>OZ245780.1:0-5695000 GCA_965227905.1 Methyloligellaceae bacterium
CACGCGCGGCGCCGGGAACGCGCCGCTGTCCAGTTCGCTTCTCGCCTCCCGGAAATATTTCATGCCGCCGGTGAGCCAGACGGACATGCCGCCCTCGCTGGTCTCGCCCCCGAGGGGGAAACCGGGCCAGACCGACTCGCCGTCGATAACCGGCCCCCGATAGATGCGCTGCATGGCGGCAATCTTCGCATCCTCCAGGCAGGGCGACCGGCTGCCGTCGCAGCGCAGGGAGTCGACGTCGAAATCGCAGGCGGGCGGGTGGATAAGAATGCCGTCCTCGATGCCGTCCAGCGCGTCGCACTGCGCCAGGTAGGTCTGCGCGATCAGGGCCTGGTCCGCGGGAGTGATCAGCGCCTCTTCCAGGTCCAGCGGGTCGGGGTACTGGGCCTGCGTTATCTGTGTGGCGTTGGCGCCGATGCCCATGGTCCAGTTGTAGGCGGGGGCGCCGGCAACTATGCCGTCGAAGTCCGCGGGGTAGCGCTGGGCCTCCATCAGTGCCTGGCCGCCGCCACGGGAACATCCCATGAAATAGTTGAGCCGGCTGGGCTGTCCGTAGAACGAGGTTATGAGTTGCTTGCTGGCAACCGCCGTCAGGTGCACCGCCCGGTGGCCGAAATTCTCGACGCGCTCGGGGTTGTCCAGTGCCCAGCTGGCATCGACGGCGTGACCCCGGTGGCCGGTATCGGTGCCGACGGTCGCGTAGCCGGACTGCAGCGCGCCGTAGAAGTACGCGGTGTTGACCACGGAGCCGACGAAGCCCCCGCCGCCTCCCATGACGAACTTGCCGTTCCACGTCAGCGGCAGCAGCAGCTCGAAGTTGATCTCGGTCTCGATGACCCCCGTGACCCGACAGTGCTCCTCGGGGGAGGTCTCCAGGGAGACCCCGAGAATGCGCACATCCGCCGGGGTGTCGAACACCGCGGCCTCACAGCGCGGCTGGGCCGCGAGGTCGACCGCGGGCTGGGGCGGGAACATGTGGTCCTCGAGGGCGCCGGCCCCGAAGAACAGGGCTCCGCCGATCAGCGCGAGGATGGCAAGGGCGGCGAGCATGGCTTGTGGTTGTTATTACCGGAGGGTCACCATAGCCCAAAGCCCTTGCCGCCGCCAGCGGGCGGGGCGCCGGCCAGGCTCAGGCCGCCGCGTGTTCCCGGCCCCGCGCCGCCTCGCGGAAACGCGCCCTGTAGTCCTCGAACTCGGTGCCCATCCAGCGATCCCACCAGGTGAAGTACAGGCCGTAGTTGCCCCGCCCCCGCTGGTGGTGCAGGTCGTGGTGCGTGACCGTTGTGAACACGTCCAGCGGTGAGTCCACCCACCAGGCGGGGTGAAACTCCACACCGGAGTGACCCATGGCGTTGCGCACGATCATGATGATGAGGAAGCCGAACAGCACCCACTCGTGCACCGGGAAAAAAAATCCGTAGAGCGGTACGAACAGCGCCATCAGCAGCGCCTCCCCGGGTGCGAAGGAGTAGGCCGCCCAGGTGGTCGGCGTGTGCGAGCGGTGGTGCACCAGGTGGAACAGCCGGAACAGGGGCTTCCAGTGCATCAGCCGGTGCACCCAGTAGAAGTAGGCGTCGTGCAGGACGAGCACCCAGGGCAGGCTGAGCGCCGTGTACCACAGCGGGTAGATGCTGATGTCGTCGTAGTGCCGGATGTATCCCAGGCGCTCCAGTTCCACCGTCACCAGTGCCACCGAGGCGTAGACCGCGGTGGTCAGCAGGGAGTAGCCGACCTCCCGGCGCATGTCCGCGGCCTGCGCGCGGCGCGCCTGGATGCGCCTGCGCTCCGAGAAACGGGGGCAGCAGCCGTACAGCACCAGGGCGACGCCGCCGGCGCCAAAAAGATAGCGAGCGCTATCGAAACCCCATACGAAAATCCAGAATTCAAACAGTTGGGACATTGTGTCACCTCCACGTGAGTCGCGTTTGACGTCGAGGCGAATTAAAGGCCCTCAGGGGGTCCCAATGCTTACCGCCACCGAAAAATGCTGGGCGATTTCGGAATCGGTCAGCTTTTTACGGGATTTGCACAGTGCTGCTGGCGGAAGTCGGAGGGGTTGGTGCCGTTTTCGGCGCGAAATGCGCGGTTGAAGGTGGTCATCGAGCGGTATCCCGCGTCCATGGCGATGGTCAGGATCGGCACCTGTCGCTCGGCGGGGTCCCGCAAGCGCCGGGTTACCTCCTGCAGCCGGTAGTGATTGAGGAAGTCGTTGAAGTTGCGGTAGTCCAGCCGCGTGTTGATGAGTTTGCGCAGGCGGTGTTCGGCGATACCCAGGCGGGACGCGAGACTGCGGATGGTCAGGTCCATCTCCCGGTAGGCCCCCTCTTCGCCCATGGCTGCCAGGAGCCGGTCCAGTTCCGGGTCCGCCGGTGGCTCCGCAGCCGGTGTGCCCGCCGGTGCCGGTGCCGGCGGCAGCAGGCCCTCTTCGCCCATGAGCAGGGCCGCGCCCAGGAAGACCAGGATACTGGCGATGATGCCCACCGTATTGGCCAGTTCCACCCAGTCGGGGATCGGCTGGTCGCGCATGATGGACTCCACCAGCGTGACGCCGATGACGTAGCAGCCTGTGATGCCGCACACCGCCAGGCGCATGCGGCGCCGGGATTCCACGAGGTCCTGCCGCCAGTTGCGCACAACCACGTACAGCGAGTACAGGGCGCCCCCGAGCATGGCCAGCCGTATCGGCGCGCGCAGCCACCGGGTGTCCAGGCCGAGGCCGTGCTCCAGCGCCAGTTCGGTGTAGCTGGCGCCCAGGTAGAGGGCGCCGAACCAGAGGCTGCGCAGGGCGGGCCCCGGGTGCTCGTCGAACAGGGCCTGCACGAGCAGCAGGAACAGCAGCACCGAGGCGTCGGAAAACACCACCGCCAGATAGAACAGCGGCCCGCGGCCGAGATCGTGCAGGACCGGGGCCAGGAGGTAGCCGCACAGGCACAGGCCGAACAGGCCGAGGACCCGCAATGGGTAGTAGTGGCGAAAGCGCAGCCACGCGGTCATCGTCATGCCCAGCAGCAGGCCGACCGCGATACCTCGCAAGAGAAACTGGGCTTCTTCCATAGCCGCCTACGCTGCTATCGACGGGGCGGCGAGTCAAGCACCGCGTTGACCCGCCGATCTGCCCCGAAATTGACCGATTCGCGCCACGCTCCTAAGATCAGTCCATGAATAACAATATATTGCGCCGGCCGGCCCTCCTGGCCCTGCTGGAACACTCGCAACGGCCGCGTGGCGCCGCCGGTGCAGCAACCGCTATGCGCTACCGATCAAACCGATCCTACAGAGCCAATCGAAAGTCTTCTTGGCAACACGCCTGGCGATGCGCTGGAGAGCATGTTCGCGGCACAGATGATCGCCTGCCATGGCGCGGCAATGACCTGCTACGAACGAGCAGCCATCACTGATCAGCATCTTGCAAGTCGGATGGCGCATTTGAACCTCGGTGCGCGCCTCGGCCGCACCTTCACCGATCTTACCCATGCGCTGAACAAGCATCGCGGACGGGCCGACCAGAAAGTCACCGTCGAGCACGTCCATGTGGACGGCGAGGTGGGGGCAGGTGCGAAATTGGAGGAACAACCCCATGCAAAGGGAAAACGCCCTGGCAATGCACGGATCCAAAAAGTGCGGAGCAAAGACGCGCAGCGGGGCGCCCTGCCGGTCGCCGGCGATGGCTAACGGGCGCTGCCGCATGCATGGCGGCGCCGCAACCGGCGCACCGCTGGGGAATTCCAACGCGTTGACGCATGGACTCTATACGGCGGAGACGAAGGCGTTCCGAGCCGAGACCAGTGCGCTGCTGAGGCGGGCACGCGCATTGCTTGATGGGCTATGATATCGATAAACGTTTGCCGAAGCTGCGCAGTTTGGGAGGGGACTAGAAAGACATGGAATTCGGCCGGTGGATTTATATCGTCGTGCTTGCCGTCTTCGTCATCGCCGGGCGGAAGTTCATGGATGCCTGGCGCGATGAGACGGACAAGGGCCGCCCGCGGCGGATCCTCTTTGGCGCTTTGTGCTTCGCCTGCTTCCTGGTGGTGGCGTTTTTCGAGGTTCAGCTTTAGCAGGAAGTGCCGGCATTGGCTTTTGTGGAGGCGGAACCACTGCGCCCCCTCACCCAACCCACTCCCGCCACGGGAGAGGGCTTTTCGCGCTGGCCGTGCCGCCCCGTCCCTTCTCCCCTCGCCGCACCGTCATTCGTCATTGCCGGACTTGATCCGGCAATCCATGCGGTGGTGCTGCCTGCAGACACTTCTATCGAATAGGAACGGGCGTTACCCGCGGCGGGATTGCATGGATTGCCGTGTTGGAGCACGGCAATGACGAAATCGAGACTGCTGAATGTTGCAAGTGATGGGGCAGACTGCAGGCGACCGAAGCCGTCAAGCCCGGTCGCAGTCGAGCAATTCGCCCTTTCTCCTGGCCTCGGTAAAATCCTTGCCGCAGACACCGCAACTATCGAGGCCTTCAATGGCACCAAGACCGCCACAGCTACCGGCGATACGCCGGTTCGAGACGATGACTCCGACTGCCATTCCGATAACGACCAGCAAAAATACGACAAACGCTACGACAACGGTTTGGATCATCGCAGCACCTCAGCCGCCGAAGTCATCGAGCATGATGTCTTCGCGCTCGACGCCGAGATCAAGGAGCATGTCGATCACCGCGCGGTTCATCATGGGCGGTCCGCACAGATAATATTCGCAGTCCTCGGGAGCGGGATGGTCCTTGAGATAGTTCTCATACAGCACATTGTGGATGAACCCGGTCTCGCCCTCCCAGTCGTCGCCGGGCTGCGGGTCCGACAGGGCCACGTGCCAGTCAAAATTGTCGTTCTCTGCAGCCAGACCGTCGAAGTCCTCGACAAAGAACATCTCACGCTTGGAACGCGCGCCATACCAGAAGCTCATCTTGCGATTCGAATGAAGGCGCTTCAGCTGATCGAAGATGTGGCTGCGCATCGGTGCCATACCGGCGCCGCCACCGACGAAGACCATTTCCTTTTCCGTTTCCCGGGCAAAGAACTCGCCGAAGGGACCGGAAATCGTCACCTCGTCTCCCGGCTTCAGATTGAAGATATAGCTCGACATGATGCCCGGCGGGATCTTGTTGGGATCGGCATGTGGCGGCGGGGTCGCGATGCGCACATTGAGCATGATGATGCCGCGCTCTTCCGGATAGTTGGCCATGGAATAGGCACGCACGACTTCTTCGTCGTTCTTGGCCTTGATGTCCCAGATTTTGAAACGATCCCAATCCTCGTGGAAGCGTTCGGCAACGTTGAAATCGTGGAAGTCGACCTCATAGGGGGGACATTCGATCTGGATGAATCCGCCGGCACGGAAGTCCACATGCTCGCCTTCGGGCAGCTCAAGAACCAGATTCTTGATGAAGGTCGCGACATTGTCGTTCGAGATCACCTTGCAGCGCCATTTCTTGACACCGAAGACCTCGTCCGGAATCTGGATCTTCATGTCCTGCTTGACGGCAACCTGACAGGCCAACCGGTCGCCATCACGCGCTTCGCGCTTGGTGATGTGCGAGAGCTCAGTGGGCAGGATCGATCCGCCACCTTCGCTGATCTGAACCCGGCATTGGGCGCAGGTGCCGCCGCCGCCGCAGGCGGAGGAAACAAAGAGGTTGGCGTCGGCCAGCGCGCCGAGCAGCTTGGAGCCGACCGGTGCCTTGACCTTACGTTCACCATTGATCTCGATTTCGACCGCGCCGCTCGAGACAAGCTGCGAACGGGCGAACAGGATCACGGCGACCAGCGAAAGAATAATGGCTGTGAAGAGTGTAACGCCGAGAGAGAAGTCAACCATGTGTGGGAAGCCTCACAGTTGAATGCCAGAGAAAGACATGAAGGCAAGAGACATGAGTCCGGCCGTCATGAACGTTATGCCGAGCCCTTGCAGGCCGGCGGGCACATCGGAGTATTTCATCTTTTCGCGCAGGCCGGCGAGGGCCACGATCGCGAGCGCCCATCCGACCCCCGAGCCGATGCCGTAGACGACGCTCTCGCCGAAATCATAGTCGCGCTCGACCATAAAGAGCGAGCCGCCGAGAATGGCGCAGTTCACAGTGATCAGAGGCAGGAAGATGCCGAGAGCATTGAACAGCGCGGGGAAGAAACGATCGAGCGTCATCTCCAGGATCTGCACCATGGCGGCGATCACGCCGATATAGCTGATCAGACCGAGAAACGTCAGGTCCGTCTCGCCAAGGCCAAGCCACGACAGAGCGCCGGGCTTCAGGATGTATGTCAGAATGAGATTGTTGGCCGGAACCGTGATGACCTGAACCACGACCACGGCAATGCCGAGCCCCAGCGCCGTCTCGATCTTTTTGGAGACGGCCAGGAACGTGCACATGCCGAGGAAGAAGGCGAGCGCCAGATTCTCGACGAAAACGGCGCGGGCGAAGAGACTGAGATAGACCTCCATCAGCCGTGCTCGCTGACTTGCGCATGCATGATGCGGAAATTGACTTTCTCGAGCTGGTCCGTCTTCACCGATCTCAGGATCCAGATGAAGCCGCCAATGATGAAGAAGGCACTTGGCGGCAGAAGCAGCAGGCCGTTGGGCTGGTACCAGCCGCCCGTGCTGATCGGGGCGAGAATCTCAAATCCCAGAAGCGTGCCGGCACCGAACAGCTCGCGGATCGTGCCGACGCCAATCAGGATGGCACTGTAGCCGAGGCCGTTTCCAAGCCCGTCGAGAAAGGACGGGCCCGGCGGGTTCTGCATGGCGAAGGCTTCCGCCCGGCCCATGACGATGCAGTTGGTGATGATCAGGCCGACGAAGACGGAAAGCGTCTTGGAGATCTCGTAGGCATAGGCCTTGAGGATCTGATCCACCACGATGACCAGGGAGGCGATGATGACCATCTGCACGATGATGCGGATGCTGCTCGGAATGTGATGCCGGATGGCGCTGATGGAGAGGTTCGAGAATGCGGTCACCGAGGTCAGCGCAATGCACATGATGAGCGAGACTTCGAGAGACGACGTCACGGCGAGGGCCGAACAGATGCCGAGCGTCTGCAGAATGACCGGATTGTTTTCGAGCAACGGGTCGGTGACGAGTTTTCTTGCGTCAGCCATTCTTCGCCAGCTCCTGCTCAATGTTCTTCAAGAAGGGACCAAATCCGTTTTCACCTGCCCAGTAACGCACGAGATTGTTAACACCCTGCGATGTCAACGTAGCACCGGCGAGGCCGTCGATTTGATGGGACGCGTTGTCGCCTTCGGTCGCGGCGCTTTTGACGACTGCAATCTTGATATTGCCGTCCTCGTCGTAGAGCAGTTTGCCCGGCCACTTGGCACGCCAGTTCGGGTTGTCGACCTCGCCGCCGAGACCGGGCGTCTCCGCATGATCGTAGAATTGCAGGCCGACGATTTCCCGGCCATTGGGCTTCAGTGCAAGATAGCCATAGAGCGTCGACCACAGGCCGTAGCCGTGGACGGGAATGATCACTGTGCTGAATTCTCCCTGGTCGGTCTTGACCAGATAGACAGTGGCGTAGTGCGCCTTGCGTTTGATGCTGGCAACGTCTTCGTCGCGCGGCACCGGGTCGCTGAGCTTTGGATCGCGGGCTGCATCCCGCTGCTCATAGGTGGCCGGGTCGACGGCGTCCGTAAACTTGCCCGTTCGCAGATCGACAACCCGCTGCTCAATCCTCTGGAACAGCGCGTCGATGCTGGCGCCTTCTTCCATAAGACCAGCGACTTCAAGAATGTTCTGGCGCTTGGCCTGAAGCTTGTTGGCATCCTGAAGCGGGCGCAGGCCGATCGCCGCTGCCGAAACGAAAATCGAGCAAACGAGACAGAGGGCAACCGCCACAATGACGATTTTGCGCGGGTCGTCGTTGTTCATGGCCACACATCCTTTGGCGAACGGACTTCGGCAATCGGATCAGGCATGGCGCCGCTTCCTTCGCCTGATATTGGCGCTGGTCACGAAATAATCAATCAGCGGGGCGAACACATTGCCGAAGAGGATGGCCAGCATCATGCCTTCGGGAAAAGCTGGATTGACGACACGGATGAGAACGCACATCACCCCGATCAACGCGCCATACCAGAGACGGCCGGTATTGGTCATGGCGGCGGATACCGGTTCGGTGACCATATAGACCAGACCGAAGGCGTAGCCGCCCAGCACGATATGCCAGTACCACGGCATGGCGAACATCGGATTGGTGTCGGAGCCGATCGCATTGAAGACGAGGGTCATGAGAATGGTGCCGATCAGACATCCGACAATCAGCCGCCAGTTCGCGATCCGCGTATAGACCAGAAAGACCATGCCGATGAGACAGGCGAGCACCGATGTCTCGCCGAGACTGCCCTGCATGTTGCCAAGAAAGGCGTCCATCCAGGTCAGGTCTATGCCCGAAAGGGCCGTGTGCCCTTCAGCCGCCGAAATGGCCAGCGAGGTTGCACCGCTATAACCGTCGACAGGCACCCAGACCGCATCCCCCGACAATTGCGCGGGATAGGCGAAATAGAGAAAGGCGCGTCCCGTCAGAGCCGGATTGAGAATGTTCTTGCCTGTACCGCCGAAAATCTCCTTGCCGATCACGACCCCGAAGATGATGCCGAGCGCCACCTGCCAGAGCGGTGTCGATGCGGGCAGGATCAGGACATAGAGGATCGAAGTGACAAAGAAGCCCTCATTCACCTCGTGACCGCGGACGACGGCGAAGATGACCTCGCACATGCCGCCGGCAACCATCGTCACCACATAGATCGGAAAGAAATAGAGGAAGCCGTGCATGAAGCACGCAAACAGATTGTCCGGGCTGATCCCGATGCCGAACGCGTCGAGGATCCAGCCGCGCCACCCGGCCGCGCTGGCCATGCCAAGTTCCGCGAGGGCCATATTGGCCTGGTAGCCCGTATTGTAGAGGCCCCAGAAAATGCAGGGGAACGTTGCCAGAAACACATAGACCATCATGCGTTTCAGATCGAGGCTGGCGCGCGCGTGCGGCGCCACCTGGGTCACGGTCTTCGGCGAATAGAAGATCGTGTCGACCATCTCGTAGACGGCATAGAATTTTTCGTACTTGCCACCCTTGAGAAACAAGGGCTCGATTGCATCGAATTTTTCGCGCAGACCCATGCGTCAGCCTTCCGCTTCGATTTTTTCGAGATTGGCCCGCAAGGCCATGCCGTACTCGTATTTCGAGAGGCAGATATAGGAGCAAAGCGCCAGATCTTCCTCGTCCAGCTCAAGAGCGCCGAGGGCTTGCGCTTCGTCCGTATCCATCACCAACAGAGCACGCAGCAGCTGGGTTGCGAGGATATCGAACGGCATTACGTCTTCGTAGAGACCGACGGGAACCATGGCCCGCGGACTGCCATTGAGATTGGTATGGAAGTCGTATTTCTTGCGTCTCGCGAACAGGCTCGAAAGGTGGACGTTGGCGGTGGCGAATTTCCGCATGCTGGGGATGATCCAGCCGAAGGCTTCTCGCTTGCGCCCCTCTTCCATCAAAGTGATCTGCTGATGGAACCGCCCGAGATAGGCGAGCGGACCGATAGCCGTGCGCCCGGTCAACACGCTGCCGGAAATGATGCGCACTTCGCCCCCATCAACCTCGCCGGCGATAAGGTCCTGGGTCGAGGCGCCGACACGAGTACGCAAGAGCCTTGGCTTTGCTGCGGCGGGGCCGGCCAGAGAAATGATTCGCTCGGTCGGCAGGCGACCCGTCCGGAAGAGCTCACCGATGGCCGTCACGTCCTGGTAGTTGATGGACCAGACGGTTTTCTCGGCATGCACCGGGTCGAGCAGATGAATGTGGAGCCCTGCCATTCCCGCAGGATGCGGCCCGGTGAAAGACGCCTGCCTGATGTTTTCAGCGTCGATTTCGGGGATTTCGGCTCTGGGATCGGAACAAATATAGACCGGTCCGTCGGTGAGCTTGGCAAGGATCCGGGCACCATTCGCGAAATCATCCGGATTGTCGGCAATGACGATGGCAGCATCGGCGGCAAGGGGGCTTGTGTCCATTGCCGTGATGAAAATCGCTGCCGGCGTCGACTGGGGGTCGGGTGTCTTGGAGTAGGGCCGCGTTCGAAGCGTCGGCCACAATCCGGACTCGACCAGCGTTTTCCGGACAGTCTCAGGCTTCATGCCGCCGATTTTGGAGGCGGCGCGTTTCGTAAAGGAGACGGCGCCGGCCTTCTGGTCGATTTCGATCACGACCGACAACAGTGCCCGGCGGTCACCGCGATTGATTTCACGAACCGTTCCCCCGGCCGGAGCTGTGTGGACGACGTCCGCAAACCGCTTGTCCGCATAAAGCGGTTGGCCGAGCTGAACCGTGTCGCCGACGTCGACCAGTATGCGGGGCTTGAGCCCGCGATAATCGGTACCGACGATCGCGCACGACGTGGCATCGCGTGCATCGCTGATCGCCTGTTCCGGAGCGCCAGTAATCGGAAGGTCGAGCCCTCGCTTTATGGTGAAGGTGTCGCTTGCCATTCCCTGCCTGATCAAATTGCCGCACCTGGGACGCCTGTCATGGCATTGATTGCCAAGCCTTTACAGACAACCTTTCGCCGCATCCCCAACGAACTGAATATGTGTCCGATTCCCCCGCATATGCCTACAACGGTCGACTTAACCGACCATTGCCTGCTTGATCTTCAGATTTTCGTATTCCAACTCGTTCAGCCGGTGCTGAACGACATCGCCGATGGAAATCAGCCCGCAGAGTTTTTCGTTCTTCAGGACCGGCATATGACGAAACCGACTCGCCGTCATTTTATGCATGACGCTGTCGACCGTATCATCGGGCATACAGGTAAAGGGATCGGGCGTCATGACGTCCTTGACCGGGCTTCCAAAGAGGGAAAGACCCTTGGTTTCGACGGAGCGGACAATATCCCGCTCCGAAAGAATACCAACAGGTTTGCTGTCGCCGGCATGGACGATCAGCAGGACACCGATCTTGCGGCTGTTCAGCTGGCTGATGGCTTCGAGAACGGTTGTCTCGGGTGTGATCGAGAAGACTTCATTGCCTTTTTGGGCGAGGATCGATGCGACCGTAATACCGGGCTGAGTGGCGCCGAGGGCTGTCGATTCGGTCTGCGAATAGGTGCGTTTTTGATCTTCATCCTTCTGCATCTGCCCCTGATAAGAAGTCGGTGACATGTCTAAGGCCCTCCTCATCGGATTGCCGCACCCGCCTAAGCATCGGAACCCATTGGGGTATCGGCAGTCGTTCCCACGTCCAAAGTCGGCATTGCGACAGCCACCAAGTGCGGCTATTTCGACTTTAGCTGACTATTCCCGTCATAAAACTAGCCTTTTTTCAATCGTTTTGCATAATCGCCAAAGGGTGTATTCGAGGTCTGATGCTGATAGCGGTCGATTTCGATCGTGCGGCCCGAATCAAGGAAGAGATGATGCGGCATTTGATTTCACGACGCGATGTCTTGAAAGGGGCGCAAAGCCTGGCGCTGACGACGCCCCTGCTGAGCCTGGTTGGATGCCAGGAACTGGTCGCCGGTTCGGGTCTTACCGTGATCGACGGCGAGACCATGGGCACGACCTATTCCGTAAAAGTTGCCGATGCGCCGAAAGCGCTTGGCGCCAAGCGCATGGCGGCGGATATCGATCGGCTCCTGGAGACCGTCAATCAGCAAATGTCGACCTACCGGTCTGATTCGGAGCTTTCGCGCTTCAACAAGGCTGGCGCCGGGACCTGGATCGACGTGTCGCCGGATACCGCCACGGTCATCGCCGAGGCCGGCCGCCTCAGCGAACTCACAGCAGGTGCTTTCGACACGACGGTCGGTCCGCTGGTCGATCTGTGGGGTTTCGGTCCTGGAGATGGCTCTAAATCCGTCCCCTCGGAGGCCCAGATCGCGGGCGTTCGTGACAAGATTGGCTATCGGAATGTTCAGCTCCGTTCGTCAGCCCCTGCGGTCTCCAAAGATCAGGCGGATATCCAGGTCGATCTTTCCGGCATCGCAAAGGGTTTTGGTGTCGACAAGATTGCCGACTATCTGTTGCAGGCCCGAGCGAAGCACTTTCTTGTCGAGGTTGGCGGCGACATGCGGAGCAGCGGCCTTAATGCGAATGGCAAACCCTGGCAGATCGGCATCGAGAAGCCGTTGACGGGCCGCGGCGAGCTTCAGCAGATCGTGCCGCTTTCTGGTCAGGCCATGGCGACGTCGGGCGACTACCGGATCTTCTTCGAGCGCGAAGGCACCCGTTACTCGCATATCGTCAATCCTCAAACCGGCCGTCCCGTTACGCATGCCTTGGCGTCTGTCACCGTCGTCGCGGAAACGGCGATGCAGGCGGATGCGTTGTCGACGGCGCTTTTCGTTCTTGGCCCGGATGCCGGGCTTGAGCTGGCGAAAACGCAGAACATCGCGGCCTTCTTCATTGCGAAGGATGGCGACGATCTCAGAGCGTTTTCGTCACCAGCCTTTGCCGACGTCCTCAAGACCTGACGAACCCGCTAGTCGTTCGCCCGCACTTTGACGTAGGAGCCCGGCGCGTCCTCGATCACTTTCAGCTTGCCGCTGCCGGGCTTGCGCGCGGTGACCATCGGCCCGCCTTTTCGTTTCAGCCAGGGGCCCCAGTCGGACCACCATGACCCTTCATGGTGCTTCGCCGAAGCCAGCCATTCCTGTGGGTCTTCATTCTTGCTGCGGTTGATCCAGTAGCCGTATTTCTTCTTGGTCGGCGGATTGACGACACCGGCAATATGGCCCGATGCGCCGAGCACGAAGCGGACCGAGCCCGAAAGCAGATGCGTTGCCGGAAAGCAGGACGCCCATGGTGCGATGTGGTCTTCCTTGGTGGCCAGGAAGTAGCTGGGAGTCTTGATCTTGCCGATGTCGATCGGAACGCCATCGAGCTGGATATGGCCGGGTTTCCGCAGGCCGTTTTCGATGTAGAATTTGCGGACATATTCGGAAAGCATCTTGGCAGGCAGGGCAGTCGAGTCGGCATTCCAATAGAGAAGATCGAACGCCATCGGCTCCTTGCCGCGCAGATAATTGTTCACGACGAACGACCAGATCAGATCGTTCTCGCGCATCATGGAGAAGATGTTCGCAAGCCGCTTGCCTTCCAGATAGCCGGTATCGGTAATCGAGCCTTCTATCAGGGAGAGCTGCGCATCATCGATGAAGACCGAGATCTCACCGACATCCTCGAAGTCGACCATGGTCGTCAGGAATGTCGCTGAGTTGACGCGCTTGTCATTCTTCGCCGCCATGTAGGCCAGGGTCGCCACGCTCAGGATGCCGCCGATACAGAAGCCGAGCAGGTTGATGCTCTTCTCGCCTGTGGCTTTCTCGATCGCATCGAACGCCGCCAGCGGACCCTCGAGCATGTAGTCTGTCATCGTCTTTTCGGCGAGTGCCTTGGTTGGATTGGCCCAGGAGATAACGAAGAGTGTATGGCCCTGGTCAACCGCCCACTTGATGAGGCTGTTCTTGGGCTGAAGATCGAGAATGTAGAACTTGTTGATCCAAGGCGGCACGAACAGGAGCGGTCGTTTGTGGACCTGCTTGGTGGATGGCGCATATTGGATGAGCTGCATCAGGTCGTTCTGGAAGACGACCTTGCCCGGCGTTGCAGCAACATTCTTCCCGAGCTCGAAGGCGGATTCATCCGTCATCGAGATCTTGAGCTGTCCTTTGCCGCGCTCCAGGTCTCCGAGCATGTTCTTCAGACCGCTCAGGAGATTTTCCCCGCCGGTCTCCATCGTCTCGCGAACAACGACCGGATTGGTCAGCGCATAGTTCGTAGGCGACATGGCACTCATGAACTGACGCGTAAAGAAATCGACTTTCGCCCGTTCCTTTTCATCCAGCCCGTCGACGTCCTGCACCACGGTGCGCACCCATTCCGACGTCAGCAGATAGGACTGTTTGAGATAGTCGAAGAACGGCTCGTCCTGCCAGGCCTGATCGGCAAACCGGCGATCTCCATTCTCCGGCTTTGCCACAGCACCGGGCTCCAGTCCCGAGGCGCGGGTCATCATCGTTCGCCAAAGCGCAAAATTACCCTGCCAGAAATCCATGCTCGACCGAGCCGCTGTCATGGGATCGGTCATCATCTTCTGACCGAGCTGCAGAAAGGCGTTCGACACACCCTCGACATCGAACAGGTTCGTGCCGCGGCCCATCTCGTTCTGCTGCACAAAGGCGTTGACGACCATCTGGCTCTTGGTGGCCAGGTCCATCCACTCCTTTGCAATCTTCTCAGGGTTGGGAAGGTTCGGCCCGGGGCCTTTCGCATCTGTCATTGGACCGATTCCATCGTCATTCCACGCAATACACACATTCTATTCGCCGTCGCCGAGCGAACGACGGGCGGCTTCAGCTCGCAAGCTGACCATAGTCTATGCTGATTTGCAGCGGGACGTTAGTCGGTTGCAGCGAAAGTCTATGGGTTGGTTTATGGCCGCTGAACGGTGGGCTTGCCCATGTCGTGACCCATGGCGCTGTGGTCGACGGCTGCGTGATGGCTGTGATGTCCGCCAAAAGCCGAAAAGCAGGTATAGACGCCGAACAAAATCACACTCGCGCCCGCAATCTGCCGCATGGCCGGCTTTCGAACCAGGGCCATGACATGCTCGGCGACACCGCCCATCGCAAGCAGTACCGGCAATGTCCCGAGCCCGAAGCCCAGCATGATCAACGCACCCTGCCCCGGCGAGGCTGCCACGATCGCGAGCGCCAGAGCGGAATAGACCAGGCCGCACGGCAGCCACCCCCAGACCAGACCAAGTCCGAAAGCACGCAGGGGCGTTTCTGCCGGCAGGAAGCGACTGCCAATGGGCTGGATTCGTTTCCAGAGGTGGAGCCCGAGTTTCTCAAGCACGGTAATGGCATGCCACCATCCCGCGAGATAGAAGCCCAAGAGGATCATCAAAATACCGGCAATCAGGCGTCCGATCGGCGCGATTTCGCCAAGCGTCGTTTCTGCAATAAGCGAGCCTGCAAAGCCGGCCAGAGCGCCCGCGAGGACATAGCTCGCGATGCGCCCTGCATTGTAGGAGAGATGATGACCGATCCGCGAAAGCGGCGATCGCCCTGATTGCGGCAAACTTGCGTTGAGAGCACCGACGATCCCGCCGCACATGCCGATGCAGTGCGTTGACCCGATAAGGCCAATCGTGAGCGCGGTTATGAAGGGCAGTTCCATTTGGGTTTGCGTTGCCTTTTATCTTCAGACCTTGGCGGAGCCGACACTGGCCGGTGTATTGGCGAGCGTCCGGTTCGATGTTTCGACGAGAGCGGCGTCGCCATGAATTCCAAGAGGCCGCGAAGAATTCCAAACCACGAGCAGACTGCTGGCCGACATCGCCAGGGCGGCAAAGAGCGGATTGAGATGCCCGCTCATGGCGAGAGGAATGGCTGTCGCATTGTAAAGTAGCGCCCATCCGAGGTTCTGGCGGACCCGGCGGCGCGTCACGGCGATGACATCGAAGGCGTCAAAAATCCGACTAAGCCGGTCGCCCGGAATGACGACATCGGCAGCGTCGACCGCGAGTGCCGTCGGTGCACCGAATGCAATGCCGAGATCGGCAGCGGCCAGTGCCGGCGCATCGTTGCTGCCATCGCCAATCATGACAACCGTGCCCTCGGACTTCAGGCGCCGGATGACGGCGGCCTTGGCCTCCGGGGGTACACCCGCATAGACCTCGTCCACCCTGTCCTCGTAACCGCTTGGGTGCTCGGCGCCGGTGAGCAGGACGACGCGTGTGCGGCTGCGAAGCCGGTCGACGACATCCTCCCATTCGGGGCGTGATCGATCCGAAGTGACGATCGCGCCATGGACGACCCCGTCCCAGCCGACGAACGAAACAACGCCCTCGCCCTGTTCGACCCTGTCAGTCGAGGCGACAATTCGGTCCGGGATCTCCCAACCGAGTGTTGCGAAGAGTGTTCGCGCGCCGACAGCAACATTGTGGCCTTCCACCGTTGCGACAGCCCCGCGGCCTGGATGTATGACGAGGTCGCTGGACGAAAAGCGGTCATCCAAACGGGCGATAGCCTGGGCGATGGGATGACCCGAGCGGCGCTCGACAGCTGCGGCATATTCGATCACCTGCGGTGCTCCGAAGGTCTCGACAACCGTCATATCGCCCGTTGACAGCGTTCCGGTTTTGTCGATCGCCACAATGTCGATCTGCCGGACTTTCTCGAAGACATCTGCACTGGTCAGAATGATGCCGTGGCGCAGTGCCGTGCTCACCGCTGCAGCAGAGGTCAGCGGAATTGCAAGACCGAAGGTGCACGGGCACGAGACGATCAATGTCGCGAGCCCCGTCAGCAATGCAAACCCGACTGGCGCACCGAGGAACAGCGATCCTGCCGTCACCAGCGCCGCCAGAACGAGAACGCCAGGGACAAAGACCCGCGCCAGCCGGTCCGCAAATCCGCGCGCGCCGGCAAGCGAGCTTTGGACGCTCCAGAGGACACGCGAGAGCGTATCCACCTGGCTCGTCGCCAACGGCCCCGCCTCAAACTCGATCTCTCCTTCGACGACGACTGTTCCGCCCAGCACCTCATCGCCAGGACCGCGCGTGACCGGAAACGGTTCACCGGTCATTAGTGACTCATCGACAGCCGCCTCTCCCTTGACGATGGTGCCATTGAGCGGGACAGGCTCATACTGCCAGACGACAATGCGGTCGTTCGGCTTGAGGTCTGCAATGTTCCGTTGGATCAGTTCGCCATTGTCACGAATGCGGGCGAATGGCGAGCAGACATCCATGAGCTTTGTAAGCTCGTCGGTTGCCTCACCTCGCGCGCCTTGCTCGAAATAGCGCCCGACGGTGACCACAGTGACGATAGCAGCGGCGACATCGAAGTAGAGTTCGAGCGAGCCCGCGATCAACTGGCCGACGCTGTAGGCATAAGCAGCCAGAATGGCGATCGCCAACAAATTGTCCATGTTGAGGACACCCGCCCGAAGGCCGATCCAGGCACCCCGAAAGATCGGAGCCCCGGCATAGGCGATCAGGATTGTCGTGAGTGCGAAGAGCACGTGCGGAACGGCAAAGAATGCAAGCCAGCGAACCGGCTCCAGGTCTTCGATCGGGACGATCCCCAAATGGGTTGGATAATAGAAGGCGAGATAGAGCATCATGATCACGGCGGCGATCGAAGTCGCGGCGGTGACGCGCAGCAAAGACATGCGGTCGTCATGCTCGTCGGGAATATCGCTCCGCTGCCGGGCTGTGTAACCGGCCCGGCTCAGGCGCTTCGGCAGCTGGGCTGCGTCGATGCGTTCCGGGTCGTAGATGATCTTCGCGGTCGCGGTGGCATAGCTGGAGGCCACGGACAGGATGCCGTCGATCCTTTGGGACGTGCGCTCAAACAGAATCTCGCAGGATGAACAATGCATCCCGTCGATCCGCAGGAAGGCCTCCTCTCCCTCAGGTATCACCTCAGCCTCAGCGGCAGCATCCGACTGTCTGGCGCTTAAGACATCTTCGCCGAAATGCCGATACACTTCCCTGCATCCAATGCAGCAGAACGCATGCCCGTCGCCCTCAATCGGCGGGCCCGGGTTCGGCAGCGCACAGAGTTTGCAATCGGTTGCGGGCATAAGCACTCGACAAATCAAACAGAACTCAGTCTGTCAGAGTCTGACACATCATCGCGATGCGCATCTTTTTTTTCGTTCGCACCAGTGGTGCAAGGATTCCTATCGATACGGCCAACACTCTGCTTCACTGCGATACTCAAAGCTCATTCTGTCATGCGGAAATTTACATTCCTAATAATGACAAAAAAATCCCGTTATGAGGGATTTTCGGCAATACTGGCTTGATTGAATCTACCTATCTATAAATCGGTGACGGCAAACCTATGCCTGATCCAGCGGGCGAATATGCTTGAGATTCAGAGCTGTATGCCAGTTCCCGATCCTTGAAGCGAGACGTCGTTTCCCGATGGAGCAATTGCATTGGGTTGCTCGACGCCATGTAGGCGGTTGAGGTAGAATCATATTCCAATAAACGATACTTTGGTAGGAGCTGCCTAGAAATTCATCAACCGTGGGCGCCTGGGCGCTGACCGATTCGATCCGCATGAAAAAATCGGATCGGGGCTGCAGCACAACCGGCGTCTTCTCGATGGGCCCATCTTGGCAGCGGCAAAAGGTCAAAGGGTGAGAAGATCCGATGATTGCCAATCGGACAAGGCTCTTTCGACCAGCCTTGTTTCATAGGGGAGGTCATTATTGATGCTGGACTTTATCTACCAGACGGGCTGGGGCGCATTCACGGTCATGCTGTTCTTTCAGCTCCCTTTCGCGTTGTTCTTCCTCTACGTGGTGTTTCGGAAATCGGCACCCAATTCCGGTTCGGGAACCGCGGCCGAAGGCAAGATCAACGTCCTGAAATATGTCTGGATGGGCTCAGTCGTCGTCCTCTTCCTCATAGTCAACATCTTAAGCATTCAGTTCATCCCCGCAGTCTCGACCGCGCGCGCGATCGCGTCGGGTGAGCCCATTCTGGATGTAGACGTTAAGGCAGAGTCCTGGAGTTATGAGATCTCCAAACGGGAGTTCGATGCCGGCACAGCTGTCCGCTTTAATGTCAAGAGCGTCGACACCGTGCATGGCTTTGCCGTCTACCATCCCAATGGAAAAATTCTTTTCACCATGATGCTTGTCCCCGGCGTCAAGGACTCTTCGCTTGTCTACAAGTTCAAGGATCCGGGGGTCTACAAGGTGCGGTGCCTGGAATATTGCGGCATCGCGCATCATGGAATGTTTGACGAGATAATCGTCAAAGAACGCAGCAGCTAACCGGCGAGGGGAGGACTCCATCATGTTAGCGGCAACAACCGCCATTCAACGCGTGCCGATATTCGGGCGCATGTTCAAGGTCGACACGAGCACCGGGCTCGAGGAGCTCAATTCCTGGCCGGCCCTCATGGTCATGTCGGCATTCATCTGGTTGTCGATCGCCATCTTCCTCGGCATCGCCATGCCGATCACCCAGATTTTCGGGCTGGAAACGAACCTCTATTATCAGGCACTGACGGCCCATGGCGCCGCAATGTCCTTTCCGTTCGTCTTCCAGCTCATGGTCGGCGTCGGCCTTCACCGGGCCGGCGGCTGCCTTGGCAAGCCGGTGACGGGACCTCTGGTCGCGCTCTTCTATATTTTCATGAATGTGGGCGGCCTGCTGTTCGCCGTTGCGGTCTTGGGCGGACTGAAGATCAGCTATGCCGTCATGTTCCCCCTTCCCGTCGTCGGCGTTGAGACCGGTCAATGGGATCTGTGGACAGTGATCGTCGGCTTCACCGGCATCGCGCTGATCCTGATTTCGGTGATCGTGCTCTATCCGGTCCAGGTCATCAAAATGCTGTTCTTCGATGATGCGCGCGAGGAGTTGGTTCTGTCGCCCCGCACGCTCAAGGACCCGGGCATGCTGGGCATGGCGATGGCGGCTTTCGTGCTGCTGATCATGGGAACGCCTCTCATCATCGTCGCAAGTGCCGTGTTGCTGGCCCTCTATGGCATTCTGCCCATGGCGGCCGTCACCTGGGCTGTCGATCCGATGGTGTTCCAGTTCGTGTTCTACATCTTTGCGCACAACCTCATGGAGGCCATGGCGATCATGGTCATCAGTGCGGTCTATGCGACATTGCCGCTATACCTGGCAGACGGGACACGGAAGCTGTACAGCGACCGCATCGCCAATCTTGCCCTGTGGATCCTGCTGGTGACGTCGGTCACATCCTTCTTCCACCACTTCTTCACGATGTTCCCGGCGTTGCCTGCGGCTTTGTCCTATCACGGCAACATCATGAGTTGGGGTACGGGCGTCGGCGCCGCTCTGACGATCTTTACCGTCGTCGCAACGATCTGGAAGCACGGCATTCGGCCCGAGTCCGGCCTGATGGCGGTCCTCATGGGCTTCGTGCTCTACATCATGGATGGCGTCAGCGCGATCGTGACTTCGACCGTCGCCTGGTCCTTCCAGCTTCACGGCACCATGTGGCAGTCGGGGCATACGATGGCGGTGCTCATATCCATGAGCATGATGTGGATCGGGGTGTTCATCCACCACTATCCGGTGATGACGGGCCGAACCCTGAGCAAGACGATCGGCAGCTGGTTCGTCGGCCTCTATACGGTCGGCGCCATGGGCCTCGCCTATTCGTTCCTGGCCGCCGGCGCCGCCGGAATGCCGCGGCGCTTTGCGGAGTGGAACCAGGAAGGCTGGATGATGTATGGCTACATGATCCTGTTCTTCGGGATCTGCCTGCTGGCATCCTTCGTCGTGCTCGGTCTCGATCTGAGGCGCTCACGCGATATCCCTGCAACGGTGCAAGGCCAGCCTGCACCGGCAGAATAGTTTTATAGGATCGGAAACAAGGGGCGGGGCCAACTTCTGGCTCCGCCCTTTTTCGTGGGAGCGGCGTCCGACGCTCGAACAATTCCCAGGACTATGATTAGGTGTTGCTGACAAGCGCGTCGTCACAAGGACGCTGAGGGAGACAGAACGGCATGATCTACGAAATGCGCACCTACAATTGCGTGCCGGGCAAGGCCCCGGAACTGCTTGAGCGCATCGGCGCGGCTTATGAGCACCGCGCGAAATATTCCAAGGCGGCAGGCTTCTGGTACACCGATATCGGACCGCTGCATCAGGTCGTGCATATCTGGCCCTATGAGGACCCCGGCGAGCGCCAGCGCATTCGCGCCGAAGCGTCAAAGGACGAAAACTGGCCGCCTCATGTCTATGACATTCTGGATAACGCCCAGTCAGACATCTATGTGCCCGCACCGTTCTGTCCGGAGCTCAAAACAGGCGACCTCGGCCCGATCTATGAAATGCGCATCTACACGTTCAAGCCCGGCAGTTTTGCCGAGGTCGTGAAGCGCTGGGAAGAGGCGCTGGATGAACGCCAGAAACTCTCGCCGCTGCTTCTCGCAATGATCAGCGAGAATGGGCCGCTTAACCGGTATGTGCATGTCTGGCCCTATGAGAGCCTGCAGCACCGCAGCGAGATCCGCGCTGAGGCCGAGGCCAAAGGTGTCTGGCCACCTAAGGGGGCGAGGCAGTTTTCGGTCAGGCAGGAGAACAAGATTCTGTTGCCGGCATCTTTTTCTCCATTGCAATAGGGCGGGTGAGGCGATCTTGCTTATGGCAATTCTTCGTATCTTGCTAGCCTTGCAAGCAGTCACTGTACTAAGCGGACATACGAACCTGAGCTAAGCGCTGATGCAAACAAAGCTTCGCAGGACGTTCGTCAAGCTGCATGTCAGTGCCCCAGAGAGCTGATCCCGCAGCGGATCTACTTTCACGTGATAGTTTCGATCGGAGCCGGTGCTACAACTCACGCTAATACGTTTCAATAGAGGGTAATTCCATGGATTTGGAAGAACGATCGAAAAACCTGGGTCGCCTATGGTGGATCACGGATGCACCATTATTCGTTGACGAGGTCCTCGTTCGTCGGATCCATGACGCGGTGATTTGGCCCGAATTTGAAGAAGAATATGTCGAGAAAACCAAGTTCAGCAAAGTAACAAGGTCCTTGGAAGGTGCGGCTAAGGCGGAGGGCGAAGGCGAGTTCAAGCTTCCCGAATTGATAGAATGGCTTAGCCCGAAGCTAATAGCGAAATCGGCCTTGGAGGGCAGCGTTGCGCGGATGAGCGAGGACGAATCGAAAAGCGTCGTCAAAGGCAATCCAGTCGTTAGCAGCGAGCGCAAATTGAATGATTTGGCCGTTGAGTATCTCTCCGAGTTTCCCGAACGCCTCCTGTTCGTGGATGTTCCGGGCGGTCAGTTTTCAAACTTCCAGGGAGAAGTAACTCGTGAACAGCTCGACAAACTTCTCGATTCCCCGCCACGACCCGTGGTTTTCGTCAACATTCTGCCAGGAGCGCCGCTCTTTCCAACCGTGGCGGAAATGGAGGCTGGCGAATTTCGACCGATCTTCCCCGCGCTCGATCGGATATTCTTAGCTAGAGAGAATCCAACTCCACGCTATGACGATAGAGACAAGGGCAAACGCAGTGCCTATTGGGCAGCAGTTAGCAAAAACTTCGGATCACGCGTAGCCATGCAGGAGTTGGAAAAGGCCTGTGGTCGTGGCCGGATTGGTTGGATTGACTTCAGAATTCTGTTCGACAACGAAGGATCTACTGGTCACCTGCACGTTGTTCCAGCCGGCAAAGCCCATGCCGGCATCTTCGGCTATAATTTCGTTCATAGAGGGCACAAATACGGATGTCGAGTGGTGGCGACACTAAAATCGGGTACCGACATGAATGTCCTCGCAATCTACGAGCGCTAAACCATGACTCACGGATTGCTAGTTACCGATGCCGACAACACACTCTGGGACACAAACAAAGTTTTCGCCGACGCACAGCTCGAAATCCTCGAACAGATCGAGATTGAAATCGGGGTACCAACTAATCCCCACGATCGCCTCGCATTTGTACGCCAAATCGATCAAGGCATTGCTCAACGACATGAGGCTGGCCTCAATTATCCGCCTGAGCTTCTGGTGAAGGCAATTGTCGAGGCGCTTGGCTCTGCGGCACTGGGGGACAAGAAGATCGATGAAATCGTAGCCTCGTATTTCGATGTCCTTACAAAAACACCAAGACTACGGCACGGGGTTCGCCGGACCCTGAAGTGGCTGACCAAAGCTGATGTAGAGATCATCGTCGCGAGTGAAGGTGACGAAACGCGACTGCGCAATAATCTCGACATGCACAAGCTGGACACAATCGTATCGGATTTGGTCATTGGACGAAAAAATCGTGAGTTTTTCAACGGACTCTTCCAGCGAAGCGGCGATAGCTACCCGAAGGTCTGCGTCGGTGACCAATTGGATCGGGATATCTTGCCGGCGAACGAAGCAGGCTTCAAAACGCTCTATTTCCCCGGAGGCTTCCGGCCGTCTTGGGAGTTCGATATGGCCGCTCAGGAAACTGATCGTGTGATAAAATCCTACACCGAAGTCAAAGACGCTTTCGCACTTCGCGATGCGGCTTGATTGTTCGCAAGCTCGAAATTGTTGATCGATGAGTCGGCCCTTCGCCACCAACCGTCGGTTGACAGCCCTGGGAAAAACGAAATGTCCGCTTTCCTTATTTCAACGGTATTGGTTGGCGTTTCGATGAGCTCGATTGATGAAACCTCAAAAGGAGCGTTAGCCGCTCCCAAAAAACTCTGGTACTTACACAAAAAGAGCGCCGCGAGGCATTCGGTCGACGGATCGCCAGGCGTTACTAAAAGCCTGGATAGTCGCTGAGGCTCGTGGGTTTCGAAATAGTTGATCAAAGGATCGCGATCTCCCAAATGGAAAGTGTGATCGACGCTATTGTCGATCCAGCGATGCCAGTCCGTTTTGAGATCGGCAAAATCGGCAGCAATGTTCGACTCAGAGTCCAGGGATTGTCCGCCGATGTAAGAAACCCGTGCTTTGACGATCTCGTTGTGTCCATGGGGAATTTGGCACTTTTCCGATCCGCATTGAAGCAGTCTGTGAGCCACAGAAAAACGTCGGCTGAAAACAATATCCATGAGTTTTAGTTCTTGCCTATAAATGTTCGGCTAACGTCATTGTGATCGGAACCGCCCAGAAAATCGATGTATTCTTTGCAGTCGAAACGCTGACCGCAGGCTGTGCATTGAGCCTTCAATTCTACAGTGATTGCGCTTCCTGGTGCGAGACGGGACGTTTCGACCGAGCCCCCTTCGACGTCTTCAGGGTTCGCCTGAAATACCAACTCGGTCGCACGCAATTTCTGGGCTTGCTTTATGGTCCATTCGAGCGCTGCCTGAGCGATTGTATCATCAACAGGTATCGCCATAAGACGACGCTCATCTGTCTGTTCATTGACAAAAAATAGAACGCAGCGCGCCGGCAGGTTGCCTGTTCGTTCCTCGAATAGTTTCGCGTAAGCCACTAATTGTCGGGCATAATCCGTCAAATAGGTGCTATCGGCACGCGCTCCTTTGTAATCCCAGATTTCCCATTCATTGGGCTGCGCAAACACAGGCGTCTCTTCAGGAACGCCTGTCAGCGTGTCCAAGTCTTGCCAGCGCCAAGAACGATCGTAAGTAAGAGGCTTTTCCTGCTGGAGAACCAAGTCAAGCACACCGGTCAGCATAAGGCGCTTCTTGCCTGCGAAATCCTGTGCGATCAACTTTCTGACTGTCCGAATTTCGTATTCGACATGTTTGGCGCCTTCAATTGCCGCACGAACGATTTCGTCCGGCTGGCCGCCAGGAAACAAATTGTTCTGAACACGACCGAGGATTTCTTTTTTCGAAGTAAACGCTGTTCTGACACCACGCGCATACAGCACCCTGTAGTGCTTCTCAAGTTGAGCCTGTAGCGCATCCACATCTGGAAACGCGTCAGTCCGGCGCAATTCGTTCGCCATCCACTCCATGGCGTGGTGGATGAGTCGCCCCTCCATCGCCTGGATTTGTTCATAGGGATGGAAGCCCGCCAGCTTCTCGAAAGACCAAGCGCGTGGACAACGCCGATGCGCCAGTATATCGCCGGTATACGAAAATTCGAGAACGTCATTGCTCATGCCATAACCTGACTTCCACGTCTTCTACATCGGGATGCTCAGTTGGCGACTGAAATTCAAAGAGAGTCTCTAAGGCCGGATTTGGTGCCATAAATGCTTTTTCCGGATCGACTTCTTGCAAGATCGTCAGTGACTTTTCAGCGCGGGACATCGCGACGTAAGCTTCGCGTTCGCGGTCGGCCATAGCGAGGTCATTGCAGCTAGGATCAGAGGTGGTGACTGACGTATCTGTCAGTTCGTATCCCACCCTTTGACCACTGAAGAGCTTGGTCCGGAGCACAGGTCCGAACTCGATTTCACGTCCGATGCCCGTAACAATCACATGATCGAACTCAAGGCCCTTCGACGTGTGGTGTGTCATCAGTATTACTGCGTCCTGCTCGAAGAATTCGACCTCCTGGTCCTCGGGGTCTTCGTTCTGAACGTATCCACCAAAGTGATGTAGAAGTTCCCAGTATTGTTTCTGCCATTCTACTTTCCCGCTAACACGCTCGGCGTTAAGCGGTTGATCGAGGGACCGCATCGTCAACCTTGTTGGGGCGATGTTCGCTTCAAGCAATTGGGTAAACAGTGCCTGACGGAAGAGTTCCATTGTGTAACCAGCGCCACGAAAGAGGGGGTCAGCCAACAATCGCGCCACCAGACCAGCGATCGTTAAGCGTCCGCCAACACTACTCGCAATGAGATCTTCTCGAATCTGATCAAGCAAATCGGTCAGTCGCTTTCGATCAGGCGTCGGTTGCCCAATTCGCCCCCCTCCGTCCTTTACAAACTTCTTCTGGCAAGCAATGTGATGCCCATTCATAGGAAAATGTGGATCGGCGGAGTAAGCCGCCGCCCTTTTGGCCGAACAGGCCGCAGGACTACCCTGATAGCAACTGGCCCATACTTCTACCGACCGATTCGACGCACCCACCCGCTGCTTTGTGACTGGATCGATGAGATACGACAAAAGGCCAAGCAGCATTGAGACGGGGCTATCACTGTCTGTCGCGGTCTTGCTACTTGTGTTGAATACACGCAAGCCTTCGGCTTCCATGGCCTGCCGCAAAACAAAGGCTGGCGAAGGACTGGATCTTTGCCCCGCCTTTTCGCGCGCTGAGAACATGATGACAGCGGCGCTTTCCGGCGAATCTTCGCGGCCTACTGGTTTTGCAGCAAGTTCCTTCGCTGCCGCTTCGCAAACTGCCCTCCAAGGTCCGGCGAGATGCCGAATTGGCTGATCGTGCGCTGTCGACTGACTGTTTGACCGTACAGACTTTGGTAAAGCTAGTTGTCTCAGGACGGTCGCATTCTTGAATGCCTGACAAAAATCTACAATCGTCTTTGTACTGCGATAATTCGTTTCGAGGGTTTCGGCCCGATAATTGGTTCCGATATCTTCACAGTGAGGCCGCAGCCCGTGGAAACAATCAATATCCGAGCCTCGGAAACGATAAAGCGCCTGATCGTCATCGCCTACGACAGTAAGTTTGCAAGTTGGATTTGTGAGCCAAGCTGTATGGATCGCAAACTGGATTGGATTGCTGTCCTGAAATTCGTCAACAAAGATATGATCGAAATGATCGATCATATCGGGCTGCGCATGCAGGAAAACCCGCTGAATGGTAGCGAAGTCCACTACCTTGCCATCAGCAAGCAAATCCTCCCACCGCGCTGCAAGGTCAATAAGGTCAGTGGTAACGCCAGATACGCCCGGCCGCTTATCGACCCCATTCGGTGTTCCAGCTTGTTCACAGCGTGGCGTCCACGTCTCGAAATGCTGTGCAATCATTTCGAGCATAACCTTCGTCAAACGCATTCCCGAAAGCGACAGCGTGTTGTCCTCCCACGGCTTGGTGAATAGCGCGAGAAATTCACCCCTACGCAATAAGCGAGTGACCGGGCCGGTATTGTCTTTGCCTAGCGAGTAATGACTGCGGTTCATCCTCGCAAAAGTTTCGGCCTGGTCCATCATTGTCCGACCGTCTTCGCGGTAAGCATCATTGTGGTCCACAAGGATCTGTTCACAGAGGCTATGGATAGTGCCGATGTGAACGTTGTGGATTTGAGGATCTCGAACCGCGATCCCAAGCTGCTTAGCTTCTCTTTGAAGGGCTTCCGCACGCTCTGAAGCGCGAATGATAAGCTCAGTAGCCGCGCGCTTCGTGAATGTCGTGACAATAATCCGTCCTGGATTGGCGCCCGCCACCATTAGATCATAGAGCAAACGCCAGACGATCATTTCTGTTTTGCCGGAACCAGGGCCAGCGAGAATTTGAAGGACGCGATCAGATGAATCAACACCAATAATCCGCCGCTGCACGCCGTCTTCTGGTAAACGGTCTCGGCCATTCGCCTGCAACACTGCGTCGACCACTGCGAAATATTGCGCCGGTTGAAGTAGTGCGGACTCTGCGAGCGGGTTGCTTGGTGAATTAGTTGTCATCCCTGTACGTCATCCACTAGCAGCAGACATTAGCAATTCGACGCCTTACCTCTGACCAGCGTAAAAAGCTTCCAAGTGTTGTGTGTCCCACGACGCTTGTTTCGATTCGATCCGCGGAAAATCAATACGTCGATCCCCGATTTCTTGCAGACTGGGCAAGGGCAATGTTCCCACGGCCGATCTTTGAGAGTGCGCTCATAGCGGGCAGCGACTTTAGATGGATCCTCGCTAGAACGATCGAGCTTGCTGTCATACTCAATGACTGCAGACAGGGTCGCTCTCAAAGACACTCGGCGTTTCCCATAACCATGAAGCGCATCAAGCGCCGCCGCCTCCAGGGCTGCAAGTTTGCAGAGATCGTGCCCCGCCTCTAGAAGGGTATTTCGGGTGCGACCGTCAGAAGTCATCGGAACGCGGATCGCCGCATACCATGCCCCATTATCTGCGAGATAGTTTTGCTCAGACCGAAGCCATGCTTTGCGGAAATATGTGGCGCTGTCGAAGCTTGTAACGCCAAGGCTGCGAAACTGTGCCTGTAGCTTTGGCCGAAACACGCCGAAAAGGTGAACGTCGGGTGGGTTCCTGCGTTGCTTTAGCGACGCCATCGTTGATGAAACGATATCAAAGACGACATCATCGGGAAGCGGGACTAATCCCCCAAGTGCTATGCGTTTATACCCCATAGCGGCATAGAGGTTGGCGTTCTCGACATATTGGTCTGTGTTGAGCCCTTGCACCGTTCCGACTGGAACGAAACCCGCCTTGCGACGCTTAGCAGCCGCTAAGAACGCGGCAGCATTTTCTACGGTGATCTCTATTCGCCGCTGCCGTTCCTGTTTCGACAGCTGCACCTTCTCGTTACCCACGCGAATTGCTGGCACCGGAATGTGGTCAACACTCGCGCCGAAATCAAAATTATAGAGATCGTAGAGGCTAGTGGCGTAATCGACGCTAATTGGCGGCTTTTCCTCGTCAACATAGGAGAAGGCGCCACAATCACCGAAGAGAGCCTGTGTTCGATTGAGCCCGTAGTGAGCTCTGAGGTCGATCGGCCGCATGGTTCGCGCTTCCAGCCCACCGACATATTTTAGCGGTCCTTTAGCTTCGCGCTTCTGAGCCAGACTGACAAGAATTCCATCGGCAATTTTGTAGGGGCGCATTAGGCGCGCGCAGTGGATGTCTGTTCGTTCGGATTTGGGTCCGGAAAACTGATCCGCCACAAAGTCGAATTCAGGATCAATCAGATCATCCCAATCCGGCAGAAAATACTGAAGCCGCCCTTTCGGCTGACTGTTGAAGGCTTGCCGTTCTGAAGCATTGCTCGACCGGAGATAAGAACCAAGTTGCTGGCGCTTGATACCGATTGGCCCCTTGAAGAGATCCACTTTGCCGGATTGCTCGAGGTATGTTGTTGGCAGGGCCGCAAGGTAGTCTTTTCCCAGACAAAGATTAATCCGATCATAGGAGTTAAGCCATGACGCCGCTTCCACGCTGATTTCAGGCGCGAGTTCGCTGGCCCGCTCTGCCGTCATCCGCCTATCATAGTCGGCGATGTCGGTAAGCGCGCCGATCATCCCATATTGGGCGGAGAGCACAGCAACATCGAGATCTTTTGGCCAATAATGTGTGCGAAGGCGCGAGCGAAAATCCTGGTAGAGCGGGCCGTCATACCGATGAACGGCTGGCGTTTCCCCTGCTGTTTTTGTCTTGCGGCTTGAGCAGCCGAGCACCAGTAGTTCCGACATTCAAACACCTCAACATGCAAGTAACGAGAATATATATGATGCAATCTCCTTTTACGAGATCCGATCTGCACTACATTAAAACTTTCTGCTAAATGTACGCGCTACTTCAGATTGTCGCAGGTACAAATATTCCAACCTCTGATTCGCCGTGCAAACTATTGTCGTCACCCCAAATGAGCTGCGAACCGAAACATATGCCCGCGATCTGATTTTTGGTTCTGCAGACCACATTGGGCTCAAAACAGCAATCGGGATGAGCCAACAGCAGGATTCCATGCTGGAAAAATGAAAGATGGCTGTCAAAGCCATAGCGATAGCCAAGGCGCAGCATTTGATTCCGGATGGATACGGCAGCCGCTAGGACTCTATTGATCCGAATTGGCGCGCCCGGGAGGAGAAAGTTCGAACGAGATTTTTGACACTCTTGAACAATGGAATAAGCAGTTAAAGGCTGAAAGTATCCAAATCGAACAGCGCTCCAAGCAAGTTCGTGGACCGCACCGCAGCGGTCCGTCGATATGAGTTCTCCCTCGGATTCGGGGGAGCTAAAAGAACAATTCGAAGCAGCAAACGGCAGCGCAAAACGGTTAAAACGCCGGAAGCGTCCCCCACCACTATCGATCCGCATTTCCGATGAGGAGCGCGCGCAGCTCAAGAAAGACGCTAAGGGCGGATCGCTCAATGCCTATGTACGTGAACGTTTGTTCAAGAGTCGTGCAAAGCCCAAACTCCCTGTCAAACAACAACAGGCGCTTGTGCGTGCGTTGAGCCGATTGGGCAAGAGTGGAATTACCCGATTCCTTGAAAACCTGAAGCGTGCCCATGAGGACGGGCGCATTACTTTGTCCGACTTCGGCCTTGGGCAGCTTGAGAGTATCCTCACGGACTGTGAGGCCGTTCGCCATGATTTGATTGTCGCTCTTGGCGTTGATCCAGCAGACGACGCATGATTTTGGTCGGCAACCAGCGTGGCGGCGGCAAAGACTTGGCGGCTCATTTGATGAAGTCGGAAAACGAAAACGTGGAGGTCTATGACATTCGCGGCTTTGTCGGAAACACGTTGCGCGCAGCTTTCCAAGAATCCTATGCCATGAGCAAAGGAACCCAGAGGTGCAAGCAGCATTTGTTCTCGCTCAGTTTGTCGCCCCCGATTGACGCCGAAGTGAGCGTCAATCATTTCCTCTCCGCCATAGAACGCGCTGAGAAACGCCTTGGTCTGTCAGGGCAGCCAAGGGCTATCGTATTTCATGAGAAATTTGGAGAGGACGGCAGGCTTCGCCGCCATGCCCATTCAGTGTGGTGCAGGATCAATACCGATGAAATGAAATCTGTTCATCTGCCTTTCACCAAAAGAATACTGATGGATTTGACGCGCGAGCTTTTCATCGAGCACGGCTGGAAAATGCCGCGCGGATTGTTGAACAAGCAAGACCGCAGTCCGCTCAACTTCACGCTTGCGGAATGGCAGCAGGCTAAACGTGCCGGGAAAAAACCTCGGGAAGTAAAGCGCATCTTTCAGGACGCATGGGCGTTGTCGGACTCAAAGACCTCCTTCGCCGCCGCCCTCAAAGAGCAAGGCTATATTTTGGCGCAAGGAGACAGGCGCGGCTTTGTCGCCGTGGACTATCAGGGTGAAAAATTTGCTGTTGCACGCGCTGTTGGCATCAAGACCAAACAGGTACGTGCGCGCCTTGGAGAACCGGAAGACCTGCCAAGCATTGAGAAGGCGCAAACCGAGGCTGCTGAAATGATGGCAGAGCGGATCAAGGCGTTACAAAGCGATCAGGCAAGCACCTATGTGGAGGAGCATGAGCGGCTCAAGGCAGGCCTCGAAAAGCTCAGGAATCGTCATGCGTCTCAACGCAGGAGGTTGGCTGATCGACAGGCTGCACACAGGGTCTTGGAAAGGGCAACCAACACGTCACGCCTGAGAACAGGCTTGCTTGGCCTTTGGGACCGTCTAACCGGAAGACGACGGAAAATCTTACAGCAGATTTACGATGCAGAGGCAGATGCACACAGGCGCGACAAGCGCGAACGGGACGCAATGCTCAGGCAGCAAGCCGAATTGCTTGACCTTGCGCAAAGACAACAAGAGGCCGCTCAAGGGAGAAATGCCCAAATTCAAACTGAGCTGTCAGCAGATATCGCCTCTATGTTCGAAAATGCTGCATCGCGCGAAGACAAAAAACCCAAAAGACGAAGGCGTCAGCAAAGGCGCAGAGAGCAACGACGCGATCCCAACCGCTAATTGCGCGCCCGTTTAGTTGGGCATCGCCTTGCCTTGCGCAAGCTCTTATATTTCGGGATTTCCTGATCTGAATGCCTGATTTTTCGGAGCCACCTCCGCCCGGAAACAGGTGGCTTCGACAAATCCGGCATGGCCTGATTTTTTGGAAAACCTTCAATAAGAAGACCATACCAAGAAGCCCATCCGATGGATCGGATGGTCAATCATCCCTGCATCAGGGGGCGTTACCCGACTGGGCCGAAACCGCCAAACGCGGGTTCGGTGGAGCTTGGTCCGGACGCTGTCCGGGGCTAGCGCAATAGCACCCGCCCGGATGCCATTCATTGCACCCCAAGAAATCTCACTTTGAAGGCAAGCGATGAAGTAGGAGATACCCTCGATGTTTATTCTAGCCATGCTTGGGCTGGCATAGGTTACATTTGGTCCGTTCGTTGAAGCGGTTTTGGAAATTGTGATGGCAAAGGTAGAAAATGTTTACGCAGGCTTGTTGATCCAATCGGATCGAATACGGCTCACTTTTGGGTCTGTCAGCTCAGATTCATCGCCCGCACCGGAAGTTGGCCCACGATACGTTGAAGCAGCGTATGGTGGGAACTATGACGCAGAGGCAAAATTGACAAAGACAAATCGAGACAAACTGCTTGCCGATTTCGGTGAACGTATTTGCCAGTTTCCGCATGACGTAACAGGAGTTGGTGTCGCGTGCTACGGGCCGATTATCTCGGTTAGCTTGGAAGACAAGATGCGAGCGAAACGAGGCTACGGGAGAATTTCCGACAAGTCGTCTCACCGCACGCTGGCGGGGTTCGATGTTTATACCGTGCTAACGGAGGCGTTAGAAGATCATAGACGACGGTTACCAATCGTCATCCAGACGGATGTCAGTTGCGGTGCCGTTCACCAGGCACATATGCGATCGTTTCGCGGGTTTGGTTTAGAAGGCAATTACCGACGCCATAGATTGCGTGACGTCCTTGCATTCGTCCATCTCGCGGAAGGCGTGGGCGGCAGTTTCGTCCAGGGCTTCGAACCCTGGATTGGCGCTCTTCATTGCGAGATGGGTTATGTAGCAGCTCAGCCAATTGCTGCAGATTCGTGGGGTAAGAAGATATACCCGAAAAGACGGATGAACCAATCACCGGTTTTCATCGAGAGACTTGTTTCGATTTCAAGCGTGCTAGGGCGCAGTGGAGCTAAGACACTTGCAGCCGTGCCGGTCGAAGATTGGGAATACACATCATCCTATATTGCGCAGCTGTGCTCTGCCATTACGACCATGATCGGACCGCACCAGATCATACTTGGAGGCAGGCTAGTCGATGAAGCGCGCGATGAAGATGGTTCACCTCTCGACATTGTGGAAATGGTGAAGGAGAGATTTTCGATGTGGTTGGATGCTGGTGAAGGCAAAGGCAGCTACATTTATTACGGACCGCTGGAAGAAATCGAGAGCTACATTGATGGAATCAGAGGTGTAGACGGTGAGAGCGATCGCGCAGCAAGAAGCATGATGGCAGGTGCCATCCTGGTTGCGAGCCGCTCCTGTGAGTTAGATGCCCAGACCTAAACCAACGACGAATGGAAACACTGAGGCACCATCAAATCGGCGCATGGTAGAGTCTCAAAATCGATCCCCCCTCGTCCGTGCGCCTGGTACCTCACATCCTGTTAAAGCGGAAGTGGACCCTCCCGGCGACGATCGGCTTGAAGAAGACATTATCGAATCCCTCAAAGATGCTGTTCAGTTTGCTATAGGCAGGGAGCGTGCAGAAGAGTTTGCTGCCATGGAATTTTTTGGCCGCAGCCTATCACATCAACGAAATTCTCTTTGCCTGAATCGTGCCCTTCGTCTAGGCAGCCACCATAGAGCAGATGCAATCATAGAACGCCTGCTGGATGCTGGTCTTGTGCAACAACCGACATCTAGTGACCACCCTCAAATAAACATTTCAGGATTCGATAACTGGCATTCAGAGTATTTTTCCAAATTATCACGCGATGAAATTCTTTATTTGAAATTATTCCATCATTTATATTATTATTATATTAAATATAAAAAATATTTAGAGGAGTCATTGAGGGATCGAATTATTGCAGTATTGGATGAGCTTGGCACGGATGACCAGCTTCAGGTGGCGTTTGAGGCAGTAACGGCTGTTCGGGACAGCCAGTCATATGCAATATTGGGATGCGCCGACCCGGACGGCATTAACTGGTCTAGGGTTCCCCAAGTACCTCTGCCCGATAAGGCCCCCGAACATTACCGGGGGCATCGTGTTGATGGGGACATCATCGCCTTTTTGAATCGCGTCTATGGCCCGGCGGGTCCGGATCACCCCACGCGCCCCAATCATCCGGGCTGGCTTGATGGTAAGAGCATGGGGCGAGAAGACTTAGCCCGCCTCGATCCGAAGGGGCGAAAGCGACTTAAGACGGTCGAGGGCAAGTCGGGTCGCATTCCTGATGACATCCTCAACCTGCCAGACTATGTCACAATTCAAGACCGTCGAGACGAACCGGCTGAGAGAGAGCGTAGGGCCACCATTCGCAAAGCCCGAGCGTATCAACGCAGCATGGCTAAGGACTGAACTCGACACTGGTGTACCGTTGACAATTTTTTCGTATGAGCTAACTTCTCAGAAGCGCGGGGCGAGCCTGCGCAACCATCAGTAGTTTGAGCATACCCAACATGGAGCATCGGCCCGAAAAGGCCTCGGCCATGAACGCATAAGGTGTGCCTTGAAGAGGAATCCCGAGCGTCATGAAACCCGCAACTCTGTCAGAGACCAGTGCTCGCGCCGTCGAAATCATCGACGAGAGCGATCCAGCCAAACCGTACGCCGATATTCACGTCGGCAGCGAGAGTTGGATTCCGCGCGTTTGCGAAACGCTCATCATCGCGTGGGCGTACAAGACGAACTGCAGCTGCTGCACCCCAGTGCCTGCCCGAACCGAAGACCTGAGCACATAGGGGTGTGAGCATGAAATACCCAGCTGTCGAAGAATTCATCCAGTGCCTCCAGTCCGCCGGTAAAACAATGACGACCCAGACGTTTGCGGACGAAGTGTGCGACATCGCTCGGTCTAGCAATGCCGAAACGTTGAATCGGATCGCAGACGCATTTACCGATCTGGCACGAAAAGGAGATGTATCTCAATCTCTCGGAGTTGAATGGATCGGGTCCGTTGCGCCGGACAGCCCGATCGCAGATATCACGGGCAAGATTGCCATCGCCTATGGCGCACGCGCGGCAAGACTTACGATCCAGGGTACATCCCAATGCAATATAGTTGCTGGTTTTGCACTGAAAGCCGATATCATTCGCAATACACCTGACCGTTCATTGGTTCTTGTCGACCGCGGAGGGCACATGAGCGCCATTGGGGCTATGGCTCTTCCAGAACATGACGTTCGATGGATGGAACGGCGGTACAACAGCGAACACGGCGTTCAGATCCCGCTTCAGGCGAATGATATTGAGAGCCAGATTGTAGCGTCTGAACACCAAGGGCGAAGAGTGAAAGCGGTCTTCTTGGTTAGCCCAAGCTACGAAGGCATCTCTGCAAAAATCGAAAACATTGTCAGCGTTTGCAAAAAGCACAATGTCGAAGTTTGGATTGATGGTGCCTGGGGCGCTTTGTGGGGACTGCACCCCCGGTTCCCTCCGTCGCCAGTCAGTATGGGCGCTTCTTTGGCCACCGTAAGTTTGCACAAGAAGGGGCTCGGCACATCTCAATGCGCCGCACTGCTCTTTAACAGCGGTCGATTGCTCACCGCGTATGATCAGGTTCGTCAACTCGGGTTGGAAACCACGAGCCCCTATCATCCATCGATAGTACATGTGGAGAGTTGTCTACGGCGAACTCTGAGCGGCGCTGGTTTGGAAGATTGGAATCGAGCTTGTGAGGCGGCAGAGGAACTCATCGCTCACGTCGATTCTATACCCGGTTGTTATGCATTACGCCGGCAACATGTCGGAACAGATCTGCACAGCGATCCTTGTCACCTGACATTCAATGTGCGGCATACGGGTCACACCGGTTACGCCATACTCAATGAATTGCGCAAAAAGCATGGCCTCATCTGTGAAATGGCCACGAGGGACACCGTCTTGATGCTGGCGGGTCCAGACCTTCCACGATGTCTTGGCAAGTGGAAGAGCGGTTGGTCAGATGTGGTGATGCGGTTGCCGGACGGCAAACCACAAGAAGAACTCAGCGTGCCACAGATCAAGCCGGATCTGTGCCTGCCCCTTCACGAAGCCCTTCGCGCTCCGCAAGAGGTTGTCGCGTCAGAGGACGCGATCGGCAGAATAAGCGCCATACCACTGGGTGCCTATCCACCAGGCCAGTGCATCTTATTCCCGGGAGAGAGAGTGAACGAGGAGGCGATCGAGTTTCTTCGCGCCGTTGTGAAGGCCGGTGGTCGCCTGAAAGGGATTTCTGGATCAATAGATAAAGCAGGCATACCGGTCGTCAAATGACTGTTGCTACTATTGGCTATGAAAGAGCATAAGGATAAACACATGAAGAGTCGTACATTCTCCGGTCGCGAAAACACTGAGCGGCACTATCTCTCCAACATTGAAGGCTTGCGACAAGTCGGGGTCGATCCCTACCCAGCTGAGGCGTACCTGCCTTCGCATTCTGTTCAGGACGTCCGACAAGTGTCGGCGACGTTAAGTCAGACCGAGCAGAGCGTGCGCCTGGCAGGCCGTCTTGTCGCTCGTCGCTCGATGGGAAGGGTTAAGTTTTATGATATCCAAGATGGCGCTGATCGGTTGCAGTTGTATCTGTCTGAGAAAGATGTCGACCCTCTAGGTTGGCAGATTGCTCAGTTCGTTGATATTGGCGATTTGATTGGTGTCGATGGCGAGGTCTTTACGACGCGAAAGGGTGAGTTGAGCCTTAAAGTCAGAACTCTCACCATGTTGGGAAAGTGTCTTCGGAGCCCTCCGCTGGGAAAGACCGACTCAGATGGTCTGATGCACCAGCCGTTGTCGGATCGAGGCCAGTTACGTGCGGACCGACATATCTTGTTGCTTACCGACGAACAATTCAGGAACCGCATGATAAAGCGAGATCAATTGATCAGGGAGATTCGGAGCTATTTCCAGGAATCTGGTTTCGTCGAAGTTGATACGCCGGTTCTAGGCGGAGCATATGGGGGTGCTGCTGCGCGCCCATTCGTTACACACTCAAAATCGCTCAAGCAGGAACTCTTCCTTCGTGTTTCCCCCGAGTGCAGTCTTAAGCGGGCCCTTTGTGGAGGGCTCAATCGAGTATTTGAAATCGGTAAGTGCTACCGAAATGAAGGAATCGATCACAGTCATTCGCCGGAGTTCACCAGTATCGAGTGGTATGAAGCATGGACGTCTTATATCACCCAGATGAAGCGGTTTGAGTCACTGGTGGCCAGAATGGTCTTGTCCGTTCAGGATAGTTATTGGGTCCGGTTCAGAGGGAAGACATTCGATTTCACTCCACCTTGGCCAAGACTCCGCGTTTCGGAAGCGGTAGCGGAAGCACTGAATTTGCCGCACAGCGAGTTGACGATCACAAATCTGAATGCGTGGTGGGATAATCAAGAAATAGATGGTGCCAGACCAACGTCTTGGGGTGAAATGGTGATGGCGATTTTCGAAGAGGTCGTTGAGCCAACACTGATAGGCCCAGTCATGATTATCGACCACCCTGTGGACGTTAGCCCACTGACCAAACGTCATCGCTCAGACCCCCGGCTTGCTGAGCGTTTCGAGCCATTTGTGGGTGGACTAGAAATCGGAAATGGGTATTCAGAGTTGAATGATCCGGTCGAACAGCGCGAACGTTTGTCAGCGCAGGATTTGGCACGAGATGATCCGTACGGTTTGGACGAGGCATTTGTTCGTGCAATCGAGAATGGGATGCCACAAGCGGGTGGCGCCGGAATGGGTATCGATCGCATCGTCATGATCTTGACTGACGCAGAGCGACTATCTGACGTGATCTTGTTTCCCGCGGCGTAACACCGCCCGGCAACGATGTCTGATGAATCAAGCACGATATTGAGCGGCGGCAATTCGCTGTCGCTCAGTCGAGCTTGGCGAGGCACGAGGCTAGCGAAATGGCAACTGACCCCTCATCCACAATGTGGGACGATGGCAACATCAGCTCATTATCCCGATTTCGGGATAACTGCACCTTAAGACTGGAACTGCACAATCGAATAAGCTAGCGTAAAAGATGGAAGTTGGTGCCGATCACCAATTTAGAAAAATCGACGATGAATCATCCACTTAAGATTGACGAGTTATTGGGGCCGCTCAACGATATTGAGCGTAAGAATGCACCTGCGAACCTATTCATGGAAGGCGATCAGTCCCTTTTGTGTGACGGGCTCCGTGTCGCTATTGTCGGTTCCCGCAAAGCAAGTGAAGCAGGTGTTCGGCGCGCACGCGCATTCGTAAAAGCACTTGTTGAACACGACATCACAGTTGTCAGTGGCCTCGCCGAAGGCATTGACACAGTGGCACATGAAACAGCGATTGCACTTGGCGGCAAAACTATTGCTGTTCTTGGCACGCCACTCGATAAAGCCTACCCCGCAAAGAATAAGGAACTGCTCGACCTAATCAAACGAGAGCACTTAGCAGTCTCGCAGTTCCCGCAGGGCTATCCGCCGAAGCGTGATAACTTTCCGCAGCGCAATCGAACGATGGCGCTAATTTCAGATGCGACCGTAATCGTCGAGGCAAGCGAAAAAAGCGGGACACGCCATCAAGGATGGGAAGCAATTCGATTAGGACGGCTTGTATACATAATGCAGAATGTTGCAGAAGACGAGGCATTGTCCTGGCCTAGCGAAATGATCGATTACGGCGCTCAGGTCCTGAGGCGAGAGGATCTACCAGAAATTCTATATGATATTCCTAGTTTCACAGCTGGGGGAGTCAGTGCCTTCTGAGATTGAGTACGGCACATTCGCGAATTATTCACCGCGTGGGACCTCAGCACTCTCGGTTAAGTCGCGTGGCATATGTGGACGGATCAAAGCTGGCAAAACGAGTCAGATAGAACGCGCAATACCTCGTTTGGCCGATCCTGAGTCAGAAGTTCTCAAGCCATTCCTCAATCCCGACGTAACGCTGGTCCCTGCCCCACGCAGCGCACCCCTTGCTGATGGGGCACTATGGCCAGCCAGAGTTATTTCGGACATATTGGCAGCGAGCGGCTATGGCGACGAAGTGATGCCGCTGCTTGAACGCATCAGCGCAGTCAAGAAATCCTCCACCTCGCCCGCCAACGAAAGACCTTTGATCCCCGAACATATCGAAAGCATGCGGGTCAATGCCGACCTTATTCAGCCTCGGCGGATCACGATTGTCGACGATGTCTTGACCATGGGGCGGACAATGTTCGCGTGCGCCGAGCTTTTACTCCAAGCTTTTCCGCATGCTGAGGTTCGCGCATTCGCGATCATCAGAACTCAAGGGTTCGTGGATAACATCGATAGGATTTTTGATCCCTCTGTAGGGACAATCACGGGCTACCCTTCAGGTAAGTCACACCGGGAGCCATAGGAAGCGCACCTACGGCAAATAGGAGAGCGCTGTCGCTCCGGAAAAACATCTGGTGTGCTGGTTGTTGCAAAGCAAAGCTGGGTTCTGATCAGCAAACACACTGCCCAATCAATCAAATCCTCGACGACTCACCTTGGTATTGTGCAAGCATGTCGCGAAGTGTATTGCGAACGATGAGCCTGGAGAATTTCTTATAGTTTGAATTCTCTTTTTGCCAACGGCCGGCAGCGATTGAGGTATGAACACCAGCAGCGGCTGCAACATTTTCCATGTCCTCATTGCTTGCATATTTTTTGCGGAAAATCTTCTTCGCAAATTTCGATGGAATTAGGCAGTTCTTTGCCAAATTGTCGGCTTCTCTCTCCCTTTCATCATCGCTGTCCAGCTCCAGATCGTCGAAGAACACATGATCAGTCGATAGCAAAAGTTCGTAGTCTCGAACGAGATGAGACAGCTCATGCAGTAGAGTGAACCAGAAATTGTCAATCCGATCATAACGAAGCGTTAGGCCAATTACCGGTGTTTCGCGGTTCAAGAGCATTACGGCACCATCGAGAAACGTGCCCGGAAGAAGCGGCATGACAACCACGATGATCCCATATTCCGACAACCGTTCAATTGCCAAAACCGGCCCATTGGGTTTGACGCTGAGCTTGGCGATGGAGATTAGAAACTGCTTATCGATTTTTTTTTGTGAGTACGTGTTTGACGGCGGTCTCTTCATTGCCTTTGTGAGCACTGCGCCTTGCCAGACCAATAGAGCATGTTCGTCGGTTTTTTCGCTTGCACGCTGCGATCGCGTTTTACGAGGGAGAGCTGCGACTTTCCGCTCGCCGAACGCGTTTTGCAAAAACTTGCTGAGATGTTCTGTAGAAACATCAATGCCAATTTCACGCAGCTTTGTGAGGACGGGCTGACCCACAATAAAACTGTCGGTGCATTGCGGGTCTTCCTTCGTCATCAATGACTCATATGGAATTCCGAGTCCTGAATGAAGCGCTCTCATCATATCAACTGTGAGCTTTCGCTTGCCGCTCAGAACTTCAGACACCCTTGCACGTGAACCGATAAATGGCTCAAGATCACGCGCTTTTAGGTCCAGTTGTTCCATGCGCAGTTTAATCGCCGCCGTGGGCGATGGCGCGTCGATTGCAAACGTCTCTCGTTCGTATTTTTCAATGACAGCGGCCAGTACATCAATCTCATCCAAATCTTCTTTACCAGAACCCGACATCATCAGCTCTCTCATTCGATCTATAGCCGCAGCATGGTCCTGCTCATTCCTAATTGGTTTTATCATTCGGCGGCCTCCCAATCTGCACCATCTTGAGTATTGGGATGCCGAGCACTTAGCTTCGTGCAACTTTCCAACAACATTACTCCGCTATCGAAATGAACAATGGATGCGATCCGGATGTTGTTGTTTGCCAGGTGAAAGCTCACTTTCGGCATCTGACTCAAGTCAACGCGAGGATAGTCCTCTTGAAGAGCAGACGTGTCTGTCCACTGGCGATGTTTCAGGTCGCACAGGAACGCATTGATCTCATCGCAGTATGCCGGATGGCGACAGTCCGCTCTAAACCGAGCAATCGCATCCTTGCCTAAGACCAACATCGGAGCCCTCCTGGACTATCCACAATAAATGCTCCCAAAATGGGAGCGCACATATTGACTCATCGGCAATTTCGAGTCAGTCATTCATTGTTTCCATAATGGGAACGCGAATCAAGTGTCAATGACGCCGGCTGGTTGTGGGCTGAGCATCACGACAATTGTGTTCTCGAATATCACTAGAAAGGAGCCAAGAATGGCCAATTCTCAATCTGATCTCGACAACAAAGCCGGCTTTCCGATTCTCGTTGCCGGTGCCGAACTGGAATTCACCGAGCTGATGCTGCCCGATCGCCGAGTCGAAGTGCAGCAAATCCTGCGCACAGCCGGGTTCAACCCTACGCTGGATCACCGCCTGGTCGAGCCGACTTTTCCCGGGACGAACACATGGGACGAAGACGAAACTCTCGATCTCAAATCCGAACAACCGCGGAACTTCCTTATTGGCAAGTCGGACCGGCTCTATTCGTTCGCTATCGATGATGTCGTCTACGAATTGCCGTTTGAGGAAATCGGCGAGCCGCAGTTGCGCCGACTCGCATGTATCGAGGACGACAAAGTTCTGGTGCTTGCCCTTGAAGGGGAGCCGGACCTTGAACTCGGAACCGAAGGCAAAGTCTCGCTTTCAGGTGCCGAGGTGGAGCGAATCTATAGCCGTCCTAAGACAGTCACTGTCTGCCTAGATGATGAAGGCAATCGCGAACTGCCGCGCGGCAGCTACTTGTTTAAAAAGCTAGTTGCTCTGCTCGGGATTCCTGCGGGCTATGTGCTCTCCTACGTAAGTGCCACCGGCAAGCTAATGTCGCTGAAGGAAGGCGACTCCGTAGAACTTTACGATGGCATTAAGTTCTTCTCCCATAGCGCGGGTGGCGGCGCATCCTGATGTCGCCGGCAGAACAACTGATCCTGATCATCGACCTCTGCGCCAACGCGCAGCTGGTCGATGAAGCAGGACAAAAAGTGGTCTTCCTGCCGTCAATGACCTTTCAGGCAGGGACCGGCGAGGCGACACAGGACCTCCTGTTCGTACCCTTCCAACATTCCGGATATGAGAGCCGGTTGTTTTTTACCGAGGCCATCAACTGCGGGCTGGCGGTTAACTGGACACAGCACAATCTCCTCAATCGGACCTGGTGGAGCCCGTCCTTTCGGGTCGACACCTCACTATCGTGGCGTGACCAGATATTGCAACACATAAAGGTGCTTGCGTGATGATCCGTCTAAAATTGACGACAGCGCTCGAAGTCGAAATCCGTGCGGACTTGCGCCGTCGTCATCCCTTCGCTCATGAGCGGGTTGGATTTGTCGGAGCGGGTTTTTGCATCACCGGCAACGACTGCACGGTGCTTGCGCATTCCTATCAGCCTGTCGAAGACGACGACTATCTTGATGATCCGTTGGTGGGCGCGATGATGGGCCCGGATGCCATGCACAAGGCCATGGCGTGGGCATATGAAGAAGGGGTCGCGCTGTTTCACATTCATAGCCACGGGGGGCTAGGCATACCTAGCTTCAGCAGTGTGGATATTCGCGAAAGCGACAAGTTCGTGCCCGACTTTTTTAAGGTCCGGCCCGAGCGCCCACATGGCACTCTAGTCCTTAGCAACCGGTTCGCGTCCGGGCGGATCTGGTTGGGTCAGCATGCGCAGCCTCGCGCAATTGATGAGTTTCATGTTGTCGGTCCCCATTGCAGGAAATGGAGAGCCTAATGCCAGATTATTCTCGTCAATCTTTTCTGGGAGTACGTGCGCAGGAAACGTTCACAAATGCCGTCATAGGTTTGGTCGGTTACAGCGGAGGCGGTTCTCATTTCGGCCAGCAATTTGGTCATATCGGCATTGGCCGATTTGTGGTCGTCGATGACGATTTCATAGATGAAACCAATCGCCCGCGTTTTGTTGGTAGTGAACCGAATGACGTCAATGAAGGCTGGCTCAAAGTGGACATCGCAGAACGCCAGATTAAACGGGGCAATCCAGCCGCTCACGTCGAAAAACTGGTGATGAGATGGCAGTCGGCAACTGACCGCCTTGCTTGCTGTAGCGTCATCGTAGGCGCCGTCGACTCTTATAGAGAACGAGCGGAGCTAGAACGGTTCTGCCGACGCAATTGTATTGCTTATATCGACATCGGAATGGATGTGATTAGGATCAAGGATGGTGAATATGCCATTTCTGGTCAGGTCATACAGTCATTGCCGGGCGGTCACTGTATGCGCTGCTGCCGGTTCATCACGGATGACAAACTTGAGAAAGAAGCCGAGAAATATGGTGCAGCCGGTCCAGCACCGCAGGTGGTCTGGTCGAATGGCGTATTGGCATCGACGGCTGTTGGATGGGGAGTGGCGCTATTGTGCCCATGGCACCATCAGAGCAGTCTGTTTCGATGGCTATCCTATGATGGAAATAGCGGGGAGCTGAAAACCCCGTCAATGGTTCGTCATTATCTTGACGGCACGTATTGCCCGCATCACCCGGTCACCGAAGTGGGCGATCCATTGTGCGATATTCGCAACTATCAACCAGACCGTGGTCTCAGAGTAGATTTCGAAGAGAGTTCAAAAAATACTGAGGCAAACTGGATCCAACATCTTTGGGGCCGCATATTGAGGCGGCGGAAATACAGCTCACTTTAATCCAAGTTGCCGATTCATGAATGTTCCAAAGCGTGTGAGCGAAAGTCTGATTGCGGCAAAGTCGACTTTGCAGATGCATGGTCGGTGGGACTGCGCAAAAAAGGGCGCTCCTGTTGGAGCGCCCTTAATCGCTAGAACATGCGTAGCATAGCGATCAGAACCGAAGCTGTTGTCGGATGGAAGGACCATCCAACCTTCAGACAGATGCAATTGCTACCTGTCCTATTGGCTTCGAGAACGAAGATGGCTGACATGCAGCACCTCCTTTCTCTGTGCGTGAGGGCTCTTGGTGTAGCCGCCGTCACGCAGTAAGCCAACGGGTGAGGGTTTTTACATTTTCCGCGTGTGTGGTCCCTCAACACGTTGCGGCTATTTCGCAGTTATTTTCGATATGGTTTCGCGGCTGATAAAAATCAAGCGCTCATCCAATTGGTGCTGAGGGATAATGGTTAGGCAGGGGGGTGGCAACGGGGGGCGGCACGCCCCCCTACGAGGCGCTGCAGCGCCGAAGCAAGATGCGGTGATATTACCACCGCACATCTTGCGCGTAACGAAAACGCTCTTTCAGCCAGTGGTACTACCAGCCTTCGGGACGCGGTATATGCATCAGTTTACTGGGTCATGGATTGGTGCAAGGCGGATCAACAAAGAATTATGACCGAGGCGGGTCAAGCCCATCGATTATGGCGGCGAGGATTTGGTCCCGTAGTCGATCCAACACCTGCTCGCGTTCGAGATCAGTGGCGAATTCACGTTGTGGCACCGGATGAGTGCCTCTGGCTGTAACGTATCCTTTTTGCGAAAGAGCTTCCTTGATTGGCTCAAAGGAGAACATTCGCAAGACAAAATGCGCCATCCACGGTTTGCGGTCGTCGCTGGCATCGACCATCTTCACGATCGTCTTTTCGGCATTATACCCGATTCACCCTGTCGAGATTATCAGGTCGGGATCATCCAGGACCTGATGATGCTTGGCGCTCAGGTTTTATGTCTCAAAGTCGGCAACGGCTGTATCGTCAACGATTGCAGTATTCTCCGCGTATGCAGCTGCTTCAGGTGCCACGTCGACTCCAACGACTTCGATCGGATTCTTGACGTACTCCTCGTTAAATATTTGTCGGTCCCGTTCGATGAGTTCTCGAGGGACAATTTATGCAAATCGGCTACTTCTTTACGAAGCGGGCCTGAATCGTGTGGCCGTGACCGTCTTTGCCCGATAGCGCAATCTTCGCGCCTTTTGGAAGCGGGGCATCAAGCTTCGCTGAGAGCAACGATCCCTCGGCTTTCAGCACGAGGACCTTGTTGCCCGCAGCGGACTGTACAACGGCCCTGAACGATGCACCTGCGAGGTCCATGGGTTTGCCCTCTTCGGTGAGGTGAAAAACGAGCGTGTCCGAACCAGCAACCATTTCCACCCCATGGTGACCTTTGACCTCCACGAATTGGCCTCCATGCTTGGCGCTATGATCGTGATCGGACCCGTGATGCTTGTGCGCACCGTGACTGTGATTGTGCTTGCTGCCGGCCATGGCTTCGATGGACGGCAAGAAAAATGCGATCGTAATGGTCGCTGCGGCAAGATTTTTCAAGTTCATGTGATGCATCCTCAGACTAGTGATATGACAAATTAGAAGGCTTCAGACGGCGCTGAATCTCGGAGTGGTTTTGCTTCCCGCTCGGCCAAAATGCGTTCCAACGGCTTGCGGCCGAACTTCAAGAACAGGATCGGTGTCAATACGGCATCTATGAGGGTCGCCGAGATCAGCCCACCGAATATGGTTACAGCGAGCGGATGCAAGATTTCGCGCCCTGGTTCATCCGCCGCGATGATCAACGGTATGAGCGCGAGCCCGGCGGAAACAGCCGTCATCAAAACCGGTGTCATACGTTCGAGGCTGCCGCGAATGACAAGATCACGGCCGAAACGCTCCCCCTCGTAGAGCGCCAGATTGATATAGTGCGAGATCTTCAGAATACCATTGCGGGCCGAAATGCCCGCGAGGGTAATGAAGCCGATCAAACTCGCGACTGAAAACGACAGCTCGGCGATCCAGAGCGCCGCCACACTGCCTATCAGACCAAGTGGGATATTGGTCAAAATGATCGCCGCCAAGGCGGCGGAGCCATATCGGCTGTAGAGCACGAGAAAGATCAGAGCGATTGAGATGATTGACAGTAGTCCGATCGTCCGTGTCGCTTCCTCCTGCGCTTGAAACTGCCCTTCGAGGCGAACAACGTATCCGGGCGGCATTGCGACGTCTTCAATCACGCGCCGGATGTCAGCCACAATTGCCGCCATGTCGCGTTCGCCGTCGCCGTTCGCTGACACGATAATGCGCCGCTGCTGGTTTTCTCTCAGGATCTGGTTGGGGCCTTCCGTCTCGTTCACGTCTGCCAATTTCTTGAGCGGCACATAGCCCCTCGGCGTCGACACCAGAGCTTCACCGAGACCGGCCGTCGAACGGTCTTCGTCAGACAATCGCATAACGACATCGAAACGGCGGTTGCCCTCGATGATCTGCGAAACGGTACGCCCGTTCGTCAAGTCAGCGAGCGTTGTTGTCAGCGCCGGTGGAGTTACACCGTATAACGCGGCCCGATCATAGTCGGGGACGACCTGAAGTTGCGGTATCAGGACCTGTTTCTCCACCTGCAGATCAACAATTCCGGGGATATTGGCTATCTGCTGGCGCATCGAGCCGGCCAGTGTGCGTAGCCGGTCGAGATCCTCGCCAAATATCTTCAACGCTATCTGGGCGCGAACGCCGGTTAGCATGTGATCGAGGCGATGCGAGATCGGTTGCCCGATCCCGATCGTGGCTGGAAGCATGGATAGCCGATTGCGGATCTCGGCATAGACCTGTTCGCGCGATCGGCTGGACTCGTGGAGGTCGATATCGATCTCGGAGACATGGACGCCTTCCGCATGCTCGTCCAGTTCCGCGCGTCCAGTCCGCCGGCCGACGCTCTCGACACCGTCAATCTCCATGACCAGCTGCTCCGCGATGCGCCCGAGACGGTCCGACTCGGCGAGCGATATCCCCGGGTTGTAGATGACGGAGACAACGATGGAGCCCTCGTTGAAGCCTGGCAGAAAGGCGCGAGGCAGCTTGACGGCGAGCCCTCCGGCTAGCGTTACGCCAGCCACGACAATCACCAAGACAATCGGCGCAACGCGAAAACTCTGATTGAGCGTCCAACGATATACAGATTTCAGAATCCGCACCACGACGGTGTCGCGTTTCGGTCCCCTGGGAGTCTTCAAGAGGTAGTAGCAGAGCGCCGGGGTCAGCGTAACGGAAGTCACGAGACTTGCCAGGATCGCGACAATGTAGGCAAAGCCCAACGGCCGGAACAACTGGCCTTCAAGTCCCGTCATGGCGAAGAGCGGCACGAAGACCAAAACGATTATAGCTGTTGCGTAGACAATGCTCGAACGGACCTCGTGGGAAGCATCCAGCACCACCGCAAACTTCGGGCGCGGGGACTGGCTGTCGGTATTCAGTCGCAAACGTCTCAGTACGTTTTCGACACCGACAACCGCATCATCCACGAGCTCACCGATGGCGATCGCGATGCCGCCAAGGGTCATGGTGTTGATCGACAGGCCGAATGCATGGAACACGAGAACAGTGATGAATATCGACATCGGTATGGCTGTCAGCGAGATGAAGGTTGCCCGCCAGTTCATAAGAAACATAAGCAGTATGAAGGCGACCACGACAGCCGCTTCGACAAGCACACTCTTTACGTTTCGAATCGACGTCTCGATGAAACTTGCTTGGCGGAACTGGACGCGGTTGGCGGTGACACCGTCGGGCATAGTCTTCTGGATCTTTGCCAGTTGTGCCTCGATCTGTCTCGTCACCGATACCGTGTCCGCCCGAGGTTGCTTCTGAACGCTGATGATTACTGCAGGTTCCGCCATAAATCCGGCGTCTCCCCGCTTGACGCGCGGCGCGAACTCGACCCGCGTCACCTGACTAAGGAGGATCGACTGTCCGTTTCGCGTAACCACAACAAGGTTTCGTAGATCTTCCAGGCGTGTGGTGCGCCCGATGTTCCGGATTAGGTACTCACGTGCATGTTGGTCGATGAATCCACCGCCGGCGTTTCTGCCAAACTGAGTGATGGCGTCTTCGATCATTTTCGGCGTGATCTGAAGCCGTTGCATAGCAATGAGGTCGGGACTGACCCGGTACTGCCTGACTTCTCCACCTATCGGGATAACCTGCGCCACGCCCGGCACGGTAAGGATCTGCGGACGGATCACGAAATCCGCAATTTCACGCAGTTCCATCGGCGAGACTGTCTTGCTGGTCACTGCGATCAACATGATCTCGCCCATGATCGACGAGATCGGCCCCATCTGTGGTTGAATGCCGTCCGGCAGCTGTTGATCGACAATTGCAAGCCGCTCGGTCACGAGCTGTCGATTTCGGTATATGTCGGTGCCCCAGTCAAACTCGACATAAATGATGGAAAGCCCGACACTGGACACCGACCTGAGCCTGATGACACCAGGCATGCCATTAAGCGCTGTTTCCAGAGGATAAGTGACGAGCTGTTCCACCTCCTGCGGCGCCAGGCCCTCGGCTTCAGTAAGCAAGGTCACTGACGGCCGGTTCAGGTCAGGAAAGACGTCCACGGGAAGCCGCGGCAGGACATAAGCGCCATAGGCTGCAAGCAGAAGTGACGCGACGATGACGAACATTCGCTGTGACAATGAAACGGCAACGAGGGCTTTGAACATGGCATCTGTCCCCTAGCGGATCTGATTCACGAGCGCGGCCCCGCGCACAATGACTTGGTCACCGTCGTCGAGACCGCCAGTCAAACGAACTCGGTCCACATCAATGCTCTCGAAGCGGACTGCCTTCGGCTCATAGCTTTCCGGCCCACGCCGCTTGAAGACAACCATCTGGCCGTTTGGCGCCTGCGTAATTGCCGCACGCGGCACGATCAGCCCGGTGACGGGTGTTCCGGTCTCAACCAGCACCTTGGTCGGGCTGCCGATGTGCAAGGCGTCTGAAGGAGTCGTAATCCTGAACTGAAACCGAACAGCCTGATTTCGCAGCTCTCGGCTGCGCCCTACAAATTCCAGACGGAATTTCTCCCCTGTGGTCAGATGGGCTTCGACTCCGGCGCCTTCGACGATGAGGTCAGGATCATGCGATATCGCTTCGATCCAAAGCCGAGACGGATCAACGATGTGAAACAACGTTGCTGCCGTTTCGACAACCTGACCGGCGGCGACATTTACGCCGGCAATGAGACCATCGATCGGAGCCTTGAGCGGCTCAGTCTGGATACGCGATTCGCTCAACACCTTGCGACGCGCTTTGAGGCCGGCCAACTCGATTTCGAGATCCTCTAGATTCGCCCGGCTAGTCACGTTTCTCGCGACGAGCCTTTTCTGACGGTTTATCTTGGCTTCGACGAGAGCAATGCGCTGTTCCAGGTCACCAGCGGTTTGCCGGACGTCACTCGCGTCAATCGGCGCAAAAGCGGGTTCGACAAATGCGAGAGTCTCCCCTGACTTCACCGTCTGTCCCAGGACCGCCAGCCCCTGTTCTGTCGGCCTTATTCTGCCACCGATAGTGCTTTGGACCAGTCCGCTGCGATTGGGATCGGCAATAACTCGACCAATCAAGGTACGCGTCCTTCGGCTCGTCTGAGGTCTAAGGACGCGAGTTCGGATTTCGAGCAACCGCTGTGTTGGCTTTGGAAGGAAGATGCTTCCGTCCCCTAGGCGGCGCGGAGTATCTCCATTCGTCTCCCGCCCCTTGCTGCCATGATCTTGGCTATGGTCGTGGCCCGGACCAGCAAACGCGATGCCGCATCCCAGCACGACGACTAGTCCGGAGAGACCAATCGTCATGCCCGTACGTCCGCGAACGAGCCCACCGAAGACTATTCCAAGCATTAAACCAAGACCGGCGAGGACAGCACCGTTCGATACTTTGCGCTCCAGATCCGCCGGCGAAAGACGCGTCATACGCAACGCGGCCAGTAAGAATTCCGGCATGGTTTTCTCAATGGTCTTGCTGTCGACGTTGTGATTCACGGTACGGTCATGACCGGGTAAATCCGCGCCGTGAGCATGGTCGTCTTTCTTCGTTTGCAGTGTACCGATCAACAAGTCGGATGTGTCGCTATGCACGATAGTTATGATGAACTCATGCTCGCCTTCCTTTCCCAGGGTTGGCGATGAGAAAGAATATGATCCATCCGGCTGCGGTTCGGCATGCCGAGATTCGCCATCAAACATCAGCTCAATTTTGGCATCGGTAACGGGAGACGTGTCGGCACGACGATCGAGATATATCGTCAGTGCCTCGTCCTTGAGGATCCCCACAAATTCGAAGGTTTCCGATTCAGCCACGATCCTCGGGCTGGTGGGCGAGACGATCGTGGATTTGCTCGGACCGTGGTCATGGCCAGGGCCGGCACTCGCAAATGGAGGTATGGCGACCGAAGCGAATGCGCCAAGCGCTGCAATAAGGGCGATCAAGAATTGACCGCGCAGCAGAGGTTGCATGATTGAAGTCCTCTGTAGATTCACGTGGTGGCGTCCGGGATATCCAACGGACGCCGGTGAACTCTCAGAGGAAGGTAATGGGCGGGCGGAAGTGCGCGCCGTCGTACAACGGCGCTTTGAGTGTGTCCGATGCTGCGAAGTGCATGGCGCACCGCGGTCGCAGGATCTCATGCGACACCTCGCTAGCAATCATAGTTAGACCAGCATGCGCATGAAATTCACTCTGAACCACGCCATCATCTGGCGCATCGCCATCGAGACTTCCGGACTCAATGACGGATTCATGATCCGATGAATAGTGAATGGCGGAACAGAAAATCGAATGAATCTCGTGGCTGTCCCGGTCAATTTTCATCTCAACCGGAATGGTCTGACCATCAAAACAGTGTTCGTGATCGTCGTGCGCATGCGCTGAATGGGCCACGATATTGACCGTGCTGGCGGCGATCAGGACCAGACACAAAAAGGCACTCACCGCGCGGCGCGCAGTGCTGCAACCTCCACTTTGTGTTCTTGTCCCTGTCATCGAAATTGCTCTGAGTCGTTTCGCTGCCGATTATGCATTGGTGAGATCAATACGCAACGCTCCTCGACGCCCTAATCTATTTGCACAATCCGCGCCCAACGAATTTTCGCCTAGCGTCGACCAAAAACCTGCCTGCAAGAAAACTGCGCCCAAAGATGATCGAATTTCCCTTCGGCGCTCGGTCCCACAGGATGAAATCTGCAGTCACCACTTTACCCGCAACACAGATTTTGAGTTGAACGATTGGCCTTTTCTTATCCGGGACGTTTTCGCTTCGCAGCCGATAGAAACTTATGACGGGACGTTCAAGGGTAACGGCGTTGCCAGTAGCATTCTGAACCGAGAACCTCACCCATATCGAACCACTTCGAACAAAGCTCTCGAACGCCGGAACGTTAAGTGCCGATACGATCACACCGGTATGCATAACACTTTTCAGAACGACCTTCTCGTCTACCAGCTGCACATCTTCATACCAACCTATCAGGCTGGCAGGTGGACGTTTCCCTGAGTCAATGATTTCCTTCTTGTCCGGAGGCATACCACCCCGCAATTGCTCTTTGGGTGTGTGCGTATCCGGAGCTGCCGCCACCAGTTGCACCGCTTCCGCCAACTTCGAGAAGGTGTGCTTTTCAGAGTCGGCATTTCCCTGCGGTATCAACGAAGCGAGCGCGGTCCATGCCGCGACTGCTGCAACAAATGCGGATCTGTACTTCATGATTCCTAATTCCTAGCTCATCTCATCCAATGATGCCCGCCACCGACCATGATCAGCGGCACAGATATCTCTTGTAACCACTTCGAAAGTTCAGGCCATTGCCACAGCAACTACCTGACGCAGGATGCTCCCATCCGACCGGTTTTGGATGCGTTCAGGTCTATCCGGAGACGAGGTTTCAAGAGCGCTATTAGGTCGACAAATCGAACACTCCTGCCAATCGCAAGAAAAAACAGGGGTGAACATAGGGCAAACGTGCCAACGACCGATCCCGGCACTTCTCCTGCAATAACGAATGAGCACACCCTGAGAGACAACAAGAGGTTGGTCAACCGTGCCAAATCGAAACATTGGACTGACTGTGCCTGTTACATCTGACACAACCGACGCCGCGCCGGCGACCGGAAAGATCCGCCAAGTAATCATTCGTTGCGTTCAAATTTTGCGCAATTTTGGCGCTCTCGCGATGCTCGAACACATGCGTGATGTATTGGTCTATCAGTTGCACGCTAGATTGCTGGACAGGTTCGCATCCAGTGCTGAACCGCCGTTCGTATCACAAATTGCCGAGCTTGATGGCCTTAAGATCTCTGGCGAACACCTTCAGGATGCGGTCGACTATGAGCCGACACCTCTTCTAGTGGTCCGTTGGATAATGGAACTCCTTCCAACCAATCTTCAAAATTGGACATTCATTGATATTGGTGCCGGCCGTGGCCGTGTTGTTGTTATGGCTGCGCGCTTCCCGTTTCATAGGGTAGTTGGCATCGAGATCGCTGCCGAGCTTCGGCGCGATGCCCAACATTATATCAAGTCGCTGCCGCGAGAATTGCTGCGTGCAGACGACGTCGAGATTATTGATGTTGACGCTGCGACTTTCGAGCCCCCCACGGGCCCATGTATTTACTACATGTACAATCCGTTCAATGATCGGGTGTTGAGGAAGTTCCTGCAAAACTTGGTCAAATCGTGCACCGAGCAGGCCAGCACTGCCCTCATTGCCTATTACCACCCTAAATATTGGCAGGTATTGGCCGAATTCCCGGAAATTAGGAAATGTCGCCTGCCCATTACGACGCGCCTGAAGTTCGCAATGCTGAGCCCTTGTTCGTTTGAGCTGTACAAAATTGACGGGCAAAGCATACGTCGGCATGGGCGTTCTCGTTCTAGGGCGATGGTAACAAACGCCAAAGCGCTAGAGATCCCACGCCGGTAGTCGGTCATCTAGTCACTCCGGAATGACGCGCCATCCATCATAATGTGGACTGGTAGTGTCTGCTTAATGCCAGAAATCTCTGGTCTGCGATAGTCCGCTTGTGGCCCATTTTCCCCGTGCGAAGGTACGCCAGAACACGGCTCAAGCCATATGGTAACTGGACGTCATCCAGCTCACGTGATCGGCCTCACATAAGATTACACGGCCTAGTGAAGCGCTCTCATTACAGCGGCCATTGCCGGATGGCAGCCTTAAGATTGTTGCACGGGGTCAAAAATCAGACGGACCTGAAAAACCTTATCTCTATGCCTGCGTAGTGTGTTGGCTCTTACCCGCCCGGAACGGGAGCAGGTTGCAAGGTGTTTGCATCGAAGTCTTTTGAAGTGGAAAGATCAGGCAGGTCTTTTGCGATGTGCAGCTCTTGATCCGCGCCGGGTAGATAGCGCTTCACGGCATCCGGCATCTCTGCCTCTAGCTCCGCTTCCATTGAATCCAACTCATCCTTGGTAAGCTCAGGGTCCTTGATCCTGTCGCGTGCCTCATCAAGTTTGTCCTGATATTCGAGAATGTCAGCACGCTCCTGTTTCAAACCATCTTCGAGATCAGAAAAACTCTTGTAGGATTCCCAACGCTCAAGGTGATCAGGAATTTCATCTGGATCAATGTCGTCACGCAAAAGTTCTGTCCCATGCTCGTCAAAGACGCGCAGCCCGTCCTCTGTTTTGAAGACGCGCCTGCCATCTTCCAGTTTATAGGCACGGGTGAGCATGGCTTGAATTTTGGCCTGCACCCGTTCGAACTGGGCTGTGTTTTCGTTGAGCGCATGCACGACGGCAGTGTCATAGCCCTCCAGTTTCACAGAGAAGGCTTTAATCTGGGCATCCGCTGCAAGGACCGCTGGGAGACCTAAATCAATCAGATCCTCGTCGATCTGATCAGCGTCCTTTTCCATACGCTGCTTTTGCGTGCGCTCTTGCTGCTGACGCAAAAACGCCTTGTAGTGCGCAACGTTGCGGTCAAAGTCCCGTCTATAGAATGGCTGCATATCCATACTCATGCCTTGCCGCACTTTCGGTTGATTAGAGCGGAAACAATTGCAGCGGGAACGTGCTTACGGAAACGGGTGAAGGTCTGTGCAATCTCTGAAACAGCCTTCTTGGAATCTCCATAGAGCCACTCATAAATGCATGCTACCCGTTTATCTTTGGGACCAGATTTTTTGGCCGTGTAATACGCAAACCCCGCGACAATCCCGGCGATATACGCACGCTGTTCGACCTTGCTCATTCTGTCGAGGATGATCCCGGCGGTCATGACTGTGCCCTTGCCTGCGTCTTTGGATTTCGCCGCATTGGTGGATTCCGCGGCGGAGGATGGCGATGCGCCACAAAGAATATAAGCAAATAATACTGGAATTACGTGCTTTTTATTTGCTTCTTCAATACGAGTATAATTCAACATTGTCGTTCGTATTTATCAAATTTGTGATTAGAACATTTTATTTGCTATAATATTATCATAATTATTGCATCACAATCACTTAAGGATAAGGCGGGCGCGTCAGGCACTCGAATTTGGGCCTTCACAATGAGGAACGACAATGTTGCATGGGATAAGGCGCTTAACACGCTGATTTAACAGTCAGAAATGAGATACGGCTATATACGCATTAGCACCAAGTCACAAAATCCGGACCGCCAAATTCACGCATTGAACGCGCGGTGCGATAGGCTGTTTGAAGAGCGCTTCTCAGCAGCCAGTGTCAAAAATCGTGACGTGTTCAAAGAGGTTCTAAGGCTACTGAACCCCGGAGACGTGCTCGTCATCCTTGATCTCGATAGAGCCTTTAGAAATGCGGAAGAGGCGATTGTTACTGAGCGAGTCTTGAGAGAACAGCGGATCATAATTGAAGTCGTAAACTGTCCAATTGATACCAGCACGGCGGAAGGCAACCGGGATTTTCAGATGCGCGCTGTGAATGCTGAGTATGAAAGGCGGCGGATTTCAGAGCGGACGATCCAAGGACTCATAGCCACGCGGGCGAAAGGCACACGGCTCGGCCGCGAACCCAAAATGACGACCGAGCAAGTCATTGCCGCTCAGCAGATGATCGAGGCGAAAGAAGCAAGCGTCAGCGAGATTGCAGCCGCCAATGGTGTCCATCCTTGGACGTTGACTCGAAATATAAACCGGCGTTGCAGAAGAGAATGAATGGGCGGAAGTTCGCGCTCAACTAAGTTCTAAAGAATGTGATTATAGCGTTCTCAGGTAAACCCATTTTGTGATGCAGGGTGTTGTCCTCTCTCGCCTTCAACTTAATAGCCAATGATATAATTCCTGTGGGAGACGGCGTATCTCCGCCTCGCGCTCGCCTCCCTCATGTAGGTTGTTTCACCACCAAACGACTTGGTTTCATAGTTGATCGAATCAGCAAGGGCTGGAAGGGCAGTAGCGTTCGCAAAATTCCGATCAACGATGGCAGCCAGACGTTCGGCATCATCGATCTGACCTCGTTCTCGTAGGACACGAGACTGGTTGAGCAGATGTATCATCATGATCAAGTTTCCCTGATCGATTTCTTCACGAACCAAGCTCGCGAGTCTGCTCCCGCGATCCCAGCCGTCAAACCCTGTTAGGATCCGCTCAATTCTATCCAACATGTCAAAATCGTGAAAGTGACGCGCAACGGAATATAGAAAGACAAACGGGTAGTAGCATTCTTTGTTGTAATACCCTTCCGCAGTGCCGCTGCGGGGGACGCTGCTGAGCAGTTTCAGGCTTTGCACTATGGCATCAAAATAATTGCGGCGTAGCTTCTCATCCGTGCCTTCGCGCAAAAGACGCTCAAGGAAATGAAAGTAAATTATTTTGGCTGCACTTGAACCATAAGCGGCCGTTGACTCTTCGATAGACTTCTTTGAAAAACTCTCCGGTCGGACTTCGAACTTGTTACAAAAATCAGCGATCTCCTGTTGTGCATCAAAGCCTCCAAGCTCTGTCCCGAACAGCTCTGTGGAGACATTGGGTCCACCGTAATGTTCAGGGTCCCTCAAGCTATAAGAACCATTTATCAGATTGTAGTGCGCATCAGCCTGTAGTTGATCTGGCAGATCAGTATTCGTTTTGATGCTATCGAAATCCTGGAGCGATTTATGAGAATGGCCGTTTAGGAGCAAATATTTGGCACGGACAAACCGAATGAGATGCTGCGTTCGTTCGGAGGCATTGCGGAGAATTAGAGAGTCCAGGAACATCTTCGGATCTAACACTAAATCTGTCGAAGGGTGGCCGGCCACATTTGCCAAGAGTGCATGAAGGAAATAAATTTTCGTCGCGTTGGGAGTTGATCTGGAGTTTTCGTCATCGATTTTTTGTTTGATGAATTGAGGGTTTTCGACCTCAGCAATCAGATCGGAGACCCAGACCTCATTGAGCGCACCGTCGTTCTGTTCGAAGGGAAGTGTGGATTGGTCTTCTAATTGAACGGCGATCGTCTGATGAAGCTTGCTGCTGCCCGGCCCGTATCTGGCCTGATATTCAAATGTCGCTTTTTCGAGTTCGCTTTCAAATAGATGCTTGCGGTCTGCTTGCTCGCTAATGCCTTCAGGTAGAGAGCTTGGTTCGTGTTCAGCGTACTCAACGATAAACTCAGCGGCAGTTTCAGTAATTTCTTTGTGTTTGGCCAGGCTCCATTTGGAGATAATTGGGGCCAGACTGGCCGCGACGTCCGCGACCCTGCGGTTTCGTTCCGTTGGGGCATTCTTTGTTTTGATGTTGTAAGTGGCGGCAAAATCTTGACCAAACGCTTCAATGCAGATGGCGTCGGCGACGTCTTGAGATGCAGAGAGCGACTTATCTGGTGCTCCAAAATGATAGAGCCAATGAACTAGAGACAAATACCATTTGTTGCTGCCTCTTAGTTGCAAGAAATCTGACCTGAAGCCTATCCATTGGTCTGTTGTTTTTGAGAATGCAATCTCCCCATTCGATCCAATTTGAGAAGAAATTTGGCCACCTATGAGCACCCAAGGGACGTCGGATTCCTTCTCCGGGCCTCTGACAAAAAATGATACTTGGTCACGGACTATCTTGCGGAATTCTGAGTTCTTACCGGGAATAGAAATATCATTCCAGAGGTCAAGAAAGAACCGTGACATAGCATGCTCCAGCGAACGGGGAAGCTATTATAAAGAGGACAATATTTTGGAGAAGTCAGTAAATATTATGGATGTGGATTGGGGCTCGACGTAGTTGCTTCACCATTCAGGTAATACCCATACTTGAGAACTTTCCCGGTCTTGGGACTGCGGCGGATAAGGGCAGGACCGTCGAGGCGATGCAGTTTCCCTTCGAAATACCATGCTTCCTCTGCCGTTATGTCTGTACCCGGGTCTATTGCGATCACTGCCGGACCTTTTTCCCTGTGGCGCAAACCTTCAATGAAATACTCGGCACGGATGAGCTTGCCAGTTGGAGGATCGTAAATGCGCACGGCGGGCGCATCATGATAGTGATGAGGCTTGTTGCTATCGAACCAGTGTTCTTCAGTTTTGCGGCCCCGCTCGTCATATCTGACAATGGCGGGTTTGTCGCCATCACGATGAAGGGTGTCCAAAAAATACCAGCGCCTTTCATAGACGCGTGAAGGCATCAGCACATTGTAGATGGTCATTGCTGGACCGTCGCCACGGTCAATCCGGTCGCTTTGATACCAGACCTCTCTGAGTCGATCTCCGGTGCCGTCGACCCGCGTTATTTCGACATTGAATTTCTCGACCAGCTGTTCGCCTTTATACTCATACATACAACCTCACAAATTAGGTCAGCATTACTGACATAAGTGGGGTGGGATGGCAAGGAAAATCAAATAAACAACTGAAAATAAACAAAAACCTACAAGTCCTACATCGTCCTACAATTGTCGTCCCACGATGTGATGTGCGCAAAGTCCGGCAGATCAAGAGACTGCAAGGACAGCGCTATGACAGCCCAAAAGAGCCGCACAATCCCGGCCGCCGCCCGTGTTGATGGAGCGTTTGCGGCCAATCCATTTGTGAATCCCAGTGTTCAGAATTTCGCCGCTCCGCGTTCGATTTCGGCAAAGCAGATCCACAAATGCCCAGCTTGCCTGCAACCTTGGTTCGACGCGAATGGCAAGTTCAATGCTTGCGTACTATGCCCATATCGCATTCCGCCGCGCCCAATTTCCGTTAGCGGCGCGCCGGACACCGGAGCGTCGACATGAGCACGCTTCTGAAACCCGGTACGCTGTCATCAGCGGAATTGGATTCAATCGTACGACCCAATTCGTCAGATCGTCCGAAGCGGGAGCATCCGACGATTGTCGCTAGCTATCAATGGCAGTTTCTCTTTAGTTATTACAACTGCCGTCTTTTTCAAGACCGCCTTCCCGAATGCATGATCACACTAATGCGCCATCGGACTGCGCATGGTTGGTTTTTTCCAAGCCGGTTTATCCACGCCGATGGACGGCGCTGCCATGAAATTGCGCTGAACACGACGTTCCTTACCATCTTTGGTGACCAAGAATGCCATCAAACGCTCGTGCACGAGATGGTGCATTTGGAGCAAGAAGAATCTGGGCCGTGGCCGCGCGGAAAGAAGCCAAAAAGGGGTGGCTATCACAATCGCGACTGGGGCGCGCTCATGGAGCGTGTCGGACTTTGCCCCAGCCACACCGGAAAACCCGGAGGCAATAAAACCGGTCATCAGATGATGGAGTATGTGATCGAAGGTGGCCCCTTTGATCTCGCGTTCCGCGAGCTTGAGATAAGTGGCTTTGAGCTGAGCTGGCGCGATGATGTCGAAATCAACATTACGGGTGTAGATGGAGATGGTGCTGCAACGGTCAGCGGACTTTCTGCTAAGCCGAAACCGCCCAGTTCAAAAACGAAGTTCAGTTGCCCCAAGTGCAGCCTAAATGCTTGGGCCAAGCCCACTGCGCGCCTGACCTGTACGGATTGCTGCTTGCCTATGGCGTCCGAGCAAACATCTCCAAATCGTCCAGCCGCGCCGGAACCTACATCCCAATTTCTCACAGTCAGCGACAAGGAGGACTGATCCATGATGCGCGACATCACCCGCACGCCTGAATTTTCAGAAACCGAAAACCGTTCTACGCGCCGCGCTGCAAAGGCTCGCGCGCGACAGCAAGAACGCCGGGAACGGCGTCAGGCGAAGCAGAAGACGCGCGCTGCGCTGATGCGCGGTGAATCCCATAAAGCGGAAGGAGAATAAAGTGACCTACCTTCACAACATTGAAAATGACTCTATCCTCGAGATGCCACGCTCTCCTAAGCGTAAGCCCGTCAAGTTCATTCCATTGGGCCTGTCGGTGGTCTCCGGTTGCCTCTTTGGATTGGCTGCAACCAAGCTTTCATCGGAAACGGGCGTCACGGCAAATCTTGGTGCGCTCTTGCTGACTGCCGGGGCGACTATTGTCGCCTATGGTGTTCAGACGGTAGCCAATGATGTTGGGGCCAAGCTTGCCGCGCGGCGCTCCTACTTGGCGGGCACAGCCAGCGTGCTTGCGCTTTTGAGCGTCGGCTCAGCGCTTACTGTGGCCACCTATGCAGGCCGAGTCTTGCCGGACGTAGACCGGATTCAGATTCAAGAGCATGGATCGGCGCTCTCCCGATATGTGGGAACGGTCAATTCGCACGCATCGGAGGCTGACAGAATTTCCGCAATGGTCAGGTCTGTCGGTAGCGACCTTGAACGTTGGGCTGCATGTGAACGGAGGGAAAGCTGCATCAGCCAGCATAATACCGGCGGGCATGGCTCCATCAGCAAACTGATGAGCGGACAGGCTGCGCGTGCCAGGGATATCGCAGACACGTTCAAGGATGGTCAGGCGTCCAGAGAACTTATGCTTGAAGATGCAAACAGGCGTTTGCAGAAGTTCGACAAACTGCTCGGCAATGATGACTTCTTGGAACGCAGAGCGGAACTCAAGGCTCAAGATGCGTTGCTTGAACAGGATACGACAAAGATAGCGCGCGCGACCCCTGTTGAACTCGTGCAGCGCTATGCTCAAGAGTTGACCACGGGCGTCAGAATCGCCGGGCGCAGTGATGTTCAGCGCAAGATCAATGCGATCCTGAGTGGTCACGGGCGCGCTCTTCAAAAGATCATTGATGCTCTGCCCATTGCATCTGCGCAACGCCCCGCCTTTCCGGAGAAGCCCGGCGTATCGGATGCACTGTCGCACTGGATGAAATTCATACCCTTGCTGGCAATTGTTGCCGCTATCGACTTGGTGTTCCCGCTGCTCAACTGGGCAGTCGAATATAAAGCCCGCCGTTTCGAGGTCATAAATTTACGGGCCAGGCGCGCTCAGTACGCTGCACAGCGAAGACGGGATGAAACTGCGTTGCGGGAGCGGCAATCAGCAGGCCAACCGCCCCTGCAAAACGGTCAGGACGATCGATCTGACTATGACGGTGACACCGTCTGATGCAGGCATCCGATAATATTAAGTGGCGGCGCGGTTTTCGCGCCGCCGCCAAGGCTGCGAAGATTGCTGGCCTTGGCGTCTTGATCTCGCTTGCCGTTTGCGCGCTCGCTGCGATGATCTTTTGGGAAGCAGATTTCTACGCGGCGCGGGACCGCTACGAGCATATGCGGCTGGCGCTATTCGGACCGTGGTCGCCCAAGCCGGAAAAAACCGTCAAGGATATCTTTGAGCAAGTCGACAGCGTCAGCTTGTTCACGCGCTCCTTTGCACCGGGGTTGGGGGTCATCCATACCGGATCATCCTACCATTCCAGTGAAGCGGTAACGCAGGATCGCCCGCAAAAGAAATGGTGCTATGTGGTGCTCGGCAAGAACGCCGCCGGAAATCACATTCAGCTTGGTGAGCAGCAGGGCAACCTGCCTGCCACCTTCACCGATCCCATATCCATCGACCAAGAGATTTTGGAAAGCTCGGGCGTCAGCGCTGAGCGCCTGTCTCAGCTCGCCCGGCAACACTGCAAGTTTTCATCATAAGGAAAGGAGGCTTCACATGTTTGGAGAACAGGGAAATTTTCCCATCGCAGGTGGCGTGTTGCTCGCCGTGGGAGCCTATGCACTGGTTAGCCTGTTTATATCCGGGCCTGTGATTGGTTCTCGTACGATCGAGAAATCTAACTGGCATGTAAACTGCCGCGCTGAAATCCGCGCCGCCGTGCAAGAGAAAGCCCCACCGCAGGTCAGGCTCCCGAGCATGTGCCGTCTGCTCTTCAGTTTTCATGGGCAGCAAGGATCGAACTATTGCGACATGCATGGGCACCACTTTGATGGGCCCGCGAACAAACTCATTGATGGGCTCAATGCACAAAAGCGCGCCCTTCACGAAAAACGCATGTCCCGCGCTGCCGGAAAATCCCGGTCACGCTGTGACTGCGCGGCCAATCTCACCCTTGAGAAACGGCGCACCGACTGGGCGTTCTATGCGGGCAGCTTGCGGCTGGTGACACCGCAGCCGGTCAATTCCCTGCGCTCCGAACTCATCACCGCGCTTAATTCTCCCCTCTGCTCGCAGAAAGGATAGCCACATGATCATTGGTTCTTGCGAAGTGAATGAAGACAAGCGCTGCGTTGAGACGCACCGCGATACCTATCTCTTTGAAACTCTCACCGTTGTGTCGGTGCGGAAACCGTTTCTGGCGGGCGGGCTGCTGTTCGGTCTTGCCTTCATCGGCTTCTGTGCGGCGTTCTTTGACCTCCTCTACGCGAGTGAGATTTTGATCATAGCAGCTTGCGCTTTGGCCGCGCTGTTCTTCGGGTTCGAGACAGCCCAACTCAAACTTCTAAGCCGCGATCTTCGGGGATCGGAAATCTCCGGGGCTGTATGGGGCCGCAGTTCAGCACTGAACAAGAAGCGCTCTGACATTGCAGCCGCGATTGCCAAGCAGCGCACACAAACGAAATAGGAGGCTCTTATGTCAGATCAAACAGATCAAACGCCGATGCGGGACATAAAGAATCCGTTCGAGCATCAGTTCGACCCGGCGCTTTCCATCAATGCGAAATTCCTTGCCATCAGTGCCTTCGCGTTTTCCGCATGGGCAATCTGGCCGGAGGACGGCTTTGCTTGGTGGCAATTCCGAATTCTCAGTTTGATCTTGTGGGGCGGTGTCGTCCTCACAGCATTTGGCTTGGTACGTCAGCTTTACAGCGTGCAGAAAAAACGTGCCGCAATGCAGGCCTTGGAAGATTTGGCCAGTCCACCGAAATCGGCCCGGCTGATGACAGCGGAAGATCAAAGGCAGGCGGGGATGCGTGATGGTCAGTAAACGCTTGCGCCGTCCGCTTGCGCTCTCGAAAGAGGGCGAAGGCATTTTTGAGCCAAAGCCAAATTCATCCTCGCTCGTCTATGCGGGGATGGGCGGCGGCAAGACGACCTGTGTCGCAGTTCCGACGATACTCTCGCAGATCGCCGACTACGGGCAGGCCATTCTCTACAACGACATCAAGGGTGGTGAGATCACGCATCAAATTGCCGAACTGTGTATCAAGTATGGCCGCAAACTCGTCGTCATCGACGACTTTGGTGAGATGGGACCGGACTATCCCTATCGCGTGCGCATCAATCCCTTCAGCAGCATTCAGAGCGTTCTCAAATCCAACCCCGATCATCTGCCGTTGGTAATCGAATCTGTAGTGCATGGATTGATTGAGGAGCCGCCGAACGAACATCGCAATACCTATTGGCGAGAATTGCCGCGGCAGCTTATGGCTTTGGCGCTAAAGATTCTCTGTCGGCATAATCCGCGCCTCATCACACCCGGCGGCCTGGAATCTTTTATGTCAGACCCGGATACGTGGAATGCCGCGCTGCAGCTTGATGCAAACGATCCGACATCACCGTTGCGTGCAGAATGCAGACGTATCTTAGAGATGCAGGACTACAATCCTGAGCATTACACGCAGCATATTCAGGCTGCACTCACTGCTTTGAAAATCTTTTCATGGACGCCGTTAAACGATGTTGGTTATGCGCCGGACATAGACCACGAAGAGCTGCTTCGTTCTAACTACATCGTCGGCTTTGTCAGCCCGATCCGACTAGCAGAGCGCATCGGCCCTTACTTTGCACTGCACAGCTTGTCGTTCTTGAACGCACAGCTTTCCGGGCACGTTGGCCGGACCTGCATGGTACTCGACGAATTTTGCGCTGCGCCTCTCAAGGAACTCGTCAAAAAAATTACCGTCTACAGGGCGTTCTCGCTGTGGGTGGTCTACATCACGCAATCGCGTCAAGACGCGATCCAAAAATACGGCGAAAAAGAAATTGCGGTTCTGGAAGATAATGTCTCCATCATCCAGTACCTCAAAGCCTCGAATATCGAAGAGACAGAGCGGCTTTCCAAAGCAATTGGTAATGAGCACACGCTTCAACACAGCCTCGGACTGAACTCTGACCAGCGCGCCTTTTCCGGAAATGTAGGTCTTGGTCGGGATCGTGTGATTCCACAGACCGAACTCATGACACTCAGGGACGACGAACAGCTTGTTTTCGTGTCCCGTTTTGGGTGGATGAAAGAAAAAAAGCTACGCCAAAACAACATGTATCCCTTCTGCTACGCCCTCGCACCCAATCCACATGAGGGCGGCGTTCTGCCCCCGGACCCTAAAGTCGACTTCAACACAACCCCCATCAACACGGATGAGGAGTAAGCTGCATGAGTGCGCGTCCGAAACCCCGCCTGCTGCAAGCGAGTTATTTCGTCTGGATTATCGTGCCTGCTATTTTATTTGGCATCTACCAACTCTACGGCCTGCCGCACATGCTACTGACCTATAGCTGGCAGGATAACGGGCTGGGCTATAGCGGTCCCATTTCTGCGCGCCAATTTACGCGCTGCTCTTATGTCGGCCCGAGCGGATGGAAGACAATTTATCCTGCAAACGGGTCGTGCGGTCTCATCCGCTTTTTCAAGACAAGCGGGTCAGGGGCCGGAGCGCCAAAGTCACACAGGTCAATGCATCGCCATTTCGGTGACTGTGAAGCGCGGGGGCAACTTCTGCTCTTGAACGATCTGGAGCCGCACCATGCCTTTCAGAACATACAACACGGTTCCCTCATCAATAATGCCTTGCGCGATTTGGGCATCGCAATGTTCTTTGGATTGCACGGCAACATTGAATGTCGAGATTTCCCGCCAGAACTCATCGTAGTTCAGCGGTTCCAGCCACTCTTCAACGTCTTTTCTGTCTTCAAAACTACGCATGCGCAAAGTGTGCACAAACGTGCGCGGCGAATGCAAATTTGGTCGACAAAGGCAGATCAGTCATGAGTTTCGACGTTTCAGAAGAATTACGCCGGACCTTCGATTTGGCAGCCTTGCGCTCAGAGGCGCAAACCCTAAAGACCACGCACCATTGGCAGCAGCTTAGCGACATCAGGACTCGCCATGACGCGCTGCGTCTGGATGAAGATAAAGCATTGGAGCGCGAGTGGGATAAGCGCGTGGATATCGCTTACCGCAAGCTCATGCATGGCTCCGCCGCTGCTGGACGCGCGCTGAGTCATCCACACGCCGCACAAGTCCAAAATAGCCAAGAGGAGATGCTCCGCCGCGCGCAGCGTCGGGTCAAAGCCGGGCATGAGTTGCGGCTCATCAAAATTGATGAATCTGAGGCCAAGGAAACACGTGCGCTGCTCAAGCAAGCCCACCGCGAAAACAACCAAAGCGGAAAGGCTCGCTATGGCTTTAAAAAAGCCGCTGAGCGCCGCTCCGGCGTTGACAGGCGCAAAGGACAAAGCCCATCGCCCGGACCCGTCAGGTCATGAGCAGCAGTCTTATCGCAAATACTTCGCAAGAATATTGCGCAGTATATCTTGGACATTATAGGATTATTATCCTATATTTGTTCTTGTTTTGTTCACAATAGAAGTAAAGGAGTGATATATGAACTATTCAATAGACCCAACTAGGCAAGAAAACGTTTCCAAGGCCCGCAACAGCTTCTCCGGGGTATTGCTGACAGATGCTCAGTTCGATGAGTTTGTTGCCGTCGTCGCCATCTTGGAACGCGAGATACGCACGACAGGCACATTCAAGGACAAGCTCGACGGCTATGCGCATGCAATCGCCCGCTCACAGAGAATGGATGATGCCAAGGCTAACACCATCAGCCGTGATCTCTTTAAGGAGATCACGGGTCAGACCCTGAACCAGATGCGCGCGGAGCTCATGCAAAATGAAAAGGACAAAGAGGCCAGCCCTGAATACCGACAGGATGCCTATGAGGCGGCATGTGAAATCGGCCCGATGGTGGAAACGGGTGAAAAAATGACCTCTCACCGCGCTTATGCGTTTCAGGCTGACTTTGTTGCGGCTCAGCATGGCGTCACAGCTGCCGGAGCCAAACGCATTATGGCTGAGGAATTTGAAGGCGCGGAGAACAGAACGCTCTACGACTGGGGTAAGGAGCTGGATGACAAATACTACCGTCCGCAGATTGAAGCCGCCAAAAAAGAGCGTGAGGCCCGACGCGCACAGGAGCGCGGCACTGGCGCGCGCGGCCGCACCAACAGCCGTTCTCATGCGCCCTCTGGCCCGTCGATGGGTTAGTGCGCGTTATGGCGGAAAACGAGTGTGTATCTGACCGGAAGAAATATGGGAGGCAGGGCTTACCTGCCTCTCATTCCCCATCCCAGGTTGAACCAGGCAAGCGCCCAACGCTAACGCTGGATGTGGCGTTTTATGAGTCATATTTGGAAGACGGTGATTTGAGCGAAGAGCAGAAGCGCGAGTTATTGGAAGCGCTCTGGTCCATCATTGTGAGTTTTGTGGATTTAGGCTTCGGCATTCATCCCTTGCAGCAAACAAATGACGATGGCGGCCAGAATGGAATACCTGCGGAATTCCTGATACCGGATTCCGGTGACGACAGAAACTGTCATGCTGCACCCCAACCTCGTTTTGATAGCGCCAAAGAGGTGCCAAACGAAGAATCTTCAAGGGGGTTTTTGGACAGAAAGGAGGCGCAAGATGACATTTGATTTTGGGCCGTTTCACAATGTGACAGACGCCATCATTTACTGCCGCGTTTCCAGTAAGGCGCAGATTGCGCGTGGAGATGGATTGCAGTCTCAAGAGACGCGCTGTCGAGCCTATGCAGAATTCAAGGGCTATTACGTGAGGCACGTTTTTACAGATGACTTAACGGGGAAAAAAGCGGCAAGGCCCGGGTTTGAGTCGCTGCTATCTTTTCTGCGCTCGGATCGGAAAAATCCGCATGTTGTGCTGATTGATGATGTGACGCGTTTCGCGCGCAATGTGCGCGTTCATTTTGATCTGCGCGACGAGATAACTGAGGCTGGAGGAATTTTGGAATCCCCCACCATGGAGTTTCGGGATGATGCCGATAGCGAATTCAATGAATACATCCAAGCTTCAGCTTCACAATACCAATCCCGAAAAAATCAAGAGCAAACGGTCAATCGAATGAAGGCCCGCTGTCTGAATGGTTATTGGGTGTTCCAACCGCCAATTGGGTTCAAATACGAAAAGATTGAAGGCCACGGAAAACTGCTGGTCCGTAATGAGCCGCTCGCATCCATAGTGCAGGAAGCGTTGGAAGGCTTCGCATCAGGGAGACTGGAAACGCAGGCAGAGGTTAAACGCTTTCTAGAAAACGAGCCGGAGTTTCCAAAAGACTTGCCGAACGGACAAATCCGCAACCAACGTGTGAATGATATTTTGAACCGTGTGACCTATGCGGGCTATCTGGAAGTCCCAAAATGGGGAATTCCCATCCGTAAGGCGCAACATCAGGGTCTCATCAGCCTTGCAACACATCAGGCAATCAACAAACGCCTATCTCAAGGAGCCAGAGCGCCAGCACGAAAAGATATCAGTAGTGATTTTCCTTTGCGCGGATTCATCGTCTGCGGCGATTGCGAAAAGCCACTAACGGCCAATTGGTCAAGAAGCAGCACAGGGAAGAAGCACCCCTATTACCTGTGTTTCAACAAAGGGTGCGACAGCTACCGCAAATCGATACCGCGTGATGAACTCGAGGCGAGCTTCACAAAAGTCGTTCGTTCGCTGACACCAGAGCCAAGCTTGTTAAAGGCTGCGAGTGCGATGTTCAAGGATGCTTGGCAGCAGCGCCAGACACAGGCTGACGCTGCAAAGGCAGCATTGGAGAACAAGGTCGGAGAACTCACAAAGCAAATAGAGCTTCTGGTGGACCGGATTGTGACTTCAGAGAGTGCGACGGCTGTCGGCGCATATGAGCAGCGGATCGCCAAACTCGAACGCGAGAAGTTGATTGTAGCGGAGAAACTGGCTGCAAAGCCCGGCCCCAAACGTTCGTTTGATGAAATGTTCGAACTTGCGTTCAGGTTTTTGGCAAACCCTTGGAAACTATGGGATTCCAATCGTCTTGAAGACAAAAGAACAGTACTCAGATTGGCGTTTTTGACGCGTCCAGCCTATCACCGCAAAACAGGACTTCGAACGCCGCAACTTACTGAACCATTTAGATTTTTAGGAGGTAACATGGAAATTTGTGGAATGGCGCACCCGGCACGATTCGAACGTGCGACCTCTGCCTTCGGAGGGCAAGGGAAATAAGTCTCTGTGGGTTCCTGGTTTTTCCGTTAGTTTCCAGAACTCCCCGATTCTCGCTAATTCTTCTACACTGACATTCCCAGGCATTCCTTGAGTTTCTGATTCCGTGCTACCCTAGTGCTGCCCGGAGGATCATGAGCATGCCTAGATTGACGAAGCGCACAGTCGACGCGGCCAAGCCCAAACAGTCGGATTACGTCCTGTGGGATAGCGACCTCGCCGGCTTCGGACTGAGGGTGCGGCCCTCGGGAGCCAAGAGCTACATCGTCCAATACCGAACTGCCGGCGGCCGCTCCGGAGTCGTGCGCAAGGTTACGCTCGGCCGCCATGGCTCTCCTTGGACGCCTGATAGCGCAAGGGCCAAAGCGTGGCGGATCCTGGGGACCATTGCGAACGGAGCGGACCCGGCGAGAGAGAAGACTGAAAAGCGGCGTGACATGACCGTTGCAGATCTCTGCGAACTATATCTCGCCGAAGGCTGCATCACGAAGAAGCCCTCCACACTGGCGACGGATCGAGGCCGGATCGAGCGGCACATCAAACCGCTCCTTGGCCGGAAGCGTGTGTCCGAAGTTTCGAAAGTCGACGTCGAGCGATTCCTGGGAGATGTGGCGGCGGGCAAGACCAAAGCCGACCTGAAGACCGGGAAGCGAGGGCGCGCGATCGTAAAGGGTGGTCGCGGGACTGCCACCAGGACGGTCGGGCTCTTGGGCAGCGTCTTCTCATTCGCCTCGTCCCGAGGCCTGCGGCCGGACAACCCTGCGAAAGGCGTAAAACGCTTCCCCGACAAGAAGTGCGAGCGTTTTCTGTCCGCGGCGGAATTTGCGCGACTTGGCGAGGAGCTCCGAGCCGCGGAGGCATCCGACAAGAACAGGAAGGCGGTCGCCATCATTCGCTTGCTCGCCCTCACCGGTGCGCGGAAGAGTGAGATCGCAGCCCTTAGATGGGCCGAAGTCGACTATGAGCATTCTTGCCTGCGCCTCGGCAACTCGAAGACCGATCAGAAAATCATTCCCCTTGGCGCCCCGGCTATTGACGTTCTGAAGAAGTGTGCGCCCGAGGAAGGATCACCCTATGTATTTCCTGCAACCAGAGGCAATCGCTGGTTTCAGGGCCACGACAAAGTGTGGCGTCAGGTTCGAGAAGCTGCCGGCTTTCCCGATGTTCGCATTCATGATCTCCGACATTCCTTCGCGAGTGTCGCCGTGACGGGAGGCAACACTCTCCCCTTCATCGGTGCAATTCTCGGGCACAAAGACGTGAAAACCACGGCGAGATATGCCCATCTCGCCGATGATCCACTGAAGGCCGCGGCGAAAGGTATCTCGGAGGATGTCGCCGGCGCGATGCACGGTGTGGCCGCAGGCAGCAACGTGGTGCGACTTATAGACCGCCGATAAAAGAGGCCGAATGAGCGACGTCATTTTGACCACACGCACCTGAACCGAGATCTGTTCCGAGCCGGAGGCGCCGGATGCGGGGTGGAGCTTGCATATCAAGCTGGGCGCCCGGTTCAAGTGGCAAGTCATTCGATTCAATCTTCGTGAGCACTACCTGTGACCAAACCTTCGTCCCATAAATTGCTGAGGATCCCAGTTCGCTACGTCGAGGGAAACTGGGAGTGCAAATACGGTGGAGTCGTGCCTGTTGATCATGGCACTGAAGCGGAACTTGTCGTCAGCAGCAAGTCGGTCACGGACGAGGCCTTCCTCGAGATGGTCACCACCAAGTCAAAACTCAAGGCACTCGAACAGGGAGTCACGCTCCATGCCTGGCTCGCGACCAAGGATCAAGAGGAACTAACGGAGGAGCAGAAAAGTTGCCTGATTCCCTGGCAGAGCCGGCTTCATGAAATTGCCACCGAGCAAATCGACAACAGGAATTCAGGTGACTTGAGCCTGGTCGAAGTCACTATTGGTGATCCAACCGACCAACAATCGAGTAAGTTTGACACGGAGAGTGGGGGGCTCTGGCTATTGACAGAGGGACCGAGGGCCGTCGGTCTGCAGTCTACACGCATATTTCTGCCACACGCGGTTTCGACCGATCCAGTGAACAGCCTCAATCACGCATTCACAAAACTTTCTGAGACGTACGAGCCTTGGCGTATTTCGCATACTGGAAACGTTTATCAGCGCTTCCTCTACCGGGAAGAGAACGGCAAATGGTATCCGCTCGAATGCTTGCGCCAAGCAGCGCTGGCTCGGCATGAGCAGGCAATTGCATACCAGCTCTGGCAAAACTTCTTGAAGCGCATGTCGGCGAGTGCGCGTCGGCCTGACGCATAGTTAGATTCCGCAGAGTTATACTGTTTTTGGGCCAACGATAGCTTCTGGGCTTATGATCTGGGAGGTACGATCCGATTTAGGACCGCGGGCAGGACATTCCCTCCGATTGTACTGGTTTACAGAAGTGCGCCGAGGAGAGATTGACACCTGCCTTGTGCGCTACAGACCTGACCGTAAAAAGCTATCCAGGACAGTACGGATGCGACCGCAAAGACGACCGGGCCGGCTCTTGAGAACCTCGTTCCGTGTCTGATGCCAATGTCAGCGAATATCTCGTCGACCGCTGCTTCGCCTTCTTTCCGGAGAATTGTCTTGGCGTCATGCTGCGAAACAAAATGAGAAAACACGAACAGCGTGGAGGCCCATATGGGAGTCGAAACGCTCCACTCCAGCATAGACGAGATGAACCAGACGGAGAGTGCGATGCCGAAGACAATTGCCAGCCAGACCACTGGCCTTTTAGCGAGGATGAAGACGAGATTGTAGCTCTGCGCGTATAAGATTTTGATGCAGCCATATAGCACAACGATGCCCGCTATCGTCCACACAATTGTCATCTCGTGCTCCCCGCCTTTTACCTGGCAGAACTAACGAGCGCTGGTACCAACAGCCGCAGTTGGCCATCGACCTCGCATGCTGAACGCTCCCACCATTCATCTTCACGATGGCTTCGTTACCAGCAGAAATCTGCTAATGTGACTCATAGTCCGTAGACGATTAGTCCACAAGAGGCCGCCATGGCTTCGTGGACCACTATCGAAATGTATTTGCCAAGAACGTGCGACGAAGGCGCGAGAGTTTGGGTTTCTCGCAAGAGCAATTGGGTTTCGAGACCGGCCTCGATCGCACCTATATCTCCGGCATCGAACGCGGCGTGCGGAACCCTTCGCTCGACGTGATCGTAAAGATCTCGATGGCACTCAACACGACGCCATCTGCGCTCCTCGCCGCGAACGAAATTGTCGAAGGCTGAGACCAGCGTTTGCTCCCCACTGCCATTAAACTGCTCGTAGAAGCAGATATCCAAGTGCCTGGGGCTAGCGGCAAATTAATGCCACTCTCCCGGCCTCTTCTTGTAGCGTCCACGATGGGTCGGATACCCTATCCACACTTCGACAGTTTGGCTTGCGAAGCAAAAAAATCGTCCGCCATGCTAGCGAACCGGTCTTTAGCCTCCTCACTGATATAAGGTTCAGGATCTTTTGCTTCCTGGGAGTTGGCCTGCTCGATTGCGCACAATCTCGGATGTAGATAGGGCGCCAAATCCCTTGCCGCCTTCTGTGACATTTCCCGAAAGCGTAGTGCTTCCTTGAAGTCAGCAGCCAGATCATCGACGCCGCCTTTGCACTCGGCTGCAGAAGTAATCTTCCTAACAATCTCATACGCCTCCGCATGAAAGAAGCGCATATTGTCCGCCATGACTTCGATTGGTGACAAGCCTTCCTGTATGACGCGTTCGGCTACCTCGCGGGTTCGTTTATTCGCCGACCCCGGCTTGCGCCCTGCTCCGGGACGAGAACCGCCTCGTGGCATTTTTCGATATCCTTTGATTCCAATCAAACGATCGTGGCCGATTCTGCATTCCACGTCTGCGTACGGAATGTTCGGAAAGGCCGTGCCGCAGGCACAGCCTCTTGCACACGGCCGCTGCGAACCAAATCCTGCAAGGGGATCCGACTATCAGCACACGGTATTATAATACCTGTATTAGCTGGACATGAAAACTCCATGTCAGCCCACACAGAGACTGGTAAAGAAGTTGGCCGAATTTCGTTATTAGCGCGTTCAGCGTCTGTCGTCTGTTTGCGATGAGATCCGCCCACTTTAATAAACTATCACCCCACTTGACGAAAACACAGTGACCAGTCAACTCAGGATTCTCCAAATGAATGAGGGCGTCACGGGGCTCAGGTCAGTGCACTCTTGGGCCATAAAGACGTAAAGACAACAGCGCGATACGCTCATCTTGCTGACGATCCACTGAAGGCGGCGGCCCATAAGATTTCGCGGGACGTCGATAACGCCATGGGCAACACCTAAAGGCGCAAATACTATCAAAAGCAAGATCTGATGGACTCACTTGGTAGTCGATACACACGCCGCGGTCTTCTTCAACGGTCGCTTGAAGTGGCGATGCTGGCAATGACACCACTGTCGACGGCGTCCAGGCTTCTGGCATCCCCCAAATTTGGGACGAATCCTTTCAAGCTCGGTGTCGCTTCGGGTGAGCCGGCGCCGGACAGCTTCGTCATTTGGACACGGCTCGCCCTGATCCTTTGGCACCCAATCATCTCGGGACACGGAATATCGCCGTGCGCTGGGAGGTGGCTGAAAACGAGCATATGTCGGCTCCGGTTCGCAGCGGCGTGTCAGTTGCCAGACCGGAGCGCGCTCATGCCGTCCATGTGGAAGTTCAAGGACTCCGACCAAACCGACCGTACTGGTACCGGTTCTCTGCAGGCGCCGAGGAAAGTCCCGTCGGGATGTCACGCACGGCGCCCGCAACTTCGGCACCGGTCGCCAAGCTTCGTTTCGCATTCTGCTCCTGCGCCGAGTACGAAAACGCCTTCTATCACGCTTATCGATTCATGGCAGACGACCGGCCTGATTTCGTCATCCACTTGGGCGACTACATCTACGAGCGCACGTACGGCGATCCGATAAAGAAGCCGCGTCAGCTCCAGTGGCGTCGAGAGGCCAAGACCTTGGACCAATACCGGATCCGGTATGGCGAACAGAAAAGTGATCCCGATCTCCAGGCGGCACACCAGGCTTGGATGGCATCATGCCCCTTCACCGGCGTTTGGATTTTGGGAACCTGCTTCGGCTCAACATGCTCGACACACGGCAGTACCGCTCCGATCAAGCTTGCGCTCCGGTCCTCTCGGAAACAAGAACGCGCGGAGGTGGCTCTACAATCCCTGTCAATACTTGTCCCGAGCTTCGCGGTCCTGACCGCACAATGCTAGGAATCCAGCATGAAAGCGTCTTGCAAGACGCGCTGAAGCGATCTCCAGCTAGATGGAACGCCCTAGCTCAAAGTGTCGTGGTTGCCCACTTGGACTCGCGCGATGATCCGAAACACGGAGATCCTCGCGAAGAGCATGTCTGGAGTGACGCATGGTCGGGATATCCGGCCGCACGCGATCGGATCATCAATGCCATAAGGGACCTGCGGGTCTCTAATCCCTTTGTGCTGAGCGGCGACATCCACTCGTTTTGGGTCAATCGGGTGCTCAACGACTCAGGCGATCCGTCATCTATCGTCGCGCCCGAGATCGTATGTAGCTCTATCTCGTCAAGGCTGTTCGATGCGAAGTGGTTAGCTCGGAGCCCTCACAATAAACCCACCGTCGTTTTTCAGGACGGTACAGAGAACGGCTACGTGCTTTGCGAACTCAACCATAAGCACCTGAGAGCGAACTTGGTTGCTGCGCTGAACTCAAGGCAACGAATCTCAAGCTCTCGCACCGTGCTAAAGTCGTTTGTTGTTGAAGCCGGCAATCCCGAACCTGTCGAGAGTTGAGGCTGTCGTCGTGAGTCCGACTTGCGATGACCTGAGCCCTATGGCTCCCGCACTCATTTGGAGAGTCCTTGGGTTGAATGGAGAGGTCAGTAAGATATGCTCCTCAGCACTCAACACAATCTCATCCGCTACACGACCCACGATCGAATCATCTCCTTAAACCACCCATATCAATGATACGAAATATGGCTCCAGATGACTAGGACGTGGACTCATAATTGCGAGGCCGATCACGTGAATGGGATGACGTCCGGTTACCACCTAGCTTGAGCCCTGTTCAGGCCAATCTGCTTACGGGGAAAATGTGCCACAAACGGAATTTCCCGGCGCGGTCAACGGCCCCCCGAGTTCGTTGCCAAGGCGGTACGCGAACGGCTGGGCAGGCTTGAGGTCCCGACACTGTTCATCACACCGAGCTCGCCTTGGGTGAATTGTGAGCTCATGAGTGGGGCCCGAATACGAACTCTGGGACTACGATCTCCCAAGTTTTTCTGTTCAAGCGCTCTCGGAATTCTGGTGCGGAATCTTCTTCCCGCCTTTCCAGAATCGCAACCACCTTTCCTGAAACAAATTCTAAGCCGTCCGGGGGCTCGTATTTTTGCGCCAGGCGAGCGACTACGACACCATTCGTATCTTCAACAAACCATCGCGTGTCGTTCTCTCTGAGACGGACCGGGTCTCCGGGGTTTAAATTCTTGATGCTATTGAGGCTTCGATTGTTGTCTTTAAGTCTGCCCGCGAAACTTAGATCGATTTCGCTGAGACTGAGACGCTGATATGTCTGCTGACAATCGGATGTATCTGCAATCTCGTCATTTCCATTGCGGATCAGAAAAGAGCTGTCCCGGACATCATTCAATATTGGATGGCATTCGCTCTTTCGCATAAGCGTTAGGCTTCGGCGCGCCCTCGTCATTGCAACGTAGTAAAGCCTGCGCACCGCATCTGTATCCTCATTGGTGGAGCTACGCTCCCATCCACCGTTGAGTACAAGCACGTCATCAAACTCTAGGCCTTTGGCTCGGTGTGCGGTTAGTAACAGCAATCCCGATTGGCGCCTTCGAACCGAGTGTCCCCATTCAGCAAGCCATTCAATGACGTCATTGGCATAGGTTTCCATATCGCCAATGTCGCGGGCGTACTCTTCAATTCCTTCAACAATGAGCGACCACCACAAGCCTCCAGGTTGGTCTTGTAGCCAAGTGAGAATGTCGTTCGGGCGAATGATCGACTTATCTAGGTTTCTCAACCACTCGACCAGTTTCTGTGTTTCTCGAAGGCGCCAGAAGCTGATTGAATCGTCTTTCGCCATCTGAACCGGGATGTCGCATGCCTCACAATAACTGCGCACAGGTCCAAGCAGGCGCCATTCCCGCGCAATAATCGCAACCTTCGACCAATCCCAATCGGCTATGAGCTTTGACAGTCTTTTGAGCTCCTCAACTGCCAAGAGAGCCTGGGTCAAGTCGTTGGGTCCCGACGGCAATATCTGGACGCGACCTTTTCCAACGGCATCGATCTTTTCAAGCGTTCCACCTTCCGGGTGATCTCTTCTGGCGCGATTGACGATAATGTCATGACCGGTCTTCATCCGTTCGGCTGCAGGGGCGATGACTAGGTTCGCCCCCCGAACAATGTGAGCAGTGGATCTGTAGTTTTCGACGAGGTGGGAGGCTTTCGCTTTGTAATCTTTTTCGAACTGTCGAATGAACTCCACGGAGGCACCAGCGAAGGCGTAGATATTCTGGTCATCATCGCCAACAGCAAACAGGCTGAGGCGGCTGTTTTCATCTTCCTCGGAGCGGCCGGCAATTGAGGAGATCAAATCATACTCGTCACGGCCGATATCTTGATACTCATCGACGAGAATCCAGCGATACCCCTCAATGAGCGTTTCGCGTTGTGCTTCCGCCTCTTCTTTGGTTAAACCCTCGCCGCGGAGCAGTGTGACCGCCTCTTTGATGACCTTGTCGAAGGCTTCTGGTTCAAACCGGTCGGAACGCGTCGCGAAACTTGCGCCGATAATTCTCATCGCGAAGCCGTGGCACGTGGAAACGGTCACTCCGCGTGCGTCGTCTCCAATCAAATCAAACAATCGGCGCCGAATTTCGCTGGCAGCGTGGCGGTTGTAAACCAGCGTTAGAATGCCGCGGGGGTTCTCTCGGGCGACGCGGATCAGGTAGGCAATGCGGTGCACAAGAACGCGCGTCTTGCCGGAGCCGGGCCCGGCCAGGACAAGCACGTTTGTTAGTGTTCGATCGTCGATAACGATGCGCTTTTGATTGGAGTTGTTGAGATCTTCAACAATTCGCTTCCATGACTCCGGGGTTGTTGCGCGATGGACTTCCTTGTCTCGCCCAGGCATCCACCGTTCGAGGAAAGTGGCGCGATCGCAAGTGAAGTAGTCTCGAACAAGACGATCGGCATCTCGAATTGAGTCGAGCCCCTGGCGCGCATATTCAGCGATAATGTGAACCTGCAGCACACGCTCGTCATAGTGCAGTTGCAGCGGTTGGAAATCGCCTTGTGTGAACCGCTGATTACCCGGAGCCAAATGAATTGTCATGGCCGGTCGAAAGATGCTGAGACCCTTGCCGAGCGTGATAACGTTCAACTCATGAAGCCACATTAGACATCGGTCGAGCAGCTTGGTCGCGCGTTTGGTTTGTTGTCTGACTTCGAGGTCGATGGTTAGTGCTTCAGTGAGTGCCCCCAACGTTGTTTCGACCTGAATGTCGTTTCCCCGTCCTTTGTCTCGTGCGAGGTCAACAAGGAAATTCAATAGAACGCTTGCGCCAAGCCGTCTCAGATTTGCAGTTTGCGAAAGCTTTTCCCAGGTGCGTTGCAGGCGTATGGACAAATGCAATCGATCAAACTTTCGGACCCACAAACTGCCGACACCCTCTTCATCGTCGCGCCCGTCGCGCGCCAAACTGCGAACTACCTTGTCGATAACGTCGGGGCGTGCGTCGGAGTGGCCGGCATCACGCATTGTCTGTGATGCCATTCTCAGATCTAGTCTTGATGTCTCACCAAGATCGAGATCTGGCGCAAATTCCCGCAGCCTATCGATAAGATCGATTTCAAGAGATGTAATGTCTTGCAAGCGTTGCAGGGAGGAACCTCCAACACCGACATTAAGGTATACGGTGATTGCGGTGTCGTCGGTTGCGATACCAAGATGTTCGAGATCGTTCAGTGCTTTTCGAAGTCTGGATCCAGAGAGGCCGGCCGAACCCCCAAGTTCGTCGGTGGAAATGCCTTCATCCGGACTGGCTGCGATGAGCCTGCGAACAATTGCCTCGAGTGTTGATCTGTAAGATTCGGTGATGTCCGCGGAGTTCAGAATTTTCTCTGCTTGACCGACCGTGCTGACTTTGAGTGATGATGGAAACACGCTGACCCTGTTTTCGTCGCGCTGCAAAAGGGCAGACTCTTCCAGCCAAGCAACGGCCGTTTTAACCCGGGTATCGTCTGTCGTGGAGTCGCGTATGAACTCGTAGTCTTTTTCCTCTCTAACAATTTCGCCGGCGGTCATCACCACCTCGCGATTGCGCTTGAAGCGTCGATCGTGACGCCTAAGTGCCTTTAAAATGGCGGCAATCTCATGCTGGATCAGTTGCGTGCGTGCGCCAAAATTGAACTGTCTTTCAATGTCGTCGTCGCAGAACATCAGGACACAACGGGCAGGCTCGCGGTCCCGTCCAGCGCGACCAGACTCTTGCACGTAGTTTTCGATGGACCCTGGAATATCGCGATGGATCACCACGCGGATGTCGGGTTTGTCAATGCCCATACCGAAGGCGTTTGTTGCCGCTATGACCCTGAGGTCTCCGCGACTGAAACCTTCTTGAACCTTGCGTTTGGCTTCCGGTTCGATGCCCGCGTGAAAATGTTCTGCGGTAAATCCCGATGCTTTGAGAAATTCGGCGACATTCTCAGCATCGCCACGCGTTGCGCAGTAAATAATTGCCCCGGAGAAGCCCTCTTTAGGCAAAGCATGGTTTAAGATGAGTGCGATATCAGGGAGTTTACGATCGGGCCTGGTTGCTACAACCTCAAACACTAGGTTTTCGCGCATCGCGCCGCCATCGATGCGTGCCAATTCAACGCCCACCTTCGATGAGAACAAGTCGCATATATCATCAACCACTCCTGGCTTAGCCGTCGCGGTTAGACACAAGATCGTGGGGAGGGCTTCATCACCGGCAAGCTCCTTAATGACCCGACCAACATATCGATAGTCTGGTCTGAAATCGTGCCCCCAACTCGAAATACAATGCGCCTCATCGATAACCCAATAGCCGATCGTGCGTTGCTTGATGTTTGTCACAACGCTGGGGCTTCTGAGTTGCTCTGGGGAAATCAACAATATTGCCGCATACCCAAGACGCACCTGGTCGAGCGCTTCGTATCGCTCGGGAAGAGAGAGCAAGCCGTTCACTGCGACACAGGACGAAACTCCATGCCGATTTAGCCCCGCAACCTGATCGGCCATTAGGGCAACGAGCGGCGAAATCACGATCGTCAGAGCACCCGTCTTCTCATATTTGGCCAACGCAGGGATCTGGTAGCAGAGTGACTTGCCGGTGCCTGTAGGCAGGATCCCCAGCAAATCTTGTCCTGCCATTGCGGACGAAACGATCACTTCTTGCAGCGAACGCCCGTCCTCGTCCTTCGGGTCGCTGCGAAATTCGTCAAATCCAAACCACTTCTTGAGGAAGGCGCGAGGATCATTTTGAGTGCGACACCACTCGCAATTCTCGTTCGAACACGGCGTGTCGCGTAGTTCTGAGATCAGGCGAATGGTGTCTGGGAACTGATGGCGTACCCAAGGCGACACAACCGAGTCACCTCCTGCAACTGAAATCCACGAAATCGTATAGGCCAACGGCCAAGCGACAGACGTGACTTCTGCTAAGGCGCGTTCCGATTGTGTTCGGCAAGCCCGTCCATCCAGCACGGACCGTAGCGCCCTTATGCCTTCGTCTTTTGTGGGCGCCGAAGAACCCCGCACCGACGCAAATACGGCATCGAAGCCCTCACTATTCTTGCCTTGGATTGCTAGCCAATGGAGCGCGCACGTCAGTACCGGATCTTGTTCATTCAGTTTTGACAGTGCGTCCACTTGGTTTTCGAGGACAGTCAGAACGAGTCGCGCATCAAGTTCAGGATCGCTTAAATGCCCACCTTCGAGCCGCCCATCTTGATAGTGCTTAACGAGATGATGATAGGGGTTGAGCGGGAAGGCGAGCGGGTTGAGCCACAGTGTGTCGATGCAGGGTTTTTTCAGGATGCCTAGTTCGCGATTTGCTTCCTCGAGATACGGCACATCAAAGTGAATGATATTATGCCCGAGACAGAATTCAGCTGAGCGAGCAAATTCATCCAGGCCTGTGAAGGCTTTGCTGATGTCGCCTTTACTGTATGCAAAGGCTCGCCGCACATCTGGCTTAACCGCCGCGAAACTCAGGATGTGGCCATCGGAGGGGTGAACCTCAAGATCTATAGAAACGCAACGAGAAGCAAGTTCTCGTGATACTTCTAGGCTTGGCCCCGCTGCGTCCTCCACGCTTACTCCCTTGTTGCTTCGGCCGGCCTGGCGGTTATCGTTTAGGTTTCGACCCACTTCGAACCTTCATTCGAGTGTGTGCCTCCAACTATTTGTTAGATTAAACTAGCACGCTAGACCTCGGCAATATTACGACTGTGGGGTGTCCAACACGCGAAGGGCTTAGCGATTGGATTAAAAACTAGACAGCCGTGTCTGGGGGTAGTGGGATATTGTGGAGTTGGAGTTCCCCCGCTTTTCTGGACAGTTTCTGACTTGCAGACTCTAGCTGCTTAGAGGCTGTCTTGAAACGATGCGTTAGGGTGGATGGCCGGGAGCCAGACTAGGCGGAAGATCTCCTTGGTGTCTGTCCTTTGAGCGCAATTTATGAAGCCGACAAACCGTTGTCGCCGCGTCCTGCCCCACCCTTTGAGCGACCTTCTCAACGACTGTCGCCTCGGCTGCCCAACTGGCATGAGCAGCCCAACCCTTTACCGCTCGACCAGCAGCGCCGGGAATGCATCAATACAAGACGCTTAAATCCGCATCGACTGGGCCGATAGCAGCCTAATTTCAATCAGCCAAGCGATATGAGAATATTTCAACATCCGGGTGCTTCGCGTACTTCTGCCGCGCCTTATCTGTCATTCGGAAATAGTACTTTCTGCCTCCCGGATTGAGGCTTTCCGCCACTTCAATTGGCATGAGAAAGCTGGTCAGTTCATTGTCAGCGTCAACTACGAATGCCAACCAAGGATCAACGGCAAAATGCCCGCAGACCTCCCTAAGGTTTTCGAAGTGAGACCACTCTAGGTTGAGGGAACTACTTCCCTGACCTGGATAGCGACTCCTAGCCTTCACAGAGATGCCTAATCTCGTACCGTTGCTTAGCCTGACAGCGATTAGATCGATTGCCACGTGATCGACGTGGACGCACTCGTGACCATGTTTGGAGAGCCAATAGAGAACCAGGTGTTCCGCAAAGTCGCCAGTGATTTTTGAATGTCGGCTGGATTTCGATATCTCGCTGATGGAATTGCCCTCCGATATCGCCTACGCGCCAGCCATTCACCTGCCTGATTTCGGCTCCAGCTTGGTGTTTGCTCTGAAAAACACATATCCGCCGGCTGTATAGCGTTGCCGTTGCATTTCAGCAATTTCCTCGCAGGCGGTACGGTTATCAACGTACCCAAATATCAAAGCGATTTTGGCGAGGTCTTCAGTAGTGATCTTCTTCGCCAACCAGTAGTCGTCAAACGTTCCCAATCGATTGCCGATGAACTCATGCCATGGCGCTGCGCTCAGGGCTCTCCAGCCAGAGGCAAATTGGCCAACTTGGATCCGGCGCCTTCCGTCATGTGCATGACCGCCGACTACGCCGCCTGGCCATCTTCTGGCGTACCCTTGTCCGCGGCATCGTGAGTGTGTCGCTCATCGTCAGTGCCAGACTGGCCCTCGTTCACTTGCGCCATCACGCGCTACGCTCCTGGTATACTATAAGTGTGCCCTGATTTGGGACCGTCAGAGTGCCCAAAAGCCGTTCACGGTCCCAAAATAAGGACACTTCGGGGGATTCGATGCATTAATTCCGGGGCACGGTCCCAATATGAGGACACCTTGTCCCTGATTTGGGACCGACATCTGAATTTTTCGGCTTCCAGCGAGTAAAGTCCTTGGTGGCTTGCTTGCCCTGAAACTTGTGCTCCATCAGGCGGTACTCCGTGGCATGGCGAACCTTGCGGCAGAAGCCGCCGGGCGTCTCGATCGCGATGAACCCCTTGTCGATGAGTTCTTGGATGGCTCGTTGCGCTGTATTCTTGGAGATCCTGCATCGGTGGGCCGCCTGCCGCACGGAGAGCGCAATTTCGCCATTGTTCACACCATTGAATAGGCGGGCGAGTTCCAGATAGACTGATCGTGCCGGTGTGCTCAAAGACAGCCAGGCCTCACTCTCGAGCATCCAATGAAAGAGTTGCACGAAGCGGGGGCCGTGCTTGCTGCGGCCTTTCCGGTTCTTTCTAGCCATCAAAACAGCCCCCTTACCGTTCCAGATGACCGTAGCCGTTAGCCTCCATCCAGGCGGAGGCGAGGCCCGAATCGATACCAAACTTGCGCGCGACCATCCTCGCGCGCCAGCTTCCAGGATTGCGCGGTTGAGTCCGACCGGCTGCTTGGCCAAGCGGGGTCGTATTGAAAGGGAGTTGCGGGCGATGTACCTTCATGCAGTCGAATTCCTCTCATAACGGCTATGGGGTTCGATCCTGCCCCGGCTCCGGAGATGTCAGCTCCGGCCGGGGCTCTTCATCTGACGAACGCGGAGATCAACCGCGCTCGGACAATGAGCGGCGTATCGTCATGTGAAGTCTCCTTTGTCATGATCTGCCGTGACGATCTTGCGAAGCAGCTCGTCCCACGGCTCTTCGCGGTCGATGCTCTGCGCTGTTTCGATCCGCGTTCGCAGATCGGAAGGTGCGGACACGATCTCCGTTTCGTTTTCCTCGCCGAGCTTTTCGAGCACCTCATCTATGTGCTTCTGCACGAGGGCTTGGCGGCGCATCCTGCGGTAGGCCCTGGCGATCGTATCGTCGCTCGGAACGATCTTGACGACGCCGTTCTCTTCGAGCTTGCGCTCGAGCCAAGTGATCAAAGCGTCGCTCGGGAAAGCGTTGATCTCGACGCGCCGTCGCAGCAGGAACTCGATCTCCTCCTCGGTGGCGCCATTCTCGCGAAGGTTTGCCCTGACCGAGTTCGTGCTTCCTTTGAAGTACACCCGTTCCGTTTCCAGCCCATCGATGTCGTCGAGGCGCAGGCCGATGTCGATCACGTTGATGTCGCCAGTGAAACTGTAGCGCCTAGTGTCGCGGCTCAGCGTGCCGACGATCGAGAATCCGGCCTTGTCGAAGTCGTGCAACACGAGAAGTGGGACGTTATGATCGTCCGCCAGGACGTCAACGAGCTCGCGCGCTGCCGTCGTGCTCATGCCCTTTGTCGACATGATTGCCAGGTCATACCGTTCGGCGAGCTTCACCGCCTCGAAGAGCGGCATGAATCCTTCCTTCTCGATGAACAAGATGGCGCCGAAGCGGTTCTCAGGCCCGAGAGTCGGATAGTGCTCATCGAACACGTCGAGTTCGATTCCACCGACCTCGTGCGTTTCGATGCGGTTCAGATAGCTTCCGACCTGGAGCGTCCCGAGGGGCACCTTCTCTCCGGTGTGCGGCTCGTGAAAATGTCCCCGGGCATCGAAGACAACATTCCAGTCGACGCCTTTTTCCTCGATGTAGTCAGGCAACAGCTGCTGCGTGAAATATTTGTCGAAGCTCGTCCTAATCGGCGGATCCGCAAGCCTCTGGATCATGCCGCGCGCAGCGTACATGATCTGTCGTGCATGGGCCGGCAGAGTGCCTCCGCCGCTGGCCTTCAGGTAGGCCGCTTCCATGACCTCCCAGACCGCATCCTTGATGCTGACGTGGCAGCGGCGCGTCATGGCATATCGCCGGTTGTATGTGGCGGAAGCCTCGCGTTCCTCGCGTTTTCTCTGCTTGGCCCATTTCCTTGTGACGCCCTCGACGGCGCCGATGATCGCATCCGACTTCATGACCGCACCACGACGGCGCTCTTGCCCCGATCCGTGTATTCGACCCGTGGGCACGCCATATGCAGCATGAAGATCACAGGTTCGCTCATGTCTACTCTCTGCTGACTGAGGATGGTATCGAGGCTCTGGCCGAAACTGCCGAGTTCCCGGAACGGGTTAATGATCCCGGGCGACCAGTTGACGCCGGTAATCAGCAGGCGGCCGGAGATGTCAGGCGCCCAGCCAAACGCGGTCTCCACGATCCACGGCACACCCTCGGTCGTGTCCGCGACCTTGCGGTACTGGAACGAGTCCATCTCGCAACCGGCATCGGCGAACCTGTGACGAAGGTGCTCTTTCCCGATCGTTCCGAGGGCGTTGGGCTTCACCGGCTTCGAATGGCGCTGCATCGCGTTCAGGAGACCGGCGATCGCATCCCGGTCAAGGTCATTGCCATTCACCAGGCGCGAAAGCGGCTCTCGGGCGAGATCGGTTTCGGCGAGGACGATCTTCTGTTTCGCGGTGCTGGAGAGACCACGGAACTCTCCGATCAGCTCGCGCACCGTGCGCTCGTGGCCCTCGTCGGCGTCGTTGGCGATATATCCTGCGATCAACCGTTCCAAGTGCTGGAGGGTGTACCAGTGGGCGGATGTCGGGTTGGACGGGAGCCACTTCTTCCAGGTGGCAGCGGTCGGCTCGATGGAATTGCGCTCGCCGCACCAGTCGACGGTCAGAGCCAGATGCGGATTCAGCCACCCGTACTGGAGGGCAATTTGTAAAAAATGCGCCTTCACATCATCGCCGATTGACCTTGGTAAATCCGGCCATCGCACCGTCACTTTGGTGCCGGGACCGGAATCGATGGGTTCCTCCTCAAGCGCGACGATCGGTTCCTGGCGGATGCGGTCGACCGACATCTCAATTCGGTGACGGACGCCCTGGGCCTCGATCTCGACGGATCCGTCCTCGCCATTCACGACGAACGGCATGGCAACGATCGTCTTGAGCGCATTGCCTTGGGCGCCACGCGTCGGCGAAACAAAGGCCTCCCGGCTTGAGACCCGGACGGCGAAATCGAGTATGTCCGTGACGGTTTCGGGGGGCAGTCCGGGTCCGTTATCCGCCACCGCGATACCAATGTCGTCGACGGTGACCGTGATCGAGGGGGTGATCCCGGCTTCCTCGCAGGCGTCCATTCCATTGTCGACCAGCTCCTTGAGAATGACCAGCGGCCAGGCGCCGATCTGGTGTCCGGTCTGTGCGACAAGCTCTTTCTCGCTCGCAAAATCGAGAAGGCGGGACGTTCGGAGGGTTGCGCGTTGAAGGGTAGCCTTCATCACTCTCCCTCGGCGCTCGCTGGTACAGAGCCCGCTTTTCGTGCGCCGCGGAGGTTCGCGATCCGCTGGCGCCTTTCGGCGTCCGTGAGCGCGAGCTTTTTCCTGAAGGGGTTGCTGCCCATCCGAAACGGCCAAGAAGGGCAGTCGACGGCGACGCATTTGCGGACTTCGCTAGCATCGCCGCAACAGCAGTCGATGCATCGTGCCCGGATTGCCTTCACGGGATTCTGCGCCCTGAAAACCCGAGCCAGGATTTCGGAAGGCACGTCTGCCGGTACCTTACCCACTAGCTCGTCGCCATCGACCTCGTAAGGGCTAATTTCCAGCAGAGGGTCTTCCTGGCTCATTTGGCACCTTCGGTGTCAGATGTGCTTCCGCGCTGGTGTTGATCAAGCCAATCCTCGAAAGCGTCTCGCGTATACAAAACGCGACGACCAATTTTCAGGAAGGGCGGTCCGCCGCCCGACACCCGCAGCTTGGCGAGGAATGATGCAGAGAGTTTGTATCTTTCCTCTGCTTGCCTAGTAGAGAAATATTTCTCGTAGTCCATATATCGCTCCATCGAAGTGCCAGCAGGTGCTGGCATCTGAGGGAGAATGTACGGTGTTCAACGAATGAAAATAGGCGTTACGATTTATTGGTGATTCGATACGGTGTCACGATTTCGGACCAGGCTTCTTCCACCTGAAGTTTCCAGTTTCAATCATGGCGTTTGCCCAAGCACGATCGAAACCCCGCCGTCCTACGGCGAACTTCTCATACGCCGCATCAAAATATTTCGTTTTTAGCTTCGTGGGCCGGCTGTCGTTGGCCATCAAGTTCTCGAGCCATGCTTTGCATTCCGTTTCTGCATCGACTGTACCTTTGGGTTGCGGCAGCGAACTCATTGACTCGAGCGGACCTAATTTTTCGAAACCATCGAGGAGACTTTGTATCTCCTGTGTTCGGGCACGCACGTCGTACCACGCATTTGTTTCTTTGCCGGGATTGCTCCAAGTGCTCAGTTGTCGTGTTCTTATCGCAATGTGTCTGAGGGTCGAGTCGGGGAATGCATTACTAAGAAAGTATGGCGTCGGGATTGGCTGATATTCAGAGGTTTGCGAATTCTCATTGCGACCGTAAAGCGAAACACTGCCGTCCTGCGCAGCCATTCGAACCGATGCCCAAACTTCGCGATAGTCATAGAAGCGCCTCCGATCGAGGGCATTCCTCCGCGCAATCTCTTCTGCGAGCTCATATAGTTTTCCGGCGCTCGGCGGCCAACTGTCTTTGGTCCGCCCGAGATCGTTGATCAGTTGGCTTAATGGATAGGCCCGCAAGTTTGTTGGAAAGTCTTTGTATGAGAACCGGACCGGGCCTCGTCGATGCACTGCCTAATAGCGGTTGTCAGTTTCAAGAAGCTATGGGCCGCCCCATCAGGCGGCACATATGCGACTGGTGAAGTCTCTCCATGGGCGAGCCATGATAGCGCGACATCCAATCCGATAAACGGTTCGCTTGGTGGGTCGCCCATCAACATTGCGCTCCGTGTGGAATTCACATCAGACTTATGCGAATCAGATTGCGGGATCCGAACTCTCGATCGCAAACCTAGCTATGATAATCACAACGCTGTCTCTCTGAACCACCGCTCTGGGCCATCTCTCGTGGGTCGAACTTGGCGAAGTGAACGCGTCAACTTGGTGGCCAGTTCTGACCCGATCCGAGCGGCTTGTAGGCCACCGGCGTCGCACGCCAAATGGGTGAGAAGCCCAGTCCGGAACTTCATCGCGCCGCTCTTTCGTGCAGCTATTCTGCGTGCAGAGACAACCGACGGATTTCGCCAGAGAGCTATACTGCCAATGCTCATCGCCAGTTGCTCTAGCATTCGCAACGAATTTCTCGACGCTGCTTGCACATCAGCAAATCATGTAATCCTCGTTTTCAAGTGATTTGGCAGCGACCCAACCACGACCTGTTGGGTCTCGTCGTCCCAAAGAAAATACAATCTGAAACCGAAACGCGGATCACGGCTGTTGCTGCCTTTCAAGTGCCTATCCAACTCCCGCTTCCGCCCTCCAAAGTTGACGTAGTAGGTATCGCCCTGCTCGCCTGCGCGGTGACCACCGAAGCTTGCTTCGTCGGATAGTCCTTCGATCGCCAGAGCATCTTCATACGCCTTCCGCAAATCGTCCCCTCCCCTAAGTCGCATGGGAACGTAAAGATCGCGTAGGATTAGCAGCGCGCGATAGGCCAACCCAACATCCTCGAACGGTGATTTCCTTGCTGCCCGGATTGCGCGATTTTGCAGTACGATCTGGCCAGCAAGATGCTTGAATGCCCAATCTTCAATCTCTTGGAAATTGTCGGGGATCGGTGTTTTCTGCACCCGGGATGGCGTAGTTTGCAGGGCATGCTCGAGGTAGTCGACTCGGGCCTTCAGGCCATATATCCGCGAGTCGGCTTCTTTTTCGGCTTGTACCGCTACACCGAGTTCTGCTTCCATTTCTCTGATCAAACCATCGTAAGTGTCTGACTGCTCCTCGATCTGCTTCTTGAGCTGTTCGTTTTCGTCTAGTGCTAGCTCTAGGAGTTCCGAATCCGATGCACCAGCCTCGGTCCGTGCCTTGCGGCGCAACTCGCGGGCAATCTGCTTGGCCCTGGCATAGGGCGGCAGTTGTTCTTCCAGGTCCAGGCGGCTGACGGTCGCGCGGAGGCACTGATCGATAAGGCGGATTTGGAATGCGCCGGGACCTCCGTGCCATTCGGATATGCGTTGGCCAAGTGCGAGCGGGTGGTCGTATGGTTGCGCCTGGTCCGGATCAAACCCAGGCCTGTAAGTTCGCACCGCCTGGCGGAATGCCGAAAACTCTTTTCCAAGCAGATTGGTCAACGCGAAAGCGCCAGTAGCAGTAATGACGGCGACGTGGGCAGCACCCAGCGTGCGGCTGTAGACATTATCAGCTGATATGAGTGTGGCCATCGGATCATCGGAGGAGTCGTGAGTGGAAATGGCAATGACATCATGCTTGCGGCTTGGGTTGCAAATCAGTTCGACGAGTTCTTCTGCCTCCTCCATCGTGTGGACGATCCAAGGCCGATCGCCTATCTGCCGACCATCGATTGCACCGCCGCAATTCTCGACGATTTGCCTCACGAAACCAGGTGTAGAAGATACGAATTGCGAGTCCTCCCCGCGAGTGACGCAATAGAGTCGTGCCCCAAAAAGCAGACTGTCATCACGCTTGGCTACGGCTGCTTCGCTTGTCCAGAACCGCTGAGGCGTGGTCGTATCCAAGTCGTCCAAGCGTGCTGCCCAGTACCCCACATCCTCAAGCAATGTGGCCTCAGCCCGCTGCGCACCAACGTCAGCCAACTCAAAGCTCTCACCATCCCAGGCGGTCTTCGGCAAAGGTTTTCCCGCCCGATTCCGCATCCAGCGCAGAACTTCATCGCGAACAATGGCGAACATCGCGTCCGGCTCATTGGCTGGGATTGCGATAAGCACTTGGCTCACTGGCCGAACAGACGAGTGCGCGCGACGCATACGTGCCGCGACCGGCGCCAGTTGTTCTGCAATGCTGCCTTCACCTGCAGTGTGCTCGGTAACTACGTCTCCAGACTTATTTCTCACAACTCATCCATTTCTGAGTCACTCAATCAAAGGCTTCAATTCTCACGGTGGCGCCTCTGCTTCAGCGATCAACTGTGCAAGAGGGAAATTGGAAGTGGCTCCGGTCCTTCGCGATTGCCCCACTTGCCGCCATACTGGGCAGCGTAACGGTCTTGCATCTCGGCGATGTAAATATCGTCTCAGCTATCACAAGCGAGAATCCAGGTGACGCCCTCTGTGAGAGACACATAAGCCGTATCTGGCAAGTCCCGTTGTTCGACCTCGTATATTCCCTTGCCACTAAAAATTTGCATTAGCTCTGTGCTTTGGTGTGTCCTGGCGATATCACTAGATATACAGAAATAACGTCAACTGTTTCCAGTGACTAAGAGCGTCGACACAGTTTTTCACGGTTTGAAGTGATGCAATAACTGGATTCAGATCAAAGACGGGGATGCACGGGCGATGACTCAATCATTTTACGAACATCCAATTCTGAATTCGCCCTACGAAGAGCCGGGTCGGCACCATGCTCTGGACGAAGAAGGCCAGCCGACTGATGAACCGCCGGTCGTCGGTCGCAGGCGCTCCGAACTGATTACGCCGGTCCCCAAGCCCCGCAAGCGCCGCAAGAAGGCCGATACCAAACAAACCGCAATGGAACTGCAATCCGGTGACGGCATCTCATCGGAAGAGCAGGAATACAATCCAACTCCGATCATCAATGAGATTCGCTCCCGCGTGGCCGCATGGCGCGGGTTACCGAACCAAGCCGACTGGAGCGTTACGCCTGCCACTGCTCGACTTTTGCAGCATTGGCGGTACCATGATTTTCAAGGCATTCGTCCATTCTTCTGTCAGATCGAGGCAGTCGAAACGATCATTTGGCTCACCGAGGTTGCCCGGAACCAGAGGACACACAAACTTATCTGGGACCATATCCAGGGCGCGAACGAGCAAGCCAATCCAGAGTTGATCCGGCTTGCCTTAAAGATGGCGACCGGTGCGGGCAAGACGACCGTTATGGCCATGCTGATGGCGTGGCAGACGGTAAATGCGGTTCGCTCGCCGACGAGTAAGCTTTTCACACGCGGGTTCCTGATCGTGACGCCCGGCATCACAATCCGAGACCGCCTGCGGGTCTTACAGCCCAATGATCCCAACAGCTACTACAAGACCCGCGAGTTGGCCCCGGCCGAAATGCTGGAGGACATCAACAAGGCCAAAATCGTCATCACCAACTATCACGCCTTTCAGCTGCGCGAGGTGATGGACACCAACAAGGTTGGCAGGTCCCTGCTCCAAGGGCGCGGTGAAGCTCTCAAGACTCGGCAAACCGAGGGCCAGATGGTCCGCGATGTTGCTGAAGAGCTGATGGGAATCAAGAACATCGCGGTCATCAACGACGAGGCGCATCACTGTTACCGGGAAAAGCCCGGCAATGAGGATATCATCGATCTTAAGGGCGATGAGAAAAAGGCAGCACAGGAAGAAAACAAGGCAGCCCGTCTCTGGATCAATGGCATTGAGGCCTTTAAACGCAAGCTTGGCGTGCGCGCGGTCTACGATCTGTCAGCGACACCGTTTTTTCTCAGCGGCTCAGGCTGGGCGGAAGGCACACTCTTCCCTTGGACCGTCAGCGACTTTTCTTTGATAGACGCCATTGAATGCGGCATCGTCAAACTGCCGCGCGTGCCGGTTGCCGATAACATCCCGGGTGCAGAGGTTCCGATCTTCCGAAATCTCTGGGATCATATCGGCAAGGAGATGCCGAAGAAGGGCAAGCTAACCGGCGATCCCCTCGCGCTTCCCGACAAGCTCAAAACCGCGCTCTATGCGCTTTATAAACACTATGAGGAAACCTACGAAAAATGGGAGCGTGCGGGTATTGAATCACCGCCGGTGTTCATTGTCGTCTGCAACAACACATCGACATCAAAGCTCGTCTATGAATGGATTTCCGGCTGGCAAAGGCCGAACGAGGATGACGAAGAGGTCTTCGAACATAACGGCCATTTGGAGCTGTTCCGGAATTTCGATGAGCACGGCAATCGTTTTCCCCGGCCCAACACACTGCTGATCGATAGCCACCAGATCGAGTCCGGCGAGGCGCTCGACAAGAATTTCCGCGAGATGGCCGCGCTGGAAATCGAGCAGTTCAAACGTGAAATCATTCAGCGTTTGGGCGCGGGCGATGTTGGCGAAATCTCCGACGCCGAGCTTCTTCGTGAAGTGATGAACACTGTCGGCAAAAAGGATCGGTTGGGGGAAAAGGTCCGCTGCGTCGTATCCGTAGCCATGCTGACGGAAGGGTGGGACACGAACACGGTCACCCACATCCTCGGCATCCGCGCCTTTGGCACCCAGCTCCTTTGCGAGCAGGTGGTCGGGCGCGGCCTGCGCCGCTATTCCTATGAGCTGAATGATGAAGGCCTGTTCAATGTCGAATATGCCGACATCATGGGTATTCCCTTCGACTTTACGGCAAAGCCGCAGGTGGCACCGGTCAAGCCTCCCAAGAAGACGACGCGCGTCCATGCCGTCAAGGAGCGGGCCGCGCTTGAAATTGTCTTCCCGCGCGTGAGCGGATACCGGGTCGATCTGCCGGAAGAAAAGCTCACCGCAAACTTCACCGAGGACTCCAAGTTTGTGCTGACCCCAGACATGGTCGGCCCCGGCCAGACACTCATGGAGGGCATCGTTGGCGAAGGCGTGATGATCTCCGCCGCCGAAGCGCAGGCCAAGCGGCCCAGCACCATTGCTTACGATCTCGCCAAGCTCCTGCTCTACAAATATTTCAAAGACGCAGACGGCGAGCCCAAGCTTCACCTTTTCTGGCAAATCCAGCGCATTTCCCGCCGATGGCTCAATGAGGGGTATTTGGACTGTAAGGGCGACACCGGACAATGGATGCTAGAATACCTCAGTGTCGGTAATCAGGCTGCCGAGCGCATCTACAACGCCATCATCAATTCGATTGGCGACAAGCGCAGGGTGAAGGCCGTCCTCGATCCCTATAATCCGAAATCCTCGACGACCCATGTAGGTTTCTCCACGACCAAGGATCTGTACGCCACGGCTGCCGGCAGGTGCCACGTCAACTATGTCGTGCTGGACAGTGATTGGGAGGCCGAGTTCGCCCGCGTCGCCGAGCAGCACCTGGCCGTCATTTCCTATGTGAAGAACCAGGGTCTTGGATTGGAAATTCCCTACAAGGACGGGTCCATGGCGCGCGCCTATGTCCCTGATTTTATCGTCAAGCTCGATGATGGTCACGGAACCGAAGATCCCCTTCATCTCGTCGTCGAGGTGAAGGGCTACCGCCACGAAAACGTGAAGCTCAAATCGGAAACCGTGCGTACCCAGTGGGTTCCCGGCGTCAACAATCTGGGCCTGTACGGCCGATGGGCTTTCGAGGAATTCAACGACGTTTACGAGATGGATAGGGAATTCAAGGCGCTGATCGACCGGGCGGTCGAAAGCCAGGGCGAACAAGCCAGTATGGAGGATGCATGATTGTCGGGCATCCTACAGGCAGGAACCATGATGAGATTGTCTTCCATTTTGATGTTGAACGTCACAGCATTCCGCTGAAGCAGTTCATTGACACGGCGCGGTCAACGCAGGCAGTGATCGATGACTTCAATGAGCAGCTATTCGACAAGAAACTTCGCTATGAGTTGCGGGTTCGCACAACAGAACCTGGCGGTCTCATGGAGGTTCTTGCGCTCGTCATTTTGGGTGGCGGCGGTGTAATGTGGGGGTTTCTAGCCACAGATATCGGCAAGGCATTCATCAAGGGTTTGACTGGAGAAGAGCCTGCATACTGGGCAGCCCACCTTGGCAAGAAAACCCGTGATGCAATTGCGAAGAAGAAGAGTAAAGACCAAGAACCATCAACCGAGGTGGTGCTGCCTGAAACGCAGGAGATCGTCTCCGAAGACAATGAGATACATGCAAGGCTGCTCGTCGAGATGCTCATCTCCTTTTTGGCGGCTAATGTCGACAAACTCGAGCAGGTCGGAATTACACCAGCCAAATTCCAGAAGGCATTTTCAGGCAGGAACTCTATCTACAAGGCGTGCATAGACAATCCCGAAGTCAAGGGATTGTCCTTTGATCGCTCCCCCGACTTTCCGATCAAACGTGCAGAATTTCCTCGGCAGATCACTCATATTCCCGAATTTGTTGCTCAAGAGGTAGACCAAAAGATTGCGTGGTCGGTGGAGTCGGTTGACATCGTCGTCAATTCTCCGAACTGGAATAAAGAAGGTCGCAAGTGGCAAGCCGCTACGAATAAGTTCCAGGACATTGCGTTTTCGATCGAGGATGAGACGTTCTGGTACCACGTCGACATAAAAGACATCATGCCCGACATCAGAGATAATATGCGGGTTCAGTGGGCATTTCCGGCAGGGCTTTCAAAGCCTGCAAATGTCCGTGTTCTGAAGGTGCTTACTTACAATGGCAAAGACATTTCTAAACCGCTTTCAGAAGACGAGCTGAATCGAATTCTTGAAGAGCCTTACGTCGTGGAGCCTGATGTTCCAGACCTTTTTAGCAATGAAGAGAATGACCAAAAATCAAACGGCGACGAGGGCAAAAACTAATGGCAAAAAAGAGAACAAAAAAGCCGAAGCAGATAGAAACCCTCACGCATGACGAAGCGAAACGGAAAAACATTCCGACGGCGGAGTTGCAATCGGCGGCGCAGCGGGCTGAAGAGAGCAACCCTTTTGAGCCCGTTACCTACCTTCGAGAAGACCCATTGCCGGAAGGTGATACCCGTCCGCGTGATGAAGACCTTGATCCGCAGATCGTCTGGAAAGGGGCGACGTTACGTTTGAACCCGGAACAAATCGAACAACTAACGCAAACCGGAAAACTTGAAATAGGCGATGCGCAACTCGTCTGGCGAGGCAAGGACCAGCAGGATTGGTCCGACCTTGTGGTTCAAGCACCACCGCTCTACATCCAGGAGAAAATCCACCCAAAGGCGATTATCGAAGACCTGAAGCGTCAGACTAAGGAGCGCCAGGACGCCGTGGTCGATATGCCTGATCTCTTTGGTGATTTTAACGGCATTGATCCGGAAGCCAAGACCGAGTTCTACCAGCACGATCAGAACTGGCAGAACCGAATGATCTTGGGCGACAGCCTACAGGTGATGGCGAGCCTGGCCGAGCGTGAAGGTTTGCGCGGTCAAGTCCAGTGCATCTATTTCGATCCGCCCTATGGGATAAAGTTCAATTCGAATTGGCAAGTCTCTACTCGCTCCCGCGATGTCAAGGATGGCAAGTTGGATCAGATCACGCGGGAGCCTGAGCAAGTCAAAGCTTTCCGCGATACATGGAAGGACGGCATCCATTCTTATCTCACCTATCTGCGCGACCGGCTCACGGCCATGCGGGACTTGCTCACCGATAGCGGCTCCATCTTCATACAGATCGGCGATGAGAACGTGCATCGCGTGCGTGCATTGATGGATGAGGTCTTTGGAGCGGAAAACGGTGGCCCCACAATCGACTACAAAACTACTTCTGGGCTGTCTTCAGATTTTTTGGCCAGTTCAACAGACCATATTCTTTGGTATTTCAAAAAACGCCGTTCAGCCAAGTTTCGCCGCTTGTTTAACAAGAAAATTGCGGGTGAAGAAGGGGCCACTCAATTTGGCCTGTTGCAGAGTAAAGATGCATCGGTTGTCCGAAAGTTTAATCCTGAAACGGATGATGCATTAATCAAAGAAGGCTGGGAAGTTTTCGCCCACGATAATTTCACGTCGACTGGCTTCGCCACCACTACAAATTATGACCTAAAATTTGAGGGACAAGAATTTAGACTTCCTGCCGGAAATGTTAGGTGGAAGACGACGCCAAAAGGGGCTGAGCGCCTCGTCGCAGCCAACAGACTGTTGCTCGTGGGAAAGACACCGAGATATCGGAGACTGTTATCCGATTTTCCTATTTATCCTCTAGTTGATTTATGGACGGATACGGGAATTTCAGGGTTTTCCGACAAAAAAATGTATGTTGTGCAAACAAATCCGAAAGTTATTGAACGCTGTATACAAATGGTAACAGATCCTGGCGACCTAGTCCTTGACCCGACATGCGGATCGGGAACGACAGCTTATGCAGCAGAACAATGGGGGCGGCGATGGATTACAATTGATACATCCCGCGTGTCGCTTGCCCTGGCACGTTCCCGGATAATGGCGGCCAAATACCCCTATTTCCTCCTTCTTGATAGTCCAGAAGGCCACTCTAAACAGCAGGAAGTCACAGGGAAAATCCTGCCCGATCACTCAACACACAACGATATACGGCAAGGATTTGTTTACGAGCGAGCACCACATATCACGTTACGATCCGTCACGAACAATGCAGAGATCGACGTCATCTGGGAGAACTATCAACCCAAACTCGAACCTTTGAGAAAAGAACTCAACGGCATCTTAGGAGTGTCCTGGGCTGAATGGGAAATCCCCCGTGAAGTCGAAGAGGGCTGGTCTGGCGCCGCCCGCAACGTCCATGCGGAATGGTGGAAGCTACGCGTTGCCCGCCAAGACGAGATCGACAAATCCATCCAACAAAAAGCGGAGGTGGAACTTCTGTTCGACCGACCCTACGAGGATACATCGAAAGTTCGTGTCACCGGCCCTTTCACCGTCGAAAGTCTGTCACCGCACCGCGTTGTTCCCTCGGATGAAGACGATTTGATGGAGTCGATAAGCGCTGCTGAGGGCAAGCGCGAGCGCGAAGACTCACCCCTCAATGACTTCACGCAGATGGTGATCGATAACCTAAAATCAGCTGGTGTTCACCAGGCGGCCAAGGACGACCGGATTGAGTTCACGACCATCGAAGGTTGGCCAGGTAGTTACATCGCTGCCGAGGGCCACTTCATGGAAGGAGAGAGCGAAAAACGCGCCGCGATCGTGATCGGTCCGGAGTTCGGGACCGTCACCCGTGCCGATTTGACGGCGGCGGCGCGGGAAGCGCTTGACGGACGTTTCGACGTTCTTATTGCGTGCGGCTTTAACTTCGATGCCCATACATCGGAACTCACCAAGCTTGGCCCTCTGCCGATCCTCAAGGCCAAGATGAACCCCGACCTTCATATGTCGGAGGAGCTGAAGAACACCGGCGCGGGCAACCTGTTCGTTGTTTTCGGAGAGCCGGATGTCAAATGGGACTTCGATAGTGATGGCAACATCGTCGTCGAAGTGCTCGGCGTTGACGTATTTGACCCGAAAACCGGCGAGGTCCGCGCCAGCGGAAAGGACGACATCGCTGCTTGGTTTATCGACACCGACTATAACGAGGAAAGCTTCTTCGTCCGTCACGCCTACTTCATGGGCGCGAACGATCCCTACAAGTCGCTAAAGACAAGCTTGAAGGCGGAGATCGACAAGGAAGCCTGGGAAACGCTCTACCGCGACACGTCGCGCCCGTTCCCACGCCCCACAACGGGCCGCTTCGCCGTCAAGGTCATCAACCACTTCGGCGACGAAGTCATGAAAGTGTTTGGGGTGGGCTGAGGCATAAAGAATGACAGACGTTTCCTGCCCGATTTGGCAAACCCCAGCGAAAGCCTTACCGACAACGCGCGACGGTCAAGACGTGGATTCGCCCCGCGCTGGCGGGCAATACTCCGTCAGTGGCACTGCATTAGCGATGCTCAAGAGTTGGGACGAGCCCAAGAAAGTCCAGCTCACGTCCTGGCTTGTGGAACAGCGACGACTGGGTGTCTCCTGTCCCGAAATATCAAGTACCACTCTCGACGACGTAACGAAGAGGCGCCCGCTGTCGGTTCACGACAGGGCGGACACTTTACTACGCTACCTCGGTGTCAACAGCGATCTACTGGGTGCGGTCGTAAAGTTCTATGCGCTGGACAACACCAAGGCTCCAGAGACCGCGAACGAGTTATTGGCTTGGACTGCCTCGCGGCAAATATCTGAAGTCGTGACACTCGCTGAATATTGCAGTGAAGAGGGCTGGATTGAGCACCGCGCCACACAGCGGACAGGGTCATCCGGAAACACAATTCATGAATTGATGCTCAGGCCGCCGGGCTATGCGCGCCTTGCCGAACTTGACGGCATCATTTCTGGATCAAAGCAAGCCTTCGTTGCCATGTGGTTCGACGAGTCTATGAAGGCTGTCTACGAGAAAGGCATCGAACCAGCCATTCGGGAAGTGGGCTATGAACCGCTGCGCATCGACCGAAAGGAGCACATCAACAAGATCGATGATGAGATCATCGCCGAGATCAGGCGGTCCCGCTTTCTTGTTGCCGATTTCACGCAAGGGGAGTCTGGCGCGCGCGGTGGCGTGTATTACGAAGCTGGCTTTGCACATGGGCTCAATATACCGGTCATATTCACCTGCAGGGAGGATGCAATCGGCAAAGTCCATTTCGATACGCGACAGTACAACCACATCACCTGGAAAACTTCGGAAGAGTTGCAGGCGCGTCTCACGCAGCGCATATCCGCGACGATTGGGGATGGTCCTTTGAAGAAATCGGGATAAACGCAATGCAATTTCGGATCGCAGACAGCTTCACAAAAGCGCTGAGTAAGCTCAGCGCGCAGGAGCAATCTGCCGCGAAGATCACAGTTTTCGATTTGCAGCAAGACCCGTCGGCCCCCGGACTTCAATTCCATCGTATCGACAAATCCAAGGACCCTAATTTTTGGTCGATCCGGGCCAATCGCGACATCCGCGTGATCGTTCACAAGACCGCCGACAGTTTCCTGGTCTGTTACGTCGATCATCATGACGACGCCTACAAATGGGCAGAACGCAGGCGGATTGAAGCGCATCCGAAGACTGGTGCAGCTCAAATCGTCGAGGTGCGGGAGCGTGTCGAAGAAATCGCAATACCGACATATGTTCCAGCGGAGCCATCGGTGCCCGAATCAGCAGCAGATATCGATCTTCCGCCATTGTTTGCCGATCTGTCTGAAGATGACTTGCTCAGTGTAGGTGTACCGTCCGATTGGGTCGTCGATGTCCGGCAGTCAACGGAAGATGGATTTTTCGAGATCACCGACCACATACCTGCGGAAGCGGCGGAAGCATTGCTAGACTATGTGGCGACCGGCGCGTTGCGCGCGCCGGAGATGGCAATAACTGGCGCAAGTCCCTTCGATCATCCCGATGCTCAACGCCGCTTTCGCGTGCTGGAGGATGTGGAAGAACTCACTCTGGCGCTCGAATACCCCTGGGACCAATGGACGATCTTCTTGCATCCATCGCAGCGGCGCGTGGTCGAACAGGAATTCAATGGCCCTGCCCGCGTCTCCGGCTCGGCGGGAACGGGTAAGACCGTCGTGGCGCTGCACCGCACTGCCGCCGTTCTGAAGAAGAACAAGCAAGCCAAAGTCCTACTGACAACATTTTCGTCGCCTCTTGCCAATGCGCTTGAGCACAAGCTCAGGATGCTGATAGGCAGCAATGGCTTGAACGGATCGAAAGTGACGGTCCTGCCATTCGACGGCGTTGCCTACGATCTGTTCACCCTGGCCTTCGGCCACACGCCTCGCGCTGCGTCCAAAGAGCAGGTTAAGGGCGCACTAGAGGCCGCTGCAAAGGAACTCGGGCTTGCCGAGTTCACCACTCGTTTTTTGGTCTCTGAATGGAACAACGTTGTCGATGCTTGGCAAATCGACTCGTTGGACGCCTACCGGGATGTGCCGCGCCTCGGGCGCAAGAATCGCATGGGCTCCAAACAAAGGGAACGTGTCTGGCCAGTCTTCGTCCGCGCACGTGAACTCTTTGAGACTCAGGGAGTGGACTCCTGGCCCGGAATCTTCGGAAAGGTCACAGCGCACTTCGCCGAGCGGGACCACAAACCATTCACGCACATTATCGTCGATGAAGCTCAGGATTTGGGTGTTCCAGAACTTCGGATGCTTGCGGCAATAGCGGACCAGAATCCGGGAGCATTGTTTTTTGCCGGTGATCTTGGGCAGCGTATTTTCAAGGAACCATTTTCATGGAATGCTCTGGGTATCGACGTTCGCGGTCGATCCCATACCCTGAAGGTCAATTACCGAACGTCTCACCAAATCCGGCAGACCGTTGACCGGCTGTTGCCGACTGTTGTGCGAGACGTGGACGGTAACGAAGAAGATAGGAGGGGAACGGTCTCGGTTTTCAACGGACCTGATCCGGTTGTTCGAGTTTTCGACGACGCCAATCAGGAGACAGAGGGGCTCGCCCTCTGGGTTCGGGAAGTCATTGAAGGAGGCATCGAACCGGATGAGATCGGCATCTTCGTGCGTAGCACCGATGAGTTGTCTCGGGCTCGTGCCGTCGTGAAGCAAGCTTCGCATGCGCCGCTTGAGCTCTCCGACCGTGTTGAAGAACGCAATGGGCGCATATCCATCGGCACCATGCATCTCGCCAAGGGCCTTGAGTTCAAGGCTGTGGCGGTCATGGCCTGCGATGACGACATCCTGCCGTTGCAGTCCCGTATCGAAACCGTTGCCGACGAAACCGATCTCGACGAAGTGTACGAGACAGAGCGCCGCTTGTTCTATGTCGCATGTACTCGCGCTCGAGACAGACTGCTCGTTAGTGGTACCGCTCCAGGGTCAGAATTTCTGGATGATATCCAGGCTGAGTAAGCCTCCGATTTCTGAACCCAGTCCTGTAGCAATCCTTGGCGCGAAATTGCTGCTTGGTGCTACCCCGGTGCTACCCACAAGAAAACAAGGGCGCTCTAATTCATCATAACTATTTGAAATTATTGGCGCACCCGGCACGATTCGAACGTGCGACCTCTGCCTTCGGAGGGCAGCGCTCTATCCAGCTGAGCTACGGGTGCAATCGGGGCGGACCTTACTGTATCGGCTAGGGCTAGGCAATCGGCCCGCACCCTTCCGGACTCGTTAAAATTCTCGGCAAATTCGATCACAAGCTTAGTTTAATTTGCGGGTCCATCTTTGGAGAATTTGAGGACACGGCTGATAGTCTCATCATCGAACACGCCTCTTGTCGGTGACATTTCCAGCAGAAATGACCGACGGGGGAGAGGAGAAGTTCGATGCCGAAATGGTCGCTCGCGATCGTCTATCTGATGCTTCTGGCAGGAGCGGTAAACGCTGCGCACAACGAGTTGGGAATCCCCGATCTCGGTGTTTCTGAGCCCGAAGACTCTTATCTCACCTGCGGCAGTGAGCGTGTCATGGCATTTGGAACGAGCCACCGATCGCAGCCGGTTGCCGAATTCGCCGCAATCGTGCGCTGGGGCCACGATGCCAAGGCAAATGGCAAAGGTTTCGACAATTGGAGCCTCGCCAAGGAGCGGAATATCTCCTGCTGGAAAGTGCCGGGCGGGCCCTATGAGCAATGCAAGGCATCGGGGCTGCCCTGTCGGCCGAAAAAGATGTGACCTGTAAATCCATTGGTCCGCATGGATGGCTCCCCGTTCTCTCGCATGAAATAAGCGATTTGAGCCGGGGATTCGGCACAAGTTTCGACTGACCGCGCGCGCGTCCCGCCCTATAGTGCGCTCCCATGAGCGCCAAGACAAACACCTCCAAAACCGCCAATCCAGGCAATATCGGGCCGGACGACCATGTGTTTCTGGTCGATGGCTCCTCCTATATCTTTCGCGCCTATCACGCGCTTCCGCCTTTGACGCGCAAGACGGACGGCCTGCCCGTCGGCGCCGTGTCGGGTTTCTGCAACATGCTGTGGAAACTGCTGCAGGAGGGCGACCCCTCCCGCGAAGGCATTTTCCCGACCCACATTGCCGTCATCTTCGACCCCAAGGGCGGCACATTCCGCAACGAGATCTACGACGAATACAAGGCCAACCGACCGCCGCCGCCGGAAGACCTGGTGCCGCAGTTCGGGCTGATCCGGGACGCGGTCCGCGCGTTCAATGTCGCCTGTATCGAACGTAAAAACTACGAGGCGGACGATCTGATCGCGACCTACTGCACATTGGCCAGCGCCGCCGGTGCCGAGGTGACCATCGTCGGGTCCGACAAGGACCTCATGCAGCTGATCGACGACAATATTTCCATGGTCGACACGCTGAACACGAAGCAGCGCGGCACGCCCAAGCGCACCGAGCATGACGGCGTCGTCGAAAAATTCGGAGTGCCACCGGAAAAGGTGATCGACGTTCAGGCGCTTGCCGGAGACTCGACCGACAATATCCCGGGCGTTCCCGGCATCGGCATCAAGACGGCGGCCCAGCTCATCGAGGAATATGGCGATCTCGAAACGCTTCTCGATCGTGCCGAAGAGATCAAGCAGAAGAAGCGCCGTGAGAACCTGATCGAGTTTGCCGAGCTGGCTCGTGTCTCCAAGCAGCTTGTGACCCTTGACCGGAATGCACCGCTCGATGTCGATCTGGACGGCCTTTCCGTGGAACCGGCCGACGGCCCGAAGGCCATCGCGTTCCTCAAGGCCGTCGGGTTCACGACGTTGACCAAACGTGTTGCCGAGACCTATGGCGTCGACACGGACGCCGTCGAACCGGCAGAGCTGACGATCAAGGGCTGGGAGGCGACGGAGGCTGTAACGCCGACCGCGCCCACGGATGGCGCGAAGGCCACACCGGCAAACCGTGCGGCAGAGGCCGCCGCTGACGCACTCAAGGTGCCGATCGACACAAATGCCTATGAGACGGTGACGGATCTTGCAGGCCTCGAGTCCTGGATCGCGCAAGCACGCGATCAGGGTTATTTCGCCTTCGATACCGAAACGGATTCCCTTGATGCGAACCAGGCAAACCTGGTGGGTGTCTCAATGGCCCTTGCCCCGGGCAAGGCCTGCTACGTTCCTCTGCAGCACCGATCCAGCGAGGGTCTCGACTTGGACGGGACGGGCGCCATCGAGCAGATCGACATCAAGGACGCGCTGGCGGCTCTCAAGCCTTTGCTGGAAGACCCGTCCGTCCTCAAGATCGGGCAGAATCTCAAATACGATATCGTCGTGCTCGACACCCATGGTATCGGCTTTGCCGCGCTCGACGACACGATGCTGATGTCATACGCCCTGGACGCGGGACGCGGCGGCCACGGTATGGAAGATCTCGCCAAACGCCATCTCGGCCATACCTGTATTTCGTTCAAGGACGTGGCTGGTACGGGCAAATCGCAGATCACCTTCGACAAGGTTCCACTCGACACGGCAACAGCCTATGCCGCCGAGGATGCCGACGTGACACTACGGCTCTGGGAGGTGCTGAAGCCGCGACTTGCGGCGGAGCAGGCCACCACTGTCTACCAAACCCTCGAGCGGCCGCTTGCCCCAGTCCTTGCGGGGATGGAACGCGCCGGCGTCTATGTGGAACGGCAGGTTCTGTCGCGGCTCTCGGGAAACTTCGCGCAGTCCCTTGCACGCCTGGAGCATGAGATTCACGAGCTGGCCGGCGAGTCATTCAATGTCGGCTCTCCCAAACAAGTCGGCGAAATATTGTTCGACAAGATGGGCATTGAAGGCGGCAAGAAGACCAAGACTGGCGCATGGGGTACCGGAGCGGAAGTCCTGGAAGAGCTTGCGGCCCAGGGGCACGAGATGCCCCAAAAGATGCTTGAGTGGCGACAGCTCTCGAAACTGAAAAGCACTTATACGGACTCTCTGCCGAACTTCATCAATCCGGACACGAAGCGGATCCATACGTCTTATGCCATGGCGGCGACATCAACAGGCCGGCTGGCGTCGACGGACCCCAATCTGCAGAACATTCCCGTGCGCACGCCCGAGGGCCGCGAGATCCGGACGGCATTTGTCGCCGAGAAGGGCAACCAGCTCATCTCCGCCGATTACAGCCAGATCGAGCTGCGCGTGCTGGCCCACGTGGCTGACATTGCGGCACTCCGCAAAGCCTTCGACGATGGTCTGGACATCCACGCGATGACGGCATCGGAAATGTTCAACGTGCCGATCGAGGGCATGGACCCGATGATCCGGCGCCGTGCAAAGGCGATCAATTTCGGCATCATCTACGGGATTTCAGCCTTCGGCCTCGCCAATCAACTCAGCATCTCACGGGGCGAGGCCAGCGACTATATCAAGACTTATTTCGAACGCTTTCCCGGCATCAAGGATTATATGGAAGAGACGAAGAAGGCGGCCCATGCGCAAGGGTTTGTGGAGACGGTGTTCGGGCGCAAGGCGCACTTTACCGACATCAACACCAAGAACCCGCAGCGTCGCGCCTTCTATGAGCGGGCCGCGATCAACGCACCGATCCAGGGGTCGGCGGCGGACATTATTCGCCGCGCCATGATCCGCATGCCGGCCGCCCTGCAGAAGGCAAAGCTGGATGGGCGGATGCTCCTGCAGGTGCATGACGAGTTGATTTTCGAAGTTCCGAAAAACCAGGTGAAGAAGACCATCGAGACGGCACGCGCGGTGATGGAGCGCGCGCCTGAACCCACACTCAAGCTCGCGGTGCCGCTCAAGGTCGACGCGAACGCCGCAGACAATTGGGAGGCCGCACATTGAGCGCACTTCAGAAGAGCCAGGATAGCGATACGACGGACCCACGTCGTGTCGCCCTGCGAGACATTATCATCGCCCGCTCCTTCAAACGCGGCGAGGACATTCAGCTCGCCTCAGGGCGTTCAAGCAGTTTCTATTTCGACATGAAGGCGACGATGCTGCATCCCAAAGGGGCGGCGCTCATTGCCGAGTTGATGCTGGATGCTGCCGAGCCGTTCGCGCCGGATTATGTGGGCGGACTGGAGATGGGCGCCGTGCCAATCGTTTGTGCGGCGAGCGCGGCAAGCGACCGGCGCGAGAAGCCGGTCGCGGCCTTCTTCGTGCGCAAGACGGCCAAGGGGCATGGGACACGGGCGCTGATCGAGGGATTGGCTCCGGATGAGGATCTGACCGGTCGCCGCGTCGTCATCGTCGAAGACGTGACGACGACAGGCAACTCGGCATTGAAAGCGGTTGCGGCTGCGGAAGAGCAAGGCGCGACGGTTGTCGCGGTCCTCACGATTGTCGATCGGCTCGAGGGCGCGGTCGACACGATGGCGAAAGAGGGCCATCCGTTCGTCGCGCTGTTCCGGGCGGACGAATTCGTCTGAGCGGGATACGGCGAGACCGCATCCCCTCATCCTAGAGCCCTTTCCGATCATATAGAGGCATTTGACCGGTGTTTCGCGTCTTCCGGCTAGACACAATTCCCGCCTTGGTCTTATTGACCACAAGGGGATTGTAACGACGTCCGGAGGGCGCGAAATACCGGCCTTCGGTGGGCCCATTCCGCCCATCGGCTTCGTTGCAGAGCTTACACGATGCTATGGCATCGCGCCGCGCTCCGCGCCTAACCGAATTGACGGAATGGGCTCCATCAAATGACTCTATATGGTCGGAAAGGGCTCTAGCCTTCTCCCCAGGGAGAAGGGACGATGTGGCAAAGTCCTATCGGATAAAAGCCCTCTCCCTGGGGAGAGGGTTGGGTGAGGGGCAGGCGGCAAATCTGCGTCCTACGCTTCCGTCTCCAAACCAGCCAGAACCAGCCGGTTGAGCCGCTGCGCGAACTTCGCCGGGTCGGCCGGCGCGTTGCCTTCGAGCAGCCGTGCCTGATCCAGCAGGATCCACGCCAGATCTTCGAAGTCCTCGTTGTCACTGGCGCGCGATCGTTCCTCCAGGCCCTTGACCAGAGCATGAGCGGCATTGATCTCCAGATCCGGCTTCTGGCCCGAAACGCCTTGCTGACGTTCCATGATCTTATCGAGACCGCGGTCGGGACCGCCTTGTGGCGCCACGAGGCAGGCCGGGCTTTCGACCAGGCGTTTCGACAGGCGGACCTCGCCGACATGGTCTGCAAGCAGAGTCTTGAGCCGGCCGGTCAGAGCAGCCATGGCGGGTGAAGCCGCCTCGTCCGCAGCTTTACTGGCTTCCTCGGGGAGCGGGATATTGCTGAGGTCGGCGTCGCCCTGGGTCACCGACTGGAACGGCTTGCCGTCGAAGCCGAGTGCCGTCGCCACCCAGAAATTATCGACCGGGTCGGTCAGCATGAGCACTTCGACACCGCGCGCCTTATAACCTTCGAGCTGCGGGCTGGCCTTGAGCTGTTCCAAACTTTCCCCGGCCATGTAGTAGATGGCGGTCTGGTTTTCCTTCAGGTCTGCAACCACGTCCTTGAGCGAGCGCCATCCTTCGGCTTCGGTCGAGCGGAAGCGGCAGATCTCGAAGATCGCGTCGCGTCGTTCCGGGTCTTCGTAAAGACCTTCCTTGATGACGCCCCCGAAGGCTTCCCACAGCGGCGTGTATTTCTCGTCATCTTTCGCCAGTTTTGCGAGTTCCGAGAGAATACGTCCTGTCACGCCCTTGCGGATCGACCCGACGATGGGATTGTTCTGCAGCATCTCGCGGCTGATGTTCAGCGGTACGTCTTCTGAATCGATGACGCCGCGCACGAAGCGTAGATAGGCGGGCAGCATCTCGGCGTCGTCCGTGATGAACACGCGCCGCACATAGAGTTTGACGCGACCGCTCCGTTCCGGGTCGTAGAGATCGAAAGGCTTCGTCGACGGGACAAAGAGAAGGACCGTGTATTCATGCCGGCCCTCGGCCCGGTAGTGCAGCGTGATCGCCGGTTCGTCGAAGGCGGTCGCGACGTGGTGATAGAATTCCTTGTACTGCTCTTCCGAGATGTCGGACTTCGGCCGCGACCAGAGCGCACTCGCCTGGTTGAGCTGCTGGGGCTCTTCACCACTGGCAAAGACGATCGGGAATGAGATGTGATCGGAGTAGGCACGCACGATGCGGCTGATCTCGGCCTCTTCGAGATAGTCGAGTGCATCGTCCTTCAGATGTAGGGTCACGACCGTGCCGCGGGCAAGCTTCTCCGCCATCTCACCTTCGGCCGGCTCGACTGAAAAGCGCCCCTCGCCATTCGACGACCAGATATGGGCCTCGTCCGTCCCAGCTTTGCGGGAGAGGACCTCGACCCGGTCGGCCGCCATGAAGGCCGAGTAGAACCCGACGCCGAACTGGCCGATCAGATTGACGCCATCCTCGCCCTGACCCAGGCGATCGATGAATGCCTTGGTTCCCGACCGCGCGATGGTGCCCAGATTGCCGATGAGCTCATCCCGGTCCATGCCCAGGCCATTGTCGGCGATGGACAGCGCTTTGGCGTCCTTGTCCGCATGGATGGTGATCTTGAGATCGGAATCGTCCTTGGTCAGGTCGGGCTCGGTAATCGCCTGATGGCGGAGCCGGTCGCAGGCATCGGCAGCATTGGAAATCAGCTCGCGCAGGAAGATCTCACGCTCGGAGTAGACCGAGTGCACCATCAGGTGCAGAAGCCGCGCGACTTCCGCCTGAAAAGAGAATTCGCCTTCGCCAGCCGCCGCCTCTGCCGCAGGCTGCTGGTCTGTCTCTGTTTTCGTATCTTCGCTCATGAGCCCTCCACTACGGACTGAAGCTGTGAATCTGCCGCGTGAATGCAATCAAATTTCGGGAATTTCAAGTGAAAAGGGCGGACCGGATCAACCGGCCCGCCCAGTGTTCGTACTTGGGATAGAACGGACACTTCCATCTAAGTGGCCCGGTCCGAAGATTGAGACCCCGGGGGGGCTGGGGGGCTGAGATTTCCGAAGCCTTGTCCAGGACCGGGCCGAGAGGCAACGTGGCTATAATAGCACGGTTTTGGGCATCGTCAGGGCTGAATCACGGCATTCCTGTGATTCACATTACAATTTGTTACGCTTCGTGTTGCGGCTATCCGGGGATTGCTTGAATTCCTGTCATACAGCCGTCATCATACGTTTTCATGACCTAACAGGAGGCGCAATGAGCGATAGCGAACCCATAGCATTTCACCCGGCCCGCGGCGCGGTCAGTCAAAACAACGGCACGCGGGCAACGGGAAAGAAAAGAGCCAGCCCGATCGCCTTCGACAGGCATGAACTTGGCCAGATATTGAAAGTGTATGGACGAAAAGTCGCTGCGGGCGAATGGCGCGACTACGCCATCGATATGCACAAGGAGAAAGCAATCTTCTCCGTATTCCGCCGCTCCAGCGAAGTCCCCATCTACCGCATCGAAAAAGATCCGAAACTGGCGCGCCGACAGGGTGCCTATTCCGTCATTGCGCAGACCGGCCTGATCCTGAAACGCGGCCACGATCTGCGCAACGTGCTTCGCGTTCTGGAACGCCGGCTGGAGCTGGTTCAGGCTTAGATTTTTCGATGTTTGCACGCCCCCGCAACCAACGCCTCCTCATTATGGGAATTCGAGGTAGGTAGGACACGCGTGTTGCGTGCTCCCTCCACCATCGCCTCCTTGTCAGGGCAATTGAAAACCATAGAGTCTTGCTGAGACTCGTTTATCCAAGACAAGCCGCTCTCTACGTAAGCGTCCGGTGTGTCCGCTCTTGTGGCGTCCGCAATGATGGTGATGCTTGTCAGCGATGGCGGGCGAAGGTGAGCGGCCGAAGGCCATGCGCTTGAGGCGCATCAACTCTGCCTGCAGCTTCTCGATCGATAGCGGGCCTCAATATTGGGCGCCACAGACAGATGAATGGGAGGCGTGTCAGGCTGCGAGTGATAGACCCCCTTTAAGTGATCAAAAGCAAGGGCTGCCACTACAGCCAACGCATAGGCTTCCGCATTGGTGATGTGGTTTTCGTTGGCGTGATTTTTCTCATCCCAGAACCCCCACTCTGAGCGCCAGCGCCCGAAGCTATCGTCTCATTGCCGGAAAGGCCGACAATGAACTAACATTCAAACCGGACCAATCAAGCGGGGCGGGTCAACAGCCCTTCCGTGATCAAAAGCGTGTTTCAAGAATGATCGTCGACAGCGCCAAGCGTACCGAAACGGAGTCGCAAGCATGTGACGCTATTACAACAATGCATCAAATGACGAAGGACAATCAAATGAACCGCACCATCATTTTCGCGTTGATCATCTCTGCGCTTTCGAGCAACGCAAATTCAGGTGAACCGGCCACTATAGACGTTGCGAAAACTAGCGGCTGCGGGTGTTGTGTCGCATGGATCGATCACCTGAAGAAAAACGGATTCTCTACGAAAAGCCAAGACATGGCGATGGGACAACTGATGCGATTTAAGCTCGATAATGGCATCGACGCGAAATTGGCCTCGTGCCATACGGCCAAGATCGGCGGGTATACGATTGAGGGACACGTCCCGGCGAAGGAGATACGACGTCTTCTCAAAGAGCGGCCGGATGCGATCGGCTTGTCAGTCCCTGGCATGCCTCTCGGATCGCCGGGCATGGATTTTGGTGACGACCGCGAATCCTTCGACGTGCTTCTCGTCCGCCGTGGCGGATCGACGGAGGTCTTCGCCTCCTATCCTGGCAAAGAATGACCCTATTCTCCAATAAGCTTGCTCGCCTGTTTCCCTTCACGACTCTGCTCGCATTCCGGTCTAATGGCGAGCGGTTGCACGAGGCAGCATTTGCAGAACTTCCGGCCAGTGAAGGAACTGCTTTGACAACGAAGGGACGGAATAAAGGATGACCGGTATTCGCCAAGATTTCCTCAAGCTTCGGCGTTTCGGAATCGGGCTCTTGGCGATCTCGCTGGTCTTGATTCTCGATCAAGCCTCCAAGTCGTTCGTGATCGAATTCCTCATGAGTCAGCCACGTGAAGTCCCCATCACGCCCTTTTTCAATCTTTCATTGGGGTTCAATCCAGGGATCAGTTTTGGTTTACTCGCTGACCTCGGCTCTTGGGGACCAATCATTCTGTCTTCACTTGCCTTGATAGTCATCGCCATTCTCCTTCTTTGGCTTTGGAGAGCCGAGGGGGGATGGGAGAGGGCGGCGATCTCTATGGTTATCGGTGGTGCGTTGGGAAATCTCTTGGATCGGATTCGCGCTGGCGCAGTAACAGACTTTCTTGATTTCCACGTCGGTGCCTATCACTGGCCTGCATTCAATCTGGCCGATACCGGAATCGTTTTTGGCGCCAGCATCCTTGTTTTTAGATTGCTTGGTTCACCCAGAAGTCGACACGAAACGCTGTCGAAAAAGCCTCGATAAGGCCATAGCAGTCGCTGGAACCCCAACAGCCGGTGGGGCTGGGCTCCAATTCCACCAGATGAGCCGCTTGACTCTCTAGTCCTTCCGGTTCGAATAGATCGGTTCATCTTTTGACTTCGGCAGCACCGTGTACAAATCGACATCTTGGAATTCAGGATTGGAACTACGGAGCATAACGGCCGAATAGAAGGTTGCATTCTTCAGGTCATCACATGTCGGAAGTAATTTAATATCCAGACTCATATTGACAGGCGGTAGCTTCGTAAACGTTGGTGCGAACAATGGGATTGCAGACTTGAATCTCTTATGAACATCCGGATGAACCAGCATGATCGCATGGACATGGGGGGTCATCTCCGGATGCGCTTTCGAAGCACGACCATTCCTCTTCTTTTTTGGAAGTCAGATAGGTGAGCGTATGTCTTGTATCTTTTGGAGAACGGGTAATCGACATAGGCATAGGTCGATGGCTGGAGATGGCGTTTTCGGCTGTAGTTGTTGATGAACTTGGAAATCATGTGGACGTAGAATTGTTCGAACCGAATTAGGCACTCGGATGGAGTGATTGGAATTGGGTTAGAGGCTCAATTTTCGTGAGCGTCCGGTGAACACGCTCTGTTGGGAACGGCGACCAGCAGTTACGCTCAGGTCTGAGCGTAACGCCACGGCATGAGCTGTTCAAGACGAGTCATCTTGTGATCAGCGATGCGGCCCAGCGTATCGGTAAGCCAGGCTTGCGGATCGACGCCATTCAGCTTGGCAGTTTCGATCAAAGTATAGGCGATTGCCGCGGATTTGCCGCCGCGCTGCGAACCGGCAAATAACCAATTTTTTCTGCCGACGGCGATGCCGCGCATGGCGCGTTCAGCGGTATTGTTGTCGATTTCAAGGATGCCGTTTTCGAGATATGATCGAAGCCGCTTGATCCGCGTGATGGCATAGCGGATCGCCCCGGCAAGTGGCGTCTTGCCGGACAATTTGGGAAGTTGGATTGCCAGCCAAGTATCCAAATCCTCGAGAACCGGCTTGGCCTCGTCTTGTCTGATCCGCACGCGTTCATCGGGAGGTTCACCACGCACCTTCTTCTCAATGGCATAAAGCTCGGCGATGCGTCTGATTGCCTCTGCCGCAATGGCTGATCCTTGCGATTGCTGCACATCGACAAACTTCCTCCGGATATGTGCCATGCAGGCGACTTCACGGATATTGCCGGAACGATACAAGTCTTCGAACCCGGCATAGCCATCAGCATGCATCCAACCGGTGAAGTTATTGAGATGCTCCCTTGGCCGTTCGGCCTTACGGTCAGTAGAGAACTGATACCATGCCGCCGGCGGTGCTTTGCTCGCCCAGGGGCGCTCATCTCTGGCGTAAGTCCACAGCCGGGTTGTCTTGGTCCTGCCTGTGCCGGGAGCCTGCATCTTCACCGGCGTGTCATCGGCAAAGATCGCCGTTCCGCTCAGAACATGCCGGCCGATGGCGTCTGCCAGCGGTTCCAGCAAGGCTGTCGAGCGACCAACCCAATCGGCAAGGGTCGAGCGATCCAGATCGATCCCTTCACGACCAAAGATCTGGCTCTGACGATAGAGCGGGAGATGATCGGCGTACTTGTTCACAAGCACATGTGCCAGCAGACCCGGTCCCGGACGGCCACGTTCAATAGGCCTCGATGGCAACACGGCCTGCGTGATCTTCTCGCAGCATGAACAAGCCATGCGCGGGCGCACGATGCGGTTCACAACGAAGCGCCCCGGTACGAAGTCCAGCTCCTCAGTCACATCTTCACCAAGTTGCCTGAGTTTGCCGCCACATGATGCGCAGGCTTCACCGGCTGACAATACCGTCTGATGACGCGGCAGATGATCAGGCAATGGCTTTCGCTTCGGTTGGACTTTCGGCGCCTCAATGCCTGCGATATCGGATGACGGGTCAGAGGCGCGCGCAATCTCCTCGTCTTTCAGTGTCAGCTCAAGCTGGTCAATCGCTTCCGAACGTGAACCGAACTGATGGCGGCGCGATCCGGCAAGCTGGTGCTTCAGCTTGTCGATTAACAGATCTCGGGACTTCAACTCAGAGGTTAGTGAGGCAATAAGATCTTTTAGAATCTCAGGATCATCAGGTAGTTGGTTGGCCTCATTGAGCATGCAAATGGTCTATCAGATTCACACTCTTTATGGAATCCCTCGACCACAACAAACCTTTGTTCCAAATAGATTTTTGTTCACCCGGCCGTCAACGGACGCCACGTCCGCTGAGGTGCTCGCCAATCGATCCCTTCCAGAAGCATCGAGAGTTGCGCTGGCGTGATCACGACTTTGCCGTCAGCCACCGATGGCCAAACAAACCGGCCCCGTTCCAGGCGCTTGGAGAACAAGCACGCACCCTGGCCATCCCACCAGATTACTTTGATCAGATCGCCACGTCGTCCACGGAACACAAACAGATGACCCGAGTACGGATCCTGATGCAAAACCGTCTCTGCTAAAGCTGAAAGGCTGACAAAGCCCTTGCGCATATCGGTCGCGCCTCCAGCCAACCAAATCCTTGTCGAGGCTGGAACCGGGATCATTCACTCAGGCCTCGCACCAGGCGAGAGACTGCTTCAGGATCAAATGCACCCGTGATGCTAAATCGGTGTCCGTTGGTCAGCGTGATCTCAATCCGACCATCCGCAACTGGTGACTCGACAGGCAGCGCAGACTGTTCAGCCACGATCTCAACCGGCAGGAACGTAGCCTCCCGCGTATCATCTTCGACCACGGCAAACCGAGGATCGCGCAGCCATTTGAAAACAAGATTGGCGTTTACATCATAGCGGCGGGCAACGCGAGAAACCGACACACCGGGAACCCGCGTCTGGGCGACGATATCCCGCTTCTCATCATCCGACCAATGTCGCCGCTTCCGCCACTTCCTTGCCATCGATTGTCCCGGAATAGTGTCCACTAACGACAGTGGACACCATCGCCCGCCATCACACAGCAAAGCATCAGCATCATTGCAGGCGCCGCAAGAGCGGGGACGCCGGACGCTTACGTTCACAGGGCAGGGCGAGCGCAAATATCTCAACGCCGCCGAGCGCAGGCGATTTTACAAAGCGCTGCCCATCATCGAAGACCCCGGTGAGCGGAGCTTTTGCGAAACGCTGTATTGGACAGGATGCAGACCCTCCGAGGCTTTGGGTCTTGAGATGATGCGCGTTCACGTTGAAGACGCCGCGCTTGTCTTCCGCACCCTCAAGAAACATGGAAATGCCAAGGGAAAGCACTACCGCATCGTACCCGTGCCGAAGAGCTACATCATACGACTCAATCGTATTCACGGCATCTTAAAAGCTCAGATGCGGAAGGGAGAAAATCTTCTGCGCCGCCTCTGGCCGTTTGGCCGACAGAAGGGATGGAGGTTGATTAAGGCGGTGATGGAGGCCGCTCGCATCTATGGCGTTCGTGCTTGTGCAAGAGGATTGCGTCACAGCTTCGGGGTTCACGCGATCCTGAGCAGTGTGCCGGAGACCAAGCTGCAAAGCTGGATGGGTCATGCCTCCCTGAGAATGACGGCAGTCTACGTCAATATTGTCGGAGCGGAAGACCGTGCTATCGCAGCACGTATGTGGAAACGAGAAGCCTATGCCGCCTATCCCAAGCGATAAGATCGATCTTCATATAGGGCGGCGGATATGCATCCGGCGAAAGCTACTTGGCATGGATGAAAAAGAACTGGCCGAGGCAGCGGGCATATCGCTTTACAGGCTCCGGCGTTTCGAAAACGGACAAAGCGCGATCTCGGCATTGACCCTGAATGACATCGCAAGTGAACTCCGCGTGCCGTTTTCATATTTCTTTGGTAGGCCAGTCGATATCTAACCCCGACGGATCCCAATTACGCGGCGCACCCTTACCTCATTGCACGCCTAGCGAGCACCTGAGAATCTCTGTAGTCATTCAAAAACGCTATCGCTTAAAACTACCGCAAGCTGTGTGTTGAAGTCACAACACCATCTTGTCTCACTGCACTACGTTTGCTCGGCAAGGGAAACCTCTTCGGTTTCCCGTTGCATCCCTTCCGGCTTATGGCGCTAATTACGGCATCGAGCCACTAGCACGCCAGCAAAACGGATCGACGTTTTATCCCGATTTAGAGTGCTCCGCATTACAAGCTGCGTCCAGCCGAAGATTTGTCAGTTAGCTAAAGACTCTTGGCTATGCCGCAGCCGAAAGTTAGAGAATCGGATTGGTGACATTTCAATGCGGAGTAGTGAATTGGCGAACCGCGCCTACACTGTGCGACCTTCGGTGACGTTCTTGCCAATTTGGTAGCAATGAACGGCGCACGGGAAATGTCTGATCGTTATGCCATCTACGACTGTCTCGGAGGTCTGGGTCTTGGTGGTAGCGCCGACGGGGATGGACTCGTCCAGGTTCTTTTTCGCGAACTCGACCAATCCAATCAGCTCGCCGGGATGTCTTTGAGCGTATCTATCTGACCATTTGATTTCGTAAGCCCAAGAGGGTTTCAATCGCACAGGGTCTACGCGTACAAGGTCGACTTCCCGCGTCTTACGTCCGCTCTTCCAACGCGCGTAGTGGATATTGCTCATAAGGCCCGAGTGAAACCACTGGCTGAAAATGGCTGTTTCTACCATTGGCCCCATTGCTTCATCATCCTCTCTCAGTGGTGCGAACAGTGCTGCCCGCATCGACGGGTTGGTTAAGTAGACCTTGAAGTTCCGCATTCTTTGAAAGGTGCGGCCAGAGTCATCAACCCGGCGCACGCGGGAAATCAGAAAGGCTGCTTCCAGATATTCGAGATATCTTGCGATCGTGTTTTTCGCAACGCCCGAACTCTGTGCTAACCCATCAAAACTGATCTCCTGACCAGAATGGTAGGCAATCATCGTGAAGAGCCGATTGAGCTCTTGGATGTCCTGTATGCCGTAAAGGCTGGGGAGGTCGCGCAAGAGCACCTTATCTATGATATCGCGCGCTAGAAAGCGCTTAACGTCTCTTTGTATCTCCGTATTGAAAACAGCCTCTGGATAGCCACCGAAATTCAGGTAGTTGATGAACTCCTCATTCAGCAAGCCAATGTCTTTCGCCACGTAACGAAATTTGGGACCATGAGATTGCTGCTCGATCAGCGCATCTTCCATGTCGCGAAAATTGAGAAATTCAGCAAATGTAAGTGGCGGCAGGAAGAAGTCAGTAAACCGGCCTGCCCCCGATTCCTGGCTCTTCAGCTTGAGCGCAGCGGCTGCTGATCCTGAAGCAATAAACCGGGTGTTGGGATACTGATCGGTCAGAACCTTGAGGTGTACCTCCCAGTTTTTGAGATACTGAATCTCGTCAAAAATGACGACACGTTTGCCCGCCGGGTTATGACCGGTCTGTTTTTCGAACAATGCGAGCAGACGATCCAATGGCATGCCGCTGTAGAGCGGCGTATCAATCGAAGCGAACAGAATACTATCCGTAGGGATTCCCTGTCCGATAGCACTACCGATCAGCTGTTGCAGCATCACGGTTTTACCCACGCGGCGCGGTCCCATGAGGATTACAGAACGGCGCACTTTCAGGTTCAAAGCAAGTTCTTTGAAGGGAACAAAATAAGCTCGAGGTTTGGTAAATTCAGCAATCCCAGGCACCTTTGGCACGGCCCACCAGGGATTGTCGCGTTCTAGGCTTTGCAGAATGTCATTTTCAGAAATTTCAAGCATATACGAATCGTCTCAATAAGATCACTGGCATGATCGTACCATGACGAGTTGAATTAATACATTGAAAAGTATTGTTTTTTTCTGTCGCATTAGTGGCCAAACCGCGTCGAAAGCCGTCCACAGGGGCAATCTTCAAGCACATTGCCGTCAGCTTGATGTTGCGCAAGTGTCAACGCAAATCCCGCTCCTTGTTGTCAATGCAGCTCAACGGCTCACGGAATTTGCATTCTATTTCACACCGAAGAAATCGAGGTGCGGACGCCTAAGCCAATTAGCAAGTCCGGACATCGATCTGTCGCATGCCATATGCTTGGCCCTGCTTTGGCCGTGTCCCCGACATGTGCACAGCAGCCGCATCACATCATCGGCACGATACGGCTGCGTAAGTCGGAAATTGGATAAGGCGCGTTCATCAATGACGTGTCAGCCACTAGGTTTTCGTTGATGCGGTTTTCGACGCTGGTCCAGTTTGCTTCGCAGCGGGTTCGTTGGCACCATCCCCAGGGGAGAGGTCCATCATATTGCCGCTCGCCTCTTGGAGCATGCCGGAGCAGCACTTCGCGGTCATCTCACTAAGTTCGCCGACGTGAGTGGCGAGCGCACTAAAGAGGGCGCGATAGGCATCGGTTTGTCGCTCGAAGATGGCTTTCGGGTCTGACACACCATCATCATCACCGCCCTCCAAAACTGAGTTCATCTGCTCAGCGCTTGCCTTGAGAAACGCCGCCTGGCGTTCGGTGATCGTTCGGGTACTGTCGAGCATCATATTCGTCATGCGCCGGATCGCATCGATGTTGCGCATCTGCAAGGCAGACATGGCCTCTAAGTCGAGTCCTCGAAAGCGCAGTACGGCAGGGTTTAGAGTATTGGACGAAGATGTGTCGGACATGATCTGCTCCTTTGGGCAGTTCGTCAGATTGAAATCACGCGGCTCGAAGCGAGCACGCTATTGCGGTGCTGATGCTTACGAACTGGCAACCAGACAGACGGTCGAGAAAGGGTTTCGTTACAGTTCAGGCGTATCTTGCCGGATATGCGCGTGCTGATGCGCGCCATAGTCACAATCACAATCCATATAGCCATGAATCGGGCAAGTCCGGCATGTCTCTTCCAAACGTCGTCGCAGTGCCTGCCGGGCGCGGTGTAGACGCACCCGCAGATTGCTTTCAGAGATATCTAAAGAAGCCGCCATGTGTTCGCGTGTTTCACCGATCAGATCCGCGCGCCACAAGACGTCAGCGTACTCCGTCTTGATAGTCGGCAGGAGTTTGTAAAGACACATGCAAACAATTAGGTCGAGGTCGTCTTTGCTATCGCTCCCTGGGCTTGCCGATTCAACATAGTGGTACTCTTTCTCGGATTGACGTTTTTTTCCCTGGGCACGGTAATAGTCGATCAAGCTCGTCTCTAACACCCGGCGCATCCAGGCACGGAGCTTTTCGGTCTCGCGAACGTCTCCAATTCGTGTGAGCACTTTGACGTAGAAGTCGTGCAGAATGTCGGCAGCCTCATCTTCATTGCCGAGGCGGCGTTTGAGAAAGCGCAAAAAATCCTGCTGGACCTCCAGCATCACTGCATGCACCGCGTCTCTCGGCGATACGCTGTCATCATTGTCCATCATATCACTTCCCGGCCTCGGTCTGATGCTCAACCGCATTCAATTTTACAATTTCTCCGACCTTCGCCCGGCCGAGTCTGTTGCTCAAATGTCCATTTCAATGCCAGGCACAACAGAAAAGACCACCGAAGTGTAACGAATGGCCGAAGGCGTCGTCTCCATTGTCGTCACCAGGCGTAAGACAGCGCCAGCGAACGCCATTGTCCACCGCTATCCAGGATGAAATCGTTCGAGGACGTAATACTTGTGCAGCCCAAAAGGCCGCAAAGACGAGAAAGTACAATGTGGACCAGATTGCTATCAGTTTTTCTCAAGCGGCTGATCAAGAAGGGGGCTCTAATCATCTTTTTTCCCGATGGACGCGTGGTGAGTCATGGCGATGCATCATCGTCGCCGGTAACCGTTCGCTATCACGCACGGACACTGTCCCGTAAACTCCTTATCAATCCCGACCTGGCTTTAGGCGAAGCCTATATGGACGGAACACTGACGATCGACAATGATGATCTCTATGGCCTGATCGATCTGCTTGTCGCCAATCTAACGCTGCAACCCGTCGTGTGGAACTACCGCTGGCTTGCACGACTCCGCCAGCTCTGCCGCGGTCTTGCCCAGTTCAACCCCATTGATCGTGCTCAGCGCAACGTGGCGCACCACTATGACCTCTCGGGTGCGCATTACGATCTCTTCCTGGATGCCGACCGTCAATATTCTTGTGCCTATTTCCGTCGTCCCGATGACAGTCTAGAGGTCGCCCAGGAGAATAAGAAGGCACTTATCGCCGCCAAACTCCTCTTGGAACCCGGTCAACGAGTTCTCGATATCGGATGCGGCTGGGGTGGTCTTGCTCTTCACTTGGCTCGAGAGCACGAAGCGCTGGTCACAGGCGTTACGCTCTCACATCAACAGTATAGGATTGCCCAAGAGCGCGCACGAGCAGCGGGACTTGCTGGGCAGACCAACTTTGGTTTGCAGGACTATCGGCAGTTGGACGGCACGTTCGACCGAATCGTGTCTGTCGGTATGTTCGAACATGTCGGTGCGCCTCACTATCAAGAGTTCTTCGCCACTCTGCATGACCGTCTCTCCAATGACGGCATTGCGCTTCTGCACACAATCGGTCGGGCGGACGGACCAGGCGCCACCAACCCTTGGATCACCAAATATATTTTTCCTGGCGGCTACAGTCCTGCACTGTCGGAAATCTTGTCCGTTGTCGAACGGTCCGGTCTCTATGTTGCCGATATCGAGGTGTGGCGCTTACACTATGCGGAAACACTCAAGGCTTGGCGTCAGCGGTTCGAAACCAATCTGGATAAAGCGCGCGAGATTTATGACGAACGCTTCTGCCGCATGTGGCGTTTCTATCTTGTTGCGAGCGAGCTGGCATTTCGCCTGAATGGTCATGTTGTCTTTCAAATTCAGCTTGCCAAACGGCAAGACGCAGCGCCGATTACTCGAGACTATCTCATCGCCCACCAGACACAGGACAGACTAGTCGCAGTCAATGCAGCCTGAGCCCGACTAGCCGTTCGAATACCGTCACCCTTGCATGTTGAACTCTCGCTGTAGTGCCGCGTTGTTCGCCACAATTATCAAAAATACTGTAACGAAACTCACCATTGGCCGTCACTAACAGCAACAGGGTCGTGTCACTCGGGGAGCCCCTTCCGAACCTACAACGAGATCACAGAACTGGACGCCAATTCGAGCGATAGGGAGCACGCAATGTCCAAGGAACATCCTGACCAGGAAACTATAATGTCAAAGAAACACGAGATCGAACTGAAAGGGATAATCCAAGCTGAGCAGGTCGACCGCCTCAGTAACCATCCAGCCATCAAGAAACTGGTTGTCGGACGGGCGCGATCGAGAAAGCACGTTTCCGTCTATTTCGACACACCGGATCATGAACTGCGTCGACAAGGCCTGTCTCTTCGCGTGCGCAAAGTCGGCCGTGCTTATGTCCAATGCGTGAAACAGGCGTATAAAAGATTGGGCAGCATTCCGGTGTGGATAGAATGGGAAGGTCCAGTCCCGAGCCAAGAACCTGCCATCTCTGCCATCCAGGAGAAACGATTGCGTCGGCTGATACGGCGGGCCGGTGTGGAACATCTGCAACCCGTGTTTCGCACTGACGTTCAGCGCAGATCGCGAAAACTCAGATTCGACGATGGCAGCACCGCATCATTGGATATCGACGTCGGCGAGATCGTGGCTGGCGATGTCTCTGAATCAATCTGCGAATTCGAACTCGAGCTCGAAAGCGGCGCACCCGAACTGCTGTTTGACCTGGCTTCCGGGATTGGCAAGGTGATCCCCTTCCGGCTCGCCACCATGAGCAAGGCATCGCGTGGCTATGCGCTTTTGTCCCAGGACGAACCCCAACCCCGGAAATACGTTAGACCCAAGCTCGCAAAAAAACACACTGTCGAACAGGTTCTAACTCAGTTGGTTCAACATGGCCTTGATCATTTGCGGACCAACGAGGCCGTCGTTTTGACGACGGACCACACCGAAGGCATTCACCAAATGCGCGTCGCCTTGAGGCGACTGCGCGCAGTTTTGCAGCTTTTCAAGTCGTCTCTTCCTCCAGATCAGTATGGTTGGGCCGTCGCCGAAGCGAAATGGCTGGCTGCCGAGTTGTCGGCGGCGCGTGAATGGGATGTCTTCGCCGAGGAGTTCGTCTCGCCTGTGGCTTGGCTGAACAGAGAGGATCAAGGATTCGATGCTCTTGTCGCGGCAGTGGGACAGGCACAACAGCAAAGCCGTCAGCGGGCTCGCGATGCTATTAGCACAGAGCGCTATACCGAGTTCTTACTGCGCCTCAGCACGTGGCTATCTAGTCAGGCTTGGGGCGATCTTTCGGCGAAAGAGCAGACAACGCGCCTTCTAGATCCCATCAGCCAGCATTACACAAAATTTTTGCAGAAACGGGATCGCAGTGTACGGAAGCTAGGACAAGATATCGTAAGTCTGTCTGAGCCAGCTCTACATGAGCTTCGGCTCGCCGTAAAAAGACTACGCTACGCGATCGATTTCTTCGAGGGTCTCTACCCAAAAAAACAGGCAAAAGCCTATCGGAAATATCTCGCCAGCCTTCAGGATGAACTTGGTTATCTGAACGATGTCGCCGCCGCAGACACACTCCTTTGCGCGTTGGCCGATGTTACCGGAAAACAAGCACCCAAGGCCTGGGCTTATGCCGGCGGCGTAACCGTCGGCTGGCATCGCCACGCCGCGATCAATGTTAGGCAGAGCATCGCCAAAGACATGGCTGCGTTCCAGCGAATCAAACCATTTTGGGATGATGCGTGACATTTTGCATATGTCTGCTTTACGTCAATTCTCGTGGCCTGACGAAGCTCATCAGGTCTCTGCCCGACGATCGCACGAAGCATTTGTGGCCACCGAAATCCATAAAAGACATACGACTCGGATCATCGCCGAAAATGTCGCGTCCGGCTTTCGCTCAGGGCCTCTTCGTCATCATCGTCGTGTTCATCCCGGTAAGTGTCATCCACGATCTAGGGGCATGTTGCGATGGTGAGTGTCTTGCCATACCGGGCGAGCCTAATTACCTCTTTCGTCGAGAGTACCGATCGGTTACCCCCCCCGGCCAGTCTAAGATATCAATTTCACTGTCATGGCGTTCTGCTGCAGTTATCCTGGAAGGATCCACGTTAAACTCCGCCGTCACGGTTCCGGGAAGCAATCGCGATCCCTTCTTGAGCCAAGTCAGGTGTTTGAGCAGCTTCATGTTGTCGGAAAGACAGCAATAATCAATTGACGGACTCGTGCCGACTATGACAGCGACAGCTTCTTCGCTCTGTTCGGCATATCTGATAGCTGTCGCAGTAGGGAAGTGCTGCAAAGGTCAGCCAGACCCTCGGCTGAAGCGAGGCCCGGTTCATATTTTCCAAACGCCCGCCTGAAAAGAGCCGCTGGCATCAGCAGTCCGGCAGCAAACTGATCCGCTTCAAGTTCGAAATTTATTAACAAATTAACGTGACACACCATAATGTGCAGTGATCCCCCCATTGAATTGATCCATTCTGATAGTAGGAGAACGGCAGGATTGGTCCTGCCCCCGACTTTGATCCAGCTGCCGCATGCAAAGGCCTTCTATTATTTTTTCCGGAAATGAGGTTGTCGTTCACAGCATCAACGTAAAATGTGATGATACAATTCTCCATTCTGCGGCATTTGAACGTGAACAGAGCAACGACCGAAAAACATGACATGCGGATGTAGTCTCGAAAATTCATCGACAAAGCCAAAGAGCTTGGCCGCGATAAAGATGAGGCTCTATTTGAGCGTAAACTAGGGCAGATTGCAGAAGTCCCGCCTGAGTGCAGGGAGCCTAATAACGGCAGCCCCCACAAAACGAAGAGCCAATGAGTTTTATTTAAGGGTGTCTCGGTTCTTATCGAATTCCGCAATTTGCTGATCAACCAGATCGGCAACGGCTCGAAGCGTTGGTGCAATCTGTCGAGCGGCTTGATCTTCAACATCGCGATATGAAGCATTTTCATCTTCGCTTGGCACGACAAGTGACCAATGGAAAATGTTGTTGAGCGCATGATTGCTTTCTTCCAGCTCGGCTTGGATCATGAAAGTGACTTTGTAGTGCGCGGACACACCTTCTGAGCCCGTAACATTAACAGTCACGTTCCCGGTTTTCTCGGAAGTTGGAGGAACGGGCTCAACTTCACTTCGGTATTCGACTTGCCCATTACCGAATCTGGCCGCTTCAACTGTTGTCATTTCACCACCTAAATTTTGCTAATTCAGACATAGATGACGCCCCAGCCGCGTGAGCCAAACGTGTGTCTGGGGACTCAACCAATGAAAAAAATCGGCTTATACCAGCGGAGTTACTGATCGTTTGCAGCCACATACAGATGCTCTTATCACGAGACGGCTTATCGTCTATTTGCGAGGCGCTTATTGCGCACGACCAGCACCCTCGAGCTACGAAGCGTTATCCACCGCCTTAATGAAGATGTAGTTCCCGTTCTGATCGGCTGCGGGCGTCTAATCAATGGGATCCACCGCCCTTGCCGAAATCCTTCGCATTCAGCAGCATGGTTTCGCAATGCCCAATCCGTTCGCACGCGACTGTTACACCGCGTGTATCTCCTATCGCTACAGACAAAGCCTTCACAAACCGAAATCTCTCAAGGGCGGTTCCGACACTGTTACTCATCAATGACAGCTCGCCTTGCAATGCTATTGCATTGCGTTGCAGCCGCAAGTCGTCAATGTTGGTCGCAACTTCCTCGGATGCTTGAAGGGCCTTTAGGGCAAGATCCAATTGGCCCAAGAGAATCAAGGTTGAACCTAAGTTGCCAAGCTCTTCACATTCCGAACGTCGATCGCCAAGTCTTCGCGATAAAATCAAAGCTCCTTCATGGCATCTCTTAGACCAAAGCAACTTGCCAAGGTGCCGAAAACAAATCCCAATGTTGCCTAGCGCATGCGCTTCTGCCCAATGATAGCGAATTTGTCGAGCCAAACGGACAGCACGTAGTCCTTGCTTTAGCCCTGACAAGTAGTCTTGCCTCAACACGCCTATGTAACATGCATTAGATAACCCCGCTAGCTTGCCTACTAAATCATCGTTTTGACGAGCGAATTCTATCCGCTTCTCCGTCAATTTCACAGCATCATCGAACTCACCTCTGTCTGCAGCTAATGTCGCCAATGCTCCATAGATCTTGCCCTCTATATTAGAAAACCCATGCGTGTTAGACATCTGCAATGCTTCCATGAGGGCAGCATACGATTTTTCCAACTGATTCATTTGTAGATAGCATGTACCAATATCGTACTTGCACAGGCACATATGGTGACGGTCGTCCTTTGACGTCGCGCGCTGGAGTGCGGACTGCATCAATTCTAATCCAGCAGACGCATCCCCCCTCGAGGCAATTGCTTTTCCCAGATTTCCTTGCGTGTAGCGAACAGCATCTTCATCTTGAGCAAATTCTGCCAATTTAAGTTGTGCCGAATACCAAACAACCCTTTCCTCAGGAGTCAAGCAAACGGATAATAATTCAACAGCAATATCTCCAAATCGAGAAAGCTCGGGCCTTAAATTACAAAACTCAACATTCTCGCCCAATTTCTTAAATGATTCAAATGCGTATTTCTGTATTTTTTCAAATTCCGAAATCGATGAACTTATATTTTTACCCCCTTTATTGAACAGAGAATTAATTTCATCAAGTTTTCGATAGGCGTAATCAATAAGTGCAAGATTTGCTTCATTTTGTTCATTCATATCTATTGATATCAGAGGCGGTTTCATCAATTAACATTTTGCCCCGCCATCAATTCAGACCCTATGCTGCGCATGAGGTCATGCATCGTGTAATTCTTGGACCGGCTGTCAAATTCAATCAAACCACGGCGCAACAATCTTGATAGCTCCACTCGGCTCGTTTCTTTGTCGCACTCCCAGATCTCCATAGCCGTCTCGTCGTCAAACATATCCGGAAGAACTGACAAGAATCGCCAACGCCTAGCGAGTACTGGATCTTCTACCGCAAGTTGGCTGTGACTGAGACCGAGTACCGCACGCACATCAAGGCTACTATCACCAGGCCGCAGAACCTCGAGTTTAGTTTTTCTGTCCGCTAATGACACCAAGTAGTTCCGATTGGACCAATCCGGATTCTCAATCAGAAAAAAACAGGCCGCTCTTATCGCTAAAGGCAACCAGCCGCATAAACCCGCCAACTCTCGTGCTTCAATGGGGGGTAGCGTGCGTTCACTATCATTGAGAAGTTTGGCAATCAGATTTTGCGCCTCATCAGCCTTCATTGTGGGAAGTTTGAGACCTCGCATTCCGGGAAGTTGAGTAAGCGTCCGGCGTCCCCGCTCTTGCGGCGCCTGCAATGATGCTGATGCTTTGCTGTGTGATGGCGGGCGATGGTGTCCACTGTCGTTAGTGGACACTATTCCGGGACAATCGATGGCAAGGAAGTGGCGGAAGCGGCGACATTGGTCGGATGATGAGAAGCGGGATATCGTCGCCCAGACGCGGGTTCCCGGTGTGTCGGTTTCTCGCGTTGCCCGCCGCTATGATGTAAACGCCAATCTTGTTTTCAAATGGCTGCGCGATCCTCGGTTTGCCGTGGTCGAAGATGATACGCGGGAGGCTACGTTCCTGCCGGTTGAGATCGTGGCTGAACAGTCTGCGCTGCCTGTCGAGTCACCAGTTGCGGATGGTCGGATTGAGATCACGCTGACCAACGGACACCGATTTAGCATCACGGGTGCATTTGATCCTGAAGCAGTCTCTCGCCTGGTGCGAGGCCTGAGTGAATGATCCCGGTTCCAGCCTCGACAAGGATTTGGTTGGCTGGAGGCGCGACCGATATGCGCAAGGGCTTTGTCAGCCTTTCAGCTTTAGCAGAGACGGTTTTGCATCAGGATCCGTACTCGGGTCATCTGTTTGTGTTCCGTGGACGACGTGGCGATCTGATCAAAGTAATCTGGTGGGATGGCCAGGGTGCGTGCTTGTTCTCCAAGCGCCTGGAACGGGGCCGGTTTGTTTGGCCATCGGTGGCTGACGGCAAAGTCGTGATCACGCCAGCGCAACTCTCGATGCTTCTGGAAGGGATCGATTGGCGAGCACCTCAGCGGACGTGGCGTCCGTTGACGGCCGGGTGAACAAAAATCTATTTGGAACAAAGGTTTGTTGTGGTCGAGGGATTCCATAAAGAGTGTGAATCTGATAGACCATTTGCATGCTCAATGAGGCCAACCAACTACCTGATGATCCTGAGATTCTAAAAGATCTTATTGCCTCACTAACCTCTGAGTTGAAGTCCCGAGATCTGTTAATCGACAAGCTGAAGCACCAGCTTGCCGGATCGCGCCGCCATCAGTTCGGTTCACGTTCGGAAGCGATTGACCAGCTTGAGCTGACACTGAAAGACGAGGAGATTGCGCGCGCCTCTGACCCGTCATCCGATATCGCAGGCATTGAGGCGCCGAAAGTCCAACCGAAGCGAAAGCCATTGCCTGATCATCTGCCGCGTCATCAGACGGTATTGTCAGCCGGTGAAGCCTGCGCATCATGTGGCGGCAAACTCAGGCAACTTGGTGAAGATGTGACTGAGGAGCTGGACTTCGTACCGGGGCGCTTCGTTGTGAACCGCATCGTGCGCCCGCGCATGGCTTGTTCATGCTGCGAGAAGATCACGCAGGCCGTGTTGCCATCGAGGCCTATTGAACGTGGCCGTCCGGGACCGGGTCTGCTGGCACATGTGCTTGTGAACAAGTACGCCGATCATCTCCCGCTCTATCGTCAGAGCCAGATCTTTGGTCGTGAAGGGATCGATCTGGATCGCTCGACCCTTGCCGATTGGGTTGGTCGCTCGACAGCCTTGCTGGAACCGCTGGCAGACGCCATCGGCCGGCATGTTCTGAGCGGAACGGCGATCTTTGCCGATGACACGCCGGTGAAGATGCAGGCTCCCGGCACAGGCAGGACCAAGACAACCCGGCTGTGGACTTACGCCAGAGATGAGCGCCCCTGGGCGAGCAAAGCACCGCCGGCGGCATGGTATCAGTTCTCTACTGACCGTAAGGCCGAACGGCCAAGGGAGCATCTCAATAACTTCACCGGTTGGATGCATGCTGATGGCTATGCCGGGTTCGAAGACTTGTATCGTTCCGGCAATATCCGTGAAGTCGCCTGCATGGCACATATCCGGAGGAAGTTTGTCGATGTGCAGCAATCGCAAGGATCAGCCATTGCGGCAGAGGCAATCAGACGCATCGCCGAGCTTTATGCCATTGAGAAGAAGGTGCGTGGTGAACCTCCCGATGAACGCGTGCGGATCAGACAAGACGAGGCCAAGCCGGTTCTCGAGGATTTGGATACTTGGCTGGCAATCCAACTTCCCAAATTGTCCGGCAAGACGCCACTTGCCGGGGCGATCCGCTATGCCATCACGCGGATCAAGCGGCTTCGATCATATCTCGAAAACGGCATCCTTGAAATCGACAACAATACCGCTGAACGCGCCATGCGCGGCATCGCCGTCGGCAGAAAAAATTGGTTATTTGCCGGTTCGCAGCGCGGCGGCAAATCCGCGGCAATCGCCTATACTTTGATCGAAACTGCCAAGCTGAATGGCGTCGATCCGCAAGCCTGGCTTACCGATACGCTGGGCCGCATCGCTGATCACAAGATGACTCGTCTTGAACAGCTCATGCCGTGGCGTTACGCTCAGACCTGAGCGTAACTGCTGGTCGCCGTTCCCAACAGAGCGTGTTCACCGGACGCTCACGAAGTTGAAACACCTTCCGGGAAGTAATCAGCAAACTCGATGGAGGTGGTGGAACCAAAGGCTGGATCTGACTTGGATCACTAGCATCATCTACGATGATCAAGCATCGCAACTTGGACAGTAGTGCTCGATAGAGTATTTCAATCTCATCTTTGGCACCTGGTATGCGTGCGAAGGGATCATATGCGTGAATTATTCTTGCAATCTGTACGTACGGGTCTTCTGCATCGCTCAATCTACTGCTACGCAAGTTCAACCAAAACACACCATCGGGAAATGTCGGCGCCAGGTCGTGGCCTACGACTATAGCAAGTGTTGTTTTTCCGATGCCTCCCATGCCACGCAAAGCAATGATTGCTTGGGTGTTGTTCGGCTCCAATAGGCCTCGCAGTTCATTGCGTATGCCCTTGCGTCCGACGAAATCTAAGGGAATTGGAGGGAGCCAATTTGGCGCCTGCCGCTTGATCGTCAGTGCGTCTGGAATATTTGTCGCACCTGGGAGCTGAGAGGCGTCCTTGGTCTCACTCTGTTCTGTTGCCGCTACGCCTGCCTCGATTTCATCTTCGCTCGATACATCGAACTCGAACGTTAGTTTCGGATCCTTGGTTTTTATATCTTGAACACGCGGTTGATATTCGGCCTCCGGCCGTGCGAACCAGAGCGCGTTCAGCAAAATAATTGTGACTGCAAGGGCAACAAAAATGACCCACCTTTCCCCGGAGGTCGGTATCGAAAATTGTTGCATTGAACACCAGAAATTAGCTGCATTGGCCGCACAAAAGCGTGATTTTTCTAGATTAGATATAATATCATTAATGATTGGAGCCAGTGAAAATAATACCGATGCAGCAAGAAAAATCCCTGTTATTGACGCCACTCCAAGCAAATAGGCGGCACGTGCCACATTGAAATACGCACTTCTTATCGACAAATATATAAAAACACATGCTCCGATTGTTAATACAAAAGAATACAAGCTTTGATCAAATAAATTTAACACAATTAGAAAGCCAGAAAATAGTGTCAGATTAAGTATAATTCTCCCTCTGTCTTTCATTCTTTATTCGCCTAGACGCTCGCTGTCTAGCGAGCCTTCTGCTCAGAATTGCAGCCTAGGCGTCGCACTTCTGAATAGTATATTTCTTTGACCAGCCGCTGGTGAGTGGCGACGATTGATTCGTAGAGCAGGGATGGCCAATAGTCCACTGCATGCTGATCCGTTAGGTCACTCCGAAAAAGAACAAATTGCATCGGATCGGATCGCATCGATTTCGGGCGCAACAAGGGACTCGTGATGCAATACGGTTCCAAGGTGCGACCTTCCGCGCGCGAGAAGGTCGGCCGCAACGGACCCAAAAACGAGCGATTAGCTCACCACTGAAATTAAGGGCTTCGAACCCGAAAAACCATTTTACCGCTCATGGCGTTAGAGGGTTTCCACGTGGGAAAGTGTGCAATCGCACGGCTGTCCGTTTCATCCACAATCCAGGCCATGCATGGGAATTCCTGCATGTACCCGATTGCTTGTATTGAATGAACTCACTCCCGCATCAGCAGACGCGTCCACACAAAACATGAAACTTCATCAACGCAGCTATCGCGAGGACAGTGGTAGCAAGTCCGAGCGTGTGATCAGCCCCATTCAGTTTTTCGCGGGGTATGCCGCGTACACGGCAGTGCTTCCATCCTTGCGAATGAGCAACACGTTATAGGCCTCTTTAGTCTCGCCCGAGTCCATGCCAGGTGAGCCCAGGGGCATACCTGGCACGCTCAGGCCGATCGCCTCCGGCCGTTCGCGCAACAGGCGACGAATTTCGCGCTGCGGCACGTGTCCTTCGATTGTATATCCGCCGATCCGTGCCGTGTGGCACGCGAAGTTGCTTCGAATGCCGTGCTTCATTTTGAATTGCGTGAGCCGGTCCATACTCAGGTTCTCGCGGTGGACTTTGAAGCCAGCCGACTCCATGCGATCCGCCCAGGCAGAACAGCATCCGCAGGTCGCGGTTTTCTTCAACTCGATCGTCGATTGCTGGGCCATCGCAACCGTCGGCATCATCAACACAACTGCACTAAGAAAGAGCTTTGTACGCTTCAGATATGCTGCGGGCAGTATTTTTCGAGGCTTGGTCACTTGTGTTTTCTCCTGTTCATCCGCTCTTGGCGCTTGCGGATATTTTCCGGCCACGTGCTTTTGATATAGTCGAGCACGGCGCGGATCTGATCATCACTCAGAACGTTACCGAATCCGGGCATGTCGCTTTCGTAGTCGCCACCGACAATCGCCGCTGTGCCGCGCTTAGTTATCGTCAACAATAATTCGTCCGCGTGATGCCATGTATGGCCGTTGGCATCGTGTGGCGGCGCGGGTAGGCGACCATCTGGTTTGCGCTGCCGCCAGTTCGGTTGACCCTCAAGGTTAGTGCCATGGCAACTGGCGCAGTGCTCAAGATAAAGCGACTTGCCATCGTGCGCCACAGCCTTGGTTGCGTCATCTGCCGTTAGATTCAAAGCAGCCAGCAGTACGAGAACCACCGCCACGCTGACTATTACTACGATGACAATACGCTTCACGGTTTGACTTGCCTCCGGCCGATAGCATGCCAGGCAAGGGCAAATGCCACCAAGACCAAGACCTTGTCCCAACCGAATGTGAGTCCCGAAAACTGCGTCATCCCAAGGAGATCGGAGATGCCGCGTGTGGAGCCGGAGAGCATGTACCTACTCGACAGGATTTCATCACTCGGTTCCATAGGACTTCCCTCCTCGACCGCCGGCAGTCTGAGCCGTGGCATGAAACGCGACCAACACGATCGCAGCCGCGATGAGAGGCAAGACATGCATCTTCAAGATCGCGTCCCTCCTTCTTGAACTCTGACGATGCCCATCATGCCAGTGGCCTGATGCCCAAGAACGTGACAGTGGAACATCCAGTCGCCGGGGTTATCGGCCACGAAAGCGATTTCAACGCGTTCCCGTGGCGCCATCAGCACTGTGTCCCGCCATTCTCGATATGTGGTGGGCTGGCCGTTACGTGAGATCACGCGGAACGAATGGCCGTGCAGGTGGATCGGATGATGCCAGGCTGTATCGTTTCGCATGTCCAAAATGTAACTGCGGTCCTTTTTCAACGTCACAAGTGGGTCCATCACATGACCCGTGGCTGCGACTCCGTTGATCAGCCACATCTTACCGTTACGCATCATCTTCATCATTTCGTCGCGACTGCTTCCGCCACCCATCATCATTCCGCCCATCATGCCGCCGTTGAAACGGATCTCATGGCGTCGGGCAATTTCGAGGTCGGGCTCCGGCATAGTGTTGGCAGCAAGGGCGATCTCGCTTTCAAGCGGTTTCTCGCGCAGAGTGCTGTCCGTGTAGACGAGGTCGATCAGCCGGTATTCGAGGCGAGGGTAAAATGGATCGGTGATAGTGTAACGCCTACCCGGTGCACCAATCATGTCGATGATCAGATCGGCGCGCATAGCAGAACCAAGAACAACCAATCCGTCAGTGGGCCTATGCGGCGTCACGGGCTGTCCATCGAGCGCAATGATCCAGGGCTCGTGGTCAGCGAATCGGAGCGCAAAATTCCTCGCGTTGGCGGCATTGATGAGCCGCAGGCGAACACGCTCGCCGCGCCTCACGGCGAATGCTTCGGCCACACGCCCATTGATCGTCACGGTATTACCGACACGTCCGTTATGTGCGGCATCATGGCGGTTACCGAAATCACCGGCGATTTGCGCATCGCGTTCCAGGCGCCAGTCATCGAGAACCCAAGTCAAGTCGCGGTCAACCTGGACAGGGTTGCGTTCCTCAATGATCAACGGGCCATAGAGACCGCGCCCGACCTGTTCGAAGCTGCGCTGGTGCGGATGGTACCAATACGTCCCCGCATCTGGCACATCGAATTCGTAGTTGAAGGTTTCGCCGGGCGCTATAGGCGTCTGCGTCAAATGCGGCACGCCGTCCATGGCAATAGGAACACGCAGACCGTGCCAATGCGCGGTCGTCTCTTCGGGAAGTCCGTTCCTGACCGCGATGCGGAGCCGGTCGCCCTGCTGTACACGTATTTCGGGGCCTGGAACGCTGCCGTTGTAGGCCCAGACGCGAGTTTGCGGGTGCGGATCCGGGGCGAGTTGTACATGGCTACTGGTACCGGTTTCGAGCCTGAAGTTTCGCAGAGGCGGGGTGTCAGCCAACACCCGTGTGACAGGGAGACTTGCGGTCGCGAAAGCCGCACTACCGGCAAGCATCAATTGGCGACGCGAGAGCATCGCATGTTTCGAGAACGGCATGGTCGGTTTCCTGAGCTAATCGGTAATCTGCCTATGCCATCAGGCAGGGCAGTCTTGACACCGGCTGTTATGCACTGACCGGCATCACGCAACCTGCCCAAGCAGGTCAAAGCTTCAGGAAACGCGTTTAGGCGGGAATGGGTCCGGCGGCGCGCGCCACTCTATCAAGCCAACCACACGTATAGGTTTCGGGCTCGCCAATGGGGATGTCCGCAGGGAAGAAAAGTCCGTCGCGGGCAGCGCTGCAGATGAAATAACGCAGACGGATGAGCAAGTCGTGGTGTCATCGGGACAATCAGGACACCCTCCGCCGACATCGACCGGCATGGACATCTGAACGTCCATGGCCGCCGCCTTAGCGATTTGCAAAGCGGAAGTCGCAGCAAAAACTGCAATCATCGCTATCGCGATAAGTTTCGCCCAGTCCATCATGGCCATAGAGTGCGCCCGTCCGCTGATGATGTCGAGTGAACATTTCGTCACGTGACAGAGGTGAGCGCCTGGCGCGACCGAGACGTCTTTGAGTGCACGGAACGAGGCACGGTTACCCTGGACATGCTACAGCTCAAGACGCACTCCGCCAGGCGCTATGCCGATTTTGCTCAGATAGAGATCACCAGTCCGAAAAGATTATGAAACAAAGATGCTTCAAAATCGCTGTAGGGGCCTTTCTCATTGCGCGAATGCCCATGATGGCCAACTTCGCGTCGCCCAAAACACGCGGAACTGGAGCAGAAGCACTTGATCTAAGCGATAGCGCAATCCACGGTCGCCCAGTACGTGGGGGCTCATGCCTCCACTATAGACTTCAAGGATAATCGGATGACAAAAAAACCAGACCTCCATGACTATGATAAATTTCCAGGCATGGTCGGCTGGTTTGATCCGCGCGTGCTGGCAAAAACGGCGCGCAAGCATCTCGATTCAGTTCTATTTGGCAAATATGCCGATCGTCGTTTGATCCATGCTGCACTTGATCCCATTGACCCTCCAGGCATCACCGAACGGTATGATTTGCGCAAGCAAATTGAGCCTCTCGATGACGCTGTGTGGGTCGACTATGTCGCTGACCTAGGTGATGGTTTCGATTCAACCTATGCAATCGCATACTTGCTTGGACAGCAATCCATAACAATCCCTGACCATGGCAACTTGCCCCGTGGCCAATGTCTCATCATGGGAGGTGACCAAGTCTATCCCGACGCGACCGTCGATGATTACAATTTTCGGCTTCGGACACCCTACAAATATGCTTTTCCGAATTCCGATGCCAAGGACGCTGCGCATCCACCGGTGTTTCTGATTCCTGGAAATCACGACTGGTATGACGGGTTAACCTTATTCCTGGGTCTGTTCTGTCGTGGGCGCTCGACCAAACTCGGCAGTTGGCGCGCCACCCAGCATCGCAGCTACTTCGCACTGCAGCTGCCTAACAACTGGTGGATATGGGGTTACGATTCTCAGCTCGGTGAAGACATCGATCAGCCTCAGGCCAACTATTTTGTGAACGTTGCGCGCTCAATGTCTGATAATCCCAAAGTCATTTTGTGCGCGCCGACACCGACTTGGCTCAAGGCTGATATCAACGCCAAGGATGATAAGGAACGTGCCAAATTCAACCGCGCGCTCGACTATGTCGCCTATGACATTTTGAACAAGCAGTGCCCGGATGCCAGCGTATGTGCCGTTTTGTCCGGCGACCTGCATCACTATAGCCGTTACGCTGCAGAAATCGCTGGAACGCAGTTCATTACGGCTGGTGGCGGCGGCGCTTTTTTGCATCCCACACATCACCTGAAGGACGAATTTACTGCCAGATGGGTCCGGCAAAAGCAAAAGTTGTCACTCAAAACCGAACCTGGACCAAACCACGCACCGTGCAATCAGGAAGCCTGCTATCCACACCGGGATAAAAGCCGCAAATTGGCCATCGGAAATCTGAAATTTGCCCTGGCCAACCCACAATTCTGTTTCGCCCTTGGCGGTGTTTACTGGATCGTCGCCCAACTGCTCCTGTTCTCCAGGAATGATGTATTCGAACGCAGCGACGTTACGGGTTGGCAATGGGCGGGCGACATAGCATGGAGCCTCTTCACATCACCTATGTTCTGGGCCCTCACAGCGCTCTTGATGGCGGCTCTGTATCAGTATGCCGACGCGAAGTCCAAGAAGGTCCGATTGCTGCTCGCCGTGGCTCATGGCGTCTGGCATGCCGCATTGATTCTTGCTCTGCTCAGCCTGCTACCGCCGTTCAATATTTTCATCACTCAATTGATCGGCCTCGATTCGCTTCGCCCCGGCACAATCTCCCACGCCATCGTGCTTCTTACCGAGATTATAGCCAGCGGCTTCATTGGTGGCTTTATCTGGGGCATCTACCTGTTGTTGGTATCCTATATCGCCGGATTGCATTCCAACGATGCCTTCAGTGCTATGAGACTTGGTACCCACAAACACTTTTTGCGCATGAGAATCATGGAAAACGAGCTGACGATCTATCCGGTGGGAATTGATGATGTGCCCACTCGCGATGATTGGTCGGTGAACTGGCCCAACGATCTCGATGATCAGGATAAGCCGATGGTCAGTCCAAAAGAACCGCTGCCTGTCCACTTGATAGAGGGCCCTGTCGTCATCCAATTGCCGGGCGTACAGCCGATCCAGGAAGCTGCAAAAGCGAGTTGATTAGGGCGCTCGTGGTGGACGATCGGACTCACCATGACTGGCAAGGCGTATCGGCAGTTTTCATGTGAGGATATGAATGACCAAAACAGACCGCGAACCACAACCGCCTGCATTAGGTCCGACAAACACCGATCGCATCGCGACGGTCCTGCGCGCAGTGACAGGCGCACTTCCTGTTGTTGGCGCAGCGCTTGCCGAGATCATCACCGACATTGTACCGGACCAGCGCCTGGAACGCGTTGAAAAATACCTCCTATATCTTCAAGAAGAGCTCACACGGCTTTCGCCCGATCATATTCAACACCGCATGAAAGAGCTTGCTGCCATAGATTTGATCGAGGACGGAGCTTATCAGGCTGTTCGTGCGCTAACGGACGAACGTCAGCGCTATATCGTACGATGCGTCGCGAGCGGTATTGCCAGCGATGATCTCGATCACATTCGTGAAAAGCGAGTGCTTGGTATCTTGTCTCAACTTGACGATGAGGAAATTATGATTCTGGACGCTTATGGTTCAGATCCTCAAACAAGCCGCGAAAAGTTCAGGAAGCTGCAACCGCAGCCTGCAGTTATTGGTTCCGATCGTGAAACCGTCGTTCGACAAGAGCTGTATGAGGCCGCGCAGGTCAAACTCGAGCGTCTGTCGCTCTTACGCAGGCAAATCGATTTCGATCGCAGTGCCGAACAGAACCTGGGACTAAAGGTGCCAGAATTTGATCAATTCAGCGGGCAACCAATAGGACATATAAGCATCACACCTGTGGGTCAGCTGGTTCTCCGAAAAATCGGTTTGCTTGGCGAGGAGCAATAGCCTGATGAAATCGGAACACGCAGCCAGCCCGTGTTCTTGATTTGGTCCGGAAAACTCAACGCCCAATCGAGGGTGCGTTGGGGAGCACTCCATTCAATCCAAGGACCCTCCAAATGAGAGAGGGAGCCAAAGGGCTCAAGTCACACAAGCTGACATCAAAAGTCCGCACTAGGCAAGGTGCACTTCTCCGATCGGTCCAATGTTTTTCGTGAACCGTGCCGCTGACAGGTCACGAACCAGTCCCACTATATCTTATCACCTGAAATGAGATAACTGCCGTAAAGCGGCAGGAAGGGGACATGATAGCCGATATAACGCGTGACCTGAGCCCCGTTTGGTCCCTCACTTGAAAGGAGAGTCCGTCAGCGATAGGAGACGGACATGAGGAAGTCACGGTTCAGCGAAGAACAGATCATTTCGATCCTTGGCGAGCAGGAGCGCGGGATGGCGACTGCGGAAGTCTGCCGAAAGTATGGCGTGAGCCAGGGGACGTTCTACAAATGGAAGGCGAAGTTCGGCGGCATGGATGTGTCCGATGCGCGCAAGCTCAAGACGCTTGAGACGGAAAATTCCCGCCTGAAGCGGCTTTTGGCGGACGCGATGCTGGACAATGTGGTGCTGAAAGATCTTCTGGGAAAGAACTAACGACACCTGCTGAGCGACGCGCGGCGGCCCTTGATGCGATGGCAAGATATGCCCTTTCGCAACGGCGGGCCTGCCGGCTGGTCGGTGTCGACCCCAAGACGGTGCGTCGGGCGCGTGTCCCCGACAACCCACAGATCCGGGCGCGCATGCGTGCGCTGGCGGCTGAGCGGCGCCGGTTCGGCTATCGCCGCATCGGTCTCATGCTGGAACGCGAAGGGATCAAAATGAACCACAAGAAACTGCGCCGGCTTTACGCCGAGGAGCGGCTTGCCGTACCGCGCCGACGTGGGCGCAAGCGCGCGCGGGGAACCCGGGCGCCGATCCCGATCCCCATTGGCCCGAGCATGCGCTGGAGCCTGGACTTCCTCTCCGACGTGTTCGGTGCCAGCCGGCGGTTCCGCATCCTGGCAGTGATTGACGATTACAGCCGTGAATGCCTTGCGCTGGTAGCGGACACATCGCTATCGGGGGCACGGGTTGCGCGTGAACTTGATGCTTTGATAGCCCGCCGTGGCAAGCCACGAACGATCGTCAGTGACAATGGCTGCGAGCTGACGTCCCGAGCGATCCTTGAGTGGCAGAACCGGACCGGCGTTGCTTGGCATTACATCGCGCCGGGCAAACCACAGCAGAATGCCTTCATCGAGAGTTTTAACGGACGGCTTCGTGACGAGTTGCTCAATGAGGAGGTGTTCGACAGTCTCAGGGCCGCCCGCCGGGCATTATCGCGCTGGCGCACCGATTACAACACCGTCAGACCGCATTCAGCTCTGGGCGGATTGCCACCACTGGCCGTGCTGTATGCACAAGGCTCAGGACCCACCAAGGGGAACACCGCCTTCCACTCTCCGACACCGTCGCTCGCCTAATGGGCGAACGAGCGACGGTGGCTCCGAGGGGAAGGCTCACACCGCGACCATGAAAACAGAAAAGGAAACAGCACTTCACGACAACAGGATGACTAGTTATCTAAACTCTGGACTCTCAAAATAAATGAGGGCGTCTTGGGGCCCAGGTCACGCGTCATCTTGCCAGATCCGAGCACACGCACATTTGAAAATCCGTGCATCTTAAGCCGGAATTTCAGCACTTTGGGCGAATGCTGTGTGAGATGACTGGTGCTGTAAACGCTAGCTCTAGTGAGAATGTTGCGAAGATAATGCGGATTCGGCGTAGTCAAAAGCAACCGACCCCCGACTTTCAAAAGCCTCTGAAATTCACACAATGTTTTATCGACATCCGATGGATAGAGATGCTCAAGGAACTCGCCTGCGACGATTGCATCGAACATTTGATCTTCAGCAGGAATGTCGTTCGACAGGCCGTATATGGATGAGTGGTAACAATTCGGAAGTACGTTGAGGCGGCTCTCGACGCAATCCAGTGCCGTGATTCTGTAACGATTGCTCAGCTTTGTTAAGGCAACACCGCCACGCCCTGTATTTGCTCCAACATCTAGTATATCTATCGCTCCCTTCGGCAAATAGGTGTGAAACTGTTCATATCGTTCTACGGTGAATGGATCTCTCTCCGAAACCTCTTGGGCAAGGTTTTGAGTCTCATATTTCACCAACAAATCCACCATCGTCAGCATCTCTCAACATATAAACGACGACCGAAATCCAATAAATCGACAAATTGTTTCAAAAAAATTCATAGCAAAGAGCGGTGACAGCTCAACAGCAAAGCCAATTTGTCGTAAACGCGACTCTAAACAACAATCGCTTGTGGACACTCGGCTGGTCGTCTGATTGTTGTGAAGCTCTCCGCCGTTTCATCCTGCGTGTATCGATTGCCCGGATGGCACGGCATGTTGGGCCGCGCAACGGATCTTTTCAGTTTATTCGATCAACAAATCAAAAACACTGATCATTCATCAACCTGCTGCAGCCGCGATATCTATAGGTCCAGTTTCTGTGAGACCAAACCTGCAATGGGGCAAACGCAATCTCGAAGGGGCGAAAAAAGCTGGCACGCCGCTTGCTCGAAGCTAAACATGCTATTCGCTTAAAGGTTCGAGAAGCAGAATGACTGGACGAAAGAGTGACAAGCATATCGCTGCGTCAACGCGATACTTCTCGCTCACAGCACTGCCGGCCGCGGGCGCCGCAGATTTTCCAGCGGTAGGTGGATCAATCCACCGGCTGATTGCAAAAAGCGCGCGCATTCTCCGAAACGACGGTCTCGCAGCGCTGTTGCGATACTTGCGCGCCGTGGTGTTCGTTCGATTACATAGCAAAGTGTTTGACCATCTTTGTGTCGACGAAGAGCCCGCAACAGTGTCCCAGATTACGCAGATCCACAGTCTTACAATCGCCGGCGACCACCGCGCAGATGCAGTCGAATATGCGCCCACGCCGTACATGGTAATTCGTTGGATACAGAGTCTTCTGCCCGAAGATGTCGCCAACTGGTCGTTTGTCGATATTGGTGCCGGGCGCGGTCGCGTCATCAGCGCGGCCGCCAGACAACCGTATCGTCTGGTTGTTGGTATTGAACACGCAACCGAGCTGCGACGCGACGCTCTACGCAATATCACCGGGATGCCAGCCGAAGCGCGGATGGCCCACAAAGTCGATATCATTAATACCGATGCCGCGACTTTCGAGATTCCCGACGGACCTTGTATCATTTATCTATTCAATCCGTTCGGTGTGCGGGTGCTCAGAAAGTTCTTGGCAAACGTCATCGCATCGCAACAAAAACGACCTCGGCGAATACTTGTTGCCTACTACAATCCGGTGCATGCAGATGTGATGACCGAATTCCAACAGATCACGAAGTGCGAGTTGCCGCTGAAAGCCCGAATGAGATTTGCAACGCTGAGCCCGTATGGCTTTGAACTCTACGAAATCAGCGCAATGGGTTTAGGGAAAAAACTCAGCTCCACCCGCCCGCGCATAGAGGAGGAAACTCTATGACGACAAGGGCTGGTTTGTGGTCGGCGATGCACCTCAACATGTCGGTGAGCCAAGCTTGCACGTCAACGCTACTGAATTTGGCTGTTTCGATTAGTGTATAGGCAATTGCCACCAGCTTTCGCCTGCCTGCCGACACACTCAACGACCACCTCAACCAGCAGAAATGCGGCCTCTAGCGTATCAATTCCTGCTACGGCAATCCGTGGATCGCCAAGCTATTCGAAGATAAAATTGGCGTTGGCATCATAGTGGCAGGCGATACGGGAAACCGAAACGCCAGGGTTGCATGTTTGCGCGAAAATCTCGTGCGTCTCGTTATCATCCCAATTGCACCGCTTACGCCGCTTCTTCACCAACGATAAAATCACATCGTGGCCATCAGAGGTTTTCAAGACCATCGCCCGCCATTACACCCAAGCATCAACATCCGGGCATTTACCGCTATAATCAATATACCGGACGCTTACGGAATGAGCCTTGGCGCGCATTCTTATTTGCAATCATCGGTACAGCAACCGCTCACCACATGCCTCCTTCATTCCAATTCGGGTTAGCTCAAATCTCACGCCAATCCTGACCGGGGGCGCCGCCCGGCCAATGGGAAGGCGTTTCGAGCCACCCCAAACAGAAAAGGAGACTTACTATGGTAAGCAACAAAACCAACGACCGAAAACAAGAATCCGTCCCTCTTTTCCTCATCGCCTATCACGTCAATGAACGCGGCGAAAAAAGCTTCTGGACTCGCATCGGCGCAGCCTGGGGGCACAGGGACGGCGAAGGCCTGACCGTCGATCTCGACTTAGTTCTACTTGATGGCGGACGCATAGTGCTTCGCCCTCTGAAGGACGAGAAAACCAATGAAGACCAGGTGGGTGCATTAGCGCCCGATTATCTCAATCTGCTTCGTAAAAAGAAGCCCCGCTCGGGCTGCTTTGGCTAGGTCGATCGGCGAAGGTCTTGGCGATCGGCCTAGTCGCTCCCCAGACGCCCCTGATCCTGCTGACCATTCTGTCTTGGAATGCAGTTTACCTCGCGGACCGTGATCACTACGAACAATTCAAGATCATGTGGCCACGCAAGTGGCCGGCAGAAAATCAGCGACGGCCAAAGAACAAGAAAAACAGTTCCACGCATCGGCCTCAGACAAAGAGGAAGAGCAGCGGCCAGAGTTACGACCCTGTTAGTCTCCGCAATGGAGAGAGTGCAACCCTGCGATTCTAGCGGTGGTACCTTAAGAGGGCTCGTTAGTTTTGTCAGTGGACACAGTCTGTCAGAGGTCGGCGCACAGGCGCTCAAAACCATGCCGCTCAAAATCACCGAAAGTTGATCTACACACGACGTCACCGATTGACCTCGGTCAGCGTCAAGGAGGAGCTGCCAAGCCACATTGTGATCTCGAATTGGTTCGATAGTCACGAGGATATCTCGATGAAACAGACATTGGTTTCCGCCACCATGAGCCTCGCTCTGGTCGCATTCTCACTCGCGCCGGCGAGCGCTCAGCAGCACCGGGGCAGCATGCCAGGCATGGGAATGGGTATGATGGGCGGCGATTGCCCGATGATGGGCATGATGGGTCGCGGCATGAAAGGCAAGCATGGCCATATGGGTGCCATGGCCGATGGGCGCCTTGCGTATCTCAAGGCCCAGCTCAAGATCACCGACGCTCAGAAATCCTCCTGGGACGACTATGCGGATGCGGTGAAGGCCCGGGTGGCCGTCATGCAGGGCATGCGCCAGAACATGATGGAAACTATGCAAAAGGGCGATGCCACGACCCGCATGGACACGCGCATCAAGGGCATGGAAGCAATGCTCGATGCCATGAAGGCGGTCAAGCCGGCGACAGAGAAACTCTACGCCACCTTGAGTGACGATCAGAAGAAGATCGCCGACGAACTGATCGGCATGCATTGCGGCGCCATGTGACGCGGCAGCGACGAACGAAACCCAATCCGGTTATTGGCGGCCGCTAATCGAATTCCGGCAGTTCTATCGCCTTTTGACACCAGCCGAGATCTCGAACTCACGGATCCGCGGCCGCTGCCGGATTCTGCTGTCGTCAGAACCGCAAAATACGGTCTAATTCATGTGGAGCGAATATCCAAGTTTGCTCCATCGATCAGCCTCGCGGAAGGCAATCCGCCAATGCCTCGAAGAATTGAAGCTGCTTCAGATCTCAGAGCAGTTCGCCGAAATGCAGCTGAGCACGGTGTCTTTTTTTGACCCCCGTGCCGGCTGCGTCTGAAACCTTCTTCCCTGCCGCAAAATACTTCTTCGTCACTCCCTGCGTGCGCCGATGGCGTTTTGCAGGTGGAATTTGATACCTTTGTGCTCGCAGTAATGCCAAAGGCCATAAAGCCTATCGTGCACGTTCTGCTCCGGTGCAAGCTCCTCCTCCCCAAATTGACTCAGCCCTCGATGTTTTCGGTGAAGGCTGACCCACTAGCTCCGACATTCGGCCATCAGATTACCTGTTGACTCCGTAGTATACTACGGCCTCTAGGGTCGTTGTCTATCGGAGAGAATTGGATGCGAATCGGTGAGCTTGCCAAGCAATCTGGCGTCGGCGTCGAGACGGTAAGATTTTATGAGCAAAAGGGACTTGTCGCGCAACCGCTGCGACCAGCAAACGGTGGCTATCGGCAATATCCGTCTGAGGCTGTTCGTCGGATCAAGTTCATACGCAGTGCCCAACATCTTGGCTTTTCACTCAATGAAGTCGCCGACCTGTTGGACGTTGAGGCTGGTAGTACTGCGGAATGCATCGATGTCCGCGAACGGGCAGAAATCAAACGGCAACAGGTGCAGGCACGGATCGACAATCTCGGGAGGATCAAGTCAGCGCTCGACAAGCTGATTGATGCCTGTCCGGGCGAAGGCCCAGCTCGTTCTTGCTCGATCCTTGAAGCGATCAACAGCGGGGCGCTGCACCTAAGTTCGATGACCAAAGGAGAGAGTGGTGGACCGCATAACACGAAGGATTGAGATTTTCAGCACAGGCTGTCTGATTTGCGAGAGGGTCGTCAGGGAAGTCCGAGAGGCAGCGTGTTCGTCCTGTGACATTCGGGTGCTGGATATGAATATGCCTGACATTCAAAAACGAGCCGTTCATCTCGGCGTTAAGTCCGTTCCTGCGGTAGCAATAGACGGCACGATGGCGGATTGCTGCGCCGGCCGAGGCGTCGACATAGATGTTCTGCTTTCGGCAGGCCTTGGACAACCAATCGCCTAAACAAAAGGTCGACTATGAAAGAGAGTCTGCTCGCTGCCAGTGGCGTCGCGAGCGCCGTCGCAGCCTCCACATGCTGCATCGTTCCGCTTGCGCTCGTATCGGTCGGCGTTAGCGGTACATGGATTGGTAGCCTCACCGCCCTCGCTCCCTATCAGCCGCTATTTGTCGGCGTCGCCGTTGCATGTCTTGGCGCAGGATTCTGGATGGTGTATCGACGCGCGCCTAAAGCGTGTGAATCCGGAGCCTGCAAAATCCCTCAATCAGGCCGTCTGATCTGGAACGTATTGTGGGTCAAGAGCATTCTGTGGCTGGGTGCGACGTTGATCGCGCTATCCGTCGGCGTCGATTATGGCGCCAATCTGTTCCTCTGAGAAAGAAAGTTATGAAGAGTCTATTGACTGGAGCCGTAATGCTAACGCTGTCGTCATCATTGACAGTAGCGGAAGAGCAAACGGTCACCCTCGCCATCGACAAAATGACCTGCCCCGTCTGTCCAATCACGGTCACCAAAGCTATCGAGAAGGTCAAGGGCGTCATACAGGTCTCTGTCGACTACGGAACCAAGCAAGCAACAGTGCGTTACGATGATGCGCTAGCGAATTGGGAGAAGGTCGCTGAGGCTTCCACAAATGCGGGTTATCCAGCTCACAGGTCGGAATGAAGGAAATTGAACCAAAGTCCATAATTACCTGTCCATATTGCGGTCATGTCCAAACGGAGACTATGCCCAGGGACGCATGTCAGTGGTACTACGACTGCAAAGGCTGCAACAGGTTACTAAAGCCTAAGCCAGGAGACTGCTGCGTCTATTGCTCCTATGGCACCGTCCCCTGTCCGCCGATCCAGCAGGACCAAAACTGTTGTGGCTGACAAGGTTCACTATGGCAGCTGTTGGGACATTTTCCCCGCGCTACGGTCACCTCGAAGTCGGCTCATATCAAATGGTAACCCATCGTCATCCGACTTGGACCATCTGACTCGCATTAGTGAGCACACGGCCTAACCAAGACCGAAGAAGATGCAGGCGGCGAGGATCAGGAAATCAACATCCCGACAATGCGGTTTTATAAGGTCTTCAATGCCAATCAGGTCGATGGCTATGAGCATCAGGAAACTGCCGCACCAACTGAAACCGATTTGGTTACGCGGATCAAAAGCGCAGAGCGTTTTTCCAAAGGAACAGGCGTAGACAGCCGCCATGGCGGAGCGGGCGAAAACATCTGGCCCGCTCTCAAAGCGACATAAAACCTAAATCTTCCCTCCAAGGCCCCTCACGACACACTCGCGAAGATAGGAAATGGCTTGATCTGAAAAGTCCAGATTAAAATACACAGATTGCCTTCCTACCGAGACTAACATCATCTTACCTCCCCCAATTTCGGACAATGCATTTTCTTTATCTCGAAAATATATCATCAAAATATCATCCGAATATAAAATGCCCATCCCGATTATTGGCGTATGATGATCAACAACGATAATCACTGACAATCCTGCATACAATTTTCGTTTCCAAATTTTCTGAAATATGCCGAGAGTCAGTATATTATTTTGATCCAGACGCAAGATTAGCATTTCATCATTATCGTTATGCTCTGCCACCATGCAACTATCGAATTCGCCATCGGCCGACCACTCAGATTTCCCAACCCAATGACCGGCTTCAAATTCAAATTCATTTTCGGCAGTACGTGCATTCGGATCGATATTCACCTCCAACGCCATCGCGGAGACAACGGAAAAATTGCAAATAAAAATTAGAAGCGGCATATATCGGAATATTCTTCTCCACACAGCGATTTCCCATGATTCACGGCACAATACTAATATCGTCGTGCATCAGTGCTTCGGTTCGCCATTTTCTTTATATTCACTCTTCTTTTCATTGTACGCCTGCACTTTACGGATATAGATGATTACGCGCCGAATATCATCGTCTGTAAGCGATTTGATCGGCTGCATGTCTCCGAATGACCAATGATGTTGCTTCACCCCCGATTTTATCGCCGCGACAAAGTCTGGATCCGGATGAAAGGCCGATTCATAAGCAAGCATTGACGGGCCCTTATGCGTTCCCTCCAGAAGACGGCCGTGGCAAACAGCGCATTCTGAATTGTAAATCTTGCTGCCAGCTCTTGCATCACCGCTCATTACAAACGGAATGCGAGCCTTGGGCATCGGCCCGTGGCCTTCATGCGCAGCGCTCGACAGCAATGTTAGCAATGTCCCAAATATCGCGACTGATCCCGCAAAAACGACTTTGGCCACCGTAGCAATAGCCTGCGCCTTGATCATAGACTCCGTCCATACGCCCTGTTGTCGACAAATGCGGTATGACCGCGCTCCCATCTAAAGAACGAACTCTCGATATAGGCCACAACGCCACCTCGCTAGTTTCGAAAAGCATCCAGCCGCTATATTCGAACTGCTCTCAACCGAAGTGCATTTCCCACAACAGAGACAGACGAGAGGCTCATGGCCGCTGCCGCAATCATTGGGCTCAAAAGCATGCCGAATACCGGATAAAGAATCCCAGCAGCAACTGGAACGCCCAGCGCGTTGTATATGAATGCAAAGAAGAGGTTCTGCCTGATGTTTCTCATAGTGGCCCTAGATAACCGCCGCGCCCGGACAATCCCGTTCAGATCTCCCTTCACCAAAGTGATACCGGCACTCTCAATTGCAACGTCTGCTCCGGTTCCCATAGCAATCCCGACATTTGCTTGAGCCAAAGCTGGGGCGTCATTTACCCCATCTCCAGCCATCGCAACTTTGGCCCCTTTATCCTGATAGCCTTTAACAATGCGTGCTTTCGCATCGGGGAGCACGTCGGCGTGAACTTTGTCAATGCCGAGTTTGGAAGCAATTGCCGAAGCGGTGCGTGCATTGTCGCCTGTCACCATGACAATGCGCATACCTTCAGAATGAAGTGCTTTCAGAGCGTCCGATGTCGTCTTCTTAATAGGGTCAGCAACTGCCAAAATCCCGGCTAACTTTCCATCAATGGCGACGAACATCGCGGACTTGCCATCTGAACGGTATTGATCAGCTTCTGCACCATGATCGCAAATGCTTACGTCAATGCTGTTCATCATGGCTGCATTGCCGAGCGCTACCTGTCTACCCTCGACCGATCCACGCACACCCATACCGGTAACAGAGCTGAAGTCATCCGCTCCAACAGTCTCTGCCATGCGATCCCTCGCGCCAACCAAGATCGCTTCGGCCAATGGATGTTCACTCCCCCGCTCCAGACTTGCGGCCATGCCCAGGACGGCAGACTCTTCAAAACCTTCGAACGCTACCACGTCGGTCAACTTCGGTGCCCCCAGTGTCAATGTGCCGGTCTTGTCGACAATGATCGTGTCGACATCTGCAAAGCGTTCGAGATTCTCAGCGCTCTTGATCAATACACCCATTTGCGCACCTCGCCCCGTCGCCACCATGATCGACATGGGCGTCGCAAGACCGAGAGCGCAGGGGCAAGCAATAATCAGAACCGAAACGGCGACGATGAAGGCGTATGCCATCGCGGGTTCGGGGCCCCATAATGACCACGCGATGAACGATAGAATGGCGATTAGAACAACCGTCGGCACAAAGTATCCTGCCACAATGTCGGCAAGCCTCTGTATCGGCGCGCGGCTGCGTTGCGCCTCTGCGACCATATTGACGATCTGCGCCAGCATGGTTTCCGCCCCAACACGCTTCGCTTGCATGACGAGGCTGCCGGACTTGTTCAGCGTGCCGCCCGTTACCGGATCACCTGTCGCCTTCTCGACCGGAATGGGCTCGCCAGTGAGCATAGACTCGTCGACCGACGACCGCCCGTCGACGACTTCACCATCGACGGGCATAGCTTCGCCGGGCCGAATTCGTAGCAGGTCTCCCACTTGCACGACATCCAACGATATCTCTTCGTCTTCGCCCTGACTTGTCACTCTCAGCGCCGTTTTCGGAGCCAAATCCAGCAGTGCTCGGATCGCGCCGCCCGTCTGCTCACGGGCCTTCAATTCCAAGATTTGACCGAGGAGAACCAAAACTACGATCACGCTCGCAGCTTCGAAATAAACCCCGACCGCTCCACCCTCACCGCGAAAGGTTGCAGGGAACAACCCCGGCGCAACCGTGGCAACATAAGAATAGATATAGGCTGCACCGACTCCGATACCAATCAATGTCCACATGTTGGGGCTGCGATTACGAATGGATGCAAGGCAGCGTTCGAAGAATGGCCATGCCGACCAGAGAACGACAGGCGTCGCAAAAACAAGTTCTGCCCAGGCCGCGGACCGATGGCCGATCCATTCCTTGATTGGCAGTCCAACAAACGGACCCATTGCCAACAACATTACCGGAATCGTGAACGCCAGCCCGACCCAAAACCTCTTTGTAAAATCCACCAACTCAGGATTTGGCGCTGCGTCCTTATCAGGTATCCCCATAGGCTCCAATGCCATGCCACAAAGTGGACATGTACCGGGTCCCTCCTGTTCGATCTCAGGATGCATGGGGCAGGTGAATATTGTTCCTGGCGGAGCAGGCTCTGCTTCTGGACGCGGCTCTAAATACCGTGCCGGATCAGCCTCAAAATTCGTCCGGCAGCGAGAGGAACAGAAATAATAATCTCGACCTTCGTTCTTGATCCGATGATTGCTACCAGAAATTTGTACTGTCATCCCGCAGACTGGATCGATGGCGATTTCAGGATCATCCGCCTCAATGACATCGGCGCTATCGCTTCGCTGTTGCATCTAGGTCTTTCACTACCTCTAAGGCCTTCGTTGGAGTGGTAGACAATCGACAGAAGACTCGCGGCGCAAAGTCGAGCTCAGCATCTGTATTGCTGCACTTTCGGCAACAACGCGCATCTTCACTCCTAACCCACGCGACTTGCCCAAGGCCTCCGCTCGTTCACCCTATTGCCTTTGCCACGATAGGCATACTATACCTCTACCCCCCAAGGGTATATTGCGACTGTCCTGAAAGTCAATCCTCAAGAAGGTGAGGATCGACCCAAAATCCGCTATGACTGTGGTGACCTTGATTAACGCACCGAAACAACCTGGGAGCCTGACGCGGGTGAAAAAACGTCAAAAAGACTGTCTGTCACGCCTGTCTCGAATCGAGGGGCAAGTCCGCGGAATCGCGCGCATGATCGAAAACGATCGCTACTGCATCGACGTGCTCACTCAGATGCGCGCCATCAAAGCGGCGCTCAACAAGGTCGAGAGTGAAATCCTCAAGGATCATGCCGACCATTGCGTTGCCGATGCAATTCAGAGCGGAAACGAAGCAGAGCAAAGAGAGAAATTCAACGAGCTCGTGGAGCTGTTTGGTCGCTACCGTCAATGAATAAGAGCGTGATAAATCTCTCGCTTCGAGAGACACATCGCGCCAATAGCAAGAGCGGACCTGCGTCTCTGGATAGTGTTGCGCTTATGGTCGAGCGGCGGCTCATTGACAGGAATTGCTGTTAATCAAGCCTATGAATTCAGCCAAACTCTCTTATAAGGTCGCGTCATCAACCATCAACCCAAACCGGTTGAGATAGCTGAATGACCAACCCGTTTTTGATCGGCCCGATTGATTGGTCCACTTCCATCGTTAGTGCATTGATGGATTTCGGTCCACGCAGGATGAACTGATCCGTCAGAACATCGATAAAGTCGATGGAGTTGAGCTTGCATTTGCCACGGATCGCTAGGCACTCCCTGGAGAACTCGTCGATGACGTTGAGCGTCCTGAAGGCCCGACCATAAAGGGTGCGTTCGTGGACGAAGTCATAGGACCAGACGTGATTGGGATACTCCGGTCGCAGATGAACGCATGAGCCGCCGCTGAACCATAGGCGCGACTTTTTCGGTTGTTTGTACGGGACCTTCAGCCCCTCTCGCTTCCACAGCCGCTCGACCCGCTTGTCATTGATCTCCCAACCAGCATGAAGGAGCAGTGCTGCAAGACGGGGATAGCCACAGCGACCATATTGCCGGGCCAGCTCGATCATATCGGCGACAAGACGCTCCTCGTCTTCTCTGCCTCGCGGAATATGACGTTGGGTCGAACGGTGTTGCCCATGCACGCGACAAGCACGACGCTCTGACACACCAAGTTTGTCACGCACAAGATCAATGCAGTGCCGTCTTTGAGCAGGGTTTAGAAGTTTCGCTGACGCGGACCTTCGGTTCCCTTGGCGGCCTCGGACAAGATCAACTTGTCCAGCGTCAGATCGAAGATCGCACGCCTCAGGGCCGATGGGCGCTATAGATTTGGTAGCCAGTGAGCATTGTCGCCGCGAAACCGTTCACACTTTGTCACTCATGTCTGTCGTTCTTGAAAACTCCCGGACTCCCGAAACGTCTGGATTGTTGCGTAAGGCCGTAACAGCACTCCAAACAGACGCTTAATCTGAACTTGTTGACCGCCAACATGGCTATGCTGATCGAGACCGTCATTGCTTTTCTGAATAAAAAACATCGACAAAAAGGCAACCGGCTCCGCAGATTATTGCGACATCCGCAAGATTGAACGCGGGCCAATGGTAATCAGCTAGATGAAAATCCAGAAAATCAATGACAGCGCCGTGTCGGACGCGATCCAGCACGTTACCAAGCGCACCTCCAATCATTAATCCTAAAGCGATGCTCACCAGCTTGCTTTGCGAATACAATAGCCAGATAAAAAGGGTTGAAGCAACGGCGAGGCCGAGCAAGGTGAGCGCCCACCAAGGCGCAACGCCCCCAAACATCCCGAAGCTCACGCCGTCATTGTAAACGAGGACGAGGTTAAGCACAGGCATGATTACAACGCCCTCTGCCAAGGCCGGATAGCCAAGGGCAAGCGCTTTGCTGCCTTGATCAAATCCGAATATTGCCGCGATGCAGGCTATGCCGATGATGCGATCGCTCATTTTGCTTCACGCAGATCGGCCGTCGCGTCTTTCACAATCGACCATGACGAGTGCAGGAATAATCCCGCAATAACAACCGAGACGATTAGGTCGGGCCAACGCGTTCCTGTCCATGCGACAAGGCCCGCCGCCACAACGACGGCAACGTTTCCAATGGCGTCATTGCGCGAGAACAGCCAAACCGCGCGAACGTTTGAGTCACCCGTGCGGTGAGGTATCAAAGCGACTGCTGCCAACACGTTTACGACAAGCGCGATGAATCCGATCAGACCCATCAATTCCGCATTCGGCTGGTTCAGCACCATGACACGGTAGACCGTGCTCATGAAAACCCCCAACCCTAGGACACCAAGAAACAGCCCTTGGATGAGTGCCGAGCGCGCGCGCCAAACCATGCTCCAGCCGATCGCAAGGACGCCGAGGAAGGTAATCAACCCGTCTCCGAGGAAGTCCAGAGCATCTGCCTTCAGTGCCTGAGAGTCGGCAATGATACCGCCAAACATCTCGATAATGCCGTAGCCGACATTCAGCAGGATCACAATCCAGAGCGCTCGCTTGTACTTTGGCGTAATCTGGCTCAGGCGATCGGAACGATCGTCGATCTCCGCGTGGGCGTTTGTATGAGCATCACCCAACCTGTCGAGCTGGTAGCCGATGGCCGGCACCACGCGCTCAATTTCAGCGAGCTTCGTGATGGGAACTTCGGCTCGTAGGGTCATAATTTGCGTGGCGATGGAAACTCTTACATCCTCCACACCGACTGACCGAACCGCTTTTTCGATTTTGGCGGCACAAGATGGACAATCCATACCCATGACGCGGTAGCGCGCGGCGTCTGCAATTTCGGCGGCGGCTTTGTCGGTCATCGAGAGCTATTACCGGCATGCAGCGGAGGGCCAGCGTGGCCAAGTTCGATTCGTCCGCGCGGATAGCTGGCATGCATTTTGGTATGACGCGTCGAATCTGTGATGGTGGTCTCGGCCCAAAACGCACCGCAATAAGTTGCCGAAGCGCTATCGAATGCGACATCATCGCCACAAATACGATCGGTCATTCCACACTCCTGGTCGTTGCCATCTTCGCCCTCGCATTCAAGCGTCTATAGCGACTAGAGCTTCAAGAGGTAATTTTATGGCTTCGCAGTTCACCATTAGTTGTTTCGCAAAATCCATTTTTACAAATGGCCGCACTTGATACGGTTCGGTTTCATCCAGCGTGGCGCTAGGCTAAGCGTTCAAGAAAAGAGCCGGCGCACCTAATCGCTCGCACGGAGTCAAAATCGTGAAGTATGACTTGACGGTTCTAACGGTAGGGGTGTGGCTGATTTTCGGGAGTATATTGGGATATCGGCCAGCCCTCGCCCTTGATCTTTGTGCAAATCGGCAAGAGCTCAACGCAAAAGAAGCCTTCGACTGTGGTCTGTCGAACTACATGGTGCTGGGGCCGGAGCGAGATGCAGCTGCCGCTGCTAGGTGGTTTGGGTTGGCAGCTGAGAATGGCGACCCGCGCGCAGCCAATAATCTGGGACAAATGTATCTCGCTGGCGACGGTGTGCCTAAGAGCCAGAAAGACGGTCTCAAATGGTTGCTCGCCGCTGCAAACGGCGGGTATTCCAAAGCAATGTATAGCCTTGGCCGACATTATGAGGATAGAAATCTAGCCGAGGCGGCGAATTGGTACGATAAGGCGTCCGAACAGGGACACGCCCGAGCTCAGAACATTTTGGGAAACATGCTGCGGTTCGGCTACGGCGTGCCGACCGACGCCCAGCGCGCCGCCGAGCTTTACCGATCTGCGGCAGAGAACGGCAACGCAACAGCCGCTTACAATCTTGCTTCGATGTACATTCATGGCGATGGCGTCACGGAAGATCTGCGTGAGGCTTACAAATGGCTTTTCATCGCAGGCGCGCGATCGGATCGAAGTCTGCGCCTTATCGCTCTGGAGGCGCGATCGATTGTCGAGAAGCGGCTGACGCCGGCCGAACTCGAAACCGCCATTGAGCAACTTCGCGCCTGGCGGCCCAGACCGCGTTTAGATCGGCGCAGTGAGCAGTTGCCTTAGTCTGACCGTCGTTACAAAGCCAGTGTCAAAGTCCCGTTTGGCACCCAACTCGAGAGTGCCGTGGATGCGAACGAATTCGACATTCAACGGCGCCGCAAGCGTACCTGGCCTTGGATAATACGCGATGGCCTCCCGTGGCTTGGCCTTGGTTGCGTCGCAGTGAGGACACTTCCCTAACGGTTGAGCGGAGACAATAAAGAACGGAGCACTCTCACGGGTGTGCGGTGTAATGTATCCTCGCGCAGCCACGACATTGCCAGCCAGCGAAAGAGTAGCCTCAGAGAATTTGAGCCGGGTTACGTCATCAGCATCGTAAAGACTGACAAGGCACAACTCTGAAAGTCCCGCGGCCATGGACAGCTTCGGAGCAACCAGGGGAATTGCGGCCCCCGTGCCCATCGCTGCTATAAAGCGGCGCCTGTTTATCAGCCTATGCCGAAAATGACGATGACCGTGCAACCCGGCGAAAGAGTTCACTCTGTAAGCACGCGCCGCCGCTCCTCGAACTCCTCTTTGTCGATTTCGCCGCTTGCGTAACGTTCTTTGAGAATATCGAGAGGAGCCTTATGGGAGGGTGGCGCGGTCGTGCCTCGTCCGGACCCTTCTAGCCAGCGGACAAGCAGCACGATGAGGACAATGATAGCGCCGAAGAACAAGATCATGATCATCGGCCCACCAAACATCCACCATCCGCCGTTCCACGTGTCTGGCCCGTATGTGCGAGTCTGTTGAGCCGTCGCGGTGATCGGCGCGATGGCGATAGCAGCAGCTACAAGAACAACCCCAAACCTGATCGCAAAATATCTCATTCCTCATGGCCCCTTATTGGATAGTGCGCATCCAGCCAGTTTGGCGGTCGACCTCAATTCGATGCACGACCAAATCATCCTCGCCAACGATTTCAGCAATGATCGTTTTCCCCCCCTTCACGCTGACCGAGCCGACCTTCAGCTTCGGATTTCCGTACCACTGTATCCATTGCTCGATCTGGCGGTGAATGTCATCTGTCGAGAGCCTGTCGCCTTTTGGCAAGGCGCTCTTCTCCGGCTTCTTTTTGCTGCCCTTCAACTCCCCGGGTGGCGAAGGGAATCCAGCCCGCATGGCGGCCACGAGTTTCCATATGTCCTCCGATTTCAGCACATCTCTGTAAGCCGGCATCGCGGTCTGCAATCGCTCGCCGCCCTCTGAAATCGTCCAGAAGAGATACTCATCATTCAGCATGGGCATTCTGATCATGTGAGCCAAGTTGGCCGGCGGCGGGTTCAGATCTTTGCCAGCCTCGCCATCTCCGTAGCCACGCGCGCCGTGACATGAGGCACAATTGTCGGCGTAGAGAGCGGCACCGCTGCGAACAACTTCCGGGCTGGCTGACAATGGGTTGGTCTTGCCTCTGTACTCCGAAGGTATGCCATTGTGCATGTAATACATGTGCCGCACCATGCTGGCTCCCCGGCCCATCCAGGGCCCCATACCGGGTCCCATCCGTCCGCCGTGCATCCCCCGCATCATGCCGTGGCGGGGCCACATCCAACGGCTCTGGCTGGGCCCCGTCATCGGCATCCGGCCCTGCGGCATGGTCTGTGGCTGGGACTGCGCTTGGCTCTGGGCCTGTCGTGTGGATAGAAAGCCCGCCACAGCAACTGTCCCGGTAAGCGCCGCCAAAAACGTCCAAGTCACACATTTGCGCTCACTAAATCGTCGCATTCAGCAACCCCTTGAATTTGTTATCTGGCGTCTGGTTCGAACTGCGCCCGGCAGACGATCTGCATCGTCGACATTAGGAACGCGCTCGCGATCGCTGCGGCACCGAATGCAGGTCGCCTATTAGGGGGCGGACCACTTCATTGCTGACGTTGCATGCCTTCACTTACTAAGTTTAGTGTCTATAGTAACTATAGGTTCAAGAGGAAATCTGATGCCGAGTGCAGAATTCACGATCGGCCGTCTGGCCCGACAGACGGGCGTCAAGATCCCGACAATTCGCTACTACGAGCAGGTGGGGCTGTTGCCGCAGCCGCGCCGGTCACCGGGCAATCAACGCATTTACGAATATGGTCACTTGATGCGTTTGACATTCATTCGCCATTGCCGCGAATTGGGATTCTCACAAGCGGTTGTTCGGGATTTGCTCCAGCTGTTCGACAGCCCGGATCAGCCCTGTGAGGCGGTAACCAATATCGCGCACGTTCAACGAGAAGAAATAGATCGCAGAATCACCCGACTGATGGACCTGAGAGCGGAGCTCGACAGAATGATCACGGCGTGTGACGGAGGGCCGATTAAGGACTGCCGCATCGTCGAAGCCCTGGTTGGCGATGTCGGTGGTCGCAGCTCGCGTTCCCCCAAATCCGAGATGCCCAACTCCGGCATCTAGCAATTGGCAAGGCGCTCAGATAATTGTCGCATGGGGCCGCGCCGCGGCCGGTGATTGCCCGAGCGATCCGATTGACTGTATGCAGATCCTAGTTCAAGAGCGTCGAAGGAAGCTCTATGGCAAGAACAGGAAATGTAAGCACGGCCGCGAGGATAGCGATCTGGATCAAGACCAAGGGCACAGCACCGCGATAGATTTCCGCCATTTGAACTTCCGGCGGCGCCGAACCGCGCAGAAAGAACAATGCAAAGCCAAATGGCGGCGTCAGGAACGACGTTTGCAGCACGATGGCGATAGCGACAGCAATCCATATCCGAGTCAGCAACGGGTCGCCGACATGGGAACTGAAATCGAAGTCCGAGATCACGGGATAGAATATTGGCAGCGTGATCAAAACTATCTCAATCCAGTCTATAAAAAATCCCAGGACGATGATCACACCCAGAATGAACATGAGGCTGCCCCAATCGCCAAGTTGCAGCAGCGAAAGAAAATTGGGCAAATGATCATCGCCGCCAAGGATCCGAAACATGAAGGAAAACGCGTTTGCACCGATGATCACGAAGAACACCATGGCTGTGATCAATCCGGTTTCGACGACCACTTCATGCATTCGCGCCCAGGTTACGGAACGGTTTATTGTCATAAGGACGAACGCACCGGCTGCACCGATCGATCCGGCTTGAGTAGGCGTAGCCCAGCCCGAAATGATCGAGCCCAGAACCAGGCCGATCAGGACAACCGGTAGCACGAGCTTGCTCACCAAAAAGATAGCCCGATCAATGAAACCATCCGGCAGCCCCTCGACTAAAATATTCTTCCTGTTCCTTTGAAATACTGCCGAAACGACGAAAAAGGTGGCGTATGCAAGCAGCAACAGCCCCACTGGGAACAACACGCCGGAAAAAGTTCCGACGATCGGCACTTCCAGCAGATCGGCAAGAAAGAACAACATGATGCCAGGCGGAATGATGATGCCCGCTGTCCCTGCGGCAGCAACAGCTGCGGTCGAGCTTCTTGGACTGTAGCCATAGGTGAGCAACGTCGGAAGCGCCGCCAGCGCCAGCATGGCAACAGAAGCTCCGATCAAGCCCGCGGCAGGTGCAAGCACTACCCCTAGCAACAAGACTGCCACCATCAGCCCGCCCGGTACGTTTCTGAGGAAATAGGCAATGCTGACGAATAGATCTCGCGCAAGCCCACTCCTCTCTAGCGCAACACCCATGAAGATCAATGGCGGAACCGCTGGGTAAAGTAGGTTTTCCGAAAACATCCCGATCATGCGCAGGGGAAACAATGACAGCATCTGAACTGTCATCAGATCGAGACTGACCGCAACCGCTGAGAAAATGACCGATACGCCGATGAGAACCAACGCCACCGGATATCCCGAAAACAGCAGCAGCATTAGGCTCAGAATTAGCACGATCAGCAGTAATTCTTCCATATCGCCCGTCAGCCCCTGTCGTTCCGCCGACCAGACGGCAAGAAGCCGCGAAACACCGCGATATTGCGCGATGTCACGACGATGCCGGCAAGCAATAAGAACAGCGCACCAAGTGGGACGACTGATTTGATGATCCAACGATATGGCAGACCCAGGGCTGCAAGTGAGCGCTCTCCAATTTCGAACGCATCCCACGCATAATTGGTGCCGTAATAAATAACGACTAGGCAGAACGGGAGAATGGCGATGAAAAATCCGGCGACTTCGATCCAGGAGCGGGCCGCTGCGCTCATCTTTTCCCGCAAAATATCAATACGTACGTGACGGTCAGACAGGTAGGCCAGGCCAAGAGCAAGAAAGATAATTGCAACGACGAAATGCCATTCGAGCTCTTGCAGCGGCGTTACGGAAAAATGGAATATCCGGCGTCCAACAATATGGATCATAGACACAAGGATCTGACCTGGGATGAATACCCAACAGGCTGCAATACCGACAAGTCGCACCGACGCTTCCAGCGTTCGCATAATCCACTCTCCGATCGCAACAAGATCTTAGAACCTCGAGTGCTTGGAGGTACAAGCGGTTTTCTCCAGCTCCCGCATCCCGCGGACAGTGAGAATTTTAGAATGATGTCGAGGGGGTCGCGCGGCGGTCCGCGACCTCTAACGCGACATGATCCGGCAAACGCGATTGGCTTCGAAGGCCGATTGTATCGGCGATAGCAGCTTCATATACACTTTGAGTTTGGGGAGAAGCTTGCTGGCTTCACGATCCCGCCAAGCAACCACCGCCCGCAGCAGCGTAGCGGCTTTCGTAAGCCAAATTCGAGCGTCGTCTGGTTCGGACGATTTGGCGCGCAGCGCCCGGCGGGCATGGTTCACAGCCTTGCGGATTTCAGCCGTACCTGTGATTCCGCTAAGTGCTGAGCGAACGAAGGACACGATTCGGCGCGCATAAATGATACTTCCACTGATCGCCGCCAAGCCTTGTTTGGTGATGTGCAGTCTCGGCCTTTGCATGAACCACAGGATCTGTGTCAACTCGTCCGAGCCAGAGAACAAGGGCTGAGTCACGCTGCTGATCCCGATGCGGTAGAGCGCTGAGGCATTTGAAGCATACGGATCATTGCGGCTGTACATGGCAATATCGGGACAACCCACACATTGTTCCAGCCCTGTCCGACCGCCAAATTGATGCCCTACACTCAAAGGCAGATCCAAGCCATTGATCTCAAATGCAAAGAACCAAAACGATTAATTGAACTCCATGCTGCATCCCATTTAGGGTGATAACTCGCGATCCGACCTTGGTTTCGCCGGAATCTTCGTTATCGTGGGCACCTTCGAGACGCGTGCAGGACAGTTTATGCGAAAATCCTTCAACGGTGCTCTATTGGTTTGGCTGGTTGCGATGATCGCAGTCGGGCCGGGCTTGCCGTTGGCGTGGTGTTTTAGCGGCAGCGACCATTCTGCCATTGAGTTCAAGGCCGCTGGGGTTGCTCAGGGGCCGCATGGAACATCTGCTCATCCTTTGACATTCGTCGAGATCGCGTCCGGTTCGCAGCATGTGATCGATTGTATCGACAGACAGCCGATCCCGCCTGCCAGCGTTGTCGCACAGGCGAACGACGCCGACGCACCCGACATTGTTCATTTGCCGATGCCGCGGATCGCCCTGGCTCTGAATACGATCGAGCCGCTGACCGGTGGCGTCGATGCTGGCATTCCTCCGCCCTTAGACCACGTATCTGCCCAGGTTCTTATCCACAGAACCGTCGTCCTCCTAATTTGAGATCTTTGATCGTCCGGTTTGCCGTCGCATTGTCATGCGGCGGCGATTTTGCCTGCGAATCAATGATCTGGGGGATGAAACATGGCTGGTTTGGAGCGCGCAACGCTGAGATTGTGCCTACTGGCTGGAGTGCTGATTGGACTGACCGGGTGCCTGCCATCCGCACTCGAAACGAGCGATCCGGCACTTGCCGAGAGCCGACCGGTGTCGGTGGCGTCGGCAATGAGGCGGAATCCGCCGCAAGTGCTGCCAGCCAGAGGGGCGGCACCACGTATCAATAAGCTGACAATGCGGGCAGCGATGCAGCGCGCCGTGCGCTACAGCCCTGTCCTACGTGCGGTCGCCGAAGAAAAGAAGGCCCGCCGGGCAGAGACTTATCAGGCCGGCCGGCGACCCAATCCGGAACTTACAACCGAGATCGAGAACTTCGCAGGTTCGGGCGATTTCGAGGGTTTCAAAAGCGCAGAGACCACGATCAGCCTGACCCAGGTTATCGAGCTTGGCAGAAAACGCATGAACCGCATCCGTGTGGCGTCATTGGACGAGGATCTTGCGAATTGGGACTACGAAGCTGCGCGGCTGACAATTGCCAGCCAAACGCAACAGGCGTTCGTCGATGTCCTGGCATCGCAGAAGCGGCTTTCTGTCCATCGGGCATTCGCTACGATCGCTAAGAGACTGACCGATACGGTTCGCGAAAGGGTCGATGCAGGAAAGGTCAGTCCCGTCGAATTGAGTCGTTCCGAAGTCGAGCGCGCACGCGCCAGCGTCACCGTCAGAGAGGAACAGGCGAAGCTCCGGGCTGCCAAACGGAAACTCTCCCTGTTCTGGGGAGCCAGGCGTGCGGACTTTGGAGCTGCCGTTGGCCGCCTCGCCGCGACCAACCATTTGCCATCTCCGGAGCGTTTTCAGTCCTATCTGGACCGCAACCCGACATTGGCGCGCTGGGTCGACGAGATGGCCAAAAGGCGGGCGACACTCGAACTCGAACGCGCCCGCCGCATTCCTGATCTGACGCTCGGAGCCGGTGTCAGGCAGATCGGCGAGACGGACGATACGGCCGCTGTCGCAACACTCTCCATCCCCCTGCCGTTCTTCAACCGAAATCGCGGCAATATCGATGCAGCGAGCGCCCGGGTTACCAAAAGTCTGTATGAGCGCGACGCCGCGCGAATCGGTCTCAATTCGAGGTTCATCGAGGCTTATGGCGTTCTTCGGGCATCGGAAGCCAAACTCCGCGCATTGCGGAACGAGGTGCTGCCAGCAGCAAGAAAGGCTTTCGATGCGACCGAGCGTGGCTACCGCGAAGGCAAATTCGACCTTCTCAATGTCTTGGACGCACGGCGGAGTTTGATCCAGACCCAGCTCGATGTCGTCGATACCCAGGCTGAATTCCACAAGGCCAAGGCCCTGATCGAGGGCCTGATCGGCCGCGATCTCTACTCACTCTAACCATAGTCCATAAGGAGACGACGTGACGATGCGCACTTCTACACTGCTTCTGACTGGCAGCACGCTGGCAATACTGACGTTTTCCGTCAGTGCAGGTTCGACCGATAAGGAAACAACGATCATTGAGGCACCGCATGTTGCCTCGATGAAACTGGCGCAAGCCAAACGAGACGAGCATGAAGGCCATGATCACAAGGATCATGCAGATCATAAGGATGGCGATCACAAGGACCACGCTGACCACAAAGATCATGCCGATCATAAAGGGCACGATCACAAGGATCACGCTAAAGAGAAAGAGCATTCCGACCATAAGGATCACGACCACAAGGCGCATTCGAAGTCCAAAAAAGCGAAGGACCATGAAGGCCATGATCACAAGGATCATGCAGACCATAAGGATGGCGATCACAAGGACCACGCCGACCACAAAGATCACGCCGATCACAAAGGGCATGACCACAAGGACCACGCGAAGGAAAAAGAGCATTCCGATCACAAGGGCCACGACCACAAGGCGCATTCGAAGCCGGAAAAGGAAAAGGGCCACGAAAGCCATGATCACAAGGATCACGACACCCACGATCATGGGAAAAAAGAGAAACGATCGGATGTGCAGGACGACTCAGACCACAAAGGCCACGAGCATGCTGAAAGTAAAAAGTCGAAAAAAGCAGACGCCCATGATGATCATGGGCACGGCGACGAAGGCCATGGAGCGCATGTCGATGTCGTCAAACTGACCGCTGATCAGAAGAAGGACTTCGAGATCACAACCGAGGTCGCAAAAAGCGGTTCACTTGCAACGCAGATTGTTCGACCCGCTGAAATCAAATTCAATCAAGACCGTGTTGCCCATGTCGTACCGCGCATTGCTGGCGTCGTCCGGACCGTTGCGAATAGCGAAGGGGATCGGGTCAAGGCCGGGGACATCATGGCGATTCTCGATAGCCGGGAGCTCGCTGATTCTAAATCCTCGTTCCTCGGAGCGCATGAGCGCATGCTCCTCGCGCGTGAGACGTTCACGCGCGAAGAAGCACTGTGGAAAAAGAAGATCTCTTCGGAAAGGGAGTATCTCGATGCGAAATCCAATTATGCGGAAAAACGCATCGATCGGCGCAGTGCCGCGCAGAAGCTCCTAGCGCTTGGCTTCAACAAGGGATTTCTGAAAAACCTTACCAAGTCCGATGATGACGCGCTGACGGAGTACAAGCTTGTTGCACCATTCTCGGGAACCGTTATCTCGCGTCACATCTCGCGCGGCGAGGCGGTCAAGAGTGGAAGCGAAGCCTTTCTGCTTGCCGACATTGCAGAGCTATGGGTGGATATCACGATCTATCCAAAGGACCTCCCGCATGTGCGAAAGGGCTTGCGGGCAGACATCGATCTAGGGGACCGACGCGCGCCTGTTCAGGGGCGCGTCTCCTTTGTCTCTCCGCATCTGTCGGAGGCAACGCGAACGGCTTATGCCCGGCTGGTCGTGGCAAATTCTGATGGGCGACTGCGCCCCGGAATGTTCGTCAAAGCGAAAATTTCCGTGAGCACCGAGGCCGCCGAGATCCGTGTGCCGAAGACTGCGATCCAGCGAATTGAAGAGTCGTCGGTGGTCTTCATCAACAAGGATGGAGAATTCAAGCCGAGGCCCGTCAAAGTCGGGCGCGTCAACAGCGACTATGCCGAGATCGTATCCGGTCTCGAGCAGGGAGAGGTGTTCGTCACCCGCGGCGCTTTCACGCTCAAGGCCCAGCTCTCCAAAGAGAGTTTTGACGACGGCCACAATCACTAGAAGAACGGGCGTCCATCTGGACGCACATAAATTGCTCTAGCATTACAGAATCGATCAACAGATCATGCACGCATTCATCGAACGCATACTTGGACAACGATTGCTGATTCTATTGTTCGGCGTGGCGATTTTCGCCGCCGGCTATCAGAGCTATCGGGATCTTCCCGTTGATGCCTTTCCCGACGTGACACCGACCCTGGTACAGGTTTTCACGGAAACCGAGGGCCTGGCGCCCGAAGAGGTCGAGCGATACGTCACCTATCCCATTGAAGTTGCCATGAACGGACTACCGGATCTGAAGGAGATTCGATCCGTTTCCAATTTCGGCTTGTCGGTCGTGAATGTCTATTTTTCCGATGGTACCGACATCTATTTCGCCCGGCAGCTGGTGAATGAGCGACTGCAACTGTCCCGCGAAGAAATCCCCGAAGGTTTTGGCGATCCGGAGATGGGGCCGATCACCACCGGTCTTGGTCAGATCCTGTTCTACTTCGTCGAAGACGAGAAGAGCCAACGGCCCGCGGAGGAAATCCGTGAGATCCAGGATTGGCTGATCAAGTTCAACCTGCAAACCGTTCCGGGCGTGACGGAGGTCTTGTCTCTTGGCGGTGAAGTCAAGCAGTTCAAGGTGCATGTCGATCCCAATGCTCTGCTTCGCTACGGGCTCGCGATCGGCGATGTGACGGATGCCATCCGCGTCAACAACGGCAATGTTGGCGCTCAGTACATCGTGAAGAATTCTGAGCAATATCTGATCCGCTCGGTCGGTCTGGCGCGCAATATCGCCGACATCGAGAGCATTGTCCTCAAGGTCCGGGACGGCGTGCCTGTCTATGTGCGCGATGTCGCTGACGTCGGTATCGGCGGCGAAGTGCGCCAGGGTCTGGCGACCATGAACGGCAAGGGCGAAACCGTTGCAGGGCTCGTTCTGAAGCTGATCGGCACCAACACGTCCAAAGTCATTGCGGACGTCAAGGCGCGGCTCAAAAAGATCAACGCCTCGCTGCCACCGGGCGTGAGTGTCGTGCCCTACTATGATCAATCGCGCCTTGTACTTGCAAGCGTCGCAACGGTGACGGACGCGCTCCTCCAGGGCGTTGTTCTGGTGGCTTTGATCATCCTTCTCTTCATGGGCGGCTTTCGGCCGAGCCTTGTCGTCGCGCTCTCCATTCCGTTCTCCGTGGCGACGGCCTTCATCCTCATGCAGGCCGCTGGCCTGTCCGCCAATCTCATGTCGCTGGGCGGGATCGCCATCGCGATCGGGATGATGGTGGACGGTGCAATTGTCATTGCCGAGAACGTCGACCGCTTGCTGAAGGAGGACCACAAGGGACTCACCAAGCACCAAATCGTCGCTCGGGCCTGCGCCGAAGTTGTGCGCCCCATCAGTTTCGCAATTCTGATTATCATCGTGGTGTTCCTGCCGCTGTTCACGCTGCAAGGGGTTGAAGGCAAGACTTTCAAGCCGCTTGCCATTACGGTCTCCCTTGCGATGCTAGGCTCCCTGGTGTTTGCCGTTCTGATCGCACCTATACTGGCAGAAATGCTGATGCGGCGGCCGACCGCCCGTCCCGGCAAGAAGGGTCCCGGAAGAAACTTCGGCGATCTGGTGGTCAGCTTTATCCTGTTCTTCTATCGGCCGCTGGTTACGCTCTTCGTAAAGGTCCGGGTTCTAGCCGTCCTGCTTGCTGGAGGTCTGTTGGCCCTGGGCGTCTGGGTTTTTCCGTTTCTCGGTTCGGAATTCGTCCCGCGTTTGAACGAAGGCGATCTCCTGGTTCGCGTGACGATGGCGCCCTCCATCTCGCTCGAAGAATCGCGGGACACGGTTTTGAAATTCGAACGACAGCTCCTCAGAGATTTTCCTGAGGTCAAACGCGTCGTGTCGCGCGTTGGGCGCGGCGAGGTCGGTGCCCATGCGGATCCTGTGAACAGCGCCGAATCCTTCGTCGAGTTGAAACCGCGTGAAGCGTGGAAATCGGATCGCAGTCCTGAAGAGCTTTTCGCTGCGATGAGCCATGGGTTCGAAGGATTCCCCGGAGCCCGGTTCAATTTCACTCAGCCCATTGCCGCGGCGGTCGATGAATTGCTGACAGGCACCAAGGCGGAACTCGCGATCAAGCTGTTCGGCCCGGATACAGAGGTTCTCAAAAGTAAGGCTACCGAAATCCAAAGGGCAGTTGCGGGGATCGCAGGGGCATCCGATGTGCAGATGGATCAGGTCACCGGCACGCCGCAACTGCGCATCCGTGTCGACCGCGAGGCCATAAGCCGCTATGGCGTCAATGTGAATGACGTGCAGTCCGTCATCCGGGCGGCTATCGGTGGCGATATCGCCGGGCAGATTTTCGAAGACGTGAAGCGTTTCAACATTCTGGTTCGCTACAACAAGGATGCCCGCTCCACACCCGAGGCAATCAGGGCCATCGTCATCCGAACCCCGTCGGGAACACTGGTGCCGCTGGATCAGATTGCAACGGTCGAAGAGATCGTCGGGCCGCGTCAGATCACCCGCGAAAACGGCCAGAGGTTCATCACGATCCAGGCGAATGTGCGCGGCAGGGATATTGGCTCCTTCGTTGCCGAGGGACAAACCCGTATTGCCGACGCGGTAAAACTGCCAGCCGGATATCTGGTCGAATGGGGCGGACAGTTCGAGCTTCAGCAGGAGGCCAACAAACGTCTCGCGATCGTCGTGCCTATAACGCTGGGCCTCGTATTCCTGCTGCTATTCCTGAATTTCGGCTCCCTCAAGAGTTCACTGCTGATCATGTTGAATATCCCCCTGGCGCTGGTCGGGGGGGTCGTCGCGTTATGGCTTGGGGGCCTCAATCTTTCGGTTCCCGCATCGGTCGGCTTCATCGCTCTATTCGGCATCGCGCTGGAGAACGGGATGGTGCTCGTCACCTATCTCAATAGCCTTGTGCATGCTGGGAAACCCATCAACCAGGCATCGATCGAGGGAGCCTGTATGCGTGTGCGGCCCGTATTGATGACAGCGGCAACGACGGCGCTCGGACTGATACCTCTTCTCTATGCAACCGGAACCGGTAGCGAGGTCCAAAAGCCTCTTGCCACAGTGGTTGTTGGAGGTCTGGTCAGCTCAACGGTTCTGACGCTGCTTGTGCTTCCGGCACTTTATCGCTGGTTCCTGCCAAGCTCGCTTAAAGCCGAGATGGTGTCGGATCGGCCTTTGCAACCTGCAGCAGCAGAGTAGGTCACAGATGGCCTCTTGCTCACTCTGCTTCGTGCCTTTTCGGAATGGATTGCGATCAAAATGAAGATTGGTCTTGAGTTGGGACTGCTGATTGCAGGTGTCATTTTCACGATTTTTATCGTCGGAGCCGGGCTTTGGCATTCGATTTTCCACGAGCATTTGAACGATCAGGAACAGTTTCTCCAAGCAAATCTGAAGACTCCTTTGTTGTTATCTCAAATCTCGCGTGATGGGAGAGAAGCCTACAAAAACTTCTGCCTGGAATGTCATGGTTCAAACGCCGTCGGTACTAAGTCGGGTCCGTCGCTCATCCACTATGAGGAGCCGCAGCATGGCGACCAATCGTTCGTTCGCGCAATTCGGTCCGGCGTAGAAGCGCACCACTGGGATTTTGGGGACATGCCGGCAGTTTCAGGAATCACAGAGTCGGAAATTGCCGCAGTGATCCAATATGTCCGGCTCCTGCAGAAGGCAAATCATGAGAGCTCATCCCATGAGTGAGTGTCGATACGAAGCCTTGCAAACTCTGAAACAATCCACAAACGCCAGATTCGACTGTCGGCTGCTGCCGATGCCAAGCAAAAAAGTTTTTGCCGGATAGGGTCAGATATGGCGCACGTTCACAATGGATCAAACAAGAGGCGGACATTCTGGGCTGCTATCTTGACGGCCGGGTTCATGGGAGCCGAGATCGTCGGTGGTCTGGTCTCAGGCTCGTTGGCCTTGCTTGCAGACGCGGCCCATATGCTGACAGATGCTGTCTCGCTCACCTTCGCCTGGATAGCATTCCGGCTGGCGGAGCGTCCGCCCGACAAGGCGCGCACCTATGGCTATGACCGCTTTCAGATCCTCGTGGCGTTCACCAACGGAATTTCGTTGTTCTTTATCGTCGGCTGGATTCTCTATGAGGGCATTCAGCGCTTCTTCAATCCGGTTGAAATCCTGGGCGGCACGATGATGGCCGTGGCGTTTGCCGGGCTTGTCGTGAACATCGCCGCGTTTCTGCTGCTGCATGGAGCCGATCGGGAGAATCTCAACATTCGCGGGGCTATGCTCCATGTTATTGGTGATCTTCTCGGATCGGTCGCAGCCCTTTGTGCTGCCGGCGTCATCTTGTGGACCGGATGGACACCCATCGATCCTCTCCTGTCGATCCTGGTCGCGTTGATCCTGCTGCGCGGCGCCTGTCGCCTGGTCACCGAGGCCGGGCACATTCTGTTGGAGGGCGCACCGCGCAACATCGATATTGAGGAGATCAAAAAGGACATCGCGGCGAATGTCGCGGGAGTCACCGATATCGGTCATGTGCATGTCTGGTCGCTAACGCAGCAGAAGCCTCTGATTACGTTGCATGCCGACATTGCCGAAGGAGCGGACCCGGAAGAAACAGTCGCCCTGATCCGCGCTCGGATCGGTGAGCGATTTCAGATCGAGCACGCAACAATCGAGACGAGCTGTATCGCGTAAAGGACGAGTGGCCCATGGATTTGTCGATATCTGTTGTGGGATCTGAGTGGCGCCGACTGATCATGGTTGTTTCGATCAGTGCGTCTTGCTTCATTCCGGGTTCGAACGGAATTGCGCAGACGGATCGCAATCTTGGAATGTCAGGCCGATCCCTCGCATCTGTTGTGGGGGATAGAAAGCTCTTGGGAACAGTTGACCGGAAGCCGGTGGGAAGGATTGTCGGTTGGCTCGAAGAGGTCCTATTGATCGAGGCGAAAGTCCGATTAAATGCGGTGATCCATACGGGTGTGATTATCTCCGCGATCAATGCGCCGAAATTTGAAGGATTTACACGAAACGGATCTATCTGGGTGCGTTTCTCGGTTCGCAAGGCAGGAGGAGAGGATGTGATTATTGAACAACCGGTCGTCGGCTTCTACCGTCTGCAAACGGACGGGGCGCCCGACAAGAAACGACCGATCGTTCAAATGAAGATATGTATTGCGGGCCACGTCAAAAACGCAGATTTTATCCTCTGGGACAAGGCACCCAAGGGTTATTCGATTGTCCTTGGTCGCAGTTTTCTCGCCAAAAAAGTCCTGGTAGATCCCAGTCGAAAGTTCTTGGGACGCGGGGCTTGCTAAAACCATTGATCTAGCGATGGGGTACCATATCTTCCCCGGCAAGTTCGGTCACGCGCATGAATTGCTCATCGGACATTGGCCCATCGTGATCAATCATCCCCGGAGAATCTGCAGCCGGGCTATCCAACATCGGGTAGCGGTTCCAGTCCAATTCATTGGGGGAGACTCTGTTAAGTGAATGCCATGCCTACGGGCCAGAGGCTCGATAAACCTGAGGCTACCGCATCGCCGTCTAATTCCATTCAAAAGCTCAACACAATCGTGCCAACAGGCTTGAGCCTCTAGTAACTATAGGTCGTATCATGCTCATCGCAGGCGCTAACCGCATCGGCGATCAATGATCAACGTCAACCTAAAGTTCAGAACGCACACCGTATCAAATTCGTCTCACACAATCAGAGGTGCTTTCCAAAAACGGTCGCTGAATACCCGGCGGACGCCGGCATCAACGGCTGCGGCGTATTCGAGGTTCTCCCGTGAACGCAGTAATCATCCGGATATTCGGCTGGGCCTTATTGACCTTTCTTGCCGTCTTTCTGCTCAACAACTATCTCACATTCTGGCTCGATTGGCCTGGTTCGTTCGGCACCAAAGACGGCCCTTTCGAGGCGCGCTCATTCGTGCAGGCAGGGTTCTATGCGGCGGCGATCGCGTGCGTCGTTGTCTATGTATTTCGCCACCCTGAGCGAACGCTCAGGGCTGAGAGCCAGCAGATTTCCAGTTTCAATTCGTTTCTGATGCGCTCAGCGTTTTGGGCAGTCATTCTGATCGGACTGATCGACGTGAGCCTTTCCTTCCTGCGCGGAGAAGATCTGCTTGACGAGCTCGTTGGCAATGCGCTCGCGCAGGACTTAATGAGGGCTGAGTATCGTGGATCTTATGTGCACATGCCTCTGATCGCGTTTTCGATCATGGTTGCCGCGTTCACACGGACTGTCGGTGTTCCATGGCTGGCCCTATTGATAGTCGTCGCTGAGCTGTTGATCGTAATATTCCGTTTCATCTTTTCCTACGAACAAGTCTTCATGACCGATCTGGTGCGGTTCTGGTACGCCGCGCTGTTTCTTTTTGGCTGCGCTTATACATTGCGGGAAGAAGGGCACGTTCGAGTCGACGTGTTTTATGCTGGCCTCGCCCCGAAGACGAAGGGTCTTGTCAATGCTCTCGGCACACTGCTGCTAGGAATGCCGTTTTGCTGGCTAATTCTGATTGTCGGCACAGCAGGCAAGACCGGGATCATTAACAGTGCGCTGCTGAGATTTGAAATCCAGGGCGTCGGAGACGGGATGTACATCCTGTACCTGATGACTGTTTTCATGGGGATCTTCGCGGTTCTCATGCTGATCGAGCTTGTCAGCTTTCTTTTCAATTCTGTCGGCGACTACCTCGAAGAACCGGGCGGTCGGAGCCATGACGCTTCCTCCGTCCAATAAGAGCCAGGGAAGAGAAGCAAGTTGCCAATGGAAATCGTCTTCCTCGCTCTGCTGGTTGTCATGTTGGCCTGCGCGCTCGGTTCTGGATACCCTGTGGCGTTCGCTATTCCCGGTTCCGCTATTCTCACGATCGCTCTGGCAGCTCTCAGCGGTTATCTGTTTTCAGGCGACGCTGATGCGTTTTTTATTCAAGGCGGAGGACCGAGGTCGTGGCTCTCCGCGGGTGTAAGCAACTTCCGCGACGTCTATCGGTCGGACGATAGCGATATTCTAATCGCGATTCCGCTTTTCGTATTCATGGGTCACATGCTCCAGCGCTCGAGGGTCGCTGAGGATTTGTTGTTAGCAATGGCGCAACTCTTTGGCGCGATCCGAGGAGGACTTGGCATCTCGGCCATTGTCGTTGGAGCGTTGCTTGCCGCGACGACCGGAATTGTCGGTGCAACCGTTGTCGCCATGGGCATGATCTCGCTTCCGACCATGCTGCGGAACAATTATTCAAAGCCATTGGCCACTGGTGTAATCGCGGCAACCGGAACCCTGGGTCAGATCATCCCGCCGTCAATCGTCCTTCTCATTCTCGTCCAACAACTAACCACCGCCGTCAACCAGGCGGGCATCCAGCGTAGGGCACTCTACAAAGCATCGAGTGGGGAGCTTGTTATGCCCACCGAATTCGACGTGTCTTCAGTCAGCGCCGGCGAGATGTTCATGGGGGCTTTCATCCCCGGCATGTTGCTTGTCGGACTTTTCATGCTCTACGTCTTGGTGCACGCATTCTTAAGCCCTCAGCTTGCGCCGGCGTTGACCAAATACGAGAAGTGGGACGGGCAGCTGGCTATCAGAGTGATGGTAGCTTTGGTTCCGCCGCTCGCACTGATCCTTCTCGTTCTCGGCTCCATCGTTGCGGGGGTCGCAACCGTCAACCAGGCAGGCGCAATCGGTGCGGCGGGCGCGACAGTAATGGCCGGGTATCGCCTGCGGGAGGGCAAGCGCGGTGCTTTTGCACCAACCGTGATCACGATTCTCTCCCTGTGCGCAATTGGGCTCATCGTCAACATCTTCAACGTCAATCTGAGGAAGATCGACACAAGCGACGATGTCCTCGGCGTGGTGCTTGCTGCAATAGCAGTAGTGCTGTTGGCGTTTGCGCTCTGCTGGAGTGGCTGGCGTACGCTAAAAATCGAACACACGATGAAGAGAGTTGTGGATGAGACGACCAAGACAACCTCCCTAATCTTCTTTATTCTGCTAGGCGCCGTGATGCTGACTGCCGCCTTCCGTGGCTTCGGCGGCGACGAGATCGTCAGAGATTTTCTGCAAAAGCTGCCAGGCGGTTTCTGGGGTCAGTTCACCATCGTGATGCTGATCATTTTCTCTCTGGGCTTCTTCCTTGACTTCATCGAAATAACTGTGGTGGTGGTGCCGATCATCGCGCCAATCCTGCTCGCCGATCCGTCAGCAAATGTCACGGCGATTTGGCTGGGTGTGATGATAGCGCTGAACATTCAAACCTCGTTTCTGACGCCGCCTTTCGGCTTTGCGCTATTCTATTTGCGTGGCGTCGCGCCCCCGAGCGTCAGCACCACAGACATCTACAAAGGCGTTGTACCATTTATCGCAATTCAGCTCTTGGCTCTCGGTGTGGTTGGAGCCTACCCAAGGTTGGTCAATTACTTGCCGAACCGCGTGTTACTTCTTTCGGAATCGGCTCCACCTACGACGAATCCCCGGCAGCAGTATTGCATTGAGGAGTACGTTTCTCGGAGATTTGAACGCAACGGTGACACGATCCGTGGAGCAATTTCTCAAGCGAGATCACTTGATCTGCAAGTGCTCCCCAAACACCTTCGCGACGAACTCGAGCAGGGTTTCGAGAGAGCTAATGACGTCTTCACTATGATGAGCGAAATCGAAAGGACTGAGCGCGCTGTCTCCAAAGCGGCGGTTGCCTACCGACCGATCCATAGCAAAGTTCGGAGACTCGAGCGAGATGTTCGCCGGAGTGATCAGGAGATCGCAGAGCTCGAGGTATTAGTCTCCCGTGCCGGCGCTACCGTCTCGGAAGCGGTGGCGCAGCAGGCGCGGCATCGAATCTCGGAACTGACTGCTCAGCGCAGTGCCATCCTTGGCAAGATACCGGTCGAATGGGACGCCGTGAGCAGAGAGTTCTCCGCAATCCAAAAGGCGTCAAACGATGCGCGGCGAGCATATCGTCACGCTGCCGACAATGCTTATCAGCCAATATCTAGAGTTTTGGCGATGATCGGTGGTCTGAAGACACTGAAATCGATTGGAGGTGATCTCCGGGCGCTCGAACCACTGATACACACTGAGCCGGAGTCAGTTGTACTGGAACGTATTGGGTCCATTCACGCCGCGCTTGGTCGAACCGCCGGCACAGCTGAGATTCGCAAGGCGACATACCAGGCTCGCCGGGCCTTGGGTGCCAAGTCGCCAAAACTGAAAACCGCACAAATATCCCTTGCGAGAGCCGTTGCATTGTTTGAAGCGGATGTCGCCTGGCGCGAGCGGGCATTCGGCGCGCTCCTCCCAGGTCTTAAAGCCTACGAAGCTGCTATCGCCGATACGATTGGCCTTCGAAGTCAATCGCGCCTGCCCGATCATGTCGCCGTAGATGTTGCAAGCTGCCGCGCGACTCCCCGCGACATTTTTCTGAACTTCTAACCGGTCGTCAAATGCGGAAGCAGGAGAAAACCGCTTGACCCTCCAAGTACTCGAGGACCCACGGTCTCAAGGCTGTTCAATGCTGAGTTCTTGATGTTTGCTTGGGGGATTCACAGAGCGGAATTTATCTGAATCTCTACGAGTGCATTTAATTCGGAGGGTGCACTCATGGCATTGGAAGTCTTAAACCCTTTATCTCTGGTCCCCGACCCGCACCGGGCGGAGGGCAAGAAGTGGCAATTCCGCCCGGTGCTGCTGGCGACGACGTAAAACTCTGTCAATCTAGCCTATGAATTCAGCCAAGCTCCTTATTAGGTCGCGTCATCAACAATTAACCCAAACCTGTTGAGATAGCTGAATGACCAACCCGTTTTCGCGAGCTGGCAAGATATTTGCTTGGTTGCCAATCATGAAAGGTCCCATGTCGGGTCTGGCGCCATAATTTCTTGTTTGCATAAACCATCATTGGCTTAATCGAATGCATCCCACCATTCACGAATTGCTCAACGACCGAGATAACAACTTTAACCTCATCAGGTTCCTGGCAGCCTTGGCCGTCATATATGATCACAGCTACACGGTCTTGCTTGGGGGCAGCCACGGTTGGGTGCTGCCCTACATCTCGAATGGTGATTTAGGCTGGTATGCCGTCAATGTGTTTTTTATCTTGTCCGGATTTCTCGTTACCAAGAGTTGGTTAAGACGCGGCGAGTTCATCTCATACGCTGTTGCACGCTCTGTGCGACTATTGCCGGGTCTTGGAGTCGCAGCCTTCGCAGTCGCATTTATTATCGGACCGATCGTTTGTCTTTGTCAGCACGAAGAGTATTTTTCTGATCTGAGAACATGGTTGTATGTACCTCTCACTGCATCCCTCATTTCACCGACCCAGACTCTCCCCTTCGTTTTCGAAGCGCTGCCCAAAGATGCGATAATCAATAATCCGTTGTGGACGCTGCGCTACGAAGCTCTGTCTTATGCAGCGCTTGGCGCTTTTGGAATGCTTGGTCTGCTTTCAACGCGCGCGCGCAGTTTCATTACAATTTTCACACTCCTCTCAGCCTATCTGATAGTGACCACCGCAACAGATTTGCGCGACCATAGCCCCTTCCTCGATAGTCTGATGCGGTTTTGGTTGTGCTTCTTTCTTGGCGCTCTGGTTTTCCTGGTTGGGGATCGCATCACGCTACGACCATCAATAATAATACTGTTGTTGGCCGCCGCGACGCTCTCTTACGGGACTTCCCTGTATGAACTAGTGCTGCAAGTTGCTTTGGCATATGGTCTCTTCTGGGTTGCGTTGGTTCCGGATGGCACTGTTCGCCGCTTCAATCAGTTTGGCGATTACTCCTACGGACTGTATATCTATGCTTGGCCATTCCAGCAGATTGTCGTTCTAGTTTCCCCTGACATCTCGCCTCTTGGGCTGTTTGCCATAGTCACGCCTATTGTCCTGCTGACGGCCATGGCGTCCTGGCATTGGATCGAGAGTCCGGCGTTGAATGCGAGACATGGTTTGACTGATTGGATCTCGGCAATCTGCAATGACCTGCGTTCCACAGCTCGTCGCTACTCTCGCGGGTGCTGAATTCCCCGTTGTTGTGCCGCCGATGCTTTTGGACGGGTGACGTCCAAGTGTGTTCATGTCTTCGCCAATAGATCGCCGCAGGACCGGAGGGCACTACATATGAAACGGCCGATACGTGATTCCGTTAGCTCTCTGCAATTCCCTGATATAGCGGATGATCAACCGAATTTGCGCTCTTTTCACATGCGGCAGTGCCGGCATATTGCCGAATGACCAATGATGACTCCGTACACCACGCTTTGCGGCGGCAAAGAATGCATCGTCAGCGTGATGACCTGGATTGTAGATATCGTGGACAAGCGGCGGGCCTGAATTTGTCCCTGCCGCATTTTTTCCATGACACATGGCACAGTTAGTCTCAAATTCGGCTTTGCCCTTCATAGCCAGCTTCGACAGCTTCGGCACATGCACTTTCAATATTTTGGGTGGGCCTGACGATGTGACGACTCTGTAGCCGGCAAGCGCAAGTCCAGCCGCGAATATGGCAATTACGAAATGTTTCGAGAACCGATCAGCAAGACTCATTGGACTATGCTCATTGTTTCTCTTGGGTGCGAACCCCGGCTACGAAACGTTCCGCGTTGTTCTGATTTTTGCCAAACGAATTGCACAGCTCAAGACCCCGGAGACATCAGTTGTCGGACGACTGGCAATATCTTTTCGGCATAAATCTTCCTGTTGAGTCCGCCAATGTGTGTGTAGGCAATATGCCCGTCGGGACCAAAAACGAGCGTTTCCGGCACACCATATACGCCCCAGTCGATCCCTACTCGGCCTGTGACATCAGCTCCTTTCCGCGCATATGGATCTCCGAGTCTACTGAGCCAAGATGCGGCATCATTCGGCTGGTCCCTATAATTAAGACCAAAAAGCTCGACCTCGCCCTTCTTCGCAATTTCCATTAGGAAGGAATGCTCCTTCAGGCAGGCAATGCACCAAGACGAGAAGACATTGATGAGCGATACATTTCCTCGCAAGTCATAGTGGGATAGCCCAAGCGTTCGATCCTTCACCGGTGCTAGTTCAAACTCTGGCATAGACTTTCCAATCAGCGCGGATGGAAACTTATGCAGCTCAAGCGCGAGACCGATGCCACTGACAACCACTAGAAGGCCAAGAATCACAATGACAGCAATCAACCAGCACCTAGGCTTCGCCCGCGAACCACCGCTACTCCCATTCGTTATCCGCACATCCATACCCCCCCCAAACACAAGAACTTCACGCTCAAAGATACCGACAGCTCAGTGATGCCGCTCTTCAACCGATGCGGATCTTGCTTTCGCTGATGAACTCATATTGTGGAACCTCAAGGTTTCGAGGTGCCGGTCCTCGCCGCACACGACCCGATAGGTCGTATATCGATCCATGGCATGGACAAAACCATCCGCCGAAACGGCTCTTGGGATCGCTCGGCCGTTGGCCGAGCGGAACACATCCCAGGTGCGTGCAGACCCCGACCACAATCAACCATTCCTCGCGTTTCACACGCAAGGCATCGGCAACCGGATCGATAAGCCTGGGATTATCATCGTCGGCTCGTGCGCGGGCGATCGACTCTGGTGTTCGGTGATATATAAAGACCGGACGGCCGCGCCAGCGAATTGTGATTCGCTCACCCAACTCGATTGGCGCAAGATCGACTTCCACATTTGAAAATGCCTGGACATCTGCAGACGGATTGAGACTGCCGATGAATGGCCACAGAGCCGCCGCCGAGCCAATAGCTGCGAATGACCCAGCCGTGACAGCAAGAAAATCTCTGCGCGTTTCAGTATGCGCTCTCGAATGACTATCAAGCTTGATAGCATCAGCCATCGGACTGCCTCGTAGACATACAGCAGCATCCGAGAAAAACGCCTTGCATCCGGATCGCCTTCAGCGTGCGGAAAAGAAGTTGTAGAGAGGTGCGAATATGATCGCGATATACCATCCATAGGCGAAGGCTTCGACAAGTCCAATAAAGAAGCTCGACCAGCTTAGCCATGTGAAACCTGGCAGCAAAGGGGCCCAGACTGGGTTCATAGCAAAGTCGGGAAACCAGAGATCAAACAAGATACACAGCACAAAAGTCACTGCCAGAAAGAGACCCAAACTCATACCCAAAGCGAAGATCGGAATGGCAGATTTAGTTCGAGTAGGCAGAGGCGTTCCAGCTTGCGAGTTATGTTCTGTCATGGTGATGGCTCTAGGCATGCGAATGCTCCTTGTTACCCGATAAGCTGTCCTGTTGAAGATCATCCCGGTTGACGTAAAGGTCGGGTGCGGCTTCGAATATCTCTCGACAATCGCGCGAACAGAAATAGTGGATATTGCCGTTGTAGAAGCTTGACCTAGCCCGCTCCGTCGCAACCACCTCGCCGCATACCGGGTCTTTGTCTTTGACAGGCGGCAACCAGCACTGCTCACCAAATCCCATGACGCGACAGTTCAGGCCCGAGCGCATAACCAAAAAGACCAGGCCGCCCCATAAGGCGAGATAGGTTAGAGACGCAAATGAGATTAGCGTATCCATGACGATCTCCAGAACAGTTGAGGAACCATATATCGGACTATTTGCCGCCAACTCTGTTTGTCCTCCCTCTTAACCCGCGCATGTAACGGCCAGAGCACTCAACAGACCGGATCGGTAACGCACCGTCACGAGAGCGGATCCCGTTACGGACTGTTACAAATTCCTGACAACGCCCCGTCAGAAGGCGGCTAAAGTTGCCATGGCTAGAATTTGCGCTGTTAGCTGTGGAGATCGTATTTGCATTGAAACTGTCAATCGCCACTAGACGTGACCGCCAATGCGAAGCCCGTGCGGCGACAGTGTGAAAGATCCAATGAACGAGGCTGGCTCAACGTGTTGCCTCTCTCGTGATCCCGTCGAGCAGCGGTTTGACCTGTGTTCGCTCTTTTAAGAGGAGGCGGAGAGCCGACTTTGCTTCAAACATGGATTGGCTTGATTTAGACGATCAGTTTTTTGTGGTCGCCTTAGTAACTCAGAATAACGGATAACCTGGGAGGATATAATGAAATTGGCGGCGTTCGGTTTTGTCTTACTGTTGGTCAGCAACACTCCAGTCTTCTCTGCAGAGAACAAATTAAAAAACAACAAAAAATTTGTTTCTCTTCCGCAAATAGTTCTATTGTCACCGAGCACAAAACCCGCTTTGCCGCTGGGATCCAAAAAGATCCAATATTCACATTGGCACTTCATAGGCTGTGCGACTTCACACCAGCAATGCCACCACGCAGCCGAGCATGCCGGCTATCACCATGCAACCGTGAGGCACGACCATCACAGATGCCATCACTCTCCTCACTTTGCGTGTTTTGGGCGGAACTGACGCGGCGGAAAGAGTCGACATTAGGACGTGGAGTCTTGTTCGTGCCGTACGATACGCTGTCAACGACTGTGGATGGTGCGCAGCGGCCCGAGGGTCGAGGTGAGATCGTGGCGTTTTGCCAAGGTTGATATGCCTAGACAATCCACGTTGTTGCGAGCGGCACACAAGTGAAGCCTCCACCCTCAAGCATCTGAGCATTCGAATTTGGAGTTGTTTTGTGCAGAATAATAGGGAAACCCATCTGTTCTTCCCGACTGTTGTTAGGGAATGCAGCATCGCAGATCACGATCGATTAGATGCTCAGATTATGCGCGGCATTAAAAAACTTAGGAAAAGCGAGCCTAATACCAAGCCTTCTGCCTGGAGTTGCGATCTTTATACCACTATCGGCGCGCCCACGACGCTGGCTCAACACAAGGAATTCGAGCCGCTGCTCGATATCATCATGGCAGAAGCCAATGATTTTGCAAAGACGTTGGAGATGGATGCGGGTAAGCACCCTCTGAAGTGCAACGAATGCTGGTTGAATATTTACACTGAGGGGAATGCGCAGGATGTCCACGTGCATGGAAACTCTGTCATCAGTGGAATATACTATCCAAAAGCTCCGCCCGGCAGCGGTGCACTACTGATCCATTCACCCTTTGCCGATGTGATGCTTGATCCTCCGACACGTGAGTTCAACGCTTTCAACATCAAGGTCATGGCGATCAAGCCTAAACCAGGCAAGATGGTCCTGTTCAGAAGCTTCGTGAAGCACTCCGTACTACCTTCGCGGTGTAAGGATGAACGCATCTCGATTGCGTTCAATCTGACCATGTGAGATTCAACCGCTTGGCCTCATTATGGCCTCGCCGGAAGGACATCGACGGTCAATTTGCGCTCCATTTCAGACGCCATCGGCCGGGCAAGGCAGCTCACCCCAGGTCGGAGCGTCTGCCCTTGGGGTGTCTCGTGCATTATTCACGCAGATGACTGTTCTTTGCAGCGCCCCCCGAAGGCGCGGATCACCAGTGGAGGAGAGTTCCACACGGATAGAAGTTGATTGATCCGTTCACTGACGAGTGGCTTGTTCAGGAATACGCTGGGAGTCCGGAAGTGGCACATTTTCCCAGTGCCACCGTCACTTCGAAAACGGCTCCTATAGAATGGTAACCGGTCGTCATCCGACTTGGGTCACGCCTCGCCCCAGAAAAGGGGCAACAGGCTGATGACATTCGCAAACATAAAAAACATATGGCCTGCCCCAATCCGCAAAAGCGTCGTACAATACAGTAGGAATGTAGCTCCCGAACAGGCGACACGTCTTCGTAACCCCAAGGAACGGCGCTGTTGCACCAAGGACCGAATATCGTCCGTCCGATATTCGAAGAGCCGATATGCAACGATCTTCTGTAATACGATTTCGCTCGCGCCATGACGCGACTTGGCAACAAGCTTGATGTCGCCTGACCTCCGCCAGGCACTTCCTTCGCACGGACTAAAACAAGCTCTCCGTAACACCATGTAACGCCCAAAGCCTTTGTGACTGACCGTTACAAACAACCGCTTTCGCGTGATTGAGCGGTTACATGAGGCCTATAGGTGCATGAGATGGCAATCAATCGAGAGATCCCTTCTGACCGCGCCGAGCGTTTGATCGCCAAGGGCAAACGGCATCAACGCACCGGCAAAGTTGATCAGGCCCGCAAGGCCTATAGGCAGGCGCTGAAAGCCCGTTCAAACGATGTCCCGACACTAGAGCGCCTTGCCAAGCTCGAGCTCGACTCTGGCAACCCAAGGAGTGCCCTTCGTGTGCTGCGAAAGCTCGCGACACTACAGCCGAGTGAACCCGCATGGCGACTCCAAATAGCTGGTGCGCTTGAAGACGCTGGCGACAGAGACGCTGCGGAGGAAATGCTTCGCGAGTTAATCTCCGACCGACCGTGTTATGCCGAAGCACACAACAATCTCGGAAGTTTGCTTCAGGTCAGTAACGCCTTCGAAGAGGCACTCGAAAGTTACTCCGAAGCACTCCGGCTCAGTCCAGACATACCAGCCATGTGGGTCAACGCGGGAAATGTTTTCGATGAACTCGGCAAACATGTCGATGCCATCAGCCATTACTCGACAGCAATCGATTTGAAGCCTGGCGTCTCTGAACCCTATTATTTTCGTGCCCGTGCCTGGGCAGCGCTTGGCGAGTTCAAAAAGTCGATCACCGACGTGGAGCAATGCCTCTGGTTCGATCCAGCCGACCAAAAGGGGCTGGCCCTGTTAGGCGTGCTCTACGCCGCATTAGGGCGTCATGAAGAGGAACGGGCGCTATTCGACTATGACCGCTTTGTGCGGCCGATACGCGCCGAACCGCCAGAAGGTTACGCCACAATCGAAGAGTTTAATCTCGCTGCCATCAATCATATCCGCAATCGCGTCACCCTCGATTATAATCTCTATGGAAGCTCGACCCACGGCGGTTGGCATAGCCGCAATCTGTTGCAAGATCCGCACAAAACGATGGTGGCACTCCGCTCCGTGCTTCAGCAGATCTTCGAGACTTATGTTTCACAGTTGCCGAGCGACAATGATCATCTATTTCTGCGCCGCAGATCCGTCAATGCCCGCCTCGTGGCGCAGGCCCAGATCCTTGAAAGTCAAGGCTATCTCTCTTCCCATATCCACCCGGGCGGCTGGATCAGCAGTGCCTATTACCTCTCCGTTCCAGATGTGATTTCTCAAACCACCGAGAAATCTGGCTGGTTGGAGTTCGGCCGCCCAACCGCCGAAATCAAGACCAATGTTGAACTCGAGACACGCACGGTCATGCCAGAGCCTGGCCTCGCCGTCCTGTTTCCATCCTATTTCTTTCACGGAACGCGCCCATTCAAAAGCGAAAAACTCCGCATAAGCCTAGGTGTCGATCTCATCCCAAAGCGTTGAAAAAAGAGTAGAGGAGCAACAATCTCTGATCGTGCCACTGACACAATGAAGCGTCGCTACTTCATCATAAAGGAGACGCTATCTGTTCTGGCACGCCGCTCGTTCCATCGACGAAGCGGAGGTCGACAAGCTCACATGAATCAATCCGTCCAGTTTAAACACTGCACGCACGGTTGACGTCAATAAGACCGAGGGAATTGGACCATGAAGAATACACGCTATCGCTTGGTACTGCTTCTTCTAGGAGCAATGCTTGCGTCGCCGACATTTGCGGCCGACTTAGGTGGCGATTGTTGCACAGACCTCGAAGAACGGGTCGCTGAATTGGAAGCGACAGCGGTTCAAAAGGGCAACCGGAAAGTTTCGGTCAAACTTTCCGGGCAAGTCAATCTGCTTTTGCTCGTCTGGGATGATGGCGAGGATACAGACGCCTATATCGTGGACAATACAGAATCATCTACGCGCTTTCGTTTCACAGGAGCCGCCAAGTTCAAGCCCGGATGGTCAGCAGGCTTTGTAATCGAAGTCGAAGTCGAGACCGCACGTTCGCTTAGTGCCGATCAAAAGAGCGATGGCGATCCGACAGAAAATGCAGACAGCCGTCTCGAGGGGAGGGCCTTGGCTACATGGCTTAAGCATGACCGCCTTGGCCAACTCCATATCGGCCGTTGGTCGCCAGCAACGGACAATATCAAACTGCTGAACGTAGCGAACACACCGGATGTGGATGCTACTCTTGAGACGGGAGGCGGATTCTTCCTACGGGCCAAGAGTGGAGCAGGAGGCTGTCAAGGTGCCGCATGCTTGATTAATCAAACCCTTGCGTCCTTGGCACCCGGCGGGGATACACGCCGCGCAAACGTCCTGCGTTATGACACACCATCCCTAGCAGGTTTCATCTTCTCGACTGCCTGGGGAGAGGACGATCTCTTCGATATTGCGGTTCGTTATGACAAGACCTGGAATTCCATCCACGTCAAGGGTGGGATCGGTTACCTCTGGGACACCGACGAAGATGAAGACAACGATATGTTGGGTTGCGGTCCGAGTGGCACTGCATTGAACGGTTTTGGCGCAACAGCCGGCCCTTGCCGTGGTGCACGCGTCGATTTTGAGCGTCTCACTGGATCGCTGTCTTTGATCCATATGCCAACAGGTCTCTATGCCTATCTTGGCGGACACCGCGACGAATTCAACAAGCCGAGCGGCACACCTGGCGTTGTGACCGGCCGTCTTGCAGATGAAACCGGCACGAATTGGTACATACAGGGCGGCATCAAGCGTCGTCTGCTGGCTCCCTCACTTGGTAAGACCATCCTTTATGGTCAATATCGAGAGTGGAATGATTTCCAGGTGGGCAACAATGGCTCAGCGTTCACGACGGTTACCGGCCTTCCAGCCATCGCGACCGAGATCAGTGATACGGACGTACAAAGCTGGGGTATTGGTCTCGTGCAAGAGATCGATGCCGCCGCGATGCAGCTCTGGGTAAACTTCCAGCAGTTCGACGCGGATCTAACTGTTATCCAGACAATCGGAGCGTCTGCAGCGGTCCCGCTTGAGCAGTTCAGATTCTTCCAAGTGGGCGGAAAAATCTTGTTCTAAGGTCCCACTCGCAACGGGTGCGTCAAGCCATGTCGCGTCAGTTCCTCAAAGGATGGGCATCCCTGTCAGGACGCCCATCTTTGGTTTTTGCGAGACGGTCTGCAGCCAGATCGTTGTACTTGCGATATCGAATCTCTCTTTTGCTGCGCATGCAGGCACGACATATAAGAATTACCATCAATCATCAGTAGGGATCGGCAAAAAACTATTCAGCTATTACGTACTTTGCCGACTATCTGGATACGCAGTTATTATTGTTCGAAACGCCCGTATCCGGCCCTTTTATGGACAGTATCGAGCCGGCTGCAAACCATCCAAGGGCAAATTTCAGATGCCGAATTGCTGTCAAATGTCCCGAGACAAGATACGAAATGAGTAGCGCACGATGAAATCGGACTACAAGAGCGACAGTATTTCCCTGATCGGCGCCATCTCGATGGGAACCGGCGTGATGATCGGTGCTGGTATATTCGCGCTCACAGGGCAGATTGCACAATTAGCCGGAGCTTGGTTTCCGCTCTCCTTCGCTGCGGGCGCAGTCGTGACAGCGTTTAGCGCATACACATATGTGAAAGTTTCGAATGCGTACCCATCGGCAGGAGGCATCGCAATGATCCTCCAAAAGGCTTATGGACCAGGAGTCATCGCTGCAAGTGCCGCTCTCTTGATGGCCTTGTCCATGGTTATCAACGAGAGTTTGGTAGCAAGGACATTCGGCACTTATGCTCTCCAACCGTTCGGGGTCAGCCAAGACAGTCCGCTCGTACCGGTACTGGGTGTTAGCCTGATCGGCATTGCCTATCTTTTGAACGCTTCTGGCAACAAATCAGTCGGCATCTTCTCCTTCATCACAGCACTTCTTAAAATTGGGGGGATAGCGCTCTTTGGGATTGCAGCACTTTGGATCGGCGGGTTCGAGTTCAAACCCGAAGCCACCGCTGGCGGACGCTTTCCAGTAGCCGGCTTCGTTGCATCTATGGCGCTGTCGATCCTCGCATTCAAAGGATTTACGACGATCACCAATAGCGGTGCCGAAATCGTGGACCCACATCGAAATGTCGGGCGCGCCATCATGATTTCGATTTTGATCTGTTTTGCTGTCTATTTGCTCGTCGCGTTCGCTGTGGGATCGAATCTTTCTATCGGCGAGCTCATTAAGGCCAAAGATCACGCGCTTTCGGAAGCTGCCCGACCGGCGATGGGCGAATACGGATTCTATTTTACCGTCGCCCTGGCGATCATCGCCACAGCGTCAGGATTGCTGGCAAGCGTCTTTGCGGTTTCGCGAATGTTGGCGATGCTGACGGACATGGATCTAATCCCCCACAGCCACTTTGGCATGTCCGGGAAAATACAGGAACACACGCTCGTTTATACGGTCGTGATCGCTGCTTTCCTTACGATATTCTTTGATCTCAGCCGAATCGCTTCATTGGGCGCCTTCTTCTATCTGGTGATGGACGTGGTGATCCAATGGGGTGTCTATCGGCACCTTCGTCACAAAGTGCACGCACATGGTGCAATCATCTTCTCGGCGATCATTCTCGACCTCATCGTCCTGGGGGCATTTACATCGTTGAAGCTGCAATCTGACCCGCTCATCGTCATCGTCGCGGCAAGCGGAATCGGATTGGTCTTTGGTTTTGAGCGATTGTACCTTGGGCGAAGGCCAGTACGTTCAAATCACGGAGATCACTCAAGCAAATAGGAGTAGCCGGAAATTCGACAACCTTACTATAAATGAGCATCAGGCACAGATTGCTCCTTTCAGGAACACAAAAACGAACATTGAAAACCGATAGGTATTCTAAGTGTATCGGTATTGCAAAACTTAGGTGCGTTGACACCCCGTCCGCCGAAAGATCATGTGTATGATATAGAAAGACATAGCCGCCGCCCCAAAGCAGAAAGCCGACACATAAGCAAATTGAAAGAAAAAATACACGATGGCCACAATGAAAATAATTAGCAACCCAAACACTCTTAGTTCCTTTACAGACGACGTGATGAGCGGAACGATGATCACGAACAAATATAATAAATTCGTCAACTCCCGCGGCATCATGAAATCAAACAACACAACGCCTTCATAGCTGATTGCATTGGTCAGAAACGTCGTCACGAGCCACTCCTCATGGGCAAAATATGGAAAGAATTGGAGAGCTCCAACCATTCCACCCAGAACGGAAAGAATCAAAAACAGAAACCGTCGTCTACACGGTTCAAGAGAATAAGCGGACAGCGGAACCCAAATCGGCCAAGCAAGCCAAGCGAAAAACATATAAGCCATGGAATAGGACTGCACCCAATCATCCTGGCTCAGCTGGTTGCTTGTCCAGACCATCCCTTCGGAGAATTGCTGAAGACCAAAAAGGAGAGGCAATGCGGAGATGGCCAGGAACCTCGTATCTCTCGTATAGGCCCGATAGATCGACACTCCACCCGCCGGTGTGAGAACGGCGGCAGCGGTAAAACTGACCTCGGCCGAGAAACACATTGTCAGCTCTCTCCCCTATTGATTTCGCCGCAGCGTCCACGACGAAGATGCAAAAACACATTGGGCGGACATTCAATCTAGACCCAGACGTCACGCAGCGCCTGAGTTCGTGTCGCCGGAAGCAATCCGGTCTAGCGTGACCTATTAACCGCCATAGTGACCAACGCTGATGAACCGACGAACAATCACGAAAACATCTGCCGGGATAGCAGTTCTGTGCACTCTTGCGCTCTCCTATTACTTGTTGCGCAAAACGAACGTATTCGCATTTCTCATGGACGGTGAATTCCTTCGCTTGTGGCTTGAAGAACGCGGTGTTTGGGGTCCAGTGGTTATTGTCTGTTTGATGGCAATTGCGATCATGGTAAGCCCCATTCCAAGCGCACCAATCGCGGTCGCCGCCGGCGCCGCCTATGGGCACACATGGGGCACTGTATATGTACTGCTCGGAGCCGAGGTGGGCGCAATCGGCGCATTTTTCATAGCGCGGTTTGTCGGCCATCAGGTTCTTCATCGCTGGTTCGGTGAAAAGATGTCCATGGGATGGCTTGGTTCTCAGTGGACTCTAATGGGTATCGTTTTCATTAGCCGGCTCGTGCCCTTCGTATCGTTCGATCTTGTAAGCTATGCAGCAGGGCTTACTGTTTTGTCGTTCTGGCGCTTTGCCATCGCCACACTTGCAGGCATCGTTCCAGCAAGCTTTCTGCTGGCCCATTTCGGTGGCGAAATGGCATCCGGCCAAACACAGCAAATTATCCTTGCTGTAGTGGCACTAGGTGGCATCACACTGATTCCGGTGATCGCAAAAATTGTAAAGGCTCGGCTTTCTGAGCGGTTTGCAAACGTCAGTGCCCAACCACAAGATGACGCAGAGACTGGATATGTCGGCAAAGGCGATAGGACTAGCAAGTGAGCCCAGCCTGTCGAAAGCACGCCCAGCAATTCGCCGAACATCGTGCAACGCCGACCACCATCACGAGTACTCATTCATATCTGCTCAAAAGCCGTTCAAATCTGATAAGCATCCTATTCACGCACAATCGGAATTCCAGCTTTTGATTGAAAACTGACCAGAACAACTCCAAGAACCGCCAGACCGATACCGACCGATTCCATTGGCCCAATTGTTTCTTCGAAAAAAATGCTCCCCATCGCCAAGCCAAAAATCGGGATAAGGAAAGCGAAGGCATTTGCCCGATTGAGTGCTACCGATTCCAGCACTGAAAACCAAAGCCAGTAGACGAGCGAAGTTCCAAACAAGCTCAGGCTGACAAGAACCAGCATAAATTCCGGTGTCCAGCGAACGTCATTCGGATTTTCCGTCGCCCATGCACCGAGAAAAAGCGGAAGACTTCCAACAAATAATTGAATGCCCATTGCCATCATGCCGTCAATTGTTCCTCCGAGCCTCTTAATGACGACATTGCCTACCGTAATGCCGCATGCCGCAAGCAGGATATAGGCAACACCGACAAGCTGGCTCTTCTCCTCACTAAACAGAATTTGCGGAGAGGCAATTGCAATGACTCCAGCAAATCCCAGGGCCAAGCCGTATTTGCCACGCTTTCCAAGTTTCTCGTTGAGGAATATTGCCGCAAGAATGGCGGCTAGTAATGGTTGGGTGTTAGCGATCACAGTGGCAGTTCCAGGGCTCACGAACTCTGCCGCATGAAACATCCCTAAGAATCCCAAACTTGTGGCAGCTACTCCTGTAAGAGCCAGCATTGCCCAAACATCCAGGCCATTAGGCATCCGACGCCGCAGCAGAATTGCCAAGGCAATAAGAGTAAGTCCGGCAAGAGCAGCCCTAAGTGCAGCGAATGTCAGATGGGGTGCATATTCAATACCAGCCGTTATCAGCGGAAAGCAGCTCGCCCAGAGAAGCATAATAAACACAAGCTGCGATCCAGTTGCGATTGTCATCGCCTTGTCAGCCACCTTGACTCGATCCGTTCAGACTCGATTGATCGCCAAGATGAGCACGAATTGGTTTTTGATAGATCACCGCTTTCTGTGGCTCTCGCCATAGGTCTCTGCGTGGTCACCAATTGCCATGCATCCCCCATTTGCACCTCCCGAGTGGCTCGTTGATAACTTCGCGACATTTTTTTCGTTCCTTAAAAAACAGGCGCGCGCTCCGCTTGTGACACGCTCGAATAAATGCTCAGCCACCACAGACCCAATACTGCTGAGATCGTCGAGGCAACCAGAACTGCAAGTTTAGCGGCATCTCTAACCATTGGGTCCGAGAAGCTGGGCGCGACAATGAAAATACTCATGGTAAATCCGATCCCGGCGAGCATTCCAACGCCTTGCAACTGTGACCAGTTCACGCCGCGTGGTAGCTCCCCGGCTCCGAGCCTGACAGCCAACCAGGTTGCGACCACAACGCCAAGGGGCTTGCCAATAACAAGTCCGCCTATAACCCCCAGAGAAGCTGGACCAAGAAGCAGGGCAAAGGCGTCCGAATTAATCGAAATGCCGGCATTGAAAAAACCAAAAATCGGAACGATGACGAGAACCGCTAACGGATGAAAGCGCCTGAGCGTCGCCCTGACCGGTGAAAAACCGCGGCGAGCCGAAGAACGCATTGGCACGGCGAATGCTATCAAGATACCACTCAAGGCAGCCTGCACTCCTGTTGCATGCAAGGCCAGCCACAGAACCAGTCCAAAGAACACGTATGCAGAAGGTCGCGCGACACCAAAGATATTCAAAAGAACGAGCCCCGTTGCCGATAAAAGAGCATAGAACAGTGGGCCCAGAACCAAATCCTGACCATAGAATAGTCCGATGATCAGAACAGCTCCAATATCATCGATAACAGCAAGCGCCGTCAGAAATACCCTAAGTCCATCAGGGATACGGTTTCCCATGAGCGAGATAATACCGAGGGCGAGGACAATGTCGGTGGCAGTTGGTATTGCCCAGCCATGGCTCAGCATGACGTCCCCTTGAGTCAGCGCCAAATAGATCGCCGCTGGGACAATCATGCCACCGAATGCTGCAATAGCCGGCAGTACAGCACACTTCGCCGACGACAGATGCCCTTCAAAAAGCTGCCTCTTTATCTCAAGTCCGATTACGAGAAAAAAAAAGACCATAAGGCCTTCATTGATCCACTCGATGAGAGGTGCATCAAGCACAAGTGGTCCAATGCGCACATGAATAGGGGTATGATGGATTGTGTCGTAGATAGGTTTCAGCGGCGAGTTAGCGACAACCAGCGCCAGTAGAACGGCTGAGATCATTAGAAGCCCAGACGCTGATTCGTGTCGGAAAATTTTGCGCAACTGCGGCATGCACTATTCGCCCCTCATCAAGATACAACCCAAATTTGTATCCCATTCTTCATTCCAAACGGTGGCGTCGACTAATCGGCCCAAATCCAGGCAGGAACCTGGCCAAGATAGTTTTCCACGTCCTTCACACCCGCCGTATTTTCGGCGGCCAATTGCGCCAACTTTTTCTCATTGATGAGCTCAACCGTCCCCCAGAGTTGGACGATACCGTCGATCACAATCACATCGATCCGGTCGCCGAAAAGGCCCACTTCTTTTTCAAGTTTGTTCAGAAGATTTTGTCGGATCGTCTGATCATCAATCGAAATCAAGGCCGTGCTTTTGCCATCTTGCGCGACCAACCCATACAGCAAGTTCGCTCGGCTAATGACCCCTACCAGCCGATCGTTGCACACAACCGGCACCCGCCTCAAATTGTGCTCTTCAATCAACTGAGCAATTTCGTCTAACGGTGCATCCTCTGTCACCGTCATCACGTTGCGCGTCATTACATCGCTTGCCTTTGTTCCATGAAGATTCGTGTAATCGGCAGCCTTGCTGCGCCTTGAGAAAAGCCTCGTAATCCAAGACGATTTCCGCTTTCGAGTGCTAATCTCAGCGCGTCGTATCAAATCACTTTCGCTCACGACACCAATCACATGCCGCGCATCATCGACCACGGGCACTGTGCAGATCCCGTGCTTTAGCAATTCGCGTGCAATTTTCGGTACCGAGACATCCGCTTCGATAGAAACAATATCAGTGACCATGATGTCAGCCGCCCGCATTTCCATCCTCCAACACCATTAACGTCTCAAGTTCCGCCAAGAGATACAGCACCCGACCTCTCAACGAGCGACCGTACCGGCAATTCGCAATCCTCTGGGTCATTACGCAATCATCGGAGGATCGACTTCACAATGTCCCTCAGGACCGGTTGTCATCAGACGCAGGCCTGCCTCCCGCTGTTCGAAGGTTCGGCAGAAAGCGCGGCACACGGGCTGCGTATCGCTGATAGACATCACCGAACTCCGCCTCTACCTCGCGTTCCTCATGCAATGCGAGACGCCAATACATAATCAGAAGAATTGGAAGCATGGCGAGGGTCAGAATCGTCGGCCACTGGAATAGAAATCCAATCATTATCAGCACGAAACCAACATACTGAGGATGGCGAATTCGCGCATAGGGACCGCTAGAAGCTAAGACACCCCTACGTTGCGCCTGGTACAGAACGCGCCAAGACGCCGACAGCAAAATGAAACCACCGCCAATAAAGGCGAAACTCAAGAGATGGAATGGTCCGAAATGAGGATTCCCCCGCCAACCAAATAACATCTCGGGAAGATGTCCCGAATCATGCGCAAACCAGTCTACTCCGGGATACTGACTCTGTAGCCAACCCGAGAGGAAATAGATCGTGAGCGGAAAGCCATACATTTCCGTAAAAAGTGCGACGATAAAGGCGCTGAATGCCCCAAATGTTCTCCAATCACGACCGGTTCGGGGTTTGAAAAAGCTAAACGCAAAGATAATGAAGATCGCCGAATTGACAACGACCAAGGCCCAGAGACCATAAGATGGAGTCTCCATTATTGATCCTCTCCCCTGTCCGGCGGACCGACATCGTGGGAGCCACTACCGTGACCGCCATGCATGACAAAATGCATGCCAAGGCATGCACCCAGAACAAGGAAAAGAGGCAAATAGCCAAGTATATGGGCTTCATGTTCCTCCCAAAGAAAGTATCCAGCGAGCGCTAGGAATACTGCCAATCCCAAACCGTATCTAAACCGCAGTGAGCTGAAAAATCCTTGTTGTCTCGTTTCGTTAGCCATCCAAGCCTCCTATTCGACGATCAGCCTGCCGCGAAACATCCCCATAGGGCAGGCGAACTCATACACACCAGATTCATCAGCGACGAACTCAACGGCGACCGTCTCGCCGGTCGGCAAATCGGCGCTCTTGCTGAAATCAGGGAAGACGACTTTCTCTGAGCAGGAGGCCGTCTCTTCACGCCGAAACTTAAGCCTTACCGGCTTTCCGTGGCTGACGATGATGGTGTCAGGCGTGTAGCCGCCCTTCACCAAAATCATCGCCTCCTGGTGACCGCTGCTGGCTTCTGCCGCCCTTACCCCTTTAACCCGCTTCAGCCAAAAGAACCATATGATAAAAGCAACCAACACAAACCCACCGACAAGAACGATCCAACGATCCGGTGTCATTGCGCGACCCTCCTCGGTTGAAAGAAACGAAGACGATTAGCGTTGGTCACGACGGTCACCGAACTAAACGCCATCGCCGCCCCGGCAATCAGAGGCGACAGCAAGATTCCAAAAAATGGATAGAAAACACCCATCGCAACAGGAATCCCGAGGACGTTATAACCAAAGGCACCAACTAGATTTTGCCGAACGTTCCGCATTGTGGCGCGACTTATCTCAATAGCGGTCACCACCCCGATGAGGCTGCCTTTGATGAGTGTAACGTCACTCGCCTCGATCGCCACATCCGTACCGGTTCCAATAGCAAAGCCGACGTTTGCCTGGGCCAAGGCAGGTGCATCATTTATGCCATCTCCAACCATGCCAACCGTCTTGCCTTCAAGCTGCAATTTTTGCACCTCATGGGCTTTGTCATCTGGAAGCACTTCCGCCAGGATACGGTCTACGCCCACCTCACGGGCTATGGCGTCAGCAGTGCGCTGGTTGTCCCCCGTGAGCATGACGACCTCAATGCCCATCGACTTCAGGAGTTCGATCGCTGCCTTCGAGTCCGTCTTGACCGTGTCGGCAACGGCAACCAATCCCGAAGCTTCACCATCCAGCGAAACGTACATCGGCGTTTTGCCTTCATTTGCCAACCTCTCCCAGTCCAACTCCAACGAGTCGATAGAGATGCCGCGATCACGCATCAGTTTTGCGTTTCCGAGCATTACGTCACGACCTTCGATGCGGCCCTGCACGCCATGGCCGGGAATCGCTGCAAATCCTTTTGCTGATCCAAGATTTAGGTTTTTCTCTTCTGCACCTTTGACGATGGCTTCACCAAGAGGATGCTCCGACCCACGCTCGAGAGACGCAGCGAGCCGCAGAACCTCCTCCTCGTCCGTCTCCTGACTAGCAATCACGTCTGTGAGCGCCGGCTCGCCACGGGTGATTGTCCCCGTCTTGTCTAGGATTAGAGCGTTCAACTTCTCGGATGTCTGCAATGCATCACCCGAACGGATTAAAATACCGCTCTCCGCCCCCTTCCCAATGCCAACTGTAAGGGAAGTCGGCGTGGCAAGTCCCAGAGCGCAAGGACAGGCGATGATCAACGTTGTAACAAGCACGATGGTCGCATAGATAATCCTTGGTTCGGGTCCGATAAGGTACCACGCGACAAAGGCAAGGATAGAGAGGATCATGACTGCAGGGACAAAATATGCAGACACACCGTCGACGATCCGCTGGATCGGTGCCTTCGAACCCTGAGCGTCTTTCACCATCCTTATGATACTGGCGAGCGCTGTATCCTTACCCACCTTCGTGGCACGAAACTTGAAACTTCCGGTTTTATTTAAAGTGCTGCCAATAACCTCTTGACCCAATTGCTTCTCGACAGGCATCGATTCTCCGGTAATCATCGACTCATCGATGGCGCTGGACCCCTCAATCACCACTCCATCAACCGGAACCTTCTCGCCGGGCCGAACGACAACTATGTCTTCAGCAACAACCTCTTCGATAGGTAGGTCCACCTCTTTGCCATCACGGATAACTCGTGCCGTTTTCGCCTGCAGACTCATTAGCTTCTTGATAGCTTCCGAAGTCTGGCCCTTGGCTTTAACCTCGAGAGCCAATCCAAGAACGACCAATGCGACAACAACAACGGAAACATCCCAGAAAACCTCCGCCAACGCTTCGGTTGGAAACCATTGCGGAAATAGGATTGCAACTGCCGAATAGAGATATGCCGCGGTTATGCCCGTCGCGATTAGCGTATGCATATTGGCTGCCCGATGCTTAATCGCCTGCCACATGCCAGTGTAGAATTGTGAGCCCGACCACAGCAGGACAGGTAGGGATAGGACGCCAATAGCGCCCCAAACCAAACGCCGATTGGTGCTGCCCATCGGCATCCATTCACCTAGTCCAGGGAGGATATCGGGATACATGAAGAGGACTGCAGGTACAGATACCACTGCTGCAAACCAGAATTTTCGCATGAGCGTGCGGTATTCGTCCTGACGAGCCGCTTCCTCCGGATCTGCATCATCTTCCAACGCGGCCTTTATCTGCGCAGGCTGTGGCTCGGCAACGATGTGACCCGCGGACAAGATTGCCCGACGTAAATCTAAAAGGTCGACGGCCCCAGGTTGATATTCGACGTCAACCGCATTCGTCCCCAGGCTGGCATGAGCCGAAATGACACCAGGCGTCATTCTGAGTGCTAGCTCGACACGGGTGATACAAGACGCGCAGTGCATATGCTTGATTGGAACACGTATCTTGGCGGTGCCGGCCGCATATCCGACCGATCGGACAACCTTCGGAATGTCCCCGAGATTGACGGTCTCCGGATCGTATTCAACGCTTGCCACCTGGTTGGCTAGGCTGACGTGAGTGGAGATTACGCCGTCGACGGCGTTGAGAGCTTTTTCGAGCGTGGGAGGGCAATGAGGGCAAGTCATTCCTCCCACACCAATATCGATATGAGCGGTTTTGGCTTCAAGACGCTTTTCTGCAGCGCTCTCGGCGTGGCCCGCCAGCTTGACCACTTGCTCCATCATGCATTCCTTTCAATCGTCTTTTGTCGACTCGGCCAAACAAGAGTGTCACGTTGAGTCCACGCAGCAAGAGCTAGCCAGACAACAAACGCTTGAACTGCTCGAGTTCACCCTTGTCGATGTCCCCGCGCGCATATCGCTCCTGAAGGAGTTCAAGCGTTGGCGACTGTTGCGATGACGAAGACTCGATATCCTTCGAGCGGTGAGAGAGCCACCATGCCGAAAGCGCAACCAGCAGCGTGCCCCCACCCAAAATGACCAACATCCAGAGCCAACCAAATGTCATGTGGTTCCAATTCCAGTCCCAACCATGATGCCAATAACCGAGAGCATCATCTGTATGAGCCTGCGCTGGAGATGATGTCAGAGCACCTGACAGTGCTATCATCAAGCTCCCAAGTCCGTACTTCATCTAAACCTCCATATCTCTCAATGGAAAACCATGCCTTCAACATGGAACCCAGCGTCCGCGTGAAGGACTTCGCCGGTGATAGCGCTGCTTAGATCGCTGACCAGCATCAAGGCGATACTCCCGACCTCACTGGCTTCAACGGTTCGGCGTAGAGGTGCTTTGCGTGCCGTTTCGTTCAGGAGTTCGTCGAAATGCTCGATTCCGGATGCCGCTCGAGTCTTTACGGCACCAGCGGAAATTGCGTTGACGCGTATGTCATTGCGTCCAAGTTCATGCGCCAAATAGCGCACCGACGCCTCCAGTGCCGCTTTCACAGGGCCCATGACATTGTAGTGATCGACGACTTTCTCGGCGCCATAGTAACTGAGCGTCGTGAGGCTACCTCCTTCGCTCATGAGCGGTTCTGCTAGCTTCGCCATGCGGATGAACGAGTGACAGGAAACAAGCATCGACTCCGAAAACCCCTCTTCAGAGCAATCAGTCAAGCGACCATGCAGGTCCTCTTTTCGAGCCCAGGCAATCGAATGAAACACGAAATCAAGCCGGCCCCACTCCCGCCTGATCACCTCGAACACTGCCTCCATCTCACCGGGCTCACTCACATTGCATGGCAAGAGGAAAGGCGCCTCAAGCTGCCGCGATAGCGGCTCCACAAAAGCCTTCGACTTTTCGCTCAAATAGGTCATCGCCAATTCAGCGCCGGCGCTGTAAAAATGCTGCGCGGCTGCCCAGGCTAGGCTGTGTTCATTGGCGACACCGACGACAAGTCCCTTACGGCCGCGCAAATCCAGCAGTTTCATATTTGGATTTCTCTTTCCTGAATTTAACGTCATTGAACTGTCGCCACTATGTGCTCGCAATCGATCCTTGAGACCGGTTCGTAGCTGATGGAGTTCGGAGAAGAATTCCCTGCATGCTCACATTCGGTCGTCGAAACAGCGGGCCATAGACCCAGCGATGAATCACAGAGGATCATCACAACGAGTATGCCGCGACTGTTCATGTCACCATCGAAGTCCCGTTGATCTTTTCAGGCGTGTGCGCGGTCATCCGAATGGTATGCCTAGCGATCATCATTTCTTCATCTGTCGGAAACACATCCACATGGACACGGCTCCTTTTCGTTGAGATAACCAGGTCGTTCTTCGCGTTCCGGACCGGGTCAACCTCTACACCCAGATAATCCAGTTTTCCCAGTATCCCGCTCCTGATTGTCGGCGCATTCGCTCCTATCCCTCCCGTGAAAACGAGACGGTCGAGCCCTCCAAGCGGCGCTGTGAGAGCCACCAGATGCTGTCGCGCCCGATAGCAGAAGAAGTCGATTGCTTTACCAGCTTCCAGTGAGTTTTCCCGCGCCAACAAATCCACCATATTGCAGCTAATACCTGAAACACCGAGAAGTCCGGATTCCTCGTAAAGGAGCCTTTCTATGTCTCGAGGCGATAAGCCTCTTTCGGTCAACAAATAGAGAATTATGCCGGGATCGAGATCGCCACAACGCGTGCCCATCGGGAGACCTGCAAGTGTGCTGAAACCCATACTGGTTTCGATGCTCCGTCCGCTGCGGATGGCTGCCATGGACGCGCCGTTACCAAGGTGCGCAACGACAATTCGGGCATTAGCAGCATCGTCGCCATACCGCCGGCGGATCTCCTCTATGACATATTCGTAGGAAAGGCCGTGAAATCCATAGCGGCGAACACCTTCTTGCTCGAAACGCTTTGGCAAGCCTGTAAGACGAGCGACTCGCGGTAACCGGTCATGGAAAGCCGTATCGAAACTTGCAACTTGAGGAAGGTCAGGTCGCAGTTTCGCTAGAGCAGTAATACCAGCCAGGTTATGGGGCAGGTGCAAGGGGGCCAGAGGAACCAATCCGCGCAGCCGCTCCACCAGCACACGGTCGACTGCCAAAGAGCAGTCGCAATCAGGTCCACCATGAACAACTCGATGGCCAACGGCAGTTGGAAGCGCTCCAGCTGGATGGCGATCGAGTATTTCCAACAGTAAGACGAGCGCGTGTGCATGGTCTGAAATTGAAACGATGTCGTCGAAAATGGTAAGGCCGCTCGCGTCGAATGCATGGAATCGGCTACCCGACAATCCGATACGTTCCAGTGCTCCCGACCAGATGCGCTCTGGCATCTTGTCGCCTGCAAAAAGCGCAAACTTGATGCTCGACGAACCGCAATTGATCACCAGGGTTGCAGCGGAATCAGCCTTCGATATTTGCGGAGACTGGATTGTCTCATTCATTGTTTGCTGGCCTTGTGATCGAATTTTCGTAGATCATACGAAAAGCTAGCTCAAGGCCGCTATCGCGGATGCTCCGCCACTGCTCCAGTGCATCTGCGATCTCGGCAATTCCTTCTACCTCACCCCGCATGAACGGGTGGTCATCGGAAAGGCGTTGACGGGATTTTGCAATCGCTCCGGCAAGCCCGGCGACACCTTGCATCCATGGATTAAATTGCTCCGAAAACACGCAGCGGCTGGTCCGCATTGGGTGCAGCCATTTGAGTGATTCGGCAATCCAAGGATTTGTCGCCGCTTGCACCCAGGGGCTGACAAAAGTCCGATATATGGACTCGTTGGCTTCCGACAATGTACGCACTTGTTCGAACGTTTCGTACGGATTCTCGAACCTGATGTCTTCGATCGTCCGTGCCTCGAAATGCACACTGTATTGCGGCTTATGGCAGTCTGGATCGCCACTCGGGTTGTCGATCTTCATCTCGTAGAGGCCTGGCTTCAACGCCTCGATATCATCCAAGCTTTCAAGAATTGCGCGGTGCTCGAAACGCGCGACATTCGCTGAAACGAAGATACCGAGATGCCCCACATGAGGATTGGTGAGATAGACAATCCGCTGACCGGCCTTTTTCAGTTCGTCCGTGTCCTTGTAAACTGTGGGAATCCAGCTCAGTGCCTGGTGTGGTGGGGTTATATTGTCGCCATATGATGCAAAGATCACAATCGGATTACGGATACGCCGCAGGTCTGCGTAACACCCCTCGCAAATGCGAAAGCTACCCTGCTCAAGCCGGTTGCCGATAAAGAGATTCTCTACGATTGCAACGATTTCTTCCCGACTAAGGAAATAGAAACCATTCCACCAACGCTCGAATTCGAGAAAGCGCTCCCGTTCTGTATCAATCTTGTTAAACAGGCTTGAGTATTTCTCCCAGATCGCCTTTTCCGGCTTCAGGTTTTCAAAGTTGAGCGCAAGCCAGGCACCGTCGAATTGTCCGTTACCCACATCAGCTATGAAATGGGTCAACCATGCACCGCCCAATAATCCACCTGTGACCCGCATCGGATTTACGCCAGACTCTCCAGCCCAATAGGATAATGGCGAGCCGTTGAGTACCGCAGGGCCAACAAGGCCTTCGCAATCAGCGGAGAGCAGTGTCACCGCCCATCCAGCTTGACAATTTCCGTAGAGCACCGGGGGATTGTCAGGGTGACGGCGAGCAACCTCCTCGACGAAGCGTCGCAAAGCGAACTGCACGTCACTCAAAGTCTGTCCCGCGACCGGTTCAGGGAAAAACACGACAAAGTAGACCGGATGCCCTTCGCGGAGAGCCATGCCGACCTCGGAGTCTTTTTTAAAGCCGCCGATGCCGGGGCCGTGACCTGCACGTGGGTCGATAACGATCACCGGCGGCTTGCTTTCGTCAAGACAGTCTTCGAGGCAATCGTCTCCAACCGAAACAATCCTCAGAAGCGCATAATTGGCAGGCCGGCTAAAGGATCGGGCATCGAGCATCGTCTCATACTCGAACTTCAAAAGCGGCGGCAGGCCCGTGCGCTCGTGAACCAACATATTGTCAGCCCGCTGGCGAAGCGCATCCAAAAAAAGAATTGAACGTTGCCAGACATCAAACCCGTATTGCAGTGACTCCAATATGGGTTCGGATGGAAAAAACTGACGCGATTTTGTTTGATTCTGAACCGGCACTGATGCCTGGACGCGTTTCTCGATGTTCGTGTACCGCCGTGCAGATTTACGCGCCTGCTTCGTCCGCACGAGGGCTCCCTTGGGCTTTGGTCTGGTTGCCTGCCTCACTTTGGTCATTTCGAATTCCAGTTATTTTTTCGGCTCAGCGAAAGCCATGACAGCGCCCTGAAATGGCCATGCCAACTCTGACTGTTCGTTGACGTGGATCGCTCCGCTGATTGGCGATTGCCTATGCGGGATGATCGAGTATTCGTCCCAAAAAATCCTAGCCAGTTTGCGATAGTCCACTTACTGGCTTTGCGCGCCCTTCGGCCACGCACTGCAACGACCAAGGCGTTGACGTCCGCTTCTGAAACTCCATCACGTGCCATCACGATTCGCACGATAGGGTCGGCGAGCATTTCTTGCAGGGAAAGCTCTTTGCTCGGCACATTGACATTTGCCATTGTCTATTCTCTTACTCGGCTCTTACTGCCCAATTCCAAGTAGGGCCGTCTGATCTAAGAATGATCGTTGACCTCACGGGCCTCCCTCAGCCGACTAGGTCGAGAACAATTGTAAGCGGCCGTTCAGTCCGTCCGCTGCGGCTTTAGGAGCGAGCGTTCGGGATGCAGCGACGCGAAAGCGCAGCTCGAACGTCGCTGGAGGCATTTCGATGTTGCGATCTCGCACTCCGTTGATGGCGTTATTCAGTGATGGTATTTCAGCATCGCGGCTTTCAACTTCCACTGGACATCGAGATCAGATTCGACTCCGTGCCCAAGCAGCTTCAGGATCATCATCCAACGCGCCTACGAACTTGGTAGCTTTGAACGCGACAAACACGGCATGGGACATGGATCGATAACTTCGCGAACTCTCGTATCTGTTATTCTCTTGATATGAATGTAGGTGCTGTCCGTAACAGCCCAACCTTTCTAGGAGGGCCGATTGGTAACGCGCTGTCACACCGGCCCTCGGTGTTACGATCCGTTACATTTTACTGTCGAAGATGATGGAGCGGAGGACTATCCTGATCAGATGAATACACCGGCTAGCGGCCAAGTAGGTCATGTTCTGGTCGTCGACGACGACCGTGAAATCCGTGATCTTCTTGGAAGATTCCTGACCAAACACGGTTATCGGATTACGGCAGTAGAAAACGGCAAGGACATGCGCCGAGCCCTGAAAGATTGGCACATCGATCTGATTGTACTTGATCTAATGCTCCCCGGAGAAGACGGCCTCACCCTTTGCCGCGATTTGCGCGCAACCTCATCCATTCCTGTGATCATGCTGACTGTAATGGACGAGGAGACAGACAAGATCGTCGGACTAGAGATGGGCGCCGACGACTATGTGGCCAAGCCATTCAATCCACGCGAACTACTGGCGCGGATGAAAGCGGTGCTCAGACGTGCTCGGGGCACATCGTCAAATGTCGCTGGATCTCACCGGCACATTTTGACTTTCGCCAACTGGAAACTGGACTCAGGATTGCGTCGCCTTGAATCGCCGGATGGGCTGATCGTCGACCTCAGTACAGGCGAGTTTGATCTCTTGCTCGCCTTCGTTGAGCATCCACGGCGGGTGTTGAGCCGCGATCAACTCCTTGATCTGACGCGAGGCCGAAGCGAGGCACCATTCGATCGAAGCGTTGATATGCAGGTGAGCCGGTTACGTCAGAAGATCGAGGTCGATCCCGCCAAGCCAGAACTCATCAAGACCGTTCGAGGGGGCGGTTATCTATTCACTCCCCCGGTTATGAAGCATGAAGCAACTGATACCTGACACTCTCACCAACCGCACACTGCTCGTGTTGATCCTCGGCCTGATGATCTCGCATACCTTGAGTGTTGCACTATATTCCATCGACCGGACGAGTGCACTCACGCGTTCGGGCGCCGCGCATATCGGCGAACATATCATCACGATAAGCAGGCTCGTCGACGACGCCCCACAGCCCCGTCGACAACGGATCGTGGAACTCATAGACGGTTTAGGCCTTCATATTGCTTGGGGTTGGGAACGCGCTCTCGGTGAAGCACCTGCCAATTCTTCGCATACAGACGCGACCGATGTCGCTCTCTTTTCGCATTTGTCGAATGAAAGCAAATGGAACTTTCGGATTCGCGATGCAGACCCTGCCAGTACCGCCATTTGGCGGGAGCATTTCAAGAAGACGCAAGAAAGACTGGATATTGGGAACGCATTGCTCGTCGCCATGCAACTTCGGGACAAGAGCTGGCTAAACTTTGTTGTACCACTCCCATCATCCGAGCCATTTTGGTCATTCCGCTTCGTCCTCTCGACACTCGTCATGCTGGCCGCAGTGTGCGTGTCTTCAGTCCTGATGGTTCGCAATTTGACGCGGCCATTTGTAAACTTGGCAGCTGCAGCGCGGCGACTCGGCACCGATGTCAAAGCACCACCTTTGTCCGAAGACGGCCCCTCAGAAGTTCGATATGCCGCGATTGCATTCAACGAAATGCAGGCCCGCATTCGACGTTTCGTCGATGATCGCACTCAGTTGCTGGCGGCAATCGCTCACGATTTGGGTACACCGATTACACGATTGCGGCTACGCGCTGAACTAATCGAGGATGTGGACCAGCAACGAAAAGTCCTGTCAGACCTTGATGACATGCAGAACATGGTGACGTCAGCATTGTCGTTTGCTCGTGGCGAGTCCTCTGACGAACCACGAGCCAAGGTTGATCTAAATAGTCTTCTGCTTCGCATCCGTGACGACATGCTCGATGCCGGCCATTCAATCTCTCTGATCACTGCAGATAGTTCGGTCCCGTATCTATGCCGCCCGGTTGCGATGCGACGCGCCCTAACGAACATTGTTGACAATGCGATCCGGTACGGAACCCAAGCTCACATTTCAATGCAAAATGGACGAGATGCGATCTTCATTCAAATCGATGATGACGGGCCTGGCATTCCCGAGTTTCAACGCGAGCAAGCATTCTTGCCGTTCCAGAGGCTCGAGACATCCCGCAACAGGGAAACAGGTGGATCGGGGCTCGGGCTCACAGTAGCACGCACGATCATCCGCGGTCATGGAGGAGAGGTAACGCTTGAAGATCGAGACGGCGGTGGTTTGCGAGTCGAAATCGAGCTTCCACGCTAACAAGCATTCTCTATCTGTCGAATACGCTCACACAGAGACGCCTGGCCGCCTTGAATTCCCAAACACAACGTAGCCTCTTCGCATGCGAGATGCGAAAGGGTCATTAGCCGTCTCCTCACGCGCCTCACAAAGATCGATCCAACAATTTGTTGAGGCAATGATCCTCACTCCGCCGGCTCAGCTGCAGCATCGATCGGCCGCGGGGGCCGAGCCGCACGCCGTATGCGGACACGTTTCCATATCAAAAAGATTGCTGGTATTACTAGGAGTGTAAGAATAGTTGCACTAACCATCCCCCCAACCATGGGAGCTGCTATTCGGCGCATTACTTCCGAGCCGGTACCTGTCCCCAACATGATTGGCAGCAGACCTGCAATAATCACCGATACCGTCATCATAATTGGACGCACGCGCAACAGCGCGCCATTAATGACAGACTCACGAAGATCGGTCTCCGACAGCTCTCTTCCAGCTTCCCGCACCTCGTCTTCTTTCTGCTCAAGCGCGTGATTGAGATATACGATCATCAAAACACCAATCTCAACAGCAACGCCCGCTAGAGCGATGAATCCAACCCCAACCGCAACTGACATATTGTAATTGAGCAGATAGAGAAACCAGATGCCGCCCACAATTGAGAGTGGCAGCGTTCCCATAATAATTGCCACCGCAATCATGTTGCGAAAGCTTACATACAACAGCAACAGAATGATCACGAGCGTACCCGGCACCACGACGGCTAATCGGTTCTTGGCGCGTTGCATATACTCGAACTGACCGGACCAAGAGAGCGAATAACCCGCCGGCAGATTGATCTGCTCACCAACAATTGCCTGAGCGTCAGCAACATAAGAACCGATATCTCTTCCCGCTATATCGACGTAAATCCAGCCGTTCAGTCGAGCGTTTTCACTGCGGATCAAGCCAGGCCCATCCGAAACCTTGATCGTCGCAACCGAACCAAGAGGGATCTGCGCGCCCGACGGCGTCACCACAGGTAGCGACCGCAAACGCTCAAGTGAATTACGGAACTCGCGTGGATATCGCAGATTGACAGGATAGCGCTCCAGTCCCTCCACGCTCTCGGTCACTTTCATGCCCCCAATCGCTGTACGAACGACATCTTGAACGTCCGCGATATTGAGACCGAAGCGCGCAGCAGCGAGCCGGTTGATATCCACGTCCACAAAACGGCCACCTGTAACACGTTCAGCATAGACCGATGCTGTTCCAGGCACCCCCCCAATCACTTTCTCGATGCGCTGCCCGATCTCAGCGATCACTTTCAAATCAGGGCCCGCGACCTTGATCCCAACAGGCGTTTTGATGCCGGTTGCGAGCATATCAATCCGATTCTTGATCGGCATGATCCAAACATTCGTCAGGCTCGGTATTTGGACCAGACGGTTCAGTTCTGCCTTGATGCTCTCAGTCGTTACTCCAGGCCGCCATTGCTCCTCAGGCTTCAGCCGAATTGTCGTCTCCACCATCGTCAGCGGTGCTGGGTCCGTAGCCGACTCCGCACGCCCGGCCTTCCCGTAAACCGATTCAACCTCGGGTATTGTCTTGATCAACTTGTTCGTTTGCTGAAGAATTTGCGTCATCTTGCCAGCCGATATCGCTGGGTGAGCGCTCGGCATGTAGAGGAGATCGCCCTCATTCAGATCGGGCATGAATTCACTGCCGATATGCTGCAATGGCCATAGCATACTGCCCACCGCGATCAACGTCACAGCCACCATCGCCCAAGGCGATTTCAGAACAAGATTGATAAAGGGCCGGTAGGCCGCAACCAAAATCCTATTCACCGGATTCTTGTGTTCTGGCGTTATGTGCCCGCGGATAAAGTATCCCATCAGCACCGGGACGATGGTAATGGACAACGCGGCCGCAGCAGCCATCGCATATGTCTTTGTATATGCCAGCGGATGGAAAAGCCGACCTTCCTGCGCCTCAAGCGCGAAGATCGGCACGAAACTAAGCGTGATGATAATCAGGGAGAAGAAGAGAGGAGGCCCGACTTCGACCGTTGCATCGGCTACAAGTTGCCATCTACTCTTGTCAGCATTCTCCGGTTTTTCAAGATGCTTATGAAAATTCTCGATCATGACGATCGTTGCGTCCACCATCGCCCCAACAGCAATCGCGATTCCGCCCAAGGACATGATATTGGCATTCATACCCTGGGCATTCATCACAACAAACGCCGCGATGATTCCTACTGGCAAGCTCAATATAACAACCACGGCGGAGCGCAGGTGGAAGAGAAAAATCGCGCATATCAGAGCCACCACAAGAAACTCTTCGATCAGTTTTTCAACCAGCGTGTAAACCGCACGCTCGATGAGGGCTGAACGATCATAAGTCTCGACGATCTCGACACCCTCAGGAAGGCTCTTCTTCAGAATCTGAAGCCTTTCTTTGACCCGTTGGATTGTCGTAAGGGCGTTCTCACCAAAACGCATGATCACGACGCCACCGACGGCTTCGCCTTCGCCATTCAGTTCGCCAATTCCACGGCGTAACTCAGGCCCCAATCGAACATCAGCGATGTCCTTCAGCAGGATCGGTGTCCCCATCTTGGTCCGACCCAGTGGAATACTGCGCAAGTCTTCCATGCTATTGATGTAGCCGGACGCACGGATCATGTATTCCGCTTCGGCCATCTCCAAGACCCTGCCGCCTGTCTCCTGATTGCCTCGCCGAATGGCCCTCCGCACTTTCGAAAGAGGGATATTGTAGGCGCGCAACCGATTGGGATTCACCGAGACCTGATACTGCTTGGTCATTCCACCGATCGTCGCCACTTCGGAAACGCCATCGATGGTTTGGAGTTCGAATTTCAGGAACCAATCCTGAATGCTGCGTAGCTGCGAAAGATCGCGTTGTCCGCTTCGGTCGACCAACGCATATTGATAGACCCAGCCAACCCCTGTTGCATCCGGACCCAGTGCAGTACGCGCCTCGGCGGGTAATGTCGGTGCGACTTGGCTCAAATATTCGAGAACGCGCGAACGGGCCCAATAGAGGTCAGTCCCGTCTTCAAAAATAATATAGACATAGGAATCGTTGAAAAACGAGTAGCCACGAACTGTTACCGCCCCCGGAACAGCAAGCATGGCGGTGGTCAGAGGATAGGTCACCTGATCTTCGACAAGCTGTGGTGCCTGACCGGCATAATTCGTTTTAATGATGACCTGCACGTCCGAAAGATCGGGAATAGCGTCAAGCGGTGTATTCTTGACGGTATAAAGACCCCAAGCCGTCAGTAGCAGGGTCAACATGACCACCATGAATCTGTTCTCGATTGACCATCTGATGATATTGGCAATCATGGTTCGCCTCCCAGCAAACAGTTACTTGCTGCTGCCTTTCGAGACAGACTGAACGACATAGTCACCAGCGGCTTCATCTTTCTTGAGGGTGAAGCCGATGCTGTCGCCAACCTTCAGAGAATCTATATCGACGCCCTTCCCGACCCGGAAATCCATGGTCATGTTGGGCCACCCAATCGCGGCGATCGGCTGATGTGTAATATTGAGTTTGCGCTCGTCAGCTTTGATTGAATCAACGACGCCTCGAGCAGAGATCGGGCTCGCTGCGACCTCTTGCGCTTCTTCGTTTCCAACAGCATCAGTCATGCGAAGAAGGCTCGCATCGAGACTGGCTTCCGAATCGAGGAGGAATTGACCCGACGTTACGACGGTTTCGCCCTTCTGCAGGCCAACGACGATTTCGACTCGGTCATCTGACTCCATTCCCGAGACAACCTGAGCAGGCCGGAAACGCCCCTCGCCGAGCGCTAGTATGACGCGCTCCGATTTGCCAGTGCGGATGAGCGCTTCGCGCGGGATCGTGATGATATTCTCTTTCGCCGCCCCATGGATTGTCACTTCGGAGTACATATTCGGCTTCAACTGCTCGCCGGGATTGTTGAATCGCAAGCGAACACGTATCGTGCGGCTTTGCGGATCAACGGTCGGATAGACATAGTCAACAGACCCCTCCCAAATCTTTCCGGGGAGAAACGGCAAACGCATTTCAGCCTTCTGACCCTTGGCTACTTTGCTGGCCTGGTGTTCATAGATTTCAACCATAATCCAGACCGAGGACATATCAGCCAACCTGAACACAGTTGTCTTTGGTTGGATGAACATTCCCTCCCGGACGTTCAGGTTGACGACATAGCCAGCTTGGGGTGTATACACATCGACCAAGTTATTTATCTTGCGATTTACTTTCAGCTCTCCAATTTGCCGTTCCGACATGCCCAGCGCTTCCAAACGACTCAGGGCGGCTTTGGCGAGCTCAGATTGTTTGATGGCAATCGCCTGGATGTACTCCGCTTGGGCGTTGGAAAGTTCCCTAGAGTAGAACTGAAACAGCAGATCGCCTTCTTTCACACGTTCCCCTTCGGTCTTCACAACCAGTTTCTCGATCCAACCTTCTGTTCGAACATGGATATCGCGCGTCATATCGTCATCTGGTGTGACGAAACCAACCGTGTTGATCATTTGAGAAAGAGTCTGATTCTTAGCTTTGCTTGTTCGGACTCCAATATTGTTGACAACAGCTGCGCTGATTTTGAGCGCCTTCTCATCCTTGCCGTCATCTGCGCCTGGCCCGTCTTCAGCAAAGACTGGAATCAGATCCATGCCCATCGGCGATTTTCCCGGCTTCTCGCTACGGAAGTTCGGATCCATTGGTGCAGCCCAATAGAGTATCTCTTTTTCTTGTTTCTGTGCTCCAGATGCCTTGCTTTCATTCAGATCGAAACGGGATAGGCTGTAGCCAACGCCGATGCCCAGCGAAAGCATGACGACCGCAATGCTGATAGTTTTTAGCTTCATATCAATGTCTACTTCAGGGCTAAGAACAGAAGTTTTGCATTCGCTTGAGCACGGTTCACGCGCAAGCGCACGAGCATGAGTTCGCTGTCAAGTTGAGCTAAGCGCGAACGGATAAGCTCCGCGAAATCAGAAACGCCGGCTCGATAAGCCGTCAATGACGCCTTCGTTGTGTCAGCAGCTCGCTGAATAACGACGCCGCTATACAGCGAAATCCGCTCTCCCAACCGTTTCCAGTCAGCATAAGTCCGCGAAAGCGCCTTATCGATCTCAAGCAGACGGGCGTCGCGGCCAAGGACCGCTGCCGCGCGCTGATGGTGGGCAGCATTGAGATCTCGATCCTGACGCTTCCCTGTAAATATCGGAAGGCTCATTCCAATCTTGGCAGAGAGAAAATCGGGACGGTCACCGCCTCGCGCTCCGTAATCCACCCCCACCGAAAAGCGTGGTTTGTACTGCTGGTGAGCAAGATCTACATCGTAGCTGCTGATCTGAATGCGTGCATCCTCAATCAGAACCAACGGATGCCGCACAACCAACTTTCGCAATACGCCTTGTCTAGGGGGCGACGACAGGCCTGGAAGCAGAGCAGGCAGACGTCTAGATGCAGCCGCCTGCCCTATGAACCGGGCAAGATTGGCACGCGACAATTCCATTTGCCGACGAACATCAATCAGTCGATCACCAAGCAGGCTGAGCTCGAGTTCAGCACGCAGAACATCCTGGCTATTCTGCCGGCCCGTTGCGAAAATTGATTTCGCAACGGAAACAAGTTCTTCAACAGCACGATAGCTTTCGGCAACTTTTCGCGAAGCGGCCAACCAGTAATATAGTTCCAGCCAGTTTGTTCGGGTGTCGCGTTTTATCAGCAATTCTTGCAGACGCGCCTTCGCGCCTTCAACTCCGGCCTCCGCAGTGCGTCTGCGCCGCGTTATGGAACGAGTCTTACCTGGAGGAAGCGTTTGTTGGATCCCAACCTTAGCCTGTGTCACTGGCTCTTGGGTAAATCGGAATGTATCAACCGGAACGTTCAGTAATCCGAAATTAAAAGTTGGATCCGGTAGTTGCGAGTCTGAAACAGCTTTCTCATTCAGCGCCGCAGCCCGCTCCTCGGGCGCTATCACCGTTGGATCATGCTTCTTCACTGCAATCGAAACAGCTTCCCTCAGAGACAAACGTCCTGCCGCACTAACCGGGGACAGTGAGAGATTGAACGCTGTAAAGGACACCGCAACACATATGATAGAACGACAAAACATCTCTAACCCCTCGGCAAACGCCCGGCGCTGTCGTTGGCCGGTACGCATACAATTCCTGTGTGAAACGAGCCTTGGGCCCGCAAGTCATAAGGAATGGAATTGTAAGGCTAGATCAGATTCGGTAACGCTCGGAACTCGCATAGACCGGTCGGTCGATGGCTAATATTCCGAAATCGGTGTCGACGCGAGGTGGCTCGTGTAAGCTCGACGGCTCTATCAGCGATATAGAACTTGCGGCGTGGAACGCGCCACTGTCAAACCAAATCTGCTCCACCGGTTCCGACTTCGGCGTGGCAACAGTTGTCACGTTCCAGCTATGGCAATCAGTTGCACAGCGATGATCAAGTCCACCAGGATGGCGAGGACAATGCGATGCCGTTGCTGGAGCCCCATGCGCATGACCGGCGACCGCACCGTGAGCGTCACCATGATGGCCCGCGGCCCCGCCAATGGCACCCAAAAAAGTGCAAGGGGCAATCACGATTGCCAAGGCCAATAGCATTGATAATGTACGAATCAACACAGCAGCGATCCTGATAGCGGCATCTTACCTCTTATATTAAGTGGTGCAACCGTCAGCACTGTCAATAACATGGCCGCTCTTAACGACCCGACTTTCGTTTACCGTTGCAGGCAGGCCACATCGGTGCAGTTAATGCCTCTTCAACTCGCCATTATGAGGCAAAGATTCGATGCATCGCTGCCCCGGATTCCCGCAATCAACGCGACGCTCCCATGTTCATGGGGTCGGCAGTTCGATGCGTTACGACATCACATTGCCCTGAGCAACCGACTAAATCAATCGGAACACTGCGACGCAGCCTTGTCGCCCCCGAAGACGATGTCTTCCCAGGTCAACCAAAGCAACGCCGGACGCAAGAGCCGCAGCTGTCGTCCCGCTAATAAGTGCCATTATATCCGGAGATTTCTCGCTCACTTCTTTGCACATCTGCTCAAGACGGCTTGCCGTGTTCACTGTATCGCCGACAATCGTGTAGTTCATTCGACCTACGGCGCCAATGTTTCCGACAACAACGTTGCCGGTATGTATACCAATCCGCATAAAGACCAGTGGACGGCCAGCTTGTGCCCTCTTTCGATTGTCCTCGCGCAGGACGGTCGCGATTGACTTAGCTGCCTGACATGCCCTCTCGGCGTGATCGGGCTGCCATTCCGGAGCACCCCAAAACGCCATCATGCCATCCCCCATATACTTGTCTACAGTCCCTCCTGTCGCACTGATACACTCCGCAACCAGCTCAAAGTGATCATTGAGAAACTCTGCGATCTCCGCAGCTGGTATTGTCTCTGAAAACTCGGTGAAACCGACGATGTCAGTGAACAGCACTGTTACTTCACGTTCGGTCGATGCAAGGCCGCTCCCGTCATCATGTTTCATCAACTGCTCAACCAGGGCCTTTGGCACATAGGTTTCAAACCAACGCAATCCATTGAGCATGACGTTGAAGGCGCGCGCCGCTTCGTTAACCTCTTGAAAGCGGCTACCCGGAAGCCTGGAAACCGAGGCAATATCAAAGTTCCCAATAAGTCGTGCGGCTCCCTCCAAATTCTGTATCGGGAGTGAGATACGTTGACCAAGTATGACGGCGGCTGCGACCGCCACGATGAGAACGGCCATGCCAGCAAACGCCGCCCAAATCAATCGGCGCATGTCCTGCGCAAAATCAAAAGCATGATAGTAGCTGCTTAGTGTCCAGGCCTTCTCTCCATAGTCAGAAATCTTTCGATGCATGAACAGATAGGGTTCACCATTCACATCCGTGAGTTGCCATTGACCCTCAAAATGTTTGGTAGCGGAATGTTGATGCCGTTGGCTGACATGCATCGCCTCAAGTACCGGATCAACAAATGTAACAGCCATCGGCAAGGGTTTGTCACGGAACGGTTCGGACGCCTTCGACGATAGTTTGGGATGGGCTAATACTTGATGGTTTGCATCGGTGATAAATGCCACTGTTCCCGATTGAAATTTCAAATCCGCCAGGAGCTCGGACAGCTTTTCCAATGACACACGCGCAACCAGAACACCGATAAACCGATTGTTCGATTGCAGGGGCATTCGCAAAGGCAGAAGCGCCAACGATTGATTCTTCGTTCCCTCAGGCTCATCCCATGTCAGTTTTGTTTCAATCTTCGCCGTATTCACGATCGCTCGAACTGCTGGATTCTTGCTCCCGTCTTCCATCATCGCCGAAACTCCACGATCGCCGCCCCTTTCTATCTTGATGTGCTGAAATTCTGAATCGACAAAGGCTATGGAATGGATCTGAGGCGTAGCAGCAAGAGCACCTCTGAGAATATCAACTGTTCGCTCGGAATCAGTCACGATCTCGGGATCATGCGCAATAGAGTCTCTGAGATACAAAAGCTGTCCTGCGACAGGGTCGAGAAGATGCGATATATATGAGTCAGCGAAAGAGAGATTCATTTCCGCTTGATGTGTCAGATGGTCAAGTGTGTTCTGACGTCCGGTCCAGAATCCAATTCCAAGAACAATGATCAATGCCACCACAATGACTCCGCCAAATATCATGACGAGAACACGAGCGATGGAGACAGTCCCACTACTGCGAATACCATCCGGTGATGCTACAGATGCTGTTGATGCAGATTCAGCTGCATCATCAGTCAGTTTTTTCATTCTGCAGCTCCCGTATGCCGATCAGATTTCAACAGCATTATCCGGCGCAACAGCCGATTGAAGCAATCCTGCAAAATCATGCCTCATTGCCGCATACTGACTTCTCGTCATGATATTTGACGGAAAACAAAGCGCATCTGCGAATAGATAAGCTCGGGTGGGGGGTGTTACGACGGAAGCGGCTGGGCACATTGAATGACACCATGGATGCCGCTTGCACAGGACTCATCCTCTGCATATTTGCGATTGCGATCATAACAGGCGTGTTCTGTGGCAACCCCTGTCACCCTTCGGGCGACCCCAGCAAATAGCGCATGGGTCCTGCGCAAGCGGCAGCACCTCTCATTGAATCGCGGCACATTCCAATTTGGGAGGTCGATCAGCAGTTCGCCTCTCTGCTTTCACTTGGTTCTGGATCATTGTGCGATGTCCCAAGAGGGCGCCAGACATGCACAAGACCTTCGACAGAATCGGTGGAGATGACAGAAAAAAACCGCTCAAACAAATACGACTTCAAGGGCTTCGACCACTTCAATCTGTAAGAATGCCTTTCTTCAACCGAGTATCCATTTCGCTGAGCCAGCATTTTCAAGGTATAGTGACTCGAATAAAATGTCGTATATATAGGTGTCCTTTCAGATCCTATCAAAACTGACACAAATCTCCTTGCCGCAAATGCATTTATAGCCGTTACAATTAAAATTCCTCCATCATTCAGCTTTTTCTTTGCTTCCTGAAAAAATAGTCCAGGATTTGACAGATAATTTATAACATTTCCTGCTACTATAACATCAAAATTTCCGATATTCAGATCACCCAAATTCTCCGCATCTCCATATCCGATATTATCGAACCCATATTCAGATCGTAAATAGGCCAGCTCTTCTTCCGAGTTATCAATTCCGTAACATTGCGATGCTACAGCTGTTAGTTTGTCATGTAGCCATTTACCACGCGATATCAGCTCCGCTGCCGCCGGAAAATCGGCGCACCCCACGTGCAGCACACGCTTGTCCGCACAATTGCGGAGTATAAAATCCTCACGGTCGACAATGGATTTGTTTGATTTTTCCATCGATGTTGCTGCCCCCATCAATCGGGTTGAAAATAACAAATCCACCTTTTTCAACCGATCTATTCCGACTTTCTATCAATACTACTGGTATAATGTTTTTAGCGCTATCCAATACTAACATTGACCTTTCCCATCTTCACAAGACGGGTCAATTACATGCCGAATAAATATTTAGATTGCGATTGCACAGCATGTTTACTCCCTGGGGAAGAAGCCGCCCCACCTACACGGCCGACCAAAATCGAACCAATCGTAAGCGGGACGGTCAGGGTTTAGCCTCCTGTGAAAGTGAATTTTCCCTTCATCCCAGCTTCATAGTGGCCTGGAATATTGCAGCCAAACTCCAGATCACCGGCCTTTGCGAATGTCCAAATAATCCTTTTGGTCGCCTTCGGTTCGATCAGGACTGTATTGGGGTGTGTATGTCCGGAATTATCCACAATCCGGTCGGCTTCCAGCTTGCCCGACTCCATCATCTTCAGCATTTCTGCCTGATGAGCCTTTTGCATGGTTACTGGGCCAATCGTAAACTCGTGCACCAGTGCACCGATATTGCGGATCACGAATTCGACCGTCTCACCATTCTTGACCTTGATCGATTTGAGGTCGAACCCAATGTCCTTGGCGACCAGCTCGATTTTCCGGTCAACTTCAGATGCCTTGCCAGGAGAACCACCAGGCATTTTGCCGTGATCCATATGGTGGCCTTGGTGTTGATCGTGTTCGCCCTTATGGTGACCGTGATCTTTCTTCTTCATCGCCTCATGATCATGCCCCTTGTCGTGCTGATGTCCTGGCTTGCCCGCGGCTGCAAGAACCGGTCCGGACATGCCGGCAAGCAGGAAGCCGGCGGCAATCAAGACAACCGAAGCCGATTTCTTTTTTTGACCAACACAGCATTTTATCTGATCAGATTTCTGGATTAACATTGGATACGTTCTCCTTTTCCATTGGCTTTCTGGACTTTGATGTCGAGGTAGACATTCGACATCGTATTATGAGTGGGGCCAGATCCCAGATCTCGGCAGACAAGTTCGTCTCCTCCTAGTTGAGCGCATAGATACCTCGGGTTTGGCATTTTGACCGACACCGGCATTCTCAACCTCAAAAGATGCCATTCGCGCGCTGAATTCGGCGTACATAGTCGATAATCGACTCGATCTCCTTGTCGCTGACGTTCGGCAAAGCGGGCATATCGCCGTAGGGCCAGTGGTGTTTTCGCGTGCCAGACTTGACCGCCTGAAAAAAAGACCGGTCCGAGTGATGACTAGGCTCATAGATCATGTGAACGAGCGGCGGGCCGCTTTTCGTTCCTGCTGCGTGTTCTCCGTGGCACTTCAGACAGTATTTGTTGAAAGCTGCCTGTCCGGCCACCTCGCTCGCTGAAAGGCGTTTTGGAATTTGCACATCTTTGCGCTGAGGTGCGTCCCACCAATGCCCAGCTGCGATCCCAAGACCGAGTGCGACCGCGATGACTAGTATCGAAAGCGAGATCCTGTTCATCGCCACAGGCCACTAGACCTTAATTCCGTCGCGCTTCAACTGAGCTATGGTTGCCGGTCCGACAAGAGTTCCGGCCGGCGGTGCATACCAGCCCGGATCGTCATAGCTGTTGAGCTGCTCGCGAATTTTCAGGACAGTGAACATGCCACCCATGCCAATATAGCTATAAGGGCCCTGGGCTCCTACCATCGGGATACTGTTTTCGGGCATATCCATATGAGCGGCATGCTTGCCCATGTCGCCCATACCGTCCGTCCCCATTGTCATATAACCCGGCACCAAACTCGCTACGCGTTTGTCGATGGTCGTTGGATCGGCACCAACCATATTCGGCAATCCATGGCCCATTTGGTTCATGGTGTGATGAGTCATGTGACAATGCATGGCCCAATCCCCTGGATTGTCCGCCACGAATTCAATGTTGCGGGTTTGCCCCACCGAAACGAGCACTGTCGTCTCAGGCCATTGGGCAGGTTCAGGGATTTCGCCGCCATCCGTTTCCGTCACGCGAAATGCGTAGCCATGGACATGGAACGGATGATGGTCCATTGCCGACAGGTTCCCGATCCGTATACGGACACGCTCATCCATCTTGGCAACTAGCGGCGCGGTACCAGGAAAAACCTTCCCATTGAGAGTGAGTGTATTAAATCCGCTCGACACGCTCGTGTCGGGGCGATATGTGCCCGGTTTGATATCCCATTCATGCATCATCAGAGAAAAATCACGATGAGGTCGGGGTCGCTTCGGCTTGCGCGGATGGATCACGAACATTCCCACAAGCCCCATGCCTTCCTGAGTCATGGCGTCTTTGTGAGAGTGATACATGAACGTTCCGTGCTGAACGCATTTGAACTCGTAGCGGAATGTCTCACCAGGTCTCAACGGGCGCTGAGTAAGCCCCGATACGCCATCCATTCCCATTGGCAGAATTATGCCGTGCCAGTGAGTGGAAGTCGGAACAGCCAGCTTATTTGTTACATATATTCGTATTCGGTCACCTTCTACAGCCTCAATGACAGGACCCGGAGTGCGTCCGTTGTACCCCCAGCACTGGGCTTCATAACCAGGGGCGAATTCATGAAAGACATCTTCCGCAATGAGGTGGAAGATCTTCACACCATCTACAATCCTGAAAGGTAGCGTGGCGCCATTCGGGACCACGACAGGCGTGTAGTGTTTGCCGGGCATGCCTGGCGCGAAATCGTCATCCGGATCGACTGTTCGCGCATAGAAATCATTGCCTCTCGGCGTGGAATACTGATGTTTAGACGCCGCGGGCTTGGTCCTGGACTTTTCCATTGTGTGGCCTTTATGAGACCCACGCATGTCATGACCTTTGTGTTTGTCCGACTGGGCAAATGCATCACGGCCAACAAGAGCCGCTCCGGCAATCGCTACACCCGAGCCTGCCAATGCTTGTCTGCGGGTAATCTTCATTAATGACCTCCTGAGTCACCTTGGTTTTCAGCGGCGGCCATCTGAACCGTACCGCCGGCTTGGTTTGCTGGAAGTTTCCCTCTCATGAGCACACTGAAGCGCACACGCGCACGCCAATATTCCGCAAGCGCTTGTACCGACTCTTGTGACGATCGGATCTGTCGTTGTTTGGCTTGAATAAGCTGGAAGACGCTTTCCTGCATCGCATTCACCTGGCGTGTCGTCTCCAGGAGTAATACCTTGGATTGCGGTAATACCGACGCTTTGTAATAGAGCGCCATCTTACGAGCTGTCTGGAGTGAAACTCTTGTCAGACGCGCGGCGGAGCGGACCTTGATCGCGAGCGCAGTGTAGTTGTCCCGCGCCCGCGTCAGTTCCATGATTGCCTTGGCTTTGCGCGGCCGGCCCCAATCGAAGATCGGCAGCTGGATCTCAAAGATTGGACCTGCTTCCTCTTCGCCGTCATCACGTTCCCACTCACCGCCGGCTTCAAGGTCCGGTATCAATGATTCGGCACGTTTCAGCCGATATGTCTTAGCGAGCGTAATAAGCCTCTGACGTGCCGCCCCGAGCTCGAGGCTGGCCTCAACCGCGCGCCGCTCAGCATTGTGAGTGGGAACTTTACGCGTCGGGATCGTTGGCAGCATATTAGATGCTCGCCATCGGATTTGTGATCCGCTTAATCCCATAAGTACGTTGAGTGCTTCGCGCGCTGCTGTTGCACTTGTCTCGGATTTGGCGAGTGACAACTTCTCACGCACAAGCTCGGCATTCTGCGTCTCGAACTCGAGCGCCGTCGTGTTGCCAGCTTCCCTTAGACTTTTTGCAGCCGCCATAGAGGCGCGCGTCGAGGTCAGAACATCTCGAAAGAGCGAAACAAGTTGGCGGCTTGACTGATAGTCGATGAAGGCCAGGTGCGTTTCACTGGCCACGCCGAGAACCTCCGCCGAAACTCGGAGTTTGGCTTCTTCAAGTTGAGAGGCGGCAACACGCTTCTTAAGCGGGATGTAAAGTATCTCGATGACCTTGAGGGCTCCACCGAACGCAAGATTGGTTACCCCCTCATCACTGAACGTGATGCTCCCATCGACAATTGGGTTGGGCAATCGCGTGGCTTGCGCCAAATCGGCTTGCGCGATTCCAAGCTCAGCATAAGTCGCCTGCAGCTTACGATTGTTCAACAATGCAATCTGCACAGCCGATGACGCGGTGAGGGGCCGCGACAAGAGCCTCCGGACTTCAGCCTTTGAGTTAGATGGCGTTTGAGCGTCGCGATCCCAAGCCACGCGCTTGCCGCTTCGTTCGCTGACGATCTGAGCGACCTCGTCAAAGGCACCGTCCGGAGAAGTTGTGATGCAACCACCGAGCGGTAGCAACGCAACGATCGCGAAAACTCTGATTGATATTGTTCTATAGAATCTCATCGCCGCCTCCCTAATGCTTATGGTGCTGATGACCAGCACTCGAATCTGTAGGAGCAGGCTGCCTTGGTGCAGACCGCTTGCGCTCAAGCTTGGGACGAACGTTTTCAAACTCCGGCTCTAGGGCACGGCTGACGTGCAACGGTGTTCCCGCTGACGCGTCTGGATTTGCCGGATGGGTCGTTGGTACGAAGAAATCGTCCGCGAACCTGTTTCGGCAACCCGAAATTGCAAGTGTAAGAATGAGCAGTATCACAATACGACCAAACATCTCTAACCCCCCGGTTAGCGCCCGGCATTCCCTTTGACCGGTGCGATGCAACTGATGCGCAAACCGAAGGGTCAAGCCCGCAGATTACGCAGAATATCGACGTCAGGGGGTATCAGATGCGATAACGCGCAGTGCGCACATAGATTGGCTGATCAGTCAGCAAAACATCTACGGCGGCGTACACTGAGGGCGGTCCGTGACCACCAATCGACCCTAATGGGCTAACGGTTATCGTAGTATGGAAGGCATCACTGCCAATCCATGCCTGCTGCGTAGGTACATTTTGTACAGCAGCAATCGATGTTGTGTTCCAGCTGTGGCAGTCGGTTGCACACGCGTGGTCCAATTCACCAGGATTTCGTGGACAATGCGAACCCTTAGCCGGTGCCTTGTGCGTGTGATCGGCTATCGTCGCGTGAAGGTCGCTTTGAGTGCCCGCACCAGCGCCCACGGCACCCAAGAACGTGCATGGTGCGATCGTGATGGCTAGCGCCAGCAACATTGATAACGTACGAATCAGCACGATAACGACCTTAAACTAAGACTAGTTCGCAAGAACTCTATCAGAAACCCAAGCGACCAGGCTGTCAATGATCCGGCACGCCTTCGCAGGACAATTTTCGTTTACCGTTGCAGATGCATCACAGTTGTTGCACGCCGCGGAAAGCAAAAAATTACCGCGTTTGAGCTCGGTGAGCATGAAATACACTCCGCTTGTAAATCGGCTCTCGACAGGCGGTTTACAAGGCGGCTCGGGTCCGGCTTGAGCACCATTCATTCAAGCGGCAACAAATTCAATTACCGTTGACGCCGAAGAGAAACAGCGCTCAAAGGCAGCGAGTCTGATCGCAACAACCTCGCCGGTGCCGCTTTCGCTCTCACTCAATCGGGACAAAAAACTATAGTGGCGGAGGGGCGTAGGTATGGGCTCAGCTTTGCTGGTGAGCTAACCCTATCTAAGGATGTATTTGTTTTGTTTAGGGATCACGATCCTTCGATTTTTGCTCTGCCGGTTCATTCCTGCCAAGGATGGAAATCTTGCCGGACAAGCGGTGAATTGCAACACGGACGTGGTTGCGTGTCTTGCAATTCTCCTCTGCCTTGCCCAGCCGGTCGTTTTCCATGGCTGGAATGAACCAGCTCAAAAACTTGAAAGGAAACGATCATGACCAACAACAAACCAATCCACACAATCCGAGATGGCGCTCTCAAAGTCAGCATCTGGGAGAACCAATCCGAAAAAGGCACCTTCCACAGTGTCACTTTCGGCCGCACCTATACCGATGAGAAAGGCAGCGCCCAAAGCGCAGACAGCTTTTCGGGAGGCGACATTCTCAAAATCCGCCGCCTAGCTGAGAAAGCTTATGATCACATCGCGGTGCTGCGATCGGAAAAACGCCAAGTACAGGACGCGGCGTAAGCCACACTTAGGGCGCGCCCCACGCGGTGCGCCCTAACCTGTTTCTTTCTAGACTACCGAAGATATCAATTGTCTGCTTTGCTAATTAGTGCTGTCTTGCCTCCGTGAGATCATTTTCGGAACGTAAGGGCAAATGATCCTGGGTCAGCGCCGCTTGTATATGTCGAACTTTGGCCTTTTCCCGTTGTCTATCCAGATTTTTGCGGGTTTGTTGACCCACGATCGCCGCGTGGGCACAAACGAATCTGCTCCCCCTGCAGCACGTTTTCGTCGCGAAAGCGGCCTTGTGTGTTGTCGTCTCTCAGTGAACAAGTTTTGGTCGGTTTGTGGGTTCGATGCCCTGCCTTCCGCGCTCTCTTTCATTGCTGGTCGTGCGGTATCTTGTGCTGTTTCGGCCGTTGGTGCACAGCCACCGTTTTTCTCACGTACCTGCTTCAAATGTTTTTGGATTTTTTCAGAGAATTCTCTCTCTTCTCTAATTTGCCGCGCCTCCGCCCGTGGGCGATTGGTTATCGCGCTGCCTGAGCGCTCCAAATTTCGCCTACCATTTTCCAGCCAGATCTTTTCTTGAGCGATATTGAAGCCTAGATCGTCCTCAATCTGCTGTTGCTCCTGAGCTGTCATGGGACCGCATTCCTGATCCCGACCCTTTTCACCAGATGTTTGCTTTCCATCCGGCGCCTGCTTAGCGGGCTCCGCAGACTGCTCAAGGTCTGCAAGACTTTGCCATAGGTCAATTATGTTTTGAAATTGTGGGTTTGGAATATAGGACTGACCAGACCGTCTCGCTTGTGCCGCTTCAAACTGCGCAACACCGGATGGTGTGCTGAAGTCTGCATTCCGCTCACGAGCAAACCTTCTGCGATCCAATCCAACCTTTTCCATCTGGCGCTGTAAGGGGTATCTCTTGTCGCGAAAACCATCGATTGCACGTTGCGTGAGCTTTTCCGTTTGATAGTCTGCTAATATCGTAACACCGACACCCGCCGTAGCTCCCACTACAGTGCCAAATCCTGGTCCCAGTACGACTGTTCCAATTGCTGCGCCTTTAGGTATCGCTGCGATCCCAACGGTGGTGCTGACAACTCCACCAACTGCACCGGCCCAATCCTTATTCCGAGCATCGTTAACTGCAAGGCCATATCCCAGCCCTGTCCCTGTCCTGACTAAGGTCCTCCCGGCGTCTCGAAAACCCGATTTCTTGAGATACTCACCTGCTACCGAAAAACCATCGTCAACGCGATCGACTTCACCTTCAGCCTGCGCGGCCTTAGACGAAATCGCCATGGCAACGACAAAGCTGGCAGCAATTGCGTTCGAAGACCGAGCAAGTGACATGCTTATTCCTTGACCAAAAGGTCGACAACATCCTGCCCACCCACCGACAGATTTCCGTCTTTGTCTACCCACCCTTGAACGAGCATGACAGATCGTTTTCTGCGAGCGACATGCATGGTAAGCAAGTCATAACCGGGTATGTGTCGCCATACTCCTGCCAGGATAATATCATCCACGCTTTTGGCGTTTCCTTTAGTGGCGGTCTTGGCCTGTATGTCGATGAGTTGGTATTCATCGATATCAAATTTTCTTAACGCTTCGCCCGCAATCGTCGCCGCAGCGGCATCACCGTCCAATAGATTCTGAACCGCTGATAGCGAAGGGCAGTTAGAATACGGGAAAATAGAAATAAAAGCTCGCAACTGAACTTCGGCAGATTTCTGTAACGACCATTCTATGGTGCGATTTTTCGCAACATAGTCAAACCATGCAACATTCTCGGCTTCATCTTTTGGCTCCAATCCCAGAGATAATCGAGCGTCCAAAATTCTGTTGCTTTCATCGACACTCAAAAACATCCAAACATTTTGAACAACATTGTAAAATCCAACGACGATTTCCCCGCCTCCCGCACATCCAATGAACGGCAAAGAGGGCTCCAGAAAAAACACCAAATAACCGTCTTCTTTTATCGCAGCCAACAGAGGCGGATTTATTGTGTTCTCCAATTTTCCGAATGCTGAGTCAGGCCTTTCAATTATATTTTTGCGAATTGCCTCTGCTCTAAGAACGAGCTGGCTGTGTAAATTTGCCCATTTAGAGTCGACCGGCTGGCTTTGCAACACAACAGGAGTCGCGCATAAAAACAAAAAGAAGAGAATATACAATATTCGCATGATCTTTAATTCGCCTATTCTATTTTAATATTGAAAGAATTTAGGGCAAATTGGACCTAAAAACAATCAATTTACACTGCTTCTCACATAATATTGAGTCTTTCGCATCTCCCGCCCACCGGTGGGCAGGCCGGGTACTATTGCCCTAGCCTCGTACCTCGGCAAGCTCCACCGAGACACGGCAAAGTGCCGTATCTCGGCCCATCCGGGTAACGCCCCCTGATGCATAAGAGGTCAGGTGGCGACATAGGTGTCGCCGCTCATTTCGCACGAGATAAATCTCGCGCTTGGAACCCAACTTTCCAGCTTACATCAAAACCGTGGACGCCTCCGGCTGTGGGTCAATGATCTTACCGCCGCAAGACGCTCTATGGCCGCACGCGGCCGAGAGCGCCTAACGGTCTCCCGAGAAGAGCATTGACCCATCCACGGATGTTAATCGAGACGCCCGGGTTTTGACATTGCCCGGACGGGGCCCGGACAATGGCTTCTTTATTTATATTTTCGGACGCTCGCCGCTGGGCAAGGGTTCATGCGCGGTCTTGAAGGAAAAAAGTGGCTTCGCATGGAAATAACCCAAACCAAGCGAGGATGATATGACCCAGCTATTTGCCCAGCCCTACGATATTTCAGCGGTGGGATTCTACTTTGAAACAACTGAGGACTATACCGCCAAAGCGGCCAAGATCAGGAATGATTGCGGCGGTGTGGTCGAAGAATTCGAAATCCAATTTATCGATGGCGAAGACATAGACGCCGAGCTTGCAAGAGCTTGGAGCCTGAACCAAGCCAATTTTCCAGACTTTCTGGATGCCGCCGATGAGTGGGATGAGGATCAAAAAACCCGCTATATAATCGCCGTTGGTGAATGCGGTTATTCCCATGAGCAAATAGCGGATGATCCTGGTCAGTTCGATATTATGCTCTATGAGCTTAGCTCAATGAGAGAGCTTGCGGAGCAGTTCGTCGAAGAGGGGATTTATGGCGAAATCCCCGAACCGCTGCGATATTACATCGACTATGATGCTATCGCCCGCAATCTCTCGGTTGATTATTCCGCAGCCACGATAGCCGGAACTCATTTCATTTTTCATTGCGCCTGAGGTTCCACCCCAGAGATCAGCGGCCCTCCATGGTTTGCCTGATCTCGCGGGTGCAATTCCGCGCTGACACAAAACGAAAAGGAAACGAGCTATGAAACTCGAATTTATTGACATTGATAATCTTAAACTCTCACCCCTGAACGTACGAAAGCACGGTCACAAGAATGGCGATGACCTGATCTCCAGCATCAAATCGCTCGGGATGCTCCAACCGCTCTTGGTACGGCCCAATTGCGAGGGCTTCGAAATCATTGCCGGTCAACGGCGCTTTCACGCCCTGAATGTGATCGCACAGCAAGAGGACGTAGAGCCTGTACCCTGCATCATTATGGACGAGGGCGATGATGCCGCAGCCATCGAAGCCTCGCTGGCTGAAAACATCGCCAGATTGCCTATGGACGAGATTGACCAATATGTTGCCTTCTCAGCGCTCCTCAAACAGGGACGCAGCGTGGAGGACATCGCGGCGCATTTCGGGGTGACGGAAAGGCTGGTGACACAGCGCCTCGCAATTGCAAATCTCTATGTGCCGATCCTGAATGCCTATCGCCGTGACGAGATCGAGCCTTCCACCATCCGCATTTTGACCATGGCAACAACCCGCCAGCAAAAAGCATGGTTCAAACTCTTTAAGTCCGAGGATGAATATGCCCCCGAAGGCTATCAGCTCAGAAGCTGGTTATTCGGCGGCGATGAGATACCCGTGGACAATGCTCTGTTTGATCTGAATGGATATGATGGAGTGATCACAACCGATCTCTTTGGAGAAGAGAGCTATTTCAGTGACAGCACTCAGTTCTGGGAGCATCAGAGCAGGGCAATTGCCGGAATGATCGCAGATTACAAAGCCGAAGGCTGGAGCGAAGTCGAATTGCTCGATGTCGGTGAGCGCTGGTGCAAATGGGAGCATGGCGAAATCGCCAAAGACGAAGGTGGCAAGGTCTATATTGTCTGCTCAAGTGACGGTGAGGTTGCCGCCCATGAAGGCTTTCTGCCGGAAAAGGAAATTAAGCACCGGGAGCAGGCAGCGCACAGTGGCGTCGACAAACCGAATGACCGCCCGGAACTCACCAAATCCATGCAGAACTATCTCGGGCTGCACCGTCACGCCGCTGTGCGTACGGAGCTTCTGGCTCATTCCGGGATTGCGCTGAGGCTTGCGGTTGCGCAGATCATCGCAGGATCAGCTCAGTTGCAAGCCCATGCCGATCCGCAGAAGGCCAATGCAGATACGATCAAGCAAAGCCTGAAAGGAAATACTGCCGAAGACTTATTCGCACAGGAACGTCTTGCGGTTTGCGGTCTGTTGGAGCTGTGCGATAGCGACAGAAGCTCAGTCGTGCCGAAAAAAGAGGATTGGAACGCTGACCGCGATGTTCATGCAATCTTTGCAAGGTTGTTGGAGTTGGATGACGAAACCGCCTCCCGCATCCTGACCTTCGTTATTGCCGAAACCCTGCCATGCGGCAGTGCCATCGTCGAAATCCTTGGCAATCTGATATCTGTCGATATGGCGAACCACTGGAAGCCTGATGAGGTCTTCTTTGATCTCCTGCGGGACAAGGAAGGGATCAACGCAATGGTATATGAGGTGGCTGGCAAGAATGCCGCTGAGGAGAACATCGCCGCCACTGCCAAGGTGCAAAAATCTATCGTGCAAAACTGCCTGTCCGGCGAGCGCAAAGCTGAAGTTCAGAACTGGCAGCCCCGCTATATGCGGTTTCCGATGGAAGGCTATACCGAGCGCGGCGGAATCGACGCTATCGAAGCATGGAATGGCGTGAAGGATACCTTCGAAGCTGCATAAAGACAGAAATCCAAAAATGGCCGAGCGGCGCATACGCGCCGCCCGGCCCTTCTTCTATTCGTATAGGAATGGCCTCGTGCAATTGCAGGCCATCAATATGAACTCGGCATGCCGGACATCACGACTCATTGCTCACTTCGATTCTCGCGGCTGTGCCAGATGCGCACCACCACCAGTGCGTCATTGTCTGAATTGATGCGGTAACGAAGGGCGTAAGCATTCTTGCCGAACGGGACGAACAGCTGGCGATACATCTCGCGCCCATGCATTCGCACACCCAGATAAGGGCTCGCTATGAGCATTTCGAATCCCTCATCAATCGCCAGCATCGCCTTTTGAGCGCTGCGCGGATTTTCGTCTTTTAGGAATTCGTAGAGACGATCAATGTCCTCGGAGGCTTCTGGAAGAACAACCAGCCGCACTGCGGCCGGCCTCATCGGCAAGTCTGTGAAGCCTCCCGCGTACCGTATCCAAAGCTACGCTTCGGCCGGTATCCAAATAGCGCTGCCACCTGCGCTCATCCTCGGCCTGCTCGACGATCTCTTTTTCCTGCTCATCAACGTGCGAGCGCAGGACATTCTCGGCAAGCTCATCAAGCGTATAGCCGGATTTGGAAGCCAAAACGCTCAGCCTGACCTGGAGATCGGGAGCAAGATGCAGTGATTTGTCTTTTTCGCTCATAGATTTAGCATACCATTCCTGTCAAGAAATTCCAGTTTTCCGGGATTTTTTTGCCGCCTAGCACGCCGAAATCAGGTGGTCGGGCCGATTCTAGCTGGACTTTGTGATATCCTTTTATCCAGCCTCTAATTTGTTTCATCGCCCTTCTTTGCCTGCCAGCCCCCGAGCATGAACGGCGCACCTGTCGAAGGCGATGGAATCAAAGAGCGCGGTACAAAGCGTCGCTCGACCAACGCAGCGTGATAGACATCAGCCAGATAGTTGATAGTCTACAATCTACGCAATATATGCCATAAGACTATCCAACTGAGATACAAGCCGGGGAGACCCCAGTTATGTGGCGAAGCGTCATCGCGTATATGGTGTTGGCCCTTGCCGCACCGGCGACACAAGCCGGCAATGTTTCCAAGACATTTTCGAATGTTTCAACACCCGCGCCGCCAAGAAATGTTACTCCGACCTTCAACGATGCACGTGGCACGCGCTTCATCTACGATTACCCTGCGCCAAAGCCATCATTGGGCCCATCGGGCAGCAACGGAACCCCGAGTCAGGCCATACCGCTGGACCAACCTTTTGTGAGCGTTGGCACTATTACTAATAAATAGAGCTTCTTGCAAAATTTCATAGAGAAATGATAATGTATTCGAGTGAACGAGCTCGAAAAAATTGAATGTAGGCAAATTTTATTTCTATCTGAAATTCAGTGTGAAATAGAAATTCGCAAATACTACTGGTCTTGCATGGATATGCTTTCCGAAAATGGCGAGCCCATTCAGCATTTCTATGACAATGTCTATTTGACCTGGAAAGATCATATGAACATCAATGATCACTTAGAATCTGCGATACACGCGCTTATTCAGGAAATGGGCAGCGAAGAAAGCTGGCAATACAGAAGTTATTTCACCCAGCCGCCGGGATATTACGAGCGAAAATAGTGGGGCGCACCTATTACCGCCTTCCAATTATTCCAAGCGAAAACGATATACCCGAAATATATGGGATGGCCCTTACAAAATCACGCTTTGCGTCGGCATAGGATTGCAACGGAGATCTGTCGTTTGCAAAATAGATTGCCGTTTCGGCGAGTTCAGCGCTCATTGCGGTAACTGCACGTACAGTGCGCGACTTGCCGAAGAGCTTCGTCATTTTTTTCTTCAATGGCTTATCTGCAAATACTCGCAATCCGCCCGGAGAAAAGATAGTGAGCCAAGCTGAAGCCGTAAACATCTCGCTGTTTTTCTGTATGGCCAGCCCAATATCTTGTTCGGTGCGCCAAACACATTCTTGATAGTCAGGCAGCTTGGCATACTCTTTTCTATCGGCAGGCTCCGACAGTTTGTTTGACAAGAAATTGAGCGCATTTGCTACGCCGACCAATGCTGTTCTGCCGCCACACGTGGTTTCTGCCGCATGACCGAGCGAAAGAGAATCCACAACACCGTAGAATAGAACGCGGCCGGTCCGATCGCCTCGATAGCGCCTATGCTTCTCATTGAAAAAATAGACATGCTCAATGATGCCATCTCCGCTTGTCTCAATGGAGAGAGGAACTCTGATACCGTGGGACCTACTGAAGCCGTGCGCCTCAAGTGCAGAGAAAACATCGTAAGGACTGTATATGCTTTCTCCATTGATCGCAGCAATCCTCATTCCTGGCTTTAGTGGCATACTGTCATCGAAGATGGTCTTGGCGGCCGTCTGACCTACCTCGACACCAGGTTTAAGAGGTCCATTCCGATCAACCAGCTGGACACCAAGATGGAAGGGATATTGATTGTCTGGATAGTCCTCGCGCACCTTTATGTCGTTGAGCAATGTCGAGCGCATGGTTCGAGCGAGCCAAGTCGCATTTTGCGCCTTTGATCTCGCTCTAACATTACCCCAGTTGGAAGGCTCGTTGATGAGGGGGGCGGAGAAGATATGGAATGGGCGCTTGGAATTCTTGAACGGGTCATCCAACTTTATGAATTTTTGTAAGACAGCCTTTTCAGGGCATGTGGTTGTGGACGCAAGTGCAGCTGTTTTATGCAGAGGGTTTTCAATCACGCATTGGTTTGTTGTTCCATCCCAGCTTATCCTTATCGGATCTATTGAATTATAGACATATCGAATCACCTCGTCATTGAGCCGCGCATCGTCAGTGACGGCCCTTATTAGAAGCGTCGTCGAACGATTCGGCTTGTAGAGAGTGTGAGCTTCACATGCGCCGGCAGGCAACGGGTCAATGGAACGGGCTTCAGAACTGCGATTATAAATTCTGTACAATTGATCATCTTCCAATGGATGATCGCGCTGTTCGATCAACAGATAATTCAGATCGAAAGGTGTCGTATTGCAGACCTCAAAAGACCGATCTTGAAGGACCAGGAATTGTGCGTATTTGGCCGTTATATTCGGCGAAACAAAAACGAAGAAGCCCAGGGCCGTGACAGCGAACCAACACAGCCCCAAAATTGCAGAAGTGATTTTCTCAGAAACACGCATGACGACAAAATCTGTTTCACCCAAGACTATTGAGGCGCAATTCGGACACAACTACAAGTGTTAAGCTGCGCATTGCCGGAAATTTGAACAATGACGCTAGCATGCCTTTTCGGTGTACAGATTATTGACTCAAGCAAACTGGGAAAAATCCGGCAGGAATTAATTCGGACCGAGATAAAGCCCGCAAATTTCTGATTTTTCAGACTCGTCTTTTCTCAAACGCTTACCAGTGCTGGCGACCTTCTTGCCAGTGGCAATCATGTCGCCTTGCCTTTGTCTTCGCCCAGGGTGAAACTTCGAACCTTGGCGATTGTAGATCGTCTATCCAAAAATATCTGGCTGTAACTGATCACCGAGATAGCGCCGCTAATATTCGTCGAACGTCGGCTGCGGGCAGCCGACATCTCGGATGTGAGTTTATTGTTGATAGAGCCCTATGGAGAGTCTGTGCGTCCGCGACACTCTCGCGATCGAGTTCTTCGATAATCCATAGCACCCCATGCATCTCTACGCCCTGTCGCTCGCAAAGTCCTCGAAGAGCCCCGTCCCCAGTCAGCAGCGTCCATCGACGAGCTTCAGCAAGCGAGAACGCAAACGTGTCGGGTGTGGAAAGCACCTTCACCTCCCGTCGCAAACCGGTTGCCCGTGACAACTCGGCCGGAGAGAGTTCAATGACGTCCAAGCCGAACGACCTAAGCCGGTCGCCCAGTTCACCCGCCAGTTCCTTTTTGTAAAGAAGGTCAGGAACGCAAAAATCATAGGGAAGCTCAAACAGCTGCTCGAGAAGCTCGCCTCGATCAAGATCGATTATAATCGATGTATCTGAGACAAGGACTGACAAGACTAGCTAACCGGGTTATCCAACCTTGCGCCCAATTCACAAACCGTAATTCCCAGTAGCTCCGCCGCTCTTGGTTCGCCAATCATGTTTTCTGCAAGGGCTCGGTAACACAGGCGCTCAAATCTCCTCGGCTCCTCCGATTCAGGCGGGATAGCCCCTGGCTCAGCATATGGCGGTTTGCGCCATCCTCTCTTATTGAAGAGTTTGAACAGTCTGACAAACGCGCTCTGGTTCAAAATGCCTAAATCCTTACATCGATAGGCAATTGCCTGAATGCTCACGCCAAAGCGCTCCTTGAGAGCGACGAGCTCTCCAAGTGAAACAGAGGATCTGTTGGAACCCATTTCGGCTCTCAACGTATCGGCCGGGATCAGGAACGCGCCTGCAAATCTATGCGCTGCTTTCTCGACCTCTTGCTCGCTTAGGTTGGGCGCCGGATCGATAACCATATGCCCAAGCTCATGAGCAAGCGTAAATCTCTTTCGCTCTGACCAAGCATCGCATTTTACGACGACAACCCGCGCGGCCATATGGTCTTTGCGCCGGACCTTGGCCGCCAGGCCATCGATGTTCTCCAAAGCCAGCGATAAGACTTTGATACCTCTTTCTTCAAGAAGTTCCGCCAATTGCGGTATGGGATCATTGCCCAGGCCCCAATCCTCTCGAACCGATCTGGCTGCATCTTCGGCATCCCTTATATCTAGAACCGGATGAGGGGCACTACGCGGTTTTTCCCAATCTACGCTCTTTAAGTGCAACAGATCCTCAATAGCCAGATAGCGCTCCAGCAAGTGCACAGAGTTCGCTTCAATCGCGGCTTCCTCACGGGCTGACGTGTTCGGTTTCTTGCGAAACTCTACACCCTCTAGAACGAGATCGTCGTCACTCAGAAGATACTCTTCTGAGACATCCAGAGCATCCGACAAGGCAAGAAGCACGCCCGAGCGAGGCATATCCTCATTCCGTTCGTATTTGCCGATCGCTTGCGCCGTGACCATTCCATCAATCTGCGCCGACAGGTCGCGTAGCGACAGCCCAGCTGCAGCACGAGCAATCCGAAGCCTGTGACCGATCATGGATTCCACCCTTTCTGTCAGTTTACAAAAATACCTTATATCCGAACACTTGTAAACCAATCCTTGATAACTTATGTATGGGTAGGACGACATTTCCGAGTCGCAATTTGACTCGCTCGCAAACTGTAAACCGCTGGCTCCTTGAGAAACAAATCAATGGAAGCGGCATGGACAGACGAGAATCGCAATGAACATGCAATTTGCCGGAGAGCTGCCGCGGGGTATCCAGAAGGTTACAAACCTGCCGAACACGGAATTGGCAGACCTGTGGAAATCCATCATCATTGACGATGATCTGAAGACGCAACTTTTGTCTCAATCAGTCCTGAACTTCACAGTGCGCCCAAAGGTTGCTCGCTCGGTTCTTCCGCTGCATGGCGTAATTCTGTTGGTCGGCCCGCCCGGTACCGGCAAGACGTCGCTTGCAAAGGGATTGGCCAACAGAACTGCCGAATCATTCAAAAGTTCAAATTTCCGATTGGTCGAGGTGGAGGCTCATGGCCTCACGAGTTCATCCATGGGCAAGACACAGCGCGCTGTCACCGATCTGTTTGCACAAACGGTGTCCGAATTGGCAAGCAGCGGTCCGACTATCGTTCTCTTGGACGAAGTGGAAACCCTCGCGGTCGATCGATCCAAACTCAGTATGGATGCGAACCCTGTCGACATACATCGAGCGACAGACGCGGTCTTGGTTCAGTTGGATTTGCTTGCTGAGAGTCACCAAAACCTCCTCTTCGTCGCGACAAGCAATTTCCCTGAAGCCGTCGACAGCGCCTTTGTTTCACGCTCTGACCTTGTGATGGAAATACCTCTACCAAACGCTGCCGCCTGCCGCAAAATTCTGGAAGATTGCATCGTCGGTCTTGGTGCGACCTATCCGAAGATCGCCAACTTGATCAGACAGCCTCAGTTCGATGCGTGTGCATCCGAGTTAGTCGGATTGGATGGGCGCACCATCCGGAAGACAGTCGCAAATGCGTTGGCTTCAAACCCGAAGGTGGCGCTAGAACCCGAAACCGTCACAATGGAGAATATTGCCTCTGCTGCAAAGGCCGCCCGAAAGAACCGTAAGACAAAGGAGGGCAGGTGATGGTTACTGTAACCAGAAGAACAGTCCGTAGTTCACCACATCGCGACGCCCTCACGACATGGCAACTCATTGTCGACCTGCTGACTGCAACCAACAAGGGAGCGCGCGCAGAGTTGGAGAACGTCAGCGGAATAGCCAGCAGTACCATCGCGGACAAAGCCTGCGAAAAATCAGCAATCATCATTTCCTGTGATGGACCGCAGACGCGCATCTACTGTTTGTTTGATGACGATGCAATTGATGGTTCTGACGCCAACGAAGATGTCCTAGCGTTTGATCCGCTCAAGGGTGATTGGTCGATCTCGCTGCCTTGCACTGGCGAAGACCTGTCCTGGGTGCAATCCGCGCTCAAGGACAAAAGCGACCGAATAACCGCCCGGGATCTGAGCGAGAAAAAGCAAGCAGATGAAAGTTTCTCTCAGTCCCAAGCGGGACTGGAACTGGATGTCGAAGGGTTCCTGAGATCATGACCAGTGTTATAATTTATTCGCGCACACAGTCAGTCACCTATGTCGCTGACAATATCCTGAAAAGTCTTAAGGACATTATTCGGGAAAGCGGGATGGATCCCAGCAAATTCGTAAATGATACCGAAGTGTATATGCGCGGCATCAAGACATGGCTTGCGTCGGAACATCTCGAATGCATAACGCTCGAAATATACAATCCTTCGACTGACGAACTGATCAGGCGGTGGGATATCGAGGTTCGGTATGATTGGTCATCCGGCGATGCAACTTTCTGGACCGATACGGAGCAGCTCAAATGGGCAATCAAGAAAGCTGGCATCGCGCCGTCCTCTGCCGAATATGATCTGATACTGCACAATAAAACTGGTCGCCCCGACGTCTCCGGCTGGTCGTCCTGCAGTTATCGTTCGACGGATGGAATGGTGCGCCAGAGCCTTGGCTCCACAATCGAGCACAATGGCCTCGGCGCCTCCGCTTCTTATTGGAGGCATGCCTCATGATTACGCTGCCTGAGGCATTCAAGAAATTCAAAAGTCGTCTGGAGTTGAATGACAAGGAGCAGGCAAACGCGTCGAAGCGCCAAAAGGAAGTGCGTGAGTATTTAGACACGGAATTTAAGATTGACCGGAGCTTCTTGACCGGAAGCTACGCCCGTTGGACGAAGACGAAACCGCTCAAAGACGTCGACATATTCTTTGTTCTTGGGGAAGACGAACAACATTATCTGGACAAACATCCGGACAAAATTTTGACCGCATTTGATGATGCGCTTGTAGAGAAATACGGCCGCTCAGCTGTTACCAAGCAAAGCCGATCTGTTGGGATCGACTTCGGAGTTGTTGTAGATGCAGATGACAACACTGATTATCGGGTTGTCAGCGTCGATGCCGTTCCCGCTTTTGTCGATGGCGACAATTACACCATACCCAACAATGCTACCGGCAAGTGGATGGGCACAAACCCAGAAATTCACGCTGACAAAGCAACGCAAGCGCATCAGGCCTATTCAAATGAGTGGAAGGGGTTGGTCCGCATGGTCAAGTATTGGAATCAAAACGCTCGACATGGCAAGAAGCCAATCAAGCCGTCATTTCTGACCGAAGTGATGGCGATCGAGTGCCTGTACGGCGGGTGGAGCGGCTCTTTCGAACGCGAGCTTCAAGCTTTTTTCGCCACGCTTCGAGACCGCATCCACGAAGACTGGCCCGATCCAGCCGGCTTGGGCGCACCGGTCAGCGACCGTATGGATGCGGCTGCCGTGTCGCGAGCACAGTCTATTCTTGATACTGCCAATCGGGACATCGCAAACGCGATAAATCTCACCCGCAGCGGAAGAAATGGCGATGCACTGAAAGCTTGGCGCGCCTTCTTCGGTCCGAAATTCCCACTTTCATAGCTGATCCATGGCCAATCCGATTGCTCCCAGACTCAATGGCGACGATTATCAGGCGCGACACTTTTGGCACCACGCGCTCGATCTACTTGACCCGGATTCAGGCGTTGAAATGGTCGCCTATGAATGGAAGGAAGCGAAATCATTTGACGATGTTGCCATCGGCTACAACCCCCCACGCGGTCAGTCACGCCAGCGCCCGCTCTCCCGACATTTCAAGCAAGTCAAATGGCAGACCACCCGTGCCAACCGATTTGGCTATAATGATCTTGTCGATCCCTCCTTCATCAATGCCAGTTCAATTTCGCTTCTCGAAAGACTGCGTGAGGCAAAACAATCGAATGGACTGGCCACGCGATTCAGCCTTGTTACAACGGCGCGGATTACCGACAATGATCCACTCTCAGAACTGGTGTCCGCTGAAGATGGTGTTCTGCGACTGGACAAGCTTCGTGCTGGCAAGGGTCCCAAGAGTAAGATGGGCATGGTTCGGCAGGTCTGGCGTGAGGCTCTGTCTCTTTCATCCGATGAGGAGCTTTTCGCTGTACTGGAAGATTTCGCGATCTTGGACGGTCAACCAGACATGGAGGCAATGCGAGAGTCAGTAACAAGCAAGGCCAGATCCGTTGGAATTCAAATACCGCTAGCGTCCGCATCCGCATCTGACTTTCGATTTGATTCACTCGCGCGCCAGATGATCAAACGCGACATACAAATCCAAGACCGCGACACACTTATTCGATTTCTTGCCGAGGAAGGCATAGCTGTTGCACCAACCGTTCGATTAGCAATATCCGCTGGACATGTCGCAATTCGAAGTTTCGACCGTTTGGCTACTGATATCTCAGCCTTCGAGAACGATAACGTATTGTCACTGCTGGACCTGTTTGATGGGCGGTATCTTCGCTCGGAATACAACTGGCATGATCATATCATTCGTCAAGTCCGGGAATTCTTGGGTCAAAAGGCCAAGTCTATGAAGGCGATGAGGCTGACGCTGGACGCCCATGCATCAATAGCATTCATTTCCGGTAAAGTACTCCATTTGAAATCTGGAATTCGACCAGAGCTTGTCCAGAACGGGCGTAAAGGTCCTGAAATCTGGCATGCGGAAGACGGTAGCAATGACGCGGCATCCGGATTTGAGTTCGCAACCGAACGGATAGGGCCCGGTAAAGACCTCGCCGTAGCAATCAGCTTGGCGCGACCAACAGTTGATGATGTGAAATCCTACGTTTCAAAAAGCGGCACATCAGTCGGTATGATATTAATCTGTGCTCTCCCTGCCGGATCTGACCAAGCGGGAGTTTTGGGTGGCCAACATGCGGCGGCACTCTCAGATCAAATAGCGGCATCGATCAGAGACCTTCGTTCAAAATCGGATATCGAAACGGCTCACCTCTTTGTATCCGGTCCGAACAGCTTCGTTTTCCATCTCGGTCAACAGGCGCAAGCGATTGGCAAGCATCAAATGTACGAGTTCGATTTCGATGGTGATCAAGGCGCTACTTATTTTCCGAGCATATAGATGCATGTTTTCCCAGAGTGCATTCTGACCTCAGAACGTTCAGCATTATTGAAATCTGCAATCCACAGGCCGCCAAATGGTGTAATTTTATGATGTTGGAAGCACATCATGTCTGTCACAAGCGTAGATGCCATGTCGTGGCCGTGCCTGCTTGGCGGATGCCAACCGAAGTCGCTAAAGAGACGGTTACGCGTTTCAAACAAAACCGAATGCTTCCCGATTTCACTTTAGAAAAGGTAAGCTCAATAACCAATTCCCTATTGCCGACAGATCCATTTTGTTACGAAATTTGCTGTGCCACACCGAATTCAACAGGCCTATCGCCGTTAATCTGCCGAAGGAGGTGAACCGCTTTTTTTGCGGCAGTTTCGTCGCCCAAAAGTGCAGCCTCTAACGTATATCGCTCATCTTGCTGTAGACCGGCAAACTCTTCATCCCAGTCATATTCAGGACGCAGCAAATCAACTTGCTGAGCCGAAAAGGACAGTCTGTTCCAGTCCCCAGTGTTCTTTATCCGCTGCTCATAATTCTCCCGCCCATAGCACGTAATCACACGACCTTGGACATTGTCGAGTGGATGGTCGATCCCTTCCTTCTTAAAATCGCGATTGGTATACACACCCACCATCTGTGTTCCGTCCTCAAATACTTTGACTGATCCGATGTGACGAACTTTACGCAAATCCGCCGCCCACTCCTTTAGCTCTGGCGGGCATGAGTCCAATGCCTCCTTTTTCACATCATCCAGATATTCCATCTCTGCCACGCTACCTGGAGCCAACGTCACACCATGGCCAATATGAATACGAAAATCGTTATAAACTAACTCACCATTCCTGCTTCGCTTGGCATCAGGCTCACCTCTAGGTTCCGCCACCACATCACCATTTCTAGGATAGCTAGCAACCATATCCATGAATCGAATATTGGACCCATCCATCGACCGACCAACACATCCTGAAAACCGAATATCCGGGCGGAGCAAACTCACTAGGTGAAGACCATCGTCTTGTTCGACTTCCAGAGCTTCATTCCCGAGAAAATTACGAACAAGCTCGGCCCGCTCTTGAGCCGCGTTATGGCGTTGCCGGAATTTCTGCCATTCAAACTCAATATTCTTGTGCTCACCGTATAGCCTGATCCATTCCTTTGTACCCGGAAGCGCCCCGTTCATGATGCTTGAGCCGCTGGCACCACTTTGCTTAAGAACAAATGGAAAGTACAAATAGAGCGCGCTCCTGAACTCTTCCCCCAGGCTCATTTGTCTCAAATGTCTTTTTTCCTTGTCCACTTCAAAACATCCTATTCCGTGAATGGAATCGTTGTCCCACTGTTTGATTGATAAAACGGATGATCTTTTGATTTTAACACACCCGTCAATATTATAACAATACAAACTGACAAGAAAGAAATACTTGGAATATAATCCGCACTGCCAAATTTAAAATTCGAAATCAAGTTGAGCTGTAGTACTTCCCAATAACTTTTCGTGAACCACAAACCTGCGCAGATTATTCCTGCCATGCAAAGACCCGCCTGATACAGACAATATTCAATGACCTCAGCGCTTTTTTTGTCCTCGTCCGACCCGCGCTTACGATGATGATTGACCGAGTAAACATGTGCGATCTTTTCGGCCAAAGTTTGCGCAAAATAGCCCAACGCAGTCACGATAAAGAACCACTCAAATCCGAATGTCTGTGATCCCTCAGGCTCGAATGGCTTGCCTGCCAGAACCTTAATCAGAAACGCAATCAAGAAGAACAAGATCGTCCAACCCAGACCGAGCCCAACCGTCACGACATGACGCACAAACGTGAAACGGGTTCCTGCTGGCGACGAGCTCACCGAAAGGCACCTGAAATCCGATACGAAAAACGTGAGACGAAATTGAACCGTCTGTTTCTTAGAAACACTTCCCCCCCGAGCCCAAACCACATGGCTGGTCGGCACAATATCCCATTCCGATAGCCAAGATGACACCGAAGATCTACCGCACAGCCCGACATCTGGCCAGCATATAAAAACACCAATCACTACCGCGCCATAAAGCTTTGAAGCCTGGTAATGTAAGGATATTCAAAACAAATTCAATCTTACACTACGCTCAATCACTGTTTTGTATGGACATCCGGGCAGGTGCTATTGCGCTAGGCTCCGGACTCATAGCCAGTAGCTTACGATAGCCGTGAGACAGACGGCTGCCAGGTAATTAGTTGCGAGACGGTCGTATCGGGTTGCAATGCGTCGAAAGTCCTTGAGCCTGCCGAACATCCGCTCGATCGCGTTAGGCAGACCAACGCGCAAAGCGGTTGTAGAGTGTCTTGTGTGGCCCATAGACTTTGGGCGCATCCGCCCTGCGGCATCCTGATTTGAGAACATGGATGATCCCGCTGATCACATGGCAGTCGTCAACGGGTGGAACACCCCTTGTATCCGTCGGCAACAATCCTTCAAGCCGTGAAAACTGTGCCTCGCTCAACCAGAATATCTCTGCCATCTTCAATCTCCCAACGTTTGGGAGTTTGAGTCAGATCAAAGGTGATCTGGGAATCCCATTTTTGGGTCAAGATCCTAAGCCCACCAAACTACTCTGGGATCGCCACTGTTTGATCTCAGTGATGGAGCCAAAAAACCAAGGCGCTGGTAAGCGTCAGGCCAAGTGAAACAGGGCTATCTCCGCTTCCGCCCTAACCCGATCTTCTTAGCAAGTTTTGACCGTGCCGCTGCATATGCAGGAGCCACCATTGGATAGTCATATGGCAATCCCCACTTCGCTCTATAATCATCGGGAGACATGTCGAAGTGAGAGCGCAAATGCCTCTTTAGCGATTTGAATTTCTTGCCATCTTCGAGGCAGATCAGATAGTCAGCCGTAATGGAACGCTTGATAGAAACAGCCGGCTTCAGCTCTTCCTTCATAGGCACAGCGGCGTTTGCAGCTGCTCTGGCCAATGCATCGTTTACATCCGCAATCAATGCGGGGACATCAGCTGGCACCAACGTGTTGTTGGACACATAGGCCGATACGATATCTGCTGTAAGTTCGGCAAGTTGAGTTTGTTCTGCAGCATCCGACATGTGACGAAATCTCAGTTTTGAAGTTCATTTGATTGTGCGCCCGATGAATGCAGGTAGTCATGCAGCTTGTCAATTTCACAGCACAAGTATCCCCAAGAAACTCATAAAATAGTATCCTATATATCGATACACATAGAGAAAATTTCTATGAGATGCAGGCCAGAAACGCCTAGAAAACCATCTGATGCGGCCCATCAGCAGAACCGGCGAAGGCTCTGAGATGGAATACACGATGAAAGATCTTGGCCTCGATTGGGGCATTGCCCACAAGGACCACTTGTGTGGCAAGGACGAGATCTTAGCAAGAAGAGGCGATGGGTTCGGTGCCGCCGTTTTGTACGGCAAAGTAATCTGGCCCGAATTTGTCGAGGTCGATGGCTACGTATTTGTCAAAATACAATTTGATCGGAAACACTACGACAGCATGCGCTACTAAGCGAAGATTTGCGAGTGACGACACTCGGCGGGACGCTTGCTGTCCATGAATTTCACCCATGCGTGACCTCATGCATGAAGCGCTGTTGTTTCAATGTTTCACCTGGCCTGTCGCAGCGGCAGAAGTCGAGTGTCGACTGTTTCAGCCTTGCCCGTGAAAGTGACGAGTCAAGCTGCTCGAAATTTCTGAATTCATTCCGGTCTGCATATAAGGCAGCTTCCACTCTATGTCTGGTCATTGCTACATATGCCAGATGGCGATCCATCGTGCTTGAGGCCAGAACAAAACTCCTATCTACTGTAGCTCCTTGCGATTTGTGAATGGTCGTGGCGTAGCCGTGATCAAAGGCATCATATTCTCGGACGGGAATCGTCACAGTCACAGGGGTATCTTCATCAGTATCTAGCTCCACTGTCAGATACTGCCGCTCCGTTTGGACCACAGTGGCAATCATACCGTTTTTGACGTCAAGCTCCCTATCATTACGGGTAAAGAGTAGACGGTCACCCGGTGCAAATTCGCGCGCTCCTCGCGCGGTCTTATATGTCCGTTCCCCTTCAAGTTCCCCGCACGCTTTGCGCAAATGTCGGATCGCCTCGTTGATTTCCCGAACATCAATACGGCGATGGGCGAGAGCCAACCGGGAAACCTGATCACCATTGGTTATCATGTCCTCTAGATAATCCTGGACCAATGCGTCCTTGGCATCCACGTCGTTCCTGCCAAAATGGATCGCACCTTTTGCTCTATAGGCTTCCAATGCCCTTCGCGTGCGGCCGCCCGCAAAGTCCATAGACGCCTGGCGTTGCCAGTCGTGTTTTTGCCGGTGTATGCCCTGCAGCGAGGCTGGGTCGATTTCTCTTGTCAATGCGCGAAACGGAGAACCGGCTCCAATTGCCTGAAGTTGTTCGGCATCGCCAACGAGAACGACCTTGGCACCTTTGTCTTTGGCCTCTGCTACAAATCTCGCCAATTGCCGGGACCCGATCATACCGGCTTCATCAATCACCAGCACATCATTCTTTTGAAGCTGATTAAAGCCTTTGCTCCAGGATAGCTCATATGAGGCAAGGGTTCTTGTCTCTATTCCCGAGGATTCCTGAAGACCTTTTGCTGCTTTGCCGGCAAGCGCTGCGCCGACAACGCGGTAGCCGGAACCCTCCCAGGCCTGCCGGGCACCGTGCACAGTCTGTGCAACGAAGCCACGGATGTCGTGCAACTCAACATGTTCATTGTCTATCGTGTTGGTGTAGTGATCAGCTGCCTGTTTGGCACCGCCGCGTTGTGCTCCCTCCAGCATCATGGCTTGGCAGCCTTCTCGAACTCCGAGTTGAGTGAACGTGTTGTCTGTGTTTCACGAACTCCCAATGCTTTCATCAACTCCGCACGCATCAAACCAATATCCCGACAAGCACGCGTCAGGTTTGCTTCTGTAAGGGAATCGATAACCAGACATCCTGCTCTGGCCGCCTCGGCCAACTCCCGAAGATTCGTACTCACATCCGATGCGCCAAGCTGACCGAGTACCTTGCCCAACGCCTGCCAGTCCTTGACGGGAAACTTACCGCGCGTCTTACGCGGCTCTACGTTTTCACCGAACAACCGTTTCCGCGCGAGTGCAGCCATTGAGCCACCTGCAGCATCAAGCTTTAGCGTGGCGTGTTCGTCTGGGGTAAGCCTGAGAGAAAACGGAATGGTCTCAGGAGTTTTTGATTTCGACATTGCAGATTCCTAGTCTTCGCAATGTCTCAGCAAGAGTACGTTTTTCCTCTCTGCCTTCTAGAATTGAAACGCGCTGGTTATTCACAGCCTGATCGCTTCATATGCCTAGGGCATAGAAGATTGACAGGGTTGTTCCCAATTTAGTGTTTGAAAGAGCGCGCCAATCTATGCAGTCTGACTCATGTAGGACGCGTCGGTTGTGGGCCCCGGACTTGATCCGGGGCCCAGGGCCGCATCGCACGTTTCGACTAGTCGCCCTGGATCCCGGATCAAGTCCGGGATGTTCATTTTTTTGTTGGCGCAACGGGCAGGATGCAGCACCGACTGCAGAATCTCCCATTCACCCCTAAATGAAAATGGGCCCCGATGTTTCCACCGAGGCCCATAGCGTTACTCAGACTTTCGCGCAGCGACTATTCGCGCATGATACCCATGATGTTCAAGATGTGGATGAACAGGGTGATGAAGCTGCCGTAGAGCATGAAGGCTCCGAAGATCGCCTTGCGACCCGTCGTACCGGCATCGTCACCAGCATAGTAGCTCTGCTTGATTTCCTGCGTTTCCCAGGCGGTGATCGCCGAGAAGAGCAGAACGACCAGACAGGACGTTACCAGGCTCATCATGGTGGACTGGAAGAAGATCGCGTTGACCACAATCGCGATCAGCAGGCCGATGGTCGCCATCGTGAAGAAGGTGCCGAAGGCCGACATGTCCTTCTTCGTAATGTAGCCATAGAAGCTCGTCGCCGCGAAAGTCGTCGCCGTGATAGCCAGGGCCCGGAAAACGAGATTGCCGGCGCCAACCTGGAAGAAGGAGTAAACCATGGGCGTGATCAGTACGCCCCAGAGAGCGGCATAGAGCCAGTATGCACCGTGGGCCAGGACCGCACTGCCGGTCATGATCAAACGTGGTGCGAAAAACCCGAGCCCGAGAATGCCGGCAAACAGCACCCAGACCATCGGTCCGGTTGCGATCGACACCATCAGCTGCGGTGAATTCATCAGAGCCAGGGTGACGAGCGCCGTGCCCGCGATTCCCAAGGCCATATAGTTGTACACGCGAAGCATATAAGCCCGCAGACCCTCGTCTACGGCTTGCGCATCTGCGTGCCCTACCGTCTGACTGCGCGCATACGCGCCACGGTCATATTCCGCCATTGCGCATTCCTCTCTCGTTGCAAAAGACCAAAATCCTGACGATTTGTATGAAATATGGGTGCTAAACCCGTTAAATTCAAGCTGAGTATTTGTTCGGTAACCAAACTAACAGGCCGCAATCCGCGGCCCGTTGACGCAGTTTTGCGCCCCTAGTCTCTAAAATTCTTGCAACAAATGGCTATTGCGACCGCAGACCTCGCGCAGATGCTGTGCTCAGCACACGCCATGTCCCAAAAGCGCCCAGCCCCATTACCAGGATCATGGCAAGGCCGATTGCTTCCAGAACAGCGCGGAGCGAGAAGCTGAAAGTGGCATCCATGGCGAATGTGAGCACCAGGTAGGTAGCGGCGGTCGCGAGACCGAGAGCCGCAGCCCCGGTGATCAGACCGAGCAACGCATACTCAATGAGATGGGCCGTTACGATCCGCCGGCGTGTGGCGCCCAGGGTCTTGAAGATCTGCGCATCGCCAATCCGCCGCCGGTGGGATGTCGCCATGGCGCCCGCCAGCACGATGGCACCCACCAGCAGAGTTAATCCGCCTGCCGCCCTGATCCCCGTAAGGATCTGATCGGCGATCGCCTTGAAGGCGTTGATCGCGTCGCGCACCCGGATGGCCGTTACGTTTGGAAACGCCTCGCTGACCTTTTGGACAAGCTGACCCTCGGTCTGAGAGCGGGTCTCCTCCGGGAGCACGACGGTCGCGAGCAATCGATACGGCGCACCCGCCAGGGCATTCGGAGAAAACACCATTACGAAGTTAATGCTGAGCGATTCCCAATCGACCGCTCGCAGATTGGCAATTCTGGCTTCGATGTTCCGTCCCAGCACGTTGACGACCACCTTGTCGCCGACCGACAGGTCCAGGCCGAAGGCGATGTCCGACGCGAACGAGACTAGCGGCGGACCCTGATAGTCCTTGGACCACCACTCGCCCTGCACAAGTTTGGAGCTGACCGGCAACTCGTCGGCGAATGTGAGGCCGCGGTCACCATTGAGGACCCAGGCGGCATCCTGCGATGCCTTAACCTTTTCGGCCTCGATGCCCTTTAGCGATACGATCCGACCCCGCAGCATCGGCGCCTGCTCGAAACGGGCGTCCGCCACCCTTTCGCGAACCAGCTTTTCCAGTGGCTCGATCTGGTCCTTGCCGATATCGAGAATGAAATAGTCCGGCGACTCCTCCGGCAGACCGGTCTCGAATTCCGTCGTCAGCGAATGATCGACCAGAGCCACGGTGGCCAGGAGTGCCAGACTGGTTCCGAGCGAGAGCGTGACATGACGCGCAAGCCCACCCGGACTTGCCAGACTGGCTCTGGCCAAAGCGAATTCGGTGCGCTTTGGCCTCGGCATGCGTCGCGCCATGCGCTGGATCAGCCAGCCGAGGCCAAGATAGACCAGAAGGATCGCCGTCAGTCCGAGGCAGACATAGAGCGCCAGGAGCATCAACTCAGCCGACAGAACGGCAACAGCGACGAGCCCCAGCGCTGCACCGATCGAGGCGAAAATATAGGGCAGTCGCGGGCGGGCCGCTTCGCCGGCCGCATTCTGACGAATGAGGACCGTCGGACTGACATCGCGCGCCTGACCGAGAGGCCAGAGCGCGAACAGCAGCGCGGTCAGTGCTCCGTAGACCGCAGCCAGCCCCAGCGCGCCGGGGCTGGGCGTTAGAACGATTTCCAGAGGCAGCGCATCGCCATAGGCCCAAACCGCAAGGGCCGGCATGACGGCGCCGATGATCAGCCCGGCAGCAATGCCGACCGAGGCCAGAAGGAGAATCTGCGTCAGGTAAGTCAGCAGGATCAATCGCGCGTTCGCGCCAAGGCACTTGAAGGCAGCAATAACCTCGCGCTTTTTCACCAGATAGGTGGCAATGGCATTTGCGACGCCGAGCCCACCGATCAACAGCGTCGTGACACCGATCAGGGTCAGAAACTGGGCGAACCGTTCTATGCCGCGTCTGAGATTCGGATTTGGATCGGTGCGCGTGCGGATCGAAAACCCGGCATCCGGATAGGTCGTCTCTATCTCTTCGGCGATGTTCTTGATGGCAGCAGCTTCGTCGCCTGCCGCCTGCTCTACCCGCAATCGGTACCTCCAGCGGATCAGACTTCCGGGCTGCACCAACCCGGTCGCCTCCAGAGTTTTCACCGACATCAGAACACGTGGTCCGAAAGCCGGCCGGCCGGAAAGCTGATCGGGAATCGTCTTGATAAGACCGGCAATGCGAACATCGCCCTCGCCTATCCGGATACTGTCCCCGACCGCGATACCGAGCCGCGATAGAAGCAGTTCTTCCACATAGGCCGTCGCAGGTTCATGCAGCGTGGCTGCGTCAACAAGCTCACCTTCTGCATTTGTCAGCGCCAGGGCTCCATAGAGCGGATAGACGCCATCGACGGCCTTGAGTTGAACGAGGGCAACCGATTGACCGGTCGTGGGCCGTGCCATCGTGCGTAGCGATGCAACCTCGCTGACGACGCCTTGACGCCTGAGGAAAGCCTGCTGTTCAGGCGCTGCCCTCCGGTGCACCAGCGCAACCGAGAGATCGCCACCGAGGATCGACTGTCCTTGTGCGAGGAGGGAACTCTGTAATCCGCCTGCAAGCGAACCAATGCCGGCAATGGCGGCGACGCCCAGTGCAATACAGGCAATGAAGACGCCGAACCCGCCAAAACCGTTTCGGAGTTCGCGAAAGGCAAGGCGAAGAAACAGGGGGACGCGCGTCCTGGTCTGGACAGGAATTGTCTGCTCGACGGCATCGACGCTCATGCGGGCACGGCCTCGCGTTCGACATTGGCATCAGCAATAAGCCCGTCCTCCATGCGCATCACCCGCTCGCAGCGCGTTGCCAAACGGTCGTCATGGGTGATCAGGACAAGCGTGGCACCCGTTCGCTCGTGCAAATCGAACATCAGGTCCATCACTGCCTGACCTGTGCGGCTGTCGAGATTGCCGGTCGGTTCATCGGCGAGCAGGATTTTGGGCCGCGTCACAAGGGCTCGCGCCAGGCCGACCCGTTGGCGTTCACCACCCGACAGCTCGGTTGGAAAATGGTCGATGCGGTCGCTCAGGCCAACTTCGCCGAGCGCATCGGCAGCACGCTCGAAAGGTGCATCGCGGCCAAGGAACTCAAGCGGCAATGCAACATTCTCGATCGCCGTCATAGAAGGCACCAGATGAAATGATTGGAAGACAATGCCGATCGTATCGCCGCGCAACAGCGCCAAGGCATCTTCATCCAACGCCCCCAGATCGGAACCAGACAACAGAACCTTGCCGGATGTGACCCTCTCGAGGCCGGCCATGGTCATCATTAGCGTCGTTTTTCCCGATCCGCTCGGGCCTACGATCGCCAGAGAACCTCCTGCCGATACGTCCAGCGATACGCCACGTAAGATGTGGACAGGCCCCGCTTTGCTCGACAATGTCACATGGACGTCGTCCAGGCGGATCACGGGTGACGGTGTTTCAGACTTCACGAATGGATGCTCCGCGCTTAAATCAGGTGTGGGGCGTATGTCGAGGCAATGTCTGCAGCTTCGGCCAAATGATATGGTGTCGCTTAATGTTCTACGGTACCCGTGCGGTTTTCCAGCGGCTATTCGCCGGTTTTATTCTGTTCGCGATGGTCATCGGTACGGCTCATTCCGCCAATCAGGATCAAAGTCATGACGAGATTGTGATCGTTGCATTGGGCGACAGTCTGACAGCGGGCTTCATGCTACCGCCGCAGGACGCATTTCCCAACCAGTTGGAGGCAGCCCTGAAAAAACGGGGGCATAAGGTCCGTGTCATCAATGCCGGTCTTTCCGGCGATACGGCTGCCGGCGGACTTGCACGGCTCGAATGGGTGATGCCGAAGGATGCCGATGCCGTGATCGTCGAACTTGGCGCCAATGATGCCCTTCGCGGGCTCGACCCGGCGAAGACAAAGGCTACACTCGACAAGATTGTCGCCACCTTGAAAAAGAAGGGCCTCGGCGTGCTGCTCACCGGAATGGAGGCGCCGCGAAATCTTGGCGCCGACTATGTGAAGACGTTCGGTGCAATCTATCCAGCGCTCGCCGAGAAACATGGCATTCCGCTCTATCCCTTCTTTCTTGATGGCATTGCCGGTGATCCCAAGCTCAATCTGCCGGACGGACTGCATCCCAATACCGAAGGTGTGGGTGTCATCGTTGACCGGATTCTGCCGGCCGTCGAGGCTCTGATCACCGAGCTGAATCAAAAAAAGTCATGAGTACGGAGAAACGGCTGTGCCACGCTTGTTCACCGGCCTGGAGATCCCGCGATCGATCGCTGAGCGTCTGACCATGCTCTGTGCCGGCCTGCCCGGAGCACGATGGATCGATCCGGAGAACTTTCACATCACCCTGCGGTTCATCGGTGATGTCGATGACATCGTTGCGCATGAATTCGCAAGCGCGCTTTCCGAAATCCAGTTTGAGCCATTCGAGATTCAGCTCGACGGGCTGGGCAGTTTTGGCGGACGAAAACCAAGGGCAATATGGGCGGGCATCGCGCCCAGTGAACCACTTTTGGCATTGCAACGTGCCAATGAAGGAGCTGCAAGAGCAGCCGGTCTGCCGCCCGAGCCCCGAAACTTCGCGCCGCATGTGACATTGGCGCGGCTGCGAGACGTGAGTTCAAAAGGCGTTGCAGAGTATATCGAGGCCAACGGCTTTTTTCTGACCGAGCCATTCCGCGTCGAACGTTTCGCCTTGTTCTCAGCCCGCGCATCGCGAGGTGGCGGACCCTATGTCGTGGAGGACCACTTCCCGCCGCAGATGGAGGCACTGGCACAGCCTCTTTGAAAATGTCAGCGATCAAGCGTCTCACAAGTGGCAAGCAAGCCTTTGGTGCCAGCGTCAATCAGTTCGTAGACTTTGTCGAACCCGCTCGCTCCGCCATAGTAGGGATCAGGCACTTCTTCGACGCCAGTGCCTGGCGCAAACTCGAGCAGCAACCTGACTTTATGAGCATGATGTTCCGGCGCAAGACCTAACAGCGTTTCCCGGTTCGATCTGTCCATGCCGACCAAGAGATCGAAATCTTCGAAATCGGCGGCCTGGACCTGCCGCGCTCTCTGACCTGATATGTCGATGCCTCTTTTGCGCAGCGTTTGCTGGCCACGCTCGTCCGGCGGGTCCCCGGTATGCCACGCGCCCATGCCGGCCGAGTCGACATAGAACGACTCTGCTATCCCCTTTGACTCGACCAGGTGGCGAAAAACGCCTTCCGCCATGGGCGAGCGACAAATATTGCCAAGACACAGAAACAGGATACGGTGCGTCGCCATGAGCTGGATTCCGGATTACGTTCGAGACTTCATAAGAGCATAGAATTTGCAAACGCAAGGCGGAACGAAGGATAAGCCCCATGCCTGAAAAACTCACTGGAGACGCGCGAAAGGCTGCGATTGGCGAACTCGACGACTGGTCCGAAGTCGAAGGCCGCGACGCAATTTCCAAAACCTTCACTTTCAAGAATTTCAGCGCCGCCTTCGGTTTCATGACCCGGTCCGCCATGGCAGCCGAAGTTCAGAATCATCATCCTGAATGGTTCAACGTCTACAACCGGGTCGAAGTTACCCTTTCGACCCACGACGCAGGCGGATTGACGGACTATGATATCAAACTCGCTAAGACGATGGACAAGATTGCGGGCGGCTGATCCATACTGGCCAGGCCGAGTGCATTCTTGCGAGGCCGCTTTATCTCAAAAAGCCGAATAACCCTCGCCGTTTCTTTCGAACCGGTTCGCGGCGAACAGTCGCCTGCCGTCGCGGCTTGGCGCGCCTGACAACCCGTGGCACCGGAGCCGGGTTTGCCTCGACGACCTTGGCCGGTTTCTCATCGATATCCTCGTCGTCCGGATCGGTAACATCAGCCGCGGCAAGGGCTCGCTCCTCGAACTCGGCTTTTGCTTCTTCCGACCAGGGTGCCGGCTTGCATCGACAATCAGGGCGATACTCGGTCCGATAAAGGAAGGCATTCTCGGTCGACGTATAGGCGTTTCCTTGAAGGTCATACATGTTCTCGGGCGATCCGCCGGGATTGGCATAGACGTAGAGCTTCGAGGGACTCTGACAACTGGCCTCGCATCGCGCCGCATCGGCACTGAAATGGCTGCGGGTGGTCGAAAAACTCATCGGCCAATAATACCCATCGCATGTTCGCACGCAGAGCGTTCGATAACGATTGCCGTATCTGGGCGGCCGAGACTGCTGCTCGCCATCTCGCGTCGTATCGTAAATCGCCGCACCGCGAGGGCGCACCGGTTGGCTGGGACCACCGAACAGGCGCCCGAAGAACGATCGGCGTTGCGGTTGCACGCTGGCACGGACCGCCCCGCCGCGGCGCACAGCCTGCGACAAAACGCGGGCGCGGGCGGTCAGCTGGCGGCACCCGGCGGTCGCTGCGGCACGCCGGGTTGTTCGACATCCATAGCGCCGGATCTGCGCCTCGACGGCTCTCAGGCTTGCTGCCGCGTAGGCCGGCCCGCGCACGCCTGCGAACTGTGTTTGCGCTGAACTCGTCCCGTGCGCGATCAGCACGACGGTTACAACGAGAGCAAGGGCGAGGAGGGGTAAAATCTGCCGCCGAAAAGCAGCAGAACTGGAACATATTGCCGGTACTAACTTCATGATCGCTAGGCAACCCGCTGTTTTGTTGTTTTGGGGTCATCTAACTTTCAAGGGTCGTGCCAGTCCGGCACACGCTTTAACTCATGGCAGGCGTATGGCTCCGTCCAGGCGAATAGACGTACCGTTCAGCATGTCGTTCTCGGCAATGTGGCGAACCATCTTTGCGTACTCGGCAGGATTTCCCAGGCGCGAAGGGAACGGGACGCTTGCCTCGAGCGCCTCGCGGACCTCATCCGTGACGCTGGCGAACATGGGCGTGTTGAAGATACCCGGCATGATGGCGACACAGCGGATACCTTCGCGCGAAAGATCGCGGGCGATCGGCAGGCTCATGGCTGCGATACCGCCCTTTGACGCCGCATAGGCAACCTGTCCGACCTGACCGTCCTGAGCAGCCACAGAAGACGTATTGACGATTACGCCGCGTCCTCCATCGTCGGTGACAGCCTCTTCCCCCATCAACCCGGTGACCATCTGGCAGATCATGTTGAAGGTTCCAACCAGATTGACATTGATGACATTGGCGAAACGCCCATAGTCATGGGCTGAGATCGCTCCGGTCTTGCGGTCGCGCCGCGCCGTTTTCTCGCCGGCGGCAATCCCGGCACAGTTTACCAGAATGCGTTCCTGGCCATGTGCCGCCCGGGCCGTTTTCAATGCCTCAGTGACGCTGGCCTGATCCGTGACGTCGCAGCGGCAGGCAAGCCCACCAATTTCCGATGCGACGCCGTTTGCACGCTCCTCGTCCAAATCGAAAAGGGCAACGCGGACACCGGCACTGGACAGCTCGCGCGCCGTCGCTGCTCCAAGACCCGAAGCGCCGCCTGTCACGACAGCAGAAATGGAATTTTCCAGTTTCATCGCGAATTCCTCAATTTTCTTATTCAATCGCGGACTTGTGTAGTCCAGTTGCCCCCCTTTTGCCCAGATCATAAGCACGACGCTTGTTCCGTACGTGGTGCGTCCCCATGTCTTAACCGAGCGAGTTTGGTCAAAACGAAGCACCGGAGGAGGTGTCATGCGTGTTCACGGCAATCCCGACCGGGGTTTCACGATTGAATTAGATAGCCTTGAAGATGTTCCCAAGGATTTTTCCGAGCGGGAAAAGAAAGTCCGTGAGGAATTCTGGGACAAAATCAAGCGGTTTGCCGGTCGAGTACCGTTTGTAGAGGATGCTGTTGCCGCCTATTACTGCGCGTTGGATCCGGAAACACCCCTCCGCGTTCGCGGTACGTTGCTCGGTGCGCTCGCTTATTTCATCCTTCCGATAGACCTCGTGCCTGATTTTATTCTGGGCGTCGGCTTCACGGACGACGCTGCGGTGATCGCCATGACGATCCGCCTCGTATCGCAGCACATCAAACCCGTGCATCGCGTTGCGGCCTCCCGCGCACTCGGCAAAGGCGCCCATCACGACATGGAAGTCGGTGTGTGACACACACGGGGTCGCAATTCTGTGATTCCCGCTAGTAGCAGCCTTGGTCTAAAATCATTGCATCAGTTTTGCGCTTGTCCGTGTTTCAAAACTCGAATGTGCAATGATCTATTCCGACAAATTTGATCATCAACCAATCCCGGTTCTTCCTGAAGTCTTGCAGACCCACCCGGGTCAATTCGACAATGCCGCAATCGGTATCGTCTTGTTGATCGTGTTGGCGATCCATTTTTTCCGGAGGCTCACGCGAAAACGCAAATACAAGACTCTCGACTCGGAAACCTGACGTCAGATCACTCCCGTGGACTAACGATGACTTTGCCGACGGCGCGACGTTCATCGATGATTTTGAGAGCTTCGATGGTGTCGGAAAGCGGATGGGTTCCATGGATGCGCGGCTTCAACTTCCCCTCTGCACACCAATCCATGGCTTTCTCGATATTTGCGCGATTTCGCTCCGGTTCGCGATCTGCGAAGGTGCTCCAAAAGACGCCAACCACATCGCAGCCTTTTAGAAGCACCAGGTTCAACGGGATTTTCGGGATGTCACCTGCCGCAAATCCGACAACCAGAAACCGCCCGCCCCAGGCCGTCGACCGAAGTGCAGGCTCGGTATGGGGACCGCCGACACAATCATAGACGATGTCAGCTCCTGCGCCGTCGGTCAGTGTTCGAAGCTGCGATTTGAGATCTTCCTTTGAATAGTCGATTGATGCCGTCGCGCCATGGGCCTCGGCAATGGCCAGCTTTTCGCGCGACGACGCTGCGGCAATGACGCGTGCGCCCATTGCGGCTGCAATTTCGACCGCTGCAAGCCCTGCACCTCCCGATGCACCGAGAACGGCCACATTGTCGCCAGGCGCAAGCCGACCGCGATCACATAGACCATGGATTCCTGTCCCATACGTAATCGTCAGACCTGCGGCAACCTCATCGCTCACACTATCCGGGATTCGCATGAGTGCTTGTGCCGGAACAGCGACCTGCTCCCTGCAACCATTCCATCGAATATAAGCAGCGACCCGATCGCCGACGGAGAAGCCTTCGACACCGGAACCCAGGGCATGAATCCGACCGGCGATCTCGCCGCCTGGTGAAAACGGCATCGGCGGCTTGAACTGGTATTTGTTACGGATCGCGAGCGTATCGAAGAAATTAAGCGCCGCGGCACTGACATCCACGACGACTTCGCCATCCCCTGCCACAGGCTCGGCAATATCTTCAATGACGATTCCCTCGGGTCCGCCGAATTCTTTACAAAGCGCCGCCTTCATTTAGCTGTGTCCGTTTCTGTTTCTAACGTTGCTACCGCGCGGGACATTAGCCTATGGTCCTTCAAACGCCGACCCACTAACGGTCGGTTGCAAGAATAGTCCTTGATTTTGGACATTGGGATTGGCACCGGCAGCCGGTTCGATAGAGCATGACAGACGGATCCAGCAGCGAGCGGGCCGCAATGCGCGGTTATTTCGCCATCGGCGTCGAACGCATTTCCAAGGCACTCAATCTTGGAAATCTTATGCGGTCGGCTCACGCCTTTGGCGCAAGTTTCGTGTTTACTGTTGGTGCCGAGTACCGTGCGCTGGAAGCGCGATCCGATACATCGAAATCGACCGGGCATATGCCGCTCTTCAATTGGGGAACGGCAGAAGAGATGGCACTTCCGCAGGGCTGCCACCTGGTTGGTGTGGAGCTGCTGGATGAAGCGATTGAGTTGCCAAGCTATCGCCATCCTATGCAGGCGGCTTATGTGTTCGGCCCAGAACGTGGCGAACTGTCCGAGACCATGCGCAAGCGCTGCGATTCGGTTGTCAAAATCCCGACAGCCTTCTGCATCAATGTCGCTATGGCCGGCGCGATCGTGATGTATGATCGGATGCGCAGCCTTGGGCGCTTTCCCATGCGCCCGGTCGCAAGCGGCGGTCCTGCCACGCCGTTGCCGCCACATATCCAAGGGGGGCCATTCAGCCGCACCCAAGGCAAGGAATCGGCCAGTTAGCGCCCTTGCGCATCTGGCCTAACCGTTGAGGAGACTGTATGATTCGCGAAGACGTGATTCGGGGACGGGGAAAAATGAGAGGCACTATTGCCGCGGCGATCGTGGCAATTCTGGTGAGTGCATCACCCTCGTATGGTCAGAAAGCCAAGCTGATAAAGCAGTTCTCTGGCTGGACGGCCTACAGTCATGACTCGGCGACCAACAAGGTGTGCTTTGTCGTGGCCAAACCGACGCGCTCAACGCCCAAAAGAGTGAGACGCGGCCCGATCCTCTTTTATGTCTCTCATTGGCCCGGCGATACGGTGCGCAACGAAATCAGCGTCAAGATCGGTTATCCGTTCAAGCCTGGGGTTGCAGCAGACCTCACCGTCGGCAAGGAGAAGTTCAAGCTTTTCACAAAGGGTGAAGGCGCTTTTGTGAAGGAAGCTGTAGTCGAGCAACAAATCGTCGAAGCCATGAAAAAAGGCAGCCTGATGGTCGTTCAAGGACGGTCGAAACGCGGCACACTGACGACGGATCGCTATTCGCTGAAAGGCATCACGGCAGCTTTGAACGCCATCGAAAACTGCAACAAATAGGCTGATCTGCTTCAGCACGTTTCAATGAAGTTGCTCGCAAGCGCTCCTCTTCTGGCGCGTGCCATGCTATGAGCGCAACGAACGTTCCCGACATCGGACATAAGTGTTTTAGTCAATGACCATTGCCGTACCGGTCCAAGATGGTTCCGAACCGCATTCTGGCACGAATGACGGTCGCCCTGTCGTCGGCCTTTCACATGAAGAGTTGCGTTCCGTTTTTGCCGACATTGGTGTCGCCGAGCGTCAAACTGCAATGCGCGCCAATCAGCTTTGGCACTGGCTCTATGTACGCGGTGCGACATCCTTCGATACGATGACGACTCTTTCGAAGGACCTGCGTGAAACGCTGAAAGGAGCGGCATCTCTAGCGCGCCCCGAGATTGCGGAAGAACAGGTATCAGCAGACGGCACGCGCAAGTGGCTCCTACGTCTTGCACAAGGACTCGATGGCGGAAAAGGACCGGAGATCGAAACGGTCTACATTCCTGAGGACACCCGCGGGACACTCTGCGTTTCAAGCCAGGTCGGCTGCACTCTAACCTGCACCTTCTGCCACACAGGCACCCAAAAGCTCGTCCGCAATCTGACAGCCGGGGAAATCGTCGGCCAGATACTGGTCGCCCGCGACCGGATCGGTGAATGGCCCGGCGCCGAGCCCCATGATCCGCGCGGTTTGCCCAGCACCGACCGCAAGATCACCAATATCGTGCTCATGGGCATGGGCGAACCGCTCTACAATTTTGATAATGTGCGTCAGGCCATGGAAATAGCATCGGCCGGCGACGGCCTGTCCGTTTCCAAGCGCCGGATTACTCTATCAACATCTGGCGTCGTACCTGAAATCGCGCGTTGCGGCGAAGAGCTTGGCGTGATGCTCGCAATTTCACTTCATGCGGTCCGTGACGAGCTTCGCAACGAGCTGGTGCCCTTGAACCGGAAGTATCCGATCGCCCAGCTCCTGGACGCCTGCCGCTCCTATGCCGGCCTTTCCAATGCACGCCGCATCACCTTCGAGTATGTGATGCTGAAAGGCGTGAATGACTCCCTCGCCGAGGCCAGGGAACTCGTGAAGCTTCTGGCCGGCATTCCCGCCAAGATCAATCTGATCCCATTCAACCCATGGCCAGGCTCGCCATACGAGTGCTCCGACTGGGACCAGATCGAACGTTTTGCAGAAATCGTGAACCGTGCCGGCTATGCAAGTCCGGTCCGCACGCCGCGCGGACGCGATATCATGGCTGCCTGCGGACAGCTTAAGTCCGAAAGCCTGAAACTCTCGGCTGCGGCTCGACGGCGCGCTCTTGCGCGAGAGCCGGCTAACGCACCATGACACTAATCGGTCGCATCATCCTGGTGCTCGTCGCTGTTATCATTGCAGCGATCTGCGCCTTCTCGGCGTTGATCTTTCTTACCAGCTCCATGCTGAACGAAGCGGTCTTCGATCGCCCGCCCGAATATGTCGATCCCTATTTTATCGCCGACTACTTCGCCGTTCTCTTACTCCTTGGTTCCGGGGTCATGATCGCATCGGCCGTAACGGTCGTTGCCATTATCGTTGGCGAAATCGCCCATATCCAATCATGGGTCTACTACGTCGCCATTTCCGGTTTGGCGTTCGCTGCGACACCGATAATCGCTGCCTATCCCGGCGATATCGGTTTCCCCAACTCCGACCTGCTGACCATGTGTGCGAGCGCGGGTTTTGTTGGCGGTTTTGTCTACTGGCTGCTTGCCGGTCGAAGTGCATAACAACGATCCGTACGCCTCATTTTCTCCATCGCAGTCGCGTAGCCGTAACGACGGAACGATTATCGGAACGGAAACACGATCGGATCGTCCGAATGAAATTGCTGACACCGCTCCTGGTACTGCTGATTCTGGTAATCGCCCCCGGCGCTGCCCGCTATACACCCGATGAAATCGGAACCACCGCATCCATCACCAAGACTGTGACGGGCACCGTCGCCGAGGTTAAACGTCCCCTCAAGAAGGGCGACATGATCCACCAAGACGAGACAATAGTGACGGCTGCGGATAGCGAAGCAGAGTTTATTCTGGAAGATGAGACGAAGCTTGCCGTTGGACCCAAGTCTTCTCTGGTACTCGACAAGTTCGTCTACGACCCCAATCGGAAAAATGGGGAAATCGTCGTCAATGCAGTCAAGGGCGCTTTCCGCTTCATCTCGGGAAAAAGTAGCAAGTCGGCCTACAAGATCAAATCTCCGCTTGCCACAATCGCGGTCCGCGGTACGACATTCGATGGTTTCATCAATGACAATGGCGAGATCGCAGTGCTGCTGGTGAAAGGCGAAGTCGATGTCTGCAATACCCGCCGGGCCTGTCGTACATTAAGGGAACTCGGTCGTTTTCTCCATGTTGGACGAGACGGACAAGTCAGCGAGCCGCGAAAATGGGATGGAAGTTTCTTCGGCAACGTTCAGTTCGATCGCGCCTTCCCGTTCATCGGCAGACGTTTGCGAATTGACCGGAACCCGCACTTCAAACGTGCAGATCTCCTGGGAGGCCGGATGCGTCCCGGGCAGCAGCGCGCAGGACCGAATGATCGGAGCCCCCCACAGAGAGGCGGACCACGAGGAAATCGCGGACGTCCCGGTGGACGTGGACCGGGTCGCGGTGGGCCGCGCTAGAGCGCTTTCAAAGAATACGGGATCATTTGATGGAGCCCATTTCGTTCATTCGGCAAGGCGTGGAGCGCGGCGCGATGCAGTCGCATCGGGCAAGCTTCGGAACGACGCCGATGGGCGAAATGGGCCCACCGGAGGCCGGTTTTTCGCGCTCGCCGGACGTCGTTACGATCCGCTTATGGTCAGCGAAGACCAAAACGCGGACCGTGCCTAGCCTGCAAACGCGAAAAGCCGGTCAAACGATTCCGTATCCTTTGAAAGCACTCTAGAGCGGCGCCGGGCGCGCGATCAGAACTGCGCCACGACGGTATCGCCATTTCCCGAAAGGTGGAATGTCGGTGCCTGTACACCGTTTGTAAGCTTCAAAACACTCTTCGAAACGAAGTCTCGCAACTCTCTCATCTGCACCAATCTGTCAGCCACCTGATCGGCGTCACCATCCAAACCACGCAGAACGGAGTGTGTGAAAACGCCATGTCCGAGGGCTGAGCGCTCCTGTGCCAGAGTATCGGCATCGGTTGCAGCAAAGACGGTGATGCTCGCATCCGCCGCGTCCTTCACGAGACGTGCATTGAAGGCGTTTCCAGAATGACAGGTATCCACCAGCATCAGACGCCTGCCTTGCGTGTTCTCCATCACGTCCTGAAGCAGTTTCCAGTCGACAACACTCTTGCGTTGCCAGGCTTTCTTCTGAAGAGCGGCATCGGTCGGCAGGAAGAGGTAATCCGCTCCGTCATTGACACCATGACCTGCAAGAAAGATCACAACCGTATCGCGTGGCCCGGCCTGTTTGAGCTGGGACAGGGCGATCCGAATGTTTTCCGCCGTCGGTTCCGCATCGCCGCCTTTAGCAAGCAGAACCCCTGCCGCACTTTCGTGGAGCGGACCTGCACGCGCCAGAAGTCGCTTGTGGATTTCGTGGGCATCGACGCCCGCAAACCGCAGATCGCGTCCTGGGAAATTCGGATAAGCGTCGACTCCGATGGAGACCAGGTAAAGCGTGCCTCGCCGCTCGAGGTCTCCTTTGCCCCGCAGTGTCACTTTCACAGTCTCTGTGCTGCGACCGACGGCGTTCGCCGCTTCGATGCGGATGGTGTTGTTCCCCTTGGCCAAAGGCACCCGGAGGGTTCGTTCGCCATCGGCGGTTTGGGCAATTTCGGCTCGAACGCGCCGCTCATTCACTGTGATATCGATGCTCTTGACCGGATCGGGCCCAGAGGCAAATCGGAGATTTAGAGGTAGCGGGCTGGTCGGTACGGATGTGCCGTCTACCGGTGCTACGATCTGAAATTCAGGTGGCGCACGCTGGAAAAGCTCATCTAGAGCAAACCGGCTCTGCCCCGCTTCGCCGACAGCATTCTGCGCACTTCGCTTCAGAAGCGCATTGCGGATAATGTCCGGGCGATAAAAGTGGCGCTTGAGTTGACCGGCGGTCACGAACCGTGCGATGCGGTTCTCGCCTTGATTGATGTGCCATCCCACATGCTCGTCACCATTGGGCGAGGCGGCGAAATAACCTTGCGGTGTCCAAAGCACCCATTCGCCGTCGCGGGCATGGAACAGTGTGGCAATGTTCTCCCGTGTCGCAACATTCCAAAGTCGGATCGTCTGGTCGTCGCTGCCAGAAAGAAGTAGTTGGCCATCGGGGGAGATGGCGACAGACCAAATGTCGCCGGTATGACCGACAAATTCACCGAGGCGTCGGCCTTTGATGTCATAGGCCGTCAGCCAGCCATGGCCACCGCCGGCCACGATCATGCGCCCATTCGGAGAAAGTGTGTATGCGTTGTGGCTGTAACCGTCTGCCTCGCCTCGCGGAATCGTCGTTTTCACGATTCCGTCTAACAGCACGTCGAGATCCGCATAGTAGCCGAAGTTTCCACCAGCCTTATGCTGGAGAGCGATTCTGCCTTGTCGCACGACAGCTTGCCGAAATGTGGAACCGTCGGCGGATGAGAGAGGTTTGGGTACGCCCGTTGCACGTTCACCGATTGGCAGGCGGAGGGAAAACTCCAGCGGCGCCTGCGCATAGGGTGATCCAACCGCTGGCGTTCCTCCCCAGGCAATGCTGCGCCCGTCCTTGGAAAACCCGACCGACCAGATGGCACGGCCGACACCCGATAACGTACGGACAAGCTTGCCGGTTCGAGGATTCCAGAGGCGGACTTCATTATTGCTGCCACCGCCAGTCGCGACCATCCGCCCATGCGGGCTTATGGCAACCGCGAGAACCAAGCTGTCATGGCCGCGGTGAACGACCGTTTCGTTTCCCGTGACAACATCGCGAATACGCACGTGATAAGGCTTTCCGCCCGTGCCGGACAGAAGCGTCCGGCCATCGGGGGCAAAGGTCAGCCCCATGACTTCGGTTTTCTGCCTGGCAAGACGGCGGAGTGGATTGCCGGTCTTGCCATCCCAAAGCTGAATAATCCCGTCGAAACCACCCGACGCTATCGCCCCATTCAAAGGAGAGATCGCCAATGAAATGACCTTGTCGGCATGACCGCGAAGAATTCCGACCGCGGCACCGTCAGATACCCGCCACAGACGAACTGTCAAATCGTCACTGGCCGTCGCAACCTTATCCCCATCACGCGTGAACCGCGCCGCGTTCACATCGCCCTCATGGCCTGCCAGACGAAGGAGAGCCTGACGACGAACGACGTCCCAGACGATTGCCACATCGTCGGTGCCACCCGACAACAGCCTTTGCCCATCCGATGAAAAGTCGAGAGAGAGAACAGCACCTTTGTGCCCAAACAGAAGCGCTGCCAAACGACGGCTTTCCAAATCATACAGACGTATGGGATGGGAACCTCCCTCACCTTCTTGAATACGCCCTCCGGCTGCGAGCCAGCGTCCGTTCGGCGATACCGCCAAGGCATAGATTTTCCCGGCATGACCCTCGCTGATTTCTCCGCGTATGACGCCAAGCGTGTTGCCGGTGGCCGGATCCCAGATTCGGATCGTTTTGTCGTCGCCCGCCGTAATCAGCTGCCCATCAGGGGTAAAAACGAGACTGCGGACGAGCGACATGTGACCGCCGGTCTCAAGTTGCAGGATTGGTTCCTTGGCCGCGGCTGCCGAGACAATGACGAACCCAAAAACCGCAAGAATCCCGGCTCGGATTACCTGCAGTAAAGGCACTGATGCACACCTAATTCGAAGCCGAGACATTGCACGCATCATCATCTGAAACCCTTAGAAAACGTGGCGATGGCGCTTTAGTTGGTCGCTAACCTTCCAGCCTTCAAGCGCCTGTCCGGAAACCTGAACGGCAGATGAATGGGACGATCCGATTAGGTTCACGTCGCTTGCAGTAAAACATGATCAAGGGGCGGCAATGGCCGTCAACATACTGAGCAAGCACAGGGTGGAGAACAAGATAATGTATGTGAATCGGCAAACAGTTGCCTTATCCGGCCTGACGGCCATGGCATTAGGATTGGCATTGACGTTCGGTGCCGGAGATGCGGCGGCCCAGAACAAGCGGGCGCAAGCAAAGAACACCAACAAGATTGGAATTCTGACGGTTCCCCCGAAGGCCGAGCGCGCCAAAGGCGGCACGCGGCAGATCGTGGTTGAGTCCAAGCCTAAGAATCAGCGCATCGCACCGCCCAAGGCTCCGCGCGTTGAAAAGCCGTCCACCGGCAAGCCCAGCATCGCGAAGCTTGAAATCCCCAAAGCTGAACGCCCCAAAGCCAAGACCCCGGTCGTCACGGTTGCGAGTGCACCATCGGCAACGAAGATCGTTGAGGAAAAAGTTGAGAAGAAGATCGAGGAGCCGATCAAGGTTGCACCGAAAAAGACGGTGAAAAAGAAAAAGAAAATCCATAAAAAGCGTTATCACCGTTACGGCTACAACCACTACGACCGATACGACGGTTATCATCGTGGTTACAAGCGTGGCTACGATCGCGGCTATCGCAATAGCGGCTACTATTCGGCGCCGCGCAGCTACCGGCGATCCTATGGCAGCTACGGTGGTTACGAACGCTGCCACTAAGACATCTCGGCAAAAGAACTGACCCCATTACGGGCCCGGCATTTTCCAGAAAGGCCGGGCCTTTTTCACGCCAGCTCGCCGTGTTTCTGAGGTTTGCCTGGATACAGACAAGTCATACCAATATCACGCCCCGGACTTGATCCAGGGCCCAGGGCGTCAAAACCACGCTTGGAGGTCTGAGCCCTGGGTCCCGGATCAGGTCCGGGACGTATGACCTTTTTTCGATTGGGATGTTGCGTCAATGTCGACGCGCATAGTCCAGCGCCTGCTCAAGCCGGTCGTCACCCCAGAACAGCTCATCTCCAACAACGAAGCTCGGTGCGCCGAAAATGCCAAGATTCACCGCCCTGGATGTTGCTTCCTTGAGCTGGTCTTTGATCGCCTGATCCTGGGTTCTGGCAAGCTCGGATTCGGCAATGCGGCCGACAGACTGCAGGCAGTTTCCAAGGACTTTGGGATCAGAGATATCAGCTCCATCCGCGAATTCCGCCTTATAGACGGCACGCGTAAATTCAGGCGTCCAATTGTCATCCAGACCTATGATCGCCAGGCGGGCCGCTGTGAGACCATTTTGTGGGAACGGATCAGGACGTCGGAAGTTTAAACCGCGGTCAGTGGCAACACGCTCCATATCCCGCCACATATAGCGGCCTTTGGCCTCGAAGATATTGAACGGCGAAGTGTTCCAACCTTGTGCAACGAATATCGGGCCGAGCAGGAATGGCTGCCACACGAGTTCGACACCGGAGCGCCGGGCCAAATCATCGATCCGCATGGCAGTGAGATAGGAATAGGTCGAGGCAAACTCATACCAGAATTCGAGTTTTGCCATTTGTCTCGCTCAACAGCGCCTAGTTCTGCATCGACGTGTTGTCATGCCACGCGTCGCGGTCATTTTGTGTCGTCCGGCGCTTGCGAACGCGCTTTCGCTGCGGAGCTGCACGGGCTACCGGGAACAGGTTTCCCTTGCCCACCAACACACGCGCCAATCGACGGTCGTTGCCATAGTAGTCGGCGCGTGTTGTGAATTTCCCGTCATCGTCGAAGAACGCCGTGAAGTAGGTGATATGCACCGGCACATGCCTTTTCAGCTTTGCCGTGTGCAGGCGCCGCGGTCCGGCCAGGATCTGTCCGAGACGGGTCGATGACATCACCTTGTCATGGTCCAGCAGAATCTCAGCCATGCGGCGCGGATTCCTGATCCGCAGACACCCGTGACTGAAAGTGCGCGTCGTCCGGTTGAACAGGCCACGCGACAGCGTGTCATGCATGTAGACGGCGTGCTTGTTTGGAAATTTGAATTTGAAATCACCCAGCACGCTCTTTTCCCCCGGCGGCTGAGTAACACTGCAGTTCCTGATGTTGACCTTGCTCCAGTCAATCTGTTTCGGATCCGAACCATGACGTCCGCAATTGATGCGCAGATGATAGCGTTCGACGACCTTGCTGGTGCGGCGCTTCAGGCTCGGCAATATATCACCGACCTTGATCGAATTCGGAACGTACCAGGTTGGATGAATCTCGATCCATTCCATCTTGTCGGAAAAGACAGGGGTCTGCTTATCGGTTTTTCCGACGATCACCCGCTCATTGAAGACCTTCTTGCCATTCTTGATGATCTTTACGCGGAATTCCGGAATATTTGCCCAGACATAGATCCCCGCATCACCTTCCAGGTCTTCCGTCAGCCAACGCCAGCGTTCCATGTTGATGAGCAACTGGTAGAGGCGCCTTTCCGACGTATTGCCGTTGAGCGCCTTGCGCGTACCCGCACCGACGACACCGTCCACCTTCAAGCCGGCTTCGCGCTGGAATGCCTTTACGGCCGTCTCGACTGTTTCGTCGAACTTGCGGGGACTTGCTTCAGTCTCGTTGTCGTCTTCTCTGGACCCTTCCTCTTCTTTGGCCGCGATATTCAGCCGTTTGCGCAGAAGAATGACCTGATCATGAGCGACACCGCGGCGCAGGACGGGACCGGCAGGAAGACGCGTCTCATTGCGTTTTTCGCGCGAGTCCCGCATGGCCACATATTTCTTTCGGAGCATCTCAAACTGGGGGTGCTTGGGATGAAGACCACGCAGATAGGCTGCTTTGTCGGGCGACGACGCAAGCGCCTCGAGGATCTCCAATGGATCCGGCAGAACCGGTGCATCGTGCAACTGCTGTCCGACCTGTCCCGGCTTGATCCGGCCACCCTTGGCATGTCTGGCATAATGTAGCGCCGCGCGGCTCAGAGCGAGTTCGGTTCGAGCAAGGTCGTCCGCATTCTGTTCGGATTCCGAGAGTGTTGGCAGGCGAAATACCGATGGATCAAGTCCGTAGTCGTTGGCCTTCTTGATCTCGTCCCTCACTGTCGTCGCAACCGTAAGGATCTTCTTGGCGTCCACCCACACGGGCTTGCGATCAGCGGTCTTATAAAACGCGGCGAGGGCCGCAGATTCTGCCTTTTCGCGATCGTCGGCACCGCGGGGACTGGCGCCAAGTGCCTTGACCACTGCAGCGACAACGGGATCGTCGATCACAGGTTCAGCGGCAACCGCTTGTGTTTCCTGCTCGGTGGGGGCTGTTGGTGACGTTTCAGTTACTGCCGGTTCGGACTTCGCAGGCTCTGTCGCGGCGGTGTCCGCATCAGAAGGCTCGGCCTTCATAGGCTCTTTCGCTGCAGAATCCGTCTCAGAAGGCTCAGTCTTCGTAGGTTCGGTCGCTGCCGACTCTGTACCTGCGGGCTCAGACTTGGCTGGCTCCTTTGCCGCAGATTCCGTTTCAGACGTTTCAGCTGCTCCAGGCCCTTTCCCTGCAGACTCTGTTCCTGAGGGTTCTTTCTTTGTTGGCCCGGTTGCCGCGGATTCAGTCCCCGCCGGCGCCGCCTTTGTTGCTTTCTCTGCTGCCGGTGCTTCCAGAACATCTGCTTCTTCGGCCAACGAGCCGTTTGAACAGACAACGACGATCCCGAATGCAAGCGCAGCGCGCGTTAGCCCCACCATTATTCACGCGGACCTTTCCGGTTGGCTCGAAAATCTCTGTTATCAGCAACGATAGTCGCCTGCCAAAGCAGGATTCGTCGAGTCAGATCTTGTAGTTTTCTCACTGGGTTTGGTCAAATCTGCTTGTTCAGCTCGGCAGGACGCAATGCCCCTGTTTTCAATAACGAAGGTGATAAGCCAAAGGTTCGCTTGAAAACTGCGCTAAATGCGCTGGTGCTGCGATAGCCGTTGAGATGGGCCACATGTGCGACCGATTGACCCGCCGAGAGCGCTTCCAGAGCATTGTGAAGGCGAACGCGCTGGCGCCAGGCGGCAAAACTCATCCCGAGCTCCCGTTCAAACAAACGGGCCAGGGTCCTGGCGGACGCTCCGACTGTATCCGCCCAGCCATCGAGGGACAGGCGGATTGCCGGGTCCGCCAAAAGGGCCGAGCAGAGGCGCTGTAGGCGAGGGTCGCGCGGCATCGGCACGACCAAGGCAAAGGATTGTGCCCGCTCGATCTCCATGAGGATCAGCCGAACGATTGTGCCGCCTCGCCCGTGCTCGTCGTAAAGCACAGGCTCATCGACCAGAGCCAACACCAGAGAGCGAAGCAAATCCGACATCTCCAGCACAGTCAGTGCCTTTGGAAGCGCGTGTCCGGGATTACTGTCGATAAACAATGTCCGCATTTCGACCTGCCCACTTATGGAGACCGAATGGACAATATTCGCCGGAATATACGCGGCGCGATCAGGCGGTACGATCCACGCTTCCCGCTCCGTTTTGAGCCGCATAATGCCACTGACAGAAAACAAAAGCTGATCGCGTTCATGTGCGTGCGGTGCAACCTCGAAGCCATCGTCGAACCGCTTTGCCATAGCGGCGACTGGTCGCGGGACCGCCTGATAGTCGTTTGGATCCGTACTGCGGCTGCCGTGGATCTGGTTCATCGATCGCATCTCTGTGGCTTGGCGCAAATTCGACGATAATTGGCATGACGTCGCTATTTGGCCAAGTCTATTCTGTGCAACAATTCAGATTCCCCTGACACTCGAGGCAAATGATGAACCGCGATCGCCTGCAATTCCTAATGCTGAACATTGGCCACTTTCTAGATCATCTGTTCATGCTCGTGTTCGCCACCGTTGCGGCCCTGGCTTTATCGCGAGAATGGAATCTCGGATATGGCGCACTTATCGCCTACGCAACACCTGGCTTTTTTGCGTTCGGCCTTTTTTCGTTGCCGGCGGGGTGGCTCGCGGACAAGTGGAGCCGCGATGGCATGATGTGTGTGTTTTTCGTTGGAATCGGGGCGGCCTCGATCGCGACTGGATTTGCGCAAAGCCCACTGCAGATCGGCATCGGCCTCTTTGTCATCGGCATTTTTGCGGCCATCTATCATCCTGTCGGCTTGGCAATTGTGACTCAGAAATGGAAAAACACCGGCGTCCGCATAGCCGTCAACGGAGTCTGGGGCAATCTGGGTGTCGCAAGTGCTGCCCTGCTGACAGGCTACATGATCGATAATACCGGGTGGCGTGCTGCCTTCATCATTCCGGGTGCACTGTCGATTGGACTGGGCTGTCTCTATGCCGCCCTGCAATGGACCGAGATTTCAACGGCCAAAGAGGTGCGCAAGGCAACAGCGGCGGCGGATTCGCCGCAGATGGCACCAGACTACAAGGCTCTGCTTTTCCGGGTATCTGCGATTGTCTTCCTGACTACGGCCGTCTCAAGCATAATTTTTCAATCCACCACGTTCGCGCTGCCGAAAATATTCGATGAGCGGCTCCGTGGCATTGCCGGTGACCTGGTTGGCTGGCTTGAGGCGCTGAACCTGCCAGGCAACACAGACGTCGCGACTATGGTGGGTGTGTTCGCATTTGTGGTTTTCGCCATCGCGTCTCTGGCACAGCTTGTCGTTGGGGTCATGCTCGACCGTTACGGCCCGCGTTCGGTGTTTATGGTGGTCGCACTCATTCAGCTGGTGTTCTTCGCAATCATGCCCGGACTCCAAGATGGTGTCGCACTCGCCGTTGCGCTTGGTTTCATGCTTGGTGCTTTCGGGCAGATTCCGATCAACGACTATATGATCGGCAAAATGGCGAGCGGCGCCTTTCGCGCGCGAATTTATGGCGTTCGCTATGTGGTGAGCTTCACGGTCCTTGCCGCGACGCTGCCGCTAATCGCGATCGTCTATGAGCGCTGGGGCTTCGATACGCTGTTCTACATTCTGGCGACGGCTGCACTGATTATCCTTGCAGCTGTGAGCGTGCTTCCAAAACGCCTGCCGACGCCTGCAGCTGCAGCCGCTTAGGACTAGGATGTTCGACTGAGTCCCCGCGACTATTTCATCGCTGTTACTTTTCGTCGGCCGCCAAGGTTTGCTGAGAATTCATAGGTCAAAGTCGCGACGAAGGCCGAGTCACACAGGTCTGCGCACGAAAACGGCACTTCGGCCGAGTCGTGATAGCGAAGATCGAGACTGATTTTGTCATGGACTTTGACGTCAAGCCCAGCGCTCCAAAACCAATAGTCGATGTTGCCGCGACTTTCTTCACCATTCTGATAACCGACATTTGCCTTCAATGCTGGTTTGATTTTGCCGTTCCGAAAGGTTCCGAGTGGCTTCTCAAGCGTTCCTTCGAAGACAAAGTTGTCGCCCGAGTCCGCGCTATAGTCAGCTGCATAGTTTACGCGTAGGCCGGCGCGCAATGGACCGCCGCGCATGTCTTCGCCGAAGGCACGTCCGACACCGGCAGTAATCTCCCAATAATTGAGTTCGGCTGCAGAATCGCGAGCCCCGGGAAAGGTCGCGTATGAGAAACCGATATCATAATCCAGCTTATTTAAGACATTGACGTAACCGGCGTAGTAGGTCAGCTCGCGATCGGCAAAACCGGCGAGCGAACCATCAGCCAGAGTGGTTTGCCCGAAGTCGACATTCGATACCGAAACACCGGCATAGAATTGCTTCCAGATGACTCCTACATCGAATTGGATCGCATTCTCTTGATTGGAGGACGTGAAGCCTTGACTTCGATTGTCAGTGGAGAGGGAGAGCGAACCGAAGATCTCGGCACCTGCATCAGTCGGCTGGATATTCGTCGGGACGTTAGCGCCGGTCTGAGGGACCACATTGGCGATCTGTTGCGCTTCAACTGACCACGGAGCGCCAGTAGCTGCAAAGAACCAAATGAGAAAGCAGAGGATCTGCCAGTCGTGCGTTCGTCCTGAACGCGTTACGTTGAAAACATTAACCATTTTGGCCTCCCGGCCATGCTCTTCCTATTTCATCGCGCCTCCATCGTCGTCCCCGCAAATCCGCCTACCGCATTTTCGTCACAAACAGTCTATCTTGCAGTTCCGAATATCCAGAGTCGTTTCTTTTAGACAACAGCACTTGCGCCGACGAATTCTCGAACTCTATTTTCGTGACTTTTATCTAGTTTTATCAATGTGTTGCGGCATTTTTTGCAAAGCGTTTTACGGAATCGAACTGTTGCAATATTGTCATATGCACAAGCTATTTTCGCTTTATCACCATGATTTTCCACAGGAGTGGCCACCGGCTGCATGTCTGCTCCTGCCTATTATCTGCTTCCCACTTCACATTTTCGCCACCAAAGGAAGCGCGAAGAACCTCTGAGATAATGAAATCAAATCAAAACAAATCTGGTCATTCAGAAACTGCATTTTCTATATGTGGAATTGACAGATCGCCACGTTTGTTGAGTGCTCAACGCAATATGCTGCCACAAGCAGATGATCTGGCGAAGAAAGATGTTATGGTCTAGACTGGGGTTGGGGTGCAGTGCGTAGCGTTCTGCCCGATAGCATAACAGGTGGGTACTGATGGATAGGCTTGAGCAGGGCAATCCGTGGTACGTCTACTATTCAGGGCGGATGAGCGGACCGATCAGTCGGCACGACACCCTGCGGTTGGCGAGCGACGGTAAACTTGGTCCACATGATCTTGTTTGGACTGTTGGATTTCCGGACTGGATGGCAGCGCGAGACGTGCAGGGGCTTTACAAGCCGCCTCCGCTACCCCCGGGATTGAGCACGACACCGCCAGATTCACCCACCAATTTAAAGAACAATGCCGGTCGCGAGCATAGAGAAGACCTGCGCGAGTCGAACCGCCCCTCCGGTCTCAAGACGAGAGGCTTGCAGCCTGTCAGGAGCACGGGGAGTGAGCGGAAAGACAGCAAGGAACGCGATCCAAACGGAACGAGTTCGCGGTCTGATGAGCCCGCTGACCCAGCAAAAAACGAGTCGGATGAGAAGCCGGCATCCAGAGTCTCGGCAATTGCAGTCGCGACAAAGCCCGAAGAAACGTCGGAGATGCAGACTGGCCGGGATACGGATCTATCGGAACCAGCTGAAGCGACCAACGATGTTCGGGAAGTTCTCGAGGCGCTGTTGAGCGATTCGGATGCGAGCCCCGACGACAAGGCTGATCTGGATTCGAAGAAGCGAAAGGACGGCCTACTCGATCAGATCGTCAAGCGGATCCGTGACAATGATTCACCTGCACCGCGTGCCGTCGTGATGCCAAAACCGGAAACAGGAAAGCTCCCGACTTAGAGGCCAAGCCTTATTTGTAGGGCTCCGCCTTCTTCTTGCGACCGCCGAGATTGATGGAAAATTCGTAGCTCAGCATCGCGACGAATGCTGCATCACACAGATCTGCGCAATTGAAAGGCACGTCTGCTGAATCGTGGTAGCGCATATCGAGGCTGATCTTGTCATGGAATTTGACTTCGACACCGGCACTCCAGAACCAGTAATCAATGTTCCCTCGGTTTTCGTCGCCATCCTGATAGCCAAGATTTGCGGTTAGAACCGGAACAATCTTGCCGTCACGATACTTGCCAAGCCCTTTCTTAACGGTACCTTCGAAGATGTAGTTGTCGCCGCTGTCGCCGCTGTAGTCGGCAGAGTAATTCGTTCGGAAGCCCAAACGAACCGGGCCCCCTCGCATATGCTCACCAAACTCACGACCGATACCGGCGGTGAATTCCCAGTAGTTGAGTTCCGCTCCGGCATCCCGTGCACCCGGGAATGTGGAATAGGAAACCCCGACGTCGTAGTCGAACTTTTTGTAAACGTTGACGTAGCCGGCGTAATAGGTCAGTTCAAGATCGGCGAGGGTGGCGAGTGTGCCATCCACCAGAGTGGTCTGTCCGAAGTCGACGCTCGAGGCCGAGGCACCGCCGTAGAAATTCTTCCAAATGATGCCGATATCAAACTGGACCGCGTTTTCCTGATTAGACGATGTGAATCCCTGGCTGCGATTGTCAGTCGTCAGCGACAATGCCCCAAAAATCTCGGCCGCGCCGTCTGTTCCTTGGAAATCTTGTGGCGATGGCACAAAACTGGGAGATGTCTGTGGGACTGCTGCAACATTTTGTTGCGCGAATGTCGTAGTTTGGCTGACAGTGAGAATGAAAGCTGTGGCAAAAACCGTTTGAAGAAGAAGCGGCAATCGCGCTTTCGTCTTGATGGTGGATTCCCCAAACATATCCCGCTCTCCAATATCTCTATCGTCGCCACTACTCCTTTACTCATACGCTACAGGTAACACGTGTTGCCGAATCGCGAATTCGTCCAGCAACGCTTCGACTATAAAGAAAGACATCTGCGGCTTGGAGTCGCCTGCCCGTGGAAATTCAAAACTGTGGGTTTTGAGACACTACGCTTAACAGGCGAAAAATCTTGCTTCTATTCAATAACTTATGACCGCACTAGGCTCTCGGTCGATAGGAATGCACTGTGATGGATTTACCACATGCCGCATGAAAATTTGCATTCATTCTCATTTCATTAACTTTTCCATACGGCACAGCGCATTCCCTGGACGGTGATATCGACGAAGCAGACGTAGCGAACCGAACACGGACGGCAGCCTGCAGCTTGTCGCTGTATTGAGCCGATCCGGCGACCGTCCCATTTTAGATCACACATTAACTATTCCTCAGAACCTCCTGGACTAATTCATTAAAATTTCGTTACGCTAAGTCTCAACCTCATTTGTGGTGCGTAGGGGTTTAGTAATGCGTATTGGTCTGCCAAGATTCTTGGCAGCCGGCCTCATTGTTATGGTCGGTTGTCTCTCACTCTCTGCTCAGGCATCGTCTTTTCTGAATTTGCCGAGTGCTGTTGCAGAGCACAGTTCATCTTCCAATCATTCTAATGCTACTCGCGAAGGCTACATTGTCCTGGCGCGAGGCCCTGGCGGAAAAGCCGCGGGCAAAGCGGCCGGCAAGGCTGCTGGCAAGGCGAAAGCCAAAGCTGCTGGCAAGGCGCGGTCGAAGGCCGCGGGTAAGGCCAGGTCAAAAGCTACGGGCCGTGCACGCGCTAAGGCCGCTGGTAAGGCAAGAGCCAAAGCAGCAGGCAGGGCGCGCGCGAAAGCCGCTGGTAAAGCCAGATCAAAGGTTGCCGGCAAAGCGAGAGCAAAAGCCGCTGGTAAGGCAAGAGCCAAAGCTGCAGGTCGGGCACGCGCGAAAGCCACTGGTAAAGCCAGATCAAAGGTTGCCGGCAAAGCGAGAGCAAAAGCCGCTGGTAAGGCAAGAGCCAAAGCTGCAGGTCGGGCACGCGCGAAAGCCGCTGGTAAAGCCAGGGCCAAGGTCGCCGGTAAAGCGAGAGCAAAAGCCGCAGGTAAGGCAAGAGCCAAAGCCGCAGGTCGGGCACGCGCGAAAGCCGCAGGCAAAGCCAGGGCTAAGGTTGCTGGCAAAGCGAGAGCAAAAGCCGCCGGCAAGGCAAGAGCCAAAGTCGCCAGTAAGGCACGTGCGAAAGCTGCAGGCAAAGCCAGAGGCAAGGCACAGGCTAAAGCAAAAGGTAAAGCTCGCGGTAAGGCACAAGCCAAAGCAAAGGGCAAAGCACGAGGCAAGGCCCATGCCAAAGCAAAGGGCAAGGCCAAAGGCAAAGCCCACGCCAAAGCGAAGGGCAAGGCTAAAGGCAAAGCCAAAGGCAAGGTCATAAGCCGCAAAGTTGCGACCAAGCGATCTGTCAGCCACCGTCACGGCAAGAAGATCGTCAAGATCAATAAGGTCGTCATCGCCAAGAAGATCGTTGGCGGTAAGAAGGGCAAGAAGCTCGTATCGACCAAGCGTGTTGTTTCAACTGTCAAGGTCATTGGCAAACATCACGGCAAAAAGCACGTCTCAACCCATAAGGTTGTCGCCGGACACAAGGTCATCGGCGGCAAACATGGCAAGAAGACCGTTGCTTCCAAAAAGGTTGTTCACGGCAACAAAGTCGTCAGCAAGCATCATGGCAAGAAGCACGTGTCGGGCAAAAAGACCGTCACAGGCCACAAGACTGTCAAAGGACGCCATAGTCACAAAACGGTTTCGACCAAGAAGGTCGTGACCAAAGGCCATGGCAAGAAGACGGTCTCAACATACAAGTCCGTCAACGGTCAGAAAGCCGTCGGCCATGGACACGGTAAGAAGCTCGTGTCGACCAAAAAGGTCGCCATCGGCTACAAGACCGTCTCCAAGCATCACGGCAAGAAGCATGTGTCGGGCAAGAAGATCGTCACAGGCCACAAGACTGTCAAAGGACACCATAGTCACAAAACGGTTTCGACCAAGAAGGTCGTGACCAAAGGCCATGGCAAGAAGACGGTCTCAACATACAAGTCCGTCAACGGTCAGAAAGCTGTCGGCCATGGATACGGCAAGAAGCTCGTGTCGACCAAAAAAGTCGCCATCGGCTACAAGACCGTCTCCAAGCACCACGGCAAAAAGCATGTGAGCGGCAAGAAGACCGTCACGGGCTACAAGACTGTCAAGGGCTATAACAGCAAGAAGACGGTCTCGACCAAAAAGGTTGCCACACGTGGTCATGGCAAAAAGACGGTCTCGACTTACAAGTCAGTCAACGGCCTGAAGGTCGTCGGGCATGGATACGGCAAGAAGCTCGTGTCGACCAAAAAGGTTGCCATCGGCTACAAGACCGTCTCCAAGCACCACGGCAAGAAGCATGTGAGTGGCAAGAAAGTCGTTGCCGGCCATAAGACCGTCTACAGCCGTCACGGCAAGAAGACGGTTGCGACCAAGAAGGTCGTCAACAGCCACAAGCATGTGACCAAGCGCCATGGCAAGAAGCATGTCAAAGGCGTGAAGGTTGTCGGTGCCTACAAGACCGTTTCAGGCCGTCACGGCAAGAAGACGGTCGCGACCAAGAAGGTCGTCGGTACCCACAAGCACGTGAAGAAGCATCACGGCAAGAAGCATGTGTCGGCCAAGAAGATCGTTGTCGCCCATCGGGTCGTAAGCCACGGCAAGAAAGGCAAGCATTCGAAGTCCGGCGGTCACCACGGCAAGAAGAAGGGTCATGGCAAAAAGCATGTCGTGATCAAGAAGGTCGTGGTCGTCAAAAAGGTCGTCGGCAAACACGGCAAGAAGGGTCACTACGGCCACAAAGGCAAGCCGAAAAAAGGCCATAAAGGCAAAGGTGGCAAATGGTCCAAAGGCAGCCATGGCAGGAAGCACGTCAAGATCAAGAAGGTCGTGATCGTGAAGAAGGTCATTGGCGGCAAGAAAGGCAAAAAGGGCCACAAAGGCAAAGGCCATCACGGCCAGAATGGTGGCAAAAAGCACGGCCACAAGCATGGCAAGTACAAGATCAAGATCAAAAAGATCGTGATCGTCAAAAAGATCGTGATTTACAAGAACGGCAAAAAGATCATCAAAAAGATCAAGATCGTGAAAGTGATCATTATCAAGAAGAAGAAGAAGAAGCGTAAGAAGCCGCGCGCGCTGGTCAACCTGCAGGTTGCTCCGGCACCTGTGGTCGTCACGCGGCGCCGGTGCATCGAATTCCGCGATCGCTTCGCTCGCCAGGAATGCTTTCAGCCGGAGCGCGTCCAATAAGGCAGTTCTCCAGCTGACAAAAACATAGCGCTTCACGCGCTATCAAAGACCCCACGCGGATCGATGGTATTGAGTGCTTCGCGTGGGGTCACGCATTTTGGGGGGCGGATTTCTGCGAGGTTCGGCTCCCGGCTCAAGCTCGAAACCGGGCAATCCCAATAGCTTTTGTCACTGTGCCAGAAGGCGGCCGAAGTCTAGCGGCTGGGAGACGTCAATCCTCTCGCCAACCGGCGGCATTGGCTCTTTATGAGCAGACCCGGAGTTGAACAGGACGGATCGGGCATCGGGCGCGAGCCGGCCGTCGCCGACTGACTGTTCCCACGCCGCGAGGGTCGCGGCGCCTTCCGGTGAAAGCAATACACCATCATTGCGAGCCGCACGGTTCCTTGCAGCAATCACTGCCTCGTCGGATACGGCAACTGCAAAACCACCCGACTCTCTAACAGTGCTGAGAATAAGCCTGTCGGCAAAGGCTTTTGGAACGCGAACGCCATTCACCAGGGTCGCCGCCGAAAGCCATGGTTCGCAAGTGTCACGGCCATCTTCGAGAGCCTTCAGCACCGGGGCGCAGCCGGTCGACTGGACGACTACCATTTTCGGCAAAGGTCCGGTTATCCACCCGAGTTGCTTCAGCTCCTTGAAACCCTTCCACATCCCGATGAGCCCGGTACCGCCACCGGTTGGATAAAAGATGGCATCCGGCAAGCTCCATCCGAGCTGCTCGGCGAGCTCCAGCCCCATGGTCTTCTTGCCTTCCAGGCGATAGGGCTCTTTCAGTGTTGAAAGATCGAACCAGCCCGCAACATCTCGGCCGTCCGCAACGATGCGGCCGCAAACGTCGATCTGCCCGTTGACGCGCCAGACCCTGGCGCCAAGCATGGCCGTCTCCCTCACATTGATTTCGGGCGTTTCCTCAGGGCAGAAGACGAAAGTCTCGATTCCGACCCGCGCGCCATAGGCAGCAAGAGCCGCGCCTGCGTTTCCATTGGAGGGCATGGCGATCCGCTTCACGCCAAAACTATGCGCCATGGTTACAGCCAGCGCCAATCCGCGCGCCTTGAATGAGGCGGTCGGCAGCCGGCTCTCGTCTTTCACCAGAACCTCGCCTGCCGCCTCGACCGATGCGCGCAGGGGCAACAGCGGCGTCATCATCTCGCCAAGACTAACGATCTCCGCACCGTCGGGTACTGGTAAGAGTTCGCGATAGCGCCACATGTCGGCCGGACGGCTGGCGATATCCTGCTTCGACACGGATGTTCTGACACGTTCGAGATCGTAGCGCGTGATGAGCGGCGCTCCTGCACGCGAGAGATTTAGGAGTTGGCCGGCGTCGTGGCACTCGCCCGTCTCGCTGCATTCGAAATGCGTCACGAACGATGTCATGCTTTTCCCTCCATGATACTCAACAGACCCTAGTCTAATTGCTGCCGGAGATCGCTTGCTCCGCTGGGCCACTTGCCTATAGTGCGCCGCGACGTGACCGGAGTGCTGTTCTATGGCCGATAAAAGCAAAATTAACAAAGTCGTCCTCGCCTATTCAGGCGGTCTCGACACATCCATCATACTGAAATGGCTGGAGACGACCTACGAGTGTGAGGTGGTGACGTTCACAGCCGATCTCGGCCAGGGCGAGGAACTTGAGCCCGCTCGCAAAAAGGCCGAGATGCTAGGCATCAAGGAAATCTATATCGAAGATCTCCGAGAGGAGTTCGTCTCAGACTATGTGTTTCCCATGTTCCGGGCGAACACGGTCTATGAGGGTATCTATCTGCTGGGCACATCGATCGCACGTCCGTTGATCGCTAAGCGCCAGATTGAAATTGCGGCAGAAACCGGCGCCGATGCTGTCTGTCATGGCGCCACCGGCAAGGGTAACGATCAGATCCGCTTCGAGTTGGGTTACTATGCGCTCAATCCGGATATCCACGTCATTGCCCCATGGCGCGAGTGGGACCTTGTGAGCCGTGGCGATCTCATCGACTTTGCGATGAAGCATCAAATCCCGGTGCCGAAGGATAAACGCGGCGAAGCGCCCTTCTCCGTCGACGCCAATCTTCTGCATACATCGTCAGAAGGTAAGGTTCTGGAAGATCCCGATGAGATCTGTCCCGACTACGTGTTTCAGCGTACCGATGATCCCGTGGATGCACCAGATACGCCACAAGTTGTTGAGATTGCCTTTGAGAAAGGTGACGCCATTGCCGTTGATGGTCAGGCCTTGAGCCCGGCCGCTCTACTGACGCAGCTCAATGAACTCGGGAAGACCCACGGCATCGGCCGCATCGATCTTGTCGAGAACCGATTTGTCGGCATGAAATCGCGCGGCGTCTACGAAACGCCTGGCGGCACGATCCTTCTGGCTGCCCATCGCGGCATCGAGTCCATTACGCTCGACCGCGGCGCAGCCCACCTCAAGGATGAGCTCATGCCGCGCTATGCCGAACTCATCTACAATGGTTTCTGGTTCGCGCCGGAACGGGAGATGTTACAAGCAGCCATCGACCAAAGCCAGGCTCACGTAACGGGAACTGTTCGCTTGCGGCTCTATAAGGGCCACGCCGAAGTGATTGGACGCGCGTCGCCTTTCTCACTCTACTCCGAAGACTTGGTCACCTTTGAAGAAGGCTCCGGATATGACCAGCAGGACGCTGAAGGCTTCATCAAGTTGAACGCCCTGCGGCTGCGCACTCTTGCCGCCCGCAAACGACGAATAGACTGAGAACCGCCAGGTCGAAACCATGCCCTTGCAAAATCGCGTCACACCGGAGGGAACGATTATCGCCACTCCGGAACGCGGTCTTTACATGGGCAATCGCGGCGGCCGCTTTCATCGCCCCGATAAGACACTGACCCACAGGCGGTGGGCGTCGAAGGCATGGATCACCTGCCGGACGAGCTTCCGGGGTCGCCAACGCCAGATTATGAATCCGCGCAGCTATACGGAGCTGTTCTTTCTGGATGAAGCAACCTCTCTCGCCGCCGGTCATCGCCCCTGCGCCGAATGCCGCCGCGCCGACTTCAACGAATTCATGCTGGCTTGGGCCGCTCGGGACGGAAGAACAAGCCGCGCCTATGTCGAAGAGGTGGATACGGCTCTTCACGCCGAGCGACTTGGAAAGGCCTCTGGACAACGACGGCACAAGGCACCGTTCAAAGATCTACCGAATGGGGTGTTCGTGACTGTGGCAGGGAATGTTTATCTCGTGAAAGATCGGAACCTGCTCCTTTGGACACCGGCTGGTTACAGCGAAGCGCAGCGTCGGCCGAAGTCTGGTTCCGCTGAAGTCCTAACGCCTATTGGAATTGTCGCCGTGCTGGCACAGGGCTACGAGCCCGTCATTCATGGCACCGCACAAAACCTATGACGTTGCTCTAGCAGCTTAGAGTCGATCAACTTTTCTGCGCTTGGTCGATTCCGACTAAGCACAGGTTGATCTAACACGCTATCATTCCGCGATGGCAACAGACCTTATCTCAATCCGCCCGGCGTTGCTCCGGGATGCGCCGTGTCTGGCGAGAGTCCACGAAGAGACGTGGCGTGCGACCTATCAGGGCATCATCCCGCATCTTCCGCTGTCTCGGATGATCGCACGGCACGACACGCTGTTTTGGGAAAAGGCGATTTTTCGAAGCAGGCCAATCCTGGTGCTCGAATATGACAGCGACACCGTGGCTTACGCGACGTTCGGCCCCAGTCGCATGCGCGGCTCACCGTTCGATGGGGAAATCTACGAGCTTTATGTCAGGCCGGAATTTCAGGGCGTGGGTTTTGGAACGAAACTCTTCAAGGCTGTTCGATCCAAACTCGCAGAGCGCCATCTGAATGGCCTGGTCGTGTGGGCTCTTGCAGACAATGACATGGCATGCGCCTTCTATCTGCAACGGGGCGGACAGCCCGTGTCTGAAGGGATGGAGCCGTTCGGCGATATCTCGCTTCGCAAGGTCGCCTATGCATGGCGATGAAGACGGCTTATACAACGGAATGACACCTTGTTGCATCGCCAGTCATCGGTGCAGACTGAGCAATCATCTCCAATCGTTCACTCAAAAGGTTCTACGATGCGTATCGACGCCGTTTCCATTGGCGAAAACCCACCCTACGACGTCAATGTGATCGTCGAGGTCCCGCTTGGCGGCGTTCCCGTCAAATACGAGATGGATAAGGCAGCCGGAGCCCTGGTCGTCGACCGGTTCCTTCACACGCCAATGCACTACCCCTGCAATTACGGCTTCGTTCCGCACACGCTTTCCGACGACGGTGATCCGGTCGACATACTCGTTGCAGGTGCAACCCCCGTCGTTCCCGGCGCCATCATGCGTTCGCGGCCCGTCGGCGTCCTGGTGATGAAGGATGAAAAAGGCGAAGACGAGAAGATTCTGGGTGTGCCTCATGACGATCTTTCGCCCTTTTACAGTGGCGTCGGGTCTTATCGCGATCTGCCGAAGACCCTGATCGACCAGATTGCCCACTTCTTCGGTCACTACAAAGACCTGGAGGAGGGAAAATGGGTGGAAATCGTGCGGTGGGGCGAGGCTGAAGAAGCGCATGACTTTATTCGACGCGCTATCGACAGGCAGAAAGACTAGAGCAACGTGCGTCCGCTTGGACGCACCCAAGTTGCTCTAGCAGCGGAGAATCGATCAACTTTTCTGCGCATAATCGATTCCGACTATGCGCAGGTTGATCTAAGCCCTTTCTTTGCTTCTTCGAGCGGCGCTGCTATAGCCGGCACGTCATTACAGTGAGGCTCCGATATGAGCGATATGAAGATCGCGGTCATGGGTGCCGCCGGGCGCATGGGACAGGCCCTGGCGCAAGCTGCGCATGCAGCCGACGGCATCGTGGTGGCAGGCGGTACGGAAGCGCCGGGATCCAACGCGATTGGCCGCGACATCGGTGAGATCTCGGGGCTCGGCACAATCGGAGCCAAGATCACCGACAGCCCCATCGATCTCATCGCCGAAGTCGACGGGATTCTGGATTTTACCGCACCTGGACCCAGCACCGAATTCGCGGCCCTTGCCGCTCAGGCACGTATTGTCCATGTGGTCGGCACGACAGGATTCGAGCCGGCCCATGAAGACAAATTCAAGGCAGCCGCCCGCCACGCCACCATTGTCAAAGCCGGCAATATGAGCCTCGGCGTCAATCTGCTCGTCGAGCTCACCCGCCGCGTTGCTGCAGCCCTCGACCCGGATTTCGATATCGAAGTCGTCGAGATGCATCACCGGCACAAGGTTGACGCACCGTCCGGAACAGCCTTGATGCTGGGAGAAGCCGCGGCCGAGGGCCGCGAGGTAGCTCTTGATAAGTGTGCGGTCTGGGCCCGCGAAGGACAGACGGGAGCAAGGAACCGCGGCGACATCGGTTTCGCCACGCTCAGGGGCGGAAATGTCGTCGGAGAGCACACAGTCGTCTTCGCTGCCGACGGCGAACGCATCGAGCTGACCCACAGAGCGACTGACCGAGGCATCTTTGCACGCGGTGCCGTGAAGGCTGCACTCTGGGGCCACGGCAAGCCGCCAGGTCTGTACTCGATGATGGATGTGCTTGGGATTTAGGATTCAGCAATCAACCTGAACACTCACAAGGAAACGGATACGACGCGATGGAAAATGTGCTGGTGCTCGTCCGCCACGGACAGAGCGAATGGAACAAGCGCAATCTTTTCACAGGCTGGAAGGATGTCGACCTAACACCGGAAGGCGAAGCGGAAGCGCAAAAGGGTGGACTGCGGTTGAAAGCGGAGGGTCTCACCTTCGATATCGCCTATACGAGCGCACTCAAACGGGCGCAGCGCACCCTCGATATCATTCTGGAGCAGCTTGGCCAGAGCGATCTGGAAATCATTCGCGACCAAGCGCTGAACGAACGCGACTATGGCGATCTCGTCGGGCTCAATAAGGACGATGCCAAGAAAAAATGGGGCGAAGAGCAGGTCCATATCTGGCGCCGCTCATTCGATACACCGCCACCGGGTGGCGAGAGTCTGAAGGATACTGCCGAGCGGGTTTTACCCTATTTCGATGCCCATATTCTTCCCGAAGTGCAGGCTGGCAAGAACGTCATCGTTTCAGCGCACGGAAATTCGCTGCGTGCATTGATCATGCAGTTGGAAGCATTGTCCGGCGAGGAAATCCTCAAGCGCGAACTCGCAACCGGTGTGCCGATGATCTATCGCCTCAACGCCGATGGCACTGCCGCCGATCGCCGCGACCTCGCAGCATAGACCGTTCCAGCTATTGCTCATCAGATTCCGTTTCGTCGGAGACGAGAGCATTGAAGTTCGCGAAGAACTTCTCCGCGAGTGACGTCGCCGTGCCCTTAAGGAGACGGGCGCCGAGTTGAGCGATCTTGCCAGAGACGTCGGCAGTCACGTCGTAGGAGAGGCGGGTGCCTTCGGGGATCGCCTCGAGTGAGATCCGTGCACTCCCCTTGGCCTTGCCGGCAGCGCCCCCCGAACCGCGACCCGACAAGGTATATCCATTTGGCGGGTCCAGATCACCGAGTTCGACTTCGCCTGAAAACTTCGCCTTGATCGGTCCGATCTTGGTCGTGACCTTGGCGGTGAATTCCGTATCGCTCACCTTCTCGAGAGAGTCGCAGCCCGGAATTGACTGGCGCAGAACCTCCGGATCGTTCAGGGCATCCCAGACGGCAGATGGCGGGACATTGATATCGCTCTCACCTGTGATGTTCATTTCCGCCATTCTCCGGGCTTGACCTACCGTTCCCAACCTCACATGCATCGGCGGAGGAGAGTTGGCAAGTCCAAGAGGAACAACAATGCTCACGACAACAATCACGCCGCGCGTTAGCGAGACCGACGGCGCCGGACATATCAACAATACGTTCGTACCTGTCTGGTTCGAGGCTGGACGGCTGGAGATCTTTCGAGCGCTGACACCTGACCTCTCATTTGAAGGATGGCGCGTGGCGCTGGTGAACATGAATGTCGACTTCAGGGCTCAACTCTATTTCGGCGAGGACTGCCAGATTGAGACCTGGATCGAGCATGTCGGCAATAAGAGCTTTAAGGTCGGCGAGCGGATCCTCCAGCGGGGTCAGGTTTGTGCCGAAGGCACATGCGTCTATGTCTATTTCGACATCGGAGCCCAACAGTCGCGCGTGATCCCTGACAAGGAGCGCGCCTGGCTCGAATCCCACCTACCCGGCGGTCCAACCGCCGTCGATCAGTAACGCCGATCCCGTAATCAGTGCCGATGCATCGGACGCCAGAAAGACCACAGCCCCCATAATATCCTCGACCTCGCCAACGCGGTCCAACTTGATCTTCGACATGATCCAGGCAACCTTCTCGGGGTCCGCGAAGGTCGGCTCCGTCAGGGGTGTACGAATGAATGTCGGCCCGATCGTGTTGACGCGAATGGCATGGGGACCGAGTTCGATTGCCATCGATCGCGATAAGCCCTCTAACGCATGTTTGGATGCGGAATAGACGGTCCTGTCGATGCCGCCCACATGGCCCATTTGCGATGAAGTATGGATGATGGAGCCACCTTTACCTGCTTCGATCATTCCGCGGGCAACCGCCTGCGCAACGAAATAGGCAGCCCGGAAATTGACATCCATCACGGTGTCGAAATCGTCTTCCGTCGTATCGACCATCCTGGCGTGACGACTTGTTCCGACATTGTTGAAGAGAATATCGAAGGGCCCGAGTTCAGCGACAGCCTCGCGAATCGCAGCCGTATCCGTTACATCGATCGTCAGCGCGTCGGCTTGGCCACCCGCGGCCTCAATTGCAGACACAATGGCATCGAGATCGTCCTTGGAACGTGCGGCCAGCGTCACATGAGCTCCGGCTTCCGCCAACGCCGCCGCACCAGCCAAACCGATCCCCCGGGAGGCGCCCGATACAAGCGCCTTGCGACCATCGAGCCGAAAGGAGGGTGTTTTGGGGAGCATCGTCATTCCGCGGCCTCGCCATAAGGAATGTTGCGGCCACCATAACGCCGAACACGCACATTCGCCTGTTCGGCATGCCCGACGAAGCCCTCAAGCATGCAGAGCCGAGAGCAAGCCTCACCGACCTGAGTCGATGCCTCGTCCGTCAGAACTTTCTGGTAGGTGTGGGTCTTGATGAACTTACCGACCCACAAACCGCCGGTGTAACGGCCTGCACGTTTGGTCGGCAGCGTATGATTGGTGCCGATAACCTTGTCGCCATAGGCGACATTGGTGCGCGGCCCCAGGAACAGGGCACCGTAGTTGGTCATATTCTCCAGGAACCAGTCGTCCCGGTCCGTCATGATCTGGACGTGCTCTGATGCGATCCGATCAGCTTGCTCAAGCATCTCGTCATAGCTGTCACAGAGAATAACTTCACCATAATCCTTCCATGACTGAGCTGCGACCTCCGCTGTCGGCAATATCTCCAGAAGTCGCGCAACTTCGGCGCTCGTCGCCTCGGCAAGCTTGCGGGAATTGGTGATTAGAACCGCCGGCGAATTCGTGCCGTGCTCCGCCTGGCCCAACAGATCGGTGGCACAGATCTCGGCATCGACCGTATCGTCCGCCACGATCAGCGTCTCTGTCGGTCCGGCGAACAGATCGATGCCAACACGGCCATAGAGCTGGCGCTTTGCCTCAGCAACAAATGCATTGCCGGGCCCGACCAACATATCGACCGGTTCGATGGTCTCGGTTCCGAGTGCCATGGCACCGACGGCCTGAGTTCCACCAAGCACTAGAATTTCGTCTGCGCCCCCCATATGCATCGCAGCGACGATGGCAGGATGGGCACCACCTTCGAAGGGCGGTGCCGAGGCCACAACTCGTTTGACCCCGGCCACCTTGGCGGTCACCACGCTCATATGGGCGGAGGCTACCATCGGATATTTGCCGCCCGGCACATAACAGCCGACCGAATTTACCGGAATGTTCTTGTGGCCGAGGACGACGCCTGGAAGTGTCTCGACCTCGACATCGCGAAGCGCCGACTTCTGATGCTCCGCGAAATTGCGAACCTGCTCCTGAGCAAATCGGATGTCATCGAGATCGCGTTGCGCAACCTTACCCATCGCTTCTTCGATTTCGGTTTCCGACAACTTGAACGTCTCCGGTGACCAATTATCGAATTTCTCGGAAAGCTCGCGCACCGCTGCGTCGCCCCTTCCATCAATGTCGGCAAGGATTCCCTCAACGATTTTGCGGACCTGTGCATCGTCATCCGCACGCTCGCCCTGAGGTTTCCCTCTTTTCAGATACTCGGCCATTTTTCTTCTCCCGTCAGTCGACGCGCATTGCGGAGCATTTCGGTCACTGTCGCATCGTCATAGCTTGCCTGGGTCCTGCTCGCCATAGTGACCGGCGCGATCTTTCCGGCTCTCGCACAATTCTTGTGTGCATGTGGCCATATTCTCATCCCGCTTTAGCCATGTATAAGAATATGAGCGAAACGAAGGACATATCCGAGGATGCACACTCTCTCCGTTACAGTGAACGGGACTGAACACACAGCGCAAGCTGATGCCCGCACACTGCTGTCCGATTTTCTGCGCAGCACACTCGGATTGACCGGCTGCCATGTCGGTTGTGATACAAGCCAATGCGGCGCCTGTGTCGTGCGGGTCGATGGTGAGACCGTCAAGAGTTGCGCTATTCTTGCCGTCCAGGTCGACGGGACCGAGATCACAACGATCGAAGGCCTGGCCGACGGCGAAAAGTTGCACCCCATGCAGCAGGCTTTCCGCGACCATCACGCGCTCCAATGCGGTTTCTGCACACCCGGCATGGTGATGGCCGCCGTCGCATTGGTGGAAGATAATCCTGATCCGACCGATGACGAGGTCCGCCGCGGTCTCGAGGGCAATCTCTGCCGATGTACCGGTTATGTGAATATTGTCGCGGCCGTAAGGGCTGGCGCCGAGATGATGCGGAGTAACGGCGATGCATGAGTTTGCCTATCACCGCCCCTCTTCCGTCGACGAAGCTCTTGGGATCTACGAAGAGGCGGACGACGGACTCTATCTCGCCGGCGGTCAGACGCTGATACCGGTGCTGAAACAGCGCCTCGCCATGCCATCGGATGTGATCGATTTGAGTGCGATTGACGCTCTAAACGGCCTTTCCGAAGAAGACGATGCGATCAGGGTCGGCGCGATGACCTCACATGCCGCTATTGCCGCGTCGGAGCTTGTGGCTGGCAAGCTGCCGGCCCTCGCAACACTCGCATCCCATATCGGCGATCCGCATGTGCGCAACCGGGGGACACTCGGCGGCTCCATCGCCAATGCCGATCCTGCTGCCGATTATCCGGCGGCAATCGTCGGAACCAGCGCAACCGTGCATACCAATCGCCGAGAGATCCCGGCGGACGACTTCTTCACCGGTTTCTTCGAGACGGCATTGGAGGAAGGCGAACTTGTTACCCATGTCGTGTTTCCCATTCCCGACAAAGCCGCTTATGCCAAAGCGCCCAATCCCGCTTCGCGATACGCGATGGTTGGCGTCTTTGCAGCGATTGGCGCCGACGGTCCACGCATTGCCGTGACAGGCGCCGCCGGCAGCGTGTATCGGATCGAAGATATGGAATATGCCCTGAGAGCCGAATGGTCTGCCGATCGCATCAGCGACATCATCATCGAGACAAAAGACTTCAACGACGACATGCATGCCTCTGCCGACTATCGCGCGCATCTTGTTTCCGTCATGGCGCGCCGCGCCGTTGCCGCTGCCTGAAGGATCGATCATGACCGTAAAGCTCGACATCGGGTCTTCTGTTCGACGCAGCGAGGACATCCGCTTTCTGCAAGGCAAGGGCCGGTACATTGACGACATCATGGACGCGGGCCTGGCCCACGGTGTTTTCCTGCGGTCCACCGAGGCGCACGCCATAATCAAGTCCATCGACACCTCCGAAGCGCAGGCGCATCCCGGTGTCCTTCTCGTTCTCACCGGGAAGGAGTGGAACGAGCAGGGATTCGGTCCGATACCGAACAACTCAGCGACGAAGAAAAACAAGGACGGCAGCGACTATTTCGTACCACCGCGCCATTGCCTCCCGCTGGACCGCGTGCGGTTTGCGGGAGAGGCTGTCGCGCTGGTCGTTGCGGAGTCGTTCGAGCAGGCCCGTGACGCCGCAGAGCTGATCGATATCGACTATGAAGAACTCGAAGCCGTTACCGATCTGATGCGCGCCGCAGAAGACGATGCACCACGGATCTGGGACGACATTCCCAACAATGTCAGTATCGATTTCGAACTCGGCGATGCAGAGCGAACGAAAGAACTTTTCGAAAGTGCCGACCATGTCGTTACCCTTGATGTCAAAAACAACAAGGTCACGTCCGTCCCGATCGAACCGCGCGGCGCAATCGCGTCGTACGATACCGATACAGACAGCTACACGCTCATCAACGCTTCGCAGAACATCCATGCGAACCGCAATATCTTCGCCGAGAAGATCCTGAATATCGAACCGGAGAAGCTCCATCATCTGGCGCCGGATGTCGGCGGCGGATTCGGCGCAAAGAACAGCGTTTATCCGGAACCTGCCGTCCTGCTTCATGCCGCGAAGAAGACGGAGCGGACGATCAAATGGATCAACGATCGCGGCCAGAGCTTCTTGTCCGATACCCATGGCCGCGGCCAGACAACCCATGCAGAGCTCGCATTGGACAAAGACGGCAAGTTCCTTGCGCTCAGATGTACGACCATCGGCGATATAGGTGCCTATTGCGGCAGCGTCGGCCCTTTTACACCGACAGGGGGTTCTGCTCGGACACAGGGCGGCCCCTACGCCTTCGAGGCGATCCACTATCAGGCACGCGCCATCTTTACGAACACGGCGCCTCTTGATCCTTATCGTGGAGCTGGACGACCGGAAGCAACGTATCTGCTCGAGCGCCTGGTTGAGTATGCAGCCCGGACACTCGACTTCGACCGGATCGAACTTCGGCGAAAGAACCTGATGCAGCCGCAAGACCTGCCAAGGAAGAGCCCGACCGGACTCGACATCGACTGCGGCAACTTTCCAGAAGTCTTTCGCCGCACGCTGGATATGACAGACCGGGATGGCTTTGCTGCACGCAAGGCCGCAAGTGAAAGCAACGGCAAACGCCTCGGATTTGCACTGTGCCCCTATCTGGAATGTACGGGAGGAGCCGCCAAGGAATTTGCCAGCGTGACGTTCGAGAGTGACGGAAGCGCCCGTCTTTCAATCGGCAGTCATTCGACAGGCATGGGTCACGAGACCTCTCTGCCACAGGTCCTGGCGGCAAAACTCGGTCTTCCGATCGATAGAATCGTCTTTGTCCAAGCCGATACCCAAGCGACACCTCTCGGCGGTGGTCATGGCGGATCGCGCGGCCTCGAAATGGGCGGTGGTGCTGTGTCCAAACTCTCGGACGAGATCTTCGAGAAAGCCCGTGCTCTCGCTGCGCATCTTCTCGAAACAGGTGAGGATGATCTCACCTTTACCGATGGTGTCTTCGAGGCGGCAGGCAGGCGGATGTCGATGACCCAGGTTGTTACGGCATCCTTCGATGCAGCACGCCTGCCTGACGGGATGGCACCAGGAAGCCTCAATACGGAGACGACCTTCGAACGCAACTCCATATCCATTCCCAATGGCTGTCACGCAGCGGAAGCGGAAGTCGACCCCGAGACTGGTGAAGCCCGCATCACCCACTATTGGGCGATGGATGACTTTGGCAACATCATCAATCCCATGCTTGCTGACGGTCAGGTCATGGGCGGTGTTGTTCAGGGTATCGGACAGGCACTGCTTGAGGAGTCGGTCTACGATCCGGATAGCGGACAGCTTCTCTCCGGTTCACTGATGGACTACGCGCTCCCTCGTGCCGACCATATCCCGCCGATGGATATCGCGTACTACGAAGACGCGCCAACCAAGCGTAATCCACTGGGTGTAAAAGGCTCCGGGGAAGCCGGATGCGTGGGCGCTCCGCCGGTCATCGTAAACGCTGTGCTAGATGCCCTTGTAGACGATGGTGTCCTGGACCTGGACATGCCACTGACGCCGGAGAAAGTCTGGAAGGCGTTATCCGAGGCGAAGTGAGAGATCTCGAATCAAACTCTTTGAATCCCGCACTTGATGCAGGATCCAGGGCAACAGCAAGATGCTGTGCATAGTAGCCCTGGGCCCCGGATCAAGTCCGGGGCGTTGTTGGTGTTGTGTTCAAATCATGAAAAGAGCCGCTTCCAAAGTCCGCGCAGGCGGGCAGCGATCACCGACCATATCAAAGACCCGGCTTTAAGTTCGGCGGCTGCAGCCGGCTCGCTGTCAGGCGATGAGATCTGGGCTTCGAGATTCTGCGCGAACGCATCAGCAAGACGGGCCACCACATCTTTGACGAGACCGCCACGACTGAACTGGGCCAACGGTCCGGCTAGCGCATAGGAAAGCGTCACGTCGACCTGCGTCCCCCCGTCGTCCGTCTCAATCAAGGTATAGGTCACGCGCCCGCGTGCACGTGATGCGCTGTCCTGATCCAGACCGGCCCCTTCGACGATACCGGTATGGCTTTCGTCATCGCGCGACAATCGACCATGGCCTGCAAAGCTTGCGCTGATGGGACCGAGCTTCACGGCGATGCGGCCAGAGACTCTGTTCCCCTCAACAGGCTCGTCGAGCTCGACTCCAGGCATCGCACGGGCGACCCGTCCGATGTCAGCCATATGCGCCCACACCGTCTCCCGAGGATGGTTGACCTGAAAACCTTGTTCCAGAGTCGTAAAAGCACCCTCGTCCGAGAGATCGAGCGCGTCGTCACTGGCATCCAAAGGCTCGGCACTGGCGATCGTCTTGACCGGTGCCGAAACATCGCCGGCATCGCCCGAGTCCGGCGCATCCGGACCCGGCGCCGGTCCGATCGAACGCCTCGCATTAGTGTCCTCGGCACCATCGACACGCTCGGCCATCACATCGCCAATGGCTGCGACAATGCCCATATAGCCCGTGCAGCGACACAGATTGCCGCTCATCTCCAGCCGGATCTCATCATGGCTCAAGCCGGATTTGCGCCGGATCAGATCGCGCGCTGCCACCAGCATGCCCGGCGTGCAATACCCGCATTGCAGGGCGTGGTTTTCCTGGAAGGCCCGCCGCAGACGTGCCATCAGCGCATCGTCATCGAAGCCCTCGACGGTGCGAACATGTGCACCGTCCACTGCAGCAGCATAGGTGATGCAAGATCGCGTGATTTCACCGTCGATCTCGACGGTACAGGCACCGCAGATCCCGTGCTCGCACCCGATATGCGTGCCCGTCAACAGCAGCTGTTCGCGAAGGAAATCGGCGAGATGGGTGCGCGGTTCAACGTCAGCCTCGACGAGGCGATCGTTCACATGCAAGCGGATCTGAGTCATGCAGCGCACGCTTCCTGCCAGGCGCGCTTCATAGCCACGGCGTGAATCCTGAGTTCGTAATCGTCGCCCTTGTAACCCTGCGATTGGAGCGCCGCCATCGCGCGCTCAACATCGAAACCGTCGGCGACAATCCCGTCAGGGTCATCGATGACAATTGGCGCGCCTTCCGTGGCACCGGCAACGAGACGAAAGCCACTCTCTTTTTCATCGATCACAGCTGCTGCCATCGCTTCGGCAAACTCTCCGGCTTTGCGGCAATATTTGTAAAATCCGCATCGAGCCGTGTCCGTCAGACGTGGAATATGCAGAGCCAGAAGAATTTCATTCTCCTCCAACGCGGTCTCGAACACACCGTTCACAAACTGGGACAAGGGAACACGACGACGACCGTCCGGCCCTTCAATAAGAACATCTGCGTTGAGTGCGACAAGGGTCGTCAGCCAATCCGCCGCCGGGTCGGCATGGGCAAGACTGCCGCCGATGGTGCCGCGCGTGCGCACGGCTCGGTAGGCAATGTCACTGGCGACCTTTCGCATGAAACCATTTGTGGGATCTGCGATGAGGCCGTCCTCAATCGCGGCGTGGGTCACGGAACCTCCAATCACCACGGCATCATCTGCCTCTTCTACGGAAACGAGTTCCGGTACGCGTGTAATGTCGACAAGAAGCTTCGGCCTCACGAGACGCAGATTGAGCATCGGACCGAGCGTCTGCCCTCCGGCCAGAATCTTCGCGCCCGGCGCGCTGTCCAGGAGATCGAGTGCTGCTGCAAGGCTGCGCGGCCTACGATAATCGAACGGAACGGGCTTCATTCTGCCGCCTCCGACCGGACGGCAGCAAGAGCCTCGACAATCCGGCGCGGCGTCGCGGGCGAAACTGTCACTTCTGCCCCAAAGGGACGGATTGCATCGTTGATGGCGTTGGTAATTGCAGCCGGTGGTGCGATGGCTCCGCCTTCTCCGATCCCCTTGACCCCGAAACGCGTGTATGGCGAGGGCGTCTCCATATGCGACACGCGCACATGAGGGACTTCGACAGGTCCTGGAAGGAGATAGTCGGACAAGGTGGATGCAAGGGGCTGTCCCTGGGCGTCGAAGGGCATTTCCTCGAAGAGTGCCGTTCCGACCCCTTGGGCCAATCCGCCGTAAATCTGGCCATCGACGATCATCGGGTTCACCAGAACGCCGCCATCCTCGACAATCACATAATCGAGGATGTCTACATGGCCTGTCTCCGGATCCACGGCGACAAGGGCGGCATGCGCTGCATAGGAGAACGTTCCCGTATCGCGCTTCGGCTTATAGCCGGAAGTCACATCCAAACCGCCGGGATCGACATCGGGCGGCAGATCCTGAGGACGCCGGTACCAGACCCGTGCAACATCCGAGACACTGAGTTCGCCACCAGGCGCCTTCAGAACACCGCGATCGAGGCTCAATTCCGTTGGCTTGCATTGCAGCAATGCGGCCCCGATCCCCTTGATACGCTCCGCAAGATCTTCGCACGCTTCGGCGACGGCACCGCCGGACATCACCATGCATCGCGACCCCCAGGTTCCGGTCGAGTATGGCGTCATACCTGTGTCACCATGCACGATCTTTATCTTGTCGTGCGGTAGACCGAGAATTTCATGAGCGACCTGAGAGAGCGTTGTCTCGAGACCCTGACCATGTGAATGGGCGCCGATACGAAGCTCCAGGCCACCATCGGGCGTCATGCGCGCCTGCGCCTGCTCATGGCCCGGCACCATGGGAATACCCCATCCGGCATAGACGGTCGTACCGTGCGCCGCCTGCTCGCAATACATCCCAAAGCCGACTCCGATGTAGCGCCCGTCCGGCTCGTCACTTTTTTGACGAGAGCGGACACCATCAAGATCGATGGCGGCAATAGCCTGGCGCAGGCATTCTGGATAGTCGCCACCGTCGAAATGCTTGCCCGTAATGTTGTCGAACGGCATCTGCTCGGGCCGCACGAGATTCTTCTGGCGGAACTCAGTCGGTTCCATATCGAGTGCTGCGGCCAGAGCATCGATCATCAGCTCCATGGCAAAGCAAACCCCGGTACGCGCCACCCCTCTGTACGGCAGGATGGGTGGTTTGTTTGTCGCAACCGAATAGGTACGACAACGATAGGCCGGAAAATCGTAGACACCAGGCAGGATACTAGCGACTTGCGCCGCCTCCAGGCAGGCAGCGAATGGATAAGAAGAATAGGCTCCTGAATCCACAGTCGCTTCCGCATCGATGGCGAGCAGATTGCCGTCCCGATCCGCATAACCGGTGATGACGTAGTGATGCTCTCTGCAGTTTGCGGACGCCGTCAGATTCTCTCGACGGTCTTCCAGCCATCGCAGCGGGATACCGAGTTTCATCGTCGCCCAGGAGAGGCAAATCTCCTCCGGCAACAGAATGCCCTTGTAGCCGAAGCCTCCTCCGACGTCCGGAGCGACTACGCGGACCTGGCCCTGATCGAGTTTCAGGCATTCGGCGAGCCCTGAGCGGACGATATGCGGCATCTGCGTGGAGGTCGTTACCGTCAACTGCTCAAGCCGGCTGTCCCACTCTGCAATGAGGCCGCGCCCTTCGATCGGGCTCATGCATTGGCGAGCCGTATGAATTTCCTTGGTGACACTGACCGCTGCCTTTTTCTCAATCTCCGACAAGTCGTCGTCGATAAAGGATTCAAGGAACAGATTGTCCCCCCAGGACTCGTGAACGAGTGGCGAGCCGCTATTGCGGGCCTCGCGCATATCGTGCACCGCCGGCAAAGCGTCGATCTCGACAGTCACAGCCTCCACGATATCCTCGGCTTCCGCACGTGTCGGTGCGATGCACATAGCCACCAGTTCTCCGACATGGCGCACTTTGTCGCTCGCCAGCGGAGTCTGATCGGAAGGCTTGAAGCCGGGCAAACTCGTCACTGCCCTGATCGGAGCGACGTCCGCGAGATCGGCCGCCGTAAACACACGATCCCGGATCGAATCCGGGACTTGGATTGCCTTGATACGGCCGTGGGCCACCGGACTGCGCACGAATGCGACGTCCTGCATACCCGCCAGCCGGATATCGCCGACGAACTGCCCGCGACCACGCATATAGCGATCGTCTTCCTTGCGCAAAAGCCGCGCGCCGACGCCGGATTCCGTCATGTGCGATGATCGTCCTCGTGAAGTGCGTAGACTGAGGATAACCGTTGGCTCACTGCGCAACAATGCGGCGTCATCGCATGCCATATCGCCATGGCCATGGAGCTCACTTCAGCAATAGGAAATACCCCATTGAAATACATCGATGATTCAGTTTTTCGCCTTTCAATACGGTCATAATCGCAATTATCGATGGAAAACGGCGGTGATTCGCAGAAAACGTGGATTAACGAGCGGTTAACAAATGGAGGTCTACGCTCTTCTTGGCAGTCGGGAAACTGGCCCAAAAGGGCGAGAACGGAAGAATCGGTCAAGTCTTGGCCCTGAAGTGCCCATTTTCTCGACATTTTTCGGGCTTAGTTTAAGCACCGGGCACGATGGGCGAACCACGTTGGAAAACGTCCACACCCACTTCGCAGCGGATCGCCGATAAACGGCGGCAGTGTTGCGGGAACGTTCGAGACGGCGAACGTAAGGGCACATGATCGAGGGATTGTCACGACACCTGCTGTGGGCGGCTGCATTCTTCGCAGTCAGCGTCGGCTCGTTTGTCGTTTGTTGGCACCTGCTGCCGACATCCGACGGTCCGGTCGTGTCTTATCGCGACAGCTCCGCAGGCACGATTTCCACCCATATCCGTACGATCCGAAAAGATTCTGGCCCGAGCCAACTTGAGGTCGCTTCGCTGGAATGTGTATCGAGCGGATGCGTTTCGTCACATTCGCGTGCGCCCTGGAGCCTTGCTCAGCGCCAACAAATGGCTGAACTCGGACGGCTCGAGCAAGGCTATGAACTCCCAGAGTTCGAACAATCCAGACCGGTTGCCAAGCCGCGGACCCAGATGGTCGCGTTGGCATCGGCTCCGTTTCCCTACTGGGGACGCAACCCACGCACGAACCGGCCGTTCCTGAACGTACGCGACGATGGTCGCCGCGGCCGGCGCACCCGCAGCGGGCGTGTCTACTGGGCCGACAAGACCTACAACGACAAGCGCGTGCTCATGCACATCCCGAAGGGATTTGATGCAAAACGTCCCGGCGTGATCGTCATGTTCTTCCATGGACATGGCGCGACACTGCAGCGCGACGTGCTTTCGCGTCAGCGCGTCCCGGAGCAGATTTCCGACTCAGGCATGAACGCCGTACTTCTGGCACCTCAGTTCGCAGTCAATGCACGCGATTCAAGCGCCGGGAAATTCTGGAAGCCTGGCGCGGTTCGCCGTTTCCTCGACGAAGCCGCGGTACAGCTTGCGGAGCTGAATGGCGACCCGAAGTCGAAGAAACTGTTCGCCAAGATGCCTGTTGTCATCGTCGGGTATAGCGGCGGTTATCTGCCAACGGCCGCCGCCCTCGCGGAAGGCGATATCGACCATCGTGTCAAAGGTGTCGTCCTTCTCGACGGTCTCTACGGCGAATTGAACACTTTCGCCAAGTGGATCCAACGGCGAAATCAGGGCTTTTTCGTTTCCTCCTATGCCCGATCGACAACACGTGGCAATGGTGCCCTCAAGCGAAAACTCAAAGATCGCAGAATCAAGTATTCGACACGCATGCCACGCTCGCTGCGCCCTGGCAGCGTCGCTATTATCAAGGCGGATATGAGCCATCGCAGCTATGTGACACGCGCTTGGACCCATTACCCAATCGCAGACGTGCTTATGCGCATGTCAGGCGTCGCGACACGCGCCAGCTCCGCATTGTCGGCGTCGCTGTCACCAGCTCTGGCGCGATAACGAATTCCTAATAAGGACTGCCTGAAATCCGGGCTTGCAGCCGATAAAGCGACTGGCTAATTTGCCGGCCACTCAGGGGAAGGCGGCCGATCGTCATGCAAAAACCGAACGGCCCGGGCCAGACCGGCAAAGTCGCAGGCATAACTGCCTTTACGGCCACAACAATCGCCGTCGCCGATATGGTCGGTATCGGCGTCTTTACCAGCCTTGGCTTCCAAGTCATCGACATTACGTCGGGCTTTTCGATCATCATGCTCTGGGTGGTCGGCGGCGTAGTCGCACTTGCGGGCGCCCTCTCCTATGGCGAGCTGGCAGCGGCATTACCGCGGTCTGGCGGTGAATATAATTTCCTGTCGCGCGTCTTCCATCCGGCGCTTGGGTTTATGGCCGGCTGGTTGTCGGCAACGGTGGGATTTTCCGCACCGATTGCGTTGGCCGCTATGGCATTCGGCACCTATTTCAAGGGTGTCTGGCCGGGAGGCCCCTCCCCGCTCATCCTCGGACTGGGAATCGCCTGGATTATCGCGGCGGTGCATCTGACCGGCATCAGGCATGGCAGCACGTTCCAGAATGTATCGACGATCCTCAAGGTCGCGCTAATCGTCGGCTTCATTGTTGCAGGCCTTGCCTATGGTGAACCGCAACCGATCTCGTTCGCGCCGTCTGCAATCGACCTTTCCCACATGACGTCCGCGCCCTTTGCGATCGGCCTCGTCTTCGTCATGTATTCTTATTCCGGCTGGAACGCCTCGACCTACATTATTGGCGAAATCCACGACCCCCAGCGAACAGTGCCCAAAGCGCTGTTTGCCGGTACCGCAATCGTTCTGCTCCTCTATGTCGGCCTCAATGCGGTGTTCCTCTACACGACGCCCATGGAATTGATGGCCGGCAAGGTCGAAGTCGCCCTTGTGGCTGGAACGCATATTTTTGGAGAGTCGGGAGGGCGGGTCGTTGCCGGACTCATCTGTTTCGGCCTCATCTCGACCATATCCGCCATGACCTGGATCGGGCCGCGCGTAACCAAGGTGATGGGAGAGGATTTTCCTGCGTTGGCGATGTTTGGGCGAGAAACGCGAAACGGCGTCCCTGCAGCAGCAATTCTCCTGCAAACCATTGTCGTGACAGCCCTTATTGCGACGCAAAGCTTCGAGGCGGTTCTGGAGTACATCCAATTCAGCCTGACACTATCTTCTTTCCTGACGGTGCTGGGCGTCATCGTGCTGCGCCACACGCAGCCTAGCCTCGAGCGCCCTTATCGGGCCTTCGGATACCCCTTCACGCCATTCATATTCCTGGCGGTAACGGCTTTCATGATGGGATACCTGGTCATCGAGAGGCCCCTACAGTCCTTTGCCGGCCTTGCAACGCTCTTGGCAGGTCTGGTTATCTATGGCATTTCGCGCAGACCAGGGGCACGTAGAACGGAACAAGGACAGTCGGCCGGTGATTAAACTCTCGCAAACGGCGGCTCTGATAGTCGCGCTCACCCTTCTTTCATTGTCTCCGGCCAAGGCGGCAGGTGCGCCCAATCCAAATGACACGGCGCGCTATCTCGCAGGATTGCCGGTCGCTGACGGTTCTCCCCTTGCCAAGCTAACGGGAGAAGGCGCTTGGAAACGCCACTCTGCCACACTCAACAATGCTTGGAAGCGCATCGAGAAGAACCAGCTGTCGAAGATCCGCGCCTGGTCCGAAAAGCATGTGTCGAGCAATCGCAAGCTGATGCTCTACATGTTTTCGGGTCCCGACTATCTCTACGCGAACGCATTCTTTCCAAATGCCGAAACCTATGTTCTCAGCGCACTTGAGCCTGTTGGGCCCTACCCCAACGTCCAACGATTGCGTCGTGGATCACGCGCGGGCGCGTTACAGAATCTTCGCGCTTCAATGCAGTCGGTGCTGAGCTATTCCTTCTTCAAGACGAAATCGATGAAGGTGGATCTTCGCCGGGCCAATCTAGCTGGCGCACTCCCCGTCCTCTATGTCTTCATTGCGCGCTCGGGCAATACGATCGAGAACGTACAGCATGTAAGTCTCAATCCGGATGGCACAGTGACACCGCGTGACGGCAAAGCGCCCAGAGGCAGCGCGCGTGGCGCCAAGATTATTTTCAAAGGTCCCGACGGCAAGACACGGAACCTCTATTACTTCTCGACGGATCTCTCGAATGCCGGTCTCAAACGAAGCGGTTTCACGAAATTTGTCTCAGGCTTCGGCCCTGCCGACAGCCTTGTCAAAAGCGCGTCCTATCTTCTGCACTATGGCAACTTCACATCCGCTCGGAAGTACCTGCTGGAGAACAGTGCTGTCATCATTCAGGATCCATCAGGCATCCCGTTCAAGCATTTTCCGCGTAAAGGCTGGGACTTCAAACCTTTCGGCACCTATAGGGGACCGATCCCGCTGTTTGCCAATCAATACCAGCCGCAACTCAAGCGCTTGTTCTCAAGAGGCCGCCCTCAAAAAATCGACTGGGGCATCGGCTATCGCTGGCGCAAACACGAGACGAGCGTCCTTTACGCTATCAACAAGGACAAGATCGCGAAGCCCGAACCGAAAAAAGAGCCGGAGCCCATGAAAAAGCCTGAAGAGGCGACGAAGGCACCGGAGACGAAACCGGACGCGATGAAGAAGCCTGAAGAGGCAATGAAGGCGCCAGAGACGAAGACGGAAGCCATGAAAAAGCCGGATGAGGCGATGAAAGCACCGGAAGCAAAAACCGAAGCCATGAAGGCGACGGAATCGCCGGCAAAAGCCCCTGAGACAATGACAAAACCGGCTGAGCAGAAACCCGCACAGGCCACACAGTGATCACCGCTTTCGTCCAGTTCCAGATTCCGGAAGGCACATCGCGCGAAGATATCGTCAAGACGTTCAACACCACCACGCCTAAATATGAGGGGCTGTCGGGCCTGATCCGCAAATACTACCTCATTGGTGAGGAAGGCACGGCTGGCGGCGCCTATCTTTGGGAGAGCCGCGAAGCTGCTGAGGCCGTTTATACGGCTGAATGGCGTAAGATGATCGCGGAACGCTACGGGTCTGAGCCTGTGATCACCTACTTCGAGACGCCGGTCATTGTCGACAATGTGACTGGCGATGTTGTGAAAGGCGCTACAGAATAGTTGAGTCTTTGCACTCCGAGGTCTGGACCGTCAAATGGCACCCTTCGTCACAGGCTTCATTGTCCTTGTGGCACTCGCACGCGCAGCATTCGCGCAACCTGCCGAAATACCTCATACGATATTGATCCCTGCCGGTCCCTTTGTTCTCGGATCGGATCGTACCGAACGGGAAGCTGCTTATCGATTGGACGAAGCCGCTTACGATCACACCGTCACAAGGGACAATGAATGGTATGAAAGTGAGCCGGACCGGCAGACCAAGGCCCTTTCCGACTACAGGATCACACTGACTCCTGTCACGAATGCCCAGTATGGCGCATTCGTCAGGGCAACAGGACACAGAGTGCCGGACGTGGATGAGGCAACTTGGAAAGGCTATGGCCTGATTCATCCCTTTGAGCGAACGAGGCGCCACGCGTGGATTGGTGGAAAAGCACCTGAAGGACGCGCTGAGCATCCCGTCGTCCTGATCTCCCATGCCGACGCCCGCGCCTACGCCGCCTGGCTAAGCAATGAAACCAGCGCGGTCTGGCGTCTTCCCACCGAAGCGGAATGGGAAAAGGCAGCGCGTGGCATCGATGGCCGGATGTTTCCTTGGGGCAACGCATTCAACGCCAAAAACCTAAACAGCCACGATACCGGCCCGTTCGATACGCTGCCGGTCGGACGGTTTCCAGACGGCGCAAGCCCGTTCGGACTCCTGGATCCAGCGGGACAGGTTTTCGAGTGGACCGCCACAGCCCAATCGGTCGGTCGCTATATCGTGAAAGGCGGGAGCTGGGACGACAAGGGATGCGGTGTTTGCCGGCCAGCTGCCCGCCACGGAAGGCCCGAACAACTCAAGCATATCCTGATTGGGTTCCGGTTGGTCCGGCAAGACGGGTAGGGATCAACCAAACTGCATGGGTTAATGGCACGTTTACCAATTGCCGCCATGGTCTCAGAGGTCGAATTTTGAGATAAAACCAGGCGTGAATGGCATGAGCTTAGCGGCAGAAACCCATACGGACACTTCGAGCTCAACCCTGGATCGCATGCGCCAGGAAATCGAGGATCTGGTTGCACAGATCGGCCGGGTGTCCGGCGTCGCAGATCAGATCGATGCGATAGCGCGGCAAACAAATCTGCTCGCCTTGAATGCAACGATCGAAGCCGCCAGGGCAGGTGAAGCGGGTCGGGGGTTTGCCGTTGTGGCAGGTGAGGTGAAAGCACTCGCTGGCCAGACAAGCGAAGCCACAGGCGAGATTGCCGAAATTCTGTCGACTCTCAACCACCATGCCGATCAGCTATCGACCCAGAGTGCCAGCTTGGCGGAGACATTGGAAACAGATCATCGATCGAGCGACAATGACCATATCGCTTATGCCGCGCCCGAGCCCGCCGCGGCCTGCCAGGCTTATGAGTCAGCACCGGCACCTGCGCCCGAGCCTGAGGTCGAAACTGTTGTCGTCGAGCAACCCGCGCCTGTGGGCGGCGTCAGTCCCCGGCAGAAAGACCTCGTCCAAGAAACTTTCGCCATGGTAGAGCCGATTGCAGAACAGGCTGCCGAACTCTTCTACGGACGCCTATTTGAAATCGCCCCAAATCTGAAAGCCCTCTTCAAGGGCGACATGGTCGAACAGCAACGCAAACTGATGGCGGTCCTCAAGGTCGCCGTCGCTGGCCTCGACGATCCCGAACGGCTGATACCGGCAGTGCGAATTCTCGGTCAACGGCATGCGGAATATGGCGTGGTCGATGATGACTACGACACCGTTGCCGAAGCCTTGATCTGGACATTGGAACAAGGTCTAGGAGAAGCGTTCACACCTGATGTGGCCGATGCCTGGGTTGCTGTTTACGGCTTCCTCGCCGGTATCATGCAGGAAGCGGCCGCAGAAGATTTCGAATCATAAAGCACTGCATCAACTGCCCAAGAGTTCGATATCGAGCTTGACGCAATCACCACGATAAACGATTTCGCCGAGATAGATCACCGTTCCAGCCTTGTCTGTTACGACACAACGTGCCTCGGCGGTCGGTGCATTGAGGGCGATCCCGAGATGTCCGGCGGTTTCGATGTCCGCGGCTCCGATTTGCAGAGTCTGATGCGCGCGCGCGATCTCCACATCTTCAAACTCCGCCAGAACGGCTAATGCGACACGGCTGCGAAATGCAGTCTCTTCGCGTTCAAAGAGCTTCGACGCTACATGTACACTGGCAAGCGCATAGGGCTCGCCTTCGCTGGTTTGTACGCTCTTCAAATATGTGTAGGCGTTCGCCTCGTGGCCATCCGATTCTTCAATCTGCGGCTTCGGCACGGTCTCCACGGGGATAAAATGCGGGCGGTTGGCTGCGATGGGCTCGATCAACGCGTTCCAATCGGTCGCGAGCTTGACCCAGCGACGCGATTTTGGAACCTGCGTAACGAACGTGCCCTTGCCCTGATGCGATCGAAGCAGGCCTTCAGATTGCAGGACTTCAACAGCCTGTCGGACTGTGACCCTGGCCACCTGGAATTCCGCCTCAAGCGCTTCAAGTGTCGCAATCTTATCGCCGACACCCCACTGCCCTTCGGCGATCCGTCGCCTGAGAATGGACGCGACCTGCACATAGCGCGGCGCTTGATGCTCGTCGAACGCAGGAGCGGCGGCTTTGGTCGTTCTTTTTGCCATACAGTTTGCTCTGTCTTTCGTGTGACTTTCTGCTTACCGACCCCACAAGAACCTGGCCAGTAAAAGAAATACGTTCTTCCCAGGACAATCGTCAGCATTCCTCGGCGCTGACAACACCGCTGACAAGGTTCTGGGTTAACAAGTCACTCTCACTTGGCAACCTTGCGCCAATTGGGCCAATCGCTCGGACCATACGCTTGAAATCGTTTTGGGCATCGCGTCTCGCTCGCGACGCCTCCTCCTGGGTCACGCTTTCAAAGCGGATCTTTGCTCCCGGGGCCAACCGGCCGAGTGCGGGGAGGTCGGCAGAGATCACCACCGCGATCTTCGGATAGCCGCCTGTCGTCTGCCGATCGGCGAGAAGAATGATCGGAAGTCCCGATCCTGGAACCTGGATAGCGCCATGGGCGATACCGTCGGATACGATTTCCGGTGCCCTGGCGTGGACCAGCTTGTGACCTTCGAGTCTCATGCCCATACGATCGGACGCCTGGCTGACCTGATAGGTCGATGACAAGAACGACGCAAATGTTGCTTCGTCGAAATAGTCCAACTGCGGCCCTGGGAGAATGCGGATGACCTCGGGTTTCGGCAGGGCCAGCCCCTCGAGATGCAGCTCACTGCGCGATTGAGGCACACGCTTCGCCAGAGGCAGACAGTCGCCCTCGCGCAATGCGCGCCCGTCAAAGCCGCCCAATCCCGCGCGGATATATGTCGAGAGAGACCCAAGCACCGGTTCAATCGCGAAGCCTCCCTCGATCGCAATCATGGCCGTCGCCGTTCCCGGCAGGACGCTGATCCGGACCTGCGTCCCGCGCCGGACCGACACGCTGCAAAGTGGTGGGATCGAGGACGTGTCATCACCAAGAAGATCTATCTTGGCACCGGCTGCCGCCATGCGCACGCCATCGGCCTCAACGCTGAAGGTTGGGCCTTGATAGAGGACCTCGAGGCCTGCCATGTCATCCGCGTTGCCGACAAGTCGGTTTGTCAGGGCCAGGGCCACAGGATCGAGTGCTCCCGAAACCGGCACGCCGGCGTGTTGAAATCCCTTGCGGCCGACGTCTTGGATCGTCGTGTGCAGCCCTGGAGAATCAACGCGTAGGGCAGAGGTCATGACACGACCTCCTGACAATCGAGGTGGTATGTGCCGGAGCGGACCTGATCTTCGATACGTCCGATCTCATCCAGGGATACGGGATCGAATCGAACCAGATCTCCCGGTGCGAGAAGGGCAGGGGGATCGTTCCGCGCATTGAAGAAGGGAACGGGCGTGCGGCCGATCAAATGCCAGCCGCCAGGACTCTCGAGCGTATAGACAGCAGTCATGGTCTGGGCAATTGCCAGTGAGCCTGCCGGCACGCGCGTGCGAGGATTCGTTCGGCGTGGAAGGACGAGGGGAGCCGGAACGTCTCCAAGATAGGGATAGCCCGGCAGAAAGCCCATCATATAGACGAAATAGGTCTCGCCGGCATGGCATTCAGCAACCTGTGCGCCCGACAGACCGGCGTGCTCGGCGACCACTTGCAGATCAGGCGCGACCGCTTCATCGTAGCAGGCTGGTATGGTCCAGCATCGTGATGGCCCGGTCTGCTCGGTGAGGTCGTGAAGCATATTCCTGGCACGATCCTCGATTTGCTCGGCGGTTACGATATCCGGGTCGAAATGGATCAGGAGTGAGCGATATGTCGGTACGGTCTCGACCAGGCCATCGATACTTTCCTCATTCAGCGCCCGGGCCAGCGCAACGACGCGGCCCGCCACGGCGCGATCGATCGATTGGCCGAATTCGATCGCAAGCGCTGTATCGCCGTTGGCTAAAAATCGCGGGATTGAGTTGGAAACAGCCGCCATGACGAATTTTCGATCGGTCCTCAGATGTTAGATTGTATGGTCTTGCTATAAATAATACCATAGAGGCGAATTTCGCTGCAATTATAAGGGGTCGGCTCCTCGAAACAGACCATTTCTGAGGTGTGCAATGCCCCGCAAGGCACAGTAACGGAAGGCAAAATGGGCAAGAAGGTCAATTTGAACGCAGATATCGGCGAAGGCTTCGGAGCCTATGAGATCGGCGATGACGAAAGGCTGATGAAAGTTATCGGTTCGGCAAGTGTCGCCTGCGGTTTTCACGCTGGCGACCCCACCAATATGGTGAAACTGGTGCGCCTTGCGCGCCAGGAAGGCGTCAGCCTCGGTGTTCATCCAGGCTTCAACGATATCTGGGGATTTGGCCGCCGCCGCATTCAAATGGATCCGAAGGATCTGGAGTATATGGTCGCCTATCAGATCGGCGCCTTGCAGGCGATGGCGGCCTACGAGGACATGCCGGTCACGCACCTCAAGCCCCACGGTGCGCTCAACAATATGGCGGCTGAGATCGAAGATTATGCAATGGCCATCGGCCGGGCGATCAAGGCTGTGGACGACAAGATCGTCTATGTGGCCCTCGCCGGATCGGAAATGCACAAGGCCGCAGAGCGCCTCGGTCTCCCACTGGCGCGCGAAGGATTTGCCGACAGGTCCTATGAGGCGGATGGCAATCTGACGCCGCGATCACTTGCCAATGCGGTTCATTCCGACGCGCAGGCCGTCCGCGACCAGGTCGTGCGCATGGCAGGTGAAGGGGAAGTCATGAGTCGTCAGGGCACAATCGCGAAAGTCGCTGTGGAAACCATCTGCGTGCATGGCGACGAGCCGACTGCGGTTGCCGTGGCAACTGCGGCACGCGACGGGCTAGAGAGTGCCGGCTTCGAAATGGTGCCGCTGACGGAGATCGATCTGCCATGACCGACACCAATGGGTCTATCGCCATTATCGGCGGCACAGGAAAACTCGGCCACGGTCTGGCTCGCCGCTGGGCCAAAGCTGGCCGAACGATCATCATCGGATCACGATCTGCTGAAAAAGCGGATGAAATCGCCAGTCAGATTGATGGAGGCAACGTCTCCGGCGCGACCAATGCCGATGCTGCCAGCCAAGGTGATATCGTTGTCATCACTGTGCCCTTCCAAACTCGCGACGCTATTCTCGACGAAATCCGATCGGGCGCGGCAGACAAGATCGTCGTCGATACGACGGTCCCGCTCGTACCGCCCAAAGTCATGCGCGTCCAACTGCCCCCGGAAGGGTCGGCAGCCTTGGGCGCACAGGAGAAACTCGGCGAAGACGTCCGTGTGGTATCCGCCTTTCATAATGTTGCCGCTCACCGGCTCATGGAAGATGCCGAGATCGAATGCGATATTCTCGTCTTCGGCGACAAACTTAAGGACCGCGAAGCCGTTGTCGAACTTGCCGATGCCGCTGGATTGCGAGGAGTCCATGCGGGGCCGCTCGCGAATTCCGTCGCAGCCGAAGCTTTGACGTCGATCCTCATCGGCATCAACAAGCGCTACGGCTGCGATGGTGCAGGCGTGCGCATCACCGGCCTGGATGTGACCTGAGAGGCGGTTCCTATGGATTCGGGCCAGGAGAATTTGCTTTTGAGTCGGTCGTTGAGCGGCAACACTCATTGCGACGCCCCGGACCTGATCCGGGGCCCAGGGCTTCAGGCAAATCCGTTTCCGCAGCCCTGGGTCCCGCATCAAGTGCGGGACGTAGCGCTTTTGGTTGGTTCGACTGAAGGCTCCAGTCCAGATCTCGGACAGTATGTTCGGTCTGTCCCATGACGGAACGCATTACGATTTCGGCTCTCGAAAATATGCCACTCGTGAAGCCAGGCGACGATCTGGCTGCAATTCTGATCGACGCCCTTATCACTTATGGTTGGATACCTCGCCCGCATGATGTGCTGGTCATCGCCCAGAAGATCGTGTCGAAAGCCGAAGGGCGCCTGCTTGATTTGTCGACAGTTCGACCATCGGAACGCGCGAGCGCTCTGGCTGATGAAACAGGCAAAGACCCAAGACAGGTAGAAGCCGTTCTTTCCGAGTCGCAAGAGGTCTTGCGTGCCAAGGCTGGCGTTATCGTTGTCGCCAATCACCATGGTCATGTGATGGCGAATGCGGGGATCGATCGCTCCAATGTGGAGGGCAGCGACAACGATCTGGTACTCCTGCTTCCGAAAGACCCGGATGCAAGCGCCGCCAGGCTCAAGTCCGCGATTGATGCACACTTCGGATCGGATATCGGCATTGTCATATCGGACAGCGTCGGCAGAGCGTGGCGTATCGGCACGGTCGGGTTGGCCTTGGGTGCCGCCGGACTGCCATCTCTGCTTGACTCGCGTGGCGATCCCGATCTCTTCGACCGTCCACTAGAAGTAACGATGACCGGATTTGCCGACTCGATAGCGTCGGCTGCAAGCCTGGCAATGGGTGAAGGCGCAGAGGGACGACCCGCTGTCTTGATTTCCGGTTTGACCTGGACCGGCCAGTCGACACCGGCAACCGCTCTCATTCGACCTGTCGCAGAGGACATGTTCCGGTGAGCCGAACAGGCGAGACAGGCAAGGTCGTCGCGCTGTGCGGCGGCATCGGTGGCGCCAAGCTTGTGCTTGGACTAGATCGCATCCTTCCGGCCGGACATCTCAGCGTGATCGTGAATACGGCCGACGATTTCGAGCATCTCGGCCTGCGAATCTCGCCTGACATCGATACGGTTGCCTATACGCTCGCCGACCTGGCCAATCCGGAAACAGGCTGGGGGCGCCGCGATGAAACCTGGTCGTTCATGGAAACGTTAGCCGACCTGAAAGGCGAGACATGGTTCCAGCTTGGCGATCGGGATCTGGCGCTGCACGTCGAGCGCACGCGCATGCTGGGCCAAGGGCAGACGTTGACGGCAGTCACGGAGACGCTATGTGAGCGACTCGGATTGACGAGCCGCCTTTTGCCAATGAGTGACGACACCGTGTCGACAATTGTCGAGACCGACCGAGGCTCGCTCGACTTTCAGCACTACTTCGTTGCCGAGCGCGCTGAGCCGATCGTTCGCAGTATCCAGTTTGCCGGAACGGATACAGCCAGGCCAAGTCCTGCCGTCATAGACGCCCTGTCCGCTCCGGAACTGACGTGTGTCGTCCTTGCACCTTCGAATCCTTACCTCAGTCTCGATCCTCTCCTGGCAATCGAGGGGATGCGAGAGGCTCTGGCGAGATGCGCCGCCCCCATAATTGCCGTCTCACCGATCGTTGGCGGCGATGCGGTCAAAGGCCCGACGGCAAAGATCATGCGCGAGCTTGATGTCCCAGTGACATCGGTTTCGGTTGCGCATCACTATGGCGCCCTGATCAACGGCTTTATCATCGATCAGTGCGATGCGAAGGTCGCCGGCGAGATTGAAGTGCCTGTCTGTATCGCGGAGACGCTCATGACGTCGCTCGAATCAAAGACGGCATTGGCAAAGGCCGTACTGGCGTTCGCCGAGCAATTGTCCTCGCATGCACCTCATAGGGGGGCCGCATGACCGTCGCCGTTGTCCCGATGAAACAGATTGCCCTGGCCAAAAGCCGGCTGTCGACCGTGCTTCCTCCCGAGGCCCGTCAAAGCCTGGTTCGCACTATGCTCACAGACGTCTTGGCCGCCTGCAGTGAATGTCCAGACATTCAACGCACTGTCTTGCTCACGGCAGATAGGTCTCTGACAACACTGGCGAGAGAGCATGACGCCGATCTGTTTATGGAACATCATCCTCTCAGCTTGAACGCAGCAATGAAAGCAGCCGCAGCCTCGTTGGAGTCTCAAACGCTGGTGTACCTCGCCGGCGACCTTCCCTTGCTCAAGGCCCAAGACATCTCGGACCTGACGGACCGACACCGTATGGGCTCCAGAGTTGTCATCGCACCGTCGGCCGATGGTTCCGGTACCAACGCATTGCTTTTGTCGCCAGCCAATATCTTCGAGACCGCATTCGGCCCTGGCAGTGCGGAACGCCACGAAACATCAGCACATCGGCTTGGACTCGAAGCGGCGATTGTTTCCAACCGAAGAATCGGCCTCGATATCGATACACCGAAGGATCTTGGAGCACTGCTGCATCATCCCGAATGCGCTGATCGATACGCCTTCCTGCATCCTTATCTCGCAGCGACAGAAAACAGCAGGCGGGCAGAGCCGAACTTGTATGGGGGAGCCAGGCGCCATGCATAGCGATGCCGCGTTGAGAGCCGCCGAGGGCGGTCGGTTGCCCACCACGGAAGAAGCCCGGGCGCTCGCCGGATACGATGATCTGAGCCATCTCACGGATTTGGCCCGCAGCCTGACCGTCGCCGGCCACGGCCGCACTGTCACTTTCTCCAAGAAGGTGTTTATTCCCCTGACGCAGCTTTGCCGCGATGTCTGCCACTACTGTACATTTGCGCATCCTCCGCGTGCGGGCGAAACGCCTTATTTGTCGAAAGATGCTGTTGCGGCCATTGCCAGAGCCGGTCGTGCGGCAGGATGCAAAGAAGCCCTTTTTACGCTCGGCGACAAACCTGAGCTTCGCTACCGTGCAGCGCGCGAAGCCTTGGTGCTGTCGGGCCATGCAACGACCCTTGGACTTCTGGAAGAAATGGCTGGAGTCGTGCTCGATGAAACGGGCCTGCTTCCACATCTCAATCCGGGTGTGATGGATGGCCGCTGGATCAGGCGGCTGCGGGCGGTTTCCGTCAGCCAAGGCATCATGCTCGAGTCGATCTCACCTCGCCTGATGGACCGCGGTGGGCCGCATTTTGGCTCGCCCGACAAAGACCCCGCAACGCGGCTTGCAACAATCGAAGCTGCTGGAGCAGCAGCGGTCCCGTTCACCTCCGGAATCCTGATCGGGATTGGCGAGACACGCGCGGAACGGATCGACGCCCTGCTCGCATTGCGAGATCTCCATCACCGATACGGCCATCTGCAAGAGATCATCATCCAGAACTTTCGCGCGAAATCGGGAACGCGTATGGCCGATGCTCCAGAACCCGATCTCGACGATCATCTGTGGACCATCGCCGTGGCACGCATCGTGATGGGATCTGAGATGACAATCCAGGCACCGCCGAACCTCCGGCATGGAGCACTTGAGCAACTCGTCGCCGCCGGAATCAACGATTGGGGCGGTGTTTCCCCCGTCACCCCCGACCATGTCAATCCCGAAGCGCCGTGGCCTCATCTTGTAGAACTCGAGCAGGCGACAGAGCGAGCCGGTCGCACGCTCATCGAGCGACTGGCAATCTACCCCTCCTTCGCCCGGGAGCCGGAACGCTGGCTTGCATCCGGACTTCGGACGCCGACATTGCATCATTCCGATGGGCAGGGTTTGGCCAGGGAAACTGACTGGGCTGCCGGCGGTATAACACCCGCCCCCGTTCTGGCGCGACGTCCCTTGGCAGCCCGAGTACGCAGCATCGATACGTCCCTGCAGCGCCTGGTCGACGGCAATCACGTTTCGGAAGGCGATATCGCATCTCTTTTCGATGCACGGGGCGAGGATTGCGATGCCATTCTTATGGCGGCCGACAAACTGCGCCGCGAGACTGTCGGACAGACCGTGACCTATGCTGTCAATCGCAACATCAACTACACGAATGTGTGCACCTATGGCTGCACATTCTGCGCCTTCTCGAAAGGCCGGTTGAGTCAGGGCAGACGCGACAGACCTTATTCACTTGATGTGACGGAGGTTGGAAAACGCGCGGCCGAAGCATGGTCGCGCGGCGCAACGGAAGTTTGTCTTCAGGGCGGGATCCGTGCCGACTATACGGGTGAAACCTATCTCTCGATCGTTGCGGCTGTTCGGGACGCCGCACCGGACATTCACATCCATGCCTTTTCGCCTCTTGAAGTCTGGCACGGCGCAACGACGCTCGACTTGAGCCTCGACGCATTTCTCACACAGCTCAAAGCAGCCGGGCTTCATAGCCTTCCCGGCACGGCGGCTGAAATTCTCGACGATTCTGTCCGGGTAGAGCTATGTCCCGACAAGATCGGCACGAGCCAGTGGCTGAATGTCATGGAGACGGCGCATCGCGTCGGTCTCAAGAGTACGGCAACGATCATGTTCGGACATGTGGATCGCTATAAGCATTGGGCGCGGCACCTGCTGTGCGTCCGACGGCTGCAGGAGAAAACGGGAGGCTTCACCGAATTCGTCCCACTGCCCTTCGTTCATATGGAGGCCCCGATCTATCTCAGAGGTCGTGCGCGGCCCGGACCAACCTACCGCGAAGCGCTGCTGATGCACGCTATCGCTCGGCTGGTACTTCATCCCGTTATCGAGAACATTCAGGCGTCATGGGTGAAAATGGGACCCTCAGGGGCAATCGACTGCCTGAAGGCCGGTGCAAATGATTTCGGTGGGAGCCTGATGAATGAATCCATTACGCGTGCCGCCGGATCTGAACATGGGCAGGAAATCACCGCGCCTGTACTGGAACGCATGATCCTCGATGCGGGCCGCACACCGCGTCAACGAACCACATTCTATGGCGACGTTGCGGATGAGCGCCGACAGTTGGCGATGTCGGGTGAGGAATTTGAACCTGCTATTGGCCTAAAGTTGATCGCAGCGGAATAGACAGGACCGCATGGATTGCCGGATCAAGTCCGGCAATGACGCGAAGAGCGATGAGACGCGCTTTCCTGTTATTCATCCATGCAGAAGCTTAGCCAGCCTTCAGTTTGGGAATGATGTCCGTCGCAATCGCTTCGACTTGCTCGGCTTCATATTTGTAGGGAACGAAAATGATGCGGTCGACGCCCGTATCCACGTGAGCCTGAAGCTGCTCGACACACTCCTCGGCCGTCCCCATGATCGCACTTTCCGGCGTGGACTTGCTCCATGAAGCAAAATCCCATTCGGTATTCAGCCACTCGTTCATCGGACCTTCAACCTTGTCACGGGGGCCGACCATGATCGGCAACTGATTAGCACTGCTGAGGGTATCAGGATCTTTTCCGCCTTCTTCGGCGAAAGCGCGGACCTTGTTCCAATCGGCCAGGTAATCCTCCGGCTTGTAGAAATAGGTGAGCCAACCGTCGCCATTGACACCGGCGCGCTTTAGAACGCGGTCCACATAACCGCCAATGAGAATTTTCGGACGCGGTTGCTGAACCGGTTTCGGGAACATGACGGATTGCCGGAGATTGTAAGGCTCGGATTCCATCGTCACCATGTCTTCCGACCAAAGGCGGGTCATGATTTCGAGGTTCTGATCCATGATCCGGCCACGCTTATGGAAGTCCACACCGACCGCCTCGAATTCACGTTTGTACCACCCGGAAGCCATGCCCATAACGAGCCGTCCGTTGGAGACCTGGTCCATACTCGAAAGCTGCTTGGCCAAAACCAGCGGATTGCGCAACGGAAGCACTAGAATACCGGTACCGAGCTTGATCTTCGATGTACGCGCGGCCACGGCCGTAAGCAGTGTGAGGGAATCAATGATCGGAAAATGCGGATCGACGCCAAGCAAAATGTGATCCCATACCCAAAGAGACTCATAGCCGAGTTCCTCCATACGAACGCCATATTCGATCAGGGCGTTTGCGTCGGGAAGCTCCGGAAAGGTCTGGAAGTTGCGCATGGCAACGCCGAATTCAGTCGCGGACATCGTAATTCCTTCTGAGATTTAGATCATTGTGGCCAGGTCAGGCCGTGTAGAGTTGTTCCGGGTCGAGTTCGCGCACGACCTTGAGTTCGGCGAGTTCCGGCGCCTTGGTCTCAGGGATGTCACCATCGAGACCGAGATCGAATCCGGTTTTGTCCTGAACTTCTTCCGCGGTAACGCCAGGATGCAGTGAGAGCACCTGCATTTCTTTGTTTTCGGGGTGAAATCCGAGAATAGCGAGGTCTGTCACGACCCTGTACATGCCGCCGGCAGGAAGTCCGCTTTCGGCCCGGCTATCACCACCTGAAATGAATCCCGGGCTGGTGATGTAGTCGACCTTGTCCACGAACCGACGTTTCTCATGCTTCATGGCGACAATCATCTGCGTCAGACTGGAGATATCATTCCCGCCACCGGTTCCGGGGAGACGTGTCTTCGGGTTCTCGGGATCGCCGATGAACGAGCTGTTGAGATTGCCGTAACGATCGATCTGAGCGCCGCCCATAAAGCCGACATCCACATAGCCGCGTTGCAACAGCAGGAGCACATCGGTGATCGGCAGCACCATGTTTGCGCGCCGCGTACATCTTTGCTCATTTGTCGACGGGGGCAGTTCTCCCGGTACCACAAAGGGACCGACGACACCGCCTTCGAACAGGATCGTGAGGCGCGGCGCGTGCAAACGCTGGGCAAGGGTTGCAGCAAGCAGCGGAATACCGACGCCGGCAAAGACGATCTGCCCGTCCTTCAGCAGGCGCGCACTCATGACAGCAAGAAGTTCGGAAGCGGTGTAGGAAACGCGTTCAGTCATTGTGGATGCTCCTTCCGCGACGGCTTGCGTCGAGCAGAGCTGCAGTGCCGAGCCGATTGAGATAATCCTCCCAGCTGTCGGGCTGGTGGTAGTACTCGTCGAGGTAGCGTTTGGCGCCGCCGTCAGGATCCTCTTTGATCATGTTCGCATACATGTCCATGTGATCGAAGAAGGGTTCATAGATGCCATAGCATTCATGCGGCGCAGCACCGTAGGGCGCCTCGACGACAGCATCGACAGTGAAAAACGGAATGCGGGTCTGGTCGGGCGCACGCCGGATCTGATCGTTGGAGACAATGCGCTCGGTCGAAAGAATGACGCGCTTGGCAGCCATGGCCATATCGATATCCATAAACTGGAGCCCATCGAGCTGCGCGTTGCCATAGACGTCGGCGCGCTGAACATGAATCAGAACCACATCCGGATTGAGAGCCGGAAGCAACATGACCTTTTCACCGGTGAAGGGGCAGTCCATCTCCTTGACGTTCTCACTTACACGACCGGCAACGTCGGAGCCGATCATCGAACGAACCGGCATGAACGGAACCCCCATGGCACCAGCGCGATAGCGCAGCCCCATGGACATATGGCTCCATTCCTCAAAGCGCGCCTTACCGGTTTCGGTGTAATGGCGCATGACCTTGGATACGCCCCAGACGATCCCCTGGCTGAACCAGCTCGTCATGATGTGGTCGCAGATACCGGAAGCATAGAGATAGTCGCCTTCGGACGAGACGATCGAACGCGATACCATGAGGTCTTTCTTGGCCGCCCTGATCATGGCCCAGATCAGTGCGATCGGCGTGCGAGACATCGTGCAACCGCCGAGGCCGACGTGATCTCCGTCCTCGACCAACGCAACCGCGTCTTCGAGGGACATGACCTTTTCCCTCAGGCCCCGATCACGTCCCATCGTCTCCTCGCGAAGCTTGAGATAGGGTTTGACGAGAGGTTGCTGCGTCATGGTCTTGTATCCTCCACAGATCAATTCTCGCGGTTCAGGCCGCCATCGCCCGGGTTTCCTGATTGAAGTCGCTGATCAACTCATCCCACACCGGAACGAGCTTATGCAGGTCTCGCCAGAAACTCTGATCCTTGCGCCGGTCGAAATCGGCAAGTTCCACACCCTGCTGCTCGACCCAGGTGAAATATCCCAGATTGAACATGCGCATCCGGTCCACGCGATTGGCCTCGATCATATGGTCCGTCGTGACGCCGGATAGATGTTCGGCGATGATGCCAGCCGCATCATTGGCCTCGAGTTCGCCGCCTGGGAACGTCGATAGAGCGTCTTCCAGCTCGCTGGTGTAGAGGTTGGCACCGTCCGTTGCGACGGTAAGAACGGCATCGTTCGGCCCAAGGCCCTGTTGCTTGGCGATCTTGATCGCGCCAAGCATGTTGGCGATGCTCGAAAATCCGAAATAGCGCATCGTATCGAGGGTCTCCATCGAGACGCCCATGCGCTGATTGAGCGTCGCGCGGCCCGTCTCCGTGTTGAAGACGGCATTGAGCCCGTCTGTCGCCCGATCGCTGATGGCGATGGCGTAATCCGTATTCATGACATTGTGGATGAGCGGCACATGCTTGTCGCCGATCCCCTGGATATTATGCTCGCCATAGCCGTTGTAGAGCAGCGTCGGACATTCGAGTGCTTCGACGACCGCGATGCGCGCACCATGATGCTCTTTGAGATAATCGCCGGTTCCGAGCGTGCCGGCGGAGCCGCTTGCCGAGACGAACGCATGCGCGGAGAGATCCGGATCACTCTGACGGACATGTTCGAGTACGCGGCTCAGGGCAGGCCCGGTACACCAATAGTGACCGAGATAGTTGCCGAACTCGGAGAACTGATTGACGATCTCGTTTTCCGGATTCTTCTCCAGCTCTGCGCAGGCGTCATAGATTTCCTTGACGTTGCTCTCGGTACCCGGCGTTCGAATGATGTCGCCTGTGTCCGTGACCCATTTCTCCAGCCAATCGAAACGCTCGCGGCTCATCCCTTCAGGGAGAACCGCCGCCCCTCGGCAGCCGAGAATGCGTGAAATAGCCACGCCGCCCCGGCAATAGTTGCCAGTCGACGGCCAGACGGCACGCTGCCCGGTCGGATCGAAACGTCCGGTGACGAGCCGCGGTGCAAGGCACGAATAGGCAGCAAGCACCTTGTGCGCCTCGATCATCGGGAAAAAGGCGCCCATCATCACAATGATCTTGGCGTCGACCCCCGTCAGAGCCTTCGGCAAAACGATATGGGCCGGAACGGCGGCTGTGCGTCTTCGATCGGTCGCATTCTGCCAGTGCACCCGGTAGAGATTCAGCGGATCGGGCTGATCGGGATCGACAGAAACCGCCGCGCTGCGGATCTTTTCAGGGATCGATGCAGGGTCGGCGAGCTCGGAAAACGTCGGAAGACGGATACCACGCTCCCTGACGTGCGCTACCGCACGAGCTCGGACATCGGCATCCTCGATATTGGTCGGAAAATCGAATGGCCCCATCGCGCCGCAATCCTTGAATTTGTCTGGCACCGGACAACTTATCTTATTGTCCTATTATTAGTACCATTATTCACAGGTGCGGGTTTGGGCGCAAGCGGCTTTATCGGTTCGCCGCTATGGAATCGAGACATCCCCGGCAGAATACCGGGGATGTTCGGGTCTTCATCGCTGTCGGTGACCGACAGAAACAGTCTAGTAGTAGTAGAAATTCATGCACTTGTTGTACCGGCTCCACCAATATTGGCTGCCGGTCTTTTTGGCCTTCTTTTTCAGCCAGTAGCACTTTTTCGGATAGCCATATCCGCCATAAATGCCGGTCACATGGCCGCCACCGAAATGCAGTCCGAAGCTGAAACTGGGTTTCGCCTGGGCCGCACCGTTCAATGCCATCAGCGCCACAGCTGCTGCGGAAAGGCCGAGAACGGCTTTGCGGGCCGATACCCTGTTGATCAAGGAATTCATGTCCTACTCCTTCGATTGTCGCATTAGCGGATTGTTCCGCTTCCTTGACCGGTTAGTCGCAACGACGCGCGAAATGGTTCAATCCTGCGCCAAGAGCGGTGTCGATGAGCTCAAGCTTACTCTCGCCGAACGCCGTCGACCGACACGCACCGATTGGCTACAGTTTCGTCGGGAGGAACGCCAATGGGACGACGCATACTTTTCATCACAACCGATCAGCAACGACACGACGCCCTCGGCTGTACGGGGGGAACTGTCGCGCAAACACCGTTTCTGGACGACCTTGCAAAGGAGGGATTGAATTACCGCCGGGCCCACAATCAGAATGTGGTCTGCATGCCTTCGCGCACGACGATGTTGACCGGACTCTATCCGCGGAGCCATGGCGTCGTTACCAACGGCCGTGTGTATCCCTCTGGCGATCCGACCGTTGCCGGCTATCTCCATGAAAAAGCTGGTTACCGAACGGCGCTTCTCGGCAAAGCGCATTTCGATCCGGTTCTGACAACCGAGTTCTTTGAAAACTGGGCGGCATCGCGCAACAAGACCGGCCCGAACAGAGGTTTCGAGCGGATGGAGTGCCTGTTTCACTCAGGGCGCTCGGGAAAGAATCTCACCCACTATCCGAAGTGGCTCCAGGAGAATTTTCCCGAAGAAGTCGACGGTTACTATCCGCTCTTTAACAAGGGCTCCGGCACACTGGCGACGTTTCGCGGCGGCGATACCGGCGCTGTTCAGGTCAAATTCAACCCGATCCAGCGGGAGCACTATCATACGGACTGGGTCGCCGACCGGACGATCGCCTTCCTCGATACACTCAATGTCGAGGAGGACTGGTTTGTATGGATGAGCTTCCCCGATCCTCACCACCCGTGGGACCCGCCGAAGTCGGAACTTGGTCGCTGCAACTGGCGCGATATCGACTTGCCGTCTGGCTATCCCAAGACGCGCAAGGCCGCGCGCAAAATCCTCGCCGAGAAACCGCGTCACTGGCTCGAATGGTATGAGGGCAGGGGGCAATTCAATTATGAGCTTCCGCGCAGCTTCGTACACGCTGAGATGACGGCCGATCAGGTGCGTGAGATCAACGCGATGACTCATATCGAAAATGAGCTGATCGACGAAGCGGTCAAGCGTGTGATGACCTATGTCGATGGTCGCGGCTGGGGACAGGATACGGACGTCCTCTACACCACCGATCATGGCGAGTTTCAGGGCGATTACGGGCTGCTATTCAAAGGTCCAGCCCATGTGGAATCGCTGATGCGCGTTCCAATGGTTTGGCGGCCGGCACCGAGCGCCAAGGTTCGGCCTTTGGAATCCGAAGCTCCTGTTGGGCACGTGGATCTTGCACCGACTTTCTGCGCCATCGCCGGCGTTCCGGTTCCCGAATGGATGCAGGGTCGACCGCTACCGACCCAAAAATCGGCCAAGTCTAGAGATCACGTCCTGACCGAATGGCAGGACGACTATGGCGGCAACGAAATCCGCATGAACACGATCTATCAAGACGGCTATATCTGCACAGCATACGACAAGACCAACTATTACGACGGTACCGAAGGCGAGCTCTACAACGTTCGCGAGGATCCGAACCAATGGCACAACCTCTGGAACGATAAGAAGCGCGCTTCTCTCAAGTCCGACCTTGTCGCGAGCCTGAAAGACAATCTACCGCCCGAGCGCGACGGAACCCTTGAGCGGATCGTTCCTGTTTGAGCGAACCGGTCGCACGGTATGGATACCCGGTTCAAGTCTGGGTATGACGGATTTGTAGATATTGCACTTGCCTCGCCATCGTCATTGCCGGACTTGATCCGGCAATCCATGCCGCTTACCGGCCAGGCACCGAAACAACCGCACCTGCGCCAATTAGCGCTTCAATTTCCGTATCCGTGACCCCTGCTTCGGACAGAACCTCGCGGCTGTGCTCCCCCAGTCTCGGCGGGTGACGCCGGAGTGTTTCGGCGGGGCTTTTGGAAAATCGAATTGGCGGCTTTGTCGCGCGAAGCCGGCCTTGGGTAGGATGATCGTAGTCGACAAAGAAATCCTGCTGCTTGAGCTGAGAGTCACTTTTCAGGTCTTCGAGTCGCGTAACAGGCATCGCAGGAATATCCGCCTTTCCGAACAAGGCCATCCATTCAGCAGTCGTGCGGGCGGGCATGATCTCGGCGACCATTTCATAAAGATCGTCGATCGACCGACTTCTCTCAGATGGATCGACGATGCGTGGATCATCAAACATCTCAGGTCGCCCGGCAGCCTCGAAGAAGGAACGCCATTGTTTCGTGGTGTAGGGGAGGACGGCGATGTGCCCGTCGGCGGTGGCATAGGGTCTGCGATAAGGCGACAGAACACGATCATAGCCCATCGGAGCCTCCGGTGGCACAAAGGCCTCGCCATTCAGATGTTCAACCAGCGAGTATGAAACCATGGTCTCGAACATCGGCACCTCGACTTCCTGGCCCTCTCCATGTCGCTCCCGGTACAGGAGTGCTGCGGTAATCGCTGACACAAGCATCAGCGACGATGTCTTGTCGGCAACGATCTGCGGTGCGTAAGCCGGCTCCCCTCCTGTCATCGCATTGAGATCAGCGATCCCCGCCATGGCCTGAATGATATCGTCATAGGCTGGCACGTCGGCGTAGGGGCCGCCTTTCCCAAACCCCCAGGCATTGCAGTAGACGAGCTGCTCGTTTGCAGATCTCAATTCAGAGTAGGTGAGTCCAAGCTTCTCGATCGCCTTTGGCCGCAGGCTATGCACGAAGACGTCGGCCCCGGCCGCAACGGCAAGCAACGCCTGACGGGCTTCGGGCTTCTTGAGATCAAGCGACAAGCTGCGCTTATTGCGGTTCACGTTGAGAAAGTTGGCGCCCATACCGGGCGAGCGAGCCGGCTCGACGCCGCGGAGCGTATCGCCATCCGGGCTTTCGACTTTGATGATGTCTGCGCCCATCTCGCCGAGCGTCCGCGTTGCATACGGACCGAAGACGACAGACGTCAGGTCGATGATCTTGATACCCTCTAGCGGACCGCTCATTGAGTCTTCCCCATTTTCGTTGCCGGCATTGGCCATGCCGCCCTCTCCCCCGGCCCAACCACCCAATAAGGTTACCCTCGGGGTGGTTGGGCCGGGGGAGAGGGCGGCATGGTGTTCATAGGAGAGTCCAACGCTAACGGCTTTTCTTGGCGCACGATCTCACTATAGTGCCCTCCGCCTCATAAGGACGAGACGCCCATGGACAAATGCTTGAACCAGCCTCTTTCCGCAAGAGAGGCCGTGACGGGGCGGCGCTCAGTGCGCCGCTTCTTGCCGGACCCCGTATCACACGAGACGATCGAAGCCATCCTCGATCAGGCAGCAAGGGCGCCAAGCGGAACGAACACGCAGCCTTGGCATGTCCATGTCGCAACCGGCGCCGCACGCGACCGCCTTGCCAAAGCGGTAACGGCAGCAGCCATAGCCGGCGAAGAGAGCGAAGAGTATCGCTATTCTCCGAAGGAGCGGTTCGAGCCGCATCTGACCCGAAGACGCACGGTCGGCTTCGCGCTATACGGCATCCTGGGTATCGAGCGCCACGATATGGAGGCGCGGAAGAAACAGCATCTGCGGAACTATCAGCTCTTCGATGCACCGGCGGGACTGTTCTTCACGATGGACCGGCGCCTTGAATATGGAAGCTGGCTCGACATGGGAATGTTCATCCAGAACGTGATGATCGTTGCTCGCACTCACGGTTTGGAGACCTGCCCCCAAGCTTCCTGGCTGCACTATGGCGGTGTCGTACATGAGGTGCTGAAAATTCCCGACAGCCAGATTCTGTTGACCGGCATGGCACTCGGTGTCGCCGATCCGGAAGCGCCGGAAAATGCACTGGTGACCGAGCGCGAGCCAGCTGCGAATTTTACGGTCTTCCACGAGGATTGAATTCTATCTGCCGTACGAACAGGCAGGAGTGAATGCCTCACTAGCTCGCAAGATCGACCTCTGTATCGGGAATAGGAAACATCGATTGCAACGCCGCGACCAGCGCGCGCGACTGCCGGCACCCGGCGATCCCTTTCACGCACGCATAATGGATATCCTTACTGGCGTCGTCATCCTGGATAAGCGCGATCTTCTCGATACTCAGGCCATGCCCTTTCCCGTTGCTGAACCGAAGAACACCGTCCAACTGACCTGAGCGAACCAGCTCAAGATCTTCTGTCGCCATTGAGCAATTCACAAATGGCTCGAGGCTTTCAATACCCTTTGGCCATTTGGCCGGGAGATGTTTCTTGAGTTCCCTGCTGACGCCGATACGAAGTTTTCGGCCGGTCAGTGCCGGAGCGATTTCTTCCGTTGCCAAGGAAATGATGCGGAATGCCTCGCTCAGAGCAGGCAGATAGGCTTCGCCAGCTTCGGTAAGAAGGAGGCCTCTTGCCAGTCGCCTGAACAGCTCCACACCCAATACAGCTTCAAGGGCCTTGACCTGCTGGCTGACGGCACCGGCGGTCACACCGAGTTCACTCGCCGCCAGCTTGAAGCTCAGATGTCGGGCCGAAGCCTCGAATGCGCGAAGACCGTTTAGCGGTGGGAGCCTGTGACTCATGGATCAAGCCTTTGCGATCGGTTTTCAGATAATGACTATATGACATAGATTTTCTATTCCATCAGAGCAACTTTTCTGGTTTGCCGATGTCGCCGCTAGCGTGCATTGATCAAAGACACAGCATCCCGACCAATCGCGTTTCACTGCTTTCCACGAGGACTGAATACCATGCGTCAAACACCGCTCTTCGAGCGCCATATGTCCAGCGCCCTGAAGGTCATCAATCTCAAAGGCGTGGCGAGACCTGTCGAGTATATCGGGCATCGCGCCGAGCATAAGGCGATCCGAGAGGCGGTCAGCATTTGCGACGCCTCACATCTTGGCGAAGTGGAGATCGAGGGGCCGGACGCGATCGCCTTTGCCGATCACATCCTGACCAATGACATTGCCGGCCTGGAAGTGGGCAAAGCTGCCTATACGATGATGTGCCGCGAGAACGGCTACATTATCGACGACCTGATCTGCTATCGGGTGACCGAAGACCGCCTCTTGCTGGTGATCAATGTGCCCATGATCCAGGAAGATCTGGCTTGGATCCATGCCCATGCTGCAGACCGCGACGTAAGGGTTCGCAACCTTTCGACGGATCTGGCAATTATCGCAGTGCAGGGGCCGCTTGCAATGGAGGCGATGCAGCGCATGACCCGGGCGGATGTGCATGCAATCGACTATTTCGGGTGCGCCGAAACCGATATCGCGACGGACGATATGGTTGTCCCCTGCCTGCTAACGCGGACGGGATATACCGGTGAAATCGGTTTCGAGATCATCGTCGACCGCGACCTGGCCACGCGTGTCTGGGACGCACTTCTCGTCTATGGCCGCCCGCTGGGGCTGGTCCCTCATGGCGTGGCCGCACGTGAAAGTGCGCGCACGGAAGCCGGTTATCTTCTCAATGCCAACGATATGGACGGCAAGACATACCCGGAAGAAGCCGGCGTCAGCTGGACCGTCCGTATGAACAATCCGTTTATCGGACGAGACGCCATAGCCGCCATGAACGAAAAGGGTTATCCGCGCAAACTTGCCGGATTCGCTATCGAGGGCTCGCGAACGGTTCGCTATGGCGCGCCGGTCTTCGTCGATGGAAAACAGGCTGGAACCATGACCAGCGGACCCGTCGGTCCGGCCCTTCTCGGTCGCCCCATCAGCATTGGCATGGGTTTCATCGAGACGGACTATGCGACACCTGGAACCAACGCCAATATTGAAATCGAGATCGATGGCGAGCGCCTTGAGGCAAGAGTCGTCAAGATGCCCTTCTCCGATCTTAATCCGCGCGCCGAGCCGAATACACGGACGCTTTCGCCCTTCGACCTGGCATTCACGAGCGACCATCTCTGGCTCAAATCAAGTACAGACAGGACGTGCATCATCGGGATCACCGATCCGGGGCAGCGGGAGTTCGGTGAGTTGCTTGACCTTGTCCTTCCTGAAATCGGGACGGAAGTTACAGCTGGCGAGCCGATTCTTCGGATTGACGCCTATCGAGGCGCCGTGGCGCCGGTATCGCCTGTTTCCGGGCGCGTGACAGGTCGTGACAGCCAAGCGCTTTCCGATCCCTCATTGGTGAACAAGTATCCTTATGCCGTTGGTGGACTGCTTGCCATCGAAACCAGCGGTTCAACCGGTGAGACCATGGATTTTGCAGCCTACCGAGCGTTCATGCGTGAGCTATGGCGTTACGAGACCTGGACGCAGGCCAAGCGAACGACCTGAGCGATGATTGGATCCAACTGCATGATGGCCGTTCGGCATGGATAGACGAGACATTTCGGTATCTGACAGTGTTCAACTCTCAGCAGGCCGCTTGCGCAGCAGGTATTTGTGCCTGCCGTCGAGTACGAGAACACCGTCCTGATTATGCACTGTCGCGGCGCATGTCATCACGCCGGTCGTGTTCTGTGGCTTCAATTCCGTAATCTTCAGGCTCGGATAGAGCGTATCTCCGGCATAGACGGGCTTGAGGAACCGCGACGACTGCTCAAGGAAGCCGATCAGCGCTTCACCCATCTGATGAGGCAGGATGCTGGCACCGGCCGCTGTCTGTGCGAGGACCTGAAGGCCATGGGCGAGCAACTCGTCATGCCCGTGCCGGCGGCAATACGCACGGTCGTAGTGGATTGGATGATTGTCCCCGGAGACCGCCTGAAAGGCTAAGAAGTTAGCGTCGGTCAAAGTCCGCGATGGGATGTAGAACGTCTCTCCCAATTCGAAATCATCGAAGTAGCGTGTTTCCCCAAAACTGTGCCTGGCCGGATCGAAGTCGCCGCTCATGATTTCACGTCCTGGCGAACCGTTCCGCTTTCGATCAGAGCATCGATATCGCCATCGTCCAATCCGATCTCAGAAAGCACGACCCGGCTGTGCGACCCGACGGCCGGCACGGGAGCCTCGAAGAGCGGTTGTCCAGGCGTTCGCACAATTGGGACATTATGATCGGGCGTCATCTGCATCTGCGGAACGGCATCGATTGCCTGCGTCTGCGCATCATTCAGCAGATCGCCATAGTCGTTGATACGTGCGGCGAGAGCGCCTTCGGCAGCAAACCGCGGCAGCCATTCAGCGGTGGGGCGGGTTCGGCATCGGTCGGCAATCAAGTCGGTGAGTTCGGGTTGGTTCGCGATTCGGTCTGCAAACGTTCTAAATGGATCTTCTTCAGCGAGATCAGGGCAATCAAGAGCACGGCAGATCGCGGCGAAATTCTCTTCCTTGATCAAGGCAATGGCCATCCAGCCATCGCTGGTCTGATACGTGCCTGCTGGCGGGTTCAGATCGGCAACCTCTCCGCCACGAAAACCGTATTCAGCAATCTTCGGCATCTGGATCGCCGCTGCGCACTGCATGAGATTCACATCGAGATGACGCCCCTCACCGTCGTTTCGTGCTTGCAGGATCGCCATTGAAGCCGCCTGAAACCCATAGACCCCTGTCAGATTGTCGACGAGCGTGGTGCTGATGCGGTGGGGAATCCCATCCTGGCCCAGATTTATGGACATCAGTCCCGACAGCGCTTGTGCAATCGTGTCGGTCAGGGGTTCGCTCTTCTTCGGCCCGTCGTGACCGAAACCAGAAACCGAAAGATAGACGAGACGGGGGTTGACCGCATGAACCGCATCGTAGCCGATGCCGAGGCGTTCAGCGGCGCCCGGGCGCCCGCTCTCGATAAGAAGATCTGCCTTCTCGGCAAGTTTGAGGACCGCCGCTATGCCTGCCTCGGTCTTCAGGTCGATCGACAGGCTCTCTTTGCCACGATTGTGCGCGAAGACTGCCACCGTTATGTCCGGAACGCCCGGTCCGAGATGGCGCATCCATTCGCCGCCGGTCGGCTCGATCTTGATGACCCTAGCCCCATACTCCGCAAACAGGCCGCCGCAAGACGGTCCGGCAACCCCCTGTGAGAGATCCAAGACGAGATAATCCGATAGAGGAGCGACGCGCGACATGGTGTGTCTCTTTGTTCGGTCCGGGCCACCCTCTCCCCCGGCCCAACCACCCCAAATGGTACCAGTCATGGGTGGTTGAGCCGGGGGAGAGGGTGGCCCGGGAGCTGACGGCGACTCATGCCCATTCGGGCATGGATTGACCTTGCGAGATGCTTGTCCTATCGGGTGCGGCCATGAGCGACAAGCCCGACACCATCGATCTCACGTCGAAAGACACCTTCGCCCACTGGACGGAGGTGAGCATTCGCTATTCGGACCAAGACCCTATGGGCCACGTCAACAATGTGGCGATTGCCCAGTATGTGGAAGCGGGACGGGTCATGTATATCCAGCGCTTTCTAGACCTGATCGCACCGACCACACTGGACTTCATTCTTGCGCGTGTCGTGATCGACTATAAGAACGAGTTCATGTTTCCGGGCCGCGTCGAAATCGGTGGACGTCTGACGCGGATCGGCAACAAGTCTCTTACGACAGGCTTCGGATTATTCCTGGGGGACATGTGTGTTGCCACTTCCGAGAGCGTGAACGTATTTTTCGACATGACCACGCGCACGAGTGTCGTGCCGCCCGATGAAGTCCGCGCGGCTCTTGAAACGGAGTTGTAGGACTCACCGCATGGATCGCCGGATCCGATCCGGCAATTCAAGCAGTCTTTCGAACTGGTCAGATGAGCTACTAGAGCTCCGGCATCTCCACACCATGAATGGCGCAGGCCGCCTGCACTGTATTGCGCAGCAGGCATGCAATCGTCATTGGTCCCACACCGCCTGGAACCGGCGTTATCGCGCCGGCAACCTCAACCGCTTCGGCAAAGTCGACATCACCGACGAGACGCGATTTTCCACCTTCGCCCTCGACTCTGTTGATTCCGACATCGATGACTATGGCGCCCGGCTTGACCCAGTCGCCCTTGATCATCTCCGGTCGTCCAACGGCAGCAATCAGAAGGTCAGCTTCCTTAGCCACAGCCGGCAGATCTTTCGTTCGCGAGTGTGCAATTGTGACCGTGCAGTTTTCGGCGAGGAGAAGTTGTGCGACCGGCTTTCCGACGATGTTGGAGCGCCCGACGACCACGGCATGCAAGCCCGTAAGATCCGGCTTTGCGGCCTTTGCCAGGATAACGCTTCCGACCGGCGTGCAGGCAACGAGTGCCGGCTGGCCTGTCGCAAGGCGGCCGGCGTTCATGGGGTGGAAACCGTCCACATCCTTGGAAGGATCGATTGTCTCCAGCACCTTGTCGGAATCGATCTGATCGGGGAGGGGCAGCTGCACCAGGATCCCATGGACAGCCGGATCCTCATTGAGTTGACGGACGAGCGCCAACACGTCCTCCTCGGACGTTTCGGCAGGTAGTTTGTGGTCGAACGAGGCCATGCCTGCTTCGACCGTCTGCTTTGCCTTCGAGCGCACATAAACCTGACTTGCAGGGTTTTCGCCCACCAGCACCACTGCGAGCCCCGGGGTGAGCCCATGTTTGTCCTTCAGACCGGCAACTGCGCTTGCGATCCGCTCGCGTAGCGCCGCCGCCGTCGCCTTGCCGTCGATAATCTGTGCCTGCCCCATCGCGCTTTCTCCAACTCGTTTTGTGTTCGGTTGGGTCGCTCTTTAGCGCTCTGGGGCCCGCCTGTCTAAGAAAGCTCCGCGATGCGGGAATTGACGGCGTCGATCAGCTCATCGCTCGAACCGGCAATATGGATGCGTTTCAGGCGCGATTTGCCTCCGCTCACGAGGGTAACGTCAGATTTCGCAACACCCAGCCATTTTGCCAGAATCTCCAGCAAAGCCTTGTTTGCTTTACCTTTTTCCGGCACTGCGCGGACGCGAACCTGCAGCGCGGCACCATCCACCCCTTCTGCGATACCGCAGACCTCCGTGCGAGTGGCTCGCGGTGTCAAGCGCACAAAAACGTGTACGCCCCCCGCAACAGGCGCGACGACGCCCATTGCCGCCCGTTCACGGGCTACAGAACAAGGGCATGATGAAGCCGGAGTAGCAGCTCCCAATCACGACGGACTGGATGAAAAAGATCCCCAGGATCAATACAATCGGAGAAATGTCGATTCCGCCAAGATCGGGGAGAAATGCTCGAATAGGCCGCAGCACCGGTTCGGTGATCCGATAGAGGAAGTTCACCACCGCATAGACGAATTGATTCTGCGTGTTCACAACGTTGAACGCAATCAGCCAACTCAGCACAGCGCTGATGATGATCACATACACATAGAGCTGCAGGACGTATTTGACGAATTCGAGAAGGGCTATCATTGCGCAGGACCGCTGATGAATGGAGGCTACCATGTAGCGGCCCAGCGACGTTGCTGCAAGAGGCGACCCCGTCGCATGGCGTTCAGCTGACCCTGCCGCCCAGCCTCGCTTGACAGCTGCCAGAGGCGCCCCCTAAATGGCCCATCGACGCGACCTGGGGCCGTAGCTCAGTTGGGAGAGCGCTACGTTCGCAACGTAGAGGTCAGGGGTTCGATCCCCCTCGGCTCCACCAAGATCCGCCCGACAATTCCTTCTTGGCGAACCCCCACCTCAATTCCGCTCTTGTCCTGACACGCCATACGCATGACAGTGGCTGATCCGATAGCGTCCAAATCCGGAAAAATGAGAGGGTGCGAGCGCGAGATTCATGAATTCTGAAAGAGAAATACCCACTCGCCATCGAACCGGCCCCGGTCATTTCTCCTTAATTCCAGGCTTGTCAGTCATTTACATCTGACGCCCTGCTGGCATGCCAACCACTGATCATAGTCCGATCGCAGAACAGCCATGGCGATAGCGTCGATCCACTCACCATCCCAAAGCAAAGCCTGGCGTCGCGTTCCTTCGAACACAAAACCCTGTTTTTCATAGACGTGACGGGCTCGGGGATTAAAGGCATAGACCTCCAACGCGATCCGATTGAGGCCCATGGTTTCGAACCCATGACGGATCATCAACTGGCAGGCCAACGAGCCAAAACCTTTGTCGCGATCATCCGATTGCCAGATGGCAATGCGGAAATCGGCACTCTTGTTTGTTTGATCGACGTTGTTGAGCACGACCTCGCCGATCAGCGTGCCATCGGCAAAGATGCCGTAGTCGACGCGGTCACTTGCCGTCTCAATTCTTTTGCAGTGACGCTCAACGTCCCGTCGCGTGTGCTGCGCCTTTGTACCTGTTAAGCGTGTTGCTTCAGGATCGCTGAGTGCGGCGTACATTGCTTCGGCATCGCCCGCCACAAGCGGTCGCAACACTATGCGGCCGTTTCTGAGGACGGGCTTTGAAATCTGGACCATGAGAACCGCCCTCGAAGATTGCGCCGATTGCGCATCAGCGTACTGGGCACCTATGGCAGATTATGGCCCTGCGATCGCCGATGATCCGGCGCGCGAAAGTTCCGGTTCAATTTCTTACCTAAATCAACCAACGTTGCCACGGACGCGGTTCGGCACCACGTGTCCGGCATTGCAGCGGTTCCCAGATGGGCTCGTGCGACGGCAGATCCTCACGCACCTTCCGCAGGTGCCTTTCACCTCTCGTCGGCAGCGAAACGACTTTGGTCGATCTTTTCCCTAATCGCTTGTCCATGGATGACCTCCTGGCACTTTTATCAATCGGTGTTAGTGGGCGGCGGCGCCGTGCCCACCATGCGTGACCAACGCAGCGGCCCACTCGAACAGGTAACGAACTCCGGCGACAATTCCCTGCCCCGTCGCTGAGAAGGCGTCCGCGCGCTCCATGCGTGCCAGCCGGTCGTAGGCCGCATAATCAATGGAACCGGTTGCCGTCGTTAATTCAGGCGCCTGAATGTTGGTTCTGATTGCTTTGTGAGTCATTTTTCTCATCCTTGGTTGTGCGATCGCTGGTGACCGCTGCCTTACCAACCAATTTATTCATTCCATTGAAAACGATAATCATGTAAATTTTATACTCACTCATGAATATTATTCCGCAATAGAATGTCCACACCTGAGCATATGGCGGCGTTTGTCCGCGTGGTGGAACTGGGCAGTTTTGCGTCCGCCGCGAAGGACTTTTCACTGACCCCCTCGGCGCTCTCGAAACTGATCACACGCCTTGAGCAAAGGCTGGGCGTGCAATTGCTCACGCGTACAACACGGCGGCTGGCACTGACGGCAGAGGGCGAAATCTATCTCGCGAGGTGCCGCGATATTCTGGCTGCGATCGAAGCAGCCGAAGCCGAAATCGGATCAACCGGCACCGAGGCCCGCGGGCAGATCCGCGTGAATTCGGGGACGGCGCTCGGGAGGCATCAAATCACGCGGCTGCTGCCGGAGTTTCTAACGCAACATCCGGGGATCACGGTCGACCTCGGTCTGACCGATCGTCAGATCGATCCGATTGCCGAAAATGTGGATGTCGTCGTGCGGACCGGAGATCTTCCTGACAGCACGTTGATCGCACGCAAGATAGCCGAAGGTCATCGGATGATTTGCGCGAGCCCCGGCTATCTCAAACGCCATGGCCATCCAGAACGGCCCGCCGATCTCCTGAACCACAATTGCATCACGTTCACGAGCGTAGCTTTGCTGTCGCGATGGCCGTTCTACACGCCAGAAGGCATCAACCGCATGCAGGTCACCGGCGATTTCACGACCGACAGTGCCGACGCGATGCTCGATCTCGCAATTGCCGATCACGGAATCATTAGATTGATCGATGTGAGCGTTGCCGATCCGATCGGTCGCGGCTTACTCGTCCCGCTATTTCTCGACAGCCATGTAGACGAGCCGCTTCCGATCTGGGCTCTGACGCCGCCGGGAAGGAACAGAGTTCCAAGGGTTCGCGCATTTCTCGACTTTCTCGTCGCGCGGCTCGGGCACGCACCCTGGCGGGTCGGCTTGGATCGTGCATGAACTCGAGTCTTTGGGATCAGCGCAACCCCATCGCCAAGCAGCGACCATCAGCCGGCCCGTCTTGAATTGACTCTGTCGGCGGCGGCTAGCGCTGCAAATTTCTCGCCTGTGGCGGCAAACGATGTCGTCGGATCTTCGATATCAGCGACTCTGCGATAAAGCGTGAGGCCGTCCGGCAATTCCGGCTTAGTAATCCACCACAGAAAACTACCGCCTTCTGCAGCCACGATTGCCGCAACCCTCGCCATAAGTGCTCGCGCTATACCGCGATTGCGCGCTGAGGGCTTAACATAGAGGTCGGACAAATATCCGCCCTTCTGAGCAAATGCAGTCTCATAAGCAACGGAATGCAGGGCATAGGCGACGACGTCACCATCAGCCTCGGCAACAAGAACATCGAGCCCATTGGCCTCATCGATGAAGGATCGCTCGACTTCGGCAGCTGTCATTGCTGACCCGTCGCCGCCTGTTTCAGCACCAAGGGCATTTGCAAGTTGCGCAATCGATGCCGAATCACGCCGTTCGGCGGGTCGGAGCGCGTAATCGGCCTGCTTGGACATCAATCAATCGGCATCGGAAATGCCTACTTCTTGCAGATCCTAGCACCTGCCGAGCAGACATAAGGCCAGATCACACCGGTCCAGCATTGGGTGTATGACGTTTTCGTCTCGACATCCGGCCTTACGAACTTGTCCTCAGGCACCTCGCTCCGCAATGACGGGTTGGGCTTTGCTTTAGCAGCAGTGACCTTCATACGGACTTTGCTCCAGAAGAAGTCACGCCGCAATTCCTCGATCAGGATTGGCAATCCGGCCTGCGATTGCTCACGGGCACTTTCCACGGTGAAACCATGATGCGAGTTGGAGACGATGTAGCAGTCCTTGCCGTCAGGCTGCCAGTCGACGGCGCCGTCGTGCGCAGACGCGCCAATTGAAACAAACGAAATCAGTGCCGTACTGAGAACGACTGAGCCAAAAAATGTCTTCAAAGCCATTGAGTATCTCTCTCCAAAACAAACGCGAAAATGACAGTCCAGCGATTGTTGCTTTACCCCTTTGACCAAAACTTGGCATCCGAAGCTCAGGTCGTGAATTCACTGCGCAGCTGTCAGTTCTCCCTTCGCTGCGTGAGACTGACTATCAATCTTCTCCGATAGCAGATCAGCGAAATGACTGTCCAGGAAACGCCCCTGTGGATCGCGTTCGCGGCGTGCCGCGGCAAAAACCTCGACCCGGTCGCCAAAACTTCTTTGGACATGTTCAGGTGTGAGGAACTTCGTCTGATTGAACAAAGGCGAGCCACCGGCCTCGCTGCAGAAATCGTTGTAAACACGCAAAAACTCGTGCCATTGGTCGCCACCAGTCGAAACCGGGTCAAGGCTCATGACGGTCGAGTCCTGCGAATAGGAAAAGTGTGCATTGCGATCCTGGGCGATGCGATAGCCCACATGAGGAAGATCGCATTTGAAACCGGTTCGCTTGTAGTAATCCTGACAGAAAGCAAAGTACTTGCGTAGAAGGTCTGGAAATCCAGCCTCGTCGAACGCCCACATACTGAAGACATAGCGTATACGCCCGGGATCATGAGGGTAACGGATGATCTGCGCATCGGGCCAAGTATGGGTGCCATGAACAAGCAGCCGCAATGCTCGGCGGATTACACGAAGATGATAATGTTCCAGCGCAGATTGGATGCCCTTAGTCGGGGCAATGCGCTTGATCGTCAATGCAATGAACGGCCCCCATTTGCGCCAAAAGGCGTTGCGCAAACGCCAACGCCATTGCACGCGTGGCGGCTGATCCGGGACCTCCTTGCGCAGTTCGACCGTGATCATATCGGCGTGGGGATGGAAGTACATCATGATGGCATTGTCGTCGGCGATGAAGCCAGGCAATGCCGCTTCGAATTGGTCGACGGATAGATTCACATGCCTCACGCTCTGCGTGGTCAACCGTTTCACCCGCATCGTGACCTCGAAGATGATGCCGAGCAGTCCATAGCTGGACCGGATCAGGCGCATCTCTTCAGGGTCGGTCTCTTGCGTGAGAGCGCGGATTGTTCCGTCCGGCGCCACCAGCCTGACGCCAGTGACATAGGATCCGACCTGACCGAGAATCTCCGGGTTCGGAAATGACGAATCCTTGGTCGCGGTGCAAGCAGCAGCGCCCATGGTGATATTGCCGATCTCCGTGTTGACGAAGAACTGCAGGTCACGCTCACGGAGCGCTTCGGCAACGTCGATATACTCAGCGCCTGCTTCAACCGTTACAAACTCTGACGTGATTTCAATGATCCGGGACATGCCACGCATGTCCACCAGAGTGCCGCCATTGTCGCCATTGCAACGGGCTGGCGAATGCATGGAACCTGCCGCACGAACAGGAGATGGATAGCGCGCGGTATCCTTGACGATCGCGACAATCTCTTCCGCCGTGGAAGGACGAACCAAGGCGTCCGGACGATAGGTTTCAGAGCGCTCCCAATTGCTGATCTCCAGCGTTTTGCCCTTCGCGGTCTGATGCATGTAATGAAATCCCCAGTGGGCGACGGGAATCGCGCCCAACATCTCGATTTACGGCGCGCAATATTCAACCGATTTCAGCAGTATTGCAGTGTCCGCAATTTCTGAGGCTGCTTGTAGCGAAATGGGATAGCTTTGAGCAAGCGAAAGTCATGCGACTTAGCCGCACTGGCGACGTCGTCAAGGCACACGGACTCAATCTTATTTTGGGAGGAAGGAAAGGGCGGAGGAGGAGGCGGACGCAACACATAATCGCCATCCTCCGCCAATCGGCTACGCAACACTAGAAAGCCGTATGCCAACTGCTGTAGCAAACGCCTTGCCAACTTGATGGCATAGACAATCAATCTATATGTGGGGAAGCGACGGCTGCCAGCTACCAGATACTGACGCATTACGGACATGCGTTCAGTCTTTTTTAAGCATGCCGGCTCGTTTTACCGGGTTCAAAATGACCCATGCAGGCAAGAGTTGCCGACTGCACAACTCAAGGTGCCTCATTGCTGATTTTCGCAATTTTCTTTGCTTCAGTTGAGATGGGGAGCGAGGGAGCGATCGTCAACCGCTGTTGTCTCGACAGTTGGTTTTGTGAAGGTGATTTTCACACCTTTGATGCGCTCTCCAACACGGGAGCCGCAATTGGCAATCAGAGCCTTGCGAATTTGCACGGCAACGCGCGCGACTTCCGATCGCCGCGCCTTATAGTCTTCGGGAAAACGTTGCGGATCCAATACGATGTAGAGCGTGCTTGGATCTTGCTGCCACAGCAGGCTGGCAATGCGCCGGTCAAATCTGGCACGAACGGTATGAGCAAAATCCACCAGCCGTTGCGCTCGCACAAAGACGCCGCTTGCGTCGTACACGATGTGGTCATGCTTGAAAGGTGAAAGGAAGCTCTCGATCGATGGCGCATTTCGCATGAGTGTTTGCGGGTAGCGCTTGACGCGAAATCGCGAAAATACACCTTCTTCGCGCAATTGCCGTCTAAGTTGACGAGCATCCCCACGGGACATGGCTTCGCGCGTCGCATGCACAGTAACGCACGAACGACTGCCAGAATCGTCAACACCAACCAGGAAAGGTTTCGAACCGCTGACCCATGGGTCAGGCCGCCCAGCTAACTGCGCAACAGAAACATTCATTTGTACCGCCCCGTACTCAAATTACGCACACAAACCAATCGCAGCGGTCTGCGATAAACGTCGCGTTTTATTGTTGAGCAGAGTGTGTGGAAGTCGAATGTCGAGAGCAACAAGATTTCGCCACTTTGTCGCCCGATTCAGGCGAACTGTGGCCCAAAGATCACAATTTAGCCTCAATCGACCTGTTCTCGATTGATTCGGCCGGCGCAAACTTTGATCGAAACATCGCGAACCGTGACGTAGGCCCTAGATCAGGCAGGCTGATCCAGCATGGAGGCAAGCAAATCGCCAAGCCAGCGGCGCTGGTCCGGACCATAGAGCATATGGCTGCGCAAATGGTCGTGTCTTGGCTTAGCACCCGGCAGAACAAGCCGGTAGGCTGCCCTCGTCGTCCAGCTATTCACGAGAAACTGATCGATTTCGGGATGAAACTGCAAACCGTAGGCGCGCGGACCGACGCGGATTGCCTGGTTCTCGAATCGCTCTCCTTCGGCAAGTAGGACAGCGCCGCTCGGAACCGAAAAACCCTCCCGATGCCAATGGTAGACATGCTCGGGCCAGCGAAAGAGTCGCTCACCATCATCCGTCGGCTTGATCCGGTGATAGCCGATCTCGGCGAACCCCTCAGGGTCGAAATTGACCTTGCCGCCGAGTTTCATTGCAAGCATCTGACCGCCGAGGCAGATCCCCAGGAATGGCTTCTCCTCACGTAGAGGCACATCGATCCAATCGATCTCCTTTCGGACATAGTCCTGGGTATCGGTCGCACTCATCGGTCCGCCAAAGATAACGGCACCGCAATGCTCATCCAGCGTTTCAGGAAGCGGGTCCCCGTAGCGCGGCATACGAATATCGAGCGGATAGCCATTGTTGAGGAACCAGCGGCCCACATGACCAGTCTTGGATCGCTTTTGATGCACGACAACCAGAACCGGTAGCCGGTCGCTGCGAAACCGGCCTGTCCTGGTCTGATCGCCTCCTGGCGAACTGGTACGCTCCAGCATCATGAAGGTCCCTTTCTCGCCTTGAGCAGCCATGCGGCAAAAGGCACGAGGATGAAATGGGGCATGATACGCAGGAAAGGCGCAAGCACGATATTGGAAAGCCCCGGGATGATAACCGTCTGCCCACACATGAAATTTGTGTATGCGATCCGCGCAACGTCCATCGGGTCCATCATGCCAAGAAACTTGATGTAGAGACCATGTTCGGTCCCCATCTGCTCATGGAATTTGGTTGCAACAGGTCCCGGCGCAACGACCGACGCCTTAACACCCGTCCCCAGCGCCTCATAGGCCATGGCCTCAGTGAGAGACGTGACGTAAGACTTAGTCGCGTAATAAGCGCCTTGGTACGGGCCCGGAGCGTAGCCGCCGAGCGATGACAGGTTCAGCACACCGCCCTCCCTGCGCTCCAGCATTCCCGGCCAATACCGCCGCATCAAAAGGGTCAGGGTGCCGATATTGAGCCCCAACATATCCATGAGCTCTTCAGTCTCATGCTCGGCAAAGGTACCTGAGAGAGCGAAACCGGCATTGTTCACCAAATACTGCACATAGAGACCGTTTTCCTTGATCGCCGCCTCGATGCTCTCGCAGCCTTCCACACCAGTCAGATCGGTCGGCACGGTATAGGCCGGCACTTCGTAGCTGGTGGTGATCTCCTGGGCCAATTCCGCAAGTCTGTCGGCGCTCCGTGCGACAAGCATGAGAGCGTGCCCTGTCTTCGCGAATTCATGCGCCAGACCAAGGCCGATACCGGCGGTGGCGCCGGTGATGACGGTAACGGGCTGCTCTTCCCGCAGATCGACCGGCTGACGGCGCTGCGGCGTCGCCGCGTCCGGTGCTCCCGGCTCACTCATTCTCGATATTCCCGCCGGTTTGACGCGCCTCGACCTTCTTGCGCAAACGGATGCGTTCTCGGGACGGCACACCCAGGAGCTCGGCAACCCGCCACACGAGATTGGATTCGAATTCGTGCACAACGCCATCTGCCATCACGACTTCCCACAGCATCTCGACGATGTTCTGCCGCCCATCACCGTCAAGACGGCCCGCCAGAACGCTTGTGAATCCGTAAAGGTCGACCGCGTCATGTTCCCGTGCCTTGGCTTCCTCGATCAACCGACGGGTCTGCGCGGAATCCAGCTCGTAGCGCTCCTGCAGCAATGTTTCGACGCGCTCCAACTCGCGCTCATCAACCTCTCCGTCGATCACGCTGGCTCTGACAAGAAGTGCAGCGGCGGCCAGACGCAACTCTTCCTCGCCCATCGTCTCAAGCGACGGTGCTTCGCCGGACACGCGGTCCACGAAATCTCGCAATTTATCCCACAAGTCTCTTGACTCCTGCGGTTCATTCTCCGATGCGGCGCGTACAATACGCGCTTGGGCCAAAAGGTGCGAGCCCCTATGAAATGTCGCCAAAACCATGGAGATCGACTGTTAATGACCGATAAGACCTTCTTCAACCTTCACGACCTCAGTCAGGGCATTCAACGTCAGTTGGCTGACGGTTTGGAAACGCGCATCTTTCCTGGCGAAAACGTGATGTTATCCGTTGTGCGCATCGCGCCAAACCGCGAGGGCGAAGTGCACAGCCATCCGGAGGAGCAGTGGGGTGTGCTTCTCGAAGGCAGCGGCGTACGGGTCCAGGACGGCCAGGAGCATGCTGTTTCGGTCGGCGATTTCTGGCAAACGCCCGGCGGGGTCCCGCACACGTTCCGCGGAGGTCCGGAAGGCGCGCTCGTGCTCGACATCTTTAGCCCACCGCGCCCCGAATATCGCAAGGCAGGATCGGGGTTCGGTGATTGATGATATTTGCTTGATAGCCGGGGGAGCGGGTGGCTCGGCGGCCCCTACAATCTTCAAACATAAGTCAGTGCAACAGCATCGAAGACCGCCCAATAGTGGCAACCGGCCGCAAGCAAGACGAAGAGATGCCAGATCGCATTGTGATACGGCAGCTTCTTCCACAGATAAAAGGCAACACCGACCGTATAGAGAATACCGCCGGCGGCCAGGAGAGCGAGAACGCGGGTCGAAACCGAAGCAACAAGCGGGTCGACGACGAAAAGTATGGCCCAGCCCTGCGCCAAGTAGATCACGATGGAGATCTTCTCGGCCAATTTTGGTGCGAACGTCACGGCGAAGACGCCGACCAGTGCCACCAGCCAGACGCTTGCGAGAAGCGCGATTCCTGTCTGTCCGCCAATCGCAATGAGCGAAAAGGGCGTGTAGGTGCCGGCGATCATCACGAAAATAGCTGCGTGATCGAGTCGCCGCAGCACGCGCTTCCAGTCCGGCCGCGAGACCATGTTGTAGCCTGCCGAAAAGCCCAGCATTGCGAGAAGCCCAACGCCATAGACGGCGATACTCGCGACCGAGAGGGCAGGGGCCGACGGAATGATGGCTACCAGCAGAATTGTAATTGCCGCTACCGCAGCGGCTGTCCCCAAGAGATGGATGAAGCCGTCAGCCAATCGTTCGCCAAAGGTGTATTCAGGAAACATGGCACCATTGATCCGGCACACTACGTCAAAATTCGGGTCGTTTATGACGAGGTCGAATCTTGGTTCATGGCACGAAGTCGTCTCGACCGGACTTGACCTGGCAATCCATACTGCGCACGGAGGCTCTAGACCTGTTCGACCGAACCACCGGCTCGGGACCACGCTGCAAGGCCACCGTCCAGATGTTTCAGTCCGGACAATCCCCTCTCGCGCATGATGTCGAGGGCGATCGCGGAACGCTCACCGAATGCGCAGTAGAGGACAACTTCGCCTGCATGATCTTTGACGATCTGGGACAGAGGACCACCGGTCGACAGATGCTCCTCAAGACCATTGTATGGAACGTGTAGGGAACCCGGGATCCAGCCGTCGCGCGCACGCTCATTCTTTTCGCGCAAATCCACAAGCAAGGCATCGGCGCTGCCGCATGCCTTCATGCACTGACCGGCATCCATCACCTCTCCTGGTTTCACGAATTTGTCGAGGGATTTCCCAACCGAGCAGTTTGCCGGCACGGCGACATCCATCATTTTCGGATTGGGCAGATTGAGATTGTTCATGATTTCGGCGTACTCGGCGGCAGAGGAGACCTGCAAACGTTGATTGTTGGCCTTCTCATACGCAATCGTCGAGGCGGTGTTGCCGTTATAGTCATGTGCCGGATAAACGATCGTATCTTCGGGCAGCTTCAGGATCTTATTGAACAGCGAGTCGTAGGCCGCATGCGGATCGCCATTCTGGAAATCCGTTCGTCCAGTACCGCCAATGAGCAAGGCATCGCCCGTGAACACGCGGTCGGGACCAGCAAAGCTATAAGAGTCATCCGTGTGGCCAGGGGTGTAGAGCGTCGTCAACGTAACGCCGTCAACATCGATCTTCTCGTCTTCCCGCACCCTCATGGACACCACATCGACGCCGCTCTTTTCGCCCATGACGGTCACACATTTGGTGATGTCGCGGAGGGCGCCGATCCCCGTCACATGGTCGGCATGGATATGCGTATCGATGGCCTTCACCAAACGCAGGTCCAGTCGTTCAAGTAGCGACACGTAAGTATCGACATGCTCGAACACCGGATCGATAATCAGCGCCTCCCCGCCCTGTCTGCGGGCGAGCAGATAAGTGTAGGTGCAGGATGTCGGGTCGAACAGCTGCTGAAAAATCATATTCGCGATCCTTGGACGGCTCCGGATTCAGATTTCTCCATAATCTAATATCGCGGCTGGAAATTGCTAGTCGCGTCCTGATCCGCGCATAGAGCACGCGATATGCGCGTCGTTCATCAGCTTATTTCTTACTTCCGGGCTCGTGGTGCCCTGAGCGACCAGCAATTGGAACAACTCCGGCAATCCGGCTTTGTGACAGAGGATGCACAGGCAGCTGAGAGCCATGAATCATCGCACGCGAAAAAAAGTCGCCGTGCTCCGGGCTCCGTTCGTTGGCAGGATGAGGACAGCCTGTCCGCATGGCCCACGGCAAGGACGGCCAAACCACTCGGCGCAAAATCCCTTTGTCACGATCTTAACGTACTGAGTGCCGGTTGGCCGGGCCGCTTGGACGCAATGTTCGCAATCGCCGGTGAGTTGGAGAACGCACCCGGCATGCGCCGGTCGTTGCTAGTCGTACGACAGGCCGATCAACAAGTTTTGAAATCAGTACTGGCCGAGTTGCTCGTCCGCCGCGAAGTCTCGCTTCGCTCACTGACAGTCGCCCTGGACATTCAGGACTATCGCAGCGTCCTGCCGCCCGGACGGCAACCAACACGCGCACTCAGTGCTTACCGCGCCCTAATGCGGACATATGGCTACACGCCTCTTGGCAAGTATGCCTGGATTTTGCGGTACGAGCCGGTCAACGACGTCTTCAATCTGATTCTCGCCAAGCGCGCCATACTGAGAGCGCTGCGCCAGCTCTATGGGGAAGATCCATCAACCCTCACCCAGGCATTCCGGGGATCGGGAGCAACCAACCTCTTCTGGGCCTTTGTCATCCTGAGAAGTGCCCTCGCCGAAGACCCGTTTGCCGAAAGCCGGCATCGAGCTTCGAGCCAACTGACCTATCTGGATACGCGTTGGCCGCCGGACGACATGCTTGAACGTGCCGCCCTGTATGCGCTCTTCATGGCACCTTCAGAGGTTCTCGGATTCCTGACACGGGACTTCGACGTTCCTTGCGATGCACGCGGCAATCCACCTTGGCGCATTCCAGGAAATTGGACATCGGATTCCGAAAAGCACTACATCAATTTCAGACGACGGAACTTCCGCTTCTGATTTTGTGACACATTTGACGATCGAAGGAGTCGGCAGCGACCATGAGCACAGAGCGATTGACAGAGACCGTCACGCTTAGCCAGGCGAAGACACTGATCCGTGCCATGGCACACGACCAGAGCCTGCTTCTGCTTTCGGCCCCCGGTGTCGGGAAGTCGGATACGGTCCGCCAGGCGGCCCAGGATGCCGATCTGGAATGCCGATCCCTGCTCGGCACTCAGATTGCGCCCGAAGATGTCAGTGGCATCCCAAGGATCGTCGGAGAACGGTCCGTCTTTTGTCCGCCGCGCATACTGCTGCCGGAAAAACCCGAGCCCTTCTGCCTATTCCTTGACGAGTTACCCGCGGCAACGCCGGATATTCAAAAAGCCTTTTATTCTCTGCTTCTCGAGCGCCGGCTCGGGGAACATGATTTGCCCAAAGGCACATGGGTGGTTGCTGCCGGAAATCGGGCCGAGGACAGAGCTCTGGTCCGTACACTCAGCAGTGCGCTCGTCAACCGGGTCATTATCCTCAACATCAGGGTCGATGTCAGGGAATGGCTTCAGTGGGCCAAGGGTGCAGGCATCCGGTCGGAGATTATCTCCTTCATTACTTTGATGCCGCAATCCCTGATGCGTGACGTTCCGCGCGAACCCGTGCCCTTTTCGACACCTCGTGCGTGGACCGCGCTGTCCCGCGCCCTCGACCTGGCGCAGGGGCGTGGCAAACCGCATGAGAAACGCGGCCGGCGCCTTTGGTCGCCGCGCGCCGGCGCAGACGCGGGCGGTGAGAATGTCCTGAGCGTAGCCTTGCTCCGCGCGCTCACATTCGGCACCGTGAGTGCCGAGGATGCTGCCGTTTTCTGTGCGTTGTCCGAAGAACAGATCGGTGAACTGAAACCAGTTCGCGAATATATCGAGCATCCTGAAAACCTCCCGATCACGAACACAGCCCGCTGGTTCATCCTGAACCGTGTCCGCTCATCCGCTGCTAAGGGTGAACTCGATGACATGTCCGGCGATGCGGTCAACGCCTTCCTGAATGCGCTTCCGGATGAATTCCGCTTTGCACTGCTGGTGGACATGGTGGAGACCTGGGCTCGGCTCGGCGCCGAACAAGCCATGTTCGACTCCATGGCCGAGGTCACCGGCCTTGACCAATGACGACCAAAAAGATGTTGCGCAGGACGCTTGTGTCCGCGCTCTGCGGCAAGTGTGCTTGTCGCTTCCGCATCTTGCCGGCCTTGTTCACAAAGTCCGCTTCGAGATCGATGGACGCATTCCGACCGCTGCCATTTTTGCGTCGGGCCGAATGCTTGTGAACGCCGATTTTGCACTCTCGCTCAAGCATACGGAGCTGGTCTTCGTGCTTGCCCATGAAGTTATGCATCTGGCGCTCGACACGCATTCGCGCGGCGTCGGTGCCGATCCGCTGGACGTGAATGTCGCGCACGACTACATCATCAATGACATCCTCGCCGATGAGCTCGGACAGGAGATCCCAGCCGGCGGGCTCGAAATGCCAGGCGCCAGGCATCATGCGCTTGAAGACGTTCTGAGTTGGGGACACCGGTTCAGCCAGCAGGGTGCGTGGCGAAGCAACCAGGAAACGCCGACCCTATCGCCTCTTGGAGAGGCCCTTGTCGAAGCCGGGCTCGCCGACCGTCCTGAAGAATCCAAATCGACTCTCCTCGGCGATGTACTCAGTTCAGATGTCGAGCGCCAGCTCTTCCCGGATGCTTCGATTGAAGAGATCGCACGTCGGGTCGGTGAAATCAGAGAGGAATCCGCCAAGGCAAACAGTCTCGAGATCGCAAGGCAGACGATTGAGCAGGCCACCCAGCAGAAACAGCAGGGCACGTCCGCGGGCGAATGGACCCAGACGATCGAGGCGCTGAGGACCAGTTATCAACCGCCATGGCAGCTAGCACTGCAACGCTGGTTCGACTCCGGCGCGCCCCAGGAGCGAACCTATGCCAGACCTTCGCGTCGCGGTGCGGACCGAACCGACATCGCTCTTCCCGGGCGTAGGCGGGAAGGACGCACGATGCATATTGTCCTCGATACGTCGGGCTCGATGGCAGAAGAACTTGCCGGCGCACTCGGTGCGATCGGGAGTTTTTGCGAAGCGAACAATGTCGAAGACGTGCACATCCTGCAGTGCGATGAAAGCGTTACGGTAGACGAGTGGGTTGCAGCGTCGGAGCTTGAGACTTATGAGATCAAAGGGTTCGGGGGCAGCGATATGTCGCCGGCTATGGATTTGTTGGCCGAAGATGGAAGCGTAGAGGCTGCGATCGTGATTACGGATGGTTATATATATTATCCGGACAAGCCGACGCCCTACAGCGTTTTATGGGCAATTGTCAGTGATTGGTACAACGACTTTGAACCGGACTACGGCGTTGTCGTCGTGATGCCACCAGCCGAGATTCACAATCAATGACAATCGGACCTCTCGCGGCCTATCGCGCACTGATCAACGACGGCACGATCACGGCCGACCCGGCGCAGCGGCTTGCGATCGAGAAGCTGCAGCTTCTGGCCAACCGGCTTGCAACCTACGAGCCTCCCAAACGCACCGACTTCTTCTCGTTCTTCACCCGGCGGCGCGGCGAAGTACCTTTCGGTCTCTATATGTTCGGCGGAGTCGGGCGCGGAAAGACGATGCTGATGGATCTGTTTTACGAAACCGTTCCATTCGAGCCCAAATGGCGCGTGCACTTTCATGAATTCATGGGCGAAGTGCATGACCGCATTGCCGAGGCACGCAAGAGCCATGAGGGCGATCCGATCCCGATCGTCGCCGAGTCGATCGCAGATGAAGCAAAGCTTTTGTGCTTCGACGAGATGCATGTGACCGCAATTGCCGATGCAATGATCCTCGGTCGCCTGTTTGCCCGTTTTTTTGAGTTGCACATGGTCGTGGTTGCAACATCGAACGCGGCACCGGAAGACCTCTACAAGGACGGATTGAATCGTACGCTATTCGAGCCTTTCATCGAACTGATCGGGGACCGCATGGAGGTTCTGCAGCTAGAGGCAGCTAAAGACTACCGGCTTGAGCGTTTGGAAGGCACACAGCTCTATTTTTCGCCGGCAGACGATGAAGCCAGCGCCGCAATGGACGCAACATTCACGCGTCTTACGGGTGTGTCGAAGGGTGAACCCTGTGAAATCGTTTCCAAAGGACGCCAAATCCCTGTGCCACAGGCGGCACTTGGTGTAGCGCGCTTCACTTTCGCAGAGCTATGCGAACAACCGCTCGGTGCCGGAGACTATCTGCGGATTGCGCATACTTTTCATACGATCCTGTTGGACAATATACCGGTCATGAGCCCCGATCGACGAAATGAGGCCAGACGGTTCATTAATCTGATCGACACCTTCTACGACAACAGGGTTCGACTGATCGCGTCCGCCGAGGCAGAACCAGCCGACCTTTATCCTAGCGGCGATGGCGCCAATCTTTTCGAACGCACGATATCGCGACTGATGGAGATGCGTTCCGAGTCCTATATTGCGGGTTAGTTCGGACATCATCGAACGACTTGGCTACGCTCATGTAGGATCGACTCGCACTCATTTCCCAGTATTTGTGGCATGTCGTAATTGGCCGGCCGACCAGCCAAGCCACGCTCGGTCGTCGGTTGAGCCAGTTCAGTCGCCTTTCGCACCAGAAAAGCGGTCCTGCCGGGCACAAACCGTCGAACCATCTCGGCTGGCCATACAATGAAGCGTGTCAGCAACGGAGCACCGAAACGCCAGAACGTCTTTGGATAGTCTAGCTCCCGGGCTCTATGGCGCCCAAGAAAACTTGCGTTCAAAGAGATCCGAACGATGATCGGCATTCGACGTCCCAACTTCGGCAAAAGGCTGGCCGGTCTCAAAACCTACAATTGGCCCAATCGTTTCCATCTGCTGCTCGGATCAACATCACCGGGACAATGAGCGTCCCTTCAACCGATATGGGCCTGTGCGGAGGGAGATCCAGAAACATCGTGTATCCACTGTAAAAGATGGAACTATTGCAGCTGAGAAAAACGCGAAACCACGAACTATTCGATTGTTTGCGAACGGCCTCGCAGCCGTCGTCCTGTGCCTTCCATCGACGTCCATTCGTTTTGAATCAGTTTACAACACACCAATCTCATTGGTTTCTCTGCACAAATTGAAAATGCGTTGTAGTATCGTTTCACCTGTTACTTGGGAGCTGACGAGAGACAGATGTTGAGAACAATTGCCCTTGCTTTCTTTGGGGTAACCGCTTTTGGAGTTTACTTCGGGGGTCCTTCCCTGGCGCAGGAAGGCGTTGGAAACAATCCAGGCCAACCAGACGCCGTCGTGCCGAACCCGTCCGTACCGGGAAACGGCGATCGACCAGACGCAGACATCGCCTATTATCGTGCACTGGAACAGAACACGATGGATGGTTATGCCGCGTTTCTGAAGAATTTTCCCAACCACCCAAACGCTCAGGATGTGCGGGAGATCATCCGCAACATGTCGGATGAGAATTTCTGGTTGAAAATGTCCGCAGAAAATACGGTTTCGGCGTTTCGACGTTATCTCCGAGCTTTTCCCGCGGGAACTTATGTCGAGGAAGCAGAGAGCCGGATCGCACGACTGGAAGAGAACAGCACGCCCACACCCACCGTGCCGCAACCCGCTCCTACACGTACAACGTTACTCGACAGAATCACCCCATCCAGTTCGTGGGCTATTTCCAATACGAGGAATTGCACAAAGCCGAGCAAGGCCTATTCCTTGAAACTCAATTCGCCATACATTATCTGGCGCGACGGGCTGGGGAATGTCGACATCGAGCTTATTGTATCGAGCGGCGAAAATGAGTTTACGACGACAACCTATGAGTCGCGGCACATAACGAAAAAGAATGTCGAGATCGGTCAAACGTGGACATATCGGAGAGTCAGCCGCAACCGAATACAGGTCTTCCCTGGCGGAAAGTCGGCATTCCAGATCGCAAAATGCTCTTAGAGCAAATGACTTTAGAGACTGACCAAAAGTTCTGAAGCCAGCCCTCACACCAGGGGCAAGCTCGGGCACGTCAAACCGGAACGAAATGGTTTATCCAACCACTTCGGGCAATGCTGAAGCGGGTGGCGTATTGCGGCTTCGCGCCGTTCGTACAATCCCATCGATGATCGTCATGCCAACCCCCGGCAGATTGCCTTGATGGATACTCTCAAGCATGTCTTTGCCAGGCGCGTGCTGTGCTTTATCGATCAGAATGAGATCGGCCGATTTCCCGACCTCGACCAATCCCGAGTCCAGATCGCGCATGCGTGCCGTGTTGCCGGTCGCGAAGCAGAAAACGGTCTCGGGCGCAATGTCACCGAGGCTCGAGAGCAGTGCAATCATCCTAAGTATGCCAAGCGGTTGAACGCCCGAACCGGCCGGTGCATCTGTGCCAAGTATGACACGCTCCGGTTCGCCGATTTCAAATGCCGTGCGCATGGCCAACAAGCCCGCTCGCTCGTTGCCATTGTGGACGATCTCGATGCCACGCTTACAGCTTTCGCAGAGACAGGTGATTTGATCGTCGGGAAGGGCAGTATGCCCACCATTGATGTGACCGATGATGTCTGCGTCAGCCTCGAGCACGATGTCCTTGTCGATCAAGCCTGAGCCTGGAATAGAGGGGCCGCCAGTGTGAATGGTCGATTGGATGCCGTATTTGCGCGCCCAGCCCACCATCTGTTTTGCAGTCTCTCCCGCTTTGACCGAACCCAGACCAACCTCGCCAAGCAGCGTTACACCGGCATCGGCAAGATCCTTGAAATCCTGTTCTTCCATACCCTCTTCGAGCACGGGTGCGCCGGCAAGCATCTTGACGCCGGATGGTCGAAAATTCTCGTACCAGCGTTGCGAGGCAATCGCCATCGCCTTCAAGCCGACAATGTCCTTCGGGCGCCCTGGCGCATGTACCTCTCCGGCCGATATCATCGTGGTCACGCCGCCATGCAGGCAGGAGTCGATCCAGTTAAGCTGTTGCTGCCGCGGCGTGTAGTCACCAATAACAGGATGGACATGGCTGTCGATCAGGCCCGGCGATAACGTCGTGCCCTTGGCGTCGATTAGGGTTGCGGCCTGATCCGTATCCAGGTCATTCTCATCGCCGATCGCGGCGATCTTGCCGTCGATCGCAACAACACAGTTGCCGTCAATGAGAGGTTGTTCGAGTTTTCCGGATAGAATTTGGCCAATATTCCTGATGACGAGTTTCGAGGACTGGTCTGCCATCTTCTTCTCCGGACTTTGAGCGCTCTTGTCGGCGGTTGACTTAAAAAGTCAATCTGGATAATTATTAGTATACTAATGATCTATCCTGCGTGCAAGTCCATCTTGGGAGTATGTCGAAATGCCGGAATTCTCAGTGCGGAAGACTTTGGTCGCTTTTGCCGCGGCGTTACCGCTGACCATCGGAACAGCGCAAGCTGCTAATCTGAATCTATGCGGCGGCAGTCCGGGTGGGCTTTGGTCATTGCTGGGTGCCGGTCTCGATGCAGCAGCGAAACAAGCTGATCCCGGCACGACAATCACCTATCAGACATCGAGCGGCGGCTACGCCAATGTTCTGCAGGTCACAAAGAAGAAGTGCGATTTGGGCATCATCCATGTGGGCGAAGGCGTCCAGGCTCACAAAGGCGGCGCTCCGTTCAAGTCACCCGTCAAAGGATTCAGCGTGCTGATGGTGATGTATGACTGGGCGCCGATGCAATGGATTATGACCAAGGAATTTTCCGACAAACACGGAATCAAATCTCTGGCGGATATTGCAGCGAAGAAGCCGCCACTTCGGCTTGTTCTCAATCGTCGAGGTATCCTGCCATCGCAGCTCGGTGAACTCACTCTGGGTGCCGTCGGTGTCAAGCTTGACGACATCAAGTCCTGGGGCGGGAAAATCGAGTTCCAGGGCTCGGGCAACGCATCAGAGATCATGCAGAATGGCCGTGCGGACATGTGGGCCAACGCGACATTCGTCGGCAGTGGAAAGATTCGCAAGATCGCAAAATCCGTCCCAGTCACTCTCCTCCAGGTACCTGATGCTTCCATCAAGGCAGCGGTCACCGAATTCGGTGCCAAACCCTGGACCATCAACGCAGGTGGCTATCCCTGGCTCAAGGACGACATCAAGACCCATGCCGCCCGCGCGGTCCTGATTGTCGATGACAGTATGAGCGAGGCCGATGCGCACAAACTCACCAAAGCGATCCTTGACAATGTCGCCAAGGTGCAAGGTGTCCATAAAGCCATGAAAGGCTTCACACCCGAGCTAATGGCATCACTGAAAGAGCTTCCCTATCACCCAGGTGCCGCCAAAGCCTATAAAGACGCAGGTGTCAGCCAATAAGCTGCCCGACGCAATAACTGCAGCGACTCCCTAAAAGTGTTGGCCGCAATGTCTGCTCAAAACGTGCTTCGAACGATTGGTCAGATTGCGGTCACCACAGGGGGGCGCCGCCGGCCCCAGGGCTGGCTCGCCCATATCGTCAAGGCCTATGCGGCCATCGTTGCGCTGTGGGTCGTTTATCAGGCGACCCTGTCTTCGATCGACGTGCTTGCTTTGTCGATAATTTTCCTTTCGATGATGCTGGGGCTGGCATTTCTTCTCGTCGGTGCGCGCGCAAACTGCGATCCGGTGAAGCCGAGCATTCTCGACTATTTCCTTGCAGCGACAAGCATCGTCACGGGTGCGTTCTTTGTCTCGAACATTCCTGAAATCGCCACGCGGATCAGCTTGTTCACAGACCTGACAACCGAGCAGATCGTTTTCTCCAGCATCATCATTCTCCTGACGATTGAAGCAACCAGACGCACCGTCGGTGCCGGGCTGATGCTCATCGTGATCATCTTCATGATCTACAACCTTTATGGCGACCGGCTTGAGGGAACGTTTCAGCATGGCGAGATCACACTCAGCCATTTCTTAGACATCAACGTTTTTACGACGGATGGCCTGTTCGGAATTCCGGTTCGCGTTGCCGCCACATACGCCTTCGTTTTTGTGATGTTCGGGACATTTCTTGAGCGCGCGCGCGGCGGCGATTTCTTTTTCGACCTTGCTGCTTGCCTCTCGGGCCGCAGCCCCGGAGGTCCTGCAAAGGTGGCGGTGTTCTCGTCAGCACTCTTCGGAACCGTTTCCGGCAGTCCGACATCCGATGTCGTGACCACCGGTTCGATCACGATCCCGATGATGAAACGCCTTGGTTATCCCGGCGTGCTTGCAGGCGGCGTCGAGGTCGCAGCCTCCACCGGTGGGAGTCTGCTCCCGCCAATCATGGGGTCGGCCGCCTTCATCATGGCGGAATATACCGGCATCCTCTATTCAGAGATCATTGTTGCGGCACTCGTACCCGCCGTCCTTTATTATGTCGGCGTGTTCACGCAGGTGCACTTGCGGTCCGTGAAGATGGGCCTGGCGCCATTGCCGCCAGACAGAATTCCCAATCTCATCAAGACGCTGGTATCGGGCTGGATCTATATGATTCCGCTGATTGCCATCGTTGTCGCGCTTGTCCAGGGCTATTCACCGACCTACGTCGCGGTATTCGGCACAATCGCCATCCTGGTCGCTTCACAATTCCGGCGCGACGCCCGCATTACCTTAATGGGGTTCTATGAGGGGCTTGCGGAAACGACCATTCGGATGATCGGCGTGACAGGCGCCTGTGCGGCCGCTGGCCTGGTGATCGGTGGCATCACAATGACTGGGCTCGCCGCCAAATTCTCTTATCTTGTGCTCCTGTTCGGCGACGGCACTTTGTTTCCGGCGCTGATCATCGGTGCAATCGTGACGATCATTCTCGGATTGGGCATGCCGACGCAGAGCGCCTATGTTCTCGCAGCCGTTCTCATAGGTCCGGTGTTGGTGAATGAACTGCAGGTGTCTGCAATGTCGGCACACATGTTCCTGCTTTACTATGCCGTCATGTCGGCCATGACACCGCCCGTGGCTGTAGCCGCTTATGCCGCGGCTGCGATTGCAGACGACAATCCGTTGAAGATTGCAACCACCGCAGTCAAATTCTCGATCGTCGCCTTTCTCATTCCATTTGGATTCATCTTCAACGAGGCAATTCTACTGCAGGGCAATGTTACGCAGATGCCGATTGCCATCGCGCTTGTTTCGCTTTCGATTATCTGTCTCTGCCTCGCAGCGGAGGGCTTTTGGAGGGCGACCCTTTCACCGGCTTTTCGTTTGATACTCGCGGTTTGTGGGTTGGCTCTTTTGGCGCCGGTCGGTTGGTGGAGCCTCGTTGCTGCCTTCACCGCGATCATGATTCTGTTCATTGCCCGGCGGTCGGCCGCCGCCGCACAACCTGAACCTTGAAGGCTTGACAGGCGGGTCCGGGAAGAAGAATTGGCATGACACTATCGTTCGTGCACTAACGTTCCAAAGCGCCACCTATGTGGCATGACAAGAAAGGATTCTTTCGGTGCTGAATCTGAAGAAGGTACAAAGCCAGATCGAACGGTTTCTGGACGAAGATGTCGGTTTCTTCGACTTGACGGCAAGCATCATGATCGACGAGAGCGCTGTCGGATCGTTCGACCTGAATGCTCGCGAACCGATTGTCGTATCCGGCATTACCGTCGCTCATATGGTGTTCGACTACTATGTACCCGACGTCGCATTGAATGTCGCCGTTGCGGATGGCGATCGTGTCGACACCGGTACAGTCCTGATGTCTGTTTCCGGTAAGGCTCGTGAGATTCTGACGGCCGAACGAAACGCTCTGAATCTTCTGCAGCATATGAGCGGCATTGCGACTCTGACGGCAAAGTATGTCGATGCGATCGCAGGGACCGGCTGCCAGCTTCTCGACACCCGCAAGACCACGCCGGGTCTGCGCATGCTTGAAAAGCATGCCGTTGTCTGCGGCGGCGGTCGCAATCACCGGCTCTCGCTCGATAACGGATTGATGATCAAGGACAACCACATTGCAGTCTGCGGTGGGCTGACGGCTGCAATCAAGAAGGCCAAAGCGCATGTGCCCGCCCTGACCAAGGTCGAAGTCGAATGCGACAGACTGGATCAGGTAGAGGAAGCTCTGGCTGCCGGTGCCGATATGCTGCTGCTGGATAATATGGGTCCTGACATGCTGCGCGAAGCGGTCAAGATCGTCGGCGGCAAGATCCCGCTGGAGGCGTCGGGCGGGATCAATCTGGACACGATCCGTCCGATTGCGGAAACCGGTGTCGATTTCGTGTCGGTTGGCCGCATCACCCAATCGGCCCCGGCGGTCGATATCGGCCTGGACGAGGCGAACTAGGGGTCGGCGGTGAAAGGAAGACTGTTCCTGGTCGTAGGTCCGAGTGGCGTTGGAAAAGACTCGATTCTCGACGGCGCACGCGCTGCCCTGAAAGACGAATCGCGGTTTGTCTTTGCGCGCCGGGTCATAACGCGGGATGCCGATGCCGGCGGTGAGGATTTCGATTCGGTTTCGACAGAAGAATTCGCGCGACTGGAGAGTTTGGGATCCTTCCTTGCCAGTTGGCAGGCCCACGGCTTGTCATATGGCCTGCCGATCGACCTGGCTGATCAAATGCAGGATGGCCGCCACGTTCTGGCCAACGTATCGCGCGCGGCACTTGCGGGAATATTGAATGCCTATCCCGCATCAATCATCGTTGAGATTACGGCATCCCCTGAAACAGTCGCGATGCGATTGCGGGCGCGAGGACGCGAAGACGCTGCGGATATTGCTGCCAGGCTAAAACGACAGACACCGGACTATCCAAGCGGTGCCGAGATCATTTCGATCGCCAACGATGACAGTTTGGAAAGTGCAGTCAGGCATTTCATCGATGCCGTTGGCGCAGCGGTGCCGCGTTGGTTGAAACTCCGGAAAGTACCGATCGACTCCTGGCACGAAAATGTCTGCTTTCTGCATGGTGAGGGAACCATATTCCGACCGGGAGACTATCTCGGCGCGGGCAAAGTCGATGTGTTCAACGATCAGGCCAGCGTTCGGGCCAAGGTAAATGTCATCAACGGTTCGCAACTCATCGAGAGAGACGAGATTGGCCTTGGGATTGCAGCTTTCGAGCGACTCGGTCTTCCTGAAGGAAGCGAGCTGACTCTTGAGAGGACGCCATCGCCTGAAAGCCTGTCGGCAATCCGGACAAAGATCGCGGGCCAATCGCTGCGCGATGAACAGATCGACATGGTGATCCGGGATATAGCTGAAAACCGCTACAACGGCCGTGAGATTTCGGCCTTTTTGGTGGCTGCTTCCAATAGCCTCGATCTGGACGAAGTCGTCGCCTTGAGCCGCGCACGTGCCAAACAGTCCAGCACCATGCATTGGCCCTATGACCTTGTGGTCGACAAGCACTCTATGGGCGGCGTTCCAGGCAGCAGGATCACGATGATCGTGATTCCGATCGTCGCGGCGTTCGGCATGATTATCCCCAAGACGTCTTCGCGAGCGATCACATCCGCTGCCGGCACTGCCGACGCAATGGAAGTCGTCGCCCGTGTCGATCTGACGGCCGAGGATGTCCGCAGTGTCATAGACGACGCCAATGGCTGCATCGCGTGGAACGGACGACTGAACCATTCTGCCGTCGATGACGTAATGAATTCGATCACGCGCCCATTGGGCATCGACTCGACGAAATGGGCCGTCGCATCGATCCTCTCCAAGAAGATTGCTGCAGGCTCGACCCATGTCATTATCGACATTCCAACGGGACCCGGTATGAAGACCGGGAATTTGCAGGAAGCGACAGAGCTCGCCGGCTTGTTCGAAAGCGTCGGCGAGCGGCTTGGACTGGACGTGCACACGAAAATAACAGATGGCAGTCGGCCAATCGGCAACGGAATCGGTCCTGCTCTTGAAGTGCGCGATGTGTACCGGGTGCTGGCGCGCGACGATGCGGCTTCAATGGAGTTGGAGAACAAAGCCCTCGACTTTGCCGGCACCATTCTCGAATGGAGCCCGAGCGTCGGCAAAGTAAGCGGCCGGGCCAAGGCTGGAGAGCTTCTGCAATCCGGCGCGGCATTGACAGCTTTGGAACGGATCATCGACGCGCAGGGACGCCACGAGATTCCCGCGAGCCCTGGCGTATTGGTTCACGAAGTCAGGGCTGCCGCCAGCGGTGTCGTCCAACGCATCAACGCGGGCATGATCTCTGGTATCGCACGCAGGGCCGGTGCGCCGATGGACAAGTCGGCGGGCGTCGATCTGCTCCATTCGGTTAAGGATAGCGTGGTCGCAGGCGAGCCATTATTTCTAATTCATGGTTCCGTCGAGGCCGATGTTCAGACAGCCGTGGAATTTGCAGAATCTGCCGACGCCTTCGATGTTCGCTGAGATTACAAGAGCCTTTGGCACAAACGCCTCTTGAAGGCGCCAATCCCCAGGTATCCAGATGCCGGAAAACACACGAGCCGCTGCAATAGCCAATCTGAAAGAACTCATCTTTTCGGAAGGCACGCCTCATGACGACCTTCGCAGGCCAAAGAATATCACGGTCTGGTGCGGTGCCGGGTTTTCAAAGTCGTGGAACCAAGCATCTCCCACGGATGGAACGCTTTTTCAGATCGACAAATCCGAATTCCTTCAGTTGCCGAACCTCTGTCATGTCCTCAATGCCCTGGGCTGGAAGGACAACGACAAGATCGGTTTCGAGGGTTTCAAGACGCTAAACTATCTCATCGACATGATGAAAAAGTATCCAGACATCAGGAACCAGTACATAGATATACATACTCTCGACTTAGCCATCCGGGAGATGCGTCATTTTATCGAGAACAAGTTTTTCGACCTTTGCGGAACACGAGACTTCGATCCCAAGGAACTGCGCTTTCACATCACTGAGGGTCAGCGGACGGAACAGCAGAACGTTCTCGAATTCTTCAAACGCTTGCTAAAGCGCAGTGATCACAAGGGCACAAGAGGCATCAACTTCATCACGACGAATTACGATGACGCAATCGAGTCGATCCTCGACAATGCCCTGTCTCGCGAAGAGTCCATTCTCCCATCGCTTTATCGTGGTGTAACGCCAAGCTCGATCGGCGATGCCCAGTCCCTCGAAACGGTCAACGAGTCCTACAAACACACACTGATCAAATTGAACGGAGGCTTCGAGATCCTGCGAACGGACGCCTCCTATCGGTTCCAGTATCAGACCCGCGACAAGGATCGGCGCAGGGAGCGCCCACCGATCATCATGCTGCCCAACCGGGAGCAGGATTACAGCGATCCGTATTTTGCCGAGATCTTTCCGAAGGCCGTTCGCCTTCTAAGGGAAACCGATATCCTCATTGTCGTTGGATACAGCATGCCGTGGGAGGATGTTCTCATCCGCTTCATTCTCCACCAGTTCGCGGAAAGCGAGGCTGACGCAATCGGCAAGCACCTCGTCTGTGTGGATCTCAAGGGTCCTGAGATCCTTGAATCCCGTCTGCGCTGGACATTTAGTTCAATCGAGAAAACCGGATGGCCCAGAATACAATTCTACCCGGGTGAATTTGTTGATTTTTGTGAGGATTTTGTTTCCGGCTGAACGAAATCACACGCTATTCAGAGCAACATTGGCGCAAGTTGCTCTATGATATGAACATCGGGACTTTGATCGTTTCATTGCGTCAAAGGCGACCGGCGCCCTAGGAGCACATCGTGGCATCACATAAGCAAGCTGTCCTTTCAGATACAGAGGGCGTTGACGACTACCGGTTGACCGAACAGATCGGCCATATACTTCGACGCGCTTCCCAACGCCATTCGCAGATCTTCACTGGAATGATGCCGGCTAAGCTGACAGCAACCCGATTTGCGGCGCTCGCCATGCTGCTCGAGCGCGGTGTCCTTTCTCAGAACGAACTCGGCCGACTGACGGCCATGGACATTGCGACGATCAAGGGCGTGGTGGATCGACTGCGCGAAAAGGGACTGGTGTCGGTTGGTCAGGATCCCGCCGATGCTCGTCGCAATCTCATCGCACTAACGCAAGCGGGCCGTGATTTGCTGGACGATGCCATACCTGCCGGCATCGAGGTCTCGGAAGCGACACTGGCTCCGCTGAATGAAACGGAGCGTCTGCAGCTCACAAAACTCCTCAAAAAGATATCCTGACGACCGAACGCTTATCGCAATCCATCCTTGCCTTCGGCATCCTTGGCTTCGAGACCACCAACACGGGGAAGCGGCCGGCCTGAATCCGTGACCGCGATCGCAACCATTATCTCATTGGCGCGCGGGGCGTCATTGATACTCACCTCCATGCCGTCGAAGTGAGACCTCACATAGGCCGCGTCCTTATGGCCAAGCGGAACGTCGAGCGGGCGTCCCATCGTTCCCATCTTCTTCGATGAAGGCACGAGCGCGGCACCTTTCTCAACGGCGGTGCGCAACGGTTTGCCGAGCCGCGGATGAAGGATCGCGGCTGCATGTTCCAGCTCGCCGTTTTCGCCCACCAATGCAGCCTTCCCGTAGCTTTCGGCCTCCGCAGGCGTGATTCCAAGAGCCGCGACACATCTCTCGCCAAGCAACCCACCCAACTCTTCACCGATGGCCATGAGGACTTCGAGATCCTCCTCATAGCGCCCGGCGAAGGGATTTTCGATAACGGCGATCGCAGCCGCTCTCCGCGTCGGCGGGTCGATAGTTTGCCCGATCTCGGAAAACGTGTCTTCGACCACAGTGACGATTTTTCGGATCTTCGCCTTGCTCATTCCAGATTTTCTCCCCTTCAGGGCCGTGAATTCATGTCTGCCGAACTTGATGCGCTAATCATTTCTATAACGCCCCGGACCTGATCCGGGGCCCAGGGCTCCGCCGCCCGTTCTCAGTGTGTTGCCCTGGATCCCGCATCAAGTGCGGGATGTACGCATCGTGATGAGGGCTTTGTCCTCCGTTTCGATTTGTCGGGGAACAGACATGTTCGGCGATACGAAACGATCCTTGCAATGCAAGAAATGCGGACTTGATCAAATCGCCTTCTAACATCTCGCCAGCAGCCGCTTCACCAGCATCCAGGGCGTTAGAAACCTGGTCGGATGTCAGCGCACCGACCTCGACGGTCACCATACGAGAGCCGAGATCGCTGTCAGGTGACAGCTCAATTGCCGCACACCGTTTGATCGAAGAAGACCCCGGCAGATCGACGGCATTCGCAATCATCGTCGCCGCTGCGTCGGCGGCAGCAGCGCTCGGCGCGAGGACAGTTACAGCATCGGCGATTCCGAGCGAGTGACTGCGGCCACGCCATCCACTGGTCGCAATTCCACCAATCCCGTCTTCCGATTCGATTGTCACTTTCGATGCCTGCTCCCCGGTCGCCGGGTTGACGCAAACACCGATCCGGAAGGTCTCGCCCCTGCCAAGGTAGAGCGCGATGTCGCCACCATTGTTCACATAGGCACGAGAGAGTGAGAGGCCCTCGACGAGTCGATCAAGAATATGATCGGCAACACTTCCAGCAACGGCCGCCATTGGCGTGATGAAACCAGTAAGAGGCCTTACCGCCGCATCCATACGCAGTGCCACGGGGCCGGACAGTTTCGCAACGTTGTCGGTACAGGGTTGTCGCAGAACGGGCAACTCTTCGACGAGACCTGTCAGAACCGACTGAAAAGCTGTTCGTGCCTGCCTGTAAGCGATGAGAACGTCTTCTGCAGCGCCGTCTGCTTCGACGATCAAGTCGATCGGGCCATGATGCAGATGCAACTTGCGCCCGCCTGCAACCATTGCAGCCTGGGGACCGTTATCGCGAAAAGCGCTCATTTCAACTTGCCGCCTGGCCTGTTTGCCGCCTGGGTGGGCCATGGGTTTCCGGCGCCCTGTGTGATCTGGCGCCGGCCTTTCAGGATATGATCGTTCTGCCGACCGGTTTCGCCTTTGACCGCTTCCGCAAGGGGCATGACATGATCCATATGGCCGCCAAGCGTTTCATAATCTTCACGGCTTACCGTGAATTCGATCGGAGCGACCAAAGCCGGTGTCGGGACATAACCGAATGAATTTTCTGGCATGCGGGTGACATCGGCCATGACCGTGATGCCGCCTCCTGGCCAGACATAGACCGGGGCACCGCCGCAGCTCACATAGGTCAGGGCCTGCTTGACCGAACGGGTCAGTTTCACGGGATTCTCGGTCACACCTGCCCGCAACGAGCCGCCAGCACCGCCCATGAACACCACCGAACACAGCGCAGGTTCGCAATTCTCTTCGATGCGGCTGATGGATTGCTTGAGGCGGTCCGGCATATCTAGCTCGACGGGCTTAAGTGCGTCATCGAGTTCGAAATAGGCGAATTGCTCCCCAGTCGTCGACACCATCAGCAGCGATTGGCCGGGCTTGGCGAATTTTGGATTGAAGTCGCCGAGAATCGTCAGCGGGTCGGTGAGATCGGTTCCGCCCCACCCTGTTCCAGGTTCTGCAACCTGGAAATAGCGCCCCGGTGTGGAGCGGCGGCCCTTGATCTTAATACCCGTCGCTGGCCAGCCAATTACTTTGCCGGCCTGATGCTCCGACATGACACCTGTGATGTGATCATCGACGACAACCACTTCATCGACCAGATCCTTCCATTGAGACGCGAACATGCCAACCGTCGCAGAGCCACAACCAACGCGCATTCGCTCTTCTGTTGTGCCGTTGATGATCGGCGCGGCACCTGCCTGGACAACGACGGTCGACCCTTCGTCGATTTCCAGTTCCACAGGCTCGCGATTGCACAAGGCCAGCAAGGTCGCACAGGTGACCCGGCCTTCCTTCTTGCCCCCACCGGTCAGATGATGGACACCGCCGAGCGAGAGCATCTGCGACCCGTACTCGCCAGTCGTGACATGGCCGACCGGCTCGCCATCTGCTCGGACCAGATTGCGTTCAGGACCAAGGTGGCGGTCGGTGTCGATTTTCACCTTCACACCGCAATAGCTGAAAATGCCTTCGGTAACGACGGTGACCATGTCGACACCATCGACATCACTAGAGACGATGAAAGGCGCGGGCTTGTAGTCGGGATAGGTCGTGCCGGCCCCGACCGCGGTAACGAATGCGCCACCCGGCGTGATGATATCGCCGTCCCAGTCCTTCTCTGCATCCAGAAACGGGACCATTGCACCGCCCTGTTCCTCCCGTCGCTCGATGATCGTCAGAGGATCGAGCCTGACAAGCTGACCGCCTTCATTGGCGTAGCGGTCGCACGCCCCGGCCTTGCCGTCGGCGATGTAGCACATGACGGGGCAAGCATCGCAGCGGATCTTTTCCGGTTTTGCTTTGGTTTCAGCCATCGGACTGCGCCTCAAGGATCGCCGCCCTCACACGGTCCGGAGTGGCAGGCAGGTGCCGAACACGCGCGCCTGTTGCGTGACGGATGGCATTGAGAATTGCAGGTGCGGTCGGGATCAGCACATGTTCGCCCAGGCCCTTGGCGCCATAAGGTCCTTCGGCGTCGGGCACCTCGACGATAATGCTGTCGATTGGCGGTACATCGCCGAATGTCGGAATGAGATAGTCATGCAAATTCTCGGTGCGGCCGGGGATATAATCCTCCATCAATGCCAATCCTATGCCTTGCGCGATCCCCCCTTCGATCTGGCCCTCGATGAGAACCGGGTTGATCGCGCGGCCGACATCATGAGCGGCCGTGATGCGGTCCAGCTTCACGGTGCCCAGCGCAATATCGACCGTTAATTCGACGAGCTGTGCGCCATAGCCGAATACAGCGTAAGGGATCCCCTGACCGTCGGAATCCAGCGGTGCGGTGGGCGGATCGTATGTCTCTTCCGCCATAAAGACGTAGCCATGTTGGTTCGCAGTCAGTTCCGCCAGATCGATCGAGGTTTCATAGCCATTGTCGGAAAGTCTGATCTGTCCAGAAGCGAATTCGATCTCTGCATCGGGCCCGACATTGACGTGACGGACGATAGCCGCGCGAAGAGCCTCACCTGCAAGCTTTGCGGCGGAGCCCGTCACGTAAGTCTGCCGCGATGCGGAGGTCTTCCCGCAGTCCGGCGTCAGATCCGTATCGCCCCCGATGAGTTCGATCGAATGAACAGACACGCCAAGCGCATCGGCTGTGATTTGGGCAATGACCGTGTTTGCACCCTGTCCGATATCGGTTGCGCCCTGGTGCAGCACAACGCGTCCATCCGGCGTTATACCGAGGCGAATGGTCGAGGGATTGGGTAGCGAGGTGTTTCCGCAACCGTACCAGCAGGACGCAACGCCGATGCCCCGCCGCGTTCCACTGCCATTTGCCGTATGATTGTGCTGTTCGGCTTCCGCACTAGCGCGATCCCAGGCCGGCTTCAGCGCGGCGAGACAGTCTGCAATCCCGACCCCCGTCTCGAAAATCTGGCCAGTGACCGTCGGCTGGCCATTCTGCAACGCATTGATCCGGCGGAACTCGAGGCGGTCGATACCACACGCATCCGCCAATTCATCATAGGTGCATTCCTGGGCAATCGCCGATTGCGGCACACCAAAGCCCCGGAACGCGCCCGACGGCGGACAATTGGTCAGGACGGCCAGACTGTTCGCTTCATAATTCGGCGTGAAGTAGGGACCCGACGCGTGGACCGGTACGCGGTTGGCAACGGTCGGCCCCCAACTGGCATAAGCGCCCGTATTGAATGTGCCGTTGAATGCCATTGACGTAACATGGCCGTCATCACGGCAACCGATCTTGACGGCGATCTCGGACGGATGTCGCTTGGTGGTCGATTGCATGGATTCCGAGCGGGTGTAGACAATCGCAGCCGGCCGGTTCAATCGCCAGGCCGCAAGTGCCACGAAGGGTTGCATCGAAATGTCGATTTTGGAGCCGAATCCGCCACCGCATGCGGTGGGTATGACGCGCACGGCGCTCTCTTCGAGTCCCATGATCTCAGCAACGGCCTCACGGTCCATGTGGGGGGCCTGGGTTGAGCTATGGACTTCGAGCCTGTTACCGACTCTCCGGGCAAAACCGGCTTCCGGCTCGATATAGGCATGTTCGATAAAAGGGGTCGAATAGGCGGCCTCGACGACATGGTCGGCTTCGGCAAGGCCGGTATCGAGATTGCCACGTCGGACGAGCCCTCGAACAAGAATGTTGCCATCGCGCGACTCATGAACCTGAGGCGCATCGTCAGCCAACGCGTTGCCGGAGGTCATAGCCTCCGGCAAGGGCTCCCAGATCACAGGAATGGTCGCCAGATCGAGTGCGCGAACGGCATCGGGTTCACCGGCAACCGCCGCGATCGCCTCACCTCGGAACCGCGCAACGTCTTCCGCCAAGACCGGTTGATCGGCAAAAGGTGGAATAACGCCAAAGCAATTTCGGCCTGGAATATCTTTGGCGGTAAACACAGCGAGTATGCCCGGGCTCTGCTGAACGAACCCTGCAACATCGCCGAAAGTGAAACCGGCATGGTGATAGGGGCTGCGCAGAATGCGAACCAGCACGGCATCCTGAGGAATAGAGTCCGCACCGAAGGCATCCTGCCCAAGAACCTTGTCCACGCCGTCCAAGCGGCGAATGGATGCGCCAACATTGTCGCCGGCGCCTGGCTGTTGTTCGGCCATATCGAAATCGGAGGCCTGGAGGACCGCTTCGATGATCTTGCGGTAACCCGTACAGCGGCAGAGGACCCCACCAAGGGCGTCTTCGACTTCGCTTTCACTTGGATAGGGATTGGCATTCAGAAGCGCGGTCGCCGAGACCAGCATACCGGGCGTACAGATGCCACACTGCGCCGCACCGAAATGCAGAAAAGAGGCCTGCAATCGCGACAGGGTTCCGTTGCCAGAGGACAGTCCTTCCAGAGTTGTGACGGATGCACCCTCGACTTGAGCAACAGAGACGAGACAGCTGCAGCTCGCTTCGCCATCGATCAGAACGGTACATGCACCGCAGTCGCCGGCATCGCAGCCGACTTTGGTGGCCGTCTGGCCGAGGCGATCGCGCAAAACCGCCGACAAACGTTCGATCGGCGCGGCATCGGCCGAAACAGATGCACCATTCAGCACAAACTGTATTTCGCCGCCCGTCATTTCACTTTCCTCTTTCGATACAGGACAGCAGCGCACGCCGCACCAGTTCGACAGCAGCGGCGCCGCGATAGTCCGCTGTTGCACGGATATCGTCGATTGGGACGAGGCCAGCGAGCTGATCAACATTGACTGCATCGCAGGCTTCGGCACTCGAACATCCAATGATGGCTTGCTCAAGTGCAGGCAGACGTTTGGCCACTTCCGAGCATGAGCCGACGGAAATGGCAGCATCGCAAACTCTGCCATCTGAGCCCGAATCCACGCGAACTGCCGCCATAGCAATGGAGATTACGAGATACTTCCGTGCTCCGAGCTTTAGAAAACGACTATTGCCGGTTGCCGATGTCTCGGGAATGAGGATCGCGGTGACCAACTCAGACGGTGTGAGCATGGTCGCGCGATTGCCTGTAATGAATTCAGTGAGAGCCAAACGGCGGACCCCAATTGCCGACGACAATTCCACTTCAGCATCAAGCGTCAGCAGGGGCGGTACGCCATCCGCTGCAGGAGAGGCGTTACAGATATTCCCTGCAATCGTCGCACGGTTCTGGATCTGAACAGAGCCAACCTCACGTGCAGCGAGTTTGAGCCCTTCAAACGACGGCGGCAGATCCGCTGCGACAAGGTCGCTCCAGGTCGCCAGCGCGCCGACTCTCCAGAAACCACTTTCGCGCCTGATGTGGCGAAGTCCGCCGATCGCAGTGATGTCGAGGACGGGCCTGGTAGGCGCATTGTCACGCAAACCCGGATAGTAATCCGTCCCGCCTGCAAGGATATCCCAGCTCTGTGCATCGAGAAGTGCCAAAGCTTCGCGCAACTGTTTTGGCCGTTCGAATTGCATAGGTCATCTTATCATTAGTATACAAATGAAAATAATACGCTATGGACTGTGAAGTCAACGCATGATCAAGAGTGGCCCAGCGTTTCAAATGAGCCGGACAGGTCAGATTTCCGACCGCGCGAATGACGGCATGAACAAGAACGCGCACCGCAAACGGCAATTGAATTGCGCGTTGAAGGAACTCTGCTGTGGCAGACAAGGTCTGGGACATCATTATTGTCGGTCAGGGTATCGCTGGGACAACTCTAGCCTGGCAGATGCAGCAGGCCGGCCAAAACGTCTTGATCGTCGATGCCTGCGAGCCGGTGACTTCCTCGAAAATCGCCGCCGGGCTGATGACGCCAATCACAGGCAAACGCCTGGTCCTGAGCCTGCGTTGCGATGAGTTCCTTCCTTTAGCCAGGACGTTCTACCGGAGTATCGAAGAATACACTGGTCGGCAGTTTTTCCACGACCGCACGGCCATCAGGCTCTTCAGTTCGGATTTGGAACGTGAAATCTGGGCTGAGAGAAGCCAGGATCCAGCGTATCAGTTCTATCTCCGTGACCTGCAACCCAAACCTTTGCTCGATCCGGAACTGGGAGATGCGGCAGGAGGAGGCTTCGCCATGAACGCGGCACAGCTCGACGTCACAGCCTATCTGGAAGCCTCGCGCACGGCTCTGACTTTCGAGCAAATGACCGTGGATTGGGACCGCGACGTGACGTTCGATTCCGATGGCGTATCGATCCAAGGCTATCGGGCGCATCGTCTCGTTTCATGCGAAGGCTATGCCGCAACACGCAATCCATATTTTTCCTGGGTGCCGTTCAAAGCAGCCAAGGGCGACATATTGACGGTTCGTTTTCATCGGCCCGTGCCGGCGAATTCATTCCATCGCGGAATCTGGATTGCGCCAACGTCGCAATCCGATGTTTTTCGCGTTGGCTCAACTTATGAATGGGAGAAACTCAATCAGGAGCCGGATACCGCTGCCCGTTCCAAGATTGAGCGTAGACTGAAGGACTTCATCCACGTGCCCTACACGGTATTGGACCATCAGGCGGCGGTTCGCCCGATCATCAATGAAAGCAGGGCTCTTGTCGGACTCCATCCGGATCATGAGCAGCTGGGCTACTTCAACGGATTGGGGTCGAAAGGCTCGCTCCACGCGCCTTGGTATGCGCAGTGCTTTTCGGATTTCCTTGTGAAGCAAGAAGCACTACCCGTCGACTGTGACGTTCGCCAGCATTTCTGAGCCATGATACGCGCCACTGAAATCGCCCACTTTTTGATGCGCCAGTCGATCCAGCCCGGCGATACGGTTGTAGATGCGACGGCCGGAAACGGTCATGACACTCTATTCCTGGCTGAGTGCGTCGGACCACTTGGCTGGGTGTTCGGGTTCGACGTGCAAGAGACAGCACTGCGGGAAACGGGCCGTCTTGTCGCAAATCTGTCTCAGGTTCAGCTTGTTCTTGCCGGTCACCAAGAAATGGACGAGACTCTCACTGCCGCCGGGATTGCCAAGGGTCAGGTGGCGGGCATCATGTTCAACCTCGGATATCTGCCGGGTGCTTCCAAAACGATCATGACCCACGCAGAAACAACCCTGCAAGGACTCGAACAGGGTCTCTCATACCTGCAAGTCAAGGGGATCGTTACGCTCGTCTGCTATCCTGGTCATTCCGGAGGCACTGAAGAAACAGCAAGCGTCCGTTCTTTTGCCGAACGCCTTTCTTCAGATTTCTCAGTCTCTCGATATCACCGAGTCAACACGATACAAGCCGCGCCCGAGCTCCTCGTGATTCAACGACTGCGCAAGAGCAACGCCTAACGATAGCTCGGCATCATTGCCTTTCCGGCATTTCTGAATTCAGCCCGATGATGGCGCAACCGCGAAGTCAGTCAGCTCCTCCAGAACACGCGCGTAGAATGCCACGTCCCCTTCCGGGTGCTCCAGAGCGTGTCGTTTGAATATCGTGCCATAGAGATACTGAGCCGTATTGTACGAAATCCAGACCTTACCGTTCGCGTCCGCATAGACCACCGCCTTGGGCGGAAAGTCGATCGCGGCCACGGGATTCTTGATCATGAACGGCGTTCCGTATTTCGGATTTCCGATGGAGACGACGATCGCTGGCGGCATTTCCTTGCCATTGGCCTTGGCCGCCGCTGCATGATCAATACGCGGGAAAACGGTCATTCCTTTTTCGCGCGCTGCCTGCTCGAACCGCGCTGCCGTTTCCTCAACAGAATGTGGGCTGCTCTTGGTCAGAATGCCATTGTCCGCAGCAGCGGGCATTACCCAAAGAAACGCAATTAGCGCAGCAAATACCGTTGGTCTCATGGCTTTTCTCCGCGATGTGTCAGTTATTGTGCCACGCGTCCAGAGTTCAGACATGTCAGCGGACGGACATGGCGTTACCTGCCCATAAGCTGGTGCGCTGGTCCAGGCATGCCAATTGAATTGCAATGTCGGCTTGATAGAATTTCGAATAGAGCCGTGCTCGGCCTGGCGGGACGTTTTGCAACAGATGGTCAGTCGAATTGCATCACGTATTGGGATTCAGAACCGCATTGATCAGTTGCAGTTGGTCGCCGCTGTTCCGCACTGGTCGCCAGGCGCTAACCAACCCCGTTTGCCTTGATGCTCGACGAGCGCCCATTTTCCGTTACAGCCTCGTAGACCAACTTCGGATTCGCTGGGGACTTTGCCGATGACCCGACTTGAAGGGCTAGGGCTATGTCGCAATACGGCATGTCCCTTGTCATAACCGCTTGTGCTTGTCGCCATCAGGCTGGCGTGAACCCAGCCGTTGCCCATGAAGAGATCGGTCCCGTCCATACCTTCCGTGGCCCGGGTGATGCGGAGCCACGAACCACGCGACTCCCGAATATCCATTTCTGGATAGACTTCCATGCCACTGGCGGTGAAGCGTTTGAGGCGTGCAAGAATACGGTGCCGCGTCCCGGGCCCGGACCGCACATTTAAACCATTCGGGTCTTTGTCGATCGAATATCCGGCGATGTTACACGCAACCGACGGTGCTTTCTTGGCGTTGGCCTCAGGCAAGATGCCCATGAAAAGGAGGCTTATGGTTGTGGCGGCAGTTAGGAATCGCATCAGCGCACCCTTGAACAAGAGATTCTCAAGATATCTAGTACTGGGAGCGTGGTCTGACCACCCCGAACGACGCACAGTCCGGCGTCGCGATGCCCTGGTAAGCCGTCAGATGTCTGAACGCTTGAGCTACCATTCAAATGCCTTTGAATGCTGCACTAAAACCGCTCATAAAACGCTGCTCGAACACAAAGCATTGACACGACCATAGATGTCCTTGCACGGCACAGCATTTCAGGTTAACCAACCCTTCGAGCCTCTTGCATGTCCGCGTCCGCGGACGCGGTCTCGTCAAGGAGCATTTCCCCATGGCGCGGAATAAAATCGCGCTGATCGGCGCAGGCATGATCGGCGGTACTCTCGCACATCTTATTGGTTTGAAAGAGCTCGGCGACGTCGTGCTCTTCGACATCGTTGAGGATATGCCCATGGGCAAATGCCTCGACATTGCTGAATCGTCTCCCGTCGAAGGTTTCGACGCGGTGATGAAAGGCACAAATGAATATGCCGATATCAAGGGCGCAGATGTGGTCATTGTGACCGCCGGCGTGCCCCGCAAACCCGGTATGAGCAGGGATGACCTGCTGGAAATCAATCTCAAGGTCATGGAACAGGTCGGCGCCGGCATTAAGAAATACGCCCCGGACGCCTTCGTTATCTGCATCACGAACCCCTTGGACGCGATGGTCTGGGCACTGCAGAAAGTGACCGGCCTGCCGCGAAACAAGGTCGTGGGCATGGCCGGCGTCCTGGATTCCGCCCGCTTCCGCCACTTCCTGGCTCTTGAATTCGATGTCTCGGTGGAAGATGTCAGTGCCTTCGTCCTTGGCGGACACGGCGACTCCATGGTTCCGATGATCCGCTATTCGACCGTGGCAGGCATTCCCCTGCCCGATCTCATCAAGATGCGATGGATCACCGAAAAGCGCCTTGAAGAAATCGTCCAGCGCACACGCGACGGCGGAGCTGAGATCGTTGGTTTGCTGAAGACCGGATCGGCCTACTACGCACCCGCCGCATCGGCGGTTGAGATGGCCGAGGCATATCTCAAGGACAAGAAGCGCGTTCTGCCTTGCGCCGCTTACTTGAACGGTGAGTATGGCGTTAAGGGCCTCTATATCGGCGTGCCTGTCGTCATTGGTCAAAAAGGCGTTGAACGCGTCGTTGAAATCAAACTCAATTCGTCTGAACGGGACGAATTCATGGGGTCCGTCGAGTCCGTGAAGAATCTCGTCGAAGCGTGCCAGAAGATTGCACCTGTTTTGGCGAGCGGTAGCCGGTAGATGTTCCAACACGAATTGAGGTAGGCTGCGTCTGGACCCATCAGGGTTCAGAGGTCGGGGAGGCAGAGCGAAATGAATATTCACGAGTATCAGGCCAAGGCCACATTGCGTGAGTTTGGCATCCCTGTCGCAACCGGCATCGCAGTTTTCTCTCCCGAAGAGGCCGTCAGCGCAGCCAAAGAACTCGGCGGATCGAAATGGGTCGTAAAAGCCCAGATCCATGCGGGTGGACGCGGCAAGGGTGGTGGTGTCAAGCTCGTCGAATCCATCGACGAGGTACGTGCTGAAGCCGACCGAATGCTCGGCATGAATCTGGTTACCCATCAAACGGGCCCAGGTGGACGTATCGTACGTCGGGTCTATGTTGAAGAAGCGTCGGATATTTCTCGCGAACTCTATTTGTCCTGCCTGGTCGACCGTGCGACGTCAAGGGTTGCCTTCATCTGCTCAACTGAGGGCGGGATGGATATCGAGGAAGTCGCAGCCGAGACGCCCGAGAAGATCCTTACCCTGACCATTGATCCGGCCTCCGGCTATTCCGGCTTTCACGGCCGGAAAGTGGCATTTGCCCTCGGCCTTGAAGGCAAGCAGGTCAAACAATGCGTCAAGCTGATCGGCGATCTCTATCGGGCATTCACTGAAAAGGATGCCAGCCTCGTCGAGATCAATCCGCTGGTCGTCACGGGTGCGGGCGATCTGCTCTGCCTCGACGCCAAGATGAACTTCGACTCGAACGCCCTCTTCCGCCACCCCGATATCATGGAGCTTCGCGATATCGACGAGGAAGATCCTGCGGAAGTCGAGGCTTCGCGCTTCGATCTGAACTATGTGAAGCTCGACGGCAGCATTGGCTGCATGGTCAACGGCGCCGGACTCGCCATGTCGACCATGGATATCATCAAGCTCTACGGTTCCTCGCCAGCCAATTTCCTGGATGTCGGCGGCGGTGCCAACAAAGAGCAGGTCATGAACGCCTTCAAGATCATTCTCTCGGACGAGAATGTGAAAGGCATTCTGGTCAATATCTTCGGTGGCATCATGCGATGCGACATCATTGCCGAAGGCATCGTCGCGGCCGCCAAGGAAATGGATATTTCGGTTCCTCTGGTGGTGCGCCTCGAAGGAACGAATGTGGATCTGGGCAAGAAAATTCTCAACGATTCCGGTCTTGCCATCATCGCAGCCGACGATCTCGCCGATGCGGCAGAGAAGATCGTTGCGCAGGTGAAGGGAAATGGGTGAAACGAGCGCAGCCAGTGACGCGAGCACGATCCCGTCAACGGCACGATTGATTTAGGGGAACGCCATGGCCGTACTCGTCGACAGCAATACCAAGGTCATCTGCCAGGGCTTTACCGGCAGCCAGGGCACCTTCCATTCGGAGCAGGCTATCGCCTATGGCACCCAGATGGTCGGCGGTGTAACACCGGGAAAAGGTGGTGGTCAGCATCTGGGACTTCCCGTATTCGATACGGTTGGCGAAGCCGTCGAGAAAGCCGGCGCCAATGCCAGCGTTATCTATGTGCCGCCGCCCTTCGCTGCAGACGCCATCCTGGAAGCGATCGATGCCGAAATCCCGCTTGTCGTCTGTATCACGGAAGGCATTCCTGTCGTCGATATGGTCAAAGTGAAACGGGCGCTATCGGGCTCGAACACCCGGCTCGTGGGCCCGAATTGCCCAGGTGTCATTACGCCCGAACAGTGCAAGATTGGCATTATGCCAGGTCATATTCACAAACCTGGGTCGGTCGGAATCGTCTCGCGTTCCGGTACGTTGACCTACGAGGCTGTCGCGCAGACGACTGCTGCCGGCCTTGGACAGTCAACCTGCATCGGCATCGGCGGTGATCCGGTCAATGGTACCAACTTCATCGATTGCCTCGATCTGTTCCTCGGCGACGAGAAGACGGAATCCATCATCATGATCGGCGAAATCGGCGGTTCCGCCGAAGAGGAAGCCGCAGAGTTCCTCAACCAGTCGAAGGTCAAAAAGCCGGTCGTCGGATTCATTGCCGGTGTGACGGCGCCTCCAGGACGGCGCATGGGCCATGCCGGCGCGATTATTGCCGGCGGCAAGGGTGGCGCCGAAGACAAGATTGCAGCGATGCAGGCGGCAGGCATTTCGGTTGCCGACTCGCCAGCAGCGCTTGGAACAACGCTCGTAGAGCGTCTGAAGGGTTAGCGACTGCCGCGCTTTGCGGGCTGCGGCGGTACAGGAAATTGAAATGTCCTGAAGCCAGGAGGTCGGCCAATGGCAAGGCAGGATTTGAATGAAGCATTCGCTCGCACGGCGTTTCTGCACGGCGCGAATGCAAGCTATATCGAAGATCTCTACGCCCGGTATCAAGACAATCCGGCATCCGTGGAGGCCGATTGGCAGGCGTTCTTCCAAAATCTGAAAGATGGCAACGGAGCGGACCCGGAACCAACCGGGCCGTCCTGGAAACGCGCCGATTGGCCGCTCCCGGCTGACGGCAACATCGTCGGAGCTTTTGCTGGCGAAGAGGTTGAACTGGAGCGTCATCTCGAGCGCAAGATTCGTGGGACCGCCCAAAGCCTTGGCGTCGATCTGACCGGCGATCTGGCTCTGTCCGCCACACGGGACTCCGTTCGGGCCCTGATGCTTATCCGTTCGTTCCGCGTGCGCGGACACCTTGCTGCCAATCTCGATCCACTTGGCTTGGAAAAGAAGGTCGCCCATCCGGAACTTGACCCGGCTTCCTACGGCTTTACCCGTCGGGACTTTGATCGCCGCATCTTCCTGGACCATGTGCTGGGTCTCGAATTTGCGACGATCACCGAGATGATGGAGATCCTGAACCGGACCTACTGTTCCACGATCGGTGTCGAGTTCATGCATATCTCGACGCCGGAAGAAAAAGGCTGGATCCAGGAGCGGATGGAGGGCAAGGACAAAGAGGTGACCTTTACGCCGGAAGGCAAGAAGGCGATCCTTTCCAAGCTCATCGAGTCCGAGTCTTTCGAAAAATTCATTGACGTCAAGTATACCGGCACAAAGCGGTTCGGCCTCGATGGAGCGGAAGCAGCTGTTCCCGCACTTGAGCAGATCATAAAGCGCGGCGGAAATCTCGGTGTACGAGACATCATCCTCGGCATGCCCCATCGCGGCCGCCTGAACGTTCTGGCGAATGTGATGGGCAAACCCTATCGCGCCATTTTCAACGAGTTTAAGGGCGGTTCATCCAACCCTGACGACGTTGAGGGCTCGGGCGACGTCAAATATCATCTCGGGGCATCTTCCGACCGGGAGTTCGACGGCAATAACGTGCATCTGTCGCTGACCGCCAACCCATCGCATCTCGAGATCGTCGATCCGGTTGTTCTGGGCAAGGTTCGCGCGAAACAGGACCAACGCGACGACAAGAAACGCAATCAGGTATTGCCGCTCTTGCTGCATGGCGATGCCGCGTTTGCCGGCCAAGGCGTCGTTGCCGAGTGTTTTGGTCTGTCAGGTCTCGCCGGACACAGAACCGGTGGATCGATCCACTTCATCGTCAACAATCAGATCGGCTTTACTGCCAGTCCACATCACTCGCGGTCATCGCCCTACCCGTCCGATGTCGCCCGAATGATCGAGGCACCGATTTTTCACGTGAATGGCGACGATCCGGAAGCTGTCGTCCATGTGGCCAAGGTGGCTACCGAATTTCGCCAGGAATTCAACAAGCCCGTGGTCATCGACATGTTTTGCTACAGGCGTCACGGCCACAACGAAGGCGACGAGCCGGCCTTTACGCAGCCGCGCATGTACAAGCAGATTCGCAAGCATCCCACGGTCATCAACATTTATGGCGACCGGCTGGTTCAAGAGGGGCTCTTTTCAGCCGAAGAAGTGGATCAGCTCAAAGCCGATTTTCGCGCTCAACTGGAAACCGAGTTCGACATCGCCGACAGCTACAAGCCCAACAAGGCCGATTGGCTCGACGGGAAGTGGTCGGGCATCGGTTTTGCGGACGAAGGCGCGCGGCGTGGCGAGACCGGATTTGAAATCGACAAGCTGCGCGACATCGGGGTCTCGCTGACGAAGGTTCCGGAGACGCTGAACGTCCACAAGACAATCCAGCGACTCCTGAAAAACCGTCGGACGATGGTCGAAGAAGGCGTGGCAATCGATTGGGGTATGGCCGAAGCGCTCGCATTTGGCACCCTTCTGAACGAAGGCTTCCGTGTTAGGCTGTCGGGTCAGGACTCCGAACGCGGCACCTTCTCGCAGCGCCATTCGGTGATCATCGATCAGGAATCGGAAGAGCGCTTCACGCCCCTTCAGAATATCGCACCTGACCAGGCCAGGTTCGAAGTCATCAATTCAATGCTCTCGGAAGAGGCAGTTCTTGGGTTCGAATATGGCTACAGCCTTGCTGAACCAAACGCCCTGGTGTGTTGGGAGGCACAATTTGGCGATTTCGCGAACGGTGCGCAGGTTGTCATCGATCAGTTCATCTCGTCGGGTGAGCGCAAATGGCTCCGAATGTCCGGTCTCGTGTTGTTGCTGCCGCATGGCTATGAGGGCCAGGGGCCGGAACACTCATCGGCAAGGCTCGAGCGCTACTTGCAGAGTTCGGCCGAAGACAATTGGCAGATCTGCAATTGCACGACCCCGGCCAATTATTTCCATGTGCTGCGCCGGCAGCTCCACCGGAAATTCCGGAAACCGCTCGTCCTGATGACTCCCAAATCGCTGCTGCGGCATAAGCGTGTCATATCAACAATCGAAGATCTGGGCCCTGACTCCACATTCCATCGTGTGCTCTGGGACGACGCTCAGCACCTGGACAACCAAGCGATCAAGCTTGTCCCGGACGATGAGATCAAGCGTGTCGTCATGTGCTCGGGCAAGGTCTATTACGATCTCTATGATTGGCGCGAGAAGAACGGCATCGACAATGTCTATCTCCTGCGACTGGAACAACTCTACCCCTTCCCGGCTCGGGCGCTGATCCAGGAGCTCGGACGCTTCTCAGGGGCGGAGATGGTCTGGTGTCAGGAAGAGCCCAAGAATATGGGTGCCTGGAGCTTTGTTGAACCCAATATTGAATGGGTCCTCGACCATATCGAAGCCAAACACAAGCGACCGGTCTATGCCGGTCGGGCAGCGTCGGCATCGACAGCGACAGGCATGATGAGCCGGCACATCGCAGAACTACAGGCATTCCTCGAAGAGGCACTTACGATTTGATGGCACGGTCCCGCAATGTGCGGGCGGCAAAAGGGCGGTATCCATGACAACAGAAATCCGCGTCCCGACACTCGGCGAATCCGTTACGGAAGCGACAGTCGGGCAATGGTTTAAAAAAGCAGGCGACGCGGTGAATGCCGATGAGCCCCTCGTCGAGCTCGAAACGGACAAGGTCACGGTGGAAGTACCGGCACCGGCGGCCGGCGTGCTCGAAGATATATCGGTAAAAGAGGGCGAGACTGTTGAAGTCGGAGCGCTCCTTGGCGCTATTGCCGAAGGCGCTGCAGCGGCTGCAAAGCCGGCCGAAGCGCCACCTGCTGCTCCGGCCGAGGCGCCTGCCGCCGATGCGGGAGATGCCGGCACGCTGTCCCCCGCGGTCCGCAAGATGGTCGACGAAAATTCACTCGACCCGGCACAGATACCGGCAACCGGGAAAGGCGGCCGTCTCCTAAAGGAAGATGTGCAGAATTATCTGAAGGCACAGGCTGCAGCGGCGGCACCGGCCGCTGCAGAAAATGTCGTGCCGCTTGTTGCACCCGCCCCCGCCGCGACTCCGACCGCCGCGCCACGCGCGCCTGTCGCTGCAACCGATGCCGAGCGGGAAGAACGCGTCCGGATGAGCAAACTGCGCCAGACGATCGCACGGCGTCTGAAGGATGCTCAGAACACAGCCGCAATGCTGACCACTTTCAACGAAGTGGACATGACGGCCGTAATGGCCATGCGCAAACAGTATCGCGACATTTTTGAAAAGAAGCACGGTGTGCGGCTGGGCTTTATGGGATTCTTCGTCAAGGCCTGCATTCAAGCCTTGCGCGAGGTTCCGGAGGTCAATGCCGAGATCGACGGTACGGACGTCATCTACAAGAATTACTACCACGTTGGAATTGCGGTCGGAACGGACCGTGGGCTCGTTGTCCCCGTCGTGCGCGACGCGGACCAAATGTCCCTCCCTCAAATAGAAGCGACGATTACCGATTTTGGCAAAAAGGCCCGAGACGGCCAGCTCGGCATCGAGGACATGCAAGGCGGCACGTTCACGATCACCAATGGCGGCGTCTTCGGTTCCCTCAATTCAACGCCAATCCTGAATGCACCTCAGTCCGGCATCCTCGGTATGCACAAGATCCAGGAGCGGCCAATGGTCATTGATGGCGAAATCCAGATCAGACCGATGATGTATCTCGCCATGTCCTACGATCATCGCGTCGTCGACGGGCAGGGTGCTGTAACATTCCTGGTGCGCGTCAAGGAGTGTCTCGAAGATCCGCAGCGTCTGGTTCTGGACCTCTGATCCGTTACATCGATCGTGACATAGTGGTTGCAGCGCGACGATGCTGCCGGCTGAGCGATGAAAAGAAGGCAAGAGTGAAATGGCTGATGCTTACGATCTCGTGGTGATTGGAACCGGCCCCGGCGGCTATGTCTGTGCCATCCGTGCAGCCCAACTCGGCATGAAGGTCGCGGTCGTCGAAAAACGAGGCGCTCATGGCGGCACGTGCCTCAACGTTGGTTGTATTCCTTCGAAAGCGCTGCTTCACGCGTCTGAATTGTTCGAGGAGGCCGGCCACTCAATGTCCGGCATGGGCGTCAACGTCAGCCCGACCCTGGATCTCGTTGCCATGCTGGCCTTTAAGGACGAAGGTGTGAGCGGGAATGTCGCTGGTGTCGAGTATCTGCTGAAGAAGAATAAGATCGACGCTCATGACGGCATCGGTAAGATCAAATCCGCCAGCGAAGTCGAGGTTACCAACGAGGCCGGTGAAAGCACGACGTTGACGACAAAGAACATCGTCATCGCGACAGGATCGGACGTCGCTAATCTTCCGGGCGTCGAAATCGATGAGAAACGGGTCGTATCTTCAACGGGTGCGCTTGAATTGGAGACCGTTCCCGAGAAGATGGTCGTCGTCGGGGCCGGATATATCGGTCTTGAACTCGGGTCCGTCTGGCGCCGCCTTGGATCAGAAGTCACCGTTGTGGAGTTCCTTGACCGCATCACGCCTGGAATGGACGGCGAGGTTGCAAAGAACTTCCAACGCATCCTCAAGAAACAAGGCATCAAGTTTCAGCTCGGCCAGAAGGTTACCGGCGTCGAGGCGTCGGATGATGGCTGCAAAGTGTCAATCGAGCCGGTCAAAGGCGGCGATACTCAGACGATTGATTGCGATGTCGTCTTGGTCTCGATCGGCCGGACACCCTATACCGAAGGCCTCGGCCTTGAGGATGTCGGTGTTGCACTCGATGAACGTGGCCGGGTTGAGATCGACACACATTTCAAGACCAATGTCGACGGCATCTACGCCATTGGCGATGTTGTGAAAGGTGCCATGCTCGCCCACAAGGCGGAAGACGAAGGCGTCGCCGTCGCCGAAATTCTGGCCGGTCAGTCGGGTCATGTGAACTATGACGCTATTCCCGGCGTCGTCTACACGACACCGGAAGTAGCCGCGGTCGGCAAAACGGAAGAAGAGCTGAAGGAAGCCGACATTCCCTACACAGTTGGGAAATTCCCCTTTACAGCAAATGGCCGCGCGAAGGTGAACCGGACCACCGATGGCTTCGTCAAGATCCTTGCCCACGCGGAGACCGATCGCATTCTCGGCGTCCATATGATCGGGCCTCATGTCGGCAATCTAATTGCCGAGGCCGTTATTGCCATGGAGCTCGGTGCGAGCGCAGAGGATCTCGCACGCTCAAGCCATCCGCATCCGACGCTGACCGAAGCCGTCAAAGAAGCAGCGCTGGCCGTCGGAAAACGCGCTCTGCATATGTGAGCTGCTCCTGTTCACACCACCAATGCAACACCCCGGACTTGATCCGGGGTCCAGGGCTACGAGCACGATCTTTCTCCAGAGCCCTGGGTCCCGGATCAAGTCCGGGACGTCGATAGTGCCGTGAAACGAAACTTTATCGGCACGTGCAATCCTAAAGCTTCCGGAGCGCCACGGACTCCACCGCATGATCAGCGCCTTTGTGCAGTATCAAATGCGCACGCTGGCGTGTTGGAAGGATATTCTCCTGCAAATTCAGGAGGTTGATGTTCCGCCAAATGCCGAGGCCTGTTGCCAGTGCCTCCTGGTCATCCAGCTTCGAATAGCGATGGAAATAGGCCTTGGGATCCGTAAACGCCGTCTCCCGAAGCCGCAGGAACCGCTCCACATACCAACTCTCGATAATCTTGTCTGGCGCATCGATGTAGATCGAGAAATCGAAAAAGTCGGAAACGAAAGGAATCGCTTTTCCGCCTTTGGGCAGCGTTGCCGGCTGCAGGACATTGAGCCCTTCAACAATCAGGATATCGGGACGATCGACCGTGATGACGTCGTCGGGCACAATGTCGTAGCTGAAATGCGAATAGACAGGCGCACGCACATTGCGGCGCCCAGCTTTTACATCACCCATAAAACGCAGAAGGCGTGGAATGTCGAAGCTCTCGGGAAAGCCCTTCCGGTGCATGAGATCGCGCTCTTCCAGCACGGCATTGGGAAGCAGAAATCCATCGGTTGGCAGCAGATCCACACGTGGCGTATTCGGCCAGCGTGCCAAGAGCGACTGCAGGACGCGCGCCGTTGTGCTCTTGCCGACAGCAACACTTCCGGCCATGCCGATAATGAAGGGCATCTTGCCGTCGGTTTGACCAAGAAAACCGGATGTGGCGGCGTGCAATCCCTGGGCCGCTGCCACATAGTAGTTGAGCAGCCTTGAGAGCGGCAGATAGATATCCACGACCTCGTCCATGGAGACACGCTGCATAAGGCCGCTCGCCTGCTCCAGGTCTTCCTCGGTCAATGTCAGCGGCATATCGGCGCGCAGCTTCGCCCACTCATCTCTCGAGAATGTCCGATAGGGCGAGAACTTGCGAGACTGGCGACGGCTCATCTTATTGCCCGGGTCGCGGCACCGCGATCACACTCCATCGGTCGGCCTCCGCGCTTTCTCATCGTGACCGGACACGCCCATACGGCTCTCAAGCACTGCGAGGACGTCGTCAAACGCGACACCGCGAGATTGGAGGACCACAAGTAGATGATAAATGAGGTCGGCGGCTTCGGCCTTCAGGGCGTCATTGTCCTGGCTCACGGCCGCAATTATGGTTTCCGCCGCTTCCTCGCCAAGCTTCTTGGCGCAACGTTCAGGACCGCCGTCAAGCAAAGAGCGTGTGTAGGACGACTCCGCACTCGCATCGCTACGTGCACGGATTGTGTCGGCAAGACGGGATAAAACCAAGTCGTTCATCGGTAATCGCTCGAGTTTTCTGTCAGTTCAATGACGGAAGATTGGCTCGTACACAATAAGACTTCTGCCTTGGGTCGGATTGAGCGCGTATTTGTTGTTGCTAGGTGTCCAGGCGTACCGCCACGCCGTGATCGGCCATATGCTGCTTTGCTTCACTGATCGAATAGTCGCCGAAATGAAAAATGGAGGCGGCGAGCACCGCACTTGCATGCCCCTCTGTTACACCCTCCACAAGATGGTCGAGATTTCCGACGCCGCCTGATGCGATCACAGGGACCGTGACCGCATCCGCAATGGCGCGCGTCAATGGAATATTGAAACCTTCACGTGTGCCATCGCGGTCCATTGAGGTCAGTAGAATTTCACCCGCACCAAGAGCAACGACTTCCCGTGCAAACTCAATTGCATCAATTCCGGTTGCTTCGCGGCCACCATGGGTGAAATTCTCCCATCGGTTGGGCTCACCTTCAGGGGAGACCTTCTTCGCATCGATCGCAACGACGATGCATTGGGCGCCGAATTTCTCCGATGCCTCACCGACGAACGCCCGATCTTTCACTGCAGCCGTATTGATCGAGACCTTGTCGGCGCCTGCCTCCAGAAGTTTGCGGACATCTTCCACCTTGCGCACGCCGCCGCCGACGGTAAGCGGCATGAAGCAGCGTTCTGCCGTCTGTTGGACCACGTCGAAGATCGTATCACGGTTCTCGTGGCTGGCAGTGATGTCAAGAAAGCAGAGCTCGTCCGCCCCCGCTGCATCATAGGCTGTCGCCGCCTCGACCGGATCGCCAGCATCGCGCAGGTCGACGAAGTTCACACCTTTGACGACACGGCCGTCCTTCACATCAAGACATGGGATAACGCGGATTTTCAGCACGATCCGGCCTCCCTCGCCGCGGTCCCCAGCAGCTTCAGCGCTTCGTCCACGTCGAGACGGCCGTCGTAAAGGGCACGGCCGGCAATAGCGCCCTCGAGCTTCGCGTTCTCGGGATGAACCAAGCGGTGAATATCATCGATCGACGCCAGGCCACCGCTGGCAATGACCGGAATACTCGTGCCCGAAGCGAGCGCGGTCGTGGCTTCAAGATTAAGCCCCTGAAGAATTCCGTCGCGCGAGATGTCCGTATAGATGATCGCCGAGACACCGGCATCCTCGAAACGCGCCGCCAGCTCACCAGCTTCGATCTCGCTGGTCTCCGCCCAGCCTTCGATGGCAACGTACCCATCGCGCGCATCGATTCCCACGGCGACATGGCCAGGAAACTCACGGCAAGCCGAGCGGACGAGATCGGGATCGCGTACGGCTACGGTCCCAAGAATGACGCGCGACAGCCCCTTGGTCAGCCAGGCTTCGATCGTTGCAAGATCGCGAATTCCGCCGCCCAACTGTGCCGGGATCTTGATTGCACCGAGGATCGCATCGACTGCAGCGCCGTTCACCGGCTTGCCTTCGAAGGCCCCGTTCAGATCCACCATATGAAGGTAGCGGAAACCAGCGTCCTCAAAGGCACGAGCCTGCGCCGCAGGATCGTCGTTGAAGACTGTCGCTGCATCCATCTCGCCTTGTTCAAGGCGAACGCAGTTTCCGTCTTTCAGGTCAATTGCAGGAAAAAGGATCATGGCGACCAACGCAGAAAATTGGCGATGAGTTTCAGACCGAGGGTCTGACTCTTTTCGGGATGAAACTGGGTGCCGGCCATATTCTCTTTGCCCACCATAGCTGTGATCGGACCGGCATAGTCCGTTTCCGCAACCAGATCGGCGCGCGATTCCGGAACCAGGTGGAAGGAGTGCACAAAGTAGGCATGTAGGCCGTCCCTACCCTTCTTGACGCCGTCAAGAAGCGGGTGGGGATTGATTTCCGTCAGAGTGTTCCACCCCATGTGGGGAATCTTGAGAGAAGGATCGGTCGGCGCAATGTGTCGAACCTCGCCGGCGATCCAACCAAAGCCTTCTGTCGTTCCATGTTCGAGGCCGCGGTCGGCCATGAGCTGCATACCGACACAAATACCGAGAAAAGGCCGTGCTTTTTGCCGGACCGTTTCGTCAAGGACTTCAATCATCCCGTCGATCGCAGCGAGACCATTCTTACAGTCTGCATACGCGCCGACACCTGGCAGGACGATACGATCAGCTGAGCGCACATCGCCCGGATTGGCACTGACAACGATCTTGTGGCCGGAATCGGTCTCTGCTGCTGCGCGTTCGAAAGCCTTGGCCGCCGAATGCAGATTGCCCGAACCGTAGTCAACGATCACGACTTGCATGGTTCAAGAACTCGCTGGGTGACCCGTTTCATCACCAAGGGCACGCTCGGGCTCCATCGCGGACTCGGTGGCTTGAGGCTCGGTACCGTCCCAATTGTCAAAGAAGCGGATTTCGCATTCGTCCCGATTACGGCCCGCGACGACCCCGACAAGCTCAAATCCTCGTCGTTCGAGTGTCCAGCGCCGCAGATCATTCGCATTGAACGCAAAAAGCAACGTGATCGCAAATGTCGCCCAACCCGCAACGGTTTCACTGAAACCGACAGCGACAAATCCAACATTGACGACCGCGACAACAACCACGAAGGCAAGCAAAACCAGCCACATTCGGTGAAAAAGCAACCAGAGCATTGGAAACACCAGCGCCAAAATGGCGAAGCCTTCGCGCACGAAAACAATCCGATCGATGCGCTCTACGACACTTTCAGATGCCGTCGCAGGTTCCAATACGCTATATGCGATCACGGCTCATATCCTCAGGGCTTAGTCGCCCAACCGGCCTTTCGTAGACGGCACCGCTTCTGGCTGACGCGGATCGATGGAGACGGCTTCTCGGAGGGAGCGGGCCAATGCCTTATAGCAAGACTCGACGATATGGTGGTTATTGTCACCGTAGAGGTTCTCGACGTGCAGGGTCAGTCCCGCGCTCTGAGCGAAGGCGTTGAACCACTCGCGAAAGAGTTCGGTGTCCATCTCGCCGATTTTCGAGCGGCTGAATGCGACATTCCAGATGAGATACGGTCGCCCGGATATGTCGAGTGCGACGCGCGACAACGCCTCATCCATCGGCAGCAACTGCGACGCGTAGCGCCGAATTCCCGTCTTATCGCCAAGTGCTTGCGCCAATGCCTGCCCAAGCGCGATGCCGCTGTCTTCGGTCGTATGGTGAAAGTCCACATGGAGGTCACCCTCGGCTTTGAGGGTGATATCCATCAAAGAATGCCGGGAAAGTTGCTCCAGCATATGATCCAGGAATCCGATCCCGGTGCTGATATCGTAAACGCCATTGCCGTCGACCTGGATGGTCGCCGTGATCTGCGTTTCTTTGGTCTTGCGTTCGACGGTGGCCGTTCGCATCGTATTTCTCTCGTTTTGTGCGCCTAATTGCCGCGTAATCAGGGCGGTTTATCAGGTCTCTCCGTCCATGACCACACCGATGGCCGCGCGTGGTAACCTGATCACAAACGCGCCGGACTTGACTCAAACCGCCTGGATGCCGATATCGCTGGCCCATGACACAATCAGATACACGCAATGACATCTGGCACGGAACGACGATCCTGACCGTCCGCAAGAACGGCAAAGTCGTAATCGCAGGCGATGGCCAGGTGAGCCTCGGCCAGACAATCATCAAATCCAATGCCCGCAAAGTGCGAACCCTCGGTAGTGGCGACGTAATTTCGGGCTTTGCCGGTGCAACCGCCGACGCCTTTACCTTGTTCGAGCGGCTGGAGACCAAACTTGAGCGCTATCCCAGTCAATTGAAGCGCGCCTGTGTCGAACTCGCCAAGGATTGGCGTACCGACCGCTACCTTCGCCGCCTTGAAGCCATGATGATCGTTGCCGATGCCAGCGAAACGCTTGTTCTGACCGGCACAGGCGACGTTCTTGAACCCGAGTCCGATGTCATGGGCATCGGGTCGGGCGGAAACTACGCCCTGGCAGCGGCTCTTGCGCTGATTGACAGCGATCTGGACGCCGAACAAACAGCACGTAAAGCGATGGCAATCGCCGCCGAGATTTGCGTTTACACCAATAGCCAGTTGGTGGTCGAAAGCCTCGACACCACTTCCCCCGCTACCTGATGGTTGGCCCGCGAGCGTATAGACACCTATGACCAGTTTTTCGCCCCGTGAAATTGTATCCGAACTCGATCGCTTCATTATCGGCCAACGCGACGCCAAACGCGCGGTAGCCATTGCCCTGCGCAACCGCTGGCGGCGCCAGCAACTCGGCGACGATATGCGCGAGGAAGTCTTACCCAAGAACATCCTGATGATAGGCCCAACCGGTGTCGGCAAGACGGAGATCTCCCGCCGGCTCGCCAAACTCGCCAATGCGCCTTTTATGAAGATCGAGGCGACGAAGTTCACAGAGGTCGGCTACGTCGGACGCGACGTGGATCAGATCGTCCGCGATCTCGTCGAAGCCGCCATCGGCCTTGTCCGCGAAACCAAACGCAAGGAAGTCGAAGCGAAAGCGCATCTGATGGCGGAAGAGCGTGTCCTGGACGCCTTGGTTGGAGACAATGCCTCCGCCGCCACACGGGAGAGCTTCCGCAAACGCCTTCGCGAAGGTGAACTGGACGATCGGGAGATCGAGATCCAGGTTGCCGATACGAGTGGAATGCCGACCTTGGATATCCCTGGTATGCCCGGCAGCCAGGTCGGAATGATCAATTTGAACGACATGCTCGGCAAGGCTTTCGGGCAGCGCACCAAACCAAGACGCGTATTGGTCGCCGATAGCTATGCCATTCTATTGGCGGACGAGTCCGACAAACTGATCGACGACGAACAGATCGTCCAGGAAGCCATCACATCGGTCGAGAACGATGGCATCGTCTTCCTGGATGAAATCGACAAGATTTGTGCCCGGTCTGAGCGGGTCGGCGGCGACGTCAGCCGGGAAGGTGTTCAGCGCGATCTCCTTCCCCTGATCGAAGGAACAACCGTCAGTACCAAGCACGGACCCGTCAAAACCGACCACATTCTGTTTATCGCGTCCGGTGCCTTTCACGTTGCGAAACCGTCAGACCTGCTGCCCGAGTTACAGGGCCGCCTGCCTATCCGGGTCGAACTCCGCGCACTGACCAAAGACGACTTCAAACGCATCCTGACTGAGCCCCAGGCAAGTCTGATCAAACAGTCGGTTGCATTGATGAAGACCGAAGGCGTCGAGCTCGAGTTCACCGAGGACGCCATTGACGCGATAGCCGACATTGCCGTTGAGGTGAATTCCAATGTCGAGAATATCGGAGCCCGGCGTCTGATGACGGTGATCGAACGCGTCCTCGATGAAATCAGCTTCGAGGCCACGGATATGACCGGCGAGATGATTACGATCGACGAAGCCTATGTGCGCGAGCATATCGGTGATCTTGCCAAGAATGCCGATCTCTCGAAGTTCATTCTTTGACGCCCACTCAAGCTTGACTGTCAACTCAGCGATGGCTGGCGTCCACTCGACTATCGAGGTCTGTCAGCCCGTCTCAGGCGAACATAGAGCGCCCCCTCCCCACCGTGATGCTGATGGGCTGACTGATAGCTCACGACCATGCTCCGAAGGGCCGGCTCGTCCAGCCATTGCGGAACCTGGCGTTTCAGCACACCACGATCTCGCTCCTCGAAGAAACTCTCGGACTCTCCTGTATCGCGAACGCTGCCCTTGCCTGTAATCACGAGGACATAACGGTGGCCGGCTGAGTAACTGCGGTACAAAAAAGCATTCAGAGCACTATGTGCCTCGTGCTGGCGCATACCGTGGAGGTCGATGCGCGCGTCGATTTCGGTGCGGCCGGACCGGATCTTCCGCGCTTCCCGGCGATTGAATGTATCCGGCTGTGGCGAATTGGATTGGTTGTTGTTCGCGGATGCCTTTGGTGCCGGCGAGAAAGACGTCGATTTCGCTGCTGGCTTTTTGGCGTTGGTCTTTGGTGCGTGATGCGGAGTCTCGGTTTCGCCTTTCGGCACCTGTCGTTCGGAGCGATCGTCAAGCGGTTCCGTCGTGCTTGCGACGCGCGCCCACAATTGCGCCTCTTCCTCGCTGAGGACACGTCGGCGAGACGTCGGGTTTTTGGTATCGTTCGACATCGCTCACTTGTTTGGTTCGCTCTTTCGAGGAACCAATGTCCAGAAGCGGCCTGGATGCCGCGTCTTGCCCGCAATTTGTCCGGCGGACACTCCTGAGCCCCAGAAAATATCGCCGCGTCCAGCTCCCTTAATAGCAGAGCCGACATCCTGCGCCACCATCAGGCGGCGAAACTCCGATCCGGCCGGGTCTTCCAAGCCGGGGACATCGACCCAGATCGGTGTCCCAAGATTGTGGATCGAAGCATCGACCGCGAGACTGCGGCCCGGCGTAAGCGCTACGCCCTGGCCTCCGGGTGGACCGAGGCTCGGATCCCACCCTTCCAATTCACGAAAGAAAATGTATGACCGATTCTCCCACATCAACTCTTTCGCAGCATCAGGATTACCGCGTACCCATGCTTCGAGCGTATCGAGTGACATTGCCTCTTTGTCGATCTCCCCGCGGTCGATGAGAATACGGCCGATCGATGTGTAGGGGTGACCATTCTTTGCAGCATAGGCAAGACGCACCGCCGTGCCATCGGGAAGCACAACACGGCCCGAGCCCTGAACATGCATGATGTAAGTATCGAACCGGTCGGCAAGATAGAGGATCTCCAGGCCGCGGCCTGAAAGAGCTCCGGATTCGATCGCTTTTCGGTCGTCGTAGGCGACAATGCCATCCGCACTCTGCCGGCCCGATGTCAGCTCATGATTATGGGCTGCCCTGTGGGTATCGGCGAAGAGCGGCACGAGATCGTCAGGTTTTGCAAGAACCGGAATCGTGAATTGCTCGCTTCGTTCGCGACTGCCCTGGAGTTCAGGTTCGAAATAGCCGGTGAGGAATGCACGGCCAGCATTCTGTCGAACGGCCTTAGGTAAAAAATTTGCTTCGAAGAAGGATCTCGCCGCGGAGTCCTCGATAGACTCCGGCAATGCGAGTGCCACCTTGCAGACCTCAAGGAGCGGCACGAGTTCGTTGCCTGGTGGTTCACCTTTGGCAATACGCGCGTCTGCGACAGTGACTATTTTTCTGCAAGAGCGATGGAAGGCGGAAAATGCCGCAGCATGATCGTCATCGGCCCAACCAGCCAACTGTTTGAATTCGGCTCTAACAGGCACAGTGGATGCCGAAGCGTGATGAACAATCCATAGCGTCAGAAAGATCGCCGCGACGGCGAGACGCGACGCATAAGCACCGCGCATTGCTGGGGCCAGGCCTAATTGGCGGCCTCGGTCGCAACCAACTTCCAGTTGGGATCGCGCGACGAGGCCTCGCGTGCAAATGTCCAGATATCGGTCACTTCGCGGACCTTCTTGGGATCGCCATCGACAAGTTCACCTGATTCATCGCGCGTCGCGGTGATCAGTTCGCTGACGAATTTGACGGTGACCTGAGCCAGCTTGTTTTTGAGCTCTGCTTCGATCATATCCGCCTTGTCGATACCGACAAAACTGGTTTCGACCGTCTCGCTCCGTTCGGCCCGATCTGTGATTGCCGCCGCGAACTCATCATAGACGTCCGCGTTCAAAAGCGATTTGAGCGACCGCTTATTGCCTTCGGCAAACGCCATCACAATCATTTCATAGGCCTCTTTCGCACCTGAGATGAAATGTTCGGGATCGAAATCGGCGTCGGCACGCATGATATCCGTGAGCCCCTGAGCCAAGGGACTGCCCTTTGGAGCGAAATCGGCGATTCGCTCTTCGATATCTGGCCGTGCATTGGTCTGGAACGGCCCGCCCCGGCTTCGTGGCAGGGATACGACCGTATCTTGCGATCCATTAGGTTTGGGATCAGAAGACGAGTAAGGCTCGTAGGGCGGCCGTTCGCTGCCGGTCCTGCGTCCCAGCACATTGCGCAGGCGCAGGAAAATGACGACAGCGAGAGCGAGAAACAAAAGGGTATAGAAATCGAACGTTTCGGACATTGTGTTGCTCGATCACCGGGCAAAAGCCGGCCACCTAACCTCGTAATGGTTGTGCCGATGATGTAAGGTTGCGCCCATATACGTGCCAGGGGCTTAACTGTCACGCGGAGCCATGCGTGCCTTACGAATTCGTATCAACTTACGGCATTGGATGGTCCAAGCCAACTCTCAATCGCGATTATCATGACCATTGGAAGCGGCTTTATGATGGCCATATGACACGTCGAATCCCATGCCCATCCTGATTTTGATCATATTTATCGCTGTACCAATCGCGGAGATTGCCGTCTTCATTCAGGTTGGCGGCGTGATCGGTTTGTTTCCGACAATTGCATTGGTGATTGCCACAGCCGTTATCGGGGTCTGGCTCCTTAAGCGACAAGGGGTCGCAGTATTAAGTGACGCCCGGCAAACAATCGAATCAGGTGGACTGCCGGTGCAGGCGGTTATTGACGGCGTTTGCCTGATCGTTGCCGGCGCATTCCTGCTGACACCTGGACTGATCACCGATGCCGCCGGCTTTCTGCTTCTTGTCCCAGGTTTCCGACGATCCCTCGCGCGGTGGATTGTCGCCAAACTCGAAAAAGGCGGTCATATCGATGTCTCGATGACGCAAACGTCACAAGGCCGACCGAGAAACACCGGCCATCGCGAACACGGACCGACGGTTATCGATGGTGAATTTGAGCGCGTCGACACGGAGAAAGACTCAGAACGACACGAAGATAGAGGGAAACCCGATCCCAACTCTCCCTGGCGGCGGCCCTAGATACCTCTAACAAACCCGCAAAAGCCCCAAGAAGAAGACGAATCACCACGTCAATTCGTTGCGGCTAGTTGCGGGCAGGAAACGGCCATGTTAGCGAACCCCTCCGCCATGTCGCTTCTGGCAAGGCAATCAGCAGTAGGATCGTTTTATGGCTGACACACCCGATATCCCGGATGGCGCAGAAGAGGGAAATGTCGAGCGATCGGCGCAACCACTTCTGAGGACACTTGCGCAGTATATTCAGGATCTTTCATTCGAAGTTCCGAATGCGCCCGAGTCCCTTCGCAAGCCGCCGGATGGCGCCAAGCTGGAAGTGAATGTCAATGTCGACGCATCACCTGCCGGCGAGGATCTCTATGAGGTCCTCCTTAAACTCGAAGCGACAGCAGGCTCCGACGATCAGGTCATCTATACCCTTGAGATGATCTATGGCGGTGTATTCGCGCTCAAGGACATACCGCAGGAGATGGTACAGCCGGCGTTGTTCATCGATTGTGCCGCTCTGCTGTTTCCATTTGCCCGCAGGATCCTGGCAGATCTCACACGAGAATCTGGATTTCCGCCACTGCTTCTCGATCCAATCGATTTTTCAAATCTCTATCGTCAGCGGCTCGAACATGCGCAAGCGGAACAGGAAAAAGGAAGCGAATCCTAAATTCTGTTACGACCGGTTTTGGCGAAATTCAGATATCTGCGAGCCGTCTGCTAGTCGGTCTTCTCGCGCACGACGTCAGAGTATTTTTTCCATAGGGCATCCTCGCCCAGAGATTCGATCATGCCGGCATGCGCCGCGGTCTCTTCTGGGGTCAGGCGTTGCGGCAGAGGTTTGCTCCGCACGAATTTCGAAACCTGACTTGGACCTTCCGAAACTTCGGACGTCTGTTCCGCGCTCAACTCGAGTCGCGCCTGCCTTTGGCCCATGAGTTCGACATAGACTTCAGCCAGCAGCTCACTGTCCAGGAGTGCTCCGTGTTTGACGCGGGAGGTGTTGTCGATTGCGTATCGTCTGCACAGGGCATCGAGGCTGTTTTGTGCCCCGGCATGTTTGCGGCGCGCAACTGCCAGCGTATCGAGTACCTGGTCCATGCCGATCACAGGCTTGCCAACCCGCTCGAGCTCCGCATTCAGAAACCCGATGTCAAAACTGGCATTGTGGATTATCAGCCGGGCGTCCCCGATAAAGGCAAGAAAATCATCGGCCAGCGCCCCAAAGAGCGGCTTGTCGGATAGGAACTCGCTTGAAAGACCATGCACGTCGAAAGCGGCCTGAGGCATGTCGCGCTCGGGATTGAAATACTCATGCCAGGTCTCGCCGGAGGGAATGTAATTCAAGAGTTCGACGCAACCGATTTCCACCAAACGATCGCCGGACCTGGGGTCCAATCCGGTTGTTTCCGTATCGAGAACAATCTCGCGCATTGCCGATCAGTCCTTCAAGAGTTGTCCTGCCAACGCTGGATCGCCGTTCCACGACGCCCTTCAAGCGATTCGATGATCCTATCAAGCTCCTGCCGGGTCTCCTCGATCGAACTGCTCGTATCCACAACGTAATCGGCACGCCGTTTCTTTTCATCGTCCGGTAACTGCTGCGCCAGAATGCGATCGAACTTTTCCGCCGTCATGCCAGGTCTCGCCAAAACGCGTTCGCGCTGAAGAACGGCACCGGCCGATACGACGATACAGATATCTACTAGATCGTCGCCGCCGGTCTCGAACAGAAGCGGTATTTCAAGCACAGCCATGGCTTGTCCCGATCGTTGGGCCTGGAGAAGAAAATCCTGTTCGGCTTTGCGGACCAAAGGATGAATCAACGCTTCAAGGCGCTTCATTGCCGCCTTGTTGCCGACGACTTGCGCACTGAGCTTCGCGCGATCGACACGTCCGTCCACCACTGTTCCCGGAAAGGCTTGCTGGATGAGCGGGACAGCTTTGCCTTCATAAAGGCGATGAACTTCCGCATCGGCATCACACACCGGGATGCCGCGGTCACGGAACTGTTCGGCTACGGTGCTTTTGCCCATGCCGATGGACCCTGTCAGGCCGATGATCAGCATGCACCGAGATCTCTCAGAACCATTGCGCGCAATTCGGCCGTAACTTCGGGCCTTACGCCAAACCATTTTTCGAACCCCGGAACGGCCTGATGAAGGAGCATACCGAGACCATCGACGATCCTGTTGCCGCGCAACTGAGCCCGTGCGAGCAGATCCGTGATCAGCGGTACATAGACGATGTCCGTCACCACCGCATCGAGTGGAAGAGCCTCAAGAGAGAGATCAAGCGGTTCGGCCCCGGACATACCAAGCGTCGTCGTATTGACGACGAGCCCACAGTCTTCAAGGGTTGCGTGCCGCTCCTCCCAGGGTAGAACCTCGATGGTCGATCCGATCGCTGTTGCTATTTCTTCTGCCCGGCTCTGAGTTCGATTGAGTAACCGGATAGCATTGCCGCGCTGCACGAGGCCGTGGATGATTGCCCTCGCCGCTCCTCCAGCGCCGAGAACGACCACCGGGCGTTGTTTCGCGTTCCAGCCGTCTGCCTCGACATCCAGATTGGTCATAAATCCGTGCGTATCTGTGTTGGTTACACACACAGAGTCGGCTTCGAACCACAAGGTATTGGCTGCACCAACCGCCTCAGCTGCAGCTTCGCGCCGGTCGGCAAGGGCAAAAAGACTTTCTTTGTGCGGAACGGTTACATTGCCGCCGACAAATCCCCTCTCCGGCATCGAGCGGACGAAAGTCTCGAAAGCTGCGGGTTCGACAGCTTCCTTGGAGTAGGAACCATCGATGCCGTGAAGCTCTAGCCAATGGCCATGAATCATTGGCGAACGGGAATGCTCGATCGGCCAACCGATGACACAGGCTTTAGCGGTACCCGTCATGACAGAAGCACGCCCTCTGAACGGAGAAATTCGAGCAAAGCGATCATTGGTAGACCAAGGATCGTGAAATAGTCACCGCGGATCTCGGAAAAGAGATGCACACCATGCGATTCCAATTTGTAGGCACCGACGGAAGTCAGAATATCCTCCCCGGCGAGCGCGAGATAGCGCCCTAGAAACTCAGGTGAAAAGTCGCGCATTTTCATATGAGCTGTGTCCGTATGCGACCAGACGCATGCCCCGTCGCGAGCGACTACGACACAGGCATGGAGTTCGTGGACGGCATCACGAAATTCAAGAAGGCGTTCTCTGGCCTCATCCATATCGACAGGCTTGTCGAATATCCTACCCCTGAATGTGAGAATCTGATCGGCGCCGATAACCCAAGCGCCAGGATGCTGTTTCGAAACGGCTTCCGCTTTGGCTCTTGCAAGAATTTCGGCAACATCAATCGGCTCAACCTCGTCGCCGCCCCGGCTCAACGCAGTGCGGATCGCTGATTCGTCGACCCCGGAAGGCTGTGTATCGAATTGGAGGCCGGTTTCCCGCAAGAGCACCGCCCGACTTGGGCTGGCAGAGGCCAATACCAAATTGACATCGTCACGCGTCAGCATGGATTGATCCTCGTATCTTCCTAGATGTCCGCCTCGGAAGCCGAGCGATCTTGATACAGTTTGAGGATCGCCGCGGCGGTTTCCTCGATCGACCGACGGGTAACGTCGATGATCGGCCAATTGTTCCTGGCACACAGCCGGCGCGTAAACTTGATCTCCTCGGCGATGCTCTCACGATCCACGTAGTCATCCAGATTGCTGTCAGCCATGGCGAGGACACGGTTGCGTCTGATTTGGGAAATTCGATCTGCACTTGCAATCAATCCGACAACGAGGGCCCGGGTCGGTTGCTCGAGCCGGGCCGGCATCGGAACGTTAGGTACCAGAGGGACGTTCACCGTCTTGAATCCCCGATTGGCGAGATAAATGCTGGTGGGCGTTTTGGAACTGCGGCTGATGCCAATAATGACAATGTCGGCCTGATCAAGATCTTCAGGCAGTTGACCGTCATCATGCGCCATCGTGAAATTCAAGGCATCGATGCGCTGGAAATAGTCGGCATCAAGCAGGTGCTGGCCGCCGACATTCGGCGTGGATGTCGTACCGAGATAAGACTCGAACACCTTCATGATGGCACTCATCACCGGCACACAGGGAACATTGATGTCTTGGCAGCGCGTTTCGAGATCCTCCGCCAACTCCGGATTGACGATCGTGTAGAGCACAATTCCAGGCGTTTGCTCGATCTCCTGCATCACCCGATCGAGTTGTCGTTTGGTACGCACCAGGGGATGCATATGCTCAATCGAACGAATTCGAGAATATTGCGCAGCCGCTGCTCGGGCGATTGCAGACAGCGTTTCACCGGTCGCATCCGAGATGAGATGCAGGTGGAAAAAGCTCGGTAGGTCCTTGGGCATCTGTTGGAAACCATGATGATAAGTCGGGCAAACTTCCGTCCAAGGAGGACAAGAGGCTGATTTCTCCACACTTGTCCAGAAATTCGCCCACATTCCGTCTTGTGTGGACGAGATTGGAAGACGAATTTCTCACGGTTGTGCGTTGTCGTGTTTTGCTCAGTCAGTCCAATGTCTGTCAACAGGTTCACGCAAAGCACGCTGGTTTCAGGAATCTTGGATCAAGCGCGGAAAACTCGGCACCAAGCTCAATGTTGTGCCCACCTTATTCAAGTCCAGCCTGCGACAACCGGCACCATGGAACCGAGCATGAAATTCCTGTGGGCAATGTGGTATGAAACGGCAATCTACGATATCCAACGCCAATAAATAACAATCACAAGAAGAGAGAATCCTAATCGGATTTATTTAGAGATGGATCGTGCCGTCACTGAACCCCAGTGCATAAAACCACTTTTGAGTGTCCTACAGGGTGAGCCGACAAGCCCGCCTCCTATATGGTTGATGCGTCAGGCAGGTCGATATCTGCCCGAGTATCGAGAGCTCAGAGCAATAGCCGGTTCGTTTCTGGACCTGTGTTACGCACCTCAGATGGCAGCCGAGGTAACTTTGCAGCCGATGCGCCGGTTTGCATTCGATGCGGCAATCCTATTCTCCGACATCCTGGTTGTGCCCCATGCCCTCGGTCAAAAATTGGAGTTTCGCGAAGGCGAAGGTCCGATTCTCGACCCGATTACGGAGCGGAGCGGGTTTTCCAAACTGAACAGAGACGGCTTTTTGGAGCGACTGTCGCCGGTATTTGAGACGGTCGAGCGTGTCAGAGGCGGTCTCAAAGACAATCAAACATTGATTGGTTTCAGCGGAGCACCATGGACTGTTGCAACTTATATGATTGCCGGCAGAGGGACGCCCGACCAAGCACCTGCCCGCACATTCGCTTATGGTGATCCTGAGGGCTTTGCCGAATTGATCGACCTTCTGGTCGATGTGTCGGTGGACTATCTGAGCGCGCAGGTTTCTGCCGGAGCTCAGGTACTCCAGATTTTCGATAGCTGGGCTGCGGTCTTATCTGACGATGCGTTCGAGACATGGAGTATCAAACCGATTGCAGAGATGGTTCGTCGTCTCAAAGCGCTACATCCAGAGGTCCCGATAATCGGGTTCCCGAGGGGTGCCGGGCCGGGATATGTCAGATTTGCCGAGCAGACGGGCGTCGACGCTGTTGGTTGCGATACGATGCTTCCTCTCAGCTGGATCAAGGAAAATCTGCAGCCCAGGGTCGCTGTGCAAGGCAATCTGGATCCACTGCTCCTGGTTGCCGGTGGAGAGGCGATGAGAACGCGCATCCGTAAAATTCTGTCTGAACTCGGTGGCGGACGTCATATTTTCAATCTTGGACATGGGATTGTGCCATCAACACCGCCTGAGCATGTGGGTGAATTGGTCAAACTCGTCCGTGAAGGCTCAGCATCGTGAATCGATGGAATAGAGAGAGGTCGTTTTTTGATGGATGACGGCACGATTTATCTGATCGTAAAGGCGCTTCACCTGTTGTCCCTGATCTCTTGGATGGCAGGAATGCTCTATTTGCCACGGCTATTCGTCTACCATGTCGATGCAGAAGTTGGAGGCGTTCAGTCCGAAACGTTCAAAGTCATGGAGCGGCGTTTGCTAAAGGCGATTATGACGCCCGCGATGCTGGCAACATGGATATTCGGAATCTGGCTGCTGTCGTTCGGCACCGTCGATATGGGGAGCGACATATGGTTTCACATCAAGCTTACTCTGGTGATCGCAATGACGGTCATCCACATGATGGTGGCCAAGTGGCGAAAGGATTTTGAGGCCGATAAGAACACGCGTACCGCCCGGTTTTTCCGGATTATGAACGAAGTACCGGCCGTTTTGATGGTCGCAATCGTGTTGCTTGTGGTTGTTAAACCCTTTTAGCACTTTGGATATGCGAACCGGCTTTCGCTTCGGAAAGGATTTTGTTATAAGTCGACTCGTTTAGAGTCGCCTATTGATCAAGGCAGCGCGCTAAGCGCCCTTTGCTTACCCGCAGTTTAAAGGAATGAACCCGGCGTTTTGTGGCGCTTTGCTGCACAATCCGTGGTCAACCAAACCCCACCCAGAAGGCAATGGCACGCGGCCGGAACATTGCCCGATCCCCATCGCACATGCACGAAGTCCGGAGTCAGGCCGAATGCAAGAAATGAAACTTCAGGAATTGAAGGTCAAATCTCCCACGGAGCTATTGAGCTTCGCCGAGGAGGTCGAAGTCGAGAATGCCAGCGCCATGCGCAAGCAGGAGCTGATGTTTGCGATCCTGAAGCAGCTCGCCTCTCGAGATATCGAAATCACAGGCACGGGCGTCGTCGAGGTCCTGCAGGATGGATTTGGTTTCCTGCGTTCGCCGGATGCCAACTACCTGCCTGGTCCCGATGATATCTATGTCAGCCCAAGCCAGATCAGACGATTTGGTTTGCGAACCGGCGATACGGTCGAAGGGCAGATTCGCAGCCCAAAAGATGGCGAGCGGTATTTCGCGCTGCTCAAAGTCAACAAGATCAATTTCGACGATAACGATGCCGTCCGTCACAAGATCCATTTCGACAACTTGACGCCGCTCTATCCCGATGAGTGGCTTGAGATGGAAGTCGAGGACAAGCTCGACGAAAAGGAAAAGAAGGATCTGACTGGACGGGTGATCGATATGGTCGCACCACTTGGCAAGGGCCAACGTGGATTGATCGTTGCCCAGCCACGCACTGGTAAAACCGTGATCCTGCAGAACATCGCGCATTCGATTACGGCTAACCATCCGGAGTGCTATCTGATCGTGCTGCTGATCGACGAGCGGCCCGAAGAAGTGACCGACATGCAGCGCTCGGTGAAAGGCGAGGTCATTGCCTCCACATTCGATGAGCCGGCGTCGCGTCACGTTCAGGTTGCAGAGATGGTGATCGAAAAAGCCAAGCGGCTGGTCGAACACAAACGCGATGTCGTGATTCTGTTGGATTCGATCACGCGACTAGGCCGGGCTTACAACACGGTCGTTCCATCTTCGGGCAAGGTGCTGACAGGCGGTGTTGATGCAAACGCACTGCAACGTCCAAAGCGTTTCTTCGGTGCTGCACGAAACATCGAAGAAGGTGGCTCGCTGACGATTATCGCGACGGCTCTGATCGATACCGGCAGCCGTATGGACGAAGTCATCTTTGAAGAATTCAAAGGAACGGGTAACTCAGAGATCGTTCTCGACCGCAAGGTTGCGGACAAACGCGTATTCCCGGCAATCGACATCGCCAGGTCCGGCACGCGCAAGGAAGAGCTTCTTGTTCCGGCCGATAAACTCAAGAAGATGTATGTCCTGCGCCGGATCCTCAACCCGATGGGTGTGATGGACGCTATCGAATTTCTCATCGATAAGCTGAAGCAGACAAAGGACAACGACTCGTTCTTCGACTCCATGAACACGTAAGGGTAAGGACGCTCAATCGGACTCGATTGAGCGTCTTGATCCCCTGCTCGCAGGTTTTCTCACATCCAACCGACGTCGCGAAAAAGCACTAGCACGCGATCCAGAGACGGCAGTTCTGCGTCCGGCTCATAGTCGGGTAAGGGTTCTCGGCCAGTACCGCGATTGATCCATATACAACGGAATCCAATATCCCTCGCCGCAGCAAGATCCAGATGAGGGCTCGCGCAGATATGTACGATGTCTTCCTGTAAGACGCCGAGGGTCTTGTGCGCATGGGCAAAGATCTTAGGATTTGGCTTGTAGGCTTCAGCTTGTTGCGCTGTCACGACCTGGTCGATATGACCGCCCATTTGAGCAGTGTTTCCGGCAATGATGGCATCGTCGGTATTGGAGATGACACACAGTTTGAAGCCGGCTGATTTGAGCTCAGCAAGTGTATCCACGACTTCGGGGAAGGGCGGCATTCTCGAAATGCCGCCTGTCAGGATTTCGATATCCGTGGGATCGTAGGCAAGTCCCAGCTCCTGCATTGCTTTACTCAGAGCCCCGCCGGCCACGTCATAGAATGAACGGTGAGGGATGGATTGCTCCAGCGCGTGCTCATGCCGATCATAGACGGCCACAAGCTCTGCTGCATTGATGGTGGCGTCAGCCTGACGGCCAAGGATGGTTTCCACAGCGGCAAGAAGTCCCTCATCCCATTGAATGAGCGTGCCGTAGCAATCGAATGTTAGCCATTCCGGTCGTGCTCCTTTGAGTGTCACACGAAAACCTTTCCTATGAATAGTCGGCTCACACAATAATAGCGGTAATTAATATTTGGCTAGGCTACAGTTACTTCCCTCATTGATCTCACAGTATCGACAAAGGAATTGGAGTCCGTGACCGGCGGTGTGCATTGGGTTCCGATACACACATAGGCCGTTGGGGAATCGCCGATTGCCTGCTTACCGCTGGCGGGCGATGATGGAGAGATATCGCTTGAGTCATTGACGACCTGCACAACGGCGTCGGGTAGCGATATGGTCCGCAAAGCATGGCGCAATGCGCGGCCACCCTCCGTTTTATCAGATGCAATGACAACGACATGATGAGGGACAATCATGTCGAGTGTTGCGGCAAGCAATCCTGTATGAGCAACCAGATTGCGCGTAAGGTCGGCAGAGAATGCGGTTAGGATTGCCTCGCCGCGTTGGCGGTAACTTTCATCCCCTGTCAACGTCCATAGCGCAACGAGGTTCGTGACCATGACACCGTTGGCGTTCGGGGTGGCATCGTCGTGAGCACCAAGGGTCCGAATAATCACGTCGTCGGTATCGTCGGCTGTGAAATGGTAACCGCCTAGCTCGGATGACCAGTAGTGACGATCGAGGATCTCGGTCCATCGACGAGCCCAGTCCAGATAGCCGTGTGAGCCCGTGATGCCATAAAGTCGGATCGCTGCGGCTATCATGTTTGCATAGTCGCTCGCCGTAGCGGGTGCTTTGGCGACACCGGCTCGATAGGCATGCAGGAGGCGTCCGTCGTTCGTCATGGAGTCGGTGATGAATGCGAATGCACGTTCGGCAGCCCCGAGCCATTCGGCTCTCGAGAATATGTCGCCAGCCTTTGCAAGAGCTGCGATCATCAACCCATTCCAATCGGCAAGGACCTTGTCGTCCCAGCCGGGCTGAACGCGTGTGAGGCGTTTTGCAAGAAGTTTTTCCCGCATTGCTCCGAGCCGCATTTCATCTTCTTCTGAGAGGAGGTCCATCGTCTTCAGGCGGTTCGGATTGTTTTTGCCCTCGAAGTTTCCGCCCGGCGTGATGTCGTAGACCTCACAAAAATAGTCCGCGTCCTCGGCGCCGAGAACCTCGGCGATTTCCTGTGGTGTCCAGACGCAGAATTTGCCTTCTTCGCCGTCGCTATCGGCATCGTAGGATGCTGCAAATCCGCCACCTTCGGCGACCATCTCGCGCAAGGTCCAATCGGCAGTCTCTGCAATCCTGATTGCAAGAAGCGGCGACTGGCGTTCACGCCAGACTTCGGTCATGAGGTCGAGGAGGAGACCGTTGTCATAGAGCATCTTTTCGAAATGTGGGATGAGCCACCGTTCATCAACCGAGTAGCGAGCGAAACCTCCCGAGAGATGATCGTATATCCCTCCTTGCGAGATATGGCGCAGTGTCAGATCGACGGCGTCGAGGCAATCGGTCAAGCCATATCTCAGGCCTGCTTTCCAGAGGAAGGATAGAAAATTCGTTTGCGGGAATTTCGGTGCACCTTTGAGACCGCCGTGTGCTTGATCGATAGCCGAGACCAGTCGTTTCCCGGCATCGGCAAGATGCGCTTCCGTCAAGGGTTCTGCCACGCCTTCGCGTCGGGGTGTTAGATTGGCCTTGATGGCGTCGGCATTCTGCTGCGCCTTTTCGGGCTCCTCCCGATAGACCTTCGCGACCTGTTCCAGAACATGGACGAATCCGGGTCTGCCGAATTTCGGTTCCTTCGGAAAGTAGGTGCCGCCCCAAAACGGCTCAGCATAGGGAGTCAGAAACATGGTCAATGGCCAACCGCCATGTTCGCCCAGGCTGTGTAGCGCTGACATGTAGATGGCATCGATGTCCGGCCGTTCCTCCCGGTCGACCTTGACGTTGACGAACAGCTCGTTCATCACCGCCGCCACGTCGTCGGCCTCGAAACTCTCGTGGGCCATGACATGACACCAATGGCAGGCGGCATAGCCAACTGAGAGCAGGATCGGTTTTCCCGTCCGTTTGGCTTCCTCCATTGCTTCCGAACCCCAGGCCCACCAGTGGACCGGATTGTCTTTGTGCTGCAGAAGATAGGGACTGGTCTCGTCGGTAAGACGGTTCCGGCTCATTGGGTCACTCCGGTGATATGGAATTGTTTCGAGGCGAAACTATCTTAAACAGGCGGACCTGCGAAGACCAAATGGCTGATGATCGCATCAATGGATAGAGATAGTGTGTTTGCGCTCTCGAGCGGCGGCGGTAGGACGGGCGTTGCCGTCTTGCGTGTGACAGGCAGCGAGTCTGCAACAGCGCTCGATCGGATTGCCGGCGGATGCCCGACGCCCCGCCAGGCGACGCTCCGCACGCTCCGATGTCCGACAACAGGGACAGCGCTCGACCGAGCCTTGGTTCTCTGGTTTCCAGGGCCGGCAAGCTTCACCGGTGAGGATATGGCAGAGTTCCATGTTCATGGCGGTAGAGCAGTCGTGGAAGCTGTCATCGGTGCATTGGGATCGTTAAATGAGATGCGACCGGCGGAGCCCGGCGATTTCACAAGGCGAGCATTTGAGAATGATAAGCTGGACTTGACCGAGGTCGAAGGCCTGGCCGATCTCATCAATGCCGAAACCGAGTTCCAGCGGAAGCAGGCACTATCCCAGGCACAGGGCGGCATCCGCGTTCGGGCGGAGAGCTGGCGCTCCGAACTTGTGCGGGCGATGGCACTGATCGAGTCGGCTTTGGATTTCTCGGATGAGGCGGATGTCTCGAGCCATGCAGCGGATACCGCACGTAACGTCGCAGTGCCACTGGCCGCGGAGATCGGCAACCATCTGTCGGACAATTTCCGGGGAGAACGGCTACGCGATGGATTCCGTGTTCTGCTGGCCGGTCCACCCAATGCAGGCAAGTCGAGTTTATTAAATGCTCTCGCCCGACGTGATGCAGCGATTGTTTCGGACGAGGCCGGTACAACCAGAGATGTCATCGAAGTGCATCTCGATCTCGGGGGGTATCCGGTCCTGGTGATGGATACTGCAGGCATTCGCGATGCACAGGGTGCAATCGAGGAGGAGGGGATTCGGAGAACTTTGTCCCGGGCTACAGATGCCGATCTGATTCTTTGGCTTGTCGACGCGACGGATCCGAATTGGGAGATCCCTTCAGAACTGATTGACGGTGGCGCGGACAGTATTCCGGTTCTCAATAAGATCGACTTGGTTGCAGCGGGCGATGTCCCAGGTTGGGACGGCAAGGCTCTCGGATTCTCGGCGAAAACAGATGAGGGCCTTTCGGCTTTAACTGGTGATTTACTATGTCGGGTGAAATCCGGATTGGAAGGCAATGGGACATCGATCATCACCCGGGCCCGTCATCGTCAGGAACTGGACGACTGTCATCAGTCCTTGTTGCGGTTTCTGGAGGGCAGCTTCGACGATCCAGAATTGCGGGCGGAAGACCTGCGCTCGGCAGCGGCAGCGCTTGGCCGGCTCACGGGACGGATAGATGTCGAAGAAGTGCTGGGACAGATCTTCTCGGATTTCTGCATTGGGAAATGATGTTTCACGTGAAACATGGTTAATCGTTTCACTGAGATTGACTCCTTGGCCAGCGAAGCGTACGGCGTCGCCGTAGAACAGATTTCGAGAAACCAATGAGCAAGAGCACATTCGATGTGGTGGTGATCGGTGGTGGCCATGCCGGTGTCGAAGCCGCGGCTTCGGCTGCCCGGATGGGCGCGCAGACTGCACTGATTACGCACCGGCTCGACACGATTGGGGAAATGTCCTGCAATCCGGCCATCGGCGGGCTTGGCAAAGGTCACCTTGTTAGAGAGATCGATGCACTCGACGGCCTGATGGCGCAGGTATCAGACAAGGCCGGTATTCAGTTCCGAGTGCTCAATCGAAGCAAAGGTCCGGCAGTGCAGGGGCCGCGGGCCCAGGCCGACCGCAAGCTCTATCGCGAGGCAATGCAGACCGCCGTTGGCGCCATTGATGGTTTGCAGATCATTGAGGGTGCGGTTGAGGACGTCATTGTTGAAGGTGGACGTGTGTCCGGGGTTTTGACAGCGGCGGGCGAGGAAATCCATTCAGGGTCTGTTGTCCTCACGACAGGCACGTTCCTGCGTGGCTTGATCCATATTGGGGATAAGAAAATACCTGCGGGCCGGATGGGTGAAAAACCGGCACTTGGGCTGTCAGAGCGCCTTTATGGCCTCGGACTTGAGATGGGTCGCTTGAAAACCGGTACGCCGCCACGCCTGGATGGCAATACGATCGAATGGTCCGAACTGACTGTTCAACCAGGTGACAGTCCTCCTGTACCTTTTTCATTTCTGAGCGATAGGATCGAGACGCCACAGGTTCCCTGCCACATCACGCATACCAATGCGGCGACGCATCGGATTATTGCTGAAAACCTGAATAGGTCTGCGATGTATTCCGGTCAGATCGAAGGCGTGGGCCCGCGATACTGTCCGTCAATCGAGGACAAGATCGTCCGGTTCGAAGATCGTTCAAGCCATCAGATTTTCCTCGAACCGGAAGGACTCGACGATACGACGGTCTATCCCAATGGTATCTCAACGTCGTTGCCTGAAGCCGTGCAGGATGCCTTTGTGCGTACCATCCCAGGGTTGGAAGGTGTCACGATATCCCAGCCGGGCTACGCAATCGAATATGACTATGTCGATCCTCGGGAACTCATTCCCACTTTGGAAACGAAGCGACTGCCAGGCTTGTTTCTCGCAGGTCAGATCAACGGAACCACAGGGTATGAGGAAGCCGCTGCGCAGGGCTTGATTGCCGGGACCAATGCGGCGTTAAAGGCAAGTGGCAGCCGCGACACCTTGGTGTTGTCACGGGCCGACGCTTATATCGGCGTAATGATCGATGATCTTGTGACACGCGGCGTTGCCGAGCCGTATCGCATGTTTACGTCTCGCGCAGAGTATCGATTGATGCTCCGAGCAGATAACGCAGATCAGCGCCTGACGCCGATTGGCGAGAAGGTTGGATTGGTCGGAAAAAAGCGAATCCAATGCTTCGCCCGAAAACGAAACGCGCTGATCGGGGCGCGGCATCAATTGGACCAATTGTCATTGACTCCGACCGAGGCCAATCGGGCGGGCCTCAAGATCAACCGGGACGGGCGGCGCCGGACTGGTTTTGAGTTGTTGTCTTATCCTGAAATCGAGATGGCGACTTTGATCGAGATCTGGCCGGAGCTTTCGATCATTCCAGAACCTATTGGTCAGCAGATCGCTGTCGACGCGCGCTATGATGTTTATCTTAAGCGGCAAGAGGCCGACATCGCTGCGTTTCGAAAAGACGAGGGGATCGCGGTTCCAGTCGAGTTCGACTACGGCAGCATTCCTGGCCTCTCGAATGAGTTGCGGCAGAAGCTCGAAGCCGCGCGACCGTCGACGCTTGGTCAGGCCTCCCGCCTGGACGGCATGACGCCGGCGGCGCTCATGTTGCTGCTGGCCAATATAAAAAAAGTCGGACGGCAGAAATCAGCCTGAGGTCCAATGGCGGAGTCTCGATCAATTGATGGACCTGAGGCTTTCGCCGAAGCATTCGATGTTTCACGTGAAACGTTAGATCGCCTCTGTCGTTATGCGGAAATTCTCCGCAAATGGCAGCCGATCCAGAACCTTGTTGCACCAAAAACATTGCCAGATCTGTGGAATCGGCACATTGCTGATAGTGCACAATTACTGGCATTCGCGCCGAGCGCGCGGATTTGGGTCGATATCGGCACGGGCGCAGGTTTTCCAGGCATGGTGATCGCAATTCTTCTTGCCAACCAAGGTGAATGTGGTGTTCATCTTATTGAGAGCAATGAGCGCAAATGCGCTTTCCTCGGTGAGGTTGCGCGGGAAACGGAGGCCGCCGTGACCCTTCACAACAAGCGCGTTGAGGCTTTGGATGCGCCTGACTTGCTCGGAAACGTAGATATCGTGACGGCCCGGGCGGTTGCACCTCTGAGCCGGCTATTGGAGCTGTCGGCGCCGCTCTTTGGTGCGGAAACAAGAGGCTTGTTTCTGAAGGGGCGCCGAGCGGCCGATGAGGTCGACGCAGCGCTGGACGCGTGGACCTTTCGTCATCAGGCTCATTCCAGCAAGACCGACGCGGACGGCGTCATTTTGGAGATCGGCGCGCCAAGAGCGCGCCACGCGGGGTAGAAGGCTATGAGCAACGATCGAAACGGGACGAGGGTGCTTGCGATTGCCAATCAGAAGGGCGGGGTTGGCAAGACAACGACGGCAATCAACCTGGGCACGGCGCTGGCCGCTGTCGATGAATCGGTCCTGATCATCGACCTGGATCCGCAGGGTAATGCGAGCACCGGTCTTGGCGTGTATGAAAAAGATCGATCGGTTTCGACCTACGACGTTTTAACAAAGCGAACCGGTCTGGAAGCGTCGATCACCGGGACCGGCCTTCCCAATCTTTTCGTTTCACCGTCGACATTGGATCTTCTCGGTTTCGAACGCGAGGTCCTTTCCGCGCCGGACCGAGCCTTCCGACTGCGGGATGCGATCCAGGCGATGACGGCCGAGGCTGAAGGTATTGTGGACTCGCGCTTCTCCTACGTCATGATCGACTGCCCGCCTTCCTTGAACATTCTGACATTGAACGCGCTTGCTGCAGCCAACGCGGTGCTCGTACCGGTCCAGTGCGAGTACTACGCGATGCAGGGTATCGTGCAGCTCAAGCGTACACTCGATGAAGTTCGGGCGAGCCTCAATCCGGACTTGGATATTCAGGGTGTGATCCTGACGATGCATGACGGGCGCAACAATCTCTCCGATCAGGTCGTCAACGAGGTCCGGCAATTTTTCGGCGACAAGGTCTATTCGACGATGATACCGCGAAATGTAAGGGTCGCGGAGGCTCCTTCGTTCGGCCGACCGATCCTCCTCTACGACCACAAATGCTCAGGAAGCCAGGCCTATATCCGCTTGGCTGGCGAGATGATCGAACGGGAACGAGAGCGACTGAACGCAGCTTGATTTAAACGAAGGTGCGGATGGCAGCCGACGAGAGGGGATCAATGGCGGCGAAGGCAAAAAGCAATCGATTGGGAAGGGGACTGGCAAGCCTCATTGGAGACTTGGAAGAACCCGGTCAAGAAGCCGAGGTCGCCCTTGGCAGCGAAACGGTTCCCATCGATTCTCTCAAGGCCAGTAAAGCCAATCCAAGGCGGTCGTTCGATGAAGCCGAACTTGACGAACTCGCACAGTCGATCCGGGAACGCGGATTGATCCAACCGCTCCTGGTTCGCCCGGTTAAAAAGGACGGTTATGAGATCGTCGCAGGCGAGCGGCGTTGGCGTGCGGCGCAGCGTGCCAATCTCCACGATGTCCCCGTTGTCATCCGCCAGCTCACAGATCAGGAATCGCTCGAGCTGGCCATCATCGAGAATGTCCAGCGATCCGATCTCAATCCGATTGAAGAGGCACTCGGATACCGGCAATTAATTCAGAAGTTCGATCATCGCCAAGAAGATCTGGCAGGCATTGTCGGAAAGAGTCGAAGCCATTTGGCGAATATGATGCGGCTCTTGAAACTGCCCAAGCCGGTGCAGGAAATGGTTGGCGATGGCCGTCTCTCTTCGGGACACGCTCGCGCCCTGGTTGGGCGGACCGATGCCGTTGCGCTCGCCGAGAAGATTGTTGCTGAAGGTCTGTCAGTTCGCGACGTGGAGAAATTGGTCCAGTCGCAAGAGGCAACGAATGGATCGACCGCACCCCGGCCGAAGAAAAAGAAGGATGCAAACATCCGAGCCGTTGAGACCGAGCTATCAGAGGTTCTCGGGCTGACCGTCGATATCGCATCCGGCAAGGGTGAGGCAGGCGAGCTAAGGATACGTTATAGCTCACTCGATCAGTTTGAATCGGTCCGCGCCCGACTGATGAAATAGAATGTCTGGTATTATATGTTAACCAGTCTATTTGAATCTCAGTTTCATTCTTCGAGCGGCGAGCAACTACCGTTTTCTCGGCCGACACAATACAATCAGAAGCTGTTCAACCAGCGCTTGTTCAAGATCAGGCGTCAGCCGGGCTGTGCGCGTGGTCTGCTGGATACGGCGAACGGCGTTCGCCGCTGCTTTCGATGACCATAATCGGACCTGATCGCCAAGTGCGTCGCGCTGCTTGAAGTGGACCGGCGGCTTCAAACGAGCGATGACAGAGTTAATCGGAGCGCCCGATTCCGCCTGTGCGGCAATTTGATGAAGGCGCCGGAAGTGCGTCCCAAGCACGATCAAAGCGCCTTGAACCGATTGGCCAGCAGAATCCAGCCGACCGATCTGTGCTAGCGCCACCGGCAGATTCTTTGCACCAACGGCATTGGTGAAGAGGTCGAGGGCTGCATCTGAGCCGTCTCCCACGGCAGCATCAATATCCTCGGCGGTGATTTCGTCGGAGCCATACGCGTAGATTGCGAGCTTTGAGAGTTCTGAGCGGGCGAGCAAAGGGTCTGAGCCCAGACGGCTAATCAAGTGTGCCCGTGCTTCCTGTGATAGGGCGAAATCCGAGTTGCCAAGTTCTGCATCGATGACTGCTCGCAGGTCTCCTGGACCGTCTGAATAGCAGGGCAATGCGACAGCGGTATCTGCCCGTTCGAATGCTTTGCGAAGCGGGGAGGTGGGTCTCAAGTTCCCGCCTTCTACAACGAGGACAGCTTCGAAGGGCTCTTCCAAGAGAGATGCTATCGACTTGGCGTCGACCCGGGCACCGGCGCGCAGACGCACGATTTTTCCCGAGGCGAACATCGGCCGAGTTCGAACTTCGACGGCGAGACGGTCTGGGTTCTCTGAAAGCTCGCTGTCACCAAGACGGATGATCTCAGGGTCCGAGTCGTCTGAAATCTTTTTGGAGAGCCGATCGGCACGGTCTGCAACTAGGCCTGTATCCGGGCCGTAGAGAAGGACGGCAGTGAACCGGCGGTCAGGTTTGCCGACGAATCGCTCGGTCTGTCCTGCTTTAAATGCGACCATCACAGGCGCAGTCTGTTATGTGGCTGATAATCTTGCGATGACAGAATAGCACGTCAGACGGAGCTGGAGAGATACGACGCAACCCGTGTCTTGATATTGTCGGATACGACGCGTGCAGCCCGGTTTTCGGCATCGCGTTCGGCACGAACATTCGAGTAGATCGGCTCGAATTTGTCGAAAGAGGCACGCGATGTACTGTTGCCCTTCATCACGACTTTGCCGTCCTTCAACCGCACCAGTTGGAACGCGGCATCCAGATTATACTGCTTGCCTTGCGCATCGCCGGTCTGTTCGACAAGGATCGAACTTACGGATTCACGAAGCACGACTTCCAAGCGGTAATTCGGTTCGGCAGGGTGTCCGCCGCCCGTTGTACCGAATATGAGCTCATTGCGAACGACCTGGCCGACGCGTCCCGGAATCGTCGGAATTTCGACGGTCTTCATCACAGCCGCCATGTTTTGGCCATTCTGTGAGGTGCCGTAAAGAGGTTGGAACTGACATGCGGACAGCACCGGAGCCGCCAAAATGACGGCCGTAACAGCGACTATCGCCCGTATTTTCCCCATCCAATTCATAGCCACCCGTCGTCTCATGCAACGACATTGACAATTTTCTGAGGCACAACGATGACCTTCTTGATCATTCGTCCCTCAATTGCACGTGCCACATTATCTAACGCGAGAGCGGCCGCCTCAACGTCTTCTTTGGCCGCATCCCGTGGAATTGTCAATTCATCCCGGCGTTTTCCGTTTACCTGGACCGCAATCGTAATCGTGTCTTCCTGGACGAGAGCCGCGTCGGCTTCAAGCCAAGGTTGCACTGTCAGGAGCGTATTATGGCCCAGCCGCTTCCAGCCCTCTTCGCCCAAATGCGGCATCATCGGTCCGATGAGACGCACCATGAACTCCGAAGCCTCGCGGATTGCCCATGCCATGCCCGCGCTTGATTTCTCATTGGCGAGAGCTGCTGACAATGTGTTTGCAAACTCATAGATCTGCGCGACAGCGCGGTTGAATCTGAGGGCCTCGATATCGGTAGCGACAGCGCCGAGAGCCTTGTGAGCCGCGCGGCGGAGGGCATCGGCATCCGCCGACATCTCTGCCGGAATGGCGGATCCGACAGGCGCAGCCCGGTCGGCGGCCTCATCAATCAGCCGCCACAAACGTTGAACGAACCGCCACGCGCCTTCAAGCCCGGCATCGGTCCATTGAACATCCCGCTCCGGGGGCGAATCCGAGAGCATATACCAGCGCAGCGTGTCCGCACCGTAATGACCGAAGATCTCTTCCGGATCGACGGTATTGCGCTTGGATTTCGACATCTTCTCAACGGGTCCGATCGAGATTTCCGCGCCCGTCTCAATATGAATGCCCCGTCGGCTCTCGCCTTCGCCCTCGATTCGAACCTGATCCGTCTCGACCCACTCGCCCGATGCGTCTCTGTAGGTCTCGTGATTGACCATGCCTTGCGTGAACAGGCCTGCGAATGGCTCGTCCAGGCCGGAATGGCCCGCAATCCGCATGGCGCGAGTGAAGAACCGGGAATAGAGAAGGTGGAGAATCGCATGTTCCACACCGCCGATATACTGATCGACCGGCAGCCAATAATCGACCGCCTCTCGATCGGTCGGCTCTTCGGCTTTGGGCGAGCAGAAGCGGGCAAAATACCATGACGAATCGACGAAAGTATCGAATGTGTCGGTCTCGCGTCTGCTGTCCGCACCGCATTGCGGACAGGCGACCGTCTTCCACGAGGGATGGCGTTCCAGTGGATTTCCCGGCGTGTCGAACGTTACATCGTCGGGCAAGGTGACAGGCAGATCCGCTTTCGGAACCGGAACGACGCCACAGGCCTCGCAGTGGATGACCGGAATAGGACAGCCCCAATAGCGTTGGCGTGAAATGCCCCAATCGCGCAGGCGATAGTTCGTCTGGCGTTCGCCCTGCGGCTGACCTTCCAGCTTCACGGCTTCGAGCCGGCGTGCAATCTCTTCCTTTGCATCCTCAATGGACATGCCATCCAGGAAATCCGAGTTGAAGATCCGACCTTCGCCAACGTAAGCCTCGTTTTCAACGTCGAAACTTTCCGCATCTGCATCAGGCGGCAGCACGACCGGCACAACGCGCAGATCATATTTGCGGGCAAAATCGAGGTCGCGCTGATCGTGTGCGGCACAGCCGAAAATTGCTCCCGTGCCGTAATCCATCAGAACGAAATTGGCCACGTAGACAGGAAGGTCGAGATCGTCTCGAAACGGATGGCGCGCAATCAGGCCCGTATCGTGACCTCGCTTTTCAGCGCGTTCGATGTCTTCCTCGCTTGTTCCAAGGCGATGGCACTCGGCAACAAACGCTTTGAGTTCAGGGTCGTTCTCTGCCAATGCCGTGGTGAGTGGATGATCCGGCGATAAGGCGCAGAAACCCGCTCCGAACAGCGTGTCCGGACGGGTTGTGTAGACATCGAGCGTTTCGTGGTTTTCGAGTACCGCGCCGTCAAGTGCGAACCTGACAAGGAGACCCTGGCTCTTGCCGATCCAGTTGCGCTGCATGATGCGCACCTTCTCGGGCCAGCGATCAAGATCATCCAATGCTGCCAGCAGATCGTCGGCGAACTCCGAAATCTTGAAGAACCACTGGGTCAATTCGCGCTGTTCGACCGGTGCGCCGGACCGCCATCCTTTGCCATCGATCACCTGCTCATTGGCGAGGACCGTATGATCGACGGGATCCCAGTTCACCTTGGCACTGCGCCGGGTCACCAAGCCCTTCTCAAGAAAATCGAGGAATAGCTTCTGCTCCTGCACATAGTAACTCGGATCGCAGGTCGCGATTTCCCGATCCCAGTCGATCGCGAGCCCCAAGGCTTTGAGCTGGGTTCGCATCGCGTCGATGTTGGCGTATGTCCATTCGGCAGGATGGATATTACGCGCCATCGCTGCGTTCTCGGCGGGCATGCCAAAGGCATCCCATCCCATCGGATGGAGAACATTAAAACCTTTAGCGCGTTTGTAGCGCGCGACAACATCGCCCATCGTGTAGTTGCGCACATGCCCCATATGGATGCGCCCGGAAGGGTAGGGGAACATCTCGAGCACGTAGTATTTCGGACCGTCTGCTGTTTCGTCTGCGCGGAATAGATCCTGATCGGTCCAGACCGCCTGCCAGTGTTTTTCACGGTCAGCCGGATTGTAGCGTTCGCTAGCCATTTGTCGTAACTGCTTCGATTGATGGGGTACTTGGATGTGCATGACCCAAATAGGCCTGTCCGGTCAAGCATGCCGCGCAGATACAGGTTGCGCGGTGTCATCGTGTGTCTTTGCCGACCGATGCGACTGGATTATGGTCGCCGCAAAAGCAAACGGAAACGATGGGCATGAATGACCAGCAGAATGCACCCGATACACGATCGGCTCTGGATCGATTGCGACTAGTCGGGGAACGGATAGGGACCGCCGCCAAGGCCGCCGACCGCGACCCTCAGACCGTAACGCTGGTCGCTGTAAGCAAAACGTTCGGAACCGACGTTATTCGCCCAGTCCTTGAGGCGGGTCAGCGGATCTTTGGAGAAAACAGGGTTCAGGAAGCGGGCGAGAAGTGGCCGGAGCTGAAAGGCGACTATCCCGATACGGAGTTGCATCTGATAGGGCCGCTCCAGTCGAACAAGACGCGTGAAGCCGTCGCGCTGTTCGACGTAATCGAGACGATCGACCGTCCGAAGATTGCCCGTGCGGTTGCTGCCGAGATGCAGAAGACTGGACGGACACCTCGATTACTGGTTCAGGTCAATACGGGCGAAGAGCCGCAAAAAGCGGGAGTGAAACCCGATGACCTGGAGGCCATGTTGCGTCTCTGTCGAGAGGAACTGGGACTCACCATCTGCGGATTGATGTGCATCCCGCCGATCGACGAGGAGCCAGCTCTTCATTTCGCTCTCCTGGCGAATTTGGCCCAGAACTATGATGTGGCTGAGCTCAGCATGGGCATGAGCGCCGATTTCGAGACGGCGATTGCGCTTGGTGCGACCCATGTGCGGGTCGGTACGGCGCTGTTTGGCGCGCGCGCGAAGCGGCCGGCCTGAGAGTGATCAATGACTATCCTGGGATGACGACAAGAGTTCCCAAACCGGAATTGCGCAAGAGTAAACGAAGATGGTGCTCCTCGAGTGCCAGACATCCGTCCGTCGGCGGGAACCCGGCGCGAGCGATATGCATGAATATTGCGCTACCGAGACCTTGAACCCGCGGCCGGTCATTGTAACCGAGCACAACAATCAGATCGTAGAGATGGTCATCCCGCCATAACCGTTCTGCTGCGGCTGCGTAAGGTAACGTTACAAGACGATTATAGTTCCGGTCCCGAGGGGCATCACACCAGCCGTCGTTCGGCCGGATCGGTCTGGCAGGTAAGCACGTTCGCGGTCTTGGCCTGCGGTCGGCACGGAAGAACACCTGTCGCAACGACCACTTTCCGATCGGTGTGCCGCCATCGCCCTCGGTTTTCCGCGGGGTCAGCCCGCCGCTGCCGATGGCGCATGGAAACGACCGGGTGCTGACGATCAATTGAGCCCGGTTTGGCAGCAACGGTGACCGCCGGACATAAATCGCCTTTTTCTCACGGATGCGTGACATTAATTGACCGAATCGCGATTTACTTCGTGTACCGATGCGTCTTGCCGTCACCTAGGGGCGAGATTACATCAGTGATAAGATCAATTCCGTCAATTTGCACCCGGAGATAAGCATGAGCACCGCCAGAAAGATTCTCATCATTGATGATGACGAGGATCTCCGGGAGTCGTTAACGGAGCAGCTGGCTCTGCACGAAGAATTCGATACGGTTGCGGCAGGCACCGCAGCGGACGGACTGCAGACAGCAAAAGGCGAGCACATCGACCTGATTCTTCTCGATGTCGGACTTCCGGATATGGATGGTCGCGAGACATGTAAGCTGTTGCGAAAAAACGGCTTCAAGAGTCCGATTATCATGCTGACCGGCCAGGATTCCGACGCAGACATGATTCTGGGATTGGAGTCCGGCGCCAACGATTATGTCACCAAGCCCTTTCGATTTGCAGTTTTGCTGGCGCGCGTTCGTGCCCAGCTTCGACAGCACGAACAAAGCGAAGACGCAGTGTTTGCACTTGGTCAATACACGTTCCGGCCGGCTGCCAAGACGCTGGTCACTGATGAAGGTAGTAAGATCCGTTTGACGGAAAAAGAAACTTCAATTCTGAAGTACCTCTACCGAGCCGGGGAGAAGGTCGTCACACGCGATGTTCTGCTGCACGAAGTGTGGGGGTACAATGCCGGTGTGACCACACATACGCTCGAGACCCACATCTACCGGCTCCGGCAAAAAATCGAAACCGATCCGTCGAACGCCGAACTTCTTGTAACGGAAACTGGCGGGTATAAACTCGTGCCGTAAGTTATGTGCGTCTCGTCGGACACACGCAGGTTGATCTAGCCCCCATATGGGGTGAATTGAAAATCAGGCAGCGAGTTGCCAATGGCTCTGGACTCAAACACAAAGGTGCTGCAGCAGGTTCCATTGTTCAAAGGCCTGAGCCCCGAGCAATTGTCGGTAATCGCGTTTACGGCGAGTTGGCGCAGTTTCATGCCGGGCGAAACGATCATCGAAAAGGGCCGTACGGCCGAAGTCGCCTATGTTATCCTTACCGGTAAGGCAGTTACACCTGGAGCCAAACCGGACTCTGAACCGGAGCGGCTTGGACCTGGGACGCTTCTGGGAGAACCGGCGATGTTCTTTCGGACCGTCTATCGCTCGACGGTTATTGCCGAGCGCGGCGTCGGTACCATAGCGCTCACGACAGAGACGCTGCGGAAAATCATGCAGCGCGATCCGTCGATTGGCCGGCATTTCACTGACAGCATCAAAGGCCGGCTTCGAGCTATGTCCAGGACTCTGGAGCGCCTCGACCCTGGTCTGCCAAGCGAAGGCAGTACGTCGCAATAGTGCGCTTCGCGACTATTCAGACAGCAGGGCGTCAAAGTAGGCGATCGTCTTCTTGAGGCCGTCGCGCAGCTCCGTTTTGGGCTCCCACCCCAGTGTTTTCTTGGCTTCGCCTATATCCGGGCAACGCCTTTTGGGATCATCGGAAGGCAGAGGATGAAAGTCGAGCTTTGACTTGGATCCTGCTTCCTCGATGACGGTTTCTGCGAGTTCTCTGATGGTGATCTCGGAAGGATTGCCGAGGTTGATTGGACCCGTGATGTCGGGGTCGGTGTTCATCAGGCGCGTGAACGCTTCGATCATATCGTCCACATAACAGAAGGAGCGCGTCTGATCTCCCTCGCCATAGATCGAAATCGATTCTCCCTTCAGGGCCTGCACGATGAAGTTGGATACTACGCGGCCGTCATTCACATGCATCCTTGGTCCGTAGGTGTTGAAGATTCGTGCAACCTTTATCGGTAGGTCGTGCTGCCGGCGATAGTCGAAAAACAATGTCTCGGCACAACGCTTGCCTTCGTCGTAACAGGCCCGATGCCCAATCGGATTGACGTGACCCCAATAAGACTCGTCTTGTGGGTGGACGTTGGGATCGCCATACACTTCGGAGGTCGATGCCTGAAGTATCTTTGCTTTGAGACGTTTGGCGAGACCCAGCATGTTGATCGCACCGTGTACACTGGTTTTCGTCGTCTGAACGGGATCGTGTTGATAGTGGATCGGGGATGCCGGACAGGCGAGATTGTAGATTTCATCAACTTCTACATAGAGCGGGAAGGTCACATCGTGGCGCAGGAGTTCGAACCGCGGCGTCCCATATAGGTGATCCACGTTTCGCTTGTCGCCAGTGAAGAAGTTGTCGACGCAAAGCACGTCGTGCCCATCTTCGATGAGGCGTTCACACAAGTGAGAGCCCAGAAACCCGGATCCCCCCGTAACCAGTACCGTTCGCCGATCGATCATAGTGCCCTGTTGAATCCGTCGAGATGCAGGAAGAAAAGTCGATTGTTGCGCACGTCTCCAATCGAACTGCTGAGCAGTCAATATGAGGATTGCGGGAATTGCCGCACGCAGAGCGCCAAACTACATCAGCGCACCCATATGGCAAGGCCGAGGGCGGCAGAGTCGTGTGAGACCGAAAACATGCAGCCTGCCCGGTCGCGTGCGGCGAATGATCTCAGCGGCAATGACGTCCGACGATCGTCCAAACAGGCCAATTCATGGCAGATCGATCGATCCGTGAACGGAATAAGAACATTGTGAAGTCGATTAATTGCTCTGAATTTCAGTGGTTTCGATCCGACGCTGTAAGAGGCTCGGTCAATCGTTAAGGCCCTGTTAACCAAAGAACCCGACTGTTGGAGCGAGGCTTGATCACGCTTTGATGACTGCGTGCATCAAATTTCCGCCATGCTTGAAGGGCCTCGCTAGTGCGATGTCAGTGGTAAAGGGACGCTTAGCTTCCATGTCTGTCGCTCACGATGCAGAGTATCAGTCTGTCGGATCATTTCGCACCGGTCGCAATGAAAGCGACCTGCCACCAGCGCTGATTATTAATCTAGACCGAGAGCGCGGGCGGTGGGCGCATATTTCGTCCGAGGCCGACAGGGTCGGGCTCGATATCGAGCGCGTCAAAGCCGTCGCCGGGCTTGATGTCCCGGACCATTTGCGCACGAGGTTCTTCAGCGGAGATGCGCGAACGCCGGCAAGTCTTCTTCTGCCAGGCGAAGTCGGATGTTACGCCAGCCATCTGCTCGCTTACGAACGCATCCTCGAGAGCGGCTTGGATTGGGCCCTCGTGCTTGAGGACGACGTTCGCCTCAGCGACGATTTCGTGCAAACGGTTCGCGAAACAATCGATGGGCTGCCCGATGGTTGGGATATCGTTCGCCTTTCCAGCCGACCGAGCCGGGCGGTCATGAATCTGACGCAGCTGGAGTCCGGTCGTCATCTGGTCCGATACTCTAAACTACCGAAGCAGGCTGGCGCTCAACTCGTAAGTGCGGCCGGGGCGCGAAAACTTCTGGCCGACGGACTGCGCGTGAGACCGATCGATGCCGACCTTCGGTATGGGTACATTCTTGGCCTCGACACCTATGGGATTTATCCGCCGCCGGCAGAGCATGGCGGTTTATTCCGGTCGTCGATCAAGATCGCAAAAGGCAGCCGCAAGGATATCCGGGGTGGCCGTTGGAAATCGCCAAAATGGCACTATCGGATACTCGCAGCCCGAGAGATGTTTCGGACACTGGGAATTCGCGGCGTCGCGCTATGTGCCATTACAGATTGCTTGGCGTGGGCGCACTGTCTCACTTGGGGTGCCAGGCCTGTCACACCCGAAAGGCCAAAAGCGATCGCCGACGCGACAGCCTAGTCGACAAGGCTCCAGTCCGGATCCCTGCCCTATTTCTCGCCAAGATCGAATGTCGCTACGACCGGCACATGGTCAGACGTCTGTTGCCAGTCGCGCGTTTGTTGAACCACGTTGAGAGACGTTGCCTTCGCGGCAATCGTCGGTGTGGCCCAGATATGATCAAGTCGCCGGCCGCGGTTTGAAGCGCGCCAGTTGCGCGAACGATAACTCCACCACGTATAAAGTTTTTCATCCGGTGGTATATGCGCGCGAACGACGTCCACCCAATCATGGGCATCCTGTGCGCGATTAAGATGCTCGACTTCGATCGGCGTATGGCTGACGACTTTCAGCAATTGCTTGTGCGACCACACATCGGTTTCCAACGGCGCCACATTCAAGTCACCCACGAGAACCATGCGCTTGTTCCTGCCGCTCTCTTGCGCCCACTCGCTCATCCCGGTCAGATAATCCAGTTTCTGGCGGAATTTCGGATTGGATTCCGTGTCAGGTTCGTCGCCGCCGGCGGGGACATAGAAGTTGTGCACGATCACAGGCTTCCGGCGTTTCCCCATCTCCAGGCTTACGGAAAGATGGCGCGGTTCGCCAGTGCCGTTGAAATCGCGCGTCTCATGGCGGCTCATTGGCAGGCGCGAAAGCGTTGCAATACCGTGATAGGCCTTCTGGCCGTGCCATTCCATATGAGTGAAACCCATTGCGGAAAGCGCCTCATGGGGGAAACTCGTATCGTCGCATTTGGTCTCCTGGAGACACAACACATCCGGCTGATGCTCGGCGACGAAACGAGCGATTAGATCGAGCCTTTTTCGAACGGAGTTGATGTTCCAAGTGGCAACTGAGAAACGCATGAAAACACTGTGACCTCTGCGATTTGCGCACGACCATCGGCCCAAATCGTTGATTTCCAATCAAAATAATTGGTTAACTGCAACAATTATTGTGCTGGCCAATAACATGGCTGAAGCCACTTTGAGTAGCTCAATCTTCGCATACGTGTGAATCCGGGCAAAAAAAAGCGCCCAACCGCTGCGCGAGGTTGGGCGCAAGAAAAGCGCTTTATGCGCGGTGCGCCGGGAGGGAAACCGGCGCGAAGCGGATGACGTCTTACGGCTAGACGGGGGGCACTACCGATGATGATCGACGACACCCGCTATGAACAAGAGATAGGGGGTCGGAAGGCAATTTCAATTGTTGCCGTCGAAAAAAGTTAAAAAAAACTTGCCAGATGCGAAATTGCATCACCTGACGGCTATGGGGTAGATCCGATAGTGGGAGGGAGGGCTCTCAAAATCCTCGGAAACCCGACCAAAAAAGCGTGGAATGACAACCCTGTGGCGTTAGTCACCAAATTTCGGGAAAGCCACGCTTGTTGTACTGAAGAATTCGGTCGTTTTCTCTTTGCCCCAAACCAGATTTCCGAGTTCGATGCGTGTATCCAGGCCTTGTGGGTCGGTAATGACCCATTCTTTGATCTCCATGGTCTTTCCATTATCTTTCAATGTGAAGAACAACTTGATCAAACCTGGAGATTCGCCTGTTTTGTCCTCGAGCGTCAAAGCCACGAGGTCTTTGTTGCGTGCGAAATTGACGATATTGGCATCGCGAAACAGGTTTACGTCGGCAGCGAGGAGCATTCGGAAGGGCGTCGAGTCCAGGGGGTATTTGTCAACCGTATTCAGGTCATGATCTTCTATTGAGAGATACTGCCCATCAGCAACGATCCGTAATTTGCTTGGCGGCGCATAATCAAACCGCAGGCGACCTGGGCGTTGTACGTAGAATCGGCCCTTTGTCCGATCATTATTGGGGTCGGTCTGCACAAACCTACCCTGCAGGTGGATCAATTCGTTGAAGAAACCATTGATCCGCTGAACGAAGCCAAGCGTTTCCGGCGATAAGCTCGATGGCACGGCTGCGGTCTGCTGATTCTCAACCTGGGCGCTCCAACTTTTGATCGCCCCCAGAGGATTTGCCTGGTTACCCGTCTTATTGTCAGCGGCAGGGGCCGGATGAACCGTCCACAGGAGACAAACAAACAAGGCAGCCGCTCGGCTGTACGATGTCATTCTCATTAAAACCCCTGATGCCTTCTGATTCGTCTCAGGCGGAGTTAAATAGTCCACAGGAAAATGGTCAACATAGGGCGCTAAAACTGCGGCCGGCGAGCAATTTCAATAGGGCTGCTCGTCTTCCCCGTTTGGTACCAGGATCTCGCGCTTGCCAGCGTGATTGGCGGCACTAATGACGCCTTCCTGTTCCATACGCTCGATCAGCGACGCTGCCCGGTTGTATCCGATTGAAAGACGCCGCTGAACATAGCTCGTCGACGCCTTTCCGTCTCTAAGTACAAGGGCGACGGCCTGGTCGTAAAGGTCGTTTCCTGACGCACCGGGCGCACCGTCTTCAGGTATCGCGCCTTCGGCGCCGCCAGCGTCGTCATCGTCTTCCGTCACAGCGTCGAGATATTGCGGCACGCCTTGCTTTTTCAGGTGGCCGACGATCTTCTCGACCTCATCATCCGAGACGAACGGTCCGTGGACTCGCATGATACGCCCACCGCCGGCCATATAGAGCATGTCGCCCTGACCCAGAAGTTGCTCTGCCCCCTGCTCACCCAGAATTGTACGACTGTCGATTTTCGACGTGACCTGGAATGAGATACGCGTCGGGAAGTTGGCCTTGATGGTACCGGTGATCACGTCGACACTTGGACGCTGCGTCGCAGTGATCATATGGATCCCCGCCGCACGGGCCATCTGGGCCAGCCGCTGGACAGCGCCTTCGATGTCTTTGCCTGCAACCATCATCAGATCCGCCATCTCGTCGACGATGACCACGATGTAGGGCAGGGGCTCGTAGTCCATTTCCTCCTGCTCGTAGATTGCTTCGCCGGTGGCGCGGTCGAATCCGGTCTGGACCGTTCGGGTCAAAGGTTCACCGCGGGCCTGTGCTTCGACGACACGCTCATTGTAGCCGTGGATGTTACGCACGCCGACCTTGGACATCTTCTTGTAGCGCTCTTCCATCTCCTTGACGGTCCATTTGAGCGCGACGACTGCCTTTTTCGGCTCCGTCACGACCGGTGCCAGGAGATGCGGAATGCCGTCATAGACCGACAATTCGAGCATCTTCGGGTCGATCATGATGAACTTGCACTGCTCAGGCGTCATTCTGTACAGCAGCGAGAGGATCATGGTGTTGATGCCGACTGACTTACCGGAGCCCGTCGTACCGGCGATCAACAGATGCGGCATGCGCGCCAAATCTACCGTTACCGGGCCGCCACCGATATCCTTGCCAAGCGCAAGTAGAAGACCGGCTTTTCCGTCGGAGAATTCATCTGTCTGGAACAGAGCCCGCAGAAAGACCATTGCACGATGCTCGTTCGGCAGTTCGATACCGATGGCGTTGCGTCCGGGGATGACGGCGACACGGGCGGCTATGGCGCTCATTGAGCGGGCAATATCGTCAGCCAGACCGATGACTCGCGACGATTTCGTACCGGGCGCCGGCTCTAATTCATACAACGTGACGACGGGACCAGGGCGCACATTGATGATTTCCCCTTTAACCCCGAAATCGGCTAAGACGCTTTCGAGCAGCCGGGCATTTGCCTGCAGGGCATCATCCGCAATCTGTGATGACTGGCTTGGCGCCGTCGGTTTCTTGAGGAGTTTGAGAGGCGGCAGTGTGTAAGTGGTCGGGACGGGAGACGCGTCCGCTTCAATCCGTTTGATCACGGTCCCCTGAGCCGGCTCGGGTGTCGTCCGCGTTATCTGATACCCGGCATCTACCGGTTCCGCTTCGGCACCTTGCCCAAGATCCGGGGTATCATAATCGGAGAGCGGCGCATCAAAGCTCTGGGGAAGCGGCTCGCCCTGATCTTCAGGGGCGTCGCCGAAAAATGGTTCGATCCGTCCATCTGGGGTGATCAGAGCCGGTTCTGCTACCGGGGCTTCTTCTTGGGCATAGGGTGTTGCTCCGACGAGCGGCCCGTCCATCACCTCGACTGGTTCTGGATTTGCAGCCGCGTGAGATGCACTGACACGTCGGACCGTAGAGCGAATAGACAAGATGCTGTGCCAAGCAGCACCAATCGTCATCGCCAGATAGTCGCGGGAAGGCTTATTTCCGTCTTCGTCCAACGCGACGCCGTCGTTGGTGGCCTCATCCATCTCCTCGACTTCGGGCCTTTCAGGCCGCTCGAAGAGAACGGCAAGGGCACGCGGCTCAATGTGGCAGGCGAACAGGAGACCCCGGAATCCAAAAAATACAAACAGGAGACCGCCGACGACAAATGTTGCGGTTGCGGGAAGAGGTCCTGTCACCGTGTCGAACCCGGACATGATGAGATCGCCCATGATACCGCCAAGTCCGTTCGGCAATGGCCAGCCGGCAGGTCGTGGCAACGCAGCAAGTGCGGCTGACAGGAACAGAATTGCAGCGGGCCAGGCGAGAAGTCTCAGGGGGACCCGTGTCGATCGCCCGGGGCCGATATTGCGCCAGCCCCACACAGCAAGTGGCAGAAACAAGACAATCGCGCCAAGACCAAGCAGCTGAAGCGTCATGTCGGAAACAGCCGCGCCAACACTGCCAAGAAGATTGGCGGGCTCACCCCGGGTCGCATGATTGAGGCTTGGATCATGAATCGACCAGGTAAGAAGACTGGTCCACGCAGCAATCGCCAAGCCGAACAGGATCAGCCCGATAAACTGATAGCCCAACCGTCGAAGAGCCTCTTCGACAGCATCCGGCAGCAGCCGTTTGCGATCCGCATTACCTGCAACTACAGCCATAGAACCCCGATATCACCCTAAACAGTCCACCATCCGCGCAAGACCGGCCTCGGTCGTTGCCAGATCGTCTACCAATGCGACGCGCACGAAATCGGCGCCAGGATTGGCCCCCCCGGCCCCGTCGCGGGCCAGATAACCTCCAGGGACCACTCTGACACCACAGAGTTTCCAAAGCGTTTGCGTCGCGGCCTCGCCGCCACCATGTTCGCTCATGTCGAGCCAGAGGAAAAACCCGCCCGGAGGGCGCTGGTAACCGAAGCGATTGCCGATTATTCGGGACGCTGCGTCGAATTTCGCACGATAAAGCGCCCGATTGGCTTCCACATGGGCTTCATCCTTCCAAAGCGCGGTGGAGGCATGCTGGATCGGCAGCGGCATTTGCGGGCCGACCACATTGCGAAAAGCGCCGAGGGCGGCGATGAAATCGGCATCGCCCGCGGCAAACCCGGATCTCAGTCCCGGTAAATTCGATCGTTTTGATAGCGACTGGAAAGAGACGACGTGGCTCAGTCCCTCGTCGGTTTTTGCTGCAACTTCGAGTGTCCCCGGAGGCGGTGCTTCAGTGTAGATTTCCGCATAGCACTCGTCTGCAAACAGTAGAATATTGTGGCGGCGCGAGAGCGTAATGGCTTGTGACAGATAGTCTTCGTCAGCTACGGCCCCTTGAGGATTCGACGGCGAACAAAGAAATAGGGCGACCGCCCGGTCGAGATCGGCCGTAGAGAGTTGGCTCAGATCGGGGAGAAAACCGGTTTCGGGCGGTGCCGGCAGAAAGATGGGTTCACACTGTGCCGCTTCCGCTGCGCCCGCATAGGTGTGGTAAAACGGATTTGGGATGAAGACAGCAGGCCGCGGCTCATCTGGTTTGCGCGCAAGCGCGGGAAAAATCGCGGAAAAAATCCCTTCTCTCGAGCCACTCAGCGGTAATACATGCTGGTCCGCCTCCAGCAAACCGTCGAGCGGTGGATAGCGCCGCTTGAGCCACGCAGCGATCGTCTCCCTCAACTCCGCCGTCCCGCGGATCGGCGGATATTTTCCGAACTCGGCATTTGTATCAGCCAGGATATCGGCCAGGAAGGCCGGCATCGGATGGCGCGGTTCGCCGATCGTCATATCGATAGGTGTATCGCCCGGATCGACGCCTTCGAGCAGCTCTGTCAGCCGAGCGAAGGGCGAGATCATCGGAGCGCTTTTTTGCGTGCCGGATTGAGCTGGGGCCATGAGAGCCTTCGAGCGTTACGCGAGACGGTTACAGAGGCATGCGCCATCTTCCCCAAGCGGCGCATCCAGACGTTAGAAGACCAACGGTTAACGAGGTCTTAATAGGGCCTTGGACGGGACGGTGCAAATACCCGCGCCTCGACTTCTATCGAGTATCGATTGACGTGTAAGCGATAATCAAATACATAACCATATGGTTATGCAAGAAGCTCAACTCGATCTGATATTCGGTGCGCTGTCCGATGCGACCCGCCGGGGAATGCTTGCCCAGTTATCGAATGGGGAAACCAATATCTCTGCCCTGGCCGCTCCCCACAAGATGTCTCAACCCGCCATTTCCAAGCATCTTCGCGTGCTTGAGCGTGCGGGTTTGATCCAGCGGGATCGCCGTGGGCGCGAACATATTATTCGGGTCAATCCGGAACCCGCCGAAGAAGCCGGACGCTGGATTGCGTACTACACCCAATTCTGGAAGCACCAGTTCGACCGTGTTGATGCGTATCTGAAGAGTACGACGGGAGAGAGTTCATGAGCACACAGACCCGATACGAAAACGGTCGACTGACTGTCACACGCACTTATGACGCGCCACGAGAAGCTGTCTTCGATGCATGGATCGAGACGAGTAAGGTGGAACAGTGGTGGGGGTGTGCCGACACGACCAATGTGGTGTCGGAGGTCGAGCCGAAATGTGGTGGCAAGTATCACCACAAGATGACCATTCAAGGTGCCGGCGAGTTCCCGATGAACGGAACGATCACCGAATACGATCCGCCAGCGCTGCTAGCTTACGAGATGGCTGGATGGCAGCCCGGAGAGACGATGAAGGTTCGGGTCGAGTTTGTTGAACGCGACAACGGTACAGAAGTTCGGCTGACTCATGATGGCATCCCGGATGCGGGAAGCGAGATGGTTGTTGCAGGCTGGTCGGCGTCTTTTGAGAAGCTTGATCGATTTCTGAGTGCCGAGGTGGCGGCTGCATAGTTGTGGGATCGTTTTGTTTGGCTGGTGCGGTCCGGTGGGATGGCGCCGTGGTTTTGGGATCAGGTTTATTTCGCTCACGGCTATTCCGCGCTGATGCGCGGGCCTCCGCGGGGGCGCCCTGACCGGGCGGCGGCCGCTTGGCCTTGCCTCGCTAGTCGCTCGGTTGTCCTTGGTTCCACGACAGATCGTGCTGTTTCGCTCGTGCAATACGGACAGAATCTTGGATCAGCAAAGAACAACCGCGCCAGAGTGGCGCGGCAAGCGCGACTGCGCGCCGGCCGGTCAGGCCGCCCCCGCGGAGGCCCACGCCAACGGCGTGGAATAGCCGTGAGCGAAATAAACCCATATCCACCAACACGGCACCATCCCACCGGAAAGCACCAGCGCCTATTCAAGGCTCGCAATGAGACCACGGACAACCGCGCATCAGACAAAAGTTGTTTGCGCCTACCGTCCCATCATTTCACTCTCTGGATTTGCACCAATCTTATGGATTGCCAGATCTGCGCCCATGTCCTCTTCCTCCGGTGAAAGACGAAGGCCGAGCACAGCCTTAAGAACGCCGTAGACAACGAACCCGGCAAGCAAGGCATAGGCGGCTCCGGCAATGCTACCGACCAGTTGCGCCTGGAAGGTCACGCCACCAAGACCGCCAAGCGATTCCAGACCGAAGATGCCGGCAGCGATCCCGCCCCAAAGGCCGGCGAGACCGTGGAGTGGCCAGACGCCAAGGACGTCATCGATCTTCCATTTGTTCTGGCAGAGCTGGAACAACACGACGAAGATGACGCCGGCGATGCCACCGACAAGAAATGCTCCCATGGGATGCATGATGTCGGAGCCTGCGCAGACAGCAACCAGACCGGCGAGCGCACCATTATGAACGAAGCCGGGATCGTTTCGACCCACGATTAGGGCGGCGAGAATACCTCCAACCATGGCCATGAGAGAATTGATGGCAATCAGGCCGGATACGGAACTGAGGGAGCCGGCAGTCATCACGTTGAAGCCATACCAGCCGACACAAAGCAACCATGACCCCAGGGCCAGCCATGGAATCGATGATGGCGGGATGCCGACCGGGCGCCCGTTGGCGTCATAGCGCCCACGTCTCGGGCCGAGTAGAAGAACGGCGGCGAGAGCAATCCAACCGCCTACGGCATGGACAACAACAGACCCAGCGAAATCATGAAACTCGGCGCCAAGTGTCGCCTTGAACCATGCCTGAATGCCGTAATTGCTGCCCCAGATGATACCTTCAAACAGGGGGTAACAGAGTGCGACGAGAATGGCCGTCGCAATACATTGGGGCCAGAAGCGCATGCGCTCGGCGATGCCACCGGAGATGATCGCAGGAACCGCTGCGGCAAATGTCGCAAGGAAAAAGAAACTGACCAGGGTCAGCCCTTGCGCCCCGAAGCCCTCAGCCTTGCCACTGATATCACTGGCGGTGGCGAAAAAATCGGTGCCATAGGCCAATGTGTAGCCGATGAAAAAGTACACTGTTGTCGAAATAGCGAAATCGACGATGATTTTCACCAGGGCGTTGACCTGGTTCTTGTGACGCACCGTGCCGACTTCGAGAAATGCGAAACCGGCATGCATGGCAAAAACCAAGATCGCGCCAAGCAAAACAAAAAAGACGTCTGCACCTGCTGCGACGTTCCCCATCCTATCCTCCCGACTGGTTATTCGGCAGGCATTGCATGCCCAACCTTTGCGCCTGGAAGATCAAGAGATGTGCCAACTCTTTAGGCATCCAAAATTGCCGCGTAAAAGCAGTAGGTTAAGCTAATATGCCATCGGATATTTCTGGTAGTGAAACACTGGCTTCGCCCAATAAATAGGCGGTGAGTCTAGTGAAAATGCCAAAAAAAGGGGCACTACGCTTGCGCGCAGTGCCCTTAGAAAAAGACGCGGTCTCGAGTGAGGCTGCGCCTTGGGAGGAAATTCTACTGCACGACCTCGCCGTGCAGGTTGATGTCCAGACCTTCGATTTCGGTGCTTTCCTCGACTCTGAGGCCGACGATCACATCGATAATCTTGAGCAGAATGAAGGTCGCGATGGCGCTATAGGCGATCGTGGCGAGAATGCCTTCGATCTGGGTCCATACCTGGCCTGGATTGCCTTCGAGCAGGCCGCCCGTTCCGCCAATCGCTTCGACGGCGAAGACGCCTGTCAGGATTGCACCAACGATGCCGCCGACACCATGGATACCAAAGACATCCAGGGAGTCATCGTAGCCTAGCGCACGCTTGATGCTGGTTGCGGCGATGAAGCAGATGACGCCGGCTGCAAGGCCAATGGCAAGCGCGCCCTTGGGATCGACGTATCCGGCTGCCGGCGTGATTGCGACGAGGCCTGCGACGGCACCTGAAATGATGCCGAGGACGCTTGGCTTCTTGTGAACAATCCACTCCGCGAACATCCATGCCAGCGCGGCAGCAGCTGTCGCGATCTGGGTGACGGCCATGGCCATGCCTGCCGCGCCGTCGGCGGCAACGGCAGAGCCTGCATTGAAGCCGAACCAACCGACCCACAACAAGGATGCGCCGATGACGCTCAATGTCAGATTATGCGGTGCCATGTTTTCAACGCCATAGCCGTGACGTCTTCCAAGGACGAGCGCTGCGACCAGACCGGCAATACCGCTGTTGATGTGAACGACCGTGCCGCCGGCAAAATCCAGGACGCCTGCGTCGCTTAGGAAGCCGCCACCCCAGACCCAGTGACAGATCGGGGCGTAGACGAGGATGACCCATGCCGCAGAGAACAGAAGCATAGCCGAGAATTTCATGCGGTCGGCAAACGCACCCGTGATCAGCGCCGGCGTGATAATGGCGAAGGTCATCTGAAACGTCATGAAGACGGATTCAGGAATCGTGCCCGTCAACGAGTCTTTGCCCATTCCGGTGAGGAACATCTTTTCCAGACCGCCGACATAAGCGTTCATGGCGCCGCCGTTTCCGAAAGCGAGCGAGTAAGCGATCACCATCCATACGATCGTGCTGAGACAGCAGATCGCGAAGCTCTGCATGATGGTAGCCAGAACATTTTTCTTTCGAACCATGCCGCCATAGAAGAGGGCCAGGCCCGGAATGGTCATCAAGAGGACTAGTGCAGTAGCGGTCAGCATCCAGGCTGTGTCGCCGGCACTCAGTTTGTCCTCAGCAAGTGCCGGCTCGACAAAAGCGAGCATGGCGAGGCCAAGCGCTCCTGCGCCCGCGAGGCGTGTACGATTTCCGTTCATCATTTTCCCCAACAACTCATGAGATTGATTTTTCGATGTCCTAGAGCGCGTCCGAGTCGGTCTCGCCTGTGCGAATGCGCAAGGTCTGTTCGATTGGCGTGACGAAGATCTTGCCGTCGCCGATTTGTCCGGTCTTTGCTGCAGCGGCGATGGCCTCGACAGCTTTCTCCGCCGCGTCCTCAGGGACGACGACTTCAATTTTTACTTTCGGTAAGAAATTTACGGCATATTCGGCGCCGCGATAGATTTCGGTATGTCCCTTCTGGCGGCCATATCCCTTCACCTCGGTCACGGTCATGCCTTGAAGACCGATGTCGGTGAGGGCTTGGCGCACTTCGTCCAGCTTGAAGGGCTTGATAACGGCCATAACCAGTTTCATGTCCCCATCCTGTTCAGTTTGTGGCGCTGACCCGGCTCAGCGATGCCAAGATTGGCAGCAAATGACCGGGCCTTTGCGGGCGTGATGCGACTCCTATAGTCAAGGGTCGTGCCAACTCCGATTAATTGGTGTTAACTAGTTGTTTTAAAAGAATAAAACAGGCGAAAGGCGCTACCGTCTTCTGTCGATAACGGAAAAGAAAATGCACAATAATTATGCATTAAGGCGTGTTAGCCTATAATTTATGCAGTGCAGTTCGTCCGTTCTGTGGCTCGGCAAAACCTAAGTCCGACGCACCCGAATGAGGCCTTCTTGGGCCACCGACGCCACCAATTTGCCGTCGCGGGTGAAGACATTGCCGCGGCAAAAACCTCTTGCACCCGATGCCGAAGGACTGTCCTGGGCATAGAGCAGCCAATCGTCGGCTTTGAAAGGCCGGTGGAACCAGGTTGCATGATCGAGGCTGGCGAGCATCAGATCCGGCTCGTAGAGGACTTTTCCGTGGGCGATCAGGGCTGTATCCAGAAGTGTAAAATCCGAGGCATAGGCAAGAACGCACTGATGCAGACCAATGTCATCCGGCAGGGGCCCAGTGGTTCGCATCCAGACATGTTGAAACGCGGGCCGTTTTTCTGGTGACAGGAAACGGGAGATATCGACGGGCCGAATTTCGATGGGTCTTTCCCGCTCCCAATAGCGCCGGATCGAGTCCGGTAGCTTGTCGACGAACCGCCGTGTTAGTTCGGTTTCGCTCGGAAGATCCTCTGGCATCGGGACATCGGGCATTTCCAATTGATGGTCGAAACCTGACTCCTCGGTATGAAAAGAGGCCGTCATGGAGAAAATTGCGGCTCCGTGCTGGATGGCGACTACGCGTCTTGTCGTGAAGCTTTTCCCATCGCGGATACGGTCCACCTCATAGATTATCGGCACCTTCGGATCGCCTGGTCTCATGAAGCAGCCATGAAGCGAATGAGCACCGCGCCCTTCGACAGTGGCTTTGGCCGCGACGAGGGCTTGTCCGATGACCTGCCCTCCAAAGACACGTTGCCAGCCATGGGTCGGACTGCGACCGCGGAACAGGTTGTGTTCCAGAGGCTCGAGATCGAGTATGTCCAGCAGGTCTTCGACGGCACTTGTCATTGGAGGCTCTGATCCAGGGAAATGGGCGTTCGGCAATCGAGCGATGGCAACCGAATGACACGAAACAGCCGTGAGATCTACGACGTCGTTATTGCCGGCGGGAGTTTCGTCGGTTTGTCGCTTGCACTCTGTCTCAACAGGTCATTGCCTTCTGCTGCCAGAATTCTTGTTGTGGATGCGGTCGCCAGCAAACCTGCTGCACAGGCCAGCGCGGATGCCAGGGCATCGGCAATTTCCGCCGCTAGTCGCAAGCTGTTCGATGCAATCGGAGTATGGCCCAAGGTTGCGGGCGCTGCTCAGCCCTTGTGCGATATTGAAATAACGGACACACCGCTGACGAATGCGGTTCGTTCCGCCCTGCTCCATTTCGAAACCACGTTGAACGACGGAGCGCCGGCAGCACACATTGTCGAGAACCACTTCCTTCGTAAGGCACTTCTCGATGCGATTCGCGAATGCGATGGCATTACGCTCTTGGCACCGGCCAAGATCACGGACCATAGCGTGAGTGCCTTTGGCGCCGAGATCGCACTCGAAAACGGCGGAAGTGCTCAAGGACGGCTCCTCGTGGCGGCGGATGGTCGCGGGTCACCAATCCGACGGCGCACGGGGATCAAGACCATCGGATGGCAGTACGATCAGATTGGCATTGCCGCAACCGTCGCCCATGAGCGCGATCATGCCGGTCGTGCCGTCCAGCATTTTCTGCCCGCCGGGCCACTGGCCATGCTCCCGCTGACAGGGCGCCGCTCTTCGTTGGTCTGGACCGAGGACGCCCGCCGCGGTGCAGAAATCATGGCCAGCGACGAAAGTACCTTTTTGTCCGAGCTTACACGTCGGTTCGGCCATCGGCTCGGGGTACTCGAACTTGCCGGGCCGCGGATATCTTATCCTCTCGGTATGCATGTCGCGCGACGCTTCATTGCCGACCGGATCGCACTAACCGGCGATGCGGCTCATGGTGTTCACCCGCTTGCGGGCCAAGGTCTCAATATAGGCTTGCGCGATGTTGCAGCTCTTGCCGAGGTCGTCATCGACTCGATGAGGCTGGGTCTCGATATCGGTACGGAACCAGTGCTCGAACGCTATGAGCGCTGGAGACGTTTCGACAGCATTCTTTCGTCCGCAGCCATGGATGCGTTGAACCGATTGTTCTCAAATGACGCCGGACCGCTGCGCGCTGCCCGAAGTCTTGGCCTTGGGATCGTCGACCGGTTCCCCCCGCTCAAGCACGGTTTTGTTCAGGAAGCTGCCGGGTTGAGTGGAGAGTTGCCGAGATTGCTCAGGGGCGAGCTGGTTTGATACCGAATCACAGTATTGCTTACTGTAAGTAATCAATATATTTTGTGGATTATCAAGCACTTCGAGATGCATGAAAGCAGTATTGACCGAGGCCGATTCGGCGACAAGGATTGCGGCCAACGCATCTCGATGAGTGGCGCTGAGGTCCTCTATCAGTCGTCTAACTGCCGCGCTTCGTCCGGCAGCATAATTGGGATGCCGTCGCGGATCGGATAGGCGAGGCGCGCAGCGCGGCTAATGAGTTCTTGCGCATCGCGATCATATTCAAGAACAGTTTTGGTCAAAGGGCAGACCAGAATTTCGAGAAGTTTGGGATCGACCTGTGCTGGATCGTGCGCGGTCTGTTCGCGATCGGTCATTGGGGGCTCTCTATTGGATTGTTGTGCCTGACCCGTCGTCTCGGGTGGCTAGCTCCATTTCGGCCAGGGCAATCAGGACGTCCGTCCGCGTTTTGAGGTCGGCGGCTTCGAGTAGAGCCTGTTTTTCTTCGGGGCCATAGGGACTGATCATCGACAGCGTATTTACAAGAAGCTCGTTCGACGAGCGGTTGATGCTTTCCCAATCGGCGCTGAGTTTGTTCGCCTTAAGATAGGTTTTCAGCACATCCAGAAGACGCTCCCGATCGACATTCTCTTCCCCGTCGCCGCGATTGAGATCGATTGCGAAGCGATCATACTCGGCCGACGCAATACGATATGGCGTGTCTGTGGTCTCTTCGCCTGCCAGGTCAAACCGAGAGATTCCGGTCAGCGTGATGAGATACCGTCGATCCTCGGTTTCCGAAAAAGCCGTGATGCGGCCAACGGTCCCTACCGACCGGAGTTCGACTGCATTGCCTTCAGGAGACTCATCTTCACCTGCATCGCGTTTGGGCTGGATGATGCCAATGAGCCTGTCGCTCTTGAGGGCGTCGTCGACCAGTTCGAGATAGCGTGGCTCAAAGACGTTCAGCGGTAGAGTCGAGCCCGGCAGCAAGATGACACCGCGCAACGGGAACAATGAAAGGTTCCGTGGCAGATCATCGGGTTTTCGGTAACGATCGCTCACGTCATCGGCCTTGGCCTTACGCGAAGAGAACCGAAGACATACGCTGCCGGCCCTTCACGGTTACTGGATCAGTCGGACCCCAGACTTCGAAGAACTGCACCAACTGTTTGCGTGCCGCATCCTCGTTCCACTCGCGGTCCTTGACGAAAATTGCCATTAATTGCTCAAGAGCACCTTCACGATCGCTCCGGGCATTAAGCGCGATGGCTAAGTCATAACGGGCTTCGAAATCGTCAGGATTCTCAGCGACTTTGCTCTCCAACGGGCCCAGATCGCCTGCATCAGCCGACTTGCGAGCCAGCTCCAGCATCGCTTCTGCAGCTGCAATGGATGCAGTGCCACGCTTGGCGGGAGGGGTGAGTGCCAGTGTCTCTTCGGCACGATCCAGATCACCCGTCGTGACATAGCATTTCGCAAGGCCAGCAATGGCATCTGCATTCTGCGGGTCTTCCTGGAGCAAGGCCGCAAAAATCTGGGCGGCTTGCGGCGCATCTCCAGCGTCGAGGGCAGCGTTGGCCATACCGAGATGGTCTTCGCTTTCGCCGCCGCCGAAGGTCTCCACCAATCGCTGGACAAACGCCGTTACCTGACTTTCAGGTACGGCACCCATGAAGCCATCGACCGGGCGCCCATCCTTGAATGCAAAAACGGCTGGGATCGATTGTACACCAAGCTGACCGGCAATCGCCGGGCTTTCATCGATATTCAGCTTCACCAAACGGACAGCGCCGCCCGCACTCTTGACGGCCTTCTCCAAAACCGGCGTCAACTGCTTACAGGGTCCGCACCAGGGTGCCCAAAAGTCGACAATAACCGGTACATCTTTGGATGCGTCCATGACATCCGCTGCGAACGTGGCGGTGGACGAGTCCTTAATCAGATCCGCCTCACCCATGCCGCCGTCCGGCGGGCTCGATTTCAGAATTGGTGTTTCCATAGCCGTCGCAACTGCACTGTTTCGCTATTGGTACTTTGTCTGGAGCAATGTGCATCTGCTTAGGTGCACATAAGTTGCTCTAGATGCCGAGAAGCGTTCAACTTGGCTGCACATCACCGACTCCGACCATGTGCATGCTGATCCATATATTGCCCTCAACATGGCCATATGCGTTGTCTTTGGCAACTGGTTATGTCCCTTGCGCTTCTTCATGGCTCGGCAACGCGCGGTCGTAAAGATCAAGGACAAGCGGTTCATGGCCGCAGGCCTGGATAAAGCGCTTCAGGTCATCGCTCTTGATCGTCGTCGTCGCGGTGTTTTCCAAGGGATGAAAGTTGAGCGGATCGCATTCCATCATGGCCGCATCCAGAATGACCCGAACACGGGTCTCGCCATCGTTGATAAGGGCAAGCGGCGTTACAGAGCCTGGCGGTACGCCAAGGACATCGAGCAGGAGATCGGGTTTCCCGAAGCTGAGACGCGCCGATCCGATCGTCTTGTGCAATGTCTTGAGATCAATCGCGGCATTTTCCAGGGCAACAACGAGCCAGATCTGCCCTTTTTTATCTTTCAAGAACAGATTCTTGGTGTGCGCACCTGGGATTTCGCCGCGCAGAGCTTGCGACTCCTCCACGGTAAAGAGCGGTGGATGTTCGACCGTCCGCGTTTCGATCTGGAGCGTCTCCAATCGCTCGAAGAGATCCTCTCGGTTCGCTGCCATTTGCTTCTGACTCGTATCGCAATTCAGTTAGTGGTGAATGTGTCGCTCTCAAAGCACATCGCGGGCATGACGGCAATCGGCCACGCTTGGCGCACCGCTGCGGCTGGTATTACAATTCGTGTTCCGAAATCGTTCGCAATTCGCCGATGTTCGCAATCCGGACCATGCTGCATGAGTAAGACCACATTCAGTATCTATCTGTATGGCCTCTATCTGACGCTCAGCGCCGGCCTGCCACTGATCGTCTCGCCTGAAATCGCACTTGGCATCCTGAATGTGACGGTTGCAGATCCGACGTGGGTGCGCATGTTCGGCGCCCTGACGATGGTGATGGGAGGCTTCTATATCCTTGCCGTCCACTATGACATGGAGGCTCTCTACATCTGGACCGTTCCGGCCCGCTTTCTCATGGCCCTGTTCGCGACAGCAATGATCCTCCTTGGCAAGATCGGGCCGGGCTATGTCGTGCCCGTGACCATCGACGTGATCAGCGCCAGCCTGACTTGGCTTGCTATCCGCTATGAAAGCCCGAGCCCTGCTGCAGAAAACCATTCGCCATAAATCCGCGTCAGGGTTGCAAAGCCACGTCTTCTGCGCAATAACTCGCCCGCTGTAACGCGGGCGTAGCTCAGGGGTAGAGCGCAACCTTGCCAAGGTTGAGGTCGTGGGTTCGAATCCCATCGCCCGCTCCAGATACCTCAGGTCCGTTCCGGACATAGGGATTACAGTCTAAGCCCAAGATTGAAAAAGCTAATTTGGGTGCGCGCTTATTGGCAGCTCATAAAGCGCGCCATACTTTTCTCGCATATATGCAAGGTAGGGCTCGGCGCTCATAGGTTCGCCGCTGGCGCGCTCAATGAGGGCATCAGGTGTGAAGACCTTGCCATGGCGGTAGATGTGTTTACTTAGCCAACTGTGCAATGCCGCGACGTTTCCCTCGGAAATCTGCTGCGGAATTGCAGGAACTTCCTCGACCGCCGCCGTATAGAATTGAGCCGCTAGCACATTGCCGATCGTATAGCCCTGGAACTGACCGCCGATACCGCCGGCAAACCAATGAACATCTTGAAGGCAGCCATTGCGGTCGTCGGGTGGTGTCAATCCGAGATCACTCTCGATCCGTGCATTCCAGGCATCCGGAAGGTCTGCAATTTCCAGACGGCCTTCCAGCATGTCGATCTCGAGATCGAAGCGCAGCATCACATGGAGGTTGTAGGTCACCTCGTCCGCATCGGTGCGGATCAGGGATCGTTCGACTTTGTTGACGGCGCGATAGAGCATGTCTGAACTGACGGCATCGAACTGGCCTGGAAATGTTTCGCGCAATCGGGGCAGCAGAAACGCGCAGAACCCATGAGATCGTCCGACAATATTCTCCCAGAGTCGGGACTGGCTTTCGTGAACGCCCATTGATGCACCATGCGCGAGCGGCGTGCCTGCAAGCGAAAGGCCGACGCCTTGTTCGTACATGCCGTGACCGGCTTCATGAATCGTCGAATAGAGCGCCTGCGAAATGTCGTCGTCATATATGCGTGTGGTGATGCGCACGTCGGAGATGGAAAGGGACATACAAAATGGATGGTGGGTCGTATCCAGGCGTCCGTTTTGAAAGTCATAGCCCAGCGTTTGTGCTGCCGCGCGGCAAATCGCCATTTGGCGTTCCGATGCGAACGACCCTTTCAGACAGCTGTCATCGGTAATCGGTTGTTCGAAAATGGCGGCGGCCATGGGCACAAGTTCTCGCCGCAGGGTGCTGAACAGCTGGCGGACGGATGCGGTCGTCTGGCCCTCGTCCGCCTTCGCAATCAGGGGGTCGGCGACATTGTCATAGGGGGCGAAGAAACCAGCATATTCGTGCGCGAGGTCGACAGCACGGCGCAGGTGCGGAACCATTGCGGCAAAATCGTTCTCCGGGCGTGCGCGGGTCCATTCGCTGTAGGCAGATGAAGCGTTTGTCGCGGAGCGGACGACAAAATCGTCAGGAATCTTCAATGCCCGTTCGAAGTCTCGACGGACCACACGCAGCAGGCCGACGTCCGCGCAGGTTTCCGGAAGATCTTCAGTCATGGGCGTGAGATCGTCGAGCAGCCGGCCGATCGCGCAATCTGTCGCCTTCTCATGAGTTAAACGATTGATTGTCGCCAACTGCCTGCTGCGGGCATCGGCAGCGCCTGCCGGCAGGTAAGTTGCCTGGTCCCAGGAAAGCAGTTTCGCCGCCGACTTCAGGTCCTGGATTTCGGCAAGACGTTGCTTCAATGCTGCGATCGCTTCGTCAAATGCAGGATCACGGCGTGCGGTGGCACTCACAGCCATGCGAGACCTTTCGAGATAACTATCAAGCGTTTATGCTCTGAAAACTGGGACCTGTTGGGAGATTTTCAACAGACCTCTTGCCAATTGTTTCTGCAAATATCAGTTGCCAGTGGCTTCCTGGACCATTTGCGTCAGGCGATCCATATCCTTGATCCGCAGTCGTTTGCCGTCGCGCTCTACGAGTCCGGACTGTACGAGCCGGTTTATTTCACTGGTCACAGCCTGACGATGGGTGCTGACGCGATTGGCAATTTCTTCGTGGGTCGGCACGGGCTCAATCTGCGCCTCTGAATCGGCTACCGCACCATGTTCTGCCAGTCGCAACAACTCCGCCTGAATACGATGCTTTACCGGAAGCGTGCTGAACTCGAAGACGCGCTCTGAGAGGCTACGGATCTGTACGACGAGGTGTCGCAAGACGGCTTGGCCAACTTGCGGATGCAGCATCATGGTATCGCGAAAACGATCTGGGGTCATCGAGGCCACACGGCAGGACGTGAGCGCTGTCACCGACGCCGCGCGAGGACGATCGTCGATTGCTGCCAGCTCACCGAAGATGTCGCCAGCCTTGATGTCGCGAAACGCCACTGCCTTGCCTGATGCTGAATGGACAACGGCGCGTGCCGTGCCGTCAGTCAGAAAGAAGACGTCGTTCGACTCCTCATGGTGGCCGAGAATCTCCTGACCTGCAGCAAACTCGCGCCACTGGCAAAGTCCATGAAGTTCACGCAGGACGCGATCGGAGACGTTCTCAAACAAAGTCACCCGCCTGAGCTCGTGTTTCATTGCCCGCTCCGGCACCAAAGACTGCGGCACGTGGTCCGACCGAACCGGTCAAAACACTTGCTGTTCGGCGTGTCTGGGACCGTTGTCATATCCTGGGATTCCGAGGTGGTGTCATTGGTGCGCTCTATTGCTGATTTCCGACATGACCGAGTGATAGGTAGGGTATCCAATGTTGGCGAGGAAGAATGTGGGAAAAATCACAATTGTGACATTTCCCGTTGGCGGTGGCGTTGACGCAGCCGAGGCCTACTCGTTGCTTGCATCGCGCACCATGCGGGCGAGACGTTCAACATCAGTGACGGCCAGATCAGGGCCGCGGCGCTCGATGATACAAAGGCGGGTTAGTCTGCCGAGTTCTTTCGTCACTGCCTCGCGATGCGTGCTCACACGGCTGGCAATCAAGGCATGTTTCGGTGCCGGACGAATCAAAACTTCTTCGTTGGGATTGATGTCGACGCCTGCCAAACGTAGCAATTCGGACTGGATTCGATTCGCGACGGCAAGTGTACTGAACTCCAACACTCTTGCTGTTAGACGGCGGACCTCACCCGTCAGCTGCATTAGCAATGCCATGCTCAGCTCTGGTTCATTGATGAGCGCCTCGCGAAACTGTTGGGCGCTCATGGATCCAATCACGCTTGGTTTGAGAATTTCTACGCTCGCAGAACGTGGGCCTCCATCGATGGCAGCGAGCTCACCGAAAACATCGCCTGCTTCTAAGGTGCGAAAGGCAATGTCCTTGCCACGGCTTGTATGGATGACGACGCGGGCCAAACCGTCCGTCAGGAAATAGACATCCGTCTCGTTATCGCCAAGATCGACAATATCGCTACCGGGTTCATAAGCGCGCCAACGGCACTTCGCGTCCAATCGCGACAGTGATTCCTTGTTGAGATTTCCAAAGACCTCAATATTCGCAAGGGAGCGTTTCTTCGTATTCTCTGTCGTCATTGTGCCGGTCTGCATTAAGTTCGGAATTAGTGCTGGTAACGACACTTTCTAGTTCATCCTCTTTATCGCTGCCAGCTTCGTTAACACGAAGCGCTGCGACAAATAGAACAGATATGATTTTGTGGGCCTGACGTTCGGGATGTCAGTATCGGGAATGTTGTTGAGGCGTATCACGACGCGCGTGGTTCTTGGCATTTCTGTGCCGTGCATCGGGCTGTGACCTGGATTGATCGCATATCTGACGCATGGCATTGTCCGAGTCGTTTCAATGCTGCGCAACGACTGTCGGATCAGAGTTACACAGATGGGAAATGAAATCTTAGGTGAACACTCACGACCCGCCCGTCAGAAGATTAGTCACATACTTGTAATGGGCGCAGGAACAGGTCGCGCAAACAACTTGATCAATAGCTTGAAGGCGGGTCAGCGCGAAGTAAGCATTCATGGTTGCCACCATGACCCATTCATGTTGGCAAAATCAACGGCAGACGAAGCCAGTATCGTGCCTGAATCATCGAGCGAAATGTTTGCCGATACAATCAGAAATCTCGTGCATGCCGAAGAGATCGATCTGATCATACCAAGTAGCGAGCCCGAGACACTCGCCGTTGCTCGCGCTCGAGAAATGCTGGGTGGCGTCGTCTATCTTCCGCCAACGCCGCTCATCGAGACTTGCCAGGACAAGTACGAACTGACCAAAGCCATGAGCGATGCGGGTATTCCGGTACCGGCGACTTTTGCCCTCTCAACCCTGGATGATGTCCCACTGGCTTTCGAGGCATTGGGTAATCCAGCTATGGCCTGGTGCCGGACCCGCACGGGGGCCGGATCACGTGCCGCTACGAAAGTGAATTCGGTCGAACAGGCAGTCAATTGGATCCGCTATTGGAACGACATGCGAGGGACAGACACGGAGGAGTTTACCCTTTCGGAATTTCTTCCAGGGCGTGACTTTAATGTGCAGGCACATTTGCATGAAGGGCAGACGATTTTGATCAAGATGTGTGAGCGCCTGACATATCTCGACGGCGGAAATCGCCCAAGCGGCACCTCATCGACCCCGGCCGTTGCCAAGACGATCCGAGACGAGCAAACACTGGATATGTGCGAGGCGGCACTGGCCGCATTAGATCCGCATGTTTCCGGTATATTCAGCATCGATATTAAACAGGACTCCGACGGAATTTCGAACATCACTGAGATAAATGCAGGTCGTTTTGCAATGATCACGAATTTCTACGATTTTACGGGGACACATAATATGGCCGAGACTTACGTCTCTTTCGCGCTTGGCGAAGCCCCATCAATATCTGAAGCGCGTGATTTTGCGCCAGATTATTACCTAATCCGCGATCACGACACACTTCCATCCATCCTTTCGATCGATGAGGTACCGCTATAGACCATGATCGGTGGCGAGTGCATCCATGCTGTGAACGATGCTTGCAATTGGTATCGATTTGAGGAAAACTGCGATTTATCTTCCATTCACCAAAGCTAGGGGAGTTTACACAATGACAAGTGGTGTTGCAGGCACAGGTCCTACTTACACGGGTACTCTGAAGATTACAGCCGATAATGCAGACCAGCTCAGTGCTGTGAAGCAGGCTTTGGAAAGTGCGGTTAAAGACAAAGACTCCGTGACGTTGGAGTTGAAGAAGAAATAGAATTCTTCACAGTTTTCTCTATTCGTGCGTTTATTGCGTCCGATAAAATCAGAATAGACCATGTTTGCGGTGCGGCATTTGGCCTTTGAAGCGCGAGCATGGTCTTTTTTTGTGCGATACTTCAAGTTGTAAATGAATGTTGTTGCAGGGGAATTGACGCATGCCGCAATCATCATCTCGCGATAAGAATACGACGGACGGGCATGAGAGCGACCAAGACTACAGCATCACACTGAAAGGGTGCGCATCACGTGCGGAATGGGAACTTATTCAGCTGGCTGTAAGAAAGGTTGCACGTGAGCATGGTGTTGCTGTTGAGGCATTCGAATTAGCGCCGGCCGACGAGGACAACGACACCGGGTCGGCAGCGACCTAAAGCAAGTCCTCCAATGATCGTAGACCATCGGATGCGATCCCGATGCGATTGAAAAGAAGATTGGCCTGTTGGCGCGCTTTCTCAGCGTCGAGGTGTCGTTGTTGCTTGCTTCGAAGCTCGGCAAGCGTCTCATGGCATTCAGCGAACAGGGGCATAAGCGACAAATCGTTTGCGACTTCTATCGCTTGACTCAGATATTCGTCAGCCTTGTTCAGGTCATGGTTGGTGGACTTTGCATAGATTTGACTTAAGAGATGGAGGCTCGACGCTTTGAGCCCGTTGGCGTTGTGAATCGATGACAGTCGGAGTGCCTTTTTCGCATTGAGCAGCGCGGCATCGAATTCGCCGATGATCATCTGCACCCTGGCAAGACGCTGAAATAAGAGAGGCTCATCTACGCTATGTCCGGTTTCAGTAGTTAGGCGAATTGCATCCTCCAGTGAACCGAGCGCCGAATCGTGTTTTCCGGCGATAGCGCGCAAAAGACCGACAGAAGACAAAAGGCGAGGAAGCCAATTCCGAAAGTGCCAACGCTGGCTCACCTCGAGTCCTCTTTCAAAGTGAATAAGTGCTTCCCCCAACGCATGTCGCGTCAGATGCACATGGCCCGAACCCCATCTCGATAGAACGATGCTGAGAGGGTGGTTGGACCGATCGGCGAGCATGACCGCATGATCGGCGCACTGCATTGCACGTTCAAAATCTCCGAGTTCTGCAAAGCAATGGCTTAGCCAGGTTCGGCAGATAACGGCTGGTAGTGCTGCGATATCATGGCGATCAAGCTCGCGATCTGATCCAAGGCGTTCCAGTCCATTTGTGAGCAACTCAATTGCCTTACGATGATCGGCTCGTTCGTAGTGGGCCTGAGCAATGCGATAGGACATCTCGATCATGAGAATCTGATCTTCGACGGATTCGGCAATAGCCATGGCCCGATGGCCATGAGCGATCGCGCGATCCTGGTCGCCGGTTACATAGAAAAAATTGCAAAGATAGGCCTCGAATTTACCCCTACGACTGGAGTCATTGATATGCTCCAACAGTGGTTTTGTCTCATCCAGTAGCTGACCTATTCGTCCGACTTCGCCTTGATTAAGGAGTGCCTGGCGCAATATCAGCCGAACATCGAACTCCAGATTGAAGAGCTCTTCATTTCGCGGCAATTTGTCGAAGATCCCCAAGGCACACTCCAAGTGGCTCACCGCCTCTTCATTTGCCGATCTGTCATAGGATTTCTTGCCTGCAAGGAAGGCGTATCTGGCAGCGTTCTCCCACTCTTCTCCCTGCAACGCATGGTAAGCCAAGTCTTCGACATGCTCAGATAGATTGTCTGTATAAAGCTCTTCGATCGCCTGCATTATGCAGGTATGGATTGCTTGGCGGCGCGACTTCGGCAAAGTGTTGTAAGCGACCTGATAGGTCAGGGCATGTTTAAACGAAGATTCACACCGGGGGTATGTCTCCGCCTGATAGAGAAACTCCGCGTCCTGTAGCTCTGCCAAGCCGGTTTGCAGTCGGTCTTCCGATATATCCAGCGCTTTTTCGAGGACCGCATAAGGCAGGTTTTTCCCAATTACGGATGCGTATTGGAGCAAGAGTTTGTTGTTGGGGTGCAGCCGGTCAATACGCGCTGCTAGTGTGCTTTGAACAGAGACAGGGACCTCGATTTCGGTAACGGGCCGGGAGAGTTCCAGGTCGCCGGGCGATCCAGTTAGGACCGCAAGTTCCTTCAGTGTTTGAACCGTCTCTTCCAAGAAGAACGGGTTGCCTAGTGTTACGTCGATCAGCTTTTCTTTGAGGGGCGTAAGGGCCTGATCGCAGCCGAGCATTCCGTTCAACAGTTCTTCTGCGCTGTCTTCTGGCAGAGGACCGATGTGCAAATGCATGACATTGGATCGATCTCGCCAGCGGCAGTCATATTCGGGGCGATGATTGACCAGAAGCAGGATTGGATTGTCAGCTGTTGCGTCCACGATGGCGTCTAGTACAGCCTCTGTCTTGGTATCGGTCCAGTGAAGATCTTCAAATACCAGGCAGAGCGGTTGAATGTTCGCCTCCCGCAGCATGACCCGAGTGACGGCCTCGATTGTTCTTTGCCGTTTCACCAGAGGGTCCAGCGCGAGCCATTCCTGATCGACATCGTCCAGACCCAATAGGTCGAAGATTGCCGATCTATAGGACAGGAGATCCTCGTCCAGAGTCATCAATTTGCCGTTGACCCGTTCCTTGATACGCCGATCGTCAAAATTGGGTTGGAGCTTGAAATATTGCCGGATCAAGTGAATCAGTGGGCGGTATGATGTTGCTTTTCCATACGAAACTGAACTCGCCTCGAGCACCAGTGCGTCTGCCATCGGCGGCGAATGGGTGAACTCCCAAAAGAGCCGGGACTTGCCAACACCAGGCTCACCAAAGACCGTGACGACGCGCCCCTTGGCGTTTGCAGCGTCCGACCAGGCGGCAGCGAGCGCTCCCATTTCGTGTTGTCGGCCAACGAACCGGGTCAATCCGCGGGCAGCCTTGCCGTGAAAGCGTGTTGTTAGGGTTCGGGCGCCCTTCAGCTGAAACACCTCTATCGGTTCATCGATTCCCTTGACCGGAATACGCCCGCCGCTTTCGACATCGACAAACCCTTCGACCAACGCCATGGTTGCAGAAGTGATCTGCGCAGTACCGGGTGGCGTCATGCTTTCCATGCGTGAGGCAACGGCAATCATTGGTCCGATGGCATCGATCTCCATCAGCAGGTCGTCATGAATCCCTTTGACCAGAAGTTCGCCGGAGTTGATGCCGATCCGAACTTGAATGAATTCTCCAGACTCTTCTCGGATTCTGGCATTGAGCTCCGCAATGGCCACCAGAATATCGAGCGCCGCATAGCACCCCCTCAGTGCGTGGTCTTCATGGGCCAGCGGAACACCAAAAATACCTTGTATCCCGTCGCCGCGTGGGCGGGCATATCCCTCGTAGTGAAAGACAGCCTTTCGCATTACCTCAATGGCAGGCGAAAGACGAATGTCTGCTTCATCTGCATCTTTGCCATAAGTCAACCGAGTTGAATCAACGATATCCGCGAAGAGCACTGTCGCCTGTTTGCGTTCGCCTTCCAGTGCGCCTCTGGCATGAAGAACCCGCTCGGAAGGGAAGAATGATAAGGGGTCTGTTGGCCAACCATTAGCCAGACCGTTACCCGCCAATTTCGCCGCAGCGACCAGAAATCGGCGCCGATGGCCGATCGAGAATCCAAGATCTTTAAGGTCATGCTCAGTCAGGTGGGGGAGGATATCGAAATCGATATCGTTGTCCGCCAATGTCTGGACATGCTCCTCGAGATCCAGTGCCTCAAGCCACTGAAAAAGCTTATCCATGTTGGCACTCCGAAGGTAGGCGAGTATGGAGCCGATGAGGGGTTTGCACCACCATTCTTTTCGAGCTGGTGGGCGTAATACGGCGTTCGGTCGTCATATCAGTAATCGGCATCATTGACGATCTGAATGTCAACTAGTTGACTGACGCTACATGGCCAACACCGGACCATAAAACGACAAAAAAATGGGGCGCGGCGTCTCAATTATAGCAGATAAGCGATCTGGAGGCTGGCCGCAGACCCCACAAGGGAGGAGGCGAATAGGCCATGCTGATTCGCTCGATGGCTGGTGACTTCGAGATCACCATTGAACGGTTCGAGACCGAACAAGGCAAACTCGTAATGATAGGGAGGATGGGCGTCTGGGATGCCCGGACCTATATTACCCCGCGTGAGTTGATTGTGATCTTCGGAAAGCTACTGCGTCCGCGCATGCTGCCCTGGATACTCGGCCTACCCTTCCTTTTCTTCACCAAAGCAGCCAACGAACCCGTGAAGCAGGAGGAACCATCGAATGAGTGACGGCAGCGACAATTATGGCATGAAGCCCGAAGTCGAAGCGGCATGGAACTTCCCGCTGTTCGAAGCCCTCACAGGCCGGCGTTCGCGTCGTTTCGGATTCGGTATGGAACTGAGCCATGGGCCATTCGTCTACAAATCCGACAAAGAGCCCTTTCCTCTATCCGAGGAAGAAACGGCGATGCTGGTCGCTGCGGCGACGGGTGTCACAGGTGCGATCCTGTGCGAGGGAGACACGCAAGGTGGCATGGTGAAGTCTGTCGGACGGACGCACCCCAGCGCCGTCGGCGCACACCGCACCCAGCTCTTCTTCACGAATGACGACGGCTTGTACCTCTATCAGGGCACCAAGCATAAGATGTCGAAGATGCGGGAGTACGAAACGCAAGAAGACCGGGACAAGATCAAAGGATTTTATGATGAGTACACGGTGAAGCTCGGTGAGGGTCGTTTCGACCTGCCGCGCGCAGAGCCAGGTCTCTATGCCCATAACCATTGGGTGACCAACAAACCGGGTTCAACTCTGTTCATGCCCGTGACCGATATCAGCCAAGATCTCATCCGCCTGATGGTCAATATGGTCGATACAGCCGGTGCGGCACGTTACACCAAGGGTGGCGGCTACTACATTTGCGACGACCGCCGCGGTATGCGGCCTGCGGGCTGCGAGAAATGGGCGGATAAAGGGCTTCTCGACAAATCCAAGATTCTTCCGCTCAGCCGCCTTGAGAAAATCATCGTCTCCTGGCTTTGCGCAGAGGGCGCGATGATGGGTCAGCTCATGATGTTGGCCATGCAAGCCATGGGTCTTGGCGGCTGGATGCATGGCGGATTTACGCCTCATGTGGTGATGGGAGGGACGCCGATCTGCAAGGGACTCGGATTCCGCCATGTGACGCCGAAAGATGACCCATTGCCAAATCCGGTCGGTCTCGACGGCTATTTTGAATCGTTCTGCCCGCCCTACTACAAAGACATGGATGCGGCCGTCGAAGCAGCTGTCGCGGGAATGGACGAAAATCTCGATGCATGGGAACAGAAAGGTATGGTGCTGCCGCATACGGTTACGAACGAAGAGTTTGAAAAGGCGGTACCCGGACTGAGTGAAGAAGGCATCGAATGTACCAAGGATATCTGCCGTTACATGTTCGAAGAGTACGGCAAGTTTCCGGCACACAATGATACGATGCATCTGCTCTACTTCATTCAGGTGCACCACCTGGATACGGACTTCTATGATAAGTACTTCAAAGAAGGAGCCTATCTCGATACGCACAAGAACCACTTCGATATGTGGCATAAGGGAACCAATATTCCACGTCGCGACGTCTGATATCGCTCAAGCGTCTCGGAGCAGACGGCTCCGAGACGCAACGACACATTTCAATGAACAGAGGTTTTGAATGAGCAAGATGCTAAAGCGCTCGCCGCACTATGGTTCGCATGTCGCGCATGGTGCCAAGGGGTTTATGGATTTCGCCGGCTGGGAAATGCCTGAGCATTTCTCAACGCTCGAACAGGAATCTCAGGCATGCCGTGATCGTGCTGTTGTGTTCGATGGCCATCAGATGGGTGAGATCTATGTAGAGGGCCGCGAAGCCAATACGGCACTTCAGAGCGTTTGCGCCGCAGATATCAAACCAGACTCCGGCCGATGCTATTACACGGCCTTGCTCAATCAGGACGGTGGCATTGTGGACGATCTAGTCGTTCTTTGCCTCGCACCCGACAAATATTTGCTGACCGCAGCAGCGTTCAATGTCCATAAGACGCCTGGCTGGTTGTCGTCTCACATTGGCGACAAAGATCTGTCGATCAATGATCAGACAAACGGCACGACAATCATCGAAATCCAAGGCCCCAAGTCACGCGATATTCTGCAACCGATCACAGACGCCGATATTTCGAATGAGGCTCTGCCCTACTTCCGCTGCGTCCAAACAAAGATTGCAGGTATCGATTGCATTCTGGCGCGCCTCGGCGTGACGGGCGAGCTTGGCTACGAGATCATCTACGACCCGGGATATTCATGGGCCATGTATGACGCTCTTGTCGAAGCAGGCAAACAGCATGGGATGGAACTGTGCGGCAACAAGACTGTCGGTATTTTCAGACTGGAAAAAGTCTATCATATCTACACGCGCGAAATCGACGAGACCACGAACCCGCTTGAGGCGGGCCTCGACAGTTTTGTCCGACTGGAAAAAGGCGAATTTGTCGGGCGCGATGCCCTGCTCCGTATCAGGGATGAGGGAATCGTTCGCAAACTGGTCGGGTATGAGGTCGAAGGACCGCCCGTTGTGGTGACGCCGGGAACACCGATTGAAATCGACGGCCACGAGATCGGTCACGCGACATTTGCGGCCCATAGCCCGACGCTCGGAAAAGTCATTGGTCTGGGGTATGTGCCGGTCGCGCAGTCCGGAATTGGCACGGCTTTGACAATCGTAGCACCAACGGGCCCTCTTTCTGCTAAGATCGTCGAAACACCGTTTTTCGATAAAGAAGGTTCGCGTATTCGCGTTTGATTGGAGGAGCCCATGGCGGCGGCTGCTGCTGGCAGAACAAATGGACGAGACCCAAGTCTCGCCGATTTGCTCGAACTGGGTTCGCCGAATCTCCGCCAGCCCAATATCCTCGGCGCGCTATCGCCGGAGGAACGGCAGCGCGTCTTCGAATATGTGCGGCGGCAGAATCTGTCACCCAAGGAAATGCTGTTCAGGCAGGGCGATCGTCACGAAGGGATATGCATCATTGAATCCGGCCTCTTCCGGACATTCTATTCCTCTCCGTCAGGTCGCGAAATTACACTGGCCTATTGGCAGCCCGGCAATTTCGTCGGAGGCCCCGACGTCTTCGGCAACTCAATCCACATGTGGTCGGGAATGGCGGTTCGTCAGACCGAGCTGATTGCAATAAAAGGACGGGATCTACGCAAGCTGATGGGCGAAATCCCACAATTGGGCATCGGAATTGCGGAAGCCCTCGTTTACAAAGGGCAGTGTTTCTCATCCCTGGTCCAGATGCTTGGTACGCGATCGGTCTCGGAACGCTTAGCGCAACTTCTGCTGATCCTTATCGATGCGCATGGGGAATCCGACAAATCCGGCGGTATTGCCGTCACCAGGCAGTTCACCCATGAAGATCTCGCAAACATGGTTGGCGCGTCGCGCCAATGGGTGACGACAACGCTGGATCGGCTGCAGGATCAAGGCATCATTCGAATCAGAAAACGTCAGGTTGTTGTCATGCGGCCGGACCTGTTGCTGGGTCATTCGACCGCGGACGGTGTGCGGCAGGCTGGCTTTGGCCCTGCGGCGCGGCGATCGAGTCTCAACGCGTAACGCGATTTGCCCGAGCCCGATAAACCTGAAATAAGGAAATAAGTGATAGATCCGTAACAGTCAGACAATCGACCTGGATCGGACACCCGCCTTGGCCATCCCTGTGCCGGGTAGCCAAAGACCCTGAAGACCATACTGCAAACCAGACCCCTCGCAGCCAGTCGTTGCAGGCCGAAAGGGCCCATCCATGAGTGACAGCGCAGAGAGCCGTGCACCGACGTCGATCGTGCGTGAGTTCGCGATTGAGCAACTGCCTTTGATTATCGTCGTGCTTGCAGCCGGATTCGCCTCAGCTTACTTGCAGCATGGGTTCCTTCCCGGTGGCGAAATCGCATTCCCGCTGGCAGGCGTAAAGGTACCGATCTGGCATCTGATCTGGATGGGATTCTGGACTGGATATACCATGGCGATTGTCGGTGAAGCCGCTGGGATTTTCGCGCTTCCCTATCAGATGTCGATCCTGCAATTCTCGACAGCTCATGTCACGCCGACCACGCAGCTTCTCACATTTCTCAACCCTTTCGGAGCACTGTTCGGGTTCCGCCGCAACCGACAATGGAATCTCGATCTTGCAATGTGGGTCTGTCTCGGTGGCGTGATCGGGGGGCTGACGGGGCCGTTTCTGCGAATTACACTTCTATCGGATACAAAACCGTTCACCCTGGTTGTCGGTCTGGCACTGGTCGTTGCCGGCGGGCATCTCTGTCTTGCTGCAGCAAAAGGCTACAAGGCGAGAGGAAAGACGAGTGGGCTGGACGCGAAATTCCGCGAAGAGGCGGCCGCCCGGAAGAAGAAGGGACTGTCACCGGCGGGACTGCCTGACGGTGTCGGGATCGAAACGCTGTCTCGCGACGGATTGCAGCTGACAGTCGGCTTTTGGGGAGAAACCTGGGTCGTCAATCGGGCGTTCCTGTTCCTGACTGGCGCATTGGTAGGCGTAATCTCGGCCGCTCTCGGAGTCGGCGGCGGTTTTCTGCTCGTGCCGATCTTCGCCGCTGTCTATGGTCTTCCCATGTACGTGCTGGTGGCCGCGACAATCCCCTATGTGATTGTCCTCTCAGCCGTGGGTCTCTTTACTTATGGCGTGATATTGCCAGCTGTAACCGGCACGGCCATCGCACCAGAGTGGGCCTGGGGATTCTTTGCGGCGGCAGGTGGCATTCTTGGTGCGTGGTGCGCGGCGAAGACCCAGCGCTTCGTCCCCGAGCACCTGCTCAAGGTCATGCTGGGATCGATTACCGGTCTGGCCGGACTACTCTATGTGACAGACTTCTTTTTCCCGTTGCCGTTCCGGCTATGAGATAGATCCATGCGCGCATTCAACAGCCTATTGCCGTTCTTGCCTTTCATCATCCTGGTGATCGCATTCTTCGTCGCCGTCTACCATATCCAGGTCTATTGGTAGGCTGGTCGATCGGACGCGGATCTATTCGGCAACCGCCGGTAGTCTCTTTTCGACGACCGCAAACTCGCCCAGGTGCTGTTCGAGCTCTCCCGAAGCCTTCATATCTTCAACGATCGATACCATGACGCTCGCCATCGGCATGGTGGGCTCGCCATCGGCCCACACCAGACCAACTTGCTGACTGATAACAGGATCGACAAGCTCCAGCGAACGGGTTCCCGGATGCAGGCCCGGTACGCGCGTGAAGTGGCTCGGGATGATGGTAGCCAGTTCGCCATACTGTGCGTGGAATGTCAGATGCAAAATGGAATCGGATTCGACTCTTGGATCCGGGCGGCAACCGACACGTTCGAACGCCTGGTCGACGACTTGGCGTTCATGCATCGATTCTCCAAGCAGCGCCAACGGCAGCTCTGCCGCCTCCGCCCAGGTTATGGTGTCCTTGTTTTCGAACGCCGGACTGTCGGGCACCAGCAGACTGAGCCTTTCGTCATAGATCGGCATTGTGTTGAGCCGGCCAAGATCGTCATAGTCGAGATAGGTGATGCAGGCGTCGAGCGAGAAGTTTGAAAGGCCCAGCTTCATCGCATCGATGCCGATGAACTGAATATCGGCTTGTACGCCGGGATAGCGTTCCCCCATACGGCGCATGAGTAGCGGTACGACCGGCGACATAGACGGTTTTGCTCCCATGCGGATATTGCCTGTCAGATCATCATGCATCGAGGCCAATTCGTCGCGCATGGCATCGCAGTGAGCGATGATTCGACGCGCCCATTCGGCGACGCGGCGCCCCTCCGCCGTCAGGCCGTGGAACCGTTGACCGCGTCCGCGCAGAAAGACCGGCACACCCAGTTCGAGCTCAAGCTGCTTGATACCGCTCGACAGGCTCGGTTGTGTGACATGGCAGCGTTCGGCAGCCCGACCGAAGTGTTTTTCCTCTGTAACGGCAACGAGATATTTGAATTGGCGAAGGAACATGAGTGTCTGCCTCGATAGAGACGGCTGATGCTTTTTGCACCTTGGGCCGCCCGACGTTTCCTGAATTTGGATTATTCGAAAAGTGTAACATAAACAGGAAATGATAGATATCATTTATCACAAAAAAAGGCCGTAGAGACTGCTGCGACCGATATGAAAAGTGAAAAAGAGGCACGCGAACAGAATGACAGACGATTGGAATCCGGCGGCATTCGTTCGCGATTATGGCGACCCGCTTGCCGAGGCAGCAGCGTGCCGGCAGAGCGCGGCGCTATTCGATTTCTCTTTCATGTCACGCGCTGAAGTTCGGGGTCCAACGGCGCAGGCCACGATTGGCAAACTGACACGGCGCCCGCTGGATGGGCTGAAAAAGGGGAGGATTCGATACGCCTTCCGCGAAACCGATCAGGGTTTTCTCACCTCGGATCTGACGGTCTGGCGGTACGGACCGGACCACTATGAAGTTATGAGCGGCGTACATGACGATGTCGTCCACCTTCAATCCCTTGCCGACGCAGATACGACGGTTTCAGATCTGAGTGCGCAAAGCTCGATTTTTGCCGTCCAGGGGCCTGGAGCCCTTGCGGTTCTTAATGGTCTTGGCGATTGCAGCGCGATCTCCGCACTTTCTTATTTCGGTTTTTGCAGAGCAGAACTTTCAGGGCATCGTTGCATAGTCGGGCGCCTCGGATACACGGGCGAGCCCGGATTTGAGATCATCCTACCCGCGGAAGCCGGACCGTCATTCTGGCGCACACTTGAAAGTGTTGTTCGGCCCGCCGGGTTCGCTGCGATCGATCTTCTGCGTATCGAAGCCGGCTTCGTTCTCTTCGCCAATGAGTTCCGAATGCCGGTTTCAGCGCCGGAAATCGGATATGCAACATACACCGCCACTCCAGAGCACGGATCTGTCAGCGACATTGCTCTTGTTTGTTTTCGTGCTCAAACGAACGCCGATCCGGTTTTATGGCGCCCCTCCCGTCGCCCCGTTCGCCCAACCGAGCCTGGAATATTGATACCGACTTCGGCCTGTCAAAGTTTTGTAGCTAACGGCGTTCTTGGTCTTGGCTTCATTTTGGCCCGACAAGAGGCCGACCGAAGCGTCTTTGCCGACCCATCCGAAACCTTCCGCGAGATCGATCTCGCACCACTACCTTATTACGATTCCGAGAAGATTCGGCCGCGTCGCCCCTGGTCCAAGTCTTCGCAATAAGCCGGCCGACAATCCTTTCTGCAGGTTCGTGATAGATTTGAGCAAACCATTGATAGTTCAAGCTTTTGTAGTGTTTGCGAAGTAGCCCGACGACATCTGCTGTGCTAGGTTCGCCCCGTTAGTCGACGAGCGCTGCAGGCTTTCCTTTCCACCCCATGCGAAAGACGCCCTGGCATTACGATGCCGCGCTCGCCGGTCAGCGTCATTTGCGACCCCGCGGCATATAGGGAGGATTTCCATGGCAGATGCCAAGCCACGAAGAAAAGTTACTATTCGCACTTTGCAAAAACGTATGCGCGAGAACGAAGCCATTACTCAGATGGCGGTCTATGATTATCGAACGGCGGTCGTATCGGATCGTCTCGGCATGGACATTCTCTGTGTGTCCGATACCGGCGGCATGATCCTGTTCGGTCATCAGAGCACAGTCGCAGTCAGCTTCGACGAAGTCATGATGATGTCTCAGGCGATCGATCGCGGCAGCCAATATGGTCTGCGCATGGTCGACATGCCTTATTGGAGCTTTCACGTTTCTCCTGAGCAAGCCGTCGAGAACGCCGGACGTTTTTGTCACGAAGCCAATGCCGAAGTGATGAAATGTGAAGGCAATCGTCATCATGCGAGGAATATCGAAGCTATCGTTCAGGCTGGTGTTCCCGTTCAGGGACATATCGGTATCACACCGATGCGTATGCCCCAGCTTGGTGGATTCATTGCTCAGGGCAAGACGTCCGATCGCGCCAAGGAGCTGATTGACGACGCCCAGGCATTCGTCGATGCTGGCTGCTTCTCAATTCTGTGCGAGGTCACGAGCGCAGAAGTTTGTGAATATCTGACAGAGACATTGGATGTTCCTGTTATCAGCCTCGGTGCCGGTAACCGTGCGCACGGCGTGCATATCATTTCGTCCGATCTCTTCCATCTTTGGGAAGAGCATGTGCCGCGCCACTCGCGCATCTACACCGACCTCATTCCGATCATGGAAGATGTCATCACGCGCTACATGGCAGACGTGAAGAGCCGCGACTATCCAGGCCCGAAGGAAACCGTCTACATGGATAAGGACGAGGTCCGTAAGTTCGCCAAAGAAATGAACTGGGACTCCAAGCTCGAAGAACTCGAGAAGGAAGACGCCGGCAGCTAAGACTCCGACATGATCACCCTTTGATTGTTCGGATACCGATTGTACCGAGCAAGACGGCAACTAAAAAAGCCCGGCTCCGATAGAGGAGCCGGGCTCTTCTTTTGTGCTGATCCGGATGTGCGCCGATGGCACGGCTCACGCCCGGCAATGACCTACTGTTTCAGGATCGGCTCGAGTTTCGGACAGTTTGCCGAGCACAATACTGCACTGGCATCCGGCCGATCGTCGACCATGAAGCCATCACGGTTGGGCATTTTCAACGCCTTCAGTGCCGCTGCATCCATTGTTGCATCCTTCGGAACCAAACCACTCAGAGAGTAGATGTAGGCCGTCAGCGCATAGACCTCATTGTTGGTCAGGCTCTGAGGCTCATTCATCGGCATGGTCCGCCGTGTATAATCGAACAAGATCGAAGCATAAGGATACATGCTCGCCGGTGTCAGCTTGCGTTTCGGTTTCGTCATTGAACCGATTCCGCCGACCATGCTGCCATACATGGGTCCACCGGCAGCTTTCTCACCATGGCAAGCAACGCATTTTTCGGCAAAGATCTTCGCGCCTTCGGCCACGGTTCCTTTACCTTCGGGAAGACCGGCACCATCCGTTGTTGAGATGTCGATATCCCATGCGGCAACGTCGGCTTCACTGATCGGCTGACCGTATTTGGCGGCCAAAGCCTGTCCACCGACAAATGCCGAGACTGCCAGAGCGGCAACTGCTGTTGCGAGTTTCTTATGCGATCGCATTCTTGACCTCCCCTTTTTCGCTGACAGACCACGGGAAAATGCCGTTGTGATGTTGAACGAACCCAGACGTGAACCGCTTAGCCGAAAGATCAGTAATATGCGGTTGGACATAGTTCGTGCTATCTACCGCCCGGCTGGCGATCTTGGCAGGTCCGCCTTCCCATTTCCAAGTATAGCGGAACCGGGTCAGACAGCGATCCATGACCGGTCCTTCAACCATTGCGGGACGCCATGTAACGCCACCGTCAGTCGTGATATCGACGGACTTGATCGATCCGTCGCCCGACCAGGCAAAGCCTTCGATTTCATAGGTTCCAGGGCCTTGCAGCATCATGCCGCCCGACGGGCGCGTAATGACGGATTTGCACTCCATCGACATGGAAAACTGGCGCCACTTGCCACCCGGCATCGGGTCCGTATAGCGGGCCGTTTCACTGCGCAGATGCCAAGGCTTGTCGGAGACCTTGATGCGACGAAGCCACTTCACGCAGACATTGCCTTCCCAACCCGGCATGAAAGCGCGGATCGGATAGCCGTTCTCTGGGCGCAACATCTCTCCGTTCATGGCATAGGCGAGCAATGTATCGGACATACATTTGCCGATTGGGATCGAGCGCGCATGTGCAGAACCGTCGGCACCTTCAAACAGCACCCACTTTGCACCTGGTTGCAGTCCGGCCTCGTCGAGGAGTGTCGAGGCAGGAACACCGGTCCATTGCGCACATGACAGCAGACCATGAGATTGCTGAACGGTTGTGGCTTTCGCCTTCTGCCAGTCGGTCAACGTGTTACCGGAACACTCCATGAAATTGAACTGGGACGTTGCGCGATAGCGCATCAGATCGCTCATGGTGAATTTGAGCGGCTGCTTGACCATGCCATGAATGACGAGCATGTGCTCGTCAGGATTGATGTCGGGCGTGCCGGCATGATGGCGCTCGTAAAACAGACCATTCGGCGTAATGATTCCTGGCTGTTGATGGATCGGCGTCATGCTCCAATCCGACCAGTGCTGCTTGTTCTTCAAAACATCCGTGCGTCGGCGTTTGACATGCTTCTCGAATTTGGACGGCATGCCATAGGCTTCCGGCTCGATCTCCCGACCCATTTCCTTGTTTGATTTTGGTACGGAGAGTTTTGCGGCCTTGGCAGCTCCGGTACCCGCGGCACCGGCTGCGACGGCGGCTCCGGCAAAGGCGGCGCCATAACGCAAAAAGTCACGACGTTGTTCAGATTGTGGTCGGTTGTCCGTGGGCTTTAACTCGCCCCCTCCTTCATCGTCCCTAGAGATAGGGTGGACCAATTCCAAGTCAGACATGAAGCGTTCTCCTCAGACTGTTTTCCCATTCCGATCCATAGAACACAGATAGGCTGTCCCCTACGCCGTCGTCGGGTCAGGCATTCATTTGTCTATTTTGGAGGGTAACGCGATCATTTTTCTAGGTATCGGAAGTCAGGTGGAACACCATGACGCCCTTTACCGTTTATCTAGAAAGCGCCAATCCGTCCTCCCGATCCGACCGACAGTTATAAAACTAGACTATCGTCGAAAGGCTCGAAAACCAGATACTGGTTATAGGGAGTTAGTCTTTATCTATAGATGACGCGAAAATGCTTTGTGTACAGAGTGTTAGGTCGCCAAGGCTTCCATAAAATTGCCGGCGATCAATCCGGCCAAGCGACGCATGACGATGTAGCCTGCAGACGTATCTTTTGCAAACACGGCAAGGAGTTGCTGGCCGCTGATGGCAAGGACCGTCGAAACTTCCAGGCAAGAAGCTGTTGCTACACGGCGAGGATGCTCTTCAACCACCGCCGCCCAACCAAAAACCTGTCCGGGCATGACGATCGATCCCGATGCCCCGGCACGGTTTCCGGCGCCGAGCGAAAATCGAATACGTCCAGTCTCGACGATATAGACTTCGCCGGCATCGTCGCCCAGATCATAGACGCTGTCGCCTTCTTCGAATGTCCGCCGCGTGGCGGCATCGGCAATCGCTTCCAGAGTTTCCGTCGACAGGCCCTCAAACAGAGTTGTGTTCTGTAATACGGCAAGTGCTGCAGCCTTCTGCACCATGAGTCATTACCACCCGGGATTCGTGTGTTTTCGAAGTCGTTTACGTCGCGTTACAGTATGGCCGTTCTCTGGGGGAAAAATGAACCGCCGATCGCTGCAACCCGTTAGCTGAATTTGTCATATCGAATAAACTGTGCCGGCAGCCTCGCTTGCATGATCAGCATGCGCAGAGCGCCATCGACCATCGGCGGGGGGCCCGCAACGAAGGCGACGCTGTTTTCGCACGGTCCTTCAATACTCTCCGAAGCAACCGTATGGACGAAACCGGTCGAGAATCGTAGCCGTCCTCCGCAAGGTACCGGTTCTGCCGGCGCATCTTCGTCGGATAGGGCAATCGTAACTTCGAGCTTGTCCGGAAACTGAGAAACGAAGCCCGCTAGTTCTTCCATAAAGAAAGCATCTTTCAGTGTCCGCACACCGAAAAACAGCTGACCTTTCCGCTCGGCGAAGTAGTTCGCCTCGCACCCGTGCGCCAGGATTGCCATCATGCCTGCGACACCTGATCCGCCAGCGATGCAAATCAGATCTCTATTCTCTGTCGGATTGAAAACGGCTCGTCCCAGAGGGCCAAAGACCTCCAGCTCAACGCCGTCTTCGGCTTTGTCGAACAGCCAGTCGGAGAACGCGCCATCGGGCTTGCGTTTGACAACGAAATCAAGCGTCGACGTGTCGCGGTCGAAGTTCACCATGGAATAAGCCCGAAACCCCTTGACCGCGGGCACCTGCAGAATCGCAAACTGTCCGGCTTCGAAGGTCATGGGGTCGGCAACCGTCACGCTGAATGAAATCACATCGTGGGTCAGGCGCTTGAGGTCGCCGAGTTTGCCGTTCGTCCAGTGAGGTGCGTTGGCTTCAACGGGTTTTTCTGCAATTTCGGCGGGAATGGCGATTTCGCAATCGGCCACGGCACAAGTCTGACACATCAGGAACTCGCCGCGTTCGCGCTTGAGATAGCTATTGCCAGGCGCGTCCACCCAACCTTCCGAGATCGTCGAGGGCTCCCGCACGCGCGCTTTGCATGTTCCGCAGGTTCCGGTTGCACATTCGTAGGGCAAAGCAAGACCGTGTCGCAGTCCTGCGTACAACACAGTCTCGCCTTCGCGGATTTCGAAGCTGAATTTCTCGTTCTTGCTGCGAGCGCGGACCAGCATGTCTTCTTAGGCCTTGTCGATTGGTAGAGATGAAATCGTTACCGAGAGCTGAACCACCGCATCAATCCCAAAAGCTGTCGTCGTCTTCGTCGTCTTCTTCCTCATACTCATATTCGAGTTCTTTTTCGAGATTGATGAGGATGTCATCGCCTTCGCGTTTGATCTCGTACATGAGGAGGTCTTTTTCCGCCGGACCTGTTTTTTCACCGGTGCGCATATTCCATTGCCAGAGATGCTTGGTGCAGGTGAGCATGCCGCCTTCACAAAGACCGGACGTCTCCAGGCGCTCTTCCATATGCGGACAAAAAGGTGGGTAGGCGAAGTAGTCGCCATCTAGATTGGCGAGCAAAATCGCCGTGCCATCGACGTCGAATTGCTTCAAGCCGTTTTCGGGAAACTCGGTAGCTTTGCAGACAGTCTTCCAGCTCATAGCGCTCTCATTCTTGGCGCGCATATGCGGGCCGGCTTGTCGGGTTGTATTGGATCTGTTCCGGATCCTAAGTGGCCGGACGTTTCGTAAAGTATCGTATCGCAAATGTCACCGCCTTGCTCCGATGCGGACGCAAGGCGGTGCTTGTTTCAACAAAAACTAGATCGGCCAGTGCGAGCCCTTGTCGAGGCGTCGTGTATCGAGCCGGACTTCACGTCCGACGAACTTTGCCTTGCCGTCTTCGATCTTAAAGGTGTCGAAATACTTGCCGATCAGGAAGAGATGGTTCTCACCGGAATCGAGATGCGAGTTAACGCCGTCCAGCATGTTTTGATAAACGACCAGCGAGGTGACGGCCGTCGCCTTCTTGCCATCGTCCTCGACGTCGACGGAGTAGACCGTGCTGTGACGGGTCAACGGTGAGTGATCGGTGTTATGCTTCGGCAACATCTCACACATGTTCTTGAGATCCGCGCGGCTCCCCTGGAAATAGGTCATATCATAATTGATTTCCGGGCTGAAAGCCTTGATGGCGTAGTGAAACTCGTCATCACAGAGCTCGAGCCAATCATCCCACTTTTCCGAATCCAGTAGTAGGCAGGACCGATAGATCGTGTCCTTGACGGCCTCGCTGGCGCCTGCTCCGTTCGTGCTCATTGTTACTCCCCTGGGTGTCTCATGCCGTTGCCAGTCAGGCTCGGATTTGCGCCCTTCAGCGATGACTGGGATTTGGCGATTGTATCGGATCGCTCAGGACGGTCGGTTGCTGAAACCGACCGTCCCTGCGAAGCGTGTCGTTGTCCGGATTACTCGGCGGCGACGGCCGGCGGTGCGTATGGCTGTTCCGGATTTGAAGGCAGTCGGTTCATCCACTTGCCCCACTCGTCGTAATAGTGGCGCATGCCGTTCTCGTCATGAACTGTTTCGTTCTCGTGACGACCGTGCAGAATCTTGCGCGGCTCAGCGCCCGGTATCATCGCCGATCCCTGGCCGGTCACACCGATCAGATCCTCATGCAGGTTGCGGCCGAACGGTCCCCAGATCGAGTTATGATGGTTGATCCTGGTCTGGCGTTCCTCAGGCGTATCACTCTTCAAGCCGAGGCCACGGAACTCGATCATCACCTTGTCCGGACCGAGCGGTGTGACAACGTCACAACGGAAGGCTGAGCCACGAAGGTTGAAGTTCATGCCCGGGAAAATGTCGACCATGTAGAACTGGTTCGGCGGCAAATGCGGGAAGGACAACTCACCACGATCTTCGAACCCTTCATATTCCTCATACTGGACTTCGAATGAGCCAACATTCACGTGCCCGTTCTTGAAACCCGTGTTCTTGCGGGCGAAGTAGGCCTCGTTAAAGCCGGTAATGCGGTTATGGTAGTGCATGAAGTCGTGATAAAATTCACTATTGGTATCATGCCACAGCTTGTAGTTCGTCTGGATAATCGACTTGTGATAGTGGAAGACTTCAAGCGGCTCGGTATCGATCGACTTGCGAATGCATTCGAAAGCCTCACCGCCCCAATCTTCTAGTGACGTCTCGACCTTGTCATCCAGGCAGACCCACACGAAGCCACCGAACTTCACTTCACAGCGCAGGCGGCGCAGACCCATCTGCTCTTTGCAGACCCGGTCCTGATAGCCTTCTTTTTCACGGCTGATGTAAACGCAGTTACCCTTCATGTCATACTGCCAAGCATGGAACATGCAGGTCATGCGTTTAGGATTGCCTGAAGGCTGTCCTTCCATGAAGGAGCCCGAGGGGCGACGTTCGATCATCATGCCGCGGTGCGAACAGACATTCAGAAATGCGCGAATCTGATCGTCGGGGCCGCGAGCGATGATAATCGGCTCACGCGCGATCGTCGTCGTTCTGAAATCATAAGGCTTCGGCAGCTCTGACTCGTGACAGACCGGAATCCAGGTCTTTTTGAAGATCTTCTCGAGTTCTTCCTCGTAAATTTCTGGATCCGAGTAAATCGGCTATCGACCCACTCGCCTTGCTTCAGCGGCGGCGTGTCATTCCATTGGTTGTGATTGCGTGCAGGCATATCCTACCTCCTCTGGTTCCCAGGGGCGCTCTGGGACATCGTTCCGAGTTTTCCGTCTACCGAGGCACGACCGAATTAGGACATCAACCGTCCGTGCTCCTCGTCAGTCTAGCAAAATCAATGTCAATGCGCCCAATAGGTGAAATCAAAAGTTCTTATAAGATGATAGATACAACGATGCCAGTCGTGATCGTCCAACAAGGTGATCGTCGTTTGACTCCAAAGGCGTGCCATTCATCAGGCCGTTGGTAGGGACCGACTGAGGTCGTCGCGCCAAATTGCCGCGAGCAAGTTATTGCTGCGACGCAGCAATGTTACAACAACCCCCTGAAATCTTTCTGTGATAGGCGATGTGTATCACCACATTGAAAGCAATGATTTTACAGTTGCTGTTCGGAAGCATTGGCATAGAGGCGGAGATTGACTGCATCGGATTGTCGCCAAACCGTGAAGACAGGATTTGGCTTTGGGTATATCGTGTATCTTTCAAGGAGATGAAGAATTTCTCTTCTTGGGAATTCAGTATGTCGAGCCGCGATTAAACGGGGCCGAGGACTTCGAGGATTGGTGACATTCCACGTATGTGTGGGTCGTCGCAGTTGAAATCTCGAAAGGGAGGAAAACATATGTATCTAAGCAAAAAAAGCTTGGCTCTTGCAGCACTCGCCGGTGGCGTAGCTTACGGGGCTGCGGCTCCCGCGATGGCCGAAGTGGGATTTGGCAAGCCCGGAGAGCCGGTGAAGCTGGTTGTCGGGTATCAGCCTTATTACACCGAATCCTGGTCCGGCGTTGTCATCAACGGTAAGGAGCTTTGGAAAAAGTACCTGCCGAAGGGATCGGAAGCGGAATTTGCAGTTGGCCTGCAGGGGTCCGTCATCGTCGGGAACCTGCTCGGCGAGAAGAACCATCTGGGCTATATGGGCGATATGCCTGCCTTGGTGTCGACCACGAAGCATAAGAAGGTCGATATCCGGATCGTCGCCGTGCTGGGCACCTCGCGCCAGCAATGCAATGTCTTTCTGGTTCGTAATGATGCTCCGAAGTTCAAGTCCGGCATGGAAGCCGTCAAATGGATGGACGGCAAGGTTACAGCAGCGCCGAAAGGGGCTTGCACGGACCGGTTTGGCCGCTGGGCCTTTGAGCAGGCTGGCATCAAACCGGCGAAATACCTGAACATGAACATCGAGGTTATTACCTCGAGCTTCAAGAACAACAAGCTCGATGCCGCTGTTATCTGGGAGCCCACAGCTTCCAAGATCCAGAAATCCGGTATTGCCCGGCGTGCTGCGAGCGGAGAGAGCTTCGAAGGGATTGAAGGCGGCGATGCCGGCTTTCTCGTGATGCTCTATGAGATCATTCGCGATCGTCCGGATGTCCACAAGGGGTGGCTCGAAGCTGAACTCGACGCCCAGCTGTTCGTCTCCAAGATTGAGAACGCCAATGCGGTTGCCAAGATGGCTGATGACCAGACGGAAGGTATTTCGAGAAAAGCCCTTTGGTTCTCGCTGTTCGGTACCAATGCAGCCGAAATCGGCGGTGGGCCGAACAAAGTCACCTATGATTTCGTCGTCAATGACAAAGTCAAAGGCTTGATCTCGGCAGCCACAAAATTCCTCCATGGCCGCAAAGTCGTGCCGAATCCGGAGCTTCGCAAAGAAGCAGTGATGGATCAGGTTGCGATGGAGATCATGAAGGCACGCAACCTCACAAGCCCAATCGGCTTTGCTAAAGAACAGCCCGACTCCGCGTTCAAGGAGTAAGGGCACAGCGCGAATTGTGCGCAGGGCCCCGGAGAGTAATTCCGGGGCCCGTTTTCAACAGCTTCTAACGTTGCAGGTTCGTCCCCGTCGCTCGTTTTACGTCGGGGTGAAAACCACGGGATATAACCGGTGCGTTGCGTGCCGGTGCCAGAGATCACGAGGCGGGCACAACAATGAGTGACGATGCAATTGCAGTAGGGACGGGCGCGACACAGGCACCGCCGACCGGCTTCAAATTAGCAATGTATCGGCTGCGCAAGACTCTCGGGACGCCGCAGCCCTATCTTATGTTCTTCGGCGTCTTCCTTTGGCTCTTTACCTATTACCTTCTTTGCGAAGGCATCCAGGTTCCAAGGTTTGAAAAAATCCCTGGTCCTATGGAGGTTATTACAGAATTCTTCAGCGAGGATCCGATCTGGGGAACGTCGCTTTACACGGAAGACTTTCACACCAACGTCTATGTGAGCTGTCGGCGAATCTTCTTCGCCTTCTGTATAGCGACCGGACTTGGTGTTCCGCTTGGCCTCTTCATGGGGTGGTCGCGCAAATTCAAAGACTACACATTCCCTATTCTTGAAACACTGCGGCCAATCCCGATCCTCGCATGGGTCCCACTGGCGATCGTCATGTTCTCGGGCTTCGAAACGCCGATCCTGTTCCTCGCGACGCTGGCGTCATTCTTCGTAACGACTCTGAATACGATGCTCGGGGTCGAGTCGATCGATGAATCCTACTTTCGCGCCGCCGGATGCCTTGGATCTAAGAAAAGCCACGTCTTCTGGCATGTGGTTGTGCCTGGTGCCATGCCTTACATCTTCACCGGCCTGCAGATCAGCATCGGCGTTGCGTGGTTCTCGCTTGTTGCCGCTGAAATGATCTCCGGTGATTACGGGCTCGGCTACATGATTATCGACTCCTACATGGTGAACAAATACGTCTCCATGGTCATGGCAATGATTTCGCTCGGTTTTGTTGGTTGGTTCACTTCGGCTCTCGTCAGAATGGCCGGTAACAGAATGATGCAGTGGCGCGTCAGGGCGCTCGCCCTGGAAGGCCGTTAGGCGCGGAGAGAAGATCATGAGTGAGGCGGCGCAGATGACCGATGCATCGAACCAGACCGGGGCTGCAACCCGGGGCGCGATCAGCATTCGCAATGTGACGAAGATTTACGACCCCGAGGGCGTCAACGTGATGGCCGTCGACAACTGCTCGATGGAGATTGGCGCTGGAGAGGTCTGCATGATCGTCGGACCTTCGGGCTGCGGCAAGACAACACTTCTGAACGCGATTGCCGGGTTCCATTCCGTTACATCGGGGGAGATTTTCCTGGATGGCGAGTTGCTTTGCGGACCGTCCAAACCGCTGGCGGATCAGGGCGCAGATCGGATGGTGGTGTTCCAGAATGGCGCGCTCTTTCCCTGGAAATCATTGCTGGACAATGTTGCCTATGGGCCGATCGTGCAAGGCGTGATGAGCAAGTCGGATGCTCGGGACAAGGCGCGGGATTTGCTCGGTGAAGCAGGCCTGGGGGCCGTTGCGTCGCGTTTTCCAGGCGAAGTGTCTTCGGGAATGGCACGCCGTGCGGAAATTGTGCGTGCCTTGATCAACGATCCGAAGGTCTTGCTGCTGGACGAGCCTTATCGCGCGATGGATGCCTTGACCAAATCGATCATGCATGAATCGCTGCTTGAGGTGTATGACCGGACGAAGGTGACGATATTCTTCATTACCCACGATCTGGAGGAAGCGATCTTTCTCGGCGACCGCGTCGTGGTGATGACAACGCGTCCTGCACGGACCAAGAAGACTGTCGACGTCAAGATTCCGAGACCACGCAACTACAAACTGTTGTCGTCCGAGGAATTCAGGGTGCTCGTCGAGGAGACCAAGGACGCCGTTCATGAGGAAGCGATCAAGGCATTCGAGGCTGGTGAGCGTGAACTTGCATAGGGCACCTTTGGATAGGCCGGGGAGAAAAAGATCATGAGTGATGCTGTTCAGAGCAGCCACGGACCAGCGCCGACAGTGGTCAAACGCAGCCGGTTTCAGAAGCTCATGTCGAGCACAACCCTATGGCGGGGCGTCATCTCTATTCTCGCCTTCCTGCTCTTCTGGGAGATCTGCTCCCAATGGAAGGACTGGTTTGGTTATCAGCTCCCCTGGATCGGCAAGATTCCTCCGCCGACAGCCGTTGTCGCGAAATGGGCCGAGATTGTTTGGCTCCCCGGCTATTGGGAGAGTTGGTATCTGAGTACCTGGCGTGTCTTTTTTGGCTTCGGCATGGCGCAGTTGATCGGCATACCATTCGGTCTCGCCCTGGCGGTGAACAAATACTTCCGCGACATCTTCTTTCCGCCTTTCGAGATCTTGCGCCCGATCCCGCCACTCGCTTGGGTTCCCGCATCGATCATCTTCTGGCCGACGACAGAGCTGTCCATCGCGTTCGTGACGTTCCTCGGTGCATTCTTCACCATCGTCATCAACGTCCTGGGCGGTGCCCGGACAATCGACGCGCAGTATCTCCGTGCGGCCCAATCGATGGGTGCGTCGCAATGGGACCTTTTCCGAAAGATCATTTTGCCCGGCACGTTGCCCTCGATCTTTACCGGCGCTGCGGTTGGCATGGGAATTACCTGGGAAGTCGTCCTGGCGGCTGAGATGATTTCAGGCGGCGGTCAGCAGGCCGGCGGCGGTCTCGGCTTCTTTATCTGGAGCTCTTATATGGGCGGTTCCATGGAGCAGGTTGTCGTGGGCATGATATCGATCGGCATCGCTGGTTATCTGTCCTCCAGCCTCATCCGCTACATCGGCTATCTATCGATGCCTTGGCGACGCCTATTCTGATTGGAAACGATCAACATATCCGCACGCAGTCGATGCCGGTTGAGGGCAAGTTGATCTGGGAGAGCATGCATGGCGACGGACGTCTCTGAAATTGGCAGTGTCCTTGGCAAGGACGAAGCGCAAAGCAAGATCGCATTGCGGAACGTCGGCAAGTCTTTCGGCGAGGAGTGGGAACGAGACGACGTCATCCAAGACTTCAGCCTCGAAATCCCTCCCGGCGAGTTAACGGCGGTTGTCGGACCGTCTGGCTGTGGAAAATCGACGCTCGTTGCGCTTGTTGCCGGTTTCGAACAACCGGATGAAGGTGAAATACTGCTCGATGACAAGCCCGTAACAGGGCCCGGCCGCGACCGCATGGTGGTCTTCCAGGAGACCGCACTTTTGCCTTGGCTGACGGCATATCAGAATGTGGTTTTCGGCCCCAAGCTGCGCGGCGACATGAAGGGTGCGAAACTCGACCAGGAAGCCAAGCGCCTGCTCGAAATCGTTGGACTTGCAGAATTCCGTGACAAATATCCGATCCAGCTTTCGGGCGGTATGCAGCGTCGTGCCGAACTCGCGCGTGCCCTGATCAATGAACCGAAGCTGATGATCATGGACGAACCTTTCCGCGGTCTCGACGCTATGACGCGCGAACTGATGCAGGAGTTCTTTCTGAAAATCTTCGAAGAAACCCGTCGCACTCAACTGTTCGTGACGTCAGAAATCGAGGAGGCGATTCTTCTTGCTGATCGTCTCGTCGTTCTCTCCAACAAACCGACCCGGGTTCGAAAAGTCATTGATATCGATCTGCCGCGACCGCGCGATTTTCATATGCTGAGCTCGCCGGAAGCCTATGCGGTCAAGGCCGAAGCGATGGAAATTCTGCACGAAGAGGCGCTCAAGAGCTTCACGGTATCGGGTGATCAATCCGATTTCCTCGAAGCCTACGCCAAGCGAAGCGAGTAGCCGGTTATACGGCTTTTAGGCAAATGGCCCTTCTCGATTGGCTGCTGCAGCGCGAGGTTGTCATTACGCTCGCTATTGTCGGAGCGCTGATTGCGACGGTCGGTAGCTATTTTGTCAATCGTGCGTCGACAAGCGATCCGTGGCTCGCCAGAGTCATTCTCAAAACTGGTTATGGCATAACCTTTACCAGTATGGCGCTGTTCGTTGTCGCCGGATTCAGAACCGGGTGGTGACGCGCGCCGCGGATGGTTGCTTGAATGTGCACGAGCGTTGCGAGTTGACAATCACATGATTGAAGCGGTTGACCTGGTGAAGAGCTTTGGCGGGCCTGCTGCAGTCGATGGTGTCAGTTTTAAGGTCGAGTGCGGTGAAGTCGTTGGTTTTCTCGGACCCAACGGTGCCGGCAAGTCCACGACCATGCGCATGTTGACAGGTTGCCTCCTGCCCGATCGTGGCACAGCGTCGATACGGGGCTGTGACGTCCGCCGCGATCGTCGCGCCGCTCAAGCGATGATCGGCTATCTCCCTGAGGCTGCGGGACTTTATCCTCATTTGCGTGTTTGCGAATTCCTGACCTATTGCGGCGAGGCCCGCGGTCTCGGTGGCAAGGCGCTGCGTCATCGCATTGACGAACTCGCCGAGCGAATCGAGCTTGGACCTGCACTGTCGCAACAGATGAGCGCACTTTCAAAAGGATGGCGCCAGCGAACCTGGCTTGCACAGGCACTCTTGCACGATCCCTCGGTTTTGATCATGGATGAGCCGACCGACGGTCTCGATCCAAATCAGAAAGACCTGGTGCGTCGTCTGATTCAAGACGTCGCGCCAAGCAAGGCCATTATTCTCTCCACACACCAGCTCGAAGAAGCGCAAGAGATGTGCGCGCGTGTGATTGTGATCGCCGCGGGAAAGCTCGTCGCAAATGAGCCGCTCGACAAGCTGACCGATGACAATGGTCGTCTCGCACCGGCGTTCCGACGGCTGACGACATCTGAAAGCGTGGCCGATGACGCCTGAGCGTGGCAATCATCCGCCTGGATTTCTGGCAAATGTGAAAGCCTCGTTCTTTCATGAAGCGCGACTGCTTCTCTTTTCCCCGCTGACCTATCTCTTTCAGGCCGGGCTTCTTGTCGCGCTCGCGTCATCGGTCTTTCTGATTGGCGAGTACTATGCCAGCGACGATGCCTCTATCGCACCGTTGATCACCTTTGTTCCGTGGCTTGGTGTCATCTTTGTCCCCGCATTGGCGATGCGGAGTTGGTCTGAGCTTGGCGAAGGCACGACGCGAGAACTCACATACAGTCTGCCTGCTTCGATGAGCGCCATGGTCCTCGGCAAGTTTTTTGCCGGTACTCTGGTGCTATGGACGACGCTTTGCTTTACAGCGGCCCTACCGCTCACGGCCTTTTACCTCGGCGAGCCGGACGCCGGCGTGATTGCTGCGGGCTATGTTGGAATGGCGGCATTGCTGGCCACCTACTACGCGCTTGCGCTGGCGGCGGCAGCGATCGGCCGCGAGCAGATTGGCGCCTTTGTTCTCGGCGTGGTGGTGCTCTTCCTGCTGCTGCTCCTTGGTTGGGACGTTATCGCTCGATTGCTCCAGGGCACATTGGGCGCAGAAACGCTGACCGCTCTGTCGCTCTTCAGCCCTGCTGCAAGACTGCGCGACCTGGCGCGGGGCTATCTCGATTTCGGCAGTCTTGCCTATTTTGCGATTCTGACGGTCGCGGCTCTGGCCGCTGCGAGTTATATCGCGCGGGCGAGGCGGAGAGGCCGCTTCGATTTTAGCGGAATTACTAGGGTCGGCATTGTTCTGGGACTGGGGGTCGGAGTTCTTGCACTGAGCATTCCCTTGTTGTTTCGCGTTCCTGGCGGAATCGACCTGACTGCGGAAGGCGAGTTCACGCTGCATCCCGGAACACAGAGTGTGCTCGATTCGCTTCCTGAAGGTGTCGACATCACTTTCTATTGGAGTGCATCCGAGCCAACGGTTCCTGTTTCCGTCAAATCCCATGCCCGGCGCGTCCATGATCTACTCAAGGCAATTCAGACTCGTTCAGCAGGCAAGATCCGACTGCGAACGCTTGACCCGAAGACCGACAGCGATGAGGAATTTCAGGCACTTCGGCAGAATATTCGCAAGGTGCCGATGTCGTCGGGCGATAACTTCTATCTCGGAGCAACGCTCGCCAAAGGAGAGCGGGTTGGGCGCATTTCCTACTTCGATATTCGCCGGGAGGGATTGCTCGAGTACGACATCGCCGTCGCGCTTTCGAGCCTCTCGAAAGAGCGCGTTCCAAAGATCGGATTGCTTAGTCCGCTGCTGCCGAGCCCTGCGGCATTGAAGGACAGGGAGGGGCTTTCCTTTGTCTCCGAGCTTCGCCGGGCCTATGATTTTGCAGTCATTCCTTTTTTCGAGGATCAGATTCCGGAGGGCCTCGATGTTCTCATCGTCATCGACGCCTCCGTGTTGAAGACAAGCACGCTCTATGCCATCGACCAGTTCGTGATGGCAGGCGGTACGCTCATTGCGATGCTCGATCCTTATGTCCGCTCAAACAGGGGTAGCAATCGTGTTACACCGGAACCGAGCGACGTCATCAACGACATCTCCGATCTCCTGTCAGCCTATGGTGCCCGGTATCTCTCTGGCTCTGTTGTGGGCGATGCGGGGGCGGCAGCCCAAGTGCAATCGTCTGTCGGTGAAGCCCTCACTTATCCCTATTGGCTGAGGCTCCGTCAGGCGAACATGGCCCGCGACCATGCCGTCACGGCTTCGCTGAACGAGATATTCCTCGTTGAACCCGGTGCATTCGAACTCAGCCCTGCTGTCTCCGGCACGGCGCTCGTTACGACGGGTCCGAAGACAGGACAGCGCGATCGCAAAGCCTTCCAGTCCGGTCAGCCTCAGGATCTGGCTCGGGACTTCAGCGCGGACGCGTCGCCCCAAACGCTTGCTGTTTCGGTGGATGGGCCAATCAAGAGTGCATTTGCGAAACCGCCGGATGACGCAGGTGCGGAAACAGCGAAACACAAGATGCGGTCGACAGAAGCGGCGCGTGTCTTTGCAATCGGCGATGTGGACTGGATCTTCGACGCATTCGCGCTGCAGCGGATTGAGGTATCGGGCGAAACCATGGTGCGCCCGCTCAACGACAATCTCCGCTTCTTTCTCAATCTGGTCGAATTCGCGAGTGGCGACGACGCGCTAATCTCAATCCGATCACGTGGACGGCTTCATCGCAATTTCACGCGCGTTGCCTCTCTCTTCGCAGATGCCGAGAAAATCCATGAGGCCGAGGAAGCACGCGCCGCCAAGCGCATAAAGGCCATCGAGGATGAGATTGTTGCACTCATCCAGAAAAGCGGTGTCCGAACCCCCAGCGACCTGCCCGAGGCGGCGCGGGACAAGGTTCGAAAATACCAGGTCGAGCTACTCGATGCCCGAAAGCGACTGCGCGACGTGCGCCGCAGGAGCCGCGAGGCCGTCAATCGCCTTGGCACACAACTCACAGCCGCGAATATCGTCAGCGGACCGGTTCTCGTGCTTTGTCTCTGGTTTGCCGTCAGCCTGATCCGGCGACGCCGTTCAGCGCGGCCGGCCGCTTAGGCTCTAAAGCTCCAGCTTGGTCTTGCTCGTCTCGATCGATGTGCGCAGGAATTCCAGGATCTCATCGGCGCCAGCGCCTTTCTCAACAATGCGAGAGGCCGGTGCAACAGCACCGACAAAGCCTTTCTTGTGCCAATGGCCGAGATCATGGAGGTCAGGGAGTTCCCATGGCGACAAACGTGGGTAGGGGCTGACGTAGAAATAGGGCTCGTCATAGTGCTCGTCGCCCGGTGACATGCCCACACCGATGGAGCGCGCTTTTTCAGGATCGCCGGTCTCGAAACTGATCAGCGTTGCGATATCGAAATGGTGCGGCCAGCAGCGAACCTCGGATGGGCCTGGGGAAACGGACGCATACTCTTGCTTGATGACTCCAAGCACCGCATTCGCATTGGCAAACCATGCGGTCAATTCACCAAGTTCCGCGATATGAGGGTCGTGAAAGAATTCGACTGCATCGCCGACCATCAGATTCGGAACGTCATAGGGAAGATCCTTCGAAAAGCGATCCCGGTCCATATGACGGTGCAGGAGTTCGATCAGGATCCAGGCCTCGACAGCGGCTGGAGAGCGATCGTCGAGAAAGATCTCGTGTGTCGTGCGCTCGCCTTCCTCCTTGAATTGCATGGTGAAGTCGGGCAGGCGCAACTCGACGGTGACGCCTGGCGCGATCTCGCGCGTCTCAAGCGCGTTCATTGCTTCGTCCCAGCCGAGATTGGTATGGCTTTGATCGTCGGCCGGCTCAATGTAGCTGAGAGCCAAGCGCGCGAGCCACTGCAGGGCACTGTGAGCTACAACTCTGCTTTCACCAAGCGTTTGCGGGTCGACCGTCCCCACCGGCCTCCAGTTGACCGCACTCATATCCATCACCTCGCCTGTTTTGAAATCCGATCCAATGTCTTGGACTGACCTTTAGCAGTCTCTCCCGGTCGATCACAAGACTCAGGCTGTTTTGTTGTGTTTCATCAATTGGATGATAAAGAGCATCATGTTTACAGCAATAAGCACAGTGGCTTACTTCCGATCGCACGACCCATAGTCCTTCGCGACGATTTGGACATTTCATGCCAGCAAAAGATTGTTGGCGATGCGTTCTGCAGTCGACCCCTCATGCATCAAAAGAGGGGGTGCCCCAAAGTTCGGCGTTGGTTCGGATCGGCAGTGTGGTATACCAAATACCAAGGCGACTGAAATTGCCGCTATACACCCAATAGTACCTCAAGGAGAGGGAGCGAAATGTCCACGCCCAAGAGTGATATCGAGATCGCCCGCGAGGCGACCATGCAGCCCATCGCGGAGATCGGAACGAAGCTGGATATTCCGACCGATCAACTCCTGCAGTACGGTCCGAACAAAGCGAAAGTCTCTTTCGACCATATCGATGCGACGAAATCCAATCCGGACGGAAAACTCATTCTTGTGACGGCGATCACGCCGACCCCGGCAGGTGAAGGCAAGACGACGACGACGGTCGGTCTTGGCGATGGCCTCAATCATATCGGCAAACGCGCGACCATCTGTATTCGCGAACCCTCGCTTGGGCCGTGTTTCGGCATGAAGGGCGGCGCCGCCGGCGGCGGATACGCCCAGGTCGTTCCGATGGAAGATATCAACCTGCATTTTACGGGTGATTTCCATGCCATTACATCGGCCCACAATCTTCTGTCGGCCATGGTCGACAACCGAATCTATTGGGGCAGCGAGCCGGCCATGGATTCCCGCCGCGTAACATGGCGCCGTGTCCTCGACATGAACGATCGGGCTCTACGTTCGATTGCGTGCTCGCTCGGCGGTGTGGCCAACGGTTTCCCGCGCGAATCCGGGTTCGACATTACGGTGGCATCCGAGATCATGGCGATCCTTTGCCTTGCGAGCGATCTCGACGACCTGCAGCGCCGGATCGGTCAGATCGTTGTCGGCTACACCCGTGACCGCAAGCCCGTCACCGCAAAAGACGTCGATGCGGATGGCGCAATGACCGTGCTTCTCAAAGACGCCTTGATGCCGAATCTCGTGCAGACTCTGGAAAACAATCCGGCATTCATTCATGGCGGGCCGTTTGCCAACATCGCTCACGGCTGCAATACGGTTCTGGCAACCAAGACGGCCCTCAAGATGGCTGACTACGTCGTGACCGAGGCTGGATTCGGTGCGGATCTTGGCGCTGAAAAATTCTTTGACATCAAATGCCGCAAGGCGGGTCTTAGCCCTTCCTGCGTTGTCCTCGTTGCAACGATCCGCGCCTTGAAGATGCATGGTGGCGTTGGCAAGGACGACCTCAGCACGCCGAATGTTCAGGCAGTCAAGGACGGCCTCGCCAATCTTGGCAAGCATTTGGAAAACGTTTCCAAGTTTGGCGTTCCCGCGGTCGTTGCGATCAATGGCTTCACGTCGGATACGAGCGACGAAATGCAGGCTATCCAAGACTACTGCGCTGAACGCGGCGTCGACGCCGTGCGCTGTTCGCATTGGGCGGACGGCAGCAAGGGCACCGCCGATCTGGCAACCAAGGTCGTCGAGGTTTGCGACTCGGGCAAAGCCGCTTTCAAGCCGCTCTACCCGGACGACATGTCGTTGTGGGACAAGGTTCGCACGGTTGCTCAGGAAATCTATGGAGCAGACGACATCACCGCGGATAGTGCCGTGAAAGCGCGCTTCGAGGATCTCGAAAAGTCCGGCTTCGGCAAGTTCCCGGTCTGCATGGCGAAGACGCAATATTCGTTCTCGACCGACCCGACGCAAAAGGGAGCACCGACCGGTCACACGGTCGCAATTCGGGAGTTGCGGCTATCGGCTGGCGCCGAGTTCATCGTGGCCATTACCGGCGACATCATGACCATGCCGGGCTTGCCCAGGGTCCCCGCTGCCAATGCCATCCATATCGACGGCGACGGCCTCGTCCAGGGGTTGTTCTAGGCTCGCAAGCTCTGCATAGGCAGCTTCAAGGTGGCTCGACGGCTCGTTTTCGAGTTCGTCGGTCACCGTCGGGGATCCGGCAGCTCGCCAACGTTCGATAACGGCGTCAAGGAAGTCGACATCGCCTTCTCCTTGACGCCATTTTTCTATGAAGTGCGCGGTTCGGCCGCGCGGCATGGCGTTTTCAGGTAGATCATTGAACCGAACCCTGGCCGGCAAGGTTACGCCGTCACCGAAAACAATCGCTTCCCGCGTCGCGAGCGAGGGAAGGAACTCAAGCAGACTGGACGCCGTATCGAAAATAGCGGCCTCGACGATCTGCTGATCGCGCTCGTTGGACAGACGCATGGCGAAGATCGTGCTGCATTGCGACAGGATAGTCGGGTCCAGATCGGACGGTCGCTGGCTCACCACACACAGAGAGACGCCATACTTGCGGCCCTCTTTCGCAATGCGAGCGATCGCGCGTCGTGTGGGCTCAAAACCGCTATGGGCGTCGTTCGGCACATAGCGGTGCGCCTCTTCGCAGACCAGAGTGATGGGGACCTGCCCGTCGCTCCAAAGAGCAAAGTCGAACGTCATCCTGCAGATGACCGACACAACCACATTCACGACGTCGGACGGGACACCGGTTAGCTCCAGTATGGCGATCGGTTTGTTTTCGACCGGCACGCGGAAGAGACGCCCGATAATCTCTGTCATGCGATCCTGAACGGTCAGACTGCCGAACATAAAGGCATAACGGGGGTCCTGCGAAATCGATTCAAATCGGGCTTTGAGCTGCCGATAAGGCGCTCGGTCGCGCCGGTTGGAAAGCCGCCCCATTTGCTCGTCGATCAGGGCGATAATATCCGACAGTCGATAGGGAACAGGCGTGTCACCCGTGAAACTGCCGACCTGATTGAGACTTTTCTTAAGGGTCAGGCCCGTATCCCGGCCGCGGTTCGCCGCGTAGCGCGACTTTGCTGCCGGAACCAGCTCAGCCAGGATTTCGATTTCGATTTCCGCGTCATCGGGATTGCCGATCACCACTTCGACGAGTTCCTCGAAGGTGAGAAACCAAAACGGGATTTCGAGATCGCTCGGACGGATAACCTCAGCCGCACCTGCAAACGACGCAGCATACTCGTTATGCGGATCGAGTAGCAGCATGTGGGCCTGCGGATTCTTGGCGAGGATCGCTCGAAGTAGAAGTGCTACCGCGCAGGACTTGCCGGTTCCGGTACTTCCCAGAACCGCGAAATGCTTGCCGAGCAATTCGTTGACATGAACCATTGCCGGGATCGTCGGATCCTGCTTTAGCGTTCCAATGTTGACCGCGCCTTCGCTGTTCCACAGATAGGCGAGGCGCAGCTCTTCAGCGGTTGCGCGATACACTTTGTCGGCGAGTGCCGGATAGGTCGAAACGCCACGGCGAAACTGCGGTCCGTTCTTGCTGCGTACGAATTCGCCGACAAGCTCGAGCTCCGCGATCCGGATTTCGCTCCCGCCGTCCGTTTGCGAAGGGACGGGAACGCTCATGGCAGACACGAGACCGAGGATGATCGACTTCGGCGTCTCGATCTTCATCAAGGTGCCGAGTTCGGCGTTCGGTGCCGCGATATTGTCTTCTTCGTCGCGTCTGAAATCCAGCAGAAGAACCGCCTGCGATCCGGTCACGGAAACGATGCGTCCGGCGGGCGATTGCCCACCTCCAACTTTTTCCTGAACCTGTGCCGAGGCCTCCATAACGTGGTCAGTCCTGATCTGCGGTTTCCGGGAAGATCAAAACGACATCGGTTCCGACCCCTTCCTCGCTAGCGACCTGCAGTTCTCCGCCCTGCAATTCGACAAGGCCGCGTGCAATGGTGAGGCCAAGGCCCGTCCCTCCATGACTGCGATCAAGCCGATTATCGACCTGACCGAAAGGCTCAAGTGCGACGGCGATTTCTGCTTTCGTCATGCCGATGCCCGTGTCTGAGACAGACAGCATGACGCCGCCACGTGCCAGCCGGCGGGCAAATAGTGCGAGCGTTCCGTCGTCGTCCGTAAACTTGATCGCATTGGACAACAGCTTCTTCAGAACCTCCTGCAGATAGCGGCTGTCCGCATCGATCATGGGAAGATCGGGTTCGGCACGCATGATGAAGCGCTTTTCCGTGCCTTTGATTTCTTCGTTCACCCAGCGCTCCACGACATCAAAGATGTCCTCGACATCGACCTTGTAGAGATCGACTTCGAGCCGGTCGCTCTGCAGCTTGGAAACGGTAATCACGTCGTTCAGAACAAACAGGAGCCCTTCGGCCGACTCGTGAATGACGCCGGCATATTCCGTAACCTGCGTCTCTTCGAGTTTTGCTGCAGAGTCGCCGGACATGATCTTCGAGAACCCCAAGATGGCGTTCAACGGCGTGCGGAGCTCATGGCTGATATTGGCTATGAATTCGGATTTCGTCTTGCTGCTTATTTCCGCCTGAACACGTGTAGCGCGCTCGGCGAGTTCAGCACGATGCCGGAAGATTGCATCGCCCAGGCGCACAGAATATTCGCCAAGCAATGAACCGGCTGCGGCTCGGCTTGGCATCACGCTGTTCGTGAACTTCGGGCCGAATGCCGACGCGCGATGATTCTGTGCACTCTTCATGCATGCCAGTTTCGCCTGTTATGGTTCACAACTCATGAACAAGGTGAGATTGACGGTAAGCAAAGCGCGGCAATAGATCTCAGCTAATCAATGATCTTTCCAGGCCCGACGTGATGCCGTCATTTCGGTGTTGCATACCCCCTGGATTTGCAACGACAGGCCGCTTACTTTCGGTGCGCCGCTAATCATTTCTGCCCGTCAGATGACGCCATTTGGTCGAGAAAGGCGCAAGCGAATGAGGAGGGGGGTGCGAACGGCACTGATACTCGCTGGTGTCGCAGTCGCAGCGGTGTGGGTCAACAATACGTCGCTACTTGCCCCCGATTTGGCAGGTCGGGGTCCAAAACTCATCGCTCATCGCGGCGTTCATCAGAACTTCGAACGCAAAGGTCTGACGAACGAGACGTGTACCGCCGCGCGGATGCTGGCCGGAGATCATTCCTATCTCGAAAACACCATTGCATCCATGAGAGCAGCCTTCGCTGCCGGCGCGTCGGTCGTCGAGTTGGATATTCATCTTACGCGCGACGGCCAGTTAGCGGTGTTTCACGACTGGACGTTGGACTGTCGGACAGATGGAACCGGCGAGACGAGGGATGCCTCGATGCAAGAGCTCCGGCGATTGGATGTCGGTTACGGTTACACGTCCGATCAGGGCAAAACCTATCCGTTTCGCGGTCATGGCGTCGGGCTGCTGCCGAGCCTGGAAGATGTGTTTCGTTCGCATCCGAACAACGCTTTCCTTATCGATATCAAGAGCAACGATCCTGGTGTCGGAAAAGCACTCGCATCGTTCTTGCAGACTCACCCAAGGCGTTTGCAACAGGTCTGGGGCGTCTATGGAGGACATAGGCCCGTCGCGACTTTGTCGGCTGTTCATCCTGAACTGCGTGTTTTTACCAAACGTACGACAACCGGCTGCCTCAAGGCCTATGCTTCGATTGGCTGGCTGGGAATAGTGCCGTCTGACTGTCATGGCCAGACCGTCTATGTTCCGATCAACTTTGCGCCCTGGCTCTGGGGGTGGCCAAACCGGTTCATACAGCGGATGGAAAATGCCGGCGCCACGGTCGTAGTGATTGGTCCGCATCATCTCGGAAACACAGGGTCGCGCGGTCTCGATACGATCAAGCAGTTCAGGAACGTTCCGCTAGGCTTTGCCGGATTCGTTCAGACAGACAGGATCGAGGTCATCGGCCCGGTCGCCGAGACGCAACGCCGAAAGCCTTCATCCAGGTAATTTCGGTCAGGTATGAGGAGGCGCCATGCAAACCGGAACCCCAATAAAGAAAACGCGCCCCCGAGGGAGCGCGTTTCCAAACTTTCAGCGTACCGGCCGAAGCCGGTACGACAATCTGTCAGATTAGCACTTCACGCGAACGCGCTTGGTGTATGCACGCTTGACGCGGACTTTGCGCTCGACCCATTTGTAGGTCGGTGCTGAGCACATGCGCTCGGTCTTGCCGCGAGACACAACGGTGCGAACCGTCTTGTAGCCCATGACAGCCGGCTTCTTCTCGACCCAGCGCTTGGCAGGGGCGGTCTTGACGCGGACTTTCTTGGTTCCATAGACAGCCGGGATTTTCTCGACGTGTGTCTTGGCACGTGAAATCCGGTAACGGACTTTCTTGGTTCCATAGACGGCCGGGATTTTCTCGACGTGTGTCTTGGCGCGTGAAATCCGGTAACGGACTTTCTTGGTGCCATAGACAGCCGGCTTCATTTCGGACCAACGCTTTGCAGGCGAAACGCGGTAACGGACCTTTTTGGTGCCGTAAACAGCAGGTTTCGTCTCGACCCAGCGCTTGGCAGGAGCCGTTTTGACGCGAACCGTCTTGTAGCCCATGACAGCTGGCTTCGTTTCAACCCAACGCTTGGCCGGTGTGACAAGGACGCGCTTCTTATGCGTGCGAACCTTTGCAGGGATCGTCACCTTGTAGGAAGCAACATGCGACTTGCACCGCTTGTGGCCACGTCGTTTGTGGTGGACAGCGCCCTTATAGGACTTGGTCGTGCAATGGCCTGCAACGCGCTTGCGCTTCATGACCGTGCGCTCGCCACGCACTACTTTGTGCGTCATGACCGTTTTGTAGACGGCAGGCGAATGATGACGGACCTTGCGAGCCCGCTTCTTGGTGACCATGACCTGCTTAGTGCCATAGACAGCCGGTGAGCGATGGACCACACGCTTAGCACGCTGCGTGCGGACTTTCACTTCTTTCCAGCCATAGACAGCCGGTGTGCGATGCCAAACCCGACGAGCCCGCTGCTTGACGACCTTGACTTCCTTCCAACCGTAGACGGCAGGCGTCCGATGACGAACACGCTTGGCGCGTTGCGTGCGGACTTTGACTTCCTTCCAGCCATAGACGGCAGGTGTCGTGTGACGCACACGCTTGGCACGCTGCATGCGCACCTTCACTTCCTTGTAGCCATAGACGGCAGGCGTGCGGTGAACCACGCGCTTAGCGCGCTGCTTCACGACCGGAACTTTCTTCGTGCCATAAACGGCAGGCGTCTTGTGACGCGTGCAGTGCCCGCGGCTAGCCTTAACTTTATGACGGCGTGTTTCGTAGACAGCCGGCACGTGCACGCGCTTCACGCAGTACGACGCGACAGGCTTGTGGTGACGCACGCGTTTATGACGGACTTTCTTCTCCGCCTTATACGTGCGCGCCTCCTTCTTGTGGCCTTTCTGGCCCATAGCTTGGAGATCGGCAGAAGCAGCGGTTGCGAATAACGCCGCGGCACCGACCAACATCATTGAACGGGCAAACATTCAGAAGCTCCTCGTTCTGTTCATAAAAATTACCACATCTGATCGGAATTTCGGCGAGGCGACATCGGTCATATTCATCTTACTCTGTACAAATCGCCCGGCTCGGCGGGCCCCATCCTAGCCGATCGTACCTTCACGGATGCTCTCAGAACCTCGTTGCGGAAAGCGCAATTCACCCCGCCCCCTACAACCGACTCAGATACGATTAACCTGAATTTACTTCAGGACAGCATCCACCGCAACGTCTAACGCCTTTTCGGTAAACGCTTCGATAACAAGGCTGAATTGTCGCCCCAGCCTGAGGATCGAAAAATATCGTCCGAATACGGCCATTTCGCGTCAAATCCCCCTTGCAACGGCCACAGAAGGCCAATACACCGCAGGGGTCACGTCCGGGGAGGTAACCGCGATGGCACGCAATTTTTCGATCTCTATTCTCCGCATTCCCGCCATTTTTCTGGGGGCAGCCTTGCTGACGGCAGCGCTGTCAGGGTGCGGTGTCAACAATATCCCGACCTATGAAGAGAAGGCGAAAGCTGGCTGGAGCGAGGTGCTCAACCAATATCAGCGCCGGGCCGACCTTATTCCGAACCTCATCGAAACCGTAAAAGGCTTTGCAGAACAAGAGCGTAAGGTCTTGACGGAGGTGGTCGAAGCACGGGCAAAAGCTACGCAAACCAAACTGCCGGCGGATATTTTGAACAATCCGGACGCTTTCAAGAAGTTTCAGGAGGCGCAGGGCCAGCTTGGTGGCGCTTTGAGCCGGCTTTTGGTGACGGTCGAACGATATCCGGATATCAAGTCGAACCAGAATTTCCTGACACTGCAGACCCAGCTTGAAGGGACCGAGAACAGAATTGCCATCGCTCGGCGGGACTATATCGAGAACGTCCGCCTCTATAACACGGAGCTCCGTACGATCCCTGGCCGCTGGTGGAAAGCCTTCATTTATCCAGATGCCAAGGCGATGGTCACTTTCTCCATCGACGAGGAGAAGAAAGAACCGCCGAAAGTGAAGTTCTGATCCGAAAGCACCTGCGGTGCCTGCAAGCTCTGATCATAACGACAACGCCCCGGACGTGATCCGGGGGCTGGGGCGAAAGATGCTTTCGGCGCTTCGATGCCCTGCCCCCCTAATCAAATCCGGGGTGTTGCCGGTTGTGATGTCCGTTTGCCTGTTAGGAATGGCCACGCAGGCACTGAGGGCCGCGGAACCAGCCTTCCCCGAGCTTACGGGACGAATCGTTGACCAGGCTAATCTCCTCAGTGCCGCCGATGAAGAACTGCTGCGAGCAGATCTCGAAGCCTTGGAGAAAAAGTCGACGGATCAACTTGTTATCGTAACGCTGCCCTCGCTTCAGGGCTATCCAATCGAAGATTTCGGCTATCGTCTGGGCCGCCATTGGGGTATCGGCCAGAAAGGAAAGGACAACGGTGTCCTTCTGATTGTCGCGCCGACGGAACGCAAAGTGCGTATCGAAGTTGGCCGTGGCCTTGAACCGATCCTGACCGATTCACTTTCCGGTATTATCATCCATCAAGGGATATTGCCGCGCTTCAAGGCGAACGACTATCCCGGCGGTATCAAGGCAGGCGTCCGCGACATCATCGCGGTGCTGACCGGCGACGCAGAAGGCGTACGGGAGCGCAATCAAGTCCGTCCCGACCAGAAGAATGATCCCATTACGATCTTCATCTTTTTTGTCTGGCTGGTGATTGTTTTGATCGTCATGTTTGCCGTGTTCGCCAGCGCCCGAGAAGCTGGCAAGGGCAAAAAGGGCGGTTGGGTTCTGGGAACCGGTTCGCCGGGGCGTTCTTCAGGCGGGTGGAGCGGCGGAGGTTTCTCCGGTGGCGGTGGCGGCTTCGGTGGCGGCGGCGCTTCAGGAGGTTGGTGAGCGATGGCAAGAACCTTCATATCCGAAACGGACCGGGCACGTGTCGGCGCCGCTATTCAGGCTGCTGAGCAGAACACGTCCGGTGAAATCGTGGCTGTCGTGACGGAAACCAGTGACGACTACCATTTCATCCCACTCCTGTGGGCAGCATTACTGGCGCTCATATTGCCGCTTCCTCTGATTTACCTGACAAAGCTGCCTGTACAGCAGATCTATGCGCTGCAGATCCTCGCTTTTGCGCTCATGGCGGCGGCGGTCCAGTGGTGGCCGCTCCGCTTTGCCCTGGTGCCGCGCTTCGTCAAACATGCCCGGGCACACCGCAATGCAGTGGACCAGTTCCTAGCCCAGAACCTTCACACGACAGAAGCGCGAACAGGTGTCTTGATTTTCGTTTCCGTTGCCGAGCATTTTTCGGAAGTGATCGCCGATGAAGGAATCCATCAGAAGGTTCCGGAAGGGACCTGGGAGTCAGTTGTCGACGGATTGAACGCTGAAATCCGCAAGGGCAATGCCGCCGACGGTCTCGTCTGGGCGGTCGCCGAATGCGGCCGGTTGCTCGAGCAGCACTTTCCTCCGGGGATGGTCGATGAAAATGAACTTCCCAATCATCTGATTATCTTGTGAGTGGAAACTATAAAAGGCGAGGCGTCGCCGGTTTTTCACTTGTAAAGGGTCGGCGCGCGCGCCAATGTCGCACGACAACTGATTGACTCAAACAAGACGTATAGGGCGGGCCCATGGCGTTAGCAGCGGAATCTGGGGAGGGCGCGCTAGCGACGCGCGTCGAACAAATCATTCGAAATTCCGGCCATCCGGAAGAATTGGCGGTTCAGTTCGCCAGGATCTTCTTGGCCACTGCCGACGAGGCGGACCTGGAAGGCATCACGCCTGAGGGGCTGGCTGCGCTTGTTATGCGTGGTTGGGAGTTCATCGTCGAGCGGACACATGGTGAGTGCCGGCTACGTGTAATCAACTATGACGATATCGGCGCCGAGCCGGGACCGTTTACTGTCATCGAGATCCTCAACAACGATATGCCGTTTCTTGTCGACTCCCTCATGGGTGAGATTCTCGAGCGCGGTCATGTCGTACACATGGTCAGCCATCCCATCTTACACGTTAAGCGCACCGAGTCCGGTCGGATCGAAGGGCTTGCCGAGGCGCACGAAGACGATCACGCCACGCGTAAGGAAAGCTACATCCACGTCCATATTGCGCGCCTCGAAGAAGCAGCCGAGCGCCAGGAATTGGAGGAGACGCTTTCGGAGATACTCGATGATGTGGGCACGGTCGTTCGTGACTGGCGGTCCATGGTCGAGCGCATCAACCATGCCGTCTCCGTCTATACCAATGCACCGCCACCGGTTCCTGTCGCGGATCTTGCGGAATCAATTCAGTTCCTGAAATGGCTCCTGGCCAACAATTTCACCTTTCTCGGTCTCCGCCAGCTGACCTTTGAAGGCGGGGCCGAGCAGGGCGAGCTGGTGCCTGTCGATGATTCAGGCTTGGGCATTCTGCGCGATGAGAATGTTCGTGTTCTCAGACGCGGCACATCGATGGTCCATATGACCCCGGAGATCCGGAAGTTCTTCCTGGCCCCGGCCCCGTTGATTGTCGCCAAAGCCAATGTTCGCTCTCGCGTTCATCGGCGTGCCTACATGGACTATATCGGCATCAAGACATTCACCGAAGACGGCGAGATTGCGGGCGAGCTGCGTGTCGTTGGCCTCTTCACGTCTGCTGCCTATACGAGTTCAGTGCGCAAGATTCCGTTCCTCCGGCATAAGACCGATCTGGTCATGCGCCGGTCCGGCTATCCAGAAGACGGCCATAGTGGGAAAGCGCTGCTGAATGTCCTCGAGACGTTTCCGCGCGATGAACTGTTTCAGATCGATGCGCGCAACCTCTACGACGTCGCAATGGGTATTCAGAAGCTCGAGCTGCATCCGCGTGCAAGAGCGTTCTCTCGTATCGACGAATTCGATCGGTTCGTCTCGATCATTGTGTATGTGCCACGCGATCGATATTCCACGGAAATTCGCGCGCGCATCTGTAACTTTTTGGCCGAGACCTATCATGGACGCGTTTCGGCATATTATCCGTTCTTTCCCGAGGGTCCGCTTGTCCGCATTCACGTTATTATCGGACGGTTTGACGGAGAGACACCGATCCGCGATGAAGCGTTCCTCGAAACCGAGATCGAGAAGATTGTCCGTACCTGGAAGGACGGTCTCACGGATACAATCCATGAGGCATACGATGCAGCCGATGAACGACCTTTGCTGCGGAAATATGCCGAAGCCTTCCCGGTTGGTTTCCAGGAAGCCTTTCCGCCGAGTCGCGCGCTGGTGGATATCGAGCGTATGGAACGCCTCGGCAAGGATACCCCGATCACGATCGATTTCTATGACGATGATCTGACGATACCCAACCGCATTCGATTGGCGCTTTATAATCTCGAAGGACCCATCTCTCTCACCCGGCGTGTTCCTATTCTCGAAAATCTCGGGTTCAACGTTATTGACGAGCGCTCATTTACGATCGCACCGGAAGGCCTGAACGGCGATGGGGCTGTGAGCTTCAACGATGTTGTACTTGAGACGATAGACGGCGAACCGATCGATCTGGATGTTTATGGCACGCCGCTTGAGCATTGTTTCTTGGCGGTCTGGCGGGGCGAAGCGGATAACGACCACTATAACCGCTTGGTCTTCAAGGCGGGCCTAGACTGGCGTGAAGCTGCGGCGATCCGTGCATATGGATCGTATCTGAGGCAGATCCGCGTCCCATTCGGACAAGCCTATATGTCCGATACATTGGTTCGCCATACCGATGTAACCAAGTCGCTCATGGAATTGTTCCGTCTGCGATTGGATCCGAACCAGCCGGCCGGGTCTCTGTCGCCTGAAGAGGCAGAGAAGCAGATCGTCGATCGGATCGAGGGCGCACTCGAGGAGATTCCGAGTCTTGATGAGGATCGTATTCTGCGCCATTTCCTCAATCTGATCCGCTCCACTTTGCGAACGAATTTCTATCAGATCGGCGACGATGGCATACTGCCGCCAACCATAGCCTTCAAGTTCGACAGCAAGCTTGTCGAAGGCGCACCATCGCCGCGACCCTACCGCGAGATCTCGGTCTATTCGCCGCGCGTCGAAGGAATTCATCTGCGCGGCGGACCGATTGCCCGGGGCGGCTTGCGATGGTCAGACCGAGCGCAGGATTTCCGGACAGAAGTGCTCGGCCTCGCCAAGGCACAGCAGGTCAAGAACGTCGTGATCATTCCATCGGGTTCAAAGGGCGGCTTTGTACCCAAAAAACTCCCTGTCGGAGGGTCGCGCGAGGATGTGCAGGCCGAAGCGGTCGAAGCTTATAAACTCTTTGTCTCTTCACTTCTCTCGATCACCGACAATCTTTCGGGCCCCGATGTCATCAATCCGGAAAAGGTCGTTCGTCACGACGACAACGACCCGTATCTTGTCGTGGCCGCGGATAAGGGCACGGCAACGCTCTCCGATACAGCCAACGCGATTTCGACATCGCGAAACTTCTGGCTAGGCGATGCTTTCGCGTCTGGCGGCTCTGCCGGCTACGACCATAAGAAGATGGGCATTACAGCGCGCGGCGGATGGGAGTGCGTCAAGCGTCACTTCCGCGAGATGGACAGGGACATCCAGTCAGAACCGTTCACCGTCATTGGCGTAGGAGATATGTCGGGCGATGTGTTCGGCAATGGCATGTTGTTGTCCAAGGCGACCAAACTACTGGCTGCATTCGACCATCGCGATATCTTCATCGATCCCGACCCCGATCTCGGTCCAAGTTGGGAAGAGCGCAAACGTCTTTTCGATATCGCACGCTGCACCTGGCAGGACTACAACAAGGATCTGATCAGCGAAGGCGGCGGTATTTTCCCGAGAAGCGCCAAGTCCATCAAACTGACCGACGCTATTCGCCAGATGACGGGCATCGAAGAGCAGAGCGTTACGCCGAACCAGCTGATCCGTGCCTTGCTGCAAGCAGAAGCCGATCTCTTATGGTTTGGAGGTATCGGCACCTATGTCCGCGCGAAGGGTGAAACGGATGACGATGCTGGCGATCGAGCAAATGATGCACTGCGTGTCACGGCTCGGGAGCTCAACTTCAAAGTCGTCGGTGAAGGTGCAAACCTAGGAATGACGCAGGCCGCCCGCATCGAGTTCGCAACGGCGGGTGGTCGGGTGAACACGGATGCGATCGACAATTCCGCCGGCGTGAACTCGTCGGACCTCGAGGTCAACATCAAGATTGCGCTCGGCCAGGCTATGGAAGATGGCAAGCTCACGCTGGAAGAGCGCAATGTCTTCCTTGCCGAGATGACGGAACAGGTCGCGGAATCCTGTCTGCTAAATAACTATCTGCAGTCACTTGCGATAAGCCTCATAGAGCGCCGCGGCCTTTCGGATCTTGGTTTTCAGACGCGGCTGATGCGCGACCTTGAACGCCGTGATCTCCTGGACCGACCGGTCGAAGGTCTGCCAAGCGACGGTGAAATCGCAGAGCGGCAAGCGCAAGGCGAGCCTCTTTCCAGGCCCGAGCTGGCAGTCCTCCTGGCCTATGGTAAAATCGATCTCTACAACGCGCTGATTGAATCGGATGTGCCGGACGACCCCTATTTCGAACAGTCCCTGGAAACATATTTCCCAGAGAAACTGAGGGAACACTATCCCGATGAGATCAAGGCTCATCGCCTTCGCCGGGAAATCATCGCGACAGATTTGGCCAATGCCATTATCAATCGTGGCGGTTCAACGATGTATGTCCGGCTTAAAGATGAAACGGGACACGCAGCCGAAGACATTGCGCTTGCCTTCACCGCTGCTACGGCAGTCTATGATCTTGGTTTGCTTTATGATGCGATCGATAAGCTCGACAACCGTATTTCCGGGCAACTGCAGCTGGACCTCTACCTGAAGGTTCAGGATCTCCTGCGATTGAAAACGGCCTGGTTCCTCAGGCACACTCATCTCGATGGCGGGCTCTCTGAGGCCATCAAGCTGTATCGCGACGGCATGGTCACGATCACCGAAGGGTTCGACGACTGCCTGCCGGTTTCGCAGATTGAAGCGCTGGCAGAAACAGCCGCCGCGCTCGAATCCAAGGGTATCGACAAAGAGTTGGCAATGTCACTCGCCAGGCTCGATGTGCTTGTCGACGCACCCGACATCTCCTATGTCGCCGAAATCACTGGTCGGCCCGTGCTCGAGATGGCGGCGGTCTATTCAGCCGCCGGCGATTTCTTCCGACTTTCCTCTCTTCGGCATGCCGGCGAAGGATTGGCGGTCAATGACTATTTTGACCGGCTTGCAATCAACAGCATGTCAGGTGCTCTATCGGCGGCCCTTCGCGGCATCACCCAGGATGTTGTGCGGAGTGCGGACGGCAAGCAGGCATTGTTCGACGAGTGGTACGGTGCCAACAAATCCGCCGTCGATCGTGCCCGGTCCGCGATCGATGAAATTCTTGATGGCGGCGATCTTACGCTGTCGCGACTGACCGTTGCCGTCACGCATCTGCGCGATCTCGTGCCGGCTTGAGACGGACACAATTCACCTATAGGGCGGTGGCATGATGACGTCACCGCCCGACAATCCTCCACCCCCTCCCAATAGGGCTGGCGTCGCCGGCTGGGTCTTGTTCGACTGGGCATCGCAGCCGGTATATACCTTAGTCCTGACGTTTTTGTTTGCCCCGTATTTTGCAAGTGGATTCTTTGTAGATTCAGTTCAGGGCCAGGCGGTTTGGGGATACCTCATTGCCGGTTCGGGCCTTTTGGTAGCATTTGCGAGCCCAATCATAGGTGCCGTGGCCGACGTCACAGGGCGGCGCAAAATCTGGATCGCCATCCTATCGGTATTCATGTTTCTTGGATTGTGCAGTCTATGGCTCGCCGCTCCGGGTGCGGAAGAACGTTTGTTCTATGTGGCCATGGGCCTCGTGGTTGCCCTCGTAGCGGCAGAGATCACGACCGTCTTCACCAATGCCATGATGGCGGATCTCGTCTCGGAAGACGCTCTCGGTCGTTTGAGCGGGACGGGATGGGCGGTGGGCTATCTCGGGGGATTGGTCAGTCTTGCCGTCGCTGCCGGTCTCTTGGTCTCGGATCCAGAGACCGGGAAGACGATGCTCGGTGCAACGCCGCTTCTACCACTCGACAGCGCGGCGCGAGAAGGCGACCGGATTATCGGACCGTTTTCAGCGATTTGGTATTTGATATTCGTCATTCCGCTATTTCTTTTCACGCCGGATAGCCCTGGCACGGGCGCAAGTGCCGGCTCTGCTGTTCGGGCCGGTCTGAAACAGCTCATGGAGACATTCCTGCACCTCAAGAACTATGCCGGAGCGATGCGTTTTCTCGTTGCACGAATGCTCTATGCGGATGGTCTTGGTGCAATTTTTGCCTTTGGCGGCCTTTATGCTGCTTCCGTCTTTGGCTGGCGAACGATCGATCTGGGAATGTTCGGCATTCTTCTCACGATCACTGGAGCAATCGGCGCATTCGTGGGCGGCATCCTGGATGACAAGTTCGGCGCACGGACTGTGATTATTGCAACCTTGCTTGGTCTGGCGATCGGCGCGATCGGTGTGATCTCTGTCGACGCGAGGAGCGTCCTTTTTGTTATCGACGTCACGCCGAAGGCACCCGGGAGTGGCACATTCTCGTCGCCGGCCGAGCATGTCTATCTGGCATTTTCGGTTCTTCTCGGTCTTGTGGCCGGCCCGCTGCAATCGGCTAGCCGCTCTTATTTTGCGCGTCTGGCACCGGCGAACATGCGGAACGAGTTTTTTGGACTCTATGCATTCTCGGGAAAAATCACCGCCTTCGCGGCGCCGCTGCTCGTCGGTAGCGTCACAGCCTGGACAGGCAGCCAAAGACTAGGGATCGGAACTGTTCTCATTTTCATCTTTGCCGGCCTCGCTATCATGATGACGGTACGCGAGGCATCAAAGGCACGCTGACATGATTTCGTTTGGCGATCGTGGTTCCGTTACCCATCTTATTGGTATCGATACCGACCCGGATCGTGAGATTTCATGGTTTGCGAAAAAACGCTCGGCAGAGCGCGCGACAAACTGGATGCTGCTAAAACGGTTGTCTTTCTTACCGGTGCGGGGATTTCGGCAGAATGCGGCATCCCGACCTTTCGTGATAGCGATGGTCTTTGGAGCAAGTATCCGCCTGAAGTCTTCGGAAATCTGCGCGGTCTCTTGACGGTTGCCCGCCTGCGGCCTCAGCTCTTCGCGTGCTTTCTCTATGATTTCATCGAGCCACTTGTGACGGCCCAACCAGGTCCTGCGCATTCGGCAATCGCTGAATTGCAGGCGCGCAAGGCGGTGACAGTTTTCACGCAGAATGTTGATGGTTTGCATCAGCGCGCCGGCTCGGAGAACGTGCAGGAGCTTCACGGCACCATGTTCGAGACCGTGAACCTGATCACAAGGCGTGTTCGTGGACTGTCGCGCGATCAGATGCAGCAAGCCCTGAAGCAGCTCGATCCGCTCAGACTCCGCAAAGCCGGGAAAATCCGAATGTTTCGTGCCATGAGCCCGGTCATTCGCTTGGGGCTCTGGGGCCTTTGGATACCCAATGTTGTGCTCTTCGGCCAGTCGCTGCCAAAGAAGCCTTGGCAAGTCGCCCATGACGCCATTGGCACGTGTGATTGTATGGTGGTTGTCGGAACATCGAGAACCGTTATGCCGGCAGCCGGCCTGGTTACAAGTGCCGAACAGGCGGGAGCAACAATCATTCATATCGACCCGGAAGCGCGTGGCGAAGGTCTTTCGCTTGCTGGTAAAGCATCGGCGCTGCTGCCGCGCCTGTGTGGCAGAGGCTGATCTTTGGCGGCATCAGCTTCAATCTCAACCAGGCATTCGGGTACTGCGAGTCTTGGATATTCTCGGTGAGCGCAAGTCGATTGATGGCAGATTTTCTTGTCCAAAAACAAAGCGAAAGTTGCGCCATTGGGGTATCATCGTAATTAGGAGGGGGTAGTCCTATGAACACGATACTCGTTCCGGTCGACGGTTCCGGCCACGCCTTCAAGGCGCTTCGCATTGCATGCGATCTTGCCGCAAAGCATGGCGGTCGCATCGCGCTTCTGCACGTTCTTGCCGAGCATAGATCGGCGGATGAGTTTCTCGAGATGGATGCTGCAGGGTCATTCGACCAAGACTTGGAACAAACTCTCAAGGAAATCGATCAATCCGCGAAAACCGTTCCCGAGTACCTGCTTCATGCCGTCGGTAAGGCGATATTGGATCAGGCTGCTGGTCGAGCGGCTCGACAAGACCTCGACGTCGATATCCTGCCAATTGAGCGTGGTGCGCCGGCGGAGTGCATTCTGGTGGCTCGCAATCGCAGTGGCGCCAACACGATTGTCATGGGGTGCCGCGGCTCAAGCCGCTCCGGGGGGACATCGATGGGTAGCGTGTCCAGCGTCGTCTTTGAAAAGGCCGATTGCACATGCATTGCTGTCAAATGATCCGGATGCCTGGAGGACGTTGAAGCGTTCCTGCAGTCACTGCTTCGAATTGTTACATTCCGGACTCTGACCAGAGTCATCATGTTAGAGTAACGGCTTGGGGCGAGAGATCGGTGGTATCGTATGGAACTCGACGCACTGCTCCTATCGCGAATTCAATTCGCCTTCGTCATATCGTTCCACATCATTTTTCCGTCTTTCACGATCGGGTTGGCGTCATGGTTGGCTGTGCTCGAGGCCATGTGGCTGCGGACGGGCGAGAGCCGATATCGGAGCCTCTATGCATTTTGGAGCAAGATCTTTGCCGTAGCATTCGGCCTCGGCGTCGTCTCGGGCATTGTGATGAGTTACCAGATCGGCACGAACTGGAGTGCCTTCAGTGTCGCAACAGGCAATGTCCTTGGACCGCTCTTCAGCTATGAGGTTCTAACAGCTTTTTTCCTCGAAGCTGGCTTTCTCGGGATCATGCTTTTCGGTTGGGGCCGGGTCAGCCCAAAAGTTCATTTTGCTGCGACGCTCATGGTCGCGATCGGCACGCTCATCTCGACATTCTGGATCCTTTCGGCCAGCAGCTGGATGCATACTCCGCAAGGTTTTGCACTCAAGGATGGCATCTTTCATCCTGTTGACTGGTGGGCGATTGTCTTCAATCCGTCATTTCCCTATCGCCTTGTCCATATGGTGCTGGCGGCCTACTTGACGACCGCCTTTGTCGCTGCAGGTGTGGGCGCCTGGTACCTGGTAAAGGGGCGGTTTCCCGAGCATGCCAGAACAATGCTGAGCATGGCCCTTGGATTGATCGTCATCGTTGCACCCCTTCAGATTCTCGCCGGCGATCTGCATGGTTTGAATACACTTGAGCATCAGCCCGCAAAGATCGCCGCCATGGAAGGGCATTGGGAAACCAAGAAGGGTGCACCGCTTGTTCTCTTCGGAATTCCCGACGAGGAGACGGAGTCCAATCGATTTGAAGTCGCCATTCCCAAGCTTGGAAGCCTGATTTTGACGCATGATCCTGACGGCGAAGTGCGCGGACTAAAGGAGTGGGACCCCAACGACAGGCCTCCGGTCTTCATCGTATTCTGGTCGTTCCGGTTCATGGTGGCGATCGGACTCCTAATGGCGCTGGTCGGCATATTGGGATTGTATCTGCGATTGCGCGGACGCCTCTACGACACACGATGGTTCCTGCAGCTTTGCCGCCTATGCTCACCGCTCGGATTCATCGCTATCCTGTGTGGTTGGATAACAACCGAGGTTGGCCGGCAGCCATTTCTGGTTCATGGATATTTGCGGACGGCAGATGCGGTTTCGCCGATACCGGCAGGCTCTGTTCTCTTTTCACTTGTCCTGTTCGGCACAGCCTACTTCCTGGTGTTCATTGCAGGCGCCTATTACATCCAGCGGATACTCCAGAGGGGACCTGTGGAGCCGACAGATGATGGTCCATCGGTTGCGAAGCGGCCTGCCCGGCCGCTTTCTGCCGCAGATCAACCATTCGGTGCGGCAGAATGATTGCGATGGATGAAACGCTCTTCCCGCTGATCTTCGCCGGTATTATTGGATTCGGCGTGTTCATGTATGTCCTGATGGACGGGTTCGACCTGGGTGTCGGAATCCTTTTCCCGTCAGCGCCTTCCAACAAAGACCGTGACGTGATGATGAACACAGTCGCACCGATCTGGGACGGCAACGAAACCTGGCTTGTGCTTGGCGGTGCCGGTTTGTTCGGCGCATTCCCCCTTGCCTATGGCGTCCTCTTGTCGGGTCTGTACATTCCATTGCTTGTCATGTTGATCGCCCTTGTCTTTCGCGGGGTCGCCTTCGAGTTTCGTTTCAAGGCGAACAGGAGCCGCTTTCTTTGGGATATCGCTTTCTCGGCCGGGTCCATCACCGCTACCTTTGCCCAGGGTGTGGCATTGGGTGCCTTCGTCCAGGGGATTGCCGTCGAGAACGGCGCTTATGCCGGTGGCGCATTCGATTGGCTTACCCCGTTCAGCCTATTGACCGGCGTGGCGTTGATACCGGGCTACGCCCTTTTGGGGGCGACATGGCTTGTTCTCAAGACGGAAGGCGCGTTGCAGGACTGGGCCTATGAAGTTGCCCTGCGCCATTTGCTTGGCGTCATTCTGTTCATGGGTGCAGTAAGTCTCGCAACGATCACCCTGGACACACACATTCCAGAGCTCTGGTTCTCGTGGCCGAATATCGCCTGGCTGGCACCTGTGCCCGTTGCTGTCGCGTTTGCGTCGCTGGCGTTATACCGCGCGCTGAAACTGCGAGCGGAGTTATCGCCATTTCTTCTCTCCATGTTCTTGTTTTGGCTCGGCTATAGCGGTCTCGCCATCAGTGTGTGGCCGAACATCATCCCTCACACCGTGAGCATCTGGGAGGCGTCCTCGCCTGTTGCCACGCAGGAATTCATGCTTTGGGGCTTTGTGATCCTGATACCCATAATTCTCTCCTACACTGCGTATTCCTATTGGGTCTTCAGAGGGAAAGTGACGGCTGACGGGGGCTATCACTAGGTTTTCCAAGTCCTATCCATTGAATCAGGTCGGGTGCGCATTTCGTCGCGCCTCCCTTCTGACCGATTGCAACGGCGCTTTGTCGCAGGCAAGCTCGAATTGCCCCATTTTTCGAGCAGAACCAAGCTGGAAGATGACGGTTTGCTCGGTTTAAAAGATGAGGTCGGCCGCTATGGCGAATCTGGATGCTGCGCCTGCGCTTGAAGAGTTGGACGACCGCAAGGGGGTCTGGCAGACGGCGTTCAGTTTGATGATCAGACAGCCAATTGGCGCGCTGGGCTTTTTCATCGTTATCTGCATCATATTCATGGGTGTCTTCGCACCCTACATTACAGGGCACGATCCCGAGGGGGTTGCGTTCCAGAATATGCTTCAGCCTCCAGGGGCGGAGTATCTGCTGGGAACGGACCAGTTCGGCAGGGATATCCTGACGCGCATTCTCTATGGCGCCCGAACCGCGCTGTTTGTGGGGTGTACTGCGGCAATATTCGGGTCGACCATTGGCCTCGTTCTTGGTGTGACCAGCGCGTATCTCGGCGGCCGTGTCGATCTGGTCTTCCAGAGAGTGAGTGACGTCTTTCAGGCCTTTCCACTGATCATCATGGCGTTGGCAATCGTTTCGATCTTCGGCCCAAGTACGACCAACGTCATCATCGCCATCACGATCCCGTTCATTCCCGACTGCGCTCGTGTGGTCCGGTCAAGCGCTTTGGCCATCCGTCAAATGCCCTTTATCGATGCTGCCCGTGCCAATGGCTTTTCCGTCGCGCGCATCGTGCTGCGCCATATCGTTCCCAATGTCATGGCGCCATACTTGATCATGCTGACCACATTCATCGGCCATGCCATCTTGCTGGAAGCGTCGCTCTCCTATCTCGGTCTCGGTGTTCAGGAGCCGACACCGGCATGGGGCCTCATGCTTCAGGGCGGTGCCGAGGAATATGTTGAGAGCGCACCATGGCTCGCGATCTGGCCGGGTGTCGCGATCAGTCTCGCGGTGTTCGGATTCAATATGTTCGGCGATGCGGTCCGAGACGTGCTCGACCCCAAACTACGTTCACAGTAGGGAGGCGCCCGACTCTATTGTCTGTCGGACGACCTCTTGTTGGAATAAGAATCTATGCGTCAGCAGTGAGATCGAAACTCTCGTCGGGAAAGTACTTCGCCAGCCTGACATCGGCTGTCCGTGCATGACCTTCCATACCTTCGAGTCTCGAAATCCGTGCGGTAGCCTCGGCAACAGGTCGGGCACCTTCGCGGGTGGCACGCTGCCATGTGACGATTTTCATGAATTTGTGCACGGAAAGTCCACCAGTGTAACGCGCCGCGCGCGACGTTGGGAGGACATGATTGGGGCCCGATGCCTTGTCACCAAAGGCGACCGTCGTTTCCTCACCTAAGAAGAGGGAGCCATAGCAGTTAAGCCGGCCAAGCCACCAGTCCAGATCCTCAGCTTGTACCGTCAGATGTTCTGGAGCGATGTCGTCGGCAACCTGTGCCACTTCTTCCCGTGTATCGCACAGAATGACTTCTGCGAAGTCGCGCCAGGCAGCGGCGGCGTTTTCGGCATTGGTCTTAGGGAGAGCCTCGATCAGGCCGGGCACGAGTTCCATGACTTTCTCAGCCAGCGGCCGGCTGGTTGTGGCCAGCCATACAGGAGAGTTGTAACCGTGCTCTGCCTGTCCAACGAGGTCGGCAGCGACGATAAGTGGGTCGGCCGTCTCGTCCGCAAGAATCAGGCTGTCGGTCGGTCCGGCGAACATATCGATCCCAACGCGGCCGAAAAGGATCCGTTTCGCTTCGGCGACGAATTGATTGCCGGGCCCGACGAGAATGTCCGCTTGGGGCAGGCCGAACAGGCCGAAGGTCATGGCAGCAACACCCTGTACACCGCCCATTGCCAGGATCGTATCTGCACCGCAAATGTCGGATGTGTAGATGATGGCAGGGTTCACGCCGATCTCGGGTCGGGGAGGTGAGCATGCCGTGATGTGCTCGCAGCCTGCCACTTTGGCTGTCGTGACCGTCATGATTGCGGATGCAACGTGGCTGTAGCGCCCGCCGGGCACATAGCAGCCTGCGGCCTGACAGACGATGCTCTTCTGGCCTGCGAGCAGGCCGGGTCTCACCTCGACTTCGAAGTCGGTAATCGTTCCCTTCTGGGCCTCGGCGAATTTTCTGACATTGTCGCGGGCGAAGCGGATGTCATCCTTCACCTTTTGCGAAAGTTGGTCGGCGGCAGCATCGATCTCATCACGAGTCAGGACGACATTGCCGTCATACTTGTCGAACTTCGCGGCATAGTCTCGTGCTTTGTCCTCACCGCCGCTCTCAATGTCATCGAGAATGCTCTGGACGGTCGCGCGCACATCAGATGCATCGCTAGTGGACGTCTTTGGTGCCTTTTTCAGATATTCGATCGTCATGGCTGAAGACTCTCTCCCTTAGAGGTGAAGGCGCTGTCGTTCCGAGTAGAAAGCCGGCCGTCACCGACATTATTGCGGTAGCGCTTCGAATGTATGCGCTTACATTTCCAGATTTATAGTCTTCCAACTTCGGATGCAAGCGCTTACATTTCGTCAAATGAACAATTTTTCTGAAGCTGGAAGGCGTGCGGTGAAGACCAGAACAAAACCGACCATGGACGACGTTGCCCGTCTCGCCGGCGTATCGACAGCAACGGTCTCGCGCACCCTTAATGAGCCGGGCCGGGTCAAAGAACCAACGCTCGAGGCCGTCCGCAAAGCCGTTGCCGATCTCGGTTACACACCGCATTTTGGCGGCCGGGCGCTAGCCTCCAACAAGACCGACACGATCGGCGCCGTTGTTCCGACAATGGAAAACGCAATCTTTGCGCGTGGACTTCAGGCGCTCGAGGAAACGCTGGCTGCCAATGGTGTGACGCTGCTGATCGCCAGTTCCGGATATGATCCGGCCCGGGAAGCGGCGCAGATTAGAACACTGCTCGGTCGGGGGATCGACGGTTTGCTGTTGATTGGCGAGGCAAGGCCGGAGGAAACCAACGCTTTGCTTCGGCAGAATGATGTCCCCGTCGTAATTGCGTGGAGCTTCAAAGGGAGCGGGGCCTATCCGTGTGTCGGATTCGACAATCATGCCGGAGCCGAAAAGATGGCGAGACTTGTGATGGATGAAGGTCATCGGCGGATCGCCATGATTGCAGGCATTTCAAGAGGCAACGACCGGGCGGCCGAACGCATTGCAGGGGTGCGAGGATCGCTCGCTGCGCGGGGGCTCCATTTGCCTGATGATCACTTGATCGAAGCGCCGTATGACCTGCAAGAGGCGCTGATCGGTATGGAGACGCTCATGTCACTGAACCCGCGCCCGACAGCAGTCATCTGCGGCAATGACGTCCTTGCTGCTGGTGCAATAATGCATGCGAGGCAGGCTGGGCTTTCTATTCCATCTGACGTGTCGGTTGTCGGCTTCGATAACATCGATCTTGCAGTGGTCATCGATCCGCCGCTGACGACGCTTAACGTTCCGCATCGCCGCATGGGCCAAGCGGCAGCTGAACTCCTCCTTGCTATGCGAAATCAGAATGATGGAGCAGCGGGCATCGAATTGCAGACCGAAGTGGTTGTTCGCGAGTCGCTCGGGCCACCGCCATTGTGACGCGATCGACAACCGGCGATTCAGGACTCAATGGTGGAGATTGTAATGGAGCTCGTCGACAAGACGGTCGATATGCTTGATACGCACAGTCCGGCCAGACAGTCGGATGAGACCATCCTCCTGTATTTGCCGCAATGTTCGCGATACGGACTCGGGCCGGGCCCCAATCATGTCGGCCAGATCGCGCCATGTCATCGGCAGTTCGAGAAACAGAGTTCCGTCAGACGTCGTTGTCCCATAGTGGTCGCGTAGCAAGATCAGAAGATGGATAATACGCGTGCGAACACTCAATGCGGCGACCTGAAACAAGCGTTCCTCCGCCTCACCAAGAGCCTGCGCGGTATGTTCTAGGAATCGCATGCCCAGCTGGGGATTGCTGAACAACAAACGATGCATGGTTGCGGCGTTTACGAAACAGATACGTGCTTCCTGAATGACCTCGGCTGTGGCGCGATGGTTTTCCTTCGCGAGGAGCGGCCGGTAGCCCAGCGTGTCTCCCTGATGTGCCAGGCGGACAATTGCGGACTGGCCTTTTTCATCGACTTTTCGGACAGCCACCAGCCCACGCTCCACCAGATACAAGCCTTTGCACCGGTTGCCCTGCCCGAAGATCACGCTGCCCGGTTTGTAGGTCTTGCAAACGACATTGCGGTTGAACAGCGCGATTTCAACAGGCGTCAATGCGTCCCATTCGGTCTGGGTTCGAATACGAGCACTTAGGCAAGGCCCAGTTTTCTCGCGCGCTGGATTATCGGTCTTCAATGGTGCCTGCCGATTGAGTCGATCTGAATTCATCTCTCCATCGAACGCTGTTCTTGGATCTGACCTTGCGCGGCTTCTGGACGATGTTTGCGCTCACCAATCTTCGAAAAACGTCAAGCATACTGGGCCGCACGCAACGCATCTTGACTTAGGTCATCGCGTCAGATTGTTCCGCGCGGTGCATCTTAACATAGGTCATCGCATCAATATGCACTGTGTGCGTCTAATCTTTCCATTGATCTGACCAGAACGATTGCCTCACGAGCTGTATTTCCAACAATCGCGAGGCTGCAGCGCCGATTCAGAGCTAGGGGAATCGCCGTTCCTATAAGCAAAAACTAATCAAGAATAGCGTTGGGATGCTAATATTCGGAATTTAGGTATGATAAAGCGAATATTGATTCCGGTTATATTTTCCGTATTGATATATGGGTCTTGGATTAGCCCCGATTTCAACCAGATATCTGCCGGTGTCGCAATTTTTCTTTTCGGGATGCTGTTTCTCGAGCAAGGATTTCGGGCGTTCACCGGCGGTCTGCTCGAGACGCTCCTGAACCGCACAACCGACAGGCTCTGGAAGGCCATTTCCTTTGGAATCGTCAGCACGACGATCATGCAATCAAGCTCACTGGTGTCGGTAATTACGATCTCGTTTCTGAGCGCAGAACTGATTTCGCTCGCTGGCGGTATTGGAATCATCTTTGGGGCGAATATCGGGACGACGACCGGCGCCTGGCTGATTGCCGGACTCGGACTCAAAGTCAAGATTTCCGCCTATGCGATGCCGATGCTGGTCTTCGGAATCGTTCTGGTCTTCCAAAACAACCGATCATTGAAAGGCATCGGTTACGTTCTAGCCGGCCTGGGCTTCCTATTCCTCGGCATCCATTACATGAAGGAAGGCTTCGAAGCGTTTCGATCGACCATCGATCTGACCCAGTTCGCGATGCCAGGATATTTCGGGCTGTTTGTATTTGCAGGCATCGGCGTTTTCGCAACCGTGGTTATGCAATCGTCCCATGCCACGTTGGTGCTCATCATTACCGCACTGGCCGCGCAACAGGTTACTTATGAGAACGCTTTGGCGCTCGCCATTGGCGCCAATGTTGGCACGACCATCACGGCAATTCTTGGCTCGATGAGTTCCAACTATCAGGGTAAGAGGCTTGCGGCCGGCCATCTGATCTTCAATCTGATAACAGGGGCTATAGCCATAGCTTTTATTCATCAGATTGTCTGGGCGGTCGATACCACGGCAGCGACGGTTGGTATTGCCGACGACGACTACACGTTGAAGTTGGCAGTCTTTCATTCGATTTTTAACGTGATCGGTGTCGCCGTACTGGTTCCATTCGTAAGGCAGTTGGTTGCCTTTCTCGAACGGCTGTTTCCCGCGCCTGTGCTGGATATTGTCGAGCCGAAATACCTGACGGATTCAGTCATAGATTTCCCCGAGACCCTATTGGAGGCTGTTAGGAATGAGACTGTTCACCTCTATGACAATGCCTTCGAGATCATTGCACACGGTATTAACCTTCATCGCACACAGATTCTGAAAACAGAAGATTTGGAAGATTTTGTTAGTAGAAGCCGTGAAGTATTCGAATTTGATCTGGATTCAATCTATGAGAGGAAGGTCAAATCGCTTTACGCCAAGATCGTGGAGTTTATCAGCCGTGCCCAGGGCGATATCTCGCCTGAGTTTTCGGACCAACTCTATGCATTGCGTCGCGCTTGCGGCCAGATCGTGATGACGGTCAAAGACATCAAGCATCTACGTAAAAACATCACGCGCTACATGGTCGACGATGATGACGATGTGCGTCAGGAATACAATGCCTTGCGAACGCAGTTAGCGACGTTGGTGCGTGATATCGAAGAGATGCGCCATGCAGACGCGGAGGATCGCAATGTCCTGGATTTGGATGTCTACCGCGTCGCAATCGATCAGGAGAGCAGTGTGGTTGATGGCACGCTCGATGAGCTCATTCGGCATGGAAAGATTACGCCCGCGATGGGCACGTCATTGATGAACGATCACAGCTATGTCCGAAACGCGATCTGGAACCTGACGGATATTGCGAGGATATTATTCGGTGCACGCCAAGCGGCCGAAATGGAAGCAGAAGAACTGATCACTCTCGATCAGGACGATTTGGAAGCTATCTCTGCAGCCAGTTGACGTCGGCGTCATTGCGCGCCGTATTGCAGGAAGGATATGAGGGATGAAAATTGACAATGTCTTTCGGGTGCTCAGTATGAAACCTTCAAAGAAGCGCGAGGCTCTAAAGAAGGTTCTGGAAAAACTGAATGACAAGCAAAGAAAAGCGATCAAGGAACTGAAATCGGAAAAATCCGGCAAGAAAACCAAGAAGCTCAAGACCAAGATTAAGGTCTACAAGCAGCAGCGCAAAAAGGCGAAAAAGATGATCGCCGAGCTCTCTTAAGGGCTCCTGCGACGACCCCGGCGCCTGTTCTTTCTGTGGCGGAGCCGCGCAACCGGGATAGCCTCAGTGCATCTGGACCGAGGGTGAGCAGCCACGTCAATCCTTGTCTATTTCCGCATAATGGTCTGGAACCAGATTCTGATCTTCTTTGGGAGGGCGAACATAGCTGTCGCTTTCGGCGCGCGGTGTTAGCTCTACCGGCTCTGGAGTCAGGTCTTCATAGGGAATCAGACTTAAAAGGTGCTTGATACAGTTCAGACGCGCGCGCTTCTTCACATCCGCTTCAACAACGAACCAGGGCGCCTGCTTTATATCCGTATGCGCGAACATGGTGTCTTTGGCTCTGGAGTATTGGACCCAGCAGCGACGTGACTCCAAGTCCATCGGACTCAGTTTCCAACGTTTCGTCGGATCGGTTATCCGGCTTTGGAAGCGCCGCTCCTGCTCGTCATCGCTGACAGAGAACCAGTACTTGATGAGCTTGATACCCGACCGCACGAGCATGCGTTCGAACTCGGGGCAGGAGCGCATAAACTCTTCATACTCTTCGTTGGTACAAAACCCCATGACATGCTCGACGCCGGCGCGGTTGTACCAGCTCCGATCGAACAGAACCATCTCGCCAGCCGCAGGCAGGTGGGGCACATAGCGTTGAAAATACCATTGTGTCTTTTCGCGTTCCGTTGGCGTTCCGAGCGCGACCACCCGACAGACCCGCGGATTGAGAGACTGTGTAATCCGCTTTATCGTGCCGCCCTTGCCTGCTGCATCCCGTCCTTCAAACAGAACGACAATCTTCAGCCCGGTAGCTTTTACCCATTCCTGCAGTTTGACCAATTCGATCTGTAGAGCGGCCAGCTCCTTTTCATACAACTTGTTGGAAATCTTCCCGGCTTGCGCTTTTATATCAGTTCCGATTTGTTCGAGTTGATGTTCCCGAGCGGTGTTGCCGGTTTGGGCGACTGTGCCCTTAGCGCTATTTTCGGTATCGATCGATTTGGCTTGCTGTTTTGACTTCTTAGTCATCTCCCACCCTTTCTTTGGTCGCCGGTCACTCTGGCGCGCGCGTCCCCCTATCGGGCCTTGCATTGCCGACTGTCTCTGCGCATCCATCCGTATTCCGGAGGGCATCCTCATGCGCCGCAAGTGCCTCCCGCGCGCTTTTGGCCCCGGCTTCCATCGCTTCCGCATCGGCGTTGGGTTCGACCCGCAGCTTCTCCAATGATCGTTCCGTCGCCTCCGTCACGGTCAGTCGATATCCCAACTCGACAATATGATCCCCTTCGCGCGGAATTCGGCGTAGACGCGCCATCACCAATCCGCCCAGAGTATGAAACTCCGTTGCCGGCAGATGAATACCAAGCACCTCGTTGGCTTCCGAAATGGAGACTCTCGAGTCCATCAGATAGGCGTCATTGCCGATCGGCGTGAATTCGTGCCGTCGTTTAATCTGGTATTCTTCGAAATCATAGCCGACATCGATTTCGCCCAAGACCTCTTCCACAATATCTTCCATCGTGATCATGCCGACGGCCGAACCGAACTCATCGACGACGATTGCCATGCGATCTTTGCGGCTTCTGAGTTCCGGAAGCAGACTGTCGATGGTTTGATTGGGTGCGACATAGAACGCCGGTTTGATCATTTCGGAAATCGGCTTTTCGTTCGCATGGACCGCCAACATCTCCCATGTGGTCATCATGACGATACCGGTAATGTTCGAAGTATTCTTTTCATAAACCGGCAGACGGTTGAACCCATGCTTGCGTATCAGATCGATGGCAGCGCGTGTCTTTTTCCTGCCAATCTTTTCGCGATCAATCGAGACCACCTGGGCAATTGGAACCATCGCCTCGGCAACCGTCGTATCCGCAAAGCGGATGACGCGGCGGATCCGGCCGCGGTTTGATTCACTCAGCGCGGCGCTTTGTTCGGCCATGTCAATCAGTGTCCGGAACTGCTCGCGGGTGATGAACAATGTCTGCTCCGTCCGGCCGGCACCCACGATGCGTGCACACAATCGTGCGATGCGCGAGAAAATGAAAATGACCGGATAAAAGAGTTTCGCGCTCCAGTTCAGCGGAAAGATGATAATCGGCGTGAGGACTGAGGCTTTTTGCTGATAGACGCTCTTGGGGACGATCTCACCCAAGACCAGAAACAGCGGCGTGTAGGCCAGAAATGCATAGAGATCGCCGCGCGGGCCTAACCACTCGATCATCAGCAATGTGCCGATCGTCGTCAGAGCGATTGTGGAAACGTTTGTGCCGACAAGTGTGGTGCTGAGCAGAACTTCGGGCCTCTGCAGCAGTTTCATTGCCAATGCGGCACCACGGTTTCCCTGCTTTGCCGCATGGCGGAGTTTGATCTTGTCGGCATTGACCAACGCGATTTCCGAACCGGAGAAGAAGCCCTTCAACAATAGGAGGACGATCATCAGCAGAATTGCCAGAAACGGATCCATAGTCATGGTTGTGGCACCCCGTCCGGCGAGGGTGTCGGCAACTCCGATGAGTCTGCATTCTTGGCGATCCGCACAGTCGCGACGCGATGGCCGTTCATCTCCAAGACCGTTGCAAGATAACCTTCAACAACGACCGTATCAGCAACATGCGGCAGGCGGTCGAGATGGCGAAACACAACGCCACCGATCGTGGTCATACGGGGATCTTCAATGCCGAAATTCGTGAGATCGTTGAAGTCGGTCAGCTTCATGTCTCCAGGAACTTCGTAAACGTTCTCATCGTGTTCCTGGTAATAGGCTTGGCTTGAAACGCTTTCGGATATTTCGCCAAAAATGAACTTGATGATGTCCCGCATGGTGATGAGCCCGTCCACGCCTCCGAACTCGTTGAGGACAATGGCGGCTCGGGCATTGTTCGCCTGAAAGAAATCGAACATTTCGTCGACATTCTTGGTCGGCGGAACGACCACTGGCGCATGCATCATGTCGTCTTTGCTCAGAGCGCTAAGATCGACGCCGTCCATGGTCCATTTGAGGACATCTTCCGCATGGAGAAAACCCACAAAATTGTCGGCGCGGTCTCGGCAAACCGGAACACGTGGATGCTGGTAGGCCTTGAATTGCTCGATCAACTCCGGCACGGGCGTATCGATTTCAAGAAACTTGATCCGGGTCCTGGGAGTCATGATCTCGACGATTTCCGTTTCACCGGCTTCAAGAAGGTTGTCAATCAGCACACGCTCGGTCGCATCGAGTACACCCTCGTCGGCAACGTCCTGCAGAACCGCTCGAAATTCATCTACGCGCAGAATGTTTTCCGGCGCCTGTTCACCTCCGACAATCCACGTAGTGATGCCACCGGCGGCAATTCGAATGACGCGCCGGAAAGGCGTGATAATGCGACTCCACACCGCGAGCGGGGAGGCGACGATTGAAGTGCTGATGCGGATCGGATTGCTGGCAGATATTGTTTTCGGCGTTACTTCACCAAACAGTAGAAGCAGTGGAAACATGACGATGACGTTGATCCACGCAGCCTGTTCGGGCCCATACAACGCCATGAGGATGCCGGCCATATTGACCGTCGCGGCAATATTGACCAACTCGTTGCCGCAGAGGATTGAAATGATCAGGCGGCGTGGCTCGTCCAACAAGGCATGCAGTGTTTCAGACTTGGCATGACGTTCGCGGCGCAGCTTCTGCAGGTCAAGACGAGAAAGTGAAAAAAGCGCCGTTTCTGAACCCGAAAAGAAGGCCGAGCATCCGAACAAGAAAACCTGCAACACCAGTCTTGCTGCCATGTCCGGTTCGAGCAATCGTGACATGTCGGCTGAAAAGAAGCCGGCGACATAGTTCCCGTATGAACCGATGTCGGGCACACATTCCCCCAAACCACGCCAAGTGTCAGATTCTCGGCAGCTCTGTTCTTCTTGCTCGCCATGACGGAATGCGGGCGGGCACTTTTGTCTTCAATGCCGATGATATCGCTATTGCGGACGCTGCAATTCTAAGAATTTTTGCCGCTGACCAAATGACCTGAGTCAACAAGTGCCTTTTTGCGCGCCGCGTCTTCCCTTTCCAGGATGGCAGCAAAAGGCTCTGAGACTGTTCCGCGAGTTTTTTTTGCCTTCGATTAACCTAGGTCAACGCAGCGAATACAGGAGTTGCCAAGCTGTGAAGACAAAAAGAACTGCAAATAAGCAAGTTGCGGTGAACCGGCTTGCCTGTGTGTTCGCTCGGCGGCGGGCTCGTTGGAATGGTCGGTTTCGTCCTTGCGTGCGTTTCGGCTGATAGCTCGTTCGATGGAGGCGTGCTGGCGCACAGTTGAGACTACGCAACGATGAATGGGAGGAATGTCAAATGCGTCCGATTGTCGAAATCAGCGGCGTGGGGCAGGTGTTAGCGGCGGCTTGCGCCGAAAAAGGATTCCGAACCGTCGAAGATATTGCGTCGGCAAAAGTCGCTGACCTGGTTGCCGTTCCTGGTGTCAGTACCATTCGCGCAAACCAGCTGATCCAAGCTGCACAAGGTCTGCTTCACTGTTCTTCACGGCCGGACGCCGTTCGTGCGAGGCCTTCCCAAGCCAATATGCCCCGACATGAGGGCAACGCGTCACAGCCGGTCCCACCTGTCACAAACGGCGTTGGTGACCAATCCGGATCTGCGCAATCGAGCGGCGAACTTTCGGCCTTACCCTCTGTGACAGTGTCCGTGACGAAGGCCGCCCCGACGCGCCAGGACACCGCAAAGAAGAAGAAAAAACAGAAAACAAAAGCTGCTGAAAAGAAACGCTCAGAAAAAGGGGCTCAAACAAAAAAACGCGCTGATAAAAAAACAAAGAATAAAGATAAGGCCAAGGGCCAGAAGAAAGGCAAGAAGTCGAAAAAAAATAATAAGAACAAAGTTGGGAAGAAGAGCAAATCTCGTCGAAACAAGAAAAAATCAGGAAAACGCAAGTCGTGATCTGCCATTGCCGTACAGAGGATTTCACCGACGGTCGTCTTTTCGCGCACGGCGATGACTGACGCCCCTCGAACGCAATGCAGATCAAGGTGGCCTGGCATCGATACCGGAGCTGCTGGGAATGGGACATCGATGTGACGTTGGGAGACAGGGTCTATGGCTGGAAGCAATCCGTTCGCAAGTTTGTTCGGCCGCTCGCCGTTCAAGCCGATGCAAGAGCACATGCGCACCGTCAAGAAATGCGCTGCCCAGGTACCCAAACTGTTCGAAGCTCTATGCGATGGCGACCAGGAAAAGGTCGCGGTCATTAAAGACCGGATTTTCGAACTGGAAAACGAAGCCGACGTGATCAAGAACGAGCTACGGGCACATCTCCCCAAAAGTCTGTTCATGCCGGTCGACAGGCGCGATTTGCTCGAAGTCCTCGATCTTCAGGATTCCATCGCCGATACGGCTCAGGATATTGCGGGCCTCCTCGTTGAACGGAAGATGGTCGTCGAGGAGGGTATGGCTCAGCCGCTGCTCAACATGGTGAGACGCTGCATAGACGCTTGCGACCAGGCGAGCCGGATTATCGAGCGCCTGGACGAACTCGTGGAAACGGGATTCCGGGGGCCTGACGCCGATGCCGTGATTGAGATGGTTGAACAGCTCAACAAGATTGAGTCCGACACGGATCAGATGGGACTTGAGCTGTCACGCAGTCTGTTCGTTCACGAAGACAAGATGAAGCCAGTTTCCGTGGTGTTTTGGTACAACCTGATCCTCATGATCGGCAACCTCGCCGACTATGCCGAAAAGGTCGGAAATCGTTTGAGATTGTTGCTTGCACGGTAGGTCGGGGGACCGGATCATGGAAATCATTGCCACTCACGGTACGCTTTTTATCGGCATCGCCATCGTTTTTGGTCTGTATATGACATGGGGCATCGGTGCCAACGACGTTGCCAATGTCATGGGCACGTCGGTCGGCTCGGGCGCGATAACGGTCACGACGGCAATCATCATCGCCGCGATATTCGAGTTTGCTGGTGCGATCCTTGCGGGGGGGCATGTGACCCAGACGATCCGTAAGGGCATTATCGATCCGACTTCAATTACCCAAAATCCGGAAATTCTCCTGTTTGGAATGCTCGCGGCGCTTTTGGCGGCTGCCATCTGGTTGATGCTGGCGTCCATGCGGGGATGGCCGGTTTCGACAACCCATTCGATCGTAGGTGCAGTTGTCGGTTTCGCAATTGCCGGCATCGGTTTCGAAGCGGTTAACTGGGGCAAGATCAGTCAGATTGTTGCGAGCTGGGTCGTGTCGCCGCTTCTTGGTGGAGCCATATCCTTCGTCTTGATGATGAGCATCCGCAAATTGATCCTGAATGCGCCACAGCCCTTTGTTGCGGCGAAGCGTTGGGGACCGGTCTATGTCTTCCTGGTGGGCTTCATCATCTCGCTTGTTACAATTTTCAAGGGACTGAAACACCTAAAGGTGGACCTCAGCATACCCGCCAGCTTCTTGATTGCGGCTGGGTTCGGTATAGCCATGGGTCTGATCGGCCACCTTCTCATCAAGAGGATCACAATCGATAAGGAAGCGGACAAAGACTTTCACTATGCCAGCGTCGAGAAGGTGTTTGTCCCGATGATGCTGTTCACGGCGTGTGCCATGGCCTTTGCGCATGGCTCGAACGATGTCGCCAATGGCGTGGGGCCGATGGCTGCCGTGGTCGGCCTTGTGGAGTCCGGGGGGCAGGTGGCCCAGAAATCGGAGTTGCCGATCTGGATCTTGCTGATCGGTGGCGTTGGCATCGTCGTCGGTCTTGCGACTTACGGGTATAGAGTGATGCGGACAATCGGGACGAAGATCACCGAACTGACGCCGACCCGTGGGTTCTGTGCAACCATGGCTGCCGCGACAACCGTCGTGCTGGCTTCGCGAACGGGTATGCCGGTTTCGACAACGCATATCGCTGTCGGAGGTGTGATCGGTGTCGGCATCGCGAGAGGCATCGGTGCGCTCGATCTGCGAGTGATCGGGGGCATCATTATGTCTTGGATTATAACGCTGCCGATCGGTGGATTCCTCGCTGCACTCTTCTATTTCACGCTCCGTGGCATGTTCATGGGTTGATGTGTCCGGTCTCGATCTAGGCCTTCGGTTCGCTGTCAAGGAATTCAAGCGCCGGTTCGGGAACGAACTCCAACGGCGTCATGCACCCTTGTTTCATCACGATAGCCGCCATTCGATGTCGATATGCAGAATAGACGACGTGATGGCCCGTGATCCCGCCAACATTCAGCCACAGCGTTTCGTCGGACGATAGCGGCGTATGGCCGACAATGACGGGTGCGTGTTTGGGAAGATTCAGCGTTTGGCGGAATCGTCTGACGCTTCCCTTGCCATAGCCGGCGGGCCGATTTCCCTGCCGGAGCCGATTCCATACCAGTTCATGCTGAATTCCGGGGTAGCGCCGGATGTTCACGAGCGTGTTCCGATCGACCCTGGAGCGGACGGGCGCGCCGTGGCAGGCGGCGAAGCCCTTGCCTTGTACGACGAACGCCAAACCGTCGAAAAGCTGGCTGACCTCTGCCACATAGGCCTTACCGCGACGCTCCTTGAGATATTTGCGAAACAAGATGGCTTGCGGCACGCCTCCTTTGCCAATGTTCGGTGAAAAACTCTCGTGATTGCCATGGATGTAGAACACATTGCTGGGGAAGCGGCATTTCAGCATGGAAAACAAATCCAACATGCGAACTGACGATTCCATTTCTTCCAATTCGCCCGGTTCCTGGCTGTGAACCACATCGCCAAGGAGAACCAGACTGGCGGCACCGGTGGCCAATGCGTCGAGGAGACCGCCTTCTGTCAGGACTCTCAGAACATTGTCGAGACGCGCATGGGTATCGCCCAGGATCAACACCGTCATGTCGTCGGGAAGTTGGATGATGCCGCCTGGCAGACCCTCATCGTTCGGATCGCGATAGTCTTCTCTCGCCATGATCGCATTGACGTTGCGGATCAATGTTAGTGCTTCACCATCATCAAGCGCGCCTGGAGGGTGCCCGAGAATATCTGGCAATCGAATGAGGTTCGTTCGGCGTGCCTCCCAAATGGTCACGGGAGAATCAATCGCCGAAACGGTGGTCGAACGATCCAATTCCAAAGGTTGAATCGTCAGCTCGCCCTTGCGGTTGAATAGTCTGACATGACGGCCGGCAACAGATTTATTGAACGCGAAGACACGTTTTTGTAGTTCGTCGCCGCGGCCCAGAACGACGGTCTCTCCCGGCTTGATGCGGATGAAGTTTGGAATGCCTTGATAGAATTCGGCGCCTGCATGGACAATCCACTCGCGATCTCCGGCGATTTCGTCGCCTGTAATGGCAAGGTCTGGGTGAAACTCCAGAGCTACGTCTCCGAGCGTCAATGCGAATGGAGGGCTATGCCAGCCAATTCGGACAGTCTCCTTGAGGGATGTGGGCTCGAGGCCAGGAGACATCAGAGTTCCGATCGGTGAACTCCCAAAAAACTCCCCGATACGATCGAACAAAGAGAGTTTCTTCGCTGACCCTTCAGGCAGCTTCTGGGCAACTTCGGCTGCATGAGTATCTGTATCGGCGGTCACGGCTTTGGTGCCTTGTCGCATTCGATGATTTTCATAGGCGTGCCTTCGCGCTCCAAGCGCACATAGACATCCATTTCTGAGATCCAGAAGTACCAGGCGATGGTGCGATAGAACGCGACCTGCCGATCGACGATTTCGGGTGTGATTTGCCGGTCATATGGAAACAAACCGGTCTTTGCGCGTTCGATCCGATCCCGATAGATCTGATCTGAGGCCGGCAGGATGAATTCGAAGACGTATCGCTTACGCCAGTCGGTCCCGAAAAACCAAGCCTTCTTCGGCGGGATCATGATCCGCCGAAAGTCCATTTCCAGAGCGGCGTGGTTCTCCAGCCAATCATCGTCAAGGACGGTGAGCGCTTCAGGACGGTTTTTGAAAGGGACGCCCAGATGGATCTCACGGGGCCTGAGTGTCAGTGCCTGAATGCGCCACCAATTCGATACGGAGAGATCGACATAGCCTTCGTAAGGCCAACCGCGCATCTTTCCGACCAATGTGCTTTTTCCTGATCCTGGAGGGCCTGTGATCAGAAACTGCCGGAATTTGTACTCGTCCGGGAATGGGACTCCGTTGATGTCCTGCAAATCCTCGATTGGCGAGAGGATGAGGTCGGCGGCATCAATCATCGTTTCAGCCTGAGAATAGACGGCGAAAATCTCGAATGCGATGTGCGATCATAACAGAATCCGGACTTCCGGTCGGGCGTAGCGAGGGTTTGCTACACACGGTTCAGCGAGCCGTCCCGCGTGCAATTGCCTTGGGGCGCAGAAGCTTCTTCATTCGGGCTTCCTGTTGTCGGGCCTCTGCGGCGTCAATCATCGCTACCTGACATCCCCGTTCTGTCTTTTCGTTCTTCGGTTGCCGTTGAGTGTAATTCCCGTCGGAGTCCATCTCCCATGCGTTGCGTCGGTCATTCAGTTGCAGTTCAAGCGATTCGCGCAGCAGCTCGCGCAAATGTTCATCTTCGACAGTGACGATGACTTCGGCACGGCTTTCGAGATTGCGCATCATGAGATCGGCTGAGCCAATGTAGAATTCTTCGTCTCCACCGTTTCGGAAATAGTAGACGCGTGCGTGCTCCAGAAAACGACCGATCACGCTGATCACTGTGATGTTGTCGGAAAGACCTTCAATACCGGGTCGCAGGCGGCAGGTGTCGCGAATGATGAGCTCAATCTTCACGCCGACCCGTGATGCCCGATAGAGCGCCTCGGTGATGTCAGGGTCCTCCAGTGCGTTCGTCTTCAACCTGATCAGGCCGCGCGAACGTGGCGAGTTCTTGGAAATCTCCCGGTCGATTTTATAGAGAATCTGATCCTTCATGTTGCGTGGCGACACCAGGATTTTCTTATAGCGTCTCAGCGGCTGATATCCGGAGGTGAGGAAATTGAAGAAATCGACCAGATCCGAACCGATGTCTTCATCGCTTGTCAGTATTCCGAAGTCCCCATAAAGACGGGCGGTGCCGACATGATAATTGCCGGTGCCAATGTGTGCGTACTGGCGCAGACCATTGAAGTCTCTGCGGATCACGAGGACGAGTTTGGAATGCGTCTTGAGGCCGACAATCCCGTATGTGACGTGGATGCCGGCTTCTTCCAGGCGGGTTGCCCAATTGATATTCGCGGCCTCATCAAAACGGGCTTTGAGTTCGACGGCGACGGCGACCTGCTTGCCATTGCGTGCGGCCTCGATCAGATAGTCGATGATACCCGTGCCTTCCGTCGTCCGGTACAGGGTCATCTTTATGGCCATGACTTTAGGGTCACGGCACGCCTCCCGCACGAACCGCACGACGGAGGTTTTGAATGACTCGTAAGGGTGCTGCAGAAGGAATGGACCCTTTTTGCGGATGGCGTGAAAGATATTCGGTTCGCCTTCCAGCTCGACATTGTCGATGGCGTGGTGATCCGGATCATGCAAATGGGGGATTGCGACCGCGGCGATTTCGAACAAGTCCCGCATACCCAGCATGACGTCGCTTTCGAAGACATCTTCATCCTCGTCAAGGCCGAGCTCGGCGGCAAGCATGCCTCGATGCAAGGATTCGATACCCGTCATGGCCTCCAAGCGTACGATCGGGGCGAACCTGCGATCGCGGACCTCGCTTTCGATCATCTCGAGCAAATCGTCGGCCGTTTCCTCCTCGCGTTCGGTATTGGCATTGCGCGTCACTCTGAAAACTTCACAGGTCATGACCTCGACATCCGGAAACAGGACATCGAGATTGTTTGCCATGACGTCTTCCAGCAGAACGAACCGGTTGGTCGAACCGATACGGATAAACCTGGGTACGGTGTTTCCCGTGGGCACTTTCACCCGCGCCATAATTGGCGTGCCGTCTCCAAGTGTGCGGAGCGTCACCAACAGGTTCAGCGACAAGTTCGAAATATGCGGGAATGGGTGAGATGGATCCATGGCCAGAGGCGTGACCAACGGATAGATGTTTTCAAGGTAATAGGCTCTTACACCGGCCTGTTCGCCATCCAGCAAATCGGCGAAATCGCAGATGGCAATATCGTGCTGGCGAAGCTGCTCTTTGAGCCCGATGAACACATTCCTGGCTTTTGTTTGGATCTCTCGAACCATCGCCACGGAATCATGAATCTGATCTTGTGGGCTTCGGCCGTCGACCGTGAGCTCCTGAATCCTGGCGCCCACCTGCTGCTTGAGCCCCCCGATGCGTTTCATGAAAAACTCATCGAGATTACCGCCGACGATGGCGAGGAATTTCACACGTTCGAGCAGCGGCGTCCGATTATCTTCGGCTTCGTGCAGAACACGCTTATTGAATTCGAGCCATGTCAACTCGCGGTTCAGATAGAGCTCCGGCGCCTTCAGATTTTTCCCCGTTTCGGCCTCTGAGCGCGCTGCCATTTCGGCTGCCTGGCTAGCCTGTTCTGCGGCGTGTTCGGCTGCCGCCTTGGACGCGGCCGCAGCATGAGCCGCCGCGGCAGCCTCCGATTTTTCGGCGGCTTTCGCCGAGGCGCGTGTATCGTCGACGGCTGCTTTCGTCTCTGTTCGTGCTTCGCCAACCGTTGCCTTGGTAACACTCACCGATTGTTCGGCTTGTGTGTTTCCTTTTTGGACGGCGGCTTCGGCGCGCCGTGCGGCCAATTCTGTCCTTTTCACGGCCCGGGCCGCTTCCTTGACCCTCTCTGCTGCCGCCATCGCTTCAGCATTGGCCTGGCGGGCAAGCGCCGCTACTTTCAAAGCCGAAGTTTCTGCCTCGGCTTCTCTCAACTCGGCGATTTTACTGAATTTGGTCAGACGTCGTTTAGCCGTCGTGATCGATCGCGCTGCCGGGTTGTGCGCGCGTTCGGCCTGTGCAACCTCAATCTCGGCACCTTTGGCCTTGGCGCGCGCCTTGATCGCGACCGTTTCCGTCTTTCGGGCTTCCGCCGCTGCCAGTTCACTCTTGGATGCCAATTCCGCAGCACGAACAGCCATCTGTTTCGCAGCGCTCGCAGCTTTCGCTGCCCTTTTTGCTTCCTCGTTCGCGGTTTCAACCGCACTGCTCAGAACGGTTGGGGAATGTTCGCGACTCGCCTCCGTTACAGAGGCCTCTGTCGCTTCCATCGTCTTGGCAACGGATTTTGCTGCGGATGCCGTCTGATCTGCCGCCTTGGAAGCCTTCTTGCGAGACTTGGTCGCCGCTTTCGAAGCCCAGTCGGCATTCGTTTTTGCGCGGCGCTGTTCGGGGGACAGCAGGTCGTTTTCCGATTCTTCAGTGGTTGCTTTTCCGGTCGGCTGTCTGTTGGGTTTTTCCACAACTCCTCCCTTTCCGGACGCAAACACGACCAGATACCGAAATCCTCACTCAGAGTATTCTAACCGGGATGCGCAAGTGGACCTTAATCTATGTCAATTTCCTCGGAATACCGCGGCTGTCGCTTGTTTGGATATTGGCGGCGTTGCGGTTGGTCTTAGCCATGAGGCAGGAATAGTTGTGGAGAGAGGCAGGTAGCAGACAGTGATGGGATCAAATGTCGGGTTCCTCGATAATAGAAGAATTGAATGGCGGCACACGCCAAACCGATGAATTCCACGAAGTCGCAATGCTGGAGCGTGCTTTGGTCAGCGATCGTTAGGCACCGAACTTTTTTTCCAGGTCCATGAATGTTGCGGTATCGACGATCTCCTCGCGTTCGCGGAAGCTCGCCATCCTGTCCGTCAGTGCACCGCTATCGCCATCTCGTTTGATCGTCTCCAACACTTCGTTCATAGCGAAGATGGCCGCCCTCTGGAGGTCACTTGGAATGATGACGATCTGATAGCCCATATCTTGAAGATCAGAGGCGGACACCAGCGGGGTCTTGCCGCCATGAAACATGTTCATGAGTTTCGGGCCGGGTACTGCCTCGGCAATCTTTTCGATCTGATCCAGGCTTGTCGGAGCTTCCACAAACAGAACATCTGCACCGGCCTCGGCGTATGCTGACGCTCTGTCGATTGCCGCGGAAAATCCCTCGACGGCAATAGCATCTGTGCGGGCGATAACCAGTGTGGCGCTATCTTTCAAAGCATCTTTGACGGCAAGGATTTTTTGAACGAACTCCGCCTCGGGAACCAGGCCTTTGTTTTCGTAGTGGCCACATTTCTTCGGAAAAATCTGATCCTCGATGTGAAAGGCGGCGACACCGGCCCGCTCATAGGCATGAACCGCATGTCGGGCATTCAACGCATTCCCGTACCCCGTATCCATATCGGCAATTACGGGCAGCGAAACCGCGTCAACGATTTCGGAAACGCGCTCCGAGATTTCGCTCAATGTGACAAGGCCCATGTCGGGGATCGCCCGACTCCGCGCAATCGCCCCGCCACTTGCATAGACTGCATCGAACCCTGCGCGTTCTGTCAGCCGCGCAGACAAGCCATCATAGCATCCTGGAGCGACGACCATGCCGCCATCCTCTATGAGGCTCCTCAGATTCTTGCCTTGCTCCATCGTTAAGCCTCCTGTCACGTCTCGGCGTAGCGACTTAGCTCCTATTCGCTGCGATGATCAAGCAGGCTGGAAGGCTTCGTGCGAACGATGGGAAGAGGCTCTAGATCAATTTCTGAATGACGCCGGCGCCGTCATTAAACAATCGTCGGCCCGAAAGCCAATAATCTCGCGCTCTCATCTTGCCGGGCAATTCGGCCAGCCAACGTTCCGAGAGACCGGCCGGTCTCAGGAAATCGTTGATGAACCTGTTCGTCGCGGCTGCGATCTCGGTTCGGCTGGAATAGGCCTTGCTACCGTCCACGACGTCGACACGGCTGACCTCGTGAAACATCCAGCGGCTTTCGGGAGAGGCATAACGGGTCTGACCTTGAAGATAGATCGGTACGCACATGGACAGGCACACAGAGCCGCGCTCGACGATTGTATCGAGCTGATGCGTTTGCTTTATTCTGTTGAGCAGAGCGATCACTTCGCCGCCATAGGTCAGCAGACCGCCGTCCGATGAAATCGATAAGACAATGCGCCGCTTTTCGTGACGCCATGCATTGAAGGCATCGGCGATCAGCGTCTGCATGGGAGGCCCGATGTCTCCTTCCCAACGAAATACAACGATATCCGGGTTTCTGTTATCGGGGATGACGGTGAGCTTGCCGCCCGCGTCATAGATCTGGCCCCGGAACATGAAGGCCAGAACGGCAATCGCAACGAGGAAACCTATCCAGACGAATGTGTTTCGGCTTCGCTCCACAGCGCATTGTTCTCCTATATGGCGGAAATCGCCAGTGTTGACTGTTGTTCTGACTAGATATGGGGAGGCGGATGCTAGGAGCCAATAACGATGTTCATGCGGCCTTCGGTGCCAGGAATGCTCTGGTTCCTGGCACCGTGGATATTCTGCTCACAATATGAAATCGCTTTGGGATAGGTCCGATGCGCTGACCCCTTCGAGCTGAACGAAGTCACTGCCGAACATGATCAGCGTGCCAGTGTTGCTCGATCCAATCGTGAGATCGGACATCGATGTAATCCCGGCGATTGCCGACAGGTCGATGAGATCTTCTCCGACTGCGAAGTCGTGGATCGTGTCGAATCCGGAGCCGGCCTCGAACACGAAGCGGTCAGCACCACCGCCTGCAGACCCAGTCGTGTGTTCGCCATAAAGCTGATCGTTACCGGTGCCGCCAATGATCACATCGTCACCGTCTCCGCCAACGACCCAATCATCGCCATTGCCTCCCATCACCGTGTCATTATCGTCGCCACCGAAAACCCAGTCGTTGCCGTCATCGCCGAAGACTTGATCGTTTCCATCGTCGCCATGGACGTGATCGTTTCCGTCGCCACCATAAACCTTGTCATTGTCGTCACCGCCAAAAAGCGTATCGCCGCCATCGTGGCCATAGATGCGGTCGTTGCCTGCATCGCCATAGAGCGTGTCTACGCCGGAGGGTGTCGTCAATGAGCCGAGCAGCCAGTGGCCACCGGTGATGAGATCGTCACCAATGCCGCCGTATATCGTGTCGTTCCCGCCTTCTCCGTAGAGGCCGTCATTTCCTTCACCGCCATATATCTTGTCGTTACCATCGCCACCGAAAACCGTGTCGTGGTCCTTTCCGCCCAAGATCGTGTCCTTGCCATCGCCGCCAAAGATGGTGTCGTTCCCGGCTTTGCCGGCAAGATAGTCGTCGCCGCCCAACCCTTCGATCCGGTCGTTGCTTTCGGTTCCCGTGAGATAGTTGATGCCCTCCGTGCCTACGATCGTCTCCCCAAAAAGATTGATCGTGTAGGTGTCCAGCAGTGCTTCGCCGAGATCCAAACCGGCATACTTGTACTTGATCATTTCTGATCCCCATTGCTCGCTTGCCCGGCCCCCGGGTTTGCATGCGCTGGCGAATGGCCCGCGCGCCAATGCGGGCCCAACTGTGACATTTGCCACTTCAATCGAGTTTGAATGGGTTGTTCAGTGTGCGTTCATTCTGGGAACCCCCGGCGCCGTATGACTGTCGGCCATCAATGCCGACGAAGTCTGTCAGATACCTGCGACCGCATCCTCGATAGCCTCGGCGAACAGGCGGGTTCTCAGCGGGCGAAAGCGGGTTGGTGGGAAGGCGAGATGTATTGGAAGCTTACTAGGTTCGAAACGGGGAGCAATGCGAACCAATCTGCCTGCCTTTACGTCATCGGCGATAAGCCAGCTTGGTAGAAGTCCGACCCCACCGCCCGCCTTGATCGCGGCATAGGCGGCCGATAGGTCCTGTGTTTGGACACGGATCGTGCCAATCAGTTCGACTTTGCGGCCGGTCTCGCTGAGGAGAACGACCTGCTGCTGATAGAAGGGTGCGAGAGACACCAACGGGACGTCGCCAACGGGAAGGCCGGAGCGGTTGAGCGACAATGCGCTTACGATATCTGGCGCAGCAACCAGCCAGCGCCGAGCGGTTCCGATTTTTCTGATCCGAAGATCGGCTCCCTCAACAGGCCCAACACGCAACATCATATCGGCTCCGATCGCGACAAGGTCGATCGGACCGTCTGTCAACACAAGATCGACTTCTACCTTCGGGTTTGTCTTTGTAAAAAGCGCCGCGGCGGGTGCGACCGCCACAGGGCCCAACCCCACAGGCGCCACGATCCTCACGAGACCTTCTGGCGCACGGTCCTCCTGCAGGAGAGACGCGCATAAGGCTTCCCAATCGTCTAGGAGTGTCTGGCTTCCGGCCAGCAGACGCACACCTTCATCGGTCAGGGACATGTCGTGCGTGGACCGGTGAATCAGGCTGGCCCCAATCCGGTCTTCCAGAGCAGCCAGTTGCCGGCTCGCGCTCGCCTGGCTGGTTCCCAGTGTGCGTGCCGCAGCGGAAAGCGACCCGGCCTCCGTGATTCTGACGAACGTCCGCAAAAGTTGGATAGTGTCGGCAGCATTACCCATACGGTCAACGTATAGCGATACTACACGCAACACGTCTACAGGAATTCCGTCGATGCGCGCATCTTCCGGTCATCAAGCCCGAGACGAGGGCAGGCACAAACGCAATGGAGACTTGACGATGACCGGATTACGCAATGCACTCTTCGCAATCGCCTTGACGACGGCAGGCGCCTTCTCTTCACCGATCGCTTCCGCCGATGACCTCGGTCCGATCGCAAAACCAACGGTTCTGGAGAGCATGACCGTCGACCATATGGAGATCGGTGTCGACGACTTCGACACGATGGTGCGGTGGTATCAGGATGTCCTTGGCTTCGAGATCGAAGCGATCTGGGATGTGTCGTCCATCGGGGCAACCTTGTCCTATCTTAAGAAGAACGGATTCCGGATTGAGTTCGTCAAGGGCGGATCGGGCAAACTTGCTGCCCCTCCCAAGGATTTCGCCGATCATTTTAATCGCAAGGGCTTTCAGCATCTGTGCTTCACAGTCTCATCGGTCGACGGCGCAATCGCTGAAGCAGAGGCAAAAGGCGCCCGCGTCCTCTCTCGCGGGAAAACCTACGACCTGGAGGGTACGCCTTACGGTCGACGTGTTGGATTTATCGTCGATCCCGAGGGGAACGTTATCGAGTTCGGCGAACCGCTGTTTCTCAAAGCAAACTAGGCAAAGCCTGCGCTCGATCCGGTTCAATCCGGTCGAGCGCAGTCGCGCCTCAGTGTCGGAAGTGGCGCATCCCCGTAAACACCATTGCTAGTCCCGCCTCATCGGCAGCAGCGATCACCTCGTCGTCACGCATGGAGCCGCCCGGTTGGATGACCGCCGTTGCGCCGGCCTCTGCCGCCGTAAGCAGGCCATCGGCAAAGGGGAAAAAGGCGTCCGACGCAACCGCCGATCCAACGGTTAGGGGTTCTGCATCGCCCGCTTCCTTGGCCGCTTCGGCTGCTTTCCATGCAGCGATACGGGCCGAATCCACACGGCTCATCTGACCGGCGCCGACACCGACGGTCGCACCGTCCTTCACATAGACAATGGCGTTGGATTTCACATGTTTGGCGACCTTGAAGGCTAGCTTGAGATCGGCCAGTTCCTGATCCGTCGGCTGACGTTTCGTGACAACTTTGAGATCGAGGGCCTCGACGGTGCCATTGTCCCGCGCCTGCAGCAGAAAGCCACCGGATAGCATCTTGGTGATGACACCGGGCGTGCTTGGATCGGGCAGCGTGCCGGCGAGGAGAACACGTAGATTGTCTTTGGCGGCCATAACGGCAAGCGCTTCGTCGGTGGCGTCAGGAGCGATGATAACTTCGGTGAAGACTTCGATGATCGCGCGTGCCGTGTCCGCATCGAGTGTCCGATTGAGGGCAACGATACCCCCGAATGCGCTGACCGGATCGCATCTGAGCGCTTTCGCATGGGCCTCGGCGAGCGAGGCTCCGGTAGCAACGCCGCAAGGATTGGCATGTTTAATGATCGCGACAGCGGCCGCGGCATCTGCATCGAATTCCGCGACGAGTTCATAAGCCGCGTCCGTGTCATTCAGATTGTTGTAACTCAAGGCCTTGCCTTGAACCTGTCGCGCTGTTGCCACGCCTGCGCGGTCATCGGCCGTGCGGTAGAAAGCTGCCCATTGATGCGGGTTCTCACCATAACGAAGTGTCTCGGTGAGGGTGCCGGATGTGGTCACCGTCTGAGGCGCCTCCTGGCCCAGTGTCTTAGCGAACCAGCCCGAGATGGCGGCATCGTAGGCCGCAGTTCGCGCATAGGCCTTGGCAGCCAGTGTGCGTCGAAGGTCTGAACTCGTGGCCCCTCCCGAACGCAACTCGTCAAGGACTGCACCATAGTCGCCTGCGTCCACAACAACGGTCACCGCTGCATGGTTCTTGGCCGCTGCACGGATCATTGCAGGCCCGCCAATATCGATATTCTCGACGCAGGTCTCAAAGTCCGCGCCCGATGCGACGGTTTCGACAAAAGGGTAGAGGTTGACCACAAGCAGGTCGATATCGGCGATACCGTGATCTTCCTGAGATCTTGCATGATCCGGATTGCCGCGCACTGCCAGCAGGCCGCCATGCACCTTCGGGTGCAGCGTCTTCAGGCGCCCATCCATCATTTCCGGAAAGCCGGTGATGTCCGAGACATCTGAAACGTCGATACCCGCCTCTGCGAGCAATTTTGCGGTTCCGCCTGTGGAGATGATGCGAACGCCCAGCCCGCTCAGTTCCTTGGCGAATTCCGCGATGCCAGATTTGTCCGAGACGGATATCAGCGCCGTCTTGACCTTTTGTGCGCCGTCCATGGCTGCCATGACCTGCAACCTTCTGTGCTGAGATGGGTGATGTTCGCTCCCGACTAACACGGTTGGCTTCGCGAAAAAACTAGTGCAAACGTCTTGTCAACGGGCGCTTTCGATCGCTTTTCCGGGTTTGCGTCGATGTTGTGAACCAAGTGGGCGTGCGGCGCTTTGTTCGTTTCTGTCCGCGGTAGGATCTGTTACACCCCGCCGTCAGGTCAGGGTGGTCCTTAGCTGAGTGAATTCAACGCCCGATAACCGGTAACCGTATCGGCCGGGAGGCCGCCGATACCGGCTCGAACCTGCTATAGATCGGACTGCGGTTTCAGGCCGCGCGGTTAGGCTCACGCATATGAAAATCCAGGTTCTCCTGATAGCGCTTTTTCTCGGGTTGTCTTTGCCTGCGACAAGCCACGCGCAGAAAATCAGCCCCGAAGCAGCTTCGAAGCAGGTTGATACCTGGTCGAAGGAACTCGATAGCCGCGCAAAGGCGATCGAAAACAACCGAACGATCGAATCGGCGCTCGAGCGTCAACAGGAGGCGCTTGAAGAACTCGCGGTCGAATTCCAGAAATTCAGTACGTCGCTAATGCCGCCAATCGATGATCTCAAGTCACAGCTTGAGAAATTCGGCCCGGTGCCGGCAAAGGATGCCCCGGCCGAACCCGAAGGAATCGCCGAAGAAAGGGAGCGCCTCAACAAGATTGTCGGCGAACTTGAGACGGCTTCAAGAATTGCCGGTGCCCAGATTGAACACGCCTCCCAGCTCATCAGCCGTATTCAATCCCATCGCCGAAAACTGTTTGCCCGCCAGCTTTTGAAGCGCCAGCTAAGCCCCTTATCGCCGGCACTCTGGCGGTTGGTTGCCACGGATTCCGGTATCGGCTGGAATCAGTTTCGCAATCTGATCGAAGACGAGGCCAGTTGGATCGGCGCCGAGATTCGGCTCGGAGTCCTGCTTGCCGGAATTCTCGCAGTCTGGGGGCTCCTGAAGTGGTTCGCAGGGCGTGTGATTGCAAAACGGCGTGCGCCGCCCGATGCCGTGAAATTGGACTTCCTCGATCAGGTCGGTCCTGCGGTGCTGGTCGCATTGGCCCGGGCGGCCCCGCTGACGGTCGTTGCCCTCGGCACTTACGCCATTCTTATTGGCCTTGATGCCCTCTCACCGCAAGTCGATACCATCGCCCGTGCCATACTGATGGCGGTCATCGTCTTCGCTGCCACATCGGCACTCGCACGAACCGTACTCGCGCCGACCCGGCCGATCTGGCGTATGCTGCCCATGACCGATGCCAGTGCGCGGCGGCTGGCATGGCTGATCCCTCTCGGCGCGGCTATTCATGGCGTGACCCGCGTCTGGACGGTGGTCAATGAGGTTGTCATAGCCCCGTTCTCGCTCCTGATCGCGCAGAGCGTCATTGCAGGCGCTATCTTTGTTGCACTCATGGCGGTCATCTTGCTGACGCCGCTTGAGGCGCCCGACGGCGACGAGAGACGATCTTCACGGCTGTGGCCGAAATGGATAAAGCTGCCGCTCTGGTTCGCAACCTTGGCTATTGTTGTGGCCTTCCTTCTCGGCTACGTCGCGCTCGGCAGGTTTCTGTCCGGCCAGATCATCAATACCGGCCTGATCGTTGTTGTGGGCGTTCTGCTCTACTCCGCCATCTCCGTTCTTTCCAGCAATCTGCAAAGTGCTGAACGGCCGCAGGGCGCCTGGCTTTTGAACCGATTTGGGCTCGACGAGCCTCGCCGTCGCCAGGTTGCCTATGCGACAGGTTTTCTCCTCAAGGGACTTTTGGCTCTTGCGGTTACACCACTTCTGCTCCTGCAGTGGGGGTTCTCCTGGACCGACATTCAGGGCTGGCTGGAAGTCGCGTTCTTCGGTTTCAATGTGGGAACGGTGCGCCTCTCGGTCGCGACGGTCCTGATCGCGCTCGGGTTGTTCGTTGGCGGTATTGTCGTCACGCGCACATTGCAGCGATGGCTCGATCAGGGCCCGTTGAATGTTGCGCGTATCGAGCAGGGCATTGCCCATTCCGTGCGCACCGGCGTCGGTTATGCAGGTTTCATTCTCTCCGGTCTCCTGGCCGTCTCCTATGTCGGCTTCGACTTCACCAATATTGCGATTGTCGCTGGTGCCCTCTCGGTCGGCATCGGTTTCGGCCTTCAGTCCATTATCAACAATTTCGTCTCCGGACTCATTCTGCTGGTCGAGCGCCCGATCAAAGTCGGCGACTGGGTCATCGTTGGTGAGAATGAAGGACTGGTCCGCCGCATCTCCGTCCGTGCAACGGAAATCCAGACCTTCGATCGCTCCAGCATGATTATTCCCAATTCCGAGCTCATTACCGGGACGGTCGTCAACTGGACCCATGGAGACAGTGTCGCCCGCGTGACGATCAATGTCGGTGTCTCGTATGATTCCGATGCCCAAGCCGTCCACGATCTGCTCCTGGAAATCGGCAAGGCGCATCCAAAGACGCTTGAGATTCCAAGGGTACGCGTGGTCTTCGAGGACTTCGGCGCCTCATCGCTCGACTTCACATTGCGCGTCTATATTGCCGATGTCATGGACCAGCTCGAACTCCGAACCGATCTGCGACTCGAAATCCTGAAACGCTTCCGCGAAGAGAACATCGAAATCCCCTTCCCCCAGCGCGACCTGCATATCAAGAGCGGTTTGCCCGCGCAGGCTGCGGAAGCGACTTCATGAGGCGATCATGGAGGTCGCCTAAAACGGCTCTAACCAAAAACTTCGAAATAACGGAGAATGAACCGTTTGTAGATGTCGGTAACGGACTGGAGATCTGCCACAGGCGTTCTCTCATCCACCTGATGGATGGTCTTGTTGACCAGCCCGAATTCGATCACCGGACAGTAGTTGGTGATGAAACGCGCATCCGACGTCCCACCTCCTGTGGAGAGCTCCGGTCGTCGTCCAGTTACCGCATGAACCACCTCGGACAAGGCATCGATCAAAGGACCTGGCGCCGTCACGAAGGCTTCGGCGTTTCCTGAAAATGACAGTTCATGCTTCAGATCCGTTCCGGCAAGCGCTTCGCTGGCTTGAGTCCGCAAGTGAGCCTCGAGTGACTTTGCTGTGTGACGATCATTGAAGCGGATATTGAACCGGGCTTCGGCCATAGAAGGGATGATGTTGGTTGCTGGGTTTCCAACATCGACACTGGTTATTTCAAGATTTGAGGCCGCAAACTGTTCGGTGCCGGTATCGAGCGGTTCGGCCATAAAACTATTCAGCACTGCGAGAAGCCCTTTGACGGGATTTCGGGCCTTCTCTGGATAGGCGACATGCCCCTGCACGCCCTTGACGCTTAGGTGTCCGGAATGGCTTCCGCGCCGTCCGATCTTGATCGCATCGCCGATCTGCGACGGATTGCTGGGCTCGCCAAGGATACAATGATCGGGAATCTGGTTTTCGCCTTTTAGTGCCTCGAGCATCTTGATCGTGCCATTGACCGCCGGGCCTTCCTCATCGCCGGTAATCAAGAGGCTGACAGATCCCGGAAGCGTCCCTCCGTTCTCGTCTAGAACTTGCAAGACAGCGGCCGCAAATGCCGCAACGGCTCCCTTCATGTCGATCGCGCCGCGTCCAAAGAGCCAGCCGTCGACGATATCGGCAGCAAATGGTGGATGGGTCCAAAGATCTTCATCCCCTGTCGGCACGACATCCGTGTGCCCGGCAAAACAGAGGTGCGAACCATCGTCACCAAACCGGGCAAACAGGTTGTCGACATCCGGTGTGCCGGGTTCAGAGAAAGGCATCCGGCGGCAGACGAACCCGGCAGGCGCAAGAGCATCTTCCAATACGCCAAGCGCGCCGGCTTCAGCCGGTGTAACGCTCGGACATCGGATCAGCGCCTGGGCCAGCGCGATTGGGTCAGACTTCAGGTTGGTCAACGGCCTCATCCTCAAAACGGTGCAGAATCATAATCTTCTGCCAGATCTTACGGCTGAGTGCCGTTGAGATATTTTCGAGATCGTTCACTGCTTCCACCACGACCGGATCGGGAAAATGATCTGCATAGAGTGCCGCAACCTTGCCCGACAGCGACAGCATCTCGGTGCAATAGTCGAGATATCGCATCAACTCGAAGCGCGTGAATGGCCGTTTGGGCGAATGCTCCGTTCTCGTCGATTCACCGACAAAAGCACTCGGATCTTTCGTGAGCTGATGCATGTCGATGACGTGAATGATGGAGCGTAGCTCGTGCAGATCTTTGAGCGCTCGCCGTCGCTTCAGGCGTTCTTCCGCCGTTACGAGAAAGGCAATGCCGAGCCCACCCAGCAGCAGTGTATTGATCGCTGCTTCAAGTCCCTGAACCAGACCAAATGCCTCAGTCGTGATCTTCGAGAAATTGAGAAACGTTCCGACATAGATGAAAACAATGCCGCCCGCGATCACGATTGCGCCGATCAGTGTTCTCAGCAACAGGTTGGGCTTGGCCAGCAGGCGGGCTTCGAATGAGGAGAATTTGGCAACATCGATAAGTGCGCCGCAAACTTTGCCGAGACCGCGCCCTGGAAACCGCTCTTCGATTCTGAGTTTCAGGATCTCGATGGTTCTGACTATGTGGTCGGCGTCGAGCGAGCGATAGGTGGGCATCGTGCGAATCCCGGTCGTGGACGCCTCAGTCGTAGCTCGCGTCGGGTACGCCGCCGAGCGGATCGGGACCGTATTGATTTTCTCCCGGAGTCCCTCTGATGAAACCACATTCGATAAACAACCAAATGTTCACGATCAACGACACAAGACCCAGGATAATCATGGTCGATGCGGGCTCTTCCGGTGTGCCGGCAAGTCCGGCCAGCTCAAACACCAAGCCAACCAATCCCAGTCCATAGGCAAGTATAAGCCACAACGCTGAACGATTACGGTCATGCAGGCGCTTTGCGAAAACTGCAATGCTCGGATACAGGAACACCAGTGTCAGGATGATATTCAGCCAGACCGTTTTCGGACCCTGCGCCACCATCTCCTCTAGCGATATATTCATGACAAACGACAGGATCGTCGCAAGAACGATATAGCCGACAATGATGACTGCGAAGCCGATCCAGTATGCCTGACGCGGAATTCGTCCATCGATGGCCAGGAAGAGGTAATTCAGATGCAGGCGATCCATTGCATGGCCCCACTTCGTTTCTGGATTTTAGTCTCGCAGCAAATCATTGATCGACGTTTTGGCCCGTGTCTGTTCGTCGACCGTCTTGACGATCACGGCACAGTATAGCGAGGGACCGGGCGATCCGTCAGGCAGAGCTTTGCCTGGCAATGCTCCTGGCACAACCACCGAATATGCTGGGACTTCGCCGATATGGACTTCGCCCGTATCGCGATTGATGATCTTGGTCGATGCGCTGATGAAGACACCCATGGCGAGCACGGCGCCTTCACGGACCACAACGCCTTCGACCACTTCGGACCGGGCGCCGACGAAGCAATTGTCTTCAATGATCACCGGGCCGGCCTGCAGAGGCTCGAGGACACCCCCGATTCCAACACCGCCCGAGAGATGCACATTGGCGCCGATCTGAGCGCAGGACCCGACCGTGACCCATGTGTCCACCATGGTTCCTTCGCCCACATAGGCCCCGAGATTGACGAAGCTCGGCATCAAAATGGCGCCAGGCGCAACATAGGCAGACCGCCGCACCACACATCCAGGAACAGGCCGAAATCCAGCCTTCCGGAAGTCCTCTTCGCTCCAACCAAGAAACTTCGACTGCACCTTGTCCCACCAGGGCGCTCCGCCGGGGCCACCTTCGATCATTTCCATGTCATTAAGACGGAATGACAGAAGGACGGCTTTTTTGAGCCACTGATTCACGACCCAGTCTTGATTGCCCTGGCGTTCCGCGACCCGCGCTTCGCCGCTGTCCATGAGGTCCAGTGCCGTTTCGACAGCCTCGCGTACTTCGCCGGTCGTATCCGGGCCAATCGTATCGGCATTGTCGAACGCATTGTCGATGATGGTCTTGAGTTGGTCGTGGGCCATGGGTTGCACACCTGTCCTGATTGTCGAGCGAAGGTCTTTGACGGGGTTCGATTTCCGCCTTTGTCGCGCGGCGGATAACCGGCTGTCAATCCGCTGCAGCCGGTCCTGGCGATGCAATTGCGCTACCGACATCGTCGAGGAACGCCGTCAGATCTTCCGTCATGTGATGAATGTGATCCGGGAGCCCATCCCAATCGGCAATAGCGGTCTTGGCGGGATGATCGACCGTGGGGGAGGTCACTAGAACGGTTGCCATACCAAGATCATGCGCTGTTTGCAGATTGTGCGGCATATCCTCGAACATTGCGGCGGACTGTGGCGCGACATCATGGGAACTCAGGAACAGATCGTAGGCCGAGCGATGTGGCTTCGGAACATATCCGGCCGCCGTAATGTCATAAATCTCGTCGAAGAGATGCAGAACGCCCACCTTGCCAGCGACGCGTTCGGCGTGCAGACGCGAGCCGTTCGTAAAAATATAGCGTCGACCGGGCAGCGCCTCGATCTTTTCCGCAAGATCCGGCGCGGGTGCGACCACGTCGAGATCGATATCGTGAACGAAGTCGAGAAAATATTCTGGCTCGATCTTGTTGACCTTCATGAGCCCGGCAAGTGTCGTCCCGTGGTCGAGATAATACTGCCGTCTCAGGGCAGACGCTTCCTCCTGGCTCATCCCGAAGCGATCGACGATAAAATCGTTCATCTTGTCGACAATCTGGACAAACAGATTGCACTCGGCCGGATAGAGCGTGTTGTCCAGGTCGAAAATCCAGGTGGTCGTATCGGAGAAACGCTTCACGCGGCTTGTGTCCTTTTATGAGCTGTCCGTGTCGCGGGATTTGCCGAGCAATGTTCCCGATCCGTGTTCTGTGAAAAGTTCCAGCAGGACTGAATGCGGCACCTTGCCATCCATGATGACGACGGCTTCAACACCGTTCTGGACCACCTGAATGCAGCTTTCGATTTTCGGGATCATACCACCGGAAATGGTTCCGTCCGCCATCAGATTTTCGGCTTCTGCGATGGTCAGCTCCGGAACAAGCGCTCCGGACTTGTCGAGCACGCCCTGCACGTCGGTCAGCAAGAGAAGACGCTTGGCGAGCATCTTCGCAGCCAGTTCGCCGGCAAAAGTGTCGGCGTTGATGTTGAGCGTTTGCCCGTCCCGGCTCATGGCGACCGGTGCGATCACCGGGATCAGGTCGGACGCGGCAAGTACTTCCACGATATGTGGATCGACCTTGGTCGGCTCGCCAACGAAACCCAGATCGACAGCCTTTTCGATGTTGGAAGAAGGGTCGACGATCGTTTTCTCCATCTTCCGCGCGATCATCAGTCCGGCATCTTTGCCGGAAATGCCGACGGCGCGCCCCCCGGCGGCATTGATCTGAGCGACGATCGATTTGTTGATGGATCCGGCAAGAACCATCTCGACCACGTCGATCGTTTCCTTATCCGTGACCCGAAGCCCGCCGGCAAACTCGCTTTCGATGCCAAGCTTGCCGAGGAGCGAGCCGATTTGCGGGCCACCGCCATGCACGACGACCGGATTGACGCCGGATTGCTTCAGAAGCGTGATGTCGCGCGCAAATCCGGCCGACAGCGCCGCATCGCCCATGGCATGACCGCCATACTTTACGACGACGGTTTGCGTGTCATAGCGCTGCATATAGGGCAGGGCCTCGGAGAGGAACCTGGCCTGGGCATGAGCTTGTTCCGCGACCGAGCCGGACACGGATGGGGATTCGGGATTGTCGTTTGCCATGGATACGCGCCTCGGGCGTGAAGGATGCGCTTCTTATAGCCTCTGGGTAACGACTGGCAACGTCATTGCAATAATAGGGTTGCGATGGTGGCACGCAGTTCGTCGAGCCCCGTGCCCTTGTTCGAGGAGGTTGCAAGCACCTGAGGATGCGCTGCGGGGTGTTTCGCGAGCGCTGCAAGGGTTGCTGCGTGCACTTTTTCGAGCGCGCCCGTCTTCAACTTGTCCGTCTTGGTGAGGACCACCTGATAGGAGACGGCGGCGACATCCATGAGCGACAGGATCGGCTCATCCGTATGTTTCAATCCGTGGCGCGCATCGACCAGGAGAAATACGCGGCGGAGTGCCTGACGCCCCTTGAGATAGTCCTGAATGAGACGGTTCCATCCCTTGACCTCGGACTTGGCAGCGCGCGCATAGCCATAGCCTGGCAGATCGACGAGAAAGACCTCGTCGCCTAGCGCGAAGAAATTGACCTCGCGGGTCCGCCCCGGCGTGTTGGATGTTCGTGCGAGCGCTTTGCGCGCGACGAGGGCGTTCAGAAGGCTCGATTTCCCGACATTGGACCGGCCAGCAAATGCAACCTCCAGAGGGCGCGCCTCGGGCAGCCCGTCTACATTGACGACGCCTTTGACGAAGTCGCATGGCATGCGGAATAGGGTGGTACCGGCTTTTAGCTGCTCGTCGGTGAATTCGGTTTCGGCGATCGGTTGGATTGCATTTTCCATTGTCATGATCCGAAATCCGATCTCCGTCGCTGAAGAACGCTACCGGCGTCTCTTCCAGACGATACTCCCAGCACATCGTCATAGCCGGACTTGATCCGGCTATCCATGGTCGCGCTCGGCATAGGACCGGCGCAAACGAATATCCGTAAAGATTGCATAGATTGCCGGATCAAGTCCGGCAATGACGATGTGTGGAACGGCGCTGGAGACGCCACACAGACCCTACGTCTTATTGTCCTGGTTTGACGGCTTCTTGATACCCAGATTCTCGAACAGCGTAATCTCGACGCCCTGCCGGTGCATGATAAAGGACTGCTGAATGACCGAAAGCAGGTTGTTCCAGGCCCAATAGATCACGAGGCCTGCCGGGAATGGCGCCAGCAGGAAGGTGAAGAAGACGGGCATCCAGGTGAAGATCTTAGCCTGAACAGGATCGGGCGGTGCCGGGTTCAACTTCATCTGGATGAACATCGTCACACCCATGATGAGTGGCCAGATGCCGATGGTTGCCCAGAGCGGCAGGTCGAATGGCAGCGGCCACAAGCCAAATCCGTTGAACAGGCTCGTTGGATCGGGCGCCGACAGATCCTGGATCCAGCCATAGAAGGGCGCGTGGCGCATTTCGATCGTTACGAACAGGACCTTGTAGAGCGCGAAAAAGACCGGAATCTGAACCAGAATGGGCAGGCAACCGGATGCTGGGTTCACCTTCTCCTTCTGATAGAGCTTCATCATTTCCTGCTGCTGGCGTGTCCGGTCGTCCCCATAGCGCTCCTTGATCTTCATCATCTCTGGCTGGAGCTTTTTCATCCGGCTCATGGAGACGTATGACTTGTTGGCAAGCGGGAAGAGGATCAGCTTGATGATGACGGTGACGCCAAGGATCGCGAGTCCGAAATTACCCAGCAGTCGATAGAGATAGTCGAGCGCGAAGAAGAGTGGTTTGGTCAAGAAATACAGCCAACCCCAATCGATCATCAGATCGAATTGTTTGATGTTGTTCTTCTCACCGTAGCCGTCGATGACATTCACTTCTTTGGCGCCCGCGAAAAGCAGGCTTTGTGCTGCGCCGGTCGCCCCCGCCGCAATCGTTACCGGCGCGCCGAGGAAGTCAGCCTGAAACCTGTTTCCGGTAGCGGTCGGCTTGCCACTGAAGCCGCCGCGAAACGGTTGTGTCTGATCTGGAATGACGGCGCTGGCCCAATATTTGTCGGTGATCCCCAACCATCCACCGTTCAGATTGTCGTAGTTGATCTGCTTCGATTCGAGGATGTCGTCGTAGTCGACTTCCTGTTGCCCATCCTCGCCGACAACGCCGATAAGGCCCTCGTGAAGGATGAAGAAGCCCTCTAACTGGGGTGTGTTGGTTCGCGCGATCAATCCGTAGGAATACAGCGTGACAGCCGCGGCTGTCTTGTTCTCTACGGTTTGTGAGATCGTGAAGAGAAACTGGTCGTCGATTGAAATCGTGCGCCGGAAGATCAGGCCTTCGCCATTGTCCCATACCAGCCGCACTGGTGTTGAGGGTGTCAGTTTGCCGGACGACTCGACCTGCCAGACCGTGTCGCCCGTCGGGAGCTTGGCGGTGCTGCCTGCGGCACCGACCCAGCCATGCTCGGCAAAATACGGATTGGGCGCACCGCGCGGAGAAAACAGCACCACATTGCCGCTATCGAGTTCAACGGTGTTGCGATACTTGCGCAGCACGACATCGTCGATACGGCCGCCTTTCAGCGATAACGATCCGGTAAGGCTCGATGTCTCGATCGCAATCCTTGGCGATGCCTTGAGGAGTGCGTCGCGATTGGATCCAGCGGTGCCGGGAACGGGGGCCGGCGGCGCCACTGCACCGGGCACACCAACGGCGGGAGCGGGCGTGCCGACAGCCACGGGAGGGCTCACTGGTGCGCTGCTACCGGGCTGCGGGACATGCGACTGTGGTTGACCGGCTGCCTGTTGCTGCTGTTGTTGAATTTTCTGCTGCTGTTGGGCAATCCGCTGCCGTTCCTGCTGTTCCCTCAGCTTGGGCGCGCCATAGAAGGTCTGCCAGGCGATGAGAACGGCGAAGGAGAGCACCGCTGCAAGAATTAGATTACGGGTATTTTCGTCCATGACCCTGTCCCGTTCCCACGACGCCTAGAGTGCTGTCGTGGCCACCTCGGCTCTCAATGGTTGATCTTCCGGCTGCGTTTTGACCGATCCTGCCGATCAAGTCTATCGAAAGCGACTTCTAACTCCATTTGGATGGCTGTAAAGGCGCGATTCAACGCACCGGCCCGTGCGATGACGACATAGTCGAGACCTGGTTTTGCATGATCTGGCGCGGTCAGCCGAATGGCTTCGCGAAGCCGTCTTCGGGCCCGGTTGCGTTTCACCGCATTGCCAATTCGCTTTGTCACGGTGAATCCGAAGCGCGCGGATGCGCTCGGACCGTCGCAGGGCCGGTCTTGAGGCCGCGATACCAGAACAAAGCTCGCGCTCTTCCAGGACGGGCCTCCCCTCAGCCTTAAAAATTCGCTGCGTTTCGTGAGCCGGCCAAGTGTGATCGCAGGCCGCTCGGTGTCTGCGCGCTGCGACGCATTCAAGTCGTCAGCCTTAGGCTGACAGCCGTTTCCGGCCCCTGGCTCTGCGCCGTGCGAGAACCTTGAAACCTGATCTTGTTGCTTTGCGGGCCCGAAATCCGTGACGCCGCTTACGCACAAGCACGCTCGGTTGATAGGTGCGTTTCACGCCGACTCTCCGTCAATCCATTGGAAATATGCTCTCCGGCCCGCAAATATTGCGGAGCCCCGGAATGCGCCGCTTATACGGGCGTCAAAGGGGCAAGTCAATTCACGGCGACGATAAGAGATTGATTTGTATGTCGCGTGTTGGCGCTCTGTGTCTCGGCCGGCCCTCTCCCCCGGCCCAACCACCCGCTGAAGGTACTCTCGGGGCGGTTGGGCCCGAGGAGGGGGCCGGCTTCAGGATGCTCGAGCAAAGACCCTAATGGTAAAAACCCAAAAGAACCCCGTCGATCTTCCACGAAACGGCGTGCACGATATTCGATCAACTATAATGACATGCGATCACGAACCATTGAGACTTGATGGTACGTGTACGGCGCTCCGCTATGTATGGTCAGAGCAAATGATGAAGGAGCCGATTGTGACACAGCGCAATACAGCCATTACCGCTGGCCGGAAATCGCCAAATGCCAAGGTTTTCGGGCTACTGCCCCTCCTTGTCGCTGCATTTCTGGTCACGACACCGAGCGCCTGGGCCGACGATATCAAGTCGACCTTCAAGCGACACATCGCCAATTCGACGCAAACCGTCGATCACAGCGCCTGGGATGGCCTGTTGAAGCGCTATGTGGTGCCCGCCGATGACGGCATTAACTATGTCGATTACAAACGCTTCAAAGCCGAAGCCGCAAACGACCTGAAAGCCTATGTCAGTTCGCTGGAGGCCGTCGACGTCACCCGCCTCAATCGCAACGAGCAATATGCCTTTTGGGCCAATCTCTACAACGCCAAGACGATCGACATCATCTTGGACCACTATCCGGTCAAGTCGATCAAAGACGTTCGTCTGACCCTCTGGCGCCCGTTCGACGGTCCGTGGGTGGCTGATGTCACGAAGGTCAACGGGATCGATCTTTCCCTGAACGATATCGAGCACACCATCATGCGTGGTCTTTGGAAGGAGCCGCGGGTCCACTATGCCGTGAACTGCGCTTCGATCGGCTGCCCGAACCTTGCGACCAAGGCTCTTACCGGCGCAAATCTTGAGGCCATGCTCGACGCCGGTGCCCGCGCTTATGTCAACAGTCCGCGCGGGATTCGCATAGAGAATGGCAAGGTGATCGCGTCCAAGATCTACAGCTGGTTCATCGAGGATTTCGGCGATACGGAGGAAGGCGTTCTTAAGCATGCCCGAGCCCACGCTGAAGGCGACCTCGCCAAAGCGCTGACCCGTGCGACGTCCATCTCAGATCATGAGTATGACTGGAATCTCAACGACGTGAAAAAAGACGCCCGTCAATCGCAATCCAAATCTTAAGGCCGTATGGGCCGTGCTCCGAGGAGACAGAACATGACAAAGACAACTGATGTGAGCACGGCCGCCGACGAGGCGGAACCGGTGGAGACGGCGAAAGAAGGTTCAAGTCTCCTCAAGCGACTTCTGCCGCTTGGCGTACTGGCCGCCGTCGGCGCTCTCGTCGTCTCGCAAGGCTGGCATCAATATCTGTCGATTGAGACGCTTGCCGAGAACCGCGATGCACTGAAGGCTTTCCTGGCACAAAACTATCTCGTCGCGATACTTGCCTATGCGGCGGCCTATATTGTTGCCGTTGCCTTGTCGCTTCCCGGTGGCGTGTTTCTGACACTGACCGGTGGATTCCTCTTCGGATGGCTGGCCGGTGGCATTATTACGGTGATTGCCGCCACGATCGGCGCAACAGTGATTTTCCTGATCGCAAAGACGTCCCTCGGCGAACCGCTCGCCGCCCGGGCCGGGCCGTGGATTGGCAAGCTGCGTGAAGGCTTTCAGGAAAACGCTCTCAGCTACCTGCTGTTTCTTCGTTTGGTCCCGGTCTTCCCCTTCTGGCTCGTCAATCTTGCGCCGGCGATCCTTGGCGTCAAACTTCCAACCTATTTCATCGGGACGCTGTTCGGCATTATTCCAGGCACTTTCGCCTTCACCTTTCTCGGTGTCGGACTGGACAGCATCATCGACAAGCAGAAGGCGGCCTATGAGCAATGCCTTGCTTCCGGTGAAGCCGGATGCCAGTTCACACTCAATCCCGGCGCATTGATCACAACCGAACTCCTGATCGCCTTTGCGGCGCTCGGTGTGGTCGCACTGATCCCTGTCGTCCTGAAGAAGTTCAAGAAAGGCAATGCGGCGTCCTAACGCCGTAGCGCCCCGATACTGCCCACCACTTTTGTTTTCGGAGATTTGTCATGACTGAGACGCTCAAACCCGATCTTTGCGTAATCGGGGCGGGTTCAGGCGGCCTGTCGGTCGCCGCAGCCGCAGCCCAACTCGGCGTCAAGGTCGTCCTGATCGAGAAGGCCAAGATGGGTGGCGATTGCCTGAACTATGGCTGCGTTCCGTCGAAAGCGCTTCTCGCCGCCGGCAAACTTGGCCATCACATGCGGCATGGAGAGAGTTTCGGCATCACCAATGTCGAGCCGACAGTCGATGGTGAAAAGGTCCGCGAGCATGTACGAAGCGTCATCGCCGCAATCGAGCCGAACGACTCGGTGGAACGATTCACCGGCCTCGGCGTGCATGTCATCGAGGCGGCCGGCAGTTTTGTCGACAAGCGCACCGTGCGCGCCGGCGATTATGAAATCCGAGCCCGGCGGATCATCATTGCGACGGGCTCATCGCCAGCACTTCCGCCCATCGAAGGTCTCGATAGCGTTCCCCATTTCACCAATGAGACGATCTTCGAAAAGACCGAAGTACCGGAACATCTGATCGTCATCGGCGGCGGTCCGATCGGCATGGAGCTGGCGCAGGCGCATCGACGACTCGGATCCAAGGTCACTGTTCTGGAAGCCTTCAAGGCGCTGTCGAAAGATGATCCGGAGCTGACCGCCCTTGTCCTAAAGCAGCTGAAGGCCGATGGCATCGACATCCGCGAAGGCATTCGGATCGAGAGCCTCGAGAAGACGGAAAACGGTATTCGCGCCAATCTCGAAGTCGATGGGAAACCTCAGACCCTGGATGGCAGCCATCTTCTGGTCGCGGCCGGTCGCAAGCCCAATATCGATGGCCTAAACCTCGACGCCGCCCGCATCAAACACGATCGCCGCGGTATCGAGGTCAACGCGAAGCTCAAGACATCCAATAGCCGCGTTTATGCAATCGGCGATGTTGCCGGAGGTCTGCAGTTCACCCATGTGGCGAACTATCATGCGGGGCTCGTAATCCGTAATGCGCTCTTCCGCATGCCGGTCAAGGTCAACACCGACATCATCCCCTGGGTCACGTTCACGGACCCGGAACTCGCGCATGTCGGATTGACGGAGGAAGAGGCCCGCAAGCGCCATGGCGATATTCGTGTCCTGCGTTGGCCCTATGCAGAGAACGACCGCGCGCAATCGGAACGTGCGACGGACGGGTTCGTGAAAGTCGTCACCAACAAGAAGGGACGCATTCTCGGGGCCTCGATCGTCGGCGCCCATGCGGGCGAGTTGATCCTTGTCTGGGTCCTGGCCGTAACCAAGAAAATGAAGATTGGCGCTATGACGTCGATGATTGTGCCATACCCGACATTTGCGGAGGTCAACAAACGTGTGGCGTATACATACTATCTGCCGAGTTTGACGAATCCCAATCTGCGGCGCATTCTCAAATTCCTGCGGATGTTTGGCTGAAGCTGCTCGTAGAATATTCAGGCGCTCCAGCAGACAGATGGCCTAGCGGACCACTCGCGTTCACAGGAATTTGTTGCTTTGGAAGAGGTTGGGATGTTTGCCGCATAGTCGGCATCGGTGCCATATAGCGATCGACACCGACAAGGTGGCGCGAACGGGTCAGGCCGGCCCGGGCCGAAGCGAGATGATAGGGCTCGATCACGTGACGGACGAAATCCGCAACGCGGACGCAGTGCAGCCAGACAATAACCGGAACGGCGAGGCGGAACGGCCGCGCTGGCTCGGCCGGCTTTCGGCCAAGCTTCTGATTCTGACAGTTCTCTTCGTGATGCTGGCTGAAGTGCTTGTCTTTCTGCCGTCGGTCGCCAACTTCCGCTGGAACTGGCTGATGGAACGGCTCGCGGCTGCCGAGATTGCCGCCCTCGCTGCCCAGAGCAGCGGAGACAGCCAGCTGTCCAAGACGGTTCACGACAAACTCCTCAAGAGCCTGGACGTGCATTCGCTCGCGACCAAGGACGCCGAACAACGACGCCTGATCTTGCAGGCGGACATGCCGAATATGGTCGAGGAGCATTTTGACCTGCGTGACACCAGTCGCCTGGCCCTTATTCGCGATGCCCTGGCCGTCTATTTCAGGCCGGATATGCGGTATATCTCGGTGATGGGCAAACCGCCCTTCAGCAGTGGGTCGACAATTGAAGTCGTCATTTCCGAAGCGCCGCTACGCGACGCCATGATCGGATTCGCACTGAACATTCTCGGGCTGTCCATCCTCATCTCGATGATTACGGCGACGCTCGTCTATCTGACGCTGACCGCGATGCTGGTTCGTCCGATCACCCAGCTGACTGAGAACATGGTGCGCTTTTCGGACGACCCGGAAAATGAGCGCCTGCGCATCATTCCAACCGACCGGCGCGACGAGATCGGCGTTGCCGAGCGCGAGCTGGCGGCGATGCAGCACCAGATCGCGGATTCACTGAAAGAGAAGAGCCGACTTGCGGCCCTTGGTCTTGCCGTCTCCAAGATCAACCATGACCTGCGCAATATGCTGGCTAATGCCCAGCTTATCTCCGACCGGTTTGCTACCAGTACCGATCCGGTGGTGCAGCGCTTCGCACCAAAGCTTATCGGATCCCTGGACCGGGCCATTCGGCTGTGCTCGGACACCTTAAAATATGGCAAGGCCCAGGAGCGGCCGCCGGACCGGGCGCGGCGTTTCCTCCGTCCCCTGGTCGACGAAGTTGCAAGTGGGCTTGGCCTGCCACGCAACGACAAGATCGGCTGGCAGGTCGATATGCCGGACGATCTTGAGGTGGATGCCGATCATGACCAGCTCTACCGTGTTCTGAGCAATCTGTGCCGCAATGCCTTGCAGGCCCTCGAGCAGCCTCATGAGCGACGCGATAAAGACGCGATCCTCGTCAAGGGCTGGCGGGAAGGGTCGGTCGTCACCATCGTCGTCGAGGATACCGGTCCTGGTGTCCCGCCCCATGCCCGCGACGATCTCTTTAAGGCCTTCCATGGGTCGGGGAGGAAGGGCAGTACCGGTCTTGGCCTCGCCATCGCGGCCGAGCTCATCGGTGCACACACGGGCGTCATATCGCTGGTCGAAAGCGCTCAGGGCGCCTGCTTCCACATCACCATCCCGGACCGGGTGGCAGAACTACCGACGACAGGACGCCGCTCGGCTTGATCGTCGCCGGTATCAGTTGGCAAACGGATCCTTCTTGGATCTGAGGGACTGGTCGGTGGCAAACGGATCCTTTAGGGTTTCTCGTTTGGTTGCACCGGTCGCATTCATTGCCTGCTGGCAGTTGGCCAACTCCTGCAGAGCGACATAGCTACCCTTGAGGTTTAGTTGTGCGACGTGACGGCCCTGGTAGGTCACTGACATCAGATGGCTTTTCGCCATCTCATTGAAGAAATCCGCCTCCATTGCCGGCCCGTAAAGATAGGTGTCGCCGGATTGCATTGGCACGCCGGCCGAATGCCATTTCCATGCAGGCCGTTGATCGAACTGGAGGACCATCTTGTAGTCCTTGCCTTCTTCGATAGATGCCCAGTCCTTGTTTCCAATAAGAACAAAAATGCCGCCTTTGTTGCGAAAAGAGAAGCCGAAGCGAAAGGCCGTACCGCGTTGGGTGACTGCGCTGAGAAAGCAACCATTTCCGACCGACTGATCGACCCCGATAATCCAAGTGCCGACTTTTTTCCACATAACGGTCTTGTTGGCGTCGGCAGGAGTTGGTGACGCAAGAAGCAACGAGCCAACGATGGCAGCAACTCTGATATTCATTTTTTGCAACTTCCCTCAGCCGACTCGCGTGTAACGGTGCGTCGACTGGTCTCTCATCGTGCAAATGGATCGCGAACTCTGCGAGGCGCTGTCTCGGAAGCGAAAGGATCGCGACGGGCTTTTCGTCCCGTTGCGCCGGTTGCCTTCATTGCGTCATGACATTTGAGCAACTCTCGCGAAGCGGCGAAACTTCCTTTCAACTGGAGGCTTGCAATTACCTGACGCTTGTAGGTCGCGAACAGAACGTGGCTCCTGGCAAGTTCGCTGAAGAAATCGCTGCTGGTCGCACCCCCATAGAGCACAACTTCGCCGTCTGACAGTCTGGTACCCTGTGCCGTCCAGGCCCATCCCTTGCGTTCATCGAAGCGCAGCGAGATATCGTATTCTTTGCCTTCTTCGATCGACTTCCAATCTGGATCGTGAAGAATGACATAGAACTGCGGCCTTTCGCCCAGCGCGAAACCGAAGCGAAAGCTGGTGCCGCTTTCATAGCTTGCCGTGAGATAGCAACCGTTGCCCAGAGTTGGATCGACCAGAATGTTCCAGTTACCGACCGATTTCCATTTGATCGTATTCCGTGCACTCGCGTCAATGCTTGCAACCCCGAATATGATCGTAGTAACCAGCAGAAATACGAGCTTCACAGTGCCCTCCATTTCATTTCTTTGCAGATTAGCAGCTTCACTGCCCAAGGAACATAAGCTTGTGCCGGTTCACACACAGCTTCCACAAGATCAACGTGCGACAAATTCGACGTGCATAAGTGGATCTAGCGCCTGACAAAAAATAGACAATAGGATCAAACTAATGAAACAGATCGAGATAACGGGTGTTGGCCGGCCGGAGGATGTTTGCCGCGCCGCAGATGTCGACGATGTCGGAGAGCCTGCCGCCAACGAGGTGGTGGTTGCCATCAAAGCCGCGGCCATCAATCCGGCCGATCTTCTGATTATGGAGGGTCGCTATCCGGGCCCGACCGAATTCCCGGCGCCCATGGGCATCGAAGGCGCCGGCGAGGTCATCGCGGTCGGCGCGGATGTCGCCACGCTGGCTGTGGGCGATCATGTCATGAGCTTCGGCCGCGCAAACTGGGTCGAGAAGGTTCGCGGCGACGCGGCGATGTTCATCAAGGTCCCACCGGAAATGGACATGAACGATGCCGCTCAGCTCAAGGCAAACCCGCCAGCGGCGCATCTGATGCTGAAAGACTATGTCGACCTCAAGCCTGGCGACTGGGTCATCCAGAACGCCGCAAACTCCGCCGTCGGCCGCCATATCATCCGTCTTGCCAAAGCGCGTGGCTACAAGACGGTCAATCTCGTGCGCCGGGACAGCTTGATTCCCGAGCTCGAAGCCTTGGGTGCCGATCTTGTTCTGGTTGAGACGGACGATATCGTTGAACGAGTCCGCGAAGCCATCGGCAAAGATGCCTCGATGCCGTTGGCAATTGACGCCGTCGGCGGCAAGTCCTGCCTGCACCTCGCGACAAGCCTCAGCGACGGCGGCACGGTGGTCAATTACGGCTTGCTCAGTGGCGATCCCTGCATGGTGTCGGCTTACGAGACCGTCTTCCGCGGCATTTCACTAACCGGGTTCTGGCTCGCCGGCTATATGCGCTCCGCCCCGCGCGAGACGATCGCGGCGATCTACAACGAGATGGTTCAGCATTTTATTCGCGGTGACCTCGTCGTGCCTGTCGAAGCCGAATACAGCTTCGACGACGTCAAAAAAGCCGTCGCTCATGCCAACGCGGAATCCCGCTCGGGCAAAGTCTTGCTGAAGCCATAGGGGTTGCCGCGTTTCGGACTGAGCAGGAGGAGATGTCACGCCTCTTGCCATCGGCCCGGCAAGTGAGTAGGAGTACGTCTCCGCGACGCACCGGATGGTATTTGGCCGTCTGGACCAACGCGAAACACCCAAAGGCGCCGGTAGCTCAGCTGGATAGAGCACCAGACTACGAATCTGGGGGTCGGGGGTTCGAATCCTCCCCGGCGCGCCAACTATTCCTTTGAAAATATTGAAGAACTGGGCGTAGAAATCCGTTGGGATGCCTGTCGTGAAGTGATTTTGGCATGCAAATCATTTTTCGATCTCGGTAAGCTTTGTGAATTGGACTCCCTGCTCAATATGGACGTTCTTCTTTCGCTGACCCAATACTCAAATCCTTCATCAACGGCATACTGGGTTGCCTCGGCCCAACCTTCGCAGTCTCGCCGATGATCGTCGGAGCGGAAAATATGTGCATTACTCGCAACTGAATACTTCGTGGCTCATGTCGATCTGCGGTACCGAAGGTCAGTTCAGCATGTTTGTGCGCATTGTTGTCTGACGAAGCCATGAACAATCAGACGGGCCCGGCCGCCCTGGGACAGGAGCCGTATGCAGGGCGAGCGGCGCACATTCTTGCCGGCGATGGCATAATAACTCCGAATGTCTTCTGTTCCTTTCCGGGATGCCGCAAGACTGTCGATAGAACGAGGGCGTGGGGATGACATTCAGTCCGCAGCCTTTGACACCGAATGAACAGAGCAATGCGTTCATATCGAATGCGAGTTCCTTTGGGCATTTCCCTGACATTCGTCAAAGACCAGATCGCCAGGATGCTGCATCTTCGGTGAAAGAGATCTTGATGAGCCCTTCGTTATTGAGGCCAGCAATGTACCGAACCTTACTCGCAAACAAAGGCTTCAAGATTCACGCGGTCGTCTATGTTGCCGTCAATCTCCTATTGCTGACGATCGATCTGACGGTTGATACGAGCAGCCTGTGGTTTTTCTGGCCGCTTCTCGGATGGGGAATCGGATTGGTGGGCCACGGTATGGCTGTTTGGCGAAAGTCTCAGGCTGAAAGCGCGCCTTAAGACTCTATCACAACGCGTTGGGTACTTGCGACTTTGGCAACACAACGACCGCTGATGCCGTGTTTGTAGTTTCATCCAACGGAGTTTGGTGAATGTTCGGCAAGTCGGTCCAACTCTTCACGCTTTTCGGATTCAAGGTCAAAGTCGACTTCAGTTGGACCTTCCTGGCTCTACTTATCGCCTGGTCACTGGCTCAGGGCTATTTCCCCGGTATCTATGGCGGGCTCCCGCCGGCGACATACTGGTGGATGGGCATAGCCGGCACGATCGGCCTGTTCTTCTCGATCGTCTTTCATGAAATGGCCCATTCTGTCGTTGCAAGGCAGTATGGCTTGCCGATCCGCGGCATCACCCTGTTTCTCTTTGGCGGTGTCGCGGAAATGGAAGAAGAGCCGCGAAGCGCCAAGTCCGAATTCCTGATGGCGATTGCAGGGCCGATCGCAAGCGTCATCTTGGCAGGATTGTTTTACGGTATGTCTGCGCTGCTGCTTCGGCTTGGACAGACCGAGGCCGTGATTGGCGTGTTTCGCTATCTCGGCTTTTTGAACGCTTTGCTCGCGGGGTTCAATCTCGTTCCGGCCTTCCCGTTGGATGGCGGGCGGGTGCTCCGCGCGTTTTTATGGCATTGGTTCGGCGATATGAGCCGAGCGACGAAAATCGCTGCACGCTCTGGCTCCCTGTTCGGGCTGGTATTGATCGGATATGGGGTGATCACAGCGGCGAGCGGCGGCCTGACCGTTGGCATCTGGTACGCGTTGATTGGTTTGTTTCTCAGAGGTGCCGCGGATTCCTCCTATCGTCGGGTCATCATGAAACAAGCACTCGCCGGCGAGCCCATCAGCCGGTTCATGACACCGAATCCCATAACTGTGTCTCCGGATATCACCTTGCGGCAGTTCGTGGATGAGTGCGTCTATCGCTACTATCATGAGATGTTTCCGGTTGTTGAGGCTGGCCATTTGCGCGGATGTCTCACGATCAATCGTCTCAAGAGCATCGATCATGAGCACTGGGACCGGACAAGGGTCGGAGATGTCATGCTCGGTTGCCGAGACGAAACTGTGATCGAAGCGGAAGAGGACGCCATGGTCGCTCTTTCGCGGATGCAGAAATATGCGCGGAGTCGCATGATGGTGACCCGGCAGGGTGAGCTCGTCGGTGTTGTCGCTCTGAAGGATCTCATGCGTCTGGTCGCTCTCCGGCTGGAGCTTGAGGAGAGCTGACACAGTGCTCCCGTTTCGATGTGCGATGACGGCAAGGTGTGCCACGCGGTCCAGGATCTGCACCAACTTGATCTGGGACAGTTCGGACCGGTCTGATGGTGTGTAGCCTCTTCCAAACGAAAACTTTGAAACCGGCGGTCAACTGGATTCCCGATGTAACGGAATCGTTATGCTCGGTTTGCGCCTCGCGGCATGAGTTTTGAATTCAGACTCTTCTGTATTCTCTAGCGGCAGGTAAAGCAGTCGACATGACCGGGCGAAGCAAGGGTGATGAGGATAGATCATGCAGATCCCACTGGACATCGTATTCGAGGGCATCGGGCACTCGGATTTCATCGAGAGCCACCTTCGAGACGAAGCTGAAAAACTCGAGCAATTCTCCGACCGCATCACGTCGGCAAAGATTGTTGTGTCGCAGCCGCATCGAAAACACGAGAAGGGCAACATCTATCAGGTGCGCATTTACATGACTCTGCCAGGCGGCGGTAACATCGTCGTCAACCGCGAACCTGGCGACAAGAATGCGCACGAGGATGCCTATGTGGCAATTCGCGATGCGTTCCAAGCCGCTCGGCGTCAATTGCAGGACCAGGTGCGAAAACGCCAAGGTAAGACGAAGTTGCACGAGACCCCGCCTCACGGCACGATCGCGACCATGGTGTCCTATGAGGGGTACGGATTTATCTCTTCGGCAGACGGTCGTGAGATCTATTTCCATCGCAACAGTGTTGCCAACGATGCCTTCGATAGATTGCAGGAAGGTCAAGAGGTGCGATTCACCGAGAGCCAAGGCGACAAGGGACCCCAGGCCAGTTTCGTTAAGCCGATCGGCAAGCACCATATCGACTAACAGGAGCGTCTGAGGCGTCGATCCAGGCGTTCGAGGAGCATACTTGGTCGATTGCTCTGTACTTCTAACGGCGGTGCTGTCGGCGTTTAACTGCAATCCTTACCGGTTCACTCACGGCGCGTCCGTCTCGTTCGTTGCAGTATCGGGGCGCTCAAGTATTTCGCATAGCTGCGCGACCCGCCCGGAAGGAGACCGGTGCAGACTTTGCGCCATGGCATCGTCGGCAGAGACCCAGGTGAACGCTTCCAGCAGTTCCTCATTGTTGGCCCCTGTCTTGAGGATTTGAAGAATTCGCCCTTCATCCAGCGGCCCGGTGATTTCAACGATCTCGTCTTTGGTCATGGGGTTCCTTCAGCGTAGCTGCACGCGTCATGCGTTATTGATTTCGATCTTCCGTGAATTTCTCTCCACTTCCGGTTTCAGCGGGACAGTGATTGTCAAGATGCCATTCTTGAATGTCGCGCTCGCTTTCTCGGCGTCGAGATCGTTGGTCAAGCTGACCGAACGCCGAAACCTACCGAACACGCGTTCCTGGCAATGGAACGCATCCTCGGCAATTTCGTGCTCGATGCGTTTTTCGCCTTTTACGGTTATGACGCCGTCTCCCCCGGAGATCTCGATGTCATCCGGATCAAGGCCAGGCAGCTCCAACACTATTCGTAATCCTACCTCGGACTCGGTGACATCGGCCGGAGGTTCGAATTTCGTCGCGACACGGCCTGAAATGCCATGATGATGCTTGCCGATTTTCTCGTAGAACATATCAAGCAGGTCGCTTATGCCTTCTTCGATATCTTCGAGAACGGTTTGACTTGAAGTATCGGATTTCGCATTCATTTCTGGCGTCCTTGTCTACGAACTCGCTGCATTCACCCCATCATCGGACCTTTGATGCTTACCCGTCGGGGCGATTTGGAACGCGTCATGCGCAATGAGGCGTGTTGGTCATTCCCATGGTTGTGGGCAAGATGGACAACCGTACGACCGCTCATCTCTCTGTATCCGACGGACTTGGCGCCACTGACTTGATGTTAGCCTGCCGAAATGCGGACCAAAGCAGTTTCGACCCCAAACGCGCTGCCCACAGCCTTTGAAGCAATAGCCCCGGTTGGCAAAGATCGCGTTGCGTTGATACCAGAGATTGTAGCAGACTCCTGCCTCTGCTTCGGTCGCGGTACCGAGCATCGTGCCGTATGATGCTACCAATGCACCGCCGTAGATCAGTGTGCCGCTTAGTATGGCGGCCAACCTGATACGCATCATCTTCATTCTCCTGTTGAGATCTGATCACAGCCTAGCCGGCTCAACAGAAATTGCATTGATGTGCGTCAGGCCGTCGGTTGAACGTCTGCCGATTGATCGCGCAAGGCGACAAACCTGACTTCTCCTTTTTTCCCACGTGGAGCTGAGCCTGTGCTGTCCGGCCGGTCGCGCGACGCCCAAAGGGGATAACCTTTGATCTGGGTCAGTGATGCCCGGCTACCGCTGCACTTAAGAACGGAACAGAAGAAACTCGCACACGTGTCTCGACCGCACGAGAGGATAAGAGCGTCGGAATCAGGAGCTGGAGCCATGACCGCAAAAGAAGTGCGTTTTGCCACGGATGCCCGTTCTCGTATGTTGAAAGGTCTGAATATCCTGGCCGACGCTGTAAAGGCCACTTTGGGCCCCAAGGGCCGAAACGTTGTCTTTCAGCAATCATTTGGGACGCCGCGGTCGACAAAGGACGGGGTTACCGTCGCGAAGCAGATCGAGCTTGCTGACAACATTGAGAATACCGGCGCACAGATGATGCGCGAGGTGGCGTCGAAGACCAGTGATCTCGTCGGCGACGGGACGACAACGGCGACATTGCTGGCTCAGGTGATCGTTCAGGAAGGTTTCAAAGCAGAAGCCGCCGGTATGAACCCGATGGATCTCCGTCGGGGTATCGAGCAGGCCGTGCAAATTGTTGTGCAAGACCTCGAACGCCGGTCGCGAAAGCTCACCAGCTCAGAGGAAATCGCCCAGGTTGGGACGATTTCCTCCAACGGCGACGCCGAAGTCGGCAAGCTGCTCGCCGATGCCATGGACAAAGTCGGCGACGAAGGCGTGATCACGATCGAGGAAGCGAAGTCGCTGGAAACGGAGCTTGATGTGGTCGAGGGCATGCAGTTCGACCGAGGTTATCTGTCGCCCTATTTCATAACCGATGCAGAGAAGTTGGTGTGCGCTCTGGAGGATGCCTATGTCCTTATACACGACAAGAAGCTCTCCGGACTGCAGACGATGCTGCCTTTGCTTGAGGCGATCGTACAATCCGGGAAGCCACTCTTGATTGTTGCTGAGGACTTGGAAGGTGAAGCCCTCGCGACCCTCGTCGTCAATAAGCTGCGCGGTGGGATGAAGGTCGCCGCTGTCAAAGCGCCAGGATTTGGCGACAGGCGCAAGGCGATGCTGGGCGATCTTGCAATCCTCACGGGTGGGGAAGTTGTTTCCGAGGATCTGGGAATAAAGCTGGAGAGCGTGACGCTCGAAATGCTTGGCCGAGTAAAACGTGTTGTGATTACGAAGGACGACACGACGCTGATTGAGGGCGCGGGCGAAAAAGCAAAAATCGATGCACGTTGTGCCCAAATCCGGCGGGAGATCGACGACACAACGTCCGACTATGACCGGGAAAAACTGCAGGAGCGCCTTGCCAAACTTTCAGGTGGAGTCGCGGTCATCCGCGTCGGCGGCGCGACGGAAACGGAAGTCAAGGAACGAAAAGACCGGGTGGACGATGCCATGCATGCTACACGGGCCGCGGTCGAGGAGGGCATATTGCCTGGCGGCGGGGTCGCGTTGCTCTACGCGAGGCAGGCATTGGATGATTTGGATCTGGGTGACGACGATCAGAATATGGGTGTCGATATTATCAGGCGCGCGCTCGCCGCACCATTGCGCCAAATTGCTGAGAATGCCGGCGTCGACGGAGCCGTTATCGTCGGCAAACTCCTCGACGGCAAAGACACCGAACAGGGGTATGACGCCCAGGAAGAGGCGTTCTGCAACATGTTCGATGCAGGCATTATCGATCCTACGAAAGTCGTCCGCGTGGCCCTTCAGGACGCCGCCTCTATCGCCGGCATTCTGGTCACGACAGAAGCGGTTATCGCCGACGAGCCGCGGCAGATCCAGCCAGCAGCTGGTCCTCCGGGTATGGCCGACATGATGTGAACGACCCGCGCCGGGGTGCTTGCAGGATATGAATCCGATGAGTGTGATTTGCATCAATGCGGCGGCGAAGCACTCTTGAGATAATCCGCTGATCCAATCGTTCCATATGGGATGACCAGTCCGGCCCCAACGGCGTGTGATGCCGGAGGTCGAAATGCGCCGTCTGCCGATTGGTTGGTCGGCCGAGTTTCGCATGGACGATTGTCGGCACCTCGATTGAAGAGGGCTTAAAGCGCGTTCATGCGGCAAGACCATGACTTGTTCGAACGCTTTACAGCGCGCACCTGATGGATCTTTGACCTTGCAACAATTGGCGAGAATATAACGGAGATTTCACAATGACTGATTCTTCCAGGCAGGTCGCGTCGCTCTCATGGAAGAGTGGCGGCGTACTGTTGGGCGTGGTGTTCTTTGCGGCGGTTCTGTTGGTCAAGCCGATCGGTGTATCCACGCAGTTCGTAATCGCCGACGGCATCCTTTGGGATGCGATCGATCCGAACGTGATCGTGACGTCCGAGGGTGCGAAACACGGTTACACCAGCACCAACGCTTACCTCGCGAAGAGCGGTGGTAAATATGCCAAAGCCGTCGCTAATCCTATCAACTATGGCTTCGTCTTCGTCATCGCCATGATGATCGGGGCGCTGGTTTCGGCATTGCTCCGCGGTGGTGTTGAGCGGACGGAAAGGGTGATGCCTGCCGTGTGGCGTGCCAACTTTGGCGATGTTCAGTGGAAGCGGTACATCGCTGTCTTTCTGTCCGGCTTCCTCGTTCTCTATGGTGCTCGGTTGGCCGGCGGGTGCACATCCGGCCACATGATGAGTGGCATGATGCAGACAGCATACTCTGGGTACATCTTCGCTGCCGGTGCATTCCTGGCGGGAATCCCTACGGCCATGTTGCTATTTCGGAAGGAGGTCTGAAATGTCGCAGATAATTCTCGCGTTGATCATTGGTGCCGCCTTCGGATTCACGTTGGATCGCATTGGCGCGACCAATCCGGGCTTCATCATCCGGATGCTCAATCTGAGCGATCTACACCTCATGAAGACCATTCTGACAGGCATCGGCGTTGCGTCGGTTCTGGTCTTCGGCGGGCTTATTCTTGGTCTGGTCGATCCCGGTCATCTTTCGGTCAAGATGGCCTATCTCGGTGTATTCATTGGCGGGCTGTTGCTGGGGCTGGGATTCGCTGTTGCCGGTTATTGTCCCGGCACCGGTTTGACGGCAGCCGCGACGGGGCGCATTGACGGATTCATCTTCGTGATCGGCGGGCTCGCGGGAGCAGGCGCCTACATGGCGACCTATGGTTGGGTTGCCACGACGGGATTGCTGGATGAAATCGCGGGCGGCAAGGCAACACTCGGGCCGATTGCCGGTACGAAGTATCCATCGCTGCTCGATGCGGTGTCCGGCGAATGGCTGGGCATCATCATGGGTGTCGCGTTTATCATGATCGCCTGGTTGCTGCCCGAGCGGTTGCTCACGAACCAACAAAAACAGGCACCGGCAGAGTAGCGCCACCAACGGTCGCAGTTGCCCTGGCCCGTCAACGATGGCGGCCAGGGCGAATCCCGACCGTTTCATTTTCATCCTTGAGACCGGTTCCGTGTTCCTTCCTTCTAATAACCAATCAAATGCCGCCAAAGACCCATGCGCCAAGCATGAGACCAAGCGCGGTGACGACGAACACGCCAGCTACGTCGAGTAGTGCGCCAGCGCGAACCATCTGAGCGATGGTCACGGCGCCGCTTCCGAAGATGATAGCATTTGGTGGTGTTGCGACCGGAAGCATGAAACCGACTGTCGCTGCCAGTGCGATGGGGAGTGTCAGGAGAACAGGGTCTTCGCCGAGCCCAACCGCCGTCGCGCCCGCAATGGGCAGGAAGATTGCCGCCATCGCTGTATTGCTCGCCAGTTCGCCGAGAAGGACGACAAGAGCCGCCACGGTCACAATGAGTGCGACCTTCGGGAGTATTTCAAGAAGGTTTAGTGCGCTGCCGATCCATGCGGCGAGGCCTGACGACCCGATGGAATCCGCCAATGCGAGGCCGCCGCCGAAAAGGATCAGAACATCCCAGCGGATCTTTCTGGCCTCCTGCCAGGAAAGCAGGAAGGTGCCGTCCTTGACCTGGACGGGAATCACGAACAGCAGGAAGGCGGCGGTCATGGCGATTCCAGCATCGCTCAATCCAAGGCTCGGTACAATCTGCTGCACGAAAGGCCGTGATATCCACGCGACTGCGGTCAGGGTGAGGAGCACGGCGATCAGGCTCTCTGCGCGTGTCATTGGGCCAAGGCGCTTCATGTCCCTTGCCAGACCAGCGCGTTTTGTATCGATCTCGGGTAGGGAGAAGCGGAACGTCAGACGCGTGAGAACCAGCCAGGCCAGCGGCAACAGGATCACGACCGCCGGGATGCCGATCAGCATCCAATCGCTGAAACCTATCGAGATGCCGTGCGCCTCGCTCATATAACCAGCGAACAGGGCATTGGGGGGCGTGCCGATCAATGTGCCCATGCCGCCAATCGTCGCCGCATATCCGATGCCGAGCATGAGTGCGGTCGCGAAGGCGGAGACGTCGGATGCCTTCTCATCACCGAACGATTTTTGAACCCCCGCAATGACGGATTGTCCGATCGGCAACATCATCATCGCGGTCGCGGTATTGCTGACCCACATGCTGAGAAAAGCCGTCGTCGCCATGATGCTGGCGATCATATGGGAAGGCCGCGCGCCGCCGATGCGAAGCACTTGGAGTGCAATCCGCCTGTCGAGTTTCCAGAACTGCATGCTGCGGGCTAGAAGAAATCCCCCGAGAAACAAGAAGATCAAGGGGTGAGCATAGGATCGTGCGGTTGTTTCCAGATCCACAACGCCAAGAGGTGGAAGAAGAACGAGCGGAAGAAGAGCGGTGGCGGCAAGAGGAAGTGCCTCTGTCATCCACCAGACAGCCATGACAACACCGATCGCGGCCACCGACCATCCCGTTGAGGAGAGACCGCCCGGAGGCGGTAACAAAAGCATTGCCACGGCAACGGTGGGGCCGGCGATGAGGCCTAGGCGTCGATGCAAGGGGTAATCGCCTGACTGTGCATCTGTCGGAACCTTCGTCATCAAGTGTATCCCGCATAAAAAATCAGATCATGGGACCGTATCATCGAGTTGGCCGTGTACTCATAGAGACGGGCCCATCACCCGAGCTAGATCACATCCGGTTACCGTCCGGCTTGAGCCGTTCCCATCTGGCCTGCACAGTTCAGCCAATGAAGCGGCGGCGGTTGCGTTTCCTGGGCCATCAATTCGGCAAGTGCATTGATGCAATCAAGCGCCTGCAGAATGGAAGTCGGACTGGCGCCACGGGATATGGCCTCTTCGACTACATCATCCGTTCCCTTCAATCCCACGCGCCCACCCATTCCTGCGACGGGATTGATTAGGAATCCCAGGCGGAGCTTGCCTGCTTCTGTTCCGTGCGACTGGCTCGTTTGCTGTACGTCGATCTCTGTGATGTCTGTGCCCATTCGCGTTCACGACTTCCCGATGCGAACCTTGGACGTTTTCTTTTCGCCTGCGCGGTAATAGGTTACGTCGACGAACGATCCGCGCTCACGCAGGCCAATCGAATTCCGCACGTCGCCGGCGTCCTCTATCGCTTTGCCGTTGATGGCGACGATGACATCTCCCTTTGTCAACCCTGCTTTCTCAGCTTCGGCGCCCTTCGTGACGGAGGCGATCACTGCGCCTTTTAAAATGGAGAGGTTCATTTTTGCGGCGAGGTCGGGCGTAAGGGTTTGAACCGTGATACCGATCCGACCGCGGCGCACTTCGCCATGACGGAGAAGATGTGCGACAACCGCTTTCACCATGTTTGCCGGCACGGCGAATCCAATGCCGATATTGCCACCGCTGGCGGTGAGAATTGCCGAGTTTACACCGATTAACTCACCTTTCGTATTGATGAGTGCACCGCCTGAATTTCCGGGATTGATCGAGGCGTCGGTCTGGATGAAGTCCTCATAGGCTTCCTGGCTGAGGCCGCCACGTCCGAGCGCGCTTATGATGCCGGATGTGACGGTCTGGCCCAGTCCGAAAGGATTACCGATTGCAACGACCAGGTCGCCGACCCGCAGAGTGTCCGAATCGCTTAAGACGAGCTGTTTCAAATTCTTGCCGTCAATCTTGAGAAGTGCGAGATCGGTCGCCGCATCGCTGCCAATCAGCGTGGCCTCGTACCATCGACCGTCTTTCGTGGTGACCCCAATCTTGGGAGCCTTGACGATGACATGGTGGTTGGTGATGACGTGGCCTTTGACCGCGTCCAGGATCACACCCGATCCAGAGCTCATCTCGCGCTCTTGCGGTTCGTTCTCTGGAAGCCCGAAGAAGCGGCGAAAATTCGGATCCTTCAGAATGGGATTGTTCGTCTGCGCGGCAGGAGTGAGCACCGTAACGTTGACCACCGCCGGCGTCGTGCGTTCAAGCAGAGGCGCCATGGTCATCACCCCCCGCGCTTCATCGAGGACCGGCATTTGAGCGCGTGCGTCGTGACCAGCGTCGGACAAGAGACTCGCCAGACACAGAATGATGAGGAATACGAGCCCTCTGGTTGTGTTGTCAGTCGGAGTGTGCGGTGGTTCTTTGTTCAGATCACGTGCGTGTTGCATTATCGTTGGCCCGAGCACCATTGCACCGAGCGCAAATTCCAGCATGAAACGCCTGGGTGACCCTTGACGTGAATCAACGGTCGCCAGAAGGCCAAATGGTGATCAAGCAATGCGTTTCATTGATGGTGTGGTCCAGAAACATGAATTTGACGAGTCAGCAGTAGACGGTTATAGAGCCATGCGATGAGGCTTCCAAAGATGAATCCATGCGCAAATCCCCAGACGGCGCCCGCGATCGCACCTGGGAATGTCGGTGCAAATCCGAAATAGACGCTTTGGATGACAAGCGCAGCAGCCGTTCCCCAGCCGAAGAGACCGGCAGCGACTGCAAGTGTCAAAACCGTCACAGCCCAGGCAATGCCAATAGCGAGACCGAGACTGATGACGCCAAGTCTTAAGTGTGTCGTGTTTCTTGCCATCGCTCTGTGAGTTCCCCCGGGACTAGATCACATGCAGCAACCATAGCACTCTCGTTCGACGCGGACATTTGGAATTGAAAACTTTCTGGAGTCGATTCCACTTATCCTGAAAAGCTGGAAATGGCTGCGAGTGCCAGATCGATGTCGGCCGGCGTGTGATCGGCCGACATCTGAAAGCGGATCTCCTCATCGCCATGAGGGACAACCGGGTAATTGAGTCCTGTGGCCAGGATACCCGAATTGTGCAAATGCCGAACGAGTTTCGACGTGCGGGCGGTATCGCGAACCATGAGCGGTACGACCGGATGGATGCCGGGAATGGTCTCATGCCCGAGTTCACAGAGCCCCCGTTCGAAACGGTCCGTCATGGCGCGCAGGTGATGAAGCAACTGCAGACCGCGCGCGCTGTCGAGAAGATCGACAGCTTCGGTTGCCGCCGCGGCTTCCCCGGGCGTTATCGGGTTCGAGTAGATATAGAAGGGCGAACTCTCGCGCAGATAATCGATGATCGTTGCACTGGCAGCGACATAGCCGCCATTGACGCCAAATGCCTTGCCGAGTGTCGCTATCAAAAGGTCGGCAGGGCCGCTTGCCGTCTGCTCTTCGGTGCCTCGACCGGTCTTACCGAACGCGCCGACACCGTGGGAATCATCCACAACGACTAGAACGTTCTCCGCGAAGGCGCTATCGAAATCGCGTGCAAGACGTATGATCGCATCGAGCGGCGCATGATCGCCTCGCATGCTGAAGATGCCGTCGGTGACGATGACCGCGCGTTGCCATGTGCGGGCGGCCTCTCTGAGTTGCTGGCTGAGTGTGTCCATATCCAAATGGGGATAAACGTATTTGCGGCCAGGCTTCGCCAGAGCGATCGCGTTGATGATGCAATTGTGGTTCAGCGCGTCACTGAAGACGGCGGTTCGTTCGGTGATCAGTGGCGGCAGAACACCCATGACGGCCGCGTATGCCGAGCTGAAGAGCATGGCAGCCTGGCGGTCGTGAAAGCGGGCCAGGCGTGCTTCGAGCTCGACATGTGGGGACCAGGTGCCGCTGATGAACCGGACCGCTCCAGGGCCGGTTCCGAATTTCTGGATCGCAGCCCCCTCGGCTTGTTCGACATCGCGCTCGAACGACATGCCCAGATAGCTGTTGGCGTTCATTCGTAAGAACGGTTTGTCGCCATGACCTTCGAGCAGGAAACGCGGCCCATTGCCATCGCGGGGTGGGAGCACCGCGCAGATAACCGCCTCATATCCTTTCAATGGCCCGGTTTCCCGGAGGGCGTCGAGCTTAGCCGCGAGGATGTACTCGATCTTGGAGCTGGGCATCGGCATTCCTTCCCGGTTCATGTAGCCGAAGTCGGGCTCAGGCGGTGGAGATGTCGGATCATATCCTCGACCATCTCTGGCAAGTCATAGCTTGGTGACCAGTCCCATTCGTCGCGAGCGGCCCTATCGTCAAGGGAGCGCGGCCATGTATCGGCGATCTGCTGGCGTATCGGATCGACGTCATAGTCGATCTTGAATTTGGGGATGTGTTTTCGGATCTCTGCAGCGAGTTCCTCCGGCGTGAAGCTCATCGCCGTCACGTTGAAGGCATTGCGATGTTTCAGGCGGCCGGAATCCGCGGCCATGAGTGCGATCATTCCGGAAATCGCGTCGGGCATATACATCATGTCGATCTGCGTATCGGGCCGGAGAAAACAGCTATAATGCTTGTAGCGCAAGGCCTGATGGAAGATCTCGACGGCATAGTCGGTTGTCCCGCCGCCCGGCATCGCGCTGTGGGAGATGAGACCCGGCAGTCTCAGACCGCGCGTGTCGACACCGTAGCGCGAGGCATAATAGTCGCACAAAAGCTCGCCCGCGACTTTGGTAACACCGTAGATGGTTGTCGGGCGCTGGATTGTGTCCTGGGGCGTTCCGTCCTTGGGCGTGGTCGGACCGAAGGCACCGATCGAGCTGGGAAAGAAAACGGCGCAGTCATAGTGGCGTGCGACCTCGAGCACGTCATAGAGACTGTCCATATTGAGTTTCCAGGCCACCTGCGGCTTGTGCTCGGCAACCGCAGACAGCATGGCGGCCAGATGAAATATGGTCCCAACATCGTACCGGCGAACGATCTCGAGAATCTCGGACGGCTTTGTGCAGTCCATATGCACGCAAGGGACAGCGGAAGGTACGACTCCCGCCGATGGCACCGTTCGAATGTCGGATGCCACGACCCTGTCCGCGCCAAAGCGTTCGGAAAGTGCGGGTACAAGCTCCGACCCGATTTGGCCGAGGGCGCCGGTCACCAGATAGCGGCGCCCGGCCCGATCGAACTGTTTTTCGCCATCGAAGATCGTGACCATTGCTGCATTTAATCGCGTGGCTGCCATGGTTGGCATTGACGTGCGTCAGCAAGCCTTATTTTGGCGGGTCGACTGGTTCGGGATTTGGTACGACTTCAGGAGATGCCAACGACCGGGCACTCTTTCGTCTCTCCAGCCAGGCCTCCAAGAGACCGATCGAAGCCGGTAGAAACAACAGATCTCCCGCGAGGGCGGCTGCAAGCAGCACGACGGAGAGCTGACCATAGAGCCGCACCATTGGCAACTCGCTCACCATTGTCGCACCGAAACCGCCGGCCAGTACGATCGTCGTGACGATCAGGACCGGCCCGATGACCCTGATGGTCTCTGTCATGGCTGCCCAGTTGTCACTGCCCGATTGGCGCGCCAGCCGATACCTGTTCAGCACATGGATCGTGCTGTCGACGGCGATGCCAAAGCCTATCGTGAAAGCAATGACGCTGGTAAACTGAAGTCCGCTGCCGAAGAGATAGAGACACGCGCCACCGAACGCAATCGGGAGAACGTTCGGGAGTATGCTGAGCAGACCCGCTTTCAGAGAGCGCAATGAGACTCCAATAAGAAGAATGATCAGGCCGACAGCCACGAGCAGGCTCTGGCCGAGTTGCGCAATCATCTCATAGCTGGCGCGAGCCGAGAGTGGGATGATGCCAGTCAGCGACATCTCCACATCCGGGTGACGGCTGCGAAGCTTGTTGACCGAGGCTTCCAACCGATCAAGGACCGGTATCAGGATCGAGGCATCCCGATCCGGGAAATACCCCGTCAGCAACGCCGAGTTGCTATCGGGGGATACGACTCTGGTACTCAGCGGCGATTTGACCTTTTCAAGAAAGTGGAAAAGTTCGCTGCGGTCTGCGCCCCCCGCGATGAACCAGTCTTCGACGCCTTTTAGTGACCAGACGTCTTTGAGGAGAGGTTCGGCTTGCAGAGCTTGGTGGGCCTCACTAACAACATCGAGGATCTCTTGGACATCTGGCCGGCGGTCAGCCGGCCACTGAAGAAGGAGCCTGACGGTGCTCGTTCCGGCAAGCCTCGCGTCGATCTTCTCAATGGCCTCGGATGCCGGATTATTCTGTGGAAGATTCTCGCGATACTGATATTTCGGCTCGTTTGCGGCATGGAGCAAAGCTGCCGCGAAAGTCAGGAGAACGCCTGTAGCGAAAACGGTTTTGGGACGCGCAATCATAATTGCTGCAGCCGATCCGCAGACCCGGTCGATCGCCCGGTCGAAGCCTCTCTTCTGGTCCGCCGACTGCGCGCTGGGGGACACCCTTCCGAGCAGGAGCCGCGACACTGCAGGCAATGTCAACATTGTTGCGGCGTATGCAATGGCAGTCCCGAGGGCAGCCGTTGCCCCGAACCCGACAACGAACGGATGAGCGACGAGCATCAGCGACAAGAACGCAAGCGTTGTCGTCAGGGATGTGAGAACGCACGCCGGTCCGACGCGTTTCACGGCTTGCGCGATTGATGATTCGATGTCGCGGCCCGATTCGAGATTTCGCCGGATCGCGAACAGCAGGTGCAGGGCATCGGCAAAAACGATCACCATGACAAGAGCCGGCACCACATTGGTCAAGACCGTGATTTCCCGACCCATGAGCCCCATGCCGCCGAGCAGCCAGGCCGAGGCAACGACCGCGGGAAGGCCGGCGATCAGGACATAGGAGAGCGAGCGAAAGAAGAACCAAGTGAGGGCAAGTCCGATCGCCAGGCCGGCAAGAGCGAAGGTCCGCTGGTCGCGTATCAACGCGTCGACGATTTCGACGCGCATAACAGCAAGCCCCGTGAGCCCGAAGCTTACATCGGTACCCTCCAGAATCTCGCGGCTCGTGTATTCGATCTCGACAAGTGCGGATTTGATATCTGCGATGCTCTGCTCGCTGCCTTCGAGGGCGACAACAATGAGGCTCAGTCCCCCGTCCGATGAGAGGAGTTTGTTGGCAACAAGCGGATGGGCCTGCAGCTCACGCTTGAGGGCGTTGGTATTGCTGATGGCTGCAAGATCGGGTGGAACCACGGCCGCAGCATTGCCGTCCTTGTCGGGTGGGTGACGTGCGGAAAACATCGAAAGGACATAGGAGACACCAGGCGCCAGACTAAGCTCCAAATGGAGTGAGCGAACCGCTTCAAGCGTCGATGGCGTGAAGAGTTCCGGTGCTTCCAGGACGATGAGAACATCGCGCCCGCTGCTTGGATATTGCCGCGTCACCTCTTGCAGCTTTGCGAATTCCGGCGAGTCCGATCGGAAAATCTCGCGTACATCGCTCGAGAATTTCAACTCGGTGAGGCCGAAGACAAAAACGGGAGCGAGGCAAAGAATGACGAGCAGCACGGCGCGTGGAAAACGCAGGGAAAGAAGCCCCAACCTTTCCAAACCAAAGCCCGCGGTCATTCGGTCATCTCTGTTGGCAATGCGGAAATCCGCAGCAGCGAGTAGGCCGCCAATTGGTTGTCATTAGCAAGCTGCAAGCAGGTTCTAATGGGAGAACAGTACGGGCACCGGCATCCGTTTCAGCAACCGTCGTGTGGCTCCACCCAACAGCGATTCGCGGAAGCGAGAGTGGCCATAACAACCCATAACCAGAAGATCGCATTCATCGTCTTCAACGCGAGCGACAATCTCTTTTCCAACCGATCTTTTCGGATTTTTGACCGTGATCGTCTCGGCTTTGATTGCATGGCGTGTAAGCATGAGAGCAAGCTCTTCCCCGCTCGCGATCGTCTCTCGACCTGTGTCGATCTCAGGTTCGATAGCTAGGACTTTGACGGAATCGGCACTGAGAATCAGCGGAATGGCGTCAAACGCGGCGCGCGCGGCCTCACGGCTGTCATTCCAAGCGACCATTACGCGTTTTCCAATGGGTTTTATTTCGGCTGCATTCGGTATTGCCAAAACCGGTCGCCCGGTTTGAATGGCGATGCTGGCAGGCAACTCAGTCCAACTCTTGCTATCCTGCTCGACTTCCAGCCCGATCACGAGCAGATCGGAACACATTGTGTGGTCGGAAATGTCGTCTGCCAGTGTGCCATGCACGGATTGGACGCATTTCCATTCTGCCGAGATCTTCGACAGTTCCGAGTGCCGTCGAAACACGGCTTCGGCCTCGCTCGCTCTCTTTTGAAACTTCTTTTCCTGACGTTCGATGACCTCGGCGGAGACCTGGTAATCCACGCCAGGATAACCGGAGTATACGGTAACGGATTTGGGTATGACATGAAGGCCGACATGATGAGCGTCGTTGGCACGAACAATCGGCAGCATTGCGTCTAAGAGCGGCATTGCGCGCTCCGGAGATGGTAGAAAGGTTGAGATCGTCTTGTATGACATGGTTTCACCTCCTTATCGGTCAAAGTGCCAACACGCTTGAAACTCTAGAGGTCCAGAAAGCAGGGGAGGTCGAGCGTGCAGCATCGCTCATGCCGCAGGATTGCGAACGACCAACACGGAGCAATGAGCGTGACGGACAACATGTGATGCGACAGATCCCAAGAGATAGTCGGCAATACCCGGATCATGCGATGCAATGACAATGATGCCGGTGCCCCTCTCCTTGGCGACCTCCAGAATGGTCCTCGACGGATGACCCTCGCGCACAAGAATGTCCGTGTCGGGCGGGAGCATATTGTCCTCCGACATCTTCGTCAGTGTTGACTTGGCATCGGAAAGCGCTTGCTCTTGAACGCTGCGTGGAAGCTGAGCGGCAACGTAGACTGGCATCTCGTAGACGACGTTCAACAGGACAATCTTGGCGTTGTGCCGTTCGGCAAGATCACGCGCTATGGCAAGAGATGCCTCGGCAGCGTCCATCTGATTGACGTCTATTGGTGTGAGTATAACCTCGAACATAGGTCTTCCTCTAACTCCTGTGGCTGGCACATTGCAGCCTCAAATCCAATCATCGATCTGCTCACTCGGCGATTATGCAGCGGCCGCTATTCAGCGCTTAGTCCTCACCTATATTGCGCTTTACCAACTCCGTCGCCCCTGATGTGGGTCAATTTCTCTTCATCACAAAAGAGACTGGTTGTAATATTAATGCCGACAGAATGCGGGAGTGTTCGGCGGTCGCGGAGCGCGGTTCGTATCAACCGGCCCATGGCAATAATAGATGGACCGCAAAAATGCGTATCGACCTGCTGTTGCTAGACGGTCACCAACTCGGTGTGCCCAAAGCCTTTTTTGTAATCGAGTATCGAGATGACCTTCGGTTCAATGCGGAAGAAAGAAAGCTCAGTACCGGCCGTCGTTTCATACTGTGCTGCCTGTGGGAATTTCTCCAAGAGCAAGGTTCCGATCCGTTCGATTTCTTCCGGGTCGCGAATGGGAGTCGCGTGACCGCTCATGGACAATCCCTCGATCTCATCCCAGTTTTCATATGTTCTGTTTATTGTCAGAGATACCTTGTCGTTTTTCGCAAGATTCTGGGCTTTCTGACTGTCTGCCGTCGTTATGAAGTAGATCGTAAGCCCTTCATTCACGTAGGTGACCGTGGTGGCTTGCGGAAAACCGTCTTCACGGACGGTTGCAATTGTCATGTCGTCAACATGATTGAGAATCGAGATAATCTGATTGTGGAGCATCTCATCCATGTCGCTCTCCTGATACTGAAATCGAACGCCACCGGGGCCTGTTGCATCACGATCCGTGTTGTCTGCAGTCACGGCGGCTCCATTGCTTGAGACCACCGGAAATTCGATGGGCGAAAGGTGATGAATTCTAGCAATCGGAGCCAAATGCAGCCTTGATCCTGGTCAGGACAGCCGGCCCAACGTCGGTCCAGTTCAGCGCTCTCTCAATGGAGAATGCGCGGATGCGGACCGAGGCTGGTCGGAGCGCGGATGGAAAGCGTCGTTGGCGGATGTGAAAATGCGCGATAGCCGCGACACGATCACGGCTTGAGGTTGTCGCTTTGCAGGTTGCCGATCGCCCGACGGCTGCCTGGACCGAGTTTCCCATCGATCGCGCCTTGATAGTATCCGGCCTCTTTGAGTCGCTTCTGCAGTTCCTTGCGGAATGCCACACTGAAATCCCAGGGTCTGCGGATCAAATATTCGGCGGCCTGAGCGCTTTGCGCGCGAATGGCGCGGATCATCCAGTCTGCCGCCATGCCGGGATCGACGCCTGTCTCTCGCGCCCGGTCATAGAAATAAGACAGATTGAACATTGCGTTTTCCTCGCCGAGACTTGCCGCCTTTTCGAGCCACCGTCTGCCCTCGGCTTTATCTTTGGGAGTCCCAATGCCTATGAGATAATAACGCCCGAGTCGATACATCGCGTTCGGAAGGCCGGCTTCTGCCGATGCTTTCGCCAGTTCGAAGCTGCGCTTGGCATCCTTCGCGAGTCCCTTGCCATTGATGTAGAGCTGCGCAAGCTTGAGTGTGGCTATTGCGGAGCCCTTTTCACTCGCCTCGCGATACCAATGGGCAGCCTCGACATAGTCCTGACGGGTCCCGTTGCCACGGAGGTACTTCTCTGCCAGCTCAAGGGCCGCGAGGCTCTCCCCTTTCTGAGCAGCTTTCCTGGCCCACTCGTAGGACTTGGAAGCGTCCTGTGGCACACCATTGCCATCGCGATAAATCTGGCTCAGCTGCAACATAGCTGATCCGTCACCGCTCTTCGCTGCCTGCCGGAGCCAATGCAGGGCCTGCACGCTGTCGCCGCGGCGAGACAAATATAAGATCCCCAGCGCACTCATGGCAGCGGTACCGCCATTATCTGCCGCCTTGCGATACCAGCGAATCGCCTCGTCGAGATCTCTCGGTACGCTGTCCGATGTCGTGGCCTTTCCGCTGTGATAGAGACCGAGCAGGTTCATGGCCAATGCATCGCCGCCTTCGGCCTGCGTCACAGTGCCTGCCAACTGCGCCGCCGTAAGTGTCAACGAAGGGATAGAAAGTCTCTCTGCATCGGCTGCGTTTTGCGGCCGTGTTGCAGGAGCGACTGAGGTGTCTCGACGTGACACAATCGCCGTGTAACCTTCTTTCGGCTTGGCGCTCGTCCCGTTCAACGGATTCGCTAATGCAAATCCCTCGCCAACCTTTTCGATCCGCCAGCGACTTTTGAACTCGACCGGCCCGATACCGGGAACCACGGCTTCGATCCGCACGTCATCCCCTGTCGAAACAACCGTATCTGCGGGGAGGTCAATCCGAAGTTGTCCGTTCGCTTCTATACGGGACACGGTGCCTCGAACATCTGCTGCTGTAGCAATACCGGTCAACCCAAAGACTGCAAGTACTGTCAGCATAAGAACGCGGGTCATGATCATTCTTCATACCTCGAATTGCGGAAGCGGCGCTGGAAAGCGCAGTGTCGGTTTATCAGGGGATGTAATTGGGTCCTCTGCCGCCCCTCTTCGAACCGGATCGAATGCCTTGTTGAAGACCGAACAGGATCAACCCGCCAATGAACTCGGCCGCCTGTGAGTCACGCGTCGTATGGCGGCGCGTCGGTGGCCGCCGCCTGTTCTTCTTGACACTCGATTTACGACGGGTAGGCGGCTTTCGCGTGCGACTTGGGCTCCTTTTTACAGAACCCGTCGATCGCCGACGTGTGGGCACTGTGGCGTTCGGATCGGGTGCCGGCCCGAGCAACGGCGCCTCTGTCACCTTTTCGCTAAGTGCTGTGAGGTAGTCTCGCTTGGCCTTTTGGCACTCCGTCCTACTGCGAAGAATGTTTCGCGCATGGTGTTCCGCACTCCTATGCCAAAGGCCAAGGTAACGGGCTGACTTACGGCAATCGTCATAAAGGTAGTAGCTTGGTGTATTGCAACTTTCAGAAAATCTACGCTTCTCTTCTTCTAGCAATCGCACTGATTCCAGAAACTTGTGCTTTTCAACTTCTAGGACGAGGCACGACGTCTTATAGATCGAGTACGCCTTTCTTACATCGGGTCCAGCGCTAGCCGCGCCGACAGCCCCGATCATCAACACCAGCGCAGCCAAAGTTAGCCGGACAAGCGGAATTGATTTGCTTCTGGGGAACATCCTCACTCCTGGGGGCGCATTATTTGCAGCCGAGATTTGATTGGAATGGAGGAGAATTCTATTAATTTGAGCCAGATGTGGCTTTGATCTTGGTCAGTGCAACCGACATCTCGGCTGGTCTGCTTCGGGGGTCTCATGATCTAATGCACAGCCAGAATGACCAAAACCGGTCTGAGTGCGGATGGAAAGGGCGTTTGCTTTTGCAGGACGATCAATCGAAGGATTTGACCGGCGACGATCTGCTCTCCTTTCAGGATCCTGCTTTCCTGATGCGGGAGGAAATGCGTGCCAATCGTCTCGCGCTTGAGTTTGCAAAGGCTGATCTGGGGCTGCGCGATCAGGGCATAAAGTCGACGATCGTAGTCTTTGGCAGTTCCCGAAGCCTTTCCCCCGCCGAGGCCAAACACCGTCTTGAGAACAATTCCGGCGATGGTGCAGACGCGACCGAAAAAAGGCTGAACGGGCTGGCAAAATGGTATGAGGAGGCACGCGCGTTCGGGAGGATCGTTTCGGAACGTGGCGGAGCGCTAGCGGCAGGTAAGGGCACGCGCAGGAACGTCATTACCACGGGCGGAGGCCCCGGCATCATGGAGGCGGCTAATCGCGGCGCCTTCGAGATTGGTGCGCCGAGCATCGGCTTCAACATCAGATTGCCCAGCGAGCAGCGGCCGAACAATTACCTAACGCCAGGGCTGTCTTTTCACTTCCGTTACTTTGCCATCCGCAAGATGCATTTCGCGATGCGCGCCAACGCGCTCGCTGTCTTTCCCGGCGGGTTTGGGACGTTGGATGAGCTCTTCGAGATCCTGACGCTGAAGCAAACGCGAAAGACGCCGGATATGCCGGTCATCCTGTTCTGCCGGGATTATTGGAAGCGCATTGTCGACTTCGAAGCTCTCGCCGAGTTTGGCACCATCGATGGGCAGGATCTCGCTTTGTTCGAATTCGTCGATAGCGCAGAAGAAGGCTGGCAGGCATTGGTGAAACGCGGTTTGCCAGTCGAGGCGCCGTTGCTGGAGCCTTAACAGGCGCTCGAACAGTGGCATCGCACCGAGGCCGATTGCCACGCCGTCCTGTCGCAGTTGCTCGTGCTAAGCTGAAAGCATGAGCTGATCAGTTCGTCGCATCAGGCGGATGTGGGATCAGGTGCCGTTCACAGGGCCATGACGTCGACATGCGTGTCGCATCCTTCAATCTTGAGAATCTCGGCAGTCCGAACGATGAGAACAAGGACGTGGATCCGCGGATCGCGATACTGCGCCCACAGTTGGAACGCCTGAACGCGGATGTTCTTTGCCTGCAGGAGGTGAACGGAACCAATGTGCCGAACTCCGCGGAGCGTAACCTATCCGCTCTCCATCGCTTGATTGAAGGCACGTGCTACCAGGCGTTCGAGTCCGCCCACAGCGTCCACCCGGAAACTGGGCGTCTTGCCGACAAGCACAATCTGGTCGTTCTGAGCCGTTGGGAAATTCTAAAGGTCGACCAGGTGTGGCACTCTTTCGTTCCTGCTCTCAGCTATAGCCCTGTCACAGCCCTTCCAGCCGACGGCCCCCCGCTTTCGATGACCTGGGATCGACCGTTCCTCCATGCCACGATTGCGCTTCCGACAGGCGCCCGGCTGCACGTTCTGAACCTCCATCTTCGTGCGCCACTCGCAGCTCCCGTTGCGGGTCAGAAGAGTGGGCCATTCAGTTGGCAAAGTACGGCGGGTTGGGGTGAGGGGTTTTACATGGCGATGCTCAAGCGGAGCGGTCAGGCGCTTGAGGTCCGGCTCCATATCGATCGCATATTGGATTCGGACCCGGCGGCGATGATCCTTGTCTGTGGGGATTTCAATGCGGAGGAGCGCGAGGTGCCTATGCGCATTATCAGTGCCGGTGTGGATGACACGGGCAATGGCGCCTTGGCAGGCCGCTCGCTTGTGCACCTGGAGCGCACGACCCCTGAATCACAGCGCTTCTCCGTGATCCATCACGGGCAGAAATTGATGTTGGATCACATCCTCATCTCGCACACCCTGTTGGCCGGTTACAGGCATTTCGAGGTGCATAACGAGTTGATCGGCGACGAACTGTTCGGGTTTGCCAATATTGGGGAGAATCCGGAATCGTATCATGCACCGGTCGTTGCGGAATTCGATCTCTCACCTGGTGAGGACCAATAGGTCGGCATCGCCTGCTCCGTCTGTCGTGTCTGACATGAATCAGACCGGTGATGCATCGGTCGCATTAGGATTTGGGTGCGGTATCAAGCCGGGTGAATGGCTCAAGATGCGCAAGACAACCGTGAATGCGCTCTAGATCTCAGAAGTGGGATTGATGGGATATGTCGCCAAGTGATCTCTCCTCAGCCGATGCTGTCTCTATCGGCATTCCATGCACCCGCTTTCTTGGTGCAACAGGTGTCGTAGAGGCTGATCTGCCAGAATTCGCGCGCAAACCAGCGAACCTGGTGGCGTTCTACCGTGCGATGGTCCTGACGCGCCATTTCGACGAAAAGGCCGTGGCACTTCAGCGGACAGGCCGACTGGGTACCTACGCTTCGTCCCTTGGCCAGGAGGCTGTCGGGGTCGGAACCGCCAGCGCCATGGCGGCCGATGACGTACTAGTGCCGTCATTCCGGGAACATGGAGCCCAGCTCTGGCGCGGCGTTACCGCGACGGAACTGTTCCTGTATTGGAGCGGCGATGAACGCGGCAGCGATTTCAAAGGCCCACGCGACGACTTTCCCGTGAGTATTCCCGTCGCAAGCCATTTTCCGCACGCTGCCGGAATTGCTCTGGCCTTCCAGCTGCGGGGCGAGCCGCGTGTTGCCGTCTGCGTCGCCGGTGACGGCGCCACCTCCAAGGGTGACTTCTACGAAGCGCTGAACATCGCGGCCGTATGGAATGTTCCGGCAGTCTTTGTGATCACCGACAACCAGTGGGCAATATCCGTACCGCGATCCGCGCAGACGGCGGCCAAGACTCTGGCCCAAAAGTCGGTTGCGGTCGGGATGCCGGGAGAGCAGGTGGACGGAAATGACGTGATCGCCGTGCATGACGTCGTCTCCCGTGCGATCGCCCGCGCCCGTAGCGGCAAGGGACCGACGTTGATCGAGGCAATGACCTATCGTCTCTCCGATCACACGACCGCCGACGATGCGCATCGCTACCGGGACGATGCCGAGGTTTCCGCCAGATGGAAGGAGGAACCCTTGGGCCGCCTTCGGGCCTATCTCGTTGCCAATGGGGCGTGGACCAAGGCCGACGAAGAGGCTCTGCTGTCTGAGACCCGCGTTGAGATCGACAAGGCCGTCGACGCCTATGAAGCCGCGCCGGCGGTTCCGGTTGCAGACATCTTTGATCATCTTTTTGCAGAGCTGCCAGCGAACCTGGAGGTCCAGAGACGGTTCGCCATCGCTCATGCTGGAGATCGGGCCGATGGCTGAGTGTACGCTTGTCGAAGCCGTGAAACTGGCGTTGGCGCGTGCCATGGAGGAAGACGAAACCGTCCTGATCCTCGGTGAGGATGTGGGCGTGGATGGCGGCGTCTTCCGCGCGACCGCCGGCCTCATCGATCGCTTCGGTCCCGATCGCGTTCGCGACACGCCTCTCTCGGAAACCGTGATCGCTGGCGTTTCCATCGGCCTCGCCGCGCAGGGATTTCGGCCCATCGGCGAGATCCAGTTCATGGGCTTCATCTATCCGGTGATCGATCAGTTGGTGAACCACGCATCCCGGTTGCGCACGAGAACCCGCGGACGGTTGACCTGTCCGCTAGTCATTCGCGCGCCCTATGGGGGAGGGATCCACGCACCGGAGCACCACTCGGAAAGCATGGAGGCCCTGTTCGCCCATGTACCGGGACTGCGTGTCGTGATCCCGTCGTCTCCGGCGAAGGCTTACGGCCTCTTGTTGGCCGCCATTCGCGATCCGGATCCGGTTGTCTTCCTTGAGCCCAAACGAATCTATCGCGCCGTCAAGGAAGAGGTGGCCGACAACGGCGAGCCAGTGGCTCTGGACCGATGCATGCTGCTTCGCCGAGGAACGGATCTTACGCTGGTGACCTGGGGTGCGATGACGGTGGAGACGTTGAAGGCGGCCGAAGAGCTTTCGGATCTCGGCATCGAGGCCGAGGTCATCGATGTTGCGACTCTGAAACCGCTCGACGCCGCAACTATACTGCAGTCGGTCGAGAAAACAGGCCGCTGCGCCATTGTTCACGAAGCGCCTTTCACAGCCGGTTTCGGTGCGGAAATCGCGGCGCGATTGGCCGAATATGGATTGACCAGCCTGCTCGCGCCGGTGCGGCGGATTACCGGTTACGACACCGTCATGCCGCTTCCCAAACTCGAGCACTACTACATGCCGACGGTTCGACGCATTGTCGCGGCCGCACGCGAAACCATGGAATACGCATGAAGACGTTTCGGTTGCCCGATCTCGGAGAAGGACTGCAGGATGCGGAAATCGTCTCCTGGCATGTCATGGAGGGCGACAGGGTCGTCGCCGACCAGCCCCTGCTTTCGGTCGAGACCGAGAAGGCCGTCGTCGAGGTGCCATCCCCCTGGTCCGGTATTGTTGCCAAACTGCATGGCGAGCCCGGTGACATTGTCGCCATCGATGCGGCGCTGGTCGAATTCGAAATCGAAGGCGCGAGCGACGATGCTGGCACGGTGGTCGGCGAGATTCCCGAGATCGCGGAGGAGGCTGGCCGGCGCTCTGCCGAGCCAGAATTCGCAACCGCGCAGGCACAGCCTCCGAAGGCTGCTCCGGCTGTACGCAGGTTTGCCAAGGAACGTGGCATCGACTTGAGCCGGGTTGTCGGTACCGGTCCGGGTGGGGTCATTACAAGCCCCGACGTAGAGGCATCGGCATCGGAGGAACTGCCCGCCGGATATGAGGCGCTTCGCGGCGTGCGACGAGCCATGGCGCGCAATATGGCAAAGGCGCAGCGAGAAGTCGCGGCGACGACCGTAACCGACGAAGCTGTCGTCTCGCACTGGGCGCAGGATGAGGATGTCACGATGCGTCTGATCTGCGCGATGGTCACCGGCTGTGAGGCCGAGCCCATGCTCAACGCATGGTTCGACGGTGACAGGCAGGCGTGCAAACTGCATGCGCAGATCGATCTTGGTATCGCCGTGAACACGGAAGACGGCCTTTTCGTGCCGGTGATCCGCGATGCCGGTAATCGCACCCAGGCTGAATTGCGGGCCGGCCTCAATGAGATGCGGGCGGATGTAGCGGCACGATCGGTCCCGCCCGAGGAACTCCGCGGCCAGACGATCACGCTTTCCAATTTCGGAATGCTGGGCGGACGTCATGCCTCGCTTATCGTAATGCCGCCGCAGGTCGCCATAGTGGGGGCTGGCCGTATCCGGAGCGAAGCATGCGTGGTCAATGATGCTGTCAGACCGGGTAAGGTGCTGCCGTTGTCACTCACCTTCGATCATCGCGCGGTTGCCGGTGCCGAGGCTGCCCGTTTCCTGATGACGATCAAGAATGAACTGGAACAGTCGTCCTGCTGAAAAGAGAAACCTATGGCCGAAGATGTATTCCGCTTTGCCGATCAACTCGGACCTGCAAAGATCGTCCATCTCTACAATCCGTCGATCGGATTGAAAGGTATCGTCGTCGTGGACAATGTGGCGGCGGGGCCAGCCATTGGCGGTACGCGAATGGCACCGGACGTCAGCGTCGCGGAGTGTTTTCGTCTCGCGCGTGCAATGACTTTCAAGAACGCTGCTGCCAGCCTGGCTCATGGGGGTGCAAAGTCCGTAATCTTCGCTGATCCCGCTCTAGCGTCCGAAGAGAAAGAGCCGATCATTCGCGCTTTTGCAGATGGCATTCGCGACATCGCCGACTACATACCCGGCCCCGATATGGGCACAAATGAAACGGCAATGGCCTGGATCGAGGACGAGATCGGTCGTGCCGTCGGTTTGCCGCGCGAAATTGGGGGTATACCCCTGGACGAAATCGGAGCGACCGGTTTCGGGTTGGCGATTGCCGCCGAAGCCGCCCAGGAATTTTTGGACATTTCGCTCGATGGAGCCACGGTCGTGGTCCAAGGTTTTGGATCTGTCGGGAAGCATGCTGCACGTTTTCTTTGCGAACGTGGCGCCATTCTGGTGGGAGCGTCGGACTCGCGTGGCGCCGTCGCTAATCCAGATGGCATCGACGTCGCCGACTTGATTGCGCACAAGGAAACCGGTGAGCCAATCAGCAGTTACCGTGCTGGAAAAGCGATCGGGTGCGACGACATTGTCGATGTCCAATGTGACATTTGGATCCCGGCTGCACGGCCCGACGTCATCCACATGGACAATGTTGACCGGCTCGACTGCAAACTATTTCTGCAGGGCGCCAACATCCCGGCAACGCTCGACGCAGAAGCACGGCTCCACGAGCGCGGTATTCTCTCAGTGCCCGATTTCATTGCCAATGCAGGTGGCGTGATATGTGCCGCGGTCGAATACCATGACGGAACGCAGTCCGGTGCTATGGCGGATATCGAGGAGAAACTGCGTTTCAACACAGGCGCGGTGTTAAGGGCAGCAAGCACTGAGAACCTCAAGCCTCGTGCGGCAGCAGTCCGGCTGGCCGAACAACGCGTGCGACGGGCCATGAAACTCCGGCGTTGGCGATGATAGCGAGAAAAGTCATCTCGGCGTTATGATAGCGACGAACCACTACGACGATGCTTGCATCGAGTTTTCTTCGAGGACTTTGCCCGCTTCACATCCGTCAGCGCTCGGTTTGTCGATGACAGCATGACACGCGCCGACTTCGATTGGCTCCATCGACCGCCCGCGAGGGCATCATGTGTCTAAATCGAAGACGCGTCTGCTGACTGTACTTTTCGTCTTTCGGGTCGGACTCAGATGTTCGACGGTCTGCGTCCATCGATATACGACGCCATGCAGGCATTCGTTCCACTCAACGACAACGGTATAGGGGTAACTGCGGTTCTTCGATTCCATACTCAAGCCACTCCGCTCATCAATCAACGTTACTGCTCTGGCCAGAGATCTCGCAGTCGCTTCGGCAGTTGCATTCGAACATCCTCAATCTCACCCTCGGATATGCGGTGGTTCAGCAGTTTGAATACGGTGCTGACAGCATCGTCGGGATCATCAAGCGGGTCGGTCTTGAAGGCGTCGGTTACTCTCGCGACGAAGGCCTCCTTGCTGTGTTCCGAAACCGGAGTCCCTGCAGGATGCCAGCCCTCGTAGAAGAGACCACGGATCAGAAGAGGCAGTTGGGCAGCCAGGTGTGCCGCCTCGTTGACATTGAGCCAGTCACGCAGCGCCTGGAGTGTGACGCGGAGCAACTTGTAGGCGCGTGGCTCGTCTGCCCAATTCAGGCGATCGCTGAGTTCGCGAACCCATTCGCGCGTCAGCTGAACTGTATGATCGATCGTTTGCAAGCGCGGCGCGGCCATGTGGCTCTCCAATTCCGGAAACTCATCGGCAGTTGTTGAGTGTTGGTGATCGCAACCGCAGTTTCTCACATTCGGCAATGTGCTGCGGATTTTGGATGAGCTCGTTGCCGATGCTTTTCACTCATGCGGGCATTATGCCCGATATTGACGGTGGGTGTTTGACGCAGATCAGTCTTCGGTGAAGGAAGCGACCTTCCGCTCAAAGTCCCTCAGGTGTAAGAAGCATGTCGGAAAAACACCGTAATCCGGATTCGAAAGACATTGCATGCGGGCGCCCTCGTCTGGCGCCCGCATCCTCTTCTGCCCGCAATCAACCGTTCTTGATCTCAATCGTCCGTTCGGGCTTCACCGCTTCCGGCTTCTTCTCGGCAACGATCTTGAGGACGCCCTTGTCGAAACGGGCCTCGACTTTGTTTTCGTCTACCGTATCGGGCAGCCTCAGGGAGCGTTCGAACGCACCGTAAGTGCGCTCGGACAGGAAGTAGTTGTCTTTCGTTTCCTCACGCTCGTCCTTTTTCTCGCCTTTGACGGTCAGTGTGCCGTCGCTGACTGTCACCGAGACATCTTTCTCGTCAACGCCTGGCAGCTCAGCTTCGATTGTGAACTGCTTGTCGTTGTCGTGAACATCGAACTCCGGCACCATGACGTTTTGGCCGAGTCCGCGCGATACCATTGTCGGCCATTGAGGCCAGCCATTCTCGAAACGCCCGAACAAACGGTTCATCTCGTCGCGCATCGTCGAAAAGACCTCGGGTGTGCGGTGCGAAGGGGAAGAAGGCGTCTTTGGTAGTTCTGTCGTTGACATCAGAGTACTCTCCACTGATTTCGCTAGGCTGTGCTGGCGGACAACGCAGAGCCACAGCCTGTCGCGAGTTGAAATTTGGAGGTCAGGTGTGCGGAAATCCAACCGCACGATGCGTTCTTTTAGGCGAATGGCGATCTGAGTGCGTTGACAGAGATCAGAGGATCGCAGTGTTTCCTAGCGCGTCGCTAAATTTGTGTCTCGCGTGTTTGTCTTACAATCGGAGTTGATAATTCTGATTTGGCGATTGCGCGCGGTCCTGCACATTTTCAATCGGCGATCTCCTCGACCACGCGACGCATGAGTTCAGGGCGCATCGGATCGAAGTGAATGCGTACATCGGGGTCGACGCTGAATACACTTCCATTGGGGACACCGAGCCACCGCTCCTCGGTAATCGGCTCGGATGCGATTTCAACGGCACGGTAGGCTTGTTTTGGATCGTGGTGCACATGCGGCCGGCCGCAGATATCGCAGTGGAAGACGTCCTCACGCTCCAGGAACCATAGCGTGCGGTTCATGCGGGATCCGGCCATATGGACGCCGTCGGTCCACAGCGTGTTGAGTGAGATATTGGCATCGGGCTCTACTTCCGTTGACCAGCGGACAATCTGGGTTAGCCCGTCATGAAGGATCTCTCGAAGTTCCCGTTCGGGCTGCCGCATGGCGAGGGATAACAGGAAACGGAAAACATGCTCGCTGTCAGTGGAACCGTGGATCCCGTTCCGATGAATTGGATCCATGGCGTCGAGCATGTGTCTGCGGATCTTCTCGAATGCGGCAATTGTGCCGTTGTGGGCGAACAGCCAGCGACCGTGTTCGAATGGATGCGTGTTCTCGATTGAGGGCGGCCCAACCGTTGCGCGACGAACATGGGCCACGACGGTCCGCGCATAGACCCTTGCTGCTGTCTTCTTGAATTGCTCGCCGCGATAGGCTGCCCAAGCCTGCTTTTCGAGTATGGGTATTCCGTCGGGATATTCCGCAACTCCCCAGCCGTGCCCATGGGTCAGCCCTTCGCGGTCTCCCATGCTTTGCGACATCAGCGCGTTCTGTGCGTGAATGAGACTGCACTCGATGCGCGTCGGTTCGTTGGCGTGGAAGCCGTAGAGGCGGCACATATTATGGTACCCGACGTTTGTTTCAGGCCGCCAAGCAAGGCGACGAATTTGCCGAACATAGCGTTTCCCTTGCTGAGGGTGTTTGATGACGATCAGGGTCGCCGGCAGAGATGTTGCTTAGGGTCGATGGCCAAATACGTCGCTCTTGATTTATGGTCTCCTGTGCGAACGTGGTATGGATGTTCTGGACAATGGTGGGATGAGCCGAAATTCTATTCCACTGCTGGGGCACTACGGCTCGGAGATATCTTCGGCAGTCGAAAAGCGGCTTGATGCCATCGCCAGGCGCCTCACTATTAACCAGCCGACCTTAAACGCCACCGACGTGTTCAGCCCACATGTCTGTTCGGGCATGCTGGACGGCCCGGCATTGCTGATCGGCGATCACCGAGAGATTGCGCTTGGAACACCGCAGAGCGCGGAACGTTACGAGTATAGGATTTCGAATCTCGCAGCTGACGGTGATCTGCTTTTGATCGGTGGCAACAGGGATCTGGCCTACGAACACTACCGCGAAACCAGCCTGGGTCTCGGTGCCATCGACGTTATCGAGCTTCCGGCGCCGGACCGGTATTGGCAAACGCCGCTTGCCAAGCGGTGTCTCGCCGATCCTGCTGCACTTGGTCTGATAGCGGAGCGGGCGAGCCAGGCCGGCCAACTAACGGTGCTGCCATATATTGGCAGCGGCAGCGTTTGGATTCTGGCAGGCGTCATCGCCGAGCAAGCTAGAGTGCCGGTCCGAGTGGCCGCGCCTCCTCCCAATCTTACTCGCCGTGTGAATGACAAAGTCTGGTTTTCTAGACGTGTCACGGAGCTTTTGGGGTCGGACGCCCAACCAATGTTTCACTCGGTCTATGGCCCGACGGCGCTTGCCGCCTATGTGGCGAAATTGGCCCGACGGGTGGAGCGCGTGGTTGTTAAAGTACCCGATAGCGCCGGATCGGCGGGCAATCTAGTCCTGTTCTCGAAAGACATCGCATCCCTCTCTCCAAAAAGGTTGCGTACGCATTTACTGTCCATTCTGAGCGGGATTGGATGGAAGGGAGAATATCCGTTGCTCGTGCAGGTTTGGGATTCTCCGGTTATCGCCACCCCGTCGGTGCAAATATGGATTCCCGACCGACGAGATGGTCGGCCACTAATCGAAGGCATGTTCGAACAGATAGTGTCCGGCCTAGAAGGGGAGTTCGTGGGCTCGGTCCCTGTCTCGCTGCCGCGGCCCTGTACCGAGGTGATTGTAGAAGAAGCCCTTAAGCTCGCGCTCCTATTCCAGAATTTAGGTTATTTCGGCCGCTGCAGCCTGGATGCGGTGATTGCCGGAAATGATTTCAATGATGCGGAATTGCATTGGATCGAGTGCAACGGACGCTGGGGCGGTGTATCGATTCCCATGACACTCGCCAATCGCCTTGTTGGAGATTGGAGCCGTCAGTCGTTCGTTGTCGTGCAATCATCGCACCTGGATTTCGCGCGGCGGACGATCCCTGAGATCTTGGACCTCTTGGGTCCCAGCCTCTATCAGGCTTCGTCGCGGCAAGAAGGCATCGTTCTTGTCTCGCCGCGCGGTACAACACTCGGCCGTTCAATCAATCTCATGGCGATTGCCGAAACGGATCGGAGTGCACAATGGATGGCGCGTGAGGCCGTTGAACGCCTTACTGGCGGTGAGCGTTGATGAAGGCCATCGAATGTTACTGGCATTCGATGGGGCAAACCATTCAAGTGAGCCCCTTACAAGAACCGTAATATCGTGTTCCGCATCATCTCCGAGCTGCCGCCATAGAGTTCGATTACACGCTGATCGCGGTAATACCGCTCCACCGGACAATCCTTGAAAAATCCCTGCCCCCCGAAGATCTGCAGCGCCTTGTCGACGACGCGGTTGGACATCTCGCTGGCGAACAGCTTCGCCTTGGCGCCTGCGGTGAGATAGTCGGCGCCTGTATCGAACAGATCGGCAGCGTGGTGGACCATAAGACGGGCGGCGTCGATTTCCGTTGCCATGTCGGCGAGCCCGAAGCCTAGGGCCTGATGGTCTTTCAGGGGTTTTCCGAATGTGTGCCGTGTCTTCGCATGGGCAAGAGCTGCTTCGAAGGCAGCGCGTGCGACGCCGACTGCCTGAGCGCCCATGGAGATGCGGGCTCGATTGAGTGCGGTGACGATGGTCTTGAAACCGTCGCTCGGCCCGCCGAGCAGTGCCTCAGTAGGCACGACGCAATCCTTCAGGACGACGTCCGCCGTGACCAGGGCACGTTGGCCCATCTTCTCTTCCTTCTCGCCGACGCTGAAGCCGGGCGTGTCGCGCGGGACCAGAAAGAGGCCCATGTCGTGGGTGGCAGGATCGGGATTTGTCCTGGCCAAAACCATGACGATGCCGGCGACATCGGCGAGACTCACATAGCGTTTGTGCGCGTTGATCTTGTACCCACCGGAAACCGGCTCGGCTGTTGCCTGAATGGCGCGGACATCCGATCCGGCCTCGGGCTCCGTGATGGCCAGGGTGCTCAGGACTTCGCAGGCGGCGAACCGTGGAAGCAGGTCCTGCTTCTGCCTGTCACTGCCGGATGTCATCAGGGCGTGGGTCGCCATATTATGGTTCTCGATCAGGGAGGCCGCACTGGTGCTCGCCCGGCTGATCTCTTCCTTCATGATGACGTTGTCTTTTTCCGATCCACCGCCGCCGCCATATTCGGCAGGGATGATCAGGGTCATGAAGCCCGCTTCTGCAACCGCATCGAGATTGGCCCGGCAGAAAATGTTCTCCTCATCCGCCTGCCGGGCGATGGGAATCAGTGCGTCTTCGGCCACTTGGCGTGCCTTGTGCCGCAAAGCCGTCTGAGCGTCGGTGAGAAAGTGATCGTCCATGGCAGATCCTTTGGCGCGATTGGGTCAGCCGTCGTCGAACAGGCTGGTCGGTTCCGCATAGCCGAAGACGTTCTTTGTCTCGGCGATCATGGACCAGGCATCGTTCAGAATTGCAGCCCCGATGCCGGCAACGGCCTGGCTGTATTCTTTGTCATCGTCGACGGGCTCGATATCGTAGAGAAGATGGGCCGCAGCTACGCAGAAGCGTGGAAGCTGAGGTTCTTCGGTATTCTCCCGCCATAGGGCGAGAAACTCCAGTTGGACATCCAAATTGACGTCTTCGGCGGGCATGCTGTCCGGCTGGAAGGTGTCCATTGTCATTGAAATGATGTGGCGCATTCCCTGAATGGCGATGTCGGTGTCAATCAAACACTCGTCCAGGGCGATCAGCATCAATGCGGTGTCGACCGCGAAGATCTGTTCCGGCGGTGGTGGTTCCAGGTCTGCGAGCCGGTAAATACCGCCCTCACGAATCTGCTTCATTCTTTGCGTGAGCAGATTCGAAAGCGCGATTACCTGATCCTTTTCAAGTCCTGGTTGCCTGGGCGGCTCAAGATCGCGGGCTTCAGCTTCCTGCTCTTCAAGCTCGCGGTCCAACGCTTCTCTGTCGTAATGCCAGTTTTCGCCGGCAAGGGCGGCCTTGTGTGCCTCGTCGGCAATCTTCCTGAGTTCCGGTATGGCCGATTCAAGTGCGTAGGTCTTGTCTTTCGCTTCGGAGATCATCATGCCGATGGAATGCTCAGCGAGCTGCCGATGCAGATCGCTGAAATAGTCGAGCCAGTCATGCGCGCGTGCGTCGCCAAGTTCACGAGAGATTGACCGGAGCGCATGGATGCGCGCCGACGCAAAGATGTGCCCTCTGGCGCACTCTTCCCGCGCTTCGCTTACGGACCGGTGCGGAAAGACTTGATCTCGCAGAATCTGCCGATCTTCGTCGGTATGGCCATCGTCCAGCACGGCTGCCGCATGGGCCGCCGCTTCGATCTGCGTAATCGTCTCTCGCCTCAGGGCGATAATCTGGGCCTCGCGGGACAAAGCGTCGCCGACGCGTTCCAGAATGTCGGCGGTGCCGGCGCGCCATTTCTCCAGCCATGCGCTGTTCGATATCAAATCGTGAAACGGACTGCTGCCATTGGACGATGGTGCCGCCCCAACGGATTGGATCCATTGGTCGACCCTGTCGCTTAGCTGCGCGTCCGATAATGATCTGCCGAACCATTGTCGAAGTTGCCGGAACATCAGCAAGTCATACCGCGCACGTGCTAGTGCGTCACCTATCAGTCAGTCTGATCTGAAAGTCGCTTTTCGGGGACAATCGAGCCCGGCTATAGGGATGCGAGGCGAGGGTGTCACAGTTGGGTATGAGCGAACCCAAGACGGCCGAGACTCTCAGCAGCTCGGCAGGTTGACTGCCAGCCCGCCCGTGGATGTCTCTTTGTATTTCTCGCTCATGTCGAGCCCGGTCTGGCGCATGGTCTCGATGCAATTGTCCAGCGGGATGAAATGCTGGCCGTCGCCTCTGAGTGCCAACGATGCTGCTGACACCGCCTTGATAGCGCCCAGCCCGTTGCGCTCGATGCAGGGCACCTGGACGAGACCACCGACGGGGTCACAGGTCATGCCCAGATGATGTTCCAGCGCAATCTCGGCCGCATTCTCGATCTGCTCATTGGTCCCGCCGAGCGCCGCGCAGAGGCCGGCAGCCGCCATCGCAGAGGCCGAGCCCACTTCGCCCTGGCAACCGACTTCCGCCCCGGAGATGGACGCATTGTGTTTGATCAGTCCGCCTATAGCCGCGGCCGTCAGCATGAAGGTGCGAATGCCGTCATGATTAGCGCCGATGCAATGATCGCGGTAATAGCGGATGACCGCAGGCACCACGCCTGCCGCGCCGTTGGTCGGAGATGTCACGACACGCCCGCCGGCGGCGTTCTCTTCGTTCACCGCCATGGCGTAAACGGACAGCCAGTCATTCGCCACATGGGGTTGAGCGAGATTGTTGCCGCGTTCCGCCAGCAGCTGCTCGTGAATGGCTTTGGCCCGCCGCCTCACCTTGAGCCCGCCCGGAAGGATGCCATCCATCCGCAAGCCCCGGTCGATGCAGTCGTTCATGGCGTTCCAGACATCGTCGATCTGTGCGTCCAGATGGCCGCTCTTCAGATGAGCGTTCTCATTGGCACGCTTCATCTCGGCAATGGACTTGCCGCTTCGGTTTCCCATTTCGAGCATTTCGACGGCAGACCCGAACGGAAAAGGGTATCCATGCTCTTCCTGCTCATCATGGAGAGAGTCGGCATCACCATGGTCCAGCCGCGCCAGTTCGTCCTCTGTGAGCACGAAACCGCCGCCAATCGAATAATAGGTGACGGACAGATACAGGTTCCCCGCATCGTCGAAGGCTTTCAGGATCATGCCGTTCGAATGTCCCGGCAGGGGAGGCCCATAATCGAATTCCAAATCGGTTCCAGGATCGAATTTGAGATTGCCCAGGCCCGCCGGTGAGACGCGTTTCGTCTTGCGGATCTCGGCTTCCAGTCGGTCGGCTTCGTCCGGATCGAGGGTGTGGGGAACATAGCCTGCAAGGCCCAGCATGACGGCCCGGTCGCTTGCATGTCCTTTTCCTGTAAACGCCAGCGACCCATGCAGGGAAGCGCTGAGTGCCGCCACCTGTCCGGCGCCGGGGACCTTGTCCCTGCCGCCTCTAAGGTCGTCGAGAAAGCGTGCCGCAGCGCTCATCGGCCCCATGGTGTGAGAGCTGGATGGTCCGATGCCGATCTTGAAAATGTCGAACACGCTCAGAAACATGCGGTTTTCCTGCGAGGTTGGCGAAGGAGGGGCATTCTATCGTTATCGACGGTGCAAGCCCACCTGTGTTCCTGTCGTGTCAGTGCTTCAATATCAGCATGTCGGACGGCGTGATGATCTCCCCCTTACAACTCCGCCGCAAGCTCCGCATTGGCAAGGTTCAACAGCCCCCAGACATGCTTTGTGAACGAGCGCGCAACCTCGATACGAAAATGTTCTTCGCCATCGCGATGCAGAACGATCTGCGCGCAGTCGAAAATCGTACGCTTGCCGGTGCCCACCGGCATATCCCGCAGATCGATCGGGCATCCGGTCGCGACCAGTGCACTCGCCCCTTCGCCCATAGCCAGTATCGACGACTCCCGATCGCTGATATCGACCAGACTATGCGGCGCCCGATCGTAGACTTTGGCGAAGTCGGCGGCGACGCCAGACCGATCGTCGTCGTCGCAATGGAGAACCCATTCGTCCGGTCCGAGGCAGAGGGCGTCCAGTCGGACATTCTGGGCTTTCGCACCGATTGAAACAGGCAGGTCGAAACCGAGCGCTTGAGAAACAGCACGAACATCGTCCGGCGCAACGCGCAGATTGAAACGCCCTTGAACGGCTTCAACCGTCAGCGACACCGGTCCGAACAGATCTGATTCCATTTCCGTTGTCATGGATGCGTCGCCTATCACACTTTCAGACGATTGTTCTTGGGGTCGAAGAATGCGGGATCCGAGACTTTTGCCGAAATCGTCATGTCGGGCATCGGGATATGCAGCGTATCGCCCATGCGGTCATGGCCGCCATTCACCAAAGCCATCGCAATCGAGCGGCCGAGCGCTTCGCTCCAATAGGCCGACGTCACATGTCCGATCATATCCATCGGGATCGACTGTCTGGGATCGGTGACGATCTGTGCGCCTTCTTCAAGAACGATACGTGGATCGTCCGTCAGCAGGCCGACCAGTTGCTTTCGGCCCTTCGCGATGATGTCGGGGCGCGACAGGGATCGCTTGCCGATGAAGTCATTCTTCTGCTTGCCGACCGCCCAGCCCATGCCGGCATCGGTCGGTGTGATCGTGCCATCCGTGTCCTGACCAACGATGATGTATCCCTTCTCTGCCCGCAGCACATGCATCGTCTCCGTACCATAAGCGCAGATATCGTATCGCTTGCCTTTGTCCCACAGGATATCCCAGAGTTCACGGCCATATCGCGCAGGGACGCTGATTTCATAGCCTAACTCACCAGTAAAGCTGACGCGGGACAGGCGCGCTGGAATGCCGGCAATCGAACAACTGGTCACGGACATGTGTGGAAACGCCATGTTCGAGATGTCGGCATCGTCGATCAGAGGAGCGAGCAGTTTGCGGGCATTGGGGCCATTCAGCGCGATCGTCGCCCATTGCTCTGTAGTCGAGGTTAGCCAGACCTTTAAGTCCGGCCATTCCGTTTGGAGATAGTCTTCCATCAAATCCAGAACGCTGGCGGCGCCTCCCGTCGTCGTCGTGACGTTGTAGGCGTCCGGCCCGGTCCGCGAGACGATCCCGTCGTCACGAATGAAACCGTCTTCTCCGAGCAGCAAGCAATAGCGGCAACGCCCGACGGCAAGCGTGTCCAGGGCGTTGGTGTAGACACGATTGAGAAATGTCAGCGCATCGGGCCCGACGACTTCGATCTTGCCGAGGGTGGAGGCATCGAAAATACCGATCGACTGTCGTACGGCTTTGCCTTCCCGCGCAACGGCCTTGTGCCTGTCCTCTCCGGATTGCGGAAAATACCAGGCCCGCCGCCAGTTCGAAACGAGCTCGAAGGCTGCACTCCGTTCGTCGGCCCAGTCGTCGATCGGCGTCTTGCGCGTGACTTCGAAATGAACGCCGTTCTGATACCCGGCGAAGGTGCCGAACGTCGTTGGCGTGTAGGGCGGCCGGAAGGTCGTCAGGCCGACATCAGGCGCGTCCTTCCCCACGGCGTCTGATGCGATCATGAGGCTGTTCATGTTCGCCATCTTGCCCTGGTCGGTTGCCATTCCCGTCGTTGTGTAGCGTTTGACATGCTCGATGGATCGCATGCCTTCGCGAACCGCAAGGCGAATGTCTTTTGCCGTCACATCGTTCTGGAAATCGATGAAGGCACGGGCCTTGACCGGGTTGCGGTCGGTCGGCAGCTCCTTGTGGGAGACCCCGCGCCCATTGCGATCATAGCGGCACATAAAACCGCGTTCCTGGATTGGGAAACCCGCAGCTTTCGCTGCATCGCATCCGGCCTTTGCGCCATCCGCAAGAGCATTGGCAACGCCCCAAAGCCCGCGCCCGGCACCGGCGATATGGCAGGCCTCGGATTTTTCCCCCGGCAGAAAGACCTCGGCATGCGGATTCCAGTCGAGGCTCCCCTTGGTGTGGGAGAAGAGATGCAGCGACGGTGTCCATCCGCCGCACATCAGCAGCGTATCGCAGGCGAGACTTGTTGCCGGTCCAACTTGTCCGTCGGACAATGGGTTGATCCGCACCGATTTGATTCGTCGTCGTCCCGTGGTTCCGGTCACTGTGTGGCTCGTCAGGCAGTCGATGCCGCGCTCTCGCGCCTGCCTTATCATTGCCTGATCCAGATCATCTCGCGTATCGACAATTGCGTTGAGGGTCATGCCGGCGTCGGCCAGATCGAAGGCCGCATACCAGGCCGAGTCGTGCGATGTCGCAACCACGATCCGGTCGCCGACACGGACGCCATAGCGATTGAGGTAGGTCTGCGCGGCACTGGCCAGCATCACACCGGGACGGTCGTTGCCATCGAAAACCAGCGGTTTCTCGATCGCACCCTGCGCCAGGACGACCTGCCCCGAGCGGACACGCCAGAGTCGCTCCCTCGGCGCATGCTCCGGTGGCGTCACGAGATGGTCGGTGACTTTCTGGCAGAGTCCGACCAAGTTCTGGTGGTAGTAGCCGATCGCTGTCGTCCGCGTCAGGATGCGGACATTGTCGAGCTTCTCAAGTTGCGCATGTGTCGCTTCCAGCCAGTTCCAGGCAGAGCAACCGTCAAGTTCGATCCTGTCTTCGGTCAGCAGCGTGCCGCCGATTTCCGGTTGCTCGTCGACGAGGACGATTTCGGCACCGCTTTGCGCCGCTGAAAGAGCGGCGGCAAGACCGGCTGGTCCGGCGCCGACAATCAGCACATCACAATGCAGATAACGTGTCGCGTAGCGGTCTGGATCTTCCTTCTTCGGCGACAGGCCAAGACCAGCAGCGGCTCGGATGGCCGGTTCGTACACGCGATCCCAAAAGCTCTTCGGCCACATGAACGTCTTGTAGTAGAAGCCGGCAGCGAGAAGAGGGGACAAGCGGTCATTGATTGTGCCGATGTCGAGAGACAACATCGGCCATCTGTTCTGGCTTGTCGTTGCCAGTCCCTCATAGATCTCTTGAACGGTCGCGCGCGTGTTGGGCTCGAAGCGACTTTCATCGCGCTGTGTGCCGACAAGGGCGTTCGGTTCGTCCGAGCCAGCCGTCATCGGTCCTCGCGGCCGGTGATATTTGAATGAGCGCCCCATCAGATGTACGCCATGCGCCAGCAATGCTGATGCTACGGTATCGCCTTTGAAGCCGGTATAGCGTCTTCCATCAAAGGTGAACGAAACGGGGGCTGAGTGATCAATGCGCCCTTTGCCTCGAATGCGATAGAGGCTCACTCTGAAAGCTCCTCGAGTTCCGCATCGGTCGGCCTGGGCTCACCAGCCTTGTAGGTTTTCAGAAACTTGTCGCTGACTGTATGCCGGACGGCATTGAAAAATTGGCCACAGCCATGGACATGCCGCCAGCGTTCACAATAGAGACCGCGCGTATTGTCCCGGACGAACAGAAAGTCCCGCCATTCCTCATCGGAGACCGTGGAAGGGTTCGCGGGCCTTACGATATGCGCCTCTCCGGCATAGGCGAACTCGACCTCGGGAAGGTCTTTCTCACAGTAAGGGCAGTAGATCAAAAGCATTCTCGCAACTCTCTAATGCGACACGGCAGCAGCGGCCGCTTCATCGATCAGCCGGCCAGTCGTGAACCTCTCCAGCGTGAAAGGTGCGTTGATCGGATGCGGTTCGTCCTTCGCAACCGTATGGGCTAGAAGATGCCCCGATCCAGGCGTCGCCTTGAAGCCGCCGGTGCCCCATCCGCAATTGACATAAAGGCCTTTGACCGGTGTTTTGCCGAGGATCGGCGAGCGGTCCGGACTGACATCGACGATGCCGCCCCATTTTCGCAGCATCCGCATGCGGCGAAAGATCGGGAAGACTTCGCAGATCGCGGCAACGGTATGCTCGATCAAAGGCAGACCGCCCCGCTGGCTGTAGGAGACATACTGGTCAGTGCCGGCGCCGATCACCAATTCGCCCTTGTCCGACTGGCTGATATAGGCATGCACCGTGTTCGACATGACCACACAGGGAAAGACCGGTTTTACCGGTTCGGATACCAGTGCCTGAAGCGGATAGCTCTCCAGGGGCAATCGTACGCCCGCCGTCTCCATCACGACAGACGTATTGCCTGCGGCGGAGACGGCAATCTTCTTCGCCTTGATGAACCCGCGCGCCGTCTCCACACCCTCGACCGCACCATTTGCTCCGCGGCGAATGGCCGTAACCGGACAGTTCTGAATAATGTCGACGCCGTGTGCTGCAGCCCCTCGAGCGTATCCCCATGCAACGGCATCGTGGCGCGCGACGCCGGCGCGTTTCTGATAGGCGGCGCCGAGCACGGGATATCGGGCATCTCGGGAAATGTTCAAAGGCGGGCAAATTGCCTTCGCCTCGGCTGCCGTCACCCAGGCATTATCGACACCATTCAGCCGGTTCGAGTAGACATGACGCTTGGAGCTCTGAATATCGTGTGCATTGTGCGCCAGCATCAAGACGCCGCGCTGGGAAAACATGACGTTGTAGTTCAGCTCTTGCGAGAGCCCGACCCAGAGGTCCACCGCATGATCGTAGAGCCGCGCACTCTCGTCATAGAGATAGTTCGAGCGGATGATCGTCGTGTTCCGGCCCGTATTCCCGCCCCCGAGCCAACCCTTGTCGATCACCGCAACATTGGTGATGCCATGCTCTTTTGCCAGATAGTAGGCGGCTCCGAGCCCATGCCCGCCGGCCCCGATGATGACGACGTCATATTCGCTCTTCGGCTCCGACTGCGGCCACTGCTCCTGCCAGTTCTTCTGGCCTGAGAGCGCATTGCGCAGCACTGAGAAAGCGGAGAAACGGCTCACGGTTGTCCTCGCGGATTGGGGCAGGTTCCACAAGACCGTCATACTGCGGTTCGGTCGGCCCATCAATCAATGAGGTCAATCCTGTTTCCCGAGATGGGTGTGAGTTCGTCCCTAAAAGTCTAACCGACATCGAGACTCACAAATCGATATCCCATTTCAATCTGGGCCGCCGAAATCAGGATCCACAGACATCCCATCAGAATTAGATTTTTCCGTCGCTTTTTGATCAGCGACTCGTGAGAGTGAGTACTGTGGGCCAAGATCGAGAAGCCGAGGACGACCAGCAATATCATAAGGACCACAGTGATCACGCCGTCGACAATAAGGTAGAATCCGATGTTGCCAGATCGATAGAGCCAGAAAACAATGATATTGGCGGGTATGGTCAGGCAAATTAATTCTAAAAAGAGATGGATTTTTCTGTCCATCATGCGCAATGCATGCACTTCAATTAGTGGTTTTATTTTAGCAAACATTGTTGCTCGTTATTTCTCACCCCAAAATCAAATGCGGAATGAATCGCGCGTCGTCCGTTGTAATGGGCCCGCGATCCTCGCGGATGCACATGCCGGCGGCTTCACTGGCGACGAGCCAGACGCCGCACATGGGGCGGTTGCCGTCGAACTCGGCAAGAGGTGAGTAGTCCTGGAGGATACGGCCTTCGGCGCCATAGGGGCCGGGGCGTTCCTCGCGCGCCGCAGCCGCCGCATCCGGCCCGACGATCTCGATGTTCCATCCTTCGCGGGAATAGATCGGCTTGCGGACATAGGTCTCGCCAAGGTCCGGCTTCTCGGCGTCGTCTTCGAAATAGGTCGGCAGTAGATTGGGGTGACCAGGGAACTTCTCCCAGAGCAGGGGGAGCAGCCCTTTGTTGGAAAGGATCGTCTTCCAGGCGGGTTCGATGAAGACGCAGCGTGAATCCTTTACATGCTCGGCAAAGTCTTCGCGCAAAATCCATTCCCAGGGATAGAGCTTGAAGAGGTTCTTGATCGCCTCGTCTTCCTGATCGGTGAACCAACCGGGCTCCGAGATGCCGATATCTTCCATGAATAAGCGGCGCGTATCGAGACCGGCCTGTTTGGCGCAGTCTTCCAGATACTCGATCGTGCCTTCGTCTTCTTCGCTCCCCTTCGCGCAGGCAAGATGAAGTCTGTCCGTGATGCCGATGCGGCGCCAGGCGTCGATCAGCTTCTCGTGCAGGGAGTTGAACTGGTCCGAGCCTTGGGGCACGAGGTCGCGCTCCATGGCCTGTTCGAGCCAGACCCATTGAAAGATCGACGACTCGTAAAGCGATGTCGGCGTGTCCGCATTATATTCGAGCAGCTTGGCCGGGCCATCGCCTGAATAGGCGAAGTCCATGCGGCCATAGAGGTTCTTGTGGGCACGGCTCCAGGTGTCGGCGACATAGTCCCAATAGGCTTCCGGGATCGCCAGCCGGCGCAGGGTCTCTTCGTTGCCGATCGCCTCGCCCACCACTTCGAAGCACATATGTTCGATGGCTTCGGCCGGCTCTTCGAGGTCTTCCTCGATCTCGGCTAGGGTAAACTTGTAGTAGGCGCTCTCGTCCCAATAGGGGTCGCCATCGAGAGAATGAAAACTGAAACCGTGCGTTTCGGCCGTCTCGCGCCAGTCTTCACGCTCTTGAACGGCAATCCGCTCCACCGGGGCGGCCCTTAACCGCTGCTCGGCCCGTAGGTTCGGCCCGAGGCACCGAAGCCACCGCGCGCCGTCGTGTAGAGTTTACGGCTTGGCGCCTTGGTGGTGGATTTTGGAACCTGTACCTTGCCGGTCTTCGCGGCGACCTTCTTGTTGTCGCCGGTGCGGAAGCTTTTCGGGTCGTCCTTGGAGCGGTAGAGCGGCTGCGGATGAACGCCGCCCGGCGCCAGAACGCGGCCCATCATGTAGCCCATCATCAGGGGCATCCAGACGCTCGTATTGTTGCTTGTCCGATAGGGCGATGTCTCGCAGGCTTCGGTTCCGAAGTCGGCCTCGCATTCGGCCTTGTTCTGATATTTCGGCGCAACTTCAGCGTGTTGCGTCTCGGCCTTTTTGTAGGCCTTCTCGCATGCTTCTTTGCTCAAATCCCCGTCGGCCATGCACTCTTCAAGCGTCGTATAAACCAGGGCCTCGGTTTGTGCTTCGCTACATGCATTGAGCGCCAGTGCGCTGACGCCCATAGTCACAAGAGCAATCGTCTTGGATCTTTTCATCGCTCGTCGTTCCTTTATGAGTCTATGACCTAAGGTGAGAGGATCCACGCCGTCGGTGACGCGAGACTAGCACTCTTGCTATTGAACCGTAAGTTAGGCTGCAACGCGGCCACTCCGGCAATTTATTTGTCTGTACGCGAGGAATCTTTCGAAATGAAGAACGAAATTGCCGCAGGCCTTGGTGTGTTGCTTTTGGGGCTTGTTTGGATCGGAACGCCAGCAAGCCCCGGCCTTGCAAAGGAAGATCGCTGTGCAGATGCTCGCCGAACCTGCATTGCGTGGTGCGAAGAGCATCGCGGGCCTGATGGAAACTGCCAGGCGGACTGCCAGAAACGCTACAGAAAGTGCAAGCGAACAGGGCTGTTCATCTGGGGTTGGCTGACGCCGGATACCAGATCGGCGCGGTGCTGATTGGTGAACCGGACCTTGATCGGGCGAACAGACGAAATCGTGGCCGATATTGAGGCAAGATATCCGCCGATCGGCAGGTTTATCGACTGCGACGGGCTTGCTTGCCACGTCTTGGACGAGGGCGCCGGACACCCGGTCGTCCTGATTCATGGCGCAAGTGCCAATCTGCGTGAATGGACGGCATCGATTTTTGCTTTTCTCGCCGCTAAACATCGCGCAATTGCAATCGATCGTCCCGGTCATGGCTGGAGCGAACGGCCGGAGGATGGCGGTCATCTTCTCTCAAGCCAGGCCACAATTCTGCACCAGACACTCCAGCAGATGGATGTCGAACGACCCGTTCTCGTCGGTCATTCATTCGGCGGCGCACTGATCCTGGCCTATGCCCTTGCCTATCCGGAGAACGTCGGCGGACTTCTGTTCATGGCAGGTGTTTCGCATCCCTGGCCGGGAGGTGTCGGGTATCAGCATCAGTTGGCCGCGTTTCCCGGTCTCGGCAGTCTGTTCATTCGGCGATTTGCAATGCCTGCTTTCCCCAGAGCTGCAGCAGGCGCCACAGCACGCGTCTTTGCACCCAATACGGTTCCCGCCAGCTATCAAGAACGTGCGGCAATCGAGCTTTATCGGCGTCCCGCGACTTTTCTGGCCAACGCCGAAGACCTGACTCATCTGAAGCGCGCGATAATCGAAATGGCACCGCGATATGGCGAGATTTCCGCCCCTTTGATCGCGCTCACGGGCGATAAGGACAGCGTCATTTGGACGCACCTGCACACGCCTCCATTGGTGGCCAAGGCTAAGGATGCACGGGCCATCGTTTTGGATGGGGTCGGTCACATGCCGCATCATGCACGGCCAGGAGCGGTTCTCGATAGTATCGACGAACTTGTGGCCCGCGTTTCTTTCTGAATTCGAGCGGGCTCAAATCGGAAGGTGCCAAGGACCGTATCCATCGAAATTGGCAATACCACCTATTCCTCAATTGCATAGTGGCGTAAATGCACCTAAGCAGACGGCGTATTTGTACCGCAACCTGAAAACAATACGGGTTCGAGTTCCATTGTCTTGCGCACGATTGCATTCCGATTTGTTCAGACTTTCTGATTACGACTTTGCGCCGATGGTCTCGTATTCCCCTTGTCAATTTACCGATAAAGATAGCCGTGAGGCTGCAGGGCAAGCTCTGCGGTTCCGATTATGCGTTCCGGAACCACAGCGAGATTGCCCATTCGCCCACAAGCCGGAGTGCTTGTGACTTGACCGGGCCGGCTGAGATCTCAGCGGGCCCAACGTGCTCAAAATGGGAGTGAAGCATTTGAGTGAAACGAAAAAGGTCGACCGCCGTAAGTTCCTGAAAGCATCAGGAGCCGTCGCCGGTGCCGCCGCCGCATCGACGCTTGCTGCGCCAGCAATTGCGCAAGGCAAGATCGAGATGACGATTGTCTCCACCTGGCCCCGCGATTTTCCAGGTCTTGGCATCAGCGCCCAGCGCCTCGCCAAGCGCATTCCGGAATTGACCGACGGCCGTATCAACGTGACTTACTACGCATCCGGTGAAAAAGTCGGTGCCTTTGCGGTGCTGGACGATGTCGCATCGGGCAATTCGCAAGCCTATATCGCGGCCGATTATTACTGGAAGGGCAAGCATCCGGGCTGGGCCTACTTTACAGCCGTTCCTTTCGGACTCGTTTTCTCCGAAATGGAAGCCTGGATGAAATATGCCGGCGGCCAGCAAATGTATGACAAGCTTGCCGGCGAGTTCGGCATCAAAGGCTTCCCGTGCGGGAATACAGGCGTCCAGATGGGCGGCTGGTTCCGGAAGGAAATGGAAAGCGTCGACGACTTCAAAGGCCTGAAGATGCGCATTCCAGGTCTTGGCGGTGACGTCCTGACCAAGCTTGGTGCCTCGACGATTACGCTGCCAGGCAGTCAGATCTACGAAAACCTCGTCTCAGGTTCCATCGATGCAACGGAGTGGGTGGGCCCCTACAACGACTTCTTCATGAAGTTCTACGAAGCGGCCAAGTTCTACTACTATCCGGGTATGCACGAGCCGGCATCACAGCTGTGCCTTGGCATGAATGCGGAATGGTGGGGCAAGCTCTCCAAGACCGATCAGGCCATCATTGAGGCCGCCTGCAACGAAGAGAATGCGCGCCAGATGGCCGAGACGAACGCCAACAATGGTGTCTATCTCACGCGTCTCATCAAGGAGCAGGGCGTCAAGCTGCGTAAGTTCAACGACGACATTTACGACAGCTTCGGCGAAGCCGCCAACGAAGTGTTTGAGGAAACACGTCAGCACTCCAAGCTTGCTGCCGAAATCCACGACAGCTTCGCCAAGGTGCGCAGCGATGTCGGTAACTGGAACGGCTTGTCTGACACGGCATACACCGTGCAGCGGAACCGCGTTCTTGGCATCGGTACCTGACCCGACCTTTCATCAGTGAGCAGATCTATACGCAATTCGACTGGCTTGCGTAGAGAAGGTCTGGTCTCATACTGTTGAACGCGAGATTTTGGGACGGGGCGTCGTGCCCCGTCCCATTTGGGGGGACGTATCGAATATGGTGAGTGAGGCTGAGGCCACGATTGATCAGGCGCCAGTGGATGGCGCAACATCCGTTATATTATCGCGTTGCTTCGCCTGGGGCAGTGTCGCGGCAATGCTCGCTTTTCTCATCAACAACTATCTCACGAACTGGCGCGGCTGGCCGGGGCCGACGACGGTTTTCAGCGGCGAAATGAACGCTTTGGCGTCGATCCAGCTGGCCATTTATCTCGGAGCATTCTTCATTGCCGTCGGCTATGTCATGCGAACGCGCGAGAAACCGCTGCGTCCTGACAGCATGGTGATCTACGGCATTACGAACTACATCATTCGCGCTGCATTCTGGGCCGTCTTCCTGCTCGGTGTCACCGACGCCGTCGTTTCGTTCCTGCGGGTAGAAGGCTTCCTGCCGGATCTGGTGGGACAGGCCATGACCACGGATCTTGGGCGTTCGCAATTCCGCGGGCTCTACGTTCACTTTCCCTGTGTTGGCCTGGCATTATTGATTGCCGCATTCACGCGCGGTCTTGCCTTTTATTGGCTGGCCCTGCTTGTCGTGGTTGCACAGCTGCTGATCGTCTTTACCCGGTTCGTATTCTCATACGAGCAGGCATTTATGGGCGATCTCGTCCGCTTCTGGTACGCCGCGCTGTTCCTGTTCGCAAGTGCCTATACGCTCTTCGACGAAGGCCATGTGCGCGTTGATGTCCTCTACTCCGGTTTTCAGGACCGCACGAAGGGGCTGATGAACGCGATCGGCTGCATTCTGCTTGGTATGTCACTGTGCTGGGTCATCGTCATTTATGGGATGAGTAGCAGCACCACGATCATCAACAGCCCATTGCTCAGCTTCGAAGTGACCCAAACTGGTTTCGGCATGTATGTGAAATACTGGATGGCGGGTTTCCTGGGAATATTTGCCATATCTATGCTGCTGCAATTCTCCGGATACTTCCTCGAGTCCGTCGCCGATTATCGTGGCGAACCCGGCAAAAGAAAAATCGACGGCGAAATCGCGCACTGAGGCGGATCCATGGAACTCTTTTTTCTTTTCCTCCTCGTCGTGTTGATGGCTACAGCCCTCGGCTCGGGTTTTCCTGTTGCTTTTGCTCTGCCCGGTTCGGCAATCATCACGATCGGACTTGCAGCCTTTTTCGGATGGCTCTTCGCGGGTAGTCCCGACGCCTACTTCGCGCATGGCGGTCCATCGGAGTGGCTCAATTCCGGGGTCACCAACTTTCGCGACGTCTATTGGGTTGCCGAGCGCGACACGCTGATAGCGATCCCCTTATTCATCTTTATGGGCATCATGCTGCAGCGCTCCAGGATCGCTGAGGATCTGCTGATCACGATGGCGCAGCTTTTCGGCCCGATTCGCGGCGGTCTCGGCATCTCGGTCGTTGTCGTGGGCGCTTTGCTGGCGGCGACGACCGGCATTGTCGGGGCAACGGTGGTCGCCATGGGCCTCATTTCGCTGCCCGCAATGCTGCGCAACAATTATTCTCATCCTCTGGCGACGGGGACCATTGCCGCATCCGGAACGCTGGGCCAGATCATTCCGCCCTCGATCGTCCTCATTATTCTTGCCGACCAGCTCGCAAGTGCGACCGATCAGGCGAGTAGTGCACGCAAGGCGCTTTACAAGGCATCGACCGGGGAGATCTCGATGCCCTCTCAGTTCGATGTCGCGTCCACAAGCGCGGGAGAGATGTTCCTTGGCGCGTTTATTCCAGGTCTCATTCTTGTTGGCGTCTATATTGTGTTCATTGCTGTGCTCGCGCTTCTGCGGCCACAATCCGCACCGGTGGTTCCCTATGAAGGCAAATATGACTGGCAGTTTGCTGGCCGGGTCTTTCTGTCTCTCGTGCCGCCACTCGCTCTGATCTTTGTCGTCCTCGGGTCCATCATCATGGGCATCGCCACGGTCAATCAGGCCGGAGCGATCGGTGCAGCCGGTGCCTTGATCATGTCGGGTTACCGGTTGCGTGAAGGGCACAGGCGGACTTATTGGCCAGCGATCCTGGCGATCGTGTCGGTAGTCGCGATCATTACGGTTACCCAGCTTCATCCGGTCAATATCAAGAATATCTCGACGGCCGCCGATCAGATCTATGTCACTGCTGCCCTCATTGCCGTCACCGGACTGACAATTGCGCTCATCTGGAGCGGATGGCGCGCAATGAAGATCGAAAACACGCTCGCCAGCGTCATGATCGAGACCGCCAAGACGACATCGCTGGTCTTTATCATTCTACTCGGCGCCGCAATGCTAACCGCAGCCTTTCGCGGATTCGGTGGTGAGGAGTTGGTAAAGCACTTCCTGAGCGGATTGCCTGGCGGTTTCTGGGGTCAGTTCGTTATCGTCATGCTGGTGATCTTCGTGCTCGGCTTCTTCCTCGATTTCATCGAAATCGCCGTTGTGGTCGTCCCGATCGTGGCACCGATTCTGCTTGCCGATCCGGGCGCGAATGTCAGTGCCGTGTGGCTCGGCGTGATGATCGGCCTCAACATCCAAACGTCGTTTCTGACGCCGCCCTTCGGGTTCGCACTCTTCTATCTGCGCGGTGTCGCCCCGGCGGCGGTCAAGACGATCTCCATGTACAAGGGCGTTATCGCGTTCATCTGCATGCAGCTTCTGGTGTTGGGAATCGTGGCGTACAATCCACCACTCGTGAACTATCTGCCGCAGCGGGTCATCCTGACCGCCGAAACGGCTCCGCCGCCACTTAATCCGAAGTTACAGCAATGTGTCGAAGGGCTGGTCTTTGAAAAATACCAGACAAATGGCAACGCGATCCGGGCGGCTATTACCGAAGTGAAGAATATCGATTATTCGATGCTTCCCAAGAAAACTCAGAAATCCGTCACGGGCAGCTTCGAGAATGCCGAGAAGACCTTTGCCTTGGTAGACGATATCAAGAAAGCCGAAGCCGACATTGAAGCGGCTTCCGGCGCCTACCGGCCCCTGCATAGGAAAGTGCGCGAGATCGAGGCTCGTATCCTGGCGATAGACAATGACGTGCGGCAGTCGAAGATCGATGCCCGGCGTACGTCCGGCACAGACGATAGGGCCAAGCGGGCCAAGGCAAAAATTGAAGCGCATATCGCCGAGCTGGAAGCCGAAAAGAAAGCGATCCAAGCCAATATCCCTGCTGCATGGGCTGAAGAGCGCAAGAAATTCGTGGTGCTTCTCAAGGCAGACAAGAAGGCGCGCTCCCTGTATCGCCGCAATGTGGATGAGGCCTACGAGCCGATCAAAGAAATAACGGCCATACTCGCCGCTACCGACGCCTACGCGGCTCTCAAGCCAGAGATCGAAGGGCTACGATCGATCATCGATAGTTCACCCTTCGAAGAGGCTGCAGCGAAGGTTGCTGCCGTTCGCTCCAATGCCGGCAGTGTGGCCGGTGCGCGCAAGACACGCTCGGCGCTTGCGAAAGTACGCCGGGCATTGCGAGGCCGATCGCCCGACAAGGAGAAGGCACAGGAACTTCTCGATAAGACTCTTGCCGACTTCGACGCGGAACTCACATGGCGAAAAGCTGCGTCGGCAGAAGTCCTTCCAAAGCTGTCCGCCTATGAAGAAAAGGTCCGGAACACGATTGGCCTCAGGCAGCAACCGCGACTGCCCAAGACTTATGCCATCGACATGGCAAGCTGCCTGGCCAACCATCGGGATGTTTCGCTGCAGTTCTAGCGGTCGAGGCAGTGCTGATGGTGCTGTCCGTTTGGATGATGTCGTGTTTTTGAGATTTGGTTCTTTTCGCTCACGGCTATTCCGCGCTGGTGCGCGGGCCTCCGCGGGGGCGGCCTGACCGGCCGGCGCGCGGTCGCGCTTGCCGCGCCACTAAGGCGCGGTTGTCTCGGACCCATCGGAAACAGTGCCGTATAGCACCAGCCATACGATATGCTCTCTCATAGAACCACGAATCCCCGAGCGACCAGCGAGGCAAGGCCAAGCGGCCGCCGGCCGGTCAGGCCGCCCCCGCGGAGGCCCGCGCACCAGCGCGGAATAGCCGTGAGCGATACAGACTCAGATTTTGCAGCAAGCCCCATGCTGCCGGACAGCACCAAGCGGCGCCCAAGATTGAGCATGCGATCAAGAACTACCGCGCGGCGAACGCGTGCCGCCCAAAGAGCAAGCAAGAAATGTCAGGAGTCAGGCGAGCGCGACCTGTTGGGCCGAGCGCAATTCATCCTTCTTCGACCGTTGCGTCTCGTTCGACTTGCTCTCCGTTCCGGGTTGATTCGACCCATCGCGTGTCTGCCAATAACGCATGGTGCGTTGTGCTTCGGGAATAGAGAGCTTTTCGTAGGTCCGAATGAGATGAACGATTTCGTTGAGTTGCGATGCGACGCCGGTTAGTGGAGAAAGAGCAAGGGTCTTGAACGTGGCTGTCGAGAAACCTGCAGCGCGACAAGCAATCAGAAGGGCTTGGCCCGACTTGTCTGTAACGACGCGTTGAACGGCTTTTTCCTCGATTTTTAAGAGAGCGGCGAGCCCCAGGAGGAACTCCATCGGCTTTTTCTCGGTCGCCATCTCGACGAGGGCGTCTTCATCAAGCCTGCCTCTGCGTTCAAGGTTCTTGATATAAGCTTCAGCGGAGGTTTCCGGGCTCTCTTCGATGCTCTCGCGCATCGTGCCGATAATGTTGTCCAGATACTCAATATCGGTGTCGGTCATCCGATCGAGTATCAGGTCCCTGATTTTCTCAGATACGTGCTCGAGGAGTCCAATGACAATTTCCCGGGGCACGTCCTTGCGGTCGATGAGTGCCAATTGCAGGGGTTCGGACTTGATCGCACGGTCGGCGACATTCTTTACCGTCTCGGCATCGATCTCAGCCGTTTCGTTTCCGAGGAGGCCCTCGACGACATAGTCTTTTCCAAGGCCTTCAAGAACCGCTGAGAGGCGAGCGCTGATATCGGTCCTTTTGGTAATTGCATGCAAGTGATCTTGGCTGCAATTCTGGGAGACGGCGATGAGATCATCCTCCGTCAGTGCCGGGCTCCGCTCCAATACGGGTCGCGCAACATAGATTTCGTCATTCGCCAGTCGGCAAACCAGACCGTTCGGTGCATCTGCTTCTGCTGCGATACGCCGTGCGAGCTCTTCTCTGACCTGCATCTCCAGATCATAGGCGAGCTTCTCCATGATGTCCCCGAAGAGACATCGTTGTTGCTCGGTGTAAGATCCTGGTTCTTCAAGAAAAACATCGGTGATCCGACGCAGAAGCGCGCGCCGGCTCTCACGATCCTTTGCACCGTGAGCGACGTCGCAAAGTTCGTTCAGCGCAGACAATGGATCGGCCATTTTGAATTGCACACGTGCAGTAAACGATGAGATGCGAAGTATGGAGCATGACGTCTCAGTGTTAAGGAGGCGTAACCATTTTGGTAGCGTTACCTTGCCCGCACATCGACAGTAAGAGGTTCAGTCGTGCAATTCCGAGCGAACATAGAGGATTGTGCCTATCTCCGAGGTAATTGGAAGATGAGGGATCTTCGGCGGAGCGGCATGATAGTCACCGGCAGCAAAGCGTGCGGTACCGATGATCATTTCGCCTTCGAGAACCAGGCATTCCTCGGTTTTGGTATGGCCGTGCGCCGGGCATACAGCACCCGGATCAATTCGTAGGAGATAGCTTTCGGCGCTCTCCTCCTTGTCTACGAGCAATACTTTCTTGAACACACCGTCAAACAATTCTTCCCACTCGCCGTCGTTGGCCCGGATCGTTATTGAGCCTGGCGGTGGATCTCCGGCAATTGCAGCTTCGATGGCAGCAAAGCTCTGCTTGCTCGGCTCGACGGGTTCAATTCTGTCAGCCAGATCCTGCAAATGATCCTGCCAGAAGGCGACACGCTGTCGCATTTCCGCATCGTGCTCGAGCGCCGCGTCGACAGCCTCGCGAGCATCGCGGTCGAGCAAGCCAAGCACATAGTCGGAAGCTTGTTCGTCCTTTGGGTCTGCGAACGCGCCATTGTTGTTATCGGTTTTGTTGTTCATTGCTCGAGACAACTCCTCAAATCCGCCAGTCCGCGTCGTAGGTCACTCTTGACTGTTCCAAGCGGTGTGTCTGTGCGTCGAGAAAGCTCCTCATGCGTTAGTCCATAATAGAATGCGAGCGCGATCATCGTCCGTTGCTTCGATTTGAGCCCCTCCATGCAACGCTCTATCGACTGCGAGTCGACAATAGATGCCTCGTTGGTTGCCTGTGTGGTCGAATAGGGTTCAAGTTCCGCACTTGTGCCAACGGCGACCTCGCGTGATCCGCCCACGAGCCTCAAGCGATCGATGGCACGATGGCGCACAAGCGTCGTCAGCCATGCCATACCGTGGCCGGAATCGGGTTTGTAGAGCTTTGCCTTCTGCCAAATTGTCAGAAAAGCTTCCTGCAAAACCTCTTCGGCAAGTTCTCGCTCTCCGAGCATCCGGCAGGCAATGCCGAGAAGCCGATGGCTGGTTAACCGGTAAAGCTCGGCGAACGCAGAACGGTCACCAGCCGCTGTTGCGGCAAGCAATGGAGCGATCGGGTCGGCTTCGCACGGCGAACTTTTCGGCGGCGCGCTGCCGGCTTGTGGCTCGACCATATACGGAGCCTCATAGTCAAATTGAACGGCGTGCAACGCTACCATGGCGTTTTGTCTCCTGACCAGTTCTGCAGACAGACTATTCCGCCCGGCATAACGGGTAGAGGCGCTCACTTGGATGCAAGAAAAGTGATGTCGCGTCATCACAAGTGTTTGTCCGGTTACATCGCATCCGAATAAGGCGTCCTCCCCGTAATTGGGTCCGAGTGTGCAGAACATGCTCGCTAATCCGAGCGGAGGGCTCACCATTCCGGAGAGGCCCGCAAGCTTTCATCGAAACCGAATAGACAAGGAAACAAGACCATGAAGACATCATTCAAAGTTGCCATGAGCGGCATTGCTCTCGCCACAGCCGTTGCAATCGCAACTCCAGCTATCGCCGCCGTTACAGTTGGCGGTCAGCCCATGTATCAGAGCAAGAACATCGTCCAGAACGCCGTCAATTCCGCAGACCACACGACACTCGTCGCCGCAGTGAAAGCAGCGGGTTTGGTCGAGACGCTGAGCGGCAAAGGTCCGTTCACAGTGTTCGCTCCGATCAACAGCGCCTTCACGGCTCTTCCCGAAGGAACGGTCGAAACGTTGCTGAAGCCTGAAAACAAAGGCCAGCTCACGAAGGTTCTCACCTATCACGTTGTGCCGGGTCGTCTGACCTTCGTGCAACTCAAGAAGATGGTGAAGAAGGGCAAAGGTCGTGCGACGCTGAAGACTGCGGCCGGTGGCCGTCTGACGGCTGAGCTCAATGGCCCGAACAACATCGTCATCAAAGACGAAAAGGGCGGTGCAGCCAACATCAATGTCTATGACGTTCTGCAGTCGAACGGCGTCATCCACTCCGTCGATAAGGTGCTGTTGCCGAAGTAACGGTCCGTACCCTGAGCCGGGAGGAGGTCTTTCTCCTCGCCTCCTCCCGGTACCGATCATTTGTGAAGGATCCGACCCATGTCCCTCTCTGCTCGTGTTGCCCCCGTTCTTCACCCGCGGGTCATTCGAATAACCCATTGGGTGAACGCAGCCGCCATGCTGATCATGATCATGAGTGGCTGGCAGATCTACAACGCTGCACCGATCTTCCCATTCCTGTTCCCGCAGTCGATTACGATCGGCGGTTGGCTGGGCGGCGCTCTGCTTTGGCATTTTGCGGCCATGTGGGTCTTGATGGCGAACTTCGCACTCTACTGTGCTTATGGACTTTTCAGCGGACGTTTCCGTTCCAAGTTCTGGCCCATTCGTCGCGCTGACCTCATGACGGATCTGCGTTCTGCCTTAGCTGGGCGGTTGGTGCACGAAGACCTCTCAACATACAACGCGATCCAAAAGCTGCTCTATGCCGGTGTCATCGGCGCTATTGCGCTGGCTATCCTGTCTGGGTTCGCGCTTTGGAAGCCAGTGCAGTTGCAAATGCTCACAAATCTCTTTGGCGGTTTTCAAGGTGCGCGCCTGGTCCATTTCCTCGCGATGGCAGCCATCACGGGTTTCCTGTTGGTCCACGTGGCGATGGCGCTTCTCGTTCCCAAAACACTTCGTGCCATGACGCGCGGATATTGAAGGAGGAACTGATCGATGGCACGTTTTTTCAAAATCCCGGGCGTCGACCATGACCTCTTGGTCAAGGATGCAACCCGGCGCATGACACCAATGTCTCGTCGTGCGTTCTTGCGGGGCACTGGCAGCGTTGGCGCTCTCATGCTTCTCACAGGATGCGATGTGATCGATGGGCAGTCGGCCGAAAATCTTCTGCGTTCCGTTTCGCGCTTCAATGATGAAGTACAGGCAACATTGTTCAATCCGGGAAGGCTAGCGCCTGAATTCAGCGAACGGGAAATTACACGCCCGTTTCCATTCAACGCCTTCTATCCAAAAGAGGATGCTCCAGAGGTTGAGCCGGGCGAATGGCAACTTGCGCTCGGTGGGCGCATCGCCGACAAGAGACCATGGAGTCTGGGTCAGTTGCGTGCTCTCGACTTCAAGACGCAGATCACCCGGCACATCTGTATCGAAGGGTGGAGCGCAATTGGAAAGTGGAGCGGACCTCGTCTATCCGAATTCCTGAAAAGGGTCGGTGCCGATATGGACGCCAAATATGTTTTCTTTCGCTGCGAGGATCGCTATTCGACCAGCCTCGATATGGCCACGGCACTGCATCCGCAGACACAGATCACGCTTGCGTTCGATGGAAAGACACTGCCGCGTATCTATGGGTATCCCTTAAAGGTTCACGTTCCGACGAAACTTGGTTTCAAGAACCCGAAGCATGTGAACGAGCTCATTGTCACGAATGATTATCCGGGCGGTTTCTGGGAAGACCAGGGATACAACTGGTTTAGTGGTTTGTGATTTGGATTGTTTCGCTCGCTGCCACTCTGTATCTGGCCGGTGCAGTCCGGGGTAGGCGGGCCGTGGTTTTGAGATCTAGGTTTATTTCGCTCGCGGCTAATCCGCGCTGAAGCGCGGGCCTCCGCGGGGGCGCCCTGACCGGGCGGCGCGCGGTCGCGCTTGCCGCGCCACTAAGGCGCGGTTGTTCTTTGCTGATCCAAGATGCTGTTCGTATCGCACCAGCCAAACAGTACGCTCTGTCGTGGAACCAAGAACAACCGAGCGGCAAGCGAGGCAAGGCCAAGCGGCCGCCGCTCGGTCAGGGCGCCCCCGCGGAGGCCCGCGCGATAGCGCGGAATAGCCGCGAGCGAAAAAACCTAGATCTCAAACCAACAGCCAATTCCCACCGGACAGCACCAGCACATATCCACCGTTGATCCTTGGGCCACACACTTCAACGCGTTCTTTGCTGGAGATCATTCTGTCGACAGATTAATATCAAAAAGTGCGTCGAAGAATTCGGAAGGCCGATTCGGCCCTTTTATGGAGAAGAGGCAATGTCGCTTGCTATTCGATCTGTTCCGCTAAAGTCATTATTGCTCGTCGGAATGATGAGTGTGTTTGCGCACCCGGCTTCGGCTCAGCAGGATGTTATGAAAGTTTGTGGTGCCGAATGGCAGAAGGTGAAAGAGAAGAACAAAGGGGCCGCACCAAAGGGTGTGACCTGGAAATCCTATTTGAGTGACTGCCGCAAGCGCCTCGCGAAGTCGGATACGAAGTCTGCGCCTAAGAAGACCAGCACCAAAAAGCCTGTTTCAAAAACAGCGGCCAAACCACAAGACGTCATGAAGATCTGCGGTGCCGAGTGGCAGAAGGTCAAGGATAAGAACAAGGGCCAGGCACCCAAGGGCGTGACGTGGAAATCTTACCTCAGCGATTGCCGTAAGCGAGTGGCCAAGGCTGATCCGAAACCGGCTGCGAAGAAGGCAACTCCGAAGAAAGCTTCAACGACGACCAAAAAGAGTCCGCCAAAAGCCACCAAGGCTGCCGCCAAACCACAAGATGTCATGAAAGTTTGCGGTGCCGAGTGGCAAGCGGTCAAAGCCAAGAACAAAGGTGAAGCACCGAAAGGCGTCACCTGGAAGTCTTTCCTGAGCGATTGCCGCAAGCGGAACGCAGGAAGTACCAAGGCCGCCAAAAAAACCAAGAGCGCTGCCAAAACGAAGAAGACCGCCGCAAAGTCGAAGGCATCGGGTGAATCTATGATGTCGACCTGCGGTGCGGAGTGGCAGAAGATCAAAGACAAGAACAAGGGCGTTGCCCCGAAGGGCATGTCTTGGTCGAAGTATCTGGGTGAATGCTCCGAACGTTATGCCGGCAAGTTCAAGCCAACGCCCGGACAGCTCGCAATGTATTCCCGCGCTCGCAAATGCGGTGCCGAATGGCGCGCTGCGAAAGAAAAGGGCACATTGAAGAAGGGCGCCAAGTGGCCGCAATATTGGAGTGCCTGCAACAAGCGGTTAAAGGCAAAAGGGCTTTAGAAGGCAGGTTCTAGAAAAGACTGCCTGATACAAGCCGTGTGAACTAAGATGACAGGGTGGCGATGTAGTTTCGCCACCCTCCATAGTCTGAAATGTCTTTGTGTTCTTTCTCGGCTACGTCTCGTGGAAATAGGATTCCGTCTACGGCCGTCCCATCCACCAGTTTGACCGGTCCGCAATAGAGGCCGGGTGGCTCGCCCGCTTCGACCCGTTCCCAGATGTCATCGCTCATTCGGTAGATTTCGCCAGGCACCGAGATACCCCCGCTTTCGACTTCGAACATGCCGGGATGGATGTCGTTGATCGAATACAGGCGGTAGGACGGTGCCGTGTCGAAAGCTCCAAGGAACTCGGCTCCCGCAAGATTACGATGAAGCGCCAGTCCTTGCATGAGCGTGCCGTTCACGAAGAGTGTTCGCGTCATGATGCCGGCAACAGGGCTTCCTCACGTAACATGTCGATGGCCGTGCGAAAGGCATCGACCGTATGCGAGATATCTTCATCGCTATGGACGGCTGAGAGAGATCCGCCGATCTTTCCATTCATGTCCACGCCGTTGATTAGCATCCCAAGACGGAGTTTGGTCGCTATCGGGCTCTTTGCCTTGAGTGTCCGATAACCGTGTTCAGCAGGGTTGAACGTCCGTGGATCTACTGGCAGCCCATCGGGATTCAGGAACAAATAGAAATTCGAAAAGTTGTTGTAACAAGCCCAGGGGAGTCCCTCTTCCTCGATGACGTCGGTCATGCCGTCCACAAGGGATTTCGCTGCGGCAGTGGCCCGGGTGCAGGCGTCACCGTCGTGCAGGATCTTCAGAGCGGCGATCCCGGCTGCGGCCGAAAGCGGATTCGCGTTGTAGGTACCGTGATGAGAGATTTTTTCGAAGCCTTTGGCTTGCGCCGCATCGAAGTCGAGATGCTCCAAAATGTCCTTGCGGCCGCAGATGGCACCGCCCGGCAATCCACCGGCCAGGATCTTTGCGAGGCTTGTCAAATCGGGCGTGACACCGAATTCGGCCTGGGCACCGCCCGGTGAAACGCGGAAGCCTGTAACAACCTCATCAAAGATGAGAATGATACCGTGCTCTTCCGTAACCGCTCGCAATGCTTTCACAAAGTCACGATCGATAGGAACCTGGCCGCCACTCGCGCCTGTCGGCTCAAGAATGACTGCGGCAATGTCGTCATCATTGTCGATGGTTCGGCGCACGCTCTCGATGTCGTTTTGTTCCAACAGCACCATTTGTTCGGCGATGCTGTCGAGAACGCCGACCGAGGCTTCGCCGTCGAAATGGCTGTCGGCACCGAAGGTGAGATGGTCGCTCCAACCATGAAAATGCCCGGCAAAGCGGATCACCTTGCGCTTGCCGGTGAAGGCGCGCGCGAGACGCAATGCCATAAGATCGGCCTCAGTCCCAGACGACGTGAATCTCACGATTTCTGCCGAAGGGATGAGCTCCTTGACCAACTGACTCCATTCCACCTCGAGCGCATGGCAGGTGCCGAAATGGGTTCCGGTCTGCATCTGTGCTTGAACCGCTTCGACGACTTCGGGCCGGCCATGCCCCAGAATGAGAGCACCATGGCCCCCGTAATAGTCGACATACTCATGGCCATCGACGTCCCATTTGCGCGAACCCTTGGCGCGTTCGACATATATCCCATAAGGGAGAATGCGTCGGGCATCGTGCGTCAGACCGCTCGGAAACTGTTTCCTTGCCTCTTCTGCGAGAACGGCCGATCCAGGTGTGTGTTCGCGGTATGCTGCAATTATGGGTGAGTTCGTCAAACTGCCATCGGGCATTGAATACCATCCTGTCTACGAGGTGTATTTGGCTCTTTCGCTTCAAGTTTATTAGAACTTGGAGGGACCGCATAGACATCGATTTTGGAACACAGGCATTCCGGTGCGAGTGATCATGTCGCAGGTTCATCAAACCTGAGGCTGCCATGCAGTCCCGATGGAATGCGCATGGCATCTCTTTCGGACGCAAACTTGGTCGATGGAGTTGTGAAGTCAATTCGGTAGTCTTCCGGGCTGCCATGGTCATCGGGTGTCTGCGGCCGGCCACTGCAACTGACCTGATTGCGCAACATAATGTGTTCTACTATCGTGAGAAGATATGTCGGCAATTGCGCCTAGATCTACATTCTTGGGACAGGATTTGATCAGGCCTGATTGAACTGTCCGAAGAAGCACTATGTCGGGGTCTACCAATGCTTGATGGGATGGAAACGGAATCCGGACAGGATGCAACGGTGAAAACGGTTGTTTGTGCGACCTGCGATGGTTTTTGTCCCGTGTCTGCAAAAGTCAAGGACGGCCGCGTCGTCAAAGTTACGCCGCGCGATCATCCACTCTTCAAAGATGTGCTTTGCATGAAAGGAGCCTTCGCTCCGAAGGCCTTCGCCCATCCCGACCGACTTCTCTACCCAATGAAGCGTACAGGCCCCAGAGGGGAGGGTGATTGGCATCGTGTCACCTGGGACGAGGCGATGGATGATATCGCCGATCGTCTGAAGACCGTCATCGGAAAGTATGGGCCGGAAGCTCTGGCCGTCGCGCATTCCAATTCGACCGGCATTGGCGACAGCGGTCTGAGCCGTCGATTCCTCAATCATCTCGGTTCGCCCAACTGGTTCAGCGGTATTGCCTATTGCAATGGCAATACGGCTGCAGTGAACCGGCTCGTCTATGGCTGGTATCCACGGTCTGACGTGGTGAATTCAAAGTGTATCGTCCTTTTCGGGCATGACCCTCGCCGGCATAGCTGGACAATGGAATACAAGGCCATCCGTATTGCGCAGGCGAATGGTGCAAAACTGATCGTCCTTGATCCTCGACGAAGCGAGAATGCCGAACTGGCTGATGTCTGGCTTCCTCTTCGTGCCGGAACGGATGCCGCCATGGCGCTCGGATGGTTGAATGTGATCATTGAAGAGGAACTCTACGACAAGGATTTCGTGCGGGATTGGACAATCGGATTTGAGCCTTTCGTCGATCGTGTCCGTGAATACCCATTGGACCGCGTTTCAAAGATCACTGAGGTTGATGCAGATCTCATCGCCAAGGCCGCACGGATGTATGCGACGAGCGGCCCCGGCACGATTCCCTGGTCGCCGATTACGGATCAGCAGGTATCGAGCACGTCCGCGATCCGGTTGCAGTGCGCGCTGCGAGCATTGTGCGGCAATGTCGACGTCAAAGGCGGAGACACTTTCATCGGGTTCAATCCCGCTGTCCGTTCGGACACTGAAATCGAAATGCACGGGGTGCTGCCGGACGAACAGAAAGCAAAGCAACTCGGTGCAGACGATCATCCGGTCTTCACATATCGCGGCCAAGCGGCCTTGGCTGATGCCACAGAGCGGGTCTGGGGCACACGCTATGCCAACATCGCTTCCGGCTGCTACATGGCAAATCCCATGTCTGTCTTCAAAGCAATGACGGATGGAGATCCCTATCCGGTCAAGGCGCTGTTCGCGATTGCGAACAACACGCTCATGGGATTTGCAAACACACGGCGTGCCTATGATGCGCTGATGAACCAGGATTTGATCGTTGCTTTCGAGCACACCATGTCGCCGACGGCTCAGCTGGCGGATTATGTTCTGCCGGGCGATTCCTGGCTTGAGCGACCGAATATGCAAGCAGGCATCAGCGAACAGGCCATGGAGCCGCCTGGCGAGTGCCGCAACATCGTGTCGTTCTGGTGTGAGATTGCGAAGCGGATGGATATGGCAGAGCAGTTCCCTTGGGAGTCTGTGGAATCATTTTTGGACTGGCGCCTGGAGCGAACCGGTAAGACCTGGCAAGAGGTCACGAAAGTCAGCAAGGCACCCGTCAATCTTTATCGTGGCCAGCTTCCGGACGACCCGGAACGCAAATATCTGCAAACCGGTTTCGCAACGCCGTCTGGCAAGGTCGAACTGTATTCGTCGATCCTCGAAGATCTTGGCTTCGATCCTTTGCCTTATTATCGAGAGGCAGCGGAGCCATGCGATCAATTCCCAATGCGAATGTTCATTGGACTGCCGGATGACGAGTATTTTCGCACCTGCCATCGCAACATTCCGGAGTTGCGACGCCGCGCCCAGGATCCAACCTTCTTCGTCAATGAGAGCGAAGCAAAGGCCGTGGGCATAGCGGAGGGAGAATGGGCACGTGTTGAGACGTCGACCGGCGCTATGACCGGACGCGTCTTTATACGCTCGAGCATGCCCGCGGGGCTCGTTCGCGTGCCCCACGGCTGGTGGAAGCCTGAATCCCGAGCGGATTTGGAAAACATGTCTGGCATGTGGGCGTTTTCCGATGCCCAGATAACGCCTGACGATGATCCCGACCTGCTCGATGTCGAGCAGGGCATTCCGCATATGAAAGGGGCGCCCTGTCGCCTTACCAAACTGACAGCCGCCGAAGTTGCAGTACTCGAGGCCGAGTTCGGACCGACCGATGATCTGCCCAGGGGACCTGAAGGCAAGGTCCTGCGCTCTGATGCCCGTCCCGATGACGCTATGTATGACAGGGAACTGGGTGACGGTATCGAATTCGAGGCATCTGAATTGTCGAGATACGGTCGGGCATCCAGTTAACCCAGGCCGAATTCCCGTTCTCCTAGTAGAGCACAAGAAATCCTAGTGTGCCGTAGATGCTATCATCGCCGCCGCGACCACTGTCGCTCGCGTAACCGGCTGATAGTGTGGCTCGGATCGGGCGGCGAAACGGTTTGATCTCAAACCGTGCAAAACCACCGACGCGGATGCTTTCATATTCTTCGTCGCCAATGCCGGCAACTTCAGGTCCGATGATGAGATTGTTGAATTTGATCCCCGCGCGGGCCTGGGTCCAATAGCTCGAATTCGCGCCCGAGTAAGAGCCATAGAGACTGAAGAAATAACGGTCGATGTCGACGCGCTCGAGTTCGCCTTGCACTTTGGCACCGGTTGCGCCGCCGCGCGTACGATTGCGCGGATCGAGAGGGCTGAGATCCGTTTCCTGATGCTCGACGCCGACATACCAGCTTGACCGCCATCCGCCGAAGAATGCCTGATAGCCCAGCATTGCATCGAAGATCACCTTGTCGCCTTCGACCTCAACAAGTGGGTTGTTCGACAGATCATATTCCCAATTGCCGTAGCCGACGAACGCCCGGCCGACGAACCCGTTTTTTCCAAGGTCGCCGCGCAGGGAATAAATCCCGCCCATATAGGTGAAGTAAGAGTCTTCCTTGTAGTTCGAACCGCTGAACGTCGCGAACCGTTTTGGCTTTTCGGCCTGATACTTGGATACAGGCTTGAAGTCCCCGCCAGCGGATGCGGCAACTGAAGACACGGCCAGCGCAAGAAACGCACTTGCTACGGCAAACCAAATGTCATGAAGGGGAAAATGCGCTACGCGCGTCCGGCACGTCATGATCAACACCCCAAGGGCTGGTGCTGATCACACTCGTAATCCTTATGAAGCCCCTATCCTGTACGCGGAACAAACCAGAGCAGACACTACAAGGATCACAACACCGAGTTATACAAAACAGATTTGGCTCTAAGGCTAGAAGGCCAGGCGGCGCCCTGTCGAGGAAAAGGCTCCGTTGTTGAGTGACAATCCATGAGTGTGTTGCGTTTTGGCAACGTCTGGGAGGACTACTCCGCAGCTTCCTTCAACGCGAACGTTGGCTCATGCTCGCAAGCCCGGACGTCATAGGTGTATGCATTCTGCATGTCGAGACCGGTTGCAAGCTCTTCGCTGGGCCATTTCTGTTGTGCTATTTGCACGTCCATTTCCTTCACGCCAACCAAGGTCATGGCCTTCACAGTCAGTTTCGTACCGACCTCCAGCGGTTGAAAGACGAGGAGTGATGGGCCGCCGCTCCAGCCATTCGGGGAGACAAGAGCGAATTGGTCGTCACTTGCCGAAGGGGTGACACCGTTGTGGTCGAGCGCTCGCCCGACGAGCGCAGGTTCCCAATCGATCGCACGCTCCTTCGGTGTACTTTCAAGTCCAAGCCGGCATTCGAGCCACTCCATTGGTGTCCTGAAATAGGCACCGCCGTAGCTGATCCGTCGATGCCAATCGCAGGAGTGCAGCGCCATATCCAGGCGTTCGGAAACCGCTTCGTCGTTCCAATGGAAGAGGCAGGTGAGTTTGGTTCTCCCTGCGTGCGTTTTCTCGATGCTCGCAGAACCGTTCTCAAGGCGTGACTGAAACTCCACGCGCCTCCCGGGAATGAACAATGTGCCCTTGATTACAGCCGCCGGATCGAACTCTGTGTTGTCGTGGAAGACGAGTGTCATGCCAACGAGCGATATCTTCTCTACGACACCATCGATGTGCCTGCCCCCGGCCAAACTAATCTGAACGGGTAGGGGGATAATGAAACGATAGTCAGGCCGTCGATTGCGGGCGCAACGCGCCGAGTCCCGAATGACCAAGAGCGCAATGAAGGCATTGAACACGGCCCACATGCATACGAACCCGATCAAGCCACGGGGATACTGGGCGAGCAGTTTCTGTGGAGGATCGATCACGCAGTAGATCAGTGCGCCGACACTCAGCAGGAGAACGGTTATCTGAGGGATCAGCAGGTAGAGCTGTAAGTGTCCAATAAATTCCTTCGAAGACACATGCCATTTGATGCGTTTCCGGAAAACACCGAACGTCGATGCGATAAACACCGGGAACCGCGCCATGCACAATTGCTCATTGATGTGCATACGCAGGTTGCCGCGGCCCATCTCCTCGAAGCACAGATAGGTCGCCAAGAAATATGGGATGAAGAACCAGAAAAAATCGGCCGTCGGTCCGATGGGAGCAATGCCGGTGAAAAGAACGATCGGGGGCGTCAGATAGAATACCAGCCGGACCCAGCCCTCAAGATAAAGGAACCCGAGATAGGAGTAGCAGATGCGCTGCGCCAATGTCAGGTTTTTGCAGAATGGTAGGCCTTCCTCTCGGCACGATTGGACATTGCCTTGTCCCCAACGCAGCCGCTGCTTTTGATATTCCCCCATGTCGGTTGGTGCGACGCCATACGCAAGTGGCAATGGATAATAGACAGACTTATAGCCGAGTTTCTGAACCTTGATCGCGAGATGCATATCCTCGGTAACCGTCTCCTCCGGAAATCCGCCGATCGCATCGACAGCACTCCGGCGAACAACGGTCGATGTGCCGCAGCATGTCGTGGCGCCCCAATAGTCGCGCCCGGCCTGTCCGATCTGAAAGAAGGCCGACTGATCGTGCCACAGCAAACCCCGGTCCTCATCGTTGCGATACTGGAATGCTGTGATGTTGTAGTAGTCTTGCGGTGCCTGCACAAAAGCCACATCGGGATCAGTGAAGTAGCCAAGCAAAGTGTGCAGATAGTTGCGTTGTGCGATGTGATCGCAATCGATCACCGCTATAAAGTCGGCTGTGCTGTGTTTGAGTGCGTTGTTGAGGTTGCCCGGTTTGGCGCCGATATTGTCTTCTCGGGTCAAGTAGTGACATCCGAGTTCCGTCGCCAGCATCTGCATCTCGGGCCGATTCCCATCGTCGAGCAGCCACGTCTCATGCGGATAGGCTATGTTCATGGCCGCCTGAACGGTCCGGCGCACCATGGGTAGACTCTCATTATAGGTCGGGACGAAAACATCGACATCGAGGCCGTCGGGTGCAACGGTCGGATGCCTCTCCCTGACTTGCCACGACAGAAAGAACACCATGCAACTCAGGACCAGACAGAAGATCTCCGCCGTATAGAACACGATCGAGAAAACTGGTGCATCGGGGTTAAAGACCGTCAGGCGCCAAAGGAAATAGGGGATCGCTGCACAGAGGAACAGAAGGCCAAACACAACCCTGACCCGGTGCCGGTCACGATGGCGCTTATAAAAGGTCTTCAGATCCATACGCCCTACTCGAAACGTTGTGCGTGAGAATTCAGGTCAGGTGGATTGTTGGCCGCAGAAGTGAGTCTTGCGGCCAGACAGGTGCGTCTTCGATTCCCTCAGGTCCCTCAGTTTTTCACATATGGCAAGAAACCGGCTCTCAAATCAACGTTAACCTCCGCACATAAGTGGAACGTCGTTAAACGATTACAATTCAGGGTCTTGTAGCACTTTCATCAAGCTATATTGTAAGGCTGGCGTTGTAACGGAGCGGGATCTGCCGACCCAATGGTATTGCGACAAGGAAACAGACGGGATGTGCTTCTTGGGATGGCCAGTATGGCGGCGATCTCGGCCGGAGCTGCTTCACCGTCATTGGCATTGTCGGCACCCACTGGCGGGGCAGCCGTACTTCAACGTTTCCTGAACGATTGCCGTCTACCTGCTGGCCTCGATATCGCAAAAGCCGCATCTGCAGCGCGACCTGAAACAATTGCGGTATTGGACAACATGCTCGACCGTCGATGTTCTCCCGATCGGTCGCCTGACATCCACACATGTCTTATGAACCGACGGCATTCCGATCTGATGAAGTCGGCTCTTGTGTGGGCGGATGGTTGGGTGATTGCCGAAATCGAAGCTGCTGCCTGCCACCGGCTGCACGAATTATCGCAATAGGACACAACAAAGGCCATGCATTCCAAGCATCAGTTCACTCCGACGCCATCGACAAATCGGTACGAGTATGCCTTGCCGGATTCGCCGCGCCACTCGCGCCGATCAGCAATCCGTGCGGGAGTGACACTGTTTGCAACTCTGTGGTCAGGAGTGGCTCTCGCGAGTCCTTTGCGCAAAGGGACACCTCCGTTGATCAAGGGGCCGTTCTATCCGGAAGGCGATGATAGGCCGGAGGATCGCGACGCAAATCTGGCCAAGCGCGACGATCATCCAATAGATGCCGTCGGCGAGACCATCGATCTTGTTGGCAAGGTCATCAGCACTGATGGCAATTCCGTACCAGGTGCCATCGTCGAGATCTGGCACGCCGATAGCCAAGGTCTGTATCACCATCCGGCCGATCCCAATAAGGGCAAGCGCGATGATGGTTTTCAAGGGTTCGGTCAAACACGAACAGACTCAAAAGGGCGCTTTGCATTTCGGACAATCAAGCCGGGCAGCTATCCCATCGATGCCACGACCATCCGCACACCGCATATCCATATCAATGTCATTGCCGATGGTCACCAAGCGCTTGCAACGCAGTTGTTCTTCGCGGGCGAGCCGCTCAATGAGCAGGACATTATCCTCAAACAGCTGCAGGCGGTTGAGCAAGAGAAGTTGACATTGGATTTTCATTCGACAGGTGAGGGACGACCCAAACGCGGCTCCGTCGATATTGTTCTTGCCTAGGGTCTTCGAGGTATAGCGTGTGTTCATAGATTTCCGCTCATTGCCTCAAAGCGAACAAATCGAGGCTGACCTCTGCATCGTGGGTGGCGGGATCGCCGGAATTTCGATCGCGCTGGAGTTCCTCAACACAGATATCAGCGTGTGTCTTGTCGAGAGTGGTAGCTTTGATCCGGAACTCGAAACACAGGCGCTCTATGCTGGCGAAAGTGTCGGACTCCCGCATACCGACCTGGACGCCTGCCGCATGCGCTATCTGGGCGGCAGCTCGAACTGCTGGAATGGCTGGTGCGTTCCCTTCGATCCGCACGACTTCGAGCAACGTTCCTGGGTCCCCTACAGCGGGTGGCCGATTGGCCTAGATAATCTCAATCCCTATTACGAACGGGCACATTCTGTCTGCGGCCTTGGGCCATTGCTCTATGATGATGAAATGTGGACTCGTCTGGGATTGAACGGGCCCGCTTTCGCAGCAGAGAAGTTGAGGGCCAGTTTCTGGCAGCACAGCACGACACTGCGGTTTGGAGAGAAATTTCGTGACCGGCTGGCCCGCGCGAAAAATGTTCGCGTTCTCTTGAACGCCAATCTCGTCGACATCACAACCGACGATACTGCGTCGGATGTCGAGAGCATTGCTGTGCGTGACCTTAGCGGCAAGTCGGGTCGGATTAGAGCAAAGCACTACATTCTCGCGACGGGCGGTATTGAGAATGCGCGCGCCTTGCTTCTCTCGAGAAGAGTCGAATCCAACGGTATCGGAAATCGTAACGATACTGTCGGGCGCTACTTCATGGAGCATCCGTACAGTATCTGTGGCATTGCGATTTCTCGACCGACGGCACTCAATCCCGCTATCGACAAACAAGTCGGTTCGGTCAAGGTCAGTGTCGGTCTCAAAACGGGCGCTGGCATCCAGCAACGACAGGAAGTCGTAGGTGCGATGGCCATACTGGATGCCAATCAAAAGGTCGATCATCTGTTTGCACGCTCCGGAGCGCTGCCTGAGCCAGCGAGCGGCCAGTCACGCTATGCCTTCATTGCGCAATCGGAACAGGTTCCCGACCCCCATAGCAGGGTCACGCTATCTGACGCACGCGATGCACTTGGATTGAACGCACCGCGTCTCGACTGGAGAATGAATGAGACCGATAAGCGATCTATCATAGTTCTGGTCGAACAGATCGGAGCGGAGCTGGCGCGCCTCGGTCTGGGCCGAGCGCGTCTGGCAGACTGGCTGATGGAAGACGGAGCCTATTGGGGCGTTGTGGCAGGCAATCATCATATGGGAACCACCCGAATGGGCGACGATCCCCGCGTGAGTGTGGTCGATCGGGATTGCCGGGTCCATGGCTATAGAAATCTGCACATCGCAGGCTCTTCCGTTTTCACGACATCAAGCTTTGCGAACCCCACGCTGACCATTGTTGCATTGGCGTTGCGTCTGTCCGATATGACGAAAAAGAGACTTGCTGGTCGCGTTTGAGACCGGCCGGCCCGAAGTCGCCATTCGATGTGAAATTCGTATCGAACCGATATTCGCTTTCTTTTCCCGGAACTTGAAACTGCAGGCGAAACTGGAATCGTCGCTCATGCGACAATCCCATCTTTCGTTTCTTTTTATTGGTGTTATTCTCAATCATCATATCCTTGGCAGGACGGATGAAGCACTCAAAGCCTTGAAGGTCTGGGTAGGATCTTAAGGGCGGAAATGCGGCATCGTTGTGCGTTGGATTCTGTTTGCGTTTGTCTTGTTAAGTTTCGCATGTGTCGGACAGGTTCCGGCTTTCGCGAAGCCAGAAGCTCTGTTGAGCGCGCGCCTCGGCGCAGCCGCCCTCGTCCGTGGAAAATTCGATCAGGCTTTGGCTGCATATGTCGCAGCGCTCAAATCGGAGCGTCTCGAGGACTATGAGCGTGCGTATATCCTGAATGATCGCGGTGTGGTGCATTGGCGAATGCGCCGGCTACAGACCGCGGTCGCCGACTTCAATCAGGCCATCGCGCTCTATCCGGAGTTTGCAGAGGCCTTCAACAATCGTGGTTTGGTCCTCAGCGCGATCGGTCTGCCCAATGAAGCGCTCGCCGACTTTCGCCGCGCGGTGATGCTCGCCCCGAGATATGCCGCCGCATACAACAATCGCGGTAATGCTCTCTATACGACAGGGAAGTACCAGGCTGCCTTGAAGTCTTTCGGTCAGGCCATCGCCCTCATGCCTTCCAGTGGCGTTCCCTATGTTGGACGCGGCAAGACACAGATTGCATTGGGTCGCCCGTTCGCGGCCATGCGCGAGCTCAACCGCGCTCTGGCCCTCAGTCCTCGTTCCATGACCGCCTATCGCGCACGCGGCGATGCTTTCCTGGCAACGCGGAATTATGCGCGGGCGATTGCGGACTACAGCCAGGCTATCACCTACGCGCCAAAAGAGCCGCGCGGTTATCTTGCCAGAGCGAGTGCCTACACCCGTGCAAAGAAGTACACGCTCGCGGTTCGGGACCTGAACAAAGCTGTCAAACTGGGCGGTCGCAAACCCGAAGCCCTTGAGCTTCTCGGATTCGTCAAAACCCAATTCAAAGATTACAGCAGTGCCAACGCTTATCTCTCCCAAGCCATCGCGCTCGATCCCGAAAACGCACGCGCGCTCGTGCTCCGTGCACGCGCTTTGATGCATCTTGGTTCGCCGAATGACGGTTTGAACGACATCAACAAGGCCATATCGGCGCTGCCTGCCAGCGTAGAAGCTCTGAACATTCGCGCCGAGATTCACGAAGCTTTGGGAAAGAAGGATGAAGCCATTGCCGATTTTCGACAGGCTCTATCCCGCGATCCGTCGAATGCCAACGGACGTTCTGGCCTGAAACGCCTGACAGGGGATGAGCCAGAGGCGTCTGTGGCGGCCCAGCCTCTGGGGCCTGCTCAAGATGGTTGGGTGGTTAGGCAGATAGCGCCGAAGCGCTTTGTCGCAACACATCCGGACTATCCGAAAGTCCGCGCTCGACCGGAAATGTATGGCCCCGGGGTTCCCGAAATCATGGCATGGACGGTTCTCAAAAAGCCCATCGCAGACATAGGTCTGCTGCGCTATTTCGCTGGCATTGAAGCTGGCGGGAACAACGGCTCGAAGGCCGAGAGAACAGAATATGTTGCAATCGTCGACCTGCGGCAAAATGGCATCGTCGCAATTGAGCCCTATCGGTGGGGTGCGCGGAAAGCGAAGTGGAAATGGACGCCAACGGCTGTTGTCGTTACCGATCCGGACGGTATGTCCAACGAAGTCCGGCTCCGTAAACCGCGTGTGGTCGTTCCACGGAAACCCCGCCGCAAAAGTGTGCGGAGGCGGCAAGGACAGCGGCTGTTCCAGCCAAATGAGCGCCGCTACTATCGCCGATGGGGACAACGGCGATACTTCCGCCGATTTTGACGGTCGAATTAACCTCGACCGCGCACTGAACGTTGATCGCAATCGACTCCACCAGTTTGCAGACCATAGATCCTTGATGCGACGCAGGAATGGCCGGCGGCCACTAGAAATCCGCCAGCAATAGATGTCCTGTATTCGGTTTTTCCAGTAGGCGAACGCGGGAATTCCGACTAATTTGTGCCAATTCCGGTGTGGTTGGGAGATTGAGACGATGGTGCGTTGCTTACCCCTGTTTGCGGGCTTGTTGGTCTTGGCTGTCGGGAGTCCGAACGCGCCGTCTCATGCAAGTGCCTGTGCTGTCGATGAATATGACCACAATGGGTCGACCATGGAATATCAGGTCTGCGATGGAGGCGAGATTACGATCTCATATACGCGCCCGCGCAGCGGATTGCGCCCCCATGGTGTCAGAGAGGGAACACTGCTCTTCAATGGTACCGAGGGCCGAAACGGCCGGATTTCCGGCCAGGCCCGCATCTTTAACAATCGTTGCGGAGAGATCGCCTATTCCGTATCCGGCACATCGCGAGGCGGGTCCATCGTGCTCAACGGACAGGCGCCGGTTCGCAACAAGAGCTGTCGCGTGACACGTTACCGGCCCGACCGGCTGCTCTTCACGCTTCTTGGTGGTGCACCAGTGCAGAATCCCGGAGGAGGCGTGGGAACAGGGAATGGAACACAGGCTCCGGTAACGCCGACCTGCCCGGCCGGATACACGCTACAGGGCGGGCAATGCATCAAGAATGTATCGGCCGCTCCGACACCGACCTGTCCGACGGGCTACACCTATATACGCGGACGATGTGTACAGAATTCAAACATCCCCCAACAGGACAATGGGGCTCAGCGGCTTGCCAACGCGATTGCCGGCACCAAGTGGTGGTATCACTGGAAAGGATCGCGCGACCATTTTCCGTTTGGTAGGAACGGTATGATGGAAGGCCCCTGGAAGGGCGTGCCATGGGTTGCGAAGGATGCCACCACGGTCCATCTCCAAGGTGCCAATGGTGGTGTGATGGTGCTTCGCTTTACCGGAACCCACCGCTTTGACACCCACGACTGGGATGGCACGCCGGCCTGGGGCGTACGCCAGTAGTGCAATCCGGCTCAGAGCTTTTCGAACGCGTCGCATTATCCGTTGCCCTTGAAGCTACCGAGCGATAGGTAGATATCGGTGACTCTCTGCGCCTGATCAGGCAGGCCTCCAAAAAACGAAGCGAGGAATGGGATGCGGACGGATGTCCTCATTGTCGGAGGCGGCCTTTCCGGGTTAGCGCTTGCCGACCGATTGTCTTCAGCGGGAATGGATTATCTTGTTGCCGAGGCCCGCGAACGTCTCGGCGGACGCATCCTTACGAAGACAATTTCGGGACAGGACGATCAGGCTGGTTTTGATCTCGGACCCGCTTGGTTCTGGCCGGGACAACCGCGAATGGCAGGCCTTGCGGACCGGTTTGGCCTGACCGTATTCGAGCAATATGCGGACGGCGACATTCTGGCGGAGGACCAACAGGGGCGGGTTCAGCGGGGTGCCGGATTTGCATCGATGGCGGGATCGCTGCGCATGGCGGGCGGGCTTTCTGCTGCGATTTCCGGATTGCGGGAACAACTCGATCCCGCCCGCGTAATGATGGAAGTCACAGCCACAAGGATCGTCCGCGATGGTGCGGTCATTCAAACCACGCTCGCATGTCGAGATGACTCTGTCTTGGAAATTGAGAGTACGGCAGTCGTTTTAGCCATGCCGCCGCGCGTGGTGGCAGAGACAATCACTTTCGAAAACGGCCTTCCCGAGACTGCACTGTCGGCCATGCGCCGTATACCGACCTGGATGGCGGGAGAGGCAAAGATCGTTGCGGTGTACGATCGCCCGTTTTGGCGAAACCAAGGTCTGTCGGGCGACGCGATGAGTCGCGCGGGGCCGATGGTCGAGATCCATGACGCGTCGCCGGCAGAAGGTGGTCCCTATGCGCTCTTTGGGTTCGTCGGCGTTCCGGCCGAGCCTCGCCAGGCCCACCGAGACAAAGTGTTGGCGCTGGCAGAAGAGCAGTTGGTCAGGTTATTCGGAAACATTGCTGCAAACGCAGAGGAGATCGTCTTGCAGGATTGGGCTGGCGATCCGTTCACAGCCACGCGATTGGATTGGACTCCCTTGGGGCAGCATCCAGCCTATGGTCTTCCAACCGCTCTTGCCGGTCTTTGGGATGGCCGGTTGATCATGGGATCGACGGAAGTCGCGCGCGACTTCGGTGGATATCTAGAAGGTGCTTTGGAAGCCTCGGAAGCGTCTGCGGCTCAACTATCAGCATTGTTCGACTTGCAGCCGTCGCTTTCGTGAAGATCACGGCTTGAGTGGCTCGCCCGTCTTGAACGTGAGCGATGCCCACAACGATTCCCATGCAGGTTTCTTGGTTGCGTCATCGGTGTCCAGTGGTCGCATGACGACGGCATCGAGCAGATACTCTGTCTTGGGTTTGACGGGTATGATGGCCCTGCCTTCGGCATCAGTGCGCACGACTGCCACAGTTGCTTCGTTGCCGGCACGTTTCGAGAATATCTCGACTTGTGCGTCTGCGCGTGGCTCGCCCTTGTAAAGAAGGCGAATGGGAAGCCCCAACGACAAATCATCCGTATATGGGTTCGCTTCGGCCACGATTTCCGTTTCCATGCCGACCGCCGAATCCCGGCCACGGCCGTTACCGATTGCAATCAAACTCTTTGCAAAGCGCTGATAGGTTTCCTTGAAACCCTTCTCGGGCAGACCGCGCGCCTTGTGGTCCTTGATGGCCCATCCCAGGTCTTTCTGCGTGGCGAAGCCTTCGAACTTCTCCCACTTCGGATAGGTCAGGTCAGTCGGACTCGTCTCATGAATTACAACTGCCAATCCCTCGCTTTCTGCCGTCATGGTCAGAGCCGGGATGTCGCCAAGCCGGCCTTGTACAGGCCGTTTGGAGCCCGCAAGCAAGATCTCGAAACGGGAGAAATCGTTGGGAATATAGGAATTCACCGGCCCTTCGAAATTTTTGCCGACACGGAGGTTAGCGACAATCTGACCTTTCGGTTCGACGACGTAGCGGCTTGGTGATATCCAGAACTCATGCGCAAGCGCGGCACCAGTCCAACCGGTTATTAGTAAGAACGTGAACATGCAAAACAGTCTTCGTTTGGCACGTGCCGATGCAGTGCGGCCATCCTTCATGACATGGTCATTGCTTCGCTTTGCGAACCTCGCTCGTCTACTCACGGTGCTCATCATTGTTGCAGGCTTGGCGCCTGCGGCCTTCAGCCATGAAGTCCGGCCCGCAATCGCAGATGTCGAAGTCACGGCACAAGAAGTTCGCATCGAAATTCGCCTGTCTTTGGAAGCGCATGTCGCGCGCATTGATCTTGATGGGTTGAAGGACACGGATGAGTCACCGCTTGCGGCCGACTATGATGCACTCCGCGCCCTCGACGCGGCAGCGCTCGAAGCTGCTTTGCGTTCCGCCTGGCCGGATCTCGTCAAGGCCATAAAAATCATGGCCGGTAACGAGCGCATCATACCTGAGCTCGCTGGCGTGGCCATCCCCGAAGTCGGAACGATATCCTTGCCGCGCGACAGCAAGATCATGCTGCAGGCAACCCTGCCGCCCGGCAGCGATCCGGTGACGCTCGGCTGGGAGAAGTCGAATGGGCCGCTCATCGTCCGGCAATCGGGCGGTGGCGAGGACGCCTATACCGGATATCTGACAGGTGGCCAGACAAGCGCGCCGATGCCGCGCGCCGGCGTCGCAACGGAAACGGCGACGACTGTCTTCATGCGGTACATCGTCATCGGGTTCGAGCACATCGTGCCCAAGGGGCTCGATCATATCCTGTTTGTCCTTGGCCTCTTTTTCTTCTCGACGAGATTCGGCCCCCTTCTGCTTCAGGTCACGGCTTTTACGCTCGCCCATACGGTGACGCTCGCATTGGCATCCCTGAAGATCGTCAATCTCCCGTCTTCCATTGTGGAGCCGTTGATTGCGGCTTCCATCGTCTATGTCGCTGTCGAGAACGTTCTCAATATCAGGTTTCCGGTCTGGCGCACGGCGGTGGTCTTCGCATTTGGATTGTTGCATGGCCTGGGTTTCGCTGCTGTTCTCAGCGATGTCGGTCTGGACAGCGCACGTTTCGTCCTGGGCTTGATTGGGTTCAACATCGGCGTCGAATTCGGCCAGCTCGCCGTCATTCTGGCTGCGTTCCTGCTTGTCGGCCTGCCGTTCAGGAACAAGCCCTGGTATCGCGCACGAATTGCGGTGCCCTGTTCGATCGCGATTGCCTTGGTTGGGGCGTTCTGGTTTTTCGAGCGTGTGTTGGGTTAGTTTTTAAGCAACGCCGACTTTAGCGTATTGATCAGAGCCTTTGCCTTGGCGTTCTGCGGCAGTAGCGTAGCAATCTGTTGGGCGAGTAGATAACCTGCCGCTGTATCCGATCGATAATGCACGCCTCCGATTTCGCGGTTCATGGCGATTTGGAACGCGATGCTGAGAAGTTGTGTCTTTTTCTCGGGCCATATGCCGGAGAGGAGCAGCGCCAGAGTGTGCGCGTCGGTCGAGTGACCGCTCGGATAGGCAGGGTGTCCGGGAGGTGCAATCGAAGCCGCGATTTCCGCCGAATATTGACGCGGCCGTGCCCGATCGAATTTCGCTTTGAAATGCATTGCCACACGCGTGACGTCCGGAAGCACGGCCTCCCAGAACGTCACGAGCGCTGCAGCGCGTGTCTCGTCAAGCGAAAGACCTTTGGTGAACGGATGGACGACATCTCTGATCTGCGCGTCGATTTGGTTCTGATAAAGGCTGCGCAGAGGTTTCAAGGCGATGATGTAGGTGACTTCGTCGCGCGTAAATGCGTCGCCCGGCGGCGGCGGCAAAGTGATCGTTTCCCTCCAGCCCGGCGGCATCAGCTGCGCGTCTTCTTTTGAAAGCTTCTTGTAGAATGGGTCCCACTGGTTGCCATAGGTCAATGGCTCGGCGGCCACAGGCGGACTGGCGTTCAACAGTGCGTAGAAAACCGCAATCGCGAGAAGACTTCTGACCATAACTCACACCTCAAAACCCAGTCTGTATGCCATGATATCGTACCAGGAAAAGTTTGGCGTCACTTCTGTCGGCGAAGCTGTCTTATCGTGATCGTGCAGGTCGGTGTCGTGTCGCCTCCGAAGCGGGACTCGTTGGCTGCATTGACATGAGCCAAGTTGGCGGCAGAATTACTGCCAAGGCAAACACGGAGATTTGATGTGCGTTCGAGCGACCTGAAACCGATTGAGGGGCCGGTAGCGTGGCGAGGGCCTGCGTTGCGTGACGATTCAAGCTGGATCCATCGCGTGTCTGAAAGCGAAGTGTTGGAAATCGAGGCGGCTCTTGCCGCATTGACGTCATCGGACATGCGGGCCCGCCAATTTGGCCGCGATGATTTCCCGCTTGCGGGCTTCGGAGAGACATTGGCCGGCTTGCTCGAGCAGATTCAGAACGGACGTGGATTTGCCCTGATCCGCGGTCTTCCGCTGGATCGCTGGAGTCGCGAGCAGATCGAAGCCGTGTATTGGGGGATCGGAAGCTATCTCGGCAATCCCATCAGCCAGAACGGTGAAGGCCAACTCATCGCCGAGGTCACCAATCGCGGCCAGAGTTATGTGAACAATGTCAATGATCGCGGCTACCGTTCAAGCGACAAGCTGCACCCTCATGTCGACACATCCGACATCACGGCATTGCTCTGTCTGCAACCGGCCAGATCGGGCGGTCATAGCGCCATCGCAAGTTCGATGACGGTTTTCAATGAATTGCTTCAGCGGCACCCTGAGCATCTGGAGCGGCTGCTGACCGGGTATCATCATGATCTGCGAGGGGAAGGCCCGACGCGCCAACTCGATGAGGTCACCCATAACCGCATACCGGTTTTTAGCCGACATGAAGGTTATATGAGCTGCTGCATCAACGATAAGATCATGCGCTCGGCCCATGACAAGATCGGCCAGCCGCTTGCCGAAGAAGATGAGGCGGCGCTTGCCAGTGTCCTTGATACTGCTCTTAGCGAAGAGGTGCGGCTGGACATGTGGCTGGAGCGAGGCGATATCCAGTTCGTGAACAACTATGTGCTGCTTCATTGGCGAACAGGATTCGACGATTGGCCGGAGCCCGAGCGGCGGCGTTGTCTGCTACGTCTCTGGCTCAATACCCGCGAGCCAAGGCCATTGGCGCCGGAGTTTGCCGACCGCTACAACACCGGGCCGCGTGGCGGTGTCTGGTCCGGTGCGCCAGCGGCAGCCTGATGCCAGATGCGGGGCCATCCATAACGATGACTGCCGAAGAGATGCATTCGGCGATATCCGCCATTATTGACAAGCGGAGCACTGCGGCCAGCCAGAGCCCGTACGACCGGATGGTGTGTGTCGGTGCGGTGAGTGAAGCAAGACGCGTCTTCGACGGAATTCCTGTTCAGGGAACAGCGGATGAGTATGGGGACGCCGTTCTTTCGGCAATCGGCAAAGCGCAGCAGGACTATTACGACCCCGATGGAGAATACACATCGGGCAAGTCATCGATCGGCGATATCTATCTGGATATCTCCTTCCTGCTGAAGGGCCGATCCATAAACCTCAAAGCATCTTGTACATGAATATCGCAGGATCCAGCCGATTCTCGATCGGATCTCGCGCGTAGGCGGGAATGCTGCCCGCAATGGCATATCCGAGCGACAAATAGAGCTTCTCGGCGTGTGCGCCAGCGGTATCGAGTGTCAGAAGCGTGCGTCCGATCTTGCTGGCTTTTTCCTCAAGCGAAACCATCAGCGCTCTGCCGATCCCCCGGCTCCTGAAATCGGGATGGACGAGGAGTTTCGACACATCGGCTCTATGGGTCTGGTTGGGCGGCGTGTCGAAAACCAGTTGCACCGTGCCCGCAACCCGATTGTCGGATTTGACGATCAGTAGGATACGCGTTCCGTCAGCCAGACCTGGCCTAACCTTCTCTTTCCAGAAGGCGAGACTGTCGTCGATACTGTGCGGCACGATGAAGTTGACGCTGGCGCCGTCATAGACACAGGCATTCAAGACGCGCGCGAGTTCGTCCTGATGCTTATCGAATCCATCGACCGTTAGCGACTCTATGCAGTGTTCGTTACTCAAAGCGCCTCACATCATTGCCAGAATGTATTTCGCGGATTGCCCTTGACCGGTTTCGAATATGCTGGGACCGAACAGTTGATATCGCAGGCAATCGCCTTTGCGCAGTTGATAGGATTGACTGTCAACGGTCATTGCGAGTCGCCCCTGAAGAAGCATGAGATGGTGTTCAAGTCCGGGCCGCGACGGGCCGGCATATTCGATGCGCGTGCCGGCCGGGATCTCGCACAGGATCATCTCGCCAGCCAGGGCCTCGGTGGGCGGCGAGACGGATCGTCTGAGAAATCCGGTTTCCGGGTCCTGCCACACGGTTTGTCTCGAACGCGGGACAAAAGGTTCGAACTCCGTTTCGACCATCGCCATCAGCCGCGACATCGTTAAGGCATAGGCCGAGCAAAGTTTGCCCAATACCGCCGCGGTCGGGCTGACCTCGCCTTTTTCCAGTCGTGACAGCGTCGCACGGCTGACATTGCATCTGTCGGAAAGCTCATCCAGCGACCATCCGCGGCCGGTCCGCAGCGTCTTCAACCCGTTTGCGATGCGATCGTCGAGGGTTTGTTCGGCGTTTGAAGAATTGACCATGGAGAGAATATTTCTCAAATATGAGAAAATGTAAAGCCTCTCCCCAATACGGAACTGATAGAGCTTCTTCTGGAACAAGGGTAGACGCGGCGACGGTTTCCAAATAGGTCGGATGAGACGTCTCTTGTCAGTTTTACATCGCCGGCGCGCTATTGAGCATCATCGTCCCCAATGACCGATCCCGAACAACCTCGTCGATTGCAGCAATGCTTGCCGCAGCAAACTCTGGTTTGGACGTCTGATTGATATGAAAGTCCGCTCTCTCGTGCTCCTGATGTCAGGCGAGGTCCTGGCGATGTCGTTGTGGTTTCTGTCCGCAGCAATCCTTCCTGACATGCTGCGTGAAGTCTCGATGTCGCCTGTTCGACAGGCTGCTCTGTCCAGCGGCGTACAGGCCGGATTTGTCGTTGGTGCGCTCATTTCCGCCGTACTCGGGATTGCCGACCGGTTCGATCCGCGCCGGGTCTTTGCGGTGTCCGCCATCGCTGCCGCATTGGTGAATGCCATTCTTCTCGTAACCGAACCGGGCAGCGCCCTGTCGATTGTCGCGCGCTTTCTGACAGGCGCCCTGCTGGCGGGCGTCTATCCTGTCGGCATGAAGATCGCCATCGGATGGGGCCTGAAGGACCGAGGCTTTCTCGTCGGCCTGCTGGTCGGCGCTCTGACAATGGGGACGGCGCTGCCGCACCTCATTTCCCTCGGCGGTGGAGCCGACTGGCGATTGGCAGTCACGGTCGCGTCCATCGGCGCCGTCATTGGTGGAATTCTGTGCCTTCTTGCCCAAGTCGGACCGCACCACGGCGTCGCAACCAAGTTCGATCCGCGGGCAATTGGAATGGCGTGGACCAATCGCCGTGTCCGGCTGGCCTATGCGGGCTATCTCGGCCATATGTGGGAACTCTATGCCATGTGGGCCTGGATCGCCGCCATCACGGCTGCCTCCTATTCCGCGTCCATGGCGGCACTGGATGCCGAATATTATTCCAAGGTGACGGCATTCATTGCCATCGCCATGGGGAGTATCGCGGGCATTCTCGCCGGACTGAGTGCGGACAGGGTCGGAAAGGCGAAAGTGGCCTTGCTGTCCATGGCCTTCAGCGGATCTGCGGCGATCGCCGTGGCTGTTACCTTCGGTGGGCCGGTCTGGCTGACTTTCATTCTTGTGGTCATATGGGGTGCGACTGTCATCCCGGATTCCGCGCAATTCTCGGCGCTGGTTGCCGATGCCTCACCGCCGGAGCTGGCAGGCAGCCTGATGACCTTTCAGACGGCGCTTGGATTTACGCTGACATTCTTCACCGTGCAGATGGCGCCGCTTCTCGCAGCAAGTTATGGCTGGCCGTTCGTAATTGTCTGTCTGGCGGCCGGACCGGCATTCGGCATTGTCGCTATGGCTCGGTTGCGGGCGATGGACTGAAGAGAGGCTCTCGACCGGCAACCGTTGCCCCGTGACAAATCAAGGCCAGTTCCTTGCCAGGACCTAATCTCCTTATCGGAATAGCAAGCGCAGTCGGCGTCATCTTCATCTGGTCGGGGATGATCGTGTTCTCACGCGCGGGTGTCATCACGGCTCTGACCCCTTACGATCTTTCCGCACTCCGTTTCATGGTCACCGGATTGTTGGTGCTGCCGTTCCTGCGATCCTGGTGGCCGCATCATCTGCCGCTCCATGCAATGGTCATCATGGTGCTCTGCGGCCCCGGGGCCATCTATTCCCTGCTGCTGTATCTCGGCCTTTCGGAAGCCTCGGCCGCCTATGCCGGTGTGTTCGCCAACGGGTCCCTGCCCATCTTCACGATGATCATGGCCTATCTCGTTACCCGGGATACGCCCGGTCGCATCCCCGCCCTGGCAGTCGCTGTCATTGTTCTGGGCGGCGTCCTGCTTGGTATTCCCGGCATGGCGACCGGCGGCGCCGATACGGTTCTTGGCATCGTCTTCTTCCTTGGCGCGTCGGCGGTGCTGTCAGTTTATATATTCGGCCTCCGCCACTGGCGCGTCACCCCGCGCCAGGCCCTGGCCCTGATCAATCTTCCGAATGCGCTGATCTATCTGCCGCTCTGGTATTTCCTGCTACCGACAGGACTGGCCGAAGCGGAGCTTTCCACCATCGTCTTCCAAGCCTTGTTCCAGGGACTTGGACCGGGTTTTTTCGCGCTCATCCTGTTTGCACTCGCAGCAATCCATCTCGGCCCGACCGCAACGGCAGGATTTTCCGCATCCGTGCCTGCAACGGCGGCGCTGTTAGCGATACCGGTGCTGTCGGAAATTCCGTCGCTTATCGAGTGGTGCGGCATCGCGACAGTGACGGTCGGAATGGCGCTATTGGTATTGAAGCCAAAGTAATCCGAACGTCTGTCCAAGAATGTTCGCAAGGCTGTCGATACTTGGCTCTATCCGGCCCCCACATCCAAATTCACCGTCACGCTTTTCTTCTGCGTAAAGCTATCAAGCATGCCCTCAAGCGAGAACTCGCGACCGATGCCGCTTTCCTTCGTGCCGCCATAGGACTGGCCCAGCACCTGCCCGGCACCCTGATTGACCTGCACCCATCCGGCCTCGACCGCATGCGCTGTGCGTAGTGCCTGCCCGATATCGCGAGACCACACGAATGCGGCGAGGCCGTAGTGGCTGGCATTGGCCATGCGGATGACGTCTGCCTCATCCGACCAGCGGATGGTGACGAGGACGGGGCCGAAGATTTCTTCGCGGGCCAGACGCCAGTCGTTGGAGGTGTCCGCAAAGATCGTGGGAAGGGTGAAGTAGCCTTCGCTCAAGGGGCCTTCGCTCGGCGGCATGCCGCCAGTAATCAGCCTGGCATCGGAGCGGGCGATGCCTTCCTCGACATAGTCGCACACGCGGTTGAATTGTTTCTGGTTGATGATGGTTCCCATATCGGTTGCTTCATCAAGCGGATCGCCCAGCTTGAGAGCCGATGTCTTGGCAACCAGCTTCTCCAGGAATTCATCGAAGATGGCTTCGTGCAAAAAGAGACGCGATCCGGCCGTGCAGGATTGGCTCTGGCGGGTGAAGCGCATGGCATTGACGACACCGTCCACGGCCCAGTCCGCATTCGCATCCGGGAAGACGATTGAGGGGCTCTTGCCGCCAAGTTCCAGCGAGACCGGAACGACCCGCTCCGATGCCGCTTTCATGATCATCTTGCCGACGGCCGTCGAGCCTGTGAAGGAGAGCTTTCGCACGACCGGGTTCTCGGCGAGCGCGGCGCCGCAATCGTGGCCATAGCCTGTGAGCACATTGAGCACGGCGGGTGGCAGATGCTCCTCCGCAATCTCGGCCATGAGCAGGACGCCGAGCGGGGCATCTTCTGCCGCCTTCAGCACGATCGTGTTGCCGGTGCACAGCGCCGGCGCAATTTTTAGCGCTGCCAGCAGGACCGGGGCATTCCAGGGAATAATCGCGCCGACGACACCGATGGGTTCACGCCGGGAATAGCTGAGCGTCGACTCGCCAAGCGGCAGGGTTTCGCCTTTGATCTCGCTTGCAAGGCCGCCATAGTAACGGAAGATATCGGCTGTCAGCGTGGCTTCGGGTCTCGCCTGCGTCCGTAAGGCGTTGCCGGTCTCCTCTGCAATCGTGCGTGCCAGATCTTCGACGCGGGCTTCGAGGGCGTCGGCGATCTTGAGGAGCATGCGGCCACGATCGCGCGGATTGACTTTGCGCCAGCTTTCGAAGGCGGTGGCTGCGCCTCCGACGGCTCTGTCCACATCTTGCTTTCGCCCGCGCGGCACATGCGCGATGGTCGAACGGTTGGCTGGGTTTTCGACGGCAATCGTCTCGCCGCAGGCGCTGTCGACGCGTTCTCCGCCGATCAACATCTGGACCTGTCGTGCTGCTGCAATGTCCTGCATGTGTCTTGTCTCCATGGGAAGCTTGGGCGTGGCTCGCCATGCACGCCGACTGTTGACCCGATGGTAGCAAATCTGCCGGCCCTGTGCTTCACATCAAAAGCAAAGCTGCTGTTCCGATAGCAAGTGCCAACAGAAATCTCGAGAAGACGAGAAAAACGGCGCCGGCAACGAGCAAGGAAAGGGCCTGCGCGGGGTTCGCGGCAACCGCAGGTCCAATGACCGCGCCAATGGCACAGGCTGGGACGGTATCCAGGACACGGCGAATCTTGCGGTTTTCACCGGTAAAAGTTCCAAGCAGAAAACCAGTCAACCGGCATGCAAATGTTACGGCTGCCATGACAATCATCGCGGCAAGAAAGCGATCATCCATCGTCCGGCCGTTCGAGCGCAAAGGCAAGCGTGGCGCCCGCAACAACGCCGACAGCGAATGCTAGCGACAAGGGGAGAGCTAGGCTCGCGATTCCGGCAGCGGCCGCGGAGAGTATCCAAGGGGAATGAGGCATCCCTGTCTTGTCGACAACCAGAAGGAGGAGCAGACCGAGGAACAGGACCCCCGAGAAGCGCAATGCACTCAGCATCGCTGGATCCAGTGCACCGGCGATGAGGGTTCCGGCAATCGTGCCGATGACCCAGAGAAGCAGAATCCAGGAACCGGCGCCGACGAAGAAGGGAAACCTGTCGACTGCGCGGGTCTCTGCGATTGTCGCCGCCCAGGATCCGTCCGTGAGAAAGTGGAGCGCCGCAACGCGATGGAGCAGAGAGCGTGATGCCAGATGCGGTGCGATCGAGATGCCCATGAGGATGATGCGATTGCAGATAAGAAGTGTTGAAACGGCTATAGCACCAAGAGCCAGTGGTTCACCCAACAGTGGCAAGGCAGCAAACTGAACGGCACCCGAAAATACGAGCAGGCTGGAAAGCGCCGCGAGTGGTGCCGATATGCCGAGTGATGTGCAGGCGGCGCCATATAGAATGCCAAAGAGTCCTGAGCTGACCGCGAGTGCGTTCGTGCTTTCGGCCCCGAGTCTGGCAATCCCAAACCAGCTCTTGTCGTCAAGCCGATTGGTGGTCGCACGATGTTGGTCTGTTTTTTCGTCACGCACTTTCTTGTGTTCCTAAATGAGCCAGTGTTCGAACAGGGCTCAATCTAGGGCAAGCGCGTTTGCTTCATTAAACGACAAATCGGAATGACGAGCTTCAGCATTTCTGAATGAAGCAGAGGATCTCAGGCGTTGATCTGGAAGTCGTTCTCTTCCGACAAGTTCATTGCATGATCGCCTGGAACGCGTTCGACCAGAAAGTCGGCCAGGGACCTTGCAGCGCCGTTGCTTGCGCTCGGTGCCCGGAACAGGTGGATCTCGTAATCGGGAAGGGGCGGCATGTCATCGGATTCGTCCAGTACCCTCAGGCCGGCGGGCAGTGTGTTGGCCTTGAAAACCGAAGCCGACCATCCTTCGCGAACCGATGCTGCGATCGCGCCGAGGCTCGATGAAACAACGCCCATCCGCCAACGCCGGCCGGCCGCGTCCAGAGCATCGGTACTCCATTTGCGAAACAGGCAGCCATGCTCGTAGAGGGCCAACGGCAACGGATCATGCTGTGAAGGATCGAAGGTCGGGGCGGCGCCCCAGACGCTGGCCCCGCGGTAGAGAAATTCCCCGTCAGTGCTGCCGACCGGCGTCGTCGCAAGAACGACGTCGAACCGGGAACCGATTTCATTCAGGAAAGAGCCGGTCAGACCTGTGTGAACTTCGACCTGAACGCCCGGTTGTTCCGCCAGGAAGGCGCCGAGAATAGGAGCCAGACGTGTCGCGGCATAATCCTCCATAAGCGCCAGGCGCACCTTTCCTGCGAGCCTGTTCGTTTTGATGGTCGCCAGCGCTGCGTCGTTGATCGCCAGGATTTCGCGCGCATAGGCAACCAGAGCTTCGCCCGCCGGTGTCACCAGTGGCGGGCGAACGGTTCGCTCGAAGAGGGGCGCATCGATCAGCTCTTCGAGCCGCTTGATCTGCATGCTCAGCGCAGACTGGGTTCTGTTGAGTTGCCGGGCGGCCCTACTGAAGTTCCCGCTATCGATGACGGCAACGAATGCCCGCAGCAAACTGGTGTCGATATCTCGCATCGTCTCTTTCAAAGATATTGAAGATAGATCTCAAGAATATTCGATATCGGAATAATGCCGGCAATGCTAGCCGAGTGTGCATGGCGGCCGAGCACTGCCAGCCACGATCCAGGAGGTCAGCAGCCGATGTATTCCATGCAGTATCTTGTTCCGCTCTCCAAAGACTTCGACATCTCAACCATCGAAGACCGTGTTGCCGCGAAAGCACCGGATTATGACGCCTTTCCGGGTCTTGCGATGAAGGTCTGGATGACACAGCGCAAAGCGCGGCACGGAGGCAATCTCTACGGCTCATTCTATCTTTGGAACGATGCCGCCGGCGCCGTTCAGTTCCTCACCGGGTCCGGCTTTCAGGGCATCATCGATAGCTTCGGCCGTCCACCGGTCGCGGATTGGATCGCTCTGGAGGCACAGGCAACCGGCGCACTCGACGAAGCTACCGTTGCCGTCCAGTCCTTCGTCGAGATCACGGAAGCCGGTTCCGTCGACGCCGCCACAACCGAAGCAAAGCGGCGCCATGAAGGACTCGCTCCCGCATACACGGCGATCTGTCTCGATCCGACGCGGTGGCGCCTCGTTGTCTACTCAATGGTGCCTGAAAGCGCGTTCGTTGAGGCTTCGAGGCTCGGGATGGACACGCGGATTTTCGATGTGCTCCATGTAAGCCTGCCGAGTGGAATTGAGGGTGCCATCATCTGAGGCCTGGTCCCCTCATCCTAGCCTTCTCCCCGGGGAGAAGGGATGAAGCCGCAAAGTACAGCAGCCGCAAGCCCTCTCCCTGGGGAGAGGGTTGGGTGAGGGGGTGCGAACGATCATGCATTCCTGAACTCAGTTCGGCCGGTCGCCTTCGATGGTGACGCGATGCATCAGCCGGTGCTTGCCGGAATAGTCGTTGACCGCGAAATGCTGTGTGCAGCGATTGTCCCATACGGCGAGGGTCTTCGGTTGCCAGCGCAGCCGGCAAGTGAATTCCGGGCGAACGGCATGGGCGCAGAGATAGTCGATCAGCGGCTTGCTCTCTTCCACCGTCATATCCTTGAAACGCAAGGTATGGGCGCCATTGACGAACAGGCCTTTGCGTCCTGTCTCTGGATGAGTGCGGACAACAGGATGTTCTGACTCGAGCGTCGGCACTTCATCCGCGAGATCGTCCTTCATGCCGTCGATCTTTTTGATGTTCGCTGCGCGTCCGCCTTCATAGGACTTGTCCGAATTGTTCACGCCAATCAGACCGTCGAGCATCGCTTTCATGCCGTCCGATAACGTCTCGTAGGCGAGATACATATTGGCGAAGAGCGTGTCGCCGCCGGCTTCGGGGACCTGATGGGCGTAGAGCAAGGTGCCCATATCGGGGCAGTCCTTGTAGGCGGTATCCGAGTGCCAGACGCCGCCGAAGTTTACAGTATCGTTCTCGGTCTTCTGAAGAATGTTGACCTCTGGCGCCTCGTCGAGGCCTTTCAGAAAAGGATAGATGGCAGGCTTGCCGAACTGCTGCGCAATCTCGATATGGCGCTGCGGAGTTAGCGTCTGATCGCGGAAATAGATCATCATATTGTCGAGGAAGGCTTGGTGGATCTCACTCTTGACCTGGTTGGAAAGATCGCCCGAAAGATCGACCCCTCGAATCTCGGCACCCATCGTGCCGGTGAGCGGGCGCACTTCGATGGATTGATAGCGCATGGTTCTGTCCCTTGGATTTCCTCAAATCTGTTGGCAGCAAGACTAACGTTGGAAATTCAATAACTCCAATATATATCTCTCATGACAATTCATGCTTTAAAGGCATCAAATATCATGGATCTGAGACAGCTCCGCTATGTGGTTAAAACGGCCGAAGAAGGCAATGTTACCCGGGCGGCCGAGCGCCTGAACATCACCCAGCCGGCATTGTCGCGGCAATTGCGGGCACTGGAAGCCAATCTGGGGGTTACGTTGTTCGAAAAGGCCGGTCGCGGAATTGCTCTGACAGATGCGGGACGCGAACTGCTGCCGCAGTTTCGCGACCTCTTGGCGCGGGCAACAGTCCTGCAGGACAATGCAGCGAGTGCCGGCGGACGGAACGCGTTCCGTCTCGATCTCATCGCACCAGTCCAATCGATCGAGGCATTCTTGGCGAATGCGCTGGGTCGATTTGGCAAGGCGTTTCCAGAAGCCAGCCTGTCCATCATTGAAGCGCCGGATGAGGATGTGCAGAAACTGCTGGAGCGCAACGTCGGGCATATTGCGGTAGCGGCACAACCCATCGGGCCGCAACTCTCGCATCGCGTTCTAGCGCATGGGTCCCTTCATGTCGCGATGCCCAGAGGGCATTCGCTCGCCAACATTGATCGATTGGATGTCGCTGATCTGGAGGGGCACCCACTGCTCGCAATGCGCCGGGGAACGTTGTCACGGCACCTTCTGGAATCCGCCTCGCAACTGGTGCACGTCTCGCCGCATATTCGTCACGAAACCGCCTCGCCCCACGCTCTCGCCGCCATGGCTCGCGCCGGGCTCGGTGTTGCCGTCATGCCGATCACTGCACGAACGGCTAAGACCGGACTGGTCTTTCGACCCCTATTCGCCGGGGGCCGGCCGCTCGCGGCGGATATCGCCGTCCTGTGGAGCCCTACCTTCACGATTGCGCCGTCTGTCGAAGTCTTGTTCGACATGATTGCGGAAGAAATGCGGGGTGCTCCGTTCCTGCAGCCGGTCCAGCCGGTTGGGGTCTAGCTAAGAGTTCAAATCAGGCTCACTGTCCAGGTGGACCGCCCTTGCCAACGATCTGCGACAGGTCCAAACCCTCGAAACCGCCATTCTCCGTGACCTGCTGCACAACGTCCGTCACCTGGATGTCGGAGAGGCTCTGCAGATCGATACCGGATTGAGCGAGCGTGTCGCCAAGTTGGTCGAGGTGCAGGTTATCCAGCAGCGCCGGATTGAGATCGATATTCGAAAAAAGTTCGGTTGCCGTGCCTCCAGGTTCGAACATGTTGGTCACTGTCTCTTTGAGAGCGCCGAAGTCGAACATTTGCAAGCTCCTTGGTTAGAGGTGTGGGGACCGCATTGATGCATGGGGCGGCCCCCGATCGCATGGGATATGGCGCTCTCAGCAATGATGTTCCAAGCTAATAAACAAGGAGATTTGATAGAAAAATTAAATCGAAAGTCTTGCCCTGAAAGCGGCGGGTTCGGTGGACTTGGCAGCTGGGAATCTTCCGATCCTGCTCTCAAAGGATCGGAAAATCAGGGAAGTCTCGCTTTACGGTATCACGGGTGTATTCGGCGAGTTTTTTGAACTCACCGCTGCGTGCCGAAGTCCGGCGCCAGACCAGACCGATTGTACGGAACAGCGATCGCCCCTTGAGTGTCAGAGCCGTGACGCTTTTGTCGCTGCGCAGAGCGGCTTGGACATAAAGGCCCGGCAGAAATGAGAGGCCCATCCCGATCGCAACCATTTGCCGCAGTGTGTCCAAACTGGTCCCCTCAAAATCCAAAAGCAGGTCGGCACCAAAGTCATCGCAAATGGCCTCGACCTGTTCATGGAGCTGGTGCCCTGCCTCCAGACTGAGGATCGACTGGCCACGCAACTGAATGCGATCAATCGTCGGCGTTGCGGCAAGTGGATGATCTGCCGGAGCGACAATCACCAGCGGTTCACGAAAGACAGCGACTGTTTCAAACTCGCTCCCAACGACGGGCAGGGGTGTGATCAGGACGTCGTGGCGGCCTTCTGTCAGCGAATTCGGAAGCTGATGCGGGACTTCTTCGCGCACATACAGCTTCAGTTTCGGATAGGTCTCGTGAAGTTCGGGCAGCATACGCGGAAGAAGGTAGGGGCCGATCGTTGGCGGCAGACCGAGGCGTATGAGGCCTCCGAACTCTCCGCGCTGGCTGGCTGCGACATCGCGGATCTCCTGGACGTCGCGCAAGACGCCGCGTGCAACACCAAGAATCTCCTCCCCCACCGGCGTGAAGATGACACTCGAGCGATCTCTCTCCACAAGCTGTACGCCGAGGCGTTCCTCGAGGACTTTGAGCTGGGCGCTGAGTGTCGGTTGGCTGACGCCGACCGACTCCGCTGCGCGCCGGAAATGGCGTGTCGAATGGAGCGCCGCCAGATACTCCAACTGTCGAATGCTTGGCATTGTTCGCCTCCCGGTACTCCGCTGATTTTCGCCAATAGCTTCTTTCTATTAAAAATAACCGAAAAAAGCATTGGAGACAATTGCTCATCCCCTCCATTTGTAAGTCAAGCAAGCTGTAGAGGACGGAAACAAGTTTTATGATCCCGTTGAACCAATCCCTGCCAGCGATAGTGATCGTGCACCCGATCAACGGCACGGCGCCTGCACAGATTGTGAGGTTTGCGCCATCGGTGGGGAAGCGTTCCGGGACCACTACAGCAGCGGCTGACCGGTTGACCGGAGTGTCAACGCACCACCCACAGTCATTACATTCCGGCCCGGTCGCCGCGCACCCCCCATCACTGCATAAAGGAGGCGCGAGCGATCACATCTTTGCATCATGGTTCGATGGTTCAAAAGACGTCACAGTCCGCTATCCCCACCCGGCGGCCAACCAAGCGTCCTATCGCACCGTCCGTCGAACCAGTGAAGGCGTGCCGGGCGGCATCGCTCCTCTTGTCATCCATCCCTCCCAAATACTCCCTTCCCAGGGTCGGACCGATGACATGATGCCGCCCGTGCATTCCTCAACACGCCGACCTCCGAATTTCAGATCTTCCCCACGTCAATCTGCACTATCCCAGATGGCTGTTTGAGCCATGCAGGCGCAGGAGCCCAAAACGAAGACACCGCCAACCGTGGGTGATTTGGTTTCCGCGCATAACCGCGGAATGATCACCATAACGATGCTGACCGCAGCAGTGTTGTTTCTGGGTGCATCCTTCTACCCGTCCCCCCTCGTTTTTCCCATTCTGAGTGGCTTCTTCACCATCTCCGCTATGGTTTCGATGGTAATCGCACTCGCAAAACGCCAGAACCCGATCGCACCCATCTTCACCTTCTGGGACAAGGCCGCCGTCCTTCTGTTCCTGGGGATTGGTGCCGGGCTCCTCACTGACATGCAAGCGGCCCAAAGCTATGTCGAGGCGCTTCAGGCTTCGGCAACACAGAAAAGTGGTGGGGGCTGAATAGAGGACAGGAAACGCGAAAAAATTAAGAATAGTCTTGCCGTTTGTGATGTGGCGATAGGCAGCGACGACGCGCTCGGCCGGCTCTTTAATGTCGGGTATTATGATACATGCTGCCTTGAAAGCGGTTTTGCCAAACCAAGTCAATGCGGAGGAAGCGGTTCCCTCTAGAGCCGATTCCGCAAGATCTGAGGCATAGAGTCTCCTGAGTGCGTCACCTCCGGCGCTCTTGCGTTATGGCTCTCCGCGCTATGGGAGAGAGCGCTCATTCACTATAGAATCTGCGGACATTTCCGTTTGTGGATGAGGCACCAAAGATCGGTCAGATCTCAATCCATCGCGCCTGGTTTTCGATTGCTGAGGGGCAGTTGCACTGGCAGGATCCGGAAACGGAAGCCTTCTCGCCAGGCTAGGCTATCACTTGGTGCAAGCTCCGATCATATCGAGAGCTTGACGGATCGCATCTGCATCTACAGATCGACACAGTCGCGTGCTTGATAAACACGACGCTGTTGGACAAACCGCATGTATCCGTTCGTTGCCCGATTTGTGCGCAAGGCTGTGGCCATCATGTGCCTCGTTCTACCCCTCATCGCGCCAGGCATCGCGACTGCTGGCGTGATTGAGCTGAAGGCAAAGCCTGCATTTATCGACCGCTTGCTTGCGCGATTGATGCAGGCCGAGTCAGGCGGCAGGCGATTTGCAAAGAATCCGCGTTCCTCGGCGCTGGGTCCATTCCAGTTCATAAACAGTACGTTTCTTGACGTGGTCAGGCGCAACTTTCCAAGTGAGATTGCCAAACTCTCTGTCGCCGAAATTCTCAATCTACGGACGGACCCGGTATTTGCCTTGCGTGCTGCAAAGGCCTTCGCGAATGAGAATGCTGCATTCCTGCTCGACCACGGGCTCGAAGCAACGATGGCGAGCCTGCATCTTGCTCATTTTGCCGGCCCGACCGGTGCTGTTCGTGTCCTGCGAGCAGAGCCCGATGCGCTTGTCTCTGGTCTCATGAGCCAGGCCGCGATGAATGCCAACCCTTTCTTGTCCGGAATGACCGTGCAGGATCTCCTCGATCACTTGTCGCGCGGTTACGATGGCAACGCGCGATGGAAGCGACCGAAGACGGCAGATGGCTGTCCGCAAAAGCCGAAGTTGCGAATTCGCTGTAATCGGAGGCTCCCAAGTTGTCGACGATGGATCGTTCTACATCAACGGATCCTCGACAGACGTTGGACCCGGCGGGTCGCAGCTGAGCCGCAGCTATGCAAACCGATTGAAAAGGGTCCGGCGAAGAGCAAGCAGGCACGAGCGCCCCGCGCCCAGGCGGCAACCGAGGGAAAGGTGCTTGACGCTCGGTCGATATCTCGTTCAACAGATTGATTCTAAAGGTAATTTACTCTTTGATAGAGTTGGCGGTGGAATTCTGTTGGAAATCCATTGCCCGAGCGCTAACAATCTGACTTTGAATGAGAAATCCGGATCCTGTTTCAATGTGTGATGGTGCGCACACATTGCCGGAGAATTACACCCCATCTCTCAAGGGTTATGAGGCAAAAAACCTCGCACGCAATTCGGAGTGAGAGAATGAAGACAGTGCTCAAATCGGTGACGGCAGTGGCGGTCGCCGTCACGATTGCGACCGGAGCGCTTGCGGCGTCCGCCGAGGCCAGGAGCTATGGCGGGCATTTTGCGGTGGGAGCTCCGATCGAGCTCGCTGCAGCCTTTGGCGTGAATGATCAACTCGCTTACAGCACGCGGAAGCAGCAAAAGAAGAAAGCCGATCCCTGTGCATGGCTGAAGCGAAAGGCCCTGCAGACGGGAAGCCAGTATTGGTGGACGCGCTATCGTGATTGTCGCGGCTGGTAGGCTTGCTCTAGGTCATGACCTAGACGCTTCGGTCTAATCGGGGATATTGATGGCATCTCTTGATGCCTCATCAAATCGGAGCGAGCTCGTTTATGCCACGCGTTTGGATCGTGACTGGGTGCGCCGGCATGATCCTGCTGGTTGTCGTTGGTATCCGCCAGAGCCTGGGCATCTTTCTTGGACCGGTGACGGCCGATCTCGGCATGGGCCGCGAGACTTTCGCTCTCGGGCTCGGCCTTATGAACCTCTTCTATGGTCTCGGCGCCCCGGTGGCTGGCGCGCTGGCAGACAAATTCGGAGCCGCCCGCGTGGCCGCGGCTGCAGCACTTGCCTATGCGACCGGTCTCTACACACTGACACTGCCGTGGGACGGCACCCAATTGCTGATTGGCGGCGTGTTGATCGGGCTCGGTCTCAGTGCGACCGGCCTCTCGGTCATGATGGGGACTGTTGGCCGGAATTTTCCGCCAGAGACCCGAAGCCGGGCATTGGGTGTTGCCGCAATGTGCGGCTCGATCGGACAGTTTGTCGTTCTGCCTTACTCTCATGCGCTGCTTGCTGGTTTCGGTTGGGTAACCGCGTTCATCATATTGGCGGCCACTGTTCTCCTCGTACTACCATTGTCGGCTGGACTGGCGATCAGCGCATCAAAACCCACACCCAAGGTTCAGCAAACACTGAGTCAGGCTCTGGCGGAGGCTAAAAGCGTACCGAGTTTCTGGCTTCTCTTCGTCGGCTTTTTCGTCTGTGGATTCCACGTCACATTCATTGCGGTGCATCTGCCGACCTTTCTCTCGGACCAGGGGCTCGCATTGTGGACCGGTACAGCCGCGTTGATGCTCATCGGTTTGAGCAACACTGTCGGTAGTTATGTTTGGGGGGCTCTGGGTACGCGTTATCCCAAGCGCCGTCTATTGAGCCTTCTCTATACGGCACGGGCGATCATTTTCTGTCTTTTCCTGATGGTCCCGATCAACACGGTCAGTGCGTTGGTTTTTGCCGGCGCGATCGGATTCGTCTGGCTTGGGACGGTTCCGCTGACAAGCGCGCTGGTCGGCCATATTTTCGGCACGCGCTATATGTCGATGCTCTTCGGCATCGTCTTCCTGGCGCACCAATCCGGCAGTTTTCTCGGTGCCTGGCTGGCAGGCTCCTTCTACGACGCGTTCGGATCCTATGACGCCATGTGGTGGATCAGCATTGCCCTCGGCATTGCATCCGCCCTTGTGCACTGGCCGATACGAGAGGAACCACTGCCGCGTGTCGTTGCCGAGGAGCAGGCTTGAGCTGAAGGTACTGAGCCAGCCCTCTCCCCCGGCCCAACCACCCAATAAGGGTACCCTCGGGGTGTTTGGGCCGGGGGAAAGGGTTGGCTACGATATAGAAAGTCGCTGTTAGGGAGCTTTCAAAAGAGCCTCTCAGATCGACGCAAGCCTGTGTTGCTGAGCGCGCGGCACGAGAAACGATTTTGCCGCTTCCTGCAATGTCGCATCGTCGCTCGCGGCACATGGTTCATGTAGCTTGAGGAACAGTGTTCCTGCTGCTGTCTCTCCCCAGAACCAATCGGCAAGTGCCTGGCTTGAGGCACTGCCTCCAGGGCGGGCGCCCGCCGCTTCGAAATACCAGGTCCGTACGTCTTCGGTCGCCACGCGCATGCGCTCGCCAAGACTGAGGTCGCCATCGTCCGATGCTGTTTCATCGCCCTCCAGCAAACCGGCGAGGAAGCGCACATTCTCTTCGATATCATTGCCGCTCACACCAACCGATGTCCGTCCGTTAGACTCGACGGCCAACTGATACCAGGGCGCCAGTGGGCCGACCTCGGCGAGGATAGAGCGCACAAAGTCGGAGTCCGATGCGATCTCAGGCTTGGGCAAGGGGATCGGGCAGGTGAGCCCCTCCATGGCCTCTTCCGAAACCTCCTCCTCGGGAGCATCGATCGGATAGTCTTCGAGAATGACAGGCCCGTCGTCCAGCTCCAGGAGCGACAGCCCTGCGCGTAGGACGCCGCGTTGGAAATCGGCATCATTCGGTACGCCGAACGGGCGCCCGAGTTCGAATGAAACCCAGAGTGCACGCGGCGGGCGAATAGATGCTGTGTGCTCACGCACGAGGCTGATGCTCGTCGTCGGCAGACCTTCGTCTTCGAGATAATGGGCGATCGCGCCAACGGCGCGGGTACAGTTCGGTCAGACCGGGACCAGGAAGGCGGCGTTGCAGGCATCCTCCTTCAGTAGTCCCGCAATCTCTCTCGCCGTCGACTCGATCTCATGCGGAAGCCAGGTCGCCCCCATCAACGCATAATGGAATCGTGCCAGAGACCCGATCTCGCCGGCCTCCTCAAGCTCTCGTAACCGATCGATGGGGAAGACGACATTGATGTCTTGCTGGAATCCCGAGCGGTCGAAGTTGACCGAGGAATGGCTGATGACAAGGTCTTCGCCAGAGACATCGCCTGGAAGGACACGATAGTCCGTATCCACCAGATTGAACGTTCGATCCGTTCGGCGATGGAGCCCGGCGGTTGTCACAATGGCGATGCGGCGCTCACTCAGGGGCGGACCCGGGACGAAGGGTTCTGTATCGAAAGCAGGGCACTCCTTCTCAAGAAGATGTGCTGCGTCGTCCGGATCCATGTCACTGAGGCGAACCATAAATGCGATGACCTTATGAGGTTGAGAGAACGCTTTATTGCGCGTCGGCCCCATGCTTGTCAAAGCAACGGGAATACGCGAAGTGTTGGAGCAGAAAACAAGGTGCACGGGAGAGCGGCGTGACAACTATCGACGTGAAAACAGAGATAACGGGAAGCGTTTGGAAGATCGAAAAAGCGGTTGGCGACAAGGTTGAAGAAGATGAGCCGATCCTCATTCTCGAGTCCATGAAGATGGAAATCCCGGTCGCAGCCCCCGAAGATGGAGTCGTGAAGGAAATCCTTGTTGCCGAAGAAGACACGGTGACCGAGGGCGCCGTCGTCGCCCGCATCGAGGTTTGAGTCGCGACGCACAACACACAGTTACCTCGCCGGAAGGCCCATCAATATCCTCATACGACCCCGTCGTCATTTCCGGACTGGTCTGAGACTATTGAGCGACACTTGAGTGCCTCGCGGAGTAGGACGATCCATAGGGCGTCCACATTTCGTCATCCCAGCGTAGGCTGGGATCCAGGGCTACTTCCGCATTTCGTCGTTGCTGCACTGGAGTCCAGCCTTCGCTGGAATGGCGGTCACCAACACTTTCGGAAAACGCGTACGAGACCGAAGCTGCCAAAAATTGCTGAACAAGCCCCGCTAATCTTTTCCTAAGTGCTCCCGGTGTAACCTCGATAACGAGCATTGTTGTTTGTTAGAGGCCGTTGCCATGTCCGATCGCGCCTGGTGGATGCATGCCCTGCAATGGGGAACCTGGTTTGTCCTCATGACATTCGCCATGGGATGGCTGGCGAAGAGCCGGCTTGGGGGGCGGGCGGCAGCACAGTCGAATGTTCTGCAATTCCCTCGCACGGTTCTGATTGTCGGGATTATCGGTTGGGTCTTCTTTGTGGGGCTTGCCGTGTTGTCAATTCTCTATCCCAACACCACCGGTTCTCTGTGGGTGACACTGATCTTTGTAGGGTTTTCGGCGCTCGGCGCCCATTGGGTCATCGAGTTCTTCTACGTTCGCCTTCGGGTCGAGCGGGATGGTCTGCACTATCGAACACTCACCGGGGGAAACGGTTTCCTCCGCTGGGATAACGTCACCAAGATCCGCTACTCGCGCATGACCAGTTGGTTCCGTGTCGAAGGAGTTCGTGGTGAAGTCGTTCGTGTGTCGGCCATGCTCATGTCATTGCCGGCATTCGCTGAGGCAATCCTGTCGACTGTACCAACCAACTGCATTGATCCCGAAACCTCGGATATCCTGCAAGAGACGGCAAATGGGGAACCGCCATCCATCTGGGTGTAACCCGAGTGAGCGCGCTCTCAATCGATCGCTATCCGCTCTCTGCAAATCGATGCTCGAGATGACTGACAGCAGAGAGCGCGTCGGCGACATTGGAAAGCTCGTCGAAGACCGGTATGCCTTGATCTAATGCCGCCTGGCGGTATGTGCGTCGCGCCGCTTCCAATTCCGGAGATCCATCGACTCTCAAGGCGAGCAGGAAATGGGCCTGTCCTGGATAGACGTCTTGCACGCGCAAAGCAGCCGCCATGAGATTGCCGACCGGATCGATACCGCGGCCGACGAATGATGATAGATTGAGATGCATGACCACTGCGTCCGGTTTTGACTGATAAGTGATATCAAGAATCTCGTTGGCGACGGCGCCATCCTTTTCCTGAAGCGTTCTTACCGGGGTGTCGATCGGATTGGTGATACTTGTTCCGGGAGGGAGTCCCAGCGCGTCGAGATTGTCGCGAATATCGGCGGCGAAAGGTTCGATGAGAAGGCCGCGGCCGGCGAAATAGTCGGTCGCCAGCACACCGGTGCCGCCGCCATTGCCGAAAAGAGCGATACGTTTCGTCGGTTTGGCGGGGCGCAGATCCAGGAACTGCAGGGCGAGCAAGGTGTCGATAAAAGCATCGACCGTATCGACCAGAACCGACTTGGTTTGCCTTGCGAGCGCGTCCCATACGCGGGCATCGCCCGCCAGTGCGCCCGTATGCGATGCGGCGGCCTGGACGCCAAGACTCGACCGGCCCCCCTTCAGGATGACAACCGGTTTTGTACATTCCGGCGATCTCAGAAGATCGAAGAAGCGGCGTCCATCCTGCACGTCTTCAAGATAAAGTCCGATGACCTTGGTTCCGGGGTCGGCGAGATAGTAGGCCAGCAGGTCCGATGGTCCGATGTCAGCGGCGTTGCCGATCGTAACGAGGCCGCTGAAGCGAATGCCACGCCATTGGCCGCCTTTGATGATGTCGGTGCTCAGCCCGCCGCTCTGCGCGATGACGCCCACCGAACCAGCTTCCTTCGGTGCGCCGACTGAGAAGGTAACGCCCCCGCGCGGTGAATAGAGGCCGAGGCAATTGGGCCCAACCACACGGCAACCGGCTGCGTTTGCCTTGTCGATGAGATCGGTTTCGAGCGCAACGCCGTGTGGCACCTCGCTAAACCCGCTGGAGATGACCTGTGCAAACCGCACCCGTCCATCGGTGCGGGCGAGCAGGTCCGGGATCACCTCCGCCGCAACCGCGATATAGGCATAGTCCACTGGGTCAGGGGTTTCTCTCAAGCTCGGGAATGCGGGAAGGTCTTCGACCATTTCGGCTTTCGGGTGGATCGGATAGATCTGTCCCGGATAACCGAAGTCCTTCATCCGCCGGATAAAAGTATTGGCGATGGTCGTCGACCGCGCCGACGCGCCGACGACGGCAACTGTCTTTGGCAGGAAGAGCGGCGCGAAAGTATCGAGCGGCGATGTGGTGTCAGATGCTTGTGGGGCCGAGCATTCTGCGCCTTCCGTCGACAAGATAAAGCGAGCATCGACAGCCGTCGCCCCTTCCTTGGTCACGATGACCGGATTGATATCGACCTCGGCAAGATCGTCCATGTGCTCCATGAGCATTCCGTCTTCGCCAGCAAGCGTCATCAGAATCTCGACGATGGCTTCCGTATCGACACCCTCTCGTCCTCGCGTGCCGGCCAGAAGCGGATAACCTTTCAGCTCTTTCAGCATGCGCCGTGCATCGTCCGGAATAATTGGGCAGATCCGAAACGCGACATCCTCCAGGATTTCGACGAAGATCCCGCCAAGGCCCGCCATCACAACCGGTCCGAACCGCGCATCGTTGAAGCCGCCGATCACGACCTCCTGTCCGGACGGTACCATTTCCTCAACCAGAAATCCGTCTATCGACCTCCCCGCGATTTCCGGTTTTGCTGCCATAACGGTAATTGACTGACGGACCGCTTCGGCACTCGCAAGCCCAAGCGCAACGCCGCCGGCATCGCTCTTGTGGAGGATCTCGGGCGAGATGACTTTGACCGCAAACGGTGGTGTCAGATGTGTCAAGTCGATGTCGGAATCGTCGGCTTGAAGAACGACAGACCGGGGAACAGCAATCTTGTAGGCTGAAAGCAGCGCCTTCCCCGCATCCTCGTTCAATGCTGTCCGACCGGCCCGACGCGCTTTGGCAATAAGGTCTTTACCTCTCATGATGGCGCTCAGTAGCTTGTCGGCCAGGCTTGCATCTCGTGTTTGCCCACCCCGTTGCTGCGGCGGAGGCGATAGACGTCGAGCATCCGGATCAGATAATCGCGTGTCTCTTGCGGTTTGATGACATTCTGGGCCGAATAGATGGTCGCCATGTCCCAGACCTCGATGTCTTGCTGGATTCCGGCAAGCGCGTCTTCGAAACCTTCGTCACCCGGATTCAATCCATGCACGATAGATGTGGCAAAGACCGGATCCATGAACGAGATCTCGGCCGTCGGCCATGCGATCATCTCATCATTGTGGCGCCCTCCGCCCATTGCCACATAAGCGCGGCCATAGGCCTTGCGGACGAGAACGGTAATGCTTGGTACTGAAACGAGGCAGGTGGCATTCATGAAGTTCATGATCCACCCTGGCGCGCCTTTCTTTTCGGCGTCGGTTCCGACCACAAAACCGGGAGTGTCCATCAAACGCACCAGAGGAATATTGAACGAGTCGCAAAGCACCTGGAAGTCGATGATCTTCTTGCAGGCATCCGCCGAAAGAGCGCCGCCGCCGACCTGCGGATTATTCGCGATGATACCCACCGACTTGCCATCCAGTCGTGCGAGCCCGACAGTCGCCGGCTTGCCGAAACGCGGCTTGAGCTCGAAATAGCTGCCCTTGTCGACGATCGTCTCGACGATCTTGCGCATATTGTAGACCTGAGTCCGCTTTTCGGGCAGGACGTCCAAGATGGACGATTGATCCTGAGAGGCATCGTCTGCGACGGGATATTCGGGTGGTGCTTCGCCATTATGGGACGGCATGTAGGAGAGAAAGCGTTTGATCTCCTCCATGGCTTCTTCGTCCGTATCGACGAAGCGATCAATCAGCCCGGTGTTGTCCGCGTGAAGGCGCCAGCCGCCGAGATCCTCCAGATCGACCTTTTCGCCGATTGCCATTGAGACCAGGCGCGGGCTCGACACGGACATGATCGAGCCTTTCTTCATCACGGCGAAATCGGAGCAACAGCAGAGCCACGCTGACGAACCGAACGATGTGTTGAGCGCTGCCGCCACCCAGGGCGTTTCGCGGGTGCGGCGAAACTGCGTCGGGTCGTTTCCAAGGAGCTGACCCATGCCGCGTGCGCCCATGGCATCGGGCAGACGAGCACCAGTCGACTCGCCAATATGGACGAAGGGCATGCCTTTGTTCGTTGCCGTACTCCGCAGATGTCCCATCTTCTTGGAGTTGGTGGCGCTGGTAGAGGCGCCTTTGGTGGTGAAATCATTGACGCACAGTGCGATGTCGCGGCCGTTGACCTTTGCGAAGCCGCAGATCTTGCCGTCGCGCGGCGTAACGGCCTCGTCGTCTTTGATAACGCTGGAGGCGCCGAGGAGCCCTGTCTCGATAAAGCTGTTGTCGTCGACCAGGCACTCAACGCGTTCCCAGGCATTGAGCGATCCGCTTTCCTTCCGCTTGGCGAGTTTTGCCTCGCCGCCCATGGCACGCGCGCGCTCTCGACGGCGATCGAGTTCGGACAGAATTTGCTCATGCGCCATGGTATTTTCACCTCAGATTTGGGGCTGTGTTCGACAGGCCTGCACTTGACACAGACGCTTCGAACAAAGCTACTTTCGCGCGCAAAAACGCCACGAGGCCGCGTTGCGTGTCAAGTGGCGGTCGGTGAACCGGAGAGGATCCATTCCTATGTCTGAAGAGAGCAGGCGCGTTGCAATCATCACGGGTTCCGCCAGGAACATCGGCCGGGCAACGGCCTTGGCGCTTGCCGCCGACGGAATATCGGTGGTTGTCCATGCCCGGCATGATAAAGACGGCGTTGATGAAACCGTTGCCCTTGTCGAGCAGGGCGGCGTTGAAGCGTGTGGCCATCTCTCGGATATCACGACAGAGGACGGTGCAGCCTCTCTCATCCAGACGGCGATCGACCGGTTCGGCTGTATCGACATCCTCATCAACAATGCGTCTATAAGGCGTAACGCACCATTGACGGATATCTCGCTCGAAGAATGGCGGGACGTCTTGGCCGTCTGCCTGGACGGAGCCTTTCTTTGTACAAGGGCCGCGGTACCGCATATGCGCACCCAGGGCAGCGGCCGGATCGTCAATGTCGGAGGCCTCGCCGGCCATCGCGGCATGATGGGCCGCGCCCATGTCGGTGCTGCCAAGTCCGGACTGATCGGTTTCACGAAAGCGCTCGCGACCGAGCTTGCCGGCGACGGCATCGTCGCCAACTGCGTCGTCCCTGGCCTCATCGAGACCAAGCGTGGGGCTGCTGCCGGCGGAAAGCCCGATCACCCGCTTGGCCTTGGCACACTTGTTGGCCGAGAAGGTTATCCCGAGGAAGTCGCCATGTGGATCGCCACTCTCTGCCGATTGGAGGCTGCTTTCACAACCGGCGAGACAATCCATGTGAACGGCGGCGCCTACTTGCCGTAGGTGAGTGGCTTGTGCGCTCCGGTGGGATCGTGCCGTGGTTTTGAAATTGGGTTTGTTTCGCTCACGGCTATTCCGCGCTGGTGGCGCGGGCCTCCGCGGGGGCGCCCTGGCCGGGCGGAGGCCGGTTGGCCTTGCCTCGCTGGTCGCTCGGTTATTCTTGGTTCAATGTAGGATTGTGCTGAGTAGCTGGTGCTGTCCGGCAGAATGGTGCCGTGTTGTTGGATCTAGGTTCGTTTCGCTCACGGCTATTCCGCGCTGGAGCGCGGGCCTCCGCGGGGGCGCCCTGACCGGGCGGCGGCCGGTTGGCCTTGCCTCGCTAGTCGCTCGGTTATTCGTGGTTCCATGAGAGATTGTGCCGTATTGACGGTGCAATACGGCACGATTTGCGATGGGTCCGAGACAACCGCGCCTTAGTGGCGCGGCAAGCGCGACCGCGCGCCGCCCGGTCAGGGCGCCCCCGCGGAGGCCCGCGCATCAGCGCGGAATAGCCGTGAGCGAAACAAACCGGGATCTTTCAACACGGCGCCATCGCGCCGTACAACGCCGGCCTCACAGCACCGACTCGCCGAACAGCATCCGTCGACAGCCTATGTGGCGAACCGCTCCCGAGTTAATGTCGAAGCTTCCAGTTTCTTGCGATTCATCTGCGGCCAGAAGCCTGCTGGTATCACCATCTCGCCCTTATCAAATCCGAGCGGCGTCTCCAGTAGTCGAGCCTCGGGACGCACCTTCAGATAGCCGTTGAACTCTCCGGCATTGTCGATGGTCCGACGCGCGACGCACGCCTCCATCCAGCAATTGATCTCCGACCCCAGGCCGTCGCCGAGCACCGCATCCATGCCGTTCGTTTTGACGTGACTGATTGCCGACTCTAGCCCCGCCATCGATCCGAAGCGCTTGAGCTTCACTTTGCAAAGCCCGACGCCATCGATCATCGCGGCGCGGTCAATATCGGCCAGAGCACAGATCGGCTCGTCAAGCATCAGGGGAACCTGCGAGAATTTTGCGACCGCCGTGTTGGCGTCCCAATCCTCCGCGGCACAAGGTTGTTCAAACAACGCAATGTTCTGCGGATCAATCGACGTCGCAAAGGAAATGGCATCTTCGCGGTTGAACGCGCGATTGGCGTCTATGCGGAGCGTTGCACGGCCGTTTGCAGCGTCTTGAATGGCAGACACCCGATTCAAGTCGGCTCGCACGTCTTTGCCAACTTTGATCTTGAACGTGCGAAACCCTTCCTCCAATCGGCGTTCGACTTCCTCGGCAACTTCCGAAGCATCCACGGCGTTGAAGGGTGTCAGAAGCGGCAGTCGTGTCTCGTTTGCCGTCTCGAGCATTACCGGGCGCGTCAGCATCTCGAGTGCGGTGACGAGAGCCGTCGCCGCGACTTTGCTGCGTATCGATGCTTCCGAAACCATCTTGGTTGCGGCCTCAGTATCGAGACCAACAAGCCGTTCGGCAAACTCTCGGGCGAATGCCCAACCGCCCTCGCGCGTCTCTTCGCTTGAACCGGGCGAGATGTGCTGCTCGCCCCAACCCTTTCGGCCATCGCCATCGCGGATTTCGACCACGATAGGCTCGAACGTCTCGAATGTGCGGTAAGACAGCCGATAGGGTGTCGACAAGGGCAGGTCGACCCGTCGGAGAGTAACTTCCGAAATGCTCACTGTGGCTAGCGCGTCGGGACCGAGCCTTTGATCTGCGTGCGATGCATGATCCGTCGGTGGCTCGCATCGAAGCTATCGCGGCGATGCATAGCGGCGCGATTGTCCCACAGCACGATATCGCCCTGGCGCCATTGGTGATGCCAGGTGAATTTGTCCTGCAGCGTGTGCGACCACAGCGCGTCGAGCAGTTCTTCCGATTCCGCCACATCCAAGCCCATGACATAGCCATGTTGGCGGCGGCCGAGATAGATCGCCTTGCGGCCTGACTCCGGATGAATGTGATAGGCGGGATGAACGGCGCCCGGACTGGTCGTGACGTCACTCACCTCGGGCAGGTGGGTCCGCTGCTCGCCCGTGCTGTTCAGTGTCGCGTCGTGTTTCAGTGACAGTTCCTCAATGCGTGCTTTCAGCGCATCGGGAAGAGACTCGTAAGCGGCATAACAATTCAAAAACCCGGTGTCGCCGCCTGACGGGGGAACCTCGACCGCATAAAGGGCACTGCCTTTCGGAGGCACAGGATTATAACTCATGTCGGCATGCCATGCGGCCTCGCTGTTGCCCAGTGCGCCAATGAGTTTGCCGTCTTCGACAACGTTCGAGATGACCGCGATCATCGGGTAGTCGGGAACGGCAGGCCGGCCGTTCTGATCGAGCGGTGCCTCATCCAGCTCACCGAACCTTGCCGAGAACTCCGTGAGATCTCCATCGGTCAGATCCTGGTCGCGGAACAGCAGGACGAGATGCTTGATCCAGGCATCATGAATGACCTCGAAGGCTTCTTCAGAAAGACTGCTCAGATCGACCCCGCGGATTTCAGCACCGATATGTTCTGAGCAGGGAACCACTTCGATGCCGCCGCTCTGCCATGGTTGTTGCGGAGGGAGGGCGCTTCCGGTCTGCAAACTCATTTTGAACGTTCCTCTTCGTTGCCTGCCCTTTTATCAGGTCAGTGTGTTCGTATTGCGCGCTAGTCTACCGCGTGGGCGATGCGATGCCACGATGCGTGTTGCCGCGGTGGTGTCTATTCCGCCGCTCGACTGCCGCCCGCTGTGCTGACGTCGGCGCGCGCTACTGCAAGGCGTTCGATGGCGTCATGGTCGAGCGTCGGTCGGTAGCCGGCGGGAATCACGATAGCACCATCTTCGAAAGCAAGCGGTTCTTCGAAAACCGTCTGTTTGAACTTCAGAAAGCCGTTCATCTCGCCGGCATTGTCGATGGCATGGCGTGCGACGCAGGCTTCCTGCCAGCATCCGATTTCCGTCGCCGTCCCATCGCCGAGAACCGGTGTCATGCCTTTTGAGCGGATACGGTCGAGGCCATCGCGCAGCCGATCGAGACCGCCGAGCTTCTTCAGCTTCAGCTTTACGAATCCGACACCGGCGATATCACCGGCCCGGTCGATATCGTCGAGGCCGTAGATCGACTCGTCCAGCATGACCGGTACCCGTGAGACCTCGGCGACAGCCGCATTGCCGGCCCAGTCGGCATTGGCACACGGCTGCTCGAAGAGCTCGATGCCTTCCGGGTCCAACCCGGCTCCGAATTCGCTTCCCTGTTCCGGTGAATAGGAGTGGTTGGCGTCTATGCGCATGGTTGCCCGCCCGGCAACAGCGTCCTGGATCGCGGCGACACGCGCCAGATCCTCGGCGACCTCGAATCCCACCTTGATCTTGAGTGTCTTGAAACCTTCCGACAGTGTCTTTTCGATTTCGTCCGGGATCGCCATGACATCGAAGCTTTGGACAGGCTGCAGCAGTGGCACCCGTGTGGTCTCGTTCACAGCCAATTGCGAATTGTTGTCCAGCATTTCCAATGCCACGTAGAGGACGCTTGCAGCCGTCGGATCCGTTTCCAAGAAAGGTTCGATCTTCTTGCGTGCGTCTGCGGACGACAAGCCCGGCAGGTCCGCTGCTAATCTTTGCAGCAGCGCCCAACCGCCCTCGGGCGTTTCGTGGCTGTAACCTGGGGAGATCTCGGCTTCGCCGAATGCAGTGCGTCCCTCGCTGTCGGATATTTCGGTGACCAGAGGCGCGAAAGAATTGAAGGTTGTGTAGGAAACCTTATAGGGTCGGACCAGCGCGAGATCGAGCTGGAATAAATTGATCCGCTCAATTGCCATATTCGTCAGGCTTTAGTTGCCTCCTCCAAACCGTAGCGTTTATCCTCAAAATCGTTCCGGTATACGGAACGATTTTGCTCATTTGTGTAGCAATGCGTCAAGGCCCGCCGGGGTGTGCCGGCGGGTTGACTATCGGAGGAAGCAAAAAAAATGAAATTGTTTACAAAAGCCGCGCTTGTATGCGGTCTGCTCGCCGCCCCGGCGGCTGCATTTGCCATGGAAATCAAAAAGCCTGGCGATTATCCGAAACGACCCATCACGATCATCGTCTGTTATGGCAAGGGCGGCGGCTCCGACCAGGCCGTGGCTGCCATGCAGGGACCGTCTGCAAAAATACTCGGCGTGAAGATCAACAAGGTCAACAAGCCCGGTGGTGGCGGCGTCAACTGCCTGCCAGATTTCCAGCAGGCGCCTGCCGATGGCTATACGATCCTGCAGCATGCGGATTCGATGATTTCGACCTATGTACAAGGCCGGCACAACGTCCATCCGAGCAAGGACGTCACACCGCTGGTGGTGATGAATGTGGCGCCGACCGCTCTCTTCATCAAAAAAGGCGACGAGCGTTTCTATGAGAATGGCAAGCCGAGCTGGGACAAGGTCGTTGCGCATGCCAAGAAGAACAAGCTGACCGTCTCGAACCTGAACGTCGCCATGGAACTCGTCTCGATGGCCAAGGTCGAGGAGCATTTCGGCATCAAGGTGAAGCAGGTTCTGTTCGACAAGCCGGCACAGCGCTATGGCGCGGTGATCGGCGGCAAGCTCGACGTTCTGATGGAGCAACCGGGCGATGTCATCAAGCACGTCCAGGCCGGCAAGCTTGAGCCGGTCCTTGCAATCTGGCCAGAACGCTTCAAGGTCTTTCCGGACACGAAAGCGGCCGGTGCCGATTACAAGATGAACTGGGATCCGCTGCTTCGCGTGCGCGGTCTCTGGGTCAAGAAAGACACGCCTAAGGAAATCCGGGATTATCTCGAAGCCGTCTTCAAGAAGGCCTGGAATGATGCCGGGCATCAGGATTTCCTGAAGCGCAAGAGCCTCGATATTGTCAATTCCTACCTCGATGCGGCCGGAACCTTGAAGATGACAGAAGCGGCAATCGACGCTTATGTGAAGATCTTCAAAGAGTCCGGTCAACCTCTGCGCAAGGACATGCAATAGTGCAGAGATAGGATCACGGATAACCCGCGCGCCGGCTTCCCTGGCGCGCGGGCTCTCGTCATCCTGGTTCGTGTCGTAGTGGCCGTCGCGGCGTTCCAGCCGTTCTCGCCTCGTTGGGTCGGGTCGGTCGCATATACCCAAGTGTAGTTGAGTCCTGCCCGTCACGCGGCAAAGCAAGGCTTACCATGTGACGCCCACAAGGAACGACTCTATGTCGGCTAAGCCTCCCTCGAAGACTATCGATATTGTCAAACTGGAAGCGCTTGCCTGGCTAGCCATCGCTCTTGGCGCTTACTGGGTGGCTCAACCATTCGACAACCCGCTGCCCTTCTTTGCGCCTGGCGCCGCCTTTTGGCCGAAGGTCGTCATCGCCTTGATCTTTGTCTCGGCGGTGGTTCTGCTGGTCTCTCGGTTCTTGCCGCAAAGCCGGCGCGAGGAAGAAGAGCTACCCTTTGTCGAAGAAGCCCCTGACGACCTCCCGCCAGCGACCTGGCGGACGATTGCCCTCTTTGTCCTGCCGGTCATCTGGACCTATGGCATGCACAAGATGGGCTTTCTCCTCGTGACACCCTTCTTCATTCTTGCCTTCACGTGGCTCATGGGTGTTCGAAAGCTATCGACGCTCGTGACTTTCACTCTCGCCTTCTATGCCGGCCTGGTTTTGGTGTTCTACAAGATCATTTTTACCTCTCTGCCCATGGGCGCGGGGGCGTTCAATGCCATCAATGGCGAACTCATGGCACTGATCCAGTAGGGGCCTGGCGATGGAAGACTTTCTCAACGGCACCCAACTGCTGTTCACGAGTGGAACCGGTATCGCGATCTTTATCGGAGGACTGGTCGGCGGGCTCGTTTTCGGCGCGATCCCGGGTCTCAATGTCCTGACCCTTGCCGCCGTCCTGCTGCCCTTCACGGCATGGATGCCGCCTGAATATGCGATCATGCTGTATGGCGTCATCTATGTGTCCGGCGTCTATGGCGGGGCCATCACGGCGATCCTTTTCAATATTCCAGGCTCGGTCGAGAATGCACCGACCGCCTTCGATGGCTACCCGATGACGAAGCGGGGCGAGTCGAGCAAAGCCATTGGCTACGCCGTAACCTGTTCCGCCGTCGGCGGCACGCTCTCGGCAATCCTGATGATGATCGCCACGGAACCGATCGCCGACTTTGCCGTCTCGACCTTCGGTCCTGTCGAGATCACGGCAATCGTGTTCTTCGGACTGACCGTGGTCGCCGGTGTTGGCTCCAAATCGCTCGCCAAGGGATGGCTGTCCCTAGGCATCGGTCTCCTGATCGGTACGGTCGGGTCGGACCCATCGGCCGGCGTGCCGCGCTTCACGTTCGATGTGCTCTATCTTGCCGGCGGTCTCGGATTTGTGCCTTTGATCCTCGGTCTCTTCGCCGTCAGCGAAGTGATGATCCAGGGCCAGCGTTTGCTCCAGGGTTCCTATGAGCGGCCTGAGATCGGAATGAGTTTCCCATCGTTCCGGGAATTCTGGCAGGTCCGCTGGGTCATGGTCCGCTCGACCATCATCGGATGGTTCTCGGGTGTGTTGCCGGGCGTTGGTGCAACGCTTGCCGCATTCCTCGCATATAATGAGGCGGTTCGCTGGTCGAAAACGCCGGAGAAATTCGGCAAAGGCCATCCGGAAGGTGTGGTCGCTCCGGAAACATCAAACAACGCGGCGACGGGCGCCGCCATGATCCCGCTGCTGGCACTCGGTCTTCCGGGCGGGGCCCTGACAGCCATGATGATCGGTGTGTTCAACGTGCACGATATGGAAGTCGGGCCGCTGATCATGGTGGAAGCGCGCGATCTCGTCTGGATCCTCTTCGCATCCATGTTCTGGGCAAGCCTCGCGATCCTGATCCTCGGCATCGTCGAGTCGAAGGGGATCGTGCATCTGCTGCGGATTCCGTTTCCGCTCCTGGCACCCGGCATTTTGGTCTTCTCGACCATCGGCGCCTATGCCCTGCGCGACAACATCTTCGATGTCTACACCATGTTCATCGCGGGCATTGTCGGATACTTCCTGCGGCGCAGCGACTATTCCATGCCGGCCATCGTCATGGGCGTCATCCTGGGCAAGATCGGAGAGAATTCGATGGTCCAGGGCTATGCCATGCTCGGCGACAATTTCTGGGGCTTTCTGACTGAGCCGATTTCAGGGACTTTGTTCGCCATCAGCTTCCTGACAATCGCATTCAGTATCTACCGCCGGGCACGCCGGTTCTTCTGGCGAAGATAGGCATGGAAACCTCCTGTTAATCATTGCGGCAGCGCCGCCTTATCTCGGGCCAATTCCAGCCATAGTCGTGTGTTGCAACTGACTTGCAGCAACAATCCCGACAGTGAATTCATGCCCGATTTTCAAGGGAATCGGCTATGGTTTTCAGCCCGAAGGTGACCTGTTGTTGCCTGGCGGCGCGCTGGGCTTCGCGCGCGGCTTCACAAGCGCAGTGACGTTTGGGACTTGGGCGGAGATTGGCTAACTTGCTGAAAAAGATCGCAGATTGGCCGATTCAGACGCCTGATGCGACCCGGGAGCGCGCGGTTTCGCGCGGCCGGTACGACTTTTTCTCGCGTGCCCAAGCCAGCTGCAAACCTGTTGTGTTTGCGCAACAAAGCTCTCTTTTCTTAGCTGTCCAGATACTGATCGTCGGTCTGCTGATCGCCAGCGTTGCGCCGGCCCATGCCTTCTTCTTCGGCGGCAAGAAAGACGAGGAAGCCGATGCCGTCCGCGATCCGACGCCCTATGTCGCGACCTTGAATGCCGGCGGCGGTCCGCTGGAGAAAAAGCTCAAGGCCGCGTCGAGCCTGATTGGCGATGTCAAAAAAGTCCCGTCCGGAACCGTCGGGCTTCTGTCCCGCGCCCGAGACGACCAGCAACGGCTTATCGGAACGCTCTATCAGGAAGGCCATTATGGCGGGACCGTTTCGGTCCTGGTGAACGGCACCTCTTATGACCGCGTTCCGATCGATACCAATCTGCGCGGCGGCGAACCGGCTGAGGTCGTCATCAATGTGGATCCCGGCCCGCTTTTCACCTTCGGTCAAGTTTCGATCAAAGGCGCCGACGGTCAATCGCCGCCACCGGAGAAGCTCGGACTGGTCTCGGGCAAACCGGCCCGCTCCTCGCTGATCCTCAAAGCCGAGAAGAAGCTTGTCGACGATTGGCGCGACCGCGGTCATCCCTTTGCCAAGGCGGCCAAGCGCCGGATCAAAGCCAATCATGCGACCCGCCAACTGAACGTCGCTATTACGATCATCGCCGGGCCTCAGGCCAATTTTGGTGTGGTGGATGTGCGCGGTGCGCGCGATGTCGATCCCGCCTTCATCGCCCGTCAGACGGCCATCCCGGTTGGTGCCCTGTATGACCCGCGCATGGTCCGGCGTGCCGAAAAGCGCCTGCGCGAACTCCAGGTGTTCGACTCGATCGTCATCAGCGAGGCGGACCGGCTCGCGAGCGACGGCTCGATCCCGATCCTGGTCACCGTCAATGAGCGCAAACCCCGCGTCATCGGTGCCGGTATCACCGCATCGAATACGGACGGCATCGGGCTCGAAGCCTATTGGATGCATCGCAACCTTTTCGGCGCCGGCGAGCGCTTGCGCTTCGAGGGCTCGATCAATCGCATTGGCGAGGCCAGCGATATCGATGAACTCGGCTATCGCGGTGCCATGCTTTTCTCCAAGCCAGGCTTTGGCGGGCCGGCGACGACGCTGAACTCCAAATTCGTCGTCGAGCAGGAAGTTCCAGACGCCTTCCGCAAGCGCGCTGTCAGCGGCGCGGTGGGGATTACCCATGACTTTACCGACAAGCTCTCCGCCAGCGTCGGAACGGAAGTCGAGTATGCGAAAATCCGCGACGTCACGGGCGAAGAGACGTTCCTGCTCGCCGGTGTGCCGCTGAAATTCGAGTATGACACGCGCGATTCGACACTCGACCCGACACGCGGCATCCGCACATCGGCAACGTTCGAACCGATCTATGATTTCGAAAACAGCCGCGGTTTCTTCATCGGCAAGTCCGCCCTTTCGGCCTACAAATCAGTCGGTCCTGCGAAACGCGTCGTGCTTGCCGGACGGGTGGCGGGCGGTACGGTCCAGGGGGCCGATCTGACGGATATTCCTGCCGACAGGCGCTTTTATGCGGGCGGGGGCGGTTCGATCCGCGGTTACGCCTATCAGGCGGCAAGCCCGCGCGTTGCCAATGGCGATCTGCTGGGCGGGCGATCCTTCGTGGAGACGTCGCTAGAAGTCCGTTTCAAGCTAACCGAGAAGATCGGCCTCGTGCCTTTCGTCGATGCAGGCGGTGCTTTCACCACGGCTCAACCCAGCACCGGCAACGACTTCTTCGTCGGCGCCGGACTTGGCCTGCGTTACCTCACCCCGGTCGGCCCGCTCCGTCTCGATGTCGCCGTACCGCTCGATGACATTCCGAACGAACCGGACTTCGGCATTTATGTCGGTCTCGGTCAGGCGTTCTAGATGTCTGTCAGCCCACTGCAGGCCGCAAGGGCCCAGGCAGCGGCCCGGCAAAAAGACCCTATGAGAATTGTCCGCAGACTGATGACTGCGGTTTCCATTTTGGGCGCGCTTGTAGCTCTGACGATCGGGCTCGCCGTCACGACGTCGTTCGGCCAGAGCTACCTTGCGTCGGTCGCCGGCAGCGTGGCGAGCACGGACCAGCAGTCGGTCGAAATCACAGGTTTGTCCGGGCTTGCCACCGGCAGTATCCGGGTCGGGAAAGTCGTACTGAGCGACAAGCGTGGCCCGATCGCGAAGCTCGAAGGCGTGGAGTTGGACTGGTCGCCTCTGGCGCTCCTGTCGCAGAAGCTGGCTGTTCAAAGTCTGAAGGTGAGGCGCATGGAAATCCTCCGCGCGCCGCAATCGGCAGATGAAGCCAGTGCCCCCGAACCCGCAACCGCCAATCAAGAGACGGAGAGCGCCGAGTCGGCAAGTTTGTTGCCGGTCGAAATCGAGTCTTTCCGATTTGGCGAGATCGTTCTGGGCGAAGAACTCATTGAGCGTGGCGCCCGCCTTACCGCCGACGGTAGCGCAACGATGCTCGGTGCACCGCTCAAGGCGCAGATCAAATTCGAAGCCAAACGTACCGATGGAATCGCCGGCAGCCTGCGGACAGACATTGCCTACGTGCCGGACCGGGATCAGCTCGATATGGATCTGGCCCTCAGCGAGCCGGTGGGCGGTCTGCTCGCCCGTGCCCTCGGTCTGGCGGATCTCCCAGCGGTGACGATCAATGTGACAAGTACCGGCTCGCTGCAGAATTGGGGGAGCGAGCTACGCGTCGCATTCAACGGCCAGAAGACATTGACCGGGCAGGCGAGGGTCACGGCATCCGAGACGGGGCATCGCATTACGGCAGCGCTGAACGGGCGTCCGGGTCCCCTCCTCCCGCGTCTCATCACACCGGTCCTTGCTGGCGATGTCGAGCTTGCGCTCGATGTGACGCGCAAGTCCGATGGCAGCGTCTCCATCGCGGCGGCAGATCTGAATTCGGCCACGACGCGGTTGTCCGCACGCGGTGGTTTTGATTTCACGACCAATGTGGTCGATATCGAAACCGATCTGGTCTTCGGCGACGCGGACAGCGAGATTGCCTTCACACTGCCTGACGACAGCGAAGCACGGATTCGTTCGGTCAAACTGAAGGGCCGCACTGAGGGTGTGCTTGACGATGCACAAATAAGGTTGAGCGGCGTCGTAGCCGGCATCGAGGCCACGGGGTATCGCGGCAAGGACCTCCGTTTCAATCTGACATCGCAAGGCGCCAATCTCCTGCGCCAATCGGCCCCTTTTGTTGTCGCGTTTGCCGCCCTGTCGCTTGAAACGCCGTTCCCCGATGCCAATGCGCTCCTCGCCGGTCCCGTCGGCATGGAGGCGAACGGTCAGCTCGAAAACGGTATTGCCGTCCTGCAATCGGCGACGGTGTCGACCGCTGTTGCGCAAGCTAATCTGGCAGGGCGTGCCGAGATGCAATCGGGGGCAATGGCCCTCGCTCTGAAGGGCCAAATTGCCAAGGGTGCCAGTGAGCAACTGACACGTGTCTTCGGCGACGGCCCCATTCGTCTGGCCACAAGGCTCGGCCTCGACCGAGCCGGCCGTCTTTCCGTGACCGACATGCAGGTACAGGGACATGCCCTTTCTTTGAGCGGAGAGGCGGAGATCGGCCCAAACGATGTCGATGCAACACTCTATGCGGACGTTGCCGACTTCAGCCGTTTCAATCCGGAGATGGCCGGAAAGACGCGGGCGACATTGACGGCCAGCGGTTCGCTCGATTCGCCGGAAGTCTCGCTCAAGACCGCCAGCGAGGATATTCGCCTGGCTGGGAATGCGCTGGAAGACCCGACATTCACATTCCAGGGCGTTCTGTCCGCAACCCGGCCGCGCGGCGAGCTGAACGCGTCGGCACACCTGAACGGCAAGCGCATCGTTGCGACGGGCGAGGTGGTCTCCGACACCGGCAATACCCAGCTCAATGCGCTTCGCGTCGCCGTCGGCAATGCTGAAATCAACGGCGCCATGCAGAATGTGCTCGGCGATGCGCCAACGGGACAGTTCAGGATATCGGTCCCGGATCTTGCCGTCTTAGGCCCGCTTCTCCTGCGTGATGATCTGGGTGGCGGCGTTCAGGGCACAGTTGCGCTGTCGCCAGAGAATAACGGTTTGTCGCTGAAGGTCGATATTGAAAGCCAGGCCCTTTCGGCCGCCGGCATCAGCCTTCAGGATAGCAAGGTCGATGCGGTCGTTGCCGACCTGACGGGCGAAATGAAGATCGACGGTGTCGTGAAGGTTGCGGCCCTCAAATCCGGCACAACCACTCTCAGCGCTCTCGCAATAAAAGCGACCAGTCGTGGGACAGCCACGGACTTTACGGCTCAAGCCAAACTGGACGGTGCCCCTCTGTCCGCACGCGGACGCCTGATCTCAGAAGCCGATGTCATGACGGTCGAACTCAATGAGATGAGTGGCGCTTTTCAGGGCGTATCCGCGAAGTTAAATGAACCTGCCACTGTCAGGGTCAAGAATGGAACGGCCGAAATCGGCAAAGCGCGACTGAACATCGGTGGTGGCGTGATTGCCGTCTCGGGACGTGCAGGGGAGGCGCTCGACCTTCTCGTTGCCATCGATGCGTTCCCCGTCAAGGCAGTCGATCCGTTCGTCAAGCAGGGCCTGGCCGGGTCGATCACGGGAACTGTCACGGCGACCGGCACCTCTGCCGCACCGCAAGTCGCCTACGATCTGAAGTGGTCGAAGGCCACGGCCGCACCATTGCGCGATGCGGGCGTGCCGGCGCTCACCATTGCCGCCAAAGGGCGCTATGCCGAGGACCGGGTCGGCGTAAACACGGCCATCACGGGCGGCGGATTCGATACCCGCATCGGCGGCAACATCATCCTGGGCGCAAGCCCAAAGGCGAATATTTCTGTGAAAGGTCGACTGCCGTTCGAAGCGGCAGCGGCGACGCTTGCTCAGTCGGGTCTGAGGCTCAAAGGCGCGGCAGCCTTGAACCTCAAAGTCGGTGGTGCACTGACAGCCCCGCAAGTCACCGGAACGATCACGACCAGCAATGCGACATTCATTGAAACCGCATCGTCGCTCGTGATTGAAGGCATCAAGGCAACGGTGAAGCTCACCCCAAACCAGGCAAGGATCAGTGAGTTGACCGGAAGGCTCGGCAAGAATGGCCGTGTCAATGTGAGCGGCACTGTCGGCACCGATCCCAAAGGCAATTTCCCGGCGGATCTCAAGATTGCGATGCGCAAGGCGCGCTATTCGGATGGATCGATCGTCACGGCGACGGTCAGCGGCGATATCACCTTGAAAGGCTCTTTGTTGAAGGGCCCCAAGGTCGGTGGCCGCATCGATATCGAGCGGGCAAATGTGTTGATCCCGGAACGCCTAACCGGCTCGGTTGCCTCGCTCGGCGTCGAGCATGTCAATGCGCCGGCCGGCGTCGCAAAGCAGAACCGCAAGTTTGAGAAGGCCACGAACCCGAAAAAGAAGACCCAGAAAAACAATGGCGGCGGACCGACGCTTGCCGTCGATGTCTCCGCACCGAACCAGATCTATGTGCGCGGCCGGGGCCTGGACACGGAACTCGGCGGTAAGCTCCGGCTGACAGGGCCGGTAAGTGCGCCGCAGGCCGTCGGCGGTTTCAAACTCATCAAAGGCAGGCTGGACATTCTCGGTAAGCGCATCCTGTTCGAGCGCGGCATCATCACCTTTGCAGGCTCTCTCGATCCGGTGGTCGACTTCGCAGCATCCACGACCGCGAACGGCATCACGGCGACCGTCCTGGTCACCGGTTCTGCGTCGACGCCGACCATCACGCTTACGTCCAGCCCGATATTGCCGCAGGACGAGGTGCTTGCCCAACTCCTCTTCGCAAAGCCGCTGGCAAGTCTGTCGCCGACACAGATCGTTCAACTCGCCAGCGCGATTGCGACGTTGACGGGCGCGGGGGGCAACACAAGCACACTCGACCGCATTCGCGACGGGCTTGGTCTCGACACGCTCGATATCACGTCCGATGATAATGGCGGAACGGCGGTCGGTGTCGGGCGCTACATCAACGACCGCACCTATATCGGCGTCAAACAGGGCACGTCGACCGACTCGACCAGCGTGACGACCGATATCGACATCACCGACAATCTGAAGGCGAAAGGCGAGGTCAACTCACAAGGCCGAAGCAAGGCGGGCATCTTCTTCGAGAAAGAATATTAGGACTCACGTCGCGCCTCTTTCCCCTCATCCTAGCCTTCTCCCCAGGGAGAAGGGACGAAGCCGCAATGACCCGATGCGCATAGCCCTCTCCCTGGGGAGAGGGTTGGGTGAGGGGACCGTCACTCCAAATAGAATGGGTATTGTGCCTTACAGGAAGCGAGTCTCAACCGAACACCATTGGGCCTGTCCGGAATGACGATTGTGGGCCACTACTGAATTGAGCAATCGGCGGTATCTCACGCAATTCACCCCCGGTTAGGCGACCGAATGTCGCGGCCGCCGTTTATCTGCTAGAGCGTCGGCTTGCAGACATGTTCGGTCGCTACAATATGCCTAGAACGCAACCAGGCATTGCGAACAAAATCCATCCGACATCTGACTGTTTTGACAGCTAAAACATGGAGCAGCTTGTATCCTCATGATCGCGCTCAAGATTAATGGAACAACGAAACAGGTTGAAGCAGACGGTGACACACCGCTGCTTTGGGTTATCCGGGATGAAATCGGCCTGACCGGCACCAAATTTGGCTGCGGCGTTGCGGCCTGCGGCTCCTGCACGGTGCATGTCGATGGCGAGCCCCAGCGGTCCTGCCAGGTCGCGGTTGAAGATGCCGCCAGCGCCGAGATCGTCACGATCGAAGGCATAAGCGGACCGGTCGCCGAAGCCGTTCAGGCTGCTTGGCGCGAGCGGGACGTTGTCCAATGTGGCTACTGTCAGTCGGGCCAGATCATGCAGGCCATCGCATTGCTCGCCGGCAACAAAAAGCCGACGGACAGCGAGATCGACGAATTCATGAACGGCAATGCTTGTCGCTGCGCCACATATGTCCGCATACGCAGCGCCATCCATCTGGCTGCCAAGAAGCTGGAGGCCTGATCCATGGGTGCACGACCTTCAAGACGCGATTTCCTGAAATCCTCGGTGGCGCTCGGCGCCGGACTTGTGATCGGTTTGAATGTGGATGGCCTGATGGCCGCATCCAGCGAGGCCGGCTTCGTCGCCAACCCGTTCGTGAAAATTCTACCCGACGGCACCACGGTCGTTATCGCCAAGCATTTCGAGATGGGCCAGGGAACCACCACCGGCCTGGCGACGCTTGTTGCAGAAGAGCTCGATGCCGACTGGGCGAAGGTGACCGTCGACTGGGCCCCTGCGGATGCCAAGACCTACGCAAACCTTGCTTTCGGCTCGCAGGGAACCGGCGGCTCGACGGCCATTGCGAATTCGTTCCTGCAATATCGCGAGGCCGGCGCTATTGCTCGTGACCTGCTTGTGCGTGCCGCGGCCGCGAAGTGGAACGTGCCCGCATCCGAGATCACGGTTGCAGACAGCGTGCTCAAACATGCCTCGGGCAAGACTCTGAGCTTCGGCGATGTGGTTGCGGAGGCCGCAAAACTGAAACCGGCCGCGAAGGCGAAACTCAAGGACCCGAAAAACTTCAAACTGATCGGCAAGGCCGATCTGCCACGCAACGATTCCCGCGCAAAGACGGACGGCAGCGCCAAATTCGCGCTCGACGTCAAGATTCCGGGCATGGTGTATGTGGTCATCGCGCGCTCGCCGCGCTTTGGCGGAAAGGTCAAATCCTTCAAGGCCGATGCGGCGTTGAAGGTCAATCATGTGGTCGACGTGAAGCAGATCGATCGCGGCATCGCGGTTTACGCCAAAAATACCTGGGCCGCGATCAAGGGACGTGAAGCGCTCGAAATCGACTGGGACTTCTCTGCCGCCGAAATGCGGTCGAGCGATGCGATGCTCGACGAGTATCGCGAGACGGTGAAGGCGCCAGGTCAGGTCGCGCGCAAGGATGGCGATGCCGACAAGGGACTGAGCGATGCTGTAAAAACAGTCTCCGGCGAGTTCGTCTTCCCATTCCTGGCGCACGCGCCCATGGAGCCGCTCAACTGCGTCATTCGCTATGACGAAAAGGGCGCCGAGATCTGGGACGGTTGCCAGTTCCCGTCGATTGCCCAGCCGACGGCCGCCGCCGTGCTGGGTCTGAAGCCCGAACAGGTCACGATCCACACGCTCTATGCCGGCGGCTCGTTCGGACGCCGGGCCAATCCCACTTCGGACTATGTTGCCGAAGCCGCCATGGCCGCAAAAGCGATTGGCGGGAAATGGCCGGTAAAAGTTGTGTGGACGCGTGAAGACGATATCCGCGGCGGCTACTATCGCCCCATGTTTCTGGAGAAGGTCGAGGCCGGCGTCGACAAGGACGGCGGCATCCATGCCTGGCGTCATCGCCTTGCCGGCAAGTCGATCCTCAAGGGCACGCCTTTCGAAGCCGCTCTGGTCAAGGACGGCATCGACAGCACATCCGTCGAGGGCGCATCCACGCTGCCCTATACGGTGCCGAATATCACCGTCGATCTGCACAATATGGAAACGCCGATTTCCGTTCTCTGGTGGCGGTCCGTCGGCCACACCCACACGGCCTATTCGACCGAAGTCATGATGGACATGCTGGCCGAAGCGGCTGGTGCCGATCCGGTCGACTTCCGGATCAAGGCCCTGGCGAAGCATCCACGGCACCTTGGCGTTCTGAAACTCGCTGCCGAGAAAGCCGGATGGGGCAAGCCCCTGCCGAAAGGCCGTGCCCGCGGCGTTGCCGTCCATGAGTCCTTTGCCAGTTTCGTGGCACAGGTTGCGGAGGTCTCGGTCAATGGCGATGGCGCCATCAAGGTCGAGAAGGTTGTGTGTGCCGTCGACTGCGGTCTGGTCGTCAATCCCGACGTCGTGAAGGCGCAGATGGAAGGCGGCATCGGATATGGCCTCGGCGCTGCGATGCGCAACAAGATCTCTTTCGAGAACGGAGAAGTGGTTGAGGAAAACTTCCCGGACTATGAACCGCTTCGCCTCTCGGACATGCCGGAGGTCAAAGTGCATATGGTTGCCTCGAACGAGAAGCCGACCGGCGTCGGCGAGCCCGGCGTGCCGCCCATCGCACCGGCGGTAGCCAACGCGATTTTCGCTGCGACGGGCAAGCGCATCTTCACGCTGCCGTTCACGGATAGTGGGATTGAGTTCGTGTGATTGTTGCTGGTCCGGATGCCAGGCTTGAAGGTGTGGTGTCCGGACTTTTCGCTCTACTGGAGATGAATCCGCAGCCTATCATCTTCCGGCAACGAGCTGACTGCGACCACGGCATGCTCGCGGATAGAGACCCGACGCGCCGAAAGCGCCCGGGGCGCCAGCGTCATTCACAACAGCCCAGTCCCGGAATGTAATGGCGACCATTGTCCAAACACCAATTCTGTCTTCTGCAGTTCACAGATTCCAACCGTTTGGTGTTCAGGAATGAAGGGGCTGGAGAAACCGGACGTCCGACCGTTTCCTTGTCTTCACATTTCATTCTGGCATGGACATTCAAATCGAAACTGCGTTCAGGATACTCGATATGATAATTTGAAGGCAGCCTTACCTTAATCATTATCTGCCTTGTTTTTGTACTTTTCACGCGAATGCCAACATATCCATGCCATTCGTCAGGATTGCCAATTTTGTCCTTAATCTTTGCTGTTTTCCATTTTTTGGATATCCGGCGCCATTTTGTCCAACTGGAATCGCTTTTCTTTGTCCGTTCCAAATACAAATATTTGAAATTGATTGTGTCGTAGAAATTCTGTGGGTCGGGATCGCGGATCATCAGGCTGACGCTGAATTTTCCCTTGTCCGCAATTGTCGTTCTTATATCGACTCCGGGACGAAGTTTGCCGGCCTTGTTTTTCCTGAGATAAAATTCGTCTCTGAATCGTATTTTGTAGTACTGCTTCTCATTGCAGAGCTGGAGAATCTCATAAGAATATTTTGACTTGAAGGCGTGTGCGGGACTGTTGAGTGCAAGGCTCGAAACCGCAATGATCATCACACTTACATATCTAATCATAGAACTGGGCATTGCGCTTCTCCCGATAGCGAAACTTCGCGCCAACAATCTATACGACACCCATGCTAACGGGTTCATGTTGCATTTGTCACCTTAAGCCGAAATCGTCTTCGCCTGTCAGGCCGGCGAGCATTGTTGTGTAGAATATCGGAAAAAAGCAGTAAAGGGGACATTCAAAACATTGGGTCAGCCGTTACTCCTGATCACGGAACGAAGAAACTTCGAAGCTGAACGAAAGTGGCTGGGACCCGCAGCCTCGGCCCATCGCCCGGGTGTCCAGGCATTGTTCGCGCCCTTCATCGGTCCGCCATAGAGCTCCTTGTCTGAGTGCTCTTCGATGAACGTCATCAGCTTCCCAAAGTTTTCTCGGAGCAGCGTCACGGCTTCTAACCAATCCATATTGGATTGACGGTCTCTGAGGTCAGCGTTGTAGCGTTTGAGATCGTTCCATTTGTAACCTTCCGCCGGAAAATGAACGGTCTTTCCGGCAAGGCCATCGCCATACCACCCCAGGAACAGGTCGATCCAATGCGCCCGATGGGCAACCACATCCTTGATCGACGTATCCTCATCCCGCTTTTTCATCGCGGTATCTGCATCGATGGATTCGACAAGCTCGGCCAGCTTGCCGAACTCCTTCTCTGAGATTTCGATAAGCTCTGATTTCGTCTTCGCAGCCATGGCGATGCCCTCATATTCCAGAGAAGCATAGACCTCGCTCGGCACGCCATTGCATTGCGATAGATCAACTGGTCCTCTGCCACCTTTCTGGTTGTCCGGATAGGTCAAACCATTGCCGAAAAGCTGGGCGCGTGGCGTCGCCGCCGATGCGACCGGTGCCGGTCAGGCGGGCATAACGCGTGATGCGGGATCGCGCCATCGCCACGGTTGATGGCTCTGGTGCGAGCGACGAAACCTTACGAGGTTCTGCTGTGTGACCGCCCAAACCGAAGCCCCGTCCAACCATGTCTCGGTTACCAATGGGTCAAGCCATGTGTGCCGAACATCTCCCCAAAAGAGAGTCACAAACTGATTGGCATGATGCTGGACCAGATACATTTCGACCATTGTCCCCGAGACAATAAACGCTCGCTTATGGGCAGAACGCTTCGCAACGATTTCCTTCTGAAGTGAGCCGCAAGAGAACAATCGATCTATGTGCGAAAAGTCGTCGGCCTCAATAACGAGATCGATATCCCTATGCTCTCTCTGGCCAGTCAGACCGAACGCTTGCTCCGCCCAGCCACCACACAAAGCAGCTGTAAACCCCAACTGTGCAAACATGGAGAGAACGTCTGTCACAGTCTGAGTTGTGTTCATACGAATCGTTCCAGGCACCATTTTCCCTATGATGCGAAGGCAATCGTGAACGAGCAACAGATGGTCGCCGTGGGTTGAAAACGTTGATTGCTCGTAGCGGAACGGAGCGGCGGCTAGCTGGATCGCTCGGCGCCGATCACGGCCCATTCCTGCCGTTCGCGCCACGCAGTCTCTTTGTGCCAGATGCCGACGATGAGCGACGCCCCCCAACACACATGCCCACCCGGCCCTCGCGACGCGCCCGCTAAAAATGTGTGTGTGTCGCGTTTGTCACACTCGGAAAAAATTGCTCAAAGCGGTCTGCTACCAGAGCCAATGATGCCTTAGAGTTTAAGGAGCCAAAGGGGAAGTCCGGAGCCAGAAAGGAAATCCGGGATGGCGTGGGGGCGAGGAAACAAACAGCGGCGCGAACGCGCCACGGTTGCCGTTGTGCGCAACCGGTCGGCTGGTGCCGCATTACACATTTGCCGCTTGTCGGCGGCTCTGTTCTGCGGATTGCTCTGCGTTCTGACGGCCGCTAACCCGGTTCATGCGGCCTCCTCCGGTTGTCTTGCCGTTCGTAGCGGCGCGTTGAACGTTACGGCCAACGATCTCATCCCCGACTTCGTCGGCAATTTCGAGGCTGGCGAGACGGTGGTCTGGACCTTCGCCGGTTCGGCCATCCAGCAGGATGTCGCCGTGGTCCCGCCCGGTGGCAATCTTCCAGTATCGGCCAGCCGCACCATAACCTTCACGTTTCCGAACACAGGCACATTCACGATCCAGGAATCGGTTTCCGGAACCGTGACCGCCACCTGCAACGAGACGACGGCCGAGACGCAGGCGGCGGTGCAGGCTGCTGTCAAGACCATCACCGAATTGCAGCTTGCCCGATCCGTGGGGTTTCAGGGTGCGCTCCTCTCGGAGCTGACCGGCCTGTTCCTCACCGGCGCCGTGCCGACCATCATCCTCGAGAGGCTGCAGCAGCAGCTGGCGGAGGCCCTGCAGGCGAAGGCGCAATTGAATGTCGAGGCAAACAATCTCCGTTGGTTTATCGCGGATGCGCCACGACAGATCAGGAGTGCCCGCGGGGACCTGGATCGCCTTATAGAGGGCGTCCTTGTTCAATCAGCCACGCACCCTGAATTGTATCCATTGGTTTCCAGGTGCGCGGGTTGCGGGCCGATCTATGTCAAGCCGATTGACATCATCAACAAGTATCGCGAGCTGAAAGAATCACAGGAACAGCTCATCAACGCTTTAGGGCGCCGATCCCGGTACCTGCCTGCTGAAATTGCCGATCGCGCGCTCAAGAGGGAAGCCGCGACGCGAGAAGCGCAAGAGTACCATGACGGGATTGTGCGATCATTTCCGGAGCCGGAAGATGCGAGACTGCGGGAAAGCGGTCTCAACAACTGGCGGCAGATATACCATCACCCACAGACCGGCCTTGTGGTTGTCGCGGAACGAAATTTCAACGAGTCTCGCGCCGAACTCGCGGCGATACCGGGCAAGATCGCGGAGGCGGAAGCTCAAAGAGCCAAATTTGCCGGCGAAATCGCCAAGTGGCAGACGGAGAAGGGCAGCCGGGATACGCGAACGGCACTGCTTGAGGGAAGAATCAGCGGCCTGACGCAGCAGGTTCAGTCCTCCGAGGCAAGGCTTGCCGAGATTTCAGGCGAACTGAGCGCGATGGACAGCCGCATCGCGGACATCCAGAACCAGATCAGCACGCTCCAGGCCCGCGTCGGTCAGCCGCTTCCGAGCCAGTTCGCGGCCGCCAATCTGCAGGCCGCGCTTGGACTGGGGCAAGACCCCGGCTCCCTCGCCCCCGGCTCCACTGCTTACGCGCGCAATGCGCTCGGGCTTAACGGCTCAAAGGGCGGCCTGTCCTTTTTCACCGACCTGAACAGCCTGCGCCGGAGCGCACGAAGCCAGGCCCGCCACAGCCAGGCCGGCGCACTCGGCCTCGAGGTCCTGACGGAAACGGGATCGGCCGAGATCCTCAACCCGACGTTCAACGTCTGGGCCAAAGGCGATTTCGCCGATTTCGAGAGCGAGCAGCCGGGCGCCGACCGCAAGGGTCAGGCCTACACTTTCGCCACCGGCGCCTATATTGCCCCGAGCGCGCGCTTCATGATCGGAACCATGTATCGCTATCGTAAATCGGAGAGCGAAAGCCGAGCCCAGAATACCGATGTGGACTCCCGCGGCAACGGTGCCGGGCTCTATTCCACGCTGGTGTTGAGCCCGATGCTGTCGCTCTCCGGCCAGATCCTCTATGAGCGCAGCGAGAACGATATCGCTCGCACCGCCACGGCCATCGCGCCGGTGGCGACGACCGGCTCCTACGATTCCGATCAGTATGTCGCCACGGGTTCGATCCAGGGCACGTTCTGGCGCCGGTCCTTCTGGCTGCGCCCGGCGGCCGGTCTGACCTATGCCCATGTGGACACGGAAAGCTATGTCGATAGCGCCGGAACGCTCATACCGGGCCAAACGATCGAGCAGATGCAATTCACATTCGGCCCGACCTTTGGCTACCGCGCATGGCGTGAGGGCCGGCATATCCGGTTCATCGAGCCTTCCCTGTCGATCAACGGTATCTGGACCCTGAAGGATGAGGGGGATACGACGCTCGCCAGCGGCGCCATCATCAAGCAGGACGATGCGTCCGCCACATTCTCCGGCGGCCTCTCGATCCTGCTTCAGAACGACATCCAGCTCAGTTTGAATGGCGGATATTCGGGTTTGGGCGAGAGCAAAGTCGAGAGCTATTCCGTCGGCGGTCAGGTTTCAATTCCGTTCGGCAGACAGTAGGCCGGCGGACGTTCCGCTTCGAAGAACTGCTATGTCCGGCTCAAACCTGCCGATGGTTATCCCGTCAGAGAGCTTCGCGGATTGGCAGCGGAATGATTTCCAGTCATGTTTCAATGCATGGCATTTGGTGTCTTCATCCACAGGACGGATTCAATCTACGACGACGTGCCGTCGCAGCGATATCAGTTCCCAAAACAGTATCTGACACGCGTTCAACAGTGCGAGGGTGACTGGATCGTCTACCTCGAACCCAGCAAGGTCAAAGACACCAAGGGCTACTTCGCCGTAGCCAAGGTTCAGGAGGTCATTTCCGACCCACGGAACGCCGGCATGTATTTGGCGGTGATCGAGCCCGGAACGTATCTCGACTTCGGTGATCCCGTACCGTTTCGAGATGCCGGTGAAGTGGTCGAACAAGGTGTTTTGAATGCTCAAGGCAAAATCTCAGGACGTGCTCAGGCGGCGGTGCGACCGCTTGGTCCGGCAGATTTCGCGCGGATCCTCGAACGTGGCCTTGGACGTGACGAAGAAATCCTGCCGCGCGTTGATCCGGCTGAAAGGGCAGACGGTTTCACGGAGGAGCAGAGTTCATTTCAACCCATTTCGCCGAGAGAACGTATCAGTCAATTGACCAACCGGGCTGTGCGTGACCGAAACTTCCGGAAAAATGTCCTCCGCGCTTATGACGAACGCTGTGCCATCACAGGATTGCGGCTGATCAACGGTGCTGGTCGGGCAGAAGTTGAGGCGGCACATATCAGACCCGTCGAACATGACGGTCCTGACATCGTAAGCAACGGAATTGCGCTATCCGGCACGGCTCACTGGATGTTCGACAGGGGGTTGGTTGGGATATCGGATGACCTTGCGATCCTCGTCTCCAGACAAACCAACGATCCTGACGCAGTGAAATCGATGATCAACGATACAGGTAAACTCCTGGCACCCGAGCGCCTGGCAGATCAACCGCGGGCTGAATTTTTGACTTGGCATCGAGAAAACAGCTTCAAGCTCTAACGGCCCATTCCGGACGTTCGCGTTGCTCAGCCGTTGTGCGGTGCCATTGACCCGAAGCAGTCCTTCGGCTTCTCGCCAAGCAGGCGGTAACACCGATGCCTATTCTGAGGCGCTGTTAGCCATCCCCAAAGACGTTTGCGATTCTAACATATTGAACGTTTCGTGAGCGACAACGGCCCAAGCTGGCAAGCCAGATCAATCAAGGTTTCACTCAACGCCTCGTCAGCGTTGAAACCTATGCCATGCACCAATTTCGAGAGAAAAGAGCGATGTGATAATTGCTCATCTAAAAAAATCAATAAATAGAAACATATTTCCTGTTGGCGGTGGTTTTTGCGCTCTAAAATAAAAATCATCTATTTATTAAATTCAAATTTGATTTTACGATTTGAATATTTTGGCATAGTTATTTCGTGTCAGCAATTTTTTGCAACTTCCAAGGTGTAATTAATCGATCTCAAAAGTGCTCAAAACACAAGGACAGGCTATGTCTTATCCCGATCTCCCCCCGATGGTTAAAGCCATGCTCGCCAATGAGCGTCATCGCACCCATCATCACCTTTGGCATTTTGTACGAAACAAAGACAGTTGGAACGAATTGCCGGATGCTGCAAGACAGCAATTGACGGCAGAGGGCTGGGCCGCGCCACGCTTCGATCAAGAACCTGACTCCGGAATAGACTTTCTCGGTATGCACCGCGAGATGATCGAAATGACTAACAGAGCACTTGGCAATGCCGGTGTCAGCGAATGGCCTAGTGTGGTCGGTTGGGATCCAATTCCTTGGGAAGACGATGACGAGGATTGGCCGGTGCCTGCATGGCAGACCGCGGCGCCCCCATGGGCGACGGAAGAGCAATGGAGTACGTTTTCAGATTTGGCCATCAATGCACGCAGCCAGAGCCAAGTGGATGAGATGCGGCGGGTAGCAGCGATCTTCCGCGATCCTGAACGTCTGAGCGCCATGACGCTCGATGAACTCGGCATCTCCATGGAATGGAGTATCCACGGGTGGATGCACATGCGATGGAGTGGCGCGCCGCACGATGACGGATTTTCGGCCGATCCAGATAATGATTGGCTTTTTGTTCCGTGGTCTTCACATGTCAACAAGGTGTTCTGGAAACTGCATGGCTGGATTGATGAACGTATCGATGATTGGGAATCGGCCACGGGACAAACTGCCGATTTGTCTCGCGCCTGGTCTGGACCGCCGTCGCCACAACCTGGGATGCCGCACATGGCAAACAAGGAGCTCCTAAACAATCTGCCGGCGCGTGAGGATAAGCCGATGCCGATGATGGTTCGGCAACACATTGTTGAAGGGCTTCTGAAATAGCAGCTCCCCGCAGAAGGCCGGCAAGTAGGGTGGAATAAAGAGCAGTGTCGAGACCGTTCTAGGATGGACTGGCTGCTCACCTGAGGTAGCTAACAAATCTGTGGTTCAATTCATCTGCAAACAAGAAGAGGCTAAACTGCGTTGGCCAATTCGGCTGAGCCCCGAAGTCCGGTTAGGGTCATGAGCCCCCTTCGGTCCGATGGCGACTGTTTTAGGTAAAGTTGCCGTGACGTTTGGGCATCGACGACTTCCTTTGTGGAGTAGACGCACGCATTCGCACTCGGCCCAATGCTGCTGTTCGCTACCGCAAATCACAGCATCCGATTGCGGATATTCGCTGCGCTTGTGAAGTGCAGGGTAGTCCGACGTCGATTAAGTGGACAAAGCGACCAAGGAGAACGCTGGCGACATCTAACTTGAGACATGCCTCGCCTCGACACTTGTGCCAGAGGCGGGCATTGGCGCGTTACGCAGAACAAATATGCCGATCCTTTCGAAAACACCTATGGGCATTGAGCGCAATTCTGAAATCTCTCAGCGTTGGACCTTTGCGTTGCTCATGGCCTCTTCTTTTATCCAAGACAGAAACCGCCTCACTTTTTCGACGCCTGCATGGGCTTGGGTCGTTACGGCGGAATAGTTGAATCCGTTGAACACGATTTCAGGTCTGTACGGCGTTAGCCAGCCGCGATGCACCATATCTTCAACCAATAGCGTGCTCATCAAAATCAATCCCTGCCCCGCTAATCCCGCCTGAATGACCTGTTGTTCCTGATCGAACTGGCGCTGGCTGCCTTTTGGCGCCGGTTCAGAGGCGGCGTCAGCCCAATCGTTCCAAGTGAAGGCGGGCAACGTCCTTGAAACCCACCTGGTGCTGATTAGCACCGCATCTGAAAATCGGTTTAAGCTGCGTACGTATTCTGACGACCCAAACGCCGCCAGTGTTTCTCTTGCAATCGGTATCGTCTCGTATCCCGTGTAGTCGCCGCCGCCATAGCGAATGGCAAGATCGATACGGCGATCGCGATTGAGATCGACAATTTCTGTCGATGTCTCCACGCGCACGCTGATATCCGGATGCCGCGCCTCGAAATCATTGAGTTTTGGAGCGAGCCAAAGCGCTGCAAATGCCGGCACCGTCGAAATCGTCAGAGTACGCTCTGAAAGCGTCAAATCCTCTAGTGCATCATTGATCTGTTGAAATGCCACCGACGTGGCTGCCGCCAGCGTTGCGCCCGCATCCGTCAACTCAATCCTGCGCGTCATGCGAACGAACAGCGCGAGCGAAAGCTGGTCTTCAAGCGATCGGATCTGATGGGACACCGCTGTCGGCGACACGCCTAATTCTTCAGCGGCGCCCTTGAAGCTGCCGAGCCGGGCGGCGGCGTCGAAAACTCGTAGAGCTGAGGCAGACGGAAAGCGCATCGGGCGATCTCGTAGACGAGCATATTAGTTTTATAGGTGAGACATTTCCTTTTGTCACGTCGCACGTTTTGGCCAATTTTTCCTTAATTGAGATCATTACGACTACAAATTCCTCATCTTGAGATTTGAAAAACTGCAACCAAGGGAAATTATATGACCACAATCCTTCGAATCGACGCCAGCGCCCGAAAGAGCCGGTCACTAACGCGCACCCTGAGCAAATTGTTCATTGACCATTGGTTGAAGGCTGAACCCACCGCGTGCATCATTGAGCGCGATGTCGGTACGAACCCGCCGTCATTGATCACAGAAGATTGGATTGCGGCCGTCTTCACCGACCCAGAGAAACTGAGCCCGGAAAAACAGACGCTGGTCGAAGAATCCGACGAATTGATCGATGAGATTAAAAGGGCCGCCATTATCGTCATCGCCACGCCGATGTACAATTACGGCATGCCGGCACACCTTAAGGCGTGGGTCGATCAGGTTGTTCGGATCAACAAGACATTCACATTTGACCTCGCTAGAGGCGATCAACCGCTGATGCCGATCCTGAGCGGCAAAGCGCTCGTTATGCTGACATCCTGGGGCGAGTTCGGCTTTGGGCGCGGCGAGGCCAATGAACACTCTAATCACCTAACGTCGCATCTAGAAACAGTGTCGAAATACTTCGGTGTCGACGACATCCATCACATCGGCATTGAATACCAAGAATTTGGCGATGAGCGTTTCGCCGCCTCGAAAGCCAAAGCCATTGCAGCGACGCCAGCGATCGTGTCGACCCTGGTCTCTCGAGCAACGAATCTCCATGCCGTTTGAGTGGGCGATTGTATCGACACTGACGATGCCCGTTTTGGGCCATGGATCCCCTTCACGCTAACAGTGGTTATTATATATAAAGCTGACGTAATGTTTTGGCATCGGCAACCTCTGCCGGGGGACAAACCCACGCATTCACACTCGGCCCAGAGCTGACGTTCGAGTGTCATTCTGTTTTTGCACTGCGACATTCAAAATCTGCCATTCATCAACGGCAATGAGTAACTCTGTCCTGGAAGACGGCTACGCGGGCAAGCGGCCAAGGAGAACATTGGTGACATCCAGTTTGAGACATGCCTCGCCTCGCCGAAGTCGTCCACCTTGCCAATCTAGAGCGCTTTCAAAGAATACGGAATCGTTTGATGGGGCCCATTTCGCCCATCGGCGTCGTTCCGAAGCTTGCCCGATGCGACGGCATCGCGCCGCGCTCCGCGCCTTGCCGAATGAACGAAATGGGCTCCATCAAATGATCCCGTATTCTTTGAAAGCGCTCTAGGGTCCGGACCCCTAGGAAGCGTCTTGAGGAACCGGTCGATGCGCTCTTCCTGTCATCAGGACCAGTGGAATCGCTATCGCAGACACGATTGTGTAGAGAACGAACGTATTCAGATAGCCCAGCATGACGGCTTGACGCGTGATTTCATCCGAGAGCCGGGCGAGACCGGAAACCGTCTCCACCGACCAGGCACCCATCACCCAGGGCATGGATAATACTTCATTGAAGGGTGACGTAAATTCCGCCATGCGGCCATAATTTGTCGTTGTGGTCCGGACGATCTCCGCGACACAGATCGAAATGAACAAGCTGGCGCCGAGGTTCCGGATCAAGTGATAGATCCCGGTGGCCTCCGGCAGCAATCTCTCGCTCAGGCTCGCAAACGACATCGTTGATAGGGGCACCCAGATGATGCCAATAGCGATCCCCTGCAGGAACCCAATCGAGACCAGAATCGCGGGGGTTAGATTGAGATCGAGCGTCATCAACCACAGGCCCGAGACAATTTGAATCGAAAAACCGGCAGTCATCAAAACCCGCCCGTCAATGCGCGCGAGCCATATTGCAGCTATGGAACCGGTCAGCGCGCCGATGCCACGGCTGGCGATCAAGAGACCGACGAGCATGTCCGGAAAGCCGACATATTGGCGTAGCAGCGGCGGCAGTGTCACCATGGGGGTGATGTTCAATGCCCCGAAGATGCCGACCAGCATCAAGCCGAGAACATAGTTGCGATTGAGGAGCAAACGGGGCGTGAGAAACGGATTCTTGGAGGTGAAATTGTGTGCGATAAATAAATAGAACGCCACGGCGCCAATCGCCGTCTCCAAGATGATTTCATTGGAGCCGTACCAGTCGAGTCTCTGCCCTCGCGAGAGGACGAGCTGTAGACAGGCAATCGCCGTCCCGAGCGACAGAAAACCCAGCCAGTCGAAGCGGGTTGTCACTCCCGGCTCGTCTGCCGGGAGTGACAGGCGCAAACCAATGAACGAGATTAAGCCAAAGAGCGCCAACACATAGAAGGCCCAGCGCCAGTCATATATTTCAGCGATGAAACCACCGCCGGCCGGCCCCAGGATTTGACCCATCACAACTCCCATGCCGTAAACCGCAAGAACCATGGGATGTTGGCGCGGCGGGAATACGCCCAACAATACTGCTTGCGACAGGGGCAGAATAGGCGCTCCCACGGCCCCCTGCAAAATGCGCCAAAACAACAAGCTCTCAAGAGAGTCAGCGGCCCCGCAGAACCACGTTGCGATGGTGAAAGACGAGATGCACCACAACATCACGGTACGGCGCCCCCAGAACGCCGTGAGCCAGCCGGTGAGGGGCGTCACCACTGCCGTGGCCAGTATATTGAATGTCATGATCCAGGAGATTTCCTCCGGCGACGCCGACATGGCCCCCTGCAATTGGGGTAGCAGAGTGGAGGCAACCATTAGGCTGGTGACGAATAGCGTCGTGCCCAGCACGATCGTCCCAAGGATGAAGTAGCGGCGCAGTGGAGGAAGGGGCGCAGCGTGCTCTGTTCCTCTCGCCCCGAAGTCCGAGGAAATCGTGCTGTCAGTATTTGCTGCCATGGTCTGGATATTAGCGCTCGGCCCCTAGCAAACTTTCACACTCGAACCCATTGCCGCAGTGCAGCATTCTGCAACCGGACCCGGAATATGACTTTGGCGACTGCGCAACACTATGGAGTGTGTATGCCTCTGTCGCACCAAAATCGGAAAAGACCTAACTTACGATAGTGCGTGCTTGGCCTGACAGGTCTGGTGGGTTGAGGCTCGATTCCTCTTCATGTTCTCTGTCTCGGTGGCCTTCCAACCTCATTGCCCTTTGGGGCATGGCTTATGCCGTTGCTCTGTCAACAACGAATGGAAGGAGCACCACATGGAAACAGAAACCGCCCAAAAGACTGAAAGACCCAAACTGAAACTGATCGCTTCGGCCATTAGCACAATTTGGGCTATCGGGACGGGCGCGTGGTCTGGTCTGGCCCTGTCAGGCTAATCACTCTCGGCCCCAAGCTGCCGTTTCATGCCATCTCCGAATGCTGCGTTTTCACCCCGGCTTGCAGACCTTCGCCTTTCTGTTTCTTAAGCTGGGGTCGGCCAATGTCTTGTGTGTTTGCGGCTCTCTAAAACAGTCGCTTGAGCAGTATGAACTGTGTCCCGGCGATTTCTTCGGCAGGATTTCGATCTCAAGTCTTAACGCCACCTGCACATGGAGTAGACCCTGAAAGGTGATGTGTGCACGTTCCTTGATAGAAAGCATATTTGATGAGAAACATAGGACTAGGAAACGCTCTTCGGCGAACTGAAGATTGGAACGCGGTAGATGGCTGAATGGGAGAACTTCTGGACGCTCCAGAACCCTAGCGTTCTGAAGTCTCAAGTAGACTTCTACAAACACTTGGAGAAGTCCAACCATCTCAAGAATGCCATCTATGAACCTGACGATCTCACGAAGCAGGACACCGGACGAACGCAGCGCATAGAAAGTATGAGTTTCGAGAAGGTCAGTTTCTCCAAGACTTCTATCATTGGAGTTATTTTCCGGAATTGCGAATTCATTGATTGCCAGTTTATTGCAACACAGATGCGGGATTGTGAATTTCACAGCTGTCGATTTATCAGGACCAATACCCACAAAATCTCTCTGTCGAATACATACTTGAATCCGCTCTCTTTCAAGAAATGCCTTGACCGACGGAAGCACCAAAACATCGGAGTGCACTTATACCAAACGCTTATGAGCAACAGCCGAGACGCCGAGCAAATTGAATTTGAACGCGATGCTCAGTTCTTATTCTTGCGCTGGAAACGCTATCAGGACGGGTATGAGCTTAAGAGAATTTGGTCAAAGGCGGCAAAGCATTCGGAATACTTCGCTGCTTTCAACAAGGGGATCGGTGTTCTTCAGAGATTTCTTTGGGAGAAGCTTTTCGGGTGCGGAATTCGACTTCGCTATTACATGGCCACAGTACTCTCAACGATCATAGTGGCTTCGATCTTGAACTTTCAGTTTCGGCATGAGCTCGGTCTTGAGATCGACGAAGAAATTATCTCGAGTTGGCCTGAAGCTGTCTATTTCACAACCGTGTCATTAACCACATTGGGTTATGGGGACATCACTCCTACCACAGAGCTTGGAAGGTGGATTGCGTCTTTCCAAAGTATCGTGGGCATTTCACTCTTTGCATTGTTGGCCTCGATGTTGTTTAGGAGGGTTGCTCCATGACCGGTGCAATAGTCGAGGGCATCTGCATCTTCGGTTCGGTTGCGCGGGCGACGGTGGACGATTTGAGCGACAAAGACGTACTAATTGTCGTCAGCGAGCCTGTTCGCCGAATTGCTTTGTCAAACTTTTGGCAGTGTCTCGGCTGGTCTGTGTCCGCGTATTCTCCGAAGCGCTTCGAAGCCATTTGTCAAGCTGGCAGCCTTTTCGTTCAGCACCTTAAACTTGAAGGTCAAATAATCTCTGACACAGGGGCCTGGTTGACGCAACGCCTTCACAAGTATCGGCCAAAACAAACATATAAACTCGAGGCCCAAAACAGTGTTTCGCTGGCGCTCCCAATCGAGCGGTTCGCAGACGATCAGCCTTTGAAAGCAAACTTTCTTGCCACTGACCTAGCGTATGTATGCGTTCGAAACTTCGGGGTTTGTGAACTTGCGGACATGGAAAGCTATACTTTCGATTATGATCAGATCGTTGATGCGGTTTCTAACATAAAGAAGTCTTTCCCCGCACGAGACCAATCTTGTTCGTTCGCTTAGATTGGGCAAGAGCAGCTACAGGAGTCGCAAGCAAGTGACGAATTTTGATGGTTCGATCGGAGATTTGAAGGAAGTCCTCGGAAAAATCTTCCCCGAGAGAAGACTAGGGACGCTTCCAAGCGAGGCTCGCCCAAGATGCCTAGGAACTGGTTATTCCAGCTTGCGCGACATAGAAGCATCTGTTGTCTCGCGACTAGGCCGTTTGCCCACGATCGAGGAAATCGAGAGCTATGGTCTGATGCCGGTCTGGAAGTTTATCCAGCGCCCAAGCCACTACACCTGGAGCATTCGTCAGCAAGGCTTCTCGAGCCATTTCATACCCAAGATTGGCGGTAGCTTCAGTCGGAATAGTAAGATTCTTACCACGGAACTCTTATTGTGACGGCAATGCAACCTCAGTAAGCAGCTCGAACGCTAGTCCGTGCCGCAGAAGGCATTGCTTGCTGGGAATGTCCACTTTCGCGGCTCGCTTGAGAATTGGTTGCTTTGCAGCGAATGACAGCTTTCCCCCCTTATTTGCCATCAGTGATGCACCTGTCGTAGTTGGCTTAGTTCAGCACCGTCCAATCCGCATGCTGAATCATCGGCGTATCAGCCTCACCGAGCGTCCCATGATCATCATCGCCATAGGCCAGATGCGTGATTTTGAGAAACGTGCCGGCATCGGCCTCAACCAGCGTATGGTGGACCTCAAAACTCTCTTTTTCCTGCTGGCAGGCGACGAACAAGCGCTGGAGAGAGGCAGTCCCTTTGACCGCTGTCGATTTCTTGCCTGATGCGACATCGCCTTTGCACGCGCCGGCCTCGCGCGCGATCAACTGTGCGGCAACTCTCTCCAGCGCGATGCCTTTGACCTTCTTGAAACCCGTGAAGGCGCCGATGACGCCGTCCGTTGTCGACCAGATCACCTCATAGCCTTTGAGGGGGTGCTCTTTCGGTGTCAGAATCTTGAAGTCGGACTGGCCCGACTTGATCAGCAGGTTCGAAATGAAGACCGTCGCCGCCGTTCGGTCGATGCGCTTGTATCGCGTTTTCTTTCGCCGCTGCCGGGTCTTGGTTTTGCGCGTGTCGAGGCTTGCGAACAGATCTCTGCCCTTGGTCGATTTTCGCTCTTTCGACAGATGGCGCGCGACACATTGGGCGAGGCGGGAGATGCCCGGGTAGGTCCCGTTCAGATCGAACTCGGCGGAGGAGGCGCCGGCCTTGATCCTCAACACGCGGCCGCGCCTGAGCAGGTTCGCGGCCCGGTCCGCATGTTCGAGGGGGATCTCGATGAGTTGTCGTTCCGTGACGTTGGCCATCGAGGTCAGCGGCGCGAAATCGTCGACCTTCACTTCGACGGGCAACTTCGAATCGACGTCGAGGTTCCACAGGGGCTTGTAGAGATTGATATCCCAGGCGAAGTCGCGGCCGATCCGGTACATGATGGCCATGCCGCTGCGATAGGTCGCCGAGATCGAGCAGCTCTCAAACGTCTTCTGGTCGTCGAAATGGGTCTCACCGACCCAGTTGCCGACAGACCACTTTTTTTCCGGCGCTGCGTCTGCCTGGAACGCGGATACGAGGATCACGAGCACGCCGCCGGATATCCAACGCAACATGCGATTCTCCTGCCAAACCATAACTATAAGCGCCCTTTTGGCTTGGTCAAATCCCGCTTTGGAACGCTTGTTAACCTTTTGTTAACGATCGGCGCGCGATAGTCGTTCTCGACACACCGATTCGACGCGGGGAATGTCGGGGAAGATGGACCCGGCCGTCAGAGCCCAACAAAAAGGGCCGGCGGTAGGAAAAGCAAACCCGGCAGCAGGGATCGGCGGAGGCTGTGACGGGGAAGTCATCACAGCAGCCTCCGCCAACCTCTCTTGCGAATTCGTCGATTTCTCTACTTCACATGCTTGCCGTCCGTTGTTCCTGACCGTTTGGGGCGTCAGCCCCATCTCGAGAGCAGGAATCCAGCGTTACATGTGGTGATGCCGCCTTGGAGAAGGAGCCTGCGGCACTCGTCACGCTGGATTCCGGATCTGCACCAGCCTGCGGCTGGCTTGTCCGGAATGACGAGTGTGGGCACTTCCGTAGCAGGCCCTAAGGCTCAGGGTCCCAATCCAGAAAGGACAACCAATTCGTCATTCCAGCGGAGGCTGGAATCCAGGGCGGCACGAAGGAACACCGCAATCCGCTCTGGATCCCAGCCTTCGCTGGGATGACGATGTGATGGTCCAAGTCAGATACTCAGCAAATCCCTTCCTGTGACCCTTTGCCTTTCGCCGGCGCGCGACGTCTCCTATAACGTCGCTCGTCATGACACGTACCGCCTCCTCATCCGCCTATTCGCTCTATCTTCTCACGGTCGGGCTCACGGCCGCCTGCGGTCTCATCGTCGAGATCGTCGCGGGGCGCATGCTGGCGCCCTATCTCGGCATGTCGCTCTACACATGGACGGCGGTGATCGCCGTCGTTCTGGCCGGGTTTTCAGTCGGGAACTGGATCGGCGGTCTGATTGCGGACAGGAGCGACTCGGACGGCGAACGGTCGGTCGCCTGGGTTCTGATGCTGGCGGCGTTCTCCACCGCCGGCAGCCTTGCCCTCCTGCGCGTCCTCTCCGGCCCGGTGCTCAACCTCGGGATGGCGCCCGTCGCGACTATCATCATGCTCACCGCAAGCCTCTTCTTCCTGCCGAGCGTGTTTGTCGGCGTTCCCTCGCCCATTCTCACCAAACTGGCGATCCAGGCGCGCAGCAACCAAACCGGTCGTGTGGTCGGGGCCATGTATGCCGTGGGCGCATTCGGGAGCATCATTGGCACCCTGGCCGCGGGCTTTATCTTCATCTCCTGGCTCGGGTCCGTGCTCACCATGCTGATGGTGGCCGGGGTCTATGGGCTGTTCTCGCTGATCTATTTCATTCGTGCGGCAAAGAGCGGTGCCGGGCAGGCTATCGTCCCCCTCGTGGTGCTTGCCATCGGTGCCGCCGCCATCGGGCTTGGCGGGAACGCCGTTCTTGCCTTTCGCACGAACTGCACCGTCGAGAGCGACTATTACTGCCTGCGGGTTGTCGACATCTCATCCGATGTGGGAACAGACGCGCGGGTCATGGTCCTCGATCATCTCGGCCATGGCATGAACATTCGCGAGGCGCCGCAATCCTTCCTCAGCTCCTATGTGGAACTGACGGACCGGCTGGTCGCGGCGCATCTTTCGGGACGTGATGATTTTGCCGCCTATTTCGTCGGCGGCGGCGCCTATACGCTGCCGCGCGCGTGGAGTGCACGCTTCCCGCAAGCCCGCATCACGGTCGCCGAAATCGATCCTGAGGTGACACGGCTCGCAGACCGGGAACTTTGGTTGGATCGCGCAAAACTGACTTCGGTCCGCCATGGCGATGCGCGGCGCATCCTCCAGACCGACACCGAGGCGCGCTATGATGTGATCGTGGGCGATGCCTTCCAGGATATCGCGGTTCCGCACCACCTCGTGACACAGGAGTTCTTTACGCTCGCCAAGAGCCGCCTCGGCGAGAACGGAATCTATGTCATGACCGCGGTCGATCACGTCTCCAGTCCGAGGCTGGTGCTTTCCTTAGTGCAGACATTAAAGACGGCGTTTCCAGTAGTGGAAGTCTGGCTCGATGACGAGCAGGCGGAGACGGGCGGCCGCTCAACATTCATTCTGCTGGCTGGTTCGCGAGAGACGAAAGACGCGGTCTTGCGATCGCAGGCCGACCCAAGCCGCGTGTGGCGACGATGGTCCGCCGACCGTCTGGCCGGCCTTGCCAAACAGGTGCATCCCATTTTGCTGACTGACGACTTTGCACCGGTGGATCGGCTGATCGCCGCGACCGATAAAAACTAAAGCCCGTCGCGCTTGTTTGGATTCACATGCCGCACTCGGAGACCTTTACTTCGTCATTGCAAATGGTCCCCTCACCCAACCCTCTCCCCAGGGAGAGGGCTTTCTTCATCGAGCCGTTGCGGCTTCGTCCCTTCTCCCTGGGGAGAAGGTTAGGATGAGGGGAAGAAGCTATTGTGCCGGGAACAGGCCAGGCCGAGCAGGCTTGCTACTCGGCTGCGTTTGCCGTCGTGACATCGGTATCGCGGCGCCTTTCATTGACCAGCGCGGCGATCAGCGACCCGACATCATCGATCTGTGTGCACGCCATGAAGCGGCCGACCGGCAATGCCAGACCCGTTGCACTTTCGATCCGGTTGCGCAGCTCGAAGATCGAAAGCGAGTCGATGCCAACGTCGTCGAGCGTTTCGAATTTTCCGACCTCCGACGGCGATGTGCCGGCAAGCGCCGCGATCTCCTTGATGGCCAGGGCGCTGGAGGCATCAGCAAGAGCCTGACCGTCCAGGTCGATCAGCCGGTCGGTTCGCCCGCTTGATGCCGTTCCGAAACCTTGCAGCCGCGCTGCCCGTGCGAGCGCTGCGTTACCTTGTAGTAGTTTTGTCCAGTCGGCATCGGCAAATGTCATGATGGGCGCTGAACTGGTCAGGGCGCGTGCCAGCCCTTCGAGTGCCGTGTCGTCCGTCATGGCACCCCATCCGGCATGGGTCAGATAGTCCTGCATGGCCTGGTTCTGCCCGACGAAGCCGGACTGTCCTAGAGCACCGAGATTTAAGCATTGCCCCGGCACGCCATGCACATTCTGGAAACCTGTCAGCGCCTCCAGAAATCCGTTGGCGGCCGCATAGCTGGCCTGCCCCGGCCAGCCGATAACCTGTGCGAGGGATGAAAGCGAGAGAAAGAAATCGAGCTCGGCCCCTACATCGATCACGCTTCGGGTGAGATTCAGCGCGCCGATTGCTTTGGGAGCGAGGACGCGATCCAGTTGATTGCCCGAGATTTCTGCGAGAGGGGCGTCTTCATAGGAGACCGCAGCATGGATGATGCCACGGAGCGGGTTCGGTGATGCCTCGATTTCAGCAATCCAGGCCCGCACAGTGGCCGCGTCGGAAACATCCAGCTGTTGGACTTGGTATGGCGGCGCGACGGGCTCAGCTGTTTGTCCTGTTCGCGATGCAAGCACGATATGTCTCGCACCCTGCAACTCGAGCCAGCGGGCTGCGGCCAGACCGAACCCTCGTGTCCCTCCCGTGACCAGATAAGTGCCATCGGAGTCCAGTTGCGGTTTGCGTGTGTGGACGGAGATGGTCGGATCGTCGAGATCGACAACGATTTTTCCCTGATGCTGTGCCTCCGCAAAAGCCGCGAACGCGCCTTGCACGTCTGCACCGCCAAAGCGTGTGACGGGAAGCGATTTGATGTGGCCCGACCGGATATCGGCCAGCACTTCGTCCATCAATCGGGCGATCTCTGCGGGGCGATCCTCCAGAAGGGCGAGGATGTCGACTGCGTAAAACGCGCGGTTGCGTTTGAGCCTGGAGAGGCCCAGGGCTCCATCTTCGTAGATGTCGCGTTTGCCGAGTTCGATAAAACGGCCATGGGGCGCAAGAAGATCAAGCCCGGCATCGATATAGGGGCCGGCAAGCGCATTGAGGACGAGGTCCATTCCCTGGCCGCTGCTTGCCGCGCGAAAGTCGTCCGCAAAATCGAGCGAGCGGGAGTCGGCAACATGCGCGATGCCAAGCGAGGACAGGGCCGCGCGTTTTTCGGGACTCCCGGCCGTCGCAAAGATCTCCGCGCCGATGACCCGTGCGATATTGATCGCGGCCAGTCCCACACCGCCTGTGGCGTTGTGAATGAGAACCCGTTCGCCTTTGGCCAGCCGTCCGACCGTTCTGAGGGCGTAGTGCGCTGTCATATAGGCAACCGGCATTGCCGCGGCTTCAGCCATCGTGCTGCCGTCGGGAATGGGAAATAGTGTTTCAGCCGGTAGCGTGAGCGTTTTCGCCAAAGCTCCCGGTGCGATCCCAAACACAGGGTCGCCGACCTTGAAGCGTGTCTCACCAAGCCCGATGGCCGCTACGGTTCCTGAGAATTCGAGACCGAGCCGGTCCGATGCCTCCTGCGGTTCCGCATTGCTCGGCAAGACGCCGGTGACCGCCATGACGTCCCGAAAATTCAATCCCGTCCATTTGACATCGACCTGGACCTGACCCGCAGGGCAGGGAGGAACGGTGTTCTCCTGCCAGAAGAGCGATGCAATCCCGCCGCTCTTTCGCTTTGCGAGAGAAAAGCCACGACCGGCTTTCAATTCGCTGGGATGGACAGTGCGGTCCGGCCAGGCATCGGTTGGCTTGGGCTCCAGTCGTGGAACGCGGGCCTTGTTATCCCGTATGACCAATTCGCTTTCGTCGACATCCGAACCGATAAGGCTGGCGAGGCAATCCGACGATGCGTCGTCGATATCCGCGAGAACGAAGGTCAGGTCGGAGCATTCCAGTGCCAGTGAGCGCGCGAACCCTGTGAGCGTGCCTTGCGCGAGACCGCGAGGATTAGAAGCACCGCGCACACCCCGCGTGACAATCCATATGCGTCCCGGGCGGTGATGCGCATCGAGCGCTGCCAGAGCCTGGCCGAACGCAAGCACACCGTGCGTCGTTCTGCTGATCGCGGCGGGGAGGTCATCGAGTGATGCTTCAGTCTGCTGATCCAACGGAACGGCATAGACGAGTTCGTCGATGACATCGCCTGCTGCCGATGCGGTCAATCGCTCGCGAAGCCGGCACTCATCAGCCGCCTCGTCCGCTCCACAAATCAAATGCTGTGTCGGGCGACCAGCGCGGGCAAGCGTCAAGGCGAGATCCGTCGATCCACTGTCCGGTGTCGCACCCAGGACGACAGTCCGCCGCGCTTTCCCATGCCGGTCTGCGTCCAGATCAGGGAGTGCGATCAAAGTCTCTTCATAGTATTTAGCGGACCTTGCATCAGGTCGGCCGAATGACGTTGCATGGAGCCCGTCGATGGAGATACTGCCATCGCCTTGCTCGCCCCTGATCTCAAGATCGGCACAGAGTTCGCCGGCGGGCGATCTCCGAAGGGCAAGGTTTGCCGACGCCGCATTTCGCAAGTTCCCCGCAAGGCGTATGCGGTCGATACGATCCGGCAGATAGCGGAGCGATTTTTCGGAGGCCGCGATCAGCAGTTGAAGGCAGGCATCGAGGAGGCGCGGGTCGCATTGCACGGCCTTGTCCAGGGCATCGGACTTCCCCGCCAATGTTACGCGTCCGCTCGCCGTACCGGCACCGGCAACGATCTGCGACAGTTTTTGAAACGCCGGACCATAGTGATAGCCGCGGGATGCCGCTTCGTCGTAGAAGCTGTCGGTATCCGTTGCCCGGCCATGGACGGGTTCGCGTGCAGTGGGCGGAACGGCCGTTCGGGCCAGGATCTTTGCCGATGCTCTCAGCGTCCAGTCCGCCTCGCCGGTGATGCGCGAATGGATCGTAATCCAGCGGCGGTTGGTGGCGTAGCGGGTCTCGAAAGCGACATCGGTGCCGGGATGCAGCTCCAGCGCCTGCGGAAAATGCAGGTCGGTAATCTCCAGACTGTCGTTCTTGAAAAGCGACTGACCGGCGGCACGGATCATCTCGATCATCGCGGCTGCGGGAAAGAGCACTTTGCCGTCGAGGCGATGATCGGAAAGAAACCCAAGATCCTCGAGGCTGACGACCGCGGACCAGGTCGGTTCGGCGCTCTGGTCCCTCGTTCCGAGCAGCGGATGCCACGTCTCAGGACTGAGCCCGGCGCGCACCTCTTCCGACTCGTGCCAGTAGTCCTGCAATTGCCAGGGCAGAGGCGGCAGCGCAAACCCGCGTGGCGCCTGACCCAGCAAGGCGCTCCAATCAATGGCGTGCCCATGCACATAGAGTTTTGCGATGGCCGACCCAAGTGCCGCGAAGTCGTCTTTCTCGCCATCGATAGTCGAAACGGTCAGCGCGTCGTGCCCTTGAGCGGCGGCGACACCGGCCGTCAGACTGGAGAGCGTCCGTTTGGGGCCGAGCTCGACAAAGGTCTCCGCCCCAAGATCGAGCGCGCACTCGATGGCTTTCTGATACAGAACCGGCTGCCGCAGATTGCTCCACCAGTAATCGGTATCGAAGTGTGTCTCGAGCGCACCCGTGACCGATGAGACGATAGGGGTCGACGGTGACCGGCATTCAATAGTGCCGAGTGCTGCCTTAAATGTTTCTTCGGCCGGATCGAACCAGCTTGAATGATAGGCAAAGTCGAGCGCCAGCCTGTGGGTGCGCACCGCCGGGTCGACAGCCTCGATGCGCGCGATCATGCCGTCGATTGCGGCTCTGTCGCCGGTCACCGTGACCATGCCGGGGGCATTGTAGGCGCCGATCTCGACGCTGCCGTCGCCGGGAAGAAAGGCCTCGATCTGGCGTGCGTCCAACCCGATTGCCGCCATGGTGCCGACACGGTCGACCGCGCCCCGGATAAGGCCGCGATGGCGCGCGAGCCTTGGCACATCGGTCTGATCGATAGCGCCCGCAAGGGCGGCCGCGGTTACTTCACCGAAACTGTGCCCGACAAGAATATCGGGTTTTATCCCGATCGCCTGCCAGACGGCGGCAAGCCCGCTTTGAAACGCAAACATGACAGCGGGCGTAATGGCTGCGTCATGAATCCGTTCATCGGTTTCCGATGCGGTCAGAACGTCGATGACCGACCAGCCAGCCTCGGGTTCGAACAAGGCGTCGAAGTTCTCTATCGTCTCGCGAAAGGTCGCGTGGCGTTTGAGCAGGGCTCGGCCCATGGCCCACCATTGGCCGCCCTGTCCCGACGTCGTGAATGCAAGCTTGCCCGGCGTGCCGGCAACGCCTGCGACGATTTCGGGCGTGTCCACGGACGCTTCCCGCCCCGCCGCAATGGCATCCAGCCCTTGCCGCAGTTCGGCGATGGAGTGTGCGACGATGACGGCCCGGTGCGGGAAGTGATCCCGCGCGGCGAGGGCTGCAGCAATGGACTTGAGGCAAGTGTCATCCAGAACACGCATGGCTTGCGCTAGCGCGCCTGCATAGGCGCGAAGCTGCTCCATCGAGCGGGCCGAAATAGGCACGGGTACCGCTGTCGCTTCCTCGTCGCGGACAGAAGCGCGGGGTGGCACCACTGGCCCGCGCTCGATCATCGCACCGGCATTCGTGCCGCCGAACCCGAAGGAGTTGACCACGGCCAGAGGTTTGTCATCCGGCAGCGGTGTCAGGCCGGTCGGGACGTCGATCTTGAGGGTGTCGAATTCGATATCCGGGTTCGGATGCTCGAAGCCGAGACTGGCAGGCAGGGCCCGGGCGTTCAGTGCCAGGACCGCCTTGATCAGCCCGGCGATCCCGGCAGCCGGCTCCAGATGCCCGAGATTGGTCTTGGTGGATCCGACCAAAAGTGGTGCGTCGCGCTTGGGGCCGGCAAGAATTTCGCCGATGGCTTGTGCCTCGATCGGGTCGCCAAGCGGTGTCCCTGTTCCATGGGCTTCCACGAATGCGATATTGTCTGCCTCGCACTTCGCATCCGCCAGAAGCTGGGCGAGCATGCGCTTCTGCGCACTTTCGCTCGGAGCCGTTATCGTTCCCGTCGCGCCGTCCTGATTGACGGCCGTCGCGCGAATGACGCCGAGCATCGTGTCGCCATCCCGCACGGCGTCTTCTTCGCGCTTCAGAAGAACGAGGCCGACACCTTCTCCCCGCACAAAACCATCCGCCCGGGCATCGAAGGCGCGGATTTCGCCTGTGGGCGACAGCATGTGCGCCCGTGAAAACGTCCGATGGAGATGAGGGTCGAGGATGATGTTGGCGCCGCCTGCAAAGGCGAGATCGCAGCTTCCCGTCGTCAGGTGCCGGCAGGCGGCATCCAGAGCCACCAGCGCCGAGGAGCAGGCCGTATCGACGGCAACGCTCGGGCCGGATAGGTCGAAGGCATTTGAGATCCGGTTGGCGGCAATAGAGAGGACTGTGCCCGTTCCGGCTCTCGGCTCGCCCCGGTTGCTGCGCGTGCGCTGCATGCGCCCGTAATCGGCATTGGAAACACCGACGAAGACACCCGTATCGCGCGCTTTGAGCGCTGCGAGCGTCAGCCCGGCATTTTGCGTCGCCTCGAACGCGACCATAAGCAGCAAGCGCTGCTGGGGGTCGAGGCTGCGCGCCTCTGTGCCGGAGAAGCCGAAAAACGCCGCGTCGAATGCGGCAACATCATCCAGAAATCCGCCCCATTTGGAAACGGAGCGCGAGGCTTTGTCAGGCTCGGGATCGTAGAAACCTTCGAGATCCCAGCGCGCGGCGGGGATCTCGCAGATCGCCGAGCGCCCTTCGGAAAGGAGGCGCCAGAAGTCGCGTGGGGTCTCTACGCCGCCAGGAAGACGGCACCCCATTCCGATGATGGCGATCCCGTCCATGGGGGTGGGTCACAATTCGCGTTATGCGGCGTTCTTGATAATGAAGCGATAGACGCCGGCGTCTTCGGTCTGCTCCACGAGTTCGTGGCCTGTCTGCCTGCAGAAGGCTTCGAAATCGGCGACCGCACCCGGATCTGTTGCCAATATTTCCAGCGTGCCGCCGGAGGGGACATCCGACATGGCCTTCTTGGCCTTGAGAATCGGGATCGGGCAATTGAGACCCTTGGTGTCCAGTGAGACGTCAGCCATCGTTTCGTCCTTCTCCGTGAAACGTTTTCCGCCAGTTGCGGCGTTCATATCATAATATTCGCATTTGTCGATGCGATCGTAAAGAGGTTGGAGCTGGACTATAGCGAAGACCCGGGCCGACGGGGAGTGGATTCCGGTCAGAATGCAGCCATCAGCCGATAGGAAACGGAAATCGGACCCGATCCGTTCTTCAGTGAGGAAACCTCGATATAGCGGTCTTCGCGAACGCCCAGATCGATACAGGCCTCGGCATCGCCTTTCTCTAACCGCCGACGAAATATGGCCTTCGGCTTTTGGGCGATGATTCGTTGCTGAAAGAGGCTGACGATCAGCGGCGAACCGGATGTCTCCTTGGAAATGCAGATCCGGTAGATGGCTGTCGCCTTCTTCACACCGCGCAGATCGACAAGGACGATCTGATCGCCATCCCCCTTCAGTTCGGATTGCTGACCGCTATCGTTCGCATCGGCTGTGCCCAAGAGTGCGACAAAAGACAGCACGACGCAGAGTCCACGCTTGATAAGCATGCTCACTCCTTATGTTTGGTTGTCGGTCCGGGCGCCGCTATCGCAGAGGCGTGCGGGCAATCGGCGTCCTTACCGCCGACTTCACCGGGACCGTGGCAGGTGAGAGTTTGGCGGCAAACCGCGAAGATTTGATGGCGGACGTGAACCTTTACCCGGTTCAGAGCGACAAATACTCAAGGACAGGCTCATGCGCGGGAGGTCATTGTGTCGCCGATTTTCGCCCTACACGCCATAGCCCGGCTGAAACCGGGCATCGCTCTCGACATCGGTGCCCGCGATTGCCGGATTGCAAATCGCCTGGCCGAGCTTGGATACAGTGTGGATGCAATCGATCCGCATCCGCAGCCGGGTACCGAGCTTGCCGATGGCATTACCTTTCATCGCACCAGACTCGAAGACTTCGAGGCGGATCAGCTCTACGATCTGGTTGTCGCGTCCATGGTGTCACAGCTGGTCGATCTGGACCTTGCGGCCTATCTCGCCCGGCTCAGGTCGCTGGTCAGGGCGGACGGCCTCATCTATGTGACGCTCATCGGGGACGAAGACGAGTGGGCGGGACTTCCGTCGGCCAAGGCCGTCTCTTATGATGATGCCTGCGCGCTGATTGCAGAGGCAGGGCTGACGCCGCTCTATCGATCCAACGAACGTTTCGAAGGACGCGTCTACTCAGGCGAAACGAAGTCCTGGCATCTCTGTCGCTTTGTGTTGGAGATGGCGAACAGCGTGACTTGCCGCTGCGCGCGGTCGGCCAAGACCGGCAGTAACCCGAAAATCAGATTGTCATAGTCATAGTGCAAAGGGTGAGGCCACTGCGTCTTGCAGACGAGGACCAGTCTTCAACACCGTTGCCTCTCGCTAACTTGAGTGTCAACGCAAACATTGCTGGGCAAATCCTGCCAGGCGATGCGATGATGCTCTGATCCAGAGAGAGTCACATGATGGGCCAGAACGGAGATGCGGGACATGGAGTATGGCTTCAATATTCCGGCAAGGGGGCCGCTTGCCAATCCCGATGACATCACGGCCCTTGCCCGGCGCGGCGAAGAACTCGGATACGCCTACGCCCTCATCACCGATCACATCGTCATTCCGCGCGATATCGCGTCCCGCTATCCCTACACCCAGACCGGTTCATTCCCAGGCAGTGCCTATGGTGAATGCCTCGAGCAGATCGCCGTCATGGGTTATCTGGCAGCGGCAACAACGAAGATCCGTCTACTTACATCCATCATGGTCGTGCCGCATCGCAGTCCCGTGGTCGCGGCCAAGATGCTGGCCACGCTCGACGTCCTGTCGAAAGGCCGCGTCACGGTTGGATGCGGAACGGGCTGGATGAAGGAGGAATTCGAGGCCGTCGGAGCTCCGCCTTTCGCGGAGCGCGGCCAGGTCACGAACGAAACGATTGCGATCTTCAAAGAATTATGGACCAGCGAGAGTCCGCGTTTCGAAGGGAACTATGGGTCCTTCGACAATATCGACTTCTTGCCTCGCCCGGTGCAGCAGCCCCATCCGCCCATCTGGATCGGCGGTGAAAGCCGGCCGGCCATGCGCCGCGCCGTTCGTCTTGGCGATGCCTGGTACCCGATTGGCAACAACCCTGCCCGGCCACTCAATACGCCGTCCCGTTACAAGGACGGCTTGGATGAATTGAAGCAGATGGCCGAGGAGAGAGGGCGCGATCCGGCAAGCATCGGCCTCGCCTACTGGGCAAACTGGTACAATGGCGGCCCGGCGATCCAGACCGATGATGACCAGCGGCACATGTTCACTGGCACGAATGACGATCTGGTCGAAGACGTCGAGGCGCTGCGTTCCATGGGTGTCACACGGCAGTTCATCGGACTGCCCGGTGAGACACGGACGGAGGCAATGGATCATCTCGAGAACTTTGCGGCGAATGTGATGGCGGTCGTCGCATCGTGACATCTGCATGGATTACCAGGTCAAGCCCGGTAGTGACGAAAATAGATATTGACCTGACATTCAATTCGGATTTGCAGCGCGTCCCCTCACCCAACCCTCTCCCCAGGGAGAGGGCTACTCGTCTCTGGGTTTGGCGGCTTCGTCCCTTCTCCCTGGGGAGAAGGTTAGGATGAGGGGAACTGGCTGCGGTATTGACCCAGCAATCTGGACAGCAACACCCGTCACCGCATATTGCCAAACTCGCCCGGTGGATTGGTGAAGGCCGGAAAGGTGTCCTGGCCCTGAATCTCCCGGAAGTGGGTCAAAGCCCAGCGCACCGAAGGGAACGCCAGATCGTCCCACGGGATTTCATCCCAATCGAATAATCCGACCTCCTGGCTTTCGGGCCCGGCCGCGAAGTGCGGCTTGCCGAGGCGTGCGACATGCATCACCTGCACCTGCGCGATCCGGGGAATGGTGTAGACTGCCAGGACCGCATCGATGACAATATCGGCGCAGGCCTCTTCCATCGCCTCTCGGATGGCACCTTCCGCGGCCGTCTCCCCGCACTCCATATATCCGGCCGGCATCGTCCAGAAGCCGAGACGGGGATTGATCGCGCGCCTGCACAGCAGAATCTTCCCCTCATGATGCACGACGGAGCCAACCACGACCTTCGGGTTCACATAGTGTATGAACCCGCAATCGTGGCAGACGTCGCGCTCATGGGTGTCGCCGTCCGGCACGGTCCGCACAAAATTTTCGGGCAGAATCTGACTGCTCATCGCCGCTTCCGTTTTTTTCGATGTCGAACACTGCAAAATACCTTAATAGCAAATGAGCCACCAAATGGAGAGCGAATGACCGACGCACCGAAAAACGGCCCCTTGTTCGACCAGGGTCGGCCAAAACTGTTGCAGGCAAAAGTGCGGCGCTACGGGCTGATCGGCGCTCTCATTCTCGGTGCCATCTTTGCCTACATTTTCTGGCAACTCGAACAGCTCTGGTGGTTGTCGGCGAGCCTGTTCTTCGCCGTTGCGTTCGTTGTCGCCGGCACAACCTGGATGGTGACCTGGAACCCCGTCCCGACGGTGCGCTGTCAGAGCTGCGGCGGTCGCGGCTGGATTGACGATCTTGCTGCAACCCATGGGCTTTGCCCGGCCTGCAATGCCGCGACTTTCACATATTTCCGCTATCGGGGCCGTCACGGACCGCTTCAGCGCGATGACATCGCTGGCGCCGAACTGTTGAGGCGCCGCAAAGAAGATGGATTGCCCTGGCTCTAGAGTTTGATTTGAAAGTCCAGCCCTCTCCCCTGGCCTGCTAGCGGAGTGATTTCCAATGAACACTTTAACAATTGTGTAAATGGAAAATTCAACCGGGTATATTATTGATTGTCGAGCACGCATCGTCTTGTCGAGATGCGGACGATGGTCGGGCATGGACGATGAGGCGACATTGGGATTGAGGGACGACGATGACCGATATGGCTGCCGGCGCACCATTGCCGCGGGAGGGCGCTGGGGCAGGCGCCGCACCGGGCCGAACGCCACCGATGCGTTTTCGCTTCTCCGGTGACGGCGCGTCATATTTCGGGATCTGGATCGTCAACATCATTCTCACTGTCGTGACACTCGGGATCTACTCGGCATGGGCCAAGGTCCGAAGACTGCGATATTTCTATGGAAATAGTTCTCTGGGCGGAGATGCCTTCGACTATCATGCCAAGCCGATAACGATCCTCATCGGCAGGATCATCGCAGTCGCGATCCTCGTCACCGTCAGCATCCTCAACAATGTCTTCCCGGTGCTCGCGCTTGGTGCATTCCTCGTCATCGCATTGGCGTGGCCCTGGCTTTTCAATCGCTCCATGCGTTTCAACGCGCGAATGACCAGTTGGCGCAATATCCGGTTCGACTTCGAGGGGAGCTATTGGCGCGCCTTTCTTGCCGTTCTCGTCATGCCGGTCGTTGCCGTCTTCAGCCTCGGCATCCTCCTGCCGCTGGCAACGCGCGTGCGGCAGGGATATGTGCTGAACAGGTTGCGTTACGGCTCGGCGCCCTTCAAGGCTGAAATCCCGATCGGCAAGCTCTACGGCGGACTATTTGTCTCCTTCCTGATCTTTCTTGGGACTGCTCTCGGCATCGGCCTTGTTGCCTATGGCGTGTTCATTTCAATGCAGCATGTGTTGCTGCCGATGCTGGTGGAACTTGCCGACAAGCTGGGCGAACAGATCCCGGAATTACCCGAGACTCCCGAGGGGATGAATCCGCAACTCATGATCCTTTTAATGATCGGCAGCTATATCGGCATAATTTTGCTGGGCGCTGCGTTTGTCGTGGCCGGTATCGTCTATCGGACGATTGCGCGAAATATATCCGTTGGCGCGACGATGCTCGTTGGAGGTGGCCATTTGCGCAGTGGACTCTCGCCTGCACGCATGGTCTGGATCACGCTATCGAACACGGTGGCCATCATATTTACGCTCGGTCTGTTCTATCCCTGGGCAAAGACGCGGATGTGGCGCTATCGGACCGAGCAAACGGGATTTGCCGCGACTGGAGATCTTAACGCTTTCGTCGACACGACCGCGAAAGCGGGCGATGCATTCGGATCGGAATATTCCGATCTTGCCGATATCGAAATCGGGATTTAGTTCTGCGTGTGACATGGTTGACGCGGTAGACGGCACGTATCATCCGGCGAACAGTTCCAACGCGATCAGCGCGCGTCTGGAGCCGGTGATGCCGGGAGAATCAGTGCGTATCGTCGGGAAGGACGGCACGGTCCTGTCGTCTGTCCAGCTTGGTGACGCCAAAATTTCCAGCCATGTCGCAGGCGTGCCTCGGCGTCTCGAACTTGCCGACGGCGCCGTTTTCGTCACCCCCGACCATGAGGCGCTCGAGCGAGCAACGGCGGAACTCATCACCCATCGCCGCCCCTGGAACATTGCCCGCCTTGAGCGACCCAGCGTTCTGCTGTTCGTGGTCGGTATTCTCACCATACTCGGGCTCCTGGTGGGTGCCCGTTTCGGCATTCCGCTCCTGGCCGGACCGCTTGCCGAGTTGACCCCGCCGGCGCTCACGCGCGCTGCCGGCACCGGCACACTCAAGAGCCTCGACAGAATTGTGCTCGACCCGACGGAACTGTCGGAGGCGCAAAGGGCCCGATTGACGGCTGGGTTCGATGCGATTGTTCGGACAAACGCGATTAACGGTGAACCGAAGCTACATTTCCGCAAAAGCAAAACGATCGGTCCCAATGCTTTCGCACTGATGGGCGGCCACATCGTGGTCACGGACGAACTGGTGCAGTTTCTGAAGGACGATGCCCAGGTCATTGCCATCATCGCCCACGAGCTGGCGCATGCGAAGTACTTGCATCCCGAACAAAAGGTCTGGCGTGTTGCCGGTACCGGCCTTGTCCTCACGCTCATGTTTGCGGACGCGGGCACATTGGTCGAAGAGCTCATCACGCTCTCCTATGGTGTTGCAGAACTGAGCAACACGCGCGAGCATGAGGCCGAAGCCGATCGCGGAGCGGTCGAAATGATGATAAAAGCGGACATGCATCCCTCGGCACTTGCCGAAGCCATGCACGCTTTCAAGCCTCTGTACAAAGGCAATTCGGATGGCGGTTGGCTCAGTACCCATCCGGGCCTCGACGAACGCATCGTCGTTATCTGTGCAATGATACCGCCGGGGCGATCGGTGCGTGGCGTGTGTCGATAGGATTTCAGTAGCCTTTCGAAGTTTCGTGGGAATGTGCTGGTGCTGTCCGGCGAGGTCGGGGAATGGTTCGACCATCTGAGTCTATATCGCTCACGGCTATTCCACGCCGTTGGCGTGGGCCTCCGCGGGGGCGGCCTGACCGGCCGGCGCGCGGTCGTGCTTGCCGCGCCACTATGGCGCGGTTGTCTTGGACACAAGTAAGATCGTGCCGCATAGCCGGTGCAATGCGGCACCATTTGTCTTGGATCCAAGAACATCCGAGCGACCAGCGAGGCAAGGCCAAGCGGCCGCCGCCCGGTCAGGGCGCCCCCGCGGAGGCCCGCGCGTCAGCGCGGAATAGCCGTGAGCGAAACAAACCCAAATGGCGCGGCACGTTCCCAGCGCTGCCGGACCCCATCAGCAACCCGGCACAGAGCCAACCGCACACAAAAACCCCGCGCAGCCGAGCCACGCGGGGTCAATCATTCCACCTCAAATCAGGCCCGTCCGAGCCCCAATCCATACCCTAACGGCACAACCGCCGCGGCCCATGATAGGGCTGAAACGTCCCGGACCTCGGATCGAACGATCGGTATTTGCTCGTGCAATAGGAGTACCAGGCCGGTGTCCAAGGTTTCGGCGCATAGCTATAGCTGCGTCGTGGGGGCGGTGCCCGGTAGTAGCGCGGGGGCGGAGGCGGTGCGCTGTAATACCGGTCCTCGTAGTAATAGTCATGCCGCCTGGCTGCCGTTCCGGCGATGATCGCTCCGATGGCAATCCCGGCGATTGCCGCAGCCACGGCACCGCCATTTCCATGATGACGATGATGAGGACGCGCATCTGCCGTGTCGGCCAGCGCAATTGCACCAATGGACAGCGCGCCGACAACAGCGATCGTCTTGACTGGGAGTTTCCACATGAATCCAAACCTCTTGCATGTGTTCGTAAGGCGCGATGAGGCCTTCGGCTCAGTCCGGCCAAGAAGGCAGCAAATTGCCCGCCCAGTCGCGCATTCTGTCTTTGATACGGGCGAGTTTGCGATATCCGTCGCACCAAACCATTAAAATATGACGTGGTGATGGGTCAGTTCAGGAACTGCCGATTCTTGACAGGCGCAAGTGGCTGTTCCCCACAAAAACGCGCACGGCACAGCGCTGGCCGGCGCAGAACGCCGGCATGCATTTGACCTTGTGCAGCGACTCTCAGCGATCAACCCGTTTCACATTCCAACAGACGTGAATTTCGCCCTAGGTTGGTTGACCATTTTTGTCGACGATACATGTGAGTTCGTGGGTGACGATCTCCATGCCATTGGCCGCACGTGTTGCTTTTGCCATGCCTGCCTTGATCGTCTCCCGCTTGGAATCGATAAAGACATTGCACTCGGCCTCCGTAACAAACACCTGGTGCATATCGCCGAAAATCATGCCGGGCGGAGGAATAAATTCATGCCCCGGCGGCGGTGAACTGAACGCAACGAACATTAGGATCATTGCTTTCCACATCGGTCTCCTGACGCGTGTCTTATCGCGCCAGCCCCGTTTCGTGCCCTCATCAATTCGCATGCGAGACCATTACCAGTAAGGGTCTGCGCGAGTGCCCATCACTCGCCCTTCTTCACAACGACAAATAAATTGATCACGAATCACCCAATATAGTTGTTGTGAATTGCGTCTGCAATTAGGTCAATATTGGCCATCAGCTCTGCCGAGAGCATCAAAGTGGAGTCGTCGTAGGGGGATCTGCTCTTGAAACCTCTTTGATTTCGGCGGCAAACGATGTTGGGAAATGGACAGCTTGGAAGGGCAGCGACGCTCTTCCGGACCGCTATGAGGTGAAGAAGAAATAGTAAAGCGTCACTGTTATAATTGATATGGTGCTATTACTCGACAGTGGGTGCGGCAGCAGACCCCGCCAGAATGCCCCCATCGATGTTTAACTCGGCCCCGGTCATGTATCGGGCCGCGTCGGACGCCAGCAGCACGGCGATGGCCGCCACTTCGCTGGGCTCGCCGAACCGCTTCATGGGCGTATCTGCGACGAACGCGGCCATGTGCTTTTCCCGATCCGATCCTGTTCCAAGCATCGGCTCCCACATGGGCGTTAGGATCGCGCCCGGATGGATCGAGTTGCAGCGGATATCCAGCCCCTGCTCGGCACAATAAAGCGCGACGGTCTTGGTATGGTTCCGCACAGCGGCTTTGGACGAAGCATAGGCCGCAGCCGCCGGTATCCCGACAAGCCCCGAGCGCGAAGAGATATTGATAATCGCACCGCGGCCTTTCGGGCGCATTGCCCCAATGGCATAGCGGCACCCGAGAAACGTGCCGTCCAAATTCGTGCGATGCACCTCCCGCCAGTCTTCGAGGCTTGCATGTTCGGGATCGTGGGCCACAACGCCGTCTTCGAAACCCGTGACGCCCGCATTGTTCACCAACACATCGACCTCGGGGTAGTCGGTCGCAAATTCCAACCACTGTTCTTCCCTGCGCACATCGAGCAGCGCTGCCGTAGCGCCGATCTGCCCGGCGACATCACGCGCTGCCGCAAGGTCCTTGTCCGTGACAACAACCCGCCCGCCTTCAGCCACGAAGGCCTCGGCAATCGCCGCACCGATTCCGCGGCCTGCGCCTGTGACAATGCAGAGTTTTTCGTCGAGTTGCTTCATGAGAGCGTCCTACGTCCAAGCCTGCTGGATATTGGGGGAGGCAGGGTCGGATAGCATGCGGCAAATAGGCTGACCGCAAGGCGGACCTCTATATGAGACAGTATTGGAAATGGTTCAGTTCAAAGTCATAGACCCAAACCATATCCGGACGCACTGCACCGGGTGCGCGCGGGAGACAGTCGCGGTCAAATTCCAGCTGAACCACAAATTGCATTCATATGCGACTGTTGCGACGTTTGTCTGGGGGCTCGTTTGGCTTGCGCTCAGTTACAGGAATGTTGGGCGATATCAATGCCTGGTGTGCGGAAAGCGACTGCAGGTCTGATTTCGCGAAGTGATTAGTGATGTAGGAAATTGGAAATTAGTAAATCGTTGCTGTAAAGCCCGACACGGCAGGCTCGGGCGATCAATAATCTAACTTTCCCAATGAGCTGCCTTTTAGTCCCATGTGAAAACAAGATGCCTGAGCGGTTCGTCACCGGCTGGGTGGTTGTAGTAGAAAAAAAGCCATTTAAGCCGCGATATGGGGCGTGAGGCTCGGCAAAGAGACAGGGCCGAACTCACGACGCTCTTGCTTCCTTTCGAAACGCGGTCGGGCTTTGGCCGGATCTTGCTTCAAAGGTTCGACTAAAGGCGCTTCGGCTAGAAAACCCAACAGTTTCGGCGACCCGCTTTACGGGCAAATCTGTGTTGCGCAACAGTTCGCCCGCCTTGCGAATGCGCAAACTGCGGAGCAGTTCCATTGGGCCTGCGCCATAAGCCTCGGCAAACCGTTTCGCGAAAGCTGCGCGGCTCATGCCGGCGACGTCCGCGAGGGATTCAACTGAATACGGTTTTCCTGGGCTGTCCAGCATGGCACTGAGTGCTTTCCAGATCATCGGATCGCGCAAGGCAGCCATCCAATCCATCGTGCCATCCTGCGCTGCCATCCGATTGCGCATCATTTCGATCACCGCTTGCAGCAAAAGAGCTCGGATCAGGGCGCGGCTCCCAACCCGTGGTTCAGACACTTCACGGATCAGCGTGTCGACCAAGGTCGACAAGGTGCTCCCTTCCTCAGCCTGCGCCACCAAAGGTTCGCGGATCAGATTGACAACATCGGTCGCACCCATCAGCCCGATATTGACGTGGGCGCAAAGCGCAACCAAGCGGCTCGCTGAAGGGTCGTTGTCGGGGACAGACTTCAGAACTTGAGCCAAGTTCAGTGCGGCTGGCTTGCAGGACGGACCGGGTACGACCGTGGCTCCATCGTTCAAAACCTTGTGGCTGTTCAGCGAGGGGATCAACACAAGGCTGCCCTTGGCGATTTTGATCGGCGGTTGCGAACGCATCATGATCCGACCTTCGCCACACAAGATATAGTGCAAGGTCACCGCTGCATCTGGCTTGAGCGCGACATGGCAGGTTCCGCGGATCTCGCAAATTGCAAACGGTTCCGTACGTATGTCGAGCTGATCGAAAATATGGTCAAACGTCATCTGGCTATAATGACGTTGTTCCAAGCGCCGTCACGATAATTTTGGCAACCGGTCAAAATCAAGACGAAAAGGCACGCCGAGTGGCGGATAGAGGGGTTCAAAGTACATCGAGAGAAGGAACGATCCCCATGTGCAATTGCAACAACCATAGCAATGATAGCAAGAAACTGTCCCGCCGTGAGGCGCTGACCACCGGACTGGCAGGTACGGCTGCTGTGGCGGCCACAACCTTGGCTGGTACCGCTCAGGCTCAGGATGCGGGCAATCCCTACGCCGAACCGGCGAAGCCGGGATTGCCGGCTTCTGATATGAAGCTCGACCTGAGCCGGGCCGCACTTGTCGTGACTGACCCCCAGAATGATTTTCTGAGCCCCGAGGGCGTGACCTGGGGCGTCATCGGTGCCTCCGTCGAAGAGCACAACACCGTAGAAAACATCGAAACGTTGTTCCGCACGGCCAAGGATCATGAAATCACTGTCGCCGTTTCACCGCATTACTACTTTCCCACCGATCATGGTTGGAAGTTCGAAGGTGCGCTGGAAAAACTGATGCACAAAATCGGCATGTTCGACCGCAAGGGCCCATTGAATGTCGAGGGCTTTGGAGGCTCAGGAGCGGATTGGCTGGAGCGCTACAAACCTTACATCAACGATGGCAAGACAATCGTTACCTCACCTCACAAGATGTACGGCAACGACACTAATGACCTGACGCTGCAACTGCGTAAGCAGGGTGTCGACCAAGTCATCTTGGCCGGCATGTCCGCCAATCTGTGCACTGAATCGCATATGCGAGAGCTGATCGAGAACGGTTTCGAGGTGGCCGTCGTTCGTGATGCGACGGCTGCAGCGCAATTGCCGGAAGGCGATGGATACCTGGCAGCGCTCATCAACTTCCGCTTCATTGCAAATGCAGTCTGGAGCACGGAGGAGGCCGTAACGCAAATCCAAGCCGCTGCCACATAAAACCAAGACCAGCAACGAAACACATCTGGGGGCTATCTGCCCCCAGAACACGTGATGCCACACCCGTGACGCCGGCATTGTTCACCAACACATCGATCTCGGGGTAGTCGGCCGCAAATTCCGACCACTGCTCTTCGCTGCGCACATCGAGCAGCACTGCGGTTGCGCCGATCTGTCCGGCGACATCGCGCGCTGCCGCAAGGTCCTTGTCCGTAACAACAACCCGTCCGCCTTCAGCCACGAAGGCCTTGGCAATCGCCGCTCCGATTCCGCGGCCGGCGCCTGTGACGACGCAGAGTTTTTCGTCGAGTTGCTTCATGGGAGCGTCCTACGTCCAAGCCTGCTGGATATTGGGGGAGGAAGGGTCGGATAGCATGCGGCAAATATGGCGATTGTAAAACGAACCGCCCAATGGAACGGTGATGCCAATGCCCCCGTTCAAAGTCTTGGACTCGAACCATATCGAAACGCACTGCGACGGCTGCGCCCGTCAGACAGTCGCGGTGAAAATCCGTTTGAACCACAACAAGCATCTTTTAGCGACGGTTACGACGTTTGTCTGGGGGTATGTGTGGATTGCGCTGAGCTATTGGGCGGCCGGGCGTTATCGATGTTTGGTATGCGGTAAGTCTTTGCAGGTGTGACTAGGCACTCGATTCGACGAGTTATCATCGGGGCACTGTAATTCTCTACCAATGACGACCCGCAGCTTAGGCCATGAGCAGAACTGATGCATTGCGCCTGCTCAATCAAGATCCAAAAGCGGACATGTTTAGCTTGGTGCTTTGAATTCGGCGTTTTCAATTATTGATTGAAGAAATAATTGATTGCAACTGCATCTGAGGTCGCGCCTGATCAGTTATTTTGTTATACCAATTCCGTGAAAATGTTGGTGGCGATAGTAAATTAATGCGCCGTGAATGTGGTAAAAACCACATTGATCTCAAATTTATTGTGCATGAATCTGATTTATTTTGCGGTTTGCTTTGCGCGACACATTTTTGCCCCAACATTGCCATCACTTCCGTTCCGGAAGGGTCAAAAGTCCGAGCACCGAATATGCGTGCCCGCAATCAAAGGGTTGTCAGTATGCCAATTGCAAAGTCGGGAGCCACACTAGCGTTGGCAGGAATGATCGCTCTTGGGATCGCCGGTTGCGCAACAGCACCGGAGGATGTTGCGCCGGCCTACACGTCGCCGGTGGTCTACAACAGCCTGAACTGCAAACAACTTGCCCAGGAAATGCAACGCGTTTCAAATGCTGCCCAGGAAGCTTCCGGCGTTCAGCAAAAGAAACGCACCCAGGACAAGTGGCTGACGGCCGCAACCGTCGTCGTGTTCTGGCCGGCCGCGTTCTTCACCAATGGTGACGGTGCGAGTGCCGCGCAGCTCGCGAGGCTGAAGGGCGAAATGCAGGCTCTAGAGCAGGCCGCTATCCTGAAGAAATGCAAGATCAAGATGCAGCAGGGCTGAAGATAGCCCGCTCAGTCTAGTGACGCGCTTCATTACAAGACAGGCAAAAGATGAGTCCTTCATCCGAAGATGGTAGTTCGCCCGCTCCGAGGCAGGTTATTCTGGAAGACTTCGAGATTGATCTGCCAATCGACGGCGGCTGGGGATTCTCTCAGGAAGATGCATGCATCATTGATGCAAACGATCCGACCGTCAGCAAAGTGATTCCGTTTAACGGTGCATCGATTGAGCATGTTTTTGTAGAAAAGAGGATATACGAACAGTTGATCGTATCCCGGCCCCACGGAGACCGGTTTTCTGGAATTTCTTGGAATCTCTTGTCCCAAAGCCTATTTCGCGACGGGGACCGATGTTATGACGTGCTCGAATTCGAGGTCGAAGCTCTCCCGGATCAGGCCTGGGAGACATTGAAAGCGGAATGGGAGGGACCAGAAGGTTACGGGCACCCAGACTTCGACGTTGATGCTCACAATGCAAGGCGGGAAGAAAAAACCGTTCGCTTTGAAAGCACATTCTGGTTCGACATCACGAGCTTTCATCGAGAATAAGCGCATGCTGGCCACTCCAATGTGGTGGCAGATATAGCCCCGTGCTTTCGACTTCGGCTCACTGCTGCAAACTGCTTCAAAGACAATTGACCGTACCTAATGACTCGACAATAGTCAGAAGCCTCTCAAGTCTGCTGCTATTCTTACGATGGATGCGACATAAACAATACTCGAGTGTGCACTATGTCTATGGGGGGCAACTCAAAAAACCGCAAAACAACCCCATGCAAAGGGCGTTTCCGCAGCCCGGGCGTCAACCTGACACCAACCCCATTGCATCATATTCAATTATCCGCATATATTGACCGATGACCTGGCACGACGCACTCGCCACCATCGAAGATTTGGAAGACGCCGACTTCGACGCGGACCTCATCACCGCCCTCGAAGCCCGGGCACCTGTAACCACGACGCGCCCAATCCGATTCTCTACGCCGACCTTCAAGGAATACGCCTCGTCCGAACTGCAAGGCTGCGGCAAGAACGCTTTTCCGGCCTTCTCGATCACGGCCGGCGGTTGCGCGCTCATGTGCGACCACTGTCAGGCGAAAATTCTGGAGCCGATGATCCCGGCGACGAATCCGGCCATGCTCGACCAGAAGGTGCGGGATCTCATTCTTCTACAGGACCTGCAGGGCTTTCTACTCTCGGGCGGATCGAACCGCCGGAACGAGATTGCTTATGAGCGCTTCCTGCCCGTCGTCGAGGGATTGAAGCGGGACTTCCCTCATCTCAAGATCGCCATTCACTCGGCCCTGCTGGATCGGGAGCGGGCCAAGTCGATGGAATCGGCCGGGGTCGATACGGCCATGATGGACGTAATCGGGGCCGAAGAGACGATCCGCGAGGTCTATCATCTGGATCGGCCAGTCGCCGATTTCGAGACGACGCTCGAGGCCCTTTGCGACACCTCCATGGAAGTCGTGCCGCATATCGTTGTCGGGTTGCATTATGGGCGCATACTCGGCGAAGCCAATGCGCTCGATATCATTGCCCGGCATAACGTCCACGCATTGGTTCTCGTCGTTATCATGCCCTTCTATGCCAAGGACGGAACCTTCGTGACGCCGGCAACTGGCGATGTCGGGCGCATCTTTCTGGAAGCGCGCGAGCGCCTTGCCGACAAGCAGGTGCTGCTTGGATGTGCGCGGCCGCCCGGCATGCACAAGCGGGTGACCGATGCCTATGCGGTCATGGCGGGCCTCGATGGAATTGCTTTTCCAGCCGACGGCATGGTGGCGCTGGCGGACGCGATTGGCCGGCCGGCGACCCAGGCTCATGCCTGCTGTTCGATCAAGATCGGCGGTGGTTCCGAAGCGCTGGCTTCGTCGCCTCTGGACACGGCCCCCAGCCCGTGTGCAGCATGACAAACAGAGATTGCCGAAGCCGCCACTTGCCGGAACTTGAGAGAATGATCGGGAGCGCCTCATGACCTGTCTGAAACCGGAAGGGGCAGCCCCGGGCGCCGCGGGCAAAGACGGCCTCGACTACAATCCGTTCGACGTCATGGAGCCCCGCATTCCCGGCGCGACACCGAAGGATCTGCGCAATGGCGGCCGCGTCAAGGACGCGGATGTGCGGCCTGAAGGCGTCTACCTGCCGAATAACAATATTCTCACGCCCCATATGCGCTCGCCGGACTACGTCCAGCTCTCGACCGCCGCGGCCATCACGCTTGGCATCATGTCGGGCAACATGTACCGCTGCAGTTGCACGCGCTGTCTCAATCTTCTGCTGACCTATCCGGAAGGCTGCCGTGCCAATTGCGCCTATTGCGGCTTGGCGCGCCACCGCGAGGCGGACCGGGACTATGCCGACCGCAATTTCATTCGTGTCGACTGGCCGGCGGTGCCCATGGCCGAGATTGCCGACAAGGTGGCTGCCGACGGCGACGCATCGCCCTTCCACCGCATGTGCATTTCCATGATCACCCATCCGCGGTCGGACGAGGACACGGTCTCCGTGCTCAAGACCTGGACCGACCGGGTCGACCCGAGTGCCATGCCGATCTCCATCCTTTCCAACCCGACGACCATGGTCCGCGAGGACGTGGCGCGGTTGCATGATATGGGCTCGGACATTTTTACGGTGGCGCTGGACGCAGCAACGCCCGAGATCTTCGATCGCACCCGCGGCAAGGGCGTGCAATCGCCCCATAGCTGGAAAAAGTACTGGGAAATCCTGATGGACGCCCGGGAGATTTTCGGGCCCAAGAAATTCGGCGCCCATATCATTGTCGGCATGGGCGAGACGGAGCACGACATCCTGCATCTGGTGCAGCGGCTGGTGGACCTTGGCGGCCACAGCCACATGTTCTGTTTCTTCCCTGAGCAAGGCTCGCTGATGGATCATCTGCCGGCGACGCCACGCGACCAGTGGCGGCGGGTTCAGCTTGCGCGCTATCTGATCGACTATTGCGATGTGCGGGTGGATCACATGCGCTTCGACGAGCAGGGCCGGGTGGTGGACTTCGGCATGCCGTCCAATGATCTCGATGCGATCATCGATGCCGGCATCGCATTCCGCACATCGGGCTGTCCTGGAAAATTCCAGGACGATATTTCTGCGTGCGACCGCCCCTATGGCGACTCGCCACCCAGCAACATCGCGAGCTATCCCTTCCAGCCCGCCGAGGTCGACATCCGCCGCATCCGCCACCAGCTCGATCGGGAAAAACCCGGCGAGATGTATGAGCCCGGCGAAGAGTTCGAGTTCGATAGTTGATGCGGCGACCCGCAGACCCTCCATCGCCACACCCGGACTTGATTCGGGTGTCCATGCCGTCTCTCGGCGTGTCGTGCCGAAACGAAAACCAAAAGCACAGCCTACGTCCCGGACTTGATCCGGGACCCAGGGCTAAGAACACCGTCCGCGCTTTTCGCCCTGGACCCCGGATCAAGTCCGGGGATTGCCACCATAGTGTTTTGAAAATCACGCCCACACATATTAGTGGGGGCTCATTCCGCTGCTGGAATGAGCCCCCGAGGCGCGACTACAGTGCAGGGCCTACTTCGGACCATGGCCAAAACACCGAGGGGGGCAGGCCGCGCCTTTCTTTTTCATGTCAGTCCCACCCAGTCTTACGAGGGCACTGCCGCCAATCCGTCGCCACAATCGAAACTTTTTTTCATGCCCCCGTTCCGCGTCATTGATACGGGTGTGCGCGAAGGCCGCGCCCAGATTGCCTTCGACCAGGCTCTGATCGAGCTTCACGGGGCCGGAAAAGTCCCGGATACCGTACGTTTTCTGCGTTTTCCACCGACGGCCCTGGTGGGCCGCCATCAAGCCATCGGCCACGAACTGAAACTCGATCATTGCCGCCAGAACGGCATTGGACTCGTGCGCCGGATCACCGGCGGTGGGGCCATATATCTCGATGAACGCCAACTCGGCTGGGAGCTGGTTTTCTCCCGAAAGAACCTGCCGATGGCGACATTGGGCGATTACACAAAGGCCATCTGCGAGGCTGTGGCCGGCGGGCTGTCGAAGGGGTTTGGCATCGATGCCCAGTTCCGGCCGCGCAACGATATCGAGGTCGAGGGGCGAAAACTTTCCGGAACGGGGGGATTTTTCGATGGGGATACGCTGATCTATCAGGGCACCGTCCTGGTCGATCTCGATCCAGCCGCCATGGTGGCCTGCCTCAATGTCCCGGAAGCCAAGCTGAAAAAACGCGACCTTGATCGCGCCGACCAGCGTGTCTTGACGCTGAAGCAGCTGCTTGGCGGGGAGGCGCCGGATGTCTCAGCGGTCGAGCAGGCCATCCTGAGGGGCCTCTCCGACGCGCTCGGCATCGACCCGCAGCGAGGCGCGCCCACGGACGAGGAGGAGGCCCTCGCAAAGGAACTGTATACAGAGGAGATCGGTCAGGATGATTTCGTCTTTGAAATCGATGATCCGGGCGGCGCGGACGTGTATTCGTCCGGCCATCAGACCCCTGGCGGCAATGTCTCGGCCTATGTGCGGCTGGAAGGGGCAAAACAGGATCGTATCCGCGAGGTCCTGCTGACGGGCGATTTCTTCGTGACACCGCCGCGTCTCGTCTACGATCTGGAGGCCGCGCTTCGCGGTGTCGCCGTCGCAGACGTCGGTGCAACGGTCGCGAGTTTTTTCGAAGCCGCCAATCCGGACATGCTCACCATCACCGCAGACGATTTCCGCACCGTGATCGAAGCCGCGATTTCTCGGCGGGAGGATTGAACGGCATGAACCGGTTCCTCCTGCCAACCCGCCATCTTCGCCCTCTCATCCTGTCCTTCTCCCGCGAGGGGAGAAGGGACGTTGGAGCAATGCCACAGGCAAGAAAGCCCTCTCCCCTGGCGGGAGAGGGTTGGGTGAGGGGGAAAGCCCCAATCTCAAATCCAACGATTCTCCCGAAGTGTTTCAATGGCAGCACCCCATGAAACACCTCACTGTCGTCCAACACACGCAATCGGAATTCCTCGGCCTTCTCGAGGACCATCTCGAAGGCCGGCAGATCCGTTTCGGCTACCACCGCCCCTTCACCTCCGACGGTGGATTGCCGCATCCCGACATCGTCGGCGATGGACTCATCCTCCTCGGCGGCGGTCCCTGGGGAACGGTGACGGAAGGGCAGATCATCCCGACGCTCGATGAAGAGATCACCCTCGCGCGGACCTGCCTGATGCTGCAAAAGCCCATCATCGGCATTGGACTCGGCGCCCAGATCCTGGCCATTGCCGCCGACGGAAGCGCCGAGCCCGCACCTCTTGTCTTTACGACCGGCGATATGACCCGCGCCGACCCAGATGCCCTCAATGGCTACCTGCCGGAAACGGCCCCCAATATCGTCTATATGCGCGACCGCCCCGTGCCGCCGGCCTATGCCAAAATCCTGGCCGTCGACGAGGCGGATAGGCCGGCACTCTTCCAGATCGGCGAGAACGCCTTCGGCTTCGCCGGGCACCCTGGCGTCAAGCCGGCGATGATCGAAGACCTGATTATGGAGTACATCGAAGCGCCGGACGATCCCGGCCCCGGGCTTGAGGCTCTGCGAGCGGGCAAGACGCGCGTCGAAGATGCCCTCGTACCCATCATGACAGGGCTCGTACAACTGACGAAATTGATGCAGAATTAGCGGAGAGTGGCCGTTCGCCGCACTTCACTTGCAAATCTTTGAATATAAGAATATGATCGAATTAAGGGTGCTGAAATGCGCCCACAGGGAGGCTCAAGAGACCCATGTCCGACAAGCTGGTTATCATCATGGCGAACACCGATCCGCGCAATGGCGAGGAGCTCGGAGCGCCGATTTTCCAGGCAACCGTTGCCGCCGCCATGGACTATGAGGTGGACGTCATCTGCACGGCCACGTCGGGCCGCCTGATGAAGAAGGGTGTTGCCGAAAACCTCTATGTCAAAGAGGGCTCGCCCAAGTCGGTCTACGAGTTCATCAAGGATGCCCACGAGGCCGGCGTCAAATTCTATTGCTGCTCCCCGAACCTCGATCTTTTCGACATGACCAAAGAGGATTTGATCCCCGAATGTGAGGGCATCGTCGGCGGCGCCCATCTCGTCGAAGAGGTGATGGAAAACGATTGCAAGGTGATGACTTACTGAGTGCGGTGTTTGCGATGCTTTCGTGCAGATCGAATTCTATTGCCGATCTACGTCCCGGACTTGATCCGGGACCCAGGGTAGCACCCACCATCCTTGGCAGTCGCCCTGGACCCCGGATCAAGTCCGGGGCGTTCATTCGTCGATTTAAGACACTCTCTTCTCCAACCTCGCAATCCAAACCGAGAGGTCACTGACCCATGGGACACGCCGCTCCGGGCACGCGCGTTCAAGACTTTATCGGTGACCCGCTTTCGGACGCTCCCGTCGTCCCACGCGCGGAAATGGAAGAGATCTTTAACGACATCCAGTCGGATCTTCGTTACGATTTCGAGCTGAACGGGTGCCTCAACTGCGGCATCTGTACCGCCACGTGCCCGGCCGCCCACTATTACGATTTCTCCCCGCGCGAGATCGTCCAGCTTCTCTGGACCGAGAATCTCGAAGGTATCTATGATGCCATGCAGGAGAAGATCTGGGCCTGTGCGCAATGCTATACCTGCGCCGCCCGCTGTCCCTTCTCCAATTCGCCTGGCGGGCTCATCATGCTCATGCGCGAGGCCGCTATCAAACACGGCATGCAGTCGGCCAAGGATGTGTTGCGGCCGTTCTCCCGCGTGATGCTCAAGCTGATTTCGACCGGAAATCAGTTGGCACCGGACATGATCACGCCGGATCATTTTCCCGACTGGGGACCGCATATCTCGAAGATCGATGCGCCTTTGGCTCTGCTTCGTAAGGCGATCCCCATGCCGACGCTTAACACGACCAAGACGGCGTGGGAGGTCAATCTCAAGACCTCCGTCGAGCTCTACACGATCTGGGAGATGACCGGCGTTCTCGACCAGCTCGAGACCATCGACGAGAACCTCTTCGATGTCATCACGGACATCATGGATGAGAAGCGTGAAGACTGGGAAGATTTCCTTGAGGATCAGGAAGACGACGACTGATTGCTCCGCGGTAGCGGGACCGAAGATTATCGAGAGGACGTAAGAGACATGGCTAGGAAACGCGGCGATAAATCCGGAGAGACCGAATCCGGTGAACGCTTCACGGGTCATGGGTCCGAATGGAAGGACGCCAAGCTGACGCCCACGGAAGCCCAGAGGGCGACGGCCTGGGTCGAGCAGAAGATCGATCGGCGCTCCATGCTGACCAACAAGGACCGCGTGGAAGATGTGCGCGATGCCATGTGGGAACTGGAGAAGGACGGACAGATCGCCGTCCACCGCGTGACCGATGCTCACAAGCCAATGACCGCCAAGACGCTCTATGGCTGGGACAAGAAGATCCCGACGACCCAGCTCTGGCACCACAAGTCCTGCGGACAGTGCGGCAATATTCCGGGATATCCAGCCTCACTTCTCTGGCTGATGAACAAGATGGATGTGTCCTATCTGGACGAGACAGACCAGACGTCTTGCACGGCTTGGAACTATCACGGCTCGGGTATCGGCAATCTCGAAAGCCTTGCTGCCGTCTTTCTGCGTAACTTCCATCAGGCTTATGTGTCTGGCCGGGCGCAAGGCCTTGAGGACGGGCATTTCTATCCGCTGGTCCACTGCGGCACGTCCTTCGGCAACTACAAGGAAGTGCGCGAGTATCTGATCCACTCGCCCGAATTGCGGGAACGCGTAACCAAGATCCTTGGCAAGCTTGGCCGCCTCGTGGATGGCAAACTGCTGATTCCAGAGGAAGTGGTTCACTATTCGGAATGGCTGCACATGATGCGCCATGAGATCACGAACCATCAGGAAATCGACGTCACGAACATCCGCTCGACCGTGCACCCCGCCTGCCATGTCTATAAGATGGTACCGCAGGATGCGATCTACGATGACACCATCCTGGAGGGGAACCGGGTTGCTGTCTCCACCGGCCTCATGGAAGCCCTCGGCACGCAGGTGATCGACTACAAGACCTGGTACGACTGTTGCGGCTTCGGCTTCCGTCACATCATTTCAGAGCGTGAGTTTACCCGCTCCTTTGCAATCGATCGCAAGGTTCGTGTGGCCGTCGAAGAAGCACAAGCAGACATTATGGTCGGGCATGACACAGGCTGCGTCACGACGCTCGACAAGAACCAGTGGATCGGCAAGGCGGAAGGCAAGCATTTCGAGCTTCCCATTCTGGCCGACTGTCAGTTCGCGGCACTCGCCTGCGGCGCCCATCCCTACAAGATCGTGCAGAGCCATTGGCACGCGTCGCCAACCGAACAGCTCTACGAGAAGATGGGCATCGACTGGCAGCTCAAGAAAAAAGAATTTGAAGATTATCTGAAGGAGATCGAGGCCGGGAAGCAGGACAATCTCTATGATCCGCGCCTGATGATCACCTCCGGTCCCGGTTTCCAACCGGCCGCGAAATAGAGAGTTGAACGCATGACAAAACCCATTCTCGTTGTCGGTGGCGGGCCAGCCGGTCTGGCCGCAGCCAGTGCACTCGCCACAGTCGGACAAAAGACCATTCTGGTCGAGAAGGAAGACAAGCTTGGCGGTGCGCCGATCCTTTCCGGATATGCCAAGCTCGTGCCGTCGGGAGAGTGGGCAAAAGATGCCATTGGCGGTATGGTCACTCGCGCCGAGGAAAGCGATCTGGTGGATGTCCGCGCATCGACGTCGGTGAAGGAATTTTCCGGCGAGCCAGGCAACTTCTCGGTGAAGCTGTCCGACGACAAGACAGAGGCCGTATCGGCGGCCGTTCTCTGTACCGGCTTTACCCATTTCGATTCCGTGAATAAGCCCGAATGGGGCTTCGGTATGTTCCCTGATGTCGTGACCACGACCCAGGTCGAGCAGATGATCTCGACGGGGAAGGGCGTTCATTGCCCGTCCGACGGGCGCAAGCCCAAGCGTGTGGCAATCCTGCTTTGCGTTGGATCGCGCGATCGTCAGATCGGGCGCGAATGGTGCTCGAAGATCTGCTGCACGGTATCGGCCAATATGGCCATGGAGATCCGTGAGGAGCTGCCCGATTGCCATGTCTACATCTACTACATGGATATCCGGACTTTCGGCCATTACGAGGCGGATTATTACTGGAAGAGCCAGGAAGAATTTAAGGTCAAGTACATCAAGGCGCGTATCGCAGAAGTGACCTCCGATGGCGAAAAGCTCATCGTCAAGGGCGAGGACACGCTGGTGAAACGGCCGATCACCATTCCCTTCGATCTGGTCGTGCATGCCATCGGCATGGACCCGAATGTCGACAACATGCTGCTGTCGGAAATCTTCGGCGTCGACCTGCATCACCACGGCTATATCGGTCGCCAGGACAGCTACGGCATCATGGGCGCAACGTCACGGCCGGGCGTGTTCGTGGCAGGTGCTGCGATCGGCCCTGAAACCATCGACGACTCGATCGCCCAGGCGAATGCCGCAGCCCTGTCGGCACTCGGTTCGGTCAACGGCCTCAAGGCCGTCGCGGCCGAATAGATCGACGAGACAAGGCTCGGCCCATGGCATGGCATGCACCATCCTCGACCGCCTCAAAGGAGGTGAAGGAACGTCCGGTTCTTCATCTGGACGGGCCGCTGCTGGCCGAGGCGCTGGAGCAACTGGTCAAGGGTAGCGAAACCGTCGGTGGGATGGAGCGTTTGCTTGAGGCGCTGAATCTGAAGTCCGACCTGTTTCGCGGGCTTCTGGGTGGCGGCAATGCCTCATCCCTTCAGGCCGACCGTTTCCAGGACATGACCGCATTGATGGCGACCTGTCGCCGGCGCGTGGCGAAGCCGCTGCGGGACCACGGCTATGAGCATTTCCACGTGGCAATTCAGATGCTGCTGGCCGGTGCCGAAGATACCAGCACCGCCGACCAGCGGGTTTCGGAGTTTGTGGCGCGCTTTCCCAGCGAAAAGACATATCGATGGGTCCGTGACATGGCTGCCGAGATCCTGCATTTCACGATGCCAGAGCAGTACCCTCTGATGACCCGTTGGATCTGGGACGTGCGGGCTAACACGGGTGCCCTTCGTGAGATCTGGCACGGGGACGATGTGGATCACATCGTCATCGATGTGCCGGACGGATTCGAGACGGGGCTCATGCTGCGCGAAGAACTGGCCCAGTTCCTGACCGACAACGGGATCTATCAGAGCACCCTCTTCTCGATCGACCTCCTGCTGGCGCAGGTCTATTCCGAATATATCGAAGCTCAGGGCGGGACCTATCTGAGAGCCGATTTCTCGACCCCGGGCGATCCTCTGGAACATGTCAGACGTATCCTCGGACTCGATGGTGTATCGCCCAAATCCGGGCGGAGCCGCTTTAAGACCATCGATGGCGAGGCCATTGCGGTCGATGCGTCCAAGCAGCCGAATTGACGTTGGAGCAGTGAGCAAATGCCCATTCACGAAAAGTCGCTGATCCGCGAAGAAAACCTCAAAACCCATGAGGCACTAACGATTGACGGGATCGATGTCTCAGGACATTGGTCGACCTTCATCGAGCCGCGGGTGATCACCGACTACAACGAAGATCTCCAGGACGAAATCGAAGCCCTGCCCGGCGGAGAGAACATTCACCGCTGCTGGCAATGCGGGTCCTGCACGAATTCATGCACCGTCAATGCGGTGAATCCGGAGTTCAATCCGCGTTATTGGATCTATCTGATCCGGACCGGCATGGAGCAGGAGCTGCTCCGCGACAAGGACATCATCTGGCAGTGCGTGTCCTGCAACAAATGCACCTATGTCTGCCCGCGGGACGTATTCCCCGAAGGCGTAATGAAGGCAACGGCCCATTGGTTGCATCTGAAGGGCTATACGCCGCGATCGCCGTCCATGATTTTCGACGACATCTTTTCCGATCAGATCATTGCGCGCGGCAAGATCGAAGAGAGCCAGATCATCCAACGCTTCTTCCGTCGTACCGGTCAGCCGCTGCTGCAGAACTGGCTGGTGGCTATGACGATCAATCTCGCAAAGAAACTGCCCGTCGCCATGATGACACGCATGGGATTAGCGGTGCTCTTCAAGCCCAAGACCCGCGACTGGGGTCCGGCCAAGGCCGCGATCGAAGACTATATCATCGAGCAGGAAACCAAGCAGCGCGCGGCCCTCGGGCTCGACAAGCCGGCGGCGAACGGACAGGCAGCCGAGTAAGGACAAGGACGATGGCGAAAAAGAACTACGACAAGGTCGCCTACTATCCCGGCTGTGCGCTGGAAGGGACCGGTCATGCCTATAATCGCTCGACGAAGGCGATTGCGAAGGAACTCGGACTTGGCCTCGAAGAGGTGAAGAACTGGAACTGCTGCGGGGCGATGGAAGTCAAGAATATCGACCCGAAGATCCAGACCTATCTCTCATCTCGCGTGCTCTCCATTGCAGCGAACGAAATGGGCCACGACGTGGTCATGGCGCCCTGCAATGGTTGCTACCACAATCTCAAAAAGGCGGAGTACGACCTCGAACATGACGAGGACTCCCGTGCGGTTGTCGACAAGCTCTCGACGAAGGCCGGCCATCAGACCTATGAGGCCGGGCAGGCCGAGACGATCCACGCGCTCGATTGGATTAAGGATTCAATCGGCGAAGATGGATTGAAGGCGCGCGTCAAAGGCGGTCTCAAGGGACTGAAGGTCGCGAACTATTATGGCTGCATGTATACGCGTCCGCGCCACATTTTTCCTGAGAAAGACCAGGGGCCGGGATCGGAGTCGACCTCGCAGCCTCATTACATGGACGATCTGCTTGCGGCTGCCGGTGCGGAGAATGTGGAATTTCCACTGAAGACAGCCTGCTGCGGCGGTGCGCACACCTTGTCGGATTCCGATACGTCCACCAAGCTTGTGTTGAACATTCTGCGGGCGGCCGAAGCATCGGGCGCCGAAGTGATCGCGACCGAATGCCCGACATGCCATACGGGTCTTGAGATGCATCAGATCCGGGCCGAAAAAGTTTTCGGTGAGAAGACGACCGTCAAGATCATGTATTTTACACAGCTTCTCGGAATTGCACTGGGGCTCGGCCACCGCAAAGTTGGTGTCCATGAGAATATTTCCGATTCGACGGACTTCCTATTCGACAAGGAACTCATATGAGCGCAGTCGCCGACGTCGAGACGGAGATCGAAGCTCTGGCCAATTCACCGGAGCCGGTGGCAGCAGTGTCGCGCTTGCTGGCATTGGGGGAAGAGGTTCTGTCCGACTGGGTGACGGCAAAGGGCGGTGAGCCCACGACCGAGACTCGCGAGGGTTTTCGTCTACTGGCGCTGCACCGCCAGGGGGCCAAGGGTGTGCCGTCCTTCAATGCGTGCCGAGAGACTTGCCGTGAGCTCGCCTATCATTACAATCTGATCACAACGGAGCCCGGCCATGCCGATACGGCTCAGCGGTTGACCATGGCGGCCATGGTCGCCAAACATCTTACGCTCTTCGTCTTCGGCAAGCTCGAGGTCGAAGGACTTGGTGATTTTTGCTGCGCGTCACGTCCCCTAAGGGCGAACGGTGGCTGAGGAGGGACGATATGCCTGACGTCAGAGGATGCCATATGCCGGAAGACCGGCTTTACGATGTGGAAAACCATGTCTGGTTTCAGGAAGAAGCGGATGGGAATGTCAAGGTTGGGATGACGTCCGTCGCAACCGCCATGGCAGGCCAGATCGTAGCCTTCACACCGAAGAAAGTCGGCCGGTCTGTCAAAGAAGGCAAGTCCTGCGCGACGGTCGAGTCGGGTAAATGGGTTGGCCCCGCCAAGTCGGCCGTTGCCGGAGAGGTCGTTGCCGTCAATGAAGACCTGCAGGGAACGCCGGCGACCGCAAATGCCGATCCCTATGATGCAGGCTGGATGGTCGTCCTCAAGCCGGATAACTGGGATGACGTCAAAAGCCAGCTGACACCCGGTGCCGACGTTGTCGCACCCTATGAAACCAAGATGGACGCTGACGGTTTTACCGGTTGCGAATAAGGCGGGCTTAAGCGGCGCTGAGCAACAGCCGCAACGAGTCCCGATTGGAGGTCACGTCGGCAAGTGTGATCTCATCAAGAGTGCTGAAGAAGGCTTCCTGAGCCTTCCGTAAGGCGCCGGCCAGCTTGCAGACTGGAACAATGGTGCAGTACTTGCCTTCCGGTTTCATGCACTCGACCAGGGCGACATTGCTCTTCTCGGATTCACGCAGAACCTTGCCAACCGAAATCTCGTTGGCGGGTTTGGCCAGACGCATGCCGCCGGACCGACCGCGTGTCGCCTTAACAAAGCCTTCCCGGGTCAGGAACTGGGCGGCCTTCGCGACGTGGTGAAACGAGATTTGGTACGCCTCGGCGATCGATTTGGCGGTGGCATTCTCGTCGCTCGAGGCGAGAAAAATCAGGATCCGCAAGCTGTAATCTGAAAACTGACTGATGTGCATTGGCAGCCTTTGATCGATGCAGGTTGACATATGACACTAGCACAATCATTAATACGCAATAAATATGCGTATTTTCTCATTAGTTCAATAAGCCGATAGGGAGGCGCTTGGCAGATGCAAATGATGGTTCTCACACTTTCATTGGTCGGGATGGCGGTGATTGGGTTGATCTTCATCGCTGCGGTCCGTGCCAGCGGCAAAGAAGCGGAACTTGCGGCCGGTGACGATAGACGCCGTTCCCGCCTGATCTGGAGCTTGTTGATCGCAGGTGTCGGGATCACGGTAGCGTCATTGTGGCAGTGGCCGCATGACGTCAGTGCAAATGTTGATGCGGTGACCGTAAATGTCAGCGGCGCACAATGGGCTTGGGAGATCGACAAGACTGACGTGCCCGCAGGCAAGACGGTCGTCTTCAATGTCCATACCAAAGACGTCAATCACGGCATGGGTGTGGTCGATCCGAACGGGACATTGCTGTTTCAGACACAGAGCATGCCCGGTTACGTCAACCAGGTTCGGTATGTTTTCGACGAGCCTGGGACCTATCGGGTCATTTGCCTGGAATTCTGCGGCGTCGCTCACCACGGCATGATTGATGAATTCGAAGTCACCGCCGGTAAGAGCTAGAGGGCCCTCTCATGACCACACAAATCGAACCCACGCCACAAGCCGGAGCCGTAAAGTTCGCCGTTGCCCTGGCTGGTGCCGTCTTCGTTCTCATGATGTTGATAGGCTTAGCCATGCGCGCGGCCCAGGGCACGATTTTCGAGCTCGATCCTGCAATCTTCTATCAGTTCATGACGGTACATGGTGCTGGCACGGTCGGGACGGCCGGTCTCTCCGGTGCCTGTATCATGTGGTATTTCCTCGGCCGGCATGTCCATCTCACCTCGGCGATATTCTGGATTTTTCTGACCCTCTTTCTGGCAGGTGTCGTGCTCATTTTGGCGGCCGTATTCGTCGGCGAATATGGTGGCGGCTGGACATTCCTGTATCCGCTGCCTGCCATTTCAGGTGGTGCATGGGAGCCATGGGCTGCCGCATGCTTCGTGCTTGGCTACACACTTATTGGCGTTGGGTTTCTGCTGTTCTACCTGGAAACCGGCCGTGCAGTTATTAAAGCCTATGGCGGTCTTGCCAGGGCAATGGGCTGGCATGTTGCGTTTGGTGGTGCGGACCCGGATACGGCTCCACCGCCGACCGTGATCGCATCGGCCTGCGTAACCGTGTTCAACACGCTCGGTATCGTTGTCGGTGCCGCCGTTCTCGTCGCGACACTGGTCAATCTTCTGGTGCCCGGATTTGTCGTCGACGCGCTGCTGGCAAAGAACATGATCTTCTTCTTCGGTCATGTCTTCATCAATGCAGCCATCTATATGGCGGTCATCGCGGTCTACGAAATCATCCCGGAATACACCGGTCGGCCTTGGAAGAGCACGCGCGTCTTTGCGCTTTCCTGGGCATCGGTCCTGCTCTTCGTGATGGCGGTCTATCCCCATCATCTCCTGCAGGACATGGTCATGCCGGGTTGGGCTCTCGTGATGGGGCAGGTCGTCTCCTACCTCAGCGGTATACCCTTGCTGGCGGTGACGGCATTCTCGCTCCTGACATATCTGCGAGGATCAGGCATGCGTTGGGATCTGGCTTCCGCGCTGCTGGTGCTCGGTGTCGCCGGGTGGTGCGCAGGTTCGGTGCCGGCCATCCTGGATGGCATGATCGTCGTCAACAAGGTCATGCACAACACGCAATGGGTGCCTGGCCATTTCCACACCTACCTCATCTTAGGTGAAGTCGCGATGGCCTTCGGCTTTATGGCCTGGCTGATCAAGCGCGAGGGCACGCAGGCGACGCTGTCGGGTTTCGATCGCGCAGCTTTCACTCTCTACATCGCCGGTGGAATCGGATTTGTGGTGATGTTCCTGATTTCCGGCGCAATGTCCGTGCCGCGACGGTGGGCGGTACACATCGAGAGTTGGATTCTGCAGGATCAGATTGCAACAGGATTCGGTGCACTTGTCGTTCTGGGCGCAACGCTGATCCTGCTCCGCTATCTTGGCGGTGTTATGCGATCAAACTGAGGTAATGGACCTCATGCGCGGTTCTCCAACATCGTTTATCCCGGCGATGATTGTCGCATGCGTCGGGAGCTTCGCTCTCTGGTCGGCGACCGATGGGTTCGGCGCTTTCACGGCAGAAACAGCACGTCGTCTGCACGTCGAGCGAGAAAAGGTCGAAATTCCAAAATTCGAATTGACCAACTCCTCTGGTCGTCGGGTTTCGTTGCCGGATGGCAAAGTCACTCTTGTCGAATTCATCTATACGACCTGCCCCACGATCTGCCAGACAGCCGGCGATGACTTCTTTCGACTGCGGAAGCGCTTGCAGAACGCGGGATTGGGAAAACAGGTACAGATGTTGTCGGTCTCCTTCGATCTGGCACGCGACGATAACAGAAGCCTTGCGAGCTATGCCGAACATCATGGCGCGGATGGAAACATCTGGACGGTCGCACGACCGCGTGCCGACGCCTTGCCATCAATACTGCGGACCTTTGGTGTCACAGTGATCCAAGATGAACTCGGTGGCTTCCAGCACAATACCGCCATACACGTCCTAGATCGGCAAGGACGTCTCGTGGCGATTACGGACACCGATGATATCGAGCGCGCCGCGACGATCGTGGAGTCGTTGATGTGAGGGCAAAAGCGCAGATGCAACTCTTATGTGCCGCAGCGCTTTTCGCGGCCTGTGCTGTTTTTCGTACAACGCTTGAGGCAGATCCCGTCACGCATGTGCTCGTGCAACTGCCTTGCCTGGCGTTTGCCGGTTGGCTCGTCGGCCGTGCGATGCGGGAGATTAGCGCGGATGCATATGCGCTCGCTGATCGTGGCGTGGCCGGCTTGCTCGTTGCGGTCTTCACAATCGCGTTTTGGATGTTGCCGCGGAGCATCGATGCGGCATTGGAAAGTCCAGTCGTTGCGCTGGCGAAATTTTTCTCCATACCGTTGCTGATCGGCGTGCCGCTCGCAGTCTGTTGGAAGCAGGTCCACCCGATCGTGCGCGGGTTTCTGAAAGCCAATGCACTTTCGATGTTGGGTGTCCTCGCGTTCCTCTACACCCATGCTCCGATCCGGATCTGCAACAACTATCTCGTCAGCGACCAGGAACGGCTCGGTTTTGGATTTCTCATTGTAGCATTTGCTCTCGCTGTCATTTGGGTGGTGCCTTTGTTTGTCGGGAGCCGAGTCAATGATGTAGCGCCCCAATCGTTGCGGCGAAGCTGTTCCGCATGACCGTCGATGAGTCTGTCAGAGGTTTTGCTCAAACAGCCCGAGCAAAGGCCGATTTCCTGCGCAACGACCGAATAGCATTTTTGGTGGCAGCAATGATGGCAGGTGCCTATGTCGGCATGGGAATTCTGCTCATTTTCAGCGTCGGCCAAGGCGTTGACGCATCCGTCCGACCGATCGTCATGGGTTTCAGCTTCGGCATCGCTCTGACACTCGTGATCTTCGCCGGTTCGGAGCTCTTCACGGGCCATACCATGTACATGATGCAAGGCAGGTTGGTTGGCTCGGTTACGACAGGAGAGATGGCAAAGTGCTGGTCAGCCTCATGGCTCGGTAACCTTGGCGGCGCAGCGGGTTTGGCGCTTCTATTTGTTATTGGAGGTGGCGGCGTCGTCCTAAAGGCTGGCGGCGTGGATCTCATTCATACCATTGCGGCCAAGAAGATGTCGGGAACCCCTATGGAACTCTTGGCTCGGGCGATGCTCTGCAATTGGCTCGTTTGTCTCGCAATCTGGATGTCCGCACGCACCAAGAACGACACGGCCAAATGCATATTTGTTTTCTGGTGCCTTTACGCCTTTATCGCCGCTGGCTTCGAGCACAGCGTCGCCAACATGACCGTATTCTCCGTCGCCCTCTTCTCCGAACATCCGGAGGGAATCACCTATTGGGGTGCCGCCCACAACTTACTGTGGGTGACGATAGGTAACGCCTCAAGCGGCGCGATATTCATGGGACTCGCTTATTGGGTCGTTGGCGGCAGGCCTCGACTGCATTCCGGTCCAGAAAGATCCGATTGACTTGGTGCAGAGGCCCTTGATGTCGTTGCATCGGAACACCGATAATATCTTTGACGATCCGTTTGGCGCCATGAGGGTGAAAAGGGTGACTGATAACGACGATTCGCGAAACGCCGATACCGGTTTGTGGGGCGTTGAAAGCCCGGAAGTCAGTACCTTTGGTGACACAATCTCATTTCGGCTTTCGAAAAATGAGCCGAAGCAGACCGCCTGGCTCGTAACAGGTTTCTGCGCCCTTCCGATCGGACTGGTCGTGATTTCAAATCTCGTCCAGGGCACAGCGATCGACTGGCTGGAGATCGCTGTTTATGCGGGAAGTCTCGCGCTTGTCGGCGGTATCTTCTGGTTCGTCGTTCTCAAGGTCCGCATGGATCGCGATGCGCGGATCATCGTCTCGAAAACCCATCTGCATCTGCCGAAGAAACAGAAGTCGCCGATCCCGTGGTCCAACGTCCGCGCGCTGGAAATCCATAGAGGCTCGGGCAAGTATGGTCGCCACCAGCGAATTCTGGCGGTGATGACGAAACATGACGATCGAGCCCAGGTGCCGAAGCGGTCATGGCTCGAACGGATGTATGTCAATTGGTATGGCACATTGCTGACCGAGGAACTGGACCGCTTGGAAGGCGAGCCCCAGGACGTGTACGGCGCTATCAGCCGCATGGCGCCCCCGGATGTGCTGGCCGCAAGCAGCATTCAGTTTCAAGTCCAAGAAGAGTCCGTTCCAGACGATGCCGAGTTCTAGAGTTCGCTATTTGGTCTCAGACTTGCCGGTTGCCCCTGCCCGACAGAGAAATGCACGTTTATCTTGAAGCCGCACAAGACATGACTCCTTTATGCACTTCAAGAATCTGCGGATGCTTTCGTCGCGCCGCTTGTGTGGTCTTTGGCTCTCCATCCGAGGGTCTTTTCGATCATTAGCCTGCCGGCTTCCTGGAAACTGCCCGTAACCAGATAAAGCAGACCGAAAGTCGCTCCGATCAGTATCGAGCTCAGCGCAAGTGGTGCGCTTATCGAGAGCGTGGCCATACCCGAGATGCCCTGGCCGACCGTGCAGCCGAGAGCCGTCACACCGCCAAACCCCATGAGAAAAGCGCCGAGAAGATGGCGACGCATTTCACGGGCATCGTCGAAGGCCTCAAGCCGGATCTCCCGTTTGGCGACAGCAACGAGAAATGCCCCAACTGCAGTCCCAAGGACCACTCCTATGCCGAAGTCGATGGTCGATCCAGAGAAGGTCAGGAGATAGACGATCGTCTCTCCTGGAGGCAGAACATAGGACAGGGATTCGACACGCTGCGGATCGAACGCATTGTCGCCTTGCACGCCGGTCGCCCAGTAACCGCCTGCGACGGCAAGACCGATTGCCAATGCTGCAAGGATGTCGCGGCGACTGCCGCGAAAGACCGGATCGGCAAAACACCAGAGCCCAATGAGACCTGCGACGGCAATCGCGGTCGGGAGCCAAATATGCTGAACGGCGAGCCCCGTGGCGCCGCTGATCAGATGCGGCAACCCCTGGCCGTCATAGGCCGAGAGATCAATGCTGAGTGGCTCGATGAGCGTTTCGCGAAGGATGCCGGTGAATCCCCGCGCCGTCATATAAGCCGTCAGCCCCATCAATATGAAGACGATGAAGGATTTGAGATCGCCGCCTCCCATTCTGATGAGCGATCCATAGCCGCACGTGCCAACGAGAGCCATGCCGAGGCCGAAGAGAAGGCCGCCGATAATGGCTCCGGCCCAGCCGAACGTGGGTGTGAGATGAAAACTCTCGCCGATGCGTGCGATATCGGAAACATGCATCGCCTGAACGAGCAAGGTCGCGACGGCTATCGCCAGAGCCCAGCTTCTCAGGCGCGTTTTGTTACCGGCAAGAACAGCGTCTTCAACCGCGCCGAATGTACAAAAGCGTGCGCCACGGGCAACAGCGCCCACGACCAGTCCTAGAACTGCGCCGCAGAGCGCCATCATGATTGGCGTCGGCACGTCCAGCATCAGCGTCCCTTTTTTTATCCTGCGCTAGACGGGACGCAGGTCAATTTCGCTGCCTACCAAACCTGTGGTTTCAGTCCCTGCTCTTCGAGCTTCTGAAACTTTGCCTGTAGAAAGCGCTGGAAATTTTCCGTCTTGTAATGCCCTTCATGGACGAACTGCAGCATCGAGATGAAATGGAAGGGTTTGAAATAACCCGGCATTCGAAAAGCTTCGGCCTCGCGCCCGGTTTTACCTGCAACCGCTTTCGGGTCGGATGGGAAGAAGAGCATCGTCGGTGTGAACACGACGTTCCAGCGCTGCGCGATCGCACGTTCTTCGAGGGCTTTGCCATCGAAGTCGGTCACTTCCTTGCTGCCCCATAAATTGAGCTGCAGGACAACATAGTTCTTATCCAGATACTCAATGATGGATTTCTTGCCGAAATTCACCCGATGAAGCTCGCGGCAATAAGGGCAACCGCGCTGTTCGAAGAGGATCGCGAGGTGCTTGCCGGCGGCTGATGCCTCCGCGTGATCTTCTTTCAAATCCAGAAACGACTGATGAAACCAAGGCTGGGTATAGATGCCGTCATCATCACGTGCAGGCTCCGGTCCATCGGCCGCAATGGCCCCACTCAAACCGAGGCCGGTGCCGATCAGTGCCGAGCCGGCAAGAAAAGCTCTACGATCAAGGCTCATTTTATATCCTCCCGTTCACCTGTTTTCCTATTAGTGCCGGTGAATCGCTGGCAGGCGGAACACGTGATGGTCACGCCTAGTCACATTCAAGTTATCGTATGTGTCTATGCGTAGCACATGATGTACCGGACCGCTACGCTTGCAGCCTCAAACAAGGCGCAATATTAGCCGATATTCCATCTACAGACATGGTGATCAGGGAGTATTTTATGTCGAAGTCCATCGGTAAGCGGTCGTTTCTCATCTTCTCGGGGCTGTTTTTGGGCCTTGCATTTCTAGCGGTTTCCGGACCCGTTCCGGTAGACGCTGGAGAAATGCGGAAGGTGGCGATCCATGTGGATGACAATGATCCAAAACGCATGAACATGGCCCTCAATAACATCCAGAATCTCAAAAAATATTACGATAAGAAGGGTCAGAAAGTTCAGATCGAACTGGTGGCCTACGGACCGGGCCTGCATATGCTGAGAGCCGATACATCACCGGTGAAAGATCGCATCGCGACGATGGCCCTGGAGATCGAGGGACTGCAATTCTCGGCTTGTGGTAATACGCATGCCAGAATGTCCAAGAAAGCCGGCAAGGATGTCGGGCTTCTTTCTGAGGCGATCAAAGTCCCATCCGGCATCGTTCGGCTGGTCGAACTGCAGGAACAAGGCTGGGCCTATGTCAGGCCATAAGCCGAAATAACTGCTAGACCAGAACCGGTTAATCAGTTTGAGCGGCGCCAGAGCCTGGCGTCGCTCTTTTTCAATAGAATGCGGGCAATGGTTTCTGGTTCGTCATCGCCCCTTGTCTATGAACTGTGTCGTACCGATTTAGGGTATAATGACACCGGATGATCCTGGTTTTGCTGCAAATGATGCGGTCATTCCAGCTCTCGGCCAACGCCAAGGAGGCATTTTATGAAGTTTTCCCATTCGATCGCGACAGCTTCGATGGTTACTCTGGGCTTATGGGCGCTGCCGATGACGGCCACGGCGATGCCGGTTGGACCAATGGCGACTGGTATCGACGGGACATCATTGATCCATAAGACATCAGGTTATGATGGATATGGTTTTGGTATTGAAGGCAAGGGCTGCGGCTTTGGCCATGGCGGCGGGACCGACTATAAGGGCTGCTTCATCTACGAAAAAGGCTATCGCAACTATTACGGCTATAGGCCATATCAATATGGCAAAAAGCCATATGGAAAGCGTAACACGTACCAGAATGGCAATGGTTACAAGTCGAAGAACCGTAAAGGGTATCGCTAGAACCACCCCATGTTTGTGTTAGCCATCGCTCAGAAATCGAGCGGTGCATTGTCGACAACTTCTTTCATGACGAAGAATGTTCGTGTCTGGCGAACACCCGGCAGAGCGATCAGTTGCTCGCCGAGCATCTTGCTGTAGTCGGCAACGTCGCGCACGCGGATCTTCAAGAAATAATCGAAATCGCCGGCGACCAGATGACAGTCGAGGATGAATGGCAGCTTGACTGTCGCCGCCTCGAATGCGGCAAAGCTTTCCGGCGTTGATCTGTCCAGAACGACGCCCACGATCGCAAGCGTACCCCGATTGACACGATAAGGATCGATGACGGCACGGACCGTTCTGACGAATCCCTCTTCGAGTAGGCGTTGCGTTCGGCGGTGGCATGTTGCCGGGCTTACGTTCACCTTTTTTGCGAGATCTGCGTTCGTTAGACGGCCGTCCTGCTGCAAGAGCTTCAGAATCTTTCGGTCGGTCCGGTCGAGATTTTCTGACATGAGAAATTCTGCCATGAACTAATAACTTTATGGAATAAAGCTAACATGAAGATCGGATATCGGACAGTTTAGTGGAGAATTTTGATCTATTTCGAGAGCACCTTCACCGACTCGTAAGCTATGTTTTTGCAGCTTCGAAAAACGAAGGGATGAATCAAAATGCTTGAAGACTTTGACCGCTATCCACTGACATTCGGTCCGACGCCAATCGAAAAACTGACTCGTCTATCCGATCGCCTCGGCGGCAATGTCGACATTTATGCCAAGCGCGACGATTGCAATTCCGGTCTTGCATTCGGCGGCAACAAGGTTCGCAAGCTGGAATACATCGTTCCCGATGCCTTGGCCTCGAATGCCGACACATTGGTGACGATTGGCGGTGTCCAATCGAACCACACCCGACAGGTGGCTGCCGTTGCCGCGAAACTCGGCATGAAGTGCCGTCTGGTCCAGGAAAGTTGGGTCCCATTCAACGACGCGGTCTATGACCGTGTCGGCAACATTCTGATGTCGCGCGTGATGGGAGCGGAGATCGAACTGGTCGATGAAGGATTCGATATCGGCATCCGGGAAAGCTGGGAGCGCGCCCTGGAGGATGTCCGCACCAAGGGAGGAAAGCCATATGCCATCCCCGCAGGAGCATCAGTTCACAAATTTGGTGGTCTCGGATATGTCGCATTTGCGGAAGAGGTTCGCCGGCAGGAACAGGATCTTGGTTTCACATTCGACTTTGTCATTGTCTGTACAGTAACGGGATCGACCCATGCAGGAATGGTTGTCGGGTTCGCAAAGGATGGTCGCGCAGATCGCGTTATCGGTATCGATGCATCGGGAACACCGGAGCAGACAAACGACCAGGTTCTCGATATCGCAAGGAATACAGCCGATCTCGTCAAACTCGGACGTGAGATTACCCAGGACGACATCGTTCTCAAAACCGAATATGCCTATCCTGAATACGGTGTCCCTTCAGATGAAACGAATGCAGCCATCCGACTCTGCGCCCAAACCGAAGGAATGATGACCGATCCTGTCTATGAGGGGAAATCGATGCAGGGGCTCATCGACCTCGTCTCAAAGGGCTTTTTCCCATCGGGTTCGAAGGTCCTCTATGCACATCTCGGTGGGGTGCCTGCGATCAATGGATATAGCTACCTATACCGAAACGGCTGAAACACGGCCTTTGGCTCAACCCACTCATCGACTCGGCATGAATGCGTGATCCACAGTATGTCTGGTATCGTAGCAAGTTCGTGCGCTGCCGGACCATGAGCTTGGGGAGAATCAGGCATGTTGAAGGACTATTTTGGCGACGTTCGCATCGGACGTCTCGAGACGCCACGGTTCGTGGTGCTTTGGGTGATGCTCGTCGTGTTTTTCGTAATTGTCGGTCTTCTTCTTGGTGCAGGTATCGGCATTGCGGAGCATATTCTCGGTGGTGATCTGGCGACAGCCCGGGCATCGCTTAGGCAACAACTGGCAATGCCGGCAGTCATTGCCGTCGCTATCGGTTTCATTCTGTTGGCATTTGCGAAGCTCAACATTGTTGCAAAGCGTGCGCGCGACATCGGACTGCCCGGTTGGCTGACGGCGATTGTCATTGCTGGACTGGTTGGCGGGGCGTCGCAGCTGGCTCCGGGAGCCTCGGCAGGCGGGCTCGGCATGCTGTTATTGATCGTATTGGCCTTCGTGCCGACAGATGCACTCCGGCGTGGCTGACATCCAGCTTTGGCCTATCCGTCGAGACCTTTGCGCATCAGGTCTTGCTCAATGCCCTCTGGCACAACCATGCTTTCCAGCATGCCGAGACCAGGGAAGGTTTCGAGTATCCATTGGCCAATCTCGTTGATCGATCCGGTCAGGATGAGAATTCCCGTCAGGACGAGCAATCCGCCCATGACCTTCTCGACCGTCCCCATATGACGCCGGAAGCGAGCCATGAACGACAGGAAGGGGCGGATAGCAATCGCTGCCAGGATAAATGGCACACCGAGGCCCAGCGAATAGGCCAGTAGCATCGTGACGCCGGTATTCACGCTCGCTTCGCTTGCCGCCATAGTCAGGACGGTAGCGAGGATCGGGCCGACACAAGGTGTCCATCCGAACGCAAATGCGAGGCCAATGAGATAGGCGCCGATGAAGCTGGTTGGACGCGAGTCGCTGTGATAGCGGGCCTCGCGGTAAAGCAATGGGATGCGCAAGATGCCCAAAAAATGAAGGCCGAAGAGGATGATTATCGCACCCGCGCCGATTGCCAGTTCGCTCTTATATTGCTGAATGAACTGCCCGAAAACAGATGCGCCTGCACCCAGGCCCACGAAGATCGTCGTGAAGCCCGCAACGAAACAGATCGACGCAATGATGACCCGTCGATAGACGCCGGGTGCAATCGTTTCGTCTTCGCCCGTCATTTGCTCGAGGCTGGCACCGCCAAGAAAGCCGAGGTAAGGGGGAACGAGAGGAAGCACACACGGCGATAAGAAACTGATCAGCCCCGCCATGGAGACGCCGAAATACAGATGAGCGTCTGCAAACATTGAATAGCTCCCGCCGTCGTGCGCGCTGACCTCCGCGGATCAAGCAGGGCTGCGCGTGACTTTCACAGAATTGTTGGCCGGGACCGAAATCGTCCCCTTGCTACGAACGTGATCTGCAACAACGTCCCAGACCGGGGGACCCTCGGTCCCTTCATTCACGGAGGCCCAGCCGGCAACGACATATTCCCGTTTGGCCTCAATGGGCTTGCCGGTCTTGAGCAATGTCATGTCCGATATGCGCGAGCCCATAGGTTTGTCGATGTTGATCCGATACCCCATGCCGCCGACACGAACCATATCGCCGCCCTGCTGGTAGTATGGGTCGACATTGAAGAGGTTGTCGGCAACGTCTTCCATGATGTCTTTGAGCGCTGCGCCATTGAATTTCAGTCGATAAACCGCTGGATAGGTCATCGCCGTTTCATTGTAGATGTCGTCCCAGGTGATTGCCTGGCCGGGAAGAAGCGATGGTCCCCACCGGAAGCCGGGTGACAGTGCAATCTCGGCATCTCGCTGCTCGAGGAGGGCGTTGCAGATCAAATCGTCAAACGTGCCATTGAAGTTGCCTCGTCGGTAAAGAAGCGACTCGGTGCGGCCCAGTTCGGTTGTGAGCATTTTTTCGTGTGGAGCCCTGATCTCCGAGACCAATTTCGTCATGTCTGAATCAGGGGTAATCGCATCGGTCAATACCGGGATCAGTCGGAATTCGTATCCCGCCATGCGTCCATCTTTTACGTCGACATCCAACCTGGACAGATACTTGGTAGACGATCCTGATGCGATCAAAAGTGTCTTACCTACAGTGACGGGGCTTGGCAGGGCGTCATGCGTGTGGCCGGTCAGGATCACGTCGATACCATCGACCCGAGAAGCAAGTTTGCGGTCAACGTCAAAGCCGTTATGCGACAGGAGAACGACGAGTTCAGCGCCGGCCTTTCTTGCCGCTTCGACTCTCTCTCGCACCAGCCGTTCGCGAATGCCGAACGACCAGCCGGGAATGAGGTATCGTGGATTGGCGATTGGCGTGAAGGGGAAAGCCTGACCAATGACGGCGATTTTGACCCCGCCCTTCTCGAACATGGCCGTGTCTTTGAATGCCTGCTCCTGCCATTCATCATCAATAACATTACCGGCAAGGAACTGGGCCTTGATCTGCCCGTCCGTCTCCTTGTCGCCGAGAAGCTCCACCACACGGTCCGTGCCGTAGGTGAAGTCCCAGTGGCCGGTCATGGCATCTGTGCCGAGCTGATTGACGACCTTGACCATATCGTCGCCCTTGGTGTGAAGCGACGTGAATGAGCCTTGCAACGTGTCGCCGCCATCGAGCAGCAATGTTCGTTCCGGACCGCGCTCTGCACGGATGGCGTTGACCAGGGTTGCCATGCGATCCATGCCGCCGACGCGGCCATAGCGTTGCGCCAACGCGACGAAATCGTGCGACGAGAGCGCATAGGCGTCAAGGCTGCCGGACTTGATTCCGTTCACCTTGAGAAATTCTTCGCCCGTAATATGGGGAGGTTTCCCGTCAGCTTCGCCAACGCCGATATTGATCGAAGGTTCCCGATAATAGACGGGCATCAGCTGCGCGTGGCAATCGGTCAGGTGCAGGATGGTCACCTGGCCTTTGGTCGGGAATTGGAGAAGATCGTCTTGGCTGATCTTGCCCTGCGCCCAGGATTTGCGGCCTTGTATGCCAGTAACGGCTGCTGTCGCGCAGGCAACACTTAGGAACTCGCGGCGAGAGAGCATGTGCGCCTCGATAGGTAAAGGGCGGTGCCGTAACGCGGCACCGCCGATACTAATGCAGTCAGTCGTCCGTCAGTTACGGACGGATGGAGTCTCAACCGTCAGGCCTTGGCCACGCCATGCCAGATAAAGCTCCAATGCCAGATACTCCGGCGATCCCTTCTTGAAGGGTTTTGCCCGTACCTGCTTGTTGCATCCCGAGAAACGCCGATGCAGAGAGCCAGGCTTTTGCCATTTCAGCCGATAGGTCGGGAAGCCATTGGATTGACCCTGGCTGAGAGTGTTCATTCGGATTTTCTGGCCGAAGTACTTTTCATGACAATGGGCGCAGGACATATCCAGCTGACCACGGCGTTCATAGTAGAAGGCCTTGCCCTTTTCGAAGAACGGTGCCGCCGGGCCATCGACTTTGACTTTGACCGGCGTGCCGGCTGATTGAGCTTTCACAAAGATCGTCATGCCGAGCATCTGCGTGGAGTCATACTTCCAAGGCTTTGCCTTCATATTTTCTTTTCGGCAAAGATTGATGCGGTTTTCGACATTCATCAGCGATTTGGTTTTCTCGTCATAGATCGGGAACGTGGCTCCGACCTTTTTCATCGATGTCGCTGCATCCTTGTGACAGGTCGCGCAGGATTTTCCTGCTTCACCATCGACCTTCGTCCAGAGTTCTTCGCCCGTGTCGTGCCAGGCCATGGCAGGATTGGCAAACTCGTCATCCTGCATCGCCTGCGTTTCTTTCGAGGCAAAGTGGTAGCCGGACCACAATTCGTCAATTGGATGCCCGTCAGATGTACTAACGGATTTCGACTTCCCGTCGGCCGCAAGGGCCAAACCGGCAAATGCCAGCGCCGTCAAACCACTTGCGGCGCCTATGAGTTTGATGATTTTCATCGCATTCCTCCCTCGCTCGAGTCTCCGAGCGCCGCTATTCCTTCAAGGTTTTCAGATAGGCCACCACATCCTCGACGCGCTCGGCGCTGAGAATGGCGAGGCCTTTGCAGTCGCCGATCACGCGGTGTTGACCTTTGTTCACGTGAAACGACGGCATGATCGTGTTGGCGTCGGGGAATGCCTTCTTGGAACTCACGACAATCAGGCGCAACTCGCCTTCGGTGTAGCGGCTTGCGACGCCGTCGAGCGTCGGGCCGATCTTGCCGTGAAAGCCATATTTGCGCAGGCTGTTGATGTCGTCAGCCTTTGCTTTTGCCAAGATCTTCTTGGACTGATGGCATGCGATGCAGTTTCCGAGGCGGCGGTGGACCATCACTTTGAGGCCCTTCTCTGCGTTGCCCGGTTTGCCGGTCAGCGATTCGGCAATCTGCAAATCGATATGCTCACCCTTGGTGAGTTTATAAGATGCAACTTGGGCGACTTCGCCGTCCTTACATCTGCTTTTCTTTTTCTTCTGGGCCAGTGCTTCACCGACTCCAAAAGATACGCTGAGCGCAAGGGCCATTGCATAGGCCCACATTTTCCGATTCTTCATTATTCCTCCCACCCTAGACGTTTCCCACTCCCGCAGGTCGCTTTGATCCTCCGGCGGCCTTAATTGACTGTAAGCGGCCGCTTTGCCGACCAGGATTTGCCGCTATCGTCCGTCCAGGTGAACTCGAATTCACCCGACTTGGTCGCTTTCATATGAAATGAGAAATATGGATTGGCCGAAATCGCGGGATGGAGCTTACCCTTGAAGACTTCCTTGCCGTCAAAAGTGGCCTTGAATTCATTGATAATGTTGCGGGGAATAAGTTTGCCCGTCTTCTTATCCTTGCGAAGGCCGGTTTCCATCTTGTGAGACATCAGTGTCTTCACTTCGATGATGTCGCCGGCCTTGGCGGTTTTCTGAACCTTGACGCGTGGTTTCGCCATTTCTTGTCTCCTTAGCCGCCGCAGCCGCCGATCGTGACCTTAACGGTCTGCTTGCCCATGTAGAACTTCCCATCGCTCATTTCTGCGATGGCAATAATGTCCTGCGTCTTCGCAAGGCGCATGCGCGATGTTGCCGTTGCCTTGCCGCTGGCCGGCGTAAAGAAGAAACTTGCGACATCGGGTTGTGGATTGCCATTTGCGAAAACATGGACCGACTTCACATAGTCCGCGTCAGACATGGGGCTCTCGATATTGACGGTGAAAGGCACCGTATTGCCGTTTTCCGCGATTTCAGGGAGCTCCAGCGAAACTTTACCCACAACAGGTTTTGCGTCACCGGCCACAGCCTTCATGGCCGTGTCCAAATCCTTAGCCGCTGCCGGAACCGTACCCAGTGGTACGACCACAGCGACTGCCGCCGCAGCAGTTGCGCCCAAGACGAACTCACGGCGGCTGAGCACGTCAATTCGAATGCGTTCGCTCATTCTCTTTCTCTCCTCATCGGTTGCCATCACACCTCACAGAGGACCAATGGCCCGTCTGAAGACGCGCGGATAAACCGCGCCGGAACCTCATAATCAAGTGGGAGTTATGACGTGTGCCGGTGTTCGCTGGGGTGCAATTGGACATGCCCCAAACCGACAGACTTAGGCAGAACCTTCTCCGACGAGAGATCCAGCCGATGCAGTAACGGAGATTTGAAAGCCCTTGTTTCCGGGCAGTTTCCGTTGCTGCACACCCTCCCACTCTTGCTTCTGAGCCTAGCAACGATTGACAAGTCTGTCTCTAGGCCACTTGTACGCAACCATAATTCTGGAAAGTGATGCGATCAATATAAATATTGCAATTTTTGAATTTGTTGGCAGCATGGTTTCAGGGGATAAGGTGCGTTGGTCCGATTTTCCGCTGTCAGACGTCATGCGGGTTCAGTGGATTCGGGGACAAGGGCGCGAAACGAGTGGCCGCAATGAAGACGATTAGACACTTGCCAGGCATGATCGCTGCAGCATCGGCTATGGCGGTCCTGATGCTGGTTCTTGCGGCGCCATTTACGTCGTCCGACGCGGCAGAACTTGTCATGTTTGAGCAGGATGGTTGCGAATGGTGTGACGTCTGGGACGAAGAGGTGGGGGTTGTCTACGGCAAGACGACCGAAGCAAAGGCGGCACCGCTTCGCAGAGTCGATATTCACGATGATCGACCTGCCGATCTCTCGGAAATCAAGCCAGTCGTGTACACCCCGACTTTTGTGCTGACTAAGGATGGTCGGGAGATTGGCCGTATCGTTGGTTATCCGGGTGAGGATTTCTTTTGGGGGCTTCTGGGACAGCTGTTGGCACGTGTCACGCCCGCGACATGCAACAAGGAGGCGGCGAATTGCATCCGCTGATCTTTTGGCGATGCGGTTATGCCTGACGCAATGACAACGGCAGCAACACTTCCAGCCACAACCCTGACCATCAGCGATTTGGAGGACATGGCCGAGCATGCGCGTGCGGCAACGGACCTGCTCAAAGCGCTGGCCCACGAGACCCGACTTATGATCCTTTGTCAGTTGGTCGAAGGCGAGAAGTCTGTAAGTGAGTTGGAGCGCTTGATGAACTTGCGTCAGCCAAGCGTCTCTCAGCAACTGGCGCGATTGCGGTTCGACGGCCTCGTATCGACACGGCGCGAAGGCAAGACCATCTATTACTCGCTCGCGAGTACGCAGGCGAAGCATGTAATCTCTCTGCTCTATGAGCTCTACTGCAAACAGGATTGAGCGGGGCTGAGGTTGGTCTCTCTTCGGTAGTTTTCAGGTTCCACGTGGGATTGGGCTGTGTTGCTGGTGCTTTCCGGCGGGATGGTGCCGTGGTTTTGAGATCTGGTTTATTTCGCTCACGGCTAATCCGCGCTGGCGCGCGGGCCTCCGCGGGGGCGCCCTGACCGGGCGGCGGCCGCTTGGCCTTGCCTCGCTAGTCGCTCGGTTATTCTTAGCTCCATCTGAGATCGTGCCGCATGGCTGGTGACATACGGCACGATTTCGGATGGGTCCGAGACAACCGCGCCTTAGTGGTGCGGCAAGCGCGACCGCGCGCCAGCGCGGATTAGCCGTGAGCGAAATAAACCAGATCTCAAAACCACGGTCTGATCTCGCCGGACAGCACCAGGCTATTCCCAAGATTGACCATGTGATCACGGACAACCGCGCCTTAGTGGCGCGGCAAGCGCGACCGCGCGCCGGCCGGTCAGGCCGCCCCCGCGGAGGCCCGCGCATCGGCGCGGAATAGCCGTGAGCGAAAAAAACCAGATCTCAAAACCACGATCTGTTCTCACCGGACAGCACCAGGCTATTCCCAAGATTGAGCATGTGATCACGGACAACCGCGCCTCAGTGGTGCGGCAAGCGCGGCATTAGGCAGCAAGCGCACCAAGAATTCGGTGGCTTCCGTTCTCTAACTTAAAGAAAATCGGCTCATGTCCGAGCCTCATGTAATGACTGCCCTCATCCGCAAGCGATCCGAGCTAGCGGGCCAGATCCAACACACCCAGGACCAGCTCCGTCAGTTGTATATCGACTTGGGCAACGTAGACGCCACGCTCAAACTGTTCGATCCAGAGATAGACATAGAGCGCATCAAGGCCCGTTCGGTTCGAGACCCAAATAGAGCCCAGAAAGGCGAAGTCGCGCGCATCGTCATGGAGACGTTGCGGAACGCCAGCCGCCCCTTGTCGTCGACTGAGATCGCCGAGAGGGTTGTGGCGGAACGCGGGCTCGATACCGAGAACAAACAGTTGCTCAAGCAAATCGCCAAGCGGACCGGATCGTGCCTTCGTGGCTTGCGCCAGCGCGGTGTTTTGCGGTCCGAGCAAGGGCCCGGGCAGTGCATGCTTTGGGAAGTCGCGTCGTAATCTAGGTCGCGATTACGCTGCATCGCGAGATTTTGCATGATCCCGCATTTCTTTAAGCAGCTTGCGAACAATGTCTGGAGAGCACTCAATCATCATGAGGTAGGCGCGCTCACCACCCATCGGCCGCGACCGCCCTTGTTCCCAATTTCGAATCTGATTGACACTGAACCCAAACTCGGATGCAAAGTCATCTTGTGAAAGTGCCAACGACAGTCGGATCGACTTCACGTCGATATCCGCGGGTACAAAGATATTAGCGGGCTCCCGATCACCACGTGCGATTTCAGCAGCCTGTCTCGCTGCTTCGATCAGTCGCTTGCCAGCCTTACCCATTATGCGATCTCCGATAAATTCGCCACCTTCCTCCGGACACTCTCCCTATAGGAATCGGCGATTCCTCCCAATATTTTCTTAAGTTCGTTTTTCTCCGCTTCAGAAAGCCGGATTTGTTCGCCTTTTGCATAGATATCCAACAAAAACACAGGCACGTCATCTCCCGCAAAGAAAGATACGACTCGCGCTCCGCCACGCTTACCCTTGTTCCCAAACGGGAAGCGCCTCTTCCGCGCGCCTCCAGTGCCGGGGATCAAATCACCAGCATCCGGGTTGCTAGACATATAGGTAGTAATTTTCAACCGGTCATCCTCGCTCAGGCGCATCCGTCGCGACGATTTGGAAAATACTTCAGTTTCAATCACACAGTGCATTGCCCTTCGGCCTCTCAGGGTTGATGCGGCCCCACCACACTGCGTAATTTACGTACCCGAAAAACTAGCCCAAAACAAGGCCAAACTACGCCGCACGCTGCCAATACCCGGACCACTGCCTGCTAACCGGGTGTGCTAGCGCCAGACCGAGCGCGCGGTTTGCCAGCGCACCATTCGGTTCCCGGCAATGGTCCTCACGCCATGCTGCCTCATGCGCGTACTGGCCAAGATACTGCGGGCTGACGTGGTGATGCTGACCACGGATGCAGCGACGCAGACGTGCGAAATAGCTTTCAACTTGGTTCGTGCAAATGCCGCCCAAGCTGTAAGCCTCAGAGTGATTGATCCGGTACGCCTCGAACCGTGCATGCAGCACGTCCCAATGGCCTGCCTCATCGGCATAGATGCGAGCACAGGGCGTGGCGTTCTGATGAACGTGGTAGACGCCATCGGCCTCGTTGCGTGTGACGAACGGCAGCGTGCGGCCACCACGCTGACGCATCGCGACGACGACGCGGCGCTTGCCTGTCTGGTGTTCTGCAAGACGGCGGTCGATGCGATCCTCTCTGCAGTTAGCCGGACGGATAGAACCGCCGTGATACTGGCCGTCAACTTCGATATCGCCTGAGAGCTTCAAACCTTCGATCTCAGCCGTCATCGCTTCACGCAGCTTGTGGCAAAGCACGAAGGCCGTCTTATGCTGGCAATCAATGTCGCGTGCCATCTGCAAAGCTGAAATGCCTTTGGCAGCGTTCACAAACAGGCAGATCGCCGCGAGCAAGTCCGTGAAGCTCATCTTGCGCGACGCAAAGATGGTTCCTGACGTGACCGAAAACTGATGGTGGCAGCCCTTGCATTTGAACTTGCGGCGCGTCGTGATCTTGTAGGACTCGACGCAACCGCAACGGGGGCAAACCGGATCGCCGTCCGTATCGGCCCAGCGCATCTCGCAGAACGTCTCGTGAGCCTTGTCCTCATCCATCCGATAGATGGATTTGAGAGAAAGGCTGCGAGCCGCTGCCGAGAGTAAGAAATGCTGTGCCATTGTACCGTGTCCGTTACCTATGTAACGTATATAGTACGTTGACGTGGCTCTTACAAGGGCATATGTATCGTTTACGATACTTTTCTTATCGCAAAGGATACACAATGCCCGAAAAATCGAGCTGGGAAACGCTCGCGGCAAACCTCCTAAAAGCTGAATTGAAGCGCAAAGGCGTTACATACGCCGAGCTGGTAGAAAGGCTGGCGGAAATCGGCGTTGAAGAGAAAGAGGTCAACATTCGAAACAAACTGGCACGCGGGAAATTTAGCGTTGCATTCTTCCTGCAATGCCTGACAGCCGCCGGCGTCACGAATCTGGCAATTCAATAATCTCGTGAACTTCGGAAATACGATAAGCGACCGGGCGACTCCTCAGACGTTCAACACGGCACGTCACATAAAATCCCAGCTTATATAGGTTGCGGTCACCGTCCTTCGTTTCGTGCTTGATCTTTCCCTCGGCGATCTCGCTGTCGTAGACCACGGCTAGAGGTTTGTCGGAGACCTCTTCTATTATAGCCTTTTCACCTGTTCGTTTCCCGGTCTCCGTTTCTTTGACATTCGATTGCCAGAAGACCATCAGCACATTCTTTTGGACCTCATACGCCTTAGCCTCAATTTGCTTTTGGTGAGCGCGCGCAAAGGACTCAATTTTTTTTGCGTCTTCCGTATTGAATTGCACAGAGGCCCGGGTGGTGGTTTTTGTCTTGCGATATTCGGCGGACGCAATGGTTAGAGAGCCATTCGGGTCTTTGGCGATAGCGGCAACCTGGCCCATGAAATCATTGAGATCGCCCTTGGTTGCGGCTTCTTCTTGCTTGCCTCTAAGGTACTTCTGAAGGATGCCCCCGTACCGTTTGATGAAACCATCAACAATCAGCGCAGAATCCATGTTCTGGATTAGCGGTTGGATGAACGGGAGCAACTCCGCGACGATAGAACCCGCTCGGATTTGCTTCACGTAGATCTTGCTGTCGCCGTCAACTAGGTTCGGATGTTCATTGCGAATGTAGTCATCAAATTGACTTGCAACCGCTGTGAACGAGGCCACTAAATCGTACAATTCAGCCGGCTCACGAAGCTCTATCTTCAGCTCTATAAAGTTTTTTCCCTCAAGCATTGCTTGAGAGTAGCCAATTACGGCCATTTGTCACCTCGCGGGTGCAAGGCATCAGAAATCTTGGTGCGCTTGCTACCTAATGCCGGGCAAGCGCGACCGCGCGCCGCCCGGTCAGGGCGCCCCCGCGGAGGCCCGCGCACCAGCGCGGAATAGCCGTGAGCGAAATAAACCGGATCCAACACCACGGCACCATCTCGCCAGACAGCACCGGCGTTCTACCCCGATGCCATATCGGACCAAGAGTAACCCCGCCCACATCACCCCATCATCAACACACGCTCAAGCGCTTTGACGCCGATGATGCCGCCGACGATCAGGGCCGCAAAGGTCACGAGCGATCCAACGGCCAGGGTCGAAAGCCCGGTAACCGCCTGGCCGATGGTGCAGCCGAGTGCCATGACACCGCCGATGCCCATGAGCATGGCGCCGCCCATATTGCGAAGCGTATCGCCAGTGTCGGCAAAGGTGGTGAGTTGGAATTTTCCTGCTGTAATTGCTGCCAGGAAGGCTCCGGCAAGCGCGCCAAACACGCTGGTCACGGCAAATCCAGGGACCATGTCAGCGGTAAATCTGCGGAGATACTCGAGCGTGTCTCCGGCGGGCCTCACATAGGTCAGGGAAATCGGATTCTGTGGCTGGTCGGCAAACTCGTCGAATGCAAAGCCGGTAACGGCCCAGCCTGCGACGATACACAGACCGATACCGAGGCCAGCGACAAGATGAGAGGGGGATTTTCTGAAACTTGCATCCTTGAAACAGTAGAGAACCATGATGCCGGCGATCGCCAGCGCGGCGATCCAGCTTCCAAGGGCCTGTTCCTGCCCGGCTGCTTTGCCAATCATCGCGCCCATCGATTGGCTGTCGAAACCAAATCCACCCAGATCAATCTGCGTTGCCGTCTGCAATTCAGCTCGAACCGGACCTATTATCCCCCCGATCGTCATGTAGGCGAAGAGGCCTACGATCATCAAGACGAAGACAGAGCGAATATCGCCGCCGCCGGCTCGAACCAGATTGCGGCTCGTACAGCCGCCAGCAAAAACCATCCCGATGCCAAAAAGAAGTCCACCGACGACATTGCCGAGCCAGTTAAAATTGGCGTTCAGATACATTGACTGACCGAGGTCGACGATCCCGACCATTTGCAAGATCTGTGCGCCGATGATCGCCGTTGCCGCTGCCAAGAGCCAGGATCGAAACCGACGATAGTCGCCGAAAGACAGAATGTCTGAGATTGACCCCATTGCGCAAAAATTCGTGCGTTGGACAATGAATCCGAAAATCAATCCCACGATCAAACCGCCAAGTGCCAGATAGGTTCCGGCGTCTGCGACGATGGTTTCTCTCAGTTCGTCCATTTCTGACCCCACGCCTTTCAACTTAGTTTTCTATGCAGTAACATATATTGAAATTGGAATATATAATCCACCCTTCCAATTCAAGCGAAGGCCTTGACCGTGGCAGAAGATGTGATCTGATAAGAGAGAGTTTTTGAAAGGCAGACCACGATGATCCGCCATCTTGTATTTTCGACTGCTGTTGCAACACTAGGATTCGCCGAAGCGCGAGCCAGTGAATTGCGAGATTATGGAGAGTATCTGGCAGGCGAGTGCACGAGTTGTCATAAGCTCGACGGCACCAGCAACAACATTCCGAGCATTGTCGGTTGGGATACCGAGAATTTCATCACCATTCTCAAGACGTACACGAACGGCGAGCGAGACAACAAGGCGATGAAATCCGTCGTTCAACAGCTCGATGAGGAACAGATGAAGGCCTTGGCAACCTATTTTGCCTCGCTCGAGCCCAAGTAAACTCTGAGACCTGGGCTCGAGCGATTATTCGCTACGACTTCGCAAAAATCTCAGTCGTGATTGCGTCGTACCAACCGATCGATTCTTTAAAAGTCGCTTCCCGCAGCTCTGCAGTCTCTCCCGTCTTCGAGATGAACTTCGACGCCACATCCACGGCTTTTTCGCCCGGCTTGTAGCTTGCACCGACCTTAACGCCGTTGTTCGTCGAGATTAGCGACCAGCATGTGTTGCGGAAGCGGGCTGGGAATTTCTTCTTGCCTGCAAGTTCCGCCAAAATCGTGTTTGCCACCACCTTGGCCTGGCTATTGGCCGAGAAGGCCGATTTTGGCATCGCCTTGGCGATGGAGGCGTCGCCCAGAACGAACACATCCTTGACCTTTGCCGAGGCAAAGCTATCGGGTTTGATCGGGCACCAGTCGCCATCGGCGCAGCCTGCGGCATGTGCAATCGCGCCAGCACGTTGGGCAGGAATGATGTTGGCGACGGCCGCCTTCACTTTTTCCCCGTCGCCAAGGTAAACCGTCATGGTTGCAGGATCGACGCGCGTGACTCCCTTGCCGCTCATTTCCGGCGGAACCCACTCGACGAGACCGGGATACTGGTCGTTCCAACCTTCCTGGAAGAGGCCCATCTTCGAGAATTTCGGTTTCGGATCGAAGATGATCAGCTTGGATGCCGGCTTATGATATTTGAGATAGTGCGCAATCATCGACGCGCGTTCGTAGGGACCGGGCGGGCAACGGAATGGGTTCGGCGGTGGCGCCATGACCACCACTCCGCCATCTTCCATTTCCATCAATTGACGTTTGAGGATCTGAGTCTGTACGCCAGCCTGCCAGGCATGCGGCATGGTCACCGCTGCTTCAGGTGAGTAACCCTCGATGCTGTCGTATTTGAGCGCGATGCCCGGCGAAAGTACCAAGCGATCATAAGCAACCTCATCGCCGTTCTCGAGCTTCACGACCTTCTTTGACGAATCCACATCCTTGGCCCAGCCCGTCACCACTTTGACGCCAAGTGCCTTCAAGTCATCGTAGGTATGCGTGATGGACTGGAACGATCGGAAGCCGCCAATGTAGAGATTGGAGAAGAAGCAGGAGATATAGCGCGGTTGAGCTTCAATGAGCGTAACATCGAGATCCGGCGCACCCTTCTTGACTTGATGGGCCACCGTCCCGCCGCCAGCTCCACCACCGACGACTACAACCTTGCCTTTGCCTTGCGCAATCGCAAAGCCACTCATCGTGGTCGAGGCCAAGGTGACTGCGCCAGTTGCTCCGGCGAGCTTGTTGAATTGCCTGCGGCTAATATCAGTCATCGTCATTTCCTCCCTGATCGCATTTTTTGACTTGTGTCGGCGCATGCCGCTAATTCGGTCAGTTCGTCTTCGTGGCCTTGTCGTCTTTGCCTGCTGCGCGCAGTGTTTCGCGTTCATGATAGCGCTGCAAGTGGAACCGCTGAAAGTTCTTGTTTTTGTTGTAGATGCGTTCGTTGATCCAAACGAACATATCGTAGAAGGTGCCAGGCCCCATCCCGAGGCTCATGCGTGCGACTTCCAGGTCCCGGCCCCAAGCTTTCCCATCGATTGACACGTCATCCTTGAAGAACACGATGGTCGGCGTAAAGAGAACACCCCAGCGATCTGCAAGTTTCTTTTCGGTCAGAGCCTTGCCGTCGAAATCGGTCGCCTCGCGCGCGCCCCAAAGATCCATCTGAACAATGTGGAAATTCTTGCGGACATAATCGTTGATATAGCGCTGGGCAAGGACCTCTTTATGCATCTTGACGCAGTAGATGCAGCCGCGTTGTTCGAACAGAACGGCAAAGCGTTTGCCGGCAGCTTTCGCTTCGGCAAAATCATCCTTCAAGTCCAGAAAAGACTGCGGGAACCATGCCTGATGGTAGATGCCCTCTTCGTCTTTTACAGGCACCACCATAGGTTCGATTTCACCGATGGCAGGCGGCAGTGTCGCGCTATCGACGACGGGCGCCGGTTTCATGCTGTCATCGGCCGCCAATAGGCTTGTGGTAGACCCAAGCAACAGAGCGACCGCGCAAGCCGCATAAACCCCGATTTGTGGTATCATTTTCCGCCCCAGGTGCGATTTGTAGAAGGAAATTCTCTAAGAATTGCCTCGTCAAAGACGTATTTTATAATTCAGTTTATTGAATGTGTTTGGCGGCGAGAAGTCAAGTGATGCGTTGCCGCGGCGCAGGCCAATAACGCCGTCCCAATGCTATCGTCGCCGGAAGAATAAAGAGCTGCGCAATCAGGGCGGCAAACAGCGTCACGCCGCTTAACTGGCCGAAAACTCTGAGCGACGGCAGGTCCGATAGGATCGTCACTCCGAGCCCGAGTGCAAGAACGATCGTCGTCAGAATCAAGACCGGGCCGATCATACGTGCGGTATATTTCAAAGCGTCCTCTGTCGAACGCAAATTGCCATTCTCATCCCAGGTTTCGATGTCATAGCGATTGAGAAAGTGGATCGTGCTGTCGAGTGCGAGCCCGAATGCGACGGTCAGGGCAATGATGCTGGCAAAATGCAGTCCATCCCCGGTCACATAGAGCAACGCTCCGGTTGCGAAGATTGGAAAGACGCTCGGTAACACGCTGACAAGACTGGTGAAGGCCGATCGAAACGCGATGCCAAGAAAGATGATGACGACGACAATATCGCTTACCAGCCCAACATTGAGTTCCCAGATCATTCGGGCGCTGTTGCGGGCAGCGATCGCCGGCAAGCCGGTCACGGCGATATCGTAATCGGCGTTGGCTTTCCGGACAGCCTCCAATTTTTCGTCCAACTGATCGATAACCGGGAGTATCTCGCTGGCGTCGACATCAGGTAATCGTCCCGTAATGACAATCGCGTTCTGCTCGACGGCTATGAATCGGCGTGTGAGGTGCTCGGGCAGCACGCCAACATAGCTCTTGAGTGTCTCCAGGCTCGGGTCGCCCGCGTCCTGGAGCCACTTGCGCAGTGTATGAAGTGACCAGACATTGCCGACGCCGGGCTGTTTCTCAACCACACTGTGCGCGGCTGCGATCACGTCGAGAACAGCGGGCGAGAAAAGCGATTGCCCCTTGTTCCATTCCACGAGGATGTGAACCGGGTTGGCGCCAGTCAGCTTCTCGTCGAGCCTGCCGGTCGCATCGAGCGCTTGCTCTTTGTCCGGAACCTGATCCGCTAGACGGTAGTGGGGCTGCAAATTCACATAAGCGTAGCCGGCCATCACCACAAGTATGGTGCCGACACTAACATAAGCCAAAGGACTGCGTGCAACGTGAGCGAATAGAATCTCCGAGCCCCGCGCCAGGGCATTCATGCCGGTATCTGATTTTTGCGCTTCCTTTCTGATTTCGACGCTTTTGGCATCAGTCTTGGTTTTAGGCAGGAGCAGAACTGCGAGAACCGGAACGACAACCACAACGGCGATATAGGCCAGGATGATGGCGAGTGTGGCGGCAGCGCCGAAAGTGCGAATAAGAGCGGACTTGGCAAAGAGGAAGGAGGCAAGGGCAATCCCCGCCGTCAAGGCGGTCAGGAAGCACGCAGGCGCAACATTGATAATCGCATTGCGAGCGGCCGTCAGGCGATCGACCCCGGCCATCACCTCACGCCGAATATTGTAAACGAGGTGCATCGAGTCTGAAAAACCGTTCACGGTTATGAGTGGTGTAATGACGTTGACGAACAGGTTCAGCTCGAAATCGAGATAACCGATCGTGCCAAGCGACCAGAGAATTGCGGCGCCCGGTCCTGCAGCCGCGATCAGCATCAACGGGATACTGCGGAAGAAGATCAGTGCAATCATCGCACCGAGCATAAATCCGAGGCCGTTGTAGAGAATCCTGTCGCGCTGCACGGCGTTGCGGATCTCGAGCTGCATGACCGGAGGGCCGGTGAACTGCGCGGAAAGGCCTGAGCCGGCAAGCGTTTCGCTCACGACTTGTCTGATTTCCGCTATTGCCGTTTTCAGACCGATCTGCTCGACCACGCCATGATCGAGGGCGAGAACGACAAGCGCTAGAGTTCCATCGTCCGAAAGCAGCTTCCCATTGACGATTTCGTTCTTTTTGAGCCGATCAACGAGCCTGTTGAACTCTTCACCTTCCGGCATATCGGCGGGGAATATCGCAGGAGGAAAACCGTCTTCGTTCGGCGGTTCACGTGCAGAAAAGAGCGAAACCAGACCTTTGATCTGAGGCACGAGATTGAACTCGATGACCATGTTGCGAAAGGCATCGAGTGGCCTTGGGGTCAGCAGATCCTTGCCTTCCACCACAACAAGAACATCATATTCGCTGGATGGAAATCGCTTCGAGACCTGCTCATACTGGCGGAACTCGTCCGTATCCGTACGGAATAGTTCCGTCAGCGAATCGTCAACGGAAAGGCGATTGATACCGAAGCCGGCAACGACTGACATGGCCACGATGAGAATCGCCGCCAGGACTGGCGCCTTCAGGGCCACCAGGCCCAATCGCTCAATCCCAAAGCTGAACCAGAAGGAGCGTTTCGGACTATTCTCGTTGCTCATTGAGACGTCGGCCACACTGGTCGTACATAAGCATGATCTGAGAGTGACAGCGAACTCTGCCCTGCTTTGCCTCTAGCATGACCGGTTGACCCACGCCAGTGCTGGGATGACACACTGCGACGGATTGCGGCCTAAGGCGATAAAACTCTTGCGAGAGTGTCGAAAATTGATGCAAAACCGCGAGCCTTTTTGTGTCCGGGGGATCTTCATGACGACATGGATCGATGAGACGCTACATGACGCGTTTCGCTTTAGTCTTAAGGCCGACAATGTGCTCGTCGACGACCGCAGCGAGCATCAACACATCGTGATCTTCGAGAATGACGAATTCGGACGCATGCTGATGCTTGACGGTGTTGTGCAACTCGCGACCCGTGACGAATTCATCTATCACGAGATGATGGCGCATGTGCCGCTGATGGCGCTGTCGGAACCGAAGTCGATTCTCGTGATTGGCGGTGGTGACGGGGGCGTTTTGCGAGAGGTGCTGAGGCATCAAAGCGTTGAGACCGCGATCCTTTGTGAGATAGATGGCTCTGTCATCGAGCGCGCCCGCGAGTTTTTTCCGGATGTTTCGGCAGGCGCATTCGATGATCCGCGCAGCGATGTCATTATAGCGGACGGCATGGCCTTCACAGGCGAGACCGGCCACCAGTTCGATGCGATTCTCGTTGACTCGACCGATCCTTTGGGGCCGGGCGCAATCCTGTTCACTCCGGAATTCTATGCGAACTGCCGGCGCTGCCTTTCGCCAGGCGGCGTCTTGGTAACGCAGAATGGTCTGCCTTTCGTGCAAGGCCCCGAACTCACGAAGACGATCAAGGCCTTCCACGACCTGTTTGCAGATGCTTGGGCCTATCTCGCGACGACACCGACCTATGTCGGCGGACCGATGTCATTCGGATGGGGAAGCGATGATGCGACGTTGCGCCGGACACCACTGGCGGAACTCGACCGCCGGTTCGAAAGCTCAAAGATAAAAACACGTTACTACCGACCGGATGTTCATCGGGGAGCCTTCGCGCTACCAGGTTACGTCAGAGACCTCGTCACCTGAAGTCATCCGAGCCTGTCGCTTCAGTTTCCCCGGTGCAATAGCAGGGGGCATTCCAGGGCGGTTATCACTCTTGCAAGCCGCATATCGTCAGGTGCAAGCGGCCCGCCCTGACGCGCGATGACAAGGCCGGCGCGACTGCTTGCACTGAAATCTGCGATCGCGCGTCCTGCTTGGTCGTGAGCAACTGACCGCACGCGAACTTGTCTGTCGGCAGAAATGACGGAGTCGATCCTGTGCAGGATTTCGGACCGGCTGGCCAGCGCGGACCCAAGCAAAGTCACAATGACCTCATCGCTGTGTCCGGCAATCCAATGCTCAGCGAGATTAGCCATGCTCGGCAGGTTTGCAATTTCGTCGAGTGCGATCACGACAGGCCCGGTCGTCCTTCGCACACGGGATCCGAGAACCAGACAAGCCTCGACTGCGCCGAAGCACCGGGTCAGTGTCGGTGTGCGAATATGCGCTTCATTTCCGATCGAGTCTGCGAACACGAGAACGCGAGCCTTTTCGCTAGCGCGACTTAATGCAGCGTCTGCTGAAGCACGTACAGCCGTAAATCGGCAGCGGATGTTCGCGCTGCGCGCGATCTGCTCGATATCCCGCCTGACGCTGCGTGACCGTGATTGCATTTCGCGGCGGACGTCTTCCGATGAAAGTGCTCGTCTACGTCGTCCTGTCGGCGATATCTCGCGCGCGAAGGGGAGTTCGGACAGTGATAGAAGCTCATCGTCTTCGACAAAAAGGCTTTCGAACTCCGTACGCATCGCTTGCGCAAGCCGGGCTGCAGCTTCCAGCGCCATCGGGTTGGCTGAACCGGACCTGATATGCAGGACAACGCTGTCCGAATGTGTATGACCTGTCTCAGCCATCAGGAGGTCGGACCCTGTTCATCCGATCGGGCAGAGAATCTCCGGCGCGCCTCTGCAAATGCGATCAGCCGGTTCTCGACGGCATGATTGATACTGCCTTCCGGAAAGCGCCCGTCATCGGCGCGAATGCCGGCTTTTCTGCCGGTCAGGATCTCGATGCCCTCATCGATCGAAGAGACGCCATAGACGGTAAACTGACCGTTTGCCACCGCTTCGACGACGTCTTCGCGCAGCATCAGATGCATGATGTTCGAGCGTGGGATGATGACGCCTTGCCGTCCTGTCAGTCCACGCGCATTGCAGACATCGAAAAAACCTTCGATCTTTTCGTTTGCGCCGCCGATTGCCTGCACCTGCCCGTGCTGATTGACCGAACCGGTCACCGCGATGCCTTGGTCGATTGGAAGACCAGAGAGGGATGAAAGAATGGCATAGAGTTCGGCAGACGATGCGCTGTCTCCATCAACGCCGCCATAGGACTGTTCGAAGACGAGGCTGGCGGACAGGGAGAGAGGCACGTTCTGAGCGTAGCGTCCTTCGAGGAATCCGCGCAGGATCATAACGCCTTTGGAATGCAGCGGGCCACCGAGTTCGACCTCGCGTTCAATATCGACCAGCCGTCCTGACCCCATGCGTGTGCGGGCCGTGATCCGGTTCGGACGGCCGAAAGCGAACTGGCCGAGGCTGAGGACGCTAAGACCGTTGACCTGGCCGACCTGGCCACCGTCAGTGTCGATCAGCATGATGCCTCTGCCGATGCTCTCCTGTGCTTTTTCGCGCATGCGATCGAGGCGATGGATCTGGTCGCTGACGGCGCGGGAGACTTCGTCCGCAGAAATGACGGCTTTACCGGCTTGATCTGCCCAATAATTTGCTTCCCGGAGAATGTCCGCCAACGCATCGATCTTGAGGGTCAGTTTTTCATTGTCGGCGGCAATGCGAGCACCTTCGTCGATCATCCGGGCCACGCCCGCGGCATCGATCGGCTTCAGCGCGTGACGTTCAACTATCGATGCCAGAAGGCGGGCATAGTCGAGGACATTCCCATTCTCGCGGTCGAGGGTCTCTTCGAAGTCGGCGGCAACTTTGAAGAGCCGGGAGAAATCCGGGTCGGCGCCGGCAAGCAAATAGTAGAGTTGTCGGTCGCCGAACAGGATGACTTTCAGCGTCAACGGAATGGGTTCAGGTTCAAGTGAAACGGTGGACACCAATCCAAGCTCGTCGGCAGGAGACTCGATGGCGATATGGTTGCTCTGAAGCGTCCGCTTGAGAGCCTCCCAGGCGAGAGGCGCCAGCAAGACCTTGCGTGCATCGATCAGAAGATAACCGCCATTGGCGCGATGCAGGGCGCCTGGTTTGATCAAGAGGAAATCCGTTACCAACGCACCCATTTGGGCGATGCGTTCGATTCGGCCGAGGAGATTTCCCAGTGTCGGGTGATCCTCATCGATGATCGGAGCGCCGTCCGGTGTGTCACTCTGGCTGACGAGCGCATTGACCATATAGCGGCGAAAGCGAGCGTCTCTGGCGGTGTCCAGTTGCGGCGGCACAGGATGTTGCTCATCCACACCGTCGGTCAAGAACAATGCGACGTTCTGGATGAGATCGCGTTCGACTTCACGAAGGAAGGCTTGCACGTCTTCCATGGCGGTGAACTGCTTGGACACATCAACGAGTGCCTCCCGCACTGTCGCTTCCGCGAGCTCTTCATTGAGCTCTCGGAGACGTTCGCGATGGCTCTTCTGCCATCGCGGTGCCTCTTCGAGAACCTTCGTCAGCGCGTCCTGCAAAACCTCGATTTTTTGTTCGATGTCTTTGCGCTCCGCTTCAGGGAGCTTTGCGAAGACCTCCGGCTTGATCACCGCCCCCTCATGTGTCGGGGCGACCGCGAAACCCATTGGGGTCTTCAAGATCGTGAGACTTTCGGTTTCCGCTTGCTTGTTGAGCGCTTCGAACGACTCCTGACTACGCTCGCGGAAATCGTCGTCGATGGCCCTGCGCCGGCTCTGATAGTCGTCGCCCTCGAAGAGCGCGGGTATGGCCGTGCGCAGATCGTCGATGACATTGACCATGCTCCGGCGCAACTCGGTGCCACGACCGGCAGGCAGGCCGATCGCTCTGGGTTGGTGCGCGATGTCGAAGTTGTTGACATAGACCCAATCGCAGGGGGGCGAGGCTTCCTTGGCAACTTCCTGTAAGTAGCTGCGCAATGCCGAAGTCTTGCCGGTTCCTGGAGGACCGAGGACGAACAGATTGTAGGCGGGTTGTTTGATGCCGATCCCGAATTTGATTGCGGCAAGCGCTCGGTCCTGCCCGATCAGGCTGGTGATCGGTTCAAGCTCGGCTGTTGTTTCAAAACCCAGTTCGGCCGCCACGGTGCGGCGGCGCAGGTCGGTGACCGCAACCTTCAGATCCGCATCGTCTTGTTCTGATCGTTGTTCGTCCATCTCCAGGACAATAACTCAGTTTGCTACACCGCGCGAAGATAGTGAATCGAAAAGAGTTGCTCCGGATCCGTCCACACCTGCTCGGATTTCCAACTGGCTTCCGCAGCCAATTCCCGAAACTCCGAAATCGAGTATTTGTGTGAATTCTCGGTATGGATACGCTCGGACTGCTCAAATGAAATCTGTTGACCGCAGACTGAAATTTCCTGGTCAATCAAGCTACGAATATAGATCTCGATCCGGCCCGCATCCGCATTATAAATCGCCTCGTGCTCGAAATTCGAAACGTCGATATTGCCATCGAGTTCCCTGTTGATCCGGTGCAGGAGATTGAGATTGAACTCTGCCGTTATGCCGTCTTTGTCGTTGTAGGCCGGCAGCAGAATTTCGAGAGGCTTCTTCAGGTCGACACCGATAAGCAGTGTCCCGTTGTGGCCGACCAACTTAGCCGTGTCTGAGAGAAAGGCCAGGGCTTCGTCGCGGTTCAGATTGCCAATCGTCGAGCCCGGAAAGAAGCCAAGCTTGGGTGACATTCTGAGCGATCTCGGCAGATCGATATCGCCGCCAAAGTCGCCATGGACAGGAAGCACCGTGAGCTCGGGATGGCGTTGAACCAGTCTTTGGGCCGCCTCTGCCAAGGCATCATCCGAGATGTCTATGGGGACGTAAGCGGCGATGTCGTCCAAATGATCGATCAGGACATGGGTCTTCCGACTGGAGCCTGATCCGAACTCGATGACCGCGCGTCCCGGTCCTGCCAGTTTGGCGAGTTCCGGTCCGATCCTCTCCAAAAGTGCGATTTCGGTGCGGGTCGGATAATACTCATTCAGATCGGTGATTTTCTCGAAGAGTTCCGAACCGCGCGCGTCATACAAAAAGCGACAAGGAATTGTCTTTTCGTCCTGTGCGAGGCCGCTCAGAACCGCTTCGGCAAACTCCTCGCGCAAATCGTCGACTTCAAATTCGGGGGCAGTACGAGACATCAGATATCATCCGCAAGGCGCAGTCCGGAGAACTGCCAACGTTGGTGGGGGTAGAAGAAATTACGATATGTCCGTCGCACATGGCCCTCAGGCGTGACGCACGAGCCGCCCTTGAGGACGAACTGATTGCACATGAATTTGCCGTTATATTCGCCAACGGCGCCTTCGGCCGGACGGTAACCGGGATAGGATGTGTAAGGGCTGGAGGTCCATTCCCAGACGTCGCCGAACATTTGCCTGAGGCCTTGCTCGCTCGTCGATGCGGCAAGGGGGCGAAGCGTGTCTATGTCGAGTAGCCGGCCACTTTGGTCGACGCCGACGGAGGCGACTTCCCATTCGAATTCGGTCGGCAAGCGCTTGCCGGCCCAGCGGGCGTAAGCGTCGGCTTCGAAATAGCTGATATGGGCGACAGGTGCCGACAGGTCGATTGCGCGTAACCCCTGTAGGCTCATTTGCTGCCAGCCATCATCGGTCTCTTCCCAATAGTGCGGTGCGCGCCAACCTTCCGATTGCGCCGTTCCCCAACCATCAGACAACCAATGAGACGCCGCCTCGTAACCCCCATCGGCCATGAACGTCATCCATTCGCCGTTGGTGACCGCGCGATCCGCAAGCCGGTAAGGTCGAAGGAGCACCGCGTGAGCCGGACCTTCATTGTCGTAAGAGAAGTCGCTGTCCCGATGCCCGACCGTATGAACGCCGCCTTTGCATTCGATCCAGTTGATGGGCGCAGTGTCGCTTGGCGGGCGTCGTGTGCATTCTGGGCGATAGGCCGGTCGCAGGGGGCCCAGGGCGAACAACGACAGAATGTCGGTCAGCATCAATTCCTGATGCTGTTGCTCATGGTTGATGCCGAGTTCGACCAGTCCACGCGCATCGTCGTTCAGATGCCCGCCAGCAAAAAGCGAGCGAAGGCCCTCATCGACATGAGTTCGAAAAGCGCGAACGTCTTCCGCTGACGGTCTCGTCAGCATGCCGCGTTTTTGACGGGGATGGCGTGGTCCGACGGCTTCGTAATATGAGTTGAAGCAGAATTCGAACTGATCGTCGAAGACTTGATAACCAGGCAAGAACTGGTTCAGGACGAAAGCTTCGAAAAACCAGGTCGTATGCGCAATATGCCATTTCGTCGGGCTGGCATCATCCATAGCCTGAACGACTTGGTCCTCATCGCTCAGCGGGGCAGCCAGCTGATCGGTCAGGCGCCGGGTTGTAAAGAGCCTGTCGTGGAGCGTGTCGAGAGCCGCATCGCTCTCCGCCTGGACGGCGTGATCTAAGGGCATTGAAGCCTCCGATTACGGGGGTGACTAGCGTCTCTGTTTGAAGAAAAAATGACAGATCGCTTGCGGCGGTGTACGCCGGAATGGTTCTCGCTTAGCGATTAGCGGAGCGTGTGTGGCCTGACGCAGGCATATCACAGCGGACCTTCGAAAGCAAAAAAACGGGGCTTTCTCCTGACATGACAGTCTTTGAAACAGGCCCACCGGTTGATGGTCGACAATCTCAAGCAGCAGCCGATATCCAACGCGGAACCAGCCGTCTCATGCGGGCTTGCGGTAATGCCGTCGTCAGTGAATTGCCGCTTTCCAGTGGTCGTCGTGCAGATATCGTCATACTGACACGTAAGGGCGATCTCTGGATTGTCGAGATCAAATCTTCGTTAGCCGATTTTCGGTCGGATTCGAAATGGGGGGACTATCGAGAGCATTGCGACCAAATGTTCTTTGCCGTCGACGACCGGTTTCCTCTCGATGTACTCCCTGACGATACCGGCTTGATCATAGCGGATCGCTATGGTGCCGAAATCATTCGCGAGGCTCCTGAGCACCGCTTGGCAGCGGCACGGCGCAAAGCTGTCACATTGCGGTTTGCCAGAGCTGCCGCTCTCAGGCTGCAAAGCGCGATAGATCCCGGTCTCGCTGCCGAATCATGAGCCGATCGGCGGCTTTCGGGGCGCTATCGAGGCGCCCGCTTGGCGAGAATGCGCTGAAGTGTCCGTCGATGCATGTTGAGGCGGCGCGCGGTCTCGGACACATTGCGGTTGCAAAGTTCATACACCCGCTGAATGTGTTCCCATCGCACCCTGTCGGCCGACATCGGATTTTCCGGGGGCGGCGCTTTTGCATCCACAGGTGCTAGCAGGGCGTTGTAGACATCGTCCGCATCGGCGGGCTTGGCCAGATAGTCAACGGCGCCAAGTTTAACGGCCGTTACGGCGGTTGCGATATTGCCGTAGCCGGTCAGGACAACCGCGCGTGCATCGGGTCGTCGATCATGGAGCGCCTCGATCACGTCGAGACCGTTGCCATCGTCGAGACGCAGATCCACGACTGCATAGGCGGGGGCGCCGTTACGAATGGCGGACATGCCTTCAGCTATCGTGTGCGCGGTCTTGACGTGAAATCCGCGTGTTTCCATCGCCCGTCCCAGGCGTTGCAGGAACGGCTGGTCATCGTCGACGATGAGAAGAGACTTGTCTTCCGGTGTCTCGGCATGCGGCATCATTATCTAGGTTCCTTTAAAACCAATCCATAAGGGCACGCTCCTCCACTCCCAAAGCAACATATTTTAGCGGTCTTCGCTCGATAGTGCCAAGACTTTCGGCAGATGCCGTACATTTCTCGGTTAAAACTTGGGCTTTTGATGCCAATTAAGGCCAATTAGGCTGTTGCGACATCCATTTCCGCTCTAGGCCAAACGATCGTTATCATCGCTCCTTTGCTATCGGCACTACGATTCGCTGTGGTGACTTGCGCGCCTGAGCGCTCCAGGAGCGTCTTGGCGATGAAAAACCCAAGTCCCAGGCCCATGGGCTCGCCCCCGTCTTCGCCATCGTGATGGTTGGGGCGTGTTGTGACATAGGGTTCGCCCAAATGTTCCAGAATGCCGGCCTTGAATCCCGGTCCATCGTCTCTGATGCGGACGGTTGCTGTGGCTTCATCCCATTCGGCATCGATATCGACACGTGTGGTCGCGAAGTCGACAGCATTTTCGATAAGATTTCCGAGGCCGAACAGAACGCCGGGATGACGTGGGCTGACGGGCTCGCGGGAAGTCGCCTCATCAAGGTCAGCCATTAGGGAGGGATTGGTATGAATTTCAATCTCGATGCCCAGGTCGCGATGCGGCTCCACAACTTCTGCCAGGAGATCACTCAGGGGTACCTTTGCAAACATCGCGTCCGGTTCACTTTCGCGACGGGTAAGCGTGGAGAGGATTTCGCGGCAGCGCTGAGCCTGGGTGTGCAACAGCATAACGTCGTCGCGGTTAGGGCTATCCTCGGGCAACTCGCGCAGGAGCTCTTTGGCGACGACGGTGATGGTAGACAGCGGCGTTCCCAGTTCGTGAGCAGCCGCCGCCGCAAGTCCGTCCAAAGCTGAAAGCTGATGCTCACGGGCCAACACCAGCTCGGTCGCCGTCAAGGCGTCCGACATCAGACGAGCCTCTTTGGCAATACGCCATGCATAGAGAGCGATGAAGATAATACCGCAGACATCGGCGACCCAGATCCCGGTCACATAGTGAAATGGTAGCGCCAGCATGCCGGGTTCGATCCACGGCAACGGCATATAATAGTGTGTCAACAGGGTGGATGCCGCGATTGCCAAAACGCCCAGCATGATTGTGTGCTGCGGTGGCTGGGTCGTAGCCGAGACTGTTACGGGAACGACGATCAGAAGACCGAACGGGTTCTGCAGACCGCCAGTCAGGTACAGGAGGGCTGCAAGCTGCAGCGTATCGTAGCTGAGCATCAAGGTCGCGGTTCGTGTCTTGAGGCGATGGCTTGCCGGATATCGAATGCGGAGAAAGATGTTGAGCCATGCCGATAGGGCGATGACGAGAAGGCACAAACCAATCGGCAAGGCGAAACCCATTCCCCAATGCACGATAGCGACCGTCGTGGTTTGCCCAATGACCGCAAGCCAGCGTAGCCGCACGATCGTCTGAAGGCGCAGACGGCTGGTTCCCTCTTCGAAAGTGGTCGGAGCCGATAATTGCATGGGACGTGGCATCTCCCTCTTGCCGCTCATATATCAGATGTCGGCCGAAGCGAAGCCTTTGCAATTCGCAAGGCGTCGTGAGACGAAGCCTCCGGCAATGCGCGACAATATGTAAAAGGCATGCGAGACATGTTGCAACATGCGGCACCGAACGATCCGACCCTACCGATCAACGTCTCGGGCGTGACCAAGACCTATGGGGCCGTCACCGCAGTCGACAATCTGAATTTCGCAATCCAGCCCGGATGTGTCACGGCGCTTCTTGGCGGCAATGGTGCCGGCAAGACGACCACAATCGCCATGTTGCTGGGCCTCGTAAAGCCGTGTTCGGGCCGCGTTGAAATCTTTGGAACCGATATGACCAAGGCGCGGCACAAAGTGGCCCATCGCATCAACTTCGAGAGCCCTTATGTCGACATGCCAATGCGGTTGACCGTTCGTCAGAATCTGACCGTTTATGCACGCATTTACGGTGTGCGGGATGTCGCCGGGCGCATAGCAGCGCTTGCCGAAGAGCTGCAGCTCACCCAGTTGCTCGACCGGGAAACCGGAAAGCTGTCCGCAGGGCAGAAAACCCGCGTGAGTCTTGCCAAGGCATTGCTCAACGCGCCGGATTTGCTTCTGCTGGATGAGCCGACCGCATCGCTCGATCCCGATACCGCCGACTGGATCCGCGCCAAGTTCGAAGATTTCCGGTCGAGCCGAGGCGCCACGATACTCCTGGCATCACACAATATGAGCGAGGTCGAGCGTCTCGCGGATCGTGTTCTCATTCTGGATTCGGGAAGATTGGTCGAGGATGGTGCACCGAAAGAGCTCATTGAAAAATATGGACGCGATGGCTTGGAAGACGTGTTCCTCGATATCGCGCGCCGCCGGTCCAATGGCGCGACACCGGCATCGCAAATGCGTGCCGATCAATGATGGAACCTGTCGTCGCAAGATCTGACGGATTGCGAGCGTCCTGGCGCCGGATCGCGGCACTCCTGCTGCGCTACTCTTATCTCATCAGAGGGTCGTGGGCGCGCGTAATCAGCGTCATCTATTGGCCATTTCTGCAAATGGTCATGTGGGGCTTTCTGCAATTGCATCTGGCTGAGAACTCCAGCTTGTTTGCAAAAGCCAGCGGCGTGTTGATCGGCTCCGTTCTGCTCTGGGATATCCTGTTTCGCGGAAAAATCGGCTTTTCGGTGTGTTTCCTGGAAGAGGTGTGGTCGCGCAATATCGGTCCATTGATGCTTAGTCCCATTCGGACGGGAGAGTTTGTTATCGCCTTGAGCCTTATGAGCATCATCCGACTCTGCGTTGGACTGATACCCGTAACCATCCTTGCCAATGTGTTCTTTGGTTTCAATCTACTGGGGCTTGGCTTGGCGCTCGGTGCATTCTTCGCCAATCTCATTCTGACAAGTTGGGCCTTGGCGCTCCTCTCGTCCGGTGTGGTTCTGCGCTATGGCCTCGGCGCGGAAGAGTTGGCCTGGTCACTAGGATTTGTCTTGCTGCCGATTTGCTGTGTCTATTATCCAGTGACGACTCTGCCTGGATGGCTTCAGCCAATCGCCTTGGCTCTGCCACCGACCCATGTGTTCGAAGGCATGCGCACCCTCATCCTCGAAGGCGTTTTCGATGCTACGGCGATGTGGTGGGCATTGGGACTCAATGCGGTTCTGCTCGCTGCGGGATATGCAAGTTTTCTGTATTTCCTGCGCGCGACACGTGTCAATGGGTCACTACTGACTCCAGGCGAATAGGGTTGCAATGGGACTTCCGAGTCCCGATTCTGTGGCTGGAGACGGATCCAAATCCGCGTTGCTGAACATCAGGAACGAATGAAATGCGCGTCAAGTTGGCCTTTATCGTCATCGGTTTTTTCATCATCGGCGCCTTTGCGGCGTTCACGATACTGTCCTATCAGGCGCCTGCGACGAGCGGTGTTGTGCAGCAGGGCACAGGCAAGCCGGATATTGGCGGGCCATTCTCACTGACCGATCATACCGGGCGCAGGGTTACCGAGAAGGATTTCAAGGGCGGGCTCAGCCTCGTCTATTTCGGCTTCACCTATTGCCCGGATGTTTGCCCGACCGAGCTTCAGGTCATGGCTGACGCGATGGATAAGCTTGGGGATAAGGCATCGAAGGTTACACAGCTCTTCATATCCGTGGACCCGGAACGCGATACCGTGGAGCAGATGGCGTCCTATGTTCCGAACTTCCACGATCGTTTGATCGGACTGACCGGGACAGTCGATGAAGTTAAAAAGGCTGCAAAGGCCTACAAGGTCTACTATCGGAAAGTAGACGATAAGACGTCCGATGCCGGCTATACCATCGACCATTCCAGTATCGTTTTTCTAATGAATCCGGATGGTGAATATCTGGCACATTTCTCCCATGGCACGAGTCCTGATGCCATGGCTACCAAGATTGCGGGTTTCCTCTAGAGCCAGGCGCCTATCCCCAGGCCACTGCGGTTTCCGGTCTGGGTTATTCACCTTATCCAGACCCCCTCCCAAGGCTGCATTGCCAGCAAGCGCTGCAGCGTCTATAGACTGTGTTGCGGTGCAACATAAGAATGGGGGCGTATGAACCGCCAATGCTCTATCATCTCTACGAGCTGAATCATGCCGCACTGCGTCCGGCGCGAGCCGCGTCCGATATGTGCCGGCTGATGTTCCGCAATCCGCTCAATCCGTGGGCACACACGGCCGCTGGAAAAGGCGTGGCGGCTGCTTGCGAGCTGTTCGAGCGGACGACGCGCCGCTACGGGAAACCGACCTTTGACATAACACACACCAAGGTCGGACCGTTCGTTGTGCCCGTTACGGAAGAAGTCGTTTGGAGCCGGCCGTTCTGTCAGCTTCGTCACTTCCGCCGCGAGATGCCGTCGGCCCACAAGGGCGACGCGTCAAACCTTCTCATCATTGCGCCCATGTCGGGTCACTATGCGACGCTCCTGCGTGGCACGGTGACGGACATGCTTCCGCGCCACAATGTCTACATCACCGATTGGACGGACGCCCGCAATGTGCCTTTGACCGAAGGCACATTCGATCTCGACGACTATGTCGACTATGTGATCGATATGATCCGCAGTTTCGACGGTGACGTTCACTTGATGGCGGTGTGTCAGCCCTCGGTGCCCGTTATGGCGGCCGTGTCGGTCATGGAAGCGGCCGGCGATCCTTTCGTACCGCGGAGCATGACGTTGATGGGCGGTCCGATCGATACGCGTATTAATCCGACGGCGGTCAATGAGCTGGCGGAAAAACGGAGCCTCGAATGGTTCCGGCGTAATGTGATCATGAATGTTCCATGGCCGAATCCCGGCTTCCTAAGGGAAGTCTATCCGGGGTTCCTTCAACTCACCGGATTCATGACGATGAATCTCGATCGCCATTTCGAGGCTCACAAGGATCTCTTCCGTCATCTGATCGAAGGTGATGGCGATTCTGCAGACAAGCATCGTGAATTCTATGACGAGTATATGGCCGTCATGGATCTCGATGCCGCCTTCTATCTACAGACTGTCGATACGGTGTTCATTCGCCACGCCTTGCCGAATGGCACGATGATGCACCGGGATCACCTGGTGGACCCAGGCGCGATCAGCCGCGTGGCATTGATGACTGTTGAAGGTGAAAAAGACGACATTTCAGGTGTTGGTCAGACTGAAGCTGCCCAACGCCTGTGCTCGGGGCTTTCTGCAGATCGCAAGGTTCATTATGTGCAGAAGGGCGTCGGGCACTATGGGGTCTTCAATGGATCCCGATTCCGGTCGGAGATTGCGCCACGGATATCGGACTTTATTGAGAACAATGACCGCCCGGCAAGAATAGTGCGAAGGCGCACCGAAGTCAGCCAATCGATCGCTCCCGTCGCTTGAATTTTACGGTTGGAATCCCCATTTCCTGGGCTGGGTAACTCTCACCAGGAGGGGAGATGACAAAATCGTACGCCTTGCGTCCTGACTGGACGCCTCTCAATATCGGGTTGATGATATTGGGTTTTTTGGCCTTTTGGCCACTGGGCCTTGCTATGCTGGCCTATATTCTGTGGGGTGATCGTTTGCCGACATTGGTCGACGATCTGAAATCCAATTTCTCGAGTGCATCAAAGCCGTTCGAAGCGTCCTATTCCATGGGAGCAACGGGTAACCAGGCCTTTGACGATTATCGCTCGAGAGAGCTGAAACGCCTCGAAGAAGAGCGCCGTAAACTGGAGCGTGAACGCTCTGAGTTTGACGACTATGTGCGCAATCTTCGGCGTGCCCGCGATCAGGAAGAATTCGATCGCTTTATGAGCGAGCGAAACGATCGGGCAGAGACTGGCACCGACCCACGGGCCAGCTAGACACACTCCCAACACCAATAGGATCCGCCCTGCAACGTTGCGGGGCGGATTGCTATTTTGGGCGCGCGATTTCAGCAGACAAACATCGTTTCATGGCATGATGCTCGTGCTGATTCGATCGCCCGCAACGGGCTGACGGCGCAAGTCCAAGTGAAATCTATGCTCGCTCCGACTGATTCCGATGATGATTTTGTTATGTTGGCAGGACTAGATGAGCCTGTTCAGATACGCAGGTCTTCGCGTGCTCGGCGCTTTGCACTGAAGGTAGACGAAGCAAAGCGCGCGGCCATCCTGACCTTGCCTGCCGGCGCTTCGTTGTCTGACGCACTCGACTTTGCCAACAGGCATGTGAGGTGGCTTCAAAAGCGTTTGGTCGCAATCCCCGCCTCCGTCCCGTTTGCCGACGGCGCCGTCCTTCCCATCCGTGGTCTCGAACACCGGATAAGACTGGCCGGCAAGAGACCATCACGTGGAGTGGTTTGGACAGATCCGGACAATGATGATGGACCGCTCGTCAATGTCGCAGGAGACCAGCGCCACGTATCGAGGCGTCTTACGGATTGGTTGAAGCGTGAGGCGCGAAAGGATGTTTCGGCTCGTGTCGACTGGCATGCCAAACAGCTCGGTCTCAAACCCAAGAGAATTACCGTCAGAGATCAGACCACCCGGTGGGGATCATGTTCTTCAAGCGGATCCCTGTCTTTCTCCTGGCGCTTGATCCTCGCCCCCCATCTTGTTCTCGATTATGTCGCAGCCCATGAAGTTGCCCATCTGGAAGAGATGAACCATGGCAAGGCGTTTTGGCGGCTTGTGTACAAAACAATGCCGCGCACAGACGAGGCTCGCCAATGGCTGAAGTGTCATGGAACGGCACTGCATCGGTACGGTGCTGAGTGAGGGGCGCACGAACTCGCTCGCGATTGATCAGTGGCGATTAGATGTTTTGGTAGATTGTGCCGAGTAAATGGTGCTGTCCGGTGGGGCGGTGCCGTGTTGGTGGATTTGGGTTTATTTCGCTCGCGGCTATTCCGCGCTGAGGCGCGGGCCTCCGCGGGGGCGGCCTGACCGGCCGGCGGCCGCTTGGCCTTGCCTCGCTGGTCGCTCGGTTATTCTTGAATCCATGAGAAATGGTGCCGTATTGCACCGGCCATACGCCGCGATCTTGCCTGTGTCCAAGACAACCGCGCCATAGTGGCGCGGCAAGCGCGACCGCGCGCCGGCCGGTCAGGCCGCCCCCGCAGAGGCCCGCGCGAAAGCGCGGAATAGCCGCGAGCGAAATAAACCCAAATCCAAAACCACGGCCTGATCACACCGGAAAGCACCAGCCATTCCGCTCGATCTCGCAAGGAACCAACAACAACCGAGCGACCGGCAAGAAAAGCCCATCGCCGGGCGTCAGCCGTTGGTATCAAAGATACCCATCACACGTTTCAGGAACGGCCGGTCGGTCGTGGTGCGCCGCGGAGGAGCCGGTCTTGCTGTGCGCGCCGGCGCTGCTGTAACGGCGGGCTGTTGCGCGCGAGCAGGGCGAGTTGCCCGGGCTGGACGACGTGCCGTCGCAGCGGTGTAGGTTCCCGGAAGTGCTCTTGGCGCAAGTCCGCGATGAGCCTCCGTCATGGCGGCCTTCCAGATCTTCGCCGGCAGGCTACCACCTGTCACCCGCCGCATCGGGCTGCCGTTGTCATTGCCAACCCAGACGCCGGTAAGATAGCGGCCGGTGTAGCCCACGAACCATGCGTCACGGAAGTTCTGGCTCGTTCCTGTCTTGCCGGCTGCCGGATGGTTCGGCAGGGCTGCTTGTTTGCCGGTTCCCATAACAAGCACGGCATTGAGCATGTCATTCATGGCACCCACATCGGCACGTTCGATCACGCGCGTTGGTTCGATAGGCCGGCGCCGATAGAGCGTCTTTCCTTTTCGGGTCCGTATGCGTCTGACCACATGGGGCGATACTTCCCGGCCACCATTCGCAAAAGGGGCATAAGCAGACGTTAGTCCAAGGAGCGTGACTTCCGCGGTTCCAAGAGCGATAGACAAATCCTTATGCATGGGCGTGGAAATGCCGAGGCGTCGGGCCGTACGGACGACACGCCTCTGGCCGGCCTTCATTGCAACGCGGACCGCAACCGTATTGATTGACTGAGCCAGACCGTCACGCATCGTGACGGGTCCGAGATATTTTCCGGAATAGTTCTTTGGCCGCCAGCCATTCACATTGACCGGGCTGTCGTAAACGCGCGTGTTCGGCGAGAGACCTGCCTCAAGTGCTGCGAGGAAGACGAAGGGTTTGAATGCCGAACCTGGTTGGCGGAGAGATTTGATCGCTCGATTGAATTGGCTCTTTCGGTACGAACGCCCGCCCGTGATCGCTCTGACCGCGCCGTTCGTGTCCATCATGACAGCTGCGGCCTGTTCCGCCTTGTAGCGTTCGTCGGCGCCGGCCATTTGTTCTTGCACGATATTCTGCAGTGAACTCTGCATTGGTGCGTCGAGTGTCGTCTCTACAACGATGTCATGCTTGGTTTCGGCAATGAGTTGCGTGAGAAGCTCGCTGACCCAGTCGACGGCATATTCGTAACCATCGACACGGTGGGGATCGCGCAGACTTGCTGGAGCCGTCAGGGCGGCCATGGCGCGTGCTGACGACAAGACTCCGGCATCGACCATCTTGGTGATGACGACCGATGCCCGGCCTTCAGCGCGTGCGGTGTTCCTGGTCGGTGCATAGCGCGAAGGTGCTTTCAGCAACCCAGCCAGAAGCGCGGCCTCTGATACGGTAACTTTGCTGGCCGATTTGCCGAAGTAGCGTTGTGCTGCCGCTTCGATGCCATAGGCACCTGCGCCGAAATAGACCCTGTTGAGGTAGAGTTCGAGGATCTCGTCTTTTGTGAAGCGAGCCTCAAGCCACAGGGCGAGGAGGACTTCCTGAAACTTCCTCGCATAGGTGCGTTCGGATGTCAGATAAAGGTTCTTGGCAAGCTGCTGCGTAATGGTGCTCCCGCCCTGAACGACGGTACCAGCGCGGACATTGCTGACGGTCGCACGCAAGAGCCCAAGCGGGTCGACACCGAAATGATTGTAGAAACGCCGATCCTCTGTCGCGAGGACGGCATTGACCACGTAGGGGGGCAATTGGCCAAGTCGAACGTGACCCCGTCGCAATCCGCGATCGGCCAGCACGGTGCCGTCCCTTGCGAGGATGGTGACATTGGGCGGGCTGTTTTCGAGCCCGGCTGACAAAGGATCGGAAAAGGTTGCTGCGACATAGACGACCATGCCGGCAACGATGAGTGCGGCCCACACGCCGGCAACGGCTGCCCAATAAGCCAGTCGACCCGCAAGGTGCCAACGTGCCTTGCTTCTTGCACTGCTCGCGCGCGAGGACGACCGCGCGCGTTGGCGGCGCTTGGTTCCGGAGTTTGTCTTTTTGCCCCGTCTGGCCGTGCGGCTCCGGCTCGATGCCGGTTTCCGTGCGCTTTCACGCCGGCCGGGCTTTCGGCTACGCTTTGTACTCATGTCCAGCCCGGTAGGTCGGATGACTCGAACGAATTGGACGGATTGTCCCGCCCCATAGCCTCGACCCTATTCGCCGTGCTTTAAGGCGGAGTTAAAGTCTCTGCGACTGAATCGAACGGAAATACCGGCGCGCAAACCCGTTGATTGCTATCTAGAGAGGACACCTCATGACGCTGATTGACCTTTCCCGTGAGATCTATCACCGAATGCAGGTCTTCCCGACGCATCCCCCCGTCGTTATTTCGCCATTCGGGACCCATGACGACGTTCGCGATACAGATGGTGTGGACTTCTCATCGGCGACGATGGCTTTGTCCATGGGTGATCATTCGGGGACCCATGTGGATGCCCTCAGCCATTTCAATCCCAGCCCGGGTGCGCCAACGATCGATCAAATGCCGCTTGAGACATTCTTCACAGAGGCGATCTGCCTCGATCTGTCACACATACCGCTGCGTTCAGATATTACGATTGCAGATTTGGAGCAGGCGGAGGCGGCATCGGGCGAGACCATACGCGAAAAGGATACCGTCCTCATTCACACGGGATTTGCCGATGCCTGTTATGGGACACCGGCGTTCATTACGGATTTTCAAGGCCTCACCAAAGACTCCGCAACCTGGCTTGGAGACAAAGGCATCACGATGTTCGGTGTCGAGCCGATCAGTCCTGGGCGGCCGGGAAAGAACAACTACGAAGTTCACAATGTCTGCCGGGACATGGGCTTCACGCACATCGAAGGGCTGGTCAATCTTGATGTGCTTGTCGGCAGAGGACGCTTTCGCTTCATCGGTTTCCCTCTGAAGATCAGAGGCGGTACCGGCAGCCCGATCCGGGCGGTTGCGTGGCTGGAGGAGTAGATGGCCGGTAGGCGGGTTTGCACTGTGTGTCTGGTGCTGTCCGGCGTGATGGCGCCGCGTCTCTGAGATCTGAGTTTGTTTCGCTCACGGCTAATCCGCGCATCAGCGCGGAATAGCCGTGAGCGAAATAAACTCAGATGATCCAACAGTTTCCCAAGCAGCAGGATAGCGCCAGCGCATCTCCGCGAAGTTGCAAGAGGCCAAGAACAACCGCGACCGAAAAAACAAAGGCTCAGCAAAAACAGTAAAACTGATGGTTGGCATGACTAACTGGAATCAAAAGAGCCGGCCGCTTGCCGTCGGCCGGCTCTAATCGCTGATCGCATGGCGCCCGGAGGCGCGGAGCTGACCAGCTTAATTGCCAAACTGTGTGAAGCTGCCAATGGCTGGTGCACTGCGACGCTGATAGCTCGCAACGGCCGTCGGTCGCTTTGGAGCGTTCCGCTCGGCAATGCGCCAGTCACCTGTCAGCTTGATCTTCGTGCGAACCGCGCCATACTTTTTCACGAGCCCGAAGAGCTTTGCTGCGTTTGCCGGGTGCAACCGGACGCAGCCGTGTGACGCCGGGACGCCCAGATTGCGCGTGTAATCGGTCGCGTGGATTGCGTATCCGCGATGGAAGAACAGTGCCCAATGCATCGGCGCATTGTCATACTGCCGGGACCACCAATGCCGGTGAACGCGGTATGGCTTATAGTTGCCGGTCGGCGTGCGATGGCCTGCCGCTCCTGTTGAAACTTTCCAGACATACTTCTCTTCGCCATTGATGGAGACGTGCAGTCTCTGCGTCGAGATATTGACATGGGCGACGACGATCGGCTTGAGCATCTCGATCTCGAGCGCTTTGGCCGGAGTGAACATTGCGACGGCGAGGGCGCCGGCTATGAGGAGTTTACGCATGACATTTCCCCTTTGGTGCGATGGGGCCGAACAACGACCTGCTTGATTCTACCGCTAAAAGCATTACCGGCTCCTTGCGATGATGTTGGCGGATGATGCATGGCGCCGAATGGCGAGTTGAAGAATGGTCGGCTGCCAGAGGGAAATTGTCTTTTCGTCAACAACACGAGCATCGTCAGCCAGAGGCTGGTAGATGCCTGGTGCTCGGAACGAACCCAAAGAGGTGAGCTGCATAGCTGCCCCGTCTGTTTGATCGCTATTTCCCTGCGCTACGCTTTTGTGACGGTAGGAGCTTTGGTGCTTCTTTTTTGCCCGACACTGCGTGCTGTGTCGAAAGACGTGGGGCTGGCGCCGCTCCGTTTCAAGATCCGCAAAACGCAAATTCATTAAAATTTGGCAAAAATAAGAAAGATTTATCGGAAAATCCCCGGTTTTTCCGCCTTCCTTCTTTGAAAAAAGGTTCGTGGCTGCATTTTCGTCGTTAGTCCGTTCCTCTGACAGCATTGGCGATCAGTCTGCCATAAGCCCCTGCATCGAGATGCCGACAATACTGTTTGCGGGCTCGTCAGTGTCGAGAGGGGTGTCGATATCCGGTCTTCAGTCGCCTTAGCCTGAGAGCATTTCGACAACTCGCAACGATCGGTTCAACGTGAGCGCACACCACCTCACGGGAGCGTTAGGCGGCCTCGAACGTGAGGAATACCTCATTTCGCCAGGGGGTGATCTCCAATAGCAGAGTTCTATTCGCGGGCATCATCACAGCGCGTTCCCAGCCTTGTCATGAGCTGTTACGGGCACTTCCGAAAACGCGCACCACATCAAACTCATCGAAACGAAAGACGTGAGAACGTCATTACGAAGGAGGCTAAAAATGAAGTATGGAACCACCGGTTTGGTGATGGGCGCTCTTGCGCTGGGCCTCGTGGCTATTACAGGTCCGGCTTCCGCCGACACACGACTGGCGTCTGGTCTAGCAACTGCAGACACTGCGCAATCGCTCATTCATAAAGTCAATCGCCGTGGACATCATAGAGGCTTCCGCTCCTATGGATACCGGTCTCACTATGGCTATCGCAACTACGGTTATCGTCCGTACCGCAGCCGATCCTATTATGGATATCGGAGCTATCGGCCTTATTATCGCGGTCACTTCGGAAGTTTTCGTGGACATCACCGAGGCTTCCGGTTCAATCGCCCCTAACGGTCGACAAATCCGTCCGAAAAATGACAAGCCGCCCGCTCTTCAGCGGGCGGCTTTTCTTTAGCGTCGTCACGCGTGCTAAGTGACAGAGCACTTAGACGTCGAGATTTGCAACCTCTAGCGCATGTTCCTGGATGAACTCGCGACGCGGCTCAACAACATCGCCCATGAGTCGAGAAAAGATCTCGTCGGCCTCGTCAACAATATCGCCGACTTTCACTTGAAGCAGCGTTCGCGTGTCCAGATCGAGGGTCGTCTCCCAAAGCTGATCCGGGTTCATCTCGCCAAGACCTTTGTAGCGCTGAATGTTGGCAATTCCCTTTCGGCCGGCCGTTAGGATCGCATCGAACAGAGTGCTTGGCCCATGAACGGCGGTTGTGACGTCTTTGCGACGCAACGTCGCCGGTTTGGCGTAAGTCTCTTGCAGATGGTGGGCATGCTGGTCGAGTTTGCGGGCATCGGCCGAAGCGATGAAAAGGGAGTCGATCGTGTGGGCTTCCTTTACGCCGCGAACTTCGCGCGCGAATGCAAGCCCTCCCTCCGGCAATGCCTGTCCGGCCCAGCCTTGTTCGGTCTCTTCCGAGATCAGATCGAGCCGTTTGGCAATGTAGTCGGCCGCCTCCTGTGCGCGGCTGCTGTCAGATAGCAATTCGGGATTGAGAACACCTGCAATCGCAGCTTGTTCGATCACGAAGCGAGGATAGCGGCTGTGTAGACCGTTCAGGACAGATGAGATCTGGCGGGCCGTTTCGGCAACATCGAGCAGGTCGTTTCCAGCACGTTCGGCTCCTTCGCTGGTGACCAGCACCGCTTCTTCCAGACCGGCCGCCATGAGATAGTCCTCAAGCGCGCGCTCGTCCTTCAGATATTGCTCCGACTGTCCCCGCTTCACCTTATAGAGCGGCGGTTGCGCAATATAGAGGTAGCCGCCCTCGACCAATTCGGGCATCTGCCGATAGAAGAAGGTCAGGAGCAGGGTGCGGATATGGGCGCCGTCGACATCGGCGTCCGTCATGATGATCACTTTGTGATACCGCAGCTTGTCGATCGAAAAGTCGTCACGTCCGATCCCGGTTCCCAGCGCCGTAATCAGCGTGCCGATTTCCTGACTGGAGAGCATCTTGTCGAAACGGGCGCGCTCGACGTTCAGGATCTTACCGCGCAACGGCAGAACAGCCATGAACTCGCGATTGCGGGCCTGCTTGGCAGAGCCGCCGGCGGAATCGCCCTCGACCAGAAAGATTTCCGACTTGGCAGGGTCGCGCTCAGAGCAGTCGGCGAGCTTGCCGGGCAAGTTGGCGACATCCAGGGCGCCCTTGCGACGCGTTAACTCGCGCGCTTTGCGGGCGGCCTCGCGGGCGGCTGCAGCTTCGACGATTTTCTGGACAATCTGCTTGCCTTCGCCCGGATGCTCTTCGAACCATTGTCCCAAGGCTTCGTTCATGACGCTTTCGACAATGGACTTCACCTCGGAGGAGACGAGTTTGTCCTTTGTCTGAGACGAGAATTTGGGGTCGGGAACTTTGACGGACAGAACAGACGTCAACCCTTCACGGGCATCATCGCCTGTCAGGGAGACTTTTTCCTTTTTCGCGATGCCAGATTCGGCTGCATAGGTATTGACCGTCCGAGTCAACGCACCACGAAATCCGGCGAGGTGCGTACCGCCATCGCGTTGCGGGATATTGTTTGTGAAGCAAAGGACATTCTCGTGATAGCCATCGTTCCACCACAGCGCAACTTCGACGACGACGTCATCACGCTCGGCGCTCAGCGTGATGGGTTCCGACAGGAGAGGATGGCGCATCCTGTCAAGATAGCTGACATAAGCGGACAGCCCGCCCTCATAGGCCATCTCCTCGACCTTGGGCTCGACGCCACGATTGTCGGTGAGCCGGATCGTCAGGCCGGAATTGAGGAATGCGAGTTCGCGCAAACGATGCTCAAGCGTTTGATAATCGAACTCAACCATGGTGAAGGTTTCTGCAGAAGGCGTAAATGTTACCCGTGTTCCAGTGCGTCCATCAGGCGCCGAGCCGCGTTGCTCGAGGCTGGACACAACCTCGCCATGTTCGAACGCAGCCGCATGTTCGAGACCGTCGCGCCAGACGACGAGATCCAGGCGGCGTGACAAGGCATTGACGACAGAAACACCCACACCGTGCAGTCCGCCGGACACCTTGTAGGAATTCTGATCGAACTTCCCGCCCGCATGGAGCTGGGTCATGATCACTTCCGCTGCTGAGATGCCTTCTTCGGCATGAATTGCAACGGGAATGCCGCGTCCATTGTCCTCGACCGTGACCGATCCGTCGGGGTTGAGATCGACGGAAACAGTGTCGCAATGGCCGGCCAGAGCCTCATCGATCGCATTGTCCACGACCTCATACACCATGTGGTGCAGACCGGACCCGTCATCGGTGTCGCCGATATACATGCCAGGCCGTTTGCGAACAGCCTCTAATCCCTTGAGAACCTTAATAGAATCGGCGCTATACTCGTCTTCGGAACCGTTCGGCTCGTCGGGCGCATCAGTCATGAATCATCCCATCATCTTGCGGTGCAGCAATGTAAGGATAGGCATAGCTTGATTCAGCCGTGAACGCTACCTTCATCGACCGTCAAAAAGCGGGCGCGATCACCCAGAGTCTCGAACATTTTGGCGTCTGTTCCGGTCATCCAGGCCTGTACTCCGAGCTGGTCGATTTCATGAAAGAGAGCACTGCGCCGGTATTCATCAAGATGCGCCGCAATCTCATCAAGCAGCATGAGCGGCGCCCACCCGTCGAAGCCTGCTTGGATCAATTCGGCATGCGCCAGAATGAGCCCTGTCAGGACGGCTTTCTGCTCGCCAGTCGAGCAGATTTTCGCGGCGAGGCCCTTTGGACCATGGCCGACAATGAGGTCGGACCGGTGAGGGCCTTCAAGCGTTCTCTTTGCCGCGCGGTCCCGGTGGCGCGATTCGGCAAGTTCGTGACGATAGGCGTCCTCGACGTCCGTTGCCGCCTCGCGGGCAAGCCGGCGTTCCAATGTTCCGTCAATTGCGATGGTCGCCCACGGAAAGGGCGAATGGGGTTCACGTTCGCGCCGTGCCGCGATCCGCTCTTCCAGGCCTGCCAAGGCCTCTCTGCGTGCCGCTGCGATCGCCACAGCGGTTTCGGCCATCTGAAGTTCAAGACCTTCGTAATGGGCGGACGCTGTTTCATGGAGTTCGAAAAGTCTGTTGCGCTGGCGCATGGCGCGTTCGAAGCGCCCAGCCATCGAGCGAAAGCCTGGATCGAGACTTTGGACCAGGCGATCAAGGAAACGGCGGCGTTCTGCTGCAGGACCCGTAAACAGGCCGTCAAGCTGAGGCGTGAGCCAAATCAGTCGGACATGGTAGCCCAGTGCCCCGGAGCTTCGTTGGGCCTTGCCATCAATCCGGGCCTGACGTCCGGTTTCATTCGTTCCGCTGCTGCCGGCAAGACCAGTGCCGAGTTCAACCGTACCGGCCTGACCATGAAGCTTGCCGGCCACAGCCCATCCACCGCTGGCGCCAGCACGCGTAATGTCCTGAAAGGTCATCTGGCGAAGCCCGCGGCCTGGACTCAACAGCGAGACGGCTTCGAGCAAATTGGTTTTGCCGGCGCCGTTCGCGCCCGTCAGAACGACAGGTCGCTCATCAAGATCGAGTGACAAATGGGCGTAATTGCGAAAATCCGTCAGCCGAAGCCGTTCGAGCCAAAGGCGCTGGCCGCCCGCATCGGAGGCAGGCGCGACATCATAGCTGTCTTGGACCATTGATCGTCCGTTTGCATTCGGGGCGCGGTGTTCTAGACCCGCATCGGCATCAAGACATACAAGGCCGAAGTGTCGTGATCATCCTTCACCATGGTCGGTGAGCCAGGGTCCGACAACAGGAACTTGGCGCTTTCGCCTTCGAGCTGGCCGGTGATGTCCAGCAGGTATCCGGCATTGAAGCCGATCTCAAGTGGGTCCGATTCGTACCCCACGGCAAGCTCTTCGGTCGCACTACCGGAATCCGGATTGTTGACCGAGAGGATCAGTTTTCCAGCCGAGATATCGAGTTTGACGGCTCGTCCCTTCTCGCTCGATAAGGTCGAGACGCGGTCGACCGCATGTGCAAAATCCGCGTTCTGAACATCAAGAACCTTATCATTGCCTTGAGGGATGACACGCTCATAGTCGGGAAACGTACCGTCGATCAATTTCGACGTCAGGACGACGTCGGCAAAGGTGAACCGCGCTTTTGTCGCCGACAGTTCGATCGACACGGACTCATCCGTATCGCCGATTAGCTTATGCAACTCGCCGACCGCCTTGCGTGGCACGATCACACCGGGGATCCCGGCGGCACCTTCAGGCAGTGGCACTTCGATTTGAGCGAGCCGGTGACCGTCGGTTGCGACAGCCCTCAGGCGTTCCCCGTCTTCGCCAGGCGCAGCGTGCAGGTAAACCCCATTGAGGTAATAGCGCGTCTCTTCCGTCGAAATTGCGAAACGTGTTTTCTCAATGAGCCGCTTCAATATCGTCGCATCCAAGTCGAAACGGTGACTTGACGACTCCACACCGAGCTCCGGAAAATCATCGGAAGGGAGCGCTTGGAGCGTAAAATTGGCACGACCGGATTTCAGCGTTACGCGAGCGCCGTCGTCAGCAATGGCGAGCTCGATCTGCGAGCCGTCGGGCAGCTTTCGCACGATGTCGTGCATCATATGCGCCGATACTGTGGTCTTGCCCTCCTGCGTGACTTCGGACGGCACACTCTCGACAATTGCGATATCGAGATCGGTAGCCGTCAAAGACAGGACGGATGCTTTTGCGTTCAAAAGCACATTGGACAGAATTGGAATTGTATTCCGGCGTTCGACAACGCTGGTGACATGGTGCAGCGCTTTAAGTAGAGCGCTTCTTTCAATGATCAGCCGCATTTATTCGCCTTAAAGAATCTATCGTCCTGGAACCGAAAAATGCCCCGAATCCGCTAAGCTGGGGACGTTCGATCGGACGACGTATGGAACATAGCCTGAGGATACAGTCAACGAAGGGTGGCGCGCGGCGATGCGTTTGGCAAGTGCCGGCTTTGAGCACTTGGCATTCTGTCCTTTGGTATCCTCGGCTGGGCGTGTACAGACGACGCTCGCCACGATCCAGGGTGGTCTTTCTAAGGCGTTGGATTTTAACATTTTCTCTGCGGCCAACCTGAATCGATTGACCGCAGAACCAACGTGCCTTCAGCCGGACCCGTCGGTGGCCTAACTGATCAACAGGCGCTTGAGAAGTTCGACATCGTCCTTCAACGTCGTGTCGTCCTGCATCAATTCACCGATCTTGCGGATCGCATGAAGAACCGTCGTGTGGTCCCGGTCGCCGAAGCGGCGCCCGATTTCGGGGAGGGACCGTGAGGTCAGATGCTTGGAAAGATACATGGCAATCTGCCTGGGGCGCACGATGGAACGCGTGCGCCGACTGGACAGGATATCGCTACGCGAGACGCCGAAATGCTTGGAGACGATCTTCTGGATTTCGTCGATCTTGACCCGGCGCGGCTCGGCACCGCGGGTTAGGTCTCGAACGATCTTTTCTGCCGACTCCATCGTAACGGGTTGCTTGGTGAGTGCCGATGCGGCGCGCAGGCTGTTGATGCAACCGTCGAGTTCACGCCCGCTGTCTGTGACCCGGGTTGCGAGAAAGCCGAGCACAGCTTCGGGAACCACGAATCCCGGATCCTGACGGCGTGCCGCCTCGGCGCGTCGGCGCAGGATTTTGAGCCTGAGATCATAGTCCAGCGCACCAACTTCGACGATGAGGCCGCCGGCAAGACGCGACCGCATGCGCGCATCGAGTTTGTCCAATTGAAGCGGTGCACGATCAGCGGCAACCACAACCTGTTTGTTGCCATCGATATGCGCATTGAGCATGTGGCAGAATTCCTGCTGGATCGTCGGGCCCTGGAGAAATTCCAGATCGTCGATCAACAGAATATCGATCTGTCGGAGTTTTTCCTTGAAGGCCACCGCGTCCCGTGCCCTGAGCGCTTTCACGAACCCACTCATAAAGAGCTCGGCCGTCAAATAGAGGACACGGGCATCCGGGTTCTTCTCGCGGACGGCCCACGAAACGGCGTGCAGCAAGTGGGTTTTACCTAGCCCGACATTGCCATGAATATAGAGTGGGTTGTACCGCAGGATCGGTCCGGTCGCGCCATCGGCGACTTCAAGAGCCGCGGCATGCGCCAATTGATTGCTGGTTCCCGTCTGAAAAGAATCGAATGTACACCTCTGATCGAGTGGCGAGCCTTGGATTCCGTCATAGCCCGTAGCCGTCTCGCCGAGAGGCGCAGTGTGGCGGAAGGGGACGACATCGGTCTCGCCAAAGGCATTGGACGCCATTGTCGGTTTTGCCGGCGCATTCCGGGCAGCGAGATCGACCTTATCGTGCGGCGTGCGCACGCGGAAACTGATTTCCTCGAGCCCGTCGAACTCATTATGGCTGCAGTCCAGCAGCTTGTCGTAATAGTGGTTCTTGATCCATTTGCTCAGGAACCGAGTGGGGACCGAAAGTCTCAGAACGCCGCTGTCGAAGTCTTCCAGTTCGACCCTGCCGAACCAGCTTGTATAGACATCCTCGCCGAGTTCCGCTCTGAGACGGCTTCCAATGCGCGTCCATTTTTCGGTGCTGTGCTTCGTATTGCTTTCTGTGTTCTTTTCCACGTCGCTTGCCCCGCCAGACCAACGCAACGCCTCAGCGCGCGCCCGGCATTTGTTGCGAACCCTAGCCACAAGGTCCGCGTGGTTTTCCCTCTAGGCCGATCATCTACCGGCGCCTTCTGGCCAGACTGACGCTGGCTCAGATACAGCTCCGGGTGTCCGGCCCGCGCTTGTCATGCTCCTCATTCGTTTTGGTGCCGCGGCACAAGAGGCCCCGTCCGCCAGCACGACGAATGAACAACATGTCCGTATCCGGTGATGTCGCCGAAGCGGCGACGAAAGAAGACAACATCGTCACGACTGTGTTTCTGCCATCGGCATTCTTGAGGGCGTGCCCTGAGGCATGACGGCCCATCGCAAGATCAGCATTATTCGACACGCAAGGCCCGCGTTTGTCGTAGGACTGATCGAATGGCAGATGATGTCTGTTCGCTATGCACTAAGTGCGTCCAGACAGGGTCATCGCATACGGTGTCTTAACCTCTCTATTCCGGCCACGGTCTACTCACAAAGCTACGCACGCGCCAGCAACAATCAGGAGTGACCTGCTGGCGCAAAGTCTTGACAAACAAGATCGCAAGATCTTGCAGTCCAATAGTCGAATAAACGCGATTTTGTACTTCGCGTGCTGCAGCCCAATTTAGCAGCTTTGCTCACCTCTTATGTGAGCGAGACGCGGAACTCTTGAAGGCAACTACTTGGGAGGGGCATATGCCCCGTTCGGATGCCGCGATTATACCCCCGACAGAGCGTGATGCAACTGGCATCTGCAGACGCCAGGATGCCTGCGCGGTGCCATCATATTAGGACGCTTGGCCGGTATTTCGAGCGTGTTTGGCGCGTCAACCGCTTGAAAATTGGAGCTGAATCACTGTGCGAAATGCCTGTTTGAGGGCCTGATGATGGGCCTGCAAAATCGTAGGCGAGACTCCGATTCGCACTTGACGCCGCTCCGGACCCTCGGGAGGAGAAGCGAGGGATGAACAAGGGACGGCAGGCTAAATGCTTGAATCTTTGAGGGATTGATTGGGTCGGTTGGCAGGCCGCGCGCCGGGCCTCTTGTGAGCTGTCGCATTCCTGCAACAATGGGGAGATTATTGCCAAAATCGCAATCGGTTCATCTCGAGGGATTGGAATCGCGGACATGCGAAATTGGCGCGCCAAAAGCACGCCAAATCCATAAAAACTAACGAGTTGGTTTTGTCAGGCGCTCATCGAAGCGATGCGAGCGGACAGGCGGGAGACCTTTCGGGAAGCGGTGTTCTTATGCAACACCCGCTTTTGCGCTGACCGCATGATTTCCGGTTGCGCCTCTCGCAGAGCCTGCTGGGCAGCAGCCTGGTCGCCGGAGGCGATTGCCTCTTCGACCCGCCTGACGAATGTCCGCATGCGGCTGCGCCGCGCTTTATTCACTTCGGTCTGATGCGCGATCTTGCGAACTGCTTTTTTCGCCGACTTGGTGTTGGCCATTTCCGTTCTTCGCCTTCGGAGACACTCGTTTCAAGTTGCGCACCCGATTCGACATCGGCACGCGCCACTTTCTTACATTGCTGGTTGCATCAATCGAAAAGCGAAGCGCGTTCGCCGTGTCTCGCTGATGCATGATGAAGGATTGCCATCTTCGCAAGCATACGTGTACGCACGTCCACAATGGTCGCAACCCGGACCCGTGTATAGTCGGGCAATCGGCGAGCGTCAACCTTGGCTCAACAGTGGCCAGAGCCGATGGATGACGGCAGCCGTTCTAGCGATTCTTGAAGCTTGGCTTCCGTTTTTCGACAAAGGCCTGCATCCCTTCCTTTTGGTCTTCGGTCGCAAACATGGAATGGAAGATCCGCCGCTCGAAACGGATGCCCTCCGAGAGATTTGTTTCATAGGACCGATTCACCGATTCCTTGGCCAGCATCACCGTTGGCATCGAGAAGGAGGCGATCTTGTCCGCCACCTTCAGGGCTTCGTCCATGAGCTCGTTTGCCGGGATCACGCGGCTGGCGAGACCGGCGCGCTCCGCCTCTTCGGCTTTCATGCGCCGGCCCGTGAGGCACATCTCCATGGCTTTTGCCTTGCCGACGATACGTGTCAGGCGCTGGGTCCCACCTGCGCCCGGCATGATACCGAGGGTGATCTCCGGCTGGCCGAATTCAGCCGTATCGGCAGCAAGGATGATATCGCACATAAGCGCGAGCTCGCAGCCGCCGCCAAGCGCATAACCAGCGACCGCTGCAATAACCGGTTTGCGGCAGCGGGCGACGCGATCCCAGGTTGAAATGAAGTCCTCCTTGTAGGCATCCATATAGGACTTGGACTGCATTTCCTTGATGTCGGCGCCGGCCGCAAAGGCCTTTTCACTGCCAGTGATCACGATGGCCCCGATCTGTTCGTCCGCCTCGAACGCGTCGAGGGCCTGGCCAAGCTCGTCGATCAGAGCGCTGTTGAGCGCATTCAGGGCATCTGGACGGTCCAGTCTGATGAGGCCAACTTTGCCCTTCTTTTCTTCAACAATGTTCTCAAACGCCATTTCGTAGCCCCTCCGGCCTTGTTTCAAACTGTGTGTTCAGTGTTTCGGTGGTGATCCGCGCACCCTCGGCAGCTGATCTGATCAGCGCTGACAGGTGGTGCAGAAGAATGTCGATCGACCGCTCTGTGTAATCCGTTCAACCGTGCCGGTACATCCGGCGCGCGCGCACCCTAGACCTGAGCGGCCATAAACCGCAAATGCATGCTGGAAATAGCCGAGCGATCCGTCGGCCTGATGATAGTCGCGCAAGGTCGATCCGCCGGCCTCGATGGCTTCCTCCAGAACCGAGATCATTGCGTTCACGAGGCGTTTAGCGCGCTTTCCCGGCCCGCCAGCCTTCGTCGTCAGTGTCGCGGCCAGACGCCGCGGCGAAAGTTCCGCGCGATATAAGGCCTCGCACGCATAGATATTGCCTAACCCGGCGACGATCCGCTGGTCCAGGAGGAGTGATTTCACGCTTGTCCGCCGCCCCGACGCGGCTGCTGCCAGAAATGATGGGGTCAGTTCGCCGCCCAAAGGTTCGATTCCAAGGTTTCGAAAGAGCTTGTGCTGCATTAGGCCGCCCGGTTCGATCAAGTCCATGATTCCGAAACGGCGCACGTCATTGTAACGAACCGTAGCGCCATTGCTCATGTGAAAGACAATATGATCATGGGCAGCGTTGGTGCCTGCTTGGTGAACGAAAGCGCCGGGTTTCAATGCGTCTTCACCGGGATCTTCAATCGTAAAACGGCCACTCATACCGAGATGCATCGCAAGTGTCGCTCCGTCGTCGAGTTCCGCGAGCAGATATTTCGCGCGGCGCTTGAGGGCGTCGATGCGGCGACCGGTCAGGCGTTTCGCAAAGTCGTGCGGCAGAGGAAACCGCAAATCTTGACGGTTCTGCTCCACGGTCTTGAATGAGGAACCGACCAGGACTCCTTCAAGGCCTCTTCGGACGGTCTCGACTTCGGGTAACTCTGGCATCGGCGGGACCATAGCCTGCCATAGACGGCTGCGCTATTGTCCCGCGCATGAGCGATGAAACACGAATGGACAAGGGCGAGGCGAGTTTTGGGTTCGCTGCAGTCCCTGCGACCGACAAGCAAGGCATGGTCAATCAGGTTTTCGCGCGCGTTGCGCAGCGTTACGACCTGATGAACGACGTGATGTCAGGCGGTCTTCACCGCCTCTGGAAGGATGCCTTTATCAACTGGTTGGCACCACCGCGAACGGACGAAAGTTTTGCCTTGCTCGACGTGGCTGGCGGGACGGGCGACATTGCCGGGCGGTTTCTATCTGCTGCGGGAGGCGGCGCGCGTGCGGTGATCTGCGACATCAGTGCCGAAATGATGGCCGTGGGCCGAGATCGGATGCGGCAGGCCGGCCATAGCGGCATCGCCTTTGTCCAGGGGAACGCGGAAGCTTTGCCTGTTGCCGACGGTTCCATGGACGCCTACACCATTGCCTTCGGGATTCGGAACGTGACCAATCTCGAAGCCGCTCTCGCCGAAAGCCGTCGTGTGTTGCGGCCGGGTGGCCGGTTCCTCTGTCTTGAGTTTTCAGAAGTCCAGATTCCGGTATTGGATACCGTCTATGAGCGCTATTCCTTCGATGCCATACCGATGATCGGTGCAGCAGTCGCAGGTTCGGCGCAGCCCTATCGTTACCTTGTCGAGAGCATCCGCCGGTTCCCGAACCAGGAGACATTTGCAGCAATGATCAGGGATGCAGGTTATGGCCAGGTCAAATACCGCAACCTGAGCGGTGGGATTGCAGCCATGCATTCCGGCTGGCGACTTTAGAACGCGATTGTTAGCCAAATGGCGAACGCCCTCACAAATATGTCCCGATTGGCGCGAGCCGGCCTGGTGCTTGCCCGCAATGGCGCATCGGTCGTACCGCCGGATGCCGACCTTCCAGGACCGGTGCGACTGCTGACCAAGATGATTGCAGCTTTTGGACGCAAGAGAGGTGGGGCGAATACGGCCCGGCTTTCGACTGCGTTAACGTCGCTCGGCCCGAGCTACATCAAACTCGGTCAGTTCCTTGCAACGCGCGACGATCTCGTCGGAGCCGAGATTGCCCGCGATCTGACCACGCTGCAGGATAAGCTGCCGCCTTTCTCGAGCGAAGAGGCCCGACAGACGATCGAGGCCGATATCGGTAGGCCGGTGTCGGATTTGTTTGAGGATTTCGGGCCTCCTGTCGCCGCAGCCTCCATTGCACAAGTCCATAAAGCGGTCGTGCGCGATGCGTCAGGCGCACTCAATCCTGTTGCCGTCAAGATTTTGCGGCCGAAGGTCGAAGAACGGTTTCGCAAGGATCTCGACACCTACTTCTTCGCGGCCCGCATGGTCGAACGTCTTCATCCACCGTCGCGGCGTCTGAGACCTGTCACGGTCGTCGATACGCTGGCCCGCTCGACAGCTATCGAGATGGATCTGCGAATGGAAGCCGCGGCGCTTTCAGAGATGGCGGACAATACGGTGGACGATGATGGATTTCGCGTGCCCAAAGTCGACTGGGCCCGAAGCGGCAAGCGCGTTCTGACATTGGAATGGATCGACGGGATACCAATGTCGGATGTCGAAGGATTGCGTGCAGCCGGCCATGACCTCGATGCGTTGGGCGCCCATCTTATTCGCAGCTTCCTGCGCCATGCCATGCGCGATGGTTTCTTCCACGCCGACATGCATCAGGGCAATCTCTTCGTCGACCGGGATGGTCAGATCGTTGCCGTCGACTGCGGCATCATGGGGCGCCTCGGGCCTGTTGAGCAGCGTTTTCTAGCCGAAATCCTCTACGGCTTTATCACCCGGGACTATCACCGCGTCTCCCAGGTGCATTTCGATGCTGGCTATGTACCGCGCGAGGAATCCGTTGAGGTTTTTGCGCAGGCCCTGCGTGCCATCGGTGAGCCGCTTATGGGGCGGACGGCCGACGAAATATCCATGGGTCATCTGTTAGGTCAGCTCTTCCAATATACGGAAGTGTTCAATATGCGCACCCAGCCGCAACTGATCCTGCTGCAGAAAACGATGGTCGTCGTCGAAGGCGTGGCGCGCACTCTCGATCCACGGCTCAATATTTGGACCGCATCGGAACCTGTCGTCCGCGATTGGATGGAAAAGCAGATCGGACCCGATGCCCGCATCCAGGAAGCTGCCGAGGGTGCCGCATCGCTCGGTCGACTGTTGAGCGATGCACCGCGGCTCATTTCTGAAGCGGAGCAGGTTGCCACGAGCTTCGCTTCCATGGCATCGGGCGGACTTCGATTGGATGGTCACACGATCGAACGGCTTGCCGAAGCGCAAGCACGAGAGGGAAGTTCGAGCCGCTGGGCATTGTGGGTTGGCGCCCTGTCTCTCGCGGCAATCGCTGTAGCGATGGTTCTATAAGTCAGCGTCAGCTGTCATTAGTGGTCGTGACCATGGTCCTGGCCGCCGATATGCTCGAACCGGCCTTCGCGAATAGCCGTGGCGAAGTGGTCCATCATCCGTGCGGTTGTTTCCGGACCATGCAGACGGACGAGCGAAGATATGGCCGCGCTCATCGCAGTACCGGCGACAAGATCCAGAGGAATGTCTTTTTCAAGCGCAGCCTGCCAGGTCTTGGTGAACATCTCGGCGGCCTCTCGGGTCATTTCAATCGGGTCTGCCATATTGTCTCCTTTGTGGCAGATTTCGTGCCGCTGGCTTTTGATCGATTGTTGAGCCCGTATCGGGCAATCTGCCAATTGCCGCACAAATTGCGGAATTCGTTAATCGGGTTCACAACGGGTAGCACATGGTGCGCCTCGTCTGTGGTAAAAGATACGCCATGAAATCCACCCGGCCTGGAGCCTTGAACCTCGTGGCAGACAAACGTGTTCTACTGATTATCGCGGGCGGCATTGCTGCCTACAAATCGCTTGAGCTGATTCGGCGATTGCGGGATCGCAATGTGCGGGTTCGGGTCGTTCTGACCCGTGCTGGATCTGAATTCGTGACGCCACTTTCTGTCGGAGCTCTCGCAGGCGAGAGTGCCTTTACCGATCTGTTCGATCCTGAGAGCGAATTCGATGTCGGTCACATCCGCCTCGCGCGTGATACCGACCTTGTCGTCGTCGCGCCGGCGACAGCCGACCTCATGGCCAAGATGGCGGCCGGGCAAGCCGATGACCTGGCCACGGCCGTCCTGCTTGCCACCGGGGCGCCTGTCCTCGTCGCGCCTGCCATGAATCCGTATATGTGGAGTCACGTGGCAACCAAACGCAATGTTGCGCAGTTGGCAGCGGATGGCGTGCGTTTCATCGGTCCAAACGAAGGAGAGATGGCAGAGTCCGGAGAGCATGGTGTCGGGCGAATGGCCGAAGTGCCGGAAATCCTCGATGCCATCGCGGTAGCTCTTGATGCCTCAAAAGATCTGCTGCTCGATGGTCAGCATGTCCTTGTCACGTCAGGACCGACGCATGAGCCGATCGATCCGGTTCGCTATATTGCAAACCGCTCCTCGGGGCGTCAGGGCCATGCGATTGCGGCTGCGGCAGCATCGCTCGGTGCAAGGGTCACGCTTGTATCTGGGCCGACGAAACTGGCCGATCCACCGGGCGTTCATGTCAATCATGTCGAAACGGCAGACCAGATGCTGGTTGCTGTCAAAGATAGCCTTCCAGCCGATATTGCGGTTTGTGCCGCCGCTGTCGCCGACTGGCGGGTCGCGCATGAAGCGGACGAGAAGATCAAGAAGCTCCACGATGGGGAAGGCATGCAACTGGCGTTGACCGAGAATCCCGATATTCTCAAGACGATCTCGGCGCCGGGTCCGAGCCGACCATCGCTCGTCATCGGGTTTGCCGCTGAGACGGAACATGTGGTTGAGAACGCGACTGCGAAGCGCCTTCGAAAGGGATGCGATTGGATTGTCGCCAACGACGTCTCGGCGGAGTCGGGCGTTTTCGGCGGTACGCGAAATGCTGTCCACCTGATCTCTGCCGATGGTGTCGAGAGCTGGCCTGACATGGCCAAGGAAGATGTAGCCGGTGCATTGATGAAACGGGCGAGCCAGTCGTTGGCGTCGCTGAAATCGGCAGCCGAATGACGGTCCATGTCATCTGATTCTCAATCTGTCCGCGTGGCCTTTGCCGTACTGCCGCACGGTGAAGAAATGGAACTGCCGGCTTATCAGAGTGCCGATGCAGCCGGTTTCGATATCCGCGCTGCGGTCGGCGCGGGCGAGCCGGTTGTCTTGGAGCCCGGCGAGCGGGCGCTTGTGCCGACAGGACTCAGCATGGCATTGCCGCCTGGATATGAAGCGCAGATTCGCCCGCGGTCCGGTCTTGCCCTGAAGCACGGCTTGACCGTGCTCAATGCGCCCGGCACGATCGATGCGGACTACCGCGGTGAAGTTATGGTGCTTCTCGTCAATCTCGGAGACGCGCCTTATGAGATCAGCCGCGGCGCCAGAATCGCACAGATGATTGTCCAACCGGTCGTGCATGCGACAATTGACGTCGTCGCTGCGTTAAACCGGACCGACCGGGGGGACGGCGGATTCGGGTCAACCGGAAGCGAGTGAACAACCATGTTGAGCGACATCGAGATAGAGCGTTACAAGCGCCACCTGGTCCTGAAGGATGTCGGAGGCCCGGGCCAGCAGGCTCTCAAGGCCGCGAAAGTTCTCGTTGTTGGCGCCGGCGGGCTTGGCTCACCAGTCCTGATGTATCTGGCTGCTGCCGGTGTTGGCACGCTCGGCATCATCGACGATGATCATGTTTCCCTCGACAACTTGCAACGGCAGATCGCACACGACACCGACCGGGTCGGGACGCCGAAAACCGAAAGTGCGGCTGCAACGATCGCGCGTCTCAATCCGCATGTGGAAGTGCGCACTCATGCCGAACGTCTGGAGGCAGAGAATGCCCTCCACGTCATCTGCCAATACGATATCGTTGCCGATGGTTCCGACAATTTCGCAACGCGCTATCTCGTCAACGACGCCTGCTATCTTGCGAAGAAGCCGCTCGTTTTTGCTGCTCTTGGACCCTTCGATGGACACCTGACGACGTTTCGCGCTTTCGAGAACGGCCCCGACGGCACGCCGTATCCCAACTATCGCTGCATCTTTCCCGAGGCACCGCCACCGGGAGCGGTCGCGAACTGCTCGGAGGTTGGCGTCCTTGGAGCCGTGCCCGGCGTTCTCGGCACCATGCAGGCCATGGAGGTCTTGAAGGAGATCATGGGAATCGGCGAAACTCTGGCAGGCCGTCTGGTCATCTATGATGCGCTTGCCTGCCGGTTTCAGACCGTCAAGATCGCCTGGGACCCGAAGAATCCCTTGAGTGGCGAGACGCCGACCATTACGGATTTATCTATCCATGCGAAGGGCGATGGGGCTGGGACTGACAGCGCCGCCTGCGCCGCCCAATGAAACGACATTAGAGAAGGTCTTTGCAATGCCGCGTTCCAACTCCCTTGCAACACGCGACATTGAAAGCCTCGTTCACCCACAAACAAACCTCGTACGCCATAAAGAGGTTGGTCCGACATTCGTTGCGCGGGGCAATGGGGTGTGGGTCACCGACGATGACGGCAATGCGCAACTCGATGCTGTCAGCGGTCTCTGGTGCGCCTCGCTCGGCCTTGCGTCGGAGCGCCTTGCGGACGTCGCCGCAGCGCAGATCCGCGAATTGGCCTACGCCCATCTCTACCGGCATAACTCCCACGAACCGGCGGTCGAACTGGCCGAAAAACTCCTCTCTATTGCTCCTTCGCATATGTCGAAGGTCCATTTCCAGTGCTCGGGTTCGGAGGCAAACGACGTCGCGATCAAACTGGTCTGGTACTACCACCATGCAATGGGGCGACCCGAAAAACGCAAGATCATTTCGCGCAAGGGCGCCTATCACGGAAGTTCCGTCGCCACGGTGAGCCTTTCGGGCAAGTCCGATATGCATGCTGGTTTCGGTTTGCCACTGGACGGCTTTCTTCACACGGAAACACCGAACTACTTTGCCAGCGCTATGCCGGGCGAGTCCGAAGAAGACTATGCGACGCGGTTAGTGGATGCGTTGGGAAAACTGATCGAAGAGGAGGGCCCCGAAACGATTGCGGCATTCTTCGCGGAACCGGTTCTGGGGTCTTCCGGCTCCATTCCGCCGCCCGCCAGCTATTTCGAGAAGGTTCAGGTCTTGCTTGCAAAGCATGACATTCTTTTTGTGGCAGATGAGGTGATCTGCGGGTTCGGCCGGACCGGGTCCATGTGGGGCAGCGAGACCTTCGGTATCGTGCCGGACATCATGAGTTCCGCCAAAGCTCTGTCCGCCGGCATGGCACCAATTTCTGCATTGCTGATTAGCCAGAAAGTGCACGATGCCATGGTCCAGCAAAGCGAGTTGCTCGGGAGTTTCGCGCATGGCCATACCTATGCAGGCCATCCGGTGAGTGCTGCCGTAGCGCTAGAGACTCTGAAAATCTATGAAGAAATGGATCTTTTGACGCATATCGGTCGCCAGTCGCGATGTCTGCAAAATGCGCTGAAGCCGCTTGCGGATCATCCGATGGTCGGCTCGCTCGATGTCGTGGGATTCATGGCCGGCATGGAGCTCGTTCGCAACAAGCAAGAAAAGCAGCTGTTTGAAGCAGGAGATGGGATCGGCGCACGCGTCGCCGACGCCTCGCGCCGACATGGGCTGATCCATCGCGGCATGGGCAATCGAATTGCCTTCGCTCCGGCCTATGTGATGGGTGAAGACGAAATCAATGAGGTTGGCAGACGGCTCAAGCTTGCACTGGACGATGTCTGGAGCGAGGTGTCGCGCGAAAGGTCCACTATTGCCGCTGGGCTTCAAGCCGGGCTCTGAGGCGGTCTGCTTCTGCCTGTGTCTCGGCCATCTTTGTGATGATCTCGTTAAGCTGGGCTCTTGCCTGAGCGAGTTCTGCCTTCAACTTGCCGACATTGCCTCTGTTGCTTCCCGCGGCGGCCTTTGCCTTGGCCAGGGATTCGTTCGCCTCGTCCAGCGCTCGACTGAGGTCGGAGACCTGCGTCTCGGCAGCCGCCCGGGCAGCGAGCGCGTCCGCGACGTTGGATTTGGCTTTCTCACGGAAGCTGGCAACGTCGGCCAACTCCTGCTTGGCTGCAGCAAGAGCCGTTTCCGCAGCCTCTTTCTCCTTGACTGCTTCGGAAATTTGATCGCCCACATTAAGGAGCCTGCTCTTGGCTGCGATCATTTGTGATGTCGTATAGGCGAGTCCAGCCACGAGCAGTGCACAAAGGATCCAAACTGTGATTGGCGTACCTCGTCGTTTCTGCGGCGGTTGTTGCGGCGCATTGCCGGATGCAGCCTGGTCGCTCATGACCCAATCTCCCAAATTGGCCCGTCCGTCTTCCCTAGATATGCATTATTGCCATGGGGCGATGTTTGGCTAGGCCGGTCTTTAAAATGGTAAACGACCACTGTGGTCTTAATTTCTGAGCCAAGACAATTATTTGTGCGTTTGCAACCCAAAGGGTCAAGATGGTTGAAATCTATGTCGATGCCGATGCCTGCCCTGTCAAAGAAGAGGTCATCCGCGTCGCTCAGCGCCATGGTCTGAAGACTTTTCTGGTAACGGACGGCGGTCTTCGCCCCAGCCGAGATCCGATGGTCGAACTTGTTATTGTCGCCCAAGGTGCCGATGCAGCCGACGATTGGATCGCGGAAAACATTCAGCCCGCGGATATCTGTGTCACGAACGACATTCCCTTGGCTGCGCGATGCCTGGAACGCCAGGCGTTCGCGCTCAAGCCGAATGGCGATGCCTTCACCGTCGATGGGATCGGCATGGCGCTGGCAAATCGGGAATTGATGCAGGGCCTGCGAGAGACCGGTGCGATCACAGGCGGACCGAAGCCCTTCAGCAAGGCAGATCGCTCAGCTTTCCTGAATCACCTCGAGACATGCGTTCAGGCCGCCAAACGGCAAACCTGAGCTAGAGCATTGCCGGATAGACGCGATCAGGCGGCGAGTGACCATCGAAAAAGGTCTTGATATTGATGATGACCTTTTCGCCCATGTCGACCCGGCCTTCCAGCGTCGCCGAACCAGTATGCGGCAGGACGACGACCCGATCGCTTTTCAACAGTTTCGGGTTCACTGCCGGTTCGTGCTCGAACACATCAAGGCCGGCGCCCGCAATCTCGTTGCCCTCGACCATGCGCGCCAAGGCGTTTTCATCGATGACTTCGCCGCGTGCGGTGTTCACCACATAGGCCGTCGGCTTCAGAAGCTTCAATCGACGGGCCGACAGGAGGTGATAGGTCGCAGGCGTATGGGGGCAGTTGACGGAAATGATGTCCATCCGTGCCAGCATCTGGTCCAGGCTTTCCCAATAGGTTGCTTCGAGTTCGTTCTCGACCTGATCGGAGACACGCCGTCGGTTGTGGTAGTGGATTTGCAGGCCAAACGGTTTTGCGCGCCTTGCAACGGCCTGACCGATGCGGCCCATGCCGACGATACCGAGGCGCTTGCCGGTAATGCGATGGCCCAGCATCCAGGTCGGTGACCAACCCTGCCAATTAGCGTCGGGCGCCTTCAGGAACATGGCAGCCTCGGTCAGCCGTCTCGGTACGGCCAGGATCAGCGCCATGGTCATGTCAGCTGTGTCTTCGGTCAAAACCCCTGGCGTGTTCGTAACGATAATCCCGCGATTGCGCGCGGTTTCCAGGTCGATATTGTCGACACCGGTTCCAAAGTTCGCGATCAGCTTCAGCTGGTCGCCCGCCTGACTGAGGACGGAGCGATCAATACGATCGGTTACGGTTGGGACAAGGACGTCCGCCCGCTTGACCGCTTCTATCAGCTGGGCCTGCGACATGGGCTTGTCGTCGATATTCAGTTCGGCATCGAATAGCTCCCGCATCCGTGTCTCGACGACTTCCGGCAGCGTGCGGGTTACGATTACCAAAGGCGTGTCAGAAGGCATGAGGCAGCTCCAGGGACTTGCTCCACAGCGTCACCATTGGGGGGATCGGGCGTTGTTTCTCTATCAGATGGCAAGTCAGAAAACAAAGGACCTAGTTCGATTGTTTGCCTTGGTCCATTCATATTTTTGCAGCATATGGCGCACTACCGTGGCCTAAAGCAAGTTGAGAATGCCAGTGGAACACGATCTTGGTATCTTTATTGGCAATCAGGCTTGGCGAATGGGTAGCGGGTCTTGCCGCTTCGAAACATCGGTGCAGATTGGATGGCAGAGATGAAATTGGGGCAAAAGGTGCGACTTTGCCTTCTCCGATTGCCGATTCTCCTGTTGGCGCCGGTGTTGTTGCCTCCGTTTTCCGTTGCGGTCGCTCAGGATGCAGCCGCAAGCACGGCGAAAGTTGGCGCAAGCGGGCTCAGAATTCCCCGTTTCGTCAGTCTTAAGTCGAACCGCGTCAATGTGCGCAAGGGGCCGAGTACCGATCACGCCGTGGCGTGGGTCTTTTCGAAGATAGGTCTTCCAGTCGAGATTACGGCAGAATCGGGCAACTGGCGGCGGATACGGGATTCAGAAAGTACAGAAGGCTGGGTGTTTCATAGTCTGCTGAGTGGGCGCAGAACCGCACTGATTCAACCTTGGGTCGACAATGAGGAAACGGTCTCTCTCTACAAAGAACGATCTGCGGATAGTGGTTTAGTCGCGCGATTGAGATCTGGCGTGCTGACAAGTGTCATCAACTGTAATGGCACGTGGTGCCAAGTCTCAATGGACGAATATGCGGGTTGGATCCAGCAGAACAAGCTGTGGGGTGTGTATGACGACGAGAGGATCCGCTGAAACAGGAGGCATCCTGCCAGCTGAGTCAGCGCTTCTCGACCAACCTGACAAGCACGTCGATACGCGAAATTTCCATGTTTTCCGGGGGCTCCGGTAGCCCATCGACACTGAGCGCGCCAGGCTCAATATCCACCAACTTGCCGTCGCGCTCACAGAAAAAGTGAAAATGGTTCGATGTGTTGGTGTCGAAGTAGGTCTTTGCCCCTTCGACCGCGACCTCTCGCAAGAGACCGGCTTCTGTGAACTGATGCAGCGTATTATAAACAGTTGCCAGCGAAACCGGAACGGACTCTTTCACAGCCTCTTCATGCAAGGCTTCGGCCGTCAGATGCCGATCGCCGCGGCTGAACAGCAATTCAGCGAGTGACATACGCTGGCGTGTTGGTCTCAAACCGGCGTTACGGAGCATCTCTTCGACGTTCTTCACGGCAATTCGCCCATAGCTCTTCGCGCCTCGAACGGCGGGTTCACAGTCGGCCGAATATATGCAGTCTGGGCATCAACTGCAAGTCAGACATCATCTATCAGATTATAGGGTATCCGTTGGGCTAACGCCGTGAGTGACAGGCTTTTGATGCCCGTGCGACTATGATAGGAAATATCGGAAGAAATCAGAGTGAGGCTGCCATATGGGCGCGGATACCAGCACAGTTTCAGAGCTTCCATCGAGCTTCGGCTACGAGGACCTCCTGGCCTGCGCTCGCGGAGAGCTTTTTGGCCCCGGAAATGCGCAGTTACCGTTACCGCCAATGCTGATGTTCGACCGCATCTCGCATATCAGCGCAGATGGCGGAGAACATGGTCGTGGGAAAGTGATTGCTGAGCTGGATGTCACGCCCGACCTTTGGTTTTTCGCCTGCCATTTCAAGGGCGATCCCGTCATGCCCGGCTGCCTTGGATTGGATGCGCTGTGGCAATTGCTGGGATTCTTTTTGGGATGGCTTGGTGAGCCTGGACGCGGCCGGGCCATCAGTGTCGGGTCGGTGAAATTCAGCGGAATGGTACTGCCGACGGTAAAAAAGATCGAATATCATGTAGACCTGCGCCGCGTGATATCCCGAAAGCTGGTGCTTGGAACCGGCGATGGGGTCTTGAAAGCCGATGGCGAGCCGATCTATGTGGCATCGGATCTGCGCGTCGGCCTGTTTGCCGATTCCAAAGAGTAAGCCGGGGCATCGCAGCCTGTTCCTGCTTATGAAACAAGTTCACTTCGTTTCGGTTTTCACGCGTTGACTGCTTTGCTGTTGGCCGCTGCGCCACCCCAAAGCCTGAGAATTAGGAAAACAATATGAGACGTGTCGTCGTTACGGGGATGGGGATTGTATCCTCGATCGGCAACAACACTCAGGAGGTGTTGGCGTCACTCCGGGAAGGCAAATCCGGGATTGTTCGAGCTGATGACTATGTCGAGCTCGGATTCCGCTGCCAAGTTCACGGCGCGCCCGCGGTTGACTGGGAAGAGCTGATCGATCGTAAGGTGCGCCGCTTCATGGGCGCTGGCGCGGGCTGGAACTACATTGCCATGCAGCAGGCAATCCAGGATTCCGGTCTGGAAGACGATGACATTTCGAATGTGCGGACCGGCATGATCATGGGATCGGGCGGCCCTTCGACGAAAGCGATCGTCAAGGCTGCAGATACGACTCGTTCGCGCGGTCCGAAGAAGGTTGGACCTTTCGAGGTGCCTAAGACCATGTCGAGCACCAACTCGGCGACACTCGCAACGCCGTTCAAGATAAAGGGCGTCAATTACTCGATTTCATCGGCCTGTTCCACGTCTGCGCATTGCATCGGCAATGGCGCTGAACTCATTCAGTGGGGCAAGCAGGACATCGTCTTCGCCGGCGGCGGCGAAGAGTTGGATTGGACGCTCTCGGTCCTTTTCGATGGCATGGGAGCAATGTCTTCCAAGTTCAATGAAACGCCGGAAACCGCCAGTCGCGCCTATGACGTCAATCGAGATGGATTCGTGATCGCGGGCGGCGCCGGTGTCTTGGTACTGGAAGAGTTGGAGCATGCGCGTGCCAGAGGGGCCAAGATCTACGGTGAAGTGGCCGGGTACGGAGCGACATCGGACGGTTTCGATATGGTGCAGCCGTCGGGCGAAGGTGCCGTCCGCTGCATGAATCTGGCCATGGATGGCATTGGAGAGCGTATCGACTATATCAATCCTCACGCGACATCGACTCCCATCGGAGACATTCGAGAGGTTGAGGCGATTCGTGAGGTCTTTGGCGACGAAGTTCCTGCGATCAGTGCGACGAAGTCCTTGACCGGCCACTCACTCGGTGCAACCGGTGTGCAGGAGTCGATCTATTCGATGTTGATGATGAACAATGGTTTCATTGCCGCCTCTGCCAATATCGAGGAGCTCGATCCGGACATGGCGGATATGCCGATTGTTCAAGAGCGCCAGGATAATGTTGAGGTTAACTGTGTGATGTCCAATAGTTTTGGATTTGGAGGCACAAACGCCACATTGATCTTTAGGCGTTACGACTCGTAGCGGCGGGGATTGCTTGAAATAGATTTGTAAAGTCGGGACGAGAACGAGAATGACAGTGAATGATGTTGCCTCTCCTGGGCCGTTGCTGGCCGGTAAGAGAGGACTTGTTATGGGCGTTGCGAACGATCGGTCCATCGCGTGGGGAATTGCACGCGTTCTGGCCGGGCAGGGGGCCGAACTGGCATTCACCTATCAGGGTGATGCGTTCGGCCGTCGCGCAGTGCCATTGGCCGAGTCAGTAGGATCGGAGATCATCGTATCTTGCGATGTCGAAGACCTTGATAGCGTTGACAATGTTTTCGATGCCATTCGCACGAAGTGGGGCAAGCTGGATTTTGTGGTCCACGCGCTCGCCTTCTCGGATCGTAACGAGCTCAAGGGCCGTTATGCCGATACAAGCCGTGAAAATTTCACGCACACGATGGTTATTTCGTGTTTCTCGTTCACCGAGATCGCCAAGCGTGCGGCCGATCTGATGACTGATGGCGGCAGTCTCCTCACCTTGACTTACGCCGGATCTACACGGGTCGTGCCTTGCTACAATGTGATGGGTGTTGCCAAGGCGGCACTTGAAGCCAGTGTCCGATATCTTGCCGTCGACCTCGGTCCACAGGGTGTCCGTGTCAACGCACTCTCCCCCGGGCCGATGCGCACGCTCGCCGGTGCGGGCATTTCAGATGCCCGGCTGCTGTTCAATTACCAGAAAGAGCACGCACCGATGAAATCCACACCAACGCTCGATCAAGTTGGTGGATCGGCTCTCTATCTGCTGTCGGATCTTTCCGGCGCAGTGACGGGCGAGGTTCATTTCGCGGACTGTGGCTACGACATTACCGCGATGCCGACCCTCGAAGATCTGAAGCGGATGAACGGTGATTTCGACGAAGGCTCTGCAGAAGCGGCGCAATAGCGACGATGATGCTGCGAGAAATGGGATTCGCAGCAATCATCATTGGTTTTGACATCGAATGATTGGCTTGTTCGACTCCGGACATGGTGGTTTGACCGTCTTCCGCGCACTAACGCGGCGGTTTCCCGGTTCTCGATTTCTCTATTTGGGAGACCATGAGAACGCTCCTTATGGCGATCGTTCGTCGGCCGAAATCATCGAATTGACACGTACAGGCGTAGAGTGCCTCTTCGACCAGGGATGCCGGCTGGTCATTCTGGCCTGCAACACGGCGACAGCGGTGGCGTGCCGAACCCTGCAGCAGAATTGGTTGCCGCATGCCGGTCGACCGGGCTGCAACATATTGGGCGTTGTCGCACCCATGGTGGAGGCTGCCACACAAACGCCCTGGGCCGTTACGACACCGCAATATCCTCAGAAGTACAATGCGGATGTGGTCGCCGTTTTCGCGACCACACGGACGGTGCATAGCGATGTCTATACGGAAGAGATCCTGAAGCGGTGCCCAAAGGCCGGTGTCATGCAGCAGGCATGCCCGGATCTGGCTGGTGCGATCGAGCGCGGCGAATCGGATGATGTTCTCAACGCTCTCGTCGAATCTTATGTCCGCGAGTTGGTTGCGACGGCCCATCCGCGGATCCCGCATTGGGCAATCCTTGGATGCACCCACTATCCGTTAGTGGAGATGCATTTTCGCCGCCACCTGCCGGATGCAACGCGCCTTCTTAGCCAACCGGAAGTGGTCGCGGACAGCCTGGAGGATTATCTGACGCGTCATCCTCACTATCTGACCGAGGATCCCGAGGGTTTGGAGGCGCGCTTGCTGACGACTGGTGACGCGGAAGAAGTCGCCCGCACCGTCAAACCCTTCTGGTCGGACGCAATGGCTTTCCGGACAATTAGCTAAAGCAGAAGTCTTTAGAGAGTAAAAAGGCCGAGCCCCCGAAAGAGCCCGGCCTGACAACGAGCGATCGGCAGTCTCTTGTGACCGCCATCGGCATTCGCGTTTACGACGCTTCGGCAGCGCCTTTCTCTTCCCGGGGAATTTCTTCACCGGTTTCCTGGTTCACGACCTTCATCGACAAGCGAACCTTGCCGCGGTCGTCGAAGCCCATAAGTTTTACAAAGACATCGTCGCCTTCCTTGACCACATCCGTCACCTGACGAACACGTTCGGGTGCGAGTTGAGAGATATGGACGAGACCGTCCTTGGGTCCGAAGAAGTTTACGAAGGCACCGAAGTCGACGACTTTCACGACTTTACCCTTGTAGATCACGCCCTCTTCCGGCTCGGATGTAATCTTCTTGATGCGGTCGAGCGCATCGTTGATGGATGCCGAGTTCGAAGACGACACTTTCACGGTGCCATCGTCAGAGACATCGATCTTCGCGCCGGTCTCTTCAACCATGGCACGGATCACGGAGCCGCCGGTTCCGATAATGTCACGGATCTTATCGACCGGGATATTGATGACCTCGATACGCGGGGCATGTTCGCCAAGTTCGCTACGCGCGGAGGTCAGCGATTTCGACATCTCGCCGAGGATATGCAGGCGGCCATCCTTGGCCTGTGCCAGGGCCGTGCTCATGATCTCCTCGGTAATCCCGGTGATCTTGATGTCCATCTGCAGCGACGTAATACCCGCATCGGTGCCGGCAACCTTGAAGTCCATGTCACCCAAATGATCTTCATCGCCAAGGATATCCGACAGCACGGCATACTGATCGCCGTCCTTGATAAGGCCCATCGCGATACCGGCGACAGGTCGGTCCAGAGGCACACCGGCATCCATCATGGCCAATGACGAACCGCAAACGGTAGCCATTGACGATGAGCCGTTGGACTCGGTGATTTCGGAGACGATCCGCACCGTATAGGGAAACGAGTCCTTCTCGGGCATCACAGGATGCATGGCACGCCACGCTAGCTTGCCATGGCCGATTTCGCGTCGGCCTGTAAAGCCGACCCGGCCTGTCTCACCCACCGAGAAGGGCGGGAAATTGTAGTGGAGCAGGAAGTTCTCCTTGTAGGTTCCTTCGAGCGCGTCGATGAACTGTTCGTCTTCACCGGTGCCGAGCGTTGCGACCACAAGGGCTTGTGTCTCGCCGCGTGTGAAGAGTGCACTGCCATGAGCGCGGGGGAGGACACCGACCTCGCAGACGATTGGGCGTACGGTCTGCAAATCACGACCGTCGATGCGCATTTTCGTTTCAAGAATGCTGCCGCGAACGACTTCCTTCTCGACCGATTTGAAGGCATCTGCCACCAGGCGCGCCTCATCGTTCTCCGAATCGGCATCGGCGACAGCTTCGACGGCGGCCGTCTTGATCTCGGCGACCCGCTCTTGGCGCGGCTGCTTTTCGGCGATCTGATAGGCTTGCTTGAGGTCAGATTGAGCCTGTTCGCGAACTCGGTCGACATAGGCTTCACTTTCGACCGGCGCGATATCCCAAGGTTCCTTGGCAGCACGTTCGGCCAAACGGATAATGGCATCGATGACCGGCTGAAACTCCTTGTGGCCGTGCATCACGGCGCCGAGCATGACGTCTTCGGGCAGCTCTTCAGCCTCCGATTCGACCATCAGAACGGCATCCTGCGTTCCTGCAACGACGAGATCCAGTTTGGTGTCGCCCATTTGATCGAGTGTCGGGTTGAGAACATACTCGCCATCGATATAGCCGACACGGGCACCGCCGATCGGTCCCATGAAAGGGACGCCCGAGAGTGTAAGTGCGGCTGAAACGCCAACCATGGCGACCATGTCGGGATCGTTCTCCAGGTCGTGGCTCAAAACATTGACGATGATCTGGGTATCGTTCTTGAAGCCGTCGGCGAACAAGGGGCGGATCGGACGGTCGATGAGGCGGCAGGTGAGCGTTTCCTTTTCGCCTGGACGTCCTTCACGTTTAAAAAAGCCGCCGGGAATCTTGCCGGCGGCATAGGTCTTTTCTTGGTAATTTACGGTCAGTGGGAAAAAATCGACACCTGGCCGCGGGCTGCGCTCGGCGACGACGGTCGCAAGGACCGATGTTTCGCCATACTGCGCTAGCACTGCGCCATCGGCTTGGCGGGCCACGCGACCTGTTTCAAGCCTCAAGGGGCGTCCGCCCCAATCAATTTCTTCCACGTGCTTATCGAACATATTGCTTTCTCAGCTTTCCTCGGAACCCCAATGGTTCCGTCTATCGTGCGTATTCCTGATGTGCGGATTGTATTTTTGAACACACCTAGAGCGCTGGTTGGCGCGTGGCTCTCTGCGAGCCGCAAGGTGTTCTCGGCTCAACGACGCAGGCCGAGGCGTTGGATCAGCACTTGGTAGCGGTCCTGGTCACTCGTCTTTACATAGTCGAGGAGCCGACGCCGCTGGCTCACCATTTTCAACAACCCGCGCCGTGAATGGTTGTCTTTTTTGTGTGTCTTGAAGTGTTCTGTGAGGTTGACGATTCTTTCTGTCAGAATCGCAACCTGTACTTCTGGCGATCCGGTGTCTCCGGATTTGGTGCCGTATTCTTCAATCAACGTCTGTTTACGTTCAGGTGTAATCGACATCGGTCTCTCCATTGTCGAACATGGCCTGCCCATTCAGCTCGGCAGATTGAACACGCGTGTCGGGCGCAATTCACCGTGACTGATTTCGCCTATTGCGACGAGCGTGCCGCTGGTTGTGGCGTAGACAGAGCCTTTGAGGATTGGGGCATCGCGTCCTCTAAGCAGAACGGGTTGCCCACTCTTAAGTCGGGCCGCATCAGACCGGCTTATGGCCAGCGCCGGGATGTCGTCCAGCGCGGTCTCCACAGGCATGAGCTGACGCAAAAGCGCCTCGCGGCCGGCGGCACTATGGCCGATCTCCCCTAGTTTATCCAGCGAAATTGTTGCCTCTTCGTTGAAGGGCCCAACGCGGGTGCGGCGGATGGTGCTGACATGCCCAAGACAACCAAGCCGTTTGCCCATATCGCGCGCAAGAGCGCGGATATAGGTTCCTTTTCCGCAAATAGCGCTGAAAACGCACTGGTTCGCATCTATGGGCTCGGAAACTTCAAGGCTGTCCACATGCACCGTGCGTGCAGCGAGTTCAAAATCATCGCCTTGTCGGGCCAGATCGTAGGCGCGCGCGCCATCAACCTTAATCGCGGAGAATTGCGGTGGGATCTGACTGATATCGCCGACGAATTCGGCGAGAATCGCCTCAATTTCCTGTCTGGTAGGGCGCAAATCACTCTCGGCTACGACCGAGCCCTCAAGATCGTCGGTCGTGGTTTGTGCGCCCCAGCGGACGGTAAAGCGATAGCCTTTGGTTCCATCGACAATATAGGGGACCGTTTTGGTCGCCTCGCCAAACGCGATAGGTAGGATTCCGGTCGCAAGCGGATCCAATGTTCCGGCGTGGCCCGCCTTCGCAGCCTCATACAGGCGTTTGGTGCGAGAGACAGCTTCGGTCGACGTCGTTCCACAAGGTTTGTCGAGGACAAGCCAGCCGTGAACAGGTTTTCCCTTGCGACGCCGGGCCATCGTCGCTCAACCTCGAACAGCGATTGTCATGGCCTATTCCAGATCCTGCGCGACTCTCTCTGAGCGCAGTAAGTCATCCACCCGGCTCGATTGCTCGAATGTGTCGTCGAGTTCGAACGTTACAGCGGGCATGTGCTTGAGCGTGACGCGGGATGCAAGTTCTCCGCGCACGAACCGGCTGTGCCGGGTCAGCGCTTTGAGAATTTTCTGTTGCTCGTCTCCACCCAACGGCATGACATAGGCCGTAGCGGCCTTAAGGTCGGGACTGACACGAACTTCGGATACGGTGATAACGGCACCATCCAGTTCGGGATCGTTGATCACCCCCCGGATAAAGATGTCCGATAATCCAGCGCGCAGCGTTTCGCTTACACGAAGCTGGCGCTGACTCGGTTCGCGGTGACCTGATTTCTTGTTCATAGGGGCGACGCTGTGCAACAAGCCTGACACTCAATCCAACGAAACGGATCAGAGTGTGCGCTCAATTTCCTCGACGAGGAAGCACTCGATGACATCGCCTTGGCGCATGTCCTGATATTTCTCGAAGGCCATGCCGCATTCCTGGCCGGTCTGCACCGTGCCGACCTCGTCCTTGAAGCGCTTGAGAGTCGACAGCTTACCTTCGTGGATCACCACATTGTCACGAATGAGTCGCACATTGGCGCCGCGCTCGACCCGGCCGTCCGTAACACGGCAGCCTGCCACCTTGCCAACCTTCGAAATGTTGAAGATTTCCAGGATCTCCGCATTGCCAAGAAGTTCTTCTTTGATGGCGGGAGACAGCATGCCGGACATGGCTTGTTTGATATCGTCGACGAGATTGTAGATGACCGCATAATAACGGATCTCGATCCCATCGCGTTCAGCAGCAACACGTGCCTGTTGGTTGGCGCGAACGTTGAAGCCGACAATCGCCGCACCGGATGCCGCAGCCAGACCCACATCGGACTCGGTGATGGCGCCGACACCTGCATAGAGAATGCGAGCCGAAACTTCGTCGTTGCCGAGATTCTCCAGCGCGGCCGTGATCGCTTCCACGGAGCCTTGCACATCACCTTTGATGACAAGCGGGAATTCCTGAATGCCCGATTCCTTGAGCTGACTCATCATATGCTCAAGGGAACCGCGCGAACCTGTTCCAGCGGATTGGAGATCCCGACGTTTGCGGATGCGGTAGTCGGTAATCTCGCGTGCCTTCGCCTCGCTTTCGACGACAGCAATGAGATCGCCTGCTTCCGGCGCCGAGCCGAAACCGAGGACCTCGGCGGGAACGCCGGGCAATGCTTCGGCAATCTGCTCGCCCTTATCGTTGATAAGCGCGCGCACCTTGCCCCAGCTCATGCCTGCGACAACGATATCCCCAATGCGGAGCGTTCCGCGCTGCACAAGCACGGTTCCCACCGGTCCACGCCCGGTCTCAAGCTTCGCTTCGATGACGACGCCTTCGGCCGGCCGATTGGGATTGGCCTTGAGTTCCATAACCTCGGCCTGGAGGTTGATCGCCTCGAGCAACTTGTCGAGGTTCATCTTCTCCGTTGCAGAGACTTCGACTTCCAGTACATCGCCGCCCTGGCTCTCGAGAACGAGGTCGTGCTGAAGAAACTCTATACGGACGCGGCTCGCATCAACGTCGGGTTTGTCCATCTTGTTGATAGCGACAATGATCGGGACGTCGCCCGCTTTGGCGTGATTGATGGCCTCGACTGTTTGAGGCATGACGCCATCGTCGCCGGCAACCACCAGGATGACAATGTCCGTAACTTTTGCGCCGCGTGCCCGCATGGCCGTGAAGGCTTCATGACCTGGCGTATCGATGAAAGTAATCTTGTGCCCGTCATCGGTTTCGACCTGATAGGCACCGATATGCTGGGTAATGCCACCCGCTTCGCCCGCAACCACGTTTTCCTCACGGATCGCATCGAGAAGTGATGTTTTACCGTGATCGACGTGACCCATAATGGTGACGATCGGAGCGCGTGGTGCCAGATCCTCAGCTGAGTCATCGTCGCCGATAAACCCTTCCTCGACATCGGCTTCCGAGACGCGCTTGACGGTATGTCCAAATTCCTCGGCGATAATCTCAGCCGTGTCGGCGTCGATTACGTCGTTGATTTTGTGCATTTCGCCCTGCTTCATCATGAACTTGATGACATCGACAGCGCGTTCCGCCATGCGATTGGCAAGTTCCTGAATCGTGATCACTTCAGGGACGGTGACTTCGCGAGCAATTTTGGTCTGGGATTCCAGTTGTTCGCTAAGCTGCTTCTTCTGGCGTTCCTGACGCCGGCGTAGCGAGGCCAACGACCGCTGGCGCTGACTGTCGTCCAGAGCGTTCGTGATCGTAAGCTTGCCACGTACGCGACGCTCGTCACCACGCCTGAGAGCTGTCCGCGCTTCCGACTTGTCCTTTTTGGCTCGCGTTTCGGTCGGGCGATCCTTTGGCCTTTCAGAGGCAGGAGTCGGAGACTGTTCGGCCCTCTTCTGTGGCTTTTGCGACTTTGACGGTTCTGATTTCGGAGCCCGCGCCTCTGCTGCCTCCGCCTCGACACGAATTTCCGTCTCGGCCTCTGCAGCTTTCTTTGCTGCCTCTTCCGCAGCTTTTGCCTCAGCTTCGGCCTTTGCTTTGGCGAGTTCTTTGGCCTTGCGTTCTTCCTCGACCTGCTGAACACGGGCTTCGGCAAGAGCACGAGCCCTGGCATCCATTTCATCAGCCGAAAGCTCGCGCGTCGCGGCTGCCGGTTTGGCTTTTGCCTTCGGTGCCGCTTCCGATTTGGACTTCACCTCAACCGCCTCTGGAGACGCAGCAGTGGTGTCCTCCGCACCGGGTGTCCCGGGCGCGTTTATCGTGCGCTTTTTCTTCTTTTCGACCAGCACGGCTTTCGATCGCCCGTGGCTAAAGCTCTGCCGCACGTGTCCCGATTCAACGGTGCGCTTAAGATTAAGCGTCATCGTGCGCGAACCACGGATCGTCTTTCCGCCGGTTTCTTTCGTTTCGCTCATACTTTTCCCAAACCTCGGTCCGGATCGCCTGCAATTGAAGCAGCGCTCATCCGATAGGAGTCGAGCCGAGACGCTGACACGACGAATTTCGCGCTCGCGCCGCCATCGACTAATGCTGCATGTACCACATTTGGCCGGCCTAATGCCAAGCTCAATTCTTCAATCTTAAAGCTCGTTATCAATGTCACGTCGCGGCCGCCGCTGTTGGAACCGATCTTGAAGCGTCCTGCAAGCTTTCTGCGACCGTCTTCAGAGGCATCGCAAGCTTGCACAAGTGCTGTAACGGTACCGTCGTCCGCCAGTGCCTCGATCTTCGAGAATCCAAGGACCAAGCTACCGGCTTTGTTGGCCAGACTGAGATCCGAGAGGGCAGCGCGAGCGAGCAGATCTGCAATCGTTTCGGGCAGCGATAAGTCTACTTTAGCTGTCGATTTAAAGGATCTCGGAAAGACCTTTTTGGCGACGGCAGAGGCGACAATGTCCGATCTCGCGGTTAACCAAACGCCTCGTCCCGGTAGGCGATTGCGCAAGTCGGGAACAACCTGTCCGTCCGGATCGAGCACGAATCGGATGAGTTCAGCGGTTGGCCGGCGATCACGCGTAAGGGCACATTGCCGGACCGTTTCGGGCTGGCGACGCCCGTTCGGTCCGGATCCATTGCTCTTTCCTTGAGCGTGAACATCAGGTTTCGGCTGCCGCTGTGTCTTCACTTTGATCCGTTTCGGCGTCGTCCGTTTCGTCCTCGTCTTCTGCGTTCGCTGCGGCGAGTTCCTCTTCGGTTATCCAACCCGCTTTAACGCGAGCGGCCATGATCATCGTTTCCGCATCATCGCGCGAAATATCGATTCCGTCGAAGAACCCGGCTTGTCTGACGCTCTCGCCCTCGACCGTTTCATTCCAGCCGAGCAGATCGTCGGTGGCGCACTCAGCGAAGTCTTCAAGGGTTTTGACGTCATTTTCACCTAGCGCAACCTGCATCGCCGTGGTCAGTCCACTGATGCCATTCAGATCGTCCGAAACACCAAGAGCGACGCGTTTCTCATTGAGCGCGGTTTCAACGCCCTCGAGATACTCACGGGCACGGGTCTGGATCTCGCCAGCCGTTTCTTCGTCAAAGCCTTCAATTACGGCGATTTCGGAAGGTTCGACGTAAGCAACCTCGTCGACGGAGCTAAAGCCTTCCGACGTCAGAAGCTGTGCGATCACCTCGTCCACGTCGAGGGACTGCATAAACATCGCAGAGCGCTCGGCGAACTCGGCCTGCCGGCGTTCGGATTCTTCGGCTTCCGTCAGAATGTCGATATCCCAACCGGTCAATTGCGATGCGAGACGAACATTCTGGCCACGCCGCCCGATGGCGAGGCTGAGCTGACTATCGGGAACCACAACATCGATCCGGCGGGCATCCTCATCGAGCACAACTTTGACAACCTCAGCGGGTGCCAGGGCGTTAACGATGAATGTCGCATGGTCCGGCGACCATTGGATGATGTCGATTTTCTCGCCCTGAAGCTCGTTCACGACGGCCTGCACGCGGCTGCCTCGCATTCCGACGCAGGCGCCAACCGGATCGATGGCTGAGTCCTTGGATATCACCGCGATTTTGGCGCGGCTGCCCGGGTCCCGTGCTACGGACATGATCTCAACGATACTGTCGTAGATTTCAGGTACTTCCTGAGCGAACAGCTTGGCCATGAATTCGGGGCGGGTGCGCGAGAGGAATATCTGCGGGCCGCGCTGCTCGCGGCGAACATCGTAAATATGCGCGCGCACCCGGTCGCCATAGCGGAAGTTTTCCCGCGGCATCGTCTCATCGCGACGGATGATCGCTTCAGCGCGCCCGAGGTCGACAATGACATTGCCATATTCCACGCGTTTGATGATGCCGTTGACGATTTCCCCGATCCGGTCCTTGAATTCTTCGTACTGACGTTCTCTTTCCGCTTCGCGGACCTTCTGCACGATGACCTGTTTGGCGTTCTGCGCTGCGACACGCCCGAAATCCAAAGGTGGCAGGTCTTCCGCGATGAAATCGCCCACTGCAGCGGCAGGATTCCGGCGCTTCGCTTCTTCGAGCGGGATCTGGATCGCTTCCATCGACACGTTCTCGACGACTTCGAGAAGACGCGATAGTTGGATTTCGCCCGTTTTCGGGTCGATCATCGCTCTGATTTCATTCTCGCTGCCATAGCGCGACTTGGCCGCCTTTTGAATGGCGTCTTCCATAGCTGCGATGACGATGCCGCGATCGATGGATTTTTCGCGGGCGACTGCATCAGCAATTTGGAGCAGCTCCAGGCGATTGGCGCTGATACCGATTTCAGACATTGATTATGTCTCCACTCCGAAACCATTCGAAACCGAAGCGCGTCCGGTTCGTGGCTATTCCTGTCCGACTTAAGCGTGCCTAGGCGCCTTCGCCTTCAACAGTGCATCGCTCATGACCAATTTCGCTTCAGCCACAAGGTCCACGGGCAAGCCGATGACCTGTGGGTCCGTGTCTTTATCGAGGGCGACCTTCAAACGGATCTCGCCATCCGTAAATCCTTCGATTTCTCCGCGAAACCGGCGGCGCCCATCAATCAATTCCTTTAGCTCGACCTTTGCTTCATGCCCTGCCCAGTCCTCGAAGTCGCTCGGTCTTACGAGCGGTCGATCAATTCCCGCTGTTGAGACTTCTAAATGGTACTCACCTGCGATCGGATCGTTGGCATCCAGCAAGGGCGATACCTGACGGCTGATCGCTGCGCAATCGTCGATAGAAACCGATTCAGAAGCCCGATCGACCATTATCTGAACGGTGCAGCCGTTGCGGCCCGATAATGCCACCCGCACCAGGCGAATTCCAAGATCCTCAATTACAGGTTCCACCAGTTGCGCGATTTCTCGTGCGACACCGGTTTCTTTAGCGAAGCGGATTTCCAGCGCACTGGAACCCTGCGCCATGGTCAGTCTCCAAGGCCGATGGCAACGATGCCTATGGCATAAACAAAACGAGCGGGCCCGGAGACCCACTCGTCACATAACACTCATGCTTGAGTACGCCTAATATACGTGACTTTTCCAACCATTCAAGACAGTCTGACACAGCTAGCATCCGCTATCCTTAAACTTGTGTATCAGACACGAAGAAAGGATAGGTAATAGCAGCGTCGTTAGCCTTTTTGGCTTTCTCCTCGTAACGTGTTGGTGGCCAATCCTCAGGGCGGATTCGCCAACTGGCAGCGGATGTCGCTTGCCACTGCAGCCTCGAGACTTTGGCGGCTGCTACCAGAATTGCACTGGCATAGTGCCCCCAATCGGTCGCAATCCGCAGCTCCGCACCCGGTTTTAAGGCGTCTGCCAGAGTCTCCAGCGTTTCAGGCGACAGTAGCCGTCTCTTCTGATGCCTTTTCTTGGGCCACGGATCGGGAAAAAGAACAAAGGCACGCTCTAGCGACTGTGGTGGAAGCCAGCGCAAAACAGCCTGGGCATCGCCATCGTGAAGCCGGACGTTATTGAGTTCCGCTTCTTCGATCCTGGCCAACAGATTGGCAAGGCCGTTCAGAAATGGTTCAACGCCAATCAGGCCGACATGCGGATTTTGGTCGGCCTGCCATGCGAGATGCTCACCTCCGCCAAAGCCGATCTCAAGCCAGACTTCGTTCGTTGTCTCCGAGAAGAGTTTCGACAGGCCTTGGGGCGGAGGTGCGCTAAGATCCAATCGCAGTCTGGGCAAAAGCGTGTCGACGAGACGCTGTCGCCTGGGGCTAAGCGGATGCCCCTTGCGCCGTCCAAACAGAAGTGGACGACGATCAGATTGCGGCTCGTCCATGGCGGCTATCACGAAAAGCGCCACTCAAGTGGCGCATGATCCCACCCTCAGGTCAACGCAGCTTTGATTGGCTCTACAAGGTCAAGACGTTCCCACGAGAAGCCACCGTCATTGTCTGGCTGGCGACCAAAATGACCATAGGCAGCCGTGCGCTCGTAAATGGGACGGACCAAAGACAGGTGCTCTTTGATCCCGCCAGGGCTCAAGTCCATGACCTCTCCGAGTGCCTTTTCAAGGCGAGCGGCATCGACACGGTTCGAGCCATGCAAATCCACATAAATCGAAAGAGGTTTGGCAACGCCGATAGCGTAGGCCAGCTGAATGGTACAGTTGTCAGCCAGATCCGCAGCCACAACATTCTTTGCGAGATAGCGCGCTGCGTAAGCCGCGGAACGATCGACCTTGCTTGGGTCTTTGCCCGAGAAGGCGCCGCCGCCGTGCGGGGCCATTCCACCATAGGTATCCACGATGATCTTGCGGCCCGTCACACCGGCATCACCGTCTGGTCCGCCGATCACAAAACGTCCGGTCGGATTGACGTAGAATTCTTCTTCCGGACACATCCAACCTTCGGGCAGGACATTTTCGACATATTCGCGAACGACTTCCCGGACGCGTGCGGGGTCGGCATCTTCAGTATGTTGTGTCGAGACGACGACGGATGTTGCGCGAACCGGTTTTCCATCCTTGTAGAGAAGTGTCACCTGGCTCTTGGAATCAGGTCCCAGCTCAGGCGTTGCGCCCGCGTGGCGGGCTTTTGCCATCTCATGAAGAATGCGGTGTGAATACTGAATCGGCGCAGGCATGAGTTCGTCGGTTTCGGTGCAAGCATAGCCAAACATGATGCCTTGGTCGCCGGCGCCCTCCGCGCCATCATCGCCGGCGTCGACGCCTTGGGCTATGTCGACAGATTGGTCGTGGACATAGACCTGCACTTCGGAATTACGCCAGTGAAAACCGTCCTGCTCATATCCGATTTCCCGGATACAGCGCCGCGCGGCCTCCTCCATAGCTTCATGGTTGACCTCGGCGGGCCCGCGGGTCTCGCCAACGATCACGACCCTGTTGGTCGTCGTGACGGTCTCGACACCTGCTCTCGAATCCGGGCCGCCTGCCACTAGCAGATCGACGATCGAGTCCGAGATACGATCGCAAATCTTGTCTGGATGTCCCTCGGAGACGGACTCGCTTGTGAATAAAAACTCTTCCCGTGACAAGGGAACCCCTCCTATACCGCGCTATATGGAAAATCGACGGTGTTCTTGCAGCGTTTCATTGCGCCGTCAAGGCCGGAGCGGAACAGAATTCGAACGGCGTCAGTTGTCAGCCGAACGTTTACTTGCCAGGGATCGGACGAGTTCGATCACGCTGCGACGAACCTTGGCATCCGAAATGCGAACGAAAGCGCGGTTCAACTCCAAGCCCTCTCTGGAGTTCACGAACTCGTAGATGAACGACTCGCCATCGGCCTTATCGCCGGCCTGGGCTCCATCTACAGGCGCACCATCAAAGAAGAACTGAACCGGTACATCGAGGATCTGAGAGAGATTCAAAAGCCGACTCGCACCAATGCGGTTCACGCCCTTCTCGTATTTTTGAATCTGTTGGAATGTCAGGCCCATTTGTTCACCAAGTCTTTCCTGACTCATACCAATCAGCATACGGCGTAAACGCACGCGGCTACCAACATGGGTATCAATCGGGTTGGGCTTTTTTGCAGACATTGCCAAGCGCTTATACCTGTCGCATTAAAAATCGATAATAGTAGCTGAACGTATGCCGATGATCATTCGAGGCGTACGGAGTTTCCGTTTCTATTTGGGCGTATGCGATGCGTCAAGCAAGCTTGACCCTTAAAACCAGTAAATTAGCAATCTTAACAGAGGTGTGAACCAAGGATATCCAATCCCACAACTGTGAAATTGCACATCTACAGCACTATCAGACCCATCGATAGCGGGACGTAACCATCCAAGCAAGGGCAATACCCACAAACAAGAACAATTCGATTCGGAATCCAAAACGCGCGAAAAAGGTCGGTGGCAATGCCTTTGGAAGCGGGCTGTCGATGGCGCCTCTGTCCCCAAGACCCAGGTGGTCGAGAAGGCGGCCTTGAGAATCAATGACTGCAGAAATGCCGGAATTCGCCACACGGATAACCGGTAATCCCTCCTCGACAGCGCGCACGCGCGCCTGATGCAAATGCTGATGGGGACCGCTGGTCTTACCGAACCAGGCGTCATTGGTCACATTAAGCATCCACCCGACCCTGCGTCGATTTGGCGCGACGTCACCAGAAAATATGATCTCGTAGCAAACAAGTGGGCTTGCGGGCGGCGCGCCCGGCACTATCAACGCTCTTGGCCCTCGGCCAGCCGTGAACCCGCCACGAATACGGGTCAATTGTTCAAGGCCGATCGCTTCGAGCAACGATTGAAAAGGCAGAAACTCTCCGAAGGGAACGAGCCGGATTTTGTCATAGGTCGACAGTAATTCAGCTCTGTGATCCATGACGAACAGGCTGTTGTAAATCTCACGCTTCTTGCCGGTCGCCAGATTGGCGCGTGCAGCTCCGGTTATGAATATGATCCCCTCAGGAAGCATCTGGTCCAGGGCGTTCAGGGCATTTTCCGTCCGTGCAAGCAGAAACGGGATCGCGGATTCTGGCCAAATCAGATGGGTAATCCCATCGAGTCCCGGTGTCGAATTCTCGGGCCCCTGCCAGCTCGTATCCAGCAGCCGCGAGAATATCCAACTCTGATTACCCGGTTTCCATTTTTCTTCCTGGGGTACATTCGGCTGGACGATGCGAAGGCGAATTTCCGCTTCCTGGCCCGGATCGATTTGGGCCAGGCGGTTGGAACCCCAAAGATGTCCGACAACGAGCAGTACCGCCATGAGAGTGGGGAGGAGCAGTCTTTTCTTCGACGCGTCTTCTGCAGGGCATGGCCAGACAGCCGCCGGACTGGTGAAAACCAGAACGGCGAGAATACTGAGTCCGTAAATGCCGAAAAGCGATGCGGTCTGCATCATTGCGTCGTTCGCTGTGAGCGCGTAGCCGATCGTGTTCCATGGAAAGCCTGTCAGTACATGACCGCGCGCCCATTCAGCCAAACCGAAAGTGGTAGCGAGTGCGAAAAGCCTCGCCATACCTGGCCGCCAGAGGATCATAGCAAGGGCTGTCGCTGCGCCATAGAAAAGTGCGAGGCCTATGGGCATGAGCGCGACGGCGAATGGCAGCAGCCACGCAAACCGAGCCGCATCCACCAGGAATGCAGCGCCAATCCAATAGAGACCTGCCAGGAAGTAGCCGAATCCAAAGTACCAGCCGATCAGGGCCGCGCGCTTGGCATTTCCATGGCAGCCATCGAGGAGCCAGACAAATACCGAGAATGTCAGGAACAGAATGGGCCAGAGATGGAGCGGCGCCATTGCAAGGGCCGACAAAGCGCCTGCCAGAGTTGCTGTCAGATAACGTCGCCAACCGATCAGGTCACCAATGGCCAAGGCAACACGCTGCATTAGCCGACTCTTTCTTTTTTTATGCACGATGACTGGTGCCGAATGATCGAAGCTCGGCTTGTCACCGCCTGATGCTGCGGGCTCGCGAGACGGATTTGACGATAAGTATCAATCGTGGGTCGGCTCGTGTGTCGCGTCGGAGCGTACTGTGGAACTCGGGCTCGTTGTCCGTCCGCGGCCTGTGTGGATTCGGAGCGTCTTGATGCGACGTGGGTCGGCATCCAGGACTTCGAACTCGATACCAGAGGCGTGAGGCACAAGTTCTCCGCGAACAGGAACACGGCCGAGCAGGGTAAAGACCAGTCCGCCCAGCGTATCGACATCCTCATCTCTTTCGGCTGAAAGGAGTTGTTCGCCAAGCATCGTTTCGAGCTCTTCGATCGGCGCGCGGGCGTCTGCAATCAATCCGTCCTTTGTATCCTCGCGGATCAGCGGCGCACCATTCTGATCATGCTCGTCCTCGATTTCACCGACGATCTCTTCGACAAGATCCTCGATTGAGACCAAACCGTCCGTCCCACCATATTCATCGACCACGAGTGCGAGATGAATCCGTGTCGTCTGCATTCTTAGAAGAAGATCAAGAACTGACATTGATGGTGGTACGAATATGAGTTCCCGGCACACTTTGGTTGCCGCGATCGTTGTCTTCAGGTCGACGGATTGCAGATCGATCGGATCAGACAGGTTGTTGCCTGTAGCGCTCGTTGTCTCTTCGCCATTCGTCTTCTTCGGCGTCTCACCGGTTGACTCGCCCGTTATCCAGGCCATCAGGTCTTTGATGTGGACCATACCGCGCGGATCATCGAGGGTCTCGTGATAGACGGGAATGCGAGAATGGCCGGCCTGTTCGAAAACGTGGAGGAGTTCATTCACTGACATGCTTTCGTCTGCGGCGATGACGTCGGCTCTGGGGACCATGACATCTTCGACTCGCAGGGCTCCGAAGCGCAGCAGATTGAGCAGCATCGCCCGCTCTTTTGGCTCGAAGTCTTCAGATTCGCTCTCTGTGGTCAGCGCAGTTTCGATGGTTTCGCGAAGGTCTGGGCTGCCAACAAGGCCGATCTTGGAGAGGATCCGTTCAAAGAGTCCCGGGCTTGTGTCCTCGAATCCGGAGACACTCTCAGGCCGTCGGGTGTTTGTAGAGGAAGACTCGGTCATTTTATCGTCTGCGCATCGGACCCGGTGTGCTCGGGGCCGCAGGTGTAAGGATCTGGAATGCCAAGAGATGCAAGGATTTCGATCTCCCGTGCCTCCATAGCTTCTGCTTCCGTCTGCTCTTCATGATCATGGCCAAGAAGATGCAATATGCCGTGCACAACGAGATGGGCCGCATGGGCATCGAGCGAGCGAGCAGCTTCTTCGGCTTCTTGGCATACGGTTTCGAATGCCAACACGATATCGCCGAGTGGGCGGCATGCCTGAAGGGGGACAGAAGAATTGTCCGGGAAGGACAAGACATTTGTGGGCTTGTCCTTTCCCCGCCAACGCTTGTTCAAGGCTTGGCTTTCCGCGTCATTCGTTAACACAAGGGCGACCTCGAAGGACTGCGATGGTTCAGCTGTTGATCTTGCCAGCGCCGTTTGTGCGGCGGTTACAGCTCCCAAGGAGTCGAATTCTCCCTTTGACCAACGATCATCACGCGTCACAACTTCAACCTCATGTCGCCAAGCGGATGAAGGCTCACCGGGGCTCGCTGCTGATTCTTGCGTTTCGTTCTGCATGTCCTAGGCGTCTTCTTCGTAAGCTGCGACGATCCGTGCGACGAGCTCGCGGCGCACCACGTCGGCCTTTGAAAATGCAATATGTGTGACGCCTTCGATGTTTCGCAACTTGCCGACGGCATCGTTCAGCCCGGAGCTCTGGCCGGCGGGCAGATCAATCTGTGTCGGGTCGCCCGTGACAACCATCTGGCTCTTCTCGCCAAGGCGGGTCAGGAACATTTTCATCTGCATCGGTGTACAATTCTGAGCCTCGTCCAGGATGACGAAAGCATGGGAGAGTGTCCGGCCACGCATGAAGGCCAATGGCGCAATCTCGATTACACCGGTCGCAAGACTCCGCTCTACGCGCTCAGGAGCAAGAACATCGTAGAGTGCATCGTAAAGGGGGCGAAGATAGGGATCGACTTTCTCCCGCATATCGCCGGGTAGAAAGCCGAGTCTTTCGCCTGCCTCCACCGCAGGTCGCGACAGGATCAGCCGGTCAACCAATCCGCGTTCAAGGCATGCTGCTGCGTGGGCAACGGCCAGATAGGTCTTGCCGGTTCCCGCAGGTCCGCTTGCGAGAATGAGCTCAGCCGTTTCCATCGCTCGCATATAGGTGCTTTGCGCGGGTGTTCTGGCTGTAATGGTCCGGCGACGCGTATGAATTTGCGCTGCCTTTCCAGGCTCTTCTGTGTCGCCCTTTGTACCGCTCGTATCGGCGATCTCCGCATGGCGGATTGCACCGTCGACATCACCAGTATTGATAGCCTCTCCTTCGGACAATCTGGCATAGAGGGATTCAAGGACCGAGCGTGCGAGTTGGCAGGCCAGTTCAGGGCCCTCGATGGTCAGGACGTTGCCATGTGCCACAGCCTGCACACCGAGCCGATCCTCGATCAATGCAAGATTGGCATCATACTCGCCCAGCAGTTCCGCAACGAGACGATTGTCCTCGAAAGGGAATACCAGACGGCTCTGTTCTTCGGTCGTGCTGTGCGTGTCCAAGATATTGATCTACGCAAGGGCTGCGAATTTGCAACTCGGTCAACCCACTGCGATTTCCGTCCTCGTTATTCCGCGGCGGCTCTCGAATTCAAATCAGAACCCGAAACGATCTTTCCTTCAAGACTATTCGGTCCAGCGGCCTTAATTTCCACTTGCAGCACTTCACCGACGGCATCGTCTGAAACATAGGCATGAACCGGCTGAAGATAAGGGGAGCGACCGACCATCTGGTCTGCCAAACGTCCCGGTTTTTCAAACAGAACCGGCATTCTGGACCCGATACATGACATATTGAATTCTGATTTCTGCGCTCGCAGAAGTGCCTGCAGCTCCTGCAGACGGGTGTTTTTTACATCTTCCGGTACCTGATCTGTCATGGTCGATGCAGGCGTCCCGGGGCGAGGGCTGTATTTGAACGAATAGGCTTCAGCGAACCCCACATCGCGAACGAGGGTCATCGTTTCCTGGAATTCCCGGTCTGCTTCACCTGGGAAGCCGACAATAATGTCTGTGGATAGCGCAATATCCGGGCGTGCCGCGCGGAGCCTCTCGACGATGCGACGATAGTCGTCCGTATCGTGCTTTCGATTCATCGCGGCCAGAATCCGATTGGACCCTGCCTGAAACGGTAGATGCAGATACGGCATGAGCTGGTCGAGTTCGCCGTGTGCGTCGATCAGGTCGTCATCCATGTCGCGAGGATGGCTGGTGGTATAGCGCAAGCGCGCCAGTCCATCGATCCTGGCCAGTCGGCGAAGAAGTTTTGCCAATGTCCAGCTTGAGCCGTCGGGGCCGTCACCGTGGTACGCGTTGACGTTCTGACCGAGCAAAGTGATTTCCCTGACACCTTGATCAACCAAGCGTTCCGTCTCGGCCACAAGGTCGGCGGCGGGACGCGAATATTCGACCCCGCGTGTGTAAGGCACCACGCAGAACGTACAGAATTTGTCACAGCCTTCCTGAACGGTCACGAAAGCGCTTGCACGCCTTGAGATGACCGGCCGTTCTGGCAAGTGCCCGAACTTGTCCTCCTCGGGGAAATCGGTGTCGACAACCGAACGACCCTCATCCCGGACTTTGGCCATGAGTTCAGGCAGCCGATGATAGCTTTGGGGGCCGACCACCAGATCCACGACCGGAGCCCGCGCAATGATCTCCTGGCCTTCTGCCTGGGCCACGCAGCCGGCAACGGCAATCATGGTCGTTTCGCCGCGTTCAGCCCGTTCGGCCTTGATCTGCCTGAGGCGACCAAGCTCCGAATAGACTTTTTCGGCCGCTTTTTCGCGGATATGGCAGGTGTTCAGGATAATCAGTTCGGCGTCTGCCGGCAGGGCCGTCGGCTCGGATTTGAGCCCACCCAAAACATCGGAAATGCGTTCGGAATCATAGACGTTCATCTGACAGCCGAACGTCTTGATATGATGCCGTCTCGATTCTGTGGCCATGGAAACAGCTGCAATCCAGAATTCTATGTGAATGCACCAATGTGCGGTTGCGAGACTATCAAGCAAATCTCCTGCCATTCGGCTAACGAGCCGGCGGCGCGTTGTTTTACCGGTGTAGACCCAATTCGTCCACCGGAGAGGTGCGAACTCAGTCTTCGGCTCGCAGTTTCGATGGCGTCAGCAGTGTCGCCATATCGGCGCGGATCCGTGCCTCCGTGTGGCGGGCCAGCGCCTTTCGATCTGTAAATGTCGCGAGTTCTACCGGTTCGCCAACCTGGATGGCAACGTCGAGGGGCCCCTGCTTGAAAAGATCCCAGGCGTGCCCAGCCATCTCCATGTCGCCATACCAGGCGACCGTTGGACGCTGCGAGCGGCCGAGTGGCATGCCGTGAAGATGAGTGTAGGCAATGGCGAGTGTCTGCACAGATATGCCTTGCTCGAGCGCAGCGGCGTTATCCCCAGACGGCTTGGCGGCGGCGAAAAGAGAGGTTCGAAAGGGGAGAACCTGATTTCCGTCACTGCTCGTACCTTCAGCGAAAAGGACGATGTGGTCGCCATCCCGAAGCCGGCCGGTTATTTCCTGCGTCGTTTGAGAGACGGCTCCCCGGCGTTGCCGCTCGACAAACACAGTGCGCTGGAGTTTGGCGAGCCAGGAGACGAACGGCCAACTCGCCACCTCACTTTTGGCGACAAACGATACCGGCGCCACCGCGCTCAGAACGGGAATGTCGAGCCAGGTTACATGGTTCGAGACGAGCAATATCGGTCGATCGCTGGCGATAGCGCCGGTCTGCTTGATGCGTAGCCCGAGAAGACCGCACACGCGGCGATGATACCAGTTCGGGAAACGCCGCGCCCAGTCCCTGTTGACGCTCTTGAAGACCAATTGCAATGGCATCAAGGGAACGGTCAACGCCATGAAGCTTGTTAGGATCAGTACGGCACGGAGCGTCTGCATACTTGACCTGGAATGCGCGGCTCAACATTTGTCGCGTCGAAGCGGCACACCGTAGAGTTCGAGACGATGATCGATCAGCTTGTATCCAAGCTCTTCGGCGATCAATTCCTGCAACTTCTCAATCTCTTCGTTGCGAAATTCAATGACATTCCCGGTATCGACATCGATCAGATGGTCATGATGTTCACCTGCGGCCGGCTCATATCGCGCGCGGCCATCGCCGAATTCATGGCGCGAGAGAATTCCCGCCTCTTCCAGAAGCCGTACGGTCCGGTAAACGGTCGATAGAGAAATTCTGGAATCCAGTGCATTGGCACGGCGGTGAACTTCCTCGACATCAGGATGGTCGCCGGCATCGGACAAAACGCGTGCGATTACGCGACGTTGATCCGTCATGCGAAGTCCATGCTCGCTGCAGAGTCGCTCGATGCGGCTCTGTTGCTGTTCAAGGTCGGGCATAGAGCCTCGCTATGGGTTCCCGTATCGAATCCCTTATAGGGTGCTCAACCGAGGTCGTCCACAGCGCCTCGTCAAGTACCGGTCAGGTTGAGAGACAGGCAAAGCGCATCGTGTGGTGGATGTCCATCCCGTCGATAGTAGTTCCGACGTCGTCCGACAGCGGTGAAACCGTGCTTTTCATAAAGGGCGATTGCAGCGTCATTTTCAGCATTAACCTCGAGAAACAGTCTTTCGACACCTGATCCGGCAAGATGTGTCGAGGTTTTGCGTAAGAGTGTCTGGGCAAGCCCATGCCTTCGAAATCGAGGGGCAACGGCTAGCGTCAGGATTTCCGCTTCATCACCCACGCCGCGTGCCATGATAAATCCGGCAAGCGGCTTCGCCGGCTCTGTCGTGACCTTGTGTGTAACGAGGCCCTGGTCTTTCAGCAGACTTGCAAGACTCTTTTCGCTCCAGCCTTTCGCGAAACAGGCGGCGTGCAATGCAGCCATCGGCGCCGCGTCCGCCAGTGTGCCTGCCGCAAATGAAAACTTTATGGTTTGGTTCATTTGCGCCAAGGCAGGATTTTGCTCGCCTGCGGTTTCGCATCTGGGCGCCTGAGATAGAGTGGTGTGACAGGCGAGTCGTCAGGTTGAAGGCCTTCCGCCATCTTCGCCAGCGCAGCGGCATCAGGCAGGAGATCCGGGTTCGCCAGAATGACCTCTCGGGCCATGTTTTCCGCCGTTTCCAAGACGAGCTGCGCGCCGGTTCCAGCGACGACGATTTCACTTTGCGGGAGAGCAGAGACGATCTCAGACACGGTGTTCGCAGCCGGTTCCGTGCGTTGGCGACCTGTATGATCGAACAAAGCCCAGTAGATCTGCCCCCGTCGCGCATCGACAGCGATCAGAATATCCGATGTCTCGTTCTGGGAGCGGGCCGACATGACTTGGTGCGCCATGACGACCAGTCCCGACCGTCCAATGAGCGGCAGTCCTGCGGCCAGAGCGAGACCGCGCGCGGTGGCAATGCCTACTCTCACACCCGTGAAAGTGCCGGGGCCGGTGGAAACCGCGAGTTTGTCGAGATCGCCAAATCCAACGCAAGCGTCCTTCATGACGTCGGAAATCATCGGCACGATGGCTTCTGCATGGCCGCGCGCGCGTTCCTCGAAGCGGCCGATGCAGCGTCCATCTATCGACAAGGCGGCCGAACAGGCCTGCATCGACGTATCGATTGCGAGAACGGTCATTTTTACAAAAGGTTCAACTCTCGAAGCTCAGGCGCAGAACCGTATGCCATTTATGAGGCTACGACCTAGATGATTTTGGCGAACTCGTCGAAATCGAAGCGCGGGAGCCGCGGGAACAGCCCGGCAGGATCGCCATATCCGAGATTGCAGAGGAAATTGGATTTGACCGTGCTCTCAGGAAAGAACTCTTGATCGATCCCTTGTGCGTCGAAGCCCGACATGGCCCCGGTGTCAAGTCCAAGCGCACGGGCGGCTATGATGAAATATCCGCCTTGAAGCGTTGCATTGCGCTCTGCGGTCTCTGCGATCGCTTTCTCGTTGCCCGCAAACCAACTGCGCGCATCTTCATGGGGGAAAAGCTTGGGCAGATCATCGGGAAAGCCGTAATCGTTGCCAAGAATGGCGCAGACAGGAGCCGTGCGGGCCTTGTCGCGATTGCTTGGCGCGACATGCGGCAATAGTCGCGCTTTCGCCGCCTCAGAGCGAACAAATATGAAGCGGGCTGGGCAGCAATTCGCGCTCGTCGGGCCCATTTTCACAATGTCCATGAGCTCCCGCAGCACCGAATCCGGCACATCGCGGTCAAGCCATGCGTTGTGACTGCGCGCGTCCAGAAAGAGCTGGTCGAGCGCGCTGTCCGAAATGCGTTCGGCCATCGCCGTCCCTTCCAGCAGAGAGTCGGTTTGAATTGTCGTGTGCTTTACTACCGTTACCGATCAGATAGGGCGAACTTCCTGCACTTCAGGAATGAAATGCTTGAGAAGATTCTCTATACCATGCTGCAGCGTTGCCGTTGAACTCGGGCATCCGGCGCAGGCACCACGCATAGACAGAAACACGATCCCGTCCTTGTAGCCCTGGAACGTGATGTCGCCGCCATCCTGCGCAACGGCGGGGCGGACCCGCGTTTCCAGCAGTTCCTTGATGGTTCCGACCGTTTCTTCATCGCCCGCATCGTAGAATTCTTCGTCACCGTCGGGCGTCGTCGCGCTCGCATCGCCGACAACCGGGGCACCAGAAAGATAGTGCTCCATGATCGCGCCGAGAATTGCCGGCTTGAGATGTTGCCATTCCCCTTCACCGTCGGCCTTGGTGACAGAAATGAAATCGGAGCCGAAAAACACGCCGGTTACGCCATCGATTTCGAAAATCCGTCCAGCGAGCGGTGATTCCGTCGTAGCCTTCTCGCTGTCACGATAGTCGCGGGTACCTGTGGACAAGACAGGCTTACCGGGAATGAACTTCAGGGTCGCCGGGTTCGGCGTGGCTTCGGTCTGTATGAACATCTGAGGCCTTCCAAAACAGTTAGTCGCGCCGATTCAAGGATCGCGCTTGCAGATTAGAACGGTTCTAGTTTCTAGCATAGTCCTGTGGCATGCATTTGTGAAGCTATGCCATGGCTCGAATCTCGTCCGTAGACAGATGGCCTGGAACAACAACGATCGGCACCGGAAACTCACATGCGGCTTTGCCGGTCGCGAGTGTCGACACCAGCGGACCGGGCCCGGAAGGATCTTTGGAGGCACCGAGGACCAGAATGGCAATATCCCCGTCATCTTCGATAGCCTGAACGATTTCTTCCGCCTTCTGGCCTTCGCGAATGATCTCCTCGGGCACCAGATCTTCGAAACCCATAAGCTTCAGTTTCCGTGAAAACAGTCGGAAAACAGCACGTGCCTTGTTGATACCCTCTTCGCGGGCAATCTCCTCGACGCCGAGCCAGTGCTGGAAGTCGCCGGGCTCGACTACGTAGAGAAGTGCGATACTGCCACCGGTGTGATCCGCGCGGCTGGCTGCGAATGCGAGGGCGTTCTCGCATTCGGGCGTCTCATCGACGATGACGAGCAGTTTTCTGAGATGTCCGCTTTCGAACACCTTACGTTCGCGTTTGGCCATAATTTCGATGCTCTCATGCCCGTGCCTATCGGGCAAGCAATTGTGCGGATGTTCCGCGGGGACCGGCAAATTCCAGTGCGGGCTTAGGCTTACCCTCGCACGAAACCAATGATGTCTTTGACCTGATCGAGGATCGGATCGGCGATAGCACGGGCGCGATTTGCCCCGTCTGCCAGGATCTTATCGATCTCGTCCGGCTCGGCCAACAGCCGTTGGGTCTCGCCCGCAATTGGCGCGAGCTTTTCGACTGTCAAATCCGTGAGGGATTGCTTGAAAGCGGAGAATTGCTGGCCGCCATGCTCGGAGAGAACCTGATCCCGGCCGATCTCAGCAAGTGCCGCATAAATGCCGATCAGATTGTCTGCTTCCGGGCGTGACTCCAATCCCTCGACTTCGCTTGGAAGTGGCTCGGGATCGGTTTTGGCTTTGCGAATCTTCTTGGCGATTTCATCGGCGTCGTCGGTCAGATTGATGCGCGACATATCGGAAGGGTCCGACTTGCTCATTTTCTTGGCGCCGTCGCGCAGCGACATGACTCGCGTTGCCGGCCCTGTGATCAGCGGTTCGGGAAGGGGAAAGAACGCGTCGCCATGTCCATGCTCGGCGATGGAAGGCCCAAAGTCGTTGTTGAATTTCTGCGCAATGTCCCGTGCCAACTCCAGATGTTGCTTCTGGTCCTCGCCAACCGGAACGTGGGTCGCACGATATGCGAGAATATCCGCCGCCATCAGGTTCGGATAGGCAAACAGACCGACAGATGCATTTTCCCTGTGCTTGCCCGCCTTCTCCTTGAATTGCGTCATCCGATTGAGCCATCCCATTCGGGCGACGCAGTTGAAGATCCAGGCAAGCTCAGCGTGACCCGATACCTGGCTTTGATTGAAGACAATGTGTGCTTTGGGATCGATACCCGAAGCGATAAACGCCGCCGTCACACCGCGGATCGATTGAGTCAGCTCTTTCGGGTCCTGCCATTCGGTAATGGCATGGAGATCGACCACGCAATAAAGACACTGATGGGAGTCTTGAAGCGCTACGAATTTCGTAATTGCGCCGAGATAATTGCCGAGATGCAGATTGCCTGTGGGCTGCACACCGGAAAAGACCAGGCTCTGTTCGCTACTCATGGATCTGCCTTTGGAATTGCTGGGGCGTTATGACCTGCACGGCGGAACGGTGCAAGCACAAGGTGTTTAGGCACTTCCTATAACCATCGTGGAACGTATGAACGTCCTGCTAGTTCCTCTTCAAACTGCGCAGGAGCGAGGGAAGATGCACAGCGCCGGTGATTTGCGCGAGCGCCCCATAAACAATGAAACCTGTTCCAATCAGGAGGCCGAGGGCTGCAACCTGTACCGCCAATCCCTTGGTGGGATCGAACCAGGGACCGAGCGCCCATGCCATGGCCCAGACCGCAAGACCCATCAGTCCGCTTGCCAGACAGAGTCGTGCAAAACGACTGCGAAACGTTTCATCGAATGTGAAGTGATCCCTTTGCCGTAAACCTCTGAACAAGAGGAGAACATTGACCCATCCGGCCAGCGATGTCGCAATTGCGATGCCGACATGGCCGATGAAATAGAAGAGGGCGAGGCTGCAGGCGATATTCACGGCAATCGATGCGGCCGCATAGAGCATCGGTGTCTTGGTATCTTCGCGCGCAAAAAATCCAGGTGAAAACACTTTGATCAACACGAAGGCCGGCAATCCGACGGCAAACGCGGCCAGAGCCCAGGCCGTGGCGGGTGTGTCGTCTGCCGTAAAGGCGCCGCGCTCAAATAGAACGCGAATGATCGGCTCAGGCACGACCGCGAGGGCAACGGCTGCTGGAAGCGTGATCAGCAGCGAGAATTCAAGCGACCGGTTCATGCTGGTCATGGCCTCGTCATGATCGCCGGCCCGAAGTTTGCGCGAGATGTCGGGCAAGAGCACCACGCCTATGGCGACCCCGACGATGCCGAGAGGAAGCTGGTAGATCCGATCTGCATAATAGAGCCAGGAGACGGCGCTTGCCTGAAGTGAGGCGATGATCGTGCCAACGAGGATATTGATCTGTGTTATGCCGCCACCGATGACACCTGGGATGCCGAGTTTGATAAGGTTCCTAACGCCTGGCGTCAGGCGCGGTCGGCGCAGTGTCAGCCCCATGGACTCGTGCCGTACTGCCCAGACAAGAGCGGCGAGTTGAACGACACCGGCGGCTGCGACTCCCCAGGAAAGCGCGACGCCGGCTTGCGGGGTATTGCCGAATCCCGTGAAAGAAACACCCAGCATCACGGTTATGAGCACAATATTCAGAAGGATCGGCGCGGCCGCTGCGACGGCGAATTTTCCCATCGCATTGAGGATCCCGGACAACAGCGCGATGACCGACATGCACAGGAGGTAGGGGAAGGCAATACGGGTCAGCAGTACGGCCAAATCGAATTTCTCGGCCGACTCGGCAAATCCCGGAGCGATAACGTACATCAGCCATGGCATCGCTATTTCAGCGATGGCCGTCAGCGCCAGGAGGACGGTCAACAGACCGGCAAGGGCTTCTTCGGCGAATTTGCGGGCAGGCTCTTTTCCGTCCCCTTCCAGCCGTTTCGCAAAAAGAGGAACGAATGCGGCGTTGAACGCTCCTTCGGCAAAAAGGCGCCGAAAGAGATTGGGAAACCGGAAGGCAACGAAGAAGGCATCTGCGACCCAGCCTGTTCCGAGAACTGCTGCGATAAGAATGTCACGCACGAATCCAAGCACGCGGCTGATCATGGTCATGCCGCCGACCGTCGCGATAGACCGGTAGAGTTTCATTGGTGCCGCCGATCTGTCGGTCCGGCGGACGGGGGCTTGCCGTTCATGCCCATCAACGGCGCCGCGCCGCTTTCGGCTCACGCGATTTCCGCCGTTTCTGAAGCGCCTCCTCGATACGGTGGCGGATAGATGTCTGCAGGACCTCGTTTGTGATTTTTTTGCCCTGGAGTTCGCGCACGTAAAATACGTCGACGGCCTTCTCGCCAAATGTCGCGATTTGCGCCGAAACAACATCGAGGTTGAGGTTGGCCAACTCACGGGTGAGATCGTAGAGGAGACCAGGGCGGTCGAGGCCCGAGGCTTCGATGACCGAAAACTCGTCTGAGAGTTTGTTGTCTATGACCACCTGCGGCACGACGGAAAAGGCCTTCAATTTGGCTTTGGCCTTGGTCTTTTTCGCCAGCAGATCCGCCAGCTTCATCGATCCATCGAGAAGTTGCTCGATATTGTGCGCGATCCTTTTTGCACGCCTTTCTTCATCCTCATCGCGATCGAATTCCCGTTTCAAGCGGATCGTATCGAGCGCCATTCCGTCGTTTGTCGTTGTGATCTCCGCGCTGACGATATTGGCGCCGGACGCGGCGCATGCGCCGGCCACCATTGCGATGAGCGACGGGTGGTTCTGAGTATAAACCGTTATTTCTGTAACCCCCTTGAAGGCATCGGACGAGATTCGGGTGGTCAGCAGTTCATCCGACTGCTCTGCATTCTTGATCAGTGTCGCATGCTCGATCTGGGTTTCGAGTGGCGTGCGGATCCAATAGGCATTGTCGAAACGTTCCACGATCCGGACGGTGTCGGCAGCACTCCAATCGGAAAGATGTGCAATCAGGTCGGCTTTGGCCTGACTGACGCGTTGGTCGCGCGACATTGCCGTATGGCCACCGGCAAGGACAGGTTCGGTCTCGTAGTAGAGGGTGCGCAATAGCTGGCCTTTCCAGCCATTCCAAACCCCCGGTCCCACGGCACGAATGTCCGCTGCGGTCAGTATTATCAGCAGCTTGAGCCGTTCCCGGCTCTGCACGATCTCGGCGAAATCCTGAATTGTGCGCGGATCGTTGAGATCGCGGCTCTGTGCCAATGTGCTCATGACCAGATGGTTTTCCACCAGCCAGGCCGTTGTCTCGGTTTCTGCAGGTGTAAGACCCAATCGTGGACAAATCCGTCTTGCGAGCCGCGCGCCTGCAATCGAGTGATCTTCTTCACGCCCTTTGGCAATGTCGTGCAGCAACACGGCCACATAGAGCGCGCGGCGGTTTTCGATCGAACCGAAAATCTCGGTCGAAAGCGGGAGCTCGTCTTCGCACAAACCATGCTCGATATCCGACAGAATTCCCATGGCTCTGATAAGATGCTCGTCGACCGTGAAATGGTGATACATATTGAACTGCATCATTGAGACAACACGTCCGAATGATGGTATAAAGCGGCCTAGAACGCCGGCTTCATTCATCCGTCTGAGAGCGACTTCGGGATTGTTCTTGCTGGTCAGCAATTTCAGAAAAATCTCATTGGCATCCTTGTTTCGCCGCAGCTTCTTATCGATCAATCTGAGAGATGCTCTGACCAGGCGAATGACCTCGGGATGAAAAAGAACCTTGTTGCGCTCTGCCAGCCAGAACAGGCGAATGAGATTGACGGGATCTCTTTCGAAGACTTTGGCGTTGGCGGCATTGATGCGGCCATTGTCGATGCGGAAGTCGGATGTCTTGCGGAGCTTTGCGCGCTTGCGCCATGTCAGCGTCGACAAGAGTTCGTTGAGGCCGGTCAACGACTTCAGTTGTTTTACCTCGAGAGCCGAACAGACGATTCGGGTCAGGTCCCCGACATCCTTCGCGATAAGAAAGTAGTGCCGCATGAACCGTTCGACGGCGCGCAGTCCGGAATGGTCCTTGTAGCCGAGGCGTTCTGCCATTGTCATTTGGACATCGAACGACAGCCGTTCCTCGGGGCGTCCGGTCAACAGGTGGAGATGACAGCGAACGGTCCATAGAAAGTCTTCGCATTTTCGGAATGTCTTGAGTTCTTCGGCAGAAAAGATCCCTTCCGAAACAAAATCCTCTTCGGCGGTGGCAGGATAAACATATGTCACCAGCCAATGGAGCGTGTGCAGGTCACGCAGGCCGCCCTTGCCGTCCTTAATATTCGGCTCGACGAGATATCGAGATGCGCCCGATCGCTTATGCCTGTCATCGCGTTCCGCAAGTTTGGCCTCGATGAATTCGCGCGCCGTTCCGTCGACCACCTCCTTCCAGAAACGCGTCTCGAGCTCTTCGTATAGCGTGCGCTCGCCATGTATAAGACGCATGTCGACGACAGACGTGCGAATGGTCATGTCTTCTTTGCAGAGTTTGATGCATTGGCCGACGGTGCGTGTCGCATGTCCGACCTTGAAGCCGAGATCCCACAGGAGATAGAGGACATACTCGACGACGCTTTCGCCCCAGGCCGTCTGCTTGTAGGGCAGAAGAAAAAGCAGATCGATGTCGGATTGGGGCGCGAGGAGGCCGCGCCCATAGCCGCCCGTTGCAATGATCGACATGCGTTCCGCATCGGACGGATTCTCGGCGCGATAGATGTGCTGAACCGTGAAATCGTAGATCAGCCGGATCAATTCGTCCTGTAGCGTAGCCAGCCCTTCGGCCATGCGCCGGCCGTTTCCTTCCGCCTCAAGCTGCCGGGCGGCCTCGGCCCGGGACTCTTCGACAAGGGTCTTCAGAACTTCGAGGATTGCGTTGCGCGCAGGGTGCTCCTGTCCGGAGAGTTCGCGCCACGTGGCGCTCAGGCGCTCACGGACATCTCCGGAGTCAAAATAGGGCGCGCGTCGTCTGAGGTCCTGATCCATCCTCTCACCGCAAACTCATAAGGCTACATTCGTCAACTTATCTAGCATGTGGAGGTTACCGATTGGCACTTATGAGTCCATGACCTCGTCCGCCACGTCGTTTGCAACGGCTTTAAGGTGATAGAGAGCGTCCAGTGCCTCTTTGGGCGTCATGTCGTCCGGATTGAGCGTCTCGAGCGCGGTATCGACTGCTGAAGGCGCACTTGGACCCGTTGAGCCGGATTGCGGGCGGGCGGCGGCGAACAGCGGCAGGTCGTCTGCCAGATCCTCCGTCGAGCGCTGCTCCGTGTTTTCGAGATGGTCGAGAACCTCGGCAGCCCGGGCAATAACGGCTTGAGGTAATCCCGCCAGTTTGCCGACCTGGATTCCATAGGATCTGTCGGCAGCCCCGGCGACGACTTTATGCAAGAATATGATCTCGTCGCGCCACTCTTTCACATCCATCGTCGCATTCGCGGCATGAGAGAGCTTTTGCGCCAGCGCTGTCAGTTCATGATAGTGGGTGGCGAAGAGCGCTCTGCAGCGATTGACTTCATGGAGATGCTCGACGGTGGCCCAGGCTATCGAGAGGCCATCGAATGTCGCTGTCCCACGACCGATTTCATCGAGAATGACCAACGCACGCTCACCGGCTTGATTAAGGATTCCTGCCGTCTCGACCATCTCGACCATGAATGTCGAGCGGCCGCCGGCAAGGTCGTCCGACGCGCCGACACGGCTGAACAATCGGTCGACGACACCGATGCGCGCCTTGGTTGCGGGTACGAAGGCTCCCATTTGCGCGAGAATCACAATCAAGGCGTTCTGTCTCAGAAAGGTCGACTTACCGGCCATGTTCGGCCCGGTAACGACCAGAATGCGCCGTGTCGCGTCTCCGTCCAAGCCGAGCATGCAGTCATTCTCGATGAAGGGGCCTTGATCGCCTTTGGCGAGCGCTTGCTCGACGACCGGATGCCGGCCACCTTCAATGATGAACGCGGTCGAATGATCGACCGACGGGCGCACATAATTCTGTTCGTCTGCAAGTTCTGCCAGTGCCGCCTGAACATCAAGCTCACCAAGCGCCGCGGCAATCTCACCCAAACCGTGCGCCGCGTCCAATACGGCAGCTTTGAGGGTATTGAATATTTCCAGCTCGATGGCGAGAGCACGGTCGGCGGCCGCGGTAATCTTCGCCTCCAATTCACCAAGCTCGGTCGTGGTGAAGCGGACGGCACTGGCCAGTGTTTGGCGATGGATAAAGCGATCGGACAAGGGAGGCTGCATCAGACGGTCAGCATGTGCCGCGGTCGTCTCGACGAAGTAGCCGAGGACGTTGTTGTGCCGGATTTTCAAGGCCTTGATATCTGCTTGCTCGGCATAGTTGGCCTGGAGACCCGCAATGAATTGCCGGCTCTGATCGCGAAGCGCCAGATTTTCGTCGAGATTGGCTTGGAAGCCAGCGCTCACAAAGCCGCCATCACGTTGATAGATGGGAAGCTCTTCGGCGAGCGCTGTTGTCAACAAATGTTCCAGATCTTTGGCCACTGCCGAAAGCCTTTCGCCGACGTTTGCCAGTGCAGCCGGCAGGCCCATGACATCGCCTGATTGACGCAGGAGTTCGGCGGACCGTTCGGCGGCCTTCAGACCGTCTCTGATAGCGCCGAGATCTCGTGGTCCGCCGCGATCGAGACTAAGGCGATTGAGTGCGCGTGCAATGTCGGGGGCCGATTTCAGCAGGTCACGGAGCTGACGCCGAAGCATGGCCTGATCGAGGAGGTAGGCAAGGGCATCAAGACGAGCGCCGATGGCATCGGGATCCGTCAGGGGGCTCGTCAAGCGGTCCGCAAGCGCTCGCGCGCCTGGGCCGGTGACGGTACGATCGATGGCATGCAGCAAGCTGCCCCGCCGTCCGCCGCGTAGCGCTGTCGTGATTTCCAGGCTGGAACGCGATGCCTTGTCCACCACCAGAATGGTTTCGGGACCCACGCGTTCAGGTGGCCGAAGAGCCGGCCGATGTCCGAGTTGGGTGACATCGACATATTTTAGAAGAGCGCCGACGGCTGCAAGTTCGTGGCGTTCGAAGCTGCCGAACCCATCGAGTGTAGCGACCCCTAGTTTCGCCTTCAGATCCCGTTCACCGGCAAGGCTGTCGAAGTATGGCTTGGGCACTGGCGTCACGGCGGTCTCAAGGCCTTCAAGTGCGCTTGCAAGCAAAGATGAATCCGCAAGCTCATCGCCAACGATGATTTCGCTGGACCGGAGGCGGTGAAGCTCGCCGGGCAGATCGGCATCTGAAACGGTTGCGATAACAAACTGGCCGGTGGAGATGTCGATCGATGCGAGGCCGAACATCTCGCCGGTGGAAGACGCCACATTCGGTGCCTGAAAGAGTGCTGTCAAATAATTGGCGGCCTTGGCATCCAGGAGTTCGTCCTCGGTAAGCGTACCGGCGGTAACGAGGCGAACGACTGCGCGATGCACAACGGCCTTAGGGCCGCGTTTGCGGGCTTGTGCCGGATCTTCCTGTTGCTCGCAGACCGCCACACGATAGCCCTGCGCGATCAGGCGTCGCAGATATTCTTCGGCACGGCGCACCGGAACCCCGCACATCGGAATGTCTTCACCAAGGTGTTTTCCGCGTTTGGTTAACTGGATGTCGAGGGCTGCCGCGGCGACGACGGCGTCATCGAAGAACAGCTCATAAAAATCGCCCATCCTGTACCAAAGAAGATAGTCGGGATTAGCGCCCTTAATCTCCAGAAACTGGGCCATCATCGGTGTCACGCCGGCGTCTGCCGCAGGGTTTCGCGGCGGGCCGGCTGTGGCGGAGGACTTGGGTGTCATGGCGTTGCGATAGGCCCGAAGGTGATTAGTCGCCACACACATACCTTGGGCGATGCGGCGATGTGAAGTCCGGCCGATAAGAATGTCGTGTTGTCGGCGGGAGGGCCGGTCTCTATGGTTCAAGGATACGAAAAAGGCAAAGTCCGCCAAGCGGATAGATTTGCGTAGGGAGACGAGTGTAAGCGACCATGCAGAAGAAGTCGGACCGACCAACATTCACGGCGCAGGAAGCGCTGCAGTTTCATCAGCAAGGCAAGCCGGGCAAGCTCGAAATCGCGCCGACCAAGCCCATGGCGACCCAGAGGGATCTTTCGCTCGCCTATTCGCCAGGTGTTGCGGTACCCGTGCAGGCAATCGCCGACAATCCGGCCATGGCCTACGACTACACCAACAAAGGCAATGTTGTTGGTGTCGTAACCAATGGCAGCGCGATACTCGGTTTGGGAAATCTTGGCGCAATGGCCTCCAAGCCGGTGATGGAAGGCAAGGCGGTGCTCTTCAAGCGTTTCGCCGATGTGGACGGTATCGACCTTGAGGTCGATACCACCGACGTTGATGCCTTTATCAATTGCGTGCGCTATCTCGGACCGGCATTCGGCGGCATTAACCTGGAAGATATTCGCGCGCCCGATTGCTTCCTCATCGAAGAGGCCTTGCGCGAGATTCTGGATATTCCGGTCTTCCATGACGACCAGCATGGTACGGCGATCATCGCCACCGCAGGTCTGATCAATGCGATGCACCTGACCGGCCGCACGTTCCGTGACACCAAGCTCGTTTGTAACGGTGCCGGATCGGCAGGCATTGCATCCCTTGAATTGCTGACGGCAATGGGTTTGCCCACCAAGAACATCATCCTGTGCGACTCGCGCGGGGTTATCTATCGGGGTCGTGAAGACGGCATGAACCAGTGGAAGTCGGCATACGCTGCCGAAACCGACGCACGGACACTCGAGGATGCCCTCGACGGTGCCGACGTCTTCTTCGGGCTTTCGGTGGCAGGTGCCGTTACGCCGGATATGGTTCGGAACATGGCAGACAATCCGATCATTTTTGCCATGGCGAATCCGGATCCGGAAATTACGCCGGAAGAGGTCGCCGAAATCCGCGACGATGCGATTATGGCGACAGGGCGTTCCGACTATCCCAACCAGATCAACAATGTTCTGGGCTTCCCTTACATCTTTCGCGGCGCCCTCGACGTCCAGGCAACGACCATCAATCAGGCCATGAAAATCGCTGCGGCCGAAGCGTTGGCGGATCTCACTCGATCGGATGTGCCGGACCAGGTTGCCGCCGCCTATCAAGGCCATCGACCGCGTTATGGCCGCGACTATATCATTCCCGTGCCATTCGATCCGCGTCTGATCTCTCATGTGCCGCCTGCGGTCGCGAAGGCCGCGATGGATTCGGGTGTGGCCCGACGTCCGATCGTGGATCTGGAGGCTTATAAGGCGACATTGAGTGCGCGCCTTGATCCGGTTGCAGGCACACTCCAGACCATCTTCAACAAGGTTCGCCAGAATCCGAAACGTGTCGTCTTTGCCGAGGGCGAGGAAGAGCAGGTCATTCGGGCTGCTAATGCGTTCTACAATGCTGGTCTCGGGCAACCCGTTCTGATCGGTCGAACCGAAGAAATCATGGAAGGCTTCCAGGCCGCTGGTATCGAGTACCGCGAACAGATTGAAATCGACAATGCAGCGGTTTCGGGCCGGAATACCGAGTATGCCGACTTTCTGTATGCACGGCTGCAGCGGTCGGGTTACCTGCAGCGCGACTGTCAGCGCCTGGTGAATACGGACCGGAATATATATGGCGCCTGTATGGTGGCTCTCGGACATGGTGACGCCATGGTGACCGGGGTTACGCGGGATTGGCCAACCTCATACGATGCGGTGCGCATGGTGTTGGATCCGATGGAAGGTCACAAGTCGATCGGCATTTCGTTGGCGGTTTGCCGCAGCCGAACCGTTCTCATTGCCGATACGTCGGTTCATGACTGGCACACGGCGGAGGAACTGGCAGACATATCGGAAGAAGCGGCCCGCGTTGCACGCCGGTTCGGTTATGAGCCTCGGGTCGCACTTCTGGCCTATTCGACGTTCGGAAATCCTCCCGGAACCCGCGCCGAGTATGTCCGTGACGCTGTCAAGATCCTCGATAAGCGCGGTGTTGACTTCGAGTATGACGGAGAGATGGGCGCCGATGTGGCTCTGAGTCCCGAAGCGATGGCGCTCTACCCGTTCTGCCGGCTTTCCGATACGGCGAATGTTCTCGTCATGCCGGCGTTCCACAGCGCGTCGATCTCGACGAAGATGCTGCAGACGCTCGGCGATGCGACGGTAATCGGTCCGCTTTTGGTTGGGCTCGAAAAGCCGGTGCAGATCGCAACACTCGGCGCAACGGATGCGACGCTGGTCAACATGGCGGCGATTGCGGCCTACGATATCAACGGTTGACTGCCGCCTGCATTAGTTCAGGCGACTGCCGCGCTCTGGTGTCACGGATGACGCAAACTCATCCGGGGCGCCGAAGTGCGCGAAGTAGCGCGCATTGATCGCTTCTACCGGAAGAATGATGAGGACATCCGTCGTGCCGAACTGATGGTCGATCACGGCACCGTCGCCAACGTAGGCGCCCAGTCTCAGATACCCTTTTATCAAAGGGGGAAGGGCCTTCAGTGCAGCACGCGTATCGACATCCAAAGCCGGCATCATGTTCATATCGACTCGCAGATGATCGTGCGCCCGCACGCGCCAATCCTCTGGTGCCAGAGCGTTATGATGCAGGAAGCTCAGTGCCGTTGCGTGTTGGCGCGGATCGACGCCCTCAAAACTGGCGCAACCGACCATCGCGTCGATGCCATTCTCACGGATGTAGGTCCATAGGCCCTGCCAGAGCAACTCGATGGAACGGCGATTGCGATAAGGTTTCAGAACGCAGGAGCGGCCAAGTTCCATAAAGTTGTATTGCGGGCTCTTGGCATCGATGAGCGACTGAACGTCGTACTCGCTCTGGGTGTAGAAACCATCATGGAGGTCTGCGACGTCCTGGCGCAAAACCCGATAGGTTCCCACAACGCGTGGGCGGCGTGGCCATGGCCGTCGGGCTTTTTTGGGCTCATCCCCATGGTCGACGACCAGCAGATGGTCGCAGATGGGATCATACGGATCTTCATCGCGTCGCGACATCATGGCGAGCGCATCCGGGATCGCCGACATCTCATTGTAGAATACATGATAGCGGAGCTTCTGAGCGCGGCGAATCTCTGCGCGCGACTGTGCCAGCCGAACATCCAGATTTCCGAGCGTGCCGTAGACCTTTGGCGGAAGCCGCCGGCCGACAAGAGGCGGTTTGCCATGGCGCGGTCGAAACGGTGCCATGCGCCCAGAGGTGGCACGCAGTGATTTGTTGGGCCTAAACCGGCTGACGATGCCCCGCTTCTTGAGCTTCATGCAGTCCCTTTCCGCAAATTCCTAGAACCAGGGAGGAGCATAGTCCTGAAATACGCGATACCGCGTGCGCGACGCTTCTCAGGCATGAACAAACTATCCGTCGATATGCCCATCATATAAGGCCCATATCAAACCATTTCGAAGGAGTTGTGACAATTTCGGGGCAGCATGCTCGGCCAACTCCGGAATACCGGGACGACTGGTCTGTGACGCATAGTGTCGCACTGCCGACCGATTATTCTCAGGCGCTCACCGGACCGTCGCCGGATGACGCTCGAAAACCGCTATTTCGCGACCATTTCGCAAGCAGTTCTTCGAGATCGTCGCGCTCGAATGGTTTGGCCAGATAATCGTCCAGGCCCGATTCGAGATAATGCTGGCGTTCCTCAGGCATGGCATTGGCCGTTAGTGCGACGATTGGCGGTGCCTGATGGCTGGCTTCATCCATCAGTCTGCGGATTTCCTGTGTTGCCTCAATCCCATCCATTTCCGGCATATGGATATCCATCAGGACGAGATCAAAGGGGGGCGACAATCGGCCCTCGATCACACGGTTCATGGTCTCGACAGCTTCCCTGCCATTCGAAACGTGGACAACTTGCCAGCCGGATTTCTCAAGCATTTTGCGTGCAAGGAGGGCATTGATTTGATTGTCTTCGGCCAACAGTGCACGGCGCTGACTCGAACCGCCTCCGGGGACCACTGCCAGCGTATGGGATCCGTCTTGAGGACTGCGCAACGCTGCCGCAACCGGGTCATGCTCGTCGCCACTGATCTGCGCGAAAAGGGACATGGGCCGGATGGGGCGTACAAGATATGCATCGAGACCGCGCTCTTTGAGGGGCGAGATCTCGCTGCGCTCGGATGCGTCGACGACGAGAATTGTCTTGACGATGGTACCGGGGCCTGCCGCCTCACGGGCCTGCTCGAAGAGACTTGCCGTCCTCTCCGTATCGCCTGCATCGACGATGACGGCGTCGAAGTGTGCGCCATTTTCAGCGGCACTCCAGAGGGCGAGAGCAGCGACATCCGGACGGCTATGCTCCACCTTGCAGCCGGCGCTCTCGAGATACTCGGTCAACAAGGAGGCTTCGATATCCGCATCGCCGATGATCAGGATGCGGGAGACGTCCTGTGGCTTCGGCCAGTTGGCATTGATGGCTGGCGCGTCCTGATCCGCCTTGAAGGGGGCGTCGAAAGTGAAGGTCGATCCGGTTCCGACGCGACTGTCGACCCAGATCTCTCCGCCCATCTCGTGCACGAGGCGACGGGAAATCGCGAGACCAAGGCCGGTGCCGCCATATCGGCGTGTTGTGCCGCCGTCTGCCTGCTCGAATTCGCCGAAGACCGTCTGACAGGCTTCCGGTGTAAGCCCGATACCGGTATCGATGACGGCGAAACGAATGCTGACAGTTCCGGCAGCGCACTGCACGCCTGGCGTCCGGGTGACTCTGAGGGCAACGCCACCGCTTTCCGTGAATTTTATCGCGTTTCCGACCAGATTCATCAGAATCTGGCGAATGCGAATCTCGTCTCCTACGATCGTTCTGGGGAGCGTGGGGTCGATAAACCAGCCGACTTCCAGGGATCGATCCATAGCGCGAGGCGCCAACAGCTCGACGACACCTTGAACCGCTTCGGCGAGGTCGAAAGGCTCTGTCGCAATCTCCAGTTTTCCGGCCTCGATTTTCGAGAAATCGAGAATTTCGTCGATGATCGAGAGCAGTGTCTTGGCCGAGGTGTTCACGGCCCGCGTGTAGGTGCGTTGCTCCGGCGTCAGTTCGGTGTCCATCATCAACCCGACCATTCCCAGGATTCCGTTCATGGGCGTGCGGATCTCGTGGCTCATGGCGGCTAGGAAGCGCGATTTGGCGCGGTTGGCGGCTTCGGCCTGATCGCGGGCTTCCTGGAGGGCCGATTCGGCGGCACGTTGTTCGGTGATATCGCGGCCCACGCACTGAAACTCTTTGAGCACGCCGCCTTCTTGATAAATCGCGAATTCTTCCCAGACGAACCAGCGCAACCCGTCGCTAGTGGAAACGCATTGCTGATATCGCCATTTCTGGGCGTCCGGTGCTGCGCTTGCCGCATCGTCCAGTGTTTCGCCCTCGATACGCGTCGGCCGGAAGCTTTGTCCGATGATCGTCTCGCGCGCGACACCAAAAGTCCGACAGAATGCATCATTGACGAACGTCAATCGGCCTGCACGGTCACGCCTGGCGATGACGTCGCCTTGATAATCGAGCAGATCGCGATAACGGGCTTCGCTCTCACGAAGCTCCCAATGGACGTCTTTGAGTTCCTCAATATTGTGTTCCAGATCGTGCCCCAAGGCATTCAGGGCTCCGATCATATCGCGCTCGGCAGGCGGTGTACGGCGCTTGGCCCAAAAGGCAAAGCCGGCAAAGCCGAGCATCCCGATGCCGGCGGCGAGTAGTAGATGGTGATTCTGGATTACCGAGAATGCCTGCAGGCTGCCGAGGCCCAAAGCCATCGCGCCGGTGGCGCCGAGGACGACCTCGCCGGTAATGGGCGAGGACGAGTTGTTTACCTCCTCGACCGGCTGGGGCGGCGGTATTCCATCGGCTTCATTGGAGTTTGCTGGAACGAGGCCTTCCGCAAACGATTTGGGTACTTGCAAACGCACGAGCTTACCTGACGCGAGACCAAAATCAGAATCGTCAGGCAAATCCTAGACTTGTCATACTTGAGAAAGGCTTACCAAACGCAATTGCGTTGTGGCGGGATGAAACAATTCGTAAATCAAGTGATTTCAGAGCCATTTTTTGAAAGTTGCCGAATGGCTCAGGACATTGGCGCTGAGACTTTCAACGTGGCGGAGCGCCATCCGTTTCGACACGGCCTTCCTGGGACATCAAAATTGCAGCAGGGCGTGTTGTTTCGAAATTCGAAAAGACGATCATCAGGATCGCCGTCATCGGGACCGCCAAAAACATGCCGACGACGCCCCAAACCGCGCCCCAGACGAAGAGCGAGAGAATGACGACGAATTGGCTCATATTCAGCGTTTTTCCAGCAAGGCGCGGCTGAAGCACATTTCCGATGACAAACTGGATCAATCCGATCAGGAGGAGAATGATCAAAGGATTGGAGAATTCCTGAAACTGCACATAGGCATACATTGCCGGAAACAAAGTCGCGATGATCGAGCCGACCGTCGGGATAAAATTCAGGAAGAAGATGAGGAAGGCCCAAAACGCGGCCTGTTCAAGGCCGATCCAAGTCATCACGACATAAGCGAGGGCGGCAGTGAGACCGCTCATCAGCGTCATGATCCACATATAGCTTTGGACGTCGCGAGCCACGCGTCCAAGAATGCGCTGCACATGCTCCCGCTTTTCTTGATTCCGAATGAGGGCTCTGAGCTTTGCCTCGAAGAATGTCTGCTCGATCAGTAGGAAAATCACATAGACAATGATGACGCCGAGCTGGCTGACGAAGCTGGCAGCAGCCGTCACCATCATTCCAAAGAGTTTCTCCACGCCCAACCTATCGAACATCTGATTCAGCACATCCTTGTCGGACAGCCCGGCAAAGTCAGCGATCTTGTTGATGAGAGGATTGAACGTACTTTGGAATTCGGCGGTGCGGGCCGTCATCGCGGTGAGATTGGCAACCACCAGGTTCAAAACAAGGAAACCGGAAACGAAAATGGCAACGATGGCGATGCCGAGCGCCAAGGTACGCGGAAGTGACAGTCTTTGAATGCCATTCGCTACCGCATTGATCAAAAACCAGACCAGCAATGCGACGGCGAGCTGAATCAGAACAGATGAACCCTGAGCGAGCAGGATAGAGGCAAAGAGAACCAAACCCGAAATGAGAAAGGCCTTCGTAAGGCCTGGCATCTTCGGGCCGGCTGGTGTCTCCGGGACGGTGGCGTCGCTTAGTTGCTCCATGGGGCGATCATGCCGCGCAAGTTATCTGCGGGTAAACCCCTATCTGTTGGAAGTTAATGCAATGCCAAGGATGCTGTCTCGAAAGTCACCTAATGGCGACTTTCGAATCCAATCCTCAGGCCATTTGACCAGTTAGAATGTCGACACCATCTGCAACAGCTTTGCGGGCGCCTTCTGCCAGTCCCTCCGCCGAACGACTTGAAATCGGATGATCAATGACAACGAAAGGATAGCCTTCAGCCCCCAGAACGCGAGCGATCAGCTCAGCGGCACTGACGAACTGAGTGGTCATGATTCCGATTGATGGAAGCCCAAGTCTCTCGCCAATAATCGAGTCATGCAAACTGCACGACGAACAGCTTCCTCAGTCACCGATGCCGGCCACCAGCGCATTCCATTGCTGTGCATCGTCCAGCAACGCGCGATCGACCGGTGCGCTATAGTTTGTCTTGGTTATACGGACAACGTTAGCCACATGGTGTCGCTGCATAAGTTCATTCTCGAAGGCGTCGAAAAAGATCTTCGTTCCCTTCTTGCCGTTCGAGATAATCCCGATCGTCGCGCCTTCAAGCGACTTCAGCCGTTCTGCCGCGCGGAATTCAGCAGAGCCGGTTTCATGAGTGGGGTCGAGAATTTCAATACTCATCGAGTTTTTTCGCCTTCTGGTGCGTTTGTACCTTGCGACGTCGTGACTGACTTTTTGAACATTCATTATGGTGCGCAGTCGAGACAAGCCCCAATTGCGACAGTAACAGCTCTGCTTTTTGGCCCGAGCCATGGCGGAATGACGGCGCCGAAGCCACCGGCAGGTCCTCCGGCTGCAACAATGAGAAGGTGGTCAGGGTCGGGAAGGGCTGCATATTCCTTTGCGCCTTTGGTGCCGACGACAGCGCCTTTCCCGCAATCTGCCCACTCTTCGCGCCGAATGCGGGCCTGTCTATACACGTGGTCGCGAATGTCGGCTTTTGACCATCCCGCTTTTTCGAAATGCGTTCTCAGCTGAGGTGGAATGACAATGGCGTAGTTGCCCGGCCAGATCGAGTAGTGGCGCATATTCGCCTTTATCTCGGAGACGTAGGTTGCCAGTATCTCTTCCGGGTGCGTTGTCCATTCATTCATCAGTTGGCGTGGCGCACCGGCTGCCATAACGGTGACGGCTGAAAAGCCCGGTGGAACATCGTGCTCCTCGGCCAAGGGAAGCCATGGCGAATTTTCCTCGTCCTCAGCCATGCAATAGCTGAACTTACCTGGGTGTCCGAGAGTTGACCGATCCACATCGCCGGGCCGTGCTTCGAGCAGATTGCAGAGAATGAGGCGTATCGCCCGTCCGATTGTCGTCGTTGCGCGATCGCTTGACGCAAGCGCATTGAATGTGGCGTCCATACCAAGTTCATTTCGGATCGGACCGTTCACAACGATGAGAACTGCACAGCCCCCGGTGCTTGCGGTTGCCCCGTGCAGCAAGAAGGGCTCCTGCAGCATGGCCGTAAACGCGGCAACGACAACAGGGAAGTGCATTGGCAGGCAACCAGCCATGATAGCATTGATAGCAAGCTTTTCTGCTGTGATGGCCCGCTCGCGAACCGGCTCGACGCCGACAAGTTGATCAGGGGCCATCATGGCCCAGTCCAGGCAGGCCTGGACCGCTGCGGGGGTGGGGGGGACGATGGGCAGACCATCGGTCCATCCACGGGAGTGAAAGAACTCCTGGGCCGCTAGTGTGTCCTCTACGGCATATCGTTGGGAGGCTAGATTCATACAGCGTAGTTAGCACGAATACGCGTCCTGTGATCAATCTGTTTTGGCTGGCACTTCACCCATATGGATGAATGCGCCTGTTCGGCCATTGGCTATTTCTTATCGTCCACAACACGATCTGGCGGCGTTTTTGGTCAGAGGCCGTAAAGAAACAAAAGCATGATCAGAGGTCTGATGCGGAGGAGGCTATCCAGGTCCTGAATCTATATAAAAACCGACATTTTCTAAGCCGCTTCCATCCTCCTCAACGTCTCACCGCGATAGCTCAGTGCCTCGGCGATATGGATTCGGCCGACGTCGGCTGTGCCTTCAAGATCGGCGAGCGTGCGGGCCACACGGAGTGTGCGATGATATCCGCGGGCACTGAGGCGCAGAGTTTCGGCAGCATCTCTCAGCAATGAGAGACCCGACGGATCTGGCTTTGCGATGTCTTCGAGGAGCGGTCCCTCACAATCGGCGTTGGTGAATGCTGCTGTCTCGCCCAAGGCGGCAAAGCGAGCGGTTTGTTTCTCGCGCGCCGCGGTCACGCGGGCCAGGACATCGGCGCTTGTCTCAGCGGGTGCAGGTGCGATGAGCTCAGACGCCGTCATCGCCGGCACCTCGATCTGTAGATCGATGCGGTCGAGAAGCGGGCCGGAAATCCTCGCCTGATAACGTTCAGCACAATTGCGACCTTGCCCACAGCTGAACCCCGGTTCACCCGCCCGGCCACAGCGGCAGGGATTCATTGCTGCCACGAGTTGAACCCGCGAGGGATAGACGATCCGATGGTTTGCACGGGCGATCACCGTCTCGCCGGCTTCGAGTGGTTGGCGAAGAGCATCGAGGGCCTGAGCCCCGAACTCCGGCAATTCGTCCAGAAACAAGACACCGTGATGGGCAAGTGCCGCTTCCCCAGGCCGCGGTTTCGTTCCCCCTCCGACGAGCGCTGCCATGGAGGCGGAGTGATGCGGTGCCCGGAAGGGGCGGCGGCGGCCCACATGACCACCTGCGAGGCCGTTCGCCAGGGAATGAACCATGGCGACCTGAAGGGCTTCAGCCGGGCTGAGCGGTGGCAAGATCGAGGGGAGACGCTTGGCGAGCATGGATTTGCCGGCACCTGGCGGGCCGATAAACAGCAGATTGTGGCCACCGGCCGCTGCAATCTCCAGCACACGCTTTGCGCTTTCTTGTCCCTTGATATCGGCCATGTCGGGTAGTGCCGTGACGTCAGGCGCAAGGGCCGGTTGAGGACGGGTCAGGGATTGAAGGCCCTTGAAATGGTTGATCAGCGACAGGATGTTGGCTGGCGCAAGGATGGGCATATCGACCGAAGCCCAGGCCGCTTCGGGACCACAGCTCTCTGGGCAAATCAGACCTTTCGAAAGCGCGTTTGCACCGATTGCAGCGGGGAGACCGCCTGCCACGTGGGCGATCGAACCATCGAGGCCAAGCTCGCCGATGACGCAATAGTTCTCGATGGCGTCGAGGGCGACAGCACCGGCCGCCGCCATCAATCCCAGAGCGATTGGCAGGTCGTAGTGGCTTCCCTCCTTTGGAAGGTCGGCCGGCGCCAGATTGACAGTTATGCGTTTCGGCGGGAGTGCGAGTCCGATTGCCGAAAGAGCGCTGCGAACCCGTTCCCGGCTTTCCCCGACAGCCTTGTCGGGCAGGCCCACCACCGAAAAAGACGGCATTCCCGGGCTGATCTGCACTTGTACGTCGACAGAGCGGGCTTCGATGCCTTCGAATGCGACTGTCTTGACTTGTGCAAACATGTTGCCCCCATCTGTGATCCTCCGACAAACCTAGCGAATTGGGACAATAAGCGGCGATTATATCTTTGACTGCACAGAAGCGTAAACGGCGCGATTCGGGGCCAAAATAGGTTTTGAAAATAATTTCTGTAGGGGGATTCCCTATTTCTTGCGTGGGGTGCAATATGCAAGAGTGCATATTACGTAAGTAGGGCTGGAGCCCTACGGTGAGTGCCCGGAGACGCCTAAGCGCCCCCGGGACGGGCCCGTAACCTGCATTAGCAGGTCAACGGCTCACCAGAGGATAGGCAGAATTGGGCGTGATGCTTGGGAGCAGTGCCCGATTCGCCGCCCTCACCACCATCCTGCCCTACCGCGAAAGCGATTCGCATAGGGACGTCATGGGTTATCCACAGGCAATGTCACGCAAAGAAAAGCCGGCAAAGGCCAAAAAGAGCAACGAGAATCTGCCTGACAATCCCAAATTCAAACGGGTTGTGGATTATTTTCTGAAGACGCCGAAGCTGGATGCCCAGGGCAAAGCATCCAATCGAAAAGTGGCGGAGAAGTGAGTCGCTACACTTGAATGACGTATTTCATTAGATCGGTGTAATGCGGCAGAAAAAGGCGGGGCACATGCTGTTCGGGGATGCGCAGTTGCAGTGCAATCGAGTAGTCATCGATTCGGTTTTGATTCCTAGCAGTTTCGAATTCTAACCGTTTGTCTTCGGGGCAAAGAACCCCCATTGCCCTCCAGAAACACACCACTTCGGAGTTCATCATTTTTGAGTGGTTCTCCGGGGTGGCGGAGCCGAATTCAGAAAGCAGGGTTTCTAGCTTGTCACCGCTGTCGGCAGCCATGTCGGCGCCGTCAAACAGATGCATAAGCTCTTTGACAAAGACAAAGCGGCTCCAGCATCGATTGAGGCCTCGCGCTAGCACGATGACATGACTGCCGCATTGTTGCACAAAGCGGTGTTCGGTATTTCTGGCTGATATGTAGAACCCGCGGCAAACCGACTCATCCATACCGGATTGAATCACTCTCACTTGGTTAGCGCCAGTGAGCGCTAACACTTTGTCACGAACAGCGTTTCGCTTTACGTGCGGGTTGAGAGCTTGGCAGTGTTCGTAGAGTTTTGCGTACCCCATTGCGGGGTATTATCAATCCTCGTCGTCAAAGTCGACCTCTTCGAAGTCGCCTGCCTCGATTTGTGCTATGACCCTAACGATTTGTTCGGCCATTTCTTCTGGCGTTGCATCGCGGTTGCTGCCAGGGAACAACTTGATGTCCGCAGCATTTAGCCCGCTCTCATCAAAGAGTTGATGCTTAGCCACTTCAAGTTGTGACTTCATGTTGTTCAGTAGGGCCAGGCGTCGAGCCTGACCGCTCCTCCTTGCTTGAGTGTCAAATGATTAACTTCGACACACACTTATACGTATAGAATGTGAACTTCCGTTTATCAGCTTGTTCACATTCTATTTACAAACGGGCAGCCATAAAGTTGCCATGCCCACCAACTGATATGGGAGCGCAACTGGCATATTACCATTTAAAATAGGGTTGTTGTAGTTGGTTGACGCGCCGGCCCATACGCAATTCGCGTTTGTCAATATCGTTCCAAACGGGTACGAATGCAAACGCAACCGTACACGATTTGTTCTAATTTTTGGAAATTATTTTGACTGTGGGTAAAAGCGCACACTTAGTTTTGTGGTAGTTTTTGTGCTTGAGTGCGCAATTGTCGTATACGCCGCGCTCGTTGCCTAAGAGTTTGCGGCTTCACCAGCACCTTTATACATGAGGCGCTTACCTTCTATGCCCTTCACCGCACGCAAGGCACGATCCTTGTCGTCAATTGCACGGTGTGAGTACCGGAAATCAAATTCGGCAAGGTAGCGGTGCAAGTGTTGCTCGCCACAGTGCTGATAGACGCCCTTCATGCCGCGCTTGAAGATCGAAAAGAAACCTTCAATCGTGTTGGTGTGAACCAGACCACGGCCATATTCTTTGATCGAGTGGTTGACGGACTCGTGCGAGACGAATTCACGGCCAACGTCTTTGTAGATATTGGACTCGTCAGTCATCAGGTGTGTGTCATTGCGAAGCACGTTGCGGCGCAGAACATCCTTGGCGGCATTTGCTGTAAGAGCAGGCACATGGACAGAGCGGGCACGACCGCCGCGTTCAACAAGTGAAATGACCTTCATCGACTGGGCGCCGTAGTTGCCACAAGCGACCCAGCCCTTACCGTTTACGAACGTCCATTTGGTCTTGCCCTTGCTGACCTTGCCGAACCAAGTCTCATCGGCCTCGACGACCTGACCACCACCGCCCATCGGTGCCGGATCGGTCTCACGCATACCTTCACGGATGCGATGACACATGAACCATGCGGACTTGTAGGTTATGCCGAGCATCCGGTGAAGTTGATGCGCGGACATGCCCTTCTTTGACGAGCAGAGAAGGTGAGTTGCAAACAGCCACTTGTGCAGCGGAATGTGTGAACGCTCATACAGGGTGCCGACACGAACGGTGAAGCGCTTGCGGCATGGGTTGCAGTGATACCAGCCCTTTTGCGGCTTTGGGTTCGGTGTCTTCTTGCTTGGCTTGCGGGTTTGAGGCGGCAACTTTCTGATGCGCTCTTTCTCACCGCACTTCGGGCAAACGGGACCTTCTGGCCACCGCTGAGCTTCAAGAAACTCGCGGGCCTTGTCCTCGTCTGTGAAAATCGGGTTGGTGAGGTCACACATTTTCTATCTCCTTGTCCTATATATAGGAATCGGAGTTTGTGTAGTCAAGTATACAATCGCCCAATAAGCACAAGAACATTAAGTGAACATGCGTCCGAATCATGAACAGGCTGGCTGGATGTTCGCTTGCCGTTCATCGCACCTTGGGTGTCAGGAGTTTGCTGGGTCTTCTGTCTTCTGCCGCCTTGAAAAGAGAGAAGGTTTGATTGACGTAGTTGACCGCTCCGCCGATCAGATCGAGATACTCATTGAGTTCCGGCGTTTTCTCGGCTTCGACAACCTGCACCGGGCGGTCAGGCGGGGTCGTCTCGAAAAGGGCATAGAAGAGGGGTTCACCTCGGCTCAGCTCCAGGTCTTTTTCCGGTTCATGCCATTCGAAAGCCCACATCAGAGGGCGCGGCCAAATGTTGATCGGAAAGCGACCGCCAAAAATGGTGCCGGGAAGTTGCTCCTTGCGATAGTGCATGAAGGGAGCGACCTGGGACATATAAACGGGTTCATCTGCAATAAAGAGGTGGGGCAGCGAAATCTGAATTGTCGGCCGATCCTTGTAACGCCACTCGGCCTCGCCAACGAGATGGAGATGCTCGTTCAGTTTTTTGGACCGGACCGGGCTGGCTTCGCCCAGCAGGTTCTTGAGCGCGGGCTTACCGTTCTTGTCACGCACGAATTTGAGCCGCAGGTCGAAAGGGCATTTGATGACAAAGTGGCGGCTCTCCAGATTAATTACCGCGGGACAGCGCGATGCTGATTTGGCATGTCGTTTGTTCATCTCGACTGACCGCACACGTTCTGGCGGTTCAAAGACAATGCCGGCTTTCTCGTCAGTCAGGAGCCAGCCAATACGAACCGGACCCGATGTGTCTGCGTCATCGTCTGGTCGCTCATATGTGACGTTTATCTGCATGGGCTGGGGCTCCGGATGATCCGCTCGGGGTGACGTCGGCTAGGCGGCACGATGTCTCAGTTTTCTCCAATGGCCATTGGGGCGTCAAGCGGGGTCGAAGGAATGCTAGCCGATTCGAAAAATGGCAATTCTGGGTGCGCGTTTCCACATCGGACGCCAGAGCGGCTGTTCGTGAGAGAGCTTTGAAATGGCGGAAATCAGGCAAAAACCAGCGATTTAGGCTGGTGAGAACACACACCGGCGAAAGAGCTTTTTGCACGCGCCGAGTCGGTGGTGTATGGGATTGCGCGTGAAACTGCGGTTTCCGAGAGTTCCGCAACAATTGTTCGCCGCTAAGCCAAATTTGCTTGGCATGCCCGAGCGGCCTCCAAAAAGACATTTCCTTTGGGTTATTAGTGGGCGCGGGCGATTCGATAGGCTCTGGGATAGAGGACGATCTATGCGCAATTTGGTTATAGGCTGCCTAACGCTGCTGATGGGCTTGGCCGCAGGGGCGGTGGGTGCGAATGCAGCTTCCGTTGAAGGCTCTTGGAGTGGAAGCGGAACTGTAAAACTGAAGACCGGACAGGTCGAGCCGATCCGTTGCCGTATCAAGTATGAGGCCAGCACCGGGCGGACATTCGTGATGACGGTGAACTGTGCTCATGCCAACGGCACATTCAAGCAGTCGGGCCGCATCGTGAAAAAGAGCAGCAGCCGCTACACGGGATCGCTCTACAGCAAGGATTACGGTGTGTCAGGCAATATCACCATCAGTGTGAATGGCCGAAGCCAGACTCTGAGCGCTAAGAGTGCCAAAGGCACAGCCAGGATCAGACTCAATAAACGCTAGGCTATCTCAGGGACGATGGTCCTGTTCGAGGCTGATTGGTGGCCACGTTGTTGCGTGGCCACTCATTACGCGCGCCTCCGCCTACGGCAAGCGATAGCTGTCCTGACAGGTGTTTGTCGGAAGCGCTTACTGATGATCCCAGAAGTGGCGTTGCCCCTCGCAGTTCGCCTTGGTCCGATTGATCCCAATGTCTTTCAGCAGTCGATCATCGAGATCCATGAGTTCGCGTCGCTGTTTTGCGACCTCAATCCAGCAACTGACTTCTGCCAACACGCGGTCAACTGTGGAATTGAGCCGCTTCAAGGCGGATCCGAGGCCAATTTCGGCCTGATGATTCGATTGGAGCGCGAGTGCCATTGTTTTGTCTACCCCCTGTCAAATGCCTGTTAAGTCGGCATGTTGAATAATGGAAGCAAATCTATACTGTAAAAACGATAATATACCGTTATGGGAGTTGGCATGGCTCGTGAAGTCGACCTTTCGCTACTGAGAGCATTCGTCGCCGTGGCGGATACGGGCGGAATGACCGTAGCGGGCCGTCACCTCAATCTCACGCAAGCGGCGGTCAGTCAGCAAATCAAGCGACTGGAAGAGCATTTCGGCGTCACTCTGTTCGATCGCAGTCAGCGGCGTCTGCAATTAACCGCGAGTGGTGAGCGCTTATTGGGCCATGCAGAGCGGATGCTGGCTGCAAATGACGAACTTTGGGGATTGATGACGTCGCCAGATTTCGAAGGGCAGGTTCTGCTGGGTGTACCGCATGATATTGTCGGACCATTCATGCCGCCGATCTTGCGCAGTTTCTCCAAGTCCTGGCCGCGTGTCGAGGTCACGCTCACGTGCCAGAATACGCCTGAGCTGCTCCGCGGTCTGGAAAAGGGCGAAATCGATCTAACGCTGACCACGGAAGCAGGGCCAAACCAGGATAGCCAATTGCTTCTCGCCGACAGACTTGTCTGGGTGGGAGCACCGGGAGGCATGGCCCATGAGCAGTCACCGTTGCCTGTTTCGCTCGGGGATGAGGAATGTGCGTTTAGGACAGCGGCAGTCCGGGCCCTGGGTTCTGCCGGGCGCAACTGGCGTTTCACAACGGCAATCAGCAATATCGAAGCGCAGATCGCAACGTTGGAAGCCGACCTTTCTGTGTCCCCGTTTCTTTCGCAAACCGTCCCAGACCGACTTGAGATCTTGAGCGAGACAAGCGGATTGCCGGCACTGCCGACCTATTTCATCAATCTCTATTTGGCGCCGACCAAACCAAGCCCAATCGCGATCGAGTTGTCCCGGCATATCGCCAAAAGCTTCGCGATGCGTTTCCCGCGGGCAGCTTGATGACGAGTTGGTTGATGTGGCCTGATTGGGCGGCGGCCGCTTGGCCTTGCCTCGCTGGTCGCTCGGTTGTTCTTGGTCCTATGAGAGATCGTGCCGTATGGCAGGTGCTATTCGGCGTGATGGTGCCGTGGATTTGAGCTCTGGGTTTGTTTCGCTCACGGCTATTCCGCGCTGATGCGCGGGCCTCCGCGGGGGCGGCCTGACCGGCCGGCGGCCGCTTGGCCTTGCCTCGCTGGTCGCTCGGTTGTTCTTAGTCCTATGAGACATCGTGCCGTATGGCTGGTGCTGTACGGCACGATTTGCGTTGGGGCTGAGACAACCGCGCCATCGTGGTGCGGCAAGCGCGACCGCGCGCCGGCCGGTCAGGCCGCCCCCGCGGAGGCCCGCGCATCAGCGCGGAATAGCCGTGAGCGAAATAAACTCAGATGGTCAAACCAATCCCAATGCCGCCGAACAGCGACAGCACGCATCCCTCTTGACGGGGCGTAACCGGGAGCAACTACCCCTCGCCAGCAAACAGCTCCGTCATAAAAGCACTCGCTTTCAATCCACTGCCGGTCAGTACGACGACAGTCCGCTCATCCGGATGGATGGTTCCATCGGCCAGTAGCTGGCAAGCGGCCGCTGCTGCGCTGGCGCATGTCGGCTCTACATACAACCCCTGTCGCGCAAGCGTTTTCAGCGTCTCGACGATATCGGCTTCACTGATTGCCTTGGTACCGCCATTCGATCGACGAAGCGCCTCCAGAATTTCCTTGATCCGGATCGGTGCCTTGATTGCCGTGCCTTCGGCGATGGTGCGCTTGGCTTCAATGGGCACAAGATCGTCTGCACCGGCTTTGAAACTCGCGTCGATTGGTGCGCAATTTTGCGGTTGAGCTGCGAAGAGGCGCGGCAGCCTATCGATTTCGCCCCGGTTCAATAGTTCCGTAAAGCCGATATCGCATCCAAGCAGATTGCTGCCGGCGCCAACGGGAATAAGGATGTTGTCAGGTGCCTGAAAGCCAAAATCCTCCCAAAGCTCGTAAGCAAGCAGCTTGGTGCCCTGCAGAAAGAACGGATGCCAATTGTGGCTCGCATAATAGAGCTGATCCGACTGCCGGATGGCTTCTGCTTCTGTTGCTTCGCGTGGTCCGGGAACAAGCTGGATGTCAGCACCATAGGCGCGGATTTGCGCTAATTTCGCGGGCTGTGCGATGTCCGGCGCGAGGATTTTGACGCGCATTCCGGCCGCTGCCCCATAGGCCGCAATGGACGCGCCGGCGTTGCCGGAGCTGTCCTCCATGATGTGCTCTATGCCGAGTTTGCGGAGATAAGCCAACATGACCGCGGCACCGCGATCTTTGAAGCTGCCTGTCGGTGAAAACCATTCGAGCTTGAAATGCAGCATGTTGCCAGCAAAAGGCGCCCTCACAAGTGGCGTTCGTCCTTCGCCAAGACTCAGCGGCTCGAGTTTGCCGGGCAATGCTGCCCGGTAACGCCAAAGCGTGTTGAGCGACTGATCGAACGCATCCCGTCCGATCCCCTCCATCGGTGTCACCATCAAGGGTCTGTCTGAGTCCGATCGCCAACGACTGTCGTTCAGAGAATAAGTCCGGCCATCTTCAGGATCGATATAGTCTGCACCCAAGTCCCCAACTCCCATATGTGCCGGCCGCAGTCAGTTGCTGTTGCGGCAGGTCCGGGACCTGTCTTACGTCATTCTTGGGATAAGGCGAATTCTAAATGGGCCGAGGGGCGTTTGCCCAGGCGGAGCATTGCAATGCGAAAGGCTCGACCTCGTTGTCCGTTCTGGAGTGAGAGCCGAGAAAGTCCATTACGACTTTGCGGAAAGATGGACTCGTGACCATCGTGTCGTGGTCGCAACCGTTGATCTCGTAGGCAGAAGCACCCGGTATCTGGGAGGCGAGATCCGTTGCCGATCCGCTCAAGACATCCTTCGTACCGGACACGACCAGGCTCGGTGCCAGAACATTCTCAAGCAGTTCCTGAGAGAGAGGCCCGCGCGCGGCTCGCAAACACGCCGCCAATGCCCGGAAATCGCTCCCTGACGATCGCGCCAGCTCTTGAAAGCTCTTGAGAGTTTTCATCAGAACGCGGTCTGCTCCATCGCGTGTGCGATTGCTCTCGAGGTGACCGCGACTCAGCATCCGGTCCCGCATGTTTCCGCCAATGGCGCCCATCGTCACTGTCTGGATACGGTCGCGCTCGACAGCGCCAAGCAAAAGCGATACGCGTGCGCCCATGGAATATCCAAAGACATGTGCCTGATCGAGTTCGAGATGGTCGAGGAGCCTGCGAGCATCGTCGGCCATCAGATCCATTGAATAGGCGTTTGGGTCATGCAGTTTTTCGCTGTTGCCGTGACCGCGGCAGTCGAGGGCAATCACGCGATATCCAGCGCCGCTCAGCGCGTCGACCCAGCCGGTCGTTGCCCAGGTGTTCATGCTGTTGGATGCGAATCCATGTATCAGAAGAACAGGGGCGCCCTCTCCGACGTTCATATAGGCAAGCTCCACACCGTCTGAATCAAACGTGCGAAACTCTGCTTCTGTTGAGGGGGACGTTTGCATCTCAAGCTACCCTTGAACTAGTGCCGGTCAACAAGCGACATGCGCGACTTAAGCGACTTGCAACCGCCATGCCATCTTGTGACGATTCCGGGCCGATATGGAGTGGTAACCCAGGCCATTTCACAGGATGTGCCCATTCCTGATTGCGTGTATATGGGGGCTGGGACCTACGAACCTCAAGAGCGAAAGTGTAATTCGCAGTTATTGAAAGTAAAAATGGATACCCTGGCTGTGACGCGGTTGAATATCGTCGGTATGTCTATAGTAAGCGGGCTTCTGATGACCGCTAATTAGGGTTGTGATGAGGCGGAATATTGTCATTTTCGCGATGTTTGTATTTGTTCTTGAGTGCATATAGCGGGCTATTACAATGTAAATTCAATGGCATGAGTGTCCTCTAGCAGCTCATCTGTGGTCGGAGGGCTTGTGGCGGTCTGTCTGTCAGCACGTAGCGCCTGTTTTTGTTCCATCCCTTGAAGCCGTGTCTGCTGCTCCCAATCTTTTGTAAAGCGGTGCAGTTGCCGTGTGTTTGAGCGCGCTGCGTCATTGATTTCGCTCATCGGCAATCAGAGTGGAGAGAACAATGAGATCGGCAAAGCGGCTGTTGCCCACATTTTTGGCATTCCTGTCCCTCAGCCTATCGGCGCATGCGGCCGACTGGCAGCGTTTTGTCGATGCGGAATTCGGGTCACAGGCGGTCTATCCTGCTCACATTTTCAAGGCCCTACCACCTGATCCATCGATCCCTGGCACATCATTCGTCTCTACCGACGGCAAAGCGAAACTGGCCATCGGTTCCTGGTCCAATGGCGAAAATGAGAGCCCGACGCAATTTCGCGACAAATTGCTGTCAGATGCCCGCTACGCGACTTTGACTTATCGTCCGCGAGGGCGGTCATGGTTTGTGCTCAGCGGATTTCGCGGCGACAAGATCTACTATGAAAAAGTGATCTACTCCTGTGCCAGACGCGTCGTGAATGCTTTTGCCATCATGTATCCCATTGCCCAGCGCTCGCTCTATGACTCAGTGGTCGAGCGTATGGAAGATCATTTTCGGGCTGGGCAGGACTGCCGCTAGGTATTGGCGCCTCTACTCACACGAGCTGACAAAGGGAAGAACGATCAGCGCTGTTGCGGCGATGAGGGCGGCAAGTCCGAAAAATGCTTTGAGCATCGGCAATACCCGGCGCGCCTTGGGTTTGGCGCTGTAGGCTTTCTTGTTGGCTTTGAAGACCGCAGCCAGCGTCGTCGAGTCGGCCGCTTCGTCGAGAAGGTCCTTCAGGTCCTGAATGTCGATTCCAGCTTTGCGATAGAGGCGTTCCAGATCGCCGACCTTGGATTTGGAGTCGCGGTAGAGCGCTTCCAGAGTCTCTCTGCGAATGCCACGTGTTTCATGCCAGTTGAAATATGAGTCCGGGTCCTTCGGATCGAAACGGATATTGGTAAGGAGACCGGTTGCAACCGTATCCTCGGCATAGGTATCGCCACCACCCATCCATGACATCTGGTCTTGACCTCGATTGTTTCGGTGACGCGCAAGCTACCCAAAAAGAGACGACGTGCCCAGTCGGTGGCACGCCGTCCTCTTCAAAAAACAGTCTTGATGGATGCGGGCTATCGCCGCGCCTCGCGTTGATCGTACCACTTGAGGAACTCATTGAAGAGCTGCTCTTGCGTCTTATTGTTGTAAGGCGCTGTCGTACTGGCCGGCGTTGCCGTTCGTGCGGCTTGTTCAGCGGCGATCCGGCGTTCGTTCAGTTTCTGTTGAACCATCGGCAGACGACGCCACCCTGGGATTTCTGCGGCAAGATTGATCTCCTGCCACTTCGGATGGAACGGCTTCTTCTGCAAACGGTCCCAGCGATCGAAGAGGTAGTCCACGAACTTTTTCACCCGGGCATATCGGGGATTTTTGCTCGACCAATTGAAAGCTGCGAGAACAGTCGGGACGGCAATCGTCCGGACCTGACTCCCCTTGGCGATAAGCTTGGGATAATCCTGTGCCTCAAGCGTTGACGGAAGAAACGAGTCCGCCATCTTGCTGCTATAGGGAACCGGCAGCAGGCGGAAGCCCTTGGGCCACTTTTTCTTGACCAATGGGCGCACCGGCTTGCCGGTGACGAACACCACGGCCGCATACTTATCGCTCTTCTTCATTTCCTGCATGGCAATCGGATGCGGAACGAAGGTCTTGTTGATCTTGATACCAAGCCGGTCGAAGACCACCGGACCGGTGAACGCTGCCGATGTGCCCTTGGTGTTGAAGTTGACGTTCTTGCCAGCAAGATCGGCAAGGCTTCGGATTTCCGGACGTGCGAGAACGTGAACCTCCGAATTGAAGAGCTGGGTGATATAATTGATCCGCTGCTGGATGAGTGGGATCTTTTTCACGCGGCCAAAATAGTCGAGCACATCGCCGTTAATCACTGCGAGGTCGATGCCGCGAAGATAAAGAAGTGCATGCACATTGGATGACGGGCCGCGGGTGATGATCGGGAGCACCTGCATGTCCTCGCCGTCATCCAGGACGCGGGACATCTCTTCGACAAGTCTGACAGGCGTGCCTTCGAGTTTTCCGGCGGCAACGCCAACCACCCAGGCATTGATGCGGCGACGCATCTCAGCTTCCGGTAAGCCTTCCAGTGGGACGCGCGCGGCCGGTTTTTGCCTGGCGACAGGTGCAGCCTGCGCGATATTCGCACCCTGGGTGAAAGATTGGGCTGCTACAGGACCCGGCCCGGCAAACAGCATGAAACCGGCGGCAAAAACCGCCGAAACTCGGACTAACATTGGCGTACTCCAACTGCGCTACGGTCGTGCCCCAGGCTCCTGCCAGAACAGAGTCACCTGCTCTGGAGATGCCAACCCCCGTTGCATGAAGGATTTTGCCAAGCTGCCGGACCAGACAATCAACGATGCTCCCGCCGGTTGCATCTGAGCGGTGCTGCCTCACAGAATTGCGAGACCGCTCGCAGCGGAACGATGATTTCCCTCGGGCCCAAGTCTAGAGATGTTTATGGCGAAACCGCAGCAAGGCGTTGATTCTCTTTGCCGGTGCGACGATTGTGATCGCTGCTGGTATTAGGTGTAGCCACCGCTACCGATCGTTGTGCCGCCATCCACGACGATCGTCTGGCCGGTAATGAAACTGCCTGCTGGTGCTGCCAGCATGAGGGCAACCCCTGCAATGTCCTCCGGCTCTCCCAAGCGTCCTATCGGATAGGAAGCCAGTGCCCGCGCATGGGCGTCCGGGTTTTCCCATAGCGCTCTGGCGAAATCAGTGCGCACCAAACCCGGCGCGATGCAGTTAGCGCGAATATTGCTTCGGCCCCATTCGACGGCGAGGTTACGTGCGAGCTGCATGTCCGCTGCTTTCGAAAGTCCATATGCGCCGAGTTTGTCGTTTCCTTTCAGTCCGCCAATGCTGGACACGATAATCACAGCACCATTCCGGCGCTCTGCCATTTGTGGCAAGACCATATTGCAGAGCCATAAGTTGCTCCTCACATTGGTCTCCATGATCTTGTCATAGGCGTCGTCCGGGATCTCCGCCAGCGTTCCATAGTAAGGATTGACCGCTGCATTGCAGACGAGCACGTCGATCCGGCCCCAATTATCGATTGTTTTGTCGACCAAGGTTTGCAGTTCGAGCTTGTGAGAGATGTTGCACGGCAGCGCAATCGCCTCACCGCCATTGCCTCTGATGTGGTCGGCAACTTGCTCGCATTTATCGGCCTTGCGACTGGAGATGACGACTTTGGCGCCTGCTTGAGACAATGTCTCAGCGATTGCCTTGCCAATGCCTTTTGTCGAACCCGTGACGATGGCGACTTTCCCGGTCAGATCGAAGAGTTTGGGATAAGTCATTCTCTTTGCCCCGGTGTGCTGAACGGCTCTGCAGGATAATCAATGCTCTGGTACGGGAGCTTGACGCTCTTTCTTTGCATTCATGGGCAGCTTGTGCCAAGCAGATTGATCCAGCAGAGCCATCAGTTAAGAGGTCGCGTTGAGTTCCCAGCCTTCAAATTCAGATCGATGCGCCTCCTTACAACCTTTGATCGCGCCGACGTCGGTGGCCATTGTTGGCGCCTCGGACGATCCGACACGGATCGGAGGTCGGCCGCTCCGTTATCTGCGCGATAGCGGCTTTGCGGGAACCGTGTATCCGGTCAATCCCAACAGGGACTCCGTGCAGGGCCTTGCGGCATTCAAGTCCGTCCATGATCTACCCGAGCCGGTTGACTGTGCGATCATCGCCGTACCCGCAAAGATTGCCCGAACGGCCGTTGAGGACTGCGCTGCCGTCGGGATCAAGTCGGCGATTGTCTTTAGTTCCGGGTTTGCCGAAGTCGGAGGGCAGGGAGCGGATTGGCAGGATGAGATCGTCGAGATCTCCAAGCGGTCCGGGATGCGTATTCTGGGGCCGAACTGCCTCGGAATCTTCAATTTCGATGCAGCCTTCTTCGCCACATTCTCTTCGACGCTTGATGCGGGAATTACCGCGTCGGGCCCTTTAGCCATCATCACTCAGAGCGGCGCTTACGGCTCGCATCTTTACGCTGTCGCCAGAGGCATGGGGATCGGTGTGCATGCGGTAATAACCACAGGCAATGAATGCGACGTCGACGTTGCCGAGTGTATAGCCTGGGCAGCAGAGACAGATGAAATTCGTGTCATCGCGGCCTATTCCGAAGGCGTCAAGAACGGTCCTCGGCTAATGCAAAGCCTTGCGTTGGCGCGGGCCAAAGGCAAACCCGTCATATTCATGAAGGTTGGCCGAAGTGCCGAAGGAGCTGCGGCTGCTGCTTCGCACACGGCCTCCCTAGCCGGGTCCGATGCAATCTATGATGCCGTATTCCGGCAATATGGCGTGCAGCGCGCGGACACGACAGAGACGATGCTGGATGCTGCCTACGCGTGTACCGCCGGCATCTTCCCTAATGACGATCGGATTGGCCTGGTGTCGATATCAGGAGGTGTCGGCGTGCAGATGGCCGACTATGCGTCGGGCCAGGGACTCGACGTCGCGCCGATGCCAGCCGAAGCGCAGGCTCGCTTGATCGAGAAACTGCCATTCGCTTCGGCTCTCAATCCTGTCGATATCACAGCGCAAGCTTTCAACGATATGAGCCTGGTCGGCACGAATTTCACCGTCATGCTTGAAGACGGCGGCTATGAAGTCGTTGTTGCCTTTTTTACGGTGGTCGCCTCATCGCCCTACATTATCGAAGATATGCTGCGCGAGCTGAAAGCCGTGCGAGGACAGTTCCCGGACCGTCTGATTATTCTCTCGATGGTTGGGCCGGATGAGGCTGTTGCCCGCTACCGGGACGAAGGCTTTTTGACGTTCGAAGATCCTTGCCGCGCTATCGCTGCCGTCGCTGCCTTGACCAAATTTGGAAAGAGCTTCGCTCGCGCTGGAAATGGCAGCTCTTTTGTGCCGCTCTCCGCTATGAGCAAGGATGCAGAGACCGAAACACTGAGTGAATGGGAATCGCGTCAGATGCTCGCAACTGCGGGTGTTCCGATGGTCGACGCACGGTTCGCCGTCAATGCGGCACAGGCGGAGCAAGCAGCGGCTGCGTTCGAGGGTCCGCTGGCTATGAAGATCAGTGGAAATGGAATTGCCCATAAATCGGAAATCGGTGGTGTTTTGCTCGACGTGGCGGGACCCGAAATGGCGAGTGCCGCATTCCATCGATTGTTGAAGCAAGCGCGCCAGGCGCTCCCTGAGGCCAAGCCAGATGGTGTGATCGTATCACCCATGGTCGCAGGCGGTATCGAGACTATTCTAGGTGTCCAGGTCGATCCGGTCTTCGGTCCCGCGATCATGTTTGGACTTGGAGGAATATTTGTCGAAGTCCTGAAAGATGTCTCTTTTCGGGTCGCGCCTTTCGATCGCGGTGAGGCAATGACAATGATCTTTGAAACCAAGGGCGCGCGTATTCTGGAAGGGGTCCGTGGCCGCCCGGCAGCCGATATTGATGCGCTAGCGGATGCGCTCGTCGCGCTTTCCAATTTTGCCGCTGAAAACGCCTCTCATATTGAGAGTGTCGATCTCAATCCGTTCGTCGTCCTGGAAAAAGGGCAGGGTGCCATGGCGCTCGACTGTCTACTGGTTCGTCGAACAGAACACTGAATGCAAGGGAGGCCTGGTTATGGCCCTGGATAGCGAAACCTTCGATCAACTCATCGATACCGTCCGGCGTTTCGTCGCTGAGCGCCTGATACCGATTGAGGCCCAGGTCGCCGAAAACGACGAAGTGCCTGAGGAAATCGTCCAGGCCATGCGTGAGCTTGGCCTTTTCGGCCTCTCGATCCCTGAAGAGTTTGGTGGGCTCGGTCTGAGTGTCGAGGAAGAGGTTCGCGTCGTTTTTGAGCTTGGATATACATCGCCGGCTTTCCGTTCGGTCTTCGGCACGAATACCGGCATCGGGAGCCAGGGTATCGTCATCGACGGTACCGAGGAGCAAAAGCAAAAATATCTTCCCAAGCTCGCAAGCGGAGAGATGGTGGGATCGTTTGCCTTGACGGAGCCGGGCGCGGGTTCGGATGCGGCATCGCTGCGAACGGCGGCGAGAATGGACGGCAACGAATATGTTCTGAATGGAACCAAGCGTTACATCACCAATGCGGCGCGGGCCGGAGTTTTTACAGTTATGGCGCGCACCGATCCTGACGATCCGCGCGCATCTGGAATATCCGCGTTTCTTGTAGAAGCCGATTCACCGGGCCTCTCGCTTGGCAAGCCGGACAAGAAAATGGGCCAACAGGGTGCCCATGTCTGCGACGTGATTTTCGACGATTGTCGAATCCCTGCAGATGCCCTGCTGGGTGGTGTCGAAGGTCAAGGCTTCAAATCGGCAATGAAGGTTCTCGACCGAGGGCGTCTCGTGATCTCGGCGATGTGCGTCGGCAATGCCGAACGGCTTATCCGAGATAGTGTGCGTTATGCGCTCGAGCGTGAGCAATTCGGCAAGCCGATCGCCGAATTCCAACTCGTACAGGCCATGCTGGCAGATTCCGAAGCCGAGGCTGCTGCGGCAAGAGCCATGGTCCTCGACGGTGCACGCCGAAAGGATGCTGGCGAAAACATCACGAAGCTCGCGGCCATCTGCAAATATTACTCATCTGAGATGATCGGTCGGGTCGCCGACCGTGCCGTTCAGATTCATGGCGGTGCCGGGTACATCTCGGAATATGGAATCGAGCGCTTCTACCGGGATGTTCGTCTGTATCGTCTTTATGAGGGGACGTCTCAGGTTCAGCAGCTCATCATCGCGCGCGAGATGCTGAAGGAAGCAGCTCGATAGGTAGTTGGCGTGTCAGGTTTCAGGCTGCGCTCCGAACCAGCGGCCGAGATATGCCGTTGCCAGACCCCATGGCACATTGATGGCGTAGATGTAGAACGGGGCGATGACGCCTTTGTCGAGAGCAAAAAGTGTGCCTCCTCTGAGCGGGACAAATACGGCAAGCGCTACCAAGACGGGGGCGAGCGTCAGGACCAGTGCTTTGAGCCACAGCGGGCCAATTCTGACTGGTAGGAGAAAGATCAAACCCCAGAGCCCGCCCCACACAATCATCTTGTAAAGCCATGGCAATTGCATCGGCGGGTTGATTCCGACGCCCAGCGCGTCGGCCACGCCAGCTTTCCCAAGGCTCCAGGCAGTCAGAGCGACTGCCAGACCGCCGACAGACGCGGCCGCGTAGTAAAGTGCTGCTCGCGAGATCAAGGTCATTCTACTGGTCTCCATTGAACACTTCCCAACGAATGTGTGAGGTTTCCGAGAGCCTTGTTGGCTGCCGACCGTCATATGGGAGGTCGTCACGCCACAGCAATAACCCTCACGGATCAGTGAAGATCGTATGGACCTCTGGTCTCGGATTGACGATTGGAGTTACGCCACCCGACGAATGAGAAAGCAGACGACTTGCAGTACTGTCGTTAGAGCGTGTTAGACTTGCCTCTCATCTTATTGTTCCGGTCTGTGGGGGAGCGGGATGCCAAAAGTTGCTCTTCAACTGCTGATCGCCGCTCTGCTGACACTTGTCGGCTCGCTCGACGCCGCGGCTGCAAAACGCATCGCGCTGGTGATCGGCAACAATGCATACAGCAATCTTCCCGTGCTTTTGAAAGCGGCGAACGACGCGCGATCAGTCGCGGCAACGCTCAAAGAGATCGGATTCAAGGTTCATCATGGAGAGGATCTGACCCGTCGGCAGACCAGCCGCAAACTGGCGGATTTTACGGCGGATCTTTCCCCCGGCGATCAGGCTTTCGTCTTCTTTGCGGGCCATGGTGTCGCTATCGGGGCGGAAAACTATCTTATACCGACGGATATGCCGAAACCGCGGCTTGGCGAGGAGGGATTGGTCCGCGACGAGGCGATAGCGGTTAGTGCACTTGTTTCAAGGGTTCAAAGGCGTGGCGCGGCCGCTTCTTTCTTCGTACTCGATGCTTGTCGCGACAATCCATTTGCAGCATCCGGTGTGCGGAGTATCGGGAGCTCGCGCGGCCTGGCCCGGGTCAATGCACCAAGCGGTGTCTTTGTGCTTTTTTCCGCAGGTATTGGGCAAACAGCCCTTGACCGTCTTTCCGATTCCGATCCCAACGAGAATTCTGTGTTCACGCGGAAGCTGCTGCCGCTCCTGAACACACCGGGTCTTACGCATGTGGGGCTTGCGAAAACACTGCAGCGTGAAGTGAGCGCTCTCGCTGGAACCGTGCCGCATCGCCAGCAACCCGCGTACTATGACCAGATAATAGGTCAGATTGTCCTGCGTCCGGCTGAACCGGTGCAGCCGCCTCCCGAATCGGATAGCGAGCCGCGAGCGCCCATGAGTCCGGCTGCCGAGGCCTGGAGTTTCGTCAAAGAGACAAGCGTAGCCAGCGACCTCGAAACTTACATCGAGCGCTTTCCGAAAAGTTTCTTTGCTGACTTGGCGCGTACCCGGCTGAAGAAGCTTCAGTCGGCGAACAAGGTAGCGAATGTGGAAACCGACAGCGGGGGTCGAGCGAAAGAGAGCGACCCGGACCGTCAGGTGCAAGTTGTCGCCAAACATGAGCCCAGTCCAATCAGTCAGCCCAATTCGTTCGGATCAGAGGAAAAACCGCAGACCGAAAAGACGTCAGGTGTCCATGCTTGCGACCGCTTGGCCGCTGATTATTTCGACCGTGATCGCGTCGCCCCCGCCATCATCGAAATTGGGCCTGAGGTGGCAAAGCTTGCCGTCAAGCATTGCCGCGAGGCGGTTGCCGAAGAGCCCCAAACGGCTAGGTTCCGCCATCAGTTGGCGATGGCGCTCCTTGTGGCAGAGACGGCATCCATCTCGGGCATAATGGCATTGAGAGATGCCATTGATCACGGCTCGACGGCTGCCATGTTGCATCTTGGACAGTACTATCTAAACGGTACAGTCGTCGGCAAAGACCAGAAAAAAGCCGTCGAGTTGTGGCGCCGAGCCGCCGAGAAGGGCGATGCAATCGGCATGTCGTATCTTGCCTATGCACATGCGGAAGGCCTTGTTGGCGCGGAAGACGAAGAACTTGCTCTCTCATGGGCGAAGAAAGCGATCAGACCCGACATCGGCCGGTTTCACATTCCCGCGGTCATATTCGACAAGTGGTATGAAGGCGTTCCCCTCAAAGTCAGAGCTCGACACGGGCATGTTCTGGAAACGATGTCGGAGACGCTGATCGGGCGGTTTGGCCTGGATCGTGGGGCCCCGGAATTCATCCTCTCGATGACTTACTCGCTTCTCGGAACGTCAGAGGACAAGACGGAGATGTGGAGAAGGCGAGCGGCGCGTGCTGGCAATACGCTCGCGGTCCTGACCCTTCTTTCTCAATACGTCACTGCGGGCGAAGAAAAAGATGCGGGGCAGATGGCTCTCCTCATGAGAGAGGCTGCCGATGCCGGTGACGACCTGAGCAAGTTTGCGCTCGCTGTGTTCTACGCTCACGGCATAGGCGTGAGCAAAGACAGCTTCCAGGCGCAAAAGTGGATAGGTCTCGCGTTGAGCAGCGGCTTCTACAAGAAGGCACTGGGAGCGTTCTCTGACATTCTGAAACGTCAGCCCACCCAGCTCGGATTCTCGCCTCGACAGGCAGGCTTGGCGGTTGACACGATCGTTAGCTTCTTCTCCGGCCTGGGTGAACGTCCCGGTGACCCTCAGTTGTTCTATGGACTCCTGCTCGGTCCTCATAGTGATGAGGCGCGCCAAAAGATCCTGGAAGCTGCTGAGCTTGGAAACGAAACCGCGCATCTGGTGCTGGCGGCGCAGAGTTTCAATGGCCTCGCGGTCGATAGCACGCCCAACGTTGGCGAGCCCGATCCATCAAGTGCCGGCTTCAAAATGCGCAAGCATGCAAAGGCTGCAGCCGATCTCGGGAATATTCTGGGAATGGCCGCCATGGCCCATATATCGGCCGCGGGCATCAGCGGTCCGTCTGATGCCGGATCAGCACGCCAATGGGCTGACAAGATTGTAGCGACAGGGATTGTCGAGCGCCTCCTGCCCATAATCGAAATTGCGATTGCCCAAACTGCGGCCGAGGCGTTCATCGCGGAAATGAAAGTGCCTGCCGAAGAAGGGACGCGAGATGCCGTGGCTCTTGGAGGTGTAGCGCGCGACATCCTCAATGATATTTTTGGTAAGGCGTCATCTTATGCGGGGAGCCGTCTTATGGGCATCGGTAAACTCGCCACCGAGTCGAATGCCGAGCAGTGGATTCAATCGGCTGCGATCGATGGTGATCCGATGGCGATGCTCTTTCTTGGCATCGGACAGATTTCAGGGCCAAATCCGGAGACTGAAGTTGCGATCAGGCGCAACAAGAAGGCTTTTGCCTGGATACGTGCGGCGGCTGAACGCGGTGAGCCGTTCGGCCAGCTGGCACTTGGAATGGCCTATGCTCTTGGCATTGGAGTCGACCGGGATGCCGACGCCGCCGCACGGGCGGTGAATGCTGCGCTTGAAGGCAGGCTCCGCTCGTATCTTGCTAGATTGGCCCCCGCAATCGGACATATTCTGACCGACAATAGCGGTGAACCGGAGATGAAAACCCTGATGTCGAGATTGGCATCGGGGCTCGCCGAGCCGAACGGTGTGGGCGAACTGTTAATCGCGCTGATGGTGGCGAAGATGGATGCCGAGGACCAGACGCTCAAATGGTTGATCCGATCGGTCGCTGCCGGAAATGTTGCCACCCGCAAAGCGATGGAAGACGACTCGCTGATGGCGGCCCTGCGATAGGGCGCCAACAATGGGTGGTTCGCGGCTACCTTGTCACGACGAGTTGTCAGATTTGCGCGCTTCGCGTTTCGCGATGAAAGCGGCCTGCAGGGCTTGCGGTTCTCCGCTGGCGTAGCACTCGGCCTGCGCTTGCTGTCCAATTGCGCAAGCGTCTTCGAACGCCTTCTGCGTGACGTTGCGAAATTGCTGCTTCGTCAGACGCATCGCCGTCGGTGCGATTTCTGCAAGACGGCGGGCGAGATCCATGGCGGTTTCTCTCACCTGCTCTTTTTCGATGAGATGGGTAATCAATCCGGCCTCAAGGGCCTGGGTGCCGTCGATCAGATCTCCCAGCAAAGATAGGGTCTTGTTGACACCGATATTGCAATGCTGTGCCATGAGCGCCGAACCGATAATGCTGGCAAAGCCGACTTTGACCTCGGGCTGGCCAATTCGCAGATCGGGGAAGCCGACTTGGAAATCGGCACAGAGGCCGATTTGAAACCCACCACCTGCGGCGACTCCGTTGTAGGCAACGACACAGCCCTTATCGAGATCGCGGACAGCCTGATAGACGGCTTGCTGATGTGTGAGCAAGGCGCCGACTTCGTCTTGTGGTGTCCGTGACGATTCTTCCAGATCCAGACCGGCTGAAAATGCACGATCGCCCGCGCCGGTGATCACAATCGCCCTTGCCTCCGGATCGGCGTTGGCAGCGTTGAGGGCATCAATGAAGGCCGTGCGCAGAGGTGTGTTGATTGCATTCATACGGTCGGGTCTGTTCAACGTCACGATCGTGATTGAGCCGTCGCGGTCGACGAGAACGGGATTCATGAGGCACTCCTTTCCGATAGCGTGATCAAGGCATCCAGTATCAGGACCCCCGCGCCCTGATCTCCCAGAATGACGGGATTCATGTCGATAGACTCGATCTCGGTATTCGAGAGCATCAGCGCGCCAAGTTGAACCGCCGCTCTGGCGGCAGCATCCGTATCCATGGGTGGCTCGCCCCTGACACCCTTGAAGATGGGGGCGACGCGCAGCCGCCCGATGGCCTCAAGCGCGTCGCTTAGGGAGAATGGCGGGATGAGCAGGGCTGAATCCTTGAGCGCCTCAACATATTTTCCGCCATCACCAAGCATGATGACAGGACCGATGGACGGATCGCGCTTTGCGCCGATGACCATCTCGTGCCGGCCACGATGCATTGGCGCGACAATCACTTTTCCGGCGATGTTCATCGATTCCATGCGGTCAAAACAATCCGCTGCCGCGGCATGGACGTCGTCTGTCGTCGAGAGGCCGAGATGAACGAGGCCATGCTCGCTCTTATGCGGAATCTGTTCTGAGCATCCTTTGACGACGACCGCTCGGTCATAGTGGGAATGGGCGGCAGTTGCTTCATCGCAGGAGTAGCAGACCGTGTAGTCGACAATTGGCAATTTGGCGGCCGCCAGTACATCCAGGCTGGCGGCTTCGTCCAGAATGGCACCTGATTGCCGGTCGAATGATACGTGAATGTTCGCCGCATCGGTGCTCTGGCGGGCCTGCAGGTCGCGATGCTCGACATACTGGCGTAGAGCCGTCAGTGCCGTGACATCGTCGTCATAGACGACGACATCTGCATCCTTGAACACGTCGCGAATGGACGACTGTGGTGCCGAGACGGTCACCGGTTTTCCAGTCTCCTGCTCGGTCGCAGCAGCGGCCGCTGCAAAGCCCGTGACATCGTAGCCGGGTCCCGCAACAGGCATTCCGATATGCACAACATCGACCCCCGGGTCGTTGGCGACAGCGCGAAGCGTATCGCCGAACATTGATCCGCCTCCGATCAGCCCGGCGGTCATGTCGACCGGATTCTGGATCGCGCCATAGGACGGCAGGATCGTCGCCAGCCTTTCTTGTGTCTCCGGCGCAAGAGACGCCATGTCCAGGTTCAGACGTTCCGCTGTATCTGCACAGATAACACCGACTGCGCCGCTATGGCTGAGAACGCCGATGCGGCCTGCCCCGGGACCGCATGCCTTCAGGTAGAGCGGCACCGCCTCGACCATTTCGCGCACGCCCTCGACCTGCCATGCACCATGGGTACGCAGAAAGGCGCGTGTTACACCGTCTTCCGTCGCCATCGCGCCCGTATGCGACATCGCGCTTTGGCGTCCGCGTTCGCTTGATCCTGTCTTCAACGCGACGACCGAAACATCGTTTTTGCGTGCTCTTTCGAGCGCTGTGGCGAGCGCAGGGCCATTCTTGATGCTCTCCAGATAGACGAGAATGATGCGGACATCTTCGTCGTCCAGAATCATTTGAATGATATCGGCCGCCCAGAGGTCGGCATCGTTGCCAGAGGCCGTCATGTACCGCAGGCCATATCCCGACTGGCGCAGGAATGTATAGAGCATCTGACTGAGGGCACCGCTCTGACTGACCACAGCGATCGGGCCATCCTCAGGCGGAAGTTCCATGAAGATGGTTGAGAAGTTCGCGATTGCCCCAGTCTTGAAATTTGCGACGCCCTGGGCGTTGGGACCCAGTAGGCGCAAGCCACCCTCATGTGCTCGCGCAACCATTCGTTGTTCGACTTCAAGCCCCTCCGATCCCGTCTCTCCGAAACCCGAACTGATGATGACCGCATTAGGCACGTTCCTGGAAATGCAGGAATCGACGACCGATTCGACGCCATCCGAAGGTACGACGACGACAACAAGGTCAGGTGTCTCAGGCAGGGACGCGACATCCGGATAGGCCGTCAACCCTTGGACGGTTTCGCGATTGGGATTGATTGGATAGATGGTTCCCTCAAAACCGAAGCGGCGCAGATAATGAATTGGACGCCCGCCCACCCGGTTCACATTGTCTGAGGCTCCGACCACGGCGACGGTTCTCGGTGTCAGGAGTGCTCGGCTACGACTCATAGATTTCACTCATTCTGCCCCTGCTTTGGTTTTGAACGTCGTCCACATGTCACCGTGAAAGTCTAGTGAAACTCGCAGCCTGCATGGGCCGATTCCGTATCATGGCGTCACTCTGTCTGCCAGCGTCTGCAGTAATGCCTTAACGCTGCTGTTCAAGCTTGATGACTCAGGGGTCGCCAAACGCGAATTTGGTGTTATTGTTCAATCCGAAGACGCTGGCGTTTGAGGTCTCGCGTGAGAGATTCGAGGGCGCGACCACAAAAGAGCGAAAGCTGCGTCTCATGGGAGGAGACTGTCGTCGCAAAATCGCGACAGATTCAATTCATTTGCCATTCGGCCTTTACTGGCCGTCTTTCCGTTCGTTCGCGTGCAGGGCCTCAATGCCTTGTGCGCAAATGAGAGGGATATCGCATCAGCTTTTCGCTGAGCACCCAAGATGACCGGCATGCCGGTCAAAACTGACCAGCCGGGGGTGTATGCCCCGGATTGTATCTAGGAGGAAGAATACGCATGAAAAGTTTGAAATACGTATTGATGAGCGGTGTTGCCGGCCTGTTTCTGGCCGCAGGTCCTGTCGATCTGACGCAAAGTGCACAGGCCGCCAGTCACGCCAAGAAGGCCATGGTCGATGGCCCGAAAGTGCGTTGGAAGGTCAATGTCTGGGGTAAGCGCCGTGCTTTCACGGAGGATCTCGAGACCTATGCACGGATCGTCAAAGAAAGAACCGGTGGCAAGTTCACGATCAAGATCTTCTATGGCGACCAGCTTGGTGGCAAGAAGCAGAATGTGGACAATCTCAAGGCCGGCGTTTTTGACATGGCCAAAGTCTGCTGGTCCTACCATCCCGGCAAGAACCAGTCTCTGACGGTTCTGAACCTGCCATTCCTGCCAGTGACCAACTTCGACGTGCAACGCAAGGTTGCCGAAGCCGTCTATCAGCACCCGATTACGTCCAAGGAACTTGCGGACAAATGGGGCATTTTCGTTATGTCCAGCTCCCAGCTGCCGCAGTACGAGTTCCTGGGCAAAGGGACACCGCCCAAGAAGATCGAACAGTGGAAAGGCATGACCGTGCGTGCGCTCGGTGGCCTCGCCGATGCCATGCGGGCTCTTGGCGCCAGCATCTCGACGATGACGGCGACCGAAGTCTATCAGGCAATCGACCGCGGTGCGGTGAACGCAGTCTCGTTCCCATTCTCATATGCCCACTCGGCCTACAAGATTGACGAAGTGGCCTCCTGGTACACAATCAATCTTGCACCGGGCACGAACGATTGCCCAAACATTGCGTCCAAGAAGTCTTGGGATGCACTTCCTCCGCAGTATCAAAAACTGATGATGGAAGCCAAGGAAGAAGCCTATAAGGCCCTGAAAACCGCCTACAAAAAGAAGGATGACGAGAACATCCCGAAATGGCGCAAGGCTAAGACGGAAATCAAATATACCGATGCCGAACTGGCAAAGTTCCGGGAGATTGCGGGTCAGCCTGTCTATGACAAGTGGATCGCAGCGAACAAGGACAAGTTCGACTCAAAGGCACTGTTTGATTTCGTCATGAAGACGGCCAAGGCAGCGCAATAGGCGCGCATCCTTTGTCTCTCACCTAATCTATCAACTCCAAGACCGGGCCGGTACACACTGTACCGGCCCGGTCGCAGAGGGAGTGCGCTATGACCCTTTCGGCGGGGGCAAGTCTTCTTGCAAAACTGGATCGGTGGTTGACGTCGATCGAAGACGGGCTGAGCATGATCGCAGCCTATTTCATTCTGGGATTGATGATCCTCGGCACGATCAATGTTATCGGGCGAAAGCTCGGTGCTCCTGTCTGGGGGTACAATGACCTTGTGACCCTCAGCATGGTCTCTTTCGCTTTTCTTGCCATATCGGCCATGCAGAGAGTCGGCGGCCACATCCGAATGGAACTCGTCATTAGGCGTTTCCGTGGGCGATTGCTCTGGATTGTCGAGTTTTTCGGCACGCTGATCGCCATGTTTATCATGAGCGTTTTGATTTATTTCAGTTTTACCGCTTTCATGCGCGCCTTCGAGTTGGGCGACTCGACCATTGACCGAGAGATCATCACCTGGCCTTCAAAAATCTGGGTGCCGATCGCGTTCACGGTGCTGCTGGCGCGCCTCATCCTACAGGCATTTGGTTATATCCGCCTGATCGCAGATCCTCAGACCACCCCGATCGCCGTGCCGCTAATGGCTGACGTTGCCGAAGTGGCGGAGAAAGAGATCCACGACACGTTTGGCGACGACGATCCTGCAACCCAGAAGCGTGAGGCGGTCTGATGGAATTCATCGAATTTTTCTTCGGCGCCGGAATTGCTGAGCGGATCGCTGACGGTGACGAGTTTATCCTCGGGATTGGCGGGACGATTGTTCTCATTTTTCTCGTACTTCTGGGTGTGCGCGTCGTTTACGCCACGGCGATCGTCGGCCTTCTTGGCCTTGTCATGATGCTTGGATGGACAGGCGGCGCCGGGAACGCGGGAATGGTCCCCTATGCCAAGGGAACGATCTACGCTTTGAGCGTCCTGCCGATGTTCATTCTCATCGGTTTTCTGGCCTTCCATGCGGGTATGACAGAAGCGCTTTTCGATGCAGCCAAGAAGTGGTTTGGCTGGGTGCCGGGCGGTTTGGCTGTTGCGACCGTGTTCGCAACGGCAGGTTTTGCGGCCGTGTCCGGTGCCAGTACGGCAACGGCTGCTGTGTTCGCCCGGGTGGCAATCCCGGAAATGCTCAAGAACAACTATAGCCCGCAGCTTGCCGCGGGTGTGGTGGCGGCAGGCGGGACTCTGGCGTCTCTCATTCCACCAAGCGCAATCCTCGTCATCTACGCCATCATCGTCGAAGAATCGATCGGCCGGCTACTCGTTGCCGGATTTATTCCCGGTATCGTCTCGGCCATCATCTATGCGCTGCTGATCATCTTTATGGCCAAGCGCAATCCTGACCTCGGACCGCCGGTCGGTGGGTTCACGACAAAGGAACGTGTCAAATCGCTGCCCGGGACATTTCCTGTCCTTGCCGTCATCGTCATCATCTTCACATCGATGTACACGGGTTGGGCAACGCCAACCGAGGCTGGTGCCCTGGGTGCCTTCGTCGTCTTCGTGATTGCTTTGCTCGGCGGAATGAAATGGAAGACTTTGCGGGGTGCCCTTCTGGAGACCGCCCGGCTGACCGTTATGATTTTCGCCCTCGTCTGGGGCGTGCTCATTTTTGTCCGCTTTATGGGATTTGCGGAGCTGCCGACCGTCTTTGCGGAGTGGGTTACCGGCCTGCCATTTCCACCTGTCGTGATCATGATCTGCATCCTGCTGTTCTACATCATTCTCGGCATGTTCATGGATGCCATCGGGATGCTGCTTTTGACATTGCCGGTTGTCTATCCGGCGGTCATCGGGCTTGGATATGATCCGATCTGGTTCGGCATCGTGGTCGTGAAGATGTGCGAGGTTTGCCTCATCACGCCACCGATCGGGCTCAACTGTTATGTGGTCGCCGGCGTCAGGCCGGATATACCCTTGCAACAGGTATTCCGCGGAATCGGGCCATTCTTCGTGGCCGATGTCATTACGCTCGGTGTGTTCCTGGCATTCCCCGCCGTGATCACCTGGCTGCCGAACCTCATGCTTCAGCAGTGAGACCGACACAGAAACGTTAGAGGGAAATGACTGACAAGATCTTTATCGGCAGCGGTGCTGGCTTCGCAGGCGACCGGCTCGATGCTGGCGTCGCTGTCGTCGATACCTTGTCACGTCGGGCGGGTCCTCGCTACCTGATCTATGAAGTCATGGGAGAGCGGACACTCGCCATCGCTCAACGGATCAGGCGCGATGATCCCGATCTCGGATATTCACCTTATCTGGAACCGTATCTGTCGCGCGTCCTGGCGGAATGCCGGCTTCACGGCATACGTATCGTCAGCAATATGGGAAACGCCAATCCATTGGGCGCTGCCAGACGGGTCCATGCTTTGGCACGTGAACTCGGCTTGGGTTCATTCAAGGTCGCCGTCGTCATCGGGGATGATCTCCTTGCCTTCATGACTTCAGATGAAGTCCGTGCATTGCCGGTTGTCGAAGATCTCGAGATTGGATCTGGTGACCTGCTCGCTGCCAACGCGTATCTTGGGGCACGGCCTGTTGCGGCGGCATTGGATCTTGGAGCCGATATTGTTCTCGTCGGACGAACGACTGATGCTGCCTTGGTGCTCGGGCCATTGATCCATGAGTTTGGTTGGGCTGCTGACGATTGGCAGCGCCTTGCTGCCGGGACTGTTGCCGGCCACCTCCTTGAGTGTGGCGGTCAGGTCACCGGCGGGTATTTCTGCGACCCAGGTTTCAAGGACGTACCGGCAATGGCCAATCTTGGATTTCCCATTGGCGAGATTTCATCGTCTGGCGATATTGTCATTGCCAAAGCGGAGAACACAGGCGGTCTGGTCACTCGGGCGACAGTGATCGAACAACTCCTTTATGAAGTCCATGATCCGGCGACCTATCTGACCCCCGATGTGACACTCGATATTACCGGCGTCGCGCTCGAGGAAGATGGTCCAAATCGGATCCGTGTGGTCGGCGCCTCTGGTCGTCCACCACCTGATACCCTGAAGGCGACGGTTTCCATTGATGGCGGTTGGCTCGGTGAGGCAGGGATGACCTATGCAGGCCCGAATGCGCTGGCCAGAGCTCGCCTCGCAGCAGATATCGTTCGTGAGCGCTGGATAGCTCAGGGGCGTAACGAGCCCGCAAGGGTCGAAGTTGTTGGTGCCGGTGCATCCTTCGATAGTGACGGCGGCACAAAAGCCGCGGAAGCGGTTTTCGTTCGGGACGGCGAATACCGCCTGCGCGCTGCTGTCAGAAGTCTCGATCGACAGGCCGCCCAGCTGCTGACCGATGACGTCCAGAGTCTTTTTTGCTCTGGTCCTGCCGCCGGGGGCGGATATCGCGGTACCGTTACATCGCAGGTCCAGACATCGTCCGTTCTCGTAGATCGCGGCGGTGTCGAAGCGCAGGCCCGAGCCGAACTGGTGCAGCCATGAGTCTCGTGACTGTACCTTTGCATGCGATCGCTCACGGCCGTGCCGGCGACAAGGGTAACCGATCCAATATCTCGCTTGTCCCCTATCACGCAGAAGCCTACACGCATCTTGTCGAGCAAGTGACGGAGGGCCGTGTATTGCAGCTCTTCGCCCATAAAGGTGCGACGAGAGTGATCCGGTATATGCTGCCGAATCTGCCGGCTCTGAACTTTGTCATCGACAATGCCCTTGAAGGTGGCGTCAACAGCGCTCTTGCCGAGGATATGCATGGCAAAACGCTGTCATTCTTGCTTTTGGGGGCGCTGACCGTCGATGTGCCGAAGACTGCTATCCCTCCCGGATCGCCTTATCTCGACGAAGCCTGACACGCGTCTGAAGCGAGGAGAGACACTGTGACCAATGATGTCATCCAACACCGCGACAGCCTGAGGCGCTACACACCTCCGGGCCACACAGGTACCGTCAATGTGCGGCTGACCGAGCGAACCTTCTGCGAGAATTTCGAGATGGCTCTCGGCCGCCTGGAGCCGGGAGCGGAAGCGCACCGCCATTCTCATGAGCACGAACATCAGGCGATGTATGTGCTGGAAGGTGAAGCGTTCGTAGCCCTTGGGGATGAAGCTCCCGTTGTTTGCGGGCCCGGTACCATTATTCGTATCCCGCCCGGCCTCGATCATTATGTGCGTAATGACGGTCCCGGAGAGTTGGAGTTGATGATTGTCTACAGTCCGCCGCTCCCGCCGCGCGCAGATGTCTCCCTGGAAGATTGAAAGAGCCGATCGAAGTTCTCAGGATTTTCGAGCCGATGCGGCGATCGATTCTCGCCAGGACATGTAAACCCCGGCAGCAACAATGATTGCAGCCCCGGTCCAGGTCCATGTCGTCGGCACGGTTCCCCATATGATGAGATCGATAAGCACGGCCCAGACAATGGCGGCATAGTTGAAAGGCGTCACAAGCGATGCCTCGCCGAACCGCATGGCATAAGCAATCATCACCTGACCAAAGGCCCCGAGGAATCCGGCGATGAGAATGAGAATCACGACTTCCGTCGTCAAGGCTTTCCAGAACCAGGGCTGTACCAGTCCCATCGCGACCGTTCCGAACACCATGTAATAGAAGGTGGTTACGGAAGGGCTGTCAGTTGCGCCGAGACTACGAACCAGCAGGAATGTAATTGACCAAAGACAGGTACCAGCAAGAGCAAAAAGAGCGGCATTGCTTACCTGCTCAACGGGCCCCATCGCGACGACGACCCCGATAAATCCTGCGAATATCGCCAGCCAGCGCCGCCATCCAACGGTCTCTCGCAAGACGAAAACCGCCAAGGCCGTGACAAAGAAGGGGACAGCCTGCGAGATGACGATCATCTCGGCGACCGGCATGCGCTGAACCGCATAGTAGAAACAGCAAACGCTCGCGACCCCTGTGACTGAGCGTGCGAGCTGCATGCCGGGGCGTGTCGTTCTGAATGCCGTTGTCCCACCGTCGCGCAATACCATCGGGAGAACGACAAACATCGCGACGAGGTTTCGCAGAAACACGATCTGAAAGACGTGGTAGTCAGGGCCAATCAGCTTGATGGCCGAATTCATTGCGACCAGCATGGCGACTGCGGCGATCATGATAACAATGGCAAATAGCGGTCGATCGGCGTGTTTACGCTGCATGCTGGGTCCCTGAATTCCAGTCGCTCGAACAGTGACATCTCATTGACAGACCTGCGCCGGGTCGATGGCTATTCTTTGGTTTTTCAGGAAAGTCGCCAATGCGGTCCCCGAGGGCCGGGCGCAGGCCCGAAACAATGCCAGATAATGAATCCCGATGGCTGTGGAGCGTGGCCATGCCGGGATTGTTCGCCTTTCTCTTTGCTTCAGGGATTATCGGCGCGAAGTCCGTTCTGGCCTTTGCTGAGCCTTTAACGTTCCTGTTCTATCGCTTTGTGTTCGTTGTTGCACTGCTTGCACCATTTGTCGTCTTCATTCGAGCAGCCTGGCCAACGTCGCGCTTGCAGGTCCTCCATAGTGTTGTGGCCGGTGCCTTCATGCACGGTGTCGTCATGGGCGGCTTCTTCCTCTCCATGAATGCCGGAATGCCGGCGGGGATTGCGGGACTTATTTTCGGCATCCAGCCGACTTTTGCAGCCCTGTTCTCCCAACGATTGCTCGGCGAACGGGTGAGCCTGCGCCAATGGGGTGGGCTAACACTTGGATTTGTCGGGCTTGTGCTGGTTCTTGGAATACCGCTGATCGATGTCGACAAGAGTGGCGTGTCTGCGATCAGCATCGGGTTCGCCTGCGTCGCCGTTCTTGGGATGACGATCGGCACCATTTACCAGAAGGCTTTCGCAACCGAAACGCATCTCGTTACCGGAGGACTGCTTCAGCATGTCGGTGCCGCAATGGTTGTTGGAGTTGGCGCGGTCGGTCTCGAAACAGGTGTTATCAATTGGACGCTGGAATTCGTTGTCGGTCTCGCCTGGCTCGTTGTCGTCGTATCCATCGGCGCCATAACGCTTTACATGGTTCTCATCCGGCGCGGTGCTGTTTCACAGGTCTCGGCGCTCTTCTATCTCGTTCCGCCGATTACCGCGACTATCTCCTACTTCATGTTCGGCGAAACACTGACTGCGGTTCAGTCTTCGGGATTTGCAGTGACCGTGTTCGCAGTATGGCTTGTTACCGGTCGGCGTTAGCGAAGATTTCCAACCATCTATGCTGCCTAGGTCCTGATCACGGAATGTGGAACACAGTTTAACTGTTGTGCCCTGGACACAAAGCTTCAGATTTGTCATCTGCGATACAGCCGGCGATCGCTCTGTCTGCTGTACTTACCGAATGAAGAAATCCAGCCTGGAGATGACGAACCATGGGTTTATTTGAGCCGTTCAGAGTGCGCGGTGTGTCGTTGAAGAACCGCGTCGTGGTCTCTCCCATGAGCCAGTATATCTCGACGGACGGGGCCGCGAATGATTGGCACCTGGTGCATCTCGGGCGCTTTGCTCTTGGTGGTGCCGGTCTGGTGTTCACGGAAGCGACCGGAACTGAGGATCGCGGTCGCAGGACCCACGGCGATCTTGGCTTGTGGAAAGATGACCATATCGAACCGCTCGAACGCATTACGAAATTCATCAAGGCGGAAGGCTCCGTGCCGGGGATCCAGCTCGGTCATGCGGGACGCAAGGCGAGCGAACGCCGCCCCTGGCACAACCAGACTCCGGTTGATGAGGAAGATGTCAAGGAGCGTGGCGAAGCGCCATGGGAGACGATCGGTCCGAGCGCACTGACCTATGCGGAAGACTGGCACGTTCCCAAGGAAATGAGCCTGGATGATATCCACACCGTCATCGCATCGTTTCGCGATGCGGCGCGCCGGGCGGACGAGGCGGGATTTGAAGTGATCGACGTCTATGCGGCGCACGGCTTTCTGATCCACCAATTCTATTCGCCCCTCGCGAATGTTCGCACCGATGCCTATGGCGGCGATTTCGATAGCCGTATCAGGTTCGCCTTGGAAGTTGCCGAGGCCATCCGCGAGGTCTGGCCTGATGACAAAGCGCTCTTCTACCGACTTTCGGCAAAAGACTGGGTCGAGGGCGGATGGGACGTGGAGGATACCGTAAAACTTTCAAGCCGCCTGAAAGACTGCGGTGTGGACGTCATTGATTGCTCAAGCGGCGGGATCGGCGGAACTGTCAGGCCGGATCGTTTGCCGGTCGGGCCTGGGTTTCAGGTGCCATTTGCTGAAGCAGTTCGCCGGGATGCCGACATTGCCACAATGGGCGTCGGCTTTATCTGGGACCCTGCGAAAGCCAACGCTTATATTGAAGAAGGGAAGGCGGATCTCATCGCGCTCGCCCGGGAAATGCTCGAAGATCCGAACTGGGCACTCCACGCGGCTGACGCGCTTGGCGAGGATGAAGGTTACTCCATGTGGCGGGAGCAATTCGGTTGGTGGCTGAGAACCCGTCGAAGGCTTATCGAAAAACTCGGTATGCGGTAAGAGTCTGACATCGAATGTCCTGAAGCCGGCTCTCGGAGACATCGCCAACGAGGAGCGATCAAAGCATGTATCAACCTCCAGCCTTCAAGGAAGACCGCGTCGATGTCATGCATGACCTGATCGGAGCACATCCCTTCGCAACACTGGTCTGTCTTGTCGATGGCAGTCTCACGGCAAATCATATCCCGCTCATGCTCCACGCCGAGCTTGGAGAAAAGGGAACGTTGCGGGGTCATGTCGCGCGTGCCAATCCGATCTGGAAGGATTTCGATGCAGGCGTTGACGTGATCGCCGTGTTTCAAGGTGTCCAGCATTACATCACGCCCTCCTGGTATCCGACCAAGAAGGAACACGAAAAGGTCGTCCCGACCTGGAACTATGCCGTCGTGCATGCCCATGGACCAATGCGCGTCTTCAAGGAGGCAGACTGGTTGAGAGCGCAGGTTGAGAGTCTGACGGATCAACAGGAGGCGGGCCGCGATGAATCCTGGGCCGTCACCGATGCGCCGGCTGACTTTGTCGCTCGCCAGCTCCGAGGCATTGTTGGTATCGAAATTCCTATCGTCCGGCTTGAGGGTAAATGGAAGCTTAGCCAGAACCGCGGGGAAGAGGATCGGCATGGCGTGATCGATGGATTGGATAAAGAAAACGCGGCTGATGCCAGGCGGATGGCCGCGCTGATTCCGCGATGACCGCTGAGCGCTGAAATCCTCAGACGAGGTTGAACCGAATGAGGCTCTCTGCGGTCGAGCGAATGGGTTCGTCAGCCGGCCGGGGTGACCAGGCAAGGACTCGTTTTGCCTTCGAGCTGTCCACAACGCGTTTTTGATCGAGTTCGATCAGAATCTGCTTCAACGAGCGGTCGAAAGTTGCAGCCAAACGGATCGCGAAGCTTGGTAGATCCCATGTCGGTGCTTTGCGCCCTTCGTCAGGAAATGCGGATTTGACGGCGGCTCCGATTTCTCTGAACCACATCCAGCGATCGGTGCATGCAAAGCGTTGGCCAATCGCGGCTTCGCTCTCGAACGCGCTGACATGCATGTCGGCAACATCCCGCACGTCCACAACACAGAAACCAATCCTTGCGGCGCCGGGATAACGACCGAGCATCATACGTCTGATCAGGCCGACCGACGTTCCATGTCCGGCTCTCAGCAATGGGCCGAAGACCAAGCCGGGATTGATGGCGGTCAGTGCGATATTGGTCGTGTCCTTGGCGACAAAATCCCATGCGGCACGTTCAGCAAGCGTCTTGCTCTGCACATATGGGGTTACGTCCCTTCCCGAAGGATCGGTCCAATCCTCCTCATTGAAAAAGGCTTCGCGGCCGCCTCGCCCGTAGCACATGGCAACCATCGACGATGTCAATACGGCACGCCGGATACCGGCATTGTTCGCGGCATCAAGCACGCGCAAGGTGCCGTCGACAGCAGGTTTGATCACCGATTGCGGGTCACTTGGCATTTTCATCGGGAATGGCGAAGCCATGTGAAAGACGCCGTCGCAACCTTTCATGGCATCCGACCACCCGGTGTCATCCAATAGATCCGCCTTGGCGAAGTCCACGTCGCCGCCGGTACTGTTGTTCGCTAGGATTTCCTCGAGAGGTGCAATGCGATCCCTGTCGCGCACGGTTGCACGGACAGCATATCCCCGCGCCAAGAGTGCAAGGACCGTATGTCCGGCGATGAAGCCGGAACCGCCTGTAACCAGGATGCGTTCGCTCATAAGGCACCCGCCGCTTGTCTGGACGCCGGGCTAACCTGACTGCGCAAGAGGTCTATCGTCGTTTCCGGCGCTTCCTGCATTATCCAATGGCCGGCATCTGGCACGGTTGAGACCTGCGCAACCGGTAGCAGAGAACGCACATGCTCCAAGCGTGCATCGAGATGGCCTATGACGGTGGCATCCTGCTCACCCCAGGTGAGATGCACGGGACAGCGCAAAGTCGGGAGGACATCATCGAGGATCGACGAACGGGAGATTGAGCGTGAGCGAAATGGCTTTGGGATGCAGTTGAAGAGATGGGCGCGAACGGCTTCCTCCGTTGCCATTGCTTCGCGCGAAAGCATGAGTGCGATCAGATTGGAGCGCGCACCGGCCTGAAGGTCATGCGGCGCCAGCGTCTCCAGACGTTGCATGCCAGGAAGCGGCCCACGCGGTCCGCCGAAACCTGCCGAGCCTATCAGCGTCAGATGAGAGACCAGCGCCGATTCCCGAGCCGCTATCTGCGTGCCGACAATGCCGCCAAACGAGAATGCGGCTAATCTCGTGGTTCCACCTGATGGCAGGAGTTTGTAAAGGTCTCGGATGACGCCATCGATGATTTGGTCGATCGTTTCAGCTTGCCTGTCTCTGGCATTGCCGAAGCCGGGCATATCAGGAACCAGAACACGATAATCCCGGGCTAGGTCTTCGATGACGGGGACCCAGTGCAACCAGGAGCCGGACCCGCCATGGATCAATGTCAGGGCCGGGCCCGTTCCATATGCATGCCACACGCAGGCGAAACCGTCTGCCGCGTCCTGTCCGAAAATTTCGGCGGCGCGGTGCAGATTCTCGACCCGTTCTGATATCCAGTCGCTCATGGCACATTCGTATCGCTTGGTTCTTGCCCGATGCCAAGTCCGATTCTTAGATGGATCGCTGAGTTGTCCAAGACGTGATAGATGAAATATTCGAATTGGCCGCAGAATTCGTGAAAGGTATCCCCAACCTTTCGCAATACCTGGTTGCCAAAACACCGGAGTAAAGGTCTGCCACAGAGCATTCCTTCAACAAATAAGGGAACGTTGTAATGACGCACAACCGGGATGCTTGGGTCTGCGACTATGTTCGAACGCCGATCGGCCGTTATGGCGGGGCGCTTTCGAAGGTGCGACCGGACGATCTTGCCGCTCTTCCGATACAGGCTTTGAAAGAACGCAATCCCGATATGGACCCCGGTGCCGTCGACGAAGTTCTGCTGGGCTGTGCAAATCAGGCCGGTGAAGACAATCGAAACGTGGCACGAATGGCGCTTCTTCTTGCCGGCCTGCCGGATTCGGTCCCGGGCATGACCATGAATCGGCTTTGCGGGTCCGGGATGGATGCGGTTGGAACCGCGGCCCGTGCAATCCGGTCGGGCGAGGCCGATCTGATTATTGCCGGCGGAGTCGAATCCATGAGCCGTGCGCCTTTTGTCATGGGCAAGGCCGACACGGCATTTTCACGATCGGCCGAGATCTTCGACACGACGATTGGCTGGCGCTTCGTCAATGCTGCGATGGAGAAAGCGCATGGCATCGATTCCATGCCCGATACGGCCGAGAATGTCGCTGAGGAATTCAATATCGATCGAGCCGATCAAGACGCATTTGCCCTTCGCTCGCAGCAGCGCGCGGGGGATGCCATGCGGGAGCGTCTGAGTGAAGAGATTACACCGGTAACGATTCCCGTGCGGCGGGGCGAGCCGATCATCGTCTCGACGGATGAGTATCCGCGGCCGAACACGACGCTCGACGCGCTGTCTGCCCTGCGCGCACCATTCCGCGAGGGCGGAACCGTGACGGCTGGAAACGCTTCCGGCGTGAATGACGGTTCGGCGGCACTCATCATTGCCAGCGAAGATGCTGCAAAAGAACACGGTTTGACGCCGATCGCTCGTGTCGCCGGAATGGCGACGGCGGGCGTTGCACCGCGCATCATGGGCTTTGGTCCGGCACCAGCCAGCGAAATCCTCCTGAAACGCCTCAATCTGTCGATCGACGATATCGGTGTCATCGAACTCAATGAGGCTTTCGCCGCTCAGGCACTGGCCGTTCTGAGAGCGCTTGGCGTCGATGACGATGCGGAACATGTGAATCCGAACGGCGGTGCGATTGCGCTCGGACATCCACTCGGGGCATCTGGTGCCCGGCTCGTCGGCACGGCAGCGTTCGAGATGCAACGCCGTGGCGCGAACCATGCTCTGTGCACGATGTGCATCGGCGTCGGTCAAGGCATCGCGCTCGCACTTCAGAGATAGGTTCGAAATCGTTCTAGAGAGTCTCGCGCCAAGTTTCGCGCTTTCACGGCGGCTCACATCGAGTGTCGATTGTGATTCATGGCGATCCTCGCATTTCGATGGGTCAGAAAAGAGCTCGTGAAGTTCTTGAGCGCCTTTGTGCCGATTGTTGGTAATGGTTTGTGGTGACCAATCAGATCGCTTGGCCCGGAATAGGACAGTCGCTGCATGTCCGGACGGCACAGAGACGACAGATGCGATGTTTTGCCATTTCGGTTTCTGGCATGTTTGTCAGGACCTTCGCGAGTAACTCACCGAGAACAAGCCGCTCGTCAGCGGTGAGCCCTATGAGGGCCGCTTCCAGCGTATCGAGACGACGCTCCATCAGCTGCTGACGTAGCTTGCCGCCCTTTGGACTCAAATGCAGCGCTACAGCGCGGCCGTCAGCCGCCTTGCGCCGCTTTACCAGGCCATCCTCTTCCAGCCGATCGATCAAACGTACGGTGCCGGGATGAGAGAGATCGAGAACCTGGCGGAGAATTTCGACGGAGAGACCTGGAGCATAACCGAGTACTACGATTGCTGCAGCCGTTTCGCCGGATCGATCGAAAGTGTTTTTCATGCCGGACTTAATCCGGTCGGTGATTGCGAGGGCAAGCGCACCAAGCAGGTTCGTCGTGCGGTCCATTCCGGCAATGTATGCGCGCCGCATAAATTCTGCAATTGCAGGATTGATTTACATGCATGCGTCATGCATATAAATTCCATGAAAAGGTTAGTTGAGGTTTAGTAATGACCCCCGAACGCATGTATGAACTTGCCGCCGGACTGAGCGTCGCCAAGAACCGTCAGGATGTTGCCGCCGCCCTCACCTTCATGCACGACGACATCGAACTAACCTCTCCCGCTTGGGGCGCGATAGCCCGCGGGAAGGAGGAAAATGCGGCTCTGCTCAGGCAATTCTTCGCCAATTATCCGAACTACGAAGTGAGCTTCGAGGGCTATGTTGCGGATGACGAACATTTCGTCGGTTGGGGCACGGTCCGCATGACAATGGCTGCCGACGCGAGCGATGCGAATGACATGTCGCCCAACGGGAGCCTGATCTCGGTCCCGGTGACAATCCGGATGACCTTCAAGGATGGTCTGATCGCAACCGAGCATTTCATGTGCGATCTGGCGCAGATCGCCGCCCAGTCTGGCATTTCCATTGACGGTATGTGGAAGAACATTTTCGGCATGTCGCCGCAATCAACCGCGGTATGAGGAGGAGATCGATATGCTTGATAATCTGCAGTCGAAAAAGGCGGACTGGAACGCGGACAGCCCGCCCGGTCTTGAGTTTCTTTTTGAGGCACGCGTTAAACTTCACCTACCGGCTATGGATGTGGGACCGACGCCGGACGGCAACCGCCTGATCTTCCTCGTGAAGGGCGGCACGTTCGAAGGGCCTCACCTGCGTGGGCGCGTTGTGCCGGACTCAGGTGCGGACTGGATACGGATTCGCCCGGACGGAACGGGCGTGCTTGACGTGCGCTTCTGCCTGGAGACACATGACAACGCCTTGCTCTACCTTTATTGGCAAGGTCGGTTCTGGTCGGCGCCGGAAGATGCCGAGTATGCGCTCGATGTTGAAAAACCGGATGATCCAGCAGGTGCATGGCGCTATTATTTTCGCGCGGCGCCGCAATTTGAGACCGGTGATCCGCGCTATGCCTGGCTCAACAACATTATCGCTGTAACCAAGTCCAGAACTGGTGATGGCGGACCCATCCACCGTTTCTTCGCCGTTACGTGAGATTGTAGGGCATGCGCTTCCACGATCCATGCGCGGTCAAAATCCGCGAACCGGCGCATGCGCTAGGGTCGATTGTTCGCCAGCCCCGATTCAGCAGTTAAGTCCGGAGGTTTCGAATATGTCGGTCAGTCAGTCAGAAAAAGCCCGCACCTTTGTTGCCTTGCATGAGAGACCAGGTCTCTTCGTCATCGCCAATGCTTTCGATGGCTGCTCGGCACGCATGTTGGCTTCGCACGGTTTCGAAGCCCTTGCCACGTCGAGCTGGGTGCAGGCTGCCTTGCTCGGCAAGCGAGATGGAAACACCACACGGGAAGAGGCGCTCGCGCACGCCACGCAGATTTTGGAGGCAACGGACCTTCCGGTTTCTGCCGATCTCGAAAAAGGTTTCGGCGATGCGGCTGACGACGTGGCGGCGACGATTCGAGAAGCGGGGGCGATCGGCCTTGTCGGCGGCTCTATCGAGGACGCGACTGGCGATCCCGCTACACCAATCTACGATATGGATCATGCAATCCAGCGTGTAGAAGCGGCGGTGGCGGCCGCAGGCGATCTGCCTTTCGAGTTCACCTTAACCGCGCGGAGCGAGAATTTCGTGCGAGGTGTCAACGATCTCGAAGATACCATCCGGCGCCTTCAGGCCTTTGAGGCAGTAGGAGCCGACGTATTGATGGCACCGGGGCTGCCGGATCTCGAGGCGGTGCGCCTGGTGTGCGACAGTTTGAAAAAGCCATTCAATTTTATGGCCGGCATTAAAGGCAAGTCGTTCACCATCGCCGACCTCACCACCGCCGGCGTCAAGCGCGCCAGCCTGGCCACATCGCTCTACAGCTACGCCATGAATGCAACGCTCGAAGCAGCCCGCGAGATAATGGACGATGGCACGTTCGGATACATAGACCGGCCGGCTGCTGCAGACCTGAATGCCTTCCTTAAGGATTGACACTCCTGCGTACAGCGCATCTTTAGCCTTCCAAAGGGATTTGAAATCAAGATGAGCGACCGTGACGCAGAGGCGATGGCGCGCTTCGTGCTTTTCCAGAGCCCGCTCGGCGACTGCGGCGTCGCCTGGTATGGTGACACGGTCGTGGCAACGCAGCTGCCAGAACTCACGTCTGCTGCGACAGCAGCCCGTCTGGCTGCGCGAGCTGGAGCGATATTGGGCGAGCCGCCAGTTGGCATCCGTCGCGCTATTCGATCGATCACTGCGCTTCTTGAAGGAGAAAGAACGGATCTCTCTTTCGTTGCCTGCGACTTCAGTGAACTCGATCCGTTCGCAGGGAAGGTCTACACCGCTACACGCGCAATTCCGCCAGGTGAGACGCTGACCTACGGTGCCATTGCCTCCCAAATCGGTGACAAACGACTTGCCCGAAAGGTGGGCCAGGTTCTGGGGCGTAATCCTTTTCCGATTATCGTCCCTTGTCATCGCGTCGTTGGCGCGGACGGCCGGCTCACTGGCTTTTCAGCATGCGGCGGAGTCGAGACCAAACTCAAGCTCCTCACATTCGAGGGGGCATTGATTGGGGAGGCGCAGGGATTGTTCGGTCACCTCCCAATGGCGGTAAAACCACAAAGATGACGTCCGCGTCGCGGTTGCTCTAACCGCCAGAGATCGCTGTCAGTACAAAGATCTCGGCCCCCGGCTTCAGCCGGGTCTCCAGGGTTGCGCGTTCGCCATTGACGAAAACATTGATGTGTTTCCGTATGGACGGGGTGGAGTCGCGAAGCCGATCGCCCATGCCCGGCCATCGACTGTCGAGTTCGTCGATCACTGCACGGACGGACGTCCCTGTGACTTCAACCTGCGATGGGGCTTCGGGAAACAGGGCCAGAAGAGCCGGCGTGAGGGTGACTGTTACGCCTCCAGATGCGGTCGTCATGTATCGAGCACGAGCGTTTCCACGGAGTGGATCGCGGGGAGATGTTCGGCGATCCGGGTCCAATTGTCGCCTTCGTCGACACTTGCATAAAGCGATCCCGTATTGGTTCCGAAATAGACGCCAGTGGACTCGAGGCTGTCCGTTGCCATCGCCTGACGGAGAACGCCGAAATAGACATTCTCCTGAGGGAGGCCGCTGCGAAGGGCCTCCCAGCTTTGCCCAGCATCGTGCGTGCGCCAAACGGCAGCCTTTGCATCGGGCACATAGCGGCCCTGCATGTCGCCATTCAATGGCAGGAGATAGAGCGTATCCGGATCTCTTGGATGCACCGCCGCGGGAAACCCGAATGTGGACGGGAGGCCGCCTTCGATGCTTTCCCACGTCTCGCCGGAATCATCGCTGCGATACATGCCGCAATGGTTCTGTTGATAAAGGCGATTGCTCATTTCGGGCGCCATGACGAGGCTGTGCACGCATTGGCCGAATTCTGGATAGTTTTGCCCCTCCGGCAAGAAGTCCGCACGGGTGCCTCGATTGCGCGGCTCCCAAGTCTTGCCGCCATCGCTGGTGTAGAAGACGCCTGCTGCCGAAATTGCAGTCCACATATTTTCAGGATTGCTTGGATCGACGACGATGGAGTGGAGAATGAGGCCGGCACCTCCAGGCTGCCAGTCGGAACGGGAGGGATGGTCGCGCAAACCTTCCACCTGGGTCCAGGTAACGCCTGCATCGCTGCTGCGAAAAAGTCCCGCCGGTCCGACCCCGGCGAAAAGGGTCTCTTGGCTTTGGGCAAGGCTCCAGACAGAGGTAATCGGGTCTTCGCCTTCAGAATAAGCCAGCCCCTGGCTCGAGTGGCTCCAGGTCTCGCCGAGATCGATTGATTTCCAGACGGCGGGGCCGAACCATTGATCGCCGCCAGCGCCAAAGATAGTTGCTGTCGCCGGATCGGCGATCACATGGTTCATCGGCCAAGCCTGGCAAAAGGGGCCTCGTGGTGTCCACGTCTGACGATCGCCGTTGCCTTCAAAGATGAAGACGCCCTTGTGCGTTCCAAGCAGAATGAAAACCTTCATCAGAACGAGGCTCCACGATATTGCAGGCCGACCCCTGAGTGCCATGGGGCGGGAGAATTGGAAACACTTGGCAATCATGACCGTCGAACGTGACGATCTTGTGCAAGCATCCTTTGCAGCCGATCGCCAATACGACCGTTCGTATCCTTACGATCGTCAGCAAGCGGCGAAGACGGATGACTATTGCATCCTCTCAGGCTCACCGTCCAAAACGCGCGAACTGTTTTTCGTCTGGCTCTGAGGCAGGCTTCGAATGGCATTGAGCGTCGAGGGCCCAAATGAACCGTCAATGCGGCCGCTATAAAGTCCGGCTTGCCGCAACAGCTTTTGAAGCTCACGCCGGAATTGGGCTGAGCGTCCGCGATGGTTCTGGGTCATTTGGCTTATAGCGTTCTTTTCTCCTGCTTTTAGCGCGCGCACAATGTATTGAGCCGCTAGTGGAGGATTTGCCTGTCCGGCCGGGGAGAAGTCATGAATGATACCGAGCCAGGTCCAAGCGTAGGGCAGGTTCTTGTCCGCGGCTTTTCGGAACCATTTGAAGGCTTCCCGATAGTTCTTCTCACCGAAAAGCGTGCTGCCGAAGTTCGCCATACCCCAATCACTACCGCCGCGGGCCGACTTCTCGTACCACCTGCGCGCCTGACGCGGATCTTTCTCTCCCCCTTCTCCCGAAGACAACATGTTGCCCATGACATTCATGGCTACGGCGTCACCGAGTTCTGCTGCCTTCCGATTCCATTTGAGCGCCTCAGCGAGGTCTTTCTGGCCGCCTGCGCCGGTGTAGTAGAGGCCCGCCAGATGCCGAATAGCGAGTGTGTTGTTGCGTCGTGCCGCCTTGTAATACCACTTGCGTGCCGCGGTAATGTCCTTCTGAACCCCGCGACCGTTCGCAAACATGAATCCGAGATTGTGCATGGCCATGCTGTTGCCTTTGGCAGCGGCCTGCTCATAAAGGTGGCGAGCTTTTTCGTAGTTCTGCTCAACGAATTTACCATTGTCATGGTAGTAGCCGAGATGGTTTTGGGCTAACGAATCACCGGCAGACGCAGCCTTTCGATACCATTCAATCCCCTTGGCCGGATCTTTCGGTCCTCCATTGCCAGATATGTAGATCGATGCCAGGCGGGTCATAGCGTTGGTATTGCCTTTCTTGGCCGCTTTGCGAAACCAGTTTCGCGCCGAATCCTGGTCCTTGTTGGTGTGTTGACCGGAAAACAGTGCATCTCCCAACTTCACCATCCCCGCGGCATTGCCAGCGTTGGCCGCTTTGCGATACCAGTTCAACGCTTCACTAACGTCCTTGGCGACGGATAGTCCCTTCTCGTAGAAAATGCCGACTTGATGCAGACCCGCTCCAAAGCCTTGGTCGGCGCTGCGTCGATACCAGCGGAGCGCTTCGTCGGTATTCTTGTCGACACCGCGGCCGTGCTCATGCATGAACGCCAGATTGTACATTGCGGTCAGATCGCCGGCGTCGATTGCTTTGAGATACCAGCGCTTAGCTTCGGCAAAATCCTGAGGGACGCCGTTGCCGTTGTCATACGCATAACCGATGGCGTTCATTGACGGCGCAAAGCCGCCATTAGCAGCCTCAAGGAGCCAGTGTTGGGACTCCTTCGGGTCCTTGTCGGTCCCGCGGCCAGCCAGGTACAGATAAGAGATCTGATGCATGGCCGGGACATAGCCCAGGTCAGCAGCTAGTTTATACTCTTGAAAAGCCTTCTCAAAATTCCGTACCGCAGCTTCCCCATACTCGTAGGAGTACCCTAGATAGCCCCGCGCGGCGGCGTAGCCCTTGGCCGCGGCGTTCTCATAGTGTTTGCGTGCATCGTCATAACGCTTGTCGGCGTCGAGAGATCGTCCGAGCTGGAACATGTACCGCGGTGATTCCGGGTCGCCTGCAATGGCCTTGCGGCAGGCGCGAATGGCCTTCAGACTTTTCTTGGCGAGATCGACATAAAGAACGCCGTCTGCGACCGCCTGTTTGTCGTATGGATCGGCGGCAAGCCTGTCGCACTCATTTGCCAACGTCGCTGAATGGGTTGGTTTTTTAACGATCCGAGGGACAACGTGGCTGGTCAGTACTTCAGGCTTCTCGGATTCTTGATTAGGCTCGGGCGGAACCAGAAAATAGTCGCCAGTCAGTTCGTCATAATAGGCGGGGCGCTGCAGATGCTGCCGGCTTCCCGCCAACAGCTCAACCTCCCGGCGAACGGCGCGCGCTATCTTCGGCAGTGAGAACCCCGGGCGGACCAACATCGGTGCCAGAATACGCGTATAGACGGAATTCGGATTCGGATCGTCGTCCGAAATCCGGTCGAGAGCCGTCTGTCCGACGCCGGCGGAATACATGATGAAGGTGCCGGCCGGCGCTGCTGTTCGGGCGAGTCCGCGTGTTCCGCCAAGCGTTCGTCCGTAGCTTTCGAACGGATTATCGCGGCACGCATCGAGGATCAGGACGTTCACACTCGGACGGCGGCTGCGCAATTCGGCAAGCACACTATCGACCGCAATCGCCTCCCCCTTGATCAGGGATTCCTGGCCGGAGCTTGCGGATGGGATATCGGTGGGAAGCAGATAGTTTCGGCCATCGATTTCGATCCCGTGGCCGGCAAAGAAGAACACCGCCTCATCCCCGGCCTCCAGTTTGGAGACGGTTTTCTGAAGGTTCAGATTGAACTGTCGACGCGTGACGTTCTTTGCCAGGATGACGTCAAATCCGACTTGTTCGAGAATATTGGTGATGGTCTCGCTGTCGTTCACGGCCTTCTTGAGGTCGGCGACATTTGCGTAGTCGTCGTTTCCGATGACCAACGCCACCCGTTTGGCAAAAGACGGCGATGTGGCGGCACCCATTGCCAAACAGAAGATGAAGAACGCGATCAATATCTGTCTCATTTGCCACTCCCCTGGCTCAGAGACGTCTCTCTGCTGCAAGATTATCGCGCTTGTACGGCAAATCGTTCCGCACAAGATGCCCCACCTATAGTTACGTGGCCGATTGAGGAATTCAATATTCTTGTGTGAAGAAAAATGAAGTGCGAGATCGTGAATTCGAGCCCGCTATTGCTGTGCAGTAACTTCAGTCAGTGGCGGCCAGCCAGTCGAACAGCGGCTTTAGCTTCGCGAACCGGCAATCGCAAGTGTTCAAAAAGCCTGGTTTGGTCGCAGTGCCCGGGTCCTTGATGTCGCTCCAGACCGTCAGGCCCTTGTGCCTCAACAGGTCGGCTTGTGGGTGGTCCTTGGGATAACCGGACGGTACGCGCTTTAGGTGCGGCTCGCCCAGGCGCAACCCGTCCGAACTGAGCGTTTCGAGCGTTTCCGCCAGCTTCGCCCCATCCTTGCCGACGATGCGCGCTCGGAATGAGTCGAGGTCCTGTTTTTCGAAACCGAAGACGCCTGCACCAAAAACCAATCGGCCTGTCTCGAGCGCGAAGAACCAGCGTGGCGGCGCCGGTATGGCGATCTCAGGAAGAAAAGAGATATGGAGATGTGTGTTGTAAGGAGTCTTGTCTCTAGAGAAGCGAAGATCTCTATTGATACGGAATATTTTCGGTTGGTGTGCCAATCCGGTGAGCGCCTCCAGGTGGATGGCCATAACATCGCCAAACGCCTTCGCCGGCAGTTTGATCGACCGCTCATACTCGGCCTTGTTTTGGGTGAACCAGTCGCGGTTGTTGTTCTCCTTCAAGTCCTTCAGGAATTGGACGGACTCTTTGGGGAACTTCGAGAATTCTTCGTCTGCCATGGGCTCAGGCTCCTTTCGGGCGTCATTTTGGGGGCAACGCCGATACGAATCGAAGCGTGAGGGCGATCCAGGCTTTGATCGCCTCTTCGTCACAAGCCGACGCTTCGACGAAGATCATTCCACCCATCCGCCTCTCGCCAAACTCGACCCGCGTTGCGCCTTCTCTGGATAGAGCCTCAACCTCATTGTCCTTGCCGACGCGGAACATGAAACGCCGCTCACCGCTCTTGGCCCGGTCCGCACCGCCAATCATATGGCCATGGTGGAAGAAACAGATGCCTCCCATCATGCGCTTCTCGGAAATGCCGTCCATCTCAGCCAATGCGGACCGAAACTGCGATGCAAGCTCTTCATCGTAAGCCATGATCTTTCCTTTACCGGAGCCAGCCGCCCAGCGACGCAAGGCAGAGACCGGAGAACAAGATCATCGAAATGAAAGTCGCAATCATGCCGATGCCGCGACCTACGCCCCATCCGGTTCGATACATGTCGATCGCATGAGCGAGGCGTCCGACGATTAGCAGGCCGCCGCCCGCCCAAAGCAATGTCGGTGCCGCAGCCAGATATTCCGCCCCTGCCATGGCGAGAAGCGTGATTGGTACGGTCTCTGTGAAGTTCCCGTGGGCACGCATATGGCGGGTGAGACGTTCATTCCCGCCATCCAGAAACCGAATGCCGGTTCTTGCTCTGAGGATGCCAACCGCGAATGTCATCGGGATCTGGATCAGTGTCAGCAGAGCGATGAATGTAATCGTAATCGAGAATGTCATCGGAATGTCTCTCAACTTGCGGCCGGATTAACTCTGCATGCTCTCATAAGTGATCAAGGCAATGCGCGCGCCTTGTGGATCGGCGATTGTTGCCATCCGGCCGACGCCAGGAGCGTCCAGCGGTCCATCGAGAATCGTTGCGCCTGCTTTCTCGGCACGCTTGATACTGGCATCAACGTCAGTCACGGTGACATAGATTGTCCATGTGCCCTCATCTGTTGGGCGTGGCGAGAATCCACCGATAGGGCCATCGCCAACTATAATTCCCGAATAGCTGGAGCCGTCCTGCATCGGCATATCGGCAACTGTCCAGCCCATGACGTCGCTGTAAAATTTCTTGGCGGCCGCGATGTCGGGTCCTGCGAACTGTATCCATCCGGCAATGCCCGGTGTCGTCATTGACGTGCTCATTTCATCCCCTGTGTCATTTGCGCCGCTTTAGGCGGCAGATGACCCAAGGACGCGTGAGCCTCGACGAATCCGACAAGAATCAGATTATTTTCTCGCATTCAGCGATTTTGTTTTGGAGATGGCGACGCTCGGGCTCGGTCGGATCGAGGGCAAGCGCGCTTAAGAAGGCTGCTTTTGCACCGTGAAAGTCTTTCGTCTTCATCAGGAATGCCGCTCGGGTCGTGTGAAACCATCGGTAGGAGCCTAGCTCATCTACGAGTGCTTCCAGCTTGGCGAGTCCCGCATGGGCTCCATGAACTTCGGCAATCGCGACGGCATGGTTCAGCCGCACGATCGGAGTCGGCTCGATGATCGTCAACGCTGCATAGAGACGTTCGATTTCAGACCAGTCCGTGTCCTCCGCTCGCTGAGCGCCTGCGTGGACAGCGGCAATCGCTGCTTGGATTTGATAGGGGCCGGGTGTGGCATGTCGCAAGGCCTTGTCCAATAGAATACGGGCTTCGGCGATCATCGATTGGTCCCAGAGCGTCCGATCCTGCTCATCAAGCATCACAAGATCTCCATCTGAATCCATGCGTGCCTTTCTCCGCGAGTGCTGAAGTATGAGGAGGGCAAGCAGTCCCATCAACTCGCTGATGCCGGGGAAAAGGTCCAGCAAGAGGCGCGCACTGCGGATTGCTTCTTCACACAAAGGAGCCTTGATCTGAAGCGATCCGGCACTGGCCGACCATCCTTCATTGAACATCAGATAGATCATGAGAGATACGACCCGCAGTCGTTTGTGGCGTTCGATGAGGTCAGGCGTCTCGAAGGGGACATCCGCGCCGGTGACGATCCGCTTGGCGCGTGTCAACCGTTGCTCCATTGCGCGTGGGTTGATCAGAAAGGCCCTGGCAATCTCGGCGACGGACAATCCGGCCACGATTCTCAGAGCAAGAGCAGACTGATCCTGGGGGCTGAGGTCAGGATGGCAGCAAATGAAGAGAAGCCTTAGAACGTCGTCGCGAAGCCCGGCGGCATCGACAAGGTCGATGAATTCGTCCTCGGTCGGCTCTAAGGGGGCTTCAATTGCGACAAGATTCTCTGCGCGTGCCGACTTGCGCAGCGAATCCACGCCTGCATTCCGTCCAACGGTCAGCAGCCACGCCAATGGGTCGCGAGGTAGGCCGCGATCAGGCCATACTTGCAATGCCTTGAGGCAGCTTGCCGAGAACGCTTCCTCCGCAACATCGATGTCTCGGAACTGCCGCATCAGCGCTGCGAGGGCCCGGGGCCGAATCTCAGCGAAACGTGCTTCCAACCAGCTATTCGGTTCGTTCATGAAAGTCCCAAAGTGCCGCCGGCCCAAGCGATAGGCCTGACTTCGATGGCATCGTGCGAGGTCGCCAACCTGCCTCCGAGCGCGATGGCATCGTCGAGCGTATCGCAATCGACAACGTAGAATCCGGCAAACCGTTCCTTCGTCTCTGCGAATGGGCCGTCGACAACAATTGGATCGGCGTCTTTGGATTGCGACGGACGAAGCGTCACGGCGCTCGTAACAGGCATGAGCCTGGCGACGGCGAAAGTGCTTCGTTTCGCGAGTTCTTCCTGCAGGTCATTGTGTTTCTGCAGAATCGCTTCCTGCTCTTCCGGTGGCAGACGATCGAAGACGCCCTCGGCAGCATAGATCAGTATCGAATAGAGCATGACTCTCTCCAGTTTTATGAGTTCACGACCTAGGACGTTCGATAGCCTACGATTCCGACACAGCAACAGAAAGAATCGATGGTTCACGGTCGTTGATTTTTGGGACAAGACTGGCAATCAACCTATCGCATGATAGGCAGGTGTTGTATCACTGTCCCGGCAAGCCCCGGCCTTGTGATGCATCATTGCCGGTTCTTGGCGGCGGCCAATCGGAGATAGCAGTATGATTGACAAAGACATTGCCATTGTTGCGGGCATTGGGCCGGGGCTCGGAAAATCTCTATGTACAAGACTGTGCGCCGAAGGCTATGCGGTTGTCGGTCTGGCACGGTCCGCGGCATCCGGTCAGGAACTTGAACGAGAACTCCAAAACAAGGACCAGTCTTTTCAATTTGTCGAATGCGATGTCACGAATGCGGCAGCCGTGGAACGGACTGTTCAGACTGTGACAGGCGAATGGGGAGCCCCATCCACACTTATCTACAATGCCGGACAGCTCCTCATTAAGCCCTTTGTCGAGACCACGGCAGATGATTTCGAAAGAATGTGGCGCGTGGCGGCTCTTGGTGCAATGTTGACATCCAGCGCCGTCATTCCAGGCATGATTTCGGCCGGCAGAGGTACAATCATTTTCACCGGTGCAACGGCCGGTATGCGGGGAGGTGCAAAATTCTCTGCTTTTGCTTCTGCGAAATTCGCCTTGCGTGGTCTCGCTCAGTCGTTGGCGCGAGAACATGGCCCGCTCGGCATTCATGTCGTTCACGCTGTCCTCGACGGCATTATGTGGGGTGGAATCTCGCGCGATATGGTCAAGGCACCGCGAGAGTCTTGCATCGAGCCGGATGCGGTTGCCGAAGTCTATCTGCAGCTCATGCGTCAGGAGAAATCAGCCTGGACGCAGGAAATTGATCTGCGACCAAGTAGCGAATCCTTCTAAACATTCACGGCGATTGCACCGTATCGACTGAATTTCGCTTCAAACGAGCGTTACCAAGTGCGCCGTTTTTCGCTGGTGCATTCGCCACTTCTATCGGCTTGATAGAATTAAATGTTCTTGTTATGTTCCTGATCAATGTACGAGGAGAGCAAGGCGATGGCCGATGAGCTGGTTTTCTATACGAACCCCATGTCGCGGGGGCGGATTGTCAGGTGGATGCTGGAAGAGACCGGTGCCGACTACCGGACCGAGATCCTGGACTATGAAACCACGTTGAAGTCGCCCGACTATCTCGCAATCAATCCGATGGGCAAGGTGCCGGCCATTCGTCATGGCGACACAGTCGTTACGGAATGCGCGGCGATTTGCGCCTATCTTGCCGACGCGTTTCCCGATGCCGGTCTTGCACCGGCTCTTGGCGATCGCGGCGCATACTATCGATGGCTTTTCTTTGCCGCCGGGCCGTTGGAGGCTGCCGCGACAAGTCGAATGCTTGGTATCGAGCCGACTGCTGAACAAACGAAATCGCTAGGCTATGGAACCTATGCGAATGTCTTGGATACACTCGCGGCCGCTGTATCGGCGAGTGCATTCATCGCCGGAGACCGCTTCTCCGCGGCAGATGTCTATGTCGGGTCACATATCAACTGGGGACTTCAGTTTGGCACGATTGAGGAGCGGCCGGGATTTGCAGACTATTGGTCGCGTCTCAGTGGCCGAGAGGCCTATGTACGTGCAAATGCCATCGATGATGCCGCTATGCCAGCGAAGGCTGGTTCATGACCTTCGAGCGGATTGTCGCGATTGCACAAAGGCTGCAACCGACCTTTCGATGTCCTGTGGCGTTGTCTCCGCAGCACAGACGCTGACGCGGATGACGGGTTCGTCGAACCAGATCGATCCTCCGCACCAGCATTCTCCCGAGTCCTGTAGGATCCGAAGCGTTTCTTCGGTCTCCGCCGGTGTGTCGCACGCGACCAGCACCTGGTTGAAGACAACGTCGTTGAGAATTCGAAAACCGTTATTCCGCAGGCTCTCGGCAAACAGATTCGCGCCATCGCAGAGCTGATCGATCAACTCTTCGACACCATTTCGTCCGAGTGTGACCAATGTGGCCCACAAGTCGATGCCCCGCGCGCGGCGCGACATTTCCGGCGCATACATCATGCTGTCCCGGTTTTCGCTGAATTGCAGATAGGACCCGGTTGCGTGAAGGGCAGATGCAAGTGCGTCGCGATCACGGCAGAGAATGATCCCGCTGTCGTAAGGTGCATTCAACGTCTTGTGGGCGTCTACGGACCAGGAGTCTGCGTGTTCGATTCCGTCGGTCAGGTGTCGGGTTTTCGATGAAGTCGCTGCCCAAAGACCAAAGGCTCCGTCTATGTGTATCCATGCGCCGGCGGCCTTTGCTTTTTCACCAAGAGACCGGCATGGATCGAAAGCACCGCTGTTCACATTGCCGGTTGCGAGAATGAGAAGCGTCCGCTCATCGAGTTCCGGAACCTGCTCGGCAATCATCCGGCCCTGGTCGTCGCAGGGGACCTTTTGCACACGGTCTTTGCCAAGTCCGAGAAAGGCCAACGCCTTGAAGACGCTTCCATGGGCCTGCTCTCCCAAGACGACCTTGATCTCGGGAGCACCGAAAAGCCCGTCCGCAGCAACGTCCCAATTCTGACGATGCAGCAGTGCGTTGCGTGCCGCGGCAAATCCGCATGTCAGAGAGGTCGACGTGCCGGAGACAAGGCCTACAGCAGTTCCTTCCGGTAGGCCGAAGAGCGATGCAAGCCATGACTCGCAGACGGCCTCGAGCTTGGAGGCAATTGGCGACATTACGTGGAGTGCCGCGTTCTGATCCCAGCTATCGGCCAGCCAGCGAGCGGCGAGGGCCGGCGGGTGAAGGCCACCATTCACGAAGCCGAAATAGCGCCCTCCGGTCTGGGCGACCGTTGCTGGTGATCCGATGGTGTGAAGTTTCTCGAGCATTTGAGCCGGTGCAAGGCCCTGCTCGGGCATGGGGCCGTCAAACGCTGCGAGGTTTTCGATCGCTGCGGTGCTCGGAAAAACCGGCCGGTCTCTAACCGATCCGATGTAATCTTCGGCATAGCGGTGGGCTTGCTCCAGCAGGGGCAGGATTTCTTTCATGTGGATTTCCTGATCTGAACGGCTTTCGGCCCGTCACTCTAGCCCTCTCCCCGGGGAGAGGGAATCGAAGAGCGGCCGGCTATTATCCTCTCTGTGGGGAGAGGGTCGGGTGAGGGGAAAGCCACAGTTGAGCAACTTCGATGCTCCACAAAGATGGTCAAACCCACTGATGGAAAACCTTGTTTGCAACCAACCAGCCTTGTTCGGTCTTCACCAGGTTAAGAAAGTCCGTGAAACGCATGCCTTGCCAGTCGTCGAGTTCCAAGCGGACATTTGCGGTCGCGCCGGCGATATCGATGCGCATGGATGTGACTTCTAACTTTTCAGCAGCACCGGTCGCATCGACAAAATCGAATAGAATATGGATCGGTCCGGCAAGGCGACTCACGCCGTCCTTGTAGAGCGTGCCGTAGATATCGGCGTTTTCGTGAAACGCGCGTTGCATCCGCTGAAAATCGCCTGTTCTCGCCCCCTCAACATAATCTTCAATCGTCGCTCGAACCGCCTGTTGTTCGCTCAAAACTTCCGGAAGTTCACTCATCTTCAGTCATTCCCTATGTGCGGCAATGGCGGCGTTCGTGCCGCATCGCCAAAGCCGCAAGGTTGAACTTGCATTAGAAAATAGTGGAGACTGAGAAGCATAACAGATACAGATTAGTGTGATTGTGCCCATAACAGATTGAGTTGGTGAATCTGTACTTGTTTGGCTATTCTCAGCAACACACGGTAACGCTCCTCATGCGAACGACATCCCAGCCAGAGGCGAAGCCAAATTATCGCTATGAGATACTGGCGGACTTCATCACGTCGCTGGTTGACGATGGCGTTCTCCGACCCGGCATGCGCGCACCTTCGCTGCGCAAGGTCTCGGAACAGCACGGAGCAAGCCTGTCGACGGCACTTCAGGCCTATCGCCTGCTTGAGGATCGCGGTGTACTCGAAGCAAGGCCGAAGTCAGGATTCTACGTTTCAGCGAAGTGCAAGGTCTCCCTCAAATCGCCAACCCCATCGAAACCGCCGCGCAGGGCGACGCATATCAGCATTTCGCGAAGCATTCTGGATCTGATGATGCAGTTCCGCGACCCGGATCTTGTTCCGCTTGGCGTTGCCATCCCAAGTCCCGAGCTTCTTGCGGCGGGAAGTCTCGACCGGTTCCTGGCCCGCACCGCCAGAACCAAGGGCGCGCAATACAATCTCTACACCCAGCCCCAGGGCGACCCCGATCTCAGATTCGAGATCGCCCGCCGATCCTTAAGATGGGGACATGCCCAGGCTCCTGAAGACATGGTCATCACCTGCGGTTGCACGGAGGCACTGTCCCTGGCGCTTCGAGCGATAACCAAACCTGGAGATACGGTGGCGATCGAATCGCCGACCTATTTCGGCCTGTTACTGGTGCTTGAGGCGCTTGGCTTGAAGGCCTTGGAGTTACCGACGGATGCGCGCGACGGCCTCGACCTTTCAGAGCTTGAGTCCGCGCTTGAGCGCAAGCGCTGCCGAGCCTGCTTGTTTACGTCGAGTTTCAATAACCCGCTTGGGTTCGTTATGTCGGAGGAGAAGAAAAGGTCTGTTTTGGAACTTCTGAACCGACACAAAATTCCTCTGATCGAAGACGATGTCTATGGCGACATCCATTTTGGAGCGGAGCGTCCGCGCCCGTTCATGGCGCTCGATCCCACGGCAGACGTGATCTATTGCAGCTCCTTCTCCAAGACGGTTGCTCCCGGTTATCGGATCGGGTGGGTTGCCTCCAGCCTGCACGGTCAGTCCATGGTGGAAGACAAGCTTGCGCAAACGCTTTCTGGACCGGCGCTGCCGCAAGCAGCCCTCGCAGCTTTCCTTTCATCGGGTGGGTATGACAATCATCTACGCCGTCTGCGCCGCGCCCTCACGGACCATATCGACCGGATGGCGAGAACCATCGACCGCTGCTTTCCGGATGAAACGCGGATGACCCGGCCAGCTGGAGGATTTGTCGTCTGGCTCGAATTGCCGAAAGGCATCGACAGCATTCGCCTTTCCGAACTGGCTCATGAAAAGGGAGTTTCCATAGCGCCCGGAACGGTCTTCTCACCGACCGACAGGTTCAAGAACTGTATCCGGTTGAGCTGCGGTCATACGTGGAATCCCCGACTTGAGCAGGGTGTCGAGGTGTTGGGAGAGCTGGTCAAGTCCCAGCTCTGATTGCGTTCATCCCGGATCGTCTTCTTTTCGGAGCACGTCCGCCAGATGGTCGATCAGCGCCCTCACGCGCGCTGTCAGATGCCGATTGGGTGGATACACGGCGTAGACACCATATTGCGGCGCTTCGAATGCCGTAAGAAGTGGTCTCAGCTGACCCGTCTCAATGAAAGGCTTGATAACATAGTGAGGGCACTGCCCGAGCCCCATGCCGCCATGGGCCATCTCCGCGATCGCGCGGGGAGAATTCGCATGAAACGAGCCCGATACTCTGACCGTACTGTCTTTCCCATCGATGCGAAACCGCCAGTTGAAAGGGTCGGCCGTCCAAGTCGGGATCAGGCAGTTATGTGTTGCCAACGCGTCAGGATGATCAGGCTCGCCAAAGCGGTCTAGATACTCAGGCGACGCGCAGATAATTCGTCGCATGTCTTTGAGTTTTCGGGCGATGAGGGCAGAGTCCTGGAGTTCGCCTAGGCGGATTGCCAGATCAAAGCCGTCGTCGACCACTGACACGCGCTGGTCGGTCAGATGCAGGTCGACGGCAACTTTCGGGTGCGTCGCCATGAATGGCCGGATGGCCGCGACCAGATTGGTGCTTCCGAAGGAGGTCGGCGCCGTCATGCGGATCGAGCCGGCCAACTCGGACTGGCGCTCCTGGACCACGGATTCGAGTTCTTCAAACTGGTCTAGCAGGAGTTGGCAGCGTTCGAAGTAGGCGCGTCCGACATCGGTCAACACGACGCTGCGTGTGGTGCGGTTGAGAAGCTGTGCGCCTAACCGCTCTTCGAGTTGGCGCACATATTTACTGGCAAGTTTTGTCGTCATGTTGAGGCGCCGCGCCGCGCTGGTGAACGAGCCGTCGGTCGCAACGGCAGCAAATGTGCGCATCCCTGCGATCGTATCCATTACGCCTCCTCGGGCAGAATTATATTGTCGCCAATATGTACATAATAACTCCATAAATTGGGAGATTATAGTTTCTATCGTCCACGGCTATGTCTAGCGCGTCGTTGGCTGCATCGACCTGCCGCCCCGCAAGATTGCTGACAGTATCAAGCCCCTGAAAGGACGAATTTCATGTCAAACGCCATCCGAATTCACCGCCACTCGCTTTCCGGACATTCTCACCGTGTCCAGCTCTTTGCTGCCCTGGCCGGTATCAATCACGAGCTGATTGACGTCGACCTGCTGGCCGGCGAGCACAAGAAAGAGCCATTCCTTTCGCTCAATCCTGCCGGTCAGGTTCCGGTCATCGAGGACGGTGAAACTGTAATCTCCGACTCCAATGCCATCCTGGTGTACCTCGCCCGGAAATACGCCCCGAACTGGCTGCCAGAAAGCACTGAGGCTTTCGCCGAAGTCCAGAAGTTCCTCTCGCTCGCCGCCGGCGATATTGCGAGTGGTCCGGCGACCGCGCGGCTCATCACAGTATTCGGCGCCGATCTCGACGCAGACGCAGCCAAGCGGATTGCGGCTCGGGCCTTCGACCGTCTGGAAGCGCATCTGGAAGGTCGTGAGTTCCTGGTTGGGAACAGGCCGACCATCGCCGATGTCGCGATCTACTCCTATACGGCGCATGCCCCCGAGGGGAACGTCTCTCTGACGCCCTATCCGAACATTCGCCGACTCCTGTCCAGCATCGAAGGCCTGAAAGGCTTCGTGCCGATGACCAGAACAGAGGTCGGTCTGGCCGCCTGAGCTTAAAGCCAATGGCGGGCAGTCCTGTGCTGCCCGCCGCTCTCAAAAATCAGGCTCTTAAATCCAATGCTCTATCGCGTTCAGGAGACCGACATGTCCGAAACCAAAGTATGGCACAATGAGACCTCGCCCTTTCACGCCGGTGAGCAGGCGATCCAGAAGCGCTTGGGACTGCGCGATAATGCTGAGAGACTCGGGCGAAAGTTCATCCGACCGTTTCTCCCGGAACAGCATCGCGACTTCTTCGCGAATCTGCCGTTTCTCGTCGTTGGAAGCTTCGATCAGCAAGGCTGGCCTTGGGCATCCTTGCTGGTGGGAAAGCCCGGATTCATCGCATCACCTGACCCGCGATCGTTGACGGTCGACGCTGCACCGCAGCCTGGTGATCCGTTGGCCGACGCGATCGTCCCAGGTGCACCATTGGGTCTGCTTGGAATTGCCCTCGACTCGCGGCGGCGCAACCGGGTGAACGTACACGTGTCCACTGCCAGTGAGGGACGCTTCGGACTTGCAGTCGATCAATCCTTTGGTAATTGCCCGCAATACATACAGACCCGCGATATTGAATTCACACGTGACCCGCAACAGCCAAGTCCGGCAACTGCTGCAGATCGCTTCTCGATGCTGGATGATGCTGCATCGGAAATGATCCGGGCAGCTGATACACTCTTCGTATCCAGTTACGCCGACGCCGGTGCCAATTCCCAAGTCGAAGGTGTCGACGTCTCGCACCGCGGGGGCCGGCCGGGTTTCGTCAAGGTGGAAGGCAACACGCTGACCGTACCCGACTATGCCGGCAACTCTCACTTCAACACCTTGGGAAACTTCCTGGTCAATCCGAAAGCCGGGCTGACATTCGTCGATTTCGAGACCGGCGATCTTCTGATGCTGACTGGAACGGTGGAGATTGTCTGGGACGATGATCCGCAAGTGAAAGCGTTTCGAGGTGCCGAGCGCGCCTGGCGTTTTACTCTGGACCACGGGATTCGCCTGGCCGCAGCGTTGCCGATGCGTTGGTCTTTCAGTGAATTCTCACCCAATTCTCTCATCACCGGCGATTGGGATGAGGCCGCTGCTACGCTGGCTGCCGAAGCCAAACGCGATGCCTGGCGGGACTACCGCGTCGTTCGTGTCGAGGATGAAAGCGATGTGATCCGCTCATTCTATCTTAAACCGGCAGATGAAGACGGTCTGCCATCTTATGATCCAGGGCAGTTCCTAACGATCCGGGTAAAGCCGGAAGGCGATGGCGAACCTGTCATCCGCACATATACACTGTCATCGGCACCGGCCGACATGCTCTACAGGATCTCGGTCAAACGCGAAGGTGCGGCTTTGACTGACGTCGCACCGGGCTTGGTGTCGAACCATCTTCGCGACACTTTGAAACCTGGCGACATGATCGAGGCGAAGGCACCGCGCGGCGATTTCACACTCGACACTGCCGAAGTGAGACCCGCTGTCCTGCTAGCTGGCGGCGTGGGGATCACACCGATGATCTCCATGGCGCGCCAGGTGGCTCATGAGGGGCTGCGCACCCGTCATGTGCGTCCTCTGACGATCTTCCATTCGGCACAGACCACCGCACAACGCGCCTTCTTCGATGCCTTCCGCGAGCTCGAAAAATCAACAGATGGTGCAATTCGCTATATTTCGCTCATCGACCAAGCGGGGGACGGCGAGGAGCCCGGTCAGAACTATGATGGTCTCGGCTATGTCACGGCCGACAGGCTGCGACAGACCCTGGCTCTCGATGACTATGACTTCTTTCTCTGCGGCCCGGCGGGGTTCATGCAGGCCGTCTATAACGCCTTGCGGGAACTCGGTGTGCGTGATGCGCGGATTTTCGCAGAAGCGTTTGGTCCGGCCTCACTTGAGCGCCAGCCGGATGAAGGGGGGATGCACAAAGCAACACCGATTGAGACTGCAGACCATTCGGTTGTCACCTTTGCCAAGTCGGGTTTCGAGCAGCCCTGGATTGAGGGCGACGGCTCACTCCTCGAGCTTGCAGAAGCACACGGTCTCGCGCCTGATTATGGCTGTCGCAGCGGGACGTGCGGAACATGCGCCGTCAAGCTTCTGGCCGGCAAGGTTGCCTATCCGATAGAGCCGACCGCTGCCCATGCGGACAATGAAGCTCTGATTTGCTGCGCTGTCCCGGCGGCAGGCTCTGAGGCCTTGACGCTGGAGCTTTGAGAAGTCTCTCGGACTGGTGGACAGACCTCGGATCAAGGATGGCCCTGCGTTGGGGCGCTGTCAGGAACGGGAACGCAGACGCGATAGGCGTTTTTTCCTTTACCTGCGCTTACTTCCGCGATGGCAATCTCAATCCCGTAGACCTCGCTGAGTGCTGCGCTTGTCAGGACTTTCACGCATGCGTCGGCGGCGACGATGCTGCCGGCCTTCATCAGCACTGCATCATCGGCGAAGCGCAATGCATGATCCGGATGATGCGATGAAACGACGATCGTGCGCCCCGCATCGGATAACTTGCGAATGCACTCGAGAACATGGAACTGATTGGCGAAATCGAGGCTCGCTGTTGGCTCGTCCATGAAGATCACAGGCGCTTCCTGTGCAAGCGCGCGGGCAATCAGAACCAATTGGCGTTGACCGCCGCTGATTGCCGTGAAGGCGCGTTCCGCCAGATCGGCGATATGTAGCTGGTCTAATGCGTCCATCGCGATTTCGCGGTCACCTGTTCCAGGTGCGGACAGCATGGAGAGATGCGGTGCGCGGCCCATGAGAACCACATCCGTCACTGAGAATGGAAAATAGCCTTCCACAGCTTGAGGGACATAAGCGGCACGTTTGGCCACGTCGCTTCGCGGCAGTGCGGTAAGATCGTTGCCACCAATCAGGATCTGTCCGCCTTGATGCTTCAGTAAGCCAAGGAGCGTGCGGAAAAGAGTTGTCTTGCCGCAACCGTTGGGACCAAGCAGTGCGGTGACACATCCGCCCCGGATCAAAATATCGATGTCCCGTCCGACAGGGTGACCGGGATAGCCGATAGCGAGGCCGCGGGTTTCGATCTCTAACGCCATGAAAGCCTCGCCCGGGCGAGAACCCAGAGGAACAGCGGTGCGCCAACAAAAGCGTTGAGGACGCCAAGGGGAATTTCGACGGTTGTTGCGGCGCGGGCGATGGTATCGACACCCAGGAGATAGGCAGCGCCAAGAAAGATCGTTGCCGGCAACAGGCGTGAAAATTCAGGCCCGACGATGAATCGAGCCATGTGGGGAATGATCAGGCCGATCCATCCGATCGTGCCAGAGATGGCGACCACCGCGGAGGTTGCGAGCGTTGCGCAAATCACCAGAAGCAGGCGAAGCCGCTCCGTATTGACGCCGAGCGCGCGGGCCTCGTCATCGCCCAATGACATCAGATTGACCCGCCAGCGCAAAAAAAACAGAGGTATCAGACCAAGTGCGACTGCCGGCCACGCGGTCGCGAGGTCGGAATAGGTGACACCGGCGAGCGAGCCCATGAGCCAGAATGTGATTGCCGGCAACTGATCGTAGGGATCGGCAAGGAAAGTCAGGACGGCGATGCCGGCGCCCATGACGGCGCTGATGACAACGCCGGCCAGTACCAGAACCAGGATCGGGTCATGTGCCCCTTTCACCGCCCTGGACACCGAATAGACCAGGGTCACGGCACCGAGACCGAAGACAAACGCCATCGCCTGGATCCCTGCGATGGGAAGGGAGAGAAAGATTGCAAGCACCGCCCCGAGGCCTGCTCCTGCCGTCACGCCAAGTATATCTGGAGCAACGAGAGGATTTCGGAACACGGCCTGATAAGTCGCCCCTGCCGCAGAGAGGGCAAGTCCGACAAGTAAAGCAGACACAAGCCGTGGCACACGAATATCCATCACCACGGCGCGCACCTGATCCGGCAACTCTTGTGGTACCCCTGTCAGACCTTCCCACAAGGCACGGGCGACATCGCCGACTGTGACGGGATACTGGCCGACAGTGGCGGCCGCAAAGAACAAGGCAACCAAACCGCCCATGGCGATAACGGCGAAGAATGCGCGCCGCGTCCAGACGGTGCGGCGAGCGGGGATCGCCGATGCCTCGGTCATTGTCAGAGCTTCCTTGGCTTACCGGGAAGGCTGCCGGGGCCGAGGACTTTTGCCAGGCGATCCGCATCCAGATCCAGATGATAGAAGAAGGAGTAGAAATCCCGTGTATGGGCAGGGAGTGCCTTGAGGAATTCGCCCTGATAGAGCACGGACATCAACCACCGCAGGCCGATCAGGCGGTTTGCCGATGGTGGACGATCAAACCAGCCGAAGGGGATCGTCGGAGACAGATAGACGCGTCCCTCTTTGACGGCACGCAGTGTCTTCCAGACGCCATGCGTCCAGATCAGCTTGTAGAAATTCGGGTCTGTGGTCAGCACCACATCGGGATCCCAATTCAAAACTTGTTCCAGCGAGACCTTGGTCAGACCGCCCGTGCCAGCAACATCGGCAACGTTCACCGCACCGGCATGAGCCAGGAGCTCGACATTGATCGAGCCCTTCAGGCCTGTATGCAGGCCATCGGCACCACGCCCGTAATAGACCCGCGGACGCTGCGCCATTGGAACGGCAGCCTGGGCCGTCGCCAGTTCGTCGATGATCGCTTGAGCCTTGTCGGCGCAGGCACGACCCCGTTCCGGGCGACCGATTAGATCGCCGACAGTTAGAAAGGCTTGCGGAATGTCGTCGAAACGGCCGTCGATGAGCGCATAGGGGATCCCGGTCTGTGTCTGGACCCGATCGGCGAGAGAGACATAGGTGGGTTTCACGGAACCATAGTCCAGAATGAAGTCGGGCTTCATCGCCATCACCGTCTCAAGGTTGGCGGTGCCACCGCGACCAGTCAGGCGGCCGATCGTCGGGAGATCATGATACTTCGCGGGGATACCGGCCCGCTCGTTTCGGCGTAGTGCCCGGGACCAGCCGGCCACGAGATCCGGTGCCATCATGTAGAGGAAGATCGAGGCGGGCGGGCCGGCAGGAAAGATTTTCTTCACCGACTCCGGCACGGTTATGGTGCGGCCTGCGGAATCTGTTTTTCGCTTTCCCGCTGCAAGGACAGTCTTGGGCGCGCCCAGCAGGAGGCTGCCGGCGCCCAGCCAGCCAAGCAAATGCCTTCGGTCAATCTGCATCCAAACCTCTCAGAGTCGTCGCCGGCGATGCGGCCATAATAGTCACGAGAATGGCCGCGCATAACGTAATCTAAAAAATCTATCAAACAGACCCATGAATCCAACTTGTGGCTATGCGCGGCTTCCCCACCTCCATGGGACGAAGGCAATACCGCGAGCGGCATCGCATTGGAAATCCCTTGTTTGGTTTGGATGAAATCAGAGTGTATCGATGAACAAACACCCTCTTAAAATTGCGTCTTTCGCCACATGTCTGGGAGCCATTCTTGCGCTGGGCACGATGCCTGCGATGGCCAAAGGCAAAACCGTCGTCTCCAATAGCGTTGAACTGGTAACCAAGGTCGAAGTCGCATCGATCGCCGACGGCTTGGAGCGTCCCTGGGGCATGGCCTGGCTGCCGAATGGCGCCATACTGATCACGGAGCGCCCGGGTCGCCTGCGAATGAAACACGATGGCAAGCTCTTGCCCGAACCGATCAGTGGTACGCCTGAGGTGTTCGTAGCCGGCCAGGGCGGCCTGCTCGATGTCGCCATACATCCGGATTTCGAGAGCAATAACTTCGTCTATCTCACATACGCGCATGGTTCGGCAGATGCGAACCGTACCCGCGTGGCACGCGCCGTTCTCGATGGCATGACATTGAAAAATCTTGAGGTCATCTTCGAAGTGGCCGAAACGAAGCCGGGCCCGCAGCATTTTGGCTCGCGGCTGTTGTGGCTGCCGGATGGCACCTTGCTAGTCAGTATCGGCGATGGTGGCAATCCGCCGACTGAAATCGACGGCAAACTGATCCGGCTGCGCGCGCAGGATCGGTCGAGCTATATCGGCAAGGTCGTGCGAATCAATGCCGATGGAAGCATCCCGAAGGACAATCCGTTTGTCGGGGCTACCGACGCCGCACCTGCTGTGTGGAGTTATGGCCATCGCAACATCCAGGGCATGGCCTACCATTCCTTGCGGAAGGAGGTCTGGGTCAACGAGCATGGCGCCCTTCGCGGTGATGAGCTGAACCGGATCAAGGCAGGCGGCAACTATGGCTGGCCAGCGGTCACCCATAGCCGCGACTATCGCGGTGCCACGGAGATTTCACCCCACACCAGCCTGCCCGGCATGGTCGATCCGGCGCTGGTCTGGATGGAGACCCAGGCGCCCTCGGGCCTCGTCGCCTATAGCGGTGATCGCTTTTCGGATTGGCGCGGCGATCTGTTCTCCGGCGGTCTGAAAAGCAAACAGATCAGGCACATCAAGCTCGACGGTGACGGCAATGTGCGAGAAGAGCGGTCGATCGACATCGGCGCGCGAGTGCGCGATGTGCGGCAGGGGCCGGATGGCTATCTCTATGTTCTGACGGACGCGGACAAGGGAAGCTTACTGCGTCTCAAACCGGCGGGCTGAGCAAGGCTGGCATTAGCGGATCGCTATTCTTGGCGAAGCAGGTGAGTTCGGCGAACGGCAATGAGCGTGATCGCAAAGCCGACAATGTTTCCAGCGGCCATGACGGCGAAGACGAGCCAGATATTGCCGAATGCGGCAGCAAGAAAAGCTCCGGGTATTGTCACGACGCCGATGCGTAGAATTGCAGCAATCAACCCGGGAACCGGTCGGCCGACGGCGTTCAATGCTGCTGTCATTACAAGCATGATGCCGTAGGCGATAAGGCTTGCGGGAATAATGCGCATGTAGAGAGAGACCGAGTCGGCGATCGCCGGGAGGTCGGTGAAAAGGGCTGCAAGCCACCCGCCGCCGAAAAACAGGAGTGCTGCCAGGACGAAACCATATGCAATCACGATGCCGATCACGACACGCAGGGCGCGGCTCACACGCGGTTTGAGATCGGCGCCGAAATTCTGGCCAACGACAGGTCCTATCGCTGTTGCCAATGCCATGAATGGCACGACCGCGATCAATTGGATGCGACTCGCGATCCCAAAGGCCGATACCGCCTGATCACCTACGAAGGCGAGTGCTGCCGTGATCGCCGCGATGCCGATCGGATTGATCACATTGGTTCCCGCGACCGGCAGACCAAACTGCAAGAGCCGCTGCCAGATCGCGACGGTCAGTCGTTTGCGTGGCGCGCGAAGGATTACTGTACGGAACAAAAAGACCGCGAGAACGAGAAACATGACGATACGCGAGACAAAGGTCGCAATTGCTGCACCTGTTATTCCGAGTTCCGGAATCAAGGCAAAGCCGAAGATGAAGACGGGGGCAAACGCGATGTTCGAAACCGCCGCGACCGTCATGACGGTTGCAGGTCGAATGGCATCGCCGGTTGCCCGAATGACAGCATTGCCAACCATCGCAAGGGCGAGAAGCACAAAACTTGGATACCAGATGCGCATATATGAGACGATCAGATCCAGCGTCTCGCCCTTGGCCCCCATCATGGAAAAGAGCGGGCGGGCGGTGATGAGACCGAGACCGACGATGACGAGGCTGACGACAAGGGTCAGGAGCAATGCAGCACTTGCCCGAACATGGGCACGGGGCTGATGTCCTTTGCCCAGGGGTGGCGACACGACGGCGTTCGTAGCCACGGCCAAACCCATAGCGGCGCTGGTCAACACAAGTTGGATGGGAAGTGCATAGCTGATCGCCGCAAGCTCGATGTCACCGAACCTTGCCAGATAGTAGGTGTCGGCAAGTCCGATACTCATCACCATGAGAACGCCCCACGCCGTTGGGGCGGCGATACGCGCCAGATGACGCTCGACTGGTCCCTCGGTCAGACGCCCCTTTCGACGAGAGGGCGGTTTGGGCGTTGCTGCAATGGGGCTGGTTCGCATTGACGGAGGTACTTGGTTGGATAACCGGCGATGTGCGACCTTTAGCGCCGCTGTTGATTGGTAGGCAGCTGGATACAGTTTCACACGTAGTTTTGTATTGCAGGCACGTTCACTGAGGCCCACATAGAGGCCAGTTTAATATTCCCGGAAGCGAGAAAGGACCGACGATCATGAGCTGGACGACGCCGAAGATCGAAGATCTCAACTGCGGCATGGAAGTTAGCATGTATTACCCGGCCGATGAGGGAGATCCATTTTTTCTCGCCCGCCTTGCCGCACGGCAGAAGGCCGGTAAACGATAGTCGGAAGCCTTCGTTCCGGCCCGGCACTCAAGCGTAACGCTTTCGATACGCGGATCTATCTGAGATGCTTCGTGTCCTTGTTGTAGGCGCAGCGGCCGGCGGCGGGCTACCGCAATGGAATTGTAATGGGGCAAACAGTGCGCGGTTCTGGCGCGGCAATGCGCCGCTTCAAGCCGCCACGCAATGCTCCATTGCTGTGAGTGTCGACGGCTCGTCCTGGGCCATCGTCAACGCTTCGCCGGATATCCGATCGCAGATCATGGCGCGCCCGGAACTCCAACCTCGGGCGCCTGAACAATACGGTCTTCGCGACAGCCCGATCCGCGCCGTTCTCCTGACCAATGGCGATCTCGATCACATCGCAGGTCTTCTGACGCTTCGCGAGCGTCAGCCATTCGATCTTTATGCTACATCCGAGATCCATCGCGTCTTGAGCGACAATCCAATTTTCAATGCGTTGAACCCGGATTTCGTAAAGCGACGAGAGGCGCAATTGGATATCCCGTTTGAGATCATTCCGGGACTGCACGTCGAGATCTTTGCAGTTCCGGGTAAGGTCCCGCTATTCCTCGAGGGCGAGACCGTAGTGACCGACCTCGTCGGCGAACAAACGGTTGGTGTTCGATTCTCAATGAATGATCACACAGTCTTCTTCATACCCGGATGCGCTCGGCTCACACCGGAATTGTGCGAGACGTTACAAGGTGCAGACGTGTTGTTCTTCGATGGAACGGTGTTCCATGACGACGAGATGATCCGTGAAGGCGTCGGGCAGAAAACCGGCCGGCGCATGGGGCACATGCCCATGGCCGGCGATGAGGGGTCGCTGCAAGCTTGCCGTGAGCTTACCATCGACCGAAAGATCTTTATCCATATCAACAACACAAACCCGGTTTGGCGCCCTGACAGTTCCGAGAGGCAGCAAGCGGAAGCGGCCGGCTGGGAAATCGCGTTCGACGGCATGGAGATCACATTATGAGCGCGCTTTGTCTCGATCCCGGTGGCCTTGAAGCCGCACTCCGGCAGATCGGCGAAGAGCGTTATCATCATCTCCACCCCTTCCATCAACGGCTCCATAGCGGTGGGTGCACGATCGATGAAGTCCGCGCTTGGGCCCTCAACCGATACTGCTATCAGCGGACAATCCCGCTCAAGGATACGGCACTTCTCTCGCGCATGGATGACGGCGAGTTGCGCCGCATATGGCGTCAGCGCATTCATGACCATGACGGCGAAATCGGGGATGCACCGGAGGGCGGCCTGCGCCGATGGCTGGCGCTGACAGACGGTCTTGGCCTCGACCGCGATTATGTCGTCTCCCTGGATGGCGTTCTGCCCGCCGTCCGATTTGCCTGCGATGCCTATGTGCAGTTTGTTCGCCAGCGCAGCCTGCTTGAGGCAATCGCTTCAAGCCTGACGGAGCTTTTCTCTCCGGCCATTATCAAGAAGCGGGTCGAAGGCATGCTGGCGAACTATGATTTTATTACCGAGGACACACTGCGCAATTTCGGCCACCGCATGTCGGAGGCACCCCGCGATGCCGACTGGGCACTCGACTACGTAAAAGAACATGCGCGAACGCCCGAGATGCAACAGGCTGTGCAGGACGCCCTGAAGTTCAAATGCGGAATGCTCTGGGCCCAGCTCGATGCGATCCAGCACGTCTATGTGCACGGTGCGCCGGCCCCCGGAGCATGGAAACCAGGCATCGCAGTTACTGGGCACTCGACGTGACACAAGAACTCCGCGCAACTGATGTCCCTCTTCTGCCGCGCGGTGTCCGCCTCAAGCATTGCGGAGTCAGAGATGAGTGGTTCCTGCTAGCGCCTGAGCGTGCTTTGAAACTCGATGCCGTCGGCGTTGCAATCCTCAGCATCGTCGATGGCGAACGCGACTTCGATGCCTTGGTGTCGAAACTGGAAGTCGATTTCAATGCGCCGCGACAGCGCATCCTCGATGATGTCCGGAACTTCCTTGCATATCTGATCGGCAATCGGATGGTTGATATCGCATGACCGATCCCACCGCTTCGCGATCCGAAGAAGATTTGGCAGAAGCGCCGGTTCCGATTGCTTTGCTTGCGGAACTGACCCACCGGTGTCCGCTCAGTTGTCCTTACTGCTCCAATCCCTTGGAGCTGACCAGGCGGTCGTCGGAACTCTCGACGGAAGAATGGATCCAGGTCTTTGGTCAAGCCGCTGCCATGGGCGTTCTGCAAGTCCATCTCTCCGGCGGTGAGCCTGCCGCCCGCCGCGACCTGCCAGACCTTATTCTCGGTGCGGCGAAGGCAGATCTCTACACCAATCTGATCACTTCCGGTGTCGGATTGAAACGAGACGTCTTCGAGGCGTCGATAGAGAATGGTCTCGATCACGTCCAGCTTTCAGTTCAGGGATCCAATGCGGAAACGGCAGACCTGATCGGCGGCTATGATGGTGGCTTCGATATCAAGATGCAGGTTGCAAAATGGGTCGTCGACGCTTGCTTGCCGTTGACCATCAATGCCGTGGTTCATCGAAGAAACCTCGACACACTGCCACAGACGATTGAACTCGCTGAGCGCTTGGGCGCGCGCCGTCTGGAGATTGCCCACACGCAATATCATGGCTGGGCTCTGAAAAACCGGGCCGCGTTGATGCCCACCATCGACCAGGTCATGCGGGCAAATGAAATCGTCAGAGAAGCTCAGGAACGGCTGACAGGCATCCTCGCCATCGATTACGTCACCCCGGACCATTTCACACAATACCCGAAGGCCTGCATGGGAGGCTGGGGTCGCACCGGATTGAATGTCGCGCCAGACGGTACAGTCCTGCCCTGCCACGCCGCTCAGACCATCCCATCCCTGACCTTTGAGACAGTCAGGCAGCGTTCGCTCGCTGATATCTGGAAGACGGGTTCAGCATTCACGGCGTTTCGCGGTGTCGATTGGATGGAAGAGCCTTGCCGAAGCTGCGACCGCAAAACGATCGACTGGGGTGGTTGCCGCTGTCAGGCCTTTGCCATCAATGGCGACGCGGCAACGACTGATCCAGCCTGTTCGCTGTCATCCCGCCATTCTGAAATTCGTGCTGTGGCCGATCCGAGCACGAAGGAGGCGCAGGCTGAATTCGCGTACCGGAAGATGATCCGGGATTAATCCCCATTATGCGATCAGCCCGATAATGTCCAGGAGAGCGCCACGTCTTATTGGCATGCTGCACCATCACCAAGCTGCAATCTGTAGAGTATGAGTTCGTTTGCCGGACCATTGGTTCTTCCGACTGGCACAAATCCACAAGACTCCATCAGTCGATGTGAACGGGTATTCGGTTCATCGACAGCGGCGACCAGCTCGGAGAGTTGCAGAGAGTTGCAGGCATAATGGATCAGTGCGGTCATTGCCTCGCTGGCCAGACCTCGTCCCCAATTCTCGCGACTTATCGCAATGATGGGTTCGATACCGCCGGCCATAACGGGATTAGCATCAATTTCCGCAGAGACTGGTTCCAGACCGGCAACGCCGATAATGGTTCCTGACGCTTGCTCGATTATCCACAATCCGAGACCTTTCGCAGCGAGTTGTTCGCTGCGGGTGAGCATTCCGTCTATCGTCTCACGAGGCAGGATAGTGTTGTCGCACAGATAGAGACGAACATCGTCGTTGTGCAGGATGGTTTCGATCTTATCGAGATCGTCGGCCGTCGCCCGCCTCATTTGGCCTCGCGGCATGCTAAGATCGATATTCATTCAAGCGTCTCTGATTGTCTTCGGTTTGAGCATGAAAACAGATAATCGAATTCGTCGATCATATTGAAACCGGCAACGACGCGTTTTCCGATTGCGCCGAGGCAAGAAGGCATGCTGCTGCAGTTTTGGCATCTCCGGCCGGATCTTCAGCGTAGCGCAGGTGCGCGGTAACAATTGCGCCTTCTTTCAAAAGCACGAGCTGTGACGCCAAAGTGTCAGGGCTGGAGAGGCCTGCCTCGTTGGCAAGATCACGAATATGGTTGAGCAACAGGCGTTTGTGCTCAGATGCCTGGGCATGTATCGGACTGTCAGGGTCCTGATATTCACCCGCTGCTTTGAGGAACATGCAGCCGCGGAATTCCGGATCCGCAAACCATTCTCCCAGCGCATCGAAAATGGCCAAGAGTTGCTCTTCAGGCGTGCGTCCAAGCTCCTCCATGCGTCGGAACAGCCAATTGCGAAACCGTTCGTCGCGAAGGCGGAGTGCTGCAAGGATGAGCTCCTCTTTCGTGCGAAAATGCTTGTACATCGAAGTCTTCGAAATGCCTGTCTCCGAGACCAGCATGTCCATGCCCGTCGCGTGAAAGCCATTCCGATAGAAGACAGCCAGCGCCTTTTGGACGAGCTCGTCACGTTTCGTGGGGCGCATCTCACAGCCTTTTGATTTACAGATCAGTACTTTTATGTTCTTTCCGTCTTCAAACTGTCCAATCAAAATTGTCCGAAAAATGTGCCTTTTTTGCGATGTGCAGCTCGTATTGATTGCTCCACCGGCCAGGTTTTTATTGACAAAGTGTACCGATCAGTACATCAATTTTTGATGCCAATCGACATGGCTGTTCCCTGCTGACCAAAGCGTTGGAATCGTAGAACGGGATTGAGATGCGAAATGGAGACCGGAAAGATGAGTCGACCACCAGTGCCGCCATTCACGGAAGAAACCGCGCGACTAAAGGTGCGCGCCGCCGAAGATGGCTGGAATGGACGCGACCCGGCCAAGGTCGCTCTTGCCTATACGCCGGACAGCCAATGGAGAAATCGAGCTGAATTCGTCAGTGGGCGGCAGGAAATTGAAGCCTTTCTGACACGCAAGTGGAACCGTGAACTCGACTACCGGTTGATCAAGGAGCTTTGGACGTTTGCCGACAATCGGATTGCCGTTCGCTTTGCCTACGAATGCCGCGACGATAGCGGCCACTGGTTTCGATCCTTTGGGAACGAAAACTGGGAGTTTGATGAGAACGGCCTGATGCGTCTTCGCATCGCCAGTATCAACGACATGCCGATCAAGGAAGAGGACCGCAAGTTCCACTGGCCTTTGGGACGTCGCCCAGATGACCATCCGGGATTGACGGATCTCGGTCTATAGATCGTAGACAGACTGAGGCGGCAATTTGGTTGATGAACCGACCTGAAAAGCCCAACCTTCTCTACCGTCGCAATGATGAACGCGCAGCCAGAGATGTTGCGCTTCTTATCCACTCTTCGAGCGTCTCGAACGTCGTCAGAATGCGATCGGCCGGCAATCATCTCGGCTCAGATTGCCGCGCTCTCGAGTAGACCCGACAAGGCTCACCTATGTTGCCGGCGGGAGAACCGCGTCTAAGACTGCGGCTGAGGGATAACCGAAAAACTCGTTAGAACGATTAAGCTCAAGGCGCCGAAGAAGGCGACACCCACGGTTACCTGCAGAGATACGGCGACAAAGGTAACGAATCCGAGCAATCGACCGTACATGGCTATCATCCTCATCTTTTTCCGAGTTCTAAGGATAGAAGTGGTCGGAGCAGACAGGATTGTAAGCGCCACTGTGCACACGATTGATGATATCGCCGTTACCGCCTGGCGGACACGTTTTGCCCGAGCCGGCTATGGCCTGGATAAGTGAGGCAGCAACACCGGTGCTTCGCCATGACGCAAGAACTCCATGCAACCGATGCGCCTTCGCTGCCACCAGAAGAACTCACTTGCTGAGTTGTTGCGACCGCATTTGATCGTCGGCGAAAGCGGCAAAAAAGCGCTTGCGTCGACAACAAACACGGCGGTCAAGAGGTGTGAGGGTATCCAACTGATCGTGTGACGTGGCGCATCAGCACAGAAATTCCGCGACTCGTTTCACAAGAACAAGGAACTGCAACGGATGGAGACAGCAGTCCTTGCAGAAATTCAGGCCGGAATCGATCAACAGATACTGGTTCAGGCGCCAGTCAGAACGCTCGAAACGATTCTGGCCTCTCCCTCCACAACGCTCGCTCGACGAGCATCCCTGAGCGGTACGCGACCATATGACGCCGAGCTTGGGACTATCTTCAATTTGATCTGGCGAGGTATCGCGCAGGCATAATGACAATGAGGGTTCGGGTGACCTCAACAAACGCTTCACAGGCCGGTCTTCTTCATCTACGACGGGCCACAGATCTTTGTGGAGGATTCTCAGGGGCTAAGGTGAGCACCAGAAGACTAAGTCACAGATCCCCGGCCGAACGAACAGGACAAGGCTCCGCAACCCCGTGCCAATGTCTCTAAGCTGTAGACGCCTGTAACCGCCGAATAGAGGTCCAGGGCACATTATTCGTGCAGGAAGGTGCGGTGGATGGCTTCATCGCGTAGACAGAGGATGTCATGATGGACTCCAAGACACCAATATCGGAAGCGGATATCACCGAAAAAGCCGAGAACGGTGAGGGTGTTCTTGCAGTCCTGGGCAAAGAGTTGCTGACTGCCAATATCTCACTGGAAAGTCTGGGGAAGTCGCTTCTGGTCCTGACCGACACGAACATCTACCAGGCTGGCATTCGCCTGATCCCCAAGGGTGAGAAAGGCTTCAGAAAAGAGCGGGGAGCCAACAGCTTTCCGGTCGAAGATTTGCGCAACGTTGAGATCATCGAACGCCCCATCCCCGACTGGATCGGTCACGTGGGCTGGTTCCTTCTGATCGGCGGAATAGCGCTTATGGGCGCAGCCTTTGCGCATGGCGGCGGATTCGTTATCGCCATTGCACTTCTCGTCGGGCCTGTCTGGATGTCGGTTCCGGGGGCGCTTTTGATCGCCTATAAAAAAAGAGACAAAAACGTTTTCCTGCAGTTTGCATTCAGCGATCACGAATTCGCGGTCACAGGAAGCGATTATTCAGAAGACAGCCTTGCCGAATTCAAACAGAAATGCGCTGAGAGAATTGCGCAGTGATTGGGTCAATGCTTCGCTAAGCCGGTCGATAGACTTTGTGGGCCTGCCTAGTGACTGGGTAGGTTAGGGCACAACCATCGGACACTGAAATTCCTCGAGCGCACCCGAACGAATGAAATGTCGTAGGGGGAGCGAGTAGCATCCCATCGAGTCTCAAGACGACGCTAGGATTTTTTCTCATAGTCGTAATTCTCCGGAGTCGCTAATTCACCATATCTCTTTGTGAACTCACACGCGATTGCGCGGAAACACTTTGCTTCAGACTCCGGATTCATTCCCTCCGCCACGAGCACGGCCTCGGCGAAATCAGCCGCATGCACTCGGTTACACTTGCCCAATAAAACGGATGCCGTCAGTTGATTGCAAAAGCCCCACTCCACGCAAAGTTCGGCAAGGAGCTGATCAATGTCCTCGGAAAGAACTGCGCTTCGCTTCTTTCGGTACTGGGGGAAGGTCGTTGCACCCTCTGTCTGCACCGAAGCATCATGCCCAGCGCAAGCTGTATCTAGGCCATGGTTTCAATCTACGGATAAGGATTTGGTTGCGGGGGCAGGATTTGAACCTGCGACCTTCAGGTTATGAGCCTGACGAGCTACCGGGCTGCTCCACCCCGCGCCAAAACAATCGCGATTGCGGCACGGCCTGACCGAAAAGTTTAGCCGTGCGCCAAGACCGATATTTGAAGATTTGGTCTGGGCTCGCCGGGCCCAGCGCTTGTGCGTTGGTCAATCCCCGGCGTCATTGAGCTGACACATATAGGGGAGCGCCGTCGGACTTGCAACACCCTCATCGCTTCATTTGTGCGCTGCGGCAAATAAGTCGCGATCAGGCCTGATCGCGCCGTATCGCGAAGGTCCCTGGCACCAGTTACTTGTTGAGAACCAGAAGGGCGAACATGGCGAAGCTCAGGATGGCGCCATAGACCGCGACATGCTTGACGATGCTCTTGATCCAGCTGCTGAGCGGGTGTCCCGCGATCATCTTTTCCGCGCCTCCCTGATTATCGTTTGCCATTGAACTTGCCGTTTCCCTGCGGTCTTGCGCTATTGCATTCGCCACGGCATGGGCGGGCGATAGGTGAATCCGAGCGGGACGATCTGGTGTGACCACAAATTCGTCTTCAAGGTTCCGCCGCCTTTCAGAGGGGCGTTGTGCATTGAGTAGTTCAGCTTGTATTCCGTGAACCAGGAAAAGCTGTCCGCAACGAAGACGCGCCAGTCGACACCGGCCAGCACCTGAAAGGTGGGGCCTGTGATCATGTGCTTATAGGTCCGTGTCTCGCGCGGCTGACCCTCGCGCCACAGATAGACGTGAGGGAAGGTCGGGCCGACACCGATGCCGACATAGGGTGTGATCCGCGGATGAATGCCCTGGAAGCGCACCATTCCATTGAGTGCGATGAAATTCAGGCCATGGGTGAAGTCGAGGCGCCGGAATGTCTCTGTCACCGATTCCTCTTTGGGAACAGGCTTGCCGTCTCGCGTGCCCGACTGCTCAAGTATTTGACGATGCCAGAGAATAGCCTTGGCGTGGGTGTAATCGAGCATCGCCCCGAAAACCGGTTTCTTCTGGCTCCAATAAGTGAAGCGGGCACCCCAATAGGGCTCGGTCTGAGTCGACTCGCTCCGCCACAGAGCGTTCTTCATGAGAAGGTCGGTGCCGCCCGGCTGATTGAGCCTAAGGTCGCTTTTCTGATGAATGCTGCCACCCGCATAAACGCCCACGTCGAAATTGCGTGCCCGCAGTGTCGTCTCGCCTTTGCCGCCCTTTTCGGCCTGTTGTTCCGAGGGGTCGACATTCTGGGCAAAGGAAAGGGAGCCGATCATCGCAATGCCGGCCATCGTCTTGCCGAGTACGGTGATCAGATTGATTATGAAACCGATCCCTGTCGTGGCAATGATGAGGCCAACCGAGAGCAGGGATGCCAGCCCAAGACTTCGGGCAAAGCCGTGGATCGTCTCGAATTCCATGGATTGATGGACGTTCCACAGCGCGAACGCAGCTGCGCCGGTCCATGCGAGAGCCAGGCAGCCCCGCCCAAGCCAAGGCAGTGACAAACGCGTAATTACGCCGGAAATGGAAGGGAAGGTGAGCGCTCTGGAACGACTTTCAGCCATGGTCTATCCCGTTTCGTCTCGTGTTGCGGAAAGGTCTGCTAGGCCTCAGTTGACTGCCGGCGCGGCGCGCCAAAGATACCGCGTAATTCCGACTACGATCTGGTTGATCCAGAAGTTCGTGCTGACCGTGCCGCCCGTTTTCAGCTTTGCCTCATTCTGCGACAGGGCCAGCTTGTATTCGGTAATCGAGGAAACGCGGTTCGACACGAAAATTCGCCATTCAATGCCGCCGAGAACCTGAAAGACCGGCCCGGTGATCTGGGGCCCGAGTGTCCGGGTCTTCCGCGGGAATCCAGCGCGCTGCGCATCGACATGAGGTACCATGAGCCCGAGGCCAATCCCGAAATAGGGCCGGATTCGCGGGTGAAGCCGAGAGATGCGGAACAGCCCATTCATCGTAATCGAGTTCAGGCCATGCGTGTATTCAAGCTTGCGGAATGTATCTTCGAACTTGCCCGAGGCTGGAACCGGTTTGCCGCCGACCTTGCCTGATTGTGTCACGATCTGTTCGTAGGCCGTTGCTTTGGAGTGGGTGAAATCGACCATGCTGCCGAGGGCAGGCACCGTTTCCGCCCACTTGATCCCGCGCGCACCATAAAACGGCGAGTCGATGAGCGACTCGTTCCACCAGCGAACCTTGTTCAGTGTGATGTCCGTGTCATCGGGCGCCTTCAGGATCACGTCGGAGTTTCTGGCGATGCTGCCGCCGAGATACAGCGCGCCCTGGATTTCCGAGCCTGCGGGCGATGCAGCATCGATCTTGCCGTATTTAGAACCGCCGTCGCCCGTGTCGGCAATTTGCGCGAAGCTCAAGGCGCCGAGCGCCGCGAGACCTGTGCCGGCCTTGTGAAGAATGTCTGTGATCAGCAGGACTTGCGACCCGATGAGGCCGCTTAGCGAAAGGCAGAGGAATACCACAACGGCCTGTGCCCCTGATCCAACGAACTGATGCAGCATCGCCAAGGAGGCGCCAAGTGACGGCGATGTCTCGACATGCATCAGCGTGGATGCAGCGGCAAACGCCAGTCCGGCAAGCGCTGCGGCCCCGCCAGCAATCTCGCGAATGCCAAATGACGTGTTTGTCTTGGAAACACACGAAAGCGGTCGGTGATCCGTTCCTGTGCCGACACCTGCCCATAATAGGCCGCTCTGCGCCAGTTTGGTTTGAACATCTGCCGCGAGCCGGTCGGCTCGACCGATGAGTTCTCTCGGAGTTATCAAGGGATCCCGTGCCCCAAAACTGTGCCTGGGAAGGCGCTGACCAATTGTGGGCGGACCGTAGTCAATTCAAGATCGCGAAGCAATGCAATAGAGTGCGCTGGTGCGTCGCAGGTTCGAAAGCGGCTTTGTCGCCAGGCAGGGTGATTTTCCAGGAGGGAACTGATACATACGATCCGCTTTTGGCATCTCGAACCCTATTTGAGGAAGCGAGCGCAAGAATGTCGGACAAACCCTTATCGGTCGCACGACGCATCGGATTGATCGGTCGTGCTATGCTGTTGGTCATATTGGTCTTTTTCTTTATCGATACATCGGTCGATATCTGGCCCGCGGTCGGCATTCATTCGGAAATGTGCAAGAAGGCGGAAACGATCCCCGAAGGCGAGCGGGCTGCCTATCTGGAGACCATCAAGCGGGAAGCGAAGGTCAATTGCGAGTTTGGCGACATTCCTATCGCCAAGGTCAATATCAGCGGGTTGAAGACATTTCTGTCGGCAGATCAGGGCATGATCGGGTTGAGCGCCATCGTTGCGATGATCGGTGCATTGTTCCGGTCTCTGCTGAGCACGGCGAATGCGTTTCGCGGTAGCGGGCGGGCCGATAACTCGCTGACATGGGATCTCCTGCGCCCATTCCTGGCAGGGGCATTGGCTGTTGTTATCTATTTCGGGCTTCGCGGTCTGTTTCTGCCCTCGGTCAGCGTCACGGAAATCAATCCCTATGGCTTCATGGCCATATCCGGCCTGGTGGGCCTGTTCATCGATGAGCTGATTTCGAAATGCTTCGCTGCCCGTAATGCCGTGAAAGGGCGTACGTGACCTGTAGGAGTGCCTAAAGAAGCTCGCTTACACCTTTACGAGGAAAGGTGGCCGGGGAAGGCATAATCATCGTTCGGATCCGGGCGGTCTTCGTCCGTCACCAATTTGCTTCTGGCTTCTTTGCCGATCCAGCGTCCGAGATGTCTGCCACGCATGCGGATTGAGCCATCCGCGCGCCGGGCAAACAGCCACCGTCTGGTGGCCAGGCGTTCGCGGAGCCAGTAGGGGAAGGTGAATCCCAGGATCATACCTGCGAGTGCATCGGAGAAATAATGTGCGGACACGAAGAAGCGTGTCGCTGCCAGCCACGCTGCGATCACGAAGACGACGACACGAGTCCGCGGCCAGATGATTGCGACAACGGCAGCGAATGCGCAGATCGTTGTCGCATGTCCGGAAGGAAATGACGCAAAGCTCGAGGAAAAGGTGAAAGGCTCGAAGTGAAAGGACCCGAAGGTCTCGAAGTGCTTGGGTCTGGCGCGGCCAAGGATGTTCTTGGCGAGATTGGCTATGATCCCGGAGGCGGCAATCGCGATAAAGAGGAAGCCGAACCCTTGGGCCAGGAGGCCGTGGGCAGCCCTGGACCGCGGCCCGAGGTCGCTTGTCCGCAGGGCAACGAGCAGAATAATGGCCCCACCTGAAATAAATAAGATCCAGGCCGATTTTCCTGTATCGGTGATACCGCGGAAAAAACTGATGACCGCTGGGTCGATCGACTGGACGGCCTTATAGACCAACGGATCCAGCAGTAGAAAAGTGGCCGCCACCACAGAGCCTGTGATGGCGGTCTTTTCGATCAGGGAAAGCTCGGCAAACCAGCGTAACGTACTCTTGTCTTGGGTCATTGCGGGCCCGCTGAGCTTTTTCATCTGACTACTTTGCCTTGACGGCTGCGTCGGTCAGTTTGCCGAGTGCGCCAGTCATCTTCTTGAAGACGGCATCTTTGTCCGTAATGCCGTGACGCGCCTGCATGGATGCGGGCGTTGAATAGGCAAGCCAGACTTTACCGGCATCGTCTTCCCACGCGAGAGCCTTCATCGGCAGATCGATCCCGATCTTGCGGTTGGACTGCATGAGCGGCGTGCCGAGCTTCGGATTGCCGAAGATGAGCAATTCTGTCGGCTTCAGCTCAAGACCAGCCTTCTTGGCGCCGGCCGCGTGATTGACACGCGTGAAAACAGTGATGCCCTTGCTCGTCAGAATTTTGGCCAGGCGGTCGAGCGTTGCCGCGACCGAATGGGCGCTTTCCTTGACGACCATGTTGTCGCCGGCCTGTGCGCCGGTTGTGAGTAGTGCGAAGAGAGCCATTCCGGCAAGAAAATGTCGCATCATTGTCCTCATTGTTTACGCTGAAGTTACTGTTGTCGGCCGTGGATCATTCCGCCGGCACCTTAGGGGCCTCGCTCTGGAGGCTGCGTTTGCCGCGCCAAATGAAATAGATGTTGCGGCCGTAAATCAAAAGCCCGGTTGCCTGCCCCAATATAAAGACGGGATCGGTGCGATGAATGGCGTAGACGAGCAGCATGGTGCCGCCTAAGAAGCTGAAGTACCAAAAGACCTCGGGCACAATGCTCTGACGGGCACGCTCCGAGTAAATCCATTGCACGATAAAGCGCATGGAGAACATGAGCTGGGCTGTAAATCCGACGCTTAGCCAAATTAGCTCGGTCGTCGTGATGCTTGCCCACCAATCGGCAAATCCCGAAAGGTCCATCGCAGTTATCCTCTTACGCCGTTTTGGCTCTCCAGCCTGTCAGCCGAATTGCTGGAGCTGGTCGTGGCCGAGTCTTCTGCAATGCCCGGAACGATCGTGCGTTTGCGAAGCCAGGTAACGCCGAAAAGATCGTATATGCCGATCAGCGCACGGCCAAGGTTCGTATATTTCGACTCTCCGGCAAGACGGGGGCGGTCATTGACCGGTTCAAAGGCCACTTCAAGCCCGTAGGTCTGGAAAAGAGCCGGCAGATAACGGTGCATGCTGGTAAAAAAAGGCAAACGCAGGAAGGCATCGCGCCAATAAACCTTAATGCCGCACCCCGTATCGGGGCAGTCGTCTTTCAGAACCTTGTCGCGCAGCCAGTTCGCGAATCGCGACGCGAATCGCCTGGATCCAGCCGCTTTGCGTGTGGCGCGAACGCCGCCGACCAGTGCCGGACCCGTGCCTCCGGGCTTTCCAAGTCGTGCGAAAAGGGAGGCAATGTCGCGCGGATCGTTCTGACCGTCCCCGTCCATCGTTGCGATAACGGGGTTTTTCGCTGCCGTGATACCGGTGCGTAGGGCCGTACTCTGCCCCGAGGTGCGGTCATGACGGAGATATCTCACCGGACCGTCTGCCGTTACCAGCGCCTGGATTTCCTCACGCGTGCCATCGTCGCTGCCATCGTCTATGACGATGACCTCGCCCAGCAGTTCAGCTGGAACAACCTCGATGGTCTCTTCCACGAGTCGTCCGATGTTTCCCGTCTCGTTAAAGGCAGGGATGACAACGCTAACGCGCATATGAGCCCTTTCGCGCGGATCAAGCCATTAGCGGGCGTTTCGCCGCACCAAAGCCCGGCACCAATAGCAAGCTTCCTTTGCGGTGCACAACCTTGTAAATCACGTTGCCCGCAGGCGGGTTTTTCGCCTGTCCGGGGGCTGTCATTCGCAGGAGTTCGGTCATTTTGTTTGCAATTTGTCTGAATGCGCAGATCAGGATCCTGTGATGTCCCCACAATCGAGCACGAAACCAGGAGCTGAGCCGCAATACGCCCTTTGGGCCGTGATCGCGCTCCTGGTGCTGTTGGCGGTCCGCGTTGTAGCTCTCTGGTTCAACCAGACGGACCTCTTCTTCGATGAGGCGCAATACTGGTTCTGGGGAAAAGAGCCGGCATTCGGCTATTTTTCCAAGCCGCCCATGATCGGGTGGGTCATTGCGGGCGTCACCAATGTTTGCGGTGATTCCGAGTTCTGTGCGCGCCTCGCATCGCCGATTCTCCACTTTGGCAGCGCACTCTTCGTCTTCGCGGCAGCGCGCGCGCTTTTTGACGCTCGGACCGGGGCCTGGGCGGCCATTGTCTATGCGACACTGCCTGGCATTGCCTACTCGTCCGGCATCATATCCACGGATGTGCCGCTTTTGTTCTTTTGGTCGGCGGCGCTTTTCGGCTGGGTCAAACTCATTCAGACCCGCAATATGGGCTGGGCCCTATGGCTCGGCGTCGTCATTGGGCTCGGGCTCCTCGCAAAATATGCGATGGCCTACTTCTTCCTCGGCATTGCATTGGTGCTTCTCATCGATCGCGAAAGCCGGTGGTTGCTGACGCGATTGCATTTGGTGCCGATCGTGATCGTGCCCCTGCTGCTGCTGATCCCGAATATTCTCTGGAACCTGGACCATGGGCTTGTCACGCTGACACACACGGCAGCCAATGCGAAATGGGGCGGGTCGCTCTTTCATCCAAACAAGGCGCTGGAGTTTTTCGGTGCCCAGTTCGGCGTTTTTGGGCCGATACTCTTTGGGAGCTTGATCGCAATTGTGCTGCGCTACAGTAAGCTCGACCGGACCGCCCGCATGCTTCTCGCCTTTTCCGTGCCGATCATACTCTTGATTACCGTTCAGGCGTTTCTGTCCCGTGCCCATGCGAACTGGGCGGCAGTCGCCTACCCTGCGGCAACTATTCTCGTGACGGCAACAATGCTGCGTCTCGAGTGGCGGCGCTTGTTCCGCGCATCCTTGGTATTGCATCTGGTGATTGTGGCCCTGATCGGGGTCGGAGCCGCGCTGGCACCCAGTCTGGCGTTACCCAATCGTGCGGGACCTTACGCACGGGTTCTGGGTTGGGAGCAGTTGGCCGGCCATGTCCGCGAAAAGTGGGAAGAACGGCGCTATTCAGCAATTCTGACGGAAGATCGTATGCTCTCGGCGGAGCTCCTCTATTATCTGCGGGATTCAGGCGCACGGATCGTTGCGTGGAAGCCGGGACCTGTGCCGCGGGATCACTTCGAGCTAACCCGCCCCTATGAGGAAAGTGTGGGCGGACCGGTACTGTTAGTGACGCTGCGACCATCCGTCGGCTATGTTACGAGCCGATTTGCGGCTTTTGAGGACCTCGGAGCAATTTCAGTACCGACGGCTCCACGAAGCGAACGAACGGTGCGCTTCTTCGCGCTCGACAAATTCAAGGGCCAACGCCGGTGAGTGAACAAACGGCCGATCGTCAGGAACAGAGCGTTTTGCCTGGTTTCTTCACCGCGACATGCTGCGTCGGTCTTGCGGCCGCCGTACTGTTTGTCGGCTTTCCAGGCATCGATTTCTGGGTCACCGACTTTTTTGCCTTTGGGGATCAGGCATTTCTGTTCAACTGGACGGAGCCGGCGAAGGATTTGCGGGTCGTCTTCAAGGCAATCTTCTGGATCGCCGGAATTGCGGCCATCGTCGGTTTTATCATGGCTGTCTACAACCGGCGCCGGTTTCTCACATTCGGCTTCCCGCAGTGGCTGTTTCTATTATTCTGCCTGATCATCGGGCCCGGCATTGTCGCCAATGTTCTCCTGAAAGATACCTGGGGGCGGGCTCGCCCCTTCCACGTGCAGGAGTATGGCGGGAGCGAGAAATTCACACCGGCTTTGGTGCGCTCGACAGGGTGCAAGAACAATTGCTCTTTCGTCAGCGGTGAGGCGGCATCGATCTATGCGGTCTTTTTCGCGCTGGCAATGATTGCCAGGCGTCGGCAGCTGCGCATTCTGCTTCTCGGCGTCGGGGCCGGGACGATCTCCGGATTCGTGCGAATCGGTCAGGGGGGGCACTTCCTTTCCGATGTCGTCTTTGCCGGCGTTTTCATGGCATTGGTGGTGCGTTTTCTATACTGGCTGATGTTCGAGAAGGGCGCCTATGCCTTTCAGGAGCAGGGCCCGGTTCACGAAGCAATCGCCAACAGTCCCTCCGCAACGGCGGCACTTTCAAAGACTGCCGTACACAAACTCGGAAGCCATGCACGAACGCGCTGGGCCCCTGCTGCGAGGAAAGGGGTTGAGGCGCTGTCTGGTGCGCGTATGCTGCCAGATGCAGCGGGCCGGCTGACCCGTACTATGCGCGATAAGGTGAAAGGCCGAGGCGAGAGGCCGCGACTTGTACGCCCAGACTTATACGATCCTGATTGACGACAGTCGCCCGCGTGGCGGCTGTACCTATCTGTTCGAGCATCCGGACGCCATCATCGAGGCCCGGCGGCCCGAAGAGGTTGATGCTGCGCTCGCCAAGATCGAAGCGGCGCGTGCCCGCGGCGCCTATGTTGTCGGGTACTTTGCCTATGAGCTTGGCTATGTGCTCGAACCAAAGCTACGGCCCTTGCTGCCAGAGGCCGACACGCCGCTTCTCTGGTTCGGCGTCTTTGCCGAGCGGCAAACTCTCGAACCCAAAGAACTGGCAGAGTTTCTCGCTGCCGACGACGAGGAGTCCTACAACCTCAAAGACGTAACGCACTCGATGGGGCAGGAGGACTATCAGTCCCGCTTCGGCCGGTTGAAGAGCTATATCGCGGCCGGTGATATCTACCAGCTAAACCTGACACTCAAGGGACGTTTCCACTTCGATGGGTCGAGACGCGCTCTCTACCGCGATCTCCGGCTCAAGCAGCCCGTCGCGTACGGGGCATTTATTGAGACACCTGAGCAGATGATTCTATCGGCGTCGCCGGAGCTGTTCCTGGAGCTGGATGGGAACAAGGTCTCGACGCGCCCGATGAAGGGCACGGCGGACCGGGGAGCGACGCTGGCTGACGACGAGGCGATCAGGCGGTGGCTTCGAAGCGATGAGAAATCACGCGCTGAAAACCTGATGATTGTCGACCTCATGCGGAACGACGTCGGACGCATGGCGCGCCAGGGCAGCGTTCACGTGACGGATCTCTTCAGCATCGAAACCTATGAGACGTTGCATCAGATGACGTCTGGTGTGACGGCAGAGCTGCGAGACGACATCGATATGAAGACGCTTGTCGAAAGTGTCTTTCCGCCGGGTTCCATTACCGGTGCGCCAAAATTGAGAGCGATCGAGATCATCCGCGAGCTCGAAACGGAGCCGCGCGGTGTCTATACCGGCGCCATCGGCTATTTCGGTCCCAACGAAACGGCTTGCTTCAATGTGGCAATCCGCACGGTCACGATCAGTAGTGACGGTCATGGTGAGATCGGCATCGGAAGCGGTGTGGTTCAGGATTCCGTTGCCGACGCAGAATATGCAGAATGTCTGCTGAAGATGCGTTTCCTCACAGACGATGTCCGCGATTTCTCGCTTTTCGAAACATTGCTCTATGAGCCTGGTGCCGGCTACGCACTTCTCGAGCGACACCTGGCGCGGATGGCGCGTTCGGCTGACTATTTCCGCTATCCATTCGATGAAGCCGCTGCGAGTCATCTGTTGGCGAGCAAAGCCGAGAGTTTCGGAACCATGGACCAGCGCGTGCGGCTTGTGCTTGCCCGCGATGGCGGGTTGACCGTGACAAGCACTGCGCTTCCGCCGGGCTCGACCCCGGCGGAAATGCGTTATGCGATCTCGAAGTATCGCGTCGCATCGGGAAATCGCTTCCTTTATCACAAGACCACCGAGCGTGCGTTATACGACAGCGAACATGCCCGCATGTCCGAGCGCTTTGGCACAGACGAAGTTATCTTTCTGAATGAGCGCGGCGAACTCGCCGAAGGCAGCCGGACCAATATCTTCATCGAGAAGGATGGCGTTCTGTTCACACCAGCGCTTGATTGCGGACTTCTGCCGGGAACGCTGCGTGAGGATTTTATCGCGCGGGGCGAGGCGCAAGAGGCCATCCTGACAATATCCGACCTCGAGACTGCCGACCGGGTCTATCTGGGTAATTCGGTTCGCGGCCTTCTCCCAGCGACATTTGTCGATCAACCGCTCGCTGAAACCGTCGAAGCGGTTTAAATCTCTGTCGCTGGAGTTCCCTAGCCGGCCCTCTCCCCCGGCCCAATCACCCAATAAGGGTACCCTCGGGGTGGTTGGGCCGGGGGAGAGGGCAGGCTAGGGACCTGCACGCATTGACACCCTTGTGAGCGACTTCCGGCCAAGAAACGCGATCAAATCTTGATTTCGGCCCGAAATTGGCGTTGATATTGCACTGCACAATAATCTTGGCGCTGCACCATGGCAGCCGATTTGGAGCGCATGCATGTACGACCTAAAGGGCAAGTCCGCCATCGTCACGGGATCGACGTCCGGCATCGGGCTGGGAATAGCAACGCGGCTGGCAACAGCCGGAGCCAATGTCATGGTGAACGGCCTTGGCAATGAAGACGATAATCGAGAAGCGATCGATCAGGTTTCGGGAGCCGGCACGAACGTCGCATTCTCGCCGGCGAATATGATGCGTCCCGACGAAATAGTGGGATTGGTGGAAGACGCGACGGCGAAGTTCGGATCTGTCGATATTGTTGTGAATAATGCCGGCATCCAGCACGTTTCACCCATCGATGAATTCCCGCCCGAAAAGTGGGACGCCATCATTGCCATCAATTTAACCTCGGCATTCCACACCATTCGCGCTGCAGTGCCTGGAATGAAAGCGAAAGGCTGGGGCCGGATCGTCAATGTGGCATCGGCCCATTCGCTCGTCGCTTCGCCCTTTAAGGGCGCCTATGTCGCGGCCAAACACGGTATTGCCGGATTAACGAAGACAGTTGCATTGGAGTTGGCCGAGCAAGGCATAACCTGCAATGCTGTTTCTCCGGGCTATGTCCTGACGCCGCTGGTCGAAGCTCAAATCCCAGATACGGCTAAAGCGCGCGGCATTTCAGAGGAAGAAGTTATCCGGAACGTGATTTTGGCAGCACAACCTACAAAGCAGTTCGTGACGGTCGAGCAGGTTGCGGAAGCGACCCTTTTCTTGTGCTCTGACCCTGCCGGTCAGATTACAGGAACCAACCTCACGGTCGATGCCGGCTGGACCGCGCAATGACAGCGTCCAAGCACGATCCCAAACCCGTCAACGTCGCGCTCCAGGGTGGCGGCGCGCACGGGGCATTTACATGGGGCGTGCTGGACCGTGTTCTCGAGGATGGCCGTATCGATATCGAGGCCATCAGCGGTACAAGTGCCGGAGCAATGAATGCCGTGGTTCTGGCGGATGGCTATGCCACCGGCGGTGCTGACGGTGCACGTGAGGCCCTTGAGCGTTTCTGGCAGGCTGTCAGTCGCGAGGGCTCCAAAAGTCCCATTCAACGCTCGCCGTTCGACATCTTCTGGGGCAATTGGAGCCTGGACCACAACCCGGCCTATTTGATTTTCGATGTCATGAGCCGATTGGTTTCGCCCTATCAGTTCAATCCGCTCAACATCAATCCGCTGCGTGACCTGCTCGAAGCAGAGGTCGATTTCGATCGCGTGCGCCATTGCCAGGACGTGAAGCTGTTTCTTTCGGCGACAAATGTGCATACCGGCCGTGTCAAAGTGTTCGGCACCAAAGAGGTTACCTCCGACGTTGTGCTGGCCTCGGCCTGCCTGCCGTTTCTCTATCAGGCTGTCGAGATCGACGGAGTTCCCTACTGGGATGGCGGCTATATGGGTAATCCAGTCCTCTATCCTTTCTTCTACGATTGCGTTTCACCGGACGTTCTTCTCGTCCAGATCAATCCGATCGAGCGTATGGAGACGCCGCAGACAGCGCGCGAGATCCTGAACCGTGTCAACGAAATCACATTCAACGGCTCGCTCCTCAAGGAGCTTCGTGCCGTGGAATTCGTTACGCGCCTGATCGACTCCGGCAAGCTCGACGCCACCGAATATACCCGCGTCTATCTCCATCTCATCGAAGGCGGTGAGGCCATGCGTCCGCTGTCCTCATCCAGTAAAGTCAATGCCGAGTGGGCGTTTCTGACACATCTCAGAGATATCGGCCGCTCTGCCGCAGATGTTTGGTTGGATGAGAACTTCGAGAGGCTCGGAAAAGAATCGACCGCGGATCTTCATGCGCTCTTCTCGGGCGGCGGACCCAGAATACATCCACAACCGGGTGCTGTTGCGCGGTCGTTGGAGGCTGCAGGAAACGATAATCACGCGGGGAACAGCGACGACCCGCCCGGCAAAGATGCAAAGGATGAATCTGGCTAGGTCGTCTGTGCCGTCGGCGCCCAACCATCCGGCGCCATCTCAAAACCATCGAATTCGAATCCAGGTGCAACAGTGCAACCGACCAGTGTCCACGCGCCCAGGCTTTCTGCGTTTTGCCAGGCGTTGGTGGGGACGACGATCTGGGGGCGCTGTTCCTGCAGTAGATCGTTGCCAAGGACGTGGCGGACTTTGACACCAGTGCTGTCGGCTATTGCCAATGAGAGGGGTGCGCCGGCATACCAGTGCCAGACTTCTGCGGCGTCCACTCTGTGCCAGCGCGATCGCTCGCCGGCGCGCAATAGAAAGTAGATGGCGGTGGAATTGGCCCGGCCATCGATACCATCCGAGTCGCGAAACATCTCGGCGAAATGCCCGCCTTCGGGATGCGGCGCCAGATTGAGCAGACGAATAATCGTATCAGAATCAAGCGTCCCGCCTGGGGCAGGTCGTTCGCCCATCAACCCTGGTCCTTCCTCTTACGGATCTCGCCAAATATGCGCCACGATTCCTCACCCTGCATGCCGAGCCGCTCCTGGATTTCCGGGCTTGTCGGGCGGAGGAACGGATTCGTTTCCAATTCCTGACCGATTGTCGTCGGCAGTGTTGCCAGACCGCCCTCACTGAGTTGGCGAACCTCGTCGGCGCGTTTCTGGAGAGCGTCATTGTCGGGTTCGATCGTCAGCGCAAAGTTCGCGTTCGACAGTGTGTATTCGTGACCGCAATAGACAACGGTTTCAGGTGGAAGTGCCATGAGTTTGGAAAGCGAGTTCCACATGGTCTCGGCGGTGCCTTCGAAAAGCCGGCCGCAACCGAGCGAGAAAAGCGTGTCGCCTGTGAAGGCGACACCCGGATCGGCAAACCAGTAGGAAATCTCGCCTGCCGTATGGCCTGGCGTATCCAGCACTTTGGCCTTGAATGAGCCGAATGTGACCTCGTCACCCTCTCCGACCTGGACATCGATCCCTGGCACCCGCGCGGCCTCAGCCCGCGGCCCAACGATCGTGCAACCGGTTGCTGTCTTGAGGGCCTGGTTTCCGCCCGTGTGGTCGGCGTGGTGATGGGTGGTCAGGATATGGGTGAGTGTCCATCCCTTCTCGTTGAGCGCACTGGTAACGGCCGCGGCCTCGGGTGCGTCAATCGATGCCGTGACATTGGCGCTCGCATCGTGGATCAGAACCCCGTAATTGTCGCTCAGACAGGGAAACTGAAGAATCTCGAGGTTTGTCATCGGGGGCACGCTCCGGCTCGTTAGGTTATGGACTCATGGTGGGCATCGGTTTCTGCGTTTTTGTCAGCGCAGATTGCCTGAATGGATTGAACTTGGCGCCAGTATGTAGCATCCGTTGGGGACGCTGAAAATGACGCTGGAATCTGAATTTGGGTGTCTGTAGGCATAAAAGGCCATGCAACAGGATGTCATCGATCTTAGGGAGTTCTATGCCAGGCCGCTGGGCGGTGTGGTCCGGCATCTGATTACCTATCGCGTCCGGTCGCTTTGGCGGAATGTGACGGGGATGAGCGTTTTCGGCCTTGGTTATGCGACCCCCTATCTCACCGTCTTTCGAGGCGAAGCGACACGCGTCGGGGCTTTGATGCATGCGGCCCAAGGCGTCGTTGCTTGGCCGACAGAAGCGCCGCGTCAGACGGCTCTAGTGGATGAAGACGACCTGCCGTTGCCGGATGCTTCCGTGGACCGATTGCTGGTCGTGCATAGTATGGAGCATGCGCGCAATGTGCACGATCTGCTGCGCGAGGCCTGGCGTGTCCTGTCCCCCGAAGGTCGCCTGATTCTCGTGGTTCCGAACCGGACAAGTGTCTGGGCTCAGAGTGACACGACCCCGTTCGGCCACGGTCAACCTTATAGCCGGGGGCAGCTGGCACGCCTTCTTCGCGAAGCGATGCTGTCGCCCACGGGTTGGAACCACGCTTTGTACATGCCTCCTTTCAGTTGGCAGATCCTGTTGCGCTCGGCCATCGCATGGGAGCGCATCGGAACCGTTCTCTGGCCGGTATTTTCAGGTGTCATCGTTGTTGAGGCGACCAAACAGATTTACGCTGCAACGCCCCATGCAGACGCAAAGCGCGTGCCCGGCCGATTGCGGACCGTTCCTGCAAGGCCGGTTTCACCTCGGGACAGCCGTTAGTACAGGCGCATTGCGTGGCCTGCCGGGTAACGCCGCAAAAATCTCAAACTCTCGAACTATGATCGCATGTCGGCGCAAGGATGCCGGCGATTCCAAAAGAGGTGTTTATGAACCGACCCCATAATGTGGGCGTAGGGCTTGTCGTGGCGTTGCATGTCTTGATGCATCAAGCATCGGGGCTTCATGCAGATCCGGCGTCGGGGCAAATTTCCAAACGGATCAATGGTGATGCATGGGATCCTGACAAGAGCGTCACGGCACCTTTCGGGCTTTCTCCTTCAGACGATGCGGCGCAGGTTGAAACGAGTCTCAGCCAGTGGAGCGCCTATCTTCGCGGTCAGGACCAGCGAAAAATCGAAAGTCTCGAAACATTGACTTTGCAAGACCTGGAGCTTCCTGCGCCGGTTCCCGCGGATGGCCGAGTGTTCGACATATGGGCCAGCACCCGTATCGAAGGGTTGTCCGACGGTCTTGATCGACGAGGAGTCAACAGTCGGATCGGCGCTGACTACACGCTCAGCCGAGCCATGCTTCTGGGAGCGAGCTTCGAATTCCAGGATACCGAAGGAGGCATGCATGACAGCCAATTCGGGTCCGGAGACGGGAAAGCGTACCTTGCCGGTCCTTATCTGGGGCTTCGGTTGGGAGAGAGTTTCTCACTGGATGCGACAGCGGGTTGGGGCCGGGCGCAAGATGCGGGTGATATCGGTATTGCAACCAATAATGGTGTGACGGAGCGCAGCGTTGCCAACGCCACGGTAAAAAATACGTGGCGACTGCATCAATGGCTGCTCTCGCCGACCGCAACTTTGAGCTATGCGCGTGAAGCGCCGGCCGGATCTCCTGAAGACGGTTCTGTGAAACGCCAACTTTCCATAGGCCCAGAACTTCGACGAAAGATGCGAACGGATGGCGGACAGACGATCGAGCCGTTTGTAACCTATCGCGGCACCGTGGAAGGGCGATCGAACATCGAAGGTCTCGATCTCGACGCGACCATCGGTGGCGGCGTGAGTGTTGCCAGGGAGGATTCGTATCGCATCGATGCGACAACTGAGATCGACGATTTGGATGGTGACCCGAGTGTCAGCGGTCGTCTCAAGGTCACGGTGCCTCTTGATTGAGAAGGCTCATACCGAGCGCGTAAGGCCACCATCGATCCGAATGTTCTGTCCGGTGATGTAGCCGGCACCGTCGGATGCAAGGAAAGAGACCGTCGCGGCAACCTCCTCTGTGCGGCCATAGCGCTGCATGGGTATGCTCACCCGGCGTTCTTCCTTTTCCGGCAGGCTGTCGATAAAGCCCGGCAGGACATTGTTCATGCGAACATTATCGGCCGCATATTTGTCCGAGAAGAGTTTCGCGTAGGCGGCGAGCCCGGCCCGGAAGACACCCGATGTGGGGAATGCTGGATCGGGTTCGAATGCCGCAAATGTGGAAATGTTGATGATCGTGCCAGATTTTTGGGCCTGCATGATCGGGGCAACGAGACGTGTCGGGCGGACTGCATTCATCAGATAGACGTCCATTCCGAGATGGCAATCCTCGTCGCTGAGTTCCAGGACAGGCCCTTTGGGGCCATGGCCTGCGCTATTGACGAGCACGTCGATCCGGCCCCAGCGATCCATTGTCAGATCGACAAGGCGTTTCAAGTCGTCGTTGGATTGGTTGGAGCCGGTGACGCCGACGCCGCCAAGTTCATTCGCCAGGGCTTCGCCTTTGCCGGAAGATGAAAGCACGGCAATGCTGAAACCGTCCTCTGCAAGCTGGCGAGCTGCACCAGCACCCATCCCACTACCGCCCGCGGTAACGACTGCAACCTTCTGTGCTGCCATCGAGTGATCTCCATTCTCTTGACGCCACGAAATCTATCGGGACAGCAGAAAGACAGCCTGTTCGCCGATCAGGTTCTGCATAAACATCGGTACGGCAAAGCCGAGACGCTGGCCATGCACGTTGAGGGTTTGTACGCGCTCCACTTTTGCACCCATATCATGGCAAAGCGCCATAAAATCCTTGATGGTACAGAAGTGGATGTTCGGTGTCTCATACCAAGCCTGAGGTAGATTGGCTGTGATCGGCATGCGGCCGCCGAACATCACCTGACCGCGAATGCGCCAATGGCCAAAATTCGGGAAAGAGACGATCGCGCGACGGCCGATGCGCAGAAGTTGCTCGAGGACCTGCCGCGGTGCATGGGTTGCCTGAATTGTCTGACTTAGAATTGCATAGTCGAAGGCTTCGTCCGGATAATTCTCCAGATCGCTATCGGCATCGCCCTGGACGACCGAAAGTCCCTTGGCCACGCAGCGATTGACGCCGGCCTGGCTCAATTCGACTCCGCGCGCATCCACGTTGCGCGTTTCGGCTAAAATGCGCAGAAGCGTTCCATCGCCACAGCCGACATCGATTACCCGCGAGCCCCATTCGACCATCTCGGAGATGAGAAGAAGGTCGACGCGCCCCCCATCGTCAGATCCGGCGGCAAGGGAATTGTTTCCGGTGCTAATAGCTTGAGTCATGGGTGCCATCCATCCCATCCAATCCGCGCTTTCGCGCTGCGGCCCCCAGAAAGCCCCCTATGGTCTCGAAGAGCTCCGGTTCATCGAGCAGGAAGGCGTCATGTCCTTTGTCGGTCTCGATTTCCACAAAGCTGACATTCGCTGCAACGGCGTTGAGAGCCTGTACGATCGTTCGGCTTTCCTCTGTCGGAAACAGCCAGTCCGACGTAAACGAGACGACACAAAAACGGGTCTTAGCGTTTTCGAACGCACGCATCAGCGATCCGCCATGATCGGCAGCCAGGTCGAAATAGTCCATGGCCCGCGTCATGTAGAGGTATGAGTTGGCGTCGAACCGCTCCACGAAGGTGAAGCCTTGATGGCGGAGATAGCTCTCAACCTGGAAATCCGCATCGAAGCCGAAGGCCAGTTCATCACGGTCCTGGAGATTCCGACCGAATTTCCGGTGGAGGGCCTCATCGGAAAGATAGGTGATGTGTGCCGCCATGCGCGCAACTGCGAGCCCCTTTCGCGGCAGGGTATCCTGTTCAAGATACTTTCCGCCACACCAGTCCGGATCCGCCATCACGGCCTGCCGCCCCACTTCGTGGAAGGCGATGTTTTGCGAAGAATGCCGGACAGCCGTTGCAATCGGGATTGCTGCGAAGACGCGCTCGCCATATCGGGCAGTCCAATCGAGGACCTGCATGCCGCCCATGGAACCGCCAATAACGCAGAAGAGATCGGGGATCCCGAGATGGTCGAGAAGCCTCGCCTGGGCGCGCACGATGTCGCCAATCGTGATGACCGGAAAATCCAGACCGTAAGGTTTTCCGGTAGCCGGATTGTCGTCGCTCGGTCCGGTCGAGCCCATGCAGCCACCAAGAACATTGCTGCAGATAATGAAATAGCGGTCTGTATCGACCGGCTTGCCCGGACCGATCAATGTCTCCCACCAGCCGGGTTTCCCTGTAACCGGGTGGATGTTCGCCACATGCTGGTCGCCGGTTAGCGCATGGCACACAAGGATCGCGTTCGATTTGTCCGCATTGAGCTGCCCGTAGGTCTGATAGGCAATAGAAAACGGCCCGATCTGGTCACCGCCGTCGAGTTTCAGTGGCTCATCTGCCGGAAAAGTGACGCTTTCGCTATCCGGATCGCCGATCTGTGCAAACTCAGCCAAGGAGCGAACTCCGCTTCCATTTCTTACGATGTCATCCATTGAGCGGCCGTCAAGCGAACATAAAAAAACCCAGCCATGCACTCGCATCAGGGCCGGGTTCTCGCGACACGGCCTTTTAGCGAGTTGTTTAACGTGGCTGCAAGCCGGCCGGCCAAATCACCACGGTTGGCGATTAAGCCTCGTTACCGCGCCGGGGTCAAGCCCTGGGCAGATGAGCGATGTACATAAGCTTAAGCTGGAACTTTCCTTTGATTTTCCGCTGATGCGGTCCTATCTAAGGGCGCTACGCAAGGGGCTTTCGCCCGAATTACTGCGTCATTGAAGTGTTTTCCGACAGGCCGTGACATCATGAGCGATGCGCCCAAACTTGTGCCCCAAAAGGGTATCCTGGATATCCACGCCTATGTTCCGGGCAAGAGTTCGGTCGATGGCGACGGGCCGATTATCAAGCTGTCATCCAACGAAACGCCCTTGGGCCCCAGCCCGCTGGCGGTTGAGGCATTTCGAGCGGCATCAAACGATCTGGCGCGGTATCCCGATCCGGCGGCATATGGCCTTCGACAGGCTATTGGCAGGAAGTATGGCCTCAACCCCGATCGCATCGTCTGCGGCACCGGGTCGGATGAGCTTCTTGGTCTGCTTGCCCAGGCTTATCTCGGGCCGGGCGACGAGGCGATCTACACCGAACACGGATTTCTGGTCTACAAGATCGCGATTCAGACAAATGGTGCGACCCCCGTGGTCGCTTGTGAGACAAATCAGCGGACGGATGTCGATGAGATCCTGTCCAAGGTGAGCGAGCGCACGAAGGCCGTATTCATCGCAAATCCGAACAATCCGACAGGGACATATCTGCCTTTCGACGAGGTACAGCGATTGCGCCACGCCTTGCCGGACCATGTGCTTCTGGTGCTGGATGGTGCTTATGCGGAGTATGTCCGCCGTAATGACTATGAAGCAGGTTTGGAGCTGGTGGCGACGACTGAAAACACCGTCATGACCCGGACCTTCTCTAAGATCCACGGGCTGGCGGCTCTGCGTGTCGGATGGTGCTACTGCCCTGAGGCCGTTGTCGATGTGCTTAACCGTATCCGGGGGCCGTTCAATGTGACCGGACCTGCTCTAGCAGCAGCCGCCGCGTCGATCGCCGATAGTGTCCATTTGGACAAGGCTCTGGCACACAATGAAAAGTGGCTTCCCTTGTTGACCGAGAAGCTCGAGGCGCTGGGTCTTGGCGTTACGCCGAGTGTTGGAAACTTTCTGTTGGTGCATTTTCCGGATGAAGCGGGAAAACGGGCAATTGATGCTGACGCCTATTTGATCTCGAAACGCATCATCGTACGCCGCGTTGGATCCTACGGTTTTGAGAACGCTCTGAGAATTACGATCGGGACCGACGACGAGAACGATGCCGTCATAGCGACCCTTGGCGCGTTCATGGAGAAGTCCGGCGACGAGAGCGGTTCCTGAGATGTTTGAACGGATTGCAATCATTGGGCTTGGCCTGATCGGATCATCCATTGCCTGGGCTGTGCGCAAACACGGACTTGCAGACCGCATTGTGGGTTTTGACGTCTCGGATGATGTCAGGGCGCGTGCGCGTGAATTGGGATTCGCGGATGAAATTCCCGAAACCGCACAAGAGGCCGCGCAAGGTGCGGATTTGATTATTGTCGCGGTTCCGGTGCGCACGACTGCGTCGGTGATCGAGGGGATAAGGGCGCACATCAAGACAGGCGCGATTATCACCGATGTCGGATCCGTGAAAGAGCCGGTCATTCGCGATGTCGGCGAACACGTACCTGATGATGCGGTTTTCGTCCCCGGACATCCGGTTGCCGGCACCGAGTATTCTGGGCCGGACGCGGGATTTGCCGAGCTTTTTGAGGGCCGATGGTGGATCCTGACACCATGTGCAAGAAGCACTGACGCGGCGGTCGAAAAACTCTCGCGTCTGTTCGAGGCGATGGGTGCCAATATCGAGACGATGTCGCCCGATCATCACGATCAGGTGCTGGCAATCACCAGTCATATCCCGCATTTGATTGCCTATAACATCGTCAGTACGGCGGCCGATTTGGAGAAGGTGACGCGGTCGGAGGTGATAAAATTCTCTGCGAGTGGCTTTCGCGATTTTACTCGTATCGCTGCGAGCGATCCCATCATGTGGCGCGATATTTTTTTATCCAACAAGGATGCTGTGCTCGAAATGCTGGGCAGGTTTTCGGAAGATCTTGCTGCGCTCCAGCGTGCGATCCGTTGGGATGACGGGGAGGCGCTCGAAGATCTGTTCACGCGAACGCGCGATATTCGTCGCGGCATCATCGAGGCAGGGCAGGAGACCGCTGAACCAGATTTCGGACGGCATCGCTTAGGTGGATCAGATGAATCGAAGTGAGCATTCTTGCCTGGATTGCGTAGCGTGACGGAGCATTGGGTTTTTGCGTACGGTTCGCTCATGTGGCGTCCCGGATTCGACTTCCAGGACTCGGTCGAAGGAATCCTGGAAGGGGCCCACCGGTCCCTCTGCGTCTATTCCGTGGTCCACCGCGGAACACGCCAGCGTCCTGGGCTAGTTTTGGGACTTGATGTCGGTGGCCGATGCAGGGGCCGCGCGTTTCGCGTTTCTGCCGAAGATTTCCCCCACATTCGAAACTATTTGCGGGCGAGGGAACAGGTCACGCGTGTTTATCGTGAGGTCGTGAGACCGATTTCGCTCGTCGGCGAGGAGAAACGCCGTGTCCGGGCCCTATGCTATCTCGCGGATCGCCTGCATCCGCAATATGCAGGCCTTCTGCCGCTTGGCGCACAGGTGCGCCATGTCCGGGAAGGCCATGGGAAGTCTGGAAACAACGTCGCCTATGTTGTGAATACCGTCCGCTGTCTCGAAGACATGCAGATCCACGAGCCCACACTCCATCGGGTCATGGCAGAACTGGGATATGGACCTGGACGGACTCGCTAACCGACAAGTACGGCGCGTTCAGACAGCCATAGCCGAGGGCTTCGCTCCGTAAGCAACGTGCGCATTTGGGGCAAGCGAAAGCAGATCGGCTTCGACCGAGTCGCGCTCCTGCGCCGTTTCAGCGAGAAGGTGGATGTGGATCTCGTTCGCGCCGAGCCGTGCACCGCTGTGGCGCAGGTAGGCCAGATTGAGCGATGCCGCATGCTCTGTCGTTTGTCCAACGGCCAAAACGGTCCGCTCGCCTTCATCATTACGGTGCACCAGAATATAGTTGGCGCGCGGCAACTCGGGACAGGCAAAGAGGGAATACACACTGTGCAGATAACGCTCGCCAGTCGCGCCACGCCAGTAGTGAAAGCTCTGTGCAATATTCGGTTCTGCACAGACAATCGCTGGTTCGTTATCGCGGGCGGTTGTTTCTTTCCACCGTGAAATTTCGATTATCTTTGCCATCGGTCTTATCTTTTTTGTCAAAGGTCGGCGCGGGTCATTTATCAACATTTTGCTCAGCTTTGGATTTGGGTGGCTGAATCACGAAAATCAAGCTTGCCTCATAAATATCACAAAGTCGAGAACAAAAAGAGAACATCAAGGCTCAGAATCTGCCTTGGCTTTGAAAACACTCAGTAAATTAGCTGCATTTCGAATAGCCGCAGCTTCTGCAACTATGGCAACCTTCTTGAAAAACAAGCGCCGGTTGAAGGCATTTAGGGCAATAACGGGCGGTTTTCTTATCGATTCGCTGGAATTCGCCTTTGGCTTCTCTCTCGGTCTGAGGGGTCAAATTTCCGTCATCACGCTGCATGAAGCCAATATCGATCAAATGGCGTTCGATGATACCGCCAATCGCAGCAAGCAGGCTCGGGACATAGCGTCCGTCAAGCCATTGCCCGCCGCGAGGATCAAAGACAGCCTTGAGTTCTTCAACGACAAATGAAACGTCACCGCCGCGTCTGAAGACGGCACTGATCATGCGTGTCAGCGCGACAGTCCAGGCATAGTGCTCGAGATTCTTCGAATTGATGAAAATCTCGAAGGGACGGCGCCGATCGTCCTGCACGATGTCATTCAGGGTGACATAGATCGCGTGATCGGAGTCGGGCCATTTGAGTTTGTAGGTATAGCCGGCAAGCACTTTGTCCCGTTCGAGCGGCTCGGACATATAGACAATATCGCCACGCTGTTCGCTGATCGGTGGCGGAGCGGCGTTGAGTGGCAGGCTGGCCTGGCCGGCAGGTTCCGAAACGGCATCGTGTGCCTCACCCGCTGTCAGTACGGAACCGGTCACAGGATTGGGCCGGAAGGTCGTGCAACCTTTGAGGCCGAGATCGTAGGCAACGTCGTAAAGTTCGGCAAAATCCTCAAAGCCGATATCTTCAGGACAGTTGACCGTTTTCGAAATCGCGCTGTCGACATGGCTCTGAAGGGCGGCCTGCATTTCAAGGTGATCGCGTGGGCTGAGGTCGGCCGCGGTAACGAAACTCTCGGGGAGAGATGCAGTCGGCCCGAACATGTGCCGAAAAAGACGGTAAGCATAATCCTCGACCATCTCCTCACGCGCGCTTCCGTCGGCTTCGAGCAGGCGGCGGCGATAGGTGAAGTCGAAGACCGGCTCCACACCGCTGGAGACGTTTCCTGCAAAAAGAGAAATCGTGCCGGTCGGAGCGATTGATGTCACCAGCCCGTTGCGCAGGCCACTATCGGCGATCATCGTCCGCACATCCTCATCGAGGCGAGCTGCTGCCGGCCCACGCAGGAATTGATCGTGGTCAAAGAGCGGGAATGTACCTTTCTCGCGCGCGAGTTCCGCACTCGTTCGATAGGCGGCGCGTTCGATCGACGCCATCCAACGGCGCGTGATCTCGATAGCGTCGGCGGAGCCATAACGTTTGCCGGTCAAAATCAAAGCGTCGGCCAAACCGGTGACGCCAAGTCCGATGCGCCGTTTTGCAAGCGCTTCATGCCTCTGCGCTTCGAGTGGATAGCGTGAAACGTCGATAACGTTGTCAAGCAGGCGCACCGCCGTGCTGGCAAGTTCGCCAAGTCGGTTTTCGTCGAGCTGGGCATTGTCGGCAAATGGGTTGCGTACCAGCCGAGCCAGATTGATCGAGCCAAGGAGACAGGCCCCATAGGGTGGCAGTGGCTGTTCGCCGCAAGGATTGGTCGCCTGAATCGTCTCGCAGTAACTCAGATTGTTGAGCGCATTCACGCGATCGATGAAGATGACGCCGGGTTCCGCATAATCATAGGTTGCCCGCATGATCTTCTGCCAGAGCGTGCGCGCACTGAGCGTGCGATAGACTTTCCCGTCGAACACCAGGTCCCATTGCCCGTCTGCCCGAACGGCATCCATGAAGGCATCGGTGACAAGTATCGATAGATTGAACATCCGCAGGCGCTTCGAATCCGCCTTGACGGCGATGAACTCTTCGATGTCCGGGTGGTCGCAACGCAAGGTTGCCATCATGGCGCCTCGACGGGTGCCAGCAGACATGATGGTGCGGCACATGGAATCCCACACATCCATGAAGCTGACCGGTCCGGATGCCTCCGCGCCGACACCTGCCACAAGCGCACCCTTTGGGCGCAGGGTCGAGAAATCATGCCCGATCCCGCCGCCCTGCTGCATAGTGAGGGCGGCTTCTTTCACATGGTCGAAAATCGAGGCCATATCGTCCTCGATCGTGCCCATGACGAAGCAGTTGAAAAGGGTCACCGAGCGTTCTGCCCCGGCACCGGCAAGAATCCGTCCCGCCGGCAGAAACGAGAAATCGCGCATCGCGTCCAGGAACCGACCGGTCCAAATCTCACGTCGATCCGGGTGCTCGGGCGCGGCGACGGCACGAGCAACACGGGCGAATGTCGCTTCCGGATCGGTGTCGACAGGTGTTCCGCCCGCCGATTTCAGCCGATATTTCTGATCCCAGATCTGTTCGGAAATCGGTGCGAGAACGGGAAAATTCTGTGCCATAGCGAACGAACTTCTGACTAATGTTCACTATTTGTACCAAGGCCGAACATGCAGGTCAAACGCTTGCAGATTTATGGCTAATGGACGGTTATCCTCGCGTGCACTCCATATCAGATCGTCATATTCCGAAAAGCGGTCGCTGAAACGGGAGCTCGCCTTTGACAAACGGGCGAACTCCCGTCGCAGTTGTGCCCTATGACCAGGTGATCGTCACCGGGTGATGACTTCCGCCGTCGGCCGCGGCGTCTTGGCTGTCTCAGGCGGCAGAATCGGATAGACGATTTCGGGCAGCGTGCCGGTCAGAGACTTGAGAAAGGCCGTGATGGCGGCGACTTCATCCGCAACCAGTGTCTGGCCGAGCTGCGAGGATCCCATGATTGAAACGGCCTCGTTCAGATCCCAGACCTTGCCGGAATGGAAGTAGGGTGCGGTGATGGCAATGTTCCGCAACGGGCTTGCGCGGAAGACATAGGAATCGTCGACTGTCTTTGTGACCGCGAACCGTCCTTTGTCGCCCTCGGGGAGTACGTCGCCACCCGGCTTTTCGATGACACCGAACGGATAGTAGCCCGTGCCGCCGAGATTGATGCCGTTGTGGCAGGAGGCACATCCCTTGTCGATGAAGAGTCGCAGCCCCTTCTTCTGTGTTTCGGTCAGGGCAGCATCGTTTCCATTGAGATAGGCATCGAAAGGCGATGGGGTGATCAAGGTCGCTTCGAAAGCCTCGATTGCCTTGGCCATATTGTCGAAGGACACAGGACTGGCCTCGCCGGGAAACGCAGCCTTGAACCAGGTCAGATATTGCGGCATCGAATTCAGCGTGTCGACGACCCGTTCCGGCGTGCTGGCCATTTCGACACCGGCCTGTATCGGACCCTTGGCCTGCGCCTTCAAGTCTTCTGCCCGGCCATCCCAGAATTGCGCTTCGTTGAAGACAGCATTGAACACCGTCGGTGCGTTTCGCGGGCCTTTCTGCCACCCATGACCGATGGAGGTTTCGAGATTGTCATCGCCCCCGGTTCCAACATTGTGACATGAGTTGCAGGAAAAGATCCCGGATGCAGAAAGCCTGGGATCGAAGAACAGGGCTTTACCCAATTCGATCTTCTCCGGCGTGATGGGATTGTCTTTGACCGCCGGAATCGTCGACGGAAGTGGCTTGAAGTTTTCGAGCGCCGATTCGCGCAAATCATCGGCATGCGCAGTCACCGAGAGACACAAAAGAGCAACGGAAAAGCAAAGACTCGGTCTGAGGTGTTTCATCATGAGTTATCCCACGTGAGAGGACGCATAGATTTTAATGCGTCTAATTTGCAACAAGGCCACGAAGATGCTGCATGGTGGGGACGACTCGTATGATCCAGATCAGAGTCGTGGGTATGCGCGACAATTCGCCCGACAGGGACGCCGGTCGTTTCAGCGCTACGCGCAATACGGAATGCGTGGGAACGGCCTTGTGAGTCGGCTTATTTCATTAATGCAGACAGTAATTCAGAATCGTCACGCAGATGCCGAGCTGAGGTCTGTGTTGCTCGCCGTGGGGCGTGGTTATGGTGATGCAGAGCGCCCGCATCGAATGGCGGTGCATCATTTGAATGGTGCACCGCCATGCTCTGCCGTGGCAGCTACGGTCGTCCGGTCGTTGAGGCAGTCTCGTGATCCCCCCACAGACCTGTGTTCACTGAGGAGATGTGTCGACGAACTTCACTCCTCGTCCGGCGACACATACATCTGCATGAATCCGACCTCACCAAGCCTGTTGAGAAGGTCGAGTTGTCCTTCGAGCCAGGCGATATGGCCTTCCTCGTCATGCACAATGGTTGCAAACAGATCGCGGGTACCGATATCGCCGGCCTCCTGAGCGACGTTTGAGGCTTTGGTGTAGAATTCGCGTGCATCATACTCGTCGCGCAGATCTGCTTCGAACATATCTTTCAGGGTCTGTGCCCTGACGACGCCTTCTGACGCGATCATGTCGGGTTCACCTTCCAGGAAGATGATGCGCTCCATGAACTGATCGACGTGACCGAGTTCTTCCTGCATTTCCTCTTTCATTTTCGCTGACAATTTCGTCATTCCCCAATCGGCCAGCACGTGCGCGTGCAGGAGATATTGGCGAACGGCATTCAGCTCCATGGTCAGAGCTTTCTGCAGGTGTTCCAGAACGTCCTGATTGCCTTTCATTGGCGAAGTACTCCGGTGTGAGATTGGCAGAATGGACCGCTCGTGTGGTGGCGCGAAGGTCCTTGTTCCCGTTTATGGTGATTGCAGAGCATTCATTCCAGACGCGAAGTGCCGCATGCAACAACGATTGCGCCCAGAATCAGGGCTCCGGCGGCGAGAAGGGTAGGCAAAGTGAAGCTGCCGGTGTGGTTGGCGATGACGCCCGCTGCAGCCGGTCCGATCATCTGCCCAATGCCGAAACTCGTGGATGCGAGGGCGAGCGCTTGATGTCCGCCGGTCGTTGCATACTGGCGAACACCGGCAATGCTCAGGATCGTCAAACCCATGATCGTGCCGCCAAGAAGCGTTGCTGCAACAACGACACCGGCCAACGAAACCCATAAGACACTGGAGATGACGCCCGCCGCTGAAACCAGGCTGGCGACAATGAATGCTGTGCCGGTGCTGGTGCGCCTTCCCAGACGCGACCACATTGCGACGGATGGAATGGCAGCCAGACCGAGTACGATCCAGATGTATGGCTCGCTTGTTCGGATCTCAGGTTCGGACCGCACGATGGCGACCAGAAATGTCGCCGTTACCACATAACCGAATCCAAACAGACCATAGCCAGCGATGAATGCCCACATCGCACGGCTGTTCGATGTCGAGGCTTCAGTCTTGTGGGTAACGGTCGGTGCCGACTGTGTGTCCAACGAAGATTTGCCTGGAATGAGTAATACAGCGGCAACTGAGAATAGGGCGGCGATCAGTCCGGTGGTCATCCACAAGGATCGCCAATCGCCATCCAGTGCGAGAAGTGTAGAGGTTGCGATTGCCGAAACGACGATGCCAGTGCCGACACCGGCAAAGTGGGTTGTCGCCAACGTCGCTTCGCGTGCTGTTGCAAGCCGTTCCAAAACCAGTGTTGAGGCGAAGATAATGACAATGGCACCGCCGGCACCACCAAGGAAGCGCAGGGCCAGAAAAGCCGGCATCGTCGATACCAGTGCCATTCCCACCGTCGTTGCGGCGCTCGTTATAAGCCCTGCGATGAGCCAGTGGCGACGCGCGCCTGGAAGACCGGGAATTGCTGAGCAGAGTGCGCCGAGCAGGTAACCCAGATAATTGGCAGACGCGATGAGGCCCGCCTGGCTGCTGTTCAGGTCCAGAGCCTCGGCCATCGGAGGGAGGATCGGTGTGTAGACGAAACGGCCAATGCCCATGGCACCGGCCAGCGCCAGCATGCCGCCGATCGCCAGGCGGCGGGTTTCCCATCGGTCGGTTCTTGATTGGTCGACAGTTGCTGGCCGCGCCATTGGTCGTCCTCGACTGTCAACGCTAAGTGGTCCTTGGTCGTCTCACAAATGGAATTCTCTGATGCCTGCTATCGCAAAGATTGATCGTCCGGCGATCAGGCAGACTGAGATCGCTTCACGGCCTCGGTCGCCGTGGCAGGAGGATTTGCGCTTGCCGCCGCCTCCTCGACAAGACGCCAGGATGCCGGCTCGATCGCTTCCTGCAGTTGCGCGATGAACTCTTTTCGATGAAGACCCGGAGGGATCGGCTCCAGGAACTCGACCACCAAAGTACCGGGATAGCGGCGCCATGACCGGCGGGGCCAAAAGAGCCCGGAGTTGAGCGCGACCGGAACACAGGGAACCTTGAGTGCCTCATAAAGGGGAATGATGCCCGACTTGTAGTCGGGAGGCGCGCCTGGTGCGCGACGTGTTCCCTCCGGAAAGACGACAATTTCACGACCCGCTGCCGCCCGGTCGCGAACGTCCCGAACCATTTTCTTGAGTGCAGAAGGGCCGCGTTCCCGCGCGACGAACACCATTCGGAATTTGTGAGAGAACCAGCCATAGAACGGAATCCACTGCAATTCGCGTTTCATGACCATTGCCGGGTCGCGCATCAAGGGAATGAGGCCGAAGGTGTCCCACGCGGATTGATGCTTGGATGCCACGATGACTGGACCGGGTTGCAGATTTTCCAAACCCCTGACTTCAAGGCGCGTTCCCACCACAAGACGCATCAACCAGATACTCGCGCGCCCATGAGCCGCGAGACCGGCCATTGCCCACGACCGCGGCCCAAACAGCAACCCGCTTCCGAGAACGAGAAACAGGGCCGTCTGGACATAGAACAGGACAGCAAAGAGGATCGATCGAAACATTGTGAGGGTTACCGCGCTCAGTTTGTCTGGGCTTGGCGTCGCCGAGCCCAGCGTGTCGCCCCGTAGCGCGCCGCGGTGGGAAGATATTTCACATACTCCCGGAACAGCACCTTGAGCGTTTTCGGATTTCCCCACCAGCGGTCTATTGGAAAGTCACGGGCAACGACAGCGTAAGGGATGAATTGTTCACGTGGCATGACCCGTTGCAGTTCCACCAGTGTGCGCGGCATGTGATAGCTCGAGGTCACAATGATCAGCGACTTGAAATTCATGGAGCGCGCCCAGCGTTTCGTCTCGATCGCATTCCCCCTCGTATTCAAAGCACGCCGGTCCAGGTCGACGCAGCAATCGAACAGCGCTTCATCTCCATTCACCAACTCGCGGAGATCCTTCTTCGTGGTCGAGCGATTAACACCGGTGATTAACAGCCGCTTCGCCTTTCCATCGGCCAAAAGCTTCACGGCCGCCGCAATGCGGGCTTTGCCGCCAGTGAGCGCAACAATGGCGTCTGCACCGCTTCCGACATCGCCGGGCCGGCGCTCCACCGAATCCGCGAAGACCGCAAATCCAATCAGGAACACCGCCATAGCGAAGGCAGTGAGCGACGAAAAGAGTCTGAGCCCGAATGTTAGGATGTCCATTCTGGGATCCTGAGGCTGGGTGCCACCGGTGAGCGTCTACAAAAAACACGATCGCGCATCGCCTGCAAATGCCAATTGCGCAATGAACAGCGTCTGACAGGCGCAATAGTTAAGGGCGTGATTTCAATATTCTGTATACGCCATAACGCGATGTTAGCATGCATAGTGATGCGACGATGACAACAACCAGGAGTAGTAGCGCATATCCCGGCCAATCCAGGACGGCTGGGCCGATCAGGCGGCGAAACTCGCCGGCAGCCAGCGATTGTCCTCCCAGAAGCTGCATAAAGACCGGCAATAAAATGAACATGAATGTGGCGGCAATAGCGCCAACGGTTCCTGCTCTCACGCCGACCACCAGAAAGTGTTTCTCAAACTCGCGCGCGATAAACCGATCCTTCGCACCCACAAAATGTAGGACTTCAATGATTTCCCTGTTCGATGCCATCGCGCTTTGCGTTGCCGATACAATCGTCGCAACGGTCGCCGCCCCCACAAGAATCAGAACTGCAAGACCGCCGAGCGCCATGGAACGTGTGACCGTCTGAATCTGCGCCTGCCAGCGTCGATGATCATCCAAAACCGCATAGGGAAAATTGGTTTGCAGGATTTGGCGGATCGTCACCAGATCCGGAGGGGAGGCACGGTCCAGCTCGATTGAGATGAGACGTGGGATCGGCAATGCCGTGAGCACGTCGGACTGACCGAGCCACGGCTCGAGAAGCTTTGCCGATTGTTCGGGTGTCAGAGGCGTGACTTTCCGCACACCCGCCTGTTTCGCCAGGAACAGGGTTACGTGGGTCACCTGCTTGTCGAGATCCGCATCGTCGCTCGGCGCAATTTGCACCGTGACCTCGCTTGCGAGATCGCGAAACCATGCCGATGCCGATTGGTGAACGAGATAGACGGCGCCTGCTGTCAGACAGGCCAGAAAACACATGATGGCAATCACGACGGTCAGGGCGCGCCCTGCGACCGATGCCGGGGGCACGATCGGCGTAACGGTTCCGGCAATCGCTCGCGGCGACAAGGCATCCACGAGACTGCTCAGCGACCGCGCTTTTAGCGCGTCAGCCCATCTTATGCTCATGTCAACCATGGATCATGAGGTGCCCGTCCTGAAGAACGAGGCGCGGGGCTGTGAACTGCTTGATGAGCTGATGATCGTGGGTGGCGATGACCACAGAGGTTCCGAGCCGGTTGAGTTCGATAAACAAACGTAGCAGACGGCGGGCCATCTGTGGATCGACGTTACCCGTCGGCTCGTCGGCCAACAGGAGTTCCGGCTTCCCAATCACGGCGCGCGCTATCGCCGCGCGTTGTTTTTCCCCGCCTGAAAGTACCGGCGGATAAGCATGCATCCGGTCGCCAAGACCCACCCATTTGAGCAATTCGGTCACGTCGTCTTTGTACTCGGACACATTCCGTCCCAGAACACGCAGAGGTAGGGCGACATTTTCCCAGGTCGTCAGATGATCGAGCAGCCTGAAATCCTGGAACACAATGCCGACCCGCCGGCGCAACTCCGCCCGGGCCGATGCCGACATATCGGCGATATTCGACTGAAAAAGATAAATCAGGCCCCGGCTCGGTTTGATCGACATGAACAAGAGGCGCAACAGCGTCGTCTTGCCCGCACCGGAGGGGCCGGTCAAAAAATGGAACGATCCGGGCAACAAATGGAAGCTGATGTCCCGCAAGACTTCAGGGCCCATCCCGTATCGTATCCCGACATGTTCGAAACGAATCACGCGCCACACCTTCTTTAGGTTGTTGGTTCTGCGAGGCTACAACCTCCGCATACCTCAAAAAAATTCCTTGCCCAAGGGACTTTATGGGAAACTCCATTCTTTGTATCAATGCTTTTTGGCACCGGCACGCTGACGATGGGCCATATCGGAACAGAATGGCAAGATGAGCAAGATCCTCGAATGCGTGAGTTGTGGCACCTGCTACGAGAGCCCAGCGGAATTTCCCGTTGAAGGCCGTAAGGTTCGCTGTGCAAAATGCGGAGAAGTCTGGCACGCAATTGCCAAGGAGCCGGACGAAGAGCCACCCGCAGCCCCCGATCTTGGTGACGATGACGACGACGAACTCGTATTCCGCGAAGACGATGACGCACCGGAGGCGGAGACGCCCGAAGAGGATGCGCCAGATGATTCGGAACCGGTTGAAGCACAGGATGAGGAGGAGGACTCCCTAGAAGAGGAGCCTTCGGAAGAGGAAGAAACACCAGAGCCGGTCGAGGCCGCATCTGACGAAGACGAATCAGAGGATGACGACGACGCGCTATCTGCGGAAGCTGACGAGCCTGAAGAAGAGCCGGAAGCCGAAGACGACACGCCCGTTCAAAATCCCCCAGAACTGATAGATCCGGTTTCCGATCCGCCGCCGGGAGCCCCTCCGCAATCGTCGATGCTGGCGCGCCTTTCCAACGGGATGGATGGCGTGACGCTTGGATGGATCGCATTGGTTCTGTTGTTTGCCGGTATATCCTATTCCGCTTATGAAGGGCGCGTCTCGGTCGTTCGTGCAATTCCCGGGACGGCCTGGGCTTACGAAAAACTCGGCATTCCGGTGAATGTCCGCGGTTTGGGCTTCGGCCCGGTCGCCTATCATTGGGCAGTTGAGGCCGGGCGCCCCGTTTTGGAAGTCGAGGGCGAGATCCGAAATCTGACCAACGCCACCCTAACCGTTCCAACCGTCGTGTTCGCTCTGCGCAACTCGGTGGACGTGGAGGTCTATCAGTGGGCTGCGGATATTCGAGAGGATCCGCTTCCCGGAGGCGAGCGCACCTTGTTTTTGGCCCGAATTCCATCGCCGCCGAAATCCATCGGAAGCGTTCAGGTGCGGTTTGCCCGATCCCGATGACCGTCGCAGCAGACGGATCGAACATCGAGGTCATGTTTTCCACAGGCACCATCGCCGAACGGGTGGAGAGTCTGGCCAGGGAAATCGCGCGTGGCGCAACGGAAGATCTTCTCGTCATTGCCGTTCTGAAGGGAAGCTTCATTTTCGCGGCAGATCTGCTGCGTGCCATGTACGGTGCCGGTTTGCGACCGGAGGTCGATTTCATTTTCTTGGCGAGTTATGGCTCAGGCACGGAATCGTCCGGTAATGTCCAGATATTGAAAGATATTTCGTCCGGCGTCCATGGCCGACATGTCCTGCTGGTCGACGATATTCTCGAGTCCGGTCGAACCCTCGCCTTTGCCAAGGCATTGATATCGGACCGCGGTGCCGCTTCGGTCCAAACCTGTGTCCTACTCGACAAGACCGTGGTGCGAGCCCAGCCCATAACGGCCGATTTTCGTGGCTTTGTGTGTCCGGATGATTTCGTCATCGGCTATGGGATGGATCTGGCGCATCATTACCGCGAACTGCCTTTCATCGGCCGAATCAGGCAAGATTGTTGACTTCATGACCTTGAAGCTGACCTGGGATTGAGATGATGGCACGCATCCTGGTTGCCGAGGATGACGCTCCTGTTCGTGATTTTGTGCGCCGGGCATTGGAAATGGACGGGCATCGCGTCACGGCCGTTCATGATGGTGCTGAAGCCTTGGAGCGGCTGACGTCGCCGGTCCAGACATTCGATCTGTTGCTTGCCGATATTCGCATGCCGGTCATCGACGGCATTGCGTTGGCATTGCAGCTTGCACGCGACTGTCCGGATCTGCCCATTCTGCTGATGACAGGTTATGCACAGCAGCGCGAACGAGCTCACGGTTTGGAAAAGGTCATCCTCGGCGTGATCCAGAAACCCTTCACCCTCGAACAAATCCGTGACGAGGTGAATGCGGCGCTTTAGGCGGCCGTTACGAAAGCCGCGCAACGGTGTTTTCGTTGCCACAGCCTGCCCTCTCCCCCGGCCCAATCACCCCGAGGGTACCCTTATTGGGCGGTTGGGCCGGGGGAGAGGGCTGGCTTCAGGGCTCTAGAATCAGAACCTAGAACTGCCGGATCAGGCGTTCCAGATAATCAAGTTCGATCAACGGACGGGTTGGGTCGCTCAGACGTCGGCGTAGCTCTTCCAGGATTTCCCGGGCACGTTGAATATCGATTTCGTCGGGGACTTTCACCGAAGTGCCGAGGTCGGGGCCCTGTGTCCGCTCAGGCCGGCCGAACGGATCCCGGTTGCCCTGATTGCCACGGCCCATTTGCGCGCTCAGACTCTGCAGGACCTGCTCTGCAAGGCTCTGCGTGCCTTGACGCATCAGATCCAATGCGAGGGTCTGCTGCTCCGTTGCCCGATCGAGGTCTGACTCACCCAGCGCGCCCTTCGCATCACCCATCGCCTTGCCGGCGCCATTCAGCTGCTCCGGTGGCTTGGCACCAAGCCCACGCAGTTGCTCCATCAGAGCTCGGAGGGCGCCTTCAATGTCTGCCTGTCGGTCGCCAAGACCGGCAATGCCGCCCTTGCCCTGGCCACGTCCCTGACCCTCGCCTTGTCCAGGACGCTGGCCCCGGCCTTGCCGCTGTCCCTGTTGCTGTCCTTCGCCTTCGCCCTGACCTTTGCCTCGACCTTGCCGCTGGCCCTGGCCGTTCTCACCACGTTGAGCGTTGAATGTATCGTCCAACAGCTTCTGTTGTCGCTGAATGAGATCGCCAAGACCTTCAAGCGTCTTCATCATGCGTTCGGATTGGGAGTTGCGTGCGAATGTGCCCATTTGCAGGCGCTCAAGCATGTTGCGTAGCTCGCTCAGCATCCGCTGTGCAAGATCGCGGGATCCGGTTTTAGCGAGATCCTCAATCTTCTTGAGCATCTGCTCCAGATCCTTTGCGGATAACATGCGCTGATTGCCCAGCGGGTTCATGTTGGCCATGTTGCCGTTCCGCTTTGCGCGCTCGGCAAGGGTCTGCAGATACTTGTTGAGCGCCTGTCTCAGCTCCGCCATCAGACGCTTGATCTCGGACTCGGGCGCACCGTCCTGGATGGCGCGTTCCAGACGCTCTTGTGCTGCCCTCAGTGCGCGTTCCGCATCGGGCAGATCGCCATCTTCGATTCGCAGGGCAATATCCCACAATTGTTTGACGACGCTGGCGAGCGACTCGATGTCGTTATTGCCTTTGAGGCGCCAAAAAGCCGTTCGCAGGCCCAGGAAAACGACCTTGTCGGTCATGAACTTGTCTGGTGCAATTGTCAGAGCGTCCAATGCCAATGCGACATCGTCACTATTCTCGCGGCTGCGGACCAGATTTCGCCGTTGTTCGATCACGGCGCGAGCCAACGGTTTTGTGAATCTGCGGGCCGGTAGCACCATCTCGAACGGTTTACTCTCGCCCACATTTCCCGCCTGGTCGCGAGCCTGCAACGTCATTCTGACCTTCAGACCAGCCCAGGGATGTGCCGTGAGATCCTTGAATGTCCGACCTGCTGCGGTTTTGGCGTTGGTCCGCGGCAGGGTCAGCTGAAAGGTTGGCGGTTGGATCGTATAACTATCGTCCGTTTGGCTTTCGCCTGCATTGTCGGCAAGCGCAAAGAGCGCTTCGGCGCCCGCAACGCCATAATCGTCACGGACTTCGTAATTCAGTCGCAACGCGCCGCGAGGAGTCCGGTCCGGTTCCTCGGTCAAAACAATGGTCGGAGCCGTATCCTTGACCACATCGAAGTTCCAGGTGGTAATCGCATGGCTGGACGTTCGAACTTCAACGCGTGCAGATTTCGCCAGAGTCACTTTGTATTCTGTGACCCCCTTTTCCTGGCTCGCCGGCTCGATGTCTTCCGGCGGCGCCGCCTCGGATGTGGTCATAACCAGGCGTGGAGCCGACGTTTCCGTGCTGTTGATCCGGACGAGGAGAAGGCTTTTCTCGGGAGCGGTGACCTGTCGAATACCCTGGGCTTGGCCCGACGTATCCCGGCCTTCCGCAAGGACGACCGGTGCCGCTCCGGTGTAGAGCGGCGGCGTTACCCAGGCATCCAGCCGCAGCGATGTCAGGACCGGTGCCTGCGTGAACGAAAACGCCGTCGCAATCCGGTCTTGCATCGACCCGGCGGTCGCCGCGATGGTGACGGCGATGACGAGTAGCAGGGCTGCGCGCAAAGCCATCGGATCCAGCCGATCGATTCTCGGACGCGGGCTTCCAGCCTTCAGTCGGCCGACTTCGTCTGCGATGCGCTGGCGATGAGCCTGCCAAAGCGCCTTCTGCTCATCGGAACTCGATTCAGGGAGCGTGTCATCGAAGGTTGTCGCCGGGCGATGCGGGACCCCTGAAACTTGCTCCAACCGGCGCAAGGCTTCGGTGCGCGAGGGCCAGCGAACGCGCATCAGCGGCATCAGTGAAATCAATCCGCCGAGAGCAAACAGAGCCAGCAGGCCCTTATGGACCCATAAAGGCAGCACCGGCCAAAGGCCAGCAAGTGACGCGACCAGGAACAGGCCGCAAATCAGGAAGGGCCAGAAAAGTGCCCGCCAGATCTGCTCGAAAAGATTCGCAGTCTTGGCGAGCCGGATCTTTCGGTCGAGCGTTCGTGCCGCATCGCGCGAAGGGTCGACTACCGTCTTATGCTTAGGCATCGTTGAAAACTACCATAATCTCGATGCTGGTTTCGAGCAGTTTCGGCGCTTTTCCAGGCAGAAGCGTGGCCGATTTCCTCAGCCTGGCGATCACGTCTCGGTGAGCCAGTCCGGTATCTGGTCCTGGCCGATAAGTGCCTCATAGTCCGTCCGTGGCCGGATCACCGCATACTGGTCGCCATTTACAAGGACTTCAGGCACCAGCAGGCGCGTATTATAGGTTCCCGCCTGCACGGCACCATAGGCGCCAGCCGTCATGATGGCCAATCGATCGCCTTCCTTGAGTTCTGGAAGGGCTCTTTCGAGAGCGAGATAGTCGCCGGTCTCGCATACCGGACCGACAAGGTCGGTCATCACATCTGTGTCGTTTTGTCGCTTCTCTGCGACGGGCCAGATGTCGTGATACGCATCATAAAGTGTCGGGCGGATGAGATCGTTCATTGCCGCATCGACAATTGTGAATGTCTTGTCCGTGCCTTTTTTTACATAAATGACCTGTGTGACCAGGATCCCGGCATTGCCCGATATCATGCGTCCCGGCTCGAACAGGAGCCGGCAATCCAGCCCTTCGGCGGCCGCTTTGACCGTCGCTGCATAGGTCTTCGGTTCGGGAGGGATGTCGTCGACACCGCGATAAGGGATGCCGAGACCTCCTCCGAAATTGACGAAGCGGATGTCGTGCCCGTCTCGTCTCAAACGTTCCGTCAGCTCTCTTAAGAGTGCGAAGGCTTCGGAGAACGGCTCCAGATCGGTGATCTGGCTGCCGATATGCATATGGACGCCTATCGGTTCGACACCCGGCAGCTTTGCTGCGTGGGCATAGAGTTCGGGCGCCCGGTCATAGGGTACGCCAAACTTGTTCTCGGCTTTCCCGGTTGAGATCTTTGCGTGCGTTCGGGCATCCACATCCGGATTGACCCGGATCGCAATGGGCGCGGTCGCACCCATCGATGCGGCGGTTTCGCTGATGGCGACCAGCTCGGGCTCGGATTCGACGTTGAACGCGTAGATTCCCAGTTCGAGTGCCCGGGCGATTTCGCTGCGCGTCTTGCCCACACCCGAGAAGACGACCTTCTTTGGCGAGATACCGGCGGCCTGGGTGCGTTCCAACTCACCGATCGACACGACGTCCATGCCCGCCCCGAGGCGGCCGAGCGTTTTCAGGACGGCAAGATTGGAGTTCGCCTTCAGCGCATAGCAGATCAGCGTATCGGAGCCAGAGAAGGCATCGGCAAAAACCGAATAATGCCGCTCAAGCGTCGCTGTCGAATAGCAGTAGAAGGGCGTTCCAACCGCGTCAGCGATTGTGCTCAGGGGAACGTCCTCGGCGTGTAGCACGCCGTCTCTATAGGCGAAGTGGTGCATGGTCGGTCGCTTAGGTGGGCGCGCCAGGCGATGGACCTAGCCAGCAGCCACAGATCGGTCAGCCTAGAAAAGCTGCGCGAAAATTGCGGTTATCCCGGCCGAGCTCTTGCCGGGCGGGGCTTCTAACGGGCCTTTGCGGCCGCAGGCGGAAAGGCTGATTGCCGTCGCCAGCACGACCACGACACCGAGTGTTTTGGTTATGCGCATTTTTGAGCGCCCCTGTTTTCAAGTGCCAATCAGCACCCCTTTTAGCGCGATCGGCTTTCTCTTTCCAAACGCTTTATCCAGCGTCGCGCCATTCTCGATACGTTGCCTGGCGCCGTCCCGCCATAGCTTTTCCGACTCTTGACCGAGTTCGCAACCGAAAGAACGGACATGATATCGTCCGTAATGCGCGGCTCGATCTCCTGCATAGCCGACAGGGGCAGGCGCCATAACTGCACATTTTCTTCATCGGCCTTGGCGACAACACGGCCCGTCACGTGATGGGCGTCGCGGAACGGGAGGCCCGCCTCGCGGACAAGCCAGTCGGCGAGATCGGTCGCGGTTGGATGGCCGCGCGCGGCGCTGCGGCGCATGGCGGCCGGGTCCGGTTCGAGGTCGGCGATCATGCCCGCCATGGCCGCAAGAACGAGCGAAATCGAATCGAGCGCATCGAATGCCGCTTCCTTGTCTTCCTGCATGTCCTTCGAGTAGGCGAGGGGCAGCCCCTTCATCACCACGCTTAGGCTTTGAAATGCTGAGACAATGCGACCGGTCTTTGCGCGCACAAGCTCGGCTGCATCCGGGTTGCGCTTCTGCGGCATAATGGATGAGCCGGTGGAAAACGCATCGGACAGCCTGATGAAACCGAATTCGGATGAAGCCCAAAGCACGATCTCTTCGGCAAGCCGGGAAAGATGGACGGCTGTGATACTGCAGGCTGCCAGCGTTTCGAGAACGAAGTCCCGGTCTGCGACTGCATCCAGAGAGTTGGCGGTTGGCCGTGAAAATCCCAACGCCTTGGCAGTCATATCGCGGTCGATCGGGAACGATGTGCCTGCAAGGGCGGCAGAGCCGAGCGGGCTTTCATTCAACCGCTCGCGGGCATCGGCAAACCGGCCGCGATCCCGTGACAACATTTCGACATAAGCCAGCAGGTGATGCCCGAAGGTGATCGGTTGGGCCGTCTGCAGATGGGTATAGCCCGGCATGACGAGCTTGGCATGCGCAAGGGCCTTGGTTGCCAGGACTTCTTGCAGGGTCGATATCTGTCCGTCCAAATGGTCGATCGTGTCGCGTACATAGAGCTTGAAGTCGGTTGCGACCTGATCGTTTCGCGATCTCGCGGTATGCAGTCGGCCGGCAGTCGGTCCGATAAGCTCGGCAAGGCGCGATTCGACATTCATGTGGATGTCTTCGAGCGCCCTGGAAAAGGTGAACTTGCCGCCCTCGATTTCTGACAGAATCGTGTCTAGACCTGCGGCAATGGCGTCGGCATCTTGCCTTGAAATTACCCCGGTCTCCGCCAACATGGCGCAATGAGCTTTGGAGGCGGTAATATCCTGGGGTGCCAATCGTTTGTCGAAATCGATAGAGGCGTTTATTTCCTCCATGATTTCGGCAGGGCCGGCATCGAACCGGCCGCCCCACATTCTGTTGGTCATATGCTATCGCCCCGATGAGAGCTTGCCCGACGTCACTATCGTCCGAAACGAACCTGGATATGAAACGCCATGGGTGCTGAAGAAACCGAAAGCCAAACGAACCGAATTCCGAAAGCTACCTATGTACTGGCGGCGATCCTGGCTGCAGTCGCTGGTTTCGTTGGGATATACGTGACTTTCGGGCCGTATGGCAATGCACCGGTTGTGCCGGTTGCGACCACCGTTAAGCCCCCTGAAACGTCCAGCACCAAGATGGTTGCACCGTCGGAGCCCTCGGGCGGCATTGCCGGTCTCAACAAGGGCGAACTCGCGTCTCTTGTCATTCATTCGGCACCCGTCGAGCTCTCAGACGTCAAGTTCATTTCCGGAGAGGGCGCAGACACCTCGCTCGGCAAATGGCAGGGCAAAGTCGTGCTTCTCAATCTGTGGGCCACCTGGTGTGCGCCTTGCCGCAAGGAGATGCCCTATTTCGATGCACTCAAAGCAGAATTCGGCGGCGACGATTTTGATGTGGTCGCCGTCAGCATCGATCGGGGCGGACTCGACAAGCCGCGAGAATTCCTTGAACAAATCGGTATCAAGGAACTCAAACTCTATAACGACTCGTCCGGAAAAATCGCGCCCGCTCTCAAGGCCTTTGGTATGCCGACAACGCTGCTTATAAACCGCGATGGGAAGGAAATCGCACGTCTTGTCGGGCCGGCCGAATGGCATTCCGATGATGCCAAGGCGCTCATCAAGGCAGCAGTGGGAAAAAGCTGATCCGCGTCGAAGCGGTCCTTCCAGCACCGCAAGTCGCAGTGTGCTCTAGCGGGTGGGCACAGGCTCATCGCCACGATAGTCATAGAAACCGCGCTGGGTCTTGCGACCAAGCCATCCTGCTTCGACATATTTCACGAGCAGTGGACAGGGGCGATACTTGGTATCCGCCAGGCCTTCGTAGAGAACCTGCATGACGGCAAGACACGTATCGAGGCCGATGAAATCTGCGAGCTCCAACGGACCCATTGGATGCCGCGCACCGAGCCTGAGTGCCGTGTCAATCGCTTTCACGGAGCCGACGCCTTCGTAGAGCGTGTAGACCGCTTCGTTGATCATTGGCAGAAGAATGCGGTTCACCATGAAGGCCGGGAAGTCTTCCGAAACAGCGATCGTTTTCCCCAACCCCGTCACGAAATCTGTGGCGCAGGAAAACGTTTCTTCCTCGGTCGCAATTCCGCGGATCATTTCGACCAGCGCCATGACCGGAACCGGGTTCATGAAATGCATGCCGATGAATTGCTCGGGCCGATCGGTCGAAGCCGCCAGGCGCGTGATCGAGATCGACGATGTATTCGTGGCCAGGATTGCCTCGGACCGTAGCGCCGGACACAGTTCGGCAAAGATCGCACGTTTCACGTCTTCGTTCTCGACGGCCGCCTCGATCACGAGATCCGTGTCGGAGAAGGCATCGAACGTCTCCGCAATAGAGATGTTGTCCATTGCCGCCTTGCGCTGCTCTTCCGTAATCTTGGACGATGCAACCTGGCGCGCAAGGTTGCCGTTGATGGTCGCCAGCCCTTGTTCGATGCGGTCTTTTTCGACGTCGTTCAATGCAACCTTATAGCCTGCCAGCGCGATCACATGAGCAATTCCGTTGCCCATCTGACCCGCGCCAATCACTCCGACTTTTTTAATTTCCATTGTCTGCAGCGCTTTCTACGTACCGGTTTTTTCGAGCTCGGCCGCGAGCTCCGGCAAAACGGTGAAGAGATCGGCCACCAGGCCATAGTCAGCGACCTGGAAAATCGGCGCCTCATCATCCTTGTTGATGGCGACGATCACTTTGGAGTCCTTCATGCCGGCGAGGTGCTGGATAGCACCGGAAATGCCGACGGCAATATAGAGATCGGGTGCAACGACTTTGCCGGTCTGACCGACCTGGTAGTCGTTTGACATGTATCCGGCATCGACCGCGGCGCGGCTGGCGCCAATCGCGGCACCGAGCTTTTCGGCCACAGGGGCAATATAGGTGTCGAAGTTTTCGCCCGACGCCAGTCCGCGGCCGCCGGATATGACAATACTGGCGGAGGTGAGTTCCGGGCGATCCGACTTGGAGAGTTCTGCGCCTTCGAAGCTGGAAACGCCTAGAGGATCGGGAACGGCAATGCTCTCGACTGGCGCGGATGCGCCTTCTTCGACGGCCTGGAATGCCGTGGTGCGGACTGTCATGACCTTTTTGGGATCGTGAGACTGCACCGTCTGAATAGCATTCCCAGCATAGATGGGGCGCTCGAAGGTATCTGGTGACACGACGGCGCTGATCTCCGAGATCTGGCCAACGTCCAGCTTTGCGGCCACACGCGGCAGGAAGTTCTTACCGGTTGTGGTCGCCGGTGCCAGGATCGCATCGTAGCCATCGGCGATGGACAGCGTAAGCGCGGCCATCTCTTCGGCCAGCGACGTGGCCAGATGCGGTGCATCTGCCAGGAGGACCTTTGCAGCGCCCTCTAGCTTGGCCGCTTGATCAGCAACACCGGAACAGTTTTCACCGGCAACAAGGATGTGGACATCGGCTCCGAGAGCTGTTGCCGCCGACAGTGTCTTGGCCGTGGCGTCATTCAGTGTCGTGTTGTCGTGTTCGGCGATAAGCAGGGTCGCCATCAGATTACTCCCGCCTCATTCTTGAGCTTGGCGACAAGTTCAGCGACGTCGGCGACACGCACGCCCGCTTCGCGGGTTGCAGGTTCGGCCGTGTTCTGGACAGTCAGCCTCGGTGCCGTATCGATCCCGAAATCCTCAAGTGCCTTCTCGTCGATCGGCTTCTTCTTGGCTTTCATGATATTCGGCAATGACGCATAGCGCGGTTCGTTAAGCCGGAGATCCGTTGTCAACACGGCCGGTCGGTTCAAGAGAATGGTTTCCAGTCCGCCGTCGACCTCTCGTGTCACACGTACCTTGTCATCCTCAAAAACGATCTTCGATGAGAATGTGCCCTGAGGCCAGTCGAGGAGACTTGCGAGCATCTGACCGGTCTGGTTGCAATCGTCGTCGATCGCCTGCTTGCCGAGAACGACCAGATCGGGGTTCTCCTCGGCCACGATCGCTTTGAGGACCTTGGCCACGGCGAGGGGTTCCAGCGTATCGTCTGTCTTGACGAGAATTCCGCGATCGGCGCCCATGGCAAGCGCGGTTCGGATCGTCTCCTGCGCTTTCTGGGGTCCAATCGAGACGGCGACGATTTCCTCCGCCGTGCCGGCTTCCTTCATCCGGATCGCTTCTTCGACAGCGATCTCGTCGAAAGGATTCATCGACATCTTGACGTTTGCCAGCTCAACGCCGGAACCGTCGGATTTTACCCGGATCTTCACATTGTAGTCGACGACACGTTTGACCGGGACCAGGATCTTCATGGACGGCTCCGTTAGGATCGGTGGCTCGTTGGAGCGGTCGGCGAAAAGCAGGGGAGAAGGCCGTTCGGAATTCCCAATGTCCCGGCTCTTCGCACATGCGAAAAGCGGCCGCGACCGTACTCGCGGGTCAAACCCAAGTCAATGCTCCGAAAGATGATTCTCGGCAGGTGCGACGCTTTTGACGTGGGGCGCATTGCGGCGGGCTTATGCGCCTCCCGCAGTGCGATCAAACAGGAGAACGCCCGGCCGGCGCATGAACAAGATCAGAACCGCTCCGGCTGCCAGGCCGCCGATATGCGCCCACCACGCGACATTCTCTTCGGTTGCAGTAATGGCACTGAAAAACTGCAACCCGACCCAGAATCCCAGCGCCCAGATAGCCGGAATACGGATCGGTATTCGCCAAAGTGCGAGCACCCAGACTTTGACTTTGGGATGCAGCATAAGATAGGCGGCGATTATGCCGGCCACGCCGCCGCTCGCACCGATCAAAGGAACATCGGATTCTGGTTGGGCCCAGGAGTGTGCAAGCGCCGCCGCGACACCGCACATGATGTAGAACATGACGAAACGAATATGGCCCATCGCGTCTTCGACATTGTCGCCAAAGACCCATAGGAACGCCATATTGCCGATCAGATGGATCCAGCCCCCATGCAAAAACATATAGGTCACAAGTGTGAGTCGCTCGGGAACCGGCACAGCGCCGTCGGGGATCAGCACATGTCCGGAGACGAGTAGACCGCGGCTGAACAGCTCGATGGGGACGACGGCAAAGGCCTCAGCAAGATGACCGAGCGGAAAGATCAGCTCGGTCTGAAAGACGACGAAAACAAAGACGTTCATCACAATGAGCGCAACAGTTACATACTGAAAGGATATGCTTTTCAGCGGGTTGCGATCATGGAGAGGAACGAACACTTTCTGCGATCCCTAGCGGTTTGCGCCGGGCGTCCACAGTTTGTCTTCGGCCCCCTTCGCGTTGACGTAGCGGCTGGCCACAAAAAGAAAATCCGAGAGACGGTTGGCATAGCGCATAGCCGGGTCTGAAACGATTTCGCCATCCAAGCTGTTCAAGGCAACCATCAACCGTTCCGCGCGGCGACAAACAGTGCGTGCAACATGGAGCGCCGTCGCGCCGGGGGTGCCGCCGGGCAGGACAAACGACTTGAGCGGTTCGAGTTCGCTGTTCAGCGTATCGATTTCGCCTTCGAGGCGCTCTACCTGACTGTCCGTAATCCTCAAAGGCTCATATTCGAGCGGCTCTCCGGTATCTGGTGTGCACAGGTCTGCTCCAAGATCGAATAGGTCATTTTGTATTCGTTCAAGCATGGCGTCGACCTGGGCATCGTCTGATGTCAGATTCTGACGCGCCATGCCGATTGCGGCATTGGTTTCGTCAACTGTTCCGTAGGATTCGATCCTGACATGGTGTTTTGGAACGCGCGTGCCCGTACCCAATGCGGTCGTGCCGGCATCGCCTGTTTTTGTGTAGATCTTGTTTAGGACAACCATGGAGCAGACTCAGTTTCCTTTGAAGTAGATCGCTACCATGATGATGATAACGGCAAAGAATTGAAGCAAGACGCGCCAGCGCATGAGCGTTTGAGACAGCGATGCACTGCCATCGCGCAGCATATTCCAAAGCCCGAAACCCAGCACTACGGCAACGGCGCCGACTGCGAATGGAATTAATCCGTAGAAGAGGCTGTTCATCCGCTATCTAAACGACCAACGCAGCCAATTGGCAAGCACCGCGCGCGCAAGTCGAGTCGGATGCCTGGCAATAAGGGGTTAGCCGCAGTGCCATTTGGCAATCGTATTTATGGGAAATGGCTCGGATTGGGCGTGACATCAGTGCCCCGCGGTTATGGCATCGAGAATGCGTGTCGGCAGAACGCGGCGCGCAAATGCCATGAGATGCGTGGGGATGGTGACGAAGTAACGCGGGCGAGGGTTTTTGCTCTCCAGAGCATGCACAAGTTTGGAGAGAACCGCCTCGGGACCCAGCTTGAATCGGGTTGCACCGCCAGCTTCCATCGCGGCGATCCGCTGTGCATAGGTTTCGGCATGAGGCGATCCGCTCAGATCGATGTTCTCTCTGTAGGCTGTGAGGGCATGGTCGGAGAAGCGGCTCCAGATCGGCCCCGGTTCGATCAGCGACACATGGATTCCCGTGCCCTTCAATTCCCGACGCATGGCGTCCGTAAGACCTTCGAGCGCAAACTTGCTGGCGTTGTAAGCGCCGCGATATTTGAGCGACACCAATCCCAGGACCGATGAATTCTGCACGATCCGCCCGCCTCCGTTGGCACGCATTGCTGGAATCAAGCGGGCGGTCAGGTCATGCCAACCGAAAAAGTTCGCCTCGAATTGTTCGCGAAGCGCTCCTGTCGGCAAGTCCTCGACGGCCCCCGGTTGTCCATAGGCGCCGTTATTGAAAAGGGCGCCTATACGCCCATCTGTCGCCTGAAGGACATGATCGGCGCAGGCCGCGATCGAATCGGACTCACGATAATCGAGATAGAGGGCTTCCAGACCCTGGTTTCTGAGCTCGGCGATATCTTCCGGCTTGCGTGCCGTGGCGAAGACGCGCCAGCCGCGCTTTTGCAGACCATGGGCGCAGCATTCGCCGATACCAGACGAACAACCGGTGATGAGAATCGAACGTTCGCTCATCGGCGGGGTTTAGCGGCTCAGTTCAACGAAGGGAAGGATGATCGCGGTCCGACTCAATATAAGCGCAACGTTGCAGCGAACGCTGCTTTGCCGCACTGCCCCCGACCTGTGAGGATACCGTCGTCCTGAAGGGTGAGCGACAGCGAACAGGCTTCGTCTCGCCACGTCAGGCCGCCCTGACCGATACTACCCTTGCCGCCGCGACCTTCCGTATCCGGTAGCTGAAAGCTCCCGCTGAAGTTCCCGGTTCCGGCATCCAGTTCGGCAACATCGATGGTTGCCACGATATCCTCTTTCTCTTGTCGAGCGATTTGCACCGCCAGGAGCGGGTTGCGATCAAGGATCGTTCGAAGCGCACCTTCCTGCAGCACCCAGTCGCCGCTGTTAAGCGATTGCACCAGAGCAATGCGTTTGAGCGTTTCATCGTCCTGGCTGAAAGCGGCTTCCACCGCCCCTCTTCGGATGTTGATGTCCTCACTCTTCAGTGCCGTCTCGAGGGCATCGAATGCGGCCTTGCGCGCATCTCGAAGTGCTTCCCGCGCCTTTGTCCGGGCCGCCTCGACGGTCTTTGCTTTCTCGCCGTGGGCTTTTTCTATGCCTGCAAGTATCTCGAGACGCTGGGTTTCCGCTTCGAGTTTTTCAGCCTTTCCATCGCTCTTCAGAGTCGCGAGTTCCTCGGCCTGTTTTGCCTTGAGCTTCTCGATAGTAGCGGCATGCTCGGCCTTGATCTTGGCGACGTCTGCCTCGAGAGGGGCCTTGAGTGCTTCGGCCTTTTTCGCAAGACCGTCAATTGCTTTCGCTTGTGCAGCCTCGAGGGCATCGAGTTCTGCGACATTGCCGGCTTTCAAAGCGCTCAGCGCCGATGCGTGTTTGGCATTGGCAGCTGCGATTTCCGCCTTGTATCGGCTCACGCGGGTCAGATTTTCTTTTTGAAACGTATCGAGCAGGACTTGGGCGAGTGACAGACGTTTGGCAGCTTCACCTGCTGTTTCCGACCCTGCGATAACAGTCGGTCTTGCGAATAGGTCGCGCGGCTTACCGAGCTTGCCGACGCCGTTTTCCAAACCGATCCGCACTGACCACTTGCCGGCGCGATAGGATGAGTAGGCGATACCGTAAAGCGTGCGGATATTGTCGGCCGGTACTGTTTCAACAATCACGACAAATGGCGCAAGCTTGCCGGCTGAGCCAGGTGCTTCGCTATAGAGTGCGGCGATCGGGGAGATGCTTGCCTCGATGCGCTGTTTGAGCTTGGGCTCTACCGCGTCCCCTTCGTTGACAGTCGCGATAACCTTAAGACCCGACACTTTCCAGTAGGCTGGCAAAAGCGGTTGCAGTGTCTCGCTTATTCGTGCCTTGCCCGGTTCCTCGGGCGAAGTCTTGGGATCTGTTGCCTCAGCGGCATGTGCTCCGAACGAGCAGAAAACAGCAACCGCGGCAATTGCGAGGAAGCGAGGACTCATAACGACGGCCTCCAGAAATGATTTGCACGTCCTATCTTGGACCGGTAATCGCACAAACGAAAGAAGCAAAATCGACTATGCCTAAGCGGCAGTTGCGAAAAGCCGCGGTCGCACCCGTTATTGGACCTTCTCGACCACGGCTTCGACACCGCTGATTTCCTGCATAAAGCGGGCAGCCACGTCGGGAAAATCAGTGAAAACGCCGTCGACGCCCAAAGCAAGAAAGAGGATTTCCATGAAAGCTTCGAGCGATTCCGCGTACTCCGGAAGAGCATCTGCCCTCAGCGTATAGGCATGGACCGTCAGCCCGCGCTCCTTCGCGGCATCGGTCAAATCCGTTGTCACCAAGTTCTTCTTTTCGTCGAGACCTTCAACGAGATGATGGGTCCAGGGTCCGATGCCATCGGCCACTTTTGCAATCGCGTCCAAGCCGTCATCGGTCATGAGTTCGTCGAAATCTACATCCGGCGCCTCGTTCCAGTCGTTCTCGCCGAGAAGCTGGATGAGATTGCCTTTGTAACCGAGTTCACCCCTGATGCGTTGCGTTTCGTTCCAGTCGAAGCATTGCAGATACATGGCGTGTTGCTTCGTGCTGTAACCGTATTTGGCAAGGAGTTCTACGACGATCTTCGAGATGTCCTGACCTTCGGCACGATGAAACGCAGGTTTCTTGATTTCGGGGTAAATCCCGACATCCCGGCCACTCGAGGCGTTCAGTCCCTGAATGAGCTCGATCTCTTCGGCCAGAGTAGGAATGGCAAACCGTGATTTGTTCTGAGGAAAACGGGTCGGGTAGACCGGTTTACCCGTCTTGATGTCGATGCGCTCGTTTACGGACAGCCGGCGGATCTCGGCAAGCGTGAAGTCGATCGCATAATAATGGCCGTCCTCCCGTTTGCGATCCGGGAAGACCTTGGCGACATCGGTCACTGTGTCGAGATGAATGTCATGCAGGACGATCGGAACGCCGTCCTTGGTCAGGACGACATCCTGTTCGATGAAATCGGCACCTTGCCCGAATGCAAGTGCCTTCGCCGCAAGCGTATGTTCCGGGAGATAACCGGAGGCTCCGCGGTGAGCAATGACCAGTCGCTCCGAGATCTCGGTCTGCTTTGCCGATTGGGCGCTGAGAGACGAAGAAGATGTCATGATCGCCATGATCGCCATGATCGTCAGAGCGGCAACAAGGTGCAAGCGGTTCATCATTGCGACGTTCTCAAGTTTCCAGCAGGCGGCGGGCGATGACCTGGGCCTGGATTTCAGCGGCACCTTCGAAAATCGAGAGAATACGGGCGTCGCACAAAATACGGCTGACCGGGTATTCAAGTGCGAATCCGTTGCCGCCATGAATCTGAACGGCGTTGTCGGCCGAGGCCCAGGCAATACGAGCGGCAAGCAGTTTCGCCATTCCGGCTTCCAGGTCGGAGCGCCTTCCCAGATCCTTTTCACGTGCCGCCGCATAGGTGAGTTGGCGCGCCGTCATGATTTCAACGGCCATGTGCACGATCTTGTCGGAGACGCGAGGGAAGGAGAGGATCGGTTTGGAAAACTGGATGCGATCCTGAGCGTATCGGAGCGCAACGTCGAGGGCGGCCTGCGCAACGCCAATGGCTCTTGCGGCGGTCTGAATGCGGGCCGCTTCGAACGTCTGCATCAACTGCTTGAAGCCTTGCCCCTCAACCTCTCCAAGCAGGTTTTCGGCGGGAACATTGAAGTTGTCGAAGGAGATGTCGAACTCCTTCATGCCGCGGTAGCCAAGCACCTCGATTTCGCCCCCCGTCATGCCATCGGCCGGAAAAGGATCGGCGTCGGTGCCGCGCGGTTTTTCAGCCAGGAACATGGACAGGCCGCGATAGCCTTCTTCTGCCGTTCCAGTACGGGCCATCAACGTCATCAGATCGGCACGAACCGGATGCGTGATCCACGTCTTTTGTCCCGTGATCAGATAGTGGTCGCCTTCGCGCACAGCCCGCGTCTTAATCGCTGCCAGATCCGAGCCCGTGTTCGGTTCCGTGAAGACTGCGGTCGGCAGGACTTCGCCCGATGCGATGGGCGGGAGCCAGCGCGTCTGCTGTGCTTCGGTGCCTCCCTGCAAGATGAGTTCCGCAGCGATCTCAGAACGTGTGCCAAGCGAACCGACGCCTATGTAGCCGCGCGACAATTCTTCAGAGACGACGCACATGGACTCTTTGCCGAGCCCCAACCCATCGAATTCTTCCGGGATCGTAAGGCCGAAGACGCCAAGCTCGGCCATCCTCTCGATCGTATGGAGCGGAATGTAATCATTTGCGAGATGCCATTCATGGGCATGCGGGAGGACTTCCTGGTTGGCAAAGCGCCGCATTTCGTCGCGCATCGCTTCATAGGTGTCGTCCAGTCCGGTGTCGCCGAACGTCGCTCCCCCTTCGGCTCCTTGAAGGAGTTCTGCAATCCGACTTCGAATCTCCGGATTTCGTCCCTCGCTGATAAGTTCGGCAACGATACCGCTTTTAAAGCTCTCGACATCTCCGTCGCTCAAACCAAGATCAGCCGGCCGCACGAACTCCGTTTGGCTCATCGGAATGCCGCCTGCCATTTGTGCAAGATACTCGGCAAAGGCCGCTTGTACGATGAGGTTCTCGAGTTCGCCAAACCGGTCTTCCCCGTCCATGCGCTCGGCATAGGCAGCGAGTTGGGTGAGCGCTTCGACATAGGTTGCAAGCCACGCAAGGCCATGTGCCTGATGCTGCGCCTGTTCCAGCGCTTCGCTCGACGGTCGTCCGTCAGGTGCAAGCGTGGGCCTTAACGTGTCGCAAGCATGATCCAGGAACGCCTTGGATGCATTTGCCGCCTCTTCAAAACGGCCGATAAGCTGTGCCGATGGGGCATGTGTTGTGAGATCGCTGGTTCCGGCCGCGAGTGTCATGTTTCCGTGCTCCGGGTAAGTCTATGTCGCGGCGCAACATAGCGTGTGGCAGCCCGGATGCAAGGTCCAGCCTCCGCAGAAAGCGCAATCGTGGCGTCGCCTGGCAATCGGAAAACCAAGTAGACGCGGATCAGTGACCCGAAAACACCTGTCTTACGTTTCTAGCTGCTCGCTTGTGATTATTCCGCAGCCGAGTGGCGCGGCGCGAACATCGCATCGGTCTGTTGCCGCTGCTGACCTTGATCGATCGGATTGCCGCTTTGGTCGAAGCCTTGTGGCTGCTGCGGCGTGCTCGGCTGAAAGACTTCCTCGGCAGGCTGGGCCAGATGAGCCGATTGTTGTGGCGGTGTCGCCGGATAGACGTTTCCGCCCAGACTTTCGGGCATCGTCGGTGATCCAGCCACAGGTTCCGGCATGGCTGGCGTCGCTTGTGGCTGGGCAGGAGCCGGTGCTTCAGGTTCGCTTGGTACGGCCTGAAACACATCCTGCCTCGGGAGTGTTTCGACGGGATCTGGCTGCTGCTGCGGCTGGACCGCGAATATTTCTTCGCTCGCGGGCTCAACAGGCGCCGGTGGGTGCGACTCAAGCACGGGTTGGCTGGTCAATGCCGCGCGTTCCGTCCGCTGCGTCAAATCGTCGTCGATGACCTCGGCCTCCAAAGGACGGATAGCCTCCAGAAGATCATCGAGTTTCTTGATCGCGACATAATATTTGTTGCGCATCAAACGCCGTTCGACCTCATTGCGCAGTTCTTGAATAGAATCCGCAAGGTCCTTTTTCATGAGGGGATTGTCCATACTGTCGCTTCCCTTCGACTTCCACCGCATCGCGCATACCATGCGCCCGCACCATAATACGTGCAGCAGGCGTGGAGAGTCCATGCCTGCGACATCGTCCAAGACATAAGTCCTGGAGCGACGTACCCGATTCGACAATGACTCGGAAATGCGGTCAGGGTTGGGCCGCGTAGTCTTTCATTGCCTTGCGAAATTCTTCGGTGAAAGATCCATCGGAGGGGCCGCTGTAGGCACCGGCTTCTCGAAGAAGGTCCTGGAGAGCGCGGCGCGTGGCATCCGTCCATAGTTCTTTGTGATTGAACAGATCGCCCTTGAGGTCCTGGCTGCCCGCTTTCAGCGCTTTCGCCAGCCACAGTGCGGCCTGTTTGCCATCAGCCTTGACCCCGCGTCCGACATCGTAGGCATAGCCCAGATTATACATCGCATCCGGGCGACCGCTTTCGGCTGCCCGGCGAAACCAATGGGTTGCTTTGACGTCGTCACGAGGGACCCCGCGCCCAGCGAGATACAAATAGGCAAGGCCTTCCATGGCGCCCGCATGACTCTTGTCGGCTGCGCGCTCGAACCATTTCACGGCCTGATCATAGTCCTGGCCGCCGACGCCCAGCCCATCCGCATAACGCACGCCAAGGTTGTACATTGCCACCGCGTATCCATTCGCGGCTGCCTTGCGATACCATTGAACGGCGATTTCGTAGTCTTGGGGAACACCGCCGCCTGCTGCGTAGAAGACGCCGAGAATGCTCATTGCCGGGGCGTATCCGGCATTTGCCGCTTTTTGAAACCATCGTGCGGCGTCGTCGTAATTGTCCAGAGCGTGGTTTGCACGGCCCAAATGGTAGAGAAACCGTGTCGCGTCCGGGTGTGCCTCAAGCGCTGCCTGGCAGGCTTCCAGCGCCTTCTCGCCGTCCATTTTGGGAACACGGACGCCCGGTGTCACCCGATCCGGGTCACGTGGATCGCCCGCCAATCGGTCACAGTCATGGACATCTGGTTTAGTGGTATCAGCCGTAGCCGGGATGGCCCCAAAGATAGTCACTGCCGTCAGTGCAAGTGCCCCGAAGTAAAGTATCTTCACGAGATCAGCCTTCCATTCATCATCTCACCCGAATTCTGCCAATTCCCGGTCAGAGGCGCAATTGCATAGCGGCCTCGATAAGATAGTTCAGTGACGTTGGAGATCTGAGGCAATTATGTACCATCGGTGATCGTTGTGTGTTGCTGCCGCGGCCAGGATCATTATCGGACTTGGAACCTCACATATAAGATGGTAACTGCGCCAATGACCATTATAGGGTCTGGGCTTCAATTCTCTGTGATTCGGCATGTCGCGAGCGCACGATTCGGAACGCCGTTGTCGGTATGAAGCGACGATCGTGGCCGACAGGAGAATCCGATGACTGAGGCTCCATAAACGAGCTGGCCTTCCCAACCGCCGAAGAAGAGGTGGATGTCTAATCTGAGCACAGATATTCCAGACGAGTCGTCGCCGCTCGTGTCTTCGCGAGGTCAACAGACCTGGTTGAAATTCGCGGTGCGCGCTCTGATTGGATTATCGATCCTTGGTTTCCTTTTTCTCTACTTCGACTTCACGGAAATCGTTGCCAATTTGAAAGGCTTGGACAGCGGGCCGGTTCTTGGAGCGTGTTTGGTGCTGGCGCTTCAATATGTGTTGGCCAGCGCGCGTTGGCTCACAATTCTCCGGCGACTTGAAACACCAGTGGCGACCAGGGAAGCTCTGGCGACATTCGGAATGGGTGCTCTGGCCAATCTGGTCCTGGTAACATCAGTTGCAGGCTTATCCGTCCGCGCATTTCTGTTGCTTCGGCTTGGCGTTCGTGCCTCTGCCGCCGCCGCTTCCTTGGTTGCCGAGCGTATGGCAGCGATGACAGGGCTTGTTCTCAGCGTTGCAATCGGTTCGGTTTTCGCCTTTTCGCTTCTTGCTCCGCATCTCGCGACGCTTGAGGCGTCTTGGACCATGGCAGCGCTTGTTCTGGGAGGCGTACTTGTCCTGGGTGCAGGCATCTTGGCGGTCAGGCGCTACGATTGGGCGAGGCGGTTTGTTGTGCAGGTTCGTGATATTTTCGGGTCGTTCGGGACGACCGTTCTTCTGATTGCGCTCAGCCTTTGCATCGTCGCAGCAGGGTTTGCGGCGGTGGCCGTATTGGCACGAGGAATGGGCATCACGCTCAATCCGATCGTTCTCATCGCCATTCTGCCCTTTGTGGCGTTCGTCTCGGCGCTTCCAATAAGTATTGGGGGCTGGGGCGTGCGCGAAGGGAGTATGGTTGCAGGACTGGGGCTGATGGGCGTCGGCGCGGAAGAAGCCGTCGCGCTGTCAATTGCCTATGGTGTTGCAGGACTCTTGATGACCCTTGTTCTGGGATTGCTGTCGTCATTGCTCTGGATCCAGGGGTCACGGGCTTTGACGCGTCGAAAGTTCGGAACACATGGCGAGACCACCTAGAGCCAATTTCGGTCAATTGCCTGCATATGATCAGGTAAGGCTCTAGCGCTTTGCGTGTTGACAACATAACTGCGCATTCGGCGCCCCCCCTTGATCGATTGATGCTTGCTGGAATCGCGGTGCTGGCGATTTCTGTCCAGATTCAGATCACGATTGATATCGGCGCGACGGCAGCGCGCTTGAGCCTGTCGGATGTCGTTGCCGTTTTGCTGGTACCGATTGCCGTCGGCTCAGCAACCTCCCGCTGGTCCGATTTACGCGCCGGGCTTGGCACGCCGTTTCTTGTGCTCTTGGGACTTGCCACCATCGTGATGGGGTATGGCCTTCTGATCGGAGCCGAACGGCTGGGAGCGTTTCAGGCCTGGCCCATTGTGAAATTCGCGGGTTGGTTTGCTCTCGTTCTCTATGCGCTTCTTGGATTGGTGTGCGCGCACGCACAGACACGACCATCCGTTGTCATTTTCGGCGCTTCCTATGTGGGGGCGTTGGTCGCGATATTGCTGGCTCAGATTGGCATTTTCATCATTTCAGGCGGATGGTGGGGAGAGCATGGTTATCGGTATGCGGGTTTTCTCGGTAATCCGAATGCGCAAGGATTTGCCTTGCTTTGCGGCCTTGCCATCTGTTTTGCAGGGGCAAGAGGTTTCCAAAAGCGGTTCGGACATTTCGGAACGGACGCGCTGATAGCCTTTGTGATCGCAGGGATCATTCAAACCGGTTCGCTCGCAACTTTCATAGCAACTGGAGCCATCGCGGTTCTTTTTTTCGTGGTCCGGCGACCGCGGTTCGTATCGTTGATCGTGGTGGCAGCGCTCACCATGGTCTTTTTCACGGCTCCGCAGATCGGCCGTGCCGGCTTTGCAGGAACATTCGAGCGAAATGGATTGTCGGACCTCCGCGACAAAATCGTTTCTTTCCGAAAGTCTGCGGAAGCGGCCCCTGGCATGAGGCAGGACAGTCTCTTAGTACGAGCCGACAGCTACAAGCAGGCGATGGATCAATGGCTTGAAGCGCCGATCCTTGGAAATGGTCTCGGGTTCCATCTGCATGCGGGAAATGTGGCCTCGTCCGATTCTCTGGCACCGCAACTGATCCACAATACCGGCCTATGGATTCTGAGTGAAATGGGGGCTGTCGGCTTCCTTGTGTTTGTCTTGCTTTTCGGATCTTTGCTGCAGCGATTCTTGGCCGAATTTCGCGTGACTCGAAATGACAGCTGCTACAATAGCGACGTCTTTCTCTCCGTGCTTCTTGTGATGTTTGGTTGGCTCATCATGTCGCAAGCCCATGAAATGCTCTATCAGCGCACACTATGGCTGATGTTCGGCATTGCATTGGGCGCCAGCGTCAGGGTTGCGGCGAACCGTCACGGTTTTGTGAAAAAAAGCTCTGCGCACTAGGGACAGACGGCTAAGCCTCATGTATAGTGCGCTGCACAATAACCCGATAACTGCCGGAATATCGGCATAATAACAGTCGGGAACCGTTGGTTTCTAGCCCTGAAACCAAGGATTTCATAAACAAGAATCGTAGCACGATCGCGCTTTTTCTCGCAAGCAGGGCGGCGGCAGCTTTCCCAAAGCGAATCCGTCCATGATCGTAATAAGATCTCTGCATCTCGGTTCTGACAATCGGAGCAACATCGCATGTCCGCACAGCCAACAATCGATCTCGCTCCGAAGGTCTCCGACGAAATCAAACCGACCACTTGTTACATGTGCGCCTGCCGATGCGGCATTCGGGTGCATCTGAAGGATGGCACGGTCCGCTATATTGATGGCAACCGCGATCATCCCATCAACAAGGGCGTCATCTGTGGCAAAGGCGCTGCAGGAATCATGCAGCACAGGTCTCCGGCCCGACTCCGTTCGCCACTGAAACGTGTCGGGCCTCGCGGTTCCGGCGAGTACAAGGAGATATCCTGGGAAGAGGCGCTTTCCACAGCCACTCGCTGGTTGAGTGAGGTGCGGCGGACAGATCCTAAGCGCTTGGCGTTTTTCACCGGACGCGATCAGAGTCAGTCACTGACCGGCTGGTGGGCGCTGCAATATGGCACGCCCAACTATGCGGCGCATGGAGGCTTCTGCTCGGTCAACATGGCTGCTGCCGGACTCTACACATTCGGTGGATCGTTCTGGGAATTTGGCGAACCAGATTGGGAACACACCAAGATGTTCATGCTGTTCGGCGTTGCCGAAGAGCATGGTTCGAACCCGCTGAAGACCAATCTCGGCAAGCTCAAGGGTCGGGGTGCGAAATTCGTCTCCGTCAATCCGGTCAGGACCGGATATTCAGCCATAGCTGACGAATGGGTTGGCATAAAACCGGGAACCGACGGGCTGTTCGTCGGTGCACTCATTCATGAGCTGTTCCGTACCAACAAGGTCGATCTGGACTATCTCGTTCGCTACACGAATGCGCCGTGGCTCGTAATCCAAGATCCAGGTGCTGCAGATGACGGTCTCTTCGCACGCGACCCGAACAAGACGGCGCCGCATCGGGAGGAGGGCGTACCGCTTGCCTACGACAAGAAAACCGAGACCTTCGTAGACGCAACCGAGGCCGACATCACGCCTGCACTATTCGGCGAGTTCACACTTCCCGACGGACGCAAAGCCGTGCCCGTCTTCGAACTCCTTGCAAAGCACTATCTCGAAGAGAGCTATGCGCCGGAAGCTGTCGCTCAGAAAACCGGTGTTTCTGCAGAAACGACCCGCCGGATTGCCGCCGAACTCGCCCGCACCGCATTCGAGGAAGAAATCGTTCTCGATATTCCCTGGACCGATTGGGCCGGTCGCAAGCATGACAAGATGATCGGACGCCCCGTCAGCATGCACGCCATGCGTGGCATCTCGGCTCACTCAAACGGTTTTCAGACATGCCGCATGATCCACGTCCTTCAGATCATGCTTGGCAGCATCGATTGTCCGGGCGGGTTTCGCTACAAAGCCCCATATCCAAAACAGACGCCGCCCTGGCTAAAGCCCGTCGGTAAGCCCGGCGAGGTTCTGCCGACCGAGCCTCTTGGCGGGCCCCATCTCGGCTTCCCGACCGGTCCCGACGATTTGCTCGTACACGGCAACAACATTCCGAACCGGATCGACAAGGCATTCAGCTGGGATGCACCATTTGCGGCCCATGGCATGATGCACATGGTCATTGCAAATGCGGCCAACGCCGATCCGTATCCGATCGACGTGCTGTTTCTGTATATGGCCAATATGGGCTGGAATTCGGCGATGAACGTGCCGGCAACGATCAGTCATCTGACGGAAACCGATCCGGATACCGGCGCCTACAAGATCCCAAGGATCATCTATTCCGACGCGTTCTATTCGGAAACCGTGCCCTATGCGGATCTCATCCTACCCGACACGACCTATCTGGAGCGTTGGGACTGTATCTCCATGCTCGACAGGCCGATCTCCGAGCCGGATGCTCCGGCCGATGCGATTCGCCAGCCGGTGGTGCAGCCGGATCGCAATGTGCGCCCCTTTCAAGATGTTCTGCTGGATCTCGGTGCACGCCTGAAACTCCCCGGTTTTGTGAACAAGGACGGGAAGGCAAAATATCCGGGCGGCTACTCGGACTACATCGTCAATCATGAGCGGAAGCCGGGTATCGGTCCATTGACCGGATGGCGGGGAAAAGACGGTCAGAGTTATGGCAAAGGAGAGCCGAATCCCAAGCAGCTCGAAAAATATATCGAGAATGGCTGTTTTTATGTGCATGAACTCGAGCCGAGTCAGCGCTACTACCGGCACGTCAACAAGGCCTACACGGATTTCGCTGTCGAGATGGGTTTTCGGGCCGAAGGTTCACACATTGTGTTTCAGCTCTACTCGGAAGTGATGCAGAAATTCCGTTTGGCTGCACGGGGTCATGGCTCGAAACTGCCGCCTGAAGACCATCAACATCGTGTTGAGACCTATTTCGATCCGATCCCGTTCTGGTATCCGCCGTTCGAGGGCGCAAACCTGAATGAAGCAGAATATCCCATGCACGCTATCACGCAGCGCCCGATGCATATGTATCATTCGTGGGGATCGCAGAATGCCTGGTTGCGGCAGATCATCTCCGAGAACCGACTCTATATCCAACGGGCACGCGCTGAATCGCTCGGCGTGAAAGACGATGATTGGGTCTGGGTTAAGAGCTATATCGGACGAGTGAAGTGCCAGGTTCGTCTAATGGAAGGTGTCAATCCTGATACGGTCTGGACTTGGAATGCCATCGGAAAACGGGCAGGAGCCTGGAACCTTGACGAGGATGCACCGGAAGCCAAACGAGGCTTCCTGCTCAACCATCTGATCTCCGAATTGCTTCCCGACCGTGGTGGCTATCGTTTCTCCAATTCCGATCCGGTGACGGGGCAGGCGGCTTGGTATGACCTGCGCGTTTCGATCGAGAAGGCGGAGGCAGAAGCGGGAGAGACTCTGCCGCGGTTCGAGCCGCTTGGCCGGCCAGCGAGTATTCCCGCTGCGCCCCGTGGCCTTGCGTTCGGTGAACAGTTCCAGGAGGCAAAATCATGACGACCTTGCCCAAGCAAACGAAAAAGAAGCTCGGCCTCGTTATCGATCTCGATACCTGTGTCGGGTGCCAGGCCTGCGCCACCAGTTGCAAGGAATGGAATACGACCGGCTACTCGGCACCGCTCACCGATCAGGATCCTTATGGCGCCGATCCGCACGGCGCTTGGCTCAACCGCATTCACGGCTATGAGGTCGGCGAAGGTAACGATAGCAGGACGGTGCATTTTCCGCGCTCATGCCTGCATTGCGAAGAGCCCGATTGTGTCACCGTGTGCCCGACGGGCGCATCCTACAAGCGGGAGGAGGACGGGATCGTTCTCGTCAATCCGGATACCTGCATCGGATGCAAACTGTGTTCCTGGGCATGCCCCTATGGCGCGCGGGAATATGATTATGCGCATGGCGTCATGAAGAAATGCACCTTGTGCGTCGACCGCATCTACAATGACAATTTTCTGCCCGAGGATCGGATTCCCGCCTGCGTCCGGGCATGTCCGACAGGCGCGCGCCATTTTGGCGATCTAGGCAATCCCGAGAGCGACGTTTCGAAACTGGTAGCCGAGCGTGAAGGCTTCGATCTTTTGCCGGAATTTGGGTATAAACCGGTCAATCAGTATCTTCCGCCGCGTCCGCGCCGCGACGGTCGCAGTCCGACCGAAGACACACCGCCTCCCGCTACAACCGAAACTGCCAAGACAGCCGCCGATCGCTTGTTCGCGTGGGCTGACCGCATGCTGACAACATAGGCGTCGACTTCCCATGCATCCCGCTTACTCCGTCATTTTCTTCACCACCGCATCCGGCGCCGGATACGGTTTGCTAATCTGGATGGCATTGTTCGGTTCACTCGGGCTGATACCGGCCGAACGCTGGCTTGGTTTGACCGGATTCGGTGTCGCGCTCGGGCTTGTGACCGTCGGGCTCTTGTCCTCGACCTTCCATCTCGGACATCCCGAGCGCGCCTGGCGCGCTTTCAGCCAATGGAAATCGTCCTGGCTTTCACGCGAAGGCGTGGCCGCGGTGGTGACATATGTTCCCGCGGGCCTGCTGGCGATTGCCTGGGTGTTCTTTGAAACAGCGGCAGGGGCTGCGGGCGTTCTTGCAGTCCTGAGTATCATTGCAGCCCTCGTGACGATCTACTGCACGGGAATGATCTACGGTTCGCTCAGAACCATTCGCCAATGGAACGATCCACTGGTTCCCATCAATTACGTCATCCTCGGTCTCGGGACCGGCGGCGTTCTGTTTGTGGCGTTGCTTGAAGCCTTTGGTCAGGCTCACATCTGGGCAGTCGTTGCTGCCGGACTGTTTCTCATCATTGGTCTGGTTGCGAAGCTGGTATACTGGCAGCGGATCGATAACGCTCCGAAGAAGTACTCAACTGGAGATGCGACTGGGCTCGGCCGGTTCGGCAAAGTCCGACCTCTCGAGCCTGCGCATACTCAGCCAAACTTCGTCATGCGTGAGATGGGTTTCAGCGTCGCGCGGAAACATGCGGAGAAACTTCGCAAACTAGTCATAGTGTTTGGATTTGCAGCGCCTGCTGCGGCAATCGCCGTCACGCTTCTTCCGGGCGGGCTGGCAGGACTGGTTGGTGCCGCTATTGCCGTCTTCTTCGCGGCCGTTGGAATCGTCATCGAGCGCTGGTTGTTCTTTGCCGAAGCGCAGCATGTCGTGACGATCTACTACGGTCAGCCTGCAGCCTAGATCGATTGGGGCCTGGCAGATACAACTCTGCCAGGCCATCGAGTCTCAGGCATATGAAGCTTCTGTCTCTGGCTTGTGGAGAGCGACGACAAACACAACCGCTGCACCATTGGCCCAATAATACCAGGCATCGATACCGCTGAAGCCCAACAACACGGGGGCGGCCAGGAATGTGACGCCTACAATGCCGTCGACGGCCAGATGGAATGCGTAGGGCAGGACGCGAAAAACGCCGAGTTGATGGTCGGTCAAAAGCGTTAATGTGAATGCGGCGACTCCCGTCACGAGCGCGAGCCAGAATGCCAGGGGATTCGAGCTCCCGAGTTGCAGCAGAAACGGTGCGGCAATGAGGCTCAGGGCGACAGGGTAATCGAGATAGGCGTGGATGTTGCGAGTGATGAATCGTGGATCCATGAGAGAAGGTCCTTCAGTGAGATAACTCAGACGACACTGTGTCGTCGATAGACCTTCATCTGGCTCTACGACCGGATTCCTTCCATGCATGATCGTCCGGGAAGATTGATCGATCGTCCGGAACGCGTCTCGCGTTTGCGTTGAGTTGCGTCTGAGGGGTCCGCTTTTGGCAATCTATTAACGTTTCATGACGCCCTTGAGGAGCATTCGAGCTCCCCAACCATAGGCCGTGAAGAGAACGAGTAGGTAGATTATCAATACGACAGCCATGATCGTTGCGAGGATTGCTGGAGAGAGCACGCGCAAGACCTCGCTTATGGCTTCCCGAAATGCCGGTCCATCCGCGATGATGGACAAGCCGGCCAGGAGCACGACAGAGATCACCAGCGAACTCAAAAGCGAAAAGATCACCATCCTGCGTCGCTCATCCTTCGAAAAGGCGCGGCGATGCTCACTGACGAATTTCTGGGCTGCACCCATGGCGCAGGCAGTAAGAATGATAATGCCGGTCGCCGAAGGTAACTCGATTTCCAGAAAGAGCGGGATCAGACCGATCACGACAGACAATCCCAGATAGCCGAGGGAAAAAAACAGGAGATAGGGGCGCAGACTAACGGACTCGTCCATGGGAACTCATTTCGCAAGTGTTTGCTGACATTCGTCAATCCACAAGCCAGCCTACGACGCTCCAATGTCGACCACCACTATTTCCGGGGGAACGCCGAAGCGTACGGGCATAATGGAAAATCCGAGGCCGCCGGAGACAATCATGTGTTTTGGTCGGCCTGTCAGCGAAGCAGACTGCTCAACAACGTGACCATAAGCAAAACGATTGTGGTGACGTGACGGCACGATCGGTGAATATCCGAACAGGCGCACCTGTCCGCCATGGGTATGTCCGGCAAGCGTCAGGCAGACGCGATCGGGCAGCTTCGGGAGAATATCCGGCTCATGGGCCATCATGATCACGGGCCCATTGTCGGTGATCTTTGCCATCGTCGATGGGATATCATCGACGCCTCTCCAGCTTCGTCTCCCCCAGCGTCGTCCCGGTAGCAAGGCCAGTTGATCGCCCAAGCCGGCCAGCCAGAATCCGCGACCATCCTTCACCAGCCGAACCGCATCGTTCTCATAAACGCGGATGCCAACGCGCTCCAGAGCAACCTGACCGAAGATCGGCCCATGGCCCACTCGCTGGGCCGTGCGATCTTCCCACCAATCGTGATTGCCGAGTATGGCATGGACGCCGAGTGGTGCTGAAAGGGTGGAGAGCGCCTCTGACCACTCGCGCGAGTGGACCTGTTCACCCACAAATCGATGACTGGCGACGTAATCGCCAAGCAGAACGATAAGGTCCGGATCCAGGTCATTGGTCTGCTCGACGATGTAGCGGATGCGCTCGGGAGACATCCAGGGTCGGCAGGCGTGAAGATCTGCAAGGGCTGCAATTCTAAGTCTGAGTCCGCGTGGCCAACCCGTCGGGCGGATCCTGTAACGCTGTACCCGCAGTCGGAAGGGCTCGATGCCAACGGCATAGCCTGCTGAAGCGAAGCCGCTCAAGGCCAGGGCCGCAAATCCTGCGAGGAATCGGCGTCTGTTGATCATCGCTTGGTATCGGTCTTTGTTTCTCAGATCTTTGCGCAAGATTGCGCACGCGTATCGTCAAGTGCTCCTCTAACAGTGCAAAATGCAGATTATGTGCAACAGACATGGATTCATTGCGGGGATCGAAAGGAGGCGACATGCCATACGTTGATGTCGATGGCGTAAAAATCTTCTACGAAGAAACAGGTGCAGGTCGGCCGCTCGTTTTCCTGCATGAGTATCTCGGAGATTGTCGAAGCTGGGATGATCAGGTCAGGGCATTCTCACGCGACTATCGTTGCGTCGTCATCTCAGCACGCGGCTACCCGCCATCCGATTCACCGGAAGACGAAACGCTTTATGGCGTGGACATCGCGAAGAAGGACGTCCTTTCTGTGATGGACCATTTGAATATTGATCAGGCCCATCTGGTCGGCCTGAGCATGGGATCCTACACAGCACTCTATTTGACGCTCACCCACGCCGAGCGTGTTCTTTCGGCAGTCGTTGCCAGCGGTGGATCGGGCGCACTCAAGTCGACCCGTCAGGCCTTTATCGACGAGGCACTGGCGCTTGCCAGCCAGATGGATGAGACCGGAGTTGTGCCCGCTGAAGCCATGGGACTTGGTCCGGCGCGGCTCCAGTTGGAGCGGAAGGACCCCAAGGGATGGGCGACGTTCGTTTCGAATCTTGCTGAACACTCGCCAAAGGCCGCAGCGATCACGCTGAGGCAAATTCAGACCCAGCGTCCGTCTCTCTTCGATCAGGAAAGCGAACTGGCGCAAGTCGTAACGCCTGTATTGCTGATGGTCGGAGACGAGGACGAGTCCTGCCTCGATACCAACCTCTACCTCAAGCGTACGATGCCGTCAGCCGATCTCGTCATGTTTCCAGGCTCTGGCCACACGATCAATCTCGAAGAACCGGCTCTCTTCACGCTGTTCGTCGGGCGTTTTCTAAGCGCGGTCGATCGTGGCACGTGGCGCCCGCGAGACCCGCAGGCCCGCCCGAAAACCGGCGCGGTAACAGCATTGGGCTTCGGCGATCAGTCTTCCGATCCCTGATCCGGCACTGGCTTCGGCGTATCTGGCGCGGCGCTCTCTTCGGCGTCGGCTTCGCCCGCGCCATCCTCATCCGATTGGATCTTATCCGGTTCTTCCTGGATATCATCCGGTTCTTGCTCAGTTCGATCCGGTTCCGCTTCGGTTGCCGGTGGCTCGGCGGCATAGGGCAATACCGAGGGCTGCTGATCTGCATTCGGTCTGCCCAGCAGCTCCAGGCGCCACGGTACGCGGACCTCGCCTCTCCCTTGGAATTTGCCGTGGATGACGATTTGCTGCGTCCGTGTTTCGCCCATTGCGTCCGCGAGAAAGACACTGTCTTCGGTCTTGAGCGGCAGTGACTCGGTTGCCAGACGCCAGCGTTCGCGCTCGCCCGGCAGTGTCAATATGACCTCGCGCTCGTCGCGGCCGCTTTCGACCGTGATACGAGGGTGCAAGTGGAAGCGAACCGCAAAAGCACCATCGGATTTCTCGGCAAGATCTGTGAGACCCCGCGGCGTATGCAGCAGATCCTCGCCCATGATGCGATCGCCCTCGCCTGTCAAGAGGAGACGCCGCTTGTGCATGATCCCGAACCGGCTGTCATAACCGTCGTGAGCTCCTTCGATGATAACCGACGGGTCGCGATGCTCGATGCTCGAGGAAACATGCGGGGGCCCGACCAGTCGGGCGGCCTTGGCTGACTCCCCCAGGAGGGGCGTGACGACGAACTCGCTGGACGATGTATCGCACACGGTCACCGTCGAATGGGCCGCTGTCGAGCGGGCAACCAGTTGCCATTCGTCCTTGTCGCGCGGCGGTGCACCGCAATTGATGATGATCGGATCCTGCCCCGAGCTCAACTCGAAGGACAGCGTCCCGGCATGGGCCATCTGACTGTAGGCGCTCGGAGCAATAGCACCCATGTCCGCGATCAGGATTGTGTTGCCGCGGTGTAGTCGATAGTAACCGGACTGGGCGGCTTCGGAGACGGGCCGTCCCTGGATATCGTCATAGGCAAGGACATTCGCGAGTGCGTCGGTCTGGGTAATACCCATGCCGTTGAAATGGGCGAGCGAGCCTTCGCCGAGACGGAAGAACCGGATCATCGGCATCATGCGATCGATAGCCGCATTCAGAGAAGCCGGCGGCAACTGGTCGCGCGCAACGAAGCACTGCCGCAGGGGGAGAATATCGAGAAGCAGTTCGACGAGCACGCCGGGATTGCGCCCTACGTGACCGCCGTCTGGAAGGATCTGCGCCTCGAGTTCATCGCAGAAAGGTTTGATGAAGGGATCGGTGGCATCAGGGCCTTCCGGTGCACAGAGCCCGGCTAGCAGCAGGGCCGACAAGGTGACCAGGCGCGGAGCGCCATTCGGAACATCGCTATAACTTGCGCGCAGATAACGGATCTGCCGGGTCAAGCTCGTCAACACCGCTTCGTAGTAAGTGGGCTCCGCCCCTTCCAATACGACCGTGGCATGACTCAGCCACGAAATGATCCGACGCGCAACGATGTCCGGTTCCCATGCCAAGCCGCCGATATTGCCATAGGCAATCATCCAATCCTGGACGAGGGCTCTTGCGTGCTCGCGTGAGATATCGTCCCCGGCAACCCGCAAATGCCTGAGCCAACCGAAGCCATGCAACTCACGCTGCCAGGCTATCGATGGTGGATTGATGAAAAAGGGCGACTCGGAGCCTGTCAAAGCAATCGAGCCGGCAAGGCCGAAATGCCCGTGATAGATCTCTGTTGCGAAACTGGGATCGGCGGTTCTGAGGTCGTGCGGCACCAGCAGGAGTTGCTCGACCGGACGGCCGCTAAACCGCCAACGGTATAGCAGGGATTGTTGCAGCTGACGCACGGCAGAGCGCCGCGCGTGACGCGCTACGTCGACTGCCAGCCGGGCCCGGCTTGTGATCGTCTCAACGCGCATTGAATAAGGTCTGACTTACGATCGCACTCACTTCATTGGAAGCAATGTCGGTCGAATCCCATGTCTCACATTTCGAAACCTTATCTTCGGGCTCCATTGGCGGGGGATCAAGACATTTCGGCCTGTATTTCCAGGGGTGTGTGCGTAACGTTAAGGCTGTTCATACAGAGCATTTCCCCCTTGGATCAGCCAATCAGCGTCAGTCTTGCTGCGAAGAAACCGTCCATACCACCGGCGTCTTCTGCGTCTCCGACGGCAAAGTGCGGCAAAGTCCGCAGTGTACCTTCGGCCGTCAGCCATTGTGATTGGCCGGCAATGTCCTGGCTATCGATCGGGTCGATCCGGACGGTGTCGTTGCGGCTGATCAGCTTTCTGATCTGTTCTTCGCCTTCTTCCGGTTCGAGGGAGCACGTGCAGTAGACCAGCGTGCCGCCTGGGCGCAGCAAGGTGAGGGCATGATCCAGCAGTCGTGCCTGAAGAGATGCCAGTTGTGGAATGTCTCGCGACCGTTTCACATGCGGGATGTCGGGATGACGGCGGATCGTACCTGTTGCAGAGCAGGGGGCATCGAGAAGAACGCCATCGAAGAGGTCGCCTTGGGGCCGCCATTCACGCGCATCTGCTTCAATGCAGATGGCATTCAATCCGAGCCGCTTCAGGTTGTCTTCAAGCATGGCTACGCGACGTTGCGCATTGTCGATGGCGGTGATTTCCGCGCCGGCCGCCGCGAGCTGCGCCGTTTTGCCGCCGGGCGCTGCGCAGAGGTCCACTATGCGTTTTCCGTCGACGTCGCCAAGGAGGCGGGCAGGCAGGGCTGCTGCAGCGTCTTGAACCCACCATGTTCCCTCATCAAATCCCGGCAGGTCTTCGATACGGCCTTTTGGACGCAGGCGGATGCTTCCCGTGGGGAGGACGATGCCGCCGAGTTTGTCGGCCCAAATTTCCGGTTCTGACTTGACGCTGACATCGAGTGGCGGCTCTTCCAGGTGCGCCTCCGCCATGGCGCGCGTTGTTTCCGTGCCATAAGCTTCACTCCAGCGGTCCCAAAGCCAGCTTGCCGTGTTGAGGCGCGGTGCGTCTTGACCGGCCGCAATTTCGGGACCGGAGCGGGCGATACGTCGGAGAATGGCGTTGACCAGTCCGGCATAGCGCTGGGTCTTGCGGTCTTTCTTGCACTGCTCGACCGCGAGGTTGACGACAGCATGACTGGACATTCCCATGAACAGGAGCTGGGCGACTGCGGCCAGGACAATGCTCAGGAGCGGGCCGGTGTTACCTTTCATGGGGCGCTCCAGCAGGCCGAAAAAGAGGTCCTCTATCTGACCCTTTCGCCGCAGAGCCGTCGCCACAATGGCGCGCGCCAAAGCTCTGTCACGTGGCTCCAGCTTTGACAGATCACCCTTGCCAACGGAGGCCGCAAAGGCGGTATCGAGAGGACGGTGATTGATCAGGATGTCATTTAGAAGTGCTACGGCGCCGTGCCGCGCGGGCATGCCACTGCGATCATTCTGGTTCCGACGTCCGGACCGCTTGACATCGCGGTTGATGCTATCCGCCATGGTGACCGAGGCTATTTGTCAGGCTCAGCCCCATGGCCCACTGCGATCCGAGGGATCTTCCCAGCGGCTTTCATGATGATACCGGGAATGTTCGGATGACTGGTCGGGACCATCATCCACCTGCCCCCATAGACGGGCAAGCTCGACCAGCTGTTCGACCCTGTTGTCTGTATTCGGATGGGTTGAAAACAGATTGTCCATGCGAGCGCCGGACAACGGATTGATGATGAACATGTGTGCCGTTGCAGGATTGCGTTCGGCCGCCTCGTTTTCGATCTGTTCGGCGTTTCCAGCGATCTTCTGCAACGCAGAGGCAAGCCATAGGGGCCGCTGACAAATCTGCGCGCCAAGGCTGTCGGCCTGATACTCCCGGCTACGGCTGATGGCCATTTGCACAAGTCCGGCAGCCATGGGTGCAAGAATCATCATGGCGATCGTTCCGATCATACCGAAAGGATTGTTCTGATTGTTTCTGCTTCCAAAGAACATTCCAAAATTCGCGAGCATCGAAATCGCGCCTGCGATCGTCGCGGTAACCGTCATGATCAAAGTGTCGCGGTTCTTGATATGCGCAAGTTCGTGCGCCATCACGCCGGCCACTTCTTCCATGGTCAGCGCCTCTAAGAGGCCGGTTGTTGCCGCGACGGCCGAGTTTTCCGGATTGCGCCCCGTCGCAAAGGCGTTCGGCTGCGGATTCTCCATGATGTAGACCCGCGGCATGGGCAACTCTGCATTTTCCGAGAGTTGGCGGACAATGTCATAATATTCCGGCGCCGTATTGGCATCGACTTCCTGCGCACCATGCATGCGCAGGACCATCTTGTCGGAATTCCACCAGCTGAAAACATTCATGGCTAGCGCCACGCAGAAGGCGATCAGCATGCCGGACTCGCCGCCGATCATGAAGCCGATACCCATGAAGATTGCCGTCATGACGGCCAGCAAAATTGCTGTGCGGAAATAGTTCATGTTCGATCCATACCGATTCGAGGCCGCGTGCTAACACGCAGAAGCCAGTCGCAACTTGCGAAGCATGCAGTGTGCTCGATGAAAATAAACGATCCTTGGCTCACGGAATACCACGCTCGTCCGCGTGGACCAATACTCAGCCCGCTTGTCGCAGCGCGTGGGTCTTCGAGCCCTACCGCGATTCTCAAGAATGTCGTGTGAGGATGCGAAATCTTCAAGCGTCATAATGCGGTGGATTGCCACATGACACATGCCGTCCCGACAATTCTAGATGGGTCGAATTGGCTTCATGTACCAGGACGTGCCCTGGAACTGCAATTAAGTCTCGCATAACTGTTTCCCAAATACGCGTTGATGAGCCGGCCTTTGCTTTCGTAATGTCACACAGGATCAATTTCGGGATGCCAACACCCGGAAACGATCCTGGCTCACCAATTTCACCCGTCCAAAGGAACTCAAATGCTCACCATCTACGGCCGCGCCAATTCGTCGAATGTCCGCAAAGTGCTCTGGTTTGCAGGTGAAACCGGTCTTTCTTATGAGCGGCTTGATTATGGCCGCGGCTACGCAGCTACCGACTCACCGGACTATCTGGCACTTAACCCAAACGGGCTGGTACCGACGCTTGTTGATGGCGAGACCGTCATCTGGGAGTCGAATGCCATTCTTCGGTATCTGGCGACCAAGTATGCACCTGCGAGCTGGTTGCCACAGGATGCGGATCTGCGTGCCATTACGGAGCAATGGATGGACTGGCAGCTCACGACGATTGCACCGGGCATGGCGCCGCTCTTTCTTGGCGGGCATCTCGGTCTGCCGCCGATGAACGACCCGGAAAGGATTGCGCAGGGCCATGCTATGTCGACCCAGGCGATGACAATTCTGGCCAACCAGGTCGACAAGACCGGTGCCTATGTCGCCGGCTCGGAGATTACGGTCGCCGACTGTGCGATTGGAATGTATGTCCACCGTTGGTTCGCTCTTGATATCGAGCGAAACAGTCTGCCCGCGCTAGAGGCCTATTATGGGCGCCTGTCGGAGCGCGCGCCATTTTGCGAGTTCATTAAAGACGCCGGTGTTTGACAAGACGTCCGGCCCGCATGTCCCGGATATGCGGGAAAAATGTTCCGCATGACGATGAGTTGGTTCGCATTGGAGGCGAGCCGACTCTTGTCACGCTCGATTTGGCACTTATTTGAGTATCGGACATCCGCGCATCCGGGGGCTTCTTTTATGTGAAGGAAGAAGCCATGAAGCGTAATGCACTGTTATTGGCCGGGGCTGTCAGCGCCGCGGCCCTAGCAACGTCACTTGCCCTGGCCAACGTCGCTTTGGCCCAGGAGGCACCTGTCACGCAGTCCGTGGCGGAGCCGAAGCCGCAAGAGGAAGCCGCCAAGGCAAGCACCGACAAATCGGAGCAAACCGTCCGTCAAATCGTTATCGAGCCCAAGGCTGCCGAGGACGATAAGCCCAAGTCTGAGATCGCAACAAAGCCGGAAACGAAGGCTCTCGCGACCGAAGAGACAGAAGCCGCTGCTGCTGCCGAGCAGACAAAGGAAGCCAAGGCCGATGCCGTGGCGGAGAAGACGGCGGAATCCGAAAACAAAGCTGATAAGTCCGCCGATCAGGCGGTTGTTGCTGAAGACCAGCCGAAAGCCGAGACGACAGCCACCGATACCAAGACTGATCCGGAAGACGCAGCGAAGACCGAAGAAGCCTCAGCAAAGACGGAGAAGGTCGATGAGACTGCGGCAGCCGATATTGCCGAAGCGAATAAATCGGTCGATTCAGCTGAAGATGTTGTCTCAAAGGAGACGACAGCAGTTCCGCTGAAACGCAGCCGTGAGGAAATCGTGCTTGCTCTGCAGACCGAACTCAAGCGCGTTGGCTGCTACGGTGGTGCGATTGACGGCGTATGGGGAGAATACTCTGAGGAAGCCCTGGAGGCGTTTCGGTACTTCGGTCAGATCGATCACGACGATGCCACGCCCTCCGAAGCGTGGGTCGCTCACGTGAAAGGTGCAACGAAAACGATCTGTCATGCTCATCAATATGGCGATGCTTACCCGCATCAGTATCAAGGATACGACAAGGGCTATCATGCGCCATCCTACGATGGCTACCGAGGCAGTTATCCTGGTGGAAGCACCTACCGCTACTGATCAGTTCAAGAATTTTCGCGATAACCGCCGTTGACCGAGGCCAAGACCTTGTGTCAGCGGCGGGCGCATCGGGTCGGGCTGTGCGCGAACACACCGCCTCTTGCTTCTCATCACTCCCTAATTCCCATAATTTATAAGGACTTAGCTAGGCGACGTTGAACCGACCCAATTATGACCGTATTAACTGCCATGGTACGAACAAATTCTGCGGTGATTCGGCAATGACACCGCAATGACCGCGCTGCATAGGCGGCGCGCAGCCCCCAACATACGGCTCGCTCTATCATGCGCTTTCTCTTCAAGATTGTTTTCTCGCTGATCATCTTTGTGGTTTTCGCTTTCGGCGCGATCACCTGGTTGGTGCCAACGGAAACCGTACGCGACCAGATCGCCGCGGTGATCAAGAAGGAGACCGGACGCGAATTGACGGTTGGCGGTGAGACATCCTTTTCCTTCTATCCGAATATCGGTGTCAGACTGGGCGATGTGGCGCTGTCCAATCCGCCCGGTATCGACGGTGGACCGGTCGTGCGGATGGCGGCGCTGGAACTTGGCCTCAAGCTCACGCCATTGATTACGGGTGATGTGGAAGTCCAACGCTTTATCCTTGAGCGTCCCGTCTTCGATCTTCGGGTCGACCAGACAGGCCGCAGGAACTGGGAGTTCACGAAACAGAATGCGGTCCCCGCATCGAGCCGGACGGCAGTGCTCAATCGCCCCCGCCATGTGCAGGCACAGACGGCGGGCGGTACGTCGCTTGTTCGCGATATCCGGCTTGGCGATGTGCGGATAGAAGACGGCATCGTCAACTTTACCGACGAGTTGACCGGCGTCCAGGAACAGATCAGCGCCATCAATGTGACTGTCGCCATGGAGCGACTGAGCGAGCCGCTCGACGCGAAAGGCGATTTGATCTGGCAGGGTGAGAAGATCGATTTCGACGGTAGTATCGGATCGGTACAAACGCTGACGGGGGGCGAGAGCACACCTGTCAAGATGACCGTCAATTCGGGACTGGTTGCAGGAACGTTCGATGGCAATGCTCGTATCGGAAATGCGTTGCTGTTGGTTGGAAAGCTGGATGCAAACGCCTCATCGGTTCGCGACTTGGCCTATTGGCTCGGCAGCGATTTGCCGTCCGGTGGTTTCGGCGCAGGTAAGATCGCGGGCGACGTCAACGCGACAGACCAAAAGGTTACATTCTCCAACGCCACGCTCACGCTGGATGGCATGACCGGACAGGGCGATGCCTCCGTCACGCTTACCGGATCGAAACCCTATATTCAGGCTGCGATGGCATTCGACAAGATCGATCTCAATCCATTCCTGAATGCCAAACCGTCTGCGACCAGGCGTCGTTCCAGCCGTATCCGAAAAACGACGACAACGGTGATCAAGAGCAAGCAGCCGAGCCCCGAGCAGGGCGATACGCTGACCGATTTCATCGACAAGCTGAACACCGAGGATAAGGGCCGTGCACCAAAGGAGGTTCGCGGTTGGAGCCAGACTGCATTCGATTTCCGCGGAATGGCAGCGGTCGATGCGGATGTCAATTTGACGGCTCAGCAATTGCTTTATCAGAAGATCAAGGTCGGCAAGAGCGTGGTCACAGCGTCGCTCAAGCGCGGAGTACTGACTGCCGACCTTAATGATATGCGTCTCTATGAGGGGCGCGGAACAGGACGGCTCAAGCTGAATGGCGCGAGCGCTGCACCGCAGCTGGCAATCCGGTTAAACCTCTCGAATGTGCAAGCGTTGCCGATTCTCAAGGATGCGATGAAGTTCGACTGGCTGTCGGGCAAGGCCAATCTTGCCATCGCGTTGGCAGGGGCGGGACGCTCGGAAAGCGAACTCGTGCGCTCGCTACAAGGCAACGGCAATCTTGCTTTCGCCGACGGAGCCATTGAGGGCATCAACATTCCGAAGATGGTGCGCGGATTGAAGCGAGGTCAGTTCGGAGGCTGGAAGCGTCTGGCATCGGAGAAAACGGATTTCTCTTCGCTGACAGGCACATTCACCATGCAGAACGGCGTTGCGACGAACCGTGACCTGAAAATGATCGGCCCTTTGGTTCGCCTGGGTGGCGCCGGCACCGTATCGCTGCCGGGAGAGCGCCTGGACTACAATGTCGAGCCACGCATCGTTGCGAGTTTGCAGGGCCAGGGAGCCGATGATGGAAAACGCGGACTTCTCCTGCCGTTTCGTGTGCATGGTCCCTGGGACCGGCCGAAGGTCACGCCCGATCTCAAGCGCTTGCTGGAGAACCCGGATCAGGCGGTTGAGACGATCAACAAGATTGGCGATGCGGTGAAGAAGCTGAAGAAGAACAAGAACTTCGGAAATGTCCTGCAGAATTTCCTGGGCCAGCAGGGCGGTCAGCAACAACCGGCAGAGGGCCAGCCTGCGGATGCGCAGCAAGGGCAGCCTCAACAGGTCTCGCCACAGGACGCATTACGTCAGCTTTTCAATCGATAGTGTAAGCAGTCTCGGAAGAATACCGAGGCTCTATCGCAGAGAGATCGCGACATACCGAGTTACGTCCCGGACTTGATCCGGGACCCAGGGCTGTAAGCCGACGCGGTTCATGTAGCCCTGGGCCCCGGATCAAGTCCGGGGCGTAGCTTTGTCAAGGTTTCGGCAAGTCCGACGGAATCTCGATCCAATCAAGAACGATATCCTTCTCCTCCATTGGCCCAAACGTGCTAGAAGCCGCCTATGTCCCAGTCCCCAAATAAAGTCGGTTTCGTCTCCCTCGGGTGCCCGAAGGCGCTGGTCGATTCCGAGCGCATCATTACGCGGTTGCGCGCTGAAGGTTACGAGATCGCGCCTCAATACGAGGATGCCGATGTGGTCGTTGTGAACACGTGCGGATTCCTGAATTCGGCACGAGATGAGTCGCTTGCGGCCATCGGGGAGGCGATGACGGAGAACGGGCGCGTCATTGTCACCGGATGCCTGGGCAACGATGTCGACGCGATCCGCACTGCGCACCCAGGTGTGTTGGCCGTTACCGGACCTCAGCAATATGAGGCGGTGGTCTCGGAGATCCACAATGTACTGCCACCCCAACACGACCCATTCGTCGATCTTGTTCCGGCGGAAGGCATTCGCCTGACACCGCGTCACTACGCCTATTTGAAGATCTCGGAAGGGTGCAACAATTCCTGTTCTTTTTGCATCATCCCGGATCTTCGCGGTCGGCTTGTCAGTCGGCCTGCCGCCGACGTCATGCGCGAGGCCGAGCGGTTGGTTGAAGCCGGTGTCAGCGAGCTGCTTGTTATCAGCCAGGATACCAGTGCCTATGGCGTCGATCTGAAATACGAGACCAGTGAATGGGCGGGCAAGCCGCTCGCAGCCCGTTTCGTGCCGTTGGCGGAAGCCCTTGGCAGTCTCGGCGTCTGGGTCCGCCTGCACTATGTCTATCCTTATCCGCACGTTGACGATGTGATGCCTCTCATGGCGGACGGGCGCATTCTGCCCTATCTCGATATTCCGTTTCAGCATGCGAGTCCGACTGTCCTCAAAGCCATGCGCCGTCCGGCCGCACAGGAACAGACCCTTGGTCGCATTCAGAGCTGGCGCCAGACCTGTCCCGAGCTTGCGATCCGCTCGACCTTCATCGTCGGTTTTCCGGGAGAGACGGAGGAGGATTTCTCATTTCTCCTGGATTGGCTGACCGAAGCCCGGATCACCCGCGTTGGCTGTTTCAAATATGAAGACGTTGATGGTGCCAAGGCCAACGATCTGCCCGGTCTTGTTCCGCAAGAGGTGAAGGACGAACGCTTTGCCCGTTTGATGGAGCATCAGAAGGAGGTCAGTCGTAGCGTCCTGGCCGAGAGAGTCGGCAAGACCATCGAGGTGCTGGTGGATGAGGTCGACGAGGAGGGCGCTATTGCCCGTTCGGCCTGGGATGCGCCTGAGATCGACGGTTGCGTCTTTCTCAATGGCGAGACGGAACTGGCGCCGGGCGATATGGCAACCGTGACGATCAAGCATGCCGACGAGTACGACCTCTGGGGCGAACTGGCACGGCGGCAATAAGATCACGTAAGCGACAACGACACAGTTGCGATGACGATTAGAGCAGCGATCGTGCCGTGATATAGACGCCGAGCAGGATGATCGCGCTGAAGAACACTTTGCGGAAAGCTTCTTCTGAAAGGCGCTGTCTGACCTTCTGTCCCATAACCATCCCAATGAGTGCCGGAACGACACCGGCGATCGATAGTGTGCCGAGCTCCATGGTGAGAAACTTCTGTTCGCCAAGGGAGAGTGCTAGAGCGGCGGTCGAAACGGTGAACAAGACCCCCATGGCCTGAATGAGCATGTCGCGCGGCAGGCCAATCGCCTGCATATAGGGGACGCCAGGGAAAACAAATGATCCAGTCATTCCCGTGAGCACGCCATTGACCGTTCCCACCACCGGAGACAGCCAGAACTCAGAACGGCTCAGATCCGGCATTTTGGGACGCAGAAGTCCGTAAGAAGCATAGAGAACCAGCAGGCAACCAAGCAGGGCTGACAAGAGTGATGTGTCAGCTGTTGCTAGAACACGAACGCCGATCCAGGTTGCGATGCAGATGGCCAGGAGGAGGCTCCAAAGGCGCCGCAATATCGCAAGTAGTTGGCCGCCGACCAAGGCCTGCCAGATGTTCGTGATGAGCGATGGGAACAACAAAAGGGCCATCGCCGGTTTGAGGCCTAGCGTCGCGGTCAGGATTGCAAGAGAGACAGTCGGTACGCCAAGTCCGATGACGCCCTTGACGAGACCTGCCAGCAGAAACGTCACGCCAACTATGACAAGAGTGTCAGGTGTCCACATGGGAACTGATCTACCCGCCGCCCCGCTGAAATGCACGGTCGAACTTTTGCAAAAAGGCGTCTGCGTCGGTTTGTGCGAGTCCGTTGAAATCAAGCGTGATACGCGCACGCGGCAGGGCCAACAAGCCACCCAGCGTCTGAGAGGGCAGATGTTCGAATGTCAATTCGACTTGTCCTGGCGGATGCTGAAGAGTGACACGCCCGTCTACATTAAGATTTGCGGCCGGGTCGAGCACATGCAGACTGCGTTCGAACTCAGCCGAACCGAGAGACATGATTTTTTCGACCGGCGCCGGCGTGTCTGCCACTCTCAGCCTCCGGCGACCGGCGGCCAGACGGCGACGGCATCACCTTCCGTCAGAGCCTTTGCATCCGCGGTGGCTGGCGGCGTGAAGGTCCCGTTGATCAGAATGAGGTGGCAGGCTTCACGTGGCACCTGATGACGACCCAGCAGGTCGCCCACGGTCGTGCCATCGGGTAAGTCTAGATCAATCTCATTGCGAACCGCGCCCGCTGGCAGATAGGCGCCGAGAGACGCATAGAGTTTCAGGGTAATCTTCAAAGCGTGTGTTCCTGTCTCTTCGTCAGGCAGGCCCGATGCCTTGTGAGGTCGCCACATAGGCCTCGGCCAGTCGTTCCGGCGATTTAAGCAATCGGTCTTTCCATCTGCCGAGCGGCAGCTTCGTCTGGATCAGGCCACGGAGGATTCCGATATTCTCGGTCAGGCCGACAGCCTGAGCGCCGACCAGTGTGTCGCCCGAAAATTCCAGTCGCAGATAGCGCGAAGCATCCTCATCGACGAGCCGTGCCGTTTGGCCGCCATCGACGCCCATCCAGGCGCCGAAGGAGGAGGATATCAATCCCATCGTATCGAGCACATTCATGTTCAGGCTGCCCTCATGGGGCGTGACGTTGCCCGTCATATTGAGAGCCGCGAGACGGCCATGCTCGACGGCTGTCGGTTGGATGGCCAGCACGCTGTACTCGCCCGTCGAGAGATCCAAGGCTTGCACCACGTCGCCCGCGGCATAAATGTCGGCGACGCTTGTCGCCATGTGCTGATCGACCCGGATACCGACATCTATCTCAATGCCGCTGCCCTCGAGAAAGTCGGTATTTGGCGCCACGCCCGCCGCAACGACGACAAGCTGCGCTTTTAGTTTTTTGCCTTCGGAGGTTTTGACCTTCAAGCCCGATTTCTTTTTCCTTTTTTTGATCTTCTTGATGCGTGTCTCGGTCAGAACCCGCACACCCTTGGCTTCGCACCAGCGTTGCAACATCGCGCCCGCGATCTCGTCCATCATGCGGGGCACCATCCGGTCCCCCATTTCGACGACGGTCAGTTCAACGCCTTTGGCGACCAGGGCTTCCAAAATGATTGAGCCGATAAACCCGGCGCCGATCAGAACGACCGGATCGCCAGGCTTGGCTTTTTCCGCGATGGCGCGTGCGTCTTCCAGCGTCCAGCATGTGTGAACGCCAGGATGATCCAAGCCCTTGATCGGCGGTCGGATCGGACTGGCACCGGTGGCAATCAGCAGTTTGTCGTAGCCGAGCGTACCGCCATCTTCGAGAGCGACCGTGTGTGTCTGTGGATCGATGCTCTTCGCGCGCGCCTGTTTGTAACCAATGCGCAACCCGTCATAGTGACCGGCATCATGACGCAGATGTGTGCCTTCCTCGGCGATATCGTCGGTGAGAAAATAAGGGATCGCCATGCGCGAATAGGGCGGCTCGTTTTCGCCGCCCACAAGCGTGATTTCACACGCCGAATCCGCCTTGCGCAGAGTTTCAGCGGCAATCACGCCGGCCGGGCCGGCGCCCAGGATGACATAGTGCATCTTCTTTCACCCCGGGCGTCGGCTCAAACAGCCAGACGCGATAGCGTTTCGTTGCTGGGAATGCCGTCGTCCGTCCAGCCGCGAAGCTGGTAGTATTCCGGCAGCATCTTGTCGAGGCCTGTGGTCAGGCCTTCGGCCGGTCCGCTCTTGGCAGCATCTTTCAGCAACCGTGGCGGCAGCGTGTCGTCCTTGCTGGTGAATCCGGCGGCAAGATTGAACTGGCGCTCCAGGTTCCAGATCCGCTCGCCGACTTCCAGCATCTTGTCGACCGACCAGTCGCCTTCGCATCCGGCGTTCACCTGCGGCGCAATATCCTCAAGCGTCCAGGCGAAAGTCGTGAAGACGCACAGGCCCGAGGAGTCGACCGCCGCCGTTGCATCCTGGAATGCTTTGACGAGTCCGGCCTTTCCGTCGGTTGTCAGAGGATCTGTCTTCTCGGGAATGCCAAGAATTTCCGATGACACCGTGTAACTGCGCAGATGGCAGGCGCCGCGATTGGATGTGGCATAGGTCAGGCCCATGCCCTGGATGCCGCGTGGATCGTAGGCTGGGAACTCCTGGCCCTTGACCGTCATCGACAGCTCGGGACGGCTGTATTTTTCGCACAGCCGTTTTGAGCCAAGCCCAAGGACCTTGCCGAAGCCTTCGGCCTTGCCTGTGAGCTCTGCCGCCTTGGTCAGCGCCTCGGCCGAACCGAAGTTGAGCGCCAGGCCCTCCGTATCTTCGTCCGTGATGATTCCATCGCCATAGAGTTCCATTGCAGCGCCCACCGTTGCGCCGAACGAAATCGGGTCGAGGCCCTGCTCGTTACAGATGAAATTCGCGAAGGTGAGCGCTTCCAGGTCGTTGACGCCTGTAGCAGCACCAAGCGCCCAAGCCGCTTCATATTCGAGACCGCCGGAGGCGCCTTGATACTGCGGCCGGTTGACGACCGTATAGTGCTTCTCGTCAATTTTGGAGATGCGCCCGCACGCAATGGTGCAACCGAAGCAGGCCTGATTGGTCAGAAGGTTCGGTTTGCCGTCCGAGCGACGCGGCTCGGCCATGGCTTCTGCCGAAATATCGTGCGCGCCTTCGAACTGCACATCGCGCGAGTTGCGTGTCGGCAGGGCACCCGCTTCGTTGATGACATTCATGAGCACTTGCGTGCCGTAGGTCGGCAGACCTTCACCTGTCACCGCATTGTCTGCGAGAACCTTCTTGCCGGCTTTCGTTGCATCCATGAAGGCCCGGAAGTCGTCGACGGCGACACCGCCAGTGCCCCGAACGGCGACGGCTTTGAGATTCTTCGAGCCCATGACCGCGCCAACGCCCGAGCGTCCGGCCGCCCGATGGAGGTCGTTTACGATGCAGGAATAGAGGACGCCGTTTTCTCCGGAAACACCGATCGCCGCAATATGCATCATCGGATCCTGATGCTGCGCCTTGATTGCCGCATCGGTCTCCCAGACCGACGTTCCCCAAAGATCGGATGCATCTTTGAGTTCGGCGGTGTCGTCGATCACTGCGAGATAGACCGGCTTCTCGGACCGACCTTCGAAGATGATCATGTCCCAGCCGGCGAACTTCATTTCGGCGCCGAAATATCCGCCTGAATTGGAGCACGCGATCGCGCCGGTGAGCGCACCCTTTGTTATGACCGAATATCGCCCGCCTGTTGACGCGCATGTTCCGGTCAAGGGGCCAGTGGCAAAAATCATCTTGTTGTCGGGGCCGAGCGGGTCGACCTTAGGGTCCATCTCTTCCATGAGATATTTCGATGCCAGACCGCGTTGCCCGAGATACTGGTTGGCCCACTCCATATTGAGGGGCTCCGACTCGCATGTTCCTTTGGTGAGGTTCACGCGGAGAATTTTTCGTGTCCACGCCATGATATGTGTCTCTCTCTTGTGCTTCCCTGTCGTGCCCTGTGGGCACTCCTCGCCTCTTGGGATTCCTGTTGCCGAATCTGATTGGCTGCCTCGCGCCGTCAGTGGGCTGCGCGGGCGCCGGAATCGGTTTTGGAGGCCCAGATCTTCATCTTCTCGAAGCCGGCTTGCTCGACATCGGCATAGACGATGGCGTCGGTGGGACAGGCCTTGGCGCATTCCGGGTCGCCGCCGCACTCGTCGCACTTGATGACTTTGCCGGTTGAGGCATTGTAATTCACGGTGCCGAAGGGACAGGCGATTGTGCACACCTTGCAGCCGACGCAGAGCGTGTCGTGAACGACTTTGACGCCGGCTTCATTTGTCGTGATGGCATTCACGGGACAGGCCTGCTGGCACCAGGCTTCGTCGCACTGGGTGCAGGTGTACGGCACGAAGCGGGCTTCGTGATGGAAGTCGAATACGCGGATACGCGATTTCGAGGGGTTAAAAACACCTTCCTTCACATAGGAGCATGCAAGCTCACATTGCTTGCAGCCTGTACATTTGCCAGGGTCGATTACCAAGGCCTTGTGCATCGTTCATTCCCTCCCCATTCGGGCACTACGACTGAGATTTGCAGCCTGTCGTTCAGCGCGTTTCGGGTGAGCGGGACCCGCTTGCGCCATTCATTGAGCCATCAACCCTAGCGGAAATGCGAGTGGCGTCAAAGGGGCAGCGCGTGCCTCACGCCACTGAAATTCGCTATGCCGCGACGCGGACGCCGCCACCTTCGAGCAGCATAACCTTGTTGAGAAGCTTGACGCAGGCATAGATGGCGGTAATAGACGGCGCCGGAACATCCACCATCTTGCCCATTTCGAGGATCGAGCCGATCAGGGCTTCGGTTTCGAGGGACCGGCCGGCTTCGACGTCCTGCAGCATCGATGTCTTGTGCGCGCCGACATTTTCCGCGCCCGCGATCCGTTTCTCGATCGTGTGCCGGAAGGTGACGCCAAGCGCCTCGGCGATTTCTTGCGCCTCGCGCATCATCTCGGCTGCGAGCGCTCTCGTTTCCGAAAACTGGCAGATGTCGACAAGGGTTGCGTGGGTGAGGGCGCTGATCGGATTGAACGATAGATTGCCCCAGGCTTTGAGCCAGATTTCCGAGCGAATATCGTCGAGTATACGGGAGCGGAAGCCCGCTCCAACCAGAAGGTCATGGAGTTTTTGCACCCGCGCGGACGTCGACCCATCGAGTTCGCCCAATGGGAAGCGATCCCCTTCCACGTGACGAATAACGCCGGGTTCGGTGACGCCAGCTGCCGGATAGACAACACATCCGACGACCCTGTCCGCATCGATATGTCTGGTCAGAAGCCCGCTGGGATCGAGTGACAATAGGCGTTCACCATCATGGGGCCCGCCATGCTTGTGAAAATACCACCAGGGCAATCCGTTCTGCACGGTGACAATGACCGTATCCGGCCCCATCAGTTGATCCATCTCGCGTGCGACCTGGTCGAGAAAATGGGCTTTGACCGCCAGGATGACGACGTCCTGGGGACCAGCATCGGCGACCTTGTTGACGGCATTGAGCTTGGCAACATGCTCGCTGTCGTCCTCCCAGATCAGCTTCAAGCCGTTCTCTTGGATCGCGGATAGATGAGCGCCTTGATCGATAACGGTTACGTCTTCACCGGCGAGCGCGAATTTTACGGCCATCAGACCGCCAATCGCACCGGCACCAACGACACAGATTTTCATGCTCTCCTCCTCTTAAGGTCAATCAGGCCCTATTGAACGAAGCGGTTTTCGAGCGTTCCAATGCCCTCGATCGTGACCGACACGTCATTTGAGGGCTCTTTCATGGATCCGACCCCGACCGATGTTCCGCAGGCGATGACGTCGCCAGGCTCGAGCGTCATGTCGTGCGACAACAACGAGACCAGTCGATGCGGCGGAAAGATCATGTCGGATACCGGATAATTCTGGCGCTCGGCTCCATTCAGCACGGTCTTAATATGCAGTCCCATGGGATCGATATCCGTCTCGATGGCCGGCCCGAAGACGCCGAACGTATCGAAACTTTTCGATCTTACCCACTGAGCGAAAGTGGGGTCTCTGCCGATGATGTCGACCGCGGTGACGTCATTGATGCAAGTATAGCCGAAGATGTGGCTTGCGGCGTCCGTCTCCGATACGCCACTGCATCTTTGTCCGATCACGATTCCGATTTCGCCCTCATAGACGACTTTGCCATCGTAGGAGGCTGGGCGCCGGATAATCTCGTTGGGACCCAGAAACGCATTTGGCGCTTTCAGAAGGTACAGCGGTTCGGGCGGGATCGGATTACCGGCCTTTTCGGCAAGCGCGTGAAAATTGTTCCAGAGGCAGATCATCTTGCCCGGGTCGCACGGGGTCAGAATGCGAACGTCGTTTAACGGAACTGTCGAACCGCTCGGCGTTGCGCCGGCAAACATGTCGCCTTTAGCGATCGCAATCGTATCACCGTCGATGGTGCCGAAACCGTGCTTTCCATCTTTCTCGAAGCGCAGCCAACGTGCCATAGGCATATCCTCCGGTTGCCGATGCCAGGTTCGCACATCTTCGGCAACAGGGGGCGGCTTTCAAACAGCGATTGCGGAAAAACAGCGTTTCCACACAAGAACGTGATATTTGAGCCCTTCCCAATCAACCAGGATTGCATGGGCCGCTTTTTGATCTGGCGTCCTACGTTTTCGTGACGCAGACGCTGCGGCGTGGCTTCAGGTAGAACGATTCCGTCATGGTGATTCCTCCAGTGAGGAAATGACCAACCGGCGGGCTGTAGGAGTAAGTCACCTCGGCAAGGATCACACATTGCGAAGGTTGAACAAGCCCGCTCGGAACCGAAATGGCGCTGCCGGTTGCGCGTGCCGCCCCATTGCGTGTTTCGCTCCAGGTTACGGTCGTGTTTCCGTCCGCATCCGCTTCGACATTCGTGAGTACAATCGATAATGGGCCTTCTGTGTAAGGTTTGATTATCTCACTTGAAGCCTCAAAGATATCCTGAACGGCACCATCATCGACTTCTTCGACCTGTGCAGCCAGGTCGCCAGTGGCACTGGCGATGGCTGTGACCCGCCGATCGATTGTCAAGGCATGGCCGAATTCCACCGCGCCCAGGAACAGCGTGATCATTATCGGTACGATCAGCGCGAATTCGACGGCACTAACCCCTTTGGCCTCATGCCAAAACCGGGTGCATCTGACCATGGCCCGCAAGGTAAACCGTTTCATGCCCAATGTCTCCACGCTGTATATTAGCCGTCAAATGGCTCGTTACGAAAAGCCGCAGTCGCCGTAAGGAGTCGATTGCCGTTGCCCAAGTTGCCCAGATCCAGTGCGGGCAGGTTCGCAAGCAGGTCCCACTCATAGAAAATTCGCACGACGACAATGTCACCGCCATTACCGGGATCGTATTGGAAGCCGCCAGTCAGATTGCCATCACCGTCGATGGCATCCGGTACGTTGACATTGGTAAAGTTGTCGAACTTGCGTACGTCGACGATGAGCCCTCCCGCACAATCAAACAGCCCGTAAATGTTGTCGCACACTTCGGTCTTGAACTGTGACTCGCTGAATCCGGCTCCCTGAGCCTGACCGGTTCGGATCAGACGGCTTGCCTCGGCGACAGCATTCTCGAGCGTGAAGGTCGCGAGGAACATGAGCCCGACTTCGATCAATGCGAAAAGCAACAGAAAGAACGGGGCGGCGACAATACCGAATTCAACTGCTGTCGAGCCGGACCGCGCGCGTTTGAAGCGCCGCCAGCGTTGTCGCAGCGTGTTCCGCGGTTTGGCCTCTGCGTGGACTGACAATTCAGACATTAGACAACTCTATTTTCGCGTGCACGGACAGGTGCGGGACTATTGAGACATGGGATGATTAAGGTGACGTGTAAGAATTCAAGAATCCCAGACAAGGTAAAACAATTCTAAAATAGAAGAATAAAATTATATATAGATTATATTATACTTGTATTGATCTAATTGTTTTTTGTTTTACTTTGTTTTTTTACAGAATGTCAAAGATCAAAGCGCATCCTGACGCATCTCATAGAAGTGCGCGCGGGTCCGCCAACTCGGCAAGTCGCACGAAAACATGCAGAGGTGTCGCCATGTGGCGTAAACTCTTTCCAAGAATCGACCGGTTCAGCCGAAACCGGTCCGGTGGTGTCCTGATTACTTTCGGTTTGATTCTTCTCCCGATGATGACTGCGATCGGTGTTGCCGTCGACTACGCACGTGCTCTGTCGGTCAAGAGCCAGATGGGAAATGCAATTGATGCGGCTGCTCTTGCTGTCGGTTCGAGTGTCAATGCCGACGATGCAGCAGCAACGGCCCAGGCGCAGGCCTACTTCGACGCCAATTTCCCGCCAGATACACCCGGCGTATCTGTAAACATTGCCGTCGCCACAAACGAGAACAAGATATCGATTACCGCGACCGGTTCCGTCGAAACGACGTTTCTCAAAATCGCTGGTTACAATGACATCTCGGTGCATTCTTTCACCGAGGTGACGAGAAAGCAGAAGAAGATCGAACTCGTGATGGTCCTCGACAATACAGGATCCATGGGTTGGGACAGCAAGCTGACCGGATTGAAGAGCGCCGCCAACACGCTTTTGGACACTCTGTTTGACGGAGCCCAAAATGACGATGTGAAGATGGGGCTCGTCCCATTCGCAGCGGGCGTCAATATCGGGACCGAAAATCTGAACTCGGGCTGGATCGATGTGAATGCCCAGTCAGCGGTGGCAAGCGAGGATTTTCAAGCCGGCGTCAATACCCTCACGCTTTTCAATCAATTGGGCAATGCCAGTTGGAATGGGTGCGTGCGCGCTCGGGTTGCCCCCTATGACACAACCGACACGGTTCCCAGCGGCAGCACGGTTGCGACTCTCTGGGCACCCTATTTCGCGCCTGACGAGCCGGACTTCTGGTGGTATCCGAACGGCTACAGGAGCGACGGCAACTACGGTAGCAGCGAGTATGATTATGATGCGCGTCAGCGCTATACCGGCAAATACACGGGATCAATCCCAGGTTGGGAAGATGATGGGCCGGATTTCAATTGTCGCGTCCCGAAAGTGACGCCTCTGACGTCGGTCAAGGCGGATCTCGAAACGGGTATCAGTCAATTGACGGCATCCGGGAGCACTGTCATTCCAACGGGTCTGGCCTGGGGGTGGCGGCTGATCTCACCCAGCGCACCTTTTACCGAAGGTGTCGGATATGATGATGACAAGACCATCAAGGCGATTGTCCTGCTGACCGATGGCGAGAACAGCGTTGGCGGCGGTCTCGGCAATCACAATAATTCCTACTACAACGCCTATGGGTATGCGCAGTCAGGTCATCTGGGTTCGACAAACGGCAATGCTGCCGAGGCGACCCTCGACAGTAAGACCTCGACCTTGTGCAACAACATCAAGGCCGAAGGGATTATCCTCTATACAGTGACATTCCAACTTGCCGACGGGCCAATCAAGAACCTAATGCGGGATTGCGCTACGAGCACAGCGATGTATTTCGACTCGCCGTCGAACTCCGAACTGACCAACGTCTTCCAGCAGATTGCCGTTGGTCTAAGTGAGCTTCGCATCAGCCAATAATCAGCACTCTTCCAGGAGATGCGGCACGCGAAGGCGGCCGGCGGCACAAGAGCCCGCCGGCCGTTTTCGTTTGGACTAGTGCGCTAGGTCCTGTGGGACCCTGCAAACGCTCTACTGAGGTGCCTGGCCACCTTCGGCAACGGACTGTGCAATGCTGAGCTTGGTTTGCGTCGACTTGGCCAACGCGTCGAATTGCGTAACTTCGTCACCTGGGATGAGAGCGGGCCGGCACGTGGGCTTGCAAGCGAACGAATAGAGTTGTGTCCCCTTGGTCACCGTAACGATGCGGCGCGTATCCGATTTCACCGATATTCGCTTGCTCAGGACCTTTCTGTGCCGCGAGTCGAGGACGATAATGTTGGTCACGCCTACCGATTTGCCCGTAACAATCAGAAGCTTGCCGTTCTGCACGGTCACATCGGCAATTGACGGGTTGCCGACAATTATCCCTGCGCCCTCTGATTTGAGTGAAATCGTTCGCGCCTGATCGATCGGCACCTCGATATCGGCAGCAGACGTGGCCGTTGCGGTCGCGGACACCGTAAAAATGGCCAGAACGCAGAGACGCATCGCGCTCAGCGCAAAGTTGGAGAAACGCATAACTAACTACCCCTAAGAATGATCCCCAGCACGGAGTGTGCGTCTGAAATGGTGAAATAAAAGCAAATGCTCGAACCGTTCGGGCACTGTTTGAGCGCAGGAGAGAGGGGCGTCGAAGCCGATGAGGTCTGTACAGCGCCTCCGGATGTCATGGCGTGGTCAAGCTGTTCAAACAGTGATCGGGGCGCGAAAAGCCTTGAAACAAAAGCGAAATTTTCAATTTAACACGCTGTTATCTCCATTATTCAAGTAATTATAAGTTAAAAATAGTATAAATCGCTTGGTTAATGAGAAATTGAAGCGGTCAAAAAATATATTTTATGTTAACTTCGTTCATTAACTTGGCCGAAACGCCCTGACTGTATGCTCCATGTAAGTTCAAGACGCCGGAAGGGAATACGGCAGACAGAACTGGTGCTGTTACAAAACCTATAAGGGAGAGTCATCATGAAGAAGCTTTTTGTACGTTTTGCGAAGGACGAGTCAGGTGCCACCGCTATTGAGTATGGTCTCATCGCGGCCGGTATCGCAGTCGCCATCATCGCGGCTGTCAACACGGTTGGTACCGACCTGATCGCCAAGTTTGGCGAAGTCAGCGCCGCCCTCTAGTAAAACGGCTAACCGGCTCCCGAGCCGGTTGAGTACAGAACGCGAGACCGCCTGCCAGAAATGGCGGGCGGTCTTGTCTTTTCTTGAAAGGTCACTTTGCGTCCCAATGGTCCAGTCCCCAAGTCACTTGGCCGGCAGATCAGTCGCGGAGCCTTTACGCGCAATTTACGCATATAGATTAGTGTGTTGAACGAACCAGGTTGAGCAACTTAGAAGCAATCGGCTTTTCTGCGCTTGGTTGGTTCCGACGAAGCGCAGGTTGTTCCAAGATATTGCAACGGCGGATATCATGAGTCTTGTCATACCGGTTTTGATTGTCTTCCCAGCAGCAATGATCTTTGCGGCTGCGATGGACATTTTCACCATGACGATACCGAACAGTCTTTGTCTCGCTCTTGTTGCGGCATTTTTCTGCCTGGCCCCGTTTGTTGGCCTCGACTGGTCTGCGTTTGCAATGCATGTCGCAACGGGCCTTGCGATGCTGGTAATTGGGATTGGATTGTTCTTGCCGAACTGGATTGGCGGCGGTGATGCGAAACTGTTTGCGGCAACCGCGCTCTGGGTCGGGCCGCATCATCTGCTCGAATATGTCGTTGTGACGGCGTTCCTTGGTGGCATTCTGACCTTGGCCTTAGTCATGCTCCGTCTGATTCCGATCCCGGCAGGCATCACAGAACATCAATGGATCGCTCGGCTCTACAGCCGAATGAATGGCGTGCCTTACGGTGTTGCGCTGGCTGGTGGCGGTTTGATCGTCTATCCGCAGACAATCTGGATGATGGCGCTCGCAGGTTGAGCCCGGTTCATCGAGCCTCGCGCATGTTGCAGACGACGCGGTGCCTGCAACGACCGTTTTTGTCTGATTATCGGTGAAAGTGGCCGCGATCAGAGCAGAGCTCAAAGGTTCTGTCGATCGTCAAAAATCCCGAATTTCCGACCCTTTTGGCGGCTTCAAATCGTTTTGGCACGGCCATTAACCCGCCGTTGACAAATTGATGGGCACAGTAGGCGCACTGCATACCTACGTGTCGATGATCCAGAGTCCAAGAGGTCTTTCCAGTCATGAAGCGAGCGCGAATCATAGTCCTGGCGATTGCCTTTGCAGCCGCAGGTGGCGCAGCATTGATCGCCAAAGGCATGATATCTGCGCCGCCTCCGACACAATTGGTCGAGAAGAAGATCGACACGATTCAGGTCCTTGTCGCCGCCAAAGATATCCGTCTCGGGGACTCCGTGACGACAAGCCATATGCGCTGGCAGGACTGGCCCCGCACGGCCGCAACGCCAGGCTACATTACACGCTCTCGCCAGCCTAAGGCCCTGTCGGGATTGTCGGGCGCCATCGCCCGAGCTCCGTTCCTGACGGGGGAACCCATCAAGGATCAGAAGCTGATCAAAGCCAGCGAGGGCGGCGTTCTCGCCGCGATCCTTCCCACGGGCATGCGGGCAATCTCGACGCCGATCCGAGAGGAAACGGCGGCAGGCGGTTTCATTCTTCCAAATGACCGGGTCGACGTAATCGTCTCCCGACGCGTGCGAACGTCTCGCAAGGAAGAGCATGTCAGCGAGACGGTTCTGCGAAATGTCCGGGTCTTGGCCATCGGTCAGATCATCGAGCAAAAGGGCGATAAGAAAGTAGCCAACGGCAAGACGGCGACGCTTGAGCTTGGCATTCGGCAGGCCGAGGTTCTCGCGCTCGCGCGGTCGATGGGTGAGATTTCGCTGGCACTGAGGAGCCTGGCGGACGTCAACCCGGCTAACGGCGGTGGTCCCAAAGTGAATGACGACTTCGGAAGTCAGCGCGGCGGCGGCATCAAAATACTCAAATACAGCGTGCCGACGACGGCCTACGGCGTCAACTGACGGACAGAGCCGTGCGCGCGATTTCGAACAGAGGCGGGATTATGCGAAAGCCATTTAAGAATGCTGGGACGACATACACAGCGATCCTGAGTGCGCTGGTCATCGTTGCGCTTACAACGCTAATAGGCGCAGAGGTTTGGGCGAAAAGCGGCAGCCAATCGGTTTTGCGATTGCCCGCAAACATCGCGCTTCCTGCGTCTCGGACAGTTACGATCGGATTGAACAAGTCCATGATCGTGGAACTGCCGCGCGATGTGCGCGACGTCCTGGTATCGGATCCCAAAAAGCTGGATGCCGTTGTCCATACCGGTAGGCGCGCCTATTTGATCGGTGTCGCCGTCGGTCAGGCAAATGTCTTCTTTTTTGCAAAGGACGGACAGCAAATTCTCACTTTGGAAGTGAGAATTGAGCGCGATCTCTCGGCTGTCTCCAAGATGCTCCATCGCTTGCTGCCGGGGTCGAATATCAAGCTTGAAGCGGTGAACGACAATGTCGTCCTCACAGGTTCTGTCCGCAATGCTTCGGATGCATCCCGTGCCGCCGACATCGCCGGTCGTCTCGTGGACGATGAGGACAACAAGAAAATCGTGAACATGCTCAACGTCGAATCGAAAGAGCAGGTTCTCCTGAAAGTGACAGTCGCCGAATTGCAGCGCAATACGATCAAGCAGTTGGGTTTTGATCTCAACGTGCTGTTGAACGGCGGTAGCGTCTCCTTTGCGAAGCTGAGCACGCTCCGATTTCCATTCACCGACGGCGTCCAGCAGTCGGTTGCGCAAACCGCGTTGAGTTGGACCTCCGGTGCCAATCGTGCGCAGGCCGTCGTACAAGCGCTCGAGCAGAACAACCTTCTTCGCACACTTGCGGAGCCGACACTGACGGCAATTTCCGGCGAGACGGCGAGTTTTCTGGCTGGAGGCGAGTTCCCCGTCCCGGTTTCCCAAGACGGCGATCGGATTTCCGTCGAGTTCAAACCGTTTGGTATCGGTCTTTCCTTTACGCCGGTCGTCATGTCGGAAGGTCGGATCTCACTGGCCGTTTCGACAGAGGTGAGTGAACTGACGAATGAGGGCGCGGTAACACTGGCAGCCATCACGATACCGGCACTCAAAGTGCGCCGCGCCAATACGACTGTCGAGCTTCCGAGTGGCGGGTCTATAGCGATTGCCGGACTCATTTCAGACGAAACGAAACAGGCTATGACCGGGTATCCCGGCTTGAAGAACCTGCCTGTTCTCGGGGCGCTTTTCCGTAGCCGCGACTTCGAGAAGTCTGAAACCGAGCTCGTCGTGCTGGTCACTCCTTATGTGGTCGATCCGGCAGCGCGGTCGAAACTTTCCCGGCCCGACGATGGTTTCGCAACAGCATCCGATGCCAAGGCAAACCTGATGGGACACATGAATCGTGTCTATGGACGAAAACCCGAAGATATGCCGAACGGAACCTATAAGGGCGAATACGGCTTCATTATCGAATAGCGAGTTTGTGAGGAGATCGATATGACACGCGTAACGGAAGGGCCACGATCTTCCCGCCGGAGACGAGGCCGGACGATCCGAAATTTGGTGCTCATGGGCACAGTCGCCGCGCTGGTCGCCGGATGCAACGCCCATGCGGGCAAGCAGGTCCGCGGCTGGGTGATCGCCGATCCGTCGGAACGCCACCCCATTCATGTCGACAAGCGCAAGGCATTGCTTGAAATCTCGGTTCCGCGCGGAGCCGACCGCATGACCCACCAGCAGCGCGCCGATACCTACGAATTTGTGTCCAACTACAAATCGGGCGGTGAGGGACGACTTGTCATTCGCGCACCGAGCGGAAGCCCGAACGAAATCGCGGCGATGCGCGCCGTCGATGAAGTGCGCCGGATGGTACGCAGTGTTGGAATCTCCAGCCGCGCCGTTCACTTTGAACCTTATACGGCGGATGGCGATCCGTTTGCCGCCGTGCGGATGTCATACGAGCGCATTGTTGCGATTGCACCTGAATGCGGTCATTGGCCGAAGAACCTCGGTCAGGACCCACGCAATCTGCCGCACGCGAACTTTGGCTGTGCCCAGCAGCGCAATCTCGCCCACATGGTTGCGGATCCACGCGATCTCCTCGGGCCACGCCAGTCGACTCCGCGGTCCAGCGAACGTCGCGACGTGGTCTGGGATAAGTACGTCAAAGGCGAAACCACGATCACCGAGCGCTCAGACGAAGAAAAGGCGAAGGTCAGTGAGGTTCAGGGAGGCGGAGAATGACGGATCCGGCATACTCGCATAGTCCTGAGCACAGTCACTCTGGACAAGACAGCATCGTTGCCCCAGGTGCGGCGATCGACAACAGTGCACGGCCGATACCGCGCATCAATATCCAAGCCTTTTGCGATGATCCGGCAACGGCGGAGAAGGTTCAGGAAGCAAGCCACGATCGGCGTTTAGCGAAGGCGCATGTCACCGTTCAGATGGGTGGTATGGCCGCGGCTTTGAGTTTCTACTCGAATGCACCCACGCCGAATCTCATCATCGTGGAGTCGCAACTGCGGTCAGATGCGTTGCTTGCGCAACTCGAACAACTTGCAGCGGTCTGCGATAGCGGTACCAAGGTTGTCGTTGTTGGCCATGTGAATGACGTGCTGCTCTATCGCGGCCTGATGCAGCAGGGTGTGAGCGAGTATCTCGTCGCGCCGCTGTCGATTTCTCAGGTTATGGAATGCCTTTCAAGCATCTACAACAACCCGGATTCCGATCCTGTAGGCTCCGTGTTCGCATTCGTCGGCGCTAAAGGCGGCTGTGGCTCAAGCACCATCTGTCACAATGTCGCCTGGTCTATTTCGCGCGGCGTGCAATCGGACGTGGTCATCGCCGACTTCGATCTGCCGTTCGGTACTGCAGGCCTGGATTTTAACCAGGACCCGGTTCAAGGACTTGCGGACGCACTGCGGTCGCCGGAGCGCCTCGACGAGGTTCTGCTCGATCGTCTGCTGTCACGATGCTCCGATCATCTCTCTCTGTTTGCAGCACCCAGTACACTCGACCGGACTTACGATGTGACGACGGAAGCCTGTGAAACCGTCATCGAGGTGATCCGTAAATCTGTGCCGTTTGTGGCGGCCGATATTCCTCATATGTGGACCGCGTGGTCTGAACAGCTTGTCTATGAGGCTGATCAGATCATTATTACGGCTAGTCCGGATCTGGCCAATCTGAGGAATGCCAAAAACCTGACAGACAAGCTGAAGGCATTCCGGCCCAACGATAAGCCGCCATTTCTTGTCCTCAATCAGGTCGGTGTCCCGAAACGTCCAGAGATTGCACCGAAGGAATTCGCGCAAGCGTTGGATTCCGAGCTCCATGCCGTGATCGATTTCGATCCGCAAACCTTCGGGACTGCCGCCAATAACGGCCAAATGCTCGAAGAAGTCTCGGATAAATCTCGTGCTGCAGAACAGCTTCGCGAACTGGCTTTTGCCCTTGCGGATCGAACTGAGCCGAAAGAAGGAACGACCTCCATTCTTGGACCCATTTTGAGCCGGTTTGGGCTCGGCAAGTCAGGGAGCTAGGCAATGTTTGGCAAGCGTGGCGGCGCGGTCCCTCCAAGGCCCCCGGTCGCGAATACCGGAGCGCCGACGGCGGCGCCCTCCGGAGTGCCGCAAGCGCCTCCGCCGCCACCGCCAGCACAGCAGGCTGCAGCAGCGCCTGTGCCCCAACAAGCTGCGCAGGCACCGGCGCAGGCGGCGCCCAATCCTGCAGCCCACAATCCTGCAGCGCCTAGTCCTGCAGCACCTAGTCCTGCAGCTCCCAATCCTGCGGTCCCGAATGCCGCGCCAGCGGCACCTCCGCCCCCGCCGCCTCCTCCAGCCGCTGCTGCCCCCCCGCGCCCTGCGAAGAAGGCAGCGCCTCCGCCTGTTGAGGCTGCGCCCAAGACCGTGATGCCGGAACGGGAGCGGTCGGAAGAATATTACGATGTAAAGACGACGGTCTTTAATGCGCTGATCGATACGATCGATCTCACGCAGCTTGCCCGTCTCGATCAGGAATCAGCTCGCGAAGAGATTCGCGATATCGTCTCTGAGATCGTTTCGATCAAGAGCGTCGTCATGAGTATCGCCGAGCAGGAAGAGTTGCTCGAAGATATCTGCAACGACGTACTCGGCTATGGCCCGCTTGAACCCTTGCTTGTCCGCGACGATATCGCGGACATCATGGTCAATGGTGCGGGGATGACCTATATCGAGGTGAACGGTAAGGTCGAGCCGACCGGAATCCGGTTTGCCGATAATGCGCAATTGATGAATATCTGTCAGCGCATCGTTAGCCAGGTCGGCCGCCGCGTCGATGAATCCAGCCCCATCTGTGACGCGCGCTTGCCGGACGGCAGTCGTGTCAACGTCATCGCTCCGCCGCTGGCCCTTGATGGGCCGACCCTCACCATTCGTAAGTTTAAGAAAGACCGTTTCACGCTTGATCAGCTTGTGGACTTCGGCTCGATCTCACCCGAAGGGCGTGAGTTGCTCAGTATCGTTGGACGCGTCCGCTGCAATACAGTGATATCCGGTGGTACCGGTTCAGGAAAGACAACGCTTCTGAATTGCCTCACGGCATTTATCGACGAGGAAGAGCGCGTCGTTACGTGCGAGGACTCGGCGGAGCTACAGCTTCAACAGCCTCATGTGGTCCGCCTTGAGACCCGGCCTCCGAACCTTGAAGGTGAGGGGGAGATCACGATGCGGGATCTTGTCAAGAACTGCCTGCGTATGCGCCCTGACCGTATCGTCGTCGGCGAGGTTCGCGGACCTGAAGCCTTCGATCTGCTGCAGGCCATGAACACGGGTCACGATGGATCCATGGGAACGCTTCACTCGAACAGCCCGCGAGAGTGCCTCAGTCGTATTGAGAGCATGATCCTGATGGGTGGCTACAATCTGCCATCCAAGACAATCCGCGAGATGATCGTCGCATCCATCGATGTCATCGTCCAGGCATCGCGAATGCGCGACGGCAGCAGGAAAATCACGCATATCACAGAGGTTCTGGGCCTAGAAGGCGATGTCATCACGCTGCAGGATCTATTCGTCCACGAAATCCAAGGGGAAGACGCCAATGGTCGGCTGATCGGCCGCCACCGGTCGACCGGGATCGCCCGGCCGCGATTCTGGGATCGAGCGAAATACTTCAATGAAGAAGGGCGACTGGCGGAAGCGCTTGCCGCTGCTGAAGTGTCCGATAACCAAGGCCAGCCTCTCGGTGAGTCCCATGCTTGATCCAGCAGTCCTTCAGATTGCGATTGTCTTCCTTGCAGCGCTTGCGGTTGGCGGCGTTGTTTATGTTTTGATCATGCCCTTTCTGTCCGGTGAGCGTAAAGCAGACAAGCGCGTCGCCAGTGTATCAACTTCGCGGGCCGCTCAGCGAACGGGGGCAGGTAAGGAACAGGGCAGCACCCGTCGGCAAGAAGTCCAGAAGACAATCAAGGATCTCGAGGAAAAACAGAAATCCAAGAAAAAAGTCACGCTGAACGCGCGCCTCGCGCGAGCAGGACTGAGCGTCACACCGCGCAGCTTCTATCTGTTATGCGCCGGAGCGGGTCTTGCCGTTGGCGTCCTCCTTTTTGTGACGGGTACAACGCCTGTCGTTTCGGCGCTTGCAGCTCTTGTGTGTGCCCTTGGCGTTCCCCGTTGGCTCCTCAACCATATGGGCAAGCGCCGGCAGAAGAAATTCGTTGCGGAGTTTGCCAATGCCATCGACGTGATCGTTCGTGGTGTCAAATCGGGGCTCCCGCTCAACGACTGTCTTCAGATTATTGCCAGAGAGACAGCTGAACCTGTTCGGTCCGAATTCCAAGCCGTTGTTGAGCAGCAAAGTGTCGGCATCCCGCTATCGAAAGCCTTTGAGCGGATGTACGAGAATATGCCGATCCAAGAGGTCAACTTCTTTGGAATCGTGATCGCGATCCAACAGCAAACCGGCGGCAATCTGGCTGAAGCGCTCGGCAATCTCTCGGCAGTTCTGCGAGACCGCGCAAAGCTATATGGCAAGGTCCAGGCTTTCAGTGCCGAAGCGAAGGCATCGGCAGGAATCATCGGATCGCTCCCGCCAGCAGTCATGCTCCTCGTTTATCTCTCGACCCCTGAATACATCGCGCTGCTCTGGACAGAGGAGATGGGAAATCTGCTCCTTATGGTGAGTGGATTTTGGATGCTGTGCGGTGTGCTCGTCATGCGCAAAATGATCAATTTCGATTTTTGAGGCTGAACCATGGTTGATTTCGTCCAGCAGCTTCTCCAGCCACAATTTGCAATCGTGGTGCTGACGGCAATCGCCGCATTCGCAATGGTCGTGACGTTTACGCTACCCTATCTTTCCGGCAATCGCCTCGACGCACGGATGAAATATGTGTCGAGCGAACGCGACAAGATGCGCGCCGAACGTCTTGCCGAACTATCCGCCAAAGACGGTCAGGGGAGCCTGCGCTCGACACCGAAAGGTTTCATGAAGCAGGTCGTCGAGCAGTTCAATCTTCAAAAGCTGCTCGAGACGGACGAAACACGTCAGAAACTCAAAATGGCCGGGTTCCGCGGCCAGGCACCGGTTGTCGCTTTTCTGTTTTTCCGCATGGCACTGCCGTTTGTCGGATTCGGCTTGGCGATATTCTATCTCTTTCTGGTTCGCGACTTCGAACTCCCCCCGCTCATGCGTATTGGCCTCGCCTTCGGTGCGGCCTATTTCGGCTTCTATCTTCCCAACCTGTTCATTGCGAACTTGATTCAGCGGCGTCAGAAATCGATCAAGGATGCGTTTCCTGATGCGTTGGATCTGCTGCTGATCTGCGTGCAGTCCGGCATGTCGGTGGAGGCAGGTTTCAGCAAGGTCGCCAAGGAAATCGCTGTCCAGTCGATCGAGCTGGCGGAAGAATTCAGTCTTACAACCGCGGAACTATCCTATCTTGCCGAGCGTCGGCAGGCCTATGAGAATCTTGGCATCCGAACCGGATTGCAAGGCGTAAAAGCGGTTGGCACGGCGCTCATACAGGCCGAACGATACGGAACGCCCCTTGGCCAGGCCTTGCGCGTCATGGCACAGGAAAACCGCGATCAGCGCATGGCTGAAGCGGAGAAGAAAGCAGCCGCTCTGCCGCCAAAACTGACGGTCCCGATGATTGTCTTCTTTCTCCCCGTCCTTTTCGTCGTCATTCTCGGCCCGGCTGTGATCAAAGCCATGGCCGTGCAATAGGGCGTCTTGGCCCCAGGCACGCGACCTGTTCTACCCATCGACTTTGTTGTGAAGCTTGCCGGATGCGGCAGCATGGCACTGTGCTGTGCGCCAGACCGAGCGAATTGAACAGGCTCCATCGGATATCTCCATCGAGCGCAAAGAGCTTGAGCAGACGGTCTCCGGCATGAACGGCAGCAGATGGGGGCAATGAAACGCGGAAGGCGCATTCGACTTCAATCAAGTCAACACGCAAGTGCGTATTGGTCTTTGGGCTTGCGCATCCCTTTCGTGTCAACGGGAGCACGAGCCTGTTTGTCGTTGCGAAGGCGGTCGCATTTGAACGTCTATGGCAGACATGTCGGCTTAGCGTCGATCATCCGAAAAAAAACCTTCTTCCGGGAGGAAGAAGGTCCTTTTGAAGTCGAGAATTTGGATCGGAGGGTTCTTTAGAGCCGGAAGGGAAGCTTCTTCTTTTGAGCTTTCGACTTGCTGGCAGTCGGTTTTCGGCGCGGTTTCGATACAGGCTCGATCACCTCGGTGATCACACCATTGCCGGCGTTTGGCGGCGTCAGTGATTTAGGTGCGCCATGTGGCGTCTTGCCTGCCAGAGCTTTCCCTTCTTTCGCCGTAGCGAGATGAACGTTCGATGGGGCGCCCTTCGGTGCCGTCACGACTGGAGCCCGTTTCTGTGCCGCCATCTTGATTTCGTCGCGAACCATATTGCGAAGAAATTCCGTGTTCTTCCCGGCTTCGTCGCCTGAGAGGTCAACGGCTGCAACTTGTTTTGCTTCGCCGAATTTTCCCTGGAGACCAAGAACGAGTGCCAGGTTCTGACGAACACGGGGGTCGTCATATCCGGACGCCATGGCCTGGCGCAGAATTGGCTCCGCACGGTCGGCTTTCCCATCCATGGCATAGGCGAGGGCAAGATTGTTCAGGATCGCGGGGGCATTGGGCTTCTTCTCAAGCGCCGCTTCGAACAATCGCTGCGCTTGCGCGTATTCGCCTTTCTTCGCATGCACGGCGCCGCGTGCCGATAGCGTGCGCCAGTCGCCTGCCATTTTGGTCTGCACGGCGCGATCGAGAAGTTTTTCCGCAACGTCGGTCCTGTTGAGATCTGCAGCAAGGCGTCCGAAAGCAGACGTTATCTGCGGATCATTGGGGTGATGCTTGTGAGCGACTTCCAGGATATCGAAGGCTTCTTTCTTCTTGCCCATCGCCCTCAGATTCATTGCGTAGCTCCAGGCGGCTTCCGGATCCTTTTGGTTCTTCCGGAACCGGCCGGCCCAATAGCTTGTCGCTGCCTCAAGCTGATTGCTCTGGACGGCGGCTTTGCGGGTCGGAGCCTGGGAAGGTGCTGGTTTGCTCAGAGATTGCACGGCGCGATCGCGGCCGGATGGTGAGCAGCCAGCCGATAGAGTGGCCACTGCCGTACTCGTGAGAAGTATGATTGTGAAGCTGCGCGTGTACGCGGCCCCGGAGAGAGGCACATGCTGCATACTGAAATCCTCTAAGCGCGCCTACCGAAGCGCTCTATTCTGCCTGAGTGTTATATTCCGGCACAGTCGTCAAAAAAGCCTTAACCCGGTTGATGTCGGGCGAGCGCGTGGTTTTTCTGCGCTGGAATCCGACACGGCGGGCTTGCCTGCTTTCCGATTTTCATGGGAGTGAAATGGCCCCGGCCGGCAGATCGGTCAGCGAAGCGGAGGTGCTCAAGGTGAAGGTTTCTATTCTCGACGATTATTTCGATACGCTCCGCACATTGCCCTGTTTTGCAAAGCTCGGCGGGCACGATGTGACCATCTGGAACGATCATGTGCAGGACGTCGATATGTTGGTCGAGAGATTGGCCGAGACCGAGGCTCTCGTCCTGATCCGCGAGCGCACGCAGATCCGCACGCCATTAATAGAGCGACTGCCAAATCTGCGGCTCATCAGCCAGCGGAGTGTTTATCCACATATCGATATCGAAACCTGTACGCGGCAGGGCATTGTCGTCTCATCCAGTCAACATCCAGGCACACTGTCCTTTGCGGCAGCAGAGCTTACCTGGGGTCTGGTGTTAGCGGGGATGCGGCAGATTCCACAGCAGATGGAATCGCTCAAAGCTGGCAATTGGCAGATTGGCGTCGGTAATACGGTGCGCGACAAGACACTTGGAATTTTCGGGTATGGTCGTATCGGCGAGGCGGTTGCCGGGTATGGGAAGGCCTTCGGTATGAATGTTCTGGTCTGGGCGAGCGAAGGCTCGCGTGCCAGAGCGACTGCCGACGGATGGGAAACGGCGGAGAGCAAAGAGGCGTTCTTCCAAGCTTGCGATGTGCTGTCACTGCATCTGCGGCTTTACGACTCGACGCGCGGTATCGTCACCGCCGAAGACTTGGCGCAAATGAAGTCGACGTCCCTTTTGGTGAACACAAGCCGCGCTGGACTGATCCAGCCTGGAGCGCTGTTGGAAGCCCTGCGGCAGGGCCGGCCTGGTGGTGCTGCAATCGATGTGTTTGACACGGAACCCGTTCGCGATCCGCATGACCCGCTTCTGCAGATGGACAATGTCGTCGCAACACCACATATCGGTTACGTCACGCAAGAGGAGTATGAGCTCCAATTCACCGACATCTTCGATCAGATCAATGCCTTTGCAGAAGGCGCTCCAATTAATGTGGTGAACCCGGAGGTTTTGCGCGGGGTCTAGCTGTTGCTGGCCGACGTGGCTGTGGTTCAGGGTGCTGTCCGGCGAGATCGGAGATTGTTGGACCATCTGAGTCTATTTCGCTCACGGCTATTCCGCGCTGATGCGCGGGCCTCCGCGGGGGCGCCCCCGGATCAGGCCCGGGGCAGGCTCTGACCGGGCGGCGGCCGCTTGGCCTTGCCTCGCTGGTCGCTCGGGTGTTCTTGGCTCTATGCGAGATGGTGCCGTGTGGCTGGTGCTGTCCGGCGTGAATTGGCCGCGTTGGTAGATCTGAGTTTATTTCGCTCACGGCTATTCCGCGCCGTTGGCGCGGGCCTCCGCGGGGGCGCCCTGATCGGGCGGCGGCCGCTTGGCCTTGCCTCGCTGGTCGCTCGGGTGTTCTTGGCTCCATCTGAGATGGTGCCGTATGGCTGGTGCTATACGATCACCATCTTAGATCAGCAAAGAAGAACCGCGCCTTAGTGGCGCGGCAAGCGCGACCGCGCGCCGGCCGGTCAGGCCGCCCCCGCGGAGGCCCACGCCAACGGCGTGGAATAGCCGTGAGCGAAATAAACCCGATCTCAAATCCACGACACCTTCCCGCCGGCAAGCACCGGCTCCTTTTCCCGAAGCCAGACGTGAACAAAGAACACCCGCCCTCAACCACGATCGTCAAACCGTCTCCCCACGCTCGACAAGCTCGCCCTTCGCCTCCTCCGCCCACTGCGTGAGTTCGGGCATCGCCAGGACATGGTCGCGGTAGGCGGCCGCCGTTCCATCGTCGCCGTAAGCGGCGAGATCGACGCCATATGTTTTGAACCGCGAGGCAACAGGTGCATACATCGCGTCCGCTATCGAGAAGTCGCCAAAAAGATATCCGCCGCCATCTCCATGCTCGGCCCTGCACATACGCCAGATTGCAACAATCCGGGTGACATCGGCTGCCACGCGGTCGTCGACTGTGGAAGGCGCTAGGACGCGCGTGAAATCCATCGGCATTTTATCGCGCAGATGAAAGAAACCCGAGTGCATTTCGGCGGCAACCGACCTGGCCATGGCACGTGCGTCGACAGCCTCGGGCCAGAGTCCGGCCTCGCCATGTTGCTCGGCCAGATACTCCAGGATCGCCAGCGTATCCCATATCGTCATATCGCCGACGATCAATGCCGGTACGAGGCCTGAAGGTGAATGTGCCAGGATCTGATCGCGGCGGTTCGGTTCCTTGAGTCTCACCTTTTCCTCGCTGAAGGGGATCCCGCATTTGGTCATTGCGAGCCAAGGTCGAAGGCTCCACGACGAGTAGTTCTTATCGCCAATCACAAGCGTATAGGCAGTACTCTGCATGTCTCTCCCATTGTGTTTGTGCCGCTGGCTTGGCATTAATCGGTCCCCCAGCGGGCCATCATTCGTACACACATCATAGCGGTTCCATCAATGTCATATCAAAGCTACGACGAGACCCTCGACCAGTTGCTCATATCGGCCGACTCGGATGCGGACACACGCCCGGTCAACCTGGTTCGAAAAGAGGATCTTGAGGCTCTGCCGGATGCGCATCGGTCCTGGCTCGAAGCCGTCGGATTCTCAGCAGGTGCAGGGAGTGTCGTGGCGCTACCGGGTTCCGACGGCAAGATCGAAGGCGCCGTGATGGGCAAAGGCAAGTCGGATGGCGAATGGTCGGCGCTTCTTCCGGGAGCATTGCCGCAGGCCCTGCCACAGGGCGCCTATCATCTTGCAGGCGATGTCGGCAATGCCGAGCAGGTCGCGCTCGCATGGTTGCTGGGGTCTTATGTTTTCGAGCGCTATAAGAGTGGTGAGTCACGCAAACCTCGCTCATTGAAAGTCCCGGCCGGTATCGATGCTGAGCGGGTTCGCCATCTTGCCCGTGCCGTCTATTTCGGGCGCGATCTGATCAACACGCCGGCGAGCGACCTCGGACCCGCGGAACTCGAGTCGGCCGCGCGTGAATTGGCGGATACCCATGGTGCGGATATCGAAGTGACAACCGGCGACGCTCTGATCGATCAGAACTTCCCGATGATCCATGCGGTCGGCCGGGCGAGTGACCGAGAGCCTCGTCTCATCGACATCCGCTGGGGTGACGCTGAGGCCCCCAAGGTTACGCTTGTCGGGAAGGGCATCTGCTTCGATACCGGCGGGCTCAATCTGAAGCCCGGCAATTCGATGGCGCTGATGAAGAAAGATATGGGAGGCGCAGCTGCCGTTCTTGCTCTGGCTTCGATGATCATGAGTGCCGGGATCAAGGTCCGGTTGCGGGTCCTGGTTCCGGCCGCCGAAAACAATGTCTCGGCCAATGCGTTCAGACCAAGCGACGTTCTGCACAGCCGCAACGGCATGACTGTTGAAATTGGAAACACCGATGCGGAGGGGCGTCTGGTCCTTGCCGATGCCTTGTCTCTGGCAGATGAGGAGGCGCCTGATTATCTGATCTCGATGGCAACGCTGACAGGCGCCGCGCGTGTCGCCCTTGGCCCTGATCTGCCGCCATTCTATTCGGATGACGATACCTTTGCCGACGATGTACTCAAATCCGCATCCTCGGTTGGCGACCATCTCTGGCGCATGCCGTTTTGGATGCCTTATGACAAGACGCTCAAGAGCAGCGTCGCCGACGTCAATCACATTTCGGACGGCCCGTTCGCCGGCTCGGTAACGGCAGCGCTGTTTCTCAAGCGGTTTGTCTCGGAAGCAGAGCGCTACGCCCATCTCGATATCTACGGGTGGACGCCAAGCGCAAAGCCCGGTCGCCCGAAGGGTGGCGAACCGCAAGGCGCCCGCGCTCTGTTCGATACCTTCCTGCGAACATTCGGTACATGAGTTCGCCAGTGCTCGATAGGCGCCTGAATGCTTATCGCGCGGATCTTGCCGCAACATCGCTGCGAGGCCAGGTCGAGGCGACACGCTTTGTCGAAGGCGAACCGCTGCAGGTGGTCGAGCCGGTTGCACCGTTGCGAGAAAGCCCGCGGTTCGATGCGCGTCTCGATACAGAGGTGCTCTTTGGTGAAACGGTTCGCATATACGACGAGCAAGAGGGCTGGTCCTGGGTGCAGGTGGACCGTGACGGCTATGTTGGATATGTGCCGAGCGAGGCGCTGGGGCCTGTGTCAGCGCCGATCACGCACAGAGTTTCGACACTCCATACGCACACTTATCCTGCTCCCGACAAGAAGGTGCCGCCTTCGACGCTACTCACTTTGAATGCCGGAGTGGTCGTCACCGGGCCCGTGGTTGGGCAAACGGGATTCGTGCAGATCGCGCCGGGTTCATTCGTTTCTGGAAGACATGTCGCGCCGATTGCAGAAAAAGAGCCCGACTTTGTCGCTGTGGCCGAGCGTTTCGTCGGTACGCCCTATTTGTGGGGAGGGCGGACAAGCCTTGGCATCGATTGTTCAGGTCTGATCCAGTTGTCGTTGCAAGCAGCGGGGCGGCATGCCCTCCGCGATAGCGACATGCAGGAAACGACGCTGGGAACGGTCTTACCCGATTCAGAAGATTACACGGCACTCAAGCGCGGCGATCTCGTCTTCTGGAACGGGCATCTCGGCGTTATGGTGGACGGCAAGAACCTGCTGCACGCCAATGGTTACTACATGCAGACGGTTGTCGAGCCGTTATCCGTGGCAGTTGAGCGCATAGCCGACATCCATGGTTCTGTGACGGCGATCAAGCGTCTCGACTGACAAGAGATATCTGACATTGAGGCAGCGGTACCCGATCAAATGAGCGAAGAGCCGAAGACCGATCAACAGGAAAAGCCGCGCTGGCTCGATCCGCTTCTTTGGGTGGCGACAGCCTGCCTAGGCGTATTGATTCTTTCAGAAGCTCTTGGGTTCTCTGAACCCCTTCTTCGCGCAGCCATGATTGTCGGCGTCTGTATCGCCGGCACAGGTATTGTCATCGTGCAGGCGAAACGGGTCTGTTCCAAATGCGGCACCCGCTATGGCTATCACCTGCGCATCGTCAACCAGAACACCTGCCGGCAATGCGGCAACGAGTTTCCGAGTTGGCCTCTGGATACCAAGAAGGATTGAGTGTTCGCGGACGAGATCGGGGAGCATCGGACCAACGCCTGAGCGGTCAATCTCAGGTCATAATTCGAATCGTGCCATCACGCTCGATCACGATGCGATCGCCCGACTGAAACTCCGGCTCATTCAACATTACCACGGGAGCTGTCGCCCAACCCATTTGGCCGGAGACCACGACCCCGATGGGGAGAATTGCGTCACGACCGCCAAGGACCAAGGCGCGCGGACCGATATCGCGATAGAACAGCTCCAGCATGACGGCGCTCGATGAGCTGGAGCCGATCAGTTGTGGAATGACGAGAATTTTGCCGGAAACGATCTCTCCAGATTGGGGATGTCCCGCGAGCGAAACGGCGCCCGTCTCAGGGTTCACGCCACCCCAAAAACTGATCGGCGCATCGAAGCGTAGGACAGTACCCTCGGCTTCGCCCTCAATCAGAACGTCCGATTGCCACGTCACGACCAAATCTCCGGGTTTGTCATAACCCGCCCTGCAATGGCGCTTTCGACGCATTCGCTCAGCGCACCGAATTGTGGCTCGTATCCGGTATTGCCCATCGCGTAGTGTGCGAACTTGCCCGAGTTCGTCATCATGACGCCCTTGCCTTCTGGAAGGATCGGCGTCACGACGATACAAGTGTCCACAACGAATTCCACACCGAGATCGGCAAGAGCCGTACGCGTGCCGTCGCTCTCCAAATCTGTCAGCGAATGCCGCCCGAGACAGACATAGACGGGCGTGCGAAACGGTCTGCCATTCGCCAGTCTCAGCAATCGCCGACATTCCTGGACGGAAAAGTGCGGGCTCCCGAGAGCTACACAATCGACGGCGTCGGAGTCGGAAAGACTAAGGGAACGACGGGCGGCATCGATCATGTCGGAACGGACAATGATCGTCTCATCCGGATGCTCGCCCTGAAGAGCCGCTTCGCGACTGTCTACTTCGGGCGTGATGCCGACGATATGGATCAAGGCAACGGCACCCGTCGCTGCTGCGGCCGCGCAAAGCGCTTTGAGTTGATCCTCGGTCGGTTCGACGTTGAGCCCGTCGATTGCACAGACGGCATCACCAGCTTCACGGCCGATCAAAGCACCGAGGACCGGGTAGAATGCGTCTTCGCGTTTCAGACGTTCCGATAGCTTACCGACATCGAACAACAGTCGCGCTCGCCGATTCTCGGAGCAGTGTAGACCGTAATAGGGCGCGCGCGCTGTCAGGGCGCAGGCAATATCGAGGAAGTCGCCATAACGGTTTGTGCGGGCACCGAGAACGGTGTTCACGAAGGCCACGGCATTCGATTCGCCCCAGGCGACCTGTGCTCCGAGCGCCGGCCGTGCGCCAGCCTGATAAGGCGCACAGGTCCAGGTTGGCTGGCACCCCATTTGCGTATGGGCGGTCATCAAGCGTGCGGCCATGGCCCGCCGCTCCTTTGGAACACGAACCTGATCGGGTTTCAGGAGATTCAGCGCCCCGACATTGGTGGTTGTCGGAACTTGGACCCGGCCTCCGCTCGCGGCCAGACGCTCGCAATACAGAACGCCGGAGTCGCCATGATAGAGACATCCGTCTATGTGACTTGAGACGATCGGCACGAGTTTGTCGGCACCCAAAATCTGGGCGGCTTCGGCGACAAGCCGCAAAGCTAGCTGTTCTGCCGGTGTTCCGTCCCCGCCTGACAAAATTGCCCGTTCGTCTGCGGTCAGATGCAACATTTGTTTGCAGGTCCTAAAGCGGATCGTCGCATTCCTGCGAACCGTCACACATCAATAGCCACGTGATCGTTCGACAATATTGTCCAGCGGCTCTCCCGCCTCAAATCGCTTTATCTGATCGAGAACGTACCGGCAGACGGCGCGCTCGTCGGAAATCGAGGCATTGTGGGGAGAAATGACGACGCGGGGGTGGGACCAGAGTGCGCTATCGGAAGGCAGCGGTTCCACTTCGAAGACATCGAGTGACGTTGCCCAAAGCGTTCCGTCATCGAGACACGACAGGATGTCCGTCTCGACCTGTAGGCCACCGCGCCCGGCATTGATGAGGACAGGGCCGGGAAGCAGGCCGTCTTTGGCCAGGCCTTCGATGAGCTGTCGATTGAGAATGCCTTCGGTTTCCAGGGTGAGCGGCAGGAGGGAAACCAGGATATCCGTTTGTGCAAGAAAATCCGTCAGCCCGTCCTGCCCATGAAAGCAGGTGATGTCTCCAAGGTCCTTGGCGGTCCGGCTCCAGGCGGCAACCTGAAAACCGAGCGTTGCGAGTTTCTCGGCCGCATCGCGGCCAAGAACGCCGGTTCCCATGACGCCCACGCGAATTTCATTGGCGCCCGGCTGCGGCAGCTCCTCCCATTGGGCTTGCGCCTGCAATGCCCGATATTCAAGCACGCGGCGCTGGTGCAGGAGGACATGAAGCGTCACATACTCGCTCATCCGCATGGTGAGATTAGGGTCTACGAAACGCACGAGAGGTACGTCCGGTAGCGTCTCATCCCGCAGGAGATGATCCACTCCCGCGCCCATATTGATGATCAATCGCAGGTTAGGAAGTTTGGCGAGTTCGCCATGAGGTGCGCGCCAGACCATGGCAAGGTCGATTTCCGAAACATCGCCGGTCTCCGGCCAAATCCTGACATCTCGTGTCGGATCACCCTGCCGAATTCCCTCGGCAAGTTGCTCCTTGTCCATGCCGCCGCTGATAATGAGGGTCGCCATTAATCCGCTCAGTTCGCTACGGCGTCTTGATAGGCAATCTCAAGCTCGAAGGCTGCTGCCATCAGCGCCTTGGTATAATCCGTATCCGGGCTGTCGAAGATTTTTTGTGACGGGCCCTGCTCGACGACTTTGCCGCTTCGCATGACAATCACATAGTTGGCGAGGGCGCGAACGACTTTGAGATCGTGACTGATGAAGAGATAGGCGAGCTTGTGCCGGTCCTGCAACTCGCGCAACAGGTCGACAATCTGCGCCTGTACGGACATGTCGAGAGCGCTGGTCGGTTCATCGAGCATGACGAACTTCGGCTCCAGGACCATGGCACGGGCAATGGCGATCCGTTGACGTTGGCCGCCGGAGAATTCATGCGGGTAGCGATCCTGCAGATTGGCGTTGAGACCCGTTTCCTCCAAGGCGTTGCCGACGCGCTTGCGGCGTTCCTCATAGGTCATCTCCGGGCTCTGAATGAGAAGCCCTTCCTCGATGATCTGCCCGATCGACATGCGCGGGCTGAGGGAGCCATAGGGATCTTGGAAGACAATCTGCATTTCGCGCCGAAGCGGGCGCATCTGCTTGGAGTCATAGCCATCGATACGCTGACCGACATAGGCAATCGGGCCTTCGCTGGAAATGAGACGCATCAGCGCCAGCCCGAGTGTCGTTTTGCCCGAGCCGGATTCGCCGACCACGCCGAGCGTCTGGCCTTCCCGGAGTGCCAACGATAGCCCGTCGACCGCCTTGATGTGATCGACGGTACGGCGCAGGAGGCCGCGCTTGATCGGGAACCAGACCTTGAGATCTTCGGTTTCCAGGACGATGGGAGCCGAGTCGTCGGCCTTTGGCGGATCGCCCTTTGGCTCTGCATCGAGCAGATGCTTCGTATAGGCATGCTGCGGATTCGAGAAGATATCGGCGGTGGGGCCGTGTTCGACGATCTTGCCGGCGTTCATGACACAGGTTCGATCCGCCATCTTCCGAACGATGCCAAGGTCGTGGGTGATGAGCAGCATGGCCATGTGGAATTCCTGCTGCAGCTCTTTGAGCAGCTTCAGGATCTGGGCCTGGATAGTCACGTCGAGGGCCGTTGTCGGCTCGTCGGCAATCAGAAGGTCGGGTTCGTTGGCGAGGGCCATGGCGATCATCACGCGTTGGCGCTGGCCGCCTGAGAGCTGGTGCGGATAGGAGGCGAGGCGTTGCTCGGGATCGCGGATGCCGACCTTGTTCAGCAGGTCGATGACACGTTCGCGGGCGGCGCTATCCGAAAGCCCGCGATGCAGTTTGAGAATTTCACCGACCTGTCGCTCGATGGTGTGCAGCGGATTGAGCGAGGTCATGGGTTCCTGGAAGATCATGGATATGGCGTTGCCGCGAATACGTCGCAGCTCGCTGTGTTCCATGGTCATCGTATTCTCGTCCTTGAACAGGATCTGTCCTGATGGATGAGACGCGGCCGGATAGGGCAGCAGTTGCATAATGGAGAGGGCAGTGACGGATTTCCCCGAACCGGATTCGCCAACCAGGGCGACGCTCTCGCCGGGTTTGATATCGAACGAGATCGAGTCGACGGCGAGGGTCTCCGTCTCGGACGAACGGAAGAGAACCGACAGATCCCTGACGTCGACAAGAGGCTTGTCGCTGGACGCTACCATGCGGACCTCTGCACCTTGAGAACCGACGAAATGACGCCCCGGACTTGATCCGGAGCCCAGGGCTGCATGTCAATGTCGGAATGTTTGGCCCTGGGTCCCGGATCAAGTCCGGGACGTTGTTCGGTCTCTATTTCAGTGTTTCCCATAAGCCGGCTCACGAGAATGTTTTTCGCGGATCGAGGGCGTCGCGGACGGCCTCGCCGATGAAGATCAGCAGAGACAGCATGACCGCGATGACGCAGAATGCGGTGATCCCAAGCCACGGTGCCTGGACATTGGACTTGCCCTGCGCAAGCAGCTCGCCAAGCGACGGCGAGCCGGGCGGCAATCCGAAACCCAGAAAATCGAGAGACGTCAGCGTTGCGATTGAGCCGTTGAGAATAAACGGCATGAAGGTCAGCGTTGCGACCATTGCATTGGGCAGCAGATGCTTGAACATGATCTTGCCGTTCGACAGTCCGAGCGCGCGCGCAGCGCTGATATACTCGAAATTCCGACCGCGCAGGAATTCGGCTCTCACCACCCCGACGAGCGATACCCAGCTAAACAGCAGCAAAATGCCGAGAAGGATCCAGAAGCTCGGCTCGATCACAGCCGCGATAATGATCAGCAGATAGAGCGCCGGGATACTCGTCCAGATTTCGATGAAGCGTTGGAACAGAAGATCGGTCCAACCGCCGAAATAACCCTGAACGGCGCCGGCCGAGACGCCGATGACAGACGAAATAATTGTCAAAACGAGTCCGAAGAGAACGGATATCCGGAAGCCATAGATCATGCGCGCGACCACATCGCGTCCCTGATCGTCGGAGCCCAGCCAGTTTTCTCCCGATGGCGGGGCCGGTGCGGGGACGGGCAGGTCTCGGTTGATCGTATCGTAGCTGTAGCGGATTGGTGGCCAGAGCATCCATCCGCCGCGCTCCTCGACAGCTTCGATCACCGCAGGGTCGCGATAATCGGCAAAGCCTTCAAGCGGGTCTTCCTTGACGAATTCGGCTTCCTCGTAATCGAAGAAGACCGGAAAGTAGGTGTTCCCCTCTACCTGGATGATGTACGGCCGGTCGTTGGCAATGAACTCGGCAAACAGGCTGATGAAAAAGAGCAGCAGAAAGATCCACAGGCTCCAATAGCCGCGCCGATTGGCTTTGAAATTGAGCCAGCGCCGCCGATTGATCGCGGAAAGCGAAAACCGGCTTCGGACCGGCTGGACGCCATTGTCCTGGATCGTCACGGGATCGGTCTGAGCATCCATCTCCGTCAGACCTCGCGCGTCTCGAAATCGATCCGTGGATCGACCCAAGTATAGGTGAGATCGGAAATCAGGCTGACGACAAGGCCCACCAGCGAGAAGATGAAGAGGGTCGCAAACACGACCGGATAGTCACGGTTCAGGATCGACTCGAAAGACAACAGTCCCAGCCCGTCGAGCGAGAAGATCGTCTCAATCAGAAGCGAACCCGTGAAAAAGGCACCGATGAAGGCTCCTGGGAAGCCCGCGATGATAATCAGCATGGCGTTCCGGAAAACGTGGCCGTACAGGACTTCGCGCTCGGTAAGGCCCTTTGCCCGCGCGGTCATGACATATTGCTTCCGGATCTCGTCCAGGAAGGAGTTCTTGGTCAGCAAGGTCGTGGTTGCGAAAGCGCTCAGTGCCATTGAGATCAGCGGCAGTGTGAGGTGCCAGAAATAATCGACAATCTTCTCGTACCAGGGGAGCTGATCGAAATTCTCCGACGTCAATCCTTTGAGCGGGAACCAGTCGAGGAACGATCCTCCGGCAAAGAGCACGATCAGCAGTACGGCAAAGAGAAATCCTGGGATGGCGTAGCCGACGACAATGACCGCACTTGTCCATACATCGAAGCGGGCACCGTCTTTCACTGCCTTGCGAATGCCGAGAGGGATCGAAATCCCATAAGAGAGCAGCAGCATCCATAGTCCGAGCGATATGGAGACCGGCATCTTCTCGACGATCAGCTCCAGCACGGGAATATCGCGGAAATAGCTTTCGCCGAAATCGAACCGGATGTAATTCCACAGCATGAGACCGAAACGCTCATGAGCCGGTTTGTCGAAACCGAACTGCTTCTCAAGCTCTTTGATGAACTCGGGATCGAGTCCCTGTGCGCCGCGATACTTGGATGAAACGCCGGCATCCCCGGCACCCGGCTGCGTCTGGCCTTGTGCGCCGGTTCCGAAGTCGCCGCCCTGTGTGCCGCCGATCCGTGCCGTCGCAGCAACATCCGTCCCGGTGACCTGCGCGATGATGCGCTCGACCGGACCGCCCGGCGCAAACTGGACGACGATGAAACTGATGGTCATGATCCCGAGCATCGTCGGAATGATGAGCAGCAGTCGGCGGACGATATAGGCTGCCATACAGCTTTAGGCCTTCATTTGGTTATTGAGCCGTCAATTTGGCAGCTTTCGCCGCGTCATACCACCAGGTATCGATCACGGCGCGGGCATAGGCGGGTTTCGTCTCTGGACGTCCGAACTTGTTCCAATGGGCGATATTGTGGGACGCCTTATACCAATGCGGCACCCAATAGTGGCCGGCGCGCAGAACCCGGTCGAGTGCACGGGTGGCTGTAACGAGGTCAGTCCGACTCTTGGCTTCGATGATCTTTTCGATCAATGCATCGACGACAGGGTCCTGAATGCCGGCGAGGTTGAAGCTGCCATTCATACCGGCAGCCTGAGTCGTCCAGAAATTGCGGAGTTCGATGCCAGGCGTCAGATTCAGCGCATAGCGTTGAATGCTGACATCGAAATCGAAACTCTTCATCCGCTGCTCATATTGCGACGGGTCGACCCGGCGGATCTTGGCGTCGATCCCGAGTTGCGCCAGATTTTTGACGTAAGGCGCAATGACACGCTCGAATCCGGGCGAGAAGATCATAAATTCGACCTTCAGCACCTCGCCCTTGGCGTTTCGGCGCTTGCCGTCTTTCTGCTTCCAGCCCGCTGCATTGAGAAGCTTGGTGGCCGCGCGAAGATTTTTGCGGATCCGTCCCGAACCGTCCGTTACGGGCGGACTGTAAGCCTCCTCGAAAACGGACTTCGGCAGCTTGTCGCGAAATGGCTCCAGCAAGGCAAGTTCCTCGGCGGAAGGCATGCCGGTCGCCTTCATGTCCGAGTTTTCGAAGAAACTCGAGGTGCGCTTGTAGAGGCTGTAGAAAAGATTCTTGTTGGTCCATTCGAAGTCGAAGGCGTAGGCGAGGGCCTTTCGAACGCGGATGTCCTTGAAGCGTTCGAGCCGCGTATTGATGAAAAATCCCTGGGCTCCGGATGGACGCTGGTCCGGGATCGTCAGCTTGATGAGGCGGCCGTCCTTGATCTGCGGCACATCATAGGCCGTGGCCCAATCGCGCGAGGTGAACTCCTCGCGCAGATCATAGGCGCCGGCCTTCAGGGCTTCGAGTTCAGCCGTCCGGTCACGATAATATTCGTAGCGCAGCTCGTCGAAATTGAAGCGGCCGCGATTGACGGGAAGGTCTGCAGCCCAATAGTCGGCCTTGCGCTTGTAGGTGACGAATGTCCCCTGTTTGAAGTCGGATATGACATAGGGCCCCGAACCGAGAGGAGGATCGAGTGTCGTCTTGTCGAACTCACGGGTCGCGTAATAGGCCTTCGAAAAAATCGGCAGCGTGGCCACGAAGAGCGGCAGATCTCGCGTTCGCACACCCTGAAAGTCGAATTTTACCCGGTGAGGATCGAGAACGGTCGCTTTGGTGACATCCCTCAGGGGCAGGCGGATATTCGGATGGCCTTTGGTCTTCAGGATATCCAATGAAAAAGCCACGTCTTCCGCTGTCAACGGGGAGCCGTCGGCGAATTTGGCTTCGGGGCGCAGATTGAAAGTGACAGTGCTTCGGTCATCGGCGACCTCTGCGCTTTCCGCAACCAGACCATAGACCGCATCTGGCTCATCGAAGGCCCGAACCATGAGGGAGTCGAACAGCGCCGAAAGGCCCTGCGCGGCGTCACCTTTCAGGATAAATCCATTGAAGCTGTTGAAGGTTATCCGGCCGGCCGTGCCGATCATCGATATGCGACCGGCTTTTGGTGCTTGCGGATTGACGTAATCGAAATGGGTGAAATCCGGCGGATATTTGAGTTCGCCGAAGGCCGATAGCCCATGGACCTTTTCCGCTGCCCATGCTGTCGGTGACGAGAGAGCCGATGCCGCGATCACACAGACCAGAGCAAACAGCGATTTCCTATGAGAGCCCACGGCCTAGTTGACCTCGGCAAGCCGCTTGGCGGCCTCTTTGTCGTACCACCAGGTCTGCACGAATGCGACGGACTGCGACGGTCCGGGTTCGGGGCGCCGGAGTTTGTTCCAGTAGGCGACCCGTGCGTAGGGGACGTGCCACTGAGGCACGATGTAGTGGTTCCAGAGGAGCACACGATCGAGTGCTTTTGTCGCGGCAACCAGATCGGAGCGCGACTTGGCGAAAATGACCTTATCGATGATCTTGTCGATGGCAGGATTCTTGATGCCGATAAAATTGCGACTGCCCTGCCGGTCCGCCGACTCCGTGCCCCAGAAGTTTCTCTGTTCATTGCCGGGTGATTCGGATTGCGCGAATGTCGCGACAATCATGTCGAAATCGAAGCCCTCCAGGCGGCTTTCATACTGCGAACTGTCGACCAGCCTGATCGAGACTTTGATGCCCAGCCGGCCGAGACTCTGTGCATAGGGCTGCACAATGCGCTGAAAGGCCGGCGAAACGAGCAGAATCTGAACGGTCATTGTCTCGCCCGTCTCGGCGTTGGTCAGTACTCCATTCTTGTTGTTCCACCCCGCTTCCTTCAGCAGTTTAATAGCCTTACGAAGCTGCTGGCGATGCGCGCGCGGTGTATCGTTCTTGGGATTTGTGTAAGGCGTTGTGAAAACCTCGGGCGGAACCTTGTTGCGGACTTCTTCGAGGATCTCAAGTTCCCGGCCCTTCGGAAGACCTTCGGATGCTAATTCCATATTGGCGAAGTAACTGGCGGTTCGGATGTACTGGCCATAGAACAGGTTCTTGTTGGCCCATTCGAAATCAAAGGCGAGGTTGAATGCCCGGCGGACGCGTGGATCGGAAAACTTTTTCCGCCGTGTATTGAAAACAAACCCCTGCATGGGCGCACCGCGTTTCAGGTCGATCTGGCGTTTCACCACCCAGCCTTTCTCGACCGCCTTGAAGTCGTAGCCGGTGGCCCAACGCTTGGACAGATTCTCGTTGAAGAAGTCGAGGCGTCCTGCTTTGAAGGCTTCGAAGCCGATCTGGGCATCGCGGAAATACTCGAAGCGCAGCGTATCGAAATTCCACATTCCGACATTGATCGGCAGATCCTTGGCCCAATAATCATCGCGTCGCTCATAGACGATATTGCGTCCCGCCTTCACCTCTTTGATGCGGTAGGGTCCGGAGCCGATCGGAACTTCGAGCGTTGATTTTCCGAGATCCCGCGGATTGCCGTCTTTATCATTGGCCGTCCAATAATGCTTGGGCAGGACTGGCAGTTGGCCGACGATCTGCGGCAACTCGCGATTGCCTTTCACATCGAATCTGAACGTGACCTGCCGTTCTCCGGTTTTTTCGGCTTTGACGACGTTCTTGTAATAGAAGCGATAGGCCGGGCTGACGCGCTTGAGTTCACCAAGCGTGAAAACGACATCTTCTGGTTTGACAGGCTCGCCATCGGAAAAACGCGCGCCTTCGCGAAGTTGAAATGTCACGGACGAATAATCGTCCGGATAGCTCGCCCATTCTGCAAGCAGGGCATATTCGGTCGAAGGTTCATGGGCACTATCCTCCATCAACTGGTCGTAGATCAGAGACAGACCGGTGGCTGCATTGCCTTTGACTGGATAGGGATTGAGGCTGTCGAAGGTCCCCTGCGCGAACATGCGGATATCGCCGCCTTTGGGCGCTTCGGGATTGACCCATCCGAAATGTTTGAAATCGGGTCCGTATTTCGGCTCGCCGACCAGCGATAGGGCATGATGGCGTTGGTCTTCAGCCGAGGATGGCAGAGGGGCCCAGGAAAGGCCAAAGGTGAGGGCAGTTGCGGCAATAAGGGCTAATCGTGACGACATCGCTCTAATCGACTCCCGGCGCCGGGGGCGCCGCGAGGCGCGCTTGAGCCAGCGCACATGATTATTCCGAACACACCTAACATGCCGACGACGGATCGGTCCGCCAAATTACAATTTGTTTAGGGCCAACGTGGTCCTCGCTCTTCAGAAGCTATCAGGACGGTCCAACAGGTCCTGCTATTGCGTAGTTTTCGCCTCAGCAGGTGTTTCCGGCTGTTCGGACTTTGCCTCAGCCGGGGCCTCTGGCTGCTCTGGCTTTGCCTCGGCAGCAGCCGCTGGTTGTTCGGTTTTCGCCATGGCAGGCGCTTCCGGCTGCTCAGCCTTCGCTTCTGCGGCGGGCGCCTCCGGCAACGGAAGGGGCGACGCACTCAAAGAGCGAAGATAGGCGATCAAATCGGCGCGTTGGTTGGGCCTTTTGATGCCCGCGAAGGCCATTTTCGTGCCCGGTAGCCATTTTTTGGGCGCCGCGATAAAGCCATCAAGCTGTTCATAACCCCAGTTTCCGCCCTTTTCCTTGATTGCGGTGGAGTATGCGTACTCGGCGGTTCCTTTCTCACGACCCAGAACACCGTAAAGGGTCGGTCCCGTCGGCTTGGCTTTGCCTTCTTCAACGCTGTGGCATTGCGCGCACTTTTTGAAGACTTTCGCGCCTTTTTCTGCATCTGCGGTTTGCATCAGCATGGCGATCGAGACTTCTTCTTTTTTCTCCTCGCCCTTGCCTGCTGCGTCGTCGGCTTCAGCGATCTCCACCTCATAGCCCGGTTTCTCAGGCGGATGGGCCGCAAACAGCAAGTTTGACACCGTTCGCATGCCGAAAAGAACCAGAACTGCGAACAGAACCGCACCGACGATTTTGTTGAATTCGAATGAATCCATGGGTGGAGACCTCAGTTAGAAGCGTGCTTTGGGGCCGAGCGGCTTTGCAACACAGGATTGAGCGCGACTATAATGGCAGAATCGCGAGTTGCAACACGCCCGTTCGTCGCGTCCGGTGGCTTTTTTGCGGGCATCATCGAGACAGACCGCTATGAACAAGGTGCTGGTCGTCATTCCGGCGCGCCTGAGTGCGACCCGGTTACCCGACAAACCGCTGGCTGACATCGCAGGCGAAGCGATGATTGTGCATGTTTGGCGACGGGCGAAAGAAGCCGATGTCGGGCGCGTGGTAGTCGCCACAGATGCCGAGAAAATCGCTCAGGTTATCGAAGAGGCAGGCGGTGAAGCCGTTATGACCCGATCCGACCATCCGAGCGGTTCCGACAGGGTTCATGAGGTGGTCAACCGGCTCGACCCCGAGGGAGACCTGGATGCAGTGGTGAATGTTCAGGGCGATCTGCCAACACTCGAGCCGCGTTTGATTTCCGATTGCTTGCTGCCTCTAGGCAATGCCTCGGTGGATATCGCAACACTCGCCGCAGAGATCACCGATCCGGAAGAACGCGACAATCCGAATGTTGTGAAGATCGTTTCCGGCCGGTCGAATGAGCACGGTGTCATGCGTGCATTCTATTTTACGCGGGCGACGGCGCCGCATGGAGACGGGCCGCTCTACCACCATATCGGCCTGTATACCTTCCGGCGCGCCGCCCTCGACCGCTTTATCGCTCTACCGCCTTCGAGCCTGGAAAAGCGAGAGCGCCTGGAGCAGCTGCGGGCCATCGAGGATGGCATGCGTATCGATGTCGCGCTCGTTGACACTGTCCCGCTCGGTGTCGATACTCCCGCCGATCTGGAAAAAGCCCGCGAATTGCTGTCCGCCGGCCAGGACTGAAACATCCGATGACATCAAAAGCCAAGATTGCCTATCAAGGCGAGCCCGGAGCGAATTCACATCTCGCTTGCCTGCACTATGATGACAGTTTCGAGCCGATGGCATGCCCGACATTTGAAGATGCGCTGGATGCCGTGAAGTCCGGTACGGCGAGCCTCGCAATGATCCCGATCGAGAACTCGGTCGCAGGCCGTGTGGCCGATATTCATCACCTGATGCCGGAGTCGGATCTCTACATCACCGCCGAGCATTTCGAGCGCGTGAACCATCAACTGCTGGCATTGCCGGGAACTGCGGTCGGCGATCTGAAGACCGTTCACAGCCACACCCAGGCGCTCGGCCAATGCCGCAAGACCCTTCGCGGACTAGGGCTGACCCCCATGCCCGAGGCTGACACGGCCGGGTCTGCACGCATGATCAAGGAAGCCGGTGATCCAGCCCAAGGTGCGATTGCCACAGCGCTCGCCGCCGAGATCTACGGCCTCGAGATCTTGAGAGCCGATATCGAAGACGCAGATCACAATACGACCCGCTTTGTTGTGCTCTCTCCGGAACCAGACGATGCCGAGCCGGATGAAGCATCGGTCATAACAACGTTCATCTTCCGGGTGCGTAACGTACCGGCGGCACTCTATAAGGCTCTCGGCGGATTTGCGACCAACGGTGTCAATATGACCAAACTTGAGTCCTATCAGCTCGAAGGTACCTTTAGCGCCACCATGTTCTATGCGGATATTGAGGGCCATCCGACAGAGCGGCTCGTTCAGCTCGCCCTCGAGGAACTCTCTTTCTTCTCAAGCGAAGTGCGCATTCTCGGCACCTATCCCTCAAGCCCGCTCCGCAAGACATTTGGCGAGAATGGATTGCCGATCGGCGGCACTGTGAGGCTGTAGCGTTTCCCCACAGGAATTTTCCACTCTATATTGAAGCTGACATTGATGCGCACTTGGCGATCCATCCAAGTCCTCTGTCATCGTCATTGCCGGGCTTGACCCGGCAATCCATGAGATCGTGCCGTATGCTCTGGCGGTGCGAGCACATCGAGATGTCCGCACGCTGCACCACTGCATGGATTCCCATGTCAAGCACGGGAATGACGAAGGCAAGGCTGCGGTTGGTGTGCCAGTGACTTCGATCTTCTTAAAGTGAATCGATCGCCGGAGAAATTCACTCGGGCTGCAACACGAATTTCAGCACTGTGCTCTCGGTAATGATCCCCCCGCGGTCGCCGGGTGTCAGCGAGCCATAGCGCGTAGCGAAGGACTGAGGAAGCGGCCGGGCACCTGTCGGCGATACCCAAAGGCGCAGGAGATGGCGCTTTTTCTCAGGCTCGGCCCAATCCTCGTAGTCCGTCCGTGAATGCAAGAGCTGATGGTTGTGCAGGAACTGCATGTCTCCCGGCCGAAAATCCATGGTGAGATTCAATTCCGGATCGTTGCAAAGCTCATCGAGGAAAGCGATCGCTTCCACTTCGAGATCCGTGAGCCGGCGAGCCTCGGGGAAATTCTCTTGGGCCGAGCGAATATACTGTCCGACGTAGATCGTCGTCAGTTCGCCCGCATGCCAATTGAAGACCGGAACATCGAACCAGGGTTTCTTTCCGGGCGGAATTTCACCACGCCTGTCCGTCGGAAATGGGTGGAACAGGACCTCCCACAGATCGGGCCTTCGTTTTAAGATTTCGTCATGCAGGGTCACCGAACTGACGATCCGGCTCGCACCACCCGATTTGGCAGTCTTCAGACAGAGCAAGGCGACGATGTCGGAGCTGTCCGTGTGATATTCGAGCCCCCGGTTCGTCTGATAGTAGCGTGTCGTCTTTTCGCGAATGTCCTTGCCAATATCCCGCACGTGGCCAAGCAGATGCCCCATGGCATTCTGTGAACGAAACTTGCCGAAGTGGGATCCGATACCAAGATAGGCGATTGCGGCCTCCGGTACAGAGTACCGGTCCACGGGAAAACCACGCAGTAGGACGAAGCCTCGCCCAGACAAGACTTCCTTGAGCGTATCGGCTATCCGTTCCGAGAGTTTTGGGAGTCGGAAGGTTTCAGGGCTGATTTGATCCATTTCCCGTCCATCCGCCACATGCTGACGGATGGCGGCATCGATCTCTTCCAGCTCGTCAGGCGTGAACTGGAATATCCAATCGGTCTGCTTCGCAAGGTCGCGCCCGTACCAGGCAGCCGGACCGCCAATCGGCCCGTCTGGTCTTTGCAGTTCCGCCTCAGCATAGGCTTCTGACATTGTCTGCTCCGTAAGAATAAGTTGTTTGTTGGGGCGTTCGAGGAAACGTCTCATTCTATAATTGATATGTCTATTTCATTTTTCTCATAGATTGATAAAACAGTTTTATGAATGATAATGTCACGGTCCGTCAGCTCCGCGCCTTTCTGACAGTTGCGCAGGAACGCAGTTTTACCAAGGCGGCTGCGCGGCTCAATCTCACGCAGTCAGCACTGACGGCGTCGGTCAAAGCGCTGGAGGCTGAGATCGGGCTGCGTCTCTTCGATCGTACGACACGCACCGTCGAGGCGACGATGCATGGTGAGCGGTTCATCCCCGTTGCCGAGCGACTGCTTGAGGATATGGGGCGCGCGCTTGACGATCTGCGAGCGCATGCCGAGCGTCAGCATGGTCTCGTCGTGATTGCGGCCACGGCAACGGTGATCAATCATTTGCTCGTGCCGGCGATGCGGCAACTTGCAGAAGACTATCCGGGCATCCGTGTCCGCCTCATCGAGGAATTGACAGGTGGTGCCATAAATCGTCTGCGTAACGCCGAAATCGATCTGGCTCTTACGACTCTGGAAGGCTCGGTTGCAGGTATAGAAGCACTACCCGTTCTCCGAGATCGTTTTGAGCTCGTCTGCTCGCCGCGCCATCCGCTGGCGGCCAAGAAAACGCCATTACGCTGGTCCGTGTTTTCCAGTCATGAGTCGATCGGTCTTTCCCGGCAGAGCGGCATCTATGGCCTCTTAGAACATCACCCCATCGGGCAACAGGCCGTGCAGGACATGCGGTATGAAGTATCATCCGTTGCCGGCCTCAGGAGCATGTTCGAGAATGACCTCGGTATCGCGGCAATCCCTGGGTTGATGGCCAGCGAGATGGCACAAGGCGGTATCGCGCGTCGACCGCTGGCCCCGGCGATATGGCGGACGGTGTCGCTCGCCATGCGTCTCGGGCGATCGCCGACACCGGCCGCGAGCACGGTCATCGCAGCAGCGCTGCACAGGCTGAATGCAATTAGTGACAAGACGGTTGTGCCCTTGGTCGACAAGACAGAACTCGAAATGCGCGGTTTTGATCTGAACTGAGGGGCAGGTTTTGGGATTCCTGGATCAAGCTTTCAGATACTTTTCGCGCAACATGGCGTAGATGGCTGTCCAATCCTGACTACCCCGATCATCGGTCTGTGCGGCCTCATAAGTCTTCTCGGCGACCTGCGCCATCGTCATCGGTATATTCATTGCGGCCGAAAGCTTGAGCGCGATGTCGAGATCCTTCTTTGCCAGATCGATCATGAAAGCCGGAGAAAGATCATCTTTGAACACGCGGGCCGGATAAGTCGTTGCCATATGACCTTGTCCCGCAGCGGTGCCGCTCATGACTTCAACCGCGAGGTCGCGTTCCAATCCAACCCCTTCCGCTAACGTCAGCACCTCGGCGGTGAGGACATTTGCCACTGTCGTCATCAGATTGTTGATGATCTTCATCCGGATACCGAGACCTGGTCCGCCGCAGTCGATGATGACGTCGCCCATACATTCCAGGATGGGGCGCGCCTGCTCGAGATCGTGTGCTATCCCACCGGCCATGAACAGAGAGTGTCCGGACACGGCTTGAACGGATGTGCGGCCCACGGGCGCATCCACCATCCGCAATCCCTTTGCAGCAAGATCGGCCCGGATCGCATCGGTTTCCAGCGGATGGATGGTCGACATGTCGATGACGAGTGCATTTTCCGGCAAACCTTCGGCAGCCCCATCGGTGTCGAACAAAGCCCTGCGTACAATGTCGCCTGTGGGCAGCATGGTAATCAGGATTTCAGCGTCTTTACCGGCTTCAGCGCCGGATGATGCGTCCAAGCCTCCATTCGCGACATGCTGGATTCTGGCGTCAGCTGACATATCGTAACCTGTCACCTGGTGGCCTTTGGCCAGGATGTTGTGCGCCATGGGTAGCCCCATCGTGCCGAGGCCGACAAATCCGATATTCGTCATGGGAGTCTCCTGGTCAATAGGATGCGGCAGATGGTCAGAGGGTCGTGTTTTAGTCAGCTGCTGGAGAGCGCAACAGTTGCGCAAAAAGGAAAGGTTCGACACGCGAAGGTGTGCCAGGATAGGGCCGATTGATCACCCGCTCAAGATGTACAGTATGGCGACAGAAACCGACGTTGGAAACGAGCCTTGCCCGGATCTGGAATCTAGAACAAGGGATCCGTCTGGCGATCCCTCAGGAATGCCTCATAGTCACCATAGCCGGTGTGCCGGATCTCCAGTTCCAAATCGACGCTTTGTGCAGCAGCCTGAGCCCGGGCAACGATCTCAGCATCGTCGCCCTGGGCGAGGTAGACCATTTTTGTGTAATTGCCGAAATAGGTGTCGCGGAGCTTCGGAAAACGGTCGAGCCCGAGACCACGGAACACCAGCTTTTCAAAATGGCGGGCAAGAAAGTCGGTCAGGAAAAAGCAACCGGGTTCATTGGCGATCATCTCATGGAATTTCGCGGAGCCCGTGAAAACTTCATAACAGTGGGCCCCGCCGATGCTCTCTATGCCCTCCTCGTCCAGCATCCGCTGCATGGCGCCGCCGGTTCCGCAGTCGCTATAGAGAACGAGGACCCGGTCGTAGACATCTTTGTTCTGATGGATTTTTTCTCGCAAGCGTTCCGGCAACTGATCAGGGTCGTTGTGAAGTGAGGCAGGAAGGCACTCGACGCGCATATTGTCCCAACCGTTCGCATGCCGGATGGCGATGATCTCCTTCGCAATCGCACCGCAGCAGAGGACGAGCGTATCGGTCGACTGGGTCATGACGACACCGTCTCAATGATAGTGATGCCGAACGCCTGTCTCGAACATCGCCACGATGTTTTCCGGCGGCACCTCCGCCTGGATATTATGAACGCTGTTGAGAATATATCCGCCGCCTTTGCCCAGGATATCGATGACGCGGCGCGTTTCGGCAGCGACCTCGTCGGGCGTTGCGAACGGAAGAACCTCCTGGGTATTGATGCCGCCCCAGAAGCAAAGCTTGTCGCCGAATTCTTCCTTCAGACGTTCGGGCTCCATGTTCTTGGCCGTGACCTGAACCGGATTCAGGGCATCGATCCCGATATCGATCAGATGCGGAATGAAGTGATAGGCAGAGCCGCAGCAGTGAAAGCAGACTTTGGCCTTCTGATTGGTCAGACTCTTAGCCGTTTCGACCATCCGGCGATGGCGAGGCTTGAGATACTTGGCGTAAATCCCTTCGGGGTCGAACATGCAGCCCTCCTGGGTCCCCAGGTCCTCGCCGAAATAGATGATGTCGATATTATCGGGGCCGGCTGCTTCGATCACGGTTTCGGCGGTGTCGCACCAGAAGTCGCACAGCTTATCCATCATCCGCGTCAGGGCTTCCGGGCTCTTGTACAGGTCCTTCAGATACGCCTCGAAGCCACGCATGGCGTAGCCGCGGTGAATGACGCCTCCCGGAAGATAGAGGCAGACGGCATGATCCTCGCCGCTGGATTTGATCTGCTCGACCCGCTCACGAACGCCATTGGCGAGCCCGGGGTTGCGGCCATCGGGCCAGTCATTGGCTTCAACGGCTTCGACGGTGAGCTTGCCTTCGTAGAACGGGCCGTCCTTGTGCAGGAAGTGCTGGTCGACATCCTCTTCGGTGCGCTTCCAGTGGACGCCGAAGATGTCCATATAATTGTTGTCGTCGATCCAGCGATCCGCACCGCCTTCGTATGCGCCGGGTTGTACATTGCGGGTGTCGACGCCGAATTTGTGTAGGATTTCTTCGGCAGGATGGGCGACCGAGTGGATGATGGACATTGGCTCCGTCGGCGTTTCGACGTGGAGATGCCGCTTCAGCTTCTCATAAGCTGCCAGCGTGATCGTCGTGAATTCTGCTCCACCGAAGTCGATTGCCACCCGGTCCGGTTCTTCGTGGTTCAGAGCAGCCAGAATGCGTTCGCGATGTGTCCAAGTCATGGTTCGGCATCTCCTGGGTCAGCAGAATATCTCTCGCAATTCGAACGGAAGGCCGGCGGTGCTCATGGCGCGGCAACCATGCCTCTTGCCATTTCCACGGCTCCCGGTGCGTCGATCCCGTAGCCGTCGGCGCCAATCTCTTCAGCGAATTTCTCGTTGATTGGCGGTCCGCCAATGAGAATTTTGACGTTGACGTTGCGCCTGTCGTTTGCGTCGTTCACTGCCTGTACGGCCCGCCGCATCTCCGGCATCGATGTTGTTAAAAGACCGGACATTGCGACAATGTCGGCATCGTTTTCCTGAGCGGCCTGGATAAATTCTTCCGCCCCCACATCCGTCCCAAGATCGACGAGGCGGAACCCCGCGCCTTCAAACATCATGCCGACGAGGTTCTTCCCGATGTCATGTAGATCACCCTTCACCGTTCCGAGAACGACGGTGCCGATCGGTTTGGCTCCCGAACGCGCCAGCAAAGGACGTAAGAGATCGAGCCCGGCCTGCACGGCTTCTGCGGCCATCAGCATCTCGGGAACGAATATCGTACCCTCGCAGAACTTCGCACCGATGACGTCCAGGGCAGCGATCATCCCGTCGTCCAGGATTGTCTGGACATCTGCACCGGCATCGATTTCGGCCTGCACAAGGCGCGCCACTTCGTCTTCGTCATACTCCAGTACGGCGTCGTAAATCTTCTGAACGCTCACGATTCCCTCCCACCTCTAGAGCCATGAACCTGCGCGCTTGTGCAGGTCTCGTCTCGACCCAAACAGCGTTACGTGCCGGGCCGTCGCAACCGAATGCACATTCGGTTCATTAGATATATCACAGGTATATCAGAAGATGGATTGAGTTGACTTGCACTGATCTGGATCAGTCCGCCACCGGAAAAGACCGGAATTCTGGGTGCCGGTGCGTGGTGCCCGGCTTTTGAGTTGGCAGGGGGCCGCCATCCGAAATTTGGCTTGTGTCGAAGATCGGATGTAGCCACTTCGATCAGGGCAGGCCGCCTGGCGCAGCCGCTGCGAGCCGACCGACGGTTTGCTGTCCTCATGGAAATCTGCAGGTGCGGATGGTAAGCCGGCACTGAGCACAACCCGTAACAGCAATTTACGGGGCATCGGCCCATCACCTTCGGCAAATTCCTGAATGCAAGAGAGATCTTGCGCGTGAATGCAGCGACGCAGGGAGCGAGGGATTGGTTCGACAAGCTTCGGGATACAGAGAGAGAACCATGGCTGAATCCTACGAGACTCTGACTTATGAGGTGAAGGACCGCGTGGGTATCGTCACATTCACCCGCCCGAAGCAGCGCAATGCATTCTCTCAGGACCTCAAGGACGATCTTCTAAAACTCTTTCGCGCCCGACAATATGATCGTGAAATCGGTGCCCTGGTCATGACAGGCTCCGACGGTGTCTTCAGCGCCGGCGGCGATCTGAAATCCCTCAACGCGGCAGACCGTCCGGTCGACCAGGATCGCAGACGGATCTACCAAGTCCATGATTGGTTTCAGGTTCTGCTCAATCTTGAGATTCCGGTTATTGCAGCGGTCGACGGGCCGGCCTATGGCGGCGGATTCGGTCTGGCTCTCGGAGCGGATTTTATTCTGGTATCCGAGCGCGCGCGGCTCTGTTGCGTCTTCTCGCGTATCGGACTTGTGCCTGACGTCGGCTGTCTGTTCACGCTGCCGCGCATTGTCGGTCTGCAGAAGGCGAAGGAGATCGTCTACACGAACAGACCGATATTTGCCGAAGAAGCCAAGCAACTCGGCATCGCAATGGAGATCTATCCGCATGAGAGATTGATGGACGAAGCGCTGGCGCTGGCTCGGCGATTGACCAAAGCCTCGACAGCGGCGATCGGCTGCAGCAAACGCATCTTGAACCAGTCTTTCAATCTGGATGCTCAGGCTCTGGTGGAAATGGAGGCTGCAGCACAGGCCGTATTCTTTGCAACGGCCTATCACAAGGACGCCGTTGGGCGTTTCGTGAACAAGCAGCCTATGGACTTCAACTGGGAGGCGATGGACGCAGCCGAAAAGGGGGGTGGGTGAAGATTACGTCGCCGATCGCCTTGGCGGGCGTGCAAGGAGCGCTGCTGCGGCGCCTATGAAAGCCAATGTCGCCAGTACCGTGAGCGAAAGATCGTAGGAGCCGGAAAAATCTCTCAGCACGCCGGAGATCATCGGACCCATAGCCTGGGCAACGACCTGGACCGTTAGTGCCAGACCGCGAATGGCACCAAAACTGCTGCGCCCGAAATAATCGGCCCATGCAACGGGGAGCATGGTCACCAACCCACCGATCCCTGCGCCAAACAGTGCCGCGGCACCATAGGCCATCAGCGCGCTGTCAATCGAAAGCATAACCAGACAGCTAGACCCCATGACGCCAGCCGTCAGAACCAGAGCCAGTCGCAACGGTACCCGTTTCGGCCAGAAGCCATAACCGAAACCGACAATGGCCGAGAGAACCGAGAAGGTGCTGACCGCCGTTGCGGCAATGGTCGGGTCGAGACCGCGCTCAATCAAAAGCGGTGCCTGATGGAGGCTGATACCGGCCTGGACGGGGTAGACGAGGAGCGTGAACAGGGACAGCAGCCAGAAGGCCGGCGTTGCCAGTGCTTCCCTGCGGCTGAATGCCGGTTCGGTATCCGACACCGGATTTGCAATTCGACCGGCGGATGTGTCGTATTTCTTTGCCCGACCACTTGAAACGGGCACGTCGTCGCCATCGGGCCGTAGCCCGAGATCTTCGGGTCTGCGCACCAAAAGGAGCCAGCACGGTATAAAGCCGACCACCAAAACCGTCAGGCCGACCATGAGCCAGGCTGTCCGCCATCCGTTCGCGAGAATGGAAAAATGCGCAATCAGCGGCATTGCCACCAGCCCGGCCATCATGGCTACCGTTGCAACGGACGTAACAAAGGTCCGCCGCTGCACGAACCAATTCACGATCGAGCCATAGATGCCGATATCGTAAGGCCCGGTGAAATTCATGCGCGCCGTACAGAAGAAGACATAGAAAAAGAGAAGCGAGTTGGTGAAAGACAGCATCAGGAGCGCGACGCCCGTGCTCGCCACCGCCACGCAGAGAATAGCCCGGGCGCCATGCCGGTCGGCGATCGGTCCAATCAACGGGGAAACAATTGCCCCAAGGACACCACCGACAGAAACCGCGAGCGATATCTCCGTCATCGACCAGCCGAAGTCGGAGGTCATCGGATCGACGAAGATGGAGAGCGTGGCGACAGCCGGCCCCTGCCGAGAGAAAGAAGCGGCACAGACGCAGGCCAGGACGACCCAACCGTAGTAGAAGGGCAGCTTGCCGGCGAGTCCCTGAACAAGTCTTTGGCGCACCGACCGATCTTTCTCCTTTCCCAAGCGGGACTGGAATAGCATGCGAAGAATTGCAATGGCTATTTGCAGCCCTAGAGCGTGAGGTGTCGAAAGAAGTTGCGGTGCATTGGCACAAACTGATTGCAATTTTTCCAAGATACGCCCCGGACTTGATCCGGGGCCCAGGGCAGTCAGTCGATGATGTCCAACCGTTTCGCCCTGGGTCCCGGATCAAGTCCGGGACATAATCTGTAGGACTCGGTCAGCCAAAAACTGCATGATTTGGAGCCTTCACGCCGGTTTCGCTATAGCTTCAACAATATCTCTGTCGGTCAAGGAGTTGTCTATGATTCCCTGGGTCCATCTTGACTCGGCAAACATGCCGGATGACGGCGGCGAACTGCGGCTCATGCAGCGTGGCGGAGAGTACGCGATAAGGCTCGGCAAGACGGAGTTGATGAACAGCCGGGTGTTTGGGTCCGAAGAGGCACTTGCGACGATGACAGTGGAGAGACTGGGCGATCGGCACAAGCCTCATATTCTGATTGGCGGATTGGGCATGGGATTCACGCTACGCGCTGCCCTGTCGGGACTTGGCAGTGACGCTCGCGTTACGATTGCCGAGCTGGTGCCCGCTGTTGTTGCGTGGGCGCGTGGACCTATGGCCGACGTCTTCGGTGAGTGTCTGAATGACGCGAGGGTCGATATCCAAGAGGGAGACGTCGGACCGCTGATCCGTGACGAGACGGACTCCTATGATGCGATTCTGCTCGACGTCGACAATGGCCCTGAGGGTCTTACGCGCAAGGCCAATGATGCCATTTACAGCTTGGCGGGACTGAGAGCCGCGCACACGGCATTGCGTCCATCAGGTGTGCTGGCCCAATGGTCGTCAGCGCCGGACGCAAGTTTCGCCCGGCGCCTGATAAAGGCTGGTTTCGCCGTGGAGGAAGCTAGAGTACGCGCAAATGCCAAGCGGCGTGGCCCCCGGCATATCATCTGGTTCGCGACCAAAAAATAGGACGAGACCGCCAAAGCCGCCAGTCGTGCTATCCGCGTCTTTTGTTTTTTCTGGCTTTTCGAGCAGCATATCGCCGATCACGCTCGGCTTTGCGTTCGGCTTCCATCGCCAGGACGATTTCGGCCTCTTTTTTGCGCTCTGCTTCCCGTGCGGCAGCTTCCGCTGCTTCGCGCTCGGCTTCTTCGGCTCTTAGCCGTTCCGCCTCTTCGCGCTTCAACCTTTCGCGCTCCGCGCGGCGTTCCTCGCGCGCCTTCGCCACGGCAACCCGCTCGGCGCGCTTGGCGACCATCTCCGGATCATCCGGCTTTGGCGCCGCCTTGAATTTCTTCAGCATCTGCAACTTGGCATTCGCTGCCGCCTTCCGGCGATCTTCCAAGCCGCTCCCTTTCAATTGCATGATTCAGTCTCAACCCTTGTGTACATAGGTCTTCAGTCGTCGATCAGGGCAACCGGGGTCGGCAGCCGAGCATCGATTGATGTGGTGATAGAGTATGCGAACCTATTTTCTAGCCCATTGGCTCGTTCGAAACAATCATTAGATCGAACCGTTGGGCAATTGGATGCGAACAGCCGCGATCAAGCCGCTGCCAACAGTCTACCATGAGCCTCGGCGACAATCTCGAATGAGTTCAGCCGTGCCTGATGATCGAAAATCTGTCCGGTTACCATGATCTCATCGGCACCCGAATTCTCGATAAAGTGCGCAAGGCCATCTCTTATTGTTTGAGGCGAGCCAACGAGCGAGCAGGCGAGGACATGCTGCAATAAAGCGCCGATTTGCGGCGTAATTCGTTCTTCATAATTATCGACAGGTGGTGGCAGGCGGCCGGGACGACCGGTACGATTGTTGACCATCGCCTGTTGATGCGAGGAAAACAGGCGGCGTGCCTCGTCGTCCGTATCCGCAGCGCAGATATTGAGGCCCAGCATGACGCGCGGCTCCGCACATTGCTCGGAGGGTTGAAACCGCTCGCGGTAGATTGCCGGTGCCCGCTCGATTTCGTCCGGCGCGAAATGGGATGCGAACGCGTATGGCAGTCCGAGCATCGCTGCGAGTTGTGCGCCGTAGAGGCTCGAGCCGAGAATCCACACCGGGACGTCGATCCCTTCGCCCGGAACGGCTCTGACCTTCGCATCAGGCTTGGGCGCACCGAAATAACCCATCAGCTCGACAACATCCTGCGGGAAATCATCGTCGCCTGAGGCGAGGGTGCGCCGCAGGGCGCGCATTGTGATCTGGTCCGTTCCTGGTGCTCGTCCAAGGCCGAGATCGATCCTGCCGGGGTGAAGTGCGGCGAGCGTGCCGAACTGCTCTGCAATGATCAACGGCGCATGATTGGGCAGCATGATACCGCCAGCGCCCACCCGGATTGTCGAGGTTGCGGAAGCGATATGCGCAATGACCACCGATGTGGCGGCACTTGCGATACCGGGCATGTTGTGATGCTCCGCCACCCAATAGCGACGGAAGCCACAACGCTCGGCATGTTGGGCAAGCTCGATCGTGTTGCGCAGGGATTGTCCGGCATCGCCGCCTTCGGTGATCGGGGAGAGATCGAGCACAGATATCGGAATTGTCATGGTACGATCTTACATAATCCGGAGAGATCTAGACAGTCATATGGTCCACGGCATCGCCCTGGTGTTCTCGATCCGGTTTATGGGACTCCGCAGCGGGCGTTTCGCTCAATCTCTTTTCCAGTTCGGCATTGTTGGCAATCAGGCGCCCGGCGATAAGATTGAGGAAGTAGAAGCCGAAGCTCGGGTTTTGAAAGTACAGCTCTTTGACGCGATCATAACTGATTGTCAGCAGCTCCCCCTCTTCGACGCAAACGAATGTCTGTGTTCGCTGATTGTCCGGCGCAACGATTCCGATTTCCCCGACAATCTGCCCCGGGCCGAGCTCGACACCGATTTCTTCCAGTAGGAAGCGGCCGTTCACCGTGTAGAACATGGTGTCGGCAGCGTCGCCTTTGCCAAAAACCCGGTCGCCTTTGGCATATTTGCGTCTGGCGCTGTATGCGCCGAGCCAATCCATCGATAGCGCCATGTCGGGAGATAGTTTTACCTGCTCGATCAGATTGATCATCTGATGCAGCCGCAACGCATTGAGCGGTAGTAGCACAAGGTTCAGAACGATCTGCGGATATGACGGCGCCAGCACCCCATACGACAGAAACAATGCGCTGGCGCAGATTGCGGCCACGCGCAAGGGAATCATCGTTTTCATGGAATAGGTGGCGATGGAAAAACCCGCCGCAAGAAACCCGACAGCATCGATCCAACCAGCAGACTTGCTGAAGACACCAATGCCGAACAAACTCTCCATGACTCCCCTCCCGGAACGCACAGCAGCGATCCCTTTACAGGAAGCGTGCGGGAATTAATACCCGATGCGGAACCTTGGGGCAGGTCGGTTCTTGGTTCAATTTCAGAACGTTCGAGCCCTGCCTCACTGATCTCGCCAAGAGAAAAAATCGGGCCAGATACCGAACATCATCCTGATCCGATATCACAGGGTGTTGAATCAGCGATTGCCTTGTTGTTTCAGGCAACGTCGCTAAAATCTCTGTGTACAGCCGCGCGAAATGGACATACGTGCCTGGACGGAGCCTGGATGAGCATTCACGAAGAAGCGAAGGTCTTGGGTGGCATCCCTCCTTTTGCGCCTCTTGAGCCCAGGACGCTCAAACGATTGGCGCTCGCGAGTGAGCGGCTCACATATGCTGCTGGCGAAGTCTTGATGAAACAAGGCGAGGTGGGCGACTGCGTGTTTGTCGTCATCGACGGACGTATCGATATAACCATCGGCACGGGCGAGAGCGCTTCGCACGTCCGAGAACTCGGTCAATATGCATTTGTCGGAGAAATCGGTGCAATCGCGGGCAAGCAGCGTACCGCCACCGCAACGGCCAAGACGGACGTCGTCGCTCTCAAAATTCCAAACGATGTGCTGTCACAAATGATCGATGAGATGCCTGCTCTCAAAGAGCGTATCACCAGCCATATGGTGAAAGCCGACTACGTATTTGAGTGACGCCGTTTGTCCTTATGGTGTTTCAATCGGGCATCATATTGGATCGACACCAAAGATGATCTCAGTGATTGCGACCCTTAGGAAGCGACAGTTCCACTCTGGTGCCGGCATCTGGTTCGTTGGATAGCGTGATCCCACCGCCATGCAGTTTCATGATCGTGCGGGCTACGGCAAGGCCCAATCCGATGCCATCATGGCTGCGGCTTGAACCAATCTCGCCTTGCGTGAAAGCATCCATCATATGCTCGACGCGATCCGGATCAATGCCGGGGCCTTGATCCTGCACCTGAAAACATAAGCCTCCGGTGTCATGACAGTAAGCGCGAAAATCGACGGTTTCGCCCGCGGGTGAAAACGCAATCGCGTTGTCCAATACCTGTTCGATGGCCTCGGTCAATTGGACTTCGTCTCCGATGAATTGAAGTGGCGCGCCTGGATCGATCGTGAGGCGAATCTCGATACCGGCGTCAAATGCTCGGGAGCGAACGAGTTCCTGGCATTTTGCCATAACGACTTCCGTCGTCACGACGGTCTCGGAAAGACGCAATTCACTTGATTCCGCCGAGGTGTAATTGAGGACACGGTCGACCAGGCCTTCGAGATGTTCTGCAGATTGGACCAGGTTGCGGGACAACTCTGCATAATCGTCGTTGCCGAGCGGGCCCAGTTGTTGACCGGCGAGTATCCTGCCGAAGCCGAGAATGTGGTTCAGGGGTGTTTTCAACTCATGGCTTATGACGCCCATGAACCGGTCTTTGACACTTCGTGCGATGACGAGCTGACGTTTGGCGTGGTTTAGAGAATTTTCGCGAGAGACAGCCTGGCGATGCAGTTCGAGTTCGTGTACGGCGATTTGGGTGAGGTCGGCGAGAAATGCACAATCCTGCTCAGAGAATCCGGGCCGTGGTTCCGTATCGACAATACATAGCGAGCCGACCCTCGTGCCATCTTCGAGAATGATTGGTGCGCCAGCGTAGAAACGCAACTTTGGGGCACCAGCCACCTGAGGACTGTTGCAGAAGCGCGGGTCTTTTGACATGTCTCGGGAAACCAGGACCTCGCCGCTCATTACAGTGTGGGCGCACAGTGAGACATTTCGTGGACTTTCGATCGCCTGAGGGCCAACACAGGCTTTGTACCAGGTGCGGTTCCTGTCGACGAATGTCACACGTGCCATCGGCGTACCGAAATGCGCCGCGGCCAGACGGACGATCCGATCAAATCGTTCATCACGCGGCGTGTCCAGGATCTTCAGCTCATAGAGTTTGCGCAATCGCGCTTCTTCGTTTGCGGGGTCCAGAGCATCAGACGGTGTCTGGCGTTCTGCCTCACGGGCAGTGCGCTCGCGAACCGTCTCTGATTGATCAAGTCTCACGGTACATCTCCAGGCGCCCTGAGCCAGTCCGCAGATACAGTGCGAACGGCCATGAGAGCATTCATCATCTGGCGATGTGTGCCCGAGACTGACGAAATTATCGTTAACGATAGGTGGTAATGAAACGGCGCAAAGTGATCGCCCATTCGGCGTCTGCTATCAAACCCATGTCCGTCGTGCCCGGTAGGCGTCGACAAACTGTTTGATCTGTTTGTCATGCTTGCGTGTCAGTCCGATATCGTCGAGGCCGTTCAGGAGGCGATGCTTGTCGAAGGCATCGATCTCGAATGTGTAACGCGACTGGTCCGGTCCGGTGAGACTCTGCGTTTCAAGATCGATTGCGATTTCAGCTCCCGGGCTATCATGAAGCTGCTGGCGGAGCGTGCGGCACTCGGATGCTGAAAGCATGACCGGGAGGACGCCATTTCTGATGCAATTATTGTAATGGATATCGGCAATGCTGGGTGCAATCACCGCGCGGATACCGTTGGCGTTCAATGCTGTCACAGCACTCTCACGCGACGAACCGCAGCCCCAATTCACATCTGTGACGAAGATCCGACCATCCTTGTAGGGGGCTTTGTTGTAGATGAAATCTGTTGCCGATCCGTCGGCATCGAAACGGAGATCATGCAGGAGATACCGCGGATAGTCGGGATCGTCGTCCCCCTTGCGCAGGAAGCGGGCGGGAATGATCTGATCCGTATCGCAGTTGGCAATGTCAATGGGTACGGCAATTGACGCAAAGGTTCGGAACGGTTTGGGAGCAGAAGATGCCGGCATCGTCAAATGTCCTTGATGAGCTGGCGAACGTCGGTGAAACGCCCGGTTACTGCGGCCGCCGCCGCCATTGAGGGGCTCACAAGATGCGTCCGGCTATGCTTTCCTTGTCGGCCGCGAAAATTGCGGTTCGATGTCGAGGCCGAGCGCTGACCTGCCGGCAATGTATCGCCATTCACTGCGACGCACATCGAGCAGCCAGGCTGGCGCCACTCCATGCCAGCGTCGCGAAAGATCTTGTCGAGCCCTTCAGCCTCAGCTTGCTTCTTGACGAGGCCTGAGCCGGGCACAATGAGTGTTCTCACTTTGGCATGCCGACCATCGACAATGGCGGCAGCAGCGCGCAGATCTTCGATCCTGCTGTTTGTGCATGAACCGATGAAGACCATATCGACGGTGATATCCGATAAAGGCATTCCCGGCTCAAGATCCATATAGTCGAGCGCCGCATGCATCGTTGCCCGAGCCGATGCGTCGTCCTGTTCTTTGGGATCGGGGATGCTCTCCGTGATCGGGAGCGCCCATTGGGGGCTGTTGCCCCAGGTGACCATGGGGGCAATTGTATCGCCTGCAATTTTGATCTCTTTGTCGAAAATGGCGTCGTTGTCCGACGGGAGCGTGCGCCAATAGGCGACTGCTTTTTCCCACTCGGCGTCCCTGGGTGCGTTCGGCCGTCCCTTGCAATAGGCAATGGCCTTTTCGTCCGGTGCGACCATGCCACAACGCGCACCGGCCTCGATGGTCATATTGCAGACGGTCATGCGACCTTCCATCGACATGGCATCGATGACAGATCCTGCATATTCAATGGCATAACCGGTTCCGCCGGCGGTGCCGATTTCTGCAATGACGGCGAGGATCACATCTTTCGGTGTCACGCCAACACCCAGATTGCCGTCAATCGTGATCCGCATGGTCTTCGGCTTGCGCTGCCAGAGCGTCTGGGTCGCCAGGACATGCTGAATCTCGGTCGATCCGATGCCCATGGCGATGCAGCCGAGCGCTCCGTGGGTCGATGTGTGGGAGTCGCCGCAAACGAGCATCAACCCTGGCAGGGTGATCCCTTGTTCCGGCCCGATGACGTGGACGATGCCCTGGCGCTCGTCGGACAAGGGGAAGTGGGTAAAGCCCAACGTATCGGCGGATTTTTCAAGGACCTCGACCGCCTCGCGCATTTCACCTGGCGGAATGTCCGACAAATGCTCGGCGGTTGTCGGCACGCTGTGATCGGGAACGCCGAATAGCTTGGCAGGCTCGGCCAGGCCATGCCCCTTTGCCTTTAACGCCGCAAAGGCACGGAAGTGCAAATCGTGAATAAGGTGTCGGTCGACATAGAGGAGGACGTTGCCATCGCCACGTTCATGAATGACGTGATCATTCCAGATTTTCTCGAACAGTGTTTGTCCCATGGCGGATCTATCGCTGGCTGAAGATGCACGATCGATACTGGTGGGTGGTCGTATCAGGGTCAATCGGCAGGCTGCCGCATTGCCCGATCCTCAACCGTCTCACTTCAGGGAGACTTCGCCTGATGATCCGGCCCGGCTATAGGCGCCGATACCGTCGGGCAGGCCATCCCGGCATATTCGTATCGTGGCAAAGACCAGCAAAGCATATGCCAGGAGTTCCGTTGTTTCCTCGACTGTACGCTCGAACGGTATCATGCCCGGCCATTGATCCAAGATCTGACCGACCGATATGAGCATTGCGCTCGCGTAGAGCGGCCACCACCAGTAATCGAACAGAGCGGGGATTATGATGAGAAGATCTTCGCGGCGTTTGATCACATAGAGAGTCGTCATTGCGGCGAGGGCTAAATACCAAATCTTGCCAACGTCACCCGATGTCAGTTCGGCGACCCAGGTCGGTCCGCCAAATGTTCGCGAATCCAGTTCCCGAACGAGACAGACGCAACATGCTGCTGCCAGAACCAAGGGGACAGTGCGCTCAGCGCCGTCATGGACCATGGCTGTCCACACGCATGTTGCCAAGGCAACCGCTATGAGAAACACCTGGAGATTTTCCAGAAAGCCATTCTCGCTGGACAGCCATAGGGCTGCGCTTGTTAGGTCTTGTGCCCCCAGCACTTACAAATCTCCGAACTCAATACCCGTGGCGGTGTGATTGGCTTGCGGTAGGGTTATGCGGTCCATTATGGACCAACCAAGTGTCGAGAGTTTACACGTTTTTTTGAATTTTTAGGGTGGGTGGTTGCAGCATGCGACGCGGAGTCGCTCTTGAGGCGGAGGTGTCCTGCTGGCGGTTTGTTGGTTGATAGTTTTTGAGTCTATGCTTGGCGCTACCGCCCTTCGGGCTACTTGAGCGCGAGCCCGCGTAGCGGCCTGTACGATCAACCTGCACAATCATAGCGAGGGAAAAGCCGGCTTCTGCCGGCTCGAGCTTAGTTAGGGCGCAAGCCCGATAGCGCCAGCGAAAAACTCACAAACGATCCACGAGCACAGCGGTAGCGAGGGAAAAGCCGGCTACCGCCGGCTCGCGCTCAAGTAGGGCGCAAGCCCGATAGCGCCAGCGAAAAACTCACAAACGATCCACGAGCACAACGGTAACGAGGGAAAAGCCGGCTACCGCCGGCTCGCGCTCAAGTAGCCCAAAGGGCGGTAGCGCAAGCTAAAGACTCACAATCCCTCGACCGGCACAAAGTCAACCAGCCTGCACCTCTGCCTAAGCAACCCGATCCTTTGGCTCTTTACCCGCGAAAAACGCCATCGCGTTTTCCAGCACCCGAAAACCCATGGCATTGCGTGTTTCAATCGTCGCACTGCCGAGGTGAGGCAACAACACAACATCCTGTCGGTTCACCAGTCCGGGTGTGACAGCCGGTTCCTCTTCGAAGACGTCCAGACCGGCACCACCGATCACGCCGTCATTCAGAGCTGCGATGAGATCCTTCTCATTGACCAGTTCGCCGCGGCCCGTATTGATCAGAATTGCATCGGATTTCATCTGGCCCAGTCTTGCCGCATTGATCAGATGCTTGTTTTCCGCCGTTGCCGGGCAATGCAAAGACACGAAATCGCAGGACGGCAAAAGCTCATCCAGAGTTCCCGCTTGTTCGGCCTGCGTTTCCGCAAGAATGGCGGGGTCAACAGGAGAGCGCGACTGGACTTTGATCTGCATTCCAAAGCCGAGATGCGCGCGCCGTGCCGTGGCCTGCCCGATGCGGCCATAGCCAATAATGCCGAGTGTCTTTCCGGTCACCTGACGGCCCATCATATGGGTCGGTCGCCAGCCGGTCCAAAGACCGCTGCGAAGATGACGTTCGCCTTCCCCGACGCGGCGGGCTGTTGCGAGAACGAGCGCCATGGCCAGGTCGGCTGTCGCGTCGGTCAGAACATCGGGCGTGTTGGTGATGGTAATGCCCTGGCGGACGGCGGCGTCCACATCAATGTGATTGTAGCCAACGCCGAAATTGCCGATGAGACGTGTGCGAATCGAATCGCCTGAGAGGACGTCAGCATCGATCTTGTCGGTGACCGTCGGGAACACGGCATCGTAAGCCTTGAAGGCATCTTTCATCGCCTCCTGAGTTAGTGGAACGTCGTCTGTGTTCAAGGTGACGTCAAACTCATTCGCCAGCCGCTGCTCAACATCTTCAGGCCAGCGGCGGGTTACAAAGACTGTTGGCTTGGTCATCGGTTCGCCTGGCTTTCCGGCATCATTTGCATTTCCTCATCTCTCACGCGCGATCTATCGGCAGGCAGACGAGGTCGCTGCCGCCGCAAATCGTTCTCAGCGGCGACCCTCCGAAAAGAGCGTCGCCGCCATGGATAAAACTGGATTGACCGAACGGTGCCCTAAGCGTCCGGATAGACCGGGAAGCGGTCACACAATTCCTGGACCTGGGCTCTCACGGCCTTCTCGACATCGCCATTGCCCTCTTCGCCATTGGCTGCGAGGCCATCGACGACATCGACGATCCAGTTGCCGATTTGTCGGAACTCGGTCTCGCCAAAACCACGGGTCGTTCCCGCGGGAGAGCCAAGTCTGATGCCGGACGTGACCGTCGGCTTTTCGGTGTCGAATGGGATACCGTTCTTATTGCAGGTAATCCCCGCATTGCCGAGCGAACGCTCTGTCGCATTCCCTTTGACGCCCTTCGGTTGAAGATCGACGAGGAGGAGGTGCGTGTCTGTGCCGTTCGTGACCGTTGCGAGGCCACGTTTGTGCAGTTCGTCCGCCATGGCCTGTGCATTCTTGATGACCTGGGCAATATAATCCTTGAATTCCGGCCGAAGCGCTTCGCCGAAGGCAACTGCCTTGGCCGCAATCACATGCATCAGCGGGCCGCCCTGAATCCCCGGGAAGATGGCCGAGTTGATCTTTTTGGCGATCGCTTCATCGTTCGTGAGGATCATGCCGCCCCGCGGACCGCGCAAGGTCTTGTGGGTCGTGGTCGTTGCCACATGGGCATGAGGGAATGGCGAGGGATAAAGACCGGTTGCTACGATACCGGCGAAATGCGCCATGTCGACGAGGAAATATGCGCCAACCTTGTCGGCAATGTCGCGGAAGCGTGCAAAATCGATAATCCGTGGGATTGCCGATCCTCCGGCAATGATCATTTTGGGTTTGTGCTCAAGTGCCTTGGCTTCGATCTCATCATAGTCGATATCCAACGTGTCCCGCCGCACACCATATTGAACGGGGTTGAACCACTTGCCCGACTGGTTGGGCTTGGCGCCATGGGTCAGATGACCGCCGGCGTCGAGGCTCATGCCCAAAATCGTGTCGCCGGGCGTTAGCAGAGCGGCGAACACGCCCTGGTTCGCCTGCGACCCGCTGTTCGGCTGAACATTGGCAAATCCGCAGTCGAACAGGGTCTTGGCTCTGTCGATGGCGAGGTTTTCGGCAATATCGACATACTCGCAACCGCCATAATAGCGCCGTCCAGGATATCCCTCGGCGTATTTGTTGGTCATGACGCTGCCTTGTGCTTCCAGCACGGCGCGGCTCACGATGTTTTCGGACGCGATCAGCTCGATCTCATCGCGCTGGCGACCCAACTCCTTCTTAATCGCATCGAAAATATCGGAGTCGCGCGACTTGAGGGATTCCGTGAAAAAGCCGGTGTCTTTGTTGATGGCATCCATACCTGACCTCCTATGTCTAGGTGAGCTATCCAGTCCAGCCGAGGCCGGCTGCGATGCAGTTCATTGATTGCAATAACGGGATTGAAAGGGTTTGCCCAGAGGGCTTGCGCGTTTCGCGCAAGAGATCCACCTGAAGTGCTTGAATCCGATCGAGATAGGGCCGGTCTGAATTGAAGCGCAGATACAGGTCGTGGAACCGCACGCCGATTTCCCTATCGCCGTTCAACAGCAGAACGGCTCTCCGACTTCGCTGGAATTCCGACGAAATGGCGCCGAAGATGGATTGACGCGTCTCTGCATCGCGCACGAGCGAGGCATAGGACGATGCGATCTCCATATCGGCCTGGAACAGGGATTTCTCGACTTCGTCGACCATCAGGCGGAAGAGCCTGCATTCGTCGAACATGGACTGCAGCAATGCTGTTCCGGCCTCGCCGCGAAACTTGCAGAATGAGTCGACAGCGGTTCCGAAGCCATACCATCCCGTGATCAAATGCCGGTTTTGCGACCATGCGAACACCCAGGGAATGGCGCGCAAATCATCAAGGCTTGCGGCGCCGAAACGCTTGGCTGGCCGCGATCCGATCTTGAGGCTCGCAAGCTCCTCGACGGGGCTTGCTTCCTGAAAGTAGTCGATGAAGCCGGGCTTGTTCAGAAGCCCGTCATAGGCTGTCTGCGAAATACCTGAAAGGGCTTCCAGCGCATCGTCGATTTCCGGTGAAAGGTGTGATGCGTCGTCCTCCAACGAATGCGCAAGGACGGACGACGCCAGGAGTTCGAGCTGGTTCAACGCCGTGCCACGGTTGGCATATTTTGAGGAAACGACCTCGCCCTGATCGGTCAGTCTCATTTGACCGGCGATCGAGCCGGATGGTTGGGCTGCGATGGCGTCGGCCGTGGGAAGCCCGCCGCGACTGACCGAGCCACCGCGTCCATGAAAGAAGCAGGGTTTGAACCCGAGTTCGGCGAGCGTATTGAAGATCTTTCGCTGGGCCTTCTCCAGCTCCCAGACGGAGCACAGGAATCCTCCATCCTTGTTGCTGTCCGAGTAGCCAAGCATGATTTCGATGCGATCACCGAACGACTTCAGACTGCGACGCGCGATCGGCACGGCGAGAAGGGATTTCAGGATCGCAGGGGCGGCTCTCAGATCGTCGATCGTCTCGAACAGAGGGACCACCTGGAGTTCGATCGTTTCGGACCCCATTCCGGCATAACGCGCCAGCAGAAAAACGCCGAGCAGATCGTCGCTGGACCGGGTCATCGACAGTACGAACGGCCCAAGTGCATTGGGATCGGCCGACAATCTGGAGTCATGGATCATCGTGAAAAGGACGAACAAATCCTGAGCCGTGTCAGGCAGCTTTGCGACATCGACTTCGCGCATAGCCTCCTGGGACAGTTCGGCGCGGACACGCTCCGACCATTCCGGCGTTCCATAGCGCGGTGCCGGTTGAGTTTCGTCCTGCGCCCAAATCGCCGCAAGTGCGTCAGTCGTGACGGTCGTGTTTTGGCGAATGTCGAGAGAAAAGGTCCTGAACCCGAAGATCTGGGCTCGCCAACGGATCGGGCGAACATAGCGGTTAGAGAGATCACCGGCACCAATGTCGGCCAGGGCTCCTTCAATTGCTGCCAGATCTCTAATGAAATCGGCAACATGAGGATAGGGCCGAACGTTGCCTTCCCCCATCAATGCGGAAACACGTTGCAAGACCGCGGTCAGGGCCTGGCGAAAGACTTCGCCGGGATTTCGCTCGTCGAATTCACCGACGGAACCGACGGTTGCGATGATAGCCTGCAGTGCGACGCGTGCGCTGTCGCGGAGTGGCACGATCGTCGAGCTGATACTCAATCGGGCTGCGGCTTCGATCAGGGATTCGCGGTGTTTCACAAGAACCGCATGTCGGGACCGGTCGAGGGCTTCTTGGGTCGAAGCCGCCGTCACATTCGGATTGCCATCACGATCGCCACCGATCCAGGAGTGAAATTTCAGGCAGGGTGAGACTTCCTGCGAATCGGCTGACACTGTCTTGAGGGCAATGTTGAGCCGTTCCAGCATTTGTGGGGCGGCATTGAACAGGCTGTCCCTGAAGAACTGGAGGCCCCATCCGATTTCATCGGTCAGGCTCGGTCGTGCGAGACGCAGTTCGCCGGTCATCCACAACAACTCGATCTCGTTGCGGATATCTGACAGATACGCTTCCCGCTCGCGCGGCGTCCATCGCTGTGTCTCCAGTGCGATTAGATTGAGATAGATGCGTCGGTGAATTTCGAGGACGGTGATACGTTTTGCCTCGGTCGGGTGCGCTGTCAGTGTGGGGCCGATGAGAAGTGTCTTCGCCGTCTCTTCAATTTGCTTTGCGCTGATGCCCCGTGACCGGCAGCTTTCCATCGCAGCTGCAAATGATCCTTGCACCGCAGCCGGTCCTTCGGCCGTCTCAATCGAGCGTCGCTCACGTATCGTTGCGTTTTCGTTGACGACCTTTTGGAGCTGAAACCAGATGTTGAGGGCCTGCAGATAGGGAATGGCCCTGTCGCCGCCTGGAATCTCCGGTGTCTGATTGGCCGTTAGCGCTTCGGCGACGTCAGGTGCCCGGCGTCGAACCACATCCATCCAGAGCGAACGCAATGTCGACTCCAGTTCTGCCGCATAGAGACCGCTTGCCGGTTCGCTATCGACAGCCATGGGCGTTTGCGTCGCAAGTACCATTCGTTGTTTCCGGTTTTAGACGTTGGCGGCCACTCAGGAGGTTGTTTGATCTCTGCGGCGAATTGCAGGTGTCGGCGAGGCGATCGGTCTGTTGGCTTCCGTCAGACCGACCAGGCCGAAACCGTGCCTTTCTATTGCATGGCGGAGGCGATCGTGTCCCCGATCACGGATGGGCTCTCGGCAACCATCACGCCGGCAGCGGAGAGAATTTCTGCCTTCTCGCTCGCACTCTCCCCAAAGGCAGAGATAATGGCGCCTGCATGGCCCATCGTTCGACCCTTGGGCGCACTTAGGCCGGCCACATAGGCCACGACCGGCTTCGAGACATTCTCCTGGATATAGTTGGCCGCTTCGGCTTCCTGAGGCCCGCCAATTTCACCGATCAGAGCGATCACGTGAGTGTCTTCATCGGCTTCGAAGCGTTCGAGAATATCCTTGAACGAGGAGCCGTTAATCGGATCGCCGCCGATGCCGACGCTGGTCGATACGCCAATTCCCAGCGCCTTCAGTTGAGATGCCGCTTCATAGCCGAGCGTTCCCGACCGGCTAACGATCCCGACATTCCCCTCAAGATAGATGTGCCCTGGCATGATTCCGAGGAACGCTTTTCCGGGCGAAATCGTACCGGCACAGTTCGGGCCTGTCAGAACCATGCGCTTGTCCTTGGGGTAGCGGAACATGTACCGCTTCACCCGGATCATATCCTGCGCGGGGATGCCATCGGTAATGCAGACACAGTAGCGAATGCCGGCATCGGCCGCTTCCATGATGCTGTCGGCAGCGAAGGGCGGGGGCACAAACACAAGACTTGTGTCGGCTTGCGTTTCCGCGACGGCTTCTTTCACCGTGTTGAACACCGGCTTTTCTTCGACGGTTTCGCCGCCCTTGCCGGGTACGACACCGCCAACAATGTTCGAGCCGTACTCGATCATCTCCTTGGTGTGAAACCGGGCCATGCGTCCGGTAATGCCCTGGACGATAATTCGGGAGTCGCTATCGAGGAGAATGCTCATCCTGCTTTCCTTTGTTCCAGGGCCACTGTCGTATCGTTCTTGCAGGCAATCACAGCGCGTTCGGCAGCTTCCATGAGCGTTGTCGCGCGAATGATTGGCAAGCCGCTTTGTGTGAGTATTCTCTGTCCTTCTTCGACGTTCGTTCCGGCGAGACGGACCACGATAGGGATGTCGATCTGGGTCTCGCGTAACGCCTGCACCACGCCGTCCGCTACCCAGTCGCAGCGATTGATGCCGGCAAAGATATTGACCAGGATTGTCTTGACGTTGCTGTCCGAGTTCACAAGTCGAAAGGCCTTTGCAACCCGCTCTGCCGTCGCGCCGCCGCCGATGTCGAGGAAGTTGGCGGGCTCACCACCGGCCAGTTTGATCGTATCCATTGTCGCCATGGCCAGACCGGCGCCGTTCACAATGCAGCCAATGTCGCCTTCAAGCCCCACATAGGCGAGACCGCGGTCGGCTGCCTGGCTCTCGCGCGGGTCTTCCTGCGACTTGTCCCTAAGCTCGGCGATATGCGGATGACGGAAGAGGGCATTGTCGTCGAACGTCATCTTGGCATCCAAAGCCACGATACGCTCGTCGCCGGTGACGACGAGTGGATTGACCTCCACCATCGTCGCATCGTAGTCCCGGAAGGCTCGGTAGCAGCCGTGCAGCGTTTCCACGAATTGCGAGACAAGGCCCGGTTCGAGACCGAGTTCGAAGGCGATCTCGCGTCCCTGAAAATCTTGAAAGCCGACTGCAGGCTCGACGGTCGCACGCACGATCGAATCCGGACTCTGCTCGGAAATCTCCTCGATCTCCATGCCGCCCTGTGCAGATGCCACGATCATGATGCGCTGGCTGGATCGGTCGAGAACGAAGCCGAGATAGATCTCCTTCTGGATGTCCGTCGCTTCTTCGACATAGACCCTGTAGATGCCTTTGCCGGCGTCCGTGGTCTGGTTGGTCACCAGCCGGCGTCCGAACATGTTTTCCGTTGCTTCGAGGATTTCAGCATCCGACGCGCAGACCTTGATACCGCCGGCCTTGCCGCGGCCACCGGAATGAACCTGGGCCTTGACGACCCATTTCTTGCCGCCGATTTCCCGCGCCCGAAACGCAGCCTGTTCGGGGCTGTAAGCAAGGGCGCCGCGGGGAACGGCGACACCGAGATTGCTGATAATCTCTTTCGCCTGATACTCGTGAATGTCCATGCGTGGTTCTCCCATGTTCAGTCAGAGACTGAATTGAAAGTCGCCCGATGACGACTCTCTTTGCCGTGGCCGGCTTCTTCCCTGGGCCCAGCCACCCCGAGTCTATTCCTACTGGATGGCTGGGTCGGGAGAGCGTCGGCTTCCGGACTTCCTCGTGAGACCTTCAGAAAGCTATTCTGCTGCGATGGCGATCTGCGCACCGTTCTGGCGATAGAAGTGCTCTGCCGCCGCAACGCCGCTGCCGGCCTTGATCGGGATCCCGACATCCAGCATCGCCATTTCCGCGCCTGCAAGTGCACTCATGACCATCAGCTCATTGAGCTCGCCCAGATGTCCGATCCGGAAGACCTTTCCGGCGACGACGGAAAGCCCGGCGCCCAGCGACAGGCCGTAACGATCATAGGCGCGGAGGATAACCTGATTCGCATCGTATCCGTGGGGGACAACGATGGCGCTGACCGTATCCGACTGCCATTTCGGTTCCTTGGCGCACAGCTCCAGACCCCATGCCTGGACCGCCCGACGCACGCCTTCGGCAAGATGCGAGTGGCGTGCGAAGACATTGTCGAGCCCTTCGTCCAGGAGCCGATCGATGGCCACGCGCAAACCGCGCAGCATCGACATCGGCGGCGTGTAGGGGAAGTAGCCCGTAGCGTTGGTCTTCACCATGTCGGCAAAGTCAAAATAGCAGCGGTGCATGCATTCCGACTCGGATGCCTTAAGCGCTTTTTGGCTGGCAGCCAGAATCGCAAGGCCTGCCGGCAGCATGAAACCTTTCTGCGATCCGGACACGGCAAGATCGACGCCCCACTCGTCCATTCTGAAATCGATGGAGCCGATCGAGCTCACCCCGTCGACATAAAAGAGGGCGGGATGTTGCGTCCTGGCGATGGCGGCGCCGATGGCGGCAATATCGCTCTGCACACCAGTCGCGGTTTCGTTCTGGGTCGCGAGGACAGCCTTGATGGTGTGGTTCGTATCGTCGCGGAGGCGCTTTTCATATTCCTCCACCGGTACGCCGGTTCCCCATTCGCATTCGACGACTTCGACGTCGAGGCCGAGGCGCTGGCACAGATCGATCCACAAATGGGAAAACTGGCCGAACCTGGAGGCAAGCACTTTGTCGCCGCGTTTCAGCGTGTTGCTGATCGCCGCTTCCCAGCCGCCCGTGCCGGATGCAGGAAACAGAAAGACCTGACCGGTTTCGGTCTTAAAGATCTTTTTCAGATCTTGGAAAAGAGGGAGCGTGAACTCCGGTAGATCGGGCGCACGGTGATCCTCCATGGGAACATCAATGGCCTTGCGAACGGCCTCCGGAACATTTGTCGGCCCCGGAACGAATAAGTGCTGAACTCCCGCCATGTCAGTTTCCTCCTGTCCGACGAATGGATAGTTTTTGAGTTGTTCGCTCCAAGAAAGACCAGGGCGAAAATAAGCGCAACGTGAGTAAGGACAGCTCATTCCTATCTTTTGGGTAGGTTTTTACCTACCCTTATGGCCCGTTTTCAATGCCAAAAGAAATGGACTACCGTAACGGCCAGTATGCTGGTCAGAGAGTCTGCTCTTGGAATATGACCGAACATCTAGTGCGCCGATTTCCATCGTGCTGGCAGATAGCAATCGCCTGATCATGACGGCGATGGCGGAAGTGTTCGACAAGGATCGACGGTTTTCGCTGGTCGCCACGTCCGCGTCGGCGGAGGGCTTCCTGCAGACGGTTAGGAGAGTTCCGGTGCAAATCGGTGTGATCGACTGGACATTGCCGACACTTGGAGGTGCCAAGCTGATCGAGGGTATGAAAACCCTCGAACAGGCACCACGAATGGTCGTTTATGGCGATGATGTCGCCGACATGCCACGCCGTGCGATGGCGGCCGGTGCAGCCGGATTCAGTCCGCGCAACGACAGCGTGGAAGATCTGCTCGACACATGCGAAGCGGTTGCCGCCGGTCAGATGGTGTTTCCGTTTCTCGACGTGGAAGACGTGGAGCGCGATCCTCTGGAGCAACTCTCCAAAGCTCAGCGCCGGATGCTGAAAGCCCTCTCGACAGGGAAAACCAACCGCGAGCTCGCCGCCGAGCTCGATATTTCGACCAGCACCGTAAAGTTTCATCTCTCCAACCTTTACGACAGGCTGGCGGTGAAAAACCGGTCACAGGCAATCGCCTTCTTCTACTCCATCGACCGAAAATTCCAGGACCGGTAGGCCCGATCGATGATCAATCCAATCCATCAACCCGGCACAGGATTCCGCTTGGAGGGACACAGTTTGAGGACTGGTACGCCGACCGGTGTCATTGCCCGATACGATCGGGCTATCCATGTGGAGACGGCCAAACAAGAAGCTCGGTCCATCCGGAGAACACACCCAATTCGTCATTCCAGCGAAGGCCGGAATCCAGTGCGGCAGCAAAGAAGAACGCAAACAGCCCTGGATCCCAGCCTTCGCTGGGATGACGATCATCGACACCTTGGAGAATGAATAGGACGTCGGCTTATACTATCAAACCAGAATAATAACATGCCAATCACGCAATACCACAAGCACAAGAGGAACAGAACTGATGAGTTTTTTCGAAGTCGAACAAGCACCGGCACGCCTCAACAGAAGCGAGCTTGCCGTTCCCGGAAGCCAGCCGCAATTGTTCGAGAAGGCGGCACAATCCGATGTGGATGTCATCTTCCTGGATCTGGAGGATGCCGTCGCGCCGGATGAAAAAGAGCAGGCGCGGAAAAACATCATTCAGGGGCTGAACGACATTGATTGGGGCTCCAAGGCCATGTCCGTCCGCATCAACGGCCTTGATACCCATTACATGTATCGCGACGTCGTCGACGTGGTCGAGCAGGCCGGCGAGCGGTTGGATCTCATCATGATCCCGAAAGTCGGCACCGCGTCCGATGTCTACGCAGTCGATATGATGGTGACCCAGATCGAGGATGCCAAGGGCTATAAGAAGCGGATCGGATTCGAGCACATCATCGAGACGGCGCTCGGTATGGAGAATGTGGGCGCCATCGCCGCGGCCTCTAAACGAAACGAGAGCCTTCATTTCGGCGTTGCGGACTATGCAGCCTCGACCCGGGCCCGCACCACGAATATCGGCGGCGTCAACAAGGACTATTCAGTCCTCACCGACCCGGGCGAAGGCGATGCCCGCGATGTGCATTGGGGCGACATGTGGCATTTTGCACTGAGCCGCATGGTTGTTGCCGCAAGGGCGAACGGCTTGCGCCCGATCGACGGCCCCTTTGGTGACTTTTCGGACGCAGACGGCTATGTGGCTGCCGCCAAGCGCGCCGCCGTTCTGGGCTGTGAGGGCAAGTGGGCAATTCACCCCTCTCAGATCGCGCTGGCAAACGAAGTGATGAGCCCGTCTGCGGAAGAGATCGAGCGTGCGAAGCGTATCCTGGCTGCGATGGCGGAAGCTGAGGCGGCCGGCAAAGGAGCTGTATCATTGGATGGGCGGCTGATCGACTATGCTTCGATCCGCCAAGCCGAAGTGATGGTAGAGAAAGACAAGCAGGTCGCGGCAAGGTGATGTTGCCGCAGTAACGAATTCCGATCTGAGGGGCGTGTTTTCGCTTTGCCGGAGCATCAATGCGGAAGCGCGTCCCACGCATTGGCGTAGCCATTATTCTGGAAACGATCGAGTTCTGAGTGCTGGCTGCCGAATAGTCGATTCTAGGCCTTTGAGGAGCAATTTTATGTGCTCTTTGGAAAGGTATCGGACGGACGGCTATTGCTCTTATGCTGCGAATACACTTTCGTAATTAAGCGAACTGTCAATTTAATACCTGCTTCGAGCAGGCCGATTTTTAAGACATTGGCCGAACGGCCCCCCCCTTCTGTGAATCCCCAATAGTCTCGAACGAATATCGACGGGGCAGCTGTAGGACAACGTCCTCTTCCCATTCTCCGGAAAATGTATTTTCTATGGAGTATGATGGTGCATCTGATCTCCAATCATCAGCAAAGCCGAGAGCAATGGATAGCCCCGCGACAAGCCAAAGCACGCGCTATGAAATCAGCGTCGAGTCGCTCTCGGGCCGGATAACGGCGCACCGCAATGGGACGGTCTTGGCCTCCAGCGCAGAGGCCAAGGTGATGTACGAGACTCGGCTGCCACCAACGATCTACTTTCCAATCGAGGATGTTGTTGTCGAGCTGAGCGAGAAGAGAAGGCTGCAGACCTTTTGCCCATTCAAGGGAACCGCAAGCTATCGCGACATCTGCTTGTCCGATGAGACATTGTCCAATGCTGTGTGGTCCTACGATGAGCCATTTCCAGAAAGCAGTGCCCTCAAAGGCTATGTTGGATTCATGCCGAACGCTGTCACGAACATCGATATCGGCGACAACAGTCTGAAGGCCGAAACGGGGGGCAATGTTTCAGGTCCGTTGGTCGACTGGCTGATGAGAGGTGCGGCAAGTCTTACATCCCCGGAGGCGTTTACAGCGGCGCTCAGCCACAAGCTCAGGGATAACGGGATTGCATTGACCCGGTTGAGCGTCCTGATCTGGTCGCTCCATCCGATGATCGCCGGCAAGAACTTCATCTGGGAAAATGACACCGACGAGGTCACGACATACGCTCCTTCCTACGAAATCTACGACCACCCGAGTTTTATGAACAGCCCGATGCATCACGTCTCCGCTGGCCTGGGCGGTGTTCGTCAGAAACTGGAAGCGCAATCTCTACAGACAAGCTACCCGATCATTGATGATCTGCGGGCCAAGGGCGTAACCGACTATGTCGCCATGCCGATCCCGTTCTCCGACGGTCAAATCAATGTTCTGACTCTGGCAACCGATCATCCCGACGGTTTCACAACAGCCGAGCTTGGTCTGATCTTTGAGTGCTCTTCGGTCATCAGCCGGTTCTATGAAGTTTTCACGCAGCGTGAGAATGCCCAGGCGTTGCTGGAAACCTATGTGGGAAAGCGGTCCGGCGCCCGCGTGCTCGGCGGTGAAATCCGGCGCGGTACGGGGGACGAGATCGATGCGGCGATCTTGTTTTGCGACCTGCGCAATTCCACAAGATTGGCCGAAGCGCTGAGCCGCGACGACTATATGACGTTGCTGAACGATTTTTTCGATGTCACGTCGACGATTGTTCATGAGAATGAAGGCGAGGTCCTGAAATATATCGGAGACGCTGTCTTGGCCGTGTTTCCGGCCGGCGCCGACTATAGCGCTGCCTGTACCCAGGTTCTGGCTTCCGCACGCGAAATAGTGGTGAAACTCGGCGAGCAGACTGAAGGTGATCGTCCGGCGTTCGAATGCTCAATCGGCATTGCCTACGGGACCGTGACCTATGGCAATGTCGGATCGCACGAAAGGCTGGATTTCACCGTGATCGGTCATGCCGCCAATGTCGCAGCGCGGCTTTGCGATTATGGGAAGAACGCTGGCCACAAGATTGTTGCCAGCAAGGAGGTCGTTTGCGCAGACACAGCCAAGGTCGATCTCGGCCTTGTGACCCTTCGCAATGTCTCGGCAAAGACACATGTGTTCGCTATCGAGATGACGTAGGGGTGGCTAGGCAGGTTTGATCATTTGCTGATCTAAGCGCGTCGGGTGGCAATGGCATGCTAGGGACGGGCTCTCCGGTCCGTTCCGTCAGAATCCGTGGTCAAATCGAAACCACAGTTAGAGCAAGTGTATCGGTAATGGGACCTGCATCTTCGACATCTTTTGTCCGTCGACCGACGCCACTCTGCCGTTCATGGCTATTCGTCAGCGGAGCCGATGAGCAGGCATTGGCCGATGCGCCGTTGAGCGGCGCGGATGTTCTCATCCAGGAACTCGAGGATTTCACGCCGCCGGCGTTGCGTTCGAAGGCGCGCGAGCTGTCGGCTGAAGCGCTGGCTTCCTGGAGGGCCGCAGGAGCGACGGTCGCCGTCCGGGTCAACCCGCTTGATGACGATGGTATGGCGGATCTGGAAGCCGTGATGCGCGGCAGACCGGATATCATTGCGCTGCCGAAAGTATCGGATCCAGCGCACATCGAGCGGCTTGCCACGACGGTCGCTGCACTTGAAGAAAGCTACGGGCTTGCATCTGGATCAACAGAGCTGCTGCCGAATATCGAATCCGCGAGAGGTCTCGTGAATCTCGGCCAAATCGTTTCGGCCAGCCCGCGCGTGAAATCGTGCTTGATGGCGTCGGAAGATATGGCGGCAGACCTTGGCGCCGTCCGGGAGCCGGACGGACTGGAACTTTCCTATGCCCGCCAGCGGTTCCTGCTGGAATGCGTCGCAGCCGGGATCATGGCGATCGACTATCCATACACCTGGCACGACGATGAGGGTACCCGGCATGATACGCTCAATGCCCGGCGGCTCGGCTACAAGGCCAAGAGTGCTGTTGCACACGCTCATTCGGGCATCATCAACGATGTCCTCACACCCTCGCCCGCAGAAGTGACCGAAGCCCGACGGATTGTCGCCGCATTCGACGCGGCTCAAGCAAGCGGACGGGGACGTGTCGAGCTTGACGGCAACCTTGTCGAAGTTCCGACCTATACAAATGCACAGCGACTATTGAAGCGCGCCGACGCGTTAGCGGCATTGACCTGATAGCGGCAAGCACAGGTGATGTTGTTTGGCATTCGTTCTGTCGTATGGGTTCACCCCGAACGAGATGTGCCAATAGCGTCTTTCGAGATTGAATTGCCGGACGCAGTCGCTTCGATCCCGCTGTGGTGAGTGAAAACCGCAGGGTGGTCATAAGCGGTCATGCGGTTGTTGATTGGCAGCTTAGGGCTGCGAGTGCGGCTGCCTCCGGATTTCGTTTATCGAAACATTGCTGCAGAGAGCATTTCCAAACGCCCACTTTGGCTCTCTCAATCACATGCGGATCACAACTTAGAGATATAATGACAATATCAATTGACATAATGGTCGATAAAAGAGCTTTTGATCGCTCCTAAGTGAACACCCCGTTGGAATCGATCCAATTCCCGGATACTGCGCTGCTGCTCCGTTTGTTCATTCGATCGGATGCTCCAGCGATCTCAGTTTCGCATCGGAACTTTCGAGTTGGTAGCAATGCTAAATATGTCAGCAGTTTATATAAATACCGACAAGCAGTGTTTGCTTGGCTGTGCGCGAATCGCGTGATTGGCAGCGTTCATCAGAAGTTCGATGTTGCAGAAAATTTCATAGATCGGAGGAAGGAGAAATGATGAAAAGGATAATTGTGGCAAGCTTGGTGCTGGGCTTTGCGCACCCATCTCTTGCAGCAGACATCGATGCCGGCAAGCAAACAGCCGCCAATGTGTGTGCCGCATGCCATGGCGCCAATGGCATCAGTGTGAAGCCGGAATGGCCGAACCTCGCGGGCCAGAAATCGAAATATCTCATCAGTCAGTTGAAGGCATTCAAGTCGGGCAAGCGCAAGAACGTGCTCATGAATGCGATCGCGCCACAGCTCAGCGATACGGATATCGAAAATGTCGCCGCCTACTTTGCCAGTCTGACAGGCTCGACAGGTGATGCGGCGTCGGATGAGCTGGCCACCATGCTGAACACACATGTCACTTTCCCGAAAGACTACAAGTCAACATTCACGGCTTATGCGACCGTCAACCGTCCGAAGAAGAAGCAGGTCAGGTTCTTGTATGCCAACAAGGTGGCGCTGGATGCGGTAAAAAACGGCAAGGCGCTGCCGCATGGCTCGGAGATCGTGATGGAGGTTTATAAGGCGAAACTCGACGAGGCAAAAAACCCGATCAAAGGCAGCGACGGGTTCTATGAGAAGGGCAAGCTGGCATTTTATGGCGTGATGGCCAGCCAAGATGGTTGGGGGAAAGATATTCCCGACATTCTTCGCAACGGCGACTGGAACTATGCCATCGTCAAGACCGACGGCAGCATTAAGAAGCGCAGCCAGGCCGACTGCTTCGCATGTCATAAGCCGCTCGATTCGGACAGCTACCTCTTCACTTTCGACAAGCTCAAGGCTTTTGCCGCCACGAAGTGAGTGGGTCGACTCGTACCTTGGATCCACGAATGGAATTCAAGTGTAACTCCAAACCTGTTTCAGGCCCCCGATACTTGGGGGGCTGAAACAGCGTGGTTATGGTCCCGGACGCGGCATCGTTTGAACTAGGCTGGCTGTATGCTGAATGCAGGAATTGCCCTCGCTGGTATCACTGCGCGGCAAGCAGGTTTTCCTTTGAGACATAGCCGAGCTTCTTGCCGTTTCGGGCGACAAGTGCCCACCCCTGTTCGGTCTTGATAAGCGTAATCATCGTCCCGGGTTTGAGAGTCCGGTTCGTCGGATCAAAGCGCCCGGCCTTTGTAAAGAGATCGGATGGTCTGATCACCATGTGTGTCGGCTTCGTTGGAATGGCCTGTATGTTTGCGCCAGGAGGCGCGGCCTTGGCGGTTTGCTTCACCAATGGGAAATTCGAGCCCGTGATGTTCATTTGGGGAACCTGGCGAAATCCAAATGTGCGCGCGCTGATCTCCGGTACTTGGGCGTCGATATAGGACGCCAGCTCGGTCACCTCGATGAGCTTGTTTCTGTTGTCGTCGGCACGAGCCAGCGCCTGCAGTAGAGCGTAGGTGAAGACGCCGTGCCCGCGAAAGCCTTCGAGTGCCGGCGCGTCATCCGTTGCCGCGGAAAGGACCGTCCGGCCCATTGCCCGGGTCAGCTTATCCAAGGCTGCTACACGTTCCATGCCTCGGGACGCCACGCGTTGTCCGGTCAATGAGCCGCTTTCGCAGGTGTCGTAAATCAGCAGAGACTTTCGTGCCGGGATGTTTGCAAACCAACCTTGCCATCTCTCCTGGCCGATACCGCGCTTCGCGATGGAGTCGCCACCTTGATACCGAAAATCCTGCGGGATGAAATAATATTGCCCATCCACCGTTTTTCCATGACCGGCGATAAAGAAGACGAAGACATCGTCGGGCTGGATCTTTTTGGCCAATGCGCGAAACGTCTTGTCCAGGCCGTTGGCCGATACCTGCTTGTTGAGCAAACGAATGACATTGATTTTGGCATAAAGGCCCTTGCCGGCAATCGTCAGTGCCTCGCCGAGCGCCGTGGCGTCGGAGACCGCGTATTTCAGGCGTAGTCGGCTATCGAAATAGTCATCGACGCCTACGGTCAGCACATGCATCTGCGGCAATCCGGACTTGCGTTTGACGACCCGTCTGACCGTGACCGTTGCCTTTGTTGAAGCGATCTCATTGGCTGCGTTATAGGCAACGACCGAGATCTCGTTCCCGCCGGGTGCCAGCCGTAATGTTCGGCTCACAACTCTCGCCTTGCCGGTTTCCGAGGCCGGGACACGTTCTAATCCTCTGTCCTGAATGCCGAGCGTCACGCCGTTAACGCGCCATTCGATACGGCCGATACCGCCGCCGCGTCCAACGATCTCCGCATCGACGGAAACCTTCTCCTTATTGGTCGTGGTCCCATCGCCCGGTGAGCGAAATCTGACGACCGGAGCCGCTCCTTTGGCCAACAACTTGTCGAGATCGACACGGGCGGCAGCGTTCTTCACGGTTCCGCTCGGGTCACCCGCTAGCTTCTCGCGAACGAGGTCGGGCCGATAGAGCTGCTGGTAGAACTGGTCGATGGTGTAGGTTTGAAATCCGCGGACGACGATCAAATTTTTGACGCCTTGCTTTGACGACGCAAAGAAGCCCTCGGGGGTGATCGCAACCCAGTCCTCGCCCTCGGTCACGAGTGTCAGCAACAATGCGCCATCATCCGTATTCCAGATCTTGACGATACCGTCACCGCTCGCCGAGGCGATGCGCCTGCCATCTGGTGAATAGGCGAGCTGGTTAACATTGTAGCTATGGCCGGCCAGCGATCGGATCAGTTTACCGGTGCGGGCATCCCAGATCCTGACGGTCTTGTCCTTGCTTCCGGATGCCACGAACCGGCCGTCCGGCGAAAAGGTCAGCGCAAGGACGTCATCGTCATGCCATTTTCCGCCCCAAGGAGAAGAGCCGCCAAAGTCAAATAGCTTCTTTCCGGATTCGACATCCCAAAGCTCGACAGCCCAGCTGCCGCCGGTGACAAGGCGTTTCCCATCGTGCGAAAAGGCGGGCGCTTTGACAAAACTGGCATGGGCCTTACCGGTCCAGATCTCCCGGCCTGACTTGGCGTCAATGAGTGAAAGCCGTCCCTCACTGCCGCTGCCGAATACAATCTTCGATCCGTCGGGTGTAAACGCTACCGATCGGAACTCGCCGGATACCTTTGTAAGTTCCCGCGTCAGTTTTCCGGAGGCGGAATTCCAGATCTTCAGAGCGGACACTTCCCTCCATGGATCGGGTATGAACTTGTAGTCGCTTGCGGCAATCTGCTTGCCATCAGGCGAGAAAGCGAGTGGGAGGCCAGAGTCGCCCTGCAGCTCGGTTTTGACTTTTCCCGATCTGATGTCCCTGATCAGAACCTGGAATTTGGCGTTGCTCTCGCGAGAAGGCCTGGAGGCGACATGTGCGCCATCCGGCGCGTGCGCCCAGACAAACTCGATGTCCGTTGCATATTGAAGTTGCCCGGTCGCAGTGTCCCAGCTTCTCGGGCCGGCGATCAATTGCTTGCCGTCCTTTGAGAACATCACAGGCGTGTCACGATAGTGCTGCCCCTTGAAGGATCGTATCTTCTCGCCGGTTTCCATGTCCCAAACGACAATTTGCTTGACGCCACCGGTCGCGAGCCGGGATCCGTCTGGCGAAAATGCGGCGGCATATACGGCATCGTGGGGCAGACTTCGCAGCAACTTCGGTTTCGCGGCATCCCATATATCGAGGCCGCCTTCCGCGTTGCCGACAGCAATGTACTTGCCGTTAGGGGCGAAAACAGCAACGCCGGCGCTGTCGCCATTCGAGGCGAACTCGCGTATCAATTCACCGTTGTCCGTGTTCCAAAGCTTCGCCTTGTCGGGACTGCCGCTCTTGAAATAGCCCGCCGTGACGATCCGCCTTCCGTCCGCTGAGAAGGAAACACTCTGAACGCCTTCCTTGTGAATTTTCTTCTTCAACCAGAGCTGTTTGCCGCTCGCGGCGTCCCAGAGCGCAAGTTCGCCGCCGAAATAACCTGACACAATGAAAGAGCCGTCTGGTGAAAAGGCCAACGAAGTCGCAAATTCCACTTTATTGTCGAATCCTTGTACGACTTCGCCGCTGCTGACGTCCCACATCTCCAGCTTCTTGTAAGCGCCGCCGACAATGCGTTTTCCATCGGGTGAAAACGCAATCGCGCTATGTTCCTCAGTGTCCCCATGTTTCAATGTCTTGATGATCTGACCGGTGAGCGTATCCCAAATGTGGGTCCATGACCGATCGCTTGAAGACGCGATCTGCGTCCCATCCGGAGAGAATGCGATTGCATTGATGCTCTTGTCATGGGGAAAAGTCCGGATCAGCCGCCCGGTCTCCACGTCCCACAACCGCACGGCCTTGTCGCTGCCTCCCGATGCAACCAGCTTTCCGTCTGGCGAATAGGTCACCGTGCTGATGTGGGATGTGTGGCCGATCTGCGGTGTCAGCACGGCCTTGGGCTTGTTTTCGGCAACTGCGCCGAACGCCGTGGCCATTGAGAGGATGAAGATGACGGGGATGGCTAAGAGCGCGCCGGTTCGCGCTCGACGTTCGTTTCTCCGATCAAGCATCACAACCATAATTGTCGCCTTTCCGGTATGCGCCAGTCCCTGACAGGAAGCGCCTGACCTCACGCTCCGACCATAATGGTCCGCCCGGGACCGATATTCCAGCACTGACGTCGCTGCTCTTGACCAAAGAGCTGCTCTCTCATCCTTTGCAGAGCGATTTCTGGTTGCTTTCTTCCGTCGACTTCCAAACAGTCAAGCCTGTGCCATCTATGAATCCACGACCTTAACCTTGACGTTCGGTAATTTGAGCCGGCGGTTTATCGGCACTATGATATCGGGACAAAATCTCGAGATCTGCACCCGATGATGGGAAGGCGATAGTGGCGACACAACTCAGGCTCGGCCAGGCACGGCTGGAGACCACGACGAAGATCACGCTGGCGGTGCTTGCGCTTGCGAGCGGCGTCTACACCTATCTCGGTGTGCGCGGGCTCCTTAATGGGACGGCGAGCGTCGTCTTCTTCGGCGCGGTGATCTATTCCGCGGCCGTGTCGGTCGGCATCTATGCCTTCTGGTCTTATCTCATGCGGTTTCTGCCGCATGTGGAAAGCGCGCGGGCGCGCTCCGCGCTTTACCTTGCCATGGCCATCGGCTCGTCCATGATTATCGCCATGTCGAGCTGGCTGAACGCGGCGGCGCTTGCCGGCTCCGCGGCGCTTGAGCTGCATATGGCGAATGCGACTGAGACCTATCAGCAGCAGTTCGACAGGGCGCATTCCAATGCGCTCGCAGCGCAAAGTCTGCTGCCCGATATCCAGCTTGCCTCGAAGCGGTTCGCGAGCCTGGCGCAGCAGGAACGCTCGACCGGTGCGCTGACGGGCACGTCCGGGTCCGGCACGGTCGCGCAGCTTCTGACGCAAATGTCGAAAGATCTCGATCGCCTGGCGCAGGAGGTCAATGAGAGTCGGAACCGTGCCAAGCAGCAGTTCGAACAGGGCGGGCGACACCTGGCACGCATGCGCGAGCTCTTGTCAGGTTCCGGTCCGATCGACGGGCGGGCCAACGCCTTCGGCGAGGAGGTGCTGAAGCTCATTGGCGTCATCGCCGCGCTTCAACAGACGTCGGTCGCACCGTCTGTCAAACGTGCCGCCGTGGATCTCGGAAAGACCTTCATCGCGCCGGTGGCGGACGGGACGAGCGTCTCGCTCCAGCAACGCCAGACCGAAATCGTGGAGCGTGTCGAAAAGGCAGTGCAGGCACAGAGCCGGGCGCTCGCCAACGCAGCCGATGAAATTTTAAACCGCGACCCGGCAGTCGCGCCGCGCTTCCAGCCGATCTCGCCACCCGAAGCCGTGTTGCTCTATGCAGGCGATTTCTTGCCCAGTTGGGCGGGGGCCATCTCGATCGACCTGCTTCCGGCGGTTCTCATCTTCATTATGATCATCGTGGAAGGCGCCATCCGCCGGCACGACGGGATCGACCTGGACGCGGAAAATATGAGCGCGGCCGAGGTCATGCGGGGCATGGCGATCTTCCGGCAGATGGAATCGCGGTTTGGAGCGCAGGACACCCCAGTGACGACGGACGCTTCGCGGCCAAGCGATACAGCACGCGCCGCGGATGATGAGAAGGTGGATGAGAACGTTGCGCGCCTGACGCCCAAACCATGAAGACTATGGACAAAACGGCGCCCGAGCGGCCCGGCGATGTGGACGCAAAGGGTCCGGGACGCAGGAAAGAAAAGCGGAAGAGCAGGTTCGCCTGGTTCAACGAGTCCTTCGCCCTCAAATCGGTCTATCGCCTTCTTCTGGCCGGAACGGTCCTGGTCCTCGCGCTCGATTTCAAGGATATCTACGAAGCGGCCAATGCGCCCTTGCCCGGCAAGACGGATGAGCGCGTGCCGGTGACGATGGCGCCGCCAAAACCGACAGATCAGGTGCGCCCCTATCTGCCGCTGACGAACCCCGTGCGCCGCCAGGGTGCGAACCCGAAGATGCCCGGATACGCAAAGCCGCAGACCGCCGAGAGCATCGGCGAGAAGATGACGTTCCGGCGCGGACCGAAGGGGGCCGCAAGTGCCGTCGGGCGCATCGAGGTCGGCACGGCGTCGGAGCTTGAGCAGTTCATCAAGGGCCAGGAAGGCGAGATCAAGACATTGCATCTGCACTCGCCAGGCGGTGTCGTCCAGGAAGCGCTCAGAATGTCTGCTCTGCTGCGAGAGGAGAAGATCGGAACGATCGTTCCAGAAAACGGCTACTGCGCGTCGTCCTGCCCGATCGTGTTTTCCGGAGGGAAAACGCGAACCGCTGCCAAGCGAGCCTGGATCGGCGTGCATCAGGTCTTTGCAGTCACTGCGTCACCCGGCGGTTTGCACGAGGGTATGGCGCGCGGACAGCGCGTAAGTGCCAGCGTGCAGGAACATCTTGCGAAAATGGGTGTCGATCCGAAGGTTTGGGTGAAGGCGATGCAAACGCCAGCCGACCAGCTCTATGTCTTCACGCCGAAGGAATTGTCGGACTATAAACTTGCGACGGACGTGATTGGGCGTCCGGACCGTAAACGGAAGGCGGCGGGACGCGATCGCCGAAAGTGAAGTGTATGGCTTCATGCCAAGACGACAGTGCGCTGAAGACCGTCGACGAATTGGACTTAGCCGTGCGTGCGATCTACTCGCCCAATTAACGCCAATTGACGGCGTCGGCATTTGTCATTGGTGATGGGCGGTTGATCAGTATCCCGCATGGCGGAGGATTCTGCGCTGGGGAGGCGCTGCACGGTTCACTGACTGGCCGAGGAAACGCGGAGCCGACGATTAATGCGCTCAACACAATGAGGGTTGGCAACCTGACGGCGATGTTTGTTGTGACGTGTGCGGAATTCATTTTGGATCCATCCTGTTGTAATGGACGGCAGCGGCGTGTCTGCTGTCTCGGCAGCATCACTCGGTCCGGATGTGCGCAGCGTCACACAGTCAATTGATCCCTCCTCGCGGCGCTGGTCGTAGTAGGCCGCCAGCGTTTCGCTTTTGGTAAAGGGCCCGGCCTATCACCAAGCCGGACCCAGATTGAAACAGCCTCTACCGGCCGTTGTCGCCAACTTGCTGGAAGTATGACAGAGCGCCCGCGCTAGGGTCCGGCTGGGCCGATACGGCAGAAGCGCCGAGAAGGGCGACGGCGAGAGCGGATACGAGAATCTTCAGGGAATGCGTCATGGTCAAACTCCTTAGTTCCACAGGGGTCGGAACGCTTCGAGGGGCGAATATTTGCAAAGATTAAGTTTTTTCTTAATCATTGCTTGTTCTATCGACGGGTGCATCGATAAATATAGTGTGCGCGATAGTGCTTCTTGTTGTTGTCGCAATGACGACACGATTTCTATTTTGTGAAATTTTTTATTAAGTCGGGTATTCCGGATTGGCCGTTGCTCCGCGCCGAACACAGACCTGTCCGTTGGGAGACCAGAAATAGGTGAAGGCCCACTTGAGAGCGTCACCCTGCTGCACACAAACGAGAGCATATGCGTCCTACTCATGGGCAGCGTTGGCGACCAGTTCGTCCAGTCGCTCCATGTCTTTGATATGCAGTGTCTTGCCGACGCGTTCGATGAGGCCGCATTGCGCCAGACGATTCAGCTCACTGGTGACGGCCTGACGATGCGTGCTGATGAGATTGGCGAATTCTTCGTGCGTCGGCGCCGGGTCGATCAATGCCTCACCTCTGCCGTTGGCGAAGCGATGTGCGAGCCGAAGCAGTTCGGCATGGACGCGATGTTTCACGGACAATGTGCTGAATTCGTAGACACGGTCGGTCAATGCGCGGACCTGACTGACCAGATGCCTCAGCACGACATCGATAGCGTTGGGGTATTGGATCAAGGTTTCGCGAAAGACTGGGGATGACATGGAGGCAATGCAGCTCGGCTCCAGCGCTCTGACGCTGGCAGAGCGGGGTTGCGCATCGATCGCTGCGAGTTCACCGAACATTTCGCCGGGGCCCATTTCCCGGAAAGCCACAGACTTTCCCAATGCGGAATACATGATGACGCGGGCTTTCCCCGAGACGAGAAAGAAGACCGCCCCCGTGTCATCGAACTGGCCAAGGATTTCCTGGTTCGCAGAATAGGTCCTCCATTGGCAGCGCTTGCCAAGGTCCTCCAGGTCTTTGTCGTCGAGATTCTGAAAGAGATCGATGCGTTTCAGATCGCGGAATGTCGTCATGGTTTCAGGCCCTGGTCTTGAGGCTTCAAGAAGGATTCAGCGAAAGCCATGCTCGGCTTGGCTACGCCCGAACTTTCGCTGCTACCGCGTGGCCGGACGTCGTCAGTCGACGACGACCCGGCGGGAACAGCGAAAAAGCGTCCCCGACTCTCGAGCGTTCCAGCCGCAGAACGTCCGCGATCTATTGGCGAACCGGTTCGTCCTGCGAGAAAGCGGCGCAGTATCGAACTTCGTCGGCGCGGAGATCGCGTAGGAGCGAGAGAGTTCAGCGTGGTCTGTCGAATGTGGCTTCATCGGAATGAAGTGTGTCATCGCATCAGCCAGACAGATTAGTGCGATGACCACCAAGCACAGAGCGATGCCGGCAAGTGAGTCTGCCCAAGTCGCATTCTTCCAGTCTTTCCGTTCGGAAAAGTCCATACTCGCCTCCTCAAACTTGTAAGTCTGCTGAACACAAGAGACCGCACATTCGTTGGGGCCCAACATTGTCCAGTAGGCGATCGCTCATTTCGCGATGACCTCGTGCCAAAGTGCGCGTGGGGATCCGAATGAATGTGATCGGTTCTGCAAACCCTTTCAGATGAGAGTTTTCCGTAACGGGTTCGAGTAGCCGGAGGGTCCGCTCAACGAGCGGTTCTGTCGCCATCTCGTAGGAAACGACGATATCGCCGCCGCTGCATAGACCGGCAAGCCGAGCTGCCTTGTTCACAACAGCGCCGTAAAAGTCGAGCTGGTTGTTCATGGTGAGCGCGATGCAACATCCTGCATGCAATCCAATCTTTACATTGATCGGAGTCCGACCGGACCTGTTGTTGAAAGCCTCGATATCTCGTTGGATCTGGATAGCGCTCAAGAGCGCATCGCGGGGCCCGGTGAATGCTGCATGCACAGCATCTCCTATCGTTTTGACAATCGCACCGCTATTGATGCTGATCGCTTTTGCCATGAACGTGAATAGCTGCCGTACGATGTCGCAGGCTTCAGCATCGCCTATTTCTTCATATAGTTCAGTCGATCCGTTCAGATCCGCAAAAAGGAACGCAATGTGATCGACCCGGAGATTGCCGGTCGGCGCCGGTTGGTCAAAGCGCTCCGCGAGCTGTCGAACGACTTCTGCTGCACTTCTGTCCGATGACGTATGTGCTGAGCCATTTAAGGGCTTTCCGGTTGATTCAGCCGAATTAGCCATAGTCGATGAATTTGGTGCTTCTCCTCCCATAACCCACTCCCTTCCGCCGAATGCGACGGCTTGATTGCGTCTAATCATGAGTGGATTATCAATCGAAGGCGTGATCGAGGCGCTATTTTGCAGTCTATGTTCCGTGAAATAGGCGTAAAAAATTCAAAAAGTGTGAAATAAATATTTGGAGCATTTTGTTTTAAGGAAATAAATTGAGATATTGGTTTTTTTTAACGCTGTGAGCGTGCATTAATACAGCCAGCAAGCGCGCAAACACATGTTGCGCAACTTGCTTTTAATTGTGTGGACGTCTCCGTGATTGGCTGTTCGTTTGCTCGTTGGAATTTTAGGAGTTGGAAGAATACTTCCGTTTTGGGATGTGCTCAGAATTGTCTTTTATCAATACGCAACATCCTTGACGCTTCGGTTCTCGCGCAGTCGCAACCGTTCCAGTGCAGATGTCTGACACACTCTTTCCACTGGCTAGAAGGTCGGCGATCTCGCGGGTGATTCTGGGCGCTGCCACGCTTGTGCCTCGCATCGCAACCACTGTCCCGCTATTGGTGCCAGCCGCCAGAACGCCTGGAAATGCTGCCCCGTCATCCGCGATTGCCGAGTAGTCAGGGCCACTCCTGGTTTCGGTCGGTCCACTCGATGTATAGCTAGCAGGGGGAAAAGACTCCGACGCCTCGGTGGCACCTACGACGATGGTGCGGTTGCCACTCGCAATAGCGGACAACGTATGATCGTGTGTGATCGGGCCGGCACTGTTCAATGCCGTGTATTCACCCGTTGCCGGATCCCGCTCATAGGCGTCCGGATGCTCGAAATAGGATTGGCGCCCCTGTTGAGGATATCCTGACGGCGTATCGTCACGCTGAATATGGAGTTTTGCCGTCAGCTCTTCGTTTATCCGGTTTTTTATGGAAAGCTGCCAGCGGCCTGAGGGTGCGATATTTGCATCGCCGTCTGGTGCTGCGGTTTGGTTGACGGCAATGAATATGCGTGGGCGTGATTTGTCTTCCGAAACTGGAACCAGGTCATAGTAGATTGCAGCGACAGGAGAGTTGCCATTCTGGAGAATGTCTAGCTTGCCGATCTCCGGAGCCGACACAATACTCGGTCCGTCAATGGGCGGTGTTAGTTTCAGTTCCACAGGTGCGACGCGGTCGTCGGACGCATGATCGTCAAGCCAGATCTCGATGAAACTTGGTGTCCGGTCGTCGGGAAGGATCATCCAGTCCAGATCCTGCCACTCACTATTGCTTTCGCGATTGAAGCTTATTTTGGCGGTCGCGCGGCTGCGAAAGTTGTTGCCGGCAGCTAAGACGACACGTGTCGGCGCGGGATTCACAGCTCTTTCGCTTCGATAAACAGCCAATTGGTCGATCGCTTTTTCAATGGGATGGGTCCCGTCTTTCGGTCCGGCAAGTATGCCGTAGCTGAAATTGATCACGAGCGGCATTTGTTCGTCCAATTCGTCCGCCCACAGCATGATTTGCCGGAAGGCCTGTAGGACGTAGCTTCCCATTGTTGCGCCTGAGGTGTCGGCAGTTGCATCGGCGGGCAACTGAACGGCGAAAATCGGATTGGCCCCAGGATCAGAGATCTCGGATGGATTGTATCCGGCCGCCAGGTCGAGGACATGTGTTCCATGCGACACGCGTTGCGACAGTGATTTATGTCCGTGACTGCGGAAGTCGAGCAAGCTTTCTGCCTGGTATATATCGACATCGCGACCCCACTTCTCGATGAGTTCGTTGATTTGCTGATTATTGACGCGTCGTCCAATTGCAACGCCATTGTCAGCCGTCGATTGTTCTCGGTCTTGCAGCCAGATGGCCGAGATGCGGGAGCCGCCGGATGCAATGCGAAAACGCTCGTGTGCAAAGCCTATTCCGTCGTCAATGATCCCGATTGCAACTGGAGGGGTCACGAATGCACGTGGGATTATCGATGGTCCGAATTCTTGTTGGAACACCAGGCCTTGGATGGGTGGCCCCGCCAGCATTATCGTGTATGTGGACCCCCTGTCGTCGAGTTGCCCATTGCGATAAATGAGACGCTCCGGCCGATATATAAAGAACTGCATTTCGACCGGATTTGCTTTTGCAGATAACCTCTGACCGTCGGTGTCTCTGATGACTCGCTCCAGATACCGAAACTCTTCATCGGTCATGCGTATGGTGATCGTGCCATTGGGGACTTCGTCATTGTCCTGCTTGCGCTGATCCCTGACCTCCCTTCGCAAGCGCTGCAGGTTTGCCGAATAACTGCCGTCGTCGCCTGGCTTCAGTTGAACAAAAACCGAGCACCACAGTTCATCGTCAGACTCCTGTCCAGATGATCGATTACGAAACTCCCAATCTAGATAAGGATCAGGGCGTTCCGGAGTAGCCGCTTCCCACTTTGCGTTCATGGCGATTTGCCTTCCTGGTTTGCGTTTCTAGGCCGCAGGCCATTCAGCCAACGCATTGTTCCAGAGGTGCTTGAGCAATCCCGAGACACGCACGGAAAGAGGGTCTTCCGATTTGCTGATCGTCATCTTGCCTGTGAACTCGTCCGGCTTGTCATCGGGATAGGCCACCTTTTCGTAGGCCATCGCCAATACAGACTCATAGTTGAAGTCGCCATCGAATCGGTCCCCGTCAAATGTGCGGGTGTAGACATCTCCCGACCCGGAGAAGCGGGCAATAAAATACTCTGCCAGGGTCTGCCCCAGTACCATCCCCGCGACGCTGTCGGCGGGAAAGTGCACGCCGGCTACGGTGCGATTGATCGCGATGCGTTCAGCATGCCGAATGAGCTGTCTGAATGTCGGTTCCGTCGTATCGATACTGCCGCCGCCTGTAATGCTCCGTTGCATCAACGCATAGAGGACAAATGCCCCCACGAATGCTTCTGTGGCGTGACCGCTCGGCAGAGATCCGTGGCCGGGAGTCTGAATCATGGGTTGGATCTGTGGCGAATACTCGTCTGGGCGCCGGCAGGCAAGTGCATGCTTGACCCGCATTTCGATGATGATCGTCACGTTCAAGATGATTCTCAGCAACGCCAGTGTATGCCGGTGCCGTTGGCTGTGTAATGGCCTGGCTGACCCGAGAAATGAGAGGATATCGGACAGTTGCACGAGGATCTCGGCGCTGCGTTCCGCCCGCAATGGCGCGTAATTCCAAACCCATTTCAACTGCCGCTCAAAATCCTTTTCGGAGGGTCGAATCATATACACGAGGGGTTGGATGGCACTCGCACTGCGATCCCGAAACTCCACTGCAACGGAGTTGACGCCTTCGTCATAAGAGATGCCGGACAGAAGCTCCGACATGATGATCTGCCGCTGTACTCTATTGGACCAGAGGTCGAGCAGAGCCGGCTGTGCCGTGTGGTGAACGGGGATGGGATTTTTGCTGTTCCACCCGCCGACAACGCCGTCGCGGCTGGTGGTCAGAGCGCGTGCCCTCATGGGTGAGGCAAGGCGTACACCGCTTCTCCTTTCACCACCTTCTCCGCCTTCGCCACCTTCTCCGCCTTCGCCTCCTTCTCCACCCTCACCACCGAATGTTCCGAACCAGAGATTTCGCGACATGTTCTGTCTCCATTGACCAATGCAGTATTCAATTCTTTTTGATGCCCAAAATATTGGTTTTTTTGCAGGGTTATGGTCAATCCCGAGGTTTCGCAAATAACGGCAATTCACGCATTTTTAACGCCAGGCCATTTGGCAAAATTAGAAATTGTTTGATTTTATTGGTTGCGATATTCTTTTGCTTGCGAGCGCGCTCGGTCTAACAATGATTTTTTGTGAAATCGACGTGACAATGAAATCCAATACAATTGAGACCATTGATGGGAAAGTAGAACTCCAAATCGTCGGTCTTTTTCGTATGGCCACATCCACCGGCGAGAATCGCACGCCCAGGGGACGCAAGGCCTGTGCCCTGCTGGCAATGCTTGCTCTTGCGCCGGGAAACAGGCGCTCGCGAAAATGGATCCAGGACAAGCTTTGGAGTGATCGTCCCGCCGAACAAGGTGCAGCGAGCCTGAGGCAGAGTCTGGCAGAAATCAGACGCACACTTGGGCCGGAAAGAGAGTGTCTCCAGACAGACAATCACATGCTGGCGCTTGATCGCAGTCGCGTCGCTATCGATTTCGATACCTACTTTGAAGAGGATACCGGACAAGCCGGCGACAGTGTTGATCTCCTGGAAGGGCTCGATATTCGCGATCCGGAATTCGAGGAATGGTTGAGAGATCAACGTCAACAGTTCCAAAACCGAAAACTGTCCGAGATCGGCAGTGGCGTTTTCGACTGCGGGGGCGATCTCGCGGGCAATGCACAGGCGGCAACGTCGCCATATCGATTGCTGATCTGCCGGGGGGCGACTGACGGTCCTGCCGAGAGTTCTATTTTTGCCGACAGCCTGTTGGACTCGATTGCAATGACCGTGTCGGAACTCGGTTCCGCCAGCGTCCTGGATCATCGTCTGGAGCTATCCGGAATTGCCGAGGCGAACGAGCAACCGATTGCAGCGAACACACTTGCGCTGCAGTCCGACATCGCCAAATCGGCGAGCGGGCAAATCCTGAGGGTGGTCCTTTCAAAACTGCCCGAGAAGAGCATCATTTGGTCGGACACAATACAAAACGATGGGCAGGCAGCGTTCGATTTGGATGATCGAGATGTTTTGAGAACGATCAATCAGGTCGTCAACATTGCTGTGAATCAGTTCGTCAGATTGCACACGGAAGGCGGAACCGACAAGCTTTCCGCGTCACTGTGCTACTCAGGCATATTGCACCTTTTTCGTCTGGGCAAAATCAACTTCGACGCTGCAGACAAGCTCTTCGCGCGTGCCTTCGAAATCGAGCCTCGGGGAATATACCTGGCGTGGCGTGCCTTCTTGCGCATTTTTCTCGTCGCCGAGAGAGAGTATAGCTGCCGTGAAACGCTCGATGAGGAAGCGTTCGAGTACATGTCCCGCGCACTCGAGATGGAGCCACATAACTCGTTCGTGGCCAGCCTGAGTGCGCATGTCTACATCATGGTCAAACGGTCTTATGTTGCCGCCTATGAGTTGGCCGAACGCAGCATTCAACTCAATCGGGCAAATCCCCTGGGTTGGGCTTTCCTGGGCATGGCGAAGTGCCATTTGGGCAAGTCTGAGGAGGGGTTCCAGCACACGCGGTTAGCGCGAGATATCGCGGGCTCCGCCCCCTATCGCTTCCAGCTTGACGGGTTGTGTTGTATCGCGGCGTCCGTTGCCGGGAAATTCGACGAGGCAATCCGGTTTGGCGAAACAAGCCATGCGCTGTCGCCAACATTCGCACCGGCGCTTCGCTATCTGACAGCCCTCTATCTGCACCGTGGCCAGCACGATCAATCGCGAAAGACGGCCCAAAAGCTGAAATGTCTCGAGCCGGACTTCACATTTGAGATGTTGGCAGACAAGGCATATCCAACAGCCAGTTTGCATCGTTCCGCAATATTGAAATCGCTTCCAGCGAAACAGATTTAGCAGTTGTTCGATGCATCTCTGTCTGGTTCCGGGAGGGAAGACCAGCACGATCGTTCCGGAAAACAGCGACTGCGTGTCGTACTGCCCGATTGTATTCTCCGGAGGGAATACGCGCACTGCCGCCAAGCGCGGCTGGTCGGCCCGGCCGTGTTCCTGGCACACGAGAGTTGATCATCGCCAGCACACCTTTCATCGTGCCGTATCGCGTTGAGGGGCAATCGATACAGGTTTTGCGGGTTTATCATGCCGCTCGCAGGTGGCCGGACAGCCTCTGAAGTCGCAGGCCAATAATTGTTGGTTTCCGAATTGTATTGCCCTCAGCATGATTTGGTTTGAGGCGCCGTTTTTTTCTCTTGCGCTACCGCCCTTCGGGCATTTGTGCTTTCCCGGTCGGGCCAAAGGCCCTCCTCGCCTCTTGTTAGAGCGCGAGCCGGCGGTAGCCGGCTTTTCCCTCGCCAAAACTTTGCTGGTGGATGGTACAGCCCGCTACGCGGGCTCGCGCTCAAGTAGCCCGAAGGGCGGTAGCGCAAGCAAAGACTCACCAACAAATACGGCGAAAACGAAACCATCGTCCGATGCCTGATCCAGCCAGGCATCAGGCCCCTCAGTACCCCCGTGCGCTAAGCCCGTGGACTCCCCACTGCGACTCACCGAGAATCGCGAATGGAACGCTCGCAAAAACTTTGGAGAAAGGAGGGGGCAGCCGCAAAAAATGCAAAACAACCCCATGCAAAGGGCGAAACTGCCGTTTTCGGCGCCGATTCTACCCGTCCGCAAAACTCTTGATCAGCGCCCACGCGATCGAGTGGGCGCCGGGCACCGTGTAGCCATCCGGATGGCTCTCCGCCAACATCGCGTGAATGTCCTCGCGGGTGAACCAGCGGGCGTCGATCAGCTCTTCCTCGTCAATGGTGATGTCCGTGGTCAGCGCATGGGCCCAACAGCCGAACATCAGTGTGTGGGGGAAGGGCCAGGGCTGACTGGCGAGATAGGTAACCTCGCCGATCGTGATGCCGACCTCTTCAAACATTTCACGGCGGACGGTCCCCTCAATGTCTTCGCCGGGCTCCACGAAACCCGCGAGGGTCGAATAGAATTTGTGCCCATAGCGTCTGTGGTGGCCAAGGAGACAGCGCTCGCCATCGGTAATGAGCACGATCACCGCCGGGTCGGCCCGGGGGAAATGTTCCTGCCCGCAGGCCCAGCAGCGCCGCCGCCATCCGGCGTCGCGGGCGTTGGTGTGCGCACCGCAGCGCCCGCAGCACCGGGTTCCGATGTGCCAGGCCGCGAGGCCGCGGGCCATGGCGTAGAGAGACAGATCGGCTGTCGGCATCGCGCCCTGCATGGCAAGGGAACGCAGGTCGACCAGTGGCTTGAGGCCGTCCATGCCGCCGGAGAGCGCTGCCGTCTCGGCAATATCGAGGGACAGGGCGAAAACCGCGCCTTTGTCGTCACAGCCGAGGAAAAGCGCGGCGCTCGGGTCGAGGCCAAGGGCGGTTATGGCCGCAGGGTCATGCCAGCGAATGGCTGTTTTCGAGCGATCCGGCGACGAATCGACTGCGAGATTGAGGTCCGCAAGCAGCAGGAAACGGCTTGTCGGGTCGTTCAGCCGCGCCGTGATCCACGCCTCGTCCGCGCGCTTTTCGGCGCGCCGGTCGAGATTGGGCTCCGTGCCGATCCTGGGAGAGGGAAAGGCGCTGCGTTCTGGGGCATCCATGGGGCGTCCTATGGGTCTGGATTTGCCGGCGGTCGCCGTAACGGCGCCCAATGTGGGCATTTCGGGCCCGCCGCACAAGCCGTGCGGCCCGAAAGAACTTTCTTGGGGTCTGGCCATAATGCCCTCTTGCGCCGCCATACCCAAACCCTGGTATATTGCGCCCGGGAGGTTGGCGACAGACGGGTCTCTCGCCAACCGGGTCAGGTCCGGAAGGAAGCAGCCCTAACGAGTCCGACGCGGGTTGTTTGTCCAGCCTCCCACTTTTCTCGACAGTCTGCGAATTGTCTACGGGCGGCAAGCGTATGAGCGAAGACAATACACCGTCTGTGGACGCTCCAGATCCTGTTGCCGGCGAGCCGGCCGAGGCGATCGGTGGCGCCTATACGGTGTTGGCGCGCAAATATCGCCCGCAGAATTTCGACGATCTGATCGGCCAGGACGCCATGGTGCGCACGCTGCGCAACGCGTTCACGACCGGGCGCATTGCCCAGGCCTATATGCTTACCGGCGTTCGCGGCGTCGGCAAGACGACGACCGCGCGGATTCTGGCGCGCGCGCTGAACTATCAGACAGAAACGGTGGACGCACCGACCATCGATATGCCGGCGCTTGGCGAGCATTGCTCGCGCATCATGGCGTCCAACCATCCGGACGTTCTCGAGATGGATGCCGCATCGCATACCGGCATCGACGATATTCGCGAGATTATCGAAAGCGCGCGCTACAAGCCGCTGTCGGCGCGCATGAAGGTCTACATCATCGATGAGGTCCACATGCTCTCGAAAGCGGCCTTCAACGGGTTGCTGAAGACGCTCGAAGAGCCGCCGGACCATGTCCGCTTCATATTCGCGACAACCGAAATTCGGAAAGTTCCGGTGACGGTGCTCTCGCGCTGTCAGCGCTTCGATCTGCGCCGTGTGGAGGTCACAGAGCTTGGCAAGCATTTCTCGCGTGTCGCCGAGGCAGAAGGTCTGCCGATTGACGAAGCGGCGGTGATGCTGATCGCGCGGGCGGCGGAAGGGTCGGTGCGCGACGGGCTGTCTCTGCTGGATCAGACGATGGCGGCGGCTTCCGACAAGATAACCAGCGACGATGTCCGCTCGCTGCTCGGGCTTGCCGACCGGATGCGGGTCTTCGAATTGCTCGAAGCGGCGATGGGCGGCAACGCGGGGGATGCGCTCGGCCGGCTCGATGCGCTTCACGCCGACGGGGCCGAGCCGATCCAGATCATGGCCGATCTCGCCGAAGCCGTTCATGGCGTGACCCGGATCAAGGCGGCCGGTGTCGAAGCGGGCGATGCGGCTATGAGCGAGTCGGAACGTGCCAAGGCCGAAGAGCTGGCGGAAAAACTCTCGATCCCCGTCCTCGCGCGGGCCTGGCAGATGTTGCTGAAGGGGCATGGCGAAGTTCAGGCTGCACCCCGCCCGCGGATTGCGGCGGAAATGCTGCTTGTGCGTATGTGCTATCTGGCCGATCTGCCGACACCGGGAGATCTGGCCCGCGCGCCGGCTGGTGACGTTTCGACGAACGGAGGCGGTGCGCGTGAGGCCCGGGCGCCAGGTCAGTTTGCGGGAGAGCAGGCGACAGCCTTGCAGGTTCGCTCTGAGCCGGTTGCGATCGAAGAAGCTGCGCCGCTCCCACAGCCACAGACCCTCGAAGAGATTGTCGCGCTCGCCGAGCAGGACCGCGATTTGATGCTCTGCCGGGCATTGTCGGAACAGGTGCGTCCGGTGCGGGTCAGTCCGGGGCAAGTCGAAATCCGTCTTCTTGAAGGTGCACCGCGGACACTCGCCAACGATCTTGCAAAGAAGCTGGAGGGTTGGACCGGACAGCGCTGGATGGTTGCGGTGTCCGATGAAGAGGGCGGCAAGACCATCGGCGAGGTTCGGCGTGAACGCGAAGCCGAGGAGCTGGCAACGATCAAGCAGCACGCCTCCGTCCGCGCGGTGCTGGAACGATTTCCCGAAGCAGAAATTACGGCGGTGCGCCCGACGGCGCCCGAGGACAAGGATTAGGACTGAGATTCCATGGCGATCAAAGACTTTGCGAACATGATGAAGCAGGCCCAGGACCTGCAGAGCAAGATGTCGGACATGCAGAATGCACTGGCCGACACAATTGTGGAGGGGCAGGCCGGCGCCGGTCTTGTCACCGTGTCGCTCAACGGCAAGGGGCAGATGATGAGCCTCAAGATCGACCCGAGCCTCATGAAGCCCGACGAGGCCGAAATCCTGGAAGACCTGATCGTTGCCGCTCACACGGACGCCAAGTCCAAGGCCGAGGTCGCGCTTCAGGAACAGATGCAGGAGCTGACAGGCGGACTGCCGCTGCCGCCTGGGATGAAGCTGTTTTGATCCGTGTTTGTCGCGTGATGCCTGTCTGCCGAACGAAGCTGGTCGTGTTGGATCGCTGATGGCGCGCGCTTCGACGGGACCAGAGATCGAGCGATTGATTCAGCTGCTGGGCCGGTTGCCGGGGCTCGGGCCGCGGTCGGCGCGTCGGGTTGCTCTGCATCTCATTAACAAGAAAGAGCAGCTGCTTTCGCCTCTTGCCACAGCGATGAGCGACGCTTTGGAGAGCATCGTCATTTGCGAGATCTGTGGCAATGTCGACACGAAGAGCCCGTGCCATATCTGCACCGACGAGCGCCGTGATCCAACGATGATCTGTGTGGTCGAAGAGGTCGGCGATCTGTGGGCCCTCGAGCGGGCGCAGGTGATCAATACCCGCTATCACGTGCTGGGCGGGACCCTCTCTCCGCTCGACGGGATCGGCCCCGAAGAATTGCGCATCGCATCGCTGATCGAACGGGCGCGGGCGCCGGAAGTCACCGAGATCCTGCTCGCGTTGAATGCGACCGTGGAGGGGCAGTCGACGGCCCACTATCTGACGGACCAGCTGGCAGCCTGCGGTGTCACCGTCTCGCGGCTGGCGCACGGCGTGCCGGTCGGGGGCGAGTTGGACTATCTTGATGAGGGGACGTTGGCGGCGGCCATCAAGTCTCGTAAGCCTTTGTAAAGGATAATGCTTCTTTCCGTCTCGTTGTTAAGCCGTCTGCAAACAATCGCCGCTAATTTTAGGCAATTGCGACCCGGTGGAGTTCAGTATGGCAGCAAAGCACGATCGCCAGATCGACGATATTCGGGACCTTTGGGCTGAGGACGGACCTGGCACTCGATCGGCGGACCCGGGTGCCGGTTCGGACCTCGAAGCCTTGGTCATCGAAACCATCGAGGCACTTGCGGCCAAGGGTATCGGTGCCGATGACATCGAGCCTCTCTCGCGGCTTCGGACCGCAGTGCGATCTTTTGCAACGGACGCGGAGCCTGTCGAACGCCGGAGCGGCGGCGTTCCAGCGAGCGATGCGGTCCTTGCGCGTGTTTGCGTCGTGATCGATCTGCTCATTCAAGCCGGTTATACCCATGACAAGGCGGTTCAGATGATGGCCCGCCAACTGATGCTCTCTAACGTCGTTCTCCCAAATTCGGGGGGGGACGCGCGTGGCTGGAAGCGCCTTTCCGACTGGCACAGCCATCTTGTTTACGGACAGCAGTCAGCAGATGCGGCCGCTGAACAGGCGGCATTCCGCGATGAGCTTGCCGCAATACCTGCGACGGAGCGTCTGACACGCGTTCTTGAAGAGCGGTTGTGGGACGGGCGCGGCGACCGATAGATTTATTCTCCAGCAGGCAATGTTTGCTGTATATTATAATCCGGATTATGTGTCTTGACTGCTTCCTGTATCGGATGATCTGCCTGTTCACCGAAATCGAGCGTTTCGATCCGTCTCCCGCGATTTGTAACTTTCTGCGACGATGTCAGGATCTTGTCGATGTCCTTGTTGGCAAGGCCGAAATGGCGTTGCAGATCGAGAACGCGTTCCCGCATCCGCTGTACATCCGTTAGCAAGTCAGCGACTTCTCTTTGGATAAGACCGGCCTGTTCGCGCATCTTCACATCCTTGAGGATCGCCTGCATGGTCTGAACGGCCAGCATCAACATGTTCGGTGAGACGATTACGATCCGCGAGCGATGCGCGCGCTGGATCAGGCTTGGAAAATGTTCGTGCAGATCTGCATAGATCGCCTCGGACGGTACGAACATCAGCGCCGTGTCCTGCGTCTCGCCTGCTAGGAGATAGCGCTCTGCGATATCGTCGATATGCTTGCCGATATCGCGGCGCACCTGCTGAACCGCGCCAGTCCTGTCGACGGCATTGGTGCTTTCGCGCAACGCTTCGAAACCTTCCAGCGGAAACTTGGCATCGATCACGATGTCCGGTGCGCCGGGAAGATGGACAACGCAGTCCGGTCGATTGCCGTTGGAGAGCGTAGCCTGGAACGAATAGGCCGCCTTCGGCAGACCGTCGGCAATGATCGTCTCCATGCGCCCTTGCCCATAAGCGCCACGCGATTGCTTGTTGGCCAGAATGTGCTGTAGCGAGACGACGTTGCTCGAGAGTTCTGTGATGTTGCGTTGCGCCGTATCGATCACCGCCAGTCGTTCGTTGAGCTTGGCCAGACTATCGGTCGTTGCCTGTGCCGACTCGTTCAAGTTCTGTCCGAGATGATGCCCGACACGATCGAGCCGTTCGTTGAAGGCTCGCGAGAATTCGGTTTGTCGCGTGACACTGATTTCGGCCAGCGTCTGCATACGCCCTTCGAGCTTTGCGAGTTCCGCCTCAAGCGCTGAGGATTGTGCCGCTCTTTCGGTAGACTCCTGCGATCGCCGGCCGAGATAGACGCATGCAACGACGAGCAATGCCAGGAGTATGACGAGTATCAATCCCGCGACGATAAGCAGCAGAGAGCCTGGATCGGTTCCCGGAGTGAGCCCGTTTTCGGTCACGGCAGGCGCTCCTTTTCTCAAGCGTTTTCCGGACTTTGGTCCCTCTTATCGAATAGCTATAAACCGAATAGGTTAAGCAAAAGATCAAATCATGAACATTCTGTGCCGTTGATATTGACCGCGCGCTTGCCGTTTCCTATCTCAAGTCGTAAGGCTGCATGCACACATGACCATTCGTCCGATCATCTCAATTCCCGACCCGCTTCTGCGTGAAGTCAGCGAGCCCATTTCGCAGGTGGACGACGATCTGCGCGTGCTTGCCGATGACATGCTCGAGACCATGTACGACGCGCCCGGTATTGGCCTCGCGGCCGTCCAGATTGCCATTTTGAAGCGCATGCTGGTGATCGACACGGCGCGCGACGACGAGCCGAAGCGGCCAATCGTGATGATCAATCCGGAGATCCTGGAACTTGGCGACGAAATGCGTCTTCACGAGGAAGGTTGCCTGTCGATCCCGGAATACTATGCCGAGATCGAGCGTCCCGCCCGCTGCCGTGTTGGGTATATCGATACCGATGGCAAAAAACAGGAGATGATCTGCGAGGACATCCTGTCGACCGTCGTGCAGCACGAGATCGATCACCTCAACGGCGTGCTGTTCATCGACTATCTGTCGCGGCTAAAGCGCGACCGCGTCGTCAAGCGGTTCATCAAGGCCAAGAAGGCAGAAGAGATGGCGTGAGCGCAAAGCGCTCACAGCTTATCCCATTTCCCGAATATCGACGAAGCGGCCGGCAACCGCTGCTGCCGCTGCCATTGCAGGCGAGACCAGATGGGTCCGGCCCTGACGGCCCTGACGACCTTCGAAGTTGCGGTTTGAGGTCGATGCACAACGCTCACGTGGTGAAAGTTGATCTGGATTCATGCCAAGACACATCGAGCATCCAGGCTCCCGCCAATCGAAGCCGGCAGCCTTGAAGATGCTGACCAGACCTTCCTGCTCGGCCGCCTCTTTAACAAGACCTGAGCCCGGAACGATCATGGCATTCACATTCTCACTGACCTGCTTGCCTTCAACGACCTTGGCAACGGCCCGCAGATCTTCGATGCGGCCATTCGTGCAAGAGCCGATGAAAATGCGATCGACCGGAATATCGGTGATCTTGGTGCCTGGTGTCAGACCCATATAGTCGAGCGAGCGCTGCATGGATGCACGCTTGCCTTCGTCTTCAACGGCATTCGGATCGGGAATGACGCCTGCGATCGAGACAACATCTTCCGGACTCGTGCCCCATGTTACGATTGGCGGAAGATCGGCTGCATCCAGACGGATTTCCTTATCGAAATGGGCGCCTTCATCCGAGTGCAGCGTTTCCCAATACTGCATCGCCTGTTCCCACGCGCCAGCTTTCGGAGAGCGAGGCCGACCTTCGAGATAGCTGTATGTGGTGGCATCAGGCGCGATCAGTCCGGCGCGAGCGCCGCCTTCGATCGTCATGTTGCAGACCGTCATCCGGCCTTCCATGGACAAAGCCTTGATGGCATCTCCCATGAACTCGATGACATGGCCCGTTCCACCGGCAGTGCCGATTTCACCGATGATGGCGAGAATGATGTCCTTCGCGGTTACACCGCTGGGAAGTGCGCCGTCGACAACGACGCGCATGTTCTTCGATTTCGACTGGATCAGTGTTTGCGTGGCCAGCACGTGCTCGACTTCGGATGTCCCGATGCCGTGGGCAAGTGCGCCGAAAGCGCCGTGCGTTGCCGTGTGCGAGTCGCCACAGACGATTGTCGTTCCCGGCAGTGTAAAGCCCTGCTCCGGTCCGATGATGTGAACGATACCCTGGCGCGGATCGACCTCATTGAAATACTCGACACCGAAGTCGGCACAATTCTTGGCGAGTGTTTCGACCTGAAGCTTGGATTCGGGATCGTCGATGCCCTGACTGCGATCGGTCGTCGGTACATTGTGATCGACGACGGCGAGCGTCTTCTCGGGAGCTCTGACCTTCCGGCCTGTCATCCGAAGGCCTTCGAAGGCCTGAGGGCTGGTGACCTCATGGACCAGATGACGGTCGATATAGAGAAGACAGGTTCCGTCGTCTCTCTCGTCAACCAGATGATCGTCCCAGATCTTGTCGTAGAGTGTCTTTGCCGATCCCACGTTTCTCTCCTCGCAAACTCTTAAGCGTCAGGCGGCAGCGTCATTGTGTACTGCGCCGTGTAGTCTGGATTTTGCACTTCTTCGCCGGATTCCGGCAAGCTGTATATACCACGCTCAGCCGGTTCAAATGCGCTGGTGACAGGCGGCAGCGTTGTCTCCTGGCCCATATGCAGGCCCTCGAGGTCAACCGCGATACAGCCTTCGCTCTGATCGGCGCGCATGACGACACCATAAGCCTGCCAGCGCGAGACGAAGTTTCCGCTATCGTCTTCCGTCGTGATGGAAATGACAACGCGCTTGCCGATGATCTCACGCGCCTTTGCGTCGTCCCAATCGGGCTCGTCGGCAGGAGAGCCTTGGCTCAGGTGGCCGTTCGTCGCGCCATTCTCTTCCATCACATGGGCTATGCGATCTTAGTCGCTTTTCTCCGCGCTCTCGGCGGCAGCCTCTTCTTCAGGCTCGGCAGGAACTTCCTCGGCAGTCGCTTCAGCCAGTAGCTCTTTGGCCTGCTCGATCCAGTTCTCGCGCTCGATGCGGCCTTTGAAACTCAACACCTCGTCAACCTTGGCGATATCGTCATCGGTAAAGTTCGCAATCTGCTCGAACTGAATGATGCCGACCTTATTGAGACGTTTTTCGAGTTCTTCGCCGACACCGTTGATCTTGGTCAGCGGATCGCGCTCGCCTCTCGGTTTCTTGAAGCCTTTAAAGCGTTCCTTCTGCGCCTGCTTGGCTCGTGCGTCCGTCCGCTCAGGAATACGAGCGGATTTGCCGCGCCGACCGCGCAGATAGTAGAGCTTCGCGCGGCGGACACGGCCACGGCGAACCACATCGATGGAATCGATCATGGGCGAATAGACAGGGAATACCCGCTCTACGCCTTCGCCATAGGAGATCTTCCGGACTGTAAAGCTCTCATTGATGCCCTGGCCGGAACGAGAGATGCAAACGCCCTCATAGGCCTGGATGCGCTCGCGGCTGCCTTCAACCACTTTCACATTGACGCGCAGGGTATCGCCGGGACCGAATTCCGGGATCGCACGACGCGTCTCCAGGTCCGCGATTTGCTCCTTCTCGAGCTCTTCGATGACATTCATCGTATGTCTCTTCTTGGTTTGGCCTGCCGCCCCATGGGCACTTCGAGGCCGTTTGTTCTCGTTCTTCTGGCCCGCCGGAAATTGGCGAAATCGGCCGATTGATGGGTTGTCCCTGCACAAAATCCGGACGGCTGATTGCCTTTGAGGCGCCTAACGGCCAATTTCCTCAAAGCTGCAGCAGCTTCCTGGTTCAGGGAACTCGGGCGGTTTCGTACAGCAATGACAGTCATTTGTCGATGGTTCGTGGCGAAAATTGGTGCCGGAATCGCAAATAAGGTTCAAAAGACGCCGAACAACCAAAACAGAGCCCCCAAACCGAGCACGATATAGCCGATTTGAACTGGTGTATCCTCCATCCATTGCTTCAGGCGTACAGCGCACGGATTCGCCGAAAATTCGGCATAGAGGCCAACCAGAAACCACAGCGGATAGCCGGTCATCGCATACCAGAACAGCGTCTCCACGTGTCCTTTCACGAGCGGTCTAAGATCCCAGATCAGCCAGGAAAAAAGGACTGCCGCGAGCAATGGCACCAGCCATGCCAGGCAGATGTACAGCAAGACCGAATGATGCAGCCAAATCGTAATGTCGATGACCTTATCGAACCACCGCAATGCATGTTCGAAGAGGCGCCGAAAGGTCACGACTTGCGGTATCTTGCCCAAAGATCGGGGCGCCGCTCCCTGGTGATCCGCTCTGCCTCACCCGTCCGCCAGTCGGTGATTTTTCCATGGTCGCCGGATAGCAGCACGTCAGGGATCTTGCGCCCCTCCCATTCCCGAGGCCGCGTGTAGTGTGGATACTCCAACAGGCCCTGCTCAAAGCTCTCCTGGTTTAACGACTCAGCGTCTCCGACAATGCCTGGCAAAAGTCGGACACAAGCGTCGATCAGGGCCATTGCAGCGATTTCACCGCCCGATAGCACGAAATCGCCGAGCGAAACCTCCTCGACGCTGCGCGCTTCAAGGACGCGTTGATCGATCCCCTCGAAACGGCCGGCGAGGAGAGTAACACCCGGTCCTGCGACAAGTTGACGAACACGCCTTTGCGTCAAAGGATGACCGCGCGGGCTCAAATAGATCAACGGCAGGTCCGGTGCTTCACGCCGAGCGCAGTCAATCGTACCGGCGACCACATCCGCCTTTAAGACCATTCCAGGTCCACCGCCAGCAGGCGTGTCATCGACGGACCGATGTTTGTCGGTCGCAAAGTCGCGGATGTCGATAGTTGCGAGCTGCCAGAGATTTTCGGTGAGGCCGCGTCCTGCAAGGCTCTGCCCTAACGGTCCCGGAAACATGTCCGGAAAAAGCGTTAGGACGAGCGCTCGCCAGCGATCCGATGTCAGAACCATCGCTTGAAGCCTTCGTGACTGGCTTGAAAATCCAATGCTTCATAAAAGGCGATGGCTTCTGGGCGCCGCTTGTCGGATGTGAGCTGTACAAGAACGCAGCCCCTATCCTGAGCAAGCGATACGGCATGTTCGACAAGCTGGCGTCCGAGCCCTAATCCACGCGCTGCTTCGGCGATCCGAACGCCTTCGATCTGAGCACGCGTTCCGCCGGTGTAGGTGAGACCAGGGATGAAAGTGAGTTGGAGGCAGCCCATGACTTCTGAGCCACGCACAGCAATCAGCAGTTCATTATTCGGGTCGGCATTGATCGCATCGAATGCGGCCTCGTATTGGCTCCACTCGGCAGCCGGATCTTCCCGTGTCTGTCCAAGCGGGTCATGGGTCAGGAGGGCGACGATCGCTTTGAGATCTTCGCGCACTGCAGGCCGGAATGCGATTGGATCAGTCATTTTCCAACAGGCCTTCCGGTGGATCGATTGAGAGCGAGCCACCGGCGATATCGATATTTGGCACGACGTCTTCGGTAAATGGAACAAGGAGAGTCGCGCTTCCATCTACAGGACGGATCTCCAGGAGATCGCCAGCGCCATAGTTTTGCACGCTGACAACTTCGCCAAGCGCGGCACCATTCGTATCGATTGCGGCCAGGCCGATCAGGTCCGTGTGGTACCAGACGCCATCATCCTGGTCGGGCAATTGGGATCGATCAACGAAAAGCAAAGTACCTTTGAGCGTTTCGGCTTGCGTTCGATCTCTGATCCCTTCCAGGCGTGCAACGACACCGCCCTTCACGGGGCGCATTTTCGAGAGTGAGAACCGGCGATCGCCGGCCTCATCCTCGAGAGGTCCGTAGGCACCAATGTCTTCCGGTGCCTCCGTATAAGTCCTGATACGTAATTCACCACGGATGCCGTGAGCATCCGTGATTTTTCCAAGGCATATGCGTTTGTCTTCAGACACGCTCACCTATACCCGGCGCTCGGGCGCGCCGGGCCAATCCATCTACTCTGCGGATGCTTCTTCCGGCTCGCTGGCTTCGGCCGCCGCGTCTTCAGCCTTCTTGGCTTCGGCGTCCAAACGCTCTTGCTCGCGGTCCTGACGCTTCTGGCCCCACTGGGCTTTCTGCGGGTTGTTGCGAGGCTCGCGCTTGAGCATGCCTGCGGCATCCAGGAAACGATGGACCCGGTCTGTCGGGCGGGCGCCGACGGACAGCCAGTGCTGGATACGCTCTTCGTTCAGCTTGATCCGCTCATCGCTGTCTTTCGGCAGAAGCGGGTCATAGGTGCCGACGCGTTCGATGAAACGGCCATCTCTCGGCGAGCGCGAGTCGGCAATAACGATACGGTAGAAGGGACGCTTTTTAGCGCCGCCGCGGGAGAGTCTGATTTTAAGTGCCATGGGGTATTCGACTTTCTTTGTTGTGTTGAATTTCAGGTGTTCGACTATTTCTTCTTGCCTCTCGGCAATCCGGGGAAGCCAGGCGGCGTGCCGCCAAGGCCGGGTAAGGTTCCAGGTGGTAGACCGGGAAGTTGCGAGGGAAGGCCGCCTGGCGGCAGGTCCGGCAAGCTCGTTCCTGGCGGCAATGCGTCGGGCGGAATGTCAGGCATGCCGCCGCCGCCGAAGAGCGCGCCAAGGCCGCCCTTCTGCTTGCCCATTTTCTTCATCATGTCCGCCATCTGGCGATGCATTTTTAGAAGCTTGTTGATGTCTTGGACCGAAGTGCCGGAACCGGATGCGACCCGGCGTTTGCGCGAGGCATTCAGCAGTTTCGGCTGACGCCGCTCGCGCTTGGTCATGGAGGAGATGATGGCTTGTTGATGCTTGATGACGGAGTCATCGAGATTTGCGCCGGCCATCTGCTTCTTCATCTTTCCAATGCCTGGCAGCATTGATAGCATTCCGGACATGCCGCCAATCTTCTGCATCTGCGCCAGTTGATCGCTCAGGTCCTGCAGATCGAAGGCACCTTTGCGCAATTTCTTGGCGACCGCCTGAGCCTGTTCGGCGTCGATATTCTCTGCAGCCTTTTCGACCAGGCTGACGACGTCCCCCATGCCGAGGATGCGACTGGCGATACGTTCGGGATGAAAGTCCTCGAGTTCGTCCAGCTTCTCGCCTGTGCCGAGCAGCTTGATGGGTTTCCCCGTCACCGCGCGCATCGAAAGCGCGGCACCGCCGCGCCCGTCGCCATCAACGCGCGTCAGCACCAGACCGGTAATTCCGATGCGCTCGTCGAACGAGCGAGCAAGATTGACGGCGTCCTGACCAGTCAGCGAGTCGGCGACCAATAGGGTTTCATGCGGATGGGCGATGTCACGGATCTCGACCGTTTCGGCCATCAACGCCTCATCGATGTGCAGGCGGCCGGCAGTATCCAGCATCACGACGTCGTAGCCGCCGAGGCGAGCCGCTTCCATGGCGCGCCCTGCGATACCGGCCGGGTCCTGGCCCTCGACAATGGGCAGCGTGGTAATTGACGTCTGTTCACCGAGAACACGCAACTGCTCCTGGGCGGCCGGTCGCCGCGTATCGAGAGAGGCCATCAAGACCTTGCGTTTGTCGCGCTCGGTTAGTCGCCGTGCGATCTTGGCGCATGTTGTCGTCTTGCCCGAGCCCTGCAGGCCGACCAGCATGATCGCAACAGGTGCGGGTGCGTTCAAATCGACCGTCTCGGCGTCCGAGCCGAGCATCGCGACCAGCTCGTCATTGACGATCTTGACGACCATCTGACCCGGCGTGACCGACTTTAACACTTCCTGCCCGATCGCCTTGGCTTTCACCTTCTCAGTGAAGTCGCGCACCACTTCAAGCGCCACATCCGCTTCGAGTAGTGCACGACGCACTTCCCGCATGGCTGTCCCGACATCGCTCTCGGAAAGCGCGCCGCGCTTCGTCAAGCCGTCGAGAATGCCGGATAGGCGATCTGAAAGTGTTTCGAACATTTTTAGTTTCCCTGTCGGGCCATAGGCCCTCCACGCCTCTTGGATTTGTCTACTTCGTTGCCTTCGTGCTTTTCGTCTTGCGTGGCTTGTCAGCCGGTTTCGCTGTCTGCTCTGGTGGGTAGTATTCCGCTAGGAAATCATTGAAAACCTTCTTCAGTTTCCTATCGTTCGCATAGGCATCCAGATTTTCCAGGAGGACCGTCAGCAGGTAGTTGTTGCCGAGGCCGTAATCGGCGTTGAGTGCTCTCAGCCGCGCATAGGCTTCCTCTGTCATTGCGGCATTGAATCGCTTGGGTAGAGGGAGCCGCTTCTTGGTCATGACGTCTTTCTCAGTCTTTGCCTTGTCCAATTATCGTGTCGAAGTGGGCAGCAGCGCTTTCGAACTTGTCGCGGCAGCCAGTGTTGCAAAAGCCAACGACTTTGCCGCGATATTGCGTCAGCGAATCCGCGCTCACTGGTTTGCCTGACCAGGGACAGGTTTCGTTGACGCAGTCTTCGATCTTCAGTGGACGATCCATCTCAATCCATCCATCACATTAAAGGCCCAACGCAAAACACACCCGTGGGCGAAACCTCGCTGACGGGTGTTGACCTTCTGCCTCTGTGGGCAGATCGGCGGCTCGGAAAACGGGCCATTTTAGAATTCGGCGCGATTCTGGTGGAAGCTTGGGATTAAGTCAAGCCGGCAAGAGTTGTCATAAGAGTTTCAAACGACTGCATAGAGATTGGTGGTCGATGCCTTCTGCAAACGACGATAGTCTCGGTCAGACGTCAACGACCGCCGAAATGGAGGCAACGAGAAATGGCATACAGAGTTGCATTCATCGGCCTTGGAGTGATGGGCCATCGCATGTTGCGAAACATGCAAGGCCATGAGGCTTTCAATCTCCATTTGGGATGGGATCCAAGCGCAGAGGCGTGCAGAGTCGCAAAAGGGGCGTTTGCCGATCTGACCATTGGCGGCAGTGCCCAGGCGATCATTTCGGACGACGAAACGGATATCGTCTACATCGCGTGCCCGCCGCTCTGGCATCGCGACTATGTCTCGATGGCCATTGCGGCGGGGAAACCGGTCTTTTGCGAGAAACCGCTTGGCGTCGATATCGCGGATAGTCGCGCCATGGTTGAGGAAATCGAGGCGGCAGGCCTGATCAACGCTGTGAATTTTCCGTTCGCGAGAGGTATTGCCGCGGATTTCGTCAAAATCGAGCTTGCGGCAGGTGCTCTCGGAAAGGTCGAAGGCGTCGACCTCAGATTGCACTTCTCACAATGGCCGCGCGATTGGCAGATCGATGCTGCAGAGTGGCTAGCCGGCCGCGAGCAGGGTGGTTTTGTCCGGGAGGTTGTGTCCCATTTTGTCTTCCTGACAGAGCGATTGTTCGGTCGGGCGAAGCTGGTTTCGTCGAATGCTGGCTATCCAGGCGGACCTGACGGCACCGAATCTGAAGTCAATCTCATGGCGACGCTTCGTTGTGCCGACACGCCAGTGACAATCGCAGGCACTGTCGGCGGTCGGGGGCCTGACCTGGTCGAGTACACGGTTTGGGGATCGCGTCGGTCCTACCGTCTGTTTGACTGGAACCGCCTCATGTCGAGCGACGGCGGTCCCTGGCGTGAAGCCCTCGCCCATGTGGAAGACCCGCGCGAAGACGGTTACCGGCGCATGCTCGACAATTTCGCCAACCAGATGAGTGACGAGCCGCACACGATGGCAAGTTTTCGTGAAGCCCTCTGTGTCCAGGAACTGATCGAAGCTATGCTTAAAGGCTGAAGGTCTTCCCAAAAAACACTTCCGACCACCGGAGATTTCTAATGCGCCAGCAGTATCGGGACATCGCGTTCACGGAAACCGTGATGGGAGTACAAGAGGCGCTCGGTACGCGCGACTTCGTTGAAGGACGCGGCCTTGGTGTCGATTCAAGCGAAGGATTGGGCCCGAACGAGTCTGCCTTCCTGCAGACGCGGGACAGCTTTTATATGGCTAGCGTCAGTGAAACCGGCTGGCCCTATGTCCAGCACCGCGGCGGTCCGCGAGGCTTCGTACGCATTCTGGATGAAATGACGATTGGATTCGCGGACTATACCGGCAATCGCCAATACATTAGCGTCGGTAATCTGATGCGGGATGACCGAGTGTCGCTGATCTTCATGGATTACGCCAACAGAGCCCGACTGAAATTCTACGGGCGGGTCAAGCTCATCGATGCGGACGATATGGAGACGCTTGAGAAGTTGGTCGTAACCGACTACCGGGCACGGATCGAACGCGGGTTCGTAATCGCGGTGGAGGCTTTCGATTGGAATTGCCCGCAGCATATAGTGCCGCGATTTACCGTCGAAGAGATCCAACCGGCCATTACCCAATTGAAGCAAAAGATCGCCGAACTCGAGGCTGCGCTCGCGGAAGCTAGGGGTTCGTGAGTTCGTTTTCTATTGCTGAGACCAATTACCTTAGGCTGGTTCGTATCGGAATGCGGCTTATCCTCGCTGCCCTAGTCGTCGGCAGGTGCGCGCTGATGGCGGGTGTTGCGGTCCTCTGAAACCCGGCTTCGCTGCTCGTTCTCACTATCGCAATCCTGATAGAAGCGGTGACTGAACAAATGTACGACGCCCTTTTCCTCGAACCCATTGCTCCGCCGCAAGGCTGTCTCGTCCGCGTTTTGGGCTTTGGCGACCCGCTCCTTAATTGGACCAAATTCGTACATTCGCCACTCCCTGTTCTGAGGGTACGCGGCCGCCTTTGACGGCCTTCTTTTAACCATATGCGGTCGGAAGTGGCTGGTTAAAAGCGCACGGACACGGCCATGTGAAGCAATGTGTTTGAATAATACCGACGGCAATCGCCCATATGCTGTCCGAAACTGCTGAGCCGCATCACAGATCGCTCGTCTCTAACGTTTTTTGCCATCCGGTGCAGTGCGCACCATGTTTGCTGCCTTGATTGAATCTGCAGATTGGATTGAGCAAACCTATTTGTGGCGTTGTTCGAAGGTTGACGTTCTGAGTTTGGTCGCGACCACATTAAGATAAAGTTGGGGGCGTTCGTCATAACCTGTGTTTATCGATAGTTATATCTAGTAATTATAATGACGTGTAAGTCGTAAGAATTTTGACGCAATATAATTGTGCCATTATTGCAACATTGGTGATCTTAGTTGTTTTAAAATCGTCTCTTGTGATTTGACGAATCCATTCTTCATCGACCTATCTGGGGTTCGAATACGATCTACCTATTGATCAGTAGACGTTGGGTTTTTGAACCAAGACCGACGTTGCCAGACAGGGAAACGAACAATGAGGATAATCGCATCCATCGCAGGATTGCTTTTCGCAGGGGCCCTTTTCATCTCGCCTGCGGCGGCCGCAGATCTCGGGGGAGACTGTTGTGCCGATCTTGAAGAGCGCGTTGCTGAGCTAGAGGCAACGACGGTCCGCAAGGGCAATCGCAAGGTCACCGTCAAACTTTCGGGTCAGGTCAACAGGGTCTTGGTCATTTGGGATGACGGCGAAGACACGGACGCAACCATCACAGACAATACGGAAAGCTCGACGCGTTTCCGTTTCACGGGTTCTGCGAAGTTCAAGCCTGGTTGGTCTGCTGGTTTCAATCTTGAGGTTGAGGTCGAAAGTGCTCGTTCGGTCAACGTCGACCAAGTCTCAGACGATGACAATACCGAGAACGCCGACGGACTCCTCGAAGGCCGCAAGATGGCTGTGTTCTTGAAGAACGACCGCCTCGGTACCTTGTGGATGGGTCGTTGGTCGCCTGCCACGGACGATATCAAACTGCACAACATCGCCGGCGTACCGTCCAACGATGCGACATTTGAAACCGGCGCAGGCTTCTTTAACCGGCTTTCCGGTGTGGCAGGCACGGGAGGTCTGATCAACCTCACGCTTGGCCAGTTGACACCGAATGGCGATACCCGCCGTTCCAATGTCATTCGCTATGATTCACCGTCTCTCGCAGGCTTCGTTTTCTCTGCGGCTTGGGGTGAAGACGATCTCGCCGATATCGCGATCCGCTATAAGAAGGAGTGGAACTCGATCAAGGTTGTCGGCGGCATCGGTTATCTTTGGGATACCGATGAGGATGAAGACACCAATAATGTTGGTTGTGGCCCCGCCGGTGCTCAGGCAAATGGTTTTGCAGCCGGACCGTGTCGCGCAATTGAAACAGATTTGGAGCGACTGGCGGGCTCGATCTCTTTCATGCATACCCCGACAGGTCTCTATACCTATTTCGGTGCGCATCGAGACCAGTTTAACAACCAGTTTGCCCCGACAGCGCTTTCCGGCGTGACAACGCGTCCGGACGCCACACACTGGTATATCCAGGCCGGTATCAAGCGCCGCTTGTTGTTCCGGGAACTTGGCGCCACGACGATCTATGGCGAGTATCAGGAAGGCGACGATGGTGCTGTCGGCGTCACGCTGACCAATCTCGGCGTAGCGGGCAACTCATTCGAAATCGTCGATACAGAGATGCAAGCCTGGGGCTTCGGCCTGGTTCAGGACATCGACAAGGCGGCCATGCAGCTGTGGACGAGTTTCCACCACTTCGATCCTTCGGTGCAGGGCATTTCGTCCGGACAGACAAACCAGAACTTCCAGACCGGAAGTCTGGATCTCGAAGAGCAGTTCCAGATCCAGGTCGGCGCCAAGCTCCGATTCTGACTCCGATAACCAACTTATGATCCCCTTCCATCCTGAAACTGTCGGCCTTCGGGTCGGCAGTTTTTTTGATGCAAACACGACATAGAGCGCCTTTGCTTCTACAGGGTCGGAAATGGCTCCAGCAGCGAGAACAGGAAACAATCGGAGACCATCGGGCGACGGTGAGCTGGCTCATGGATCTCAGCTAGAGAATGCAGCGGTTCAGCCCACTAAGTCTTTGAAGAATACATAGCGGCGAATGCCTCCGCCGATTGTTTTATGAGAGGCATCCTCAGCGACATATTCGGTTTCTCCACCGAATCCCGATCTGCGGTATAGGCCGAGCGCAGCCTCCTGAAGTTCGGAGGTGCTGAGTTCCATGCGCCGATAGCCTGCTTCGGCCGCAACGGTTTCTGCATGCGTGAGCATCCTGCGCGCAAGACCCTGGCGCCGGATATCCGGGTCCACATACATGCGCCTGAGTTCAACGACGCCCTCTCGCAATCGTTCCAGACCGTACATGCCGACCAGTTCGCCGTCCCTCTCGGCGATCCAAAAACTGTTGCCGGTTGCGGTGTCGTAGAACCGGTCGATTTGCCCGATCTCTTCGTCGATCGAGCGCACGATATAGGCTTCGAAAGCGTCGCTTGTTTCGGGCGTCGAGAGTTCGCGGTTGATCCTCGTAAACAGCGCGACCACGGCCGACCGGTCGTCTTTGCGATACGGCCTTATCACGACGGCAGGACCGATTGTCGTTTCGCTATGCTTTCGAACGTCGCCCATAAATCACCCAGTAGACACCGGCGACACCGCAGGCGCCGCCGACGATATTGCCGAGTGTCACCGGTAGCAGGTTGGCGGCAAGGTCGCCAATGCTGCCGTCCGCCCCCGCCAGAAGGCCAACGGGTATGAGATAGAAGTTGGCGATCGAGTGCTCGAAGCCGAGAGCGACGAATGCAGTGATCGGAAAGATGATCGCGAGTGTCTTGCCTGACACCGTATGCGCAGCAAAGCTGAGCCAGACCGCCAGGCAGACAAGCGTGTTGCAAAGGATGCCACGGACAAAGGCCTGCGGGGCGGAAAGCGCCATTTTTCCTTCGGCAATTGCTATCGCCGTGGCATTGACAGCGCCCGATTCGAGCGCGCCGCTGAAGTGAACCAGAAATGCCAAACCAGCGGCTGCAGCGCCATTTGCAACGAAGGTCACGCCCCAGTTCCGGAGCAGGGCGGTTGTTGCGACCTTGCCATCGGCCCAAGCCATGACGATCAGGTTGTTGCCGGTGAACAGTTCCGCTCCGGCAATAACGACCAGAACCAGCCCAAGTGAAAATGCCAGCCCGCCGAGTAGCTTTGCCGGACCGAAACCGAGCGTCGAGCCAGTGATAGCAACGGTATAGAAGGCTCCGCCGAAGCCGATGAAGAGACCGGCGAGGAGACCGAGCATGATCAATTTGTCCAGGGTGAGGGCGGCTTTTACCTCACCTGCATTCTCGATCCGCCGGGCGATTTCCGCAGGCGCATAAGCGTCAATCCCCGTGACATTCGTGGAGGTGTTGTTGATGTTGCCCATGCCGCTTGTCCCTTCCATTTTCTCACCGGAGCGGAGGATAGTTCGGGGAGGATTTTATGGGACTTTGGAATCGATCTTTGCTGAGCTGGATCAAATATCCGAACATTCACGTTGATCCCAGCCGCCATGTTTTTGGCTGTCAGTCCATCCAGCGAAACAAGGCATCGAAAAGATGGAACTTGGCATCGCTCAAAACGGTCTCGATCGCGATGTCGTGTGGAATTGGCTGTGCAACCTCTTCTCGGTTGAGCCGGATGAGATCGTGGTAAGATAGCTGGCGTTGAATATCGGAACTCAGCGACAGCACGGCATCGGATTCGATGTGGTCCACTTCGTCCATCCGCGGCATGTACCTCGATGCTACCGCATTTGAATCATCCCAACTTTTCCAACCTTGCCCCATGACGTAGTAGGGACACAGTCGGTGAAACAGGACCCAAAGTCCGATGTACTCGCATTTTTGCACGAGACTTGGGGTAATTCTGAATTCAGGTGTGTCCCGATAAAACCAGGCATCGATGTATGACGCATAACCTGAGCCGTAGTGGTTCCATTCACACTGTGACTTCAGATCGAAGCGGCGACATAAATCGGCGCATCGCTTTCTGTAAAACGCTTCGGCGTCGGGCGGCGAGTTCCACAGGCCTGCAGGCCATCTGAGCGTGTCTGTGGCGCACGCGCGAATAAAATCTTCAGAGTTCAGATCTGGTGGCGTCATTCATCTACATTATCAGTCCGATGTATCCTTTGGGAATGACCGTTCCCGGTAAAACTCAGCCAAATAGACGGTTTCTTCCGCATGACTGCTTGTGAACTCATGATGGCCGAATTGTGCAGGATTGACCGCTTAAAAATCAGCGCCGGTCTTGGATGCCAAGGTGATTTAGCGGCAGAGAAGTGATGGAAGCGGACATTAATAACCACGGCATTGGCATGTTTTGACCTTGCCTCCAGGACGCTCAAAATTCTCATTGCAGCGCGCCGATGTAACCACGTTCAGAAGCTTCCACGACTTCAAGGCCAGACGCGAAGCTGAGTTTGCGGAATGTCACGGTCAACGTCCTCGATGAGTCGCATTCCTCCTGGCACAGGAAGGTGCTTCTTACGCACCAGTGGGCGTTGATCGGTTACGGTCACGCCAACTGTCAATCGATGATCTGGTATGCCCTTGTTATCCTGATCGGTGTGTGGACCTGCGGCCAGGCCAAGGAAACGAGAAAACTCGGTTTCGGTCACCGCCTCTGGTACTGGGTAGACCGTTCAATCCCGACCATCGACCTCGGCGCGGCTGAAGATGTGAAGCGGCCCTCAAACTGGGTTGCAGTCTACTTTTACTTTCTGCAGATTCTCTGCTTCGTGCTGGCCACTTTTGTCGTCGCGGGTCTAACTGGTTCCGCGAAGTGAGGAATGCGCATGCGCAGATCTAGTGACGGAATTAGGAGAATGCAGCCGTATGCACCATATCTAATTTCATTCTAAGGATCGTTCTAAGGAAGGGAGGATCGTCTCATGTCGAAAACTGTGTTGAAACTCATTGCTGCGACGGCCGTGATTACCGGCATTGCTGCAGTCGGACCTGCTGAAGCGCAGCAACAACAGCAACAGCAACAACAGTTCATCGCACCGCCACCACCGCCATCACCGCCACCGATTCCTCAACACCTTGCTCCGCCTACACCTCCGCCTGGATCCGCTCCGTCGCGGAGGTGCCCGCCCGGACATACTTATTTCCAAGGCAGGTGCATCCCACCGTCCTCTGGGCCGCAGGGCTAGCCGAGCCGCCTGAACTCGTAGGAGTCGCATTCAACTCGGCCACCGCTTTTAACGCCGGTGGCCGGGCAAACTGCATGGCTGCCGTGGATCGGCATTCCCCGGCGAGGTCGCAGCAACGAGATATAAGAATGAAGAGACGGCGACCAGAGCTGAGTTCATCGTTTCCTTCCACTTTATAGTTGCATCGCCCCATCAAATCGGGATCTGAGCGAAGGGCCATATATGCCGTCGCTCCTCGCAACTGGGAGAAGCGTATCAGGAATCTCCACTTAAAGTGTCGTCCGTACAAAAGTAATTTGGCTTAGGATCAGGACCGGAAACACGTGCGAAATGCGACTGCAGTATGCCTGTAAGCCGAAGTCGCCACGTCTTCCCGATGTCAGAAATCCAGAATGCAGCTTTCGCTGTCCGCATAGATCCGCTGATAATAGACGGGCTCCCGCTGTTGTGCGTAGGCTTCGGCACGAATCTCGAGCGATACCGTGCCCGAGGGCAGCTTCATTTCCAATAAGCGCTTCTTCGACAATCTGGTCGTGCGGACACTGTGCCTGGTTCCGATAGCCGACAGGCCGAACATTTCGTCCAGATACGGTCGGATATTCACCATATTGAGTTCTTCGGGATCAATCCGGTCTAGCCCTGGTGCAGCGTCGGCATCCAGATACATTTCTGCATAGACAACTGAGTTGTCGCTCATTGCCATGTGTCGGGCGATGCGAATGTATCGGGTCGCTGGTTGTAGATATTCCGACCATTCACCGCGCTCATCTATCAGATCGATCTGAACATCCTGTCGGGTAAATCGCAGAGGCTGATCGTCTTTCTTCGAACGAAACCGGAAATGCCATGTCGTTTCCGACAAGGGTTCGATTGAGGCGACACGGCTGCCGTCGCCGCGTCGGCGCACAATCGTATCGGAGAGCTGGAGTTGCCGTAGTGCCGCTTGGACGGTGCCGAGCGCAACGCCGAGGACAGACGTCAGGCGTTTTTCCGATGGGAGCGTGTCGCCCGGCTTGAGCAGTCCTTCGCGGATTGCCGCAATGATCGCCAGCCGCACCGCCGATCGTTTCGTCCGGCCTGCATTACGCATCATTTCTCGCATGCGTGAGGCGAGGAATGCTTCGAGCGATGTGTCGGATTCAGTCGTTCGTGACGGTCCCGAAGGAGCCATTTTGTCGGCCAGTGCGTTTTTCATATTGCAAAACTATACAGTTTTTGTATTGTTGTCATTTAGAAAACTATATAGTTTTGGAGTTGGCCGATGAAGCAGCAAACGACCCGTGGACCTGTGCCTCGCGAATTGGTGGGGGAATTCGAGCCATCGATCTGGCCCGGCAATGATCCGGCGCTCTATGGAAGCGCGACGCTCACACCGAACGATACGGTCGAGGCCAGGAGCTTTCAGACGTTCAAGATCGTCTACACGGTCGGCAAGCTCGGTATCGACGACACGGGCGGGATTCGTATATCAACGCGGTTCATTACCGATGCCGGCCGGCCCCAGATGGATAGCCCGACAGCGCCAAACTACGTCACGGCGGAGAGCAACGGAGAGGGTCGCCTGTTGCTGACGGTTGGTCCGCACGGCGAGCGTCCCTGGAACAATTGCCTCACGGCACAGCAGAGTGGCGGTTATCTCAAGGAAGGTGAGCAGATCACGATTACGCTTGGCGATACGCGCCATGGATCGCCAGGAATGCTCATTCAGACCTTTGCCGAGGAGGGCTATGAGTTCCGCATGTCTGCCGATGTCCAGGCAACCGGTAACTTCATACCGCTGTCGGAACAGCTCTATGCGCCCATCGTCGCTGGACCGGCGCATGTCTGGCGGGCCGCTCTGCCGACATTGCGCCGCCCGGGCGAGGCCTTCCATTTCGGTCTCAAGGCTGAAGACGCATGGGGCAATCCCACATCGCAAGCGCGCGGTCGTGTCCGACTGGAGACCTCGGTCCCTGTCGATGGTCTGCCGACGGACTTCGACTATGAGCCCGAAGACCGAGCCATGCTGTTCGAAAACCTCAGGGTCGCGAACGACGGCATGCTACGCGTCACTGTTTATGTCGACGATGTGAAAGTGGCGGAGGCCGGTCCTCTCATTGTGCGCGATGGTAGAGTCGCATCCTATTGGGGCGACCTGCATGGCCAGACCGGCGAGACTGTCGGGACGAATAGTGTCGAAAGCTATTTCGATTTCGTGCGCAACAAATCCTTCCTCGATGTCACCAGCCACCAAGGTAATGACTTTCAGATCAATGGCAGATTCTGGGCACGGCTGAACGAGATAACGGCCGAATATGATGAGCCCGGCCGCTTCGTCGCGTTTCCCGGATATGAGTGGTCAGGGAACACGGCCGTCGGAGGGGATCACAATGTCTTTTTCCGCAATGAAGGGAGAACCATCCGGCGCTGTTCCCATGCATTGCTGAAGGATCAATCCGACCTCGATACGGACGCTCACACGCTCACCGATCTCTACCGTTCCCTCAAAGATGAAGACTGTGTTCTCTATGCCCATGTGGGCGGACGGTACGCAAATATTCACTACGATCACGATCCTCGATTGGAGACGGCCGTCGAAGTGCATTCCGCCTGGGGAACCTTCGAGTGGATCCTGACAGATGGGTTCAAGCTGGGGCGGCGTGTCGGGGTGGTCTGCAATAGCGATGGTCATAAGGGCCGGCCGGGTGCCAGCTATCCCGGTTCATCGGCGTTTGGCAGTTATGGCGGGCTCACTTGTTTTCTCACCGACAAACTCGACCGTGACACCATCTTCGAAGCTATGCGGCGGCGGCATCATTACGGGACGACCGGTTGTAGGATGCATATCGATCTTGGTGTGGATCTGTCCCTGGAGAGCACGCTGTTCTTGCGCAATCCCGACGCGGTGCCGGATGCCGAGCGCCAACAGGTCAGTCGCGTCACGATGGGCGACATCGTTCAGACCGCTGCAGACAAGATGGAACTGAATTGCACCATTGCGGCGCATGCCGGCATTGAACGGGTAGAGATCCGCAACGGCGAGACAGTGCTTGAGACATTGCGTCCCTTCAGTACGGAAGATGTCGGCCAGCGTGTGCGCGTACTGTGGAGCGGTGCGGAGTATCGCGGCCGCGGCCGCAACACCGAGTGGCGCGGGCGCGCTCAGGTTTCCGGGGCGACGATTGACCGTTTCGAACCCATCAATCTATGGAACAGCGAGCGTCTCTTCGAACAACGTGGTTCAGACACCATCGTCTGGGAGACCGTGACGACCGGCAATTTTATGGGTTTCGATGCCTGGATCGAAGGTGGCGCAAACGGACATCTGTCGATCGTCACGAACCGCGGCAATCTGGAAGCTGATATCCAGGATATCGGAATGGAAGAGCGCGTGCTGGATGCCGGCGGACTTGAGCGGCAACTGCGTGTCTTCGGACTGCCCGACAAGCCCCTTGAGCGCGAGATGACGTTCAAGCGCGAAATCAGTATCGAGCCGGGGTGCGACAATCCGATCTGGATCTGCGTCACGACGGAGGATGGTTATCAGGCATGGACGAGCCCGGTCTACATCTTCCAGTGATGGAGATGCAAAACCGGAGGCATTGAGTTTCCTCGCGCTCTTCGGGTAAGCACTGTGAGCCATCACTGTCATCGCGGCCGCCCGGTCAGCGAACCATCCGAAGGAACGATCATGAACGGTGCCGAAAGCCTTGTGCGGACTCTTCTTGGAGGTGGAATCGACGTCTGTTTCACCAACCCCGGTACTTCGGAAATGCACTTTGTCGCCGCGCTCGACAGCGTGCCCGGCATGCGATGTTCCTTGTGCCTGTTCGAAGGCGGCGTGACCGGTGCGGCTGACGGCTACTATCGGATGGCGGGCAAGCCGGCATCGACGCTGCTGCATCTCGGGCCCGGTCTCGCGAACGGTGTTTCCAACCTGCACAATGCCAAGAAGGCGAATTCGGGTATCGTCAATATCGTCGGCGAACACGCCACCTATCACATCGAGTTGGATGCGCCGCTGACCGCGGATATTGAGGGGATTGCCCGCCCGGTCTCTCACTGGGTCAAAACGAGCCGGTCTTCCGAAGACATCGCGAAGGATGGCGCAGAAGCCATTGCCGCCGCCATGGCACCGCCAGGGCAAATCGCCACGCTGATCCTTCCCGGCGACACGGCATGGAATGAGGGAACTGGACCGGCCGACGTTCCGACCATCGCAGAACGCAACACCGTTACTGGCGACAGCGTCGATAAGGCAGCCAAGGCCCTGCGCGACGCAGAACGCCCACTCATCCTGCTGGGAGGGGCTGCGGTCGAGGAGAGTAATCTGACCCTCGCCGGTAAGGTTGCCGCAAAGACAGGCTGCGGGCTCCTGACCGAATGGGCGAATTCCCGCCTTGATCGCGGTGCCGGGCGGATCGACGTCAACCGCATTCCGTTCGTTGTCGATCAGGCGGTCGCGATGTTGAAGGAGTACGATACGATTGTGCTTGTCGGTGCCCGGCCACCTGTGGGCTTCTTCGCATATCCCGACAAGCCAAGCATCCTGACGCGCGATGGCGCGACGATCGTCGAGCTGGCCGATGTTGCGGACGACATTCCGGCAGCGCTCAAGGCGCTTTGCGATGCGACCGGTGCAACATCCAACGACCCCACCGGTGTGGCAACGGCAGGCCGCAAGACCATTCCGACCGGTCCCATCAATCCAAGTCGTATTGCCGCCGTTCTCGGCGCACTGATGCCGGAAAACGCCGTGATCGTAGACGAGTCGATAACGACCGGCCGTGATTTCTTCCCGGCGACAGCAGGTGCCGCGCCTCATGCCTGGCTGAACAATCGGGGCGGTTCGATCGGCTATGGCCTTCCGGTGGCAACCGGTGCTGCGATGGCGTGTCCGGATCAGAAGGTCATCGCTCTCGAAGGCGATGGCAGCGCCATGTATACGGTTCAGTCCCTCTGGACGATTGCCCGGGAAAGTCTGGACGTCACGGTTCTGGTCTTCTCCAACAGAAGCTACAAGATCTTGCATGGCGAGTTGATCAATGTCGGCGTGCGGAATCCCGGTCCCCGCGCCGTCGATATGCTGTCGCTGACGCGCCCGGACCTCGATTGGGTTGCCATGGCGCGCGGCATGGGTGTCGAAGGCATGAAAGTCGACACGTGCGAGGATCTCGCCAGGGCTTTCGAAGCTGGCCTCGCTGTCGAGGGGCCGTATTTGATTGAAGTCGAGCTTTGACCTAACCAATCCGACCCAGCCAATCCGACCCAGCCAATAAGCAATTTCCCAGATCAAGTCCGGGGCGTCGATCCGATTTGACAAAAAAATAAGAGCCGGGGAGATGAAGCCCCGGCTCTATGATCGATCTATTTTCGAGAAAATTCTAGAACCTGAAGACACCGCCAACAGCGCCGATGCCGATGCTCAGGGTGCTCTTGCCACCACGCTTGGTGAAACCGAGGCTCACGCGAGGCCGGGGTGCCGGGGCCGGTGCGACCGGGCGGCGCCGGGGAGCCTGTTGGCGGCGAGGCTGCGAGCGACGTGCCTGACGGGTCGGTGCGCGGCGTGCCGGTGCGACATTGCGGGTTGCGCGGTTGCGCTTGACCTTCGGCGTGTGCCGGACCTGCTGGACGACCGGGCAGACGCGGTGCTGATGAGCGGCCACGACATCGATTGTCGACTGGACCGGCGTGTTGGCATCAAGGCCCGTCTTTGCATGGGCGTTGAACATGTGGACGCTACCCCGTGAGCCACGGCCCCAGGCGCCGTCGATCTTGCCGTTATAGCATCCGACGCGCTTCAGCTCGGTCTGCAGGTGGACAGCAAGCATGTAGGGGCTGGCGACTGGTGCGGGTGTTGTCAGAGCCGGTGCGGCTGCCGTCGCAATCGGGGCGCCTGTCGTTGCGTCATTGGCCGTGCCGGTGTTCAGGCTGGCGAGCTTGACGCCGGATGCGGTGTTCTTTGCGCTTGTCGCGGTCTGCCGAGGCTCGACTGCGATGGAACGAACGGCTGCGACGCGGGCCTTGGCGATCGGTGCATAGACGCCATTGGGATAGCGCTGGAGGTAGACCTTGTAGAGGTCGGGGTTCTTGCTGGCTTCGACCGAGGTCCAGAAGGTGTGCTCGACGGTTGCGTCCGCAACGGTGATGACCTTGGCTGCCGTCTGTGTTTTAGGCTGCGCAGTCGTAGCGGCCACGGAGCGGTTCTTGTTGAAGTAGAAGCGGCCTGTCAGGGAAGAGTTTTCCCAAGGAACCTGAGAGCTGTTGGTTGCGGCCATCACATCCTTGCGGACCTCGATCATCACGTCGTTGATACTCGCGTCGGTCGAGTCCATGTGCTTCAGGAGCGCTTTGGTGAAGGGGCTGTTCCGGCCATCGCCATCAAGGGCGACATTGCCGGGCTCGGTTGCGAACGAAATCAGCATGCCTGCGGTCTTGTCGACGGCTGCGAGGCCCGAGGCGACGTTCAGCGATCGGCTTGCCTTGCCGAGCGTGTTGGCAAGTGGGTTGTTCCGGCAGGCATCCAGAAACACGAGATTGACGCGTTTGGTGCGCTGCATCTGGCGCAGGACCAGGTCGAGGCGGATCGATTCGAAGTCCAGATCGGCTTCTTCCTTCAGCGATGCGTCGACGGGGGCGAGATAGTTGGTGCCGTTTACCTGCAGGCCGTGGCCGGCATAGTAGAAGAGCGCCACATCGGCATCGGTGATTGCGCTGGAGAAATCCCGGATCTTCCGCTCGAGGCCATCGCGATTGAGATCCGTGCCGGAAATGACTTCGAAGCCGTATGTCCGCAGCTTGGTTGCCATGTCGGTGGCGTCATTTTTGGGGTTTGTGAGGGGAGCGGCATTCTTGTAGGCCGAATTCCCGATCACGAGTGCGACCCGCTTTTCAGCGAGGGCCGGAATGGATGCGGCCGCAAGCGCCAATGTCGCCACGATCAGCTTGCTGGTTGCCTTCAGCAAATTCGCGGCGGTCGAACGAACTGTCGAATTCTTTAAGAAATACCCTGTCGGTGCCATTTGTCTCTCCCCTGGCGAAATATGTCCCGGTGGCAACGATGTTTGGTCCGTGTCGTCGCCTGTATTTAAAATGTGGGGGTAATTCTCACGCGGGCATGTGATGGCCGTCACACTGCGAACAAATTTCAAAAACATACGGATTTCTGCGGTTCATGGACGTCCTGGCGCTGCTGAGAGGTGCTAACAGGCAGGGAAGAACCGCAACTTGGCCAGATTTGGCGGACTGAAGCGTTGATTGTCGGACTGAAACAAACCAGAAAGTCAAAAAATCGCCTTCAAGAACCGAGTTCCTTCCGAGCACGTCACATCTGGACCGTCTGACACCGAATTAGTGAGGTTTCCGTGAGCACAGGACTGATTGCACTTCTCGACGACATTGCCGGTCTCGCAAAAGTCGCCGCGGCCTCGCTCGACGACGTTGCCGCCAAGGCTGCCAAGGCTGGCTCAAAGTCGCTCGGTGTCGTGATCGACGATGCGGCTGTCACACCGCGCTATGTGGTCGGCTTTGCCGCCGCACGCGAGTTGCCCATCGTCGCAAAAATTGCGACGGGCTCTCTGAAAAACAAGATCTTCTTTTTGCTACCGGGTGCGTTGGCACTCAGTCTGTTTGCGCCCTGGGCGATAACACCGCTTCTCATGCTCGGGGGGCTGTTTCTTTGCTATGAGGGCACGGAAAAGATCTATGAAGCGTTGGTTCCGCACAAGGCCAAGGCGCATGAAGCCAAGATCGGTCTCGCCGAGACCGATCCCAAAGCACTGGAAGACATGAAAGTCGCCGGCGCTATCAGAACCGATTTCATTCTGTCGGCAGAAATCATGGCGATCACGCTTTCGGCGGTCCCCGATGCGGGGTTCTGGACCCAGGCCATTATCCTTGCGCTCGTAGGGGTCGGCATCACGTTTCTGGTCTATGGAGCTGTCGCATTGATCGTAAAAGCCGACGATGTCGGCCTGGCGCTCGCCTCTCGCGAACCGGTCACGCCTCTAGGTCCGCTTATTCAGGCAATCGGCCGCGGTCTGGTGGTCGGCATGCCCTATTTTCTCAAGGCGCTTGCGATAATCGGCACGGCCGCCATGATCTGGGTCGGCGGCGGCATCTTGGTCCATGGGCTGGAGGAGTTCGGTCTTGGAGCCATCGCCCATGTGATTCATGACGCGGGTGCTGCGGTTGGACAAGCGACGCCGGTAATGAGTGGGTTCGTGGAATGGCTGGTGGTTGCCGCCGGCTCCGGCATTGTCGGGTTGGTGGCTGGTGCCGTGTTGATACCTATTGTCAGCGTTCTGCTCGTACCCGCTTGGCAAGGGATGAGTGCGTTGGTGCGCCGATGAAGCGAGTTCGATGAAAACCGACCTTCTGGGATTTTTGGGCAAATACGAAATTGGTCATCCGACGCGGGTCGAAAGGCTGAACTTTGAGAATTCATCCTGTGCCATTCACCTCATTGGGCGCGGATGGTGGCTGGATGAACCGGGCGATCGCGAAGACGTGCGGATCGAATTCCGGTTCGACGGCATCGAAGATGCGCGTATTTCCGAAGAGTGGTTTTTGTCCGACGACTATGATGAAGCTCTTCAGAATTTTTCGGTCGCGCCTATGCGCCAGCAGGAATGGGCCGCTGGCGACGCCGTCAGAGTTTTCTGCAGCCAACCTCTAAGAGATCCCTTGTCCATTGTTGGCGTGCTCGACGATTATCTCATGCGATCCGGCTGCCCTTACGAGATCGCTCAATTCCTGCATATGGGCGACCATCGGTCATTTCGACAATTCTTCGAAATGGTACGTAAAGAAAACTACCTACTGTTGTCAGGGAATGCATCAGTCAGCCGTCCGGTTTTGCGTGAACTTGAGCGCCAAGGCGTTGAGCACTCCACGATCACTGAACAAACCGAAGAAGATTCTCGGTTACTCGTAATTTGGGGATGCGGATATTTGATTTGTCGTTCAGCTCTTGCGATCTATGACGCTTAGATTTTCCATTCGCCCGCCAAATGGTGTTTAGGTCCATGAGCTGCAATTCGCTGCACTATAGATCGATTGCCGCTCTCTTCAACACGCCCATGCTCGTATCCGACAACTGTCAGTGTTGGTGTAACGGCTTCGATGAGCTCATTCGGCTGGAGGAGAAATTCGGGTCTGAATGGTCGGCCGTCCGGATGGGTATGGCCGGCGGCAAAGGTAGCGTAGATGAGCAGACCGTTATCGCGGACTGCTGTCACGATGTCGGGAAGGATCGGGCGCCATAGATAATTGGTGACAATCACGCAATCGAAACTTAGGGGAGCAAAGGGGAACTCGTCGCCTGTTTCGAGATCGCCTTCGATCAGCGTGACATCCGGCTTGCCGTCGAGATCGGCAACACCTGAAATGTCGCGGTCGAGGCACGTCACGGCTAAGCCATTCTCCAGCGCCATACGGGCATGTCGTCCGCCGCCGCATGCGAGGTCCAGGACATGCCCTCCGGTTATGACACCGGGAAGAAAACGACGAACCCAGCCCATCGGTTCAGACGTACCGGCATGGCGTTTTGGCATTGAGCCCATGATGTTCTGTTCCTCAGGTATGGCCGGTGGGTGTTTTTGACGCTTGCACGTCGCGATAATTCGTTGACCGTTTGTGCTGCGTTTGTTTGCGGCAGCGCAGCAATCCCCATATAACGCTGATCATGAGTGAACAAGGCGCCATTCCATTTCGAAAGATGAACGGGCTCGGCAATGATTTTGTCGTTCTGGATGCCCGTGTGCGCTCGCTCGCGCTCAATCCTGATATCGCCAGCCGAATCTCCGACCGCAAGAACGGCGTTGGATGCGATCAATTGATCACGCTTGAAGAGTCGCGCGACGCCGATGTTTTTATGCGAATCCGTAATGCCGATGGCGGCGAGGTGGATGCTTGCGGGAATGCCGCCCGCTGCGTTGCCGCGCTCATGGCTGTCGAGAAGGGGCGCCCGCAGGTCTCGCTCGAGACAAACGATGCCATCCTTGGCGCGGTGCTGAACGGCGATGGGACGGTGACCATCGACATGGGTGTGCCCCGGTTGCGCTGGGACGAGATCCCGCTGGCCGAAGAGTTTCGCGATACTCGCATGATCGAGCTTCAAGTCGGGCCTATCGATGCGCCGGTTCTGCATTCGCCGAGCGTCGTCAATGTCGGGAACCCGCATTGCGTCTTCTGGGTTGAGGATGTGGAGGCATTCGATCTCGAGGGCTTCGGCCCGATGCTGGAGCATCACCCGCTGTTTCCTGAGCGCGCCAACATTTCGTTGGCGCAGGTGACAGGGCCGGATTCGATTATTCTGAAAGTCTGGGAGCGCGGTGTCGGACAGACGCGGGCATGCGGGACAGCCGCATGTGCCGTTGGTGTGGCGTCCGCCCGAAAAGGACTGACGGGACGGCGCGTTGTCGTCACGTTGCCCGGAGGCCCGTTGACGATCGAGTGGCGCTCGCCCGACGATCATATCCTTATGACCGGACCCTTTGCGCTCGACTATGAGGGCGAACTCGACGCGTCGATCTTTGCCGTCGGTGCGAGCCTATGAGTGCGCCGGAGATTCTGACATTCGGTTGCCGGCTCAATGCCTATGAGTCAGAGATCATGCGCGCGGAGGCGGATGCGGCCGGGCTGGAAGATGTTATTCTGGTCAATACCTGCGCGGTAACCAGCGAGGCCGTGCGCCAGGCACGCCAGGCAATTCGCAAGGCGCGGCGCGAGAACCCGGATGCACGCATCGTCGTCTCAGGCTGTGCGGCGCAGATCGAGCCGGATCGCTTCGCCGAAATGCCAGAAGTCGATCATGTCATCGGCAATGACGAGAAGACAGAAGCCGCGACCTTTGCCGCCCTGAAGGGTAACGATTTGGAGCGCGTGCGCGTCAACGACATCATGGCCGTTCGCGAAACGGCCGGACATATGATTTCAGGATTTGGGACACGGGCACGCGCCTACGTCCAAATTCAGAATGGCTGCGATCACCGCTGTACATTTTGTGTCATTCCCTTCGGACGCGGTCCGTCCCGTTCGGTTCCGGCCGGCGAGGTGGTGACACAGATCCGTACGCTCGTTGAGGGCGGATACCGCGAAGTCGTGCTGACGGGCGTCGATATCACTGCCTATGGCCGTGATCTGCCCGGAACATTGTCGCTCGGCAGTCTGGTCCAGAAGATCCTGAAGCTGGTACCCGAACTCGACAGGCTTCGGCTCTCGTCCATCGATTCGATCGAGACCGACAAGGCACTGCTTGATGCGATCGCGAACGAACCTCGGTTGATGCCGCATCTGCATTTGTCGTTGCAGGCCGGCCACGATCTCACGCTCAAGCGGATGAAGCGGCGGCACTCGCGCGATCATGCCATCGCGTTCTGCAACGACGTCCGGGCATTACGGCCCGACATGGTCTTTGGCGCCGACCTGATCGCAGGCTTTCCAACCGAGACGGATGAGATGTTCGACGGTACGCTGTCGATTATTGACGCATGCGAGTTGACGCATCTGCATATCTTTCCGTTCTCGCCACGACCGGGCACGCCTGCGGCAAGGATGCCGCAACTCGACCGCCAGACCGTAAAAGCCCGCGCGCAGCGCTTGCGCGAGCAGGGCAGGGCTGCACTGGCGCGCCATCTCGATGCGCAGGTCGGCCAGGATGTGCAGGTCCTGAGCGAAACCGAATCCAAGGGGCGCACACCGCAATTCACGCCGGTTCGTCTGGATGGCGACACCGTGCCCGGGAGTGTGCTCATGGCGCACGTAACCGGCCAGGATGGAGCCATGCTCCATGGGACGCCTATTGCATGAGCAATGACAGCGGCAAAAAGCCGGGCCTGTTCGGTCGCATGATGGGCCGGGGCGGCGACGCGGCTGTTAGCGAAGACGTCGCTGTCGAAGGTGATGTGGCTGACAATGCAGCCGAAGCCGAGGCGCCGGAACCCAAGAAGGGTTGGTTTTCGCGTCTGAAGGATGGGATGCGCCGCACGTCGAGTGCGCTGGCGGAAAACATCACGGCCATCGTCACCAAGCGGAAGCTGGACGACGACACGCTTCAGGAACTCGAAGACAGTTTGATCCAGGCCGATCTCGGCATCGATATGGCGATGCGGATCACCGAGGCCCTGGCGAAAGGCCGGTACGATAAGGAGATCTCGCTTGAAGAGGTCCGCGATGTGCTGAGCACAGAGGTTATTGCTGTTCTGGACCCGGTCGCCAAACCGCTGGTTCTCAGTCCCGACAGAAAGCCGCATGTCATTCTGGTGGTGGGCGTGAACGGCACCGGCAAGACCACGACGATCGGCAAGCTTGCCAAACGTTTTCGGGCCGACGGCTTGAAAGTGGTTCTCGCGGCGGGAGATACGTTCCGTGCAGCGGCTATCGATCAGTTGGGTATCTGGGGCGAGCGAACGGGTGCAACGGTCGTCGCCCGTGCGCCAGGGGCCGATTCGGCCGGACTGGTTTATGATGCTTATGAAGGCGCGCGGCGCGATGGCGCAGACGTGCTACTCATCGATACGGCTGGCCGACTGCAAAACAAGTCCGATCTGATGGACGAGCTTGCGAAGGTCGTTCGGGTACTCAAGAAGATCGATGAGGCGGCGCCGGACGACGTGTTACTCGTCCTTGATGCCACCACCGGACAGAACGCGATGGCGCAGACGGATGTTTTTCGCGAAATCGCCGGTGTGACAGGGTTAGTCATGACCAAACTCGACGGGACGGCACGCGGCGGCATTCTGGTCGCAATCGCCGCGAAATATAGCCTTCCAGTCCATGCAATCGGCGTTGGAGAGGGGATCGACGATCTTCAACCTTTCGATGCCGCCGAGTTTGCCGCAGCAATTACGGGCCGTGAGACCTGATATGAGCGAGAATGTTCCGGCCCAGCAGGCCGAAGACGCCGAGCAAGAGTCGCCATTGTTGCGCCTGGGTCTCGATTTCGGACCGCTGTTGATCTTCTTTGTCGTGAACTGGCTTGGTGGGCTTTTTTGGGCGACCGGCGTCTTCATGGTCGTCACCGTAATTGCCTTGGCAATTTCGCGGATCGTGACGGGCAAGATCGCCACGATGCCACTCGTCACCGCCGGTTTCGTCATGGTCTTCGGCGGGTTGACGCTCTACCTGCAGAACGAGACATTCATCAAGGTCAAGCCGACCATCATCTATATGTTGTTCGCGGCAGCTTTGCTGATCGGTCATTTGATGAACCGAGCGCCACTGAAAATTTTGCTGGGTCAGGCCTTTGAGCTGACCGATACAGGTTGGCGTATTCTGACGTTCCGCTGGGCTGGATTCTTCGTCGCCCTTGCTGTCCTCAATGAGATTGTCTGGCGCAACGTTTCGAACGACACTTGGGTGACGTTCAAAGTCTTCGGATTGCTTCCGATCACGCTCATATTCGCGATGCTCCAGATCCGCGTTATTCAGCGTCATTCAGTCGCGGAAGAACAGCCCGACAAGTGAATTGCGCCAGTGTTCGGCGGTTCGAAGCCAAATCTTTCTACTTCGCGATAATCGTTCGCTCGATATCTCTAGATGCGGCAAATGGCGCATCAGATACGCGGCGCCAAAGGCGGCATAATTGCTTATGCGTCGCCGACCGATGATCGGATCACGTCTGTTTGATTTGGATGTGATTGGACGACATCGGGGTGGCGACACCAAATGTACTCAGAGACCATGCGCCCGACGCTGTCGCAATGCACACTGCGACCGGTACCGTCCAGCGCATGGGCCGGTTCCAGCGCCACAACGTCTGGAACGGGTCCACCTGAACGAACATGGAAGGTCCGAGGCGAAAAGCGATGGACGTGAAATCAAATCCTACAAGTCAGCTTCAGCAGTCACCCATTCATCTGTTGCACCGCGTTGGTCAGTGCGCGAGCGATATTTTCAGTGAGGAAGTCCGCACCGGAGATTTGACCCCCCGGCAATATGCGGTCCTCCTGACCGTTTCCCAGAACGAAGGCCTGAGCCAGACCGATCTGGTTGAGCGCACCGGCATCGACCGATCGACGCTCGCAGATATTATACGGCGCATGCTCAAAAAAGGTTTCGTTCACCGCAGGCGGACCAAGGAAGATGCCCGGGCCTATGCGGTCAGGCTGACCTCCGACGGTTGGGATGCGCTTCGCCGGGCGGAACCGGCGGCAATTCACGCAGATGAGCGTATCCTGTCAGCGCTTGATCCGGCCCAGCGAAACGAGTTCCTGCTGTCGCTGTCGGCTATCGTTGATGCGATTGAGTCTCAAGAGACGGCCTAGGCCTCTTGTAGGCGTCAGACTTTGATGTTGAGGCGACTTCCCGGCGGCTCAGGCTTGGCGGGAGGTCCTTCAGCGTGAGGAATGCCCGCGGGTGATGGCCCAAGCGGTGCGACGTTTCTTTCGATCTGTCCGACAAGAACACCGGCATAGGCCGATAGTGTCTGCAACGTGAATGTATGGGGTGCGGCCGTCGGAGCAGCAGCGGGCCCGCTCGGCGCCGTTGCCGTAGCGATGGGCGGCTTTTCAGCCTGCCTGTAGGCCGCCGGCTCAAATCCGGCATTTTTCGAAGGCGTGCTTTGCTGTGGATCGACGGCACCCTGTCGCTGTCCGCCGATCTGAGGAGCAACTGGTGGTCGAGTTGGCAGATTGACGGGCGCCATCGGCAAAGTCCTTTAGGAATGGTTACCCCAAACTCTGCTGTAAGTGTTGCCGTATGGTTAACAAAACCTTTTCAGGCATCACTTTGGGTCAAGATTTGTCAGCGCGCGCCTTGGCAATGATCGGAATGATCGTGTCTTTGAGCGCAGCCTCGCCGATTGGCCCGACATGCTTGTGCACGATTTGGCCCTTGCCGTTGACGATGAAGGTCTCCGGCACCCCGTAGACGCCCCAGTCAAGCGCCGCACGGCCATTGTTGTCGACCCCAACGGCAGCAAATGGATTTCCCAGATGGCCGAGAAAGCGCCGCGCCGCTGAGGCATTGTCTTTGTAGTTGATGCCGTAGATGCGTAGCGCCTTGTCCTCGGCCAGCTTCATGAGGAAGGGGTGTTCGACCCGGCAGGGCACGCACCACGATGCCCAGACGTTGATAACCGCAACTTCACCTTCCTTAAGTTGCTGGCTGCTGAAGCCCGGAACAGGCTTGCCGTTTGCGAGCAGGCCTTCCATGGGAGGCAGTTGGAACTCAGGAGCCGGTTTGCCGATCAATGCCGATGGGAGTCTTGAGGGATCGCCTGAAAACAGAGCCACCAGGAACAGGCCGGCGAGTGCAGCGAACAAAATGAACGGCAACGCCATGCGCAAAGGTCGGCGTGGCTTTGCGGTCACCTCGGGTGTCGTTTCGCTCATGGGGTCGCTCAGTCCTCGGACTTTCCGGTTCGCGCCGACCGCCGCGTCATGCCTTGGTCTTCCAACTCATCCAATATGCGGCGTTGACGCCTTGCATCGGTAACGATCCAGCCGATAAGCAATGTCAGCACGACCACCACAACACCGTAGGATGCCCAGATATAGGCAGCGTGACGCCCTAGATCCATCATGCTGTCTGTATCCCTGCGGCGCTTTCGACCCTGCGGACCTGCATTGCCTGAATGCGCCGTCTCAAGATCTCAGCGCGCATTGCCATGAGATGCAGGACGAAAAAGAGGCAGGTGAATGCAATTGCCATCACAATCAGCGGCGTCAGCATCGACGAGTGAATTGTCGGCCCATCAAGCCGGATGACGCTGGCTGGCTGATGGAGGGTGCTCCACCAATCCACCGAAAACTTGATGATCGGGACATTGATGAAGCCGACAATTGCGAGAATTGCCGTCGTGCGGCCGGCACGCGAAGGCTCTTCGATCGCCTGCCAAAGGGCCATCAGCCCGAGGTAGAGGAAGAAAAGCACCAGAACCGAGGTCAGCCGTGCATCCCAAACCCAGTAGGTGCCCCACATGGGTTTGCCCCAAAGCGAGCCTGTCACCAGAGCGAGCAACGTGAAACATGCGCCAATCGGTGCGGCCGTTTTGGCCGATACGTCCGCGAGCGGATGGCGCCAGATCAGCGAGACGATGCTCGACACCGCAATGAATGAATAGCCCATCATTGCCAGCCAGGCGCATGGCACATGGATGAACATGATGCGTACGGTTTCGCCCTGCTGGTAGTCCGGTGGTGCAACAAAAAAGGTCAGGTAGAGGCCTACAACAAACAGTATGACCGTTGCACCGGTCAACCAGGGCAGCACGGCGCCCGAAAAACGCATGAACAGGGTCGGATTTGCAAATCTTTGCATCGCTTTACCGATCTACTCTCATTCGTGATGCAGCCATTCTAACAGTGAAAACGTGCGCTGCGTTAACGCGTTCAACTAAGGTTGACGCGAATTGCCGCGGCTGCGGCAATTGGCGACAGTACGACCGTTGCAAGACTAAGCGCCACCAGGATCATGAACGACGTTCCAAAGGGCGCCGGCCCGACAATCACGGCATTTACCGCCGAAACACCAAAGATCAGCGTCGGAATGTAAAGCGGCAGGATAAGCAGTGACATGAGTAATCCGCCACGCCGGATACCAAGGGTCAAGGCTGCTCCAATGCTTCCCAGGAAACTGATCGCTGGCGTCCCGACAATCATCGTGAGTAGCAACGGCCCGAAAGCCTCCAGCGGCAAATTAAGCAAAAGGCCCAATATTGGCGCGGTCAAGACGAGCGGGATGGACGTGGAAATCCAATGGGCAAGGGATTTAGCCGCCGCCACCAGTTCCAATGGCATGGTTCCGAGCGACATGCATTCCAGGGTGCCGTCCTCGAAATCGTTGTGAAAAATCCGATCGACCGAAAGAAGCACGCTTAGAAGCAAGGCCACCCACAGGAGACCCGGTGCAATTCGTGAAAGCAGATTGAGGTCGGGTCCTAGTCCCAAGGGAAGAATCACGACGACCAGGAGATAGAAGCCCAGAGCTGTGCTGATGGCGCCGCCCTCGCGAAAAGCGAGGCGAAGATCGCGCGCGACAAGTTTCACGAACGGCTTCATGGCGTCGCCGGTCCCTGGCCGAGTATCAGAGTTTGGTCGAACTCCAGACCGAGATCGGCATGGGTTGCTGCGGCGAGAATGCCACCGTCCGCCAGATGATCCTGCATGATCTGGGACAGGATCGCACGGGATGCATCGTCCAGCGACACGGAAGGTTCGTCCAGGAACCATATGGTGCGGCGGGCAACGACGAGGCGGGCAAGGCCGAGGCGGCGGCTCTGACCCGCCGAGAGGTACCCCGCTGGAATGTCGGCCAGATCGGCCAGATGCAGGCGTGTGAGGCTGTCTTTGATGTCGTCGCCGCCAAGATACTGGCACCAGAAATCCAGGTTTTCAGCAACGGTCAGTGCGCGCTTGATCCCATTCAGATGTCCGACAAAGTGACATTGTTCGGACACGGTCGCCTCAGGCAGGCCGCCTTCCAGATCGATGCTGCCTTCGGAATGTGGAATAAGGCCAGCCAATGTCCGCAATAGGCTGGTCTTGCCGGCGCCATTCGGGCCGCGCAGGAGAAGTCCGGTTCCCGCATCGATCGCAAGCGACAGTCCTTGGAATACGGTCCGACCGCCCCGCATACAGGCAAGATCTTTGGCGACTAGCTGCATGAATCCCATTCAATGGTGATAACCGCCATCCGGTATTGGATGGCAAAGACCAGCTATAAATCAAAGCCGCGCGCAGTTGCCTTGACATTTACGGTCCATCGGGACGGTCACAATTCGATCATTAGCCTTGGCACCACGGCGGGTCCTGGTTATATGAGGCATTGCCCATGTGACGCCAGCGCAAAAACGGGTTGGCCGAATGGCGCATCAGGGCAGTCCCGATGCACTTCACAGTGGGGCGCCGCTTGCGACCTCGCCATCTCCTCGGCCTCTCTCCCTCCGTCGGCACACCGGCGGCGCGGCACATCGATAGCGCGAGGAGAACCCATGTCGCCACAAAACACGCAATCCCTGGACAGCTTCAATGCCCGCCGAACCCTTGATGTTGAGGGGCAGACCTACACCTATTTCAGTCTTGTCGAAGCGGAAAAGAACGGTCTGGCCGGTATCTCGACGCTGCCGTTTTCTCTCAAAGTCTTGCTGGAAAACCTGCTGCGCCACGAAGATGGCCGCTCGGTAACCGCCGAAGACATCAAGGCCATGTCGACCTGGTTACAGGAGCGGCGCTCGAGCCAGGAGATTGCCTTTCGCCCGGCCCGTGTCTTGATGCAGGATTTTACCGGCGTTCCTGCTGTCGTCGATCTCGCGGCCATGCGTGACGCCATGGCGTCCATGGGTGGCGATCCAGGCAAGATCAATCCATTGGTCCCTGTGGATCTGGTGATCGACCACTCGGTAATGGTCGACCATTTTGGAACCGGCGACTCGTTCAAGCGCAACGTTGACCGAGAATATGAGCGGAACCAGGAGCGCTATCAATTCCTGAGCTGGGGTGCAAAAGCCTTCGATAACTTCCGCGTCGTACCGCCGGGAACAGGCATTTGCCATCAGGTCAATCTGGAGTATCTGGCGCAGACGGTTTGGACGAAGCAGGTCGGGGATGAGGTGATTGCCTATCCCGATTCACTCGTCGGTACCGATAGTCATACGACGATGGTGAACGGTCTCTCAGTCCTCGGGTGGGGTGTCGGCGGTATCGAGGCCGAGGCTGCAATGCTCGGCCAGCCGATTTCGATGCTTATTCCTGAAGTCATAGGCTTCAAGCTCTCAGGCAAGCTTAATGAGGGCATGACGGCAACCGATCTGGTTCTGACCGTAACCGAGATGTTGCGGGCAAAGGGCGTGGTCGGCAAGTTCGTGGAGTTCTATGGGCCCGGTCTCGATCACCTTTCGCTCGAAGATCAGGCGACGATCTCCAACATGGCGCCGGAGTATGGTGCAACCTGCGGTTTCTTCCCGGTCGATGCCGAGACCATTCACTATCTGAAGGCGACAGGACGGTCGGGCGACCGTGTTGCCCTGGTGGAGGCTTATGCAAAAGCCCAGGGTATGTGGCGCGACAGCGACACGACCGAGCCGCAGTTTACCGATTCACTCGCGCTCGAGCTCTCGGAGGTCGAGCCATCCATCGCCGGCCCGAAACGTCCGCAGGACAGGGTCGCATTGAAATCGGCAGCATCGTCATTTTCATCGGTGATGGGGTCCGAGTTCCAGAAACCTGGTGAAACGGACAAACGCGTGCCGGTAGCGGGACGCGATCATGATCTCGGACATGGCGATGTCGTCATTGCCGCAATCACGTCATGCACGAACACGTCCAACCCGTCGGTTCTGATTGCTGCCGGGCTCGTCGCGCGCAATGCTGTGCAGCGTGGACTCAAGGTCAAACCCTGGGTCAAGACATCGCTCGCTCCCGGCAGTCAGGTTGTAACCGACTATCTGACAGCAGCAGGCCTGCAGAACGATCTCGACGCACTCGGATTCGATCTCGTCGGCTATGGCTGCACGACTTGTATTGGAAACTCTGGTCCCTTGCCGGAAGAGATTTCCGAGGCCATCGCAGAGAACGATCTCGTTGCCTGCTCTGTCTTGTCAGGCAATCGGAACTTTGAGGGCCGGGTCAATCCGGACGTCAAAGCGAACTATCTGGCGTCTCCTCCGCTTGTGGTTGCCTATGCTCTGGCAGGCAGTCTCAACATCGATCTCACGACAGAGCCTCTCGGCGAAGATGCTGACGGGAATGCCGTATATCTGAAAGATATCTGGCCCACCTCATTGGAGATCGCCGATCTCGTGCGCTCATGCGTCACGGCTGACATGTTCGCCAAGCGCTATGCCGATGTGTTCAAGGGCGATGAGCAGTGGCAGAAGATCGCGTCCGGTGGCGGTATTACGTATGGCTGGTCCATGGGTTCCACCTATGTGCAGAACCCTCCCTACTTTGAGGATATGGGCCGTGAGCCGGAACCGATTACAGACGTCAAGAATGCCCGTGTCCTTGGGTTATTTCTCGATTCGATCACGACCGACCATATCTCTCCTGCCGGTGCCATCGCGAAGGACGGACCGGCCGGAAACTATCTGGTCGAGCATCAGGTCGGTCCACGAGAGTTCAACTCCTATGGATCGCGGCGCGGCAACCACCAGATCATGATGCGCGGCACATTCGCCAATATCCGAATCAAGAACCAGATGGTCGTCGGAACCGAAGGCGGAACGACCGTCCATCACCCATCCGGCGAACGCATGTCGATTTACGATGCGGCGATGCGTTATCGCAGCGAAGACGTCCCATTGGTCGTATTCGCCGGCAAGGAATATGGCACAGGTTCGAGCAGGGACTGGGCGGCCAAGGGAACGCGACTTCTGGGCGTTAGGGCCGTTGTTGCTCAGTCTTTCGAGCGCATCCACCGCTCGAATTTGGTCGGCATGGGTGTCCTGCCGCTTCAATTTAGTGAAGGGGATTCCTGGCAGTCTCTCGGCATTCAAGGCGATGAGGTCGTTACGATCGAAGGTCTCGATTCACTGAATCCGAGACAGAACGTGATGGCCTCGATCACCTATGCCGACGGTTCGACGCGCGAGGTTGAACTGGTGTCACGCATCGATACGGATGACGAACTCGAATATTTCGAGCATGGCGGCATTCTGCAGTATGTGCTGAGAAATCTTGCCGAAGCCGCCTAGATACGAAACCAATCTGCCGACAGTATCGGTCTGCACTCATGCACTCCTCTCCTTGGTCACACGGTCCGGGAGGGGAGTGTTTTCGTTGATGGGGATAAGAGGTGAAGTAGGTCGTCTCTATCGGAAAATCGTTTCTCTCAATATCACAGTATTCCAGCAATCTCTCACTCAGTCGTGACTAGCAATTGAGGGTTCAAATCGGGATACTGGATTCTCATTTGCTGAGGGGGGACATCTCAGCGCGATTTTTTGGCATGGACAACGTTGGATCCAAATCTAAAATGACGAGCAAAATTGCAGTCTTAGGTATTGTTCTCGCCTCAGTCACAACTTTCGCTTTAACGGCAGCTAATGCCGGAGACCGGACGGTTAAGTCGTCTGCCAAACCCGTGTTGGAGCTATACACCAGCCAAGGATGCAGCTCCTGTCCGCCCGCCGACAAACTTCTGGGCCGCTATGCGTCACGCGGTGACGTCGTAGCGCTGACGCTGCCGGTCGACTATTGGGATTATCTGGGCTGGAAGGATACTCTCGCAAACCCGATCTATTCGAACCGCCAGCGATCATATGCTAGAGCCCGTGGAGACGGTCAGGTCTATACACCGCAGATCGTCATCGATGGCTTGAAACATGCGGTCGGTAGTGTGCAGTCGTCGGTGGAGCGCGCCATACGCGTTTCTCAGAAAAAGATTGCGGCCAACCGTGTTTCGCTCTCGATGACGGCAAAAGATGATGCGTTGATCATCCAGACCGGTGCTGCTCCCGAAGGTGCGAAGGTTCGCAAAGGGACCATCTGGCTGGCACTGGTCACAAAAAAGGTGACCGTCAAGATCAAGCGCGGCGAAAACCGGGGGCGCAAGATTTCATACTATAATGTGGTTCGCGAGCTGACGCCTGTCGGCAAGTGGGAAGGAGACGCTATGTCCCTTAAGCTTCCCAAGAACCATCTGATGAAGCGTGGCGCAGACGGTTGCACGGTACTTCTGCAAGCCGAGAACTCGGGCCCCATCCTCGCGGCGGCAGAGATCAAAGACTGGTAGGGTAAGCTTGGCGACAGCGTGTCGATCACCCTATGATCTAGATTAGAGGTATCGAAACGCGGCATCTGAGAGATGAGCCATGCGACCCTGTTTCATTGTTTCTGTCATCCTCCTTTGTTTGAGTTCCCAGTTTGTTGACGCGGCGCCGGTAACCAGTCGTTGTCTTGCCGTTGCACAAGCAGCGCCCGGCATCACTCCGGTTGCCTACAGGCAAGCGGCGCTTTCCGACAGTGAGTTGCGGCTCACATTCGTCGGTCACTCGACATTTCTCATTGAAACCGCCAGCGGGCTACGAATTGCGACCGACTATGCCGGGTATGCCGGCCGTGGTGTCGTTCCCGATGTGGTCACAATGAACCATGCACACGAGACCCATTACACCGACTATCCAGACCCGAAAATCAAGCATGTGCTGCGAGGATGGAATCCGGAAGGCGGGCATGCCGAGCACAATCTCGAGGTCGGCGGTGCCTATATACGGTCAGTGCCCACAAATATCCGTGTTTGGGACTCGACCGAGACAGAGGCTTTCGGCAATTCTATTTTTATCATTGAAGCCGCGGGGCTTTGCATCGGCCATCTCGGCCATCTGCAGCACGAATTGACACCGCAGCAACTCGGTCAGATCGGACAGCTCGACGTTGTGCTTGTTCCGGCCGACGGTGTTTGGACCATGGATCACGCCGGTATGGCCAAGGTCGTCAAGTCATTGCATCCGCGGCTCATCGTGCCGATGCACTATTTCGATTCAGGCACGCTCGGCATTTTTCTCGACAAGCTCCGGCCCGACTACGATATCCAAGTCAGCGAGACCGCATCGGTCGTGCTCTCTCAGGCGCAGCTCCCGAAAAAGCCGCAAGTTCTGGTGTTGCCAGGCTACTGATTCGATCCGGTGGCATTGACCTCATCAGTTTCTGCTCCAGGATCTGTGCCGGCCGTTCGGGCCATAAGCCGACGGGTAAGCGATTCCATTGTGAGGCCCTGGACGATGATCGAAAACAACACCACGGCATAGGTGATTGGCAGAATCTCGTTCTTGAAGGGGCCGTCAGGCAGGGAGAGCGCAAGGGCTACCGATATTCCGCCTCTCAGTCCGCCCCATGTCAGCATCTGGATTGCGCCGCTGGTGAACTGCTGGCGCACGGCCAGGAGGCCGATCGGTATTGAAACGCTGATCCAGCGGGCGATCAGCACGATCGGGATCGCGGCCAACTCCAGCCAGATCGAATCCAAGGCCTCTGCAATAACAAGGACCTCGAGCCCGATCAGCAAGAAGAGTACCGAGTTCAGGAGTTCATCGGTCAGCTCCCAGAACTGAAAGACATGCTCACGGCTCTTCTCGCTCATGGCGAACTGCGCGCCATAGTTACCGATTAGAAGACCTGCGATGACGACTGCGATCGGTCCACTGACATGCAGATGGAGAGCGGCCGCATAGGCACAGGTCACCAATGCCAGCGTTATCAGGACTTCCAGATCGTAAGCATCTACGGCGCGGATCATCGCAAAAGCCACGAAGCCAAAAGCGAGTCCGAGAAGCGCACCGCCAAAGGCTTCCAGCGCGAAGAGTTGAGCAATCTGAAGGGCTCCGATTTCCTGGCCGTGGCCGCCGCTTCCTGTTGCGATTGTCAGGAGAATTGAAAAGACGACCACGGCAACGCCGTCATTGAACAGCGACTCGCCGGTTATCTTGGCCTCGATCAACGGAGGGACGCTAACACGCTTCAGGATGCTGAGAACGGCAACGGGATCCGTGGGCGAAATTAGCGCGCCAAACACCAATGCCCAGATGAATGGCAACGGTGTGCCAAGCCAACCAGAAACGAGCCAGACAGCGCCTCCCACTAGGAATGTCGAAGTTAGAACGCCAACTGTGGCCATAAGCCCGATGGACCATTTGCGCTGGGCAATCTTCGAAAGATCGACATGCACCGCTCCGGCGAAGAGCATCGCACTGAGAAAACCCTCCATGAGAGTCTCGTAGAAGTCGATGCTCTTTACGACATTGCGGACGGACGGGCCGATCCCAAGGGCCGGCCAAAGCTGGTCGATCGCCAAAACCGCGCATGATGCACCAAGCGCAATGACCATCAGCCCGATCGTGTGGGGCAGCTCTATGTATCTGTGATTGATATAGCCGAACACGGCTGCAAGGCCGAGCAGCATCGCCAGGATATCGAGGAGCGTCATGTCTTAGTCGCGTCTGTTTGCACCACTGTTGGGACACAGCAGCTCGAAGGATTGCAGCCTGGCCTATTGCGCTATGCAGCAGGTCTCAGAAACGGATGCCACCGCCGAGAGCACCACCAAGACCGATGCCGATAGAGAATGTTCCACGACGCTCGTTGGCGGGAGGCGCCTCTTGGCGAGGTGCCGGTGGACGTTGTTGGCGCTGAGGCTGAGACCGCGTTGTGCGCTTCTGCGTATTGCGCGTCGAGGCCCGTTTTGTCGATGGGCGCTTCACAGCGATACAACGTCCGCCTCTCAGCACTGTGCCGCGTCTGCAACTGACCGGGCAGATGCGCTTACTACCTCCATCCCGGTAAACGGCTATGACGGAATCGACAACCGACTTCGATGTCGGCGGATCGGCAGGAAGAGACAATTTTGCATGCATGTTAAAGGTCTGCATGGCGCGCCGCGAACCATTGCCCCACTTGCCGTCGATACCCATGACATAGCAACCAGCGTTTTTCAGTGCCTGTTGCAGCATGCGCGCCAATTCGATCGGCGAGTGCGTTTCCACGACGGCCGGTGCAGTGGAACGGGCTTCCTCCGCAAGTTTCGCGACTTTGACTTCAGCTTGCGGTTCCGGTGCAGCCTCGACTTTCGGAGCTGGGGCAGAAGCGGCCTTTTCCGCAGCTTCTTTCTTCTTCAGCTCGGAGACGAGCGCCCGCGCAATAACAGCGAAATTTCCATTCGGGTATGCCGAGAGAAAGCTCTCGAAAAGATAGACATTGCCACTATTTTTGATTGCATCCCATGCTGAGAGCTCCAATGCCGAATCGTGCGGAACCAGGCTTGTCGTTTGCTGGGGAGGTGAGGGCGGACGCGCTTCCACGACAATGTCTCTATTGGCAGAGGCAACGACGACTTCGCGCTTGTTGAAGAAAAAATCGCTCGTAAGCGAACTGCTTGTCCAAGGTGTCTGCCGTTTGGCCGTCATCTGGAGAACGTCGGTGCGGACACGCCGCATCATCTGAGCGACGTCGAGGTTTGGCGCTTCGATATGCTTTGCGAGTGCCGTTGTGAAAGGGCTGTTTGTGCCGGTTCCATCGAGTGCTACGTCGCCAGGTTCGGTTGCGAATGCGATCATTGTACCCGACGCCGTATTGATGCGCGCGAGGCCGCGTGGTGCGCCATCGTCGCTCGAAGATCGTGTCGCACCCATGCTGCGATGAAGCGTTCGCGCCAATGGATTGTCGCGGCAGGCATCCAGAAAGACGAGTTTCGTCGCGGCTGTGCGTTCCATTTCAGCAAGGACGCTGTTCAGACGAACGGCTTGATAGCTCAGATCCAGCTCTTCTTCGAGTTCTGCATCAACGGGAATGAGGTAGTTCTCCCCCTTCACCTGAAGGCCATGGCCGGCAAAGAAGAGGAGGGCGACATCGGCTCCTTGAAGCTTGCGTCTGAATTCTTTCAGCTTTCGCCCGAAATCGCGAAATCCGAGATCAAGACCGGAGACGACATCGAAATTAAGCCGCTGAAGCGACGCGGTTATCAGCTTGGCATCGTTTCGGGGATTCAGCAGTGCGGTTGCGTGCTGGTAGTCGGAATTACCAACGACGAGCGCCACACGTTTCGCTGCTGCTGCAGGCATTGCCGAACCGACCAAGATCGCCAGCCCCAATGCGATACCGAATCTCGAAAAAGACATGATTCGTCTCCGCTGTCATGCAAGCCCCCGGAACAACCTAGGATTATTCGGTGCCGAAGTAAATGAATGGCTCCTGGAAGGCCTTTGGGACCGCTCCGGTTCGATATTGGTGAATATCCTGTTAAACACGCCGTTTTGAGCGTGTGAATCGGCCGCTGCTGTTGCAGCAATGTCACGGTGTTTGCCGGATTTCGGATGAGTGCCCCTACGCGGCTCGACACTCTCATTAATGCCATCGATAGTCTGTAATCGGACTCAGACGACTGCGCGTCACGCCTACGACGCGATCCTGGCGGACGCAGGAGGTCTGGAAACATGATCTTGAAGTGCAATTGGCGAGTTGTGCATCTCGGAGGTTTCTTCGGGCTGACGCTGTCGGCTGCGCTATCAATTGCAACGGTCAGCGTCCAGGCGCAACCTCAGACAATCCAGGATGTCGGTTCGGCCTGTACCCAATCGACGATTCTTGTTGGAGATCCACCGGCCCCTGTCATCCGTCCGGCCGACAATTGTACGGGAGCGAATGACGGTGTTTACATAAACTCCGTCGGAGAGGCTCACCGGCGAGCGGTGACGGCATTCGGTAATTCTCTGATGGATGCCGGCAATGCACTCGGCCCGTTCATGGTCTCGGCTGTCGCAATTCAGGGTCTTGGCACGAACACGACTCATGACGGGCTGACGGCCAGCTTCAATCCGACATTCGATATGCCCGACCATGAAGATACCGACTTCACGGTGACCCTGTCGTTCTCATACGATGTCGGCCGCGGTCGCCTTGCCGGCCAGAAGGACGCAGCACCCCGTCGGAGCAAATTCTGGCAGATTGGTGGATTTGTCGGATATCAGACTCTCGAGACCGAATTAGGCAATACCATCTTTACGTCGGGTTTGGGGCTTGGCGGTGCGGGCTCGGCCAGAAACAACGCCGTGCTGGTCGGGGGCTATTCGCTCATGGCCTGGAAGCAGTTTTACACCTTCAGCACGATCAGCGGCACGTTCGGTCAGACGGAAGATTTCAACACTGCTCTCGCCGCGAACTCGAAATACGATACCGATGGATATGTAAGCTCCAGCGCCATTGGTTATGTCATGACACTTGGTAAGCGCCGCGGAGCGAAAGACGGTGGCCGTCAAAGAAACCTCAAACTGGATGCACGCGCCGAACTGACCCATTCCAAGCATTCTGGCGATGCCCATGTGAACTCTGCCGGCTTCAGGATCGGCGAGAGCCGTGTCGAGTCTGTTACAGGCGGTTTGAGCCTGACGCTTTTCTCTGAAATCCGAAAAGGTGATGCGATCGTCAAGCCGTATATCAAAGGCGGCATCCAGCACCGGCTCGATCACGACAATACGGTCTTCATTCCAACGCAGATTATTCAGGGAAATACCATCAACGGCACTGAAATCAGCTTCGACGAAGAAGATACCTTCGTCTTGGTTGAGGGCGGCCTGTCTATTGCCCGAAAGAAGGGATCTTTGAACGGAAGCGCCTTCTATCAGGGGAGCGGCGATGCCGACGTCGTCGGAGGCCGGATTGGCTATAATATGAGACTTGGCCCGAACTGATCAGTCGCTAAGCACCTCACTTAACCACAGATCAAGACAGGCCGGACCAGCATGTATTAAGCCCGGCCCCCAGCGTACAGTATCCCGCCGAATGCGATCCACCTCAGCGCCCGGGGCTGCCGCAATCTCGACAGTATGGCCAATCAGCCACTGTTCGATTTCGTGTGCCATTGCCTCGATGTGAAACTGGATTCCAAGAACATTCGATCCATGGATGAATGCCTGGTTCTCGGTGATGTCGGTTGACGCCAGCCGTGTGGCGCCATCGGGCAGATCGAATGTGTCGCCATGCCAATGCAAAACTTGCCAGTGGTTTTCGGCTAACGGTGCCAGACAGGATGTCTTGCCGGCCTCTGAGGGTTCGATTCTGGCCCAGCCGATTTCCTTGGCTCGTGCCGGGTAGACGCGTGCGCCAAGGACCCGCGCGATGAGCTGCGCTCCGAGGCAGATTCCGAGAATAGGCCGGCCGGCATGCAATTGTCGCTCAATGAGGCGCAGTTCGTCTTTGAGAAATGGATAAAGCGCTTCGTCGGTGGCGCCGATCGGGCCACCCAGGACGATCAGCAGTTCTGGTGTTTCGTTCTGGACTTCAAGTCGGTCGACCCCGGCATCCAGCATGGTCACGGAGAAATTGCGCGCCGTGAGCGCCGGACCGAAGTTTCCAAGATGCTCAAAGCAGACATGGCGGATTGCAAGTGCAGTCAACTCACGATTCATGACGCGTCTGATTCCGCCGTTGCCACTACGCCGCAGCGGCGAGGATCACCCGCCCCGACAATTTCGCCCTCAGCACTGCGATGAACGGCATGGACACCGCCGAAGAAGAGATTGGCTTCGGGCCAGGCATCGCAATCGGCGAAAGCACCGCGGAGCGCATCTCGCTCATTAGCCGAGAACGATGCCGTCCAGGGGCCGTCTTCGTAGCTCAGCTTGCCGCCCCTTTCGATGTGCATTCGTGCTGCGCCGACGGCTTCTTCGAGTGAGAAGCCGCGTTCGATGAGATTGACAGTTACCTGAAGGATCGCCGTTCGAATACGGTTCGATCCACCCGAGCCCAGGGCCGTCATACCGCCATCGCTATGATGAATGATGGTTGGTGCCATCATGCTCGACAGCCGGGAGTCTGTCGGCCAGGCATGGAATCCTTCGGGGTTGAGGTCTTCCTCGCCGAGCATGTTGTTCAGCATGAAGCCGCAATTCCCGACCATGCGGCCATTGCCTTCGCCGTTCGAAACTGTGACGGCAGCGGCATTGCCTTCTCGGTCAATGACGCTGATATGCGTCGTGCCGCGGCTGTTTTGCCAGTGGGTTCGCAATATGGAGACATGCTTGGCCAGGACATCGTCATGGAACATCGTGGACAAGTCTTCTTCGGCCCGTGCAAAGTTGGTCTGCGTCATTATGTCGGCCATCGCCAGAGCGGATGGACCATCGGGCGACTTGGGCAATTGCTCGATAAGGCCGAGGCCAAATGCGATAAGGGTGCCGCCGGCCGAGGGCGCCGGATTGAAGGCAATATGGGCATCGCGGTAAGTCCGCACCAATGGCGTGCGTCGTTCGACGCGATAGGAAGACAAATCATCTAGTGTGAGGTGGCCACCATGCTCACACGACTGGGCCACGATCGCTTGTGCAATCTCGCCTTCTGTAAAGAGCCGCGATCCCTCTCGGGCAAGAGCTTCGAGGGTGTCTGCAAATTCCGGAATGCGGTAGATATCGCCGCCTGTGAGAAGACGGTCGTCCGGAGCGAAATATGAGGCTGCGTTCTGCGTTGCGGTCAGGATTGGTTCGATAATCGTGAAGAGATAGGCCTGAAACTCGGTCATGGCGACCCCGTCTCGGGCCACGCGCGCCGCCGGCTCGACAATTCGGGTCAAGGGAAGGCGGCAAAGGTCGTCATGAATGGCAAAAAGGCCAGGCACGACACCCGGTGTTGCCGATGAGCCGGCTCCGATATGGAATGTCTGAGTTGCCGGTCCGAAATCGGCCTCGATCGGATAGAATTCTATGTCTTGCGTTGCGCGCTGCTGCTTCGGTGTTTGTGAAAAAAAGTCGTAGAGGTGCGTTTCGCCGGTCCCGGCGAGATGCGCCGTCATGAACCCACCCCCGCCGATCGAGGCGAGGACAACTTCTGGGACGCATGAAGCAAGCAACCCGGCAAGAGCTGCATCGAATGCATTCCCGCCATCTTCCAGGATTTCGCGAGCAGCGTCGGCCGTGACCTGATGTCCGGCCGCGACGACTCCTACTTGCAAAGCGACTCGAGCGGGAAAGTCAGCTTGGCGCCGTTCACCGCCTCGACATACATGTTGTTGTTATCGACGATGTGGAACCAGACATCGTCTTTGTCGCCCTGACCCGTCAATCCTGAGTCCAGGTCGGCGGTCATCGAAGCCGGGATTCTGATCTCGCGCCTCACGCGCTTGCCATATCCGTCCTTGACCCGCCGATAGGTTGTCACATCGCGCAGAATGAGAAGCGGATTGCCGCGGACGTCGCCCTTGCCGCCCCATGTAAAAAGGAATTTTCCGTACTTGTTGTTGTTGGTCTTGACGATAACAACACCCGATCCCTCTCGACCGGGTCTGAGCACAAGCTTGTCTTTCTGGCGGTTGTTATACTGTTCCCGGGAGAGTTTGCCGACTGCGACTTTGACGTAGCTTTCTGGCTGGACCAGAAAATTCCTGTTCATCAGGCTGTCGAACTCGTCATAGACGAGATTGCAGTCGAATCGACCCGCGGCCTCGGAAGCGGTTGACGTCAGTAGCAGTCCGAGGCTCGTCAGAATGCAGGTCAGGATTCGTTGCATAGCAATCTACTCCACCTGATGAGGTTCGATGGAACCAGTGTCCGTTAACTAAAGAGCGGTTGTTGCGGGACCGGCTTCACGCACATCGGCATCCACATGCTCGGCGAACACGGCGAAGTTTTGGCGGAACATATCAACAAGCGCGCGGGCTTGTGCATCATATGCACTTGCGTCGTGCCAGGTTTCGCGAGGTGTTAGAATCTGTGCATCCACACCGTCAACGCCAACAGGAACCGAGAAACCAAAAATCGGGTCCACGCGCATTTCCGCTGTTGCGAGCTCGCCGGAGAGAGCGGCACTCAGGAGCTTCCGTGTCACCCCAATGGGCATTCGGCTGCCGACCCCGTAGTTGCCGCCGGTCCAACCTGTATTCACGAGCCAGCAGTCTACATCGTGCGTCGCGATGAGCTGGCGAAGGAGGTCGCCATAGACACTTGGGTGGCGCGGCATGAATGGTGCCCCGAAACACGTTGAGAAGGTTGCCTGTACGCCTTCGACACCCTTTTCCGTCCCAGCAACCTTGGCCGTGTAGCCAGAGAGGAAGTGGTACATGGCCTGCGCAGGATTGAGTTTGGCAATCGGCGGCAGAACACCAAACGCATCGGCCGTGAGCATCACAATGTTCTTGGGATGACCGGACGTGCCGGTGGCGCTGGCATTGGGTATGAAGTCGAGCGGATAGGCACCGCGTGCGTTTTCGGTCAATGTGCCATCATCAAAGTCGGGCGAATGATCGCGCGCATCGAGAACGACATTCTCGAGAACCGCACCAAACCGGTTGACCGCAGAATAAATTTCCGGCTCGGCTTCTTGGGACAGGCGGATCGTCTTGGCATAGCATCCACCCTCGAAGTTATAGATTCCGTTGTCGGACCAGCCATGTTCGTCATCGCCGAGAAGTGTGCGGACGGGATCGGCAGATAATGTGGTCTTGCCGGTGCCTGAGAGCCCGAAAAAAACCGCCGTGTCGTTTTTGTCGCCCACATTGGCTGAGCAGTGCATTGGCATGACGCCTTTTGCCGGCAGCATGTAGTTGAGATAGCCGAAAACCGATTTTTTGGTCTCACCTGCATAAGATGTGCCGCCGATGAGCACGAGACGACGCGAGAAATTGCACGCAATGACAGTCTCGGAACGCGAACCATGGCGTTCCGGATCGGCCCGAAAGCTTGGCAGATTGACGATCGTCAGGTCGGCCTCGAAGCCGTCCAGTGCATTGCGTTCGGGCCGGATGAGCAGGTTGCGTATGAACAATGAATGCCAGGACAACTCGCAATAGACCCGAGCCCTGAGCTGGTATTCAGGATCTGCGCCTGCATGGAGCTCCTGAACGAAAAGGTCGCGCCCGGAGGCATGAGCCAGGAAATCGTCGTAGAGCCGGTCGAAGGCTTCCGGCGACATCGCCTGATTATTGTCCCACCAAATGCTCTCGTCGGTCGTCTGGTCGCGGACCAGAAATTTGTCCGTTGCGGATCGGCCCGTATGCTGGCCCGTGGCAACACACAGTGCGCCGCTCTGAGCGAGCTGCGCCTCACCACGTTTCAAGGCAAACTCATAGAGTTTGGCCGGCGACAGGTTCATGTGGTGCGTGCCGGGACTTTCGATTGGAAAGTTTTTGTCGGCGCTTACGTCTGTTTCGATGGCTGAAACTGCCACGGCCTTCCTCCCGTAAAGAACGCGTCGGCTCGCGCAAGCGCTTGGAGCGGAGCTTGCCCGATTGCATTAAAGCGACGCACGCTATGCCAAGCGCCTCGCTGAGGGCAACCCGCTAATTGGATAATATGGAAACGAATCAGTCTCTACCATGGTCATCAAACAGGCATATTAGGCTGTGGATTAACGATTTTCGCGATTGCGGGCCTCTTTGGCGAGATTGACGAAAATCTGCCGAATCGCATCTGGACCAGTCAAACAGCTGGGAAAATCGAGGCGCAATACGGCGTCATTGAGCCGCAGGTCGCAGCCCTCGCAATCGCATCCGACCATTTGCCAAGGCCCTGGTTCGGCTCCAAGAAGCCCCGTGGCATACAATGCCACCGCATCTGCGTGATCCTCGTTCATATGGGCGATGATGCCGGCTTCCGCGTTGCCCATGGCCTGGCTCGGTTCGATTGGCAGCAATAGCGCTTCAGATTCCAGTTCTCGAATGCGTCCGAAGCCGCCGACGAAGAATCCGCGCTCGATGGTCAGATGATAAAACGAGAAGTCTGCGAAGCCGGCATAGAGCTCCGATGACGGGTTTTTGGCTAAAAACCGGCGATGAAGCGTCGGTTCGTCGGTCGCTTTGAGTTCACCGGTTACGGTTATGCGACTGCCTTCCAGTGGGTCGGCATGGCCCGCTGTGTCTTGAAACAGCAAGCTTGCACGCGGGTTTGCATCCAGATTCCTGGTATGAGTCGCGAGCGCCGAAAGGAGAAGAACCGGCGCGCCATCTGGTCCCGTCGCGGTTGTAACCAGGGATACATGCGGATCGCCAGATCCGCTGTCGATCGTTGCCAAGGATGCGGTTTGCCCGCGGCGTATCAGCCGGCGAGCATCGACCGCTTCAGGGGCGTTAAGCAATGTCACAACAGATTCCATTTGCCTTGATTATGGGATTGCCAAACATTTTCCGCACGATACGCTATAGTGAGCGCGCCACAATTTGCCCAACTTAGGGCCATAGATGCCGCAGCTGGGGACGTAAATAAGCCGCTGGTGCAACCAACGTCCAATTGGATGCGAAAGTTGCTCTAGCACCTAAGAATAGATCGACTCTCGTGCATTCAGTCGATCCCGGTTGAATGCAGGTCGATCCAGGGCGACCATCATGCCAACAATTGCACTTGTCGATGACGATCGGAACATTCTGAGTTCTCTGCGTCTGGTGTTAGAAGCCGAAGGCTACAAGACTCAGACCTACAATGACGGCGTGTCCGCGCTAGACGGGCTTGCCGACGATCCGCCGGATCTCGCCATCCTGGATATCAAGATGCCGAGAATGGACGGAATGGAGCTATTGCGCCGATTGCGCCAGAACAGCGAGTTGCCGGTCATATTCCTGACCTCGAAGGATGAAGAGATCGATGAGCTGTTCGGCCTGAAGATGGGAGCCGACGACTTTATCTCCAAGCCGTTTTCCCAACGCCTCCTGTTGGAGCGCGTGAAGGCCGTTCTGAGGCGTGCACAGCCGCGCGAGGCCGCCGCTGGTGAAGTGGAGACGACGAAGATCCTTGAGCGGGGAAAACTCAAAATGGATCCGGAACGTCACACGTGCCAGTGGGAGAACAAACAGGTTACCCTCACGGTCACCGAGTTTCTGATTCTGCAGGCGCTGGCCCTTCGCCCTGGAGTCGTCAAAAGTCGGGATGCATTGATGGACGCCGCCTATGACGATCAGGTCTATGTGGATGACCGCACGATCGACAGTCACATCAAGCGCCTGCGCAAAAAATTCAAGGCCGTAGACAACAGTTTCGATGTGATCGAAACACTCTATGGTGTCGGCTATCGCTTTAAGGAGAGCGGCTGATTCGATCGCTCAATCCACGTGTTTCCGGCCGCTGTCGGTTTCGGATTGATCGGATGTTACATGACGAAAGCCCTTCGGCAGGCGTGCCGGGTGGAATTTTCAAGGCCGTGTTCGCCTGTCATCCAGTGCGCGTAACTCACGTTGTGGCCGCTCTTCGCCGAGCAAATGGCGCAACAATACGAAGCGTGATTTGAATCTGAATCTGGACAGATGGCCGTAATCGAACGCCGGTCGCATGAGATTGATGACGTGAAGCCGAAGCCGCGCAGGTTGCACTACGCGGTACGACGGATTTCTGAGCGTGTCGAAACGTTCTTTCCATTTCGCAGCCTGACGCGCCGGATTGTTTTCCTCAATCTGTTTGCGTTGGCCATTCTGGTCTCGGGGATTCTCTATCTCGACCGTTTCCGTGCCAAACTCATCGACACCAAGGTGGAGAGTTTGCTCACCCAGGGCGAGATTATCGCTGGCGCCATTGCAGATAGTGCTGGCGTGAACGGGGACCAATCGAGTGACCAGGAGGATTCCAGCCAAGGCTTTGTGTTCGGGGATCTGGAAAATCCTGCGGGCGATGTGTTCGGGGCATTGCAGTTCACACTCGACCCCGAACGCACCGCACCCACTTTGCGCCGGCTTATCAAACCAACGGGCACGCGCGCGCGGATCTACGACCGTGAGGGAAATCTCACACTCGACTCTGACAACATATACGTGCGCGGCGAGGTTCTTCGTCTGGAACCGAAGCCCTCCGGTGATGAACAGCCTGGCTTCCTGAGAACGACTTGGCGGAAGCTCCGTGCCTGGCTGTGGTATCAGGACTTGCCCGTCTATCGTGATATCGGCGGTGCGAATGGCAGGGCCTACCCGGAAGTGGTTTCGGCACTTACCGGTACGTCCGTCAAGATCGTGCGACTAAACAAACAAGGTGGCCTAGTGGTGAGTGTTGCCGTACCGGTGCGGCGCGCCCGTGATGTGCTCGGTGTGCTTCTCCTGTCCACCCGAGGCGGCAGCATCGATGCCATTGTCGGTGAAGAGCGACTGCGCATTCTGAAGTTCGCGCTATTTGCCGCCATCGTAACTTTGCTTCTGTCGATGCTGCTTGCGCGCACCATTGCCGGCCCCATCCAGCGCTTATCCGGGGCGGCAGACCGCGTCCGGCGTGCGATCGGGGCTCGGGCAACGATCCCGGATTATACGCATCGAACGGATGAAATCGGCGATTTGTCAGGCTCGCTGAGTGACATGACGGCTTCGCTCTATCAACGGATCGAGGCAATCGAGCGCTTTGCCGCCGATGTGGCTCATGAACTCAAGAACCCCTTAACGTCCTTGCGAAGCGCGGCGGAGACCCTCACGCTCGTGAAATCGGAAGAGGCGCGGGAAGACCTGATTGCGGTCATTCAACATGACGTAAAGAGGCTTGATCGGCTGCTGAGCGATATTTCCGATGCATCGCGGCTGGATGCCGAACTGGCAAGAGAAGGCGCTGATCGCGTCGATATGGCGACTTTGCTGCGGACGATCGTGCCCACGTTTCAGGACGATCATGCCAAGCACGCTAAGCGCGTTATTCTCGATATCGCCGATGCCCCTGCGAGGTCGACCGGTTATGTCGTTCAGGGGCACGATATCAGGCTCGGTCAGGTGATGACGAACCTTCTGGACAATGCCCTGTCCTTCACGCCGGAGGAAGGTGAGGTCGTTGTGACGGCGAGAAGGCTCCATCGTGAAATCGAGATTTCGATTGAAGACGAAGGACCGGGGATTCCGACAGAGAATCTCAAGAAGATTTTTCAACGCTTCTATACTGATCGGCCCGGCCATGAAGGCTTTGGCAATCATTCTGGTCTTGGTCTGAATATCTCAGAACAGATCATCGAGGCGCACGATGGCCGGATCTGGGCTGAAAACAAAACACCGTCCGACGGCCGGTCGAATTCCAAGAGCGCGACAGGTGCGCGGTTCGTCATCCGTCTCCCCGCCGCAAAACCCGAAGTCCGGCACACCCGAGACGTTTAAGTGGTGGGCTCGGAGTGTCTTCTGCATGCGACGACCGTGGCTCTTGCCGGTCGGGCCGCTCTGATAAGGGGGGCCAGTGGCTCGGGAAAGTCAGATCTTGCCCTGCGTTTCATTTCCGATTTTGCGAGCGATGGTGCCGCTCTCATCTCAGATGATCAGACCTCGATTTCGCTGATCGATGACCAACTCATCGTTCGAGCGCCGGCAACCATCGCAGGATTGATCGAAGTTCGGGGTATCGGCCCCTTGTGCGTGCCGTGTCGGGATCACGCGACACTCGTGCTCGTCGTCGATCTTGTCAAAAGCAGTGCGGTGCCGCGATTGCAGCCCGATCCTCCTCCGCAAGAACAAATCCTCGGACGGCAGGTGCCCTTGACCGTTCTTGCCCCCTTCGAGGCATCGGCACCTTTGAAGCTGAAACTGCTGCTGGATGGCAATCTCTTATCCGGCTAAGACGGCCGGCCACAGGGCTTTCGTGCCGGACTCCGAGATTGATCTTGCCTTCGTTGGCCGGTGCGGACAAAGATACGGCCCCTGCATCGTGCGGGGGGTGAAAGCGGATTGAGTATCGAATGATAGGTCTTGTTGTTGTCACCCATGGACGACTGGCGGAGGAGTTCCGTGGCGTCCTTGAGCATATCGTTGGTCCCCAGGAACAGATGGCCACGATCTGCATTGGTCCGGACGATGAACCGGAGGGACGGCGAGATGAAATTCTGACACTCATTCGAGAGGTCGACAGCGGCGATGGAACCGTGCTGCTGACAGATATGTTCGGTGGAACGCCTTCCAATCTCGCGATTTCGGTCCTCGAAGAGGCGAATGTCGAAGTGGTGGCCGGCGTCAATCTCCCGATGCTCATCAAGCTCGCCAGCATTCGCGGTGAAACCAAGATGGCCGACGCCGTCAACGAAGCACTTGAGGCCGGTCGTAAATACATCACCGCTGCAAGCCAGATCCTGACGGGTCACCAGTAGTGGCTTGCGCATAAGGTATCGACGCGGCGCCTGTCCCGGACTATGAGACGAGTTTCGATAGTCTTCCGTGTACCGGATCGGATGCGGGCAGAGTGTCGGCGATGTCAAAACCGAAAGACGAGCCATGGCTGACGAATCGTCGCTAATCGACTACTACGGCAGCGTGCACAGTAGCCGCGTCTACGGGACAAGCTCCGTCAAATACGTGCGTTTCCTGCGTCCGCAGATTCGTCTTCTGAACCCCAAATCGATCCTCGACTATGGCTGTGGGCAAAGCCGCTTTCTCGAAAGCCTGGCCCTTGATCCGACACCCGACCTGCTGCGCTACGATCCGGCGATCCCCGACTATGCGACTCCGCCTGCAAGGACCGCCGACCTTCTCGTCAATATCGATGTGCTGGAGCATATCGACGAGGCAGACCTGGATGACGTTCTTTTGCAAATGCGTCGTCTGTGCGAGGAGGCAATCATTGTTGTCGACACATCGCCGGCCAAGCATACGCTGCCGGATGGCCGCAACGCGCATGTAACATTGCGATCCCATGATTGGTGGCGCGAACGGATCGAGCGTCATTTTGGACCGGTCTATCCGATACCCGTTCCCCGGCGATCACGTGCGGCATTTCGGACGTGGCAGGGCGATTTGGGGTCGCGCCTCCGGTTCCTTCGCTATCGCGCCTCTGAAAATCTCGTCTACTACGCCAGGCGACTTGTGGGACGGCACAAGCAAGACTGGAAGCAGAGTACAACAGGGTGAATGACGAGCCGACATCGTCCGGGGACGCGCATGTTGCCGAGGTCTTGATCTGCAACCGCAAGGGACTGCATGCCCGCGCTTCTGCCAAATTTGTCAAATGCGCTGAGCGGTTCGAAGCCGAGGTCACCGTTGTTCGCGACGGCCAGAGCGTCGGAGGCACATCGATCATGGGTCTGATGATGCTTGCAGCCCGCAAAGGCGACACCGTGACCGTCCAGGCCAAGGGGCCGCAGGCACGCCAGGCATTGGATGCCTTGATAGAGCTCATAGGGTCGCGTTTCGGCGAGGACGCCTGACACCATTCTCGATATAAATATTTTGAGATAAGGATATAAGGATTTCTTTATATCGTTATTGCATCGTGCTGCCGGAGCCGGTAATAGGGTGCCCAGACAGCGAACTCAGGTCGCCTGCACTATCGATAGCGCAGTTCGATCGAGACGCAGCCAATCGTGAAAGGCGGACGCCATGGACTACATCGTAAAAGACATCGAGCTCGCGGACTGGGGCCGAAAAGAAATCGCAATTGCTGAGACGGAAATGCCTGGTTTGATGGCTGTCCGTGAGGAATATGGTGCTTCGCAGCCGCTCAAAGGCGCGCGGGTGGCGGGTTGCCTTCACATGACGATCCAGACAGCGGTCCTTATTGAATCGCTCAAAGCGCTTGGAGCCGACGTGCGATGGTCGTCCTGCAATATCTTCTCGACACAGGATCATGCGGCGTCGGCGATCGCGGCGAGCGGCACACCCGTTTTCGCTTATAAGGGTGAGACCCTTGAGGAATATTGGGACTATGTTGACCGTATCTTCGACTGGGGCGATGGCGAGACGGCCAACATGATCCTGGACGATGGGGGCGATGCCACCATCATGGTCATCCTTGGTGCGCAGGCCGAAACCGATCCTTCTGTACTCGACAACCCTGCGAATGAAGAAGAAGAAGTTCTTTTCGCGACCATCAAGAAGCGGCTGGAGAAGACACCTGGCTGGTTTTCCAAAGTTCGCGATGCGATCCGCGGCGTGTCGGAAGAGACCACGACCGGCGTGCATCGTCTTTATCAGATGCAGGAGGCAGGGACGCTGCCGTTCCCGGCCATCAACGTCAACGACTCAGTCACCAAATCCAAATTCGACAATCTTTACGGTTGCCGCGAGAGCCTCGTGGACGGGATCAAGCGTGCGACAGACGTGATGCTTGCCGGCAAGCTTGCCGTCGTCTGCGGCTATGGCGATGTCGGCAAGGGGTCTGCGGAAAGCCTGCGTGGTCAAGGCGCCCGCGTCATGGTGACAGAAATCGATCCTATCTGCGCGCTCCAGGCCGCCATGGAAGGCTATGAAGTGGCGACCATGGATGATGCCGCACCTGAAGGCGATATCTTCATTACCGCAACGGGCAATAAAGACGTCATTACCGTCGATCATATGCGCCAGATGAAGGACCGGGCCATCGTCTGCAACATCGGCCATTTCGACTCCGAAATTCAGGTCCAGGGATTGCGCAATTTCAAATGGCACAATGTGAAGCCGCAGGTCGACGAGATCGAGTTTCCCGATGGCCGGCGCATGATTCTTCTTGCAGAAGGACGTTTGGTCAATCTTGGCTGCGCCACCGGCCATCCGAGCTTTGTGATGAGCGCGTCCTTCACCAACCAGGTCTTGGCCCAAATCGAACTTTGGAAAAACCACGAGTCCTACGCCAATGAAGTGACCGTTCTTCCAAAGCATCTCGATGAAAAGGTTGCGCAGCTTCATCTGGACCGTCTCGGCGCGAAATTGACAGCGCTAAGCGCCGAGCAGGCCGAATATCTCGGCATACCGGAAACGGGACCTTTCAAGCCCGAGCACTATCGGTACTAGCCACATTAGATGCGACGTCGCATGGGGATCGCTATCACGGTCATCCACATGCGATGTCAATTGCGGGATTATCTGCGTAAACTGAGGTAATCTAAGACGATTCGCCCTAGCTTATACCAGCGGCGGTTACTATTGCCCCTTTTCACCGGGTGCATTTGTTCTCAGGTTAGGCGCGTTCTGTGCCGCAGTGCCGGGTACTGCAAGCAGGACGCAACGACGCCTGGGAGCAAATGCACCCGGTGAAAAGGGGCAATAGTGACTACCGCTGGTATAAGCGGTCCGCGCGCCGTCCTCGTTTGTCGGCAGTGCGTTGCGTCATTGCGTGCAGGCCATTGGGGGTGGTTTGGAGCGAACGCAATGGTATGTGGCCCTGGCCACGATAGCGCCGGCTTGAGCTGGCACAGCAGGAATACTGTCGTCGCAACATTGCTTGTGTCGTCGGGCTTGAGTGCGCCTGCATCTGCCGCGATCCCGAACTTGGAAGAAATGACGACGGACCTGCGAGGGCTCATCATTTTCGGGCTCTGGGCCGGGTTAACGCTTTTTGCCATCGTCATTTCGGCTGTCGCTATTTTCTCGCGAAACCGCGCGCGCAGGGCTGAAATCCGTGCAAAGGAACGCGGGCAGGCGCTTGATGATGCCCGTGCGAATCTTGAGGCGCTCGTCACGGCCGAGCCTCAGGTCTTGGTGCACTGGGACGATGACGGCGTGCCGCGCATCAAGGCCAATACTCTGATCGCCGACCTTGGCGTACCAACCGACCTTCAAAAATTGCTGAAGCTGGATACATGGCTTGACCGTACTGCCGCCGGTGAGGTCAAATCCCGCTTGTCCATGCTGACGGGCAATGGATCCGGCTTCAATGTCATGTCGAAGACGTTGGCTGGCAGTTACGTCGAAATCGACGGGCGGGCTTCGGGTGGCGGAACGGTCCTCAAGGTTCGCGATCTCGCAGGACGTCGGCAGGATTTGGCGCGGGTTGCAGAACAGCATGCGCAATTGGGCAACGAGATTGCGGCACTCCGCTCCGTTCTGGATGCGTTTCCGGCACCGGTATGGTTGCGCGATGCGCGCGGCAAGATCGAGTGGGTCAATCGGACCTATTCAAAGGCCGTGGAAGCTGCGAGTTCGGAACAAGTGCTTCGCGATCAAATCGAACTCCTGCATTCCAGATCGCGGCAGGCGGCTGAGAAGCACTTGAAAGAGAGCGAGATTTATCGAGGGCAGGCAGAAGGAACGACGGCGGGAAGGGACAAGGTCTACGATACGGTGATCCTCCCTCTCGGTGCCGCGAGTGCCGGATTCGCGATGGATACGCCGGGGGATGAAAGCGGAGACACTGCCAATCGGCTGGAGTCTTATGCACAAGCGCTGAACGGAGTAGCCACAGGCGTGGCTGTCTTCGCGCCGGATGAAAGGCTGATTTACTTCAACGATGCGTATTGCACGCTGTTTGCGCTTAATGTCGATTGGTTGCAGGGACGGCCGCGGCATGGCGAGATTCTCGATCGCCTCCGGGCTCAGAGCGTGTTGCCGGAAGAGGCGAACTACCGGGAATGGAAGACAAAGCAGCTTGCTCTCGGTGGAAGCGGTGCGCCGGCCGATAACAGATGGCATCTGCCCGATGGCCGTTCGATCCGTGTCGCGGGCAGCAGACGTGAAAGCGGGGACGCAACATTCTTTTTCGAGGATGTGACGGAACGTCTGGCCCTGCAAAGCCGATATAACTCGCTGTCGCGCGTTCAGAAAGAGACACTCGACAAGCTTCGAGAGGGTGTCGCGGTGTTTGCGACCGATGGTCGACTTAAGCTTTATAACCCGTCGTTCGCACGGATCTGGTCTCTCGATGACCATGATCTCGATGAGGAGCCGCACATCGACCAGGTTATCGGGTGGTGCCGAACGCTTTTCGATGACGATTCGGTCTGGGATGATATCAAGCGTGCGGTGACCAGCATCGACTACGAGCGGCCAGTCCTGGAGCGACAATTGTCGCGCCCTGATGGGAGTATCCTTGCATACTCCGGCTTGCCGTTACCCGACGGCGCGATGCTGCTCACTTATGTGGATATCACCGACACCAAAAGGGTTGAGGATGCTCTCGTTGAACGTGCGCAGGCATTGGAAGCAGCCGATCAGCTCAAGAATACATTCATCTCCCACATCTCGTATGAGCTACGAGTGCCGCTGACGAATATTATCGGATTTGCCGAACTGCTGTGGGGCGATGTGACCGGCGAACTGAATGACAAGCAACGCGAATATGTTTCCGATATCAGGGCATCGAGCGATACGCTTCTCGCGATCATCAACGATATTCTCGATCTTGCGACGATCGATGCCGGAGGGCTCGATCTGAATCTGGCGCAGGTGGATGTGCAGGAGGTCATCGATGCTGCAATTCTCGGCGTGCGTGAGCGGTTGCAGCATGCAGGGCTCGACCTCGACGTGGAGATCGCGCAAGATCTGAACGAGTTGGTCGCGGATCAGAGGCGCGTAACCCAAGTGCTTTACAATCTCCTGTCGAATGCTGCCGGTTTCTCCGAGGAGGGTGGTACAATCCGGATCGCCTGCGTCAATGAAGGCAGCGACATCGCGATTTCGGTCTCTGACGAGGGCATTGGTATTCCGTTGGAGAACCAAACAGAGATCTTTGAGAGATTTATCAGCCACACACATGGAACCAGCCACCGGGGCGCTGGTCTTGGTCTGTCGATCGTCAAGAGCCTCGTGGAACTTCATGGTGGTGCCATTGCTCTGGACTCGACCCCTGGTGAGGGGACAACGGTGACGGTTCGGTTTCCCAAACGACAAATGACGTTGCCAACCGGCGAAGACGACGCCGAGGCGGCGGACACGCTCAGCATTCCTTCGATGGCGAGTGACCAGGACTCTTCGACTGCCGCCGCATGAGCGCCCATCTCACGATAGACGATGTCGACCTAAAGCGTCTGGCCGACACGGCCGAGGCGCTTTCACTGGTTCTACGCCCAGGCGATGTCGTAACGCTGTCGGGTGCGCTCGGAGCTGGCAAGACCGAGTTTGCGCGCGCTTTGATCGCGTGCATTGGCGGCGAAGCCGGACAGGACGTGTCCAGCCCCACATTCTCGATCGCGCAGTCCTACGAAACGACGCGGATGACGATCACCCACTTCGACTGCTATCGACTGCAATCGGCTGACGAGCTTGAAGAGCTTGGCATGGATGATGCCCTGGCCGAAGGGCTGGTGCTTATCGAATGGCCTGAAAGGATTGACGGACTGCTTGCCGATGACCGGCTTGATATTCGCATTGATGATGGACGAGACCACGATGTCCGAAAGCTGCAACTGAGTGGACAAGGTGCGTGGTCCGGCCGCCTGGAGCGTTTCACGGCCCTGCAGTCCTTCCTGGCAAGAGCAGGATGGCAGGAAGCGCGTTCCGAGCTGCTGCAGGGCGATGCATCACCTCGTCGCTATGTTCGCCTGCAACAAGGGACGGATCTGGCGCTCCTGATGGATGCACCGCGCCAACCGGATGGCCCACCCATTCGTGACGGATTGCCCTATAGTGCGATAGCCCATCTGGCGGAGGATGTGGGCGCATTCGTCGCTGTCGCCCAGGCTCTATCCGAAATCGGCCTGAGTGCACCAAGAATCATCGCGCACGACTTGACGCGCGGCTTTCTGATTCTGGAGGACCTCGGTGACGTCGTCTACCAAAGCTCGATACCGGCTGGTGCCGATCAAGAAATGCTGACGCGTGCGGCTGTGGATGTGCTGATCGCAGCTCGCGAAGCACCGCCTCCGGATGCTCTACCGCTTCCAGGAGGAGGTCAGCACAGGCTGCCGCCTTTCGATCGAGGAACGTTTTCCATCGAGATTTCACTCCTGTTGGATTGGTTCTGGCCGGCCGTTCATGGCGATGCTGCACCGGACGGATTTGCGGAGTCATTCGATCGCATCTGGGATCCCCTGTTTGCGTCGATTCAGAATGACGTACAGGGGTGGCTTTTGCGCGATTATCATTCGCCGAACCTGATATGGCTAGCGGAGCGAACGGGGATTGAGCGGGTCGGTCTCATCGATTTTCAGGATGCGCTTCGCGGACCCCTTGCATACGATCTCGTGTCTCTATTGCAGGACGCCCGGATCGATGTGCCGGCAGCGCTTGAAGATGACATGCTGGATTACTACTGTGCGGCATGTACGACACGTGATCCCCACTTCGACACCGCATCATTCAAGACCAGCTATGCAATCCTTGGCGCACAGCGTAACACGAAGATCTTGGGAATTTTCGCGCGCTTGTCAGCCCGCGATGGCAAGCACGGCTATCTGGCTCATATCCCGCGCGTGTCCGGCTATCTCGAACGCAATCTCAATCATCCGGCCCTCGGTGAACTCAAGGCATGGTATGACACCCATCTCCCCATTGAAAAACGCTGTATCCAAAATGGACAATGACCGGCGGGATAGACCCGGCGGGTTGCACAGAAAGAGATGAAGCCGACATCAGCATTCATTTTGGCGGCAGGCTATGGTCAGCGTATGCGGCCTCTGACCGACCATTGTCCCAAGCCCTTGGTAAAGCTGGGCCGCAAGCCTCTTCTCGACCATGTGCTCGATCGTTTGGTGGATGTCGGCGTTACGGATGCCGTGGTCAATGTCCACTATCTGGCGGATCAGATCGAACAACATGTCGCGACGCGTGAGACGCCGCGGATCGTAATTTCCGATGAACGAACGGCGCTATTGGATACCGGTGGCGGTGTGAAAAAGGTTCTGCAGCACTTCGGTGATCGTTGCTTCTTCGTGCACAACTCCGATTCTGTCTGGATCGAAGGCTCGACGGCGGCATTGGAACGTATGTCGGATGCTTGGGATCCGGAGCGTATGGATGCTCTCTTGCTCTTGGCCGCGGCCAACAAATCTGTCGGCTATTCCGGATCGGGCGATTTTTCCATGAGCCCAGACGGTCGAATTCACAGACCGGGCGAAAACGAAGTTGTTCCGTTCGTATTCGCCGGCGTGTCCATCATTCATCCCCGTCTTCTCGACGATATGCCGGACGGAGCGTTTTCGCTCAATCTGCCGTGGGACCGGGCCATCGAAGCGGAGCGTGTCTTCGGTCTCCGTCATGACGGTATCTGGATGCATGTCGGGACCCCAGAGGCGCTCAAGGAGGCAGAGAGGTGCCTCGAAGGTGAAATCATCGCCGAATAGTTCCAGCGTAGAGTCTATTGACGGAGGGCTGGATGCGGCACCGCGGCTCTTCACTATTCCGCCAACCGCGCCGTTCCTCGATGCCCTGGCGCGCGCCGTTCTGGAAGGCAATCTTCCTTGTGCCGGAGGGCAGCCACCCGATCCGTTAGCACTTGCGACATACACGATCTTTCTTCCAACGCGCCGGGCCTGCCGGGCAATGCGTGAGGCGTTCCTGCGCATGACAGACGGCGAAGCGCTCTTGTTGCCGCACATCCGTCCGTTGGGCGACGTCGATGAGGAAACGGAATTCTTCTCTGGTGGAGACATTTCGATCACCGGCAAGGAAGGGTTGGAAATGCCGCCTGCGATCGGCAATCTCGAACGCAGGCTCGCCGTGACACAGCTTGTGCTCACCTGGAGCCGGACAATGCGTGCGAACAGTGCACCCGGTGCGCCAGGATTTCCGGCGACAACACCGGCCCAGGCCGTGTCGTTGGCAACGGAACTCATTCGTCTCATGGACGAGCTGGAGTCGGAACGCGTTGATTTGAAAGAGAAATTGAACGACCTGGCTCCGGAGCGTTTTGCCGAACACTGGCAACTGACGACGACATTTCTGCAGATTGTTACGGAGCACTGGCCGCAGTATCTCAAGGATCGCGGTTTCACCTCGCCTTATGCACGGCGCGATGCCTTGATGGCAGCCGAGACAGAAAGGATGCGGCTTACGCCACCCAAGGGGCCCGTTATTGCAGCCGGATCCACCGGCAGTGTGCCTGCTACCGCAGCGCTTTTGAATGTCGTTGCCCGCCTGCCGCAGGGGGCCGTTATCCTTCCAGGACTGGACATGGATCTGGATGATGAGAGTTGGTCTCTGCTCGCCCGTGATCATCCCGAGCACCCGCAATTCGGCATGGCTCAACTTCTTCATCAACTGGCGACCGACCGAGAACATGTCACACCTGTTCCCGGTACAAGCCCTCAAGCCGGTGAAGCGGCGCGGCTTCGACTGGTGAGCGAAACCATGCGCCCCGCCACGACGACGGAACGATGGCGCGTCTTTGGAGACAGTGAGCCTGACACCGCGTTGGATGCAGCGCTTGACGGTATAACGGCGATCGAAGCGCCAACGGCCGAGGATGAAGCTGAGACGGTGGCGTTGCTGCTTCGCCAGGCGGCCGAAGTTCCCGGCCGGACGGCGACCCTGGTAACGCCCGACCGGGTCTTGGCCCGGCGCATCTCGGCCCGATTGGAAAAATGGGATATCAGAGTTGACGATTCTGCCGGACGCCCGCTTGCAAGGACGCCGGCTGGCGTATTCCTTGATCTTGTTGCCGAAGTGGCTGGCAACGGATTCTCACCGGTTTCACTGCTTGCTCTCTTGAAGCATCCGCTAACGCGAATGGGCCGTCCGCCAGCGGCCATTCGTCAGGCTGCCCGAACGCTTGAGCTCATCGCATTTCGCAGGCCTCAACTTGCATCCGGCTTGGCGGGCGCGCGAAGTGTGATCGAACGAACGAGAGCCGCACTTGTCGAAAATCCTCGCAATGCATCAGCGATCGGCAGATTAGGCGAAGAAGGATGTCTCGAGGCCGAGACGCTGCTGGACGACCTGGAATCTGCATTCTTGCCGCTCTTGCAACTGCAGAATGGGAAAACTCATGGTGTCCGCACCTTTTTCGAGGCGCATACCAAGGTTGCAGAAGCACTTGCACGTGATGAGAGTGGTGATGACTCCCATGTCTGGCGAGGCGATGCCGGCGAAGCGCTAGCGTTACATTTCACCGAGATTCTATCTGGAGCCGCGGTCGATCCGGATATTGCGGCACGCCATTATTCCGAGTTCTATCGCAGTTTGCTGCGCGGCGGTGTTGTGCGTCCCCGGCAGGCAGCGCATCCGCGGCTGTCGATTCTTGGGCCTCTGGAAGCCCGCCTCCAGCGCGCTGATTTGGTTATCATTGCCGGTCTCAATGAAGGGACATGGCCGAGGATCGAAGATCCCGATCCTTGGCTAAGTCGTCCGATGCGTGCGGCAGTCGGCCTTCCAGCGCCAGAGCGCCGGGTCGGACTGGCGGCGCATGATGTTGCCCAGCTTCTGTCGGCGCCACAGGTCATCGTCACACGGGCCGCCAAAGTGGATGGCGTACCGACCGTCGCATCGCGTTGGGTCCTCAGGCTCGGTGCTCTGCTCCAGGGAGTGGAAAAAGAGCGGGCGCTGGCTTCCGAGGACCCCTGGCTCGCATGGGCACGTCAGCGCGACCATATCCCCAATTATTGTCCGATATCACCCCCGGAGCCGAAGCCACCTTTGGTGGCCCGGCCGCGCCGGATGAGCGTAACGCGTATCGAAGAATGGATTGCCAATCCGTATGCAATCTTCGCACGCGATATCTTGAGCCTGGAGGCACTTGATGCGCTTTCTGGTGAGCCGGATGCGGCGCTTCGCGGTCAACTTGTTCACCAGGCTTTGCATCAATTCACAGCAAGATTTCCTGACGCGCTGCCGCCAGATCCGGATAAGGAACTTCTTGATATTGCAGATAATTTATTCCGTTCGCTTGGTGGTCACCCGCGCGTTTGGGCATTCTGGAGACCGCACTTTGCACGCTTCGCGAGATGGTTCGGAGCGACAGAAGCGGATCGCCGGCACAATATTGCGGAATGCCGTTCCGAGGTGCGCGGAAAACTCGTTATCGACGCGCATGCGGGCGCATTCACATTGACGGCAAGGGCGGACAGGATCGATCTGACCGAGGATGGAGAGCTTGTTTTCTACGACTACAAGACCGGAACGCCACCCCGCCGTTCACAAGTCGATTCTCTGGTCTCGCCGCAGCTACCGCTAGAGGCCGCCATCGCACTCAAAGGGTCGTATGACGGGCTTGATGTCCAGGCGGTATCGGATTTGCGCTATGTGCACGTTCTGGGCGCTCATGATGCCGGTAGTGATGAGCAGGCAGCCGGGAAGCCAGCGCACGATCTGGCAGTCGAGGCGCTCGGTGAACTCGAGACGCTGATTGCGAAGTTTGACGAGATCGAAACGCCCTATGCTTGCCTGCGACGGCCGGATTTCCAAGGTCGCTATCGCTTCGACGACTACGCCCATCTGGCACGTGTCGGTGAGTGGACCAGCAGCGATGAACAGGCCGGGTGACGCGATGGACGTTGCGGCAGTCAAAGAGGCAACCGACGCCAATCAGGCACGTGCGGCCGACCCCGCCGCTTCGGCCTGGGTCTCTGCAAATGCCGGAACAGGAAAAACGCATGTCCTCGTCAATCGTATCCTGCGGCTTCTTCTGGATGGAAACCGGCCAGAGGGCATTCTTTGCTTGACCTATACCCGAGCAGCCGCCGCAGAAATGCAGAACCGGCTCTTCAGAGAACTCGGTTCCTGGGCGACGATGTCGGTCGATGCTTTGAAAGAAGCGCTGACACGGCTGACAGGAGCACCGCCGACGGCCCAGGAAGCGGCATTGGCACGGCGCCTTTTCGCACGCACGATCGAGACGCGCGGAGGCCTGAAGATCCACACAATCCATGCCTTTTGTGAACGACTCTTACACCGGTTCCCATTGGAAGCGGGGATCTCCGCGGATTTCACCGTGCTTGATGAGAGAGGTGCTTCCTCCCTCAAGCAGCAGGCGGTCGATAGGGTTCTGTCTCAAGCTGCGAAGGATGCAGACGGCGCGCTTGGAGATGCCTTGCAGCAGATCGTTGCCAGATCGGCTGAACAATCCTTTCGCGAGATAGTCGAGGTTGCGCTTGCTGCTGACATTGCTGGTGCGGGCGAGAGGATGTTGACGGCATTGGAGCGAGATCTTGGCATCGGTCCTTCCGACAACGCCGATCGAATTCTCGAAGATCAAGCCGCCGTCATTGACGATGAAACCATGCAGCTTGCCATCGAGGCGTTGGCACAAGGCTCTATTACAGATCGCCGCACAGGGAGCGGCCTTGCCGCAGCTCGGACGGCCGGCGATCAGGGTCAACGTATCCGTGCCCTACGCGAGACGCTGCTGACAAAGTCTGGAGAACCTCGTAAATCCCTTGCGACGCGCCGTATTTCCGACGCATCGCCGCAACTTGTTGATGCTCTGAGTGAAGCACGCGACAAACTCTACGCGCTGGATTGCAAGCGTCGAGCATTCGGTGTCTTGGAGGCAAACAAGGCTCTTCTTCGTCTCACTCAGGCGATCGCGAAAGACTATGACGATCGCAAAGCAGCGCAGGCGGCGCTGGACTATGACGATCTCATCGGGAAGACGGAGAGCCTTCTTTCACGTGCCGATGCTGCACCCTGGGTTCTCTACAAACTCGATGGCGGCATGGATCATATCCTGGTCGATGAGGCACAGGATACGAGCCCACAGCAGTGGCAGGTCATTGCCGCATTGGCTGACGAGTTTTTCGCAGGCGAAGGTGCGCGCGATGCGACCCGGACGGTTTTTGCCGTCGGTGACGAAAAGCAGTCCATTTACAGTTTTCAAGGTGCGGTCCCTGCCGAATTCGGACGTCAGGGTAAGTTGTTTCGGGATAAGGCATCGGCAGCAGGAAAAACCTGGCATCCCATCGATCTGAATTTGTCTTTTCGTTCGACTGCACCCGTATTGGAAAGCGTCGATCGTGTTTTCTCCAACCCTGTTGCCGCGGAAGGTCTGACCGGAGGCGGGGCACCCATTGTTCATTTCTCCCATCGCGCAGAAGATGCGGGGCATGTGGAGCTATGGGATGGTGAGGCAACGGAAAAGACCGAGCCGTCCGGTCCGTTCGACCCGCTTGGCGATCGTATCCGGCCCGGAGAAGCAGCCACGGCGCTCGCCGGTCGGATAGCGGAGACGATCCTGGAATGGATTCGCACAGGCGTGCGTTTGGAATCCCAGGACCGGCCGATCGCTCCAGGAGATGTTCTGATTCTGGTCCGCCGCCGCGATCCCTTCGCCCAAGTTATGATCAAGGCACTGAAATCGCGCGGTCTGCCGGTCGCAGGATCCGATCGCATGCGTTTGCAGGATCAGCTTGCCGTCCGGGACCTCATGGCATTGGGTGACTTTCTTCTGATGCCGGAAGACGACCTTTCTCTGGCAGCTGTCCTCAAAAGCCCACTTTTCGGACTGGATGACGACGATCTCTTTCGATTGGCGCATGGGCGCACGGCTTCACTCTGGGATGCTCTGAAAGCCCGGGAGAGTGATGAATCACTCATCGCGAGCGCAGCGATACGTTTGCGCGGTCTTCTCGGACGGGTCGACTTCGATGCGCCATATGAGCTCTACGCCGGCTTGTTGGAGGAAGATGGAATGGCGCTCAGACGGAGCATGCTGCAACGTCTAGGGCCGGAAGCGGGCGATGCGCTCGATGCGTTTCTCGCGCAGATCCTCGCATTCGAGGAGAAAGAGCCGCCGACCCTACAAGGTTTCCTGGATGACCTGCGACGCGGCGACGAGGAAGTAAAGCGTGACCTGGAACAGGGACGCAACGAAGTTCGGATCATGACGGTCCATGGTGCAAAAGGCCTGGAATCGAGTATCGTTTTTCTGCCTGACACATTCTCCACACCAGCGACTGCCGGACCGGCACGGCTCTTGCCATATGAGGTTGAGGGGCGCTTCAAGGGTGCCATATGGGCGCCTCCTGGAACCGGCGGTCTGGCGATGACGGCAGGTCTGAAAGCAGAGCGCGATCGCGCCGCAAGGGAGGAATATCACCGTCTTCTATATGTTGCGATGACACGCGCGCGGGACCGGCTCTATGTTTGTGGTTGGCAGGGGCAGCGCAAGCCTCCCGACGGCTGCTGGTACAATCTCGTTCGCGATGCTCTCGGCAACAATCTCAAAGAGAAACAGGATGCCAAGGGCAGAACGATTTGGCAGTTGGTAAGCGAACAGAAAGCTGTCGCAACCAAGGTCGAGAGGCATGAGAGCCGCACCGATGCCGTGCCGCTTCCTGATTGGGCCTTACAATCGGTCGCTTCGGGCGAGCAATCAGCGCGATCGCTGACCCCTTCGGGTGCTTTGTCCGAAGCCGAGATAACTGAGCAGGTTGTTGATTCCCCGCTTGCGCTTGCAAACGACAATCGGTTTGCCAGAGGCGTGTTGATCCACACGCTGCTCGAGCACCTGCCAGGACTCGATCCGGTCGCTTGGGAGGTATCCGCGCGCAGATTTGTCGAGGCCCGAGGGGCGCAATTGTCGCCGGCGCAACGTGATGAGGTCATTACCGAAACGCTGGCCGTGTTGAACGATTCCGAATTTTCGTCAGTCTTTGGGCCCGGAAGTCTTGCCGAAGCGTCGCTCGCTGCCAGATTGCCAGCAGCCGATCCCAAATTGCCAACGATCGACGTCGCCGGCCAGATCGATCGGATAGTTGTTACAGATCAAGAGATTTTGATCGTCGATTACAAGACGAATCGGCCACCACCAGAGCAGGTCGAAGATGCATCGCCGGCATATATCGCACAACTCGCTCTCTATCGCGCGGCTGTCCGCAGGCGGTTTCCCGGTAAGCGCGTGAGAGCAGCTCTGCTTTGGACGGCTATCCCCAGACTCATGGCACTACCCGACGCCCTGCTCGACGTACAGGAGAGCCGTCTCGGCATAGCTGCCATGCATGGACTTGACGCCTCTGGGGCTCGCACATAGTTTCGATACAAATCGAAATAGCCGTCTCGCGGATCCTGCTGCGGATGCGGCGCAACAGGAGTGATTGATATGGCGAGCGAAGCAGTTTCCGACGATACATTCGAGAACGAGGTTCTAAAATCTTCGACTCCCGTCGTCGTTGATTTCTGGGCCGAATGGTGCGGTCCATGCAAGCAGATCGGGCCGGCTCTCGAAGAGATTTCCGAGGAAATGAACGGACAGGTCAGGATCGCAAAAATCAATATCGACGAGAATCCGTCGACGCCGATGAAGTATGGCATCCGGGCAATTCCGACTCTGATGATTTTCAAGGACGGCGAAGTGGCGGCGACCCAGCAGGGTGCTGCGCCAAAGGGCAAGCTTCTCGATTGGATTTCAGGTGCAATCGGTAGCGCTTCATCTTCCGCAACAAGCTGAACGTATCGTCGTCAAGAATTACTGCGCCGGCCTGATCCATCGGGCCGGCGTTTTGCATATCCAGAATTTGCGGCTTTCGGCGGTCTCAGCGCTGCAGGCTCAACACATGTCCGGCGAGATAAAGCGATCCACAGATCAACACCCGTACAGGTTCGGCACCGCTGCGTGATTGGCTCACGGCAAGGGCTTGCTGCAGATCTTGAACGGGTTCGGCGGTCAATCCCGCAGTGCGGACGATCTCGGCCAGTTCATGGGCCTCCCACGCATTCTCTTCGCCGGGTATCGCCAGTGTACCGGTCCATGCGGCCAGGCCTTTAAAAGCGGAAAAAAAGCCCAGCGCGTCTTTGTTGTTCATCATACCGCTGATGAGATGCAGCGGCCGCGGCGAGCGCTCCTCCAACTCGGCCATCGTTCTCGCAAGCGTCTCGGCAGCAGCGAGATTGTGTCCGCCGTCCAGCCATATTTCCGTTCCCGGAACCGTATTCTCGTGGAGTGGTCCGGGCGCAAGGCGTTGCAGGCGGGCAGGCCACGTTGCGGCGCCAAGGCCAGCTTCCAGTGCGGCTATTGGCGGTCGGCCGGAGAAGAGATGTTGTGCTGCCGCCACAGCAATCCCAGCATTGGCAAACTGATGCCGTCCAGGAAGACGCGGCAACGGCAGATCGAGTAGCCCGCTTTCCATCTGATAGATCAGTCGGCCATGCTGTTCGTACACATCCCATTCCTGACCGTATCGACTAAGCGGTGCGCCGACTTCCTCGGCCCGTTCTTCGATGACTTCCAGAGCAATCGGTGTCTGTGGGCCAACGATACAAGTTGTTCCAGTTTTCAGGATACCGGCCTTTTCACGCGCTATCTCGCCAATTGTCTCGCCGAGGAACTGTGTATGGTCGATGGACACCGGTGTGATCGCGGTCAATGCCGGCTGCTCGATCACGTTGGTTGCGTCGAGTCTGCCACCCAGCCCGGTTTCGAGAAGAAGGAAGTCTGCGGATGCCTCGGCGAATGCAAGCATGGCTGCGGCTGTCGTGATTTCGAAAAACGTGATCGCATCGCCTGCATTCGCTTCCTCGGCGCGGAGCAGGACGTCAGCCAAACCTGTTTCTGAAATCGGAGCTGCACCATTGCTACCGGCAAGCGCTACGCGCTCATGGAACCTGACAAGATGAGGCGATGTAAAACAATGCGCACGGTGTCCTGCCGCTTCCAGGATCGCCTTGAGAAAAGCAATGACCGAACCTTTGCCGTTCGTGCCGGCCACATGAATGACGGGAGGGAGTTCTTCATGCGGCGAGCCGAGCCGTTCCAGAAGTGTTTCGATGCGGCCGAGCGACAAATCGATGGTCTTGGGGTGCAGCGCTGCGAATCGCTCCAGGATCAAATCGCTTTGGACAACGGCCGGTTTGGGCGAGTCCGAAGGAGCTTCGCCGCTATCGGATGGAAAGGCGGGCATGACCTAGGTCGCGCCTTCCTCTGGCTGAGCCGAGCGTTTTGATTTGCGACTCCGCTTCTTCGGCTTCTTAGTGGTGGCTCCGTCCATTAACTGGACTTCGGTAACGGTCGCTTTTGTTTCTGCCGGTAATGCAAGTGCCGTTGTCTGGCTCTCATTGCCATTGGGAGGTTCGTTCTTGACTTGCGGCGCATGCATCAGCATCCGGCAAATCCGACTGAGCGTGTCGCGAAGATCATGGCGATGGACGACAGTATCGACCATGCCGTGATCGAAGAGATACTCGGATTTTTGGAAGTCTGCCGGGAGCTTCTCCCGAATGGTCTGCTCGATCACACGTGGTCCCGCAAAACCGATCAGCGCGCCGGGCTCGGCAATGTGGATATCACCCAGCATTGCGTAGGATGCGGTAACGCCACCTGTTGTTGGATGTGTCAGAACGACGATATAGGGCAGGCATGCTTCCCGTAGTTCCTGAACAGCAACGGTCGTGCGTGGCATCTGCATCAGCGACAGGATGCCTTCCTGCATGCGTGCACCGCCGGATGCGGCAAACATGATGAACGGGGAATGCTGCTCTTTGGCCGCGCGCATGGCGATAATAACGGCTTCTCCGGCTGCGCGGCCTAGCGACCCGCCCATGAATCCGAAATCCTGTGCCGCTGCAACGACCTTGAGACCGTCGAGGGTGCCTGATCCAACAAGAACGGCATCTGTCATGCCGGTTTTGGTGCGCGCATCTTTGAGGCGGTCAGTGTAGCGCCGTTCATCCCTGAACTTTAGCGGATCGGGGGACACGTCAGGTACGGGAACCGATTCATACTTGCCGTCGTCAAACAGTGCTGCAAACCGCTGCTCCGCCGACATCCGCATGTGATAGTTGCTGCCAGGGACGACGAACTGGTTGGCTTCCAGGTCCTTATAATAGACCATCTGCCCGGTTTCCGGGCACTTTACCCAGAGATTGTCGGGCATCTCCCGTTTGCGCAGGATGCCTTGAATCTTCGGCCGTACGACTTTGTTAATCCAGTTCATAGCCTAACCAGTATAAGCATTTCTCCCGCTCATTGCGCGGGCTGTGACGCCGGTGTGGTTAAACCGGATGCCAGGTCTTTGACAATGGAAATGACGCGCCCCGGTGTTTCCGCGGTTGCCTTGCCGTCGGATGTCAGACTGTCTTCGATTGCCGAGACCAATGCCGATCCCACAACGGCGCCATCAGCGCCTTCCACGATCTTGCGAACCTGATCCGCAGTTCGCACTCCGAAACCCACGCAGACCGGTAGATCCGTATGTCCTTTGATGCGGGCAACATGGGCGTGGACATCAGCCGCATCCGGGGCCTTCGTGCCCGTGATGCCGGCAATGGAAACGTAATAGACAAAGCCGCTCGTATTCGCGAGCACCGCCGGCAGACGTTTTTCATCGGTCGTTGGAGTTGCCAGGCGAATGAAATTCACGCCCTTGGCAAGAGCGGGAAGGCAAAGTTCATCATCGGCTTCCGGCGGCACATCGACGATAATCAGGCCATCGACGCCTGCGTCCTGGGCGTCGGCCAGAAAGCGATCCACCGGATAGACATAGATTGGATTGTAGTAGCCCATCAGGACGATAGGAGTAGAGGTATCCGTCTCGCGAAACCGACGAACCATATCCAAGGTGTCGGACATCTTATGACCTGCTCTCAAAGCCCGTTGCGATGAGGCCTGGATTGCAGGACCATCGGCCATGGGATCTGAGAAGGGCATGCCGAGTTCGACGATGTCCGCGCCAGCGGCGGGCAATTGTTTCAAGATCTGGTAGGAGGTCTCCAGATCAGGATCGCCTGCCGTGACGAATGTGACAAGCGCACCGCGTCCAGCGGATTTCAGTTCGGCGAAACGCCGATCGATGCGTGTTTGCGTTGTACTCACCGGATCAAATCTCCATGCCAAGATGATCAGCGACGGCAAAGATGTCTTTGTCGCCGCGCCCACACATGTTCATGACAAGAAGATTGTCAGGGCTGAGTGTTGGAGCAAGCTTGCTCACATAGGCCAAGGCGTGGGAGGGCTCCAGCGCTGGGATAATGCCCTCCATTTTCGTACAGAGTTGAAAGGCCTCCAGGGCTTCCTGATCGGTCACGGAACCGTAGGTGGCGCGGCCCGTATCCCTCAGCCATGAGTGCTCGGGTCCGATACCTGGATAGTCGAGCCCGGCGGAAATTGAATGGCCGTCCAGGATTTGTCCGTCCTCGTCTTGAAGGAGATAGGTCCGATTTCCATGCAACACCCCTGGTTTGCCGCCATTGAGCGATGCGCAGTGGTCTGGCGTCTCAAGCCCAAATCCGGCCGCTTCAACGCCATGGATCGCAACATCGGGGTCATCGAGGAAGGGATGGAACAATCCGATGGCATTCGATCCGCCACCGATGCAGGCGACAAGTGTGTCCGGCAGACGTCCCTCGCGCTCCATCATCTGCTCACGAACTTCATGGCCGATCACGGATTGGAAATCCCGGACCATCGCCGGATAGGGATGTGGTCCGGCCGCTGTCCCAATGATATAAAATGTGTCGTGGACATTGGCGACCCAGTCGCGCAAAGCGTCGTTCATGGCATCTTTGAGCGTACCGGTCCCGGACGTAACGGGACGAACATCTGCTCCCAGCAGGTTCATCCGAAAGACGTTCGGTTTCTGGCGTTCGATATCTGTCGCGCCCATATAGACGATGCAGGGTAATCCAAAGCGGGCGGCGACCGTGGCAACGGCAACACCGTGCTGACCGGCACCTGTCTCAGCGATTATCCGTGTCTTCCCCATACGTTTGGCCAGAAGGATCTGCCCAAGACAGTTATTGATTTTGTGAGAGCCGGTATGATTCAGCTCGTCGCGTTTGAAGTAGACCTTGGCTCCGCCATAGTGGTCGGTCAGGCGTTCGGCAAAATAGAGAGGGCTCGGTCTGCCGGCATAGTGCGCCGCGAGGTCATCGAGCTCTAATTTGTATGCCGGATCCTCTTTTGCAGCGTTGTATGCACGCTCGAGATCCAGGATAAGCGGCATGAGCGTCTCGGCCACGAACCGGCCGCCATAGAGGCCGAAATGCCCGCTTTCGTCAGGGCCGGTACGGAAACTGTTGGTCTTGATATTTTCGGTTGGAGCGGACATGGGCGCTACTCTTCTGCGTGGATCGGACAGGCTGACTTGGCAGCCGTGATGAATTTTCGAATAAGGGACGGATCTTTTTCTCCAGCCTTTCGCTCGACGCCTGACGAGACATCGACCATCCGGGCACCGGTGCCGGCAATGGCGCCGGCAACGTTTTCCGGACTAAGGCCGCCTGAGAGCATGAAGGCACGATCATCGTCAAGATCTGCGAGTGCATTCCAATCGAAGGGAACGCCGTTGCCACCAGGGAGAGCGCTCGTGTCGGCTTTCGGCGGTTTCGCGTCATATAGTATGAAGCTGCTGATGTCTCGGAAAGGGGCGGTGTCGGAGACATCGGCAGCGTTTTCGACCCGTACGGCCTTGATGACCTTGTTGTTGCACATGCGTGCGATTTCCACGACGCGCTCTGGCGTTTCCGATCCATGAAGCTGAATGAAATCCGGGCCGACCTCGCGTTTAATAGCGTCGATATCCTGATCCGTCGGATCGACCAGGAGGGCGACGCTCTTGGCACGGCTACCTGCACGCTCGATCAAAGCTCTCGCATCCGCTCTACCAACGTTCCGTGGACTTCTGGGATAGAAGACCAGGCCAAAGTAATCGGCACCCGCGTCCAGCGCTGCATCGAGGGCTTCCGCCGTTTTGATGCCACAGATTTTGACCTCAACAGTCATTGCGTCCTCGAAGTCGCAAAATTGCAGTTCAATCGACCGGGCAAAAATCGATCAAGCTCGCCGTCCCCAGTGAGATTGAAAATCTAGTTCTGCCAGATCAATCTACGCCTAGTCGGAGTCGGCCAAGCGCAGAAAAGTTGCTCTAGACGTTGATTCTTCGCCCGATGGGCGAGCGCCAACCTAGAGAATCAGCCGTTCGGAGTCTATGGCTACCGATCCGCCCGAGGGAGCAAACACGGGCCACATGATTGCCGAAGCAACAGTCGAATATGCACGATTTCTACGCGGATAGATCGCACCATCGTCAGCTTAATCTTCTACGGCCAGATGCGCTCAACTCTCAGCAATCGCCATCGTCGTCATCATCGTCGCCGTGATACCCCGGATGATCGCGATTGAGCCGCTCTCGAAGCTCTTTGCCTGTCTTGAAGAAGGGAACAAACTTCTCCTCCACAAAGACCGTTTCGCCGGTTCGTGGATTGCGGCCTTGTCGGGCTGCACGATGTTTGACGGTAAATGCGCCGAAGCCCCTGAGTTCAACGCGATCGCCTCGGGCCAGTGAGGCGATAATCTCATCTAAAATGACATTGACGATTCGCTCAACGTCCCGCTGGTACAAATGTGGATTCGCAGCGGCTACTCTCTGGATCAACTGTGACTTTATCATCGGTGTGCCTCGCAGACTGCGAGTTTCGTACAATAAGTACTATTTATCAACCGTCTAGTTGGCCTGAGGGTGCCAGAGCGACAGCAGACCGTCCAGCTGCGCGCCGCCTTGGATCGGTTTGCCGAGATCAATGACCGATTGAACCGATTCCGGAGCGAGACCGGTAACCGTTCCAACGAGCTTGGCAGCTAATCCGGAAAGGCCGAAGTTCGCCGCGTTTGACTCTTCCCAATCGACGATTTTCAGATCTTTCGAGATTTGCTTTTCTTTATCGAGCCAGCGTCTCGCAACCGCTTCGCCGCCCAACGCATCAACCAGCTTGTGCTCTTTTGCCATGCGGCCAGAATAGACGCGACCTGCTTTCAAACCGGGGACGTCTTCCGGACTGATCAGGCGACGGCGTGCAACAAGGCCAAGAAACCAATCCTGCGCCTCAAGTACCATCTCCTGTGTGACCGCTCGCGCTGCTTCATCGACAGGTCGAAAAGGTGATGGATTGGCTTTGAGCGCACCGCTGCGAACTTCTTCGACTTTGATACCCAGGTTTCCAAGAAGTTCGCTCAATTCCGGCCATTGCACGATGACACCGACGGATCCCGTGATCGTATTGCTCCTGGCAACGACATAGTCACCGCCAAGCGCGATCATGTACCCAGCAGATGTTGCGATCGTGCCCATAACCGACACGACCGGTTTCTTCTCAGCAAGTTTTCGAATGGCCTCGTAGAGCGCTTCGCCACCGGTGGTTGTCCCGCCGCGGCTGTTGATATTCAGGATGACGGCTTTGACGCTCGACGATTTCGCAACTTTGACGAGGAGTTCCTGCTGTTTGCGATCATCTTTGATAAAGCCGGAAATCGTAACGCGGGCGACATGCGGCTTGGGTTCGAAGACGGACGTGACTTTTCCAGACAGGAATGCCAATGCGCCTAACAAGGCGACGCCAAGCACAACGGCCAGCACGCGCCAGCCCGTCAGTTTTCGCTTCAACTTTCGACGATCAACAAGTAGCTCGGTTTGGAGCGTCATCTGGATCGGTCCATACGCAAAGGATCATGAACAATTCGGCAGTCCAGTGCTGATCCGCTGGACTGCCAGGCGTTGAAGAGTTCGACTCTATGATCTCACAGACGAAGCTGATCTAGGTTCAGGATTCGTCTGCCTTTGTCTCAGGGCTGGCATGAGCTTCGATCTCCGTGTCGCCACCAAGATCTTCTTCTTCTTCATCGTCCGCCGTGTCGCCGCTGTCCTGCTGCGCTTTGCTCAGAGCTGCGCCAAGAATATCGCCAAGCGATGCGCCGCTGTCGGTCGAGCCGTATTGCTTCACCGCTTCTTTTTCCTCGGCGATCTCCAGCGCCTTGATGGAGACACTGATCTTGCGCGAGTTCTTGTCGATCTGGGTGATGAACGCATCAACCTTCTCACCGGCGGCAAAACGATCGGGGCGTTGTTCCGAGCGGTCCCGCGACAGATCAGAGCGGCGAATAAACGCTGTCAAATCGGAATCCGCCAGTTTGACCTCAAGGCCATTGTCACGGACATCGATAATCTCGCATGTGACCCGCGAGCCCTTGCGAAGTGTGCCGGAACTTGCGGTATCGAACGGGTCGCCCTCAAGCTGCTTGATACCGAGGCTGATCCGCTCCTTTTGAGGGTCCGCGTCCAGCACGACGGCTTTCACCATGTCGCCCTTCTTGAATTCCTTGATGGCTTCCTCGCCCGGAGCGCTCCAGTCCAGATCGGACAGATGCACCATACCGTCGACACCGCCATCGAGTCCGATGAAGAGACCGAATTCGGTGATGTTCCGCACCGCGCCTTCGACCGTCGTGCCCGAAGGGTTGGATGCTGCGAATGCATGCCAGGGGTTTTCCTGAGTCTGTTTGAGGCCCAGGGAGATGCGACGTTTTTGAGGGTCGACTTCCAGTACCTGGACTTCGACTTCCTGGCTGGTGGAAATAATCTTGCCAGGATGAACGTTCTTCTTCGTCCAGCTCATCTCTGAGACGTGAATGAGGCCTTCGACGCCGGGTTCGAGTTCAACGAACGCACCGTAGTCGGTGATGTTCGTGACCGTTCCCTTGAAACGGCTGTCGGCTGGGTATTTTTCCTCGATCTGCTCCCAAGGATCCTTGTCCAGCTGTTTCATACCGAGGCTGATGCGCTGGGTTTCCGGATTGATGCGAATGATCTGAACCTTGACCGTGTCGCCGACCGAAAGGATCTCGCTCGGGTGATGGACGCGGCGCCATGCCATGTCGGTCACATGCAGCAAGCCGTCGATACCGCCGAGATCGATAAAGGCGCCGTAGTCGGTGATGTTCTTCACCACACCTTCAATCACTTGATCTTCCTCAAGGCGCGCAACGATCTCGTTCCGCTGTTCCGCTCTGGTCTCTTCCAGAACCGAGCGACGCGAGACCACGATGTTGCCTCTGCGGCGATCCATCTTGAGAATCTGGAACGGTTGAGGCGTATTCATCAGCGGGCCGATATCGCGAACCGGACGAATGTCGACCTGGCTGCCCGGCAGGAACGCCACGGCGCCATCGAGATCGACGGTGAAGCCGCCCTTCACCTTATTGAAGATGACGCCTTCGACGCGCTCGGTCGCGTTGAATTTCTCTTCGAGGCGAACCCAGCTTTCCTCACGGCGCGCCTTTTCTCTGGAGAGAACGGCTTCGCCCAGCGCATTCTCGACGCGTTCCAGGAAGACTTCGACCTCGTTCCCGACCTCGATCTTGGCTTCGCGGCCCGTCGGCGCGAACTCCTTGAGGGGGACCCGACCTTCGGTCTTGAGCCCGACGTCGACAACCGCGAGATCTTTTTCGATGGCAACCACTGTGCCTTTGACGACGGCTCCCTCCTGAAGTGTCGATCCTTGGAGAGACTCATCGAGTAGTGCTGCAAACTCCTCCGTCGTGGGGTTGAGTTCGTTCATTTGTGGTTCGCTCATCAAAACTCCTGATACACGGTCAGTGACCGGGCGTCGTCGCGGTGTTATGGGCTGTTGTGCCCGTTGCCTATGCCTCAGCATCCGGTCGGTCGTCATCGACATACCGGTGCCATGAATTAAGTGTCTGCCGACAGTGTGTAAGGAAACGGCGTTGCCAATACAAATAGGCCCCGCCTTAGCTGGCGCGGCCGGTCGCAGCGTCGATCAGTTCAACGGCAGCCTTGAATGCCGCCTCTATATCCAAATTTGTCGTGTCGAGCAAGTGTGCGTCTGAAGCGGGTTTCAGCGGTGCCTCATCTCGCTGTCGATCGCGCGCATCGCGTTTGACCAGATCTGCCAGAATCGAGTCATAGGTGCTGTCCGATCCATCGGCATTGAGTTCTTTCCAACGGCGCTTTGCACGCTCTTCGACCGCGGCAATCACATAGATCTTCGCGTCGGCTTGTGGGCAGACGATTGTTCCAATATCGCGTCCGTCGAGCACGGCGCCGCGGGGCTGACTGGCGAATTTCCGCTGGAACTCAAGCAATGCTGCGCGCACAGCGGGAAACTGTGCCACAATCGATGCGGCCTCACCGGTCCCTCGGGTCCGCAAGGCAGGATCGTCCAGCGTGCTCGCGTCGATCGACGCCGCAGCGCGTGCAGCTGCCGAAACATCGTCGACCGGACTGCCCGCGGCAACAACATCGCGTGCGACGGCCCGGTAGAGTGCGCCCGTATCGAGATAGGCAATATCGAAATGAGCGGCGATACGTCGGGCGAGCGTACCCTTGCCGGAGGCTGCCGGGCCATCTACCGCGATGATCATGAGCGATCCTCACCGCCAGACCCGATATTTGCCCCCAGGGAGCCCAACAGATCCGCGAAGCCCGGAAAACTCGTGGCAATCATGGCGTCGTCGTCGATGGCCACAGGGTCTTGCGTCGCAAGACCGAGAATTGCGAAGGCCATGGCAATGCGATGATCCAGATGTGTCCGAACGGTTGCACCGCCCGGAGCCTGTGTTGCTCCGCCGACGCTGAGCGTATCGCCATCCACGGCAACATCGACGCCACACGCTGAAAGGCCTTCTGCAGTGGCGGTCAGCCGGTCACTTTCTTTGACTCGGAGCTCGCCGAGACCCTCCATCCGCGTGGTGCCATCGGCAAATGCCGCGAGAGCCGCAAGACATGGATATTCATCGATCATCGTTGGTGCGCGCTCCGGCGGAACGGTAACGCCTGACAGTGGTCCAGAGCGCACCCTGATATCGGCAACGTCTTCACCGCTTTCCACTCTTTGATTAACGAGCGTGATATCCGCGCCCATTTCTTCAAGTGTCTTGTAGAACCCGGTACGTGTTGGATTGATGAGAATATTCTCGATCGTTACCTCTGACCCTTCGCAGAGCACAGCCGCGGCTGCCAGGAATGCCGCAGAGCTCGGATCTCCCGGAACCGAAACATTACGTCCATGCAACTCACCATCGCCTTGGATAGTGATGCTGCGTCCGTCTCTACGCTCGACGGTTTCGAGTTCTGCGCCGAAATAGGTCAGCATCCTTTCGGTATGGTCGCGCGTAGGGGCGCCCTCAATAACAGTTGTTGCTCCAGACGTGTGAAGGCCGGCAAACAATATTGCGGACTTCACCTGGGCTGACGGGACCGGGAGCGTGTACTCGATGGGAACTAGATCTGCGCTGCCGATCATTACAAGGGGGAGACGCTCGCGATCGTCTTCGACCACCACGCCCATTTGCTTCAGGGGAGCAAGCACGCGGCCCATCGGGCGCCGTGACAGTGACTCGTCGCCCATCAAAGAAACCCGCATGTCATGGGAGCCGATGACTCCCATCATCAAACGGACACCGGTTCCGGAGTTTCCGAAATCAAGCGGGTTATCCGGTTCGGCAAGCCCGCCGACACCGCGCCCCTTTACCACCCAGTCCGAATTCGAGCCATCGCCCGGTTCCACGATGGCGCCAAGCGATGTCAATGCGCTGGCGGTTGCGACAACGTCATGACCTTCAAGAAGACCCTTGATGCGCGTTGTGCCGGTCGCGAGCCCGCCCAGCATAAGCGCTCGGTGGGAAATCGACTTGTCACCGGGAACGCGCACCCGGCCCTTCAAAGACTCCGACTTGCGGCTGACTAGCTGATTGGGCATCTGTGAAAGATCTCTTTGGGGCTTTCGGTGCACCGGATTGGGCATCATTGTGACGCGTTACCGGGCAGTCCTATTGTCGTGCTTGGGGCGGTGTCGTCTATTTGCTTTTGACAGAGCGTCGTGGTCGTGGCAATGGGGGGCGCGTTTTCTATATTTTTTGGAGCTACCAATGGCGAAAGTCGCTGACCGTGCGGCAGTCAAGGCCGCGCGCGGCACAAAGCGTTTGTGCAAGGGCTGCGGTGCAAAATTCTACGATTTGAACCAGGAAGACATTTCCTGCCCAGCATGCGGTGCGGTGTTCGAAATCGAAGCGCCTGCCCCCGTTGTTGCGGCAATCGTTAAACCGAAGGCGGCACCGAAAGCGGATGCGGAAGCCAAACCCGAAGCCGCGGCTGATGAAACAGAGAAGGCGAAAGACGCCGACGAACCCGAATTCGTAAGCCTAGAAGAAGCTGATGGTGATGCAGCCGACGTCGATGTCGAGGATGATGTCGTGGTTCTCGACGACGATGACGACGCCGACGACGATGCGATCCCGGATGGCGAAAACGATGACTCCTTCCTCGAGACAGAGGATGAGGGCGACTCGAACGTTTCCGATATCATCGGTACGCCGATCAAGTCCGAAGACGAAGGTTGAGGCGTTGGCCGGACGGTCTGTGAAGCACGATATTTTTCTTGTTTGCCAGCCGCAAGCGCTATACCTAGAGGCAACCTAGGCGCGGACCGAGTAGCGTCCGCGATGACGCCATCCGGCTGAAAATGGGGCCATAGCTCAGTTGGGAGAGCGCGTGAATGGCATTCACGAGGTCGGCGGTTCGATCCCGCCTGGCTCCACCATTTTCCTTCACAGAGTTTGATCAGCGGTTTGAATGTGCGTTGCTCGATGATGGGACGCAGCCATCATCGTTCATCAGGCCTTCAGGCAAGTCTATGACATGCCTAGAGATCTCGTCCTCCCAGACCCCACGCCTGGCCGAGGTGGCTTGATTTCAGAGAGTTTCACACCCATATTCGCAATGAGATCGGTTGGTGCCTCTGGGGCCAGCCATAAGTGTCGCGGGTCCCCCAGGACTGCGAAAAACAATTTGCCGGACATGGCTAGGTCGCTTTTGAAAGGGCTGCATCAATGTCGCGGACGTCCATACTATCGAGTCCTCTATTGTTGGGCTTCGAGCAAATCGAGCAGGTTCTCGATCGCGTCGGCAAAGCGTCCGGCGATGGGTATCCTCCTTACAACATCGAACGGCTGGATGGCTCTGACAGTGCGGCAGAGCGGTTGCGGATAACGCTCGCTGTTGCCGGATTCACGCGCGATCAACTGGATGTCACCGTTGAAGACAACCAGCTGACCATTCGCGGACGGCAGGAAGACGACAAGTCGCGCGAATTCCTGCATCGCGGAATCGCGGCGAGGCAGTTTCAGCGCACGTTTGTGCTGGCCGAAGGAATTGAAGTCCGAAACGCCGATCTGGAAAACGGATTGCTGGCGATCGATCTGGAGCGACCGGAACCGGAACGCCTTAGCAGAACGATCGAGATCGGTGGCGAATAAGGCCGACACCGCGACCCAAGTATTAGAGGATCGATCCCCCAATTGCTCGCCGATCGACTATGATGGCGTGCGGGTTGATCCAGTTGAGAGGATATGACGATGACCGAAAACGAAAAGCTGGATCCAAAGTCGCTTGGTGAAATGAGCGAGATTGAATTTGCCCGCCTCGGCGATGGCGAATTGGCCTATGTCAAGGAACTGGACCCCGAGGAAGCCGCGCGCTTGTTCCCGGCATTGGAAGGCTTGCCCGCAGGGATCGATCTGTTTGCGCTTGTCTCGGCTGATGGGACGCCTCTTACTTTGACGGATAGCCGCTATTCCGCAATCGCGAACGCGTTCGAGCATGATCTGGAGCCGGTGAGCGTTCACTAATGCACGCCTCACAAGAGCGGCATCCGGTATCGGGATAAGGCACGCATCAACACAAAGGCTGTGAGCGCGTCCCCGACGCACACGGGATCCATTGCGATTCGGCAGGTTTGCAGTCGTCTGGATTGAGAAAATCGCTGCAGGCGCGTCGTTACGCAGCGTGGGATGTGGCTGCCTCTGTCAGCACCGCATAGAGTGCTGTGCTATCCTTTGAAGAGCGCAGTTTCTCTAGTGCATCGGTTCCCCGCAACAGCCGGGAGATACGGGCCAGGGCCTTCAGGTGATCGGCGCCAGCGTCTTCCGGCGCCAGCAGCAGAAATACAAGATCGACCGGCTGATCATCGATCGCGTCAAAGTCGATGGGTGTCTCCAATCGGGCAAACAGGCCCGTAATCCGGTCGAGACCCGATAGTTTTCCATGCGGGATCGCAACACCATGGCCAACACCCGTCGAGCCGAGCCGCTCGCGCTGCAAGAGCGTGTCGAATACTTCGCGTTCTGAAAGGCCTGTGAACTTTGCAGCATGCGATGCGAGTTCCTGCAGCACATGCTTCATGCTCTTGGCTTTCAGCGAGGCAATAACGCCTTCGGGTTCGATGAGATCACCTAGATCCATAAGCCTTCGAATCCTTGTGTGGGAGTGCAGCGACGGAGTTCGCCGACGTTAGCCGGCGTTTTCCGAGGGTTCGCCTGGATCGACCCAACCAATGTTCCCGTCTTCCCGACGGTAGACGACATTTATGCGTCCATGGCTGGCATTGCGGAAAACAAGCACAGGCTTGTCGGACACGTCCATTCGCATCACAGCATCGCTTACAGGCAGCACCTGGATCATTGTTTCTGTCTCGGCGATAATGACCGGATTATCGTCTTCTACAGTCTCTTCTTCGTCCTCAGCGGCCTGAATCACATAATATGGAGCGGCTGTCTCGACGTCTTGAGCCGGTCCGTGATGATTCTTTAGTCGCCGCTTGTAACGCCGTAGACGCTTTTCCAGGCGTTCCAAAGCCAGATCCGCGCTTGCATATGCATCAGGCGCTTCACCGCGAGACTGCAGGCTCAATCCGGATTTGAGTTGGATTGAGCAATCTGTCCGGAAGTTACCCCGCTCCTTTTCGATCCGTATATGACCTGGCAGGCTCCGGCCGATAAATTTGTCGACAGCCTGCTCGATTCTCTGTGTCACATAGGTCCGTAGCGCATCGCCTACGTCCAAATTCTTGCCAGTAACCTGTAAATCCATTCCGCCCGGGATCCTAATGTCAAGACCATTTGGCCCGAGCCGCATGTCACAGAATGTGCCGGGCGCCAACGAAGTCTACCATCTGGCGCGCCCTCACCGTCAACCGCATTGACGAGACTGGCCCTCAGTTATGGGCGCGGAACCTAGACCAACGCGGCAAGCGCTGTCAAACACAAAGACGGGCCATGATTGCCGTGCTGTCGAGTCGGCTCAGCGCCTGAATATCTGCTGTAAAGTCCTGTTTTCCGGTAAAAAAATGAAATCCAAGTTCGCAAGCAACTCAGCTATGTGCCCGCAATGCAAGTTTCTTCTCGCGCCGCCTTTGTACCGATGAAGGAATGCGCAAGGCTTCGCGATATTTCGCCACAGTTCGGCGGGCAATCTCCACGCCTTGTTTTTCCAGCAGGTCGACGATCTTGTCGTCGGAGAGGATCCGATCGACCGGTTCCTCGTCGATCAGTTGCTTGATGCGATGACGGACGGATTCGGACGAATGTGCATCGCCAGCTCCGGACGACGCGATTGCTGATGTGAAGAAATATTTGAGCTCGAATATGCCGCGTGACGTCGCCATGTATTTGTTTGTCGTCACCCGGCTGACGGTCGACTCATGCATGTTGATGGCATCGGCGATTGTCTTCAGATTGAGCGGCCGGAGATGCTGTACGCCGTATGTGAGAAAGGCGTCCTGCTGACGGACGATCTCCTTGGCGACTTTCAGGATGGTGCGTGCACGCTGATCGAGGCTTTTGACCAGCCAGTTTGCCGTCTGCAGGCAATCGTGGATGTAGGTCTTGTCGTCGCTGGACGTTGCCGATCCGCTGACGGTTGCATAGTAGGATTGATTGACCAGCACCTTCGGAAGCGTATCGGAGTTCAACTCAACGTGCCAACTACTGTCGGGAAGTTGGCGGACAGTGACGTCCGGGACGACCGGTTGAACGGCTGTATGACCAAATTTGAGCCCCGGTTTGGGATTGAGCGCCTTGATCTCGGCGATCATGTCCAGCAGTTCGTCCTGGTCGCATGCACATGCCCGTCCCAGCGCACCTAAATCGTGCGCTGCCAGAAGGCTCAGATTGTCAATCAGTGCAGCGATGGCAGGGTCGTAACGATTGCGGTCTTTAAGCTGAAGGCTGAGGCATTCCCCAAGGGACCGTGCGAAGACACCTGCCGGGTCGAATGTCTGCAGTGTCTGAAGCGTTTCTTCGACCAGTTCCATCGGCGCCGAAAGCCGCTCGGCAAGTCCATCAAGATCGCCGCTGAGATAGCCGGCCTCATCGACGAGGTCGATCAGATGGCGCCCTATGAGACGCTTTGCCGGATCAGCTATTGCCAGAAGGAGCTGTTCATTCAGATGATCCTGGAGACTGATGTCCTCAGCAACAAAGGCCTCGAGGTTGGCATCTCCGTCACGCGGTGCCGCTTTGCCGTTAACCGTCGACCAGCTTGAGTCTGCGACAGGTTGCACGACGGCATCGCCGCCCGAATCAGGATTGAGGTTCTCGGAGTCGGTATCAAAGACTTCTGCCGGATTGCTGGCGATCGGCTCACTTCCGAGATCGAGCCACTCTTCATCACCTGCGTTGGCGGTGGCATCGGACGCTTCTGGCTCGCCGTTCGCCTCTGCCTGAGGGCCATCATTGCCTTCTACATGCTCAAGCAGCGGATTCCGCTCGAGTTCGGCCTCGACATAGGCTGACAACTCCATATTGGAGAGCTGCAGCAGCTTGATTGCCTGCTGCAGTTGCGGCGTCATGACGAGGCCTTGCGCCTGCCTCATCTCGAGTTTTGCCGTCAGCGCCATGGTTTCGGTCTTTTGTCCCGTTTCTGCTTTGCTTCTTCTATAACGCTATAAAGTGAACTGATCCCCAAGATAGACGCGGCGAACATCCTCATTCGCAATAATTTCTTCCGGAGACCCTTCTGTCAGCACCCGTCCATCGTGAATTATGTAAGCGCGATCAATCATTTCCAGCGTTTCGCGTACATTATGATCCGTAATCAGCACACCGATGCCTCGTTTGGTCAAATGGCTGACAAGGGCACGGATATCGCCGATTGCGATCGGATCGATACCGGCAAACGGCTCGTCCAGGAGCATGAAGGATGGGCGCCCTGCGAGTGCACGCGCAATCTCGACACGCCGGCGCTCACCGCCTGAGAGCGCGATGGATGGTGATTTTCGCAACCGCGTAATGCTGAATTCATCAAGCAGCGTATCCAGTTGTTCCTGCCTTGCCTTCTTGTCGGGCTCGACCAGCTCCAGGACGGCATTGATGTTCTGCTCGACCGTAAGGCCACGAAAGATGGAGGCTTCCTGCGGCAGATAGCCGATCCCCAGCCTGGCGCGCCTATACATCGGGAACCGTGTGACATCGTTTCCATCGATCTCGATTCGCCCTTCATCCGCAGGAATGAGCCCGGTGATCATGTAGAACACCGTGGTCTTTCCGGCACCATTCGGTCCCAGTAGGCCAACCGATTCGCCGCGCGCGAGATTGAGGCTTACGCCGCGCACGACCGGTCGTCGCTTGAAACTCTTAACAACGGATTGGACGCTCAGACGGCCTGCGGCATGCGACGGTTCACTCTGAGGAGAGTCGACCTGCGCCGGCTGTTCGGTCTGCGCACCGGGTACCGGTATGGACATCAGCTTAGCCAATGAGCCTTTCGCCCCTAGTTGAAGCGCCGACCGGTTAAGATTCGATGAAATGCTGGTCTATTGGGACGGGGAAGGGCGGCGGATTTCAGCGGCCCAGGGAGACGGATCCCCATTTTTCTTTGTCTTGTTTTTGTCATTCTTCTTCTTGGGCATGAATAGACCTTTGACACGAACAGGCTTCCCGGTCTTGGCATCTCGTCGGTTCTCGAACCGGCTTTGCCCCGTCTTCAGATTGATGACGAGACGATCTCCCTTTAGCACACTACCCTCGCCTTGGGACAACACCACGTTTCCGCTAATGACCACGGTCTGTTCTTTCACATCGAAATCTGCCCGGTCGGCGGTAGCGGTCTGTTTCTTGTCGGTTGTGATGAGAACCTTGCCCTGCGCCTTGATTTTCGAGATCTCGGAGCCGGACCCGAGTCCTCCGTCGCCGCCTGTGTAAGTGACATGCAATTCTTTGGTTCGCATCGTCATTGTGCCCTGAACGGCCTTCACATTGCCGCTGAAAATGGCGATTTTTGACGCGTCATTGACCTCAAGCGTGTCCGATTCGATATCGATGGGTTCGTTGTTGTCGGCAGCGAATCCGGCGAAACCCTTCCCCAGTGTCTGGGCGCCGACAGGTGCGAGGCTCGCTGCAAGGATGATTGAAGCCAATCCAGCCATTACCATGATGAGCCATTTGCGAGCTGCGCCGTTCGTATCTGCGAGGGGAAGCGCTTTGGCTTGAATTCGATGGTTTCTTTTCATTCGGCTTTCACCAGTTTGTTCGCCGGGCGTTTGCGCATATGTACGCGGACCTTGTCTCGGAAGAAGACGCGGCTCTCCGGAACCCTGATTTCGAGTGTGTTGGCATGGACCGTCCCATTCAGAAGGCGTACCACAACCGGGTCGTGGCTTCGCATCGTCTGCGACTTCATGTCCATGGTCGCGGTTTTCAAGCTTGCCGACATTCCCTTGGAGGTGGTCACCTCGATATTGCCGAACAAGTCGAGTTTTTCATCCTTCGTATAGAACGTGCCTTTGGGGGCGGTCAGTTTCGACCAGGACTTTTTCGCATCGAGCATTTCCGCTTTAATCGTATTCAGGCGGAGCGTATCGGGCTTGCTGATATCCTGCTCTGCATAGTCGGCTGTAACCTTGTACTTGCCGTTCTTGCCGGTGGCACCTTCCATCTTGGGATTGATCATTCGAAGTGCGCTGTCGCTGATCTCCACGCGGTCGACGCTGGCCGTCGAGTCTCCGAATTTGAAAGTGAGATTCGACGTTAAAAGAAATCCGACAAGCAGCAAGCCCGCAACAGAAGGCAGGGCAATCCTCAATATTCGAACGATTCGGCTGTGATTATAGGCCTTGCGAAACGCCTTCGCCCGGCGCGGGTCCAGCGGAACCACAAAGGCATGGCGATCGACGCTTGGCAGCCCCTGGTTCGCCTGGCTCGTCATGATCCCAATCGTATCCTATCGAGCAATTCCCGGCGCCGGTAACCCTAGCGGAGCGCCACAGATTTGCTACAAGCAGTTTTCCGGAGCGAAGATGTCTTGCGACGATATCGCGGTTCGCTCCAGCGCAATGGCCTCACGCTACGCGAGATACACTGCGTTCCAAATTTGATCACATTGCGACGCAACATAGCGCCTTGTCGACATGTTTTCGATGTCACGAATAATTGTTCAAACAGAACATGCACAGTCGCGCACAGTACTGATGTGCTTAATGCGAGAAAATGTCTTCGTCTTGCCAGCCCTTGAGATCGAGTTCGGCCCGCATCGGCAGGAAACCGAAGCAGGTTTGGGCTATTTCCATACGCGCTTCCCGCGTGAGCATCATATCCAGCTTCTCTTTCAGCGCGTGCAAATGCAGCACATCGGATGCCGCATAGTTCAACTGTTCTCTAGACAGGTCTTTTGCGGCCCAATCAGAGGATTGCTGTTGCTTCGAGAGATCGAGACCGATCAATTCCCTGCACAGGTCTTTAAGACCGTGGCGGTCCGTATAGGTTCTCACCAGCCGCGATGCGACCTTCGTGCAGTAAACCGGCGTCGTCATGATGCCGAGATAGCGGTGGATGACGGCCAGATCAAAGCGGGCAAAGTGATAGATCTTCAGGACATCCGGATCGGCGAGTACGCGTTTTAGATTGGGCGCGTCATAGCCATCCGGCTCGAACTGCACGAGATGGGCTGTTCCGTCGCCCGACGACATTTGAATAAGGCAGAGACGATCTCTTAGCGGGTTAAGACCCTGGGTCTCCGTATCGATCGCGATCGATCTGCCAAAATCGATATCGGACGGAAGATCGCCTTGATGCAGCTCGACAGTCATGGAGTTAAGCCTTGGGCAGCGCGTCTCGGAAATGATGGTGCTCAGAAGGCGAGCACGGTGGTCTTGGAACTACATGATGTTACGACACTTAAGTCAAAGCCGCCAACCCAGGACACCACTCGGCAAACCATCGCGGATAGGCTTATGCCCGAGCGACCTTGTTCGAACTTAGCAGTGCCGAGGCTTAATCATATACGCAATTACACTGGATTCTTGTCAACCCGGCGGTGAGGCCGACCTTGGCGCGAGACCAAGAATCTTTCGTGCCTCAGTCGGCGACGCTGGTCGACGACCATAGTCAGCCGCCACGCCGGCGATCTGCGACACGAACTCGGCATTGCTCACTGCCAGGCGGTCCTTTGTGATCTTCAAATTATCTTCCAGTCCGGTGCGGCAATGGCCACCTAACTCCAGGCTCCATTTGTTCACCTCGAACTGATGCCGGCCGATCCCGGCGGCCGTCCAAGTCGCGTTGGGCAGGATTTCGTTTTTTTCCGAAACTAGGAATTCCAGCAGGGAGCGTCGGGCGGGGAGTGCATTCGGGATGCCCATGACGAATTGAATGTGTGGTGGGTCCTTCAGCAGTCCTTTTTCAACCAGTTTTGCGGCGTTGTAGAGCATCGCCGCGTCGAACACCTCGATTTCCGGTTTGATGTTGTTGGCCAGCATGCGCTGCGCGAGAGCTTGCACGAACTCGGGCGGGTTCTCGTAGATGCTTGTCGGAAAATTCACCGAGCCGGTTGCCAGCGACGCCATGTCCGGTTTTAGGTGAAGCATGGCGCCACGCGCATTCTGATCGCGCCCGCGCCCGCCGGTGGAGAACTGGACAATCATACCAGGGCAGTGTTCCTGGATACCTTCCTGGACACGCGCAAAACGTTCTGGTTCAGAGCTTGGGTTTCCGTTCGCGTCCCGCACATGTATGTGCGCCAGAGAAGCACCCGCCTCGTATGCCTCCTGCGTGGACTCGATCTGTTCCTGTGACGTCACCGGGACCGCTGGATTGTCCTTTTTCGTTGGGAGGGCACCGGTGATGGCAATGGTGATTATGCAAGGCGTGCCTGACATGAGATCAACTCCAACGAGACTTTTAATCGCGTTCAATATGCCGGCAGTGAGAGGTGGAATGTCTTCACTTTAGGTCGCTCTGCGACTCCCTTGATCAAGGTAAGTAGCGGCGTTTCCATGATCGGATAGTCCGTCTTGATCGAGCCTGCTCCCTTAAGAGCTGAGTACTGATTGTCGTCGTAAAAGGCAGCCAGCAGTAAATCGTCGTCCGACTCAAATGGTCCGCGAGACTTACGTAGCCGCTTCAGGCCCGGTTCCATCAGTGCGCCAGGGCGCTCGGTGATCGGTTCGGCACCACCGGTAATCTTGTCGTAGAGATTAGGATCGATTTCGCCGGGGATTTCGCCATAGCCACCGCGCACATACAGGCGCACTTCATCGGGCACAGAATCGTAACGCTCGCGGCCTTGGTCTTTTCCCAGGACGTTGAGCATCGCCTGGGTGACAATGTACTGAGCGAAGGGGCTCACAACGATCGGATAGCCGAGATCGGCGCGGACATGGCCGGCCTCCTCCAGAATTTCCTCAAGCCGTCCTTCAAGTCCCATCGTCTCTAGCTGATAGGCCAGGTTCGAGACCATGCCGCCGGCGCATTGGTGATGGAAATGGAACTCATCATATTCACGAGGCGCGCCAACCGGTTTGCCTTCTTTTTCGGCTATATAGGCAAGACGTTCCGCTACTTCCTCCACAACTGCCATATTGATTTCGACATCATGACCGCGCCTCCGCAAATTTTTGGTCACGAGTTCCGTGGGAGCGTGGGAAACGTCGTTTGCGAGAGTCGATGTGGCCGTGTGGACCACATCGACTCCATGCTCGACTGCCTGTAGCACCACATACGGCGCGAGACCGGAATTGCAGTGGCTGTGAATCTGCAGTGGTAGGTCGCCCACAGCTTTTTTTACCGCCGGTACCAGTGTTGCAATACGCTCAGGCCGAAGCAGGCCGCTCGCATCCTTCAGGAAGATCGCGTCGACGCCGAGTTTGACGAGCTGTTGCGCCTTTCTCGCAAAATATGCGTCGGTGTGGACTGGGCTGAAGGTATAGACGAGACCGCCAACGACATAGAGACCCTGGTCTTTCGCCGCACGGATCGGGATTTGAAGGTTCCGCATGTCGTTCAGGGCGTCGTAGGGCGTATGATAACGCATGCCGTTTGCCGCGAAGCGTTCGGCTGCCAACTCAACAACGTCGTCGGGGAAGAACTCAAATGTGAACAGGCTTTGCCCACGGGTGTGAATAATGAGCGGGGTGTCGGTCACCCACTGACTCAGAATGCGCATTCGCTCCCAAGGGTCCTCGCGCAAGTATCGGACGCAAACGTCAAACACTGCTCCGCCGACGAGGTCGATCGCCTCAAAGCCAACGCGATCAAGCCTGGGCGCGATGTCCTTCATCATCGCTGTGGTCATGCGCGTGGCCCACAGGCACTGGTGTGCATCACGCAACGTGACATCGATCAGCTTGATTTCGCGTCCCATCACAGGCCCCCTCGTGATAAGCGCGGCAAAAGAGCGTTTTCTACCCAACGCGTATGTATTTTGCTGGATTGAAAATCGTCGTCGTTCAATAGCGCCAGATGAAAATCTAGTGTCGTTGCCAGGCCGTCATATTCGAATTCTTCGATTGCACGCGCAGCAAGTTTCAAGGCCTCGTCGCGGTTACGGCCGTGCACCATGAGCTTACCAATCATAGAGTCGTAGAATGGCGGCACGGCATAGTTCTCATAGGCATGGCTGTCGATGCGGACGCCCTTTCGCGATGGTGGCCGCCAACGCTTCAGTACGCCCGGCGACGGCATGAAGTTATTGCGCCAGTTCTCGGCGTTTATCCGGAATTCGATGGCGTGTCCTCCAGGTGGCTCCGGCATCTCCACAGAGGGGAGGGCATCACCGCGCGCGGCCTGCATTTGCAGAGCGATCAGATCAATCCCGAAGACTTCTTCCGATACCGGGTGTTCGACCTGTATGCGGGTGTTCATTTCGATGAAAAAGAACTGCCGCTGCTCTGGCACATAGATGAACTCGATTGTGCCGGCCCCCACATAGTCGATGCCTTTCGCCAATTTGACGGCTGTGTCCTGCAGCAGCGTGCGGGTTTCTTCATCCAAAACCGGTGATGGGGATTCCTCCACCAGCTTTTGGTGACGACGCTGCACGGTGCAATCGCGTTCGCCGAAATGCATCACGTTGCCATGTGCATCGCCGAAGATTTGCACCTCAATGTGCCTGACTTCTGGAAAGAAGCGTTCAAGATAGAGGGCGCCGTCGCCGAATGCTGCGGCCGCTTCGCCATGTGCCTGCTGGAACAGATCAGTGAAGGATTCCAGATCGTCGACAATTCGCATTCCCCGACCCCCACCGCCGGAGCGCGCCTTAATCAGCAACGGAAAACCGATTTTCTCTGCCGAATCTGCGGCGATCGCGGCATCCACAAAGGCCGACTCCGAACCTGGTACCACGGGCACTCCGAGCCGGGTTGCGGTTTCACGGGCTCGCGCCTTATCCCCCATCTGCCTGATGGCATCCGGACTCGGTCCGATAAAGATCAACCCTTCATCCAGGCATTTTTCCGCGAAATCGGCATTCTCGGCCAGAAAACCGTAGCCCGGATAGATAGCGTCGCAGTTCCGGCTTTCTGCCAAATGCAAAAGCGAAGGAACGTGAAGATAGCTCTCCCCTGACGGCGGCGGACCGATGCAGATTGCGTTGTCTGCAACCCAAGCATGCGGCGAGTTGCCGTCTGCTTGCGAATAAACGGCGGTGGACTCGATCCCGAGTTGCCGGCAGGTGCGCGCAGCGCGAAGGGCAATTTCACCGCGATTGGCAATCAAAACGTGTTGCATAGAAATGCCTTACCCAAGCTGCGGATAACGTGTGATCAAATTCCACAATATAAGACTATTGATTCCATAATGTGGAACGGCCATATTGGGAACAGTGGACTGCACTGTCAAGCAGTCGTGAGATAACCCACCGAAATGAATGGAAATCAGCAGTGTCATTGACGTTCAAAGAGGTCGCAGAAATCCTCAGTCTTATCGACGCCTCCGATTGCAATGAGGTCGTGCTCGAACTAGGCGGGGCTCGTCTCGTTGTGCGCAACAGCGCAGAAGCCTCGGCCGCTGCCGACTTCAGTCCACAGCCGGGCGTCAAACCAAGAATTCTGACTGCAAATGAGACACCCGTTTCAACCAGCGAAACACCGGCTGGTGCGGCGTCGGTGTCGGTCGAACCACCAGAAATAGTGTCGGCGATTGTGGCTGAAGGAGAGCTAACTGATGTACGTGCTCCGATGATGGGCACCTTCTATCGGCGGCCGTCACCGAGCGAGCCTTTGTTCGTCGAGGAGGGTGCGATTGTGAAGAAAGGCGATCCACTGTGTCTGATCGAAGTGATGAAGTTGTTCACCACTATCGAAGCGCCGGCAGATGGAACCGTCGTCGCCATCGCAACGGAAGATGGAGAGTTGGCGGAATTCAACCAACTTCTAATGCGTATCCGCGTTTAGCTCACGCGTTTCTAGCCACAAGTAATGCACAGACCTGCGTGCGCGACGGCTCGACCCTGCAGTCGCCACATCCGAGTGTTCGCCGCTACGGCGGCTTGGCGATTTATTCAGGACCACCCAGATAACGTTACTGATCGCCAAAGGCACTTTCGAGAGGTCGATGCCCCAAGAGCGGAGCGTCGTCGCCTCGGTTAGGCCTGGGAACACTATCGTGGTCGAGTCCCGGTATTTTGCTTATGCTGGTCTCATCACGAGGAAAGGTTGCGTCATGAGCTCTAAGACGGATAGTCGGAGCGCCCCTAAGGGTCGCGTTGTGCGTGCACGACAAAACGTTTCACAGTACCGCGATCTCAGCAGAGGCTCGATCGAAAAGGCGACCTCCCAGAGTGGAGCTCCCGCAGGTGCGGGAAGCATTCTTAAGGCATTGCGCATACTGGAAAAGATCGTCCACCATGCCCGGCCCATCTCCGTCGCAGAACTAACAACGATCCTCGACTATTCGAAGCCGACAACGCACCGCATTGCGACGTTCCTGGAAGAGTTCGGATATCTGGAGCGCGAACCAGGCGGGCGGCGTTTCATTGAAAGCCAGAGACTTGTCGATCTTGCCTTGAACGTATTGCTTGCAGCGTCGCAACGTCCGAACCGGCATGGCATCCTCAACTGGGTTGTTGAGAACACAGGTGAAACCTGCAATTTCGGGATCATGCATCGCGGTGAGTTGGTCTATCTCGATCGTGTGGAAACGGATTGGCCACTAGGACTTCGCTTTGAATCCGGGAGCCGTGTACCGCTCCATTGCACAGCAATTGGAAAGCTGCTGTTGAGTATGTCGTCAGGCGATTCGCTCGATTCTCTTCTCAAGACGATCCGATTGACGAAATATACGGACACCACAATTGTCGATGAGAAAGAGCTGCGAGCAAGTCTTGCGGAGATTCGTAAGGCAGGATTCAGCATAGATAATCAGGAATTTATGTGTGGCGTCGTGTGTATCGCCGTACCTGTATTCGATTCGACAGGCCAAATGCGGGCTGGATTGGCGATATCGGCACCGGAAGCGCGAATGAGTGCTCATCAGGCAGTCGAGCACGCACCTTTGTTGCGTGCAGCTGCGGCCAAGATGCAGGCGGCGATGTTTACGCCGGTGGGACATACCTCTGACGACGAAGCAGGTCGTGATGATGATCCGACGCTAGTCAGCTAAGAGTCTGCCTCAAATTTCCGAAGCATGCCCGGTCTCGCAGCAGGAGCCTTCTGCCGTAAAAGCCATCGGAAAAAACATGATTCCGAATAGCTGAGTTCAGCTATGAAAAGGGAATTGGTGCCCAGGAGAAGACTCGAACTTCCACGACCTTGCGGCCACTGGCACCTGAAGCCAGCGCGTCTACCAATTCCGCCACCTGGGCGAGCCGCACCTGAGTTACTTGGGCCGCTCCGGCTTGTCAATTCGTCGCAAGCACTTCACTTGAATTGAGTGCGCGTGTATTCGTTGAGTCTGTCATGCATAAGCATGGCGACGCTTTGGCGATCTAACCGTTTGGACGAGGAACGAACGCCAATGAGCTTGGCCTTGGACAACACGAGTTTGGTGACGATTTTCGGTGGATCCGGTTTCGTCGGACGTCACGTCGTACGAGCGCTCGCAAAGACGGGTGCACGTATGCGTGTTGCTGTACGCCGACCCGACCTGGCGGGGCATCTGCAACCCCTGGGCGGCGTCGGCCAGATCCATGCGGTACAGGCAAATCTCAGATATGCGGACTCGATTGAGAAGGCGGTCGCCGGGGCGGACGCGGTCATCAATCTCGTCGGCCTCTTGGCGGAGAGCGGGAAGCAGCGCTTCGATTCCATTCACGTCGAAGGCGCGAAAGCGATCGCGGAGGCTGCAACCGAAGCAAATGCGCGCGCCATGGTTCACATGTCAGCGATCGGCGCCGATGAAGGGTCACCCTCGCGTTATGCGCGGACAAAGGCGGCAGGCGAGCAGGCTGTTCTGCAGGCCTTTCCAGATGCCGTCATCTTGAGAGCATCGGTGATCTTTGGTCCGGAAGACGATTTTATCAACCGGTTCGGTTCCATGGCTCAGATTGCACCGGTATTGCCATTGGTCGGAGGGGGACGTACGCGCTTTCAGCCTGTTTTTGTCGGCGACGTGGCTGCGGCCGTCGTTGCAAGTCTGAGCGGCAAAGCCAACGCCGGTGGGATCTATGAGCTCGGCGGGCCGGAAGTCTTTAGTTTCAAGCAAATTCTGGAAATCGTCCTCCGCCATGCCAAGCGCAAGCGAGCTTTGGTATCGCTTCCATTCTGGCTTGCCGGACTGCAGGCTCGCTTTCTTCAGCTTCTGCCGTCACCGCCACTGACGGTCGATCAGGTCCGTCTCCTCAGGAGCGACAGCATTGTGAGCCAGGACGCGATTGCAGACGCGCGTACAATCGAGACCCTTGGCATCAAGCCCGTTGCGATGGAAGCGGTCATTCCGAGCTATCTGGAACGCTTTCGGCCGAAAGGCGAGTTCTCGACCAACTTTGTCTAAATGGATCAGCTGTAGGCGACCACCAGCAAAAAGCCGCCAAGCAGAAATCGATAGAGAACGAATGGCACGAAACTCATGCGCCGCACGATGGCCATGAGGAATGCTATCGCGGCGAGGGCGGAGAGAAATGAGAGGGCGGCGGCGATGAGCGCGTCGGTCGGCACACTCTGCCCGGATTCATTGAGTTCGAGTGCGGTCAGAAGGCCGGCACCTGCGATAGCTGGGACACCCAGCAAGAATGAGAACCGCGCAGCTTCCGCACGCTCGAAGCCAAGAAAACGCGCAGCGGTTATCGTTACTCCGGAGCGACTTGTGCCTGGGATCAGCGCCATTGCCTGGGCCAGTCCGATGATCATGGCGCCTTTGAAATTCATCTCCTCCATGACCTTCGTACGCTTGCCGAACCAATCGGCAAGGAGGAGAAGGAATCCGAAGATGATCGCGTTCCATGCGACGATTTCGATGCCACGAATCTGATCCAGGAGACCTGTCACCTTCAGCACAATACCGAACACAACCGCCGGTATCGTCGCGGCTGCAATAAAGAGGGCCAGTTGGCCCTCTCGGGTCCATCGCATCAGCACGAGTTGAAAGGTGCCTTTGGCGAGGGAGAGGATATCGCGCCAGAAATAGACCAGGATGGCAAAAAGCGAGCCGACATGGACCATCACATCCGTCACTAGCCCCTGATCCTTCCAGCCCGTAAGTGCCGGAACGAGAATCAGATGGCCTGAGGATGAAATCGGCAGGAACTCAGTGATGCCCTGGACAATTGCCAGAACGACGATCTGCTCGATTGTCATCGGAAATGGTTCTCTCTTCAGGCTGCTTGTCGCATTCGCGGACCGGTTCTATACCGAACGAACGCATTGACGCAAAATAGGCCTTTGGAGAACTATGCTGACTTTGCTGCACTATCCGCTCTGTCCGTTCTCACGAGCGGTGCGTTTGGGACTCGCTGAATGTGGCATAGCGGTCGATCTGCAGGAAGAGCGGCCATGGGAGTGGCGGCCGGAATTTCTTCAGATCAATCCGGCTGGCAGCCTACCGGTTTTGCAGGACGGTGAGGGACCGGCATTCATTGGCGCTTATGCTATCTGCGAACTGCTCGCCGAAACGGGCCGCGATAAGGAAGCGGGGGAAGGGCGGTTCATGTTTCTACCCGGCGATGCGGCTGCAAGGGGCGAAGTGCGCCGCCTGGTCGAATGGTTTCACGTGAAATTCGATGGTGAGGTTACGCGCTATCTGCTGGACGAAAAGGTCTATCGCCGATTCAACCGGGAGGATCGTGGCGCACCCGATATGGAGCTTGTGCGGGCCGGTCAGGCCAATCTGCGTTATCACATGCGCTACATCGGGCACCTTGCTGACAAGCGGAACTGGTTGGCAGGAGAGCGCATGAGCATGGCGGATCTCGCGGCCGCCGCACATATCTCCTGCGTCGATTTCCTGGACGATGTTCCCTGGGACGAGAGTGAAACCGCCAAGGCCTGGTATGCCCGCATCAAGTCACGGCCCTCGTTCCGCGCCTTGCTCGATGATAAGATTCCAGGACTGAGTCCGCCGGAGCACTACGCCGATCCGGATTTTTAAGTCCAGCAAACAAATGCATGACCTCAACAGCCGTATACGGGAGCAGGCCCAAATCGCCGGATTTGAAGCTGTGCATTTCACAGCGGCCAAAGGCATGCCGGAGGCTAGCGCCCATCTGGATACCTTCGTTGCAAATGGCTGGCACGGCGATATGGATTGGATGGAGCGCACAGCCGATCGCCGCAGGGAACCGGTCGCACTCTGGCCCGAAGCCCGTAGCGTAATCGTGCTCGCTCTCAATTATGGTCCGGTGGACGACCCGTTCAAGTCGATCGGTCGACGGGAATGCGGAAGCGTATCCGTGTATGCCCGCGGCAAGGACTACCACGACATCGTCAAAAAGAAGTTGAAACAGGTCGCCGGCTGGCTTCACCGGGAGACCGGGGCCGAGGTCAAAGTCTTTGTGGATACGGCACCTGTTATGGAAAAGCCCCTGGCCGCTGCTGCCGGTCTTGGCTGGCAGGGAAAACATACGAATCTCGTGTCGCAGAGCCATGGTTCGTGGCTCTTTATCGGCAGCATATTTACGACGCTCGAGCTTTTGTCCGATGCGCCAGAAACAGACCATTGCGGAACGTGTCAAAACTGTCTCGATGCCTGTCCGACCAACGCCTTCCCGGCGCCCTACAAGCTGGATGCTCGCAGATGCATCTCTTATCTGACGATAGAGCACAAAGGCCACATCGCGCCGGAATTCCGTCGTCCAATGGGTAATCGGATATTCGGTTGCGACGATTGCCTGGCTGTCTGCCCCTGGAACAAATTTGCCACGGAAGCATCCGAGGCAAGGTTTCATGCGCGAGATGCTGCCAATAGCCCGCCGCTCAATGAATTGTTGGCGTTGGACGATGGCATGTTTCGTGAGCGCTATGCTGGTAGTCCGATAAAACGAACCGGCCGGGACCGTTTCATTCGCAATGTCTTGATCGCAGCCGGTAATTCCGGCGATATGTCGTTGCTGCAACCGATCGAGGTGTTGCTTGGAGATGAGTCCCCGCTCGTTCGGGCCATGGCTGTGTGGGCGAGCGGACAGCTCATGAATGAAACCGCGTTTCAGAACCTTCGGTCGCAACACGCACCGAGTGAGAAAGATGCGGATGTGCAGGCTGAATGGCATCTCGGGTGCGTTGAATGAAATCTCTGTTTTGTTTCGGCGTCGGGTTCTCGGCGCGCGCTATTGCGGAACGGCTCAAGTCCGAGGGATGGCATGTTGCGGGTACGGCCCGGTCTACAGAAAAGTGCCGATTGCTGGAGAGCGAAGGATTCACAATGGTCCCGTTTGCCGGGGATCGGCGAGAGGAAAAAGTTGCGGAGCATTTGAGGTCGGCGACGCACATTCTCGTTTCGGTGCCACCCGGTGAATTGGGAGACCCGGTTCTCAAGAACCATCGAGATGATCTCAAAGATGCGCCGAACATTGAATGGATCGGGTATCTGTCTACGGTCGGCGTCTATGGCGATCATGATGGGAGCTGGGTCGATGAGACTACGAAACCTGCACCGGTGAGCAAGCGCAGCCAGCGACGTGTCGAGGCAGAACAGGCATGGCGCGAGCTCGCAACCGAATCCGACACACCCTTGGGCATTTCTCGCTTGTCGGGCATCTATGGCCCTGGACGAAATGCACTTGTCAACTTGCGGCGTGGACGCGCGCGACGGGTCATAAAGCCGGGCCAGGTCTTCAACCGCATCCACGTTGGCGATATTGCATGCAGCGTGCTGGCATCGATCGCCCGGCCCCGATTGGATGCGATCTACAATGTCACAGATGACGAACCTGCTCCGCCGCAGGATGTCATAGCGCACGCCGCCGAACTGCTTGGCATGCCCCGCCCGCCCGACATTGCATTCGAGGACGCGGATCTCAGCCCGATGGGGCGCAGTTTCTATGGAGAGAACAAGCGCGTCTCAAACGCTCTCATCAAGAGCGAGCTTGGCGTTTCCTTGACCTACCCGAGCTACCGGGAAGGGTTGGCAGCGCTCCTTGAATTCGAACAGGGCTGATCGTCCGAATCATTCCCCACGGACTTCTTTCACGGCTTTCTTGATCAGTTCAGCAACAAAGACCAGCATCTTTTCCAGATCTTCGGGCCGGGACAGGCGATGCTCTCCGTCTTCTATGAACTGCAGCGCGATGTCGTCGCCTTCGAGTAGATCTTGAAGGGCTGTTGCATGGGACCAGAGTACGTCCGGGTCGCGCATGCCTTGCAGGATGCGGATAGGGCAACCGGGTGAGAATGTCTGTCCGGCAAACAAGTGCTTGCGCCCATCCTCGATCAGGGCCCGCGTAATCGCATAAGGCTCGCCATAATCGGATGGGCGATAAAAGACACCCTCCGTTTCGATTGCTTGACGCGCATCGGGTGGGAAGTTGTCCCACATGAGTGCTTCGGTCATGTCCCAGGCCGGCGCAATGAGGATTACTCCAGAGATACGCTTTGCGTCGCCCGAAGCAACCAGCGCGCGCAGGATCAGCAAAGCAAGCCAACCGCCCATGCTGGACCCGACAAGAATCTGTGGCCCCTTTGCGACATGCTCCAGAATGGCCAGACTCTCCTCCAGCCAACGGGTCATGGTGCCGTCTGTAAAATCGCCTTCAGAGGCTCCATGTCCGGAGCAATCGAAGCGAGTCATTGCGATTTCATAATTCGTCGCCCACTCGGCCAGGATACTTGCCTTTGTACTGACCATGTCGGACTTGAGGCCTGATAGCCACAACAGGCCCGGAGTGTCGTCGATGTTTCCGGGGCTTGCCAGATAGGCGATCTTGCGTGTCCAGCCATCGGCGCCGGTCACTTCGAGGAATTGCGGATTTTCTTCTGCCATCCTATGAAACGCTCCTCATTAGACAGACCATAAAGGGTCCCGACCCGATCATTCATTCAGCCACAGTCCTCCAGCTCATTCCGAAGCTCGAAACGGGCGGCGCAGAAATGGCCGCCGTCGAGATGACCGCGGCGCTCGTGCGAGCCGGCGGTCGCTCCATCGTGTTCTCCGAAGGTGGGAGAATGGTCGACGAGATAGTTGCCGCAGGCGGTGAACATGTCGTGTTCCCCGCAGCGACCAAGAACCCTGTTCGCATGCTTGCCAATGGTCTGTCGATAGCGCGTATCGTCAAATCGCGCGGTATCGATCTGATTCATGCACGTAGCCGCGCCCCGGCCTGGAGCGGTCTCCTTGCGGCCCGGCGCACAGGCATCCCGTTCGTCACCACCTATCATGGTGCTTATGGAACGCGTGGACCTTTCAAAAACACCTACAACAGCGTCATGGCGCGAAGTGACCGCGTCATTGCAAATTCTCGCTACACGGCGGAACTGGTGCGCACGCAGCATGGGACCGGTGACGATCGCCTTCGCATAATCTACCGCGGCGTCGATTTAGAGCGATTTGATCCGGCGTCGATCGATCCCGCCCGGATCGAGCGTCTACGCACGCAATGGGGCGTGTCAGCCAATCAGAAGATTATTCTGCAGGCGGCGCGCCTGACGGATTGGAAAGGGCAGCGTTACGTGATCGATGCTGCTGCAAAGCTCCGTCACGCGGATGGGCTTCAGGACACCGTCTTTATCCTTGCGGGGGATTCTCAGGGGCGTGAGGCCTATGCGGGCCGTCTCAGTGAGCGCATCAAGCATCATGGGCTGGAAGACAAAGTGCGGCTCGTCGGCCATTGCAGCGATATGGCGGCAGCATACGGTACGGCACATGTGACCGTCGTAGCCTCGACCGATGCCGAAGCGTTTGGCCGTTCAAGCGCTGAGGCTGAGGCAATGAAGTGTCCGGTTATTGCAACGGATCTGGGCGCAACAGCAGAACATATGCTGATCGATGGAGATCATGTTGATGGTGTGACGGGGTGGTTGGTCCCGCCCGCCGATGCCGACAGTCTCGCCGACGCTCTTCGACTCGCACTCTCGCTTGATGACAATGTGAGGCGAACGATTGGCGAACGCGCTCGGAATCACATCGCCGCCCATTTCTCCGTCGACCGTATGCGCATGGCCACACTCGAGGTCTATGACGAACTCCTGCGATCAGCGCTGGCACGCGCATATTCCCAATCCTCTGTGCGCGGCGTAAGTCCCGAGAAAGCTTGACTTGCCGTCGCTTCTTTTCGATCCTATACACCTCAGTTCCCGGCGGGCGGGGGAGAGTAACGCCGGCCGGGATATGACTTCAGGGCATCAGAGGAGAGGCCAACATCGCACGCCGACCAATTCGGGCAAAACCAATGCCCTCAAAGGACGGGCCCCGCGCCAATCAGGAAATCGAGGCCGAACAAGTTCAACTCATCGACGAAACCGGCGAAAATGTCGGACCTACCGACACCGCGGAAGCGTTGGAGCGGGCTCGGGAGGCCGGACTCGATCTCGTCGAAGTCGCACCCAATTCGAAGCCGCCGGTATGTAAGATCCTCGATCTTGGAAAGTACAAGTATCAGGCTCAGAAGAAGGCCGCCGAGGCGCGCAAGAAGCAAAAGACGTTCGACGTCAAAGAAATCAAGATGCGTCCCAATATCGACACGCACGACTATGACGTCAAAATGCGTGCAATTCGGCGCTTTTTCGATCAAGGCGACAAGGTCAAGGTCACACTACGGTTTCGCGGGCGCGAAATGGCTCATCAGGAACTCGGATTTCAGCTCTTGAAACGCGTCAAGGACGAGACCGAGGAACTGGCCAAGGTCGAACTCGAGCCAAAGCTCGAAGGCCGCCAGATGATCATGGTGCTTGCTCCGCGCTAAAGCGCGGAGCTTTTTTGCTAAATCTCCAGCAGTTCTCGCATTTTGCTCGTGCTATCCAGCGTGATGGTGCCGTGGAATGGGTCTGAGTTTTTTTCGCTCACGGCTAATCCGCGCATTCGCGCGGGCCTCCGCGGGGGCGGCCTGACCGGCCGGCGGCCGCTTGGCCTTGCCTCGCTGGTCGCTCGGTTACCTTAGTTCCATGTGAAATCGTGCCGTATGGCTGGTGCTATACGGCACGATTTGCATTGGGTCCAAGACAACCGCGCCTTAGTGGCGCGGCAAGCGCGACCCCGCGCCGGCCGGTCAGGCCGCCCCCGCGGAGGCCCGCGCGAATGCGCGGATTAGCCGTGAGCGAAAAAAACTCAGACCCATTCCACGGCACCATCTCACCGGACAGAACCAGCCATAAAGCACGATCTCGCATGGAACCAAGAACAACCGAGCGACCAGCGAGGCAAGGCCAAGTGGCCGCCGCCCGGTCAGAGCCTGCCCCGGGCCTGATCCAGGGGCGCCCCCGCGGAGGCCCGCGCTTCAGCGCGGAATAGCCGTGAGCGAAACAGACCCAAATCTCAAATCCTTGTCCCAGTCTTCCCTATTCGCACCACCAAACCACCCACTAAACCTTGTCCAGCGTCCACGGACGGCGTATATAGCGGCCTCCGAGCCGTCCGGCGGGGCATGCCGAGTCAGCTCACAATGCTTGAATTGACGATCTGAAAGGACCAAGCAAAATGCCCAAGATGAAGACGAAAAGCGGCGCAAAAAAGCGCTTCAAGGTGACGGCCAACGGCCGGGTAAAGTGTGCCCAGGCCGGTAAGCGCCACGGAATGATCAAGCGGACACGCAAGTTTATCCGTAATGCCCGTGGCACGATGGTTCTGTCGGACGAGGATGCGAGAATCGTCAAAAAGTTTCTCCCCTACGGACGCTGAAGCCACCGTATTAAACATATTCACCAAGGAGCCTATCCATGTCCCGTGTTAAGCGCGGCGTCACCAAGCACGCCCGTCACCGCAAAATCATTACATCGGCCAAAGGTTATTATGGTCGCAGGAAGAATACGTTCCGCGCAGCCAATCAGGCGGTCGAAAAAGCTGGCCAGTACGCCTACCGCGACCGCAAAGTCCGCAAGCGCAACTTCCGTTCGCTGTGGATTCAGCGGATCAATGCCGCGGCGCGCGAGCATGGTCTGACCTATGCGCGATTTATCGACGGCCTGAACAAGGCCGGGATCGAGATTGATCGCAAGATGCTGGCGGATCTTGCGGTGCGCGAACCCGAAGCCTTCAAATCACTGGTCGATCAAGTGAACGCCTCCGCCTAGGCAACACCGTTCGCGTAAAGCGCGAACTGCGATCCATGGCGTGAACCATGACAAGCACTGATATTGACGCGCTCGAAACAGAGCTTTTGCGCACAGTGGCTGATGCTGCCGATCTGCGCGCATTGGAAGATGCCCGTGTGGCAGCCCTTGGAAAGAAGGGCCGTGTTTCGGCTCTTATGAAGGGCCTCGGGCAAATGGAGCCGGAGGATCGAAAGACATTCGGTCAGGCCGTAAACGGCCTGAAAGAGCGTCTTGGAACGGCTATCGGCGATCGAAAGAATGCACTTGCAGCGGCTGAGCTTGAAGCGCGGCTTGCCACGGAGCAGGCTGATGTAACTCTGCCCATGCGGCGCGGACCGTTGGCTGAAGGTCGAATCCACCCTGTGAGCCAGGTTATGGACGAGATCGCCGAGATTTTCGCGGACATGGGTTTTAAGATTGCCGAAGGTCCGGACATCGAAACGGATTTCAACAATTTTACAGCCCTGAACATTCCGCCGGAGCATCCCGCGCGGCAGGACCATGACACGTTCTACTTCGCAGAGCGGCCGGACGGTTCGCGCCCGGTTTTGAGAACGCATACGAGTCCTGTTCAGATTCGCACCATGCTGGAACAGGAGCCGCCCATTCGAATCGTGGCCCCGGGACGGGTCTATCGCTGTGATTCGGATCAAACCCACACACCGATGTTCCATCAGGTCGAAGGTCTCGTCATCGATGAGAAGACGCATATGGGGCATCTCAAATGGGTGCTTGATGAGTTCTGCAAGGCGTTCTTCGAAGTCGATGAGGTGAAGATGCGCTTTCGCGCCAGCCACTTCCCCTTCACGGAACCGTCTATGGAAGTCGATATTGGTTATGCCAAGGTCGGCGACGAGATCCGGTTGGGCGATGGCGATGAGTGGCTAGAGATCCTTGGCTGCGGAATGGTGCATCCCAATGTTCTGCGAAATGTGAATATCGATCCCGAGCGATATCAGGGATTTGCATTCGGCTTAGGCATCGACCGGATTGCTACGCTGAAATACGGCATGCCGGATCTGCGTCCCTTCTTTGCTGCGGACCTGCGATGGCTCCGCCATTACGGCTTTTCGCCCCTCGACGTTCCGACCCTCGCCCGAGGCCTGTCATCCTGACGAGGTCCGGGCTTCTTCTGCTGACCGAGACACGGACATGAAATTCACACTCTCTTGGCTCCGGGATCATCTTGAAACTGACGCCGGGCTCGACACCATCTGCGAAACGCTCACCCGTATCGGGCTTGAGGTCGAAGACGTTTTTGATCCGGCTGAGGCGCTTGCTCCATTTGTTGTCGGCGAGGTTATCGAAGCAACGCAACATCCCGATGCTGACCGGCTGAGGGTATGCAAGGTGTCTGCCGGCGGCGCGATTGTGCAGGTAGTCTGCGGAGCGCCCAATGCCCGAACGGGCCTGAAAGGCGTTTTCGCACCGCCTGGAACATATGTTCCTGGTATCGATCTGACACTGAAGACCGCGAAGATCCGCGGCGTCGAATCTTCCGGCATGCTTCTTTCCGAGCGCGAGTTGGAGATTTCAGACGAGCATGACGGCATTATCGAATTGGCAAGCGATGCTGTTGTCGGAGCGCCGGCCGCGCCTTCGCTTGGGTTGGATGATCCGGTTATTGAAATCGCGATTACGCCAAACCGACCTGATTGCCTTGGTGTTGCAGGTATTGCCCGCGATCTGGCCGCTGCCGGAATCGGAAGCGTCAAGGACAACACGCCGAAGGCTATCGATGGTGCGTTCGATAATCCTGTTCCAATCGCGCTGGAATTCGACGAAGACCGATCTGATTCATGCCCTGTTTTTGCCGGTCGCCTCGTCAGAGATGTGTCGAACAGCCAGAGCCCGGAATGGTTGCAACGCCGCCTTACCGCGATTGGTCTGAGGCCGATCAATGCGCTGGTCGATATCACCAACTATGTGTCCTACGATCGTGGGCGGCCTCTCCATGTTTATGATGCTGACAAGCTGACAGGAACGATCCGTGCCCGCCTTGGTGCGGAGGGCGAAGCCTTCGAGGCACTGGATGGCAATCAGTATGACGTGGGCACGCAGATGTGTGTCATCGCAGATGACGCTGCGGTCTTAGGACTTGGCGGTATCATGGGCGGTGAATCAACCGGTTGTACCGATGAGACGAAAAATGTCTTCATCGAGTCGGCGTTCTTCGATCCGATCCGGACGGCAAGAACGGGCCGCAGTCTGAATGTTCAATCGGACGCCCGCTATCGCTTCGAGCGCGGTGTCGATCCGGCCTTTGTTGTTCCGGGACTTGAGCTGGCAACGCAACTCGTCATGGATCTGTGCGGAGGGACACCCAGCACGATCACCGTAGCCGGAGCGGCACCAGAATCGGATGTTGTCATTGATTTCGATGTTGCCCAGGTGAAGCGACTGACGGCGCTCGATCTGCCGGAGACGACGATCAAGCGCATCCTCGCGGACCTCGGTTTCTGGCTTTCCGGCCATGGGCCTGAGTACAAGGTATCCGTGCCGAGTTGGCGGCCAGACGTCAGTCAAGGCGCCGATCTTGTAGAGGAAGTCTTGCGGATCGTCGGCGTCGATGAGGTTCCGGCAACGCCGCTTGATGCATTGGAAGGTGTTGCACTTCCGGTTTTGACCCAAGGTCAGAAACGTGTGAGGCGAGCCAGGCGATTGCTCGCCGGTCGAGGCCTCGTCGAAGCCGTTACCTGGTCATTCATTCCTCAGCCTCAAGCCGAGATATTCGGTGGTGGATCCGATTTGTTGGTTCTCGACAATCCGATCTCGATCGAGATGTCGACGATGCGCCCGAATCTGCTTCCCGGTCTGACGACCGCTTTGCAGCGTAACCGCGATCGTGGTGCGCCCGATGTCTCGCTGTTCGAAATTGGACAGACTTACGAGGGCGCAGAGCCGGAAGACCAGCGGTTGGTTGCAGGGGGCGTTCGTGCGGGTCGCGCAAGTCTGCAAGGCAACGGTCGCCATTGGTCCGGGATAATCGCAGAGAGTGGCTGGAGCGAGGCTAAGGCCGACGCATTGGCCTTGCTTGAATCTCTGGGCCTCGATCCAAACAAGGTTCAGATTGTTAGGGATGTACCGACCTGGTTCCATCCTGGTCGGTCGGGCCGGATACAACTCGGGCCGAAAACCATCCTCGGTTACTTCGGTGAATTGCACCCGGCGACACTCGATCGGATCAATGTGGCAGGTCCGGTGGCGGCCTTCGAGATCTATCTCGACGCACTTCCCAAAGCGAAACGCAAGTCGCGAACAAAAGCCGCTCTCGATGTTTCGGACCTTCACTCTGTTCGCAGAGACTTCGCTTTTATCGTCGGGCGCGATGTGTCCGGCGGCGACCTCGTCAAAGCGGCACTAGGAGCGGAAAAGCGTTTGGTTTCGGACGTGAATATCTTCGATATTTTCGAGGACGACAGTGTCGGTGCCGACAAGAAATCACTGGCGATCGAGGTGACGTTACAGCCGCGCGACAAGACACTAACCGATGCCGAAATCGAAGAGGTCGCAGCCAAGGTCGTTGCGGCAGTATCGAAGGCAACGGGCGGTGTGCTCAGAGCGTAGCCCGGTTAGTTATTGCGCGTATCGGAAACTGAAGACCAGCGTGCTGTTGCCGTTCCATTCATAGCGAGACACGCGGCAGTTCGAACCGATGACCGGCGCAGACCCGCGCATCACAACGCGTTTGCCGTTGCTGCTGATCTCACCATTGACCCGATAACCGAATTTGCGGCGGCAACGACTCGAATAGACATAGGCCGTTCCGCTGTAGCTGTTGCCTGACTGTCGACCTGTAAACAGCAACGGGTCTACAAGCGATACGGCACGAGCCATCCGTGAACTCGGTCTCTGGTAGTAGAATTTCCGGCTGTTGCCTTGTTTGGCAAGGCGCATGAGGGACCCGTTGTGGTCCCAGAACGTGCGCCGATTGGCAGCGCGCTGGCGCTCCTCTTCCTCGCGTCGCCGGCGCTCGTCTTCAAGACGGACGAACTCCCGCTCCTTTCGCGTTTGATCCTCGCGTTGCTTTGCTTCCTGTGCTTGACGCTTGCGAGTTTCTTCAGCAGCAAGGCCGTCTCGTGCAGCACGCGCCATATCAGCAAAAAAGCCATTCGAATACCGGTTCAAAAAGGCGTCCCAGGCAGCCACATTGTTGATCCGCTGTGCCATCTCGAATGCTTTGGCCTCACTGATTTCATTCGTGTTTGGCTTGGGTGTCGATGTCTGTGGAGTCTTATCCGTATTGCCGCTCTGACCGCTCTTCGCGAAGTAGAACTCGCCGAGTAGTGAGACCGAAAGTTCAGGTGTCTGCTTCCCGCCTGTTGATTTGTTGACGTCGGACGCCACGCGGCGAAAGAGCGGGCCAACTTCTAAACCCGGAGTTGCAATATGCTGCAGAAGCGATTTGGTGAAAGGACTGTTTCGGTCAATTCCGTCATCGGCCACTTGGCCGGGCTGCGTTGCATAGGCGACCAGTAGGCCTTGCGTGCGCGTCATACGGGCCAAGCCCCGTGTCTGAGCAATATTTCTCGTCCGGGCGACTGTGCGTTTCAGGTTTGCTTCGAGTGGATTGTCGCGGCAGGCATCGAGAATGACGAGCCGCACACCCTTGACCCGCGACATGTCGGCGATGACGTCGTCGACCTTGGCCATCTCATAGGGCAGATCGGCTTCGTGCTGCAGCTTTGCATCGATCGGCATGAGATAGTTTTGACTTTGGAACTGCATGCCGTGACCGGCGTAGTAAAACAGAGCGGCATCCGCGCCATCCATTGCTCTGGCAAAGCGGCGGAAGGCGTTGTCCATCGCGGATTTCGTGAGATTGGATTCAGCGATGACATCGAAACCCAGCAGCTTGAGAGCGGTCGCAATATCGCTTGCATCGTTTGCCGGATTTGCGAGTTGCGGCGTGTTTGCGTAGGTCGAATTGCCGATAACCAGCGCCACGCGGCGCTGGGCCTGGGCAGTATCGGCGACCAGCGATGCAATGAGCCAGATCGACACGAACGCAACGATGATGCGGAGGTGTGACATCGTTCTCACCCGAAAGGCCGGAATTGACACGCAAACTCCGCATATGCGGGGTTTATTTGCAGCAGCCTAACCATTCGAAGCGTCGACGGCAATTGCCTCAAGATCGACAGCAAACCAGCGAAACTTGGATCTGACGTATACGCTCAATTGCAGTAGGGTTGCCTGGGACGATCGGAAGAAGAAGGGAGACGGGATGAGTTCTCAGGTCGAATTCAGCCTGGAAGGCGGTGATGATTCTGAAAGTGATTCCATCACTTGTCGCGTTCAAATCAACGACCAAGAACTGTTCGGGCATGAGGGGACGTTCAAGCTCAAGGCGAACATCAAGGTACACGACAGCCGCGGCATCGACGAGAGCACCGTGCTCTTCGAGAAAAAGTTTCAGATCAAGCAACCGCTCGAGGTCTTTACGATCCCGCGTAAATCGATCCGGGCCTACAGCTACAATGGGCGCATGATCGATATGGAGGTCCATACCGTTCTCGAGGTGGACGATGCCATGATCTTCGACACGACGGTTTCAGAAGAGCAGGAACTAAAGATCGGTCTGAAACCGCCGGTCCGAACGGACGCAAGTGCGATCGTCGAACCTGGAGATAGTTTTTTCTTCTACTCGAACCTCAAGGCGATACCGATTGGCAATCAGTTGATGACGATTGGGCTTGCCGCTGTCGGTGCCATCGTGATCGCGCTCAACATGACGATCGGCACCCATGACCAGTTCGTTCCCGAGGCGAGTGTCTATTTTTACGACCATACGGACTCCGACGGCGACTCGGAATCTCCGTTCATGAAAGCCCTCATGGGAAGTGGGGCAATCGGAACCGCACTCTGGTTTGCTATCAAAGACCAGCTGCGACGCTACATGACGTTTCGACTAGGCAAATTGCCGGAGCGACTCCAGCCGGAAAAGGAATATCGCGCTTCCGACTTCTTCACCGGTCGCTCAAAGGTGCCGCTTGAGAATGTCACGTTGCGGTTCGTCGCGTCGAACATGGAACATGGACAATATGAGCGCGGTTCTGGAACAGACCGCCGTACGGTCAGTTTCAGTGAGCCGATCAGAGGTGTGGTGATCTTCGAGAAGACCGTACCTTCTATCCCGGCCAAGATGCCGATTGCGCCCTATTTCAATGACAGGGTTAGCTTTACGACCATGTTCGAACTTCTGTATCCGCCCTACATGACGTCGTCGACGCACGGGATGAATGTTCACTGGGAGATACAGCTTCTGCATCCGCTGTTTGTCGATCAGGAAATTATTGGACCGAAGGAACGATTCAAATATGAGGACTTTCTCCGTTCATGACCGGTCCGGCCGATTTCTTTCCTATCTGTGACGACTTCGACGACCATCTGGGATTGTTGGAGATGGATTTCGCGAAGGTGCAGCTTGTCGTCTTTCACGGGGCAAGCGGCAGTGGAAAATCAACCTATTTGAATGAATTGCTAAGGGTGCATCCTGATTTCTGCAGCCGTCCCGCTGTCGTCATCGGAGGCGGCAAGATCGACTGGGGTTCCGTACAAAAGCCGGCGACCGAACTTGTCGTGGTGGAAGAACTCTTGGAAAACCGGGAAGTCATGGATATTGCCAAATTGCTGCGAGCCGGTCATCGGGTCATGGCGGCGAGCCACTTGCATCCCTGGATCACAGGTCTCCTGGGCGTTACCTGGCCGACTGTGCAATTTGCGACCGACCGCGATCCAACCAAAATCGAGCGCCTGCTGTCGAGTCGCGGTATTCGCTATAATCCAAAGACAGTCGCTGCCTTCTGCAAAATCCACGGTGCGACGTTCACGGATGTCGAGATCGTTCTCGAGCATTGCGGCGGTCATGATTTCGATCGGGCTTTCCAAAAGTTTCAGCGCTATTGCTCGATCGAGCGGCGTCCGGTTTAGGTCGCGAGAGGTTGTTGCTGTGTCGCGCAATGAACGCCGCCACCTGCAAATCCGAGTGGATCGATATTCAGCATGACGATCTCCCGGCCCGGATGCAGCTCCGCGAGCAGCGCATGCGCCGCCGTGTCAGCTTTATCGTCTCCAAATTCGGCGCTGATGACAGCGCCGTTGCAGACATAATAGTTCACATAACTCGCCACAAATTCCGGATCGTCTGCTCGAATTCGAACAGGGTCGTTCAGTGCGATAATCTCGAGTCTGCGACCGTTGGCGTCGGTTGCATGCTTGAGAATCTCGTGTGTCTCTAGTGCGGCCGCGGACCACGGGTCGTGTGGGTCCGGCCGTTCCGGAAGCTGAATCAGTACTACGCCCGGCTCCACGAACCGTGCCAATGAGTCGATATGATAGTCGGTGATGTCGGCACCTCGCCGACCCGGCGCCCAAATCATCTTTTGACCGCCGAGAGCACCGAGCAGTCTTCTTTCAATTTCATCGCGCGTCAGCGTGCTTCGGCCTGACGCGACCCAGGAACTCTCGTGAGCAAGTAGGGTGCCTTCTCCATCGAATTCGACGCCGCCGCTTTCGCCAATGATGCCCGAATCAAAGCGGCGCAGCTCGAGCTTTCGAGCGATGCGAGCTGCGATTTTGCCGTCATTTGCAAAGGATTGCTTTTTGCCCCAGCCATTGAAATTGAGATCTGAGATGGCGAACTCTCCATCGGGGGAGCGCACAAAGGTTGGGCCTGAGTCCCTGCACCACAGATCGTCGACAGGCATCGGCCAAATGTCGATATCGGGTCCCAGCGCGGTACGCGCACCTGCGATCTGGTTGTCCCTTGCAAGCATTACGACAGGTTCAAACCGGTCAATTGCTCTGGCTATCGTCGCGATGGTGCCGCGAACGGCTTTCAGTTCCCGACGAGTTCCATAGATAGCCTCTTGTGCCGGCCATTGCATGAAAGTGCGCTGATGGGGTGAAGACTCGGGTGGCAATTTGAAACCGGCATCCTTGGCAGACACGTCTCTATCCCTGGCATGAGTGATGCGGTCCGGCTGCGCTGACAAAAGGCTGGCGAGACCGGCGCCAAGGCCCGCGCGAAGGGCGCTGCGACGAGTCAGTTTTCGGCCAACACCCGTCATGATAACGGGCCTGAGTGTATGCCACTGTCTCTATGAGTCGTATCGGTCGTGATGTCGAACCCATGACATTGTATGGTCAAGACCGTCTTCATCGCGCCCTTTGGGTACAAGATCCAAATACTGATAGGTCGTGATAAAGGGATCGAGCCCTCGAGCATAGCAGGAATAAGTGTGGAAGAGCGTGCCGTCCTTGCCCTTGTAGAACACACTTATGCCCGGTGCCTCGGTAATCGGGAAAGGTTGGTGTGTGTAGTTGTAGGCGACATCGCCGGATGCGATCTCATCGGCACTGAAACTGACATGAAAATCCTGATTGAAGTCGGTGTCCAGCGACGAGACCCAAGGGAATGTCCAACCCATTCGGCTCTTGAACGCCTGGATTGTGTCCATTGAAGTCCGCGATATCGCTACCAGCGTGACATCGCGCTGGTTCAGGTGAATGACGGCCGGTTCGAAATGATCCGCCAAGTAGGAGCATGAAGGGCATCCCTGCTCCCAATCCGGACCGTACATGAAATGATAGACAACGAGTTGCTGGCGGCCGTCGAATAAGTCGGAAAGCGATACCGGTCCTGCCGTGTCTTTGAAGGTGTAGGTCTTTTCGACCTTCTCCCAAGGCAAAGCCTGGCGTTCCCTCGCAAGGGCGGCACGTGCTTGCGTGAATTGTTTTTCTTTTGCAAGAAAGGCTTTCCGTCTCTCCAGCCATTCCTCATGCGACACGATTTGGTTTTTCATGAGTCTCGTTCCTTGTGAGTCCACGGCCTAGTCAGCTTGATCGGCATTTGCGTCGAGATAGGCGCCAAGTTCATCCAGGCTCTCTTCCCAGAATTCCCGGTATTGGCCGGTCCAGTCATGGACGTCCCTCAGTGCCGAAGGGTTGGCACGGTAGATCCGGAAGCGGCCTTGCGTCTCGCGGGAGACGAGGCCCGCCTCGAGCAATACTTTCAAATGCTGCGAAACGGCTGCCATCGAAATATCGAAGAAGCCCGCGATCTCTTGGACCGGGCGTGCACCGGCGCGCAACAAGTCGAGCATCGTCCGACGATTTGGATCGGCGATCGCATGGAAGACGCTAATCTGGGCTTCTGCATTCTGCATAGATATATTTAAGTAAATGCTTAAATGAAGCTATGCAAGCGGAAAATTGACGAGATATGTGGGATTTTTTGATCCGACGTCTGAGAGCCTTGCCTGTATACTGACGCTCAATTGGCAGCGGTTTGCAGTTGCCGATGTCAAAGATCGACAGGTTTCAAAGAAGGGAACAGGTATGGGTCGGGAGGTAACGATCGCGCTGCTTGACGAAATTCAGGACGGTTTCAACCGGCACGATGTGGATGGAATATTGGCGCATTTCGTCGATGACTGCGAATGGCTGATGGCGCGGGGACCGAACGCACCTGAAGGCCGTCGCTGTATGGGAAAAGAGGAGATTGGCACTGTGCTCCGGGAACGCTACGGGGAAATCCCCGATATGCGCTGGGAAGACATCCAACATTGGATCTGCGATCAGACGAAAGCCGTCTCGGAATGGGTGGTTCGCGGTACGCCTAAGGGTGGTGCGTCCTTCGAATATGTCGGCTGTGATCTTTGGGAGTTTCGCGATGGCTATGTCACGAAGAAAGACACGTACTGGAAATATATCGGCTGAGACCTAATTGCCGAGGTTTTTCCGCGATTCATTGAGGAAATGTTGAATCGCCTCAAAGACATCATCTTCGGTGCAGTCCAGATCACCCGTGTAGATTTCCAGTGGTGGCCTGTATCCGGGATTTATCGATGGCGCACTGTTCGGCGGGGTTGCAAGCCGGTGGAGTGTGACGTTGACATACTTCATCGAGACGGATGGACCGACCAGTTCTTTGACTTCGACGTCTTCTATTTCCGGCCAGCTAATGATCGTCGCCCTGCGCCATCCCGGGCGAAACCAGATGCCCTGATCATCAATAAGCAGAGCACGCCTTCGCTGAAAGAGTCCGTCACCCCAGATCCACCAAAGGCAGCCAGCCACCAGGGCGCCGAAGATATACATACAGTACCATGCTGCCGACTTCACAAATTCGGGCCCGCTCACAAACATCAAGATGCTTGCAAGAAGCAATGACGAGAGGAAGAGCGCTGGAGAGATCAGGCTCCACAACTTGTTGCGCGCAATCAGGCTAGGGATGTCCGCTCGCATGTTTCGATCGATCTGTCCGGCGTTGAATTCGGTACGACTAGTTTCCGATTCCGGACACTATGACAACCTGCGAACGGATCAACCTCTCTGCATCCGATAGTTTGCGACCCTTGGCCGCGTTCCATGCCGGATCGCGTAAGCCGGCGTCTCAGATTTCCTCAGGTACCATTTTGATCGCACCGCAGGGGCACTCGGCGACGCAAATCCCGCATCCTTTGCAGAAGTCATAGTCGAACTTGAACCGCTTTCCGGGGCCGAGTTTGATCACAGCATTGTCCGGACAGACGCCATAGCAATTGTCGCACTCGAAGCAGTTGCCGCAAGACAGGCAGCGGCGTGCCTCATAGAGCGCGTTTGTTTCATCGAGTCCGCCAAGGACTTCGCCGAAGGTCGTCTGACGCCGTGCAATGTCGAGTGTCTGCTGCACGGTCTCCGGTGCATTTGCATAGTACCAGGGATTGAGTTTCTGGAAGTCTGCCAGCTCGTGTCGCGGCCCGGCATCGTAGACTTCTCCTTGTAGCCAGGCATCGATGCAGCGTGCTGCATGTTTGCCGTGGCCAACCGCGACCGTGACAGTGCGTTCGGAGGGAACCATATCCCCGCCGGCAAAGACGCCTTTATGGCCGGTCATCATCTGAGAGTTGACTTGGATCATTCTGTCGACAATTTCGACGTCGTCCAGTCGCTCGACAAAAGACGTGTCGACATTCTGACCGAGAGCCATCACGACGGTATCGGCTTCGAGTTCGTCATACTCGCCGGTGGGTTCGGGGCGGCCATCCTCGTTGAGACGCATACGCTCCACGACGATCTTGTCTCCGGTACCGACCTCTTTGATGGTCGTCAGCCAATTGACGATCACACCTTCCTCGATAGCTTCATCCATCTCGAAGTCGTGCGCCGGCATTTGGTCTCGCGTCCGCCTGTAGACAATGACCGCTTCTTTGGCGCCCAGTCGTTTCGCCGTGCGCGCCACATCGACAGCGGTGTTGCCGCCGCCATAGACAACGACGCGCCGACCAAGCATCGGCTTGTTCTCCGACGTCTCCATTTCACGGAGAACGCCAACCGCGTCGAGGATCTTTCCGGCATCGGCGCTCGGAATATTGACCCGATTGGCCAGATGCGCCCCAATGGCGAGGAAGACAGCATCGAAATTGCCGTCAGTGCGCTCTTTTGCAATGTCCTCGACCTTCCGATTCAGGATGATTTCGACACCCATGTCGCTGATGCGCTGGATATTCGCTTCTACGATGTCGCGCGGCAGGCGGTAGGCGGGAATGCCGAATCGCATCATACCGCCAGCTACCGGACCGGCTTCGTAGATCGTGACCATGTGGCCCAGTCTGCGGAGATGATAGGCTGCCGAGAGTCCAGATGGACCGGCACCGATAACGAGGATCCGTTTTCCCGTATCTTCGGCAATGGTCTCTGGTGTCCATCCCTGTTTGCGCGCTTCGTCGTCGAGGAACCGTTCAACCGCGTGAATATTCACAGCACTGTCGATTTCCTTGCGATTGCAGGCATCTTCGCAAGGGTGGTAGCAGGCTCGGCCCATGATGCCGGGTAACGGATTGTTGCGCATGATCTCCTGCCATGCACCGTGATAGTCGCCCTCTTCGGCAAGTCCCAACCAGGCCTGAATGTTCTCGCCGGCCGGGCAGGCATCGTTGCAAGGGGGAAGTCGGTCAAGATAGACCGGCCGTTCTGTTCGCCAGCTTCCGGTCTGGTTCTCAAGGCTGGTTCCGACTTCGAGTGTGATGGCAAATGGGGCTGTCGTTGGAACGCTCATACCGGCTGCTCCTCGTCTTCACGCAGTAGATCGAATTCACGAATGTTCTCGTCGCACATGGCCTGGAGACGCTGGATCGCTTCCTGTCCTTTGTCGCTCTTGAAGAGATGGGCGAAACGACGTTGCGGTTTGAGGTATTCGGTAATTGGAATGCGGCGACGGATCGGTTGGCTTTTCGTTACTCGGCCATGTTCCGCTTCGAACAGCGGGAAGAACCCGGTTTCGACAACCAGCCGCGCAAGCTTGATCGTGTCATGACTGGCGCAACCCCATCCGAGCGGGCAGGGTACGTAGACATGGATGTAGCGCGCCCCACGAAAGGCCATGGCGCGGGTGACCTTGTCCTCAAGGTCTTGCAGATAGGCGACAGAAGCGGTTGCGACGAACGGAATGTTATGTGCCATCGCAATCCGGGGGAGATTTTTTCCGGTACCGAATACATTGCCGAGCTGATCGCCCACCGGCATCGTTGTGGCTGTTCGGGCACCGCCGGGCGTCGCGCCTGATCGCTGTACGCCCGTATTCATATAGGCTTCGTTGTCGTAACAGATGTAGATCACGTCATCGTTGCGCTCGAACATTCCGGAAAGGCATCCGAAGCCGATATCGACCGTGCCCCCGTCGCCGCCTTGCGCTACGATGCGCACGTCTTCGCGGCCCTTTGCTTTCATCGCGGCAGCCATGCCAGTAGCGACGGCAGGTGCATTGCCGAACAATGAGTGCATCCATGGGATTTGCCACGATGTCTCAGGATAGGGTGTTGTGAAAACCTCAAGGCAACCGGTCGCGTTCGCGGCCATGATCTTGCCTTCGGCAGCACGCATCGCAGCATCGAGCGCGTAGCGGGCGCCGAGCGCCTCACCGCATCCCTGGCAGGCTCTGTGACCAGAGGTGATCGCATTGGTGCGTCCCATACTGGCCTGGACCGAGCGATTGTCCGCATCGACCAGCCGGTTACCGACGGTAAATGTCCCTTTCTGGTAAAATTTCACCTTCTGGGCATCGGAAATTTCATCGAGTTTTGTCATGGATTCGCTTCTCTTTATTCGCCAGCCGCTGAGGCCGTTTTGTCGCGATACAGCCGTTTCAGGATGTTTTCCGCAATTGGCCCGGCACCGATCTGTTCGTGCTGACGTGCCACCTCGGCCTCGACAACCTCACGCTGCAGATCCAGAAAATGAAGATCGTCGATTTCGTCGCGCTCCGCGCCTTCGAACAGTTTCGATAGAGACGGCACTGTGATCGGTCGTCCACCCAGTCCCGCAATAACTGTCGTGACATGAATGCCAGTCCCCTGCATGGCCATCATGGTGTCGTTCGCGACGACCCCGCCAAGTCCGACAGCGAGGGATTTTTCCAGAACGACGACCCGTTTTGCGCCCTTGAGCGCATTTCGCAGGGCCGCAGACGGGAAGGGCCGGAACGAGCAGATCGTGACCACGCCGATCTTGTGGCCCTTGTCGCGCATGGCATCGACCGTATCTTTGACCGTTCCTGAGACCGATCCGAGCGTGACAATGACGGTCTCGGCATCCTCCAGTTTGTAGGTTCGGATCAGACCGCCGGATTGGCGACCGAACTGAGTCTCGAATTCAAGTGCAACTTCGGGAATGACATCCAGCGCCTGGATCTGCTTGTCATGTGCCAGGTAGCGCACTTCCATAAAGGCTTCAGGCCCAACCATCGCGCCGATGGAGTAGGGGTTGGCTGGATCGAGAACCTGGCGGGGTTGAAACGGCGGCAGAAATGCATCGACCGTCTCCTGGTCAGGCATGTTCACGCGCTCATAGGCATGGGTGAGAATAAAGCCGTCCATGCAGACCATCACCGGACAGGAAAGGCGCTCTGCGATCTTGAAAGCCTGTATATGCAGATCCAGGGCTTCCTGATTGGTTTCGGCAAAGATCTGGATCCAACCGGCATCACGCATCGACATTGAATCAGAATGGTCGTTCCAAATGTTGATGGGGGCTCCGATGGCGCGGTTTGCGATCGTCATCACAATCGGCAAACCAAGGCCCGAAGCGTTGTAGACGGCTTCGGCCATGAACAGCAGTCCCTGACTTGCCGTTGCCGTATAGGTGCGTGCCCCGGCTGCGGACGACCCGATCGCGACAGACAGGGCGGCAAATTCGCTTTCCACATTAATGAACTCGCATGGGCCGACTTTGCCTTCTCTTACGAGTTCGCCGCAGTGCTCGACGATGTGGGTCTGGGGGCTGATGGGGTAGGCGCAAATGACCTCGGGTTTGCACAGAGCCACAGCTTCGGCGACCGCGTGACTGCCTTCTAACTGTCTATGCATGGACGTGTTCCTTTGTCTGGGCGGCTGCATAGGCTGCGCGCGCCGCCTCGATGTTCCCCTCGGCGATTTTTTCGGGGAATTTCGATGCGATCGCTTTTTCAACCGAAGCGAGACTGATTTGACCGGAAATCGCGGCAAATCCTCCGAGAAGTGCCGCGTTCGGAACCGGTTTGCCGACATGTCGTCTGGCAAGTTCTGTTGCGTTGACACCGCGAATATGTTCGCGAGGGAGCGACCGGAGTTGTTCGGCAACGCCAAGCTCTTCCAAGGTTTTCAGCGAGTTTATTAGGACATATCCATCGGATTTCAGGCCTTGGAACACATCGATTGCATGAAACAGGGTCGGGTCCTGAACAATAACGGCGTCCGGTGCGAGGATCGGTTCGCGGAGCCTGATCTCTTTACTGTCGAGCCGACAGAAAGAAACAACCGGTGCGCCGGTTCTTTCGGAGCCAAAGGAGGGAAAGGCCTGGGCATATCGGCCTTCGGAAAATCCGGCGATCGAGAGCAGCTCTGCCGCCGTCACCACGCCCTGGCCGCCACGACCATGCAGGCGAACTTGAAACATTTTTTTGTCTCCTCTCCCTAGATTGACCGAGCCGCGCCTGGCACTTTTCTGCCGGACTGGTCGTCGTGGCTAGCAACCGGTGTTACTCGGCGCTGCTTGGATGTTTTGCCGATCCCTGGGTTGAACGAATTCGTCGGATCCAGCTTTTCGTAGAAGGCCGCGAGATCCGGTTTCGCTTCGTAGAGATGTCCGACATTGTGTTCTGCCGGATACTCAGCGCCGCGATTATCCAACAGCTCGAGCATCTTTTTCTTGATCAATGTCTGGTCCGCGCCTTTTCGAACGATGTAATCCTGATGAAAAACGTGGCAGAAGAAGTGGCCGTAATAGAGCTTTGCGACCAGATCCTTCTCGATGTCGGGCGGCAGCGATTCCAGCCATTCACGATCGTCGCGGCGCAAAGCGATATCGAGGGCAATGATGTCTTCCACATCGCGTGTGTGGACCGCTTGATAGCGCACGGCAGCTCCGGCCGCGGCGAACCGGTGCAGCATTGCCTTACCGGCCTCCTTGGCTGTGCATAGGAACCAGCTGTCCCTGCCGAAGAAATCATCGAGGATCTGCTCGGCTTCAGCCGTGGCACCAGAGCCGATTTCCAGGATGAGATGATGCTCAAAGCGATCGCGATATGTCAGCATGCGCTTCGGTAGCGCTTCAGGAACGAGGCGGCTGAAAACCTGAAGAAAGCGATCTATGAAATTCGCAGGTAGGAATGGAACCTTGTTCAGTCTGGCATCGATCTGCCCTTTCAGAGAAAAGAAGAGGGGCAGATAGTCGGTTCCGAGCCAATGGATCATCAGCAAGGTGTCCTTGCCGTAGACCCTAGCGATATCGAATGTGTCCCGGTGCAGATACTCTCCACTGACTGGCAGCTCCGAGCACTCGGTCAGGATTCGACGGCGCAATTTCGTAAGATCTGCCGGATCGTTCGTGCCGATATAGTAGACTTTGCTGCCGGTCTCCGCCGGGAACGTATCGAGCCGAACGGCAAAGACAGCCAGTTTTCCGGCACATCCGGATGATTCATAGAGTCGTTCAGGATCCGCATTGTAGCGTGCGGGGGTCCGTGCATCGATATCGCGGACCTTCGACGCATAGCCGTCATCCGAGCCTCGCCCGGCGTCTTTGATAATATCTGCATCGGTGAAGTCACCGCGGTCGAGGCGGCCAAGCATCTCTTCCGGCGTATCGCCCAGGCTTATCCCGAGATGATTCACCAGCTCTAATTGTCCATCGGCACAGAGTTGTGCGTAAAGCGCCAGTTCTGTGTATGCCGGACCTCGCTGCACCAATGAGCCTCCCGAATTGTTGCAGACACCACCAAGGATCGAAGCGCCGATGCATGAAGAACCGATCACAGAATGCGGTTGTCTGCCGAAAGGCTTGAGCTTTTGTTCCAGCTTGTGGAGCGTGCCGCCTGGATGGCTAACGATCTGACGGCCATCGTCGATGATATGAATCTTGTCGAGCCGCAGCGTGTTGATGATCACAACATTGCGGTCGTAGCTGCCGTTCGGCGTCGAGCCTTCGGTCAGTCCTGTGTTGGCAGCCTGCATGATGACAATGCGGTCAGCGTCCACACAGGCCTGGAGAACCATCCATTGCTCGAGCAGTGTGCCCGGTAACACGACGGCCTCTGCATCCCCCGCGCCGGAGCGAAAACCTTTGCGATAACGCTCGGTCGCGGCTTTTCCCGTTCGTACGTAGCGCCTTCCGACGATGGCTGCCAACTTGGATATCAATGTCTTGTCGGTCATATCATGCCTCACTTGAATGCGACAGACGGAAGCCAGGTGGCGAGTTCCGGAAACGCAAACACCACAGCCAGCCCAGTCAGCTGGAGGAGCACAAACGGAATGACGCCTCTATAGATATGCGTGAGGCGAACTTCTGGTGGGCACACGCCCTTGAGATAGAAGAGAGCGAATCCAACCGGCGGTGTGAGGAATGACGTTTGCAGCGTGACCGCCACGAGAATGACGAACCAGACCAGGGTTGGCTCGTCGATGGCATCGAACCCGGGAATATCGAGACCCAGCCCATTTACGATCGGACGCATGAGCGGCAATACGATCAGGGTGATCTCGATCCAATCGAGGACGAAACCAAGCAGGAAGACGATGAAGAGGATAAAGAAGATCGTTCCTTCCGCACCGAGACCTGTGGCCTGAATCATGCTTTCGATCAACTCGTCGCCACCGAGTTCGCGCAGCACATAGGAGAACACGGTCGCGCCTATGAAAATCGCGAAGATGTAGGCGGTGGTGTTGAAGGTTGAGATGGCAACATTCTTCAGCTTGGCGAATGAGAGCTTGCGATAGAGCAAAGCAAGAAGTGTGGCGCCAAGTGCGCCGACGCCTGACGCTTCGGTCGGCGTCGTAATACCCGCAAAGATTGAGCCGAGAACTGCAAGGATAAGTGCAACTGGCGGCAGAACGGCTTTCAAGACATCGAAGACCGCATCCCAGTCCGGCGCTTTGGCATCTTCAGGAACTGGTGCTGCCGATGGGCTCAGCATCCCGACAACGAGAATGTAGACCAGGTAGAGAGCGCCGATGATCAGCCCAGGCAAGAAAGCTGCCATGAACAGATCGCCAACACTCAGTGCCATCTGGTCAGCCATAATGACCAGCATGATTGACGGTGGGATCAGGATTCCAAGTGTTCCGGATGCGGCGATCGTTCCGGTAGCCAGTGGTTTCGAGTACCCCTGATTGACCATGGCCGGTAGAGAAAGCACGCCAAGCAACACAACGGATGCACCGATGATGCCTGTTGATGCCGCCAGAATAATTCCGATGGCCGTGACCGTGATAGCGAGACCGCCGCGAACTGTACCGAACAGGCGTTGCATCGAATTCATGAGGCGTTCAGCCACGCCGGATTCATCGAGCATCAGGCCCATGAAAATAAACATCGGCAGCGCCACGAGGACCGCGTTAGACATCGTCGCGTAGACCCGGTTGATGGTCGCGCCGAGTGTCAGATAGTCGAGCCCTGTCAGGGTTTCTTCGAGACCCGTCCAGTTCATCATCCCGTTGTCGAACAGGAATGCGATTCCGCAATAGAGAACACCAACGCCGGCCAGGACCCAGGCTACCGGAAAGCCGGTAAACAGCAGGCCGATGAACGTCATGAACATTGCGACGACGAGTTTCTCTTCGGTTGCTTCGACCAGACCGGTAAGCAGAAAAGCAACGACTGCAAAAAGGGCGAGGGCAATGAATATGCGGAAGAAACCGGGGCCGGTTTGACCGCCTTTGGATGTGAACAAGGCGTGCACGTCATGAATGAGACGTGCGATCGTGGCGATCGCTAGAAGAACAAAGCTGATGGGGATTACGGCTTTCAATGCCCAGCGTGCTGGTAGGCCTGTCGGGCTGTCGGAACGCTCGTTGACGCGAAGCGACTCGGCAAAATAGTCGTAACCCTGATCGATCATCAGATAGAGAAACGGGACCATCAGGGCGAGAATGCCGACAATCTCGATCCCGCGTTTGACGTTGTCGCGCAGACTCATATGGAGAATATCGACGCGCACATGGCTATCTTTCACCATGGCGTAACTCAGCCCGACCATCGTGGTCAGTCCGTAGAAATGCCACTGGATCTCGTCCAGTTTCGGGTAGTTCATATCAAAGAGATAGCGCAGCGAAACCTGGGCGATGATCGCAGCCATCAGGGCGATATTGGCCCACATCACCACATGGCCAACCGTTGTGACGAACGTATCCAGCGCTCTGGCGAACGGTTGACGGTCAAGCTCTTCGTGTTCGAGCAGATGCTCGTAGGTTTCTACCGGATCGATTGTGTCGCGGTCGGGTGATGTCGTCATAGTCCTTGGCCTTTTCCTCACGCATGCGCTGTTATTCTTTCCGCTCTCGGTCGCGATGTTCGGAGCGGTTGATGTTGCGGGCGGCCGCAGGGACCGCCCGCTTGTTCAGAGGTCTATTTGCGTGGCAAGAACGCGTTGGTCTTCCAAAGCTGGTAACCGCTGCGGAAGCCTTTCATGTCATCGAGAACTTTCTTGAAGAAGGGGTCTTTTGCCGCCTCTTCGGCTGCAACCTCGTCCCATGTCTTGCGGAACAGTTTCAGCATCTCGTCGGACCAGATCTTGATCTTGACGCCGTGCTTCTCGACGTTGGCGGTCATAGCTGCGTGCTGGATTGCTTCGCCTTCGGCGAAGCTGTCGGCCATTGAGGCCTTGCAGGCATTCTCGACGATTGCCTTGTGCTGGTCGGACATGCCTTTCCAGACATCGCCATTGATCAGCAGCTCAAAGAGCGTCGCTTGCTGATGCCATCCGGGGAAGTAGTTGAACTTAACCAGCTTGTGAAAGCCGAGGCGGGCATCGATCGCCGGCATGGAAAACTCGGTGGCATCGATTGCACCCTTTTCCAGAGCCGGAAAGATTTCGCCACCCGGGAGAAGTGATGTCGCAACGCCAAGCTTCTGCATGACTTTGCCGCCAAGACCAAAGAAGCGCATTTTCAAGCCGTCCAGGTCCTTGGCGGAAGTGATCTCCTTGGCGAACCATCCTGACGTCTCAGGTGCGATGACGGCGCAGGGAACGACGTGGACGTTGTATCCGGCCTTGTCATACATCTCCTGATAGAGCTTGAGGCCACCTCCATAGTAGATCCACGCCATGTACTCACCGGCTTCAGGACCGAATGGAACAGCGGAAAAGAGGGGCGAAGCCGGAATCTTGCCTGCCCAATAGCCTGCAGTGGTGTAGCCGGAATTGATCTTGCCGGATGAGACGGCGTCGAGAATTTCGAAAGGCGGGACGAGTTTGCCGGGCTCATAAACCTTCATTCTCAGTGTGCCGCCGGACATCCTTTTGAGTTCGGCAGCGACTCGCGGGATTGGTGTGCCGAGGCCAGGCAATGCGGTTGAGAATGCGATAGGCGTCTTGAGTAAGAGTTTGTCCTTGGCAGCGACTGCCGACTGGACCGAGAAGCACATTGCTGTGGCGGTTGCCAGTGCAAAGAGATTTCCAAACTTCTTTCCATTCCTCCTGATTTTTGAAGGCTGAATTCGGTTCGATCCAAAGCGGTGCAGAACCGGCTTCAGCCTTCTTTGAACAGAGGTTAATTATCTTTACCAATAATAATGGTCAATAAGTTTGTTTACCTCTGATTTCAGACTAGAGGCACGAAAGGCTGCACGGTTAACAGGCAGCATCGGTAATTTGCTGCCTAAAATTTCCTCAACTGACCGATGAATAAATTCGAAAAATCAACCAATTAGGCGATTTTGAAGGGCTCTAATCGTGAATTGGGGGTGAGAAGGAATCTTAGGGGAAATTGGTTTGCAAAGTTAACCTATAGTCTATATATCTTGATTGAGTAGCAATGCGGGAGAGAACTCAAATGGAAGCCAGCCCGAGCATCTTCGAGCCGGTCGTGATCGATACCGTTGCAGAAGCGGTGGTCACTCAGATTGAGCAGTTGATTATTTCCGGCGTTTTGCGCAGTGGTCAGAAGCTTCCATCGGAGCGTGAGCTTGCAGAACTGATGGACGTATCACGGCCGAAGATCCGCGATGCGATCAAGGTTCTGGAAGAGCGTGGACTGCTGATTGTTAAACACGGCGACGGGACGTTCGTTGGGGCTTTGACGGGAACGGCACTCTCGCCGGCGATGATCGATCTCTATTCCCGTCACCCAAGCGCTTTCAGAGATTATCTAGAGTTTCGCAGGGAGGTCGAAGGCTTCGCGGCTTACGTCGCGGCCCAGCGAGCGACCGAAAGCGATCGCGAGATCATCAGGCAACTCGTTGCCCGGATGGAGAAAGCGCACAGTAATCCGGACCCGGTCGAGGAAGCCGAAGTTGACGCCTGTCTTCACACGGCCGTGGTTGATGCCGCGCACAACTCAGTTCTGTCACACATGATGACGTCGATTTACGAGCTGATGCGCAGTGGTGTTTTTTACAATCGCTCTTTTCTGGATGCTGCGGCCGGAGCACGGGACGATTTGCTCGATCAGCATCGTGCGATAGCACAGGCGGTTATCGCCGGTGATGCCGACAAGGCCTGCGCTGCTGCGGAAGCCCATCTTGATTATGTCATGGCGGGCTTTCGTCTCGGGAATGCAGAAGAAGCGCGCGGGCGCACAGCGCGGAAACGTCTCGCCCTCATCGAGTCGGCTCAGGACCAGCTGCGGTTCAGCCGCAAGCGTTCGAAGGTGGGCGCGGGCACCGCAGGGTGAGCGTCAGCGCTCCGTATGCCATTCAAGATCTCGTTGCCTAAAGCGCGCGGTAGGGTTTTGGCATTAGCAACCAACGGCCATTGACATAGACCAGCCCGTCGAAAGCCAAGCCGAGTCTCTCGCCAGGTTTCACGAACTTGAATCGCACGATTGGGATATTTGGCTTCATGTGCGGGACGACTTGTTTGTAGCCGCCTGGGAAGACTTCGAGGACTTTCTTGCGCGCGATGAGATCGCTGGTCGATGTAAAGAACATCAGCAGCTCCGTCTGGCCGGTTTTCGGACGGATTGCAGGCCGTCTCTTCCACATCGCGCTGTGGGTCTTTTCTAATGCCGATGCGAAGGGTTCCTTGTAGACGGTTTGATAATCCTTTGGGTCCGGACGCAGTGTTGCGGTTAGTCCCACAAAGTCTGCCCCCGCGACGAAGAACTGCTGAAGGAGCGCGCGGGCGCCTCCATCCGTCGGTGGATAGCTCTTTGTCGATATCTGTTTTGCAGTATTTGCACTGCCGCCGGCCATACTCTCGACGATTTGCAGAACGCTCGCGCCTGGATTGGCAGCGCATGCCGCTTTCAGGAGATCAAGCCGACTCTGTATATCGCTCTGAGTCATCGCTACGGTGGCGCCACCGCGGGCTGCGATGAAACCATCCGCCCAGATGACATAGTTGGCTAGCGAGCCTTGATCGTCGACGGCGAAGGCCTGCTGGCAGGACCGGTTCATGTCGATCGCAACAGTCTGAGCATGAACTGATGCGGTGAGGCTGATGCCAAAGGCGAGCATCAGTCCATGATAAGGGAAATTGACCATCGTAGTGCCGAGCCTCCGCAGAGAAACAGGATAGGTTTGGCGTCTGCCACGAGACAGGATAATGAAAAAGTGCTGCAAAAGCCCGGTTTGATCCCACATGAGGTCAAAAGGCCAAATCCACCCTGACCTCCGCAAACCTGCTAAAGTCGTGACAGTGAGGACGATGGAGCCTTGGGTCATGACAACATTCCAGGCAGCGCTGGATGCTCGCGTCCAGAATGAAGTACTCGATCTGTGTACAGTTTGCGGCAAATGCGTTGAAGTCTGCCCAATGCCTGAACCCGCCGGCTTCGGGATTGTCGAGGATGCTCAGTCCAAGGCGATCGTATCCGGCGTCATCGATGTGCTGGGCGGAGGCGATGGAACGGAGAAAGCCCATCAGTGGGCTGAGGTCTGTACGGGATCAGGGCATTGCATTGAGGCCTGCCCCGAGGGTGTCAATCCTCGCTTCATGCTGGCGATGACACGCCTTGAGACACGGCGGCGCAATGGTCAGGCTGCCGTCCGGGAGAAGGCGCGTGCCAGCTTCGGGACGATGTCGCATGCGGTTCGCGCTCTCTCAAGCCTGCAGTTACCTGGAGATATCCTTGACCGCATTCATCCCGGCCCGCGTAAGGCCGGAGTTGAAGGGCAGCCGCCAGAGGTTGTCTTCTACACAGGATGCAATCTGTTGCGTACGCCACACATCGGATTGCTTTGTCTTGAGGTCCTGGACGCTATGGGCATCGCCTATAAGGTCATGGGTGGGCCCGGCCAATGCTGCGGTATATTTCAGTTTCGGGAGGGCGACACCGTAGCGGGAGAGCGTGTCGCAGGTGGTGCAATCGACCGCTTCGCATCGACAGGTGCCTCAGATGTGCTGACCTGGTGTCCGAGTTGCGTTGTCCAGTTCAGCGAGACGAACCTTCCGACATTTGCACAATCAAGGGGGAGGTCGGCACCCTTTGACATGCCGCCTTTCTATGTCTGGCTGGCGGAGCGTTTGGATGAGTTGAAGCCGCTGATGACCACGCGTGTCGAACGTCGTGTCGCCCTTGTCGAGCGCCCTGGAATACCAGGCGCGCGCGCAGCTGCAATCGAGATCGCGAAGGCGATACCCGGTCTTGAATATGTGCCGTTGCCCGACGTGCCGCGAGTTTCGATTTCGTCGAACTACCTGACACTGTTGCCGGATTTTAAGGAAAAGCTGCAGTTGGAAGAATTCGATGCATGCATTGCTGCCGGGGTCGATACATTGGCTACGGTCTTCCATCCTTGTCATCGTGAGACCTGCCATCTTGCCGAAGACAAGCCTTTTGAGATCGTCAATCTGATGGAGCTGGTTGGTGAGAGTATCGGTGTGCATGTGCCGGATCTCTTCAAGAAGCTCAAGATCATGGGCGATGTCGACGGTATTGTTGCAGCCTGCGCAGATATGATCGATGAACACCGACTTGATGTGGATGAGCTTAGAAATCACCTTGAGGCTGAGGTGATCCATGCCAATCCGTTCTCAGGGGTGTTTTCGCAGGATTGACTGCGAAGTCTAATGCTCGCTGGTATCCAATTGCGCGAGAGAATTGCCGCGTTCAATCAAAGTCTCAATGACCGAAATGAACCGATCCCCGGCGGGTCCTGTCGGGCAGGCCCAATAATCCATTACGCCTTGGCATATTGTGAACAATGCGTCGGAGTTCCGGCTGTCCTTGCCGCAGATGACGATCGCACCCGTTTTGCCCATGCGGCGAAGATGCGAATGAAGCCAGGCAACAAATCCGATCGCACTCGGGCCGTTCTCAGAGAAGCGGAAGCAGACGACGCGAAATCGACCTTCAGTATCATCCTGACGGGCAGGCAGGAACTCAAACCAAGCGGTTCCGTCGTTGACACAGGCGATCGCGTTCTCGGAGGGAGAGGTGCCAGCGGGAAGGGGAGCCCAAACGAAATCGCACTCGAAAAAAGTCGTGTCGGCCTGAGAAATCACCCGGCACAACCGCTTTTCGAAGTCATCTTCGGATTCATCCATCGCGCTTCTGAATTTGCTGCTCGACGACTGACAATGTACGCCGAAATGGATGCTACGCACCTGGCTGTGTCGCTACAACAAGGACTGCATGAGGCGGAACGCCTACAAAGGCCGCCGGCGGTTCTACACCAGCCAGTATTTGTCCTGATCATCGGGGGCGAGAAGCACCGATGGCTCATCAGTCATCTCGGCAAGGTCGCGAAACGCCGAATAAGCAACGGCGTCTGCTCGGCGCCCGTCTTCCAGGGCGATGTCGACATCGGCCTTGTCCCAGCGCCAGAGTGCCAATTTGAAAAGGATATCGCGTTGTGTATCTGCTTTCTTTACGGCAGCGGCGCGCATAATCTTCGATTGTGCCTCGATCATGCGATCCGCCTCCGCCTCTGCTGCCGAACTCGCAGGATCGCTCGACGTGTCGCCAAGCCATTTCTCGATTTCTACGAACAGCTCGAAGAGTTCTTTATGGCTATTGCCTAGCGGCTCGCACGGCGACTCGTCATCGCCGATCATTGCCTCGATCTGCTTTCTTAAAGCGATCGCTTTCATAGCATGTCCTTAGATTCGACCCCGAAAAATGCGAGGCTCTCGTTTATCGAAGTTACGAACCGACGTCAGTCACGTGAATGCACCACAGTCATTGGTCTTATCGTGGGCGCGGGTGGTGCTACAAAAGCGAGGCGTGGCCCAACTTGATCGCCGAGAGTGCCGCTTCGGTTCGGCTATGCGCGCCGAGTTTCTCGTAACTTCGCTCGATATGTGTTCTGACGGTGTTGGGCGAGAGCGATAGTCGCCTGGCAATATCCTTGTGGCTCGCACCTTTGGCGATCCAATCCACGACTTGCTGTTCTTTTCTTGAGAGATTGCTACGCGTTGTCGGAGGGCAGAGACTCTCACTATGATGGAGGAACATGGTCGTACAGGCGTGGATCCGGCGACGATCGAATTCACTGAAATCGTCGATCGGGCGGCCGAAGGCGATCGATGCATAGTTGACCTGACCCTGCCTGTTGACGATCTGCATGGAAAGGCCGTCACGAATGCCATGCTTGGCCATCAGCGAATACAGCCCTTCGATCACTGGGCAGAGATTGAGATCGTCAACGATGTCAAGAAATCGAACCGGCGTGGTCGCCGAGAGTGCGGCTCGAACCAATGGATCTTGGGCAAGGCAAGCATTGTCTCGATAATAATTCTCGATCGCTTCCGGAAAAGTGGAAAAGAGCGGTGTCCATGGATAACGCTCCAACCCAACCTCGAAGCGAAACGAATAGGCGACGGCCGCAATGCCATCATATTCATCGATGAAGCGCTGATAGAGCCGAACCAGGCTTTCTTGGTTTTGACAGGTTGCGATCTCGTCGGATAACGCCATAGCGTTGTCCCTTCGTGAATGGCCTTCCCCCCGCCCGGGGTTCCCCGGCCGCCGAAAGCCTTACTTTGAAATGTAGGAGTCTGCGCCTGATGGTGGTGCACACCAACAGCATACGTCTCACGTGGCCGCGCGGTGCTCCTCAAACCATGCGACATTACGTCTCAGGGCAGAATGAGTCCTCGGCCAACGGCAGCGAGGGCGGCCTCGACACGCGTTGAGACCCCGAGTTTGTTGAAGCAGCGGCGAACCAGAGTATCGACCGTATTCTTGGAAATCCCCAGCGTTTGGCTGATTTTCGTGTTGCTCTTGCCCTGGGCGATGAGTTCAACGACCTCGAGTTCTCTATTGGAGAGTTTTTGCGCCTGACTGTCTTCCACCAGTTCATTGTAACGCAGATGCATGTGTTGGCAGATGGCTTGGAGTTCGAGCAGTTCTCCTTGAGACAGCCGAAGCTCATGATCTTCGGACCCAAGCCCGAAATAAGCGATTTCGCCCGGCCGCGCGAATACGGGTACGGCAATCCCATCCCGGAACCCGGTCGCCTTGAGATCATCGAGGAACGCCTGCTGTTTCTGGTCGAGATCCCTGAGGTCGGCAATTTCGAACCAGTGAAACGGGCGCCCACTCTGACGCGCCTCGGACATGATCGGGTCGATTTCGAAATAGTCGCACTCCAAATAGTGACTCACCCAGTCCTCAGGGAATTCTGAAATGCGCAAACCATCCTCGACAGGTATCCGCTTGAAACCCTCAGCGACATAGTGATAACTCGAAATCGTGAACCCGTATTGGCGCATGAATTCGATGAAATAGCGTTTCAAGTCTGAAGGCGTGTCGATATCCATCGTATCGCGGATGAAATCGTCGATGCCGCCGGGCATAAATGGCTCCAACTCGTGGCAATTCAGAGTCCGAATACAAGATCAAGAGCACTGATAGATTATACTGGCGCTGCGATGCTCGGAAGCAATGGTTAGATTCAGTTTTCTAATCGTGCTCGCTGAGCCCAATTACTTTGCATTGCTTGTCGGGTCTCTGCGCTATCTCAGGACTGAGATCCCACCGTGCCAGCGCGGAGTCTGAGGATGACCTGGATTGTTTGATCTCGATCAAGGTTCGGCTCGGGACGCTTGATAAACAATCCGTTCAACCCGCTATGAGGACTCGGCTGACAATGCATGCACAGGATATCATGACGGCGCCGGCGATCACGGCCTCGCCGCAGGCCTCTATTCTGGATGTGGTGACATTGATGCTGGAGAACCGAATCAGTGCACTGCCGATTGTCGATGAGGGTGGAGCCGTGGTTGGACTGGTAAGCGAGGGGGACCTCATTCGCCGCTCTGAAATCGGTGCGCGAGACTATTCCTCATGGTGGCTTGCGGCCGTAGGCGGAAAGGTCCGACTGGCAGAGGAGTTTGTGAAGACTCATGGGATGAGCGCAGCAGACATCATGACCGAGGACGTCGTGATCGTCACAGCGGACACACCCGTATGGCAAATCGCTGAAACGTTGGAAAAGAACAAGATAAAGCGTGTGCCTGTTGTTTCGGACGGAGCGTTGGTCGGTGTTGTCAGCCGCGCCAATCTTCTGCAGGCGCTCGCAGCTCAACGTGAGAAACTGCTGGAAACTCCGTCAAGCGACGACCGCAACATTCGAGATGCCTTGATCAATACGCTCGATAGTGAGGCCTGGTCGGATCTCTCGCACCTCAACATCGTCGTCCTGGACGGCGTTGTTCACTATTGGGGGATCGTCCGCTCAGATGCGGAGCGGCTGGCGCTGAAGGTGGCTGCAGAAGAGATCGCCGGTGTCCATGACGTCGTCGATCATACCCACAAATCCATAACGCTTGTATGACCGGGGGCAGGGTTTTCATGGCCCTGCATCCAAAAAAAAGCGCCGCCGGATTGTGCCCGACGACGCTCTTGTTTGCCCAACTTCGATGCCCTAGCCGAAAAGCCGGTCCGAGGTAATTCGGATCAGTTGATGAAGTTCGGCTTCCAGGATAGTGCTGCGCGTACAGTATGTGTCTCCATATCCAGCGTGGCGCGCACATCATCCTGGATGCGGCGAGCGGCAATGATGACACAGCACTGGATCGTCGTGTTGCTTGCGGTGCGTGCCTCTCCCTCCAGGTCTGAGTATCGGTATTCGAATTTCATAGACAGCGTGTCGCTGATCTTCGTCTCGACACCGCCGCCAACAGTAAAGCCTTGCAGGTTGTCCGGCATATTGACGGTTAGGTTTGTAGGGCTGTTGATCGGTGGAATGAATCCCAATGGGTCCGTCACCGTGAACTGAAACTGGGCCTTTTCCAGCTCGACCTGGGTGTATGCACCGAGGCCATAAATCAATGTTTGTGCAGAAGCCAAAACACCAACGCGGCCGCCTACGGAAAAGCTGTAATCCTGCTCAACTGTGCCACTGCCCGTGATGGTAGACAGGGGTATGTTAAAGGCGCCGCCAAGGATCGAGAGACTTGTCGTTGTGCTGGAATTAAACTCCGTCTCGTTGCCGGACGAGAAATCAATATCGGCAAAAGCACCAACAACCACATTGTTGCCAATCTGGAAGTCGAACCCGACTTGCGCTGTCCCCATGAAACTGGCTTCGCCGAGATTCTCGAAGTCGAAGGCTTGCGACTGAATTAAACCGGCCAAAGGAAAGAAGGTCGGGCCGCAGTTGGCCGGGTTACAAAGGCCGATTTCCCCGTTGCGAGAGCCGTCGAGCGACATGTCACTCAACGAAATCGAAGCGCCGACACCGCCTCCCAAGGAGAGGCCGGTCCAGTTAAATGTCGGTGCCTGTGCGGAAGCCGTGTGCTGTGCCGAAAAGCTTGCGAAAAACGCAAGAATAACGAGCAGGCGCAGGGCGCCTGTGCCGATGAGAACGCGAAACATAATACTCACCCTACTCAGATCGACGCGCAAATACGCTGCGGGTCGACTACGCTTTACTCTTCCATTCCGGGCCGGAACCCCCCGTCCGAAATGTCAGTGGAGAGTAGGGGACCTGCGCGGCTGAAGAGAAGCTATTTTGGCAATTGTGGCGCAAATCTGTTGTCGGCTGTGGGATTTGGGCAACAGTATGGCGCAATCAAGGCGGCAAGGCTGCCTGTCGTCGATCAGCCCCAAAATCATCTGATGCTAATCCAATAACTGATGCAAATCAGTGCTCTGGCAGCGTAGGCAGTGCAAACCATATCTGTTGATTTCCAAGACTTTCGCGGCGTTTCCAGCCCTGTCTGCGAGCTATAGGCGGGACTCCAGCTCAGCCTTGAGTGGCTGAAGGCTGACTGTGGATGAAATGTGTTTCACGCGCGCGTGCCGTTCAATCGTTCGCTTGCCTTGCGAGGACTGCTGATGATGCAGGACAAAGATCTCAAAGCGTCCCCCGTCACTGATCTGCCCAACTGGCCGACGTTGCCAGACATCCGTTCTGCCCCGTTTCGGGAGCGTGGACGCCCCTTTTCCACGGAAAGGCAAATCGTTTTAAGGCAGAGTGAGTATCTGGAGACGCGTCATGGCGGTTTGAAATCTGTCCTCATCGTTATTGAAGGTGTCGTGGTTCTTGAAACACTTCTGCCGGACGGCCGAAGGCAGGTCCTTGGATTTCGATCCCAGGGTGACATGATTTGTCCGGCATTCAATCGGATCATGCCGGGTAACGGAATACGGGCAGCGACGGACGTCACGCTGCGAGAGATCCAATATGTTGGCGACGGCGATGAGCGCAGTAACGATACCAATGCTGCGGATGCACTTTTCAGGCTGACAGCCATTCAGTTCGAACGGATGGCGCTCCATAATCTCGTACTTGGCCGATTGAAGCCGGACGAACGCGTGGCTTCGTTTCTTTTGGAAATGCTCTTGCTCTGTGGGCGCAGCATCGGACGTGGGACCGTTTTTGCCGTTCCGATCGGGCGAACGGATGCTGCCGATTATCTTTGTCTGAACGCTGATACCTTCAGCCGGACGCTCTCTCAATTGCGCAAGGACGGTATTGTTCGTGGCCGGGGCGCCGATGGCTATCTGGTTGAAGATATAGCCAAGCTCTGTGCTTGTACCCCTCTCGCAACAGCCATCATCGATCGTTATGCGTCGGACGCGAGCGCGGCTAACTTCTCTGATCTATCAACGCGTCGGTATGGATCTTCCAGCTGATATCGGCAGCGATCAGAAGCATGCTGTTGCGTTCAAGCCACAGTTATTGTGAAAGAGCCGCATCGCTGATCGAAATCAGGATCGATTCCGAGCCGGTGGCTAGTTTTTACCCAGAGTTCGATTGCTAATATCCGGAATTAACACAGTACCGGACCTAGATCGCACAGATGGGACAAAGACATGCATAAGTCATTTACAAGGTTCGTCGCAGCCGTTGCTGTCGTGGCCACATTGGGAATGTTCGATCAGACCCGGCCCGCTCTTGCGGACGGCGTAAAACAGCCCTGGGGCCCGGGGCTCATGGTCCGCTTGCGCGGACTCGCTGTGGTTCCCGATGCCAGTGGAAACAATATTACTGCAAATGGCGCGCCGATTACCGGTGGTATCGATATCGACAACTCGGTCGTGCCCGAGCTCGATCTGACCTACTTCTTTACCTCGCATCTGGCAGCGGAACTGATTCTCGCCGTAACGCCGCACGATATCGATGGCAAAGGAACGATACTTGGTGACCTTGGCGATGCGTGGCTCCTGCCGCCGACCTTGCTTATGCAGTACCACTTCAATCCTGGTGGCAAGTTCAAGCCTTATGTCGGTGCAGGTGTGAACTATACCGTCTTCTTCGGGCAGGATCATTCCGGTGCAACGCTACCGAATGCTGGTCTGACCGTTTCAGATATCGACTTGGACAACTCATTTGGCGGAGCGTTGCAAATCGGCGCAGATATTCATCTGCGCGACAATCTGTATCTGAACATCGATGCCAAAAAACTCTGGCTCGATACGGAAGCGACCGTCAGCACAACTGCCGGTGTTACGGTCAACGCCGATGTCGATATCGATCCCTGGATCTTCGGTGTTGGTCTGGGTTGGAAATTCGGCGGCGGTGATGTGGTCCGGAGCTACAAGTAGCAGGTCCCATTACTCCTGAGATGGTTTGTCGGAAGGCTCGATCTGCTGGCCTTCCGGCGTCCGACTTCCTGTCCGGTAGCGAAACGTCCCGGTTCCCGTCGCGAGAAGCGATCCTCGTTCGTCCCTAACCTCGGCATCGGAATAAAACACTGTGCTCCCGCCACCGCGCTTTTTCGCGGTGGCGATCAGCATATCGCCCTCCGGCTGGCCGAGATAGTTGGTTGTCAGGGAGAGGGTTACTGCCCGGCGGATGCGGCCGGGATAGGGGCAATAGCAGCCCGAATGTCCGGCAATCGTATCTATCAGCGTCGCAAAAATGCCACCATGGATCCGTCCTGAACGGTTGCGCAATTTGTCGCTGATATCGAGTTCCAACTCCGCAAAATCCTGGCGCCAGACGGTAATGCGATAGCCGAGCAGCAACTGGAATCCAGATGGTGTCTCTTGGGACAATGGGTCGTAGTCGGGTGGGATATCGAGAATGGGTCTGTCTTGCATAGTGGCCGCAAACTGCGATGATCTCCGCCATAGATCAACCTACGTTTGATCGGAATCGATCGAACTCAGAAATGTTGATCTGCACGGACAATGTAACGACGAGCCGGCACGATGACGAAAGAGATGAATTGGCAGGTGGTAAAGGCCTATCTCGAGGAGCGTCGCCGCGTGGTCATTGAGGAGATTCGTGCCTATCCAGGTCCAATTACCGGTTGCGATGCGCAATTCAATCATCTGACCGAGGAGCGTCGATTGCTGAACGCCGAACTCGCCCGTCTCGATGTCGCGATGCGTGATGAAAGAGAGACGCTTGCAGGATTTCTCCAGAATTCGCCTGCGATCGACCAAGGGGATCTCGGTAAGACCGGCACGACCGAAAGTCTATGAGCCTTTGAAGTCCGGCTTCCTCTTCTCAAAGAACGCCGTCATGCCTTCCTTCTTGTCCTGGCTTGCGAAGAGCATCTGAAAGGACTTGCGCTCGAAAGCGAGGCCCGCTTCCAGCGACGTGTTGGCTGCCTGCAATATGGATTCCTTGGTCTGCATGACGGAGAGTGGGGGAAGCTTGGCAATCTCTTTTGCCATATCGAGCGCCGTGTCCAATACGGCATCGTCAGGCACGACTTCCGACACAAGGCCAATTCGATGCGCATCGGCGGCCGTGATCGGCTTGCCGGTTAAACACATGCGCATAGCTTCGAATTTCCCAACAGCTCTGGTCAGGCGCTGTGTGCCGCCGGCACCGCACATGATGCCGACCCGAACCTCTGGTTGGCCGACGCGCGCTCCTTCGCCTGCGATCAGGATATCGCATGCCATGGCAACCTCGAGCCCGCCACCCAACGCAAACCCTTTTATCGCGGCAATGACCGGTTGAGGCGTTGTTGCAATTGCATTCCAGTAGCGCTCCGATCTTCGCTTGTAGATTTCCACCGGGTCGGCATCGATAAACTCGTTGAGATCAGCGCCAGCAGCGAAATTGTCGCCTTTGCCGGTCAAGATTACGGCCCGTACACTGTCGTCGTCGTGGATTGCGTCAAAGGCGGCTGCGAGAGCCTGGCGGGTCGCAGTGTTGAGTGCATTGCGCACATCCGGCCGGTTGATGGAGATGACCATTACCCCGCCTTCATGCCGTTCAGACAAGACCAACGCTTCCTCACTCATGATGCTCTCCATAAGGTTTGACCAACCAGCGCAGCCTATGACACGCTCGCCGGCTCGCAGCAAGGCGGCAGCAACAGATAAGACAAGGGTGGCAAATGAAATCTCCGCAGACCGAATCCTATTGTGTGGCTGTCGTCGGTACAGGCGCGATGGGGCAGGGCATTGCCCAGGTCTCTGCCATGGGCCGTATGCGCACGATGCTGTTCGATGAGGCGGACGGCGGGGCAAAGCGGGCGCAATCTCAGATCCAGGCGCGGCTTGATCGTCTTGCTGAGAAAGGGCGGATCACTTCCGACGATGCAAAGGCGTTTGGCGGCCATATCGAAGTCGCCGAGCGCTTGAGTGACCTGACCGATGCAGACGCTGTGATCGAAGCTGTGTTTGAAGACTTTGATGTCAAGGCAAAGCTGATTGCTGCATTGGAGAGCATTGTATCCGAGGATTGCATCATCGCCTCGAACACATCGTCGATTCCCATTGCGTCCATGGCCCGAGATGCGGATCACAAAGGTCGGATCGCTGGGCTGCACTTTTTCAATCCGGTTCCTCTGATGGCTCTGGTGGAAGTGATCCAAGGACCGGACACGCTTCCAGATGTGACTGAGGCACTGGTTGACCTTGGTCAGAGGATGGGTCGAACCCCAGTCGTCGTTCAGGATGCACCCGGCTTCCTCGTCAATCTGGGAGGGCGTTCATATACGACGGAAGGATTGCGTATCGCCCATGAAGGCGTTGCATCGCCAGCCGAGATCGACGCAATCATGCGGGACTGCTGCGGCTTTCGCATGGGGCCGTTCGAGTTGATGGATCTGACCAGCGTCGACGTGAACTATCCGGTATCCCAGATTGTCTATAACGGCTACATGCAGGATCCGCGCTTGCGCACATCGCCAATGCACAAGGCCTTGTTCGATGCCGGGCGGCTCGGGCGCAAGACCCGGCAAGGCAATTTCCGCTATGATGAGAAGGGCGCAAAGATTGATCCGCCATCGCCCGAGTTACAGACCGATGTCTCACCGGCAGAACGTGTGTGCCTGGCACAGCCGGACGAGGCTCTCCAGAGTTTCTGCAGTTCAGTCGGCTTGACGGTCGAGCCCGACGACGCCCCGGATATACCGATCCTTGCAGCACCGCTTGGAGAAGACTGCACCCATGTTGCTGTGCGCACGGGCGCCGACTATCGGCGGTTGGTGGCAATTGATCTGACAACAGATACCGAGACGCGGGTGACGATCATGACACCGCCCGGCGCAGACCTGCTCTATCGCGATGCCGTCGGTGCCCGCATTCAGCAGTCCGGCCGTACCGTTACGGCGATAGCCGACTCGCCCGGTTTCGTTGCTCAGCGCCTTCGAGCCATGATCGCCAATCTTGGCTGTTACATGGCCGAAATCGGATTGGCTTCGCCATCTGATATCGATCTCGCCATGAAATTGGGGCTCAACTACCCTCTCGGCCCGCTGGAGATCGTGGAGGATATCGGGGCTAAGAATCTTTTGAAGATCATGGAAGAGCTGCAGGATATTACAGGCGAAGAGCGCTATCGCCCGACCCTTTGGTTGAAACGCCGGGCTCTCTTGAACCTGCCGGCACATCAGCCTGCCAAGTAAGATAGTAGGGCCGCCGGATCGATGTGCGGTGAAACCTCCGCACAGTTCGCACTAGTCGCGTATGCGATCAGGAAGTTCGGCGAATTCGAGGACAAGGGCCTCATAGACAGGTCGTTTGAATGGAACCACCAAACCCGGCAGATCATTGAGCGGTGCCCAGCGCCAGGCATCGAACTCCGCCTTGTGTCCAGGTTTTGCACCGATATCGAACTCGCTGTCGTCACCATTGAAGCGCATCGCGAACCATTTTTGCCGCTGGCCGCGATACTTGCCCTTCAGTGCCGAGCCAATTCTCTCGGCAGGCAAATCGTAGCTCAGCCAATTGCTGGTTTCCGAGACAATATCGGCGTTCTCCGTGCCAACTTCCTCGCCAAGTTCTCGAAACGCCGCTTCACGGGGCGCTTCGCCTTCATCGATGCCGCCCTGCGGCATTTGCCACGCAAACACCTCGACGTCCCCATCAACTTCGGCGATCCGGCGTCCGATCCATACATGGCCTATCCGATTGAACAGGCAGATTCCGACGCAGGCCCTGTAGGGAAGCGAATTTGGGTCAACTCTGCTGTTGGGCATGGATTGCGGCGCTTAGAGGAATGAGGACGAGATCTTTATCCTTGAGTGTCTTGGTCCACTCTGACAAGCGATCGATTGTGATTGGAAGGCTGGAGGCTACGGCAATAGCGAGGCCATTCTCTTTTGCGATCGACTCGAGCTTCGCCAGCGCAGCATCAATGCCATCGCCCGTTTTGGCAGCATCGATAACGATCTCGCTTTTTGCAAATCCGAGTTTCAATTCTTCCGCCGCCTTCTTTGCTGTCGAGCGCTGGGACGTCCCGTTGTCGACATACAGCAATCCGCGATTGTTGATTTCCTGGAGGACCGGCTGCAGAGCTGCACGAGCTGCCTGAAATTTCGTGCCCATATGATTGGTGACGCCGACATAGCCGGTGAAGCGCGACAAAATCCAGTGCAATCGCTTTTCATTCTCTTTGGGAGTGAGGTTGGTCAGTAATGTATGAGGCCCGGGATCATTGTCCGGATAGTCGAAGGGCTCAAGGGGAACCTGGAGCATCACTTCATGCCCACCCTCTCGGGCCTTGCGCACCCAGCTTTGAAGGTTCGATCCATAGGGACCAAGTGCAAGCGTAACCGCGCCCGGTAGTTTCTGAATGGCACTCGTGGTCTCGATATCGGATAGACCAAGTCCAGTCATCAGGATCGCAATCCTGGCCGGTTCACCCGGTTGCGGCAAAGCCGAAATCTTGATGGGGCGGGCGTAGACCCGGCTGGGTCGACGTCCATCGTCTGCGATCCTTGGCAAGGGGCCCACGCTCGACGTCTCGACGAGCGAGTCGATCGGAACGGGCGGCAAGACAATCGCACCGCCGTCGCCGGCTTGAGCACGTTCCAGCGGTACACTCTGTCGTGGTTTTGTCGACTCGGCTGCCGGGCTCGTGGCGATTCCGACGATCGCGACATCCGGCGGCGTTTCGAATTTTCCGGACTTCTTCGCGGCTCCGGGCTGACCGGCCTCGGATTGAGGCGGCGTGGCAGGGCTGGGGCTCAGGCTGGCCTGGGTCTTGCCGGCTCGGCTCACCGGTTTTGGCGCCACCGACTCAAGCGCCGATGCAGGGCGACTTGTCGGATCGATTTTCAGAACTGCAACAGGCTCGCCGCCCATCGGATCGCCAACGACCGCAAACCATATGATGGCAGCCGCGAGGGCGCCAATGCTTGCGGCAGCAGTAATCGCCAACGCCTTCATATGGTGTCGCTCCCCCGGACCCCCGATTCTGGATCGGTTCACACATGATCATGACGCTCAGGTGTGAACCGATCCAGGACCAAATTCGTGATACCTAAGGCGGTACGCCGGGCGTATCACGCAGCCCGAGACTCTCTACTCCAACCTCCGCCTTTTACTCTTGTCCACAGCCTTGGTGGAACTGCGCCGGGTCGACAAAAACCCTGCGCCGATCCCATCCAATCTACCCTAATTGGCTTCAGACTTCTTGACCGGCTCGTTTGTCGCCTTGATGCCTCGAACGAAGTTCAGTGCTGCCTTAAGCTGACTGTCCTTTTCCTTGTCCGTGGGAACATAGGCGGAGCTGCCGGTTTCTTCGTTTCCACCTTCGCTCTTCAGATGACCGCGCAAACTTGCCTCGCCACGCGGCTTCGCTCGTTTCTTGAGTTCTTCTGGGAGTTCCTGTTCGACGACGATCGTCGGATCGATGCCTTTGGCCTGGATAGAGCGCCCCGACGGCGTGTAGTAGCGTGCTGTCGTCAAGCGAATTGCACCGCTGGTGCCCAATGGAATGATTGTCTGAACGGAGCCCTTTCCAAAGGATCGCGTCCCAATAATCGTTGCCCGGCGATGGTCCTGCAGTGCTCCGGCAACGATTTCCGATGCGGATGCGGAGCCACCATTGATAAGAACGACCAGCTTGTTACCACCTGTGATGTCGCCTTCGCGGGCATTGGAGCGTTGCGTCTCTTCGAGATTACGGCCTCGTGTCAGGACAATTGCACCCTGATCAAGGAACGCGTCGGATACGGCAATGGCCTGATCGAGCAGACCACCAGGATTGTTTCGCAGGTCGATCACATAACCTTTGAGATCGCTACCGATTTCCTTTTTGAGTTTGTCGACTGATTTTCTCAGGCTTGAGAATGTCTGCTCGTTGAATGTCGTAATCCGAACGTAACCGACATCACCTTCGGCGCGGGCCTTCACGGGATTGATGCGAATGACGTCGCGGACAATCTTGATATCGAAAGGTTCATCTGCGCCTTTGCGCACGACGGTTAGCTCGATCGGCGTGTTAACCGGTCCGCGCATTTTCTCGACGGCTTCCTGCAACGTCAGGCCGACGATCTGCTCGCCATCCAGATGCGTGACAAGATCACCGGACAAGACCCCCGCGCGCGCCGCCGGTGTGTCTTCGATTGGTGATACGACTTTGACGACACCGTTCTCCATGGTGACTTCGATACCAAGGCCGCCAAACTCACCCCGCGTCTGCACCTGCATATCTCGGAAATGTTTGGCGTTGAGAAATGCTGAATGAGGATCGAGATTACTGAGCATGCCGTTGATGGCCGACTCGATGAGTTTCTCGTCGTTGGGTGATTCGACATAATCGGAGCGAACACGTTCCAGAACATCGCCGAACAGATCGAGATGGCGATAGATATCGGAGTTCGCAGCACTCGCCGAATGGGTGCGCGTGAGATTGTAGACAGTGGTACCGGCAGCAAGTACGGCCAGAACCACAAACGTCCATAGAGCAAATTCAGACTTCCGCATCATCCTTGCACCTTCTTTGGCCCCTCGGCCCACCATGGATCGGGGTCAATCGGCCGCCCATCCTTCCGAAACTCGACATAGAGGACAGGACGTTTCGGTTCGTCCTCTTTCCCGTCCGCCACCGATGTACCCATTATTCCAATCGGCTCGCCTTTGAGAACGAACTGACCGAGACTTACGTCAATTTGGTTCATCCCGGCTAGCAGGACATGATATCCCTCGCCAGCATTGATGATCAAGAGTTGCCCGTAGCTTCTAAACGGTCCTGAATAAACGATCCAGCCGTCCATTGGAGATGTGACCTGCGAGTTGCCGCGGGTCTGAAGCTCCATACCTTTGGTCTTACCACCAAAACCGTCGTCCGACGCGAATTTTGTGAGCGTCCGACCTGAGACAGGCAATGGTACTGTACCACGTGCTTTTCGAAATGATACCGAAGGCTTCATTCGTCCGGGGCTTGCAAGGGCAACTCGCTTCGTTGGTTTCAGCTCGACAACCGGCTTGTCACCGAGTTTCTTGCGTTGTTCCGCCTCGAGAACGGCTAGGCGGGCGGCTTCTGCAGCCCGCAATTCCGCTTGTTTTTTCGCCTCGGCTGCTTTGAGCTCCGCAATCCTCTGTTCTTCCGCAGCCTTGAGTTCTGCCCGCTTCTGCGCTTCGGCTTCACGTATTGCGGCAAGGCGTTTTTCTTCGATGGCGCGCTGTCGGGCTTCTTCCGCCTTGCGCTCGGCCTCCTCTGCTTTTCGGCGGGCTTCTGCGGCTCTCTGTCGCGCTCTGAGGAGTTTGCTTTGGCCTCGATCAACCGCCTTGACTGTCTTGTCGATCTCTTTGTCCATGCGGGAAAGAAATGCGTTCAACTCGGTCAGATTGTTGGCATATTGCTTTGCGGCCTGTTGAATGCTCGCCAACTGTACCTGGCGTTCGCTCAGGCGCGCTTTCTTTTCAGCCAGCAGTCCATCGACCCGCTGTTGCTCCAGAGCGAGTTTTTCACTCTCCTCCTTCACGCGAATTTGTTCGATGCGTGTTCGCTCCTGAAGATCGACCAGATCCTCAAGGTCGCGTGTCAGGCGCGCTGCCTGCGTCTCAAGTTCGGGTAGAATCGATGCCAGCAGCATTGCGCTGCGAACCATTTTCAGAGCGTCGTCCCGCTGCGTTACGAGCGGTGGCGGAGGTTGTCTGCCGATTCGCTGCATCGCACCAAGCAGCTTCGCGACCGTATCGTGGCGCTCATCGATCGATCGGCGTACCTCGCCTTCCTGTTTTGTGAGGTCCAGCAAGCGATCTTCGGTCTGTAAAAGGATCGTTTCGCTTTCCCGAATCCGCCGAGCCGTTTCAATCAGCTGACTATTGAGCTTGGCGCGTTCGCTCTCAATGACTTTGACATCCTTGGCGACAGCCTGCTCTCGTCCTTTGACAGTCTCTAGAGCCTTGCGTCTGGCCTCAAGACGTTGTTGTGCCTCAATCTTTTCCTTTTTGACCTTTTCCAGCGCACGTTGTGTGGCCTCGAGTTTCCGCTTGGCTTCGATTTCTTCAGGCGTCAGCTCGGGCTTCTTTTCTTCCGTCTCTTTTTCAGGCGTCTGTTCGGAGCTGTCCTTCGGCTTGGGTTTGCTGTCGAACGCGTCTCTCAGGAAGTCCGATTCTTGTGCATTGGCCGGCAGAACGCCTGCAGTCGGGAGAAGCAATGCTAACAGGATCAAACAGACGAGACGCGTGATCTGGGTCGAACCTGCGATCATGTATGACGTATGACTGCGATGCATATCTTTCTTCTGAGCGCTGCCGGCGCGCCGGTATCCTGAAGACTCGACCTTGCGCAAGCGGGCCGGGACAATCAGGGATGGTAACACGATTGATTTATAAAAGCGGCCATTCCGCGGCAGTATGTTCATTCGCGATGGTATGGGTGTTTCGCCAAGATCGTAACTGCGCGGTACAGCTGTTCAGCCAGAATGCAACGCGCCAGTTCGTGAGGCAGGGTCATTGGGCCGAGCGATCGGCGCTCGTTCGCTGCTTTCAGGAATTCGGAATGATGCCCGTCAGCGCCTCCGATGGCCAATACCAGGTCGCGGATTCCGTCATCCCGTAGGCCGGCAAGATGCTGAGCGAACGCTTCGCTGGAGCATGATTTGCCGCGTTCATCCATTGCAATGAGATGAGCGTGTTCCGGGACCTTGGTCAGCAGCGCGGCTCCTTCATCACGCTGGCGCTCGGCGCCGGTGCCGCGTTTCGCAGGATTCGTCTCAACGACTGTGAGTGGTCCCAGACCGAGAGAACGGCCCAATGGAGCAAGCCTCTCCTGATAGCGAGACATCAGAGCCCGTTCAGCGTCGCCTTTGAGGCGGCCGACGGCAACAATGACAAAACGCATGATTGGCCGTTGTCAGCTTGGGACGACAGAGAGATCTTCCGGACGGTCGGACGACCACATCTTTTCCAGATTGTAGAACGCACGTACTTCCGGCCGGAAGATATGTACGATGACATCTCCCGTATCGATCAGGACCCAGTCGCAATGGGGCATGCCCTCGACTCGCTGATTGCCGTGCCCCTCTTTCTTGAGCGCTTTGAGCAGGCGATCGGCAATCGCGCCCACATGTGTGTGCGAGCGTCCCGATGCAACAATCATCTGATCTGCGATGGAGGATTTGCCAGCCAATGGAATCGATACAATGTCCTCCGCTTTCGCATCGTCCAGTGTCTCGAGCATCAAGCTTAGCACTGCAGCCGCCCCGGCGTTGATAGGCCGAGCTTCGGCTGTGGGCGTACCGGTTTCGGTCGCCTCAGTCGTTGTAGGCATACTCAGGTAAGTGTCCCTTCGTCATGCTGCCGTCAATTGCCATTCGGCGTCGCCTGAACCGTGCGATGCCATTCTATTCCAGCCCGGTGAAAACCAAGCCTCCGCTGGCACCATAATATGCGCGAAATATGAAATTCAAGCGTCGCAAGCGAGATCTTTCCCACAACAAATGATCTCCAGCCATGACCAATCTATCAGGCTTCTTCCCATTCCGTCAGTATTTCTTCGCAATATGATTGCTACAAAATTGTTGACAATGTTGTCCATAAAACTCAACTTGCTGAAAAATCGCTGAACTGGGAGCCTCAAGTCCGATGTCGGACAAAAAAATCGTGAATCTCGCTGCCATTTCGTCATCCGCTGCAACGGCGGCATCAGACACGGAACGCCTCGTCGAGGAATTGCGTCGGCGGATCGTCGGTCACGAGGTGCCGCCAGGCACACGTTTGCGAGAGCATGCATTGGCCCAGGAATTTGCGGTTTCTCGCGGACGTGTTCGCGACGCATTCGGTGTTCTCGAGGAACGCGGCCTGATTGAGAGAATTCCCAACAAAGGTGCGGTCGTCACCAGGCTGGAGGCAGACCGGATCCAAGAGTTGTTCGAGGTTCGCGAATTCCTGGAGGCGGCAATGGTCCGTCTTGCGACACAGAGAGCCGGTCCTGAGACATGGGAACGGCTTCTTGATGTCTTTGGCGATTCTCTGAGAGACGCGGTCGCGGACAATGACTTCGATGCCTATACTGCAGCTGTCAGCGAGTTCCGCGCTGCCTGCATTTCCGCCGCTGAGAACGAGACACTGAAGGACCTGTTGGACAGTCTCTACGACAGGATCCAGGGGATGACGCGGCGTTTGGTTCTTGTGCCCGGCCGCGCGATGGAAGGCTTTCGTCAACATCAGGAAATTCTGCGCGCGATGCGGGACGGCGATGCAGACCGGGCCGAACAGCTGAAACGCGAGAATATCCGGACCGCGCGAGAGTGGTTTCAGCGCTACCAGTCCTATCTTTTGTGAGGAGAGCCCGATCGCATGGCAACAGATTCGAAGATCAGTTCCGCATCCGGACCTTTGGTTGGCTTGCGCGTTGTCGAGTTCGGCTCCACGGTTGCCGGACCATTCTGTGCCCGGCTTCTGGCCGACTTTGGCGCTGATGTGATCAAGATCGAGCAGCCGGAAGGCGACACCATCCGCTCGATGGGGACACAACATGATGGTCAGTCGCTCTATGCAGCGTCGATCCTGCGTAACAAGCGTCTGATATCACTTAACCTTCGCGACGAGGCGGGGCGAGAGCTTGCGCGAGATTTTTGCCGGAAAGCCGATATCGTCGTCGAGAACTTTCGCCCGGGCACGATGAAGCGATGGGGGCTGGGTTATGATGAACTCTCCCGGGAAAATCCTGGTCTGATATTTGTCCAGATCAGCGGATTTGGTCAGGACGGGCCTTACAGCACGCGCGGTGGTTATGGTGTTGTGTGCGAAGCCGTCAGCGGGATGCGTGAAATCACTGGTGATCCTGACCGTCCGCCACCGCGAGTTGCGACCTCGATTACAGACTACATCGCTGGCCTTTACGCTGCATTCGGTGCTGTCATGGCCGTTGTCGAACGTCATCGGACCGGCCGAGGACAGGTCGTTGATTCGGCCCTCTATGAGGGAGCGTTCAGCTTCATGGAGCCGCACATCCCGGCCTTTCAGCAGGCAGGGAAAGTCGCAGAGCGCGCCGGACCAAGGCTGCCGGGCAGCACGCCAAACTCGCTTTACGAGACCGGCGACGGGCGTCAAATCGTCATAACAGCCGCTGCAGATGCGGTTTTCGTTCGTCTGGCAAATGCAATCGGCAAGCCGCATTTGGCTGAAGATCCCCGGTTTTCGTCGAACCTCGCGCGTGTTGAAAATGAGGATGCGTGCGATGCCGAGATCAGCGAATGGACCCGGTCCAAAACCACCACTGAAATCGAAGCGATCATGGTCGATGCAAAGGTGCCTGCAGCACGCATTTATACGGTCGCGGATATTTTCGACGATCCACATTATCGCGCACGCGGAATGCTGTTGGATGTGGAAGACACCGATCTCGGCGCAGTGACCGTGACCGGTATTGTGCCCAAACTCTCACAGACACCGGGCGCCGTATGGCGGGCAGGACCGCGGATCGGCGAAGACACATTGGCGGTATTGCGGGATGAGTTGGATTTGACCGAACAGCAGATTCAAGGGCTGCAGCGAAGAGGGATTATTGCCGGCTCGTCGCTATCCACTGAAACCTGAACACAGAAGAATAGAACTGGAAAAACAGAATGGCTTCCAAATCCATAGAATCCGAAGTGACCGGTTCGGTCTGGAAAATTGAGAAATCCGTTGGAGACCGTGTCGAAGAAGGGGATGTCATCATGATCCTCGAGTCCATGAAGATGGAAATCCCTGTCGAAGCCCCGCAAGCCGGAACGCTGAAAGAGATCCTTGTCCAGCCAGAGGACTCGGTGGAAGAGGATCAAGCTCTGTGCACGATCGAGACATGAAAACAGACAAGGGAAATGGTGGTGCCGATGAAGCGTCGGTCAATCCGCTCATAGAGGAAGTTCATATCCGTCGCGGATTCGCTCAGGAAATGGGCGGCGCTGAATCCGTCGAACGTCACCACACGAACGGCCGGCTCACGATCCGTGAGCGTATTGACCATCTGACCGACGCGAACAGTTTGCGAGAGATAGGAACGCTTGCCGGTTCGGGCGAGTATGACGAGAACCACAAACTCATTAGCGCCAAGCCGGCACCCTATGTTGCTGGGCTTGCCCGTATCGATGGCCGGCCGGTGGCGATCGGCGGCGAAGACTTTACGGTCCGAGGAGGAACGAGCTTCGGTGCCATGCGGCGCAAGGGCGGGCAGGGCGGATTCATCGAGGACCTCGCCCACCACTACAAAATTCCTCTGGTCAATCTGATTGACGGCGCTGGCGGAACGGTGACGTCAGCCAAACGCCGCGGTTATGTGGTTTTTCCTGGCGTGGACGGTTTCGAACGCTCCGTCCAATTGCTAGGCGAGGTCCCGGTTGTTGCTGCTGTGGTCGGGACGGCTGCTGGCGGCCCGGCAGGGCGTGCGATCCTTTCACATTTTTCCCTGATGGTGCGCGGCACAAGTCAGGTGTTCGCCGCCGGCCCTCCCGTAGTGAAACGCTCGCTTGGCCAAGACATCGACAAGGATGAACTCGGCGGTGCCAAGACCGCTGTCGACAAGGCCGGCACGATCCACAATGCGGTGGATACAGAAGAGGAGGCATTCGAACAGATCTGCAAATTCCTCAGCTTCATGCCTCAGAATGTCTGGGAACTGCCACCAAATGTCGAATGCTCCGATCCGACGGATCGCTGCGAGGAAGCGCTTGCGCATATTGTGCCTGACAAGCGAACGCAACCTTACGACATGCGGAAACTGGTTTCGTATGTCGTTGACAGAGACACGATGTTCGAGATCCAGCCGACAAATGGAAAGGCTGTCGTTACGGCATTGGCGCGGCTTGGAGGTCGTCCCGTTGGCATCATCGCCAACAACCCGAAGGTCTATGGTGGAGCCATGGACGCGGCCGCTGCACGCAAGCAAATCCGATTCATGGAGCTGTGCGATACGTTCCATATCCCGATCGTCTTTTTCGTGGATGTGCCCGGTTTCATGGTCGGTCTGAAAGCAGAGCAAGAGGGGACGTTGCGCGAAGGCATGCGAGCGGTCTATGTCGCAGGTCAACTCAGTGTTCCGACCATCACATTGGTGATCCGCAAGTGTTACGGTATGGCGGGAATGGCGACCTGCAACAAGAATGACATCGACCTGAAGCTGTCATGGCCGACGGGAGAGTGGGGGTCGTTGCCCGTTGAAGGAGGCGTTGCCGCTGCATTCCGCCGTGACATCGCCGCTGCTCCCGACCCCAAGGCGCGCGAGAAGGAGTTGGAAGAGGAATTGCGGGCCTACGCGTCGCCTTTCCGCACGGCCGAAGCGTTCGCGGTCGAGGAAATCATCGATCCGCGGGAGACCCGGCCGATTCTCTGCGAATTCATCGCTTTGGCGGAAGGCCGACTGCGCGCCAACCTTGGGCCAAAAGCTAAAGCCGGCGTATCGCCGTAACCGCCTATTTCCAAAGACCAAACCACTATCAAGGACGGGATCGTATCGTGGTGTCCATATCCAATATACTGATTGCCAACAGAGGTGAGATTGCCTGCCGGATCATACGAACCTGCAAGGAAATGGGCATCGAAACGGTTGCAGTCTATTCCGAAGCTGACCGTAATGCGCTGCATGTGTCGCTCGCCGATCAGGCCATGGAGATCGGACCGCCGCCGGCACCGAAGAGCTATCTTGATGCGCAGGCCATACTTGATGCTGCAAAGAAAAGTGGCGCGGATGCCGTTCATCCCGGCTACGGATTCATGTCCGAAAATGCGGACTTTGCGACGCAGGTTCAAGATGCGGGCTTGATATGGATCGGACCGGCCCCGGAAACAATCACGGCAATGGGCGACAAGGAGCGCGCGCGGGCGATTGCCCGCGAATGCAACGTACCGGTCCTCCCTGGTAGTGATCGGTTCGATACAGCCGAGATTGAGAATCTGGATGTCATTGCCGAGGAGATCGGCTACCCGCTTCTCGTAAAGGCGGCGGCTGGAGGCGGCGGTATCGGGATGCGCGTTGTGGAGACGTCGGACAAGCTCGCCGCCGCGATCGAGACGACGCAAAAGCTGGCTGCGAGAACTTTTAATGATCCGTCCGTTTATCTCGAGCGCTATGTTCCCAATGCGCGCCACGTCGAAGTTCAGGTCTTCGGCTTCGGAGACGGCAACGGTGTACATATCTTCGATAGGGACTGCACGATCCAGCGCCGGTTTCAAAAGGTGATTGAGGAGGCGCCGGCACCGGCATTGCCTGATCGTGTGCGTGCGCATCTCCATGAGGCCGCCTTGTCTCTGGTGCGGGGGCAACACTATCTCGGTGCCGGCACGGTTGAGTTCGTCTATGACTGCGATCGTGAAGACGTGACGTTTCTGGAGATGAACACGCGGATCCAGGTCGAGCATTCGGCGACCGAGATGGTCACCGGGCTCGATTTGGTCCGGTGGCAGATCGAAGCCGCATCCGGAAGCCTGGTCGCTCCAGCGCAAGTTGAACTGTCTTGCGACAGTCACGCTCTAGAGTGCCGCATCTATGCGGAACGTCCTGAGAAGAACTTCTTTCCCTCACCAGGAACGCTGGAAACTCTGCAGTTTCCTGATCAAAGCGATGATTTGCGGATCGATACGGGTGTTCGCGAAGGCGATGACATCACGCCGTTCTACGATCCCATGATCGCGAAGATGATTGCATCCGGTCAGAACCGGGCGGCTGCGATTGCGCGGATGCGACGCGCATTGGCGAAAACGAAGATCTCGGGAGTCGGAACAAATCTCTCGTTCCTTCTGGAGGTCTTAGATGATCCGGAATTCGGGGCTGCCAACGTAACGACCCGCTACGTCGATGCGCGACAGGCACGATTGAAAGCGAAGGGCTGATAGGCGTCGGGCGTTAGTCGGGACGGGTTTTTTCGCGTATTTCGGTTGAAGAGATATCCGCTAGGCGCAAATTCAGCAACGTCCAGACGGGAACTTCTGCTGTCGAAAGACCGCCGACATCCGCGTCGTCAATGCGATAGTCGGCAAGGACCTTCGCCGCTGGCGCGCTCAGCGCTTTGTAGCGGTAGCTGGGTCGGTCGATGACGGCAATCGGAACGAGATTTGCGATATCGCGCCAACCGCGCCAGCGGTGGAAGGTCGCCAAATTGTCGGCACCCATGATCCACGTGAATGCAACGCCTGGAAAACGCCGTTTCAAGACCGTCAGGGTATGAACGGTAAAGGGGTCGGGATGGCGTGCTTCGAAGCCGGTGACATCGATGCGCGCATGCCGAGCCCAGACCCTCGCCAGCTCAAGGCGTCTGGCGAACGATTTCCGGGCATCCGGCGATTTCAGAGGGTTGCCTGGTGTAACGAGCCACCACAAGCGGTCGAGCTGGAGGCGTTTCAGCGCAACAAGACTGATATGCTTATGCCCTTCATGAGGCGGGTCGAAGGAGCCCCCGAGCAGACCGATACGCATTCCGGAATATGCTGGGGGAGGTCGGCGCAGAATCTCCGCGCTGACATCCATTTGTTCAATGTCCGGCATTTTATGTGATCACGGCCGGGTCTGCCCCGATCCACGGACACGATATTTGAAGCTTGTCAGTTGTTCTACTCCGACCGGACCACGCGCATGCATTTTACCGGTTGCAATACCGATTTCGGCGCCCATGCCAAATTCGCCGCCGTCGGCAAACTGCGTCGAGGCATTGTGGAGGACGATTGCGCTATCGACCTGGCTGAGAAACTTGTCTGCCGTGTCTTGGTCATCGGTCACGATCGCATCGGTGTGTTGCGATCCATAGCGGGCGATATGATCGATCGCATCGTCCACACCATCGATGATTTTCACGGATATGATCGAGTCGAGATACTCGGTGACCCAGTCGTCTTCGGTTGCGGGAATTGCCTTATTGTTGGCGTCCTGTACAGCGGCATCGCCGCGCACTTCGACGCCCGCATTGATCAGCGCGTCGACGAGGGGCGGGAGATGTGTCGCCGCTGCGGCTCGGTCGACAAGGACAGTCTCGGCCGCGCCGCAGACCCCCGTTCGGCGCATCTTGGCATTAACCACGATATCCTTTGCCATCTCCAGATCGGCATGGCCGTCGACATAGACATGGCAAAGACCTTCAAGATGACTGAAGACCGGCACCCGCGCATCGGCCTGAACCCGGGCGATCAGATTCTTACCGCCTCTCGGCACGATGACATCGATGGTGCCATCAAGTCCCTTGAGCATCAGGCCCACCGCTTCGCGATCTGTTGTCGGTACAAGCTGAATGGCTGCCTCCGGCAATCCCGCGGCGCTTAGTCCTTCGACAAGCGCCCGATGGATTGCTTCTGCGGAACATGCGCTTTCGGAACCGCCGCGCAAGATGACGGCATTTCCCGCCTTGAGCGACAGTCCGCCGGCGTCAGCGGTAACATTGGGGCGGCTTTCATAAATGATGCCGATAACACCGAGCGGTACGCGTACGCGCTCGATCTTCAAGCCATTCGGACGATCCCAGGTTGCCATGACTGCGCCAACCGGATCGTCGAGTGCTGCGATATCCTCAAGGCCTTTTGCCATCCCTTCAATGCGGTCCGGCGTCAGTTTCAGTCGATCGATAAAAGCTGCGGGTCTTTGCCGGGATTCAGCAAGATCTACATCCTTGTCATTCGCAGCGATAATGGCGGTTTCACCGTCACGGATCGCTGTCGCCATTGCCCGCAAGGCTGTGTTCTTGGTGTCCGCGTCAGCGAGGGCGAGTTCACGCGCTGCAGCCCTGGCTGCCTGGCCAAGGCTGCTCATCACGGCACCGACATCGTCGCGCGCATCATTCAGTTTGATTGCCGCGTCCACCATTTCCCGTCCTCTTTTCGCTCTTTTGCGTGAGAGCCATATCGTCCCGATGGATCAGCTCCGATCGGCCACGGTAGCCCAGTATATCTGCGATTTCACGGCTTTTGTGGCCAATGATCCGCTCTGCGTCGGATCGTGCATAGGCAGAAATCCCACGACCGAGTATTTCGCCGTCGGCCGAGCGGATGATCACCGCATCGCCGCGGTCGAATCTGCCTTCAAGCTGAGACACGCCTGCAGGTAGCAGGCTGTTGCCTGCCTGCAGGGCTCGCGCGGCACCTTGGTCGACGATGACCGAGCCTCGAGGCTCAAGCGATCCGGCAATCCAGCGCTTGCGAGCGGCCACCGGCGTCGCTTCTGCAAGGAACCATGTGGCGGGGCCACCGTTGGCGAGTGCTTTGATCGGGTGACGTTCCTTGCCGGTGGTAATGACCATGTGCGTACCGGCCGCCCCAGCGATTTTGGCGGCTGTGATTTTTGTGACCATGCCACCTCGCGAGAGATCCGTACCGGTATCGCCGGCCATTGCTTCGATTTCCGGCGTTATCTCGGTTATTTCGTCGAGGCGTGATGCATTCGGCGATTGCAGAGGAGGCGCAGTATAAAGGCCGTCGATATCAGAGAGCAGCACCAGGCAGTCAGCACTCATCATGCTCGCGACGCGTGCCGCCAGGCGGTCATTGTCACCGTAGCGGATCTCACTTGTTGCAACGGTATCGTTCTCGTTGACCACCGGAACGGCTTTGAGTTTGAGCAGGGTCTCGATGGTGCTGCGAGCATTGAGGTATCGACGGCGCTCTTCGGTGTCGGAGAGAGTCAGGAGAACTTGGGCCGTCACCAGACCGTGCGCTTTGAAGTGCCCCGCATAGGCATGCGCAAGATCGATCTGCCCGACCGATGCTGCAGCCTGACTGTCTTCGAGTTTCAGCGGGCCTCCGGGCAAACGGAGCACGTTTCGGCCAAGCGCTATCGATCCCGAGGAGACGACGATGACCGAGCGCCCCTCGGCGGCAAGCTCCGCGATATCGCTTGCGAGCGAGGCAAGCCATTCGGCCTTCAGAGTGCCCGACTCGGTATCGACCAGCAGTGATGATCCGATTTTGATGACCAGACGTCTGGCCTTAGCCCATTCCGTTCTCATGGCCGCCAGCCAGCTTCTTCCGGCACTGCAGTCTCGGCGGCTTTGCCTGTGCGAATTGCCGCCGCAATTTCGCGCAATGCGTCGCGGACACCTGCACCGGTAACAGCGGAAATGCGTAATGGGTCCTGTCCGGCGACTTCGGACACTGACCTGCACTTTTCAGCCAATTCGTCTTCGCTGAGAGCGTCGCATTTATTTAATGCGACTATTTCCGATTTTGACTCGAGTTCGGCACCATAGGCTTCGAGCTCTCCGCGGATTGTCAGATACTCGGCAGCGGGATCTTCCAGAGTCGCGTCGATCAGGTGCAGCAACACGCGGCAACGCTCGACATGCCCAAGAAAGCGGTCGCCGATCCCGGCACCCTCGTGTGCCCCTTCGATCAACCCCGGGATATCGGCAAGGACAAAATCGGTCTCATCTACGCGCACGACGCCGAGATTGGGAAACAAGGTCGTGAACGGATAATCGGCAATCTTCGGGCGCGCGGCACTAACCGCCGCCAGGAAAGTCGACTTGCCCGCATTTGGCAGTCCGACCAGCCCGGCATCTGCAATGAGCTTTAGCCGAAGCCAGACCGTTAGCTCCTCGGCAGGTTCTCCCGGATTGGCTCTCCGCGGTGCACGATTGGTCGACGACTTGAAATGGCTGTTTCCAAAGCCCCCATTGCCTCCTTTTGCAAGCCTGACCCGATCGCCGGGTTCCGTCAGGTCTGCAAGGAGCGTTTCATTATCTTCGGCAAAAATTTGAGTGCCGGGCGGAACTTTGAGCACGATGTCGTCGCCCTTTGCGCCGGCCCGGTTCTTACCCATCCCGTTCCCGCCGCGTTTGGCTTTGTAGTGCTGCTGGTAGCGATAATCGATAAGCGTATTCAGATTGTCGACGCATTCCGCCCATACATCGCCGCCGCGCCCGCCATCGCCGCCATCCGGTCCGCCGAATTCGATGTATTTCTCGCGGCGAAAACTGATGCAGCCATTGCCGCCTTCGCCCGAGCGAAGATAGGAGCGTGCTTGATCAAGGAACTTCATCGTTTATCTGCCGGCCTAGCCCGAACTCAGCGACCCATAGCATGGCGCCGAATTCCGAGCGATCATGACGACAATTGACCCTTAAGGCCGCGCCATCGCGAACGCGTCAGCAGGAACTCCTGCGCGGGCACATCGCGTTCGAGCGCAGCGATACGAATTCTGCTTTCGCCGACATGAGAAAATCCGCATTTCTCAAGAACGCGCCGTGATGCCGTGTTACCGACCCGCACGTCTGCTTTCACATCTTCAATCGACTCTGACTCGAAAATGTTTTCAACGAGTGCATGGACCGCTTCGGTCGCATATCCAAGGCCCCAATAGGGAGCGCCGAGCCAATAGCCGATATTGGCCCGCTTCGGAGAATCAGGTTCTTGCCCGATCATACCAAGGATGGAGCCCGGTGAGTCGGCCCGTGTGATCGTACGCGCCTCTCCGTCGAGGTCCGGCATCGCCTCATCCTGCCATTCAACCCATTTCATCACCTGGTCGTGGGTCAGTCCGCGTGGCGTGTTGATGCACTGTTCAGCAATAAGAGGGTTCCGGGCAAGCCAGGCGATAATCGCCGCATCCCCCGCGGCAAGTGGCCTTAAAACAAGTCTTTCGGTGTTGAGCGAAACGGGCCTGCGTCCAAGATCGGACATCCAGCTTCCGGTTCTTTCCGCTGCGACCATGCTGTCGTCCTCTGTCCGCAAAAAAAGGGAGACGGTATTCCGTCTCCCCTTCGAAACTCAAAAGCCCGCCGGGGTGGAATGCCGGCGGTATCGTCGTTCCGCGGCTTACTCGCCGATCGGGTCGACCGAGACATAGACACGGCCACTGCTTCGCTTGGCGAAGGATACATTCCCTTCGCGCACCGCAAAGATCGTGTGGTCCTTGCCGATGCCGACGCCTTCGCCGGGATGCCACTTGGTACCGCGCTGACGTGCGATGATATTGCCTGGAATGACGCGTTCGCCGCCAAACTTCTTGATGCCGAGACGGCGACCTGCGGAGTCGCGTCCGTTGCGGGATGATCCGCCTGCCTTCTTATGAGCCATCGTCTGCTCCTCTCAAAATCTTGTTGTTGGACTAGCCGTCGTCTTCCATGAGTTTCTTGGCCTGACCAATCCAGTCGTCGCGCTCGATGCGGCCCTTGAAGTTCAACTCGTCATCAACGCGGGAAACGTCTTCGGCACTGAATCCAGCCACCTGCCAGTAATGATAGATGCCGAGAGCATTCAGTTTCTCTTCGAGCTTCGGTCCAACGCCGGAGATCTTCTTAAGATCATCGGCCGTTCCTTCTGCCTCTTTGAGCTCTGTGAACGCACGTGCGGCTGGTTCACTCGCAGATTTCGCCTCGGGCGCTTTTTCATCCTCGGCCGGCTTGGCTGCGGGCTTTTTGGCAGCCTTTGCTTTCGAGGGCGCTTTGCCGTCAGTGAGGATTTCCGTAATGCGCAGCGCTGTCAGATGCTGACGGTGGCCATGCTTGCGGCGGTAGTTCTTGCGCCGCTTCTTCTTGAAGACGAGCAGCTTTGCCGCACGTTTCTGCTCCAAGACTTCAGCCGCCACGCTGGCGCCCGCGATCAATGGTGTGCCGACCGTCGGGCCACCATCGCCGCCGAGCATCAGCACTTCTTCCAGAGACACGATATCTCCCGGCTCGCCGGTAATCTTCTCGATTTCAATAACGTCGTCAGCGGCAACGCGATATTGCTTGCCGCCCGTGCGGATCACCGCATACATGGGCCTTTGTCCTTTTCAATTCCGCGCCCTTCGGTGCCGCTGACGATTTTTCGCGGACTTTTGCGCAAAAGCGGGACCTGATCGGCCGGTCCGAACCTCGGGCAGCGCCTTCAATGCCTTGATATGCGCGCACTATACGTATGGAAAGTGCCAAGTCAATTCTTGGAATCTTCCGTTATGGCCTGGATGTGGCGCTTCTCGTATCACTCTATATATACGCAACGGATGCCAGGCCCGATATCGAAGGCAACAGCGCGAGGGTATGACGATGGGACTGCTCGATATGTTTACCGTGGAGGGTCTGCGTGTCCTCTCCACGCTCTTTGTGGTCGCCATAGGGATTGGCGCACTCGTAATCGTTGTCCTATTCGTCATCGATGTTTTGCAAACCCGGGATGCGATCCGGCGAAATTATCCGGTTATCGGTCGATTCCGTGGGTTCTTTTCCTCACTTGGTGAGTTCTTTCGTCAGTATTTCTTCGCGATGGACCGCGAAGAAATGCCCTTCAACCGTGCCGAGCGCGAATGGATCTATCGCTCGTCTCAGGGGCACGACAACACCCACGCCTTCGGATCGACGAAATCTATTACGCCGCCTGGAACAGTCATTTTCGTGAATTGCCCGTTTCCGACGCTCGATGAACAGGCCGAAACGGTGCCGCCTGTCATCGTCGGACCACATACGAACCAACCCTATAAGGCCAAGTCGATCATCAATGTTTCGGGTATGAGCTACGGCGCAATTTCAAGGCCGGCCGTTCTAGCGCTGTCGAAAGGTGCCAATCTCGCCGGCTGCTGGCTGAACACCGGTGAGGGCGGACTTTCGCCTTATCACCTCGAAGGTGGGGCCGATATCGTCTTTCAATTCGGCACTGCGAAGTATGGTGTCCGAAATGCAGAAGGCGGTCTCGATCGGAAAAAACTCGAGGCGGTGGCAGGCGAACCGCAGGTCAGGATGATCGAAATCAAGATGAGTCAGGGCGCCAAGCCTGGGAAGGGAGGCCTTCTACCTGGTGAGAAAGTCACGCCCGAGATTGCCTCGATTCGGGGCATCCCGACGTTTCAACCGTCGATTTCGCCCAACCGCCATCCGGAAATCAATTCCGTTCCCGATCTCCTGGATATGATCGACCATATTCGTGACATCACAGGCAAGCCGACAGGGTTCAAGACCGTAATTGGCGCTTACGGTTGGCTCGAGGAACTCTGCGAGGAGGTGCATCGGCGCGGAGCCGTGCATGCTCCCGACTTCATCACGATCGACTCCGGCGATGGCGGAACCGGCGCAGCACCAATGCCGCTCATGGACAATTGCGGCTTGCCCATCCGTGAAGCCTTGCCGATGGTTGCCGACACGCTGATCCGCTACGGGCTTCGTGAACGGATCACCCTGATTGCGTCAGGCAAGTTGGTAACGCCAGCCGAGGTCGCCTGGGCTTATTGTGCTGGAGCAGACATTGTCGTGTCGGCACGCGGTTTCATGTTTGCGCTAGGCTGCATTCAGGCACTGAAATGCAATCGCAATACCTGCCCGACCGGCATTACAACCCATGACAAACGGCTTCAGCGCGGTCTGGATCCGGAGGACAAGGCGGTCCGCGTCCAGAAATTCGTTGACAAGATCCACTATGGCGTTGGCATCATCGCCCACTCCTGCGGTGTGCCGCATCCGCGCGCATTGAAGCGATTCCATTGCCGTATCGTTCAGCCAAATGGCCGCTCAGTGCCGCTCGATGAGCTATATCCGCTGCCGGAACCGCAATCTGCGCCGCCCCGCGCCGCCTGACACAACGACTTTCAAGGTTCGCGAATGAGTATTCATGCCGCCCTGCATCACCGGACGACCTATACCTATGACCGCAAGGTGGGACTGGGTCCGCAAGTCATTCGTCTCCGGCCGGCACCGCATGCCCATACGCCGATACTAAGCTACGCACTCAAGATTGAACCCGACGGCTATTTCATCAACTGGCAACAGGACCCGCACGGCAACTATCAAGCAAGAGTCGTGTATCCCGATCCTGTCGAGCGTTTCCAGGTTGAGGTCGATCTGGTTGCCGATATGTCGGTTCAGAATCCCTTCGATTTCTTTCTCGAGCCCGATGCAGAAGAATTGCCTTTTGCCTACGAGCCCGATCTGCGTCGAGAGTTGGAGCCATATCTGCAACCTGAGCCAGCGGGGCCTTTGCTTCAGGCCTGGCTTGACGAATTACCCGAGTTTCGCGGGCCCACCATAGATTTTCTGGTCGAAATCAATCAGCGCCTGGAGCAGGGCATTGAATATTTGATCCGTATGGAGCCCGGCGTTCAGACCTGCGAAGAGACACTCGGGCGAGGCAGGGGGTCTTGCCGCGATACGGGATGGCTCCTCGTAGAAGCATTCCGGCATTTGGGATTGGCTGCTCGTTTCGTCTCCGGCTATCTCATTCAACTCAAACCGGACGTTGCCTCGCTCGACGGGCCGTCGGGAACCGATCACGATTTCACCGATCTGCACGCCTGGGCCGAAGTCTACTTGCCTGGCGCTGGATGGATCGGAATGGATCCGACGTCAGGGCTGTTTGCGGGCGAAGGCCACATCCCGCTTGCGGCGACACCGCGGCCGCGTAGTGCCGCTCCGATAACGGGATCTGTGGGAGAGTGCCAGGTTCAGTTCGACTTCGACATGCAGCTGACCCGGATCAGCGAATCTCCGCGGGTCACGAAACCCTATTCGAGCGATCAGTGGCAGGCGATCGATCGACTTGGCGACGAGATCGATCAGAACCTGGATGCAAGCGATGTTCGACTGACTCTGGGCGGTGAGCCGACATTCGTTTCGATTGATCACGTCGATGCGGAAGAGTGGAATACGGCTGCTGTCGGCGACACGAAGCGTCCCCTTGGCGATGAACTGATCCGGCGGCTGCGAAAACACTTCGCGCCTGGCGGGCTCCTGCACTATGGGCAAGGCAAGTGGTATCCGGGCGAACCGCTGCCGCGCTGGTCGTTTGCCCTGTATTGGCGGCGTGACGGCGTACCGCTCTGGCGGGACGAGACAATGATCGCCAGGGAGGACGACAGTCGCGAGCCGGATATTGCCGCTGCCGAAGCGTTCACCCGCGCGATCGCGATCCGGTTGGAAGTTTCACCCGATGCTGTGCTGCCGGCCTATGAAGATCCGTGGCACTTCATGGAGCAGGAGCGGCGACTTCCGGAGAATGTCACGCTTACCGACTCCAAGCTGGATGACCCTCTGGAGCGTGATCGCCTTGCGCGGGTCTTCAGCCGAGGCTTGAGCAAACCGGCAGGCTTCGTCTTGCCGGTTCAGCGCTGGAACGCCCGTGACGGTCGCAGCCGCTGGTTTAGCGAGCCGTGGAGTATGCGAACCGACAATCTGGTGCTGATCCCGGGGGACTCGCCCGTTGGATTTCGCCTGCCTCTCGACTCGCTGGAACATGTGTCGGAGGTCGACTATCCCTATGTGGTCCCTGCTGATCCGATGGCGGAACGGTCGGACCTCCCCAAACCGGATGCCGCCCGGCAGCCTTATCTGCAGGGTAGCGATGCCCCCGATCCCAATCGCCAGCAGGTCAGTGAGCAGTCGATCGAGCAAGGGCGTGTTCGGGCTGCATTCTCAATCGAACCGCGCGATGGACGGCTTTGCGTTTTCATGCCGCCGACAGAAAGTCTCGAGGACTATTTGGATCTGGTTGCCGCGGTGGAAGATGCGACAGCAGAGAGCAAGATGCCCGTCCATATCGAAGGCTATGGACCGCCGTCGGACCCGCGGCTCAACGTGATCAAGGTCACGCCTGACCCTGGTGTCCTCGAGATCAACATCCAGCCTGCGCACAATTGGCGTGAGATGGTTCAGATCACGAAGACCCTCTATGAGGAGGCGCGCCTCACACGCCTTGGTACCGAAAAGTTTCTGCTCGACGGACGCCATACCGGCACGGGCGGCGGCAACCATGTCGTCGTCGGTGGCTCTACACCGGCGGAGAGTCCGTTCCTCAGACGGCCGGACCTGCTTCGCAGTCTCATTACCTATTGGCAGCACCATCCGAGCCTGAGCTATTTGTTCTCGGGACTGTTCATCGGTCCGACGAGCCAGGCACCGCGTATCGATGAGGCTCGTCACGATGGGCTCTATGAGCTTGAGCTTGCCTTCGATCAGATCCCCGGCCCCGATGAAGAAAGCCAGCCCTGGCTGATCGACCGCATCCTGCGAAACCTATTGATCGATGTCAGCGGCAATACCCACCGCAGCGAAATCTGTATCGACAAACTCTACTCACCGGATGGACCGACAGGGCGTCTCGGGCTGGTGGAGTTTCGCGCATTCGAGATGCCGCCACACGCAGAGATGAGCCTTACACAGCAGCTCCTGTTGCGAGGGTTAATCGCGCGATTTTGGAAAAAACCCTATTCCGGCGATCTCGTGCGATGGGGCACGGCACTCCACGACCGCTTCATGTTGCCACATGCAGTCTGGGCGGATTTTGAAGACGTGATTAACGACATGCAGCTGCAAGGATTTCCTTTCGAATCGGCCTGGTTTGCTCCGCATTTCGAGTTTCGCTTTCCGCGTTATGGATCGGCTCAGTATGGGGCGATCGAAATTGAACTGCGTCAGGCGCTGGAGCCATGGCACGTCATGGGCGAGGAAGGGACCACGGGTGGCACGGTTCGTTTTGTGGATTCGTCCGTCGAGCGACTGCAGGTCCGCATCTCGGGCCTTACGGATGGCCGCTACCGGCTAGGTTGCAATGGATATGAGATCCCCCTCCAAGCTACTGGAAAATCTGGAGAATATATCGCCGGTGTTCGGTTCCGGGCCTGGAAAGCCGCATCGGCACTGCATCCAACACTTGATGTTGATGCGCCCCTTATATTCGACCTTTACGATACGTGGACCGCACGCGCGGTTGCCGGATGCACCTATCATGTCGCCCATCCAGGTGGTCGAAATTTCGAGCATTTTCCGGTCAATGCCTACGAGGCCGAAAGCCGCCGACTGGCGCGCTTTTTCGATACGGGTCATACGCCGGGCCCGTCGGATGCACCTATTCAACTGGAGAGCAACGAGTTTCCCATGACCCTCGATTTGCGCCGTGCCAGAGCTGCACCCAGCGGGTAGCGGAAAGTCCGCCTTTCTCCTATTCTCCCGCCGCACGAAAACAATGAGTTGGAACGCAGCGTGAGCGATCCCATCCGATACGAGCAGCCGGCCGCGAATTCCTTGATCGCGGACTATATGCCTGTGTCCGGCCTCTACGATGAGATGATGGACGGAACAGGCGGTGTGCGGCCGCACTGGAGCCATTTTCTATCGGAACTGGGGCAGTTCTCCGATCCGGAAATCGCGCAGCTTTGGGATGCAGCCCAGCGCCTCGTTCGAGAGAACGGCACAACCTACAATGTCTATGACGAGACCGGCGAATCGGCGCGTCCGTGGCACATGGATCCGATTCCCTTCCTAATCAGTTCGGGGGAATGGCAACATCTTGAAGCCGGCTTAATCCAACGGGCCAGGCTCCTGAATGCGCTCGTCGACGATATCTATGGGGAACAGGCGCTTCTTGCGCATGGCTTGTTGCCGGCACCGCTCGTCTTTGGAAATCCGAATTTTCTGCGTCCCCTGCATGGCGTGCGGCCGCCGAATGGCATCCATCTCAATTTCCTCGCCTTCGATCTGGCCCGAGCCACGGATCAGAGATGGTGGGTTCTGAATGACCGGACCCAGGCGCCCTCCGGCGCCGGATATGCCCTCGAGAATCGCATTGTCCTTGCGCGGACGCTACCGAACATATTCCGCGATGCGCAGGTCCACAGGCTGGCCGGGTTTTTCCAGGCGCTGAGCGACAATTTCATCGAATTGACGGGCCGGGATGATCCTCTCGTCGTGTTGCTGACGCCCGGTCCCTATAACGAAACCTATTTCGAACATGCCTATCTGGCGCGCTATCTCGGTTTTCCTCTGGTGGAAAGCGCCGATCTGACCGTTCGGGACAATAAGGTTTTTATGAAGACGCTGAACGGGCTGAAACAGGTCGATCTGATCTTCCGCCGTGTCGATGGTGATTTCTGCGATCCGCTTGAGCTGCGCAGTGATTCGCTGCTCGGCGTCGCAGGACTCGTCGCGGCCGTGCGTGCCGGCAATGTAGTTGTTGCCAACAGTCTGGGAAGCGGCGTCGTCGAGTGCGAAGCCTTGATGAGTTTCTATCCGGGTCTCAGTCGAATGCTTCTCGGCGAAGAACTCCTGGTGCCGTCCCTGGCGACCTGGTGGTGCGGCCAGGATAGTGAACGCGACTATGTGGTTGAGAACATGGACCGCCTGGTGCTGAGAAAAACCTTCTCCGACACCTCCATTCTCAATCATCGAATTGATGGAAGTCCTCCGGGGCACGTAGCTGGCTCTGAAAAAAATGCGGTTTTGAACCGGCTGCAAAGGCGCGGTTACGAGTATTTCGGTCAGGAGACGCTGACGCTAAGCACCACACCGACTTGGAGAGAAAGCGGGCTTGGACCAAGTCCGATGATCCTCAGAGTCTATGTGTGTGCAGACGGCCAAGGCGGCTACAAGGTGATGCCCGGCGGCCTGACGCGAACCGCTGAAGGAGCTGGCGCGCAAGTCGTTACCATGCAGCAAGGCGACGCTAGCAAGGATACCTGGGTGCTTTCGGAGACTCCCGTCAGCACTTTCACCCGGCTGGAAGTGCCGGATCACATTGTTACGCTCAGGCGAAGCGGCAGCGATCTGCCGAGCCGCGTCGCGGATAATCTGTTCTGGCTGGGCCGGTATGCGGAGCGGACGGAAAACTCGGTCCGCCTTATGCGCAGTATGATCCTGCGTCTGGCGGGCGAAGCGGGGGCAGGCGACGATCCGCAGACCCTTACCCGTTTGACGAGTCTGCTCGTGGAACTGGGATATCTCAGGCAGCGCACCGCCCGCAAAGCGGCTGCGGGTGGGATCAAGGCGGTCGAACGCGAGCTTGCGATGCTCCTTTTCGAGCGCGAGCGCGAAAACGGTCTGTTCAATCTGCTTGGCAATCTTCAGCGCACGGCTTCGCTGGTGCGTGAACGTCTCAGCCTGGACTCCTGGCGGATCCTGAATGGAATGCATGGCAAGGCCATGAACCACGCGGCGATGATACGTCTTGACGTTGACGACGCGCTTGGACTGCTCAACCACATGCTTCGGGAGCTTTCGGCCTTCTCCGGAATGCAGATGGAGAACATGACGCGCAGTCTCGGTTGGCGACTGTTGGATATCGGCCGCCGGGTCGAACGTACAACGCACATGGCCAAGCTCTTGAGGGAAATGGCGGTCGATGGAGATCCTGCAGGCGAAGGTCGATTGGATCTGCTCTTGGAACTCGGCGATAGCTCGATGACCTATCGCACACGCTATCTCTCGACGGTGCAGCTACCGGCAGTCGTCGATTTGTTGCTGACCGATGATTCCAATCCACGGTCCGTTGCTTTCCAGGTCGAGACACTGAATGCGCATATCCAGCATCTGCCCCATGATCGCGACACTGCGACCCTATCCAAAGAGCAGTATCTCATTACATCCATGAGCAGCCGCTTACGATTGATGGATGTTCATGCCCTTTGCAGTAAGCAGAACAAGCGCGGCAAGCGCACGGAGTTGGACAAGTTCCTTCAGAGCAAGGAAGCGAAAGCTTACGAGCTCTCGGAAGTGCTCGCGCGAAAATACTTCAGCCATGTTTTGCCGAAGCGCAGTGCCTCGGCAGGCGGTGTCGTTCCGTGATCTACGACATCAGTCATCGCACCGTCTTTTCTTATGCGACCGATGCCGCACTATCGCAGCATCTGCTTCATCTGGCGCCGCGGGTCTGTACGCATCAAGTCTGCCACAATCATGCACTTTTCGTTGAACCTGCACCAAAGCTGACGCGGACAGACGAGGATTTTTTCGGTAATCCGACAACCTATATGACCGTCGAAGAACCACACCAGAAACTGTCGATCGTCTCGTCTGCCAAAGTGGCCATCCTGACGACAACGCCGCCTGTTGCAGAAGAAACGATTGCCTGGGACAACGTGGCGCGGACACTGGCGGAGCGGACTGATCGCGAGTCGCTCTATGCATTTCAGTTTGTCTTCGATTCACCCTTCACCAAATCGGCTGATGCAGCAGGTTATGCCGAGCCGTCATTTCCACGTGGACGTCCTATTCTCGAGGGGGCCGTCGATTTGATGTCGCGCATCAATGCCGACTTCACCTACGAGGGGGGCGTCACAGACATCTATACGCCGGTCGATCAGGTGCTTGAGGATCGGCGCGGTGTCTGCCAGGACTTTGCGCATCTGCAGATCGCCTGCCTCCGGTCTCTCGGTCTTCCGGTTCGTTATGTAAGCGGATATCTGCTGACACATCCTCCAGAAGGCGAGGAGAAGAAGGTGGGTGCCGATGCGTCCCATGCCTGGCTGGCGGTCTGGATACCGGATCACGGCTGGGTCGATCTCGATCCGACCAACAACATGATTCCCAGCAATGAGCACATCACCGTGGCATGGGGCCGCGATTATGGCGATGTCAGCCCTATCAATGGCATGGTTCTTGGCGGGGGCGAGCACGAAATTGATGTCGCTGTCGACGTGCGGCCAGCCGCTGGATGACCGGACGACTGATTCAGCGGGATTGGGACAGCTCAAAAGACCGACCGACCAATCTTGGTTGTAAAGAGTTCCAGGGCTTTGACGCCGGCGCAGGAATTGCCGTGCGGATCGAGCCCGGGTGACCAGACGGCGATGGTCAGCAGACCTGGTATGACGCCAATAATCCCGCCGCCGACCCCACTCTTGGCTGGAATGCCGACACGAAATGCGAAACTGCCGACGGCATCGTATAGTCCGCAAGTCATCATCAGGGCGTTGATACGTTTGGATCGCCGCCGGATCGTAATGCGCTCGCCGCTCGACACGTCGACACCGCCATTAGAAAGGAACGATGCGGCCTTTGCCAGATCTCGGCACGACATGGCTATCGCGCATTGATGAAAATAGGCGTCGAGCACTGCGTCGACATCGCACTTTAGATTGCCGTGGGCTTTGAGGAAGTTCGCGATGGCAGCGTTCCAATAACCGTGATCGCGCTCGGAGGCGGCAACTTCCGGATCGAACTGGAGCTTCGGATTTCCACTCAGCCGTCGCATTTCCGCGAGTATGGCATCTTTGCCTTTGGCTTCGTTCGCCACGACATGGTCCGTGACAACATGGGCACCGGCATTGATGAACGGATTGCGAGGGATGCCTTTCTCGAATTCAAGCTGGACCAGGGAATTGAACGGATTACCGGATGGCTCCCGTCCGACGCGTCGCCAGAGCTTGGCGCCGACTTTGCTCAACGCCATGACCAAAGTGAAGACCTTCGAGATGCTCTGGATAGAAAAGGGCTCGTCCGCATCGCCGACAACAAATTCCCGTCCATCCACGCATTTGACCGCTATCGCGAATTTGCTCTTCGGAACTCTTGCCAACGCGGGGATGTAGTTCGCGACTTTACCTTTCGTAATGTCGGGACCGACCTTTGTGTGGATCCACTCGATGACGGCTTGATAATCATGGGGATCGCGCATCAATGTCGCCTTGGCTCGTCAAGCGGCAGCGGTTTCCGCTGTTTCCGGTTCGGTACCGAAATAGGAGCGACCGATTGCGCTTGCCAGGCTCTGCAGATTGATTTGAACGCGGTCCAGATACTCGTGGAGACCTTCGCCTATGGCCTGCTCGATGGTGTAAGCCATCTGCGCTTCCAGTTCAGTCATACCGTCCGGTTCGAAGGCAACATTCGCAAGTTCGGGGTCGTGCCCCAATTGATCGAGATAGCTGTCGATCTGTTGCACGCAGCAGGCCACCGAACGTGGGAACGATGGGTTCAGCAGAATGAAGTTCGCCACCGTTTCCGGTGTCATGCCGCTGGGCTGGACACGCCGATAACCATGATACCCAGCGACCGAGCGGAGCAGTGCATTCCACTGGCTGATATCAATAGGAGAACCTACATCGCTCACGCTCGGCAGTAGTCTTTGATACTTGATATCGAGTAGGCGAGTCGTCTGATCCGCCCGGTCGATCGCCTTGCCCAGATGATAAAAGACCCATCCCTGATCGCGGAAGGTCGTTCCTTCGAAGACGCCTGCATGAAGCTGGCAACCTTCCTTGATGTCCTGACAGAGATAGGAGAGGTCGGCGAGCCTCAGATCCCGCGGTCTCAATTCGGTGAGGGATTTGTAAAAAACGTTCAGCTGGGTCCAGACCTCGATACTGATCAGATGACGCAGACTGCGTGCGTTTTCCCGCGCGGCCCAGACGGACTGCAGAATCGAATTGGGATTCTTCCGGTCCAGGATATAAAAATCGATGACTGCATCGGCGGTCGCCTGCCCGTGCCGCTCAAAAAAGGCTTCCTCGTCGCCATAGAGATGTACGATGGGAAGCCAGTCCTGTTCTCCCTGGCTGTCGCGGGCAAAGGACTCGTTGACATCCAGGATACGCGCGAGGTTTTCGGCACGCTCTATGTAGCGGGCCATCCAGAATTGGTTTTCGGCGAAGCGTGAGAGCAGACTATTCAAGGACCCAGGTATCCTTCGTACCGCCTCCTTGGGAGGAGTTGACTATCAACGAACCCGATTTCATCGCCACACGCGTCAGCCCGCCGGGCAGAACCCATGTATCCTTTCCCGTAACCAGGAAAGGCCGCAAGTCCACATGTCTGGGCTCAACGCCGTTTTCGACAAGTGTCGGACATACGGAGAGATCGATCATCGGTTGGGAGATGAAGTTTTCCGGACGTGCGACCAGCTGTCTCCGGCAGTCCTCCAATTCGTCCTCGCTGGCCTTCGGGCCGACCGTAATACCGTATCCACCGGACTCGCCGACAGGCTTCACCACCAGGTCTTGCAGATTGTCGAGCGTGTATTGCAAGGCATCCGCTTCGCGGCAGATATTTGTATGCACATTCGGAATGATCGCGTCTTCGTCCAGATAGTATTTGATGATCCGCGGCATATAGGCATAGACGGCCTTATCGTCGGCCACGCCTGTTCCGACTGCGTTGGCCAGCGTGACCTTGCCTTTGCGATAGACATCCATGATGCCGGGAACACCGAGCGCGCTGTCGGGCCGAAAGACATGTGGGTCCATGAAATCATCGTCGATCCGCCGATAGATCACATCGACGCGGCGCAGGCCTGCGGTGGTTTTCATGTAGACGAGGTCGTCTTCGACAACCATGTCGAGCCCTTCGACGAGAGGGACGCCCATTTCGCGGGCCAGGAACACATGTTCGAAATAGGCGGAGTTGTAGACACCTGGTGACATCAGGACGATTTGCGGATCGTCGATGCCCGAAGGGGCCATGTCTGCAAGTGCTTCGCGAAGCCGAATACCATAATCGGAGACGCGGCGCAGCCGTATCCCCTTCATCAGATCAGGAAATGCCCGCAACAGCAGATGTCTGTTCTCAATCACATAGGATACGCCGGACGGCGTTCTTGCATTGTCTTCGAGCACCCTGAAGATGCCTTCACCGTCCCGCACCAGATCGACGCCGCATATATTAACGAAGCTGCCGTGCGGAACACGCACTTCTGACATCTCGGCGCGGTAGTTGTCGTTACCCTTGACGAGTTCCTCGGGAACGATGCCGTCGGCAAATATGTGGCCCTTCCCGTAGACATCGCTCAGAAAGAGATTGATCGCAGCGACGCGTTGCACAAGCCCGCGTTCAAGGACCGACCATTCACCGGGTGAAATCGGACGGGGAATCACATCGAAGGGCAGGACGCGATCGATGGCATCGCGGTCCGAATAGACCGTGAAGGTAATGCCAAGATTGTAGAGTTCGCGCTCGCAGTCCCGTGCACGCCGCCGCAACGCCATCGGGCGCATCTTGCCAAGCCAGTCACTGATGGCCCGCGTGTGATCGAGCGGTGAGGAGGCTTTCCCGAAGAGCTCGCAATAGAAGCCGGAGGCGTCATAGTCCTCCAGCAAACCCTTCGTCGCGGGGCGCCCCCCCGAAGTCTGGGACATTCGCATAATTGCCACTTTAGGCGAGCAAGGCGGCTTGGACCATATGGAATATTCGAAAAACCGATGCCTTGCCCGCACGCGCCCACCGAGCTAAAAGGTGGCCTTCTCGATCCGCCCAAGGCTTCGAGAACACGACCCGATGCGGAGAGGTGCCGGAGTGGTCGAACGGGGCGGTCTCGAAAACCGTTGGGCGTGTAAGCGTCCCGAGGGTTCGAATCCCTCCCTCTCCGCCAATTTTAGTTGTTCGGCAGCCGTTTCAAGTCTCACACTCTGTTCGGGTATGGCGGTTATGAGAAAGCGATTGTTGCCTGAGAAGCACTCGGCAATCTTTACACTCCTGTCGTGGATAATTGTCTGCATGGTCGCCGATTACGCGTCGGCTGCCGTTACCGCTGGCGAATGCCGAGCAGACTATGGGGAGCTCGTTTCGGAGATCGAGGTGAATCGCGACAAATCCCTGAAGGAAATCCGGGTTGCCATTGCAGAGGCCTCAGACAATCGGATTCGATCCGCGCTCGAGCATGAGCTGGAAAGTGTCTGGGAGGAAGAGGAAACGCAGCGCAATCAAGCCTCTGCCATACTGCTCGATTGTTTGCGTGCTGCGAAGGCTGCAGACAAATCAGCCGGCTGACGCTGTTCGGCGACGCCTACAATTTTCCGTCGTACATCGAGACTGTCTGATGAGCCAATCCAAGTGCGCTGTAGAACGCACGAGCGGGTTCATTATCGGGTTCGGTGCTGACCCAGATCTCGGTGCATTCATGGGTTCTGGCAACTTGGATAATCGCTTCTAGCAGCCGGGTTGCGATGCCTTGTCGTTGAAAAGCCGACGCAACACCGAGATTGTCGATATACAGTTCAGGCGCCTTGTCAGGTTGCAGGAGTATTGCGGCTCGCGCCTGGCCGACAACCAGACCCTCGGCAACAGCAATACAAAGGATGCGATTGGGCTGATTCAGAAAATCCGTCACGCGCGCCGTGTCGAGATCGTGGTCGAATACATCTTCTGCGACATTGGCGAGCAGGGAGGAATCCCCTGTTTCAACAATCTTGATTTGAATTTCCATATGACACTCACGGAAAATAGCAGCTGTCGAACCAATATGCCGGCCATCGACAATTAAATGTCGGGCGAATCCAAGATTTCAGACTGGATGCAAATCGAAATCCCAGACAGTTTTACGCAAATTTTCTAGCAACTGATGTGGTGAAATCAATCTGGGATTAGGCCGGACGCGCTAGCATTGTCCTCCATAACAGTTCGGAATCCGCTCGGTACAACGCCAACCGGGTTTCGGAACGGCAAGATATCGGAGCGTCCACGGGAGCCGAAGAGCCATGTCCGGCCCGCAAATTCTTGAACACGATCCGATCCCTGAATGGGATCCCGTTAAAGGGCGTCGCAAGGCGCGTCGCTTTGCGGCGCCGAAAGACCGACGTCCTGGCCGGCACGGTCGTATTCTGCTCGCCTATTTGTTGTTTCTCTGGCTCCTGGAACCGGTCGGTATTGGCTATCTGGTAACGAATTCCGCGGAATCGATTGTTGGTGGTATGGCGACGGCAGCAGACGTCGCGGGCGACAAGGTGGCGGCTGCTGAAGACAATATGATGGCGATCCAGATCATGATCGAGGATTTCATGCGCTAGCCGCCTGACGCGCGACCGGTTCCTCGCGGATCGGCCAGTGCAGCAGCGCCGATATGACGCCAAGAGCAATGCTGACGATCCACATAGCGTCATAGGAACCGAGCCAGTCGAAGACCGCTCCTCCCAGCCATGCACCGAGGAATCCGCCAAACTGGTGCCCGAGAAAGACCATTCCGAAGATCATCGCCATATAGCGGGTCCCAAAGAGGACGCCCACGAGACTGGTTGTCAACGGCACGGTCCCAAGCCAGAGAAATCCGATTAACGTTGCGAAAACGAGCACGGAGACTGTTGAGATCGGCACAAGCAGAAATCCGAGAAAGATGGCGGCACGGACCAGATAGAGCAGGCTCAGGACGTCCTTCTTGGCGTATCGGTCACCCAGCCAGCCACACAGATAGACACCGGCGATGTTGGCGACACCGATCAGCGTCAATGCCGTTGCCGAAAGCCAGGGCTCAAAGCCCTTGTCTGCAACGTATCCCGGAAGATGAATGGCGACGAAGGCAAGGTGGAACCCGCAAACGAAGAACCCGGTATTAAGAAGCCAGAAGCTCCGCGATCGCCATGCCTCGCCAATCGCCGATGACACGGACATCGCCTTGTCGGTTGTCTCTGCCTTGATGCGGCCTGAAATGCCATAGGCCAGAGGCACGATCATCAGGCAGGTGAGTGCAATAATGATCAGGCTTATGCGCCACCCGGTCCCCTCGATCAGGGCGTGAGCGTAGGGCAGTGATAGAAACTGACCGATCGATCCGCCCATAGAGGCGACTCCGAGCGCCTGGCCGCGCCGCTCCGGCGGTGCCGCACGTCCGACCGTCGCCAGGATGACGGTAAAGCCGGAGCCGCTCAGGCCCAGACCGATCAGTACGCCGCCCGCCAGGACCTGCCCGCCATCCCCGCTCCATGACATCATCCACAGTCCAAGGCCGTAGGCGATACCGCCGAGTGCCGTGATACGGCCCGATCCGTAACGGTCGGCGATTGCGCCGGCGAATGGAGCACCCAGCCCCCAGAACAGATTCATCAAGCCCATCGCCATGGCAAAATTTGCGCGTCCGCTGCCGAGTTCAGCCGAAATCGGTGTGAGGTAGAGCCCAAGTGCCTGCCGAAAACCGATCGAAAGTGCCATGATCGCAGCCGCGCAAATGACGACGATTAACAACGGTTTTCGCATGCCCGTTCCCCGGATTTGTTGGAAAGCTGGCGCGACCTTATGAGGTGCGATATCATCGGGGAAACGAATAAGTATGATGAATTCATTCCGTTTGATGATGATAGATCATGAAGCTTGATTTAGAGATCGATCTACTGCGGGCCTTCGTGGCTGTCGCGGAGACACGACATTTCACCCGTGCGGCTGAGCAACTCAATCGGACGCAATCTGCTGTCAGCATGCAGATCAAGCGCCTGGAAGATGTTGTCGGATGCCGGCTGTTGGACCGGACACGTCGCCGGGTGGCGTTGACGAGCGAAGGCGAGAAACTCTTCGACTATGCCTGCCGGATGCTTCAGCTCAACGCCGAAGCATTATCGAATTTCGGTGCCGACAGCGTTGCCGGACGGGTGCGGCTCGGTGCGACCGACACGTCCATGGTTTTTCTTCCACCCGTTCTTTCGGCTTTCGCGGAGCACTATCCTCTGATCGAGTTCGAGATGACCTGCAATCGCAGCTGGGAAGCGCTCGACGCGTTCGAGGCACGGGATGCGGATCTTGCCTTGGTGACCCAGCCATGTGGCCGGGAAGGCGGTATTCTGGTTCGAACGGAACCCCTGCGCTGGGCCGTTTCGGCGCGCAGCAATGCGGGGGACCTGGACCCGCTCCCACTGGCGATTTTCGGTCCGGGCTGTATCTACCGCGAGGCCGCGCTGAGAGCGTTGGATGGGTGCGGCCGGGCCTATCGGCAGGCCTACAACAGTCCGCACTGTGGCGGTCTGGACGTGGCCGTCTCTGCCGGTCTAGCGGTCACGATCGTTCCGGACAGCGCGGTCGGGCCTAGTCTTCGTGTGCTTGGTGAGCCCGAAGGGTTCCCCGAACTGCCGCAAATTGAGCTCATTCTCTATACGCGTCGTTCAGGTCGGTCACAGGCTGTGGAGGCATTTGCCAATGTCATTCTCGATACGCTCGGGACAAGTGGCGAGACAGGAGCGATTCCAACAGACGCTGTTGCTTGAATGTGGCCCAGTCTGAAGAAGGGTATTGTTCCTGCAGCTTACCCCTCACCCAAACCCTCTCCCGAGGGAGAGGGCTTCGAACCCTGAGTCTTCGCCACGGCGTCCCTTCTCCCTGGGGAGAAGGTTAGGATGAGGGGATTGATTTGACGATTGAGAGAAGATGACCGCGGCTGAACAAGATCGCCCCGGCCATGAGCCGCTCAAGTCCGGCTCGTTAGAAGCTTGACGCCCGCAAACGCAAAGAAGGCACCGAGCGTGCCTTGAATGATACGTCGGGCTTTGCCGTAGACACGGACCATGGGCGCTGTCGAAAATGCGACGGCGTAGGCGTAATGTATCGTAAGCGAGAAAAACGTCGTTCCGACGACGATCGCAATGGCGACCCAGAGCGGCGCGTCGGCCTTGAGGCCAAGCGAAAAGATCGCGATCCAGGCCAGCACGGCCTTCGGGTTGGTCATCTGAACAATCAATCCACGCAAATAGTAATGACGTGGCGTCATGGCGTCGCCATCCAACGCGATCGCTTCTATGTCGTGGCGCGACGCAGCGGAACGGAAGGCCTTATAGGCCAGCCAGAGTAAAAACAGACCGCCGGCGACCTTGATGAAAGTCAGTGCGGCTGCATAGGTCGACAGTAATGCCGACAGTCCCATGGCAGTCAGGACCGCCCAAATGAACGACCCTGTCGACACGCCAAGCGCCAGGGCGATACCTGACGACCTGCCGACACTCATTGACGTCCCCAAAATTGCAAGAATGTTGGGCCCCGGGCTCATGATCGAGAGCAGAAATGCGGCATAAGCCAGCAGGATACCGGGGACGTAGAGTGCAAACTGTTCCATGGATTCGGCCTATCGAAACGGTGTGAAGGAGACGTTCTCTACCATATTGACTGCCATGTATAGTTTGGCAATTATCAAACTATGAAAGACGGTCCGGATTTTTCAGCGATTGCCGCTGCCATGGGGGATCCCGGGCGGGCCAACATGCTCCTGGCGCTCATGTCGGGAATGGCTCTTACAGCGGCAGAACTGGCGCGCGAGGCGGGAATTACTTCGTCTACTGCCAGCGGGCATCTTGCCAAGTTGAAGTCTGTCGGTCTGGTGACCAGTGAGAAGTCAGGCCGTTATCGCTACTTCCGATTGACCGACACTGATGTGGCGCATGCAGTCGAAGCCCTCGTTACCGTTGCTGCCCGGGCCGGGCATATGCGAAGCCGGCCGGGTCCGAAAGATGCGGAGATGCGGCTTGCGCGATCGTGCTACGACCATCTAGCTGGGCGGTTCTCGGTGGAGCTTTTCGAGCATTGGCTTTCGGTCGGTGTGCTGCTCCGCGACGGTGAAACCGTGCGCTTGACGGAAGTGGGCTGCGAACATGTTGCCTCTATCGGAATAGATCTGGCTGCACTGGAAAAGAGAAGGCGGCCGGTCTGTCGAACCTGCATCGATTGGAGTGAGCGCCGAAACCATCTCGGCGGTGGTCTCGGTGCTGCTGTGTTCGCTCATGCGCTCGCGCAAGGGTGGGCGCGCCGCGATAGCCGCTCGCGTATCGTGAGATTCAGCGCTGAAGGTGAGAAACGTTTTGCCCGCTGGTATGCCAGCGAGGGCATTGCCAAACCCTAGGTGGTCGTCGCGCCTGGTTTCCAGTGGGAGACTTCGTTCAAGTCCACCTCTCCGGTCCATTTGCCGGCCCGGTCCAGTTCTTCCGTCCCATGGGTATCAAGGAGGCGCTCGAAGTTCTCGCGTGGCGAGAGTTCATATCCCAGGCGGCTGTAAAGTGTGCCGAAGGCTTTCGCGTCGCTTACCATGTAGCCCTCTTTGGCCAGATGATGATTGAGCGCCACGAGACCGACCTTCGAGGCGTTCGGTTCGCAGTGGAACATGGATTCGAGAACAAATACGCGTCCGAATGCAAGGCCGTACCCACCGCCGACCAAGTCTCCGTCTGCATTATGCACTTCGAAGGAATGCGCAAAGCCCTTTTCGAACAGTGTGCAGTATATGTCGGCGAGCTCTTTCCGGATCCACGTGAGTGGGGGGCGACCTGGGCGCGGTTCGGCGCACCGTCTGACGACGCTCGCAAAGTCCGAATCGAATGTGACCCGGTAACCGGAGTTTCTGATTTTGGAACGCAGGCGGGCGTTGATCTTAAGGGCGTTCGGGTTGATCACCATCCGCTCGGCCAGTGTCCACCACTTCAATGGACCGGCATGAGATTCGAGAAAAAAGCCGAGCCGGTTGGCTTGCAACACTGTTTCGGCAGTGATGCGGTGGGCAATGCCGCCGAACAGCATCTCGAGGGCAACCACATTGTCGCGCGATGGCATGCGAACGCCACCCTTCAGAAGACTGATTGCTCCTGCCAAAAAGAGTTTGGGCACATGCCGGACACGGTTCGGATGGAACGTGTAGGCGATAGCGACAGGCCAGCGAATAACCGGTTCGAATGTCTGTGCCAATGTGGAGGACATGCCTTGGCTCCTGGGATGTATGTTGCGAGCAACGCCCGATCGTCTTGGATGCACTAACCGGTCGGTTTGAGAGACCCTTCAGATGCGTCTCGTTCGGCCTCAAGTCTTTGAAGACTCTGGCGGATCTTTCGCAGACGAACCCGAAATGCAATGGCGCAGGATGGGTAGGCCACATTGCCGGGATCTGTAATGCCGGACTTGGATTCAGCGTCTTCGATTTCGATTTCCAACGAAGCGGCCGTCTCGGTCAGGTCGGCGATCATCAGGTTGATCTCATGGGCCCTCTGCTGTTCGAACTGTGTCGTCCAGGGCGCCTGTTCGGTAGATGTTTCGTTTAAGCTCATGTTCTGTCCAAATCGCTCTGCTTATGAGGTTTCACATGCCTAACGATTCAATTTCCGTGCCGGTCGGATGCGCCTTTCCGGCCGTTGATGGTAAATTTTTTGTGCCGGAATAGGACAGGGGACCGTTGCGCGACAGCAATACGGCACGTTTGTGCGGATTTGGAGCAGTGGAGTCGACGAGGGACCTGACTTGTGCCCAGAGGCAACTGCAAGTATCAGGATGGCAGAGATTCCGCGAAATTCGGGTCGAAGCGCTCACCTATTTGCTGAATACGATCCGGTGAGGTCCGATAAGAATTCACGGTTTGTCGACAGAATACCGGGATTTTGGACGTAACAACTGATCGACAGACATCCGCCGCTCGGCGGGGAGGGCATTTTTCCGAAAGATTTCAATTCCACATTCGCTCGGCCGCAGTCACACCTTAATCGGTATGCTAGACAGCGATTTGCACGATAGACTAATTCATGAACTGACCCCTGACTGGAACGGTTGGCCTTGAATCGGCCGGTTTCACGAAACGACACGGGATTGCGACGACTATGGTGGACTCACGTTTCTTTACGTCCCGTGGCCCCTTCACTCTTGCGGATATCGCTGAGCGGACCGGCTCCTCGCTGAGCAATGCTGCCAGCGGCGACGTATCCATCACAGGCGTTGCATCGCTCGAAACCGCCGGAGATGGCGATATCAGCTTCCTGATCGACAAGAAGCGCCTTAAAGATTTTCAGAGTTCGAACGCCGTTGCCTGTTTCGTAAGTGCTGATTCGGTCGATGATGCGCCGACGGGCATGGCAGTGCTGATCAATAAGGATCCGCGTCTGGCATTCGCCATCGTCTCTACGATGCTGTTCCCCGAGGCGGAGGCCGACGGTCAGATAAGCGCATCCGCGAATATCGCGCCGAGTGCCGAGATCGGAGAGGGAACAACGGTCGAGCCGGGTGCCGTCATCGAGGCCGGCGCATCGGTAGGCTCCGGTTGCATCATTGGGGCAAACTCGGTGATCGGTCCGAACGTTGTGCTCGGAGACGGTTGCAGGATTTCAAAGAATGTCTCGATCACCCATAGCATCATCGGAAACAACGTGATCGTTCACTCCGGCGCCAGTTTGGGTCAGGACGGTTTCGGCTATGTTCAGGATGGGCAGGGTTTGCGAAAAGTGCCGCAGCTCGGCCGCTTGATCGTGCATGACGATGTCGAGATCGGTGCCAACAGTGCTGTCGACCGCGGAACCAGCGACGACACTGTGATCGGCCAGGGCACAAAGATCGATAATCTCGTTCAGATCGGACACAATTGCCGCGTTGGCCGATATTGCATCCTTTGCGGTCAAAGCGGACTGGCCGGGAGTGTGACCCTTGGCGATGGTGTTGTCATCGGCGGGCAGGTCGCTGTCGTGGACCATTGCCATGTCGAGTCTGGAGCCCGGGTCGGCGGAAAGAGCGGTGTGACGCGCCGCGTGGCAGCCGGAACCGAAGTGCTCGGTTATCCGGCAAAGCCCGCGAAGGAATGGCGTCTCGAGCAAATCGCGCTCAAGCGGCTTGGCAAGGAAATTCAGGCAAAACGAAAACCCCGAAAGTCAGACGATACCTGAAGCGATTGTCGCCTCTCTTTGGATGAGATTCTGAAAAAAGAAAGGGCAGGCGAATTGCGCCTGCCCCATCCGACCCATACAGCGTGAACGCTGCCGCTTATCAGAATGTCATGTCGTCGGTGTCGAACTGGTCCCAGTCCGTTACGCCTTCGATTGTGACCCGGTTTCCGTGATAGTCGCCGACGACCAGATAGCCGTTGGGATCATCGTTTAGACTGCCCCACAGCTCATAGATGCCTGTCACGCCATTCTCACCGAAGTGGATTTTATCGACACCCTTCTCATAACCATTGATCGTATCCTTGCCCTGACTGATGACGAAGACATCGTCTTTGTCGGTCCCGACATAGATATCGTTTCCGTCGGAGCCGGTAATCTTGCCCGTATCGTCCGGGTCCGGCTGTCCGTGCCCAGGCGTTTCGATGGTCTGGTCTGAAAAACTCAGCAGTTCGATATTGATGAGTTTGTCGGTTCCATCGGCGCCATTGTCGAGGTGCCGTACCGTCGTGTACCCGTGCTCATCGGTGACCACTTCATAGTTCGCGAACAGATCCGTGAAGAATGCTGTATCCAGATCGCCGGCGCCGCCGTCCATATAGTCATTGCCGCCGCCGCCATACAACGCATCATCGCCGTCGCCACCAAAAAGGTGGTCATTGCCGCCAATGCTGCCTGCAGTCACATCGATCCCATCGCCATAGAGCGTATCATTGCCAGCCTTGCCGGCAAGATAGTCGTCGCCGCCGATCGTGCCATCGCCGAGATGGGTGGCATCGCCGATCAGGATGTCGTCACCGCGTCCGCCATTGAGCGCATCGTCGCCTGCCACATCGTCTGGCCCGAGTGCTTTGATTGCATCGCCGGCCATCCGGTCGTCGCCGGCACCGCCTCGCATGTCGTCATGACCGACACCACCCTCCATGACATCGTCGTCGTAACCGCCATGCATCCAGTCGTTGCCGGCACCGCCCGACATACGATCGTCGCCGCGACCGCCTTCCATGGCATCATCGCCATCATCGCCATTGACGACATCGTTTCCGTTAAACCCTCGCAGATAATCGTCACCTGCGCCGCCATAGAGGTCGTCATCGCCGTCCAGACCGACGAGATTGTCGTGACCGCCACGACCAACGATCAGGTCATGACTGTCCGTTCCTTCGAGATAGTCGTCGCCGTCCGTACCGACGATGCGCTCGTGAGCGATGAAGACATCGTCCTGGAGATGATCGATCCCGGTCGTGCGCAACAGAACGTCCGAGAAGTTCGTGTCCTTGATATCGGCGAGAAGTTCAGGGAATTCGGCAAGACGCTCTTCGAAATAAAAGCGGTCGCCGTCGCGAAGTCGCATGAACTGATCGAGGACAATCGCATGAAACGTGGCGCCAAGCTGGGAGCCGGCGACCTTTTCCTCTGCCAGACCGCCGACCCACAGATCGACATCTTCAATGGACCCGTAGACGGCGGCGAACTGAGCTGCGAGTTCGGCATTGCTGGTGAGCTCTGAGAAGCTCACATATGCCGGCAAGCCAAGTGCAACACGCATATCGTTGAGGGTCGGTATGCCGTGGTCGCGGCCGCGCATGATATTTAAGGAAGCGAGATCGCTTCCGGGGCCACCTTGCCCGAACAGCAGATTGCGGACATCGTCGACGATATTCTCATCGATCTGCTGGGCTTTCGAACTGCTCAATCCGCGGACCAGCGGATCGACGCCGTCACCTCCATCAAGGGCTGCCGGATTGAAGAAGGCCTGGAACAGATCCAGATGGCCAGACTCACTTTCCGAGCCATCTTCCTTGGTCCGGTGCAGGACGCTGCTGAGCTGACTGTGACCTAAGCGGTAGGCTGCGGTAGCAAATTCGGTTGAAATCGAAGGATCGATACTCGAGTCGTAACCTTGATACTCCGGTATGTTCTCGGCGCCGAGCAGGAACGGAACATATTCGTTGAACACGACATTCTGATACTCGGCTTCGACGATGATCTTCGCGCCGGTGAAGAGTTGTTCCTCCGTCCAGTCGGGATGCTCCTCACGCAGTCTGTCGACCTGATAATTGTGCTCGCGAATCCAGACGGTATGCATCGAGATGAGAGCGCTGTTCTCGTTCATGCGAATGTCGCCGCCCACAAACATCCCGTCGTGACTGCCGCCATCTACCACGTCGGGATGATCGGAATCGAAATCCGGATAAATGCTCCGCAGCTGGCCGAGGGTGGGCGCCGAGTCGTCGTCGCCTGTCAGAAGATAGGCACTCTCGCCTGCGTCGGCTCGCAGAAGCTTGGTGACTTCCTCGCTCGAACCATAGACATTGCTGGCATCGGCAAAGCTCGTAATTGCGTTTGTTTGCTCGCGCGCGACGCCATTCACACCGGTCCCATCGGCAACGCTCGACCGTGTAAGGGTAATCGGCTGACCCTGCTGAAAGACGGGATCGTTCGCGGGAATGCTGACGACGAGCTGCTCGCCGGACGCAGCGGGCGTCAGATCGATGTCGTGATCGATAAACTGACCGAAAAACGTGAAGAGATCCGAAGCGCCAAATGCACTTTCAGTGTCTTGCTCTTGATCGACGATCGTATTCGAAATCTCGCGAGCGTTCGGACCTTGTCTGATGCTGCCGACATTGTCGGCGTAGTCGGCATCCGTAAGGCGTTTGAATTGGGTGTTTGCCCCGCCGCGTTCCGTATCAGCCAGATTGTTTCCCTTGCCGTCGGCGGTACGCTGTTCAAGAGTCAACAAGCCATCTGTGAACGCCATACTTTCCTCCGCAATAACGTCCTGCCACGCCTGGAGGCGCTACTTCACAAGACTGTGAATACGTCTTGCGGAGCCAATGGTCTGCATGCGGATGGATTAATCATAAACAAGGGAGGTAAACTGTGACAGCAATCAGGCCGGCGCGTTGTTTGCCCTTGCCTTGAGAAAGGCTGCGATATGGAAATGCGCCTGGGCAGGTTCGTATATGAAGTCGTGCCCGACGGGGCATGCGCGTCTGGCACGGCAACCTTCATTTCGGCAGTCTCCGCCGTCTTGCGAGTCGACGTGGCGAACACAGGCATCCACATCGTATGACGAACCGCTGAACGCGTTCACAGGGCAAGTCGAAAGACATGGTTTGTCCGGGCAAGTGTCGCATGGGGACGGTCGCGTGTCGGGTGCCGGCAGATCAATGATTTCGGCGAATGCGAGTGCACCGCGATACGCATGCCATAGCCCATAGTCGGGATGGATGAAAACACCCAAGGGCGAGGCGTGACAGGCCTCTGCTTTCTGTGCCCAGCGCTGAAAAGGAAGATGCGGTTTTGCGAACGGGAAAAACGCCTTCGCATTGTGCTCAGCCGCGATCGTGTCGAGCACATCGCGTGACCAGTCGTCGAGCAGGTGCGTGCTCGGGTCACGCTCGGAAACGAACCGGTTCCACATCGTGGGACCAGCGTTGCCCACCAAAATCAGTGTGCCGGTGGGACGGTCTTCGAAAGTGTTCGGAACGGCATCGCCGACAACGGGATGGAAAGCGCCACGCGGTGTCAGCCCGGCATCGCGAATGGACTGCTCAATCTCTTCTATCTGCATAGGTCGATTGAAATAGCACCACCGGCATCATTCGCAAACCGGGACTTGCAAATGGGCGGGCGCCCCCACGAGAGCAGGGGCGCCGCTGGCAATCGTCGTTGGATTGCCGTTATCTCAGGCGGATGCCTCCCCGGTTGGTACGCGCCCCACCGGTACAGCGGCATGGTACCCGAACCGGTACGCGGACAGTTTTTACAACTGTCTTTATTCGTGGCGGTGAGGGGACGCGGACGGTTCGAACGACCTCCTTGTACTTTATCACGGGGACCCGCACCTTTTTGACAACCTCTTTAATTTTGACCACTGGCACGTTGACTTTCTTGATCACTTCTTTGACGACGGGGACACGGACAGTTTTTGTCACTTCCTTGATGACCGTCCTGGTTTGCGGTGTCGTTGTCACGCCTAGCACGCCGTCCCAGTTGCGCGTTGCCGCCAACGAGAGCGGTGCCCGCTTCTGGAGCCTTTTCGCGGTGAGCGCGAGATCGCTTTTCGGATACCGCTTCAGGAAAGCTGCAAACGCTTCCGCTGTATTGCGGGAGACCGCCTCGAACCATGCAAGCATCTCGACACGGCGCTTCAGAAGACGCCGAATGCGAATACCCAGAGGGTCTTTCGGATAAAGCGAGAGGAAGATTTCATAAACGGTCACATTGTTCTGAAGGATCACGACCTCATAGTCTTGCGTCGGAGAATAGGAACGCAGCTCTTTGCGCCACGTTGCGTCCGATTTGACAGGCGCTGGGTCGGCCGCTTCGCCCGACGTGCCGGGGAAGAACTGGAACGGCTCGGTCAGTGCCGTGACCTCCCAGGGCGTCTGCCGGCCTTTGGTGGTCTTGTGAACGGCAAGGCGAACCTGCTGGAAGACGCTTTCCACGGGCGTTCCCGGTATCCGTGCCGACTTTATCAGGGCTGCGGTGAACGGGCTGTTCTTGCCTTCGCCATCTTCGGCGACCGCGCCGGGAGATGTCGAATAGGCAACGAGTGTCCCGGCTGGTGCGTTGACGACGGCAAGACCGCGAACATGGCCGCCTTTGCCCCGGTTCGAGACAGGCGTAACCTGGCTGTTCCAGTTTTCGGAATTGTCGGCAAACGGGTTGTTGCGACAAGCATCGAGAATAAGGATCCGAGTCTTACTGGGAACGGAATCGAGAATGTTCACCACGTCTGCCAGACGAACGGATTCGAGGGGGACATCGGCCTCGCGCTTCAATTCCACGTCGATGGGAAGCATATAGTTGATCCCGTCGACCTGGACGCCATGACCTGCAAAATAGATCAGCGCGACTGTATCTTCGCCTTTGCTCGCGAGTTTCTCGGCGAAATCCCGAACGGACTTGTAAAGCTGTTTCTGATTCAGGTCGCGGCCGAGGCTGACTTCGAACCCGGCAGATGTCAGCAATTGCGTCATGGCCTCGGCGTCACGAACAGGATTGGCCAAGGCGCCAACGCCTTCATAGCTTGAATTACCGATAACCAATGCGAAGCGCTCCTGAGCCTTTGCCTCAACGGAAAGACCGGCTGCAATTGCGAGCGCAAGACAGCCAAATAGGGCGCGCCTGACAAATTGAACGACACCGCCTTCTTCAGTGTTTCGATGCTGGGTCCAGGCCTCTTCGGTCGGATTCATCACTTCTCTCCCTGTTTCGATGGTTGCCACCACAGGGTTAGTCGCGCCATCGGCGCGAAAGGTTCACATCTTCGATTTCTGACGGATTTCAATGGATTCTGCATTCGAAGTTGTCGCGGTGCGCGACACCGCACGCGTTCACCAAGCCTTCCGATCCAAGGGCAATTTCTCAGCAAATCTGATCTGGATCAGATTTGGACCTGGCGGGGCTGCCATACGGGACAACGCAAATGTACGAGGCTTTACGTTTTGGTGTCGCCGCTTTGGGGGTGAGAGATGGATGACATTGCCGCAAAAATCATCGAGATTCTGAAGAGCAACATGTCGTCGCCGCCCGCGACATTGGCATTGGAAACACCTCTCAGCGAACTTGGTCTTGAATCGCTGGATATTGCGGTGATTGCATTCGATATCGAAGATGCCTTCGGAATCGAGCTTCCCTATACAGCCAACGACGGAATTGAAGATTTCAGTACGATCGGTTCGGTCGTCGAAGCCGTAAGAGCGGTACTCGATGCACCCGCGGCTGCTGCCTGATGCGGCCGTGTGCGGGACGACTTTGATCAATCAACGACATAAGCGAACCCAAGGATTTCGGAATGACTGACGCACACGCCTATGCACAGACGCTCGGCGAAGATGAGAGCATCTGGTTCAAGATCTCGCCTTTCGTAAACGCCAAAGACCCCATGGACGTGCTGATGCGGATGAATGAGCGCTATGGTGGCTGCATCCCGATCAATGTCGGGTCGGAAAGAATGCTCTTCCTGAGCGACATAGGATACATCCGGCGCGTCCTTGTCGAAAAGGTGGACAGCTACGTCAAATATTTTGAAGGCCTGAAACCGATCTTCGGCAAGGCGATGATCACCGTTGACGGTACGTTGTGGCAGAAACTCCGCAAACCGCAGCAACCACTCTTCCACCCTAAGGTTTATGAGGACTACCTGCCGCATCTGCGCCAGAGCATTCACCTGCGTGCCGATGAGTGGAAGCGTCATGCTGACAGTGGCGAGACCGTCGAGATGGTCGAGCAGACATGGTGCCTGGCGGCAGACATGGTGTGCCGGGCGCTCTTTGACCGAGAGATGCCATTCAACCCGGAAGCGGTGTTCGGGGCGGTGAAAGCCTATACGGATGTCGAAAACCACAAATCTATTCGCTTGAAGAAGGTCGCAGGTGGGTTGACCGAAGTAACCGACGACGAAGAGGCGGCCCAGGCCATCGGCGCCTGGCTTTCGCTTCCCGAAGCTGTGATAGGTGCAGCGCCGTTACAGGACCGCGAGCAGACGCTCCTCTTAATGCTGCAGGCGGCAGAAAGAGATTCCTCCGCTCCGGAATTCGATCATCAACAGGTGCTCGATGAAATGAAGCAATATCTCTGGGCAGGAACCGAGACAACGGCGCTGACTTTGGGATGGATTTTTTACCTGCTGTCGCAGAATCCGGATGTTACCGAAAAGATTCGTCAGGAAGGCCAGGACGTCTATGGCGACCGGGATCCGTCATGGGACGATGTGCAAAAGTTGACTTACACACGTTCGGTAATGCTGGAGACTTTGCGCCTGTTCCCACCGGCCTGGGCTCTCATCCGAACGGCCACGGAATCCGATGAGATTGCGGGCCACCAGGTCGAACCCGGGGACAGGATCGTACTCTCGCCATATGTGGTTCATCACAACCCTGAATACTGGAGCGATCCTGAAGAATTCCGTCCTGAACGCTTCGAGCCCGGATGCATGCAGAAGCGCCTCAAATACAGCTATCTTCCCTTCGGTGGCGGCAAGCGGTTCTGCCTTGGTGGCCAGCTCGCCCAGTTGGAGATCGTCCTGGCGCTGACGATGCTTCTGCGGAAATTCGATGTCGCCTATTGCGGCGAGGTGCCGGCACCGATCAACGCGACGGCAATGCTGACGCCGAGAGGCGGTTTGCCGTTTCGTCTGCATACACGCTCCTGAGATCCAGTGAACGCTCGCAAGCGTGCGTTTCTAAACGGGACAAGAAATAGTCAGCGAGGAGATTCATATGTCAGCAGAGGCAGTTGTCGCGCAGTTGAGCCCTTACCAGGTCGAACTGATCGAGGGAGAAACCTACAGATGGTGTCGTTGCGGGCGGAGCAAGAAGCAGCCTTTCTGTGACATGTCGCATGAGGGAACCGGTATCGAGCCGCTCGAAATGGTGGCAGAAAAGAGTGAGACAGCGATCCTTTGCGGTTGCAAAGAGACAGACAGTCCGCCTTTTTGCGACGGGACGCATAACATTCTCTGACGGTGGCCGGTTGCCAAGATGGCGCCATAAAAAGCATCCAGACAGTCCGATCGGCGCGTCAATTCGCCCCGGTGCAATTGACATAATGCGGTGCGTAATGGCGCGCGATGGTCGTATGATTCATGTGCTGGAAATAGTTGGTCCGGCACATCGCGTTGAGGACTTTGAAAGGCGACAATGGACGCTGAGGTGATCCAAGGGCTGGGACGATGCGGGACCTGTCCGGTCCGCCACTCGGGCCTCTGCAATGCACTGACGAGCGACGAACTCGCGCGTTTCAAGAGCATCGCAAATCTTCGCGCCTTTCAGCCCGGTGAACGCATCTTCTTGAGTGATGAGCGAAGCGAGTTTTTCTCGGCTGTCTTTACCGGCGTTGTGAAGGTCACCAAAATCCTTTTCGACGGACGCCAGCAGATGGTGGGCCTTCTGATGCCTCCCGATTGTCTTGGTCGCGTTTATGGGCGAACGAATCCGTTCTTCGCCGAGGCGGCAACGCAGGTCGAGCTATGTTGTTTTCCGCGAGACCGCTTCGAAAACATGCTCGAGGAGTTTCCGGATCTGAAGCAGCGTCTTCTCGAACAGACACTGGACGAGCTGGATTCGGCGAGAGAATGGATGGTCTTATTGGGCCGCAAGACCGCCGAAGAACGGGTAGCCAGCCTCTTTCTTATTTTGGCGAGCCGAACAACCACGACGGTCAAAGACCAATCCTTGGGCGCTGAACGCAAGACCCTCGAGTTGCATCTGAGGCGCGATGAAATCGCAGACTTTCTCGGTATGACCTACGAAACAGTCTGCCGCCAGATAACCGCACTCCAGAAACAGGGCCTGATCACAAAACTGGGTCGACGGCGATTTTCTGTCGTCGATATCGACGCCCTTTCGCAGGCCGCTGGTTAGCTGTTTCTGTGCATGACCTTGGAAGGTCAAATGCGAGCCCCAGTCCAAAGAAATCACCGTTTATGACCTGGATCATATAGGCCGCCGCCTGCCGGTCTAAGCTCATGGCTTCATCGGATTCCGAAGCGGGAGCTGCCGGTTGTGATCGATTTCGACGTTATTGCTAATTCGCCGTCTACACGAGACCCATTTCCCTACTTTGCCACGCCTGGCGTTCTCAGCCCGGTCGATCTGGCTGCCGTTCGTGCGGATTTTCCTGATATTCGCAAACCAGGGATCTTCCCGCTTGGCCAACTCTCATACGGTCCGGCCTTCGCGCGGCTGATCGACGACATTCGCAGCTTCGAACTCGAAGATATCATGGAGGAGAAGCATGGCGTTTGCCTCTCCGACAAACCGTTGATGATTACCGTTCGAGGGCAGGCGCGCGAAAAAGATGGCCGAATCCACACGGATTCGGAAACTAAAGTCGTGACGTGCTTGCTCTATCTCAACGATATCTGGGACGAAAGCGGCGGTCGATTGCGATTGCTGCACGGCCCGGACGATATCAATTCCTATATCACCGAGATTCCGCCAAACGGCGGGACGCTGGTGTCGTTCCTAAGGTCTGACAATTCCTGGCATGGCCATGAACCTTATCGCGGACCCCGCCAATATGTGATGTTCAACTGGATGATTTCGGAGGCCGCGCTTGAGCGCGAGCTCGCGCGTCACCGCATGTCGGCGACGGTCAAACGTCTCAATCCATTTGGCTAGAGCAGCGTGAGCTCAACCGGAGGCACACGCACGGCTCCAGAACCAACGATTGAGTTCGTTTGCCGTCGTTCAATCGAATTCTAATAGACGTTTGTTGATCGAGAGGAGGTCTGGAATGGCACGCACAGTGGCTTTGGCCACGGATGGCCAACAATCGTGCGATCCAGTCGCAAGCTGTTTTCTGGAGTCCCTTCAGAGCGCACCATTGCAGCAGAGGCCTTTCGATCATTGGCTTTTGAACAATGTCCTGCCGCAGGGGTTTTGCGATGCCATCGCGAGCCTGCCCTTCGCCCCGCCTGAAGATGCGGCTTTCGATGGCCGTCGTGAAACAAACAACGCACTGAGGATCTTTTTCAACCCACAGGTTCAGCAGAGTTTTATTGTCTGCCGCCGTCTGGTGGACGGCTTTATGGCGCCGCAGGTCATCAAGACGATCGAAGAGGTCACGGGAACGGATCTGACCGACACCCGCCTGAGAGTGGAGTATTGCCAGGACACCGATGGATTCTGGCTCGAACCCCATACTGATATCTCGGTGAAGAAGTTCACGATGCTGATCTATTTGTCCGACGATCCTCGTCTGCGACTAGCCGGTACCGACCTTCATGAGGGACCGCCCGACCACGCTTATGTGGGGTCGGCACCTTATGGGAAGAATAAAGGGGTGATTTTCATACCCGGCGCGAATACCTGGCACGGTGTCGGGCATCACCGTTTCGAAGGCGTGCGAAAGTCCATCATCGTCAACTATGTCACGTCGGAATGGCGCGACACGGACGAGCTCGCGTGAACGGAACTGCAGTGGAGCAATCTCGATCGATGAAACGGTATTGTATAATCGGCGCCGGCGCGTGCGGCCTTCCTGCGGTTAAAGCGTTCAAGGAGCGTGGCATACCCTTTGACTGCTTTGAGAGCGAACACGATGTCGGTGGTATATGGAATCCCGATAGTCCGCACGCGGTGTTTGAGCCCACGCATCTCAACACATCGAAACGCCTGACGCGATACACCGATTTTCCGATGCCGGCTGAATATCCGCAATTCCTGAGTCGGGAACAGGCACATGACTATCTTCGCGCCTATGCGCGTCATTTCGATCTCTACAAACACATCTCCTTCGGTCGAACTGTAGAGTCTGTAGTCCGACACGGTTCACGCTGGCAGGTGAAAATTGCGAACGAAGATGAGCCGCGGGACTATGCTGGCGTGGTCGTTGCCAATGGACATCATTGGGATCCGAATTTCCCCAGTTATCCAGGAAATTTCGATGGGGAGATCATCCACTCTCATGATCTGAAGACGACCGACAAGCTTCAAGGCACGCGCGTGCTGGTCGTTGGTGCCGGCAACTCGGGATGCGACATTGCGGCAGAGGCTACGCATTGTGCGACCGATGTCGTTCACAGTATGCGGCGCAGCTATCATTTCCTGCCTAAGTTCATCTTTGGTCGGCCAATCGACGTGATCACCGATCTGACGGCCCGTTGGCCGTTGCCACGGTCGGTCCTAAGAGCACTCTACCGGCTTGTCCTTTCCATTGTTGTCGGCCCTCATGAGCGCTATGGACTGCCGAAGCCTGACCATAAGCTGTTTGAAGCCCACCCCTCAGCCGCTGCAGCCTATCTGAATCATCTCGGTCTTGGCCGCATCAAAACAAAACCCGACATAGAAAGGCTATCCGGCACGAGTGTTGAGTTCAAAGATGGCAGTCGGCATGAGGTCGATCTCATTGTTCTGGCGACCGGTTATCACGTTAGCGTTCCATTCATGGATCGCGATTTGTTTGTGGATGAGGGTGGCCATTCGCGGCTGTTTATCAATCTCTTTCACCGGAAGCTCGATAACCTCTTCGCACTAGGCCTTCTCCAGCCGGCGGAAGGCAGCTTCTGGCAGTTGGCTGACTATCAGGCCCAACTCGTCACAAGTTTCATCGTTGCCAGTGAGACGAACGCAAAGACAGCAGATTGGTTCCGTACCCTCAAGGCGACGGCTACACCCAGACTGGATCACGGCGTAACCTATGTGGATAGCGAACGTCACCGACTTGAAGTCCAGCATTATACGTACCGCACCTATATCAAGCGCCTACTCCGGAAGTTCGGTCGGGCTTCCAAGCAGCACCTTGCGCGCGCGCCATATAGCGAAAAGCTTACCTACCAAACGGTTCCAGCACATGATCCGAAAGGCGACTTCCCAGCCAAAGCCAGTGCGGAATTATGAAATCGAAAGACACTGCCGATTCTGTCTCACAGCGATCGAATCGGTTGCACCAATGTGGATGATGTAAGATTCCGGAAGTGTGCGATGGCGGGACGGCTACCCGAATGTCCGCACTTCTGTTTGTTCGATTTATCTAGAGAACGATCCCGCAAACTATTTGCATCCCATAGACGAGGTTGCAGCATCGACGGCTTGCCGGTCAGGTTCAGACGTCTTGCAGAGGACATGCATAGGAATTTTGCGCGCAGTTTCTGCACAAATTTTGGGCAAACTGATAAGAAATGAGCGAATTCTGCTGAGATGACCTCTGGTCATCAGTTTTTCTTAACCGCGTTCGTTGCCAATGACCGGGTGGGCACAAGTTGTCCGCTTAATGGGTGTTGGGGAACTATTATGACGAACAGCGGTGAAACTAAAAACGGTGCAGCGACAAAGTCAGCGAGCGGGATGGCCCGGCTGAAGAATCTGAAGATCAGCCATCGTATCATTCTTGCTTTGATGGTTCCCATAGCGGGCATGCTTGTTCTTGGCGGTATGGAGCTTCGCGACAAATATCACGTCTCGAGCGATATGAATCGAGTCCTGGACCTCGCGACACTCGCACCGACAATCAGCGCACTCGTGCACGAAATGCAAAAAGAACGCGGCATGTCGGCCGGTTTCATTGCCAGTAAGGGAAAAAACTTTGCGGACAAGATTGGCGATCAACGTAAGGCAACGGACGTGCGGCGTGGAGATCTGCTCAAAGCGTTCGGTGACTTCGATACATCCCGCTTCCCCCAATCATTTGCAACGTTAATCGATGACGGCAAAAACCGCCTGACGAAGCTTGATGGTATGCGGGAACAGGTGGGTTCGCTGAAGGCTTCTGTGCCTCAGATGGCAAAATACTATACATCGACAATCTCGAAATTCCTGCATCTGGTCGAAACGACAGCCATCCTCGGCAACGATGCAGACATTGCACGTTCGCTCATAGCCTATTCGAGCTTTCTACTGGCGAAAGAGAGAGCAGGGATCGAGCGTGCGATGGGAGCCGGAGGTTTCAGCGCCGGCAAATTCAGTCCCAAGTTCTACAATCGTTTCGTCAGTCTCATTGCACAGCAAGAGGCATACCTGGCGCAATTCGAGATCCTCGGAACGAAGGCGCAGGCCAAGTTCTTGGAACACCATGTTGCGGGACCCGCTGTAGACGATGTCGCCCGCATGCGGAAAATTGTTATCGAAGGCGGCCTCAGTGGCGATCTGAAGGGCATTACAGCGCCGACTTGGTTCGCAACAATCACGGAAAAGATCAATCTTCTAAAAGACGTTGAAGACAGGATTGCCACCGATGTCACATCGCAGGCCGCAGCCAAAGGGTCTGCGGCCAGTCTCGGTCTATTGATCGTTGCTGGGATTATGGCGGTGATTGTCGTCCTGTGTATCGGTATGGCGTTTTGGACTTTGAGAACAATTAGCCGACCCATTTCCGACATGACCGACGCAATGTCAGGATTGGCGGACGGAAACCTGGATCAGGAAATCCTAGGCGCCGAGCGATCCGATGAGATTGGCGATATGGCTCGGGCCGTGGATATCTTCAAGCAGAATGCCATTCAGCGACAACAACTTGAATCGGAAAGCGAGGCTGAGCAGCGCGCCCGTGCCGAGCGGCAGAGCAGGGTCGATCGTTTGATCGATAATTTCCGCGAGAAGTCACAACAGTCGCTTCAGTCCGTTGTCTCGAATGCCGATCAAATGAAGTCGTCTGCCAACGCGTTGAATGATATTGCAACGACATCTTCGCAACGCGCTCACTCGGCGAGCGACGCATCCAGTCAAGCTGCATCGAATGTGCAAGCGGTTGCTGCGGCAAGCGAGCAGATGACGGCTTCGATCAGTGAAATCGGACAGCAGGTTTCGAAGACAAACGAACTCATCGCCGAAGCTTCAAGCGAGGCGCAGCAGACAGATCAAAAAGTTGCCAGCCTGGCCAGCGCCGCGGATAAGATCGGTGATGTAGTGTCCTTGATTCAGGATATTGCTGAACAAACCAATCTGCTCGCGCTCAATGCCACCATCGAGGCAGCGCGCGCCGGTGAAGCCGGCAAGGGTTTTGCTGTTGTGGCGTCGGAGGTCAAAGAGCTTGCTTCGCAAACGGCGAAGGCAACGGAAGAGATCGGTGCACAAATCACCGGAATTCAATCCGAGACGACAGATGCCGTCGCCGCGATTCAGTCGATCGCTGGAAAGATGGTCGATGTCAGCGAGTTCACAACGGCCATTGCGGCGGCTGTCGATGAACAAAACGCATCCACCAGCGAGATTTCCCGGAATATTCAGGAAGCTGCAGAGGGTACGCAATCGGTTGTCGAGAATATTGGCGAGGTTGCGTCTTCCGTCGAGAGCACCGGCGATTCGGCCGGGCAGGTGCTCGAATCTTCACAGAACGTATCTGACGAAGCTGGGGAAATCCGCCAAGTCGTCGACGAGTTTCTTCAGCAGGTCGCCGCTGCCTAGATTTTTCGTTCTGTACAGTCTTGGACCGATTGAGGATGAGTCGACGGTTTGAACCGTCGCTCATTTCTCTCGTGTCGACCTAATGCTCGTCGTCGGGCCCGGGAATCTCGATATCGATCTTCAGCGTCGATATTGCATCTCCATGATTGGTCCGGACCCGCATCTTGTCGGGCTCGACCGAGATGTGATTGACCTTGATGTGCCTGACGATCACCTCGAGGATTTCTTCACGCAGCATGGCGACGAGGTCGGCCTGTCCCACGAAGGCACGTTCATGGGCCAGCAAGACCTGAAGCCGCTCACGCGCGACCGGCGCAGAGCCTCGTCTTTTGAGCAAGCCCAGCATCATCAAGCAGCCTTTCCACCGAAGAGCGTGCCGAAGAAGTTCTTCTTGGCCTCCGGGATCATCATTGGCACGGCTTCACCGGCGAGGCGTCTGGCGGCATCGTGATAGGCCTGTCCAGGCGGGCTTGTCGCATTGCTGATCGTCACCGGTATTCCAAGGTTCGACGCTCGAAGGACTTCCTGGCTTTCAGGTACGATACCAAGGAGCGGAAGAGACAGGATTTCGAGAACGTCCTCGATCTCCAGCATATCGCCATCTGCAGCGCGGACGGCGTCATAGCGTGTCAGCAACACATGCTTCTCGACCGCATCTCCGCGTTCTGCCCGCACTGTTTTTGCGTCAAGCAAACCGATAATGCGGTCGGAGTCGCGAACCGATGAGATCTCAGGGTTTGTGACAATTGCCGCAATATCGGCATGACGCATGGCAAGAACAGCGCCGCGTTCAATGCCGGCAGGACTGTCACAGATTATCCAATCGAACTTCTTCTTCAGCTCGCGGATGACTGTCGCGACACCTCTCTCGGTCAACGCATCCTTGTCCCGCGTTTGCGACGCAGGCAGTAGCGAGAGTGTCTCCAGCCGTTTGTCACGGATCAAAGCCTGCGCGAGGCGGGCGTTCCCTTGGATAACGTTGATCAAATCATAGACAACCCGGCGTTCCGCTCCGAGCATCAGGTCAAGATTTCGGAGTCCGACGTCGAAATCGACCACGACAACCTTCTGCCCGGATTGTGCCAAGGCTGCACCAATTGCAGCCGTGGACGTTGTCTTTCCAACGCCGCCTTTGCCGGATGTCACGACGAGAACCTTCGCCATTGTGCTCCTCTCCATATCGTTTCTCTTCTCTGGATCGATCCGCACTCGGCCGGAATAGAGTGCAGAAAAGTCGATCGGGCCTAAGCTGCGCTAGTCAAAGGGTGTCAGAATCATGGACTCTTTTTCGAGCCGCGCCTGGACGGGCCGGCCGCGCAGGTGCGCGCCCATCTCGTCGGCTGACTTGTAGAGGCCGTTGATGGCGACGAGTTCAGCGTCGAATTTGGCGCAAAAGATCCGCGCACGCTCGACGCCAAGGGAGCCGGCGATCGCCCGCCCGCGCAGGGCGCCGTAGACGTGGATCGAACCGCCAGCGACGATCTCCGCTCCTGACGCGACGGAGCCGACAACGGTAACGTCTCCTTCGGGGAAAACGATGCACTGCCCTGATCGGACCGGAGACTCGATCAGGAGCGATGCATTTTCTGGGAGCGGTTTGGACGTTGATTCCTGAATCTCGTTGGGTTCGGACTCTGCTTTAACAGGTGGCGTGTCGTTTTCATCTGTCGCCTCCAGCGTACGCGTTGTCGGCGTACCATTGGTGAGGGGAGCAAACTCCGGGCCGACCCATTCCGGGTCGACGCCTTCAACAGCGATCGTACGAATGCCGCGAGTCTTGAGATCTGCAAGCAGGGCCTCGACGGCCGATTTGTTGAATGTACCTTGAGACAGATCGATGATGACCGGTCTGCCCGCGAAGAAGCCGGCCGAGCGGCGCATCGATGCGTCCAGATCGTCGAGCCATTCGCGAAGAGGGGGCTGTGGCGCCAGCACAAAGGCCAGAAACGACCTGCCGGCAAACCGGAGCGCACGGGAAACACCCGTATCTTGAGTCACGTCGACCTTCACTTTCCCTGCGCTCTTTGATTTAGGCGTCATATGGTTAATGAAACGTTAATGCGTGTTCCGAGCCGGTTTTTCCTTTTTAAATGAGCGGCATAGCGGGCGGACGATGCGCTTGTTCACTCCGCAGTTCGTTTGCTGGATTGCTTCGAGCATGATTGTACGCGGCACGATGGATCATCCGAAAATCATCAATGCAGAGCCAGAACCATTTCCGACGTTTCTTCCTCGATATCCTGCAAATCGAGCTTTCGCCTGAGCGACGAAAGAGGCTATGTGTCAATCGTCACAAAGGTCCGAACTGCCCATCCGGAGGAAATCGTGAGCGTGGATACACAGGTCTTGATTGTTGTTTTCGATGCCCTTCGACCGGAATTTGTGACACCCGATCTCATGCCGCACTACCACGCCTTCGCTGCCCGAGGGGTCCGGTACGCGAATTACCATTCGACATTTCCGACGGAAACCAGAGTGAACCAGTCTGCGGTCGTGACGGGTTGCTATCCGTCCCGGCACGGTGTCGTTGCCAACAAGTTTATCGAGCCCGCCGGCGCACCCAATGACGTTCTGAATACTGGAGACGATGAGCTCTTCGAAGCGGCCATCGCACGGCTTGGTGGCAAGCTTCTCGATGTGCCCTCGCTTGGCGAGTATCTGGCTCGGTCCGACCTCCGATACGCAACAATCAGTGCCGGGACGTCGGGCGGCGGACGCCTTATCAATATCATGGCGGAAGACGCCGGGAGTTTTCGTTTTGCCATGCGGCGCCCGGAAGCCACAGCTCCGGAAGGTGCACTTGAGGCGATGCAGGCGCGAATTGGACCGACGCCCGAATATGTTCGCCCTGCAATCGACTGGATCTCCTATGCGGTCGATGGATATCTCAACTATGTCGTGCCGGAAATCGTACCGGACGTCATGCTGCTCTGGCTGTGCGAGCCGGATGAGAGTTTCCACTATCTGGGCATCGGCTCTCCAGGATCGCTCGATGCGATCCGTCATGTGGACGCAGAGTTTGGCCGGATATTGAAAGCCCGCGCCGATGATATCGAGTCCGGTCGCCTGCAAATTCTTGCTCTTTCGGATCATGGACAGATCACACTGGATGGCGACCCGCTGGACCTCGCTGCCGAATTGACTGCCGCCGGCTATCCAACTGCTACCCGTCCGAACGGTGATGGCACTTCCGTGGTCGTTGTCGACAATGCAGGTGGACTTTGGCTTCCCCGATCTGATCCGGAAATGCTCGAAAACCTGGTTGCGTGGCTTCGCAAACAGGAATGGTGCGGTCCGGTGTTCACCCGCGACGGTGTAGCCGGGACCTTGCGTCAGGCGGACATTGGTCTTGATCATCGCCGCGCACCGGATATCAGCCTGTGTCTGAAGGCTCGTGACGGTGGCAACGAATGGGGTATCGATGGGCATACGGCGCACGATGCGCCATATCCTGTCGGCGGTGGTTGCCATGGAGGTTTAAGTTCCTATGAGTTGCACAACGTGCTCGCCGTCGGCGGAAGCAGGTTTGCCGAGGGTCGCGTCGTTGACCTGCCCGCCGGCAATGTCGATATCACCCCGACGGTTTTGTCATTGCTCGGCCTTGAGATACCAGGCGCGCTCGATGGGCGGATATTGAAAGAGAGCTTTCGCCATTCGGACGAGCCCGCAAGTCAACCCGATCACCAAATCCTGACATCGCAAAATGATGAGGGTGCTGTAACGCATCTGTCCGTGACGACATATGGCGGCACACGCTATCTCAATCGGGCCTGGGTCGAGTAACAGCGGCCGCTGGTATAAGGACGAATTAGAAGCACTGGGAGGGGCTATGACCAATACCAAGGATCGACCGAAAACGGCCGAAGAGCTGAGCGCACTCGTCACTGAGCGTGACATCCGGCATGTGAAGGTTGGTGTCTTCGATGCGGATGGAATCCTGCGCGGCAAATACATGAAGCGGGAGAAGTTTCTGTCCGCGCTCGAAGGCGGATTCGGTTTCTGCGATGTTGTCCTCGGCTGGGATTCCTATGACCAGCTCTACGAGAATCCAGGCGTTGAATATACGGGTTGGCATACAGGCTACCCGGATGCACCGGTAAGGCTCTTGCCTCAGACGGCACGTGAACTTCCGCTCGAAGACAATATGCTTTTTATTCTCGGCGAGTTTGTCGGCGATGCGGAAGCGGTTTGTCCGCGCGGAACGTTGCGCCGCGTGCTGGAGCGGGCCGGCAATCTGGGTTTCGATGTGATGGCGGGATTCGAGTATGAATTCTTCGTCTTCAACGAAACGCCGCAGTCTGCTCGGGAAAAGAACTATCGGAACATGACACCCATGGCGCCGGGGTTCTTCGGCTACTCGGTCATGCGGGCGACGACCGATTCTGATTTCTATCGGGGTCTGCTCGATCTTTCCGAGACGATGGATTTCGCGCTCGAGGGACTGCACGAGGAAACAGGGCCGGGTGTTCTGGAAGCTGCGATTGTCCCCGCTTCAGGTGTCGAGGTTGCCGACAAGGCAGCCCTGTTCAAGACATTCACCAAGATCTATGCGCAGAAGCAGGACAAGATGGCGACCTTCATGGCGAAATGGTCACCGGATTGGCCGGGCCAGTCGGGCCACATCCATATGTCTTTGTGGCGTGACGGTGCCTCTGCCTTCCATGACGGTGGCCAGGAACATCGCATGTCCGAAACGATGCGGCATTTCGTTGGCGGACAGCAGGCGCTTATGCCGGAACTGCTCGCCATGGTGGCCTCTACGGTCAACTCCTATACGCGGTTGATCCCTGGGTTCTGGGCGCCGACCGATGCCACATGGGGTGTCGACAACCGCACCTGTGCGCTTCGTGTCATCCCAGGATCCGAGAAATCCCAACGTGTCGAGTATCGTGTGGCACCGGCGGACGCGAACCCTTATCTGGCGCTAGCCGCCGCCGTCGGATCCGGTCTGTGGGGCATCGAGAACAAGATCGAACCGACAGCGCGCGTCACTGGCAATGCCTATGATCAGACGTTTCCCGATAAACAGAAACTATCCTGGACTCTCCGTCAGTCGGCAGCACGCCTGCGGTCTTCGCAAGCAGCCACCGAACTGTTTGGAAAGGCTTTTGTCGATCACTATGCGACAACCCGCGAGTGGGAAGAGGATGCTTTCCGAAAAGCCATCACCGATTGGGAGATGGAGCGATACTTCGAGATCATATGAGTGAGACCCTAAGCTGCATTTCGCCCATAGACGGACAGGTTCTTGCCGAACGCGCCTGTGCCAGCACGGAAGAGATAATCCACGACTTCGGAGGGGCGCGCAGAGCACAGGCTGAATGGCGGCAGCTGCCGCTTAGCGAGCGCGCCGCGATCTGCAGTTCGGCCGTCGACGCCATGCTGTCGATGTCGGACGATATCGTACCGGAACTGGCCCGCCAGATGGGCCGTCCGGTTCGCTTCGGACAGGGTGAGCTGAACGGTTTCGAAGAGCGTGCACGCCACATGATCGCGATCGCCGACGACGCGCTCGCCGATCTCGTGCCGGCACCGAAGTCAGGATTTTCGAGAAGGATCGAACGTGAACCGCTCGGAGTCGTGCTGACAATTGCGCCGTGGAACTATCCTTATCTGACAGCGGTCAATTCGATCGTGCCGGCACTGATGGCCGGCAATGCGGTGATCCTGAAACCGGCGCGGCAGACGCTCCTGACCGGTGACCGCTTTGTCAAAGCGTTTGCTGATGCAGGCCTTCCGGATGATCTCTTTCGTTCGATGCCGATGAGCCACGAGCAGACTGCCGGGATTGTCCGCAGCCGGCTCGCCGATATGGTGTGTTTCACTGGTTCTGTCGGAGGCGGTGCCGCTATCGAGCAGGCTGCTGCCGGACAGTTCCTCCGTCTCGGTTTGGAGCTTGGCGGCAAAGATCCTGCCTATGTCCGGGCCGATGCGGACATCGATTTTGCAATCGAGAATCTGGTCGACGGCGCCTTCTTCAACTCAGGACAATCATGCTGCGCTGTCGAGCGGATCTATGTCCACCGTGATGTCCATGACCGGTTTGTCGCTGGTTTCGTGGATTGTACAAAGAGCTATGTCCTGGGAGATCCTCTCGATCCTGAAACGACATTGGGACCAATGGTCAATGCACCAGCTGCAGCCTATGTCCGCGATCAATTGCGTGATGCGATAGCGAGAGGTGCGGTATCGCATGTCGACGAAAGCCACTTTCCGTTGAGCAGAGAGGGGACGCCGTATCTTGCACCTCACGTCCTTTCTGGCGTGGATCATGGCATGTCGATCATGATGGATGAGTCGTTCGGGCCCGTTATCGGCATCATGGCTGTCTATGGCGATGATGAAGCCGTCGCTCTGATGAACGATAGTCCATTCGGTCTGACGGCATCCATCTGGACAGGCGATGAAGAAGCCGCATTTCGGATCGGCAGCCAAGTCGAGACCGGAACCCTGTTCATGAATCGCTGCGACTATCTCGACCCGGCTCTTGCCTGGACAGGCATCAAGAATTCCGGACGTGGCAGTACCCTCTCGCAGGTGGGGTATGAACAGCTTACGCGTGCAAAGAGTTTTCATATGCGGACGGAGATCCCGGCATGACCAGCACAATTCGCCAATGGAGTTACCCGACTCGCGTTGTATTCGGGGACGGAGCTAGTGAACGACTGGCAGGTTACTGCTCGAAACTCGATATGATGTCGCCGTTGCTTGTGACAGATCCGGGCCTTGCCTCGACTGACATGGTTGCATCAACCATTGCCGGTCTCAACGCGGGCGGCGTCCGCGCGAGTTTATACGCCGGTGTGCAAAGCAATCCCACGGCCGCCGATATTGATGAGGGCGTCAGCGTGTTTAGAGACGGCGGCCATGACGGGGTCATTGCGTTCGGCGGGGGGAGCGCCCTCGATGCCGGTAAGGCGATAGCCTTCATGAGCGTGCAGACCCGTCCGATCTGGGATTTTGAAGATGTCGGCGACAATTGGAGACGTGCTTCTACGGATGGACTGGCGCCGGTCATCGCAGTGCCGACGACTGCGGGGACGGGTTCGGAGGTTGGTCGCGCGAGCGTCGTGACCGACGTTGAGACGCATGTCAAGAAGATCATCTTTCATCCTTCCATGATGCCGAGGATCGCTCTGCTTGATCCGGAGCTCACACGAGGACTGCCATCCCACCTCACTGCCGCAACCGGATTCGATGCCTTTGTCCATTGCTTTGAAGCTTTCTGTGCTCCTGGCTACCATCCGATGGCTGATGGCATTGCGCTTGAAGGTATGCGGCTGATTGCGAATGCATTGCCACGGGCCGTTGCAAATGGCGATGATATGGAAGCCCGCGCCGACATGATTGTCGCAGCTGCGATGGGCGCAACGGCATTCCAGAAGGGACTTGGCGGCGTGCATGCTCTCTCCCATGCGGTCGGTGCGCTTCACAACACGCATCATGGTCTGACCAATGCAGTCATCCTTCCCTTTGTGATGCAGAAAAACCGTCCGGCGATCGAAGAGAAGACGGACCGGGTCGCCCGTTATCTCGGGCTCGAACAGCCAGGATATGATTCTGTCTTCTCGTTCGTTGAGGCACTGCGGGCTCAGATCGGAATACCATCGACACTCAGTGAACTCGTCGTAGAACCGGTGTCTGCCGACGTGATAGGTCCCCGGGCTGTCGAAGATCCGTGTGCCGCAGGCAACCCGCTCCAACTGAGTGAAACAGATTATGCTGAGATCTACACCAACGCCCTCGAAGGCCAGCTCTGATGGCCAGATGCGTTGTTGGTGCCTTCCTATGCAATGCTGAAAACAATCGTTGTTTCAAAAGCTTGTGTGGCCTCCATCTGTTTTCATGATTGAAGCATTGAAACTAACAATTTGAACTGTCAGTGCATGCGGCCATCTATGGGGCTTGCCAAAGAGCGCAAATTCTCGTGGGTGGAGACGACTGCATGACGGGCCGAGAGCTGCCGAGCCAAGCCGAGATTGTCATTATCGGGGGAGGTATTGTCGGCTGCAGTATCGCCTATCACCTGACAAAGCTCGGTCGTACCGATGTGGTCCTGTTGGAGCAGGGGAGTCTCAGCGGTGGAACCACGTGGCATGCAGCGGGACTTGTGGGCCAATTGCGCTCGCAAGAGAGCATGACACGGCTGATCCGCACATCGACAGAGCTCTATGCCGCGCTCGAGGAAGAGACAGGGCAGGCGACGGGCTGGAAACAATGCGGCAGCCTGGCGATTGCGCGCACGCCCGACCGCATGACGGTTCTCAAACGGACGGCGGCCAAAGCGCGTGCCTATGGTGTCGAGGCAGAACTGGTGTCGGCGGACGAAGCCGCAAAACTGTGGCCGGTCATGCAGATTGACGATGTTGTCGGCGGTGTCTGGCTGCCGGGAGATGGCAAAGCCAATCCAAGCGATTTGACACAAGCGCTTGCCAAAGGTGCCAAACAGCGCGGCGCGCGGATCTTCGAGAAGACACATGTGAAGAGCGTGACAACTGACAAAGGAGCGGTCACCGGCGTCGAGACCGTGAATGGATCGATCAAAGCGAATACCGTCGTGATCGCTTGCGGACAGTGGTCACGGCAGGTGGGACGTGAATGCGGTGTGACCATACCGCTCTATTCCTGCGAGCATATGTATATCGTCACCAAGCAAATCGAAGGCGTCACACCTGACCTTCCATGTCTTCGTGATCCCGATGGCTACATCTATTTCAAGGAAGAGGTCGGCGGTCTGGTGATGGGCGGTTTCGAGCCGGATGCCAAACCTTGGGACATGCCGCGGATCCCGGATGATTTTGAGTTTTCGCTGCTCGATGACGATTGGGACCAGTTCGAGATCCTCATGGAGAATGCGATCCATCGCGTTCCTGCCTTGAACGAGACCGAAGTGAAGCAGTTCATCAATGGCCCTGAGAGTTTTACGCCCGACAATAATTTCATCCTTGGCGAAGCACCTGAGGTCCGGAATGTGTTCGTGGCGGCCGGATTCAATTCCATGGGAATTGCCAGTGCGGGCGGAGCGGGCAAGGCCCTGGCCGAGTGGATTATCGAGGGCGCGCCGACGATGGACCTTTGGCCGGTCGACATTCGCCGGTTTGCCCGTTTCCATGGCAACGACAATTGGTTGAAAGGCCGGGTCAAGGAAACGTTAGGCCTGCACTACAAGATGCCCTGGCCGAACCGTGAATTCGAAAGCGCGCGTCCTCTTCGCCGTTCTCCGGTGTTTCATCGTCTTCAGGAATCCGGTGCCTGCTTTGGTTCAAAAATGGGCTGGGAGCGCCCGCTCTGGTTTGCGACCGGCGAGACTGCTCCGAGCATGGCGTATTCGTTCGGGCGCCAGAACTGGTTTCCAATGGCGCAAGTCGAACACGAGGCTGCGCGAAATGCTGTAGCGTTGTTCGATCTATCGTCATTTTCAAAACTGCTGGTTCAAGGCCGCGATGCGGAGGCGGCTCTGCAGCGATTGTGCGCAAACGATGTAGCCGTCGAGCCCGGGCGAAGTGTCTACACCGGCCTTTTGAACGATCGCGGTGGTTATGAGTCCGATCTGACGGTCACGAGGTTTAACGAAAGAGCGTATCTGCTCGTTACCGGCTCGGCACAGGCGGTCCGCGATCGTCACTGGATCGAGGCGGGCATCGGAGAGGATGCCGCTGCAACCGTGGCGGACATGACGTCGGCCTATGCGGTTTTCGCCGTGATGGGGCCGAACGCCCGCACACTGTTGTCGCGTCTGACCAACGCCGATCTTGGGAACGACGCCTTTCCCTTTGGCACAATGCAGCAGATCGATCTCGGCTACGCCTCTGTTATGGCACTCCGCATGAGTTATGTCGGCGAGCTTGGTTGGGAACTCTATGTGCCAACCGAAATGGCTGTCGGTGTCTATGATGCTCTGATGAAGCAAGGCCAGGATCTCGGGATCGCGCAGGCCGGATACTACGCACTCGAGTCTCTCAGGGTTGAGAAGGGCTATCGGGCCTGGAGCCATGAGCTGTCTCCCGACGACACGCCATTACAGGCTGGCCTTGGATTTGCGGTTGCCTTTGACAAGTCATCGCCCTTTATCGGACGCGATGCCTTGTTACGGCAGCGCGATGCCGGTATAGACCGGCGCCTTCTGCTTTTTGCCTTGGATGATCAAGATCCCGTTCTGTATGGCGGTGAATTGATTCTCCGTGACGGCGAACCGGTGGGCGATCTCCGCTCTGCCGCTTACGGTCACACGCTCGGGCGCGCCGTCGGTCTCGGTTATGTGCGATGCGATGGTATGGCCTCGGACACTGAGATTTTGTCAGGCAGATTTGAAATCGACCTTGCCGGTGCGAGGCTTGCGGCGACACCGCATTTGCGCTCGCCCTACGACCCGAATTCAGCACGGACAAAGGCTTAGGTCTCCGAATTTTTCGACCAGGATGTTCTGGAGTCGATACTTCAGATTCACCTCGGAACATGAACATGACTGTCAATATGAGGCTTGGTGCTGTATCTCTTCGATCCGTTCATCAAAACTCTATTGGTTAACAAGGTGGCCCGTCGCAGTCAGCATTTCGACATATTGCGACCTCGTCTTGCCTATTGAATGCCGTTGAGTTTTCAACGGTCGGACGCGCAGGTCATATTGATTGATCGTGTGATCCACCAAGACACGATATTTGAGTGGTAACACCATGACAGGTACGGAGATTCTGGTAACCGCACTCGGAGGCATTACGCTCCTCTTATGGGGTTGCCGTATGGTGCGGACCGGCGTCATACGGGCCTATGGCTCCGAGCTACAGCGCTTTATCGGAAGTTGGTCCGGTAATCGCATCAAAGCGGCAGTCGCAGGGGCGGCTGTCGGCACGGCGTTGCAGAGTTCGACAGCAACAGCTTTGCTCGTCAGCGCGTTTGTTGGTCAAGGTGCGATTGCAGCGACCGCGGCCCTTGCCGTCATGCTCGGTGCCGATCTTGGATCGGCGATCGCCGCATCGATCTTCTCGTCGGGCATATCGGCGGCTTGGCCGGTTTTGGCATTCGGCGGTTATGTGATCCATTCGGCCTACGACGGCCGCAATGTGCGCGTGAAAAACCTCGGCCGCATATTGCTGGGCCTGGGACTTCTGTTCCTCGGATTACGTATTATCGGGACGGCTTCTGCAGATTTGTCGGCAAGTCCGATCGTGATGCAGATCATTAGTGCCGCATCCAACGAACCGGTTCTGGCGCTTCTGCTTGGAGCTGCGCTGACCTGGATCGCCTATTCCAGCATTGCCATCGTCCTGCTCGCCGTCGCTCTTGCCGGCGCCGGTGGTGTGTCGGCAGAGCATCTGTTTCCAATGCTACTCGGTGTCAATATCGGCGCGGCTTTGCCGGCATTGAGTGCGACGTTGGGTGAGCCTTCGGCCGTGCGCAGAATTCCACTTGGCAACCTGTTGTTCCGCATCTGTGGTGTCGTGGCCGCCCTGCCGTTCTTGACGCCGGCGACGGAACTGATCGTCAGCCTGACAGCTAATGCCGCACATCAGGTCGTTCTATTCCACCTGGCATTCAATACGATTCTCTGTGTTGTTTTTGTCGGTCTGACGGGGCCGGCGGCGTGGTGCACGCGGCAACTTCTACCGGATCCGGTTGACACGGAAACGGCAATTGGTCCGCGTTTCCTCGACGTTGCATTTCTTGAAACACCGGCAGCGGCGCTTGCCGCCGCATCGCGTGAGACGCTTCGGATTGGCGATCTGATCGAGGAGATGCTCGCGAAGACTATGCAGGTCTTTGAAACCGACGACCGGCAGTTGCAGGCCGAGGTCGTTGCTCTCGATGATCAGGTCGATGAACTCAACGAGGCGGTCAAACTCTATCTGACCCGGTTGATGCGCGACGAACTGACCGAAGAAGACAGCGAACGGGCCGTGGATATCCTGAACTTCACGACCAATCTTGAGCATGTCGGAGACATTGTCGACATGAACCTGATGGAGCTGGCCGACAAGAAGCGGAAGCACAGGCTCCAGTTTCCCGATCAGGGATTGGCTGAACTCCGCACTATGCATGCGCGCGTCATGGACACGCTGCATGTGTCACTGAACGTTTTTATGTCGCAACAAGCCGATAGTGCTCGCGATCTCATTGCGCGAAAGAGCGAGCTGCGTTCACTGGAACTTGAAGGTATGGAAAAGCATATCGAGCGGTTAACGTCCGGTCAGGTTGAAACGCTGGTGACGAGTGCCATCCATGTCGATGTGATCCGGGATTTCAAACGGATCAATTCCCATCTCACGTCTGTCGCCTATCCGGTTTTGGAACGGGCCGGAGAACTTAGACAGACCCGTCTGAAAAAGAAGTCTGAACGGCAGATCAAGGTTCGTCCCGTCGTTCGGTCTTCCTAAAACTAGCTTTTCGGGCTGTCGGCCGCCTTGTCGATAGACACCGTATCGTCGCCATTGAAGTCGGCAATGCCATGACTGACGGCATAACAGGCTAGCCGGACATATTTCGGGATCATGACGCTGGTCCCGTTTCGCTCACCTTTTTCGTAGTATTGAATCATCCGCTTTTTCAGGCCGAGGAGATCGGCCGCGTCTTTTTGCTTTAGGCCAAGGGAACGGCGCCATTGGCGGAACTGTTTCGGGCTCATCTTCGCTTCCTTCACCCCGCTGACTAGGTGCTAAGCGATCTCTCTCGTTTGCATGAAAGCGCACAGATTGCGCGTTTCCTCTTGACGAATGCGCACACAGTGCACATATTGTCAATCAGAAACGCACTCAGTGCGTAATTTCACCCCGTCTGATGCCACGCTGTCGGACGAATTTCAAGGAGGCTGATCACGATGCAGATCCAGCTAATTCTCGCTCGCAATGCCCTCGGGAATATGGAAATCAGCATGGATCGTCATGCTGACCTGCAATGCAAACTCGGAAACTGGCGGAGCCGACTTGCTGCGGCGTCGGACCAGGTCATATCCCATCTGAGGTGGAAATAGCCGGAAACAGTGCAAGACCTGAAGTGAGGCCACTCATGATGCGCACGCCGGGACTTCTCATCGTGCTTGCAGCTTGCTTGCTTGCATTGCCCGCTAGGGCGGGTGTGTTCGAGGCCCAAGAATTTTGGAAGAAGCTGCACACATATGAACGAACGGCTCTGAAAGATTATCGGAGCCGAAATGCGCAGCCCTCCGTTCTCAGCAGAAGTGGTGAGATCTGGGAACTGCAATCCTCGGTGAGGCTGGAAAGCAAATTCTCGGTGTGTGCATCAGCCGCTCAAAAGCTCTCCCAAATGGTATCGAGCGCATATTACGACTCAACGATGGGCCGTATTCCAGAGGACTGGTACTACTTCTCCACCCGCTATCAGAAGGAACGGCTTGAATGCTTGGAGGCGATCGGCCTCAACAAGGAAAGCTATCCATTGCCATGGTGGTTCGGGCTGTAACAGCTAGCCTGTAGCAACAACTACGACAATCCCCAAAGCCAATAGGGATGCGGCGATAAGTCGGCGGAGGATTGCACCTTCGCGGAGGAAATATCCTCCAAGAATAACGGAAAGCGGAATCGAGGCTTGGCGCACTGATGTTACCGCAGCGACTTCTCCGCCCATCTGATAGGCCATCAGAATGAGATAGTAAGACGAATAGGCCAGGATGCCCGGCACAATGATCCATGCGATTCCTGTAGCCGTCATCACTGGACGCTTTTGTGTTTCGGCAGGTCGGTGTCTGAGATAGAGCACTGCAAAGAGCGGAACGAGCATGCCTTCGATCCAAAACATCTGAACCTGCGGGCTGATCGATTGCATGAGATGCGCGTCGGCAAGTGAATAGATCCCCGTGCCAACCATAGCCAGCAAGGCAAAGCCGAGTGTCAGGGGGTCTTCTAGAAAATGTGTGCCACGGCGATAGAGAAGCAGGAATCCACCTGCGACAGCCAGTCCGATTCCCGCAATGGTGAGCCATGCATATTGCTGTCCGAGAAAGAGAACGCTCACGACCACGATGAAAACCGGCGATGCCCTGATGATCGGATAGTAGGTCGAGAGATCACCCCGCCGAAGGGTAGCCGTCAGGCAAATGCCATAGATAACCTGACCGCACCAGGAGACGAGCAGCAATGGCCAGAGAAGCCACGCGGCCATGAAATCGTCGCCTGCGAGCAAGCCGTGGATGAGGCCGCAGATTGAGAGCGTGGCTGTCAGCACAAGATAGCCGAGGCGCGGATCGCCACTCTTCTTGAGCAGCATATTCCATATGGGATGCAGTCCGGCTGAAATGAGCACAAGCCCTGCGATCAGGGGCGTCATGCCAGGTTCCATTCAGTCATTTGGGTCAAGCTGTATCGTTGCGAGCGCCCAAAAGGCTGCCACCGGCCCAATCTCGACTCGCTCTTTGAGGCAGACCAGGCTTTCGGTCATGCGATTCTTGCTGTCGCTGATTTCCAGCGCATGGAGCCGTGTATCGAATCCGAATTCGGCCCGGGATACAACGCCGACGCCAATGCCGGCGGCAACGGCTTCGCGTGCGGCATCCCGCAGGTCAGCTTCCATGGCAATCTCATAGTCGAGCCCTTTGCCGCTAAGTTCCGTCTCCAGCGATGCCCGGGTCGAAGACCCTCTTTCGCGCATCACCAGCGGCTCGGTCGACAGTTCTTTCAGGGATATCTTTCGGCGATTGGACCAGTCATGGTCCTTGCTGACAAAAGCGACAAGCGGGTCGCTCCGCAGTGTCATTTGGAGGAGGCGATCATCATCGGAACGCTCGGGCAGTACGGCGACGTCGGCCTCATAGTCTCTCAGCTTGGTAAGAACTTCGTCCGAATTCCCGATGCTGAGAGAGACCGAGATGCCTGGATAAGACTTTCGGAATGTTCGGATGAGTTCGATCAGATGCATAGGGGCATCGGCTGCAACGCGTAGTGTGCCTGTGCGGAGCGCATGACTCTCGGAAAGAAGCTCGATCGCCTCCTTCTCCAATTCGAACATGCGGCGCGTGACTTGAAAAAGCCGTTCGCCAATATCCGTCATGACGACCGTTCGTTTGCGTCGCTCGAACAGTCGCACATTGAACCAGGACTCCAGCTTCCGGACCTGATCGGAGATCGTCGGTTGCGAGAGATTCAGCTGTCTCGCAGCATTGGAGAAACCACCATGAAGGGCAACTGCATGAAACGAGCGCAGCTGTGAATGATACATAGTCACAACCTATAGAAAGCATCAAATTAGTCGATTTGACTGATGGTAGGCTTGCGGGTTCTCATTGGTCAAGGTGGGAGGTCCGGTCCGGCATCCCTGTCGTTTCGATTGAACAACTTCAGGAAAATGTGACATTGCTGTTACAATTGCCGGATAATCGTTCCGCCGACACCGTGCGCCCGAATCGTCTGCCGTGGCGCACAGTGGATGAAGATCGATCGAGGTCGTTTTTTTACTTGAGTGCTCGGTACGCATGGTGATCCCAACGGGTCGGGAGCTCGTTTTGTGTTGAATCCGGGATGATCCCGGGCCGGGGCCGAAGTCGGCCATGGGAAGGAGCAAGTGAATGCAGCGTCGCTTTTTTAGAAATGTGAGTTTGTCGGCTCTTGCCGCAGTGATTGCAGGTACGATGGCCGTGAGAACGGCATCGGCTGAAGACCTCATCGTTTACACCGCCGTGGAGCCTGAAGAGCTTTCAGGTTTTGCCAAGGCATTTGAGTCCAAGCATCCGGGAATCAAGATCAAGTGGGTCCGCGATTCAACCGGCATCATGACCGCGAAATTGCTCGCCGAAGGCAAGAACACGAAAGCCGATATCGTTTGGGGGCTTGCCGCTACCAGCCTGCTGCTCTTGAAGGGTAAGGGCATGCTTGAGCCTTATGCGCCGGCCGGAGTGGACAAACTCGATCCGAAGTTCGTCGACGGCGACAAGCCACCGTCCTGGGTCGGACAGCGCGCATGGATCGCGTCGATTTGCTTCAATACCGCCGAAGCAAAGCGGCACAAGCTGCCTATGCCGACCTCCTGGGAAGATCTGACGAAGCCGGTCTACAAGGGCCACATCGTAATGCCGAACCCGAATTCGTCCGGCACAGGTTTTCTGGATGTCTCCAGCTGGATTCAGATGTGGGGCGATGAAAAAGCGTGGGGCTTTATGGACAAGCTGCACGCAAACATCGGCGTTTACACGCATTCGGGCTCCAAGCCCTGTAAAATGGCAGGCAAGGGCGAGTTCGCTGTCGGCGTTTCCTTCGCCTACAAAGGCGCACAGCTGAAGGCCAAAGGCGCACCGTTGGAAGTCATCGCACCGAAGGAAGGCGTTGGCTGGGACCTGGAGAGCTTCGCGGTCGTCAAAGGCGCAAAGAACATGGCAGCCGCCAAGAAGTTCGCCGACTGGTCGGTCGCGAAGGATACCAACGTGATGTACAACGAGGCCTATGCCGTCGTTGCCTATCCTGGCGTTGCCAAGCCCGTGAAGCATTTTCCCGAAACCTTGGGCAAGCTGATGATCAAGAACGATTTTCTGTGGGCCGCTGAGCACAGAAAAGAAATCTTGAAAAAGTGGCAGGACCGCTATGGTTCGAAGTCAGAGCCGAAGAAAAACTGACGAACTGAACTAGACCATGCCCCCGGCGAAGAGAATGCGCCGGGGGTAGCTATTCGAGATATGGCGGGCAGATGGAAGCAAGCGCTCAGAGCAGCACCGATACGGCATTCCTTCGCGTCGTCGATCTCAGCAAATCCTTCGGCGATTTCCTTGCATTGAAGAACATTTCGCTCTCGGTGGATGAGGGCGAGTTAATCTGTTTTCTTGGACCGTCGGGCTGTGGCAAGACCACATTGCTGCGTGCTATCGCCGGGCTCGATTTTCAATCGTCCGGCCGTATCATTCAAGCTGGCGAAGACATTTCAGCACTGGCGCCGACCGAGCGCGATTTTGGTATTGTGTTCCAATCCTACGCGCTCTTCCCCAACATGACCGTTGCCAAGAATGTTGGTTACGGTTTGAACAGTCGAAAGCTCGCCCGCTCGGCTACGAATGCACGGGTGGCGGAGTTGCTAGAACTCGTCGGGCTACCCGATTCCGGGCCGAAATACCCGTCCGCACTCTCAGGCGGTCAGCAGCAACGCGTAGCGCTCGCCCGTGCCCTTGCGACGTCTCCCGGTCTGCTGCTGCTGGACGAGCCATTAAGCGCACTCGATGCGAAGGTGCGGATAAGGCTGCGCCATGAAATCAAGGATCTGCAACGGCGTCTCGGGATCACAACGATCCTCGTAACTCATGATCAGGAGGAAGCGCTCGCCATGGCCGACCGCATCGTGGTGATGAACCATGGTGTTATCGAACAGGTCGGATCGCCGACCGATATTTATCGCGAGCCGCAGACCTTGTTTGTTGCCGATTTCATCGGCGCCATGAATCAATTGCCGGGCAAGGCTCTCAGTGCCACCTCCGTGCAACTCGGAGACATGGTCCTGGACTGCGTTGCTCACAAGCTGGCCGATGGCGCGGACGGGATCGTATCGATTCGCCCCGAGGATGTTGTCCCGCATGGCGAAGGTGCGCGTTCTCCAGGAGCGCCCGATGTCGTCGCCAACGCAAACAATGCGCTTGATGTGACGGTCTCGGAAGTTGAATTCCTTGGTTCTTATTGGCGCGTTGTCCTGACGGGCGAAAAACTCGGCGATGCGGAGTTGATCGCCGACTTCTCCATCAATGCGGTGAAACGCATGTCTGTGGTGGAGGGAACGCCTTTGACGGTCGAGCTGCCGCCTGACCGGCTCAAATTCTTCCCACCCAATCCGGACATCAGCTGAAATGGCTGTCGCCCAGGACGTTGCTCGCCCGCGCCGACGTTTAAACGGTGAAGCGCTTGTCATGATGATCGCAATCACCGCAATGGTGATTGCACTCTTTGTGCTGCTGGTCCTGCCTCTTTACGCCATGCTGTCGAAGAGTTTCGAGAACGATGACGGCGTTTTTGTCGGACTGCTGAACTACCGCGAATACTTCGCGTCGACGGGGCTCGTGCAATCCATCTTCAACAGTCTGACAATCGCAGCTCTGACAACCGTGATCGCCAGCGTGCTGGCTTTTATCTATGCCTACGCATTGACGCGAAGCTGCATGCCCTTCAAGCGTGTCTTCCGATCCATTGCGACAATTCCGATCCTGGCGCCGTCGCTACTGCCGGCGATTTCGCTGATCTACCTCTTCGGCAATCAGGGTATGATCCGTGACCTGCTTTTGGGAGAGAGCATTTACGGCCCGATCGGCATCATGATCGCCATGGTGTTTTACATTTTCCCTCATGTCATGATGATTATGGTCACGGCGTTGTCGACAACCGACGCCCGGCTCTACGAGGCGGCACAGGCGCTTGGCGCAGGTCGCTTGCGTGTGTTTTTCACTGTGACGATCCCCGGCGCCCTCTACGGCATTATCTCTGCTGCAGTTGTGGCATTCACCCTGACAATCACCGATTTCGGTGTCCCCAAGGTGATCGGCGGCCAGTACAATGTGCTCGCAACCGACGTTTACAAACAGGTCGTCGGGCAGCAGAATTTTTCCATGGGTGCTGTCGTCGGCATGGTTCTGCTCCTGCCCGCGATTGTTGCGTTTGTGGTCGATCGCTGGGTCCGCAAGAAACAGGTCGCTCTGCTTTCGGCGCGCGCGGTTCCATTCACACCTAAGCCAGACCGTATGCGCGATGGATTGTTATTCGCATTCACGATCCTCATGAGTGTCTTTCTGATTGGCATCCTGGGTGTTGCTGCCTTCGCATCCTTCATCAAGTTCTGGCCCTATAACCTCAGCTTCTCGCTGGTGCATTACGATTTCGACGCCATCGATCCGAACGGATGGTCGTCCTTCACCAACAGTCTGGTGATGGCGGGCCTGACGGCCGTCATCGGAACGGTCATCATTTTTCTCGGGGCCTATTTTGTAGAGAAGGGGCGTGGCTTCACAATGCTACGCGGAACGCTGCACATGCTGGCCATGGTGCCGATGGCTGTTCCCGGACTGGTTCTCGGCCTCGCCTATGTCTTCTTCTTTGCACCTGCCGCCAATCCGCTGAACGTGATGTATGGCACGATCGCGATCCTGGTACTTTCAACGATTGTGCACTTCTACACGGTGAGCCATCTGACAATGCTGACGGCGTTGAACCAGATCGATCGCGAGTTTGAATCCGTGTCGGCGTCTCTCAAGGTACCGTTCTACAAGACCATGGTGCGTGTGCATGTACCGGTCTCCCTGCCCGCGATCTCGGAAGTCATGATGTATCTGTTCGTCAATGCCATGACGACCGTATCCGCAGTCGTGTTCCTGTATGGCCCGGATACGAAACTCGCCTCTATTGCGGTCCTGAATATGGATGATGTCGGTGATCAGGCGCCTGCCGCAGCCATGGCGATGATGATCGTCGCAACGTCGCTTACCGTGCGTATCCTCCATGGACTTGTCATGCGTTCGATCAATGCCCGGACGCAGGCTTGGCGCAAGACCGGCGGTCCATGACATTACGCTTTCCTCAGGAGATGTCCGTGTCGGTACCAAGCAGCGACACCGCACAAAGGCCCAGCCAGTCCGAGAGCGACAGCAATCTGTCATCCCGGCGTCGGGACTGGTCGTCGCGGTCCGTTGTTGGCGAAACACGCGATCTGGTGCAGCGCGATGCGGATCTGTTTCTGCACCAGTCGGTGTCGACGCCATGTCTCTCGGCGGTGCACAAGGCCGAAGGGATATTCATTGAGGATATGTCCGGCCGCCGATACATGGATTTCCATGGCAATAATGTCCATCACATCGGCTATGGGCATCCGCGTCTGAAGGCGGCCATTAGCGCTCAGATGGATGCATTGCCTTTTGCACCGCGTCGCTTCACCTGCGATGTTGCTGTCGCGCTTGCCGAAAAACTGAAAAAGATCTCGCCGGAGCCACTAAGCAAGGTTCTGTTTGCCACGGGCGGTTCGGATGCCGTCGAGATTGCGCTCAAAGTGGCCCGTGCCAAGACTGGTCGCTTCAAGACGATTTCATTCTGGGATGCCTTCCATGGCGCAGGTTTCGGCGCCTCAAGTATCGGCGGCGAGCAACTGTTCCGAGGGGCAGCGATCGGTCCGCTCTTGCCGGGTTCGGAGCATGTCGCACCTTTCGCCTGCTATCGGTGTCCCTACGGTCACGACGTGGACGCAACTGGCGCACCGGATCTTGATGCCTGCAAGACGGCGTGTGCCCGCATGGTCCGATACGTCCTTGAACGGGAAGGGGACGTTGCCGCTGTTGTGGCGGAGCCTTTCCGAGCGGTTCCATATATTCCACCGCCAGGATTCTGGCGGGCGGTGCGAGAGGCTTGCGACGATCATGGCGCGTTGTTGATTTTCGACGAAATCCCAACCGGCCTCGGCAAGACAGGCCGCATGTTCGCCTGCGATCACGACGGTGTCGTGCCGGACATCTTGGTACTCGGCAAGGCCCTCGGAGGTGGTATTCTGCCAATTTCCGCCGTTCTTTGTCGTCCAGAACTCGATGTCGCCGGTGACTATGCTCTGGGCCACTACACCCATGAGAAAAACCCCGTCACAGCGCGCGCGGCTCTCACGACCATCGAGATTATCGAGGATGAAGGACTTGTCGAAAATGCATCGCACGTCGGCGCGCATGCTCTTGCACGGCTGGAAGACATGAAGAATCGCCATGCTCTGATTGGCGACGTTCGTGGCCGCGGTTTTCTTATCGGGATCGACCTTGTCGAAAATCGAGAGACAAAGGCACCTGCACCCGATGCCGCCGAGACCGTTCTCTATGCCGCTTTGGACAAGGGGCTGAGCTTCAAGACCACGATGGGCAATGTGCTGACTTTGACGCCGTCGCTAGCGACATCGCGGCAGGAAATGGATCGTGCCCTCGACATTCTTGAGGACTGTATCGCCGGCATCGCTTAATCCCGAAAAGAGGCATAAGCAAGAACTATAAATCAAATTGAATTAAACGATTTGATCGATGGGCCAGACCAGCGCAACACTTGCGTCAGGTGGACTTTGGATGTCCGTCAACCAGCATTCGTCATCAACCGAACATCATGTTGAAATGGACGTGATCGATATCATGCTCGACACACTGAAAGAGAGCGAAGCGGCAATCAGCGATCCTTTTTTGTTGACGCCGGGTCCCTTGACCACAACACAGCGGACGAAAGAGGCCATGCTCCGCGATTGGGGGTCCTGGGATGGCGACTTCAAAGCGGTCACAGCCGATGTCTGCAGACGTCTTGTCGCAATGGCTGGCGGCGAAGACAGTTACGACTGCGTACCTCTTCAGGGAAGCGGGACCTATGCCGTCGAAGCCATGCTCGCGAGCTTCCTGCCCAAAGACTCCAAGACGCTCGTCTTGATGAACGGCGCCTACGGGAAGCGCGCCTCCAAGACTCTGGAGTATCTGGGGCGAGCATTCGTACCTGTGGACAAGGGCGACTATGAGCCACCGCTGCCGGAAGAAGTTGATGCGCTGTTGAAACAGCATCCCGATATCACGCATGTATTCGTCGTGCACTGCGAAACGAGTTCAGGCATTCTCAATCCGCTCAAGGGTATTTCGGACGTCGTGCACGCGGCAGGACGGAAACTGATCGTCGATGCCATGAGTTCGTTTGGTGCGGTGCCGCTGACAGTCGATGATATTCCATGCGAAGCGCTGGTCTCATCTGCCAACAAGTGCATCGAGGGTGTGCCTGGATTCGGTTTCGTCATTGCCAAACGGACAGCACTGGAGGAGGCCGAGGGCCGCAGCCATTCCCTTTCCCTCGATGTGCACGATCAGTGGATCTATCTGAAGAATACGGGGCAGTGGCGCTTTACGCCGCCAACGCATACGGTCGTCGCTTTCCTGGAAGCCTTGCTCCAGCACGAAGAAGAAGGTGGCGTCGCAGGGCGCGGCGCGCGCTATGCCCGCAATCGAGACGTCATGGTGGCAGGTATGCGCCACATCGGTTTCGAAACACTTCTAGAGGATTCCTGGCTGTCGCCGATCATCACGACGTTCTTCTGTCCGGTTCATCCCAGTTTCACGTTTCAGCAGTTCTATGATGAGCTGAAATCACGCGGCTTCATCATCTATCCTGGCAAGTTGACGGAAGCTGAGAGCTTTCGGATCGGAACCATCGGACAGGTTAACGAGAAGGTTATGGACGCGCTGCTCGATGCGGTGACTGCATCTCTAAAAGCCATGGGCGTCGATGATTGCAGTTCAGGCCAAAGGCGTTAGTGGGCGGCGATGAACGACATCGCACAGCGTGCGCTCGACACGTTTCCGGGCGGCATCGCCAACGGTGAGTATGGGCTAAGCCCCGAGCAACTCATCATGATCGAGCGCGGCGATGGCTGCCGTCTCTGGGATAGCTCTGGCAACGAGATCCTAGATTTTTCCATTGGATGGGGATCGTGCCTCGTTGGGCATGCACACCCCGAAATCGTTGAAGCTGTTCGCGCACAAGCCCTCAATGGCTCGAACTTTGCCTATCTCAATCCGCATGCTCTCGCTGTTGGCGAAGAGATCCGGCGTATCAGTCCCGCCGCTGAGAAACTGCGTTTCTGTGCTTCGGGAACCGAGGCCACGAGCTATTGTGTGCGGCTGGCACGCGCGTTCACGGGACGTCCAAAAATCCTCAAGTTTGAAGGTGCCTACCACGGCGCCAATATCGAGGGGGTGACGAGCCTCTTTGCAAGCGGTCATGTCGATATGCCCGAGCCGGAACTGACCAGTGCCGGCACACCATCTGCTACCGATACGCTGCTCGTTGCGCCGTTCAACGATCTCCACGAAACCCGCCGGATCATGGCTGCTCATCGCCATGAGCTTGCCGGAGTCATTGCCGAGCCCCTGCAGCGATGCACGCCGCCCATTGAAGGCTTTCTGCCTGGATTGAGAGACCTCTGCACGGAGTTTGAGGTTCCATTGATCTTCGACGAGGTCGTGACGGGCTTTCGGCTGGCCTATGGCGGTGCTCAGGCTTATTACGGTGTGACGCCGGATTTGGTCGCTTATGGAAAAGCGCTGGGCGGCGGTTATCCCATCGGTGCCTTCGGCGGGCGGACAGATCTGATGGAACAGATCGAAGAAGATAAAATCGGTAGTGCCGAGTATGTCTGGATGGCTTCGACTCTCGGTGGCAACCCGGTCTCCATGGCAGCCGCGCGTGCCACACTCGGCGTTCTCAGCCAGAACGGTGTTCACGAGCGTCTACACGCTCTAGGCCGTTACCTGCGCCGTGGGATTGCTGAAGTTCTGGCCGCGCATCAAATCGATGCTCAGGTCATTGGCGATGGACCGTTGGGGCAGATGATTTTCACGACGGACGAGATCCGCGATCACCGTTCGACGATGACTGCCGACAAAGAACGGGCACGGGCTGTCATGCAAGGGCTATTTGCCCGCAAAATCTTTCTCAATCCGATGGGAACCAAGCTGTATCTCTCGATCGCCCATGACGAGAGCGTTATCGATGCATTCTGCGACCGCCTTGACGATACCTTAGGCGAGGTGAAGGGGCACGCAAGATAGGTGCGGCAGTTTCTCGGGGTTTAGGATTCAGTAGACGACCTGATCAAACACATTCTTGAGAAAATAGAGGCCGAAGAAGCAGAGAAGGCCCGCAAGCATCGGTGTCGCGAGCCAACCAATCAGAATGCTCCCCAAAACACGCCAACGGATCCCTGCGATACCCTTGAGCATGGCGATGCCGACAACCGCCCCGACGACAGCCTGAGAACTCGAAACCGGAACGAGTGGAATGGTCGGCAATCCACGTGCGGACAGCCAGGCCTCGAGCGCTTTCGACGCGAAGAGTATGAGAACGATCGAGTGGGAAACGACGGCCACGAACGCAGCGACCGGAGAGATTCGGCCCAGACCGCCGCCAACGGTCATCATCACACGTTTCGAATAGGTCAGAACGCCGACTGCGATTGCGAGCCCGCCAAGGAAAAAGAGCTGTATTGTTGACGATATGGTGACGCCACTCGTCAGAACGATGTCTGGAAACGGTTTGGCCGGCACGAAGACACCGACCACGTTGGCAATGTTGTTCGCGCCCAGAGCGTAGGCGCCGAACGCACCGGCAAGCAGCAGCCCAACCCGGGTATAGGCGTCGGTTCGCAGAAGATGAAGCTCGGACCGTCGCAATGCAAAGGTGATCCCTTTATAGAGCGTGACTGCAATGGCTGCTGAGAGAAGCGGGCAGATGACCCAGGTGCTGATAATCGTTGTCAGAACCGCCGTGTCGGTCGGCTGACCGGAGAACAGGTTCCAGCCAACAATCCCGCCGACAATCGCCTGTGTCGTGGATACCGGGATGCCGGACTTGGTCATCATATAGACCGCTGCTGCTGCCGCGAGCGCGGTCATGAATGCGCCGGGCAACGCCGAGACGGCACCAAGTTTTCCAAGAGTGTGAGATGGTCCGGCACCGCCAATCACGGCGCCAAGAACAACGAAAATGGAGCAGATTATCGCCGCTGTGCTCCATTGCACCATGCGAGTCCCGACGGCCGTTCCGAAGACGTTCGCGGCATCGTTGGCCCCGAGCGCCCAGCCCAGAAAGAGTCCACTCGTCAAAAAGAGGAGGACAGCCGGCTCGATCGACGAAAACACGTCAGGCCGTTCTCTTGATGGCGTAGATCGCGAGGCGGTCGGCAACGTCCTCGGCCCAATCGGCAACATTGTCGATATGCTCAACGAAATCTCGCAAATGCGTCTTGTGCGACAGCTCAAGATCCGACGCGAAGATGTCGCGCTTGAGTTTCGTGCCGATCTTGTCGGCTTCCTTCTCGTAGAGCATCACTTTGTGATTAAAGTCCGAGACGGCGTGTGGCGTTCGGAAGAAACAGCGTGCTGCCAGGACGAGGGCGTCGGCAGCCTCGACAGTCATATTGGTGAGCTTCTTGAAGCCCGATTTGAACTCGTCTGGTATGTCAGGCCTCTCGTTCTGGATAGCCCACAGCGCGCCTTCAAAGAGATTGACCACATGATCGAGGGTCTCGATGAGACCGAGGACATCGCCTCGTGCGTCGGGAATGAGCGTGTGCGTATAGAGCTCGGTTTCGATTGCACGCCGCAGCCGGTCCGCATCGCTTTCCATGGTGTTGACGGCATTCAGTTTTTCTTCGAAATCGCCATTTGCCCCATCTCGGAGATAGGTCTTGATGGCAAGCTTGAACATGACGGCCGACTCGGAAAGCTTGTCGAGAAACTCGTCAATCTGACGTTCGAGGTCTTTAGTCCGACCAAAGAGGCGCAACTTCTCCATAGAGTATGACCATCCTTGTCTAAACGCCCTGGCACGCTGTTTCCTTTAGCGTTTTGGCGACCGGCACTCCGGGAAACGGCCTCAAGGTGAGTAGCTGTTCTACCGTATCGGGCGCTGCCAAGATCGCAGGGGCGTTGCTTTGACCGTAGATCGGAAAGGCTGTTTTTGTAGTACAGCTTTATGGATCAAAACGGCCCAATTTTCGTGACTAAGTGACACAAATTCGACGTGAAACATCAAATTCATTTGCTAGATGGATCGATAGCTTTTTTCGATTTATCCGATACTATTGAAAGTGTTAGCGTCAGTGTCGTGATCTAAGACTTTCGTTGTCGATGACATCTGGGAACATCGGGATTGGCGTCATCTACGTGTCACTGCCCGGCTGTAACAAACACAATAAGCGTCTCCAGAGCGCACCCTATCGCCTCAGCCGGAACCGCCGTGTTTGCGGGGTGGCGGGCAATGATCTTGTTGGGAGGAACAGAATGAAAATTGGCTTCCGAGAATCTAAACGGACTTGGTTGGGCGCTGTCTCATTGGCTGTGCTCGCAACGTTCGGTATGGCCGGGCAGAGCCTCGCCGCACAATGCGAAAACCCAAAGGCGCTGACCTTCGCCATGGTGCCGACCGAAGAATCGGTTGCGGAGCTGCAGCTCTATAAGCCGATTACAGATCGCATGGCGAAAGAGACTGGCAAGAAGATCGAATTCTTCATGCCCACGTCCTATGCCTCTGTGGTCGAGGGTTTGCTCAGCAAGTTCATCGATGTTGCGGTACTTGGTCCTTATTCCTATGTCATCGCCAGCGCGAAAGAGCCGTCTGTCGAAGTCTTTGCGACTTACGCGAAGCGGCCTGGACATTTGCAGGAGGAGGGGCCGGGATACAAAGCCGTTCTCGTCTCGAAGAAGGGGTCGAAGTTCACCTCTATCGATTCTCTGAAAGGGTCGGTTTTGGGATTGGTCGATCCAGGCAGCACATCCGGCAATCTTTTTCCACGTGTCGTATTCGCGCCGAAGGTTGGCGGTAATCTCGACAAATATTTCAAAAAGGTCGCCTACACAGGCAGTCATGAGCTTTCGACGGTCGCCGTTGCCAAGGGCAAGGTCGATGCAGCCTTTGTGGCTTCCCATCGTTTCGACAACGTCGTGAACAAGGGCGAGGTGAAGATGGAAGACTTCAACTTCCTCTGGTCATCGCCTGCGATCCCGCAGGATCCCTTCGTCTATCGCAATACGCTGTGTGATGACATCAAGGAAAAGATCCGCAACACGTTCCTCGGCTTGTCGACAAAGAATGCCGGCGAGAAGAAGTTCCTCGACAACGTGAAGTCGAACAAATTCGTGCCGATGTCCTCAAAGGACTACGACGTCATCCGGGCTCTCAAGAAGGCCAAAGACGCACGTAAGAAAAAGAAGGGCTGAGATCCAGCCATCGAGCAGGAGGCGCCGCTAGTCGGATGCTTCCTGCACTCCTTCTCTTGAAACCTGATTTGAGGCTGGGCGGACCGACATGTCGATCCTCGTCGTTAAGGACCTGCGGGCGCGCTACAGCGGATCCGGTCCCGAAATTCTCAAAGGCATCAGCTTTGCAGTCGAAGCTGACGATTTCTATGCCATCATCGGGCCAAGTGGTGCTGGCAAGTCCACGCTTATCAGATGCATCAATCGTCTCGTGGAGCCGCAATCCGGCGAAATCCGTCTGTACGACAATGATATTCTGACCTTGTCACATCGAAAACTGCGCGAGTTGCGACGCAACATCGGCATGATTTTTCAAGAGTTCAATCTGATCAACCGAATGTCCGTCATGGACAATGTGCTCTCGGGCCGGCTGGGTTACATAGGGAACACGCGGGCACTATTCCGATTGTTCTCAAAGGACGACATTGCCCGTGCCCTCGGTATGCTCGATCGGGTCGGGCTTTCCGATCATGTCGATAAGCGCGCTGATGAACTTTCCGGCGGTCAGCGTCAGCGCGTCGGTATTGCGCGGGCATTGATGCAGGACCCGAAACTGCTGCTCGTCGATGAACCGACATCAGCCCTCGATCCGAAAATCTCTCGCGAAGTCATGGGCCTCATCAAGGAGATCGCCGCCGAATTCAAGGTTCCGGTTCTCTGCAACATCCACGACGTGCAGCTAGCGACGGAGTTTTGCAACAAGATCATTGGCCTCCAGGACGGTGTCATGATGTTCAATGGACCGACCGAAACCATGGAACAGGCCAATCTCGACGAGATTTATGCGATGGAGGTCCTCTAGTGGCGGCGATTGCAGCGTCCATTCAGCGCGCGGAGGAGATATCGCAGGCGCGTGGCAGAAAACGTTGGCGCCAGTCGCTGATTTATCTTGGCCTTGCATTGCTTGTTGCTTGGAGCGTCAACACGACAGTCATCCAGGACACGGATTGGGAACGCATCGGATCTGTCGGCAATGTGCTGACGGCGATCGGCGGCTTCCTCAGTATCGACTGGGAGCTTTTTCCCAATCTACTGACCCCAGCTCTCGAGACGATCATGGTGGCGACTCTCGGCACGCTGCTCGGGGTCATCGTCTGTATCCCAGCGATTTGGTTCGGCGCACTGAACATCACGCCCTTCATGCCGGTGACCTATCCATTGGCCAGGTTGGCCATGACTCTCAGCCGTTCGATCCATGAGATCGTCTGGGCACTGTTCTTTGTCGCGGCTGTCGGACTTGGTGCATTGGCGGGTGTTCTCGCCATTGCCGTCCGGTCCGTTGGCTTCATAGCAAAAATGTCTGCCGAAGCGATCGAGGATCTGGATCCGAAACCGGTTGAAGCGATCAAGGCGGTCGGGGGGAGCCAGTTTCAGGTCTTTATCTATGCGATCCTGCCGCAGGTTCTGCCCGTTATGATCGGTGTGATCATCTTCGAATGGGAGATTAATATTCGCCGCTCCTCGGTCCTCGGCCTCGTGGGAGCAGGAGGTCTCGGATTGGTCTTTTTCCGCCAGCTCAACACCTTCAATCATCCCGGCGTGACGACGGTCATCCTGGCAATTCTGATACTCATCCTCTTTGGCGAGGTCATATCCTATTTCGTGCGCAAGGCGATCATCTAGAGCATGGGCAGCGATACCGCCATAAAGACGACGACGGAGCAACCGGCACCGGTTCGTGAATGGAGCCGATTCAAGTTTCCAAACTCGCTCTACAGATATGGCGGTGTCTTGCTTGCCGTATTTTTCATCAGCTTTTCGATCTCTTATCTGAACATTCCGCTCGATCGTTTCCTCGGCATGTTCGGCCGCGTGGGTACGCTGATCGCCGATCGCTACTATCCGCCGGATCTCGAATATGTCCTCGACACGGATTATCTCGGTTCGGTCGTCGAGACGATCCAGATGGCCTATCTTGGCGCGCTGTTCGGTCTGATCATGGCCGTTCCTCTCGGCTGGTTCGGTTCGGCCAACATGACTCCAAGCCGCCGGTTCGTCTATCCGATCGCACGTCTCTTCACGATGAGCGCGCGTGCTGTTCATGAGACGATCTGGGCAATCCTGTTCGTCACGATCCTGGGCTTCGGCATGCTAGCCGGCGTCCTGGCGCTGACGATGTTCTGCACCGGGTTTGCGGGCAAGCTCTTTGCCGAGGAAATCGAAGCGATCGATATGGGGCAGGTCGACGCCATCCGTGCCACTGGCGCAAACGACCTCAAGGTCGTCGCTTATGGCGTTCTGCCGCAGGTCCGTGTCGCGTTCACAGGCATCGGCATCTATACCTGGGATGTGGCATTCCGAGCGGCAACGGTTGTCGGTTTCTTCGGGGCCGGCGGTATGGGTTGGTATCTCAAACGCAACGTGCTGCAGATCGAGACACTCCGTGTCTCGGCTATTCTTGTGTCAATCATTGTGCTGGTGCTGATTTCAGAAGTTTTCTCAGCCTGGGCCCGAGCCAAGGTTGCCAAGTCGAAATAGGCGAGATCGGCATCCCGTATTTCGCAGACGATGCTGTTCGAATCTCTCAGGAGACGACAGCAGTTTCCGGCTTCTTCACGCCTGGTTTTGAATTGCTATCGGATCCACTGTCGCGCTTCGGGCGTGCATGTTCTCTCGCTAGCGCTTCCGTCAATGCGAGAAAATCCTTTATGAACGGACGATTCCGCCGTGCTTTCAGACAGACGACATATGCACGTGTGAACATCTTCGCGTCGGTAATCTTGAGCGGATGAAGATGGGGATGAGGCGCAAACTCGCTTCGCGAAATAACGCCAATCCCGAGCCCGCGTGTGATAGCCTCACGCAGTCCCTCCCGGCTCTCGATTTCGAGCACGGGTTTGACCCGTACGCCTGCTTTTGCTGCTGCCGAATCGAAGGCTTCCTGTGTGGTCGAGGCTTTCGTCCGCACCACCATCTCCTCGCCATCGAGTTCGTCAAGCCGAATGCGTTTGCGTTTGGCCAGACGATGCTTGTTATTCACGATCACCAGTATCTTGTGTTTGTTGAAGAAGGTCGAATGAATCGTGTCGCTTTCGCAGTCCCTTCCGACGACGCCGATATCGGCCCGAAACTCATCCAGATCTGCAAGGACGTCGTCAATGACGCCAAGGCGTACCGCGCAGGAAAGCCCCGGCCGGCGCTCTTTGAAGGCTGCGAGAAGTTCCATGACGTCATAGGGCCCGACAGCGCTCAGCTTCAGCTCCCCGGCGTCCAGGTTACGCACGGCGTTCAGATAGCTGATTGCTTCCTGTTCATGGCCGTAGAGGTTGTGCGTGATCTGAAACAGCGTTTCACCGGCACCGGTGAGGCTGACAGTGCGGCCGCGGCGATGAAAAAGCTCAACGCCGAAGCGGCCTTCGAGATTGCTCACATGGGTCGAGATCGTGGGTTGGCCGACATTCAGTCGTCGTGCCGCTGCTGTGAAGCTGCCTTCCTCGGCGACATGATGGAAGGCCTCGAGCCATTTCTGATACATTGATCAAATCGATAGCGGAGCAGGAATTTCAAATTTTGCCAATAGTATTGCGAGTGCTATCAAAGCGCAAGAGAGAGCCCACTACACCGGAGCGAAGTTATGTCCGATACGTCTGCAGTTGAAGTCAACGGCGTCACCTATCGTCTACCCAGTCAACCTGTCGCCGTGGTCTGCATAGACGGAAGCGATCCTGAATATTTCGACGCGGCAGCACGTGCCGGAGTCATTCCCAACACCCAGCGTTTCATGGAGGAGGGGTTCAACAGCGTCGCGCACTGCGTCATTCCAAGCTTCACGTGCCCCAACAACATTTCAATCGCAACCGGAAGCCCGCCAAAAGTGCACGGAATCTCCGGCAATTTCTATCTCGACCGGAACACCGGCGAAGCGGTTGTCATGACCGGGCCGGAGCTGATGCGGGCTCGAACGATCTTCGACGTCTACTCCCACAATGGTGTGAAGGTTGTTGTCATTACCGCGAAGGACAAGCTCCGCAAGCAGCTTGGCAAGGATCTGAATATCGCCGGCGGCAGCATCTGTTTCTCTTCGCAGAATGCAGATAGCTGCACGATGGAAGAGAACGGCATTGAGGACATTCTCGGCAAGATGGGACGCCCGTTGCCGGACATGTACTCGGAGGAACTCTCGCTCTTTGTTCTGGATGCCGGTATCAAGCTTCTGGAAACGGATCCGAAGCCCGGGCTTCTGTACCTGTCGCTGACCGATTATGTGCAGCACAAATATGCGCCCGACCACCCTCAGGCCCTGGCCTTCTACAAGGCGCTCGACGATCGCTTTGCGACGCTCGAATCCATGGGCGCGATCGTTGGCCTGGTCGCTGATCATGGCATGAAAGACAAGTGCGACGCCTCAGGCGAATACAACATCATTTTCCTGCAAGACCGGTTGAACGAGAGGTTCGGGGCCGGGAACACGAAGGTGATCTGCCCGATCACCGATGCTTTCGTCGGTCATCATGGCGCCCTTGGCGGTTTTGTTCGCGTCCACTGCTTCAACGATACGTCGGCCGACGAGGTGATCGAATTCATTCGGCCCATCGAGGGTATCGAGACTGTGCTGAACCGCAACGAGGCTTCGACGACCTTCGACCTGCCTTACGATGTCGAAGCGGATGCTGTGGTGATCAGTAGTGAAAACTACTGCCTGGGCGCTGCCCGGGAGGATCACGATCTTGAAGGGCTCAATGGCGAGCGGCTCAGGACTCATGGCGGCGTCTCGGAACGCGACGTACCTTTCGTGCTGAGCAAGCCCTTGAACGCGGATTATGCGGCCAAGGCATCTGCCGGAACCATCAACAATTATCAGATCTTTGACTATGCCGTGAACGGCACGGTCTGAGGACGGATCGATCATGACAGTTGAACCGCGTACGGCGCGCGCCGCCGTTTACGATGAGCCGAACACGCCTTTCGCCATACGCGACCTGCCGGTTCGCGATGTGGATGCAAACGAGGCGTTCGTGCGTATCACCATGTCGACGATCTGCCGCTCCGACATTCATTCCTATGAGGGGCACAGGCCCAATCCCTGTCCGGGTATTCTCGGTCACGAGATCATTGGCGTTATCGAAAAGCTGGGCGGAAACATCACCCATGATATGCGTGGCGACCCGCTTGCCGTCGGTGATCGCATTACATGGACAGAGTATTTTTACGACGGTCCGTCCTACTATCGCGATATCCACGATATGCCGCAAAAGTCACCAGGTGTGCGCAAATATGGTCACGACCTCGTGGAGACCGATCCGCATCTGCTCGGTGGGTTTGCCGAATACTGTTATGTGGTACCCGGCACCGGGATCCTGAAGCTCCCGGACGAGTTGAGTGACGAGGAAGCGACTCCGATCAATTGCGGTGTTGCGACCATGGTGTCAGTCACTGAAGCCGCCGGGATCGGAATGGGCGACACGGTCGTTGTGCAAGGCCTCGGTCTGCTCGGCCTCTATGGTTGTGCAATGGCGAAATCCCGCGGCGCCAGTCTCGTTATCGGCCTGGACGCGGTACCGGACCGACTTGAGGTTGCAAAGAAATTTGGTGCCGATGTCACGCTTGACGTGACGGCGATGTCAGAATCCGAACTCATCGAGAAGGTCCGCTCGCTTTGCCGGCCGGACGGGGCCGATGTCGTCATCGAAGTCTGCGGAAGCGAGAAAGTCGTTCCAGCCGGCTTGGCAATGCTTCGCGTTGGCGGACGCTACACGCTCGGCGGTCTCGTGAACCCGAATGCGAATGTCACGATCGACGCCAATGTGCTGGTCAAGAAGTGGATCACGCTGAAGGGCATCCACAACTATCACCCGCGCCATTTGATCCAGGCCCTGGATTTCGTCATGGCGAACCGCGACCGTTTTCCCTTCAAGTCCATTGTGGATTCCAAGTTCGGATTGGACCAACTCGACGAAGCCTTCAAGAAGGCCTCCGAGCGATCGGTACTGCGGGCTGCAATTGTTCCCTAGAGCAACGCGCGTCCGCTTGGACGCACATAAGTTGCTCTAGCAGCATAGAATCGATCAACTTTTCTGCCTTTGGCTGATTCCGACGAAAGGCAGGTTGATCTAGGAGCCAAGGTCATGACAACGCCATCCCCGAAGCTAAATGTTGATCCGAAAGGCCTCTATATCGGTGGCGAGTGGGTCGAAGCCGAGACCGGCAAGACGCTGGAGACGATCAATCCCTCGAATCGCGAGAGGTTGGGCGCCGTTCCTTTGGCCGGTGAGGCCGATGTCGACCGAGCGGTTCAGGCAGGCAAGAAGGCCTTTGCAGATTGGTCGCGTATGCCGGTCGTCGAACGGGCCGGATATCTTGTCAGGCTGGCCGACGCGATAATGGAACACAAGGATGAGCTGGCCCTGATTGACGCTGTCGACAGCGGCAACGCTGTATCTGGAATGCGCGGCGATATGGTGTGGACGGCCGATACTCTGAAGTATTTCGCAGGGCTGGTTACAGAGATCAAAGGCGAGACCTATTCGCGCGAGGCACGCCATCTAAACATGACACGCCGCCAGCCCTTCGGTGTTGTCGGCAAGATCAATCCCTTCAATCATCCATTCCGTTTTTGCGCTGAGAAAGCGGCGGCACCGCTGGCTGCCGGCAACACGGTCGTGATCAAGGGGCCGGAACAAGCGCCGCTGTCCAGCCTGCGTCTGGGAGAAATCTGTGACGAGATCTTTCCGCCTGGTGTTGTCAACGTCATTACGGGCGGTGCGGAAGCCGGCTCTGCTCTGGTTCGCCATGAGGACATTCAGCGTATCGGTTTCGTTGGGTCTGTGGAGACCGGCCGGATCATCGCCCGCGAAGCCGCCGATCGGCTCAAAACGGTTTCGTTCGAACTTGGCGGCAAGAACCCGATCATTATTTTTCCCGACGCAGATCCAGAAAAGGCAGCTGCCCAGACGATCAAGGCCATGAATATGAACCGGCAGGGGCAATCCTGTTCGTCGACATCACGTGTTCTTGTCCATGACTCGATCCGCGAGACGATGACCGAAGCCCTCGTTGCCGCGGCCGAAGCGATCCCGATTGGCTTTCCATGGCTCGAAGGCGCCGAGATGGGACCGATTGTTTCCCAGGCGCAGCATGACCGCGTGCTGCATTATGTCGAAGCAGGCAACGCCGATGGTGCGCGCTTGCTCACTGGTGGGAAGGCACCGGATCTTGATGAGCTATCGAACGGTTTCTTCATCGCGCCGACAGTTTTTGGCGATGTGACGCCAGACATGCGAATTGCTCGCGAAGAGATTTTCGGACCGGTCCTGTCCGTGATGTCCTGGTCCGACTATGACGAGATGCTCAACATTGCGAACGGCGTCATGTACGGGCTGACCGCATCGATCATTACCAATGATCTGGAAAAAGCGATGGAAACCGCCGAACGCGTAGAGGCTGGATATGTCTGGATCAATTCGTCCGGCCGCTATCTCGGTGTGCCCTATGGCGGTTGGAAACAGAGCGGCATCGGACAGGAAGAGTGTTTCGATGAACTTCTCAGCTATACGCGCATCAAGAATATCAATATGCGCTGGTAACGTCCTTGCGACTTTGACGCATTAAAATTTGAGAACAAAGCTCGCCGTCAGAAAGTCTCCCTTAAACCGGTTGACGGCATGAAACTCATGCAGCCATTTGGCGATGAAGGTCACGTCCCCCTTTTGCTTTGGGAGCGACCAAGCGATTGCCGGCCCAATTCCTGCGGCTTCGCCAGCGAATGATCCAAATACAGCACCGTCGCCTTTGTCTCCAGTAATCTGGTCATAAACATATCCATGAAGGCCGATGGAAACGGATCGCGACAGGCTACGGTTGATCATGTACTCCATGAAAACCTCCTGGCCCGTTTGATAGTCTGTCTCGGGATTTTCGAGATTGTAGGCGTGTCCGAATAGGAGCGATGCCTCAAGCTTGCGATCCGGATTGCGATAGGTTGTCGCAAACACCGTTTGGAAGCTCCAATAACCAAAGCCGCCATTGGCCGATCGGGGCGCATCGAAAGCACCGCTTGGCGTGACGATGTATTCGTAGAGATTGAAATGGAAGTCGCCTGCCTGCCAGAGGAGGGACACAGGGGTTACAAACAGATCGCCGACTGCAAAGCGGGTGTCTTTGGTGATCGTCGTTGTGCCGCCCTGTAGCTCGCGAGTCCGTACCGTCGAGTCAACGATGGGTATTCCAACGACTGTCGCCAGGCGTGCGCCGAATATTCGGCGGTCCGTCACGAAAGCCATCGTTGCATAGTCCACAAGAGCATCGACGCTGACGTGGGCCTGACCCTGGCCGACCCTTTGCTTGCGATCGGCTGAATAGCTAAACGTGTTGTTGCGGACATAGACACCTTTGGGAGGCGCCAACGCCAGTCCGAAGTCCCCATATGTGCCTGGGATGTAATTGCTGAAACCGCGTTCCGCTGCCCTTAGCGGGTGTGTGAATGCAAGCAACGTTGCGGCGAATAGAAGCAAGCTAAGAAGTAGCCAATGATTGTCGGACTGCCGATTGATTTTACTAAAATGCATAGTCAATTCACCGGTACGCACTAACGGAAAACACATCAGTTTGACTGAATTGGCGGGACATGGCCGGCAAAATCGTCCCTGAATGGAGGACATAGTTTGGCCGTGTGGTAATTGTCACACAGTGAAATTCACGCGAAGATGCGGTCCAATCACACATGTAGACGAGAGTTACGACTTGCAGTCCTGGTAACAAATCGGGCAATGTTTGGAGTAGCTCACACTATGTTGGTTGACGTGCGTACATCGCGGTTCAATGTGTTTTGGCACTGACCGAGTAATCCATGGCCGTTGCATTGGAGAGACTAGGTGGCCTTCGGAAAAGACGAATATGCCAAGCGGGCGCTGGATTTCGTCGAGCGCTTGCAGTCACTGAGAGAGTTCGACGATATCAGTCGAGAGCTTCTCACTGAGCTAGAGTGGTTCGGCTTCACCTATCTGACAACCTGGTCAATGCCAGGCCCGGGTGAGTCGCCGCTCGACGGCGTACTACTCAACAATCGGCCGGCTGATTATGTCGATCATTATGTCGAGAAGAACCATATCCTCTACGATCCGGTGATCACCGAACTTCGCAAAAACACGGATGCATTCTCTTGGAGTGACGTGCGTGAGACTCGGAATCTCTCAAAGTCCGAAATCAGGATCATGGACGAAGCACGTGACTTCGATGTGCGAGAGGGGTTCATTGTCCCAATCATGTCAGCCTCGGGCTCGATCGCACTCGTGAGCCCATGTGGCCGTGATCCAAATCTGACGCCCCGCGCGCGATCGGCGCTTGAGATTATCGGCATCTACGGTTATCAGGCATTGCGACGGGCTTTGGTCCGTCGTGAACGGGCGCAGACACGTACGCCTTTGACACCCCGCGAACGCGAGATTATGCACTGGGTCGCAGCCGGCAAGACCGATGACGAGATTGCCGACATTCTGTCCATATCGACGACGACCGTGACGTCTCATGTGGAGAACGCCAAGCTTAAGCTTGATGCATTCAAGCGCACTTACGCGATCGTGCAGGCTATCCGCTTCGGTGAAATTTCCCTTTAATTACAATATTCTAGCAGGTCTCTCCTAGGAAATTAGGATACCCTCACCCGGGCGGACCGCAGATCATGCTCACTGGCTATCTGTCAGTTAGGAGTAAGTTCTGATGGTCATTACGCTTCAAGGGAGTGAGCGGCCCTCTAACACGGATTATTTCGACAAGGTCTTTCGGATGCGTCACGAGATTTTCGTGACGGGTCGCGGCTGGTCCCTGCCGACCGTGAACGGCCGCGAGATCGATCAATATGATGTCGATGAAACAACCTATTTCCTGGACATCAACGAAGACGACGTCATTGAAGGGTCCGTTCGGCTGACCCCAACAGAGGAATATTCATTGCTTGCCGACTATTTCCCGCACCTCGTCGAGAATGGCATGTCGCCAAGAGGGCCGGGCATCTATGAAGCGACACGCTACATCGTGTTGCCGCAAAAAAAGAATCGACAAAACAACCGCGCAGCCAAAGCACGCCTTCTCAGTGAAATGCTGCGTTGGGCGCTCAAGCGAGATGCACAGTTCATCCAGACCGTTATCGATACGGCAACACTATCCAGTTTTGTCGAGATGACGCCGCAAACGATTCCGCTTGGTCTTTCATCTCCGTATGGCGGCGGACGCACGGCGCCCGGCGGAGGCGAGTGCATGGCCATTCGTTGGCCGGTGAATGTCGAGGTTCTGAGTGACATCGTCGAATATGGCGGACTCGCCCCTCATTTGGGCGGTCTGCCACCGGGTCTGACCGGCGACGACGCATCGATAGTCGTTCGTCATTGAGAGAACCAATGACAAGCAATCGAGATCAGTTTGAGAGGATTTGTAATGAGTAAACTCGCACGACCGATCACGCCGGACGAAGTCGCAGCCTACCATCAATCCGGTGTGGTTTTGCTCCGCGGAATTCTGGACCTGGCATCCGTCAACACGCTTCGGCGTACCATTGACGATGCCGTGACGACCATGGGCGAAAGCCCAAGCGGTTATGATCTGAGCGCACTGACCCGCGCAGGTGAGCTCAGCAACGATGCACTGCTTGAAGCCGAGAGCGACGGTCAGCACGACGTTGCCTCGATCATGGAGCACATCAAATCGACGGGTAAGGAATTCCTGTTCGACAATGCCGACAAATCGGGCAAGGAGGGTAGCTTCCTTCTCGATACAGGCATTGCCTCCCGTCTCAAGCCATTCCGCAGGTTCGCGATCAGCGGTCCGGCACGCGAAATTGCATCCGGACTTCTGAATGCCAACCAGGTCAACTTCTTTGGCGATCAGGTTTTCGTCAAAGAGCCAGGAACGCGCGAGCGCACGGCCTTTCACCAGGATGCCACCTATTTCGAGATCGATGGAGACCAATGCTGTGTGCTTTGGATTCCTGTCGATCCAGTCACTCTCGAAAACGGTGCCATGATGTATGTGCGTGGCTCCCACCGCGATGGCACGCTCTATCAGCCTAATGTCTTCGTTTCGCAGGCGCCTCTTCCGGGCGCCGAAGGTGAGCCACTGCCTGACATCGAAGGCAATCTCGATGACTATGACATTGTCCACTTCGATGTGGAGCCGGGCGACGTCATCGTGCACCACTATCGGACAGTCCACGGCACCGGCGGAAATACGAGCCGCTATCAGGTTCGCCGCGCCGCGTCGCTTCGCTATTGCGGAGACGACATCCGCTACTGCAAGCGGCCGTGGGCTCCCAAACAGTTACATCACACCCATCAGTTGAAAGATGGGGATCCATTGTCCGGTCCGGATTTTCCGGTTGTGTGGACGCGTCGAACCGAGAGGGAAGCGGCGTGAGGCAGGGCGATCAGCCAACAAGCCGCGCATGCCCATTGAGCGAAGGCGATTAGCGATGACCTATTGCAACGGATCAGGCTTTGGGGAACAAAGTGAGAGCAATTCGTTTATCGAACATGACACACGTCAGGCGATGCTCGAGCTTCTGTCCCAGTCCCACAAGATTGCGAGAGAAGAGAATCTCGAAATGATCGAGTATCTGATCAGTCTTGTGATCCTGGAGGTCCGCGACACGCCCGAGCTCCACAAGTCCGAGGAGGCCTCCTCTCCGGAGGCTTAGTCGGTGCTCCCTTGGCGAGAGCGCGAGCCGGCGCGGCAATATAGGCCACGCCGGCTCGTTTAACCCTTCACGTTCAGCACCTGTCGAAGCGTGTGAACGACTTCGATGAGATCGGTCTGAGCGGCAATCACGGACGAGATGTCTTTGTAAGCAGCGGGGCTTTCGTCGATGACGTCGCGATCTTTGCGGCACTCGATACCCTTCGTTGCCATCCGATGATCTTTGAGCGTGATGCGACGTTTCGCTTCGCTGCGTGACATGGCCCGCCCGGCGCCATGCGAGCAGGAACAGAAGCTTTCCTGGTTGCCTTTGCCGCGCACGATGAACGACCCGGTTCCCATGGAGCCTGGGATAATGCCCAGATCGCCAGCGCGTGCCCGGACAGCGCCCTTTCGCGTCACCCACACATCCTCGCCGAAATGCGTCTCTTTCACCGCATAATTGTGATGGCAGTTGACTGCCATGCCACCGACTTTGAAGCGCGGCAGGTGCTTGCGCAGGACACGCAACACGGCATCCATCATTGCCTGCCGGTTTTCCCAGGCATAGTCCTGTGCCCAGGATAACGCGTCGACATAGTCGTCGAAGTGGTCGGTTCCTTCGCTCAGATAAGCAAGATCGCGTTCGGGCAGATTGGACAGGTGATGGCCCATGTCCTTCTTGGCCAGTTCAATAAAATACTGTCCGATCCGGTTTCCTGGACCTCGACTTCCGGAATGGAGCATGACCCACACCTGATCGCTCTCATCGAGACAGAGTTCGATGAAATGGTTGCCACCTCCAAGCGAGCCAAGTTGATGCGCCGGCCCGCGATGTGAAATGCGGGGATGCTTGTCGACGAGCAGGTCGTAGCGGTTGGCCAGATCTGCCCAGCGCGTCGTCACCGATGCCGGTACGGTTTCCCAGCTGCCTTTGCGCGCCCGGCCTTTGACACTAACGAAGCCGTGCGGGACCGCACGCTCGACCTCACTGCGAAGTTTCGTGAGGTTGTCCGGCAATTGGTTGGCTGACAATGTGAGGCGCCACGCCATCATGCCGCAACCGATATCGACCCCCACCGCCGCGGGAATGATGGCCCCTTTGGTCGGGATGACGGAGCCGACGGTCGCACCTTTGCCGACATGGCAATCGGGCATGGCCGCGACATGCTTGTGGATGAACGGAAGCTTCGCCACGTTCTGCATTTGGGCGATGGCAGCGTCTTCAATAAGAACATTCTTGGTCCACATCTTGACTGGACAGCTGCCGTCCGCCTGATGATTTTCGTACCCACTCATGGGTTTTCTCCTGAGGTCTTGTCAGGTTGAGAGTGCTCCCTGGCACTCTGGCTTAAGGAGCATGATACGCTAATGGAGTGGTGGCTGCCCAAGACGCAGAGCCGGTTTATGCCGGCGTGTCTCTTTTGCGGCCGATGGGTGTCAGCCGACGGTATGCAGAAGCACTCTGCAGTCCCTAGAGAAAGTCTGTCGTGATTTGGGAACTCACCAAAGCCAATGCGACATGTCTACGGCCGTCGCTACTGGCAATAAGTCTTGTTAGACCTATAAATCTCGAACGGATTTGCGAGACTGCGCAGGCGAGGGTCGTCGCTCTGGATATTGCAGGTGAGTGATCATAATGGGTGCGTCATACGGCCAAGGGGAAAAGGTCGCAAGATGAATTTGATCGCCTGAAGAAAATGGCAACGAAGCAAATAGATTCCGTGCAGGAAAAACCAATTCCGAAAATGAAATGGATGAGATGGATAATAATCTGTCCCGCGCTGCTCTGGCTCATCGGCGTCGCCGACGCTCCGCGTACATTCGTCTCGGCTTCCGAAGTACAGGAGGACGCCGACTGCAAGCTGGTTTCGGCGACAGGCGGACGCGTGACATCGGTCGTCGATGGTGAAACGGTTACTCTTGACGATGGCAGAACCGTTCGCCTCATCGGAGCCATGGCGCCAAGGGCGCCGGATTGGTGGAAGAAGCCGGAGCCCTGGCCGCCAGCGGAACTTGCCCGCAAGGCGCTTTCAGACCTGGTGCTCGGCCATGATGTCGCGTTGCTCTATGGCGGGCGAAAGGAAGATCGCCACGCTCGGCAATTGGCGCATCTGTTCGTCGATCGTGGGGACGAGCGGATTTGGGTGCAGTCGTCGCTCATCGAGCGCGGCTTCGCTCGGGCCTATTCGTTCCAAGGCAACCGGATGTGCATTCGACCTTTGCAGGCGCGAGAGAATGGTGCGCGTGAAGCGAAGCTCGGTCTTTGGTGGCGCAAGACCTATGCCGTGCTGGACGCTGGCAGGCCCAAGAGCATTTTCCCTCGAATGCACACGTTTCAGATTGTCGAGGGGACCGTGCGAGGTGTCAAAAAGACAAAACGATGGACATTCGTGAATTTCGGTGCCGACTGGAAACGTGATTTCACGATCGCAGTGAAAGCCAAGAACCGTCGTCTGTTCGCTAAGAGCGATTTGGTGCTGTCATCGCTGCGTGGTCGAAGGATCAGAGTGCGTGGCTGGATCGAAAGCTGGAACGGTCCGGCGATAAAGGTAACGCATCCTGAAGAGATCGAGATTCTCGATCAGACACCATCCTCCATTGCGCCCAAAAAACAGAACCCGGCGCCTCGGGCGCCGGGTTCCGTAGATCTCTGAAGCAAACTGTTCTCATTCGGACGCGAACGAACCAGTTTGAACTTATTCATCAGGCGACGACGTGTCGCCTGCTTCTGCCTCTCAGGCGGCGGCCTGTGCCTCTTCGGAATCCGACGCGGCACGTGCGCCCCGACCTGACTTGGAGAGGACCTCGTCGATCTTGGCGATCGCACTCTCTTCATCGATCTTGTTCACCGCTGCGATTTCACGTGCCATCCGGTCCAAAGCCGCCTCGTAGAGCTGTCGCTCTGAGTAAGACTGCTCAGGCTGTGTTTCCGAACGATACAAATCGCGTACGACTTCGGCGATTGAAACCAGATCGCCAGAATTGATCTTGGCCTCGTATTCCTGCGCCCGCCGGCTCCACATGGTCCGCTTGACCCGAGCCTTGCCCTTCAAGGTATCGAGCGCCTTTTTGACAATCTTGTCTTCGGAAAGTTTTCGCATGCCGACAGTCTCGAGTTTCGTGGTCGGGACACGCAATGTCATTTTGTCTTGTTCAAACGTAATAACGAATAGCTCAAGCGTGGCGCCGGCGATTTCTTCCTCCTCGATGGAGACGATGCGCCCAACGCCATGCGCCGGATAAACGATGAATTCGTTCGTCTTGAAACCTTTTCTTTGCTGAGGTCTTTTTTTTCCTGGCATACGCGATTGTCCCAATCTCTGTTGCATTGGCCGGCAGAGCCGGTTCCGGGAATAGAGCAGCACCCGCTCAAAGCGAGCCCGGTTACAGCGTAAACGGCCGCATTTCCGTTCACCGCCGCTCCGTGATCCATTGCGCAACACGTTTCGTGCCCTTGCACAGGGGTGCAGACTAGGCCGTCCGCCGCACTCGTCCCCTGTCCGCCCGCGTCCCGCAATGGGGCGAAAAAAAAGCCCACCCCGCATGGGGCGGCCCCTTCTTCAATAGATTATGGCGAATTCCGCCATTTCAAGCGCGAGCTTAACACATTTTTTACACAATCGGAACCGGCCGCGAGGGATTTCGGGGGGATGGGCCGTCCCTATGGTGCTAGGATTCACTAAAATGGTTAATGACTTAGCCTAATGTGTTGAGAAAAATATTTGATGCTGAACGGATTCTACAACCGCCCAAAGGTCGTAAACCCTTAATCCCCTTCGCCAGGCTCTGCAGAAAAATATTTATCGAACTTGCCGGTTTCGGTCTCATACTTCTCGGCGTCCGGCGGCTGATCCTTTTTGGTCGTGATGTTCGGCCACTTTTCCGAATATTCGCGATTGACCTCGAGCCACTTTTCCAGGTCCGGCTCAGTGTCCGGCTTGATCGCCTCGACAGGGCATTCCGGCTCGCACACGCCGCAATCGATGCACTCATCCGGGTGGATGACCAGCATGTTCTCGCCCTCGTAGAAGCAGTCGACGGGGCAGACCTCGACGCAGTCGGTGAATTTGCACTTAATGCAGTTCTCGTTGACGATATACGTCATTCATTTACTCCGCGTTGCATGCCGGGGCGGGCGCATGATGTCGCGCCCAAGTGCCCAACGAGCGGGAATTCCCTAGCTCAATCCTTCGCATTGCACAAGCGCATGGATTGCATCGCTGTTTCGCGCTTTGGTATAGTTCGGTATCGAAACTACTTAGTGTTGTTCGAATTAACAAGTGCGACGTCGTGACATTCGCCATTTATGACCTAAGGCGATCCAGCTTTCGGCGCTCTCGCTTGGTCGGACGGCCGGCACCAGGCTCGCGAATCGCGGCTGGCGCGGGGTGGGGCGTGAGTTTCTCATCTTTGACCGGTTCAGGTGTCAGATCTTCATAGAGTGTCTGGGCTTCGCTTGCCGGTCCGCGACGTTCACCGGCGGACAGCACCTTGACGATGCGAAGGCGTCGATGAAGCGTTGCGGTAATCACATCACCTGCGCGAACGGTTCTTGCGGGTTTCGTGATCCGAACGCTGTTCACCCTGACTTTGCCGGACTCGACGAATTTCGCGGCAAGTGTCCGCGTCTTCACGAGACGCGTAAACCAGAGCCAGCGATCGAGTCGTTGCCCGTTCTCATCCTCGTGTTCGCTTGCGTCAATGGTCTCCGGCGTCGGATCAGGCATCTTCGCGAACACCCGACTCAAGATCCTGTTTGAGCTTCTGAAGAGCAGCAAATGGAGAATCGGGGTCGATCTTGTCCTTCTCTCGAGACTTGGGGCGACCCTTGCCGCGCGGCGGTCCGGAGCGCTTGGGAGGGCGTCCCTTCTTCGCACCGTCCCTGCGTTGATGCCGACCCTGGCGCTCGTTCGAGCGTCGCGAGTCGGGTCGTTGTTGTGCAGGACGTCTCTTCTTCGGGCGCCAGATTTCATCGACCGCCGGTTCTGTTGCGGCGGGCGCTTTACTGTCGGATGTGCCTTCCACCTCAGCCGTTTCTGCGGAAGTCTCCTTCGTGCTGTCGGGGGCGGCAGCGGGGATCGGTTTTTGTTCTGATCGGAAACCTAGGGTCCGCAGGACTGATGCAAAGTCTTCACCTGAGCAACCGACAATTGACATCATGTCGGGTTGGATGCGGAATCCGCCGTCCCCGGTCGCGCCCTCGGGAGCGGGTTGCGGCTGAGTGGGTGTCGGCTCTTTGTTTGCGTCTTCGGCCGATGCTTCTGAAGCAGTTGCAGCCGGGGCCTTCGCATCTGCGACCTTGGCATCGGGAGCGGTGCGGTTGGCCCGCCAGGATACCAGCGGCCGTATCATGTCCGCGAGGCGCTCGAGCATATCGATACGCACGACGCGATTGCCGCATCGGTGGAAACCGGAGACCCGATAATAAGCGTCCGAGAGCAACGGATCATTGGCGGCGGACGTCAGCCCCTGACGCGGTGGTTCGGGAATGGCGTCGGGAGTCATTCCCGTCTCCTTGCCCGTTGCAAGAGCCCAAAGCAGCAGCATCAACTCGACCGGGGCCGGCTTGAGCAAGACCGGGATGTAGATATTGAAAGCACCAAACCTGACACCGTATTTGCGGAGCTGCCCGCGTGCATCCTGGTCAAGTGCCCGGATCTCTTCGGCGACGGTCTCGCGCTTCAGAACACCAAAACTCTCGACAAGCTGAAACGCCACGCCGCGCGCGAGCCCCTGGACATCTTCGGCAGTCGCAAGGTCTACCAGCGGTTTGATCCGGCTTTCGATATGCGCAGTCAGCCAACTGCCAAGTCGCGCCAGAATGCGCTCGCGGTCGGGAGTGGTCAGATGCTCGTCGGCAATGAGCGCGATATTCGGAGCCAGTGGTCGTTCGCCGGCTTCAAGGAAGGCGATCTCTGACCCTTCCCACATGATGCGCCCTGCAGCGGTCAGCGATAGGGCTTCGTCCGAGGCTGCGACCAGGCGGGCAGATCGTTCGGTCAGTTCATGCACCAGAATCTGAGCTGCCGCGTGCCGGGCTGCCTTTCCCTGCAGGCCTTCAGCTTCCGGATCGGGCGTGAACACAAAGCCTGCCAGCCGGCCGACGAAATGGCGTTCCACATGGACTTCGCCATCTTTACCGATTTCGGCGAACAGGCTTTCTTTATCGCGCATACTCTTGATCAGTGTGCTGGTTCGTCGGTCGACAAAACGTTGCGTCAGGTTTTCATGCAGAGCGTCCGACAGTCGATCTTCGATCTCCCGGGTTCTCTCCTGCCAATGGGAGTGGTCGGCAAGCCAGTCCGGCCGATGCGAAACGAATGTCCAGGTGCGGATATGGGCGATGCGATTGGCAATCGTATCGATGTCCCCGTCGGTCCGATCGGCCCAGGATACTTGCTCGGCAAACCAATCCTCGGGAATCGTTCCGGGATCGCCCATCAAGGGCTTGTAGAGTGCAGCGATGAGTTCGGCATGGGCCTGGGCCGAGATCTTGCGATAATCCGGCATCTGGCAGACTTCCCAGAGCCGTTTCACAGCCGCCGGGGAGACGGCCATGGCCTTGATCTCATTGTCATTCGCCATGGCCTCGAGCGCAGCCGCGTCGTCGGACTGGCGCGCACGTGCCAGGCGGTTGCCGTCCGGCACCGCACGAAGGCTGTCTTGCAGACTATCCAGGGACGCATAATCCAAATTGCGATTGCGCCACTGCAGGGTCTTCACCTGCTCGAACTCGTGGGCCTCAAGGCGATTGACCAGATCTGCGTCGAATGGCGGAACGGTTCCGCTGACGCCGAAGGTGCCATCGTTGATGTGCCGTCCTGCACGGCCGGCGATCTGGGCTATCTCGGAAGGCGTCAGTTCACGATGGTTTTGACCATCGAACTTGCGGCTGCCGGCAAATGCAACATGGTCGACGTCGAGATTGAGCCCCATGCCGATTGCATCCGTTGCAACGAGAAAATCGACTTCGCCATTCTGATAAAGTTCAACCTGAGCATTACGCGTCCGCGGGCTTAGCGCGCCCAGAACCACTGCGGCGCCGCCGCGCTGCCTGCGGATCAATTCGGCTATGGCATAGACCTCGTTCGCACTAAAGGCGACCACGGCAGAGCGGCGGGGCAGACGAGAGATTTTCTTTTGACCGGCGTAGGTAAGTTTGGAAAGCCGAGGCCTCGAAATGAGATTTGCGTTCGGCAGGATGTCGCGAATGGGATCGCGCATCGTCGAGGCGCCAAGCAGCAGTGTTTCCTGCGAGCCGCGCGCGTGCAGCAGGCGATCGGTAAAGACATGACCGCGTTCAAGATCCGCAGCAATCTGGATTTCGTCGATTGCCAGGAACGCCACATCAAGACCGGTAGGCATGGCTTCGACTGTCGCCACATAATAGCGCGGCGAGGGCGGCTTTATCTTTTCTTCGCCGGTGATCAGCGCGACGGCCGATGCGCCGACCCGCGCGACGATCCGGTCATAGACTTCACGAGCAAGCAGGCGAAGCGGCAGGCCGATCATTCCGGACTCATGCCCGAGCATCCGCTCGATTGCGAGATGCGTCTTACCGGTATTGGTCGGTCCGAGGACGGCCGTGACATTTCCAGGACGAGCGGACTGGCCTCTTGGCGAACTCATAAAGCGATCCTTTTCGCACCAGTCTGTCGGCGCGGTTGCATTAAGATTTGGAACGATTGTCGAACGAATGCCGTCCGAATCGCTGACTCCCACTGATTCAACATTCGTTCACTACGAGATGTTGTGGCGAATACCGGGGGCGGCCCAAGATTGCTGGAATTCTTGGACGCGATGAGCCCTTGGTGTCCTGCAAACGTTAATACCGTGCCCTGTGCTTCGTATCGATTTGGCGCAGCCGCCAAACATTGGTTGTTTGCCGGTTTGGCCGACTGATAGCCATGAAGGTGCCTTGCTTCCTGAGGCGTATTCCGATCGATGCATCATAAGCCCTACATAGCGTGCCATTTTAACGAATAGAAGGCATCGGGAACGCCTCATGCACGAATCGGGATGGGGGCCCATTCATGATGTGTTCCCTACGACATATTGTGACGCACCGGCTCAATCACACTAGCCACGGCGCCAAGGACATCTCCCGGTCTGTCAATTGGTTACCGCCATGTCCCGTTTCTGTATTCCCTAAGCGGAACCGGCTGCACCGGCACGTCTGTTAAGGAATGGAAGAAGGCGTGAACGCGCCATGTACGAATCAGGAGCATCTAATGAGTCTCAAAGTGTTCCCTACGACATATGGGGATTGGTGTGCACAAAAACGCAAATGCCGATCGATCTTTCGTGTCGGAGCGCGCCGACCGGTTAACTCTATGTGCCATATGGGGGCACGCAATGGCTTTTGCAGCCGGGATTATTTGAATTTGACCAACGACTGGTTGTGACCGCCGGCTGTCTGTACCTGAAAGACGGTCGAGATTGCGGATGCCTGCCCGTAAGGGGTCGGAAGGCTCAAATGATACGGCACATATGCGCGTGTCCCTGGAACAGGGATCAGCCAGACTTCAATGTCATTGGTTTTTTGAAAGAATTTCAATCCCTTATTGTTGGGCGCGTGGCCGGAGACCGGCGCGTATCTGATGCGGCAGACAACGGCTATTCCTGCATAGCCTTTCTTGCCCGATCTCGTAACGCGTACCGTCTTTTTATGCGACAGGTTGAGGTTGAAGCGGTGCCGGCCATCGAAAACTGGCACGCTCTGGCGACAGGCATCTTCATGACTCTTTCCCCCATTGTGGAGTTTGGTCAGAAAGACAGCGGAAAGTGGATCTAGTACGTCCGTTACGTGGGCATTCGTGACCGGAACGGCGCGTGGGTTCTCTCGCATTTGCGGCTGCGTGACGACGGCGTCGACGCGGTTCCCCGCAAAATTCATGTCCAGTTTGCCGCGCTTCTTTTTGGACTCGAAATGCAGTCCATACTGTTTGGGGCGAGGTGAACTGTCCTTCATCGCACCCCTGCTTTGGGCACCGCCTTTCAAATCGAACAGAAGTCCTTTGATGATGAAACCCATCTCCAACTTGGTTTCGCCGCGCAGCGTGTAGGAGCCTTTGCCGATGTCCGCCCAGAGCTTGAATTTGCCAAGATTGGCCCCGAGGAAATGGACCTTGTAGACGGCGAACATCTTGTTCACCGAGGGTTTGGCATTCGCGATACCTGGAAAGCATGAGAGCCCAAGCATCATGAGGATAATGCGGTATAGGCTTTTGCGACGGCCAGTCAGCATGCGGTAAAGCCTCTCAGATGGCGCAACGGATGGGTCGCGACGACAGTGAAAAATAGGCACGGAATTGGTCAATTCTGTGAGTCAATCGACCGAACCATTATTGGTTTGGACGTCGCCACGCAATGCCTGTTCGTTCATTGTATCCCTTCGATCAATCGGAATTCCAAGACCTACGCTTGACGAAACAGGTGAGAAGACCCTATAGCTTCGCGCCGAACCTAGCCCAAGGCCTTTTTTTGGTCTGTGGGCCTTTTTGCATTGATGCCGACACCACGAGATGTCGGACAAATTACCTTAGAAGGAGGCCGATTATGGCCCGGCGTTGCGAATTGACCGGCAAGGGTGTTTTGACCGGTAACAATGTGAGCCATGCTCATAACAAGTCGCGGCGGCGCTTTCTGCCCAATCTGTGCAATGTTACGCTTATGAGCGAAGCTCTGGGGCGCTCGGTACGGCTGAAAGTCTCTGCACATGCGTTGCGCTCGGTTGAGCATCGCGGCGGTCTGGACGCGTTCGTTCTTGCTGCCAAGGACAGCGAGCTATCCATGAAAGCGCGGCGTCTGAAGCGAGAGCTGCAGAAAGCTCAAGACGCTGCGGCTGAAAGCTGACTGGTTCCTCAATCGAACGCCAGCGGCACTCCCCGAGCGCGGCACGAAACACTGCCCCTATCATCAATGTATTGCGATGGTCCTTGCCGTCAAAAGGCCGTGTCCTCGAGATCGCGAGCGGGACAGGGCAGCATATCGCAGCGTTTGCCAGTGCGTTTCCCGACCTGGAGTTTCAACCAAGCGATCTCAATCCGGCAGCCCAGGACAGCATCGTGGCCTGGACTGCTGCAGCTGGTCTCGGGAATGTATTGCCGCCACGAGAAATCGACGTAACGGTCGCACAATGGGGCGATGACCTGCCAGCACCCTTTGCTGCGATCATTGCCATCAATCTCATACACATCAGTCCTTGGTCGGCGTCGCTTGGTTTGATCGAAGGAGCCCGGCGGCTGCTCGCAGATGACGGGATTCTGTACCTCTATGGTCCCTACAGTCGCGGCGGTCGTCACACAGCGGAAAGCAACGCGGCGTTCGACTTGAGCCTCAGACGACAGGATCCGCATTGGGGCGTGCGCGATCTGGACGACTTCGACGCCGAATTGGAACGGGTTGGCTTGGCAATTGAAGAGATGATTGAGATGCCCGCGAACAATTATTCACTCATCATTCGGCGAACGCAGCACTAGAGCCACATGCGTCTTGTTAGACGCGCATATCTTGATCTAGTCGCGCAGAACGAACTGCATCATCAGCGTCCGTTGAAACGCCGGGTTGAAATTGTCGTCCGATATCAGCGTGACGATCGTCTGCCCTTTGGGGGACCGATGGATTGCAATGCCTTCCATATTGTCGATCTGCGTAGCACCACGTAGATCCAGCACGATCTTTCCGTTGAGCCGTGCGCCGGGTTTGATGTCCTGACCTGAAATCCTACGGACGCGGGCTGCGATCCCGCGAGAGAAGCTGAAGCGTCGTTCAAGCACGAGGACGTCGCCGCCAGGCAATGTGGCCGCACCCGTGACGTCGAAGTCATCGAGCCGGACCAGGCTCAAGGCCAGAGTCTTGCCGCCCTTCAGGATCCAGGCGCGATGATTTCCATCCTTGTTCAGAAACTGCTCCGTGAAGGCCAGCAAAGCGCCCTTGTGAGGCCCGGTGTTTAGAAGTGCCAGAGCTTCGAACCCTTTGTTGCCTTTGGCCCGTTTGATGATCGAAGGAATTTTCACATAGTGCGATGGACCGGCGAGTTGACCGTTCTTAACAGGAAAAAGACCGATACGATGGAGCCGCTCGAACCCCACATAGAGAGGTTGATCCAGCCTGCCGCGCTTGACCGGGGCAATCGATTCGGCATCGCGGTAGCGCCCGCTCGTCAGAGGTTTGTTATTGCGGGCTTTCAGAGAGCCTGTCCGCGCATTCTTCAGGCCGATGAGCTTGCCATCGCGCATCTCGAGTCTTGCAGACAACCACAGGCCGGCATCTGACACGGCAATCAGACGCGTGCCGTCCCCATTGAGCGTCAAGCCGGAATAACCGCCGAGAAAAGACGATTGAGATTTTAGGACGATACCGCTGCGCCAGATCAATGATCCCGGTTCCAATTGTGCTGGATCGCCCTGATCGAGCGAGATCGGCTCGGCAGTAATCGTAATCGACTGAGGTGCAACATTGCTGAATTTGGGTTTGGCCATCAGCGTGGTTGTGCCGAAAACGAATACGGCAAAACTTACGGCAATCCCGATTGTCAGATATCGCGAACGGCGGGCGCTCAATGGACCTTGCGACCCCGGCCGCGCAGTGGACTGCCGCCAGGTCCCGTCTCATCGAAGAGTTCTGCAAGCTTGTCTGTCATCGCTCCTGCCAACTCTTCCGCATCCGTAATCGTGACGGCGCGCCGATAATAGCGTGTCACATCGTGCCCGATCCCGATCGCGATCAATTCGACTGGAGAGCGCGTTTCGATCTCTTCGATCACTTGTCGAAGATGGCGCTCAAGATAGCATCCCGTATTGACGGACAAGGTCGAGTCATCGACCGGAGCACCGTCCGAGATCATCATCAAGATGCGTCTTTGCTCTGGCCGACCAAGAAGGCGTCGGTGTGCCCATGCAAGGGCTTCTCCGTCGATATTCTCCTTCAGCAGACCTTCCCGCATCATCAGGCCGAGATTGCGTCGTGCGCGCCGCCAGGGTGCATCGGCCGCCTTGTAGACGATATGGCGAAGGTCATTCAGGCGCCCCGGGCTCTGCGGTTTTCCAGCTGCCAGCCACTGTTCGCGCGATTGACCGCCTTTCCAGGCACGGGTCGTAAAGCCGAGAATTTCGACTTTGACGCCGCAGCGCTCCAGTGTGCGCGCCAGAATGTCCGCGCAGGATGCAGCCACCATGATCGGGCGCCCGCGCATGGAGCCCGAATTGTCCAGCAGCAGCGTGACCACGGTATCGCGGAAGTCCGTATCGCGTTCGGCCTTGAAAGACAGGGCGTGCATGGGATCGATAATGACCCGTGTCAGACGGGCGGCATCGAGAACACCTTCGTCGAGATCAAAGTCCCAGCCTCGGTTCTGCTGTGCGAGAAGCCGACGCTGAAGCCGGTTCGCAAGCCTTGATACGGCGCTGTGGAGGCTCGAGAGCTGCTTATCGAGGAATGTCCTCAACCGTTCCAGTTCTTCGGCGTCGCAAAGCTCTTCCGCCGTAACCATCTCGTCATTGGCTTCCGAGAAAACCTTGTAGCCAAAGGCTTCGGGGTAATCGAGAACCGACACATTCGGGCGCCAGGGCTCGGCGGTACTATTTTGATCCGTATCGCCCATATCGCCCTCGAGATCGTCCAGATCACCGAAATCGGACATCTCGAAATCGTCGCCACCTTCGCCGGTCGCTTCGCTTTGCTCCTCGGCGTTCAACTCGGCCTGTTCGGCGCCAGCGCTCTCTTCGCCCGCATCGGGTTGGCTATCGGGTGTCTCTGCATCGTCGCCATCATCAGTTGTATCGTCCGACCCTTCGTCGAGATCCTCGGTCAGATCGAATGCGGAGAGCATCTCGCGCAGAAGCTCGCCGAAAGCTTCCTGATCCTCTAGCAATTCGGGCAGCCGTTCCATTGCCGAGCCGGCACGGCGTTCAACCCAGGGGCGCCACAGGTCGACGATTGGCTGCGCGCGCTCGGGGGGCTTTGCGCCGGTCAGGCGTTCGCGGACCATCAACGCAATGGCCTCTTCGAGAGGCGCGTCGGCACGATCCTTCACATCGTGAAACTGAGCCCGTGCGTAGCGCTGCTCAATCTTGGCAGTCAGGTTTTGTGCCATGCCGGTCATACGCTGGGAGCCAATGGCTTCGACCCGCGCGAGTTCAACCGCTTCGAAGACAGCGCGCGCTTGGCCCGAGGGCGGGGCCAGAGACCGGTGCATCTTGCCGTCATGGCAGGCGACCATCAGAGCCATGGAGTCCGCCTGGCCACGGATTGCCGCCAGCTCTTTCTTGGTCGGTACGCGCGAGGGTTCGGGAACCATGGCGACACCGCCGCGCAGGGCCGGCGGATCGGAGCCGAAAACCACCTGCAACTCATCATCGCCGGCAATCGCGCGCGTGCAAAGCGAGAGCGCCTCTTTGAAAGGTTCGGCAGGTCCGGCCTTGCGCTTCGATGACACCGGCATTTCGGTTTCCGTCTAGCTCAGAGCCACATTGGCGGTGGAATCCGGCAGCTCTTCGCCAAAACAGCGCTGATAGAACTCAGCCACCAGACCGCGTTCAAGCTCGTCGCATTTGTTCAAGAAACTCAGCGCGAAAGAAAAGCCGACATCCTGAAAGATTTCCGCATTCTCAGCCCAGGTAATCACCGTTCGCGGGCTCATCACCGTCGAAAGATCGCCATTAATGAAAGCGTTGCGGGTCAGGTCCGCTACGCGCACCATATTTGCGATCGTCTCACGGCCTTCGCTCGTATCGTAACTCTTGGCCTTCGCAAGGATAATGTTCACTTCATCGTCATGGGGCAGATAGTTCAGGGTGACAACAATGGACCAGCGGTCCATCTGGCCCTGGTTGATTTGCTGCGTCCCGTGATAGAGCCCGCTCGTGTCGCCAAGGCCGATCGTGTTTGTCGTCGAGAACAGACGGAACGAGGGATGAGGACGGATAACGGTGCCCTGGTCCAGAAGAGTCAGTTTGCCTTGGACCTCAAGGACACGCTGGATCACGAACATGACGTCTGGGCGGCCCGCATCATATTCGTCGAAGACGAGCGCCGTATTGCTCTGCAGGGCGTAAGGCAGGATGCCTTCCTTGAACTCCGTGACCTGCATGCCGTCTCGAACGACAATGGCGTCTTTGCCGACCAGATCGATCCGGCTGACATGGCTGTCGAGATTGACCCGGATGCAGGGCCAGTTCAATCGCGCTGCTACCTGTTCGATGTGGGTCGATTTACCTGTCCCATGATAGCCTTGGATCATGACCCGTCGATTGTGTTTGAAGCCGGCGAGGATCGCCATGGTGACGTCGCGGTTGAATTGATAGTCGGGGTCGAGATCCGGCACATGCTCGTCGGTCGTCGAATAGGCTGGCACTTCGAAATCCGTATCGAAGCCAAACATCTGGCGCACCGACACACTCATATCGGGCGCGCTGGCGGCCCCTTCGTTTCCATTAAGGCTCATGTCTAAAGAAATCCGAATAGGTTCAACGGGTCACCCGGAACGAAGCATGGGCAACCAGACAAAAAAAGAGGGACCGTTCAGCACAGTCCCGTGCGTTTGAGATAATTATAGGCTTGGATCACTTCGCGCAACTTCTCCTCGGAACCGCCCCCGCCGACATTGGCATCCGGGTGATGGCGTTTTACCAGTTCCTTAAAGCGCGCCTTGATCTGCGGCTTGGTGGCGGACCCGTCGAGTCCCAGCGCTTCCAGGCTCTTTCGCTCGACATTGCCGACCACGCGAAAAGGCGATTTGCTTTCCGATGATCGTGCTTCGCCAGCATCTCCAAACAGACCGAGGGGGTCTGAGGCCGTGAAGCCGTGGCGGAAACCGTTGGGTTCAGGATCGGAACCATCGCGCCCGGCCTTATTGGAGCCTACCGACCAGGTGGGCCGATGCCCGGTGATATCGGCTTTCTGGAAAGTCGCGACCTCGTCGTCGCTCATTCCATCGAAATAATTGTAGGATTTGTTGTATTGCCGCACGTGATCCATGCAGAATGTAAAAAATTGCCCTTCACGTCCGCGGCCACGCGGTGCCCGGTACTCGCCGGCGGCCGAGCAGCCGGGCCATTCGCACTCCGGATGCTCGTCGCGGGCGCGGCGATCCTGATCGGGCTTGACGCGGATGCTGTCAAAGTATTTTGAATTAAGCTTCATTGGTTCGAAGTATGAGGCGAACGTTGTGGCAAAACAAGCCGGCGCTGCGCCGCACACGATCTGCTCCGTGCAACCAAAACCGAGGGTCTAATGTCCATCGAAGAGTCCATCACAGAGAAATTGAAAAATGCCTTCACGCCGGTTCGACTTGAAGTGTTGAACGAGTCCCATCTTCATGCGGGCCATGCCGGCTCGCCAGGAACCGGAAGCAGCCATTTTCGTGTCGAGATCGTTTCCGACATCTTCTCCGGAAAATCCCGTGTCGAACGCCACCGTCTGGTCAACGATGCCCTTGCCGAAGAACTTGCCGGGCCCATACACGCTCTGGCCATCAAGGCCAAGGACCCAAGCGAGGCCGGCGCGACCGACAATCCGTTCATAACAAAACCGTAGCGCACGCAGGGAAGATAAGATGGTCTTCGGAGGAATCAACTATATCGCTGTCGTAATCGCGGCTCTGACCGGATTTGGCGTTGGCATGGTTTGGTACATGGCGCTGGGCAATCTCTGGATGGCCGCGCTCGGCAAGTCCAAAGAGGATCTCAAACCGCGGCCATGGCCTTTCATCGCCTCGATTATCTCCCTGCTGATCATGGGCTTCATGTTGGCGGGCGTTATCGGTCATCTGGGTGAAGGTCAGGTGACGGTGAGGAACGGTCTCATAACCGGGTTCACGTTGTGGTTGGGATTCGTCGTTACGACGATGCTCGTCAATCACGCCTTTCAGGGCGCCAAGCCGCAGCTCACGATCATCGATGGTGGCCATTGGTTGGCTGTCCTACTTGCAATGGGTGCGGTTATCGGTGTCTTCGGGGTCTAAACCCGACGTCTTACGGTCACCATAGGGGTGCGACCTATTAGACGAAAATCTTGCAACCAACGGGGTGCTTGCAGGGCCCATCCGGGCTCTCCATAATGCCGCCAATACAATGTTTTTGGGGAGGAAATCGCTATGTCAGATGACAAGCTCTACGACGTGCCCGACGCTTGGAAATCCCGTGCCTTCGTCGACAATGATGGCTACCAGGAGATGTACAAGCGGTCCGTCGAAGACCCCGAAGGTTTCTGGGCGGAGCACGGCAAGCGCATCGACTGGATCAAGCCTTACACGAAGGTCAAGGATACCTCCTTCGAATATGACGATGTGCACGTCAAATGGTTCGAAGACGGCACGCTCAATGTGTGCGCAAACTGCGTCGACCGACATGTCGAGACCAAGGGCGATCAGCCGGCAATCATCTGGGAAGGCGACGATCCTTCCGTCAGCAAGACTTTCACATTCAAAGAACTCAAGAGCGAGGTCTCCCGTTTTGCCAATGCGTTGAAAGAGATCGGCGTCAAGAAGGGCGACAGGGTCACCGTCTATATGCCGATGATCCCGGAAGCCGCCTTCGCCATGCTGGCATGCGCGCGCATCGGCGCCGTCCATTCGGTGGTCTTTGGTGGATTCTCTCCGGACGCGCTGGCGGGGCGTATCGTCGACTGCGACTCCAAATTCGTGATCACGGCCGATGAAGGTCTTCGCGGTGGTCGAACGATTCCGCTAAAGGCAAACACGGACGCGGCGTTCGAATCCTGCAAGGGCGACGAAAAGATGCTGGTGATCAAGCACACCGGCGGTGATGTCGCCATGAAGGACGGTCGCGACTTCTGGTATCACGAGCTCAAGGAAAAAGTGTCCGACGATTGCCCGCCGGAAGAGATGAGCGCGGTCGATCCACTATTCATACTGTACACGTCGGGCTCCACGGGCACGCCGAAGGGGGTCCTTCATAATGGCGGGGGCTACATCGTCTATACGTCGATGACACACCAATATGTGTTCGACTATCACGATGGCGACGTTTTCTGGTGCACGGCAGATGTCGGCTGGATTACCGGTCATTCCTATGTGCTTTACGGCGCGCTTGCCAATGGTGCGCCGACGCTCCTGTTCGAAGGCGTGCCGAACTATCCCGACGCCGGTCGGTTCTGGCAGATTTGCGACAAGCACAAAGTCAATATCGTCTATACGGCACCGACGGCGATCCGAGCGCTCATGGGTGCAGGCGAAGAGTATGTGAAATCGACCAGCCGGGAAACGGTCAAGCTCCTGGGAAGTGTCGGCGAGCCGATCAATCCGGAAGCCTGGGAGTGGTATTACCACGTGGTCGGCGACAGCCGATGCCCCATTGTGGATACATGGTGGCAGACCGAGACGGGCGGTATTATGATTACACCGCTGCCGGGGGCGACAGCGCTGAAACCAGGATCCGCAACGCGGCCGTTCTTTGGCGTTCAGCCTTGCCTGCTGGATACCGAAGGCAATGAGATCGAAGGTGCCGGCGAGGGCGCGCTCTGCCTTCGAGAATCCTGGCCTGGCCAGATGGTTTCCGTCTACGGCGATCACAAGCGGTTCGTCGATACCTATTTCTCCGCATTCAGAGGCTACTATTTCACTTCGGACGGATGCCGCCGCGACGAAGACGGCTATTATTGGATCACCGGGCGTGTTGACGACGTGATCAACGTCTCTGGCCACCGAATGGGAACGGCGGAAGTCGAGTCGGCACTTGTGGCCCATCCCAAGGTCTCGGAAGCGGCCGTGGTCGGCTATCCTCATGACATCAAGGGGCAGGGCATCTACTGCTATGTGACCTTGATGGCGGGCGAAGCCGGTGGCGATGATCTGAAGAAGGAATTGCGCGATTGGGTGCGCAAGGAAATCGGCCCAATTGCCTCACCGGATCTGATTCAATTCTCTCCGGGGCTTCCGAAAACCCGGTCCGGCAAGATCATGCGCCGTATTCTGCGTAAGATTGCTGAAGACGACTTCGGTGCACTCGGCGATACGTCGACATTGGCCGAGCCTGCGGTGGTCGACGAACTCATCGAGAACAGACAGAACCGCGCTGCAGGATAGTCTGAAAAAGACTGGCGACAAACGGAAGAAGGGCGCGGCCATGACCGCGCCCTTCTTTACGATTCTATGATCTTTTTCTATTTGGACAAGCGCGGGATCGACAAGCGCGTTGCGATGTCACGGAATGCTGTCCGCAGTTCATCGCCATTGTCGGCGTCAAAGAAATAGTCATTTGAAGTCACGCAATCTTTTAGCGTCTCTTTGGCGGATTCGGGCGCTTGAAATGCAACAGCATAGACGATCACGTCCTTATCTTTGATGTTCCCGCAAAGGCTCTCCGCCTGATTCGTTGACGTCCTGTTTTTCCGCCCATTCTTGTAGCTCGTGTTAAATTTGCCATCGGTCATCAGGATCACGGCCTTGACCGTTTCCTTGTCGCCATATGGGACCGGAGTGCTTGCAGAGGGCCAGATTGACGACCAGTTCGGGGACACGAGATACCAAGACCACGCAATTCCAAGATGACCTGCGGTCCAGCCACGAGCCTCGTAGCTGTCAATTGTTCTGTTCAAAAGCGACTTGTCGTCGGTAATCGGCAGCACCTCGGCAGGTGGGCAGCCGTAGTGGTCGTTCGTCGGTCTGCGTGGATTGTTCATCGCACTCAGATAGTGATTCCGCTGAGGGATGGCATCGCTGAATTTGAATCGACCTGATCGTTCGAACACGCATCCATCAACACTGACACCGTCGCTCACGGTTTCTGCATAACGGCCGGCGTTAACAGAAGCGGAATATGGAGCCAGTCCGATGCGCACCTTACGCCGGGTCTGATTGTCCGAGATCAGGATGTCGATAGCATCCTTGGCCGCAATCTTGAGATCCTCCAGCTTGGAGCAAGGGCTGCACATCGAACCTGTCACGTCCAACATCATGGCCAACTCAAGATCGCGGTTGTCAGTTTGAAAAACCGCGGTGACGCTGCGTTCCATTTCAATCTGCGAGACTCTGAAGATCCTTGCAAAAGTTGTTTCGACAGAGAGCTTTGCCGATGCCGTCGCTTCGTTCGATTTGGGATCGGTGGTAATTTCGAAGCCCGTCACGGAACCGCCATTTGCGCCAGTCTTGAAGTTGGCGTTGAAGAAGCTGCGTGCCAGCTCTTTGGCTTCTGCCTCGTCAAGATTGTCTGTTGCCATGGCTTTGGCGGCGGCGAGGGCAGCAGAGTCGAGTGCGCCCATTGCCATGGTGGAGACATTGAATGCCCGCCAGCCATCCAGTGCGAAACCCAGACAGCCGATTACCGGGATAAGGGTCAGGCCGAAAATGATGGCGGTGACGCCACGCTCATCGCGGGCAAATGGGGATTTGAAGACCTTATCGAAACACATAACCTTGTCTCTCCCTGGCACATCGGGTGGGTGTTGCCAGGAGCGTTGCAAGGCGTGTGCGGGTCGGACCGAAAACCGCGAAAAAAGATGTTGCAGCGAAGATCGTCGTGAAAAATCCGTTAAACTTAAGCAGTAACGAAGTTATCAGTTGCGATTGACATGGGTTGGGACCACCGTCTTGAGCGCACGGTTGGCGACGTGTGTCTCAGTTCGGCACGGTTTCGGCTCGAAGCGGGGCAACCTGTCCGCGACACTCCAATGCCACCAAACCAGCCAGTCGCTGACATGTCGCGGCCACAAGCCGAGACTAAGATCTGCAAGAATGTTCCAAGGCATCAACCAGGGAGCCGAGAGACATGACATTTTCACCAAATAACCGCGCTCTAAGAGCGGGTCTGGCCGGATTGGCAATGTCGATCATCGCGGGTTCTGCGGTCGCAGCGCCTATGGGAGATCCAAAGATCGGTCAGCCGGCACCGGAGTTTTCTGCCACGGACTCGAACGGAATGCCCCGCAAACTCAGCGACTTCCGAGGCAAGACGGTGGTGCTTGAATGGACAAACCACGATTGCCCGTTCGTGCGCAAACATTATGGCGCAAGCAACATGCAGGCACTGCAGAAAGAAGCAAAAGACCAAGGCATCGTCTGGTTATCCGTCATCTCGTCTGCTCCCGGACTTCAGGGGCATGTGGACGGTCCGAAAGCAAATGCGCTGACGACCATGCGCGACGCGAGCCCGACAGCCGTGCTGCTTGATCCTGAAGGAGCGCTAGGGCGCGCTTATGGTGCGCGTGCAACGCCACATATGTTTGTCATCACGCCCGAGGGAAAGTTGGCTTACAAGGGCGCCATCGACGACAAGCCATCCGCAAATCCGGCAGATATTCCAGTCGCGCGCAATTATGTCCGCACAGCGCTCGGCGCACTCACCAAAGGCACTCCGATCGATCCGGCTGCAACACGGGCATATGGCTGTTCAGTGAAGTATGGATTCTGATCTCTATCGCGTTTTCAAACCATCTGACGTTTTGTGGTGCTCAAACGTTGTGCAACACCAGCACGTTCCGCATGGTGCTCCCGCTGAATTGATAGTCTTCGGCATCGAAAAGCGCCTGGGTGATTGACGACACGCTCGTTTCCCGGCTTTTATTCGCGCACGGCCATCATTCATTCCTCTGGCTCGAACCTCTTGCGCCAGCGCTTTCCATCGGGAGATTCCATAATGAGCAAGTCCGACGATTCTAAAGAGAAAAGCGAGCCGAAACCGCCCGCAAGCGAGCCGACACCGGCTGCAAGTGGCTCTGTGCCAAGCTGGGTGTGGGTTTTGGGCGGCCTGCTATTCGCGGGATTGATCTACACGACGGTACAAACGCGTCAGTCTCAAGGGCTTGCAGAAACGGCCAGCAAGGAGCTTGAAACAGCCAAAACCGAACTGGCGACTCTGAAAAAAGCTGACGAAAAAGCCAAGGCTGCTGTTAGCGATGCCGAAGGCAAGATCGCGGGATTCACGAATGAAATTACGGACCTGAAGGCCAAACTGGCGGAAACAGCCGAAAAAGCCGGCGTCGATGCGAAGTCGGCAACGGAAAAAGCGGCAGCGCTTGGCAAGCAAGTTGCCGGCCTCAAGACTAGCCTGGGCGAAGCTGAAAGCGCACGCGATACGAAAAGCAAGGCTTTGGATACTGCCAATGCCGCGCTCGCCGATGCGAAAGGCAAACTTGCCTCGATGACCGTTGAGTTCGACAAGGCCAAGGCGGATCTTGCAGCCGCGAAAAAAGGGATGGCGGATGCGGAAGCAAAGGCCAAATCCCTTGCGAGCGAACTTGCGACAGCGAAAACGGAACTGGACGCAGCGAAAGCGGAGCTGGCCAAAAGCGCCAACTAGCGACGATGCCGGCTTCCCGCGTTCATCGGAACGCGGGAAGCCGCGCGTCATTCATGCCATTCAGGCATGGAAACCCTTTGCCTGCCCAAAGACCGCCAGCACCATGAAGCTATATATCACACCCCATTCTCCGTTCTCCCGCATGGCTCGGATGATGGTGATGGAGGCTGGTCTGGAAGACAGAGTCGAGCAGTTCGTGGCGCAAACGCGCCTCCCCGGCAGTCCCTATTACGAAATCAATCCGTCGGGTCGCGTTCCCTATCTTATCCGCAACGATGGCACCGGTATCGAGGAATCCGAACTGGTTTGTGCCTATCTCGACCATGTCGCTGGAACGCGGATAGCGACTATTCCGGACGGCGATACCGGCTGGGAGTATCGGCGCCTCAACGCTCTGGCCCGGAGCCTGACCGATGCCATCAGTGTTTGGTTCCGAGAAATTCTCAGACCGGAGTCCGATCGTTCGGCGACGATCATTGAACATGAAACAGAACGCTGCCGCCGGCTTGCCGATGTCTGGGAGAATGAGATTGACTGTCCCTTGATGCAGGGACCGATTAATTTGCCGCAGCTTACACTCGCGAGCGGTCTCGGTCTTGAGGCCTGGGTTCCCGATTTCAACTGGCGGACAGGCCGTCCGAAGTTGACGGCGTGGATGGACCAGATGTCAAAACGTCCCTCAATGATCGCAACACAGAGGCCTGATGACTCTTGAGGCGAACCGAAGCGTTGCCTATAGGCGGGCCTTCAGCAGCTGAGCGGCTTTCTCGATTAGGGCTTTGTCCGAGCCACCTATCAGCAGATATTCAAAGTCGCCGGTTGTCCAAGACGCTGCACTCATGCCGCGCATCTCATTGACTTGGACGTTGCGGTCGGCGGCTTTGTCGGCGCGCATGATGCAGAGGGCGACCGGTGCACCGACCTTCGATAGGAATGCGAGTTGGACGAGCGGACGCCCTTCGAAGCCTAGAATCTGTGCGCGTTTGTAATCCAACTGATCGCTTTGCGAGAGTGCGGCGAAATCAATGGTCTTACCGAGGGCAGCTGAAACTTCGGCCAATTGTGCTGTTGCCTCTTTGGAACTTTGATCGATCTGCGAGAGAGTCCTATTGATGTAGAGCGCATGGTAGGTGGCCGCGTAGTCGCGCCATGTCTCAGGTTTGGCTCCCGATACAAAAGTTCCGATACCTCCTCCGATCAGAAGGCATAGCAGTGCAGTTGCGGCGATGGCCTGCCAAGACAAATTGCGGGATACGGAATGTGGTGTATGAGGTTCTTCCAGTGTCGTTGGCACTGGAGGCGCCGTCTCCAGAAGACCGTCGAACGCCGACTTGATTTGCCCGGTATCGATTTGAAGACCGTCAAGACGTGCACGAAGCTCGGCATCGTTCTCGAGGGCGTTTCCAATGTCGCGCGCCATAGGCTCGTCGACTTCCCCGTCCAGAAATGCGGTGAGCTCTTCATTCGTGAATGTTTGTCGTTCGTTCATCCGAGCTTGGTCTTCTTGTGATCAAAACTGTTAGCGAGCTTGCTGCGCGCGGCTGCCAGTCGGCTCATGACGGTACCGATCGGGATTTCGAGGATCTCGGCCGCTTCCTTGTAGCTATAGCCTTCCACATAAACGAGTGTGACGGTCGTACGCTGTGCCTCCGGTAGAGCCAGCACACTCAATAACACTTCACGTGCCAATAAATTCGATTCCGGATCCGGCTTGCCATCCGATATGTCCAGTTCATCGACGGTGGATATGCCGCCGCCGCGTCGCACACTTTCGGCTCGAAGCTCATTCAACCAAAGGCGCTGCGCTATTTGAAAAACCCAGCGGTCGAGTCGTGTGCCAGCCGCGTAGTGCGCCGATTTCTCAAGCGCTCTCAGGCAGGCCGCCTGTGCCAGATCGTCTGCCCGGTCCCGGTTTCCCGTAACGACCAGGCAATAGCGCCACAATCGCGGGAACAGGGGTTTCAGACCCTGAAGAATCTCGTCGTGCGCGTTTTTTTCCCGGCTCATACGAATAATTGGCAGCCATTGCGTGTTCTTACCAAACCTAGCACGACGTGCAGGACAAACCACGCATGGAGGAAGAGTTTGATGAAGACGTTGCTTATCGCTGCCGCTGTCGCAGTTTTTGGGTTGAGCGGAGTTGCGCAGGCCGAACAATCGCCCGCGGCATCAGGAGCCAAAGTCTATTTCGTGAATCTGAAAGACGGAGATGCGGTCAGCAGCCCTGTGAAAGTCGTCTTCGGCCTGTCCGGCATGGGAGTCGCCCCGGCCGGTGTCGAAAAGAAGCATACCGGACATCACCATCTGTTTATCAATCGCCCGCCGATCGGCAAAGGCGACGATGGAAAGGACGAGTTGACCCAAAACATTCCTGCCGACGAAAACCATGTGCATTTTGGGAAAGGCCAAACCGAGACGACGCTCGATCTGAAACCAGGAAAGCATACGCTGCAGTTGGTTCTCGGTGACATGAATCACATTCCCCATGATCCGCTCGTGGCATCGGATGTGATCACCATCACTGTGAAGTGACGCATGAAGGAAGAGGCCCTTGCCGCACGAGAGCGGTGAGGGCTTTCTTCCATGCCGTCATGCATTCTCTGCGACGATCAAACCGTTGTCGGCGTGCCATGCGGTTACATCAAAGGCGACATTGTCTCCGAAACTATCGACGGTCGTCTCGGAAGGGAGCGTGTCCGGCGTATAGCTCATCTCCGCTGTGTCGAGCTGCCTTACTCTGGTTTGCTCGGCGAGCCACCGCTCGGCAGTGAGCAAAGTGCTTTGCCGTTGAACGACCGTCCAACTGTAATAGTGATGCGGTACGACGACCTTCGGTGCGATCCGGGCAATGACGTCCGCCACCATCGGATTGCCCATCACATGCTGACTATCATCGACCGGCATCAGTAGAATGTCGACCGGACCGATGCTGTTCCAAATCGCCTCCGGTGGATCGTGACGATTGTCACCCCAATGCAGAATGCGCAGGCCACCGGTTTCGACTTTGATCAGACAATTGTCCCAGGACCGTGCGTTATCGGGCGGGCTGAGAGACTGTCCACCGAACATGTTGTTGATGCGATGCATGTCATAGGTTGCGTATGTCGAATCGATGGCATGTTTGTCGGCAATGCCGGTAACGCGAATGTCGCCAAACGCGTAGGTGCCGATAAGTCGGTCGAGAAGAACGCTCGCATCTAGTCGATGGAGTGCGTCGTGATCGAAGTGAGCATGTGTCGAAACGCCGATGTCCACGCTGGTCATTGGAAAATCGTGAAAATACCAATCCCATTTGCCGGTCGGCAGATTGCGCCAGGGATCGATCATCACGGTCAGACCGGATGGTGCTGTAATTCGAAAGGCTGAGCTGCCGAAGAACGCAAGTTTGACCGGTCCGGCGCCATCGGTTTTCGCCTGGAAATCGATCATCCGGTTGTGATTGGTCCGTTGGCGCCAGGCGCCCAGACCAACTTGTTCTTTGAATTCACTCACTGAAACCTCACTCCTTCTCGATCGATCTCGTAGGGTACGAGCCCGATTGAGGCCAAACAAGCTGAGCGACGCAAATCGAAAGGTGACCAGCGATTGTTCATCCTGGTTGCGATCAGTAGGATAGCCTCTGAAGGACGACGTGCCGTTGATCTGTCGAGGAGAAATCTGTCATGGCTGTTCTGACGCCCGCGTTCAAAAAGATCATCGATGCACATCGTCTCGGCTATGTGGGTACGGCGAGCCCCGACGGGACACCAAATGTCTCGCCTAAGGGCACATTCATGGTCATCGACGATGATCATGTTGCCTTTGGAGAAATCCGCTCGCCGAACACAGTTGCCAATTTGCGCGTCAATCCACAGGTGGATATCAACTTCGTCGACCCTTTCACCCGAAAAGGGTGCCGTATCAAGGGGCGTGCTGCGTTTCTGCAACGCGGCAGCGAGGATTTTGAAGCGCACTTGCCGAAGTTCGAGGCGATCTGGGGTGAGTTGTGCGACCGCATGAGCATGATTGTTATGGTTTCGGTTAAACGTGCCCTGCCTCTGATGTCGCCAGCCTACGATATTGGGGCGACAGAAGACGAGTTGCGTCGCACGTGGATGGCCAACTTCCAGCAGATGCACGGCGCAGCAATGGAAGACGCCTGAAATCAAACTTCCAAACGACCCAAACAAGGGATCTGACGCCTTTGCATGGGGTTGTTTCGTCTTTTTTCGGAGTCCCCCTCCTAATCGACACCAAAAAAGCGGTATGCTGTGTCTTCGATGCGGGGGCCAAAAAGTGGAGCAACTGCTTGGACGATCAAGTGAGCGCAGTTCGTCAGACTGCTTGAGTCTCGTCGAGTCTCGGGCCGAAGTCCATCATGTTGCAGACAGCCACCGTGAAAGTCCGGTTTAGGGGATTATTTATCACGCGTTGTTATCCCTGTTCCCGTTGAACGCAGATTTGGGAATTGGGTCGTTTCGATGGTTTGGGCATTGTGAAAATGTCGCCGGCGTTTTTCGACGAGATCGGCGGAATGGCATGCCTGGAACGCGTGCATAAGATCTTCTACGGCAAACTTCTCGACCACCCTTGGTTGAAAGGGTTTTTCGAAGGTGTTCCGCGTTCGCACTTGGAATCTCAACAAAGCGAGTTCATGTGCGGGGTGTTTGGTGGACCGAGGATCTATGGCGGGAGACCGCCCAAAACGGCCCATACGCATCTATTCATCACGGAAGAGGTTTTTTTGACCCGCCATGAACTTCTCAGACAGTCGCTTGTCGAGGCAGGGATTCGTCCCGACCTCAGAGAAAAATGGCTGACTTACGATATGAGAATGCTGAAGGTTCTGGTGAAAAAAGACGTTACAGAGTGTGTCGGCCGCTACAAGAACGAGGCGGTAATTGTCGTTCCGAAGCCTGCGGAATTGAGTCGCAATTGCGTGACCGGCGCACGTTGAGGCAATCGGCCTTTCCGCGCCCAACCGACCGTGATCGGGCGCGGACCGGTTTCACTTAGGCTGGCGGTTGGCAGTTGCCTCTGCCGTAGATACCTTCGAACGGGCCGGTGCACACCATGTGCCGTGGGCAGCGGGCCTGTCCGCCATCGCGGCCGGGTTTGGTGTCGCATCCTTTGAGCGACTGGCAATTGCCGCGACCATAGATCCCTTCATAGGGGCCGGTGCAGACTTTGCCGGACGAGCACCGGGCTTGTCCGCCATCACGGCCAGGTTTGGTATCGCAACCTTGCGCAAGCGCAGGTGACGCGGTGAACATCAAGGCGATAACGAAAGCTGCAAAGTGCCATTTCATACGGAGTTTCTCCCAAAGAATTTTTTGTGAAAGTGTCTGATTAAAGCTGATACCGACGCGATATCGATTCAGCCGTGCTCCCATGAGGAACTGGGATAACTACGCACACTGACGAAACGATTCATAGCGAAAATTAGCTGTTGTTAAGCGCGCTTTGCCCGGGCCTGGCGACATCATCCATGAACACTTTCTATTGTTCCTGGTGCTCTGTAATCTGTTGACTGAATGATAAGGCAGGTAGGCCGAATAGGACCGAGGGGACGGCAGCAATGGCGACGCAGAAGTCATACAAGATCGAGGGCAGCTATTACGAAGCCTGCAATTGCGAGGCGATTTGCCCCTGTCGCCGCCACAACGGTGTCGCGAAAGGGTTATCGACATACGGCAATTGCGACTTCCTGTTGTCGTGGCAAATCGACAAGGGCAATGCCGGCGGTGTCGATCTGTCCGGTGTCGGTGTTGGTATGGCCGGGACATACAGCGATCATGAGGAGGGCTCTCCCTGGAGCGTCTTCATTTATATCGCCGAGCATGCCAATGACGATCAGTTCGAGGCCTTGAGTGCGATATTCAAAGGCGATGCTGGTGGCAATATCCTCTTCACCAAGTGCATTTCGAATGTCTTAGGGATCAAGCGCGCCCGGATCGCATTCGACCATACGCCCGGAGCCGAACTGATTCAGATTGACGACATCGCTTCAGCCAAGGTCGAGCGAAACGCCGAGTATGATGGCACGGTGAGCTGCGGTATTCCGGGTCACGATCACCCCGGTCAGGAGTCCGTTTCGAGTCTTGCCGTCAATGACGGTGAGTTGCAGTGGAGTTACGAAGCGCGCTGCGGTTTCGCGACCGATTTTGCCTATTCGAGTTCATGATCTAGACCGCTCAAACGATGCAGCCATCATTTCCGCAGGCCATCTATCGCAATGGTGTGGTTGTCCTCGTCGCCATGGCGATGCTGTGCTGGGCATTCCTGCTCTGGTCGATGGCCAACATGGATACGCCGTTCGTCCGTTTGATGATGCCTGAGAAGACGGCATGGTCATTCTCGGAAGTCGCAATCGTCTGGCTCATGTGGGCCGTGATGATGGGGGCGATGATGCTGCCGTCGGCAATGCCGATGATCCTGGTTCATCGACGGATTGCCACCGGCCGATCTACGCCATCGCAAACCCCCTCCTCGAACCGATGGTTCACATCTGCCTATCTGATTGTCTGGTCTGTCTTCAGTATTGCTGCGACCGGACTGCAGTGGGGCTTGCAGGCTGCTGGGTCGCTTTCGCCGATGCTGGCGGTTGGCGATCGCTGGCTCGCAGGTGTCATTCTCGTCCTGGCTGGCATTGTGCAGTGGACGCCTCTCAAGCATGCCTGTCTGGAGAAATGCCGAACGCCTATCGGTTTTCTCACGACGGAGTGGCGCGATGGGGACTATGGTGCCTTTATCATGGGGCTTCGGCATGGCGCGTATTGCGTCGGATGCTGCTGGGCCCTTATGGCCTTGCTGTTCGTCTTTGGCGTCATGAACCTTGTCGCAATCATCGCGCTCACAACGATCGTTGCTGCCGAAAAGCTTCTCCCCTACGGTGATCTCCTGGGCCGGATCGGCGGTGCCATATTGGTCGTCTGGGGAGTTTGGATGCTTGCAGCTTGATGTACACCTGCTTTTGCCAACATACCTTTCATGAACACGTGCCGGCGTTGTCGCTGGCGCTGCAACAACCGAACGCGTCGGAGCATCAATGTCTGTCATGAATGGTGGCGATGCCGCTGAACACCCTGAGAATAGAACGCGTGCGGATCGCATCTCTGAACAATTGGCACAGGAAATCATGGCCGGCCAACTCGTGCCGGGCGCCCGTCTGGACGAGAGCGAACTGGCCGAGCGGTTCGGTGTGTCGCGAACGCCCGTGCGCGAAGCGTTGCGTGAGTTGGATGCGATGGGACTGGCAAAGAAGCGTCCTCATCGCGGTGTCATTGTCACCAGCGTATCGCTCGCGCGCCTGCATCAGATGTTTGAAGTCATGGCCGAAGTCGAGTCGGTCTGTGCGCGGCTGGCCGCGCGAAACATGACTCCGGAAGAACGACGTTTTCTCGATGCGCTCCACCGCGATTCGGCAAGTCTCGTTCGCGACGGCGCGACCGAAGCCTATGCCGAGCACAATAAGGCGTTTCATTCAGCGATCTATCGCGGCACGAACAACTGGTTCATGGAAGAAACAACACATTGGATTCGCCGACGCGTGAGCCCGTTCCGTAGAGCTCAGTTCGAACTGCCGTCGCGCCTGGGTCTGTCCTTTAGCGAACATGATGCCGTCGTGCAGGCAATTTTGCGTGGAGATGAGGCCGCCGCCGGTGAGGCCATGCATCGCCATATGATGACCGTCTCGGACGCTTCAGCCAACTTTGTTAGCGAGCCATCAGGTCGTAGCGCGGTCTAGCTGATGGCATCGGCTTTCGCCAAAAGTTAACGAAAGATTGCTGACTAAACAGGCGGCAATGGTGAAAATGTGCTTATTATTTGTGCGTATAAGGATTTTTTTGGATATCAAAATGTAAAAATATATCAATTAATTCAGCATATTAGATAATTGTATACAATTGGCATAATGCTTGCTCCTGTCTTTTTACGATCGGGTTCAAAACCATGATCAGGAGCAGTCACAGATGTCGTCGTCGGTTATCGGAAGTCTCGATTTTGCAAGCCTGGAGGAAGGCTACCGTTCAGGCCGGTTCACACCTGTCACTGTTGCAGAAGCTGTTATTGAGCGGATCGACGCGCGAGAAGACGACCATGTCTGGATTCATCGCGTGCCCGCGGAAGACATCCTGGAACGGGCACGTTATCTGGAAGCGTTGGATGTTGACGAGCGGGGATCGCTGCCTCTTTTCGGACTGCCATTTGCAATCAAAGACAATATAGATGCAGCCGGCCACCCGACTACGGCCGCGTGTCCTGCCTATGCTTACAAAGCGGAAGAGGACGCATTTGTCGTTGCGCGGTTACTGAAGGCCGGCGCAATCCTGATCGGCAAAACGAACCTCGACCAGTTTGCAACGGGTCTTGTTGGGACACGCTCTCCTTATGGCGCTTGTCCGAATGCTCTCGATCCAGAGTACATCTCTGGTGGTTCCAGCTCTGGATCGGCTGTCGCTGTCGCCTCCGGGATTGTCAGCTTTGCATTGGGAACCGACACGGCCGGTTCTGGGCGCGTGCCGGCGGCGTTCAACAATATTGTGGGACTCAAGCCGACCCGGGGACTCTTGAGCACAAGCGGCGTCATTCCGGCCTGCCGGACGCTCGATTGTGTTTCTGTCTTGGCATTGACGGCTCACGATGCTCGAGCTGTCCTGGGCGTAGCACAGGCCTTCGATATCGACGATCCATTCTCCCGGTCACTACAAACACCCGGTCCGGCAATGGCGATGAGGACCCGATTGGACGGTGTCCGTATCGCGGTGCCGCAAGATAAGGATCTCACTTTCTTCGGGGACACGGTTTCAGCTGCTGCGTTCAGTAACGCCGTTAGGGCTGTTGAAAACATTGGTGCCGACGTCGTGCCGATCGATTTCAGCCCCTTTGCTGAAGCCGCACGTCTTCTCTACGAGGGGCCCTGGGTCGCTGAGCGCACGCTTGTCGCGCGTGACCTGCTGCAGCGTGACCCGGATTCGCTACACCCGGCAACGCGCGCAGTCGTCGAGACCGGTTCTCAGCATAGTGCGATTGACACGTTTCAGGCGATCTACCGCATTGCCGCTCTTCGCCGCCAGGCGGAAGAGGCCTTGCGGGGGTACGATGCGCTGCTACTGCCGACAACGCCCACGATCTACAAGATCGCCGAAGTCGAACGCGATCCAATCCAACTCAATTCGAATCTCGGCACCTACACGAATTTCCTGAACCTCTTCGACATGTGCGGCGTTGCCGTACCGACAGCGATGCGAACGGATGGCTTGCCTTTTGGCGTGACATTGGTCGGGCCGGCTTTTTCAGACATCGCGCTCCTCGAAATGGCAGCTGCGCTGCACCAGAGTGCCGACGTCACATTGGGTGCAACGGACAAGCGCTTGTCGGAAGTGAGCAAACCGGCGCTTCGGTCTGTGGCAACGAACAACAGCTCGAATCGAATGCAGGTCGCCGTTTGCGGGGCCCACATGCGTGGCCTTTCGCTCTCACATCAACTGGAGGCACTAGGCGGCCTGTTCGAACGAGAAGCGCGAACGGGCGCCAACTACGCGCTTTACGCGTTCGAGAACATGGATCCGCCGAGACCCGGCCTCGTAAGAGGCAGCACGACACGGAGTAACGGGATTGCCCTCGAGTTGTGGTCACTGCCTGTCGAGACTGTTGGGGCCTTGCTTCAGCTGATCGCGCCGCCGCTCGGGCTAGGGACGATCGAGCTCTCTGACGGCGGCAAGGTGCAAGGCTTCTTATGCGAGGCCTATGCGGTCGATCAAGCAACAGACATTACCGAATTTGGAGGCTGGCGCGGCTTTCTCGCCACCGACGCAGACGAGCCGCCTGACATCAAGGCCATGCGGTGAGAATTCACTGAGTAAGGAGAACGACATGGATCGACGAGAGTTTCTCAAGACGTCAGGTGCCGCTGCAGGCGCCGGATTGCTCCCGTTTCTGAAGTTTCTACCGGCCGAGGCCGCGAGCAGGAAGGACACGCTGGTCGTCGTCACAAGCTTTGGTCCCAACAGCATGGATATCCATCGCAAGGGAACAAATCGGCCGAGCTACCAGATTGCCGTCAATCTCTATGACCGGTTGGTCGGCTACGGTGTAAAGACCCTATCGGATGGATCGATGATGTATGACTATCAGACCATCGTCCCCGAGCTCGCCGAACGCTGGGAGATTGCGTCGGACGGCATGTCGGCAACCTTCTTCATCCGAAAAGATGCAACCTTCTCCGACGGCAGTCCGGTCACGGCTCAGGACGTAAAATGGTCCTTCGATCGGGCCGTCTCCGTTGGCGGCTTCCCGACCGTACAGATGAAAGCCGGGTCCCTCGAGAAGCCCGAGCAGTTCGAAGCCGTCGACGATCACACCTTCAAAATTACGTTCCTGCGCAAGAGCAAACTGACGATCCCCGATCTCGGTGTGCCGGTCCCGATCATCATCAACTCGAAGGTTGCGAAAGCCAAGGCGACCGACAAGGACCCCTGGGCGACGGACTATCTGCACAAGAACCCAGCCGGGTCCGGCGCGTTCATGCTGGAGCGCTGGGAGCCTGGTCAGCAACTCGTCTACAAACGCAACGACAAATGGAAGAGCGGCAAACTGCCGGGCGTCAGCCGGGTTATCATCCGCGAGGTGCCGTCTGCTTCCACACGCCGGGCATTGATCACGCGCGGCGATACGGACGTTTCGCTGGACCTGCCAGCCAAGGATGCAAAAGAGCTTGCGTCGAATGACAAGCTGAAAGTCGTTGGTACGCCGATCGAGAACTGTTTGCACGCTGTCGGCTTGAACCTCAAATTCAAGCCCTTTGCCGACAAGCGCGTGCGTCAGGCGATCGCCTATGCGCTCCCCTATCAGAAGATCTTCGAAGCGGCCGCTTATGAGCGCGGTGTTCCGATGTGGGGGGCGAAATCCGCCGAGCCTTCGAGCGTCGCGTGGCCGCAGCCATTTCCCTATGACACGGACTACGATAAGGCGAAGGCCCTTCTGAAAGACGCTGGAATGGAAGGCGGCTTTGAAGTGCCGTTGTCCTTCAATCTCGGCCTAGCCCAATGGACCGAGCCGACTGCGCTTCTGATCCAGGAGAGCCTCGGCAAGATCGGCGTCAAGTCGACCCTGAACAAGATTCCGGGTGCGAGCTGGCGAACGAAGGCCATGGTCGAGAAGGGGCTGGAGCTTCATCTCAAGAATTTTGGCGGCTGGCTGAACTACCCGGACTACTACTTCTTCTGGGTCTACCAGGCCGGGCGGCTCTTCAACTCGATGAACTACAAGAATGAGGAAGTTGAGAGCCTTGTGGATGCCACGCTCCATATGGAAACCACGGCGCCTGATTATGAAAAGAACGTCAAGCGACTGATATCGATCGCCTTTGACGAGGTGCCACTTGTCCCGCTCTGGCAGCCATTTCTCGATGTCGCCATGCAGAAGGGTATTGGAGGATATCAGTATTGGTTCCATCGCCAGTTGGACTGCCGCACTTTCCACAAGGGCGAAGTCTAGCGGTGTTGGGTTCGCGCATAACGATGGTCGGCAGGCGCGTCTTTCAGGCGCTGCCTGCCGTCATTGGCGTGATCGTCATCTCCTTCGTGCTCACCCGGGCATTGCCGGGCGATCCGGCTGTCTATTTCGCCGGCGAAGCGGCCGATGCGGACTCTATCGCCCAGGTTCGGGAATCGTTGGGGCTGGATAAGAGTTGGCCGGAACAGTTCTGGATCTATGTCGTCAATCTTATGAACGGCAATCTCGGTGTATCTGCCTCGACCGGCCAACCCGTTCTTGAGGATCTCGCTCGTCGCTTGCCCGCCTCTCTCGAATTGACGCTTCTTGGGCTTGGTCTGGCGATCCTGGTCGCTGTGCCCCTCGGTGTGCTGGCTGCCACCAAACCCGGTAGTATCGTCGACCATCTGTGTCGTCTGTTCGTCACAGCCGGTGTTTCCCTGCCGACATTTTTCACGGGTCTATTCCTGATCTACGTTTTCTATTTCCTGCTCGGCTACGCCCCGTCGCCGATTGGGCGCCTCGATATCATCTTTCTATCTCCGCCTCATGTGACTGGTTTCTACACGATCGATGCAGTGATTGCCGGAGACTGGGAAGTTTTTAGGGCAGCCCTGGCACAGCTCGTGTTGCCGGCTGTCACGCTTGCTCTTTTCGCACTGGCACCGATCGCCCGTATGACACGCGGCGCCATGCTCAACGCGCTGGCGAGCGACTATGTCCGAACCGCGCGGGCAAATGGGCTTTCAGGGAGAACGGTGCTCATCACCTATGCCTTCCGCAATGCAATGTTGCCGGTCATGACAACACTCGGGATGGTATTTTCGTTCCTGCTGGGGGCGAACGTTCTTGTCGAGAAGGTCTTTTCCTGGCCAGGCATTGGCTCGTTCGCCATCGAAGCGCTGGTGGCGTCGGACTACGCCGCGGTGCAGGGCTTTGTACTATGCATGGCGCTCTTGTTCGTCGCCCTAAATCTCGTCATCGACATTCTTCAGACGCTTGTCGACCCACGTGTCCAGATGGAGGCGTAGGGGAGAGACATGTCAGAACAGTTTCGACATTTCCGCTATGTGATGAGCGAGAACCCGGTTACGGCGTTCGCCTTCGCGTTGTTTGCATTCATTCTGTTTCTTGCAGTGTTCGGTCCGCTCATCGCTCCCTATGATCCCCTTGCGAGCAACACGTCCATAGCGCTTTCACCGCCAAGTTGGGCCCATCCTTTTGGGACCGATCATCTGGGACGGGATGTCCTTAGCCGGGTCATCGTTGCTGCCCGGCTTGATCTTGGAATTGCCGTTGCTGCTGTCGGTATTTCCTTTGTCGTGGGCGGCGCACTTGGCTCGATTGCAGGTTTTTATGGTGGCTGGACAGACCGCATTGTGGGCCGTGTGTCGGATACGATCATGGCGTTTCCGTTGTTTGTTCTCGCCATGGGCATCGTTGCGGCGATGGGGAATTCCGTCGCCAACATCATTTACGCGACCGCTCTCATCAATATGCCGTTCTACATCCGTGTGTCCCGTGCGGAGATCAATATCCGCCGGGATGCAGGCTTTGTTCTTGCCGCGCGGCTGTCCGGGTCCGGCGATGCGCGAATCCTCGCGACCCAGTTGTTTCCCAACATCCTGCCGCCCCTCATGGTGCAGATATCGCTCAACATGGGCTGGGCAATTCTCAATGCGGCGGGGCTGTCCTTTATCGGCCTCGGTGTGCGCCCTCCCGACGCTGAGTGGGGAATCATGGTGGCCGAAGGTGCGACATACATCGTGTCGGGCGAATGGTGGTTGGCGCTCTTCCCGGGTTTTGCACTGATGCTTGCCGTCTTCTGCTTCAACCTGCTTGGGGACGGCCTCCGTGATCTGGTCGATCCGCTCAGGCGGACTTAGGGGAGAATCGTCGTGGAAGTGGCTCCCATTCTCAACATCGACCAGCTCTCGGTCGAGTTCGGTACGCGGAACGGCATCGTCAAGGCGCTCAAGGCCGTTTCGTTCGATGTGGAGCGAGGCGAGATCGTTGGGCTTGTCGGCGAGAGCGGTTCCGGAAAATCCGTTACGGCCTACACGATCCTGGGCCTGCTTGGTGGAAACGGGAAGGCGACCGGTGGCGAGGCCACATATGGCGGCGTCCAGCTAACCGGTTCCAGTGAGCGTGCATTGCAGGATCTGCGGGGCCGGGAAATCTCGATGATCTTCCAGAACCCCAGGGCGGCATTGAACCCGATCCGTCCTGTTGGCAAGCAGATTGCCGACGTGCTTGTCAGGCATGCCAGGGCAACCGCCGGAACAGCGCGGGCCAAGGCCATAGACATGCTGCGGACGGTACGAATTCACGATCCCGAGCGACGATATTGGTCCTATCCCTATGAGTTGTCGGGCGGCATGTGCCAGAGGGTCATGATTGCCATGGCGCTTGCCTGCGACCCGGAGTTGCTGATTGCAGACGAGCCCACGACGGGGCTGGATGTCACGACCCAGAAGGCGATTATGGATCTGGTCATGGATTTGGCCAGCGAGCGGAAAATGTCGGTGGTTCTGATCACCCATGACCTTGGTCTTGCCGCCCGCTATTGCCGGCGCATCGTCGTCATGCGGCACGGTGAAGTGGTCGAGGCTGCACCGGTCGAGCGCGTCTTCCGCGAGCCCGAACATGACTATACAAAAATGCTGATAGCGGCGACGCCGGGCCCGGAGACGGAGCTGGAAGAATTGACGCTTGATGGACCTGCGAGTGCCGCGCAGGAAGAGAGGCGCGATGGTGCTGATGTGCCAAAGGCGGTTGACAATGTCGCAACGTCCAAGGTGCGCGCTCTGCTTAAGGTCCGTGATCTCGTCAAGGAGTACCCGATCGAGGAGAAGGGTCTGACGCTGCGCTCGTTATTCAAGACTCGCGAGCAGAAAGCCTTTCGAGCAGTCGACGGCATCAGCTTTTCGATTGGACATGGCGAGAGCCTCGGGCTTGTCGGGGAGTCGGGATGCGGCAAATCCACAACAGCGAGTATCGTCGCGCGGCTTTCGGACCCGACAGCGGGGGACGTCATTTTCGATGGCGAACCTGTAAGCCAAACGCCTGCACGCCGTTTTGCGAAGTCGCCGTGGCGCTCCAACATCCAGCTTGTCTTCCAGGATGCGACCGAGAGCCTCAATCCGCGCTTCAAGGTAATCGACGCGATTGCGGATCCGATCAAACAACTGGGTTCCTTGACCAAGCGTTCTGAGATTCGCACGCGTGTTGAAGAGTTGGCGGAGCTGGTTGGATTGCCGCATCATCTGCTCACCCGTTTTCCCCATCAACTTTCCGGCGGACAGAAGGCCCGCGTGGGCATCGCCCGCGCGATTGCGCTCAACCCGAAACTTGTCATCCTGGATGAGCCGACATCAGCACTCGATGTGTCGGTGCAGGCTGTTGTTCTCCGTCTGCTGGACAAGCTACGTAGAGAACTCGGTCTCAGCTACTTGTTCATCAGCCATGATCTCAATGTGGTGCGACTTCTCTGCGACCGGGTGATTGTGATGAACAAGGGCCGCATCATAGAGTCCGGCGGAGCAGACGACGTGCTGCGGAATCCAAAGTCGGAGTATACGCGCACGCTTATTGATGCCGTGCCGCATTTCGAGCCGGATGGTGACCGAAGTCGCGAGACGTCTTCGCCGTCTGTCGGGACGGAGCTTGAAGAGTCTCGTCAACCAAATGTGCCTCCGATCGCATCGGCCGTTGCTAGTCACTGATACCCAGCCAGCTTCAGATTGTTTCCAACATACGGACTCGCGTAAGCTCATATCGCTCGATCTGAGGGAGATGACTGTGCGATGGATGATGCATCACTAAGCGCTGCCGAGCGCGAACTCATTGAGATCGCAAAGGCCTTTGGCGAGAGGCATGTCTCACCGCATGCAGCGAAGTGGGAGGCCGAGCGAAGCTTCCCGCACGAAACCTTTGTGGCAGCGGCGGAAGCCGGACTGCGTGGATTGTTTGTTCCGAGCGAGTTGGGCGGGGCCGGGCCAAGTTTTGCTGGTGCCGCTCGCGTCGCCGAAGAGCTCTCGTCCCATTGCATGGGATTCGCATTCGCCCTGCTCGTTCATAACAATCTTGCCGGCGCAGTTGCGCGCTATGGCTCGAAGAACCAGATCGACAAATATCTGCCGGCATTGCTGAGAGGGGAGCGTATTGGCGCTTTCTGTCTCACCGAGCCTGAAGTCGGCAGCGATGCCACCAAGATTACGACCCGCGCACAGTCGGATGGAGGCAATTGGATCCTGGACGGTGAAAAGGCGTGGGTCACGAATGGCGGCGTTGCCGACACGATGAGCGTCTATGCGCAGACAGATCCGGAACAAGGTTGGCGCGGCATCGCCTGTTTCCTTGTCGATACGGCCTCGCCCGGTGTCCGACGCGGCGACACATACGAGATGATGGGCGCACATGCGACTGCGGCTGGTGGCATGCACTTTGAAAACTGTCGCCTCGGTCCCGAGGCACTCTTTGTCCCACCGGGCGAGGGCTTCAAGGTTGCGATGGCCGGCATCAATCTGGCACGCATGCTCGTTGCAGCCATGTGTTGCGGTGCGGTGAGGGCCTGTCTTGATGCGGCGCTCGACTATGCTGGGAAACGACGGGTCTTCGGCAAGCCTGTCGCGGCGTTCCAAGGTGTGCAGTTTCAGCTTGCCGATGTCGCGACCGATCTTGCGGCCGCGCGCCTGCTGACCTATGAGGCGGCCGGCGGGCTCGATGCGGGTGAAACGGCGATGGTTCCCGCGGCACATGCCAAGAAGTTTGCTAGTCGAATGGCTCTACCCGCTATTTCCACCTGTATGCAGGCCTTGGGAGCGGAAGGGTATCGCACGCATCACCCCTTCGCGCGGCAGCTCACAGCAGCGAAGATGACCCAATATATCGACGGCACCACAGAGATTCAGAACGTGGTCATCGCCCGCGAATTGCTGCAGTCGAAAAGCATCAGTGTCGATTGAGGGTTGTTTGCCATGCGCGCCATTCCGATTGAGCCCTCTTGTGGTGAAAGAAGGCTCAATCGGCGGTGCTGATATTCACGATTGTTTCTACGTAAAAAACGGAGAATTCAGCTGTCTGCTCGCAGCTTCGACGGGCGCTGCATCAAAGACACGCGTATAGAATGCAGCGTTCAGCTTTCTTGCGGTTTGCGGGAAGGCATCGATTGCAAATGCCTCTGCATGTTCGAGCGTATCGAATACATCGAACCCACCAAGTGTCTGCGTGTTCAAACCGCTGAGCCAGGTCTTTCCGAGCAAACCAGGCTGTTTGCGGAGGATTGGATTGCGATCGCGCCAGGGCGCTTTCTCGAATGGCACACGGACCTGGACCTCCGTATAGACAAATGCTCCCGGTTTTCGATCGAGCGTTCCATCATAATGGGTGGAGTTCAAATCGCGACTGGCGGCTTCGGTTGCACGCGCATCGAAGATCCGCGTGGTCTGAGCAACGCCAAGCTCTTGAGCAACGTTCGGGAAGAAGCCGGTTACGAATGACTGGGCGTCGACGATCGTCTTGAACGCGTACAAACCGCCGACAGAACCATTGCCTTTCCCCGCCAGCCAGGTCTTGTTCAGCAGGCCGGGCTGTGCCCGCAAAGGCGCGATCAGCTTCTGCCATCCCGCCCGCTCGAACGGAACCGAAATCTGCAATTCGGTATAGACGAACGCTTCGGGTGTCGTCTGCTCTCCTTGGCTCGTTCGAGTTTTATCGGCACCTGCCGACAGCGTGGCGGCGCTCGACGCGACAAGTGATGTCGCAAATGCGCTACCGGCGAGAGCCAGCGCATGTCGACGATCGATTCCAACATTTCGGGTGTCATTTCCGTTGATAGTTGTTTTCGCCATGGAAGGGGTCCTCACAAAATATAGCGATCGTTATTTTTTATCCGAAAGGTGTAAGATAACGATCGCTATCTCGTCAACTAAAATATAACGATCGCTATAAATGAGGTTTGAGTGTGGTTGAGAAGCCCAATCGCAAAGATGAAACACGCCGACGGATGTTGGATGCAGCAGGGTGGAAATTCCGATCGCACGGTTATGCCGGGATTGGTGTGGACGGTATTGCCAAGGCAGCCGGTGTGACGTCGGGTGCGTTCTATGCCCATTTCGGATCGAAAGACGGTGCATTCGATGCCGCCCTCGAAGCAGGGCTCGATGAAGTGATTTCTGCTTTGCCGGTATTCCAGAAGGATTGCGGATCAAAATGGGTGGAAGCCTTCGCCGACTACTATCTTGGCCGGGCACACCGAGCGGACCTGCCTTGCGGTTGCGCAATGGCAACGCTTTCGCCGGAAGTCGTCAGAGCGTCGCCCGAGACGCACGCCTTGTACGAAGCAAAAATGGACAAGATTGCCGAATTGATTGCAAACGGACTCAAGGGTGGCAGTTTGGCGGAGCGCCGCGACCGTGCTTGGGTGGTGTTGAGCGTGCTTATCGGAGGATTGACCGTTGCTCGCGGCATGCGGCGCATCAAGATGAGCGACGAGGTTGCGGAATCGGTTATCTCAGCTGCGATTAAAGCCGCCGGGAGAGTGCGTGGATAAGACCGCCTATGGGTGCGCTATGAGCAGCCTCAAGCGTGTTTGCTGCTGTCCCAACGGATCCAGCCTGTACCCTTGTGGCCGAAATCGAATTGGTCCGGATGCAAAATCTCGGCGAGGATCTCCAGGGACTCCGCAAGTCGCGGTCCGGGTCGGTTGAAATACTGATTCCCGTCGGCGATGACGACATTTCCATTGCGCACGGCTTGGAGATCGTCCCAACCGGGATGTGCCGCGAGCAGATTCATTTCTTCCAGCGTTCGCGGAATATCGAAACCGCAAGGTTGGACCAGAACAATATCCGGGTTGCTGGCCTTCAGGTCCTCCCATTCGAGCCAGGGGGCATGTGCACCGGCTTCGCCGAACAGGTTTTGTCCGCCTGCCATGTCGATGAGTTCCGGCATCCAGTTTCCCGATGCCATTAGCGGCTCGATCCATTCGACGGACGCAACCGTCGGACGCGCTTTCAGCGTCGCAGCTTTGTCGCTGATGGCTTTCATACGGCTTTTAAGAGAAGAAACGAGTGCATCGCCTCTCTCAGCAATGCCAAGACGCCCTGCAACCGTTCCAATATCGGCCCAGAGGTCGGCAAGCGCATCCGGCTTTAGCGATACGATATCGGCATTGGTCTCGGCGAGGGTGCAGACAGCCTCTTCGACGTCCCGAAGACTGACGGCGCAAACCTCGCATTGATCCTGGGTGACGATCACATCGGGAGAGACGTCGGACAGGCTGTCGGGGAAGACTCGATAGACGGAGAGACTGTCCGCCACGATGGCCTTGATCCGCTGATCGATCTCAATACTGGCACCTTCAACAGGAAACTTCGGTTCCGTCAGAATGGGCAGGCTCTTGATATCAGGCGGAAAATCACATTCATGACTACGCCCGACGATCCAGTCCCTGCAACCCAGTGCACAGACGATCTCCGTTGCTGACGCAATCAGCGTTACGACGCGTTTCGGTTCTGGAGCGGACTCCATCGACTGTTCCCTAGAACCGCCGCTCAACCATCAGTTTCTTGACCTCGGCGATCGCCTTGGCCGGATTGAGGCCTTTCGGGCAAGCTTTGGCGCAATTCATGATGGTGTGGCAGCGATAGAGCCGGAAGGGGTCTTCCAGGTCGTCGAGCCGCTCGCCGGTCGCCTCGTCGCGGCTATCGACCAGCCAGCGATAAGACTGCAGAAGTGCGGCCGGGCCAAGGTAGCGATCGCTGTTCCACCAGTAGCTCGGGCATGATGTCGAGCAGCACGCGCACATGATGCACTCATACAGACCATCGAGTTTTTCGCGGTCTTCGCGTGACTGTTTCCATTCGCCTTGCGGCTCGGGACTTTCCGTCTGCAGCCATGGTTCGACCGAACGATGCTGTGCATAGAAGTTCGTAAGGTCTGGCACCAGGTCCTTGACCACCGGCATATGAGGCAGCGGATAGATTTTCACCGTGCCTTTGATCTCGTCCATGCCGCGCGTGCAGGCCAGTGTGTTCGTGCCATCGATATTCATGGCACAGGAGCCGCAGATCCCCTCGCGGCACGAACGCCGGAAGGTCAGAGTCGAGTCGATCTCGTTCTTGATCTTCGTGATCCCGTCGAGAACCATCGGACCGCATTCATCGAGATTTATGTGATAGCTGTCGATGGTTGGGTTCTTATCGTCGTCCGGGCTCCAGCGATAGATCTGGAATTCGCGCCAATTGCCTTTGCCATCGGGCTCGTTCCACGTCTTGCCTTTGCTGATCGTCGAATTCTTCGGCAGGGTCAGTTGGACCATGAGATAAGTCTTTCCTTGCGGCTTTCGTTTGCCGTTGCGCCTACTGCTTGGCGCATTGGCTAGGGGCCGAGGTCATGAACTTGCCCGTTTGGACCTGTTCCTCGACCGACAGTTTGGCTTGAATATTGGCGGCTTCCGATTTGTTTTTCGTAACCATGGCGACGACAAAAGCCTGCTGGCTGTCGCTGAGCGAGGCCGCCTTGGCAGCGATGCACTCGCATGCCTTGGGTGGCATTTTCAGTTGAACACCGCATTGCTTCTTGATCGTGTCCAAATGCTCCTGGGCTGCCCAGCTTACGCCAATGGGTAGACACGCCGCCAAAACAATGGCGGTGATGAGGGCGAAGATTGCTTTCATGCTTATCCATCCTTTCACCCTGCCGTATTCAGTATACCCTCGCTTTCGGCTCGATATACGAGACATCGTTGGTCATCGTGTAGGTATGCACACTGCGGTAGTCGATGCGTACATCATGCTTGTCGTCGTCAGACCAAGCGAGGGTGTGTTTCATCCAGTCCTTGTCGTCACGGTCCGGATAATCTTCGCGGGCATGCGCCCCGCGGCTCTCTTCCCGATTGACTGCGCCCCAGACGGTGACGGCCGCCTGAGCAATCAGGTTATCATACTCTAAGGTTTCGACCAGATCCGTATTCCAGATCAGCGAGCGATCGGTGACCTTGATATCGTCACTGGCGCCCCAGACTTCCTTGATGAGCGTCTTGCCTTCGTCCATGACTTCACCGGTCCGGAACACCGCACAATTCGTCTGCATCGTGCGCTGCATCTTGAGCCGCAACTCGGCAGTTGGCGTGTCACCGGTCGCGTGACGGAACTTGTCAAGGCGGGAGAGCGCCAGATCGCCAGCATCGCTCGGCAGGTCCGGATGACGAGCGCCCGGTTCCATCGTATCGGCGCATTTTAGGCCGGCTGCGCGCCCGAAGACGACCAGATCGATCAGCGAATTCGAGCCAAGCCGGTTGGCACCGTGAACCGAGACACTCGCTGCTTCGCCGATGGCCATCAGTCCGGGAACGACAACGTCCTCGTCGCCGTTTTTCTTGGTCAGGACTTCGCCATGATAATTGGTCGGGATACCGCCCATATTGTAGTGGACCGTCGGCAAGACCGGGATCGGTTCTCGGGTCAGATTGACGCCTGCGAAGATCTTGGCCGACTCGGTAATCCCCGGCAGGCGCTCTGCCAGAATATCCGGATCCAGATGATCGAGATGCAGGTAGATATGATCCTTGTCAGGACCGACACCACGGCCCTCCCGGATTTCCACGGTCATGGAGCGTGAGACGACGTCGCGCGAGGCGAGATCTTTTGCGTGGGGCGCATAGCGCTCCATAAAATGTTCGCCTTCCGAGTTCGTGAGATACCCGCCTTCACCGCGCGCGCCCTCGGTAATGAGCACGCCGGCACCGTAAATTCCGGTCGGGTGAAACTGCACAAATTCCATGTCCTGAAGGGGCAGGCCGGCTCTCAGTGTCATCGCGTTTCCATCACCCGTACAGGTATGGGCCGATGTGCAGGAGAAGTAGGCGCGGCCATAACCGCCAGTTGCCAGAATGACTTTGTGGGCACGGAAGCGGTGCAACGTTCCGTCGTCGAGGCACAGTGCGACGACGCCGCGGCAGGCGCCCTCGTCATCCATGATCAGGTCGATGGCGAAATATTCGATAAAGAACTCCGCCGAATGGCGCAGCGATTGTCCGTAGAGCGTGTGCAGCATGGCATGGCCCGTGCGGTCGGCTGCGGCACAGGTGCGCTGGGCCGGGGGGCCTTCGCCGAATTCGGTGGTCATGCCGCCAAACGGACGCTGATAGATCTCGCCATCTTCGGTGCGTGAGAATGGAACACCGAAATGTTCGAGCTCATAGACGGCATCGGGCGCGTTGCGGCACAGATATTCGATTGCATCCTGGTCGCCGAGCCAATCGGAGCCCTTCACCGTATCGTACATGTGCCAGCGCCAGTCGTCCGGGCCCATATTGCCGAGCGATGCCGCGATACCGCCCTGGGCTGCGACAGTGTGACTGCGTGTAGGAAAGACCTTGGTGACGCATGCCGTCTTGAGCCCGGCCTGGGCGCAGCCGAGCGTCGCTCTAAGACCCGCACCGCCTGCACCGACAACGACTACGTCATAGGAATGATCGGTAAGCGGATAGGCCTGTCCGTTGACGGCAGGCGCCGCGCCGTTTCCCTTTTTGCTCGTCGCCATGGCTTATGCTCCGAAGCTGAGTTTGAGTATTGCAAATACGGTTGTCAGAGCGAGGAAGATCACGAAGAAGTTGTTCAGCACCAGCGAAACGATCTTCGCGCCCTCTGCGCGCACATAGTCCTCGATGATGACCTGCATACCGAGCCGCATGTGGACCAGACCCGACAAAACCACGGCCAGCATCAACACCGCTACGATCGGCGATGAAAGATAGGCTTTGACGGTTGCATGATCAGCGCCGGCGAGCTTCACCAGCGAGACGACGAGGAACAGGATTAAGGGCACATTAGCGATGGCCGTCAGGCGCTGACGCCAGAAATGGTCTGTGCCCTCTTTGGCAGAGCCAAGACCGCGCACACGGGCCAGGGGCGTTCTCAGATCAGCCATCTCACAGGGCTCCCATGGTGATGTATCCCGCGACCCAGATGATCGCTGTCAGCAGCACGGATGCAATAATCGAGAGGCGTGCCATCATATCGGCGGTCGCCAGCTCGAAACCGCGACCGGTATCCCATAACAGATGTTTAAGTCCGCCAAGCATGTGGTGAATGAGGGCCCAGGTGTAGCCGAACAGGATCAACCGGCCGATAATGCTTGCGAAGAAACCGTTCACATAGGCGAAGTATTCCGGCCCCGAAGCGGCCGCGATCAACCACCATGCGAGCAGGATCGTTCCGAAGTAGAGCGCCGCGCCCGTCAGGCGATGCACAATCGACATCATCATGGTCAGGAGGGGCTTGTAGATTTGCAAGTGCGGCGACAGGGGCCGCTCGACCGGCGTCTTGGCGTTCGCCATCTAATGGTTCCCGTTCGAAGTGAATCTCTTGCGACGTTTTATCGCGATGCAACATAAGCAGCAATGGTCCCAAGGATGAATTGCGGCTGAATGTCCGCGACATTGGGCTACAATCGCCACCTTTCAAAGCGAGTTGAAAGCAAGAATCGCGAATGTGAGACTATTAGTGCACTTCCGACAGACGGAAACACGCGGTCCGGGAGACGATTCTCTAACGCGGAATCAACGCCCAATAGTCCAAATCCAGCAAAACTCCGTCTTCATAGGAGCCATCGTCAGTCTTGTATGGAAAATCGGCGCAGGTGCGATCCTTCACGGCATGTGTCCGCAGGCGAACTGCGCCGGCGTCGTTGCGGTCAGGTATCTCCGCCCGGTCCAGTACCTCAGACCATGCATAAATCGTATCGCCAGCGAATGCAGGAGCCACATGGCGTCCGCCATTGATGCCGGCGATATGGAAGGCGTTGCCAAGGCCGTTGAACGAGAGTGCGCGGGCGAGGGAGATAATGTGACCGCCGTAGATCAACCGGCGGCCGAACCGCCCCTGGCCTTCGGTGTGTTGGTTGAAATGGACCTTCGCCGTGTTCTGATAGAGACGTGTCGCGATCTGGTGTTCGGCTTCCTCGATCGTCATGCCGTCTGTGTGGTCGATTTTCTCACCGGGCTCATAGTCGCCCCACAGGTGCACGGAGCCGGCCAGGCTCTTGTCATAAGCTGTGATGTCGAGAGCAGGGAGCGCTGACCCGAGGACGTCTGCGGATAGCTCGGAGGCGAGATCGGGAACGGTCGGCTCCGGTGCTGGAAGAGCGGGATCGGATTTTCGGACCATCACCCAGCGTACATAATCGAGGACCACGTCACCATGCTGGTTTGTACCTGTCGAGCGGACATAGACGACACCCGTTTTTCCATTTGAGTTTTCACGAATGCCAATGACTTCCGACCGTGTACGCAGTGTATCGCCCGGGAAGACAGCGGCCGCAAAACGACATTCCGCATAGCCGAGGTTGGCGACGGCATTCAGCGAAATGTCGGGCACCGTCTTGCCGAACACAATGTGGAAGACGAGCATGTCGTCGACCGGTGCCCTGTCATAACCGATGGCTGCCGCGAAGGGCGACGAGGACTGGACGGCGAAGCGCCCGCCATAGAGGGCCGTGTAGAGCGCTACGTCGCCTTCGGTCACAGTGCGCGGCGTGGCATGCTCGATGATCTGGCCGAGCGAAAAGTCTTCGAAATAGTTGCCTTTGTTGGTCTTGTTCATTCAATCCTCAATTCGGGGCCTCAATTCGGGGCCTCAATTCGGGGCCTCAATTCGGGGCCTTCAAAGTCCCGGAACTTCGCTGCCTGGTATCAAATCCTGTCCGAAAGCAATGATGTGGCCATCCGGGTCAGTCACATCGAACTCCCGGCAGCCATGCGGCATGTCCCGAGGCCCGTCCTTGATTTCAACACCGTTGGCGACGACTTCGGCATGATAGGCATCGACATCGTCCACATAGACGTAGGCCGCCCAATACTGATTGACCGGCGGTTTGGCCTCGGGATCTCGCGATTGATCGAGAAAGATCGTCACGGTCCCGCGCCCGACAATGCAAAAACACGGTGGCTCGCCCCAGAAAGAGCCCGGGTTGAATCCTAGTTTCTCGTTGTAGAAGGCAGCACTCTTCTTCACGTCGCGTACCTGCAGAACGGCCGCTGAGCGGATGTGCTGTGCCGGCATCTTGTTCGACTCCCTGCTTCAGGATTCAGCGGCCTGAGCGATGGCATCGGCGATGGCTACTGTCCTGACTGCCATTTCGGCATGCAGACGCTCGACCATCGTGCCTTCAAGTGTGATGACGCCCTTATCCGCGTTTTCCGGCCGCTCGAAAGCGGCAATGATCTTTCGCGCCATGATGACATCATCTTCCTCGGGCGCAAAAGTGCGGTTTGCCACATCAATCTGGCTAGGATGAATAAGCGTCTTGCCGTCCATGCCCAGCATGCGTCCCTCCGCACATTCCTTGGCGAAGCCTTCTTCGTCGCGGAAGGAGTTGTAGACGCCATCGAGGATGTCGAGGCCGTATGCGCGTGCGGCGGCAAGTGCATGCATCAGCCATGGGATCACGGCGATGCGATCGTCGGACAATGCAGCCCGTCGCTCTTTGGCGAGGTCGTTAGTCCCCATGAGAAAGGCCGTTACTGGCGCTATGTCGCTGGCTGCAGCCAGAGCGATGCTCTGTACATTCAGGATTGCCAGCGGCGTCTCGATCATGGCCCAGATCGTCAGATTGGATGAGGCATTCGCATTGGCAATCGAGGCGCGAACGTTGAGAATATGCTCGGGCGTGGCGACCTTTGGAAGGAGCACTGCGTCCGGACCCGCATTGATCGCCGCAATCAGATCGTCTTCACCCCACTCGGTATCGAGACCGTTGACGCGGATGACAACCTCGCGTCGGCCAAAACCGCCGGCGCGTACCGCATCGGCAACGCGATGACGCGCGTCCACCTTCTCCTCCGGTGTGACCGAGTCTTCCAGATCCAGGATGACCGCGTCCGCCGCGAGGGTTTTTGCTTTTTCCAAGGCTCGTGCATTTGAGCCTGGCATATAGAGCGCGCTCCGGCGCGGCCGGTTTACTATCATTCGGGACACCCTTCCGCTATTTGGTCCGCTCTCGCTATTGTTGTTCTCGTACTTGGTCTTGACCTAACAAGGCGGAGCGGCCGGGACAATATCCGAGCCTGACCGCCCAGGCCATGCCCTCAAACGTCTTAAATGGAGGATTTCGAGACCGTGGCTACCGTTCTCAGCATGTCGTCGCAGGTCGCCAGAGGAGCGATCGGAAACACGGCGATCCGCTTTGCGCTCGAACGATTGGGTCACACGGTCGTCGCGCTGCCGACAATCCTGCTCTCGAACCATCCCGGTCATGATGTATCGGCCGGACGCGTCGTTGGTCCAACGGCCCTCAAAGAGATGCTCGATGCCCTTGAGAAGAATGGTTGGCTCGCAGAAGTGGACGCCGTCCTGACCGGCTATATGCCAAGCCTGGACCATGTGGCCATTGCCGTGCTGGCGATCGAAAAGATTAGGGAGCTGAATCCTTCGGTGCGAGTCATGGTCGATCCGGCATTCGGCGACGACCCGAAGGGTCTCTATGTCGACCGCCGTGCGGCCGAGGCCATCGGTGCTGGATTGCTGCGCCGGGCGGATATCATCACACCGAACCGTTTCGAACTTGAATGGCTCGCCGGCCGGCCGGTAACCGACACGAGCAGCGCGCATTCCGCCGCGCAGACATTGGACCCTGAGCAGGTTCTCGCCACATCGATCCCAAGCGACGACGGATTGCTCAATCTCGTCATCAGCCGAGGCTTCTCTGTCGCTGCTTCCGTTGCGCAGAGGAGGACTGTGCCTCATGGCACGGGTGATCTGTTCGCGGCTCTCTATCTTGCGCAGGAATTGGCGGGTGCCCGGAGCGCCGATGCACTTGCGCTCGCGACAGCCGGTATTGAAGCTGTGCTCGACATCACCGGCGAAAAAGACGAATTGGATCTTGTGGGATCGCAGGATCGTTGGGCCAATCCGGACCCGTGGCCGACATCCGAGGAGGATGTGCCCGATGTCGTGCTGCCGGAGTGGCAGGGAAGCGGATCTGACTGGGTTGCAGGCGTCGATGGGTGCAAAGGCGGCTGGATCGCCGTCTTTCACGATCTCGCTGGCCAGGGCGAACCGCATGCCAGGTTCTTCGAACGTTTCGCAGACGTTCTTGATTCGGACGAGGCGCCGCGAATCGTCGCCGTCGACATTCCCATAGGATTGCCCGAGCAGGCCCGGCGAGGCGGTCGGTCGTGTGACGTGGAGACGAGAAAGCGGCTCGGTGGACGTCAGAGCTCCGTTTTTGCTGTTCCGGCGCGGCCCGTCGTTGCCGAAAGCGATTTCGGCGATGCCTGCCGCGTTGCTCTCGAACACTCGGATCCACCGCGCAAGGTCTCGCTGCAATGCTTCAACCTGTTCCCGAAAATTCGCGAAGTCGACGCGCTTATGACCCCATCGCGCCAGAATGCTGTCTTCGAATGCCACCCCGAATCTGCATTCGTTTCGATGAACGAGGACGCGCCGCTCGATGAGCCGAAGAAGGTCAAATCGAAGGTTCACGAGCCAGGACTGGCATTACGGCGAGGGCTTCTCGAAACGCATGGCTTTCCGGCGTCTCTCTGGAATGACGCACAGTTTGCCGCCAGCAAGGTCGGTCCTGACGATTTGGTCGATGCCTGCGCCTGCGCGTGGACGGCAGCCCGAATTGCCGAAGAGAAGGCACAGCGTTTCCCGGACGACCCGCCAATTGACGGCAAGGGCTTGCGGATGGAGATCTGGTCTTAAAGTCAGCCGCCTAGCGAACAAACCCGATTGATCCGGCCGTTCCGGGCTTCGTCCGGCTGATCGATCCAAGCAACTCCACGACACGGTCTGGATCGTCCATGACGCCGAGCACGCGCGCCTGCCGGCGAGCCTGCGCAAAATCGCCAGGCGTCAGGTTGCCGGGTGCCAGCGCATCCGGCGGCAGGTCTGCGAACTTGAAGAACACGGCGTAGGCACGCTTGAGGCCGGCCGGGTCGAGGAACGCAAAGCGGATATGGAACGTGAAACGGCGCAGGGAGGCGCTGTCGAAGCGATCCATCAAGTTGGTGGTACAGCAAATGGGAAGCGGATGATCCTCCATCCAGGTCAGCATCTCGTTGACCTGGGAGATCTCCCAGGAACGGGTCGCGTCACGGCGATCGAACAGGAATGTCTCGGCCTCGTCGAAAACCAGCATCGCGCCGGCCTCGTTCGCTTCCTCGAAGGCTTCGGCAATCCGTTTTTCGGATTCGCCGAGGAATGCGCCGAGCAGGTCGGAGGCGCGCTTGTGGATCACTTCAACGCCAATCGCGCTGGCCAGGTAGCGGGCATAAGCGGACTTGCCGGTGCCGGGAGGCCCGGAGAGGCAGAGCGAGAAGGCGAGCTGCCCCGATCCGGTGAGCCGGGTGGCGAGGGCCGCGAGATCAACATCCGCCGTTGTCAGCGTGGCGTCGAAATCAGGGATCTCGGCGACACGCCGCGTGACCGAGCCGGATACGGCGCGCACGATTCCGAGCGCTGCCGATTCGACAGCGTCACTGCCGCCGCCTGCAAGCCTTGCGGCGATAAGGGCTTTTTCGAGAATGGCCGGTGTCGCATCGACCCGTTTGGCAAGGGCGGTCACTTCTTGTGCGCTGAGTCCCACGCCGACGCGCCTGTCGAGACGCTCGAGTATGCGCTCACGCTGCCGGGCAGGCGGCAGCTTCAGTTCGACCGCGAGCGTCATCCGCCGGAGCACTGCCGGGTCGATCTCGCTGATATTGTTCGATGTCCACAGCACCGGCACCGGGTTGGTTTCGAGCAGGCGGTTGAGATAGAGCTTCGACCCGCCCCGGCGCATGAGCTGCCAGGCGACATCCTCCATTTCGTCGAACAGGATGGCGGTCTTTTCCGCGCCGGACAGCAGCCGCAACGCAAACACGAGATCCGACATGCGGCCGGAGCGATCCGACTCACTGGAGATCGTGACCTCTTCGCCGGCCCCGTAAAGCGACAGATCGGCGGCGGCCGCGACCAGCTTCGTGAGTTCCGTCTTGCCCGAACCCGGAGGGCCGTAAAGCAAAATGTTGACCCCGACTGCCTTTTCAGCCGCGGCGCCCTGAAGAACATTCGAGATGAAATCGCGGTCCTTTGCGACATGATCATAGTCGGAGAGGTTCAGGCGGGCCTCAAGCGGCTCTCCCAGGAGCGCTTTGCGCATGCTAGGGAAGTCGTCGAACCGCTGATCGAGACAGGCATCCACCCGCCATGGAATGGAAAAGCGGCCACCGCCGCCGGCGATGCGCTCATCGTGATCGTTGAGCTGCAACAGGCCAGACGCCGCCAGTTCTCCAAGAGGCGAAATCAGGTGTTCGATGGTGCGGGCGGGCTCACCGACCATGAGCGCGATGGCGCGGCCAAGCAGGCCATGGTCGGTCATTGTGTCGCAAAGATATTCAACCTGATTGAAGCGCGTGTAGCAGGCCACCAGACCGATAATCTTCCAGGCTTCTTTTGGCAGTCCGAGCTCATCAGTCAGTAGCGCCACATTGCTGGCAAGCGGTTCCGGGCGCGGTGTCTCTTCGGCCACACGGCGAAGATCGCGGATGACCTTGTCGCGGTTTCGCCGATAGGCCCGATCAAGATCCGTATAGCGGAAGCGACCTGAGTAGAGCTCGCCGACGATCGTGCCGATCTCCTGAGGGATTGGCAGATCCATCGTCTCGCGACGCTCGTTCAACCAATAGAGCAGGCTGCACGTTGCGCGAAGAGGCAGATCGGACCGTTCGAAAATGCGCGCGAGATAACGCGCTACGAGCCCGCGCTCGACGTCGCCGCCCGGGGTCTCGATCTCGTCTTTCTCTTCGGTCTTGCGTTTGGATAGCCAGCTCATCGGTCCCTCACGAGGCTGTGGTTTTAGGGACCGAACGCACCGATGGGAAGCAGTGATGCGGTTTTAGAGAGATTTTTTGCGCCAGCAAGTGGCAACCGGCACCGAACGTACCGGTTGCCACTTGATTCATGAGGCCCTCAAGCCAGGCCTCATGAATCTATCACTCAGGCTGCCTTCTTGAGCAGATTGCGGTTGATAACCGTCTCGGCAATCTGCACCGTGTTAAGAGCGGCGCCCTTGCGAAGATTGTCGGAGACGACCCAAAGGTTGAGGCCGTTTTCGATCGTCGCATCTTCTCGGATACGCGAGACGAACGTCGCGAAATCGCCGACGCACTCAACCGGCGTCACGTAGCCGCCGTCTTCCTGCTTATCGATGACGAGAACGCCAGGCGCTTCGCGCAGGATGTCGCGCGCTTCGTCCGCTGTAATCGGATCGCGGAACTGGATGTTGACGGCTTCCGCATGGCCGACGAAGACGGGCACGCGAACGCAGGTCGCGCTGAGCTTGATCTTCGGATCGAGGATCTTCTTGGTTTCGGCCAGCATCTTCCATTCCTCTTTCGTGTAGCCGTCTTCCATGAAGACGTCGATGTGAGGAATGACGTTGAAGGCAATCTGCTTGGTGAATTTCTGAGGCTCCGGCGTATCGGTCACGAAAATGCCGCGGGTCTGCGTCCAGAGCTCTTCCATGGCTTCCTTGCCAGCCCCGGATACGGATTGATATGTCGAGACGACCACGCGCTCGATGCCGGCCTTGTCATGCAGAGGCTTCAGAGCCACGACGAGTTGCGCCGTGGAGCAGTTCGGGTTGGCAATGATGTTCTTCTTGGTGAAGCCCTCGACCGCATCGGCGTTGACTTCCGGAACGATCAACGGAACGTCGGCGTCGTAGCGCCAGGCGGACGAGTTATCGATCACAAGGCAGCCCATACGTCCGATCTTCGGGCTCCATTCTTTGGAGACCGAACCGCCGGCCGACATCAGCGCAAACTGGCATGTCGAGAAGTCGAACTGCTCAATGTCCTGACATTTCAATGTTTTATCGCCGAAAGAGACTTCCACACCGATCGATTTCCGCGATGCGATAGGAACGACTTCGGACACGGGAAATTCGCGTTCTGCAAGAATTTCCAGCATTTCGCGGCCCACATTGCCAGTGGCGCCGACGACGGCGATCTTATAACTCATTGTTTTGTCTACCTTTGATTGCCGCACTTAGTTGGGAGGCGGCGGGTCCGGTTGCAAGGCTTTTGTTACACGATTCAGACGAAGTTGCGCCACCCGGTCTTTGCCAAAAAGCGAATCACGGAATGTTGTGAGATTAATTCGCGGAAAGGTAGGCGTCTGCCGAGCGCCGAAAGACGACTGAAAACGGCGGTTTTTCGCCGATAACTGGGCCTGTCAACCCTTCAGTAACGAGCTTTGTTCTAGGGCTTGCGCTCAGAGGGGAGGATTGATCAATATAGCAACATGCGACGTCATTCGTCATTGACGTAAGCATGACTCGCAGTTTTTGGAACTTTCTGTATCATATACCGGCAACCAGTAGGCGCTATCGCCAAGGACAACTTCCGGATTTCGCGATTCTCAGTTTGAACGACGGGGTACGGATAGGCGCCGATTTATAGTGGAGGAACGACTGACAATGCAGCAACCGCATAACCCAAATAACATTTTCTCACGCCTCGAAGGCGTGACGCGGCGCGATTTTTTGCGCGTCGTCAAACAATACGGAATGACATCGACGGCCCTGGGCCTTGCCGGTCTCACGGGAACCGTCTCACTTTCGACTCTCGCAAAGGCTGCGAATTCCACTTACGACAAGCGCTTCAAGAACAAGCCTAAGGCAACGATCAAGTTCGGTGCCGACGGCATGAACGAGCGGATCCAAAAGATCCAGTTCTCGGGCTGTCTCCAGTGGACTCGTGATGTTGAAGAGCGGACGGAAGGTGCGTTGCGCGTCGAGTTTATCGGCTCCAACCAGCTTTGCGGCCAGCTCGACTGCGTGAAGAAGACCATGCAGGGCATCGTCGACATGTATGACTCGTCCACGCAGAATGCTGCCGGTGGCGCGCCATACTACAACGTGCTCGATTACGCTTACATGTTCCCGACACGAGCGTCGCTCTACAACTTCCTGTATCATCCGGACAGCATGAAACTTTTCCGTGAGCCCATGGAGAAGCGCCACAAGCTGAAAGTTCTGTGGAGCCACGTGGAATTGCGCGGCATCATGCTTGGCAAGGGCTGGAAGGATAAGCCGACAGTCACCAGCGTGACGCAGCTTGCCGGTACCAAGAACCGTGTGACGGGTACGCAGCTTGGGCGTATCGCTATGTCACTGATGAAGCTGAACCCAGTGCCGATCGCCTGGGAGGAAACGCTTGATGGTCTGAAGCAAGGCCTGATCGACGGCGCTGAGACATGGTCGTCGGCGGCTTGTTTTGCCAATATGGCTCCAGTGATGGCGCAGGATGTTCAACTCGACTTCTTCGCTGGCACACACGCCACGGCAATGCGCACGCAAACGTTCGACAAACTGCCTGCAGATATTCAGGATGCAGTCATGGAGTCGGCCTTTGCAACGCAGATGTGGGTTCAGGGCCACAACGAAGCTGGTCTCGTGAACGTTTGTGGTGCAAGCACGCCACAGCATCCGGGCACGATTTATGAGAAAGCCGGCGTCCGTGTCGCCCAACTTTCTCCTGAGGCTTTGAAGGAAGCCGAAGAGATGTGCTCGCCGACCCATCATCCGAAGGAGTGGGAATCCTGGCGTGAGCGTCTGAACAAATGGTCAGGCGGACACGACACCTACAAGGAGATTTCCGCTATCGCCAACCAGTTCCCAAGAGGTAGCGAGGCGATCCACGTCGAGCCTCGTCGCTGGTGGCGTTCCTAAGTCTCTGACACACGCGATTGCGAAGGCGGCCCCGTTCGGGGCCGCCTTTTTTTGTGGGCACCGATGGCTTGAGGGGCGTTGGCATGATGTTGATGCTGCGGCTGCTGTCATTCGGACATCCCGTGCTCAATGCGGGACGCACGGTGGATGTCAACTTGGCGGGGCGAGGCTCCGGATCTTTCATCCAGTTCGGGAAATCGGCTTCGATCGTTTGAATTCATTCCCGGCTAGGGATGCATGGTCGTCTCCAGGTTGCCCTGTTCGATTCCATTAGCCACAAAAAAGCCCTCTCCCGGAGGAGAGGGCTTTCGGCGTAGCCGGTTTCCCGGCCGTACGCTGTTTTGTCAGATCAACCTGCACTTAGTCGAAGTCGACTAAGTGCAGAAAAGTTGATCGATTCTAAGCTGCTAGAGCAACTTATGTGCGTCTGAATAGACGCACGTCGCTCTAGACGTTCTTGTACTTCTTGATCTCGCCACTCTTTACCCGTGCGAGATAGGAGTTCAACTCCTTCTTCACGATCGGTGCCAGGATGTAGAGACCGAGGATATTCGGGACACAGATCAGGAACACCAGTGCGTCCGAGATATCCAGGATGGCGCCGAGTTGCAGCATGCAGCCCAATGCCACGAAGATGCAGAAGATCAGCTTGTAGATCCGATCCATGACAATCCCTTCGCCGAACAGATAGGTCCAGCCTTTCAGCCCGTAGTAGGACCAGGAGATCATGGTCGAGAAGGCGAACAGCATGCCTGCGAAGGCCAGTGGGATCGGGAACCAGGAGATCTGCTGCTCGAAGGCGGCCGATGTCATGGCAATGCCTTTGGCGTCGCCTGCAAAACCCGGATAGGCAACGGCGGTCGTGCCGATGACCAATGCCGTGATCGTGCAGATGATGATTGTGTCGATAAAGGGCTCGAGCAACGAGACCATGCCTTCCGTGATCGGCTCGTTCGTCCGCACGGCCGAGTGAGCGATCGAGGCGGAACCGATACCGGCTTCGTTCGAGAAGACGGCGCGCTGGAAGCCGATGATCATGGCGCCAAGAGCACCACCGGCAACGCCTTCGCCCGTGAAGGCACCGTCAAAGATGTTGATGACCGCTTGCGGGATCGAGCTGAAGTTCATGAAAATGACGATCAAGGCGAAGAAGCAGTAGAAGATGGCCATGAACGGCACGATCTTCTCGGTCACCTTGGCGATCGATTTGATGCCGCCGATGATCACTGAGGCGACAACCAATGCCATGGCGATCCCGAAGAGCCAGCCTTTGTCTGCGAACCAGCTTCCCTCGGTGCCGCCTGTTACGTTGACGAACTGCACAAAGGCCTGATTCGACTGGAACATATTGCCGATGCCGAGGGCGCCGATAAAGATACCGACGGCATAGAAGATTCCGACAAAGCGACCGAAACCAGCCATTCCACGTTCGGAAAAGCCTTTGTCGAGATAATACATCGGCCCGCCCGAAACCGATCCGTCCGGGTTCTCGTTTCGGTATTTGACGCCGAGGGTACACTCAACGAACTTGGTCGACATGCCGAGGAAACCCGCAAGGATCAGCCAAAAGGTTGCACCTGGACCGCCGACCGTCACCGCAACGGCGACGCCGCCAATATTACCGATGCCGACGGTGCCGGAAACGGCCGTTGCCAGAGCCTGGAAGTGCGAGACTTCACCGGCATCGTTCGGGTTTGCATAATCGCCGCGAACCAGCTCGATGGCATGCTTGAAGCCTCTGAGGTTGATGAACCCCATATAAAACGTGAAGAACACGGCGCCGACGACCAGCCAGAGCACGACGAGCGGCAGCTGGGCTCCGAAGACCGGAATTTTGAAGAAGACGATCGCCGCAACGATATCGGTGATCGGTTGCACCATCGTATTGATGGTCTCGTCGATACCGGCGGCAGCGGCCGGCGACGTTAGAACGGCCAAAAGGCCGAGCATCGTCAATATACGTTTCATAGAAGTCTCCCAAAGTGAAATAGCGTCTTGGCCGACGACTAGGGTACGACGGTCACCGGTACCGGCGATGTCTGGACAAGAGCGGCAGGCAGGCTGCCAAACAGCATGGCTTTGAGGCGGGATTCGCCGAGTCTTCCGATGAAGATCTGGGCAACATCATGCTCTGCCGCGAGTTCGACAAGCGTTTCGCCCGGATGCCCATGGCGCACGACGCTGGTCACGTTGACGCCACTCTCTTCGAGCGACTTTGCAACCGGGGCCACGACAGAGCTTTGAGCCCTGTCGATTTCTTCTTCGCGGCGCTTGTGGCGCTCCGCAAGTTCGTCGGGTGTATGAAAGCTATAAGGAGACCACTCGATAATGTGGGCCAGAACAACGTTGGCCCCACCGGCCTTCGCCCGTTCGGCTGCAAAGGCCACTGCACGATTGCTGCCTTCGCTGCCGTCCACGGCAACTAGAAATGTATTGCGCATTGTATTCCCCTCGTCGGGTTCGAAACGATGGAAATCCGCGGATTTTCATCGGAATTCGAGCTTTTGGAACGATGGAGGGTACAGTAAGTGCGCTCTGTTGTCGCATCCTAGAGCCAAGAATCGCGAAACGATGAGTCCAGACGGCCTGAGTCCAGATGGGAAGTCAGACGTCTGAGGGACTGATAGATTTAGAATTATTGCCGTCGGAAAACAGCGTTAACCAAACGTTTAGATTCTGTGCCCGTCCAAGCCACGCTGTCCTGCGCTCAGTTTGCAGCTTTACGGCTTGGGACCAGATCCTTGATCTCATCGCATTTGGCAGACACGAACTCATTGACCATCTTGGTGACGGTGCCACCCATGGCGTTGAGGCTGTTATCCAGTTTGGCGCCGGGCCAGATGACGCCGTAGGCCAGCATCGGTGCTTCGATGTCGCCCCAGTTGACCTGACTTTTCACGGCCTTGCCTTTTTCAAACGTGACCTCGGGTTGGATCCCGACGACGACGTCGTAGGTTTTGCCTTCCGACTTGCGATCAAGCGTACAGGCGACTTTGTGAGGCTTTAGCTTGGCGACATAGGAGTCGGATCCGGCAGCCTTGACGAGCAATTCGCGTGAGACGGTCAATTTCGTCGTACATTTGGCTGCGCCCCAGGGCCAATCGATTTTTCCGCCCGTCACCATCTCCTCAACATCTTCCTCGCGCCAGGTCTTGATGATGTCGCAGGAAATGTCCGGACCTTCCGCATTCTTGGAATAGAGCACATCGCACATCTGGATCTTGCACGTTTTGCGCTGCTCTTTTTCTTTCTTCTCTTCAGGCGTCAGAACGCGCTTCTTCTTGGCCGATGCCGGAGCTGGTTCCTTATCCTGCGCAAGCGCAGGAGTAGCGACAGCCAGAGAGAGCGCGAGGAGTGCGACAAGAGAAGTAGAGTACATTTTGATGGGGCCTTTCGCGGCAGGGCAAGCATGCGTGAGATGACGCGTTTTTGCGATAGGAGAGCGACTGAATTGTGACAGCTTCGTCCATCAATGGAATGGTGAAGTCGCCATATTCGGTTTGACAAACACCGGTTGTCTGCGAAAACCTCAGATCTCCCGCCGCTGGTATTTGTCATGCCTACCGATGACCGTCACTCCGGAGTTGGATCAATGTTACAATTTGCCGTTGTCTTTGCGTGCTTGTTCCTGGTCTTCGCAACCCCGTCTCATGCCCAGTATTTCAAGATCGCTCCGGCCCATACGGACAAATGCATCGATGTGCCGCAAAGCTCGAAACAGCATGGGACCGCGATCATTCAGTGGCACTGCACGGGAAATCCCAACCAGGCCTGGGAGTTTCGCTACCTGGCCGACAACAAATGGAACATTGTCTCAAAACTCAACGGGCTGTGTCTGGATGTTCCGCGTTCGTCCGTACAATCTGGTGAAGCGATTATCCAATGGCCTTGCACCGGCAACCCGAACCAGCAGTTCGTTTTGAAACCGTCTTTTTCACCGAACATTTTTCAGATTTGGGCCGTCCATTCGAAAAAATGTCTGGATATTGCGAACAACAGCCAGCAGGCGGGCGCACAGCTCATTCAATGGGATTGCAAGAACGAACGGGACCCGAATTCGAGCAATCAGCGGTTCAGCGTGTTCACCGAGTAGAGGTCCTTCTCTACACGATCCAATCAGGGATTGCGTGACTGCATCATGACGAGAACATCATGACCGCAACTGCCGGCACGACTCCGCGCCACTGGCTCATTGGTCTTGCATTGATTGCCCTGGTTGCCGGGATCTTGCTGGCCATGGGGCGTACGCCGATCTGTACGTGCGGGACAATAATGCTGTGGCATGGCGTCGTGCTCAGTTCGGAGAATTCCCAACATCTCTCGGACTGGTATTCGCCATCCCACGTGATCCACGGTTTTTTGTTTTACGCTGCGCTTGCGTTCGTCGCTCCGGGATGGAGCATGGGCGCACGGGCCATCGTTGCCATTGTTGTGGAAGGCGCCTGGGAGATTCTCGAAAACACCGACATGATCATCAATCGGTATCGCGAGGCGACGGTGTCGCTCGATTATTTCGGCGATAGCGTGCTCAATTCGGTCAGCGATATGACAATGATGCTGGTCGGGTTCTGGCTGGCTTCGCGACTTCCGATTTGGATCACGGTAACGGCTGCCATTGCCATGGAACTCATCGTCGGTGCGATCATCCGCGACAATCTCACCCTCAATGTCTTGATGCTGCTCTATCCGCTCGACAGCGTTCGCGAGTGGCAGGCCGGTGGTTGAGGCGGACACACTCAGAACTTCTCATTTCTATTTCTGAACTATCACCGATCGTCATCCCAGCGAAGGTTGGGATCCAGGGCCATTTCCTTATTTCGTTGTCGCCGGGCTGGATTCCAGCCTTCGCTGGAATGACGATTATTGGTGGCTTGCTCGACCGGCACAGAGAACTGCAATCAAGCGTTCACACAGGTTCGGTCTCGTAGACCATTTCAATGCCCTGACCCCAGGCTTCGCCAGAGGCGATGCATCGCTCGGCCGTTGTGGCATCCAGAAGCTTGGCCAGCAGCGAGCGATCGAGAGCGACGCCAGCAAGGCATCCTGCTGTCGCGATACGATCGTGGGCGACGAACGGTCTGGCGACGAAATTGGCACCAAAGTTCTCCAGATGAGTGCGCGCCGTCGGGTAGGTCGTTGCTTCCATGCCAGTCAGCAGACCGCTGGCGGCCAGGATCAGGGCGCCAGAGCATTGCGACCCGACAAGCTGGCGCTTCGGTTCGAGTGCCAGGCGCGCGAGATAGTCATCGTCCTGCATCATGGTCCGGGTCAGAGGTCCTGAAGCATGGACCACGGCATCGGCATTGCGGGCTTCGTCAATGGTCCCATGCATGGGAACTTCCAGACCGGCCATGGTGACATGGCGTTCCTTGGTGCCGAGAAGCCGAACCTGCCAATCCTCGCTTTCCTGCCCAAACATCGTTACCGGACGACTGAGAAAGTCCCAGTGCAGAAAGATGTCGATGTCCGTAGCGCCGTCAAAAGCAATGATGGCGATGCTGGTCATTGGCTCACCCGCTGAGAGCGTCAAGCTCCGCGATGATGGCGTTACCCATGGCCTCTGTCGAGATGGACTGTCCGCCAACCCCGACCAGATCTGCTGTGCGCAGTCCTTTCTCCAGAACCGATGCGATGGCCTTGTCGAGGAGATCGGCCTCTGCACTCATGTCGAACGAGTAGCGCAGAGCCATGCCGAAGCTTGCAATGGTTGCAATCGGGTTCGCCTTTCCCTGACCTGCGATATCAGGTGCCGTGCCGTGGACCGGCTCATACAATGCACCGCGTTTTCCGCTTGCATCTTCGGCACCAAGCGAGGCGGAGGGAAGCATGCCGAGCGATCCCGTCATCATGGCCGCTTCGTCGGAAAGCATGTCCCCAAAGAGATTGTCGGTGACGAGGACGTCGAATTGCTTGGGATCCCGGATCAGCTGCATGGCGCAGTTGTCCGCCAGAATGTGGACCAACTCCACATCGGAATAGTCGGCATGAACGGCCGTCACGACTTCGTTCCAGAGGACACCATTCTTCATGACGTTGCGTTTGTCGGCCGAATGAAGCTTGTTGCCACGCTTGCGCGCCAGCTCAAACCCGACACGAGCGATACGATCGATTTCGCTGGTCGTATAGACCGTAGTGTCGACAGCGCGCTTCTGGCCATCCTCGAGTGTCACGAGTTCTTTCGGCTCGCCGAAATAGGTGCCGCCCGTCAATTCTCGGAGAATGAGAATATCGAGACCCTCGACAAGTTCACGCTTGAGGCTTGAGGCGTCTGCCAGTGCCGGATAGCAAACAGCCGGGCGGAGATTGGCAAAGAGGTCGAGATCCTTGCGCAGTCTTAGCAGGCCGGCCTCGGGCCGCACGTCATAAGGGACACCATCCCATTTGGGGCCGCCCACGGCGCCAAGCACGATGGCGTCCGCCTGCAGAGCCTTGTCGACCGTCGCATCCGTCACCGACACCCCGTGGGCGTCGTAGGCGCAGCCACCGACCAGATCGCTCTCTGTGTTGAAATCAGAACCGGTATTCGAGGCGAGCCATCCAACGACGCGCTCGACCTCCGTCATGACTTCCGGTCCAATTCCGTCTCCTGGAAGCATCAAAACGTCAAAGGTCGCCATGGTTCGGGGCTCCACGCATTAAATTCTGGAATGTGTTCAGGATCGTGATGTTGGCATTTTGCTACAGCAGCCGCAGGAATCGTTCAAGTGCTCTGCCAACAAAGGAGTTTTTGCCGCCTGAAATGAAAAGGCGCCGCCCCGGAAGGGCGGCGCCGTCGGTCGGATGGACTTGAGGCCCCCCTCAAAGATTTCCTTTTTTCATCTCCCCGGCAATGTGATCCGCCTGACGGATGGCGAGTGCCACGATGGTCAATGTCGGGTTCTCCGAAGCACCCGTCGTGAACTGGCTGCCGTCCGAGATGAACAGATTCGGCACGTCGTGCGCCTGTCCCCACTTGTTGACGACACCGTCTCGCGGCTTCTCGCTCATACGGTTGGTACCAAGATTGTGGGTCGACGGGTAGGGCGGCGTCGGGAATGTGCGTGTCGCGCCAACCGCGTCATAGACCGCCGCTCCTTGTCCGTAGGCATGGTTGCGCATGGCGATATCATTGGGGTGATCATCGAAATGCACATTAGGGATCGGCTGGCCATGCTTGTCCTTCTTTGTCGGATGCAAGGTGATGGCGTTGGACTCCTGAGGCATGTCTTCACCGACAAGCCACATGCCTGCCATATGGTCGTACATGTCGAGAGCGCTGGTGAAGGACCGGCCCCAGGCACCCGGGTCGAGAAAGGCGGCCATGAAGGGCAGTCCGAGTGACAGGGTTTCCAGTTCATAGCCACCGACGAAGCCGCGCGACGTGTCGTGTCTGGATTCATCCGTGATAATTCCAGCCATGGTCGTGCCGCGATACATGTGCACCGGCCGGTCAAAGACACCGTAAACACTGCCCGTCATATGACGCATATAGTTGCGTCCGACCTGTCCCGACCCGTTGGCGAGACCATCGGGGAACATGCTCGATGCGGAGTTCAGTAGCAATCTTGGCGACTCGATCGAATTGCCGGCGACACAGACGGCCCGTGCCTTCTGGCGCTGGGTATTGCCGTCTTTGTCCGCATAGACAACGCCCGAGACGCGGCCCTTGTCGTCATGCTCGATCTGGAGCACTTGGGCATTTGAGCGAACTTCGAGTTTGCCGGTGTTCTCACCGCGCGGGATTTCCGCATAGAGCGTCGACCATTTTGCGCCTGTCTTGCAGCCCTGGAAGCAGAATCCGATTTGCTGACAGGCCGCGCGACCGCCGCGTGGCGCTGAATTGATCGCCATCCGTCCAGTATGACAGGTCTTGTAGCCGAGCTTGTCGGCGCCGGCCTTCATAATCTTGAAATTGTTGTTGCCGGGCAGGCCTTCGATTCCGTTGGTGCGGGTTACGCCCATACGGTCTTCGGCCCTGGCATAGTAGGGCTCCATTTCCTGGAGTGTGATCGGCCAGTCGAGAAGGTTAGCGCCGGGCACGGCGCCATATGTGGTGCGTGCCTTGAATTCATGCTCCTGAAAGCGGAGCGATGCGCCTGCCCAATGGACCGTCGAGCCGCCGACGGCCTTTACGATCCAGGCGGGAAGGCCGGAGAAATCCTTTGCGACACGCCAGTCACCGGATGTCGTGCGCTCATCAAGCCACGAAATCTGTGAGAACATTCCCCACTCGTCATTGGAGAAGTCTTCAATCTCGTGTCGTCCGCCGGCCTCGAGAACGACCGTGTCGATACCTTTCAATGCAAGATCCGTCGCCAGTGTTCCGCCACCGGCGCCTGAGCCAACCACCACCACGACGCTGTCATCATTGAGTTCATAAGGAGCTGCCATTTTTTCCTCCTACACCCAATCGATGTCGTCGAAGCCGCGTTCGATATAGCCACCCTTTGCAGCGGATGGCCCCTCATATCCGAACTTCGGCCAGACGGCGGTGTTGTTGTAGATGCCGGTAACCAGGCCGCCCCGGATCTTCTGGAAGAACGGGCCACCTTCGATCTGGCGCAGCAGCGCAACGCGGTCGGCCTCCCAGCCAACGTCGACATAGGAGCGGCCATGCTTGCCTTTTGCGAGTCCGTTCAGCATTTCGACGCCGAACTCGAGTGTAGTCTTGAGGCCGGCATCGTTTCCGGCGCTATCGTCGTAACCTTTGAGAGCTTCGGCATAGTGTTTGTCTGCAAGTCGGTCATGTGGATAGATATCGCGCGCCATCTGGATGAGCGTGCGCATGGTCTCCGGCTTGAGACTCTTGACTTCCATGGCCCACGCGCCCGTCGGGCACGACAGGGTGCCGGAGCCGACGAGCAATGCCGCCGCTCCGCCTGCCGCCACAAAGTCGCGGCGCGATAGTCGCGTCTGTTTGTCGATCACTCTCATTGAGGTTTCCTCCCACTCAATTCGTTTTATCTTATTGGTAGCGGCCGTGCCGCTGCAGCATTTCGATCTTGTAGCCGTCCGGATCCTGGACGAAGAAAAAGCGCGCCATTAGCCCGCCGTCCCGATGGAATTCGACTATTTTTCCGGGAGACAGGCCTTCGCTCTCGAACCGCGCATGTTCCGAGTCGAGATCTTCGACGCTAAAGGCAATATGGCCATAGGCAGTCCCGTGCTCGTAGGGTTCTTTTTGTCCGTGATTGATGGTCAGTTCGACCTCGAAGTCGGCTTCGCCGTTGCGCATGTAGATCAGTGTGAAGTCATCGAATTCGAAGCGGTCTGCGATCTCGAGACCGAAAGCGCGCTTATAAAAGTCGACGGACTTTGCCTCGTCCAACACGCGGATCATGGTGTGAATGGCCTTCGCCATAATGCCTCCATTGCTGTTCCGGTTTGCAAGCCAAGCAAGACTGTGTGGCTCGGCATAAGGAAAGCTTACGCGCTCAAATGGGCAGCGGGTGGTATGGAGATACTACAAGGGGCGAGGGGCCGTTGTTCGTTGAGAAAGCGATCGATCGGCCAAAGGCGCGCACTGCATGGATTACCGGTCCAGGTCCGGTGATGACGAAGGAAAGATGGGTGTTCGCCAGCCGCTACTCCGCGGCCACAAGCGCTTCCGCCTTAAGTGCAGACTGCTGTTTCACATTGCCCTGCACCTCGCTGACATAGGTCAGGCAGGCACATCGCAGGAGTGACGTGAAATTTGCCGCTTCCCCTCGAAGCTCGACGACTTCGTTGTGTAGGATGGTTAGAAACTTTGGAAGGCTCATGCTCTGTGCGACGGCGATTTCTTCCAGTGTCTGCCAGAATGACCGTTCCAGTCGGATGCTCGTCGAGTGACCGCCGAGGCGGACCGAACGGGTCACATATTCATAGTTCTCCGGTGCCTGGCCGGCAAAAATTCGACACATGAACGCCTCCCAACGCTTGTTATTGGCCGGGAGTATAACGCGTTATTGCGGCAGGGTCGAAAAGGCAGCCCTTGCGCCCGCTGGAATCAATGTTCCGGACCTGATCCAGGACCCAGGTCGATCAAGACGCAGACGATGCACGTGGCCCTGGGCCCCGGATCAAGTCCGGGGCTTTGTACCTCTTTGAATTGACGTGTTGGCCTCGTCCTCAAGACCAGGGGCGTGCGGCCGATGCTTTTTCTTCGAAATCGTCTATCGCATCGCTCTTCTGCATTGTCAGGCCGATATCGTCGAGGCCTTCCAGCAGACAATGCTTGCGGAAAGGGTCGAGTTCGAAGGCGATGACGCCGCCGTCGGGACCCCTGATTTCCTGGGCTTCAAGATCGACTGTGATCGTCGCATTGGCACCGCGATCGGCATCCTCCAGGAGTTTGTCAATCTCTTCCTGCGGCAGCGCGATCGGCAAAATGCCGTTCTTGAAGCAGTTATTATAGAATATGTCCGCAAAGGATGGCGCGATAATGCAGCGCAGTCCGAAATCCAGCAGAGCCCATGGCGCATGCTCGCGGCTTGAGCCGCAGCCGAAATTATCCCCGGCGATCAAGATCTTGGCATCGCGGTAGGCTGGTTTGTTGAGCACGAAGTCCGGCAGCTCGTCTCCATTGTCATCGTAGCGCATCTCGAAGAAGAGGCTTTCCCCGAGCCCGGTACGCTTGATGGTCTTGAGGAACTGCTTGGGGATGATCTTGTCTGTGTCGATGTTGATCATCGGCAGCGGTGCGGCAACTCCGGTCAGCGTGTCGAATTTATCCATAATGCTCTCGTCAGATAGGTAAAAGCCGTGTTGACGTGTGTTTTGGAGCTATGCGGCGCGCCGGTCAAGTCAGTGGAGGACTAATGCAACGAGCCGGGCCGCCCGCTCCCCCGGCCCAACCACCCGGAGGGTACCTTTATTGGGTGGTTGGGCCGGGGGAGCGGGCGGCCCGGCTCGATAGCCAAACAATCAGCGACGCGCCCGCTGCGGTGCGACTTTCTTGAAGCAAGCTGTCATGATCTCGCAGCGTTTCGGCCCAGGTGGATGCACATAGTCACCAGGCAAATCTTTCAGGAACGTGCAGATCTGCTTAAGACCGTTTTGCGAGAGCCATCCATCACGTCGTCCTCGTTTTACCGCATAGCAATCCGCATTCGGTTCGCTTCTGCCGTAGATCTGATGGCCGCACTCGTGGGCATAAACGTAGAGTTGAACGGCTGCCGGGAGTGTCTTCAGCCTTTTGCGGTTCAGAATGATCAAGCCGCGCGTTGCCCCGCCATAGTCCCAAAAGCTGTTTGAAATCAGTGTTGGCGTGCGTCCGCACCCCATCATGCGCCCCGCGAGCTTGAGCTTGCCTGGTGCGATTCGCTTGTCTTCTGGTGCGGCGAATCCAGGCTTTGACGACGCCGCCACGTAAAAACCCGTAACAATGATGGCGAGGCAGAGGCTCACTCTCATAAATGTCCTCCTCGCGCCAAATTATTGCCGGTTTGCGCGACTTTGCCGCGGCGCGGCGTCTTTAAAGCACTGTTGCATCTGTTTGCAACGTTTCGGGCCGGGGAGATGATCCCAACTGCCCTTCAGTTTCGAGATAAAACCGCAGATCTCTTCCATGCCGGATTTTGTCAGCCATCCATAACGGCGCCCACGTTTGACTGCGAAGCAGTCGGCTTTTTCCTCATCGCGACCAATAAATTGATGTCCGCACTCATGCGCGAAAACGTAAAGTTTTACAGGTGTTGGTAGGCCCTCAAGGCGCTTCGTATTCAGGATGACGAAACCGGGATAGGCGCCTCCCCAGCTATCGAAATTCGGGTCGATCACTGTTGGACGACGTCCGCAGATCATCCGATATCCGTCAATTTTCAGCTTGCCCGGCGGCACGAGCTTCACATCGTCCCCCGCCTTCCCCATATATTCGTCCAGTGTCAGGTCGAGATCGAATGGTGCCGAGGAGTCGACAGTAAATTGAGCCGAAGCATCGACCGCGATCGCAACCCAGGCGATGAACCAGGTGCCGACGAAGGGCAAGATGAATGAACGCAGCATTGGGGATCCCCTCAAAACGGCGAACAGACCCTACGACGGTGCAGGCACTTGATCAATGCCGGCTCGCATTCCCTGGCAAGATGGGGCCTCTTGAGGCCTGGAAAGCCGCTCAAAATAGTGTGAAGCACACCACACTAGAGCGCGGTACTTGGGCGCGTTAGACTCGGAATAGTTGAACTTGGGGTGGGACAACCAAGCAATTAGGAGCGTTGAAATGGCGATCAACAGACGGAACGGTGTACACCTCGTTTTGGCGTCGGTGTTTGCCGGCATGATGGCTATGGGTTCAGCAGGCATTTTCGCATCGCCGGCAGCCGCAATGAGCCAGCCAAAACCCGACCCGTCCCCGAATAGCAAACCGACTTGCGAATTCGGTCATTCCTATTCGAAGAAGAAAGGCAAATGCGTTGCCGTTCAGACCTGCAAGGATGGCCAACGTTGGAGCAAGTATAATGGCGCTTGCGTGCAAAAACGCTCGGATGCGCTGACCGATCCGGCACTCTACAAAGAGGCCAGATGGCTGATCGAGACCGAGCAATATGGTGAAGCGCGCGATTTGCTCTTTTCGATGTACGATCAGGAGGATCCGAAAGTCCTCAACTATATCGGGTTCACGACACGCAAGCTCGGTGATGTGGACAAAGGCATCACGTATTACATGAAGGCTCTTGCCAAGGACCCGAACCTGAATATTGCTCGCGAATATCTGGGCGAGGGTTATTTGCAGAAAGGCGATCTCGCGAGCGCGAAGGCCCAGCTTGCTGAAATCGCCAAGCGCTGCACCGGCGAGTGTCCCGAGTATGAAGTCCTTGCCGAAGCCATCGGCAACTACATTCTCGGCGAACCGATGCCGAAGACCTGGTAGCAGGTAATTGATGACAAACGGATGCGCCCAGGGCTTGGTCCCCGAGCGCATCCGCACGATCCTTGAATGACATGTCCTGACAAAGTGCGTTCTTGAATCGGCGGCGGGGCCCAGCTTCAGCGTCGGTCAGACGGATTGGCCGTTTGCGCCCGAACGCTTTGCCCGTGTTGCAGGTATTTTCATCTCATCGTGAAGGTAGACGGGTTGAGCGCGCAATACCCTACGCCATAAGATTGCGCGCTGATCAATTGCTCATTGATGAGAGGCAGGTATCGCCGGTCCATGTTTCAACACGGTCATCGTTGGCTCCGATTGAACTCGACACTCTACGGGTTGTGCCTCGTAGCCTTGGTGATCGGCATCATCGCATTGTTCAGCAGCCGGCGGTCTCTGGGGCCGGATCCTTCGCTCCCCGGCGATTGCAAGCCTGCTGTCTTAAAGTCGGTCACGAGCGGGGATGAGATCGATATTCTCCACAACACTGGTGAAGCAACAGCGTGGGTGCGATCTTCGGTGCGGTTGCGCGGCATTGTCGCGCCTCGACATGCGCCACTTGCCGGCTGCAAGGCCGAGAGGGATATGGCATTGGAAGCTACGAGTTACCTGAAATCCCATCTACCCGGTGCTCATCTCACATCCTCGCTCCTTCGTATCTGCAAACCAGAGGCCGTCGGGGATGGTGGTCATCAAGTTGCCGATATCTATCTCAAGCACAAAGGCCAATGGCGGAGCGCTGCGGTCGATATGTTTGAAGCCGGGTATGCCTATCCGGCTGATGAAAGTTCAAAGGCCTCCTGGTGCAATTGCCTTGAGGTCGGCGTTTGTCCTCCCGCGCTGAGGTGGCGTTTCAAGAAAAGCCAGCGCTGGTTTGATTGACCGCGATCACTCCTGTAAACGCAAACATCGCAAGAAGCTCCACAACCCAACTCTTTCGATCGGCAGCGGCAGGTTTCGTTGCTTATCTCAATCCAAAACATTCGATGACGAGGTCTTATGCAACAGCGGAAACTCGGCAATACAGGAACGACCGTTTCGGCCATTGGGATTGGCGCCATGTCCTTTTCCGATTTTTATGGTCCGACGGATGAGGACAAGTCTCACGCGATCCTGTCGAAAGCCCTGGATCTGGGGATCGATCATATCGATACCGCAAATGTCTATGGCAGTGGCGTTTCGGAAGAGCGGATCGGGTCGTTTCTCGCCAAGCAGGGCGCGCAACGACAGAACATGTTCAAGATTGCCACCAAAGCCGCGATCAAGCGCGATGCGGATGGCAATCGGCTGTTCGACAACAGCTCCGAATATCTCAATTCTGAGTTGGACAAATCCCTGCAACGTCTCGGTGTCGATCAGGTGGAATTGTTCTACATCCACAGGTTCGATCCCAATCGCTCAATCGAAGAAGTGGCGGAAACACTAAGCGATATCGTCAAGTCGGGAAAAGCGCGTCAGTTCGGATTGTCTGAGGTCGCACCGACCACACTGGCGCTGGCGGCGGAAATCCATCCCGTCGGGGCGGTGCAGTCGGAATACTCATTGTCGACCCGTTCTCCGGAAATGGGATTGCTCCAGACCACTGCGAGAACTGCAACGTCTCTGGTGGCTTTCAGTCCCGTTGGTCGCAGCCTACTGACGGACAAACCGCATTCTTACGAGAAGAGTCAGACAATCGGCTTTCTCAAGGGCAATCCGCGATTTCAGGAACGGAATCTCAAACGCAATATTGCCGCGACAGAGGGATTTCGAGCGCTCGCGGGCGAGATGGGTGTGAAAGCATCGTCATTGGCGACTGCCTGGCTCCTGCACCAGGGCGATCACGTTCTCCCCATCCCTGGAACACGTTCGACGGACCATCTCACGGAGCTTGCCGCGGGCGCCGAGATCACGCTCACGGAATCCGATCTGCGAGCAATCGATCGCCAATTGCCCATTGGTTGGGCGCATGGCGACCGGTACTCCGTGGCCCAATGGGTCGGGCCGGAGAAATATTGTTGACGAACTGCCCGTGGATCGAGAACGGCCTAGCTGGAATGTTCGACCAGCGCGATGACCGATTTCACGCCCACGATCGCACCCAGAGACTTCTCGATCACGTGCGCTTGCTGTGGCGTCAGGTCACTCACGCGCAGATCGGCTTCGAGCGTATTGCCTGCACCATTCTCGGTGCTGGCATGGACGCGCTCAAGGCTCAACCCGAGTTTGGCAAAGGGTTGAACAAGGCGCGCCATCAAGCCGGGATGCGTGTCGCCGGTTACGAAATAGAAGGCTTTGACGGTGTCGGTGGCCGGCTGTGATACGCGGGCCGAAGATTGCTGAGACATGTGATTGTCTCCTTCACGATTGGATTGTAAGCGAATAGGAACAGTGATTCCCGGCACCCTCAGGCGGCCGGGTCTGTAATTCGCGTAATGCATCCAATGTGAAGCGATGTCGTCATGGGCCGCATCATACCCGCGAAGGATTAAGAAACAAGTCTACAGATCGTCCGACTTACACCTCCGTTGGTATTATGCCACGGCTGGCATTAAGCCAGAGGCGCCTCGGCAATGACGAGGCATTCAGCCCAGGTGAGCCAGAGCCCATCATCGCGCGTTTCAGGCTTGAGAAAGGCTTTGGCGGCCGGTGGTGGATTGTTCGCCATATCGCGCAGTTGCTCGACAGAGTCCGGTCCTGCATTGAGGCGCTGGACCCAGGGATCGAACGCCATGGGTTTGAGCATGATCTCATAATGGCGGATTTTGAAACCGGCCTGATCCAAGCGGCCAAGCCATTCGCTAAGCGGCAGAGCGCGTGCATGACTGGGATCGCGGATCTTCTCGAATTCGTTGTAGAAGGCATCGGCTTCGGCCAATTCGGTTTCGGAGAAGCCCGATGTCGTGTGTTTGTCCGGTGCCACATTGTCGACCAGCGCAAAGATCCCGCCGGGCTTGAGAACGCGGGCCGACTCGGAAATGAAGCCTTCGATGTTGGGAAAGTGATGCGGCGCGATGCGGCTTGTGACGCAGTCGAAGCAATTATCTTCGAAAGGAAGGGCTTCGGCGTCGGCTTCTTTGAATGAAACATTCTCGATGCCGCGTTCCTTGGCCAGATCTGCCGAGACCTCCAGCATCTTTGGCGTCAGGTCGCTTGCAACGACATGGCCTGACCTTGCGGCAAATGCGAGCGCGGTATGGCCGGCGCCCGTTGCCACATCGAGAACCTGCCAATCGTCTTTGGGATCGGCGAGCTCCACAATCCGATCAAGACTGCGTCCCTTTGCGTGAACCGGGCTCACCGCATAGTCTTCGGCGCTCCTGGAGAACTGCGATTGCACGAGTGTTTTTGACATTGCGCGGTTCTAGCCCATGGGCATGGCTTGTGTCGATATGGACGAAGTCGGACAGTCTGAAATCTGTGCGCCCCGGACTTGATCCGGGGCCTAGGGCGGCAACCGAGGCTCTTGGTTGTTCGCCCTGGGCGCCGGATCAAGTCCGGTACGTTATGATCGGTGATCGCGCGACAGGGTTGGGAGATGCTTGAGATGCTGAGGCCAACGAGCGATGAAGACGTGCAGCTCTTCAAGCGGCTGTGCGAAGGCGACCGGCTTGAAGATCAGACATGCCGCCCGGTCAAAGATGGCAAGGTGATACGCGGTGAGGACTACCGCGAAAGCTGGACCTATTGTCATGCTGATGCAGTAGAGCCGGCAGGGTGGGTGATCGTGTTCGACTTCAATCCACGCAATCGATCAGCCGAATTCGGTTATGGTCTTGCACCTGAACACCGCGGACAAGGCATTGGCCACGAGATGTTGACGGTATTCTTTACCCGGACATTTACAGATACCGACCTCAACAAGCTCTATTGCTCGACTGCCGCTTTCAACACGCCGTCTGTGCGCCTGCTGAACGGTCTTGGTTTATCGCGCGATGGCGTTTTGCGCGAACATCATGAGCGTGACGGGGAACTGCACGACACCCTCATCTACAGCCTCCTGCGCGCGGAATTCTTGCCAGGCAATACTTGACCGCGGGCGGTGCGCCGCGCGATATCGCGCACCCAGCCAAGGAGATTTATTCGTGCGCATCGTTTTCATGGGGACACCGGATTTCGCAGTGCCGACGCTCTCGGAACTTGTCGGTGCTGGACATGACATTGCCGCCGTCTACACCCAGCCGCCGCGTGCTGCCGGGCGCGGGCAGAAGTCACGACCGGGACCCGTACAGAAATTTGCCGAAGATGCCGGTTTGCCGGTTCTGACGCCGGTGAGCCTGCGGGATGCCGAGTCTCAGGCAGCCTTCGCCGCGCATGCCGCAGAAGTCGCCGTCGTCGTCGCTTACGGGCTGATCCTGCCGACCGAGATTCTTACAGCCCCTGCCCATGGCTGTCTCAACCTTCATGGATCGATACTGCCGCGGTGGCGCGGTGCAGCGCCTATCCAGCGTGCGGTTATGGCGGGCGATTCCGAATCCGGCATTGCCGTTATGCGAATGGAAGAGGGGTTGGATACGGGACCTGTCTGCCTGGTGGAACGCATTGCGATCGATCAAGACATGACCGCAGGCCTGTTGCATGACCGGTTGGCTGTGCTCGGTGCCGATCTGATGGTCCGGGCACTGGCTGCGCTTGACCGCGGCAGTCTGGACTGTGCGCCGCAGTCTGACGATGGCGTTCTCTATGCCGAGAAGATCGACAAGTCCGAGGCGCGGATCGATTGGTCGCGTCCTGCGAATGAGGTGCACAACCTTATTCGCGGCCTGTCTCCGTTTCCCGGCGCCTGGTTCGAGCATGACGCGAATGGCAGGGCAGAGCGGATCAAGGTTCTTCGTTCTCAGCAGGCCAGCGGTGAGGGCGATGCCGGAACGTTGTTGGACGACAAACTGACCATCGCCTGTGGAGCCGGTGCCGTGCGCCTCGTACAGGTTCAGAGGGCAGGTAAGTCACCGATGATGGCCGAGGATTTCCTGCGCGGTTTCGATCTGCCATCGGGCACGCGGCTCGATTAACCATAGGAATGATGCTCGCAAAGACAGGACTGCCGGCCGCAGGCTAAGGTGATCCAACGAGGAGGCGCGCTAAGCGACGGAGCGCTCTCGTGACAGGTTTGCATAGTGTTGTTGCTGCCGGGCTGGCGTTCGGCAGTCTGTTTGTTTTTCCGGCGGTCGGGTCGGCACAGAAATTCATCTCGGTGAAAACCTGCGACACGCATGGCGCAGGCATGAAGAGTCGCGGATGCCTCTATGGGCAACGCGGAAGTGTGCGCCGTAAGGCAGATCGCGTTTCCAAGGCGCATCGTGCGCTCAAGACGAACATCAAGCGCCATCCCCAAGGTTTGCAAACCATCGCCTATGGTCGCCACCGCCGGTATGGTCCAAGGCCAAAAATTCATCGCTACAAGAAACGGCACCTCAAGAATTTCAAAGCTTTTGCATTCCCGGAGCAGCATCTTTTTCCGCCCTACTATGAGTCGAAACGGCCGGCACCGAGACAGAATCTGGCGGCGAGTCACATCAAAGCCGGTCTGACGGTTCGTCAGGGTTCACCATGGCGCGGATCCATCAAGGCCGGCCTCACGGTCGAGCAGGGATCGCCCAAGCGGAGCGTCTTCAAGGGCGGACGAACCATCGAACGCGGATCCGTCTGGGCAGGTCATATCAGGGGTGGCAAGACGGTCCAGCAAGGGAGCCCCTGGGCCAATACACGCCGCAACTGGCGATTCTCTGGCTATGAAGCACCGGTTCGCCCAAAGGGACTAAAATACTACCATGCCAGACATCCTCGCAGTGCACTTGTCCGACAGCGCAGGATGGCGAAGCATCCCCGCGTCAAAGGCGCCAAATATCGGCAATATCGTTATTGAGCGGTGAACGGAACTTTTTTGCGGATATCGGTCTTGAACGTTGCCTCTCGAAAGGGCATCTCCCTGAGCCATGCCCCGCTATATGCTCACCATCGAATATGAAGGCACGCCCTATGTGGGCTGGCAGATTCAGGACAATGGCCCATCCGTCCAAGGACGGCTCAGGGAGGCCCTGCACGCCTTTTGCGGGCAAGACCTGACGCCGAACGGGGCAGGGCGAACAGATGCAGGTGTGCATGCCCTGGGTCAGGTTGCCCACATCGATCTTGAGAAAGAGTGGCCGGCAGATACGGTGCGCGACGCCGTGAACAGCCATCTCCGGCCTGATCCGATTGCAGTTCTAGAGTGCGTCAAGGTCGATGAAGAGTTTGACGCCCGCTTCAGTGCCCGGCAGCGACATTATCGATATCGAATTGTCTGCCGCCGTGCACCGCTCGCCCTGGACAGTAAACGAGCATGGCGGATTTCGCGGCATCTCGATCCGGACGCAATGCAGTCCGGTGCAGACCGGCTGATCGGCAAGCACGATTTTACGACTTTTCGTTCGGTGCATTGTCAGGCCAAGTCACCAGTGAAGACACTTGACAGTCTCACCGTGAATTACGGCGCCGGCGGCATTCAGGTGAATGCAAGCGCCCGTTCCTTTATGCACAATCAGGTCCGTTCCATTGTAGGTGCGCTGAAACTGGTCGGTGAGGGCAAGTGGACGCCAGATGATGTTACGCGGGCGTTGGCGGCCTGTGACCGGTCGGCCTGTGCACCGGTTGCCCCGGCCCACGGTCTCTATCTGGCACGTGTCGATTATTGATCAGTGAAAAATCCGTTTAATTTGAATGAGTTAGAGGTCGTGCTTCTGCGGTGTGACGATGGTCACACGCAGTTTCTGTACTGCGCCCTATCTATGGTTCAAGACACGGCGACAATGAAATCGCCGCAGTGGAGATGCGGAAACGCCCACTGAATTGAATTAGGGCCGGGCTCATCCCCTCCGTTCCAAGCAACGGCCCAACGAGCCGGGCGCTTGAGGAGCGCGCCCGGCTCATTGATTCTTCGGATCACCATCGCGCAGGAAGTCGAAGATGCGCGTTATATCCGTACCGGGCGGATAGGCCGCAGAGCACCGCTTCCAGATATCGGCAACTTGCGAGCCAATCTCTGTCGGCGTCTCAGCAGCTGCAACATTGTCATGATACAGCGATACGTCCTTGCTAAGCAGAGCTGCGGTGAATCCGGCATCATAGGTCCCGGTGATGATCCGTTGCGGAAACTTGTCGCGGCTGGCTGTGTTCTGGCCGGTCGAAACATTGACCACATCCATTATGGTTTGCATGTCCAGTCCGTGCTTGAGTCCAAAGATGGCAGCCTCGGATGTCGCCGCAAGTGCCGTCGCAGACAGGAAATTATTCAAGAGTTTTAATGCCTGGCCCTGGCCGGCTTGATCACCGACATGAAACGGATTGCCGCAGAAGGCGTCAACGACCGGGCGATGGCGGTCGAGTTCCGACTTCGGACCGGCCCAGATGAGGGTGATGGTGCCGGCAATAGCGCCTGCCCTTCCGCCGGAGACTGGCGCGTCGATATAGCCGATCCCTGCGGCTTTCAGCGTGTCAAAGGTGCGGCGGGACGCGTCCGGTCCGATCGTCGACAGATCGATCACCAGCGACAGGCGCCGCTCTTCGAGAGCCGCGATTTCGGCTGCAACCGCCTCAACGATAGGTCCGTCGGGCAGCGACAGGAAAACCGTATCGGTTTCAGCGCAAACCTGAGCCAGCGAGGCCGCGGGGCGCGCACCGTCCGGTGATCGCTCCTCGCTTCCCGCTTTGTCGAAGCACAGCAGGTCGAATCCGCCCTTGGCGATATTGGCGGCCATCGGTGCGCCCATCTGGCCAAGGCCGACAAATCCGAGATTGGGAAGCGCGTCAGTCATGGGAATCCTCACACTAAAAATGTTGTTTGCCTGTGTGTTCACAGGTTTCGTTGCCGCGCGAAAGCTGAAGGTCGTTTCGCTGATGGTGTGTCTGAAAGGCTTGGTTTCATGATCAGGTATCGTGACCGGCGGTCATTTGTAAAGGCACCTGCAGGAGGGCTGCTCAGTGTGCGGTTCTTCTGGTCACGCAGGTTTTATTCGCTCAACTACCGGCTGCCGCTTAGTCTCCGAAAATCGTGACATCCGCCAGACTGTTAGGGCCCTCGTATGACCCGAATTCTCTTGTCGATCTTCACTCTCCTGATCCTTGTGCCCTTGGCGCAGGCCGCCGATGACACAAAGAAGGATGGCAAAAAAGCCAACCGGTTGGTCAACGAGGCCTCACCCTATCTTCGCCAGCACGCCTACAACCCGGTCGATTGGTATCCGTGGGGTAAGGAAGCATTCGAGAAGGCTAAGAAGGAAGGCAAGCCGGTTTTTCTCTCGGTCGGTTACTCGACGTGTCATTGGTGTCATGTGATGGCCCGTGAGAGCTTTCAGAATGAGGATATCGCGAAAATCCTCAATGAGAATTTCGTGTCGATCAAGGTCGACCGTGAGCGTCGTCCCGGTGTCGATGAAACCTACATGCTGGCGACCGAGTTGATCAGTCAGCGTGGCGGCTGGCCGAACACGGTTTTCATGACCCCGGAACGCAAACCCTTCTTCGGCGGCACCTATTTTCCCCCCGATCATTTCACGAATTTGATCGGTCAGGTCACGACACTCTGGGAGACCGAACGTCCGACACTCGAATCCGACGCCCATCGGATCGCCGTCATGATCGGTACGGTCATGACGCAGCGGGTGGCCGCTGCGGAACTCACCCCGGCAGCGCTAAAGAAAGTTACGGACGAGATTCTTGCCGAGCATGACGTTTTCAATGGCGGTTTCCAGACAGCCCCCAAATTCCCCCAGGAGTCTCTCCTTTTGTTCCTGCTGCGGCTTGCGGAAAAGGACGACAACAAGAAGGCTCGCGAGGTCGCGCTTCTTAGTCTCGACAATATGATTCGCGGTGGCATCAACGATCAGGTCGGCGGCGGCTTTCATCGTTATGCTGTCGACGCGGAATGGCGCGTCCCGCATTTCGAAAAGATGCTCTACAACCAGGCACTCATCACCAAGACCCTGATGCGTGCCTATCGCCTGTCGGGCGCCAAGCGTTATGCAGACGCGGCCCGGCGCACGGTCGATTATGTGCTCGCAGATCTGACCGATGCCAATGGCGGCTTCTACTCCGCTCGCGATGCGGAAAGCGACGGCGGAGAAGGTCGGTTTTATATCTGGACCGGTGAGACGCTGCGGGACGCTGTCGGTTTGCGGGATGCCCTCTTTGCGGAGACCGTCTTCGGTGTGGCCGATGGCGCCAATTTCCAGAACAGTTTTTCCGTCCTCTACCTCGCGGGAACGCACGCCGAACTCGCAAACAAGACGGGACTTTCCGTCGAGGCATTCAGAGAGAAGCTCGAGGATGTTCGTAAGCGTCTCTTTGCCGTGCGGGCTAAGCGTCCCGAGCCGCACCGGGACGAGAAGATCATTACCGCCTGGAACGGCATGATGATCGCGGCTCTTGCAGAAGCCGCGGAGACGCTTGGCGAACAACGCTATCGGGAGGCTGCCGTTAAGGCAGGAACGTTCCTGTGGGAAACGATGCGGGATGCTACCGGTCTCAAGCGCGCCTATTTCGAAGGCAAGGTTGAGCTGCAGGGACGCCAGGACGATTATGCCTATGCCGCCCTGGCCTTCATTGGTCTCTATGATCTGACGGGACGCGATACCTGGCTCGAGCGCGCCGAAGAAACCGTAAACGACATGGTGGCCCTGTTCAGGGATGATTCCTCGGGCGACTATTACGTCTCGGCGTCGGTCGAGACATTCGGACGTTCGAAGGCACGGACCGATGGCGGAATGCCGGCGGGCAATTCCGTGGCGCTTGAAGTCTTTGCCAAACTGACCGAACGTAGCCGTAACCCCGAGCATCGCCGCCGGGGGGATGCATTGCTTGCGGCATTGTCGGGTCTTGGGCTGCAGAGTGGTGTCGGTAGTGGATATCTGCTCATGGCAGGTGATCAGATGCGACGCGGTGAGACTGGCCCGAATCGTTTTCTGGCCAAGGGTGTTGTCCGCGCGAAGACCTCCTATGATCGCGGCGCCAGTCGCCTGATTGTCGCCCTGGATATTGCCAAGGGCTGGCACATCAACGCAGACAAGCCTCTGGAGGATTTTTTCATTCCGACCGAACTCAAGGTGAAAGGCGCCGAGGCCGCAGAGGTGACTTATCCGAAGGCAGAGCGTCGCAAGCTCGGATTCCACGATAAGGACCTGGCTCTCTATGAGGGGCGTATTGAGATTTCGGCTGCAGTGCCTGCCACCGAGGCCCCGACAATCCCTGCGGAACTGACGCTCCAGGCATGCAGCGATGAGATCTGTCTTGAACCACAGACGGTGCGCTTGCCGGTGCCCAATCTGGTGCGATGAGATTGTCGACCAGCCTGCAGTCTTTCTTGCCGCGCCGGCCTTTTGATCCGGCCGGCAGCGGTTTACACTTGAGCAGCAACGCGGTCACGGCGAATCGGTCGGCATCGGTTCGGATGTGAATTGGGAGGACAATGGATGCGGTCAATCGCGCAACTGCTCGTCGTCGCCATCGCCCTTATCGGGCTTTCCGGCCCCGCCTTCGCTGGAGAACGCTTGCCGGAACTTGAAAAATTCTTCGGTTCCTTTGAAGGCAAAACGATTTCCAAGGTGACAGAGGGGTTGAGTACCAGAGATCTCTCCATCAAAATCAAACCTTATGAGGACACAGGCTTTACGGTCTATTGGACCACTGTCCTCAAGAAAGCCGACGGCACGAACAAGACCAAGTCGTTCAAGATTTCGTTTATCGAAAGTCAGCGTGGTGGAATTTACGGCTCCGCGATGCGGCGCAATGCCTTCGGTCATGCGGTCCCACTCAATCCGCTCAAAGGGGAGCCCTATGTCTGGTCGTCTGTTGTCGGCGACCTCATGGTGATTCGCGCTCTCTATATTGCCAAGGATGGTGGATATGAGATGCAGGAATACTCAAGAACGCTCACCGAGGATGGAATGACCACTCGGTTCGCGCGGATTCGAAATGGCGAGCAGCTCAAAGTCATCACAGGTGAACTGAAGCGGACCGAATAGGCATACGGTTATTGTTGCCGGTCTCGTAACAGGACGCGCATCGCCATACCGTTCTTTGGCAACAGAAACATTTGTCCAGTGGGCTGGGGATCGAATTCCGGATCGACCTCAAAGTGCGCCGCCCGCACGAATGTTGCGATCATAATCGTGGCTTCGATCAGCGCGAAGGCTGCGCCGATACAAATCCGGGGCCCGGCGCCGAACGGCATATATTGAAACTTCGTCGGCTTCGCTTTGGCATCCGGCGAAAAGCGCTCGGGGTTGAAGCGGTCCGGATCGTCCCAGAGTTCGCGATGGCGGTGGATCGCATAGATAGGAATGATGCCGATCGTTCCCGCAGGTATAGAAACACCACCGATCTCCACATCTTCAACGATGTCGCGCACGATAATCGGTGCAGTTGGAAAGAGCCGTAGCGATTCCTTCACGACCTGCTGGACACAAACGAGTTTCGAAAAATGGTCCGAAGTGACCGGTCCGGAAGGGGCGACATCCCGGACTTCCTCAAGAATGCGTTGCTCCCATTCCGCGCTTTGCGAGAGCAGGTAGAGCGTCCAGGTAAGTGCAAGTGCCGTCGTGTCGTAACCTGCCACCAGGAACGACACGATATTGTCGACCAGGAGGTCGTCCGTCATAGATTTCCCCGATTCCGGATCGGTTGCCAGTGCCATTCTCGCAAGCAGATTGTCCTGACCATCGGTGGTCTCGCGGAGCTGCCGGATGCGTTCCCCGACCGACTTGCGAAGCCGCCTCTCATGTCCGCGCATGCCGGCGCCGCCGGGCCGCGGAAACCAATGAGGCAGTCCCAGCATCCGGTAGACGATCCACCAGTTTGCGCCTGAGAAATAGGCGGCATGTCCTTTCTCGATGGCAGAGATAACGTTCGTCGCGCCGTCCGCGAGCATGGTGTTGGCAATGACATGAAAGGAGGCACGCAACATGTCCTTGTGTATCGGACGCGGCACTGAGGTTTCGGACTGACGCCAGTTCGAGACGGTGGCCTCAGCCGCTTCCGTCATGACCGAGCCATACTGCATGAGTTCCGAGTGCCGAAACGGCGGTGCTGCAACCGCACGTTGCCAGCGCCAGTCATGGCCTTCCGATGAGATCATCGCATTGCCGAACATGGGCTCAAGCACCTCATTCTGCAGCCGGCCCTTCGGAAAAGACTGATGATTGGATAGAAGCAATGTGTTGACGATCTCGGGGCCGGTAAAGAAGGCCATGCGCGGCGGTCCGGGAATTAGCGACACCGGTCTCCGATAAGCTTCCTCGGGGATCACTTGCAGATTGTTGGCCAGAAGCTGAATGAGATTGAAAGGAAAGCGTCTCGCGCGCGGGTTTGATGTCGCGCGCGGTAGAATGAGCGGGTCGCCTAAAGACGTACTAGCAACCATCGGGACTCTCGACGCGTTCACGAAGGTTTTTCAGTGGTTGCCGGTCCGTTGAGACACGGTTGTAGAGCGGCTCATAGTCCTCCCACTCAGTCTTGAAGAGCTTATCGAGAAACCGCGTGCCGAGGCCGTAGTTTCCCGTGTAGCGCGAGTGATGGAGTGAGTGATAAGTCGTGCTCGTAATGATCCGGCCCGTCCATTTCAGATAGTCCTTGGACTTGAGCTCGAAGTTGGCGTGGCTGAACGAGTTGATGATCAGATAACCGATGTACCAGCCGGCGACACCGTAGAAATTCAAGCTGAAGATTGTGTCGACTGCCGCCAGAAATCCAAGCATCCCGAAATTGAAGACAAGTTTCTCGGTAAACGAGAACGAGATTGCCGTGAATGGGCTATTGAGATGGCTCTTGTGGTGCTCGAGATGAATCCAATGCAGCGGTTTAAGATGAAACGCCCGATGGGACCAGTAGTGCCAGATCTCGGCCCAGGCGGTTGTGATCAATGCCGACATGACGAATGACACGATTGTCTTGTTCTCGAAAAAGCCGGCAGCAAGGCAAAGCCCCAGAAAGACGGCGTGAATGGGTGTATGGATCGAGTTCTTCAACTCGCGTTTCACCTGTTTGTCGGAAATCTCGAGGTCGTAAATTCGGCGCTCGCACATCTTCCATTGATGCCGGTCTGCAAAATACCAGACGAGCGCCATGACATGGCCGATCGTGGCGACGACGATGAGGACTGTCCATTCGAGTGGCGTAGCCATGATTGCGTTACTTTTGTCTCTTTAGCGGAAATGCTGGGCCACGATGTCTGGCACAATCGTCAACGACCTCAAAACTATCGTCGGAAAGAGTTCGCGGGTCTTTTAGCGGCATCCACCGTTTTGGCGATCGTCATTGCACAGGTGTCGATCTACCCAATCCTGACCGCTCGCAACCCCGGGTCAGTCGCGTTCTTTTTTGATAATGCGAAACCAAGGATCCAGTTCGAAGTCGTATTCGCGCCCATCACTGCAGCGGGCATCGTCGACTTCGTATCGATGGTCATCCCGATCGAACTCATAGCGGCCACCCTTGCACCCATGGGCGCTGATCGCCCAGGAAATCGCAGAATACTCTTTCGGTGTTACAGGGCGGTCGGCGAATGCGGGAGAAACGACCGCCATGGTCGCGAATGCCAATAGGATTTTTCTCATGCCACTCTCCGTCATTGGACTAAGAAACTAGGCTTTATACGTCCCAAGATGGGCAATTGCGTCGCATGAGCCAACTTTTTTCATGGAATGGCCAAATCCAATCCCCATATGCCCGTTCCGAAGCCATTCGTTCGATCAACCGGCATGAAGGCTGCGATTGTTGTCTGCACATCGGTTGGTCTAGGGCACGTTTGGTGTTTGACGTTCTTACAAGACAAGGGAGAGGTCTGATGATCAAACAAACGCTTGCCGTGGCTGCAATGGCGGTCGCGCTGCAGACATTGCCCGCTGCGGCGGCCTCGCACGCACCGAAAGTCGGCTACATTGCGTTGCAGAAATCAGGCGAGAGCCTCACCAGCGAGTTTATCGGAACAGAGGTGAAGAACGGGTCGGGCGAAGTCATCGGCCGGGTCGTCAATCTTATGTTCGGTCAGGACGGGCGCATCGCCAGCGCGGTTCTTGCCGTCGGTGGTTTCGCTGGAATCGGCGGCAAGAAGGTTGCCGTTCCTTTCGAGACGCTAACCGTTGCTCCCGGCAAAGATGGTCGCAAGACGCTGACCGCCAATCTCGACAAGAAGAGCTTGCAGACTGCGCCGATCTTCCAATCGCTCTATGATCAGCAGGGTGGCGTCGCTGAAACGACGAAGCGTGAGCTCTCGAAGTGGGGCAAGAAAGCACTTGAGGCCGCAAAAGACGTGGGTGAGAAGGCCAAGGAAGCTTACACCGAGGCAACCAAGCCGACGGAAGAGAAAAAACCAGTCCAATAACTCTTCGGTTTCGACGGCGGCCATTGAGAAGCCGGATCTTGTTCCGCTTTCTGTGGCCGCCGCCATCAGCGCTTTGGATTGGACGCCGTGTTTACTGGGCCTGATGCGTGATCGTGTCGGCGCCGGGTGTCCGCCAGAGCGGTAGGCCGAACATCAGCAGAAACGATGTATTGAGTAAGGCGTTGAGCGGTGCTCCGGCCACGATCGACGCGGTGCTATCCACAATGAACCAAATCCCCACGCTCACAAGGATCATGGACCGGGCGAGTTGCGGTTCCCGCGGATAGAGACGGGTTGCAATCAGCCAAAGCAGGACGCCCCATCCGACCATGATCCCACCCGATATTGCGAAAATTAGTTGGAGTTCCGGCGTAACGCCGCTTTGCGCGCCATCGATCGGCCAGAGGATAAAGTCGATCAGAAACATCGTCAGGCCGGCCGTCGCTGGATAAGCGGCGACCACGACCAAAACGCCAAAACCAATAACCAGAGCTGATGCGGCCCTCAGCCATATCGACGTCGATTGGGAATGCATCTTTGCGATCTCCTGTTCCATTTGGATGGACAGCAGTTAGGCGGGATGCGTGCCGCCCGGCAATTACCTGCAAGGTAAGTGTCGAGCCGCCGACGAACACGATATGATCGCGGCCGTTGGGTGCAAGGAGATCGAATAGAATGGATGGCAGTTTTGGCGCGCTGTTGAAGGACTGGAGGGGGCGGCGTCGGATCAGTCAGCTTGATCTAAGCCTTTCAGCGGACGTATCGGCGCGCCATATTGCATTTCTGGAGACCGGTCGTTCGAAGCCGAGCCGTGACATGGTCGTGCAGTTGTCGGAGGCACTGATGGTTCCGCGTGCCGATCGCAATGCTCTTCTGAATGCGGCCGGATTTGCAGCACTCTATCGGCGCCGAGATCTCACCGATGCGGAAATGGCGCACGTCTATGCCGCCGTCTCCTGGACGCTGGAACGACACGATCCGTATCCGGCACTGGCTGTCGATCGACACTGGTCGATCGTGATGGCCAATCGGTGTGGGATGTCGCTCCTTGGTGGCGTCGGATTGGACGTTGGCGACAGTCTCCTCGACGCCATCACGAACTCTCCAGCTCTCCGGGACGCTGTCGAAAACTGGTCCGATCTGGCGCACCATATGTCTGTCCGGTTGCGGACCGAAAGCACGCACCTGGGCGGTGATACGATTCTGGATGCTGCTGCGGACAAGCTTGCGGAAGAAGCCGGCACAAAGCCCGAGTCTGCAGATACTGTATTGGAAGCCGTTGTGCCAACGCGTTATCGCGTGGGCGACATGGTACTGTCTTTTTTCTCCACCGTTGCGCAATTCGGATCGGCCGAAGATATTGCGCTGGCCGACTTGAAGATCGAACTGATGTTCCCGGCAGACGAGGTGACCAGGCAGGCACTCATGGCCGGGCAGGACCAGCAAGAACACTCGGTCTGAGCCGGGCGTAATTGGTGCGATCCTTATCGCGCTCACCGTCTTTCAATACCGTGACGACCGCAGCAGTGCTTTTAGCCCGGGCTAGAATCAGCCTGCGCCCGATCCGGATTGGATCGAGCGCAGGAAGTGGGTCGGTCTTGGGAGTTCGCGTTTCGACTTGCACCCCGTAAGGATGCCAGTCGCAATCAGGCCGCCTTCGACTGCAGTTCTTCGAACAAATCGACGTTCGGGCAGATGTGTCTTGCAGCGGCCAGTTCCTTGCTCTGCGTGCCGTCGAGAAACTTTTGACAGGTTTCAAGGTTCTTGCACTGGGTGCAGGCCCGCATCGCACAGAGGTAACGGCCAACACTTGGAGAGTTGCGTAGCTTGGCAAATTCCTCGCCGACGCCCAGCTGATCGGCCATCGTCGTGGCTTTGAGAAACTGTCCTTGCGCCAGAGATTGTTTGCGTTGTGCCGAGAGGACCCAGAGCACAGCACCCATCAAAAGCAGGATCGGCAGGATCACGGTGGCGGCGGCTTGTGCACTTAGGGGAATCATCGGTTTGCTCCTCGGTCTGAATGTGGGCATCGCGCCCGTCATGCTCCGAGAATGCCTCAGATCACCTAATAGGTAAAATGAATGATCTAAATGTTTTGATAGACGTCGTCTTGCAAACGTGAGCCTCCCAACATAGACCCTTTGTTTCGTTGGAAATAGTTCTGCTTACTGAAGACAATTCGGCGTGGGCAAGGGGTCCTCTGCGGCCTGTTGTTCAGTTCAAGGCGGCAAACGTCATGCCTCGGCCGCGAGATGTTCAGCCAGCCAGCGGGCCGTGCGCAACAGGCGTCCGTCGTCGCGCCGCGGTCCGACGAGTTGCACGCCCATGGGCAGGCCATTGGCTTCGAGCAGCGGGATGCTCACGCAGGGCACACCGAGATAGGTCCATAGAGCGTTGAAAACCGGATCGCCGGTGAAGTCCAAGCCCTTGGGCGCCGGACCCGGTGATGCAGGTGTAAGGATCGCATCATAGCGCTCGAAGACTTCCTCCAGGCCCGCATAGAGAACTTCGCGCCACTCGATGCCTGTGTTGTAGTCGACGGCCGTAACCCCGCGGCCTTCTTCGATCCGTGCCGCGAGCCGATCACTGACCTTGTCCGGCGCTTTGTCGAGATGCGGACCGTAATTCTTGGCGATGTCGGCAAACATGATGCATTTATGCCAATGCCAGCCCTCTGCGAATGTCGATGGCAGATCGATTTCATCACAGACTTCGCCCAATGCTTCCGCAAGTTCGCCAAAGGCTTCTTTGGTAACATCTTCGGCCTGATCCCAAACAGGCGTTTTGGCAAAAGCCAGCATAGGGCGCATGGGTGGGTCGCCGGCGGCGATCTTCGCGAGGGGCGGGCGGCTGCGTGGCCACATATAGCTGTCCCGCGCGTCGTAGGCCGTCATGCTTTCGGTCATAAGGGCCAGATCTTCTACCGAGCGAGCGTAGACGCCCATTGTGTCGAGTTGCGGCGACTGGTTCAGCACGCCGGCTCTCGAGATCAGGCCGAAGGTCGGCTTGAATCCATAGACGCCGCAGAAAGAGGCTGGTCGGATAACCGAACCACCGGTTTGCGAGCCGACGGCAAGGGGGACCATCAGGTCGGCAACGGCGGCACCCGATCCGCTCGATGATCCACCGGGCGTGTGTTCGAGATTATGCGGGTTCCGCGTCTTGCCAGGATAGTTGGTGGCGAGCTCGGTCGTGACCGATTTGCCAAGGATAACGGCACCTGCATCACGCAGACCGGAGATCAGGGCTGCGTCGTCCGAAGGCTGATTTCCTTCATAGACGGGCGAGCCATGCTCAGTCGGCATATCGCCTGTATCGACGATATCCTTGATGGCGACCGGCACGCCGTGAAGCGGGCCGGTTCCCATTCCAAGCTTCCGGGCCTCATCCGCCATGCGGGCTTGCGCAAGAGCATGCTCGGCATCGAAATAAGCCCAAGCCTGAACCTCGTCCTCACGGGCTTCAATGCGGGCGATACAGGCCGTGACATACTCTTCGGCGCTGATCTCACCGTCTGCGATCTTCCTGGCCGCTTGCGCCGCCGTAAGCGTGACGAGTTCCGGACTGGTCGCGTCCACGTAACTACTCCTCGAAATGTCCGACTGAAACTAGTTCTGGTTGCCGTTGTCGGAGTCTTCTTTTTCGACTTTGCTGCCACCGGCTTTGAGCTCGCCCCAGGTGAACCAGACGGCGATGCTCATGATCGCCAATGAGACGACCCAGAGATCGGGTTCCATCACATAGACATTGATGATGCCGACGAACACGAGCAAGCCCGCCAAGGCGATCGAGGCAAATATCCAGTCTGAAATCATCGGTTCAGGTCCTTACGGCGCATTCGGCACCATCCAATTCGAATCCAGTTTGGCTGCGTAGTCCCCGACTGTTTCTCTCGCTAACGCCCGTAGACGACTTTCGGTAACCAGAGTGCCAGTTCCGGAAAGATGTATAGCAGTGCCATGGCGACAAACACCATCGAGAGAAACGGCATACAGCCCTTAAAGATCTCGATCAGTCTCACATGAGGGGGGGCCACCCCCTTCAGATAGTAGGCCGCCATGGCCATTGGAGGGGTTAAGAACGAGGTCTGCAGGTTGAGTGCAACCAGAATACCGAAGAAGAGTGGATCGATCCCGAAATGCGGCAGCAGCGGCAGGAAGATTGGAACGAAGATGATAATGATCTCGCTCCATTCCAGCGGCCATCCGAGCAGGAAGATGATGATCTGTGCCAGGATCAGGAACATGATTGGCGTCAGGTTCATTCCGAGGATGAACTCTTCGATAATCGAGTGCCCCCCGAGATAGGAAAAGACGGACGAGAAGGTCCAAGAGCCGACAAACAGCCAGCACACCATGGCGGACGTTCTGACTGACAGATAAACGGACTCTTTGAGTGCGTCCTTGCTGATGCCGCCCCATCCAATCGCGCCGGCAACGCCGACGAAAAAGCCGACTTCGAGTCCGTGCCAGGTAAACTGATGCTCGGCAAAGCGCTCGCTGAGATCGGCACTGGCAAACATGAAAAGATAGATCGCACCGAAAGCAAGGCCGGCGAGCCCGCCGGTTCCACCGATGGCAAACAAAGGCTTGAGTGCCAATGTGCGCGGCTGAATCGGGAACTTGTCGCCACCGAAAAAGACCGCCAGAGAAATGGCCAGTGCAACGCCAAGACTCACGCCCGGACCAAACGGCATGATCTGATCGCCGATCGGAGCGACGCCGAGAAACTTGGTCGCGAGCACGCGAAGCACGAAATAGATGACATAGATCGCCAGGGTGACGATCCCGCCAACACCGATTGCATATAACGCGCGGTTGTACGGTTTGGGTGTGTCAGCCGATTCCATCCATTCCGGTACGATCTCGCCATTGCGGATTGACGCGATACGGTAGCCGGATGCCAGAAGGATCCCGCCAAGTGCGCCCATTGAGGCGGCTTCTGTTGGAGTTGCAAGGCCGAAGAGGATAGCGCCGAGCACTGAGAGAATGAGCATCGCCAGTGGCACGAACGATGTCAGGACCATCAACCAGATGTTGCCTTTCCCCATATCATCGATGTCTTCCTGAGTCGGCTTCGGCGCGATCGATGGATTGAGCCAGGAGCGGACGATGACATAAAGAATATAGAGGCCGGCGAGCAGGAAGCCCGGGATGATGGCGCCGGAATAAAGGCGGACAACGGACATGCTGGCCGCCGCAGCGTAAACGATGAGCATGATGCTCGGTGGGATCAGAATCCCCAGACAACCACCGGCGCAAATAACACCGGCTGCGAATGACGTATTGTAGCGCGCCTTGAGCATCGCCGGATAGGCGAGGAGGCCCATGAGTGTCACCACGGCGCCGATGATGCCTGATGCTGTCGCGAACAGTGCGCAGGTACCAAGGGCTGCGATGGCCATGGAACCAGGGAGATGACGCGCCGACATCTGCAAGGTGAAGAACAGTCGGTCGACCAGATTTGCGCGCTCGACGATATAGCCCATGAACAGGAACAAGGGCACGGCAACGAGCACATCATTGGCCATGACCGAATAGGTCTGATTGACCAGGAGATCGAAGATCCGGTTGTCGAAGATCGACTGCATGCGTTCGGGGTCGTAATAGGCGTAATAGCCGAAGAAGATGGCCATACCCATCAAGGTGAAGCAGATCGGAAAGCCCAGCATGATCGTCACGATGAACAGGCCGAGCATCAAGACGGCAACTTCGGGGTTACTCATTGCCCGGCTCCTTCCTTGCGAGCTTCACGTTTTTGTTGGGCTTTGAGTTCTTCTTCATGCTGAGCCATGAGCTGCAACTCCAGCTCCTCGACATCTTCCAGATGCTGTGGCCAGGTTCCCGTTCTGATGCAGATGATGCATCGGCACATTTGCGCAAGGCCCTGGATGAAGAGCAGACCGGCGGCAATCGGCAGGATCGACTTAAACTGCGAGATCGGCACGCCCGCAGGGCTGTTAATGCTGACTTCGCCGGTTCCGTAATTGTAGGACCAGGAGTCGCTTGCATACACCGTGCCCTGAACGATCAAGGCGATAATGCCGGGATAAAACAATACGAGATAAAGGATGAGTTCCACGGTGGCCTGGGTCCGCGGCTTCCAAAGCCGGTAGACCACGTCGCCGCGCACATGAGTGTCACGGGCGAGTGCGTAAGCTCCGGCCATCATGAAGAGCGTGCCGTACATCATATAGCTGATGTCGAAGGCCCAGGATGTCGGGTCGCGTAGTAGATAACGAACGAAAACTTCATAAGCGGTGCCGAGCGTCAGAAGCAGTATGCACCAGCCAAAAATCTTTCCCGTCCAAGCCGTGAAACTATCAACGAAAAAAATAAAACGTTCCATGTTTTGTGCCCTGAAATCGCATCAAATGTTGCGCAACAAAATAGGGGCACGAGCGGCGCGAAATTCGCGCCGCTCGCAAACGTGTTGTCGAAAGTACGTTTCCCCCCAGTAGCCGACGGTTCAGGTGAACTTCGGCAGCTTGCCCGGGAAGTAATGCTCGTATGCGAGCTTGTAGTCCGCCGCGTTGACCAGGTCGTAGAACGCGACACGCTCTGACCAGGCTTTCTGGCTATCGACAACCTTCTTGAAGAAGGGATCGGCCTTGTTGAACTTCTCGAGCACTTTGTCCCAAGAGGTCAGCTGGGCCTGCATGATCGAAGAAGCGGTGCGGTGGACATTGACCTTGCTTTCGTTGATCAGCTTCTGCAGATCGATCGAGTACTGGTTCATGGCCCAGCCATAGTTCGCCGTGTTGGCGGCTTCAGTGGCATATTCCAGGATGGCTTGTTGTTCTTTTGCCAGGCTTTCGAACTTGCCCTTGTTGATAATGATCTCGAAGAACTCGGCCGCCTGGTGATAGGAGCCCATGTGGTAGTCCTTCGAGACGTCCTGCGCACCGAAGCGGCTGTCGGCCGTCGGGTTGTTGAACTCAAAGGCTTCAATGACGCCCTTCTCGAGCGCCGGCATGATTTCGCCGCCGGGAAGCTGGGTCACTTTGAGGCCCATGCCCTGCATGATGTCCGTCGCAAGACCGACCGTGCGGTATTTCAGGCCCTTGAGCTGATCGGCCGATTTGACATGGAACTTGAACCAGCCGAGTGGCTGTGTCGGCATCGGCATGCAGAAGAAGCCGACCAGATTCCGCTTCAGGATGTCCTGAACAAGTTCGCGATAGAGCTCCTTACCGCCGCCATAATGGATCCAGGCGAGGATCTGCGAGGCGTTGGCGCCGAAGACCGGGCCCGTGCCGAACAGGGACGCGGCCTTGTTCTTGGAATACCAATAGGCCGTCACAGTATGCGCTGCATCGAGAATGCCGTCATGGCAGGCATCCTGGACCTGGAATGGTTTGACCACGGCGCCGGCAGGCAACAGGTCGATTTTCAGGCGGGCGCCGGCCATCTCTGTGGCACGCTTGACGAACTGATTGGCCATTTCCTGGAACGGGCTCGTCGCACCCCAGGATGATTGCATCTTGAGCGTGACGGTTTCGGCCCGAGAGATCTGCGGAAATGCTACTGTTGCCGCAGCAGCACCGGATGCGAGTGCGCCTCCTTTGAGGAATTTGCGCCGGGTGACCGTTTTCGAAGTCTCCTTGGCTGTCATGTGTGTAGTTCCTCCCATAAAACATTGAGGGTTATGAACGGCGCCGAGCGTTAACCCGTCGAGCGCTCTTATTGGAAAGCCTGAAAAGAGAGTTTCAAGCCGTTTTCAAATGAGCCAACTTGGCCATGGAATCATTCTGCCTATCCCTTCATTGGACGCAACTAAACTTTTGTGCACGTCCCAGAACAGGACTTTCTCGCTGAAAGTGAGATAAAATTTTAGTTGATTGTGGCGCCAATGGCACAGCGGTTTAAGGCGCGTTTGGTCAAAAGTGGCGAATTTTTGACACAATTCCGCCGCAAATCGCCTGGGACGGCCGTTAACCCCATATCAACCTTAACGATCCATGATTGGAATTGTTAACAGCGGCCCTTGAAGTGTATGCGTAAGGCCCCCAATTTAGTTTGGTCAACGGGTAAATACGGATACGGCGACGAGTGTCGTTGATAATCTGCAACGATAGGCCCGAAGACACAGAGGTATCAAACTCATGGGGGCGGTTATGCGCCATAAGTCTGCGCTGCGCTGGGTATCCAGCCTTTTCACTGTCACATTCCTGACTGTTGCAACGTCGTCCGTCGCGGGCGCCGTCGAGCGGAAAGAGATCGTGGCACTGGATGCCAAGTACCCAATGGGTTCGATTGTCGTCGATACGTCGGAAAGACGTCTCTTCTACGCTCTTGGGAATGGTCGGGCGATCGAATATCCGGTCGCCGTCGGCAAGCCCAAGTTTCAGTGGTTCGGAACCACCTTCATTCAGAAGAAACGGAAGAACCCGGGATGGTCTCCCACGCCGCGCATGCGTCGTTTGGGATATCCCCGCTATGTTCCGCCCGGACCTCGCAACCCACTGGGAATCAGGGCCATCTATCTTGGATGGTCAGAATATCGGATCCATGGAACCAACGCACCGGGCTCGATTGGCCGGGCAGCCTCGAGTGGATGCATTCGCATGCACAACGCGGATGTCGCCGACCTCTACGAGCGTGTCCACATCGGCGCACCGGTTCACATAATCCGCTAACGCAGACCGCACATTTGGACCTATTCGAGCAGCCTTTTAGTTCAACCTAGTACCCATAAGGCACCGATAAAAGGGGAATGAACATGAAACGCATAACCACTCTTACAGGCATCTTCACCGCAATCGGCATCACGGCAATGGGCATGAGCCTTGTTCCTGATACGGCACATGCTGGCCCGTTCTCGGCTCTGTTCGGCAATAACAGCGCCGGCGGCAAGGCAGGGCGTTACACGACGTCCTTCCCGACAAAATATTCTCCGAACCAGATTATCGTCAGCTTCGCCGATCGCCGCCTCTATCACATTGTGGCCCGCGGCAAGGCCGTTAGCTATCCGATCGGCGTTCCAGCAGGCAATGCGCGCTGGCAGGGAACAATGCGCGTCTCACGCAAGGCCGTGAACCCGCGCTGGACGCCGACCGCGTCGATGCGGCGCGAAAATCCGAAGCTCCCGGTTTCTGTCCCGGGTGGCCACCCCCGCAATCCGCTTGGCGTTCGCGCGCTGTATCTCGGTAGCTCGCTGTATCGTATTCACGGTACGGACGCACCTTGGACGATCGGCAAGGACGTTACGCACGGCTGCATCCGTCTCTACAACAAGGACGTGATCAACCTCTATAGCAAGATCCGTGTTGGGACCCGTGTAACGGTGACGTATCGGCGCTACAAGTAGTCGATCGACGTTTCCTTACGGAACAGAATTCGAAGCGGGCGGCGCAAAGCGCCGCCCGTTTTGCGTTTTTCAGGTCTGCAGCGTCCCTATGTCCATTTGCATTGCCTGATTTCAGCCGCCATTGTCTGTCAGGAGAATCTGTTAGCGTTCTTGAACTGGTACTGAATTGAGACCGGCGCACGAAAGCAACTAAGGATCGATCAACGTTTTTGCGCATAATCGGCGTCTTCAATGCGCGGGTTGATCTGATAGGATGCAAATAATGACACGGCAGATCCTTTCAACTTTGGCGGTTATCACGGTGTGGGCTTCTATGGTCGTGCCGGCCACGGCCCATCCGCATGTTTGGGTCACCGTTAAAAGCAAGCTGCTCTATGACAAGAGCCAGCGGATTATCGGTGTTCGTCATCAATGGAAATTCGATGAGTTCTATTCGACATTCGCCGCGCAGGGGCTCGACAAGAATGGCGACGGCAAGTTCGACCGCAAGGAGCTTCATGCACTTGCTGAGGAGAATGTCGTTTCGCTGAAGGAATTCGACTACTTCACCTTCATGAAGGCAGGCGCCAACGATGTAACGATCGAACCGCCAAAAGATTATTGGCTCGACCATGAGGATGGCGTTCTGATATTGAATTTCACATTGCCGCTGAGCAAATCCATCGACGCCCGGAAGGTGGCATCGAGTCTTTCCATCTACGATCCGACTTATTTCGTCGCCTTCTCATTTGACGAGAACAATCCGGTCCAACTGGCCTCTGCTGCGCCCAAGAATTGCTCGGTTGCACTTGAGCGCCGTAAGAACGAGCAGGTCGAAACGGCAAGCCTAACGGAATCATTCTTCGAGGGGCTCGATGCCGACAGTGGATTTGGATCGAAGTTCGCGCAGACAGTCTCAATCAAATGCAATGGCTGATAAGCCACGACGTCGCCGAGGTCATTTCGGTCTCGGCGTTCTCGCTCTGTTGATCGCACTCTTTTTCGGGTTGGCCGATGAGGGCCAGGCTCAGTCGAGCCCTTTCCAGGTTCCTACCCCCGACACGACGACGTCGGCGCCATCAAATGCGCCCACATCCATGCTGCGAACCGAAGCAAGTGCCTGGACGCGCTTTTGGGCTTGGATACAAACCACCCAACAGAATCTGCACCGCAGTCTCGCGAAGGCCGTTCGCAATTTGAAGAATGAAGGCTCATTGGCGGCCGGGTGGGTGCTAGCAAGCCTCAGTTTTCTTTACGGCATCGTCCATGCTGCCGGGCCAGGCCACGGCAAAGCTGTCATCTCATCTTATGTCATTGCCAATGAGCGTACCGTCAGGCGCGGGATCATCTTGAGTTTCCTGGCAGCCGGAGTCCAAGCCCTCACAGCCGTTGTTATCGTCGGCGTTCTGGCCGTGATCCTTAATGCTGCAGGTTTGCGAATCCGGGCGTTGGCCACTTGGATGGAAACTGCGAGTTACGCTCTGATCGCCATTGTCGGTGCCTGGCTTTTGTTCAGTCAGCTCCGCCGGGCCATCGTTCCGAAATCCAGCAGTCATAGCCATGACCATCATCATGATCACGATCATCGCCATGGTCACGATCATGGGCATCACCACGATCATGACGGCGACGCCTGTTGCAATCATGGGCATATGCCGCTGCCCGATCAGCTTGAAGGCGATCTCGACATCAAAAAGGCCGCGGCGATCGTCTTAGCGGTTGGCATCAGGCCCTGCACCGGAGCGTTGATCGTTCTGGTCTTTGCCCTGGCGCAAGGCATCTTTCTGGCAGGTGTGGGTGCGACATTCGCAATGGCACTTGGCACTGCGATCACCGTTTCCGCTCTCGCGACCCTGGCTGTCGGCTCGAAGGCCGTAGCGCTCCGTCTTGCTGGCGGTCAAGGCGTTTGGGCAAACCGAATATCCCTTGCTGCCGGGATTGGCGGGTCTGCGTTCGTACTCCTGCTCGGTGCAATGCTCTTTTACGGCTCACTTGGACCGGCAAGGCCGTTCTGAGGCTTCCGGCCCCGTTGCAGCGGCAACTGGGAGCGTTCTGAATGGGTAATCTCGACGCTGCGAGCAAAAGAGTATCCAAGAATGCTATAGCGGAATGCCCAGTCTGCGGGGCATCGTCGCCACGGCGCTTTCAGAGCATCGGCGATCAGGATTACTGGCGCTGCGATCGCTGCGAAGCGCGGTTTCTCGATCCTTGCCACTACCCGACGGCGCGGAACGAGTACCAACAGTATCTGCTTCACGAGAACGATCCGGCGGACCCAGCCTATCGAAAGTTCTTGTCGAAACTCGCTGATCCGCTCCTGGCCAAGCTTCAAAGAAATTCGCAAGGGCTCGATTTCGGCTGCGGCCCGGGCCCCGCACTGGCGGCAATGCTCCGGGAGGCAGGTCACCGGATATCGCTCTACGATCCGTTTTTTCATCCGGACGTCGCGACCCTGTCGCAAATCTTCGATTTCATTACCTGCACGGAGGTCGCTGAACACTTCCATCACCCTGCAGAGGAGTTCAGCCGTTTCGACGCGATGCTGAAGCCGGGTGGTTGGTTGGGAATCATGACCTGCTTTCGGACCGACGACGCTCTTTTCGCCAATTGGCACTACCGTAAAGATCCAACGCATGTGGTGTTCTATTGCGAGACTACCTTTCAGGAGATCGCACGTCAGCGTGGATGGGATTGCGAATTCCCGGTCAAAGACGTCGTCCTGATGCACAAGCCGGACGGACAGTGAGGGGCTGTCTTGATCCTGCCCCTACTCTGCATCGTGGAAAATAATGCCGGCGGTATAGCGCTCGCCGCTTCGCAACCGACTTACACCATGACGCATCTTTACCCGATAGTAGCCGCGCTTTCCTTCTTTCGGCCGTTCGTTGACAGCGAAGAGAGCGCCATGCCCTTTCATAAGCGGTACCACTTCCGCCCGCGATTGCATTCGGGGGCGCTGTTCCGTCAAAACGAACTCGCCGCCGACGAAATCTTCGCCGGGTGCGCTCAGGAGAATGACGATCTGAATCGGAAAGGCCTGTTCGCCATACAGATCCTGGTGCAGGCAATTATAGTCACCGGGTCCATATTTCAGGAGCAGCGGTGTCGGTCGTGACTGACCGGTCTCATGACAGCGCGCGAGCATTTCCTCCAGTGTGTCCGGATAGCGGTGCGCTGCGCCCATGGCCTTCATCCATGAATTGGCGATCGGTGCTAGTTGTTTGTAGAGGGCAAGCCGCAACGCATCGATTGTTTGGGGCAATGGATAGCTGAAGTATTTGTACTCGCCAGACCCGAAACCGTGCCGCGCCATCACCACGCGGCTCCTGAAACTCTCGTCGGTATCATAGAGCGCGGAGAGCGTATCGCAGACAGCATCGCTGATCAGGCGGCCCGTCAACGCGAGCCCGTCACGGTCGAGATCATTCGCAATCTGCGCCCAATCCAGCGCATTCACACGACGTTCGAGAATTTCGCGGCTTTCCCTGCGCGCCATCGTCGGGCCTCCTGGGCATGTCAGCTGCTACAGGCTATTGGCTTTCCGACCCTAAGGCCTCCCATTTCTTGCGCGGAATTGATTTACCTCAAACGTTGCGCGATCCGGAAGCCTATACTCCGCCGCAGTCAATTCGAAGGAAGGATCCAACATGAACCGGTGTATCAGGGCAATTGCTGCCGCAGTCATTCTTACAAGCGCGAGCTCTGGCCTATCGATGGCCGAAGACAAGGCAACTTTCACTGTTCAGTCGCTGACCTTGGAAACCGCCCTTGAACTGGCTCAGGCGACGCTCAAAAAATGCCAGGCCGAAGGCTATCAGGCCGCAGTGAGCGTCGTGGATCGTGGCGGCAATCTGCAGGTAACGCTGCGTGACAGATTCGCAGGCGCACACACGCCCGATACCGCTTATCGGAAAGCCTGGACGGCTTTGAGCTTCCGGACGGATACGCTGGAACTCTCGGAGTTGACGGAGAAGGGTGAGTCCTGGGCGATCCGAGGTGTCACAAATGCGCTTCCGATCGGTGGCGGCGTTCAGATTCGCCATGGCGACGGCAGTTTGCTTGGAGCCATCGGCGTGTCCGGCGCTCCTGGCCCGAAGAACGATGTGGTCTGCGCCAAAGCTGGCCTGGCTGCCATCGAGGACAAGATCGCTTTTTGAGAGCCTACTCGTCCTCTTGGGGCGTTTTGTCTGAAATCCAAGCCGCATCGACAAAGACGATTGCGGCCATGATCGCGCCGGCTACGCCGAGAGCGCCAAGGCCGATATCTTCGAAGGCGGCGGGTTTCAGATCGAAGGCGAGAATCGCGATGTTGATATAGGTGATGATCGGCAAATGCATTGCGATGCCGAACCGTGCACCCCGGCCGCGTGCGATCATGCGCGGTACAACAGCCCAGCGGATATAGATGAAGAACGCGGTATTGACGGCGCACGCGATGACGAAGTTGATAGCCTGATCCGACATTTTTACATCGAACAGATAATCCATCGCCATATAGTAGCCGAACATCAAGGTGGCGAAGACCGCGCACGTAATGCAGATCAAGACCCAGCGCTTCGTAAATTCGTCACGTGTAACCTGGGGGTTCATTTGCTTGTCCTGAAGGAGGCGGGAATACCCGTCTTTTGCTGTTCAACCGCGTTAGCATATAGCGCGTTGAACGCTCATTCCTCAACATTCCGAGCAGGCATCGATTTTTTTGAAACAGCTTGAACCAATGGCTCCTCCGACGCGACCAATGGGTAAACGCTCGTGTCATTATGGGAGCAGTCAATGCAACAGCTCATATCAGAAAACGGCCAGTTTTGCCCACGACCCAGGGATCGATTTGCAGTGCTCAAAGCCGTCTCGATCGTTTTGGCTGCGATGGCTTTGCTTCTCGCGGTCAGCCTTTTCTACCCGGTGCACGGACTCTAGGTCATGAACTCATAAATGGCCTAGTTCAGACGGATGGTAGTCTCAGAACAAATCTGGTCTCGCGTGCATCGTCGTCGAATTTGATGGAGCCCCCATGGGCTTCCAAAATGGAGTGGACGATGCGCAGTCCGAGACCGGTGCCGCCCTCTTCCCGTCGTGTGGTGAAGAATGGGTCGAAGATCTTGTCCCGATTGAGCTTCGATACGCCGTGACCGTTATCGGTGACAATCAAAGTTGCGGTGTCGTCATCGGCGTGGAGGTCGATGGTTACCACAGTTGCGGCATTCTGCACCGCGTTGACGACAAGGTTGGAGAGCACGCTCTCCAGATTGTCATCCGAGATCGGTGCTTTGATGGTGTCGGGTCCGCTCACTTCAATCTTGCAGGTTGGTGACTCGTGCTGAGCCCTTATCCGCTCGAGAACAGGTCGGATCTCGATGGCATCTTCGGCCGGTACAATATTGTCGGCGCGCGCAAGCTCGAGCAGGCGATTGGTAAGTTGTTTGAGGCGATCGGTATCGGCCAGAATGTTGTTGATGAAACGGGATCGTTCTTCGTCCGACATGGCGTCGCGATGTTCGCCGAGAAGCTCGGCAGAGCCGCGTATCGACGTGAGCGGCGTCTTGAACTCATGCGAGATCCGGTTGGCAAAGTCGCGAAGATAGGTTGAGCGTTGCTGCAGGCTGTTGGCCATGTCGGAGAAACTCCCCGACAAAAGTGCAAGTTCCTTGGTGCCCGGCCGTTCCAAGGGCTGCAACATCTGATAGTCGCCGGCCGTCGTGCTTCGTGCCCGCCGGATCAGTTCGTGGATCGGACGGGAGATCGTCCAGGACGTGAACAGGCCGAGGGCAATGGTCAGGCCGAGGATGGTGAGTCCCGCCAGGATTAGCCGGTCGCGCTCTGCATACATATCTTTGATGATGTTGTTTGGCGTGCGCGAGAGGTAGACGACGCCCCACACCCTCGAATCGTGGATCACCGGATAGGCAGCAAAGATACGAATAAAGGTGCCACGGCTGATCGATGCGATCGGTGGTGTGGCATCGGAGAGACGCTGCCTCAGGACGCTTGTATACTGTCCGCTCAGTCCCTTTTGAACCTCCTCCACATGCGCAAACGAGAGACCGATCTCATTGCGACCGGCGATGGTGATGCCTCGATGATCGAGGAGCCGCATCCCCGCGAGCGTGGTCTTTTGTGCATCTATGAAGATCCTTGTGATTTCTTCTCCGATTTCCAGGAGAACGGGATCAGGCGGCGATTCCGGTTCTGCCCCATCGGGGCGTGATGGCAGGACTTCATTCTTCGCGAGATCGACCAGCGGCTTCTGAGGTGTGTAGTAAAGATGGCGGTTGGGATCGTAGCTGGCGGATGGATCGTTTTTTGAACTGTCCTGCGTGCTCAGATCCCGTGACGATCGGCGGTCGGCGCTGATTGGAATACCGTGGGTTTCCGGTGAAGGTATCGTTTTTACGATCCGTTCTTTCAACAGCGCACCGATTAGAGCGGCCTGTGAAATCAGCTCGATCTCGGTTTCCTGCACGAGTTTGTTCTCATAGATTCGAAAAAACACGAGACCGCCGACCGGCAGAATGAGCACCAGAAGATTGACGATCAGCAGAACCGTCTTGACTGCAGGATAACGTTTCATGGCCATGCCCTAGGTGCAGGCGCCGAGCTTGTATCCGACACCATGAACGGTCTCGATCAGGTCTTCACAGCCATACTTCTCGAATTTCTGTCTTATGTGGCGAATGTGGCTGTCGACCGTCCGATCGCTGACATGCACTGTCAGCCCATAAGCCCGATCGATGATGTTGTTGCGATCCAGGACGTGCTCGGGCCGCTTGAGGAAGCCTTCCAAAATGGCAAATTCGGTTGCGGTGAGTTGCACCGGCTCGCTTGCCCACGTCACAAGGTGACGGGTCGCGTCCAGAGATACATTGCCGTGGCTCAGAACATCGCTATCGGATTTTACTTCTGGCATCGCCCGGAGGCGCTTGAGGATGACTTTAACGCGGGCAAGTAGCTCGCGCGGGCTGAACGGCTTGGTCACATAGTCGTCGCCGCCGATTTCCAGTCCGATGATGCGATCGACTTCTTCATCGCGTGAAGACAGAAAGAGTACCGGTACGTCGGACGTTTTTCGGATTTCCCGGCAGACCTCCAGTCCGTCGAGTTCCGGCATGTTGATGTCGAGAACCACTAGATCGGCTTCGCTGCGCGTAAACTGCCGCAAGGCATCGGCTCCATCCTTCGCGAGGAGCGTATTCATGCCTGCCTTTTCGAGCGTGAATTTAATCACGTCGCGAATATGCGGGTCGTCATCCACGACCAGGATCGTGCGTGCGGTCACGTTGTGTCCCTCTTCGGTTTGTCAGTTCTTGCCCACCTGATCCACATCTTCAAGATCTTATAGGAACCGGCACATGGCCGGTTCCTATTCGATATGGGACCTTTCTTAGATTTGTGAATTGTCACGCTGTTTTTTGGCGCATGAATATCAATCCGCTAGCCAGTAGCAGAACCATGAGAATGAGCCCCGCAAGCGCCGCCGGCTCGGGTGTCGAGCCACCGCTGAAACGCGATGCCACTTTGGTCAATCCGGGCTTGACGATGGAAGGTCCCGTTCGGTGATTGCCGGGCATGGGTTGCAACTGAGCGGTGCGGCCCCGGTTGGGATAGGCGAATTCCGTCACGCCATCCACCATGGGGAGAGGAACATCGCTCTGCTTAGCCGACAGGGGGTCTTCGTTCACCACTTTTCGGGAGATAGCGACGAATGAGGTCCATTGGGTGGCGAGGGAATGCTCCAATCCCAGCTTGGTGACGGCATTCTGGAGGCTGGCATCGGAAGCACCGCTGGAGCGTAACTGAATCGGACTGCTCAATTCTCGCATATGGTCGGCAATCTGCGAGCGCGCCCATATCGCGGGCAATGCACGTGTTGCTCTCTCGGTGCTGGTCTCGGGCAAGGTCACCGTGAGCGGTAGGGTGGCATTTTTCCCGTTGACGCGTCCTTTGACAGTAATGGTCTGCGGCCCTGCCGTCTGAAACCGCCCCTGAATACGGATGGAGTCTCCGGCGAAGAGATCGGGGATCGACGCAGGCGTAACGTCTTTCGCGTCCACGTCACCCCAATCGATCTCAATGTCCGTCAGCAGCGGAGAATTCAACCGGTTCGCAAGATCGATTGCTGCATCGTTACTCGTCTCTGTTGGATCGATGTAGCGGGCGAAACCACGCCCTTTTCGTGCCATTTCTGCGAGCAGGAAGCGGTTGACAGAGGTGCCGACGCCGAAGGCATAGATCCTCGCCTGTCCGATATTGGCGCTGATGAGCCTCAGAACATCCGCCTCGTTTCCGATGTAACCGTCGGATAGAAAAACAACGATACGCATTGTGCCGCTTTCCGGTCGGACTGCGAAGGCTTGTTGGATTGCGTTGGGAATCTCGGTGCCTCCGCCGGCAGTCAATGATCGGACATAGGCGAGGCCGGCGGCCTTGTTGGCCGGCGTTGCCGGTACCGGGCCTGCCGTGAATTCCGATGCATTGTTGGAGAAGCGAATCACGCGGAAATAATCTGTTGGTCTCATCGCTTGGAGTGCATGGCGCATGAACGTTTTCGATGCGGCGATCGGCTCGCCATTCATCGAGCCCGATGTGTCGAGGACAAAGACCAGCTCACGCGGCATGACGTCTTTTGCCTCCGGAACGCTTGGCGGTTCGATCATCAGGGAGAAATAGCCACTCTTGTCGTCGCGGTGGGTGAGAAATCCTGCCTGCGTCTTGTCGCCTGTGAGCTCGTATCGGAGCACAAAGTCCTTGTTGTCGATTGTGCGCCCCTTTTTCAGGGAAATCGATTTGGAGGCTTCATTCTCGGTGACATCGAGGGTGTGAGTTGGACTTGTCACGGCTGCGATGGATGTGCCGGACGCAAGAGCAACATTAATTCCAACCCGGTCATCCTCGATCGTTTCCGGTGTCGTCAGGCCGGATACATGAGGGTATTCGGGTGTTGGCGAGAAGGACCATTGTCCAGTCGCCCGTGGGGATTCCTGGTCTTGGGGAGCATCGACACGCGATGTGCTGTCGAAAACGACGGTCGAGGCCGGAGGTGATCGCTGTGGATCGGGGTTGTACCGCGGTCCGACGACAAGGGGTACCACCAGTTCGTAACGGCCATCGATCCGTGGGACGGTTTGAACGTAGGTTAGCGTGACCTTGATCGGCATGCCCGGCATCAGATTGGCAATGTCCTGGGTGAACATGTTGGGCCTGTGCTGTTCCAGTAGTGCCGCTGCTTTGCCCTCGCGCTTAGCGGTTTCGAACGTCTGACGTGCAGCCTCGCGTTTTTCGATCTTCGCTTGCACAATCTCGTCGCCTACATGCATCTGCATGGCCATCACAGCGCCGTCCTTGTTCAAAGGAAACAGGTATGTGGCATTGAGCGCCGAGGCGATCGGATTGGCAAAGGTCTGAACAACCGTAACACTGGCAAGGTCGCCTTGGACGTCGGCGGAGATATCCATGCGAAGCACGGGAAAGCTGATGGTCTTGCCATCTACCATTGCCTCGATACGCCCGCCGCGCTCATCCGTTGCGCTGGAGACTGGAAAAGGAATTGCGGTCACTGCAACGATTGCGAGACAGGCCAGCCGACGAATTGCCGTCATGCGATTGGGCATCATAAATCTACTCCTTGTTCCTTAGCGTGATGCGATATTGGCTGCGGCGCGGTGAAGCGCCGGTTGTGTTGGGAGGTCGAGAGCCGCGGCGATTGCCTGGCCCCAGGCACGATGCTCGCTCTCGGGAACCGTTTCCGGCGAGATCCGCTGGACTGCTGTCCAGATGCGTTCGCCATGGTGCAGCCAGCGCCAGACGGCGGTAGCGACGTTTGTGGTGATGGTGCCTCGCTCCGATACGAAGCTGACGTCGATGCGATAGGATGTCCCATCGGGTGCTGTCGCACGGTAGACAGCGGTCGGAACCGGCTCGAAGCTTGCGCCGAGATAGTCGACGTCGAAGCCGAGACCCCGGAGGCATTCGTCGGGCGCGTGCAAATGGCGCAGGGGCGAGGATGTGCGGATGACCATCAATGTATGGTTGCCGTAGCGTGCCTTTGCCGCCGTTCCACCGAACTGCGTGAAGTAATCCTTTTCCTGGGACGAGAGTTCGATCGGATCCGCAGCACGGCCTTCGATCCACAGCGGCAGCGTGATGGGTTTTTCCTTCCGCGCAACGTCTACGGGCGTTCGCGGTAAGGAGATGATGAGGATAGCTGTGAGCAGAAGAGCCAGTCCGCCTGGCAATGTCATCATTACGGAGCTCTTGCGTGTTTCAAGCCACCAACCCTCTTTGCCAACCCGGTGCGGGACCGCTCCCAGCGGAACATCAAATGTCCGACAGCGACTCTGCTGTGGCCGGTAGATGGTCCGACCCCATGCAATAAGAGGAATGGTGCCCAGGCCAAGCGTGGTCAGGCCGATCAGATCGTGCCACGGTTCGGCCATCACATCGGCGCCCCAGAACCAGTCCGGATGTGCGATGCCGATTGCAAGGACCGTGATGCGAACCATGTTCGATGCAAGTGCTGCTGCCAAGACGATCGCGGCGCCTGTGAGTGTCTGATGAAGGTTGGGTCGACAGATCGCTGCGACGACAGTGAACCCGAGCGCCAGAAGGAGAATTGCGCGCGCGCCGGAACAGGGAAGGTCTACAAGGACATCCTGTCCGTTCAAGACAATGCGCACGCCTTCGCAAATCGTATCTTCGAAGACGGTTCCCAACACCGCACAGGCGCCATCGGCAGCAAGGCGCTGCAAGCCATAGCCGGCAGTTCGCTGGACTATGCGCTCGAGCGGAAGCGAGAACGCAAAACCGATCGCTAGCCAGAAGGGCGATACGGCTCGAACGCGGGAAGCCGTGCCGAACAGGAGCGCAAGCGCATAGACATCGATGACCAGCGTAAGAGCGCTGATCGTGTTGATAGCAAGGATCTGTCCTGCCATCCGGACTGCACCTGAAATTGCAAGAAGCGTGATTGCCGTATCTGTTTGAGGTCTGAAGCCCGCCCGGGTTCTGCTCGTTATGCTCCAAACGAACAGGCCGACTATGATGGCGAAGACCCATACGCCGTCGGATCCGTATGATGGGTCGCGCCATGTCTCGGCGAGCCAAATCAGTGGATCGATTGCAAGAAGGAGAGCCGCGCCTGCGAAGGCCAATCGTGCCGCTATTGTTTTCGTCATTGTATGCCCCGTCGTGATCATCAACGAGGTTTGTAGAAGCGGGAGATGCAGAGACGACGTTGGCCTCAAGGATTTTCCGCTGACGGAATATTGCGATTTTGTGCAGATGGATTGTCATCAAGGCAGGCCGTCAAATTTGCGACGGGACCTTGGCGACGCGCCAGAATCCTTCCTCAAAAACTCCAGAATGCGGCCCGAGACGTGCCACCATTGTCAGTCATCGTATGGAAAGTGAGCAACGGGGCTGCGATAGCGCACCCGGGCTCACGGTCGCCAGCCCACATTCGCGTTAAGTGCCCGTTTGCGGGCCTGCGGCCGCGTGCGAGCAGCAAACATCTGCTCCCACGTCTTTGAGCAACCGATAACCGGTTGATCACATCAGCATCCGTCGGATCGGACCAGCGGATGCGCAAAACCAGCTATGAGGAAAGTCATGAAAACAGCACTGATGACTCTGTCCACTCTTGGCCTTGTGTTCGCAATTTCGGGCCCCGCTGCAGCCGTCGGGTCGAAAGGCCTCTCCGTTGTGACCAGCAGCCCTGCAGCCGTCGTCCAACAGGCGACGAAATGCAAGCCAGGTGAGAAGTGGGACGAAGCCACGCAAAAGTGCATGGAAGACAAAGGCTGATTATCGCCTGTTCCTTCTGACTAACTTCTAAGGTTTGAGCGTCCGCGTCACTCGCCCGGGTTGGGTGGCGCGGCCGTGTCGTTTCTTCAATTGTCGTACTAGTGTCAGGATCCGACAGACTGCCGGAAAAGATCAATGAGGGACGCGCGCGTCTCGAAGCCGATTCCGGGCAGTTCCGGCGGAAAGAGCATTCCATCTTTGATGACATCGCCATCGCCGAATCCGCCAAAGGGTTGGAAACTGCTTGGATTGCATTCGCATCCCCCGAGGCCGAGACCTGCAGCGACATGAAGGCCGAAAAAATGCCCGCCATGCGGTTGAAAGTCCTCTCTGGACCAGCCGTGAGCCTCATAGTCTTCAACTATTCGGACATATTCCGGCAGACCGTAGCAATGTGCCGGATCGAAGGTCAGGACATCGTGACCGGGCCTGAGACCGCCATAGAGCCGAAGATTTCGAGCATCGGCTTTCGAGAATAAGGCTTCGCCGGCCGAAATGGGCGGTCGATAATTCTCGGCAATGTGTTTGTGAGTCTCATAATCCAGCGGATCGCAGATGTCTTCGAACCAGGCGAGATCGAAAGATTCTATTGCTCGGGCTGTGGCAACGGCTTGGGTGCGCTCATACGAATTCATCGCATCGACGGCCAATCGTCTGCCGCATCCCACGATCTTAAGCACGGCTTCGATGCGTTTGACGTCATCGTCGATTGCTGCAGATCCGATCTTGATTTTCACGCGATCGAGGCCGAGATCCTTGAAAAGTGCAACCTCGTCTTTCAATCGACTGATATCGTCGTTTGGATAGTAGTAGCCGCCACCGGCATAGACGGGGACAGGACGAGTGTCGGTTGGTCGCCCGAAACTCGTGGCGATCACACGATGTAGAGGCTCACTTCTGGCTTTTGCGGCAAGATCCCAAAGCGCCATGTCCAGAGCACCGACGGCAACGCACCGTTCTCCATGGCCACCAGGTTTTTCACCCCGCATCATGATCGACCAGGCTTTGTTCGGATCGATCGCGTTTCCGTCGGCGTCGGACAATTCATTCGGTGCGGCTGCAAGAAGGCGTGGCGCAAATCGATCGCGTATAAGACCACCTTGTGCGAAACGGCCGACCGATGCGAAGCCATAGCCTGTAAGCGGGCCATCCTCGCGACGAACGTCGCTGACCACAGCGATGAGGCTTGTGGTCAGCGAGGCTGGAGCGATCACAGGATCGGCATAGCGCGATATCGGTACCGTCTTTTCTCGAATGTCGACGATGCGCATCTAGGCGGCCATCGCTTTTGCGGCTCCCACACTTTCTATTGTTTGAACGCATGCCTGAGCTGCTTCAGCACCCTTGATGACAAAATGCTCGGTGAAATACCGTGTATGTTCGTCATGCCCATGGAACTGCTGCGGAGTCAAAACCGCGGAGATGATGGGTATTTCAACGTCTAGCTGAACGCGCATCAAGCCGCTGATGACGGCCTCTGCCACGAACTCGTGGCGGTAAATGCCGCCGTCGACAACAAGACCGGCTGCGACGATGGCTGAATGACCGCCGGCTTGTGCGATCAGTTTTGCCTGGAGCGGGATCTCGAAGGCGCCGGGAACGTCGAATATGTCGACGACGTAGGAGTCACCGGAGAGCTTTTCGAGTTCTGCAAGAAAGCCCAAGCGGCTCTGGTCGACGATGTCTTTGTGCCATCCGGCTTGAATGAAGGCGATGTGCTTCGGCTCTTCTCCATGCGGCCGGGCGCTCTCGTTTGTGTGTGATGTCGGTAAGGTCTGATTCATGGTGTTCCTCGAACGTTGCAACCAGAATCAGGACGCACGGGGAACGGCACTGTGACCACCAGGAGTGGATCGGATTGTGCCACGCCCGTTCTCTTTCATCCGGACTATCACCGTCGGCCTTGGGATCTCACCAAGTCTGCTGACCCCGCCGGAAAACCGGTCGGGCGCTCGCGGGCTCATGCATGAATGATCATTTGATCTATGCCATCACCGCCGGTGGGGACTTTCACCCCGCCCTGAGAACGTGGGCCACGCATTAGCCTAGCCCACGGCAACTATCTGCGGGATTCCCGAGAGACGTCAAGTGCGAGCGGGGCATAAAAAACGGCCGGAGGCTGATATGCGCTCCGGCCGATCACTTGTTCAGGTTCGTCTATCTAGTATCGCGGACGTGGCGGCGGGCGAAACCCCGGCGGGCGCTTGGGTCCAGGCCGGTATGCCGGCGGACGCTTGGCGGCTGGCGGCCTGTAGCAGGCGCCCCAATAGTAGCCTGAGTATTTCCAATGGCACTTGCCGTAGCTATTGCAGATCCATTTCCGGTGTTTGGCCCAGCGCCAGCGCTGACAGCCTTTGTGCCAGCTTCGTTTGAGCTTCCAGGCAACATCGATCAATGGTGATTGCGCCTTGGAATCAAATGCCGGAATCTTGGCAATATGAGCTGCCGGTGCGGCAGTGGCGGAATGATTTGTCGACAGACTCAAAAAACCTGCGACCGCGAAAGCCATCGCGGCCATCAAGAATTTCCCCATACTTTGTCCTCCTTGGAGAGCAGAGATGACCGTCCTTGGAAGATCGCCATGATGGCGGTCGGAACGGTTCTGCTCATGTCTTGGTTCCCCGGTCTGATATAGGTGGGGGCAGCTATGAAGATATCAAGTTTTTGCGATTGATTTTATTGATGTTTCCGATGGCGGCTGTGCAAATCTCGGATGGCCAATCAGCCCCCATCTCCTGACCACCAGCCGCGCTGTTGACGTCGATAGTTCCGATAGGTTCTGCGTGGCGTTACATAGCGCCGGTAGCTTCGCAGATCCTCATACTCCCGGTAATAGTATCGACCGCCATAGTAGAAACCACCGCTGAAACGACGGTCGTCCGACGATCGGGCGCGCGGTTTCCTGACCTTGGGCTGCGGTGGCGTAAGGAGGCTGGCAAACTCTCTCGAAGCCGTTGTCTGTAACGTTTTGGCTTTTGCTGCGAACGTGGCGACCTTGCCCGGTTTTGCTTTGAAGTTCTTATCCTTTGCGCGAGCCAGGGTCATGAAGTACCGCCAAATGCTGGCCGGCAGACTGCCGCCGGTTACGTTACGCATCGACGAGTTGTCGTCATTGCCGACCCAGACGCCTACGACAAGATTGCCTGCAAAGCCCACAAACCAGGCATCCCGAAAATCCTGACTCGTTCCTGTTTTGCCATAGGCCGGAATCGGCAGGCGGGCGCCACGCGCCGTTCCATGGCTCACGACCGTTCCAAGCATCGAACGCAGGTGATCGCCGACCATCAGTTTCCATTCGCCTGCCCCTTCCGGCGGCTTGGCGAGCTTTGCATCCTGGCTGCCAAGAGCTGTTACGCCCCACGGACGGACGGGATAGGCGTTGGCAGAGATCGCTGCATAGGCCGATGTCAGTTCAACCAGATTCACTTCCGATGTGCCGAGCGCAATGGATGGCGTCGACTGCAGCGTTGTTTGAATCCCGAGATCACGAGCGGCGCCGATCACGTCATCGCGCCCCGAGGCCTCGGAAAGCCGCACCGCGACCGTGTTGATGGATGAGGCGAACGCCTGTTGCAGTGAAACATTGCCTCGGAAGTTGTGGCCGAAATTCTGGGGTGACCATTCACCGATCGTCAGGGGCTGATCGGCAACACGCATGTTCGGTTGGGCCCCTTTCCTCAACGCCGCCATATAGACGAAGGTTTTGAACGCGGAGCCCGGCTGACGTTGTGCCTGGAAAGCACGGTTGAACTGGCTCTTGCCATAGTCCCGGCCGCCGACCATCGCCACAACTCGTCCGTCCGGACGCATCGCGACAAGCGCCATCTGGCTGGCCTTAACCCCTTTTCCCCAACGTATCAGCACATCCTTGAGGGTCTTGTCGGCCAATCGCTGCAGTGTGGGATCGAAACTCGTTTGGACTTTGAGCGGCGTCGACTTGCCGTCTTTCGGCAATTTGATCGTTTGTTCGATCCAGTCGGCATAGTAGGCGCCAAAGTCGTTGGGTTTCTCGGCCCGAAGCTCCATGGGCTTCAGGCTGGCACGCCGGTCGGCTGTGAGACTGCCCGTTTCCACCATCGAGCCCAGGACAAGCTGTTGGCGCGCGATGGCAAGGTCCGGTTGACGCGTTAGTTTGGAAGGCGAGCGAAGCAGCGCAACCAGATAGGCAGATTCGGAGACAGTGAGGTCTTTGACCTGTTTTCCAAAGTAGTGGCGCGCCGCCGCCCGAAGTCCATGGCAGCCTGAGCCGAAATAGGCCGTGCTGAGATAGCGCTCGAGAATCTGGTTTTTCGTAAGCAGCAGCTCCAACCGGAGGACGATGAGCAGTTCCTGGAGCTTCCGGTCGAACGTACGATCGCGCGACAAGTAGGCGATCTTGGCCAGTTGCTGCGTGATCGTGCTGCCGCCCTCAACGACCCGACGGGCATCGAAATTGCGTTTGGCGGCGCGAATGATGCCCTTGGGATCGATTCCATAGTGGGAAAAGAACCGGCGGTCTTCCATGGCCACCAACGCATCGATCAGGTGTCTGGGTAATTCGTTGACTGTAACCGGTGCTTCTACGCAACCGCCCCGGTGAGCGAATGGTTTCCCCGCGGCGGTATGAATGACCAGTTGCCGTTCGGTTCGCTGCTCGAGCGTGCGCTCAAGTGGGTAGAGCAGCGCCGGTGAGGGCAGGGTTTTCACGGTAACAGCCAGGAGGCCGGCGCCCGCAAAGACCGCAAAATTCATTGATGGTGAAAGGAGCGGAATGGTCGGCCGCCACCTGCGGCGTCTTTTCGCCGGTTTGGGCTCAGCCGGTCTGGTCATGACCAGCCAGAGATATGTGAGGGCAGGACCGAAGCGCCCGGCGACCGGCCGGGTCTGGCGGCGCGGTTCCGCAGCCGTCGGAATCTCTGATTTCGGCTCCGGCAGCGGCTCATGCACTGCTTCGATACGTGCTGTCAGGCGTTCTGAACGCGGCGCTGACGCCTCGCTGAATGACGGACTGGTTTTGTCGCGCGTCATTGATCGGCCGGCGGTACCCCAAAGAGCCGTCAGGCCGAGGGATGGAAGCGTAATTGCGGGCCAGCGCCAAGAAGGCAGTCGAAAGTGAGGGCGGGGGACGGAAGGCAAAGATGGCATTGAGATCGATGCCATCCCATCCCTTGTCGCGTTGGCAGTCTCTTTGAGCCGCGCCGTTGGAAGCGAAGGTACGGCAATCTTTGGCGGACGCAGTTTTCGCGCGCCGCGTAGCAACTGAGAAATCTGCGTGCCTACAATTTGTGCAACAGCGCTGGATGTCCCCAGCACTCCTAGAATGCCGCGCCACGAGATTCTTATCAGGAAAACAAGCCCGCTTCCGGCAAGCACAAAGGCCGCAACAGTCAGCGCTGCCAGATTCCGGCTCTGCCGGGCGCTGGCTCTTCCAACACCATTGACGACGCGACCCGTTCGATTGCGCAGTTTCTCGGTATCGACACGGTTCGCAAATTGTTTCAGCGCCGATGGATCAGTCGAACCGATCGGCTTTTCCAGGGGGCGGTAACTATCGATACGGATTGTTTTCCGGACCGTGTCTTCGCCATGCGGTTTTGCCGAGGGTGCCCAGGTTTTCGATCTGAAATTTTGCGAAACCCTTTGGCCATCGCGTGGGCTCAACCCACTGTCGATGATGATTTTTTTGACTTTCTGCCCTGACAGACGGCGGGCTGCGATCCTGGCGAAACTATCTTTGCCGGTTACCGGCTGGAACCGCGCCAGTTTCGCCGCTTTGGTCTGTGCCAGATCTTGAGGACGGAATTGTACGACGAAAGCATGCTGCACGCGTGCAACCGGTCCCCGGACCAGCCGCTTCACGCCTCCCGCAATACCCGTCGCCCGGCGGCGGGATCGAAGTTTACTCAGCGGGCTCAACTCTCGCCTCCCCAGCCAGCAAGCCTGAAGACGGCTCGCGGACCCACTCAACTAATACGCATTAACATGCCTCTAGCAACACAGCCAACGTGTGCGAGTCAATTAAGATCCGACATTCCCGTTAACCCGCGAACGGGTGCGAAACGATGGCGGCGTAACCATTTCTGCTCGAATGTGACTAACCTCAACAGGGTTATTCCGGTTCATGCGCGAGAGTTCCAATCGGGCTTATCTGGTCCACGCGCTAAAAACCCGATCAGAGAATAGCAGTTTCCGAATATGCTGGATTCCGCATCTCTCATGGATGTTGCTAGGATTGGTTGACGATTGAACTGTCGTGCCGTGGAAGAATGGAGAGGTTGTGGATGGCAGATTTTAATGGGGTTAAGGCATGTGTTTTCGATGCTTATGGCACATTGTTCGATATTCATGCGCCCACATCGCGAATCGCCGGCGACCTTGGCGAAAAAGCCCAGCCAATCTCTGAAATGTGGCGACAGAAACAGCTCCAATATACCTGGCTCAGAAGCCTCATGGGGGCACATGTGCCATTCCGGCAGGTAACGGGAGAAGCGCTGGACTACGCACTTGCGGCCCACGGCGTTGACGATGCCGATATCCGCGAGCGCCTGTTTAGTCTCTATATGACACTCGATGCCTATGGCGATGCCGGATCGACTTTGGATGCCTTGCAGAGCGCCGGTTACAAGACCGCGATTCTATCCAATGGTTCCCCCGATATGCTTGGGGCGGCGGTCGAAAGTTCCGGCCTCGGGCCCAAACTCGACCATGTGCTGTCCGTCGAGGATGTGGGAATTTTCAAGCCGGACGCTCGCGTCTACCAACTCGCGGTCGATCGGCTGGGCATTGAGCGATCCGAAATCTGTTTCGTATCCGCCAATGCCTGGGATGCGGCCGGCGCAGCACATTTTGGATTTCAGGTCGCGCATCTCAACCGTTTCAATCAGCCGCCAGAAGGGTTGCCGGGAACGCCAAAGGCTATCATGCATTCGCTTGCCGACCTGCCGCCAAGGCTTGCCGGCACCCAATGACGCGAATTTGAGCAGCGATCGCATCGGGCGTGGATTGCTTTGATGGACCAAGTATGTCAGTATTGCTGACCTATTGAGGTCAATTACGATCTACCGCGCCGCGGCCTTTGTTGCCGACTGGCAACTGGCGCCGGAGGCGCCCATAGTGAGCCATGCGACACGTCACCCTCGATGATAAATATGATCTGACTCAGAGCCGCATCCTTTCGAGCGGTACCCAGGCCATCGTTCGCCTTCTGCTGATGCAGCATGAGCGCGACAAACGCGCCGGGCTCAACACAGCAGGGTATATAACGGGATATCGCGGCTCGCCTCTTGGTGGTGTCGATCAGCAGCTTGCCCTGGCGCAGCGCTATCTCGCAGAGCGCAGCGTCGTCTTCCAGCCGGGCCTGAACGAAGATCTCGCGGCAACGGCAATTTGGGGCACTCAGCAGGCGGAGTTGCGCGGTGAAGGCAAGTATGACGGTGTCTTCAGCCTTTGGTTTGGCAAGGGGCCCGGGGTTGACCGCTCCGGCGATATATTCCGCCACGCCAATCATGCCGGCACGTCCAAGCATGGCGGTGTTCTTGCGCTTATGGGCGATGACCATACCTGCGAATCTTCGACGTCTGCTCATCAATCGGAATTCGCCTTTGTCGATGCAATGATGCCGGTGATCAATCCTGCAGGCGTACAGGAGATCTTCGACTATGGCCTTTATGGCTGGGCGCTCTCGCGGTTTGCCGGTGTCTGGGTCGGTCTCAAATGCGTGAAGGACAATATCGAGCAAACAGCATCCGTCGATGCCGGCATTGACAGAATTTCGGTTCTGACGCCGCAGGACTTTGAAATGCCGCAAGGCGGTCTCAACATTCGTCTCGCCGACACGGCGCTTGCGAAAGAGGAACGCCTTCATCTCTTCAAGCGACCTGCAGTTCTCGCCTTTACCCGAACCAACAATCTCGACAAGCTTATTTATGCGGGTGGTCGGGACCCGAAAATCGGAATCATAACCACCGGCAAGAGCTATCTCGACGTAGCCGAGGCATTGGATATTCTCGGTATTGATGAGGCGGGCGCAGCGAAACTCGGCGTGCGGCTCTACAAGGTCGCAGTCGTGTGGCCATTGGAGCCGGAAGGTATCGCTGCCTTTGCTGAAGGGCTCGACCAAATCGTCGTGGTGGAAGAGAAGCGTTCGCTCATCGAGACACAGCTCAAGGAGCAACTTTACGGAAAGCGTGGTGCGCCGGGAATTGTTGGCAAACGTGACGAACGCGATGAACTGCTGTTTGCAGCCCATGGTTCACTAGAACCAGTGCAAATCGCTATTGCACTGGCCAAGCGTATCCTCGCAGGCAGGGACGTTCCGGAACTCACGGATCGGCTGGCCAAGCTGGAGCAGGCTCGTTCTCATGCTCACAACGCTCCGCATATTGCCGATCGGGTTCCCTATTTCTGTGCCGGGTGTCCACACAACTCATCGACGGTGGTGCCGGACGGAGCGCGTGCATACGCCGGCATCGGTTGCCACTACATGGTGCAGTGGATGGACCGCGAGACCGAAGGGTTTACGCAGATGGGTGGTGAAGGTGCCAATTGGATTGGTGAAGCGCCTTTTTCCACCAGGCCGCATATTTTTCAGAACATCGGCGACGGCACATATATTCATTCCGGAATATTGGCCATCCGCGCAGCGATTGCTGCGGGGACCACGATGACGTTCAAGATTCTCTACAATGATGCGGTTGCGATGACGGGCGGCCAGCGTCTCGACGGTGGGCTGACCGTGCCCCAGCTCGCCGAGCAGATGGCCGCAGAAGGCGCTCGCCGTATCGCCATTGTTTCGGATGAACCGGACAAATATCCCTCCGGATCTGCCTTCCCCCTTGGGACGGACATTCGTTCGCGCGACGATCTCGATGAAGTCCAGCGGGAACTTGCCGAGGAGTCCGGCGTATCGGTCTTGATCTATGACCAGACCTGTGCCGCAGAGAAGCGGCGGCGCCGAAAGCGTGGCCTCTATCCCGATCCGCCCAAGCGGGCCTTTATCAATGAGGCCGTCTGCGAAGGGTGTGGCGATTGCGGATTGAAATCCAATTGTGTGGCTATCGTGCCCGCCGAAACAGAGTTCGGCCGCAAACGCGCCATCGACCAGTCGGCATGCAACAAAGACTTCTCATGCGTCGAAGGGTTCTGTCCAAGCTTTGTTACCGTTCACGGTGGCGAGCTTCGGAAAGGTGTCGAGCGCCGGGAAAGTGCAGGCGTTTCCGCACCGCAGGCTGCCGAGCTGCCCGATCCCGTGCTCCCTGCGATCGACCAGACGTTCTCGATGGTTGTGACGGGTGTTGGGGGTACAGGTGTCGTGACAGTCGGCGCTCTTCTGGCAATGGCTGCTCATATTGAAGAGAAGGGCGTCGGTGTCATCGATATGTCCGGTCTCGCTCAGAAAGGCGGTGAAGTTGCCGTCCATCTGCGCATCGGACGAACCCCTGAAGATATCAATGCGATCCGCGCATCCGTTGCAGGCGCGGATCTGATCCTGGGTTGTGACCTTGTGGTTGCCGGCTCGGAGAAAGTGTTGTCCACGGTTCGCGAAGGCGTAACGACGGTCGTTGCCAACAGTCATGAGATGATGACAGGCGATTTCACACGTTCGCCCGATCTTGTCGTTCCCTCCGAAGCGCTCAGGCTTGCGCTTGAGGCGCGTGCGGGAGAGGGGCAGACACGCTTCATCGATGCACACGCCTACGCAAACAGTCTTCTTGGTGATGCGATCTCCGCCAATCTCTTTCTTCTCGGATACGCCTATCAACTTGGCCATATGCCGCTCGGTTCCGAGTCTATTGTTGAAGCCATACGCCTCAACGGTGTGGCGGTTGAGACAAATCTGAATGCATTCGCCTGGGGCCGCCTCGCCGCTCATGATCTGGACGCTGTTGATGCAGCAACCCGGCCCGTCGTCACGCCATTGCCGGATCAGCGCCGACCGAAGACGCTCGATGAGCGCATCGCATATCGTGTGGAGTTCCTGAACGGCTATCAGAATGCCGCTTATGGCGAACGGTATCGGCAAAAGGTAGAGATGGTTCGTGCAAGCGAGCAAAAGAACGTCCCGGGCTCGACCGCTCTTACCGAGGCGGTTGCAACGAATTACTTTAAGTTGCTGGCCTACAAAGACGAATACGAGGTAGCGCGTCTCTACACCGATGGCGGATTTCGTGAGCGTTTGGCGAAATCCTTTTCTGGAAACTACAGGCTGGAATTCCATCTGGCCCCGCCGGTGTTGGCGCGCAGAGATCCGGTGACAGGATTGCCGAGGAAAACGACATTCGGTCCCTGGATGATGCGTGTTTTTGCTGTTCTGGCGAAATTGAGAGGTTTGCGTGGTACCTGGGCAGATCCGTTCGGGCGCACCGCCGAGCGACGCATGGAACGACGACTGATCTCGGACTACGAGGCGTTGCTTGACGAAGTCATCCAACGATTGGACACGGAGACCATCGCACCGTCGATCGCGTTGGCGAGCCTGCCGGCTGACATCAGAGGGTTCGGGCATGTCAAGGATCGTTCGGTCCGTCAAGTCGAAGAGCGCCGTGCCGAGCTGTTAACGGCCTTGCGGACTTCAAGTGTGGCGGAACGTCACGCTGCCTGATTGATGGTTAATACCCCCGGTTAACTGCGGATTTTTGTCCCAAAATTCATCTGAACTATGATGTAATTCATCGCAGGGCATACCCCGCCCTCGTCCTTTGCACTGGACAACCCCGTCTCATTTTCTTCAAGTTGTCCCAAAGGTGACTTGATCCAAAACGCAAAAGGGCTTTTCTATGACGCCCTGAGCTGACGTGGCATCAAGATCACGACAATGATTTCGCAGCAAGTGCGAGGCACAATATGGGTGGGAATGCTGGGGACGCCGCACATGCGGCGGACACCTTTCCGAAATTGCTACTCCGCAATGCGGATATTTATCGTGACAGGCCGGCCACGCGCGAGAAAGATCTCGGCATATGGCAGACCTGGTCTTGGGCCGATGTTCTCGATGAGACTCGCGCCTTTGCCATCGGGCTGGAGACTCTCGGGATAGAACGCGGTGACGCGGTCGCGATCATCGGCGACAATCGACCTCGGCTCTATTGGAGCTTTGTGGCCGTGCAGAGCCTTGGCGGTATTGCCGTGCCGGCATACCAAGACTCGGTGGCCAAAGAGATGGCCTATATCCTGAACCATGCCGAAGTGAAATTCGCGATCGTCGAGGATCAGGAGCAGGTCGACAAGGTTCTGTCGGTTGCCGATGAGGTGCCGTCGCTCAAGCATGTAATCTACGATGATTCTCGTGGCTTGAGAGACTACGATCATACGCATCTGCATAGTTTCGAAGCTCTGCAGGAAATCGGCCGGGCCGAGATGAGCCAGGGCCCTGATGCAGAAGCGAGATGGATTGACGAAATCAACAAGGGCAAGGGCAGTGACGTTAGTGTCATGCCTTACACGTCGGGAACCACGGGTCAGCCTAAAGGCGTGATGCTGACCCACTCGAACGTCGTCGAAACATCGACGAACGCAAACGAATTCGACAAGCTCAATCAGAATGATGAGATGATTGCCTATCTGCCCATGGCGTGGGTCGGCGATCATATCTTCTCGTTTGGCCAGTCCTTTGCAGCCGGCTTCTGCGTCTCGTGTCCGGAAAGCCCTGACACGGTGGCTCAGGACCGCCGGGAGATCGGTCCGACCTTCTTCTTCGCACCGCCGCGTGTTTTTGAGAACATGCTCACAAACATCATGGTGCGCATGGAAGACGCCGGTCTTATCAAGCGCAAGATGTTCCACTACTTCCTGAAGGTCGCGAAACGGGTAGGGCCGGCTGTTCTCGATGGCAAATCTGTCGGCGGAATGGACGCACTTCTCTACGGGCTCGGCAAATTGCTGGTCTTTGGCCCGCTGAGAAATCAGATCGGACTGACGCGGGTGCGTGTGGCCTACACAGCTGGTGAGGCTATCGGACCCGACATCTTCTCCTTCTATCGGGCTCTCGGCATCAATCTCAAACAATTGTACGGGTCAACCGAGGCCAGCGTGCATATTACGATGCAGCCCGATGGCGAGATCTACCCGGACACGGTCGGTAAGCCGGCGCCGGATGTAAACATCCGAATTGCCGATAATGGCGAGGTGCAGTTCAAAAGCCCCGGCGTCTTTTTGAAGTACTTCAAGAATGACGAAGCGACAGCATCGACAAAAACCGAAGATGGCTGGGTGCATACAGGCGATGCCGGCTTCTTCGACAATAACGGCCATCTCAAGATCATCGATCGGGCGAAGGATGTCGGGCAGCTTAATGACGGCACTCTGTTCGCACCGAAATATATAGAGAACAAGCTGAAATTCTTTCCGAACGTGGCGGAAGCCGTGGCTTTCGGACATGATCGCGACTATTGCTCTGCAATGATCAACATTGATCTGGTTGCCGTGGGCAACTGGGCGGAGCGGAACGACGTTGTCTATGCCTCTTACCAGGAATTGGCAGCCCATCCGCAGGTCTATGAAATGATCGAACGTGACGTTGCCGAAGTGAACAAGGCACTGGCTTCGGAACCGAACGTTGCCGGCTCGCAAATCAAAAGGTTCCTGATCCTTCACAAGGAGCTCGACGCTGATGATGGTGAGTTGACGCGGACCATGAAGGTACGCCGCTCGCTTGTTGAGGACCGCTACAAGCCGCTGGTTGACGCACTCTACGATGGTAGCAAAGACTGCCACATCGAAACTGAAATGACGTTCGAGGACGGACGGACCGGTACAATCAGCGGCGATGTCCGCATCGTCGACATGGAAGTGCATCCCGTCGCCGTACAGAAGGAGGCGGCTGAATGAGCCTCGGTCACAACCAACAGAAAAATGGCCAGGACGGGGAGATCATTCTTTCCGTTGAAAATGTCTCCTTGTCCTTTGGCGGGGTGAAGGCGATCCGCGATGTGTCTTTCGATATTCGAAAGGGAGAGGTTCGCGCCATCATTGGACCGAACGGCGCCGGCAAGACATCAATGTTGAACGTCATCAATGGCTTCTATCATCCCCAGGAAGGGACGATAAATTTCCTGGGCGAAGCACGCTCGCGGATGAAGCCACATGATGCAGCACGAAACGGTATTGCGCGTACATTTCAGAATGTGGCGCTGTTTCGCGGCATGACCACGCTCGAAAACATCATGACCGGTCGGATTCCGCGTATGCAGACCAGCATGATCGGCGAGACATTGGATATCTTTCTTGAGGCGATCTACTTCGGACCGGCCCAGCGACGGGAGATGGAGCAGCGGGAATTCGTCGAGCATGTGATCGACTTCCTCGAGATCCAGGCCATCCGAAAGACCCCTGTTGGCAAGCTGCCATATGGCCTTCAGAAGCGCGTTGAGCTTGGCCGTGCTCTGGCGATGGAGCCGGATCTCCTTCTGCTTGATGAGCCGATGGCTGGCATGAATCTGGAAGAGAAGCAGGACATGTCCCGCTTCATTCTCGATGCCAACGATCAGTTCGGCACGACGGTTGCGCTCATCGAACATGACATGAGCGTGGTGATGGATCTCTCCGACCGGGTCGTGGTGCTCGACTATGGTCAGAAGATTGCCGATGGCACACCGGATGTGGTGAAGGCCGACCAGAATGTGATCGACGCTTATTTGGGTGTGTCGCACTAGGTCATGACCTAGGGCACGTTGCCTATTGCATAACGACGGGAGCCGTTTTGATGCTGGAATTCTTTATCGGTGTTTGGGAAGGTTTTATTGCTAATCCCGCAGCCGAAATCTGGAGCGATCCCGCTTATCTCATTCAGAATACGGTTGGCGGTTTGATGGTGGGGATTCTCTACTCCCTCGTCGCTCTCGGTTATGTCCTGATCTATAAAGCTTCCGGCGTCTTCAACTTTGCTCAGCCCATGATGGCGATTTTCGCGACCCTGGCGTTGATCATGTTCCACGACAAGATCCTGTTTCCGGCAATCGGTTCGGGATACGGCCTGTCGATCGTTCTTTCGATCCTCGGCAGTATGGCGTTCATGGTGGTGCTTGCTATCCTCGTTGAGCGGTTGATGTTGCGCCAACTGGTCAATCAGCCCGAGATCATTCTCTTCATGGCGACGATCGGCCTCTATTTCTTCTTAGAAGGCTTTGGCGAAACCGTCTTCAACAGGATCGCAAACAGCCCGATCCCCATGGAAGCGCTGGGCATTGAAATTGGACCGTTTTTCGTCGGTGACGTGATGTTCCAGAAGGTGGATGCGACAGCTGCCGTCGTTGCGGCAATCATGGTGATCCTGCTGGCTGTGATGTTCCAAAAGACGTCCGTCGGACGCGCATTGCGGGCCGTAGCGGACGACCATCAGGCTGCGCTCTCCGTCGGTATCCCGCTCAATGTCATGTGGGTGATTGTCTGGGTGGTCGCAGGTGCCGTGGCGCTTGTTGCCGGTCTGATGTGGGGCGCCAGTGCTGGCGCCGTGGATTTCGGAATGGTCTTTGTGGCGTTGAAAGCGCTGCCTGTCCTTATTCTGGGCGGTTTTACGTCCGTACCAGGGGTTATTATCGGCGGATTGATAATCGGCGTTGGTGAACGTCTCGCCGAGATCTACTGGTCGCCTTACCTCGGCGATTCGATAGAGAGCTGGTTTGCCTATGTTCTGGCTCTGATCATTCTGTTCTTCAGGCCCGAAGGTCTCTTCGGCGAAAAACTCATCGAAAGGATCTGACGGACATGCTGTATCGTGAAGCCGGACAGTTTAAGACAAGCTACAGTACCGACCAGGCTGTCTTTCCGATCAATCAGGATAAATGGTTTGTCATAGCAGTCGTGGCTGCGGCCTACCTTGTGGTTCCCATGGTTGCGACCAGCTACTGGTATGAAGTCATTCTCACGCCGATCGTCGTCATGTCGTTGGCTGCGCTCGGCCTCAATGTGTTGACGGGCTATTGCGGGCAGATTTCGCTTGGCCATGGCGGCTTTATGGCAGTCGGCGCCTATTCCGCCTTCAAGCTTGCGACGGCGTTTCCCGAGGTCAATGTCATTTTTGTATTCCTGGCCGCAGGTCTCTTCGCAGCTCTTGCCGGGGTGGTCTTTGGTCTTCCGAGTCTTCGAATCAAAGGCTTTTATCTGGCGGTCGCCACGCTTGCTTCGCAGTTCTTCTTCGAATGGATGTTCCAACAAGTCGGATGGTTCTCGAATTATTCGCCATCAGGCACGATCACGGCTCCGCATCAGGAATTCTTGGGCTATGTCATTTCCGGCCCGCGGACACCGGGCGTCACAAAATATCTCATCGGTCTGACATTCCTCGTGGTCTTTTGCGTCATTGTCAAAAACTGGGCGCGGTCGTATCTCGGACGTTCCTGGATGGCTATCCGTGATATGGACATTGCGGCCGAGATCATCGGAATTAAGCCTCTGCAGACAAAGCTGCTTGCCTTCGCACTGTCTTCCTACATCGCTGGCGTTGCCGGAGCGCTGTATCTTTTCCTGATGCGTATCAGTCTGGAAATGGAAGCTTTCGACATCATCAATATTTCGTTCCCGGTCCTCTTCATGATTATTGTCGGCGGACTTGGATCGGTCATGGGTTCTATCTTCGGCGCAGCGTTCCTGATTATGACGCCTGTGTTTATCAAGAACTTTCCTGAGCTTACGACCGCTGCGGTCGTTATCGGTCTTGGGATCGGATCGATCTTCTGGCTCGCAAAGTATGGCGCGATGCGCTGGTTGGGACTGGCAGCCGCAATTCCGCTCGGTATCTATTTCGCTACCACCAAATTCGCGTCGAACACCGCGGAGCACATTGTTTTGATGTTCTTCGGCATTTCCATCGTTCTGGTGTTGATTTTCGAGCCGAACGGATTGGCGCGTCTTTGGCAGATAGCGAAGGAAAAACTCAGATTATGGCCATACCCGTACTAGGGGGAGGGTATCGACTGACGTTCTAACCCCCTGACCGAAGGCGCAATTGCGCGCTTTAAGACCAGCCGTTAAGCTGATTATCCGGATTGCATAAACAAGCATAACTCGCAAGGGAGGAAAACGAATGTACATCCGCAGACTAGGACTGGGACTCGTGGCTGCCGCCATGTTTACCGCTCCGGCATTGGACGCGCGGGTTTCCGCCGTCGAAGCTGCCGAGTCGGTATTTATCCCGCAAGCGTCGTATCGGACGGGCAAATACTCCGTCAACGGAACACCATTCGCCAACGGCTTTGATGACTATCTCCAGATGCTGAATGCGCGTGACGGCGGCATCGAAGGCGTCAAGATTGATACCGAAGAGTGCGAATTCGGCTACAACACCGATAAGGGCGTGGAATGCTATGAGCGTTTCAAGTCTAAAAACCCGGTTGCCTACACCCCACTCTCGACGGGTGTTACCTACAAACTCGTTCCCAAAGCACCTGTCGACCAAATCCCCGTTCTCTCTTCGGGTTACGGTATGAGTGCTGCTGCTGACGGACGTTGGTTCCCCTATGTCTTTAACTTCCCGACAAGTTACTGGAGCCAGGCTTCTGCATTCGTCAGCTTTATCGGCGAGTCCGAAGGTGGACTGGACAAGCTCAAAGGCAAGAAGATCGGTTTGATCTTCCTGGAATCTGGCTATGGACGCGAGCCGATCCCGCTCCTCAAGGCGCTTGCTGAGAAATACGGTTACGAATTCCAGGACTTCTCAGTCCCTGGTAAGGAAATGGAAAAGCAGCAAGCCCAATGGCGTAAGATCGTCAAGTGGAAGCCCGATTGGATGCTGATGTGGGGCTGGGGCAACATGAACCGTGTGGCGATCCGCCGTGCATCCGAGTTCGGTTTCCCGCTCAACAGGTTCATTGGCGTCTGGTGGTCCGGTGCCGACAGCGACACCAAGCCGCTCGGTAAACTCGCCAAAGGCTATCGCGCCGGTAACTGGCACGCGCCTGATGCATGCTGCCAAGTCCACAAAGACATCCTGAAGCATGTCTACGACAAGGGTAAAGGTCACGACAAAGCGCAGGTCGGACAGGTGCTCTACAATCGTGGTGTGGTGACGGCCATGTACATTACGGAAGCCGTTCGTGATGCCGTCAAGGCAAAGGGTGGCAAGTCGCCGACCGGTTCGGAAGTGCGTGATGCGATGGAAAAACTCGACATCACGGCAGAGCGCTTGAAAGGCATCGGTTTCGAAGGCTTTACGTCTCCAGTCAAGGTCACCTGTGCTGATCACGAAGGCTCTGGCCCGGTCATCATTCAGGAATGGGACGGTGAGAAGTGGAAAGTCGTCAAGAAAGGGATCAAACCCCTGGCGAACGTCGTCCGGCCAATGCTTGAAGCTGCCGCCAAGAAAGAAGGCACGAACTTCGGCTACAAGATGCGGGAAAACTGCAGCTAAGCCAAACATCAACGACACGCTCCGCGGACGTTTCCGCGGGGCGTGACTTCAACTTCCCAATTCTTGAAAGAGGCTCGATAAGTCCGTGAACGCAGCCGCTCCGCTTCTCGACGTAAACAATATCGAGGTCATCTACGACCACGTGATCCTCGTGCTCAAGGGTGTCTCGCTGAATGTGCCCGATGGTGGGATCGTCGCAATTCTTGGCGCCAATGGCGCAGGCAAGACGACGACGTTGAAAGCGATCTCAAATCTGCTCGGCGCAGAGCGCGGAGACGTCACGAAGGGGTCGATCCACTATAAAGGCGACCGGGTGGATCATATGACGCCCAATGATCTGGTGAAACGCGGTGTTATCCAGGTCATGGAAGGACGTCATTGCTTCGAGCATTTGACGGTCGAAGAAAATCTCATGACCGGCGCCTGGACGCGCCGCGACGGCAAGGCCGCCGTCAACGCAGACCTGGAACTGGTCTACGGATATTTCCCTCGGTTGAAAGAACGGCGAACAAGTCTGGCCGGATATATTTCCGGCGGCGAGCAGCAGATGACGGCAATTGGCCGGGCGCTGATGTCGAGGCCGAATATGATTCTGTTGGATGAGCCGTCCATGGGGCTGGCGCCACAGCTCGTCGAAGAAATCTTCGAAATCGTGAAGCGCCTCAACAGTGAGCAAAATGTGAGCGTGCTCCTTGCAGAGCAGAATACAAATATGGCACTCCGCTATGCGGACTACGGTTACATTCTTGAGAATGGACGTGTCGTGCTTGACGGAGAAGCGTCGGCATTAAGGGATAATGAAGACGTTAAAGAGTTCTATCTGGGCGTTGCCGGGGATGATGCCAAGCAATCATTCCGCGATGTGAAACACTATAAGCGGCGCAAGCGCTGGCTGGCCTAGCTAATTCATGAATTCGTGACCTCGGTCATCTGTTGAAGCCGCAATTTGAGGGTACGACCGAGTATACGGTCGATGAGAGTGCCATGCGACGATACTCGGTTGTTGACCTGCACAGCCTGGCGGTCGTTTCATGAGCGGTCCTTTCTATGACGATCTTGAATCTCGCGATCCGGAGATACGTGAACGCGACTTGATGGCGGCCCTGCCGGAGCAGATCCGGCATGCAAAATCCAAAGCCGACGGTTGGTCGAAGCGGTTGAGTGGTGTGGATGCCGATGCCGTAACGTCGCGCGACGTCCTGGCGAATATCCCTGTCTTACGCAAACCGGAACTGATGAGCCTTCAGCAGGAGCGGCCACCCTTTGGCGACCTTACGGCGACGCCGGCAAGCAGTGTAACGCGTGTCTACATGTCGCCGGGTCCGGTCTATGAGCCAGAAGGTACGGGGCCCGATTGGTGGCGTGTGGGCCGCGCGCTGTTCGCGGCCGGCGTGCGGCCTGGTGATCGTGTGCAGAACTGCTTTGCGTTCAATTTCACGCCTGGCGGCTGGATCATGGATTCAGGCATCAGGGCGATTGGTTGTCCTTCGATTGCTGCCGGTGTCGGCAATACCGAGATGCAGCTGGCCGCACTCAAGGATTTCAGACCGACCTGCTTCACAGGGACACCTGATTTCCTGAAGGTCATTCTCGACAAAGCGGACGAGATGTCTGTGGACGCGGGTTCAATCACAAAGGCGCTTGTCTCGGGCGGGGCGTTGTTTCCTTCATTAAGGCAGGAGTATCGCGATCGCGGCGTCTCAGTCTTGCAATGCTACGTGACGGCTGATCTTGGCCTGATTTCTTATGAATCTTCTGCAATGGAAGGCATGATCGTCGATGAGGGGGTGATCCTTGAGATTGTGCGCCCTGGATCGAACACACCGGTGCCTGCCGGCGAAGTCGGTGAAATTGTTGTCACCACCTTCAATCGGGACTATCCGATGGTCCGTTTCGGTACGGGCGATCTCTCGGCCGTCATGGAAGGAGCCAGTCCGTGCGGGCGCACGAATATGCGCATTAAGGGGTGGATGGGCAGAGCCGATCAACGGACCAAGATCAAGGGGATGTTCGTCGACCCGGAGCAAGTCAATGCTATCGCCGAACGCCATCCGGAACTTGGGCGCCTGCGGGTGGTTGTGGCGCGTGTTGGCGAACAGGATGTGCTGACGCTTATGGCTGAATGCGAGCAAACCGGTGAAGGACTCGCCGATCGTATCGGAGACTCTCTTCAAGCGATTGCCAAGCTCAAGGGGGCCGTGGAGATCGTCGCACCAGGCACACTCCCAAACGATGGCAAAGTCATTTCCGACGAACGGTCCTACGACTGAACGAAATCTGCTTCTGCCGGTACTCGGTGTCGGCCTTCTCGTAGCAAATAATTCTATACATTGACGCACCCTCTTGATCACGTAGGAGTGAGTGCCATTTGTCTTTTCATGGCAAGAGTTGTGATGGCAGGTCTCGAACAAGCTGCGGTCGACTAGTGCTGCTCCGAAGCAGACCGACTAGAGCCCCGAAGAGCCATCCGAGGAGGATTATCATGACATTACAAATTGGTGCACAAGCTCCCGACTTTGAGGCAGACACGACGGAAGGGCGTATTCGTTTCCACGAATGGATGGGGGACTCCTGGTGCATGATGTTCTCGCATCCCAAGGATTTCACACCCGTTTGCACGACCGAGCTTGGTTGTATGGCCGGTCTCAAGTCGGAGTTCGATCGGCGCGATTGCAAGATCATCGGTCTCAGTATCGATCCCGTCGAGAACCATAAAGAGTGGTCCAAGGATATCGAAGAGACGATGGGGCATGCTCCGAACTACCCCATGATCGGCGATACGGATCTGGCGGTCGCCAAGCTTTATGGCATGCTGCCTGCCAATGCCGGCACAAGTTCCGAAGGGCGCACGCCCATGGACAATGCAACCGTACGCAATGTCTATGTGATCGGTCCCGACAAAGTCATCAAGGCCGTCATAAGCTATCCGATGAGCACAGGCCGCAATTTCGATGAAGTGCTACGGCTCCTGGATTCCGCTCAATTGACCGCCAATCACAAGGTTGCGACGCCGGTCAATTGGCAGCAAGGTGACGATGTCATCATTGTGCCGGCGGTTTCCGACGAAGAAGCGAAGGCAAAATACCCTGACGGTTGGAAGTCGCCAAAACCATATATTCGCATTGTGCCGCAGCCGAACTGAGGCAACATCGATGGCCGGCAGGCCGTTTTCTCAGTTGCGCCTGACTGAGCCATCCGTTGGCTGAACTGCCGAAATGAAAAAATTTGTGCCGCGGACCAAATCGGGTTCGCGGCATTTTTTTTGATGAGAGGATCGACTACAAAGCCAGCTTACCGACTGATTGCATTCCTGGGACGGAGAATGCATGGGTCCGATAATGTCTTTGCAGAGGTATCCGAATGTCCGGCGAACCGCGCAACCCTGCCTTGGCAACCGACTGTGTGTTGTTCGATGCACAGGGACGGGTCTTACTCATCCGGCGTGGCAATCCTCCATTTAAGGGAAACTATGCCATCCCTGGCGGCTTCGTAGATGTGGGGGAGAGTGTGGAAGCGGCGTGTCGCCGGGAGCTCAAGGAAGAAACGGGCCTGAGTGTTGGGGAACTCCGGCTGGTCGGCGTCTACTCGGATCCCAAACGCGACCCGCGCTCACACGTGGTGAGCGTCGTCTATATGGGTGAGGTGAAGACGGCAAATCCCAAGGCAGGCGACGATGCAAGCGATGCACGATGGGTCAAATACTGGCGCCGAGCGAAGCTTGCCTTCGATCACGCAGATATTCTCAGCGATGCGGATGCTCTTCGCAAATCCATCCGCGATCGCTGAAAAGCCTATTTTGCTCAGGCGGCGCCTGAAACCTTGGACGCCATCTTCTGAAGGCGCACAATGCGCGTGCTGAGCGATGTCGGAAGGCTGGCACGTTCACGCCCGCGCGGTTGGCCCGGGGCCATGATTTGAGCGCTCTCGACGACGCGATTGGCCAGAAACTCGAAGTCTTCTCCGCAGCGCTTGGCCGCTTCGCCGACTACCCCATAGACGCCTTCCTGGTGGCCAAGGTCGAAAATCGGCATGTAATGAGCCTGCGATTTCGGCACCAGGGTCTTGTAGTCGCGAATTTGCGCCAGGCAGAATGAATCGTGATCGATATTTGCCGAGGAGTCCGAATCCCCGTCGAACTGCATGATCCACTTCGCATACTGGCGCGGCATTTCGTCGATCCAGTACTGAAAGGCCTTTGCCGGGCGCTGGTTCGAAACCGAGAATTTGACGGATATGTAGCCCATTGGCGCCATATTGCCGTCCGGCAGCTCCAATTCCATTGGAGAGCGCGTCGCCATCAGCTTGCGAATTTCCCAATCTTCGCGCCACTGGCGAACCTTGGGGCCCATATTGCGCAGACCCTGCATGGAGTAGAGGTCAGGCGCCAGCGGAATGACGATATGATCGCATCCGACGAGGGCCGCCCGGTTGATGGAGCCCAGATTTGGGCCAAGGTCGACAAGTGCGATGTCGGCATCGTAGTCGAAGCCTGCATTGGCAATCAGCCGCGCGAACGCCGTTGTGACACGGAATGCGCGCTCTTCGCCGGACAGACAGCGTGGCCATGTTGCCGACAATTCGTCTTCGACCTCCGCGAGCGCCAGATCGCCGACCAGCAATCCGAGGCCATCGGCCCGCTCGTTGATGTGCGGATTGGCTGCGATATCCCCTACGCCGCGAAACAGCGGCGATATCGAACCATAAATCGTTTGTTCTTTCTCACTCTGAAGAATGTTCCAGAGACTGTCTTCGTCCAGGAACATTGCGCTCAAATTGGCCTGCGGATCCAGATCGACCGCGAGCACCCGATGCCCGAGCCGTTGGAACATCCACGCCAAGTGGTAGACAAGAGACGTCTTGCCGACGCCTCCCTTATTATTGAAGAAGGCAATAGTTTTCATTGGACCCCTTGCACCCCGCCGCCGCTTTACCGAGTTGACAAGGACGATCATGTGTAAATCGCCGAATCAGTGCGTTAAGAATGACCGGGTGCCCGGATTTGTGCAACCCATCGCAGACGAAGAGTTTGGGATAGCCTGTTCAATTTTTGGATGAGCCCCATGGTCTTGTGCCGCCAGCAGGAATACGGTTTCGTGTCTCAATGGTTCCGCAGACTGCCTTGAGAGCGGCAAATTGCCGTGCACTGAATGACACGTCCGCCCGGCATTGCTAAATTTGGGTTTGGCGTAAGGGAGCTGTTCGGCAGTCGGTTGAACGGTGGGTGAGAGGTAGGGAAATTGTGACGCCCGATCCGCAAGACTATGATTTTGAACTCGACCAGGCGCTGGCGGCTGTCGTGGGTCTTCGTACGATCATTCCCGAAGACGCCTTTACTGCCGAAGTCCTTGGGACAGAGCGTGCCGGAAATGGGGCGGTAATCCGCTCTGATGGATTGATTCTGACCATCGGTTATCTGGTCACCGAGGCGGAAACTGTCTGGATTACTTTGTCCGATGGCCGCGTTGTCCCAGGTCATGTGCTTGCCTTTGATCAGGTCACCGGGTTCGGATTGGTGCAGGCTCTCGCAAAAATCGACGTGCCTCATCTCAATCTTGGCAGTTCATCGCGCGCAAAGGTCAATTCCCGCGTCATTCTTGGCGGCGCCGGAGGGCGCGAGCAATCGGTCGCAGGACGCATTGTCGTCAAGCAGGAGTTCGCGGGGTACTGGGAGTATGTGCTCGACGAGGCGATCTTTACATCGCCTGCCCATCCTAATTGGGGCGGCGCCGCATTGATCGACGGGACCGGATCGTTACTCGGCATAGGCTCACTTCTGCTTCAACACATGCGCAACGATGGCGACAACGAAGACGTCAACATGATTGTGCCGATCGACCTGGTGAAACCGATCCTCGACGATCTCTTGACCACAGGCCGTTCGAGCCGTCCACCACGTCCCTGGATCGGCCTTTATGCGACGGAGGTTCATGACCATGTCGTCGTCGCGGCTGTAGCAAGCGGAGGGCCGGCAGCACACTCGGAGGTCGCCGTTGGAGACATTATCCTGGCGGTGGATGGGGAAGACGTCGACTCGCTGGCGGAACTCTTTCGCAAAGTCTGGTCTGTCGGCGATGCAGGCGTGGACATTCCCCTGCTGATCAATCGCGACGGGGAGACCTTCGATATCTGGATCCGCTCGGTTGATCGCAACGACCTCCTGAAGTCGCCGATCATTCACTGAACGAAAAAGCGTCTGCTTATTTCATTGAGCGGCCAATGCGTGCTGGCTGATACCGTCGCTGCCGATTGCGAGCTTGCGGCTATGCAATGCAAATCGAACATGCCAGCCTTGCAGAAATCGCCTTGCACAGTGAAGGCAACGACACTAGATCATCCGGCGTTCAGTTGGGCGTGAAAAGCAACCCTAGGTGCGTGACACTCGTCGCATCGACGAACGTAACCAAGATGGTTGATCGGCACGGCGGTCTAGAAAGATGCGGGAAATTCTCAGGCCGATAACGGCGCTCCTCCTGAGCGTGGCCATCCTGCTGCTCGGAAACGGACTGCAAATCTTCATCATACCGGTTCGCGCAGAACTCGAGAGTTTCTCGGCATTCGAAATCGGTATTACCGGCGCCTTCTATTATGGCGGTCTGCTAGCCGGTTGCTATTTTTGCCCCATGGCCGTGGCCCGTGTCGGGCACATCCGCGCCTTCGCAGCATTCGCCGCGCTTGCAACGCTCGCCCCCCTCGTTCACCCCATATCTTCAAGCGTCTTCATCTGGTGCATTTTGCGGGCAATGACGGGTGTCTCTTTCGCGGGACTCTATATCGCGATCGAAAGCTGGCTCAATGGGTCGGCTTCCAACGAGAATCGCGGAACGGTCTTTGCCATTTATACAGGTATCAATCTCACCGTGATGGCGGTGGGACAACTGCTTGTTATGACTGGCGACCCAGCCGGGTTCGAACTCTTCTCGCTTGTTGCCATCCTCATTATTCTGGCCGTCATTCCCGTCGCGTTGAGCAAGGCAGCGACTCCGCAGCAACCTCAGGCCGCGCGGCTACGCCTGCGCTGGCTTTATCGGATATCGCCCGTCGGTGTTGCCGGATGTCTATGTGCCGGTCTTGCAAGCGGCTCTTTCTGGTCGCTTGGCCCGATTTTCGGCACAGGCTCGGGTCTTGGTGTAAACATGACGGCTTTATTTATGGCAGCCGTCATTCTGTCGGCGGCCTCGGCACAATGGCCACTCGGATATCTGTCCGACCAACGCGACCGTCGTCAGATCATATTGCTCGCGGGAGGCATTGCGCTATTCGCGAGCGTCGGCCTGGCGGTCGGCGCGGGTGAGGGGACGATACTTGTTGTCACGTTGGGAGCGCTATTCGGAATTGGTGCCATACCGCTCTATGCCTTGAGCGTCGCACACGGCAACGATTTCGCTGATCGCGAAGATGCGGTGGATGTGAGCTCGGGATTGTTGCTGGTGTACGCCTTCGGCGCCGTCGTTGGCCCGCTGATGGCGTCCTACGTCATGAACCATGTCGGAGCCGGTGGTCTGTTTGGCTATACCGCGGTCATATACACGGTTTTTATGATCTTCGTCGTTTGGCGTATGCGTCTCCGGGAAACGCCCTCGCCTGAAGGACGTGAGGACTTCGTTGCCATGACACGGACATCACCTGTCGCTTTGCAGATGGATCCGCGCTCGGTGTCCGAGGCGGAGGGCGCTGAAACATAATGGCAAAAGGCAAATTTACGTCATGATTGCAGGCCGGATCGGCTTGTTCAGACGCTCCAGACCTCGTCCAGCAGACGAAGCCAGTTGAAACCAATGATCTTGCGGGTTTTTTCCTCACTCCATCCGGCACGCTCCATGGCTGCCGTCAGGTTGGCGAATTCGCCGATTGAAGTGAAGCCGTCGGGAAACTTGATTTCACCGAAATCGGTGAGTGAGCGGGCATAGCCCTTGTCCTCGGTAATCCAACGGAAGAAGTCGTCGTCGTGGCCCTGGGTAAAGTCGGTGCCGATGCCGACACTGTCCTCACCGGCGATGTTGATGACATAGTCGATGGCCTCGACATAGTCGTCGACGGTGGAGTCGGTACCACGCTTCAGGAATGGCGTGAACATCGTGACGCCGACGAAACCGCCGCGATCAGCGATGAATCTGAGCTCGTCATCCGTCTTGTTGCGAGGGTGCTCTTTCAGTCCTGCCGGGAGGCAGTGCGAGTAGGCGACGGGCTTCTTCGAGGCAACGATGACGTCTCGTGAGGTCGTCGCACCGACGTGGCTGAGATCGCACAACATGCCGACGCGGTTCATTTCGGCGACCATCTCGTGACCAAAATCCGACAGGCCCGAATCTGTCGATTCATAGCAGCCGCTTCCGGCCAGATTTTGCGTATTGTAGGCCATCTGAACGACGCCGACACCGACATCCTTGAACAGCTGAATGAACTCGAGCCGGTCCTCGAAGGCGGATGTGTTCTGGAAACCGAGAACGATTGCGGTTTTGCCCTGAGCCTTCGCAGCGTGGATATCAGCGACTGTGCGTGCCTTGACGATCAGATCGTCATGCTCTTCGAACCAGCGGTTCCACTGGCCGATATTGAGCATGGTCTCTCGGAAACCCTCCCAGACCGAACAGGTGCAATTTGCGGCGGTGAGCCCGCCTCGGCGCATATCCTCGAAGATCTCCCGGCTCCAGTTGGAGATGATCAGCCCGTCGAAGACGATGGCATCGCGATGCAGGTCTTTGCCCGTCATGGAGTTTCCTAAAGTTCGCAGTCCTTTGGGGACCGGCAGTCAGAGATAGATCGTTCGCACGATTTCGTCGTGATTGCCTTCCAGCGCCTTGACGAAGCCGCCATCGGAGACGAGGCCGTCCCGCAAAATGATGAAACGGTCGGCAACCTTGAAGGCGAGGGCAAGATTCTGTTCGACCATCAGCATGGTGGAACCATCTTCCTTCAAAGCCTTGATGATGGTGCCGATCTCTTTGATGAATTGCGGTGCCAGTCCGCCGGACGGCTCATCGAGTAGAAGCAGTTTCGGCTTGGCCATAACCGCGCGGCCAATGGCGACCATTTGCTGCTCGCCGCCAGAAAGCGTTCGGGCGTGCTGTTTGCGCCGTTCCGCAAGGCGGGGGAAATAGCCGAACACCTTTTCCAACTGCTCCTCGACATCATCGCGGCTTCGGATGATCGACCCGAGCCGTAGATTGTGCTCGACGGTCAGGTGTGGAAACAGGTCGCGAGACTGGGATACCTGGATTACGCCATGGCGGAAGATTTTGTGGGCCGGAAGACCGGTAATGTCGTGCCCATCGAACATGACCTTGCCGGACGACGGAGCTACGAATCCGCTGATCGTGTTCAGCGATGTCGACTTGCCGCTTCCGTTGGCGCCGAGCACCGCGACGGCTTCACCTTGGGAGACCGAGTAGTCGATGCCGCGCAGGACCTGCTTCGTGCCATAGGAAACATGCAGGTCCGTAATGCTCAAGAGTGGGTTATCCGTGTCCAAGATAAGCCTCCAAGACCTCGCGGTTCTGTCTGATTTCCTGTGGTGTGCCTTCGGCGATCTTCTGACCGGAACTGAGAACGACAATGACGTCCGACCCGGACATGACAAGATCGATCACATGCTCGATGAGCATCACAGCGATGCCTTCTTCACCCGCAAGGCGGCGGATGATTTCCATCATGCGATCGCGCATCGGCGGTGAGAGGCCGACGACGGGTTCGTCCAACAGCAGGAGGGGAGGTTCGGTTGCGAGTGTGCGCACGATCTCGACCATGCGCTGTTGCCCGCCCGACAGGTCCTTGACCGGTTGGTCGGCGATGGGGCCGAGGTCCATGAGATCGAGCAGGCGGCGCGCTTTCTCCAATCCTTCACGTTCCGCTTCACGAGCTTCCGGAAGCCCCAGCATGATTCCGAAGAACCCGCTTTTGATTTTGACGTGAAGACCGGCCAGCACGTTCTCGAGCGCCGTCAGTTCGGGAAACAATCCGCCATTCTGAAACGTCCTGCGCACACCTTTTACCGAGATGTCGTGGGGCGCCAGGGTGTGTATCGGCTCGCCCTTGAAATGGATCGTGCCATCAGTCGCCTGGACATAACCCGATATCGCATTGAAGAGCGTTGTCTTGCCGGCACCATTCGGCCCGATAACCGCGCGAACTTCGCCTGCATTGGCATCGAAGGTCACGCCGGATAGCGCCTGCAGACCTGCGAAGTTGACCGATACACCATCGAGTTTAAGAAGTGGCTCCATGATTAGTCTCGATAGTAACGTTCGTTGAATATTGGAGATATCTTGCGCAACAGACTGACCAGTCCCTTCGGCAGAAACAGCAGGACGAGAACGATACTGATCCCGAAGAACAGCTCGTCCATGCCAGGGAATTGACGGAAATACTCCGGCAAGGCGGTCAGTGTGATGGCGCCGAGCACGCTGCCGATAATGCTGCCCGTACCGCCGACCAGCACCATGGCGAAGTGTACGATCACCTCCGTTAGGCCGAAGGACTCCGGAAAGACTCTTTGCGTCAGCGCCGCATACATCGCGCCGGCGACGCCGACAACGGCCCCGCTCCATACGAAAGCCAGAACAATGTAGTGCGCCGTGTTGATACCAAGCGACGCTGTCGAGGCTTCATTGTCTCTGATGGAAACGATGGCTCGTCCAATCCTCGAGCGCATGAGATTGGATGAGGCTTTCACGATCAGGACGACCAGGAGCAGGAAGACGTAAAATTTCGGCGCTTCGGAATCGAGCGCAAAGCCGAAGAAGTCCAATGGTGGAACTTGCAACCCGTCGGAACCGTGCGTAACCGCATCGCCGTGCAGATAGACCCAGCGCATCAGTTCCCCGAATGCGAGCGTAATGATGGCGAGATAATAGAGTCTGATGCCGCGAAGGGCCGTCACACTGGCGAGGAAACCGGACAGCCCGCCGGTAACAGCGGCGGCGATAATCGCCAACCAATAGGGCACACCGGTATAAACGATAAGAATCGCTGCCGTGTAGGCGCCGATGCCGAAGAAAGCCGTATTTGCAAAGGCAAGCTGCCCGAGATTGCCGATAACGATGTTGAAGCCGAGCGTGACCAGGATATAAACCAGGATGGCGTTCACCACCCAGAGAAGATACTCGTTCGCGACGAATGGAATGACGAGCGCAATGATCGGAATGAGATAAAAGAGACGCCGCCATTTGGACATGGATGCGGGCGTCGCGGGGGCTGTTGTTTCGCTCATTGTCTGCCCCTCACACCCGGACCGTTACGGTCTTGCCGAAGAGGCCCGCCGGTCGGATGACCAGCACTGCGACGATCACCAGATAGGCGGTAATGTCGATCAAGGCCGAATTGATGTAAGCGCCGAAATACTGCTCTGACACACCAAGGAGAAGGCCGCCGATGACAGCCCCTCCGAGCGACCCGAAGCCGCCGAGGGTCATTGCCGCAAAGCCCCGAATCAGGAACGTCGCGCCGAGATCGGGATGGAGAAGGGAGATCGGTGCAATCAGAATGCCGCCGATGGCGCCCATGGCGAGGCCGACGCCCCACATCATTTCATGGAAGGACCGCACGTTGACGCCAATCAGCGTTGCGCCACGTTCGGACTGATAAACGGCCTGGATGACGGTGCCGATCGTTGTCTTGTAGAAGACGAGAAAAAAGACAATCAGCAAGACCGCGACGATGCTGCAGATAAAGAGTGCATCGCCAGTGATCACCACGTCGCCGAAGAATAAGGGTTCGATGTCGAACACCTGCGGCATGGGGAACACCTCGCGTCCCCAAAGCGTGCGCGCGCCGCCTCTCAGCACATAGCCGATTGAGATACTCATCATGGCGAAACCGATGTGCGGCCCCGCTTTGATGGGATCGATGAACCCCCTGCTAACGCCGACACCGATCAAAAACATCAGGATCACGGCAAGAAACGATGCCGGGATGTAAGGCAGGCCGACATAGATAACCAGCACATAGACTGTAAATGCGCCTGCCATGACGAAATCGCCATGACCGAAATTGACGATTGTCGTCGCCCGATAAACGACTGTCAGGGAAAGTGCGATCAGGGCGTAAATGGCACCCTGCGCCAATCCACTCACTGTGAGTTGTAGAAACATCCGGCGTTGCCCCGTTTGCCGATGCCTGGAAAGACAGGCCGCCCCGTCACACTTGGCGCAAGATCATCCCGCTCTCAACCCTGCGAAGATTGAGAGCGGGCGTTTCATGAGTTGATCACCTGGCGCTTGAAAGGCCAAGCAGCTTAAACTTTGTTCTTGTTGCGGTCAGACTACCAAGTCTTGCCCCAGGCAGAGAGAACGGTTGGATTTCCGTCCACAAAACCGGCAACTGCTGATTTTTTGCAACCATGCCGATCGGTTGGCGTCCAGGTCATGGCACAAGCGAGAATGCCTGTCTCAAGGTCCTTGATCTTCTCGAGTTCGGCGATGAACTTCTCGCGCGTGAGATCGCGCCCGGCAGCCTTGAGGGCCTCTACAGCCGCAACGCCGCTGGCCATTGAGATCGCGCTGAACCCGGTGATGGTTTCGTTCGGGTTGTATTTGAGGATGATGTCATTCCACTTTTTCATCTTCGGGCCATCGACCTTGTCGACAAAGGCGTGCAGCACGAAGTAGTTCTTCACCGCGTCCTTGTCGCCGAGGCGTGCCAGCGTGTTCTCGAGATCGGTACCGGCCGTTCCCATGACTGGGACGTCGAGGCGATACTTCTTGGCGTCCCGAAGGAAGATGACCGTCTCGGCTTCATACAGGCAGCCAAGAATGAAATCCGGTTTGGCCTGCTTCAATTTGAGAACCTGTGCGGTTGAGTCCGTCTGGCCACGCTCGAGGGCCTGCGTTGTAATGATCTCGCCGCCATTCTTCTTGATGAAGTCGATCGCCGGATCGCAATAGCTTTTGGCCCAGTCGTTCGTGTGCGTAATCACGGCGATTTTCTTGGCATTCGGTTTCGACATCACGAAGCGGCCCATCGTATCGCCATAGGCGGGACCGGCCGGGACGCCATGAAAGATATTTCTCTTTTCGCTGACCGGCATCGTGATCTTCGGGTTCACCGCATGGGCAATAATCCACGGGGCGCCCGTCGGTGCGATGGTCGGTTTGACGGCCATCGCCACACCGCTGCAGGAATTGCCGTGCAGATAGAAAACCTTGTCCTGATGAACGAGCTTCTTGGCGGCGGCGATCCCCTTGGCCGGTGCGCAGGCCGTATCTTCCTGCACCATCTCGAATTTGCGTCCGTGGATACCGCCTTGCTCATTGATGTGTTTGAAGTAGGCCATGAGCCCGATCTGAGTCTTGGAGTAGCTCGATGCATTGCCAGTGAACGGTCCCATGACGCCGACCTTGATGGTCGTATCTGTCAGACCGGTGGTATCGCCGGCATTGGCCGTGCCGACCAATGACAAGGCACTCAAAGCGGCGAAGGCCGCTGTCCATTTATTCATTCTCTGGCTCATGACTACTCTCCTGGCTGCGGCGGGCGTTTCCGCCGTGTCTTGGCGCGACTGAAAGGCGCGAATCGAAGTCTAATCGGGAGACCGCGCTACGCCGGTGGCGGTGAAGGGGCGTAACGCGGGGCAGGGTAGGGACGGCGCTTGATGCGTCAGTCGACAAAACGCAAATCGGCAGTGACTTGGCACAGCGACCCTCCCCAGGGGATGGCAGATCCATGCGTAACAGGCCCGGATATACCATCGAACTAAGACGATGGTGTCAGATTGGATAGGAGGCTGTCAATTTTCGCTGTGTCGGTTGTTCGGGACGCCCCGTCCCATTTTCCGTTGACAAGCACGTCCGTTGGATTGCGACGGAGCGAATTGCCGGAGCCTGGGTAGGACGAACGCCTCGTTCGCGGAGCCACCATTATTCTTCAAGCGGTGCCATCGTTGCCGTTTGCGAAAGAGAGCGTGATCTTGCCATTCGCAAGATCGGAGGCGAGGTCGTCCGGCGACCGGCTGCCTGGTTCGCCGCGGCCTGCACCGCCTGGTGTTCCGACGATCACGCGATCGCCTGCAGCAAGTCTCGTAACGATTTTTGACGGAATGACTTCAACGGTTCCATCCGCGCGAACGATTTCAGAATAGGCAAGGCCGCCATCCCGACCGCCGTCTATTCCCTTGGCAGGTTCAAAGTGGCGCTCACCGCGATGCGAAAAGGAAATTCCGTCTGCGGCCAAAACTTCAAATTCTTTGACGAGCCCCAGACCGCCGCGCGTTTTGCCGTTGCCACCGGTATCAGGTCGAAGTGCGCAGCGCCGGACACGGATTGGTGCTTCAAGCTCCATCGCCTCTGCCGGAACGCTCATGCAGTTCGTTGCATCGGTCTCGATCGCGTCGACACCGTCGCCGTCGGGACCGGCACCCGAACCGCCGGCGAGCAGGTCGCCCGTTACGAATGTCCGGCCGTCATGTATTCCGCCGAATGCCATGACGACGAGCGAGCCGGCGTTGGATCCAATTGCGCGATCGGGCATGGCTTGAGCAAGTGCACCAAGCATGCATCCGGTGATCCGTTTTATCGTCGCGGTGCGGGCATTGACCGGGGCCGGCGGCGATGGGTTGACCAGACTGTCCGGCGGCAGCTTCAGGGCGATCGGACGAAAACAGCCCGCATTGTTCGGGATCGCCGGATCGGTAATCGCCCGCACGGCATAGCAGGCCGCAGCAAGCGATCCGGATGGTACGCAATTCAGGGGACCGCGTACCTGACCGCTCGTTCCTGTGAGATCAAATCCAATGGTGTCATCATCGACGGTGGCCTCCACTTCGATCCTGATCCGGCGATCCATGTCGACCCCATCGTTGTCAAGGAAATCGACAAAGCGATAGCGGCCCGGATTGAGCGTTCGTATTGCGGCACGCGTCATCGTCTCTGAGCGATCGAGCAGCGTCGCAAAGACGCGCTGGAGACTGTCCTTTCCATAGCGATCCGCGGTTTCCCGAAGTCTCTTTGCTGCCAGCTGGCATGCTGCGATCTGTGCATGGAGATCGCCCATAAAGATCTCGGGAATGCGGACATTCAGCTTCAGAAGCGCTGTGAGAGTCTCGTCGAAGACGCCTTGTCTGGCCCAGCGGACCGGCGGGACGCGCAGCCCTTCCTGCCAGATCTCTGTGGAGTCAGTGGGTACGGAACCCGCGGTCTTTCCGCCGACATCCTGATGGTGGGTCATGGTCGCCGCAAGTGCCAGCGGACGACCGTCGGCAAAAACGGGCATGAGAATCGCGAAGTCAGGGAGATGCGTTCCACCATGATAAGGATCGTTGAGCATATAGATATCGCCCTCGATCATCTGATCCAGTGGATAGGCCTCGAGAATGGCATGCACTGCCGGGATGAGTGTACCGAGGTGAATCGGAATCGCGCAGGCCTGTGCCAAGGTCTGTCCATCGGTTGTGAACAGGCTCGCCGACGCGTCCAGGCCTTCCTTGACGATGGGTGAGCAGGAGGCGCGCAGCAACACCGTCTCCATTTCCTCAGCAATGGTATCAAGGCGGTGCCGGATCACTTCGATGGTGATGGGATCTTCGATCTTGTCCGCGGACATTAGCTGATCCTCTCAACGATTAATGTGCCGTCGCCTATTGCCGTGGCTCTCCAACCTGGCGGGACAAGAGTTGTCGCATCCGCCTGCTCGATGATCACAGGACCTTCAAGGGGCTGTCCGCGCTCGATCGCCGCGCGATCTATCACGCGGGCATCGACAGGCTCACGGTCAGCGAAACGGACTGTGCGTGTCGCCTCTGATCTTGTTTCGGCGGCAGCAACTGCGACAGCATCGGAAATCCGTGGTGCCTGGATTCGGTGAACAACGCGAAGGTTCACGATCTTTGCTGGCGTGCCCGTCGCCAACCCATTGACGCGCTCATGTTCTTGCTCGAAATCCCGATAGGCTTGCGCGAGAGCGTTTTCGGTATCGTCGAGGATGAGTGGCACCGTCAATGTGTAGCTTTGTCCAATATAGGCGACATCGGCATAGGCATATCGTTTCGCTTCAGACGGATCCGCGCCGTCGTCCCTCATCAGTTTTGATGCTTGCCCGTGCAAGTTCTCGATTGCGCGCCTGATGTCTGCAGGATCGGCGTCTTGGAGCGTTGTGTGGTAGGCGGCTGCGACTTCATGCTCGAGCGGAGCCGATAACAGCCCGGCTGCTGAAAGAACGCCTGGTCGGCGCGGAATAACCACGCGATGAATGCCGATTTCGTCAGCAAGCGCGACGGCATGTATGCCCCCACCGCCGCCCAATCCGATAAGCGCAAAGTCCCGAGGATCATAGCCTCGTTTGAGAGAGACCAGACGAATGCCATCGGCCATATGCGCATTGGCAATTCGATGAATGCCCGCCGCCGCAGCCTCCATCGACATTCCCATCGGTTTCGCAATTTTCTCTTCGATGGTGCGCCATGCGAGGTCGGGATCGAGCTTCAGCGTTCCGCCGGCGAAATAGTCGGGATCGAGATAGCCGAGAACGACGGATGCATCGGTTACCGTCGGTTCTGTACCGCCGCGGCCGTAGCATGCAGGTCCGGGATCTGCACCGGCCGAATGCGGTCCGACCTTGAGGCCACCTGCGGTATCCATCCATGCAATGCTGCCGCCGCCTGCCCCGAGTGTCACAATGTCGAGCATTGGGACACGAACCTTGTATCCGCCGACATCGGCTTCCCCGCGCACGCCTGACTGGCCGGCACGAATCATTGCGATGTCGCTCGACGTGCCGCCAATATCGATGGAGAGAAGGTCGTCGCATCCGGCCGCGACGCCAGTTGCCGCAGCGCCAATCACGCCGGCGGCTGGTCCCGACAAGGCTAGGCGTATCGGACGCGCCCGCGCTGAAGCAACACCGGCGAGTCCGCCTCTCGACTGCATGACCTGCACCGGTGCGGTACTGCCTGCTGTGTTCAGGCTCGATTGCAGGCGCCCGAGATAGGTATCGACGATCGGTTTGACGTAGGCATCGAAGGCTGTGGCGACCGTGCGCTCATATTCGCGAAAGGCCGGATCGACTTCATGGCTCAGCGATACCGGGACGTTGGGAAGCCGTTCCGTCAGCCTTTCGCGCACGCGCAGCTCGTGCGCCGGATTGGCAAAGGCGAACAGCAGACAGACTGCCACGGCATCGACATCCTGCTCGGCAATTTTTTCGATGGCCGCCGACAGACTTGCCTCGTCGAGCGCCGTGACGACGGTGCCGTCAGCTGCAATACGTTCGGTGACTTCCGCACGTCGTGCACCAGGTGCCAGCCATGCTGGTGTCTCCGGTTCAAGCGCAAGATCATAGAGTTGCCGCCGCATCTGCCGGCCGATTTCGATGGTATCGCCAAATCCCTCCGTCATGATCAGACCGACACGCGCGCCGGCCCGTTCGATGACAGCATTGGTGGCAACGGTCGTACCGTGCACAAAGCGTGTGATGACCTGCGGCGAAACAGCGTGATCGGTTGAAAGAGCGGTGAGGGCTGCGCCAACCGCGCGACTAGGATCATCACGCGTTGTGGGAATCTTGAAGGCGACCTCGCGGTCTTCCCCGCGACAGACGATATCGGTGAATGTGCCCCCGATATCGATACCCAATGTGTAACCCTCGGAAGACATTCGCTCCAACCATTCCTGTTTCGAGGAGGGAGACTATGTCAGTGTGAGGATTAAGGACAAGGTGGTTCAGGGCCACATGGCGCTTGGTTTGATCATTCGCATAAATGCAAATCGACGCCCCGGACTTGATCCGGGGCCCCGGGCTTCAAACACGGATTGTGAGATTTTTGCCCTGGGTCCCAAACCAAGTCTGGGACGTTCGATCGATTGGTTTGCTTATCAGCTGTGCGGAATGCCGGCGTGGGCTTCCGAGCCCCAGAGGGACTTGATGCGTGCGTCCCGACGGCAGCCGGTGCGATAGAGCTTGTACCGCCAGGGATTCTTCTTGTGATAATTCTGGTGATAGGACTCGGCGGCCGTGAATTTGCCGGCGGTGCGGATTGTCGTAGCGATTTTTTTGCCGATGATGTTTGACTCAATTAGGGCCTTCTTGGAGGCCATGGCTGTCTTTTTCTGCGCGTCGCTCGTTGCGAACACCGCGGTCGTGTAGCTCTCGCCTCGATCACAGAACTGGCCGCCGGCATCCGTCGGGTCGATGCTACGCCAGAAGATGTGCAGCATACGATCGTATGAGATCTTCTTGGGATCGAATTCGATCTTGACCGCTTCTAGATGACCCGTATTGCCGGATGTCACCGTGCGATAGGTTGGCTTGTCCGTCTTCCCGCCGATATAACCAGACGTCGTGCTGAGAACGCCCGGCACCTTGTCGAAATCCGATTCAACGCACCAGAAACAGCCACCGGCGAAAATGGCGACCGCCTTGTTCTCTGTGGTTTGGGCACTGGCCGGCGCAGCCAGAAGTGCTGCAGCCAGAGCGAGGCCAGCGATTGCTGTAAAGCCACGAGTCATCCTTTACCTCCGAACATTGATTTCACAATCCAATATACGGAAGTGGGTGCAAAAACGTTGCTCAGGTCTGTTCAATAGGACGTGATCGTCATTCTACAACTTTCCCATACTGATCGAGCGCATTGCGCACCGTTCGACTTCTGTGTGTGGATATTGAGGTTGAGAAGTCGATCTGTGCTGGCTCGAGAGTGAATTCATGAAAGTATATCAATGGTTTATTCTGTGAATAATCGAGCCAGACATGCAATCCGGCGTGCGCGAAATGTGGGTCATCAGATCATCTTATCGCGGCAACATTTATTACGATTGTACCTGATCCGTTGCGTTTGGTATCAGCGAGTACAATCAGCCTTGGAGCAGATCGTGTCACAAACGCCTTGCATCAAGATGAAGTCCGCGTGTCGCCCGTCGGCCAATCCAACCGGACAGCAAGCGCCAGCGACCCGACTTGTTCTCAGAACTCTCAGGATAGGTGCGATGATGATGGGGACCAGGGTGTGCGGTTCCTTGTCATCGCACTTGCCATGAAGCTGGATCGAGTTTTCCGTCATTCATGGAATTTGTAAGCGAAGACCGTTGAGCAAATAAAGCAGAAGGCAATCGGAGAAAACATGGACGCGATTAACGACAGTGCAAGTAAGTGCCCCGTGATGGCCGGTCCCGCGGCGTCTGGGAGTACGGCAAACCAACATTGGTGGCCGAACAAACTGAATCTGAGGATTCTCCGCCAGAATTCTTCTTTGTCCGATCCTATGGGCGAAGGCTTCAACTATGCCGAGGAGTTCAAGAGTCTCGATCTTGATGCATTGGTTGCCGATGTCGATGCGCTCATGACCGACTCGCAGGAATGGTGGCCCGCTGACTACGGACATTACGGTCCGTTCTTCATTCGGATGGCGTGGCATAGCGCAGGCACATACCGCATCTATGACGGCCGCGGCGGTGCTGGTTCAGGTACGCAGCGATTTGCGCCGCTGAATAGCTGGCCCGACAACGGCAATCTCGACAAGGCACGCCGATTGCTCTGGCCCATCAAGCAGAAGTATGGCCGGAAAATCTCGTGGGCGGATCTGATGATCCTTGCCGGTACCCGGGCCATCGATACGATGGGACTGCCGACTTATGGTTTTGCCGGCGGTCGTGAGGACGTCTGGGAACCCGAAGAGGATATCTTCTGGGGCCCGGAAACCGAATGGCTCGGCGACGAGCGTTACAGCGGGGACAGAGAACTCGCAAATCCTCTCGGCGCCGTTCAGATGGGTCTGATCTATGTGAACCCGGAAGGCCCGAACGGCAATCCGGATCCGGTGGCTTCGGGTCGCGATATTCGCGAGACATTCGCCCGCATGGCCATGAACGATGAAGAAACGGTCGCTCTCACAGCCGGCGGACACACGTTCGGCAAAGCGCACGGTGCGGCCGATCCAGATCAATATGTTGGTGCGGAACCTGAAGGTGCCACCATTGAAGAGCAGGGCCTTGGATGGAAGAACAGCTTCGGGAGCGGCAAGGGCTCCGATGCGATCACCAGCGGCCTTGAAGGCGCGTGGACCAGCAACCCGATCAAATGGGACAATGGCTACTTCGATCTTCTCTTCGGCTATGAGTGGGAACTGACGAAGAGCCCCGCCGGAGCGAATCAGTGGATACCGAAAGATATCGCTGAGAAGGACATGCCGCCGGACGCGGAAGATCCCGAACAGCGCCGGATGCCCATGATGTCCACGGCGGATATGGCCATGCGGATGGATCCCATCTATGAGCCGATTTCGCGGCGCTTCCATGAGAACCCTGACCAATTGGCCGATGCTTTCGCCAAGGCGTGGTACAAGCTGACCCATCGCGACATGGGACCTCATACGCGGTTTCTCGGTAAGATGGTTCCTGCCGAACCGATGATCTGGCAGGATCCGGTTCCAGAGGCGAACGGTGAGTTGATCGGGGATGCAGACATCGCATCTCTGAAGGGTAAGATCCTCGACTCAGGACTGTCCGTTTCCCAACTGGTCTCTACAGCATGGGCATCCGCCTCGACGTTCCGCGGCAGTGACAAGCGCGGCGGAGCCAATGGGGCTCGTATTCGCCTCGCGCCGCAGAAAGACTGGGCTGCCAACAATCCAGCTCAGCTCGGGCAGGTCCTGGAGACGCTGGAAGGGGTCCAAAAAGACTTCAACAGTGCGCAGTCAAACGGCAAGGCAGTTTCCCTTGCCGATGTGATTGTCCTGGGTGGCTGTGCCGCGATCGAGAAAGCGGCGAAAGATGCCGGCAACGATGTGCAGGTTCCCTTTACTCCGGGCCGTACCGATGCAGCGGACGACCAAACCGATACGGACTCCTTTTCTGTTCTCGAGCCGACGGCAGATGGGTTCCGCAACTACGTCGATAGCCGACATAAACGGCCGGCGGAGGAGTTGCTGGTCGACAAGGCCCAGCTGATGACATTGACCGCACCGGAGATGACGGTTCTGGTGGGTGGTATGCGTGCTCTGAATGCAAACACGGGTGGAGCAGCGCATGGCGTTTTCACCAAGCGGCCAGAGACCCTGACCAACGACTTCTTCGTGAACCTGCTCGATATGAATACGAAATGGCAGGCATCCTCTGACGACAAGAACGTTTTCGAGGGACGCGATTCAGCCTCGGGCGATGTCAAATGGACCGGTACCGCTGTCGATCTTATCTTCGGCTCGAATTCGGAACTCAGGGCTGTCTCCGAAGTCTATGCATGTGAGGACTCGCAGCAGACATTCGTCACCGATTTCGTGGCGGCATGGAACAAGGTGATGAATCTCGATCGCTTCGACCTCGCCTAATCACTGCGATTAGGACGTCCGCCAAGGGGTCCTTCAAGCAGTAGACAAGAAATCAATGCGGCGTTTCAGGGCAACTTGAAGCGCCGCATTTTTGTTTGCCTCAAACCCAGGTCAAAGCCCCAACGACGGCACCGGTCATGAGTGTCGCCAGCGTGCCCGACACGATGGTTCGTGGTCCGAGTGCAACGATTTCGTCGCGGCGTTCCGGCGCTATTGCAACGAGCCCCCCGATCATGATGCCGAGGCTGCCGAGATTGGCAAAACCGCAGATCACATAGGTGAGGATCAGGCGGCTTCGCGGGGAGAGCGCCTCTTCGGGGAGGCCGGACATCTGCAGATAGGCGAGAAACTCGTTCAGGACGATCTTGACGCCGATGAGCCCTCCAGCGGCACCGGCTTCCGACCATGGGATGCCAACGAGCCAAGCAAGCGGGGCGCAAATCCAACCAAGGATGCGCTGGATCGTCAGGGCGGAACCTGCGACATCGCCGACGAGTCCCAACGCGGCATTGGCAAGCGCCACCAGGGCAACCATGACAACCAACATGGCCGTAACCATCGCCAGCAGACGGATCCCGTCCATGGTTCCCTGGGCGATAGCGTCCATGCTGCTTGAGGTTGCCTCTGGCATTTCGATCTCGGCCGATTTCGGTCCGTCGGAAAAGCCTTCGGGGACCATGAGCCGGGCAATCATCAGGGCAGCAGGCGCGCTCATGACCGATGCGGCAAGGAGATGACCCGCGGCACCGCGGACGGTTGGCTCAAGTATCGTGGCATAGAGCGCGAGAACGGTTCCGGCCACGGTGGCCATGCCGGTGGTCATCATGGCAAACAGCGCCCCGCGGCTCATCGCGCCGAGATAGGGTCTGATCAGGAGAGGGGCCTCGACCATGCCAACGAAGATATTCGCGGCGGCACTCGTTCCAAGCGGTCCGCCGACCCCCAACGTCTTTTTGAGGGTCCAGGCGAATGCTCCGACGATCCGCTGCAGGATTCCCCAGTGATAGAAAAGTCTCGAGAGGACACTCATCAGCAAAATCAGAGGAAGAGCTTGAAACGCAAGGGTAAAAGCGAATTGAGGTTTCGTCGTATCGAACGGTGCAGGGCCACCCGCCACAAAGCCGAACACGAACTGCATGCCTTTGAGCGTCGCGGCCTGCAGAGCAGCGACCGCATCAGCCAGAACTTGAAAGAAAATTTGTGAGCCTGGAACGCCGAACAACAATGCCGCAATCGCCAATTGGCAAGAGAGGCCAACAGCCCAAATCGTAACAAGGCGTCGCCAGCCCGGACCGAAGCGATCTTCCGATAGGCTCCAGGCGATCAGCGGGATCACCACCAGCCCAATCATGCTTTGAATTGCGAGAGTCATCGCGATGGTTTCCCCAATTTCGGTCGCTGTTGCAGGGCACAACATGTCGGTTGGTACACCGCCAGCGGATGGTGAGGAGTTGCCAAGAGCCATCGATAAGAAATTCTGCTGGCTACATCATTGAAAGCGATTGGACTTCCGCGTGATGGTGGTGTGATCTGATTTTCGAATGAATGCGTCCCACCCAGAAGCAACACCCGGCAGCTCTAGCGCTCAGGTGAGATGCGATAGGAAAGTACCGCGCACGACATCCGCGGTTGAGCTCAGCCAGAGCCGAGCCCACACAGGCGGCGGAAGGGGCAACCCTCCGCCGCCTTTTTATCAAGTCTCGCGCACCAATCGGCGATGCAGTATATGAGCGGTCAATGATAACGGCCGTTGATATTACCGCGGCGGATCGGACGGTCCGGTTCCGCCGTAATCCTGCGGTTTTTTTCCGATCATGGAGTGTTCGGCGATGACGAAGTGCAAGCATCTGCGCCCCTGCAATTTTGTGATCCTGTCGGTTGTATTCGGACTTGCATTTCTCCTTACTCCGCTGCGTGTTCAAGCCCAGACGTTTACCAGTTACGTCTGCACCGGAGCCTTTTATTCCTTCAATGCCACCTATTCGGCAGACGGCGATAGCGTGATGTTGGAGCTGAACGATGGTCAGCGGGTCCAGTTGCAGATCGCGGTTTCCGGCTCGGGTACGCGCTATGCCGGCTCTGGCTACGAACTTCATAGCAAGGGCACAACGGCCATACTGCAATTGCCGAATGCCAATCAGATGATCTGTTCTGAGCAGGGTAGCGGCGACCAGGTGACCCAGCCGAACCCGCAGGCCCCAAAACCGGCGCGTCCCAGCTTTTCATGCAGTGGCCGCCTCGGACCGACCGAACAGAGCATCTGCGGCAATGCACAGATCGCAAAGCTGGATCGTGACATGTCCAACGCGTTTTATTCGCTGCTCGGGCGCCTCTCGCAGAGCGAACAGCGCAGACTGAAGTCGGACCAAAGGCAATGGCTTGGACAACGCAACCAATGCGGCCGGAACGACACCTGCATTGAACGCGAATACTACGACCGGATCGCTGCGCTGAATGAGTGGGAAGAACCGGGTGCGCCGCCGGCGCAACCGGCAGGATTCCCGTATCCCGCGCAAAGCTGGGGCGGCATCGTTCGATCGGGGCCCGGAACCAACTATGCCAAGATTGGCTCTATCGGCGAAGGCACGCCGATTACCATTCTCTCGGACACGGGTGTGGACTTTAACGGCTATCGCTGGTTTCAGATCCGCTGGGGACGCCGCACGGGGTATCAGTGGGGCGGCATAATCTGTCCGAAAGGACGCGCCCTGGCCGGAACCTTCCAGGTCTGCAACTAGAGTTCAGAGTTCGAAAATCATGACACATATCGCCCAGACGGCATTTGACACGGAAGAGATCATCGCGGGCATCGAATCCTGGGCCGCGATTGAGAGCCCGACGACCCATACGCCCGGCGTCAATGCGGTGATGGATTTGGCTGTGGCCGATATGAAGGACCTTGGTGCCGACGTGGAGCGGCTTCCCGGTCTTGATGGTTTTGGCGATGTCGTCGTGGCCCGTTTCGAGGGGCAGGATGGCACAAACCAGCCCGGCATTCTCGTGCTTAGCCATCTCGATACGGTGCACCCGCTCGGCACACTCGATGGACCGCTGCCAGTCTCACGAGATGGCGACAAGCTGTTTGGTCCGGGAGTATTCGATATGAAGGGCGGGGCGAGGATTGCCGCCCATGCGATGCGGACATTGCTCAAGGATGGACGACGGCCGCGCTTGCCGGTCACGTTCATGTTTACGCCCGACGAGGAAGTCGGAAGTCCCTCTTCGCGCGAGAGGATCGAAGCCGAAGCCCGAAACCATGCCTATATCCTCGTGCCGGAGCCCCTGAAGCCCGGCGACAAAGTTGTAACCGGACGTCATCCGGTGATGCGATTTACGGTTTCCACCCATGGGAAACCGTCTCATGCAGGCTTGCACAAGGATCACGGCAAGAGTGCAATCCACGTCATGGCCCGGTTGATCGATCAGATAGAAGCAATGACCGACTTCGAACGTGCGCATACCTATTCGGTCGGAGTCATCGAAGGCGGGACGTTCGTCAACGTCGTCCCGATACTCTGCCAGGCTCAGGTGCTCTGTGTGGCACCGGACGATGAAGGCTGTGAAGAAATCACACGTAATCTCATGGCGTTGGAAGGTGAGGATGCGGGCGTCCGCATTGCGGTGCAGCCCGGCGTCGTGCGTCCGGTATTCCCACCTCATCCGGGGACCCTGGCGCTTTTCGACAGGGCAGCGCATTTGGCCAAAGAGATCGGCATCGGCTTGGATCACGGTCAGTTCGGTGGTGGAAGCGATGGAAATTTTACCGGAGCGCTTGGGCTATCGACCTTGGATGGATTGGGCGTCGCCGGTGCTGGCGGGCATACGCATGAAGAGCATCTTCTTATCTCATCTCTCATCCCGCGCTGTCGTCTGCTTGCAGCACTTATAGAGACACTCGACTGAGAAACTCGGTCGCATGTCAGGGCTCCGGCGTTACGACTAAGGTCGCGGCCACTGCCAGGAATTGATCTAAGGAGTAGGGCCATGAACGAACGGCCAGATACCGAACAGTTTGCGCCGGCAAAGGAATTCCTTCCTGCGGACCATCCTCAGGTGCGCGTCGGCCGGGTCGGCGTCCTCCTGATCAATCTTGGGACGCCCGATGGCACCGACTATACCTCGATGCGGCGCTACCTGAAGGAGTTCTTGTCAGACCCGAGGGTCATCGAGTGGCCGAAGATCTTTTGGTGGCCGATCCTGAACGGTATCGTTCTCATGCGGCGGCCAAAGAAGTCGGGTGCGGCCTACGACCTGATTTGGAACAAGGAACTCGACGAATCGCCGCTGCGCACATTTACGCGCAGTCAGTCGGAAAAACTCGGCGCCGCACTCTCCGGGCATGGCAGCCGGGTGATGGTCGACTGGGCGATGCGCTATGGAAATCCATCGATTGCCTCAAGGCTGGAAAATATGATGGCGGAAGGCTGCGATCGAATTCTGGTCTTCCCGCTCTATCCTCAATATGCCGCTGCCACGACAGCAACGGTGAACGACAAGGTCTTCGAGACGTTGATGAGTTGGCGGTGGCAGCCTGCCATTCGCACCGTGCCGCCCTATCCGGATGATCCGGCCTATATTGAAGCTCTGGCTCAATCGATCCGAAAGGCCATTTCAGGCGTGGACTGGGAGCCCGAGGTCGTACTGGCATCCTATCATGGCATTCCACAGAGCTACTTTCAGAAGGGCGACCCCTATCATTGCCAATGCCAGAAGACGACGCGCCTGTTGCGCGAGGCATTGGGGTGGGATGAAGGCAAGCTTCGCACCACCTTTCAGTCCAGGTTTGGGCCGGAAGAATGGTTGCAGCCATATACGGACAAGACGATCGAAGCTCTGGGACAGGAAGGCGTCGAGCGCATCGCCGTGCTCAATCCCGGCTTCGTTGCCGACTGTCTCGAGACGCTTGAAGAAATTGCAGGCGAGGGGGCCGAGATTTTTCACGAGGCCGGCGGCAAAGATTTTCTCCACATTCCATGTCTCAATGACAGTGACGAGGGAATGCAAGTCATTGAAACACTTGTCCAGCGTGAACTGCAGGGCTGGGTTTGAAATGACCGACCTTCGGATGTAGGCCTAGTTCGACAAACGCTTGTCGGTAATCCTCGAACAATATACCAGCGTTAGCGCGAATGCCGTCATGCCGCCGACGACGATGACGAGATAAAAGATTTCCGCGTTGCTCATGCGTGTTTCCTCCGTGTGATGAGCGCGCATCCGGCCATGAGTCGGAGGGTGCCGCATTGATCGAAATCAGTGTTTGCGCCGTAGTCACCAAGGACCAGAAAGGGAAGACATGGCCGATATCACATTGGATCAAGCCCGCCAGATCATTGCGGGGGCGTTCGCAGAAGCAGCGACACGCGAATTGCTGCCACTCACTGTGGTTGTGCTGGATCGGGGAGGCCATGTGACGGCCGTCGAGCGCCAGGACGGCGCAAGTGCCATGCGTTTCGAGATCGCCCGCGGCAAGGCCTATGGATCGATTGCGATGGGGCTCGGTTCTCGCGCACTGTTCGAGCGCGCCGAGCAACAGGCCTATTTTATTCAGGCGATGAATGCCCTTGCTGGTGGATCCCTTGTCGCCGTGCCGGGCGGCGTGCTCGTTCGTAACCAGGAAGGCACGTTGATGGGTGCCGTCGGTATCACGGGCGATAATTCGGACAATGACGAAGCAGCGGCGGTTGCCGGCGTCGAAGCTGCCGGGCTTGTTGCACAGGTTGCTGGTTAGGCCAGCGTCTTATCCTAAGATCCAGTTCGAATTCCGTTACTCCAGCCAAGCTCCTGGGGGAGAAACCGGCAGCAACGCGCTGCCGATCCGACTCAGGCTCAATATTCCTCAACGTCCGGATTGGTCTCGAAGAACATTTTCTTCATGCGCTCGAGTTCGGTGGATCGCATTGCGCGCTCGACGAGGAGGTCGTAGTTGCGATCCCACTGCTTGCGCATCTTGGCGTTGAGCGTGAGGCTCTTCATCGATGCGATATCCGGATCGAGCGTGCGCGAGCGCCTAGCGTCGTCTCGCAGGTCCTCCCGTTTCCACTCGGGTATACCGAGGTCCTTGAGTGCGTCCCACAGCGAACGCATGTCGTGTGAGACGTCCGGCACGTAGGTGCTGGTGTAAAGGCTGTCACCGTAGGTCGTGATCCCGGAAGACTGCATGAAGCTCGCCTCTTGGGCCGCTTCCATTGCTCTCTTGGCTGCTTCTTTCGCCGCAAGCGGGGAGGCCGCAGCCGCTCCGAGGAATTTTCGTCTGTTGATGTTCATCGAACACCCCTTGTCGTCGGCTGCGCAGGCGCAAGGCCGAATTGAGCGTCCAAACGGACGGTTTCAGGACGAGGAATGTATGGAGCGGCAGGAAGCGCCACGTCCGCAATCTGCGGCTCGTTGCCCGGCGCATGAAACGAATTTTCGCGCCGACAGAGCGAGGTCAGTCTATCATACCAGCTTGAAAATGCTTGCTTTTACCGCTGTGCTGCGACCCTGCAAGCTCCAGCCGAACTCGGCTCGCCAGTATCCGAATATGAGATAGACCTAGTGATCCGAGCCCCAAGGGTCAAGGCTTGATGATATGCGCGAATCGTTTACCCATCGTCTCAAATTCATCTGCGTACCTCTAAAATATACGGGGTCGAATCCCTATATCTATGGTGCGCCAAACGCAGATTTTTGGGGAGTTCAAGCATGTTTGACGTCGGCGGATTCGACATTTTCGTGATTATCGTTGTGGGGCTGATCGTCCTCACAGTGATGGCAGGCGTCAAAACGGTGCCTCAGGGGTATCACTACACGATCGAACGTTTTGGTCGCTATACACGTTACCTCTCCCCCGGCCTCGGATTGATCATTCCGTTCATCGACCGCATTGGCAAAAAGATGAACATGATGGAGCAGGTCCTTAATGTTCCCAGCCAGGAGATCATCACCAAAGACAATGCCATGGTGCAGGTCGATGGCGTGGCGTTCTTTCAGGTTCTCGACGCCGCTCAGGCGAGCTACGAAGTGAACAATCTGGAGATCGCGATCCTCAATCTGACCATGACCAACATTCGAACGGTGATGGGCTCAATGGATCTCGACGAATTGCTCTCTCAGCGCGATGAGATCAACCATCGGCTTCTGACCGTTGTCGATGCCGCCACCAATACGTGGGGTGTGAAAGTTACGCGTATCGAGATCAAGGATATCAACCCACCGCGGGATCTCGTTGATGCCATGGCGCGACAGATGAAAGCCGAGCGCGACAAGCGTGCCGAAATTCTCATCGCCGAAGGGCAGCGTCAGTCCGAAATTCTGAAGGCCGAAGGTGAGAAGCAGAGTGAGATTCTCGCAGCTGAAGGTCGGCGGGAGGCCGCATTCCGAGACGCTGAAGCACGTGAACGCGAAGCTGAGGCCGAAGCGAAAGCGACACAGATGGTCTCCGATGCCATTTCCGAAGGGAATGTGCAGGCCATCAACTACTTCGTTGCCAACAACTATGTGGATGCGCTGAAGTCGCTTGCAAGCGCGCGCAATCAGAAGGTGCTGATGCTGCCGGTGGAAGCGTCTAACGTGATCGGCGCTATCGGTGGGCTTGCCGAGATTACACGCGAAGCCTTCGGAGATGGCGGAAGCAAGGCCGAAAAGCGCCCGGGTGGCTCGGTACCGTCCACCTGATGAATTTGGAGGACTTTGATTTATGGAAGTGGGTTCATTCTTCTCATCGCTGGGAGCATGGAACTGGTTGATTATCGCCGTCCTGTTCTTGGGGCTGGAACTGGCCGCGCCGGGCATATATTTCATCTGGTTCGGTATTGCGGCGGCGATCGTCGGCGGCGTCGCGCTGACCAACGATATTGCCTGGCAATGGCAGTTTGTAACGTTCGCGATCCTGTCGATCGCATCGGCTGTCGCCGCCCGGTCCTATATGCAGCGCAATCCGACCGAGTCCGACCGCCCCCTTCTCAACAAACGTGCGGAACAATATGTGGGACGGCTCTATACACTTGCCGAACCCATCGAAGGCGGCCGCGGCAAGGTGCGCATCGGAGACACGCTCTGGCAGGTTGAAGGTCCGGACATGCCGGTTGGGACGCAGGTCAAAGTGACTGGCGCGGATGGCACCGTTCTCAAGGTCGGTTTCCCCGATGTCCTGGCCAATGGTTCAGGTAACGTCGATCCGGCGCGGGCCTGAGCCCACGAGCCAAATCAGGCCAGGCGTTGCCTCTTTACGGCTTCGCGGTAACTGGGAACGGCGGGGCCTCGGCCATAACGAGAATTGAAATCCGTCGGTTCGACGCCAGGAAGGGATCGTCCGGAAACAGCGGTTCCGCATCGGCTTTTCCGGTGACGGAATGGAACTGATTATGACGGATTCCGCCTGACGAAAGGATGCGGCGCGCGGCGCGTGCCCGGTCGGCCGAGAGATCCCATAGCGAGTACCCGGGACGGTCATACATGCGCGAGGCATCCGTATGACCCGTGATTGCAATGCGGTTGGGCAGGGCTTTCAGAACCGTGCCCATCTTCTTCAGGAGCTTGCGTGTGCGCTCATAAGGTTCAGGTGACCCTTGTGGAAACATGGACCGGCCCTCCTGATCGACGAGCTGAATGTGCAGTCCTTCAGGCGTCTCCTCGACAAGCAGGCTTTCAGACAGTTCATGAATCTCAGGAAGTTCGCGCCACGCCTGGCGGAGCGAAGCTGCCGCAACGGCAAACTGACGCGGACGCTCTATGTCGGTCCGTTCGATATCATGGGTGTTCGCTTCCGGCCCCTGCTTACTCTTCATGTCATGGCGCTCGGCGGCGAAGTCGCTATCCGTTTCCTTGGGGATCGGGGCGACGGCACGGACGTAATCGCGAACCGGTGACCCTTCCTTCTCGATCATCCCCGCTTTTCGGGCGACATATTTGATGCCGAAAGCTTCGCGCATCGAGCCCGCGACCACCTGCAATTTTTCTTTGTCCTGAATCGAGAAGGAGATGATGAGAACAAAGAAACAGACAAGGATCGACATGAGATCGGCGAAGGTTACCAGCCATTCCGGAATGTCCGATCCGCCTCCACCACCACCTGCTTTTTGCCGTGCCATGTGACTTCTCCAGTCCTCCGCTTTACGCAGCGGCTCCTTCGGCAACCAGTTCGGCGCGTTGCTTGTCAGTCATATAGGCCTGCAGCATTTCCCGGATCACATTGGGGTTCTTGCCCGCCCGCAACTGCATGATTCCGTCGATCGTCAAGGTAGAGTTGAGGTCTTCGATCTTGCCCTTTGTGGACAGCTTGTCGGCGATCGGCAGACAAACAAGGTTGGCAATGACGGCGCCATAGAGCGTCGTCAGCAGAGCAACGGCCATAGCCGGTCCGATTGCAGCCGGATCGTCCATGGTGGAGAGCATTTGCACCAGACCGACCAATGTCCCGATCATCCCGAAGGCCGGGGCCGCATCACCCAGTGATTTGTAGATGAGTTTGCCTTCTTCCAGCCGATCCAAATAGAGATCGCGTTCGCGTTCCAGCGTTTCGAAGATAACGTCTTCCTCGTAACCGTCAGAGACGAATTGAGCGCCTTTTTTTAGGAGTTCGTCTTCGATGTCGACATTCTCCAGGCCAAGCGGTCCCTCCTTGCGCACGACGTCCGCGAGCCGCGCGATCTCGTCGATCATATCCTTGGCGTCTTTGTTCTTGTGGGTGAACGCCACCTTGCCGCCAAGGGCAAGAGCTTGAAAGACTTTGGCCAGAGGAAACCTGATGACCGTCGCTGCCAAACCACCGCCAACCACAATGCAAAGCGACGGGATGTTGACGAAAGTACCGGGATTGCCGCCCATCAGGATGGCTATCCCGACGACCAGACTCCCCGCCACAATGCCGATGATTGTTGCGATATCCATGACTGAACCGACCCGTTTTCTGCCACCTCTGCGGGTTCATTGCCCGCCCCATGCGCAAGATCATAGGCTTCATGTCATAAACAAAACCTAATTGTCGGGCGTTCTGAAGTGCTTCGATCAATTCTGTCTGAGTATGCAGGGTGCCAGAGAGTATGAATTCGAGAAGTATATCTTGTTTTATAGGATATTTTGATTTGAATAGATGGGTTAATAAAGGGTTTTTCGGGTATTGAATTGCATTCTTGCATTAAGGCCTTGCTAACCAAACGTAGCGATTGCCGTTGCCCGCATGGTGGCAAGGCGAAATTCGATCATTCCAAAGAGGCGGCGTGTCAGTGCTCGCGAGGCGTGATAGGTAGCGGCTCGTCGTCATGTTCGGATGCGGGTTCGCCCGGCTCGTAGTCGTCTGTTTCGTCAGACGTGACAACAGAGCGTGCGCCTCTATAGGTCGCGCGGCCGACGGCACCGACACCCTTTGCGGTCGTCTTGACTGCGGTGGTCGTGACGGATGCTGCAGTGCCGACAACAGCGACGGCGGCACAGCCTCCCAGGAGGAAGGCGAGCAGTCCCAAACTGAAAAGTGGCATACGCAAGACCCCCGCCGACACCCAGACCCTACTCGGAGACAGCTCCAAGAATGGCGAAGTGTTGCCGGGGCAGCCTTAACGCGGGCCTAAGCAAACTGGTTAGTAAAGGGTTACGATGTCTGCTCTATGCCACTCCGGCACGCAGCAAATCGTGTACGTGAATGATGCCGACGGGTTTGCCGTCTTCGGTCACGAACAAGGCGGTAATGGCGGAGGCATTGACAATCTCGAGTGCAGCGCTTGCAAGCGTATCGGGTGAGACCGATTTGGGATTGCCGGTCATGATCTCTTCTGCTGTCGCGGTCAGAAGTTCCGGACCCATTTTCCGGCGCAAATCGCCGTCGGTTACAATGCCAACCAGTCGGCCTTCGGCATCGACGACGCCCAGGCACCCAAGGCTTTTCTCCGTCATCGTCACAAGCGCATCGCTCATAACGGTGTCCAGACCGGCAAGTGGAATTTGATCGTCGCGGTGCATCAGATCGGAAACATATTTTAGGCGTGCGCCAAGTTGCCCGCCCGGATGAAACGTTTTGAAATCGCTTGCCGTGAAGCCCTTGCTTTCTAGGAGCGCGATGGCGAGGCAATCTCCGAGCGCAACCTGCATGACCGTCGACGTTGTCGGTGCGAGACCGTGAGGGCAGGCCTCGCTCGCTTTGGGAAGCGCAAGCGTGATTTCCGCAGCGTTGGCGAGCGTGCTGTCGGCCCGTGAGGTCACCGCAATCAGAGGGACGGCAAACCGGCGCGAGTAATTGATGAGGCTCGTCAGTTCCAGTGTCTCGCCGGACCAGGAAAAGGCCAGCACCACATCGTTCGGCGTGACCATTCCAAGATCGCCGTGACTGGCCTCGCTCGGATGGACAAAAGATGCCGGGGTTCCTGTCGAAGCAAGCGTCGCCGCAACTTTCTGACCGACATGGCCGCTCTTACCCATGCCGGTTACAATCACGCGACCTGTTGCAGCGCGAATGGTATCGACGGCGTCGGCGAAGGATTGAGACAGTCCGTTGGCAAGCGCATCTTCGATCGCCTTCAGACCTTTCCCTTCAAGCGCCAATGTGCGCTGGGCGGACTCCAGCAGCATGTCGTGCTGCGCAATGGCATCGTTTCCGTCGGTCTTCCGCGATACAGCCATGGTCATTAGGCGATTCATCTTTCTGGGCGGGACTGCCCGATTCTCATTTGTGCGACGGTAGCGTCGTTCTGTGTCTTTGTCTGTACTTGTCCGGCCATTCTTTCGGCCGGGCAATGGACATTTCACTTCGGTAAACGCTCCTTTAACCCGTGTGCCACTACGATCCAACCGACAAAGGTCTGACAATCGTCGCGACCTGTGGTTGCGTGTGCACACCCTGACCCGATCAAAGGGCCCTCTGTGCGCCGCTCGGAGTTGTTGAAAGTGGTGAAAACGGAGCGATTCCTGGGATCGACCATTGCGCCTCTGCTGTTGGCGGCGGCGTTCGGTGTCGTATGGAACGGTCCATTGGCGGCGCAGGAGAGGCCGCCGCGGCCATTCAACGAACTTGATCCCAGTTTCGAGCGTGGTGCCGACGACAGTGCAGACGGCGCGGCAGAGCGTGACGATACCGAGGATGAAGACGACGCCGATGCTGGCGAACGCAGCACTCCGCGCGCAGAAACCATTACGACCGTGCCTGATGATTCGGCTCTACAGACAGAAACGGCAGGTGAAATCGCACCGTTGGAGGATCCCGATCCAGAGCCCGGCCCCTATGATCCTCTGGGGATCAGAATGGGCAGCTTTCTGCTGTTTCCTGAAATCAGCATTGAAAACCAATACACGGACAATGTCCTGGAATCCGCGACGCAACGCCGTGCCGATCGCGCCACGATCGTCGAGCCGAATCTGCGCATACGCTCGAATTGGTCTCGCCATGAAGTCGATGCCAGCGTTGGAATGGTTCGTAGTTTCTACGATGAGTTCACGTCGGAAAATGACGATGCGTTCGATGCACAATTTCGAGGTCGGCTCGATATTCGCCGTCGGACAAATCTTGAAACAGAGCTCTCTTACAGCACCGAACAGGAAAGTCGGAGCGACGTCGATTTTCCCTCTGGTGCTGCCGATCGTCCGGATGAAACCAATCGCAGTGCTTCGCTTGCACTAACCCATCGGATCAATCATGTGACCGCACGCCTTCGCGGTGAGGTTTCGGATGAGGAGTTCGGCGATGTCACACTTTTGGCGGGGGGGACGACCGACAACAATGAACGCAACAATGTGCAGCGGGAGCTCAGTCTCCGTCTGGCCTATGCATTCCGACCGGATGTCAGTTTGTTTGTTGAGGGGAGCGGCAATGACATCAATTTCGATATTCTCCCCGCTGGCGAGCCGACACGGAACTCGACCGGGTATGAAGTCGTCGGCGGCTTCAGCTTTGAGATCGGTGGCAAGGTCAGCGGTGAAGTTGGTGTTGGCTATGCCCGGCAATTCGCAGATTCCTCGGCTCTGGCCGGCATGGAAAAGCCGATCGTTCGGGCTGATCTGACCTGGCGTGCGACCGGATTGACGACAGTCAATTTCGCTGCTGATTCGCAGATTGATGGAACGACGGTTTCCGACTCCATCGGATCGCGAACCCAGACTCTCGACTTTTCCGTCGAGCACCTGCTTCGCCGTAATCTGATCCTTGCGGCCGGAGTGAATATTGAATTTGAGGACTTCGCCGGCTCCGAATTCCAGCAGACCGACGTGACCACGGCGCTTGGCGTAGAATATTTGCTCAATCGATCCGTCGCGCTAACGGCCGACTATGAGCATACTGAGTTTTCGAGCACGAATGAGGGCGACGACTATACGGAAAACCAGATCCAAGTCGGTGTTCGTGTGCGGCGCTGAGATCGCGCGGCGAGATTTCTACTCGAATGTCACAAAAGTTTCCTGAGGGACTCCAGGAAGGCATGACCAATGTCCTCGCGCTTCAGCGCAAAAGCGACATTGGCCGTTAGGAATCCGACTTTGGAACCGCAGTCGAAACTCTTGCCGTCATAGACAAGTGCGGTGAACTGCTGGTTCTCCAGAAGTTTCACCATGGCGTCGGTTATCTGGATTTCACCACCGGCACCGCGTTCGCCCATTGCCAGAATGTCGAAAATCTCGGGCTGTAGGATATAGCGGCCCATGATGATCAGGTTCGAAGGTGCTGTGCCAGGTGCCGGCTTCTCGACCATGCCCGTAACCGGAAAGACGCGCCCGTCGCCCTCGCCGATCGAAACGATGCCATATTGGTGGGCATCTTCCGGGGCCACTTCCTCTACGGCGATGATATTGCCGCCGCGGTCGTTGTAGAGCTCAAGCATCTGCGCCATGCAGCCCTTTGAATCCGATTGAACGAGGACATCGGGCAACAGGAGCGCAAAAGGTTCGCGGCCGACGATGTCGCGCGCGCACCAGACCGCATGGCCGAGGCCATGAGGAACCTGTTGACGGGTAAAGCTCGTTTGGCCGGGACCGGGAAGGTGTTCGCGAAGCATCGTCAGTTCTTCGGTCTTTCCTCGTTCGTGCAAGACCGCTTCCAGTTCGAACTGCTTGTCGAAATGGTCTTCAATGACGCCCTTGTTCCGGCCTGTAACGAAGATGAAATGCTCGATGCCGGCTTCGCGTGCCTCGTCGACGACATGCTGGATCAACGGACGGTCGACCACCGTCAGCATTTCTTTCGGCATCGCTTTCGTGGCTGGCAAAAAGCGTGTGCCCAGCCCAGCCACGGGAAAGACGGCTTTTCGGATCGGTTTGTGCATAACGGCAGGCTCTATCACAGCGCGATTAAGTGTCAATTAAGGGTGATTCACGGAATCGCGAGGAATTCTGCCCAAAACCAGTGCCTGGAGCATGGCAATTACGCTCGGTAAACCTCTGACATTCATACTTTCTCTATGTGCCGGAACGGTCCGGCCGATCGGAGATCAGTCATGAGCGTGTTGGTAACGGGCGGTGCCGGATACATCGGCAGCCATATGGTTTTGCAATTGCTGGATGCCGGCGAGGATGTCGTCGTTCTCGATAATCTGTCGACTGGATTTCGCTGGGCCGTGCCGGATGCTGCGAAGCTTGTGGTTGGCGATGTTGCAGACCAGGCCTTGGTCTCGAAGACCGTGCGAGCGAATGCCGTAGATTCGATCATTCACTTTGCCGGCTCTATCGTGGTGCCGGATTCCGTGAGCGATCCGCTCGGCTACTACGATAACAATACCGTCAAGACGCGTTCGTTGATCGAGAGTGCCGTTGAGCTGAAAGTACCCAACTTTATCTTTTCATCGACGGCCGCCGTCTATGGCATGCCGGATGTGAATCCGGTCACCGAGGACGTTTCGCTCAATCCTATATCGCCCTATGGCTCATCGAAGATGATGAGCGAGATGATGCTCCGCGATACGGCAGCAGCTTTTCCGATCCGTTATGTCGCGCTGCGCTATTTCAATGTCGCCGGCGCCGACCCTCTGGGACGCGGCGGACAATCGATGCCGAAAGCCACGCATCTGATCAAAGTGGCCTCACAGGCTGCTCTCGGGCAGCGGCCGTACCTTGAGGTCTATGGTACCGATTATCCAACCGAAGATGGGACCTGTATCCGCGACTACATCCATGTCAGCGATCTTGCGAATGCTCATTCGGCAGCGCTTTCGCATTTGCGTCGGGGGGGAGAATCGCTCGTCCTGAATTGCGGCTATGGGCGAGGACACTCGGTTCTTGCGGTTATCGACGCGGTAAAGAAAGCTTCCGGCCGCAGCTTTGACGTCCGGCTTGCAGATCGTCGCCCCGGTGACCCTGCCGCGCTGGTCGCCGGAGCGGACCGCATTCGCGAGGTCTTGGGCTGGACGCCGGAACGTGACGATCTGGATCAAATCGTTGCCGATGCATTTGCTTGGGAAGAACGGCTCGAAATAGCAGCCGAACTCGTTCCTGCAAGCCCAAGCGCACCAGTCCATGAAGAGGCTCTCGCGGCCTCATAGGTCAATCCGCAGCGTCAGGTCCGCTTCTCCAGTCTTGGCTATATCGGCTGCATGAAATGGCAGCCGGGAATCAATCCGTGGTCGCCGCATTCACTCGAATTGCATGAACGTGATCGTGGATGCGACGCTGCGTCGCCGGCTTGGATCCTTCCGTGAATTCGGCTTCATTGTCGATCGTAGCGGATCGGACAGTGCTGACTTGCGTCGTCTGAGCAATTCCAATAGGAAATATGACGGCGAAAAGTGCGGAAAATGGTCGGTTAATGAACCGTTTACCACAATATTGTCATACAAAGTTCGCAGATTGCACTGGTTGAACTCGTCGCTCGGTCGCGGCGATTTGACCTCTGCCGATGGAAAATCTCGCCAGCAGGCGCAGGATCAGTTAGTTTAGCGTCCGAACTAATTCGTCAAGGATCGACGTGCGGGAGAGAATGCCATCTCAACCCATCATTTGCTGAGCAGGGTATTGGGGACCGGTTCCCGGAAGCACTGCCGTCGATCTCTCAGTTGGAAATGTCTTCGGTTGGGCCTCCCGTCTCGGATGCTGATGGGATTGCCAGAGACCAAGACGAATGAGGCATTGCATTATGGCTGACATCGTCATCATCAATCCGCGGTTCGAAAGCTCCTTCTGGGGTATGGAGGATGCGGTCGACTTGATGGGCAAGCGCGCTAATCTTCCTGTATCGTGCCTTCCGCTGCTGGCAGCGCTCGTCCCTGATGGACATGACGTCACGATCGTCGACGAAAATGTCCAGGAGGTCGACTACGAGCGATTGGGCAAGGCCGACCTTGTCTGCATTACCGGCATGAGCATCCAGTTCAATCGGATGAAAGAGATTCTGGCCGAGGCGCGCGCGCGCGGCACGATGACAGCCGTCGGTGGCGCCCACGCGACGGTCATGGAACACGACTTCGACGGACTGACCGATGTGCTCTTCGTCGGCGAGGCGGATGAGACTTGGCCGCAGTTCATCAATGAATGGCAGGAAGGAAAACACGCGTCCCGCTATGTGCAGGACAACAAGACGGATATGTCGACCCTGCCAACGCCCCGGCTCGATCTGCTCAAGTCCAAGGAATATATGTTCGGCAGCATGCAGATTTCACGTGGCTGCCCATTCACCTGCGAATTCTGCGACATCATCGTGACGTTCGGCCGGCGTCCGCGATTGAAGGAAAGTGCGCAAGTCCTGCGTGAACTCGATACAATGGTCGAGGCGGGCTTCCAGATCGTCTTTGTCGTCGACGACAATTTCATCGGCAACAAGAAGGCGATCAAGCCGATCATCCAGGACATTATCGACTGGCAGCAGGCCAACGCCTATCCGTTGACGCTTTTCACGGAAGCGTCCCTCGATCTCGCCGAGGATCCGGAGCTCATGGAAATGATGGGCAAGGCCAACTTCCAAAGTGTCTTCGTCGGCATCGAGAGCCCGAACGAAGAGGCGCTGAAAGAAACCAAGAAGCTGCAGAATGTGCGCCCGCGCGATGGAACGATCTACGATCGGATCCGCCGCATCCAGGATGCAGGCCTCGAAGTCTGGTGCGGCATGATCCTCGGCTTCGACAATGACGACAAATCATCGTTCCACACGATGCCGGACTTCCTGCATGAGACACGCATCGGCAACGCGCTGATCGGCATTCTCTATGCCATACCGACGACGCCTCTTTATGCGCGGTTGAAGAAAGATGGCCGCCTGAACAATGTTGAAGACACAAAGCGCTTCGGGACGAACATTGTTCCCGTCGGTATGACACGCGAAGAATTGCGGGACGGTTTCGTCAAAGTGATGACGGACGTTTATGACCGGGATGCCTATTTCGACCGGCTCGACAGACTGTTCCTTGAGGACGGCTTTCAATACGCGGTCCACAAGCTTCCCTATTGGAAAGAGAACAGGCTGGCGTGGGCCAAGCGCTGCGCAGGAAACTGGGTGAAGTTCCTCTATATCTTCAATCGGCTGATGAAGAAGGTCGAAGATGAAGAGCTTCGCAACGAGTATCGTCGTCGCATGCGGCGGATCATGCGCGCTCGCTACAAAGAACCGCATATCCTCTTCATCTATTCCATTAAAGTCGCCATGCACTACCACTTCCGGAACCTGGCTGACATGATGGCGGAAGAGTGGGAAGAATCCCGCGAAGTAATCATGGATCGCGCGGCCTGATAACGGGTCGCCTGGGATTTCAACAGGCCGGGTTCATCGTCTTTTCATTGCGGCCGCGGCAGGGTCACAGGAACGGATGACAAGCGGAGCGATACTATCAAAGATATTTGCGGGTGTCGCCGCAGGCGTCATTGTCTGTGCCGGCATTGCGACGCTCGCCGACGCGGCACCAAAGGGCAGCGCCTACCGCAAACAAGTCGATCGGAATTTCACCGAATGGGTGGAAGACCGAAAGATTGAAGCCTTATCCAAGGGAATTTCGGCAAAGACCTTCAATGCCGCCATGAAAGGCGTCACGCTCAACTGGTCTCTGCCTGACCTCATTTGGCCGGATCTAGAAGCCGGTCAGCCGGCGACACCCAAGCGCAAGAAGAAAGAGAAGCGTCAGGCGGAATTCGATCGTCCCGCGCTCTATTTTCCCCAAAAACACATCAATAGCCTCGTGAAGGCTGGGCGCGTGAGGCTCAAGCAATGGAGCAAGACACTCGCCAAGATCCAGAAAGAGACTGGCGTTCAAAAGACAGTGGTCTTGGCGGTCTGGGGCCGGGAAACCTCATATGGCCGGTTCCCGATTCCCTACTACACGGTCCGCGCATTGGCGACACAGGCGTTCATGGGACGGCGCAAGGCAATGTTCCATGAAGAGTTCCTTCTTGCGCTCCAGATTTTGGAAGAGGATCATACGACTCGCAAACTGATGCGATCATCCTGGGCCGGCGCCATGGGGCATACGCAGTTCCTGCCCAGCCACTTCATGAAGTATGCGGTCGATTTTACCGGCGATGGACGCCGCGACATCTGGAAGACGATTCCAGACGCGCTCGCATCCACGGCCAATTTCCTCAAGTCCCAAGGTTGGGAAGCGGGGAAGACCTGGGGATATGAGGTCAAGCTGCCTAAGGGGTTCGACTGTACCCTCGAGGGCGCGAAGAATACGCGGCCGATCGGGGACTGGGTCAAACTCGGCATCAAAAGAACCCGGGACCGCAAGTTTCGCGGCGACAGACTGCTTGAGGACGCTCGTTTGGTGCTGCCCGCCGGCACGCGAGGACCGGCATTTCTGGCAATGAAGAATTTCGCGGTGCTGAAAAAATATAATGCAGCCGATCTCTATGCTTTGTTTGTCGGCCATCTTGCGGATAGAATCGGCTCAAACAGGGCCTTTGAAGGAAAATGGACCAGGGTCGCCGGCTTCACACGAAACGAAGTCAGAGAGCTTCAACGCTGGCTCGTGAGCCGGGGAATTGAAGTCGGAAAGATCGATGGGTTGATTGGTGGCAAGGTTCGGGTTGCTGTGGGCAAATATCAGCGTTCGGCCAATTTGCCGGTGAACTGCTATCCGGGTCGTGATCTTTTGAAGCGAGCCCGAGCAGCCGCGTCGAACTGACCCTCTTGCGGTAGCGGCAATGCCTTTCGAATGTTCACTTTCGCGTGGATGAAAACGGACGATTGACAATGAGACGCTTACCTCAATCTGCCTTGCTGCTGCGCGCTGTCACATTGGGCGCGTTGACCTTTGCAATCGGGAACCTTGGCATTGCTGAATCGGCGTCTGCCAATAGTGGTTTCAAACGCTTCCAGGAACGCATCTGGCCGGCCGCCAAGAAGCGTGGTGTTTCAAGAGCTACATTCGACAAAGCCTTCCAGGATGTGAAATTCAATCCGGAGGTTCTGAAGAAAGATTCTCATCAGCCGGAATTCAAATGGCCGGCGTCCCATTACATCGCTCTGACCGTCTCTGATACCCGAATCGAGAAGGGGACGGAGTTGCTGGAGCAATACAAGGATGTCCTCGACCGTATCGAGAAACGTTTCAAGGTCGACAGACATGTCGTGCTCGCCATCTGGGGAATGGAGACGAGCTACGGCCAACGCCTTGGCACCTACAGCATCGTCGAGGCGACGGCGACGCTTGCCTATAAAGGCAAGTCGGCCAAACGGCGGGCACGGTTCCGGAGCGAGCTGCTGACGGCACTTGCTATCCTTGAGCGTGGCGATACTGCGCCAGAGCGCATGACAGGATCTTGGGCCGGTGCCATGGGGCACACTCAGTTCATGCCAGATACCTATCGCCGATTTGCCGCCGACTTCGATGGCGATGGGCGGCGTGACATCTGGGACAATATTCCCGATGCACTCGCATCGACGGCGAACTTTTTGAAGAAGAACGGATACAAGTTTGGCCAGACATGGGGCTACGAGGTCAAGCTGCCACGTGGCCTAAGATCCACGAGTGGGTCTCGCTCGCTCAAAGCCTGGCGCGCGAAGGGGGTCAAGCGCATCGGCGGCAAAGCTTTCCCGCGTCCCGGAGACAAGGCGACACTCTACATGCCGTCCGGCCGAAAAGGACCGGCTTTTCTCCTTGTTCGAAACTTTCGTGCCATTCGCCGCTATAATCCAGCGAACAAATATGCCCTTGCGATTGGGCACCTGTCGGACCGCATCCGCGGGTTTCCCGAATTCGTCCAGCCTTGGCCAGACGGCTTTCGCCCGCTTGCAGGCGATCAGCGCAAAGAGCTGCAAACGCTGTTGGCCAAGAAGGGCTACGACGTTGGCGAGATCGACGGTGTTCTCGGATCGCGCACACGAAGAGCCGTCAAAGCCTATCAGCAGACCAAGGGGCTCAAGGCTGATGGATTCGCGACGATGGCGATTCTCAAGAAGTTGCGTGAAGACGGCTAATGCACCGCGCGCGAGCCAATTGGCTCCAGGGTCCAAGTATGCGTGGCTGAATGCGAAAATGATGATAAATTCTATTGAGATACATCAGCTTGTTCGTGTCGGGTTTTAGGTCTAGTGGTCTAAGTGAACCTGATGCTGAATTGCCACAACGGTACAGCAATTCACCGTTTGGCAAGTATTCTCGTGCACGAATGGACTGGATGGTTTTGGAATTCGCTCTAAACTGCGCTCACGGTCCCATTTTGGGACACTGAGTAAATTAGCGGGTTGGGAATATGGTCTGTCATGCGTTTCTCAGTTCGGCACCGATGCGTTCACTCATGAACAATGTGCTGAGCATAAGGTTCGCCACTGCGGCGGTGGTCACCTGTATGATGGCGTGCGTCGGTTCGGAGGCTGTCCGGGCGCAATCCATCGATCAATTCACACGCAGCTACATCACACCGTTCCCCGAGGGCGACCAGTATCGCATGGTCATCTTCGGCGATTCGCTGGGTGATGGGATTTTCACCGGTCTTTATCGTGCCTTCAAAGAAGAAGCCAATGTCGAGGTCGTAAAGAAGTCGAAGGTCTCCACGGGCTTCGTTCGTACGGACTATTACAATTGGAATACCCAGGTCGGGCAGATCCTGCGGGCGGAGAAGGTCCACATTGCCGTCGTGATGGTTGGCGCCAATGATGTGCAGGCGATCCGATTCAAACGGAAATGGCACAAGCTTGGATCCGATGGCTGGCGTGACCTCTATGGCAAACGAATCGATCGCTTCATCAAAAGTCTGAAAGGCTCGAACGCGGCGGTCTACTGGGTCGGTCTTCCGGTCATGCGCAAGTCCAAGTTCAATACGACCATGCAGATCATGAACGAGATCTTTCGTGAGAAAGCGTTCCTGAATGGTGTGAAATTTGTCGATACCTGGAATGGCTTTGTCGACGAGTTCGGTCGTTACAGCGCCTATGGTCCGGATTTGAACGGGCAGGTGCGAAAGCTTCGAGCGCCTGACGGTGTGCATTTCACAACGCGCGGTTATCGCAAGCTGGCCCATTATGTCGAGCGCGTCATTCGCAATGACCTGAGACAAGCGAAAACCGAGCGCAACATTCCGTTGGCCGGTGACGATCAAGAGCAGGCGCGTGCGGTCCGTCGTTCGCAGCCGCGCGCACGGCCAACTGTGTCAGGAGCACTTCAAGATCGCAAAGGACCGGCGTCGACGCGTCAACAGCGTCAGTCGAGTGCCGAGGCTGCTCAGAAGCGACCCGAGACGGCCGTCTCCACGGCGGGGCGCAAGGGCAGCAAAGCGATTTCCGGCGTCGAGCTCGTGCGACCCGCATTCCAGGATGCTGCGCGCTTGGAGGCGGCAGCGGCTGCTTATGCACCTGCAGGCGAGATGATCGCACTCGATATCGGCAATGGGCTCACCGCCCTTGCCTCCGTATCGCCATTTAGTGATCCGAACCTGGCATCGATACGGCAGCAGTTACCGCTTGCTCGCCGGCCATATTTCCGGGTTTTGGTGCGCGGCGAGCGCTTGAGGGCAAAGACAGGCCGGGCGGATGATTTCACCCGGCCGAAAAGCTGACGGAATTCTAGCGGCATTGGATTCCGAAGCGAGCAGAGACCCATTGGTTACTGCTCGAAACTGAGAGAGTTTGAGTCGATCAACTCGGCGCAATTCTTGGCGCTTGGGTTGATTTAGTGGGGTAACCGAGTACGGAGCGTACAATGCGACGCCCGCGTGATATTGGGCGGAGTCTGAGGGATCGATGGCTTAAGGAGCTTGGCTACGCAACAGCGAGTGTTGCTTGTGTCGTTTTAGCCGCCTGGATCATCCAGCCTTGGCACTGGTTCGAGAGAGGGGACGGGGATACACCCGATCTCTCGTCGTTCCAAACCGTCAACAGCGATTTGAAGGCCGATGCACTCGTGCCGAAAGTGTGGCGCGAGGCAGCGGCGACGCGTTCCCGCAAACGCGATCGATTACCGTTCAATCTCCCGAGAGCAGATGGTGGTTTGGCGCCTCGCCCGGCGGCGCGCGCCGACGCGGCCATGGCACATTTCTACGCTGCACTCCGCGACATTGAAACAGGCGCTCGCATCGAGCCGGTTACAGTTCTCCATCTCGGCGACAGCCATATTGCATCAGACCGATTTACCGGCGATTTGCGAACGCTTCTGCAGGAACGTTTCGGGAATGCCGGGCGTGGCCTGATGATGCCTGGCTTTCCATTTCCCCACTACAACGCGAACGGGGTTCGCTTTGCCAAGAGCGCAGGCTGGACTGCACGCAGCAGTCTGAGGAAACATCCGGGCCCCTATGGGGTGACCGGCGTCAAGCTGACCACGCGATCCGCAAAAGCATGGCTCAGGCTGACGAGTACGGCAGGTGCCTTCGAGTGGGCCGACGTGTCGTTCCTGGCGAGCCCAAAGGGCGGGAAGGCCACGGTGACCGTCGATGAGGTGTCGAAAACGGTCAACACGCGCGCCAGTGAGATCGGCGTCAAAACGATTCGAGTCCGTCGAAAGAGTTCGCGCCTGAAAGTCACCAGCAAGGGTGGGGGAGCGGTCACCGTCCTGTCTTGGGCCATCGGCCATGACCGTCCCGGCCTGCGATACGTCAATCTCGGGATTCCAAGTGCCACGGCCTACATCACGCGGAAGTGGGACGATACTTTGATCGAGGCCGACCTCGAACGCCTGAAGCCCGATCTCGTAATTCTCGGCTACGGGACGAATGAAGGGTTCAACGACGGTCTGAAGATTGACACTTACGAAGCGCGGGTAACGGAGCTCATGGAGCGGCTGCAACGCTACGCCCCAAGTGCTTCTTACATGGTGCTCGGACCGGCGGACGGGAACCGATTCCCACGCTATGCCCGGAGAGGGCGTTCGAACAAGACACTGCGGAGCGCCGAGTGTCGGCCATTGACCGCGAATGAAAACAAGCGATATCGCGCCCTCGTCTCATCGAGATCCAAGCAATTGGCACGATGGCATCCGCCACCCAAGCTCGATGCGGTGCGCAAGACATTGGGGCGAATTGCCGGAAATACAGGCGCGAAGTTTTGGGATTGGTCGAAAGTTATGGGCGGGCCATGCGGTATCCATGACTGGGCGACTTCTGATCCTCGTTTGGCATTGTCGGATCATGTTCATATTTCCGCCGAAGGCGGCCGCCGTACCGCGGATGCACTTTTTGCTGAGTTGATGAAGGGATTCGAGGCGCATCGGCGCGTTGCCAGCCGATGAAGCATGAATGAAGTGAGCTTGAGTTTGTTGCCGATGGCACGGAGCGAGGCCGCTCCATGCTGTGGTCGAGTAGAAGTGGGTTGGGTAGATGCTGTTTCCGACGCTTGATTTTGCGCTGTTCTTTTTGCTCGTCTTCGGGCTGAGCTGGGAACTCAGACACAATTACGAAATGCGCAAAGTCCTGCTGTTGGGGGCAAGCTATCTCTTCTACGGTTACTGGGATTGGCGCTTCACGCTCCTGCTGGCAACAAGCTCTTTGATCAATTATGTAGCGGGGCGATTGTTGTCTCTCACCGAGGATGACAAGCAACGCCGTATCCTTGTCGGCACGGCCGTGGCGCTCAATCTCGTCATTCTCGGATTCTTCAAATACTATGGCTTCTTCCTGGATTCCCTTGCGGACATGCTCGCGACTGTCGGCTGGGAACGGGATCTTCCGTTCATGGAGATCATCCTGCCCGTCGGGATCTCCTTCTTCACCTTCCAGGGCATATCCTACGTTGTCGACGTCTACCGCCGGGAGTTGAAGGCAGACGCCTCCGTTCTCGATGTCTTTCTCTACATCTCTTTCTTTCCTCAGTTGGTCGCCGGTCCGATCGTCCGGGCCGCGCACTTTCTTCCGCAGCTGCGTCAGGCCCCGAAGCTCGAACGCTCAATGGTCACGCTTGGCATCGTTCTGATCCTCGTCGGCTTGTTCAAGAAGATGGTGGTCGCAAACTATCTGGCGACGGAACTCGTCGATACGGTTTTCTTCGATCCGTCCGCCGTCTCTGCACCGGATCTCATGCTCGCCATCTATGGCTATGCCGTCCAGATCTATTGCGACTTCTCCGGCTACAGCGATATCGCCATCGGCGTTGCGGCACTGCTTGGGTATCGCTTCAACTGGAACTTCAACCAGCCCTATAGAGCCTCATCGCTCAAGGAGTTCTGGCGGCGCTGGCATATCTCACTATCCGAGTGGTTGCGCGACTATCTCTACAAGCCTTTGGGCGGCAGTCAGGGCGGAACGCTCAAGACCTATCGCAATCTCTTTCTGACCATGTTTCTCGGTGGGATCTGGCATGGAGCGGCATGGACCTTCATTGTCTGGGGCGTCATTCACGGCAGCGCGTTGGCCATCGAGCGTTTCATCATGGGGGTGCGGCAGAAGCGGGCCGCACCTGAACTGAGCGTCGCCGGTTATGGCCGTGGCACGGTCGGTGCTGCAGCCGTTCCAGTACCGCGCCGCGAGTCGGTTGTCGGCCGTGTTCTCGGCGTATTGGTGACATTCCATATCGTGTGCCTGGCATGGATCTTCTTCCGCGCTGAAGATTTCAGCGCGGCGATGGATTATGTGACCGGCCTTGGCGACTGGTCGGAACCTGCCGAACTCTGGCAACCATTCCTGGTCCTGCTCGTCGGCTTGTCGCTGGCCGCACATTTTCTGCCCAAAGACCTGATCACGAAGACCGCAAAGCGTCTTGAGGGGATTGGCATGATCCCTCTTGGGCTGATCCTGGGATTTGGCATCCTCATCATCGAGTCGGTAGCGCCCGAAGGTGTCGCACCATTCATTTACTTCCAATTCTGAGAAGCGGGGAGCTCTCATGTCATTTGCAATGGATTTTCGGAGAGAGTCGGCAGCACAGCGCAAAGCAGCCGAATACACACATGCGCTCGACTCGATCGATTCCTCATTGTCGGCCAAGAATGAGAAACGGATCCATCGGCTCAGTGTTCTTGGAGCACTTTTTATCGCGGCAGCTATCCTAGGGTTATTCAATTCGGCGGCGCTCGTGCAGTATTCCTACAAGCTGTCGGAAAGCGATTTGGGCATTCGCGTTCTCGAGATAAGCGAGGAATGGCATGAACTCATGCAGCAAAAGCGTCTGACAATGGTCGTCGAGCGGATCAGAGACGCCGTCGGTACCGCGCGCCAGAGTCAATGGCAGGATCTGACTTTTGGTTTGATGCAGACTGCGGAGAGTGACGACGACACGTTGCCGCCTTCGACGATGGTTGCCGAAGAGACAGCCACGCCAGGTGCGTATTCCAGCGCCACACGACATTGACGGGCTGACCGGGTGCACACTGGTGCATGCGGAAGTCTGTCAGCTATCAATGAGAGTTGTACGCCCCGGACTTGATCCGGGGCCCAGGTCTGCAGAAATTTCGGTGCTTTGGGCCCTGGGTCCCGCATCAAGTGCGGGAGGTCGTTCCTGAGAGTTGGAGAAATCGACGATTGTTAGCGTGGTAAATCCGAACTGCCGGTCAGGAAGATCTCGATTGAGCGGGCAGCCTGACGGCCCTCGCGAATGGCCCAGACAACGAGCGACTGACCCTGGCGCATATCGCCGGCCGCAAAGACTTTCGGATTGGTGGTGATGTAATCGTCGGTGTTCGCTGCGACGTTCCCGCGTTCGTCCAATGCAAGGCCAAGGTCGGTGATGGCGCCTTCATGGATCGGACTTTGGAAGCCGATTGCCAGAAGAACGAGTTCGGCCGGAAGGATGAATTCCGTCTCCGGCAATGGATTGCGAGCTTCGTCAACCCTGGCGCATTTGACGCCGGTGACGCGTCCCATTTCCCCAACCATCTCAAGCGTGCCGGTTGAGAATTCTCGTGCGGCTCCCTCGGCCTGACTGGAAGAGGTTCGGAACTTTACCGCCCAGTTGGGCCAAACCAGGCCTTTGTCTTCCTTCATCGGAGGGACAGGGCGAATATCGAGTTGGGTCACCGATACCGCTTTCTGGCGAAAAGCCGTTCCGATGCAGTCGCTTGCCGTGTCGCCGCCGCCGATGACAACCACGTCCTTGCCTTCGGCAAGGATCGGAACCTCATCTGAAATATCTTCGTGGCCGAGGCGCTTATTCTGCTGCACCAGATAAGGCATGGCGAAATGCACACCGTTCAACTCGAGGCCGGAAGCCGGAACATCTCTTGGTTTTTCGGCACCAAGCGCGAGCAGGACAGCATCATGGCCGTCGACAATGTCTTTCACGGGATGGTCTACACCGACATTGACGTTGTAGTGGAACGTGACGCCTTCGGCCTCAAGTTGCTTGACGCGGTAGTCGATGGGCTCTTTCTCCATCTTGAAGTCCGGGATTCCGTAGCGCAGCAGACCTCCGGCCTTCGCCTCGCGCTCAAAAATATGGACTTCATGACCGCGGCGCGCCAGTTGCTGTGCGCAGGCGAGGCCGGCAGGACCTGATCCGACGATCCCGATCCGTTTCCCGGAGAGCCGCTGCGGCGGTTCGGGTTTCACCCAGCCTTCCGTGATCGCCTTGTCAGCGATCGCCCACTCGATGTTCTTGATCGTAACCGGCACGTCCTCGAGGTTGAGCGTACAGGCTTCTTCGCAGGGCGCAGGACAGATGCGACCGGTGAATTCTGGAAAATTATTCGTCGAATGAAGATTGCGAGCCGCTTCCTCCCAGTCCTTCTGGAAAAGCAGGTCGTTCCAATCCGGGATCTGGTTGTTTACCGGACATCCCGTATGACAATAAGGAATGCCGCAGTCCATACAGCGCGTTGCCTGCCGCTCCGCTTCCTTGTCCTCAAGCGGTGTTATGAATTCCTTGAAATGGCGAATACGATCCGCCGCAGGCTGATACGTCGTATCGCGCCGTTCAATCTCAAGAAAGCCTGTGACCTTCCCCATGCGGCTTACCCATCCCTCCGTAGGCCGATTTCAAGCTCGCCAGTGCCTTGGGCTTGTTGGCGCTCCATCTCTTCGAGCGCCCTGCGATACTCGACCGGCATGACTTTCACGAACTGCGGCAGATAGGTGTCCCAATCATCGAGGATCTGTCGCGCGCGATCCGAATTCGTGTAATGCAGGTGATTTTCGATCAACTGGCGCAGGCGTTCCGCATCGAACCGCGTCATGTCCGAGGCGACATCCACCAGACCATGGCTCTCCAGATCCCCGCCCTGATGTGCCAGATGCTCCATTTTTTCGTCTTCTGCGACGATGGGCTCCAGGTCCACCATTGCGAGATTGCAGCGCCGTTTGAAGTCGCCGATCTCATCGAGCACATAGGCAACACCGCCAGACATTCCGGCTGCAAAGTTGCATCCGGTCGGTCCGATGACGACGACCACACCGCCCGTCATATACTCGCAGCCGTGATCGCCGGTGCCTTCGACGACGGCGACGGCGCCGGAGTTCCGAACTGCAAAGCGTTCACCTGCAATGCCGCGGAAATAGCATTCGCCGGAAATTGCGCCATACAGGACTGTGTTGCCGACGATGATGCTCTCTTCGGGAACAATTGCGCTATCGGGTGAGGGGCGTACGATCAGGCGTCCGCCTGAGAGGCCCTTGCCGACATAGTCGTTGGCCTCGCCTTCCAGGTCGAGTGTAACGCCGGATGTAACCCAGGTTCCGAAGCTCTGGCCTGCCGTGCCGCGGAAGCGGATCCAGATCGTGTCCTCGCGCAGACCCTTGCTACCGTAGCGCTTGGCGATTTCACCAGAGAGCATTGCGCCCGCCGAGCGGTCGGTGTTGCGGATTTCCATGTCGAGTTTGACCGGCGTCCCGTCTTCAAGGGCAGGTGCGCAAGCCTCGATCAGTTTTCGATCCAGCACACGATCCAAATGATGCGTCTGGCGCGTCATGTTGTAGATGGCGACATCCGGCGGAACTTCGGGTTTATGGAACAGTTTCGTGAAGTCCAGACCCTTCGCCTTCCAGTGATCGATGGCACGTTCCTTGTCGAGCCATTCCGTCTGGCCGATCATCTCATCAATCGTGCGGAAGCCCATCTGGCTCATCAACTCCCGGATTTCCTCTGCGACATAGAAGAAATAGTTGATGACGTGCTCGGGCTCGCCCCGGAAGCGTTGACGAAGAACCGGATCCTGTGTCGCGATGCCGACGGGGCAGGTGTTCAGATGGCATTTGCGCATCATCAGGCAACCTGCGGCTATAAGCGGGGCCGTCGAGAACCCAAACTCGTCTGCGCCCAACAGGGCCCCGACGATTACATCGCGGCCCGTGCGCATTCCACCATCGACCTGCACGGCAATGCGCCCGCGCAATTGGTTCAGGACGAGGGTTTGCTGGGTCTCGGCGAGGCCGATCTCCCAGGGTGATCCGGCATGTTTGATTGACGTGAGGGGGCTTGCGCCCGTGCCGCCTTCAAAACCCGAGATCGTCACATGATCGGCGCGCGCCTTGGCAACGCCCGCGGCGACCGTACCGACGCCGACCTCGGAGACTAGTTTGACCGATACGTCTGCATCCGGATTCACATTCTTGAGGTCGAAAATGAGCTGTGCCAGATCTTCGATCGAGTAGATGTCATGATGTGGTGGTGGCGAGATGAGGCCGACACCCGGTGTCGAATGGCGCACGCGGGCAATGGTCGCATCGACCTTGTGACCGGGAAGCTGGCCGCCTTCGCCGGGCTTGGCGCCTTGTGCCATCTTAATCTGCATCATGTCCGAATTGACAAGATATTCAGTCGTAACGCCGAAGCGTCCCGATGCGACCTGTTTGATTGCCGAGCGCTCGGAATCGCCGTTGGGTTTCGGCTTGTAGCGATTGCGCTCCTCGCCGCCTTCGCCTGTGTTCGATTTGCCGCCGATCCGGTTCATCGCAACGGCAAGGGTGGTATGCGCCTCGCGGCTGATGGATCCGAACGACATGGCGCCGGTTGCAAAGCGTTTAACGATGTCTGCAGCAGGTTCAACTTCGCCGAGCGGTACGACCTGATGGCCCATTTCCTCTGCGCCCTTGATCCGGAACAGGCCGCGCAAAGTCATCAACTGCTCGTTCTGCTCGTTCACGACGCGGGCAAAGGTCTTGTACTTCTCTGGCAGATTCCCGCGAACTGCATGTTGAAGGTCGGCAACCGTATCCGGTGTCCAGCTATGGGCCTCTCCGCGAAGCCGGAAGGCATATTCGCCGCCGACATCCAGAGCATTGCGGTAGACCGGTGCATCCGAAAATGCGAGGCGATGGCGCTCCACGGTTTCCGCTGCGATCTCTGCGAGACCGACGCCTTCCACCTGGGTGTGGGTACCGAAGAAATACTTGTTCACGAAATCCGAATGCAATCCGACGGCATCGAAAATCTGGGCGCCGCAGTAGGATTGGAATGTCGAGATGCCCATTTTGGACATAACTTTCAGCATGCCCTTGTCAATCGCTTTGATGTAGCGACGCACGGCCTGGTCGGGTGTCAGGTTTTCATTCTCATCGGCAGCCATATCCTCAAGCGTTTCAAACGCGAGATAAGGGTTGATGGCCTCGGCGCCGTAGCCGGCAAGGGTGCAGAATTGATGGATCTCGTGCGCCTCGCCGGTCTCGATGACGATGCCGACCGAGGTCCGCAGGCCGCAGCGGATCAGGTAGTTATGAACCGCCGATGTCGCCAGCAGAGCCGGCAGTGGAATGCGATTCGGTCCGGTCAACCGGTCCGAGAGAATGATGATATTGAAGCCATCCTTTACGGCCTTTTCGGCCCGCTCGCAGAGATAATCGAGGGCGCCTTCGAGACCGTCCGCGCCTTTTTCCGCATTGTAGGTAATGTCGAGCGTAACGGTCTGGAACTGATTGTCGGCGATATCGCCGATCATCCGGATCTTCTCAAGACCGCTATTGGCGAAGATCGGCTGCGGCGCGAAGATGCGTTTCTTTTCCGATGTTCCTTCCAGATCCAGGATATTCGGGCGCGGCCCGATGAATGTCACGAGTGACATGACCAGCTCTTCGCGGATCGGGTCGATCGGCGGGTTCGTGACCTGGGCAAAATTCTGTTTGAAGTAGGTGTGCAGAAGTTTGGGCCGGCTGGAGAGCGCCGATAGCGGTGTATCGCTGCCCATGGAGCCGACCGGCTCCTGGCCAACATGAGCCATTGGCGACATGAGAAATTTCAGACTTTCCTGCGTGTATCCGAACGCCTGCTGACGATCGAGGAGCGGGACGTTGGAAAGCGGCGCAGGTTCAGGCACGGGGGGAAGATCGCGGACCTGGATGTGACCCCGGTCCAGCCATGTTCGATAGGGATTGGCTGATGCAAGTTCAGACTTGATTTCGTCGTCCGAAACAATGCGGCCTTTTTCGAGATCGATAAGCAGCATCTTGCCGGGCTGAAGGCGCCACTTGCGAATGATCTTTTCTTCAGGAATGGGAAGAACACCGCTTTCCGAGGACATGACCACCAGGTCGTCGTCGGTAACCAGATAGCGCGCCGGTCTGAGGCCGTTGCGATCCAGCGTTGCGCCAATCTGGCGCCCATCCGTGAATGCGACCGCCGCAGGTCCGTCCCATGGCTCCATCAAGGCGGCATGATATTCGTAGAAAGCGCGACGTTCGGCTTCCATGAGCGGATTGCCGGCCCATGCCTCCGGTATCAGCATCATCGCCGCATGCGGTAGCGAGTAGCCACCTTGGATTAGAAATTCGAGCGCATTGTCGAAACAGGCCGTGTCCGACTGACCCTCGTAGGAGATCGGCCAAAGCTTCTCGATGTCGTCGCCTAGTACCTCGGATGAAACACTTGCCTGGCGCGCGGCCATCCAGTTTACATTGCCGCGAAGCGTGTTGATCTCGCCATTGTGGGCGACCATTCGATAGGGGTGCGCCAGCTTCCAAGACGGAAACGTATTTGTGGAGAAGCGCTGGTGAATGAGGGCCAGCGCCGTGGTGAACCGTTCATCCGCCAGATCGAGATAATAGGGCCCGAGCTGATTGGCGAGGAACATGCCCTTATAGATGATCGTTCGACAGGACAGCGAGACGATATAGAAACCATTGTCGCGGCCATCGGTTTCGCGAAAAACCGTGTTCGAGATGACCTTGCGCATAACGTAGAGCCGGCGCTCGAATTCTGTGTCGTCTGCGATCCCCGAACCGCGTCCGATAAAGATCTGCCGGTGAACCGGTTCGGTATCGATAACAGGGAGCGAAAGGCAGCTATTGTCGACGGGAACATCGCGCCAACCGAGAACAACCTGGCCTTCCGCGACAACGGCGGCCTCGACGATCTCCTCGCAGTGGCGTCTCAGAGGGCCGTCCGGTGGCATAAAGATATGCCCGACGCCGTAATGCCCTGGCTTCGGCAACTGAATGCCGACGTCAGCACAATCGGCTTCGAAGAATTCGTGCGGGATCTGCACCAGCATGCCGGCTCCGTCGCCGGCAAGCGGATCGGCACCGACAGCGCCGCGGTGCGTGAGATTGACTAGAATCTCCAGACCGTTCTGTACGATCTTGTGGCTCTTGCGTCCTTTGAGATCGACGACGAATCCAACCCCGCAGGCGTCGTGTTCCTTGGAAGGATTATAGAGTCCCTCGCGCGCGGCAGTTGCGCGGGCATTCTGAGGACCGGTTCTCGGTGAGTCGTTGGTTGTCATTTGTTCCCACCTCTTATTGCCGCGCCATATGGCGATAGAATTCTCTTAGCGTTTGCCGCGCCATGGTATGCCTCGCTACGAACCGGCGTTCGCGGCGCGGACACGTCACCCATGTCGGAACTCGAACCGCACGCGGCCCGACCGATCGTGAGAGACGGATCTCTCAACCGGGGTTATTGACCTCGCTTCCGGATGTGCCAGGCCGCGATGGCGTGATTTCGCCACCCCTTGCTCGAATCACCCCCCATTTTGGGGCGGACTCTGTTTGCGCCAATTCCTTAAGCGCCGTCCGAGACGATCCGAGAATTAGGACAGTCTTGCTGTCCTAATCAAGGCACAAAATTGCCAGATTTGCCGTCGCGAGACAAGGTTAAAGGCATAGCGTGTTTTTCGGCCGCACCCAATGCATCGAAAGTACGCAATTCGAGCATAAGGGGCTCCAAATCAGCGACATGGCGTTCTTGACCTGGACATACGAAAGCGGGCGCCCGCAAGGGACGCCCGCCCACATCTAGCACAAACAGGGTTGCAACCCTGTTGGGGGGGAGGTGCTAGGCTTGGTTTTCGATGACCGTCGGACCAGCGTCTTTGGCGGTTCCAATGGCGATATTGCGCGGTTTCATCTTCTCCGGAACCTCGCGGACAAGATCGAGATGCAGCATGCCGTGCTCAAGGTCGGCACCGCGAACTTCGACATAGTCTGCGAGCTGGAAGCGGCGCTCGAAGGCACGCGATGCGATGCCGCGATGCAAATAGCTGCGCTCGGCCTCTTCGGCCTTTTTCTCGCCGCGGACGGTCAAACTATTCTCTTTGACCTCGACATTGAGCTCGTCTTCACCGAAACCGGCAACCGCCATGGTGATGCGATACTCGTTCTCGCCAAGGCGCTCGATATTGTAGGGCGGATAGGTTGGCGAATCGACTTCCGCAGACGCCATCGAATCGAGCAGATTTGCGAAGCGGTCAAAGCCGACAGTGGATTTGTACAATGGGGAAAGATCAAATGGTCTCACGACACATCCTCCTTTAGAAGCGATATGGTGTTTCACCCGCCAATCAGGCCGGGCATTTCGTCTTAGAGCACCCGTTATCGGCATGCGCTGACTAAGATATAGGAATGCTCAATGCCTTCGTCAAGGTCATGTAAGGCATTGAAATCAAGCGATATTCGCAAAAATCTTCGCCGTGCGATGAACCTTCGATGAACGCCTGGTTCGTCGCGCGTTCAGGCGCTTGATGCGAGCCTGACGTTGGTTTTCACGCAACCAAAAAAATAGGAGGACTGACATGAAGACCAACATCCTTCGCGCGGCAACGCTGGTTGCCGCCATCATAGGTGGAACAGTTGCTGCCAATGCAGGCGGCCTGCATGGTCCGGGTCTCAAAGGTGGCCTGAAGCATGGCTATGACCACTATGAATATTCTGCCAGGCACAAGGTGAAGCATGGGCCGAAGCACGGCGGTCGCTACGATCACCGTCCCTATGGCAAGCGCGGCAAGCGACATGCCAAGACGTGCCTCTGGCCTCATGAAATCCGGCGCAAATTGCGTAATCGCGGTTGGTACGGCGTAAAGGTTATCCGTTTTCATCCTAACGCGTTCATTGCGCGTGCAAGCCGCCCGAGCGGCCTGCGGTTCCGGATAAAAGTGAATCGCTGCCGGGGTCGAATCGTCAATGCTGTGCCGATTGGGTACCGTGGTTGGTACTAAATCAGCGACCCATTGACGAGTGGAGAAAGCCGATGAATTCGGCGCTTGCCCGCCGCCGGTGATCCGGCGGCGGGTTCTCTGCTTGTTGCAGCCCTGCGATTGCGATAAATCCGACAGGCCGCAAAGACTTTCCCACTTGACGATCAGCCGCGGCCAGGATGCGGGTCCCCCAAATGGAGCTTGTTGGAACGGCGAGAAACACCGTCCCTATCGGAGCCCAGACCGGTGCGTTTGCCGGTGCTGACGGCAAGCGCCTGCGCTATGCCTGGTGGCGGTCGGCGCTGAAAGGCTGGAAGGGAACGGTCTGTATCTTTCCAGGGCGCGGCGAGTATATCGAAAAGTATTTCGAGACCGTAGCGGATCTCAGACGACGCGCTTTCACAGTGGCGGCGATGGACTGGCGCGGGCAGGGCGGTTCGGACAGGCTCTTGAAGAATCCACGCAAGGGCCATGTCGAGGACTTTGCCGACTACGACCGCGATATTGCGAAATTCATGGAAGAGGTCGTTCTCCCCGATTGCCCGCCGCCCTATTTCGCGATCGGCCATTCGATGGGAGGGCATATTCTTCTGCGGACCGCCTGTCGGAGGGATTGCTGGTTTGACCGTATGGTGCTTGTCGGGCCGATGTTGCGGATCGCAGCGTTGCCGATACCTGGGCCTATCTGCGGTGCGATATCGGAAATAGCGTCCTATGCAGGTTTCGGAGAGATGTTCGTTCCCGGCGGAAAATCGGTCGCCGCTGAGGAATTGCCCTATGAAAACAATGTGCTGACGACCGATGAAGGCCGTTTTTATCGAAATCAGGCCGTTTTGGAGATCGCGCCCGAACTTGGGATCGGTTCACCGACCGTGGGCTGGCTCCGTGCCGCGCTATCGTCGATTTCCACAATGAATGAGCCGGATTTTCCGCCGCAAGTGCATGTTCCAACGCTTCTGATCGCGGCGGCAAACGACAGGGTTGTTTCCAACCGCGCCATCGAAGACATGTCGGCGCTTCTCAAAGCGGGCTCGCAAATCGTGATTCGCGGGGCCCAGCACGAAATTCTCCAGGAGCAGGACGGCATCCGCGAACAATTCTGGGCCGCCTTCGACGCTTTCATTCCCGGCACGCGTTGAGTCTTTGTGAGCGCTCCGATTGACCGGATTTCAGCCTTCGCCGGAACGACGAACGTGAGTGTCGGTGCAATGGCAGCCATCGTCATACCAGCGAAGGCGGGGATCCAGTCATCTCAGATCAACTGTTCAGAACCTTGAGAACCTGCTCATGCAGACGCAGGTCGCCAACGGCGACAATACGGCTGCCGTTGAGAGGATTGCCGCCGTCCCAGGTCGTCACCCGACCGCCAGCATTCTCGATGATCGGAACCAGAGCTGCGATATCGTAGATGTTCATGGCTGCCTCGCACACAATATCGATATGGCCGGCAGCCAGCAGGCAATAGGCATAGCAGTCGGTGCCGAAGCGCCGCATGCGGACCTGACGGGTCAAGTCGTCGAATCGATCTTTCTCGTAACCTGTCGCAAACATGCCGGGAGACGAGGCCGCAAGGATTGCCTGATCGAGGTTGGGGCAGGCGCGCGTGTGGATGATCTGCTCCTTGCCGGACCATCGATGATAGGTCGCATCGGACCCCGACCAATAACGATCGCCGGTGAAAGGCTGGTTCATGACGCCGAGGCGGGGTTCGTCGCCGGCAGTCAGGCCGATCAGAGTCCCCCAAACCGGCAAACCGATAATGAATCCACGGGTGCCATCGATGGGATCGAGAATCCATCGGAGATCCGCGTTTTCGTTCACGACACCGAATTCTTCGCCGACAATCCCGTGGTCCGGCCAGGCCACCTCAATCTCCTTTCGCATAACCTCTTCTCCAGCCCGGTCGCCCTGCGTGACCGGGTCGAAAGCGCCGCGATTGTCCTTGTTCACAATTTCGTGCTGTCGGCGAAACCACGGGAGAATGGTTTCTCCCGACAAATCAGCCAACCGATGCGCGAATGCGAGGTATGCGTCTGTGTCGTTGCTCAAGGGTATTCGACCTCTTAATCGCGAGAATTATAATCGCTAATTGTTTCAGATGGTTGTGGAGATTTTCTAAGATTATGCTTTCAAAATTGGCTGCTGCATCGGCTGGTTTGTAAAGCGCCACCAAAGTCTTGCGTAGTTTGGCCGCATGCACGCAGAGGTTTAAAAGGGTTGAATTTTGTGCGCCGCAATGTATATTTTTGCAATGCGGTATCGACTGATGTCGTGCCGCTGCCCTCCTTGGGCGTTTCCTCCCTAGACTTGGGCCGTTCGTAACCCGAACGGCCCTCTTTTTTTGCCGAACGCCAACGTCGCTCGCGATGCGGATAGTGCAGTTCACTCGGCAGCGGCGCGTGGCACTTCCAAGAGAATTGGCGCTGCCTCGATCAGCTCACCCGCAACGATCGCCAGATCGCGAGATAGGTCGTCGAACCGCGGCAGCTTTTCGAACTTGGCTTCGTCCATATAAAGTGAACGATTGACCTCGATTTGCAAGGCATGGCGTCCGGCTCCGGGTTGCCCGTAATGTTCTGTGATGTAACCGCCTGCATATGGCTTGTTATGGGCAACAACATAGCCGAGGGCTTCGAGGCGCTGGCCGACATATCTGATCAGTTCAGGCTCGCACGACGTGCCGAAGCGGTCGCCGAGTACGAAATCGGGTCGCTGGCCGCCTTGGTCTGCGAGCGGCCCGGAAGGCATCGAGTGGCAGTCTATCAAGACGGCGCAACCGAAGTGACGTTCGGCATCTGCGATCAAGCCCTCAAGCCCCGCGTGATAGGGTTTATAGAGCTTGTTGATGCGCGCCAGCGCGTCGCCAAGTGCGACGGGCTCGCGATAGATTTCTTCCGACTCGGTGACAATACGGGCGATTGTGCCCAGTCCGCCGACAACCCGAACGGACTGCGTATTTGCGTAGCGCGGCAGGGTCTCTGATATCAGTGCGGGATCGAGTTCGTAAGGCTCGCGGTTTACGTCGAGATAGGCGCGCGGAAAATGCGCATGCATGAGCGGCAGCCCGAGGCCGACGACAGGTTCGAACAAGGCTTCGACAAAGGCATCTTCCGATTTTCGCAGAGCCAGTGGCGTCAGTCTTGACGCGTCTATGAACGTCTTTGGGTAGACTCGTCCCGAATGCGGCGAGTTGAAAATGAACGGTCCCCGCCAGACATCGGGCATTTCGATGCTAAATGGCGGCTGCAGTTCTTCATCGATTTCTGCAACGCGTTTCGGACACATAAGGGATCGATGCTCTTCGGAAAGGCGCTTTCGCGCGGGCGACCGTATGGCGGATATGGAGATGGAACTGTGCCAAGGTCAACCGGCGCTGTCCAGCAATGGAAAATATCGGCTGGGGATGGCGGCTTTGGGGCCAGATCAACCCTCGCTTAATCCGATTCGACTAAACGCAGGAGCGTGATCGACCCTGAGTCGGAAAATCCTCCGCGTTAGGACAAATATTCGTTTGTCATTGCCGCCGCCCAGCCGGCAATGTTAGCGGACATGGGGTCAGGCAATTATTTTTGGCGTGCCGACGGGGCGTTAACGATTTGCCGATGAATATGACGTGTAATCGATGAGTTATTTTATGAGGCTATGCCATGCCCCTCAATGAGCCTGAAAGCGGCAACCAGCCGCGGATTCTGCTTGCTGAAGACGATGAAGCCATGCGGCGCTTTCTTGCGAAGGCGCTCAAAAACGCAGGCTATGATGTCGTCGACTTTGCCAACGGTGCCGAAGCCTATGAACGGCTGAAGGACGAGCCGTTTACCCTGTTGCTGACCGATATCGTGATGCCCGAGATGGACGGCATTGAGCTGGCGCGCCGCGCCGCCGAGCTCGATCCTGAACTCAAGATCATGTTCATCACTGGTTTTGCAGCTGTCGCGCTCAATCCCGATAGCCAGGCACCTAAAGACGCAAAAGTCCTGTCCAAGCCCTTCCATCTCAAGGACCTGGTGCAGGAAGTTGAGCGCATGCTCGACCCGCTCGCCTAAAACGCTGGCTTCAGGACTTTCGAGCCAGAAACAAAGAGCAAAACATGGGTGTGGGCATTCGCCCCACGCCACTGCTTGCGTCGTGGCTTCGATACCGATATACGAAACCTTCGTCCCTTACCGGACCCGCCTCACGGCGCCCGGGCGCGTAGCTCAGCGGAAGAGCACTACGGTGACATCGTAGGGGTCGCTGGTTCAATCCCAGCCGCGCCCACCATTCTTTTCAATGCCAGCTGTCCAATCTTGGTTATTCCGCCTTCGTCATTCTGGACCTACGAAACAACAGCCTCTGGCTGCAAGCGCGCAAGATAGAACGCTCCCACTCGTGTCGAGAATTGCAACGGCCTGCCTGCTCGCCGCACAACGCAGAGTTGAGTGATGGCCTGTTCATCTACCGACGAAGCCAACAAGTGTAACCCATTTGTTTCGTCAATCGAATTTCCTCGAAAAGAACGGGATTTGCACACCTATCAACATCTTTAATCCGTCCGATGGCCACCCGCTGCCAAATCTCATATGACGGCTAGACACATTGTAATCTGAAAGCGTGGGGTAAGCGGGTATGGCTAAGAAACAAGGGCAATCGATTATCGATCAAGGCATGGTCATCACGGGTACGGTGACCTGTTCAGGGGCCTTAGAAGTGCATGGGCAAATACAAGGGGATGTTCACTGCCGTAGCCTGACATTGGCGAAGCCAGGCCACATTCATGGCGACGTTCTTTGCGAAAGCGTGGCCGTGGACAGCAGAATCGATGGCTCGATTAGGAGCAGACAGGTTGTCTTGCGCTCCGAGGCCTGTGTCATCGGCGATATCCACCACGCATCCCTTACGATTGAAAGCGGCGCATTCTTTGAGGGCGAAGTGCGCCGATCCGAGAATCCGACCGAAGTGAAATCTTCGCCGCCGCAGATCGGTCTGACTCAGCCCGTGGCCCACATGACACCGGCAGAACACGGCATGCGTCGACCCGAACCACGTCAGCATGCACGGCCGGACCACCAGATTGCGGCCGACCATGAACGATGGCGGCGCACTGGATAGCGCAGTGCGACATTCATTGTCTTGCATTGCTCTTTAGGCAAGGGGCACGGCGATCGCACTCTTGGCCAGTAAATTAAATTGTTGGTTTTCAGCCTGACAGAACGGCGGACGACTGCACCCATAGCGTGTATAAACACTATTTTAGCGCCTCCAACATAGTATCGAACCCGTCGAGGGTGGATATATTCGCGTCATGTTTGGGGGAAAGCTTGTGGCACGTGGCCAACGTTTTGGCATGCTTTGTGTTGTCGCTGCCGTCCTTGTGTTGACGGTCGGAGCCGGTTGGTCCGCGCGCGCGGAGTCAGAAGACGCCATTCCCGACAGTCTCAAGGCGCAATATGAGCGTCCGGCTGTTATTCACTTCCCGAAAGACAATCCCTATAGCCGTACCAAAGCGGCACTTGGAAAGATGCTGTTCTTCGATGTTCGCGTGAGTAAGGCGCAGAACATGAACTGCGTCAGTTGCCATAATCCTTCGTTCGGCTGGGAAGCGCCGCTCCCAAAAGCCATCGGTGCCCAGAACACGAAACTGAAGCGGCACGCACCGGCCGTCGTCAATCTGGCCTGGGTTACAAGCCTGTTCTGGGATGGACGGGCGTCAAGCCTGGAAGAGCAGGCCGCAGGTCCGATCACTGCGCATGACGAAATGAATATGCCGTTGGACGCATTGGTCAAACGGCTTGGCGCCATAGAAGGTTATCGGTTCTGGTTCGACAGAGCTTTCCCTGAAGACGGTTTGAACCAACGCAATATTCTGAAGGCGATCGCGACGTTCGAGCGAACGATCGTCTCATCACCGTCTTCTTTCGATCGATGGATCGATGGCGATGACGTCGCGATCTCGCCCACCGCCAAACGCGGTTTTCGTCTCTTCAACGGAAAGGCCGCCTGTGCGGGATGCCATACGGGCTGGAACTTCACCGACAACAAGTTTCACGATATCGGCCTGAATACGACCGACATCGGTCGGTCAGCAATCGACAGCAGCGACCGACGGAACTTGCATGCGTTCAAGACGCCGAGTCTTCGCAATCTCACACGAAGAAAGCCATTCATGCATGACGGTTCTCTGCCTGACATTGCTGCGGTCGTGGATCACTATCTGTCGGGTGGAATCGATCGCCCCTCACGCTCCGACAAGATGGCGCCGTTCTCACTCACGCAATCGGAGCGGCAAGATCTGATCGCATTTTTGCGCACACTTGATAGCGGATCCGAAGCTGTCGCACTTCCGACGCTCCCGCACTAGGTCGCCGGAATGAAGATCAGGCACAAGATTATCTTCGGTTTTGCAGCCCTGATCGTCATCGGGGCCGGTTACGGCGTCTTTGCGACCACGAGTCTTCGGACGCTTTCGAAGTCCATAGAGGAAGTCGCATCGAAACCTCTGACCGCGGTCGAAAGCGCGCGAGCGGCGGGCAGCAAGTTTCGAGCGGCTCGGGACATTGCAAGAAAATCCCTGTCATTCACAGATCTGGTCGACACCTGGGATACCCTCTTCGCCTTTGAGAGGCATTATTCGGAGTATCGAAGCGAGCTTGAACTTCTCGAACGTCTGGCAATGTCAGATGCAAATGAGACGCTTGCTGACATTCTGAAGGATAGCAACGCTTGGCATGCCGAAATGCTCACGCTTCTGGGCGATGCGCCGGCAACCGTCATTCGGCCTGCTCACTATATGCGAGCGATCGAGGCCGAAATCGAGAGAGACCTCGACGATCTGGTCACGGCAACGGTCTCGGCTGCGAACAGGCTCCAGACGACCATATCGGAAGAAACCGATCTCACAGCAAAGCTCGCGGGGTTAGCTTTGATTTGCAGTTTGGTCCTGACTCTGTTGTTGGCGATCTCGTTGGCCATTCAAACAATCGGACCCCTGCGAAAGCTGGAAGAGGCAATGAAACGCGTCGCCCGCAATGACTTCGATGCGGAGTTCGACGGTGTCGAGGGTACGGACGAGCTTGGCGAAATGACGAGCGCCCTCCAGACCTTTCGGGACAACGCTGTCGAGCGCATCCGCGCAGAGCAGGACCTTCGTGTCAGTCGCGAGCGTTACAAGAGCCTCACCGAGGTCGGGACGGATTGGAATTGGGAATGCGACGCCGAGGGCCACTTCACATTTGTCTCAGGTGGATTCGAGAGAATTGTCGGCTTGTCGTCTGAAGAGATTATCGGGCGGAGCTGGCAAGAGATCTCTGTCGGACTCGATGGCGACTGGGATCGGCACTTCGCCGCGGTCGAAGCGCAACGCACGTTTCGGAATTTCCGTTATCGACGCAACGGGAGTGACGTGCCGACCTGCCATTTCTCGCTGAGCGGCACACCGGTCTACGACACATCCGGTTCATTCCAGGGGTATCACGGCGTAGGTTCCGACCGGACGGTCGAGACGGAAGCCGCCTTGGCACTGGAACGCCAGCGCCAGGAACTGGAATCTGTGAACGCCAAACTCTCAACTGAGAAGAAGCGGCTCAATCTGATTTACCGCAATACGCCGGCGATGCTCCATTCCATCCAGCCCGATGGCACGATCGTCGAAGTCAGCGATTTCTGGTGCAAGAAACTCGGCTACGCCCGCAGTGAGGTTGTCGGTCGCTCGATTTACGATTTCATGGAGGCCGAGTCGGTTCGGCGCATGCAGGACGAATTCGTCGAAAAGCTGTTCGCAGGGAAGGGCGTCGATAATGTGGATTATGTCTATGTCCGCAAAGACGGCTCGTTCATCGATATTTGTTTGTCTGCTATCGTGGCGCCTGCGGCGGAAGAAGGCGAATTGCAGACATTCTCTGTTGTGTTTGACGTCTCGGATCAAAAGCGCGCTGAACGTGAACTCGAGTCCCATCGCGATCATCTGCAGGAACTTGTCGATGAGGCAACGCAGAGCCTGAAGCAAAAGGCAGTCGAGTTGCGTCAAGCTCTTGAAAAAGAGAAAGAGTTGAATCAGCTTCAGCGTGACTTCGTATCAATGGCGAGTCATGAGTTCCGCACGCCTCTGGCAATCATCGACGCAAGCTCGCAAAGAATCGAGAGGCGGGTCGAACAGAATAAGCTGACTGCCGAGGACCTACTGCCACGGGTCGGGAAAATCCGGTCTGCTGTTGCTCGCATGAGCCGGCTTATGGAAAGCACTCTGACTGCCACTAAGATGGAAGAAGGCAAGCTCGCTATTCAGACAGAGTCCTGCGATATTGCGGCGATCCTGCAGGAGATTGTGTCACGGTTATCGGAAATCGCCCACGGACATCACTTTCGCGTTTATGTGGATGGGCTTCCCGACCGCATTCAAGCGGATCCGGGCGCGCTCGATCAGATCATCACGAACATGCTTTCAAATGCCGTGAAGTACGCGGCGGATGCGCCGCAGATCGATGTGGTGGCGATGCGAAGTGGCGCGTTTGTTACAATTTCCGTTCGCGACTACGGCGTCGGCATTGACCAAGAAGATTTGGATCGTATTGGAGAGCGGTTCTTCAGAGGCAAGACATCGACGGGGATCGAGGGCACGGGTATCGGCCTCAACCTCGTGGGACAGCTCGTAGCGATGCATGGCGGCACACTTCACGCCGACAGCAAGGTCGGTCAAGGCAGTACATTCGCCGTGAGTTTGCCGATTGCAGGCCCAGGTGCGGATTCTGCCGATGCGAATGCTGCATAGGATCCGGTCTGGAAGACCTTAAACCGGTTCTGGCTTCTGGCTGATCTCTCCCGAAGGTAAAGACATCGGGTTGCCGTGACGGCACCGCATCTCGTGGTTCTCGCTTTTCGACAGATCTCAGGTGAGTTCAATTTCAATACAACTGCAAAAGATTTTGTGTAAATCCGTATACTGCTGAATCGTTTGTTCAGATCTGCTTTGAGAATTGGTTTTTCCGCCGTCATTAAGAGTCTGTTAACCAAGATAGTGGCTAATTATTGTCTCATCGATGGAGGCAATGGGCCAATGGGAGTTTCTCTGGTTGCACATTTGAATGAGGAGCCGTGCCCGATTACGGAGAAGCTCCTGGGTGAACTGCATCGATCGACACCGCCCGATGCCGTCGATATCGCAAAGGATCTGCCCGAGAATCAGCGAGCGAAGCTTGCGGCCTTTTGCTACAACAAGCGTCATCTCCACGCGTTAGGGCTGAGGATCGCGTCGACCTGCGGGCGGGCATCCTTGATTGCCGCTGGCGGCAATGTCGGGGAGACAATTTTCCACCAATCACGCGATCCGGACAAGACTTTGGCAGCGGAGCAGCAGCCGTTGGGCTCGCGGCCGCCGAAACCGATTTCGCTCGCGCAGCCGCAATTCGACTAGGTCAGCGCAACTTCTGCCAAAACATGTCTCGTGTATGCACGGTCGATCTTGGCATCGGGTCGCTTCAACACCGAAGGCGCGAAGCGCTATTCGCACTCACTCAATTGCGATGCTGACTTTCTTTCTGATGACCCCGCCGATCGCCAGTTTCCCACGCTCCAATGACGTCCACTTCACGCCGCGCTCGGCGAGTATCGGGCATGGGATCAGTCTGCACAGCCGAAATCCGTTCCAGGATCTAAAACTGCCAATGCTTCAAGGTACTCTAGGGATCAGAGGCGCCATCTCATAGTTGAGGGGACATCAACTATGCAAATTGAATTGAGGAGCATCGCATGCCGAAATCACTACGAGCCCTCCTTGTCGAGGATTCGGACGCCGATGTCATTTTGCTCGTGCGGCATCTGAAGCAGGCAGGATACGACTTGGAGTATCGGCATGTGGAGACGGCAAGTGAACTCGAAGACGCACTTGCAGCAGAGTCGTGGGACGTTGTCCTCAGCGATTTCTATTTGCCGAGTTTCGATGCTTTTGACGGGCTCAAGCGGGTCAGGGAGAGATTGCCTCATTTGCCGTTTATTGTCGTTTCGGGAGCGCTTAGCGAGGAACGCCTGGTCGATGTGATGAGGGCGGGCGCCAATGACCTCATTCTGAAGACGAACCTGTCGCGGCTCGATCTTGTTATTGAGCGCGAACTGAACGAAGCGCAATTCCATCGCCAACACGAACAGACAGAAGAATCCCTGCAGCAGAGCGAGCAAAGATTCGAGCATCTCTACAACAATACACCGGCAATGCTCTATTCGGCCGATGCATCGGGCATATTGATAAAGGTCAGCGACTATTGGCTGGCCCGCATGGGTTATGAACGGGATGAGGTTTTGGGGCGTCCGATAATTGCGTTCATGACTGCCGAGTCCGCAGATCGCATGAAGCATGAGATCCAACCGCAGTTCCGGCGGAACGGTGCGGTCAAAGATGTCGAGTTGCAGTTTGAGACCAGAGCCGGCGATGTCTTCGATGTCTCATTGTCTGCCGTCGCCGAAAGCGATGCTAACGGCACCGTGCTGCGTTCACTCGTCGTCCTGCTCGACATTACAGAACAAAAGATCAATGCCCGTAAGCTTGACGATCTCGTTGAAGAACTGAGGCGCGCGAATACCGACCTCAAACGCTTTGCCTATGTCGCCTCACACGATCTCCAAGAGCCGTTGAGGAAGTTGGAGCAGTTCAGCCGATACCTTGCCGACGATTGTGCCAACGCACTCAGCAAGGACGGTCAGTACTTTCTTGATGTCATTCGTCGGTCCAGCAGTCGCATGAGTCGTTTGATTCGCGATCTGCTCGGATATTCAAGGACAGCAAATCGTGATCTCAGGCCACAGGATATCAATCTTCTGGATGTCACAGAGGAGATATTGTCCGATCTTGAGATGATGGTGTCCGAATCTGAAGCCGTCATCCACGTCGATCGTTTGCCGGTTATCAACGGAGACGCAACGGCCATTACGCATCTCATGCGAAACCTTATCGGCAATGCCATTAAGTACCGGCATCCGGCTCGCAAGCCGGAAATTCGGATATCGACCAAGACCGTTCCAGAAGGCAAGGGCACGAGCATTGCCGTTATCGACAACGGCATCGGATTCGACATGAAGTTTAAAGACCGAATCTTTGAGCCGTTCCGTCGGCTCCACGACAAGAATACCTATCCGGGTTCTGGTATCGGGTTGTCCGTCTGCAATACGATCTGCGAGCGTCACGGCTGGAAACTCGATGCTTTCAGCGAATTGGACAGGGGCTCGACGTTTGTGATCTCGATTCCATCGGCTGACATCGAAATGCATGAGATCTTCCGGTCATAGGAAACCACGCACCTTCAACCGTCCGGCGCTGCCCAGGGGTGCTCCTGAAAGCAGAGATGGCGCCATCAATTGCTCAGAACGTTCAGCGGTGCTGATTATCTGGTTTCAATCCAATTCGCGCGAAGCGGCAGCCGAAGTTCTGCAGAGAGCATGCATTCCGATCAGGCGATGGTATTCAACGAACGCTTGAACGCAACTATTGGCAGGACATCGGTGCTTCTCGAAAAACTTAAGGCTTCCTGAATCTGATGCTTCAGATTTTAGCAAAAACTTATTGAAATCCCGATAGGATTTTCCTGATTGCCAGGGCTGTCAATTTGTCCGGTTTTTGGTGATATCGGACAGTATTTGCGGCAGGTTTTGAAAGTCTGTTTTTGCATAGAATGGGGCATGTCATGGGGACGGCAAAACCGACGAATATCCTGATGGTTGATGACGATCAGGATGATATCTACATGACCATGCGGCGTCTGTCGCAGTCGAAGATCACGAACGGTTTTGTCTATGAGCTTGATCCTCGCAACCTGCTTGGTCGTCTTGCGGCGTTGGAGCTGCAGGATCAAGGTGATCCGAATGTTGTGATACTGCTCGATATCAACATGCCCCGAATTGACGGATTCGAAGTGCTACAGACGTTGAAGAAGCATGAGAAATACAAGGATATTCCAGTCCTGATGCTTTGCACATCTGACGATGCCGTCGACATGCTGGAGTCATTCGAGAACGGCGCAGATGGTTATCTTGTAAAGCCAATCGTACCGGCCGAAATGCTTCAAGCCGTCAATGATCTGACGTCCCATCAGATTCAACTCGTGCAACAGCACTGATATTGTCGCATTGAAGTCACGGGCGATCGAAACCGCATCGGTCATGTGCCCATGCGATGGTGGAATTCCTGTCTCTTTGCAAGCGGCGGCAACAGAAGCACAGGCCCAAACTCAACACGCGTCAGCGTTGGCACGCCTCGTATTTCTCAAATGATCGCGCGCTCGTAGGTGCTCCGCCTGACGCCCCGCTTGCAATTCTCTGCGGCACAAGCCACATGACGTGGGCGGACGGGACTTCCTCACCTGTACGCCGATTGCATATGGGCGATTCATGCTTGAAGTCGAACTCACTTACTATCTTTTGGCGATAGTCCTGGTGCTCGGGTGCGCGATGGCCTGGGCGATGAATTTCGTCATGCTTCCCGGCAATTGGTTCATTGTTGGCTTGGCCTCGTTGTTCGTCCTTTGGGTCAGCGAAGGCGCTGACGGCGGAATGAGCTGGGATACGGTCGGGATCCTCGTGGTTCTTGCGATTGTTGGCGAAGTTGTAGAGTTCATGGCCGGTGCTGCGGGAGCCGCCAAGAAGGGCGGAGCGCGGCGTAGCGTCTTTCTGGCCCTCGTCGGTGCCTTCGGCGGCAGTATTTTTGGCGCGCTGGCCGGTGTGCCGATTCCAGTCATCGGACCGCTTGTCGGCGCACTTGCCGGCGCGGGATTCGGTGCCTATTTCGGCGCCTATCTTGGCGAGACCTGGAAGGGCCGCTCGTCTGAGATGAGTATGGAAGTCGGCAAAGGCGCCATGATCGGTCGTGTTCTCGGGACCGTGGGAAAGCTGGCCGTCGGAACCGTAATGATTGGTGTGGTGGCCGTTCACGGCTTCACCTAATACCGCTGTCGATCAGTGTTGACGGTAGCGAGTGTGAGGTGCGCCGTTAGCGCGGGATTACAGGCAACTCGACGCATGAGGCCCGTAAGGCATCGTGGAAGACCGTTTGGCGTGCAGTTTCATGACATCGGTGCAGGCCCAAGGGTTCGCCGGTGTTTGGGTTGACGTCATAGTGCGGAAAGTTGCTACTGGAAATATCGAGACGAATGCAGTGATGTTGCGCAAAGACGTTGCTGGTTGCCTGGAGCCGGAGCTCTATTTGGTAAACTTCGCCGGGTTCCATGAGCACTGCTTTTTCAAAGCCTTCGCGATAGCGCATCCGCAGGATTGAGTCGCCGAGATTTAAGGCGTAGCCATCGGGATAATCTGCATTGGGTGGATATTCGTCGATCAATTTTACCGTGAAGTCCGTATCCACCGCCGAAGAGCTCACCCAAAGACGGCAAGTTACGACTCCGGTGACTTCAATATCTTGCTTTAGAGGTTGTGTCCGGAAGACCAGTATGTCGGGTCGTAACGATAGAGGGAGCTTTTCACTCTTGTCGCCCGACATCGTACCGCTCTTCTGATCGAAACCACCGCCTTCGATAAAGCCCGAGGTGCCATAGTTGGTAAAATTCCCGCCAACCGTTGGGACGGGAGCTAGTGGATCAAAATCGTATCGATCCGCAGCCGCATTTACTGGCGCACGTTCGGCCGCAAGCGTCCCGCCGGGATGGAGATACAGAATCGTTTTCTGAGCGCGAGCGAGAGGCCACTCCTGCTCGTCACGCCATTGCCCGCCATGCATCAACCTGCCCATCGAATCGCGCTTGCCGCTCCCACCGCCCATGACGAACAGTCTGACCGGTGCCTCATGATCGAGACCGGTAGCCAGGCCTTTCAGATGCTGATCGAACCAGCGCAATCGCAGACTGTTATTGTCCTCGAGTGCAGCATCGGTCCCGAAGTCCACATCGCCTGCCCATGACTGCGTGAACATATCTCCGCCATGCAGCCAGGTTCCAATCACCAGCTTTTTCGGCGTGCGGTGTCGCTTCTTGAGCTCGGCGTACTTCCAGAGTGTCGCCGTAATATGATGCCCGTACCATGATGTTTCGAGGAGTATCGGTATGTCCGGATAATCATCGATGTACTCTTCGATGCACAGATCCGGCGTCTTCCAGTAATCGTCATAGTCGGACCGGGTGAGCATGTCGAAGAACCACTGCTCATAGTCAGGTGTGAGTCGGAGCGGCGACACACCTTGTCGCAAAGGCTGATGTTCCAGCCATTTGGTGAGCGAAGTCCACATCTCATCGAGTTGGCGTTTGACCTGTGGTTCGGCCATGGCCTGCTTGGAGGAGCGCGCCATGAACACGACATACTGGAAAGCGATGCCATATTCGCAGGCACCGCCGTGCCGCATGGTCTGGCGGAAGTAATTATATGGGCCGTCGAAAAGTGCCTGCGTCACCAGCTTTGGGGGGGACCGCACTGCCAGTGCCTGCTGTGTTGCTGTCGTGTAGGAGATTCCAAGTGTGCCGATCCCGGCACCGCACCACGGCTGTTCGGCGATCCATTGCATCGTATCGCGCCCATCGTCTGCTTCGTTGCGCAGGAACGCGAATTGCCCATCCGACGACCAACGTCCACGGACGTCCTGAACGACATAGATGTATCCGCGCTCGGCAAAGAATCGCCCTGTTGTCGCGTGTGACAGTCGATTCTTGTCATAAGGCGAGCGTTCCAGGAGGACAGGCCATGTGCCGGCTACAGCCTCGCCATCAAGTGCCGGACGATAAACATCCAGATATAGTGTCGTGCCGTCCTCCATCGCGACGCCGATCTGCCTGTCGACCGTGCAATCGTATTGACGCCATGAGCCTTGGTTGGTCTGCATCGGTCTCTTCCCATTTGAAGTGCCAGACTTCGCGGCGCTGTAATCTGTGTTCCGGGGCATTCTGTCAGAGTTGGATATAGATCATGACATGCAATCCCATGCTATCTAGCAGTCTCTGATCGAAGCCTTGGCGGCGCCGGTCGCATTCAGCACTGCCATATACCTGTTTTCGGTCACTGGACACGACTGCATGGCCGAGGTTCAGCAGGTGGCAGTCCGAGGGCTGCCGTCGACCTATTTCGTGAGCTTGTCGCAAGCTGTGCGTTGTCGTGATGCCGGGATCGATCTGGTATGGAAAGACCGTGCCGCGATTGCTGACATCGGCGTTAGTTTTATTGCTCTCGTTCTAATGCGGTTTCGAGCGACGGTCTCGTCGATACGATGACTCCAACCTTCTTTCACAATTGATAAATGCTTTGAAAACCGTAACTTAATAGAATTTCGCTAAGCATTGTCTTCATCGACCTGCCGCATGGAGACAATCAATGATTTTCAAAGCGCTCTTGGACCAACTGAGTCTGTTCGGAGTGAACCGGAAGGGCAGCGTGGCGTTGGTCTTCGCGATTGCGGCGGTGCCAACGATTGCGATGGTGGGAGCCGCCATCGACTATGGCCGCGCACTCAACACCAAGACCAAGATACAATTGGCACTGGATGCGTCGGCGCTGTTTGCAGCATCAACGCAGTTCAAGAACAATGCAGAGCGCATCAAAGCGGCACAGGATGCCTTTGCAGCGAATATGGAAGGAACCGGCTACGCCGCAAATACATCGCTCAATGTGAATATTGCCGATAACGCCGTCGTGACGTCAGCAACAGTCAATGTGCCGACCACCTTTGCCGCCTTGATGGGAATGGATGGTATCGACGTCCATGGTTTGTCCGAAGTGCCGCTGCCCGGAGGCGGGAAAGCGGAGGTGGTTCTGGTTCTCGACTACTCGGATTCGATGCTGACGAACGACAAGTATGTCACCATGCGGCATGCTGCTGAAGAGCTGATCCGCATCGTCTCGAGCGACTTCACCAACGACGAGGTCAAGATTGGTTTGGCGCCCTTCGCCGCAATGGTCTACGCCAAGCTCAACAAGAAGTTCGTCGTCCCGTCTGCTCATGGTCGAGATTATGACGGCAACGCCGGGAATAACAGTTGGCTTGGATGCACACAGGATCGGCGCTACCCGCACAATCTTGAAGCAAGCAAGCCAAAGAACAGCGACGATCGTACAAAGTGGGGTGAGGGCAAACCCGGAGATTGGTACGATCTGAGCATCCATCCCGGCGCATGCAATATCTATGAGGCAAACAAGCTTCAGGTGCTCCCGCTCACGAACAATTTTAACAAAGTAAAGAACCGGCTGGCGGAGATGGAACCCGCGCTGCAGACCCATATCGCCCTTGGTCTTGAGTTTGGCTGGCACGTCATTTCGCCAGCGGCGCCGTACAAACAAGGCGTGCCCTATCGCACCAAGGATGTCGTAAAGGTCATCGTGCTGCTGACCGACGGTGTTCAGACGAGCCGGGCGTGGGGCCCGTCGGATGCGCACTCAGCCAGGCAGGGTGAAGACAATCTTGAGGACATGTGCGCGGACATCAAAGATGAAGGCGTGCTTCTGTTTACCGTCGCCTTCGATCTCAACTCACGGGACACGAATGCGCGTTTGAGCAAATGTGCCTCAAACGACAAATATTTTCATGTCGCGCAGCAAGGTGGTTTGGGGCTCAACAATGCCTTCACGAAAATTGCCAATGAGATCCAGTACAGCATGCTGCGCCTGTCAAAGTAGGACCTGATCGGATCAGGAAGCCGCGACGACATCCTGGCGCTGCTGCCCGAGGCCTTCTACGCCGAGTTCGACCACATCTCCGGGTTTCAGAAATGTAGGAGGCGTCATCCCCAAACCCACCCCGGGGGGTGTTCCTGTCGAGATTATATCGCCCGGCTGAAGACTCATGAACCGGCTGACATAGGAAACGATGAAGGAAGGCGAAAAGATCATCGTCGCCGTCCGTCCGTCCTGCCGGCGCTCGCCATTTACCGACAACCAGAGTCCGAGCGCGAGAGGATCTGAGATTTCGTCCCGGGTCACGAGCCAAGGGCCTATGGGGCCAAACGTATCGGCTGACTTGCCCTTGACCCATTGGCCCGAGCGCTCAATTTGAAAATGGCGTTCCGAGACATCGTTAACGGCGCAATAGCCGGCAACATGCTCCAGCGCTTGTGCTTCTTCCACATATTTCGTGTCGCGGCCGATTATGAGGCCGAGTTCGACCTCCCAGTCGGTCTTGGTCGAGCCACGGGGGATGACAATTGCATCGTTCGGACCGCTGATCGAGGAGGTGGCTTTCATGAACAACACAGGTTCGTCCGGTACATCCAGCCCTGCTTCAGCGGCATGATCGGAATAGTTGAGACCGACGCATACGAACTTGCCGGGGTCGCCGATGCAGGGGCCGAGGCGTTCAGAGTCAGACACGAGAGGAAGGGTGCCGGGGTCAAGGCTCCGTAGGTCAGCAAGACGATTGTCGGCAAGCATCCTTCCGTCGATGTCGTCAACGATCGCCGACAGGTCGCGAATATCGCCATTGCCATCGATCAGGCCAGGTTTCTCGCTTCCCTGCGGACCAAAGCGTACCAGTTTCATGGACGAACCCTTCTCTCATTGCGGACGGCCCTCAACGGCGAAGGCGATGCATCGGAAAGGGTTTTAGCGCAGAACGGTAGGCGAGGTCATCCGTATCTGGAAAAGATCAGACGGCGCGGGCTGTCTGGCGCGGTGGCACGGGCTGTTGAGCCGCCTGGTCGGCAGGCTTCGGAGCACCGCCATTGCGCACAACGTCCTTGAGATTTTCGAGCGTCATTTTCCGGGTTTTCCAGAATCGGACGGTCCGTTGCGCGTGCTGCGGCTTGAGCCGCATATAGACCTTCACCAAAGGCAGAACGTGGGACGGTTCCGACGAAATGCCGGAATAGGGAGACAGTGCGATCTCCTTGAACGTCTCCGGACCAAAATCCTTTGCACGGCACAGAACGGCCAAGGGCGTGCCGGTATTGTCCGCCAGAATGCGGCGTGCGTCGTCGAACTCGATCTCCATCATACGAGCGAAGCTGACCATGAATTCCATGGGACGGTCTTCGGCAACAAATCTTGTGAGCATCCACTCGGTCAGGGCACCGCGACGTACCAGGCTATCGACATAACGCTCCACGGTCGATTTCGGCGACTCGTCCGCGGCCTCTTTCATCGACATCAGAACCTGGTCGAGCTGTTCCGTGCCGACATCGGCATAGCGATCGAGAATTTGTTCCCGAAGCTGACTCGACACCTTGTCCATCAGACCAGTCAGAACTTCTTTTGGAACGTCGGCTCGTTCGATAACGGCGGTCTGCATACTTTCATTGTTGTGAGACCGGTCGGCAATTTCGCCCATCGTATCGTAGCGGATTTCGGCCGCTGTATTCTGCAGCAGGCCGACCACGACCTTGTCATCGCCATGCGTTACCAGTGATTGAGACAGGTCAGGTCCGATATCCGGCCGTCCGGTGATCGCGTGAAGATGGTCCTGACTCTGATTCTGCGTGATCTCGATAAGATCCTGCTGACTGAGCACGGGACTCTTTTCAAGTATCGGTCGGGCGATCGAAATCTCATCATTGGCAAGTCGGCGGATCAGATCCGGTGGCGCATGACCTTCTGCCGCGAGCCTACCAGCCAGCTCCTCGCGCATCTGTTGCTCGAGATCGTACGCGAGCTGCTCCATGATTGCGCCGAACTGCGTGTTCTGACCGTCACTCAGAGATTCCGGTTCAGCCATGAACACATCGGTAATCTCTCGCAGGAGATCGCGTCTGCTTTCGTCTGACGGCTCGCTTGCCAGATGGACAAGCCGCGTCAAATGATTCACTTGGTTACTCAAGACACCCTCTCAGCACGCCCGACCCTCGGTGAGTTGTCCGGATGTTAGAGCAACAGCGTTTATCGAGTGACCTGAGCCCCGTTTGGTCCCTCACTTGAAAGGAGAGTCCGTCAGCGATAGGAGACGGACATGAGGAAGTCACGGTTCAGCGAAGAACAGATCATTTCGATCCTTGGCGAGCAGGAGCGCGGGATGGCGACTGCGGAAGTCTGCCGAAAGTATGGCGTGAGCCAGGGGACGTTCTACAAATGGAAGGCGAAGTTCGGCGGCATGGATGTGTCCGATGCGCGCAAGCTCAAGACGCTTGAGACGGAAAATTCCCGCCTGAAGCGGCTTTTGGCGGACGCGATGCTGGACAATGTGGTGCTGAAAGATCTTCTGGGAAAGAACTAACGACACCTGCTGAGCGACGCGCGGCGGCCCTTGATGCGATGGCAAGATATGCCCTTTCGCAACGGCGGGCCTGCCGGCTGGTCGGTGTCGACCCCAAGACGGTGCGTCGGGCGCGTGTCCCCGACAACCCACAGATCCGGGCGCGCATGCGTGCGCTGGCGGCTGAGCGGCGCCGGTTCGGCTATCGCCGCATCGGTCTCATGCTGGAACGCGAAGGGATCAAAATGAACCACAAGAAACTGCGCCGGCTTTACGCCGAGGAGCGGCTTGCCGTACCGCGCCGACGTGGGCGCAAGCGCGCGCGGGGAACCCGGGCGCCGATCCCGATCCCCATTGGCCCGAGCATGCGCTGGAGCCTGGACTTCCTCTCCGACGTGTTCGGTGCCAGCCGGCGGTTCCGCATCCTGGCAGTGATTGACGATTACAGCCGTGAATGCCTTGCGCTGGTAGCGGACACATCGCTATCGGGGGCACGGGTTGCGCGTGAACTTGATGCTTTGATAGCCCGCCGTGGCAAGCCACGAACGATCGTCAGTGACAATGGCTGCGAGCTGACGTCCCGAGCGATCCTTGAGTGGCAGAACCGGACCGGCGTTGCTTGGCATTACATCGCGCCGGGCAAACCACAGCAGAATGCCTTCATCGAGAGTTTTAACGGACGGCTTCGTGACGAGTTGCTCAATGAGGAGGTGTTCGACAGTCTCAGGGCCGCCCGCCGGGCATTATCGCGCTGGCGCACCGATTACAACACCGTCAGACCGCATTCAGCTCTGGGCGGATTGCCACCACTGGCCGTGCTGTATGCACAAGGCTCAGGACCCACCAAGGGGAACACCGCCTTCCACTCTCCGACACCGTCGCTCGCCTAATGGGCGAACGAGCGACGGTGGCTCCGAGGGGAAGGCTCACACCGCGACCATGAAAACAGAAAAGGAAACAGCACTTCACGACAACAGGATGACTAGTTATCTAAACTCTGGACTCTCAAAATAAATGAGGGCGTCTTGGGGCCCAGGTCACGAGTGTTACCAGAACGCCCTGAGTCGGCTTTTTCCAGAAACTTCAGACCTTTCGACACGAAAGTTTCAAACGTGCGACAGCAGGTCAGTTCTGAATTGGATCGTTCGCGATTTCCAAATTTCCACTAAATTCAGAACTCTCCGAATGCAAATGAATGGCTCGCCTACTTAATGTCTCGTCTTCTGGGAAATTTGTCGCCCGCCATGCCATCAAAGTGACTCATTGTTAATCATTTCCAATGACCATGCGAAGATCGGCATGAAACAATTGAATATGAATTTTCATTCTGTTGAATAGATCGCAATGCAAGAAAACCCACATTCTAAGAAAACAACGGCAGTCGCCGATGTGGACTGTGGTCAATTGCAGGATCGCGAAGAGTCATTGACAGAACTGGCGGCATTTAAGCTTGCCTTGGATGATCATGCGATTGTGGGCGTTACCGACACCAAAGGCACAATCATTTATGTGAATGACAAGTTTTGTAATATCTCCGGATATACACGGGAAGAACTTGTCGGTCAAAACCACCGTATTCTCAATTCCGGCAATCACAGCCAGTCGTTCTTTGCCGATATGTATAGAACGATAGCGAATGGCGAGAGCTGGCATGGAACGCTGAAGAACCGTGCGAAAGACGAGTCATTCTATTGGGTCGAAACGACGATTACGCCGAGTCGCGACAAGGACGGGAAAATCAATCGCTACATTGCGATTCGGACAGACGTCACAGCGCTTTTTGAAAAAGATAAGGAATTGCTCGATCAGAATGAGCGATTCAACAGAGCGCTCGAGAACATGGCCCATGGACTTGTCATGTTCGATTCCGAACAGCGGCTCATCGTCTGCAACCGGTTGTTTGCGATCATGTACGGCCTGTCCGACGAGCAAGTGGAACCCGGCGCGACACTGAGCCAGATTATTTCCTATCAGGTTGCGAACGGATTGAGTAACCAGGACGAGGTCGAATCCGGTATCCGGGACTGGTTGGGACGGCCGGGAAGTGAAGTCTTGACTGTGCAGACCCATAATCTTTCCGATGGCCGAACTATTCAGGTGACATTCGCCACAATGGCGGAAGGCGGATGGCTGGCCACACATGAGGATGTCACGGAGAGAAAGCGGGCTGAGCAGGAACTGCTCTCTCACCGCGATCATCTTCAGGATATGGTCGATGACGCGACAGCCAATCTCAAATCCAAGGCGAAAGAGCTGAAGTTGGCACTTGATAAAGAGAAAGAACTCAATGCGCTTCAGCGTGAGTTCGTCTCCATGGCCAGCCATGAGTTCCGCACGCCATTGGCAATTATCGATGCAAATATGCAAAGGATTGAAAGGCGGGCGAGGAAAGATCAGCTGACGAACGATGCTGTTCTGCCGCGCATCGAGAGAGTTCGTACTGCGATCGAACGGATGACCCGCCTGATGGAGAGTACACTGTCGGCGGCGCGTATGCAGGACGGAACAATCAACGTGCTGGTAAAGCCTTGCGATATTGCCGGCCTTGTCGAAGAGGTCGTGGAGCGTCAGCAGGAGATCGCCAAGAACCACCGGTTCCGACTTCGGTTCGAGAATTTACCGGAACATATCCAGGCCGACCGGGCGGCGCTCGATCAGGTCTTGACCAATCTCCTGTCGAACGCAGTGAAGTATGCGCCCGATGCACCGGATGTAGATGTCGCCGTTGTCGGGAGTGGTGCCTATGTCATCATTTCTATCCGGGATTATGGCATCGGCATCGACAAGGATGATTTGAGCCGGATCGGCGAGCGTTTCTTCAGGGCGAAGACTTCGACAGGCATAGCGGGAACCGGAATCGGACTGAGTTTGGTTAACAAGCTGATCGAGCTGCATGAAGGCGCTTTTCATGTCGACAGCAAGAAAGGCGAGGGCAGTGTGTTTGCGGTCAGTGTGCCTGTCGCCGGACCGACGGGTCAGAGAAAAGAAATCACTCTAGCTGCATGATGCAGCGGGGATTCGAGAGCATCACAGGAGCGGATCGATGGCAACCGTACTTTGCGTAGAAGACGAACCAGATCTTCGCGAATGTATTGCGGAAGAGCTTGTTGAAGAGGGATATGAGATCTTCGAAGCCCGTGACGGTGTCGAAGGTCTGCAGATGGTCCTACGACACAAGCCCGATATCGTTGTTAGTGATATTTCCATGCCTCGAATGTCGGGGCTGGAATTCGTCGAAAAGCTACGGACGGAGCATCCTGAGTGTGCGGAAATGCCATTTGTCTTTCTGAGCGCATTCAATGATCGCGATGACATGCTCAAGGGCCTGGAGGCAGGAGCGGACGACTATCTGACCAAACCGGTCGATTTTGAACTGCTGCTGACCAAAGTTGCCTCAGGACTCCGTCAGGCTCAGCGGATGTTGGAGCTGAAAGAGAAACAACAGGCAAAACTTTACTGTGCCCTGACAAAAGCCGAGCCGGCGAAAGAGGAGCAACCCAAGCCAACCATGCCGGCTCATAAGCTTGTTCTTGTTGGTGAGAGCAATCCGGGGCTCTGGAAAGTCAAAGAACAACTGGAGGCTTTCGGTCAGCATGTTCATGTGTTCACAAGCGGGCGCGCTTATCTGAACAAAGCTGAAGGTATCGATGCGGATGCGATCTTCCTATGGATGCAGACGGACGACATGCAGGCTCCGATGATCGCAACGATGTGCAAAGAACTCGACCAGAAGACGATCGTGGTCCTACCAGAAAGTTTGCAGGGTGAGATGACAAAGCCTGAGATGAATGGCGTACACGACGTTGTCTGCCTTCCGATCACGGATGCGGATCTTGCGAAACGGCTTGAGGCTTGGTTAGGCGGCTGAGAACGGTTCAACCGAGCTGAACGGATGTCGGTCGGGTGTTTGCAGTCAGGGCCGGGCGACAGCGGCTTCGTCGAGACTGATCATTCCTGAAACACGATCACGGTTCTCAAATCCGATCATCGAGGCCTGGCGCACCCCAGGCACGACCGAAAGATCCGAGATCTCGACAATCGTATGCTCGAAGCGCGCCCAGTGGGCGATCTCACCCTTTGTCAGATCGATCACGAGAATGCCGCACATCGGATTTGCATTCCGTCTTTTCAACACGTCGCCGACGGGAAGTTTCGCGAAACCATCGTCTTTTCGCGGCAATGAGAGTCCGATGACGGCATAGTTATTGATGAAGGCAAGGCCTCTGGCATAGCTGGGGCAGGCGCAGACCGGCTCGAATTTGCCGGTCTCGAGGTCGAGCGTACCGAATTCGCAGGTTCCTGTATTGAGGAGCCAGACTCGGCCCATATGGCACCGCGGCGAGTGGGGCATTGAAAGCTGGTCTGATACGATCTCGTTGTCCGGCACGGATACGAGGATGCCGCCTTTTGCCTGACCCTGTTTCCATCCCCTCGGTTCGTCGGACCGCGCTCGTGCGGTGACATATTTCGGTAGGCCGTCCTCCATCGCCAAACCATTCAGATGGCAACGATCTTCCGGTGCCAATGCCGAAATGAAGGGCGGCTTCCAAAGCGGCGTGAAGCTGTGCTGAATGTCGGGCGTCGCGAGGCAGGAATACTGCGTATTGACAAATACCAGCCGGCCTTTCCGGTCCAGTGACGTCTCATGGGCATGAACGTTGCCCGTGACAAAGCTGAGACGTGGACAGTAGAGGCGGTCGGACTTGTTCTCTACGGCTGCCGTGCCTTCAGGCAGAATGTTTCGAAAATTCCAGATTTGAAAGGCCGTGGTCAGCCAAAGTTGATCGCGATCGATCCACAAGCCGCGGCAGCCATCCAGAAAGCGCTCATGCGCCCAGATCTGACCGTCTTCGGTCAGTCCGAGAAAGAAGAGCCGGCTTTGTTGGATGGCCGTCAGTGCCAGGCTGCATTCGTTCTCCAGCAACCAGTTTCTGAAGCCGCCCGAGGCAAGAATGAGCTTCTCGCTTGGGTTCGTTTTGGGCGTGGTTTCTGCTGCTTGTACACTCATATCGGTGAGGATAGTGGGACGAGCTTAACGAAGCCTTGTTCATGAGTTTGGTCTTGCAGGATGTGGAGCACGACATATTCGGCACAGGCTTTGGAACGGCCGGAACGACACTTGCCGAATCCAGGGACGATGCATCAATCGAATGTTCAAGGTTTTCGATCACTGTGGACACCCTGAATCGTATGGATTGGATATTTCGGCATGCAAGACCGAACTGAACGGCTCATTCTAATCGTCGGTCTTTTCGTCGGCGTGCTTGTTTTTGGCTATGTGATCTCGCTCTTTGCGGCCGCCCGGCAGGCGGATGCCCAGGCAGATGCAAGCGCGGCACGCTTGGCTCAGAGTCTGATCGGCGACTACCAAACCGGTTTTTCCGAGTTCATGTCGCGTCTGGTTGTATCTGATGCAGCTTTTGATGCGGCTCAGTCGCAAGACCAGAGCCCGTACTTTTCAAAGGTTTGCAGAGGAGACAGGTTCCGCTCGCAGATCGCGAACTTTGGACTTATTAGACGAGGCGAAATCGAATTCCTCTGCGCTTATGGGGATGTCAAGAAACCGGAAGAACATCGCTATCTCAACGGGGAGATGGCTGCTGTTTCACGGTCTCTTATTGCAAGAGTTTCAGCTGATCAAAAACGATATCAGCTAGTGCTCTCGGAGTATGTTCATGAGGTCGATTATGTCACGGTCGACGACCGGGCCTACCTGGTCGTTGCGGCACTCGTCAGGCCCACCGTTAACCGAAAGAGCGATCCCGCGTTCGTGCCCGTGGTTGCATTCGCGATGGTCAGCCTTGATCGCACAATCGCGGCGCGATATCCCGAGAAGCTCTCTCTGAAAAACTTTCATGTGATCCGCGATCGAGATGCTTCGCCCTCGCGCTATTCTACACCGATCAGATCGAAAGCCGGATCTCCCGTCGCGTTCCTCGCCTGGGATGGTTCACATCAGTTTCAGGATCTCTTGATCAGACTTTTGCCGTCCATCGTCATAATCACGTTGATATCGGGGCTGTTTGTGGTCCGATATTTGAGGGAAATCGGAAAACTGCAACGTATTATTTCGGCTCAGGAAGCGGAGGCCCGCCATCTCTCGCTCCACGACGGCCTAACCGGCCTCCCAAATCGCACGCGGTTTGGAATTGTACTGCGCGAGGCAATAGCGCAAGCCTCGATTGAGTCACCGTGCTTCATCGGTTTCCTTGACTTGGATCATTTCAAGCAGGTCAACGACACATATGGACATGACGTTGGTGACGCCCTCATCAAGGAAGCGGCAAACCGCGTGCAGGGCCTGATGGGTGAGCAAGACCTGCTTGCGCGGCTCGGAGGTGATGAGTTTGCCTTTGTCGTGCGCTCTCATTCCACAGAAGCCAGCATCCGGTTGCTCTGCAAAGATCTCGTCGAAGCAGTCAAACAGCCCTTGTTGGTTGACGGCGAAACCATCAAGCCTAGTGCTAGTCTCGGCGTTGCAACCTGCTCGAGAAACGATACCGACGCTGACGGCTTGCTTAAGGATGCCGACATCGCACTTTACGCAGCTAAGAATCGTGGGCGTGGTTGCTTCTCGGTGTATGGAGAAGACGAGACACCGGTCGCCACCGCCGCCGAATAGTTGGAGAACCCGACGAAATCGGAAACAGATATTCGATCGGCACCGCGAGATACGTGTCGTTGGCGGGAAACGGACAGCCGCTAGTTGATGAGCAGGACAGTGCCTTTGCTCGTCTGCATGACTGGCGCGTATTTGGCTTTCTTACTGTCATTCTTGACTTCGAGGTACGCCTTGCCGCCGATCTCGATGCTATCTGCAATGATCGTCGTCACTGGCGATGCCGCCCATGTGTCGGATTCACCCCAATATGCCAGGTGTTGATTGGGAAGATACACAACGCCGCCAATCTTCAAATCTGAGCGTCCGTTGATGATAGATTTACCGCTCATGACAGTTGTCGCGTCTGCGGCAATGGAGACGCCTGCCATCGCGCCCGTGACCGCGGCCGTGATATCGACCTTGCTCTTGCCGTCTATGTCCAGATAGGCGTTATCACCGGTGAGAAAGATACCAATCCCTTCTCCCTTGATCTTAGAAGATCCACGCAGGATCAGAGGGCCATCTTTGATCACATAGATGCCCGGTTTCATATTGATATTCTTTGCATCGACGCGCAGTCCACCGCAGTAAACGCCGGGGTTCAGGATTGCCGTCGTGCGCCGGATCCAGTCCGTATTGGTATGGGTGCAGGCGCCGACATAGGGGCTCATCCAATTTCGCAGAGGATCGGGCACCGGTTGACAATAGGACTGCGGAAGTGGGTCGGCCTTGAATTGACCCAGGATGCCGGCTCGCCCGACAGCACACAGGCTTTCCGATTCGACCTTGCCGCGGCCATTGAATTTGATCGACTGCGCGCCGTCGGCATCAGACCAGATTACGCAGTCTTTGGCCTTCACTTTGCCTTCACCGACAAACTGAATTCCTACGTTCGAATTGCGGCCCAGGGCAAGAATGCAAACCGGTTGGCTCTCGACATTGGCTTTTGCAATGCTCTCGAGTTTGGCTTTGAATTTGTCATGACCCGCGATCTGGAGAACTTCGGATTTGACGACAACCCTGCCTCTGATCGAAACGGTCTTCTTCTTGGTATTGACCTTGTAGCTGTACCGAAACTTCTGGCCCTTGCCGACATTGTCCGAGAGCACTTTCAGATGACCGTCGAGAATATTCCCTATGGCCGCATGGATATCGGAATCGGACTTCCCGGAGTTGGCGATAAAACCATGCGCGGCGGTAAGAGCGATCGAGTCGAGTTTTTGCTGCAGGCCGTTTTTTGCATTGAAGACTGTACCGATATCCAACACCGCTCCTAGGATGAGCGCGACGGGCACGAGGACCAGTGCGAACGATATAAGCACACTGCCTGAAGAGTCTGATTGGAACTGGCGAAGCTGTATCATGAAGCGAATTTGACATGAAATCTTTAGGAAATTCTTAGGCGCTTAATATTGAAAAGCAGAATTTCACGAGCATTCGAGCGTTGATTGTTTTTTTAGGATAATTCTATGTTTTGTTGGTAAATAAGAACCCTGGAATTCCATTCTGGCAGCAGAAAAATGTGGTTTATACCACATTTACGCTAAAACCTTCCCTCTGGTGTTAACTGATTTAGTTAGCCGTAGCCTGCTGATTTCAGTGTGTTTTTCCCTATTCCCGATAGCCTGCGGTCCGAACGGGCTGTTTTGCGCTGGGTGTGTGGCGCACGACCGCCCAGGCAGAGGACAACCGAACCGCCGTTTGTGCGTATCGGAAGTTGGGGAGAAGACAGTGCGCAGCAAACGATTAAGAATATTCGGAGCGATGTTGACAGGTACGGCCGCTTTTTGGGCCGTCGGATCATGGGCGCAAACGGCGCCTGAACCCGAAATCGAGGTGCCGACAATCAGCACACTTGAGGGCGTGTCTCCTCCGCAGGCCGATACCGACGATATCATCAAGGACAAGCTTGCAGCCCAGGCGCTGGGCAAGGCATTGTTTTGGGATATCCAGGCCGGATCGGACGGACAGGCATGCGCCAGTTGTCACTTCCATGCCGGCGCTGATATTCGAATCCGAAATCAGGTCAATCCCGGTCATGACGATATCTTCGACGAGAAAGTCGAAGGTGGCGTGACCGGCCCGAATGAGGCGCTCACTGAAGTCGAGTTTCCATTCCGCAAGCTGGCAGATATCGACGACCGCAACTCCGACATTCTGCATGACAAGAACGACCGTTTCTCGTCTCAGGGTACATTTGCTGGCGAATTCATCTCTGCTACGAAACGCCATGGCAAGAAGTCCAGGCGTAACAAGCGCGGCAAAGACAAGCGCAAGGCGCATTATCGCCATCATGGCTCAAAATATCGTGCGGCACGCGAAAAGTGCGATCTGAATTTTGATCCAGACAATAACCCGTTCCACGATCGCGGTTTGATTTTCCGCAAGGTTGAACCGCGGCACACGCCAACGGTTATCAATGCAGCCTTCAACCATCGCCAGTTCTGGGACGGTCGTGCGAACAATGTGTTCAACGGTGTCGATCCGTTTGGGCGCCGGACGAATGAGGCTGTCCCGAGTGCAGGTGTTCTGGTCAAGGCAAAAAACAAACTCAAAGTCGAGTTGAAGAAGCTTGAAATCCGGAATTCGAGCCTTGCATCGCAGGCGGTGGGGCCGCCCTTGTCAGACTTTGAGATGTCCTGTTCCGGTCGGACATTCCCCGATCTCGGTCGCAAACTCCTGAAGCTACGCGCTTTGGCATCGCAACAGGTGCGGAGCGACGATAGCCTCTTCTCCCGCATGCGCGGTCTGGTCGACCGCAAAGGCTATGGCCTGAGAAAGAAGTACGACTATCTGGTGAAAAAGGCCTTCCACAAAGATTATTGGAATGTGAAGGGGAATTTCTCGATCCTTGAAGACGGGACAGTGGTGAAAGACAAAAAGGGCTTCACCATGATGGAGCTCAACTTCTCGCTGTTCTGGGGGCTTGCGGTCCAGGAATATGAAAAACTCCTGATCTCCGATCAATCCAAGTTCGATTCAGGTGAACTCAGTGAAGCTGGTGAGCGCGGCAAGGAGATCTTCCTCAACAAGGGCAAGTGCGTGAACTGCCATAAAGGTCCGCTGCTCAGCGGAGCAACCGTTCCGCCATTGCAGAACGAACAACTTGTCGAGCGCATGATCATGGGTGACAACGGCATCGCGCTCTACGACAACGCCTTCTACAATATTGGCGTGCGTCCGACATTCGAGGATCTTGGTGTGGGTGGCGAAGATCCCTTTGGGAACCCGCTGTCCTTCACGCTGCAATGGATCGATCTCCTTCGCGGAAACGATCCGATTGATCCCGGCGTCCGAGAAGTCGACTCCTGCAAGTTCGAGGTGCCTTTCGACACCGACAACTGCTCGAGCGTCCCAAGCGATCCGAGTGTTATCGACAGTCTGCGTAGTGCCGTCGATGGTGCCTTCAAGGTTCCGATCCTCCGGAACGTGGGTCTGAACCCGCCATACTTCCACAATGGCGGTCAGGCAACGCTCAAGCAGGTTGTCGAGTTCTATAACCGCGGTGGTGATCGCCGTGGCCCAAATGGAGACGACACGACGGGCTTTGAAGGAAACAAGAGCAATCTCGATCCGGATATCCAGAATCTTGGATTGAGCGAAGACGAGCAGGACGACCTTGTGACCTTCATGCTCGAGCTTTCAGATCCGCGCGTTGCCTGCCACATGGGGCCTTTCGACCATCCCTCTCTAAAAGTCACGAACGGTCATGACGAGGTTGCCAAGCGGAATGGTACGGCAAAGGATCGCATCCTCTTCCTTCCCGCTGTCGGCAAGGGAGGGCTTGAAGCTATCGACAAGCCTTGTTTCCCGAATTCAGGCGACTTGTTCGGCGAGATGCAGGACGTTCTGGCCAAAGTCGGAGAGAAGCCACGGCGCAGCCGTCGCCGTCGGTAGGTTCTCTGGAAGAGCCACACTTTGCAAGAAAGCGTTGCGCCCGCAGGGAAACCGAGCGGGCGCTTCGCATTGTGTCTGGCGATTCGATCCTGTTTCCTCGGTTGTCCTGTCCGTCTCCCGTCAGGAGAGAGGAGGGGGGCCAGAGCAAATCGGCGCTCTCAAAAGCCTCTCCCAGATGGCGAGGGATCGGCGAAGAGGTCAGATCAGCGTGCGGTTCTTTTCGCTTTGTATGGGGTTGTTCCTCAATTTCTCGAGTGCCCCCCAGATACCAGCGGGCCCAAGATGGCAACCAGGCTCCTTGTTGGCGAAGCCGTTGACGGGCAGCAGGCCAAGCAAAACGCCCGCTCGGTGTAACCGGCGGGCGCTATGCGTGATTTCATCAGAGTCTCGTTGAGTCTCGGACTGAAGTCCAGCAGCAAGGCTCAGCAAAGTCCGACAAAACTTAGAACTCAACACGCTCGATATCGTAGAAGTTAATGCTGGAGCCATCCTGCAAGGTAATTGTGCCATCGGCATCGTCCGAGAGGGTGAGGCTGTCGGAATCCTGATTAGTGATCGATCCTTCGGTCAGGTTGATCGTCCAGTCGACGCCGAAAGTTCCCAGATTGGAGCCGCCGGAAGAGTCATGGAGTTCGATCGTATCTGTCCAGCTGGCACCCTGGCCACCGGAGATCGTGTCGGTGCCATGACCTTCCCAGAAGACGAACAGATCCGAACCATCGGCACCATACAGCGTATCGTTCCCGGCTCCGCCCTGAAGTGTGTCATTTCCAGCTTCGGCCCAAAGTGTGTCGGTGCCTTCACCGCCATAAAGTGTGTCGTCGCCCGCACCGGTGTAGATCGTGTCGTTGCCCGCGCCGCCATAGATCGTATCTGTCTGTGTTGCGTCGCCGGCATCGTTATCGAATGTATCGTTCCCTGCACCGAGATTGACCGTAACACCGCCCGTATCGGTGCCATACACCGTGTCGTCGTGGTCCGACGCAATGACGCCTTCGATACTGGTGTACGTATCGCCTGCCGCATCTCCACCTACGCCGACACCCGTATCGAGATTGACGTTTACAGCTTCGTCGGAGTTCTCGTAGGACACGATATCGGTGTCCGCGCCTCCGTCGATCACGTCGACCGCGGAGCCGGCAACGATGGTATCATTGCCGGCATCACCGTTGAGCGTATTGACTTCGGCAGGCAGACCGTTCAGGCCGGAACTGTAAAGTGCGGAAACCTCACTCGGGGCAAGCTGGGAATCCAGAACGACGATCTCATCGATGGTGCCGTCCCAATACTCATTATAGCCGTCCTTTGCACCGACGACCATTGGTCCGGTGTTTCCTGTGAGGTTGGCCGTGCTGGTTGGATCGGAAGCAACGAGCGCGCCATTCAGATAGAGTTCCAAGCCATTGGCGCCCCAGCTGAGCGAGAAATGGTACCATTCGTCAGCGTTGACCCCGGTATACTCTATTTTGTCGCCGTCCAAATCGACACTCAACTTGCCGTTTTCGACATATACTTTGAGTTCATCGGCTCCCCCCTTCTTATTGATGAGGTAATTTTTCTGGCTGCCGACTTCATCCGCATTGAACCACAACTGAATGGTGCCTGTAGATAGCGCGAGATTGCTGTTATGCGCTATCTCGATATAGTCGTCCGTCTGATCGAAGTCGGCCGCTGTATCGGTGATGCCCGTGTTTGGTCCGGCCACACCCAGGGTCACGCCGTTGGCGTAGGTACCGTGGTTTGTTCCCGTTTCATCGATGACCGTCGTCCCACTCGATTCGCCGAGCCGCCAATAGCCGACCGGATTGTATCCATTGATGACTTCGTCAGGCGACTGCTCGGTCACACCGTCTCCAGCATAAAGCGTGTCATCGCCGGTGCCGCCCGATAGGGTGTCGCTTCCAACCCCGCCATAGAGCGTGTCGTTGCCATCTCCACCGGTCAGGGTGTCGTTATAGGATCCCGTTGGCGTACCGACGGTTGCACCATTTGAGAGCGTCAAATCGTTGGATCCGGCAAGATCGGTTACCGATGTCGAGCTTGCTGTATCAAACTGCCAGTTCGACACAAGACCCTGTTCATTGGTCGGGTCTGTCAATTCACTGCCGGCATTGTTTGCAATTTCCTGAGCCGTTCGGACATCATCGAACAGACGGATTTCATCAATTGTTCCGTTGAATATTTGGTCCGTATTGTAAGAACCGCCAACGCTATCCTGCTCCTGGCCGAAGACAAGCGTCCCGCCCGTTTCAAGCACGGTCCCTTGCTTGTGCGTGCCCGAATCCACCAAAGCACCATCGACATAGACATTCAGCGCACCGGTCGCACTATCCCAACTGACCGATAGAGAATGGTCATTTCCGTCAAAAAGCGTTGGAGCAATGTTCGACACTTCATAGATTGATCCATCGATGTAGACATCGACTGAGTTAGGATTGCTTGCACTGTTCGAAGCGCGACCCACAATTGCGAATTCGTTGGCCTGAGATGCAACCGCATAGGAAACAAGTGGCGCACCATTGATCGGCAGCGTCGACGAGTTGAAAGAGATCTCAAAGGTCAAAGCCGACGTCGGGAAGTCGGAAATTCCTGAAGCCAAGGCGACATCGTCGTTGCCGGTCTGATTGAGAACCAAACGCGTATCACCGTCCTCGGAATCGCCGATAAGCGTGTCGTTACCATCCCCGCCGTCGAGGTTGTCCGCACCGGTACCACCGACGAGTGTGTCGTTGCCTGCATCACCGTCGAGATCGTCCGTCCCTTCGCCGCCATAGATGACATCGTCGCCACCGGCACCGCTCAATGTGTCGTTGCCGTCGAAACCGTAGATGATATCGGTATCGGCATCGCCGCTGATAGTGTCGGCATTGTCGGTGCCGAACTGCAGCCTGACGTCTTCGGTTGTTGTCAGGCCGCCGCTATCCGTGACCTGGACGGTAATGTCGTGCGAGCTTGTCGAAGATCCATCGATCAGAGCTGCGGTATTCTCGAAGTAGTTGATCGTTCCATCGGATTCTCCAACAATGAGATCCATGTCGCCATCACCGTCGACGTCGGCAAAGGTGGGTGTGCTCTGCGAGCCGATATCGACAATGCCAAAAGGATTCAGAGAGGGCGTGTTGGAGAAACTGGCATTTGCTGCGGTGCCGGTGTTTTCGTAGTAGTTGAGAACGCCATCGGCTTCACCGACGAACATGTCCATGTCGCCATCGCCATCGGCGTCGACAAAGGTGGGCGTGGCGTCTGAGCCGACGTCATTCCAACCACCGGTGATTCCGAAGGTTGTGTCGGAGACTTCGGTAAATGAGGGAGCCTGATCCGTTCCTGTGTTGATGAAGTAGTCCAGGAGGCCATTCTGGCCACCAACGACGGCATCCATATCTCCATCATTGTCGATGTCGACAAATGTTGGGGCGGAATAACTCCCAACGTCGTGGCCATTCAGTGGATTTGCTGCGCCTGTTCGCTGAGTGAAGGAAGGTGACGTGCTATTCCCTGTATTCTCGAAGTAGTTGATTGTCCCGTCGGATTCACCAATGAACACATCGAGATCGCCATCACCATCGATGTCGACAAAGCTCGGCGTTGCATCGGATCCGATATCGACAAGTCCGAACGGATTTTCGGAATGAAACGAATAAGTCGGATTGGTCGCCGTTCCCGTATTCTCGTAATACTCGCTGTCGCCACCATAGGACCCGGCGTTCCCGATCATGATATCGAGGTCGCCGTCGCCATCGAGGTCAACCAATACAGGCGCGCTCCAAGAACCGACATCGATTCCGTTGAACGGATTGTCGCTACCGGTCTGCTGCGTCAAATCCAGGCCTAGACCACCACCGGCGATCTTTATCGCGCCTGTTGCGGAGTCGATCGTGAAGGCACCATTGGCATCGTTGGTCAGCGAATAAGTAAAGGTCTCACCTGCGTCTTGATCGACGCCGGTTGCCGTTGCAACAGTCGTTCCGATCGCGGCCCCGACCGCCAGGTCCTCGTTGCCTGTGAACGCGATGTCGGTTGGCGCTTCGTTGACGTCAGTCACCGAAACCGTAACGGCATGATCTGTCGTATTTGTACCGTCGGAAGATCGGATTGTAATCGTATGCGATGTGGCTGTCTCATAGTCCAGGGACTGGCCCGACGCCAAGCTTACCTGACCTGTGTTCGCATCGATCTCGAACAAGCCGCCTGCATTGTCGGCAAGAGAATAGGTGATTGATTCACCCGTCGTATCGGCATCGGTCGTCGTGGCCGTATAGATAACCGAGCTGTCGGACACGTTTTCAGCAGCGCTTGCTGCAGCACCAGAGGTGAACACCTGGCCGGTATCATTGAGGTCGGTCACATTGACTGTAATGACTTCAGAATATGTGGCGCCATGGACATCCGTAACTTGCACGGTGATGTTGTGGCTGGTGGCACTTTCATAATCGATTGACGCGCCTGTTTTGACCCGCACCTCGTTCCCGACAATCTCGAAATAGCCACTCGGATCATTGGTAATTGAGTAGGTTGCCGTTTCCGAGGGAATTCCGCTATCGGCGTCCGTTGAACTCAGTGTCGCAACCACGGTTCCCACGGCAGAATTCTCATTTATCGTGCCGCCAGTGTGCGAAATATCGGTCGGCGTATCGTTGAGAATGTCAGCGGCGGCGAATGTGCCATCCGAGAACTGGAAGAACTCGACATGCGAGACTGTATCGGTGCCGTCTGGGGATCCTGGACGATTGTCCACGATCGTATAAGTGCCGCCGCTCTCGGTGATCGTGTAATCGGCCCAGGTGCCGGTATAGATGGCCGTATCGGTGCCAGAGGCGCCATAGATCGTGTCATCGCCACCGGCGCCGGTGATCATATCGTCGCCTTGCTGGGCATAGATCGTGTTGTCGCCTGATGAGCCGACGATCGTATCGTTATGTGCCGAGGCTGTGACGTTCTCGAAGCCCGAGATCGTGTCGCCCGTCGCTTCGCCGCCTGTGACCGTCTGGTTCTCCAAATCGATCGTGATGCCGGACGAGTTACCCCAGTAACGGACCGTATCGATGCCATCGCCACCAACGAGTGTATCGGCGCCGGCACCACCTTCGATGATATCGTGACCGTCGCCACCATACATGGTGTCGTCACCGTCTCCGCCGACCATGATGTTCTGTCCGGCATCACCCGTCAGAATGTCTTCTTCAGACGTGCCGGTAATGCCCTCGTGAAGCGTGCCGCTCGTATGGCTACCCTCATAGTCTTGGACGTTGATGGTGATGACTTCAGAATAGGTGTTGCCGCCGCCATCCGTGACTTCGACCGTAATGTCGAAGCTGGTGTCGGTTTCGTAGTCGATCGTCTGACCTGACTTAACACGGACTTCATTGCCGATGATTTCGAATTTGCCTGACGCATCGGTGGTGATCGCGTAGCTGAAGCTGTCGCCCGAATCCGCGTCCGTCGTTGAGAGCGTTGCAACCGTCGCGCCGGAGGGATCGTAGGCCGAGTCGATCGTTCCACCGCTGGTGACCGTCTCGTTGACCGTCCCGCCAGTGAAGGTGATGTCCGTCGGCGTCTCGTCCAGTTCGTTCGAAACGGCGATGGTGAACGACTGCGTTGCATCGGACCCGTCTGCTGACGTTGCTTTGATGTAGACCGTGTGCGACGTCGCCGTCTCATAATCGAGTTGCGAATTGTCGGCGACTGTCACGACACCGGTATTGGCGTCGACCGCGAACGGTCCTCCGACAACCGGGTCTCCGCTGCCGTCGACGAGAGCGTAGGTGACACCATTGTTCGTTGCATCGCCGTCACTTGCCGAAGCGGTAACGCCGACGACCGTGCCGTTGGCAGCAGTCTCCGAAACCGTATTCGCGGCGGCATTCGAATCGGTCGGTGTCGAGACATCGAACTCGTCGATATCGTTGACATTGATCGTGTAGGTCTGGGTCGATGTTGAGCCGTCGTCAGAGGTTGCCGTGACCTCGATATCGTAGCTTGCAGCCGTCTCGCGATCGATGGCGCCTGCAACCGTTACGACACCGGTATTGGCATCGATGGCGAAGAGGCCGCCGGCATCATTAGAGAGGCTGTATGTGACATCGTCTGAGCCGTCGGCGTCAGTTGCCGAAGCCGTAATGCCGACCGTCGTGCCGACAGCGACATTTTCGTCTACCGCATTCGCCGATGCATTCGTGTCGGAGATGGCGCCGACATCGGCCTCGTCGAAGTCTGCGACATTGATTGTGAAGGTCTCGGTCGATGTGGAGCCATCGGTGCTGGTCGAGGTAACCTCGATCACATGAGATGTGTTGGTCTCAAAGTCGAGAGCACCGGCAACCGTGACAACGCCCGTATTGGCATCGATCGCAAAGAAACCGCCAGGATTGGAGGACAGGCTGTAGGACACCGTATCCGTGACATCGACGTCGGAGGCGAGGGCGGTTACACCAACTGCCGTTCCGACCGTCGCAGCTTCCGAAACGCTGTTGGCGGTACCGTCATTATCGGTTGTGGCCGAGACGTTGAACTCGTCGACATCGTTGACGGCAATATTGAATGTCTGGGTGGACGTCGAGCCGTCGGTGCTTGTCGCCGTGACTTCGATCGAATGGTTCTGAGCCGTTTCGGCGTCGATTGCGCCTGCAACGGTGACGACACCGGTATTGGCGTCGATGGCGAAGAGACCGCCGGCATTGTCGGACAAGCTGTAGGTAACCGTGTCCGTTCCGTCGGCATCGCTCGCCTGGGCAGTGATGCCGACGACTGTTCCAACCGATGAATTCTCGTCAACGGCGTTTGCTGTGGCGTTGGTGTCGGAGATTGCGCCGACATCCGCTTCATCCGCGTCCGTCAGGTTGACCGTAAAGCTCTGGGTCGCATCCGATCCGTCCGCCGATGTGGCTTTCACAAAGATCGTGTGTGAGGTCGCGGTCTCATAATCGAGCTGCGAGTTGTCCGCCACGGTGACCACACCGGTGTTTGCATCGACCGCGAAGGGACCACCGACGACGGGATCGCCGCTGCCGTCGACCAGAGAGTAGGTGACGGTGCTGTTGGTGGCATCGCCATCGGACGCAGATGCGGTGATGCCGACAGCCGTGCCGTTCGCCGCGCTTTCGGAGACGGAATTTGCTGCAGCGTTCGAGTCGGTCGGGGTCGACACGTCGAATTCGTCGAGATCATTCACGTTGACCGTGAATGTCTGTGTCGAAGTCGAGCCATCGTCAGATGTTGCCGTCACTTCGATGTCGTAGCTGGCTGCAGTCTCACGATCGATTGCGCCCGCGACCGTTACGACACCGGTGTTGGCATCGATGGCGAAGAGACCACCTGCATCATCCGACAGACTGTATGTAACGTCGTCTGTTCCGTCGGCATCTGACGCAAAAGCTGTGACACCGACAACCGTTCCGACCGAAGAGTTCTCATCGACTGCATTCCCGGCAGCATTTGTATCGGAGATGGCGCCGACATCGGCCTCGTCTTCGTCGCTGACATTGATCGTGAAGGTCTGTGTCGACGTGGAGCCATCGTCGCTGGTCGACGTCACCTCGATTGTATGTGAAGTGTCCGTCTCATAGTCCAGGGTGCCTGCGACGGTGACGACGCCGGTATTTGCATCGATGGCAAAGAAGCCGCCCGGGTTGGAGGAGAGGGAGTAAGTTACGCTATCCGTGACGTCGGCATCAGTTGCCAAAGCCGTGACGCCGACGGCCGTCCCAACGGTTGCGCTTTCGGAAACGCTGTTGGCGGTACCGTCATTGTCGGACGTGGCCGAGATATCGAACTCGTCGACATCGTTGACGCCGATGTTGAAGGTCTGGGTAGACGTTGAGCCGTCCGTCGAGGTCGCTGTGACTTCGATCGAATGGTTCTGAGCGGTTTCGGCGTCGAGACCGGCCGCGACCGTAACCACACCGGTGTTCGCATCGATCGTGAAGAGCCCACCAGCATCGTCCGACAGGCTGTAAGTAACTGTGTCAGTGCCATCCGCATCTGTAGCGAGAGCCGTGATTCCGACAACAGTTCCTACCGACGCATCTTCATTGACGGCGTTGCCGGCGACATTCGTATCGGAGATGGCGCCGACATCCGCTTCGTCAGCGTCTGTCAGATTGACGGTGAAGCTCTGGGTCGCATCAGATCCATCGGCCGATGTGGCTTTCACATAGATCGTGTGAGCGGTCGCCGTCTCATAGTCGAGCTGTGAATTGTCCGCAACGGTGACGACGCCGGTATTTGCATCGACGGCAAAGGGGCCGCCGACGACGGGATCGCCACTGCCGTCGACCAGTGAATATGTCACTGAGCTGTTGGTTGCATCGCCATCGGTTGCGGACGCCGTGATGCCGACAGCCGTTCCGTTCGCCGCGCTCTCGGAGACGGAATTTGCGGCGACGTTCGAGTCGGTCGGCGTGGAGACGTCGAACTCGTCGAGATCATTCACGTTGACCGTGAATGTCTGTGTCGACGTCGAGCCATCGTCAGATGTTGCCGTCACTTCGATATCGTAGCTGGCCGCAGTCTCACGGTCGATTGCGCCTGCGACCGTCACAACACCGGTGTTGGCATCGATGGCGAAGAGGCCACCTGCATCATCCGACAGACTGTAGGTAACGTCGTCGGTACCGTCGGCATCTGACGCAAAGGCCGTGACACCGACAACCGTTCCGACGGAAGAGTTCTCATCAACGGCGTTGCCAGCGGCATTCGTGTCGGAGATCGCACCGACATCGGCTTCGTCTTCGTCGCTAACGTTGATCGTGAAGGTCTGTGTCGACGTGGAGCCATCGTCGCTGGTCGATGTCACCTCGATTGTGTGTGAAGTGTCCGTCTCGTAATCCAAGGCGCCTGCGACGGTGACGACACCGGTGTTGGCATCGATGGCAAAGAAGCCGCCAGGATTGGAGGAGAGGGAGTAGGTGACGGTGTCAGTGACGTCGGCGTCGGTCGCAAGCGCTGTGACCCCGACGGCCGTTCCGACAGTCGCGCTTTCCGACACCGAGTTAGCCGTGCCGTCATTGTCGGACGTGGCCGAGATATCGAACTCGTCGACATCGTTGACGCCGATGTTGAAGGTCTGGGTAGACGTTGAGCCGTCCGTCGAGGTCGCTGTGACTTCGATCGAATGGTTCTGAGCGGTTTCGGCGTCGAGACCGGCCGCGACTGTAACCACGCCGGTGTTGGCGTCGATTGTGAAGAGCCCGCCGGCATCATCGGAAAGGCTGTAAGTGACTGTATCGGTACCATCCGGATCGGCAGCGAGGGCAGTGATGCCCACGACGGTGCCGACCGACGCATCTTCATTGACGGCATTACCGGCGACATTCGTGTCGGAAATTGCGCCGACGTCTGCTTCGTCTGCATCCGTCAGATTGACGGTAAAGCTCTGCGTCGCGTCAGAGCCATCGGCCGATGTGGCTTTCACATAGATCGTATGGGATGTCGCCGTCTCATAATCGAGCTGTGAATTGTCCGCAACGGTGACGACGCCGGTGTTTGCATCGACTGCAAAGGGGCCGCCCACGACGGGATCGCCGCTGCCGTCGACCAGTGAATATGTGACTGAGCTGTTGGTGGCATCGCCATCGGTTGCGGACGCCGTGATGCCGACAGCCGTTCCGTTCGCCGCGCTCTCGGAGACGGAGTTCGCTGCAGCGTTCGAGTCGGTTGGCGTTGTGACATCGAATTCGTCGAGATCATTCACGTTGACTGTGAATGTCTGTGTCGATGTCGAGCCATCGTCAGATGTTGCCGTTACTTCGATATCGTAGCTGGCTGCCGTCTCGCGATCGATTGCGCCCGCGACCGTCACGACACCTGTATTCGCATCGATGGCGAAGAGCCCACCTGCGTCATCTGACAGGCTGTAGGTGACATTGTCTGTTCCGTCGGCATCGGATGCGAACGCTGTAACGCCCACAACCGTTCCGACTGAGGAATTCTCATCAACGGCGTTGCCAGCGGCATTCGTATCGGAGATCGCGCCGACATCGGCCTCGTCTTCATCGCTGACATTGATCGTGAAGGTTTGCGTCGACGTGGTGCCGTCGTCGCTGGTCGATGTCACCTCGATTGTGTGTGAGGTATCCGTCTCGTAGTCGAGGGCATTCGCAACCGTGACAACGCCCGTATTGGCATCGATGGCAAAGAAGCCACCCGGGTTGGAGGAGAGGGAGTAAGTTACGCTATCCGTGACGTCGGCATCAGTTGCCAAAGCCGTGACGCCGACGGCCGTTCCGACGGTCGCGCTCTCGGAAACGCTGTTGGCGGTACCGTCATTGTCGGATGTGGCCGAGATATCGAATTCGTCGACATCGTTGACGCCAATGTTGAACGTTTGGGTCGATGTTGAGCCGTCCGTCGAGGTTGCCGTGACTTCAATGGAGTGGTTTTGGGCCGTCTCGGCATCCAATCCGGCCGCGACTGTAACCACACCGGTGTTTGCATCGATCGTGAAGAGCCCGCCGGCATCGTCACTCAATGAGTAGGTGACCGTGTCGCTGCCATCAGGATCGGTTGCGACAGCGGTGATGCCAACGACGGTGCCGACCGAGGCATCTTCATTGACGGCGTTTCCTGCCACATTGCTGTCGGAGACCGCGCCAACGCCACCTTCGTCCGCATCGGTCAAATTGATCGTGAAGCTCTGCGTCGCATCCGATCCGTCGGCGGAGGTGGCTTTGATATAGATCGTGTGAGACGTCGCTGTCTCGTAATCGAGTTGCGTATTGTCTGCGACGCTGACGACGCCCGTGTTTGGATCGACGGCGAATGGTCCGCCAACGACCGGATCGCCGCTACCGTCGACCAGAGAGTAGGTGACGGTGCTATTCGTTGCGTCGCCATCGGCGGCTGTGGCTGTAATGCCGACCGCGGTTCCATTAGCAGCGTTTTCCGCAACGCTATTGGCCGCCGCGTTCGAGTCGGTGGGCGTCGAGACGTCGAACTCATCCAGATCGTTCACACTGATGGTAAAGGTCTGGGTGGAGGTTGAACCATCGGTCGATGTTGCCGTGACTTCGATGTCGTAGCTGGCCGCCGTTTCGCGATCGATGGCGCCTGCCACGGTGACGACACCTGTATTTGGGTCGATGGTGAAGAGGCCGCCTGCGTCATCCGAGAGGCTGTAGCTAACCGTATCTGTGCCATCCGTGTCGGATGCAAAGGCCGTGACGCCGACGACCGTGCCGACGCTTGCATTCTCGTTGACCGCATTGCCGCTGGCATTCGTGTCTGAGATTGCACCCACATCGGCTTCGTCATGATCGGTCACATTGACCGTAAAGGTCTGCGTCGACGTCGATCCATCGTCGCTTGTCGACGTCACTTCGATTGTGTGTGACGTGTCCGTCTCAAAGTCGAGCGCGTTCGCAACCGTGACGACGCCGGTATTGGCATCGATCGCGAAGAAGCCGCCTGGATTGGAGGAGAGGCTATAGGTGACGGTATCCGTGACGTCGGCATCGCTTGCAAGAGCTGTGATACCGACTGCGGTTCCGACGGTCGCGGCTTCGGAAACGGAGTTGGCCGTCCCGTCATTGTCACTTGTTGCCGAGATGTTGAATTCGTCGACATCGTTGACGCCGATATTGAAGGTCTGGGTAGACGTTGTACCGTCCGTCGATGTGGCGGTGACTTCGATCGAATGGTTCTGTGCAGTTTCAGCGTCAAGCGCTCCTGCAACGGTGACGACGCCGGTATTGGCGTCAATGGCAAACAATCCCCCGGCATCGTCTGAGAGGGAGTAGGTGACCGTATCGGTAACATCCGGGTCGCTCGCCAGGGCGGTGACGCCGACGACACTGCCGATGGATGAATTCTCATCCACATTGTTGGCATTCGCATTGGTATCGGAGATTGCTCCAACGCCTGCCTCGTTCACATCCGTCAGGTTGACCGTGAAGGTTTGTGTCGCATCCGAACCGTCGGCGGAAGTCGCCTTGATATGGACTGTGTGCGATGTCGCGGTCTCATAGTCGAGCTGCGAGTTGTCGGCGACAGTCACAACACCTGTATTGGGGTCGACGGCGAAGGGGCCGCCCACGATCGGGTCGCCACTGCCATCAACCAGCGAGTAGGTGACGGTACTATTCGTAGCATCGCCATCGGCAGCCGAAGCCGTAATGCCGACCGCGGTGCCATTGGCCGCATTCTCTGCGACGCTGTTAGCTGTGGCGTCGGAATCGGTCGGTGTCGAGACGTCGAATTCGTCGAGATCGTTGACGTTGATTGTGAAGGTCTGTGTCGACGTTGATCCGTCGGTCGATGTTGCCGTCACTTCGATGTCGTAGCTGGCCGCCGTCTCGCGATCGATGGCGCCTGCAACCGTAACCACACCCGTATTGGGATCGATGGCGAAGAGGCCGCCCGCGTCGTCGGAGAGGCTATAGCTGACTGTGTCGGTGCCGTCCGCATCGGACGCGAAGGCCGTGACTCCGACGACAGTGCCGACGGACGCATTCTCATTGACCGCATTCCCGGCACCGTTCGTGTCGGAGATGGCGCCAACATCGGCCTCATCCGTATCGGTCAGGTTGACGGTAAAGGACTGGGTCGCCTCGGATCCATCGGCGGATGTGGCCTTCACATGGATCGTATGCGATGTGGCCGTCTCGTAGTCGAGCTGCGTATTGTCGGCAATCGTGACGACCCCGGTATTGGGATCGACTGTAAATGGTCCACCGACAACCGGATCGCCGGAGCCGTCGACGATCGAATAGGTGACGGCACTATTTGTCGCGTCGCCATCCGATGCCGATGCGGTGATGCCGACGGCTGTGCCGTTCGCCGCCGTCTCGGAGACTGTGTTCGCTCCGGCATTCGTATCTGTCGGCGTGGAGACGTCGAATTCATCAAGGTCATTGACGCCGATCGTGAACGTCTGAGTCGATGTCGAGCCGTCATCTGACGTTGCCGTCACTTCAATGTCGTAGCTCGCGGCTGTCTCGCGATCGATGGCACCTGCGACCGTTACAACACCCGTATTGGGATCGATGGCGAAGAGGCCGCCTGCATCGTCCGAGAGGCTGTAGGTAACGTTGTCGGTCCCATCTGCATCGGAGGCGAAAGCCGTGACTCCGACGACTGTGCCGACGGCCGCGTTCTCATTGACGGCGTTGCCTGTACCGTCCGTATCGGAGATTGCGCCGACATCGGCTTCGTCGACATCGCTAACATTGATCGTAAAAGTCTGGATCGAGGTCGACCCGTCTGTGCTGGTCGAGGTGACTTCGATCGTATGAGATGTGTTCGTCTCATGGTCCAGGGCATTGGCAACAGTCACGACGCCGGTATTGGCGTCGATTGCGAAGAAGCCGCCAGGATTGGACGACAGACTATAGGTGACGGTATCCGTGACGTCGGCATCTGTTGCGAACGCTGTAACGCCAACGGCAGTGCCAACAGCGGCGGATTCGGCAACCGTATTTGCGGCTCCATCTGTATCCGTCGTGGCTGTAATGTTGAACTCATCAACATCTTCAATCGTGACATTGAATGTCTGGACGGCAGAAGAACCGTCTGACGATGACGCGGTCACTTCGATGGTATGGTTTTGAGAGACTTCCGCGTTCCAAGAGCCGACGATCGTTACGACGCCCGTATTGGCATCGATAGCGAAGAGGCCGCCGGCATCATTGCTCAGGCTGTAGGTAACGGTATCGCCACTATCCGGATCGGTTGCGAGCGCCGTGATGCCCACGACGCTGCCAATTGCACCATTTTCCGCAACGCCATCCGCGGACGCATCGGTATCGGTGATCGCGCTAACGCCGCCCTCATTCACGTTCGTGACGTTGACTGTGACAGTTTGATCGGTCGTGTTCGTGCCGTCCGAGGATCGGATCGTAATGTCATGCGATGTCGCCGTCTCGAAATCGAGGGCTTGCCCGCCGGCGAGGGTGACTTCACCAGTCGCACTGTTGATTTCGAAGAGACCGCCGGCATCGTCGGTCAGCGAATAGGTGATCGTTTCGCCAGTTGTATCGACGTCCGTTGTGGTCGCCGTATAGATCACAGACGAGTCGTTTACATCTTCCGCGACACTTGTTGCTGCGCCTGACGTAAAGACCTGTGCATTGTCGTTCACATCGGTGACGTTGATTGTCACCGTATGATCCGTTGTGTTGGTCCCGTCGGACGAACGGATCGTAATGTCGTGGGAGGTTGCCGTTTCGAAGTCGAGAGATTGACCGCCTGCCAGTGTTACTTGACCGGTATTGGCATCTATTTCGAAGAGTCCGCCGGCGTCGTCGACCAGGCTGAACGTGATCGCTTCGCCAGTCGTATCCGCATCGGTCACCGAGGCGGTGTAAACGACTGCTGCGTCATTGATGTTCTCGGCGGCATTGCTGGCGTTGCCTGAGAGGAACACCTGACCGGTATCGTTTACGTCGCCGATGTTGACGGTTTGGGAAACAGTGTCGTCGGGCGTTCCACCGACCGTCGGATCGTCGACCTGAACCGTGATGTCGAACGCAGCATCGGTCTCATGATCGAGAACCGTACCAGCACGAAGATGCAGTTCGAATCCCGAACCTGTGTCGACGATTTCGAACTTTGCGGCATCAGCGCCAGCCAAGGAGAGCGTGTTTGTACCGATCCCGTCATCGGTAATAACGATATCGGCGACTTTCACCGATGAAGAGGTGTCAGTGGTCTCGGAAAGACCGGCCACGATGTTCTGTAGACTTACGGTCGCGGCCAGATTGGTTGGCGTCGGCGTTGGATCCGTGGTGTCCACCGGCACCGGATCTGATTCTGATGAAGTTGCTGCTTGAGGGGCAGGTGCTGCTGGAGGAGGGGTATCCTCCCCGCGCTCACTGCGTTCGCCAGCAAAACGTGAGGGTTGTTCCGCGGGTGACGGTTCATCGCCTATGGGTGCAGTAACGGTGTTGAAGGCCTCCGGAGCAAGCTTCTCTTCCTGTGTCGGCCGCGATGACGTTCCCACTTCGCTGGTGCGAGCCGGCGCAAATTCTTCCGTGACACTCGCCGTGTCCTCGAGGGGCGGCAATCCGGTTTGTGATGAGTCAGCAGTTTCGGTTGATGCGGCCGCAACTGCCTCGTCGTCATTTGTGAAAACCGCGGACGATTCTGGATCGAGCGGTTTCTCCATATGGCCGGGCTGATGCATCACGACATCGTGACGATCGACCTCTTCATCGCTCAAGCGAAAGTCGTTCGCCTGCGAGAGCTCGTCGTCCTTGCGATTGCCGCGCGTTGTACCCGGACCGTCAACTCGTTCTGCCATAAAACGCCCTAACACGTTTGCGGAAAAGACAATTCAAACCAGGCGAGCATAGGAGCCCTGATTTGAGAAACCGGTAACAAACCGCAGTCTTCTGCCGAAATCGCGCGGTATATTTAAGAAAAGGTTGCGAGCAAAGATGGTCTGTCGGTGTGCCTTCAAGGACTGGGCATCGACAATCGTTTGAAGGGTCCATTTTGACGGTTGGCGGGGCAATGATCGGTTCCAAATGGATGGATTGAAACGGTTTGTGCGACCCACACACAGCCCTCAACGCCTTCTTAGGGTTAACGAGACGCTAACGATTGTCCGCTATTCCAGATTCAACGCGTAGTGTTTTGTGCCTCTCGCGAGGCGAAGGGTTTACCGATGGGCGACGCAGTGGCCCAGAGGGCGGAGCGTACCACCGCAACGTTTGCTCTGGAGCGGATTAGACAGCGCCTGAATATGCCGCGACCGGTTGCGCAATTCGACCGTGTTCGCCCATATGCAGCCTATGATCCCAAGACGGATCGGTCTGTGTCTGCAACGACGCCGATCGTTGAACAACGACATCAGGCGCCCGAAGTCCCGAAATCTATCCCAGTTGTCGATCCTATCGTCCAAACTGAGGAGAAGCCTGGCCGATTCCACGCTTTGACGGCAGCACTTTCCAAGTGTACCGATCTGCCGCGCTCAGTCCTGGTTGGATCGTTCTTTTTGAATCTGCTTGGTTTGGCGATGCCGCTGGCAATGCTGCAGATATACGACCGCATCCTGCCCAACAACGCGACGGATACGCTGGCTCTGCTTACCTTGGGGTTGATGGTTGCCTTCTTTCTCGAGGCCGTTCTCAAGGTCGTCCGCTCGCACGTCATGGGATGGGCAGCCGTCCACAACGGTTTTCATCGTCAATTCCATGCGGTCACTCACATGTTGCGGGGGCGTACGGCCGATATCAACAAGACGCCGGCTGGTGATTGGATGGACAGCTTCGATGCGCTTGGGGAACTGAACACGTTTTTCGGCGGAAACTCGCGTTTGATCCTCGTCGACCTTCCGCTTGCCGTGATCTTCCTTGCGATGATTCTGACGATCGGCGGATGGCTGGCATTGGTGCCCCTGACCTTGATCACCGGCTTCGCAATCCTGACCATTCTACGTGGCCGAATGCTGCGCGAAGTCCTGCTGGCACGAGCGGATCAGGACAACAAGCGATACGACTTTCTCGTCGAGTGCCTTTCAGGAATTCATACGATCAAAGGCCTGGCGATGGAATCGTTCATGCAGCGGCGGTTCGAACGACTTCACAAGGCCTCATCGCTGGCCAGTTACGATACGGTTCTGATCGGGAACAAAGTTCAGGCGATTGGAAGCCTGTTTGCGAATGTTACGCAAATCTCGATCGTAACGGTCGGTGCGCTCCTTGTGATGAACGGTCAGCTCAGCATCGGCGCGCTGGTCTGCTGCTCGCTCCTATCGTCGCGTCTGACCCAACCCGTTATTCGCGGTCTTGGCGTGTGGTCGGAATTGCAAAATGTGGAACTGGCGGAAGATCGAGCGGCAAAGTTCGATGACCTTGAAATCGACGACGTCGAGACCGGGCCCGTGAGTCATGACCATGGATTGCCTGAAATGCGCGGTGCGATCACTTTCGATGTCGTGTCCTATGATCCGGGTTCCGCTGTAGAAAGAGGGTTGCGCGACGTCACCTTGCAGATTGCACCTGGCGAGTTTATTGGCCTGCGGGGCGAAGACGGAACCGGACGGGGAACGCTTGCCTCCCTTATCATGGGGGATCTTGCACCTACTGCAGGCGCGGTTACGATCGACGGTATCCAACCCTATGGGAAATATCGCCGGTTACTGAATCAGCGGATCGGCCATGCTGCAGCGAACCCGGTCGTCTTCGAAGGGACAATTCTGGAAAACATCACCATGTTCGGACCGGGCTTCCGGCTCGAAGCGGCGCGTCGGGCAGCCCAGCTCATCGGTCTTGAGGAGGATATCCATCTTCTCCCGGAGGGCTATGACACCTTGTTGGCGCAAGGTGTCGGTGATTCCCTCTCATCAGGATTGACCCAGCGGATCACCATCGCGCGCGCGCTTGCGACGGATCCGAAAATCCTGATCTTCGACGAGGCGAACACGTTGTTGGATATGCGGAGCGACCGCTTGCTTCTGGCTGGATTGGAGAAGCTGAAAGGAAGAGTGACCACCATCCTCATCAGTAACCGGCCATCATCATTGCGAATGGCGGACCGTGTGTTTGAGGTCAAGAATCAACATGTTTGTCCCGTGCTCGATAATCCGGCTTCGAACATAGAATCGAAACCCGAACCCGTGGTTGCCTGAGCGAACATGACCGTCGCAGAACAGATTCAAGGTGTCGTCAATCGGATAGGTGTGCGCTCGCCCGGAGGTGGAGCGAGCCCGGTCCACGACCTTCAAGAGCGTTTGAGAGAGAGCTATGCCAGTCGTCATCTCGATGTGCTGGACGACACGACCCCTGCGCTAGCCTGTGTGAAGCCGCTCTTGTGCGCCCTGGATTGGACAGGAGAAGCTCGTCATCTCGAAGAGGCCCTGCCGCATTTCGACAAGGTCATGGGATTGAATGATGTCAGGGCACTCTTATCGCGCCTGAATTATCACACTGAGCCCCGCAGACTGCGGCTGTGCGACATCAGTTCCGGAATGGCCCCAAGCCTATTTGAATCGGATGATGGTCAATCTCTGTTCGCGATTCTGAGTCTTGAGCCGGATGGGCAACTGCTGGTCTTCGACGGAGGGACGCAGTCTTTTCGAACAATTCGCCCTTCACGGCAATACGGAACCGTATTTCTCATTCGGGCCATCGATCGCAAGGAAAACACCGAGAGCAACGGTAAATATGGATGGATTCAGGGCCTGTTCGGAAAGTTCCGGCGGACGCTCGTAACTCTGTTCATGATGACCTTTCTGATCAATGTGCTGGCGCTCGCCGTTCCGGTCTACACGATGAATGTCTATGACAAGGCGATCGGCGCCAAATCGCCAATGACGCTATTCTATCTGTTGGCAGGCATCGCCATTCTCGCCGCGCTGGAGTTTGCGTTGAGAAACATCAGGGCGCGGATCGTTTCGTTCCTTGGGGCCCGGTTCGAGAGTCTTCTATCGATTAGTGCCTTCGAAAAGCTCATGCACCTGCCTGCTGCAATGACCGAGAGTGCGCCGATTTCATCGCAGCTCACCCGGCTCAAGCAGTTTGAGAGCGTTCGCGAGATATTCACCGGCGCACTTGGCAATGCGATCATGGATCTGCCGTTTGCGCTCTTATTTCTGGGAGCGATTTTCGCGATTGGCGGCGTTGTCGGTTTCGTTCCGTTCGCGCTGCTCGTTGTCTTTGTCGCGCTGGCCGCCGTGACGATACCGATGACGCGCAACCATGTGCGGCGTGCAGGAGAGTCGAAGACCCAAGAGCGTCGTTTTCTAATGGAGATGACCGAAAAGTACGGCACGATTCGGCGTCATGGTGCCGAAGACATCTGGAGCGATCGGTTCAAGAAGATCTCAAGCGAGGCACTTATTCAGCAATATAAGGCGCAGCAGCTCAATGTGGCGCTCCAAGCGATATCGCAAGGTCTTGTGATGGTGGCCGGTGTCGGAACCGCAGCTCTCGGAGCACTTCTGGTGTTATGGGGGAATCTGACAGTTGGTGCATTGATCGCAATCGTTGCGTTGGTGTGGCGCCTGCTCTCGCCTTTGCAATCGGTTTTCTTGGGACTCAACCGGCTGAGTAGCATTCTCGAGACCTTCAAACAGATCAATGGGCTGATGCGAATGCCGGTTGAACATGTTCCTGGGGAAGTGCCGACGTTCGACCGTAAGTTTCACGGCCATATCGAAGCTATCGGTGTCGGATTTCGTTACGGCCGTCTGGGTGAACCGGCCTTGCGCGGTCTGGCATTGGAAATCAAGGAGGGTGAAGTCGTCGCAATTGTCGGTGAGAGCGGCGCAGGCAAGTCGACGCTGCTCAAACTCGTTGCCGGGCTCTATTTGCCGCAAGCAGGCATATTGCGCATCGATCGCCTGGATCTGCGCCAGATCGATATGTCTGAATTGCGGCACGCTATTGGCTATGCGCCTCAACGCCCCGAGTTCTTCTATGGAACGATCGAGCAGAATCTGAAGCTTGCCGACCCGACAGTCACGCCAGAAGCCATGTGGCAGGCTCTCGAAGATGCCGGAATTGCCGAGACGGTCCGGGAATTGCCCGATGGGTTGGATACCCGCCTCAAGAGCGTCAATCGCCATAAGTTGCCCGGCGGTTTCATGCAACAACTCGGCCTTGCCCGTGCGTATGCCAAGAATAGTCCGATCATCCTGCTCGACGATCCAGGAAGCCGGCTGGACCAGGCGGGCGATCAAGCTTTGCTTGCCAAACTGCAAGCTCTCAAGGGCCGGGCCACGGTCCTCTTGGTCACGCATCGGCCGAGCCATATGAGGGCAGCGGATCGGGTCATCGTCCTCAATCAAGGAATGGTTGCTGCAGACGGGCCGCCGGAAGACGTTGTGCCCAAACTGTTGAGCGCACCAGTTGCAGCCTGAATAGGTAACGATTGGTATTGCTTATATTTGCGTTAAGCATAGTTGGTTTAATCTGAAGATCACGTTTTTTCGGAGAAACTTGCGTGATGCGTCCTCGGGATGGACAGAATCGGACCTCGATCAGTGGTCAGCGTCTGATTCTGCCTGTTGAGTTGGAAGATGGTCGGGTGCCGGATATGTTCGCGCGCCTGACTTACGTCGTGTCGGCATTTGTGCTGGCGGCCATACTCTGGGGCTCTTTCGCTGAAATTCGCGAGCTTGCAATCGCTCACGGCAAAGTTATCCCTGCCGGAACCGTTCGGCCTGTCCAACATCTTGAGGGTGGGGAGGTCGAGGCCGTGCTCGTGCGCGAAGGCCAGTTGGTCGAAAAAGGCACGCCACTCGTCAATTTGCGTCCCGTTACGGCGAACAGCGATCTCGGGCAACTGAGCGCGCGATTCACTGCGCTCAAATTGCAGCGAGAGACGCTCACGGCATTGATCGAAAACCGTCAGCCGGATTTTGGCGCACTCGGGAAAAAATACCCGGCGCTCATTGCCGAGCAACGCCAGGTCTTTGTCACGAAGAAACGTCATCGCGAGCAGGAGCGCGATGCGCTCGTTGCGCGTGTGTCTCAACGAGCGGCAGAGCTGGCTGCGGTGAACAATGAGCTTGCGAGTCTCGAGCGGCAGGTGGCGATCCAGAGTGAGCAGACGGCAATCCGCCAGGAACTCCTGAATTCCGGCTATACCTCCCGCCGTGCCTATTTGGATGCAGAGTCCTCTCTTGAACAGGTCAAGAGCCGCTTGTTTGCCGCGCAAGGCCGCCAACAGAGCACGTCGGAACAGTTGGTCGAGGCGAAGAGCCAGCTCGAGGCATCGACGGCCGATGCGGAGCGTGCGTTGAGTGAGGAGCGCTCCAAGATTTCCGGCGAGTTGGCGGAGCTCAAACAGCAGGTCGCCAAGCACCAGGACCGGGTCGACCGTCTGGTCGTTCGTGCACCGGTCGGCGGTATCGTGCAGGAGCTGCCGCAACGCGCGCCTGGCGAGGTTATCAAGCCAGGCGATCTCGTTGCGAGCCTTGTCCCCGTGGATCACAAAATCGTTGCCGAAGTTCGCGTCGAACCGACCGACATCGGCCATGTGAAGGTTGGTGATGCCGCTGAGATAAAAGTCACAACGTTCGATTCGGCGGTTTTCGGAGTCGTCAAAGGCAAAGTTTCACATCTCTCGCCATCGACATTCACAACCGAGGATGGTGCGCCTTACTACAAGGCAATCGTCAGTCTCGATCAGGATTTCGTCGGGCAAGAAGCGGCGCCTCGTCGAATTCTTCCCGGTATGGTCGTTCAGGCCGACATCATCACTGGCGCCAAATCGCTGGTACGCTATCTACTGAAGCCCGTCTATCGGTCACTAAACGCAGGCTTCACCGAGCGGTAGGGCAGAGGCTAAACTCCAGCCGATTGATTCACGACAGCGCCTTCGACGCCCAGGCGGCCAGGGATCTCACGTGCCAACCCACGAAGAAACGCGGAGTCTTCGATGCATACCATCATGAAACGCGCAGCTATTGGACTGGTCTGTGCGTTCAGCTTTGCTGCAATACCTGCCTTAGCGCAGGCTCAGAAACCGCAGCCTCGTGCTCCGGCATTGGCGGCTCAGGGGAATGTGGTGCCGAAAGCCGAAGCCCTGTTGATGATGATCCGAACGACTCTTATCGCCCTCAACCATGCCAATCGCACAGGCAATTATACCGTCCTGCGAGATCTCGCCGCGCCATCGTTCCAGGCGACCAATAATCCGGCGCGCCTTGGTCAGATTTTTGCCAAGCTCAGAGGCAAGAACCTCGACCTTTCGCCTATCGTACTGGTATCTCCGAAATTGTTGGCAAAGCCAGCGATCACGGCGCAAGGGATGCTGCATATCCGCGGCCTGTTCCCAACACGGCCGCTACAGATCAATTTCGAATTGTTGTTTCAGCCGGTCGCTGACCACTGGCGACTTTTCGGTTTGAGCGTAAAGGAAGGCCAGGCGCCGAAGAAAGCCAAGCGGAACCGGAAGTCGAAACCGTAAAGAAGAATTCTTCCCATTTTCGTTCGGCGATTAACGCTTCTTCAATTCCCATCGCAGATGATGGGCCTTGTCGCGCATTTGTAGTGCGTAGCGCGACCATTCATTCCGACATTCAACGCCGCCCTCCACGAATACCGAGTTCGTGCGCCTGTGTGACCGTCCACCGGCGGATATTCGCTTCACAACCCCTTCATCATTCGCATGTCCGGCCGCTTGCCTTCGATATCTTTTTGTATGTCGGTAATTATAAAAAATACCGACATATAATCCAAAGCCGCCGATCACCCATTGTTTCACTCCGGTACGCCGATTAACGCTTCCTCAATTCACTTGACCGATGATGAGACCGTTAGCGTGGGATTCAATTTTCCACGGGTCTTCACTGTGACATGGGGAATGTTTTGCGCACCTGGTTCGTTCATGCACGGCATCGTGTTGTCACTCCTGATAGAGGGGGCATCCTCTGCACGCGGCGCTTCAAAGCGTCTGTTGCGGGAATGTTGCTCGTAGGACTGTCGACAAGTCCCGCCAGTGCCGAGAGTCTGCGAGATGCTCTTGTCTCGGCCTATCGCGGAAATCCCGCAATCCAGGCGGAGCGTGCCCGGCAACGCGGTCAGGACGAAGCAATTCCACAAGCGATATCAGGCTGGCTTCCAGTCGTAACCGTCGACGGGAGCACGGGCCGCGAGCGGACTCACTCTCGTCCGGGCGACCCCACACACCTCGGACCCGACAGTCTCGCTATTGAACTTTCACAGCCGGTTTTTAATGGATTCCAGACTCTAAATGCCAAGCGTAAGGCCGAAGCGAATGTCAGGGCCGGTCAGGAACGTCTCGAAAACAGAACGCAGGAGGTACTGCTCGAGGCCACGACGGCCTACATGGCAGTCGTTCGTGACCGGGCGATCGCTAAGTTGAGAGCGAACAACGTATCCTTCCTGCAGACGGAACTAAAGACGACGATTGAGAGAAGGAAAGCGGGAGACCTCTCGAAAACCGATGTTGCACAAGCCCGTACGCGTCTCTATGAGGGCAACGCAACGCTGGCCCAAGCTGAGGCGGATCGGGATTCAAGCGAAGCGCAATATGCCTCCATTGTCGGGCATCTCCCCGGAACGCTGGCTCCGCCACCGCCGATCGATTCACTTCTGCCGACAAGTCTCGACGATGCTGTCATCATAGCGTCCGGCGGCAATCCGGCGATCAAGTCGGCGAAGTTCCTTCAGGAAGCGGCCGACTTTGAGATCAAGGAAGCGCGCGGCGAGATATTGCCGAAGGTTTCGGTCGACCTGCGCTATGGCCGTGAGTTCGACAGTTCGCGAACAATCGACCGCGACGATGAAAAATCAGTTTTTTTGCGTATGTCGATGCCGCTTTATCAAGGTGGATCGGTTCATTCGCGCGTGCGCGAGGCGCGTCAAACCCATACGCAGCGCGGGTTCGAAGTTTCGGACACATTGAGCCGTACGCTGGCTGAAGTGCATCGTGCCTGGGAACAGTTGCGAGCGGCGAAACGGCGCCTGCGCGCAGCCAGGCTCCAGGTCGGCTCTGCCGAGGAGGCGCTCAAGGGCGTCAAGATCGAAGCCGATGTTGGCGAGAGAGCGCTGTTCGAAGTGCTCGATGCCCAGCGCGAGGTCGTGAATGGGCGGGTGGCGCGGGAGCGGGCGCGCCATGATCTCGTTGTTTCAAGCTATACGCTTCTGGCATCGATCGGGCGGCTTTCGATCGATCATCTGAGTTTGGCGACGCCGGTCTATGACCCGCAAGACAATCTCTCGGAAGTGCGTTTCAATCCTCTCGGTGTTGCTGGATTCGAAGTCGATCAGCACGAGCCCGCCGACGATGTTCAGAGCGACCTGGGCTATGTTCCCTGGAAGGCAAGTTGGCGCGATCGCGATCCAAGCCACGTCGCGCCGCCCGAGGACGTCCGAAAGCCGGCCGCGTGGCGCCGGAAACCGAAGGTCATGGGAGAGCTTCGGCGGATTGATCCAGCCTCATCGCAAGGTGGGTGGGAAGCCGTCGTCGTCTCAACCGATGGCGAAACCCGAGAGAGTTTCGTGTGGCCGCTCGATATTGGCTCGCTGGAATAGCAACGCCTCCTGCCTGACACTGTCCCTCAGTTGAAGAGCGGCATATATTCGGCCCGTTCAACTGAATGCCCGAGGCCGGGATCGGTGATGGCTCATCTTTGCCGCGATTGCTTATGGATGGGAGAGACGATTGGCACGGACTGCCCGCGCTGTCAGAGCCGCCGTATGGTCGCGCACGGCGAACTGCAAATGCTGTCCATCGCCCATGTGGACTGTGACGCTTTTTACGCCTCTGTCGAAAAACGCGATGATCCAAGTCTTGCAGACAAGCCGTTACTCATAGGTGGTACCAGTGGACGCGGCGTGGTCACCACAGCCTGCTATGTGGCCAGGAAGTTCGGGCCGCGCTCGGCTATGCCAATGTTCAAGGCGCTCAAACTCTGCCCGGATGCGGTCGTCATTCCGCCCGATATGGCGAAGTATCAGGCAGTGAGCCGTCAGATTCGTGCTCTTTTTCAAGAGGTGACGGATTGCATCGAACCGGTTTCAATCGACGAGGCGTTTCTGGATCTCGATCCCGAACATCGCAAGCGCGATGAAGCGCCTGCCGTATCCCTGTCGCGATTGGCCGGCGAAATTGAAAAACAGGTCGGCGTGACTGTCTCGGTTGGACTTTCCTACAACAAGTCGCTGGCAAAGCTCGCATCGGACATCGAGAAACCGCGAGGCTTCTCCATGATTGGGCGCACTGAGGCGCGTGCTTTTCTCCGCGATTTGCCGGTGACGAAGATCCACGGTGTCGGGGCGGCCACGGCAGAGCGTATGGAGCAGGCCGGTTGGACGACCATCGGACAGTTGCAAGAGCTCCCTGAAGAGGAACTCGTTGCGCGCTTCGGTCGGTTCGGTCGGCGTCTCGCACTTTACGTCCATGGGGAAGACGATCGCCTGGTTTCATCCAGCCGGTCCACGAAGAGCATTTCTTCGGAAACGACGTTTACGGTCGATCAGTCGTCATTCGAGCCGATGGCCGAGGCTCTGGACAGACTTGCGGAGCGGGTTGCAGAACGGGCTCGTGCGAAGTCCATGGCTGGCCGCGGTGTTACACTGAAGCTCAAGACAAGCGATTTCCAGACGATCACCCGGAGCCGACAACTTGCGTCGCCCACTCAAAGGACCGATCAGATAAGGCTTGCGGGCCGGCACCTGCTCGAAAAAGAGATCGACGGCCGGCGCTATCGTTTGATTGGAATTGGACTGAGTGCGCTGGGTCCGGCTGACGACGCAGATCCGCCCAGCCTGTTCGACTCGCTGGATTGATTGCAATTCCCGACTATTGAACGACCCGCCTGGTAACGCGTTGTTTCATCGTCTTGGCGACTGCGGTCTCAAGCTCCGAAGCCGCAAAAACCGGCAGGGAGCAGATCTGATTGGCGCAGGCGAATGCGGCAGGTTTTTCGAGTGCCGGATACGTCACATCCGGGTTTGCCATAGGGGGCCCCGCAGGGTCCCACCAGTCAATGCGTTTGGTTGCTATGGGCAGTCTGAGTGCCGCTCGATGCAAGGACAGCGCCATGCTGTTGTCCTTCGGGCCGACAATCGTGATATGGGCTGGCTCCATCGCGAGTTCATCGTCCGCAAGCACAATACCCACCAGAAAGCGACGTTTCAGTGCAACCGTATCGGTGGTGAGATATCCCATTGCATGGGCTGCCATGCTCCTGAATCGCTGTTTGCCGAATGTCCGGTGCATGAGATTGGCAAATCGCGCGAGCCGAATGTTTTCTTCGATGTTCAGATATGGATCGGCAAAGGCACCGCCAGCTGCAGCCGGTTTGGCTGTGGTGACATAGCCGGCAACGTCATGGCGGAAGTGTTCCTCCATGAAGTCGCCCGCCGCCGCCGCTTGCCTCAACCACCTTGTGTCGCCTGTAGCGCTGTAGAGATCGAAGAGCCCCTGCGCCATTGCCAGTGTATCGGAGAGGAAAGGCCCGCCGCGATCTTTCTCGCCGTGCAGGAAGCCGCCTCCCTCGATCTGCCGATTGGTCAGAACCCATTCGGCGGCGCGTCTTGCCTGATCCAGCGCGGCTTCATCGCCCGAAAGGCCGTAATAGGCGGCAAGGCCGGAAATCGCCCAGCCGTTTTCGCGGGCATAGCGGTTCGTATCAACCGGCGGTGCCTTGGCTGCTTTCATCCGTTCGACAGCATCGAGTTTGTAGAAATGCTCGCCCAGGATTTCAGCGTCGACATCCGCATCCTGACTTGTATAGAAACTGCCGTCCGGGCTCATGAGATGGGTCGTCAGATAGCCATGGATGGCCTTGGCGGCTTGTCGATATCTGGCGTCGCCGAAGAGTGCGTACGCCCGGGAATAGAGCCGCAATGTCTGGGCCTGGAACCACATGAGTTTCTCGAAATGCGGCGCAGACCAGTCGCGCTTGTGAGAATATTGATAGACGCCGCCCCAGACGGGATCGATCAGAGACAACGCAGCGTTCAGTGTTTCGCGGACGCGGCGCTCCATCTGCTTGTCCCCATTGCGGGCGCGCTCCACGGCATATTCAACCACTTCGGGCTGCATGAACTTAAGGCGCTTGCCCCAGCCGGCATGCTCAACGTCATAGCTATCGGCCATGACCTTGAGGATCGCGTCGCGCTGTGCCTGGGTGAGGAACGGGTTGGGTGAGCGTGCCACTTCGGCTCGTGGCGGCAGGGCAGGGACCTGATCGGGGTGATGCAGAATCGTATAGAGAATATTGCTCATCAGGCTCGGGCGCAGGAAGCCCTGGAATTTGGCGACTTCATTCCCGTCATGATCGAAGACGATGGTTGCCGGCCAGCCCCAATCGCCATAACGCGACGCCAGATCGGGGTTGGCGTCCTGGTCGACCCTGACAGCGATGAAGCCCGCATCGATAATCCGGCGGACCACAGGATGGGCATATGTCCGGCGTTCCATGAAGTGGCACCAGTGGCACCAACGGGCATTCAGATCGAGGAGTACAAAGCGCTTTTGGGCCCTGGCCGCGGGAAACAAGCTGTCGTCCCATCCGCGCCATACGATCTCAGGGGCCGGTGTTTCGTCTGCAGAGCGTGCGTCGGCGGGCTGTTGCGCCACAGCAGTTCCCGATGCGGCGACGGCAAAAATGCCGATCATTGCGACGAATAGAGAGCGAAACATGCGCCGATGCTCCATCAAGACGGCAGGCCTTCAGTCTATTGGTGACGTGGGTGGGATGGCCAATCACGCCATATCGCGGATTGGTGATCGTGAGACGCTGCAACGGTCGGGGTTTTCATGGCGTGCAAGACCGTCTAATACCTGCGGCGATCACTATTGACCGCCGCAGATATTGCAATTTGGCCGTGTTTTCAGCCGAGGGAAAAGCGCGTGGTAACGAACGCAACCGGGGCAGGGACGCCTGAACCAAGCGAGGCTCCTGAAAAGCGCCGATTCTGGCACGCGCTTAAGCGCGATCGCTACGCCGGATGGTCGCTCTATTTTTGGCATGGAATGCGGGTTCGCGCCTGGTTCCATCTCATGCGCCGGAACAATTTCAAGACGAATCTCAAATGTCTGCCGAATGTTCTGTCGGTCAGCATGATTGCGCCCTGGAACTCACTGCTCTACCGGATCACCGAAGCCATTTACAAGCGACGGGCCGAGGCGACGGAGATTCCCCCGCCGGTTTTTGTCATCGGCCATTGGCGGACGGGCACGACATATCTGCACGATCTGCTGGCTGCCGATCCCGGATATGGCTATCCGACGACCTATGAGTGTTTCTTCCCAAACCATTTTTTGCTGACGGAGCGGGTGGCCCGTTTCTGGTTCAAATATGCCTTGCCTGAAAAGCGTCCTCAGGACGATGTGGAGGTCGGTGTCGATCGGCCGCAGGAGGATGAATTTGCGCTCTGCAACATGGGTATCGGTTCCGTCTACTTCACCTGGGCGCTCCAGCATCAGGGCCCTGTCGACCAGGCCTATCTCGATCTGCGGATGCTTGGGGACGATGAAAAGAAGAAGTGGAACGACGCTTTGCTCTGGTTCATCCGGCGCGTCACGTTGCAGCAGAAGAAGCCGCTGATACTCAAAACACCCCAGCACACGGCGCGGCTCGCCACATTGATCAAGCTCTTTCCAAATGCGCGCTTTATTCACATCGCGCGCAATCCGGCGGCCGTCTTCCCGTCCACGATGCGTCTATGGAAATCCATGGACTCCATTCAGGGACTGGAGAACCCGCCCAACGACGATCCCTGGCTCGAGCCCTATATTGTCGATCAGTTCATGCGTGTCTTCCGGGCCTATGAGGATGACCGCGATCTCATTCCAGAAGGGCAAATCGCCGAGATTCGTTATGAAGATCTCGTCGCCGACCCGAAGGGCACGCTCAAACGACTCTATGGTGAACTGGGATTGGGCGACTTTTCGAACGCAGAACCGGCTGTGGATGCCTACCTGTCAAAAACAAAAGACTATAAGACGAACGCCTATCAGCTACCGCCCGAACAGAAGCGCCGCATAGAGAGTGCCTGGGGGCCGTATTACGATCGCTTTGGTTATGAACGCGCGGCTGAGCCGAGTGCGTGACACCTGCGACACTTCCGTCCGCTGCCAATCGAAAAAATGGAGTTTGCCGTGATCGCGTCCTGTTTTCGTCCGTTTGCTTTCGTTCTTGGACTTGCACTGTTCGTCGTCGCCGGCCTTGAACCTGCCGAAGCGCGCCGTGATGTGATTTCGAAGGCCGGCAAATGCTACATCATCTCATCATCATTCCACGGCACGAATCCGCCAAAGGCGCTTCGTCAGGCACAGGGTGATCTGGAGCTCGCGATCAAGCGGTTGTCGAAAAAGGAAGGTTGGAAGAATCCTCGGGTCAGCCCGCAACGTGTTCGCCCTAATCCAACATTGCGATCGAAAGTGACAGCCGATGTGATGCTAAAGCCGGACGTCAAGACAAGCCGTTCATACACCCAATGCTGGGAAGGCGTGATCTGGCCCTATGTCTGTACGTCTGGCGCCAAGCTTTGTCCGCGCTGATCAACTCCATGTGAGCCTGCCATGGCTGTGCTTGGCCGAAGTACCGATTTGATGGACTATCCTAAGTTTCCAGAAACTGTCTTCAACACTAGATGTCAGGACTGCATATAATGACAGACGCTTGCTCGGAGATCATGCTGCACAATTATCCTCAATCTCCGGTCGCGGAAAAAGTACGCGTTGCACTCGGGATCAAAGGCGTCTCATGGCACTCGGTTGAAATACCGCGGTTGCCGCCAAAACCGAATCTGGTTGCGTTGACAGGCGGATACCGACGCACGCCCGTCATGCAGATTGGCGCCGACATCTATTGCGACAGCCAATGCATCATTCGCGAGCTTGAGAAGCGCTATCCCGATCCGACATTCTTTCCGACCTCGGATGCTGGTCTGATGTGGTGTCTCAGCCGGTGGACCGATGGGGTTTTCTTCGATCTTGCGGTGAAAATCGTTCTAGGCTCCGCGGGCGATGAACTGCCGCGCGATTTCGCCGAAGACCGTGGTCGACTCTATCTAGGTCCGGACTGGGCCGAAGGGCTTAAGGCGGCAGGCGCGGCCCTCCCGCATCTCGTCTCGCAGATCGATGCCCCATTGTCGTGGCTCAACAACCAATTGTCGGATGGCCGAAGGTTTCTGTTGGGCGATAGCCCTGGCGCAATCGACGCGCAGATCTATTACGCCGTCTGGTTTGTGCGCGGGCGATGGGATCAGGGTCCGGCATATCTGTCTCAATATCCGTCGCTCGAGCGCTGGGAGGAAAATGTGAAGGCCATCGGCCATGGCAATATGAGCGATCTCGATCCGGAGGATGCAATCGCAAGGGCCTCCGAGTGCTCGCCTCTTGCGGGAGGCACTGTCGCTGCAAATGATCCGCAAGGACTAAAGCCCGGAATGAAGGTTGTGGTCTCTCCCGACGTCGACGGCGGCGAGCAACCGGTGGAAGGAAAACTGGTCGCAGCAGATCCAGAGGTCGTCACGATCCATCGCACCGAGCCTGGCGTCGGTGACCTGCACGTGCATTTCCCTCGCGCCGGTTACAAGGTCAAGATGTGCTGAGATAACCTATTCGCGCCGAATTCTGCGGTTCTTAAATCATCATGATCGTTAATTTTCGGCCAGCAAACTCTGACACATGCGCAGTCAATCCAGCATACCGAGTTTCGAGAGTATCGCCTTTCCGATGGCGATTCGTTTCGGTGCATCGGCTGCGGTTGCCATGTCGATGTTTACGGCGAATGCATAGATGCGCTCGTTGCGCTCAACCCACCCCGTCCACCATCCGATCTTTCTGCTCCAGCCTGTCTTGGCGTAAATCGCAAAAGCGTCATTGCGCTCGAACCGAATAATATCGCGCACGACCAATTGCGTCCGCTTCTCGGCACTGAGCGCTTGTTGTGCGAGACGCCCCATGAAAGATGCTTGTTCGATCGCGGTGATCTTTAGAGGGCCGCGCAACCAAAACTGATCGACAACGGTCCCCACGTTCCGGTTGCCATAGTCCAGTCGCGCAAGCCATTTCCTATACCTGTCGAGACCAATTCGGCGTGCGATCTGTTGGTAGACCGGCACGTTCGAAACGGGTATCGCATCGCGCAATGACATGTCTTGTTCCCAGGTCTTAACCGGCTGTGGTTCTCCACCGTAGGGAATGATCTCGTTTTCGCTCTTCACGACGCCCGTTTCGAGTGCGATCAAGCTGTTCGCGACTTTGAAGGTCGATGCTGGAACGAATCGCATTCTGGCTCTGTCAGCGTTCACGAGGGTCATTTGATTGCCCGACACGTCATAGGCGACGAACGTCCCCACGACTCCGTGCTCCTCGAACACTGTTGCGAGATCAGTTCGGACCCGGGTGTCCGTGTTTTCAGCACCGGCTTGCAATGCGAGTGCTGCAGCACCGAAGACAATCAGCAGGCACAAGAATAGTCGTTTTGCCAGGCATGGCGTCAATGCGCCAATCATCCCCCCGCAACACCTTGTGTATTCACATAGAGGGAATAGAGCGACTGGCTGGCTGCCATGAACAAGCGGTTTCGTTTCGGTCCGCCGAAACAGACATTGGCGCAGCGTTCCGGCAACTGGATAAATCCGATGGACTCTCCATCCGGCGCAACAACGCGCACGCCATCCAGTTCTTCGCTTCCCATGCCCCAGCCACACCATAGATTGCCGTCGATATCGCAGCGCATGCCATCTGGTGTGCCGCCCGGGCCGGCGTCGATATGTACCCGCTTGTTGGCGATCGTCTTCCCGTCCGCTCCGACGTCGTAGGCCAGAATTTTGCGATGCGGTTCGCCGCGGGACTCGACAACATAGAGAATGCGCTCATCCGGCGAGAAGCAGAGCCCATTCGGCCCAAGCACATCGTCAGCGACAATCGTTGCCTCTCCGGTCTGTCCGTCGACCCGGTAAACGGCTTGCGGCACTTCGGATTCAGCCTTGTGGCCCTCGTAATTGCCGAGAATGCCGAAGAGCGGATCGCTAAACCAAATCGATCCATCTGACTTCACCACCACATCGTTCGGCGAATTGAGGCGCTTGCCGCTCCAGCGCTCCATGATCGGTGTGATGGTGCCATCGATCTCCGTTCGTGACACCCGCCGTCCGCCATGCTCACAAGTGATCAGCCGGCCTTGCCGGTCTCTCGTGTGGCCATTCGCAAAGTCGGACGGTTTGCGGTAGACGCTCACCGTGCCTGTTTCTTCTTCCCATTTCAGAATGCGGTTGTTGGGAATATCGCTCCACAAAAGATACCGACCGTCGCCAAACCAGACCGGCCCCTCGGACCATCGGCACCCTGTATAGAGCTGCTCGACTGCCGCACTGAATATCGTGTAGGGCCGAAATCTGTCGTCCAGAATCTTGATCGCCGGATCGGGATAGCGGGGATGATCGCGCCAACCGGCGCTCAAGGGCGTTTCAGTCGTCATTGGCATGTCCGATCGCAATCGAAGGTGATTGTCTCTATGTCGGCTATTCCGCAGCGCGCGGTTGTTCCGTCTTTTCCGGCTCGCTGACATAGGCGTCCGGTGCTTCCCGCCGGCCGTCCATAATCCTGATGATCGCCGGCAGCAATATCATCGCACCGAGAAGAGCCGTTGCAAGCAGTAGCGTGATGACCTCGCCGTAAAGGCGGACCAATGGCAGTTCGCTCAGGATGGTTCCGCCGACACCGGCAACCAGAACGGCTGTCGACACGATCAGGACGGGACCGATTCTCGTGATCGTTGTCTCGATCGCGTCGCTAACATTGTTTCCCTTGCCCCGTTCCAGCCGATAGCGGTTGAGAACATGGATGGTATTGTCGACAGCAATACCGAAGCCGATTGTGAATGCCACCACCGAGTTGAATTGCAGTCCCTTCCCGAAGAGATAGAGACCGGCGCCGGCGATCGCGATGGGAAGGATATTGGGCAATATGCTTTGCAGCCCGGCGATCGGTGAGCGCAGAGCCAGTCCGATAAGCAGGATGATGACGGCAACGGCAATCATCAGGCTCTGGTTGAGTTCGCCGATCATTTCCGTGCTGGCACGTGCGGATACTGGAACAAGGCCGGTAACGGTCATCTCGACGCCGGGCGACTTGGCCTTGAGCGGTTCCAGCGCAGTGTTCAACTGCTCGATGAGAGCAAGAAGATCCGCCGCGGGCAGGCTGGTGAAGCTCCCAGTCAGGAGGGCAGCGCTGTGCTCGGCCGAGATAACCCGCTTGGCGAGTTGCGCTGAATTGTCGTCCAGAAAGGCGAACAGCTCTTTGCGTCCCAATCCGCCATTGACGAACCAATCCTCGATGCTGTGCAGAGACGAGACCGAGTTGATCTTTGGGTTCGCCGCCACGACCTCGTGCACGGCTTTGATAAAGTCCAGAGTTTCCTCGGTCTTCACGTCATAGTCTTTTGGCCATTGGACCTGAAGGAGTAGCGAGTTTGTGCCTGAAAGCTTCTCGTTGATGGTCTCGATGGCGGTGAGCGCCGGATTACCCTGCGGAAGATTGTCCTGATACTGATAGGTCGGAACATTCAAAGCGTAGAGAATTCCGGCCCCGCCGGTAAGCAGGACACCAATGATCGCAACGACGACGGCATTGTTGCGAACAAGGCGGGCGGATGAGGCGGACACCGCCTGAATTGCGCGCTGAATGCCATCGGATTCACTGCGCTGGGCGTCTTCCGCGGTGGCCTTTCGCAGAAGAAGCCGGCAAAGCGGCGGTACAGTCGTCATGATGCCGACATAGGCGAATGCTGTGCCGAGTGCGCCTGTCAGGCCGAAGCTCTGAACGAACCCATGCGGCACAAGCGTCAAAGACAGAAGCGCAAGGGTCGTCGTCGCGGTCGTCAGCACGCATGCCGGCCCGATCTCGTTGACGGCTTTTGCAATTGCCGGCTCGTTCGATAGCCCGCGCGCAATATTTCGCCGCACGGCAAAGAGCAGATGCATTGCGCTCGCAAATGCAATGACGAGAACCAGTGTCGGAATGACGTTGGTGAGTACATTGATGTGCTGGCCGGCGATCGCCATGCCGCCCTTCAGCCCCAGAATTGCGACGGCGGCCGGAGCCATTGCGATGACGACATAGGAGAATGAGCGGAAGAAAATCCAGCACAACAGCAAGGCAGCGCCAAGTCCTGCGAGGCGGAAGGTCCGTTGATCGCGGATGAGGGCGCCGATGATCTCGACGCGCATCATGGATGAACCCGTCAGAGTCGCAGTCAGTCCCGATCCTTCAAGCAGCTCGGCGGAAAGAGCCTGAATCTCATTGGTGACGCTCGTCAGCTCGTCGATATTTCCCTCTTCGGCCGTGAACGACATGATGAAAAGCGCGAGCGTGCCATCTTTGGAGAGCATTCGGCCGCCAATGAGAGGGTGGGCCTGAAGGTCTTTCTCAAGCTTTTTCAGATCTTCGGTCCCATCGAATTCGATGGGAAAGATCGGTGTTGTCTTGCCGCTCGCGTCCGGCGGGGTCCGCGCCGAAAATATCGAGAGCACGTTGCCCACATTCTCGACCAGGCTCAATTCCAGATGCAGGGCGCGAAGCTGCTCGAGGCGTTCCGTATTGAAAAGCTTGGCACCCTCGACAACGATAAGAATATCGCGGTGGCTCGCGGGGAATTGCTTGTTCACATTTTCCAGATTGATGAAATCGGGAGAGGCAGAGCGAAAGATCTCACGAATGTCGCTTGAGAAATCCAATTTGGTTGCTTGCCAGCCGAACAGGCAGGTGATCGCAACAACGATGGCCAGTGTCGCACGCGGGAAGCGAAGCGCCACGAGGCCGAGCTTTTCGAGGCCGAATCCAGCAGTCATGAGCTGAGGGTCACCTGTATAAGGGACAGATCGCTCTGTCCGTTCGTCGGCGGCAATGGCGCGCCGACGATTGTGTCTAGTTTGGGCACGGCGTTACTACTCGGCTGCAACGGCAGCGGTTACGTGCGCAAAAATATCTGCGGCTTCAAGCACCTCATCCCTGTCGACGTCAAGATGGGTAACGGCCCTGAGTGTCGTTGGGTTAAGTGCTCCGATCCGCAGTCCTTGCGCCAATAGTGCTTCGCTAATCTGATGTGCTGTGCGGCCCGTCCGCGCGACACCGATTACGACGATATTCGTGTCGATCCGATCGGCTTCGACGTCCATCGTGGGAATCGATGCCACTCGTTCGGCGAAGAGTTGGGCATTCTTGTGGTCTTCGGCGAGTCGCTCGACATTGTGATCAAGTGCATAAAGTGCTGCAGCGGCGACAATGCCCGATTGCCGCATGGCCCCACCGATCCTTTGTTTCCAGCGCCAGGCCTCGTCGATAAAGTCGCGGGAACCTGCCAAGGCAGCGCCCACCGGCGCACCAAGCCCCTTGGAGAAATCGATCCAAGCGCTGTCAAAACCCGCGGTGAACTCCGCCGCGGGTGTATCGGCTGCCACCTGTGCGTTGAGAAGGCGGGCGCCATCCATATGCAGAATGAGATCGTGCTCTTTGGCAACCGCGACAATCTCGCGCACCGCGGCAAGTGGCCAAACGGTTCCACCGGACAGATTTGCGGTCTGTTCGACCGAGATCATCCGTGTCCGCGGCTCATAGCGGCTGATCGGCCGGATGGCTTCGGAAAGCTGCTCACCGGTGAACACGCCATGCCGGCCCGGCAGCATCTGGGAGCTTGCGCGGGCGAGGACGGCAGCCCCACCACTTTCAATGTTGAGAATATGAGATGTTTTATCGGCGATGATCTCGTCGCCAGGGCGGCAGTGAACGGCCGCGGAAATCTGATTGCACATTGTGCCTGAGGGTAGGAAAACCGCCGCTTCCATGCCGAGAATCTCAGCAATTCTCTCGCAGAGGGCGTTCACGCTCGGGTCTTCGAACCGCTGCTCGTCCCCAACCTCGGCGGCTGCCATGGCCTCGCGCATGCCTGCGGAGGGACGTGTTTGCGTGTCGCTATAGAGATCGATGCGGAGTGATGTCATGCGTCTTGTCTCGCGTGAGCTCGCTACGAGTTATTGTCGTCAGGAGCTGCCCGACGCGCCATTCGTTAAATGATTCATGGTTATGTCGGCCTTTTCGGGCCGGTTGACAAGGGTTCAGGCCGCACATATGGTCCCGCGAAATCCGGCAGCTAAGAGGATATTTGGGCTGCCGTTCGGCAAAACAGAGCGATAGAGACGATGAAAGTAAGAAATTCACTCAGGTCAGTCCGAAAACGTCATCGCGACAACCGCGTCGTGCGTCGGCGTGGCCGTCTCTACGTCATCAACAAAGTCAATCGCCGGTTTAAGGCTCGCCAGGGCTGATATTGCTCCCCTAATTGTGACGCGGCTGCCGACTGTGCAGCGTTGACGTGCCGGGTGCCGGAGATATTATCTGTCTCCGGATGGGCGGCAATGCGACTCGATGTGGGGTTTTATGACCAACTGCCAAAAACGAACACGTAGATTGGCTGGGTTGTACTTTTCCCTGGCCGCGGGACTGAGCATTGTCGCAACGCCTGTTTCAGCCGTTGTCGCCGAGCCGAAACCCGATGCCACCGGCCTGCCGGCGGAAGGCAAACCGGAAGCAGCGCCAGAGGTCGATCGCGGCAAACTCCTCTCCGATCTTTATGGGCAACTCGTTGCATCGAAAGACGAGGAGAGCGCCAAACTCGTCGCGGAAGCGATCGAGAAACTCTGGCTTGCGTCAGGAAGCGATACAGTCGATTTGCTGATGGGCAGGGCGCTCAAATCCGTTGAAGAGAAAGAGCATGATATTGCACTTCGGCTTCTGGATGCGGTGGTGGCGATACAGCCGAACTATGCCGAAGGCTGGAATCAACGGGCGACCGTCTACTATTTGAAACAGGATTACCGCAGTTCACTTAACGATTTGCGACAAGTTCTCGCGATCGATCCAAAACACTTCAAAGCCATCAATGGCCTGGCTCTGATCATGCAAGAACTTGGGGACAAGAAGTCGGCTCTGACGGCCTTACGAAAAGGGCTGAAAGTCCATCCATTCCTCGGTGGTGCAAAGCAGTCCGAGAAAGAACTCTCGCGTGATGTGGAAGGGCAGGGCATCTGAACGGCGGCGAGCAGTCATCGCTCTTAAGTGCGTCGCCATGTGGCTCTTTCCATAGACGTATCTCTCAATTAGGACATAGCTGACATCTCTCAAGCACGGGAGCGGAGCCGTCAATGGTCGATCATGGCCAAATCACCTGTACGCGCCGACTGGAATGGGATTCGATGCATCGCATCCCGGGGCACGAAGGCAATTGCAAGGCCTATCACGGTCACCGCTATGCTGCCGAAATCACGTGCCGGGCGCCGCGGCTCGATACGCTCGGGCGGGTTGTCGATTTCTCCGTCATCAAGAATGAAGTCGGCGGTTGGATCGACAAGCATTTCGACCATACGGCGATTTTCCAGCGTGACGATCCCGATGAGACGACGGCGCTGATCGCAACAGCCAATGAGAAGATGGGAAAGCCGGTCTATTTTCTCGACGGTCCTCCGACGGCGGAGAATATCGCGCTCGAGCTGGCTCGTATCGCATCCGAACTCCTACAGTCCTACGATATCGCTGTGAGTGCTGTTAGGGTCTGGGAGACGCCAAATGCGAGTGCGACATGGCGGTGCGAATGAGCAGATCTCCCATTTCTGATCGAAGTGATCGGAGCGCTTATCATGACTGAGCGTGCTGTGCTGATTACCGGGGCGGCACGTCGGGTTGCGCGTGCTCTGGCCATGCATTTTGCGGAGGACGGCTGGAACATCGGAATTCACTATCGCTCATCCGCCGGCGAAGCGGAGGCATTGGCGGAGCAGCTTGCAGCAAAAGGCGTTAGGAGTGGGCTCTATCGAGGCGATCTCGCCGACGCGGCCCAATGCGAGCCGATCGTCAGGCACTTTTTCGAAGATTTTCCAGGAGCGACGATGCTGATCAATAGTGCGTCGCTTTATGAGCACGATACGATCGACACGCTCGATCCCTCCCTCTTCCATCGACAAATGCAGGTCAATGGCCTGTCGCCAATTCTGCTGGCACGGGCATTCAATGCGCGCGTGAAAGCGAATGGTGTGATCATCAACATGCTGGATCAGAAAGTCAGTCGCATCACGCCGGATTTCTTTTCCTATACCTTGTCGAAAATGACTCTGTTTAATGCGACGCGGATGTTGGCAATGGCCTTTAGTCCGACATCGCGCGTCAATGCGATTGCGCCCGGCCTAACGCTTCCAAGCGGTGATCAGACTGAGGACGATTTCAAAGCCACGCACGATGAGACACCACTTGGTGTCGGCCCGACGCCGCAAGATATCTGCCGTGCAGCAACCTTCATTGCAAACTCACCGGCCATGACCGGGCAGGTCATCACCATCGATGGGGGCAGGCATTTCGAGGTGAACGATCCCGATGGCGACCTGCCAAAGGCCCAATGATTATGGATTTAGCCGATAAACATAGCCTCGGTGGTTGCCGCTGCGTCGTTATCGACTCATTGAGGTTGCCGTTCTCGATCGGGATTTTCGATCATGAGAAGGTGGCGCCTCAAGAGGTCTGCATTTCGCTCCGATTGTATGTGCCTGAAGATGGGCCGGCCGAAAGCACAGACATTTCTGATTATGTTTCTTATGCCGACATTGTGGATGGCATAGAAGCATTGGCAAATTCAGGGCGGCATATCCTTCTTGTCGAAACGTTGGCTGAAGAGATCGCGAAGATTGCGCTCTCGGATCAGCGTGTTTCACGCACGATCGTCGATGTCCGAAAGACGGAGATCATCCCGGCGGCGGCTGGTGTCGGCGTCATCATCGAGCGGATGCAAGAGGAATGAGACCTGACGTCTCGGTCATCATTCCGGCCTTTCAGGCCGAGGCGCTCATTGGCCGTGCGGTAAAGTCAGTTCATATCCAAAGCGGGATACGGTCGGAGATCGTGATCGCGGCGGACGATGACATCGACTATTCGGCTGTGCTTGCGGCTGAAGGTATTGATCTTGGAGATGTCGTTCAATGCCGGACGCCTCAGGTGCAAAGCGGACCTTCGGCTGCGCGCAATCTGGCAGTGTCTGTGGCGAAGGCCGACCTGATTGCGTGTCTGGATGCCGACGATGCATTTGAAGACGGCCGTCTTCTGCCATTGGCTTCGTTGGCCGACCGGCATGGCGCTGCGACGGGACCAACCGTAGAGATCAGCGAGAGCGGCTCCGTACTACGAACGGCCGGCCCGAAGGATGGCCAAGACCGCTTGACCCCTGCCGATATCGCCAGTGTGCGGATGCCTTATTTTCCCGTGTTTCAACGAGAGCTGCTGGGAGCGGGATGGCCGGATATCGCGTTTGCAGAAGACATGATTTTCAATCTCCATCTGGTTCAGGCGGCCGATAGCTACGCGTTTTCCGATGCTGCGCGATATGCCTACTTCCAGCATGGTGCTTCGCTGACGAATGCACCTGACGCACTGGTCCGCGCGGTCACGGCTTACCGGCAGATTCTGGACTATCTCGATGAGGTGGATTGGTCAGATGTGGTCAAGGGTATCGCGCGGGCGGTGATACAGGATGATCTTGCTGCGGCTGAAGAGACGTTGAAGGCGTCCGGGCAGGTGCCTGCGTCTTGGCGTGATGCGATGGCGCGCAGTGTGGCTGGAGCAGGAGACGATGGTTGAGGTGGGGAGCGAGGCGAGGGTTATAGTTATTTGCTTGCGCTACCGCCCTTCGGGCTACTTGAGCGCGAGCCGGCAGTAGCCGGCTTTTCTCTCGCCAACACTGTGCAGATGGATGGTACAGCCCGCTACGCGGGCTCGCGCTCAAGTAGCCCGAAGAGCGGTAGCGCAAGCAAATAACTATAACACCCGACACGGCACCATCTCAGCAGGGCACCGCCTCCGAACCCTCAACCATCCCCGGATCCATCGTCACCAACATAGGCAACCCGCAGCATGTTCGTGGCCCCAGGCGTCCCAAGCGGCACACCGGCCGAGATAATCACGCGCTGACCTGCCTCAGCCAATCCTTCCTGATAGGCAATGCGGCACGCGCGATCGACCATATCGTCCAGATCTTCGGGATCGCTCGTCAGCACACAATGAAGACCCCAGACAACGGCGAGACGGCGACCTGTCGAGGTGATCGGCGTAAGTGCCACGATCGGCTGTGCCGGGCGCTCACGCGCCGCCCGCAGTCCTGTTGCACCCGAAGATGTGTAGCAAACGATGGCTGCAAGATTGAGGGTGTCGGCAATCGTGTGGGCGGCAGCAGAAATGGCATCCGGGCCCGTCGCTTCCGGCTCGGTCTGCTGGGCATGGATCATGGTGTCGTAGAGCGTGTCTTGCTCGACTTCCTGGGCGACCCTGTCCATGGTCTGGACGGCTTCGATCGCAAACTCGCCGACCGCCGATTCAGCCGAGAGCATCACGGCATCGGCCCCGTCATAAACGGCGGTGGCGACATCCGAGACTTCGGCGCGTGTCGGGACTGGCGATGAGATCATCGACTCCAGCATTTGTGTCGCGATGACCACCGGCTTGCCGGCATGGCGGGCGGCTCGTGTGATTTTCTTCTGAAGGCCAGGGACCTGTTCCAAAGGCATCTCGACGCCAAGGTCACCACGGGCAACCATAATGCCGTCCGACATTTCGATGATCTCATCGAGCTGATTGATGGCGGCCGGTTTTTCAATCTTGGTCATGATCGCGGCACGGCCGCGGGCGATCTTGCGTGCTTCCGCAACATCCTCGCTGCGCTGCACGAAAGAGAGGGCGACCCAGTCGACGCCGAGACCGAGAGCGAAATCGAGATCTGCACGATCCTTTTCGGTCATGGCGCCCATGGGCAGGACGGCATCCGGTACGCTGATCCCTTTACGGCTTGAGAGCTTGCCGCCGACAAGTGCACGCGCGACGATCTCGTCCGGCGTTGCTTCGGCGATTTCAAAGCGCAGTTTCCCATCGTCCAGGAGCAGGTGCTGCCCTGTCTCGACGGCTTCGAATATCTGCGGATGGGGCAGGTAGACGCGGTCGGATGTTCCAGGCTCGTCCCGCGTGTCGAACCGCAATGTGGCGCCATCGTCAATAACGACACTGTCGTCTTGAAAGCTGCCGACGCGCAATTTGGGTCCCTGCAAATCCACAAGAAGTCCCACGGGGCGTCCCTGGTCGGACTCCAACGAACGGATCGCGTCGTGCAGTTCCGTCAGCAGTTCAGGAGACGTGTGGCTCATATTGATGCGGAACACGTCCGCACCGGCCTCGAACAGGCGCTTGAGCATCTGAGGGTCAGATGAGGCTGGTCCGAGGGTTGCAACAATTTTTGCCCGGCGTTGTCGCCTCATCGCGCTTTCGCTTCAGCGTCCTTGTTATCAGTGAGACGAACGGTCCATGTCGGCTCTTCATTTGTGTCGACTTCAAAGAACCCGGTGCGCTTGTACCCGCGCTGCGCGCACTGGTCGACCCCCTCGACGGTAAAGACCTTGTCGTCCGTGCACATATGAAGCTTGCCGCCCCATTCACCGCCACGGTCATAGTCGATGACATAGACATAGTAGTAGCGATTGATCAGCTTGCCCTTAAGCAGGGTTTCGCAGCTGTTGGAGGCGAGATTCCACCAGCCTTCGCTGACCCACGAACCCTTGACCGTCTTGTAGCCAATGGCGGCACCGACACGGCTTCCGGTTGTGTTGCAGATCTTGAAATCTGCATAAGCGGGGGTGGCATCAAGGAATGCGGTCGTGCCCATGAAAAGGATGGCAAATAGCGACAAGCGGGCAACGCTCGCAAAACTTGCGCGCGCAGAACTTGGTCTTGGCCTTTCGCGCAGGAAAAGCATGATCGCGTCCGCCCATTTGTTCCGGAGCCCCCGAGGCCCCGCTAAGCATCGCGCAGATTTCCTAAACATTCCTATATTCAGGGCCAAGAATGACGCGTTTGCCGGATTACGCACGAATACACCTTGAGTCGTTATTTGCCAGAAATGCGGTTAGGTCAAGGCCTTAGTCTTTGCAATGCAAGCCAATTTCATATGTCAAACTACGAACTCGAACGAATTTTCGTCTTGCAACGCCGGTTAATCAAGCGAGCCAAACGACACAGTTTTTCAGTTGCCAAGGAGGCACTCGACAGACTGCTAATGCCATCTTGGCGTGGATTGAACTGACTTGCACATTAAAATTCGATCAAACGGTTGGCGACCGAACGGGTATGAACGTTCGCTCAGTGGCCTTCCGCCATCTCGCGTGCGATCCCGGTCGCCACGGTCATTCACGTGCTGAAACCAATGCAGTCGCACCAAATCAATCGGATCTTGCAGGGCGTGCAGCATAGATTCCGGCGAGCAGAAACAGGCCGCCAACGGTCTGCCAAAGCGATACGGCTTCGGACAGGACAAGCCATGCAAGCACAACGGCGGCCAGGGCTTCAACGAAGATGACGAGGGAAGAAAAGATCGCCGGCAGCATTCCCAGCGCATAAGCCGTCAGTCCCTGGCCTCCGACGTGACTGATCAACGCCAGTGCCAACAATGCAGCCGCACCTTCCCATGTGGATGGCAGCAACCTGTCATCAAGGGCGAGGGCGGCGACCAGCAAGAGGGCTGCCGTTACGATCGACGGATAGAACATGGTCTCGGCAGCACTTAGCCGCCGGCGGGCCCACGACATTGCGAGCACGTAGGTGCCGAAGAAGAAGGATGTGATCAGCCCGTACATATCTCCCGTCACGTTCTCTGGATTGAATCGGGCACTGGCTCCGACAAGCAGGGAGGCGCCGGCAACGCCAAGGGCAACACCGGCGAAGATCCGCGCGTTTACGGTCTCCTTCAGCACGAGCCAGGCACCGAGCGTGACGATGATCGGGGTCATGGTCGCAAGCAACGTGGCGTTTGCGACAGAGGTGTTATGAATTGCGAGATGCCAGAAAAAAAGATCGCCGGCAAACAAGAAACCAAGCACCAGAATGGCGCCACGGTGTTTCAGCAGTTCCTGAGAGCGATCATTGGCAACAGTGCGACGGCGCTCCCAACCGAACCAGAACCATAGAAACGGTATCGCCAGAGCCATGCGCCAGAAGGCACTCGCAAAGGGGCCGACATCGGCGAGGCGCACGAAAATGGGCGATGCGCCCATTGCCACGGCTCCCAGCGCAAGGGCGGCAATCGAGACGAGCGGTGTCGGCGCCACCGTGTGCGCTGTCTCTGTCGCGGCGTGACCGTCCTTGTTCACATCGGGCCCCATTTCCTGCGAAAGCGTCGCAGCAGGGATGCCCGCCCTAGCGCTCTCTAAGAGCGCTTACTATAGTGCCGCTCATGAACGAACAAGCTGTTGATTTGCACGGTGCCGCTAGCGCCGAGATCACACCATTCCGATGCATCGAAGGCGATGTCGATAAGGGTTGCCTGCTGATCTGCGATCATGCGTGCAACGCCTTCCCCGGCGGTCCCGAGGCTCTCGGCCTGGGGTTGGATCAACTGGAGCGCCATATCGCATACGATATTGGTGCGGCGGCGGTGACGGAGCGTCTGAGCGCTCTCATCAGTGCGCCGGCGGTTCTATCCGGTTTTTCCCGCCTCCTGATCGATCCAAACCGGGGGCTCGACGATCCGACGCTTGTGATGCAGCTTTCCGATGGGGCCGTCATTCCGGCAAACCGGCATCTTGATGAGGCCGAAAAGGCGAAGCGGGTCCGGCTCTATTATGAGCCATATCATTCGACGATCGATGCGCGGATCGATGCTGCAATCGATGCGGGAACGCCGCCGACACTCTTGTCCATTCATTCCTTCACGCCGCATTGGAAAGGGCGCCCACGTCCCTGGCACGCGACCGTGTTGTGGGACCGCGACACGCGCCTACCGCTTCCTTTGGTCGAAGGCTTGCGCCAGGAGGAGGAATTGGTGATCGGTGAGAATGTTCCCTATTCGGGTGAGCTGAAAGGAGACAGTCTCTATCGTCACGGCACCGCACGCGGTCTTGCCCATGCACTGATCGAGATCCGGCAGGATCTTATCGCTGATGAGGCCGGTCAAAAGGAATGGGCAGAGCGACTTGCCGGTATCTTGACGCGGCTCTTTCAGGAGCCCACTTACGCCAATGAATTTCGCACGATCCGCCATTACGGTTCTCAGGCGGATGCAAACGAGGATTGAACCCATGTCCGAAACAGATCCCAAGACGACCACCGAACTGGAAGCGGCAGCCTTTCGGCGCCTGGTCTCGCACTTGCGCGAGCGAACCGACGTTCAAAACATCGACATGATGAACCTGGCCGGATTTTGCCGAAACTGTCTGTCGAACTGGTATCGTGAGGCGGCCGAAGGGGAGGGGCTAACGATGTCGAAAGACGAATCACGCGAGATCGTCTACGGCATGCCCTACGAAGACTGGAAAAACAAACATCAGACCGAAGCGAGCGAGGCGCAGAAACAGAGCTTTGAGGAAAATAGGCCGCGCGAGCAACACTAAGGTATTGAAACCAATGAGCATTGCCCTTCCGCCCATCAATGGCGGAAGGAACAGAAGTCAGAAATCGCATGGCGTCTTGCCGCGTGGTCACACGCGATAGAGATTGCTAATCAATTGAAATCATGAAGGAAAATGGCATGCCCGATGTGGCGGCATGGTCATGACAGATTGTTGAATCGGAGCGGGGGAAAATGAGCGACATAACGAGTGCAGAGGAAATCCAGGGGACGACGCGCGACCAGCTGCGAGCCTTTGTCGAGCGCATCGAGCGATTGGAAGAAGAAAAAGCGGCCCTGGCAGCCGACGTCAAAGAGGTCTATGCGGAAGCCAAGGCCATGGGCTTCGACGTGAAGACACTCCGCACGATTATCCGCCTCCGAAAACAGGATGAAAACGAGCGCAACGAGCAGGAAGCGATCCTTGCGACATATATGATTGCGTTGGGAATGGTGCCGCCGGAGGCGAGTTGAGGTGTATTCAATATTGCTCGACAGCATTGAGCAATATGAGCGAAGCCAGGCGCGCAGAGGATAAGTCGGTCGCAAAGGCATTGCACATAATGACGAAGATCATTTGTAAGGACTCAGCCGCGATCGAATTCCGAACAGAGTTGGTCCCTCGTGCACGATGACATTGCAACGACTAACGACTGACGATTTCCACGTTCTTGAGAATCCTGGTGTGGTCTCTGTGCAGATTGTCTCGAGTGAAAACGCGCCGGCATCGAAGATTTCAATTACACGTGTCACAATGCAGCCGGGCGCGGAATCTCCGCGCCACAAGCACGAGAATGCCGAGCAAACATGGCTTGTCGAATGTGGTGAGGCAACTTTGCTTCTTGCAGACAATGAAACCGCTCCACTGAAGGCTGGAGATGTCGTGCGGACACCCGCCGGTGACGTTCACGGCATTTTAAATACTGGTGGGAGCGAATTCGTCTATCTCACAATAACGACGCCGCAACAGGATTTCAGTTCCGCATATGAAAGGCGCGAATGAATGCACAAATGAGGTGGACTGAAATAACCTCGTTAGCATGCCTTGAGTTCAAGTGTAGATCGCCGAAATTCTGTTCACGATCAAATACAGAACTGTACACCGTCAGCGAAATTATGTTCGCAAACCATCCGCCGGGCCACGGTCAACCGCTGCCTAAAGTGATGGCCCAGTTCGTAATAAGCTAAGGAAAATTATCGCAGAGCTGTGCGGATCAGCAGCGGTTTGCCGTCTGCCGTGCGACTTGCGTCCGACGGAGCGGCGGCAAATGTCTTGATTGCTGCGCCCTGGAACCGAAGTGACGTTTGAATGTGGGCGTGGATGCTGTTCTGGAAGCGGAAAAGCGGACTTTGGCTGGCTTCGACGAAGAGTCTGGAGGCTTCATCATGATCGGGGAGGCTGAGCGCATATGGCTCATCTCCGGCACTTGCTGCAGCCGCCGTAACGATCGGCATCTGTAGGTGCGGTTCGTAATGGAGGTCGATGGCATGTTCGTCTTGCTGCGGGATCGAACCTGTCACGTCAGGCGATGATGTGATCGAACGGTTGATGAGACCCGTGAGAGACGGCAGGCTGCTCGGGACGACGCTTGCCAGCATCCGTTTCGGTTTCGATGACGGTGTCCACCGATCCTTGCCCATCTTTTTGAGCTTTGCCATGGCAATTCGACCATCGCGCTTCGTTAGCGGGCGACCGTCGCTCGGAACGTGCTTACTCTTGCCGTTCGGAAAAAGCATGGCCAGTTCGCGCCGTGGTACGCGCGGCCAATGGCGAACGCGACCCGTATCGACATGGACGAAAGGAATACCGGATCGCGGGTAGTAGCCCACACCGCCACGCTCTCTGATAAGCGCGGAATTCCTCAAATCTTTGACGGATACGTCCGGGAAATGAATATCTGCAGCCTTGCCCAGAATATGGCGGCTATTGCGGGCCTGGCCACCGCGGGTCCGGCGCAGTTTGTTGTTGGTCGTGCGCGAACGAAACGCTGAGATCAGGTGAACCGGCTTCTGCGAACCAAGTTCGCGATGCAGCTTCCAGACCAGATCGATCAGCTCCGGATCCATCTTTGTGGATACATTCCGGCGCCAGTCGCGCATGGCGTGATTGATCTTTTTGAGACCTTCGGGAAGATACTTTCCGTCGACTTTGTAGGTCGTTTCGGTCAGTTCCTTGGTATTGACGTTATAAATCGCCAGAGTCCGGGTTTCAGCGAAGACGCTGCTTGAGATGCCGAGCATCGCAAGGGCGGCGACCGCTGTCGCGACAGATGATCGTGCGCACACACGCACATTCATTGCGGTGATCCCCCGTACCATTCCCAAGTGGCGCTTTTGCGCCTTAGTATTCCCTTCGACAGACTGCCGGGCCGTCGTTTGTGCGGTGCAATCTTCAGCACCGATAACGATCATCTTTGCCGTAGTCTGTTAACGAAAGGTAAAGCGGGAAAAGGGGGCTAAAACAAGGCGCTCCAGGTGATGGCCTAGATTCCTTTGCAAACTGTTGCCCGAGAGCGACAGTTTATGATCATTTTTGGGCAGGCGAGAGCAATGCTCTCGCCTTGCAAAACCTAGGATCCGGCCTTTAAGCCCAGAGCCGATGCCATGCGTGAATCATGCCCGTAGATATCGCCGAAATAGCTGATCTTTCCGTTTTTATCCACTTGAGCTGTGAAATAGGTCACGTGAACGGGGATCTTGCGCTTCAGGCGGACGTGATGATTCTTGCCTGCGGAGATCGTTTTTGCGATCCGACCTTTCGACCAGCCTGAGTCACGTTTCAGAATGAGTTCGGCCAGTTGCCGCGGGTTCCGCACTCGCACGCATCCGTGGCTGTAGGCACGAACCGAGCGGTTGAACAATCCCTTGGATGTCGTGTCATGCATGTAGACCGAATGCTTGTTCGGGAACATGAACTTTACGACGCCGAGAACATTGCGAGCACCCGGCGGCTGGTAGAAGTGATAGCGGCGGACATCGACGCGGCGCCAGTCGACGCGGCCGACATCGACGGGCCGTCCGCGATATTTGACCCTCAGGCCGTGCGATGCGAGGACCCGCGGCGCTGCCGAGCCGAACCACCCTGATGACCGTGTCATCTGGGGCAGGATTTCCTTCACCTTGATGGAATTCGGTACGTTCCAGTAGGGATTGAAGACGATGTGCTCCATCTCGTCGCTGAAAACGGGTGTCTGGTTCTTCGTCTTGCCGACGACGACGCGTTCCGCGTGAATGACGTCCTCGCCGTCGATCACACGAAACCGGAATTCCGGGACGTTGACCTTGATGTAAAGGCCGCTGAGATTGTCCGGCAGCCAGCGCCAGCGCTCCATGTTGGCAAGGATCGTCCGGACGCGGTTTCTGGGGCGCACATTCATGGCACGTCGTGTTGCGGGTCCCACAAATCCTTCCGCATTGAGGCCTTTTGATTTTTGGAATTCTTTGACGGTCTTAGCCAATGCAGCGTCATAGAACTTCGGATCGGCATCGGGATTGTCGTCCGTGACAGCGACTTCGGCGTCCAACCGCTTGCGAACAATAGCGATCTGGGGATGGCGAACACCCGGCTTGAGCGTCGGCCCCTTGGGAACGACGATGCGCTTGCGCTCTTTCGTGCCGCGCAGGGCGATCAACTTCTGCCGCAGGGCCTCGAACTGAGGGTTCTGCGGGTGATAGGAGCGCAGGTGTTTCGCCGGATCGTCAGTTTGCGCGATTTTCTCGATGACATCGTGGGGATCGGGAATGCGCAGGGTCGGGTCGAAGTAACCGCTGATCTTGGATGGTACGATACGGCCGCCGCGGGCATCGCGAGCATAGGCCAGGACGGCGCGGCTCATTTTCAGTTCGAGATCGGCAAGTCGCACGGACGGCAGTTGGCCGTTTTTCGTGCTCTCATCGTCTTTCGGCAAGCTGTAGTCAGCGGCACGCAGTCCGAAATCGGCTGCTTTTTGAATTTCAGCGATAACGGACCGGGATTTCTCCGTCAGGCCGTTTTCGTCGACCCAGATCAGTTCCGACGCATGGTCTGTGTAGAATTCAACGAGCGCGCCATGATGGCTCTTTTGTCGCTTGTTTGCCTTCTTGAAGGGTCGTGCGAGCCGTTTTTGCACCTCGAATGATGTGGCATCGATCCTCGAAATGAGTTTCTCGGGAGCGTCTGGCTCGACGGCATGTACCGCCGTAGCAAAGCCGGTCCCGATGATGAGCCCAAGTGCAATTGAACCTGTTAGCCGCATTTCAAACGTCCCTCGACAAATTCTCGTTCTGTTGTCACCAGCTCCGGAAAAACGCAGCTTTGCGCCAGATTTCAGAGCTAGAATTCTTATTTTTCAGCGCCAGATGCGCGTAATTCGCTAAGATATTTCGATCTTCGGCGCGTGCTGAAAAACAACCTCACATGACATTAAACGACCGAGGCCAGCCGATGGTTCACATCGGCAGCTGACTGAAAACTAGGGTGAGACCCGCCGGTTTGCCAGTGTTTGCGGCTCATCATTGCGTGAAGCGCGGAACTTTTCAGCGGGCTGTTGCAAATCTGCATCTGACGGTTCGAAAGGCCGGAATTAGGGAAAGTGATCGCCCCCGAGTCCGCGATCGGACCCGGGCGCATTGCACTAGCTTACGTGAGCCTCGAGACCGAATTCGCGCATCTTGCGATAGAGCGTTGAGCGCCCGATCCCGAGTTTCTTGGCGATTTCAGTCATATGTCCGCGATAGCGGCCGATCGCCAGGCGGATCATGTCGGCTTCCATGTCCTCGAGCGAGCGGATTTCACCACCTTCGGTCAGTGCAGGGATACCGAGTGCATCGCGGCCGTTTTCTGCCGATACGGAAATCGTGGATGGCACCGGTCCATCGTCGCCGAGGAGAGCCGGGCCTTCGAAGAGAGGCTCAGGTTCCGGTACGCTTGGAGCTGCAGGTACGGTGACCTCATAACCCTCGACATGGGACGCGATCTGGGGAAACTCGCCGACATCCAATGTGGGCTCGTCCGCCAGCACGACCGCGCGGAATACGGCGTTTTCCAGCTGGCGAACATTGCCGGGCCAGGGGTAACGCTGCAGCATATCGAGAGCGCGGGGCGAAACACCGTCTATGCGCTTGCCTTCTTCGGTCGCGAACCGCGTGATGAAGTGCTGAACCAGCTCTGGAATATCGTCGAGGCGCTCTTTGAGCGGCGGGACCCAGACGGGGAAGACGTTGATGCGGTAATAGAGGTCCTCGCGGAAGTTGCCTTCCTGGACCTGTTTGATCATATCCTGGTTCGTTGCCGAAATGAGGCGGACATCCACCTTGACCGGGCGTTTTGCTCCGACGGGATCGATTTCGCCTTCCTGGAGCGCACGCAACAGTTTCACCTGGGCGTCCTGGGGCAACTCGCCGATTTCATCAAGGAACAGCGTACCGCCGTCGGCTTCCAGAAACTTGCCGGGCCGTTTGTCGGTAGCGCCGGTGAAAGACCCTTTCTCATGGCCGAAAAGGATGCTCTCGACCAGGTTTTCGGGAATAGCGCCGCAATTGACCGCAACGAAGGGTTTGCCGGCGCGATCGCTTTCGCCCTGGATGGCGCGGGCGATCAGCTCCTTGCCGACACCCGACTCGCCTTCGATCAGAACCGGGATCGTCGATTGGCTGGCGCGATGACCGAGATCGACCACCCGGTCCATGACCGGGCTCTTGGTGATCATGTCGCCGAATGAGAGATGTCCGTCCCGCTTGCGACTGATTCGCGTGATCTCGCCTTCGAGAACATTGATCCGCAGCGCATTCTTGAGCGAGACTTCCAGGCGTTCCGGGCTGACCGGCTTGACGACGAAATCAATGGCGCCGGCCCGCATGGCGCCGATAGCAGCATCGATGCTGCCATGGGCAGTCTGGACAATGACCGGAGGAATGCCCGGTTTGGAGCGCAGCCGGTCGAGGACGCCCATGCCATCGAGATCAGGCATGACGAGATCGAGAAGCACAACCGATATGGGCTTTTCGTCGGGATCCGTAAGACGCGCGACGGCGGCTTCTCCGCCATCTGCGGTGACCGCTTCGTAGCCGAAGCGCTTGACGGTTTCTTCGATGATACGACGCTGGGTGGGATCGTCGTCGACGACCAATACGCATTTCGCCATCAGGAACTCGCTACTCATACTCGTTACAGAACACTGCACGGATTTGCACCGCTGCGGCCGGGTCATTCCAAAAGGCAAGCCCTGCCGAACACGATGCGGAGCATATCGCGAAAAGGGTAAACGCGACCTTTATGCCGTGTTCGATTCTGGACAGATTTGTGCCGCGCCCATCGGTCGCCATCGGAAAGGCTTGAAGGGCCGCGGTCGGTGGCGCACATAAGGGGGTGGTGCAAATGCGGATCGATGCCGCTGCTGAAACCGAACTCAAGAGAACCGATCAACCGAGCAACATTCGATCGATCCCGATTGGACGTTGGTGATCTAGGAGAGACGAATGCGGGTCATGTCGAACCTCCCGTGCCCGAGCGGTGCCAAGGGGAATGTTGTTCAGTCACCGGGTATGGCGGCGGCCAGCAGCGAAAAAGATACGGATCTGGGCACGATGCCGGAATGGGATCTCAAAGATCTTTATGACGGGATTGAAAGTGCGGGACTGACCACCGACTTGGAAAAAGCGCGCAAGGACGCAACTGCGTTCCAAGAGCGCTATCAGGGCGCGCTGGGTGAAATTGCCAGCGGCGACCAGGCCGGCGCACGACTTGCTGAAGCCGTCGGGGCTTACGAATCGATGAGCGATGTACTCGGGCGCATCGGGTCCTACTCTGGTCTGCTCTATGCCGCCGACACGGCAGATCCCGAACGCGCCAAATTCTATGGCGATATTCAAAGCAAGCTGACAGAGATCACCACGCACCTGCTTTTCTTCGAGCTCGAGTTGAACCGAATCGACGACGACATGCTGGAGCGCGCCATGTCCGATCCGGCGCTCGGGCGCTACCGCCCGTGGATCGAGGATCTTCGCAAAGAGCGCCCCTATCAGCTCGGCGACAAGATCGAGGAGCTGTTCCATGACAAGGGGCTCACATCGCGAGCCTCCTGGAACCGGTTGTTCAACGAAACCATGACGGCGCTTCGTTTCGACGTCGATGGCGAGCAACTCAGTCTCGAGCCGACGCTCAACCTGATGCTGGACCACGATGGCAAGAAGCGTAAGACGGGTGCGGACGCGCTGGCCAAGGTCTTCAGCGAGAATCAGCGTCTGTTCACGCTGATCACCAATACGCTGGCGAAGGACAAGGAAATTTCCGATCGCTGGCGCGGATTTGAGGATGTCGCCGATTCCAGGCATTTGGCGAACCGGGTCGAGCGCCCCGTCGTGGACGCTCTGGTCGCGGCTGTCGAAGAGGCCTATCCGCGCCTTTCGCATCGCTACTACAGCCTCAAGGCACGTTGGCTCGGTCAGGACACGCTGGCACACTGGGACCGTAACGCACCGCTTCCCGAAGAGCCGAAGCAGAAGATCGTGTGGAATGACGCACAGTCGACGGTGCTCGATTCCTACAGGGCTTTCTCGCCCGATATGGCAGACATAGCCGCTAATTTCTTCGACAAGGGATGGATCGATGCGCCCGTCCGGGAGGGCAAGTCGCCCGGTGCATTCTCGCACCCGACAGTTCCGAGCGCACATCCCTATATTCTGCTCAACTACCAGGGCAAGCCGCGCGATGTCATGACGCTTGCCCACGAGCTTGGTCATGGCGTGCATCAGGTGCTTGCGAACGAGCAGGGACCGCTGATGGCGCCGACGCCGCTGACCCTTGCGGAAACAGCAAGCGTTTTCGGCGAAATGCTCACCTTCCAGAGTCTGCTGGCTAAGGTGGAGGATAAGCGCGAACGCAAGGCCATGCTGGCGCAGAAGGCCGAGGACATGATCAATACGGTCGTCCGCCAGATCGCTTTCTATACGTTCGAGCGCGAGGTCCACGTTGCGCGCCGCGAGGGTGAGTTGACGTCGGAACAGCTCGGCGAGATCTGGCTGGGTGTGCAACGCCGCAGTCTTGGACCGGCCATTACGCTCGGCGAAGGATACGAGACGTTCTGGTGTTACATCCCGCATTTCATTCACTCGCCTTTTTATGTCTACGCGTACGCTTTCGGCGAGTGTCTGGTGAATTCGCTTTATGCGGTCTACGAGGACGCAAATGACGGCTTTGCGGAGAAGTATCTCAATATGCTGCGGGCCGGTGGATCGAAGCATCACAAGGACCTGCTCGCACCCTTTGGTCTTGATGCCACGGATCCGGGCTTCTGGACGATGGGGCTTGGTCTGCTGGACCGTATGATCGACGAACTCGAGACAATGAGCTGAACGGCGGCAAATTCTGAAGACCCGACGTGGCGCCGATCGTCTGCAGGAGTGTCGTGAGTGAACGAACAAAGCGACAGAAGTAACGATAGCGAGGCCAATCGGTTGTCGAGGCGCGTACGCCGGTACGCGCGGGTCGGAACCAATGTCGGCAGTGTGGCGGCCCGCGTCGCGGGCGCTCGTCTGTTTGGCTATGATCTCGACCGAGATAAGAACGCGGCCGAGCTCGCCAAGGCATTGGGCGGGCTCAAAGGCCCGATCATGAAGGTGGCACAGCTCATGTCCACCATCCCCGATGCACTGCCCGAAGAATATGTCCAGGAGCTCTCGACGCTTCAGAGCCAGGCTCCCGCAATGGGATGGTCATTCGTCAAACGGCGCATGGCGGCTGAGCTCGGTGCCGATTGGCAGTCGCGCTTCCAGTCATTCGAACATCAGGCTGCGGCTTCGGCATCGCTCGGTCAGGTCCATCGGGCGGTGTCGCTCGATGGACGTTCGCTTGCCTGCAAGCTGCAATATCCGGACATGGAATCGGCGGTCGAGGCCGATCTGAACCAGCTCAAGATCGTCTTTTCAATCCACAAGCGGATGGATCCGGCGATCGATACGAGCGAAATGCTCAAGGAAATCTCGGCACGGCTTCGTGAGGAACTCGACTACCGGCTCGAGGCCAGTCATACGCAACTCTATCAGGAGATTTTCGCTGACGAGCCCGTTATCCGTGTCCCCGAAATTCAATCCGACCTGTCGACAGGGCGTCTTTTGACGATGACATGGCTCACCGGGCGCCCGGTTCTGGATTACAAGGGTGCTGACCTTGAGCAGCGAAACCGGATCGCAGCAGCCATGTTCCAGGCCTGGTGGTATCCCTTCAGCCATTATGGCGTCATCCATGGCGATCCCCATCTCGGAAATTACACGGCTTTCGAAAACGACGATGGCCAGATCGGTGGGATAAACCTGCTTGACTATGGCTGCATGCGCACCTTTGCGCCCAAATTCGTGCAGGGGGTCATCGATCTTTACAATGGGCTTCTGAACGATGACCGCGACCTGACCGTGCATGCCTACGAGACCTGGGGATTCACGGATCTCAAGAACGAAGTCATCGATATTCTGAATATCTGGGCCGAATTCATCTACGGCCCGATGCTGGAAGATCGGGAGCGGGCCCTGGCAGACGGCGTCAGCCCGGCGGAATATGGTCGCCGGCAGGCCTTCCAGGTCCATCAGCAGCTCCGCGAGAAGGGACCGGTCAGGGTCCCGCGCGAATTCGTCTTCATGGATAGGGCGGCGATCGGCCTTGGCGGAGTCTTCCTCCATCTTGACGCAAAGATGAATTATTATCGTCTCTTCAACCAGGCCATCGAGGGTTTCGAACTCGACGAAGTCGGTCGCCGACAGGCCGCAGCTTTTGGTGCCGCAGGCGTACCGCTTCCTAACCCGGAAGGCGACTGATATGGGGTATGCGGACATACTGGTTTTCGTGTCGATCCCGATAGGCTAGGTTGAGGATGGATTTGAAGCCGAGTTCTGACGCGTTATGAAGCTTTGATTCGCTGAGAATCCGGGGGCTTTGGTATGCAGAGGAATAGGTCATGTACCGTAACCTGAAGCTCTTGACCGGAGCCGTGAGCTGTTTGGCAATGGCTTTGCCGGTCACACTTGCCGATGTTGCGTTGAGCCAGACGCAAACCGAAACACCGTCAACCCGCCAGATCGTTGTCGAGTCGCAAAAAGAGGAGAAACCTGCGGCAAAGGCGGCTGAACCTGCGAAGACGGAGGCAAAAACCGACGCTGGCAAGGCAGATGCCGGCAAAACCGAAAAAGCTGCCGCACCCGAGAAAGCGGAAACCGGGGTCATCAAGACCATACCTGCCGCTGGCACGCCTGCAAAATCTGACGGGGCAAAAACCGAAGAGGTGAAACCGAAGGAAGAGCCGGCGGCCAAGACTGTAGCCGCTCCGGAAACCAAAGATGCGGCGCAAGAGAAACCCGCCGAGAAGGTCAACATCGCCCTCACGCTTCAGACAGAGCTCAAGAGGGTGGGGTGTTACGGAGGAGCGCTCGACGGATTATGGGGACCGCGCTCTGCAGCGGCGCTCGACGCGTTTGCCCATCATGGCAAGGTTGACCACGCTGATTTCAAACCATCGGAAATCTGGATCAAGCACGTCAAGGCAAAGACCAAAACCGTTTGCAGCGGCTACTATGGCTATGCCCGCCCGGGTCCAGGATACCGTCCGGGTTATCGCCAAGGCCCGCGATACTATGACCGCAGGCCGGGTTACGGCCGACCGCCTCCCGGTGGCTATCGGCGCGGTGGATACCGTTACTGAAAGATTGTTCTGGAAGCCGCGCAACTGCTTAATTGACGAAGCTGTCGGCGTGTGATTCACGTCGATGGCGTTCGCCTTGTCAGGGTTGCGTCAATTTGCCAATTGGCCGGGTCTAGCGATTGCCCAGCGCCTTGCGCATGTGATATCCCCCTCCATCAAGCGGATTTCACGACGGGAAGGGGACTATTATGGGCATAGACTATTCCGGTGGCCATGAAGCGATGGACTATGACGAGCATCGCAACACCTATTCTATGTTTATCAAGGGCACGATCTGGCTTACAGCCATTGTCGTATTGATCCTGATTGGAATGGCCATTTTCCTGGTCTAATCGACCTTTCATCATTTTTCTCAGCGCGCACTGCCGCGCTGCATCGCATTGGGCATTGTCTGCCATGATTACTATTGGAGTTCCGAGCGAGACCGATTCTGCTGAACGTCGCGTCGCGCTCTCGCCTGAGACAGCCAAGAAGTTCGTCGGACTGGGATGTACGGTCAAGGTACAGTCGGGTGCTGGCAATGGCTCGCATTTTTCTGACGACGAATTCAAGGAAATGGGCGCGACAATCGTCCCATCGGCGGCCGACACGGTCAAAGATGCGGACATTATTCTCACTGTCCGTCGCCCGGCAGACGATCTGCTGAAGGATGCGAAGAAAACGGCGATTCTTGCAGGTGCGCTTGATCCGTTTGGCGAAAAACCGGCCTTGGAAGCAATGGCGAGCAACGGACTCGCGTCCTTCGCGATGGAGCTCATGCCGCGGATCACGCGGGCACAGTCCATGGATATCCTGTCATCGCAATCGAATCTGGCCGGATATAAGGCCGTTGTCGACGCTGCGGCCGAATTTCACCGTGTAATGCCAATGATGATGACGGCTGCAGGCACGGCGCCGGCAGCCCGTGTTTTCGTGATGGGGGCCGGTGTGGCCGGTCTCCAGGCAATTGCGACAGCAAGGCGGCTCGGCGCAATCGTTACAGCAACGGACGTGCGGCCCGCCGCGAAAGAACAGGTCGCATCGCTTGGCGCCAAGTTCATTGCGGTCGAAGACGAAGAATTCAAGGAAGCCGAGACCGCGGCTGGTTATGCCAAGGAGATGTCGGACGACTATAAGCGCAAGCAGGCGGAACTGGTTGCCGAACATGTCAAAAACCAGGATGTCGTTGTAACGACCGCTTTGATCCCGGGCCGGCCGGCGCCGCGTCTGATCAGCAAGGAAATGGTCGAGAGCATGCGTCCGGGCTCAATCGTCGTCGATATGGCCGTCGAGCGCGGCGGCAATTGCGAAGTTGCAAAGCCGGGCGAGGTCATCCAGCACAACGGCGTCACGATTATGGGGCGGCTCAATCTCGCTGGCGAAGTTCCCGTCAACGCATCGAGCTTGTTTGCCCGTAACCTTCTGGCCTTCATTCAGCCGATGATCGACAAGGAAAAGGGCGAGCTTGCAATCGACTGGGAAGATGAAACCGTGACCGGAACACTCATCGCCAAAGATGGCAAGTTGGTGCATCCAATGCTGACCAAGGAGGACGCGTCATGAGTAACGGATTGAGCCGCATGATGGCCTTGGGAGTGCTGATTGCACTCGTGGGCTTTTTCGCGATCGCTCCCGAGGCTGCAATGGCCGCTGGTGGTGCAGGTGAAGGCGAGGTTTCGCCATTCCTTTATCGCTTCACGGTTTTCGTTCTCGCGATCTTCGTTGGCTATTACGTGGTCTGGAGTGTCACGCCGGCGCTGCATACGCCGCTGATGTCGGTGACCAATGCAATCTCGTCGGTGATCGTGGTGGGAGCGCTGTTGGCTGTTGCCGTCGAGGGAGGCGGACTCTTCGATGGTTCCGACAATGGGACGGCAAAGACCTTCGGATTTGTTGCACTCATTCTGGCCGCCGTGAATATTTTCGGCGGCTTCCTGGTGACCCAACGCATGCTCGCCATGTACCGTAAGAAAGATCGCTGAGCATGTCCGCAAATCTCGTCGTCGTCCTCTACCTGATCTCAGGTATTCTATTCATTCAGTCGCTTCGCGGACTGTCTTCTCCGGAGACGTCCCGGCAGGGCAACTATCTCGGCATGGCCGGGATGGTCATCGCCATTCTCACGACATTGGCCGTGGCGCTGCCGTCTGCATCAACCTGGGTCCTGATCGTCGTTGGACTGGCCGCCGGTGGCGGTGTCGGGGCAATGATTGCGCGCCTCATCCCTATGACGGCGATGCCTCAGCTTGTGGCCGCTTTCCACTCGCTGGTCGGTCTTGCTGCGGTCTTTGTCGCTGCAGCAGCCCTTTATGCACCTGCGGCTTTTGGCATCGGCGCACCTGGCTCTATTCCTGCGGCCAGCCTTATTGAAATGTCGCTTGGGGTCGCCATTGGAGCGATCACATTCACGGGTTCGATTATCGCGTTCACGAAACTGCAGGGTCTTGTATCAGGTGCCCCCGTGGTTTTCCCGAAACAGCATTTGCTCAATGCCATCCTCGGCGCGATGCTCGTATTGTTTATCGTCTGGTTTGCCGTATCGGAGAGCCATACGGCGTTCTGGATGCTGACATTCCTGGCATTTGCGCTCGGCGTGCTGATTATTATTCCCATCGGCGGCGCGGACATGCCGGTCGTCATTTCGATGCTCAATTCCTATTCGGGATGGGCGGCCGCGGGGATCGGGTTCACCGTTGGCAATATCGCTCTGATCATTACAGGTGCCCTCGTCGGATCGTCCGGCGCCATTCTGTCCTACATCATGTGTAAGGGCATGAACCGGTCCTTCATCAGCGTCATTCTCGGCGGGTTCGGTGGCGAGGCGGCGGCAGCCGCAGGCGAGGCGGAGGAGCGGCCCGTCAAGCGCGGATCGGCCGATGATGCCGCCTTCATCATGAAGAATGCCGGCAAAGTCATTATTGTGCCGGGATACGGGATGGCCGTGGCCCAGGCGCAGCACGCTCTGCGCGATATGGCCGACGAGCTCAAGAAAGAGGGCGTTGAGGTTGCGTACGCCATTCATCCGGTTGCAGGCCGTATGCCGGGACACATGAATGTGCTGCTTGCAGAAGCCAACGTACCCTATGACGAGGTTTTCGAGCTCGAGGACATCAACAACGACTTTGCACAAGCGGACGTCGTGTTTGTGATTGGTGCCAACGACGTTACCAATCCTGCAGCGTTGGAAGACCCGTCTTCACCGATCTTCGGCATGCCAGTGCTCGAGGTCTGGAAAGCCGGAACGGTTATGTTTTCCAAGCGGTCTCTTTCTTCGGGATATGCCGGTATCGACAATACGTTGTTCTATCGTGACAACACGATGATGCTCTTTGGCGACGCGAAGAAAATGACCGAAGAGATTGTGAAGGCGCTCTGAATTCCTGGAATTCTGTCGTGATCGGACATTTTGCCCGGAACATGTATGAGGCGCATAACAGCGCATGCTGCTACGGGGCCTTTGACCCTGCCTGCCAAGCCGGCTAGAACCCCCCGATGCCAACAGGGGGCGGCACAAGGGTGATTGAGATATTGAGCTGGCTGGTCGCAGGCTATGCGGCCATTTGCATCGCGGGCTTTTTCGCCGAGCGTCTCTTCATGTATTTTCCGGACCGCACCCGTGTGGCTCCGAAGGATATCGGCCTTCATGGTGTCGAAGAGATCGAAGTTCCGATGCCGGACGGAAAGACCCTGGTCAGCTGGTATGCGCCGGGCCCGACCAATAAACCGACAGTCGTCTATTTTCATGGCAATGCCGGCAATGCAGCGGGCCGCGCGGATAAGATCGCGACCATCCAGTCAGCCGGTTATGGCGTCATCTATATCAATGCGCGTGGCTATGGCGGTTCGGAAGGCCGGCCCAGCGAAACGGCCAATGTGGCCGACGCGATGCGGATCTACGACTATCTGCGCGGGCAGGGCCGGACGCCTGAACAGATCATTCTTTACGGCGAGTCGCTTGGGACGGGCACCGTCGTCCAACTCGCGGCGGAGCGTCCCGTTCGTGCAGTCGTTTTGGAGGCCCCCCTGACCTCGACCGTCGATGTTGCCAAGAGCACCTATTGGTTTCTGCCGCTGCGTCTAATCATGTCCGATCAGTGGCGGACGATCGATCATATCAAGCGCGTCAAGGCACCGATCCTGATTGTTCACGGCGAGCTAGATGCCGTCATTCCGGTATCTCATGCGAAAAAACTCCATGTCGCAGCAACTGGCCCGGTCGCGCTGACAATCTTCCCGGATGGCGGGCATAGCGATCTTTTCGACCACGGGAGCTGGGGCCGGGTAAGCGAATTCCTGGACAAGCTGCCGGACCGTGCGCAGTAGGGTGGCTCGCGCCGCCGGTAGGCCGTGACAATGTCCGAATTTGTGGTATCTAAGCGCGCCATAACGGGTCCGGGTTGGACGGTATTTGACGATTTGCCGGGAGGCTATTGAGCGATGGACGAAATCAAGACAGCGGCAACAGAGATGTTCAGCTCTGGGCTCGATTACACGCTCAGTCTGGCAACGGCTGTAGCGCTCCTCATCGCCGGATTCATTATCGCCGGCTGGGTCAGTCGCAATATTCGCAGGCGCCTGGAATCAATTGAAAAGTTCGATCGCACGCTGATCCCGATCCTCTCGCAGATCGCGCGCTATGCGATCCTCGTATTTACCGGCATTCTCGTCCTCGCCGAATTCGGCGTTCAGACGACCAGTATCATCGCCGTCCTGGGCGCTGCCGGTCTCGCGATCGGACTTGCCCTGCAGGGGACACTGCAAAACGTCGCGGCTGGTCTGATGATGCTCATGCTGCGCCCGTTTCGTGTCGGCGACTTTATCGAGGCCGGCGGGGTTGGCGGTACGGTCGATGAAATCGGTATGTTCATGACGCGCATGCACACGTCGCAAGGAATTTTCGTTGCCGTGCCGAATAGTGCTATCTGGTCCGGCACGATCTTCAACTATTCCATGCGGCCGCGCCGGCGCCTGGATATGATGATCGGCATCTCCTATGACGACGATATCGACAAGGCGCGCAAGATCGTTCTGGACTTGGCGAAGGCAGATGAACGCATCGTGTCGGACCCCGAGCCGATCGTCATCGTCAAAGGGCTTGGTGACAGTTCTGTCGATCTCCAGCTTCGGGCATGGATCAATCGCCAGGACTTCTGGGATGTCAATTTTGAGCTAAATCGCGCTGTCAAATATGCCTTGGACGAAGCCGGCGTCTCGATTCCGTATCCGCATCGTCAGATCGTCGTTACCGGCGGTGCTGCGCAAATCGGCACCGCGGCTAACGATTGAAGTTTCATCTGACCTGAGATACGCGGCAACGCAGCAGAGGGCGCATGGCAAAAATGCCATGCGACCGCTTGGATATCGAACTGGTCGACGAACTGCGGACTAGCGACGCCCGCCGGCCGAGGGACGGGCTTTGGCCTTCCCGGGAATCAGACCTTCGCGTTGCGCACGTTTGCGGGCCAATTTGCGCGCGCGGCGGACCGCTTCGGCTTTCTGGCGAGCCCGCTTTTCCGAGGGCTTTTCGTAACAATTCCGGAGCTTCATCTCACGGAATACACCCTCGCGCTGGAGTTTCTTCTTCAGCACTTTCAGGGCTTGGTCGACATTATTATCGCGGACACTGACTTGCACGTGCCTACGTCTCCGTCTCTATGGTTTTCAATTGCAGTCAAGGCACATTCGAGTCACCAAAAAATGTGCTCGTTGCCCCGTTTTGGCACCTGTATCAAACAGATTATCCGATGTCTAGATTAATGGATTCGCAATCAATCTCCCAAAAATCGAGAAAAACCGACTGATTCCAGCGGTCTACGGCTCTGGGATACTTCGATGACTGACTTTTGATTCCGCTATTTTGGAATGAGCCGCGTGATGTGGCCCATCTTGCGGCCGTCCCGCGCTTCCCCTTTTCCATACAGATGCACGGCTGTTCCAGGTTCCGCAGCCAGTGCGCCCCATTCGTTGACCTGAGGCCCGATAAGATTGCGCATGACGGCATCGCTATGGCGGTCCGTTGTACCGAGCGGCCAACCGGCCACGGCGCGTATATGGTTCTCAAACTGGCTTATGACACAGGCCTCCAGCGTCCAGTGGCCGCTATTGTGGACGCGAGGTGCCATTTCGTTGACCAACAGCTCATAGTTGTCCCCCTGCCGTACCACAAAGAGCTCGACGCAAAGCACGCCGACATATTCGAGCTTCGTTGCAATTTTCATTGCGATGGAACGCGCGTGCTCTGCCACATCGTCATCGACCTGCGCCGGCACGACGGTTTCCTGGAGAATCTGATTGGAATGCGCGTTTTCCGGCGGATCGTAAAAAGCGACTGTGCCATCCCATCCACGAACGGCAAGTATCGATATCTCCCGCTCAAAGGGGACAAATTTTTCAACAATGGCAGGAGCGTTGCGGATCTCCGCAAGCGCAGCTGATGTTTCGGATATCGTCGTGATTTTGACCTGGCCCTTGCCGTCATAGCCGAGCTGCCGGGTCTTCAAGAGCGCCGGACAACCGATTTCGGCAAGTGCGGATCTGAGGTCTTCTTCGCTATCGACGGGCGCGAACGGAGCTGTCCCGATCCCAAGCGATCGAGCCAGTTCTTTTTCCCGGAGCCGGTCCTGTGCGACGCCAAGTGCGCCGATTGGCGGTGCGACCGGTGCGATACGCTCGATAACCGTTAGGGAATCCGCGGGGACGTTTTCAAACTCGTAAGTTGCGACATCGACCGAGCGGGCAAAGAGTTCAAGTGCTCCTTCATCGTCGAAAGAGGCGTGGGTTTCGGTACTCGCAACATCCGTTGCCGGTGCTTCAATCTTGTCGGAGTAGATATGACATTTGAATCCAAGGCGGGCCGCCGCCATGGCAAGCATCCTGCCAAGTTGTCCGCCGCCAAGAATTCCAATCGTTGCGCCTGGTTCGAGTGGCTTATCGATAATCGCCGACATGCTTATCCGGCGTCCGTAGTGGGACGGTCGCCAACAGCTTCCGTCCGTGAGCGTCGCCAATCGTCAAGACGGGCTGCAAGGTCGGCATCGTGGAGAGCCAGGATCTGTGCCGCCAGCAAGCCGGCATTCGCCGCTCCGGGTTCACCGATTGCCAGCGTTCCGACGGCGACACCCTTTGGCATTTGAACGATCGACAGCAAACTATCCTGTCCCGAGAGCGAGCGGCTTTCGACCGGAACCCCCAGAACAGGCAGAGGCGTCATCGCGGCAACCATACCTGGCAAATGTGCAGCACCGCCGGCACCGGCAATGATGACCTTGAGTCCTTGCTCGCGCGCCGATCTTGCATAGTCATAGAGACGGTCGGGTGTGCGGTGGGCCGAAACGATCCGGTCATCGTGGGCGATACCGAGTTCATCAAGTACGTGCGCGGCAGCCTGCATTGTCGGCCAGTCGGACTGGCTCCCCATGATAATACCGACCAATGCCGTTGCCGAAGCCATAAGCTACACCCTGATTTTCCCCGAGAAAACGCGCGATTATAGGGGGGGCGACCGGAATAACAAGGCAGTCAGTCGGCGGGGTGTGGGCAAATTGACTGTCAGACGCAGAAAGCAAGATTTTGTACCCAGCTCTTCAAGCTGGCACAGAATGAAGCGAATCATTTAGTTTTGTTGAGTATTACGGACTGAGCGGAGCCGCGTTCGTTTGCTGTCGGGCCCGCTGCTCCATTCAGAGGTGCCTGAACAAGCCATCTGCACTGGATGTATGAGCGGATGGATTGGGCTGGACGGGGAGCCGGTTTGAATGAAGAAGACGGCAGCAGAGCGGATTCAGGCTGGCGAACAGTCGGTTTCCGTTGTGGATCGAATGAGCGATCCGGTCGGACGCCGCCCCCTACCTGTCGCAGGCGGCCTTATCGAAGATGTCCCGCAGTCTGAACTAACCCCGGCGGTCCGTTCCACCGTCATGCAGCTTATGGACGAGCTCGATCGCATGAGCAGCGAGCTTATGGAAGCCAAGCAGCGTGTCAGCGAATTGGAGGACATGGCCGACGAGGACCCGCTCGTGCCCGTCCTCAATCGGCGCGGGTTCCTGCGTGAACTCGAGCGGACGCTCGCTTATTCCGAGCGCTACCAAACCCCGGGGTCGGTGATCTTTTGTGATCTCGACCGGTTCAAACGGATCAATGACGATTATGGCCATCGGGTCGGTGACGACGTCTTGCGTCTTGTTGCAGACACGCTGGTTCAGAATGTCCGTCGTTCCGATATTGTTGGTCGTCTAGGCGGCGATGAATTTGCAGTCGTTCTCCAACGTGCGACGGCGGAACAGGCGCAAGTCAAAGCAGATGAGTTCATGGAGCGGGTCGGCGAGCAACCTCTGGTCCATGAGGGCGCGCAGATTCCGATTTCTATCAGCGCTGGCGTCGCCGGGTTCGAACGTGGCGATACGGTCGTGGATGTGATGGAGCGCGCGGACCGGGCGATGTACAGCCGCAAAAACGAAATCCGACAAAGAGGACGTTGATGGATGGCTGTCCGGTGCGGCCGTATGAGTTTAGACGGCCAAGCTTGAATTCTAGGCGATAATATCAGGCAGGAGCTGGTCTTCTATCCGCGAGATTTCGTCTCTCAGCTGAAGCTTCATTTTCTTAAGTCGCTTGATCTGTAGCTGGTCGCCGCGGCCTGAGTCCTCCAAGGCATCGATCGCACTGTCGAGGTCGCGATGCTCCAGCTTGAGGCGGGCCAGGGTTGCGCGGAGTTCGCGCTCCTCCTCCGTTGCCATGAATTGCCTCTCCCTGTCCCCACCGCATGGACGGCTCTTTGCGCGAGTATCGCGGCGAACGAATTGCGACGCAAGACTTTGACTAATAGCTCACGAAATAATCAGTTGGCGGATTTCTGCCAATTCGATGAAAACTTGTCCACGGCGATTAGACAAACAGTCACCCGTTTGTCACAATCTTGGCCTCAACAGGCGAATCGTTAGGGAGGCAAAAACATGGCGCTGGACGCACATCTGGCGGAAATGTCCGAAAAACACCGTATGTTGGAGAAAAAGATTGAAGAGGAAGAGGCGCGGCCATCGGCTGATTCCTTGAAAATCAATACTTGGAAACGCGAAAAACTCCGTTTGAAAGACGAAATCGAGCGGCTCAAACATGGCATGAGCGACGTCGCTTAGCGCGTCGGTTTTTTGCAGACTTTACGACCGGGCTCGGGTTGGGCGCGGTATTGAACAGGCGGCCGGAAGAAAAGGCCTGATCTTAACGAGCGATAGGCCTTTTTCGCTTCCGGTCCGATGGTTCGTTCGTGCTAAACGTCCTTGGCCATTTCGCGCAGGACGTATTTCTGAACCTTTCCCGTTGATGTCTTTGGAAGTTCTGTGAAAACCACGTGCCGCGGACATTTGTAGCGCGCGAGGTTCTCGCGGCAGAACGCGATAATATCCTCGCTTGAAATGCCGGCGCCATCGCGAATCTCGATGAAGGCGCAGGGTGTCTCACCCCATTTGTCATCTGGTTTGGCTACAACAGCAGCCGCTTGTACGTCCGGGTGCTTGTAAAGCGTATCCTCGACCTCGATCGACGAGATGTTCTCACCGCCCGATATGATGACATCCTTCGAGCGATCCTTGAGCTGGATGTAGCCATCATCGTGCAGCACGCCGAGATCGCCGGTGTGAAACCAACCGCCGGCAAAAGCATCGGCCGTCGCTTTTGGGTTTTTCAGGTAGCCCTTCATGACGATATTGCCACGCATCATGACTTCGCCAAGGGTCTCCCCGTCGTCGGCGACACGGGTCATGGTCTGTGAATCCATGACCGTCAGGCCTTCGAGCGTCGGATAGGTAACGCCTTGTCGCGCTTTCTTTGCCGCGCGTTCGGGCCCCTCGAGTTCGTCCCAACTCATCTTCCACTCATTGACGACTGCCGGACCGTAGCTTTCGGTCAGGCCATAAACATGGGTGACGTTAAAGCCAGCTTCCGCCATCCCAGCGAGAACGGACTCCGGGGGCGGCGCCGCTGCCGTCACGAATTCGACAGATCGCTCGATCGGCCGTTTTTCCTCTTCCGGTGCATTGAGCAATGTCGCCATCACGATCGGCGCGCCGCAAAGATGCGTGACGCCGTGATCGGCGATCGCGTCGTACATGGCCTTTGCGCGAACCCAGCGCAGGCACACATGCGTTCCCGCCACGACAGAAACGGACCAGGGGAAACACCAGCCGTTGCAATGAAACATGGGCAACGTCCACAGATAGACCGGGTGCTTGGCCATGCTGGCGGCAACAACATTCGCAAATCCCATCAGATAGGCGCCACGATGATGATAGACGACACCTTTCGGGTCACCGGTCGTCCCGCTCGTATAGTTGAGCGAAATGGCGTCCCACTCATCATCGGGTGGCTGCCAGTCGAATGCCGGGTCGCCCGGGGCGATAAAATCCTCATATTCGACAGTGCCGAGGCGCTCGCCGTCCTGCGCGAACTCCAGGTCGTCAAAGTCCACCACAAGCGGTTCGACCTTGGCCAACGCCAAGGCTTCTTTCATTGTCGGCGCGAATTCTCGGTCTGTGATCAGCACTTTGCATTCCGCGTGATCGAGCTGGAACGCGATGATCTGCGCGTCCAATCGGGTATTGAGGGAATGCAGAACGCCGCCTGTCATCGGGACACCGTAGTGTGCCTCGAGCATCGGCGGGACGTTCGGCAGCATGACCGACACGGTGTCGCCTTTTGAGATGCCATGGGATGACAAAACGGAGGCGAGGCGACGCGATCTTGCATAGAGATCGGCGTAGGAGCGTTTGGTTTGGCCGTGGATTACCGCAATCGCGTCCGGAAATACGGCTGCGGCGCGTTCGAGAAAGCCGATTGGCGTAAGTGGCGCATAATTGGCCGCGGTCTTGTCGAGGTCGCGCTCATACGGATTTGCGCTCATGGACGATGCTCTCCCGGGAGTTATTGGATGTCGGGCGGTTCTGGGGCCGACTTTCCGCGAGGCTAGCGCCCGGGCGGATTTGGTTCAATATCGCTCACGGCTATTCCGCTGTTTTCGGCGTCAGGTGAGTTATTGCGGTGTGGATGGTGCTGTGCGGCGGGGTGGTGCCGCAAATTCACGGCAAGTCCCCCAATCAGACCCCGGCAATAGCCCGCAACCCATCCCAGATCAGTTTCAGCGACACCACGAAAACAAAGATATATGTCAGCCGGTAGAAGAGATCCGCCTTCACGATCTCCACCAGTTTCACGCCAGCATAGATCGACACCGGCGCCAATGGCGCCAGCACAAGCGATGTCATGAGATTGGTCGTGTCGAACTGGCCGAGGGCCGCATATGGTACGAGTTTGATCCAGTTGACGGCGGCGAAGAACACGGCACTCGTACCGGCAAACAGCTTGGGCTCCAGCCGTTGAGGAAGCAGATACATCTGGAGGGGAGGGCCGCCTGCGTGGGAGACGAATGAGGTAAAGCCGGCCACCGCGCCCCAGATACGCCCACTCATCCGATTTGGCTCAGTATCGTCTGCGGCCCGCCATCCGAACCAGTAGTCCAGCGTAAAGAGCAGCGCGATGAGACCGACGATCAGCCGGACATGGTCGGAGGAAACGAATTCGGCGGTGAGCCAGCCAATACCGATCCCGATGCAGGCTGCCGGGAGCAGGATCATAAGATTTTGTGCATGCCACGACCGGCGGTAGGCCCACAGCGCAAAGAAATCCATAGCGATGAGAATGGGCAGGAAGATCCCGGCAGCCTGGATCGGCGGCACAACCAATGCAAGAAGCGGAACGCCGAGCATGCCGAGGGCGCCAGCAAATCCGCCCTTCGCCATTCCGAACAAAACAACGGCTGGGATTGCTGCAAGATAGAAGATCGGTTCCGTGATCATGGTCCGCTGCGGTTGATGCAAATCAAGGAAAGAGTACGTGATCCGGTTATGACTGCGACTTTCGTGCGATCGACACAAGTCGCGTAATCCAAAGTCTACGCCTTGCAATCTTGCAATGGCCGGCGGTTAGCAGACATAGTTCCATCCACGCATGTCGTCGAGCGAACACGCGACAAGACTGTTTCAGGGGAGGAGAGACGCCATGGCAAGCCGGTATCATGAAGTCTATGAGGGCTGGAAATCAGATCCCGAGACGTTTTGGGGCGAGGCAGCCAAGGGTATCGACTGGGTTTCGCCGCCAACGAAGGTGTTTGACCCGGACGCCGGACTCTATGGCCACTGGTTCCCCGATGCGACATGCAACACCTGCTACAATTGTATCGACCGGCACGTCGAGTCCGGCCGGGCCGATCAGCTGGCGTTGATCTATGATAGTCCGATCACCGGAAACAAGCGGTCTCTAACCTACACTCAACTGCTGGACGAAGTCGCTACTTTCGCAGCCGGTCTGCAGAGCATCGGCGTGGATAAGGGTGACCGGGTCATTCTGTATATGCCGATGATCCCGGAGGCCGTTATCGCGATGCTCGGCTGCGCCCGGATCGGTGCAATTCACTCGGTGGTCTTCGGTGGTTTTGCCGCGAACGAACTCGCAACGCGGATCAATGATGCCAAGCCGAAAGCCATGGTCACGGCCTCATGCGGAATCGAACCAGGCCGAACAATCGAATACAAGCCGCTGCTTGACGAAGCCATCGACATGGCGACATCGAAGCCGGAGGCATGCATCATCTATCAGCGCCCGCAAGCCGAGGCGGCCATGCAGGCCGGACGCGATCACGATTGGGCCGGGCTCATGGAGACCATGCGGTCCGAAGGCAAACGTGCCGAATGCGTCACCGTTGCGGCAACGGACCCGCTCTACGTTCTCTACACGTCGGGGACAACGGGCCAGCCGAAGGGCGTCGTACGCGACAATGGCGGACATATGGTTGCGCTCAATTGGACAATGAAAAACCTCTACGACATCGAGCCTGGTGAAGTTTATTGGGCGGCATCGGATGTCGGTTGGGTGGTTGGCCATTCCTATATTGTCTATGCACCGCTTTTGACCGGAAACACGACAATCGTCTTTGAAGGGAAGCCGGTCGGCACGCCCGATGCGGGCGTCTTCTGGCGCGTGATCGAAGAGCACAATGTCGTGTCTCTGTTCACGGCACCGACCGCATTCCGCGCGATCAAGAAAGAAGATCCGAACGGGGATCTGATAAAGAACTACGACCTGTCGAAGTTCCGCACGTTGTACCTTGCCGGTGAACGCGCCGATCCGGACACCCTGGAGTGGGCCGAGGCACAGTTGTCCGTTCCGGTCATCGATCATTGGTGGCAAACGGAAACCGGATGGGCGATCGCAGCAAATCCGATCGGTCTCGGCGCGCTGCCGATCAAGCACGGCTCGCCAACCGTCGCCATGCCCGGATATGATTTGCAGGTGCTGGACGAAGGTGGACACGAGGTTGCCCGAAACGAAACGGGCAACATCGCGATCAAACTGCCGTTGCCACCAAGCTGTCTGACGACGCTTTGGAACGATGAAGACCGCTTCCGCGAAAGTTATCTGACGGCTTATCCCGGATACTACAATACGTCCGATGCAGGCTTCATGGATGAAGACGGCTATATCTATGTCATGTCGCGCACGGACGATATCATCAACGTCGCGGGACATCGTCTTTCGACCGGTGGCATGGAAGAGGTCGTCGCCTCGCATCCCGACGTCGCCGAGTGTGCCGTTATTGGCATTGCAGATCAGCTCAAAGGCCAGATTCCGGCGGGATTCCTCGTTTTGAATGCTGGCGTCGATCGAACCAATGCGGATGTCGAGAAGGAGGTCGTGCAACTGGTCCGAGAAAAAATCGGTCCTGTGGCGGCTTTCAAGACGGTTCTAACCGTGAAAAGGCTTCCGAAAACGCGTTCAGGCAAGGTTCTGAGAGCGACCATGCGCTGCATTGCAGACGGTCAGGAGTACAAAATGCCTGCGACGATCGACGATCCCGTGATTCTGGGTGAAATCACCGATGCGCTCAAGGACCGTGGATTATCGGGATAAGATCCCGGATCTATTGATCTCTGCCAGGGTTTTGCGTTGGAATGCGATTGTCACTCAACGGATATATCCGTTGAGCGAAATGCGCTAGTTTGTCCCCGGGAGAGACGTCATCGGGGGACTTGGTTCATCTCATGTCAGTGAAGGATAAGACGGTCATCGTCACGGGTGCCGCCAGTGGCATTGGTCGCGCATGCGCAACGCGTTTTGCAGCCGATGGCGCAAAGGTGGTGCTTGCGGATATCAACGAGGATGGCGGCGAAGCCGTTGCTGAAGAACTGGTCGAGGCGGGGCACGATGCCAAGTTTGTCGGCTGCGATGTTGCTGAACGTCTGGATGTCCGCAACCTGATGGCAATGGTCCTCGAGGCCTATGGCGGTGTGGATGTTCTGATCAACAGCGCAGCCGTTCTCGATTCGGCGCCATTCCTGGATCTTGCAGAAGAAGACCTCGAGAAGGTTTTGCGCGTCAATATCAAGGGCACCTTCCTCGTCAGTCAGGCCGTTGCGAAGCTAATGGTGGAGCAGGTCGGTGAGGGGAAACCGCCCGGCACGATTATCCATCTCTCGTCCGTCAATGCCGTGTTCGCGCTACCCGACCACGTTGCCTATACGATTTCGAAAGGCGGCATCTCGCAACTGAACAAGGCAATGGCGCTGTCACTTGCCCCCCATGGGATCAGGGTCAATGCAATTGGACCCGGGAGCATCATGACACCGATGCTGGAAGAAGTGGCCAGCAACAAGGATATATCGAACAAGATCCTTTCACGCACACCGATGCTGCGTTTCGGTGAACCCAGCGAGATCGCCGCTATCGCCGCGTTTCTTGCGAGCGACGAGGCGAGCTACGTTACCGGTACGACAATTTTTGCCGATGGTGGCCGACTGCCGCTCAACTACACGGTTGAAGTGCCCGAGTAGAGGGGATCCGCATCGAGCGTCCCAAGTTTCGTTATTGCCTGCCTTGATCCGGCAATCCATGCAGTCTGGATACCCGGTCAAGCCCGGGTATGACGATGTGTCGTTGGATCAGTCCTAACGCGAGACGCGTTACGCCGCAGGCTCGTTGCCGTCTCCGGAATCGTCGGACGACTCTTCGACCTTCAGTTCCTTGAGCTTTGCAAAGACGGATTCAGCTTCCAGTTTCGCATCATGCGCGCTGTCTTTCGCCACCTGGTCCATGGGCATCTCGGCTGCAACGTCGACGCGCTTGATTGCCATCGCGGCTGCCTCGGTCGCAGCCTTGTGTGCGGCATGTTCGGCAGCGGTGACCAGTGTTGCGTGTTTGGGTTTGCTTGACGCTTCCGCAGCGGCGGTTGCGGCGGCTGTGGCTGTCGTCATATCGGCGGGCATCAGGGTTGCGCCCGGCGGCAGATTCTTCTCGGCCTCCTTCCGCTCCTTCTCCAGCCGTTTGCCTGCCCGTTGCACCTCTTTGTCGAGGTCGACCTGTGTGCACAGGCCGAGAGTGACCGGATCTGCGGGCTGCAGGTTTGCCGAGTTCCAGTGGGTCCGCTCGCGAATGGCTTCGATCGTTGGCTTGGTCGTGCCGACCAGACGCATGATCTGAGAGTCTTTCAGCTCCGGATGACTGCGCAAAAGCCAGAGAATTGCATTCGGACGATCCTGGCGGCGCGAGACCGGCGTGTAGCGAGGGCCACGCTTGGTTTTGACTTCCGGGATCTCGACCTTCGGCTCGGACAGTTTGAGACGGTATTTGCTGGAGGCCGCTCCGCGCTTGATCTCGTCGCGGCTTAACTGTCCGGACGCGATCGGGTCCATGCCCTTAATGCCAAGCGCCACATCGCCATCGGCAATTCCTTTGACCTCCAAGACGTGGAGCTCGCAGAATTCCGCGATCTGCTCGAATGTCAGCGATGTGTTGTCGACGAGCCAGACGGCCGTTGCCTTCGGCATCAGTGGCTTTCGCGTCATAAGGATATCCTCCGCTCTCGCGCCCCCTTCCGGCGTGAGAGGCTAGTCGTCAGAATGAAGGGGAATTGACCGATATATAAGCGCGCGGTCCAACAGACGCAATCATAGTGAAATGTAATCTTTTCGATTCCCACAAATAGAGCGATTTCACGGTGTCTCTCGATAGTCCTGAGTCGGCCCTCTCCCCCGGCCCAACCACCCAATAAGGGTACCCTCGGGGTGGTTGGGCCGGGGGAGAGGGCTGGCCGCGGCGCGGAAAGTCGCCCTTGGGTGACTTTCAAAACCGACATTCGGACCTGTCGCCCGTGAGCGCAAATCCGCGATCGCAATCAAACCGTAAGGACGATCTTGCCGATATGGGCGCTGGATTCCATGCGTCGGTGGGCTTCAGCGGCCTCAATCAGCGGAAAAGTCGTGTCGATCACGGGTTTCACGTCGCCAGCCGCCAAAAGCGGCCAGACCTTGGCCTCGAGGGCTTCCGCAATCGCACCTTTGACTTCAATTGATTGCGATCTCAGGGTCGAACCGGTGAAAACCAGCCGTTTCAGCATCAAACGCGTGAAGTCGACCTTGGCCTTGGCGCCGCCAAGAAACCCGATCTGCACTATGCGCGCATCAGGTGCTGCAACACGGAAGTTTCTCTCGATATAGTCACCGCCCACCATATCCAGGATGACATCGGCACCGTGCCCGCCGCTTGCTTCCTTAACGCAGTCGGCAAAATCCTCGTCGCGATAGTTGATGGCCCGGACAGCGCCCAGTTCCTCGCACGCCTTACATTTCTCTGCGCTTCCGGCTGTGGTCAGAACGTTTGCGCCGAAGGCTTTGCCGAGCTGGATTGCTGTGGTTCCGATCCCGCTCGAGCCGCCGTGAATAAGGAGCCAGTCGCCAGCCTGAAGTCCGCCCCGATCGAAGACATTCGACCAGACCGTGAAGAATGTCTCCGGGACTGCGGCTGCCTGGACGTCGTCCAGGCCGCTCGGCACCGGCAGGGCAGCCGGTTCGTCCGCGAGACAGTATTCCGCGTATCCGCCGCCATTCACCAACGCCATAACCTTGTCGCCCTCGGCAAACCGTTTGGTGTCCGGGCCAGTGCCGACAACTTCGCCAGAAATCTCCAGTCCCGGTAGCTTTGAGGCGCCTTTGGGAGGCGGATAGAAGCCTTTTCGCTGCAAGACGTCGGGCCGATTGATACCGGCGGCTGCGACTTTGACCAGGATTTGGCCAGGGCCGGGGGCTGGAACCGGCATTTGGCGAGGCTGAAGAACCTCAGGTCCGCCTGCTTCGACGATCTCGATGGCTGTCATCTCGCTCGGTGTCATGATGCAATGCTCTGAATGTTTCGGATTGGCCGTGACATAGCGATATTTCCAGATAGCCTCAACACTCGGTAGTTGTTTCGAAAGGAGGCGGTGCCATGGATCTGGAAGACACACGACCCAAGAAACCGGGTCATTTTGAAATCGGCAGCGATCTATCCGAGCTTTCCGTCGCAGAACTGCGCGAATTAGTGGAAAAACTGCAGGGTGAGATTGCCCGAATTGAAGACACGATTAAGGTTAAGGAGAGCAGTCTGAGCGCGGCCGATCAGGTCTTCAAGATTTAGATTTGTGTGGCCTGCAAACACCGCCTCGACGGAAAACAATTAAGGATTAACCCTTTGTTAGGAAGTGGGCGCTAACCTTAGATTCATCCAGACATCTGGATAGCGAGTGGATCCTGTCCACTCTGTTTGACGCCTCCCTGTTAACTTCTTGAGCCGCCTTGTGCGGCTCTTTTTTTTGGCCAATCGTTAACCCCTCTCCGTTAACCTTGGCTTTCCGGACAAGCCTTGATGATCAGGCCGTTGGCCTACATTATGCATTATGTTCGGGACGTAAACCTGGGGTGAGTAGAGATATGTCCGACAGTTCGAGTAGCCGTGACGCAAACGAAGACGAAACCGCCGAAGCCATTCCGTTCGGCGCCAAATTCACCCAATCCGATCAATTCATGACGATTTTCCGAGAGGGCATGGCGCTTGTCGAAGACACTGCAGCCTATCTCGATGGCGACGGACGGCGCGATTCGAAGGATCTGCTGCCACCCGTTTCGCTGGCTTATGCAACGGAAAGCATGCGCCTGACCACGCGGCTCATGCAGCTCGCGTCCTGGCTTCTCATTCGCCGTGCCGTCAACGAGGGCGAGCTGACGACCGAAGAAGCCAAGGAGCAGGAGCACAAGGTCCGGCTGAAGCCCTATACGGAAGACCTGACGACGCCCGGCCGTGACGAACTGCCGGATCGACTGAAGGAATTGATGCACGCGACAGCGCGCCTTCATGAGCGTGTCGTTCGGCTCGATGACCTTATTCGCTCGGAGCGCGATGGTGTTGTCGAGAAGGCGGCACATCCGCTCACCAACCATATGGAACGGTTGCGGGCTGCATTTCCAGGCGAAGACACGCCGTAAATCGGTTATAACTCTTGAGACACGGCCGCTGTCCCGAGATTGCGCCGACTTGCACGTCGGGCCATCACAGTGCCCTCTTTCCCCTCATCCTAACCTTCTCCCCAGGGAGAAGGGACGAAGCCGACGTGACAAATGAACAGAAGCCCTCTCCCTGGGGAGAGGGTTGGGTGAGGGGATCAACTGCAATATGGAAAGCCAGCGACCCGGTCCTTGAAACGGACTCTGGATAAGGGCACCGAATAGGCGCGAGGCTTATTTGATGAAGCCTTCGTACTTCTTCTTAAACCGGCTCAAACGACCGCCGCGGTCAATCAGGTGCTGGCCGCCACCGGTCCAGGCCGGATGGGTCTTGGGATCGATATCGAGGGTCAGCGTGTCGCCCTCCGACCCATAGGTCGAGTGGGTTTCGAATTCGGTCCCGTCGGTCATGACGACCTTGATCTTGTGGTAGTCGGGATGAATTTCTTTCTTCATCTTGCAAATTCCTTGGCCAATTGCGGCTCCGTATATCGGATGTCCGGCCAACTGACAAGCCGCGCTGGGCATTCTGGGCGGGGAATCCGGCGATGCCGCTCGCTCGGTCGTGTCCGAACTTGAGCACGTGTTTACGCTGGGCTGAAATGCCAACTTGCCGTTCGGGGCACGCCTCGGGCATTCTCGCGCCGATGTCAGCTCGGTCCGCGCCTTTCTAAGGATAGACTTCGAGCCGCAATGGTGATCGTGTCAATCGGGTGTCCGAACGCATGCAGCAACGAAGTGAGAGCGAGGAAGAGGAAGCGGTACTGGCCGATTCCGGTGGTGAAACAGCCACCGTGCAAACGCGCAAGCGGCGCTCTCTCAGGCCTCTTCTGCGTCTCCTGCCCTATCTCACACGATACAAGGGCATGTGCCTGCTGGCGTTGCTCGCTCTTCTCATGGCGGCTTGTGCGACACTCGTTCTGCCCATGGGTGTGCGCCGGATGATCGATCTGGGCTTCTCGTCCGAGAATGCCGGATTTATTGACCAGTATTTCGCAATGATGGCTGGAATCGGGGTTGTCCTGGCGGTGGCGAGCGCGGCGCGCTTCTATACGGTCAATTGGCTGGGCGAGCGCGTCATTACCGATCTGAGGGGAGACGTGTTCACACATCTGACCCGTTTGAGCCCGGCCTTCTATGACGTCACCCATTCCGCTGAAGTGATGTCGCGGCTGACGGCCGATACGACGCAGATGAAATCGGTCGTCGGGACCGTGATTACGCAAACGCTGCGCAATCTCGTACTGATCATCGGCGCGATCGGCATGATGTTCTTCACGAGCGTCAAGCTGTCGGCGATGGTGCTCGCCATCATTCCCCTCATCATCTTGCCTCTCGTCGCCTTCGGGCGCTCGGTTCGGCGTCTCTCACGCACGGCGCAGGATACGCTTGCGGATTCGGCCGCCTATGCCAGCGACAACCTTTCGGCCATCAGAACACTCCAGGCCTATGCGCACGAGCCGACGGTTGTGCAGAGATTCGCGATCGCCATGGAGCGGGCCATGCAGGCGGCCGATGCGAGACTTCGTGCGCGGGCATTCCTCACAGGTATCGCGATACTCCTCCTGTTCGGGAGCATTGTCGGTGTCTTATGGATCGGTGCCCAGGACGTGCTCGATGGCGATATGAGCGGAGGCACCCTGGGGCAGTTTGTGCTCTATGCCGCTTTCGCCGGTGCAGCCTTCGGTGGCTTAAGCGAAGTCTGGGGAGAATTGCAGACATCGGCAGGGGCAGCGGAACGCCTGTCGGAACTTCTTGCGGAGGAATCGGCCATCGTCACGCCCGAGCATCCCCGGCCGCTGCCGGAGCCGGTGGAAGGGCGGATCGAATTCTCCGATGTTACATTCGCTTATCCATCAAGACCGGAAGTCGATGCGCTGATCGGCGCATCCTTCGTTGTCGAGCCCGGTGAGACGGTCGCCATTGTCGGCGAGTCCGGATCGGGCAAGAGCACGGTCTTCAGCCTCCTGCTGCGCTATTACGACACGGATTCCGGCCGTGTGAGCGTCGACGGTGTGCCGGTCAGCCAGGCCGATTTGCGAAAGCTCCGCCGTTCAATTGCGCTGGTCCCGCAGGAGACGGCACTCTTTGCAGATACCGTGGCCGAGAACATTCGCTATGGTGCATCCGAGGCATCGGACGGCGCCATCGTTGCGGCGGCCCGTGCCGCCCATGCCGAGAACTTCATCCTGCGGTTACCCGATGGCTACGACACCGACCTCGGCGAGCGCGGCGCGACCCTGTCGGGCGGTCAGCGGCAACGTATTGCGATCGCGCGTGCCGTCTTGCGCGATGCCCCGATCCTTCTCCTGGACGAAGCAACCAGCGCCCTAGACGCCGAGAGCGAGACGAAGATCGGGCTGGCCCTTGATCGTGTCATGGAAGGGCGAACGACGCTGATCATCGCTCACCGGCTCGCAACCGTTCAAAGAGCCGACCGTATACTGGTGATGCATGAGGGACGAATTGCCGAGCAGGGGACCCATACCGGCCTGCTCGAACAAGGCGGGATCTATGCGCGTCTTGCTGAGCTGCAATTCGACGCGCGCGCTACGCTGTAATCCACCGCGGCAACTCATCCGTTCAACTGCTCATCAGGAGAACGGCCGACGCGATGGCTGCGCCGCCGCGTCGGTATCGGTAACGGTCAGAACATTGCCATACTCGCTCACCCGAAGATGAAGTCGCTTTGGTTGAGCGATGTCAACTGGACGTCTTCCAGGGTGATCGACCAGTCGTAATCCATGTGGATCACCACATCGTCGCCGACCTGCTGCATGGTGTTGCCGGTGACCTGAGGGATAACCCACGTTTCATCGTTGAGGAGATCCCATGTCAGGAATGTGTCGCTCAGGTCGATCTTGTCGATGCCGACTTCGAAATCCGTGATCGTGTCGTTCGCCGTACCGCCGATGGACGTCGTGCCATCGCCCCAGCGGAAGACGAAAGTGTCCTGTTCCCCGTCGGGCCCATCTACGGTGCCGCCGGTCAGGATATCGGCCCCGGCACCGCCCACGATGATGTCGCTACCGATGTCGCCAAAGATTACATCGTCATAGGTGTGGCCTGAGGAATAGTAGTCGTCCTCATGGTCGCCGTAGATGATGTCATCGTCGCTGCCGCCATCGAGCGTGTCATTGCCGCGACCGCCGATCAGTACATCGTCGCCCATACTGCCGGACAGCGTGTCGTTGCCGTCCCGGCCATCAATGTGGTTGGGGTTCCACCAGCCGATGATCTCGTCGTCATGGGACGAGCCGATGAAGTCGTAGACATTGACCACGTAGTCGCTATTGCGGGCGTCATCAACATTGTGGCGGTTGAGAAAGACGCCCGTGTCGTTGTCGGCATAGCTCAGCGTGTTGTGGCCGCCACCGCCATAGATTTCGTCATAGCCGTTGCCGCCCTGGAAGAAGTCATTGCCGGCGCCAAAGCCGCCTTCCAGCACGTCCTCGCCATCACCGCCATAGAGTTCGTCGTTGCCGCCATCGCCAAAGAGCGTGTCGTTCTCCGTGCCGCCGTAAAGCTTATCGTTGTCCTCGCCGCCATACAGCGTGTCGTCACCGGCGTCGCCATGAAGGTCGTCGTGGCCGTCCTCGCCGTAAAGCGTGTCATCGCCGTCCCAGCCGAAAACATCGTCGTGTCCTCCGCCAGCCCAGATCGTGTTCTCGACGCGGTTCCCGTCGATCCTCTCCCAGTGGTCGGTCGCAATGACGTTCTCGATCGAACTCAGGGTCGCAACCCGGTAGAGATGCCCGACCCCGCCGAGCATGTCGTCCTGGCCGAGATCGATGTCGTAGCCGAACTGGGTGTTCGCCGGCATACGTAGCGTGTCGACGTCCTTGCCGCCGTCCATGTGATAGCCGATCAAGTTGTAGGAATCGATGACGAGCCGGAACTCGTCGTTTCCGAGCCCGCCATAAAGCTCATCGGCCGTTTCCTCGCTTTCGCCTTTCGCGAAAAACACGTCATCGCCGTTACCGCCCGTCAGCACGAACTTGGCGTTATAGCTGCCATGCATGGTGTCGTCGAACTGAGTGCCGACGAAGCCCTCGATGCTCGAGAAGGTCTCGCCCTCCGGCGCCTGCCCATAGTCCAGCGCCAGGAGAATGCCGCCGTCGGTCTTGTAGCTATAGTCGACCGTATCGAAGCCCGCCCCGCCGTAGAAAGTGTCGACACCCGCGCCACCGTACAGCAAATCATTCTCCGCACCGCCATATAGGTCGTCATTGCCCTCGCCGCCATAGAGCGTGTCGTCGCCGTCGCCGCCGAACAGGTCGTCATCGCCGCTGCCGCCATAGGCCCGGTCGCCGCTTCCGCCGCCGTAGAGCGTGTCGTTCCCGGTACCGCCATAGAGCGTGTCGAGCGCGTCGCCACCATAGAGATCATCGCGACCCTCGCCGCCATAGAGGTTGTCGACGTCATTGCCGCCGTAAAGATCGTCGTCACCCCGATCGCCATAGAGACGGTCATAGTGGCTGCCGCCATAGAGCTCGTCATTGTCGTCATTGCCGTACAGAATGTCCTTGCCAGCGCCACCATAGAGCTTGTCATTACCGTCCAGCCCGCGCAGCACATTGTCCAGATAGTTGCCATAGACGATGTCGGCAAAATTACTGCCCGTGACGTTCTCGATGCTGGAATAGGTGTCGCCGGCGGCTTCGCCGCGCGTTCCCGTGCCCTGATCGAGATCGACCGTAACCCCGCTCGTCGCGTTCTCGTACGTCGCCGTGTCCGTACCACGGCTGCCATAGAGGTCATCTGAACCGGTTCCGCCGTCCAGAATGTCGTCGCCGGAGCCGCCATAGAGCTTGTCGTTGTGGTCGTCGCCGATGAGCCAGTCGTCACCGCCCAATCCATAAAGTTGATCGTGGCCGCGATAGCCGTAGATTTTGTCGCCTTCGAATTGGTTTCCGAAGAGATAGTCGCTTTTCGAGGTGCCTTTAATTGTCTTGCGAACGGATTTCGCCATCAGATCTCTCCCCAGATCAGTCAGCCTTTGCCCTGACGACGAGAAGAGATGCTTGCCCTAATCTGCGGTTTCCCGCCGTCCCTTGACCGGTAGATGGGTGGTCTGTTGGAAATTCCGTGTGCGCCCCATCACACTGCATGGCGATTTGTTAGAGAACGGGGTGAAACCAGTCGGTTAAAGCACGCCGCAAAACGTTTTGCCACGTTCCAAAGATCGTTCTAACGGCAACTTCAAACGAATTCGTTTGGGATTTGCGGTGATCAAGAAACAGCGGTTTGGAGAAAAGTCGGCCTGCCGGTAGGACAGATTATTCGATGAACTAGGCAGCCGCGGCAGCTAATTCGTAGGGAGACCGAACAACCTACTTCTCGGTGAGCTTGAGCTCGATCCGCCGGTTTCGCCGCAGGGATTCCGGATCTTCGCCCGCATCCAATGGCTGGAATTCTCCGAAACCAGCCGTCTCGGTGGAACGCCTGCGTCAAGCAACTGGCGCACGACGGAAATCGCGCGGGCGCTCGATAGTTCCCAGTTCGACGGGAACCTTGCGTTCCTGATTGGCTTGATGTCTGTGTGTCCATCAACGCGCAAAACCCAGTTCACTTCGTCGGGGATCTCGTTCTGGAGCACCGCCAGGGCTTCTGCGAGTTTGGAGATCTGAGCGCGGCCTGTTGGATTGATCTCGGCAGAGCCGGAGTCAAACAGGACCTCGGCCTGGAAAATGAACCGGTCGCCGACGACGCGAACATTCTGCCGGTCGCCCAGGATTTTGAGAAGGCGTCTACTAAGTGCTAAGCGGTCAATCTATCGGATTTGGGCTGCTATCTGTCCAATATCAGCCGACCTTGGCGTGCGGTCGCGATAGCCGTTTCTGACCCAAAGCGGACATGGTGCGGTGGCGTGTGCAGTTCACTTCGGCAAGCGATGTCTGCCCGTAATAGTCATGCCATTCTTCTTCAGTATTGACTGCTGAGAGACCCAGAAATATTATTTTTGCATGTCGCGGATTGGGGCATCTCATGACCCCTTACTCAAAGCCTCTCAAACGGGCGATCTTCGGCAATGCGAGTTGATTTGCTGGGGGCGAATCTGCGATGCACCAGAGCACTGAGTACATCGTCCCCCCCCCCCAGGCCATGCCTAAGGGAGGAAAAGGCGTGCCGTTTACTTCGTTTTCCAGACTGCTGATAATCGCTGCGTTTTTGTGCACGTGTCTCGTGCCGCTGACGGGCGCGCTTGCGTACGATCTTAAAGATTGCGAGAGCTGGAATTCCAACCCACAACTGTCGATCCGCAGCTGCACAGCACTTATCAACGCCGGAAACGAAACCCCGCTTGATCTTGCTTACATGCACCAACTCCGCGGCGTCGCCTACAATAAAACGGGCCAGCATGACGCCGCCATGACTGACTTCAACCGCGCCATCGCGCTCGACCCGGAATTTGCCGAAGCCTACCAATCCAGGGCCGCACGATTTGAGGCACAGGGCCTCAAGGATTTGGCGATACGTGACTTCCGCAAGGCAGTACAACTCAAGCCGGGACTCGACTATGCCCAGGAAGCCCTCAGGCGTCTCGGTGCAGCATCCACACCAGCGCCGTCTACTGCTCCGGTTCGTCGCGCCCCGCCACCCGTACGCCAAGCGCCGAGGGTCAATCTTGCGCTCGAATTGCAGCGCGAACTCAAGCGCATCGGCTGTTATACCGGCGGGCTCGATGGCGATTGGGGCCGCGGCAGCCAGTCTGCGCTCAGGCGGTTTTCGAACCAGGCGGGCTTACGCCTTGGCACCCAGCCGTCGCAGAAAGCTTTGGCAGAAGCCAAGGAGACGGCAAGAGGCTATTGCCAGCCGGTACGGGTGGCGCCAAGACGGGCCGCACCGAAGCGTAAGAAGCGCCAAGGCTGTCGTGCGGGAACTGTGTTGCTTGACGGGCAGTGTATCCCCAGATCGCAGGTCGCGTCTTTCTGCGGACCGGGCTTCGAGCGGCGCGGCACGAAATGCGTGCGAATGCAGGACGGCGCCTCAGGCCGTTGCAAGCTTGCGGATTATACGACGTGCAATCAAAAAGCGCGGGAGTACTGCGAAGGCAATGACACCAACAGTTGTCTTGATAGGGAATCCCGACAGTGTTTACGAGAAGAGATTGGATGTAACCCGTAGTCAGGGGGGCATGCCCAATGTCCGCTTCTAGCACTTTTGTGCCGTCTGCTTGTAGGCCATACCGCGGCTGATTCTACCGCTATAGCGGTCGTAGCGGAGACAAAAGCAGCCGTTTCAGCGCGAAATCGATTCCCCCTACTTCTCCGTGAGTTTGAGCTCGATCCGCCGATTGCGCCGCAGGGATTCCGGATCTTCGCCCGCATCCAATGGCTGGAATTCCCCGAAACCAGCCGCAACCAATCGTCTTGGTGGAACGCCTGCGTCAAGCAACTGGCGTACGACCGAGATCGCGCGGGCGCTCGATAGTTCCCAGTTCGATGGGAATCTTGCATTCCTGATCGGCTTGATGTCCGTGTGTCCATCCACGCGCAAGACCTAGTTCACCTCGTCGGGGATCTCGTTCTGCAGCACCGCCAGGGCTTCAGCGAGTTTGGATATCTGAGTGCGGCCTGTTGGATTGATTTCGGTAGTGCCAGAGTCAAACAGGACCTCGGCCTGGAAAATGAACCGGTCGCCGACGACGCGAACATTCTCCGGGTCGTCCAGGATTTTGAGAAGGCGTCTACTAAGTGCTAAGCGGTCAATCTATCGGATTTAGGCTGCTATCTGTCCAATATGAGCCGACCTTGGCGTGCGGTAGCGATAGCCGTTTCTGACCCAGAGCAGTCATCTTCTCACGCCGCATTGCAAGGCTTAGGCTACTTCTTCAGCTTGCCCAGTTTGATCTTCGCCAAGGCGGCGAATGTACCGTTCGGAAACTGGTCCAGATAGGCTTGCAACATTGCCGCGTCCTTCGAGTCCTTCACGCTGTTCCAGAAGCTGAGTTCCATCTCCTTGTTCACCGTTGACTCGGCATCCTGTGTTGGAGTGGGTTTAGCCTGCGTCGCGGCATCGCTCGCTCTCAGGCGTTTCAATCCTTCCTTGCTTTCCTCGATCGTGGGGTCAAGGGCCAGCGCCTGGCGATAATCGGCGATGGCTTTTTCTTTTTCGCCAAGGGCTTCATAGATGTGCGCGCGCGTATCCAGTGCAGAGCTGCTCTTGGGGTCGATCTCCAAGGCCGCGTTGACGTGGGGCAACCCTTCCTTGGAGCGGCCCGCCTTGAAAAGCGCCCAAGCCAAGTTGTTGTGCCTCTTGGGGTTCTTTTTTTCCAGGTTGAGCGCCTGGGTGTAGTCGGCAATGGCCTCGTCTTTTTTCCCCAGGGCCTGGTAAAGACGAGCCCGGGTATCGAACGCTAACACATATTTTGGGTCAAGTTTCAATGCCCGGTCGGCGTGTGGCAAGCCTTCCTTGGACCGGTCAGCCTTGTAGAAGTTCCATGCCAGGGCGTTATGTAGGCCGGCATCCTCCGGGTGGCGTTTAATCGCCTCTCTATAATCGAGGATGGCCTTCTCATAGTTCTTCTTGCTTTCGTATGCTCTGCCGCGGTCAGCAAAATATTCCGCCAGTTTCGGGTCGAGTTCGATGGCCCGTGTCAGATCGGCAATGGCCCGGTCGTAGTCTTTCAGCGCTTGATAGGAGTCGCTGCGGCCCTGATAATTGGAGGCATCGTCCGGATCGAGTTCGATTGCTTTCGTCAGGTCCTCGACGGCCCGTTCATGCTCTCCATTGTCGAAATAGGCAAGCCCGCGCGCCGAGTAATACGCGGCTTCCCTCGGCTCAAGTTCTATTGTCCGGGTCAGGTCGGCGATCGCAAGGTCGTAGTTTTTTTTCTCGATATAGTAATAACCACGCTTTAAATAGACGGCGGCCAATTTCGGATTGATCTTGATCGCCATCGTTATGTCATCGATCGCACGATCCAGATCCTCTTTTTCAAAGTAAGCGATACTGCGGTTTGCGTAAGCGACTTCATCCTTCGGATCCAGCTTGATTGCCTCGGTCAAATCGGCAATGGCAAGGTCGAATTTGTCTGCCGCGGCGTAGGCGCTGGATCGCTTGCTATAGATAACGTTGAGATCTTGCTTGCTGATACGCCGGCCGAAAAGCCTGCCGGACTTGATGATCCGCGTGCAGGCCTTGATCCGCGCTTCGCCCTCGCCGCGCTGGCAGAGGTCCAGGTCGTTGGCTCGCACCGGGTTTGTGCGTGCGTCAACGCACACTAGTAATGACACCAAGAACAAAGCGCCGAGCCAGCGCAAGCAGACCCCTGCCATCAAACCAATCCCCCCACGGGCTCTTTCAGCAAAAGTTGATAGACTTTTGCGCCCGGAAAGAGCGTCAAATCAAGAACCTGAAGCCGTTTCAATGACCCGGTTTTCAATGAAACTGCTCTCGAAAGCCTAATCCAAAGCCTAGTCCAGTATGGCCGCCGAGTCAGCCTGTTCGTGATGAGTCGACCTTATCAGGTGGCGAGCGCTGCTATTACTTCGATAGCCATTCCAGGGTTATAAGAGGGAGGGGGCTACGACAGCAATCCGTCCGAAATCAGCCATCATCTAAGGACAGCGGGAAGGCCGGAACTGACCCTAAGCCGTCGTTCGCTAAGCTGCTTTCCTCAGAGAAGACCGGTTGTCGTACTCGATCAGCCGTGAAGTCCTCCCAGAAGCATCGTTATCGTTCGTGACACCTCCAAGCTCCTGCCCAGTCGACTACAGGCGATATGTAACATTTTTCGCCGGTCGAACGTCTAATCAACTGAAAAGCAAAATCGGCTCGCAAATTGGCTGCCGAGGCAGCCGATGTGAGCACTGAAGATGGAGAAACTCATGCATTCGGCAACGATCATGAACGATCTGCCGACGCCGATGTGGATTGCCCTCATTCTATTGGGCTTTGTCCTGTTTTGGCCTCTCGGCGTCTTCGCCCTGATTTATTTCATATGGAGCAGAAAAATGATGTGCTGTACTGGACCTTTGGCAGGCTCGAAACGCGATAGCGTCAAACCTTGGACGATCCCGTACGGAGCACCTCGCACGACGGGCAACTTAGCCTTTGACGAATATCGCGAGGCAACCCTGAAGCGTTTAGAGGAAGAACGCATAGAGTTCGCCAAATTTCTTGAGAACCTTCGCCTTGCCAAGGACAAGGCCGAGTTCGACGAATTCATGGCAATGCGAGCGGCGCAACAAACCCAGACGTGAGCGTCTAAGAAAAGTCTTTGGCAGGCCATAACAACCGCAGATTGGGAACGTGATGACAAAGCGACAGCACAAACCTGTTGCTCCTGAGCGTCTTGAAGAAATTGTAGGCGCGAGCGAACGTGACGTCGTTCGCGCCTTCATCCTCAAGCTCGTGGGTGATCCCGCCCTCGCGGAGGACCTGGTTCAGGAAGTGCTCCTTAGAGCACACAGGTCGGCTGAGGGATTCAAGGGCGATGCATCGCGGAAATCTTGGCTGCACGTGATCGCACTCAATGTTGTGCGCGATCACTTCCGAGCAACGGCTCGGCGGCCCAAGCAGGTGTCCGATCCAGAAGCGCTTTTTGCACTACAAGACAACGAGGCGCTGGAAGACGATCTCCTCCAGCGCGAAATGGCTTCATGCATCAGGCAGTATGTCTTGCGCCTGCCTCAACGCCAGCGCGATGTAGTGGCACTGCATGATATAGCCGGGCTCACGCACAGTGAAGTGGCTTCGGCTCTCGACATATCGCAAAGCAATTCGCGGATACTGCTTCATCGAGGCCGCGCCGCCCTGAGGCTTCTGTTGGAAGAGAACTGTTTGCTTTGCTTCGACGATTCGGTCCCTTGCCAACCCAAGCCCAGATAAAGGGGGCTCAAGTGGGGAGCAGCCTGCCTAAGAGAACGGAGAAAAGCCACCCGCGTGGTTGGGCGCGGTGCTTATGCGTCTACGGTTCCTACGACTTTCGCCCTAAAGCCAGCCTGCGCACCTGCAAACCGCCTCCCGAATACCGCGCGACGTCATGTTCGCGAACCGGCACCACGCAAAGGCAATACTTCATGGAACTTGCCGCTTGCGGTGAATTCGGGCGTTGCCTGGCTTTCTCGTACTGCGACGTCCGCCAGGCCGTTATTGCGAAACACGCGCTTCACCGACTGTATGACGTCTTGAAAGACAGACCCTGCCGCCGCCTCTTCGGCCGTTTCGATCCGCACCTCGAAATCGCGCTGTCCGGTCTGGACCAGCTGGATGCGCCGTGCGTGCCTGTGCTCCAGATCGAAGACGAGCGGCGACAGCGTCACCTCGCCAACACGAACAAGTGTCGCCTCGCGGCCTTCTACCTGAAAACTGCGGAACGGCGATCCACAGGGACAGGGGTCGGTGTAGAAACGAAGGCAGTCGCCCAGGTCATATCGGATGAATGGTTGAACGTCGTTGGCCAGCACCGTCAGCAGCACGGTCGCCGACAGCGCGCCGTCGGGAACGGGTCGCATCGCTTCGTCGACCGCTTCGAGGATGACCCAATCTTCGTTCACATGGTGCCGCCCGTGGCTGCACTTGATAGACGGCACCAGGCATTCGGTGCAGCCATAGGCGTCGATGACGTCGCGCTTCAGCGAGGGAAACGCCTGGCGAACCCGCGCGCACAGATCATCCGTGAGCGTCTCGCCTCCCGTTCTGACAATCATCGGCTCGATCTGCAGCCGCCCGTCTTTCTTTTCTTTGGCGAGAATAGCCAGGACGCTTGGGTAAGTCAGGATCGAGGTGAGGTTCGGGATCGCGTTGAGTTGGTCCACGATCCGCCCGATCGGCTGCTCGGCCTCGATGAATGCCGTGTGCCCTACCAGCCTCGGCGCCAGATGTCTCATCAATTTGTTGAGCCCGGCGCCGGCAAAGTGACCGTTGCCGCCGGTGATGGTCACGCTCACACCGCCCTTGCGGACTTCCCGGATCGGCTTCCACTGGGAACGATCGAAGCGCGCCAGCGATATCCCGTAATAGTACTCCAGGAGCGATGACGGCGATACGACGACCGCCGGTTCCCCAGATGTCCCGGAGGTCCGGAAAATAACGACATCGTCGATGGGCTCGCCAATCTTGTCGATGTCCCGGAGATGTTCGCGGGCTCGTTCGAGGGGAAGAGAGCGAATCGTCAGCCAGTCGTCGAATTCCCTCATAAGATCGGGCTTGCGGGTGACCGGCAAGTGGCGCAGTTCGACCTCGCTTGATGGCCCCAGATCCGCGTAAAGCCTGCGAAACAAGGGGGAGTCGCGCCGCGCCTTTTCCACGAGACGCCGCAGGTTGCGGAGCTGCCTTGCTTCTATTCGCTTCCGTCCACCCCAGGCTGTCCAGAGCCCGCCAGCGAAGTATCCCAATGTTCTAAGAAAGCTGAAACGCATAGCTGCTGGCAATACCCGATCTTTGCTTCCAGCGTGGAGATATCCGACGTGTGTATCGGCATCAATCCTCACGCTTACGCATACGGGCCTCGGTAGCTCGTTTATGAGGTCACATAACCGAATGCTCGATGAGAGTTAAAGGCAGCGGATATCAAGCGTGCCGACTTGCGGGATATTGTGCACGCCTCAACAGAGCGCATCCTTGATCCAAATCAAAGTTGCGCAGCGCATCAGTAAGCGCAAGTCACTAGACGAACAGCGCCCCAGAATGGATTGAAACTCAGGACATTTGATCCAGACTTCCCGTCTCTAGTTTCAAAGGCTTATACGGACCGGAAATCTTGGTGAGAAACGCGTGCTCTAGAATTGGCCGTAATAGCCTCATCAATCGATGCCGGAATATAGACACTTGGCAGCTACAGCGAGTTCCGTTGTTGGCACTTTTGTGCCGTCTGCTTGTAGGCCATACTGCGGCTGATCCCACTGCTATAGCTGTCGTAGCGGAGACAAAAGCCGCCGTTTCAGCACGAAATCGATTCCCCTACTTCTCGGTGAGCTTGAGCTCGATCCGCCGATTGCGCCGCAGGGATTCCGGATCTTCGCCCGCATCCAATGGCTGGAATTCTCCGAAACCGGCCGCAACCAGACGTCTCGGTGGAACGCCTGCGTCAAGCAACTGGCGCACGACCGAAATCGCGCGGGCGCTCGATAGTTCCCAGTTCGACGGGAATCTTGCGTTCCTGATCGGCTTGATGTCCGTGTGTCCATCCACACGCAACACCCAGTTCACCTCATCGGGGATCTCATTCTGCAGCACCGCCAGGGCTTCTGCGAGTTTGGAGATCTGAGCGCGGCCTGTTGGATTGATCTCGGCGGAGCCGGAGTCAAACAGGACCTCGGCCTGGAAAATGAACCGGTCGCCGACGACGCGAACATTCTCCCGGTCGTCCAGGATTTTGAGAAGGCGTCTACTAAGTGCTAAGCGGTCAATCTATCGGATTTGGGCTGCTATCTGTCCAATATCAGCCGACCTTGGCGTGCGGTCGCGATAGCCGTTTCTGACCCAGAGCGGTCTTAAGGGTGAAGCGTTCTGGCAACACGGAACCCGATGACATGATCGCGGATGTCGGCATCGTACCCAACACGATCAGCCGAACGGAGGGTCCAGGGCCTGCTGATCCAGGAACCGCCACGCAGAACCCTCACCTTGCAATCGCCACTCGTTCTCGAAGTGCCGTAAACTGAGGCGCCAATGTAGCTCTCATTCCAGCAATCCGCAGCCCATTCCGAGACATTGCCGAGCATGTCGTGGAGGCCAAAGGCATTAGACTTGTAACTGCCGACGCTCGCTGTCTTCTCACCAACACCGTCGCTACAATCCTTGTTCTTCCATCCGAATGACGTGCTTCGATCTGCAGCGTTCGCATAACGGCAAAGGTCTTTTTTGCGATCACCAGATTGAAAGCGGGTAGACGTTCCGGCTCGCGCCGCATATTCCCATTCCGCCTCGGAAAGGAGGCGGTAAGCTTTGCCCGTCTTGCGCGACAACCACGAAATATATGCCTTCCCATCGTCCCAGGAAACATTGATAACCGGACGCCGACCGCGACCCCAGCCTTGGTCGCCAGGTCTATAGCGGCAGCCACCATCTGAGACACAAGCGTCCCATTCATCAAATGTTACTTCGAACTTGCCGACAGCAAATAGTTTCCGGATAATCACACGACGTTGAGGACCTTCGTCATGGTCGCGCTCAGCTTCACTCTGCGGCGAGCCCATCATAAAACTGCCAGTCGGCAAGACCACCATTTTCGGACAGTCATCACAGTCCTGGAATTCATCGCCTGGCCTGAAACTATCCTGCGGCGCTATCGTGAGCTTCGGCTGCCCCGGAAGTACGCCGACCGCAACCTTCTTCTCATTTAGAGACCCGAGTCGCGACCTAGCGAGCGCTGCAAAAACACCGCTAGGAAACTCCTTCAGAAAGGCTTCGAGCACGGTAGGATCCGTGGTGTCTTTGGCGGCATCCCAAGCCTGTGCAGCCTGACTGTGGGGAAGTTCGGTGGTATTTGGAGCGCTCGTCTTGGTGTCGGAGAAAAAGAAATCGCCGAATATCGAGGATGACTCCCACGGCACCTGCTTGCCATCGGTAGCGCCATAGACCGTCGCCCGGACGCGCTTGAAAACTTCCTCGATCTTCAGTCCCGGCTCGACCATCGCCTTGGCGAGCGCCGCAGTATAGGGGCTATTGACCCCGGTTCCGTCCGTCGCAACCATGCCAGGAGCCGTCGAAAACGCCACCAGCGAACCAATCGGCGCGTCCATCCGCGCAAAGCCTCGCGAAGCCGAACGGAAGAAGCCCCGGTAGGGGTTATTGCGACAGGCATCCAAAATGATGATGTTCAGCCGGTTGCCGGCAAATTGCACGCCGCTCAGGAGTGCCTGTGAGCTGATTGTTTCGATCTCCACATCGCCTTCCTTGGCGATCTGGGCGTCAACCGGCACCAGATAATTACGTCCATCCGACTGAATGCCGTGGCCTGCAAAGAAGATCAGGCCGACCGTTTCCTTCCCATGCTGCTCAAGCTTCGATGTGTAAGCTTTGATGGCCCGCTTCATGGCCTTGAACCCGAGATTGGTATGCTCCAAGACCTCGAAGTTTTGCCGGCGGAGAATCGAGGCGATCAGCTTGGCGTCATTCTCGGGATTTGCCAGTTTTTGGGTGTGGGCATACTCGGAGTTGCCGATGACCAGCGCCACGCGCTTTGCTGCAGCGGGTGTGGCCAGCGCCATAAGCACCAGCATCAAAGAAAAGACAAAGGCGGTCGTCCGCTGCATTGCTTTGCTCCCTTCAAAGCAACCATCAGCCATAATAGGCAGTGTGTACGATCACCTTACAGATTTCAATTTGAACGGCGGATGAACGGGTTGGGAAAGTCCGCTATTGGCACTTTTGTGCCGTCTGCTTGTAGGCCATACCGCGGCTGATTCCACCGCTATAGCGGTCGTAGAGGAGACAAAAGCAGCCGTTTCAGCGCGAAATCGATTCCCCTACTTTTCGGTGAGCTTGAGCTCGATCCGCCGATTGCGACGTAGGGATTCCGGATCTTCGCCCGCATCCAATGGCTGGAATTCTCCGAATCCGGCCGCAACCAGACGTCTCGGTGGAACGCCTGCGTCAAGCAACTGGCGTACGACCGAAATCGCGCGGGCGCTCGATAGTTCCCAGTTCGACGGGAATCTTGCATTCCTGATCGGCTTGATGTCCGTGTGGCCATCAACGCGCAACACCCAGTTCACTTCATCGGGGATCTCGTTCTGGAGCACGGCGAGGGCTTCTGCGAGTTTGGAGATCTGAGCGCGGCCTGTTGGATTGATTTCGGCAGAGCCGGAGTCAAACAGGACCTCGGCCTGAAAGATGAACCGGTCGCCGACGACGCGGACATTCTCGCGGTCGCCCAGGATCTTGCGCAGGCGGCCGAAGAAGTCCGAGCGATAGCGCTCCAGTTCCTGGACCTTACGGGCCAGTGCCACGTTCAGGCGACGGCCGAGATCGGCGATCCTGGTCTGGCTTTCCTTGTCCCTGTTTTCGGATGCATCCAGCGCGTCCTCCAGGGCTGCAATCTGACGGCGGAGCGCAGCCAACTGCTGATTGAGAAGTTCGACGCGCGCCAGGGCTTCTGAGCTGATCTGCCTTTGCTCGTCGACTTCACTCGTGAGTTTGCGTGTTCGCTCTCTTGCTTCCTCGGTCTCGCCCTTTGTCGATCCGAGAAGTCCTTGCAGGCGGGTCTGTTCGGATTTGGCCGAACTCAGCGATGCGGATACCGACGACAACTCGTCCTCCAGGGACCGGGCCTGTGATTTCTCCAGGGACAGGAGTTCGGTCAATTCGGTGATCTGCTTATTCAGACGCTGCAGCGCCGTGTCTTTGCCGCTGGCTTCCTGGGTAATGAAGTATTGCGTCAGCATGAAGAGGGACAGAAGGAATGTGACGACGAGCAGGAGTGTCGCCATCGCGTCAACAAAGCCGGGCCAAAAGTCGGCGCCGGTACCGCGCCGGTTTCTCCGAGTCCGGGCCATTGCCTACTTTCCTTTTTTCTCTTCGACCCTTGCTGGCAGTTTGGCGTTGCGCGAGATCGACTTGAGCACCGTTGCCAGCTCTTGCTGCTGTTGTGCCTGCTCGTCGACCCATTCGCGAACGACCTGTTGTTCCGCGCGCATCTGCTTGACGAGTTTCTGGATGCCGTCCGTCAGGTCTTTGACGGCCGTGGTCGAATTGTCATTAAGGAAACCCATTTCGAGCTTGCTGCCGAGATCCGCGATCGAACGCTGAACGTCGACCAGAGCGAATTTGAGCTGGGGCGCGGCCCCTTGCTCGCCGGGCTCGACGGCCTGGAGTTCCGTAAAGCTCGACAGCCAGTCTTCCAGTTCGTTGTAGAAGCGGTTCTGTGCCTGGCTGGCCTGGAGATCGAGGAAGCCGAGGACAAGGGATCCCGCCAGGCCGAAAAGCGATGATGAAAAGGCTGTGCCCATGCCTTGAAGCGGAGCGGCGAGACCTTCCTTCAGCTCCTCGAAGACCACCAGGCTGTCACTGGAGCCCGAATCCAGCGAGCCGATCGTCTTTCCGACCGAATTGATCGTCTCGAGGAGACCCCAGAAGGTTCCGAGCAGGCCAAGGAAAATGAGAAGGCCCACGAGATAGCGCGAAATATCGCGGGATTCATCGAGACGGGAGCCGATCGAGTCCAGAATGGAGCGCATCGAACTCGTTGAAATCGCGACGGCACCGCGGCGATCCCGCAGCATTGTGGCCATCGGTGCCAGGAGGACCGGCGGGCGCTGGACGGCGAGACCGGGGTCGGCCACACGGAAATTGTTGACCCAGCGGACTTCCGGAAAAAGATTCATGATCTGCAGCACGGCGTAGATGATGCCGATCAGCAGTACGCCGATAATCAGCCCGTTCAGGCCCGGATTGGCCATGAACGCACTCCAGATCTGCTGGTAGAGAATTGCTGCGACGAACGCTACCAGGATGAGGAAGGCGACCATGTTTCGGAGATAAATCCGAGGTCTGGAAAGGGTTTGATGCACCTGCTTAGATGCCATGTTTGGCTGCTGGCTCCCTTTAGCTGCCTTCTTCAAAGCTCGCTTATCCTTAGCGCGCGCGTATGACATTAGGGTCTGGCCTGACGATTGTCATGTGATTCCGACCCAGACAAACGGCTAGAAATCCCTGTTTTCATCCGCCCATGTCCCGTTATCCGTCGCGGAGCATACCGAATTCCCGCAAGCAACTGACATATTTCCACAAATTGCGGTATGGCCGGCGCATGACCATGCCTCCCGGGCAACTCGGACGCATTGGTCATCGGTTTTGCTCCTCCAGCATTTGCCGCGACACGACGGTCAGGCATCTTGTGAAGAGGATATCATGCACGATTCGCGCGTTTGCGCCTGCTTGGACGCAACTGATTTAAACGTCTAATTTGCTTTTTTTAGGATCGCCAGCAAATCGCGGTGCACGGCCTCATTGCCAGCGACCACCGTACCGGTGTCGAGCATGTTGCCGCGACCGGTAATGTCGGTGACCAATCCGCCGGCCTCGCGTGCGATCACAATGCCGGCTGCCAGGTCCCAGGCACTCAGATTGCGCTCCCAAAAGCCGTCATAACGCCCCGCGGCAACCCATGCCAGATCGAGGGCGGCGGAACCCGCGCGGCGAATCCCTGAGCATTTCACCATCATGGCCTGCAGCTCTTTCAGAAAGCCATCGTGATCCGGGCGGCCGCGATGAGGGATGCCGGTCGCAATGACCGTATCGTCAAGAGATTGCCGTTGGGCCACGCGGATCCGGCGATCGTTCAGAAACGCGCCGGTGCCTCGCTCGGCGGTAAAAGTTTCCGACGTTGCCGGATTGTAGATGATGCCGGCAACCAGCTGCTTGTCGCGCTCGAGCGCAATCGAAATGGCGAACTGGGGAATGCCATGCAGGAAGTTGGTTGTGCCGTCCAGCGGATCGATGATCCAGCGATGGGATTTGTCGGGGCCTTCAACGACGCCGCGCTCTTCCATCAGAAAACCGTAGCCGGGCCGGGCCTTGGAGAGGCTTTCGAGCAAGATTTCTTCTGCCCGCAGATCTGCAGCCGTGACGAAATTTGCCGGTCCCTTGAGCGAGACCTGTAGATTCTCGACCTCGCCGAAATCGCGCGCGAGGTGGCGCCCGGCCTTTCGCGCGGCGCTTGTCATCACGTTCATCAGTGCAGATGCGGGCATCGGGTTCCTTGTTCGCTTTCTTGTCGGCCCAATGACCCGTTCGGTTTCAGCCGGCCCGTTTGATGTAGGTCAGCTCGTTGGTATCCACGATGATCTTCTCGCCAGCGCCGACAAAGGGCGGAACCATAACCCGGATACCGTTCTCAAGAATTGCCGGCTTATTGGACGACGCTGCCGTCTGTCCCTTCACCACCGGTTCGGCTTCCGTGACCTCCAGCGTCACCTGGTTGGGCAGGGTCACGCCGATGGCGCGCTCTTCGTAGCTCTCGATGACGACCTGCATTCCGTCCTGAAGAAACGCCGCCCGTTCGCCGAGCAGTTCTTTTGGAAGACTGACCTGTTCGTAATTCTCCGTATCCATGAAGACCAGCATCTCGTCTTCGGCATAGAGAAATTGATGGTCTTTCTGTTCGAGCCGTACCCGCTCAACGGTTTCCGAGGAACGAAAACGCTCGTTCAGCTTCGTGCCTTCGGTCACATTCTTGAGTTCCACCTGAAGATAGGCGGGCCCCTTGCCTGGCTTGACGTGTTCGGTCTTAACGGCCATCCAAAGACCGCCTTTATGCTCGATCACGTTTCCGGGCCGGATCTCGTTTCCGTTGATTTTCATGGCGGGTCACTCTGGGCGATTGCGTTTTGTCGGCCGCGGCGATCACACACGGCGCTCTCTGGGCTCCGACTAGCCGCTTCTCAAGCAGGTTGCAAGTCTTCACACCCGTCTGCGCGGGTTCATGACCTACTGGTTCCTGATCCAGGCCTGGGCTGACTTCTCGGCTTCGGTTCGTTCATCAGCCGACAAACCGCTCATGAAAAGGTCCAGGTTGAAGTCAATCACGCCGGCATCGCGCGCAAGGAGATGCCACTTCGCCGCCTCGATCTTGTCGACGGGAAGACCAACTCCGCCCATGAATGCGCGTGCCAGTCTGTTCTGCGCGACCGGATTGCCTTTGTTCGCTGCCGACTGCAGGAAGGCCGCGGCCTTGGTCGGATTTTTCGCGACGCCACGGCCCTTAAACAACATGATTGCATATTCGAGCTCGGCAATGGTCAGACCGGCTGCAGCGGCGCGACCGGTCCAGTAGGCGGCTTTGGCGGGGTCCGGTTGGACGCCGGTTCCATTGGTGTAGAAACTGGCAAGATCGTATTGCGCTTCCTTGTGGCCCGCCTTGGCCGCTTTCTCGAGAAGTTCAACCGACTTTTTGAGGTTCTGCTTGCGGGCGCGGCCGTCGAGATAGATCAGCGCCAGATTGTACTGCGCTGTGACATGGCCCTTGGCGGCAGCTTTGGCAAAGAGATCGGCGGCACGGCGTGAATCCTTTTTTATGCCTTCGCCTTTGGCCAGCATGAGGCCAAGCGCGAACTGACCGTCCATATCGCCAAGTTTGGCTGCTTTCTCATACCAGCGGACAGCCTTGGTAGCATCGCGGGCGACGCCAAAACCGTTGGCATAGATCTCACCGATAAGCGTGTGGGCTTCTGGCTCGCCCCGTGCCGCCGCTTTCTGCGCTTCTTGAAGGGCAGTCAGATAGGCGCCTTTCTCGAAAGCGCGGTAGGCAGGATCGGCGGTATCGCTGGTATTGGCTTGCGCGCGCGCGCCGGCAAAGCAGAGACCTAAGAACAAGGTGAAGCAGGCCGCCAGTCTTGCGAGCGAAGGTATCATGCTGCTGTCCTTTTTCCGGACAATGCTCTGTTCCATCCGCTGATTGCGTCGGCCACGCCATCTTTGAGGGCCGACCAGCGTTCCGGTGCAACGCTGACGAAATCGCAGCCGAGACAAGCAAGTTCGGCTGCTGTATCCGGATCGGGCACATCCCAGGCGACGCACGGGACTTCGAAGAGCTCCACCCACCATTTCGCCATATCGCCTTGGCCGTTTCCAGGTGCGAAAGCGACGTAGGACGCCCCGAGCTCGGCGAACGTCATTGCGTCGTGTCTGGATCTGGCGCAATCGATACCAACGATCGCTTCGTCGCCTAGCCTCTTTCGTGCATTCTCGTAAATGTCGCGATTGGCATCGATATGCACGCCATCGGCACCTATGGCGGCGGCGGTATCAATATCGCGGTCAACGACGACTGCAACGCCTTGCGATTGTGCGACTTTGCACAGCTCTGTCGCCGTTGCACGGTCCAAGCCGGTGGCCGATAAGAGCAGACATGCAACATCGCCACCCGACAAAGCCTCGGCCAACAGGCCTGCGGTAAGACCGGTCGGTTCGGCAATCAGATAGAGCCGGCAATGGGTGTCAGATGCAGTCATGGCCAAGCCAACGCGTCTCAACAGAGATTTTGAACTGCCATATTGCCGCAGATTATGGCGCAATCCGCAACCGCGCGCATCAACTCAGTGTTAAGCGGCATCAATACAATGTTCCTAAGCCAGCCCTCTCCCTCGGCCTAACCACCCCGAGGGTACCCTTATTGGGTGGCCCCGCCGGGGGAGAGGGCTGGCTATGGCAAAGAGAGCCGCGATTAAGCGGCTTGTTCCAGATCCGCCTTCCATTCGCCCGTGGCAGCCAGTCCGTTCATCCGGGCGCGGTGCGAAAATGCCGCCTGTGCGGCTGCTTCATTCTCGGCCTTGCCGCCCCATGCCTTGAGGGCCGCGGCCTGAAGGGCACGTCCATAGGAAAAGGAAAGTCCCCAGGGCATATCGTATGCGGCGTTCATGGCCGAGAGATGGGCCGTTGAGTCTTCGTCTGTCTGGCCACCGGAAAGAAAGCAAATCCCCGGAACGGCGGCAGGGACGGTTCGTTTGAGGCATTTGACGGTTTGCTCGGCGACTTCTTCGACTCCGGCCTGTGTCGGGCATTCGGTTCCTGAAAGCACCATGTTGGGCTTCAGGATCGTGCCCTCAAGCACCACCTTCTGGTCGAAGAGAGCATCATAGAGTGCATTGAGCGTCGCTTCCGTCACGTCGAAGCAGCGCGCTACGTCGTGCGGGCCGTCCATCAGCACTTCCGGCTCCACGATCGGCACGATATTGGCTTCCTGAGCGAGTGCGGCGTAGCGGGCGAGGGCATGCGCATTCGCGCTGATGCAGGCCCAGGATGGGATTCCGTTGCCGATGGTGATCACGGCACGCCATTTGGCGAAGCGAGCACCGAGTTCATAATATTCGGCAAAACGCTCGCGCAGGCCGTCCAGCCCTTCGGTCACTTTCTCGCCGGGCGATCCCGCCAGGTCCTTGGCGCCGGTGTCGACCTTGATCCCGGGAATGGCTCCGGTATCGGAGATGACCTTAGCCAGCGGCGTGCCGTCCTTGCCGTTCTGCCGCAGGGTCTCGTCGAAGAGAATGACGCCTGAAATGTGGTTTTTCATCGCTTCGGTCGAGCGGAAGAGCATCTCGCGATAGTCGCGACGATTGTCTTCGGTCGACTCCGCGCCAATCGAGTCAAAACGCTTCTTGATTGTGCCGGAACTTTCGTCGGCCGCGAGGATACCTTTGCCCTCAGCCACCATGGCTTCGGCGATTCTTTCGAGTTGCTCGGTCATTGGACGCTCCCGTGGACGGATTTTCCAGCAGTCCTAAGCACGCGACGCCTGCCGTCAAGTGTGTTCGGCGACTTTTGTGCCGCGTGCACACATTTTAATTGTCGCGGAACGACCATTCTGCCGGCCGCCGCCAGCCCTCTCCCCCGGCCCAACCACCCAATAAGGATACTCTCGGGGTGGTTGGGCCGGGGGAGAGGGCTGGCTTCAGGTCTCTTTGGACTAAGAACCCTCAGCCCAGCTTGCCCATGGCCGCCGCGGTATCGCACATGCGGTTTGAGAAGCCCCATTCATTGTCGTACCAGGACATGACCCGAACGAGCGTTCCACCCATGACCTTGGTTTGGTCGAGATGGAAAATCGAGGAATGGGCATCGTGGTTGAAGTCTATCGACACATTCGGCTGATCGGTTGTGCCAAGAACGCCTTTGAGCTCCTGCGATGCGGCGCGGGAAATGGCCTCATTGACCTCTTCGACCGAGGTGTCGCGTTTAGCGACGAATTTAAAATCGATCACCGAGACATTCGGTGTCGGAACGCGAACGGAGACACCGTCGAGCTTACCGTTCAGCTCAGGCAGGACGAGTCCGACCGCTTTGGCGGCGCCTGTGGAGGTGGGGATCATCGACAAGTTTGCCGACCGGGCCCGATAAAGGTCGGAATGCATCGTGTCGAGGGTCGGCTGGTCACCCGTATAGGCATGAATCGTGGTCATGAATCCCTGCTCGATGCCAATCGAGTCGTTCATGACTTTTGCGACCGGTGCGAGGCAGTTTGTCGTGCAGGAGGCGTTGGATACGACCGTGTGTGCGCTGTCGAGCTTGTCATGATTGACGCCGTAGACAACGGTCAGGTCGGCACCACTAGCCGGCGCGGAGACCAGGACGCGCTTGGCGCCGGCCTCGAGATGAGCCGAGGCTTTCTCTTTTGAGGCGAAAATCCCGGTGCATTCGAAAGCGATGTCGACACCGAGGTCGCCGTGCGGCAATTCGGCCGGATTACGGACAGCCGTGACCTTGATCGGCCCGTTGCCGATATCGATCGTATCGCCGTCGACTTTCACTTCGCCCGGATAGCGGCCATGGACCGAGTCGAACCGCAGAAGATGGGCATTGGTTTCGACCGGGCCGAGATCGTTGATGGCAACGACTTCGATGTCTGAGCGGCCGGATTCGCCGATGGCACGAAGCACATTCCGTCCGATACGGCCAAACCCATTGATTGCGACGCGAACTGTCATGTGCTTCTCCTCAAGAATTGCTCGCTGGCCAAATTTTGTGCACGTTTTGGCCGGATCACACGGGACACGCAATGCGTTAGTGGGTCACAGCGCGGCGAATCAGAGATCGATCCGATCTCGATCAAACACGCATGCAGCTCCGATTGGATCGCGTTCCGGTGAATGTTGTCCTTTTGAATGCGCGCCAAAATGGTCGGACAGGCCTTATCTGTCAATGGGTTCGCCTTTATTGCCGATTAAGGATCGCCAAACTTGTTGACGGGGTTGTCGGGAGACGCCTAATTTTGGCCTTGCGGGGCGCTAAACTTTAACATTCGAACACCGAACACGTGACCCGCTGAAGAACCGGGTTGAGTAGGGGTATGGAACAACCGAATGCGTTGGACGCAGCCGCGTCGCGCCTGACAACGGCGCTGGCTGCGATAGAGGAGGCCGTGGCGCGACAAGAGAATGCAGAGGCCGAAACCCTCGCACTGAAGCGAGAGAACGAGGCATTAAAGCGCCAGATCGCTGATCTGGAGGCGGAGCGTGATGGCTTGTCGACGAAGCTCGACAGTCAGTCCGTACTCGTCGACACGCTGAAATCTTCGCAGGACAAGGTCACTGATCACTTGGATTCGATCCAGGCATCCATAGAGGCCGTTTTGCGTCCGGATTAGGCCGCACATCGTCCTGAGAGACTGATTTGCTGCAACAATTCGCGAGGGGCTTGGTGGAAGTTTTTTCCGTTCCAGGCCCCTTGTGTATCGGGTGATGCGTGATCTGGTTTCTGCTCATATTTTCAATGTGGTAGGATCAGCTGCAATATCTTCTGTGTGAAACGAGCGACAAAGCAGCGACATGGCGCAGGTCACAATCACCATCAATGGCCGCACCTACCGCCTCGAATGCGGTGAGGGCGAAGAAGGCCATTTGCTCAGCCTTGCCGACCGAATCAGCCGGCTGGTGGATGAGATGCGCGCGAAGTTCGGCCAGATCGGCGATGATCGGCTGCTTTTGATGGCAGGGCTGACGATTGCGGACGAACTGACTGAGGCACGGCGCCTGATTGCCGATCTCGAGGCGGAAATCGCCGAGCGCAAACCCTATCCGGCCATGTCTTTGTCAGTCGATAACGACGAACATCCAGAGATTGCCGACCAGATCGATGCCGTCGCGGACCGTATCGAGGCTCTCAGCCAACAGTTGGCCCGCACTGGGGCCGCGCCGATCCCGCGTAAGGGCTAGGCGGCTTTTTCAGCCATCTCCGTGCAGCCGACAATCATGCGCAACATGCGACGCGGTTCCGTATAGTCGTCGACGGCGGCATGCATCGAAGCGCGATTGTCGAGACCCAGCATCATATTGAGCGACCAGGAGTGCCGGAACTGGATATCCGGATCGGTTGCGTAGGTGTAAAGCTCTTCCAACAAATCGTCGCTTTCCGACTGCGGCACATCGTTGATCTTCATCGTGTAGCCGGGATTGACGTAGAGCACCTTGCGTCCGGTCCGGGCATGGGGACGCACGACCGGATGGACAACATCGGGATGGGTGGCGCTCTGCTCCGCCGTCAGGGTCGGTGTTGCACCGCCTGTATTCCAGCCCCATCGATGGGTCGCCGTCAGATTTGCGATCCGCTGCTTTAGCGATTCGGGCAATTTCTCATAAGCAAGATAGAGATTGGCCGCCAAAGTATCGCCGCCTTGGGACGGGATCTGCGTCGAATAAAGGAAAATCGCGTCTGACGGGCGTTCCTCATAACTCAGATCCGTGTGCCAGAAAGCCCCGGCCGGCTTCGGCGTATCTCGTGATTCCGCAGTTCCCGTGTTGCGGGCGATAATCGAGACCTCGAAGGTTTCCGGATGATGGTATTGATCCAGCACATGCGGCACGAGCGGTCCGAACCGACGCCCAAAATCCCGTAGCCACGGAACATTCTCTTCAAGCTCGGGTATGACGATGGCCACGTGATCGAACATGGCCTGCTCGACAATATCGAAGTCCTTGTCCGTAAGGGGGATGCGCGAATCGAGGCCATGGATGATGGCACCCATCGGGCCTTCGAGCGGTTCGATCTTGATCGTCATGACGGCGCTCTCCGCAGTCGTTTCCTCCCCGTGATCCTACAACAAATCTCGTGCCCCTGGACTCTTAACATTTAGCCCCTACATTCGGGGACTTGGGGCTGCCAAGCGCGTTAGGAGCACCTGATTCCCGGGGCCGATAAATTTCACTCGGGAGCTGACCCTGGTTGGGACCGTGGTCCCTTTCATTCGGCGCCCACCTACTTACGTAGGGACCCAGTGGAATCTAAACCCGCTCCGACGGCTTGGCGGCTTCCATCTCCTGGACAGGATGGGTGATCCGCGATTTGCAAAAGCCGTGCGGCCATGCTTGTAAATCGCGATGACGGATTCAACGACAATAGATGACGCGAAAGCATTGCTGCGCAAGGAAGCTGCGGCAAGGCGAAGCGCGGTGACGGCCGCAACGCGTGAAAGCGGTGCGCAAAGCCTTATGTCTTTCGGGCTGGATTTTTTGCCGGACCGAAGTGGCGCGACGGTGTCGGGCTATAACCGTCTGGGCGACGAACTCGATCCTATCCTGCTCCTGTCGCGCCTGGCGGGCGAGGGTCATCCGATTGTGCTTCCGATCACGCCCAAGGGGCGCGCGCGACTGACATTTCGGTGTTGGTCGCCTGGCGATGAGTTGGTCGAAGGGCTTTACGGTGTCCGCGAGCCGTCCGACGCGTCGCCACTCAAAGAACCGACAATTCTCCTGGTACCGCTGCTTGCCTTCGATGCGAGCGGCCATCGTCTCGGATATGGGGCGGGCTATTACGATCGAACATTGACGGATCTGCGCTCGAAGGGGCCGGCAACGGCGATCGGAGTGGCATTTGCCGAGCAGGAGATCGATGCCGTCCCCCACGATCAATATGATCAGCGATTGGATTGGATTTTGACGCCCCATGGTCCGCGGAAGATCGAGGCCTGACGGGATGCGTATTCTTTTCGTTGGCGATGTCGTTGGGCGTGCAGGGCGCAAGGTCGTGGATAAGGAGTTACCGCGACTGATCGACCAGTATGCGATCGATTTCGTTATTCTCAATGGAGAAAACTCGGCTGGCGGTTTCGGCATTACCGAACACATCTTCGATCAGTTTCTCGCTGCCGGCGTCGACGTCGTGACAACAGGCAATCATGTCTGGGATCAGCGCGAAGCGCTTGTATTTATCGAGCGGTCGGAACGGTTGCTCAGGCCGCTCAATTTTCCGAACGGAACCCCGGGACGCGGTGCCGGAGTCTTCGAAGCGCGGAACGGTGGCCAGGTCCTGGTGATCAATGCCATGGGCCGAGTTTTTATGAACGAAATGGATTGCCCGTTCCGTGCGATCGATGAGGCCCTCGGTGACCGCGCATTGAAAGACATGGCCGACGCCGTGTTCATCGACTTCCACGCAGAAGCGACCTCTGAAAAACAGGCGCTTGGCCATTATGTGGACGGGAGAGCGACCTGCGTTGTCGGAACGCATACCCATGTGCCGACCGCGGACGACCATATCCTGGCTGGCGGCACGGCATATATGTCTGATTCAGGTATGACCGGAGATTATCAGTCGGTTCTCGGAATGAAGACGAAGGAGCCGATCAATCGGTTCCTGACGCGCATTCCAAGCGGGCGATTCGAACCGTCTCAAGGGGAGGCGACATTGGCAGGCCTTGCCGTGGAGGCAGATCCGGTAACCGGTCTTGCGACTGCCTTGGGGCCCGTGCGCGTTGGCGGATGTCTGCGGCCGATCGAGCCGATATTTTGGGCCAAGCCGTCGGCCGCCGCAGCCGGGTAATCCGGCCGCGAAGGTCGACAATCGTTTCTAGGCGGCTGACTCGATAATCCTGAAGCCTGCCCTCTCCCCCGGCCCAACCACCCCGAGGGTACCCTTATTGGGTGGTTGGGCCGGGGGAGAGGGCAGGCCGTGGCAACGAAAGTCGCTATCGAGCGACTTTCAAATCAATCTCTAGGCGCTCTGAACAGCCGGAAGATCGGGAACCGCGGCTGCTGGCATCAAACGATCTGGAAGCTGCTTCAAACAGTCGATCGCGGCATCGAGATGGGCAATCGCCGTTTCAGCCTCGTCATCGTCGGCGAACAGCGACACATGTGCCTTCGCGACGTGATCTGCAGCTTCGTTGCAGAGTTCGCTGTAGCGCGCGAGTTCGGCTGCGCGATCTGCTGTGATTGGCGATTCGGCCGCTGTATCGGCCAGCTCAAGCATCCGCTTGGCGGCGTCGGCAGTGGCGGAATGCATAGAACGGGTGCGCTCTTCGAGCGATTCGGACTTCGGGTCCATGGTCTTCTCCATTGCTCGCCGGCCGGGACATACCGCACGCCGGTACTCATACTTGGATCACCAACATTGCGGGTTTCTGGTTAATGGCCTGTTAACTGCGGAGCCGATAGCCGGCCGTGCAAATCTCTCGTGGCACGCCAACTATGGATTTCATGCCCGCCGGCTCCTATAAGGTGGGGCAATTCAGGCATAAAACAAATCTCCGGCGATAGGCTCGCCGGTCGCTGAGAGGCGTTGAAACGACAATGGCTGGCCATTCCAAATTCAAGAACATCATGCATCGCAAGGGGCGCCAGGATAAACGGCGCTCGAAGATGTTTTCCAAACTCGCCAAGGAGATCACGGTTGCAGCCAAGCTGGGCGCGCCGGACCCGGATATGAATCCACGCCTTCGAACCGCCGTTCAGGCAGCGCGCGCGCAGAACATGCCCAAAGACAATATCGAGCGTGCGATCAAGAAGAGCCAGGAAGCCGGCGGCGAGAGCTACGAAGAGGTGCGTTACGAGGGCTTTGGCACCGCAGGCGTCGGCGTCATCGTCGAGGCTTTGACGGACAACCGCAATCGGACAGCCGGTGAGGTGCGTTCGATCTTCTCCAAGAATGGCGGCAATCTCGGCGAGACCGGTGCGGTCGCCTTCATGTTCGATCGTGTCGGGGCCATCGAGTTTGATGCCGATGTGGCCAGTGCCGATGCCATGTTCGAGGCGGCGATCGAGGCTGGCGCCGAAGATGTCGAATCCGGGGACGACGGGCATACGCTCTACTGCGAGGCAGACTCTCTGCATGATGTGGTGAAGGGGTTGGAGCAGACATGTGGAGACCCGCGAAGCGCCGCAATTATCTGGCGCCCGCAGAACGCTATCGAGCTGGATGACGAAGCCGGCGAAAAGCTGTTGCGCCTTTTGGATGCGTTGGAAGATTCCGACGACGTTCAGAATGTCTACGCCAACTTCGAGATGTCCGAAGAAGTCATGGAAAAACTCAGCGCCTAGAGGATTCTACATGACGGATGAAACCCGTCCGTCATTCCTGACCGTGTGGGGCGTCAGCCCCATCTCGAGAGCAGGAATCCAGCGTTACACGTGGCGAAGCCACCTTAGATAGGAGCCTTCGGCACTCTTCGCGCTGGATTCCAGATCTGCACCAGCCTGCGGCTGGCTTGTCTGGAATGACGAATGTGAGGCTCTTGTGTCTCGGGCAGTTCACGAGAACCTGTTTGGTGGACTCAGAATTGAAAGGATTTTGTTGTGACGGCGGGTGTCGACGTAGAAATCAAGCAGGTGAGCGGTGAACCGGTTGCCTGGATCACCATCGATGAAGAGCGCCGGCTCAACGTCTTGAACTCTCCCCGTATTGCAGCCCTCAAGGCGACATTTGATCGTCTTTCCAGCGATGACTCTCTTCGCGCCGTTGTGGTGACAGGGGCCGGGAGCCGCGCATTCGTCGGTGGTGCGGACCTTCGCGAACTTGGAAGCCTCGACGAAGAGAGTGCGCGTGTCTTCATTACCGGCTTGCACGAAGCCTGTGCGGCGGCACGCAACTGTCCTGTGCCAGTTATCGCCAGGATCAACGGCTTCTGTCTGGGAGCCGGCCTCGAGCTCGCTGCGAGCTGTGACATGCGGGTGAGTGTCGACAATGCAATCTTTGGGATGCCGGAGGTACGTATGGGCCTGCCATCGGTCATCGAGGCGGCTCTTTTGCCCGGTCAGATCGGATGGGGGAAGACCCGCGAGATGTTGCTGACCGGTGCGACCTATGATGCGCAAGCCGCACTGGACATGGGGTTTGTCGAGCGTGTGACGACCCTCGACGGGCTGGATGGCGTGGTCTGCGAATGGCTGGAAGGGATTTGCGCGTCAGCGCCAATAGCCGTGAAATCTCAAAAAACACTGATGGCGACCTGGGAGCGGGTTTCGCTCGAAGATGGGATTCTTGCTGGCATCGACTCGCTGTCAGAGGCTTACGGCACAGGTGAACCGCAAGAGCGGATTGCGGCATTCTTCGCAGCGAAGACTGAAAAAAAGGCAAGCTGATCAAGGGGCACCGCAGACAGGTGCTTGTATAAGAGGCTGTTTTGACAGTCCTGAAGCCGGCCCGCACCCCCGGCCCAACCACCCAATAAGGGTACCCTCGGGATGGTTGGGCCGGGGGTGCGGGCAGGCTTCAGGACTTTCGAGTCAGACTATAAGTTTCAGCAAGTCTCGAACTTGATCCGGGCGCGTGGCAAACTGCGGGCGATTCGCGGGTAGCGTGAACAAACTGAGAATCAGCTACTGTTTCTGCGCGATCGGATTCGCACACAAAGGGGATGCCTATCACCCGCCTGGTTCGCATCATTGGAATTGACCCGGGGCTTCGCAACATGGGTTGGGGAGTCATCGAAAGCGATGGCGTGCGGCTTTCCTACATCGCAAGCGGTGTGGTGCAGTCGAATGCCAAAGCTGCCTTGGCGAAACGATTGCTGGAGCTGTTCGAGGGGCTCGTCATGGTCTTAGACAACTGGGAACCGCAGGAAGCGGGCGTTGAAGAAACATTCGTCAATCGAGATGCGCGTGCAACGCTGAAGCTTGGGCATGCCCGCGGGGTCGGGCTTCTCGCAGCCTCCTTATCCGGACTTGTTATCGCCGAGTATGCGCCGAACCAGGTCAAGAAGACTGTTGTCGGTTCTGGGCATGCCGGTAAGCAGCAGATCCACACGATGGTTCGCCATCTATTGCCTCGCGCGGCACCGAAGACGGATGACGAGGCGGACGCGCTCGCGATAGCGATTACCCATGCACATATGCGGGGAAGTGCACAAACGGCGGCCCTGGCGGTTTCCTGGACAGGGCCAACATGATCGGTCGCCTTAAAGGTCTTGTCGATTCTACAGGCGAGGACTGGGTCATTGTCGATGTGGGCGGCGTCGGCTACGAGGTGACCTGTTCGGTGCGGACGCTCGCGGGACTTCCAGCGGTCGGGGAGGCGGTCAGTCTTTCCATCGAAACTTATGTCCGTGAGGACGCGATTCGACTGTTTGGCTTCGCGACCGCATCGGAGCGGGCGTGGTTTCGTTTGCTGCAAGGCGTTCAGGGCGTTGGAGCGAAAGTCGCTTTGGCCCTGTTGGGGACGTTGACGACAGACGAGTTGGCCAATGCCATTGCCTTGCAGGATAAGGCGCAAGTCTCACGGGCGCCCGGCGTCGGCCCGAAAGTCGCCGGCAGGATTGTCACGGAGTTGAAGGATCGCATACCGGCCGTCCTTGGTACCGAGGTATCGGAATTTGCCTCTGGCGGCGATGCGTCATCCACACCTGTCGGGACGGCCGCCCTCGACGCCGTGTCTGCGCTGACCAATCTTGGATATGCTCAGGCCCAGGCCAGCGCTGCGGTCGCAGCTGCCGCGAAGAAGGCTGGCGATGGGACTGAAACCAAAGAGCTTATTCGCCTCGGCCTCAAGGAGCTGGCGCAATGAACGAGCGCGTTCTTGGCTCCGATGAGAAACCAGAAGATCATGCAGAAGCCTCATTGCGGCCTCTGATCCTCGATGAGTTTATCGGTCAGAAACGCGCGCGCGAGAATCTGAGTGTGTTCATTGAGGCTGCGCGGTCACGCGGCGAAGCTCTGGATCATGTTCTGCTCGCCGGACCTCCTGGACTTGGCAAAACCACGCTTGCCCAGATCGTTGCCCGCGAACGCGGTGTGAGTTTCCGCGCCACCTCCGGCCCCGTCATCGCGAAGGCGGGAGACCTGGCCGCTCTGCTAACTAATCTTGAACCGATGGATGTCCTTTTCATCGATGAGATCCACCGGCTCAGCCCGGCGGTTGAAGAGATCCTCTATCCGGCCATGGAGGACTTCCAACTCGACCTGATAATCGGCGAAGGGCCGGCCGCGCGTTCCGTGCGCATCGATCTTGCCCGCTTTACCCTTGTCGGGGCTACGACCCGGTCAGGTCTTCTGACAACGCCGCTGCGCGACCGCTTTGGCATCCCAGTTCGTCTGGATTTCTATTCGGTCGAAGAGCTTCAGGAGATTGTGCATCGCGGAGCACGATTGCTGGAACTGCCGATCGACGCAGGCGGAGCCCAAGAGATCGCCCGCCGCGCGCGAGGCACGCCGCGGATTGCCGGTCGGCTTCTGCGGCGGGTGCGCGATTTTGCATCTGTTGAAGGCGCCAAGACTGTCAATCGTACCGTGGCGGACAGGGCTCTCAGTCATCTCGAAGTGGATTCGCGTGGTCTTGATGCGCTCGATCACCGTTATTTGCAATGTATCGCCGTTAATTATGGTGGCGGCCCGGTCGGAATAGAGACGATCGCCGCCGCGTTGTCCGAGCCGCGCGATGCCATCGAAGAGATTATCGAGCCTTATCTTCTGCAGCAGGGGTTTATTGCCCGAACACCGCGCGGCCGCATGGTGACGCCATTGGCATTCTCCCACCTTGGGCTCGATGCACCGCCGCCGCCGGCCAACGGTCAACTCGGAATTTTCGAAGACAAGAATGGTGACCATGGTTGAGTCGTCGGAACGCTGGCCGGACTTCGGCGGTCGGATCGAGGGCGAACGGCATATCCTGCCCATTCGCGTCTATCATGAAGACACGGACTTCTCCGGATTCGTCTACCACGGCAGTTATGTTCGGTTCTGCGAGCGCGGTCGCTCCGATTTCGTTCGCCTTCTCGGGATCGGTCATCAGGAGCTGATGGCTGGGGACGAGGGCGGCGAACCGTCCGCATTCGTTGTTCGCCACCTCGAACTCGACTACCGGAAGCCGGCCAGGATCGGGGAGTTGCTGGAAGTGACGACGGCGTGCCTGGACATCGGGGGCGCGACTCTGACACTCGGTCAAAACGTCTCGAGAGACGGCATCGACCTTGTCCGCGCCAAGGTCAAGATCGTCCTGGTTTCCATGTCCGGCAAGCCAAGGCGATTGGGGCCGTTGATTCAGGGTGCATTTCAACGTTTCGTTAACCAATAGCGCCGACTCTCGGTCCCAAAGCAATGGCGCTTTATCGTTGCGCCGTGAGCGCCCGCCTCGGAACGGGGTCGGCTCAAGCGCCCGATACAGACCATAATCCAATTTCGAACTTACGATCGAGGCCATCGTGACCGCGCCGGGATTCAGTAACGTGACGCTTGCCGCTACCGGGGTCGATCTGTCGATTATCGGACTGTTTGCGCAAGCCCATATCGTTGTTCAGATCGTGATGGTCGGCCTTGTGGTCGCATCGGTCTGGAGCTGGGCGATTATCGCCGAGAAGCTTTTACTTCTGCGAAGCACCAAGAAAAGCACCGACCGTTTCGAGACCGTCTTCTGGTCCGGACAGTCGCTGGAAGAGCTCTACCAGTCACTGGTCAACAATCAGAACACGTCCATGGCCGCCATGTTCGTGGCCGCCATGCGCGAGTGGAAGCGAAGCGTCGATGCAACGGCCAAACCGCTGGCCGGTGTTCAGATGCGAGTCGAGAAGGTGCTGGAGGTTACGATTTCGCGGGAAATCGAAAGGCTCGAACGCCGGCTCTTGTTCCTGGCAACCGTCGGGTCGACCGCACCCTTCATCGGGCTTTTCGGAACCGTCTGGGGCATCATGAATGCCTTCCAGGCAATCGCCGTCAGCAAGAACACGAACCTTGCGGTCGTCGCGCCAGGTATTGCCGAGGCCTTGTTCGCCACGGCACTCGGGCTTCTTGCGGCCATTCCGGCGGTGATCTTCTACAACAAATTCGCGCATGAGATCGCGCGCCATTCGCAGCGCCTTGAAGGGTTCGCCGACGAATTCTCCGCGATCCTGTCCCGTCAGATCGACGTGAGGAGCTGACCGATGGGAGCAGGCACCGGTGCGCCCGACCGGCGGAAGCGAAGGCGCCATGGCAGCGCATACACGCCAATGTCCGAGATCAATGTGACGCCGTTTGTCGACGTGATGCTGGTCCTCCTGGTCATCTTCATGGTTGCCGCCCCGTTGCTGACGGTCGGTGTGCCGATCGATCTCCCCAAGACGGAGGCCAAGGAGCTGAAAGGCGAGAAAGAACCGCTGACGATCTCCGTGACCGGGAAGGGATCGATCTTCCTGCAGGAAACGGAAATCCCTCTCAACGAGGTGGTTCCGAAACTGGTGGCAATCACCCAGCAGGGCTATGACGAGCGCATTTATGTACGCGGGGACCAGAGAGCGAACTATGGGACCATCATGAAAGTGATGGGCACCATCAGTGCCGCCGGGTTCCGTCGGATCGCCCTCGTTACCGAGCTTGAAGACAGGAGTTGACCTGTGCGCAAGGGCTTGGCGATGTCGATCGCGCTTCACGGCTTCGTTCTGGCCTGGGCGCTCGGATTTTTTCCGGGCCCCGAGACCTTGCGGACTCCTGAAGTGAAAGCTGTCCCGATCGATGTGGTCACTATTTCGGAACTCACCAAAATCAAGGCGGGTCTGAGAGATCGCAAGAACGCCAAGACGGCCCCGGTGGTAAAGAAGAAAACGCCGCCGAAGCCAAAGAAGAAATCCAAGGTCAAGCCACGCAAGGTCAAGGCTGCACGGCCAAAGGCCGCGCCTAAACCCAAGGCAAGGCCAAAGCCAAAGAAAATCGCCAAGAAAGCAAAACCGAAGCCGAAACCTGCCAAGAAGGTGGTGGACAAGGCGGCACTGGACAAATTGGTGTCGAAGGCGTTGGAGACCAAGCCCTCCAAAAGGCGGCCGAAGAAGGCGACGCCCAAGAAGAACTTCAATGCCGACCGAATCGCCGCCTTGCTTAACAAGGTTCCTGATTCCGGCGATCAAAGTCCGCAAGCGACAGAGCCGAAACCGGATCCGAAGGACCAGGCCAAGGGGCGGCCATCGGGTTTCGATCAGAAGCTCACGATCAGTGAAATCGACGCATTGCGGGCGCGGATCTCGCAATGCTGGGCGCCGCCAACGGGTGCAACAGGTGCCGATGCCCTCAAGGTTCGACTGCGCCTCAATCTTAATCGGGACGGTACGCTCACGCAGCAACCGCGAATCCTGAATTCCGGTACGTCACCGTTTTTCCGGGTCGCTGCCGATAGCGCCGTGCGCGCAGTTTGGAAGTGTCAGCCTTACCAGCTACCGGCCGCCAAATATGATTTGTGGCGCGATATCGTTCTCAACTTTGACCCAAGGGAGATGTTCGGCGGATGATTCTTAAGCTCGGAAAGGCGCTCTTGTTCGCGGCGGTCCTGGTCGCCGGTCTTCCATTCTCGACAGACAAGGCATGGGCCGTCGTCGAAATCGACATCACGCAGGGCACTGTTCAACCGGTGCCGATCGCGGTGCCGGCATTTGGCGCGACAACGCTCGGCGATCAGCAACTCGGGCGGGATATCTCAGCCGTGATCCTAAGCAATCTCGAGAGATCCGGTCTTTTTCGGCCGATCGAAGAGGCGGCCTTTATCGAGAAGGGTATTGATATCAGGCGAGCGCCTCGGTTTGGGGATTGGCGCATCATCAAAGCACAGGCGCTGGTCGTCGGCGCGGTGAAGCGACAATCGGATGGTCGGATCAGGACCGAATTTCGCCTTTGGGACGTTTTTGCCGGGAAGCAGCTTTCCGGCCAGCAATTTGCCACGAGCGAGGGGAACTGGCGACGCATAGCGCATATCATTTCTGATGCCATCTATGAGCGATTGACCGGTGAAAAAGGTTACTTCGATACTCGCGTCGTTTTCATCGATGAGACGGGCCCCAAAAACGCACGTGTCAAGCGGCTCGCGATTATGGATCAGGACGGTGAAAACATCCGGATGCTGACCCGGGGGCGCGATCTGGTGCTGACGCCGCGCTTCAGCCCGTCCAGCCAACGGATCACCTATATGTCCTACGAGAGTGGACGGCCGCGCGTTTACCTCCTCAATATCGAGACCGGTCAACAACGCCTGGTCGGCGACTTCCCAGGAATGACGTTTGCGCCGCGTTTTGCGCCGGATGGTCAGAAGATCGTCATGAGCCTGCAGCGCGGTCGCTATTCCGACCTCTACATGATGGATCTGCGGACGCGCCGCCAACAACGTCTGACCAAAGCGGATGCCATCGATACGGCGCCAAGTTTTGCCCCGGACGGCCGACGCGTGGTTTTCGAATCGGACCGCGGCAGGTCCAAGCAGCTCTTTGTCATGAATCTCGACGGATCCGGTAGCCGGCAGATCAGCCGGGGCTCGGGTCGATACTCGACACCCGTTTGGTCACCGCGCGGCGACCTGATCGCTTTCACTAAACAAACAGGCGGTCAGTTTCTCATCGGCGTGATGCGTCCGGACGGCAGCGGCGAGCGGATTCTGACCGAGGGCTATCATAATGAAGGACCGACGTGGGCGCCGAACGGCCGAATCTTGATGTTCTTCCGTGAATCCCGCGGAGCAAAAGGTGGGCCGCGCCTCTATACGATCGATCTCACGGGATACAATGAGCGCAGGGTGCCGACACCCGCGTTCGGGTCGGACCCTGCCTGGTCGCCGCTTCTGAACTGAGAGTTTGCCCTTGAAAGTCCTGTAGCCGGCCCGCTCCCCCGGCCCAACCACCCAATATGGGTACCCTCGGGGTGGTTGGCCCGGGGGAGCGGGCCGGCTTCGGGACTTTCAAGGCGACCAATGAGTCAATAAGACGCAGCTGATTTCTGATTCTCTGGAGAATCGAGTCCTGTCGTGGATGAGACTCAAGGTGCGGCAACTCGGTAACAGCCTGTGGAAAGCCCGGGATTCTCGCCTCTTTTCGGCCTAATTGGCACCCCCAGACAGCAAACCGTGTCATTTTAGCATCAGCTAGTGGGAAACTACCTGCCGAAAACCAGTCCTCGCTTGATATTGCAGTCAGCCACACGCTAACTGAGACAACGGCAGTGGCCGTTAAACAAAGGAGATAGGACCATGCAGGGTTTTAAAGGCGTGATTGTCGTCGCAACCATCGTGGCCACAGCTGCTGCGTTGGGGGCTTGCGGACGGAAAAACGTAACGCATAAGCCAATGAAGCTTGGCGCTGCGGACACGGTGACGATCATTGAGCAGGCTGTGCGCGTCTGATTTGGCGCAATATGCAAGTCTGATCAACGTGGGGGACTCCCGCGAAATGATGGATAGCTGGATGTCGTGTCGACGGTAGTGAATATTACCGCGGGCACGACTTTCCAGCGCCATCTTTTTTTTATGCGGATCATCCGCGACCTTTTCAGGACAATTGAATCGCTCAACGCCTTCTGGCGTTAAGTGATGTTTAACGCTTCCAGCCAAGACTCCCCTGATAAGGAGACTAGGTGGATGGCGCGTAAACGCATGCTTGCCCATGCCTGCAGAATTGCCGGCATGGTCTTTCTTGCGGCTGTTGTTGTTGGGTGTGCGAAAAAGCCGCCCGCAAACAAAACCGCAGAAGGCTCAATGGCTCCCGGCTCTGCGCGGGACTTTGTCGCCCGAGCCGGTGACACGGTTTATTTCGACACAGACAGCTCTCAGCTGAGCGGCGCCGCGCAGGCTACGCTGCGAGCACAAGTTCAATGGCTTCGCCGTTACCCGTTTGCCACAGTGGTCATCGCCGGCCATGCGGACGAGCGCGGAACGCGGGAATACAACATTGCCCTTGGTGCGCAAAGAGCGGAAGCCGTGCGCGGTTTCCTTGCGTCCAATGGCATCCAGGGTCGACGAATTCGAACGACGTCCTATGGCAAGGAGCGGCCTGTGGCCGTCTGCGACGACATTTCCTGCTGGTCGCAAAACAGACGGTCGGTGACTCAGGTTACGCCCCGTATCGGCAGCTAACAAAGACTGCGCTCAACCAATACCGGTTGGGCGCAGTCGAAATACCACCCATATGAAAGAGATCCTTTCGGTTTCTGGATCTCGGTCGATGACAGTCGAAGACGTTCTTGTTCTATCGTCTTTAGCGTCATTTGCACTCAGTGTTTATGGATTCATACGAGCAGGCCTCGCGATGGGGTGGACGCGGGCATGGAAATCGCTCGCGCTTCTGCTCATATTTTTCACCTATTGCCTTGCTGGATTCGGCCTTGTCTGGTGGCTTGCCAAGCCACCAGCACAGGAGAGTCGCGCCGCTGTTTCGACACTTCTCGCGTTATTGTGGATTGGCTATGGAGGCATATGGCTTGCCCGCCTGGTCCCAAAAACCGATGAGCGAGACGCTTTGCTCCCGCGTCGGTTTCTGGGCCGGACCGATATGAGTTTTGCACTGGCAGGACTTGCGACACTCGCCTGTCTGGCGATCCTGTAGGGTGAGTATTCCTGGTGAACTGTGATCGCTTGCAGCTTCCGGGGCGGGGTGAAACCGGGTATATGCCTTCAAAAGAAGGGTTGCGGCGGACACATCGCCCAGTCCGGGCCATTCGGTAGTGGATCGAAATACAATGTGTTTTCAGAAGCGTTTCCTGGCATTTTCCCTTGGTTTTGCCGTTCTGATGTCGCTGTCTCAGCCGCATCCGGTCGCTGCTCAGCAACCCGGTCAGGCGAAGCAGGACAGCGGTGTTGTCAATCGTGTCACACAGATTGAAGAGCAGATGATCGACCTTCAGGTCGTCATCGGTACGCTTCAATCGCTTGTGGCAAAAGGAACCGCATCTCCGGACGGTCAAGCGCCGGCGCTGGTCGGTGCGCCGGGCTCGGGCGATCTTGGGGCCCGCGTTCAAGTGATGGAAACCCAGATTCAGGCGCTCAGTGGGCAAATCAGCCAATTGACGAGCCAACTGTCTGCGATTAGCGCCCAGCTTGGCGTCGCGCCAACCACATCTCCTGACCAGGCAGTGCCTGGAAGGGCAGGTAATCTTCAGCTCGATCAGCAAGCACCGGCAGTGCCGGCGCCGTTCGGGACCGTCACGCTGCAACAAGGCACACCGCAGGCGCCCGCTGTGCCGGCGCCTGTCCAGTCGGCCCCCTTGGCTGCTGCACCACCGGTTCAAGGTGATTCGGTCAGGGAAAAAGCCCTCTATGACGACGCCTATGGCCATCTTCTGCGGCGTGACTACGGAGCTGCAGAATCCGCATTCCAACGGTTTCTGGCGTCCTTTCCATCGAGCAGTCTCTCAGGCAACGCGCAATACTGGCTTGGAGAAACCTATTATGTGCGCGGCAAGTACAACGAAGCCGCCAAGGCATTTCTCGATGGATACAAAAAATTCGGCGGCGGTAATAAAGCGCCGGACAGTTTGCTGAAGCTCGGCATGGCGTTGCAGCAGCTTGGTGAAAAAGACACGGCATGTGCAACATTCAGCGAGTTGAAGTCCAAGTTTCCTAAGGCACCGAAACACATCAAGCGGCGCGCGGCTTCGGAGCGAAAACGCGCCGGCTGCTGAAAACGATGACCTCACGCGCTTTGCCGCCACAAGCGTCTGATCAGAAAGCTATCGGGCCAGCCGAACGAGACGCGCTGTTCGCACATTTGTCTGGATTCAAAACCCTGCTGATTGCCGTATCAGGCGGAGCAGACAGCGCCGCGTTGCTTCATTTGGTAGCTAAATGGCGGGAAACTCTCGTAGAAGGCCCTTCTCTGAAGGTGGTCACCATTGATCATGGTCTGCGCGATACCTCGGCAGGCGAGGCGATGTGGGTCCGCGAGCGCGCGGCGCTCTACGGTCTCGAGCATCGCACGCTGAACTGGCAAGGAGAGAAGCCGCGCTCGGCACTGCAGGATGCTGCCAGGCAGGCACGATATGCGTTGATGGCAGAGATGGCGACCGGTTACCCGGGTCCGGCCATCCTGACGGCACATCATGCCGACGATCAGGCCGAGACCGTTCTCATGCGGCTCTTGCGGGGGAGCGGCCCGGACGGCCTCGCAGGCATTCCGGGTTCGTCTGATTGGAACGGTGTTCCCGTTGAGCGTCCATTGCTTGCTCTTAGCCATCAACGGCTGGTCGCAACGCTTGAAGACGCAGGGCTCGATTGGCTTGAGGATCCGAGCAATGAAGATGCTGCGTTCGAGCGGGTCCGCGTTCGACGAACAATGGCGGCGCTCGGACTGGCCAGTGACAAGATCGCGCTCAGCGCGAAACGTCTTCGCCGTGCCCAGACAGCGCTCGAACATTCGACCAATGCGGCATTCCCGGATGTGGTGAGTTTGGACGAGGCAGGGTTCTGCAGGATCGATCTGAGGCGATTTCTGTTGCTGCCGGCTGAGATCGCGCTACGTGTCTTGTCGCGCTCGCTCATGACTGTTGGCGGCGGAACTGATCCAGCCAGGTTGCAGCGTGTCGAAGATCTCCTAGACAGACTTCATCACGGTGTCGGAGGCGGGCATACCCTTGCCGGATGCATGGTACGTCTCGAAGATGACACCGTATCAATCTTTCGGGAGCCAGGCCGTAGTGGCTTGCCCGAACTGCATCTATCCCATGGTGAGACAGCCTGTTGGGACAATCGTTTCACAGTCTCACTGGCTGATTCGGAGGCGGAACCCGTGCTAGTAAGGGCATTTGATCCGCGTCAAATGAGCCGATTTGGCGAAAATAGTCGTAATTTGAAAGACATTCCCCATCCGGCACGTGTGACTATTCCGGCTTTTTGGCGGCAGGACAGCCTTATTGCAGTCCCGCAAATCGGCTATTTTCAGAGCGTTGGGCATGGAATTGAGGTCGGCGCGGCGCGATGCCGCTCCAAATTCATAACGAATGGCTGATTTACTGATGCCAGAGCCGGCTTGGCAAACAGCTTGCACGACCCTATTTTCTAGGCAGGCGAATCCAGGAATGCTGAAACAAACTGCGATACCTCCAATCGCCGGAATGCCTAATGCCAGCGCCAATGTATCGTCGCCCATGCGAACCTGAGGATTAGCGGCCTCACCGAAAGGGACTTGTATGAATTCGAATTTTCGCAATTTTGCGATCTGGGTGATCATCGGCCTTCTGCTGATCGCGCTGTTCAACCTCTTCCAGACACCGGGTCAGCGCGCGCGATCGAATGACATCAGCTTCTCCAAGCTGCTCGCCGAGGTTGAAAACGGATCTGTGCGCGATGTGACGATTTCGGGCAACCAGATTACCGGGCACTATTCCGACGGCCGCACCTTCCAGACGTTCCAGCCCAACGACCCGTCCCTTGTCGACCGGCTGTACAAGAAGGGCGTCGAAATCAATGTGAAGCCGTCGGAGGACGACGTCCCGACGCTGCTTAACGTTCTTGTCTCCTGGTTCCCGATGCTGCTGCTGATTGCCGTGTGGATCTTCTTCATGCGTCAGATGCAATCGGGCGGCGGACGCGCCATGGGCTTCGGCAAGTCGAAAGCAAAGCTTCTGACAGAGCGCCATGGGCGCGTGACATTCGAAGATGTTGCAGGTGTCGACGAGGCCAAGGACGATTTACAGGAAATCGTCGAGTTCTTGCGCGATCCGCAGAAATTCCAGAAGCTCGGCGGACGGATCCCACGCGGTGCACTGCTTGTCGGACCTCCCGGAACTGGTAAGACGCTTCTCGCTCGCGCTATTGCCGGCGAAGCGAATGTGCCGTTCTTCACGATTTCCGGTTCCGACTTCGTCGAAATGTTCGTCGGCGTCGGCGCAAGCCGTGTCCGTGACATGTTCGAGCAGGCGAAGAAGAATGCACCCTGCATCATCTTCATCGACGAAATCGATGCTGTGGGACGCCATCGCGGAGCCGGTCTTGGCGGCGGCAACGATGAGCGCGAACAGACGCTTAATCAGTTGCTTGTCGAGATGGATGGTTTCGAGGCCAATGAGGGGATCATCCTCATCGCGGCCACCAACCGGCCCGACGTGCTCGACCCTGCGCTTCTGCGTCCAGGCCGCTTCGACCGTCAGGTCGTCGTCCCGCGTCCAGACATTATCGGCCGGGAGAAAATCCTGAAGGTGCATGTGCGCAAAGTGCCTCTGGCGCCGGATGTGGATATGAAGGTTATCGCTCGTGGAACGCCGGGCTTCTCAGGCGCCGATCTCGCCAACCTGGTCAATGAGGCCGCATTGCTGGCGGCACGACGCTCGAAGCGACTCGTCACACAGGTCGAGTTCGAGGATGCCAAGGACAAGGTGATGATGGGCGCGGAGCGGCGCTCGATGGTCATGAGCGACGAAGAGAAGAAGTTGACGGCCTATCACGAGGGCGGTCATGCGCTCGTTGCGCTGAACATGGAGGCGTCGGACCCCGTTCACAAAGCAACGATCATTCCCCGCGGCCGGGCCCTCGGAATGGTCATGCGCCTGCCCGAACGCGACCAGCTCTCCTATACACGTGGAAAACTCAATGCCGACATCGCCGTCGCCATGGGAGGGCGTGTCGCCGAAGAAGTGATCTTCGGATATGACAAGGTCACGTCCGGTGCATCGTCCGATATCAAGATGGCAACGACCTTGGCTCGCGCAATGGTCACCCAATATGGCATGTCCGACAAGCTCGGTCCGTTGGCCTATGGTGACAACGAGGAAGAGGTTTTCCTCGGCCATTCCGTCTCGCGCACCCAGAATCTTTCCGACGAGACCCAGAAACTCGTCGACGAGGAGATCCATCGCATTGTCGACGACGGTTATGACATGGCCCGAACGATCATCACCGAAAAGCTCGATCAATTGCATACGATTTCGAACGGACTGCTCGAATATGAGACCTTGTCCGGCAATGAGATCAAAGATCTGCTGGACGGTAAGCCGCCGATCCGTGAATTCGACGATGACGACACGGCGCCGACCAGCACGGCATCTGCAGTGCCATCCGCCGGAAAGGCAAAGAAGGGCAAGACCGACGAGCCCGATACTGGTGGCATGGAGCCTCAACCCCAGGCCTGATGCGGCGAGTGTCTTCTCCGTGTTGCCAATAGGCGGGTTGGGTGCTGATCCAGCATTGCGAGCATGACAGCTTTGCTCCATTTGAAACCGACAGGGCTCGTTTACGGTCGTTCGGCCGCTCGCGCCTGCGATGCGGGGCTGGCGGGCATGATCGCCGGCGGCGCAATTGCATTCACGCAACTCGAGCTTATCGAAGGTGAGGCTGGTTCAGCGACTCGCAAAACCCTGACCTATAGCGATGTTTCTGGCTCGCAAGAGCCCGCCATTCAGGAATTGCTCGCTCGCATCGTCGGTCCTCGTGCCGCCATTGCCGGATTGTCGCTTGAGCATCCGCGGATTATGGGCGTGGTCAACGTCACGCCCGACAGCTTCTCCGACGGCGGGCTTTACAGTGAGGCCGAGACGGCTATTTCGCATGCGGCGCACCTGGCGATCGCCGGTGCCGATATCGTCGACATCGGTGGCGAATCCACACGACCTGGATCTGAAGCCATCGACGGTCGCGAGGAGCGCAATCGCGTCATTCCTGTGCTTGAAGGTCTCAGAGGCGGTTCGTCAGTCGTTTCTATCGATACGCGCCGTGCGGAAATCATGTCCGCCGGCGCAAAAGCGGGTGCGCAGATCATCAACGACGTATCGGCGCTCACCTTTGACGATGCGGCTTTATCGACTGCCGCTGAGACTGAGTTGCCTGTCATTCTGATGCATGCGCAAGGTGATCCGCGAACCATGCAGCGGAATCCGACCTATGACGATGTCGTTCTCGAGGTCTTCGATTATCTTGAGGGCCGCATAGCAGCGTGCGAGCAGGCCGGCATTTCCCGATCGCGCATCGTTGCCGATCCGGGCATTGGTTTCGGGAAAACCATCGATCACAATCTCGCATTGTTGTCGGAACTGTCCATCTTCCATGGACTCGGTGTGCCGATCCTGCTCGGTGTGTCGCGGAAGAGCTTTATTGGCACGCTCACCGATGAGCCCGACGCCCAAGCCAGGCAGGTCGGCTCGGTCTCGGCCGCACTGACAGGAATTGCCCAGGGTGTTCAGCTCGTGCGTGTCCACGATGTTGGTGAAACGCGGCAGGCATTGAGGGTCTGGACTGCATCAATGTCCGGAATGGCACAAACCGCCTAGGGTTTGTTAGCTATGTTGGGCCGTGAGGTGCAGCCGGATGAAATGATTGCTTACATTTTTTGAACCCCTTGCGGGCTATAATGCAGGCATAATAAGACTGACCGGTACGGGGTATCCGGTCGGGGCATTTCAGAAAATTCGGTGAGTAGGGCAGTCATGGCGCGGGCGTTGTTTGGAACTGATGGTATTCGTGGTCTCGCAAACCGCGATCCTATGACCTCTGAGATAGCGCTCAAGGTCGGCATGGCTGCTGGTAAGATTTTTACCAACGGAGAGCACCGCCACCGGGTCGTGATCGGCAAGGATACGCGGCTGTCCGGCTATATGATCGAATCGGCACTGGTGTCCGGGTTTACAGCGGTCGGGATGGACGTATTTCAGCTCGGTCCGATGCCGACGCCTGCCGTTGCCATGCTGACGCGGTCGATGCGTGCGGATCTCGGTGTCATGATCTCTGCGTCCCACAACGCCTATAGCGACAACGGCATCAAGCTCTTTGGACCGGACGGCTATAAGCTATCCGATGAGAACGAGCATGAAATCGAGTCCCTTATCGGAAGCGATATGTCCGGTCTCTTGGCAAAGCCAGAGAAAATCGGACGGGCGAAACGAATCGATAGCGCCCAGGAGCGTTACATAGAATTTGCCAAGCGTACCTTGCCCCGAAATCTCAGCTTCGACGGGCTGCGCGTTGTGATCGATTGCGCAAACGGTGCGGCTTATAAGGTGGCGCCTCTCGCACTCTGGGAGTTGGGTGCAGAAGTGATTTCGATTGGCGTCGATCCGAATGGCTTCAATATCAACAAGGATTGCGGCTCGGTGTCGACCGAGGCTCTGTGCCAGAAAGTCCGGGAAGTCCGGGCAGATATCGGCATCGCACTCGATGGCGATGCAGATCGTGTTCTGATCTCCGATGAAAAGGGCCGCCTCGTAGATGGTGACCAGCTCATGGCGGTGGTCGCAGCATCGTGGCAGGCGCGTGGCCGACTGGCCGGCAATGGCATCGTCGCGACGGTGATGTCGAACCTTGGCCTGGAACGCTATCTCGGAGACCTTGGATTGACCTTGGCACGGACGCCCGTTGGCGACCGGTATGTGGTCGAGCATATGCGCAAGCACGGCTACAATGTCGGCGGCGAACAATCCGGACATATGGTTCTATCCGACTTTGCGACCACTGGAGACGGGCTCGTCAGTGCATTGCAGATTCTTTCTGTCGTGATTGAGAGCGGCAAACCTGTGAGCGAGGTCTGCAACCGCTTCGAGCCATTGCCGCAGATATTGGAAAGTGTGCGGTTCGAAGACGGGCAACCGCTTGAAGAACAATCCGTGCAGTCCGTCATCGATGAGAGCAAGACGCGGCTTGGAAATACAGGCAGGCTCGTCATTCGCCCATCGGGCACAGAACCGGTCATCCGGGTGATGGCGGAAGGCGACGATGCCGATCTTGTTGGCGCCGTCGTGAACGATATTGTCGATGCCTTGCGAGCAACGGCCGCCTAGTTGACGGTCGCACCAGACCGTACCTCCATACAGCCTTGTGCTTGCGTCCTGCTTGACCGAACAAGGCGCAAACGGCTTTTGCGTCGTGTCCCTGTTTGTCGGCTCATCCTGAATTTGCAGGAACGATTGGTAGCGAATTTTTTCGTCGCTGCCGCAATTCTGCCTGCGTGGTTAAACCTCTCTTAAAGAATAGGCCGCATAGTCCCAAAACGAGACAGCTTGAATGAACGGCTCCAGGCAACGGGTGCACATTCAGCTGAAGTGGAAGGGGAAAACTATGAAATCGATGAGTCGTTCGATTCTTGCCGGCGCGGTCATTGCGCTCGTGCATGTTGCAGCGGCGAATGCGACCGAGCCGAGCTATCAGGGCTATAAAGGCGTCATCGACAACACAGGCCCCGCTCCCGTCTACAAAGGCACCCCGGTGCCGATCCCTCATCCGATCCCAGAGACCCATTCATTCTACGTTCGCGGCGATATTGGCCTCGGTACCCATGACGTGCCGGAGCTCGCGATCAACGGTGTCGAATTCGGTCAGGAAGACATGAACGACGTCTTCACCGCCGGTGCCGGTATTGGTGTCTATCTCCGGGACTCCTTTCGCGCCGATATCACGGTCGACTATCGCTGGGATGCCGACGTGACCGGCGTCAACACGGTCACCGGCAATCAGCACACGACCGAAGTCGACAGCATTCTGGTCCTCGGCAACGTCTATTACGATTTTCTGGATCGTGACCGGTTTACCCCATATGTCGGCGTTGGTGCAGGGTTCGTGAAACATGATTCCCGCGATCGCCGGGTCTTCACGAACGGACAGCAGGTCGCCATGGGCGATGGTGCCGATTCCTCAGAACTGGCATTGGCGGCAATGGCCGGCTTTAGCTACACGATCCACAAAGGTCTCCTCGTCGATGCAGGGTATCGCTACTTGTATCTCGGCGACACCAAGACACTGCCGATCAACAATCCCCAGTTCGGCGCACTCGAAATCAACGAAATGCAGGCGCACGAACTTCGCTTCGGCCTGCGCTACGAAATTTACTAGACCCCCAACGATAATAAAGACTGCCACCACACCACCCAACGTACCCCTAACTAAAGGCGGGCCTCTGGCCCGCCCTTTTCTTTTTTGACGTGGGTAACTGAAAGTCGCGTTGACAAGGGAAGTGGCCGGGCATATAGCCCGCGGTGGGACACCCCTCCCCAACGAGGGGCACCTATCTGGAAGGGTAGTTACACCATGACAAATCTCTCACGGCCCACTGTGCGGCCGAGCAATCCTCGTTTTTCGTCCGGACCTTGCGCCAAGCGACCGGGCTACGATCTCACAAACCTCAAAGACGCGTGTTTGGGCCGCTCTCACCGAGCAGCGGAAGGCAAGGCCAAGTTGGCGCTTGCCTTGGACAAGTCGCGCGCTTTGCTTGGAATACCCGACGACTATCTCATCGCTATCGTGCCCGCATCCGATACGGGGGCCCTCGAAATGGCCCTTTGGACCATGCTCGGCGCGCGGGGCGTGGACGTGCTCGCGTGGGAGAGCTTCGGCAAGGGATGGGCAACGGATATCGTCAAACATCTCAAGATCGACGATGTCCGCGTCATTGAGGCCGATTACGGCGAGTTGCCGGATCTGAACGCCGTTGATCAGAGCCGGGATGTCGTCTTTACGTGGAACGGCACCACGTCGGGTGTCCGTGTTCCGGACGCCGACTGGATCGCATCCGATCGCGAAGGCCTGACGATCTGCGATGCGACGTCGGCCGTCTTTGCGCAGGTTCTCGATTGGCCGAAACTCGATGTCACGACTTATTCCTGGCAGAAAGTACTCGGCGGCGAAGCGCAGCATGGCATGCTGATCCTAAGCCCTCGTGCCGTCGAGCGGCTCGAGTCCTTTGAGCCGCCCTGGCCGTTGCCAAAGCTCTTCCGCCTGACAAAAGGCGGGAAGCTCAATCGTTCGATATTCGAGGGTGCAACGATCAATACACCTTCGATGCTCTGCGTCGAAGACTATCTGGATGCTCTCGATTGGGCTGAGAGTTTGGGCGGCCAGAATGCGTTGGTCGAGCGATCCGATGCGAATGCGCAGGTGATTGCCGACTGGGTCGCACGAACGGACTGGGTCGATTTTCTGGCCAGAACACCGAATTGCCGATCGAACACGTCAGTCTGCCTTTCCATCGTTGCACCTGAGGTTGCCGGTCTCCAGCCCGATGCTCAGGCAGCAATCGCCAAGAAGCTGGCGGCGACTCTCGCCAACGAAGGCGTTGCCTTCGATATCGGCTCCTATCGTGACGCGCCGCCGGGACTACGCATTTGGGCAGGGGCGACCATCGAGCGCTCCGACCTTGAAGCGCTGATGCCCTGGCTCGACTGGGCATTCGCCGAAGTCATGCGTCACGAAGCTGCAGCTTAAACCAACCCTACGAACTCATATTTTCCAGGAGAGCGACATGGCGCCACGCGTCTTGATTTCCGACAAGTTGAGCGATCGTGCCCGAGCCGTTTTTGAAGAACGCGGCATCGAGGTCGATGTCAAAACCGGCATGGACAAGCAAGAGCTTGCCGAAGCCATCGGAGCCTATGACGGTTTGGCGGTGCGATCCGCCAGCAAGGTGACGGAGAAGGTCATCGCTGCCGCCGACAATCTTAAGGTCGTCGGTCGGGCAGGGATCGGCGTCGACAACATCGATATCAACGCTGCCACCGCGCGCGGCATCATCGTCATGAACACGCCATTCGGCAATTCGATTACGACGGCAGAGCATGCCATTGCCCTTCTCTTGGCGTTGGTCCGTCAACTGCCGGCGGCCGATGCCTCGACTCAATCGGGCAAATGGGAAAAGTCCGGCTTCATGGGCTCGGAAGTGACCGCCAAGACGCTCGGTATTATCGGCTGCGGCAACATCGGTGCCATCGTCGCCGATCGGGCGCAGGGCCTCAAAATGAAAGTGATCGCCTTCGACCCTTTTCTTTCGTTGGAACGCGCCATTGATCTAGGCGTCGAAAAAGTCGAACTCGACGATCTCTTCAGGCGCGCAGACTTCATCTCATTGCACACGCCGTTGACCGATAAGACGCGCGACATCATCGACGCGGCGGCGTTGGAAAAGATGAAGCCCGGGGTACGCATCATCAATTGTGCACGCGGAGGTCTTATCGTCGAGGATGCACTTCGGGCAGCTCTCGATGCCGGCCACGTTGCAGGTGCTGCCGTCGACGTATTTGCCGAAGAACCAGCCAAAGAGAATGTCCTGTTTGGATCACCCAATGTGATCTGCACCCCCCATCTGGGGGCCGCGACGGCCGAGGCGCAGGAGAATGTCGCCATTCAGGTTGCCGAACAGATGGCGGACTACCTGCTGACGGGCGCAATCTCAAATGCCCTGAACTTTCCGTCGATCTCGGCCGAAGAGGCTCCCAAACTCAAACCGTTCGTCACATTGGCCGAGCAAATCGGATCGTTCGCCGGCCAGGTGACCGAATCCGGGCTGAAGGGTGTCCGCATTGAGTATGCCGGCGAGATTGCCGAGATGAATACCAAGGCTCTAACGTCTGCCGTCTTGAGCGGTGTCCTGGCCCCGCTTCTGGTCGGCGTCAATATGGTCAACGCACCGGTTTTGGCTAAGAATCGCGGCATATCGGTCGAAGAGGTCACCCGGGGGCAGGAGGGTGCCTATGGGACCTATATGCGCCTGACCGTTATCACCGAACGCCAGGAACGATCGGTTGCTGGGACCGTATTCTCGGACGGAAAACCGCGGATCATCCAGGTCAAGGGCATCAATATGGAAGCCGAGCTCGGGCCACACATGCTCTACACGACCAATGCCGACAAGCCGGGCTATATCGGTGCTATCGGCACGATCTTCGGTGAGAGTGAGGTGAACGTCGCGACGTTCAATCTCGGACGGGACAGACCAGGCGGCGATGCCATTGCTCTGATCGAGGTCGATGCCGAGATCTCCGACGACGTTCTCGCAAAGGTCAGATCGCTGTCCCACGTGGTGCAGGCAAAGCGGTTGGAGTTTTGAGAGCGATCATCCGCGACGGTTGGCCAGGAAAACGCCGGCCAGCACGAGCGTGATTCCGACGATGTGATAGGTGGCGAGCGTTTCGCCAAGGAGCACGATCGCGAGAAAACCACCGATCGGCGGCACCAGATAAAGGAAGACACCGGCCCGGTTGCCGCCGATCAACTCGACCCCGCGATTGTAAAAAATGTAGGCGAGCAGGCTCGGGAAGATCGCCACATAGCCGATTGCCAGAAATGTCGTCGGCGTGCCCTGCAAGGTCCATCCCGACAAATGCTCGGCGATGAAGAAGGGCGTTATGGCGACGACACCGATCAGGAATGTCATCGCGATGAAACTGAGCCAGTGAATGTCCGGCCGTTTGCGCAAGAAGGCCGTGTAACCGGCCCAGGTCACCATCGCAGCCAGGACCCACAGATCTCCTCGATTGAGCCGGAGCGATACCAGAGCGTCCAGATCGCCCTTCGTCACCATGAACAGGACGCCGGCCATGGAGACGGCGATCCCGAGGGCCTGGATTGCAGACAACCGGTCGCCGAAGAACATGAATGTCGCGATGGCGATCAGCACCGGGCCGCTCGATTGCAGCACAAGCGCATTGAGCGCCAGTGTGTGGTTCAATCCGAGATAGAGAAAGGTATTGAAGCACCCCACGCTGATGATGCCGAGGAGCGTGAGAATCGGAAGACTTCGTGTAATGGCAGGCCAATCGCGTTTGAGGTGAGGCAGCGCGAACGGCAGGATGATGAGAAAAGCGAAAACCCATCTCAGCCATGACAGGGCAATTGGCGGCACATGCCCATGGACGGCCCGCCCCATAATCAGGTTGCCGGCCCAAAACGTCATTGTCAGAGTCAGCAGAAGCGCCGCGTTGCCATAGGCGGCGGACATGACGTGCCGTAGCATTGCTGAAGCTCCGAATAGCGGGGGTCTGAGGGGCCACCACAAGAGGCGTGCCGCGCTCTGTCGTCTTTACCGCAAGCGAACAGACCTCGCAATGCCGGCGCCGATACGGACCAAACATAAGAGATTCACTGGCGACTGTCCGGAGTTTGTGACAAACGCTGCGGCAATCCGGCAGCGCCTCTTGCGACAAGAGCCTTGCGGCACCATCTTTGTCCGTGCGCGTACTGTCATGCTTATTGTATCGTCAGTCGCCGGGGGCAAAGACGAGATTCTGGGAGGGCCGACGCAAGTCGGCAGTGTCAATGAATCGCGACCGATGTCCGAAAATCCGACACACGGATACGGCAATACCGCTTAGATCACGCGGCGCGCTTGCTGCACTTCTCCTGATATTGGGCAATTCAACGCAATGAGGTCATCAATGCGTAAACTACTCTCCCTGTTTGCATTTTTATGGATGGTTTTGAGCGTTGGAGTGGGAGCGGCCCTTGCCGCCGAAGATCTGGCTCTTAAGCGTGTGCTGCTATCGACCGGTGGTGTCGGTTACTTCGAATATGAAGCGAAAGTCGACGGCAATGCAGAGCTGTCGCTCAATGTTCGCCTGGATCAGGTCGACGACGTGCTGAAGAGCGTCGTTGTCTACGACGACAAGGGCCAGACGGGTAGCATCAGCCTGCCGGGCAAAACGCCGCTTCGCGAAATCTTCCGAGAAGTTCCGTTCGGACCGAAAGCCCTACAATCGCCTGTTACTCTTCTCAGTGCGCTGCGTGGTGCCGAAGTCGAAGTGGTCGGCGTGCGCGCCCTGAAGGGCCGGATCATTTCGGTGAAACCCGAGAAGACGGCTTTGGCCGACGGGAAAGGTGTCGTCACGCGCCACAGGGTCAGCCTGATGACGGCGCAAGGCGTCCGCCAGTTGATCCTTGAAGATACCGACCTGCTGAAATTCTCCGACCCCAACCTTCAGAAAGACATCGACCGCGTCTTGGCGGCGCTAGCCGAGGTGGGTGAACGCGATCGCCGTTCCCTGCGCGTATCCTTGAGCGGTGAGGGGCAGCGCACTGTGCGCGTCGCCTATGTGGTCGAGGCGCCTCTCTGGAAGACGTCCTATCGTCTGACCATGCCGAAGGACCCGCTGGCAACGGAAGCGGATCTGCAGGGCTGGGCCGTCGTCGAGAATCTGAGTGGCGAAGACTGGAGCAATGTCGAACTCACGATTGTCTCCGGCAATCCAGTGACGTTTCGCCAGGCCCTCTACGATGCCTACTATGTCGACCGGGCGCAGGTCCCGATCGAAGTCCTCGGTCGTATCATGCCGCGCACCGATTCAGGATCGGTCGCGACAGATCGTGTCGCGGCACTTGAGCAAGCCCCTCGCAAAGCGAAACAGCGTGCACGCCGGCAAGCCGCGGCTCCAAGAGCAGGAACGGGCGGCCTACTGAGTATGATGTCTCCGACGCGTGCCGCACCGTCGGCGCCTGCGAAACCGGCGCGGTCACAAGTGATTGCATCGGCAAGCAGCGAAGCGACATCCTATGTCATCTTCCGTCATCCCCAGCCGGTGACATTGTCCAACGGCCATTCGCTTTCGATACCGATCGTTGCTCGTTCGCTCAAGGCCGAACGCGTTGCGTTTTATCAGCCGTCAACGCACGCAACCCATCCGCTTGCTGCAATTGGGCTGCGGAACGACAGCCGCACGGCTTTGCCGCCCGGCATCCTGACGCTCTACGAGCGCGGCGACCAGTCGCGCATTGCCTATGTCGGCGATGCCACGATGAAGACATTGCCGGCCGGTGAAAAACGTCTCCTGAGCTATGCGCTCGATCAGAAGACACGCATCGATCGCGAGACCCGCAGCCGCAAGGATCGTATCGCGACCTCGAAGATCGCAGGCGGTAATCTTGTCCTGAAGGTGAGCCAGCGCCAGGAAACAATCTATCGGATCAAGGCACCGGCCAATGAAGCGCGGCGGGTCGTAATCGAGCATCGCCGCAGCCCGGGATGGGATCTCACCGAGCCGAAGGCCGACAATGTCGAACTCACATCGCGGCATTATCGGATCGTCCGCAAGGTGAAAGCCGGTGAAACCGAAACGATGCGTGTCCTCCTGGAGCGGACGATCACGCAGCGCTATCTGCTCACTTCTCTGACGCCGAACCAGATCAAGCTCTATGTCAGTGGCCGAGATCTGCCGGAGGCGCAGCGCGAAGCCATCGCGATGCTGTCGAAGAAACTGCAGACGATCGAAGATGCCGAGAGCAAGGTTGCCGAGACGGAGCAGGTCATCGCGGATTTGATCGACAACCAGGGCCGGCTTCGCGAAAATCTCGCATCGGTGCCGAAGGATAGCGATCTCTTCCAACGCTACCTGAACCGCATGCAGTCCGATGAAAACGCGATCGAGGCTTCCAAGACGTCATTGGTGGCCGAGCGGAAGGCTGTTGCGGATGCACGGAAAGATCTGCTCGAGTATGCGCGTTCGCTGAAACTGTAGATGCGCCAGTCGACGGCTCTATGAACCGGTGGTCACGCCGGTCTCGCAAAGACGCCTTGAACGAAGCCGATCGCTCCATCCATCAATGAGCGTGAGGAGTTGATCCGCTTCGTTTTGGCATCCGGACCGAGGACGAGCTCGATCCCGAGGGGCGGTTTCTTTCCAGGCGGCTTGCCCGCCTGTGCCTTTGTCCAGGCTTTCTGCGCGTCCGTGATATCCCGCCAGACAATCTCCTCGAAGCCCGCCCCGGCAATGGTCTCGCGCAAAGCGTCGGGCGGCAGGAGATGGCTGTGGCTATGCGCGCTTGCCCAGGGAACGGGGAGTGTGATCTCTCCTTCGGGGCCGGCAACGATGTCCTGGAAGATGAAGCGTCCTCCCGGCTTGAGGACCCTCAGAATTTCCCGATAGAGCGCCGCCTTGTCAGAGATGTTCATTTGCATCTGCACGGTCCACGCAAGATCGAAACGCTCATCCGCATAAGGCATGTCCAGCGCACTGCCGTTCTTGAAGCTGACTTTGTCGGAGAGGCCGACGAGATCCGTCAGAAAGTTGGCGGCCTCGATGAAGGTTGGCGTGAGGTCGATGCCCTCGACATGACAGCCGAATGTCGATGCGAGGTAGCGCGCCGGTCCGCCCACGCCGCATCCGACATCGACGACCTTCATGTCTGCGGAGATCTCGGTGAGGCCGGCAATTTCGGTCGTCGCCTCGCGTCCACGGGTGTGCACTTCATCCATTGCGGCAAGATCGTCGATCGTCAGCGAGCCTTGATTGAGGCCCGATGCGTCGAGCGCTGCGCGAATGCCGGCACAAATATCGTCCTGGTCGTAGTGTGAAGCGACGGCCTGCGTGTGCAATTCCATGGTCCTGATCCTCTCGCCACCTGCGATTCATCGCGTTATAACGTCGTTTCGCCCCGGACATACGCCGGGGCTCTTTGGTTTCCAAGGGCCTTCGATGGCTTGGGAGGAATTTTAATGGCAAACGTCGTTGTGGTCGGCTCGCAGTGGGGCGACGAGGGTAAAGGTAAGATTGTCGACTGGCTGTCCGAGCGGGCCGATATCGTGGTGCGGTTTCAGGGCGGACATAATGCGGGCCATACGCTTGTGGTCGACGGCAAGGTCTACAAGCTTTCGCTACTGCCCTCCGGCGTTGTGCGCCCGGGCACCCTGTCGGTTATCGGCAATGGTGTGGTGATCGACCCCTGGGCGCTTGCCGATGAAATCGAACGGCTGAAAGACCAGGGCGTCCCGGTATCCCGCGAAAATCTTAGAATCGCGGAAAACGCGACGCTCATCATGCCATATCACCGCGAGCTGGACGGCATTCGCGAAGCTGCCGCCGGCAAGGCCAGCATCGGGACGACGAAACGCGGCATCGGTCCGGCCTATGAAGACAAGGTCGGCCGCCGGGCGATCCGGGTCATGGATCTGCAAAATCTCGATAGTCTGAAGCGCAAGATCGACCGTGCCCTGGCGCATCAGAACGCATTGCGGCGCGGCTTGGGTGAGACGGAACTGGATGCCGAGGAACTTCACAAGGAACTCAGCGAGATTGCGCCCCGTATCCTGCCCTATATGGATACGGTCTGGTCGTTGCTCGATGCCCAAAGGCGGCAGGGCCGGCGGATCCTCTTTGAAGGAGCCCAGGGCGCGCTCCTCGATATCGACCATGGAACCTACCCTTATGTGACATCGTCCAACACGGTGGCGGCGCAGTCTGCAACCGGGTCGGGAATTGGACCGGGCGCCGTCGATTATGTGCTTGGAATCACCAAGGCCTACACAACCCGCGTCGGCCATGGTCCGTTCCCGAGCGAGCTGGAATGCGAAACCGGGCAGGCGCTTGGCGAGAGAGGCAACGAGTTTGGAACCGTCACCGGGCGGCCGCGCCGTTGCGGATGGTTCGATGCCTGTCTGGTCCGCCAGACCATAAAAGTGTCCGGCATCGATGGTATCGCGCTGACCAAGCTTGATGTGCTTGATGGATTTGATGAGTTGAAGGTCTGCACGGGCTATCGCCTGGATGGTGAGGAAATCGATCACCTTCCGGCGGCTGAAGGTGCCCAAGCCCGTGTCGAGCCTATTTACGAGACGCTGGAGGGGTGGTCCCAATCCACGGAAGGCGCGCGTTCCTGGGCGGATCTTCCTGCGTCCTGCATCAAATATGTGCGCCGTGTGGAAGAGTTGATCGAAGCACCGGTTTCCATGCTGTCCACCAGCCCCGAACGCGACGACACGATCCTGGTCCATGATCCCTTCGAGGATTAAGTCCCGTGAACATGTGTCCGTAGCGACCTTCACCTCGTCATTGCCGAGCTTGATGTACAGACCGGAGACATAGTTGACAGTTTTCGCAGTGCCGGTGAGTTGTTGCGCAAATCTTCCTCTCATGCGCCAACGAACGTCATTCCAGCGAAGGCTGGAATCCAGTGCGATCTATCGACAGATTCGATCGTAGAGATCATCCCAAAGTGGATTTTTCTCCTCGATCAATCTCAACTTCCAAGTGCGCTTCCAAGCCTTGATGTTCTTTTCACGCATGATAGCGCTTTGCATGGTCTCATGCGTCTCGAACCAAACAAGGGATTTGACCGAATGGCGTTTCGTGAAACCAGCAATTTCGCCTGTCTTGTGCTGCCATATCCGTTTCGGAAGATTGCTTGTAACGCCAACATAGAGCGTACCGTTTTGCTTGCTCGCTAGAATATAGACGCAAGGTTGACGATCCATAGCTGCAGCCTACTGGATTCCAGCCTTCGCTGGAATGACGCGTTGAGAGTGTTTTCAGGACTGGCCCACCGAAGCCTCCCGCAAAGTAATCCACGCGATCTCGCTTCGTGCAGCGTCGGTACCAGTCACGTGAAGGACCTGCCTGCAGCACCACTGCATAGACTCCTGTGTCAAGCACGGGAGTGACGATGGATGGTGAGGTGGCGCGGGGGCCGCGATGACCCTTCGTTTCAGGCTTGTTTCAACCGTAACCAGCTTGGTCGCGCTGATACATATCTTAAGCTATTGAATTAAAATGATTATCGCGTCTTCGCACGGCGCAATTGTTTCCGTCGTTTGCGCCAAATCGCAGCGCTCCTAAATGTTCAATCATACAAGCGGCACCGACCAAACGCAGGTTGGATCCGCCGATCAGAACACGGTTCTCGGAGGTCTTGGACCCGAAGGACCGAACCAAAGGAGAGCGAAATGAAGAAGACACTCATGGCCGTTTCTATCGCAGCCGTTGCGATGGCAACCATGGGTGGAGGCGCACAGGCCGGCCATTTCAAAGGCGGCTGGAAGCACTTCCATCACAAGCACCACCACTTTTCCTATCACAAAAAGCACTATTGGGGCGGACCCAAGAAGTGTTTCTGGGTGAAGAAGAAGCGGTGGGGCAAGTACGGCTGGTACTTCAAGAAGGTCTATGTCTGCAAGGACTGGAGGTACTACCACTACTAAGAGAATTGGCGCGGCCTCGGCACCAAACCAAAGCCTCTCTCCCCCTCGCTTGCTTGGCGCCGGGGTCGCGACCAAAACGAATTGGCATGGACCGCTGAACCATCGGATTTCGAAGGAAAGTCCCCAAACCTATCGAGTGATGCCCCCGGAGCTCGCGAAGCACGGTGGCGCAGCGTGAAATTGTCAGTCCCGACCGGAGCCCGGAGCGTTTTTCGCTTCGGGCTTCGTGTATTTATTTCTGCCGGACTTGATCGATCAAAAATATTTGCATCCGACCCCTTTAAACAGCACTGAAACAACCCATTTATGGGTCTGATCCGTGGGCCGGGTCTTGTATTCGCTACAGGCCTTCGAGGACTTCTCAAAACTGGCAAGACTTGAGGAGAGACTCGTGGGAAAATCACATAACGTTGTCGTCGTTTCCGACGAACACGACGTTCACGCCATGTTGCGCAACTTTCTGCCGCTGCATGGATTCACCGTCACGCCGGTCGAAACCGGTGAAGAGCTTCGCCGCGCCGTGTCCGACGGCTGCGCCGATCTCGTGATCATCGATATCGAATTGCCGGGCGAATGCGGGTTGGCATTCGCGCGCTACATTCACGAACACACCCATGCAGGGATCGTGACCTTGACGGTGGCCGAGTCGGCCGTCGACAGGATCGCGTGCCTTGAAGCCGGCGCTGATGATTGCCTCGTCAGGCCTGTCGATATGCGCGAGCTGGTCGCCCGCATGAAGGCGGTTCTGCGTCGCACGAAAGGTTCTGCGAGCGGCCTGTCAGGTGCCCGCCGGCCGGCACGTCCGGACGTTCGTTTCGGCGACTATATTCTGGATCTCGCAGCCCACAAGCTGCTCGATCGCCAGGGTCATGAAGTTGCCCTGACGGCCATGGAATTCCGGCTCCTGAAGACATTCGCCGAGCATCCGAACCGGGCGCTCAACCGCGATGAGTTGGCGGAGATGGCTTACGACCGCGAATGGACCCCGTTCGATCGGAGCCTCGATATCCGGATCTCGCGTCTTCGTCGCAAGATTGAGCGCAATCCCGCTAACCCGCAGGTCATTACAACGGTGCGCGGCGTCGGCTATCGCTATTCGCTGGCGAGTTGAGGTGATGAATGACCCGATCGCGCTTTTGCGCGGTTGGAAGCCTTGCCAGGGAATTTCACCGCTGACGACGTGCGGAACAGTATTGCCAATCAAGAACCTTTGCCGACCCTGAATTAGCGACTAGCTTGATCCAGGGCTCGGCAATCGTTGCCGGCACTTTTTGGGTTGGCAGCGTTGAGGGGAATTGAGATGGCGAACAACTATGAGGTCTACGCGCTCGAATATGGCCGGATGAATCGTTCGTCCCGGGACTTTTATCTCCGGTCCCCGGACCCCCACGAGGGACCGCGCGAGATCGTCTATTATGTCTGGCTGATCCGCAACCACGAGCGCACCATCATCGTCGACTTAGGGTTTGACCGGCGCTCAGGCGACGAGCGCGGACGCGTGATGATCCGCGAGCCGCTGGATGCTTTCGCGGCCCTCGGTGTCGAGGTTGCCGAAGTCGATACGGTCATAATCACCCATATGCATTACGACCATGTCGGCAATGTCCCGGAATTCAAGAATGCCGAATTCATCCTCCAGGAGCGCGAGATCGCCTATTGCACCGGCAAGCCGATGCGCTACCCGGCCTGCAACTTCTCGTTCGATGTGGAACATGTCACGGATATCGTGCGGGCGAACTTTCAGTCTCGTGTGAGGTTTGTCGACGGCGACGCGGAGATCGCGCCGGGTGTCTCGGTTCATCTTGTCGGCGGGCACACGGGCGGCTTGCAGTTCGTTCGGGTCGAGACGGAAGTCGGGCCGCTGATAATCGCCAGCGACGCCGCGCATTTCTACGATACGGTTACGAGCGGCAATCCCTTCACGATCATCGCGAGCCTGCCGGAGATGATGGCCGGTCACGAGCGCATCTTCGAGCTTGGCGCTGCGCCTGAGCGGGTCGTGCCCGGGCACGATCCGTTGGTGTCCGAGATTTTCCCGAAATATATGGGCGATCCGCTGACCGTTGTGCTGACCGGTGAGATGCAGGGCGAGTCGCCGTTTGTGGCTTGGCGGGAAGGGAAGCGGTGAGGGTGTTTCGGTGGGATGCGGCCGTGTTGTTGGTGAGGTCCGGCGTGATGGTGCCGTGGAATTGAGATCTGGATTATTTCGCTCACGGCTATTCCGCGCTGTCGCGCGGGCCTCCGCGGGGGCGCCCTGACCGGGCGGCGGCCGCTTGGCCTTGCCTCGCTGGTCGCTCGGTTATTCTTGGTTCCAACAGAGATCGTGCTGCTTGGCTGGTGCGATACGGACAGTATCTTGGATCAGCAAAGAACAACCGCGCCATAGTGGCGCGGCAAGCGCGACCGCGCGCCGGCCGGTCAGGCCGCCCCCGCGGAGGCCCACGCCAACGGCGTGGAATAGCCGTGAGCGAAACAAACCAGATCTTAAAACCACGGCACCGTCCCGCCGGACCTCACCAACAACACGGCACCATCCCACCGGACACCACCAGCCAAACAGCACAAACCCCGCCTCAATCCACCGAAGCAACGTCCCCGGTCTTGCCGAGATAGCCGCTCCAGGCAAACCAGTAGGCCACATGCCCCGGCAACCTATGAAGCTTCTCACCACCCGGCCCGACAAGCGCTGCCTCCGTCACCTTCCAAATCTCGCCATCAAGACTCAGCACACCATCTGACGCACCAGCTCTGAAAGCCTGACCCTCGGTGCGATAGGCACGCACGGTCCGCGTCTCCGAGTCACCGACAAGCGTCAGCGACAGAACACCAGCCGTATCATTGATAACCCGCTTGTCCTCGAAAAGCGTCAGCGGCCAGGCCTTCTCAGCTCCGGAAGACCGAAGTGCAAAGACATAGTCCTTTGCCTCCAGCGTCTTGTTATCCACCAGCGCGGGAAACATCAGATCCGGGCTCGAAAAATACCTCCCATAGGGCCGGCCAGGTATGTAGTTGCGCTTAAAACCCGTATCGATCGACAACACCTTCGTACTGGGATGGCGCTTTCGCCAACTGCCCCAGCTCGTGATGACCACAGGCCGTGTTTTCAGCTGAATACCAGACCCGGTGAGGGGCCCCACGACAGGGCGGCCGGTGAACTGGTTCCAGAGAGAGTAGGTCTCGCTGTCATACATCAACTTGTTCGACCGATAGAGAAAGCCCGACGACCCGAAGACGAATGGCGATTTGCGTCCTTCGACCGTTGTCTCGAACAGGATGCCGGAGCCGCAGAGCGTGCAATAGGCGAGGCTGACCGGGACGCCGCCGATGACGTCGTTGAACATCTCGTGCCAGTCCATGATGCGGAGAGGATAGGCGCGGACATCGCCATTGATCTCGATCCCAAAAACGAGCTCCTGGTCCGAGAGAAAGTCGACGGCTCCCGATACAAGAAGCGTCGGATTCGTGAGCGCTGGAATGCCGTCCTTCCGAACACCGCCCCAGGCGACCTCCGCAAGCCGGATCTCATGGCGAACGCCCGCATAGAGGAAGGTGCGGAACGCTGGATCGATTTTCGCCATCGCATAGGCGAGGATTTCATCGAAGCCTGCAAACGGTTCGATGTCCTCTCGCGCTTGCAGCCAGACCATCCAGTCGAACCAGGTAGTGCCAGCGTCCTCGCCGGACAGTTTGCGCAGTGCTGCGACCAGCGACGGTGTTTCAAAGCGCGAAAACCGCAGCGCCTGGATGAGAACGGGAATGGCATCTGGTTCGCCGCGATCGACAAGCCAGTTGATAGCGGATCGGCGAACCGGGAGCCAGCGATCGAAAAGCGCTTGCGATTGCGCTTCGAGCGTTTGCGGCAACGGCAGGTCGGGCGCCTTCTCAGTGTCGGAGTAGGTCGCGACGCCAATCGCTCCGATGACCATAATGATAAGAAATGGGAGGACCGCGCGAAAGATCATCTCATTTTGGCGTCCCGATCGTTGATCCGCGTTCTCCCCGCGTGGGGACCGTAGTCGGATAGGGCGTGGACGTCACTTCACCTCGATGCACGGCTCCGTGAGACCAACATGTCGCAAACGCGGCGCATCAACCGAATGGCCAGTCGACACCGGCAGTATCGGCTTCGCCGCGGAGGGCATCGAGAATGTCCGGTGTCAGCGGAACGCCCTCATCCTCGTGTTTTGTTACCGCCCGGATTTCAGGTTCGCCCGGCGCCAGGATCTCGGAAAAGCCATCGGCCCTGGGAAGCGCCTTAGCCCGATCGTCGAGCGTCGCCATCCGCTCCTCGAATGTAGCAAGGGGCTGGAAGGCATCGGCCTTGATCGCAATGAAGAGATGACCGGTGCCCTGCGGTCCATCGAGACCGGTAAAGGGGTTGCGCGCCTCGCCACCGAAAGCCGCACCTGTAAAGACGCCGCCGAGAATATCCTGCATCCACGAGAGTGCAGCGCCCTTGTGGGCGGCGAAGGGAAGAACGACACCTTCGAAGGCGGCTTGCCCGTCGGTCGTTGGGCGGCCCTCCGCGTCGAGCGCATAGCCTTCCGGAATGGGCTCGCCGCGCTGTGCGGAGAATTTCAGCTTGCCGCGCGCGACCATCGACATGGCCATATCGATCAGGAATGCGGGCTTGCTCTTGCCTGCCGGTGCGGCAAAGGCAAAAGGGCTGGTGCCAAAGAACTTGCGGGCAGCGCCGAAAGGGGGCAGGGCGGGCGAAGCATTCGTGAAGACGAAACCGAGACAACCGGCGTCCGCCGCCTGTGCGGCATAGAGCGCCGCCATTCCGAAGTGGCCGCTGCGCTTTACGCCGGCCATTCCGATGCCGGCTTCATGAGCCAACGCAATGGCTTCATCCATCGCGCGCGGAGCCACAACCAGACCGAGGCCGTCGTCGCCATCGACATGCGCTGTCGCCGCCGCAACCTTGTTGACGGTGATCGTCGGAGTTGCGTTTGCCACGCCCGCGCGCAGCCGGCCGCAATACATCGGCACGCGCACGACGCCGTGGGACCACACACCGCGAAGGTCGGCCATGACCAGGGCGTTGGCGCATGTCGCGGCGTCCTTGTCGGGCACGCCGTGATGTGCGAAGAGCGCGGTCACGAATGCTCTCAGTTCATTGTGATCGATGAACCGCGCATCTTGGTGCTGGTCCGGCGTGTTGATGTGATTCGATGTTGACACAGGCGCACCTTTCATTGGGAAGGGCAGGTTCGCATAGATTGCCGGATCAAGTCCGGCAATGACGATGGAAACCGTGAACTACAAATCTCTATACTCGTCATAGCCGGACTTGATCCGGCTATCCATGCAACGCTGTCGTCGGGCCGATATTCGTCGAGGGGAACACATGCCACAAATAGATCATATCGTACTGGCCGTTCAGGACTTGGAAGCGGCGGCAGAGTCGTTTCGCGCGGCAGGCTTCACGGTCACACCGAAGGCGGAGCACCCCTGGGGAACGGCCAACCGCCGGGTCCAGTTTCGCGGCCGCAATTTTATCGAGATCCTCACCGTCGACCGACCCGAACTTCTTTTCGAGCACGATCTGGACTCCGATCCACGCCAATTCAGCTTCGGCGCCTTCACACGCGACTACCTCGCGCAAGGCGAGGGCATGTCGATGTTTGTCATAGCCGGCACCGATGCCGCGGGCGACGTCGAACGTTTTCGCCGTGCCGGCCTTGCGACCTATGCGCCGTTCGACTTCGAGCGCGCATCGGAACTCCCCGATGGCAGCGTCATCCGGCTTGGCTTTTCTCTCGCCTTCGCCACGCCAGACGATTGTCCCAGGGCGTCCTTCTTCACATGCGTCAATCGCAATCCGGATGTGTTCTGGAAACCGGAATTCGAGGCGCATGCCAATGGTGCGGACGGAATCACAGAAGCCGTTCTCGTTGCCGAAGACCCGAGGCGATTGGCAGCTTTCGCTGCGGGTTACGCCGACGCCGATGCCCAGGCGGTCGATGGCGGCCTGAGCGTCCCGTGCGGACCGCATACGCTCTCCGTGCTCACACCCGATGCATTTCAACGCCGCTTCCCCGGCGCGGAAGTCGACCTTTCGGAAGGCCCGAAATTCGGAGCGATCGTGATCTCCGGCGTCAAGCAGGCGCAGTCTCTCGACATCAACGGCCTGAGGTTGATCCTGGAACAGTAGCAGCCATCAGGCATAGCAATATGCATCCGTCGTCAAACCCAACAACGCCCCGGGCTTGACCCGGGGCCCAGGGCGATAGGGAAGGTCCGTGCTTCGTCGCCCTGGGTCCCGGATCAAGTCCGGGACGTAGCGCCTTGTGAAAACATCATCCTCCATGTTCCGTAACCGCGTGTCGCGAACAGGAAGAGACAGCATTCTGACCAAACAAGCAGAGTACGCCCCGCACTTGATGCGGGGCCCAGGGCCACACGGCAGGTCCACGCTTTGTGGCTCTGGATCCCGGATCGGCACCAGCCAGCGGCTGGCTTGTCCGGGATGACGGATCTTTATTCCTCACCCTCCCAGTAACTGACGCCGGTCCCGTTCGGCACAATCTCAAAGAGATCGTACGGCGCACGGCCCGGAGGGCTGCCGGTCAGCATCGCGCGTTTACCGGAGTCCGGATACTCGGCCACCTCGGGATGGATCATTGTGCTCATCGCGAGATAGCGAAGCTCGGCGTCGGATGAGTTGATAATCTGATGCGCCGTTCCCGGACCTCTCTTCGCGGACACCACATCACCAGCCTTGAGCGCATATTCCTCGCCGTCATAACGCAGCGTCCCGCTCCCTTCGAGAATGACGAACATTTCCTCGTTCGCATGCTGCAGATGATAGGGCCATGCTTTATGCCCCGGCGGCACCACGACCAAAGTGCATCCGAGCATTTCCGATCCCAAAGCCTTCCCGATCCACGCCACCCGCGCCTGAAAACTCTCGCCATTGCCCTGAGGCTCCAAAGGCACATCGCTCATGTTCACAATCGGTCCGGCCTTGCTCATTATTCGGCTCCTCTTTCGGCAATCCTGCTTTGCTGCCGGATATCAGTAGACGTCACCGCCGTCGACAAGTATCGATAGAACCCGGAATTCAAACTTTGATCGTCATCTCGGCGAGGCGCGAAGCGCACCACCAGCAACAGTGAAGGGTTGTCCAATGACTGCCGCGGAAGCGATGTCACCCCAAGAGCTCGCCGAAATTCGGCAACAGGCACAGGCCGATTACGAAGATCTTTGCAGCAAGGGCCTGAAAATCGACATGACGCGGGGCAAACCGAGCCCCGAGCAATTGGACCTGTCGATGCCGCTTCTCACACTTCCGGGAAATGGTGATTACTTCCTGGCCGATGGCACAGACGCGCGAAACTATGGCGGCGCTCAGGGCCTCCCGGAGGCCCGTGCATTGTTTGCCACGATGATGGGCGCGCCGCCGGAGCACATCGTCATCGGCAACAATTCAAGCCTGGCCGTGATGCACGACTGTATCGCCTATGCATTGCTGAAAGGCATTGGCGAACATGCGCCGTGGTCGACCGGTGAGACTGTCAAATTCCTCTGCCCATCGCCCGGTTACGACCGGCATTTCCTCATCTGCGAGACCTATGGCATCGAGATGATCCCGGTTGCTCTGACCGGCGAGGGGCCCGACATGGACCAGGTCGAGGAGCTTGTTCGCGACCCGGCCGTTCGCGGCATCTGGTGCGTGCCCAAATACAGCAACCCGACCGGTGAGACCTACAGCAACGAGACAATCGAGAGATTGGTACGGATGGAGACGGGAGCGCCGGATTTCCGCCTGTTCTGGGACAATGCCTATTCGCTCCATCACCTGACGGAAGACGAGGTCGAACTCCCGAACATTCTGGAGCTGTGCGAAGCGGCCGGCTGCCCCGACCGTGCCCTGGTGTTCGGGTCGACATCGAAAATCACGTTTGGCGGCGCGGGACTGGGCCTGCTTTCCTCATCGCCCAACAATGTCGAGTGGTTCGTGAGACATGCCAGTGTGCGAACCATCGGGCCGGACAAGCTCAATCAGCTCCGCCATGTGCGGTTCCTCAAGGACCATGAGGGCCTCATGAAACACATGCGGGCGCACCGGGACGTCATCGCGCCCAAGTTCGCAGCGGTCGAAGCGGCATTTCAGTCGCGGCTGGGTGGGACCGGATTCGCCGATTGGGCAGAGCCCAAGGGTGGATACTTTGTGAGCGTGGACGTCCGGCAAGGATGTGCCGCGCGGGTCGTCGCGCTTGCATCGCAGGCCGGCATCTCAATGGTCGCCGCAGGCCAGACCTTCCCTTATCGCAAGGACCCGAACGACAGCAATCTGAGGATCGCACCGACTTATCCGAGCTTGTCCGATGTCAAGGCGGCCGTCGATGGCATTGCAATATGTATTCAGCTTGCCGTGAGTGAACGGCTGCTTGGATCTGGGGCTGTAGAGGTTTGAAGGCTGCCGTTCGCCAGTCGTTGGACCACCGGTTTGGAAGCCGGTCCACAGCGGCAAGGTCGCACTGATCGATGAAGAGAGACTGGCCGTGTTCAGAAAACTGACGACCGCTTTGGTGACAGCATTTCTTCTCGTCTGCTTGCCGTCGGCGGGCTGGACCGCATGCACGCATGGTGAATGCGCGGTGGTGCCGGTCAAAAAAACGAAAGCGGCGCGCCCGGGCGCTCAAGAGACCGAGCAGAGCAGCGTCATCGTAACGCTCATCCTTGAGCGTCGTGCCGGTATCGACTATCGCAGCCTTGCCGAGCGGATTGGTCCGTCGCTCGGGTTCAAGCCCGAGGCCGTCAAAGACCTTGAGCCAAAGGGCCAGATGACTTTCATCGCCGGAGGTGAACTGGTCCTCGGCTTCTATGAGGATGGCCGCTACCCCTTCGATCTTTCGCGCAAAGCGCGCTTCGCCCATTGGTGGCCCGACGCGATGAAAGACATTGCCCGCGGCAAGGCGCATCTGACGGTTGCATCGCGTTGGTCGAAGTTTTCGCGCCTGGATGCCCATCTCAGGCACATGATGCTCGTACGCGAACTGGTCGAACAACTACCGGTCATCGGTATCGTCTGGGGCAGTGTCCTGACGCCGGCCGACAATTTCAAGGGCGAATTCCAGGTCGCCATGTCGGGCAAAGTCCCGACCCTCCTCTGGGTGCTCATCCAGTATACGAAAAAGCCGAACGGGAATGTGCTGATCTCAACAGTGGGCATGCGCGACTTCGCACATATGGAGATCGAAACCGAAAGTTCTCTTCCCTTCCAGGAGACCTATGACATCGTGCGCAAGTTCGCGACCTTTATCATCGGGCAGAACAAGCCGATCCCGGATGGCGATACGGTTGGCGGCAGCCAAACACAAACGATCAAGGTCCGGCACAAGCCTTCGTTCCGCAAGGATGTCAAAGGCAAGGTTTATTGGTTGGAACTGGGCAAGGCGGCACCGATCAGGTGACGCACCAGAGCAACTCAGAAACGATCAACGTTTCTGCGCTTCGTCGCTTCCGAAGAAACGCAGCTTGATCTCGTAGATTGACCAAGACAGGAGAGCCCAACATCCGTCATTCCGGACAAGCCAGCCGCAGGCTGGTGCAGATCCGGAATCCAGCGCGACGCGTGCCGAAGGCTCCTTAATCCAAAGCGCGTCGCGTCGGATTGGATTCACATGTTGCGCGCAACCATCACCTCGTCTTAGCCGGGCTTGAACCACTGGTGTCCGGTTAAGATTTGCACTGCTGCTGAATCTTAAACTTGCATCAAGGTGTTCGGTCGAGATTCATCTCCTGCAGACACAAAACTCATTTCGTTTTGCAGCGGTCCCCTCACCCATCCCTCTCCCCAGGGAGAGGGCTTACAGTCTCAGAACATTGTGGCGTCGTCCCTTCTCCCTGGGGAGAAGGTTAGGATGAGGGGAAGAAGGTGTTGTGCCGGAAGGAGCCGATACTCGACAAGATCTTAAACGGACATCAGTGGGTCAAGCCCGGCAATGACGAAAAACAGGGCTCTGAACCTTAATTCACGTTGTCCCAAAAGGCCCAGATTTGTGAAATCAGACACACATGCCAACGAGGATATTAGAGTGCGATATATGATTACACTCAAACGCGACAGGCTCTGAGGCGGCTTCGCCACATGTTACACTGGAGTCCTGCTCTCGAGATGGGGCCGAGGCCCCACACGGTCAGGAATGACGGACGGGTTCCATCCGTCGGAATCAATCCACGCGTTCGGGGAAGTCTTGGTGGAGAGTCGGTCGATGTTTGCAAAACCCTTGGCAGCAATTCTGACAGTCTGCGGTTTCCTTGTCGGCGTGCCCTCAACCGGCTGGGCCGCCTGCAAATATGCGGACGGCACAGCGGCGCCCGAGCCGGGCTTCTTGCATAAGGCCACAGAGTCAAAAACCTGGGGGCCGAAGTTCATTGAACTCTACGGCCAACTGTCCAAGAGCGATCAATCGGTCGTTGCCGGCATGGTTCAGGACTCGGGCGTGGCGATGACAACGAAATGCTCCAACCACGATCTGTTTTGGACCCATCTCTCCCTGGTTGGCTGGAGCAAGGTCGTCACGGATGGCATTCCGCCTGAACTGCAGAAGATCGGGCGCACCTACGCATTGACGGACGAGGGCCGAAAGAGCGTGCGGGAGCTTCTGATGACGCTTGCGATTATGAACCAGCGCCGGCCTCTGTAACCTGATTTGGCAATTCGAGGCGATGCATTCGCAGTGCGTGAACGCTGGTAGGGTGTAGCGATGTTGAGTGTCCGCCGCTGGTGTATATGTAGTTGCCGGGCTTTCGCCCAAAGGCGGACCATGTGCGAAAGGGCGGTAAACAGACTTTCGTTGCAGATCTGCCTACTGGCGTCTATGGGACCGGAAGGTGAGGGTCTGCATTGCAGAAGTTGGATCGGCGTGGCGACCGCTACCAACGTCGTGCCGAAAGGCCATATCGCTCGTTCTTTGTGGAAAACTAGCTATGTGTCAAATTTCCCGGCGGTATAAGGGAGGTTTCCTTTTGTCAGAAATCCAATGGTTGAATTGTTTCTGCGCCAAACCAGTTTTCGAGTGTTGCGAGTGCCGGGTCACTTAACTCCTGCGTGAACAGTAGGGAAAGTCGCTGCTTGGCTCGTGAGCAGCAAACATAGAAGAGGTTACGATTGCGCTGAAACGTAGTGTCTTTTCCATCCGGCACCCCTTCATTCACCCACTCAAGCATTTGTCCAAAATTATACTGATTCCACCCTCGTCCAAAGACGATTAGGACATTCTCGTACTCGAGTCCTTTGACGCCGTGCTTTGTTTCGAATGGTGAGTACCCATTTAGGTAGTGGACGAGCGCTTGGACTTCCGAATAGGGAACTTGGCGAAGTTTCAGCAGTTCAATAAGCCGACGTTCCATTGGCTCTCCCGCTTCCTCGTCAAATTCACTAAGCGCGTTCTCGAGCCTCACCATGTCATCGGGAAGCGGTGGGAGACCGGCCTCTTGCATAAAATCCACTATGACACCGATAGGAGCCTTATCGGCAAGTGCAATAATGTTAGTCATCATTTCAGACCACTTGTCCTTGTCGCCCGATCCCTGAAGGACGGGAATTCTTGACGAGAAGGCTTCCATCATTTCGCCAAATCGTTTTGCCGCAAAGGCCGAGCGGGCGGGTTCCAATCTCTCCTTAAAGAATTTCAGATGTGGATGATCGGGGATGAGAAAGTCATCACGGTATTGAAACGCGCCAACAATGTTGGAATAACCCTGCTCTGCCGCCAGGACACGATGTGTGAGCATTAAGACCTTGGTCTCATCTGGCGCAAAATTCCAGCCGTCTGCCTCGAGCAAGTCGAGCACCCGATTATAGGCAGATCGTGCTTCAGTCTCTGGCAAATCACCTGTCCAATGGCCGCCGCCCTTGCCACTTCTCCTCTCTCCACTCCAATTATTCGTGTGAAAGACTTTAACTTGACCAGTGCTGTTCAGATCTTCGGGAAATTGAGGCAATTCCGGCCTTATATTATTGAGTTTTTGGATAATTGTCTGCGTTGAACGAAAATTTGCTTTCTTTCCTATTTGTTTGACAGCAGGGTGATTGAGCTCACCACATCCGCTCCCATAGATTTTCTGCCAGTGATCTCCAAAAAAACCGAACTGAGGTCCGGTTCCATGATCCAAGAAATGTTTTTTGATCGCACTGATCCACAGAGCATCAGTGTCCTGATATTCGTCAATCAAGATTATGGGGAATTTAGCGGTCAGGAGAGTTCGAAATTTTGGGCTATCCATTAAATCGACAGTCAACGGTATAACGTCGTCATGATGCAATGAAACGATATCGCCGGTTATAAAACGGAAACCTAAATTATATTCGACTCTTCGATCTTGAATGCCGCCACTTTCCTCAAGTTTCACTGACCAGTGATCCATTTCGGCAACACGAGATCGAAGCTGCTGTTGAAAACCGGAAACTAGTGTCCAACAAAATGAGTGGATCGTCGCGACTTCGATCAACCGATTTCGATCAATCCTTTCTATTATCTCGTCTTTCGCCACGTTCGTGTAGGTGATGCATGCGACCTGCTGTTGCTTACGTGACAGCGCAACTTGTCGCTTGTCGATCAGCCAACGCAGCGCGCGTATAAGAGAGTAGGTTTTTCCAGCCCCAGCACCGGCTTCAAGGCGGAAGCATTCACCGGCTTGAAGGCTGGAATACATGGCATTGAGGGCCTCCTCACTAGCCAATTCAGCAGGGGAAAGCTCAAGTTCAGCCATCGGTCTTGTCGTTCATTTCATCGACGGTGCCGGCAACCAGCCATTCGAGACCTTCCTGAATGTAGGAAGGAGTCGTCCAATCGATATCATCTATCGCATGGGTCAATGCGAACTCCGATTTCTTCTTGCTCCTTGCCAATTCATGCGCCTCTTCCTCAAGCTCTTCCTTAGTGGTGCACGCTAGTTTGAACTTCTTGGGGTTTGCAAGAATGAAGGCATCTTCAAAGGTTCGTCCGCACGCGCCAGAATTATGATCTGAGAACTGGTAAGCTATCCGCAAGTGACTCTTGATCTTGGTGCCGGGCTTCTTGAGTGAAAGGCTACTGATATCGCAGGGTTTCTCGTCAAACCATTCCTTCAGAGTTGCATTGCTCGTCCGCGACCCTTTGTGCACCCGACAAGCCTTGTATTGCCCTTTGCTATCCTCTTGGGCCACGGCATCAATATCAGTGATGATGAGGGTCCGAAGCTCAAGGAAATCGAGAAGGCTGAAGAAGTGATGCGCGTATGCTCCGCCCACTTCGAGCAGCGTGACATATTGCGAGGACGGGGGGGGAAGGCCATCGCCAGCGGGCTTTAGCTTGTTTACCATTACCGGCACCATCAGCCGCTCGCTCATTCCCTCGATCAATATCGCCTTGTCGGCGAAGAACAGGTCGCACCGGGTTAATGTAAGGTATTTATGCAGGAAATCGCGGACGTCCGGGTCTGTGCCTTTGAGGCCAAACCGTAGATCTTTAACGATGGCGTTGCGAACGGATAAATGTTCTTCCGACTCCTTGCACAAAAAGTATCGAATGCACTCGAAACCGGCTTCGTTCGCCAGATGCGACGAATGCGTGGATACAACAAACTGAACAGGCCACGAGACCTTTTCACCATTCGCTACCGCAAGGTCGGCAACTAGCTTTTTGAGCTGCCGGATGAAAACCTCCTGCATCTGAGGATGAAGGTGTGCCTCAGGCTCCTCGATAAAGATGACCTGTATTCCTGGCGCAACCTCGCTGGCCCGGAAACGCTTGTAGTAGCTCACAATCTTCATCAAAATTAGGATGAGATTGCGAACACCTAGACCATTGTAAGACTCGGGTAGAGCAACCCCAGAATTACCCACGTAGCGCACGCGGGTAAAATTTGAGATGAGGCGCGCTACCTCCAACGTTGTCTCGGTCAGAAGCTGAGAGTCATTTAGGGCCGGGAAGCCGAATGTCTTGAGTGAAGGCAACAACTCATCAAGTTGCTCTTTGACATTCTCGTCGAGCTGAGCCTGTACATCTTCAATCGCCTTTTCCAGTGACTCAGCAAGGTCTCGATCTTTTGTATCGGCGTTTGGCTCGCGTGCTGCCAAGAACAGCTTTTCGAGCACGCGACCTAGAACATCCGTCTCACCATGCCCCTCGTTATCTGTAAGCGTCCGGCGTCCCCGCTCTTGCGGCGCCTGCAATGATGCTGATGCTTTGCTGTGTGATGGCGGGCGATGGTGTCCACTGTCGTTAGTGGACACTATTCCGGGACAATCGATGGCAAGGAAGTGGCGGAAGCGGCGACATTGGTCGGATGATGAGAAGCGGGATATCGTCGCCCAGACGCGGGTTCCCGGTGTGTCGGTTTCTCGCGTTGCCCGCCGCTATGATGTAAACGCCAATCTTGTTTTCAAATGGCTGCGCGATCCTCGGTTTGCCGTGGTCGAAGATGATACGCGGGAGGCTACGTTCCTGCCGGTTGAGATCGTGGCTGAACAGTCTGCGCTGCCTGTCGAGTCACCAGTTGCGGATGGTCGGATTGAGATCACGCTGACCAACGGACACCGATTTAGCATCACGGGTGCATTTGATCCTGAAGCAGTCTCTCGCCTGGTGCGAGGCCTGAGTGAATGATCCCGGTTCCAGCCTCGACAAGGATTTGGTTGGCTGGAGGCGCGACCGATATGCGCAAGGGCTTTGTCAGCCTTTCAGCTTTAGCAGAGACGGTTTTGCATCAGGATCCGTACTCGGGTCATCTGTTTGTGTTCCGTGGACGACGTGGCGATCTGATCAAAGTAATCTGGTGGGATGGCCAGGGTGCGTGCTTGTTCTCCAAGCGCCTGGAACGGGGCCGGTTTGTTTGGCCATCGGTGGCTGACGGCAAAGTCGTGATCACGCCAGCGCAACTCTCGATGCTTCTGGAAGGGATCGATTGGCGAGCACCTCAGCGGACGTGGCGTCCGTTGACGGCCGGGTGAACAAAAATCTATTTGGAACAAAGGTTTGTTGTGGTCGAGGGATTCCATAAAGAGTGTGAATCTGATAGACCATTTGCATGCTCAATGAGGCCAACCAACTACCTGATGATCCTGAGATTCTAAAAGATCTTATTGCCTCACTAACCTCTGAGTTGAAGTCCCGAGATCTGTTAATCGACAAGCTGAAGCACCAGCTTGCCGGATCGCGCCGCCATCAGTTCGGTTCACGTTCGGAAGCGATTGACCAGCTTGAGCTGACACTGAAAGACGAGGAGATTGCGCGCGCCTCTGACCCGTCATCCGATATCGCAGGCATTGAGGCGCCGAAAGTCCAACCGAAGCGAAAGCCATTGCCTGATCATCTGCCGCGTCATCAGACGGTATTGTCAGCCGGTGAAGCCTGCGCATCATGTGGCGGCAAACTCAGGCAACTTGGTGAAGATGTGACTGAGGAGCTGGACTTCGTACCGGGGCGCTTCGTTGTGAACCGCATCGTGCGCCCGCGCATGGCTTGTTCATGCTGCGAGAAGATCACGCAGGCCGTGTTGCCATCGAGGCCTATTGAACGTGGCCGTCCGGGACCGGGTCTGCTGGCACATGTGCTTGTGAACAAGTACGCCGATCATCTCCCGCTCTATCGTCAGAGCCAGATCTTTGGTCGTGAAGGGATCGATCTGGATCGCTCGACCCTTGCCGATTGGGTTGGTCGCTCGACAGCCTTGCTGGAACCGCTGGCAGACGCCATCGGCCGGCATGTTCTGAGCGGAACGGCGATCTTTGCCGATGACACGCCGGTGAAGATGCAGGCTCCCGGCACAGGCAGGACCAAGACAACCCGGCTGTGGACTTACGCCAGAGATGAGCGCCCCTGGGCGAGCAAAGCACCGCCGGCGGCATGGTATCAGTTCTCTACTGACCGTAAGGCCGAACGGCCAAGGGAGCATCTCAATAACTTCACCGGTTGGATGCATGCTGATGGCTATGCCGGGTTCGAAGACTTGTATCGTTCCGGCAATATCCGTGAAGTCGCCTGCATGGCACATATCCGGAGGAAGTTTGTCGATGTGCAGCAATCGCAAGGATCAGCCATTGCGGCAGAGGCAATCAGACGCATCGCCGAGCTTTATGCCATTGAGAAGAAGGTGCGTGGTGAACCTCCCGATGAACGCGTGCGGATCAGACAAGACGAGGCCAAGCCGGTTCTCGAGGATTTGGATACTTGGCTGGCAATCCAACTTCCCAAATTGTCCGGCAAGACGCCACTTGCCGGGGCGATCCGCTATGCCATCACGCGGATCAAGCGGCTTCGATCATATCTCGAAAACGGCATCCTTGAAATCGACAACAATACCGCTGAACGCGCCATGCGCGGCATCGCCGTCGGCAGAAAAAATTGGTTATTTGCCGGTTCGCAGCGCGGCGGCAAATCCGCGGCAATCGCCTATACTTTGATCGAAACTGCCAAGCTGAATGGCGTCGATCCGCAAGCCTGGCTTACCGATACGCTGGGCCGCATCGCTGATCACAAGATGACTCGTCTTGAACAGCTCATGCCGTGGCGTTACGCTCAGACCTGAGCGTAACTGCTGGTCGCCGTTCCCAACAGAGCGTGTTCACCGGACGCTCACGAAAATTGAGCCTCTAACCCAATTCCAATCACTCCATCCGAGTGCCTAATTCGGTTCGAACAATTCTACGTCCACATGATTTCCAAGTTCATCAACAACTACAGCCGAAAACGCCATCTCCAGCCATCGACCTATGCCTATGTCGATTACCCGTTCTCCAAAAGATACAAGACATACGCTCACCTATCTGACTTCCAAAAAAGAAGAGGAATGGTCGTGCTTCGAAAGCGCATCCGGAGATGACCCCCCATGTCCATGCGATCATGCTGGTTCATCCGGATGTTCATAAGAGATTCAAGTCTGCAATCCCATTGTTCGCACCAACGTTTACGAAGCTACCGCCTGTCAATATGAGTCTGGATATTAAATTACTTCCGACATGTGATGACCTGAAGAATGCAACCTTCTATTCGGCCGTTATGCTCCGTAGTTCCAATCCTGAATTCCAAGATGTCGATTTGTACACGGTGCTGCCGAAGTCAAAAGATGAACCGATCTATTCGAACCGGAAGGACTAGAGAGTCAAGCGGCTCATCTGGTGGAATTGGAGCCCAGCCCCACCGGCTGTTGGGGTTCCAGCGACTGCTATGGCCTTATCGAGGCTTTTTCGACAGCGTTTCGTGTCGACTTCTGGGTGAACCAAGCAATCTAAAAACAAGGATGCTGGCGCCAAAAACGATTCCGGTATCGGCCAGATTGAATGCAGGCCAGTGATAGGCACCGACGTGGAAATCAAGAAAGTCTGTTACTGCGCCAGCGCGAATCCGATCCAAGAGATTTCCCAACGCACCACCGATAACCATAGAGATCGCCGCCCTCTCCCATCCCCCCTCGGCTCTCCAAAGCCAAAGAAGGAGAATGGCGATGACTATCAAGGCAAGTGAAGACAGAATGATTGGTCCCCAAGAGCCGAGGTCAGCGAGTAAACCAAAACTGATCCCTGGATTGAACCCCAATGAAAGATTGAAAAAGGGCGTGATGGGGACTTCACGTGGCTGACTCATGAGGAATTCGATCACGAACGACTTGGAGGCTTGATCGAGAATCAAGACCAGCGAGATCGCCAAGAGCCCGATTCCGAAACGCCGAAGCTTGAGGAAATCTTGGCGAATACCGGTCATCCTTTATTCCGTCCCTTCGTTGTCAAAGCAGTTCCTTCACTGGCCGGAAGTTCTGCAAATGCTGCCTCGTGCAACCGCTCGCCATTAGACCGGAATGCGAGCAGAGTCGTGAAGGGAAACAGGCGAGCAAGCTTATTGGAGAATAGGGTCATTCTTTGCCAGGATAGGAGGCGAAGACCTCCGTCGATCCGCCACGGCGGACGAGAAGCACGTCGAAGGATTCGCGGTCGTCACCAAAATCCATGCCCGGCGATCCGAGAGGCATGCCAGGGACTGACAAGCCGATCGCATCCGGCCGCTCTTTGAGAAGACGTCGTATCTCCTTCGCCGGGACGTGTCCCTCAATCGTATACCCGCCGATCTTGGCCGTATGGCACGAGGCCAATTTCGCGTCGATGCCATTATCGAGCTTAAATCGCATCAGTTGTCCCATCGCCATGTCTTGGCTTTTCGTAGAGAATCCGTTTTTCTTCAGGTGATCGATCCATGCGACACAACACCCGCAGCCGCTAGTTTTCGCAACGTCTATAGTGGCCGGTTCACCTGAATTTGCGTTGCTCGAAAGCGCAGAGATGATCAACGCGAAAATGATGGTGCGGTTCATTTGATTGTCCTTCGTCATTTGATGCATTGTTGTAATAGCGTCACATGCTTGCGACTCCGTTTCGGTACGCTTGGCGCTGTCGACGATCATTCTTGAAACACGCTTTTGATCACGGAAGGGCTGTTGACCCGCCCCGCTTGATTGGTCCGGTTTGAATGTTAGTTCATTGTCGGCCTTTCCGGCAATGAGACGATAGCTTCGGGCGCTGGCGCTCAGAGTGGGGGTTCTGGGATGAGAAAAATCACGCCAACGAAAACCACATCACCAATGCGGAAGCCTATGCGTTGGCTGTAGTGGCAGCCCTTGCTTTTGATCACTTAAAGGGGGTCTATCACTCGCAGCCTGACACGCCTCCCATTCATCTGTCTGTGGCGCCCAATATTGAGGCCCGCTATCGATCGAGAAGCTGCAGGCAGAGTTGATGCGCCTCAAGCGCATGGCCTTCGGCCGCTCACCTTCGCCCGCCATCGCTGACAAGCATCACCATCATTGCGGACGCCACAAGAGCGGACACACCGGACGCTTACGTAGAGAGCGGCTTGTCTTGGATAAACGAGTCTCAGCAAGACTCTATGGTTTTCAATTGCCCTGACAAGGAGGCGATGGTGGAGGGAGCACGCAACACGCGTGTCCTACCTACCTCGAATTCCCATAATGAGGAGGCGTTGGTTGCGGGGGCGTGCAAACATCGAAAAATCTAAGCCTGAACCAGCTCCAGCCGGCGTTCCAGAACGCGAAGCACGTTGCGCAGATCGTGGCCGCGTTTCAGGATCAGGCCGGTCTGCGCAATGACGGAATAGGCACCCTGTCGGCGCGCCAGTTTCGGATCTTTTTCGATGCGGTAGATGGGGACTTCGCTGGAGCGGCGGAATACGGAGAAGATTGCTTTCTCCTTGTGCATATCGATGGCGTAGTCGCGCCATTCGCCCGCAGCGACTTTTCGTCCATACACTTTCAATATCTGGCCAAGTTCATGCCTGTCGAAGGCGATCGGGCTGGCTCTTTTCTTTCCCGTTGCCCGCGTGCCGTTGTTTTGACTGACCGCGCCGCGGGCCGGGTGAAATGCTATGGGTTCGCTATCGCTCATTGCGCCTCCTGTTAGGTCATGAAAACGTATGATGACGGCTGTATGACAGGAATTCAAGCAATCCCCGGATAGCCGCAACACGAAGCGTAACAAATTGTAATGTGAATCACAGGAATGCCGTGATTCAGCCCTGACGATGCCCAAAACCGTGCTATTATAGCCACGTTGCCTCTCGGCCCGGTCCTGGACAAGGCTTCGGAAATCTCAGCCCCCCAGCCCCCCCGGGGTCTCAATCTTCGGACCGGGCCACTTAGATGGAAGTGTCCGTTCTATCCCAAGTACGAACACTGGGCGGGCCGGTTGATCCGGTCCGCCCTTTTCACTTGAAATTCCCGAAATTTGATTGCATTCACGCGGCAGATTCACAGCTTCAGTCCGTAGTGGAGGGCTCATGAGCGAAGATACGAAAACAGAGACAGACCAGCAGCCTGCGGCAGAGGCGGCGGCTGGCGAAGGCGAATTCTCTTTTCAGGCGGAAGTCGCGCGGCTTCTGCACCTGATGGTGCACTCGGTCTACTCCGAGCGTGAGATCTTCCTGCGCGAGCTGATTTCCAATGCTGCCGATGCCTGCGACCGGCTCCGCCATCAGGCGATTACCGAGCCCGACCTGACCAAGGACGATTCCGATCTCAAGATCACCATCCATGCGGACAAGGACGCCAAAGCGCTGTCCATCGCCGACAATGGCCTGGGCATGGACCGGGATGAGCTCATCGGCAATCTGGGCACCATCGCGCGGTCGGGAACCAAGGCATTCATCGATCGCCTGGGTCAGGGCGAGGATGGCGTCAATCTGATCGGCCAGTTCGGCGTCGGGTTCTACTCGGCCTTCATGGCGGCCGACCGGGTCGAGGTCCTCTCCCGCAAAGCTGGGACGGACGAGGCCCATATCTGGTCGTCGAATGGCGAGGGGCGCTTTTCAGTCGAGCCGGCCGAAGGTGAGATGGCGGAGAAGCTTGCCCGCGGCACGGTCGTGACCCTACATCTGAAGGACGATGCACTCGACTATCTCGAAGAGGCCGAGATCAGCCGCATCGTGCGTGCCTACTCCGATCACATCTCATTCCCGATCGTCTTTGCCAGTGGTGAAGAGCCCCAGCAGCTCAACCAGGCGAGTGCGCTCTGGTCGCGGCCGAAGTCCGACATCTCGGAAGAGCAGTACAAGGAATTCTATCACCACGTCGCGACCGCCTTCGACGAACCGGCGATCACGCTGCACTACCGGGCCGAGGGCCGGCATGAATACACGGTCCTTCTCTTTGTCCCGTCGACGAAGCCTTTCGATCTCTACGACCCGGAACGGAGCGGTCGCGTCAAACTCTATGTGCGGCGCGTGTTCATCACGGACGACGCCGAGATGCTGCCCGCCTATCTACGCTTCGTGCGCGGCGTCATCGATTCAGAAGACGTACCGCTGAACATCAGCCGCGAGATGCTGCAGAACAATCCCATCGTCGGGTCGATCCGCAAGGGCGTGACAGGACGTATTCTCTCGGAACTCGCAAAACTGGCGAAAGATGACGAGAAATACACGCCGCTGTGGGAAGCCTTCGGGGGCGTCATCAAGGAAGGTCTTTACGAAGACCCGGAACGACGCGACGCGATCTTCGAGATCTGCCGCTTCCGCTCGACCGAAGCCGAAGGATGGCGCTCGCTCAAGGACGTGGTTGCAGACCTGAAGGAAAACCAGACCGCCATCTACTACATGGCCGGGGAAAGTTTGGAACAGCTCAAGGCCAGCCCGCAGCTCGAAGGTTATAAGGCGCGCGGTGTCGAAGTGCTCATGCTGACCGACCCGGTCGATAATTTCTGGGTGGCGACGGCACTCGGCTTCGACGGCAAGCCGTTCCAGTCGGTGACCCAGGGCGACGCCGACCTCAGCAATATCCCGCTCCCCGAGGAAGCCAGTAAAGCTGCGGACGAGGCGGCTTCACCCGCCATGGCTGCTCTGACCGGCCGGCTCAAGACTCTGCTTGCAGACCATGTCGGCGAGGTCCGCCTGTCGAAACGCCTGGTCGAAAGCCCGGCCTGCCTCGTGGCGCCACAAGGCGGTCCCGACCGCGGTCTCGATAAGATCATGGAACGTCAGCAAGGCGTTTCGGGCCAGAAGCCGGATCTGGAGATCAATGCCGCTCATGCTCTGGTCAAGGGCCTGGAGGAACGATCGCGCGCCAGTGACAACGAGGACTTCGAAGATCTGGCGTGGATCCTGCTGGATCAGGCACGGCTGCTCGAAGGCAACGCGCCGGCCGACCCGGCGAAGTTCGCGCAGCGGCTCAACCGGCTGGTTCTGGCTGGTTTGGAGACGGAAGCGTAGGACGCAGATTTGCCGCCTGCCCCTCACCCAACCCTCTCCCCAGGGAGAGGGCTTTTATCCGATAGGACTTTGCCACATCGTCCCTTCTCCCTGGGGAGAAGGCTAGAGCCCTTTCCGACCATATAGAGTCATTTGATGGAGCCCATTCCGTCAATTCGGTTAGGCGCGGAGCGCGGCGCGATGCCATAGCATCGTGTAAGCTCTGCAACGAAGCCGATGGGCGGAATGGGCCCACCGAAGGCCGGTATTTCGCGCCCTCCGGACGTCGTTACAATCCCCTTGTGGTCAATAAGACCAAGGCGGGAATTGTGTCTAGCCGGAAGACGCGAAACACCGGTCAAATGCCTCTATATGATCGGAAAGGGCTCTAGGATGAGGGGATGCGGTCTCGCCGTATCCCGCTCAGACGAATTCGTCCGCCCGGAACAGCGCGACGAACGGATGGCCCTCTTTCGCCATCGTGTCGACCGCGCCCTCGAGCCGATCGACAATCGTGAGGACCGCGACAACCGTCGCGCCTTGCTCTTCCGCAGCCGCAACCGCTTTCCGTTATCTAGCCCCCTTTGGGCGTTAATGAACCCTGTATCGAGCAAAGATGATAGATCGGATGGCTGGAGCACTCTCGTGTTACTAGGATCATTAGGATCTTCGGCCCACATGTTGATAGCGTAGTGGGTCGGCACACGCTCACGGAGATCGCGAAAGAATGCGTTTCTATCGTCTTCTTTTTTGAGCGTTTGCGGAACATCGGCGAAGAATTCGGAAATGCGACCGTCTCGAAGAGCGTATTGAAGTACCGCTACCGCCTGATCAGAATCAGGATCGAGATCGACGATCAGTGGCGCCAAAGCGCCAAAATCGGCGATGTCTGGATTGTACTGGAATGAGAGTCGCAAAGTGATAGCAGGAAGATGGTTCCTGACAGCCTCGTCCCCCTCTCTTGCGGTGTGGGCCATTGCAGCGTCGAAAAACTTGCAGTGGCACGCTGTAGAGAAATCTTCGATCAGAAAGCCCCTCGTCCGATCATCCAGAAACCGCCTCAAAACCTCATAGAGTGAGGTCTTGCCGCTGTTGTTTCTTCCGACAACGACGGTCGCCAATTCTTCCAGCTGCATTTCGATGTCGGAAAGAAGCCGGAAGTTTTTAACTTCGACCTTCTGAAGGATCATCCGGTTCCCCTTTGGGATGCTTAATCCTTATGCGTCTATAGTATAAATATATCCTAGCGACCCTTAAATTCCGAAGCCAATGAGGTGCGACAAATTTCACCTCAAGTAAATCTTGGCCGAACCATGCGTTCGACGTGATCAGATCATCATTACTAATAATGAATGCAGTGCCGGTTGTGACATTCAGACTGAGAGAGATTCTCGTACGCGCTTTTGGGCTCCCATTAACAATGAGGCAACAACAGGAACGGGCGCGAAGCTGTCACTGATCGATTAGTTGTTCAAAGACGGCTTTGGGCTGAGTCCGCCAATCTCATATTCTAGCCCCGATGAAGCGATCGCTTTGCCGAGCCAATTTTTCTCTTCGCCAAGAGACTCCTAGATTTCTTTCTAAATCCCGACTGACTGTCTGACCTGAGCCCCGTTTGGTCCCTCACTTGAAAGGAGAGTCCGTCAGCGATAGGAGACGGACATGAGGAAGTCACGGTTCAGCGAAGAACAGATCATTTCGATCCTTGGCGAGCAGGAGCGCGGGATGGCGACTGCGGAAGTCTGCCGAAAGTATGGCGTGAGCCAGGGGACGTTCTACAAATGGAAGGCGAAGTTCGGCGGCATGGATGTGTCCGATGCGCGCAAGCTCAAGACGCTTGAGACGGAAAATTCCCGCCTGAAGCGGCTTTTGGCGGACGCGATGCTGGACAATGTGGTGCTGAAAGATCTTCTGGGAAAGAACTAACGACACCTGCTGAGCGACGCGCGGCGGCCCTTGATGCGATGGCAAGATATGCCCTTTCGCAACGGCGGGCCTGCCGGCTGGTCGGTGTCGACCCCAAGACGGTGCGTCGGGCGCGTGTCCCCGACAACCCACAGATCCGGGCGCGCATGCGTGCGCTGGCGGCTGAGCGGCGCCGGTTCGGCTATCGCCGCATCGGTCTCATGCTGGAACGCGAAGGGATCAAAATGAACCACAAGAAACTGCGCCGGCTTTACGCCGAGGAGCGGCTTGCCGTACCGCGCCGACGTGGGCGCAAGCGCGCGCGGGGAACCCGGGCGCCGATCCCGATCCCCATTGGCCCGAGCATGCGCTGGAGCCTGGACTTCCTCTCCGACGTGTTCGGTGCCAGCCGGCGGTTCCGCATCCTGGCAGTGATTGACGATTACAGCCGTGAATGCCTTGCGCTGGTAGCGGACACATCGCTATCGGGGGCACGGGTTGCGCGTGAACTTGATGCTTTGATAGCCCGCCGTGGCAAGCCACGAACGATCGTCAGTGACAATGGCTGCGAGCTGACGTCCCGAGCGATCCTTGAGTGGCAGAACCGGACCGGCGTTGCTTGGCATTACATCGCGCCGGGCAAACCACAGCAGAATGCCTTCATCGAGAGTTTTAACGGACGGCTTCGTGACGAGTTGCTCAATGAGGAGGTGTTCGACAGTCTCAGGGCCGCCCGCCGGGCATTATCGCGCTGGCGCACCGATTACAACACCGTCAGACCGCATTCAGCTCTGGGCGGATTGCCACCACTGGCCGTGCTGTATGCACAAGGCTCAGGACCCACCAAGGGGAACACCGCCTTCCACTCTCCGTGACCTGAGCCCCGTTTGGTCCCTCACTTGAAAGGAGAGTCCGTCAGCGATAGGAGACGGACATGAGGAAGTCACGGTTCAGCGAAGAACAGATCATTTCGATCCTTGGCGAGCAGGAGCGCGGGATGGCGACTGCGGAAGTCTGCCGAAAGTATGGCGTGAGCCAGGGGACGTTCTACAAATGGAAGGCGAAGTTCGGCGGCATGGATGTGTCCGATGCGCGCAAGCTCAAGACGCTTGAGACGGAAAATTCCCGCCTGAAGCGGCTTTTGGCGGACGCGATGCTGGACAATGTGGTGCTGAAAGATCTTCTGGGAAAGAACTAACGACACCTGCTGAGCGACGCGCGGCGGCCCTTGATGCGATGGCAAGATATGCCCTTTCGCAACGGCGGGCCTGCCGGCTGGTCGGTGTCGACCCCAAGACGGTGCGTCGGGCGCGTGTCCCCGACAACCCACAGATCCGGGCGCGCATGCGTGCGCTGGCGGCTGAGCGGCGCCGGTTCGGCTATCGCCGCATCGGTCTCATGCTGGAACGCGAAGGGATCAAAATGAACCACAAGAAACTGCGCCGGCTTTACGCCGAGGAGCGGCTTGCCGTACCGCGCCGACGTGGGCGCAAGCGCGCGCGGGGAACCCGGGCGCCGATCCCGATCCCCATTGGCCCGAGCATGCGCTGGAGCCTGGACTTCCTCTCCGACGTGTTCGGTGCCAGCCGGCGGTTCCGCATCCTGGCAGTGATTGACGATTACAGCCGTGAATGCCTTGCGCTGGTAGCGGACACATCGCTATCGGGGGCACGGGTTGCGCGTGAACTTGATGCTTTGATAGCCCGCCGTGGCAAGCCACGAACGATCGTCAGTGACAATGGCTGCGAGCTGACGTCCCGAGCGATCCTTGAGTGGCAGAACCGGACCGGCGTTGCTTGGCATTACATCGCGCCGGGCAAACCACAGCAGAATGCCTTCATCGAGAGTTTTAACGGACGGCTTCGTGACGAGTTGCTCAATGAGGAGGTGTTCGACAGTCTCAGGGCCGCCCGCCGGGCATTATCGCGCTGGCGCACCGATTACAACACCGTCAGACCGCATTCAGCTCTGGGCGGATTGCCACCACTGGCCGTGCTGTATGCACAAGGCTCAGGACCCACCAAGGGGAACACCGCCTTCCACTCTCCGACACCGTCGCTCGCCTAATGGGCGAACGAGCGACGGTGGCTCCGAGGGGAAGGCTCACACCGCGACCATGAAAACAGAAAAGGAAACAGCACTTCACGACAACAGGATGACTAGTTATCTAAACTCTGGACTCTCAAAATAAATGAGGGCGTCTTGGGGCCCAGGTCAGCTTCAATATCCATTTTGGGACGGGTCGTTCTAATTTTTGTTGCAAACATGGGCCGCGAGGCATTTCGTCCAGAAAATACCAAGCCGATACATGAAATCGCTGAATTCCGCGACACTGATCAAGGTCTTTTTCGGAGATACCGCGTCGCAGCGACAGCACACATCGCCAACGTCGGCAAATAGCCGTTACGTTCCATCTACGGCAGAAGCGTTGCTAACTGTATGTCAACTAGATAGCACTGTGAGGGCGCCGAATGATCTTCAACCACACTGCATCCGATCCTACTTCGTTAGCACAATATCATGCCAGTGATTGATGACAATGAATTGCGTAAGCTGCTGGCCGATGAGACCATTACTGCGCTCACGGTCGATACGAACATATTCGATGAGAAGCGCTTACAGCTAAACTCAATGACCCTTCAGGCCCTCGCCCGTCTAAGAGATCGGCCATTCCACTTCGTGCTTTCTGATACTGTTGCAAAGGAGGTCACTGGTCATCTTGAAGCAGCAGCAACAGAAGCAATCAGATCGGCAAAAAAAGGAGTTGGCCAAGCGCTTCACGCGTTCGAAACAAAGGAGCCTACCAGAGATCAACTTCTGGAACAGATAACCGCAGGAAAGAGCGCACAGGAGGTAGCGAAGGAACGTTTTAGCCAATACGTTGAGGATACAGGCTGTGACGTGCTGGACGACGCGGTTCTGGTAGATATTGCGACAATTTTTGACGCATACTTCGCAAGCCGAGCACCATTCAAGTCGGGGAAGAAGAAGGATGAATTCCCGGACGCACTTGCTCTGAATGCGCTGGAGCGCACTGCGGGAAATCGAGATACCGGGATATTGGTTGTCTCTAAGGATAGCGACTGGAAGGCCTTCTGCTTGAATTCAGAACGCCTCTATCTCGTTTCGGAGATCGAACGTGGACTCGCTTTGGTAGCGAATGCGCCACCTGTCCTCAGGAAGTCAATTCTTGACTGGTTGGAGGATGAAGACTGCGAAAGCCAGGAGCTTCGACGAAACATTACAGATAAGATCGAAGACATGGAGTTCTCTGCTGGTGCGATACCTTCGTCAGGCCGGTGTGAAGTGTATGCTTCGGCGGGCGAACTTAAAGGTATCGCCTGGCCACCAGAAAGCGAGATAGACATCATCGACTTCGAACCCATCGAGGACGAGAAATCACTCCGACTAGTTGTGAGTCTTCTGCCTCGCTTTTTAGTACGAATTCCAGTCGAAGTCATTTTCTTCATCTGGGATGGCATCGACAAGGAGTTGGTATCAATGGGAGGGCGCACGATTGATGTCGATGAAGAAATTTCCGTCCAAACGACAATCACAATGGACATTAATAGGCAAGGAACCGCAGATGAGGAAATCGTCTACGTAGACATTGAGTTTGATGCCGAAGGCTTTGAAATTGATCTCGGCGAGATCGACGTTTTTGAACCAGAAGACATTGATCCCATTGATGATTAGGCTGCGGGTGAATGAACCAAATTCAAGCAATGGCCAACCCGATAGTTACAATGTGAGCGAAACCTCACAACTTGATCTCATAGCTTTTGCTAGGCCTCAAGCCATTGTCTGCTTAAGACTGCCTTCACGGCAGAATTCCTCCTTTCCGTTGATGAACGTCGGCTTTTGAATGTCGCAGTGAAAAGCAGAACGACACTCGAACGTCCGCAAAGGGCCGAGTGCGTCTGCTCCACAACGGAAGTCGCCGATGCCCAAACGTCACGGCAAATTTACCTCCAACAATCTCCATCGGCTCGAAGGGGATTCATGACCCCAACCAGCCATTCCTCTTATTGATGATGCGACCAATATTTGCATTTCAATTCGAAGTGTAACACTTTTTTAAAGGTTCAGTTTTTGGATTCCTGACATGCTAGATGCCATATCGCAGATTTATCGAGCAGCTATACTCCAGTTGATTCGCACTATTACGGGCCAATTATTTACAGAAGACCAGATTAAATTGATTACCCGGCACTCGCTTGGGCGTTACTTGGAACAGCTTTTCCCGGGTAGCCAAGAGGAGATGGACAGGGCAAGCCGGATTTCGGCAGCGCAGCTACACATCGATAGCGCCTCCAAAATTATGGCAGAGATGCGAATTGAACTTGATGCCCAAACACAAGCTATCGAGCTATTAGCTGGTGAAATAGAAGAGAAAAAAGTTCTAGCAAAGAAATATGCTGCACTTGCTGATAGTAATCAGGATGCAGCGTCTGCTATGCGAATGGAAATCGAAGAGTCGATCAAACAAGAGCTTAGAAGGCAGTCGTTGGAAGGGCGAACAGCAAGACGAATCGCTTCTGCAATTCTTTGGTTGATGACTCTTATTTTTGGAGCGGCGCTCGGCGCGTACTTTAAGGACATCGTGCTTATGATGAATAATTCATTTTGAGCTTGGCTGCGCCCTTACTCTCAATACTTAGAGCGCGGTATGTGCATCTGACAAAAGACACATTCACTGTGCTAAATATATTAATGCGCGTTGTGTGGAGAAAAATTGGCTTGGAACGTAGCTCTGCGCGGTGCACGGGGAGCCATAATGTAGGCACCCTCTAGAAATCGGAGGGTGGGATTGGCCGGAAATGCAGCGAATTTGAACTCGGGGTGACTTGTAGAAAATTATAGGGCAAGCCTTTCTCCGGCGTCACAATATATGATTTACTGTCGAACATGGTGATGTCGAGCGTGTAGTCCGTCGTATTGGCTGGTAAATTCATTTGGACATCCGCTGTCCACGAAATCGTTCGCGGTCCGTTCACTACACTAGCTGTGATCGTTTTGGCTTTCATCATCGGCAGTGTTACTTCGCAAACACCAGCAACCCCCCGCTTGTGTCCCTTCCAGTCCGTTTTATGGCCATGCTGAATATGAGTGAGCGTCCGGTGAACACGCTCTGTTGGGAACGGCGACCAGCAGTTACGCTCAGGTCTGAGCGTAACGCCACGGCATGAGCTGTTCAAGACGAGTCATCTTGTGATCAGCGATGCGGCCCAGCGTATCGGTAAGCCAGGCTTGCGGATCGACGCCATTCAGCTTGGCAGTTTCGATCAAAGTATAGGCGATTGCCGCGGATTTGCCGCCGCGCTGCGAACCGGCAAATAACCAATTTTTTCTGCCGACGGCGATGCCGCGCATGGCGCGTTCAGCGGTATTGTTGTCGATTTCAAGGATGCCGTTTTCGAGATATGATCGAAGCCGCTTGATCCGCGTGATGGCATAGCGGATCGCCCCGGCAAGTGGCGTCTTGCCGGACAATTTGGGAAGTTGGATTGCCAGCCAAGTATCCAAATCCTCGAGAACCGGCTTGGCCTCGTCTTGTCTGATCCGCACGCGTTCATCGGGAGGTTCACCACGCACCTTCTTCTCAATGGCATAAAGCTCGGCGATGCGTCTGATTGCCTCTGCCGCAATGGCTGATCCTTGCGATTGCTGCACATCGACAAACTTCCTCCGGATATGTGCCATGCAGGCGACTTCACGGATATTGCCGGAACGATACAAGTCTTCGAACCCGGCATAGCCATCAGCATGCATCCAACCGGTGAAGTTATTGAGATGCTCCCTTGGCCGTTCGGCCTTACGGTCAGTAGAGAACTGATACCATGCCGCCGGCGGTGCTTTGCTCGCCCAGGGGCGCTCATCTCTGGCGTAAGTCCACAGCCGGGTTGTCTTGGTCCTGCCTGTGCCGGGAGCCTGCATCTTCACCGGCGTGTCATCGGCAAAGATCGCCGTTCCGCTCAGAACATGCCGGCCGATGGCGTCTGCCAGCGGTTCCAGCAAGGCTGTCGAGCGACCAACCCAATCGGCAAGGGTCGAGCGATCCAGATCGATCCCTTCACGACCAAAGATCTGGCTCTGACGATAGAGCGGGAGATGATCGGCGTACTTGTTCACAAGCACATGTGCCAGCAGACCCGGTCCCGGACGGCCACGTTCAATAGGCCTCGATGGCAACACGGCCTGCGTGATCTTCTCGCAGCATGAACAAGCCATGCGCGGGCGCACGATGCGGTTCACAACGAAGCGCCCCGGTACGAAGTCCAGCTCCTCAGTCACATCTTCACCAAGTTGCCTGAGTTTGCCGCCACATGATGCGCAGGCTTCACCGGCTGACAATACCGTCTGATGACGCGGCAGATGATCAGGCAATGGCTTTCGCTTCGGTTGGACTTTCGGCGCCTCAATGCCTGCGATATCGGATGACGGGTCAGAGGCGCGCGCAATCTCCTCGTCTTTCAGTGTCAGCTCAAGCTGGTCAATCGCTTCCGAACGTGAACCGAACTGATGGCGGCGCGATCCGGCAAGCTGGTGCTTCAGCTTGTCGATTAACAGATCTCGGGACTTCAACTCAGAGGTTAGTGAGGCAATAAGATCTTTTAGAATCTCAGGATCATCAGGTAGTTGGTTGGCCTCATTGAGCATGCAAATGGTCTATCAGATTCACACTCTTTATGGAATCCCTCGACCACAACAAACCTTTGTTCCAAATAGATTTTTGTTCACCCGGCCGTCAACGGACGCCACGTCCGCTGAGGTGCTCGCCAATCGATCCCTTCCAGAAGCATCGAGAGTTGCGCTGGCGTGATCACGACTTTGCCGTCAGCCACCGATGGCCAAACAAACCGGCCCCGTTCCAGGCGCTTGGAGAACAAGCACGCACCCTGGCCATCCCACCAGATTACTTTGATCAGATCGCCACGTCGTCCACGGAACACAAACAGATGACCCGAGTACGGATCCTGATGCAAAACCGTCTCTGCTAAAGCTGAAAGGCTGACAAAGCCCTTGCGCATATCGGTCGCGCCTCCAGCCAACCAAATCCTTGTCGAGGCTGGAACCGGGATCATTCACTCAGGCCTCGCACCAGGCGAGAGACTGCTTCAGGATCAAATGCACCCGTGATGCTAAATCGGTGTCCGTTGGTCAGCGTGATCTCAATCCGACCATCCGCAACTGGTGACTCGACAGGCAGCGCAGACTGTTCAGCCACGATCTCAACCGGCAGGAACGTAGCCTCCCGCGTATCATCTTCGACCACGGCAAACCGAGGATCGCGCAGCCATTTGAAAACAAGATTGGCGTTTACATCATAGCGGCGGGCAACGCGAGAAACCGACACACCGGGAACCCGCGTCTGGGCGACGATATCCCGCTTCTCATCATCCGACCAATGTCGCCGCTTCCGCCACTTCCTTGCCATCGATTGTCCCGGAATAGTGTCCACTAACGACAGTGGACACCATCGCCCGCCATCACACAGCAAAGCATCAGCATCATTGCAGGCGCCGCAAGAGCGGGGACGCCGGACGCTTACGAATATGAAACTGGAACCCGACTTTTGTCATGCTGTTGGCAACCAGCCCACCGCAATGTGAAGCATAGCCTCCTAAGAAACGCCAAAAGCTTGTGGCATTCTTAGAAATGACCGCGAGCCTTTGTTTGTCCAGGACCCAACCTTGAGCTTTGTTGGCATCCGGTATTTGAACGAAGAAGTGCTTTGCCTGGTCTCGCCCACTTGTGTGAGCGCGAATCTTGATTTCACGCCGATCCCATCCTTCTACAGACGTCACGGCAGTTATCTTCGCCTCAGCCATCTGTCTCGGCAGCAGCCATAGAGTTAGTTTGCGTTGAGCAACATTTTCGGAAGCAAAGATATTATACCAAGCTGAATCGTTTTGATCGTAAGAAATTACCAAACGAACAAAACTCGATTTTCTTTCGTTGAAATCCAAAGCACTTCTTTTAAGTTTTATAAAAATTTGATTGTCGTTCAAAATATCGAATTCCATGCGATCTTCATCGAGGTAAATGCTCTTGATAGCACGGCCGATCCTCGGACCATAGACCGAAACTGGAACGATATCTTCACCTGTTGGAAGGATAACCATTGGAGAGTGTCGGAAAACTCCGGGAGTACTGTCAGCGAGAGGCAAGTCTTTGATGATTGATGCCCACTGGAGTGTAATGGCCTGCAGATCTTCAAAGATGATTTCTTCTCCGCGTTCCAGACGCGAAAGTATATTGTCAATCTCCCGAACCCACGCGACTCGTTCCTTTGCAATTCCATCAAAGGCTTCACCGAGAAGCTTTGATTGCGATTTTTCAAACGCTTCAATTAGTTCCAGCGCTCGCCTTGCAGCGTTATCGACCACTGCATTGCCAGCGTTGGTGGCACGATCAATTATTTCATTCGCCCGCTTCTTAAGACCGTTGAGAGCGTAACCGACGGTTCCGAGAGCAAAGGCCCCAACAACTTGCGCTGATGCGGGTTGCAGTATGCCTGCAAATAAGAAGCCCGCTATAAGCAATGTGAGGGGGAATTTTGCGCGAATCATGCAATCGTCCTTTTATCAAATTTTCATTCTGTACAGATTATATAACTCCTTGTAGCATTCTGAACAATTACAAAGAAACGTATTATTGTATTTGGCAAGTATATATCACGCCGTGGGAGATGGCGGAACGCTCTCCGCGTCTTGTGTGCTGTAAATTACAACGGCCCCTTCTGGCACACAATCGCCTTGAAGCTGCCGGGTAAAGTTTCCGCAGTACGCTCAACTTCTGACATGTTGAGTGCTGACGAGGTGCGGCGGATGCAAGCGCAGGCTGGCATCGGCATCACCGCCTGTGTGGTGAAAAGCCGAAGGACCGCGTCGGGTCTGTCGCATCGCACAATGGCTCAGCAGCGCGAACGGCAGCAAAGGGCCGTGAGCGACGCCGTACGATCCGGTGAACTCCTCATTGTGGCGTAGCGAGAAGTTACCACTGGGAGCCCTTTAGAGATCTTCGAGCGATGTCGCAGACGCGAAAACCCCATGGGAATCAAACGCGTAGGTCTGGCACTTTGCCGCCGATCCAACTTGGCTGATATTGGGCAACTGCCGGAGGCAGACTGGAAAGCTAGGGGGAAAAGTTTTCGGTTCGAACTCTACGCTGTCGTGGGTTTGGTGGAACCGTCGATGTAGGTGGGTAAGACCTGTTCCACAGGGGTTGGGTCGATGCCGAGGTGTTCCAGCGTCAGCGCAGCCTCGCCCACCACGTTGTCGCTTTTCATCAGCTTTACTTGATCGCGGGTCACGGGCGGGTTTGCAAGGACGGATAACAGAGCCGCCAGGGCGTCCCATACGAAGAAGGGAACCGGGAAAAGGGCCCGTCGCTTGCCGACATGCTCCAACACCAGGTTCATTAGCGCTTTGTAGGTGTAGATGCCGGGCCCGCCCAGCTCGTAGACCTTGCCCTGCGTCGAGGGATCGGCCAAGACCTTCACGCAGGCTTCCGAGACATTGCCCACGAAAACGGGCTGCAGTTTCGTCCGGCCCATGCCGAACAACGGCAGGGCCGGCGTTGTTCGCGCTAAGCCCGCGAGGGTGTTGAAGAGGGAATCATCGGGCCCAAAGATGACGCTGGGACGGAGGATAGTCACGCCCTCAAACGCACCTTTGACCAAGTCTTCGCCCATTCCCCGGGCGCGCACATAAGGGGAGTCGGATTTTGGGTCCGCGCCCACGCCGGAGATATGGATCAGCCGCTCGACGCCAGCATTTCCGGCTTGCCGGGCGACATTATGGGCGCCCTGCCCATGGATCGCGTCAAACGTCGTGCCGCTCTTCTCCACATAGTGGCCGACGGTATTGATGACCCACGTGGATTTCTCAACCGCCCGGACAACCGTTGATTCCTCCCATACGTTCGCGTGCACCAGTTCGATTTGCCCGTCTCGGCCTATCCGCTCGAGGAAGGATGCACGTTCGGGGTGCCGGACGGCGACCCGTATGGCGACCTCCTCGTCGACCAGGCTTTTGACAATCTGGCGGCCGAGAAACCCCGATCCGCCGAATACGGTGACGCGCTTGAATGCCATCGGGCCTTACTCCTAAAGAAAGCATACTCCGAACGCCCTCAATTTTCTTGCCGCATCGCATAGGCTTGAATATCGAAAGCGCAGAGTAGGCATCGGCGTTACCGCCCGTCCGCTGACCACCCCCCAACGTCAACCGCATTGACCGTACTTGGCAACTCAACCAGACTCTGTGCTTGGTCATAGCCTCTGACCACGAAGCAATGTGACGGATCCGACGTCTGATGCAGCCAAATTCATGGAACAAACCGGGGGGTGTCGAGAAAAACGGAGAAACAACCCCATGCAAAGGGAAGGTCAACACTTCAAACGCAGCCACACAGCGATGCTTGCAGCGGCCAGAGGTGCGGAGTAGTGTAGCGCTCAATTGACCGAGGGGGGCCGGCGGCAGCCGGCTGAGATTGGGCTCACGCCGTCCAACCACCCTTTGAACCTGATCCGGGTCATGCCGGCGAAGGGACAGGCGCTTGGCTCTCCCTTCTTGAAAAATCAAGGTTCTGCGGCAGTTTCATGCCGTCTGTCGCCAGGTGGCGGACGGCAAGCGATAACAGCGGAGTTGTCATAAGATGAATGTCCATCAACGCGATATGAAGACCCCTGAAGTCACCAAGGGATCATTGCCCGCAAGCAACAAGGTCTATTCGAGCCCGGAGGGCCATCCGGATGTGCGCGTTCCCATCCGGGAGATCACGTTGCACCCGTCGTCCGGCGAGCCTGCTTTCCCGGTCTACGATACGTCGGGACCTTATTCCGATCCGGAAGCGACGATCGATGTGGAGCAGGGCCTGCCGCGCATCCGCGAAGCCTGGATCCGCGAGCGCGGCGGTGTCGAGGCTTATGAGGGCCGGGACATCAAGCCCGAGGACAATGGGAATGCGTCCGGAAAACATCTGGCACGCGAATATCCAAGCAAACATCAGCCGCTTCGGGGCGTCGGCGAAGCGCCGGTGACCCAGATGGAATTCGCCCGGGCTGGGATCATCACGAAAGAGATGGTCTATGTCGCACACCGGGAGAATGTCGGACGCCAGCAGGCGCGTGCGAATGCCGCTGAAAGCGTTGAGGCGGGCGAAAGCTTCGGCGCCGAGATCCCTGAATTCGTAACGCCGGAGTTCGTGCGTAGCGAGATCGCGCGCGGCCGGGCGATCATCCCCGCCAACATCAATCATCCCGAAACCGAGCCGATGATCATCGGCCGGAATTTTCTGGTGAAGATCAATGCCAATATCGGCAACTCGGCCGTCACGTCTTCCGTCGAGGAAGAGGTCGAGAAGATGGTCTGGGCGACGCGCTGGGGCGGCGACACCGTCATGGATCTGTCGACGGGCCGCAACATTCACAACACGCGCGAATGGATTTTGCGCAACTCGGCCGTGCCGATCGGGACCGTGCCGATCTATCAGGCGCTGGAAAAGTGCGACGGCGATCCGGTCAAGCTGACCTGGGAGCTCTATCGCGACACGCTCATCGAGCAGTGCGAGCAGGGCGTCGACTATTTCACGATCCATGCGGGCGTGCGGCTCGGTTACATCCATCTGACGGCCGACCGCGTGACGGGCATCGTCTCGCGCGGCGGATCGATCATGGCGAAGTGGTGCCTGGCGCATCACCGCGAGAGTTTCCTCTACGAGCATTTCGACGAGATCTGCGATATCGCGCGCCAGTATGATGTGTCGTTCTCGCTTGGCGACGGCCTGCGGCCGGGCTCCATCGCGGACGCCAACGACCGGGCGCAGTTTGCCGAGCTCGAAACCCTCGGCGAGCTGACAAAGATTGCCTGGGACAAGGGTTGTCAGGTGATGATCGAAGGCCCCGGCCACGTGCCGATGCACAAGATCAAGATCAATGTGGACAAGCAGCTCAAGGAATGCGGCGAGGCGCCGTTCTATACCCTCGGGCCGCTGACGACGGATATTGCGCCCGGATACGATCACATCACGTCGGCCATCGGTGCCGGCATGATCGGATGGTTCGGAACGGCGATGCTCTGTTACGTCACGCCGAAAGAGCATCTGGGTCTGCCCAATCGTGACGATGTGAAGGAAGGTGTCATCGCCTACAAGATTGCGGCCCATGCTGCCGATCTTGCCAAGGGACATCCCGGTGCGCAGGCGCGGGACGATGCCCTCTCACGGGCCCGTTTTGACTTCCGCTGGGAAGATCAGTTCCATCTGTCGTTGGATCCTGAAACGGCGCTTCGCTATCACGACGAGACCCTGCCGAAGGACGCCCACAAGGTGGCGCATTTCTGTTCCATGTGCGGACCAAAATTCTGCTCCATGAAGATCACGCAGGATGTGCGCGACTACGCAGCCGAACTCGAAGCCAAGGAACAGGGAATGGCGGAAATGTCCGACAAGTTCCTGCAGCTTGGGGCCGAGGTGTATGTGGATGCGAACTCGGTGAAGAAGTCCAACGACGCGCTTTAGAGTGCAGTGCTCTCAACCGGAAACGGTTGAGAGCATACCTTCTGTTTGAGGGCGGTCGGCGAGCATCCGTCGGCCGCCCCGGTAACTCTGATTGACCGATACGGTGAGCCATAAAGAAGCGCCACGCGTAAAATACATCGAGACTGTACCGCGCGGGTTGTCCGCTGCGATTTGAGAATTCAATGCCGGATCAATCGATGGATCCCAAGCCGCTCCTCGCGTTCGAGGCTTTTAGCGATTTTCGTCAGGTCACCGACCGGGATGTCTATCATCCGCTGCCGGATGACTGGTTCATCGGTGTGACCGATGTCGTCGGCTCGACCAAGGCTGTCGAGGCAGGGCGCTACAAGGCTGTTAACATGGCCGGCGCTTCCGTGATTACGGCCGTGATGAATGCCCTCGACCGACTGGATTTCCCCTTTTCCTTCGGCGGCGACGGCGCCCAGGTTGCCGTGCCGCCGGACTATGCGGATATGGCCCGCGAGGTGATGGCCAAGACGGCGACCTGGTCTGCAGAGTCGCTCGGGCTGGAGTTGCGGGTTGCTCTTGTCCCTGTTGCCGACATTCGCGCAGCCGGTCATGACGTGCTGGTCGCGCAGTATTCTCCGTCGCCATCGGTGCGCTATGCGATGTTCGCGGGTGGTGGCGTCGAGTGGGCTGAGGACATGCTCAAGGCGAGAACCTACGTCATCGAGCCGGCCAAGGCAGGGGATCATGCGGACCTGACAGGCCTGTCTTGCCGCTGGAAGCCGATCAAGACCCGCGCCGGTGTCATGCTCTCGCTGATCGTGCGTCAGGCGCCCGGTGTCGAACGCGAACGGTTTTTCAATGCCCTGCAATCGATCATCGCGTTCATCGAGTCTGAGCCGCGCGATTCCAATCCATTGCCAGACAACGGGCCGGATTTCGGCTCGCCCATGGCAGGCCTCGGGTTGGAGGCACGCATCATGTACAGCACCGTCATGCCTGTGTTGGCGATGCTCCGTCTGCTGCCATGGCGGATCTTTGCGTGGGTTGTCGTGACCTTTGGAATCTCGGTCGGCGGATTCAGCCCAAAACGCTACCGGGCAGAGACGGTTCAAAACTCCGACTTCCGCAAATTCCACGACGGTCTGGATATGACGATTGATTGCACACCTGAACAGGCTGACCGGATCGAAAGAATACTCGAAGGGATGGAGGCGGAAGGTGTGATCCGCTACGGGATATTCAGACAGTCGGAGGCGTTGATGACCTGCATCGTCCCGTCATATTCCTCGGACAATCATCTGCACTTTATCGATGGCGCTCAAGGTGGTTACACAGCCGCCGCACGACGCTTGAAAGCCATGAACGCATAGGAGATTGACCCATGCCCAAGACATTCGCTGTTGCCGTGTTCGCCCTATTCGCGATGTTGACCGTTTGGACTGTCGAGGGACAGGCCGGTATCGAAGCCCCGAACAAAAAGGCCGCTGCAGATACATTCCTGCTGACGATCTTCCTGAAGCACGATCAGTCGAAGACCATTGGGCAAATTCGTAAGGAACTCGAGAAGACGGGATTCTGGCGAGCCTTTCCGCCGAAGGGAATTGCCGTCGAAAGCTGGAAGGTCGTGATGGGCATCGGTCAGGTCGTAACGCTTCGCGTCCCGGCTTCGCGTCTGAGAGAAGTCAACCTCGCCATCGAGAAGACAGCATGGGGTGCTTTCCGGACGGAGTTTTATCCGACCTATGATCTGTGGCCGATCGTGCAGAAGATCAAGAAGGAGCAGGCAGGGACGCGATAGGGCGCTTGAGCCGGTACAAGCGACAGGTCCTGCCGCTTGTACCGAAAGTGGACTAATTAGCCACGTGTACCGTCACCGTCCGGCGTGAAGCCGCGGCAGATATCTGCGACGGCTGGATCGAATCCAACCAGATGGCAGACCTTCTGCTTGGTGAGCGGGTTTTGCCGGATCTGACGCGCCGTCACACGCGAACCGGCGCGTTGCGCAACACTGGCGAGGAAACTGTCTTCGCAATAGGGCGTCGAAATCGAATTGCCCTGCACGATCTGCCAGCGGCCTTCGCATTGAATTGCGCTTGATGCGGGCGGTGCTGTAAAGGCGAGAAATGGCAATGCGGTCAAAAAGGCGATACCAGTTTGTTTAATCATGGGTTTCTCCAAATGTCGCTTTCGCGTGAAGGGGCCCCCGGACAGGTCCAGTCACACGACGTGGCGTTTGCACCAGTCTCGTCGTCTGTGCTTTGAAATGGTTGGAACAATCCTTATCTACAAGCGGGTCGGAACTGCACACTTTCGTTACAGACCCGTCATTAAAGCGCGTCATGCTTGATCGGGTTCACTTGACGCGCTTTAAGCTTTTGGTTTGGCGCGTGTCTTTATCCCAAAACCGGCAACCACTTTTGGGAGACACGCTGTAGGAGAACGATTATGACACGAAATCTGGCCGGCTTAGCGGCGCTGGTGACATCGGTCAGCCTCTTTGCAGCAGTGCCGGGCGCACTGGCTGCCTATTCTGCTGCCGACACCGCTGCCATGCTGCGCGGCAAGGGCTATCACAGTGTGCGGATCGCCAATGATGGGCCGGGCTATCATGCGCTGGCCTGCCGCGGTAAGGCTCAGTATCACTTTGAGATTTCTCCGAGTGGCCGGATCCTCGATCGGGACCGTGCCGGCAAATGCGGTGCCCCGCCTAAGGGCGTTCACGTCCGCGCACCTTTCGTTGCGGTGGATACCGGACGCGGTACACATGTTCGCGCGCCGTTCGTCGGTGTCGATAAGACGGACCGCGGCACGCGCGTCAGAGCGCCTTTTGTCGATCTGTGGATTCCAAAACGTCGTCACTAGGCCAATGGCTTTTGATCGACATTAGGGGGAGGGGTTGCATGCCTTCGGATGCCATTCGTGTCGCCACATTTTCAGGTCCAGGATCGGATCCGGAAATGCGGGATGTGGCCTGGCCGGACGTGCCGGATAATGCGGCTCTCATTAAGATTGGCGCTTGCGGTGTTTGCGGCACCGACATGCATATCCTCAAAGGCCATTGGCCGAAGCCGCTGCCTTGGCCCTTCACGCTCGGTCACGAACTCGCCGGTGTCATCGTCGAGAAGGGCGCATCCCTGAACCAGGATTTTATGGGCAAGTCCATCGAGGTCGGCTCCAAGATTATGCTGCCGCCGCTGATGCCGTGCGGCAGTTGCGACTATTGCGTGCACTATCCCGAGAGCGCGAACAAGTGTCTCACGCCGGTCTATTACGGCCGATATCTCGGCTTCGACAAGGCGCCGCATCTCTGGGGCGGTTGGGCCGAGTATGTCTATGTGGATCTGGACATGCTGCCCGGCACCAAGATGTATAAGCTGCCTGATGATATGCCGTTGCTTCTCGGCTCGCTTTCCGAACCGCTGACGTCCTGCATTCGGGCGATCAACCGGGCAACGCGTGCGGGCGGATTCAAGTGGGGCGATACGGTCGTCGTACAGGGTACGGGACCGATCGGCATTCTCTGCATCGCGGCCGCACAGGAAATGGGCGCCGGTCGGGTGATCGCCGTCGGTGCACCCGAAGAGCCACGGTTACGTCTCGCGCGCGAGTTCGGTGCCGAAGCGACGGTCGATATCGAGACCGTGAAGAGCCCCGAGGAACGAATCGCCAAGGTGCGGGATATTGTCGGCGGTTTTGGCGCCGATCTCGTCGTCGACTGTTCAGGACATCCGACGGCCGGTCCGGAAGGCATCGAGTTCCTGCGTGACGGCGGCACCTATGTCGAGATGGGCCAGTTCACCGATGCGGGCTCGATCGAGACGAACTGGCATCGCATCTGCTCGAAGGATCTCAATGTCCTGGGAAGCTGGGCCTTCACGGCCAATGACCTCCCGCTCGGTGTCGATATGCTCGACCGCTGCCGTGACAAATATCCCTGGCGAAAGATGCAGACGCTGTTTCCTTTCACCATCGATGGCGTCAAGGATGCGGTCGGTCAGGCGATGGCCATGAAAACGGTAAAGTCCACAATCGTGCCGTTTGAGGATATGCTATAGCTCTGCAATGGAGTGCGCCTGGAAACAAAGGATTCATTGGCAAGAGTGTGATGGCACATTCGGTCGATACATCGCCCGCTGAGACACTCGGCGGCGCTGCCGAGGAGCCGGAGCCGAGAATAGGGCTCGTCTCCGGCATTTTGGCGGCTGCAGCCCTCGTCCTTTGGCTTGGCGGCATGGCGCTGACTCTGGAGACCGTCGGGCTGGACGATCAGGCCAGTGGCAAGGTCGCGGTCCTCTTCTGGCCGACCCAGGATGCCGAGATCAATTTCCGCGCCATTGCAGCGGCTGGCGGCGCGCCGATCCGCCCAGTCATCGGTTCGGCAGTCTGGATCGCCCATTCCGATACGCCCGGCTTCGTGGGGCGCCTCCGCGCTCAGGGCGCACGCGCCGCCTATGGCGAGATCCGGTTCGGCCCGATCTTCGCCGGTTGCTTCTCCTATGTGATGGGAGACAAATCCAAGCGGCCCGACTTCATCGTTCAGTGAAACTCCGGTGGGACGATCAGCCGGAAGGATTCGTCGCATGGCTCAATCGTCACCGGCGTCGATCCATGAGTCTCGCCATCGATCTGGACCGGCACGGGCATGTCTGAACTGATGACCGTCTTCCGGCCCTCGATCGACGTCACACAAGGATCGTCTTCCAGGCGTCCAGCCGCGAGTTTGACTATCAGCTTCAAGAGACCCAGCCGTGTTCCCGGCTGGAGCATGACTGTCCTCAGGCCCGGCCGATCCAGAGCGGTCGCCGGCGACAGCACGAATTCTCCGCCATAGTGCCGGGCATTTGTGACGATCACCCATGCCGCATCGAATCTGGCACCATCGACTTCGACGTGAAGCTTCGGCAGCGGGCCTGTGAGGGTACTGAGAACCGGGCCTGTATACGCCACCTTGCCGATCCGCTTCTTGAGCGATTGTGACAGGCGGCCGACGACGTCGGCATCGAAGCCTGCCCCGGCCATAAGGAAAAAGGGTTCGCCGTTTATCTTGCCGCCATGCACAGGAATGGCAGTGCCATTGATCAGAATGTCGGCGATGCGATCGGCATTGCGGCCAAGACTAAGTTCGGCAGCCATGACATTCCCGGTCCCGACGGGAATTATCCCGAGCGGCAGATCAGTGCCAATCAGACCGGCGGCCGCGCCCCGGATCGTGCTGTCACCGCCGGCGGCGACAACGGCGTCGAATTCTCCAGAGGCGGCGGCTTCCTGCGACAGTTGCTTGTCCGCTTCCAGGCTGTCGACGATCTGCGCGGTGACAAGCGCGCCACGATCGTTCAACTGATCGATGACGCGCGCAAGCAGCTGCTGCCGGCCGGGACCGGCAGAGACATTGTTGATGATCAGAAGCCGCTTGCGCGGCAGGCATGGCTCAGCCGTTACGACGCCGGAACTCTCTCCGCAGCGGCGCTTCTCTGGACGGCTTTCTGGACCTTTTCGAACGCCCGCACCTCGATCTGACGAATCCGTTCCCGGCTGACGCCAAATTCCGACGAGAGTTCCTCCAGCGTCAAGGGATTTTCGCTGAGACGCCGGGCGGTGAAGATCCGCTTCTCGCGTTCATTGAGCCCTTTGATCGCCTCCGCCAGCAGACCTTTGCGGTGGTCATATTCCTGGCTGTTGCCGAGCGCCGTTTCCTGATCGGGATTGTCGTCGATCAGCCAGTCCTGCCACTCACCGGTTTCCGAATCGTTCCGAACAGGCGAATTCAGCGAGCTGTCGCCGGCTAAACGCCGGTTCATCGAGACGACATCGTCTTCCGGCACCGAGAGCTGCGTCGCGATCTGCTTGACCTGATCGGGCCGCAGGTCGCCGTCTTCGAACGCACGCAACTGGCCTTTGATCTTGCGCAGATTGAAGAACAGCTTCTTCTGGCTGGCCGTGGTGCCCATTTTCACAAGGCTCCAGGACCGCAGGATATATTCCTGGATCGCGGCCCGGATCCACCACATGGCATAGGTAGCAAGCCGGAAGCCTTTGTCCGGATCGAAGCGCTTGACCGCCTGCATCAGGCCCACATTACCTTCCGACACGACTTCGCCGATGGGCAGGCCATAGCCGCGATAGCCCATGGCAATGCGTGCCACGAGGCGAAGGTGAGAGGTTACCATCTGGTGTGCCGCATCCCGATCGTCATGCTCACGCCAGTTCTTGGCGAGCATGTACTCTTCATCCGGTTCCAGCATCGGGAACTTGCGGATTTCTTCGAGATATCGGGACAAACCACCAGGGCCCCCGACAGTGGGTAGAGATTTTGAAGCCATTTTATCCGGTATCTCCAGGGCGGAATTATTTCACTGTATCGCTGCCAGCCCCGGCACGTCCTTTATACAATGTTTGGAGCCTATAAAAAACACCTTTACCGGAAATTGCCTAAAACTCCTGCAATGCGCGGCGAACAGTCGCGAAATCTGCGGGCGGTTCACTCGAAAACTGCATCACATCCTTTGTTTCCGGGTGCTCGAATTGCAGGGTTGCCGCATGCAGTGCCTGCCGTTTCAGGCCGGAAATCGCCGATTTTGCTGCTTCCGGCAGGGTGAGAACCTTCGTTTTGAAGCCCGACCCATAAGTCAGATCACCGATAAGCGGATGGCCGATATGCGCCATATGCACACGAATCTGGTGGGTTCGGCCGGTCTCGAGGCTGAGTTCGAGCAGGCTGGCGGCGACTTCGCCCGCATCCGAATCACCATAGGTTTCGATCACTTCATAGTGAGTGGTCGCCTCTTTGCCGGTCTCTGGCACAACCGCCATTTTCTGACGCTGCTCGGGTTTGCGCCCCAAGGGCGCTGAAATTGTGCCCTTCGGTCTTGGAAGCTTGCCCCAGGCGATTGCCAGATAGCGGCGCTCCAGTGGACCAGTACGACCGTGATCGGCGAACTGGCGGGAGAGGCGGTTATGAGCCCGATCATGTTTTGCAACGACCATGACACCGCTGGTCTCCTTGTCCAGCCTGTGCACGATGCCCGGCCGCTTCACACCGCCGATACCGGAGAGGCTCTCGCCGCAATGAGCGATGAGCGCATTGACCAATGTGCCCGTCCAGTTGCCCGCCGCTGGATGCACGACGAGGCCGGCTGGTTTGTCGATGACGACAAGGTCATCGTCCTCATAAAGAATGTCGAGTGCGATGTCTTCGCCGCGCGGCACGGCCGGTTCGGCCGGCGGCACGGTGATATCGAGTCTATCGCCTTGTTTGACCCGGTAGTTCGGCTCTTCTATCGTCCCGCCATTGTGCCGAGCGTGGCCTTCTTTGATCAGGGTTTTCAGTCGGGAGCGGCTGTATTCGGTCAGGTGTCCGGCAAAGTAGCGATCCAACCGCTCGCCCGCGTCCTGTTCATCGACGGTAAAGGCATATGTTTCGGGACTATCGCTCGGCATTGGGACCCATGGAGAGATTGATCGATGTCGGCTCAGAGCAGTAAAGACGAAGCGGCCGGGAGCGGCGCGGATTTCACGCCCCGGCAGATTGCGATTCTCAAGACTGCCGTGCTCGTCATGGGCGTGATCTTTATCGTCGGTTTCGCGACCCTTATCGGTACCATCTTCTATCAGTCCACGCAGCTCGCGGAAAGCGGCACCCAGAAAGCTGCGGCGCCAAGCGGCAGCGAACCGGTCTCTGCGTTCGACGTGGCTGTCGGCACGGATCAGACAGTGGAGAGCGTCACTCTTGACGGCGATCGCGTCGCACTCCATCTCAATGGTCCAAATGGCCGTGAAATCGCGATCGTCGATCTGCTTCAGGGTAAGGTCATCAGCCGTGTCCGGTTGAAGCCCGAATAAGTTCGATCCATTTCAGCTGCATTTGTTATCGCGCAAGATCCGTCCACGCCCCCATCGTCTAGCGGCCTAGGACGCCGGCCTCTCACGCCGGAAACAGGGGTTCGAGTCCCCTTGGGGGCACCATTCTCTTGCATTCAGTTCGAAGCGATGGCGATCAAAAAACTATCTATGCTTCCTTTTGAACCTTTCTCGTTCCCGTGACGACTGAGTTTCATGCCGCAATGGTCGAGGCAGTCGCTGGACAGTAAGCGAGGAACGGAAAATGGGAACGGTTATCTGGCTCGGAACAGCAGTCGGCTTTGTTGCCGGGCTCATCCACGCCGTTCATCTTGTCCGGGAACATCATGCAACTGGGTCCAACGGTCTGGCGGTAACGATCTATCGCGCCATTTGGGCGTTGTTACTGTGGTCGTTGTTCGGTGCCTATCTGCTGGCTCTCTGGATTTTGGGATCGGTGCTCATGCTTCTATCCGGCGACCCTCCTGTGCAATGGCGCCGAGCGAGCATGGGGTCAGCGACATGAATTACACAACAGTCAGAACCGCCTGCATCGTTGGTGCAGGTGTCGCAGGCCTTGCGACGGCCAAGGCACTCCGTGGTGCCGGTGTCTCCTGCACCATCTTCGAGCGCAACGATCGGATTGGCGGTGTCTGGACCGACGGTTATCTCGATTTCGGTGTCCAGGTGCAGAAGGAGCTCTACGAGTTTCCCGATTTTCCTCTGCCCGATGACACGCCAAACTTCACGCCGGGTCCGGACTTCCAGCGTTATCTCGAAAGCTATGCTGATCATTTCGGTATTCGCGATTGCATTCGGCTGGGCGTCACTGTCGATGAGCTGGCGCAGAACGAGAACGGAACCGGTTGGCGTGTGACCTCCTCGCAGAATGGCGAACAAACAACGCAGGCCTTCGATCTGGTGGTGATTTGCGTTGGGCTCTATTCAAACGTGCCCTACATCCCAGTCATACAAGGAGTGGAGGACTTTGCGGGCAAGACGATGCATGTCTCGGATCTCAAGTCCGCGGATCAACTTGAAGGCCGGCGCGTAGCCGTCGTCGGCTATGGCAAGAGTGCCACGGATGCCGCCCTTGCCGCAGAGGCACATGCCAAGACGGCGCACATTGTCGTGCGCAAACTGCACTGGCCGATCCCGCGAAAGCTAGCCGGCGTGTTGCCGTTCAAGTGGGGGCTGCTCAACCGGCTCACCAGCACGGTCATTCCGCCATACAAGTCGCCGACGGCGCTGGAGCGGCGCATTCATTCGCTTGGCAGTCCTCTGGTCTGGCTTTTTTGGCGGGTGGTCGAACTTTTACTCACCCTGCAATGCCGGCTTTGGTCACGCTTTGGCACGCGTCAGAGTCTGGTGCCGGATACGCCGGTCGAGATCGACGCCTTTAGCGAAGCCGCAATGCTTCCTCAGCCCGGATTCTTCAAGAAGATCCGGTCAGGTCGTATAGATCTTCACCAGACCACCCTCGAGCGGCTGCTACCCGATGGCGCCGTGTTGAGCGACGGTACGACCATTGACATCGACACAATCATCTTTGGTACGGGTTGGCGCAGCGACTATAGCTTTCTGTCAACCGATATTCGGGCACGGCTCGGTTTCGCGGATGACGGCGCCTATCTCTACCGGCAGATCCTTCATCCCGGCGCGCCGGGGCTGGCATTCGTCGGATATGCGTCGACTGTCTCAAACACTCTTGCCTACAGCGTGCAGGCTCAGTGGCTCGCCGCATTGGTTTCCGGACAGCATAGCCTGCCGACTGCTGCCGTGCAGCTTGAAGACATCGCACGCTTGCGGGACTGGAAGCGGCAATGGATGCCCTTCAGTCATGTCCGGGCCGCGCGGCTCCTTGTTCACATGCAACATTATCTCGATGAGTTGCTGAGCGACATTGGGGCAAATCCGCTTCGCAAGCGCGGCATCCTCGCGCCACTCGCGGAAGTCTTCGCGCCCTATCAGCCGAGTGACTATCGCGATGTCGTCGCCGTGGAAGGAAACGTCCACCCGTCGACAATGCGCCCTAATAGCCGTGCAGGTTCAACACTGGATATGTCGGTTTATGCCCGACTATCCTAGTGATCGATCGCGTTATGGAATCGATACTGTTGTCGAACGAACCATGTGTGGCTTTGATGAATTGCTCTCCCCTTTGTGAGAGATTGTCGGAGGTTTTGACTTCCCGGTCGACGACAACATACGGTTCTTGGGCGCTACTCTTCCAGACTGCGTTCCACGCTTTTATGTCGGCATGGTTATGATCATTCCGGTATGTATCCGGGCGATAGTCGATGCGCTTCCGATCCCAAGCGCTATAGAGTCCTAATAGAGGCGTTTTATGCGAATTCTCAAGTGCGCGGCTAACAAGATAGAGCAGCGACTTTCCATAGATTGATGCAACACGATCGTCCCGTTCGTTTTTTTCGCTGAGCAGCTCAAAGTGCATATCTGCCTGGTCGATAATCTTGTCCTTCAATGCCGCACCGAATTTCTTGGTCGCAAGGTCCATCGTGCAGGCCGGCGCATAAAGGTCGAGGCCATCGATCTTGATCTTGAGGCGCCGCAGCTCGTCAAACATGTGCGCAAATACGATCGAACCAGCCGAATGGCCGATAAGATGAATCTTGAGTTCGGGAAAACGGGTGCGCAGTTCATGAAGGTGACGGGCAAGAATGAACGTGCCCCCACCCTGATTGGCCGCCTTCGCAGCGTTCTCCTTCATTTCAGTCCAAATCGACTTGACTGCGACGCGCCGCGCAATCGCCTCCCACGTGTAATCGTTTGCCTCAGCGATTCTGTTCCCGATGTCACTTAGGACATCTCTGATCGACTCTGCCCGCAGATCCTGCTCATCCCTCGTGTCGATACCGATAGCGTCTCTGAACTGGTTGCCCAGCGTTTCAAGCAATCCCGACTTCCAGGTTATGAACAGCGGATAGATTCCATTCTTCTTGAAATAGGGTCCCAGCAGCGCGATGCGTTGCAACGAGGCTGCTTCGTCGTTCAAACCGCCATGGGCATAGATCATCAAATTCCGATTTGCCTGATCTTGTTTGCACCATTCAAGCACCTGTTTGTTGGCAACGATAAATGCATGCTCGACGCCGTTTGCGGCTTCGACGAGCCGTGAGGCGGGTTTGCCGTCATTCACGAGAACGAGAGAATGCAGATGGGCATCGCTCTCATCCCATTCGGTTCGGCTGTCGCTACTTTCTTTTCCATAGACGTCCAGTGCAGCTGACGCCGGCCGCGACGTTGACCACGACTGTTCCTGTAATCCCCGGCAGGTTCGTCCTCTGGGCGAAGAGCCGATATTGGTTCTTGCGCCATAGACCGCAACCCAGGCATCCATCCCGTTGGCCAGCCAATCATCATATTTGAGTAGCGCAAATCCCTTGTAGCCCCATTTCTCTCCCCATGAATTCTGAACGATGAAGCCATCTTGATTGTAGCCGACAATAGCAAAAGCATGACCGCCCCAAAGCTGCGATGCGCCTGAAGGTTGAATGGCGGGAAGTGATTTTTTGTGATCGAAACCGACATCCCAGCCAGAATGAACAACGGCTGAAACATAGACCGCATGAACTTCCTGAATTGCGGCCTGTAAATCGGCGATCGATTTGGTCTCGACACGGTAGTATGCACCAAGCGGCCGCTCCACCGCTTCCTCCGCCCAATTCGGATTCACAACGGATCCAGCTTTTCTCTTTGGCCACGTATTCTCCAAACAGACTCCATGATGATGCCAACCTCTCATAGCACCCCTGCAGCTCGATCCTTCGTAGTCTTCGCCATCCCATTCGTCATATAGGCGTGCCATCTGGTAGAGCATGTGCGGGCTCACCTTGTGCTTGTAGACGGCCTTTCCGGTTGGCGAACTTGAAGTGAGTTTCTTGGCGAATTGCTTGATGTCAGGTTCTCGAATGGCCGGAATCACAAAGTCGCGAAACCAGTATTGATAGTTTATGACAGCCGCCAAACCGTAGCCCGTGCAAGCGCCATCTTTTCCTTGGTTCAGGATCAGGTCCTCGTAGAGTGGTAGGAATATCTCGATTTGCTCCTTCGTCGGGAATTCCGCTTGTATCGGTGTCAGGGGCGGTCGGTAGGGCCTATCTCGCAGGTCGAGCCGATCTGGCCGCGCATCAATCAAATACTTCTGGTTGATAATCTCTCGACTTCCCATGCGACTACTCCTCGCCCACTGTAGTTGAAATGGTCGCTGGCCAAGATTCAGTGCCACAAAGAGTGATCCGCCCGCGTCCTTTCAGATGTTCGGAATCAATGCTTGATCGCCTCGAGACGATCCAGCGCCACGACGGAACTTATTGCCGCTTTTGACATCACATCGGCCTTGGCAACATTGTTTGGAAATATTATTCCGGACATTTTCGATATGGCCGCAAGTGAGCGTTGCTGCTCCTCGAATTCGCCGACATCGAAACGTTCCTCCGTTGAGAGCTTCTCTAGTCCTTTAAGATCAATGGCCTTTTTTTGCTCCAGGACGAACCCGTAGGCGCGAAGCACAGGTTTGGCAGATCCGTCCTGGTCCTCGGCAACAACGACAACTTTCCAGAAGTCTAGTGGGACTCGAAAAATACCACCTCCGAAATCATGTGGAATAGCCCGCTTTTTATCTAATACCGGACCAGAAAACAAAAGCAATCGATTGCTGACGGCGTTTGCTTGATCCGCAATATGATTCTCAAGTCTTCCCCACACTCCCTTTCTGCTTGAACGATTGAAATTCTCGTGCTGAGGGGTGCAATTGGTCCAATGAAACGTATCGGAGTTGGCGAAAACGACCTCCTCCCTGGTCGCACCCCAAGCATTGTCGTCTCGGCGAACGACATGGCCACGATCAAACTTTTTTGCCGGTTTGTAGAGTTCCTCGTTATCGATCTGAAGCGCTTCGGAAATGCGCGGATCGTGTATCCATGTATCGGAACCGAATTCTTTCCTGGCGATGTCCCAACGAACTTCCGGACTGTAGTCGACATTGACTGCCGACCACATCTGCATCAGCCATTTCTTGTTCATGGCAAGCGAGAAGTGGTGATAGTCCAGCACTTGCAAGTTTCCTCGCCGGTCGGTCACCAACTCGCGCGAGCGAGATGGGTCAACGCTTGGCAGGCCGACTTCGTGATCAACAAGGAATCGGGGGTCGTAGCCTTGCCGGCGACCGTAATGTGGGTCGAATTCGAGTTTCTTCTCTAGAAACAGTCGACGTTCGGCACGCTCGGATTGGGTTGATGCTGAGACGGCCGACGAAGCAGGCTGATTGACTGTGCCGGTATACACTTTTGCCGTCCCGTAGATCTGAACGATTGTTCTTGCCGACAAGGAACCAGCGGCGTCCGTTCGCGCGATTTCGGAAGCGTTTGCACCGGTGCGTTTCGGCGTAAAGACATCTGGTATCGCCGAGGCACCTTCGATTGGTTGCTCGATGCTGAAGATCTCATCGCGGAGTTGATCTTGCGAGGAAGACGCCAGGTTTTGGCTCTTGAGATGCGCCGCGATTTTTGAAATGCGGACACCTTCGTTGGCAATCCACTGGATTGCCTGGACGCCTTGAGAACGGTCCCACGGTCTGTCGTCCTTGTTGAGAATTTGACCGTCCTGCGTCTTTGGCACACCGCTGTGATGTAAAGCGACGACATCCCAGAACTCGTTAAAACAGGGAGAGCCGGATGATCCTGGACGCGTATCGGTCTTGTAATGCAGAAAATTATCGAGTCGATCGACTAACTTGTTGCCAGAGGTGGCGTACATTTTGCCTCCTCCGTCTGGGTGCTGAATGATGTTGATAGCACTACCGAGAAGCGTCTTGCCTGGTTCAGGGTCCAAAACGTGGAACCGCGACTGATTGAGAGGCGTACCTTTCAGACTGCTTGTTTTGACGGCAACAACCGCATAATCGAGAGCTTCGTCAGCCGTAAAGAACATGTCAGGGTCAAATTCGAAGACTTGGCCATCTTCGACGTCACCGCCAGAAACGAAATTGTGACCGAAGTTTGCGCCGGATTCACGCGCGTCGCCAGTGTTTCGAAGTACGTGATGGTTCGTCATCATCAGGCGGGGCGAAATCATAAAACCCGTGCCAAATCCTCGCACTTGTCCAAGCGGCCCAGAGAGAGCGACGACTCGTGCGACCGGCTGGCCTGCTTCGAGTTGCTCAACTGTCTCGGGAAGTTTCCGTCGGTCGTCCAGTCCGATGATTCGTTCGGCGCGAATGGCGTCTGGAAGGGGTCTGGGGTGAAGCGCCTTCTCCAAGCGTCGGCCCTGCGCCCTACGCCCAAAGCGTTCGACTAACTCAGGAGATTCCACGGCGGCCGCTCCCGATGTATCCAACTTGTGTTTGATTTCGTTGCGCTGATCTTCTCGCTCTTTCCATCGATCAGCAGCTTGTCGGCCAATCTCGATCCAAGCATCGAGCACTTCATCGATCCGCTTCATCTCTCGCGTTCCCATTCTAGTGGATAGATATGCGATGTAAAATATTGTGATGATTTGAAATATTATATTGAAAGTGGTTGATTTTAATGTTGATGAAGAAAAGTGTACAGAGGTCAAATTGATTATCACATATATAGCAAATCAATCGTTTTGAATTGAAAAATAAAACAGAAATCATATTTGTATATAGAGGCGAACACTGTACGATTAAGCTCTATTTTTTCAGTTCGATGCGGTTCGACGCGCTGGCTTATCGATGACGTCGTCATACGACGCCAATCACTATACCCATTGCTGGAAGCCGCGTGCCTCTGTTCAAATGAAGGCATCGTATGGTGCAGGAGAGCTGATCCGGCGAAACGTTTTTGGCGTCGCGGTGTCGTTGTTCAGGTCATTGGGTGGGAAACAAGTTCTGAGTGCAGAGTTCGCAGAGCCAATGCTGCGATCTAAGTCGAATCATGTTCCCGCCGAGCGGTCGACGATGTAGCCGTCCCTGCGCTGCTGCGCTCCAGAGATTCAAACCACTCAAGAACGGCCTCGCGGGATGGTGGCAGCGCCACGGCCATGCCGCCATGAAAGGCTTGCCATGCTTCCAAATAGGGCGGCCTTACGCTGGTGAGCACGGGAACGCCGGCCGAGACTGCCTCGGCGAAACAGAACAGCAGGCCATCGCCTTCGGATTCCGCCTTGCCGAACTTGTTTATGACGACCAGATCGGCGCCGGTCTCAATGGTCTTGCTGATAAACGCCCCGGCTTCGGCCAGCCCTCGGTGATCGAGACGGCAACCGCTGGAATGACGACCAAGATCCTGGGATATACCTACAACCCGGTCACTACCGACATCGAAAAGACTGAGCGGCGAGCAACACTCATCCGACAGCGTTTCCGTGCCCTGGACGGCTCCTGCAAGCACGACACCGCGCGATCGCAACTCCTTAACGATCTCGCCGAGCAGGCCGTTCACATCACAGGCGACTTCGGATTGGATCGCCGCAACGGGCTGTGGATCGGCGTTGGGCATGGTCAATGTGCTCACCTCGTCTTTTTGCGGTTCTATCATAGGCGAAAAAGGAGAGTTTGAGACACATTGTCTCCTGGTCATCGGCAGCCGCGCGAAATTTGGCCCGAATTCAAAGACAGATGCGCCGGAAATCGGCGAGGATGGTCTTGACCGTCACGAGAAACCGACCCGCGGCCACGCCGTCCACGACGCGGTGATCCCAGGACAGACTCATCGGTTGGATCAGGCGAGGCCTGAACGCTTCCCCGTCCCAGGCGGGTTCAACCGATGATCGAACCATTCCGAATATCGCGACCTCGGGCGCATTGATGATCGGTGTGAAATTCGTGCCGCCAATCCCGCCAAGAGATGAAATCGTAAATGTTCCGCCCTGCATATCGGCAGGCCTTATTCTGCCGCTGCGTGCGTCCGCGGCCAGGTCAGCCATTTCTGCCGCGATTTCATGGAGGCCTTTCGTATCGGCACTCTTGACGACAGGGACAACCAGCCCGTCCGGCGTGTCGGCAGCAACGCCGATATTGTAATACTGCTTGAGAACCAGCTCATCGCCATCGAGTGACGAATTGAATTTCGGATGCTCTTTGAGGGCCACGACGACGGCTTTGACGATGAAGGGGAGGATCGACATTTTCCTCCCGTCCTTCGCTTCCGAATTGATCAGCTTTCGGAAATCCTCCAGCTCCGTAATGTCTGCTTTCTCGAAGTTGGTGACATGCGGAATGATCACGGAATTTCGTGCGAGGCTCGGGCCCGAAATTCTGGCGATGCGGGATAGAGGCGTCCGGCTGATAGGGCCATATTTCGCATAGTCGACAGTGGGCCATGCCGGCAGTTCCAGGCCAAGACCTGCGGAACGACTGTCCGTAGGTCCTGCCTCCATCGCACGCTTTACGAAGCCGGTGACATCGTCTTTGGTAATGCGGCCTTTTCGACCGGTGCCAGGAACAAGACCGATTTCGACGCCGAGTTCACGGGCGAATTTCCGAACCGAAGGAGAGGCATGGGCAAGCGCCTGCGATCCGCTCGTTTGGGGTGAAAGTGCCGACGCCTGGGGGGAGGGCGTCGCGGGCGGAGCAATTGTTTCTTGTGCCGGTTTGGTTTCGATCTCTACCGGCGGTTTCTCGCGCTCTTCCTGTGTCTCGGCCGAGGGTGCGTCTTGCGCATCGTCGCTTTTAATCAATGCGATGAGGCTGTCTTTACTGACCACATCGCCGGGCGACACCTTCAACTCGACGATCTCTCCCGCGACCGTCGTTGGCACTTCCAGCGTTGCCTTGTCGGATTCAAGAACGACAACGATGTCTTCAGGTTCGACCGCCTCGCCTGCGGCGACGGAGATTTCTATGACGGGAACGTCCTCGAAATCCCCGATATCTGGGACGCGAATTTCTGTGATTTTTCTCATTCTTCGCGCTTTCTTATCGTGTCCGGGGATTTGCGGCTGTCGTGTCCAGCTTGAGCGTCTTCAATGCCTTCGTATGTGTCTCCTGCGGCTCATGGCCGTCGCGAACCAATGCCTCTACCGCAGCCAATGCAATGTGGTAGCGATCGACTTCGAAGAAAGCCCGCAGATCTGGACGCTTGTCGCTGCGCCCGAAACCATCTGTCCCGAGTGTGACATAGGTTGCCTGCACATAAGGTGAGATGAGCTGCGGGAGAGCGCGCACATAGTCGGTCGCAGCCACGACCGGGCCTTGTCCGTCGAGGCAAGCCTCCACATATGGTTTGCGTCTTGCTGCATCGGGGTTGAGCCGATTCTGACGCTCGCATTCCTCACCGTCCCGTGCCAATTCGGCAAAGCTCGTGGCGCTGAAAATGTCGGAGGCAATGCCGAATTCCTGTTCGAGCAGATCCGCCGCCGCAAGCACTTCCATCAGGATCGTGCCCGATCCGATGAGGCGTGCGCGTGGCTGGTCGTTCGCACTGCCACGGCTCGCGATCTGGTACATGCCCTTGACGATGCCGTCTTCCGCGCCTTCGGGCATGGACGGCTGTGCATAGTTCTCGTTCATAACCGTGATGTAGAAGAACTCATCGATCTGCTCTTCCATCATCCGGCGCATGCCGTAGTCCATGATGACGGCAAGCTCATAGGCATAGGCTGGATCGTAGCTTCGGCAATTTGGCACCGTGGATGCAATCAATTGGCTGGAGCCGTCTTGGTGCTGAAGGCCCTCGCCGGAAAGGGTGGTCCGTCCTGCGGTAGCGCCGAGGAGGAAGCCGCGCGAGCGCTGGTCGGCTGCCGCCCAGATCAGGTCGCCGACGCGCTGAAAGCCGAACATCGAATAGAAGATGTAGATCGGCAGCATCGGCAATCCGTGCAGGCTGTAGGAGGTTGCCGCGGCGGTCCAGGACGACAAGGCGCCGGCCTCGGTAATGCCCTCTTCGATTAACTGGCCGTCGGCAGCTTCCTTATAGTAGAGCATCGATTTAGCGTCCTCGGGCTCATAGAGCTGACCCTCCGGCGCATAAATGCCGATCTGCCGGAACAGATTGTCCATGCCGAATGTGCGGGCTTCATCGGCGACGATCGGCACGATGCGTGGGCCGAAGGTCTTGTCTTTCAGGATTCCACTCATCATGCGTACGGCAGCCATCGTCGTGGACATGTCCTTGCCGTCGGCAGTCAGCGCGAATTTGGCGTAGGCATCGAGATCGGGAACAGCGGCCAGGCTTTCCTTGGAAGCCTTACGGACTCGAGCCGGCAAATAGCCGCCAAGAGCGGCGCGCCGTTCACGCAGATATATAAGCTCCTCACTGTCCTCGGTCGGCGTGATAAAATTCATTTCCTCGACGTCCTGATCGGACAGGGGCAGGTCGAAGCGGTCCCGGAATTCATAGAGGCCTGGCGTCGCGATGCTCTTGGCCTGATGCGCGATCATGCGGGATTCGCCCGCACTGCCCATGCCGTAGCCCTTTTTTGTTTTCGCAAGAATGACAGTGGGGCGGCCCTTATGCGCCTTGGCGGCGGCAAAGGCTGCGTAAAGTTTGCGGAAGTCGTGTCCGCCGCGTTTCAGCGCATTGATGTCCGCATCTGACATGTGGCTGACGAGGGCTTTGGTTCGCTCGTCGGCATCGAAGAATTTGGCCCGGTTATAGTCGCCGTCCTTGGCGCCCAGATTCTGGTACTGACCGTCGACGGTCTCCGCGAAGCGGCTGAGCAGGACATGGTCTGTGTCTCGAGCGAACAACTCGTCCCACTCGGAGCCCCATAGAACCTTGATGACATTCCAGCCGGCGCCGATAAAGAGAGACTCCAACTCCTGGATGATCTGGCTGTTGCCGCGAACCGGACCGTCGAGACGCTGCAGGTTGCAGTTCACGATGTAGGTCAGGTTGTCCAAACCTTCCCGTGCGGCAAGCGTGAGGCCGGCAATGGATTCGGGCTCGTCCATCTCTCCATCGCCAAACACGCCCCACACATGACGTCCTTCGTTATTGGCAAGATTGCGCGCCTGCTGGTAGCGCATGTAGCGGGCCTGATAGACTGCACTGAGTGGGCCAAGCCCCATCGAGCCGGACGGCAACTGCCAGAAATTCGGCATGAGCCAAGGATGCGGGTAGGAGCACAATCCATTGCCTGCTACTTCCTGGCGATACAATGCGAGCCGCTCTTTGCTGAGCCGTCCTTCCAGATTGGCGCGGGCATAAACACCGGGCGCGCTGTGCGGCTGGAAATAGACGAGATCGCCCGCGAAATCGTCAGTTCTGGCGCGGAAGAAGTGGTTGAAGCCCGTCTCGAAGATCTCTGCCGCGGATGCAAAGCTGGCGATGTGTCCCCCAAGACCGCCAAAGGCTTCATTCGCGCGAACAACGATCGCCAGCGCGTTCCAGCGGATGATCGATGTGAGGCGGTTTTCGATTTCGATATTGCCCGGATAGAGGCCCTGATCGCTTACTTCGATCGTGTTTCTGTAGGCCGAGAACGGTTTCTCGGCGGTCGAGAAGCCGTTTACGCGCGATGTCTGTTCCAGTTGATTCAGAATGAACTGGGCACGCTCTTTACCGCCAACCTGTGCAAGCGCAAGGAGGGAATCGATCCACTCCTGGGTCTCTAGCGGATCGATATCGCCTGTTTCGGTCCTCTTTTGCGTACTCATCATTATCAACCCTTCGTTTCGAGCCGTGCCGCTTCGTGCCTGATCCGTCGTGAATACGCGAATTCTGACATTATTTTTTGCCGTTCTTATGTGGTTCTTGACAATTTGGCAGCATAAACTGCTTTCAGAAGAATATGGAGCAGCACGTCATGCCGTATGATGGCTTGGACGCCACCGATGTGAAGATTCTGAGGGAATTCCAGGCCGATGGACGGATTTCGAATGCCGATTTGGCAAAACGGATCAACCTGTCGCCATCCCCGTGTTTGAGCAGGGTTCGCAGTCTCGAGCGCGAGAGTGTTATCGATCGCTATGTCGCAATTTTGCAGCCAAGCAGCGTCGGGTTGTCGTTGAGTGTCTTTATCCGTGTCGGTCTTGAGCGACAGATTGAGGAGAATCTTGAACGCTTCGAAGCAAAGATGGACGAGTACCCCAACGTCATGGAGTGTTACCTGATGTCGGGGGAGTCGGATTATCTCTTGCGCGTAGTGGTGAAAGACATCACCGAGCTACAGGAATTCATCATTCAGGAGCTAACGAAAATTCCGGGTGTGGCGAACATTCAGTCGAGTTTCGCCCTCAAACAGGTCAAGTACAAAACGGCATTGCCGCTAGAGTGAGCTGTTCTCGATCTCAATGATACCAGGGATTGTATGAGACGCCCGTGACTTGTCGTCCGTCATGGTCCAGAGCGCAGGTGCTCGCGCCAGACATGATCGAGCCGTCGGACTCAATCGAAAGTGATTTTGTGTCTGCATCTGACGGACCAAACGGTTCTGCAACAAGTCCGAGATCATTGGCCATCCGTGTCGCTTCGGAAAGCTCCAGCCCGACCACTGTTGGACGACAGAATCCCGCAATGACGCGCTCAGATTCCGAAAACACCGTATAGGCGTATACACCGAGGCTGATCAGCACCAGAACCGCATAAAGAATGATCTGGATCGTAATCCATCGACGGCTTCTGCGTGTGGACATAAACGTGACACCTTCGATACGGACTCACCCGGCGAAAATCGGGATCTCGAATTCGGCGGAGAATTTCGGATCGTTCTTGCCGGTCGTGCGCATGCGGATTTTCCAGATCACTTCAGCGTCGCCTTCCGTGGGCCCCGATGACGGGGCATCACTCGGGATCTCGAACCGGACCGGTATCGTAATCCAATCGTCCACCTTGTTCAGTTGGGCCGTCGCGATGCTCTCCTCCAGCTCGAAGAAGGGTGTGATGTCGCGAACGTCGGAAATACGGCGCTCCTCTTCGTTTGGCGTATGAATGCTCTTGCTCCATTGCCGTGTAAAACCGGTAACGCTGACGAAAATGGGGCGTTTCGGTTTTCTTTTGAAGCGTGCCCGCACCAAACCCATGAACGTTGTCCCCGGACGTCCGGGAAGAGTCTCAATCGTGAGCGTCGAACGGCCGAACCGAATCCAGTCGGCCGTTTTCGTGAGGGCGGTGTAGACCGTCAATAGCCCGATCAGAACGAGTGCGGTGATAAGGATGAGTATGGGAAACGATCCGTCCAAGAGCTGTTCGCCGCGGTCGAACGCCATGAATCCAAGGGCCGCCCACCAGTTGATTCCAAAGAACCAAAGAAACAACAGGGCACCGAAAGAGGAATAGGTGATCGATCCGTCTGCCCATTGCCGGTCGTTCATCCACGGCTCGGTAACATTCTGCAAACGAAGCTGTGCAATGCGGCGTCGGTTCATCGTTGGCTCGAACAGCAAAGCATAGATGCCGTAGGCGCACAGACCGAGGGCGAAGAGTGTAGCCTCGGCCACGAACAGCGCGGGGACGAGCGGCAGATCCTCGTTCAGGTGCCACGATGGAATGTTCAATAGGACGGCAACAAACAGAACGACCCCCATCGCCAGAAGGATGGTGGCGATCAAACGGAGGCCGATATTCTTATTCACTGCTGGATACCGTATCGCTGTTTCCATATCTGCTAGCTCGCAATGAGGGAGCGCGGGACTTCGGTCAAGCCAGGCGTTGCAGGCCAGCAGACCTTCTGCCCATCATCGGCAAGTCGCCGGCATCCCGGCATGGCGAACGCCACCGCAGGCAAGCGAGGATCCAACGACCTCTTTTGTCTGTTGCGGTAGCGCCCGGCCCGCCGCCGATGCCGGGTCAACTGAAAAGTCCATCAGTCGTTTCCGAACATGATGCTGACCCGTGCTCTGATCTTGTGAAGATCGAGGTCGCCGATATTGCCTTGCTGGGGCGGTGTACTGTGACCGAACGGGAGAGATCCGACGCCGCCGAAATTCTCATAGAGATAGTCGGCACCGATAATGAGGTCGGGCGTCACCGCATATTCGATTCCCCCGCCGACCGCGAGGCCTGTGATCGTATCGCTGTCGCTGTGGTTCTGGACGAATGTCTGGTTGGCGTCATCGTCGAATACTGAGGCGCGTTCCTCCCATTGAACCTTAAGAAGTGCTGCGCCGATGGTCCCGAAGAAGAGGGTCTTACCAGCAACATAACCAAGGCGGGCACGAAGGCTTGCCTGCCAGTCCAACTCAGCTTGTGAGCGGTGGCCGAAGACAAAATCTTCGCCATTGACCTGCTCTGTTCCACCGCCAGGTATGATGTTGATGGCATTAAGACGAGTCCAGTCAGTCTCAACACCAATGAGAAAGTTTCCCTGGGTGGTAAAATTGTAGCCGGTGTGAAAACCAAGCAGCCCGCTTTCGAAGTCCAGCTTGTCATTCCGTCCGGGAACGGGAACATCCTCGGTCGGGAGATTGGCAATATAGGGTATCCCGGAGAACATTGTCGCCGCGGTTCCCACATGACCGACATGGAATCCGAGATAGTAGCCGGCGAACGGGTTGCCCGGGTCTTGTGCCGCTGCCGGGCTTGATGCTGCAGCCAGTCCGATCAATGAGCAGGATAGAATTCGTCCTACTTGGCCTTTGATCCATCGTGCCGCTTCCGAAAACCCGTTTTTCTCGTTTGCTTTTCTTTGTCCGTTTGCCATTGCTCCGAACCCTCTCAAATCCCGCTGGGGCGTTTTTCTCGTTGAACTCTGAATAGCCGAGGGGCGGATTCTGAAATTCATCCAGACGGATGAGGTCGGATAATCGATTGATAACTGTTGTAAAAATGCCAACACCGTGGATTTCGGCCGAGAATGTCTGGATCTCCAGATACCGGTGGGATAGGTCGGATTCTTTCATCCAAATGGATGAAGGCCGACTGAAAAAGCTGCTATAAGCAAGGGCACGGGACATCTGCATAGGGAGCGTTTGGGCAAAACGTTCGCTGGGTCACAGGGTGTCGAGCAAAGTCGCAAGTACGGAGTGGAATCTGCTGTGGTCGGCCGGTCATCGGCTTTGGGCTGCTGCTTTCCGCGTCTCAGAAACGAAAGTTCGAAAGCTCGCATTGTGGCCTCCTGTTTTTCAGCCTGTTCGCAGGCCGAAACGGAGATGTCCTGGTTATGCAAGACGACCTCTTGGCGGCGATCGACACACTCTACGATTGTGTCGGCGACGATTTCGATCGTGAAAGAGCGCTAAAGACGTTTAGCGAGATCGCCGATGACAGTGGTGTGTTTATCTCAGATATTATGTCGGAACCGCGGGGATTCCTGACATTTGATGCATACAATATTCCTGAAGACTCCGTGAAAGAAGCGACATCCAGTTTCGACGAGCCCGATGACAACATCATGCTCAGGCTCTATCCGCTTTTGCCTGAAGGCGTGCCGACACTTGGACGGAGCTTCTACTCCGATGAGGAGTATCGTAAGAGCGCGATGTATCAGAGAGCGTCAAAACCGTGGGGACTGCATAGCGAAGGTATTTGCGTTCTCTCGCGCGGTCCTGTCAGCGGCCGGATCTGTGGCTTCGTGCGGCACAGTCATCAGGACGAGCTGGATTCCGAAATCCTCAGACGCATCGGCATCGCCGGCAATCACCTACAACGAGCAATGGATCTGCAACAGCGGATGGATCGGCTGGAAGAGATCGTGGTCCAGTCGAGCAACATTCTCGATCTGATCGAGTTCGGATTGGTGTTGTTTGGAGCCAATCGTACACCGTTTTACTTCAATGCTGCCGCTCGGGAGATCTTCGATGCCAGCGATGGATTGCGCCTACAGAAAAACAGGATGGTGATCGGCGACCGGCAAGCCAGCGAGCAGTTTGCGCAGTTGCTCAATTCGATTCACGAGCCAGGCCCGCATTTGCCGAATCGAACCGGCGGCATCATTGCGGTGCCACGTCAGTCACGCTCGCGGCCTTATAGTCTTATGATGGTTCCTCTTCGATCTCGCAGGCCCGACTTGGAAAGCACGACGGCTGCACTCTTCCTCTTTGATCCCGATGTCCGCAAAACTACTGTTATCGACCTCTTTGTCTCATCCTATACCCTGACGCGATCAGAGGCGGAGTTGGCGCATTGTCTGGCGCTTGGCGAGTGCTTGGATGCCATTGCAGTAAAAAGAGGGGTCAGCCGTAACACCGTAAAGTCGCAACTCCATTCCATTTTTGCAAAGACGGAAACGAGCCGTCAGTCCGAACTCGTGAGTTTGCTGTTGCGCTCAGTCGCGGGGATCGGTTTGCGATCGTCGGCGTCGTGGGAGTGATGGCCGTTGTGGCCGGTGATGCTTGATTTCTCGATCGTCTGTCACAAAACAGCTTTTGCTCTCATCTGCTCTGGCTTATCGTGCTTCGTTCGTAAAATTCCTGGGAGGGGACATTATGCCGATCGTGCGTATCGATATTCCAACGGGCTACTCGAATGACGTGAAGGACAGGATCAGGGAGGGGATCAAGGACGCAATCAACGTCGCTATCGATCCGGGACAGCAAGGCCGACATCCTGAGACCTGCAAATGGATCTACCCTTCGATCACCGAGGCGTATGGCGAACTTGGTGCTGGGTTGCCCACTGTGAGCATCGATACCAGACCGGGGCGCACAACCGAGCAGAAGATGCATTTATGCAGTCTGATTTGCGATCTCTTCGAGCGCGAGATGGGAACGCGTGACGTCTATGTCATCTTGCGAACCTCACCGTCCGAAGACCATATCGCGGCAGGCGAACCGCTGCCTGTCTGGAAACCTTGACGTCTGTAAGTTAGCGGTAGGCGAACCGCGACTCTAAGGCACATTCGATCAATGAGACCGCGAAAGCCGTTGGTTTTCGCAGGTCTTTTTGATGATGACTGGCGCTCGCATTTGCACACAAGTGCGTGACAGGCCTTGCGTATTTCCTTGCTCCCCATTTATCTCCAATGATCTTTTCACGGAGCAAACTTGATGACCGTGACTGAACCTGCACGATCGTCGTCCCTTGTGCGCGATCTCTATGACGATGTGACCGAAGCGCCGGTTGTCTTAAAACTGCCGTCTCGTGTCATGGCGGCGATCGAACGGCGGGAAGATATCGCCGAAGTCCTGATCAAGCTCATACAGCTCGCGGTGGTCCTGGTCTTCGCTGTTCTCTATGCACTCGCGCCAAAGCCCGGTTCATGGACCGATTTCACGCTCGTACCCTATGCCCTGACAGCCTATCTCCTGCTCACGCTTCTGGGGCTGGCGTGGGCCCTCAGGAGCCGATTGCCGGATTGGGCTGTCTACGTTTCGATTGTCTTCGACATGGGCCTGTTGATGACGCTGCTCTGGAGCTTTCATATCCAGTATGAGCAGCCCGCCTCCTTCATTCTCAAGTCGCCGACGCTTCTCTATGTCTTCATCTTTATCGCGCTGCGAACTCTGAGGTTTCAGCCCCGATTCGTCATCGCTGCAGGGCTCGCCGCTGCTATCGGTTGGCTGACCCTTGTCTTCTATGTGGTTACGATCGACCCCGATGATACGATGATCACGAGCAGCTATGTCACCTATCTGACGGACAATGCGGTGCTGCTTGGCGCTGAATTCGACAAGATCATCGCGATTCTGACCGTTACGTTCGTCCTGGCTCTCGTACTTAAACGCGGCCGAAGCCTGTTGGTACAGGCCGTCGCTGAAAGTGCTGCCGCGCGTGATTTCTCCCGCTTTTTCGATGAAGGCGTGGCGAGCCAGATCCGAGGTGCCGACAGCGAGATTGCGGCAGGTGAGGGGCTCAAACGCGAGGCGGCGATCCTCAATGTCGACATGCGTGGTTTCACGACATTGGCTGAAAAGATGCCGCCGGCCGATGTGATGAGCCTGCTTGCCGATTATCAGGCGCGGTTCGTGCCTGCCATTCAGGACCATGGCGGTACCATCGACAAGTTCCTAGGCGACGGGATCATGGCGACATTCGGCGCTGTCGAAGAGAACGAGACTTTCGCTGCCGATGCTCTTAGGGCGACAGACGCTATTATCGAAATTGCAGATGCCTGGTCGCGGGACCGCACTGCTGAAGGACTTGCACCGATTGCGGTCAATGCAAGCGTCGCCTCGGGCCCGCTGGTTTTTGGCGCGGTCGGAGGGCCGAATAGGTTGGAGTATACCGTGATCGGCTCGCCCGTGAATGCATCGGCGAAACTCGAGAAGCACAACAAGGAACTTGACGCGCGCGCCGTGACAACGGGCGAGACCTACGATCTTGCCCTTGCGCAGGGCTACGCGCATGCCGCCGAACGACCACGTGTGCGTACGGCGATTGCAGGTCTGGGAGAAGACCGAGACGTTGTGGTTCTCAGTCGATAGTTTCTACCGACGCAGGGAATCGCCGGGTTTGAGTGACTTATTTGCGATCGCTTTCGGTCAGCGATTCGAGACGTTGGGCGAGGCTGCCAAGTCGTGAGCGAATCTTCGCGCCGCTATTTGCGGAAATCGGTTTCGCTTTTTTTGTCACTTCTGGTTCGGGAGAAGGCGGGGTTCCCTTCGGCTTGGGAACATTCGTACTGGCCATTCCCTTGCGTACTGCGGCGGTTGCTGCCTTTGGCGCCGGTTTTGCATCGCCGCTCAGAATCTTGTCGGCCAGATCGGTGACCTCCGCTTTGAGCAAATCCCAATCGCGTGTGGGCATATCGCGAGCAGCGGCCAACTCGTTTCGCAGGGCTTCGGCTTCGCGCCGCAAACGCGTGTTTTCCGCTTTGAGAGGCTGGATATCCTCGTATCGCCCGGATTCGGCCGATCCAGGCTCTGTCCGCGCGGCATCGGCACGGGCGGTCAGCTCTGCCATTGTGCTCTGGCTGGCAGCGACCGGTGCGGCAATTGGTTCGTCTGCAACGAGGTCTTCCGTGCGGCCGCCACGATGGCGGATGTGACTCTCCATTACCCGAATCTGATTGTCCTTTTCGGCAAGGGTCGATTTGGAGTCCGTAAGTCGCTGCTGTAGGTCTTGCGCAGCCGCCCGACTCTTGTTTCGATCGACCAGATAGCGGGTAGATTTGGCTTTTTCTTTCTCCAGCGCGAGTTCGAAATTGCGCAGCTTTATGGCGTATTGCGCCCTTAATTCATCCTTGTCGGCGTCCATGTCGGCACGCGACATGGGGAGCGTGGCCTCCAGCCGTTGCGTTGTCAGTCTGACCGCGCGCCGCCAAATCGGCCGCGACAGCAAGAGGGCGATGACGCTGGCTGTCAGGAAGCCCAGCGCCACATACATGGCCGTTTCAATCATCCGTTCGCTATCCTTCCGACCCCCCGGTCGGGCAGTGAGACAATTCGGTCAGATGCCGGATCGCTTCTGCACGTGCGGCATACATATCACAGACATCGCCTGAGCGGATACGTCTGTAAGACATGCAATTTTGAAGGTTTTGAGGTGAGGGCCCGGCACGCGCGGATGCGCCGAAACATCGGTCGGGACACGATTCGAAAAGTCTCAGGTGCCATATGAGGTGCGCCTGATCAGGCGCACCCAATTTCTAGAAAGGATTCCACTTTGGACGGCGCGTATATTTAAGGTAGCCGACATTGGCACCCAGACGCAGGCCAATTCCAGAACGAATGCGAGCCAGGGTGACATGATCACGGGCCATATATGTCAGGCCGATTCCCCCAATCACATAGGCCGAACCGGCGATGCCGCCATACATGGAGTAGATTTCTCGGATTTCTCGGAGATTATAGACCAGGACCATGGTGCGGGAGCCTTCGGCCCCGATATCGAAGCCGACCGACGGCCCCTGCCAAAAGACTTTGTGCTGTCCCGCATTCTTCGTGAAAAGTGTGCCTTCGCCATAGCGCAGGCCCGCAATGAACGCGCCGCCAGCCTCTTCGCCGAGAATATAGCCGTTCGGGCGCCCACGCCGGCGGAATGCGTGTTCGATGGCACCGGCAAGTGATCTTGAGATACTGCCGAAAAACTGGTGTCCGGCGCTCGTTATCTCCCCTTCCGAGAATGTTTCGTCGTCGGGTCTGTCGAGATCCCGGTCCGACCGATCCTGATAGGTGTCAGGGCGAATATCGGTCGGCTCGCCTGCCGAGGCCGGTTGCGGACGCTCTCGCGCCTGATCCCTGATCCAGGAAGAGTCGTCTTGGGCATATCCTGTTTCGGCGGGCGTAAGCACAAGCGCAATCAGGGTGATGAGCGCAAACCGGTTGAAGCTGCGTATTCGGCAATCTGTCATGATGTCATCCCCACATGGGTTGCTCGATCTGAGACCAGCCCGAGGACGATTGTCGCGATATCTGCCTGAACAAACCGTTACTAGATGGCAGAAGATGGTTTCTTTACTCCCTTACGGCACATTTGATCCCATGATGGGATTGCTCCGAACACCAATTCGAATTTGGCTGCGAAACAGTCTGATGTGTTTGCTGCTCGCAATGGTTGCCGCCTTGTCAGCAGCATTTGCCCCGGCTTACTGGCGCGATGCGGCTACAGGTCTCGCGATCGGCGGCTTCGATCCCATCGAGTACTACTCCCATGGCGTTTCGCGTCGTGGACATCGGAACTATGAGGCCGTTTGGCGTGGTGCGTCGTGGCGATTCGTCAATTCGGGTAATCAGGCCGAATTCAAGAAGAATCCAACGGTTTATGCGCCTAGATTTGCAGGATACGATCCGACAGCGATCGCCGAGGGTATTCTTGTGGCCGGTCATCCAAAGATCTGGGCGATCCATGACAAGAAGCTCTATCTGTTTCACAATCCAATCGATCGTGCCCTGTGGGTGAAGAATCCGGATGGTGTGATAAGCAAAGCTGCCGAGGTGTGGAAAAAGCTCTCCTTGGAGCTGCCGATTGCCGAGACGGATTGATTTGCGACACCTGTTTCGGCAGGACATCCTCGGTCGGCAAATCTCATTGATTTCAGTCGTCTAACGGAACGGCCGTTCAATTTGCATCCACATGTGTGGGTGGAAGCGGGTCAGCCGACTTCCGGCATGCGCCCCCAAGCGACGAAACTCGAATTTGCGAATTGTTCGCCGGCCTTGCCGTAGCGCATTGGTTGGCCTTCCATGTTCAGCACTATGCCTCCCGCTGTTCTCAGGATTGCGTCGCCCGCTGCCGTGTCCCACTCCATGGTTCTTGCCAGGCGCGGATAGACGTCGGCCGTGCCGTTTGCCAGCAGGCAGAACTTCAAAGAGGATCCTGCCTGGGCGGAATCGGCGATTTCGTAGTTGTCCAGAAACTCTTTGGTTTCAGCATTTAAGTGAGATCGGCTCATAACAGCGGTCAGCCCGTTTGGCGGTTCGCGCGTTGCGATCGGCGACAATGCTACTTGGTTGCCGTCTTGCGTTGGTGGGAGCGTGCCTTGAGCGGACGATTCGCGCGATGTTGTCAGATAGACCGTATCGCGGGCAGGCGCGTAAATGATGCCGAAAACCGGGCTTCCGTTTTCAATGAGGGCGATATTCACCGTGAAGTCTGATCGCGCGTTGATGAATTCCTTCGTGCCGTCCAAGGGATCGACGAGAAAGAAGGTTTCGTCCACGGTTGGAATGTCGCCAGCGCTGGCCGCTTCTTCCGAAATGATCGGGATATCGGGCGCAATGTCGACGAGAGCATCCAATATGATGATTTCGGCCTCTTTGTCTGCCGCGGTGACCGGACTGGCGTCAGCCTTCAGCTCCACCTCCGGTGCTTCCCCATAGTATGTCATTATGGCCTTGCCGGCTCGGTGTGCCGTTTCAATCAGGCGCTCGGTATGTTGGAAGACGTCTGTCACGGTTGGCCTTTTCTGAGCTTTCTTTGGTGTGTCACTGGACGGTCGGGAATCGACTGATTCGTTTCGGTTGCGATCTTTTGCCCAATCAGAGTCGCTGGGGTCGCGTCGACCTCGCACAAAATCGTCTCAATGACAAAGGGTTAAGAGATGAGTGCCGGCCTTGGTTGGCAGAGAGTCCGCCCGTCGTGTATCAGGAGGGAATTGTGAGGCAATGAACCCTGCGGCGGAAGCGGCGGCCCAAGGCGGGGAAGGGGGACAGAATGTCAGCGGACAAGGACTTTAGCGAATTGGAGTTCGCAGCGCTCATTTCAAGCAAGATCTGTCATGATGTGATCAGCCCGGTGGGGGCGATAGCCAACGGTCTGGAAGTGATGGCCGATGACGACGATGAGACGATGCGCGAGCATGCACTTGAATTGGTACGCAAAAGTGCGACTCAGGCCTCGGCCAAGCTGCAGTTCGCAAGGCTGGCATTCGGCGCGGCGGGTTCCGCCGGTGCTCAAATCGATCTCAACGACGCCCAACGCGTATCGCAGGGCATTATCGAAGGTGGCAAACACACACTCACATGGGCGGGGCCCGCAGCGACTTTGCCAAAGAATCAGGTGAAACTACTGCTCAACATGATCACGATTGCGCTCTCGACACTGCCGCGCGGTGGCACGATCGACGTTGCAATCGTTCTTGACGGCGAATTGCCGAACTTTGTGGTGCGTTGTGCCGGAAACATGGCGCGTATTCCTGAAGGATTGAATGATTTGCTGTCTCAGACGCAAGAAGGCGATCTCGATGCGCACTCCATTCAACCCTATTACACAGGACGCATTGCCAATGCGTGCGGGTTGTTGCTGGAGACTGCAATCGATGGTGAAACCGTGTTTCTAAAGGCATCGCCAAAAGCGGAACAGCTGTCGGAAGCCGTCTGAAGACTCCCGCAAGACATCTTTTGGAAGCAGCGTCGCGAAAATTAACGCGCGCTGCTTTATCCTCAATCCTTCGTAAACCCTTCTTGTTCACACTCTGCCCGTAACGACAGATGCGCGTGTACTGCGCAACTGGTGCGTATATTTTAGTGTTTGTGGGGCAGAGTATGGACGACCTTCTCAGCGAGTTTCTCACCGAGACATCCGAAAGCTTGGACGTGGTTGACGTCGAGCTTGTCAAATTCGAGCAAGAGCCGAACAACGCGCAGATGCTCGACAACATATTTCGTCTCGTTCACACAATTAAGGGGACGTGTGGATTTCTTGGACTGCCGCGCTTGGAAGCCCTGGCTCATGCTGCTGAAACGCTCATGGGCAAATACCGCGATGGCTCTCCGGTCACTCCAGCCGGTGTCTCTCTTATCCTTAATACAATCGATCGCATTAAGGATGTCATGGCAGAGCTCGAAACGAACGAGGCCGAACCTGCGGGCGACGACAACGACCTTATCGAACAGCTCGAAAAGATGGCGCTCGGAGGCGGAGATGTTGCGGCTGAGGCGAATGATGCGCCCGCCAGTGAAGGAACGACGGACGACCCGCCCCTGGATGTTCCCGAATTGGAGCGTGAACTGAAGCCCGGCGAAGTTTCATTGGATGATTTGGAAAGGGCGTTTCAGGAAGCAGAAGGTCCGGATCTGAGCCTCCCGGAACCAACCGAGCCTGAAGCCGCGCCCACGCTGCCTGAAGCCGATAGCACTCCTGCACAGCCAGAGGCCGTTGCACCTGCTGCAGCCGACGCCGCGCCGGCTGCGGCGACAGCCGAGCCTCAGGGGCGTGCGGGTGGTAGCGAAACACCGGTCAAATCTCAGTCGATCCGGGTGAACGTGGATACGCTTGAGCATCTGATGACGATGGTCTCCGAGCTTGTGCTGACACGTAACCAACTTCTTGAAATGGTTCGCCGGATCAATGACAGCGAATTCAAGGTTCCACTGCAGCGCCTCTCCGCCGTGACGGCCGAGTTGCAGGAAGGCGTGATGAAGACGCGCATGCAGCCGATCGGAAACGCCTGGCAGAAGCTACCGCGAATCGTGCGCGATCTTTCCCTGGAACTCGGTAAGAAGATCGATCTCGAGATGAGTGGGGCGGATACGGAGCTTGATCGACAGGTCCTTGAAATGATCAAGGATCCGCTGACGCACATGGTCCGCAATTCGGCAGACCATGGCCTCGAGTCGACGGAAGACCGTCTGGCGGCCGGAAAACCGGAAACCGGAAAGATCAATCTGAGCGCCTATCACGAAGGCGGTCATATCATTATTGAAATTGCTGACGACGGGCGAGGGCTCAATGTCGACAAGATCAAATCGAAGGTCATCCAAAACGGTCTCGCAACCGAGTCCGAACTGGAGACGATGTCACCGCAGCAAATTCAGAAATACATCTTCGCCCCAGGCTTCTCCACGGCGGCCGAGGTCACGAGTGTCTCGGGACGCGGCGTCGGTATGGATGTGGTGCGAACCAATATCGAGCTGATTGGCGGTAACTGCGACCTCAAGTCGGAGGCCGGCAAGGGGTCGACATTCATCATCAAGATCCCGCTGACGCTCGCGATCGTGTCGGCATTGATCGTCGAGGCCTGCAAGCAGAAATTTGCGATCCCGCAGCTGAACGTTGTCGAGTTGGTGCGCACGCATGCCAATAGCGAGCATCGTATCGAACAGATCAACGATACGCCTGTTCTTCGGCTACGAAACAAGCTGTTGCCACTGATTACGCTCGGTCAGTTGCTGAAGCTGTCAGATGAAGAGACTGCAGAGATCGAACTCCAGTCGGACTCGGAATTGCTCGACGGCGAAAACGATCAGAGCTTCTTCGTCGTTGTGATCCAGGTCGGCAACCAGTCTTTCGGCATCATCGTCGACAGCGTCTTCGACACTGAGGAAATTGTGGTGAAACCGATGTCGTCGATGCTGCGTGACATCGCGATGTTCTCGGGTAACACGATTTTGGGTGACGGCAGCGTCATCATGATCATTGATCCAAATGGAATCGCTCAGGAGTTCCCCGCTCAGGCGCCGTCAGACACAGATGCTGCCGAAGCCGAGCTTGAGATCGCTCATGCCAGCGAGCAGAAAACGGCACTTCTCCTGTTCCGTGCCGGATCGGAGGAACCCAAGGCCGTTCCGCTGTCTCTTGTTACACGCTTGGAAGAGATCGATGTCGCCGAGATCGAGAATTCCAACGGTCGCCATCTCGTCCAGTATCGCGGCAGCCTCATGCCGCTGGTTGAGCTGAGCGATGGTGCCCGGATCAAATCCGAAGGCAGTCAACCTATTCTCGTGTTCACAGACGAGAGACATTCGGTTGGTCTGGTTGTCGATGAGATCGTCGACATTGTCGAGGAACGATTGGATGTCGAACTGACCTCCGACGCAGCAGGTCTCATCGGCTCCGCCGTCGTGAAGGGCAAGGCGACAGCCGTAATCGACATTGGTCACTATCTCGCAGAGGTGATGGGCAACTGGGCTGATACCGCAGAAGATGTGGAACTTGCCAAGAGTTCCAAGCTCCTGCTGGTCGATGATAGTCCGTTCTTCCGCAATATGCTGTCACCACTACTCAATGCCGCTGGCTACGAGGTGACATTGACAGAGTCGGCCAATCAAGCTCTGGCGCTGAAGCAGAACGGAGCAGCGTTCGATATCATCGTCAGCGATATCGAAATGCCCGGAATGGATGGCATCAGTTTTGCCGAAGCGCTGCAGGGAGATCCAGAGTGGGGCACGACCCCGTTGATTGCCTTGTCTTCCCATAGTGCACCTCAGGTTATTGAGCGGACAAGACGTGCAGGCTTCTTTGACTTTGTCGGGAAATTCGACCGTCAGGGGCTGATGGAAAGCCTCAAGGAATGTGAGCGTAAGACGGGAGTAGCAGCATGAGTGCGGAGACCAATATCAACGCGGGTGCAGCGGAGTCGGTCGACGACGATGCATCGAGCGTCGAATACATTACCGTGACTATAGCCGGTCAACTGTTTGGTCTGCCGATCCATGAAGTGCAGGATGTATTCGTACCCGACAACGTTACCGACGTACCGATGGCGTTGCCTGAGGTTGCTGGCGTTCTCAATTTGCGTGGACGCATCGTAACAGCAATCGACATGCGCACGCGTCTCGGCGTGGCACAAGCGGAAAACGATCACAAGCCGATGGCCGTCGGTATCGAGCACAATAGCGAGTCGTATGGATTGATCATCGACAAAGTCGGCGAGGTTCATCAGCTGTCGCAGGCGACGTTCGAAGCGACACCGTCGAATCTTGACCCGCGTTGGGCCAGTATTTCGTCCGGCGTTCATCGACTGGATGGTGATCTGATGGTTGTTCTCGACGTAACCAAGGTGCTTGCGATCGACGATGCGTTGATTGCCGCGTAGCGCGTGCTTGGTGATGTCGAGCCGGAAAATCTGACTGAGGAGAGGCCCCTATGAAACACTGCCTGGTCGTCGACGACAGCAGCGTTATCCGCAAGGTTGCACGCTGCATTCTGGAGGAATTGGATTTCGCGATTTCTGAAGCTGAGAATGGACAGGAAGCGCTCGATCAGTGCCGCGATCAGATGCCCGATGCGGTTTTGCTGGATTGGAACATGCCGGTCATGGACGGACTTAACTTTCTGACGGCACTTCGCTCCGAATCCGGAGGCGAGCAACCTGCTGTGATTTTCTGCACAACGGAAAACGATTCAGATCACATCACGCGTGCGCTGGCTGCGGGTGCGAACGAGTACATCATGAAGCCGTTCGACAAGGACATTATCCATGCAAAGTTTCAGGAAGTCGGCTTGATCTGAAACGACGTGGGCTCATGAAAGGCCGGGTTCAACCGGCAGCACGCGGCACGCAATGGCCGGAAGAGACTGAAAAGGTTGCCATCGCTGGCAATCACGAAACAGGGAGTAGGCAGATGGCGCTTACAATGGCTTCTACAGACGTCTCTGCGACATCGAAAAGCGGTGGCATTCGCGTTGCCGTCGTCGACGACTCCGCTGTGGTTCGCGGGCTTGTCGCGCGCTGGGTCGATGAAGATCCGGATCTCGAGGTTGTCGGCCGCTTTGCCAATGGTCAGCTTGCTGTAAACAGTATCGCTCAGTCTGCGCCGGATGTTGCGGTCCTCGATATCGAAATGCCGGTTATGGATGGCATGACGGCTCTGCCGTTGATGCTCGAGGCACAGCCTGGTCTGCAGGTCATCATGGCGTCGACCCTGACCCGTCGCAACGCGGAGGTCAGCCTTCGCGCACTGTCGCTTGGAGCCGTCGACTATATTCCCAAACCAGAAGGCAACAGCGGCGTTACAACGTCGAAGGATTTCCGAAAAGATCTTATCCGAAAGATCAAAGCCGTCGGTCACAGCCGGATGCGTGCGCGGGCCAAATCCGAAGCTCGCCGTGCCCCGGACCGTACGCCGGACCACGCAGCTCAATCCGCAAAGACTGTGCCGGTGGATGCCGGAGCGCCGATCAAGCTCAGGCCAGTTTCGAGAGTTACGCCCCGCATTCTCGTTGTCGGGAGTTCGACCGGCGGGCCACAGGCACTCGCCAAGCTTATGGAAGGCATCGCGCCTGCGATCCGGGGCGTTCCCGTTCTTGTGACGCAGCATATGCCAGCAACGTTCACATCCATCCTTGCCGAGCATTTGGGGCGATCAGCCGCTTGCGAGTCGAAGGAAGGGGAGTTGGGCGAAGTTCTCAAACCCGGTGTTATTTATGTGGCGCCAGGCGGCAAGCACATGCGTCTCAAACACGGCGCAACGGAGCCCACGATCGAGATCTACGATGGGCCGGAAGTCCATTTTTGCAAACCTGCCGTGGATCCGATGTTCGAAAGCGTCGCAAAGATCTATCGCAGCGCGGCCCTCGGAGTCGTTTTGACCGGCATGGGGCACGACGGCGCTGCCGGTGCGACCCTCATTGCTGATCAGGGCGGAACGATCATTGCCCAGGATGAAGCAACGAGTGTTGTCTGGGGGATGCCGGGCGCGACCGCGCAGGCTGGGGCCTGTGCAGCTGTATTGCCGCTCGATAGCATTGCGCCGAAAGTAACAAATCTACTTCGTGGAGGACGGTCATGAGCTCGACGGAGTTTGCCTATCTAAGGGATTTCCTAAAAGACAAGTCTGGCTTGGTCCTCACGGAAGAAAAGCAATATCTGCTCGACTGCCGGTTGTTGCCGGTTGCTCGCGACAACGGGATGGAGACGCTGGCGGAGCTGGTCGCTGCGATGAAGCGGCCGGGAGCGTCAGTTCTGCAGGGCGCTGTCGTCGAGGCCATGACCATCAACGAGTCGTTCTTCTTCCGCGACAAGACGCCATTCGACAATTTCACGAATGTGATGATGCCTGCGATGCTCGAAGAGCGGAGGGCAATGCGCAAACTGCGGATCTGGTGCGCGGCGGCGTCTTCGGGGCAGGAGCCTTATTCTCTTGCCATGCTCCTGAAGGACATGTCCGATAAGATGGTTGGCTGGAATATCGATATCGTTGGCACGGACCTGTCGTCGGAGATCCTGGAGAAGGCCAAGGCTGGACTCTACAGTCAGTTCGAGGTTCAGCGCGGATTGCCGATTTCGCTGCTGGTAAAATACTTCAAGCAGCAGGGGAGCCTATGGCAAATCGACTCTGCAATTCGTGCGATGGTTCAATACAAGAAATTCAATTTGCTGGAGAGCTTTCGGGGGCTTGGCAAGTTCGACATTGTTTTCTGTCGGAATGTCCTGATCTATTTCGATCCGCCGACAAAGCGCGACATTCTTGAACGGGCAGCACAGCAACTCGCGCCCGACGGATATCTGGTTCTCGGGGCCGCAGAAACTGTGATCGGGTTGACCGATCAGTTTTCGCCGGTTTCCGGTGTGCGTGGACTCTATATGCGAACGGACGCTGCGAAATCTGCGCCGTCGCCCGTTCGATCCAGAATACCTGAGTCCGCTAGCGGCGGCGCAGCAGCGCGATCGGCGCTTCGAACCGGCTAGCCCGGATTTCTCCAACGTCAGCCGTCATCCAAAACGAGCCGGAAGGCCTTTCGCCATCGTCCGTTTTCGCCGAATCGGCGTTGTCCAATTGACAGCCGATCCGCCTTTCTTCCGCCATATTTGCGCCAATATTGTCGGCGGCGTACCATAAATGCCACAGACCGTTCTCAATCTGGAATATTAGAAAAAATCCATAAATATCTGAAATAAATAGAGAAATGGATTTGATATATGAGGCGGAAAGCGATGATCCGGTCGTTTGGCGACCCGTCGGTGAGCCTTCGCAATTCGGGCGGTCCCTGATATGATTAAGGCATCAACATGGCGAAAAGCCAGATGCAGACTTTGGGGGCGATCATGCTTTCTTTACGCAGACTTTCATCTGCAGGAGCGCTTGTCGGCGCTGCAACATTGCTTGCTGTGACATCGACACAGGCTGGATTATGGAGCAGGTCTTTGCTCGACTTTGCTCCAACTTGCATCGAAACAAAGAGCGGACATTACAGAGGCGGAACGGACAGTAAGATCGATTCAGGAGCTGCAGCCGGAGAGGCCGCTGAATTGCGGTTGGATGAGCGCGGCGCGATTGAGGATGAGATAGAACAGATTGCTTTTTCATTGGGCCGCGAGTCTGTTGCGCCATCCTATCCAATTCCATCCGTCATCACTGAATGGGCAACGAGTACTGGTTGCCGCGATACGCGATGAACAGAAGTTCGAATTGAGGTGTAACCCCCGTTACCCCTTGAGGCCGGAGTGTATGCTCCGGCCTTTTTTGTTATGTCCGCTGGAACCGCTTTGGGAATGAGTTTCTCTTGAACAAAAGATCGATCTTCTCACTGCTTGACGTCAGCTGCTGAATTGACCGAAATCAGAAAACGGCAGAGTCTTGTCTGAAGACCGGTTATCTCCCCCTGCGAAACAAAACGAGCCCCAAGAGGGGCCCGCTAAATTCTGTATTGGAGTCCGTTCGGCAATCGGTCGGTCAGAGCGACTGATCCATCCTCAATTACTCACTTGAGCATGAGCGCAGACATGCGTGATGTGTAACCGTCAGGCCGCTTCCGACTCATCTTCCGGATCGCGCAGGACATAACCGCGACCCCAGACCGTCTCGATATAGTGCCGGCCTCCGGTTGCTGCTGCGAGCTTCTTGCGCAGTTTGCAGATGAATACGTCGATGATTTTCAATTCGGGTTCATCCATGCCGCCATAGAGGTGGTTCAAGAACATCTCTTTGGTCAGCGTCGTGCCTTTGCGGAGCGATAGCAGCTCCAGCATTTGATATTCCTTGCCGGTCAGATGAACGCGTGCGCTATTGACCTCGACGGTTTTGGTATCGAGATTCACCCGCAACTGGCCCGTCTGAATGACGGATTGAGCATGGCCTTTTGAGCGCCGGACGATGGCGTGAATTCTCGCGACCAGCTCGTCCTTGTGGAACGGTTTGGTCATATAGTCGTCGGCACCGAAGCCGAGACCGCGGACCTTGTCCTCAATGCCGGCAAGGCCGGAGAGAATCAGGATCGGTGTCTGGACCTTTGAGACGCGCAAGGTCTTGAGGACCTCGTAGCCACTCATATCGGGGAGATTGAGGTCCAGTAGAATAATGTCATAGTCGTATAGTTTTCCGAGATCGACGCCTTCTTCCCCCAAATCCGTCGTGTAGACGTTGAAGCCGTCAGACTGCAGCATAAGCTCAATGCTTTGAGCCGTTGCGCTGTCGTCCTCGATTAGAAGCACCCTCATGGCAATCCTCTTTTTAGTTCAGATCAGAGACCGCAGGTTGCCCCACCCGAGCGGTCGACATCGCGGAACTTCAGAATCGTTAATTCCCATCAACAAATTAGGCTCCATTAGTTAACAAAATCTAAGGATGCTGATTTTTACGAGCCAATGCTTTGCGATGGGCCACACGCACGCTGACGCAATAAGACATCATCACCGGCACCGAAGATCAGCGAATTCTGCGAAAAACCCGAATCGGACTCGGAGTCCGACGGGCGTGATCCGCCAACCGCTTCACCGCCTGCGCATTAATACAGAGTTACATAATCGGGAACTTTAGACTGGGGTCCGACGTCCATACCGAATCAGACCGCACATAAGTTTTAGCAGATGAATGCGTGCTCCGAAACGTCGATTGTCGGAATTGGACGTCATAAGCGCGCGAAATTGTCGCCATAAATTATTGTAAATCCATCGATTTGGTTTACGCGCTCTTAAGAGGTGGTTTGCCAGACTCGCGCGATCGTTAAACCGCAGAACTGAACGAGGCCGAAATCGTGCCCATACAGGCATTGGTGAACGACATCGCGGCGATCGCCACGCCCGATATCTATGGACGGGTGCGGAGCATTCAGGGTCTGCTCGTGGAAATTGCCGGGCCGATCCACGCCATGCGCGTTGGATCCCGAATAAGAATCTCCGATGGGTTGAGGGGGGATGTTCATTGCGAAGTCGTTGGATTTCGCAGGGACAGAGCGCTTGCAATGCCATTCCGTCCGCTCGACGGCGTGCGGATGGGCGCAAAGGCATTCGTCCAGCCAAGCGTTGCCGCCATCCGGCCATCACCGGCCTGGCTTGGCCGGGTTGTTAACGCGATGGGCGAACCGTTGGATGGAAAAGGTCCCCTGATCATGGGCCCCGATCGCTATCCACTTCGAAACAGTCCGCCGCCGGCACATGCGCGTCGGCGCGTCGGTGAGCCTATCGATCTTGGCGTTCGCGCACTCAATACATTTCTGACCTGCTGTAAAGGGCAGCGCATGGGCATTTTTGCCGGATCGGGAGTCGGCAAATCCGTCATGCTGTCGATGCTGGCTCGCAATACCCGCTCCGATGTGTCGATCATTGGTTTGATTGGCGAACGTGGTCGCGAGGTCCAAGAGTTTATCGAGGATGATCTCGGCGAGGAAGGACTCAGTCGTTCGATTGTCGTTGTCGCGACGTCCGATGAGGCAGCATTGATGCGCCGCCAGGCTGCCTACCTCACATTGACACTGTCGGAGTACTTCCGCGACCAGGGCCAGGACGTACTCTGCATGATGGATAGCGTCACCCGTTTCGCGATGGCACAGCGAGAGATCGGTCTTGCCAGCGGAGAGCCGCCGACGACCAAAGGTTACACGCCGACTGTATTCAATGAGCTTCCGCAGCTTCTCGAGCGCGCCGGACCGGGAACCGGAAGCGGTTCGATCACTGGTCTGTTTACGGTTTTGGTGGAGGGTGATGATCATAATGAACCCGTCGCCGATGCTGTTCGCGGTATTCTGGACGGTCACATTGTCATGGAGCGCCGTATCGCTGAACGGGGTCGATATCCTGCGATAAACGTTTTGAAATCGATTTCGAGGACAATGCCGGAGAGTGTTGCCGAGGCTGCGCGCCCGGATGTGGAACGTGCCCGCCAACTCATGGCGAAATATGCCGATATGGAGGAGTTGATTCAGTTGGGCGCCTACCGGGCGGGATCGAGCCCGGAAGTCGACGAGGCGATAGCCTATCAGCCTCGACTGGAAGCCTTTCTATCTCAGACGAAGGGGGAATCGGCCTCGCTTGAGGACGGTTATGCCACGCTGGCACAGATATTGAATGGGGTGGAGCAGGACCACTCAGATGTTAGGGGTAACGCGTAATGAAGACACGAGACACACTGATCCGCTTGCGTCGTTTCGAATTGGACGAGAAACGGCAGAAAGTGACCGATATCGAATCAATGATCGCCGATTTCGAACAAATGGCACGTGATTTGGACCGGCAGGTCGAGGACGAGCAGGCAAGAGCCGGTGTCTCCGACATTAATCATTTCGCCTATCCAACCTTCGCCAAGGCCGCCATTCAGCGCCGCGACAATCTGGCGACTTCGATCCAGGAACTTCAGGAAAAGCTCGATGCGGCGCGTGAAGAACTCGCGGAGGCCTTTGAAGAAGTAAAGAAGGTCGAACTCATCGAGGAACGCGATCAGGAACGTAATCGCATCAGCCGCAATCGTGCCGAAATGGCCGAGCTCGATGAAATGGGTTTGCGCATGGCGGCAGAAACCCATTAAGCGTCTCGATCCTGTCATTTGAGCGCAGCATATCGAGCGCTTCACAGTCTAACAATTCACGTTGGCCCGGACGGTGTGGTGTTTCCATCGGCCGGGCTTCGTGCGTGTGTTGTCGGCAACCGATCGACGAGTTCACGCAACAAAACGTGACTGGTCGATCCGATGAGGGCTAAGTTAAGACGGTTTCAGTCAGGATGGTCGCGAGCGTAGGAAGGTTGGCGCGGTGAACGGGTATCAGAAACCGGGGTCCCACAAAATCGCAATTGTCGCTCTAACGGCCCTGGCCGCCACGGCCTGCCAAACCGGCGACAAAGAGCCAAGTGCTCAGCATGCCCAGACGACAATCGTCGCCGGTGCAGCACCGACCGATGTCTATACCGAGCTGGCACGCAAGGTTCGCAATTGCTGGCTCAATCCTGCTGATCCTGTTTTGACCAATCACATTTTTCATGCGGTTGCCAATCCTGGGGGAACCGGGACAAACATCGTCATACATGAGCGTGCACCGGATGGACGCCGCGGATTGAAGGCCTATACCATCAAGTTCGAGGCGCGCGGCCGAGATACCAAGGTCCTCACGGAGAACCAGCGGCTGCATTATGCGTTGAGCCAGAAAATGGCGGCCGATGTCGGGCGTTGGGTCCAGGGAAGCACACTTTGCGAAATCGCTGAGACGCGAGGTCCGGCGCCGATCCCAAGCTCCACGACCCGGGTACAGCGGGGAAGCCGGTAAAGCGGATAGCGACAGGTCCAGGGACCTGGAAAACACTAAACCTGAGCAACGGTCTTCAGCCGCGCTTGAGGATGGATCTCATTCTGAGACAGGACGGGTGTTTGGGCGCGGAACCTTTCGACAATTGAGCGGACGTACGGACGGATTCTCGGGCTTGTCAGAAGGACTGGCGCTTCTCCCTGGCCGCCTGCTTCCTCAAATCCTTGTCTCACGGCCTGGATGAACTCTTGCAGGCGGCTTGGCGCCATAGCGATTTGCTGTTCTTCCCCGTCGCCGACGAGCGCTTCGGCAAACTCCTGCTCCCACTGTGGTGAGAGGGTGACGAGCGGCAAATAGCCTTGTGGATTGAAATGCTGAGCACAAATTTGCCGGGCCAGGCGCGTGCGGACATGTTCCGTGATTAGCTGAATGTTCGATGTGAAGCCCGAAGCTTCGGCGACGCCTTCCAATATGGTCGGCAGGTCTCTGATCGAAATGCGTTCGCCCAGGAGCGTCTGCAACACGCGTTGGATGCCAGTGACGCTGATTTGGCCAGGCACGATGTCGTCGAGCAGTTTCTTGTCGCGTTCCGAAAGTTCATCAAGAAGCTTTTGCACTTCGGAGTAGGACAGGAGTTCAGGCATGTGAGCCTTGAGTATTTCCGTCAGGTGAGTCGCGAGAACCGTAACGGGATCGACAACCGTATAGCCTTTGAATGATGCTTCATCTCTGCGGTCGGCGTCGATCCATGTTGCCGGCAATCCGAATGTCGGCTCTTTCGTGTGCGTGCCTGGAATGTCGATCTGTTCGCCTGTCGGGTTCATGACCATGTATTGATTTGGGAACAGGTTGCCGGTACCAGCGTCCACTTCCTTGACCTTGATGATGTACTCATTGGCCTGCAGTTGCATATTGTCGAGAATGCGAACCGACGGCATCACAAAGCCCATCTGCGTCGCAAGCTGACGACGAAGTGCTTTGATCTGTTCGGTCAGTTTGTCCGACGGTCCGTTCGGATCTTTGATCATCGGCAGAAGCGAGTAGCCGAGCTCGAGACGAAGCTCGTCCATTTGCAGGGACTCTGATATCGGCGCTTCAGCCGGCTCCGGCTCTACAGCATCGATCATCTCTTCGGCTGCCACAGTATCGGCTACACGTTTGTTCTTCTTATCCGCATACCAGGCCAAACCACCAGCTGCACCGGCGAGCGCCAGGAACGGAATCATGGGAACGCCCGGGAGGACGGCCATGAGTGCCATGACAAAGGAGGACATGCCGAGCGCTTTGGGATAGCCGGACAGCTGTTCGAATACAGCCTTGTCGGCTGCGCCATCAACGCCCGCCTTGGAAACCAGAAGGCCTGCTGCCGTCGAGACGATCAAAGCGGGAATCTGGCTGACCAGGCCATCACCAATCGTGAGTAGCGTATAGGTCTGTCCGGCGTCGGCCAGCGATAGGTCATTCTGGCCCATACCGATGATCATGCCGCCAAAAATGTTGAGGACGGTAATCAGAAGCCCTGCAATTGCATCGCCACGAACGAATTTCGAGGCACCATCCATGGCGCCGAAGAATGAAGACTCGTCTTCGAGATTTTTCCGGCGGGTGCGGGCCTCTTCTTCGCTTATGAGGCCTGCGGAAAGGTCGGCATCGATTGCCATCTGCTTGCCGGGCATGGCGTCCAATGTGAACCGGGCCGCGACCTCGGCGATCCGTCCAGAACCCTTCGTGATGACGACGAAGTTCACGATGACAAGAATCGTGAAGACAATGATGCCGATGACAAAGTTGCCCTGCATGACAAAATTGCCAAAGGCCTCGATGACGTGACCGGCAGCGTCGGTCCCCTCGTGGCCGTGGGTCAGGATAAGACGGGTCGATGCAAGGTTCAGTGCCAATCGCATCATCGTTGCGATCAACAGGATCGTTGGAAAAGATGAAAACTCCAACGGCCGGTGAATAAAGAGCGACGTCATCAAGATGAGGACGGCAAATGTAATCGATATGGCCAGCATCAGGTCGAGCATGATCGCCGGCATTGGCAGTATCAGAACCACCAGTATGCCGATCACGCCTAACGCAAGGCCGAGGTCGCCGCGTCCTGCCAATCCCAGGAGATCGCCGATACTGGGCATCGTCCCGTAAGGCCGCTGACCTTCGGTTGCACCAGAGTCCGGGGGCGATGGAGCCGTCGTTTCGCTCATTGTGATTTCGCTTGATCCGCGCCTAGTTCACCAGAGGACGCATGTCACGTGGAACAGGTACGGCCAGACCTTCGCCGGCATATTGTTTCAGCTTGTTTCGCAGGGTCCGGATCGAAATGCCGAGAATATTGGCTGCGCGGGTCCGATTGCCGAGGCAGTGGTCGAGTGTCTCAAGGATGAGATCGCGTTCGACTTCCGCTACGGTCTTGCCCACGAGGTCTCGCGTTACGGCCTCGGCCGTTTGCGCTGCGATCGATGCGGTGTCCATCCCTTGTGCCAGGCCATCGACACGTGCACCGTCCGGCGTTCGGATTGCCTCTTCGCCGATTTCGGCACCTGTCGAAAGCAGGACGGCACGATGAATCGTATTTTCCAGTTCGCGCACATTCCCCGGCCAGCGATTGGCCAGAAGTTGGCGGCGCGCTTCACTTGAAAGCGGACGTCTTGGCAGCCCGTTTGCATCGGCATATTTACCGGTGAAATGATCGGCGATTTCGAGGATATCGGCAGGCCGTTCGCGCAAGGGTGGAACCTTTAGGTTGACCACGTTCAGCCTGTACAACAAATCCTCCCGGAAGCAACCTTCACGGACAGCTTCGGCGAGATCGCGGTTCGATGTTGCAATTATCCGAATGTCTACAGCAACGGGAGCATTGCCGCCGACGCGGTCAATCATTCGCTCTTGGATCGCTCGCAGCAGCTTTGCTTGCAGGCGTACATCCATCTCCGAAATTTCGTCGAGGAGGAGTGTTCCGCCATTTGCTTCTTCGAATTTGCCGATCCGCCGGGCAACAGCCCCTGTAAAGGCGCCTTTCTCATGGCCAAATAATTCCGATTCAAGGAGGTTTTCCGGGATCGCAGCGCAATTGACCGATATGAAGACCTTGTCGGAGCGGGCCGATTTCTGGTGGACGTGGCGCGCCATGACTTCCTTGCCTGTCCCCGATTCACCGGTAATCAGGATGCTGGCATCCGATGCCGCGATCTGATTGGCGAGTTCGATAACTTCGCCCATCCGGTCATCGCGATATATGAGAGCGTGCGAATCCGCAGCGACGGCCTCGAGTACCGCAGCAATGAGCTCGGCATCGGGAGGAAGCGGGATATATTCCTTGGCGCCAGCCTGAATGGCCGCGACTGCCGCACGTGCATCATGATCGACGCCGCAGGCGACGACCGGAACATGAATATGCTCGGTCAGCAGCGAATCGATCAAACCTGCAATATCGCACGCGACATCCACCATGAGCAGATCGGCGCCAGCTCCCGATCGTAGGTCCTTGATCGCACTTTCCGTTGTCGGTGCGTGCGTGACCTTTGCACCCCGGTCCATGGCAATTTTCGTTGCCGCACTGAGGCCACTGCTCAGGCTCCCGATAATTAGCAATCGCATTCCTGTCTCCTAGTCCGCATTCTTGCGGTCATTGGGCCCGCTGTTCGGGGCCGTTCGCAATATTTGGTTCAACGTCCGTCCAGATTTCAGGCCGCTCGATCGGCTTTGATGATTTCCGTCATCGTGACGCCGAGCCGATCTTCGACGAGCACGACCTCGCCGCGAGCAACCAGCCTGTTGTTTACGAAGATGTCGATGGCCTCACCGACCTTTCGATCCAGTTCGATCACATCGCCTTCGTCCATCGTCAGCAGATCGGAAACTTCGATCTGAGTGCGACCGAGCACGGCTGAGATATTGACCGGCACATCGAATACGGCTTCCAGATCGGTAGCGGCTCGTTGGTGCTCATCGATTTTCGACTCGCTGGCTGTGCTTGGCGTCTCTTCCGATGAGCCGGCTTGCGCTTTGTCTTCGGACAAGTCGGCAAGCGGAACACTGCTCGCTTCTGTTTCATCACTCATGCGGCTTCTCCGGGTTGGCCATCTCGTCTATCTTTGTTCTTGTCGATCTGTTCTTTGTAGGGGTCGGTCATTTGTCGGAAGCGGTCATGCGCCTTGGATGAGGGCGCGTTGCCCGTCGAGATAAGCAGTCACTGTCTTGATAATGCGAGAGCGTGTCGCTTCCGCTTCGTGCCCGATGCCACCATCCGCCCATTCGAGCTTTGCGTCTCCCACCGGTATTTCCGGGTCGCCGACCAGCACGATTTCACCTTGATAACCCTGCTGCTTGGCAAAGCTTTCCATGCGTTGCTGAAGTTCCTCAATCAGGCTCTCATTGACGCGAACGGCGATATGAGGAGGATTGTCCGCGTACTCCAGGCAGTCCTTGAAGAGTGCTTCCAGGCCTTCGAGGGGATATCGGCGAATGACCTCCGGTGCCATTGTTTCCGCGGCTGCGAGGCCGATCTGCACCGCCTTGGATTGCATGTCGTGTCGGACACTTTCCATGTCATTGGTAATGGCAGTGAAGTTTGCCAATACCTTTGACAGCGTTTCCGAAATTGCGGCTTCTTGATTATCCTGAGCCGCTCGGAGTCCTTCTGCATGACCTTCCTCGAATGCGGCCTTGCGGGCCTGAGCAAGTTCTGCCTCGAATTCCGTTCGCAGTTGTTGCTCGGGCGAGGGAGCCTCTTGCGAGGGCTCGAAACTTCGGTCGAAGAGATATTTTGCGGGCGCTGCCATTTTGATCTCGAGGCCGATCAGTAGATCAGCTCGTCCTCCCCACTATTGCTGGACAAGACGATTTCCCCCTTCGCTGCGAGGTCTTTTGCCTTGTTGATCATCCCGGTCTGCGCATCGTCGACATCCTTGAGACGGACCGGTCCCATGACCTCCAGGTCGTCGCGCATCATCTTGCCCGCCCGTTCCGAGAGGTTGCTGAAGAAGAACTCCCGGACTGCGTCGTCTGCACCTTTCATTGCAAGGATCAACTGATCATTCTCAACCTGACGCAGCAGCGTCTGGATGCTGGCCTTGTCGAGTTTGGTCAGGTCGTTGAAGGTGAACATGAGCGTCTTGATACGCTCGGCCGCATCCCAGTTCGCCCGCTCCAAAGATGTCAGGAATCGACTCTCGGTCTGTCGATCGAAGCTGTTGAAAATATCGGCCATGAGTTCATGCGCATCGCGTTGACGGGTCTGAGACAGGTTTGAGATGAACTCGTTGCGAAGTGTGTGTTCGATTTTCTCCAGGACTTCGCGCTGCACGGAGCCTGTTGCGAGCATCCTTTGAATAACTTCAAGGGCAAAATCGTCCGGCAGGATTGAAAGGACCTGGGCTGCGTGATCGGAAGCGATTTTGGATAGGACGACTGCGACAGTCTGCGGATACTCGTTCTTCATATAGTTGGCGAGAACGTGAGCCTGAACGTTGGAGAGCTTCTCCCACATGTTGCGGCCGGCCGGACCACGGATCTCTTCCATGATCGTCTTTACGCGCTCCTCTGGGAGATACTCTGCAAGCAAGCGTTCGGTCGAAACCGATGAGCCGATCACGGCCCCGGCAAGAGACATTTGGGAAACGAACACACCCAGCATCGATTGAACGATTTTCGGGTCGAGATTTCCGAGGCGCGACATTGCGAGGGAGATATTGACAACCTCGTCATCGTCCAGCTCCTTCCAAATCGGCGCACCATATTCGACGCCGAGTGCGAGGAGGAGCACGGCCGCTTTGTCGACACCGGACATGCTTTCTACATCGGGTGGGCCTGGAACCTCATCCGGAACCACTTCGGGCACTGTTTCGACCATTGCCATCAGTTGTCTCTTTTATTCATCTTGTGCGATCCAGCCGCGAACGATCGATGCGGCTTCGTCGGGATTGTTCTGAACGATTTCTCCGACTTCCTGGATTGCTGTTGCTTGGATTGAACCCTTTGCACGTGCTTCGCGCAGGACCTCCATGGCCTCGTTTCTTGCGTCAGGACCAGACAATGCCGTCATGTCGCCGCCGGGTCCGGCAATAGGAGTCCCGTCCGCCGCCAGCAGCGCACCGGTTTCCGGATCTGTTTGAAGGGTCAGTTCACCGACATTTGCGTGTTCTTCCGGCGTAATAATGCGACGGACGAGAGGGCGTACGACAAACAACAGAACCAGAAGGCTCACAATCAGAATGACAGCAAGTTCGGCGATCTTGAAATAGTCGGTCTTGGACAATGAGAAATCGAAAAGGCCTTCTTCCGCGCTGGTCTGGGCCGCGGCGAATGCTCCCGTCGCGAATCTGAGATTGGCTACATGAACCTTGTCGCCGCGATCCTTGTCGAAGCCGATTGCGGATTCGACCAGAGCCTTGATCTGTTCGATTTCCTCGGCCGGCCTCGGATTGTAGCTGACCTTGCCATCTGCACCGGCTGCGTAGTTTCCATCCACGAGCACCGCGACCGAGAGTCGCTTGATGCGGCCGGCCTCGACGATCTCTGTCTTAGTGGTTTTGGAAATCTCGTAATTGACGATTTCTTCGGTCTTGGCTGAGTTTTCCTGTTCGGATCCTTGAGCCTGAGCATCGGCATTCGCAGCCGGAAGCTCATTTCCGACGGTCACGCCGTCGTTCGTGGTCGGCGTTGTCGAGGCGTTGGTCTCTTCTCTTGTCTGAGAGGAGCGAACGACACGACCGTCTGGATCATAAACATCGGACGTTTGTGTAATGCGGTTATAGTCGATTTCGGCCGTAACGCGGACACGGGCGCGTCCGGCGCCAACGACACTGGAGATGATCTCCTGGATCTCGTTCTGCATTCGCCGTTCGAAGGCGCGATTGCGCTCGTCGACCCCTGTCGCCGACAAGTCGTCCGACTCGCCAGAACCGCTGGCAAGCAGTGTTCCCGACTCATCGACAACCGATACACGCTGTGGCTTCAGGCCCTCGACCGCTGAGGCGACAAGATGCTGGATTGCTTTGATGCGCGGCTTGTCCAGAGTGCCGCGCACTTTGACAACGATGGACGCAGATGGCTCGGATGCACTCTCCGCAAAGAGGCGACGTTGCGGCAGAACCAAGTGAACCCGTGCCATTTGGACGCGGTCGAGCGCGCGAATGGTTCGCGCAAGCTCTCCTTCGATTGCCCGCATCCGATTTATGTTCTGAACAAAACTTGTTGCTCCCAGCGTGTCGCCATTGTCGAAGATTTCATATCCAACCGTGCCGCCGGATGGCAGGCCATCCTCGGCTAACTGCATGCGCAGACGCAGGACCCGTTCTTCGGGCGCCATGATCACTGCGCCGCCCTGACGGATCTCATGGGGAACGCCCATGGATTCCAGTTTTTCAACGATCTTGGTCGAGTCTTCGAACGGGAGTTCCGTATAGAGAATCGCGAGTTGCGGTTCCGAGAAGCGAAGCATCAGGAAAACGAAGAAACCGATGAGGCCGACGGCGACCGCGCCCATCGCCGCAATTCGTGCCGCACCCAGTGTCCTGATGAACTCGGTCAGGCCGTTCACGATGCAGAGGCTCCCATTCGTTAAGAATTGACTGCCTGGAAAGGCAAGCCGGAAAACGTTGGTTTTGCTTGGGACTCAAGCGGTCCGATGTGCTGCTAGGCAAAAATTACCCAGCAAAGTCCTAAGCAGACGTTAACCAACTGTGTATTCTTGGGACGCCAGTCGTTTTTTTGAGGGGAGCTGTGGCCGATTGGAACGGTCGATGCGCGGAGAGAGCGGCAGAAATTGCCGGGTGTTGGAATCTTCCATGGCAGCAAGCTGTCAGGAATCATGCATGCCGGAGGGTCGCTGAAGACAGAAAACGCGCCGGCCTCAAAGAGGTCGGCGCGATTGATTCTGCTAGATCTGTCCCGTCAAAGCAGTGGAACCACCACTTGCAACCGCCAACCGGCCAGCTACTTGCGGTATTCCTGAACCCGGGTTGCACGCAAACCGGGAAGACCATGTTTGTCGATCGAGCGCTGCCAGCTCAAAAACTCGTCGACTGTCAGAGTATAACGATCGCAAGCCTCTTCGAGGCTTAAGAGGCCACCGCGAACAGCAGCGACGACTTCGGCTTTGCGTCGGATCACCCAACGTTTGGTCGTTGACGGAGGAAGGTCCGCGATCGTTAGCGGACTTCCATCTGGCCCGATAACATATCGGACACGAGGTCTGTATTGTTCGGACATACTCAACTCAATACACCTTCACCACCCACCCACAGACTAGTGGGCCCCGCTTAAGAATTGCCTAAACGTGACGGTTAACGGAACAGCAACGTTCGTGCCAGAATCACTCTCTTGAGATTAAGCAATCCTCAGTTTTTGGCCGCTTTCAGATGTTCTGCTGCCGTCAATCGATGAGGCTGCCATCCGGGTTGCGGAAGGGGTAATGGTTACCGAAATCGCCGATAAAGCTGGTGTGTGTGGTCAGTCGACCGAAAGGCGTGTCGTCCGGTTGCCAAAGATGAAGGTGAACGGCCGGCGGTTCCTGATTGAAGCAGGAAGGGCCGTCTGGATTAAGATCGAGGACCACGGAGTGAGCCGGACTGGGTGCGATTGTCGCAGGCCTGTTCGCAAATCGGGTCACGATTGTTCGGTGTATGTGTCCGCAGACAATGCCGACGACCTGAGGCTGATCAACGAGAATCTCAGCGAGTTGGTCCGCATTGCCGCAGTTTTGGCTATCCATATGCTGGATACCGGTTCTGAATGGCGGGTGGTGCATGGCAATGAGCGTGGGACGATCGCGACCGGCGTCCAGCATGAGCTGCAGCCACGCAAGTCTTGGTGCATCCAGCAGCCCATGAGACTCTTTGGGAACGGTTGTGTCCAGCATCACAAACCGCACGGGATGATCGTCACTTACGAAGCAGTGCGTGCCACTGGGCTCTTGCGATGCGGGTCTGGGGAATGCCGCCTGAAAGGCGGTGCGGTCGTCGTGATTGCCTGGAATCGCCAGCACGGGAATCTGCAGGCCGGCCAGCAAATCCAGTGCATGTTCGAATTGGCTGGATGTGCCGTCATCCGTGATATCCCCGGTTATGAGGACAATATCGGGTCTCGGTAGCAAAGCATTGAGATGGCTGATCGCTCGGCGCAGGCATTCTGACGTATCGACCTGCCGATAAGCAAGTTTGCCGGCGTCTTTGAGATGCGTATCGGTGAGCTGAGCAATAAGCATGCGGGTCCCAGTTTTTAGAAGAATGTGATGCCGTCCGGAGCGATGCGCAGCCCCACATCGTCTCCCGGCCTGTAGATGTGCGTACTGGGAAGATCGACGATGACTTCCGGGCCGGCGCCGGTGTGGAGGAAGACGCGCTGGTTCGCACCGTGAAAGTGAACTGTCTCAACGCGGCAGGTAAGGACCTTTGGTCCGGGTTCGCAGAGTGTTGCCGCTTCCGGTCGGAAGAAGGCTTCGATGGTCTCCGATTTCGACGGAGAACGATCCTGAGCGTCTGCGAGGTCGAGATGTCCTGCTGCCGTTGCTATTCCAGTTTCGTCGAGCCGACCTTCGATGCGATTCATTGTGCCGACGAACTCGCCGACGAAACGCGACTCAGGCTTGTGATAGATGTCTTGAGGAGTCCCGATTTGTGCAACCCGGCCTTTCGACATGACGACCACCCGGTCGCCCAAGACCATCGCCTCTTGCTGGTCGTGCGTGACATAGATAGCAGTGATGCCGAGTTGCCTCAGAAGCCGGTCGATCTCGCTACGCAGGGTATCCCGAAGGGCGGCATCCAATGCCGTCAGAGGTTCATCGAGAAGCAGCACCCGCGGACGAGCCGCAAGTGCTCGTGCGAGTGCCACACGCTGACGCTGACCGCCCGACAATTGATCGATTTTGCGCCCGGCGAGTTCCTGGATCCGCATCATTTCCAGGACTTCGCCAGCTTGTGTTTCTCGGTCGGTACGGCCTATGCGCCGGATTTTCAGTCCATAAGCCACATTGTCGAGAACGTTCATGTTGGGAAACAGGGCATAGGATTGGAACACCATGCCCACATTGCGTTGCTCGATCGGCAGAGGCGTCAGATCCTCGCCATCGAAGAGGACGGCGCCTCCAGGATCGGGAGACTCAAGCCCTGAGATAATCCGCAGCATTGTCGTCTTTCCGCAGCCCGACGGGCCGAGAAGAACGATCGTCTCGCCCGCTTCGATTCGCAGCGTCGTGGGAGTCAATGCATTTGTCCCATCCGGGAATGTCTTGGCGCAGTCGACGAGATCGATCGCGGTGCCGTCATAACTGATGCTCATGGCCGGTCCTCCGAACCGTTGTCCGGCTCCGCAATCTGTTTATTCAGGCGACGCTCGAAATTCGCCGCATACTGCATGGCGATGAGCAACGGGATGATGAGGATGAAAAAGATGAGGGTGTAGGCGCTTGCCACCTCCAGACGCATCGATGCATAGGCATCGGCAAGTCCGACGGGCAGGGTCTTGGTCAAGGGCGTATGAAGCATCCAGGTCAGATTGAACTCACCGACCGAAAGCGTAACCACCATCAACGACCCCGCGAGAATTCCAGGCTTGATGTTGGGCAGAATGATATCGAAAAAGCGTCGATGCGCGGGCGCACCAAGACTCGCTGCACCTTCCTCAAGTGTTGCAGCATCGATCTGTGACATGACCGCCATCACCGAGCGCATCATGAAGGGGAGCGTGTAGAGCACATGGCCGACAAGGATGAAGAGCCAGCTTTTCCGGAAATCACCGAAGCTTCCATAGCTGATGATCAATGCGAGTGCGATGGCAAGGCCAGGAATGGCGAGCGGAAGGGTCACGATCTCCTCGAAGATTCGGCCGAGCCGCGATGGTCTGCGAGCGAGCGTGTAGGCGGCGGGCACGCCGATCAGAAGCGTTACAACAAGAGTCGCAAGTGCCAGCTGCGCGGATAGCAGCATGGTGCCGGCATACAGGTCCCAGACCTCAATGATCCAGCGAAGTGTTACGCCGCTCGCCAGACCGCGAAAATAGTTCTCGGTCACACCGGCCGCCATCGACATCAAGGCCGGTACGATCAGGAAAGCACAGGTGAGGGCCGTAACCGCGATCTGGACGAACAGGATGGCTCGGCGCTGAGTCATAGCCACCTTCCTTATGCCGCCGCTGCGACGCTTGTGCCGCCGAAAGATCGCGCAAGGCTCAATGTGATCCAGGTAATGAGACCCAGCACAATGGATAGGGCTGCCGCCATCGCAATGTTCGCGTTGAGCGTAAATTCCGTATAGATGACCATCGGCAGAACATCGATGTTCGTTGCCAATGTGAATGCTGTGCCGAAGGCGCCCATTGCGGTTGCGAAACAAATGGCGGATGAGGCAAAGAAAGCTGGATAGAGTGCCGGCAGTATCACGTCCCGCATCACCTGCATGGGACCGGCGCCGAGTGAACGCGCTGCCTCTTCCACCGACTGATCGAGCTTTTCAATCGCAGCCATGACGGTCAGCAGAACGCGCGGTATCGAAAAGTAGAGATAGCCGACAAAGAGCCCTGTCATTGAATAGGCGAATGTTATGCGATCACCGCCGAGAGCCAATGACGTGTGGGCGAGGAGACCTTGCCGTCCGCCGAGCATGATGACCATGAATCCGACGACGACACCCGGGAAGGCTAGAGGGAAGGTGAGCATTGCCATTAGCACGGCGCGACCGGGAAACTGGTTGCGCACGAGAAACAGTCCGACTGTCGTGGACAACACCAAAGTCATGAGAGTGACGCCGAGCGAGAGAAGGACCGTCGATACCAGACTCGAAAGATAACGCTCGGTGACAATCAATTCGAGATAGCTGGCACCGAAGGAAGTCGCCTCGCCCGGACCGCCTTTTAGGCTGACCAGCACAAGTTGGGCCATTGGCAGCACGAAGAACGCTGCCGTGAGAATGACAGCGGGAATGATGAGCAGGGTCGTGAAGCGCTCGCTTGTCATGGTTGGTTGCAGCCGTTCACAGGAGACTGTTGGGTCGAGGCGTGAATAGGAATTGCCCGGTGGCCCAAATGGCCACCGGACTTGATTGTGATCGGTTCAGCGCACTTCTTTCAGATAGCGGTCCGCAAATCCTTTCTGGACTTTTTCCATCTTGGCGTAGTCCAGGGGCGTTGCGCGCTTGTATTCCGAATCGGGAAGAAACTTGCTTGCGACTTCTTTCGGCAAGGCGATCGGGCGTGCCGGTTTCAGGAAGGCGTTCGTCCAGACCGTTTGGCCTGCATCGGACATGATGAAGTCGAGGACTTTCTTGCCCTGCGCCATGTTCGGAGCGTTTTTGACCAGGCTTTGGACATAGGGAACAATGACGGTTCCCTCGCATGGAATAACGAACTCGAAATTGCCTTTTTCCGTGTACTTGCCCCGATAAGCATTGAAATCGTAGTCGAACAGGATCGGGATTTCACCGGAGACGACACGTGCGTAAGACGTCTGCTTGGGTACGATTGGATCGTTCTTCTTGAGCGCCTTGAAATACTCGATCGCCTTGTCGAAATTGTCGAGCGAGCCTCCGAGCGCCCGATTGACGGCGACGGCGCCTGCATAACCGACGAACGCGCTGGAAGGATCAAGATATCCAACCATGCCCTTGTAATCGGATTTGGTCAGATCCATCCAGCATTTCGGAACCGGCTTCCCGCCGAGAGCATCCTTGTTCACGAACAGACCCAGCGTCCCGAAGTGGGTTGTGAACCAATGGCCATCGGGATCCTTGAGGCCATCCGGAATCTGATCGAAGCCTTTTGGCTTGTAGGCTTCGGTGACGCCTTTTGCCTTGGCCTTGATGCCCGAGGTCACACCGTAATAGGCGATATCGGCAACGGGGTTATTCTTTTCAGCGATCAACTGGGACAGAGTCTGTCCCGAGTTCTTGTTATCGTGGGGCAGAGCGATGCCGGTGTTCTTTTTGATGGCTTCGAGCTGCGACTTCCAGTCGGCCCACTGGGGCGGACAATTGTAGCAGATGGCCTGCTCGGCTGAGACGGCTGTCGTAAAGGTGGCCGACGCCAGGGCAAACCCGGCGATTGCCAAAACCTTTCTGCGGCTTATCATGTCAAAACTCCTTCTAATTTGGCGATTCGGAAGGGGTGAGTTATCGCTCGCCTCCATCGGTCCTATCGTCCGGTGCCGAGGCGAGCGATTCACCCGGACGAAGCGCGTGGTCGAGAATCTTGATGCGGGGTTTTTCCCATGCACCGCGCTCGATATTTCTGAAAAGTAGTTGAGCGGCCTGGCGGCCGAGTTCAAAGGGTCTTTGATCGATCGTGGCCAGTGTCGGTGAGATCATGTGGCCGAGGGCGATACCGTCGAAACCTGTGACGGAGACATCTTCCGGCACCCGGTAGCCGGATGCCCTCAGTGCCGAGATTATCGAAAGCGCCAAGAGATCATTCGAGCACATGAGCGCCGTCGGTCCGCCCGCACCGTCCAGCACTTTCTGAATTCCGACGCGATGGGAGGCATCGCTTGCCATATAGTCCACTTCGATAACGGGGAGGGGTGTCATACCCGCCGCTTCGAGCGCCGTGACATAACCTTCATATCGTCGTTGCGATCGGTCGGATGTGGCAAACTGACCGGCCACATAGGCGATCTGGCGATGACCTTTCTCAATCAAGCTTTGTGCAAGCTGGCGGGTTGAAAGCGCGTTATCGACGGTCACGGCGGGACGCGCCGCTCGTCGCGGCTGATTGTAGACCAGTACGTAGGGCACGCCTTCGACGTCTAGCATGTCGAGCGTTTTGTTGCGGTCGGCATCGGCCACCGTCAGGATCAACCCTTCAACATCACGTTCGAGCAAGGTTTCGATGACGGTTGTCTCGCGCTCGGGACGGTAGTCCGTAGCTGCGAGGAGAAGAGACCAGGCGTCGTTGCTCGCGGCCTCCTCAATGCCTGAGACTGACGATGCAAAGACGGGATTCGTCAGACTGGGTATAATGCAGCCGATAGTGCGCGTTCGCTGGGTCTTGAGGCTTCGTCCGATTGCATTGGGCCGGAAGCCCAATCGACCGATGGCGTTTTCAACCCGGTCGCGAACATCGGCACTCGTCGGGCCGGAACGATTAATGACTCGGCTCACAGTGGCAGTTGAACAGCCGGCCTGTTGTGCGACTTCTGTAATCGTCGGTCGTCTGCTGGCCATTATTCAAACTCGTCAACTGAGTGGTGAAATATCGAAATATGGAAACGTTTACACCCACGCAAAGCCTAGAGCTTTTGTGAGCCCTGTAAATGCTTGCATGCGACTTTTTTCTAGTGGCCCAGCGTTTCAGCAATGTGACAATCGCCACCATCGGCCGCAGGACAACTGATTGCCTTAGCCGAAATCCGTCGGTTGCAGTGGGGCTGGATGGCAGGCTAGTGAATTGTAACGAATAGACAATTCGTCTTTTCGCCGAAGTCGGATTGCGGGCTTAGGATCGTCGCTTTGCACTCGTTCGCAGAACGAAACCAAGAACCTCTGCAACGGCCTGATAGAGTTCAATTGGGATGGTTTCATCCAGCTCGACACCGCTCAGCGCTTCCGCCAGATGCGGATCGCTCTCGACGACGATGCCGTTTTCCTGGGCAATTTCGAGGATTTTTTCGGCAGCCGCGCCTCGGCCCTTCGCCGTAACGCGCGGGGCCTGTTTGGTGGCTTCGTCATACTCCAGAGCGACGGCCAGATTGGTTTGACTGTCTTCGCTCATGTGGTTCGGTCCATGAACGCGCCGACCGGTGGCTTCGTTTCCTTCGGCTCGCCATTTCGCGTGTGAATTGCGCCAACCTTCAATCCAATCGCCTCAAGAGCTTCTGCCAGATCTGTCATGTTCTCGGACAATGCCTGACTCGTCTCAGGTCGATCGGCCCAGAGCATGACACCAACCCGGCCCGCTTTGAGCGTGACTTTCGCATGAACGCCGCCGGTTGCTTCGAAATCGATCGAGAAGCGCATTTGCCATCCACGCGCGCCATCTGCGTCGGCATTGCTGCCATCGCGCTGGATTTGAAACTGCGCCATCCCGGTTTCGTTACCGAGGAGCAACGGCACTTCGGTGTTCCATTCGCCTGGTGTGCCCGATTGTGTGCCGCCTGTTCGGTTGAAAGAGTCGCCGAGAGACGAGAGCTGAGCGAGGCGCACGCGTGCCAATGCGGCTTCGGCCTGAGCAAGGATGAGACGACCGGCTTCTTTTGCGGTGGCACCATCGGGCAGGGTCGGCGACGTCGGGCTCTGGGCTTGGGGGAGCGAACCGCGGACAGGTGGTTTCAGACGTTCGCCATTGCGCAATAGCGCGGTGTCGGCGTCTTTGCCGAGCCATTGTTCAAGACGGCTTGTCAGGTTAAGGAGTGCCGACTTCAGGTCGCCGCCGGCACTCGCCTGAGGACCTGCGCCGGTCAGGGCGGCCTTGCCGTTTGCAAGCAGGCCTTCGAGAAAAACGCCCGAACGCATAATCGCCTGCTGCAGGGTCTGACCGTTCGGTGGCCGTCCTGTGATATCAACGCGCGCATTCAGCAGGCGAAGCGTCGCATCTTCGACCGTTTGCGGGAGGCGGGGGCCGTTCTGTTTCAACGCCGATAGATTGGCGAACAGGGCCGACATACCGTCCTGCCGCCCGACGGCGCTCAGAACCATGTTGGCAGCCGCCGATAGCGGCAGACCCGGAGCAACGCCTTGCAGCGCCAGAACCGGTTTCTGATTGCTGTCAGTGGCACCTGGATTCCCCGGGCCAGCCAACTGCAGGTTGAGTGACTGACCGGGCCTGAGCCCTGACGGTAGCGCAAGATCGACAGTTGCCTTGCCAACCGAAACGCGCGTCAATCCATTATCAAGAACAGTCAGAACTTTGGCCTCGGCCAGCGTAGCCGGTGCCTGTCCGGATGCTCCTGCTTGATTGAGAATCGCGAAGTTCTGGTTTGGCCCTGAACCGATGGCCTGCAGCTGAAGTGCCTGGCCCTGCGTTACGCCCAAGGCTGGAGAGATACTAACAACGGACTTCCCGATAGCAAGGCGGGTAACACCGACTTCCGTCTGAGCGAGTACTTTTGCGTTGGCGATTTGACCAGGCTTCAGAACCGTATCGGCAGAAGTCGATTGCACGACCGGCAGAAGTCGTTGTTCGGCCCCGCTGCCCTGGGCATAGAGGCGGACCGTCTGGCCCGATTGAAGTCCAGGCGGCAATGACACATCGACGGTTGTCTTGCCGATGGCGACACGCGTGAGACCGCTGTCGGTGAGGGAAACCACGCGCGCATCGGCTGTCGTTCCTGGCGTCAGTGTTTGAGCCGTCGCTGTCGTCTGGCCGAATTGTGATGGCGTTTGCGCTGTCTGACTGCCTTGGACTGAGATCTGGATCGATTGGCCGGGCTGAAGACCCGGCCGCAATGGGAGATCAACAACGGTCTTTCCTATCGCAACACGCGTCAGGCCGTTGTCGAGTACGGCAAGCACTTTTCCCTCTGCAACGGCAGAAGGTGCCTTTGCTCCTGCGGACTGCAGAACAAGTGTTTGATCAGCGCCGCTTCCGCGGACTTGTAAATGGACGGTATCTCCCGATTGCAGCCCTGGCGGGAGAGGCAGATCGGCTGTCGACTTGCCGATAGCGACACGGGTCAGGCCGTTGTCGAGAGGCGTTACAACTTTCGCTTCGATGATCTGTCCGGGGGGCAATGCGCGAACGGGCGCGCTGTCGGCAGCGCGGACTCCGGTCGAAATCTGGTTCTGGACCACCATTGGCCCAACTCTCCTCGCACATCGCAACGACCCGGAGGCGAATCACGCAAGTCTCCGGACGACTCTCGCATCCATTATGGCGGATACGTCGTTAACAGAGGATGCAGAGCGGAAAGCTGATGCTGATCGTGGATTTCGATTGCCGTTACGGCGTCTTGATCGCCGTCACTTCGTCCAGCCTTATTTTCTGCGATCCAACGTTCAAAAGAATGTCGGAACCGCTCATATCGACACCATCTACGATTCCTGTAGTTGCTGTGGAGGCCTCGATCCGACTCCCCGATCCGTCAAGCGCGGTGATCGAGATATTGTAGAGACCTTCAGGCGCAACGCCGCCGCTCGACGTTGTTCCATCCCAGCTGAAAACATGCGATCCGGCGGCGGCTGACATATTTTCTTCAAAGACTGTGGCACCACTCGAATTGGTGATTTTGACTGTGACGTCATTGCTGCTTGCAGCCAGACTGAAGGGCCACTGTGCCAAGCCGGATTTCAGTTCGGCACTTGCGCCGGCGGCCGTTACTTCTTTGCCAATATAACCGACGACGTTGGTGATGGCAGATGCGGCGCTGAGGCTGATCAGCTGTTCGAGGTTCTCATTCATCTTCACTGTCTGTTCGACCTCGGTGAACTGAACAAGCTGCTGCGTGAACTGATTGGTATCCAAGGGGTCCGACGGATCCTGGCTCTGTAGCTGCGTGATCAGCAGTCCGAGGAACTGATCGAAATCCTCGGCAATGGCGGCCCGGTCATTCGAAGCTTTGCCGGCCGTCGATAGCGCGGAGAGGGGATTAACGTCCATTATCGATCCATCCTTGTCATATGCTGATATCCAGCCCGTCTCGCGCCAGATAAGCGCGGGATTGAGGCGGTGCGATATCAGGCTGTTCGTCTTCGTGCGCGTCTTCGGTGCCAAGCGGGTCCGCACCGGCTTCCGCGTCTTCGTTCCCCGCCTGATCTTCGCCTAGGCCATCATCTTTCAGCGAGAAGGTCAGGGAATCGTCGCTGGTCTTCAGACCGGCATCGTTCAGCGCTTTTTCCAGGGTCCGTGCGTCACGTTGCAGCATGTCGAGTGTCTCGGAGCGCTCGACCACCAGATGGGTCGTGACCTGACCATCGCGACCGACATCGAGGCGGACATCGATGCGGCCGAGTTCAGGTGGATCCAGGCGGATTTCGAAGCGTTTGACGCCATTCTGAGCTTGAGCCGCAATATGCACGGCCAGGGCATTGACGGGCACTTGTGGCAACTGCGTCGGGGCAGTGAGCGCAGACTGATGCGCTGTCGGCGCACGTGATTGCAACGACTGCAGTGCGCCTGTCTCAGTGATTGTCGGGGCCTGCTCGTCCCCGCCCGTCTCCTGAAGGGCGATCAGCGAGTGACCGAAGCCGGCATTGAGAGCCGGCGCCGGCTGGGATGGGGGCGGCGTTCCGGCACCTGGGGCAGAGGCGGGACCGTTCACCGTCGACGATGTGTTGACGTGCGGAGATTGCGCCGCCTCGCCAACGAGTGCCGTCAGATTGATCGTGCGTGGTGTATCGGCTGCAGGTTGCACCGGCACGGGTGGGACTGGGGAGGTATTTGGGTGGGTCCCAGCCCGGCCGGTGGGCGTGGCTTCGGCCACGGCCTGCAAATGTGCCGATGCGTTCTGGGTGGCGGATCCAGCCGGGTCGGGGCGGCCTGGATGTGACGCATTCGGCACGGGCAAATCGGGTGTTTCAGTGCTTGCCGTCGGTTGCGGCAAGGCTGGACTTTCCGGCCTTATAGGACTCGGAACACTGCCAATGAATCGGTTCAGATCTGTGACGACCTTGTCGCCGGCATGGACGAGCGGTGGTTGAGGAAGCGGCGTCGCGATCTTGGAAGGATCGGATCCCAGCCTGATGGGCTCCAAAGCCTCTTCCGCGGCGTTTTGCCCAAGGCTTTGGGTCGCATCGCCGACGAGGCCATCGGTCTGAGGCGTTGTTGGCGGCTGGGGCAAGGTTGGCGCGGAACTTTGTGGTGCTTGCGCGATCGGCACGATGCTGAATGGCGCTTCGGCCCCTTCAAGCCCGGTTGTGTCGGTTTGTTCGCCAAGAAGGCCGGCAAAAGGCGTTGTTTTTGGAGGAGGCGTCTGGCCGTTCAAGTTCGGCGTCGATGCAAGCAGCGGATCCGTCCCGATGTCGGCGCCAAGCTCAGATGCAAGCAGGCCTGCAAAGATCCCGGCGGGGGAACCGGGGACCGCGGGCGCCGCCCCGGGGGAGGTCGCGACGCCCGCGTTTGGAAAACCTGCAATTATATTGGCTAATGCCGTCATCGGGACTTTTCCGAACGCGTGTACCTTGGACAGACCATCAGCAAGGGCTGGGCCAACTCCCGAATTGAATTTTTTCTGTTTAGTTTCAATATGTAAGGCGATGTGCCTCATCGCTGCCGCAACCGATCGGCAGAATTGTCAGGGCAAGAATTGCCGGCCTATGGCGAGAATTGCCGCCTAAAGGATTGATCAGCATGGGTTGCGATTGTCTATGGGCGACAATATGTTCAGCAGAGCGCAACAGGGCGGAGTAATTCTCCCGGGTAGATGCTGGCGCCTAAGTCTTTCGGGCACGACCTTCCCGAGTATTCAATGCGATCCTATGACAATGCCTTCCGATCAGTCACCTCAACCCTTTTCGTTGCATCTGCCGGGGCCGGCAGCTGAGCGTCGTGTGGTTGTTGCCATGTCGGGCGGCGTGGACTCGTCCGTCGTCGCAGCGCTTCTCAAGGAAGCCGGATACGATGTTGTTGGAATTACATTACAGCTCTATGACCACGGCACGTCGGTTGGGCGCGCCGGATCGTGTTGTGCGGGGCAGGATATCCACGATGCGCGCCGGGTCGCGGCAGCGCTCGATATTCCCCATTATGTCTTGGACTACGAACAACGCTTTGCTTCGGAAGTCATGGATGCTTTCGCGGACAGTTATCTGGCCGGCGAGACGCCAATCCCCTGTGTCTCGTGCAATCAAAGCGTAAAGTTCAGAGATTTGCTTGAGACGGCTAAGGATCTTGGCGCGGATGCGCTGGCGACCGGACACTATATCCAGAGCCGTCCGGGACCGAACGGTTGGGAACTTCATCGAGCAGTCGATGATGACCGGGATCAAAGCTATTTTCTGTTCGCGACGACGCCGGAACAATTGTCATTGTTGCGGTTTCCGCTTGGTGGTTTGGAAAAGTCCGAAACACGGCGACTTGCGGCGCAGTATGGGCTGTCGATTGCGGCAAAGCCGGATAGCCAGGACATTTGTTTCGTGCCGTCAGGGCGCTATTCCGATGTGATCGAGCGGTTGCGGCCTGGTGCGGCGCAGGCAGGCGATATCATCCATGTGGATGGTCGGGTTCTTGGCCGCCACGAAGGAATCATCAAATTCACCATCGGGCAGCGGCGCGGGATTGGTATCGCAGCCGCGGAACCGCTTTATGTTGTCGGGCTTGATGCCGAGAACCATCGCGTTGTTGTTGGCCCACGTTCCGCTCTGCAGACACGGCGCATCATGCTGCGCAACGTCAATTGGCTCGGTGATCAACCGTTGGAGACGCTGAAGAGCGAGGGGCTGGAGGTCGCGGTGAAGATCCGCTCGACCCATGCACCGCTTCCTGCACGCTTGATCAACGGGCCGGATGGTTTCGAAGTTCAACTTCTCCAAGGAGAAGACGGTGTTTCGCCTGGCCAAGCCTGCGTCTTTTATGACGGAACGCGGGTTCTTGGCGGCGGCTGGATCCAATCGACGGAAATTCATGACACGCTTGCGGCTATCAAAAGCGGGTCCGAGACGAGGTCAATCGCGCAGCAGGACGCTGTGCCTTGCTAACGGCGCAAAAAAGGGCTTCAAGATGCCCTCGATCGCTGCGCAATCCAAACAGGGGTGACAGAGTGCAAATGGGGTCAAGGATAGATGAATCGGCGGTGAAGCGAGCTTACCGCCGTTGGGCGCCGGTTTACGACTTCACATTCGGCCAGGTTGCCGATCAGGGTCGTAAACATGCGGTCGAGATCATCAACAGGCGCCGCGGAAGCGTGCTGGAAGTCGGTGTCGGCACGGGGCTTTCTTTGCCGCGCTATTCCCGCCATTTGCGGGTAACCGGTATCGATTTGTCACCGGAGATGCTCGAAAGAGCGCGTGAGCGTGCTTTGCCGCTGCCGAATGTCGGCGGTCTGTTCGAGATGGACGCCAGCGACCTGCAGTTCGAAGATGACAGCTTCGATACGGTCGTGGCCATGTATGTGATGACCGTGGTTCCGGACCCCGAGCAGGTCATGCGTGAGCTGCAGCGTGTTTGCGCGCCTGGCGGCGAAGTGGTTTTGGTCAATCATTTCAGCCAGGAAGAAGGCGTTCGCGGATGGGTTGAGCAGCGCCTTGCGCCTTTGGCCCAGACCCTTGGATGGCACCCGGTCTTCCCGATCGACCGTGTCCTGGGCTTTGAAGGTATGCGCCTCACCGAGACCTTTTCTCTGAGGCCCTTTGGCTTGTTCACAATGGTTCGGTTTATCAAGCAAACCGAGATTCCAGCCGATGCCAAGCTCAAGAAAGAGCCGATGGGTATCGAGCCCGGATACGAAGTTGCCGCCGGCGCCTGATTGTCCGCGTTGAGCATTGCTGAGGAGACCGCTTGACAGCGGGAAAGCGCGCTCATTATATCAGCGCCGGATATCACCTTTGTGGCGGAGTAGCTCAGCTGGTTAGAGCAGCGGAATCATAATCCGCGTGTCGGGAGTTCAAGTCTCTCCTCCGCTACCAATATCCTCAGAAAAGATGATCGCTTGCCGAAATTGGTTCCATGGCCTCCAGTTGGTATGGCCAGTCAAGGCGCTTGGATCACGCGTTTTTACCTAAAGCTGTGTTTGAAGCCAGCGGCTTATCATTTTGAACAATCAAAAAAGTGCGGAGCGGCGACGGCTGAACGCCCTGTTGAGCGTGCATTCAATTGAACCATTTCTGTCCAATACAACACTAACATCTAACAGGGATGTCGTCGCAGGGGTGCGTCGGCGCTGTGGTCAACACGCGACCACAGTTTGGAGCAACGGAAACCGGAGGACTCATCCAATGACGGCAGACACAATCACTCATGCGCGCCCGGTCGCTGGCTATTTCGGATTTGCCTTTGGAGCACTGGCGCTGTTGCTCGTGCTTGTGCATTTCTGGGCCGGACCCTTCGCACCGCAGCAGCGTGCAGGCGTCACAATTGGAGAGATCGCCGGAGATATCCGTGAGGCGGCCGTTCGCAAACTGAAGGGCGAACCGCAACCCAAAGCAGTGCCCGCCAAATGGGACGCGGACCGTATTGTAAAGCTGGTCGCTGCTGTTCTGGCAGGCCTGGCCGTCGTGACAGGTGTCGCTGGATTGGTTCGTCGCGAGACGTGGCGGCCGGCAGCCGCGGGCATCGCGTTCGGTGTCAGTGCTGTCACCTTTCAGATATTCACGTGGACGATTCTCGTGCTGGTCGGCGCCGTTATCCTCTATGCGATCATCAACAATATTGGCGAGATTCTCGGAGGGTGATGGATCGCGATCGGACGTTGGTCCGCAACGGCCGGGTTCGATCAACCGGCAACGACTGCCTTCCCATTGTTCAGCACCACCACATCGCGCTCCATTACGCGTGCACGGAACGATATTGTCTCTCCGTCACGCCACATCTCGGTCCGGATCGTCTCGCCCGGATAAACCGGCGCCGAGAATCGCAACGCGAGGCTTTTGAGCTTGGCGGGATCGCCACCGCAGCAGCTCTTCGAGACGGCATAGCCTGCGATGCCAAGCGTACAGAGGCCATGCAGGATCGGGGCTTTGAAACCGCTTTCGGCGGCGACCTGAGGCGAGGCGTGCAGCGGATTGGGGTCGCCGGATAAGCGATAGATCAGAGCGGACTGCAGCAAGGTCTTACGATCGTAATGTAAATCCGGAGCGCGATCGGGCAGGGTATGGACCGGTTTTGTCGGGCCCGATGGACCGCCAAAGCCTCCGTCGCCGCGGGCGAAGGTCGTTGAAGAGAGTGTTGCCACTCTGTCGCCGCTGGCCTTGTTGGTAAGGACACGCTCGGAATAGATCAACGCACCTTTGTCGTCCCCCTTGTCGATGATCCCAGTGACCCGGGTCTGTCCAACGAGCGTTGCAGCCGTCGGGACTGGCCCATGCAACTCGATTGCCTGTTCACCGTGCAGAATCTTCTTCCAGTCGATTCCCGTTTCCGGATCGCGAGCCCAAAATCCCGGTCCGGCAAGGACCACAGGCAGGGTCGGTAGAGCCGCGAAACCATCTGCCTCCTCGAAGACAAATCGCAGCTCCTCGTGACTCAGCGGATCGGCACCAAGTCCGATGCCGAGTGCATAAAGGATGGTGTCTTTTTCCGTATAGGTTTGTTCTACCGGCTTGAATGGCCAGTTGAGCAGTGTGTCAGCCTCGATCGCCATTCTGTCGCCCCTAGATCGGATCCCAGCTAAACACGTCCTGGGAGCGGTCAAGCGCATAGAAACTCGCCTTCATCGCAGGGAGAGCGACTTCGATGATGCTTTCGGGGGTCCAACCTTCGGCTGTGTGCACGGAGCGGAGAGGGCGCGACTGACCCATGAGATAGATCTCATTATTGCGGACACCGAAGACCTGGCCCGTAACGGCCTTGCCCGCGTCCGAGGCCAGTGCGACAGCGAGAGGCGCAATCTTGGCCGGCGTCATCTTCTTGAGCTTCTCGACCCGGTCCTTCTGTGCGTCGTCCGTTATGGGAATGCTGCCGATCATTCGGCTCCAGGCGAAGGGGGAAATGGCATTCGACGTCACATTAAAACGCGACATGTCGAGAGCGATGGATTTTGAGAGGCCGACGATACCGAGCTTCGCGGCCGAATAGTTGGCTTGCCCGAAATTACCGATCAGACCCGATGTCGAGGTGAAATGGATGAAGCAGCCCGACTCTTTCTCGCGGAAATGGGTGGCTGCGGCACGGCTGACGTTGAAGCTGCCCTTGAGATGGACACCGATGACCGCATCCCAATCGTCCTCGGTCATTTTGTGGAAGATGGAATCACGCAGAATGCCGGCATTGTTGACCACAATGTCGAGGCCGCCAAAGGCATCCATAGCCTGGTCGACCATGCCCTGAGCGGTCTTGAAATCGGCAACGCTACCGAGATTTGCGGCCGCCGAGCCTCCGGCACTTTCGATCTCCTCAACGACTCTGTTCGCCGGCGCATCATCAGTGCCAGAGCCACTCTCGGAGACGCCGGGATCGTTGACGATGATTTTCGCGCCGTGGGCCGCCATGAGAAGGGCCAGATCGCGTCCGATCCCGCGGCCCGCACCGGTAATCAGAGCAACTTTGTCGCTCAACAACTTGGTTTCGCTCACTTATCCCACCTATACGTTTGTATTGCATGGCCATAAGCCATGTACTGTTGCCTATCCCGGCCAATGCGCCCTACAGTTAGGTGATCGACGCTAGATTGATCAAGGTCAAGAATCGTGGATGCGGATCTTCCTACGATCCGATGGCCACGGTCTTCATTTTGGAATTCGCGCGGCTTTGTCGATCGGCTTGGGAGAATGATCGTGGATCAAGCAGATTGGGAAGTCGTCAAGGCGACTCCTTTGTTTAGCGCCATGCCGGAGGAGGCGGTCGCCGATATCGTTGGTGAGCGCGGTCCGAAAACATATGGAAAAGGCCAGCTGCTGTTCAGTCAGGGTGAACGCGCGACCGCATTCTACGTTGTTCTCGATGGCTGGGTGAAGATCCATCGCATCACGCCTGATGGCGAGGAGGCGGTTGTTGGGGTGTTCAGCCGTGGCGAGTGCTTTGCCGAAGCAGCAATGTTTCTCAATGGACGGTATCCGGCAGGTGCAGAAGTCGTCTGTCCGGCTCGTTTATTGAAAATCAATGGGAAGAAACTGCGCCGCAAGATTCACGACAATCCCGATCTCGCGCTTTGCATGCTGGCATCGGCATCGCGGCATTTGAAACTTCTTGTGGAACAGATCGAGGAAATCAAGATTCTTTCCGGTCCGCGTCGGATTGCCGACTTCCTGGTTCGCCTCTGTCCGGAGCCAGACGGCGCCTGTGTGGTTGAACTGCCTTACGAGAAAACCTTGATCGCCAATCGGCTCGGCATGAAGCCCGAGAGCTTCTCCAGGGCTCTGGCAAAGCTTCGTCCGCTCGGTGTCACGGTGGACCGAAGCAATGTTGCTATCTCGGATGTCGACGCGCTCTTTACCTACGCCGAGTATGGCGAGGCAATCGTGGATAAGCTCAGCATTAACTGACCGTCGCGGAATTCAACACACATCCGACGATGCACTGCTCGCGCTACAATGCCCTCCCGGCGGCGGATCGGATCAGATCCGGAATGGCGGCATGCAGTCCAATCGGTCCCGTATAAGTCGCATGAGCGCCTGTTTCTTCGATCGCGGTTGGAACGTCATCGATCGCGTGCATTCCGACACCCGAGAAAAAGCCGGCAACAACCGTCGGGACGCTGTTCTCGGCGAGTGCATCGTGAAGGAACGGCGCCTCCTCAAGGTAGGCGGGTTCAACAGATGCGAAGCGTTGTTCGGAGCGGAGGGCACCAACCATCTGTTGCGTTGCGGCCGCAGAGGCGGGGCCGAACTTCGATCCATGTCCGACGACCAGAAGACGGGCAGCCTGAGTTGCACAATCGAGCTGTTCGGCGGCTTTCAACGCATGCTCCAGAAACAGGTGCGGGAGAGCCGGGTCCAGACCGAGCGGAGGCAGAATTGTTAGAAGAAGCGGACAGTTCGTCGCTGCGATGCGATCCTTTAGAATCTTCCTGACGAAATATCCGTCGCTCATACAGACTGGATAAACAAGGACCCGATCCGGTCCGACCGTCACAGCAGCGTCGAGCGCCGCTTCAACAGTCGGCTCGCCTTTTAGAACGCCGGCCTCTACAGCAAGGAATTGCCTTTGTTCCCGTAACGCGTCTCGGTGATCGAGGAGCCAGCGATTACTCTTGTCATCACCGCGGTCGCCGTGCGCCACCAGAATAAGCGATATCCGAGAGGGGCGAGGTTCGGGGCAAGGCTCGGACTGGAGCGCGCTCAATGGCTTGTCCCCCGCGAGAGTGTGATCTTGTTGTGGACATTGTACTTGCCGGACGGTCTCACCATGTGAAGGCGCTTGACCTCAGTCAGCGTCTCCGCGTCATAGATGATCAGCCAACCGGATTTATCCCAAATGCTGACGAGAGCATGCTTCCCATCTCGATCGAACTCCACATGAGCGGATGTCTTTCCAGGCACCGGGCGCAGCGTTTTGGCAATCTCGAGTGTGGATTTGTCGATAACATGCATCGCGTCGCGGTCTTTGCCGAAGAAAACGTCGACCCAGGCGTAACGAGATTTCTCGTGACTGCGCATGAAGAAACCAGGGCCAAGGGTTTTGAGTTTCTTGATCGTCTTCCAGGTCTTCATGTCGATGAAGCTGACTTCACCGGTTCGCAGGTTCGGTGTCGCGAGAACGGTTGTGTCCTTGTAGGGCCAAGTGATGCCTGAGCCGAGATGAGGCAAGCCGGGCAGGTCGAGACGGGCAACGACGCGTTTTGCATCAAGATTGACAACCTGTCCGCCGCCGTCGCGGGCAGCGCCTATGACGCTGATATAGTCCTGGTCGAAGAAGAAATCGTCGAGATAGTTATCGACCGTTATTCTTCGAACGGGGAAGCGTTCGGTCTTGCCGGCATCTCCGGATTCCTTGCGATGATCGTGCACCCAGCCCTTGCCGAAGCCTGCCGGCGGATCGTCATCATAGGAGATCTCCCAAACCTCTTTGAGGTCCTTGAGTGCCGCGATGAAACTGCGGCGAGGGCGCGCGTCGTACACGGCAGAGACACGGGACGTGACACCTTTCTCATTGGCGACGGGAATGATCTTGACGAGGCTCAAATCCCGAGCGTCCAGAATGACCAGATTGTGGGGCAGATAGTTACCGACGATGACGTAGCGATCGTCGCTGGATACAGCGGCGTTGCGTGCGTTGATGCCGGCACGGATTTCCGCGACGACTTCGAGATTGTACATGTCGAATTTAGTGATCCAGCCGTCACGCGATGCGAAGTAGACGAAGCGTCCGTCGGATGTGTATTTCGGTCCGCCATGCAGGCTGAAACGCGATTTGAAGCGATGGATCGGCTCAAACTTGTCGCCATCCAGGACCGTGACGTGATGATCGCCGGACTCGACCACCAGAAAGACATTTAGCGGATCGGCGTCGTAGATCGGTTTGGCAGTCTTGGCGTTGCCTTGGACAAGTTCAGCATTGTGGATGATATGCGTCTTCTCGATCTCGGCCTTGCCCCAAACGGGAATCTTGTCCAGCGGCTTGTAGATGTATGTGGCGAGCGCTGCGATCTGCTCGTCTGACAGCAACTGTACAAAGGGCGGCATTTGCGTCGCGCGCCGACCCTTTGCGATCACGCGAATCGCACGTTTCTTCTTCAGACGTCGCAAGTTCTGCGGGATCAATGCCGGACCAATGCGGCCAAGACGGTCCTCGCCGTGGCAAGTGGCACAGTGCTTCTTGAACAATGTGACGACGTCATCCGCGGCGTGTGCGTTGCCTGCCGTGCCCGTAAGGAGTGCGGCGAGGCCGCAAAGACTAAGCCAGGATGCGATGCGGCGTTTCATGGCGCTGTCCTCTGAATGGGCGGACTGTCAGGCGTTCTCTGCCTTCGGAAAGGCCGATCTCTTCGTCCGTCAGATAGCAGGCTGGGTCTTCCGCCCATGGATCGCCGGACAATTGCATGGCGCGTACGCGTGTGTTGCCGCCGCAGATATCGAAGTGGCGGCACGCGCCGCAGCGCCCGGATATCTTTCGCGGTCTTTGCTTGAGACCGGCCATGATCGGGTCGCTTGTATCGGGCCAGATTTCCGAGAAGGCGCGTTCGCGCACATTGCCCAGATTGTAGTGCCACCAGAATGTATCCGGGTGGACGTTACCGAGATTATCGATGTTGGCGACATTGACGCCGCTGGCATTGCCGCCCCATTGGGCGAGTTTTGCTCTGACATGCTCGGCTGCTTCCGGGAATCGTTCGCGCACCCAGAAGTAGAGAAACACACCATCGGCATCATTGTTGCCGGTGACGAACTCCTTTTCGATACCCCGCTCCACATAGGACCAGGCCGTGTCGAACAGGGTGTTCATGGTCGAGCGTGTGATCTCCCACGCCGTATCGTCGCCACGGTTCTTGTTGCCACGTCCGGCATAAACCAGATGTGACAGATAGAACTTGTCGACGCCCTCGCTTTCGGCCAGTGCGAGGAGTTCGGGAAGTTCTTTGTGATTGTCCATCGTCATGGTGAAGCGGAGCCCCACCTTGATGCCGTGCTCGCGGCATAGACGGACACCATCCAGAGAGGCTGCAAAAGCGCCTTCCTTGCCACGGAACGCGTCGTGGGTTGCTCCGATACCGTCCAGACTGATGCCGACATAGTCGTAGCCAACCCCGGCAATCGCCTCGATATTGTGGACGCTGATCAGGGCGCCATTGCTTGAAAGTCCGGTATAGAAGCCCATCGATTTGGATCGTTCGGAGATCTCGATGATGTCGCGGCGAAGCAACGGCTCGCCTCCCGACAGGATCAGGACCGGCACTCGGAAGCGATGCAGGTCATCCATCACGTCGAAGACTTCCTGGGTGTTGAGCTCGCCCGGAAAATCCACGTCTCCAGAGATCGAGTAACAATGCTTGCAGCGCAGATTGCAGCGTCGGATGAGGTTCCAGATAACCACCGGGCCCGGCGGGTCGCGGCGTGGACCGACAGGTGTCGGGTTCCGGATTTCCTTAAGAAACTGGCTCAGGCGAAACATGACGCTCTCCCTGTGGGGCGGGTTGGGCTTTGCGGCCTCGCTTCAGGCGCAACCCGGTTTTTTTGAGAATTTTCGTGCTGTAGAGAATGTCCGATGCGCGGCACGACGATCCGAGAATCTCTGCGATCGTGGCAGCTTTTTCGCTGACTTCCTCGCGGTTCGACCCATGCACCATCGCAAACAGATTGTAGGGCCAGAGAGGGCGATGGCGCGGTCTGAGGTAGCAATGACTGACGCAGTCAAGTGCCCCGACCACACGGCCCAACTGCTTGGCATCGTTGTCATCAACATCCCAAACGGACATGCCGTTGGCCGTCATACCGAGTGCATAATGGTTCGGGACGACGCCGATCCGCCGAATGATGCCAGCCTCGGTCATCGCCCGCATCCGCTCCATGACGTCGTCAGCCGTCAGGTCGAGTTCATCGGCAATCGTATGATAGGGACGGGAGCAAAGCGGCAGGCCTGCCTGCGTCGCCACAATAATGGCACGGTCGGTATCGTCGAGGGTGTAGGTCATGCATTCACCCTCAGGCCGATGAAGAACTCATGGAGTTTCGGGAAAGCGTAGACCGTCAGCCCGGTATCTGCCTCGATCGATGCATTGATCACATCAATTTGTTCGGTGCTTTCGGTTGCAAGCACAAACCAGATATTGAGTTCATGATCGCGGGCATAGTTGTGTGCAACTTCGTCATAGGCATTGATGAGCGCTACGGTTTCGTCGAACCGGTCTTGCGGCGCTGCGACGGCACACAGGCAGAATGCACCCCCCATTTCTTCCGCATTGTACATGGGGCCGAACCGGGTCAGGACGCCGCTCTCGCGCAAGGTCCCGATACGCTCGATCAATGTCGCTTCATCGAATCCGAGCTTTTCCGCCGCTTCAGCGAACGGGCGGTCCGCGATTGGAAAACCGCCTTGCAGGGCATTGATAATGGCACGGTCCTGAGCGTCGATCATGACCATCTCCTCAAGCTGCCGAGAGGCGCGCGCCGCGCTGTTTGAAGCGACGGCGGCTGAAGAGAACAGCAGGCGGTCGGTCAACGACGTCCGCGACAGCTTTGAGCTCGTCGATTTGCCCAAGAACCGTGTCGCGTTGGCGGCCGTGAATCATACAAAAAAGATTGTAGGGCCAGCTCGGCAAGCGTCGAGGACGGCGATAACAAAGCGTGACGAAAGGATGCGAGGCGAATGTCTCACCAAGGGCGTCGACATGCCGTTCGGGGACGTCCCAAACAACCATGGCATTTGCCTTGTACCCAAGTTCACGGTGCCGCACGACCAGTCCGAACCTGGATATGATCCCATCATCGATCAGTGTGCCGAGCCGCTCGATGACATGGGACTCATCCATGTCGAGTTGGCTACCGATCGATTGGTACGGCCGAGCTTCAAGTGGCAAGCCGTTTTCGAGCGCCGCGAGGATGTTGCGGTCGTCCGTTGTCGCTTCACGGACCGGCGCACGGCGCGGCGTTGGGCGTTCTCCACCTGAGCTGCCGACGGCAAAACCAAGATCAATGAAATAGGGGCGTTCAAGTGGCAGATCGAGCGGTTGGCAACCGGTCCGATTCTGCAGCTTCAATAATGTTGCGTTGATGCTCGATCGGTTCGGCCCCGTGACGACAAACCAGAGATTGTAGGCGTGCTCGCGTTCGTAATTGTGGTTGACGCCCGGATCGGCAGAAACGACATGCGCGACCTCTTCAAGGCGCTCGGCAGGGACCTGCATTGCGGCGAGTGTGCTGGCACCAACCGTATTCGGCCGCACGACGGCGCCTACCCGGGAAAGAACGCCATCGTCGCGAAGGCGCGAAAGTGTCGCCAAGAGCTCGGCTTCTGTCAGACCATGAGCAATCGCCATCTCGCGGTACGGCCGGTCGACAAGAGGAAATCCACGCTGCCAGGCATCGATCAACGGGATATCCATTTCCGAGAGAGCCATAACTTCAGAGCCCGATCCGATGCGCACGGGCCGTGAAGAAAATACCGCTTGGTTTCTGAAGTGGCAGTTCGGCAAGTTTGGCGAATGTGCGCGTATCGAAGACATCGACTCTGTCGGCGTCGCGCACGGAGACCCAGACCTCGTGACCGCGTGGTGTGAATTCCATGTGCAGCACAGCACGGCCCGGTTTCATCTCATGGACAATGGTCATGCTGGGTACGTCGATCACCTGGATCGTGTCGTTCAAGGGATGAGCGAAATTCACCCAGGCATGACGCCCGTCCGGTCTGGCAACCGCAAAAATCGGTTGGCCATGAACCGCGATACGGCCGGTTTCGACAAAGGTCTCTGCATCGAGCGCCATCAGTTCATGTCGCCCAACGGCCGGCAGGAGAAAGCGATTTCCTGCGCGGGCCCACCCTTCCAGGTGAGGCATCTTGTAGACAGGGAGTTTCTTCTCGCCCCGTCCGTAGCCGTCGAGGATGCGTTTCGGTGCCGGTTTGTCGGCCCAAAGGTCGAGATGCACCATTCCGTCTTCACCGAAGAGACCGGCAATATAGTGCCGTCCGTCACCGGTGATCAGTGCGTCATAAGGTAGAGCGCCAATCTTTGGGAACTTTGTGATTTTCGGTTTGCTGCCTGCAAGGTCGGCGATCCAGATCTCGCCGGCATCATAAAGCGTGAACACGAAACGACGGCCCGGCGCATCGACGAGACCCACGACCTTGGAGCGGCTGCCGTCAGCTGAGATGGCAGGAATGTCGGCAACCGGTTCAAGTGTTTCCGAATCGAAAATGCGAACACCGCCCGGCTTGTAGTTCGAAACGGCGACCAGGCGGCCATCGTCTGAAATCGCGCCTCCGATGGCGTTGCCCGATTGGACGATCCGCTTGTCGATCGCAGCCTTCAGCATGTCGATCTTGGTCAATCCGCCATCGCGGCCAAACACATAGGCATAGCGCTCGCTGCGGGCATAGGTCACGGAGGCGTGCGAGAGATCGCCAAGGCCTTCAATCCGCGAGATCAGAGAACGCTCTGTCGTGTCCACCAGGCCGAGGGAGCCGTTCGCCCGCTCGACGACGAGGCCGAGGTCCCCGGTGCCGCGCAGATGCAGACCGGTTGCATAAGCTGGTCTAACAAGCGTGGCTGCAGCTCCAAGAGCGCCAAGTTTCAGGACTGAGCGGCGCTTCATTTGGGGAATCCTTCCTTCAGTTTGTCAGCGATCCACAGCGCTTCCATCTGCGTGAGCAGACCGCGCCAGGGCGGCATTGGCGTGTTGGGTACGCCATCCAGAATGACCGCCGCGATATCGGCACTGTCGGCAGCCTTGAGTGTCTCAGGAACCAGCGCATGGCCGAGACCGCCTCCCAATGTCAGTCCGTGGCACGATCCGCAGTCCTGGCGGACGAGGTGGGTCAGTTCAGCTTTCCGCTTTTCGTCGAGCGCAAATGCCGAGGTCGTGAGGCCAAACAGCAAAATCAGCCCGCAGCTACTCAGCAGCCGCCAAATGGTCTGGCACGCGCGCATGACAAAATGTTCCCAAGGTAGAGGCAAGGCGAACCACCTCGCCGACAACAAAGATGACGGGGCCGGGCAACGCGACTTCGCGCACGTCATCTGCAACACAGGTGAGTGTCGAGAGGAGGTGCCTCTGGTCGGGTCGTGTGGCTTTCGAAACGGCGAGGACCGGTGTCGTAGGCTCGCGGCCGTGGGCCATAAGCTCCATCGCGATCGTCCGGATGTTGGCAAGACCCATATAGACCACAAGCGTTGTCTCGGGGTCTGCAAGACCGTCCCAATCGAAGTCCAGTGGAGCGTCAGCACGGCAATGGCCGGTAAGGTATCGAACGCTCGATGCGCATCCGCGATGGGTGAGAGGGACGTTCAGATTTGCGGCTGTTCCCTGGGCGGTTGTGATACCAGGAACGATCTCGAACGGAATGTGAGCACGCGCGAGTGACAAGGCTTCTTCACCGCCGCGCCCGAACATCAGCGGGTCACCGCCCTTCAGGCGTACGACCGTTCGCCCGCTCTTGGCGAGGCGCACCAAGGTTTCGTTGATCTCTTCCTGAGGCACAGGATGATGATGCGGTTGTTTGCCGACATTGATCCGTGCGGCACCTGCCGGTACCAGCGCCATAACCGCATCGGATACGAGGCGATCATAGACGACGACAGTCGCCGTCGAGATGATGCGATGCGCCTTTACCGTCATCAGGTCGGGATCACCAGGACCCGCCCCGACAAGGAACACCCGACCTACTGTTGCCATCGCCGTCCCCTCGCTCATTTGCAGCCAATCTGATGTTGGCGAAATCGTTGCCAAACACTAGCGAGAGGACCAGGGAGTCAGCCTTGACTTTTGTTAATTGAAAGTGCGGCGAGGGGGCCTGTTTTCGCGCCGGAAAACACCCGCTGAGCTGCTTTCATCAAAACACAATCATGCCCGTGCCGAAGCAGCGGGCAGAGTCAGTTTCTCGTTGTTGAACGGTATACGGTCCGCCGGTGAGCGACGACGCGCTACGGCACGACTTTCAGTTTGGCGACCATGTCGCGCTTTTCCCAATGAGGCCCGCAGATATAGGCATAGATACCGGGAGCAAGTTCGACTGTCTTCTCGATATGTTCTTCGGGAAACGCGCGGTCAGATTCCTCCTCGCCCGCCTCCTTGAACCAGACACTATGACTGGTGCGTTTGTCCACATTGACCCAGCGGATCTTGGTCCCCTGTTTGACCTCGATATCGAGGGGGCAGAATGTGTACTTGTACATCAGGATGACCGTATGCGGTTCTTCGCTCGACGGTTTGCCGAACATCTCCTGATAACGTTCTTCTGCTTTCTTGCAGACGGCCTCCTTATCGGAGGCCGCGCCGGAATTGCCACCTGACAGGAACAGGGAACCTGAAATAAGAATGGCGATGCCAAATCCGAGGATCAGTCGTTTCATTGTTTCACCGCGTTGATCTCCGCTTCGCCGTTGTCGAGACCGAAGTGGTACTCCAAAGAGACATGGTGGAAGCGTGCGCTCGTATAGTCATCGTGAATTGCGATGCCGATCGTATAGATTTTTCCGGCCTCGATAGAGATGTCGCCCGGCTTGTCCGATTTGAGGGGCCGGCTCATCTCGACGGTCCAGGTATCACCATCGAGTTTACCCGTCGCGGTGACTTCTGTTCCGCCAGTCATTACCCGATGATCCAGCACATGACCGTTTTCGACCTTGCCGCCTGAATTATAGCGGATCAGGTCCATGATGGCGCCCTGCTTCGTGAGTTCCGCAATCTCGGCTTCGTCCTTGAGCTTGTCCCATCCGCCACGCTTCTTGCCGCCGCGCCCGCGAATCTCGATCTTGGTGCGCGTATCGGCGAGATATTTTGTGATGCCGTCGGCCCCGTCCAGGCGTTCGACAATCGCGGCCGCACCCGACAGATCATCTGCGCTTGGTTCATGCGGCATGTAGCGTGAATCATGATGGCAGGTTGCCCAGCAGCCGGCTTGCTCAATGAGTTCGATTCCCTGGCCAGCAAACATGACTGCAAGCTTCACCTGATTTTCTTTGTCCATCTTGCCGCCATCGACAAAGGGGACGGGTGTATGAGGGGCATTCGGCCACTGGAAGCGCAGCCTCAGATTTTCTCCGTCATGGCTGGCCTGAACCTTCACATCGATATGGCCTCTCTTGCCGGGGATCGGTGTCGCTTCGGCTTTCTCACCCTTAACGATCTTGGCCCCCATGTCCTTCACTTCCTTGGCATGGCATTCCTGACAGCGATCGCCAGCCTTGCGGAAGGCACGTGCGCCGCCATGATCACGGCCGTTCTGAACCCATTCGAATGAGGCTTGCCCGGGATAAAACAGAGTGACGGTTTTGGCTTCGACACTATCCCATCCGGCACCGGTGCTCGGGGCAGGCGTGGTTGCAGCTGCACTCGTCTCTAACGGTTTTGCCGCGGGCGTCTCTGCTGCGGCGACCTTTTGGTCTGCGCTTGCTTTCTCAAGCTTGGCGACATAGTCGGCCAATGCTTTGTCGACGGCCTTTTCGATTCTTGCGGCGACCTGTTTCTCGTTCGCCTTCGCAGCTGCCTCTTTTGCTGCCGCTTCTTCAGCTTCGCGTTTCTCTACGCGCTTCAGGCTCGCGGTGAATTCCAACGGAATTTCGCGTACGAACGCCCGGCGAGGCGTTTCCAGTTCTTCCAATTCGGCGTCTGTCAAGTGATTGCGAACGCTGTTGTGAGCAATACCCTTATGGCAGTCGATGCAAGTCTGACCCGTCGTGAATGCATTAAGATGTTGTTTGCGGGCCCGAGGTTTTTGGAACTCGGGACTCATAGACTGAAAGTTGTGACAGTTCCGGCACTCGCGCGAATCCGTCTCCTTCATGGTCTTCCAGACCCGCTTGGCGAGTTGCAGCCGTTTGGCTTCGAATTTCTCCGGCGTGTCGATGCTGCCCATCGCTTTGTAATAGAGTTCGCGCGATGCCTCGACCTTCCTTACCATCTTATGGATCCATGGATCCGGAACATGGCAGTCGGAACATGTGGCCCGCACACCGGTGCGGTTCTGGAAATGAACGGTCTTGCGATATTCCTGATAGACGGTGGTTTCCATCTCGTGACAGGAGATACAGAAGCCCAGCGTGTTGGTGGCTTCCATTGCGGTGTTGAACCCGCCCCAGAAGACTATGCCAGAGATAAAGAGAGCGGCAGATCCGGCGATTGGGACGCCCCAGAGTGTTCGCTTCAGCCATTTGCGTCGCGGCTTTTCCGTCTGTGACGCAGCATCTGATTCACTCGCGGCGTCTGTGCCGGGTGCTTTTTCGTTTGTCTCTGCCATGGACCCGCTCCCCCGAAAAAAGAGAAAAAAAGGGGTGGCTATTGAGCCACCCCTTGCGTCGTTACCTAGTCATTACGTGACATGGTTGATGCGATTGTAGACATTGAACTTACCGGTCGGGGTCGACAGACCCTTGATCCGTTTTTTCTCTTTCAATGTCTTGGAGTCGTAGACCACGATCTCGCCGACAGGTTCTTTATTGTTCTTGCGGTTCCAGACCGAGACCCAGAATTCGGTTCCATCCTTGTTGAATTCGATATGGACAGCAACCTTACCTTCTTCTTCGGTCACGCGAATGTTCTTCACGATTTTGCCGGTCTTCTTGTCCAAAACTTGAACAGACTGCTGGACTTCAGGTTCCGGATGTTTCGTCTGATCGAAGATCACATAGGGTGAGACCGGATGTGTTCGGATGAAGAGGCCGGGTCCGTCAGATTCCACGTTGTAGCAAACCTTCCAGGCTTGATCGGCGTGTTTCGCCGGATCATTGCCCCAGACAGCAATCTTACCTTCGCCAAGATGCGTGGTACCTGCCACCGGACCGCATTTCGGATCGACCCAGTTTGCGCCAGGTCCGGGATGCGGAAGCTTGCCGACATCGATCATGGCTTCACGTTGCCAGTCCTTGGTGTCGACGATGACCATCTTGTTGGAGGCGTTGGCAGCAATCTGGAAATAGCGCCCTGTCGGATCAAAGAAGCCGTCATGCAGGAATTTCGCTGTTTCCATCTTGACGATGCGCAGATTGTCGAGATCGGAGTAATCGATCTGCCACATCTGTCCGAGCTCCTTGCCTGAGATCAGGAAGGAACGTTCGTTTGGCGTCGTGTAAACGGCAGCCACGCGGCTCTCGTTCACATACTCACCGTCCACATTGGCGCCACGGGTCGATATGACTTTGAGCGGCTCCATCGTGCCACCGTCGACGATGACGGCATGAGGCGGCCAGTAGCCACCACCGATGACATACTTGCCATCGCCTGAGACGGCGACGTCGCGAGCGTCGTAAGCGATCTGTGTTTCAGCGACGAGCATCTTGTCGGGTGTCTGAAACAGGTCGATCTTGTTGATCTTGCCGTCGCGGCCCATCGTGTACCAGAAGCGTCCCGGATACTCGGGCTTGTCCAGCTTGTGATGTTCGGTGGCCTTGATGACATGAACCGCATAGCCCGTGTTCACGTGAGCGACGATCTCATGTTTGTCGCCGTCGATAATGGCAACCTTTCCGATGTCGCGTTCGATAACGACAAAGAAGTTCTGCCAATTGCGACCATGCATTGGCTTGGTCGGATAGTCCTCCGGCTTCACATAGACTTTGGTGAGTTTCTTCATCTGGTCCAAAGTCATTTCCGGCGGAACCGGCGGCTCCAACTGGATGTAGGTCGCGATGTCGCGAATCTGCTCTTTTGTGAAGATATCGTCGAAGTTGTTCATCCCGCCTTCGGTACCGAGCGTGATGATCTTCTCAAGACGCTTCTGGCCGAGCTTGCGGGTATCCTTGGGCAGCAAGCCCTTGCCTGTGGCGCCTTTGCGAAGGACGCCGTGACAACCTGCACAACGCTGGAAGTAGAGCGCTTTTGATTTCTCGAATGCTTCCTCGGATAGTTTGGGCTCCTCAGCGAAAGCCGCAGTTGACGTGAATGCCGCCAGGGCACCTGCCGTCAACACGGTTGCGACAAGGCCGCCCGACAAAAGTCTGTTCATGACGCACTCCCCATGAGTCATTCTGAAAGAGGTTGATCGATGTCATCAGGAGTAGGTGGACTGCTCTCTACATTCCTTGACTTTTGTTAACCGTCGTTCTCGCCCTTTCTGTTTTGTAATCAGAAGACGACAAGATCGGACCCAGCCGGGGAGGGGCTGAGTTTCCAAAATGGGGAATTGGGCCATGACCTCAGCGACGCAGCGTGTGATGAATGGAGGCGGGGCAATGAGAAGACGTCCGCCTTTCTTTCAAACATTCTTCAGCCACGGGTTTCGTCCATTCTTTTTAGGCGCGGGGCTATATGCCGCACTATCCGTTGCGGCTTGGCATTTGTGGCTGTCGATCCACACCATGGGTGGTGCGCTTTCGGACATGACGATCGCCGAGCCAACCCATCTCTGGCACGCACATGAGATGGTGTTTGGTTTCGGAGCCGCTGGTCTCAGCGGGTTTCTCCTCACTGCGGTTCCCAACTGGACGAAAACGGAACGCCTTCACGGGGTAGGCCTGTTCGTCATTTTCGCCGCTTGGTTATGCGGGCGTGCGGTGATGTGGTCGACGGCCGCATTGCCTGTGCCGCTGACGGCCGCCATCGACTTCGCGTATCTACCGCTCCTGGGATTTCTGATTTGGAGAAAATTCGGCGCAAGCCTTACGCCGCGTAACACCGTGTTTCTCGTTATCGTCGCTGTATTGGCGTTGGGTAATGGGCTGTACCATGGCGACCGATTGGACATCGTTCCGGGTGGCATGTCGACGGGCATTACGACGGGTTTGGGAGGTCTTGTCCTCTTGATCACCATCATTGGCGGGCGGACCATTCCAGGATTTACCAAGAATGCCATGACCCGTGCCGGGATCGAAGACGGACTTCCGACGCAGAACGGCAGGTTGGACGCAGTTTGTATTCTCCTCGTTGCCTCCTTTTTTATCGCCTTCATTTTTGATGCACCTGGACCGTTGGCTGGCGGTCTCGCAGCTGCAGCAGCCGTCTCAAACATTGTCCGCTTTTCTCTGTGGCGAACGATGTCTGTTCTCAATCAGCCAATCGTTCTGGTTCTGCATGTCGGCTACGCCTGGTTGATTGTCGGTCTCGTTATGATGGCGTTTGCGTTGGGCTTTGATTTCGGAAGCGAAGTTGCCGCGCTGCACGCTTTTGGTACCGGTGCTGTCGGTACAATGATCCTGGGTATTATGACGCGCGCGTCGCTTGGTCATTCTGGACGGCGCATAAAGGCATCACCGTCAATCGCGCTGGCTTATGTGCTCATATCGGTTGCTGCGCTTCTGCGTACGATCGTACCTCAGCTATTCCCTTCTCTCTATTTGGAATTGATGCTCGCATCGGCGACCGCCTGGATCGTGGCCTATACTCTGTTTGTGATTTCATTCGCGCCAATTTTGCTTATGCCACGCCAGCCCAATCCCAGGGCTTCGGAACGATAGGACATTCTGTTCGGCGAAGGTTCACTTCTCTGGCGGTATGCAAATACCCAAACGAGCTTGATCAATATCAAGGCGAGACAGTGCGCCTCCATGGATAGCTGGTCGAAACAATTCCTCTAATCGGAGCAGAGGGTGCAATGGATTATGATCGCGTATTCGAGCAGGCTGTTGCTCAGGTTCGAGACGAAGGACGCTACCGTGTTTTCGCCGACCTCGAACGCGAGGCTGGCAGATTTCCAATGGCCAGAAATTACGGTCCCGGGCCGGATGAGGTCGTGGTCTGGTGCTCGAACGACTATATCGGGCAAGGGCAGAACCCTGCCGTCATCGACGCCCTGAAGCTGGCCGCGACACGGATGGGTGCCGGTTCAGGGGGAACCCGCAATATTTCCGGTACGCATCATTTGCATGTCGAACTGGAGCGCGAACTCGCAGATTTGCATGGCAAGGATGCAGCTCTTCTCTTTACGTCGGGTTATGTATCGAATGCAGCAACACTTTCGACGGTTGCAAAATTGCTCCCGAATTGCATCATCTATTCCGATGCGTTGAATCATGCCTCGATGATCGATGGTATTCGTCAGTCGGGTGCAGAGAAGCGTATTTACCGTCATAATGACATGGCGCATCTTCGAGAGTTGCTCTCAGCTGATCATCCCGACCGGCCCAAACTGATTGCTTTCGAGAGCGTTTACTCCATGGAAGGCGATGTTTCGCCAATTCGTGCGATCTGCGATCTCGCCGACGAATTCAACGCAATAACATATCTCGACGAGGTTCATGCGGTTGGTCTCTATGGGACGCGCGGTGGCGGCATATCGGAACGCGAAGGCGTTGCCGACCGTATAACAATTATCGAAGGTACGCTTGCCAAGGCATTCGGCTGCATGGGCGGGTATATTGGTGCGTCGGATGTTCTGATCGACGCTGTCCGTTCGATAGCACCAGGGTTTATTTTCACGACGAGTCTGCCGCCGGCGATTACCGGTGCCGCGCTGGCCAGCGTTCGATATCTCAAAGAGCATCACGAACTTCGTCAAGCTCACCAGTCTCGCGCTGCCCGCCTGAAACGCCTGTTGGCCGAGAACGCCATTCCGACAATGCCGAGCAACACCCACATTGTTCCCGTGCTGGTGGGCTGTCCGGTGACAGCAAAACAGGTGACCGACGCGCTGATGCAGGAATTCGGCATCTATGTTCAGCCGATCAACTATCCGACTGTCCCAAAAGGGACAGAGCGACTGCGGCTGACCCCGTCGCCGTTCCACGATGATGTCGTAATGGATGCTCTCGTCGCAGCACTCGTTGAACTGTGGCAGCGGTTTGAATTGGACGTGGCTCAGGCAGCCTAGAACCTTTCACTGTTTACCTGATGCATCGCGATGACGAGCCGCAATGCTGTGTTGTGGCCGACAATTGATGTGTCGATCTGGTGCGGGTTGGATGACACCGATGGTGCGACAGACAGGCTGGCGAATTGTCGGTCGGCGAGTCGGCTTTCAGTCTTCGGCCAATGCTTTCTCGATGAGCGCGCCAATTTCCGGTGAGAATTCAAGATCAAGAGCGCCCTGGCGTCCGGTTTCCGACATTTTGCGCCAGGTCTTGCGCAGAATCGCAAGGATCTTATCGGTGTCGTGCTTTTCGGAGAAGTCCGCGAAATAGTGCTCAAGAAAGACCACGCAGGCGACATCTTCGAGTGCTTGCGCTTCCGAGTCCGTTTTCAGGTTTTCTTTGCGGATAAGGGACTGCACGCGGGCAATCTCAGCGCTGTCATATCCGGATGTGTCAAGAATGATGGCTGTTTGTTCGGCGTGCTGTTTCTTCGAGTCGGTCCGCCAGCGCAGATAACCAATTCGGCCCTCTGGATAGCTGCTGCGAGAAACGGTCCACCGGCAGATATGCTGCGCGCGTACGGCAAGTGCCAGCAATTCTGAAGCCGCTGGGTAAAGCCGGTCGAGTGTCTTTGACATACGCTCGCCGTAGACGAGTTCGGTCGGTCGCATCTGACCCCGGTCGGGCGTCTTGTTCGGATCGTCAGCATTCGCGGCATCGATCAGCGCGATCGCGTGACGGAATCGCAAGGCGCGATTTGAATTTTCTTCCGCGAAGTCTCCAACCAATGTGGGAACGTTTGCCATGAGCTAAACCACCGGTGCACCGTATCCCCAGCTATAGGGGACAGGGCCGGAAAGGGCGATGACATCGCCGTCGTTCAGAAGAGCACCCGTGTTGAGTGTGGTGTGCAAGCTGCGGGTTATATCGCGGCCGTTCCTAAGAATGAGGAAGACATCCCGTTCTGGTACCGAAAGCCGACCCATCAGGTCGGCAACAGTGCTGCCGGCCGGCAGACCCACCTGCCGACAGATGCGTCGGCCGGATGCGAATCTCGTCAGACTGTTAAACAGACGCGCCTCGACGGTGATTGTTGCCTCGGCGCTATTATGACCTAGCCAGTCAGCTTTCACTGTTCTTGGTTCCCTCAATGAGGTGCATATTCGAAGATTAACAGCGCGCAAGGCGGCCGCGATTGATCTTTGTTAAGTCTGAGCCCATTCATTCATGTCCAGGTCACTGCAGATCGATATCTTCGCTATTGCGCTCGGTGACCTCCAAGCCGTCACCAACTTTGTCACTTGGGTGCAGAACGACCGTATCTCCGGCTGTCAGCCCGCTTAAGACCTGGGCAACCTCGGCATTGCGGTGTCCGACTTCGATACGCGTAAGCCGAGCCTGGCCATCGACAACCTTGAACACGCTCCAGTCCTTTCCTGTGCGAAAGAGCGCGCTGATAGGAACGCGAAGCGCATCGTCGGACTTCCAGATACTGATTCGAACGAAGACACGAAAGTCGTGCCCAAGTGCCATCCAATTTTCTTTAGGATCAATGATGTCGAGCACCGCGTTTACGCGTTGCTCCTCGATCCCAAGCGCTGAAACCTTGGTAAAACCAGCCGGATCAATACGTTTGATCCGGGCTCTTAACGTCTGTTCACCACCCCAGGCTTCGATCCGCGCTTCGGAGCCAATCTTGATTTTCACGGCATCGGTCGACAGGAGATCGGTTACAATCTCCAAGTCCTGAGGGTCGCCGATCTCCAGCAGTTCGGCACCCGCTTGCACAACCTGCTGGCTTTCATGGTGGATCTTGAGCACGCTTCCGCTGACGGGTGCGCGAACCTGGACACAGCAATTGGCTTCGTCATCGGCGACCCCGAGTTGTTCGGGGCCGATTAACCGGGCTTTCGCACTTTCGAGCTCGCGGCGTTTAAGTTCGAGATCGGCTTCGGCCTGGGCGACGGCGGCGCGCCGAACATCGACTTCCAGCTCTGCCTTTTCGAGTGCACGTTCCGAGACAATGCCACGCTCGGCGAGGCGCTTGGCGCGGGCACGGTCGCTCTCGGCGAAGGTGAGTTCCGAGCGTGTCTGGCGAATTTTCGATTCGCCAAGAGACACGGCTGCTCTGTTCGCGGCGACAGCGGCTTCCAATTCACGGCGCCGACGCACATCAAGGAATTCTGGATCTCCCGGTCGGATGACGGCGACGATCGTCTTATTCTTCTCAACCGGGTCGCCCACTTCCAGCGGCGATCGCTGCATCTTTCCACCGATCGGTGCGGATACCGTATAGACCTCACGAATTCTGGTTTCGCCTTCGTCGTCAATCGTCACCTCGATCGTCCCATGCCCGATCCGGGCTGTGTCGACCGGTACCGGTTGGGGCTGGAGAGCATAGATGAGGCCGCCTATGGCCAGCGCGAAGACGATGCCGAGAAGGATGCGTTTGATTGTCAATCCGGACATCGCGTTCATTCCCGAGTTTTCAGAGCTCGAATCATATCAAGCTGATTGATCCGACGGCGCACAAGCATGGCCGATACCGCTGCAGCGGCAATTACAACTAGGCTTGCTGCTGCATATGTGTCCTGTTCGATCAAGAATGGGATCGTATAGAGATCGCTTTCGAAGCCCTTTGTGACAAGCCGAGCGAAGCCATAGCCAATGGCCCATCCGAGTGGCTGGGCCAGAGCAACAAGGATCGCGAGTTCCGTCATGAGGACGCGACTGACTTCGTTGCTTGAGAAACCAAGAACACGAAGACTGGCAAACTCCCGGGCGCGCTCCGAGAATTGAATGCGCGCGCTGTTGTAGACGACGCCGAAGGCGATGATGATGCTCAGCACGACGTAGATTGTGGTTGAGACCGTGATGTTCCGGGCGATTGTCTCGCGAAACTTGGCGAGCGAAACCCGCAGGAGCGCGATGGCCGATACGGCGGGCAGGCCTTTGATCGCTCGAAACAGGTCGCCGGTTAAAGCCTCATCATAGGCGACATGGATGCCGGTCACCTGAGGGCCATCGCCAAGCATATGGTTCAAAGCATGAAAATCCATGTATGCCAGGAGGCCGAAGTAGGAGGTTATGATATCTGTAACGGTGACGGTCTTGGTCCCGCGACGCCCTTCTAGAATGTCGACCTGAATCGTGTCGCCGCGTTGGATCGAGAGGAGTTCGGCGACCCGTTCACTCACGACGAGTCCGCTCGCGGGCAGGGAGACGGGCGTATGGTTTCTGTCCAGAATGCGGCTCAGATCCAAACCGCGAGGTTGGCCTTGGATTGAAAGCCGTCTGCTCCTGTGGCCATGCTTGAGACGCACGGCAACGACGCGATAAGGTTCAGCTCTCATGACTCCAGGGAGTTGTGCGGCGGCCTGTATGACACGATCATCTTTCTCATCGATCAATGTGATCGTCGCGTCCTGCCGATTGCTTTGAAAATAAGTCACATCGATCATCAACTCGAGACTGTCGAGCATGAAGGTCGCCGTGATCAAAAGCGAGACGGCGAGTGCGGTCCCGAATGTGGTCACAGCCGAACGCATGGGCCAGCGGACCATATGCCGCAAGGCCATCATGGTCAGCTGAGTCATCGCTTTGAATGCCGCAAGATGCTCAATACCCATACGCGCGTAGCGAGTCGGGGCAGGAGGTGACATTGCAACGGCCGGCGGTAGTGTTACGGCCGCACCAACTGACTTGATTGCACCTGCCACCGAAGCGCCGAGCGCGACCACTGCTGCAATCGCATAGAGCTCGGGGTCGCGCCGGAAGATCAGAAACGGAAAGTGGAAGAAGTCGCCATAGAACTTGGTGAGACCTTGGCCGAGCCAAGTCCCCGCTGCAAAACCAATCACAAGTCCAATGGCTGCAATGGCGACAACGAGTTTCACATAGTGAACTGCAATTGCTGCTCGGCCATAGCCGATGGCTTTCAGCAGCCCGATCTGCTCGCGTTCGAGAGCGATCAGCCGCGACAGAATCATGTTGATGAGAAAGGCCGATACGAACAGGAAGATCGGCGGGATGACCCGGCTCATTGCTGCGAGCTGTTCGAGTTCGCTATCGATAAAAGCATGGGACTGATGGTCCTTGCGTCCATAGGCGCCGGTACCGCCATAAGGAGCGAGAATTCCATCGATCCGGTCGATCACATCCGGTTCGGAGGCATTTCGAAGAAGCTTGACTGCAACAGAGTTGAACGCCCCCTCCAGATCGAAGATGGACTCGACTGCCTTCTCCGACATCCAGAGAATGGCGAAGCGCTCTCCGTCCGGTACGAGATCACCGGGGCCAAGGGCATAGATGAACTCCGGACACAGAGCGATGCCCACAATGTCCAGGCTGCGCTTTTTCCCGCCGAGAATCGCCTGAAATCGCGAGCCAACCCGAAAGCCATGAGCTTTGGCAAAGGCTTCGTTGACGACAACTTCGCTGGTCTTGCCAGGTCCGGGCAGGCTACCGGACCGCAGATAGAGCCTGTTGAGGCGGAGCGCGCGGTGATCGGGCAGGGATAGTGCAATGCCGGTTGCCGGTTCCTCCATGCCCGCGATATCGAGCAATGCCGCCTTCATGATACGTGTCTCGACTGCGGAGATGCCGGGAATCTTACGTAATCGGTCGATTAACGCGTTGGGCGCCCGTGTCGCAGCCGCGAAGACATCGGCAAACCGAAAGCGTTCATAATATGCGTTGCGGGTCTCGTCGAGAGAGCGAGAGGTGCCAACCGCCAGCAGCAAGGTCATGACGCCGGCTGCGATGACCAACGCGACCGCAAGGCCTTGCGCTGCCAGGCGGCGGAGATCTCGCTGCAGTTTCTTGTCGAGAACGCTCATGACGGCATCACCAGCTCACATGGCTTGCATCGACACGCGTTTCGTTGACCGAGACATCGGCGATGCGGCCGTCATGAAAGCGGAACACCCTGTCTGCAATTTTCTGGATCGCGGCATTATGAGTGATGACCGCGGTGGTGGTTCCAAGCTCTTCGTTTACGGCCGTCAGAGCCTCAAGTACGCGAATACCGGTTTTGCTGTCGAGCGCGCCCGTCGGTTCATCGCAGAACAGAACCTCGGGACGCTTCGCAATCGCGCGGGCGATGGCAACGCGTTGCTGTTCGCCACCTGACAATTGTGCGGGAAAGTGATCGGTTCGATCCTCAAGTCCCACTAGGGCGAGTGCGGCTTGTGGTGTCATCGGATCCGGCGCGATCTCTGTCACCAACGCAACATTCTCCAATGCGGTTAGGCTGGGGATCAGATTGTAGAACTGGAAGACGAAACCGACATGGTCGCGGCGGTAGCGCGTCAGTTTGCGATCGCTGAGATCGGTGAGATCCAGATCGCGAAAGTGTACGTGACCGCTCGTTGCGGTGTCGAGGCCGCCCAGTATGTTCAACAGGGTGGACTTTCCGCTCCCGGAGGGACCGAGCATGACCACGAGTTCGCCTTCATAGAGCTCCAGGTCGACACCGCGCAGGGCATGAATCTCAACATCGCCTGTCTTGTAGGTCTTTGTCAGTCCATCCGCTTGGAATACGGTTTTGGGCATGGGGAGACCGCATTTCTCGTGTCTAGAGGCCATGCCGTTAGACCCGAAGCGACTTCAAGTAAGGGCGGGTCACGGCATCCGAGTACCGCCGATCTTGCCGGCTCAATGGAGCTCGATTTCATCGCAAAGCAAGGAGGCAGTGGCATTGATCTGGGTCAGAGATCTTCGCACCGCGATTCAAGCTTGGGTCTCGACAACGGCCGTCGCGTCAAAAAACTTCGATCAAACTGAACCAAACGCCGACTTGCGCCCACCTTATAGTCACCGATGATTGATGGAGGGACCGGTGGTCGATCCCAAACGCGTCTTGGAAGACTATCTGGTCACATCCGCTCGGCTAGGCGATCGTACGGCCATGACGGAACTCGTGGCATTGCGAGGACCGCGTCTGCTTGCCCATGCCATGCGCTTGCTCGGCGATATCGAAGATGCACGCGATGTGGTCCAGGAGACCTGGATCGATATCTTTCGCGGGTTGAGAAAGCTGAACGATGTCCGCGCTTTTCCGGCCTGGGCGACACGGATTGCCACACGTCGGTGCTCGGGAGTCGTCCGCCGCAAGCAAAGCCAGCGCGAACTCAACAGCGCTATCGCCAATGATGTGGAAAATTTCGTCGGTGAGAGTGGAACCGACCAGGCGCAGGCCATGCAGGTCCGCCGTGCAATATCACGACTGCCACCGGAGCAGTCTGCCGCAATCGCACTTTTCTACCTGGAAGATATGAGCGTAGCGGAGGTTTCTGTTGCTCTCGATGTTCCAGTGGGAACCGTAAAGACGCGCCTGATGCATGCACGTGAAAAACTCAAACAGTCTCTGAAAGGAGAGAAGGATGAGTAATGAAGAGATGAGCAAACTCGACAAGATGATTGAAGCAGCGTTGACAGGCGAAGATCGGGAGATATTTGAAAAGACGGAGGAACTTGGCTTCTTTGCTCTGGGGCTCAGTCAATTCGGCGGCAAGCTCGGTTGGGTCACCTGGGTCCTGATGATCGTACAGAGCGTCATGTTTCTGGGCGCTGTGTGGTGCGGTTATCACTTTTACAATGCGGTCGATGTTCTGCCTGCCGTCAAATGGGGCATCTCATGCGCCGTCCTTGCATTGATGGCGACACAGCTGAAGCTGAGCCTGACCCCTCAGATGCAGGCCGATCGCGTCATTCGTGAGGTGAAGCGGGTTGAGCTGCTACTTGCCACCAGATTGAAGTGAAGACCGACTTGAAGGCGAACAGCCTGCACGTTTGAATCGGCTGAGCGATGCGCCGTGGCAGGTCCCTCGGTCGCATCAGCGAACGAGGTGAACTCTAACGGAAGATTGCGTATGTTTCGTTATGAATCGTACCTCGCTCGCTCATTGGTTCGATGCGACCGTCCTGGACCTTGGCCGCCAGTTCCGATGGTCGTATCTGCCTCCGCTTATGGTCTATTTTGCCGCCGGCGTTTCCGGCCTGACGGCGATTGTCGGGACGTTTTTCGTAAAAGACTATCTCGGTTTGTCGGCAGCTTTCCTGGCCGGTCTGGGATTTTGGGCCGGCATTCCCTGGGCACTAAAGATGCCGCTTGGTCATCTGGTCGATCTGATCTGGCGATGGAAGTCGGCTCTGATCTTCGTTGGCGCGGGACTGATTGCCGCCAGCATTCTCATAATGTTCGGTTTGGTTGTACACACCAAAGCGCTGACCACTGTCATGAGTGCAGAGTCCTGGTATGTCGTCAGCGCGCTTTTGGCACCGTCCGGCTATGTGATTCAGGATGTCGTTGCCGATGCCATGACGGTCGAAGCCGTGCCGTCGGTCGACGACGAAGGTCAACCCATCCCCGATGCGCTGGCCAAGGCGCAGCACACAACAATGCAGACATTGGGCCGGTTTGCCATCATCGGCGGGCTGATGTTTGTCGCCGGGCTCAACATCTTCATGTTTTCCGACGTGGAGACGTTGTCGGAAGTTGAGCGGGTCGAAATCTATGCCGATATTTATCTTGCCGCGCTTGCAATACCCGTCATTTCCGTTGCGGGGGTCTTCCTGGCTGGCTTCCTGCGTCGGGCTCGTGAGAGGCGCCTACGCCAACAAGGCTTTAGCCGGGAGCAAATCGACTCCATGCTTTTTGAACAGGAGAATCCGACCGAGCCCAACTGGTGGATATTTGGTGGCGGATTCGTTTTCGTCGTGTTCACGCTCGCAATGGGACTGGGGCAGGTCGCATTTGCTCAGGAGATCGTCTTTACGGGATCGATGGTCATCGTTCTGTTTCTGATGGCGCGCCTCGTGCGAGAATTGGATAAGCAGGCAGCGCAGGCGCTCATTGGTACGGCACTGATCATTTTTGTGTTCCGCGCTGTCCCATTGCCAGGACCAGGACTCACCTGGTTCAACATTGATGAACTTGGATTCGACCAGCGGTTTCTGTCTGTCCTGAGCTTCATGGCATCCGGACTAGCGATTTTAGGAATGCTGATATTGCGTCCCTTCATGGCGCGTCGGTCGATCGCCGTCATTATTGCGCTTCTCTCCGTCGCAGGTGCGATCTTGGCATTGCCGAATATCGGGCTCTATTTCGGACTGCACGAGTGGACGGCCGCGCACACAAATGGAGTCGTCGATGCAAGGTTTATCGCGCTGATCGATGCCGCAGCGGAGTCGCCGCTGAGTCAGATAGCGATGATCCCGATGCTTGCATGGATTGCCAAAAATGCACCGCCGAACCTTAAGGCCACTTTTTTTGCGGTCATGGCATCCTTCACCAATCTGGCGCTGTCGGCGAGCAGCCTCGCGACCAAGTATCTCAACAAGGCGTTCGTCGTGTCACGTGAAGTTCGCGACCAAGACAATGGCAATATCTTGGTTTCGGCAGATTATGGGGAGCTTGGTTGGCTTCTCATCACTGTTGCGATGATTGGGCTGATCGTTCCTCTCATCACCATTTTCTTGGTACAGTTTTCTCGGTGGCGGACGGAACAGTAGCCATTGTGCTGCAGTCCGTCCGCGCCTATGCAGTTCATGATATGATGAACACTATGCTCGGTGGGGCCGTGAGACCTGCATGACATCTGGGTCAAACAAACTATCATCGGCTGAAGCAAAGGCTTCGCGGCTGGACGCTCTGCTGCGCTCGGCGATCGATGCTATCATTACGATCGATCGGAACGGCCGCATAACGTCGGTCAACCCTGCTGCTGTGGCACTTTTTCAGTATCCCGAAGACGAGCTGGTCGGACAGAATGTCCAGATTTTGATGCCCGAACCCTATCGATCCGAACACAACCGCTATCTCAAGCATTATCATGAAACCGGTGAGCGCAGGATTATTGGCATCGGGCGTGAAGTGATCGCTTGCCGGAAAGACGGTTCGACATTCCCGATTTATCTTTCGGTGAGTGAGTTTGCCGCCAATGGCGAGAGATTTTTCACCGGCATCATTCACGACATGTCGAAACGCAAAAATGCAGAGCGCGCGCTCAGTCATGCACAGAAGATGGATGCGATCGGTCAACTGACTGGCGGTGTTGCGCACGACTTCAACAACCTGCTGACGGTCATCATCGGCAATCTGGAATTGCTCGATATGCAGTTGGAAGAGCAGGGTGCGCGCGAGCTCTTGCTGGAGGCGCAGGAGGCCGCGGACCTCGGTGCCAAACTCACAGCGCGCCTCCTGGCGTTCGCGCGCCGCAGTCCGCTTGAATCCGTAATTGTCGACTTCAACGAGCTGATCCTGGGGTTGACAGATCTCCTGCATCGCACCCTCGGAAGTGCCATTGATCTCAGCACCGTCTTGAGTACGGACCTGTGGTTGTCGGAAGCCGATCCGGGGCAAATCGAAACCGCTATCGTCAATCTGGCGCTCAACGCCAGAGATGCCATGCCGGATGGAGGAAAGCTCATACTCGAGACGCGCAACGCGATTATCGATGAGGAGTATATTGCAAGCGAAGCTGGTCTTCAGCCGGGCCATTATGTGCAGCTTGCCGTTTCCGACACAGGACATGGGATGCCCACAAGCGTGCGCGAGCGGGTCTTCGAACCTTTTTATACGACAAAGGATGTCGGACGGGGGAGTGGTCTCGGACTGTCAATGGTTTATGGCTTTGCCAGGCAATCGGGCGGCCATGTCACGGTCTACAGCGAGGTGGGCAAGGGTACCACCATCAACCTGTATCTGCCGCGCGTGGAAGGGGCGGCAAGTCTGATCCCGGACGATGAAACGTCAACGGGTCTCCCGCGTGCGGCTGGGGAGCGAATCTTGGTTGTCGAAGACGACGCACGTGTCCGCAAACTGACAGTGACCCGACTGGAGTCACTGGGATATGACGTGCTTCAGGCCGAAAATGGCCCACAGGCACTTGAAGTCATGGGCAGGGCCGATCAGATCGATCTTGTTTTCACTGACCTTGTCATGCCGGGTGGCATGTCAGGCTATGATTTGTGTGCGCGCGTGAGGGAGCGTTTTCCAGAGGTAAGGCTCTTGCTGACATCGGGCTACGCGGAAGAGGTTGTCCACGCACAAAAACTGGCCGAAGAGCATTTAAGCGTGCTCCGCAAGCCTTATCGGCAGGCGGACCTTGCTCGAGCCATCGCAGATGCGCTTGGTTGATCGTTCAGCTTTCCTCGATGTCGCCAGTGAATTTATAGCCGGCGCCGCGCACAGTGCGAATGAGTACGGGATTGCTTGGGTCGGATTCGATTCTCTTGCGAAGACGTGAGACCTGATTATCGATACTGCGGTCGAGCGGCGTCCAGTCGTGCCCTTTCAGAAGATCCATGAGGCGGTCACGCGACAAGACAATCTGCGGGTTGCGCAGAAACGCTTCGAGAAGTCTGAATTCCCCGGTGGTGATGTCACTGATTGCATCGCCGCATCTCAGTTCTAATTTGTCGAAATCGGCCACCCATCCGTTGAAAGCGAGTCGATCGCTATGGGCCTCCTTGCCATCAGCCGGTTTTGATGCGGCGGCTTCGCTGCGCCTGAGGACCGAACGGACCCGCGCCAGGACTTCGCGAATGTGGAACGGTTTGGCAATATAGTCGTCTGCCCCGAGTTCCAGACCAACCACGCGATCGATGAGTTCGCCCTTGCCGGAGACGATGATAATCGGGATTTCCGATGTCGATCGAATGTTCCGCGCAATATCCAATCCGTCATCCTGTCCAAGGTTGAGGTCAAGGGTGATCAGATTAATGGATTCGGAGGCGAGGCAGTCTGCGACCTCATCACTGGTCGAGGCTTGATGGACGCCGTAGCCTTCCTGCTCGAAGCAGCGCTTCAGCAGCAATCGGACCTTTGGGTCGTCGTCGACAACAAGTATTTGCGCCGTCACGCGTCATTCCTCAACGAATAGTGCGATCCGCGTCGCCGGACCGGTGATACCGTCACGGGATTCCCAAGAATTCCCGCTAAATCGCCGCACCGTGCAACGGGTTTCGTTACATTTTGTTACTTTACGGCCAAACGCCCCTTACATGGCAATGATTTGATGATCCTTAGCCAAAAGCCGCAGCAGCACATGTGGAGGATCAGATCATGTACGCAACCATCGCGGTACTCGACGAGACTAAAGGTTACAACCCCAAAGCGCCGCGTATTGAAGTTCCGCACGGAGGCCAGCGGGTTCGGGATTACTGCGCACACGAGCCTTTGTTCCTTGAAGGAGATGATGCGCGGAACGTCTACGAAGTCCTGGAAGGGGCCGTCTGTTGCTTTCGTGTGCTTGCAGACGGGCGCCGGCAGGTCATCTCTTTTGCGTATCCAGGTGATTTTGTCGGTCTTGAACACGGGCAGGCCTATCGCTTCAGTTGCGAGGCAACCTGTGCGGCCCGCGTCGCCCAACTCTGCAAGGATCAGGTCTTTCGTGAGGCGAACAACAATCCGGAACTCGGCCGACGGATTATCGAATGTACCGGGGACCAGATGGCGCGCATGCTGGACCATTTCGTCCTGCTGGGGCGCAAATCGGCGCTCGAGAAAGTTGCATCCTTTCTACTGACCGTCGCGCGTCAAAAGGACTTAGGCAATGGTCTCTCTGTCGTCGTGTCTCTGCCGATGACGCGTGCAGATATCGCCGACTATCTCGGGATAACGAACGAGACTGTCAGCCGTTGCCTAAGCAAACTAAAGTCGCGCTCTGTCATTGATTTACCTCACCCCCAGACCGTCGTGATCCATGATATCGAGGATCTTGAAATCTTGGGGGAACAGCAGGAACTCCTCTCGAGCGAGTGTTATCGCCAAGTAGCTTAGTGCAGCGCGCTTGATGGGACTGGGACGCGTTGCTCTCGCAGCATGAGGTCGATCAGAAGCCGCACGATCACTGTCAACGTGGTGGCTTCTGATTCAACCGAGTCATGTGACCAGGCTGGGCCGGAAAACATGAAGCAGGTGTCTCGATATGCTCACAGAGGCGGTTTTCGCCAATCCTCATTGGTTGTCGATGCAGGATAGTCTTATGGGCGATTGCGCGAAACTCAGAGTTGTATTCGGCATCCTGACTGCGTGTGAGCACCTGAAACAGATTGTCGAGCAGTTTGCCGCCATCGAAGATGATGCTTTTTCGCCTGCTCAAGCTCTGCTTCTGGGGCAAGCGCCGGAACTTGAGGGGCAACTGGCAGTTCTCAGGCATGCATCAAGTCGTGAGACTGACGTACCTTGGCCATTGGCTGTGGTACGGGAGCCTCATGGCGCCTCGTCGGGTGCATATGAGGCCCAAAATGTAGAGAATGGCTTGTCTGAAGCCATCCGAAACCGGATCTTGTGCTTCGACGAGTGGATGGAGCCTGCTCTGGCGGCCGATTTGAACCGTCGACTCGAGGAAGGAGCCTGTCTGCTGATCGTTCCAGTGGCCAATGAAGCCGTCGAGCGAAGCGTCTGCCGTGCGCTCCTGCGTTTTGCTGCCGATCGCGTGCAAACGCATGATTTGCCTGCGACAACTGGTTCTACCGTAGGCGAAGATTGACGAACTTTGAAGGGCGAGCGACCGCTTTCCAGACGGCCTGCCCGGTTCTGTCAGACACTTTTTTGACAATTTTCCACCGCGAATTGCGATCTTGATCTATACCGCAGCGCTGGAAAATGCTACGTGTCGGCTTGAAAACCGCGAGAAAATCACCATTTCTTAAAGGAAATCGGATTTATGCAGTATGCGCTGTAGTCCGCGCCGCCTTCCAGTGCGGTTTGTGGAGCGCAGAAGTCCACAGTGTCGACTTGTGACACACCTGCATAGAACCGTATCGAATTGAAACCATATCCCCGCGGCGTCGCGTAGCCTCTCTGAACCAGGGAAGGCAGTGGATTGTATCGTTGGGAGTTACGAAGCCCGCTTGCACCGAAGTGGGTTGTGAGATCAATAAATGGCAAAAACATACAAAAAGCCGGAGGCCGACAAAGGCACCGAACGCAAGACGCGCAAGTGTCTTATTTGCAGTGAACCGTTCCCCAGTGAATGGTCTGGCGAACGTGTTTGCAAGACATGTAAATCCAAGGCGAGTTGGCGTAACAGCTAGCACTACCTTGCATTTCTGAAGTTGCACCGGCTTTCGGCATGGTAATTGCTGAGAGTTTGGAACAAGTTTTTCCGTCTTGCCGGAGGCTGTTCCATGGCGCTTTCCAGATCTGCCAGAATTCTCTGCATTGCTGCAATTCCCGTCTTAGCTGCTGCATCCTATCTGTTGGGAGCCGATCGTCCTCGACCGGCAGAGCAATGGGGGTATGAGGTCTTTGTCGACAACGTCGAGCGTGTCGACAATGTCGTCGTCGCCGAAGACGGCTCTCTCTACGTCAGTCTTGAAAGAGACAATGGGCGCGGCCAAATCGCCCATATTCGAAATCGCAGACTTGATGTCATTATGACCCGGTTGCACAGGCCGGATGGCCTCTTGCTGTCGTGGCCTTTTCTTTATGTAACGGAAGAAATCAAGGATGGTCGGATTCTCCGCTTGAATCTGAAGACGCACGCGCATCGCGTGCTCACACGGCTCGACAAAGCAGAGGGCATCCAGCGCAACGTTCACGGCGATCTGGTCATTGCAGAGGACCGAAAGTCAGACGGACGGGTTGTCCTGTTATCCAATGATGGCACGGTCAAACCCATTGCAACGGGCCTGAAAGGCCCCGAAGGACTGGCGATCGGAAACGACGACAGGATCTACGTCGCTGAAACCCATACTGGACGAATTCTGGAAGTAACTTCGGAAGCAAGCACCGTGCTGATCGATGGTCTCAGCAAACCGGACCAAATTGCCTTTGCTCCGGACGGGACGCTCTGGATTACGGAAGATCGTGAAAAGGGGCGTGTGTTGCGCTTCGTAAACGGGAATCTCCAGACAATCCTGAACAATGTCGACAAGCCTCAAGGGATTGCTTTCGGTCAGAATGGATCTGTCTACATTGCAGAACAGGGGCGCAATCGCATTCTCAGATTGCAGCATACGCCATTGTTCAAAAACCCACGTCGCTCAAAAATGCTCATCAGTTCCGTTCAATAGTGAGCTATTCACAATAAAGCAGACATATTTCGCGCCGGCGGGTTCGGATTGTCGGATTTGTCGCACCCATCGCTGACTCAGATCACGGCACACTCGGGTTGCATGGTCATAATAACGATCAAGCACCCGCCTTGCTTGTATCTCGCGAGGCGGGAAGATCGAAGAGTGAGGTCAGTCACGATGTTTGAAACTCCTCAGGGGATGTCCCCTTTTACATTTGAGCCGATAGCCCGCTATGCGGAGAACAACGCTCAGACACTCGCAACGCTAAACGGATCGATGGTTCAGGCAATGGCCGGTTGCAGCCGGGAGATGTTTGATCTGATCGGTGAACGGTCGAAAGCATATGCGCATCTGCCGGCAGAGATGGCAGCTTGTTCCAACGCGCAGGACCTGGTCGCATTGCAAGGCAGGTTCATGGAGTCGATGTTGCAGCACTATCAGAGTCATGCCAGCAAAATGAGCACGCTCATGACGAGCCTCTGGATGTTGCCGGCCAAGGCAACGGCGACACCGATTGCGGCGCAGAGAGAGAGCCCAGCGCCGAAGAAGAGCCAGGACGCGAAAAAAGTCACGGTGCCAGCCGAAAAAGCCGCATAATCCCGACAGGTCTTAGCCGGACGACAATTGTCGCGTTACGAAGTGTCAAAAGCTCCAATCGAACAGATTTCGGTTGGAGCTTTTAATCTATTCTAGGTTGCTTCATTACGTATCGCCCAAAAGCGGAAATTGGATCAAGGACCAAAGATACGTATCAGAACAAGGGCTTGTCGCGCGATCAGTGAAGCCGCCGAAAGAGGCGATTTCCGGCACGCGGTCTAGATTTGATCTTCGTCAGTCCAACAGGCTTTGGTTGTTGGTAATTCGATGAGACCGGCGTGTCGACGCGCAGTGTCAAACGGGCGAAGTCAATTATGTCAGAGTTGATCGACAGAACAGTGGAGCGAGCCGGGTCTCAGAGCCGTCAGCTCACGGCTGATCGTCAGGCAATCGCGAAGCGGGATGCCCCGGGGGCTTCATCTAATCCGCTCCTCCCTCGGTTTCTGCGCGACTCCTATACTTCGACCGCCGTCCCGGAGGTCCTTGACCGCTCGTTCCACGCAGCTCTGGCGCGATGGACGTCAGGTCTTTCTCCGGCGGCCCTTCTTGAGGCGTATTTCGACTGGGCCCTCCACCTGGCGACATCGCCGGGCAAGCAGCTCCAATTGTCAGAGAAGGCCGTTCGAAAAGCACTTCGTATTGCGCTCTATGCAGCGCACTGTCTCCGGCAAGAGGGCGATACACCGCCCTGCATTGAGCCGCTTCCACAGGATCGGCGGTTTCGTTCCGATTCATGGAAGGCCTGGCCATACAATCTGATCTATCAGAATTTTCTTCTGACGCAGCAATGGTGGTCTGTGGCGACGACCGATGTTCGCGGTGTTACCGAGCAGCACGAAAAGGTTGTCGAGTTCGCCACGCGCCAGCTCCTCGATATGGTTTCACCAGCCAATTTCCCATGGATCAACCCGGAAGTCCTGCAGCGAACGGCGAGCGAAGCAGGCGGCAATCTGGTACAGGGCAGTCTCAATTTTCTGGAAGATTTTGAGCGAATCCTTGGCGGCAAGCCAATGCAGGCAGCCGAGGACTTTGTCGTGGGACGCGATGTTGCGGCCACGCAGGGAAAGGTCATCTACCGCAATGAGTTGATGGAACTCATTCACTATGCGCCCACCACGTCTGAGGTGAATGCCGAACCGGTTTTGATCGTTCCCGCCTGGATTATGAAGTACTACATTCTGGACCTGTCTCCCGAGAACTCATTGGTACGGTATCTGGTCGGACGTGGTTTCAATGTGTTCATGATCTCCTGGCGCAATCCAGGACCTGAGCATCGTGATATCGGTCTGAGCGATTATCGCCGGCTTGGCATCAGTGAGGCTCTTGATGCGGTTGGAAAAGTTGCGCCGGAGCAGCGTATTCAATTGGTGGGTTACTGCCTCGGCGGGACGCTTGCCTGTATCGTTGCCGCTGCAATGGCGCGTGATGATGACGATCGCCTGAAGTCGCTCACGCTGTTTGCTGCCCAGACAGATTTCACAGAGCCCGGCGAGCTGGAATTGTTCGTTAATGAAAGCCAGCTCGCTTTTCTCGAAGATATGATGTGGGAGCAGGGCTTTCTCGGCTCGGGGCAGATGGGCGGAGCGTTTCAGCTCTTGCGGTCAAACGATCTCGTCTGGTCGCGCATGGTGCGCGAATATTTGATGGGTGACCGGGCGAAGATGAACGACTTGATGGCCTGGAACGCCGACGGAACCCGCATGCCGTATCGAATGCATTCGGAATATCTCCGCTCGCTCTTTCTCAACAACGATCTGGCGACCGGACGATATCTGGTCGACGGGCGTCCCGTCGCGCTCAGCGACATACGGGTACCCATCTTTGCGGTTGGAACTCAGACCGATCATGTCGCACCCTGGCAATCGGTCTTCAAGCTTCACCTCTTGACCGATACAGAGGTCACGTTCCTGCTGACAAGCGGCGGACACAATGCCGGCATCGTCTCGGAGCCGGGCCATCCGCGCAGGCATTATCAGGTTGATACGCAAGGTCCTGAAAGCCGGTATCTCGACCCAGAGTCCTGGGCGGCCCAAATGCCGATCAATGACGGATCATGGTGGCCGGAATGGGTGGCATGGCTTGAGAGCAAATCGAGCGGCAAGGTTGCGGCAACCAAACCCGGCGCGGCAAACAGCCGGCTCAGTCCACTCGGAGACGCTCCAGGGACATATGTGTTAGAGCGTTGAGAGGGCTCAGCGGGCAACTCTTGCTCTGGTGTCTGTTGCGGTCAGGCGAGCCGATTACCATCTTTCGGCCAGACCAAAACTGACATCGGGAGCTGCAATCGTGCTGACGACACATCTCGTACCAGCCTTCGCCCAAATGCTGCGAAGTCTTTCGGCCTGGATCGACAAGGCTGCCGAGGCGGAGCGGGCAAAGGGCAGTGACCCGGAAGCGCTGATGTCGCTTCGCCTGGCCGAGGACATGTTTCCGCTCGCATCACAGATTCGGTTCGCGTGCTTTCAATCTCAGGAGGCGGTTTTCCGTCTTCGAGGTCTGCCCGTACCTTCAGAACTGGAAGATGTCGCATCAGAAGGTCGGAATGCGGGCGAACATCCCGGCTCCCTTGCCGATGCGAAAGCCCGAATTGCCGAAGCCCTCGCGTTGCTGGACGGATTGGAACCAGAGGCACTTGACGATGGTGGGCAACGTAAAATCTCTCTGGAATTACCGAATGGCATGATCTTCGATATGAACGGCGAGCAATATGTTCGTGACTGGCTGCTGACTCAGTTTTATTTCCATCTGATGACCGCCTACGCAATTCTGCGAAACCACGGGATCGATCTTGGCAAGGAAGATTATGTCCCGCACATGTATCAGTACATCAGGCCCGGTACGATGCCGGAAGGTCCTGGTTGAGCAGGCTAGAGTGCGCTAGTCGCAACGCGCGCCATCGGGCGCGATTGCTCCGGTCGGAGCGTCAGGGTTTGCCCAGCAGGGCTGTCCGAAATCTAACCCGCGCGGCAGAAGGATCCAGCAACCGCTTGTATGCCGGGGGAGGGTCCGGCTTGACCCGTACGACCACGAAGCTTGGACCGTTGCTTTGCCGCAGCATCCGGGCGCCTTGTTCGAGATCCGCCTCCTGTTCGATCGTACTGGTGACATTGATCCCTGCGCCGATAGCCATTTTTTCCAGATCCACGCCGCAGCTTGTGTGGCTCTTCTGGTACCCCGTTTCTCCATAATGGCCGTTGTCGACACACAGGATACCGAGATTGGTCGGAGCCATCACCGAGATGGTTGCCAGCGCGCCGACATTCATCAGCAACTCGCCATCACCCGTCACAACCAAGACGCGTCGATCGGGGCGGGCGAGCGCTAAGCCGAGCCCGATCATAGTCGATGCGCCCATGGCCCCGGCCATTGTGAAGGCATTAGAACCGTCGTCTGTGAGAGCGGCAATATCCTTGGACGTTCCTGCGAGACCGGAGACGATCAACAGCTCTTCGTGATTGCCGACGAGTCTTGGCACGGCATCTTTCCGGTCGAGCAGATATTTCGGTTCCGCGTTGGATTGGTCTTTCATGCTTGCCATGATTCTAAAACGCCTTCGCGCCGATGAGTTTCTGGGTCAGCAGCACTGCGACGCCGTTGCCGGATTTGAAAGCCATCTTCGCAGCAGCATCGACGGTGTCGGCGACACTGTCCGGATCTTCAACGGGAAGACAGATGATTCCCATGGCTTCGAGGACAGGAGTGACGGCCTGGCCCATGGGCATCTGCCACGGATTTCCCTCGCCATACTCTCCGCGCATACTGATCAAGGTGAGAAAGGGAAATCGGCCCCCTTTGACCAATGAAAGAAAGTTGATGCAGTTGCCGACGCCGCTGCTCTGCATCAGAAGCACGGCGCGTGCATCGCCAAGATCGGCGCCAGCAGCGAAGGCGACCCCCTCTTCTTCCGTGGTCAATGGTATGGACTGCACATCATCGTCCGCAATAGAGCGATCAATGAGCTCGGCATGGCCGGCGTCTGGGACATATGTGAAGTGCGTCACGTCGTGACGTCTCAACACATCGTAGATTTCCTGCTGCCATCCCATGCACTTCATCCCTGATGTGTGATGTTTCGACGACGTTTTTGCCCGATAGAGCGGGTCAAGAGCGAACGCCTCTGGTATTAGGTCATGAGACCGGATGAGGCAATTGCTTCGGCAGGTTTCACAATCGAAAAGGAGTTGAAATGTCTAACGCATCGTCTGATCTCTTGATCGAGCGTGACGGACATGTCGTACGTCTCACGATCAACCGGCCGCAGAAGCGAAACGCCATGACGTTGGCGATGTGGCAGGCCCTCGGGGATCATGCAGAGGCGTGCGCCGGCGACAGTGAGGTGCGGGTATTGATTCTTGCCGGTGCGGGTGAAAAGAGTTTTTGCGCGGGAAACGATATCAGCGAGTTCCCAACACTCAGAGCAACGCCGGAACAACGAAAAGAGTATGACGCTGTCACGACGCGGGCATACACCGCACTGCGTACCTTTCCCAAGCCGACGATTGCGCGCGTTGCAGGCTTTTGCATCGGCGGTGGCTTGGAACTGGCGCAGCTCTGCGACCTGCAGGTGGCGGCCGATACGGCGGAGTTTGCGGTGACCCCGGCAAAGCTTGGGATCGGATACAAGCTGGATGATATTCTGCTCCTCACGCGGAACCTATCCGCGAAGCACGCCAAGGAGCTCTTGTTCACAGGTGCCCGGTTCTCGGCCGCTGAGGCTTTGCGCTGGGGATTGATCAATCGCGCTGTTCCGGAAAGCTCGCTTGACCAGGCGGTGAATGATCTGGCTCACGAGATTGCAGCCAATGCTCCGCTTTCCGTAGCAGCCGCCAAAGCGATTGTCGGAGAGGCCGTGAAGGAGGAGGGCGCGCGCAATCGAGACCTGTGTGCCCGGCTTGTCGCCGAGTGCGATGCAAGTGAAGACCGGCTCGAGGGGCAGGCAGCCTTTGCCGAAAAAAGAACGCCCGATTTTCGCGGGCGCTGATTGGTGTTTCTATTCGGCAGCGCTTGAGTGTGGGTCATCGCCCATTACGATTTCCTGGAGAACGGACGCAGCTTCTTCGATATCGGTTCGGGAGACGTCCATGTGCGTCACCGCACGCATGCAAGTGTCCGATTCACAGCCAATCCGAATGCCCCGTTTTTCCAGCGCATTGGAGACATTCTGTGTATTCAGACCTGTGCCGGCGATGTTGAAGAACACCAGATTGGTTGCCGTTTCTTCGAATTCGAGCGCGATGCCCGGAATTTCAGAAATCAGTCTGGCGAAGTGTCGTGCATTGTCATGGTCGGTCGCAAGCCGGTCGATATTATTGTCGAGCGCATAAAGGCCCGCAGCGGCCATCATTCCGGACTGGCGCATTCCGCCGCCAAAGCGAAACTTCCATCGCCAGGCCTCATCCATAAACGCCTTGTTTCCGGCAAGAACTCCGCCGAACGGACATCCCAGACCTTTCGAGAGATCGAGCCAGACACTGTCGCAGGGCTCGCCAAATTCCCTGGCGGATACACCAGACGCGACAACGGCATTGAGCAATCGCGCACCGTCCATGTGAACTCTGAGGTCGTTGTCGGAGGCGACTTCGGCGACGGCCCGAACGGTTGCAAGCGGCCAGACGGTTCCACCACCACGGTTGACGGTCTGTTCGATATGGACCAGCCGAGATCGGGGGGCCTTCGGTTTGCCCCGATTGATTGCCCCCACAAGCTGCTCGACAGAATAGATGCCGCTCTCGGTGGGAAGACTGCGGATAAGCGAGCCGCAGAATATGGCCGCACCTGCGCCTTCCGAACTCCATATATGGCATTTCTCGGCGGCTATGATCTCGTCGCCCGGCTCACAGTGAACGGCCATGGCAACGTGATTGCACATCACGCCTGAGGGAAGGAACATCGCTGCTTCCTGTCCGAGCATGTCGGCGACGCGCTCACACAGTGCATTGGTGGTCGGATCCTCACCGCGTTGCTCGTCCCCGACCTTCGCTGCAGCCATGGCTTGTCGAATAGCAGGACTCGGACTTGTTGCGGTATCGCTGACCAGATCGATACGGATTGGCATTGTCATCAGCCTGCCGACTCCGGCACAGTCTGGACCGCCTCCGCAAGGCCTTCGACGAACCGGTCGATATCCTCGCGGTTGTTGTAGAAGTGCACGCCGGCGCGGATGGCACCGTCTTTCGAGGCCGCAATGACACCGCGCTCGGCAAGGGCAGCCTCGACCTTGTCAGACGGCCGATCGACAGCGATTGAGACCAGACCGGCACGCTCGCTCCATGGCCGTGGTGTGAGCACACGCAATTGCCTGCGTTCAACCTCTTCGATCAGATGGGTCGTGAGATCTTTGACGCGGGCCTCGATATTGGCGAGGCCGATCTGCTCGATGAATTCAGCCGAACGCTTCTGAACATTGAGACCGAGAAAATTCGGATTGCCGTATTCGAAGCGGTGTGCGTCGGGTGCGAGCTCGAGGTCGCGAACCATGCGGTCGAGCGATGTGAACGAAAACTTGGCGGCATAGGGCGGTGTGAGCATCGATGTCATTTCATCGCTTGTCACCATGAAGCCGGCACCTGTCAGGCTGAACTGCGCCTTGTGGCCGCCAGTCGACAGGACATCCGCGCCAAGCGACGAAATGGGAGCCGCCAGAACGCCGATGGCCTGGATGGCGTCGACGATCATCCGGATATTGCGCTCGCGGCAGAAGGTTGCAATTGCTGGCAGATCGGCACGATATCCATTGCCATAGGCCACGTAAGCCACTGCAATCATGCGCGTCCGGGCATCGACGACCTCACGATATTGGTCGACGGTAACGCGGCCCTGATCATCGGGTTCCGCCCAACGGATCTCAATGCCTTTGCGGGTGAGATAGCGCCAGGGAAAGGTGTTGTTCTCGTGTTCGAGTTTCGAGATGACCAGATTGTCTCCGGCCTCCCAGGGGAAACCGTTGGCGACGATATTGATGCCTTCCGACGTATTCTTGATCATTGCGATGTTGCGGGGTTCTGCTCCGAACACGCGGCCGACCGTCTGCCTCGTCTCTTCCTGGCCGGCCATCGAAAAGGCCTTCTTGCCAAGATTGTCGTAAACATCGTCGACCCACTCGTTCATCGCCGCCCGAACGGAGAGGGGCAGGAGTGCTTTTCGGCCGATATCCAGATAGGCGTGGTTGCGCGTTCCCGGAAACTGGGAGCGGATCGCTTCCCAGTCCGGTTCGCCGTTCCTGATGAAGCCAGGGCTGGTATCTGACGTTAGGGCCTCGGAGCTCATACCTGATCTCGCTTGCGTTAGTGGGTGAGGATTTGGCCGAGGAAAAGCTTCGTACGGTCGTTCTTCGGCGCCGAGAAGAAGGTTTCGGGCGGTGCGACCTCCACGATCTCCCCATCATCCATAAAAATGACGCGGTGAGCGACAGTGCGTGCGAATCCCATCTCGTGGGTAACAACGACCATGGTCATGCCGTCGTCCGCGAGTTCAACCATCACATCCAGGACTTCCTTGATCATCTCCGGATCGAGCGCAGATGTCGGCTCATCAAAAAGCATGATGCGCGGCTGCATGCAGAGCGAACGCGCGATCGCAACGCGTTGTTGCTGGCCGCCTGAAAGCTGTCCCGGATATTTGTAGGCCTGCTCTTCGATCTTGACCCGCTTGAGTAGGCTCATGGCCATATCTTCGGCATCCTGCTTCGGCATTTGCCGGACGAGCATGGGGGCAAGCGAGAGATTGTCGATGACCCGCATATGCGGAAAGAGATTGAACGACTGAAAGACCATGCCGACTTCACGCCGTACGGCTTCGATATTCTTCAAATTGTCGGTGAGCTCAATTCCGTCGACGACGATGCGGCCGCGTTGGTGGTTTTCCAGCCGGTTGATGCATCGGATCATTGTCGACTTACCCGATCCCGAAGGACCGCACACGACGACACGCTCGCCCTTCCGGATTGTCAGGTCGACTTCGCACAGCGCCTGAAAATCGCCATACCACTTGCTGACACCCTCGAGTTCGATGACGGGTTCGGCGTCCGATGCATCGGGGGCGGTTTCGCTCTTTGCCATGCGTTCACACTCTCATATCAGAACCGTCGTCCTTCATTCAGCCATCGCTCGACCTGCTGGCTGTATTTGGAAAGGACGAAGCAGAAGAAGAAATAGACCATCGCCACAAACAGATAGGCCTCGATGTAGAAGCGTCGCCAGAGCGGATCCTGCATGACGGCTGTTGTCGCGGTCAGAATGTCGAACAACCCAATAATCAGAACGAAGGAGGTGTTCTTAAGTGCCGCGATGATGTGATTGACGATGCCGGGCAGGCAGATGCGCAGGGCTTGAGGCAGAATGATGCGCCGTGTCATCTGCCAGTAGGTGAGGCCGAGCGCTTCCGCAGCCTCATATTGTCCTTTCGGGATGGCCTGCAGACCACCGCGAATGACCTCGGCCTGATAGCAGGCGAAGAAGATGGCCATGCCGATCATCACCCGCAGCAGCTTGTCGAATTCCAACCCTTCCGGAAGGAAGAGCGGAAACACATTCACGGCAACGAAAAGGATCGTGATGAGCGGAACGCCGCGGAGCGACTCGATGATCGTCACCGACACGGCCTTGACGAGCGGCAAATGCGAGCGTCGCCCCAGAGCCAGAAGGATCGCAATAGGAAAGCCGCAGATGACGGTCCCCGTGAAGAGAACCATCGTGAGAGGAAGACCACCCCATTGTGTCGTATCGACCGGTGTCAGTCCGAAGACGCCACCCCACAGCATGATCGCGCATGTGGTTACCGCAAAGATCCACAGTGGAACGAGAATCTTCCATGCCCAGAAGCGACGGAAGAGCGTGATTGTGAAGGAGCCGAGATAGACAACAAGCGCAATGACCAGCCGCCAATGTTCCTCATAAGGATAGACGCCGAACAACATCGGCCGATGCTTCTCGGCAACAACCGCCCAACATGCGCCTTCCGCATTCCGGCACACATCTGGATTCGCCGCATACCAGACGGGATCGATGAAGGCCCACTGGATCAGGCCAGGCAGCCAGGCAATCAATGCACCGGCAAGCAGGAGAGTCAGGATCGAATTGGGAATCGAGGAGAAGAGATTCTCCTTCATCCAGCGCAGGACCGCGATCTTCTCGGTCGGTGGCGCGCTGCGACGAGACGGCTTGCTGCCGCCGGATTTTGTGCTGTCGACAGCTCCTTCTGCCGGTAATGCCGTATCGTTCATGGCATCATTTCTCCGGGATCGCGACGAAGCGGTTATAGATGTTCATGAACAGCGATATGGTCAGGCTGATCAGAAGGTACACGGTCATCATTACGGCTATGGCTTCGACAGCCTGTCCGGTTTGATTGAGGGTTGTATTGCCAACATTGACCAGGTCCGGATAGCCGATGAGAACACCGAGAGAGGAGTTCTTGGTCAAGCTGAGATACTGGCTCGTGGTCGGAGGCACGATCACGCGCAGCGCTTGCGGGATCGTGATGTAGCGCATGATGAATCCGCGGCGGATGCCAAGAGCGCGTGCCGCCTCGATCTGTCCGACCGGGACGGATTGAATGCCGGCGCGAACGATCTCCGCAATGAAAGCGCCAGTGTAGAATGTTATGCCGATCAGCAGCGCAATGAACTCTGGTGTGAGTGTCGCGCCACCCCGGAAGTTAAAGCCGCGCAGGGCCGGCACGTCCCAGACGAGCGGCGCGCCTTGCACAAGCCAGGCGAGAAGCGGCAAGCCAACGATAATTCCAAGACCAGGCCAGAACGTCGCGATGTAGCGACCTGTCTTTTCGCGGGTTGCTTGGGCCCAGCGCCCGAATGCGAAGGCCGCGACAAGGCCAATTACAAAGGCGATACCGACCCACATATAGGCCGGATCGGCGACTGGTACCGGAAAGATGACCCCGCGGTTGCCGATAAACACGCCCTCCATCGGGGAGAGGGCTGCGCGTGGAACCGGCAGGTTACGAATGACCGTCGCCCAGAAGATAACGTGAAGCACCACCGGTATGTTCCGGCAGATCTCCACATAGGCCGATGCGAGGCGCGAGGCGAGCCAGTTCCGGGAGACCCGTGCGATCCCCATCAGCGTACCAAGGATCGTGGCGAGGACGATACCGCAGGCCGAAACGGTCAGCGTATTGAGTATTCCGACCCAGATCGCCCGTCCATAACTGTAGCTCGAATCATAGGCGATGAGCGCTTCACCGATATCGAACCCGGACGTTTCGTTGAGAAAGCCGAAGCCGGTTGCGATGCGTTGGCGCTCGAGATTGGCGTGGACATTGACATAGAGAAGATAAGCCAGCAGCACCACACCGAGGCCGAGCAGCACCTGATAGGCATAACCGCGAAAGGTAATGTTGTTGAGAAGCGACGTATCGCTCTCTTTGATAGGTCGGTCGGATTCGTGAGCCACGATTATCCCCTGCGGCAGTGGCCCTAGAGCAATAGAGATTTCGCTGGATGCGGTGAAACTGCTCTAGCAAACAACGTCCGATCGTTTCTTCTTCCGAACCGATCGGCCGAGAATGAGAAAAGGGAGCGCAGCAATGCGCCCCCTCGCCATTCGCTTACTTCATCGGGAAACCGTAGATCAGGCCGCCCTTGGTCCAAAGCTCATTCGGGCCGCGCGGCAGCTTGAGCGGTGACTTGTCACCAAAATTGTTGTCGTAGATATCTTTGTAGCTGCCGACCTGTTTGATGATGCGGTAAGCCCATTCATTGTCGAGGCCGAGCTTCTTGCCGAGATCGCCTCCGGCGCCGAGCATCCGTTTGACGTCCGGGTTGCCCGACGACTTCTTCATCTCGTCCACATTGGCCTTGTGAACACCCAGCTCTTCAGCATTGAAGGTCGCAAATGTCACCCACTTGATGATATCATACCACTGATCGTCACCCTGGCGGACGCCGATTGCGAGCGGCTCTTTCGAGAACACACCTTCGAGGATCACGTGATCGTCCGGGTTCTTCGCATCAAAGCGCTGATGTCCTGGGAGACCGGCCTGGTCCATGGCCATGACGTCACAGCGCTCGGAGAAATAGGCACCAAGCATTTCCTTGGAGTTCTCGATGACGACAGGCGTGTACTTCATGCCACGGGCGCGGAAGAGAGCCGCAATGTTCTTTTCAGTCGTCGACCCTGGCAGCACGCAGATCGTCGCGCCATCCATTTCCTCGACCTTGGTCACTTTGATGGCTTTGCGCACCATAAAGCCCGTGCCGGTGTAGAAGGTCGGTGGGCCAAAGTGCAGTCCGAGCGAGGAATCGCGCGTCAATGTTACCGTGGTTGTGCGCGACAGCATGTCGATTTCGCCAGACTGCAGGGCCGGGAAGCGCTGCACCGAGCTCATCGGGATATATTTGACTTTCTCGGAGTCGCCCAAAGTGGCCGCTGCTACGGCACGGCAAAAGTCGACATCAAGACCGGTATACTTGCCCTTGCTGTCGGTCGACGCGAAGCCGTATCGACCTTGGTGAACACCGCAATGAAGTTCGCCACGCTCCTTAATCTTTGCAAGCGTGGGGCCGTCGGCCGCCATGGATGCTGAAAATGGGACGGCAAGAAGCGCGCCCAATCCCGCGACCGCTGACGCGAGTCCAAGAATTCGATTCTGGTTGATCACTATTCCATCCTCCACTGTCACTAAGTCGTTCGTACGGACTGTCGCCCGTGTCCACCAGCAGGCAATGCCCTGCCGGAATCTGTGGTCGTCGCGTACCATTCCACGACCGTCATTCCGCTACCTCCATCGCCACTGGCGTATAGTCGTCCAGGGTACGGAAGATCTCCATTCGCATCTTGAGGCCGTTTGCCAGATGCTCGCTCATCAGTTGCTGTGCGGCCGGCGCATCGCCGCGTTTCACTGCGTCGAGTATATCCAGGTGCTCACCGATGGTTCGATCCAGATTGGTTTCCGCATAGCGCGGCAGACCGAACTCCAATTGGAACCGATTTCTCATCCGCTCGAACATCGATTGCAGCGTGTGGTTGGCCGCTGCGCGAAACAGCTCAAGATGAAACTCGGCGCCGAGATCATCAACGTCGAGTGCATCCCGGCCCTTGGTTGTCTTCGCGTATTTTCGAAAGGCTTTCTCGATCTCGAGCAACGCCGGCGTCGGCCCGCGTTTTGCCGCCAGAAACGCGGCCATGCTCTCCAACGCCTGACGAACCTCGTAGATCTCGTGGAGATCGCCAAGCGAGAGCCGGCGCACGAACGTGCCGCGTGCCGGCTGGACCTCGACAAGTCCTTCATGTTCGAGATCACGCAAAGCTTCTCTGATTGGCGTGCGGCCTATGCCGAGCTCGTCTGCAAGTCTGCGTTCGGAAAGAGGGGTGTCAGGGTCGAGCCGTCCACTCAGGATGAGTTCCACCAGGCGCTTGTAGGCCCGCTCGCGTTCCGACTGCAATACCACTGCCATACCGGTAAATGATCGTGCGGGTACGGAACTTGTCAAGCAGGTTGAGTCATTTGCGGCTCGGTGTCGGGACGATCGATGATCAAGGTGTCGGGCAGAGTTGGTGCGTCACGCTTTGATGGGCCTTTGACGACCGTCGGCGTTCCTTGGTTTATGACCTGATGTCGTCGGCGACCCGCACAATATGCCGTGTCAGCTTCCCATCGGGGTCGGCGAGCTCGTCCAGAATAGAATAATGATCATGGTCGGGAAGAACGGCGAGCGACACCGGACAATTCTGCGCCTGGGCCGTTTCTGCATATGCTTCAGATTGGCGTCGCAGTTCGCTGAGCTCCGAGGCGCCGACGGCCAGATGCAACGGAGACATGTCCGGTGCAAGCGTATGAAGTGGGCTGAACTGGGCAATCTCTTCGTCTTTGAGTCGCAACTTCTCATTCAGATAACTCAAGGCGATTGGCTGAAGGTCGAAGATGCCGCTTATTGCCAGGCTCGCGCCGACGGCCTCATGACGCGCCGCCAGAGCGGCAAGATGCCCGCCTGCCGACCATCCGCTGATGACAATCGCTTCCGGGTCAAAGCCGAACCTGTTCGCGTTCTCTGTGAGAAATGCGAGGGCCTGCCATATCTCGTCGACGATCTGACTGAGACTTGCCTCAGGAGCCAGCGTATAGCCAACGATCGCGACATCAACCCCCTTCGAACAAGGGCCTTGCGATACAAATGCGAAGGTCTCTTTGGTGTTTCGTTGCCAGTATCCACCATGGACAAAGACATTGAGCGGGCATTTGTCGCCGTCAGCAGAAAAGTAGTCGAGGCGGGCTCTAGGTTGCTGCCCATAAGCGATATCAAGTTGCGCGTTCTGCGCTGCGCGGACCATCGCGCTGCTCAGGTTCCAGCGATCCAATCGGTCCTGACTGTCGGAAACAGCCCTCGAATTATTGTAGGCCGCGTCCAGCTTCGCTTGATCCATGTTGCGATAGATCAACGGCGTTCGGTTTGGGTCTGTTGGTACCATCTCAGAAGTCTGCTACGCGTTTGCGCTCGCTTAGAGGCAGGCTGACGCTCGAATTCTAGCGCCGAATTTCATAGATCTGGCCATTCTCAAGTCCAACGATAAAACGTAGTGCACGTCCAGTGCCCTTTTGGTCGATGGCCTTGTCGATCCTGGCGGGAAGAGAAATCGCTGCCTCCTGTATGGGCCCCTTTTTCCCAAAGCTGACAATGCGGAGCCTTCGGCGATTGTTCGAAGGTAAGACCAGTTCCGGACGGCCGTCTTCATTAACGTCTGCGACGGCCGAGAGGCGCATCTCTCTAGACCCGATAACATGATTGGAAAACCCGTCGATCGAACCAACGCGTTTCAGTCTTCCGTTTGCATAGGCATAGAGGAACAACGTCCCCCCGATGTGCGGTGTTTGCACATAGGCGATTTGCTTCTTGTCGCCTCCGAGAAAGCTGGCGATGCCGGCGACGTTCAACCATCGATTTGCACGACCGATAAACCCTGTCGTCGCTCGCTGAACCAAGGCACCGCTCTCGATGCCATAGACCGTGACCGAACCGCCCTTCGAGGTTGACGAACGGATCGTGACGACCTCGACCGTCCCGTCACCATCAAGATCGGCGAGCCGGGGATATCGGTCTTCGAAAACGTATTTCTTGGGCAGTGTGAGCGACAGAGTCTGGCCGACAGCAGTTTTGACTTTCAACATGCCGGCCTCAATGCCGTCGCCGAGAATGGCATGTCCGTATCTCTTGGTCGGCGCCTCGTACCAGGCAGAAGCGATATCGCCGGTCCCGCTGTAGGTCGCAACGAGGCCATCCGGCAGTCCGTTTGTTGCAGGCCTCCGCGTTTCAGGAACGATTTCCGGAGGCGTGTTCGTTGACCTCAAGAGCTGCGGCCGCCAGACATCTTGTGCAGACGTGAGGTTAGCGCCTACCGTCAGAAGCAGGATGGCCAGAGAGATGTGGCCGAGCGGCTTTCCAAACCCTGCCATGGCTAATCGAACTCTTCCCGTTTGATCGCTGATTTGCCGATTGAGACCGAGAGTGCTTATTTCTGAACAAATGTCAGAGAGTCACATCACAAGCAAGACGATCTCCGAAAAGATCCTCTCGACCAAGTCGGGAACCGATGCGCGGGCAGGGGACGTCGTAGTCTGCGAGGTCGATCTCCTGATGGCAACGGATGGGTCCATGCCCATGACCATCGACTATTTCGAACAGATGGGCGGGGATCAGGTCGCAGCGCCTGACCGGATAATGGTCGCGTTGGACCATTACTCGCCGGCGCCTAATCGTCAGACGGCGACGTTGCATGATCGTATTCGTCGGTTCGCTCAGCCGCGCGGACTCGAGGTCTTTGCCGTCGGCGACGGAATCGGCCATCAGCTCGCCCTGGAGACTGGCCGCGCTGTGCCCGGCAGCCTCATTATCGGTGCCGACAGTCATTCAGTGACGTGCGGTGCATTGAATTCCTTCGCAACCGGCGTCGGTTCGTCGGATCTTGCTGCAGCCATGATCTCCGGAAAGATCTGGCTCCGCGTTCCCGAGACGATCCTGGTGACGCTGGAAGGCCGTCTGTCGCCGAAAGTCCACGCCAAGGATGTCGCATTGGCGCTCGTCGGACGTTTGAAAAGTGACGGCGCTGCATACAAGGCATTGGAGTTCGCTGGTCCGGCCATCCCCGACCTGGAGATCGACGACCGCGCACTTCTGAGCAATCTGTCTGTCGAAATGGGGGCCAAATGCGGCATCTTCGCCGCAGACGACAAGACGTTTGACTATCTGGAAAGGCGTGTGGCAGCGCAGACACACGCTGAGGAAGCCGACAACGATGCGGTTTACAATGACAGAGTGGTCATGGATCTCTCGACCCTCGCGCCGCAGATCGCATTGCCGCATCAGGTCGATAATGTCGTGTCGGTGGTTGATGCTGGGAGCATTCCCATACAGATGGTCTATATCGGCACCTGCGCAGGTGGGCGCGCGAGTGACCTGCAGGAAGCAATGTCGATCCTGAGAACCGGCGACAAGCTGGCCGAGGGCGTGCAGACGATTTTCACACCGGCATCCCGCGAAATCTTTGCCGAGACATGCCGCAATGGTTTGCTCAGTGAGTTCGTCTCCATGGGCGGAGTCGTACAGACGGCAGGTTGCGGCTCGTGCTGCGGGACATGCGGAGCTATTCCGGGCGACGGCGTCAATGTGATTTCTACAGCAAACCGAAATTTCAAGGGACGCATGGGAAATGTGGAAGCATCGATTTATCTCGCATCGCCGGCCACATGCGCCGTTGCGGCTCTCACGGGGCGCATCGAGGATCCGCGAGGTTTCCAGGCATGAAGGTCGAAGGCCGTGCGAGACTTCTCGGTGACCATATCAACACCGACTACATCATTTCATCGCGCCGCAAGCGCGACAGTCTCGATCCTCAAGTCCTTCGAGCTTTTCTGCTCGAAGCCGTCGATCCTGACTTTGCGGCAACGGTGCGACCTGGCGATCTCCTGGTCGCGGGCCAGAACTTTGGCTGCGGTTCAGCAATGGAAGTTGCGGCGACGGTTGTTGTCGGTGCTGGCATTCGCGCGGTGCTGGCCAAGAGTTTCGCGCGAACCTATTTCCGCAACGCGGTCAATAACGGATTGCTTCCCGTCATCTGCGACACGGCATCGATCGGGGAGGGGGATCACCTCGCCGTCCAACTCGGCGATGGATTGAGCGTCCGTAATAAGACCGCGAAGCGGACGATCGAGGCGGCGCCTCTGTCACCCATCGTGCGTACGATCGTACAGGCCGGCGGCCTCGTACCCTATATCCGCGAACATGGCGGATTTCCCAATCAAGGAGCAAACCTGTGACGAGCGATACAGCCTATCCCTATCGTCTGCGACTGCCTGGACCGACCGCTGTTCCCGAACGCATCCGGATGGCGATGGCAGGTCCCATGGTCGCCCATCGCGGTCCTGAATTCAAAGAAGTACTGGGTGAAACGACAGCGCTCGCTCAAACCGTATTCGGCACGACGAACCAGGTTATGGCTTTCACGAGTTCCGGGTCCGGGATGATGGAGGCGGGCGTTGCCAACCTTGTCGGTCGGGACGAGAAGGCTCTGATATTTTCACACGGCCAGTTCGGCGAGCGATTTGCCACGATCGTGGAATCCCTTGGTCTGTCCGCTGACATCGTCGAGGCTCCATGGGGAGAGGCCGTTTCGGCGGACATGGTTGCTGAGCGGTTGTCGAGCGGCGATTACAGCGCCGTCATCGGCGTCCATAACGAAAGCTCAACTGGTGCCGTAGCCGATCTCAAAGCCATCGGAGCTGTGGTGCGGGAGACACCGGCTGTCCTCCTTGTCGACTCCGTGTCCGGCCTTGGTGGCATTGACATGCGCCAGGATGAATGGGGCGTGGATGTTGTCGTTTCTGCTTCGCAAAAAGCGCTCATGTGTCCACCCGGCCTCGGTCTTGCCAGCATCAGCGAGAAAGCTTGGGAGGTGATCGATAGAGCGACCGATAAAGCCCGTTTCTATCTGGATTTCAGGCGCGCACGCGATGCGGCTGAGAATGGTCAAACGGCTTATACTTCTCCGATCCCTCTCGTCTATGCCGCTCGTGAGGCGTTGCGCATGATCCATGCCGAAGGCTGGCCCAACGTCCTGAGGCGCCATCGCAGGAACTCGGCAGCATTACGTGCAGGCGGTGTTGCTCTTGGTCTGCCGCTGTTCACCAAAGCGCCAATCCTGTCTGACACCGTTTGTGTGTTCGATATTCCGGAAGGTCTGGACGGCGTCGCCGTCATCCGACACCTCTACGAAGACTACAACACGGTTGTCGCCGGTTCCCGCAGCAGGCTGAAGGGCAAGGTCCTGCGGATCGGAACCATGGGCGGATGCACCGAAGACGACGTTCGCACCGACCTGGACTATCTGGAGCGGACGCTGGCTGAACTCGGTTGGCCGGTCGAAAAGGGTGTCGGTCTGGCTGCGGCCGAAGCTGAGTTGCAGCAGGCCGCATAACCCAAGTCCGACACCCGGTTCGCGAACAGCTACCCAATCACCTCGGCATCGCCGAGGCCTAACCTGTCACCGGGGAGTTTGCCTTCGGCTGTGGCGGCATTCGTCTGCTCTTCTTGGGCGATCTTCTCTTGCGAGGCTGTAAGAACGGTGTCGGCGCGTCCGAGTGGGACAACACAGACCCCGTCATCGTCGCCGATGATGATGTCGCCCGGGCTGACCGGGCAGCCGGCGCAAGCAATGGGTCCGTCGATAACACCGCCGAAGCCCTTGTGAGGCCCTGCCGGGACGACCGATCGTGTGAAACACTTGAATCCGAATTCCCGGATCTCTGCGACGTCGCGTACAGCGCCATCAACGACGATCCCGCCGACACCGCGCTCCATCGCAGCGCGGGTCATAATCCCGCCCCAAACCGCGGTGTCCTCGAAGCCACCCGCATCGACCACGAGGATCTCGCCGGGCCGGGCCATCCCGATGGCCATGTGAAGGGCGGAGTTGTCGCCGACCATGCAGGTTACCGTGCGGGCCTGGCCCACAAGCGTCATCCCATTTGTGACGGGCTTTATTGCACCGGCCATTGTCTGTGTTCGGTTCATACAGTCCGAAACAATGGCAGGCGGCAATGGGCGCCATGCATCGAGTTCGTCTGCCGAAAGCAGCTTGAATTCGGTTTCATAGCGTTGAATGGGCATGGTCGGATCCTCGTTGGGTCAAGAGAGCGTTATGGATGAGGCCTCGGATTCGAGGCAGATGCGTGCCGGCATCTATTTCACTTTCCGACGCTTGATGAAAGAGCTGTAGGTGCATGGCAATCTAGAATTCGGAATTCTTATTGATCGAACGCAATCTGCCGCGCATCGTTTTGGGGGACAATGGATGTGTGCCGATCCGTTTCCTGCGGCATGATGATCTGACGCCGCCTTGTTCAGGTGGTTGTCCAACGTGATGAGGACGCCATGGCCATCCGTGCAATTACGGAAAAGCAGCAGCCCGTCTTGCCCGAAGACGACGATCAGAATTCGTTCTTGGACGGCCTGTTCTCCAGATACTCCATCTCGCCAAAGCGCCTTGGCGAGCCGGGGCCGAGTGACGCGGAAATCCAACAGATCGTGTCAGCCGCCCTCACGGCACCTGACCATTGTGCTCTCAAGCCCTGGCGCTTCATTCACATTCCCCAGTCAGAGATGCCGGCACTTGGCGATGTGTTCGCCAGTATCAAAGGACGCCGCGATCCGATGGCGAGTCCGGAGGCACTCCAGCGAGAAAGGGATCGGGCAGCCGCAACGCCAGGGCTCATTGCGATTGTCGCAAGGCTCCGGACGTCTCATCCTCGCGTGCCTGTCTATGAGCAGTATGTCTCGATCGGTGCGGCCATCCAGAACATGCTGCTCTGTGTTCATGGTCTGGGCTATGGCGCCAAGATGGTTAGCGGCCTCAAGCTTCAAGATCCGGCGATGGCAGAGGCGCTCAATGTCGGCCCCTGGGAGAGGTTGATCGGATTTCTCTGTATCGGAACGCAGAGTGGTCCGCAGAAGCGGCGCAAGCGCCCTGAAATCGCAGATCATCTGTCGACCTGGAAGGCGTAACGTCCGCTGTTGAACTTTATGTGATGCAAGTTTCATCGCACCAAAGAACCCTTTCAGGCTTTCATCGTTTTATCCAGTAGACGCAAGAATTTTCGAGACCGGACAGCGGGCGTTGGAGCGCTTTGCAAGGCTGCCCGGTCCATCGGGTGGGATGGCAAGCGTGGGCGTGAAACGATTGTCCAGTTGGCCGAGGGAGAAACGCCGGGCGCAGTTCGATGCGCTGGTCCGGCCGCACACTCGCTCGCTCTATCGAACGGCCTTGCGTCTTGTTGGCGATAGCCACAGTGCAGAAGACCTGATGCAAGAGACGTGTCTTAAGGCTTATCGCGCTTTCGACAGTTTCGAAGATGGGACCAACTTTAGAGCTTGGCTGTTTAGGATCATGAGCAACCTTTCAATCGACCAGGCCCGCCGCAACGCCCGAGCGCCTTTTGTCGTTTGGGACGAAGCCGAAGTGTCCCAGGCGGTTGTTACGAAAGGCTCCGAGCCCGATCAGCCAGATGTTCATTTTCTACATAAGTCGTTTCGAGACGATGCGTTCCGTGCCATCGCAAAGTTGACCCCGGATGTCCGCCTTGTGGTGTCACTCGCTTTAATTGAAGGCTTCTCCTATCAGGAGATTGCAGACGTTGCAGGATGCCCGGTCGGAACGGTGCGCTCGCGCCTCAATCGAGGGCGGCAAGTCCTGCGGACCGCGCTCCGGGACTATGTCCCGCACGATGATGAGACCGAGGCTGACAGGAGTCTCGCGACAAAGAACAGCAACGCTTGAGAGAATGAGAGACGACGACCGTGGCAAATAGATACGATACGCCCTGCTCGGCTAAATGTTGTGAAGCTGCGCGCGAAGGTTTGTCCGCCATGATCGATGGCGAGGCGGATGACTCGGAAGTGGTTGCGCTGAGAAAGCATCTTCAGGAATGCCGCGACTGTGAAGCGCATTTTGAAGCTCTGTCGATCCTGCATATCCGGCTCCGCGAAGAGCTTATAGACTCAACGGATCCAAATGCGGTTTGGCAACGGATCAGTGCCGAACTCGATGCGGAAGATACCCGGTTGCGACAACAAAGTGTGACGGGCTCACGATCTGGCTTTGCACGACGGTGGGCGCCGATAGCGGCCGCAGCCGTGCTGATCCTGGCGGTTTTCATGGGATCATCAGGCTTATGGATGTCCGATATTAACGCATTGCCGGTCGTGACCGAAACCAATCGAGACTATGAAACATACCGAGTAAGTGGCAGACCGCTTGACGTTTCAGCGGCGAAGCCCGGTGAAGTCAAACAGTGGATGGCCGCCAAGCTTGATTTTCAGTTGCCGAGCAATATGTCCGGTCCCGCCGGATTCAAGCTTGCTGGTGGCCGGCTCTGTTCGTTCCTCAATCGACGCCTTGCATTCTTCCAGTATGAGAGCGGGAATGCGGGATTCTCCCTCTACGTCATGAAGAAGGCGGGACTTCGCCTGCCTGCGATGTCCGACTTCGCAACCGTTCAGGCGCCGCAGGGATTTACAACAGTGATTTGGCAGCACGAAGGGCTTGTCTTTCTGGCTGTCTCTGAATTGCCGGAGGATGAGGTTCAATCCCTTGTCGCGGGCATGATCGAACATTTTTCCGATCCAAAAGACACACATTCAAACAGACATGAATTGCAAGACGACCGAAGAAGCCCGTCGCGGGCATAGAGAAAACGACTGAGACAGAATTTCGACGAACGAAATCAATTTGGGAGGTGCGAATGACATTAAAGAGACCAAGTGACGAACAGGATACCGACTGCGCAGACGTGCCGCTCTGTATGAGGCGCAGGGATGTGCTTGTTGCCGGAGCAGCAGGAACGGCAGTTGCACTGCTTCATCCCCAACTTGCCGAAGCAGGGTCAGCAACAGGCCAAACGATTGCAGCCTATCCCCGCCTCAAGATTGCGAAACTGAGCGACCTGAAGGAGGGAGAGCCCGTAGCATTCAACTACCCGCTGGATGCTCAACCCAACATGGTGGTGAAGCTCGGCGCCGAAGCACAGGGCGGTGTTGGCCCGGCAAAGGACATTGTGGCATTCAGCGTTCTCTGCAGCCACATGGGCGGCAGCCTGCGTGGGCGCTACAAACACGACTACAAGTCGATGGGCCCTTGTCCTTTCCACTTCTCGACTTTCGATCTTACCAAGTCCGGCGCACCGGTTCACGCCAGCGCCACACAGAACCTTCCGCAAATCCTGCTGGAAATCGATGGTGACGATATTGTCGCGGTCGGAGTGAACGGTTTGGTCTACGGATATCGCGACAATCTCGCGGACGGCACGCTTGCCGAAGGGGCGGTCCTTCCGAAGAAGACCATGCGCGGCTAAACGCCCGCCAGACGACCCAAAAACACACATTGCAGCGACTTTGACGGCTTTTCTTGCGAGGAGACGGACGGATATGTCACGGAAAATTAACCGCCGCGAAATACTTATGGCAGCGCGGAGCCCATCCATCGATTACGGCGTTTACGAAGAGGGAGCGGGTGAAGTTCCCATCCCCCCGGCGCATGCCGAAATGCACCCGACAGCCTGCGATTACTGCATCGTCGGCTGTGGCTATAAAGCCTACACTTGGCCAGTTGACGAGGAGGGCGGTTCCAAGGCGGACCAGAATGCCTTCCACGCGGACTTCCCCGTTCGCGCCGCATCTGGCCAGTGGGTCAGCCCGAATATGCACAATGTGGTCAAGAAGGACGGCAAACTCCACAATGTGGTCGTCGTCCCCGATGGAGAGACAGCCGTCAATCGGAAGGGCAATCACTCGATCCGAGGCGGTAAGATTGCGCAGAAGCCCTATAATCCGAATAAGCCGACCGCAGACCGTCTCCAGTCCCCTATGGTGCGCGTCAATGACAGCATGCTCCCCATATCCTGGGACGATGCGACCTCGATTGTCGCCGAGTTGTCGAAATCTGCTATCGAGAAGGATGGGCCGAATGCCTTCGGCATGCGTTACTACTCCTATCAGTACTGGGAAAACACCTACGCCTTTTCCAAGCTGATCTATCAGAATATCGGTACGGCGGTCGGAGCCGAACACGACAAGCCGACCGGCAAGAACGACGCCGTCGGCCTTGATGATAGTGGCGTCGATGGCTTCTCGACATCCTACTCGGATTTCATGCAGGCGGACGTGATCTTCATGTCCGGTTTCGACCCCTACGAAAACCACACTATCCTGTTCACGGAGTGGATTGCGCCGGGTGGAGCCAAGATCATCTTCGTCAATCCACGAAAGAGCCCGACAGCAGTTCATGCCGAGCGCAATGGCGGTCTTCATCTGCAGGTTCAGCCCAACACCGACACGGTCCTCAACAACGCCATCCAGCGCTACATCGTCGAGCAGGGCTGGGAGGATAAAGAGTGGATCAAACGGATGACGGCCAGTCGTGCCGACATCATGAAAGAAAAGAAGGGCGGCAGCTGGCGTCGGCGGACGTTCGGTCAGACCTATGAGGAGCACAAGGCCTGGTTGTTGTCGGTCGACGAATTCAAGCTTGAGAACGCCGAAAAGATCACCTGGGTTCCCAAGGAGAAGATCATCCGTGCCGCCGAGATGCTGGCGCGACCGCGTGGGAAGACCCGGGTTAAAGCCACCTTCATGCTCGAGAAGGGCAACTACTGGTCCTTCAACTATCCGGCGAGCGCTTCTCTTTCCTCCCTGGGCCTCCTTTGTGGAGCCGGCAGCCGACCCGGTCACAATATGTGCCGGGCCGGCGGCCACCAGCGCGGTGGTATGAAGGCCAAAGGTTATCCCTTGAGCAAGTCCTGGGTGAAGTCGAAGCATGGGCGTGAGGGCGAGCCCGCGCCGATGCCGGTGAACTTCGATGAATATGCCATGTCGGGCAAAATGCGCGTCGGTTATATTCTGGGGACCACCTGGCTCGACTCCATGAATGCCAGTCAGGCGATCCGTTTGAAGCTTGGTGAACTCACCCGCAAGCATCCGGTCCAACCGGCGAGCCTTGAGAAAGACGCGATTGTCGCCGCTTTGAAGAAGCGCATGGACGCCGGCGGTATGTTCCTGATCCAGCAGGACATCTATCCGAACTCGCTGACGGACTTTGCCGACATCATTCTACCCGCGGCAACCTGGGGAGAGGTCGACTTTACCCGCGCCCAGGGCGAACGCCGTTTGAGGATCTACTCGAAATTCTGCGATGCACCCGGGGAAGCCAAGCCAGATTGGTGGATCCTGGCTCAGGTCGCCAAGAAGATGGGCTATGAGGGCTTCGACTGGAAGGACTCCAACGAAATCTTCGAAGAGGCGTCCTCGAAATCCAAGGGCAAGCAGTACGACTACGCGAAGCTGATTGAGACAGCCAAGAAGGAAGGCAAGACGGGACATCAGTATTTGCGCGAACTCAGCACGACTGGTTTTCAGCTTCCGGCGCGTATCGTCAAAGGCAAGCTCGTGGAAACCAAGCGACTGCATGACGAGACTTTGCCGGATGACGAGAAGGAATCGTCATCGAAGATCGTTCAGAAATTCAAGACCGCCAGTGGCAAGGCCATCTTCATGAAGGGGGACTGGGATCTGGTGAAAGATACCTTCGAACGGTTCCGTCCGAAGGGGGAGGAACTTTGGGTCTCGAACGGGCGTATCAACCACATCTGGCAATCGATGTTCGATGACACGCGGATGCCCTTCGTCAAGCAGCGCTATCCGTCCAACTTCCTCATGATCAATCCCGAGGATGCCAAGAAACGCGGCGTCGAAAGCGGTGATCTGGTCGCTGTCGAGAACAACGATGTCACGGATCAGCTCGGGAACAAGACCACTGGAGTCGTGTCACTTGTGGCCTATGTGACCGATGAGGTCGGCGTCGGAGTTTCTTACACCTATGCGTTCTATCCGGGACAGTCTGCCGACATCATCGTGCCGGCGGTCACCGACCCGGTTACCGGTGTCTACAACTACAAGATCGGTAAAGGTCGCGTCCGCAAGATTGGCGAGACACCCCTGAAAAAGGTCGAAGGCAACATGTCCTTCATCCCACGGACCGCTGGTTGAGGGAGGCTGATATGACTCTATTCGTAAAATCGATCCAAACCTTTGGCGGAGCGATCATCGCCATATCCGTAGCGAGTGCATCCTATGCAGGCGAGCGCCCGAAAGTTGACGATGCGCTTCTGGCCGAAGGAAAGGCTGTCTATGTCCATGAATGCGCTGCATGTCATGGTGTCGAAGGCGACGGCAAAGGGCCGGGGGCTCATTATCTGAATCCCAAACCCCGGAACTTTGCGCTTGGCGTGTACAAGCTTCGCTCCACGCCGAATGGAGAAGTGCCGACTGACGACGACCTCTTCGAGACGATAACGCATGGTGTCGATCGCTCGATGATGCCGGGATTTGCTGCCCTGTCCGAACGCGACAGATGGGCCCTCGTCGAAGTCATCAAACGTTTCGGTGGTATCGAAGAGGAAGAGGCGAAACCCATACCGGTTCCTGCAGAACCCAAGATCACGCAGGCAAGCCTCGACAACGGGAAAAAGCTCTACGTGAAGCTGAAATGCGGAACCTGCCACGGTGAAAAAGGGCAGGGCGACGGACCGTCATCTCTGACATTGAAGAACGATGCCAAAGAGCGGATCTATCCCACTGATTTCACCATGGGTGTCTACAAGGGCGGTGCAGAGCCGAAGAATGTCTTCAAGCGAATTGCGACCGGCCTCGATGGCTCGCCTATGCCTTCTTATGCGGCAGAAGCAAAGCCGAAAGAGATCTGGGATCTGGTTCACTACATCAAGAGCCTTGCAACCGTGAAGTAATGCACGGCCGCCGGCATCGTCCACCCGCCGAGCCGGCGGTCAGATTTGGATGGATCTCGGGCCGCGTGTCCCTTCCGACATGCTTTGGCCCGGGATCCATCCGATCCCCTCAATCGCGTCACACCAACGCCTCGCAGCGCTGCGCCATGCGCGTCGCAGGATGGGGCCTGTGCGAAGGAACGATTAGATGAAGAAACTTGCTCTGACCCTCGGACTGAGCATCGCGTCGGCCACAGGAGCAATGGCGGCCTACAAGGAAAAGCCCGTTTCCAATGGCGGCTCGATAGCCGGTTCAGTTGTTTTCGCCGGCACGCCGCCGACGATCAAGAGCCAGCCCATCGGCAAAGACAATGCCGTGTGCGGAGATGGCGAAGTCATCCCCAATCCGGTCAGTGTCGGTTCAGATGGGGCGCTCGCCAATGTGGTCGTCTTCCTCGAGAAGGTGAAGTCGGGAAAGGCCTGGCCCAAACAGGATTACGCGATCAACCAACTGAAATGCACGTTCGAGCCTTATATTCAGGTCATGCGCAAGGGCGCCAAGCTGACCATCAAGAATAGCGATCCGGTTTTGCACAATGTGCATCCCTTTGAGCATGTCGGCGACTCCCGCCGCACGATGTTCAATCTCGCTCAACCGAAGCTCGGTCAGGTCAATGTCAAGAAGATCAAGACGCGTCGCGGACAGGTCGTCGAACTCGTCTGCGATGCACACGCCTGGATGTCCGGTTGGCTCTATGTGCTGGAGCATCCTTATTTCGCTCTGGTCGGCGCCGACGGTAGCTTCAAGATCGACGATGTGCCTCCAGGAAAATACAAGCTGAAGGCTTGGCACCCGGTGCTCAATTTTCGCGAGCAGGCGGTCGAGGTGACAGCGGGCGGAGCGGCTACGGCCAAATTTAGTTTTGCGGCCAATTAACCGCCGAAATTCGTCTCTGTGAACTGTTCTACAGGAAAGATTGGAAACGTAATGAGCGGCTTGTCAGCCTTTCTCAGAGTGTCAGCAGCAGTTGTTGTCCTGCTGTTGTCCGCGCATTGGCAGTCGGCGGTAGCAGTGCAGGATGCGTCGCCCCCGGCAATCCTACAGGACTATTTGCGTGCAATGTATGCGCGTGATGCCGCCGCTGCCTATGCGTTGGTCTCCGACGCCGACAAGCATGAGAAATCTCTGGAAGAGTATCAGTCCGAAACCGGCCGATATGCCGGCGCGGCTTTGACGCTGGCTCGAACATTGTCTGAGGCCATTCGTTTCGAACGCACGGCTGTCCAAATCGACGGCAACACGGCAACCGTTACATTTGATGCGGCATTGCCCAACGCCAATGCCACGGCCCTGGAGCCAATCGTTCACAGTTTCGACCGCGAACGTCTCTCGCGCCTGGACGCGTCCGCAGTTGCATCGCGGCAGACCGCCATCCGCAAGTTGGCAAAGAAAGGACGTCTGCCAATGCTCACCAGCAGAGGTGAGACGTGGGAGCTCGTCAAAGACACCAACGGTTGGCGCGTTCATTTGAACTGGGCCGAGGCAGTGGAGGTGCGTTTTCGGTCGGTTGTCGTTGGCGACCTGGGATGGGAGTTCACGCCGCTTCGGAATCGTGTCCTTGCCAAACCCGGCGAGACGATCGAGATGGCTTACCGGGTCCGCAACATCGGGACACATGAGACGACCGGCAAAGCACGGCATGTGATCGGCCCGAAGGCACAAGCTGCACATATGGAGATCATCTCTTGCTTCTGTTTCCTGGAGCAGACGCTGGCACCAGATGAATCCGTCGATATGCCGCTTGTCTTTCGTATCGGGTTCAATGCGCCGGATGACCTGCCTGCGTTTGATGTTCTCTACGAATTCTACGTGCTCAGCGAATTCCCAGAAGGGGCCGCAGGATGAGCACCGCCCGACTCATATTCGGTGCCGCACTCTTTGCTGTGGCTGGCCTGGTATCAGCGTCGCTCGAGGCGTCGTCGAATGTGCCAATGCGTGTTGTCGAGATCCGTGTCACCGATCACAAACCGGGAATTGACGACTTCAAATGGCTCAACGTCGGATTCAAGAGTTTGGCTGTCCATCGCAAAGGTGCATCGCGTAAGTCCGGTTGGATTGATCTGATCGGAGCGACGCCACCTGTCGATATCGTTCCACTCAAAGACGGACGATTCGAGATCCTCGGAACACGTGCACTACCGGCCGGCCGATATGACGCGCTGCGGGTGCAGTTCCTGCCTCCGGAGGGCGAGCTGCATAAGGGGAAGACGCCGCCCCTGGTCGTGAAGGACACGATTGTTGCGATCGATCTCGATCTGCGAACCAAAAGCGACATTCCGATCCTCGTCGATCTCTACGCCGAGAATCTGACGGACCACAAACCAGAATCATATGCCGTGAAGGTCAAGGAGGTACGGGTCGGTGAATAGCCACGCACCGGCTGCAGGAGCAGCCATGAGCCCGCAGGAACTCGATGAACTCGTCGACAAGTCATTGGTCCGCAAGTGGCTAATTACGGGAATGTTCTGGTTGATGTTCGGGCCGACGGTTGGTGCCGTCATCTCGACCTACTTCAACTATCCGGATTATCTCGGTACCGCGCTGGAGTTGCAGTTCGGTCGGCTGCGACCGATGCATGTGAACGGCGTCATCTTTGGCGCATTCTCGACGCTCTTTATCGGACTTTGCTATTATGTAGTACCGCGTCTTTGCGGAGTACGTGTGGTCTGGTCCGAGTGGAGCCATCTGTTGGTTTGGGTCTGGAATCTGGGCTTGGCCGCGGGCATGATCGCTCTGGCATTGGGTTACAACCAAGGCCTCGAAGCCGGTGAATTCCCCCTTGCAATCGACATCATCATCTTTGTCTGTCTGACATTCCTTTGTGTGCAGTTCATTGTCACGACAGCCCGGAGAAAGGAACCGCAGCTCTTCGTTGCGATGTGGTATCTGCTGGCGGGATTTGTATGGACAGTGATGACTATAACGCTAGGCGCGTTCATCCTGCCTTACTTCATTTCAGGCATTTCGAGTGCCGCATTTCACGGCCTTTTCATCCACTACATTGTCGGTTTGTGGATCACGCCGGCAGGCTATGTGCTGATCTACTATTTCCTCGCCGCCAGCATCAAGAACCCGATTTATAGCCATAAGCTGTCGCTGATCGGCTTCTGGTCTCTGGCATTGTTCTATCCGTTCGTCGGAATCCATCACTATCTCTATAGCCCGATTGCAGATTGGGCGGAGACGCTGTCGATCATCACGTCGATGCTGTTGATCGTACCCGTATGGACCGTCTTGCAGAACTTCTTCGGCACCATGATCGGGCGTTGGCGAGAGTTCGGAACAAATCTGCCGGCAAAGTTTCTGATCATGGGCTCGCTCATGTATCTGATTGGCTGTTTCCAGGGTTCGACGGAAGCATTGCGGTCGATCCAGGAACCGACACACTTCACCGACTTCGTCGTGTCCCATTCTCATTTGACGATCTTCGGGACCTTCGTTGTCTGGGCAGTCGGCGGCCTACTCTATGTGTGGCCACGCATTCACGGTCGTGAGCTCTGGTCTTTCAAGGCCGGAAACTGGTCGTTCTGGTTGATCACTACCGGCATCTGCACCATGGGGATTGTGCTCTCGGCGCAGGGTCTCCAGCAGGGCTACATGTGGATGGCCGGTGTCGAGTGGATGGATTCGATTGTCGCTATTCGCGCCTTCTGGTTCGTGCGCACGGTGGCCGGGATCATCATGGATCTCGGCATGACCCTTCTTGTCTACAACCTCATTCGAACGGCCATGCCGTCGCGGGCAAAAGAGCCTGCGGACGGTCGTGTTCCGGCCGCGGCCTGACGGAGTTGATCCTTCCATGACACCGAAAACTGTATGTCTCCTGGCGGGTTTCGGCTTTTTTACCCTCGCCAGCTTCACCCAGGGCATTCTGCCGATGCTGGAACCGCAAACGGTGACCAAGCGTGTGACAAAAGTCGTTCGCACCGATCTTGGCCAACTCAAATGGATGGAGGCGAGAGCTGTCGACTACACGGCCAAGGAACAGGAGGGACGGAAAATCTATATTCGCGAGGGCTGCTGGTACTGCCATTCGCAATATGTGAGGCCGGTGACCGGTGAGACGCGTCGATGGGGTCCTATCACCCAGTCTGGGGAGTATGCATACGATACGCCCCACCTGTTTTCGACGCGTCGCATCGGCCCGGACCTTTCACGGGTCGGGCTTAAATATAGCGATGAGTGGCACTATGCCCATTTCTGGGACCCGCGCGTCATCGTCCCGGATTCGATCATGCCGACGTTCAAGGCACTCTTCGAGGCGCCCAGGGAAAGGGTCGCAATCGTCAATGGACCAGACGGTCTGAAGACCTTGGCAAAAACGGACGTAACCACGGCACTCTTTGACTTCGATAAGGCGGGCGACAAGTCAGCTCACCTACAATTGACGCCGAATAAGGATGGCCTGCTTTTTGTTCCGGAGCGCGGCAAGTATCCCGTCATCTGGACTCCGAACAAGGAGTTCACCGGTGAGGCCGTGACCCTCGCCGTTGTAACAGATGAATTGCAGTCGCTCGTCGCCTATTTGCAGAAGCTCGGTATGAACCGGGGGAAGTGGCGAGATCGGTTCGAGCCGCAGAATGTGGATTTCGGTCAAGGTTCACATGAAAAATCGGAAGAGTGGATTGAATTTGGCAAAGTCGTCTATGACCGACGTTGTGCTGGTTGCCATGGCGTCGAAGGAGACGGGAACGGCCCCGCAGCGACATTCATGTACAAAGACCGACCACGCGATTTTACCAAGGCCGTTTTCAAATTCCGGTCGACGTCATCGGACTCGCTGCCCACCGATGGCGATATCCATCGCTCTATTGCCCGCGGCATCCGTGGCACATCGATGCCGTCATGGCATATGCTGCCGGAGAAAGACCGCCTGGCGGTGGTGCAGTACATCAAGTACAAGCTTGCCGTCGACAAATCTGACCCTGAAGACCCTTATGTCGTCTTTTCTGAAGAGGAACCGGAACCGCCCGCTCACATCGCGCGCGCGCCTGAGCCTTCCGAGGATATCATCGTCCAGGGAAAAGGCATTTGGCAGAAGGCGAAATGCTGGGAATGCCATGGCGAGACTGGCAAGGGAGACGGTGAAAAAGCAGCCGGTCTAAAGGACGACAACAAGTTCTCGATCATTCCGGCGGATCTCACCACGGGTCAGTTCAAGTCCGGATCGTCCGTCCGCGACATTTACAGATCAATATCGACGGGACTGAGCGGGACACCAATGCCCTCATACTCAGAATCGTTCAGTGAGGAAGAACGCTGGGCCTTGTCCTATTACGTTCTCTCACTCTCTGCGTTTACCGATCCACTCACCACCAAACCATTGGCAATCGCCGATAGCGACCGGGAAGCGTTGAACGATCCGGAGCTTAAGGCGAGCCGATCGGAAGAGGCTTACGGTCTGAAGAAGAAGAAAGTGGCGGGCGATGAAGCCATTACCGGCGGCAATGCCTGGGCAAGGCGTCGCGGCATGGAGGTTCTGGGAAAAGCTGAGGCCTCCGGCAACGATACGCCTCCAACCGTAGCCCGCTAGTGGAGATGAGACATGTTTGACGTCACGCTTCTCCAGTTCCTCGTCGCAACATTCATGAGTCTCGGCGGTGTTTGCGTCTTCATCTGGGCGGTTCTGTCCGGTCAGTTCAACAATATCGAAGAGCCGAAATACAAGGCCTATCACACGGAGGTCGCCGAACATGTCGAAGACCAATGAGAACGGAACCGACACCAAAGAACAGCCCGCTCATGAACATGTGGAGACCTACGGCGGCGGGCATGTCGAGGGGCGGCATGGCCACATCAATCTCTGGCTGATTGCCGTCTACACGATCCTGTTTGCCTGGTCGATCTATTACGGTCTGACCCATTGGGGCGGGCTTGGACCTGGCTTGGACTATTAGGAAGAGACCCTCATGGACATCGCACTGAAAGCCCTCCTGGCCTACACGATTCTGAATGCCGCGATCCTTTTGTACGACCTCGGCTTCAACATTTTCGGCTCCATGAGCCTGCTTTAGGGAGAACGGTGATGAGAGTTATGTGGGATTCCATGTCAGGCGCTGAAACTATGGGTTTCATCGTCTACCTGGCGATCACGATCGCGTTCTTCGTCTGGGTCGCATATCTGGCGATCTCAAAATAGTCAGAGCGTCATGAGCGCATTCACAATCGCACTTTTGGCAGGTTTTGCCGGGAGCTTTCACTGTATTGGCATGTGCGGTGGCTTTGCCTGTGGCCTGAACCACGACCGTGATGGTGGTGTCTCGACGCTCGTCGTTCGAAATCTGCTCTATAACGCGGGGCGGCTCACGACATATGCGTTTATCGGAGCATTGGCCGGCATCCTTGGAACCGCTCTCATAGGCGGGTCCGACGCCGCTACACATGCTCACCACATGCATCAGAGTATGTCGGATCATATGATGGGGATGGTGCTGGCTGGAGAATTGGGAACGGCGCAACGCATCCTATCGGCGGTTGCCGGTCTCTTGATGCTGCTGATGGCATTCGAGCTGCTGGGTTTCCGGCGGCATATGCCGCGGTCCTGGGCTTTGATTGGCGGTGAGACCTTTGGAGGGATCTTGAGGACATTGCTCAGATCCAAGAGTCCGGCGGCGCCGTTGGCGCTTGGCGTTGCCAACGGTTTTCTGCCTTGCCCTCTGGTGTTCGCGTTTGCGGCGATGGCGGCTGCGACCGCAGCGGTTCAGCCGGCCGTTCTCACGATGATCGCGTTCGGTCTTGGTACGTTTCCGGCGATGCTCTTTATGGGTGCTGTGGGGCGGGTGATGTCTCCGAGGATCCGGCATTGGGGCGTTCGCGCCGCCGGTAGCTTCGTTCTGCTCATCGGTATCGTGACCGTTGTGCGTGGGCTGGCTCCTGAACTGATCCATGCTGGACACATGATGCCGATGACATGAGTGAGGGCCTCTGCGAACATTGTTCGTTGCCTCTTGGTTCCTGGCCCTATGAGGGTGAAGGGCAGGGGGAGGTTCGTGAGTTCTGTTGCTATGGTTGTTTCATCGGCTGGCAGGCCGCTCATGGTGGGGGCGACGAAGCCACCTCAGCCGGATTCCTGATCCGGCTCGGAATTGGCGGGTTCCTCGCCATGAACATCATGCTTTTCAGTCTCGTGCTGTACTCCGGTACGCTCGATGCGGAGATCGTGCTGAAGCAGGTCGTTCATTGGATTCTATTCGCACTGGCAACACCCGTTCTGCTGATCCTAGGGTGGCCATTCATGGTCGAGACCGGAAAGGACCTGGTACATGGACGCCTGTCTCCTTCGTTCCTGATCGTTCTTGGTGCATCTGCTGCTTATTTCTATTCAGCGATTGCAACTTTCTCGGGTAGTGATCGCGTCTACTTCGATACGGCGACTATGGTGCTGGTCCTATTCACGCTCGGACGCTTTCTCGAGGCGCATGGCAGAGCTCGGGCGACCCGAAGCCTGAGGCCTTTCCTTGAACCGGAAAGCGCGATGGCAACGGTTGTGCACAATGGATCGAATAAAGAGCTGCTATTGTCGGAAGTCGAACCGGGTATGATCGTCAGCATAGAACCGGGCGCACGTATTCTGATCGACGGCAAAGTTCGCGACGGTGTCTCCGAAGCTGGCGAAGCCTTGATGACGGGTGAGGCGCGCCCTGTTCCCAAACGGCCTGGAGCGCAGGTCCTGGCTGGAACGATCAATGGCGAAGGCACATTGACGGTGGAGGTCTCTGCGGCAGGTCTCGACTCTCGCTGGATCGGCATTTGCCGCGATTTGCGTCTTGCGCTCTCTCAGCCCTCACGTGCCCAACGCATTGCGGATCAGGCTGCTCGCATCTTTGTGCCGCTCGTCGTCGCACTGGCTGCGATAACGGCGACTTATCATTGGTCGCTGGGCGCGACGGATGCACTTATGGCCGGTCTTGCAGTCCTTGTGGTCGCCTGTCCCTGCGCGCTCGGCCTTGCGGCGCCGCTCGCAACGTCGATCGCGATCGGCGATCTGGCGCGACGGGGTATTCTGGTTCGAAGTGCTGGTGCCCTAGAAACGCTGGGCCGTGTCGGAAAACTCGCATTGGACAAGACGGGAACCCTGACCGCGGGCCAACCGCACTGTGTCTCTGTCGTTGGAGACAATATCGATGCGGAACGATTGTTGATCGCTGCGGCAAGTGTTGCCAACCGCTCGCATCACCCTCTGGCAAAAGCTGTCGTCGACGCCGCAGAAGACCGCGGCATATGCATCCGGCCGGCGCGGGACGCCGAAACGATACCTGGCATGGGCGCGCGTGGCGTCTACGAGGAGGAAACCGTGTTTCTCGGCAGCCGGCGCTGGTTGATAGATCTCGGCATTGCCGTGCCGGACCGACTTGAGACCTCGGCAAAAGCGTTCGCATCGGAAGGGCGTATGCTTTCCTTCGTAGCCTGGGGCGGCAAGGCACGCGGCTTGTTTGCATTCGACGACCCAATCCATGGCGAAGCCGTATCTCTCCTTTCGTGGCTGGGGCATATCGGAATCGAGACGACTGTTCTCAGCGGTGACGGGTCGTTGCAAACCGAGCGATTGTGTCGGGTGCTCGGGATCGGGTCCTGGTCTGCGGAGCTTTCACCGGAAGAGAAGCGGCAGGCGCTGGAACGACTATGGTCTGAACAGCGTCCGGTTGCCATGGTCGGTGACGGACTCAATGACGCGCCGGCGATGACGGCCTCAGCGATCGGTATCGCTGTCGGCCGATCGGCCGATTTGGCGCGCGAGACCGCAGAGGCTGTGCTGCCTCAAGGAGGGCTCGGTCTCTTGCCCCGGCTGATCACGACGGCCAGAAGGTCGAAAACCGCCATATCGACCAATCTTGCATGGGCATTCGGCTACAACGCGATTGCATTGGCATTGGCCGCAAGCGGATCGTTGCAGCCTGTCGTCGCCGCTGCACTCATGGCCGGATCAAGTCTGTTCGTCGTCGGTAACTCAATTTTTCGGCTGACATCCGATCAGGATGTCACAACACCGGGCTCAGCAGAGACAAGCGATCAACGCGCCGTAAACGCTCCGACGATCGAGGCAATGAGCCGGCGAGCGCTGTGAGGCGCGGCTTCAAAGACTGATTTCATCGCTATGTGAGCGCAACTGCCTAGCATGCCGAGAACATGCCCTGCAGGTGTCAGGAGGACCACATAGTCAAAGACAGCAACCGATTTGTCGGCCCATTTAAATTTGTACGCGTCGCCAGGTGCCATGAGATCATACTGATTGATTCCATCTTCGCAGCAATGACCGATGCTGGCTTCTCTGGCCAGTGCGCCCGCTGCAGAGTTCTCGAACTGAAGATCGAGGCTGTAAGCAGAGATGTGGGACGCATATCTGTCCTTGCAGACAATCCCCAATTCGATCGCAGCAACTTCTCCTGCAACTTTCATGACCACGAGCCGACCGTCGATCGGTCTTTCGCTCGATGTCAGTGCATTCGTAAAGAAGGTGTCGATAGTGTTTCCGGCAAACGCCTTGGACACCAGGCCTTTGCGTTTGAGCCATCGACGTTTCATCGAGACTGCGTGGCGAGCGACGGCACCGGCCTGTTCGCCTCCGGTCAGGATTTCGAAACTGACTGATCCGTGCTCTTCGAGACGGCGCTTCTGACGGCGCCGGTTTTTGCGATCGCGTGCCGACAAGCGTGATGCGTAGTCATCGTAGGTATCGGCAGCGGTGAGGTCGGCATACGGTGCCTCGGTTTGAGCCGAAGGCTGCAGGTCGAGTGTGCTCAACAGCTCCATCAACGCAGCATCCGCGCGCACTTTCGGCAGGCAAATCAGATGCGCGCCGAGTTCTTTGCGAACGAACTGCCATCCGGCTGCAAGCCATGCCTCGCGGTTCGGTCCGTCCTCGACGAGAACGTCGCTGTATTGTGTGACCGGGCTGCCCATCCAGCAGATCATTTTGAAACCGAGTTTGGCACTGGCGATGAGCGGCCAGATCATTACGGTCCGTCCTGCCACGCGCCCGACCACAATGCTGATGGAAGGTGACCGCCGACCCTTGGAGGGATCGGCGTAAGTGCGGCACCAATGCCAATTCCAATTGAATGATTGGAAAAGTTGATTGGATGTGCCGGCGCGGGCGAAGAGATTGTTCCATTCCCGCTCGATCCCTTCCATGCCTTCGATATCGGTGATCACCTCGAGCTTCAGCTCAGAGAAGAAGTCCACTGCTGGTGATGCCGACGGTTTTTCTTTTCCCGGCAGAAGGATCGCGAGATCATCAGCCAGGCTCAGGCGCCGTATAAGTGTTTTGACCATCATCCCTGGCTCCGTGCGGTCTCGAGTTGTGACCCTTGAACTGCCGATCTCTTGCTGCGGAAATGCGCCCATTCCGGACGTTGGAAGAGGAATGCAAGCGGGGTGCGCCGAACAATCCAATACATGACGAGCGCACCGGTTATACCTGCCAGTGTCACAATCAGAGCGACGGAGCCAAGGTCGGAGATGAGGCCGAGCTTCAGAAGAACAGTCCGGGTTACGGCCATCGGGATCGTGAAGGCGAGATAGATGACGATGGATTGCTCGCCGCAATATCGCAGTGCTGCGGCCCAGTCGAACCGGGCGAGCAGGACCGAACAGGCCACGACGGCGCCAGCACCTGCAAAGCCGAGTGCAAGGTCGATAACGGGCCAGTCGGCCAGACCCGATTGCACGGCCATGAGGTTTATGGCTGCCCACGCACCCAGGCCAGCCAGCGCGATCCCCGGAGCAGCGTCAAGGCGCTCAGCTGCGCGGAATATCATGGGGGCCAGCACATAGCCTGCGTAAAAGTAGACGTAGTAGGCGGCAAACTCATCGACGACGTCGACGCCCGTGTCGAAGTTTGAGATGGAAAGCAGAGCGGCAACAGCCAAAACGATCCCGGGCGTCGTGGTCCGCAGCAATTTGGTAACCACGAAGAAGATCGGCAGCATGTAAATGAACCAGAGTGTGCCGAAAGGCTGTACGAGGGCGTGGATGAAACTGTCGAGCGTCCCGATCGCGCCTTGCTCTGCAATGAAGATGGGTGCCTTGAACCCAAACTGAACAATGAGCCAGAGGACATAGAAGTACGCGAAATGGAGGACTTTGCGATCGATATAGTCAGGCCAGTCCCGATCGATCCGCCGCATCAGAAACAGTCCGGCAATCAGGAAAAAATCGGGCATGCGAAACGGAGCGGCGAACGCTACCAGATCATTCATCCAGCTCGACTGACCTGCCGCAGCCTCAACGCCGAGCGTCGAGTGCATCATGACGACCATAACGATACAAATGCCTTTGGCGTAGTCCACCCATGGCACACGGTTGAAAGAACTGTCCCATTGCATAACGTTTTTTCCTCTTTGGCCCTCGGTATTAAGGAATAACGCAAGTCCGGGGCCAAACCGGTTGTCCGGGTTAACGGCCGATTCTAAAAGCTGCGTGGGAAGTCCGGGCTAGGGCTGTTGCTGATCGCTCTCCTGCTTTAGATCTGCCTGACGTAATTGGCGAATGTTGCGACTGATGAGGGTTAGGAACCGGTGAATCTTTTTGCGAAGCTTGGCGAACGTGCCGAACAAAATCGTCCCATCCGTGTCGGACTTGTCGGGGCCGGGAAGTTTGGATCGATGTATCTGGCACAAGTGCCACGTACGCCCGGCGTGCATCTGGCCGCGATTGTCGATCTTTCACCGGCAACAGCCCGAAAAAGTCTCCAACGCATTGGTTGGCCGGATGAGCGGTCGGATGCAGCGTCCCTGGATGCGGCGTTGAAAGCCGGGACGACATATGTCAGCGATGACTGGGATGCGATGGTTACGCATCCTGAAATCGAGATCATCGTGGAATGCACAGGCAACCCTATTGCCGCCGTTGAGCATTGCCTCGAGGCCTTTTCGCATGGCAAGAACGTCATCAACGTTACCGTTGAAGCAGATGCATTCTGCGGACCGCTTCTTGCGCGCCGGGCTCGAGATGCAGGCGTCATTTACAGTCTGGCATATGGCGATCAACCGGCATTGGCGTGCGACCTTGTCGACTGGGCGAGGGCTTGCGGCTTTCCGGTCGTGGCAGCCGGGCGAGGGCACAAATGGCAGCCGCACTATCGCGAGTCGACGCCTGATACGGTCTGGGATCATTGGGGGCTGACGGCCGAGCAGGCAGAGGCTGGTGGTCTCAACCCGAAAATGTTCAATGCTTTTCTGGATGGTTCGAAACCGGCGATCGAGTCGGCTGCGATTGCCAATGCCACCGGATTGGAGGCGCCAAGCGATGGTCTCGCTTTTCCACCTGGGTCGATTGACGATATTCCGACTCTGATGCGGCCACGCAGCGAGGGCGGCATTCTTCAACGCAAAGGCATGGTCGAGGTGGTCTCGTCTCTGACCTTGGACGGGATGCCCATTCCACAGGACATTCGAAAAGGCGTCTGGGTTTGCTTTGAGGGCGACACAGATTACATCCGCCGGTGCTTTGAAGAGTATCAAGTCGTGACCGATCCGGATGGGCGCTACATGTGCAACTTCAAGCGCTGGCACCTGATCGGATTGGAACTCGGAATCTCCGTGGCGTCCGTCGGCCTTCGCAGTGAGCCGACAGGCATTGCGACAGGCTTCCAGGCGGATGTCGCCGCGACGGCAAAAAGAGATTTGGCCGCGGGGGACGTGCTTGACGGTGAGGGCGGCTACACGGTTTTTGGCAAACTCAGCCCGGCACAAACATCCATCAAGAACGGTTTCGTTCCGCTAGGGCTTGCTCACAAGCTCAAAGTCGTTCGCCCGGTCGTCAAGGACCAGCCTGTAAGATGGGAGGATGTTGAAGCGGACACGACCCTCAATGCCTACCGGCTACGTCGGGAGATGGAGACTGCGTTTTCCAACGATATCGGAATAGGGTCCAAGTCTTAGTACCAGACATTGAGTGGTCGACCGCCGCTGGTATGAAACTCTAGATCGCCGCGCGGTAGGGGACAGGGTGCTGGAGCGAGATATGATCGGATTCCAGCCATTCGGTCATTTCCTTGAAGGGCATTGGTTTCGCAATCAAATAACCTTGTAGCGAGCCGTAGCCCATCTCTTGAAGCTTGGCCATTTGTGCGTCTGTTTCGATGCCCTCGATCACGACATCGAGTTTCAGCAGTTTTGCCATCGTGATCAGAGATGAGATGACGACGCTCTTCTTTTCATCTTGCAGCATCTTGCTGGTGAACGACCGATCGACCTTCACGCCTGTGACGGGCAATGATGCAAGATGATGAAGCGCAGCGTATCCTGTGCCGAAATCATCCAGCTCTATTTTGATGCCGAGGCTGCGCAGGCGTTCCAACAGGTCAAGCCGCGGTGTGTCATGTTCTTCCAGGAGAACGGATTCGACAATTTCCGCACTGACATATTCAGGGCTCAAGCCATTGCGATCCATGGCCGTCGTCAAGTCATCGAATACGGTTCCAAGTTCCATATCCTGGGGTGACAGATTGACAGCCATGCGTCCGAAATCGATGTCCGCATCCAGCCATTTTTTCGCTGCAGCAAAGGCTTGATCGAAGACTTGCCTTCCAATTCTGGTCGATAGCCGGTTGGCTTCGGCAACAGCTAGGAATTGACCGGGATTCAGGATTCCTTTTTCAGGATGTTGCCAACGCACCAGTGCTTCGATCCCGGTAACGGTCAGAGTTGCCATGTCAACTTGGGGTTGAAAGACTGCAAAGAACTGGTCGTTTTCCAGTGCGCCTCGCAGTTCCTGTTCGATTTCGGCATCCCGGTCGATCTTGTCTTTCATTTCCTTTGTAAAGAAATGGAACCCGTCTTTGCCGCGTTCCTTTGCCTTGTAGAGAGCAATGTCGGCATGGATCATCAGTTCTTCGACCGTTGCACCATCATCAGGATAGCGTGCGACTCCAAGACTGGCAGAAGGATGTATTTCGGCCTTACCAAAGGGCACAGGGATCGAGAGGATATCGGTGAGTTCACGGCAGACATCGTAGACGTCTGCATTCGGAGACGTGATCAAGGTGACGAACTCGTCATCGCCCCAACGATAGGAGCGACCGATCTTTGTTTCCTCTATAATGAGTCGTAGCCGGCGCCCGACTTCATTCAACAGACGATCGCCTGCAGCATGACCCATGGAGTCATTGACGCGCTTGAAGTTGTCGAGATCCAGATGTAGGAGGGCGAAACTGTTCTCGTCGTCCTTTCGATCCAGCCGCTCCTCCATGTCATCAATGCAGCAGCGCCTGTTGCGCAGTTGCGTCAGTTCATCGAAATAGGCAATGCGCTTCATCACCTCCAGGTGTTTTCTCTCCTGGTTTGCCTGTTCACCTTCCAGTCTCTTCTTCTCGAGGATCGTATCTCTGTACGTCCTGTAGGCCCTTGCGACCGCGCCGATTTCATCGTCCGCATAAACCCTTACTTCGCGTGATGTGTCGCCGGCAGTCAGCGATTGAAGAGCGACGACAATATCGGAAAGCGGAAGGCTTATGTTCCGACGCACCAGCAATATCGCTGTCCCAAGGCCTAGTATCAGGGCGGCGAGCGTGAACATGCCGATGAGAATGCGAGCTGAATTCTCATAATCGTTGGCAGTCATCGCGGCCTTGCTCGTAAAGCGGTGAATCTTTACGCGAAGCGCTTCAATCGAGGCATCCAATTTGGTTTCCTCGCGGCGAAGCTCGACGATCAGAGATTGAGCCGCATCGAGTGTGCCTGCTTGTAAATAGGAAAAAATCCACGCCGAATGATGATCGAATTCGATATGCCCCACTGCGATCTCATCGAGGCGTCGTGTGACACCGGCCAGAAAGTGTGCCGTTTCCGCAGTCGCGTCACGCTCTCGAGCCTTTTTCAAGAGAGCGCGCGCTCCACTGATCTCATGATTGATATTGATCGTAAGCGCATCGAACGCACCGAGGGCTTTCTTAAAAGCGTCCTGCGAGCCAAGGCCTAGATGCATACGTTCGGCGGCACGAATGGCACGTTCGAAATTGATCGTCTGTTCGCGCTGTTGCACGGTGATGCGGGTCAAAGCATCGGTCAGTGGGATATCACGTGTCGCGATGCCTTCGATCTGGTGACCGATCTTGTCCATTTCCCAGATGCTGACGGTCGCGACAACACCGAGCAAGACGAGGCAAAAGCAAACCAAGCCCAATATTTTGGTGCCCACGCTCGGCGCACCAAGAATCCGAAAAGATCCAATTTCAGTATCGGATGATTGTTCAATGGTCATCCGTCATTACCCCGCCCTCGATAAGATCGACCGACGCGATTATCCTGGAATTTTATTGAGCCAAACCTAATTTTCTCAACGAAAATCATCGAATTCGGCTGTTTTACCCGGGCCGAACTCTTTTTTTGTGAGGATTCTGTATTCGACGCCCGTTCGCTATTTGTTGACGGCGATAGACCGGCAGGTTGGCCAAGGAATGCGTGCTTGGTGGAAAGCGTCCGGACGACAATGATTGGCAGGAGTCATGTCCCGCATTTTGCATTCCGACGTGCTATCGCACCCCAGGTGCACTATATGACGTTCGGCGCTCATCAATTGCGTGCCGACGGCGTTGCCAATCAGCGAAGAGACAAGAGCCAGTTTATGCCTCCCATGATCTCAATCTCGGGTGTCTCCAAGACCTATGCTGGAGGATTCGAGGCACTCAAGCCCATCGATCTGGATATCGAAAGCGGTGAAATCTTTGCCTTGCTCGGGCCGAACGGTGCGGGAAAGACGACACTCATCAGTATCATATGCGGTATCGTCAATCCGAGCGGCGGAACGGTTAAGGTCGATGGCCACGATATTATCGACGACTACCGTGCTGCCCGCTCTTTGATCGGTCTGGTCCCCCAGGAACTCACGACAGATGCCTTTGAGACGGTTTGGGCGACAGTGACTTTCAGTCGCGGCCTTTTCGGCAAGAAGGCCGATCCGGGACATATCGAAAAAGTCCTCAGAGATCTTTTCCTGTGGGACAAGAAGGACAACAAGATCATTACGCTGTCGGGTGGCATGAAACGCCGCGTCCTGATCGCCAAGGCACTGTCCCATGAACCGCGCATTTTGTTTTTGGATGAGCCGACGGCCGGCGTCGATGTGGAGTTGCGCCAGGACATGTGGAATGTGGTGCGGGACCTCAGACAGTCGGGCGTCACGATCATTTTGACCACCCATTACATCGAAGAGGCGGAAGAGATGGCCGACCGGGTCGGTGTCATCAATCAGGGTGAAATCATACTGGTCGAAGACAAGGCCGAATTGATGCACAAGCTCGGCAAGAAACAGCTGACATTGGAACTCCACCAGTCGCTCGAGGCGATCCCCGATCAGTTGTCGTCCCATAATCTTGCGCTGTCTTCAGACGGTGAAGCCCTGACTTACGAATACGATACGCATGGTGAGCGAACCGGAATCACGAGTCTCCTCAAAGACCTCAATGAGGCGGGGATCCGGTTCAAGGATCTCAACACGACGCAAAGCTCTCTCGAAGAGATCTTCGTTAATCTGGTGAAGCGAGAACGATGAATTATCGCGCAGTCAGAGCAATCTATCTATTCGAGATGGCACGCACCGGACGAACGCTGTTTCAAAGCATCGTCTCGCCTGTCATCTCCACGACGCTTTATTTCGTTGTGTTCGGAGCGGCTATCGGCTCTCGGATAACCGAAGTCGAAGGCGTGAGTTATGGGTCTTTCCTGGTTCCTGGCCTGATCATGCTCTCTCTTCTGACCCAGAGCGTCGCCAATGCCTCATTCGGGATCTATTTTCCGAAATTCACGGGCACGATTTACGAACTGCTTTCGGCGCCGATTTCTTATTTTGAAATCGTGCTGGGTTATGTCGGCGCAGCGGCGACGAAATCTGTGCTGTTGGGACTGATCATTCTGGCAACGGCAGGTCTGTTCGTTCCGATGCAGGTCGAACATCCGGTCTGGATGCTGGTCTTCCTTGTCCTGACCTCGCTGACATTCAGTTTGTTTGGCTTCATCATCGGGATCTGGGCGGACGGTTTCGAGAAACTGCAAATCGTGCCGCTGCTGGTGATCACGCCTCTGGCCTTCCTCGGAGGAAGTTTCTATTCCATCTCGATGCTGCCGCCGTTCTGGCAAACGGTGACGTTGCTCAATCCCGTTGTCTATCTGATCAGCGGGTTCCGCTGGAGTTTTTATGAGATTGCCGACGTCGATGTCGGGCTTAGTCTTGCAATGATCATGGTCTTCCTTGCAGTCTGTCTCTTCGTCATCTGGCGGATTTTCAAGACGGGTTATCGACTGAAAAGTTAGGTCATGGGAGCAACGGGTCGCCTTCAACGCGATGCTGAGATTGCCGTCGTCGGTGGCGGTCTCGTCGGTATGGCGATTGCTTATGGCCTGCAGCGGCGCGGGCGCAACGTCGTTCTCTTCGATGAAAGCGATGTTGCATTGCGCGCCTCGCGCGGAAACTTCGGTCTTGTCTGGGTGCAGGGCAAAGGTGCTAACCTTCCCGACTATGCCCGCTGGACCCGTGCGTCTGCCAAGCTCTGGAGCGAGTTCGCGATCGAGCTGGCCGAGCAGGGTGGGCAATCGGTCGAGCATGCGCAGCCCGGCGGGTTTCATTTGGCCCTGAGCGAGGATGAACTCGCCACACGCGTTGCGATGCTGCAGGGGCTGCGTGATGCGCTTGGCGGCGACTATCCGTTCGAGACACTTGGGCACAATGCCCTGCGTGAGCATCTGCCGGAAATCGGTCCGGACGTCGTCGGTGCAGTCTATGGTCCCGAAGATGGCCATGCGAATCCGCTCTATCTATTGCGAAATCTCTATGCCGCTTTTGCCATAATGGGCGGTCGGATCGTGAATGGTGCGCCTGTCCACACCGTTGCGCCCGAAGATGGTGGATTTCGTGTCGAGGGGCCGGCCACGATTCGCGTGGGCAAACTCGTACTCGCTGCCGGTCACGGCAATACGAAACTCGCCGCACAGGTCGGGCTGGAAGCGCCGCTGCGCCCGCAGCGCGGTCAGGTCATGGTCACCGAACGTATCAAGCCGTTTCTGCGCTATCCGACACTAAATGTTCGACAGGTTGGTGAGGGTGCCATTCAGATTGGGGACTCGAAGGAGGATGTCGGGTTTGATGACGGCACCACACCCGATGTTCTGGCCAAGATAGCAGCGCGGGCGGTCCGGACATTTCCGCTTCTGGAAGGCGTGCAGATGGTTCGCTCATGGGCAGCCGTACGGATCCTAAGCCCTGACGGATGCCCCTTATACGATGAATCCGAAACCGCGCCGGGCGCCTATCTCGTCAACTGCCACAGCGGAGTGACATTGGCAGCAGCGCACACGCTGTTGCTTGCCAAATGGATCGATGGCGATCCTAAACCCGACATGGTGGAGAGCCTGAGTGCCAAACGCTTCAAACTTCACGCGGCTGCCTGATCCAGATAGTTCGGCGACGCTGACTATTCATTTCAACGGCAAGTCCGTATCTGCCCGCGAAGGCGATACGGTTGCGGCTGCGCTTCTTGCAGCGGGGCATTCGGTCTTCCGTGCGACACCTGTCTCCGGTGACGGCCGCGGTCCCTATTGCATGATGGGGGTTTGCTTCGATTGCCTCGTCGAAATCGATGGTCGCGCCAATCGTCAGGCCTGTCAGATTCTGGTGTGGGACGGCATGCGCATTCAGCCCATGCAAGGCGCCCGCGCCATGAAGGAACCGGACGATGACTGAGAGCGTCGATCTTGCGGTGATCGGAGCCGGCCCTGCCGGTCTTGCCGCCTCGACCGCTGCGGCAAAGGCTGGTCTCGAAGTGGTACTCCTCGACGATCAGTCTGCAGTCGGCGGTCAGATTTATCGCGGCATCGGACGAGCGGATGCCGAACGAGAGCGCGTGTTGGGAGCGGACTACGTAATCGGCAAGCATCTTGCCGACGAACTGGCATCGACGTCGGTCCGCCATCTGGATGGTGCGAGTGTGTGGCAGATTGATAAAGAGCTGACGCTCTACTACACGCGGAAGAGCAGGGGGACAGAACTCAGAGCCAAGCATCTGATCATTGCCACCGGAGCGATCGAGCGTCCAATGCCGTTTCCCGGATGGACGCTTCCCGGTGTGATGACCGCTGGGGCAGGGCAGACCCTCTTGAAATCGAGTGGGCTGGTTCCCAGCGGTCCCTTGGTACTCGCGGGGAGCGGTCCCTTACTCCTTCTTCTTGCCGCGCAATATCTCAGAGCAGGCGTTGCGATTGACGCTCTTGTTGAAACGACCCCACGAGCAAACTATCACCGAGCCTTGCCACATCTTCCCAGAGCGCTCGGAAATGCAGGGCTTCTTGGTAAGGGCGTGAGGTTGCTCCAGGAAATTCGCGAACATGGTTTGCGTCATTTCAAGGATGCACGCACGTTGTTCGCCCGCGGCGATGACGAGATCAGCGAAATCAGTTTCACATCGAATGGCCGCAATCACACATTGCCGTGCAAACTTCTCCTTGTTCATCAGGGTGTTGTGCCGAACGTACAAATCACGCGGGCGCTTGGCCTGACCCATGATTGGCATGAGCGCCAACGCTGCTGGCATCCGCGGCTCGGTACGTTCGGTCGGACTGAAATCGAAGGCATCTCGGTCGCTGGGGATGGCGGTGGCATCGGCGGTGCTCCGGTTGCAGTGCATCAGGGGCGGCTTTCAGGGCTCGATGCGGCGCACCAGCTGGGGGCTATGAAACAACACGCGTTCGAACGAGCCTGCATACCTGTTCAGCGAAGTCTTAGTCGTGTGAGTCGCGCCCGGCCGTTTGTCGATGCGTTGTACGCGCCGGCGGACGCGTTTCTCAATCCGAGCGACGACACGATCGTCTGCCGCTGCGAGGAAGTCACGGCGGGAGACGTTCGCGGATATGTGCGGATGGGCTGCCTCGGCCCGAACCAGACCAAGGCTTTCGGTCGCCCTGGTATGGGACCATGCCAAGGCCGGTTCTGCGGTCTGACCGTCTCCGAAATCATCGCGGATATGCGTGATCTGGAAACATCTGACATTGGCTATTACCGGATCAGGTTTCCGGTGAAGCCGGTCACCTTGGGCGAGCTTGCCGCAACGGCGAGCGTCGAGGAGACGGCTGGATCGTGACGGGCGCGCCAATCTTCTGAGTCGGGCGCGTATTTCGGTGCTTGCAGCAGCACGTGATCGCGTTTGCGCTCGAGGGCGCCGACATCCGGTTGCGGGGTCAGGAGAATCGAAAGGAAGTTACGCATTGCTCTGATGCGGTTTGCAAAGCTCCGAACGGCTTCGGGCCTGTTGGCGACAATGCGTTCTGCGATCGTCTCGAAAGTCTCAGGCTCGCGGCCACCGACAATACGTACGGCGTCGGTCGGTGCGTTAACAGCGAATGTGCCGCGTCGATACTCCTCCGCGTAGAGGCAGAGTTGCGTCTGAATGAAATCGGTAAAACCTCGGCCTTCCATTGTCTTCAGCGCTTTGAGGAATGTCGGTTGGGGGAGGTCCCGGTAAGTCACCTTTCGTCCCAGCGCACCGCCCATGATGGTGGCAATCTCGTTCGGTGAGAGGAGTTCCGGCCCCGTCGGCCGGTAAACCTTTCCGGCGTGTGTCGCGGGATCGATTAGAGCGCCGACACTGACTGACGCAATGTCTTCGTTTGATGGTGGCGCATTCTTTTTGATGTCTCCGTTTCCCAGTGGCATTGGGAAGATGCCGAGCTGAGCGATCGGCTCCAGTACGAAGAAGTAGTTCTCGGCGAACCAGCCGACATTGTTCACCGTAAGCGTCGTGTCAGGCATCAATTTCATGATCTCGTCGTTCAGCCACGATTCCCGGGTGGCAACGGACGGATGATCCGGATGACTGAGCCATTGCCCTAGCGTCACGACATGCTCGAGCTTTGCCTCGCTGGCGGCAATTGCGAAAACACTGCCGAAATGCAGCCCGTTCGCCGCTGTCGGCGCGCAGTGATAGGCCCTCTGAATTCCGCGCATCGCTTTTCGCATGTCTGAGAGGGCGTACTGGTTGCCGACAAAGATTTCAGCGCCTGCCGCCTTCAAAAGAGCCGCGCGATGATCGTTTTGCCGAACGAGGGCCCGAACTGGAAAGCCTTTTTCCAGAAGCTGCAGTGTCGTTGGAATACCTGTGTTGCCAGCAGCACTGGTGACGAGAAATTTGGGTTTGTGGACCATGATCGATTCCCTGGCTGAATGAGTGTGCAAGCGCCTGCTAGCACCAGAATGTCGATTGCGGTCGCCGTTTGAGCGAGGAAACGACCTGTCATAGCGACTGAAATCGGCGATTATGCGGTAGTTGTGAATGTTGCTTTAATAAATCAAGTGTACACTTGAATAAATAAACTTTGCACTGGAAAGTTTTGAAATTGCATGGTGGGACAGCGGAAATACCGGCTTTTGTGCCCGATCGCTCGTGCGCTTGACCGCGTTGGCGATCGATGGACGTTATTGATTCTGCGTGATCTTCATGCTGGGCCGGCACGGTTTTCTGAATTGCAAACTGGCTTGCAGGGAATCGCGACCAATCTTCTGACCACTCGTTTGCAGCAGCTTACAGACGATGGGCTAATCCGGCGCAAAACCGCTGATTTTGGTGTTGCGCTCTATGAGCTCACCGATCTTGGCGTGCGTTCCAATGACCTGTTATTCGAATTGGCGCAGTTTGGGGGATTATTTCCGCCGGACGTGCCACCACGCCGCCCGGGCAATCTCAGGACCGTGGCCGTAACGTTGAAAACGGCCTGCCAGCGCGTCGTCACGCCTGATATCAGCTTGATAGCAAGCATTGTTGTCGATGACGAACACTTTGTTCTTAAAGCGAAAAACAGCCGTGTCGATGTGCTCTATGCGAAGGCGGATTCACCTGACATCGTCATGAAAACCGAATATGAGTCGATGGTTGCTGCGGCTGATGGTCGACTGCCCATTAACTCATACATGGCGCTCCATGTTGCGACCACAGTGCACACACCAGGCAAAGACACCGAGCTTCAAAATCTCCTGGGTGCGGCGATGCAGCTCATGATTCAAGGACGCTGAAGACGGATCGCTGTGGGACGCATCACATATTATTTCGAAAATAGGTTCATGCTCAGGCTGCAATTAAGTCAGTCTTCCGCCGAAACCGGCCATTTTGGGCTTGCAGTGCGGTTTTTCGGCCACAGCCGCAGCAACAAATTGCCATAGTTGAACACTCAAAGCGCCACAAAGGAATTTTACCCGTGCGGCTCAAGTCATTAGGGGAAGTTCTATGTCAACGATCGCGCTTGTAGATGATGATCGGAATATCCTGACATCGGTGAGTATGGCACTCCAGGCTGGCGGCTATCGCACACAGACCTATGCGGATGGCGTCGCAGCGCTGGAAGGTTTGCAGTCAACACCGCCCGACATCGCCATCTTCGATATCAAAATGCCGCGCATGGACGGCATGGAGCTGCTGCGCCGGTTGCGACAGCATTCCGATGTTCCGGTGATCTTTTTGACGTCTAAGGACGACGAAATCGATGAACTGTTCGGCCTCAAGATGGGCGCCGACGATTTCATCCGTAAACCCTTTTCCCAGAACATTCTGATGGAACGGGTCAAAGTTGTCCTGCGCCGGGCACAACCGCGCGATGCCGTGGCATCGAGTGACCCGGAAAACAGTGTGATGGAGCGCGGTAGCCTGCTTATGGATCCCGACCGTCACGTATGCACCTGGGATGGCAAGCCGGTCACGTTGACGGTTACGGAATATCTGATCATGCAGTCGCTCGCGAAGCGACCGGGGATCGTCAAGAACCGCGATGCGCTCATGGATGCGGCCTATGACGATCAGATCTATGTGGACGATCGTACTATCGACAGCCACATCAAGCGTTTGCGGAAGAAGTTCAAGGCTGTCGACGACAGCTTCGATGCCATTGAGACGCTTTATGGCGTTGGATATCGTTACAAGGAAGACTAAAGCAACGCGCGTCTTATGAGACGCTGTGTCGCCGCCCTCGGTCAAATGCGATCGGGGGCGGTGTTGTTTTAGCTAAGCGCACCGATCACATTGCAGATGATGCGTCCGGCCGTGAGTGCGCCCAAACCGTTGACCTCACGCGACGGTGCCAGCTCTACCAAATCGAACCCTGCAATCTCAGCCCGCTTTGCAAGACCGGTAATCAGCTCGATGGTCTGCCAATAGGTGAGGCCGCCAGGTGCCGGCGCCATAACCGCAGGCATGACCGCCGGGTCAAGCCCGTCGCAGTCGATGGTAATCAACACCTTCGCACCTTTTGGAACGGCATTGATGGCCTGCTCGACACCGGCCGCGTGAAGCTCACGGGCCGTGATGATTTTTGCCCCCCATGACCGGGCATCGGCAACGTCGCCAGGTCGTGCACTTCCGGTCCCGCGAATGCCAACTTGAACAATGCCTTCGATCCAGTCCATCTCGGATGCCCGGCGCATGGTGCTACTCCATCCCAGATGCACGCCATTGCGCTCCTCGCGCCAGTCCATGTGCGCGTCAATCTGCACGATCCATAGTGGACCATGGCCTTCATAGGCTGCGAAGACGGGAATCGGAACGGCATCGTCGCCGCCGAGAACGATCGGCACGGCGCCTGAATTCAGGATTGAGCGAACAGCCGCAGTAATCCTCGCGCGATTGCCTTCCGGATCTGCCGGATCGCCGTCGAGATCGCCAAGATCGGCGATCGGTGCCCAGCTGTTTTCGATCAATGCTGAGTCCAGATCGAAGTCATAATGCTCGGTCCAATTGGCGTATCGCTCCATGGCTGTGCGGATTGCAGCCGGCCCATCGGCTGAATGAGAACTCTTTCCCGCTTCGTACGGTGTTGCTTGCGGGACGCCGAGAATGGCGATGCGCTCATTTGTGAGCGACTCAAGGGTCTGAGACGGGAGATCGAGGAATGTAGGGTTCGCAGAACGCGTCATTCGAATGAGGCCTTTCCAACTCGCATTAAAGCCTGCCGTGTATTGCAAGCGGCGTTCTGCCATACCGCGTCAATCTGCGAAGGTCTATATCGAGCATCGCGTCTACCCATCGACGATGCCATAATCAAGATCGATATTGTTCAACACGCCGCGAATGACAGTGCGGCGCCCGGCCCTGGAGAGCGTGCATTGTCCCAAGCAACGATTGCCCAGCAACCTTATTGGTGGGAGGCTGCGCCGCCCCGAACACCGGCATTGGTACCCGTACAGGACAACTGCGATGTCGTTATCGTTGGCGCCGGTTATACAGGTTTGAGTGGCGCGCTGACGCTGGCGCGCGCCGGCCGAAGTGTTCAGGTCTTTGATCGCCAGCGCCTGGGCGAGGGGGCGTCTTCCCGCAACGGCGGCATCGTAAGTGGAAATCTGCGCACCAGTTTTACAGGTGCCATAAAGGCTCACGGTCTTGAGCGGGCAAAGGCCATGTTTCTGGAAGGCAAGAAAGCCCGGGAGGATCTCAAACGGTTTGTTGAAGAAGAAGGCATCGATTGCGACTTCCAGATGTCCGGTCGATTTACAGGTTTTCTCAATCCCACCGATCAAGACACGCTCGCGCGTGAAGCCGATCTGCTCAATACCCATCTCGGAATCGATGCAAGGATTGTCGCGCCGGGCGAACAGAATGGAGAGGTTGGTTCTGCATTGTATATGGGGGGGATGCTACGTCCGGATATCGGCGTCATTCATCCGGCCAAGCTGCAAGCGGGTATCGAGAGCAGGGCCGTTTCAGCCGGTGCCTTGCTGCATGGTGAGTGTGCCGTCCAAAAAATTGAGCGGACTGGCGACACATACCGGATTGAAACCGCGCGCGGCGTGGTGCACGCCGAGGACGTCATCGTCGCGACGAATGGGTACACGGACGCGTTCGCGCCATGGCTGAGAAGACGGATCATACCGGCAGTCAGCTGCATGATTGCGACCGAACCGCTCTCGCCAAATCAGATGCGTAATCTCATGCCGAGCGGACGCGCCTATGGCGAGCAACGTCGCCTCTATCGATATTATCGGCCATCTCCTGACGGAACGCGTGTCCTGATGGGCACACGCGCACCGGCATTCAGCAACGATCCGAAGCGAGCCACGGAACACGTGCATCGGTCACTCGTCGAGATTTTTCCGGAACTCGAAGGGGTCGCATTGACCCATTCCTGGTCGGGCAATGTCGCTTTCAGTCTGGACCAGCTACCGCGATTGTTCACCCATGATGGCATCCATTATGCCTGTGCCTATTGCGGCTCGGGAACGGTTTGGGCGCGTTGGCTCGGCAACAAAGCGGCGTATCGTGTCCTTGGCATGCCGGAAGCCGAATCCATGTTTTCGTGCGATCCACCAAGAGCGGTACCATTCTACTCTGGAAAGCCATGGTTCATGCCCTTGGCCGTCGCCTGGTATGGAATGCAGGACCGTGCTCGTATGAAGAGCGGAAAACCATGATAGGGGCTCTAGTTCGGCATTACGCCTTGGTACGGTGTCCGGCAGACCGCGTCATGCACCATGGTAGTGAGCGTCGTAAGGTCAAAGACCGGCAGTTTTGTCGCCTTTTGAATGGCATGGGCATAGGGCGGCAGATCGGTGCATTCCAGGACGATTGCACCCACGTCAGGGTGAGAACCGACCAGCCGCCTCGCTGCTGCACGAACCTCATTCTCAATCTTCGTGAGATCCATCTCGTCGCGTTGCCCTTCAAGAATGACCTCGCGAAACTCCGGATAGTCCTCCATGCCTTGAACGGCGATGGGAATGTCGTTCGCGCCCACAGCAGCAAAGTGTTGAGACGTCAGTTTGGATCCACTCGCTGTCAAGATACCAACATCGTGCCGACGGCCCAGGAGGTTGTAGACAAATGGTACTTGGATGAGGCTTGACGCAAATATTGGAACATCCACGGCATCCGCGAGTTCCTGCTGGTAAAGCGCGAGGAAGCCACAACTTCCGGTGATGGCACGAACGCCTTCGGCTTCCAGCCGTTTGGCGGCATCGAGAAATGGAAGAATGAATTCGGGTGTCGGGTCGTTGACCAGTTTCGCCACCGTCGCTCCGCGCACGGTTTCGTAGAGCACCGGAAAACCGAGGCTTGACGGATTCTTGATATGGCCCGGAGGCTTGGGAAAGCGCGAGTCGAGACAAAGAACCCCGATCGTAACGCCGCAGATATTCTGACCACCTTTAAGTTTCATATGTCTATGACCTAGAAGCGATCGACCGCGTAAGGGGCCAGATCGATGTTCGGTCTTGTATGCGTGACAAGATCGGCGACGATCCGGCCGGTCATCGGAGCCATACCCAAGCCATAGTGGCTATGGCCGAATGCCGCGAACAGTCCTGGGTGATCCGGAACCTCGCCGATACAGGGGAGGCTGTCGGGCAAAGACGGGCGCACACCCATCCACTCTTCCGTATTCCCTGTATCGAGATCCGGCACGATGCGCTTGGTCAGCTTTGCGAGAATCTGGGCGCGCTTGTAGTTCGGTGCCGCATCGGCGTCAGTAAACTCTGCTGTTCCTGCACTTCGCAATCCCGTTTCCATGGAACTCGTCACAAACTTGCCCTCCACATCCATGACGGAATGGTTGAGTTTGATGCCGGGATCCTTGAAGAGCAGATGATAGCCGCGTTCCGACTGGAGCGGCACGTGCACGCCCAGCGGTGACAAGAGCTTTGCCGACCAGGCACCGAGTGCTGTGACAACCTGCATTGAGGGGATCTCGCCGCGATCCGTCGTAACGATCCAGCCTTCGCCTTGTGGGCGCAGACCGTTCACCTGTGCCTGCAGGATCTCTCCGCCGAGTGCCGCCACCTTTTGCGCCAGCACCGTCCCGATCCGACCGGGTGACAAGGCACGGGCTTGGTCTTTTATCAGGATTGCGGCTTGAAAATCGTGGGAAAGCGCGGGCTCGATTTCACGAAGCTGTCCGCCGTCCACGACTTCTACAGGTGCATTCTGGGCCGCACGAAGCTGCCAGGCATAGTCATTCAGATTGATGGACGCAGTGTCTCGATAGGTGTGAATGTACCAGGAGTCCTGCAAGAGTGACTCATGACCCGTACCGGCAAGGTGATGCCGATAAAGATCGACGTTCGGCCTGTTGAGTGCTGCCATGCCTTCGGAAATGGCGGCAATTCTGTCGGCTCTGCCCGCTCGAAGGAATCTGACGGCCCATGGCAGCATCTTTGGCATCTGCAGGAATGGAATCGCAACGGGACCCAATGGGTCGAGGAGCATCCCTGGAATCTTCTTCCATAGCCCTGGAAGGGACTGCGGCACGCAGGACCAGGGTGAGATGACACCCGCATTGCCAAAACTCGCGCCTTGGCCGGGTTCGTGTCTGTCGATCAGCCGAACGCGCTTGCCTTTTTCCAGAAGGGAAAGCGCACAACAAATGCCGACGATACCGGCACCGACGATTGTGACACTCGAATTGTCTTCCGAACTCATTGATTTGCTCAGTTGGCGCGTCTGGTTTGCGCCTAGCGTACGACTGTCACGGAACAGGTGGCGTGGCGAACCACGCGCGCGGCGTTGGTTCCCAACAGGAATGCCGTTGCATCGGGTTTCTGCGATCCCACGATGATGAGGTCCGCATCGACGCTCTCCGCAGCGGCCAGGATCTCTTCGTAAACCGTGCCGAAGCGGACCAGCGTTGTTGCATTCACGCCACCGGCCGTGAGTGCGGCCGCCAGTGCTTCCAGCTTTTCGCCGGTCTCGCCGGACGCCATGCCCTCATAGCTTTTGTCCAGATATTGAGAAACAATGGCCGGGCCTGCCGGCACGACACTCACAAGGCACACGTCAGCCTCGAATGTGCCGGCAAGCTTTTTTGCCAGGGTCAGGATCTGTTGCGTGTGCTCGCCATCTTCCAGATCGATGGCTGCGAGGATGGTCTTGTACATTCTCTGTCCCTCCAAGGACGGGCCTCGATCGCTCTACTTTTCGGTCTCGACTGCCGGTACGCTCTCGCTCCGCCGATTCTGGGCGAGCTGTTGAAGGAAGACCGGAGCGATAAGAGCCAGTGAGGCCAAGTCGCTTTCCCAACTCGGAGCAACGAGCAGCAGGCCGGCACACACCATGACGAACCGCAGGAAGGCATTGAGCGGGGCGAGGAAGAAACCGGCAACAGCCGTTCCAATCACGAACACACCGAAGGCGCACGATAAGGACACCTGCAGGAACGAGGCCCAGGTGAAATACTCCGGCAGCACGAACAACATCGTCGGTGCATAGACGAAGACCATCGGCACCATCAGTTTTCCGATTCCGAGTGTGAAGGCATTGATGCCGGTTCTGAATGGATTGGCGCCTGCGATACCGGCTGCAGCATAGGCCGAGGCACAAACCGGCGGTGTGATCTCCGATATGACGCCGTAATAGAGGACGAACATATGGGTGGCGAGCGGCGGAATGCCCATCTGAGCGAGCGCAGGCTGAGCCACAGACACCAGCATGATGTAAAGCGCTGTCGTCGGAAGCCCGGCTCCCATCAGGATACAGGCGATCGCAATCAGCACGAGCGAGAGAAACTGCTGCAACGAAGGCTGGGAGAAAACTTCCAAGGGAATGACGCCCAATATGACATGGAGCCATTCGGCCATGTCTCGGGCACCGCTTGTGACCATGAAGCCGAGGCGGAAGGCAACGCCTGTGGTGTTGATCACACCAACGACGATACCAACGGCGGCGGCGGCAGCGCCGACGGCAAGGGCATACTGAACGCCAACGTGGAAGCTGTCGAAGAGATTGGAGATATCTTCACGCTGGTGTCTCTGCATGAGTGCGATGATCACGCAGGCCGCCAGAATGCCGGCGAGGACTGGAGAAAATCCGCCATCGGACGCCTTCCAGAGAATGAACACCATCAGCCCACCCGGTATCACCAGCGTCAGAGGTTTCTGGAACGAGGTGAAGCCGACGACGATACACATCATCAAACCGATGAAGGCAGCCATGTTTGGCGAGTATCCGCTGAACAGCACGATCAGCAATGCGAGGAGCGGCAAGGCCGTGTGCCAGCCTTCGCGCCAAACCTTGATGAAGTTGGGAAGTTGCTCCTTTGGATAGCCTGCCAGACCAAGCTTCTTGGCCGTGAAATGCACGATCGAGATGACGCCGATATAGTGCATGCTGGCGGGGATAATCGCAGCAAGGACGATCGTCGTGTAAGGCACCTCGAGGAATTCGGCCATGAGAAACGATGCTGCGCCCATGATCGGCGGCGTTATCTGCCCGCCGGCACTTGAAGCGGCCTCCACGCCACCTGCGAAATGGCCGGGATATCCCATCTTTTTCATGTTTGGGATTGTCAGCGAGCCGGTCGACACGGTGTTGGCGATCGACGAGCCGGATATAGTGCCGAAGAACGCTGACGAGACAACACTCACCTTGGCAGGTCCACCTGTATAGCGGCCGGCGGCGATCATCGCGTTGTCGACAAAGAACTGACCGAGACCCATGCGTTGCGCCACAACGCCGAACAGCACAAAGTGGAACACGACCGTCGAGACCACCCAAAGCGTGACGCCGAATATACCTTCCTGCGGGAAGTACATGTTGTTGATGAATTGCCGCCAGTCGACGCCCGGATGCTTGAGAACCTGCAGCGGCATGTGTGGTCCGAGCAGCGCATAGGCAATGAAAACCAGAATGATCAAAGGCAGTACGAAACCGAGCGACCGTCGTGCAATTTCGAGAACCAGCACGACAAGCGCAGTGCCAAGGATGATGTCGGGCAGGGAAGGGTCGCCCTGACGAAGAGCCTGCTCGGAGATCTCATATCCGAAGACGTTCAGCCCATTCCATGACACGGCAAGAAATAATGCCGCCATGACACCTAGGAGGGCGAAGAACCAGTCATAAATAGGCACGTTGCCCCAGCGCAGGAATGTATTGGGATGGTACTCCAGCGCGCTCTGCGTCCGGATCAACGGGAAACCTGCAAAGATCAAAATGAAGAGGCCGGTGAGGTGAACGCCCATATGCTCGTGTTCGGGCGGTGTACCGAAGCCTGCTGTCCAAATGTGATAAAGCGCAAAAGCAATCGCGACGGCATAGATGATTTTGCTGACGACGGGTCCATTGTCGCGCGTCGCCAGGGCGGTATCATATTTCTTCTCAAGTTCTTCGGCTGCCTCAATATCGAGTTGAGCGGAACCGTCGGTGTTGCTGGCCATGTGCGTATCTCCCCAATATTACCGTCGGGCAAGCCGAACGGATTGACGGAAACCGAGAACGTTCCGTCGCGCCAGACCTGAAAATTTGCTTCGGTGTATGGCTTGAATATACCGGCCGGAGCGGCGCGTCCGTGGACGGCAGTGCCGCTCCGGCCAAATTCGCGTCAGACTCGACTGAAGCCTGTTATTTGATCATGCCTTTTTCTTTGTAGAATTTCTCGGCACCGGGATGGAGGGGAACATTGAGTCCGTCCAGCCCTGCAAGAGCGGTCTCCAAAGTGATCACCTTGCCTTTGGCATGGCCGTTGTCGAGCAGTTTGCGGGTCTGCTTGTTCCACAGCGCTTTCGTGATCTCATAGATGAGGTCTTCCGGCTGATCGGCACTGGTGACGAAAATGCCGTTCACCGCAAGTGTGTTCACATCATATTTTACGCCCTGATAGGTGCCGGACTTGATCGTCGAGGGCACATAATAGGGAACAGCCTTGTTGGACTGTTTCACTTCGTCAGCCGTGAATGAGTAGAGATCCATACCCTTGGTATTGTCGAGTTGGATCATCGCGGCGACGGGTGTGCCGGCTGCGTAGAAATATGCATCCAACTGTCCGTCGGCGATACGCTCGGCGCTCTGCGTATTGTTCAACTCGGCTTCGTCAATATTGTCCCGAGTGATGCCCTGCGCCTTGAGCATGATCTCAACGGCGATCTGGGTGCCTGAGCCTGCCTGTGCGATACCGACGCGTTTGCCCTTGAGGTCCTTCAAGGAGCCGAGCTTCTTTCCTTTGGGGAGAACCAGATGCAGGTCTTCAGGGTAGAGGTTCGCGATGATGCGCAATTTCGGCTTCTTCTTGCCCTTGAACTTCTCGACACCATGATAGGCGTAGTAGAGCGTTGCCGCTCCCGAGAGCCCGGCTTCCATCTGGCCGGCATTGATCGCTGTCACATTGTGCGCGGATGCGTTGGTCGACTGTGCAATAGCAACCAGACCTGGAACGCCGCAGGTGCCGCCCTTGTCGCAAGGCCTCGAGCCGGGAGGGCTGGAGATGCCGTTGGCAATAATACCGCCGATCGGGAAATATGTGCCGCCGGCACTACCGGTGCCGATGCGGAAAAACTTCATTTCTTGAGCTTGGGCAACCGAGCCGGCGAGAAGCACAGCTCCCAATGCGATGCCGAGCACTTTACTGATTGGTTTTGTCACTAGAGAAACTCCCCTTTTGGAACAGCCTTTCCATTTCGTTGTGAGCGATGGAAAGAATGCCCCATAAGAGGGGAAGCGCCGCATCAGCACAAATTCTTAATTTCTTTATCTCCATAAATTTGCTTTATAGGGTGTCGCGACCTGTTCAAAAGGCGTCATCGTCATGAAGCTGAAACAACTCAGAGCTTTTCGCGAGGTCATGTTGACTGGCTCGATTTCAGAGGCCGCGCGAAACCTGTATCGAACCCAGCCAGCGATCAGCTCCCTGATCTCCAATTTGGAAGCCGATCTCGAATGCGAGCTCTTCTCCCGGCGGGGCGGACGGCTCCATCCCGTCCCGGAAGCCCACTATTTGTTCGAGGAGACCAGCAATCTTCTGAGCCGGCTTGACGCTGTCGAGCGGAACATGAAGAGTTTGCGCGATCTTGAGCAGGGCGAAATCAGTATTGTAGCCATGCCGGGACCTTCTGTATTTGTCCTGCCGGAGCTCATCAGCAGGTTCGTCAAGAGCCGGAGCAATGTTAGGATCACGCTGACGACACGGAGCTCACCGCAGGTTCATCAATTGCTTTCGACCCAGCAATATGATGTCGGTCTTGCGGATGTCGGTTCGGCTCAGTTTGCGGATTCGGCTCTGGTCAACGATGAAGTCGTTCATTTCGAGTGTCTCTGTGCCTTACGTGCGGACGATCCCCTGGCATCTCTTTCTACGGTCACAGCATCTGATCTAGACGGAAAACCAATGGCTGCGCTCCATTCAGATCATGAGACATATACCTACACCGAACAGGCCTTTCGCGAAGCCGGCAGTCACTTCAATCTGCGCTTCCAGACGCAGTACTTCATTCCTCTGCTCACATTCGTCGAGGCCGGCCAAGCCTATTCAATCATCGATCCTCTTAGCGCCGAGAGTTACAGGCTTTGGCGCCGCGATGGTGCCCAGTTGGCTTTTCGACCCTTCAGACCCGCGGTCCCGTTGGTCGCGTCGATCATGACTCCTGCGCATCGATCGCTTTCGAGCTTGGCCAAAGCATTCTCGCAATCACTTCGAGAGGAAGTCTGGCGCATAAGGGGCAATGCCAATGGGGTCATTCCTGCGACGGCGGCCGAATGACAGACACTCCTAACCCGGGGCCTGCAATATGTCTGAACCATCGATGAGAAGCGTTGCCATTCTTGGTGCTGGAATCGTTGGTGTCTCTTGTGCTCTTCATTTGCGCAGGCGCGGTTGGCAGGTCACCTTGATCGATCGGGGAGAGCCTGGCGGTGAGACGTCTTATGGCAATGCCGGTGTTATCTCCGGCGGTGGCTTCGTTCCAACGAACATGCCGCAAGTGCGTCGCCAGCTTCCCTCCTATGCCCGCAACAAGGGAACAGCGCTGCGTTATACCCCCATTCATCTGATGAAGAATCTCAGGTGGCTTGTCGGTTTCCTGGCATCGGCCAATGAAAAAAGCGTCCGTCAGCGGTCTGCAGCGATGAGCGGGTTGATCGGGCTTTCGATAGAGGCGCATCGCGCCCTCATGCAGGAGGCCGGTATCGGAGATCGCTTGCGCGATACTGGATGGTTGAAGCTCTACCGAAGCCGAGAAGGATTCCACGCTGGCCGATTGGGTCGGGAGTTGCTCGATCAATATGGCGTCGAGACAGATTTTCTCAGTCCAGGCGATATCCATGATCTGGAGCCGCATCTGAAGCGAATCTTCACCCATGGCTATCTGATCAAATCGGCCGCATCCGTTGACAGCCCCGGAAAAGTAACCGCCGCTTATGCGGATCTGTTTGCCAATGATGGAGGCACGATCGTTCGCTCTGAAGCTCGCGCCATTGAGCCGACAGATGCCGGCTACAGTGTTGTGACCGATACGCAAAAGCATCGTGTTGCTCATGTTGTCGTTGCACTGGGACCTTGGTCGACCGATCTCTTGAAGCCGCTCGGCGTCCGCATGCCGTTGGCTGTCGAACGTGGTTATCACTGTCACTACACAGTCGAAAACGGAGCTGAACTCAAACGTCCATGTCACGACGTGCAAGGCGGTTATGTGGTTACGCCCATGGAACAGGGGTACCGCCTGACCACCGGTGTCGAACTCGCCGAACGGGATTCGCCGCCAACGCCGATTCAGCTTGAACGCGTTTTGCCTGTTGCGCGCCAGGCCTTCCCGTTGGCCGGCCCTCTCGACAATGCACCCTGGCTTGGCCGCCGCCCGTCGATGCCGGATTGCCTGCCTGTCATTGGAGAAGCGCCGGGCAGAAGAAACCTTTGGCTTGCTTTCGGGCACGGCCATGTCGGTTTCGCGACCGGTCCAAGCACGGGCCGGGTGCTGACGGAGCTGATGTCGGGAGACAGCCTCTCGGCAGATATTTCAGGATTGTCGCCGGCCCGTTTCGGTCCCTGAACACAAACGATCCTCTCTTCACGTTTTGGAGCTGACCTGCCGCTTGTGGGCAAGTCAGTGCTGTCTCCGGTTCCAATGGATGGTGGATTGTTTGACCGGAACATTGGTTCATGCCTATATTCCATTTAATGTATTAATGTTCCAAATAATGGAATGCTAGCTTTGACATGAGGACCGAAACCGTTGGCCGTTGAGACGAAAGATGTTGGTGCCACGCTTCAAACCGTCTCGCGTGCGGTGGCCGTGCTGCGGTGTTTCGAAGAGGGAGCCGTTCGCCTGAGTCTTGCCGAGCTGACGCGGCGTATGCAGTTGAACAAGGTGACGGTTCTCCGGCTGGCCACGACGCTCGAGGCCGAGGGGCTCCTTCACAAAGACCCCGCTACAGGCATCTATTCGATTTCATTCGGCCTGCTGTCCCTGGGGCGCGCTCTGCTCGACCCTGCGGGATTGATCGCGCGGGCCCAGCCGATCGTCAATTCCATCCAAGAAGCGACTGCCGAATCTGCGATGATCAACATTCGGGACGGGCAATATGCTGTAGTCGTCTATGAGGTGCTGTCACCCCATCCGGTGCGTTATGCGCTCGGCGTTGGCTACCGCGCCGACTTGCGTTTCGGTGCGGCCAGTCTTTCGATATTGGCGTTCGTGGCTCCCGATGAATGCGAAGCTTTGCTGGCGCAGCCCATACCGCCGCGCGCTGATGGCAGCGTGGCGACGCCAGCAGACGTCCGTGCAGCGCTCGATAGAGTTCGCCGCGATGGCTTTGCGACGACCGATGGTCAGCGCGTGCCCGATGCGACCGGGTTCGCTGCGCCCTTTTTCGGCCCGGGTGGTCGCGTTTCCGGATCATTGAGTGTCGTCATGCCGGCGAGCCGAGCGCGCGAAAAGGCGCATCGCAAGCGTTGTGCCGAAGCTGTCTGTGATGGCGCACGCGAACTCACGAAAATGCTCGGCGGTGACCGGGCTGTCAGTTGAATCGAGGAGAGACGAACCGATGGCAGGTGATGAAACGGCGACGGGCGAGGAGGAGCGGCAGGGGCCGTTGCGAAATCTCCGTGTTCTCGATATTGCGACAATCATCGCCGGACCATTGTCCGCCAGTCTGCTTGCGGACTTCGGTGCAGAGGTGCTGAAGGTTGAGTTGCCCTGTAAAGGAGACGGACTGCGTGCCCTCCGCCCACACAAGGACGGCGTCTCGCTTTGGGCCAAGGTTGTCAATCGCAACAAGAAGGGGATTACGCTCGATCTGCGCACGCCTGAAGGCGTTGATCTCGTTAAGCGCCTCGTGTCGGAGTGTGACGTGCTCGTCGAGAATTATCGCCCGGGAACGCTTGAACGCTGGGGACTTGGACCGGAGGATCTGTGGGCCGTCAACCCGAAGCTGACGATTTTGCGGGTCACAGCTTTTGGACAAGATGGGCCTTATTCCAACAAACCAGGATTCGCGCGTATTGCTGACGCTATGTCCGGGTTCCTTTCATTGTGCGGTCCGGCGGATGGCGCACCAATTCATGCCGGCCATCCGATCGCCGATTCTGTAACCGGTCTCTTCGGCGCACTCGGTATTCTGACGGCACTTATGGAGAGAAAAGAGAATCCCGATGCACCCGGCCAGGTCGTATCGGTCTCGCTTTTCGAGTCCATGTTTCGCGTCCTCGACTTTCTCGCCATAGAATACGATCAACTCGGTGAAGTTCGCCAACGTATCGGAAACCGAAATCCTTATGCAGCTCCCGGGAACTGCTACCGCAGTCGCGACGACAAATGGTGCACACTTGCCGCGAGTACGCAGCGTGTCTTCGAACGTCTCGCCGACGCCATCGGCCGGCCGGAACTCAAGAGCGACGAACGTTTCGCCACCAATACGCAGCGCCTCAGCAACGCCGATGAGCTGGACGAGATTCTGATCGCATGGTTCGCCGAGCACGATGCAGATGAAGCCTGTGCATTGCTGGATGCCGCATCCGTGACCGTTGCGCGTGTGCGATCAATCGAGGATCTCTTCGCCGATCCTCAGGTGCAGGCCAACGATATGATCATTCCAGTTCGAGATTCCGAACTTGGCGAAGTGCGAATGCAGGGCATAACGCCAAAACTGTCGAGAACCCCGGGTTCGGTCCGAAATGCAGGACCCTCGCTGGGGATGGACAATGATGAAATTTACCGGCAGCGCCTTGGCTTGAGCGACGAGGAAATCACTGCCTTGCGCGAGAAACAGGTGATTTGATCTTTTCCGGGCATGGAACACATTGTCGATGCCGCGAGCGCGTGATTGCACATTCGGTCCCCCGAGTTTCTGCATTCGCTAATCATGACCCGCAATCAGATGTTGCGCTGCAATAAATCTTCCCTATAGTCCCGCCGCATCCTCCTCGAACCGAACCGAGTCCCAATGACCCTGCGTAATATCGCAATCATCGCGCATGTCGATCACGGAAAGACGACCCTGATCGACGTGCTTCTGAAGCAATCCGGAACCTTCCGCGAGAATCAGCAGACGGAAGAGCGGATGCTCGACTCCAATGATCTGGAGCGCGAGCGCGGCATCACGATCCTGGCCAAGGTCACCTCGCTCGAGTGGCAGGGGACGCGTATCAATATTGTCGATACGCCCGGTCATGCGGATTTCGGCGGGGAGGTCGAACGTATTCTGCATATGGTCGATGGCGTGATTCTGCTTGTCGATGCCTCGGAAGGCCCGATGCCGCAGACGAAATTCGTCCTCTCGAAGGCCCTGAAGCTGGGGTTACGGCCGATCGTTGCGATCAACAAGATCGACAAACCCGACCAGCGCGCGGTTGAAGTGCTTGATGAGGTATTCGATCTGTTCGCTGCGCTCGATGCCGACGAAGAGCAGTTGGACTTCCCGGTTCTTTATGGCTCTGCCAAGATTGGCTGGATGGCGGATGAGCCTGAAGGACCTCAGGAGGGCATGGCGCCTTTGTTCGAGCGCGTCTTGGCTCATGTCTCCGAACCTGAATCGGAAGATGGCCCGTTCCGCATGCTTGCGACAACTGTAGAAGCCAATCCTTACCTCGGGCGCATTTTGACAGGCCGCATTGCCTCTGGGACGGCAAAACCGAATATGAGCGTCAAGGCTTTGTCACGCGATGGCAAAGTCATCGAGCAGGGGCGCGTATCAAAGATCTTGGCGTTCCGGGGATTGGAGCGCGTGCCGGTCGAAAGTGCGGGTGCCGGTGAAATTGTTGCGCTTGCCGGCCTGACGCAGGCCACCGTTGCCGATACGCTTGCCGCGCCAGAAGTGACCGAGGCGATCCCCGCCCAGCCTATCGATCCGCCGACGCTGTCCATGACCTTCCGGGTGAATGACGGTCCGCTTGCCGGAACGGAAGGCTCCAAGCTTCAGAGCCGCGTCATTCGCGAACGCCTGCTAGCGGAAGCCGAAGGCAATGTCGCGATCGAAGTCGAAGAGGCAGCGGAAGCCGATGCCTTTGTCGTGTCGGGACGGGGTGAACTTCAACTCGCTATTCTGATCGAGAATATGCGCCGGGAAGGTTTTGAACTCTGTGTCGGCCGGCCACGCGTTGTCTATCAAACGAATGACGCGGGCCAGAGACTTGAGCCGATCGAAGAGGTCATCATCGATGTGGATGAAGCCTATTCCGGTCCGGTGGTTCAGAAGCTGGCGGAGCGCAAGGCGGATCTGATCGAGATGCGCGCTTCCGGGGCGGATCGCACCCGCCTCGTGTTTCATGCGCCGACACGCGGTCTGATCGGCTATCAGACGGAGCTGTTGTCCGATACCCGCGGCACGGCGACATTCAACCGTCTCTTCCACAGCTATGCGCCATACAAGGGCGAGATCCCCGGCCGTCACACGGGCGTTCTGATCTCGAATGCAAACGGTGTTTCCGTTGCCTATGCCTTGTGGAATCTCGAAGATCGCGGGCCTTTGCTGATCGGCTCCGGCGAGAAGGTTTATCAGGGCATGATCGTCGGCGAGCACAGCCGCGACAATGATCTCGAGGTGAATGTCCTCAAGGGCAAGCAGCTCACAAATATCCGTGCCGCAGGTAAGGATGAGGCGGTGCGGCTCAAGCCACCACTCAAGCTTTCGCTTGAGGCGTCGCTGGCCTATGTGACCGAAGACGAATTGGTCGAGGTGACTCCGGAGTCGATCCGACTGCGCAAGGGACTACTTGATCCTCACGATCGCCGGCGTGCTGAACGCGCAAAAGACAAAGTCGCTTGAGGTGACGTTTATATGTTGCCGTTGCGGCGGCACATAAAGTTGACCTTGGAGCGTTTCGACGAGTCGTTTCCGACCTGTCCGCGTTCCGGAATCGGTTTGCCGCCACGCTCACGAAGCTCGAGATAGAAGGGGAGCGCGTCGGCTCGGCTTCCCTCCGCGCCCGCAACCTTCACATAGCCACAGACATGAATGCCGGGCTCACCGGCGGCGGATATGGCCGTTGTGTTGGAAAACTGGGCCGTCTGCGGGTTAGAAACAATCTGTTTCACGCCACCGTGGACGGCCGCGACCTGCTCGCTGGTTAGTGTGAGGTGACGCACATTGGCGTTCGCCGTCGTCTGGACGTTGCCGCCGGTCTGGCAGCCTGCGACGAGAGTCATGACAAGAATCGGCGCAACCAGAAAACGCGGATTTGAGCCGTTTATTTGAGAACGCAAACTCATGGACTTACCCCATACGCGACTTGCGGATTTTGGTCCACGCCAATTATGCACATGTCGTGCCACGATCTCAAAACCTGTCTTTACCGGCGGCTCTTTGCTGGCCAGCGTCTTGTAAGGGTGTCCGAGCCGCCGAAGCGGCCCGCCGGTCTTCTTGTCAGGGTGTCCGGGCTGCCGAAGCGGCCCGCCAATCTTCTTGTCGGGGTGTCCGGGCTGCCGAAGCGGCCCGCCAATCTTCTTGTCGGGGTGTCCGGGCCGCCGAAGCGGCCCGGACGGGGACAAGAGCATTGGGAGAGGATGGAAGACGCCCGTCGGGCATGATACCGGGGGTTGCTGGCACAGGACCGGCGAACGCTTCCAACACTAACCGGATTGAGAGAGGCCGGAACCAGCTTGGGCGTGCTGTTATGCTCCGGTTTCTCATCCCGATATGAGGTCAGTCGCGCCGGCCGCACGAATGGTTCAACGGGCCAACGTTTTTTTTGATCTTGAGAAGGTCGATTGTCGATTTGTGGCAGTTTTGCTCACTTTTCAGGCAGCGGAATAAACTCGCTATCTCCAGGTACCGTGTCGAACCGCATTGCTTTCCAGTCTTCTTTTGCCTGTTCGATGCGTTCTTTCGAGCTGGAGACGAAATTCCACCAGATATAGCGCGGCCCATCCATCGGCTCGCCGCCAAGCAACAAGATGCGGCTTGCCGCCTTTGCCGTAACGGTGATCTCGTCGCCGGGCCGAAACACTAGGAGCCGACCGGCATCGAATATGTCGCCTGCAATTTCGATGGACCCTTCGGCAATGTAGATCCCGCGCTCTTCGTGTATAGGTGGAAGGGGCAATTTGGCTCCTGGCTCAAGAGCCGCGTCAGCATAGAACATGTCGCTGGTCGATTTCACTGGCGAGCGTTCGCCATAAAGATCGCCCGTGATGAGACGAACCGTACTCCCCGCATCAGAAATCTCCGGCAGATCGTCAGCGCCATGATGGACGAAGGCCGCGTCGGTCTCTTCCATCGATTTTGGCAGAGCGACCCAGCTTTGAATTCCGAAAAGCTTGGCGCCTCGGTTTCGCTCTTCTGTACCGGTCCGCTCGGAGTGGACGATGCCGTTCCCGGCGGTCATCCAGTTCACAGCACCCGGCTGTATGGGTTGTTCGACCCCAAGGCTATCGCGGTGCATGATTTCGCCGCGAAACAGATAGGTCACCGTTGATATGCCGATGTGGGGGTGCGGTCGAACATCGATCCCTTCGCCAAGAATGAATTCGGATGGCCCCATCTGATCGAAGAAAATGAAGGGACCGATCATCTGCTTTTTTGCAGAGGGCAATGCCCGTCTGACCTCGAAACCGCCAAGATCGCGGGCGCGGGGCACAATGACGGTCTCGATCGCATCACAGGCGTTCTTGTCTCCGGGGGCAGGGTCGTCGCAAGGTTGCCAACTCATTTGCAATGCCTCTTTGTGTTGTCCGCTGGGTATTCTGTCAGGACATGATCACAGTCATCCGGATTGATGTCGATGTCGTGTCAGTTGGGCGACATGTACGATGGCGGGGCCGATAAGCCCCGCCATAACTATGCGTTCAGATCAAATAGCAGCACCTCGGCATCATCCGTTGCTGTGATCATGAGGGGCTCCTCTTCGGAAAGACCGAGGCCGTCACCGGCATAAAGCGGCTGATCGTTCGCCTGGATCGTGCCACGAGCGACCTGGATCCAGACCTTTCTTCCCGAACGGACCTCATGCGTCACGCTGCCGCCTGTCGTCAGGCTTGTCGAATAGAGATCGACGTCCTGGTGGATCGTGAGTGATCCCTCTCTGCCGTCGCGCGATCCGACGAGCTTCAGCGTTTGTGCGCGTTCATCGGTCGGAAAGGTCTTCTGCTCATAACCTGGCTCAAGGCCCTTACGTTCCGGCTCGATCCAGATCTGCAGAAAGTGAACGGGGTCAGTTGAGGACGCATTGAACTCGCTGTGCTGAATTCCCGTTCCCGCTGTCATCCGTTGGACATCGCCCGGTCGAATGATCGATCCGGTGCCAAGGCTATCCTTGTGCTCGATCCCGCCCTCCAGAACATAGGTAATGATCTCCATGTCTTGGTGGTCGTGCGTATCGAAGCCGGCGCCTGGGGCAACCTTGTCCTCATTGATCACCCTGAGTGCGCCAAAACCCATATGGGCGGGATCGAAATAGCGACCGAAAGAAAAACTGTGGCGACTGTCGAGCCAGCCGAAGTTGGCATGGCCTCTCGCCTCGGATGGTCGAAACATAAGCATTTTTCTGCCTCCTAAACTGGACGATCGGTGTTGTTCATCATATGAGACGGCTCTTTACTGGAGACAATACATTCATTTATTGACATACTGTCGCAATAATCAGGACAATCGCTCTGATGGACAAATTCGCCGCATTGAATGTCTTCAAACATGTTGTGGAAGCGCAGGGATTCGCTGCCGCGGCCCGGCAACTCGGCATGTCACGCTCCGCGGTAAACCGGCTTGTGATTGCGCTTGAGGCGGAATTGGGCGCGCAGCTTCTCAGTCGTACGACGCGCAGTGTTGCGCCCACAGCAACGGGGCTCGCATTCTATGAGCGTACCAGAGTCATTCTCGCCGAACTGGAAGAGGCGGAGCATGCCGTCGGCGAGTCCCATGCTACGCCCAAAGGCGGAATGCGCATCAATGCGCCGATGACCTTCGGGACAACACACCTCGCCTCGGCGATCATAGATTTTATGGCGCGCTACGATGAAATCCAGGTCCAACTCGTACTGGATGATCGCTTCGTCGATCCGGTCGAGGAAGGATTCGACGTGACGATCAGGATCGCAGAGCCCCAGGACGATACAAGTCTGGTCGATCATCGCCTGATCGAAGCACGGCGCGTCCTTTGTGCCTCGCCCGGCTATGTTGCGAAACACGGGACACCGACCCATCCAATTGAACTCAAGTCCCGCCGGTGCCTGCATTATGGCCATTTGCCGACAGGGAGTATCTGGCGGCTGACCGGACCGGATGGGAGATATGATATCGGTGTCAACGGTGTCCTTTGCTCCAACAATGGCGAGGTTCTGAAGACCGCTGCGTTGGCGGGGCTGGGTATCGCCCTCTTGCCGACATTCATCATTGGCGAGGCGCTTCGTACCGGTCGACTCGTAGAAGTGCTACCGGCTTTCAAGCCACCTGAAATCTGGGTCTGCGTTATCTATCCCCCAGGACGTCATCTTTCGGCAAAGGTGCGTTTGCTAACTGATTTCTTGAGTCATCGCTTTTCGGACGAAACAGCGTGGGAGCAGGATACGTCAATGAGGTGATGCCGTGTCCAGACGCTGCATAATCTGCGCGTAGAGCGCTTTGCGCTCTTCTCGTCCGATCCCAAGAGTGTCCGCAATATCGCCGAGGCAATCCGACTCGCCGGCATCGAGACTTCGATCCATCAGACTGACCAGGAATGCACCCGTCAGCACATATTGACGGGACTCGAGGCTGGCTTCCTGACCTTTGGCGATTTCCTGCAAAGCGGCCTGAGGTTTGCGCTGAACGTCTTCCGCGGCGTCCACCACGAACTGAATATCCATGCGGCGCCCGGTAATCTGACCGAATACATCCGCAACAAAGCCGATCTCACGGTGATCGATGCTCCCGTCTGCCGACGTTTCGAGCAGCATCGCCATCCACAGTGCCGAATGGACAAGCGCGATTTCGTGTTGCGGGAGGGTCTTTGTCGCTGCGATCAACTCGTTTGTCAGCAGTGCTCTTTCATTTGCGAGCGCACGATTCCCAACAGCACCAATGTCGGTCTCAGCCGGGAGAGTCGTCAGATTTCGCCGCATACGGAGCGTTCTGCGAACGGCACCAACCATCAGAACCAACCCGCCGATGAGGCAGATGACAACTGCGACCCAGATTACCGTGCCGACTTCGTACACTGTGACCCCCTGAATGGAGAAAGATTAGACAACCCAACCCTCTACTACAATCGCTCAAATACTGGTGCGGGCCCAGGTCTTGCCCGAATGACGGCATTATCGAATTCAAAATGTGGCAACTGCGCCACAGCTGTTGATTAATTGCATCGAAAATGTGGCGTTCTTCTCGACCCAAACAGGATTAGCACCTAGCATCAAAGCCATAGAGTATTGCGTTAATCAGCGTCGTGAGTTTTGCGGGGCGAGCCATTGGTTTCCTTCGGGAGAATTGGCAAGTCGGCATTACTCAGATCTCGGCGCCAAGGTCTTGGGTGTTAGTTATGTGGTCCGTCGCTCAAGTTTCGCGGGATATCCTGCAGCTTTTTATCATCGCCATCTTTGCAATTCTGACCGGCGTTACGCTCGCAGCAAGCGGCGTTGGCGCAGCAGAATTGTCTGCGTCTACAGATCTGTTTCAAGCCGGGGCATCGCTCGTCATCCGATAGGGTAGGGCGACTGGCTCGGTCGGCCCTCGATGCGGCTATAGCGAGATTTCTCTGACCGAGACGACGCGAAATGTGCGCATTTCGTCGTCATGCTCTCGGATCGAGACATACTCGCCAGGCTGAAAGGCATGGGCGCCGAACCGATAGCCGGTCTCGTCATCGTCTTCATCGCCATCAATGTCATAGTGGAAGGCCCATTGGCCGCCGCGCTTGATGACGAGATGACCGATCTCATCGTCCTCGTTGCCCCAGAATCGGCGAACCCGACAGGCGTCTTTGTCGGTTTTCCATGCTGCCTTGTCGATATGGCCGTCTTCGTCGAGCGGCGCCGAAAACTCATATCCGTGATTTCGGCTGCCAGCAGGAAAATCCTGATCGCGGGCAAGTTCAAGTCGAATGCGGTGCATGGCTGTTAAAGGCTCCTGGTACGCGTCCCAAAACCGGTGTCCACACTTGGAGGACGCAAATTAGTGCGACATCAAAATCGGCACACGAAGATGGTGGAGTAGCTCTCGCGTTGCGCCACCGAACAAACTTTCTCGAAGACGCGAATGGCCGTAGCATCCCATGACGAGCAGATCGCAATTCTCTTCTGCCATCCGATTGAGAATGACGTCGGCAATGGGGACGCCTTGGCGATGTGTCACCGATGCCTCGGCTTTCACACCGTGTCCCGCCAGGCACAGGGCCATCTCCTTGCCATGGGTAATCAGCTCGTGACCCGACTGCTCCTTCGGATCGACGGCGAGGACTTGCACAATGCTGGCATCGGTCATCAGCGGGAGAGCATCGAATGCGGCGCGCGCGGACTGGCGGCTTGCATTCCAAGCTACGATAACGCGCTCGCCGAGTGATTTGACTTGCTCAGGATTTGGTATGGCGAGAACCGGGCGTCCGGTTTGCATTGCGATGCGGGCTGGCACATCGGTCCAACCGTCTGGAGAGTCTTCCGTGTCCAATCCCATTACGATCAGATCCGCGCAGAGCGCCTGATCCGCGATTTCTTCGGCGATGTCACCATGGTGAGAATCGTGGGACCGCCATTCGGATGTTACGCCGCAATGCTTTGCTTTCTCAGCGAAGACCGACTCGATTTTTTTCGCCCGGTCCTGCAGGCCTTTGTACTGCATCTCGATGACGTCCGGCGGCACCTGTATTTCGGCGACACCGTAGGCGCTGAAAATCTGAGGGATAATATGGAGGCCCACATGTCGCGCCTCGTTCTTGCGCGCCAATGGCAGGACGAGGTCTAGCAGTGGCCCGGCTCTTTCATGAGTAGGAAGATAGGTCACGATCGTCTTGAAGGGCATGACTTTGATGTCCTCTTCACGCTCCAGGCGGCACCATTCCCAACCAAGTACGATTGGGCCGACGGGTTACCTTAGTATGATGTAGGATTGGGCACCCACGAGATGGAGGAAGCCAAGGATCGGAGGTCGGCAAATCCCGCAGGCGCCCAAAGTCTGGCCGATCCGCTACGCGGCCGGCATGATCTCTACTCGTTCTGTTTCACTGCCAAGATCCTTCGACCGCTTGTCGTTCGAATGTGGTCCTGACAGGTCGAAGCCCAATTCAAAATTGTCGAAGATCCGGTCGAGCCGTTCATGGAGCGTCGTCCCTCGATTGTCATCGGCACGTTGCTGTCGGTCCTTCGAGCGATAGACATCCAATTTGGGCATGGCGCATTCCATCCACTTTTCGTCCGCGAATGATCCGCTGACTTCAATTGCAATCCTCTTTTATTGATTCAGTACGCCTGAGGCCGAAAGCCTGCCCTGATGCAGATCAGTCCAAGGCAGGTTTGGAATCGAGACGCCTACACCGCAAGCAAGTCCGCCAGATGTGGGCCGATCTTGTCCGTGGAAAGATGCGTAAGGTCCTTTGCCAGTTCTCCGGTAATGATGGCTTTAAGCCCATTCGGGACGAGGGATCGCAAATCTCCCAGCATCTGGGGCGATGCGACGACAATCAGTCGATCAAAATTCCCGTCATTGTACTCGCGCACGAGGTGAGCAATGATTTGGCGGGCAAAGTCATGCTTGGCGTCGCGCTGAGGACTTGAGTGGGGTTCGAGTGCATGGCGACCGGACCCGGCGGAATCGAACGTTCGGCCGGGTTTGTCGGCATTGATTTCGCCATCGGATCGGTTCGGTGCCGTGAATTCGCAATCCGGCAGCTGTCGCACCCCTCGACCCGGGCCATCGTTGAGAAGAATACGTGCGCGCGTACCGTCTGCGATCAATATCCAGTTTCGTAGAGGTTTCATTGTCTTGACCAGTCTCTAGATTGGTGTCGTTGCAATGAGTTTGCCGGGCCGGCCGGCTCGATACGCTGATCGATATCAATGACCTCCGTCTCGGGACTCTATGCACTACGAAGATGGCAAACATGATTGTCGAAGAAGAGCCAGGCGTCGGGAACCAGGATGCCGTTGAGGAATTTCTGGCGGACCCGGGAAGCTATGATCCGCGGCCTGAACGGGTCGAGCGGATCGACACCCATGGTGCGATTGTATTTCTGGCAGGCGCGCAGGCCTTCAAGATGAAGCGTGCTGTGAAGCTGCCATATCTCGACTTTTCGACGCTGGAGAGACGTCGGCGCATCTGCCAGCATGAGATCGAGCGCAATCGTGAAACTGCGCCCGATCTTTACCGTGATGTCGTTCCGGTAACACGCGCCGATGGAGGGCTTCTGTCGCTGAATGGTGAAGGCCAGCCAGTTGAATGGCTGGTGCGCATGAGGCGGTTCGATCAGGCCCTTCTCTTCGATCGTCTCGCTGAGACTGGCGAGCTGGATCTTGCACTGATGGGGCAGTTGGCAACGCTCATCGCCGCGTATCATTCCAGTGCTCGTCAGATCGAGCATGGCAAGGGCCATGCCATCGTCGAGAGCGTCGCAGATCAAGTCATTGCAGCATGCTCGAAATCAGATTTGGGCCTGAAGCCAAGTGAGGTCGAGACCTTTTCGAATGACATGGCGCAAGCGCTGGCAGCCGGCGAGAAGCAACTCGATGAACGCGCAGGCAAGGGCTTCGTGCGGCTGTGTCACGGCGATCTGCATCTGAAAAACATCGTGCTCCATGACGCCTGCCCAATGCTCTTCGATGCGATAGAGTTTGACGACGCGATTGCAACCATCGATGTGCTCTACGATCTGGCGTTCCTTGTGATGGATCTCTGGTCGCGTGGGCTCAAGCAGCACGCAAACGTCGTGCTCAATCGGTATCTTGTCGCCTCGGGTGAAAGCGACAACCTGTCGGGATTGGCGCTTCTACCGCTGTTCCTTGCCCTGAGGGCGGGGGTGCGAGCCATGGTTGCGACCGATCTTCTGGCACAGATCGATCGCGCAAGGGCACAACAGGTGCGCGTTGAGATTGAGCACTATTTCGATCTCGCCGTTTCGTTCCTTCGCTCTGAACCGTGCCGGCTTGTGGTTGTGGGCGGACGGTCGGGAACAGGCAAATCGACTCTTTCAGCCAATCTCGCACCTGAGCTTGGTCGGGCGCCCGGCGCTCTGCATGTGCGGAGTGACGTTGAGCGCAAGAGTCTCCTTGGTGTGAGCGAAACAGAGCGGCTTGACCCGCGAGGTTACACCAAGGAGGTCACCGATCAGGTCTACGACCGGCTTCTGAGCAAAGCAAAAAAGGCGCTGTCGGCCGGCCACTCCGTCATTCTTGATGCAGTCTATCTGCGGCCAGACGAACGCAAGGCCGTCGAATTGCTGGCGCATAGCACAGGTGCGGTATTCACAGGCATCTGGCTCGAAGCATCACAGCAGCGCATGAAGAAAAGGGTCGAAGCCCGCGTGAACGACGCATCGGATGCCGATGCACATGTCGTTGAAATGCAGAGCGAGATCGATGCAGGCCCGATCAGCTGGCACCGTGTAAAGGCCGATGACGAGCCCGCTGCTGTTTGCGAGCGTGCGAGCAGGATCATTGCTGCCGGTCGTTAGTTGCCGACACTGTAGAACGCGAACAGGTTGCCGATTTGTCGATCGGTGAGTGGGTTGTCGATTCCCGTAACACGGTCGCCGCGCACACCGATAATCAGACGGGCGGCGAATTCGGGCGGCGATAGGCGCCTTGCTTCGCCGAAGAGATTATATGCCGGTCGTTCGGTCTCCAGATCGGGCTGATCGTGGCAACCGGCGCAGAGCTCATCGTGGAGTTTGCGTGCACTTGACAGTTGATCGGCTGTCGCCTTGGAAGGTTTCAGGATGGTTGTGTGGAGTGGGTAAGCCGCGATCAGTCGGGCGAGGACATTGTCGCGATCGTTCAGTGATCCGTTCTCGTGGGAACGGCGCAGTGCGTCGACGTTTTCGCGATGCGGTTCAGGTTGAGGCCTGCGGCCCGCTTCCTGGTCTGCGAACCGGAGCAGTAGGTCGAGGCCGGCCAAGCTCCCTCTAATGCGATCCGAAAGACCATTCTTCTGTTGCGATGAGAAATCGTCGTCGGACGAGCGTCTGAGATCACCGCGTAGTACCAGCAGCTCGGCAGCCACGCGGCGCGCATGCTCCCCTTGCGCATGACCGACGGCCGGCACCAAAGTCATGGTGCCGGCCGTGATCCAGAGCGCTGCAAAGAGTGGCTTCGAAACTCTCAAATCAGTTCAGCTTGACCTTCTGGTCGATCGGAAGGCTCTTGTCTGCAGACCATTCAAGCATGGAGCCATCATACATTTTGGCGTCCTTGTTGCCCAACAGCTCATGTGAAACGAACCATCCAAGGCTTGCCCAGTGGCCTGTGTTGCAGAAATTGATCTGCTTGCCCTTGGCGCCGGCACCGGCTGATTTATAGAGCGAAGCAAGCTGTGCACTCGGCCGGAAGACGCCTCCGCCGTTCTTGGTCATCCAGTTTTCCGGAACGTTGATCGCACCTGGGATGGTTCCATTCCGCTTCGCCAGCTTGTGGCGGTTGACGCCGATGAACTGATTATGGGGACGATTGTCGACGAGCGTCGTATCGCCTTTCATGGCTTCCTGGACTTCGGCCTTCGAGACCAGCATTTCCTTTCGGAGGCTTGCCTTAAAGGTTTTTGCCGTTGGTTTGACGGCACCCTTTTCCATTGGGTTGACCGGCTTCTTCGTTTTTTTGTCGACAGCGCCATAGACGGCCATGCCGCCATTCAGCAACGACACCTTGTCATGACCCAGGACTTTGAAGGTCCAATAGACACGCGTGCCCGTTCCCATGTCGAGTGCTTTGCCGCCCTGGGGAACGACGATGACATGCGTGTTGTTGTCGATACCTAGGCCGCCGATGAGAGCCTCGAGCTTCGCCACGGGTGCAAGTTGCCCCGGTGTGCCGCCGGCATCCTTTGCGCGCCATCCGTCCTTCAAATAGTTCGTCCAAACGGCTCCAGGAATATGTCCGCGCAGATAATCGGCCTTGGATTTGCCGGCAAGTTTGCCGCGCACGTCAAGGAAGACCACATTCGGTTTGCCAATGTTGGCCTTTACCCAGTCCACGCTGACCAGCGGGTCGGCAGCAAATGCTGACGTCGCGAGGCCGGTGAAGCCGACGATGACGGTTGCTGTCAGAAATTTCCTCATTTGGTTTCCTCCACCTTAGGTTTTTGCTTGTTCAGATCGTGACGATTTTCTCAGTGCTAAGGATCCGATCGACGATCCTGTCCCAGTCCTCCTCCTGCATGGCGTTTGGTTTGAGTGCGATTGTCTCTGTTTCGCCTGGCTTCAGCGCTTCGCTCAGCGCTTGTCGAACCGTCTCCTGATCGGAGAACAGTCCGGTCTCGAGAATGAGCAACTTGGTTTCATCGCCAGTCATATGTTCACCACCACGTCCGCCATTGTGATCGCGGCGCCCAGTTCACGTGCATTAAGAAAGGCCATTGCATCCCTCATTTCGTCGACGGTCGTCTCCGGTTCGATTTCAGAGAGCTCAAGCAGTTCGGCCTGCTCGCCTGTCGCGCTTTCAGGCGATACTGCATGATCCATGAAGACCAGCCGCACGATATGCCCGAAGATCGTCAGCCCCGCGGCGACTCGCATCGCCTCGTCGTGATCATCACGCGCAAGAACCAGAACGGCTTTCGTTTCTGTCGTCATGCGTCTCTCGTCCTTCAAAGGCTCACGACTCGGAGGGCTTCGCCGACCATCGCCGAATTGTTCATTTGACTGCCGAAAGGGATCGGGCAGGGCGCTTCGCCCAACTGGCGATTCCAGGATTCGTGACAGGCGAAGGCCTGGTCTACCTGATCCAAGTTTGCTGCCACCGACGCCTCTGTCAGAACCTTGACACCGTCATTCGTGAAGAAGGCACCCCAGGAGGCTCCGCGCCGGTTCAATGCCTGGGCCAAATGGCAAAAATGATCTCTGGCGCTGTTCTTCGAAACAATGATGAGAACATCCATCGCCCGTCACCCTTGTCTTGCGCCGGTGCGGCGACCCAGCAGGAACCCTCCGACCAAAAAACCGAGAGAACTCAGAACTGCGCCGGCTATGACAAGTCGCGATTCTATTGGCGAGTGCGAAACTGCCGTTTGTTCTGGCCTGGCAGGGCGACCGAGATCGGGATAGGTGACGCTATCGGCGGGGAGTGCGCCATCTGATGCCCACCCCGACCAGCCTTCGGTATAGGCAAGCGCATCCTGACCTGCCGCCACAAGACGCGCCAGAAATGCAATACTATCGCGAGGGCCGTGGCCGTAGACGATTGGCCTTCCGCCGGTGTGGGTATCGGATACGGCCGAACGACCGTTCGCCTTTGAGCTTGGCCAGGCAATACGGACATGTTGTGCGCCTGGGATATGGCCGCCCCGGGTGGCTCGCACGTCCTGGCCCCAATATTCGCTTTCGCTTCGTCCGTCGAGCAGAACTGGGGGCGTTGCCGATCGGATTGCCTGCAACAGATCGGAACGCAGAACGATGGCTTCGCTGCGAACCGGCGCTTGATACACCACTTCGCGTGTGCTGCTGCGGGCTTCTCCCGGCTCCAGATTGACGCTCGCTTTCGGTATGGGATTCGTCAGTACTTGAACGGCCGACTGTCCTGCCAGATAGAGGATGCCGGCCACAAAATCTCGGTCACGTGCCGGAGTGCCTGCGACGAGCACCGTCTCCTTGCCGGTCAGACCTGCTGTGCCAAGAAGCCACAGGAGTCCGCTGAAATTGGCTAAGCGGTCGTGCGGTCCGAGAATATCGCTTGCCGGCAGACATCTTGCCCGTGGGAGACTTCCGGCCTCACAAACGCTAGTCGGGCGGACATCGATCACAACGTCATTGGCGGTGTCGAATCTGTCGACGGCGATGATGGAAGGAGCTGCGTGCGAAGGCGCTGCCGATCCTGAGACCAGCATCGCACCAAACAGAGCCTTGTAGATCCATCGTGTCATGGCGTTCGATCGCCTCGTTCAACAGCCTTGAAAGCGAACTTTCTTTTCCGGCGTTGCTCCTGCTGCCGGCACCTCGGGAGGATTTTCCATGTAGTGCGTCACGAGATCGAGGACTGAAACAAAGCCGAAGTCGCCAAGATCGACATCCTCAAATTGTTCCGCGGATGTCACTGCCCGTGAAGCCGCAAGCTCGGTTTTGGATTTGGCTGCGAATGGGAACGCCAATGCAGCGATCAGTAGACAGATGCCGAGCGATCCGACGCAAAAAAACATGCTGGCTTTGTCCATATGATTGTCTCCCGCCTAGAGCGAATCTTTCAAAAAGCTGAGATAGAGCCCTGCCATCGCAACGACGAACAAGACGATCTGGAGAATGATTTCTATTTCCATCGCGGCTAGTCCCCCCGGTAATGGCGAATGAGGTCGCCGAGTGGCACAGCTTTGCCGGTTTCCGGATGCGCAACCGGCGGTGTGAAGTGCGGCACGCCATCGCGATCTGTGGTCAAGGATTGCGGCGGAGAGACATACACATAGACAAGACTCACCACTGAAATCGCGGTGACCGCGATGACATAAGCCTTGGTCAGAGTGCTGCCGATCGCCATAGGAGGTTCTCCCTGAGTTTGTGGTCGATGACCTAATTCTTGCGCAGATAGACCTGCCATTGCGGTCCCGCCTTCACGGTTTCAAGATGGGTCGCGCCAAGTGCCGGGCACATGGGTGGGATGGCTTCCATTGATGTTGGATTATCGATGAGTACCTCGATCACGTCAGCGCTCGCCGCCTTGCCAACGGCTTTCTTGGTCATGAGTTGCGGTCGCGGGCAACTGTCGCCCAGGCAGTCGATACGCGCAGCGATCGGATAGGTTTCGCCATCGCTGAGTGTGACCTGACCGCCAGACGTGGCAGGTTCCGCGTCTTTGTTGCCGAATCCGAACAATCCCATCTCTCTGCTGCTCCACCTTCGTTGTGAGTCTATTCAGCCGGCATTTCCGACTCGGTCATTCCCGGGGCCGATTTATGCGTTGCGGGTTCTTGAACAGGTTGACCAAGCTGCTCAGACCGTTCGCGCTTCAAGATGGCCCGGTAGATCAAAAACAGTACCGCCGCCTGGATAATGCCGAAGACGACTGCTGGGATGCCGAATGTCTGCTGTAAAGTCTCAGCATTGGCAAAACCGAATTGCAGGGCTTCGAGATTTGGCTCTCCCGTCATGCTTGCGGGGGCTGGTGGCCAGTAGTTGGCGGACCAGACAAGGGAGAACAGAAACATGCCGATGAAGGTGAACAACAGAGCCCACATCGCGCCCACATTGCCTTCGCCTGATTTGACCCAGGTCGACACGGTGCACGCACCGGCCAGAACCATGCCGATCCCGAAGATGAAAAGCCCCACCATCTGATTGACGCCGACGTCGAAATGCATGGTCTTGCCTTCGCCGATGGATATGAATCCGGTGAAGCCGATGGTCAGGATCATCATCGCGACCAGGAGGGCCTTGGTGTTCCGGAAGCTCTTGAAGAGCATCGCGTCGCGAAGTGCCGCCGTATTACAGAAGCGTGACCGTTGTACCAGTAGGCCGACGACGGATCCGAACAGAAATGCAACCAGGCATTCTCCAATGGCACCCATCGCTCAGGCCTCCAGGATTTTCTTGTAGATAAGGGATCCGACCCAGGCGCCCGCCACAATGCCGCTGATCGCGAGATACCCGCCCATGTTCAGTTCGGGCGTCAGCCCGAAGAATGTCGAGACATTGCATACGAACGCTAGGCGGATGCCGATACCCATCAGCAAGCCGCCGATGGTAATCAGGACCCACTCCGACAGTCGCCGCGGTACGCGGATATGGAACTCTTTCGAGAGGACGGCGCCGACGAATGCACCGAAGAGCATGCCGAGGCTGATATAGATTTTCCAGTAACTTGCATCGGGCGGGAAGACGAGAGACCAGAACGGTATCCGCTCAAGATCGTCGCCCAGAACAGCCTCGGCCATGAGTCCGGTCATCATGGTTTCGCCGCCGCCGACTGTCCAGGCACCCACGATCAAAAAGAGAAAGATATCGAGCACGGCGATGGCGGCCAGCGCTATGACCGGGTCGAGTGTCTTCTTGAAGAACTCCATGGGCCTCCCTTCGATCTGTTGCAGGCTGTGAGCCTGTCTCGAAAGCCGCTCAATGGCGACTTTCGTTGCCTCAACCAGCCCTCTCCCCCGGCCTAACCACCCCGAGGGTACCCTTATTGGGTGGTTGGGCCGGGGGAGAGGGCAGGCTTCAGGGCTTTGCAGTCAGGCTTTGACTCCCGATCGCACGGTTGCGGCTTGGCACCGCTTGTCTATGCTATGATAGGTGAGCGGGTCGGCAACAGGTGGTATTTATTGCCAACGTGCCAAGAAGGGATTGCGTGCAAGGGTCGTGTGAATGGCAATCTATCTCGACAACAAGAGCGTCTTGGACCACATGTTCAACGCCTGCACGACCGATCAGATCACTGAATTCTCTCCTGAAAAACGCGGCTTCCGAATCCATGGCCACTCAACGACCATCAGGCTTGAGCGGGCCTTTTGGAGCGTCTTGGAGACGATGGCGCAAGAGGAAGAAACCACTCTTCCGGAGATCATTCAGCGCATTCACGACGAGTGTATCGTTGCGAATGAAAAGAACCTTGCCTCGTGCCTGCGGGTGATTTGTCTGAAGTACATCAATGTCTATGCGAGCTAGAAGATAATTGGTTCGCTCAAGCATGTATGACGCATAAAAATGAATAAAATCAGTTTGTTGCACAATTGAATTGATAGGCGACATTGATTTGCAGTGAAATTCAATTGGAATTGCTGTCTGTTATCGATTTGATGGCGTATTTTGCAGCGAATTTGTGATATTTCGGCAACATCCAAGCTGAATCTGGGTGGTTGAGCGCTTGAATTGCCGAGCGGTCGCCTGCCCCGACGAATCTTCGCCACATTTCAAGGCGCTAAGTCAGCGTCGAGGTCTCCTTTTAGTAGTATTGCGTATGAGGAGAGACTGCGATGTCGCGTATTACTGGCATCCTGTGTGGTGTTCTGACCACGTGTGTGTTGGCGTCTTTTGTATCCTCTGCTGTCGTTCAGGCGAGTGAGCAGGGAAGGGCCGTGTCCAAGCTCAACGGCAAGTTGAGTGTAGAAGGCGGTGATTTCGATTCGGACAGTGGCGGGCTTGCACGCGGGTCGGTGACGACTCCCCTTGGTCATGCATTCGGCTTTCAGGTCGATGGTGATCTCGGCATCGTGGACAATGAAGTACTGGGAGGAGCATCCTTCCACTTGTTTACGCGCGACCCAGGTCGCTATCTCTTTGGGGCTTTCGGCAGCTATCACGAATGGAACGGAACGAATATCAGCCGTATCGGCGGTGAAATGGAGCTCTATCGCGGTCGCTGGACACTGAGTGGCATCGGCGGCTGGGAGAGTGTCGACGTGCCAACGACCCTGAACGGTCTTGCGGTCACCAATAGGGATGACGACCACTTTTTCACCGAGTTGGATCTCTCCTGGTATCCAAAAGAAAATCTCCGGATCACCGGCGGCTATCACTATGAAAACGAACAGAATCTCGCATCCGGTTCATTTGAATACATGCCCCGGTGGGATGCCACGCCGGCAGCGATTTATGCCAACTACGATTTCGGCGAGGATGGATATTCCCGCGTCGTGGGTGGACTTCGTTTTTACCTGAATGGCCACGAGAACAAGACTCTGATCCGCCGGCAGCGTGAGGACGATCCCTTCGGCTACTTGCCTGTCTTTCCAACGATCATGACGGCAGTCAACAACAACGGGGCAACAAATTTCTGTCCAGCAACAACCTTCTTCGATCTGGAGGAGAACGCGGGCTGTACCTGTCCATCAGGAACGGATCTCGCGGGTGGACCGCCTTCGGAGACGCGCGGCTACCGCTACTATGCCAAGACCATTTCTTACAGCGATTCCAAGACCGAAATGCCCAGGCAGGGAACTTGCGAGAACTTGGACATAGACTAGATCCTGTCCTAAGCGATCAGTTGTATGGGTCTCGCCTTGATTGCGGCAGCCGGCGAATGGCTGTGCTATCATGTTGCTAGCAGCGGGAATCTGGATCGATATCTTGTTGTCGCTCGTCTGCCGCCGTCCTGACGGCTTGGCATGCATGGCGTTTCTGCCGCGAGTTGGATGAACAAATCCAGACGAACCCTCTCAACGCTGAACGGCAAATTCTGTGTCGAAGGCCGCGAATGCGATCCTGATTGCGTCGGGCAATGCGGTGTACTCCTTGTTGGGAACCCGAACACGCGAACTCGATCGGATTCGGTGTTTTGTCCAGCTTAAGGCGCGCCCGTCGAAGCGGTGGCACGCCCCCCAATCTGTTGCAACAAAGCAACTCGACAATGCAAACCGTCGTGATTTCGGCCGTATCTCTCGGTTGACGCGCCACCTGGCGGATTGTCGCCTCATTCATCCGTGTACATCGAGTTGTATAGTATTGCGTAACGAGAAGTATCATGTATTGCGGATCTCGTAGACTGCGCCTATTGGCCGTGGCTGCATTGATGGCGCCCCTGCCGATTCCGGCAGCCCTTGCCGACTCTGGGCCGGCCGTTTCCCGAATCAACGCCAAGATTTCCGCCGAGGGTGGAAACATCGATAGCGACGGAGCCGGTATTGTGACCGGAGCCGTGTCGGTGCCCCTCGGTCATGCCTTTGGTTTCCAGGCGGATGGCGAAATCGGCATCGTCGACGGTGAGGAATATGGCGGTGGCGCGTTTCACCTCTTCAGGCGTGACCCGAGCCGGTTTCTGTTCGGCGCCTATGGCAGCTATCACCAATGGAAATCGATCAAGATCAGCCGCTTGGCGGGTGAATTCGAGATTTATCGCAGTCAATGGACGCTCGGCGGTCTCGCCGGTTGGGAACATGTGGATGTCCCGACCACAGTCAACGGTCTGGCGGTTACAAATCGGGACGACGATCATTTTTTCACCGAGATCGATCTGGCATGGTACGCGACCGATAATTTCAAACTCTCTGCGGGTTATCACTACGAGAACGAAAAGAGTTTGTTTTCCGGTGAACTGGAATATTCGCCGGGATGGCAGTCGGCCGCGACGGTGTATGCCAATGCCGATATCGGTGAAGACAGTTACACCCGGCTCACGGGCGGGGTGCGTTTCTATTTGAACGGCGGCGAGCAAAAATCGCTGATCCGTCGTCACCGCGAGGACGATCCGCAGACCTACTCACCGATCTTTCCCGATAGCCTGACGACGGTCAGTTCGCCAGCGGCAGCGGGCACAAACTTCTGCCCAACCGGAATTTTCGATTTGCCGTCAAATGCTGATTGTACGTGTCCATCAGGAACGAGGCTTATCCGTGTCGGTGAGTTCGGCAATGACGCAAGATGCATCTCGACTAACGTCGAATAAACGACGCTAATCACGGGAGTAGGTGGTGTCGGCAGAAGAAGCTGCCGTTTTACCGTTTTGACCATTCGGCTATGTTTGACTTCATGATGGGCGTTAGTGACTTGCCTGTTGGCAGGGCGAGAACACGATGAGTCTTCTCGAGGATACCTACCGAACCCTCACAAAATCCGAATGGCTGCCGCACGCAGACCTGCAGACGTTTCAGCGGCAGTCGCTAGAGCGGCTGCTACGACACGCTTTCGAGACTGTGCCGTTCTATCGAAATCGTCTTGACGTACTTTTTCCCGGCGATGGCAGTCTCGACTGGAAACGTTGGGCCGATGTGCCTTTTCTGGAGCGGGAGGATATTCAGGAAAATGCCAAATCCCTTGTGAGCTCGGATGTTCCTGCAAACCATGGCGACGTCAATGAGGCGCAATCATCGGGTTCAACCGGACGGCCGATCCAGGTCAAGAAGACGGCTCTCAGTCGGATGGCTTTCAATGCCGTAACCATACGGCTCCTCAACTGGCATGGCATCGACAACAGGAAGAAGCTCGCCTCCATAAAAGACGAGCTGCCAGGCATTGCGGACTTTCCGGAAGGCAAACATGAAACCGGTTGGGCTGCCATCGATGGTCAAACCGGGCAAAAGGGTCGATACGCGCGTTTGAACGTCAACACGCCTGTGCATCTGCAGGCGGAGTGGCTGGTACGCGAGCAGCCGGACTATCTCCATACGTTTCCGAGCGTGGCTGCAGCACTGGCCGCCCATTTCAAAAGTGATCCGGGATTGAATGAAGGATTGAGTCTCAAGCGGATACTGACACACGCCGAGGTCCTGGATGAGGAAACCCGCACCTTATGCCGCGACGTGTTCGCCGCAGAGATAACGGACTGCTACAGCTCGATCGAGTGTGGCTACTTTGCGCTTCAGTGCGATCGCAACCCGCACTATCACGTTCAAAGCGAAGTCAATCTCGTAGAGATTTTGGACGGTCATGGCCGGCCCTGCAGCCCGGGAGAGACCGGACAAGTCGTCTCGACACCTTTGTTCGACTACGCCATGCCTTTGATCCGCTATCGCCAAAAGGACCTCGCCGTTTTGGGCGAGCCATGTGACTGTCGTCGGTCCTTGCCGGTTCTGCAGCGTGTCGTCGGACGCACGCGAAATATGTTTCGTTTCCCCGATGGTTCGAGCATTCTGCCTGAGCTCAAGACAGGTCCGTTCGAGGAATATCTTCAGCCGCGGCGATGGCAGGTTGTGCAAACAGGACCTTTGGAAATCGAAGTCAGGATTGTTCCGCAGCAGTCCGGCACACAATTGGACTTCGATGGCATGAGTGCACATATCCATCGTTCGTTGAGACCGGATCTCTCTATCAATTACAGCGTGCTCGAGAATATGCCAGAAGCACCGGGGGGTAAGCACGAAGCCTATATCTGCGTTTTGCCCGATTCGGCAGAAATCGAGAATCTGCCGAAGACGTGACCGCGACTTTGGATCACAGGAGCCGAACTGACGGTTATCCGGGGACGATTGCATGTTTGACGTGAGTCAGTGTTGCAATCTCATTGGCATGGGAAGCCTGAGGGGATGGAAACACCTGGCAAGAATGACGGTAATCCGATAGCGACGCAGCGAGCGCTCAAACGCTCGCTGACGCTGCCTCTCGTTGTTCTCTATGGCCTCGGTGTCACTATCGGGGCAGGCATCTATGTCCTTATCGGAGCAACGGCAGGTGTTGCCGGCGTTTACGCGCCTCTGTCATTTGTGTTGGCGGCGCTTGTCATGCTGCCATCCGCATGCTCGTTCGCAGAGCTTGTCGGTCGCCTGCCACTGAGTGCGGGGGAGGCCGCTTATGTTCGCGAAGGCATGCGATCGAAACTCCTGTCCGTTTTGGTCGGGCTCATGGTCGTTGGAACAGGAACGGTTTCTGCGGCGGCAATTACTGTCGGCAGCGTCGGCTATATCCAGCAGTTCGTGGATTTGTCCGAGAGCACGCTGATTCCACTCATCGTGATTGTAATGGGGTGCATCGCGGCATTGGGAATCCTGGAGTCGGTCTCTTTTGCTGCAATCCTCACATTGATCGAGATTGGAGGTCTGCTGCTGATCATCGGCGCCGGCGCAATGGCCGGTCCGGAGCTTCTGGAAGGATTTTCCGCCGTGCGTCCCGATGCCCTTGGCGACATCGCCTGGAGCGGTGTATTCGGGGCAGGGCTTTTGGCCTTTTATGCCTTCGTCGGTTTTGAGGATATGGTCAATGTGGCCGAGGAGACGCGCCGGCCCGAACTGACCATGCCGCGTGCGATCTTCATTACGTTGATCGTGAGCGTTGTGCTCTATGTGCTTGTGGCTTCAGTTGCCGTCCTGCTTGTTCCCATTGATGATCTCGCATCGGCAAAGGCGCCGCTCGGCCTAGTGTTTGAGCGAGTGACGGGCCTCTCGCCCCTGACCATCAGTGCTATCGCAGTGATAGCAACGCTGAATGGCGTAATTGTTCAGATTATTATGGCTTCGCGCGTGGTCTATGGATTGGCACGCCAGGGCAGCCTTCCGGCGATCCTTGGATCGGTCAGCCCCATCACCCGGTCGCCACTAATCGCGACAGGTTTGATTGCGGGCCTGGTCTTTCTTCTGGCCGCCCTCTTTCCTCTGCAGGACCTTGCGGAAACCACGTCGCGGATCACGCTGACGGTCTTTGCGTTGGTCAATCTGTCGCTGTTGGCGATAAAGTGCCGCCACGAGCCGCCCCCGCCAAAGACTTTCGTCGTACCGATCTGGGTTCCAGTCCTGGGATTTGTGTGTTGCGTGCTGCTTTTTCTGGGCGATGTTCTTTGAAGGCGACACCGTCAATGCCATCGTGCGTCCGAGTGGACGGGCATTGCTCTAGTCAGACGTCGGCCATGCATCGGTCTGACGGAGCGCCTCGCCGAGAACCATCGCACCTGCTACCGCAATGTTGAGAGAACGGAGGTCACGGCGCATTGCGATCCGAAGGCGGATATCTGCCGCGTTGTGAACGCTTGTTGGTACGCCGGCGCTCTCGCGCCCCAGCATGATCAGGTCAGCATCGTCAAATTCAAACGCCGTGTAGGTCTTGTCGGCCTGTGTCGTGAGAAGTACGAGGCGTCCTGGTTTGTCCCTGCGTTCATCCTGAAAGGCGTCGAAGGATCGATGCCGAATGATCTCTGCCGATGACAGATAGTCAAGCCCTGCACGCTTCAATGTTCGGTCAGTGAGGTCGAATCCCGTCGGCTCGATGATGTGTACAGGGACTGCAAGGCATGCAGCCGTGCGCAGGATCGTGCCAGTATTTTGAGGGATGTCGGGCTGGTAGAGGACAAGGGCGACCATCTTCTCATCATCTGCCTGGCACGCGCCGGGCGAGTCCGGGCCAGGGGAGCAGCCCGATGACAAAAAGTGCGAGTGCGGCGACGACAATCGAGGGCCCTGACGGTGTGTCTGCAACAAGCGACCCATAAAGGCCGGCAACTGCGGCAACCGCACCAATCAGCGCAGAAACAATTGCCATCTGCTCTGGCGTTCGCGCAATGCGGCGTGCCGTGGCTGCTGGAATAATCAACATGGCTGTGATCAGAATGATGCCGACGATCTTCATGGCGATTGCGATGACGAGGGCAATCAGGCCCATGAAGACGATCCGAGCCTGAGCGGGTGCCAGGCCTTCGGCTTGGGCAAGGTCCGCGCTTACGGTCTCGACGAGAAGGGGACGCCAAATCCAGAACAGTCCCACGAGCACGATTGCACCCCCAAGGTAGATCATTACGAGATCGCCAACCGATACCGCCAGAATGTCCCCGAAGAGATAGCTCAGAAGATCGATCCGCAGCCATGACATGAAGGCGACGAGAACGAGACCAAGTGCCAGCGTCGCGTGTGCCAGCAGACCAAGCAAGGCATCTGTCGGCAGCGCGCTCTGGCGTTGCAGGAGGAGTAGCATCAGCGCGACGCCCATTGCCACGCCAAATACGCCGATCATGACATTGATATCGAGGAGAAAGGCGAGAGCTACGCCGAGCAGGCCCGCATGGGAAATCGTATCACCGAAATAAGCCATACGTCGCCAGACAATGAAACAGCCAAGCGGACCGGCTACGAGTGCAACGCCGATACCTGCGAGCAGCGCGCGTGTGAAGAAATCATCAAGCACGATCATCGTCCTTCGCGGCTAGAGGCACGACCGTTCCATCTTCGGCATGGGTATGATCATGTTCGTGGCGATAAATCGCAATCGTCTCGGCCGCTTTGGACCCGAACAAAGCGCGATAGGCAGGGTCGGCCGTTACCGCCTGCGGTGAACCACTGCAGCAAACATGCTGATTGAGGCAGATGACAGTATCCGTTGCCGCCATGACGATATGGAGGTCGTGCGAGACGAGTAGGATACCGCAGCCTGTATGGTCGCGGATTTCGCCAATGAGCTCGTAAAGTGCAATTTCACCGCTAAAGTCGACATTCTGAACCGGCTCGTCCAGCACAAGAAGATCCGGTTTCTGGATCAGAGCGCGGGCGATCAGGGCTCGCTGGAATTCGCCGCCCGACAAAGTCTGAACCGGCGCCAATTTCAATGCGCCGATCCCTGTCTGTTCGAGAGCCGCATCGATCTCCTCTTCCTTGTGAGGGCTTGTCAGCGTCATGAAGCGGTGGACAGTCAGCGGCAGCGTCCAATCGATTGAGAGTTGTTGAGGCACATATCCAATGCGTGTGCCCGGCAAGCGCTCTGTCGCGCCTTCATCGATGTCCATCAGGCCGAGCACAGCCTTGATCGTTGTGCTTTTGCCGCTGCCATTTGGTCCGATTAAGGTGACGATCTCACCTCGATGGACACTTAGGCCAACGCCGCGGATGAGCCAGCGCTTGTCGCGCCGGACACCAAGCCCCTTTGCGGACACAAGAGCCTCGGTTGGCATTCGGGATGATGTGGTCTGATGTTCGGAATGCATCGCCATGAGTTATCGGCCATCTCTAACGCTATAATATAACATCGCTTCTTGCATTTGCCTGCCACTTTCTGAAACGGTGAATCCGCCTTTCGCATTGATTCTGGTTGGGACCGGGAAACCGGAAACAACAATCAAAACTGCCGTGCCATGTAGCATGACAACGTTTTGTGGTCCTGGACCTGCTGCATTGCAGACACGCTCGAATTGGAGCAGTTATCAGAAAGGCGTTTTCTCGCTTGTGAAATGTTATGTTACAACATAACATACTGGATATGCGTGAGACGAATTTGGTTCTGGTTCGTGGTCAACCGCGTTCGCCGGAGAAGGATGTCGAAATCGAGTTCTAGAGCATCGCTCAACATTCAACACCGTGTGCGACGTCTTGAGTGCGCATGCGTAACTCAGGCGGCAGTTTATCGATAAGACTCTCCGCACCGCCGGATCTTTTTCGCTCCGATGCGTCCCCCAAAGCATCGATGCAAAGTTGCAGCCCGGGTCACGGCTCGGGCTGCAATGATTCCCATCCGCTGCTTCGATTTGCCTCAATTCTTGAAAAGCAGATTCGATTGGGAAAATAGTGCTGTTAGGCGCCCGCCACTGTCTGCCGAACCAGTGGAGCCAAGGGGGGCTGCGCGGTTGATTTGCCATGTATGTGATAATATAACATTGCCTAGTTTCCCCAACGCCGAACCGCAAGGACCGTAATGATGCGCTACGCCTGTTTGTCTTTCGTTTCTGTTGTGGCAATGACGCTTTCGTTTGGCAGTGCCGCGAATGCCGGGAGCGATGTCGTCGTTTCGATTAAACCGATCCACTCGCTTGTTGCAGGCGTCATGGACGGCGTTGGCGAGCCGCACTTGATCGTAAGAGGCGGCGACTCTCCACACACCTACGCCCTCAAACCCTCAGACGCCAAGGCGTTGGAGAAGGCGAAAGTCGTTTTTTGGGTTGGCGAGATCCTGGAGTCTTTTCTTGAGCGCCCCGTCGAGACTCTGGCGGGGAAAGCCAAAGTGGTCGCGCTTTCGAATGCGCCAGGTTTGATCAAGCACGATTTCCGTGAAGGTGGCCCGTGGGAAGAACATGCCCACGAAGAGCATGATCACGACAAACATGGCCACGACAAGCATGCGCACAAGAAGCACGATCATGACAAACATGGCCACGACAAGCATGCGGACGACAAGCATGATCATGACAAACATGGTCACGACAAGCATGCGCACGATAAGCATGACCATGACAAACATGCTCACGACGAAGTCGATTTGCATATCTGGCTGGACCCATTGAACGCAAAGGCAATGGTCAACGAAATTGTTTCAACACTTGTCGCCGTCGATGCGGGGAACGCAGCAACCTACAAAGCCAATGGACGCAAACTGGCAGGCAGGCTCGATGCACTGATCGCATCGGCCGAAAAAAGCTTTGCGCCGATCCAGAAACGGCCATTTGTGGTTTTCCACGACGCCTACCAGTATCTGGAAAAGCGCTTCGATTTGAATGCTGTCGGCTCCATCACGGTCAGCCCGGAGGTGAAACCGGGTGCCAAGCGCGTCGCAGAAATGAAAAAGAAGATCGGCAAACTCGGCGCGGTTTGCGTTTTTTCCGAGCCACAGTTCGAGCCAAAGCTTGTTCGTGTTGTAACCGAAGGCACGTCAGCGAGAACCGGAACCCTGGATCCCATTGGGAGCGATTTGCCAGCCGGCCAGGACCTCTATTTCTCGCTGATGGAACGCAATCTGAAGGCATTGACGGATTGCCTCGGCAAGACGAGTTAGGCAGTCCCCTGAGGCGGGCCGCCCATCATCTGATCTTCGGTGATTTGCGCTTCGATCTCGTCGAGAAGCTGTGCGAGGACGGTTTCAACGTCCTCGCGCGAAATGCCTTCATTCATGACGGCGCCAAGCAGCCCGGCTGCACCATGAAATGCGATGGCGTAGCGTGGCAGCCCGTTCGCTATCTCCCAGGCTGATGCAGCCGGAATGAGTGCCATCTCGACGATATCCTGCGTTCGGCAGACAGGGCAGTCGTCGTTAAGGTCATGCTCGACGATGGTCTTCAAATCCACATCCATGTTCAAAGGTCCAGTTCGGCTGATCGGCACGGGGATGATTGCTATGTGGGAGGCACGTGTTCAAGAAGCTAGGTCGTGAACTCACAAACGGCATACGGTTCTGTCTGGTGAGGAGAGCCTGCCTGGCGGCAATCATTGCTCGAAAAGGCAAAAAGCCTTCTCTTGCGCTTGATTTCAATCATTCAAGCCCTCCTGACAAGACCGAACCGTATGCCATTTGTGAATCCACGACCTAGATCTATTGTCCAGGATCTGGCTGTCGCCATTCTGACAATGCATATGCCAATTGTCCCGACGTACCATCCGACTTTTGTGGCAAAACAGGAAGCCTTCAAAACCCTTTTCGACACGATCGCGACCCACAGGAACGCGAGCGGCATTGTGTGAGACGGGGTCTAGCTGGTAAGTCGCTTGCGTTGTTTGGGATTGAGCCTGACGCTCACGGGTGAGGAGAAAATCATGTTTGCGGTTGTTGTCGAATTCAATGTGAAGCCTGGCGAGGCGGATGCGTTCCGCGAAGCGATTCTGATTCAGGCGAAAAACTCCCTGGAGAAGGAACCGGCCTGCCGGCAGTTCGAAGTCCACATCGACCGTGAGGATGCCAATCGCTTCGTCCTTTACGAAACATATGATGATGAAGCGGCTTTTGCGGCGCATCGCGAAACGGCACACTATGCCGACTACAATGCTCTGGTGACCCCCATCGTCGCTTCCAAATCTGTTATGCAGTTGGATCGACTCTAGGTCATGAACTCACAAATGGCCTAGGCCGTCCAGGCGAGCAGATGGCTTCGGCAGATTCGGCAGTCGGTACTCCCGAATCCGGGAATCGGAACATGGAATCTGTCGCTGGTCAGCAAAGCCGCGACAATCGCGCATTCATCGCCATCGACAATCGGTATTGCATATGGCCTGGCATGGACGGTGAGACGATCGATGTGCCAGTGCAGACGCTTGGTCTTGCGTTCATGTCTTGCAAGTCGTGCTGGAAGTCCGCCTGGACCGTAAGCGCTTCCGGCATAGGCAAACCAGCCAGGGCCGACGGAATCCGCTGAAAGGCGCGGGAGGTCCAAAATCAGCGAATTCTTCAGGTGGATTAGGAGAACATAAGCGCCAACACATTGAGGCAAAAGCGATTTTGCAGGGTGCAAATCGAACCCGCAACCGGCCAGATCGGCTGCCAGACCGGCAGGAATCGGGTCAAATCTGGTAATCATCGCTCCGAATCTCTATATACTGGAGGGTGCGTTATTCTATCAGTATGCACGTTTGCCTGGCGCGGAGGCGGGGGCGTGCGTATCTTCGAAAATAAAATGCTCTTGTGTCTTGAGCGCGTCGGGATCAATGATCCCTGGAAGTAGCAGAAATGGCGAGCAGGCCATGATATCCCGATCCAAATCACTATCAGATCCGAATTCAGGTGCAGACCAATCCGTCCCTGAGAAGTCGACCAGAGCGAGCCGGCGCGCAGCACGCCGTGCTGAGCGGGTCGGGACGGTCAAGGTCAAGAAGTATGGGTTCCTAGGGGCCTTCCTGCGACCGATCGGAATCTCCATCGCACTGCTTCTTGCGGGGTGGGGCGCCATTTCCATGGGCACCACATTCTGGCGCAGCTATGAGCGGCACGCCCTCCACACCAAAGCGGTTCATGAGGACAAGAGCTTTTTCGATATTTTCGTGAAGTCCGATCTTCCGGACGATGCGGTGAAGCTCGTCATTAAGGATGTTGACGGCAAACTGCGGCGCGTTGCTGCCAGCGGATCGCAGACGGACACGTTCGTCAACAGTACGATCCTGATGCTCGATGGCGAGCGGGACCGGATCAAGCTTGCTGCGTCGGAAGATATCGACCGTCTGTTCGATCATGCTTTTGCCGACCGTGAGCAGGTTCTTGAGGCCTATGCGGACTGGTTCTTCGAGTGGAAGCGCTCCTATGTCGTTTTGAAGGAGACGATCACGTCGGCGACCAACAGGTTCATCCAGACCGGTGAGTATGAAAGCCTGAGTGAGGCAGTCGAACGCGACGTGAAAGATTATTTCCTGCGTCATTATATGAGTCAGGTCCTGAAGCCAGCATTGCGCGACGAGATGATCACGCAGGAGATCGAGACGACTGTACGCCGTGCCCATGAGAGCTATCGGCGGGTTGTGGCGAATGGCGATATGCGTCTGCAGCTCTTTATGGCGCAGTACACGCAGCATCTGAACGACGTGCCGGCCAGTACGTCATTGACCGATCTTAAGCTCGATTGGGATGCGCAGAAGTGGAAGGCGCCGACTTATCTGATGGAGGATAAGGCCTTTGAAGGCGTGATCGGCCTCGGCCATGTCGCAGCAGGCGGAACGATTGGCGCCTTGACCCTCGGTCCTGTCATGACCCGTGTGGTCTCAGGCACGTTCGGTATGCTGTCGCGCCGGTTTGTGACGTCCATCGGTACACGTCTTGTCCTGGCGGAGAAGGGTGTCGTTGCCGGGACGCTCATTCAGCCTGCCGGCGGACAGATCGTCGGTGCGATTGCCGGTGTCGTTCTTGGTGTTGCGGCCGACTACTTCATCAACGAAGCCTATGAGGAATTCGATCGCGAGAAGTTCATCAATGCCAACCGTGATGCACTGGATACGACCATTGCGGTTTGGAAGGCGAAGCTCGCGGCGAACGTGACGACTGCCGTAGATCGCTGGTTTGATGACACCCGGTCAAGTGTGGTTCTGGCGCAGGATTCTTAAGGACCTATTCGTCATTCCAGCGAAGGCTGGAAACCAGCACCCACATTGCACCATTTTCAGAGCACATCTGGATCCCCGCTTTCGCTTGGATGGCCAGACGACGTGTTCATACGCGTGTAGGCTGACCGCGTCCTCCGGTAACGATGTCGAAAAACTCTTTTTCGCCAAGCCTATACGGTTGGTGCTAAAGTTCGTATGGAGGCCCTGTGTGATAGCGTAGGGGCGTTCTCCAATGGAGCGTTCGGCATACAAAAGGCGACAGGCTGCGAAGAGCCGCTCACTGAGTGATGCGGTCCAAAGGGCGCGAGTCCGTCTGGCCGAAGATATCGACAATGTGGCTGAGCGCCGGATATCCGATCTCACGCGCCTCGAAATGCTGAAAGGCGAACTCGATGGGATCTTCTCGCAGATCCCGAAAACTGATCAGAGATTCGAACTCATCCTCGTGCCGTCCGCGCCGGTAAGACTATGGCTGGATATGTTCACCTACGTTGCGCGTGAGCCTGAAAATGGAAACTATTGCCTGATCCGAAACGGCCCGGATGGGCCGGAGGTGCTGGCCGAGTCGTCAGTCGCAACGGAAATCATAGGCCGAGTCATCGATTATGTTGCTGACGAACTCGTGCGCCGTGAGCGGCAACTGCACGGCTACGCACAGCTTGAGCGAAGAATGCAAACGCCGGCGCGCCATATTCGGCGGCCGGCGATGCGATTGTCGGTGGCCTTTTTCATCATAGGCCTGGTGACCGGTATTCTGGCCCTGCTGTCGTTCTTCTATCTTGCTCCGATCTGAGCGTTACTCGGCCGCTTGCTCTATGGCGCCGCGTTTGTCGAACGAACGGTCAGGGTTGCTCGGATCGCGGCCCATCATGCGACCCCACTCATCGTAGAAATGGCGCAGCCCGATCTCATCGTGAACCAAATGATCCTCATGGCGGGCCTGAACGACACGTCGCGGTTCGGAGTTGGGAAGCATCACCGATCCCTGGACCGACACGGCTAGAAGATCCTCATGAAGATTGCGTCCGAATGGACCCCAGATCGAGTTGTGGTGATCGATTCGTGCCTGTCGGACTTCCGGCGTATCGCTCTTCAGGCCGAGACCGCGGAATTCAATCATGACCTTGTCCGGTCCAAGCGGTGTCTGAATATCGACCCTGAGGGCCGAGCCGCGCAGATTGAAATTGTGGCCGGGGAAGAGGTCCACGAGGTACCATCCATTCGGTGGTGTATTCGGGAAGGATGCATCGTCGCGGTCGTCGAAACCGTCATATTCTGTGTAGTGCGGTGCATAATTGGCGAAGGTGATGTGGCCGCCTTTGTGGCCGTAGCCCTTGCGCTTGAAGTAGTCGTCATCGAAGCCGGTGATGCGGTTATGGTAGTGCAGATAGTCGTGATACAGCTCGGAGTTGGTGTCGTGCCAGAGCTTGTAATTGGTCGGTAGAATGGCCTTGTGATAGTGGAAAACCTCAAGCGGCTCGACATCCGTCCGTTTGATCTGCTCCTCGAAAGCCTCGCCGCAGAAATCTTCCAGCGACTCCACCTTGTCGTTCAAGCTGACCCAAACGAAGCCACCGAACTTGACCTCACAGCGCAGGCGCCGAAGACCCATCTGCTCTTTGCAGACCCTGTCCTGATAGCCTTCCTTTTCCCGGCTGATGTAAACGCAGTTGCCCTTCATGTCGTACTGCCATGCATGGAACATGCAGGTCATGCGCTTGGGGTTGCCGGACGGCTGACCTTCCATGAACGATCCCGCAGGACGACGTTCGATCATCATACCGCGATGGGAACAGACATTGAGGAAGGCGCGGATCTTGTCGTCCGGACCGCGCGTGATGATGATTGGTTCCTTCGCAATGGTGTGTGTTCGGAAGTCATATGGCTTGGGCAGCTCCGATTCGTGACAAACCGGATGCCAGACCTTCTTGAAGATCTTTTCCTGCTCTTCCTCGTACAACTCCCAATCGGAGTATACGCGGCTGTCGACAAGGTCGCCTGCCGGAATGTCAGGGGTATTCAGCCATTGTTCGTGATTACGTGCCGCCATCTCATTGTCTCCCGTAAGGATCGCTGCAGTCTCAGAAATTTGCACTAATCTACAAAAGTCGCGCGTTGCAACCAAGAGCAAATAGTGAAAAAATTATCCCGTATAGTGACATGAAGTTTTTCTTTTGGCAAAGTCCGTTGAGGCGACAGGAATTTAATTCCGCAAAGTCAATGGGTTATCGAAAGCCACATCACGTTGATATCGAGATGTTATGTCGATTCGCGACACTCGACGGTTAACCGATTGGAGCTGTAGGGTTGCGATCCGAGTAAGAAAATCGGTCGTTCCGAGCTGGAACCGGACTGAAATAGAGGGCAGACCTCAGTCTGTCGAAGAGACCGCATCAAGCGTGATCGCTGGCGGCAAGGGGAGGACGAAACGCAATGGTTGGTACTGAATACTACAGCGAAGAGAACCACGGTCCGCACGAATTTCTCGATCTCGGAGACTTTCCATTGATCGGTGGAGGGACGTTGCCAGGTGCAAAATTGTCATACAAGACTCATGGCAGTCTGAACGACGCCAAGGACAATGCGATCCTTTTTCCGCATATGTATTCAGGCACGCCCAAGGCAATGGAGGGGTTTATCGGAGAGGGGCGACCGCTCGATCCAGCCAAATATTTCATCATTCTCCCGGGCCAGTTTGGAAACGGCTTCTCCTCGTCACCGTCGAATATGCCGGCACCCTTGGATAAGGGGCGCTTCCCGAACGTGACCTATGGCGACGATGTCATCGCCCAGCACCGGCTTGTGAGCGAGGTCTTCGGGATTAGCGAACTTCAGCTTGTCCTGGGCTGGTCCATGGGAGCGGCGCAGACTTTCGAGTGGGCCGTGCGCTATCCCGACATGGTGAAACGAGCGGCGCCATTTGGCGGGACAGGAAAGACCACACCGCACAATTTTCTTTTCGTTCAAATGCACGAAAATGCCATTAAGTCCGATCCAGGCTGGAAGAACGGCGACTATGGAAGTGCGGCAGAAGTCGAGGCCGGCCTCAAGCTTCACGCGGAAATGTTCGCTGTGCTTGGCGCCTGTCCCGAACTCTACAAACAAGAGAAGTGGCGCGAGATCGGGTTCGATTCACTCGAAGCCTTTATGGGCGGGTTTTGGGAGGCCTGGTTCAAATTCATGGATCCGAACAACCTGCTCGCCATGGGCTGGAAGTGGCGGCATGGGGACGTCTCACTGCATACAGATGGCGACCTGCCAGCAGCCCTTGGGCGCATCAAGGCGAAAATGTTCAACATCGCATTTGCCAATGACATGTTTTTTCCGCTCAAGGATATCGAAGACGAGACCGCGCTTATCCCAAATGCCGAATGCCGGGTCGTGGACAGTCTCTGGGCTCACTTCGCAATGTTCTGTTTGAACGATGCAGACCGCGAAGCCATCGATGGATTGCTCAGCGAGTTGTTAGCGATCGACGTGTAGGGCGACCGTTTCAATCTCCGTGACGGCGCCGTGTGGCTCAAGGAGCCCACGGCCTGTCATGCTGCACTGCCATCCGCCGTCCGCGCGTTCGATCCGGAAGAGATTGTAGCGTGCCAGCTCTTCAGCTGCGCCGTGACCAGCCGATGCCGAAGGGGCGGCGATCACCGGGATCGCACCTTGATCGCTGTCGATCCAGTCTGTCCGCTGTACGTGGTTATGGCCATAGAGGACCAGTTCCGCGCCCTCGTTTCTCAGTTCCCGGTATAGCGCATCAACATCGGCAAGGCCGCGACGCTTGTGTGCAAGTGATTCAAGCGGTGGGTGGTGGATGAGGACAATTCGAAAGCAGCCTTCAGCACCAAGGTGACTCAAATGAGCGCCCAATTGCTCGACTTCGCCAGGGCCCAATGTTCCCGCGGCTGAGAATGGCAGTGTGGGGACGCCCGAATTCAAGGCAATGATCGCAATATCGCCAAACCGGCGGATGAAGGGAAAGCGGGATGCCTCTTCTCCGTCACCTGTCATATAGCTCTGCCATTGGCCGGTACTTTTTGAATTGGGCATCTGGACATAAGCATCGTGATTGCCCGGAATGACCGTTATCCGATCCGGCGGGCCGAGCTCTTCCAGCCACTTTCGGGCGGCTATGAACTCGCTCGGCAAAGAGATGTTGACCAGATCGCCCGTCACCGCCAGATGATCGATCAATTGTGTCTGCAGATCCGCAATCAGCGCATCCAGTATCTCTCGTCGATGAAGCGTCTTGCGCCGCAAATGCCAGTTCAGATAACCGAAGATCCGCTTGTTCATGAGTTCGCGAAGCGACGCCGATGGCAACGGCGGCATCTGGATGTCTGTCAGGTGCGCGAGTGTAAACATTGGGGCCAGGACGTTGGGCGTATGCAGCGCGCATACACGATGGCGGTCATCACGCGATCCTGTATCATGATTTGGGACACATATGGGGAGAGCAATACGAATGCCGGCTAAGAAAATACTGGGCCGAATGGTATCGCTCGGGCTTCGACCCTATTGGCGACTGACCCGGGGGCTTACCCTCGGCGCACAAGGCATCGTTATTGACGGCCAGGAGAACGTTCTTCTGGTCCGTCATGGCTATCGGCCAGGTTGGTTCTTTCCCGGCGGCGGTGTCGAGCGCGGAGAAACCGCGGAAGACGCCCTGATCCGCGAGTTGCATGAAGAAGCCGGCATCGTGGTCGAAGGCAATCCTGAGTTGTTCGGCCTTTTTGCCAATATGCCGAAGTTTCCCGGCGATCATATCGCGGTCTATCTCATTCGCGACTGGTCTCAGCCGGAATTGCCCAAGCCCAACGCGGAAATAGCAGAAGCGCGCTTCTTTGCACGCGCGGCATTGCCGGATGATACCAGTTCCGGCACGCGTCAGCGACTGGCAGAGGTCTTCGATGGCACGGCACGCCGCTCCATCTGGTGACCGCCGCTGGTATTGTTAGCTGACGAGTTGCTTGGCGATGCGGGCGACGTGATGGCCCTGGAAGCTGGCGAGGTTGAGTTCTTTCTGGGATGGCTGGCGGGAACCGTCGGGGGCCGCGATCGATCCGGCGCCATAGGGCGAGCCGCCGCGCACTTCGGAGATATCGGCCAGGTCCGGCGCCGAATAGGGCAGGCCGACAATGATCATGCCGTGATGGAGCAGGGTCGTGTGTACGGACAGGATTGTCGTTTCATTGCCGCCACCTGTCCCCGTCGAGACAAAGACACTGCCGATCTTGCCGATCAGTGCGCCTTCGGCCCAAAGCCTCCCGGTCTGATCCATGAAGTTGCGCATTTGCGACGACATGTTTCCAAACCGTGTGGGCGTGCCGAGAATGATGGCATCGTAATTTGCCAACTCGCCAGGATCTGCGATCGATGCCGGCTGCTCGACCTTCATGCCGGCACCCTTCATCGCCTCGGCGGGCATCAGTTCCGGGACCCGTTTAACGACAACGTCCGTTCCCTCGATTGCCCGTGCACCGGTTGCCACCGCATAGGCCAGTGTTTCCACATGCCCGTAGGAGCTGTGGTAGAGCACCAGAATTTTTGCGCCATCCGCCATTAAGTGTCTCCTGGATCAACCTGTGCTCGAACGGAGCTGTCCAAGCCGTGTTGATCGACTCTATTGTCATAAAGCATCTTTTCCGCGTCTGTTGGAACACGGGATGCTTCAGCCGTTCCCCCAGCCGAAACCGGCGGCAGAACGGCGGCCCTCTAATTTCTCCCCCGACGACCGCAAATTATAGGGTCTTCGGGAAATCTCTGAACCCATCCAAAGACTAAGCCATGCTTTGGGCAGGTCCAAAACTTCCGCATCTGACCATCATCCACCCGCTGGACCATGATCCATCCGCGTGATATGCCACGCCAATCATGGTCTGGGCAACACGCAGAAAACTTCGTGATCGACGCAGGGGTTCCGTATCCCGCACACGCGTCCGCCTTCGCTCGCGCTGATCCGGCACCCCGCCACTCATTCACTCCCCTTTATCACCGTTTCCATGATTGGTCTCTGACCAGAACGCCGGAATTCATGACCAATCCACCAGGAGAGCGCGCGATGTCGATCCCGCGGTTTACAATTCGGCCCGAACAGCCTGAAGACGTTGGCATTGTCGCCATGCTTTCTGCACGCGCAATCGGCCCGGGTCGCTTTGCGCGTACGGCTTATCGAATTCGAGAGGGGACAAATCCGGCTGTCGGCCTGTCGTTGGTGGCCGAGTATGCAGATGGCGTCGTAGGTGCGATTCAGTTCACCGAAATCACGATTGGCGGAAATGAGGGCGCATTGCTGCTTGGGCCCCTGGTCGTTGCGCCTGAAATGGCCGGTCTCGGCTGTGGAAAAGCGTTGATCGCAGCAGGGCTCAATGCGGCACGTGACCTTGGACACCAGCTTGTCTTGTTGGTTGGCGATCTCGCCTATTATGAAAAGTCGGGGTTCCGGCCGTGCCCACGTGGGAGCATCACGTTCCCTGGGCCGGTCGATCTAACCCGGCTTTTGGCTGCCGAGCTTGTTCCTGGGGCCGGCGAGCGGTTCTCTGGAATTGTTGCCACACCCTCTCACAGGAATTGATGTTCATACGCATCTCCCGGTCAGGATTGTCGGCTTCGGCTTCGGCTTTCAACGGTGCTTAGCGTCACTTCGAAATGAGCTCCGGTATCGCTTTCGAGACAGACGACATCGCCGCCGTGCCGGCGCGCGATCTGCCGAACCAGATAAAGTCCGAGTCCAACACCTCCATTGTCTTCCGCTCGTGTTTCCGACCGGAAAAACGGATCGAAGATCCTCTCTCTTTCATCCTTGGGAACACCCGGGCCATGATCTCTTACACGAAGTCTGGCACCGTTAGGAGTTGGCTCGACCGAGATTTCGATTGCCTTTCCACCACCATGTTTATTGGCATTTTCCAGCAAGTTTCGGATGAGTCGACGCAAAAGGCGCTTGTCGCCATTGATTTCGCAAGGGCTGCCGGCTGCCGATGCGTCAACGCGTGACGCCTCTTCGGCTGCGAGGCCAAGTAGATCGATCGGTTCATTCGCCGGTGTGCCGGATACAGTATCCAACCGACTGACCAGAAGAAGTTCCTCGATCAGGTCGTCAAGGTCATTGATGTCGCGCTCAACGCGTCGTCGAAGATCCTGCCGTTTTTCAGCGGGTGTATCAGATTGTTCCAGAAGCTCGAACGCCATGCGAATTCGAGCGAGCGGAGATCGTAGTTCATGGGAAGCGGCGGCCAATGTTTGCTTTTGTGCTTCAACCAGATGTTGGATTCGATCGGCGGCACGGTTGAAGCTGGTGGCCAGCGCCGCGACCTCATCGCGCCCTTCGACATCCACCCGTGCCGTCAACTCTCCGGCTCCGAGTTCGTCGACCCGCATTTGCAACCGTTGCAATCGCCGCGTCAGGCGACGCGCCATGGGATAGGCGCCAAGGCCAAGAGCGATGACAAAGCTGACGATCACCGAGATGAAGCCAAACCCGTGCATATGGTCGTCGTGATCGCCTTCTGCCTGCTTTGCTATAACCTGTCTGCCATCGGATAGGACAAGGCCGGCCGCACCTTCTCGGCTGAATGTCCAACCCTGTTCGTTGTCGATGTCGCTCAATCGCTGAAGCGGAGGTCCATGAGCTGCCAGGAGTTTTCCTTGATCGTTACGCACGGTGATGTATGCGCCGGCACGCTTGCCGAGGCGTCCGAGCGTCTCTTGCAGCTGACTGTTCGATGTAGACTGAGGAGGCAGGGCTTCCTCGATCAATGCCTGGACGGCCGCGAATGCCCTGCGTTCCCGTTCGTCATCATCCCGCACCCACCAGGCAATCGAGACCAGCAGGCCAAAAAGGATGACGACCAGGAACAATGTGAGAAAGATCTGCACATGGAGCTTTCTCACGCGCCGTCCTCCCGGTCCTGGTTCTGTGCGAACACATAGCCCACACCACGAACCGTGATGATACGGCGTGGCTTGTCTGGATCATCCTCGATCGCGCCGCGAATACGAGAGATGTGCACATCGATGCTGCGGTCGAAGGCTTCCAGATCGCGGCCTCGGGAGAGATTAAGCAACTGCTGTCGGCTGAGAACGCGCCCGGGACTTCTGGCAAGCACATGAAGGAGATCGAATTGATGGCTCGTCAATGCACGCTCGTCGCCATCCAGCGCCACGGTGCGTGCCACAGGGTCGATTGTCAGTCTGCCGAATTGAAGTGCTGCATTCGGATCGGGCGCTGCACCGCCGGATCGCCGAAGAATAGCGCGCAGCCTGGCTAAGAGTTCTCGGGGGTTGAAGGGTTTTGGGAGATAGTCATCCGCACCAAGCTCAAGGCCGACAATGCGGTCGGTATCGTCACCTTGCGCAGTTAGCATAAGAATCGGAACTTGAGATCGTTCCCGAATGCGCTTGCAGATCTCCAATCCATCGAGGTCCGGTAGCATAATGTCGAGGATAACGGCATCGAATGCGGATTTGTCGAACGCATCGAGGCCTTCAGCAGCAGTCGGGAAATGGTGAACGGACAAGGCATGCTGCCCGAGATAGTCCGATACCATCGAGGCTAGCGCGTTATCGTCCTCGATCATCAGCAAACGCTGGCTCATGGCGCTTCCAGGTTCAATGTCACCCGAGTTCAACCTGAGATTGGGTTGAACGGATGGCCAGTTGCGATAAGAGGCGCCGTTTGCACGACGCCTCTTCTGTGTCGGTCGTTCGAAATCCTACCAGTGCCACCGGTGGCGCTGTTCTATTCGATTTGCGAGGCGTCCGCGTTGCATCGGTGTCAGAATTTCGGCTGCTTCGGAAACCGCTTTTGCAACCCGTTGCGATGCCTGATCTATTGCGGCGAACTGCTCCGCCCGAAGCGCCTCGACTTTCTCGCGGTCGACTTTGCTGCTTAAGAGCGCAAGCATATAGGCATCGCGGGTGTTGCGCATGTCCAGAACCACTTTGCGCATATCTTCGGATGCCTGCCGTAGAACGGGCTTGATCTTGGCTTTCTGATCGAATGTCGCATCCAGCTCTTCAAGCGCGTGGTCCAGCCGATGTTCCACAAAGTTCGAGAATTTGTCACCACCGTGCCAGGCCGAATGGCGCTTGTGCGCAGCGAAGGCGCCGACACCGACAAGGGCGACAAGGAAGCCGATGACCACATACCGCAACCGCCCGCGACGGCGGTGCCGGCATGATTTGCCATTATTGGAAGGTCTTGTTTCCTGTTGGTCTTGTTCCGTCATTTATCTGTTCTCCATCACTTCGGATTGCGTGTCCTGTGTTCGTGAACAACAGATATGACGGCGCTGTTTCGGGCGATTGTCCCGAATGTAAAGTTATGTTTCTGCGGTGTGAAAAATGATGCGCTCAGTCGGTCGTGCCGCCCTTGCGAAACTCCACGCCCAGCGCATTTTCATAGACTTTCAGCATCGCGCTCTTGGGTTCGTCCGCATAGCCGGACGCCATTGCCGCCTGATAGCTTGAGATCATGGCGTTGACGACCGGTAGCAAGGCGCGCTTTTCCACGCCCATCTTCTGCACATTGACGATGTCCTTATAGGCGTCCTTCATCGCAAAATCCGTGTCGAAGCGCCGCTCCATCATCCGGGGAACGAAGTACTCCGAGGCAAAACTCCGGGAGCTGGCGGACGTGACCATACGGGCCACCTCATCGGGGTCAAGGCCGACTGCGACTGCCAGGGGCAAGACTTCGCAAAGAGCCACAATGTTGATGTTGTAGATGATGTTGTTGATGGCCTTCATCGCCTGGCCCGACCCGAGCGGACCGCCATGGATGACGTCTTTTCCAAAAGCTTCGAGATACGGCTTTGCGGCGTCGAAGGCTTCCTTCGTACCTCCGAACATGGTTGTCAGCGTCCCGTCATGGGCACGGAACGGCATCCCCGAAACCGGACAATCCCAATAGGCGATACCAGCCTTGTTCGCTTCTTCGCCAATGCTGAGCGCATCGGTCCGATCGAGCGTTGTGTTGTCGATGATGGTCAGGTTCGGGCGTGCTGCGCTCTGAATGCCATCAGCGCCGAAGATCGCCGCACGCACTTCCGGGGCAAAGGGCAGGCAGAGAAAGATGAGGTCGCATTTTGCCGCAACGTCAGCCGGACTGCTGCACGCGATGGCGCCGGCCTCTGTCAGCGGCTCGACGGCGGGCGGGTACGGATCATGGACATGGAGCGTCCCGACCGACTTCAACAGGTTGAGCGCCATACCGCCGCCCATGCGGCCAAGTCCGATAAAACCGATCGTCTGCGATACCATCTTGCGTGCCCTTTGCGACTGGATAGAGGGCGCCTCTTATAGCAGTGCGCAGGGTCAAGACGAGTGTAGGTTATTTGCTTGGAAGTTCCATGCCGGCCCGCTCGCCCGGCCCAACCACCCAATAAGGGTACCCTCGGGGTGGTTGGGCCGGGCGAGCGGGCCGGCATGGTCCCAGCCAAAAAGAATTAGTTCTTGTACTTTGCCAGGATGCGCCGGACGGCAGGCAGCACGGCATCGGCCATCGCCGCCTGACCTTCAGCCGTCGGGTGGAAGGCACCGCTATAAGAACTGGCCTGTAGCAGCGTTGAAGGATCGTTCTTGGCAAAGGGCAGGAGCTTGCCTTTGATATCCGTAAAGAGATGAACGTTGGCGGTCATGAAGGCATCGTTCGGTGTTCGGATCCAGCGTTGCCGGCTGGCATAGCTGCGGAACAGCGAGGGTCGATAGGGCAGCCACTTACCATCGACGAATTTGGGAAATTTGAGCTCATTCGGGTCGCCCGGCTCAACATCGCCAAGGCCTGCGCAAAGGCCCCGTCCGGCAAACCGCTTCACGTGATCGTCCACAAATGTCCAGCCATACTGTTTGGCATTGCGGCGCATGAGCTGACTCAGATCCGCAGCTACGGCCTCGGCGCCACCGATCCGCTTGGAGTCCAGTTCATAGAGCGGAAAAACTTCAACGCCCGTTGTTGCGGACGGACAGGCTGACGTCTGGTCGCCGAGCAGTCCAATAACGGGATAGGCGGTCAGGATGATTCGGTCCGGTTGCTTCCACGGAATGTGCAGATGATTGTGAATAGCGCGGCGAAGCATGCGGTAGCGCGCGTCAAGCCCACCAAACAAAGTGCGGGCCTGATCGGGAAGGAGGACGCTGCCAGTCAGCCGTCCGAGTTTCGTCAGCAGACTGCCATCCGGCAGAAGGGCGTGGGCAAGCAGGTTCGCAAAGCCGATATCGTTTCCGCCAATAGATATGAGCAGGACATCGATCTTACGGGCCTTTTCGCGCGGGCAGCGTTCGAGGAAGAGATTCTCTAACTCGGGCAGGGCGCCCTTCGCCATATAGGTCGTGGGGTAGTTCCGCATTTCATAGTCGCGGCCGCCACATTGTGCTGCAGCAACATCGCCAAGCTGCGCGCGGTTCGGGCCGACTGGTGCATATTCGCCGCCGTTATATTTGAGGAGCAGCCCATTGGTGACTTCGGCACCGCTACAGGAAAAGCCGAGATAAGTGATCGCGCGTTTCGGGTCCTCCAGCGCAAGCTGAAGAGCGGTGCGCAATTGATGCGAGTAGAGGGAACGGTGACAGGGCTGGCTTGACCAGAAGGCGCTCGGCAGAGCAATCGTGTGTCCATCGTAGGTGATGGTGGATTTCTTGCGTTTCGGATAGTTCTCTAATTTCCCGCCACCCGGGATCTTGCCAAAGCTCGATGTCTGATCGTCGTACCAGGCAACCGGATAGTCGGGATTGCCATCGGCGGAAGCAAAAGAGTCGCCAACCCCAGCAATCAGTACGTCGCGGATCTTGATTTTTGCACGTGCCAGCTCGAGTGAGCCGGATGACACAGTCAATTGGCCGCCGCCAGGGTAGGGAACGTCGAGAGAGATCGCTTCGCTGCAGGGTTTGACGATCGGTTCGTGCGGCGCGTTCTGTGTACCGTCGGCGCGAAACACCCATCGGCAAGGCTCTGAAACATCGGCAGCCCTGGGAACACGTGCCGATATCCGGTGTTGGCGCGGATTCACATAGTCATAGACATCGCCACAGGCCTCATGCCGGTGCGAGACAAGATGCCAGCAGGTCATCGTAAATGCCGAACGCGCCCATCCCTGGGGAGTGCGAGCACTCAAATGGCGCTCGATCGAAAGCACATCGGGTTTTTGATTCTGCAGTTTGAGGTGATCGTAGGCTTGGCGATGTGGCTCAAGCAATGCCGGCGTGGAGAACAGGCGAAACGGATTCTCGAGTTGCCATTCAATGCCGTTGGCAAGGGCAGGGTGAGGAGTGCCAAGTACCAGACCAAGCAAGCCGGCGGCTGTAAAGCAAATTGAAGCTTTGGACGTGAGGCCGGTCATCGACGACACTTCCATATCGTGTCCCGCAAACGTCCTGTCAGAAATGCCGTCATCTTTGCCTGCGCAGTTTCGAGAGCATCTTTTGGCGCAGACTGTCCTCGATGGCTTGCCAATGCGTCAGTTGTTCCGGTGAGAGAGCCGCCGCAAGACGGCGCTGTTGGGTCTCGGTCAACTCGCGCATATCGCCGCGCATGGCGAGCATCTTTCGCAAGGTCGGTTTCTCGCCCGGTGTGAAGCCATGGCGTTCGAACAGATCCAGCCGCTCCGAGATATTGCGCGTGAAGAGGTGACGAAGTGTTGCTTCCTTCTCCTCATCCAACTCCAGCTTCGTGAGGTTCCGTTCATAGTGGGCCTTGATCAGGCCTCGCACCTCGACCCTGTCGGCTTGAGCGCTCGGTGCTATCATGGACATGACCGTGCTGATCATGGCGAGGCCGGCCAGCGTCTGCTGCATCTTCACAAAGGTCGGCATTCTTTTCCTTCCGGTGCCAGTGTTGCGGGACTTTGTCAGGGTGTTGCGATGCCCTGTTCTTCAGGCGTGAGCTCGCAGTCGCCGTTCGCGTCGAGATTCGCATAGACGGGATTGGGTCTGTTCAGGAATTCAGGCCGGCTCACCCGGCGATCGCCGTCGGTATCGAAATAGTCGACGGTGCCGTGTTCGAACGATGGCTCGCTTTCGATCAGTTTCTGGAATTCTGCATCCGTCAGAACACCATCGTGATTGTTATCGAGAAGTTCGAAGAGGTTTTGCGCGTAACCGCTCCATTCGGCGCAGGTGACCGTGCCATTCCGGTCGACGTCCCAAGCGCGCAACGTTGCGGCGAATCCGCTGGGAACCGCTCCCGCACCGGCGCCGAATAGCGTCTTGCGATCTGTAAAACCCGTGTTGCAACCGGCTGTACTCAGAGCACAGACCAGCGAGGCAATTCCCCGTAAGAGCATGCGTCGTCCCTTCGACCGCTGCCCCCCAACAGCGAATATACGTGCAGGCCGTGTGCGACCCGTCGGTCCTTATGTTGGGGAATTGGGAATGATGCGCTGGAACCGCAAGGGATGTGCGAAATTGTCCTGACAATTTCTCTCTCGAAACAGCAATGCCGGGTCAGCCATGCCCCGCGTCAGGCGCAGCCCCCCTGCGTATTGCAGTGGGTACCGCAGATGATATATTCAGAATATATTCTGCGACGCCGATGCCGGCCAGTCAGTTAGGGAGGCGGGAATATGAAAGAATTGACGTCGCGCGAACGAGTGCTCAGGACGCTCCGGCACGAGCCGGTCGACCGGGTGCCGCTCTTCTATCGTATGAAGCACGAAGCCAAAGAGAAGCTCGCGCGCATCTATGGGATCGAGGACGCCTCCACCGGGCGCAAGCACAATCCCGATCTCGAACTCCGCCTGGGCAACGATATTGTCCTCTACCAGATCGGCATCAATGCCGACTTCTCGCATCACCCCATCAAGATCGGCGAGACCTGGTACAATCATTTCGGTGTCGGCTACGGCAAATCAGGCCTGGAAGTCCGCACGCCCGAAGAAGAAGTCGAATTCGCCAAGACTCAGGAATTTTGGGGACCTGCGAAGATCGTCCCGGAAAATTTCCCGTCTCATTTTCCGATCAAGTCGGAAGAAGATCTCAAGAACTACACCTGGCCCGATCCCGCCGATCCGGCGCTGCTTGATCCCATCGACGATATCGTCGCGAAATACGGGTCTGACTATTTCATCATTGTCGATTTGTCGTCGACCCTGATCGAGGCGGCCTATGCCCACATCATGGGAACGCAGAACTTCTTCCTGCAGCTCTTCGATGAACCGAAACTCGTTGAAGGCGTTCTTGACGGTCTGACCGAGTATTATACCGAGCTTGGCGTGAATGCGATCAAACGCGGCGCCGATATGATCCGCGTTGGAGACGATGTTGGCGCCCAGCAGTCCATGATGATCTCACCGGTCCAATGGCGCGAACTCGCGAAGCCGCGTTTCAAGTCCATGTTCGATCGATTCCGCAAGGAGCGCGAGGACATCTTCATCAAGCTGCACTCCTGTGGCGACTATTCACCGATCCTGCCTGACGAAGTCGAACTCGGCGTTGACCTCTCCGGATTGATGCAGCCGACAGGCGGCAACAAGGATCAGGTGGGCATCAAGCGCGACTATGGTGCCGATATGGCGCTTGTCGGCGGTTTCGATGTCCAACGCCTGTTGCCCCGCGGTAGCGTCGAAGAAGTGCGCAAAGGCGTGCACGACGTGATCAAGAACCTCGGCACCGGCGGCGGTTACATCTTCTCGCCATCGCATTACATTCTCGCCGATGTGCCGATCCAGAACATCTACACGATGCTCGAAGCGCAACGCGACTTCGGCACTTATGGCAAATATCCATTGAATTAGGGCAGAACGCCCATCGCCAGGTGCAGGTGATGGGCTCAGACCTGCTGTAATCGGTCGAACTCGTCGCACGCATTTGAGAGCGGATTGAACGAGTTCCAACGCGAGGGACGAAAGAAATGTCAGAGCCGGAACTGAAGATCCCGGAAGGCTGGGAGGGGAGAGCCCCGGAAGGCTGGGAATGGGAAACACTGTGGACCGCTGTTGAAACGGGCGATGCCGACTACGCTCACTCCAGGGTGACCGAAGCAATCGACGCGGGTATCGATCCGCGCGTCATTCTGGATGATGGCCTCTTCCCGGGTTTTACCCTTCAAGGCGACCGGTTTTCGGCCCAGATCATCTTTATCCCGGAGATGCTGATTACAGCGAGGGCCATGAAGGCAGGCCTCGCACTGATCCGTCCGCTCCTGGCAGCCGCGGCTGAAAAGCCCATTGGTACGTTCGTCATGGGAACCGTGCTTGGCGATATGCACGATATCGGACAGTCCATCGTGACGATCATGCTCGAGAACGCCGGCTTTAACGTCATTAATCTCGGAACGGACGTTCATCCCGACAAGTTCATCGAAACGGCTCTCGAAGAGAAAGCGGACCTGGTCGGATTCTCGGCGCTGCTTTCGACGACAGTCTACTACCAGAAGGTCACTATTGAGGAATTCCAGAAGGCCGGTCATCGCGACAAGGTCAAGATCCTCATTGGCGGTGCACCGACATCCCAGGAATGGGCCGATGAATGCGGTGCCGATGGTTGGGGTAAGGACGCGATCGATGCCGTGAAACTGGCGCTCAAACTCGTTGAAGAACCACGCGAGGCCTGGGCCTAGGATGAGCGATCTGGTCACCGTCACCTTTCAGAGCGAAGACGAGGGTGGCCGCGACCGGTCAACATCCGCGTCGCGCGATACCTCGATCCTGGATGCCGCCCATGAGGCAGGGATAGAGATCGTCGCGACATGCGGTGCGAGAGGACGATGCCGGAGCTGCCGCTGCAAGGTCATTGAAGGCGTTGTCCCGCCGCCGACGATGCAGGATACGATTCAGCTTGGTCATGAGGCGGTTCGCGAAGGTTTCCGGCTCGCGTGCCAGACAAGACTCGCTGACGATACGGTTGTTCTTCCCCTGCCGCCGCGGTCTGAGGCCGGTCACCAGATCCTGTCGTCTGAAACAAAGGCAACCGATGCGGCCGGATTCGAAATCGGTTCGGGTGTCATCAAGCATGTGATCGTCGTGGAGACGCCGACCAGCGAGCACCATCAGTCATCGGACCATGAAGAGGTCTTGAAAAGCCTCGAAATGGACCCGCCGCCGCGCGTGCCACTCGATATCCTACGGAAATTTCCGGCAGCGATCCGCGAGAATAAAGGGAATGTGACAGTCACCACATTCGAGGGTGAGATCCTCGATATCGAGGTGGGCGATACATCCGAAAAATCCTACGGTATGGCCTTCGACATTGGCACGACGAGCATTGTCGGTTCATTGCTCGATCTGTCGACAGGTGAAGAGCTTGCCTCAGTGGGAGGTATGAATCCGCAGGCGCCTTATGGCGGCGATCTGATGTCGCGCATTGCTTTTGCGCAATTCGATGCAAAGAAGCTCCAGACACTGCGCGCAAAGACGCTCAATGCCTTGAACGACTTTATCAAGGAGGCCTGTGCCGAGGCGGAGGTCGATACCGGCAATGTCTACAAGATCGTGGTCGTCGGGAATACCTGTATGCACCACATTCTGCTCGGCATCGATGTGACCTATGTGGGTCTTGCCCCCTATGCGCCTGTCGCGCGGGACTCGCTTGTTTTTCCAGCAACGGATCTTCCGCTGAAGGCGGCGCCGAATGCCCGTGTTTGCACATTGCCGATCGTTGCCGGCTTTGTCGGCGCCGATACCATGGCCTGTGTGATTGCAACGCGTATCTATGAAAGCGATGAGATCCGCTCGCTCGTTGATATCGGAACCAATGGCGAAGTTGTCATGGGCAACAAGGATGGGCTCGTTGCCTGTTCATCGCCTGCGGGTCCTGCCTTTGAAGGTGCCCAGATCCGCCACGGTATGCGCGGTGCCGTGGGAGCAATTGAACGTGTTGAAATCGGGACTGATGTCTCCTGCACGATCATTGGTGGTCAGGCCGCAAGCGGGATTTGCGGATCGGGACTGCTCGATGCCTGCGCCAAATTTATTGATGCAAAGGTCATGGACGCGTCCGGTCTCTTCAGACGCAGGAAACTCGAAGAATTGCCCGAGGCCGTCTCCAAGCGCATCGTGAGAGCTTCTGACGGCGCTGAGTTCGTATTGGTTTGGGCCGACGAGGCCGCGAAATCCGAGAACATTACGTTGACGCAAGGCGATGTACGCCAGCTTCAACTCGCCAAGAGCGCCATCTTCTCAGGCATCGCCATGTTGCAGAAGGTCATGGAAGTGCCGAACGACAATCTCGAGGAAGTCCTGCTCTGTGGAGGCTTTGGCAACTACATCGACATCGGCAGCGCGGTCAAAATCCGTCTGCTGCCAGAACTGCCGCTCGAACGGATTACCTATGTGGGCAATGCAGCCGCTCTCGGGGCTCAAATGGCGCTGCTTTCGGAAACCGAACGCAAACGCGCCGACAAGCTTGCTGCAGAAATGGATCATGTTGCCTTGGCAGCACGCCAGGACTTCCAGGAAATCTTTATCGACGGCATGAAATTCTCAGGTGAAGAAACGGCGCGGCCAAAGCGGCGCGCCCGAGCCGCAGCGGGAGAATGAGATGCGTATTGATCTTCTCTTCGGATTTTTAGGTTCCGGTAAGACCACGCTCGCCAAGCGAATCCTTGAGGAATGGGGCCCGAAAGAACGGCTCGCCCTCATTGTGAACGAATTCGGCGACGTCGGCGTCGATGGCGCCGTCCTCGAAGGTAATGATATCGACATCGTAGAGCTGAGCTCCGGATGCCTTTGCTGCACGCTAAAGGGATCGCTTTTGAATGCGATTGAGGAGATGCAGTCGAAGGCGCCACTTGACCACATTGTGATCGAAGCAACAGGTGTTGCCGAGCCGGAAGAGATGCTGGCAACCTTTTCCGATCCGACCTTCAAGAAGAACTATGAGCTTGGCCCGATCACGACCGTGGTGGATGCTCCGAAATACGCCAAGATCAAGCATGCGCTTGGGCCGTTCTTTGTTGCACAGATCGAGAAAGCCGACATGCTCATTCTGAACAAGGTCGATCTTGGCGATAGCGAAACACTCGATGGGACCAAGGATGATGTGCGTGCATTGAACCCGGATGCCGTAATCCGGTTCTCTGAGCGCGGCGATATCGATATCGCTGAAATCATGAAGGGACCGGAGAGCCAGGTTGCGTTGCGCTACACCGGCGGTGATGCCCATGATCATGACCATGAGCACGATCACCGCCATGCGCCTGCCGATTCCTTTGTCATCGATATCAATGGCGGTGTGTCCGCTGATGGGTTGAAAGCGTTTTTTGCTGCTGCGCCCGATGATCTATGGCGTGCAAAGGGCTTCATGTTGGTTGATGGAAAGCCATCGTTGATCCAGTTCGCGATGGGCGAGCTAGAAATCACCGATGCGGATGCTCGTGACAAAGACTATCTTGTGATGATTGGCAAAGACCTCGATGCCGCTCCGCTTCGGGCAGACTTTCTGGCACATGCCTGCGAGAGCGAGGACGCATGACTGCGGTCGCCGATATGGTCCGGACTGAGCCGAAACCGCGCTCTTTGGCGGAGAGTGCGTTCCACCGGCTTATCCATATGATCACGCGGCTAGAGCTAGAACCTGGCAGTTTGATCATTGAAAAGGATCTGATGGCGACACTTGAAATCGGTCGCACGCCGGTACGCGAGGCCCTGCAGCGTCTGGCCATGGAAGGTCTTGTCGTGCATTTGCCGAACCGGGGAATGTTCGTCACGAACATCACGCCGGAAAACGCGCAACACATTTATGAGTTCCGCGCCATGATCGACCCGCCTATGGTCCGGCTTGCTGCTGAACGGGCGACGCCTGAACAGGTGAGCGAACTCGACGATCTTCATGATCATTTTTTATCTGCCAAGGCCGCGGATGACGTGGATGCCTATGTGCAGTTGCTCCGCAGTTATTACAATCTGTTGTCGGAGGCAGCCGGTAACATCTACCTCGCCGAGGTTATGCCGCGCATCTTCAACCTGCATCTGCGGTTGTGGTTCTACATCGCTTCGAAACGCGGCGGCTGGCGTGAGGTGGTCGAAGCCCACGCGGATATGGCCGGTGCCGTGACCGCTGCGATCAGAGGGCACGATCCCGACAAGGCGGAAGCCGCGATGAAATCCTATATCGCGGGCCGTCACCAAGACATGCGCGATTTGCTGTAAGCCCGATCTGAAAGGGAGACACGTTATGAGCCGAGACCTCACATCGGAAGAAAAGGCCACCTTCCAAGGCTTCTATGGCACGGGTTCAAGCTGCACGAAATGCGGAAACACGGATGTGACGATCCGTATCTGGGAAAAATACGGATCCACATCTAGAGATGTCGGAGGCGATATCAGCCCGGAAGGCATCGTCGCTGCCCTGGTTTTCTGCGAGAGTTGCGGGCACGGCCAGGTCGTTGCCCGCGAAGAAATCCTCAAAGCCAAGGAAGCAGCCTGATACGCCTTCGCGTATTGGGCCGTCTGCCGGCCGGCGACACCTAGTTAGGACCCCATGAAATGAGTCACTTCGGGCCGCTCGCCGCGTTGCACGTGGACTGGTCAGGATCGGTTAAAGGCGATCCGCCTCATGCCATCTATTTCTTCAAAGAGAAGGAATATATCCGCTGGAATGTCGATGAGGAGTGTCTCTTCGACGGCTATCCGAAATCCATTGAGGAAGGATGGCCCGGTCTTCTCGGGAAGTTTCCTGGTGTGCCGCTCTCAGGCTCCATGCATGTCCCGGGGTGGGGCAACAAGATCTACTTCTTTTTTAAAGGCCAGGACCGGGTTGCCACATGGGATGTGGTGAACAACGTCCTTGATCCCGAAACCCTCTCCATTTCCGAATTCATGCCTGGCGAATTGGCGGCTGATGGACACTTTACGCCCTTGCATGTCGATACAGGCGACACGCAGAAGGTCTATGGCTTTCGCGGCGACACCTACTCCCGCTGGACCGTCGTGCCAGGCGAGACGCCAAGCGGCGAGGATGCCGGCTATCCGCGTAAGATCGGCGATGGCTGGACAGGCGGTCTGAGCGTTGCGCCGAGTTGCTGCGTCAATGTGAATTGGGTCCAGCGCAGCCGCGCTCTCAAGAACCGCAAGGTCTATTTTTTCCTAGGCGATCTCTACACCCGCTGGGACGTACACTCGCATACGAAGAACTATCGTCTTGATGTTCCCGCAGGTTGGAAGGGATGGCCCGAGTTCGAGTGATTGTCGGCATTCAATAAGGGTTGGCGTCCACGTCGAGCAGCGGGAAGGCGCTCAGCACATGGGGGTCAGCGACCGCGGGTGCTGGTGCCACGTAGCTCCGATCCAGTTCGGCGAAGCTGTTCACGCCGAGCAAGCCAAGCACTTTGGTGACTTCCTCTTCCAGGAGTTCCAACATGCGTACCACACCGGCCGGGCCCGCCGCAGCGAGACCGAAACCCTGCAATCGGCCCAATCCAACCGCGTCGGCTCCAAGAGCGATCGCTTTGACAATGTCGGTTCCTCTGCAGATATTGCCATCGACGACGACAATCGCCCTCTTATCAATGGCATCGACAATCTCCGGCAGAACGGCGCACGATCCGAGCCCATGATCGAGCTGGCGTCCGCCGTGATTTGAGACATAGATTCCTTCAACACCGAGTTCGACGCAGCGCAGGGCATCCTGCGGCGTGGCGATCCCCTTAATGAAGAGAGGGATGTCATGTCTCGCTTTGAACCGCTCTAGGCCACCCCAATCGAATGTTGCCTGAAAATCCCAGTTGGCGCTGTTGCGCCGCACCCAGGATTTCTCAAACCGTTTGGCGATATCGCGCTCACGCCGACTGTAATGTGCGGTATCGACGGTAATAGCGAACGCGTCATACCCATTGTCGATGGCCTTGTGTGCCCAATCGCTGATCCAGTCATCGTCTCCACGCACGTAAAGCTGAAAAATCTTCATATTGTCGGCGGCTTTGGCGACCGCTTCCAAACCAGGCTGCGACACCGAACTCAGCATGTGGCAGACGCCGAATTCGGCAGCGGCCTCGGCGGCGCTGCTGCCGCCACCGGGATGAAAGGATTCGAGGGAGCCGATAGGTGCAAGGATCACAGGCAAGCGCAGCTTGCGACCGAGCATCTCTGTCGAGCAGTCGACGGACGAGACATTGTTCAGGACGCGGGGCCGAAAGCCGAGAGAGTCGAGGGCATGCCGATTGCGCCTTAGCGTCGTCTCGGTTTCCGTGCCGCCAATGAGATAGTCCCACAGATGCTGGGACAAATTCAGTTTCGCGCGTTGAACAATCTCGTGGAGGGTTTCGAAATCCAGACTTGGTTCGTTCGACATACTCGGCTCTTTGTTTTCGGTTGGTAGGGGCGTGTCATGGCACATAGATCGAAGGATCGCACGGAACTTGCTAGGCTTTTTTGGATCATGGTCAAACGCGACACGGTGTTGCGTGTTAGTGCAGTCCGGTGATCTCAGATCTATCAGGTATTGTGGAGATGCGTTGGTGCAGTCCGGCAGGATGGGGGGTGGATGCACCATCTGGGATTGATTCGCTCACGGCTATTCCGCGCTGATGCGCGGGCCTCCGCGGGGGCGCCCTGACCGGGCGGCGCGCGGTCGCGCTTGCCGCGCCACTAAGGCGCGGTTGTCTCGGACCCATCGGATATCGTGCCGTATTGCACCGGTAATACGGCACAATCTCTCATGGAACCACGAATAACCGAGCGACTAGCGAGGCAAGGCCAAGCGGCCGCCGGCCGGTCAGGCCGCCCCCGCGGAGGCCCGCGCATCAGCGCGGAATAGCCGTGAGCGATTTAAACACAGATCTCAAAACCACGGCCCCATCCTGCCGGACCGCACTAGCCACTACAGACTATTCGCCATCGTGCGTGGATCCACCCAACAAGGCGAGGGCGAAAACAACCACCCCGCCTACTTCTGACTCCGCACATATTTCAGGAACTTGATCGCATACTCATCGTCTGCCGTCATGACATCAGCGGCATATTTGAAATCGATGAAGTCGATCGGCGGGTTCATAATCGGGTCGATCATGATGGCATCGCAACCGTTCATCATGGCAAGCGTGATAAAGGCATGATTGAGCAGCTTGCGTCTCGGCAGGCCGAAGGAGACATTTGAAAGGCCTCCGAAGATATGCACATCAGGAAAGCGTTCGCGTAGCACTTTCACAGAGTCCAGATAGTGCTTGCCATAGTCCGGTCCCGCGCCAACTGGAAAGACGAGAGGATCGAGGAAACGGTCTTCGACCGGAATCCCGACCTTGTCCATCATCTCCATGCAGCCTGTCATGTTGTCGACGCGCTCTTCTGCATTCTGCGGCATGCCGGTAACGCCGGAGCCGTTCGCGAAGATGAGGCAGTTTTCCTCCTTGGCCAGATCGACCAGAACATCGCGGCCAGCTTCCAGGCTCACCGAATTGATGGCAGGCCGGCTGAGGGATTTATCGTAAACCTCAACACCGGCCCGAATGGCTTCGGGATCGGAAGAGTCGATCGCGTATGCAACGTCCGGGCAGATCTGCTGCGCCGTCTTGACCGTCCAGCGCATGTATTCCAGGCGTTCTTCCGGGTAGACCGTCAGCTCATCCACACACAGATCGACGATATGCGCGCCGGCGGTCACCTGGGACATGATCGCGTATTTGAAGAAATCCAGATCCTTTTCACGAATGCCCTGACCGATATGGCCGATGCGCTCGCTTTGGATTTTCGCCGGGTCGGTCGGGAAGATGTTGGTGATATCGAGATGGCGCTTGGTGCCGTCGAGATCGGTGTAGACATAGGCCGCCTTGCCGTTCTCCTGCACGATGTTCTTGCTGGTCGCCTTGATGCGGCGCGTGGTGTTGATGTTCTCACCGATAACAATGAGCGTGTCTTTGTTTTTGGCCGCCATTTCCGTCTCCGTCCCGAAGCCTTGTTACTGTCGCCCGATAGGCTGATATATATTTTGAATATATATTCCGTTTTCATAGCTGCGACCATGTGCGTTTAGGCGAGGGCCCATGCGGCGTTGTGCATGCCCATGCGCCCTGATTGCATCCCCCATGCGTGTTCCATCGTGCGCCCTGCTTGCAGCGGTATCGAGCGCACCGCTAGAATGTCCTAAGGTCGACACCCGTATGCGCCTTGCGCATCGGTATGTGACAATCGGCATCCAGCCTTCAGGACTGCGGTGCTGAATTCGGGGAGAACGGCGCACAGCCGCCAATAGCGAACAAACGAGATGCCGTGGCAGGCAACGGTCACTTGCGTTCGAAAACTGCCGCTACTCTCGTAAAAGGAAGGGCCGAGGCGATGACCTACCAGGAACGAGAGCTGTCCGAGCGGCTGGCCGAGATCAAGGGCGCGGAAGTCATCAAGAGCTTCTGCTACACCTGCCCCTGGCAGTGCCCGACCGAGGTCTATGTGAGGGATGGCAAGGTCGTCTACCACAAGGGCAATCCCGAAAGTCCCAACAATATCGGGTCGCGCTGCGCCAAGGGCATGGCGAGCTGGTACATCACGCAGGATCCCGATCGCCTCAAATATCCGATGTTACGGACAAATCCGAAGGGTGAGCCGGGGCAGTTCAAGCGGATCTCCTGGGATGAAGCCTTTCAGTTCATCGCCGACAAACTGAAGATGATCGCCGACAAATGGGGGCCGGAAGCCGTGGCGCTGACCTGTCACCATGACCCCAATACGGTCTTCTATCATCACTTGCTGAAGGATCTTTACGGCTCGCCCAACATGTATGCCCATACGTCCGGCTGCGAGCAGGACCGTCGCGCGGCCTGTCTGACGCTGTTCGGCCATGTCTTCCCAATGCACGACTTCGCCAATTCGCGCTACGTGATCCTGTGGGGCATGAACATGCTCGGCGCCAATCAGGGGCTGTGGGAGAGCCGGGCACTGCTGGAGGCCAAGAAGAGGGGCTGCAAGCTTGTCGTCGTCGATCCGAATTTCACCGAGACGGCGCAGAAGGCAGACGAATGGCTGCCGGTAAAACCCGGAACCGATGCGGCCTTGGCCCTCGCCATGTGCCACACCATCATCGATGAAAATCTGCACGATGCGAAATTCTGCGACCAGTATACGGAAGGCTTTGCCGGCTTCCGCGATCATCTGAGCGAGAAGGGTTACACGGCGGAGTGGGCAGCCGAGATCTGCGGCATCGATGCCGATACGATCAAGCGCATCGCCCGCGAGTTCGCGACGGCCAAGCCGGCCATGTCGGCCATCTTTAAGGGCTCTGGCTATTACACCAATGGCCATGACGCTGGCCGCGCCTGCTATATTCTCGATGCCATCACGGGCCAGGTCGATGGGCCCGGCAATCTGCATTTGAAAGACTGGGCGCCGCTCGGTGCGCCGGTCGAGATCGATGAGGCGGCCAAGGCCGAGATCAAGGCGGACCCGCTTCACGTGGCAATGGGCTATCCGCTGGCACCAGACCTTCCGAACTCAAGGCTCCCCGAAGCCGTCATCGATGGCGATCCCTATCCAGTCAAAGGTCTCTTCGTGCACTCGACCAATCCTGTCATGAGCGATCCGAACAGAGAACGTGTGCAGGAAATGTTCAAGCATCTTGAACTTGCCGTTGCCTGCGAGCTGTTCATGAGTGAGACCGCGCTCGAATGCGACATCGTGCTTCCCGAGACATCCTTCTACGAGCAGGCGGAAATCCGGCAAGGCATGTGGCTTGGCCCGGAGGTCATTATCTGTCAGCCGGCGGTCGAACGGGTGGGTGAGTGCAAGCCGCCATACGAAATCGTTCAAGGCATCGCATCCAAGATGGGATGGGAGAAGCACTTCCCCTACGAGAAGTGGGAGGACTGGGGCGAGGTCATGATGAAGGACGTGCCCATGTCCCTGGATGAGTTGAAATCCAAAGGCTTCTGGGCAGGTGAGGTCAAATATGGCCGTGTGCCGGAAGGTCTGCCGACTCCGTCGGGCAAGATCGAGATTCACTCATCGGAATATGAGAAGAACGGGCATAACCCTTATCCCGAATACACGGAGCGGTCCGTCCTGCCGGATGACGACTATCCACTCCAGGTGACGCACTCCAAGCTCTCCATGCATTGCAATATCGTCACGCAGAACAACCCGTATCTCATGGAGATCTGCGGTGAAAACTGGGTCGAGATCAACACGATCGACGCCCAGAAGTACGGAATTCGCGATGGGGCCCCGGTGATCATCGAGAGTCCCAAGGACAATATCACCATGACGGCCAAGGTCACCGAAGGCCTGGTGCCGGGATGCATCTCGATCCGGCACGGCCACGGCTTCGGGCATTGGGCCATGGGCGCGGTTGCCAAGGGCAAGGGCGCACACTCGAACAATCTGATGGAAACGCACACCAATCCGGTCACCGGCGCGAATTGCTACAATGAGTGCAAGGTCCGGATCAGGCCGGCTTAAGGCGGAGAGCATCATGCAACACGGATTCTATTTCGATCAGCAGCTCTGCGTGAAATGCCACGCCTGCGAAATCGCCTGTAAGACCTGGAACGAAATCGATGTCGGCCCGCGCTGGCGCGAGGTGGTCAAGATCGAGGAAGGCGTCTTCCCGAATGTTTCGGCCATGAATGTGTCCATGGCCTGCATGCATTGCGGCGATGCGCCATGCCGTAACGCATGCCCGGTCAGCGCTATCTCGAAAAGCGCTGAAGACGGTATCGTCCTCGTGGATCAGAACAAGTGCATTGGCTGCGGCTTCTGTACCTGGGCCTGCCCCTTCAACGCACCGCAGCTCACCAGCACAGCCGGCAAGATGGAGAAGTGCACCTTCTGCCAAACGCCGGGCAAGGAACGCCCCCTCGACATGCCGCGCGCCTGCGAAGAGGTTTGCCCCACCGGTGCCATCAAGTCCGGCCCCATGAACGAACTCGCCAAGGTCAACCGCGAGTCGGCCGCCAAGAAGCTTGGCTCAACGGGAATGCAGGGTTTGCCAGGGCTGATGGTCGATGCGCACAACCGCTTTGGGCCGGGTAGCAGATAGGTTCAAACCGGCTTCTGAAGGATGCTAAACCTTCTTCTGTCTAGCCTGGAAAACGGGAGTTAGGGCCGCCTGTTCGTCGATCAGCGGCTATGCGGCAAGGTCTGTCTCTTGGCTCTCTGGTCGAGGCTGAGTGCTTCGCGCATCGATCACAGTTCCGCTGCGATTATCCGAGGCTTGTGACGCCCTGACAGCGGCCTGCGCTTGCTGCTCGAAGCGTATGCACGTTCCAAGAGCGAGACCCATCATCAGCCACAAGGCACGCTGATAGAGCAACTCATGGGCAAGCGACATGACAAGCCACCCGCTCATGACCAGCACCACCGCGTAGACCGCGTCGGCGGATTGTGTATCGCTGTTGCGGGCACTAACGGATGTTTTCCAGAACCTCCATATCAGAGTGACGAACAGGCCGAGAAATGCCGTGAAGCCTACAAGCCCCAATTCAGTGAGGATCCAGAGGCCGGTGTTGTGAATCTGCTGCGCCGGCGCATTGTCTTTCACGCCGGTCTGTTTTGCCTGCAGATGCGAGCCAAGCCCCGTTCCGAACACCGGCGCGTCTGCCCAATTTTCCAATGCACGATAGTAGCTCTCTATGCGAACGTTGATGCTGAAATCTCGTGCCTCAAGCGGATCGGCTTGTGGCGTGTTCCGAGTTTCGTCTTCCGTTGAAGCCACGAGCCATCCGACCTTGTCGGACAAGTCATGAAACCCGGTTCGGATCTTTGTGTCGACAACGATTGTGCGGCTGACGATAGCAATCGACAGTATAGCTCCGGCGAACGCGATAACCCGGGCGATTTGCCAAAGGCTAGGCGCACGAAGCTTGAGGTGGACCAGGATCATGCAGACCGCAGCGCCGACTGCGGCGAGCGAGCTGGAATGGAAGACGCCGGCAAGCAGGAAGCCTGTCGCCACTTCGCTCCACCTGTCACCGAGCCATCTGCCAAGCTGTCCTTGACCGGCAAGGCAAATGGCGAAGCCGCAAAGGAGAACAAATCCCTGGGCATTCGGATTATCGAGTACGCCCTGATAGCGATAGGCATAGGACCCGACCCAGTCGGTCGCCATCGCAAAGAAGACCGTGTGAATGACAAGCAGGAGTGCGGCGAAGCCGAGAAAGGCGGCAGCGAATGCGGTATTGGCCAGCCGTGGAAACACCAGTGCGCAGGCTAATCCTAAAAGGCCATAATATAGCAGGGATAGCCAGCCTACGGCCTTCACCAGTGGCCAGATTTCCATCATGCCGAGCCGGGCAGTGCCAATTGCAAGCCCATAGCCTATTGCCACAGTGGCCATGGCACCGAACAGAATGACGGTAGCGCCGACTTTCGGACCGCTCTGCCTCCAATGTTTCGCCGCAACGATCACAAGAAGAGGAAACAGCACCAACGCCACAATGTCAGAGAGACTGACGCGCACAGCGCTGCCAGTAATGGAGACGGTGGTCTGAATCTGCACGCTGGCCGCGAGGGCCACCGTTCCCACAAGGACGAGGCGTTCGAGGTTTGAAAGGCGCGATTCGTTGGAAATCCTGGACGGCCCGACGGTCTCTTGGGTCGGGCGAAGCGCCTTTGCGGCATCGGGGACCATCAACATGACGGAACCGTTGCTTCAGGCGTGATCAAATCATCGGAGTGGCCAACTATGCCGCCGCTCCGGGCTCGGGATCGCTTGATCCACAGAATCTGGAATCCAAGAGTCATCAGTCGCGCTCACAGTGTGAGTGTCAGATACAGTCGGACTCACTACTAAACGCGACTAACGGTGCATCTCCGTGAAACACAACGGGCGCGGAATACGCAAACAGATGCAACGGTTAAATCGATAACTTGTACCGCTGCCTTAAGCAACAGAAAGTTGGGAGAATGCGTCGGTTGATGTTGTGTGTGGCGAACGCGCAACGTTGCCTGAACGCTGGCGATTGAGGCACCAAGTTTGCGAACGCAAGCGGGGCTTATGGTCGATGCGTACGCTGGATATGGAACCGCAAGAACTGGTCGGTCGACCATCCTCGCAGTTCCAGATCATGTATCAGTTCGGCCGAATTTCGATCTTTCGGCCCGCCGGTTTTTGAGGGCTTCGTTTGGCGATTTTCAGACTCAGAACGCCATCCTTGAATGCTGCGTCGACTTTATCGCCATCCGCATCGGGCGGAAGGCGGAATGTTCTTTGAAACGCACCATATTCGCGTTCCGAGAAGAAATAGGTCCGCCCGGACTCCTGGTGTTCTGAGCGCTTCTCTCCACGGACCACAAGACTGTTGTCGTGAATGGAGACGTCGACGTCCTCCGACTTGATCCCCGGCAATTCGATACCGATCTCATAATAGTCTTCGAGTGCCGATGCCTCTGAACGCGGTGCAAACCAGTCGGCGACTTTCTGCCCCATGCTCCGGAGAGGCTCATAAAGGTTCGGCAGCCAGCCTGCCGTATGAGATTTCTCGACCATCGCGCTTTCCTTTTGCAATCATCCTTGTTCCCTTTGAGATCGCATAGGGAGGCGGCGTTCGCATTGACGCCGATCAGAATCGCTGAAGAGTGCGCCGGTGGTTTTCGAAAATCCAAGGAATTCAGTGTCACGACGTTTGCGGCGTCGACTCCAGCATCGAGTGCCGCTTGCTGAATGTGTCAAACCATTCCGATAAGACCGGTCGCCCGTCTCGCCAGTCGATCCCAAGAACATCCTTCCGAAACGCGATCCAGCCGACGCCGCAAGCTGCTGAGATCTGCGCGACATCGGCACGCTCCGGATCGAAGGAGGCCGCATCCACATTGAGGGCGTCCAGCGAGCGGGCAACCGTGTTTCGCATGCGATTGTCCCAGAACTCCCAATGCAGTTCTTTCGGTCGGCGCACGCGTTCGTTGTACAGCAAGATGACGGCGTCCATCATGCCATCCGCAAGGGCGGAAACTCTCAGTGTCTCGAACCGCTCTTTCCCTTCTTGAGGGATCAGCTTCGGCCCTTGATGCAAACTGTCGAGATACTCGACGATCACCGGGCTGTCATAAAGCAGTCGACCTTCGTCGGTGACCAGGGCTGGCACCTTTCCAATCGGATTGACGGCGCCATAGACGGTCTTGGCATCCCAGGGGAAGGTCTCGTCGCGTTCGATGCGATCGTTTAATCCGCATTCGATAGCGGCCACGATGACCTTGCGGACAAAGGGAGACGTTGCGCCGTAGTAGAGTTTCATGCCGGATGCCTTTCTGAAAAGTTCGAAATCAAAGCGTCCGCAACGCCCCGGACTTTGTCCGGAGCCTAGAGCCGTCGGATACCTATTCAGGCGGTAGCCCTGGGTCCCGGATCAGGTCCGGGACGTCGTGACTTCGGAAAACAGAAAGACAAACAGCAGACCCGATACGTCATCCTCCATACCTCGCAGTCACGCATCACGAACAACAAGAAGAACCATGCCGATTCAATCAGAAAATTACGCCCCGGACTTGATCCGGGGTCCAGGGCCACGAGCGCAGTTCCCGCTTTCAGTCCTGAATCCCGGATCAATTCTGAGGTGTTCTTGGCAATGATTGGATGTCGCGTTTCAGACCAACGGCAGCATTCCAAAGCGCTCTGAATTCACGTCTACTGAACCGATGAGAACGAAGTGGGCTGAAGGAACGAATTGCTGATCGAAGCAACGATCTGCCCATCCTTTTCCGTTTCCGCACGTTTCTCGAGCCATTCCGGATCCGAGGCGAAGGCATCCCATTTGGTTTCACGTTCGGCCAGCGATTCCCATTGCAGCATGTAATAGAGATCCTGGTTGGACTCGCCGACTGCAACCGTCCAAAAGCCTGCCTGGCGAATACCGTGCTTCTCCCAGAGCTTCAGCGTGATCGTATCGAAGCGCTTGAGCAATGCGGGCAGGCGTCCGGGGACGCAGTGATAAACACGCAATTCGTAGATCATGGGGGTGTCCTTTGGCGAGGGCGAGCACGGAAGAGTTCGAATGAGATATATTCTGATAGCAGAGACATGAGCCTCTCGCCATCATCGCTCCTCTAACAGGTGCCTTCCTACCGCCTTTCGCGTTGAGCCGATTGCGGCTATCGTTCTGCATATAAGAGTGATCGCGTTTCCGGCGCGGTCTCAAAACAGGGAGGTGCGGCCACAGGTTGGCGACGCTGCTACCCGGCCGCAAATGACAGTGCCGCGGTTGTTCTCGCGTCGAAGAGTGCTGCATGGCGTCGTGTCCATTGCGACGGCGGCGTCAATGACGTCCGTTTCTCGTGCCGAGAATTCTCAAACACTCCGCTTTGGGTTGACGCCGGTCTTCCTCACCAATGATTTGGAAATTCTCGAGCGATTGCAGTCCTATCTGTCTGCTGTCACGGGTCGGCCCGTGCAATTGATCCAGCGACGAACTTATCAGGAGATAACGACACTACTCGTTAGCGGACAACTCGATGCCGCCTGGATCTGCGGCTACCCCTTTCTTCGGTATCGCGACCGGTTGCAGCTCTTGGCGCTCCCGGTGTGGAATGGTCAGCCACTCTATCAATCCTACCTGATTGTCGATGCGGATCGCGACGCGAACGGGATCGATGCGTTGCGCGGCGATATCCATGCTTTCTCCGATCCCGATAGCAACTCGGGGTATCTGGTCACGACAGCACTGCTTGCGGAGCGCAAACTCCGACCCTCCGAGTTCTTTGCCCGGTTCTTCTTCACCTACGGCCATCGAAACGTGGTGCGTGCCGTCTCATCCGGGCTGGCGCGCAGCGGCAGCGTTGACGGTTATGTCTGGGAGGTTCTGAACGAAACAGAACCGGATCTGACGCGCCGCACGCGAGTCTTCCGTAAGTCGGAATGGCTTGGATTTCCTCCCATCGCAGGTCCGGCTTCTCCCCGTGATAGCGCAGCAACCGAGCTATTGACCCGCGCACTCGTCGAGATGGACAATCACGAGGAAGGCCGCCGCATTCTGCACATGCTCCGGCTAGACAGCTTCAGAACGCACGAGGCTGCGATCTTTGAATCCATTGCAAAAATGGTTCGCCAGGTACAGGGACTGGGATGATCTCGCGACTTGTCAAACCGACCGAGTGGCCGATCACCGTGAAAGTACCGCTGCTTGTCGCCTGCTTGATGGTTGCGGTCAGCACCGTGCTGTCCGAGCGCGTCTTGCAACGTCTGAGCGATATGCAGAACAAGGACCTGCACGCTTTAGCAAACACCTATCTTGATGGTCTGTCCGCGTCGCTCCAGCCGCACGTGATGCGAGAGGATGTGTGGGAAGTGTTCGATACGCTCGATCGTGCTCACGGCAAGAGCACCGGCTTTCATCCCATGCGTACGGTTGTCACCAATGGGCGCAGCATCGTCCTTGCGGCCTCAGACCCTCGCTGGCTGCCAGTGAAATCGCTCTTGCCGCCCGGTCTTGCAGAGAAGTTTCCGCTGTCTGGAGAACTTGCGGTCGATACAGATACCAGTCGCGGCTTCATGCGGCGTAAGATCGACCACCAGGGACGGACAATTGGTTTTATCTTTGCCGAGGTCGATATTGCTCCGCTGATTGCCGAGCGTCGGAACGTCTTCACGACACTGTTGATCACGAACGCTCTGTTGACACTGGCTTTGGCCGCAATCGGCTATCTCGCCATCCGACGGATGTTGCGTCCTGTTCGAGTCCTTACCCGTCATATTGATCGCGGCCGGCACGGTGAAGTCGCTGAAATCGATACTGAACAAATCGCACGCGAAGGTTCGGAGTTCGCGCGTCTGTTCCGGCGTTACAATGCCCTCGTCCACGCGGTCAATGAGCGCGAGGCGTTTGCCGCAAAGCTGGCAGAGGAGGAGAAGCTCGCCAGTCTCGGCCGCCTGGCATCTGGGATGGCCCACGAAATCAACAACCCGCTGGGCGGCATGTTCAACGCTCTCGATACGGCGAAGCGGCATGGCGAAGTCGCTACGGTCCGAAAGACATCCCTCAGATTGCTGGAGCAAGGGCTTAAAGGCATTCGTGCTGTGGTGCGGTCGACGCTCATGACCTATCGTCGCGAAGAGTCCGAAGGTGTTCTCGAGGTCGGCGCCCTCGACGATTTGCGTCTGCTGATCGCACCGGAAGCCCGGCGCAAGGCTGTAGAGGTGGTCTGGCAGAATGATCTGACGGGCGACGTACCGGTATCGGCAGGGGAGGTTCGGCAGATTCTGCTCAACCTCCTGCTGAATGCCCTCGCGGCAACAGGGCCTGGCGGATCGGTCGAGTTTCATGCCGAGATGAGCGGCTCGACTTTGAAATTGCAGGTCGCTGATACGGGCCCTGGATTGCCGCCCGATATGGTCGTGTTTCTGCATAGCCGGGAGGCGGGCCGCGCACCGATCGAAGATGATGGCGGCCTTGGCTTGTGGATGGTGCGGCGCCTCGTTCGTACCCTCGATGGATCGATTGAAGCGCGAACGTTGCCGCAGGGTGGAACAACGATAACGATCAGCTTGCCGGTTGCTGTCGATGAAGAGGAGACACGCGATGTTGCATGAAGGGTCCGTGATCGGTGTGATCGAGGACGATCCGATCATGGGAGAGTCTTTGCAGCAACGGCTGACGCTCGAGGGGATGGAGGCTGTCTGGCTGAAGTCGGGTGAAGAGGCGCTTGATTATCTCAAAGACAATCGGCCGGATTTGATCGTCTGCGATATCCGATTGCCCGATACCAGCGGAGAAGACATTTTCGCCGAGCTGCAGCGAGAAGGCATATTTTCACCGTTTCTCTTCATAACGGCCTATGGCGACATCGGCCAGGCTGTCCGTCTGGTCAAAGCCGGGGCGGGAAACTATCTGACCAAGCCATTTGAGATGGACAGCTTCCTCGGTCAGGTCGACGAGTTGCTGTCGCGCCATGGCCGGGCCGAAGGTGAGGCGGCGCTCGGTGTTTCGAAAGAGATGCGCGCGGTTGAACAGTTGATCCGACGAACGGCAAATCTCACATGCCCTGTGCTCTTCACTGGTGAGACCGGTGTCGGCAAGGAGGTGTGTGCAACCCATATGCATCGCATTTCACAATCGGCGAAAGAGCCTTTCATGGCTGTGAATTGCAGTGCCATCCCTGCGGATCTGATTGAAAGCGAGATCTTCGGCCATGAACGCGGCGCCTTCACAGGCGCCACGAAGCAGCACCGGGGCTATGTGGAACGCGCAAAAGAAGGTGTCCTTTTTCTCGACGAGATCGGTGAACTGCAACTCGCCCTGCAAGCCAAACTGCTCCGTCTCATCGAGGCACGCCGCTTCTTTCGCGTCGGCGGCGAAACGCCGCTTACATTCGGCGCGCGGCCTGTCTGTGCTTCGAATGTCGATCTCGAGAAGGCGGTGAAAGAGGGTGCTTTTCGCCAGGACCTGTTGTTCAGGATCAATGTCGTACAAATAGAAGTACCGCCGTTGCGGTCACGGCTCGAGGACATACCGTCATTACTCGCTGCCTTTGTCGATGAGTTCTCTGAGACACTGGGCAAACCCATCTACGGTGTGAGTTCTTTCGCCGAGATTCTGGCACTCGGCCATGACTGGCCGGGCAATGTCCGCGAGTTGCGCAATCGCGTTGAACGCGGTGTGGCATTGGCCAATGACGAATGGTTGATGCCCGCCGATCTGTTCCCCGACTTTCCGCAACTCGTCGATAGTGGTGATCAGAGCGGACTTCAGCCTCTGTCCAAGGTTCGGGACGCGGCGGAACGTCACCAGATCGAGCGAGCCCTATTGGAGACTGAAGGACAGATCGCCAAAGCCGCGTCTCTACTGGGGATTTCGCGCACCACGATGTGGGAGAAGATGCGCCGGCTCGAAATTGCAGGAGCCCTGCCCAACTGATCCGTTCGGAAAACCGAACGCCCAGTCCGGACCGATGTGAGGAACGCCGAACATCTCTCCGGCCCTGTTCTTCTAAAGTGTTGAAATAAAAGCATAAATATCTGCGTCTTAACTGGCGTACGGCTTGCTTTGCACCGTTCCATCGATTTCGAAGAAACGTGGGAGGAAAGCAATGAAAGCATGCAGCAAGCTGGTCGATGTCGGCCGGCGTCAGTTCCTGAGAGGCGGCACGGCCCTGGCTGCCGGTACTGCCGCAGCAACCGTCATGCCGCGCGATGCGGCAGCGCGTGGCAATTCGGCGCGTGTGACCTATCCATCCAATCGCCTGGCCAATGTCAAAGACCTGAAAGTCGATAGCCCGGTGGACATTACCTATCCGGACGGAGACTCGCCCGGCGTTTTGATCAAGCTCGGCTCGCGCGTCAACGGCGGCTCCGGACCAGATGGCGATATCGTCGCCTATTCGGTGCTCTGCCCGCACAAGGGCTATCCGCTCGAATTCAACGCCGGCGACAAGACGCTGAACTGCCCCGGTCACTATTCGCGTTTCGACTGCGAGATGGAGGGGCAACAGATTTTCGGCATGTCCAACCAGAGCCTACCCATGTTCGCCCTTCGGGTCGACGACAAGGGCGACATCTACGCCGAAGGTGTGGACGAGCTCATCTATGGCCGCACGTCGAACGTGCTCTGACGGAACGAGGGAGAAAAGTATGACCTACAAACGTGGTGTCGATCAGCTACCGATCCCGCCGAAGGGTGCGAAGGTTCAGAATGTGACTTGCGATTTCTGCATCGTCGGCTGCGGCTACAAGGCCTATAGCTGGGATCTCAACAAGCAGGGCGGCGTCAAGGCCGCCGACAATGCTTTCGGTGTCGATCTTGCGAAGCAACAGGGCACGGAATCCGAAGCCTGGTATCAGCCTTCGATGTACAACATTGTCGAGCAGGATGGCCGCCCCGTGCATCTCGTCATCAAGCCAGACAAAGCGTGTGTCGTGAACGCAGGACTCAATTCAGTGCGAGGCGGCCGTCTTGGCGAGACCCGCTTTTCGGAGCAAACCGGCACCATGACCGACCGTCTTCAACATCCGATGGTGTGGCGCTACTCCCAACACATGCCCACGTCCTGGGACGATGCATTATCGCTGGTAGCCGATGTTACGCGCCGGGTTATCGATGAGATGGGCGAAGATGGCGTGCTCGTTTCTGCATTCGATCACGGCGGTGCAGCGGGTGGTTATGAGAACACATGGGGGACCGGCAAACTCTATTTTGATGCCCTGAAGATTAAAAATATCCGCATTCACAATCGACCGGCCTACAACTCGGAAGTCCATGCCACGCGCGATATGGGCATGGGAGAGTTGAACAACGCATATGAGGATGCGGAACTCGCTGATACCATCTTCTGTGTCGGTGCGAACCCGCTTGAAAACCAGACGAACTACTTCCTGGCTCACTGGGTCCCCAATATGCGGGGCGACAGCCTGGATAAGAAGAAGGCGATGATGCCGGGTGAGGAGCACGGCACCGCGAAGGTCATCATCGTGGATCCGCGTCGTACCGTATCCGCCAATGTCTGCGAGAAGGAGGCGGGAAAAGAGAATTTTCTGCATCTGGCCATCAATCCCGGCACGGATCTGGTGCTGTTGAACGCGCTCCTGACAGAGGTGGTTGCCAAGGGATGGCAGGCGCAGGACTTTATCGCCAAGCACACCAGCGGCCTCGATGCGGCGCTTGCCGCCAACAAGACCAGCGTCGAGGACGCGGCCAAAGCAACGGGCCTCAAGGTCGAAGATATCCGCAAGGCGGCGGAATGGATCGCCAAGCCCAAAGCGGATGGCAAGCTTCGCCGCACGATGCTGTGCTACGAGAAAGGTCTGATCTGGGGCAACGACAACTACCGCACCAATTCGGCCATCGCCAATCTGTGTTTCGCCACCCACAATGTGGGCCGTGAAGGGACCGGTTGCGTCCGTCTCGGCGGTCATCAGGAGGGCTATGTCAGGCCGTCGGAAGCCCATGTTGGCAAGCCTGCGGCCTATATCGACCAGCTCATTATCAATGGCGAAGGCGGCATCCATCACATCTGGGCAACGGACCATTTCAAATCGACGCTCAATGCGGAGGAGTTTCGGCGTGCCTATCGGCGTCGGACCAATATCGTCAAGGAAGCTATGGAGGCCATCCCCTATGGCGATCGCGAAGCTCAGCTCGACGCGATCATGAACGCCATTCGCCGCGGCGGCCTCTTTGCCGTCGATGTCGACATTCTACCGACGCCCATTGGCGAGGCCTGTCACGTGGTCCTGCCGGCAGCAACGGCAGGCGAAATGAACCTGACTTCGATGAATGGCGAACGGCGCCTGCGTCTGACAGAGAAGTATATGGACGCACCAGGCGAAGCCATGCCCGATTGCCTTATTGCGGCACGCCTGGCGAACGCTCTCGAGACATCCTTCGAGAAAGCCGGCAATGATGCCTATGCCAAAAAATTCACTGGCAAGTTCGATTGGAAGACCGAGGAAGACGCCTTCATGGACGGCTATCACGCCAATGCCGGAGGGGGCAAACACGTCACCTATGACCGACTTCGGGCCATGGGTACCAATGGCGTGCAGGAGCCGTGCGTCGGCTACAAGGATGGCAAGCTGATCGGCACCAAACGGCTTTTCACCGACGGCAGGTTCGGCACGAAGGACGGCAAGGCGCATTTCAAATCCGCTGAATGGCGCGGCATCCAGGCCAAGGGCCGCGAAGCTCAGCGGGACAAATATGCGTTCCTCATCAACAATGGCCGCAAGAACATGATCTGGCAGAACGCATTCTATGATGTGCGCACACCGTTCGTCCGTGAACGTTTTCCGGCACCGCCCATCGAAATGAACCCGGAGGACATGAAAGAGCTCGGCCTCGAGGCCGGCGATCTCGTCGAGGTGACGAACGATGTCGGCTCGACCCAGGCCATGGTCTATCCGATCGCCTCGGCCAAGCGGAAGCAGTGCTTCATGTTGTTCTGCTCGCCCCTGGGCCAGGTCGGCAATGTGATCTCGGAGCACACCAACGAGCTGATCATTCCCAACTACAAAAATGTCTGGGCAGATATCCGTCGCATCGGCCGTGCTCCGGAAGCGGACCAGATAAGCTTCAAGGCGTTGGAGTATCCAACGTCAGCTTAGATAACGCGTATTGGCGGGACCCGCTCCACTTGCTGGAGTGGGTCTTTTGCTGTCGTCTCGCGGGTCCAATTTCCGGAAGATTGCCTATCGGTGCCGCGTTTGCTTGGAATTGCACCAGATCGATTTCGTCGTTAGCCATAACGTTGGATCTGGGATTGGTTCACTCGAAACATCCGATAGCACTGGGTTGTTGGATAGTTCTCCAATGCGATTGGGGGCACGCCTCCGGGAGACGGCCAAGAAATGACGATAACGGGTTCATGTTTCTGCGGTTCCGTCAGCTACGAGATCGACGGGAAACTGCGAGACGCGCGGTCCTGCCATTGTTCAATGTGCCGGAAGGCATTCAGTGCGCAGGCCTCCGCGTTCGCGTTGGTCGATCCGGAAGACTTTTCATGGACGGCCGGAGAAGAGCTCCTCACGAGTTATGCGTCCAGGAAAGGTGCAGGGCTGCGGTTCTGTAGCAGATGCGGGTCGACATTGGTCGGCACGTATCATGACAAAGTCATTGGCGTTACGCTTGGGTGCGTCGATGGCGATCCGGATGTGTCGATTGGCATGCACATTTATGTCGGCTCCAAGGCCTCATGGGAGACGATACCTGCCGGTGCTCCTCAGTTTGAAGAAGGACCGCCTTCACCGGAGCGAGAAGAATGACCACCGTCGTGCATGAAGTGCGGCCCAGCACGCTTGGCGCCACATATACGTATCGCCTTGAGGACGATGGTCTGCGTTGGGAGGCCGGGCGATCGAAAGGGCAAATCGCATATGCCGATATCACGCATGTCAGACTTGTCACCTATGTGGCGGAAGGTGAAACGCAGGGGCAATGCAAATTGAAGCAGCGTTCCGGCAGACCTATGAGGATCAGGACACACCACTTCGATGGGCTCGGAAATCTCGAGGATCGTACGTTAACGTATCGGCCGTTTATCCGAGAGCTTTGTAAGCGCGTTGCTTCGGCAGCGCCGCAGGCCCGGTTTCTCTCCGGCAGCAACATCATGTGGTACATATGGATTGTGCTTCTTGTATTTTTGGGCTCAGGGAGTGTCCTGCTTCTGTTTGCTCTTCTGGGCGGACCGCCTCTGGCATTCCACTTGATATTCGGTTTGTTGCTGATGGCTGGCCTGATCCCATTCGTTTGGCGGCAGATCCGACGCGGCGGCCAGAGAGACTTCGATCCGCAAGACCCTCCAGCCGAATTCTTCACTTAGAATGTCGTCCGCGTTGCATTCATATTTGATCGCGACAAGGCTGATTCGAACAGCCAGGTCGCCATGGCTTGCGTGTTTCGTATTGGTGTTGCTGGTCAGCGCGCCAGATGCCGGATCGACCGAAGAAGTACTGCAGATCAAGGCGTCGAGCGGCGCCAAACTGCGAACCCTGCTGACGGGTGATCCTTCGACTGCCAAAGCCAATATCATCCTGCTCGCCGGTGCACGGGGTGTTTTGGAGTTGTCGAGAACCGGCGAGATCAACGCCATGAAAGGCAACTTTCTCGTTCGCACACGACAGCTTTTTGCCGACAAAGGATATCTCACCGCACTCGTCGATGCGCCGATGGACCGCAGAAACAAAATCGGTTTGCTGCGCGGTTTCCGAGCTTCGGTCGAACACGGCAACGACCTGGCGCGCGTTGCGGCAAGGTTGCACACAGTCAATCGCAAACCCGTAATCGTTATCGGTTCCAGTCGAGGGAGCGTATCAGCAGCCAATCTTGCATTGAGGGGGGCAAAGGGCGCCGTATCGGCCGCAGTCCTGACGTCATCTGTTGTGAAGGACAATGCCAAGGGGCATTCGATCAAGGCCCTTCCGTTGGGCCGTATCAAGATCCCGGTGCTGTTCGTTCACAACGAGCGTGACGCATGCCATGCGACTCTCCTCAAAGATGTGAAACCGGTTTTCCGTGCGATGAAAAAACAGGGAGCCAGAGCGGACTTGATCGTCGTCAACAGCCGCAATGCAACCAGCGGTCATTGCAAGGGCCGTTCGCCCCATGGGTTTCTGGGAATTGAGAAACAGGTGGTCGAGAAAATCGTCGGCTGGCTAGAGACAACGCGTTAGCGTTTCGGCCGAATTTCAATCGTGTACTGCCGGCTGGCGGATGGCGACGCATTCGCTTCCTTCCGAAAATACTCGAAGACGATCATCGCCGATCCGGCTTGTTTCGGGTGTACGGCATAGCGCAACGTCCCCGGCTTGGTGAAACTGCCCGACCCGCGACGCTCGTCCGCGAAAGTCCACCCCATGCGATCGAGTTTCACCAAATCCAACCCACGGCTCTTCTTCGCGTTGACCCGCCATGCATAACCCATCTTGGGTTTGCCTTTGAGATGGAGTACCAGCGGTTCACCCACGGTCGTTTGCTTGGATAAGGCCTTCGAGCGCGCGGAAGATTCGTCCCCACCCAAAAAACCATGCAGCACAAATGCTGCCGCCGCTACGGACGCCAAGGTGTAATTGCAAATCTTCTTGGCGCTATAGCGCATTTGTCCACGCGGCTCAGTCTGCTCTTCGTTGAATTGTAAGGCCTACACTCTAGACAACGATCGTTTACAAGCTATGAGCCGACTGTCACGTCGCCGTGATCTGGTCCGTGAAATCGATTGCGTCCAAGCAAAGACGGCACCCTGCTGTGGCGCGAATAGACGGCATCGATTGATCCAGATCTGATTAGTCAAGGCCGATCAGGGTTAAAAACCGGACTTTTCGGTCGTGACGTCCTCCGGTGCTCTAGGTGGACCTAAACCTTCTCACGGCATCGACGCCTTCCAAACAATACTGCTGTAGGTCGCCGACGGTACGTCCGGCCGCATCGGTTCGACCGTCTGCGCAGAATGTCTCGATTTTTCGGCACTGGGCTTCCCAGCGGAGCAGGCCCAGTGATTTCGCTTCCAAACCCATTTCACGGACCGACGATACGACGGCAGTCCAGTTTCCTTCCTCGGCAGCCCGCGACGCCGCCGTCAGCCTATATCGTGTCATTTCCTGAAAGTGTGGAGCAAAGTCTTTGAGAAAATTAGAGTGTTGCCCATCCAGAAAGTTTTGCAGAGTCAGTGAATTCAAAATGGGTAGATCACCGATCCGATCATCTTGATTGACATCGTTTGATGCAGTTTCGGTCGCCGAAGATCGAGCTTTACTCTGATTTGTCGACATATGAAGTCCTTCGATGCAGACGCTGCCACCGCTTCTAGCGTAGGTCAGCGGTGTCGCAGGTCGCAAGGTGGCATTGTTATCGGTTTCCTTTTCTGTGCGCCGCGTGCATCCTTTGCATGGCTGTATATCTGAATAATCATTTTGCATGCGATGAAGCCGCTGGTAGCAGATCGTTAGGTCGCCGCCGCCGCGACCAGACTAGATTGAACATGCGGAAGGACTGACTTGTAATGACGCCACGTTTCCTGACCGGTCTGGTTGTTTTGATCGCCGCAATCGCATCAGTCGGATCTCCTGCAATTGCGGCGGAGCCGACAGCGGAGGGGCAGACGGTGCCTTGGTGGGCACCGCCGGGTGAGACAGACACAACGGCATTTTCGGCGCTTGTTCTTCTCTTCCTATTGTTGTTTGCCGTGTTCCATTTCTATGCTCGCTTTGATCGCTTTGCGGAGCGGCACAATGAAGGGACGCCGCTCAAGACGACAATCCCGACGCTCCTCATGGTGGCTTTCGCGTATGAGATCTTTCCGCCTCTGAGCCATTTCAGCATCCTCCTGCCACTTGCCCTTATCGCGACTGCGCTCGCGCGCGATCTCATGCTGTGGTTCGAACCCATGAAAGAGCACACGCTCAAGGGCGAACTTGAGGGTGCGTTGCTCGAGGACTTGCAGCGTCAGAGTCTTGGCGAGCACGACCGGGATGGCAGACGGGTGCATGCGGAGCCGGCAGCAAAGACTCCCGCGGATCCGAAGCCAAATCGTCCGGCCGAGGCCGCAAAGACCAAATCAGACGATTCGTCCCAAAAACCGCCGGCAGCGGCATCCCGAAGTCGTCGGAAACCTTCAAAGAAGGAGCCGCCCGCAAAGCAGGAGGCGCGAGCAAAGGGAGAGACCGACCATGATTGAGATGGCCGTAACCTCGTTCCCGTTCGTTTTGCAGATCCTTTATTTGCGTTGGAAGGGCATACCCATCACGCTCTACAGCGTCCATGTCTCGCTCTTTGCTTGGCTGGCGCTCGCTTTCATCGTCTTCTTCACGGTCTTCTACTATTACCCAAAGTCATACACGGGCTTTGTTCCATTTCGAACCGTGCCGGTCGTTAGCGAAAATGGAGGCACGGTGACGAGCATCGAAGTCGACAATGGAAGCCGTGTGAAGCCGGGCCAAGTGCTCTTTACGGTGGACAATACGACGGAAAGGGCCGCGGTGAAGACTGCGGAGCTTAAGCTGGCCGAGGTCGACAAATCCTTTTCCTCAGCCGAGGCGCAAGTCCACTCTGCCCAGGCGTCCTTGGATCGGCAGAAAGCGGAATTGCAGCAGGCCATCGATGTGTTCGATGACCAGAACAAACTGCGCAGCCGTGGCTCTCCCGCTTATAATGAGCGCCGCTATCAGACCGCGCTAACCGACAAAGCCGCGGGCGAGGCCAAGGTGGCGCAGGCACAAGCCCAACTGGACGAAGCAAAACTTCAGCTAAGCCAAGTGCTGCCGGCTCAGCGTGAAAGTGCCGATGCAGCGCTTGAACAGGCGAAGGTGGAACTGGCGAAAACGACTGTCCGTTCGCAGGTGAACGGCGTCATCGACCAGTTGACTCTGCATGTGGGCGCCCGGGCGTCGCAAATCGCGGTAAGCCCGGCAATGTTGATTATTCCCGATCGGGACAAGGCACATCCCAAACGTGTCTTCGCGGGATTCTCACAAGTTGCGCATTCGGTTCTTTATGTCGGCATGCCGGCGGAGGTCGCCTGCGACACGAACTTCAATGTCGCGATGATAAACGCAGTGCTGCCCGCACGGATTGTCGCTATCCAACCGGAAATTGCTGCCGGACAGGTGACTTCGACCGGACGGCTGCTCGAGCCTTCGGAATTCTCGAAGCGCGGTGAAGTCGCCGTACTTCTCGAGATGGTCTATCCCGAGCACCAGGAACTCCTGATCAATGGAAGTGGCTGTATTGTTCAGACCTATGACCGCAATCTCGGGCACGGCATATTCGCCCACATTCTGGGAGGTCTAGGCATCATCAAGGCGTGGGGCCTTCGGATCAAAGTCTGGATAGCGCTTGTCACCGGTGTCGGCCTTGCTGGAGGCGGGCATTAGCTCTTGGACCGCATCTGCAATCGCTGCGCGCTATTTTTCCGGACCAAGGTGGGTGGGCATTTTCAGCCGGCCGTACCAGGCATATCCGCCAAAGAGGGGAGAGAATTCAAACTGGGCGTGATAGTCACGCGCGACCTGTGCCAGTTCGCCGTGGAGGCGCTCGTTAGGAACAACATGAAACAGCTCAAGCCATCGGAAGAGTGCTGCCTGAAACCAGCGGGGCAGGGACTCCTGCTGTCCGAAGTCGATAACACTCAGTGTGCCGCCTGGGGCGACGAGTGAGGCTGCATGACGGAGAGCATCCCGCCAGGGTGGGATCATCGAAAGCGTGTAGGAAAAGAAGACCTGGTCGAACGACTTGACGCCAAACGTTGCATTGGGGTCTAGCTGCGTTGCATCGCCCTTTGCAATGAAAATGCGGTCTTTTGTCTGCGTCCGTTCAACTGCACGTTCCGCACTTTCCAGCATGGCCGACGAAATATCGACACCGTAGAGTCGGACATTGGGATGAAGACGAGCGGCTTTGAGCAGGTTTCGGCCGGTGCCGCATCCAATCTCAAGCACCCGACCATCTGGTGGCGGGGTGAGGTCTCGTATCAAACGGTCGCGTCCGAGAAGATAGTAGCGCCGCGTTGCATTATAGATGTAGCGCTGACGTCGATAGACCCGGTCCATCAGGGCCGCATACCCTGTGTCCGCATTCGCCATCAGGCTGCTGCCTCTCTCAAAGTGTAGAGATGGAAACCGCCATAGATCGAAGACCGATCGCGGTTGGTGTAATCGCAGGAAGCGTCTTCTTCATAGGTCCAGCGACTGAGAACCGTATCGGCGAGCCGGCCGGGCAGGAGTGAGGGCTCTGCCGCGGTTCGGAATATCACGCGGGCGCCAGGGCGTGCCGTCCTTGTGATCTCCCGCCACAACGCATTGATCTGGTCGTCGTTCATCCAGTCCTGGGCATCCAGAAGAACGTAGCAATCGGCGCTCCGAGAAGGCTCACCCGCAAGAAACTCCGTGAAGGACTTTTGATAAAGATCAACCCGATCGGCCGTCTCTTGCAGGGTTTCGAAATTATGTCGCTGCAGGTAGGGCGGCGGTGTGCCCTGACCTCGTTCCGCATAGCGCATGCCGAACGCCTGCCAGGCGAAGTAATTGTCCGCAAGATCGAAATCGCATGCCAGACGTCGCAGCCGCTCGCACAGCACGTCCGACATGGATCCGTCACCGACCAGCGCACGGTACTGCTTGGGCGGAATGCCGAGGAGGTAGAGCGATGCTGTCTTGCTGGTCAGCCAGCGGACGGGTTTTCTCTGAAAGATCGGTGCGAGTTTGTCTTCAAAGAAGGCCTGCTGCTCCTCCAACGAGCGGCAATCCAGAATCTCCTTCGGGTCGACGCCGTAGAAGCGCGAGATGAAATGCGCGATGGTGATAAAATATCCGAGTGTGCCATGGGCATAGAGATTGCGCTCGAAGAGACCGATCCTCCTGCGGCCCGTCAGTGACCGGCCGTCCCAGAATTTGCGCGCCGTTTCATCCAGACCATCCCGCAAAGCCGTCTTATAGGTCTCTCTGTTGGCCGCGTCGTTGGCCTGTCCGAAAAAGCTGTAAAACTGTTCGAAGTCGGTGAGACGTTCGGCGGCCGTCAGTTTCAACCGGGTAAGCGAGACATGCGCGCGATTGAGGTCGAGAGCTGTCAGCTTGCGCGGTTTGTCCAGCAAGTAGGACAACACGTTGCAGCCGCCCGATGCGATGGTGACGACGTGGCTGTCCGGTTCGATCCTCAGAGCTTCGCGGTCGACCTCCGGATCTTCCCAGATCTGTGGGTAAACGAGGCCGCTGAAGACGAGCGTAAATAAACGCTCCTGCAATCCGTTTCGAGAAATCGTCGGGTGCTGCTGCACCGCATGTTTTAGCCGGCGGGACGCGTCTCGCCGTGCCGCAAGTGCGCTCGAATGTTTCACGTGTTGCCGTCCATCCCTGTTTGAGGCGACCGACGGGCGAATCGATTGGATGTCCGTCGCGTCTTTAACAGGACTGCGTAGGCATGCTGTGTGAAAGGGGTGTGACAGTCCGGCCGACTAGCCGTGTTTGTCAATCAAGCGCTTTTATCGGCCGAGCGGTTCTTCGACCGCAAAAACCTCGTTTGCAATGGGGACTTGGTCAGGATGGATGCAGATCTTGCCTTGATACCCCATGTCGCGGCTCCGCTCGGCGATGTGCTGAAACTGTGCGAGGTCTTCGGCATAGGGGAACGGGGTATCGATCGGCATCTCGATCGAGAGCGATCGCGATGCGGCAACCAGGGCTTCGCGCGCTTCATTCAGTTCGGTTTCCTTAGGGGTCCTTCTTAGTCTCAGCGCGCGGCAGTAATCTCCGGCACCGAAGGCAAGCCGTGTCACATGGTCGATGCCGCCGCATATGGTTCTCGCGTTCTCAATTCCCGCTGGAGTTTCAATCAAAGGCAAGAGGTCGATTGACCCCTGCGTCCGATCATCTCCATTTTCCAGATGTGTGATCAGTGCGTCGGCTGCTAGCAATGATTCGCGCGTTTCGACCTTGGCAAGCAAGATGCCGTCGAACTGCATATCAGCCGAGTCTGTGCCAGCCGTGAGCAGGCGTTTGCAGTCTGCCAGACCAAGTTTGAGATAGAGGCGTGCCGTGGAAGGCAACTCCAAGGTCTGTGTATTACTGGCAGTTGCGCCTTCGAGATCGAGGATCACCACATCGGCTTCGGATTCGAATGCGCGATCCATTGATGACGGCGAAGCGGATAGCAAAGATCTCATCGACGACATTGCGACTGCCTTATCGGAGGTTCGGTGACGAAGGGTATCGAAAGGCGAGCTTGGATACGATTTCCCGAAAGAGCTTGTTGCGAATGGCATCGGCGAAGGACTCATGGAATGCCGTCATGACGAATGCTGCCGCTCCCCCAATCAGATTGTGTTGGTAATACTCTCCAAGATCGGGCTCGTCCGAGAGGATTGCCAGGCCGTTGATAGTAAGCCCTTGGGCAAGCAGGGCATCCCGCGCCGGTTTGATTTTCGGCCCCACATTGGACCTGCCATCGCCGCTTACATCGACAACCCTTCGGTTGCAGCGACTGGGGCCTGGCGCAAGGAAAAGAGGAGCTATGAAACGCAACGCTCCGCCAAGGGCCGTTCCCGTCCCAATTCCTTCCTCCGACGTATTGTAGGGCCGCGCCAAGGCGTCGACGGTGGCAGCGAACGTAAAGGCTGATGTTTCGTCCTGGATCTGTGTCCATCCTACTGACTGCGTCTGTTCGTCTACGCCGCTCCAATGAACCAATGTGACCCAGATTCCACCGGATCCGGTTGAGAGAATCGCGTCGATGACGAGTGGATGACGAAAGGCCGCTGCGATACCGCCATGTTGCAGACGGTACTCGTACATATTGACGCTTGCGGACAGGTCAACGGCGAGCACAAGAGCAAGGTCGCAAGGCGCCGGTTTCTTTGTCTGAGCCTGAGGTTGGGCCGGAGCCCATCCGATGAGAATCAGCAGGAAGGCGAGGGTACTCACGCCTGCAATTCGTTGGATCATCGGTAGTACAGCCTCCCGGAAATCAATGATATCAGGTGATTAGGAGGCTCGAAACCGTTGTATCCCGCACATATGCTCACAACATAGTGTGGGCTGGTCATGCGTTTCCGAATCTTGCCTATTGGGTCAGGAATTGCTCTATGGGGGCAACGCAGGCTGTCCGCGGCAGCTGCATGACCAGATCCGATTTAGGGAGTTACTACCATGGCCAAGCTCTCCGTTTTCGAACCGCCCTCCTGTTGTGGAGGCGGAAACGATACCGAACTCAAATTCAAAGCCGACCTCGAATGGGCGCAGCAGAATGGTGTCGATATCGAACGATTTTCACTTGCGGCCCAACCCGCAGCCTTTGCTCAGAACACGACGGTCAAGCAACTGCTGGACACTGACGGCATGGATTGCCTGCCGTTGATTTTCATCAACGATGAGGTGTTTTCCAAAGGCACCTATCCGAGCCGCACGGAGCTGGGTGAAAAGCTCGGCCTTGCCGGCGCTGAAGCGGAATAGGGGCAGCAATGAACTTTCTGGATAATCCGACGCCGGTTCTTTTCTTCACAGGCAAGGGCGGCGTTGGCAAGACGTCGAGCTCCTGCGCCACCGCTGTTACGTTGGCAAAACGAGGCAAAAAAGTCCTCATTGTCAGTACCGATCCGGCCTCGAATATCCATGAGGTGTTCGGCTGCGATATTGCGACAACGCCAAGCCCTATCGAAGGCGTCGATGGACTTTATGGTCTGAACGTCGATCCGGAACAGGCGGCGGAGGCCTATCGCGATAAGGTCATCGGCCCGTTTCGCGGCGTGCTGCCGGAAGCCGCTATTACGAGCATGGAGGAGCAACTCGCCGGTGCCTGCACGGTCGAGATTGCGGCCTTCGATGAATTCGCCAAGCTTCTGGCCAACCCGGACGTCACGACCGGGTTCGATCATGTGGTGTTCGATACGGCACCGACAGGGCACACGCTCCGGCTGCTTTCGCTGCCGACCGCGTGGACCGGCTTTATCGATGGATCGGCCGCCGGTACCTCGTTCATGGGTCCGCTGCAGGGATTGGCGGATCAACGCGAGCTCTATTCCGATGCGGTCGATGCATTGGCAGATGCGGGCCGAACGACTCTGATTCTTGTCAGCCGGCCGGATGCGGCGGCTCTGGATGAAGCCGCGCGGACGAGTGTCGAGCTGGCAGAACTCGGCATCAAGTCGCAGCAGCTTCTGGTCAATGGCGTCTTCCGCGCCAGCGATCCGAATGATGCCATCGCATTGGATTTGGAGAACTATGGTTCTACGGCATTGGAAAGCGTTCCGGACGCGCTCTCCTCTTTTCCGCGAACCACTGTTCCATTGAAGGCACGCCAGTTGATCGGTCTCGATGCGCTGGCAACGTTCTTTGACGCAGATGCAAGCGAGAGCGACGCTGTGGACAATGCTCCGGTGCCTGACCTCCCGGCTTTCGACAGTCTGATCGAGGAAATGGACGCAAGCGGCCGCGGTGTTGTTATGACCATGGGCAAAGGCGGCGTTGGAAAGACGACGATGGCCATTGATGTCGCGAAAGCACTGGCTGCCCGCGGGCACGAGGTTCTGCTGACAACAACCGATCCGACGGGTCATGTAGCAAGAGCTGTTGTTGATGCGCCTGACACGCTTACTGTAGAAGCGATCGATCCTGAGGCGGAAGTCGCCAAGTATCGCGAGGAGGTTATGCGCACGACGGGCGCCGGTCTCGATGACGATGCCCGCGCGCTTCTCGAAGAAGATCTGGCATCGCCCTGCACGGAAGAGATTGCGGTCTTTCAGGCATTCGCCGCGACAGTCGACAAGGCACAGAACAAATTCGTGGTTCTCGACACGGCGCCGACCGGCCATACGATTCTGCTGCTCGATGCCGCTCAGTCATTTCATGCCGAGGTGAACCGACAGGCGCAAGCCGTGCCGGAAGCCGTCATGCAGCTTTTGGAAAGGCTGCGTGACCCGTCCTTCACACGCATCCTGCTATGCACGATCCCCGAAGCGACTCCGGTTCATGAAGCGGCCGAGCTGCAGCGCGACCTCAGACGTGCCCAGATCGAGCCCTATGCCTGGGTCGTGAATCAGTCGCTCATGCCACTCGACGTCACCGATCCGGTTTTGCGTGCCCGGCGTTCGCAGGAAGCGCGTTATATCCGCGAGGTCGTCGACGAGCATACGAAGCGGGCAGCACTGGTGCCGTGGCGTTTGTCGGATGGCGTTGCTGAGGCGGTTAGTGCGTCTGCTGCTTGAGAGCTGGTTGCTGGAGTGATCCGGCCTGACCGGCAGTCGCTGCGCCATTGGGGTTTGTTTCGCTCACGGCTATTCCACGCCTTCGGCGTGGGCCTCCGCGGGGGCGGCCTGACCAGCCGGCGCGCGGTCGCGCTTGCCGCGCCACTAAGGCGCGGTTATCTCGGGCACATTGGAAATCTTACCGTATAGCGCCAGCCATACGGCACGATCTTTGATAGATCCAAGAACAACCGAGCGACCAGCGAGGCAAGGCCAAGCGGCCGCCGCCCGGTCAGGGCGCCCCCGCGGAGGCCCGCGCGTTAGCGCGGAATAGCCGTGAGCGAAACAAACCGATCCTAAAACCATGGCACCATCCCGCCGTATAGCGCCAGCCATACGGCACGATCTTTGATAGATCCAAGAACAACCGAGCGACCAGCGAGGCAAGGCCAAGCGGCCGCCGCCCGGTCAGGGCGCCCCCGCGGAGGCCCGCGCGTTAGCGCGGAATAGCCGTGAGCGAAACAAACCGATCCCAAAACCATGGCACCATCCCGCCGTATAGCGCCAGCCATACGGCACGATCTTTGATAGATCCAAGAACAACCGAGCGACCAGCGAGGCAAGGCCAAGCGGCCGCCGCCCGGTCAGAGCCTGTCCCGGACCAGATCCGGGGCCGCCCGCGCTTCAGCGCGGAATAGCCGTGAGCGAAATAAACTCAGATCCAACAACACGGCCCAATCCCGCCGGACAGCTCCGGGCTACCCTCGAGATTGAAGATGGGATACAGCCACCAGCCGCACCAACGCGGCCGGCATTTCACCCAAAACCCATAACAAACCCCACAATTAACCTATGCGTTCGCAGCATGGGGTAGGTACCCTGTCGCGTGTCGACCGTTTGTATCTGTCGATATAGATTATGTATTCAACATGGTGTGAGCCAATGAAGGGTCGTAAGTGCCTGTGCCCACATCCAGCGTTTTCCGAGGAGGACGGAAGATGACGGCTATCGTCGGTAGAGCGATTCCAGAGCAACGCAAACGCGTGATCGATGCCCTGCATCTGCGTGAGCCGGATCGGGTCCCGATCGGCCTTTGGGGAACGGTGGAGGGTTATCAGAACCTCCGCAAGGGCCTCGGCATGCAGTACAATACCGATGTGCGGAACTATCGGACCGGGTCGACGACCTGGACGACGGATGTCGCCTTCGAACTGGATCTGGCCGAGAAACTGGATCTGGATTTCGTGCGCATCTCTATCGGCACACCGGGCGGCTCTCCAGGCTTCAGACCGATCAAGTTCGAAGAAATCCCGTTCGACATGGGCATCCCGCCGCCCGATGTCGAGATCAATGTCGACGAGTGGGGCGTCATCCGTAAATGGACGCCGCACGAAGAGGGCGGCTACTACGAGATGATCGGCTACCCGCTGTTCCATGCCACGAGCGCGCCGCTCGAAGAAGGGCTGAAGCAGTTGGACGCCTTCCCGTGGCCCGACCCATGGGACGAGTCCTGCTGGGCCGACTCTCCAATTCCCGGTATGACGCTCCGCGAATACTGTCGTTATGTGCAGGAAGAAACGCCATTTGCGCTCATGGGGCAGGGCGGCCGGGGCGGTCTCTTCGAGCAGGCCAAATATATGGTCGGCTACGCCAAGATCTTTTCCGACTTTATCGAGTCGGCTGAGTTTCTCGATGCCATGTTGACCAAGCTCACGGATCTCGAGATTGAATTCAACAAGGCCTTCCTGACGCAGTGCGGCGAGTACATCGACTGGCTGCGTATGAGCCCGGAAGATCTGGCGAGTGAGAAGACCGCGTTCATGTCGCTCGACATGTATGAAAAGCAGCTTCAACCGCACTATATGCGCGCGGTCTCGGAAACGAGGAAATTCTATCGCGAACGCAATCCGGATGGGTTGATCCAGTTCCACAGTTGCGGTGCGATCCCCGAGCCCTTTATGCGCAATCTCATGGCGTGCGGCGTCGATGGCTATGACAGCATGCCGCCCAAGGTCGCACGGCACTCGAATCCGGCTGCCAAGAAACGCCAGCTCGGCAATGAGATGTTTTTCTATGGCGGTATCGACGTTCAGGAAACGCTCCCCTGGGGAACGGTCGAGGATGTCCGCGCCGAGGTCAGGGCGCGTATCTGGGAAGTCGGCCATGGCGGCGGCTTCCTACTGAGTTCGTCTCACCGTCTCGAGCATGACGTGCCCGTGGAAAACACACTCGCCATGATCGATGAGTGCCACGAATACGGCAAATATCCGCTGCCAAAAGAGCCGCCGCCCGGTGCCGATACCGGCGAAGGCTATGAGCCTTGGGACCCGACGCCGAAGCGCAGACGCAAGCGTCGGCCGAAGGCGGAGGCGGCGGAGTAGCGCCTGGAAGATGTTGACGATGCCACGTTTGCCACAGCGATATCGCGAAAAGGTTGGAAGCTGAGCCCATGCCGTTGGAAATCGATACCGAGAAAGAATTCGATCTCGAAGACCTGCAATATGATTTCGAGGATTCTCTTGAAACGGATCGTTGGTCGGATGCGCCGCCCGAGGTCAAAGAACTCTTTCATGAGCTTGAGTGGAACATTATCGATGGTGAGCACCAGGACACGGTCAGCTTCATCGATACCGCTTTGACCAAGGAAATAACGGCACGGACGTTGATTGCCGGCCCGATGGCGACCGGCATTGCCGAAGTTGGACGCCGCTTCAAGATGGACGAGTACTTTCTTCCTGAAGTGATGATGTCGGCCAAGTGCATGCACGAAGCCCTGGCCGTTCTGAAACCGCTCATCATTGCGGAGAAGACCGCGGATGTCGGAACGGTTGTCATCGGGACCGTCCAGGGTGACTTGCACGATATTGGCAAGAAGATCGTCGCCATGATGATGGAAGCCGCCGGCTTCACCGTCGTTGACCTTGGCGTCTCGGTTTCGCCTGAAGACTTCATTGAAGCCATTCGCGAGCACAACCCGAAGATCGTCGGCTTCTCTGCCCTCCTGACAACGACGATGAATATGCAATGGGAAACCCTGAAGCTGATCACGTCCGAAGGTCTTCGCGAAGAAGTGAAGGTCTTTGTTGGCGGTGCGCCAATTTCCCAGGCCTGGTGTGATAAGATTGGCGCCGACGCCTATGCGATGGATGCTCTTGTCGCAGTGGAGAAAGCAAAAGCCTGCGTTGGTGAACACGACAACGTACCTGGCGGACTGCCGGATCTGCACGCGGCGATGCTGGAGATCGACCGATTACGCGAAGAAGCCAAGGCGGAAGCTGCAACAGCAGCGGAATAATAGGGACTGCCCGTCATGGCGACCGTTGAGGCCGTCGCAAGCAAGAGACTGCGACCGGGGACCGTCGGTCCCATTGCCGTGGCCGCAATCCTCTTTTTAGCCGGCTCAGCGGACGTGATCGGTGCCGCATGGGGTTATGGGCTATTCCTGATCGCGACTTTGCTCTTGGTATCGGGCGTCGTTTTCTTTGCGATTTTTGTACTAACGCGCATGTTCGAAAGCGATGGGCTGAGGCGCGTGTTTGGTGCGGCGCTCTGGCTCGGAGCCTGGACTTACGTCCTGGCCGTTGCGGCGCTTAGCGGCCACTTTCTGTATGAAACACTTCAGGGCCGCATGGAACTCAAGTGGATCATATTCGGGCCTGCGGCACTGGCTGCCCTGGTTGTACTGGATTGGGGGCTCTATCGCATTCTGGTGGCAGGGAATGCTCCGACTTGGCGACGCTACGGTCATGTGGTCTCGCGCGATGCGATCGACTCCGCTGCACTCAAAAAGACCCTCATCGACGAGGTTATTCTTCATCGGACATTGCTTAGTGTCAGCCCGTTTCGCTGGGTCCGCCACCAGTTGATCTTCTGGGGTTTCGGATTGATGTTCGCGACCGAGATCCTCGCCGTGTTTTTTCGCGAGGCCTTCCCGGCTTTCGGTCTGACAAACCTCTGGTTCGACCAAAGCCATCCGGTGAGGCTGGCCTTTGATTTTACATACGACATCACCGGGTTGATGGTGATGGTGGGTTGCATTCTGGCGCTCATCTATCGAGCACGAGTGAACGGAACGCCGGATCAGAAATTCACGGATACCCCGACAGCTGTCTTCCTTCTGGTTGTCGTGGTGACAGGCTTTCTCGTTGAAGGGATGCGTCTTGCACAGGGCGGCAACGCCGCAGCTTCACCGATCGGCGCGATTTTTGCGGCCTTCATTCCCGAGCGCGTTGCCCAGTCCGGCTTAATCACCGAGGTCAATTGGCTGTTTCACGTGCTCCTGTCGTGCGCCTTCATCGCCTATGTGCCGATCAAACGCCTGGTCCATTCCTGCGCAACACCGATCGGGCGCTTGATGAACTCCCAGAAAGGCATGCTGGCGGCGAAGAAAACACATGCACTGAAGGGTCTTTTCCAGGGTAATCGCCGTGAGGGATGATGTTTCTTCTCCCCAGTTACCGCATTGCTGTTGCATGCGAAACTCAACGGCGCGATGATTGAAATCAGATAAACGAGATACGGGCGGTGCCAGGGTAGTATTGCTGGCCGGGAACCCGTGGAATGGTAGGAGACAAACGCTATGAGTGATCGGCCCGAAATGGACAAGTCTGCCAAGAAGGGTGTGCAGCCTGGAAAAGCATCGGGCACAGTAAAATCATACAACGCCAAAAGAAACCCGTTCGGCGGCTATATTACGGACGATGCCGGAAACGATATTTTCGTTCATAAGTCAGCGGTCGAGAGCGCCGGGATGGGCAAACTTGAAAAAGGCCAGAAACTCGGCTTCACCATTGTGGAAGATGGTTTTGGCGGCTTCAAAGCAGAGCAGCTAAACTCCGAGGATTGAGCGCTCGTCCGAGACGGCGCATTGCCGCAAGTGCAAAGCAGATAGCAATAACAATGCCGACACTGCGCGACATACTTCAAAAGGAAATTGGCCACGTGAGATCAGGGCCGGAATTCGACGAGACACTGCTCGACGATTAAGTCGTTGGCATGCGTTTGACAACAGGTGCGCCTTGCTCATCACATAGCGAGTTGTTCGCACCGTGGCCTGGCCCCGAGGAAGGGATCAAGCGCTGGTTCCAGCTTGCCGGCGGGTCGGCTGTTGGTGTCGTCGAAACGACGGACGAGGGGGCCTCGCTTGCGGTGGCCGTCGGACAATGAGCGTAGGAAGCATGGAGTGGAAGCGATTACACACTTTTCTTCGGGTTGCTGAAGAGGGGAGTTTTACGCGCGCCGGACGGAGGCTCAATCTCAGCCAGTCTGCCGTCAGTCGCCAGGTCTCGATGCTGGAAGAGGAACTTCATAGTTCGCTCTTTCACCGTAACTCCCGTGGTCTCGTTCTGACCGAAGCGGGCGAAGATTTCTATGAGACCGTCAAGGACATGTCCAACAAGTTGGCCATGGGGATCGCTCGCATCAACGAGCGCCAGGCAAAGCCTGAGGGCCCGCTAAAGATCACAACGACGGTCACATTCGGTGGCGCATGGCTGACCTCGCGGATGAACAAGTTTCATCAGCTTTATCCCGACATTTCAGTCTCACTGCTTCTGGTGGACAATCTGGAATTGGATTTGACCTTGCGGCAAGCCGATTGTGCTGTGCGTTTCACACGTCAGACACAGCTCAATCTCGTGCAGCGCTATTTGATGTCGATCCAGTATCGGATCTTTGCCTCGCAAGACTATCTCGACCGGCATGGTTGCCCCGAAACCGTCGATGATTTGGATAAACACGAATTGATCGTTTACGGGGAGGATGTGCCGGCGCCGATTGACCATATCAACTGGCTGATGAGTGCCGAAATGCCCGATGGCACTATGCGCGAGCCGGCTTTGAGGGTAAACAGCGTCTACGGAATCTACAGGGCGGTTGAAAGCGGTCTGGGAATAGCGGCGCTGCCCTATTATATGAGCGAGCGCTCGGATTCGCTGGTTCAGATTCTCCCGGATCTGAAAGGGCCGGCGATCGAAGCCTTCTTCGTTTATCCCGAGGAACTGCGTCATTCACGGCGGATCCAGGTGGTCCGGGATTTCCTGCTCGAGCATGTTGAGAAGGACAAGGCAGACGCCGCTGCGAGGATTGCGGAGGCTAAGGCCGAGGCGGAGGCGCAGACCAAGCCGAAGTCCAAGGCGAAATCCAAGTCAAAAGCCAAGCCCAAGACGAAGGTTGAGGGCTGACGCCGTGGCCGACACCGGCAAGGCGTCCAACCGGGCCCGTAAGGGTGAACGGCGTCTGCCCGTTCGGGCACAAACCGGGCCCTATGTCGTCAATGTAGAAGAGGGCAAGACCTATCTCTGGTGTGCTTGCGGTCTCTCAAAAACCCAACCCTGGTGCGACGGATCGCATGAGGGCACCGATATCGAACCGATCGCGTTCGAGCCGCCTTTGACGGCTGAATTCCATATGTGCGGCTGCAAGCGTTCCGACAATAAACCCTTCTGTTTCGGAAATTGCCGCGGCCACGACCGCCGCGCCCAAAGCATGTCCGATGAACTCTTCTGAAGACCGCTACTACCGCGTTGTCGTGCGCCATAACATCGTCGTTGCGATCGAGACGCTCATGCCTTCGCCTGATATCGAAGTGGCTGCAACACCATTGGAAGTGTCCAGTCAGATGGCCGCAAACCATCAGGCCAATGGCTGCCTTGATGGGCAGTATTTTTTCAATGAACCCGAAACGGCCCGGCAATTCGCCATGCTGGGACTCGATTTCGTCCAACGGATGGTCGAAAAAGCAACCGAGCACCTGAACGAAGCGCATATCGCAGAGTTTGGCTGGCAGAATCCGCACGTTCCGAAAGATGAGGATGAACCGAAGCAATGACCGATTTCAGCAATGTCAAAGCGCTGGCTTTCGACTATTTCGGCACCATCGGGAACAAGCAGGCTCTGGCCTCAATGGTCGACGGGCATTTTCCGGGCAAAGGCACCGCGTTCATGAAGCTCTGGTTCGCGACCATTCAGCGCTATTGCTTCCAGAACGGAATGATGGAGCGCTACACGCCCTGGGAAGATCTGACTAAGGCGGCCTTCAAGCTTGCTGCATTCGAGTCGGAGATGGATGTTCCGGATGACTTGCGGGACGAACTGATTGCCGCCGACGAAAAACTCCCGGTCTATGACGATGCCCATGACGGCTTGTTCCGGCTGGCCAACAAGTATCATCTATACGTCTTGTCCATGGGATCGGCTGCGATGATCAAGAAGTCCCAGGACAATTCCGCGATCGCCGGATTTTTCGTCGATATTCTGACAACCCAGGAAGCGGCCGTCTACAAACCCGGCCGTCGCGCATACGAAGTAGGCGTGGAAGCCATCGGCATGCCCGCCGATCAGATCGGCTTTGTGTCCGGCAACTCGTTCGATGTGTTGGGATCGAAGAATTTCGGCTTCCCCACCATCTGGGTCCGTCGTTACGGCCAACCTCTCGACGATCTCGGCAGCGCGGAGCCCGACCTTGTTGTCGGCGACCTGGAAGAAATGGCCGACGCGCTCGGGGCGTGATGCAAGTTCGTCAGGCATCGATGTGGATTACACGAATTTGACCGAGCAACGCCCCGGACTTGATCCGGGGCCCAGGGCTGACAGCTGTGTGGTAAGTGTCGCCCTAGGTCCCGGATCAAGTCCGGGACGTAGATTGGGCGACTTCACAAGCCGGCGAACGCGTACTCCTTCTGCTCAAACTAACTCCGCGTCGGTCATGATCTCGACAAGGCTCGGGCCATCATGCGCGAGGGCTTCAGCCAATGCGTCATCGAGTTCTTCGGCACTTGTGACCTTCAGGCCCTTGCCGCCGCAGAGCCGTGCGAAGGCCGCGAAACTCGGATTGTGCAGGCTCGTCTGCCAGACCGGCCATTCGCCCGCGCGCTGCTCCTTCGAGATCTTACCAAGCTGAGCGTTGTTCAGAAGGATATGCGTGATGTTCATGTTGTACTTCACGGCCGTCGTGAACTCGCTCATATACTGGCCGAACCCGCCATCGCCGCTGATGGAGATGACCTTGCGCCCGGCATAGTCGTCGAAATCCTGTGTCGCGGCCCAGGCTCCCATAGCGGCCGGCAGTGAGAAGCCGATCGATCCGAGATAACCCGACATCAAAACCCGCTGATCCTTGCACTCGAAGTAGCGGCCGAAGGAGTAGGTGTTGTTACCGACATCGACAGCAATGACGGCGTCGGCCGGTGCTTGCCTGCCAAGCGCGGCGAAGACGGCGGCTGAAGCAATGCCGTCGCCATTATCGTCTTTGGCGCGGCTTGCCTTCTCCTCGCGCCATGCCCTCCATCGTTCAGCAAGTTCCGGCAATTGATCTTGCGCCGCGAGGGAGCCTGAGAGCTGCGAGCGAAACGATTCTGCCGTGATTCCGATCTCACCCCACACGGGAACGGTCACGGGATGGAATTTGCCGAGCGCCATACGGTCGAAGTCCACCTGGATGATCGGTTTGTAAGGCGCAATGCCCGTATGGTTGGAGAAGGATGCACCGAATGCGACGATCAGATCGCATTCATTCATGAACCAGCTGGCGATAGGTGTGCCGGAGCGGCCGAGTACGCCGGCGGCATTCGGATGATCGTCGGCGATCTGACCTTTGGCTTTGAACGTTGTCACAACCGGCGCCTTCAGTGCCTCTGCAAATGACACGACGGCTTCCATTTCGTCACGTGCGCCATACCCGACAATGATCAGCGGTTGTTTGGCCTTGGCAATGAGGTCCGAAGCTTCAGCGGTAGATGCGGCATCGGGCGTTATGGCCGTCGATGTCATCCGCCCGCCCGGGCCGGAAGCTTTCGAGTCCGCATCGGGGATTGTCTGAACGTCGTCTGGAAAAATCAGATGCGCCACGTCACGCTCGACCAGTGCTGTCTTGAGCGCCAGCGTTGTCAACTCTGCATGGTTCGAAGTATGCAGCACGGTCTGACTGAACGCACTCACGGCCTCGAATGCGGATGCGAGATCGATTTCCTGAAAAGCGCCGGGGCCGAACACTTGAACATTGACCTGACCGGTCAATGCGAGAACCGGAGCACGATCGACTTTTGCATCCCACAAGCCCGTCATCAGATTGGTTGCCCCCGGACCGGCGATGGTCAGGCACGCAGCCGGCTTGCCTGTGAGTTTCGCATAGCCGGAACAGGCAAAGGATGCGGCGCCTTCATGACGAATGCCGATATACGACATTTTGCCCTTGGCTTCTTGCTGGCGCAGGGAATCCGCAAGGCCAAGATTGGAATGGCCGACCATGCCGAAGACGCGTTTGACGCCCCAGTTGACCATGGTCTCGGCCATTACGTCCGTCACGGTACGCTCGCGGTCCGGTTCGGCTTCCAGGCCGACATAGATGCCGTCCTCGCGCACTTCGACGGGAAACATCTCCTGCCCTGAATCCTCATGGCCACCTGGCGGTTGGCCTGTCAGAGGGTCGAAATCCCAGCCATGCCACGGACAGCGCAACCAGCACTTTCCATCAATACCCTTCTCGATCGAACCTTCGCCAAGCGGTCCGCGCTGATGCGGACAATGATTGTCCATGGCGGCGAACTGGCCCTCGAAATGGACAAGCGCGAGCGATTTCGTGCCAGCAGTTACCGTCATCACGCGGCCTTCGCCGAGGGCGTCTTGTTCGGCCACCTTGTGCCAGACAAGGTCCGTCGCGGTTTCTGTCATGAACAATTCCCTTTTGTGCGATGTGGCGATTTCTGCATCAGTCTGACGGTCGATCTAGTCCGTGATGGCGATAGATGTTTGTAACTTCCTCGCCGAACAGAAAGTCTTCAAAGGCCGCACCAAAAGCGCCGCCTCCCCCGACAATGCCGACATGATAAGTCGTTGTCGTGTCTTTTACGATCTGCGGATCAAATGTCTGCATGGCAATGCGCTCGCAATCGAAGAACTCCGGGAAGATCCGCTTGTAGCGCAGAGCCAGATGATAGTAGACAACACTGGCATCGGCGGCGCCCGATGCGATGAGCTCCGGCACCTCCCGATGGTGAATGATCTGACTCTTTACCACTTCGTCGCTTCGCAAAAACGCTGCGATGGCCTCTTTCGACCAAGCGCCGTCTTCGCCGAGAGCCGTTATAATCCGCTCGTAAACCTCGAAGGACGCCGTTTCGTTGACAGGATGTGAAATGGCCAGGCGCACGTCGCTACGCAGGAGGTCGCGAACGGTCATCACCTGTTTGGGATTGTCCCTGGTGAAGAGAAGTGCCGTTCCCTGGCTTTCCATGAAGGGGCGATGACTTGTGACATGACCCATCGAAGCCACCCGCTCGAGCACATCGCTTGGACAGATGAAGATATGCGGATCGGTGGCAATTCTGACGTTGCCTATATCAATGCCGCCCGTCGACAGGGCGTCGATGATGATACGCGGTGGGGTCGTGGCGTAGAAAACATCGCCAACGCCCGGGTGCATTTTGGCGAAGGCTGCCATCGTGTCCGCAAGAGCCATGTGATGATTGCCGTCGGAAAACACATGCAGGTTTGCCGCAGCAGGGTCGCCGTGAAGATCGAGCACCAGGTTCGACGGCGGTGACACGAGTTCGGCGGTTTTCTCGCCCGCAGGCAGGGCCGCTTCCCGCGGCCAATTCAGGACAGGTCTCATGGTTTCGTTATCCTCGAAGCGGCGACCTCGGACGCAGCGACAATCACTTATAGGTCCATGACCTAGAGCCCCGCCGGGTCCAAAAGACGTCGAAGCTGCTTGGGTTCGACGATATGGATATGGCGATCGATGTTCGAGATTGCACCGCGGCGACGAAGACCAGCCAGAGTCGAAGTCACTGTCTGGCGGCTGGCACCGATCAGATTGGCGATATCCTGGTGGGTGAAGGGGATATTGACGCAGATCTCATCGTCGGCAAGGGAATTTCCGCATGGGCGGTAGGTCTTGATGGCCCCATAGCGCAGAAGAAAACGAGCGAGACGGGTTTCGACATCGTCGGTTGCGAGATCGACCAGAGTCGAGCCAAGCGTCCGCACTCTGGCCGAGAGTATGCCGATCGCGCGCATCGCAGCTTCAGGATGAGTACGGAGGAAATCCAGAAAGTTCTTCTGGGAGATACAATAGACCTTGGAGTCGACATTTGCCTCGGCGAAGATTTCTCGTTCTGCTCCTTGGAGAAGCTCAGCCACGCCAAAGACTTCGCCTGGAAAACTGAACCAGAGTATGATTTCCTTCCCGGAGGGTGAGAGCTGATAGAGCTTGATGCAGCCCTCTGCAACGATGAATGCCGTGCGCGAGGGATCGCCAGCTTCGAACAACAAGTCTCGTTTCTTCAGGCTGACCTGCTTGGAAAGCTCCATAAGCGAATCGATTTCGCTATCCGACAAACTCGACATGAAGTCGGCATGAGCGTTCGACCAGGCTGCGTCCATTGGCGTTCCGTTTCCTGACCCGTCGCGTGGTTCCGCTTCATAGGTCTTGTCCTTATCTGACTATAGCCGAAATCATCCACAACGGAATGTCGAGAGCAAAATGTGTCGCCTGTGCGACAATCCGATTGTCCGACTTCGTGCTTTGCTCACATGAGATCGGTGGCAGAACCGTTTCGGCTGGATGGGAGTCCGAGATGGGGAAAAGCCGCCGGCATCCCATGGGAGGGGACAAAATATGAGCGAGACGACGAACCCGGCCGAGCCGTCGGGCGTACTGCAAACTGCTTTTGCCAATATTGAGGCGAGCGGTCGAAATCCCAAGCGCGTGGTCATTGGCTTCGTCACCGCGTGGGTCATGTTTTTCCTGATTTTGTTTGTATTCCCGCGGCCGGAAGGATTGTCCGAGAACGGCATGGCGGTGCTCGCCGTCGTGGTCTGGGCGAGCATCATGTGGGTATCGGAGGCCATGCCGGTCGGCATCACCGGTATCTCGATTCCCCTGTTGCTGATCGTGACCGAAGGCATTCCGTGGGCCAAGGGCAAGCCGCCCATGAGCGTTGTATTCGGCGGCTTCACCAAGCACGTCGTTTGGTTGTGTCTGTTTGCGTTCCTGGTCGGCGCCGTGATGCAGCTTCTGAAGATGGACAGGCGTATCGCACTCGGCATTCTCGATAAGATCAAAGCCTCGAATGCGGGTCGTGTGATCTGGGGCATGTTCTTCGTCAATATCGTGCTGGCATTCCTCATCCCGGCAGCCAATGCGCGTGCGGCAACATTGTTGCCCGTTGTCAAAGGGATCTGCAATCTGATCGGCGATACGCCGGAGGAGCGCAGTGCGCGCAAAGCGATCGTCATTCAATCGCTGGTCTATGGAACCATGATTTGCGGCGTGTTCATCATGACCGCACATCTGCCCAACCTGATCATGGTCAATATCATGGCCAACGACGGCTATGACATCAGCTATCTGCAATGGGCCATGCTGCAGTTTCCCTATCTCGGCATGTTCCTTCTGACGCAACTCTGGGTCCGCTATTATTTTAAGACCGGCGGAGTCAAAATTGCAGGTGGACATGAAAAAATCCACGAGATGCATAAAGAGCTTGGACCCATGCAGAAGGCGGAATGGTCTCTGCTTGCAGTTTTTGTCGGGATTGCGTTGCTCTTCATGATGGGCAAGGGAAGCCCGATTTTCGAGCTTCACCGCTTCCAACTCGGAATCATCGGCCTGGTGGGGATTATGGTGCTCTTTACGCCTGGCCTGTTCCCATTCACCTGGAAAGAGGTTCAGGACCGAACGATCTGGGGTACATTCCTGCTCCTCGGTGGTGCCATCACCATGACGGCCGCCATGTCGAAGTCAGGTCTGGCGCAGTATCTTGCCGATCTGATCCATCACGTCGTGGTTGGAATGAACTGGTGGCAGGCCGTTTTGGCGCTCATGGTCGGGACCCACTTTATCCGGATCGGCATGCTGTCAAATGTGGCTGCCATCGCGATGCTGGCGCCGATTACTTACGCGCTCGGCGAGCAGCTTGGCTTCCATAAGGTCGCGTTTATGCTGCTGGTTTGCGACACGGACACCTTCGCCTATCTCCTGCCGACACAGATCACCGCTGCGGTCATTGCCTATGGCTCGGATGAGTTTTCAATGACCGACTATTTCAGAGTCGGTTGGGTCGCCGTGTTGATCGCCATTGCTTATGGAATATTGGTGATGGCACCGTGGTATGCCTTCCTCGGATTGCCCGTATGGGATCCAACCGCGCCCTGGCCGTTCTAAACGAAATTGTCATCAATCGCCGTGGGGCTTTGACCGGCCCCACGGCGCATCACTGTTGCGAGGAGTCTTCCTAAAATGGACAAAAAGGTCGCCGACGGCTGGTTCCGGCCTGCATTCACGAAACAGGAACTTGACGAAAAACTCGGCGACTATGTCGCGCCGAAAGGTCTCTATGAGAAGACCAAGGCCATGCCGTTTCTTGGCGGCGTCACCTGCAATGTGGACCGGCTTGTCGCGGGAGAGTGGACCGAAATCATTCTTGATTACACGGTCGGTGCTTCGGGAATTGCCGACGGTGCCTGGATCAAGGCAACGTTCAAGTTTTATTCCGACTGGGCATTGTTCCAGACGACGGATCCGACAGCCGCCAACTATGTCTCCGCTGAATATCAGGCGGGACCGCTGTGCGAAGGGCAGAGCCCGGCAACCGTTCAGTCGCTCAAAGTCCGTTTCGATCAAAAGGGACACGAACGTCCGTTCCAAAAGGCCGTGATCGTCGATACGGTCGACGGTTATCTGAAGCCTGGCGATCACATCATCATTCGCCTCGGTGACCGCCGGGGAGGGGGGCCCGGAACGCGGGCGCAGACCTTCGTCGAAAAAGGTTTCCGCTTCCGCTGTTACATCGATCCTCTGGGAACATCGCGTTTTTGCGACATCCCGGGCGACGTTGTGATCGACATCGTGCCGGGCAAGCCAAAGGCCCTGGAGATCGCCGGCTCACGCATGCTGCGCCCCGGCGAGCCGCTCAATATCGGTGTTCGGGCGGAAGATGCCTGGGGTAATACGTGCTTCGATGAGACCGAGCAGGTGGAAATCAAAGCGACGCGCGATGGCAGTGAAGTCTATAACCGAACGATCGATCTCGCGAGCAGCGGCTGGTGCTTTGCGGAAATCCCTGACATGCCGACGGATACGGCCGGTGAACTGGCGATCACGGCGTCACTGAAAGGCCACCCGGATGTCCAGGACACCACTTTCTACGTGACGGTCGACCCGGAATGCCCGTCGCCGCGCCTCTTCTACGGGGATTTGCACGTCCACTCCGACAACACGGTCGGCACGAATGACACCGTCTACAATCTGACCTATGGCCGCGACATCGCTCGTCTCGATTATCTCGGCTACACGGCGAACGACTTCCAGATCACCAAGGCGAATTGGGACGATGACGTCAATCTGATTCACGGTCTCAATGAGGACGGCAAGTTCGTCTGCTATCCGGGCACCGAATGGTGCGGAAACAGCTGTGCCGGCGGCGATCACAATGTGGTTTTCCTGCACGACAAGACACCGGAATTTCCGTTCGATGCGCAGGGCAACATCGCGCGCTCGTTCGAGTGGAACGAAGACATGGATGCCGACACGATCCAGCCGGGCGCCTGGCCGCTCGAGGAGCTGTGGGCCACATACGCCCATGATCCGGAAGGCCATCTCATCATGCCGCATGTCGGCGGCAGGCGCTGCATCATGGACTGGTATCATCCGGTCATGGACCGACTGGTCGAGATCACATCGGCCTGGGGGCATTTCCCGTGGCTCTATCACGAGGTCGCCAGACGCGGTTATAAGCTCGGTGCCTCGGCCAATGGCGACGAGCACCGCGGTCGTTGCGGTGGTGGCGTGCCCGGTACGGCAGTCTTCGGCACCAAGGGTGGTGTGACGGGCCTGATCTGCGATGGTCTCGACCGGGCAACGGTCGGCAAAGCGCTCCGCGCCCGCAGAACCTGGGCCACGACCGGCGAACGGACGGTGGCGATAACCAGATGCGGCGATCATTTTATGGGCGACGAGTTCGACCATTCTGGGCCTGCACGCATCGACTACCGGTTCCTCGGCGATGTCGGTTGGGACGAAATAGCAGCCTTCGATCAGGATGGCCCCTTGATGGTCCGCAACCTTCAGGAGGAAGCCGGTTTGTCAGAGCGCCATGTCCGGGTGCGAATAGGCGGTGCACGCATTCGCGACCGTTACCGGTGGGCCGACTGGAAAGGCACCATCGACATCCGAAACGGTGTCATCAACGGATTCGGTGCTTATGGTCTCGAGCATCTGGAAGAGACTGTCTGGCGGGCAGGGCCGACCAAGATCGGTTTCCGCACGGATACCTATGGCGACGCCGATACAGTCGAGATCGATGTTTCGAACCTTGCCTCCAGTACGATCACGGTTTCTGGAACAATCGACGGTTACGTGAAGGTCGGCAATCCGCTGGACGGCAACCCCTTCGTTCATTGCCCCGAGTTTTCGCTCGAAGTGTCAGGTGCTGAGCTGATGGAGAAAGGCAGTGTGCGCAAGGAGCTTGGCGGAACCGAGCTCTTCGTCGCCATCGAACGGATTTCGGAGGCCCCGATGCCGCGCGATGTTGCGGGTAGTTTCGAGGTGCAGCCTGGAAACGGCCCCCATGGCTTCCGTCCTGTCTTCTTGCAGGGCCGTCAAATCGACGACGGCAAGGCCTGGACGTCGGCCATGTACATCAACTTCAAATAAGCGCTTCGAAACGCGCAATCCTCCCAAAGACGATCCCTGGCCTCCGAAGCTCTGCACGGCTTCGGAGGTTTTTTTGCGGGAGAGGGCTCTAGTGCTGTGTGTCTTGTGCGCCGCGCCGTTTCAGCCCGGCGAGCGCATAGTTGGTTTGATAGCTATGTGATATCGCGCGGCTGACGCGTTGCCACGTCTCCAGAGATCGGTCATCTCCGACTTCAAAGCTGTCGAAACCGACGCGAGTCATGAACTGGGCCTGATCGGGAAGAACGTCGCCTGTCGCTCTCAGTTCACCTGTATAGCCAAGCTCGGTGCGGATAACGCGAGCCTGGCTGTACGCCCGGCCATCCGTGAAGGCAGGGAAGTCAAGGACGACGAGATCGAGAAGCGGGATATGTGCGGCAAGTTCATGGGCTTCGTATGTATTCGCCAGTTCGACACCGACGCGCCCTTCTCTATCTGCCAGCTTGGCCGCATCGCGGTTCAACCGTGCAAGGCAGACGATCACGTCACCTTTGGCAGGCAACGGATCATCGTCCTGCAGAACGGTCCAGCTGTCGTCGGCAATGTTGCCATCTCTAACGAGCACCATAGAGAGCCTCCTTGAAGGGCGCGGGGCCTGTCCGGCCATAGGCTTCGAGGAAGGTCTCGTTCTCTTCACGCAAGCCGACATAGGTATCGACCACTGTCTCGACAGCATCCACGATCCCGTCGCGCGAGAAACCTGGCCCGAGGATTTCACCAATGGCGGCATCCTTGTCGCCATTCCCGCCGAGCGTAATCTGATAGAATTCCTCGCCCCGTTTTTCGAGACCCAGAATACCGATATGGCCGGCATGGTGATGGCCGCAGGCATTGATACAACCAGAGATCTTTATCTTCAGGTCGCCGATCTGCTTCTGCCTGTCTGCATCGCCAAGCCGTTCGGAAATACTTTGGGCGACGGGGATCGAACGGGCCGTAGCGAGCTGGCAATAGTCGAGACCGGGGCAGGAGATGATATCGGTCACGAGCCCCGCATTTGCGGTGGCTAGTCCTTCCGCTTCAAGCGCGCGCCAAAGGTCATGCAGATCGCTTCGGGCGACATGTGGCAGTATGAGGTTCTGCTCATAGGTTACGCGAATTTCGCCATGGCTGAATCTGTCGGCAAGTTCGGCGACTGCGCGCATCTGATCCGATGTCGCATCTCCCGGAATGCCGCCGATCGGCTTCAGTGATATCGTGACGATAGCATGGCCGTCGACACGGTGCGGGGCGACATTCGTGTCGATCCATCGGGCCAATCCTGGATTGGCGTCACGGTGAGCGTCGAGCGTGCTCTCGTCCAAATCGACAGGCCCGTATGACGGCGGTGTGAAGTAGGTCCGAATCCGATCCAGCTCGCCTTCCGGTACCGGAACAGATGTCCCGTCCATTGCGGCGAATGCGGCCTCGACTTCCTGGCGGAACGCTTCGGCCCCCAGCTCATGCACGAGAATCTTGATGCGCGCCTTATACTTGTTGTCGCGCCGGCCATGCAGATTATAGACGCGCATGATCGCTTCAAGATAAGGGAGCAGGTCTTCTTCGCTGACCCACTCGCGGACCGTAATTGCGACCATCGGCGTGCGGCCCTGTCCGCCGCCTGCCAGGACTTCATAGCCGACGTCGCCATCGCGGTTCTCTTTGACACGCAGACCGATGTCATGGAACGCGACGGCAGCTCTGTCTTCTTCCGATCCAGTCACTGCGATCTTGAATTTCCGCGGCAGGAACGAGAATTCCGGATGCAAGCTGGACCACTGGCGGATCAACTCGGCTGTAGGTCGCGGATCCGCAACCTCGTCCGCAGCCACACCGGCCCAAGGGTCCGCGGTCGTGTTGCGAATGCAATTGCCGCTTGTCTGGATCGCATGCATTTCGACTTCGGCCAGATGCTCGAGCAGGTCCGGCACCTCGGCGAGTTTCGGCCAGTTGTACTGAATGTTCTGGCGTGTCGTGAAATGCCCGTAGCCCCGGTCGAACTTGTCGGCAATTAGCGCCAACTGCCGCATCTGCCGTGATGAAAGCGTGCCATAGGGTATCGCCACCCGCAGCATGTAGGCATGCAGCTGCAGATAGAGTCCGTTCATGAGGCGCAGTGGGCGGAATTCAGGTTCCGTCAACTCGCCCGACAGACGCCGCGCGACCTGATCGCGAAACTCGTCCACGCGTTCACGAACGAATGCGGCATCGAATTCGTCATACCGGTACATCGGAAACTCTCTAACTCGCGAGGCTGAACGCCGAAGCGGCATTGTTCGTATTGGCCAGTTCGTTGCCGATCGAAGGCCCAAGGACACGGCGACGCTCGCGCATCTTGATCGGGACGAAGGAACTCGCGACCTGCTCGACCTTCATCAGATAGGGATCGACGACAATATTGGCATTCGCAGCCTGGTCGCCGGCGCGCTCAAGCTGGGCGATATCGAGATCATCGACTGCCGGCTTTGCTGTTGCGAGCCGGTCACTCCATTGACCTTCACCGGTCAGGAAGACGACGCCGCCGTCGCTCAATCGGTTGGCGGTAAGAACATGCAGACCTGTGCGTGCTTTGCTCATGGGATTATCCTGCTCTGAGTTCAATGTTGGATGAGGCGTAGTGTGGCTTCTGGGATTCTCTTTTGTCGGCCACGTGCTCGACGAAAGCTGGCGCCTTCAGACCTGACCGTCGCCAGTCGGCCCTGAAAAACAGAATGGCCGGTCCTGTGACGCCATTAGCGCTGATTGTGTCGGTCAGGGCGCCCAGCGAGGTTGCCAGCACACGCTGATCGGCACGTGTTGCGTTTTCGGCAATGACAATGTGCGTGTCAGGCGACATACCTGCCGCAAGAAGCGATTGTCGGATATTATTGGCTGTCCGGACGCCCATATAGATTGCAAACGTGTCGTCGCCTCGGGCCAGCGCATGCCAGTCGTGATCTAGCTGATTGTCGGCCGTCGTGCCGGTCAGTAATGAGATTGCACGGCCCCGCTGACGCTCTGTCAGCGGCAGCTGCAGCGATGCCGCGGCGCCCTGGGCCGCTGTAATGCCCGGTACGATCTCAAGCGGAATTCCGGCGCGGGAAACTGCGACCATCTCCTCGGTCGCGCGTGCGAAGATCAGCGGGTCGCCTCCCTTGAGGCGGACAACGAACTGTCCCTTTGCCGCTTCGCGGATGAGAATACGATTGATGTCCTCCTGACGCGGCGAAGGTTTGCCTGGCGTCTTGCCGACATAAATCCGTTTCGCATCGCGCCGAGCGCGGTCCAGGATTTCCGGTGATACGAGTCGGTCGACAACTAGAACGTCGGCCTGTTCGAGCGCTTGCAGTGCCTTGAGCGTCAAGAGATCGGGGTCGCCAGGGCCGGCGCCGACAAGCGCGACGCGGCCGGAAGCCGAATGCTCCCACCGGATGTTCTCCATTTCGACATCCAGATGGGTGTTGGCGGCATCGTTGTCATTCGCTAGCACGCTGCTAGCAAATGGCCCGCTCAGCAGCCGCTCCCAAAGACGTCGGCGGATATGTCCGTCTTGGATTTCGATCGCAATCCTTGCACGCAGACGACCCGCCCGGGCAGCAAGATCGCCGATCCTGTTGGGCAGAAGCGCTTCGATTCGACGGCGGATGCGCCGCGCCAATACAGGCGCCGTGCCCTCCGTTCCGATAGCGATCGTCAATGGCGCGCGATCGACGATCGAGGGTGTCAGAAAACTGCAATGCTCCTGCACATCGACAACATTGACGGGAATGTTGTGCGCGGCTGCCGTCTCCGCGACATGCACATCGGTCTTGGTATCGCCAGTTGCCGCATAGACAAGCCGGTGCCCTTCAATATCGCCGATCTCGAAAGAGCGCCGATGGAGCGTGAGGCGGCCATCTTCGGCAAGTGAGACAAGTTCGCGAGCCGGAGCGTCTGCGAGAACGGTGATCGCAGCAGGCGTCTTTGCGATCAGACGCACCTTCTGAGCCGCTGCCTCGCCGCCGCCGACCACGAGGACGGACTGTCCTTTCATATCGACGAAGAGTGGAAAATATCTCACCTGAAGCTCCGATCACGCTGTATCGCATCGATCCGCAGAAAGGTGCGGCTTCCCAAAGATAGTATTTTTTTCTAAGAATTGCGATCATAAGGCTGTGAAAAAGAAAAATTTGCTATAATAATGCCATCTGGTAGCGTTAGGGGGCGTTTTGTGTAGCTGCTGGCGCTGGTGATGCGCAGTCTGTCGGCGAATTGGACAAAGCGCGTCGGCCGGCGGGCGGGCCATGTGGATTACCGAAGCGGATCCGGTAAATTGGGCTTGTCACAGGCTCCTGCAATGTGGAGTGTAGGGCCGATCACCGCTCCTAGCTCAATTGGATAGAGCGTCGGGCTTCGAACCCGAAGGTTGCAGGTTCGAGTCCTGCGGAGCGGGCCATTCTCCCGAAATCTGGAATACACGTGGCTGATGCCGATGGTGCTCATTCATCTGCTGGCATTCTTAGCGCTGACGCTACTCACTCAAATTGGCGGCTTGGCATATCTTGGCGCTCTTGTGCTCGGGAGGCACTGGCGAGGCTTAAGACGTTTCCGGCGGCTTGCTGCAATAGCGATGTTTGTGGCGCTGTATGCAGGCTTGAGTCTGTCTGCGAGCGCCGTAGCACCGTTGTTCGGACGCGTTCCATTGCCGTGTCATGCGAGCGAGGATGCAAAGCTCGCCGTTCAATCATCGCTTTATTGCGTCTTGAATCGACACTATGTGACGCCGGAACTCAAGCAGATCGCCGGTGAGCTGGCCAAGTACATGGCAGCACGGTTTCCCGGCACGCACGTCAATGTGCTTGATGCGAATTTCCCGTTCTTCAATGGCTTTCCACTGCTTCCGCATTTGTCCCACAGCGACGGCCGCAAGCTCGATCTGGCTTTCTTCTACAAAGACCGCGACAGCCAGGCGCAAATAAGTGAGACCCGGTCGCCAATCGGCTATTGGGCGTTCGAAGAACCGAAATCGGGAGCGCGCGGGCGATGCACCGGCAGGTCGGACATCCTTTCTCTGCGCTGGGACATGGATTGGTTTCAGATCTTCAATCAAGACTATCAGCTCGACGAACGCCGCACCGCTGCTGCTTTGCAATGGTTGGTCACCGAGGGGGCAAAGCGCGGTGTCTCAAAGATTTTCGTCGAGCCTCATCTGGCCGTGCGTCTCGGCGTTCGAAGCAAGCTCATTCGCTTTCAGGGATGTAGGGCCGCTCGACACGACGACCACATCCACTTTCAGATCCGCTAAAGGGCAGCGTGGGAACGATCGACGATTGCCATCATCAGAGAGTTTTTGTACCTGCCATCAACGAATATATCATCCCTCAGTTCGCCTTCGACACAAAAGCCGATCTTTTCATAGAGGTGTATTGCAGGCTTGTTGTCGGTGAACACGGTCAGTTCGATGCGTACGAGGTTCTGTTCCCATGCTTTTTTCAAAGTGGCCTCGATCAGCGATGTCCCGATGCCTTTTCCTCGAAATTCGGACACGATTCCCATTCCCAAAATACCGGAGTGAGAGAAAACAGGCCGTCTTTTGGGTAGGATGTCGCACCACCCAATCACTCTGCCCTCAAGGATTGCCACGAATTGTGGGTGGTTGTTCGCGATATTGTGCAGAATAAACTCACGTGTTTGCTCCAGCGATGGTGCCTCAAGAAACACGAGATAGCGTCGCTCGCGTGCAACCGAATCCAAAGCACGATGAAAGCCTTCAATATGCTCGGCGGCTATTGGGACGATCTGCGTGTTCATGTTCTGCATCCCGAGATCAATCTCGCTTTTGAGGGTTTCGTTTCTGTCAGATGCAGGTGATTGGTTTTAGCTCGGTCCTACATTCATGTTTCTTCTGCTTTGTCTTCTATCTCAGTCGCCCCACTCGGAAAAACAAACCGCTGATAGAAGAAGCCGATTCCGACTAGAACGGCACCGAGGCCGATGAAGGAGAGGGCACGCAGAATGCCTGAGAGGTTCTCCATATCCGACAGGAACACCTTGCCGACAGTCAGGATGATGATCGCCAGCGAGGCATAACGCAGGGCCGCCTTGCCGCTCACGATGCCTGCCGCAAGGAGGCCGGCTCCATAAGCGAGCCATACGGCAGAGTAGGTGTACCATTCGGTGTCGCTGGTCAGGCCCGTCGCGAGCCGAGGCCCTTGGAATAGCGCGCGGGTCTCAAGTGTCAGATAGGCAAAGAGAAGCAGAAACGCCGTCGCGCCGATCGCCATGACATAGATCTCTGGTCGCCGACCCACCGAGACCCAATAGAGGACGACACAAAGGAGCGCCGGCACGGCGTAGGCTAGTATCAGCAGATTGAAGATGCGGCCTTCACCGATAAACTCATTGGTCAGCATCGGGTTTTCAAAGACGAGATGACCCGCCAGGATCGCTGCCAGAGATGCCATGCCGAGGATGGCCGACGCCCATTGCACCGTCACGCGCCCGGTCCTGTCGTAGACCGTCTGCAGACCGATCGCGAGACCCAGCATTGTGATTGAATGGATGGCGAGTTCGGCGAGATCGAAACTCGTCGAATAGACATTGCCATCATTCAGTGCATGGCGGATTTGCAGTCCGAACAGAGCCACGACGCAGAGAATGCCGGCCGCCTCCAGAATCTGGATGGCGATATCGTCGACACGCTTGCGGAACAGCCAGGCGGCAGAGAAGAACGCCAGGGCCGGCACGCCATAGCCGTAGAGCAACCAATTCAGGATTGGCGTTTTGCCGAGTTCGCTGCCGATGATGACAGGGTCCCATACGAGCCGCGCCATCACGACCAGTGCCATGCCGGCCGCAAGATAGCGCAAGCCCACCACCGGGCGCTTTAGGGCGATCCATGCAAGTCCCGGGCAGATAAGCGCCAGTGAAATGGTTAGCCAGCCCTTCTCGAGCAGGATCGTCATGGCGAGTGCAAGACTGACCACGGCAGAGGCCGCGTAGATCCCGGAGCGCCATTCACGCAGCAGGTTCGCGCCGGCTCTGAGCATCATGTCGCTGGCGCCGATATAAAGCACCGACATGACGAGGGCGAAAATTCCGAACGGCACATCATGCTGGAACCCGGTCACCCGATAGTAGGCATAGGCGAAGATGACGATGGGCGTTGATGCCGAAATGCCGACCCAGAACGGGTGCAGACCGCCGCGCAATGTGTTGACAAACCCGGCCGCAGCGAAGCCGGCACCGAACAGACCGCCGATCACGAGGAAGTGCTGGACGGGTGGTGGCAATACCTTCGGTAACCCAAGGAAGTCGTCAAGCGGCCCGACCGGTTCAGTGATGAGAATGGGAAAATGCCAGACCAGAAAGACCGTGCAGAACAGGACCGATGACCAGAGCGTCAATGGTGCGAGGTTCGGCCAGCGCCAGGCGCTGGAAAGCAACAGCAGTGTCACGGCGGCAAGGACGAACAGGGCCGGCGTGCTGTAGGCGTCGACCCTGACGAGCGGGATGGCCAGGAAGGTGACAGCCATGAGGATGGTTGTCGCCGGCCAATCCACACCAATGAACAAATCGCGGAATGAGAATGTTTCAATGTCTTTTTCGTCTTCATCCTGGACACTGTCGTGGGGGAGGAAGAATAGACTGAGGCCCACAAGCGCAAGAATATAGAAACCCATCGGGATCACGTCGCCGCTCGACCAGCTTCCGGCGAACCACAACAGTCCCCAAAGGACGGCGCCGACCGTCGCGCTGACGGCCAGCCAGAGCCATCCCTTCAGACGGGCGGTGAAGAATGTCGCTCCGACGACGATCAGCAGATAGATGAAGAGCGACCACGCATCGGGTTCCTTGGAGCCGACGAGGGCAGGGGTCGCGAGACTTGCCACGAGCCCCAGGGCGGCAAGGCCCGGCCCATGCAGAAAGGACGCGGAGAGTGCCGCGAAGGCACATGCCGCCAGCAGTGCGAACGCGATCAAAGAGGGCAGGAAGCCGTATATTGCGTAGGCCGTGTAAACGGTAGCGAAGGCTGTCAGAATGGCTGCGGCGGTGATGACACCTGGAATATAGGCGCTCGGCACGCCAGCAAGACTGGCAGTGAGATCGCGGCGCCGTGCAAACTCGCCAACAACACCGAGGCAGGCGGCGAATGCGGCGCCCATCGCGATCCGGACGCCAGGGCCGACAAGGCCGGCTTCGATGCTGTAGCGGACCATAAAGATACCGCCAAGTGCCAGCGCGATGCCGCCAATCCAAACCAGCCATTTGGTGCCAAAGGCCTGCTCCATTGACACCGATCGGGATGGTGTTTCCGGCGCAACGGCGGCAGGATCCGTCTCGTCCGAGGTGCTTTCCCCACCATCTTTCATCGAAAGCGAGATCTGTGGCGGGGGATAACTCAGCCAGGCTTCATCGTCCGGTTTGGCGTCGGACGGTGCCGCAGCGTCCTCTTCGTCGAAGGAGGAATCGTCAACGGTTTCAGATTCAACTGACGGATGATCGGGCTCGATCTCGGAACGGGCCTGTTGAGCGCTATCTGATCGAATTGCGGTCTCGCCAGCCAGACCCGCTTGCAAATTGGCGGCTGCGAGTTGTGCGTCGATCTTGTCGAAGCGCTTTTCCAGCGCCTCTAAACGGATGCGGTGCTTGCGCAGTCCATAAAGCGCAAGGCCGGGTGGAATGAAAACCAGAGCAGCAAGAAACAAGAGAATCGTCACGAGCTCGTCCATCGTTCAGCCACCAATTATCGTATGTCCAACCATGAACATTGTTCATGTTTCTTGGATTTCAAGATGGGACGGGTAAAGAATATCAGGATTGTGGGATATTGAAGTCCTGCCCAAATCTGTGGGTCGCGCGACGAGGCGAAATGGTTCAATGAATATTCCGGATTTCTCATCTCTATTGTCGTTCGGTGGCCGAAATGGCGCAAATCAGATGTTTGGCCGGAATGCGACCGGAACGCGATGTTTGATCCAATCAGCGAAGGCGCGTGCCGAATGGGAGGCATCAGGTTCGGCATTGAGAACCAGATAGTAGGCGGTATGTGACTCTGTCAAAGGATCCGTCTCGAACGGTCTGACAAGCGTGCCCGAGGCAATTTCTTCGGCCGCAAGAAAGTCGCTTTCCAGGATGATGCCCAAACCCTTTGCAGCCGCCTCGATAGCCATCGAAGAACGGTCCAGCCAAACTTCTCTGCGAATTGGGAAATCGAGACCGCGGGCCAGCAGCCATGCCTGCCATTGGATCGGATTGCGTGTCTGAATGAGAACGTGTTTGGAGAGGGCTTCTGGCCCACGAAGCGTCGGGTCATTGCGCAGGAGCTTCGGGCTGCACAGCGGCGACAGGCGCTCGGCGATGAGCGGTACGGCTCCCGTGACCCGCCCCCGAACATCGCCATGCAGGATGCTCACATCGACGTCTGCCAATCCGGCACGATCCGGACTGGCTTCGACCCGGAGTGATACATCCGGGTGCTCTGCCATGAAATCGGCGATCTGAGGTAAGAGCCACTTGCCGGCTATGCTGGGTGCGGCCCCAATGATCAGTGTCGGCGCACGGTCGACGTCGGCAAGGCTACGCGTGGCACGCGCAAGCCGCGCCAGCGCTTCGTGCACCTGCCGCTGATAAGCCTCACCGCCTTTGGTCAGCCTCAGGCCGCGCCCGTCACGTGTGAATAAAGGGTGGCCAAGAAAGGTCTCGAGATTCGCGACCTGGTGGCTGACGGCCGATGGGGTCACGCAGAGTGCCTTCGCCGCTGCCTTGAAGCTGCCGAGCCTGGCGGCAGCCTCAAAGACACGTAGAGCATTCAGCGGCGGCAAACCGAAGGGGCCGTTCGGGTCCAGTTCCACAATGGGCTCACTGTGTTTTAGTTAAGTGAATTATTCTCATCAATGGTTGAAATATCACCATTTGTCTCATCGATGTCACTGCATTAGTGCTAAAAAGCGTGGTCAATGGAGACCATTTGAGCATCAGGCACAACAAGAGAATATTTCATGCAATTGGATCGATTTGGCAATGCGCCGGCAACTGGGTTGCCCTATGCGCGCGGTGAACTCCTACCGACAACGGCTGACGACCTTGCAAAACTAAAGGTCGCCTGGGGTCATATTCGGCGGCGCCGCGAAGAACTCGGCTCCGATTCGGTCTACCTGTTGAGCGGTCTTGAACGAAACCTGCAACTTGCAGAGGTCGATCTAGACATCATGGATGATGAGATCGCATCCGCTCTCTTCACCGACGATGTGCGAGCACTCGGGTTGGAGCACCTTGGCGGTGATCCGGAAACGCACGACGTTTTCCTCTTCAACCGCTTGACGGCTGCACTTCTGACTGCAGCCGACGTGCTGATCGAGGAAGGCGATGCGGTGGTCGGCGTCTCACCCCGCTACAGCCATCCCGCAGTAACGCGTGCGGTTGCTCACGCCAATGGTCATTTCACCGATACGATGGGACTGGGCGCCTTCAAGCAGGAGGTCGCAGGCCGGGAACGATTGGATTGCGTCTTCATTACGCGTCTATCAGTGAGTTATGAGATTCTGCCCGAGCGGGATTTAGCTGAGATTGTTGCGATCGCCAGGGATCGTGGCGCCAGGATCATGGTGGACGATGCCGGCGGCGCCAGGGTTGGTCCTGCTGTCATGGGGCAACCGAAAATGCTGGAGCTTGGTGTCGATGTGGGTGCAACCGGTCTCGACAAATACGGCACAACGGGACCGCGCCTCGGCCTCCTCGGAGGGAAGGCGGATCTGATTGGAAGGATACGTGCGCGCGCATACGAGATGGGTGTCGAGGCACGTCAGATGCTCTACCCGGCTGTCGTCGAGAGTTTGCAGAACTATAGCCCGGAAAAAGTCCGCGAGCGTGTTGCTGTGACCATGGAAGCCGGCGAGGCACTGAAAAAGACCCTCGGTCACAACCGCATCACCGAGACCCCTGTAATTGTCCAGCTCATGGCGGACGACATTCTGGAGATGGCCATGGAGCGCGCAAGTCTGTCTGAGCCTCCCTGTGTCCCCTATGAGGCGACCGCCGGACTGGCCATGTTGCTGCTCCGCGACCACGGCATCGTCAGCGTACATTTCGCGGGCATTCCACCGGGTACCGCAGCACTGATGATCAAGTTCCTGCCACCCGACGTGCTTGAGCGCTTTGGTGGACCGGGCGCATTTGCCGGTGCGGTGGACGATTGCCTGGATAAACTTGCTGAAACGCTCAAGACGCCGGGTGAATTGAAGGCTTTGTTGCTGCAAGGCTGAAAAGTGGCAAGGGTTGAGGAGTGGTTTGTGCTACGACCGGCTAGTGTGTCACGTCCATCGACACTGCCATGAAAGGGCCGGAAACAGAACCAATGCAGTTCCTAAAGTCGACGTTCCCGGCACTTTGCATTGCTGCTGTGAGTATGAATGCCTCCGCGGAAGCAGAGCCAAAACCGAGCTTCAATTGTGCGAAGGCTCGTACACCGATTGAAGTCGCGATCTGCTCAGACGCCAGGCTGGCGGCGAGCGATGCCGAGATGGCGAAGCTCTATAAGTCGGCAAGGAATGCGGTCGGTGCAGAGGACAGGAGATCCCTGAAAGATGCGCAGAGACGGTGGTTGCGAGCGCGGCGTGTTGTTTGCGGTATGCCTTCCAAGGGGAAATGGTCGCGCAGCAAGCACGACATCGCGTGCCTGCATGCGATGTATGTCGCACGCCAGGCAGATCTGTCTGCAGGACTTGCGAATTCCAAGACAACGAAGCCTGACGGCGTCTGCAGTATCCAAGAGGAAGCCGATTCTGGAGTCAGGGTTTCTTGCCGGTTCGCGCTTGGCGGCAATCGAGGACGACCATCAATAACGCTTACGCAGTACGGTGAGGCCGCCGATCTCAGCATTGCGTTTCCTGGCACATCGTCGGACCCGCAGACCATCCGACTGAAAGAGGCCGTTCTGGTCATGCCGGACGGCGCGTCATCGGGGGTCACGTTCGGTGATTTCAACTTCGATGGCTACACCGACTTTTCCGTCGTCCAGCTTCTGCCCGCCGGTCCAAATATTCCATCCAGTTTCCTTCTATACGATCCGAGCCAGCATCGTTTCGTAGTCCATGATCGCCTCAGCGAAATCACGTCGCCAACGTTCGATCCTTGCACTCGAACGGTTTCAAGTGTTTGGCGCGGAAATGCTGCGCATTACGGCCGAGACCTGCGGCGTTGGGAAAACGGCAGATTGGTTAGTATCCTTGCTCTGGAATGCATGATCGGAAATCAGGCCGAGCTGACAGTCAGGGTCGGCGACGGTCAAAAGATCCAGCGCGCGGTCCCATCCGTCGAAGAGTGTCTGAGTATGGTGCAGGCCGACTGACGGAGAGCTGAGGAATGTGTGGGCTTTATCGCGACAAAGCAGCACAGCAGGTGGGCTGGGAATCGCGTGTGCCGCTTTGGCGGCACGGTTGGCCGAAGTGTTTTCCGAGAAAAAAATTCAGTCTTTCTAACGGATTTTCTGCACGGCGAGCATATCGGCTTCCTTTTCAACCTGGCGAATTCAGTCATTACAAGGACACGGAAATAGCGATTGAGTAGAACGCGAACACTGGATAGTGTCGCGCTCGTGCCGGGGGCTTCTCGCAGGCGAGGGCGGCACACTCATGATAGCTGTTTACGGTTGGGCAACAACCAACGCGGCAGGCTTCGCAACATTTGGAGTCGCGCCAACCCTCGTCGATTCACGCCACGAGGATCAAATCCTATGATGACCACACGACTTTTGATGCCGGCGGCATTGCTGCTCGGCAGCGTTCTTGCCTTTGTCGCGGGACCGGTTTGGGCAGCGAATGGTACGACGGGTCGCAATGTGACATTTGTCGGATCGCAGCAGTCCGACTTCGAGATGAGGGCAAACAGACGCTGGGTCGAACGCAGCAAGACCGGCAATGGCACCTTCAACTTTGTTGAACAGAACCGAGACGACTGGTCGGTCTATCTGATGGATCAATCGCGCGGTGTACGCCTGCAACTCGATCTTCATCGCCGGGAAATTTTCTATTCCGATGGGAACAATCCCAATCGCCGTCTTCTCTATCGGATCAGCAATAGCAACCATACGGTGAAGGGTTGGAATGCTCGGGTTGTCAATTACCCCGGCGGGTCCTTTCAGATGGCCGGCAATGGCCGCTGGATGGAATCGAACCGCGACGGCCGGCATAATTTCCAAGAGCAAAACCGGGATGAATGGTCTGTGTATCTCTTGGACCCGTCTCGCGGCGTGACGATCCAACTCGATCTGCACCGCAAGGAAATCTTCTATGCGGATCGCAGTAATCCCAATCGCCGGGTGCTCTATAGGATTTCGAGCGTGAGCGCGCTTTAGGTTGGCGCGGGCTCGGTTGAGAATCGCGATCGAAGTATAGCAATGGGTACGGCTTCGGCCGTGCTCTTTGCCGTCGCAGGAATGAGTTGGATGCTAGGCAATCATGCTTTGCGAGTCTGAAACAGCGTCACAGGGTGCAAAATGGACGCACTCAAGTTCCGTATCCTGTTTCGTCAGAACTTCGCTGAACTTGGCACAGAAGTAGCCAGTTCCGTTCATGTCGACAGAATAGTGCTCTTTGCGAAATCGACAATCCTGACATCGGCCCAGTATGGACGTGTCCATGGTTTCGATTACGGCATGCAATACGTTCTGCAATGTCGATTCAAGTTCGGCTCTCTTGGCCGCCGTTAGCGACGATAGGGGGCCGATCAATTCTTCCAGTGGCCCTCCTTTTGCGAGTTCGCGTGCGTCGTCTGTCAGGTCGAACCTGGCACGGCGGCCGTCGATCTTGTCGGTAACGCGCACAAGCAGTTCCTTCTTCACCAGTCGGTCGATTGTCTGGGATGTGCTTCCGACGGTTGCCGAATGAAAGGCCGCAAAACTCTGTAGGGTGCGTGAGAATCTGTTTGCATTTCTGAAGAATGTTAGTGCGGCCCACTGCGCATTCGTCATGGACGCTGTCTTGCTTTTCGCAAATCCGAGACGGGCCAGAAATCTCAAACGCATTACGATTCGTTCAGCGGCCTCAATGGTTTCCTCAGACATTTTTCCCCCGGTCGTGCCGACCCGCATGCTTGGATTGAACCGCCTTTCTACCAGGGCGAATCAGGTCCAATATCGCGTTAGCCCACACCAACATGAGCGGGCCTTCTGCCAAGTGACAGTGACTTAATGGCTTAATAATCGCGACTTCATTGCGCGATAATCGCTATTTCATATTGTGATAATTGCCACTTCAGCCTGAGATCATGTGTCGTTCATTTTGTTGTAATTATCGCATTTGCTGTTCTGCAATGAACGACGACCAATCTTTGGAGACCCCGGGATTTTAATCCGGTATTCATCTCGACCGGCTTCTCGCGCTGGTCGCGGCGAACTATCATTCGGCCATGCAGGTAAGAACCCGACTCGCTCTTAGTGTCAGCACGCTTGCCTTCGTCATCATGGCATGCGTGATACTTCTTCTGTGGACGGCTCAGCGCTCTGCATACAACCACCAGAGTAGCAGCCACGCCTACGAAGAGTTGGGCGCCTATCTGCAGCTGACCGGCCAAGTCTTCCGAACTTTCAATCAAGTGCGCAGCGATCTTATTCGCAAGGACGGTGCGCTCACCTTCGACATTGAGAGCGCGAAGACCAGGCTGGATGCGATAATATCCGAGATCTGGAATTTGCAGCTCGAAGAGTTCGAGAAAGGGTTCCAGTCAGGAGACAATTCGCTGGAAACATCCAGGCTGGAGTCGATCCGCAAGCATCTGAAAGTGGTTTTCCTGGATATCCAGCGGGCATTGGAGCTGATCGAAAGCGGGGAGCCGGAAAAAGCCCATGAACTGTTGGGCAAGAGTCTAGAGGTCCGGATCGATGCACAGGTTGGTAGGCTGGTCGAAATCGCGGTGGCCGACGAGCGAGGGGAATTGAGCGACGCGCTTGCCGAGATCGAATGGATCAATGCGTTCGTTCTTTGGGCGTCGGTCAGTGCCGGCATCATCGGATTGGTGCTGACATCGCTTGTTATCTATACGCTGGCATCGGGGCTTGGCGCTGGACTCCGGCACCTGGAAGCTGGAGCGGAGACGTTTGCCGTTGGTAATCTGCGCCACCGGATTCCCCTCGAGGGCGGCAACGAATTTGCTAAATTGGCACATGGTTTCAATACAATGGCGTCTCAACTGCTCGATCAGCGAGAGGCGATAGAACAAGCCCGAAATTCGCTCGAGCGCCGTGTCGAAGAACGTACCGAGGAACTTCACGCCGCGAATACCGAACTGAGGCGCCATGATGAAAGCCGGCGACAATTCTTCGCCGATATCGGCCATGAGTTGCGCTCGCCCATCACGGCCGTTCGCGGCGAAGCGGAAGTTGCCTTGCGTGCGCGCGAAGATGCACAAGACGTCTACAAGGCTGCCTTGGTCCGTATCGTCAGCATCACTGATCAATTGACGCGCTTTGTGAACGATATTTTCCTGATTGCACGTGAGCAGGCTGGCGTTGCCGATATGCGGCGTTCGATTATTGACCTCAGGATGCCGATACGCGATGCAGCCGATCAGATGCGGACGCTTCTCGCGGAGCAAGATGCGAACTTGATCACAAGCCTGCCGAAGAAGGCAGCCCTCGTCGAAGGCGACGACCAGCGCCTATGCCAACTGGTGCAGGTCCTCGTCACGAATGCCGTCCAACATTCGCATTCCGGCGTGACCATTCGAATAACGTTACGGCACAAGGATTTTCAATGGACTTTCAGAGTGGAAGACGATGGGCCGGGCATTCCGGAGAAGCATGCTGTTCACGCCTTCGAGCGCTTCTACAGAGGTGATGGCGTCGCCGACAAGAGCTATATGAGAAACACCGGTCTTGGTCTGCCGATCGCGCGTTCAATTGCAAACTCGCATGGTGGGCGCATCTGGATTGATACCGCCTATCGGAATGGGACAGCCGTCTGTGTTGCTCTGCCGGATATCTGCGAGCAGTTGGACGGCGAGCCCGAAGTTATTGAAGATCAGAGGGCCGAACTCATACTATGAACCTGTTGTTGATCGAAGATGACAACCGGATCGTGGAGTTTCTCGACCGCGGTCTGCGTGCCGAGGGACACACGGTTCAAGTCGAACTCAATGGTCGCTCGGGACTGGAGCAGGCGCGACAGGGACCGTGGGATGTGATCATCCTCGATCTCATGTTGCCGGAGATTGACGGGCGGGAAATCTGCCGCACGCTCCGTGTTGAGCAGAATTTGACGCCGATCCTCATGCTCACGGCGCTGGATAGTACCGAAGACATTGTTCATGGACTCCGGATGGGCGCCGATGACTACATGCCGAAGCCGTTCGTTTTCGATGAGCTTCTTGCGCGGCTGGACAATCTCCAAAGACGATCGCCGCAAATCGAGGGGCGAGACCAGGAACGGATCATTACGATTGCGGACCTCACATTCGATCGTGATGCATTGATCGTGGAGCGTGGCGGCAACGAAATCGAGCTGACATCCCTCGAATATGCATTGCTTGAATATCTGATGATCGAAGGCGGAAAAGTCGTGAGCCGTCCCAGGGTCCTGCACAATGTCTGGGGTATGTCTCAAGACCCGCACACAAATGTCGTGGATGTCTACATCCGCCGCTTGCGCGCAAAGATCGATGATGGCTTCGAGCCAAAACTCATTAATACAGTGCGTGGCCGCGGATACCGCTTCGGCACCCGGTCAACGGTAGCTGACTAGCGTCTCCGCTTGGGATCGGCGAATTGCTCCATTGTCAGGCTGACTGGGTCATATCGGGCATCCAGAACTCGAGTTTGTCGGCGAGGTTGTCGCCACTGATAGGGAGGCGGATAACATCATGGACCCCATTCATCTCTGGGGTCGTTCCTCCACGCATGCTCTCGGGCAAAACAACAATCGTCTTATGGCCGCGAGACTTGTTCATCGATGCAATCATTGGGCCCTGCATGTCATCGGTATGCAGCCACAACAGGATGGCGTCGACTTCCAATGTCTCGACTTTCTTCAGAAACGATAGGCCGCTTGTGAAGACCCGAACATCCTGCCCTAGGGCCTCGAGCTGATGTTGGACCTCCCACAATCCTGGGCTGCTCTCTCCGACCATTATCAAATTATGCTTCGGCAGTGTCCGCACAGGTTCCGGCGTCTGTTCGGGACTGTCGGCTGTCAGAGCTTTGTAAAGCTTGACCTGTTGTTGCTGCTTGCGCTCGATCATGCGCTGGGATTGCCGCAATGCCGTGGCGACTTTCGTCCGTAGCATTTCGAAGTCCACAGGCTTGGTGAGATAATCATCTGCACCGGATTCGAGCCCTTCGAGCATATCCTCGCGATCCGTGAAGGCGGTCAGAAAAATGAACGGCATGTCGGCCAACTCGGGATGATCCTCTCTGACATGCTTGACGAGTTCGAGACCGGACATGCGTGGCATGGAAATGTCGCTGACGACGATGTCCGGTTTGTGCCGCAACACCATTTGGAGGCCTTCCATACCGTCCCTGGCCTCAAAGGTTTCATGTCCGTTATCTTCAAGCTCCTCGACGATATACTCTCTGAGATCCTTTTCGTCTTCGACGCAAAGAACTGTGGTCATGACACTCCTCTGAGCGTTTGTTCGTAGTGGACCCGCGTGATTGCGGTTCCATTCAATCGTGAGCAGTTCTTCAAGTTTCGCAATCGACAAGCGAAATGGCATGCAGGCGGCGAAATACGATCATCGATTGTCTTCATGTTTGTCGGAGGGTGTCCCGTCACGACCAAGGCCAGCCAACTCGCGCGCTTCTGCGAGTGCCATCGTCAGGAGATATGCGACAAATCCCAATTCGGGGCCGCGGGCGGCTTCCAGAGCGATTGCGGTCTTCTCCGATACATCTGAAGCAATCAACTTGGTTTCATCATCCACCTTCGAACTGCCGCTCGATACGTTCATTGGGTTCCGTTGGTAAGATATGACGGTCCGGCGCCTTTCGGCCAAAAGCAAACTGCAACAGTCCAATTGTGTCGTAGCTGCTTTAATTCATATTGAAGTCATGCTTACGTAACGAAATCATTCCTTATAGGGGAGAGCGATTCACGTCGCATGATCTCGACATGAACGGTTTCCTTACAATCGAGGGATCGGAAACCGGACGTGGTTCATCCATGTCCGTGAGATACACGGCTGGTCATCGCCGACGGAAGATTCTGAAACGGCCGATGCCTTTTTGGGGTGATACGGTCAGGCGGCTGAAAGCCCGAATGTCTGACGGGCTTCGTCCGGACTTGCGACAGACTCGCCCATGAGTTCGATGATCTTAACCGCGCGCTCGACAAGAGCCGCATTGCTCGGAGCGAGTTCGCCGGCACCGAGATAGAGATTGTCTTCAAGGCCGACACGCACATGACCGCCGAGAAGAACCGCCTGCGAGACCATTGGAAACTGCATGCGCGAGATACCGAAGCCCGACCAGACGGCATTCTCGGGGAGGGCATTGCGCATATGCAGCATGCTCTCCGTTGTCGACGGCGCGCCATAGGAGATTCCAAGGCAGATCTGAAAGAGAGGCGGGGCTTCGATCAGGCCATGTTTGATAAGCGACTTGGCCAGCTCGATCATGCCGGTATCGAAGACCTCTATCTCCGGCTTTACCCCAACAGCCTTGGCGCGGCCTGCCATATCGCGAAGATGAGCCGCCGTATTCATGAAGACGGTCTCGCCGAAATTGATGCTGCCGACATCGAGCGTACAGATTTCAGGGCGGAGCTGCTCGATATGGCGGGTGCGCGCCTCGGGTGATGCGAGCGTCGTGCCTTCGCCCGGCACCATCGGGTCAGGCTCGCCAGGAACGTACCTGGCGCCCGGGCCGGTCGTGAGGTTGATGACAACGTCTGTCTCGGCACAGCGGATCCGGTCGCAGACTTCCGCGTAATGTTCGGGAGCCATGCTTGGTTTCGCCGTTTCAGGATCGCGCACGTGAATGTGGACGATCGCCGCGCCGGCCCGGGCTGCGTCTAACGCGGATGTGGCAATCTGCTCCGGCGTTACTGGGACAGCCTTGCTCTTCGCCGGCGTATCGGCTGCGCTGCCAGTGACGGCACAGGTAATGACAACTTTTCGAGACATTTCGGGCGGTCCTTGTTCTTGTTTTCGCAATCGCAGAGATAGTTGTTAAAAAAGGCGCAATCGCTGACATGCGTCAAGCTTCACGACTTCTGATATGACGATGTGAACGATGTTGCCGGGGAGGCTGTCAATCATGGAGCTTCACTGTGATACTGCGATGGAGGTCGGCCGAAAACTCAGGTCGGGTGAGACGACGGCAGTCGCTCTCACGGAATGCATGCTCGAGCGGATCGACGCCTACAATGGACGGCTAAATGCCTATGTGACCGTGACCGCGTCGCTGGCGCGCGAACAGGCCAGGAAAGCGGATGAAGAGCTTTCACGCGGGCATGACCGGGGGCCGCTCCATGGCGTGCCGGTTGCAGTTAAAGACATTTTTGCGACCAACGGCATTCGAACGACCTGCGGCTCGAAACTGTTCGAAAACCATGTCCCGGGCCATGATGCCACTGCCGTATCGCGATTGCGAGATGCCGGTGCCGTACTTCTCGGCAAGACCGGCATGCATGAGCTTGCCTATGGCCACTCCAGCATCAATCCGTTCTTCGGCGCCATCGCGAATCCGTGGGCCCTGGATCATGATCCAGGCGGCTCCAGCGGAGGCTCGGCATCGGCCGTCGCAGCAGGTCTTGCTTATGCGGCGCTCGGCACCGATACGGGCTGTTCCATAAGGCAGCCTGCCCATTGCTGTGGCATTGTCGGTCACAAGCCGACTTTTGGTCTTGTTAGCAAGGCGGGCGTATTCCCGCTCGCTTGGACGATGGATCATGTGGGGCCGCTTACCCGCAGTGTCGATGACGCAGCGGCGGTTTTTAGTGCGATCGCCGGCTACGACGAGAACGACCCCTATTCGGTTCGTGCGCCGGACTTCGAATACGACCTGCCTGCCAGAGCGACACTTGACGGTATCCGGGTCGGCGTTGTTCGGCGCTTCTTCTTCGAGGGATACCAGGATGTTATTGAGGTCGTCGATGTCGCTCTCCAGGCGCTTGCCGATCAAGGGGCCGAATTGGTCGATCTCGACATACCCGATATTGAGGATGCCTATTCGGCTGCCGCGAAGACCTTTGTCGAGGCATCGGTCGTTCATCAGGACGCAATCCGGAACCAACCGACTGCCTTCAGCGAAGAGGTGCGTACCAAGGTTGAGAGCGGCTTAGCCGTGCCCGCGACAAGCTATGCCGAGGCTCAGCACTTTCGGCGCGGCTTCACGGCACGTATGGATCGGCTCATGCTGGAATGTGATGTTCTCGCCGCGCCCACGGCAACGATCACTGCGGCACCGATCGACGACAGGCCGGAGGATTATGGGCACAATGCCTGGAAGAACACCGGCATCTTCGATTTCACCGGCCAGCCTTCGGTATCCGTTCCTTGCGGCTTCACAGCGCAAGGTCTTCCGGTTGGCTTGATGATGACTGGGCGGCAATTCGAAGACGCCCGGGTTCTGGAGATCGCACGTGCTTATGAGCGGGCGACGGACTGGCACAAGAGGACGCCGAAACTCTGAACGTCGCTGGTATTACGCCATAGCTGCGACACTGTTCTCCAACACGCCGATCCCGGACCATTCGATCTCCAGCTTGTCTCCGGGGACCAGAAAGCGTTGCGGCACACGGCTTCCGCCCGACCCTTCCGGCGAACCGGTGGAAAGAATGTCGCCGGGTTTCAGATGCAGAAATGTCGAGACATATTCGATCAACGTCGGGATATCGAAGATCATCTGGTCGACCGTGGTGCGTTGCACCTCCTCTCCGTTGAGGCGGGTCGAGAGGGCCAGCGCAGACGGATTGTCGACCTCGTCCGCCGTTACCATCCACGGGCCGCATGCGCTTGACGCAAGAAAGTTCTTGCCGGCCATGACGGAGTGTTTCTGCCAGGCCCGCACGGAGCCGTCATTCATGATGGTGTAGCCCGCGATATGGTCGAACGCGTTCTCCTTGGGGATCATCCGGCCTTCCTTGCCGATCACCAGAACGAGTTCGCCTTCATAGTCGAACGTGTCGCCGACAGGCGAGGGCGGTCGTTGCAGCGGTTCGCGATGGCCCACAACGGAGTCTGCGAACTTGCCGAAGATGAAAATGTCTTCGGGCGGAGGAATATCGCCTTCGACCGGGTGACGTTTCGGATAATTGACGCCGATACAGATGACCTTTTCCGCGTCGTGCAATGGCGGCAGATAGCGGATCGCATCCAGTCCAACCGATGGTGTCCGCGATGCCGCCCAATCCGCCAGTTCGTCCAGTGCATCGGCTGTCAGCACGGCACGAATGCTCCCATAGCGGTCGGCGAAGTCGTCGGTGACAGGTATGATGCCCTCGTCCTTCACCAGGCCGTATTCCGGTCCGTTGCCGCGCTCGAAGCTGATCAGTTTCATCGTTCGTTTCCTTGTGAGCCTTCGCTTTTATTGAGTGATGTTTCCAACCTGCCGTCCTTGAGGTCGAGCGAAGCTGTGAATACCTGGCCTGCTGAGAGTTCTTCGGTCATCGCTGTCCCGAGGATGGCTGCGACAGACGATCTGAGAGGCTCGAAGCGTGCTTTGAGAATTTCGTGCGGACGGTCGTCGCCGATAGCAATATTGTCTTTTGTGTAGGAACGCAGTGAGGCCGTCTCTCCATCCACGTTGATTTCAAGCACGTATTCGACGCGTTTCGCACCGGGCAGGGCGGCAAATGCAAGGATCTCGGCCAATCGCTTTCGCAAGCCCGCAATATCTGAATCTGTCACCCAATTCCGTCCTATGCGCTATCTGTTCCAGGGCTCGCCGGCACTCAGCTTTTCGGCGAGACGGCGGGCCGTTGCATCCAGCAGTTTCTCACCTTTTTCCGCGCTCGCACGGCGGGCATCGCCGCGCACGCCACTTGCCGTAAAGTCCTTGAACGATGCCCAAAGCCCGATGGGATCGCTGAGAGGAGAGTGGTCGCCTTTCCGGTAACCCTCCTGGTAGGCGTCGACGAGTTTGTCCTCCCGCACATAGCCCTGACCCAATGCCATCAGCATCGACGTTTCCGCCTCGCAGGCATGCTGGAGATAAGGTTGATCTTCCAGTATCGCTGCATAGTCGCCGGCATTCTGCGGCAATACGGGATAGGTCGTAGCGGCAACACGCAGGCCGGTCTCGCGGGTCAGCTCTTCGGTGAGCACGTTGAGGGCAGCAATATTGCCGCCATGACCGTTGACGATGAGGAGTTTCTTGAAACCGACGTCGCGAATTGACTGCACGATATCGCGGAGGAGTGCGTGGTAGGTGGCAAACGAGATCGTGAAGGTCCCGCCAAAGGCAACATGGTGCTGTGCGAGCCCCGTCCAAACAGCCGGCGCGACGATCACCGGATGATCTTCTTGCACGAGCCGGGCAGTTCGAAGGACGATCTCACGCGTAAGGATCGTGTCGCATCCCGTAGGCAGGTGGGGGCCATGTTGTTCGGTGGAAGCGACAGGCAGGAGAACGATCGCGTCTTGTTTTGCCAGAGCGTTGACCTCCGCCGCGGTCATACGACTCCATTCGATCTCGTGTTGTGTCATATTCCAGCCTTCCAATATTCTTCTATCGCCCAATTTCAGCAGACCCGGCCAACGATGAGGACAGATCAATGCCTCCGACGATGACCATTCGCAACGTTGCGAGCGCCGATCATGATCAATGGTTGAAACTCTGGGACGGTTACAATGCCTTTTATCAGCGTGTCGGCCCGACCGCAGTCCCATCGGTCGTCACAGAGACAACCTGGGCGCGCTTCTTCGATTCCTATGAGCCGATCCACTGCATTGTCGCCGAGGAGAATGGCGCCCTGATCGGTATTGCGCATTACCTCTTCCATCGCAACACCACCATGTTGGGGCCGACCTGCTATTTGCAGGATCTCTTCACCAGCGAGGAAGCGCGGGGCCGAGGAGCGGGCAGTGGTTTGATTCAAGCCGTCTATGAGCGGGCGAAGCGCGCCGGTTCTACGCGGGTCTACTGGCACACCCATGAGACCAACACAACGGCACGTCGTGTCTACGACGCGATTGCGCAGAATTCGGGCTTTCTTGTTTACAAAAATGACCTTTGAGGCAGGTGTGAGCAGAATCGTGGCTGGATATCAAACAACGCGGACGATTAGGAGTGAGGATTAGAATCCATGGGTAGTGAAACGATCTGTGTCGTTGGATGCAGCGGCTTTGTCGGTAGTCATGTCGCAGCCGAGTTGCTGAGACGTGGCTATGATGTGCATGGCACATTGAGAGTTGCGAAAGGGCCGAACGCCGACTGGTTGATGTCGGGGGTGGCAACTGCGGCCAGCGGCGACAACGAACTGACGCTTTTCTCGGCCGACGCCTATGACAGCGCATCCTTTGCGCCGGCGATGGAAGGATGCACAGGTGCGATCGTCTGTGCGGGCTCACCGGTGATCGAACCCGAAACGATCGATCTGATGGCTGCCGTTGCCGAGAATGTGACGCAGGCGGCTTTAGACGCCGGTATCCGCCGGGCCGTCTACACGTCCAGCACCGGTTCGACAAACCCGCCGGAAGGCGAACCTGAACTGAAGAACGAGGTCGATCACTGGTCCGACCCGAACCTCCAGCTTGAGCAGAAAAAGTATGCGGCCGTAGGGAAAACCCGATTGGATCGAACCGTGTTGGACAAGATGGACGCCTCGGATGGCGCTTTCCGTGTCGTTGTCATCAATCCGTCCATGATCGTGGGCCCAAGCTTTGCGCCAGAGCCCACGGTGAGTCAGACACGGTTTGCCGCGATCATTCATGGCGAGCGCCACGCGGACAAGATCCCGAATTCGTCCATGTCGATGGTCGATGCCCGCGACCTTGCCGCTCTGCATGTCAACGCCCTGGAGAACGAGGCGGCTCGGGGCCGTTATTTCGGTGTCAGGCAGAGCTGGCACTGGCGCGATATCCTGGCGGCTCTGGAGCGTGTCTACCCGGACTACAAGATGCCCGAGCCCGACCCCGATGAAGAGCCGGTGCGAGAAACGCGCTTCGATACGACCCGGCACGACTCACTTGGCGCACAACTCCGCGGACTGGATGAAATGCTCGAGGGCATGATTGCCGAATTGAAGCGCCGCGGGATGATTTAGGACGTGGACACATAGACACGGAGCCACAATCTGGTTGCCGCGAGACTTGGTCGGTAAAACAGGTTGGATAATTCACCACTCAAGGTCGGCAAGTTCATCGCGCATGATTAGAAGCTCCTGAGAGTTTAAATCACAATCGTTACATGTCCTGCAATGTGATCGTACAAATGTCCGGATGCAGGTGCATTTTGGCCGTCTGCTTGACAGGCTTGAAAAGGGGAAAAATGACCCTGAACTGCCGCACTAAGAAGAACGCGTTGTCATACCGCACCGAATAACAAGGTCTGCATTCCATCAGGCGATAAGATTAGTTTCTGAGATCCCCCCATATGGTGCCGCTCTCGGCTTCGCCATCTATTGTTACACGATAAATGATGGGCCCATTTTGGATGAGATCACCTTGAGCATCGCGAATATTCCACGCGGCTGATTTTGGTCCGGATGCGGGATCGCTCTCTTCCATGGTACGCAAATGCGCACCAAATCGGTCCCAGAAATCGATTCGCATAGATTTCGCACCATATGGAATTCGCACATCCAATGATACGGTACTATCCTCGGCGGCCGCTCGTGGTTGCGCGATCAATCGCGTTGGTGTCAGATCTTTCTCTTCTACTGGGGCGGAGGAAAGTTTATAGATCGTATCACCGGAAGCATAGCCTACTGTGACCGGGTTGCCGAAGAACCTGAAACGGTTGATAAAACGACCAATATGATTTGCATCGGCCCAGGTTTTCCCACCGTCGGCGGTTTCGCTGCTGAATCCGCCCTCAAATTGCTCATCGCCCCAGCCGCCGACCCAACCATGTAACTCATCAATAAATCCAACACCTTCCAAATTGGCATTGCCCTGTGGATCGTTGACCGGGAATCGCACCCAGTCCTTGCCTGCGTTATCTGTGCGAAGGATTGCACCCTTGGTTAGTTGCTCCAGAGACACAAAGCCGATTTGTTCATTGATGAACTGAATTTTCCATCCCCACTCTGCGAGTTCCAGGTCTGCGATGTCTTCTGCCTGGTCTGTCCAAGATTGCCCGCCATCTTCGGTCCACAAGACAACCGGCTTGACGTCATTCCGGGATGGGTTGGCCATTTCAGATTTTCCACCCACGACCCAACCGCGGTTTTCGTCAAGAAACAGGCAATCTACGAGAAGTGTGGCGTGCGCCTGCATATCAATCGACGTCCAGTTTCGGCCCCCGTCGAGTGTCTTGATCATACCGCATGGTCTCTGCGGAAAATTGGTGCCGGAACCATAGACTACGTTTTCATTGACAACGGATATTCCGCAAATTGCGCCGGGATTGGCGGGCAAGCCATCCACAAGATTCCAATTGAGCCCCCCGTTAACTGTCTTGTAAAGGCGTTGCGCGGGGGAAAGGCTACCAACCCATCCCACGTCCTCATTCGCAAAGGCTACACAACGCAAATATGCTGGCGATGCCAACTGGCGAGACCATGTGTCCCCGCCATCTGTCGTCTTTAGGACATGACCATTGCTGTTCACAGCCCATCCGACCTTAGGATTGAGAAACCATATATCATCTGTGCGTGAAGAGGCCACAGGCGCTCCGGTCGGCCGCCATTGCAGAGGTTTGTCCGGCGCTCCCGCTTCGATCCATTCTGCAATCTTGCCAATCTTGTCGTCCGGCAGGAAGGGACCTCCGGCTGGCATTTGACCCCAGAAATCGACACCCGACGGATCTTTCAAAGCAATAACCAGATTTGCGGTTGCACCGCCGCCCGCCTTTCCAACGAGTTCAGGTTGAACAAGCCGATGTCCGAATGCTTCTGCCGCGAGCAAATCGTCCTTGGTTTCCCAGCTGAATTTTGAACTATGGACTGTGAGCCTTGGATCGCGGCCCGTTCTAAGCTTCCAAGCCGCAATTGAGTCATCCAGGATTTTTTTGATGTCATCGAAAGTCGGGGACATAGTTGGTCCTCCAAATCAGCGTTCTATCTTGAATGTACTGAGCAGGTTTTCAGAGGCTTGTTTAAAGTTCTCCGCAGCAGACTGCACATCCTTCCTGTTCGGACGCCATGCTCTGAGTGGCACGGTCCAAACGAATTCTGTGCGGTGGTCCGTGCCGGCTCGGAAATGGCACCGCATGCATGAGAAATTTCTTTGGAATCCGTCAGTCGTCTCCATGGTGATGTTGGCGATTGAAGTCGTGCCAGCATCGGCCGGAAAGGGGGTACCTGCCCCTGCCGGATAGGCCTTTCTAAAATTATTTCGGAATTCCTCGTCACTCTTGGCTGGCGTTACTGGCCATTGCGTCATGACGAGTTGATAATTCGCCCATATGGTATCACGGATGTCCGGATGTGACCTGTAAAGATCGTTCGTTTTGACAGTAGAGTTGTGGATTGGCTTGACACGGTGAATAGGCACCGGATCGGGGTCCGCCAGTGGTGGACTATGCTCGTTGACGACCGGTAGCAGTCTGTTGGTTCCATCGCCGGGCGAGCCGCGCAAAAAAGTTGGCGATGCACCCTCAAGGTTTGTCACATGCTCGAAAGTCGACCAAATCCATTCGGGTCTTGAAGGTGTTCTGTGGACAATGTGGAGCCCGACTAAACCGACCTTCGTCTCCCTTCGAGTCAAGTCCGGATCTATTAGCACGACATCTACGCTATAAAATTTTCGCATCAACGCTGCGTTCGCCAACTCGGCGTCCGTGAATTGGCGCCAGGCGGCTTTCACTTCGATTGAACCGGTGGGAAAGATTAGCTGTGGATCGTTCGGTCCGGGGAGCTCGTCGAAGAGATACAGTTTATTTGTTCGGATGAATTCGAAGTGAGGCTTGTTCATTCGGACTTCGTAGCGAACATACTTTCTATTGTTGCTTGCCAAGGAACCGATCTCTTGCCCGAATGCGGCCTGGTTGAAATGTTCGATCTGAAGTTCGCTCGCTGCACGACCAAATCCGCCCAGCACGATTCGACTAGCAGAGCCGCTATACGAGATCATGGGATCGGGCGAGAGGGCGTCGAACGAACTCCAGGGTGTCGGCGCTAATCCGCCAGGCTGAAAGACTTCGTGGTCGGCCTTGAACGTGCTCCAAACCGTTCTTGATGCCAATGCACCAAATTCTTTGTTTGTGTCAGGCTCGCCCCGCAAACCAACTTTGGCAGGCCAATTAAGTGCGACAAAAACCCGCCATGAATAGTCATCGAAAAAAGCGATTGGGTTATTCCCAAAGCCAGCTGGAATCCTCACGTCTGCTGGTGGCGCAGGAGAAACAGTAGGAGACGGAAGATCGTCCGCGAAAGCTGCAACTTGGGATCCCAGAACTAGCAGTGCTGCCCCAATTTTAGATTTCATTTTATATTCTCTTCTTTTTTCTGCAAAGAATTGCGAGACATCATAGTATTGAGTAATTATCATAGTATTGTCGTATTTTTATGTCAATTCACGCATCAATCTCGATCGTTGATGGGGGGATTTATCTCGTTTTAGAGCGACTTATATCTATTTAATGCGTGATAAAATAAATTCTTTAGAACTACATCTGGATTTGATTATTTTAAAGAATCACTTGATTGCCAATTAGATAGAATTTACGATAATAAATTGAATTTTTTCAAAGGGCAATCAATGTCTTGAATGGTGTCAAATTCCTGCAATTGCGGAATTCCGTAATGGAGCATAAAATCGCTCCCCAGAGATAGTGCGGAAAATCTGAATCTGGCTAAATGAGGACGGAGCCAAATTTGTCATTTCAATGAATGGGCTAGAGAAATAAAGGAATTAGATTTTATGCGGTGCACTTGGCTTCTCGAAACATCAATTTGAATGTTTCACTCACCGATCCTAACGGAGAGAGAAATATGACGAGATCGTATTCAGTTTTTTGCTGCGGACTGCTTGCCGCAGCCCTTTCAAGTATAGGCCAAGGTTACAACGCCAATGCGCAGGCCGTTTTGTCTGCGCATGATACTGGAGTTTCTGCCAGCCCAGAGGGGCGACTTCAGATTGGCCGCGGGACAGACTATACCGCCAGTTCGGTCGATGCTCAGAAGCTGTTCAACAACTTGCGCGATTCAATGAAGAAACGCCGCGATTTCGCCTGGCGCGTTACCGAGCTCATGTTGCAACCGACCGAAATAACGCTGCTTGACGGTGTCAGTAAAGTTCAGGTGCCGCTTTGGCAAACCTGGTATGAGGGCCGTCCTTCCGGCGCATCTCGCCATCAGGAGATCAACGAGGTCTTCAAGCTTTACTTCAGGAAGCTCAAACCGGTCCTTGAGGCCAACCCCAAAGCCGACGTTAAACCGGTCATTAAGGCGACGCTGAAAGAGTTCGCGACGAAGAACCTTTCCGCCTCATTGACCGACGAGAATCTGTCGTCGGTGCTGCATCAACATGTCGACTCGGCTCTAGCAGGCAAAATCCTGGGGCAAGGCACAACAATTTTTAGCCCGTCGTTCCTGGAACACGTTATGCAGGAAGCTCGCGGCATCAATACGTGCACACCCGATGTTGCAAAAGCTGACACACCACCACCGAGTCCGACGGAGTTCTCGCACTGCATGAAGGAGTTTCCGAGGTCGGCGGTGATGATCAAAACCTCCTGGCGACGCCTCATGCAGGGCGTGCCAAACCATTCTACTGATGCGGTTGCTATGCGTACGATTATGAAAGAAGGCACCTGGCCGAGCATTCGCCTGGGCGAAGATCACCCAACGCGTCAGGTCCCACTTTCTAATCCCGACCGCAGTAAGATCTATACCAACATCACGACAAGTGGCCAAGAATGGGCCCTGACCGGCATTCACTTCGTCACAAAGGATGTACGTGAATGGGTCTGGGTGTCCCTATGGTGGGACCCCGACGCGAGCAAAGATTTCGGGGCGGACCGGCCGACGGAGCGGGATGAGTATGACGTTCTCGTCAATGGCAAGGTAGAGAAGCGAAAGTTTCGCCTGATCAACAACGGGCCCTGGAAGAACTATAAACTGTGCGTCAACACAGCATTTGCGGAGGGCGACGCGACACCGTGGTCGACCTACACCAGTGCGCAGTCGTCGCTCGGGGAATCCATCAAGGCCGTTTATGATGCGATCGAAAGTCAGCTGAAGAATGGCGCGCAAATGGCGGCTCTCGGACAATCCACGACATTTACGCCACTATCGACTGCCCTTGGTCCGTGGCCGGCGCCCTTCAACAAGCAGACATCATGGTGCAGTAATCCGAACATCGAAACTCACGGTGGTAATGCACGGACAAGTTGCATTGGGTGCCATCAGATTGCGTTCACAAACAATGAAATGCGGCCGGTTTCGGCCGGAGGCAACCTGACCCCAACGAGTTTCACGCACGCAATCATCGGCGACTTCCCGCAGTTCGGACGGGCTCGCGCACGTCAGAACTTTACCGCCGAGTTTTCCTGGTCATTCCAAATAGAGTTTCGCCGCGCAATCGATACTGGCATTGACGAGGCTCGGTTTAGGTGGCCCACTAATTAGCTTGTCTTTCAAGGAAACAGAAACATGAAGATTGGCGTTCTGCTCGAATTGCCTGCTGAGCGCCATTTAGTGGAACCCATCATTGCCGAACGTTCCGGTGTTCCGAAATCCATAGCTCCGGATTTCAAGGCGCCCGAACATTTCGAGCTGGACTATCACTTCAGTCCAGAGCCGGTTGGCGAAAGTGATGCAATCATTGCGAACCTCGATTCTACGGAAGCAATTGGTCCGGCGGCCCTGCATCAGAATTTGATCGTCCGAGGCGACATAGAAGTTCAATCACTTGACAGCATTCCGACGCAGATTGCCGGTCACCGTGTTCTCGCCGATCCGGTTGTCGACACGTACTCGACCTGCTTTGATGACAGCGCTGTCGGCACTGCTGATGAGCTGAAAACTGCTCTGCAGGTCGATGCTCTACACGCCAACGGTTTGGATGGTGAGGGAACCGCGATAGCTATTATCGATCGCGGTCTTAACTTGGACTTTCTCGAACAGAAACTCGGGTTTCGTCCGGAACTCGATTTGCAGCTGTCCTGGCGACCGCGTGACATCGAAGTTGAGCCAGGAGAATTTCGGGTTGGCCATGGTACGATGTGTGCCTATGTAGCACTCTTAGTGGCACCAAAGGCTACACTGATCGATATCGCGACGCTGGTCGGAACACCGCCAGGCGGAGCTGCCATTGGTCGTCAACTCAGCAGATCCTTCAAGGGGCTCAACAATTTGCGCGCGAGCTGGTCAATAGCATTCACAGGATCGAATGAGCGAAAGTACCGCGGTTTGGTGGTCAACAACAGCTGGGGGATGTATCACCGATCAGAGGATTTTCCGCCGGAACATCCCGGCCGCTATGCGGATAACCCAGACCATCCATTCACTAAAGCCGTAAGTCACATGGCAACGCACGAACAGGCAGACATCGTATTTGCTGCTGGCAATTGCGGAGCCGATTGCCCGGACGCAAGGTGCCGGGGCGAAACCACGGCCAACATAACAGGCGCTAATGCCAGCGCAAATGTCTTATCGATAGCAGGCTGTACGTTGCGGCGGGACAGGGTTGGCTATTCCTCGCAAGGTCCCGCAGCTGCGGGCATGGGACCGAACAAGCCTGACCTCGCTGCATTCACTCACTTCAACGGTTCGCAAGCGCTCGGCACCGATCAACCGGACAAGGGCACATCAGCGGCGTGTCCCGTGGTAGCCGGCTGCCTTGCGGCCTTGCGCACGAAAATCAGCGCGCAGGATCAAAATCCATTGGCGTTGGCGCGAACAGTGAGGGAAACAGCGACACCGCCATCTCGTGAAGGAGGCTGGAACAAGGATTTTGGGTTCGGCATCATAAACCCGCTTGCCGCGGCACTCGCGCTCGACGCCATCGCGGGAGCCTAGTTGATCGATCAGGTTGCTCGCTTGCATCGGGTCGTCTTGAGCTAGTCTGTGCCGGAGGGCGAGAGGCGCGAACTATCCTAAGCAGCGAGCACACTTTAGCTGGTGGGCTGGTTGTTTGGCGCGCAGATACTCATATCCGCTCTCGTTCAAGAGCGGGCGTTCCAGTAACTAGGCATGGCTCAATACCGTGTAGGGCATCTCTTGGCACATTTTCCCCGTGCCACTGGCCGTGGGAAAACGTTCTAGGTTGGGTGCTAACCGGACATATTTTCTAGCGGCGTCAACGGTTCGCGTTTGTCAGTGCACGGCCTAGTGGATTGAACCTGTTGGATGGAATTCGTCCTCCACTCCTGACCGTGTGGGGCGCTAGCCTCATATCGAGAGTAGCGAACCAGCGTAAGATGTGGCGAAGCTGCCCTAGATCAAGAGTCTTCGGCGCGCCTCATGTTGGATTCCGGATCTGCACCAGCCTTCGGCTGGCTTGTCCAGAATGACGAATGTGGGAATCCTCTGTTTCGAACGGTCCACTGGGCCCGACTTCGCCGTCTTTAAGATTGTTGAGGACTTGATGCCGGCAGCAATAACACGGGGCCGGTCAAATGCTGGTTCATGGCCTGCGTTGCGCCTGACAAGAGCGAGACAATATGCCCGTCGTCGGCACTCTCGATAATCTCGGGTCGATACGCCTCCATAGTCGCCGGAAGGAAGAGCGAAAAATCACACCCGGGCGTGCGGCATACGAGCAGATCTCCGAGATCATTCCTGTTTATGGTGACTGACTGGATGTCGTCGTCTAGCGCACCGATCCGACTATGCAGAGTCTTCACAACATTCAGAGCCGGTCGCGGATTGTTCAGCCGGTCGATCACGCCGTGATGGACGAAGAAGCCGCGATCGACATCGATTAGCGTGTCGCAAAAGACCCGAATGTTGCGATGTGCGGCCGATAGCATCATCGCTTCGGCAATGTGATTGCTGACCCACAGATCGTCGGAGACGACTTGGGCCGGATTGTCCGATCCAAGACGGAGATGGACGGATGCTTTCAATTGGCTCTCCTCGAGCGCGGCCGAGATGACTGGAAACGCGTCGGCTGGACGCTCATCGAAACCGAGCCGAATAATGATGCCTTCCAGGTGAGGTCGAAGCTCTGCCATTGCAGCGAGTTCGTTGAACTGAGCAACATCGTCGACCGAGAAACCATGATTGATGACATGGAAGTACGTGCCTTCCACTTTGATGTCGTCCTTGGTTCTCATCCGGGAAAGATAAATCGGCAGTTTCGAATGCGTGGACAGTGCGGCAAGAGCCTGAACGCGCTGTTCGATGTCCGGCCAGCTTAGCGTGACTTCCCAGTCGAGGAGATGATCGGAGAACTCCGCAGCGAATGCGACAGTTTCCTGGCCAGGCACATCAAAGCTGAACAGAGTGATTTCAAATCCCAGATGATGAAAATCCTTGAGGCGCTGCCGGCGCAGCGGATCTAAAAGGTCTCTCGCCGGGATCCGCAGATTGCGGACACCCATCTCTTGCAGTGCTAGTAGATGATAATCATTGCGCACGGCCTTGCGATCGAACTCGTCGAGCGATCCTGTCGGGGGGATCTCCGTGATCTCCGCCCAGTTCTGCCTCAGATCGAATCCGAGGAGCGGTCTTATGATCTCCCGTGAGTCCCGCCCGAGATGTGAAGCGAGTCTCGCCTGCGGCGCGTCGTCTGAAGCCGCCTCCGCCCCATAGGTCCGGACCATGCGGACGACGTGGCCGGTCTCATAAACATTGACGATGAAGTATCCGAGCTTTGCGCCGTCGTCGCGCCCGCCCTGAGTTCCTTCGGGCGGTGTCGCCCGCAGCATCTCGCTATAGTCCTGGCGCACGAAACAGGTGGAGGGCGCAACATAATAGTCCGTCTCACCGTGGCGATTGTACCAGTAGTTGTGAACGTGGCCGCAAAAGAACGCTTCCACCTGGTGCTTGTCGATGAGATCGAGAAACCACCGGCGGCCCGGCTCGGCTGTGTTGTCGTATTGATCAGGTTCATCCGGCGTCATCAGATAGGGCGGGTGATGCAGGAAGACCATGATGCGTTTGCCTTCAGCCTGCTCAAGCGCATCAATCAGCCAGGACGTCTGTTCCTGGTTTGCAGGCAGGCTGGAATTGATCAATTGCGCATTGAGAAGAATGAAGCGGCAGGCCCCGTGATCGAAGGCTTGAAACTGCGCACCGAACTCCCGCGTCCAGGCTGCGATCATCGCTTCGGTAACGGGATTGGCGGGTCCGCCGGATATCGGCTTCTCGCCAATGTCGTGATTGCCGGGAACGGAGTAGATGGTGTTTCCGATATCATTGGCGATCGTGCGGTAGGCGTCTGCGGCCTGACCATAGATCGCGCCGGTTTCCGGTACGGGATGAACGTGGTCGCCAAGATGGATGACGAAATCGATATCCCGCTGATGCAAGTCTCTGGCGACGTGCCGGAACCGCGCGTTGGCATGTGCGTTCACCTCATATGGGGAATTGCAGGCGTCTTCGTCTGCGTTGACATGCGTGTCGGAGATAACGGCGAACGAGAAGAGGTGATCTCCCATCGCGTGAGCAGATGACTTTCTTGTTGGCATGAGAGCGTTTTCGTTGCGAGAAGTGGCTATCGTGTGCTGATAGCACGGACCGCAAGTGGGAGCGAATTCGCGATCTCAAGGAGAAGACTCAAGGATCTGGGGACAAAGGTCGCTATCAATCGATCCGCAACCGCCACAAATACCACATGCACCACTCAGGATTTGGCTCGAGTTCGTCCTGTTTGTGACAGTAGATATTGAGTGAAAAGCGACTGTTGCGGAGAACGCCGGTGAGGGTTGCCTCGGCACCTCCACTGCCGCCGCTATGCAATTCCGTTCGATACAGAAGTTCGACCCCGTTGCGCATTCGTGCGCTCTTCGTGCAGGTGTTCGGCGAACACGCGGCATCGCCGACCGTGATCTCAATCTGCTGCGGTTGACGCCTACCGGGCCGGAAGTCGAGACGAATACCGGTTTTTGGATCTTTCAAGGGCACGATCTTGATCGCTTCGGTTTCGGCAAGCGCCATCGAAATATCGCCGACATTGAAGCGATGCACTTGTTCTTCGGTGCGATCCGGCTCTTTGACGGGATCAGGCGTCGACATGAGCAGCAGCATGAGAGCGCCGGACGCAACCAATATGACAGCCAGTCCAAGACGAACGGTGTTCATAACGGCTCCAGTCGATAGACCGCGCGGCACTATGCCTCGCCGATGGGCTGCTCCCTAGCAAATGCATCCTGAACCGCGTTTGAGAGGGTCGTTCATCCCATGTTCAATCGACCTCCAGACAGATCGGCACATGATCGCTGAGCCCGCTGCCGCACCAGTCGTCGAATGAGCCGACACTGAAGTCCTTCACGCCGTCGAACCATCGCTCGGGCAAGAACGCGTAATCGATATGGTAGGTCGGTCCGTCCCGACGCCGATCTCGCCAATAGAGCGTCGGCGTTCTTTCCTTGCCCTGTTCTTCACCGGTGATCCGGTGGTAGGCGCTATGAAGGCCCAACTCCTCGAAGATCGCCACCTTCGTCATATGGTTGATGCGCCAACCGGGCTTGTCCCAGATGGCGTTGCTGTTGAAGTCGCCTGCAACCACCGCATCTCTGCCTGTCAGGAATTCCCGGTACTTGCCCAAGGCTCGTCTCAGCGGGCCCGACTGATGTTTTCGCGTGAGGCCCGCGCTTGCATTCTGCGCCCAGACGGCCAGCAGATTGAATCGTCGTGGACCATCGATGTACACCGGCGCGATGTATCTCAGCGTGGGGTGATAGGACTCATGGAGCCGCGCGGCATAGCCGTTGAACGTGAAGACCGCCAAACCCTTGTTCCTGTTCTCTCCGATCCAGACCGGTTCGGACTCGATCCAAGACGCTCGCTCACGAGATCTGAGAATCTCGGGCATCGCGCATTCGCTGACGACGGCGATATCGGGCTCAAGGGCGAGGAGTGCATCGATCTTGCGATGCAGAGCCATATTGCAGTTCCAGGTGACGAGACGCATGGCTGGCACACTATCGTGCCGACTTTGAACGCCCAACAGATTCTAGTCGTAATAGACCATGATGCTGTGCAGCACGACGACACCGTCCGCCGCTTTTCCCGGATCGCGTGGGATCGAATCGAATGTCAGCTTTAAGCTTTCCTGCGATGACGTCAGGCTTTGCGGAATCCGGATCGTTTCCGTAAGCGACCGGCGTCCGCTCAGATGCCACTCGGCGACGGACTTGTTTCCGGCATGCAGTCGGAGCGTGCGTGCACCGGCGCTTCTTGAAACGTCAGCCCGGACATAAGAGAAATCGATCGTCAGATTGACGCTCGATTCGACGCCGGGCTTTAGAGGCAATCTGAGGTCCGAGCGCATTCCTGCCGTGTTCAATCCATCCGTATCGGGAACACTCCAGCCGGATCCAAGCAGTTCGGGCTCGAGCAGTCCGCTTTGGAAGAAGTGGACCGTCAGAAACCGTTTGTGGCGCTCATCAGTTTCGCCGAGAAAATAGACGGACGCGCCCAAGAACAAAGCCGACGCAGATAGTAGGAGCGCGATCGCGACCGTCGCCCGCAGAAAACGCTCTGTAACCGATGGCGCCAACGTGCCATCGGTCTCGCTCAAGCCGAGCTTATGCGGGACCTGCCGAATGGCCTGATCGGTGCGGCTTTCAGAACGGGTTGCCGCCTGTGTCATCGTCACTGGTCTCCTCGACGCGATGGAGATGCGTTCGCCGGCGGGAAATGCTTCGGCTTCTGTCCGTGGAATGTCTTGACGCGCAGGCGGCAAAAGTGTGTGGCTTGAGAGCGTGGGCCGTGACGCGTAAACAGACAGCCGGTTCCCGACGAGCGAATTCTAATCAGGCGACGGTTAACAGCCGCCTACCGGGAATGCCGGAATGCCCGATTGTCAGGAGCGGAGTTGGCTGTGCGCCGTCGCTGCGGGGAACTCACGGCAGAATCGACCGGCGCAACATCGCCAATCAGGCGCAAGAACGACAAAAGACTGAACCGAAGTAGGGAATGATCATGGATGTAGCCGGACTCCTGCACACAGCCTCGACCTGGGTCATTCCCGTGTTGCTTGCGATCACCTTTCACGAGGCGGCCCATGCCTATGCGGCCTGGAGGCTGGGCGACGACACAGCCGCGAGATTGGGCCGCGTCAGTTTCAATCCGCTAAAACATATCGATCTCTTCGGTACCGTGTTGTTGCCGGCACTGCTTCTCTTCCTGCGTGCCCCATTCCTGTTCGGTTGGGCCAAGCCGGTGCCAGTGATTTTCGGCCGGCTGAATAATCCGCGACGCGATATGGTGCTTGTGGCGGCTGCGGGCCCGGCCATCAATCTCGTGCTCGCCGCCGCATCCGCACTGCTGATCCGCGGCCTCTGGCTGGTGCCGGAACCGGCCGTTGCCTGGGCCGGACAAATGCTCACCAATTCGATCATCCTCAATCTGGTGCTGGCGGTGTTCAACATGCTGCCGCTGCCACCCCTCGACGGTGGCCGGATCGCAGTCGGTCTGCTGCCGGATTTCCTGGCTATTCCGCTCGCCAAGCTCGAGCCCTATGGCATGTTCATTCTGATCGGCGTGATCTTTCTTCTGCCAATGGTCGGCAGGCAGATCGGCGTCGAGCTCGAGATCTTCAACTGGGCCGTGTGGACACCGGTTTCCTGGCTCTTGCCCTTTTTCAGAACGTTGGCTGGCGCGGGGTAAGCGAACCGTAACCGAAATGATGTATACGCCATTGTTTCCAAATGTGTTTTCGGTGGAGACGATGCGATGAAACTGCGGGATTTCGGCTGCCTGAGCCTGATTGCCATCCTGGCCCTGGGGTGCCGCGTGGCAATGGCCGAGCCGCGCAACGTCGCCCTCGTGCTCGATGCGTCGGGCTCAATGAATGGAAAACTCGCGTCGGGTACACGCAAAATCGTCGCCGCGAAATCGGCCGTCGGCGCCTTCGTCGGAAAGATCGACCCGGATATCAATCTCTCTTTCCGCGCCTATGGCCATCAGTCCCATCGGTCAAAGCGCAACTGTAAGGATACGCAACTCATCGTCGGCTTCGGCGCGGCGAAAGCAAATGGCGACAAAATCGTCTCGAGCGCCAAGGAGCTGACAGCACAAGGATACACACCGATCACCTATGTCCTGGGTCTCGCCGCCGACGATTTGAAGCCGACAAAGGGCAAGAACACAATTGTTCTGGTCTCTGATGGCAAGGAGACGTGCAAGGGCGACCCCTGTCTTCTGGCGAGCAAGCTTGCCGCCGCCGACGTCGACCTCGTCATTCACACCATCGGTTTTGGCGTCGACGTCACTACCGAACGCCAACTGCAGTGCATCGCCAACAAGGGCAGGGGCCAGTATTTTTCCGCCAACAACATCGATGCTCTGACCGGCTCCATGACCGCAGCGGTCGAAAAGGTCGAGATCAAACCGGTGCGGGAACCGCAACCGAAGTCCGCCGGTCGTGGCGTGACCGGGAAACTGGAGATCCGCGGCGCGGATCGCCACGCCGTTCTCAATGCGGAGACGGGCAAGGAGGTGATCCGGCTCAGCTACACCAAGACGATCGATGCTCTGCCGCCCGGTCTCTACAATGTGGAATTCGACAACGGGCTCTGGAAGAGCGTCGAGGTCAAAGGGGATGAAACCACGGTCCTCGAGCCAGCGATCCTGAAAATCGAAAACGGCTACAAGCACGACATCATCGATCAGGAAACCGGGCAGGTCGTCAGCGCCGTGTCGAGAACAACCGATGGCGGCAAGGCGGTCTTGATCCCCGGACGTTTCGATATCCAGTTCGAAGACACGCTCTGGCGCGATGTTGTCCTCGAAGAGGGAAAGACCACAATCCTCAAGGCAGCAGGTATCGACATCAAGGGGGCCGGCATGAGCGGTGTTCCCATCCTTGATGCCGGTGGCAAGGAGATCGCAAAAATCCGCTCGACCCGCAGCTACGCGGCGCTTCCTCCCGGCAAATACACTCTGGTGCTGAGAGATGGGACGCGCAAACCGGTGGAGCTTGTCGAGGGCAAGACGGTTTCAATCAGTTTAAAGTGAGCGTCCGTGTCAGTGTAGCCGCGCGGCAACGATGGCCGCTTCGATGGTCTCGTTACCCAGTGCCTTCTGCGCTTCCAGACGGTTGACGCCTTTGATCAGGACATAGCGATCCTTGCCACGGCGGACCTGAATGGGCCTCTGGGCGACCTCTTCGATAATCTGTTCGGCAATCTCTTCGATCTTCTGAGGATCGATTTCCTTGCGGCGGTCGGACGGTACATAGATTTCGTCGATATTCACGACCTTGGTACGCAATTTTGTCTCCTTTCGCATCCTTGAGCGGAGTGGACCCGCACCGGAGACTGTTGCCGGTATCGAATTGCTATGCCAGTGAAAAATTCTGCAACAACTCGTCTGTACAAGACATCTTTACTGCCCGGAATCCCCCTAAATTGGATGTTTGGGTTGGAACGGTGGCCGCTTTAGGACTTACGAAATCGCCTCTTAACGCTTCCGCATCTATTTCCGGTTATGATTTGGATGTGTGCGGATGTAGCTCAGTGGCAGAGCAATGGCCTTCCAGGTCGTGTGCATAGGTTCGACTCCTGTCGTCCGCTCCATTTCCCTTCAAAAAACGGGTCTGCGCTTATTGTGCATGACAATTGCCAGGGCCGCGACCGCAACCACCGCTGCTCCGCCGGCGAGTGACAAGCGCAATCCATAGCTCTCCGCGGCCCATCCCATGGCAAGCGCGCCGATGGCTGGCCCGCCGCGTATGATCAGGCCGTAGAGACTGAGGACGCGGCCACGCATGTCGCCGTCCACCTCCAGTTGCAGGAGCGTCTGCATACCGGCCCCGGTCAGGACCAGGGCCAGGCCCAGCACGGCGGTGGCCGGGAGTGCGACCCAGAGCGAAGGCGTAGCAACAAAGGCGGTAAGCCCGCCGGAAATCACGAAAGCAGCAACGATGACAATGGCGGACAGATCCGTCTGCGGATTGCGGCCTGCAAGCCACAGACCGCCGCAAATAGCGCCGGCGCCGAAGGTCGATGTCAGAATGGCCAGTGTCTCGGGTCCGCCTTTGAAGACGGCTGCCGCAAAGCCTGGGAGCAGCTCGACCAATGGCCGCGCGCCAAGACCGATCGCGATTAACAGGAGGAGGTTCACGGCGATCCGGCGATTGCTGAACGCATAGCTCACACCTTCGCCGAGGTCGGTCAGGAAGCGCTTGCGCTGCCTGCGCGGTTTTGCCGGTTCCGTCAGGCGCAGGCGAAGCAGGATGAAGACAAAGACGCAGAAGGAGAGAACGTTCAATCCGAACACCCATGATACGTGGCCGGCGGCAATGACGCCGCCCGCAATGGCTGGACCGATAAAACGAGCCAGATTGAAAATGACCGAATTGATACCGATCGCAGCGTTGAGATTTTCGGGGCCCACAAGGCTTGGAACGAGGGCCAGACGGGCGGGTTGATTGAACGCGGTGACGACGCCGAGGAACAGCGAGAGCAGCACGATCGCGTGTATCGTGATTGTGTCCGTGACGGTGAGCACGAAGAGTATGCCGGCCTGAAGGCCGGAGAGACTCTGGCTGATCTGAACAAGCCGCAACCGGTCCTGCCGGTCGGCCACCGCTCCGCCGAAGGGGCCGAGGATCACGGCCGGAAACAGATCCGCAAATGCCACCATACCGAGCCAGAAGGCCGATTCCGTCAGTTGCCAGACGAGCCAGCCCACCGCGATGCGCTGCATCCAGGTGCCGATGAGCGAAATGCCATTGCCGAAGACATAGCTGCCATAATTGGGCGAGCGCAGAGTCTCGAAGATCTTCGCCGGCCCGGAGGCAGGGATCGGGGTATTGGTCGCAGGTTTGATGTGCAATGCCGTAGTGGGGCGCCAGGATGGGCGAACTTCAGACCCTCTCACACTTTGGCGTTCGACATATTGGATGGCATGGTCTGTTCACAGATCGTTGGACAAGATGTGATGAGGCGGGCATTGGTTTATCCAAGCGCAGCCCCTAGATATCCGGGTCGGTAGTGGATCGGACGTGGCAAATGAACTCTGCTGGAAAATTGATTGGACTGCCTCAAACCGTCGATCTGGGAAGGATCGATGAGCCGCTGCTGATCTGCGGCGGTGCCTACTCGAATCTCGAGGCGTTGAGCGCGTTTCTAATCGCTGCCGAAGCACAGGGCTTCGGACCCGATCGCATCATCCACACTGGCGATGTCGTCGCTTATGGCGCGGAGCCGGCGGCCACGGCGCAACGGCTGCGCCGCTCTGGCGTTCATGCCATCCAGGGCAATGTGGAAGAGAGTCTGGCCCGTGGACGCGCCGAATGCAGCTGTGGTTTCGACGAGGGCTCTTACTGCGCTGAATTGTCAGCGGACTGGTTCGGCTTTGCCGCAGACCGCGTCGATGAGCCTCTGCGAGACTGGATGAGGGAATTACCGCATCAATTGACATTCACCATGGCCGGCCGCCGCGTCCGCGTCATTCATGGTGGGACGACCCGGATCAACGCATTTCTCTACCCATCGACCCCTGAAGAGGCTTTCGAGGCGGAGTTCGATGCAGCCGCAGCAGATGTCATCATTGCCGGACACTGCTCGCTTCCGTTTACCCGGCCGGTGGGATCGCGCCTGTGGCACAATAGCGGTGCCCTCGGTATCCCGGCCAATGACGGCACATCGCGCGTCTGGTACGCACTGATGACACCCGACAATGGCACGATCCGCTTCGAGCATATCCCGCTGGTCTACGATTATGAGCGGGCCCGATCCAAGATGATTGCGGCTGGGCTGCCACGCGGTTATGCGGATGCTCTGAGCACGGGGCTTTGGCCAAGTGTCAGTACATTGCCCGACGCCGAGCAGCGGCAGGCGGGTCAGCGGTTGCAGATTGCGGCGTAAAATACGCTACCGAGAGTCTGTTATCGTCTCGGATTGCAAAAGGCCTGCGCCCAGTAGATTTCACCTTTGATGGGTTTGCCCTTCTTGTCTCGTGCAATCGCAACGCCGACGCCCACATGGGTGTGGTCGGCGCGCAGCATATTTCCGTTATGCCCCCAGATCGACCATCGCCAGCCGCGCATGGCGTCTTCCGGTGTCGGGTGATAGCGCGACAGATTCTCGCCGCTATAGCGCAGCTTGCTTTTCCGATTGCGCTCGGTCCGCGCCTTGCCGAGGCCGAACTTGTTGGCCCGCACATTGGGGTCCTGGCCGCGCACGACTTCATGAGAGAGTTTTTTGTACTTCTTCATGGTGCGGGCATGGGATTTCGCCATCCGGTAGCACTGTTTGGAAAACCGAAGCTTCTTTCGGCCATTGCTCGCCCGATGCTTGTTGAGCAGGGCGATGACCTTGCACTCCATCCGCGCTTCCGGGCCGGTTCCATGGCATTTCGCGTCGGCGGTGCTTGTTGTTGAAACGAGAGTCGCCATGCAGAGGCCCGCAGTTGCGACGACGGCGGCAAATGACGTCTTCATACGCACTCCTTGATCATGGCGAGCATCTCAACCATGACCGATATGACAAACAGAGACTATCGAATGAGGATTTGGCGCACTGTGATCGCAAATGGACGTAAGAATCAAGACTGGCGTTGGGGTAATGCGCAGCGCTCGACCGGCCCGTCAGTTCGCGCAAAAGGCTGGCGGTGTGTCTCCGCCGAACAAAGCTGCGGCAGCTCGGAATCGTTCGCTGCCGGTCAAGGCAAGTTGCTTCTTGGTCACGGCCAGTACCTTCTCTCTGATCGCGACCTGTTCCGGGCTCCCCGTCTTAGCCTTTGTTAAATCTCCAAAATGCTGGCGTCTGGCTTCGGCGAGTTTGGCTAGCTCCTCGGTCATTGCGGCTGCTTCTCGCAGAAGGGTCTGTGTTTGCTTGTCACCCGATGTTCCCTTGAGCGTTCCGACAACGCAGGGCCAATGGCGCGCAGCGGAAATCTCGGCTTCGAGCAGGAAAGCATGCCCGCTTTCGACGTTGCTGCGCGTGTGACGCACATAGCTCCTGACACGTTTCTTGCCATCGACCAGCAGCAACCGGTCTCCGTCGACCTTGATCCGCTTCACCTTGCCAAGATGGATCACCATCAGGTCGGTGAAGGCATGCATCATCCGGTCGGATTGTTTGCCCTGAGCAGCGCTGTACGGATTGTTGGGCGATACGATTTTCGACGGTTCGAAATCAACGATCTCAAGCCGGCCTGTTCCCGCCAGGTTCACCCGGGCCTTGGCGAGACTAAGAAAATACTTCGGTGCCTGGGTCCCGTCATTCATTGTTTCCGGGCTGAACCAGCGACCCAGTTCCTGATGCACCTTGCCATCGCGGATCGTGAGAATATCGACGAGAGGGATCGATAGTCCGACGGCGACCGGCAGCCATATATCGCCGACCCAGACCCCTTCAAGTGCAGCGGCGTCGGTGGCGTCTTGTGAAATCGACAGAGCGTCCGCGTTTACGATCAGATCGATCTCGCGCGTATCGCCGCAAGCCTTCATGGCTGCATGCAGTTCCTGCATGCGTAAGAGGGGGTCGGACATCGCTGGAAGTCTAGCCGCAATCTCCTTCATGGATTTCCCGCAGGCGGCAGAACCGGCTTGGGGTACGAACGTCATCAGCATGCCCACCAACAAAACCAGCAGGGGGCAACGTTTGGACCATGGCATCATTCTGGGCATACTCTCGTCGAAACGCATTTTACCAGTCCGGAAACCGGCCGACTGGTCATGACGGCAACCTATTGTCGATATGTGGGGAGAGCGGGGCGGTATCCAAGAGCGCGCTATTCCTGGCGGCAGCTATTCATGAGCACCGGCACGAAGGTGCTATGGATTGACCGAACGGGCCGATGATAGCCTGTGTCCCACGCCGACCGTTCCATCGATGTTTGCCGGGTCCAAAACTCATGCGCTTCATATGTCTTGTGTTGATCGGCATTGGTTTGGTCTCTCCAGCCCATGCCACCCAGACATGTGGTGGCGAGCCGGGGTGGGCATCGAAGGAATTTGCGGGCCGTGTTTCGGACGGTGGCACATTCACCCAAAGCCTGGGCGGACACGCATTCGTACTCGGACCGACCCGGCATGGTTGGAAAATCCTTTTGCTCGATGAAAATGGTCGCGAGATCCGCACGTTCAGCCCGCCTGCGCGACCGGTCGAGACAAATGCAGTCAACATTGCCGGATGGCATTTTCGCAATCTTGCGAATACCGGACCGAACACTGGAGATGTGAACGCGCCGCAGCACATGCGCCGTTTTTCGTTCGGCTCGCTTGCAACCCGAAAATACCGGACGCCCGATCTGACGCCGCCGAAAGCATCGAAACGTCCGGACGGCTTCGGCGGGCTTGGCCGGCTGGTCATCGAGGATTTCAAGCTCGCCGATCTTGGCAAGCGCCAGAAGGCGCGCATGACCGCGCTGACATTTCGGGTTTGCCTGACGTGGTTCGGAGGCAGTGAAAAACCGGACCCGGTCGTCGTCGCAGATCCGGGTGTCGCATTCGAAAAGCTGGTTTCCGGCATGAAGGCGTGCGGCTTCGATTTTCGTGCCTACCGCCTTTCAGACCGTATGGCAGGTGGCCGCGAAGGCGGACAGGCCCCATGGCTCGATGTGGATATGGACGGCGATGGCAGTGCGGATCTCGTGGTGCCCGTCACGCGCCTGCGGGACAAGCGTGCCGGGATCGCGATCTGTCTGAAAACAAGCGGAAAGCTCAAGCTCGCCGGATTCGAGGGCCGCATCGGCAGGCATCTCGATCCGGACTATTTCGGGCGTGCCGACTGGTGGAACGTTTTTCCCCGAGGACCTGTCTCCAAAAGCGAAGCGGAAGGTCCGCCCCCGATATTGCACGGCGATGCCGTGGTCATGGGAAAGGACGGAGCGTCGAGTGTGATCCTTTATCTCGGTCCCGGCAGAAAACTGTCGAGCTACTGGCAGGGCGATTGAGAGACCGCCGTAAGAACTTCGAACGAGCGACAATGGGAGCGCATGCGTGACAGAAGAGAACACAGCCAGGTCCACGATCGGACGCCACATTCTCGGTCTGCTTCTTTTTCCGGTGATCGGCCTTGCCGTCGCGGCAGCATGGCTGAGCTTCACGACCCAGGTCTTGGGCGTTGGCAAAACAGGTTTCGGTAACGCCGCAGCCATCGTGGTCATGCCGGTTTGGGCGATTGGCATGGGGCTTCTGGTGTGGCTCCCCTGGTGGCTGTTTCATCAGAAAAAATGGGGTGCGATGGGAGCGGGGCGTGCGATCTTGTTCGGCGTCGTCGGTGGTTTTCTTGTCAGTATGATCCTGATGGGGCCGAGCGGGTTCACGACCCGCGGCGGTGCTGCGGTCATGGGTTATGCAGTGATTGTGATCCTGACCGTGGGTGGACTGGTCCACAATGCAATCCTGAAGCGGCGTTGACCGCCGCTGGTAGAGACGCAGGAGAAAATCCAATGAGCCGCAAACCCCGCATTATCTCTCGCAGCGAGTGGGGATCCGACGACCGCCTTTGGCGAGGCCGTTTCAATGGGAAGGATCTCGATACTGGCGTCACGGTGCTTTTCTACGCCACCGAGGAGGTCGGCGTCGGCCCGCTCTGGCATGTCCATCCCTATGACGAGATTTTTATCATGCGTGCGGGCAATGCCTTGTTCACGATCGGGGACGAGAAAATCGAAGCAAAGGCCGGCGATATTCTGATGGGCCCGGCTGACGTGCCTCACAAATATACCAACCTCGGTCCGGGGCTACTGGAGTCAACCGATATCCACCTCAGCGATGAGTGGATTCAGACCGATCTTGATGATCCTGAACTCGCGGAAGAAACGTGAGTGCGCCCCCAGCCGCACGAAGCAATCAACCGAAGCTCATTGGAACATCCCAACGACGTCCCGGACCTGATCCGGGACCCAGGGCGATCCTGCACACAATTCAACAATTGCGATCACTGGCCGAACCAACGAGTCAGTGCCGCCGCTCCGCACGACGAATGGCGCGCCCAGGCCTCTCGCCCGTCGCTTCGCCCTCGTGCCACACCTGTTTGCCATTGACGTAGACAGCTTCGATCCCCCGAGCCGGCTGACAAGGGTCGGCAAAATCCGCTGTGTCGATCACCGTATCCGGGTCGAAAATCACCAGGTCCGCATAGTTGCCGACCTTCAATTCCCCACGTCGCTCAATGCCGAACGTCTTTGCCGTCAGCGACGTCATCTTCCGAACAGCCGCCTCAAGCGGGAAAAGCCCCTGGTCGCGCGAATAGTGCCCGAGAACGCGCGGAAACGTTCCCCAGGCCCGCGGATGCGGATGGGCGTCCTGCACGATGCCATCTGAGCCGACCATGCTGTCGGGATAGGCAAGAATGCGGCTGACATCCTCTTCGCTCATCTGGAAGTAGATCGCACCGCCGGGCACGAGTTTCTCAGCCGCTTCCGCGAGTGAGCATCCCATCTCGGCCGCGACATCTGCCAGATCCCGCCCGGCGGCCTCCGGCATCGGCTTGGACCAGGTGATCATCACCCGCTCGCACAGCTCGACGCGTTCAGGCTGGATGATCGTCGAGGACGCCGAATAGGGGTAGACATCCAGTCCAACGGTCTGTGCCTTGCTGGCCTCGTCGATCATCTTCAGCGAAACCTTCGACTTTCCATGGTTCGGCGGTCCGACGCATTTGTGATGCGAGATGACGACGGGCACGCCTGCCTCGCGCCCGATGCGGAATGTCTCTTCGAGAGAGTCGAACAAAAACTCGGCCTCATCGCGCATATGCGTCACATACATCCCGCCATAATCCGCGAGCGTCTTACTGATCTCGACGACCTCCTCCGTCGACGACTCGCGCGCCGGCGGATAGTAGAGACCCGTGGACAGACCGAGCGCACCGGCTTCCATTGCTTCGGTGAGATAGCCGCACATCTGCGAAATCTCGCCTGTCGTGGCGGGCCTTTGAAGATCGTCCATGACCGCGTGACGGAGATTTGCGTGCCCGCAGAAACACACGCTGTTGACGGCTGGCGGGTCGTCATCGAGCGCCGCAAAATAGGAGGCGAAGTTAGGGAACCGGGGACTGCCATCGCGGATAAGAATGTCCATTGGACGCGGCACCGCTCCACGCTCCGGGAACACCGGCGCGACGCTCAACCCGCAGTTTCCGTTAACGACGGTCGTCACGCCCTGACTGACTTTGGCTTCCAGCAGGGGGATTTGTAGGAGCGCGTTGTCGTCGTGACAGTGGGAGTCGATGAAGCCCGGTGCGATGACTCTTCCCGCGACATCAATGTGCTTGTTTGCCGTTGAGCGCGAAAGATCTCCGATGGCCGCGATTTGATCGTTTTTGACAGCGAGGTCGGCAATCTGCGAAGGAGCGCCTGTACCATCGATCAGGCGGGTATTCTTAAAAATGATATCATATTGATGCATTTCGATGTCGGTCCCTGAGCACTGGCTCAATTCAATTGCGTCTTTCGACGAACTGCAGCATCTGATCTATCGGTTTAATGGGCCATTTCCGGTCAATGCCGATTTCACCGTATCGGAAAATCCCACAAATACCTGATCGCCCTTTTCAAAAACTGGGCGCTTGATCAAGGTAGGATGCTTGGCCAGCAACGATACCGCCTTAACCGCATCAATGCCTTCTTTGTCGCTATCCTCAAGGCCGCGCCACGTCGTGCTGCGTCGATTGAGAACGGTTTCCCACCCCGCCGCATCGACCCATGCCTCAATCCGGGACTGCTCCACGCCGTCCGCCCGAACGTCGACAACCTTGAATTCAAGACCGGAGTCCTTCAGCCATTTGGTCGCCTTCTTGCAGGTGTCGCAGGATTTCAATCCATAGAATGTGATCATCTCGCTCTCGCTTCGGGTTACGGTGGCCAATTGCAGCGACGGGGTGTCAGGATTCCGATTGTGTTGGCAGGACGCTTTCGATCACCCCAGCCAGCTCCCGTTCGCAGGTCAGGATCTCTTTTGCCGAGAGTGTGAATCGTTTCTTCGGCGACCCTTCCGGCGTCCAGGCAAATCCACGCCACAACACCAGTGCAGCTGGTCCCACAGCACGGCCGTCCAGTCGGTCGAGAAGATCGCGGGCATAGGTGACCATTGAAAGCGTTTCGCGCAAGGCTTTGTCGCTAACAATCACGTCGATTGCATCTTCAGTGAGTGTCGCCCCGATTTCTACAGCCATGGCGCGCACGGTTCCCGCCTTCATTTGCTGCGCACGGCGCTTGTCTGCTGCGACAGGTTTCTTGGTCTTCAGGTTAGGTGCATCGACCAGCCAACTGCACATGGGACAGAAACAGTGGGCATCGGGCGAATACAAGTGCTTGCCAGGGTCTTGTCGCAGATCGAACGAGTTTTCGAGGAAGGTCGTAAACAACCGGCTGAAGCTGGGGATATCCTTTTCGTTCGGCCGGGCCTTTTTCGGGATGTCCTGATAATGGCTTATGATCCACGCCTCCGCAGCCTCCGGGAGGGCCGCATAATTGTGCGCGGTCTCGAAACGGATGAAGCCTTTCGTCACGGCATCAGCCATCCACCTCAAAAGTTGATAACTGCGATGCTGCAGATCAACGGCCCGGGTAAGCGCGTCGGAATTCAGCATGGGCGTTCCTTCAGGTTCTGCAGAAAAATCCGTCTGCTGAAAGATGCCTAGTTCATTTCCGCAATACATAGCCCAATTCAAAGATCCCCGACCATCCTGAAACGCATTCGGTATTGGTTCGGTGTTATGCCGGTGTTTCGTTTGAAAAGACGGCGGAGTGCGTTGGTATCCTCGGCACCGCAGAACCGCGCAATCAGATTGGGCGAAGGATCGGTCCGGGAAGCCGACCCCGAGCTGCGTCAAGAGGATTGATTGCAGCCTGCGACTCTCGGAGAATCAAAGAATGTGCTGGATGGTTTGTGCGCCAGTACCTTGAGGTGAGGCAGGGGGGCAACGAGAAATCGAGGAACAACCCCATGCAAAGGGCTTCCAGATCAAAAAATGCCCGTTCGCTTGTTGTAGTTGAGTGTCGCATCCGGCACCTGGACGGTGAGTGCGCCGAGATCGTTTGGCTCAAGCGACTGCAACCGCGATGCAGCATCGACAAAGCGGTCCTGCTCGGCGGCATCGACGAAGCCGTCGGTCAGCGTTCGAAACTTGGCGACATAGTCGTCCCGCGCGAACGGGCGAGCCCCGCCTGGATGCGCGTTGGCCAACGCCTTGTCGGCATCAATCGTGCTGCCGTCGTCGAGCGTCACGACGAGCTCACCGCCAAAAGCCTTTTCGGCCGGATCGGCTGCATGGTAGCGCGCGGTCCAGTCGTCGCTCTCTTCCGTGCGGATCTTCTGCCACAGGCGTACCGTGTCAGGTCTCCGCGCCCGGTCATCCGCATAGGACGCCTCGTGATGCCATGTTGCATCCTGCAGCGCGACGGCGAGGATATAGGTGATCGAGTGATCGCGCGTTTCTCGGCTGGCGTTCGGGTCCATCTTCTGGGGATCGCCCGAGCCCGTGCCGATCACATAGTGCGTGTGATGGCTGGTCCGCAACGTGACGTCTTTGACGCGGTCCCATTCGCCATCAACGCGGGCAGCAATATCGGGGCCGATCTCCATGGCGAGGTCGATGAGCGCCTGGGCCTGATACTCGGCCGAATGGGCCTTGGTGTAGGTCTCCAGAATCGCGCGCTTGGGCTCGCCCGCTTCAGGAAGCGGCACGTCATAAGACGCATCTGGCCCGCTGAGCATCCACGCGATGACGCCATCTTCGCCTTCATAGATCGGGGAGGGTGCACCTTCGCCGCGCATCGCTCTGTCGACAGCCTCGATGGCGAGCTTTCCGGCGTGCGACGGGGCGAACGCCTTCCAGCTCGAGATCTCACCCTTGCGCGATTGACGCGTCGACGTGGTGACATGCAGCGCATGCTGGATGGCCTGATAGATGATCTCCGGTTCCAGCTTGAGCATAGTGCCGATGCCGGCGGCGGCTGCCGGGCCGAGATGGGCCACATGGTCGATCTTGTGTTCGTGGAGACAGATGCCCTTGACCAGGTTCACCTGGACCTCATAGGCAGTGGCGATACCTCGGATCAGGTCGGCGCCGCTCACGCCGCACTGCTGGGCGACCGCGATGAGAGGCGGAATATTGTCGCCTGGATGCGAATAGTCGGCGGCGAGAAACGTGTCGTGGAAGTCGAGTTCGCGCACTGCCGTGCCATTCGCCCATGCGGCCCATTCGGCATCGACTCGGGTCTCGGACGGCAGGCCGAAAACCGTCGCCCCCTTTTGCCGCGGGTGGGCCAGAGCCTGCGCCCGCGCGGTTGCCGGAGCCGCCCGATTGATCGCCGCCATTGCCACGCCCGCATTGTCGATGATGCGGTTGACGATCATTTCGGCGACGTCCGCGTCGACCGGAACCGGGTCCGCCGCCATGACGGCGAGCTTGTGCGCAAACTGTGCCGCGCGCGGCAGTCGGTCGCGCTCTTGAGCGACCTTTATGTGATGTATTTGTGTCACGGACGAAAGCCTAACTTGAAACGGGTTATGCCCACATCTATTTGTGAATTGCGTGGGCCTGTTAGCTCTGCTTCCATAGCACGAATCGATGTTGGTTCGTTGCGGGCGGGCCCGGTATTGAGCGGAGCCCGAATGTTCGGTGAGAAGCCATACACCAGATTTGGTTTTGCTTCCTACCGGTAATGAAAATTGAGGCTGGTCGAAAGGCACTCGGAGCCGAAACGCGATGTCACCGACAGATGTGATGGTTGCCGACGCGGCAATGCCGCCGACGGATATTTCGAACCCCAAATACTTCCACAAGGTCGTCGACTGCCAATGGGCGTGTCCGACGCACACGCCCGTGCCGGAATATATCCGGCTCATCGCGCAGCGACGCTATGGGGAGGCGTTTCTCCTCAACTGGGAGTCCAATGTCTTTCCAGGCATTCTCGGTCGCACCTGCGACCGGCCCTGCGAGCCGGCGTGTCGGCGCGGCCGTGTGGATGAGAAGCCGGTGGCGATCTGCCGCCTGAAGCGTGTCGCGGCAGACCTGAAAGGCGACATCGATGCCTATCTGCCGCAGGTGCCGACAGAGAAGAATGGCAAACGCATTGCCTTGCTCGGCGCCGGGCCCGCATCGCTCACTGTTGCGCGGGATCTGATGCCGCTCGGCTACACCTGTCATCTGTTCGAAAAAGATCAGATCGGCGGTGGTCTGATGCGCACCAACATTCCGTCCTTCCGTCTGCCGGCCGATGTGCTGGATGAGGAAGTCGGGCGTGTTCTGGATATGGGCGTCGAGGCGCATTTCGGGCACGAAATCACCAGCCTCGAAGAAGTGCTCAAAGGCGACTTCGATGCCGTCTTCGTCGGGACTGGCGCACCACGCGGAAAGGATCTCTGGCTTGAAGGGCGCGAAGAAGCGTCTGACAACATTCATCTCGGGATCGACTGGCTGACCTCCGTTGCTTTCAAACATGTGGAGAAGATCGGGAAGCGTGTCATCGTCATCGGTGGCGGCAACACGGCTATGGATTGCTGCCGAACGGCACTGCGCCTCGGCGGGCGGGATGTGCGGGTGACCGTGCGTAGTCCGCGCCAGGACATGAAAGCGTCCGACTGGGAAATAGAAGATGCCGAGCGCGAAGGCGTGCCGATTTTCGACAACCACAAGCCGGTTGCCTTCCTGCACGAAGGCGGTCATCTCACTGGCGTGCGCTTCGCTCTGGTCAAACCGGAATATGACGAGTCCGGCCGCCGCTCGCTGGTAGAGACGGGTGAGACCGTCGACTTCGACTGCGACGATGTGCTGATGGCGATCGGTCAGGAAGGCGCATTCCCCTGGATCGAACGCGATATCGGGATCGACTTCAACGAGTGGGATGCGCCCATTGTTGACCGGGAGACTATGCAGTCGTCCCGGCCGGAAGTCTTCTTCGGTGGCGACGCAGGCTGGGGGCCGGAGAACATCATCTGGGCCGTGGCCCATGGCCATCAGGCCGCCATATCGATCGATCTCTTCTGCAATGGCAAATCGTTGCGAGAGCGGCCGGCTCCAGGCGTCAGTCTGGTCAGCCAGAAGATGGGCATCCACGAATGGTCCTATGACAATGATTTCGCCGACATCAGGCGCGTGCCCGTTCCCCATGCAGACCTCGATGCCTCGCTTGAGAGTCTGACGGTCGAGGTCGAACTGGGGTACGACGAAAAGCTTGCCTTCAAGGAGGCCGAACGCTGTCTCAACTGCGATATCCAGACCGTGTTCGTGCGGAACCTTTGCATCGAGTGCGATGCCTGCGTGGATATCTGTCCCGTCGACTGCATCAACTTCACGCCGAACGGCGAGGAGGAGGAGTTGCGCGACCGGTTACGCGTGCCGGCCGTGAACAAGACGCAGGATCTGTATATTTCACCGCCCCTCAAAACCCGCCGCATCATGGCGAAGGATGAGGATCTCTGTCTGCATTGCGGGCTTTGCGCCGAGCGCTGTCCCACCGGAGCCTGGGACATGCAGAAATTCACCTATGTCGAGGCCCAGGCCGACAATGCCTGCGTTGCCCATAGCCGAACCTACATCTAGGTCATGAGATCATGAGCCGGATCAACGAATTCGTCGTCAAATTCGCCAACGTCAACGGATCGGGTTCCGCCAGCGCGAACCTGCTCTTCGCCAAGTCACTGTTCCGAATGGGTCTCGCCGTCTCCCCGAAGAACGTCTTCCCGTCGAACATTCAGGGGCTGCCCACCTGGTACGAGGTGCGCATTTCGGAAGCCGGATACGCCGCGCGCCAGGAGAAGGCGGACATCATGGTTGCCATGAACCCGCAGACCTATCGCGACGATATCGCGGAGATCGCGGCGGACGGCTACATGATCTACGACTCGAGCTTCCCGCGCGACTTCGACCGCAAGGATGTTGAGGTGCTCGGCATCCCTATCGCCCGTATGTGCGCCGAGGCCTATATCGATCCGCGTGAGCGTCAGCTCTTCAAGAATGTCGTCTATGTGGGGGCTTTGTCCGCCTTGCTGGATATCGAGTTTTCCGTCCTCGAAGAGACATTGAACGATCGCTTCAAGGGCAAGCAGAAGCTGATCGCACCGAACCTGCAGGCCCTGAATATGGGCCGGGACTATGCCGAGCTGAACTTCGACTGTCCGCTGCCCCTGCGTGTGAAGCGAACCAATGGCACGGATGACAAGATCATGGTCAGCGGTAACGAGGCGGCCGCACTTGGATGCCTCTATGCGGGCGCTACTGTTGCGGCCTGGTATCCGATCACGCCGTCGACATCGCTTGCCGAAGCGTTCGACAAGCATATGAAACGGCTGCGGATCGACGAGGATGGCAGGAAACTCGGTGCCGTTGTACAGGCAGAAGACGAGTTGGCGGCAATCGGTATTGCCATCGGCGCCAGTTGGAACGGCGCGCGTGCTTTCACCGCGACCTCGGGGCCAGGCATTTCGCTGATGAACGAGTTCATAGGCCTTGCCTATTTCTCCGAGGTGCCGGTGGTTCTGTTCGATGTCCAACGGGGCGGACCGTCGACCGGTATGCCGACGCGGACCCAGCAATCAGACATCATCACCTGCGCCTACGCCTCCCACGGGGACACGCGCCATGTGTTGCTCTTCCCCGCCGATCCGAAGGAATGCTTTGAGCTCTCGGCCGATGCCTTTGATCTCGCCGATCGTCTGCAAACGCCGATCTTCGTGATGAGCGATCTCGATATCGGTATGAACGACTGGGTGGTCGACAGGCTCGAGTGGGACGACACGCGGGTCCACGATCGCGGCAAGGTGCTCGACGCTGAAGAACTCGACAAGATCGAGAATTATGGGCGCTATCTGGATGTCGATGGCGACGGTATTCCGTATCGCACGATCCCCGGGACCCACCCGACCAAAGGTGCGTTCTTCACGCGCGGCTCCTCCCATGACGCCTTCGCACGCTACACCGAGGACGGTGTCATCAACGCCATGAACCTGGACCGCCTGCAGGCGAAGTTCGAGTTGGCCGCGAAGATGGTGCCGCCGCCGGTCTGGCACGACCGCGACAGCGACTCGAAACTGGGCGTGATCAATTTCGGTTCGACGGAGCCTGCTGTCCGCGAAGGTCTCGATCAGCTTGAGCGTGAGGGCTACAAGCTCAACGCACTTCGGATAAAGGCCTTTCCCTTCACCGCGGAGCTTCAGGAATTCGCCGAGGCCCATGAGCGGATTTTTGTTGTCGAGCAGAACCGGGACGCGCAGATGCGCACATTGCTGATCACCGAGGCCGGACTGCCGGCAGAAAAGCTCATTCCCGTTCTGAACTATGACGGCATGCCTCTCAGCGCGAAATTCGTCAAAGAGAGCCTGCAATCCCTTATCGAAGGCGACAAAGCGGTCACCGAGGCGCTTAGCCTAGAGACCCGTATGAACTGAGTGAACCTATGACCTTCATCAAGAAGCCCAGCGTCCGCCATCCGAAACTTGCCAAGAACGCGCTCGGTCTGACCCGCCGCGATTATGAGGGCGTGTTGTCGACCCTCTGTGCCGGATGCGGCCATGACTCGATCTCGGCTGCGATTGTCGCGGCCTGCTTTGAGCTCGACTTGCCGGCACACCGGCTGGCGAAATTGTCCGGCATAGGTTGCTCGTCCAAGTCGACCAACTATTTCCTCAATTACTCGCATGGCTTCAATTCCGTGCACGGCCGTATGGCCGCGATCGCGACCGGCGCCAATCTGGCCAACCGCGATCTCGTCTATCTCGGCGTATCGGGCGATGGCGATACGGCATCCATTGGATTGGGCCAGTTCTGTCATGCCGTTCGCCGGCGCGTAAACATGACCTATATCGTAGAGAACAACGGGACCTATGGTCTGACTAAGGGCCAGTTCTCTGCGACCAACGACAAGGAGTCGAAGAGCAAGAAAGGCGAGGACAATCTCTTCGATGCGATCGATCTGTGTACGCTGGCAATCCAGCTTGGCGCCGGTTTCGTGGCGCGTGGTTTCTCCGGCGACAAGGCGCAGCTCGTGCCGCTCATCAAGGCGGCGATCCGCTATGAGGGCTTTGCGCTGCTCGATATCATTTCGCCCTGCGTCACGTTCAACAATCACGCCGCTTCGACCAAGAGCTACGACTATATCCGCGACCATTCGGAAGCCGTTGGCGGGTTGGATTTCGTGCCGAGGCGTGACGAGATCACGGCCGACTACGACGAAGGCGAGACGCTGCAAGTCGAAATGCACGACGGGTCGAACATGACCCTGCACAAGCTCGACGATGGCTACGATCCGACGGATGCGAACGAAGCCTTCAAGACTCTTCGCAAGCGCTATTCCAATGGCGAAGTTGTGACAGGCCTGCTCTACATCAACCAGGATCAGAAAGACCTGCACAATCTGATCGAGACCTCGAAAGCGCCTCTGAACGGCTTGGATACAGCCCAGCTCTGTCCGGGATCGGACGCGCTCAATGCGATCAACGATAGCTTGAGGTGAGGGACCACCTCTCTGGATTTGGGTAGGCGGTTATTGTTGTGGTCTTGTTTAGACCCGACCCGTCCAGGGCACGACGACCTTTCGGACAGTTCGGGGCCGAGTTAAGACCGATAAACGCGATACACGGCCAAGCCGTTACTCAAGGATCAAGATCAGCCTTGGTTTGCTTATCATCACTGCTGAGAACCGACATCATTTGAGAAGTGTCACCTAAACTGTTTCCACTCGCCAAAGACGCAGTTAGGCGATCCGGATCGAACTGTATCCATATTTTTCGACAATTGTGTCTGTCTTTATCGTTTCTCCTTGCGCCCCATTAGTCGTGGCGGTGCAGCACGTCGGAGAACGTGACCTCTCAATTGGTATGTTGCGAGGTAAGGGCTGGTATTGGATGTCAACGAGGCATTGCAGTCCTTCGGTACTTCTGGGAAGAATAGTGCGATCGCGTATTGTCGCGACAACGACAAGATTGGAACGATCCCCTCGTTCTTTGGGAGGCAAATGTGACATCAACATTGAGCGGAGACGGGAGGAGTGAGTCTCGGAGCCGTGCCTTAGCCGTCATTTCGATCGAGACAGGCCTTTGTAAGATTGGTGGCGACCCGGCTATGAGGCGAACAATCTTCGAAAAACGGCAAAACGCATGACAGTGAAACAGATTTAGACGGTACAGGGCGAACACGTGGGAAGCCGTCGCGCCTTCCGAATATTGAGCCAGATTCAACCATAAAAGCTAAAATAGGGCGAAACGCTATGAGCATAGAACTTATTACGTTTCTTTATTTTGTTGTTTTGTTCATCTCTCTATTTCTTGGGCTTCCCGTGGCCTTTGGTCTGGGCGGCACGGCTGTTATTTTCGCCGCGATATTCGAGCCACGCGCTTTGCTGACCATCCCCAGCGCGTTTTACTCCACGCCGTGGAATAATGTGCTGGTCACGGTTCCGCTCTTCCTTTTTATGGGAAGCCTCATTCGGTTTTCGGGGATTGCCGAGGCTGCTTATGACGCAGTCTATAAAATTATCGGTCATATTGCCGGCGGCCTAGCCATGGGAACGGTCAAGGTATGCACGATTTTTGCTGCCATAACCGGCATTACACCGCCGGCAACAATTACGATGGGTCAAATCGCATACCCATCGATGATCAAATATAAATACAGCAAGGATATCGCGATCGGATCAATTGGTGCCGGTGGAGCGTTGGGCGCTCTCATCCCACCGAGTGTCCCATTTATTTTCTACGGCCTATTGGCCAAGGTTTCCATTGGCGGCTTGTTCCTGGGCGGAATTCTCCCCGGTATGATGCTTGCCTTGTTTTACATCACTTACATCGGCGTCCGTTGTCGGCTTCAACCTGAAATGGGGCCGGCAATTCCCCCCGAGGAAAAATTTACCAGATCCGAAAAGCTCCATGCCCTGGTGAGTATATGGCCGTTTATGCTGCTTATTTTTCTGGTGCTTGGTGCGATCTGGGGCGGTATTGCGACGCCCTCTGAGGCTGCAGCTTTCGGTGCAACCGGCGCACTCGTCATCAACCTGCTTTACGGCAGATTGACCTGGGAAGTATTGAAGGATTCTTTGACCACGACGGTGAAACTTACCGGAATGGGTCTATGGATATTGATTGCCTCCAATATCTATCTGAACGTCTTCAATTCGCTCGGCAGCCAGGAACTGGTGACGACACTGGTTCTCAGCATGCCAGGGGGAGAAATCGGCATCCTGGCAATGATGATGTTCATCATCCTGTTACTCGGCATGGTAATGGACGATTGGGCAATCATTATGCTGTGCACGCCCCTCTTCATCCCGATCATCGATGCCTTGGGAATTGATAAACTGTGGTTCGGCGTTCTGTTTATTGTCAATATTCAGATCGCATATCTCACTCCGCCTTTCGGTTTTGTCCTCTTTTGGCTGAAAAGCGTCATGCCTCCGGACGTAACCATGGGTGACGTTTACAAATCGGTCGGACCGTTCATTGTCCTGCAGGTGATCGGATTGTTGCTGGTTTTCTTCTTCCCCGCGATCGCCACATGGCTTCCGGAGCTGGCAAAGTAAGCAGCATGGTGCAGGTCCGCATAGGATGCACAGGTGAGAATACAGGGGTCATTCGATTCTTGGCGTTTTAGGATCCAAACGGCAGACATGAAAGTGCCGATGAGAGGTCGAATATGATACTGTGGAACGCGATAGAAAAAACGATCGACTTCATCGCCGAAGCTATGGGTCGGGTTGGCTGGGTGCTGATCCTGTATTGCACGCTGTTTGGTGTGACGGATGTCTTTCTAAGATATGTCTTGAACTCACCATCGCTTTGGATTTCGACAACGCTCCAAATTGCCATGGTGTTGCTGGCATGCGTGGGTGGGATCTATTCGCTGAATGACAACGCTTTCGTGAAGCTTGACCTTTTTTATGCAAACTTCTCCGCGAAGAAAAAAGCGATCTGCGACATCATCACGGTGACCTTTACGTTCTTGTTCCTCGCCGTGTTGATGTGGAAGGGATATCAAGCGGCGATGTTGTCGGTTAAGCTGAATCAGCACACGCCGACGAGCATTCCCTTTCCCATCTATCCGCTGAAGATATTCTTTCCAATTACCGGCGCGATTATGATGTTGATTGTCATCAAAAAGCTTGTCCATGATTTGCAGACCCTGTTCTCCAAAGAGTCTGATGCTGCGTAGTCACCCGTCCAGATCAACCTGCGTCTGTTCCGACGCAGGTTGCTTGGGAAGCAGCGGTGAGTGGTGATCCGGTTACCATCGGCTTCGTGATGGTCTGACAGAGATCAAGCGCAAAGGTATCGTTAGCCACCTGAGTACGAGTACCAAGCAGAGGTTGTGTGTTTCCGGTGGCAGTGAGGATGGGTATCGGCCCAAATGGGCTCAGCGGTCTCTTTGCGGACGTTGCATTCCAGTTGGCCATCAGTCTTTGTGAGGTGGCCGATGACCGCCTCAATGGCGGAATGTCTCCTGAACGCCCGTTTGATGACGCCAAAAAGTAGACGTGTGGCGTCGGTCTCGGCCCATCTCGGTAGGCAGTTTAGCGTTCGTGCATTGTCGGCTTGGATCGGAGATTGCGTTTGCGAGCGCGCCCGTCCTGGACCCAGAATTCGCAATCCTCGTCATCGGACAGGCTGCAGAATGCGACACCCCACCAATCTAAATCGCTCAATGGGCTAACTTAACGCAGCACATGCACGGCACACGGAGCATGTCGCACGATACGAGATGATGTTGAACCGAGAAAAAAATCATCCAAACCGGGTTTATGAGAGCCGACGATGATACAGTCCGCGTCAGCTTTCTTGGCATAATTTGATACTTCGATGCCTGCCTGACCTGACAGTATTACAGATTCAATCTCTTTTTCGTCGTTTAGTCGGTCAGCCATCATTTCTTTGATTGTGTCATGTGCTTTGGATTGAGCATCCTCGGGCATAAATGACTCGACCACATTGTTGACAGGTTCAATGACGTGAACGGCGATAATTTTGCCGTTTTCCGAAACAAGTGCCTTAGCCGCTTCCAGCGCCTTTTGACTAAAGCCTTGGTCCAAGGCGCTCGCAATAATTATCTTGTTGTACATCACCCCTCCTGCTTTCAGGCAAATTCGATTGTGGTCCAGCAGATCGTCAATTCCTGAATCTCATTGGATTTGATCATTGGAAAGTCGGGGTCCCGCAACAGGATCGGTCGTGCCTTTCCCATATGAATCCATTCATACGCCTGGATTGGCATTAGCCGGTCCCAGGGAACTGTGTCGTACGCAGGAATGGAACAGGTCCAGGCGTTTATGCCCGGACCTGTTTTTGGTTCATATGCGTTTGATTGATCGCGGAGCCAATTATAGATCTCCGTTATCTTTCAGAAATTGTTTCCAGATTTCCACGCCTTTGGCATTGCGTTTTGATCTTTTCGCAACCAGTGGCCAAACTTCGGCGATGGACTTGCTTCGCATTCTCTTGATTTCTTCATCGGAGAACTGAATCACCTCTCCGCCAGCATCCTTGAGGGTTTTCAACGCATGCGCGACCCCATCTTCATGTAGCTTGCTGGTTTCGAAATAAGTGCTCTTGAAGACGCCTTGAATGCGGTCTCTCTGCCATTGAGTCAGCGCGTTCCACTTGTCCAGGTTCACGAAGGTTTCCTGATGTTGAGCAGGACACCAACCTGGCTGAGCCGCATATTTGATGACTTCATGGAAAGCCATATCGTCGATACCGCCGGTATCCCAATAGGTACCGTCGATAGTACCCAGCTTGATTGCCGTATAGATATCGCCGCCACCCATGGCTACGGGCGCGCCGCCCATGGCCTGATGGAAGAGAGCCTGAGGACCACCTGCACGCATCTTCTTGCCGGCTAGATCCTCCATTTTACGGACAGGGAACTTCGTGAACATTGCGTTGGGGCCTTGGTTGGTCCAACCAATCCACCGCAAGTTACGCTCCTTGGCCGCTTCCTGGATCAAATCGCCAATCCGATATTTGGGATCGCCCCACATGGCCTTCCATGCCTGGTCCGTATTGGAGGCACCCATGGCCATACCAAACGCCAGCATCCCTTCGGGCATATCACCACTGTATACGGATCCCCAACAGGCCGTTCCGTCAATCAACCCGGCTGCTGTCGCGCCGAACGCTTCGGATCCGCTCGTGATCGCCCCAACCGGTTCCAGTTTGATTTTGACCGTGCCTTCGGTTGCTTCCTCAACCGCTTTAATCCATGGCACGACGCCACTTCCCCATCCGGCATCAGATGAGTCAAAACAGGGCTGGAAGACCCATTTGGTTACTTTGTCTGGCTTCCCGTCTTTAGCGGCGGCAACGTTGGTGAACAACGCAACAACCCCGGCCAACAATGTCGTCTGAATTAGACGGTTTGTTTTCACGGCTTATCCTCCTTCTGCGATGGTTTTTTCTGAAGTCGCCTATTGGGTAATGCACTCGATTTGGTGCCAAGCGATTTTTGGTAGCGATCCGAAGGTCGCGACTGAAACGCTTTAGCACGATTTAGAGAACGAGGCAGCCGCTCAACGGAGCCAAGAACCTTATCGGCGAAGCCATCGTGTATCGGCCGCTCGAACTTCTGCAATGGAAAGCCGGGATCCCAAGCAGCCCCCACGGACCGACATGCCCCGTCGAAAATCAGTACCATGCAGTCGATCTCACTTCCGCGATATCCCAACCCAAGGCTCGGCGTTCGCTGACGCGTTGCAATTCTCCTGGCGTATTGGAGCGCATGGAAAATCGATAGGGACAGATACAATTATGGATAAATGTGGTTACAGTTCAGAATCCTACCTGCGCATCTGCGAGTGGAAACGTAATACCAGTAAAAAGAGCGGGCGCTCGGGCAGATGCGCGCTTTCGGATGCGTTCGGGCAGGGGCAGAATGTTGGTTGCGCCTAGGTATGACAGGTATCTCGCCGAGATGGAGCCAGAAGCTAAAGCCCAATCGGTATGCCTCGGGCCTGGTTTTTTGCTGCTGTTGCGCTGAAATGACTTTAGGGCTTGGACCTGAAATCACTCTGTATCCATCACTGCTCGATTCTGTGACTCCTCAGTCTCAGAATTTTCGATAGCATCTGACCTTCTCGCGATTGGCGCTACCTGATTGCACAGAGTCGAACGCTGCAAAAAGATATCTGGAGATTGACAATGTCTACTGTCGGACACTTTCTGTCGAACAAACCCTGGTCGGGCGGGTCTGATCGAACGGGTGACATTTTTAATCCCGCAACAGGAGCTGTATCGGGGCAGGTGCTGCTGGCATCGAAGCAAGATGTCGATGCCATTGTTGATGTCGCGGCTGCAGCGCTCCCGGCGTGGGCTGCGACACCGGCGGCAAAACGCGCCACTGTGATGTTCGAGTTCCGGGATCTTCTGAAAAAAAATATAGATGAGCTGGCTGATCTGCTCTCGGCGGAACATGGCAAGACAATCCCAGATGCGAAGGGCGAAATCGCGCGCGGCATCGAAGTTGTTGAATTCGCCTGCGGCATCCCTCAGCTGCTGAAGGGGGAGTACTCGGAGTCTGTGGCCGCCAATGTCGACAGCTATACGGTGCGCCAGCCTGTCGGTGTCGTCGCCGGAATTACACCTTTCAATTTCCCGGCCATGGTGCCGCTGTGGATGTATCCGGTGGCCATCGCAAGCGGAAATACATTTGTGCTGAAGCCATCTGAGAAAGATCCGACTGTGGTTCTGAGAATAGCAGAACTTCTTGCAGAGGCGGGCCTGCCGGAGGGCGTGTTCAATGTTGTGAATGGCGACAAGGAAGCCGTCGACGCACTGTTGGACAATCCGAAAATCGAGGCTGTCAGTTTCGTGGGTTCAACGCCTATTGGCCACTATATTTACTCACGCGGCACGGCAAACGGAAAACGCGTGCAGGCATTGTGCGGTGCCAAGAACCATTTGGTGGTGATGCCGGATGCAGATATGGATCAGGTCACGGACGCGTTGATTGGTTCTGCCTACGGCTCGGCCGGCGAAAGATGCATGGCAGTTTCAGTAGCTGTGCCCGTTGGCGAGGGTACGGCGGATCGGCTTGTTGAAGCATTGGAACCACGTGTCCGCGCGCTGAAAGTGGCGCCCTATACGGATCCGACCTCCGAGCTCGGACCGGTCATTTCAAAACAGAGCTTCGACAAGATCCACAACTTGATCGACCAAGGGGTTGAGCAGGGGGCAAACCTAGTCGTGGATGGGCGAGATATTCGCCTTCAAGGCTACGAGGACGGATTTTTTATCGGCGGCTGTCTTTTTGACAATGTCACGACAGACATGTCGATCTACAAAGAAGAAATCTTTGGCCCGGTTCTCTCAGTGGTTCGCGCCGGCGGATACGAGGAAGCCGTCCAGATGATCAATGATCATGAATACGGCAATGGGACAGCGATCTTCACGCGAGATGGCGATGCTGCGCGCGATTTTTGGGCGCGCGTTCGTATCGGGATGGTCGGTGTCAACGTACCAATACCGGTTCCCGTGGCCTATCACTCCTTTGGCGGTTGGAAGAGGTCGCTCTTTGGGGATCACCACATCCACGGCATGGAAGGGGTACGATTTTACACCCGGCTGAAGACAATGACGTCACGCTGGCCATCGGGAATTCGAACGGGTGCGGAATTCAACTTTACCGGAGGGAAAGACGTTTAGGTCGTGAACTCATTGTCTCGGCGTGACAGCAAGCGATGCCGGCGAAAGAATGAATCGCATTGGATCCTGACGCATTATTGGCGACGCAACACGGCGATCGACTCGGCCAACCTTTGGATTCCCGGTTCGATTGAGGAAACTGGAATGGCTGACACTCCCAATCGAAAGTAGAACTTCCCGATATCGAAATTCGAGTAGCACGGGGCGATCTGTTCAACTATGACGCCGCGCTGTTGGGCCTGACCTGGGCCCCAAGACGCCCTCATTTATTTTGAGAGTCCAGAGTTTAGATAACTAGTCATCCTGTTGTCGTGAAGTGCTGTTTCCTTTTCTGTTTTCATGGTCGCGGTGTGAGCCTTCCCCTCGGAGCCACCGTCGCTCGTTCGCCCATTAGGCGAGCGACGGTGTCGGAGAGTGGAAGGCGGTGTTCCCCTTGGTGGGTCCTGAGCCTTGTGCATACAGCACGGCCAGTGGTGGCAATCCGCCCAGAGCTGAATGCGGTCTGACGGTGTTGTAATCGGTGCGCCAGCGCGATAATGCCCGGCGGGCGGCCCTGAGACTGTCGAACACCTCCTCATTGAGCAACTCGTCACGAAGCCGTCCGTTAAAACTCTCGATGAAGGCATTCTGCTGTGGTTTGCCCGGCGCGATGTAATGCCAAGCAACGCCGGTCCGGTTCTGCCACTCAAGGATCGCTCGGGACGTCAGCTCGCAGCCATTGTCACTGACGATCGTTCGTGGCTTGCCACGGCGGGCTATCAAAGCATCAAGTTCACGCGCAACCCGTGCCCCCGATAGCGATGTGTCCGCTACCAGCGCAAGGCATTCACGGCTGTAATCGTCAATCACTGCCAGGATGCGGAACCGCCGGCTGGCACCGAACACGTCGGAGAGGAAGTCCAGGCTCCAGCGCATGCTCGGGCCAATGGGGATCGGGATCGGCGCCCGGGTTCCCCGCGCGCGCTTGCGCCCACGTCGGCGCGGTACGGCAAGCCGCTCCTCGGCGTAAAGCCGGCGCAGTTTCTTGTGGTTCATTTTGATCCCTTCGCGTTCCAGCATGAGACCGATGCGGCGATAGCCGAACCGGCGCCGCTCAGCCGCCAGCGCACGCATGCGCGCCCGGATCTGTGGGTTGTCGGGGACACGCGCCCGACGCACCGTCTTGGGGTCGACACCGACCAGCCGGCAGGCCCGCCGTTGCGAAAGGGCATATCTTGCCATCGCATCAAGGGCCGCCGCGCGTCGCTCAGCAGGTGTCGTTAGTTCTTTCCCAGAAGATCTTTCAGCACCACATTGTCCAGCATCGCGTCCGCCAAAAGCCGCTTCAGGCGGGAATTTTCCGTCTCAAGCGTCTTGAGCTTGCGCGCATCGGACACATCCATGCCGCCGAACTTCGCCTTCCATTTGTAGAACGTCCCCTGGCTCACGCCATACTTTCGGCAGACTTCCGCAGTCGCCATCCCGCGCTCCTGCTCGCCAAGGATCGAAATGATCTGTTCTTCGCTGAACCGTGACTTCCTCATGTCCGTCTCCTATCGCTGACGGACTCTCCTTTCAAGTGAGGGACCAAACGGGGCTCAGGTCAGGCCTCTTGTGCAATCGCCGAAGCGCTCAGAACTCTCTCTTTGTCTCTAAGGACAAAATTGGTTCCGCCATACTCACTTGTAACATCGAAGTCTGGCAGATTCTTTCTGATGCTCTCGTCGGCCGCATTCCATCGAGCCATGAAGTCACTATGCAGGCGGCGGAGCTGACTCTCATAGTAGCCGAAACGCAAAAATACTGCGGCGGTATGCTGGAGGACTATTGGCGGGTGACGCAAAATTGTGCCGCGCACATCTCGGGCGGCCTCGACAAACTCGGGCTCAGCGACCAGATAACCGAGCCTCAATCCAGGTGAGAGCCCTTTTGATAGGCTTCCCAGGTAGATGACGCGGCCCTTGGCCTCGGTACTACGGAGCGGAAAAGGCGTGAAGTTTCGATAGTCGACATCGCACTCATATTCATCTTCAACAATGAAGAAGTCATACTCATCGGCTGCTGCAATCAATTCCTTTCTGCGCTGTTCCGACATCGTGACAGTGGTTGGGCATTGCCGGTTTGGGGTTGCGAAAACCAGCGTCGTGCCGCGAAGCCTTTCGTCAACAATTAACCCTTCGTCATCGACCGGCTGAAATCGAACTTCGCCAAAACTTGCGCTCAAGATCTTGCGTGCGTCCGGGTAACCTGGATCCTCAATGGTTGCCACACGGTTGCGCCCACCGAGCAATTGACTCGTGATGTAGAGACCGTTTTGACTTCCAAGCGTGACCAAAACCGAATCTGTGGTCTCAAAGACACCTCGACGCGGCAAAATACGGTTACAGACTTGTTCAAGTAGTTCGGTGCTGTCGGAGTAGTGACTGTCCGCAGACCAGACCTTCAGGTCTTTTCTGTTCATGGCCAGCCGCGAACATTCTCGCCATTGCGAGACAGGAAACTTGTCTTCGTCGATTTGATTGCAAACAAAAGGATATTCGAACTCGTACCAGTTTTCTGGCCGGATGATCCGCCGCAGATCGTCGGATCGTCGTCGCCAATTCAAGCGCTCCCACAAATTGGAACTCGGTTTTGGTGCAGATTCGTGAGCGCTGGGTTTTCTCTCGCTTGCGCCTTCAAATCTGCTGACGAAGAATCCAGATCGTGGTTTTGAGTAGATGAGGTGTTGGTCTTCAAGAATTCTGTATGCAGCTATCACGGTGTTTATCGAGACTTTGAGTATCTGCGAGAATTGCCGGCAAGAGGGCAATCTTGTGTCGGCCTGGAGCACACCTTCGAAAATGAGCCTCGAAATCTCGGCGACGACCTGGTCTCTGAGCCCAGACTTTCCGGTCTTGTCTATCTCAATCCTAAACTGCATTCGACATCGTCTTCGGAGGACAAACTGTCATCAGTTCAATGCCTGTGGGTCCGAGACCGGAACAAGCTCGGTTTTTACTGTTGCGACGAATTTTTCAGGTTCAAAGCGTTCCGCAAGCTCAGAGAGAACTGTAGCTGTCTGATCAAGCCAGCCAATTCGATACTGATCGCAGATTGCGTCGACAGCTGCGGCTTCGAACGGAGCGACGACATAGAATTCGCAAGGTGGTGAAGCTATGAGTTCTTTTCGCGTTAGGCGATTGAGTGCCACCTTGGTCGCGTCCACCGACACGCCAAGGGTTTCGCGTTTCTTGCGGGGCGTGACGTGACATCGAAGGGACGCAGCTAGCCTACTGACGATGTCATTAGTATGTAGCTGAGATTTCCTCTTCATACGCAAAAGTTATCAATTTTCAATACTTTACGCTATCAGAATCTATGTGGCGTCTCTTGCTTCGTCGTCGAACCTCAGATGGCAATCAAGCACTACCTGGAGGAGCACAACGCTAAAGCAAAACCATCCCGAATGGCCCGCCCGACGTCGGGGCAGATTACGACTGCGCAGGCATGCGCCCGCCCTGAGCCAAAGGCCCAGGCCGAGCGTCACGTCTTTCCCGCGCGAAGCCGCTAATCGCGGATTTCCTCCAGAGTCTTGCGTAGCGCTGCGCAAAGTTCGTCGATATGAGATTTATCGGAAATGAACGGCGGAGCCAGAATGCCCGAGTCGCCAGTGAATTTGACGTGCAGGCCGTTCCAGAAGAGCTTCTTCTGAATTTCGGTTCCACGTGCGCCCGGTGCCGCGCCCTGCTTGACATCGATAGCCGCCATGAGCCCGTAGCCCCGGATATCGGTCACCATGTCTAGGTCCTGCAGTTCAAAGACCGAGTGCAGGAAATACTCCGACAGATCGGCAGCGCGATCAAAGAGATTCTCACGCTCGAAGATATCCTGTGTCGCCAGGCCGGCTGCACACGCCGCAGGATGCCCACCGAACGTGTAGCCATGGAAAAGCTCCACGGCACCTTCGGGTGCGTTGTTGACGATCGCATCGTAGATGGCATCGGATACAGCAACCGCACCCATCGGCTGGGCACCATTGGTGATGGCCTTGGCCATGGTCATGATGTCCGGTGTGACGCCGAAGGCTTGGGCCGCAAACGGCTTACCGAGTCGCCCGAAACCTGTGATGACTTCATCGAAGACCAGGAGAATGCCGTTCTCATCGCAAATCTGGCGCAGGCGCTCCAGATAGCCTTTGGGCGGAACGAGACAGCCTGTCGATCCGGCGATCGGCTCGACAAAACAGGCAGCGATCGTCGATCCGCCGTAAGTGTCCACAAAGCGCTGCAGATCCTCGGCAAGTTCGGCGCCGTGCTCAGGCTGGCCTTTGACGAACCGGTTCTCTTCCATCCAGGTATGGCGCATGCAGACGACGTTCGGCATGACGCCGGAGAAGGTCTCGCGGTTCTTGACCATGCCGCTCAGGGAGACACCACCGATATTGACACCGTGATAAGCGCGTTCACGTGAGACAAAGCGTGTGCGCTGTCCTTCGCCGCGAGCGCGGTGATAGGCCATGGCGATTTTCAAGGCCGTGTCGATGGACTCGGAGCCCGAGTTCACGAAAAAGATGTGGTTGATTTCGTCGGGCGTGAGTTTGGCGATGCGGCTTGCAAGTTCGAACGATCCAGGTTGGCCGAGTTGGAATGGTGCCGTGTAGTCGAGCGTGAGCAGCTGCTGATGGACAGCGTCCGCAATCTCGCTGCGGCCATGCCCGAGCGCGCAGCAGAAGAGGCCCGAGGAGCCATCCAGAATCTTGCCGCCCTTATGGTCCCAAAGATAGACGCCTTCGCCTTTCAGGACGAGACGCGGTGACTCCTTGAAGTCCTTGTTGGCCGTGAACGGCATCCACTGATGTTCGAGAGTATTCGCGGTGTATTGCATGAGAGGTGCACCTCCAAAAATCGCCGTCATTCAGCCGCCGGGGCTGGGCTAGGACCTGGATCGCGTGTGCGGCGCACCCGTCGACCCGCCTCGCTTGTTCAGAAAGGCCTGAAACGGTACTCTGTGCATTGGACCCATTCTAGGTCCAAAAAACGGATTTCGCTGAGACCAGACCATGCGTGACTCACTCTTTCAGCTTCCCCAGTCCGACGCAATGAGTTTGCAGTCGCAGATCCGCGAAGTGCTGGTATCGGCCATTCTCGGCGGGCAGTTGCCGGCTCATGATCGTCTTCCGTCAAGCCGGCAAATGGCTCGGCGCCTTGGCGTCTCGCGAAATACGGTGGTTCTTGCCTACCAGGGACTAATCGACGATGGGTATATCCTGGCGCGCGAGCGCAGTGGATACTACGTCAACGAGAAGATGCTCGCCGGTCATGCGGCACGGCCGGAAGCGATCGATGACGGTGCGGATGGCAAGCCCGACTGGCAGTCAAGGTTTCGCGTGCGCCCGACTCGCCAGGCGAATATCGACAAGCCGGCCGATTGGAAGTCCTATCCCTATCCGTTCATATATGGCCAAGTGGATCACACGCTGTTTCCAATAGCCGAGTGGCGCGAGTGCAGTCGTCAGGCGCTTGGAAAGCAGTGGCTCGATGCCTGGACGAGCGATTTCAGGGATCAGGACGATCCCATGCTGATCGATCAGATCCGTACGCGGATTTTGCCACGGCGCGGTATCCTGGCGAGTTCCGACGAAATCCTGGTGACATTGGGCGCTCAGAATGCCCTCTATCTCCTCGCCAGTCTCCTGGTGATGCGGGAGACTGTGGTTGCGATCGAGGAACCTGGCTATCCGGATGTGCGCAATATCTTCCGGTTGCGGACAAACCGCGTCATGTCGATCCCGGTCGACGAGGAAGGGCTGGTTGTCGACGACCAGCTTTCTCTCGCCGATATCGTTTTCACGACTCCGAGCCATCAGTTCCCGACGACGGTCACCATGTCGCGTCAGCGGCGTGCCGAGCTTCTGGCTCTTGCAACCAAGCACGATCTCGTGGTGATCGAAGACGACTACGAGTTTGAGACGAATTATGTGAGCGACCCTTGCGCTGCGCTCAAATCGCAGGATCGCGACGGCCGTGTCATCTATGTCGGAAGCCTCTCGAAGACATTGTTTCCAGGGCTGCGGATGGGGTTTTTGGTTGGGCCAAAGGAACTGATTGACGAGATCCGTGCACTTCGTCGTCTCATGGTCCGGCATGCGCCGAACAACAATCAGCGCGTTGCGGCGCTGTTCCTTGCGTTGGGACATCATGACGCTCTGATCCGTCGACTCCATCGTGCTTATCGCGAACGCTGGAAGTGCATGAGTCAGGCGCTGTCCAGCCATCTGCCGGACTCCAGCCGTGTGCCGAGCTTTGGCGGATCGAGCTATTGGGTCGAGGGACCACCGGATCTCGATGCTGATCGTTTGGCTGTTGCGGCGCGCGACGCTGGAATCATCATCGAGCCGGGGAGTATCAACTTTGCCGCAGATCCGGCACCGAAGAATTACTTTCGGCTGGGATTCTCATCCATCGAGGCGTCCAAAATCGAACCTGGAATCCGCCGATTGGCCGGCTTGATCGACGCGCGTTGACAATCCTCAAGGCCTGGCATTGCTGATTGCGAAAAACTGGCACTACAGCGCCGGGCCGTTAAGTGGCATCTGGCAAAAGGTAATCTCACCCGAAGCGTGACCGCTCACGTTTCCAGTCGGCATTGGAGGAAATGATGCTGATAGGCGTGCCAAAAGAAGTCAAAGTTCATGAATATCGGGTCGGTTTGACACCGGCCAATGTTAGGGAGCTTGTTGCCCATGGGCATCAGGTGATCCTGGAGCACGATGCCGGTTCAGGCATCGGCATGCAGGATGCGGATTACGAGGCTGTCGGTGCGTCGATCGTTCCTGATGCCGAGACCGTCTTCGAGCGCGCCGAGATGGTGGTGAAGGTAAAGGAGCCGCAGCCGGGTGAATGTGCCATGCTGCGACCGGGCCAAATCCTTTTCACCTATCTCCATCTTGCAGCCGACCGAGAGCAGACCGAGGCGCTGATCAATTCAGGGGCGATTTGCATTGCCTATGAAACAGTGACGTCGCCGAGCGGTGGCTTGCCGCTGCTGGCACCGATGTCCGAAGTCGCCGGACGGCTGTCGATACAGGCTGGCGCTTATTTTCTTGAGAAGGCCCATGGTGGCCACGGCGTTCTGCTTGGTGGCGTCCCTGGTGTCGATCCAGCGAAAGTTGTCATCATCGGTGGCGGTGTTGTCGGAACGCATGCTGCCCATATTGCTCTTGGAATGGGAGCGGACGTCTGGGTCATTGATCGCAATCCGGATGCGCTGCGCCGCCTCTGGTCGCAATTCGGTCGTCCGCTGAATACCGTATTCTCGACACGTGATGCTATCGAGCGGCATTGCATGATGGCGGACCTGGTCATCGGCGGAGTGCTCATCCCCGGCGCTGCCGCACCGAAGCTGGTGGATGCGGATCTCATCCGGCAGATGAAACCGGGGTCTGTGGTAGTGGATGTTGCAATCGATCAGGGCGGTTGCTTCGAGACTTCCAAGCCGACAACCCACGATGACCCAACCTATGTGGTCGACGGTGTCATCCACTATTGTGTGACCAATATGCCGGGTGCCGTACCCAAGACGTCAGCCGTGGCACTCAACAATGCGACGTTGCCATTCTCCTTGGCAATCGCGGATCACGGTTGGCGGAAAGCTCTGGAGATGGACCCGCATCTGCGCAACGGGCTGAATGTGTGCGAAGGAAAAGTCACGCACGCTGCAGTCGCGGAGTCGCTTAGTTACGACTTCACAGACCCGGACCGGGCGCTGGCAGCCTAAGGTCAATCGGCGCTCTCTCAATCAGAGAGGGCGCTGATCGTCTCTTCGGTCATTATGCGGACTGCCCATATCGGCCATCGAGTCGCTATGAGGCGCTTTTGGCGCTGACGGGATTCCACTGGGAGCGCTTGTCATCGGTCCACTTGGTGTGGCTGACTGAGGCGCTCTGCCCGGTGGCGGTGCAGATTGCGGCATCGAGCCAGGAGGCGGCGGTGCTTGCTGACCGCTGGGCGGCGAGGGAACACCTGTCTGACCTGCAAGGCTGTTGCTGGCTGCGTTGGCATCCAGGACGATGTTCACCGCGAGATCCCGGATCTCTTCAAGCTGCGAGGAGAATGTCTCCATTTGCCTGCGGGCATGAAGGTTCTGCAGCTCAAGTGCTTCAGCCATGTCTTTCGACTCTGAGAGCTCAATTGCCAGTTGGAAATTAGCATCCGCATTTTTGCGCGTGATATCCGCGATCTTTTCATTCAGAGACCGGAGACTCATGGTTGTCGCGAGCGATGAGTTCTCGAGGCTCTTCCATGTCTTGTCGTTTGTGGAAACAAAAGTATCGAAGGCCTGCTTAGCCTGCTCGATACTGGCCTTCACCAGATCTCGAACCGACTTGGGAAGCTCGACATTCATCAACGGGTCCGTTGTCATCTCGTTCTCCTTCAAGTCGGTGCTGTCGGATGTGTGCTGATGGCGTGCATCCATAGCGAAACGTCTTTCTTCCAACCGGTTGTCGACTATGCCAGTTGAGCGGGAATTCTTCCTGCTCCGATTCCCTTAGCTTAGCACATTGCTAGCGACAATCCTTGTGTTTGCCCATTTTGCAAACATGTTTGTGTTAGTGTCTGATATCAGAGCGATGTTTCCCGAACAATACGGATTAATGACGGCACGCTAGCGGAAAAACGGTGCCAGGATTGAAGATTGTGACCGCCGATCGTTACTCGATCATCGCCGTTAGGGCCGTCAGTTGCTCAGCTTCGTCGGCTGGTTTATCCCAGCGAATCCGATGGATTCTGGGAAAACGCATAGCAACACCCGATTTATGGCGCTTCGAGAGATGAACCGCGTCGAAAGCAACTTCGACGACGAGTTTCGGCTCTACAGCGCGAACGGGACCATAGCGATCGGTTGTATGGCTGCGGACCCAGCGATCCAGTTGTTTGAGTTCTTCGTCAGTGAATCCGAAATAGGCTTTGCCGACCGGGACCAGAATTTGCTTGCCTTCGCCATCGCGCGTCCAGGCGCCGAACGTAAAATCCGAATAGAAGGACGATCTCTTGCCGGAGCCACGCTGGGCGTACATGAGCACCGTATCGATGGTCAGCGGTGCCCGCTTCCATTTGAACCAGTGTCCCTTGGGCCGGCCAGCAATGTAGGGACTGGATCGCCGCTTCAGCATAAGACCCTCGATCCCTGACGCGCGCGCGCCATCCCTTAGCCTTCCAAGCTCGCTCATAGTCTCGAACGCAATCAGATCGGATACGTCCATATGGGCAGGGTCTATACGGGTGTGCCAAGCTTCGAGCGACGCGCGTCTTTCGCTCAAGGGGCGGGAGCGGAGGTCATCTTCGCCATCGATCAGAATATCGTAGAGCCGGATGTGCGCCGGATACTCAGATAGCATCCGTTTTGTGACGCTCTTCCGATTCAATCGTTGTTGCAGATCATTGAAAGGCGCAACGGTGCCGTCGCGAACGATGAGAAGCTCGCCATCGAGAACGACGTCCTGGACACCGGTGGCGACGATCTCGGGAAAGCTGTGAGAAATCTCATCGCCGGTTCTCGAAAAGAGCCGAACCGTCGACTCCCGTGCTGCAAGCTGAACGCGGATACCGTCCCATTTCCACTCGGCCAGAAAGTCGGCGTCGGTCAGATTTGCGATCTCGCCTTCTTCAAGCGGGTGCGCGAGCATCAAGGGGCGAAAAACAGCAGCGGTTCCAATCTCCGGTTTTGGTAAGCCATCGCCTAGCCAGGCAAACAGATCTTCAAACGGCGGTGTCAGCCCATGCCACAACTCTTCGATCTCCGCCACATCGACATCACCCCACCTGGCGACCGAGACTTTAGCGAGGCGGCAGGATACACCGACCCGCAATGCGCCTGTCACCAACTTCAGGAGCGCCCAGCGACCTGTGGCATCAAGCCGGTCCAACCAGTTTTCGATATGACCGGCAGCATCGTCGGAGGCGGCGCCCTGGAGCGTCTCTATAACTTCCTTGAGCCGCGGCGGCTCGTCGAGGCTGTCGCCGGGCCATAGCAGGGCAACAGTCTCTGCTGTGTCACCGACATAGTCGCGCGATAACTGATAGAGGACCGGGTCCACGCGCGGCTCCATCAGGTCTCGCACGATGCGCCGCATTGGAAGAGACAGTTTCAGGTCACCTGTGAGTGCAGCCAGCGCCCATCCTCGATCTGGATCGGGCGCATCGGTGTAGTAACGTGCCAAGAGGCGCAGCTTCCCGTTCCGCGAGGGGGTGTAGACGAGACGGTCGAGAAGGTCCGCGAATGCCTTCATTCGTCTTCGTCCTCACGACCGATCAGAGATAGTGCAAAACCGCGTCGTCCCGATTTTTCGATGTGGTGGACAAGGGCGTCTTCGCGCCCATGGGTGACCCAGATTTCCTCGGCTTGGGTCTCGTCGATCGTCGTCGTGAGTTCATCCCAGTCTGCATGGTCGGAAATAATCAGCGGCAACTCCACGCCGCGCTGGCGTGCTCGGCCGCGAACACGCATCCATCCCGATGCAAACACAGTCACCGGATCTCCGAGGCGCCGTGACCAGCGGTCGCGCAGGGCACCGGGCGGCGCCATCACGATCTCTCCGTCAAGAGATCTCGGCTTGGCTTCGCTGACAGGAAGCAATGGGCCGAGAGCAACGCCAAGTTCCTCATACAAGCTGCACAGTCTTATCAAGGCACCATGCAACCAGATCGGCCGGTCATATCCGGCCGCGCGCAGGAGCCGGATAAGGCGCTGGCATTTTCCAAGGCCGTATGCGCCAACCAGATGAGCGCGCTCCGGAAAGGTCGCCAGCGATTGCAGGAGGCGAGCGATTTCTCCATCGTCCGGCTCATGCCGGAAGACAGGGAGGGCAAACGTCGCTTCGGTAACGAAGACGTCGCAGGTCACGGGTTCGAAAGCGGCACAGGTCTCGTCGGCACGGCGTTTGTAGTCGCCCGAGACGACGGCTTTCATGCCACGATATGCCATGACGACCTGGGCACTGCCCAGAACATGGCCTGCAGGGACCAGTGAGACGTCGACATCGCCGATGCGTCTGTGTTCGCCCAAGTTCAATGTCTCGCGCTGCCGGCCGGCCTGATCCCCAAGCCGTACAGACATGATTTCAGCGGTTTCCGGGGTCGCCATTACGGCGCCATGTCCTGGTCTCGCGTGATCGGCGTGACCGTGGGTAACGATTGCTCTATCGACTGAAAGATGAGGGTCGATATGAAATCTGCCGGGGGCACAATATAGGCCGGCGGCATCCGGGTAGAGCCATTGCGAGATTTTCGAAGTTGAACGGCTTGTCATGATCGCTCGTGAATGGCTTTGATTTCAACCAGCGGTGCGTCAAATGCCTGGGCGTCGCCGACCGCAAAAATTGATCTTGCAACATGCCGGGGCTGTACAGCTCATGCCAGCTCAGCATACATTCCGCCGAACAGATTCATTTCTATTCCCGATGCCTACAGACAATCAATCAGATTGCGAGACGGTGGGATCGATCTGGGTACGATCAGAACCAATCCGACGTTGAATGGTTCCATTGGCAGTCTGACGAAACGGGAGACGCACCATGATCGGCACTTGGGCTGATTGGGTATTCTTGCTGGTCACAGGCCTCGTGGCCTTTTATGGGCTGACCTACCGCGATGCGCGCGGCGAGAGACCTTGGGTTCATCTCATGTTCGGCGGTCTTGCGGTTTTCTATTTCATGAGAGCCTTGCTTTCAGATGTCCTTGGGGTCATCTGATCCCACCTGTGGCTCTCGAAGTTATCGGGGGCGATGCATTCGCTGTAGCGCATCAATCTTCGGGACGCGCATGACTCTCTCGACTTCGGGTTTTTGTAACTGCTCATAGAGATAAACGGCGCGGCTTCTCACCGTCGACACATGGGTGTTGCCGTACAGGATTCTTTGAACCACGCCAGGTCCGGAGACGGTTTTCTCATCGGTTTTGAGAGACATCGTATAGTCGGCGAGTGCTCGTTCGTAATCGCCCATTCTGTCTCTGGCGACCCCCCTGTTGGCGTAAGCGGCTGCAAGAACAGCGCGGTCCGCCTCGTCGTGCTTGCCTGTTTTTTCCTGCTCCAAAGCGTCGATCAGTTCGGAAAGTTGCGCGACAGAACCTGCACTATCCTCTGTCTGTAGCAGCACGAGGGCCCGGCCCATCATCGCTCCCCGATGTCCGGGTGCGGCTAACAGGGCTTTGTCATAGTACGCCAATGCCATCACGAACTGTCCATCTTCGAGACGCAAAGTCCCTAGCTCGGTCTCATAATCACCTGGAGGCTGGTTCGCCCAATATTGCGCGACGCCTGTTCCCAGGACGGATAGACCGAGAAGCAATACCGCCGGGAGCAGGAGGCGTTGCCAAACATTGCGCGACGTGTCGGCCTTCGTTCTAAGTGCTGTGGGCTGTGTCATCCCCAGACGTGTCGCCACGCTCTCCTGCAAGTGGTTCAATGTCCTTTTTGGGGAGCCTAGACATTTCCATTTTGTAGGCCAGGAACCAAATCATTGTGCAGCCTGCGGCCCACCAGAGGATTTGCCATATCCAGATCGACGGCATCCCGAGCAGCCAAGTCGATGGATTGTCGGGGGCGCCAAATAAATCGTTGCCAATGGTTGCGCCAGGGCCGATGCCGAACGCAAACCATAGCAGGACGACGATCCAGGCGGCAGGTATCAGTTTGCGTTTCTCTTCACCCAGCGATGCATGTCCTCGAAGGAAACTGTGAAACTGCATCTGGTGATCTGAGTTGGCCCGGTTCTGGGTCAATGCAGACACGATGATCGTTACGCCGAGATTGCATAGAATTCCCCAAACAGCGGAATGGATCGTCAACGGCCAGCGACCCCACGGCAATTCGGCGCCAAGAAAGGCGGCAATCGAGCCACCTACGGCATCTGTAAGCAGAACGCCCATCAGCCCCGCGATCAGACCGAGCGTCACACCAGCCCGTGTAAACCAGGGAATCCAGCATACCGCGAGGAGTGACGGCACCATCTGCAGTCCGAACGCGATCGAGACACCTCCGAGGAGAACCAGAGTGTCCTGCGACCATGTAGCAATCAATAGGGCGGCAATGGCGATGAACGCCACAGCCAACCGGCCGAAGAGTATCTGTGCTTTGTCGCTGGCAGAGCGATTGACGTAGCGCTTGTAAACATCCCGGCTGAGCATGGCGCCGGTCGTGGACATGATGGCGGCGCCGGTCGCCTGCATTGCCGCCAGTGCGCATACGGCCAGAAGGCCGACAAGCCAGGGCGCGACACCGGCCATCTGGTTCATGTAGAGCGGAGCCGTCTTGAAATAGGACGGAACGATACTGTCTGCTGCTTGAAGGATTCCAGCACCATCGAAGATTCGGGAGACGGCAAAGCCTGCATCATTCGCGATTGAGTCTGCGCCCAGAAAGTGTGCGCTGACACCCTGAAGCATGGTGAAAACGATCAGCACAAAGCCGATGATCAGGGACGACAACCAGACCTGCTGGGTCGCAAACGGAGCGGGGCTCCTGCTGGAGAAGGCCCACATGGAAAATGTAGGGGAAGCTTGAATTCCCATAAGCGCGATCAGATAGGTCAAGATCATAATCGCAGTCCACAGTCCGCCGATCGGCGTTTGTCCGGCGAAGGCGTCAGTCTTGAGGCCCGGCGTGTACTGAATCACACCGGGAATGGCGAAATAGGCATTATGGTCGCTACTGCCATAGCTTTGTGGTGTTCCCCATTTGCCAAGATCCGTTGACGCAAGCTGTCCGAGCGCAGTCTGCAGAGCGCTCCAGCCGCCAACAAGATTCAAGGCAATAACACCGGTCACGATGATCCCGATCGTCAGCATGGCCCATTGTAGGGCGCCAACCTTTGCCGTGGCTCTCAGGCCGCCGGCTCCGACATAGGCGATCACAACCGCCGCCAAGGCCCACATGCCGAGTTCGACCGGCACCAGCCCATCGCTGAGATAATTGAAAAGGTAGCCCGAAGCGCCGAATTGAACGCCGAGAAAGGGGACGGCAAAGAGTAAGGCCACCAGGATCACGAGAACCCGGATCGTATCGCTTTGGAAGTAGGCGGAGAGCATTTCGCCTGGCGTAACGAAGCCGAAGCGCTTTCCAAGCATCCATTGACGCTTCAGAAAGAGAACGCCGGTGAGGGGGATCGCGATCGCGAATAGAGAGGTATAGGCGTATTGAAATCCATCGCGGTAGATGAGTCCGGGTTGACCCAGAAACGTCAATCCCGAGAAAGACGCAGCAGTGGCAGCGAGAGCGAAAATCCAGAAGGGCAGGTTTCGGCCCGCAATAAAAAAGTCGTCGGACGTCTTGATCGAACGCGCCGCCTGCATCCCCCAGTGGATACAACAAGCTGCGTACAGGCCGACGAAAATGCACAGCCAGATGACTTTGAGCGCCATGGAGTCTGCCTTTTTACTGTGGCTGCCAAAGCTATAGAGAGATGCGATCCCATCGGGCGATGAGATCGCTGAAACCGATCTTCAGATTAGTATGGTCCGGACGTCCGTCTACAGTCTTTGCTGCTTCGCTCAGCCGGAGCAAACGCAGCTGGTCTGATGAGCCTTCTGAATACTCGACATGCTACCCAGTATCGTTTCGTCCAGTGCTTTGTAGTGCCCTGAAACGACGTTCAAATAATCAGCGGCTTCGATTGCGCTCAACGCCATCCGGATTGCTTTGCGAGCCGCCGCGTCCATTTCTTTCGTGGCGCTCTTGAGCGATTTTTGTATGACCTTGAGTGCGTCAAAAACTGTGTCAGCCGCCTGAACGGATGCTGCCATTTCACTGTCATTGGTGAGCGTAGCAATCTGGTGTGTCATCTCTGTCAGTCCGGCCGGTGTCGCGTCCTCAACGCGTGTGGGCTTCGGCCCATCTGTGTCGGTTTCGGGATCGGTGGTCGTATTGGCTGCCGCAATTTCTCGCGCGGTCCTGGTCTTCTCTGCGGCCATTGCGAGGGCTTCGTCTGCCCGATCCGAGATCTTTTTGCCACGTTTTCGAACCGCATCCATCTTGGTGGAAAAATAGTCCATCATCTGCGGCGTTCCCGTGCAGATTGCCGGGTGTTTTGCCTGCTTCAGATAACCACGCAGATCCGTAGCGACGCGTTGCGACACCCATCCCTCATTCTGTTTCACCGACAACTGCCGGTCGATGGCGCGCGACGAGACGAACCGGCCTGCAAAACGATAGATCGCGGCCTCTGATTTGGGCAGACCGGAACGAGTCGAGATCGTTCTTCTTACAGTCTTGTATCGCGTGCATGTCCGTTCGTATCTTCCCTGAAACGGCTTCCAGTTCTTGACCCAGCGGGCGCAGACGCGCCTCTTGACGGTCTTGGAGACTCCGGGCTGGAAAAGCCATCGTCCGGGGCGCTTCTTGTCCCGTGTCCGAGCGGCTTTCAGAGCGGTAGATATCGCTTTGCTATTGCGATCGCGAATGGCCGTTATCCCATTGAAGAAATCCGCAGCACAATCGGCTGCGGGCCATACAACGACGGTCTGATCCATCGCCGCATCGTCTTTCGCTCCGGCTTGCTTGAGAGCGATCTTCAACCGGTTGATGCTCTTTCCTTCATATCCGCTAGCCTCATCACCCGCGCGCAGCTTCACTTCGATCAAGACCTTGCGAGGTTTGCCTTTTCGCAAGCCTTTGATGCTGGCGCGCATTCCCGTATCGCTTTTTACCGATTTTACGGACTTGCCAGTCACGCCGGCCAGCTCGGCAAGATCGGACTCAAGATGCAACTCGGCTGCGAGCGATTTCGCTTTCGATCGATTTGCCAGGCGCAGAGTAACGAAAGCAGAACCACCTACGGAGAATGTCAGACCGGGCTCGGCAACCTCGACCAGGGCATGCACGCCACCGGCTGAAAGCTCGCTTTTTGTATTTCGCGCCTCTTCTTCGGGCTTGAGCTCCGGAGAGACGGCTGCAGCCGATTGGCTCAACGCCAATGGCAGAATAGCCAGCATGGCAAGGCGACCTAAAAGGGCAGAAGGAGCAAGGTGTAATTTGCGGATCTGCAGTTGCATCAGCTTCACCTGTTTGGTCACGTTTCGCGTTCGAAACGATTAGCTTTTCGACCTACATGCCGTCAATTCAGAACGGCTGTCTATAGGATGGACGCATTGCACAAAAAAGAACTGCCGGTAAGGCCCTTACCGGCAGTTCTCCGCAAATATGGTGCTCAGCAGGCTCGCAATGCCAAGCACCGCGTCGCCTAAAAAAATGAGTCAATTACGCAAAACTGTGACTACCCCGCTCAGGCGATGACGACGGCCCTCTTTGGTCGTGATTGCTAAAGGTTGACCCCGCTCTAGCAATGAAAAAACCGGTCCGAATGTCCCGGCTCGTCATGGTGTTTACCTTAACGCTGGCAGCCTCCGATTGCTAGACAAAGAATGTCTTCAAAGGGCCGAAATACTTCTTGACTAGGCCATTTTTCTACTCGCTGACATACTCTTAAAAACTAAATAAATCCGCCATAAATTCATGTTTTTCAGCCTGTTGAAAGGGTAGGCTTAGATGGCGTGTAAGCTGTTGAGCTAATCCATGGGCGTATGTCGGCCAAATGCTGTTTTTGTCTGCCCAGAAGGTGCCGGCATAGCCAATCGAATTCAGGCGGATCTCATTCTGTTTTCGCGCCAATGTCCTCTGGCGTTTTGCCTACACGCCATGCGTCAAACCGCTTTTTCAACGATGCTTCATTGGCTTTCCACCAGACGTCGTTGAGCTTCAGCGCGGTCCTGAAATTCTTCTCAGTCGTCGGAATGAACGACGCCAATGGAACGTCGGCCTCTGCATGTTTGACGACCAGCGGGAGTGCCGATCGACGCATGGGTCCGTAGGGATACCACTGAGCCTGTGCCGCTAGTCGTTCGGGCTGTAGTGCAAAAGATATGAATCGTCGTGCGCGCTCTTTGTTCGATGATCCCTTGGGAATGGCCCAAAAATCCGTATCGTATATCTGGCTATCCCAAAGGATGGCTGCAGGCGTGTTCTCCGTAACGACACTGTTGAAAACGCGTCCGCTGAATGCTGTCGTCATCGCAACCTGTTTCTCGCTGATCAACCGGAGTGGATCCTGGCCGCGGCGCCACCAGACGATACTGTCCTTGATCTGATCCAGCTTCGCGAATGCACGCTCGATCCCGGATTCGGTTGCCAATACATGGTAGACTTCGCCGGTGGGTACACCGTCTGCCATGAGCGCCAATTCAAGCGCATATCTTGGCTCTTGGCGAAGGCCGCGTTTTCCGGGAAATCTCTTGAGATCGAAAAAGTCTTTGGCTTTGGACGGTTTGCGTTTCTTGAATGCCCGTGTGTCGAATGCGATTACGGAGGACCAGGCCACACTTGCAAGACCGCATTCATGCAAAGCACCGGGAAGGAAGTCGTCCAGCACGGTACTTCTGTCATCGGCCTCCAGAATTACGCGATGGTCGAGCTTTTCCAGATGGCCAGCTTCGCAGGCAGCCGCCAATTGCCGCGATCCCAGATCAACGACATCCCAGCTCTGTTTGTCTGCATCGCCGAACTCATTCATCGCCGCCGATCGGCCACCATGGACCACCATTGCGATCTTGGTCCCCGTCGCCGCTTCAAAGGGAGCAGCATATGCGAGATGCTGAGACCGTGCATAGGCACCACCCCAACTCGCGATCGTTAGCGGTGAGTCAATCTTTTCAGGAGCTGCGGGGACGGACGACTTTTGCGATGGTGGCGTCACCGCCTCGCTTTCCGTCGACTCTATCTCTTCTTTCGGAATTTCGGGAGGCGGTGAGGTCTCGGTGACATCCGTCGAAGTATCATCTTTATGGGATGTCGTACCATCGCTCGTCGTGACCTTTTCCGAGTTGGTTGCATCTGGTGCCGGCCTATCGACGACATCTGTCTTGCGATCGGTCTTTTGTGGCGGAGAGGCACTGGATAGGCCTTCGCTAGGCGGCGATGCTTGGGACTCGGTACCCTCCGCAGTTCCCGGCGGAGACTGGTCGTCTACCGTCTGGGTATCTTCGACGACTTTGTTTTCTTTCGGGGCGCTATCGGTCTGCGCTCCAGAAACAACCGGCATCGCTGAAAGGGCGAGAAAGCTAGCCAGAAACACGCTGCGAGCGACAAAGCTTGAAGCCATGATCCGTTCTTATCTGATTCGATTCAGCGAGAAGTATGCAATGAAATAAGACTGCAGCGCCATTCATGAGTCTGTGACCGCGGCTGAGCTTACGCGTTCAATGCATTTTGCCGAGCATTAACGGTTCAGCGCGATTTGCAGGCCGTGCCATACCATTGCTGGCTTGCTTTTGCTCGAGACGGAAGGTCGGTTCCGTCAGCGGCCCTTGGATAATCAATGAGTCGACAAGTTCTGCAACGATATTGCCAAACCTTGGAACACGGCCCAAGGCTGCATTCGCAACGTTAAACCGCCATTGAAGTTTGCGCGTTGCGATATCTATCGTTCCGCGACCGGTCACTGTCGTACGTCCTGAGACAACCTCGAGCTTATCGGATTTTGCGTTGCCATCGCCAAGTTCGAAGCTTGCCGTCAATGTTTCGAAGTTTCGCGAATTCCCGAGGACCGATTGCCAACCGCGGAGCGTTCGCTTGCGAGCGGCGGTAATGACCTTCAGTGGATCGATACTCAGCTTGCCGGTCTGCATCTTGATCGAAAGTTCACCGTCGACTTTCTCAATCAGCTCACGCGTGGTGCTTCCTTCGCTCGACAAGGCGAGGGAAAGTGCAGTGCTGGAGCTGGTAATGGGGCTGTCGGGAATAAAGAGCTCGATGCAGGTTTCCGGCGTGAGCTTGTCGAAATCGGCGGCAAGCTGCATTCGTGGACGGTTCTTGCCGGCATCAAGTTCCATGCGCCCGCTCCCCGTGCCGCCACACATGTCAAAGATCGCGAATTCTGCGGCCAGGACCCCGGATTTCAAAGTCAAAGTGAGTGCGGTTTCCCCGATCGAGATCGGTTTTGCCTTCAGCTCCGAGGCGGACAGTCTGAGGTCGGCGTCGAAATGATGCAGGAGTGGAAACGTCAGACTCTTGCCCGCACTGGGTGTCGATTTGACGTCGGCACTCTTGGATGGTGGTGCGAGATACTGTGAAAGATGCAGATCCGTCAGTGCAAGCGTGCCCTCAAGAGCCGGGCGAGGCGTCGCATATTGTAACGCAAGCGCGCCAGATGCCCGATTGCCGTCAAGCTCGAAGCGGCCATTGTCGACGGCGATCTTCTGGTCGGCCCAATTGACACTTCCTGTTGCCGTAAACCGATTTAGTCCGTGACCCTCCGGAACAAGCAGTCCGATCCAGTTCACGAAATTCCTGAGATGCGGGACCTGAACTTCGAGCGTTCCTGCGATCTGGGCGTCGTCCGTAATCGTAGCCTCGCCCTGAATGCGACCTGCGATCATTGGCCCTGCGACAATCAAATCGACTTGAGACTTGGCAGAATTTGCCACGATCTTTGGTGCATCGCTTTCTAGCGTGAATTCAACCGGTTGGCCGCGCCAGGAGAACGTCCCTTGACCTGACATTGAGCCGTTGTCGGCGAGTGCGACTTCAATCGAGATTGCTGTGAATTGTTTCTTGCCGTTCTCATTCACGAAGTCGGCCGCGCCGCGCTCGATTGAGAGCTGCCCGAATGGTGATGTCCGGAGTGTCTCGACGACAAGTTCGGCCCGGTCGGTCGGCGTTTCTTTTGGGCTTGCGGCAAATTCAAGCCTTGGTTCTGTCAGATGAACACGATCCACCTGCAAGTTGCCACTGATCAGGGACCATAGGTCGAGTTCGATCCGCAGGCCCTTAGACTCCATTGCTTTGAAAGTAGGAACCCGGTCTGCGTTCACGACAGTGACGCGTTCGACCTCTAACGTCATACTCGGAAGATATGAGACAGTAATAGGGCCAAGCAGCCTGACGGTGCCGCCGGTCCAGTCTGCCAGTTTTTGGGAAATCTGAGTGCGAAGAAGTTCGCTATCGAGAAGTGCGGCCCGTCCAAGAGCGAAGCTTAATGCGAGCATAACCAGAGACCCTACCGCAAAAACGGCAATCGCCATCTGTGCTCGATTCTTCATACGACCCCACGACTAAAGCTACAAACATTACTCAACCCCACTCACACGCTTGCCAGGCGCGCAATCAATCAATCCCTTCATGCCTTTTTGGCTTATTACTGTCACCAGAATCGGTGCCAGCCCCGTGAGTTTTCTTTTAGACTGTTTCGAGGCAGATTGCGACCCCTACCGGTCGCTATGATGCATAAGGAGTATGTTGATGACGGGTCCGCTGTGGAAACCTGGCGATGAGATGACCAGGGAAAGCAATCTGGTGCATTTCATGGCCCGAATGCACGCCGCCACTGGGCTGGCCATCGACGATGTTCGATCGCTTCATCTTGCATCGCTCGAGAAACCAGGCGAATTCTGGTCTCTCATCTGGGATGAGTGCGGTATTATTGGCGAGAAAGGTGCAGAACCCTTTGTCGTCGACGGCAACAAGATGCCCGGGGCTTCGTTCTTTCCGAATGCGAGACTGAACTTCGCAGAGAATCTTTTGCGCTCGGATGGCGATGAATCGGCCCTTGTTTTCTGGTGCGAGGATTCGGTCCGGCGCCAGGTGAGTTGGCGCGAATTGCGGGCCAGTGTTTCGCGTCTTCAGCAGTTGCTTCGCTCCCTTGGCGTGGGATCAGGCGACCGCGTCGCGGCAATGATGCCAAATCTGCCGGAGACGATTGCAGCGATGCTTGCGGCGACTTCGCTCGGCGCAATCTGGTCGTCATGCTCTCCGGATTTCGGACCGCAGGGTGTGATTGATCGCTTCGGTCAGATCGAGCCGAAGGTGCTCATTGCCTGTGACGGTTATTTCTATAACGGCAAGCAATTTGGTTGTGGCGAGAAACTGCGTGAGGTTCTGGCGTCGCTCCCGAGCGTCAAACAGACGTTGATTGTGCCTTATCTCGGCAAGGCAGCAGAGGTCGCCGACGGTCTTGAACGGGCGGTCGCATGGGACGACGCGTTGGAACCGTTCCAGGCGCAGGAACTCGTCTTCGAGCGCTTGCCCTTTGCTCATCCGCTCTACATTTTGTTTTCGTCAGGGACGACGGGCGTTCCCAAATGCATTCTGCATTCGGCTGGTGGAACGCTTATTCAGCATCTCAAAGAGCATCAGCTCCACTGCAATTTGAAAGCGGGCGAGAAATTCTTTTACTTCACGACCTGTGGTTGGATGATGTGGAATTGGCTTGTATCGGGCTTGGCGTCGGGGGCAACGCTTCTGCTTTATGATGGCTCGCCATTCTATCCGAGCGGGGAGGTTCTCTTCGACTATGCCGATGCAGAAGAGATGGCCATATTCGGCACCTCCGCCAAATACATTGATGCCGTCAAGAAAGCCGGCCTAAGGCCGCGTGACAGTCATCGTCTGGAGCATTTGCGCATGATGGCCTCGACCGGATCGCCACTGGCGCCGGAAAGCTTCGAGTTCATTTATGACGGAATCAAGCCGGATATGCATCTGGCGTCGATCGCCGGAGGAACCGACATCGTCTCCTGTTTTGTTCTGGGAAATCCGCTACTTCCCGTTTGGACCGGCGAAATCCAGGGGCCAGGTCTGGGTATGGCGGTCGATGTCTTCGATGACGATGGAAATAGCGTTGCCGATGGAAAAGGGGAACTCGTCTGCACAAAGCCCTTTCCATCGATGCCGATCGGTTTCTGGAACGATCCCGATGGACAAAAATATCGCGATGCCTATTTCGCCCGGTTCGACAATGTATGGCATCACGGAGACTTTGCGGCATGGACCTCTCACGGCGGGATGATTATCCACGGCCGCTCGGATGCAACGCTCAATCCGGGCGGGGTCCGGATTGGAACGGCAGAGATCTATCGCCAGGTCGAGCAACTCGATGAGGTTCGTGAGTCGATTGTCATCGGTCAGCAGTGGGACGACGACGTTCGTGTGATCCTGTTTGTCATATTGGATGGCGACGCCGTTCTCGATGACGAACTCGAGACCCGCATCAAGCGGCGCATCCGGGATGGAGCCTCTCCCAGGCATGTGCCTGCAAAGATCGTCGCCGTGCCGGATATTCCGCGCACGAAGTCTGGAAAGATCACCGAGATCGCGGTGCGCGACATTGTGCATGGTCGTGACATCAAGAACAAAGAGGCGCTAGCCAATCCGGAAGCGCTGGATTTCTACCGCGATCGGCCCGAGCTGACGGGGTGAACGTTTGTAATGCTGAAGACCTGAAGCCGGCCCGCTCCCCCGTCCCAACCACCCCGAGGGTACCTTTATTGGGTGGTTGGGACGGGGGAGCGGGCCGGCTTCAGGCTCTTTGAAAGAGCATAACTATCGATCAGCACCAATCCCTGGCCGCCCGGCCGCAATGGCGCGGTGGATCAGAATGACGGGTGCAAGACCGATGATCACAATGGTCAAGGCTGCAGGGGCCGCATCTTCGAATTGATCAAGAGAGGCCAACGTGTAGACGTGCGTTGCCAGCGTATCGAAGTTGAAGGGCCGCAGGAGCAGCGTTGCCGGCAACTCCTTCATGGAATCGACGAAAACCAGCAATGCGGCGGCGCCAAGGGCAGGGGTGAGGATCGGCAGATGGACCCGCCAGAGCGTCTGGCTGACGGTTGCGCCGAGCGTCCGCGCGGCTGCATCGAGATTTCTGGACGTCTTGGCCAGGCCGGCTTCGATGCCCCCGAGTGAAATCGCCAGGAAGCGCACCGAATAGGCAAGAATGATCGCAAAGGCACTGCCCGAAAGGACCAGTCCGGTCGAAATGCCGAACATGCTGCGGAAGGCGGCGTCCACCGCATTGTCGAAGTTCGCGAGAGGGACCAGAATCCCGACGGCCAGCACGGTGCCGGGGACCGCATAACCGATCCCGGCAAGGTTCGTCATTGTGTGAACCAGCTTGGAACGTGTGGCGCGGCGCGCATAGGCGAGGATGACGCCAAAGGTTACGGCAAGCGCGGAGGCGGCGACCGCGAGTAGCAGACTATGTTTGCCGGCTTGCCAGAATGCGGCCTGGGTTGCCTGGTCGATATTGTCGACTGCCGAGCTGACAAGGCTGGCAACCGGGATGACGAAGCCGATAAGGAGCGGTAGGGCGCAGGCAAGCGTTGCGAACATTTGCCCAAGAGGGGAGAGATGGTTCTCGGGCAGATGACGATATTTTCCCGTTGTGTGATGGAAGCGCTGACCGCTGCGCCCGGCGCGTTCGATCCAGATCAGCGTGAAGACGAACAACAGCATGACACAGGAAATCTGGGCTGCGCCCGTCAGGCTGCCGCGCTCCAACCAGGTCGTATAGATGCTGACCGTCAGTGTATTGACGCCGAGAAACTCGACGGCGCCTATGTCGTTCAGGCACTCCATGAGTGCCAGTGAGACGCCGACCGCGAGGGCAGGGCGCGCAAGCGGGATGGCAACGGAGCGAAAAGCCCCCCATGCGGTCCGTCCCAAAGTGCGGCTGACCTCGAGCGCGCAGACCGATTGTTGCAGGAAGCTCGCCCGTGCTGTGAGATAGACATACGGATAGAGGACGAACGACATCACGAAAATCGCACCGCCCAAAGAACGAATATCCGGGAACCAGTAGTCGGCGGCGTTCTGCCATCCGAACATTGCGCGAAGGCTGGTCTGAAGCGTGCCTGAATAGTCCAGCAATTCGAGATAGGAAAACGCGATGATGTAGGTCGGCATGGCCAGTGGAATGAGAAGCATCCATTCGAAAAAGCGCCGGCCTGGAAAGCGATACATGGTCACAAGCCAGGCCGTACCGGTGCCGACGATGAGCGTAATGATTCCAACCCCGGCCATGAGGCCCAAAGTGCGGGCAACGGCCAGTGGCAGTACGGTGGAAATAAGGTGCGGCCATGTATCGCCGCTTGAGCCGGCCGCCAACACGGCGATCGCTGCGATCGGTGCTCCGATGACGATCGTGATCAACAGCGCACCGAGTGACCAGCCGAAATTTCCGGACTCGTGCACACGGCCGATCCCGTTGTCGACCCAACGCCGAATGTCGCTCGCAATGGACATGCGGCACCTCTATAGATATCGCAAACAGCCGGCAAGCCGGCTCGTCGCTTCGTTCGCAGGGAAGCGGACGAGGTTCCAGCAAACAGGGCTCTCATGAAATTGCGGTTTGCAGCCGGTATTGTAGCGTTTTTGGCGATTATTGTGACCTGGGCACTATGGCAGAACGCGCCTGTGATGCGTCTGGGGGCAGCTTGGTACGCCAAGACGCTATGCTCGGGTGTTTTTGTCGGCGGGCGTGAACCGCAGCGCGTTGTTGAAGAAGACGTGCTGCTCGGCATGAGCTCAGGCCTCAGACGATATCAATCCAAGATCGACCGCTCCCGCAGCCTCGTGACGGCTTCGTTCTTTGGATTTTTCCAGGCGGAAGCGCTGTATCGACCCGGTCTGGGTTGCACATTGCTCACGGGTACCGACGTTCAGGCCTTGCAGGCTCAGATGCCAGCGCAGCCGCTGAGAAGTCAGACCCCGTCCGATACGCAGGCTTGGCCATACGGAACGTCAGCGGCGTCCGTCGCCACAAACGGATCGAACGCCCTCACCGCATTCGTCGATGCCCAGTTCACCGAGCCTGATCCGGACAAGCCACGTCGCACGCGCGCCATCGTTGTTGTTCATCGGGGCAGGCTTGTCGCCGAACGCTACGCAGATGGCCTCGATGCGCGCTCACCCTTGCCAGGTTGGTCCATGGCGAAAAGTGCCGTGAACGCCCTGGTGGGCATTCTGGTCGGAGAAGGATTGCTGTCGCTTGACGATACAAATCTCCGCAGTGAATGGAGCAGCAATGACGATCCGCGCCGTAACATCACCGTGGCGCATCTCATGCGCATGACGAGCGGTCTGGCGTTCGGCGATCCCGATGCGGGGCGGCTCAATGACGTGCGCCGTATGCTGTATCTGAACAAGAGCACTGCAGCATATGCTGCAGCCAAGCCGAAACTGGCAGAACCCGGCAGTCTTTGGTCCTATTCGAGTGGTTCGACCAGCATACTTTCTGCCATTGTCAAAGAAGCGGCATCCCGGCGAGCAGCGCCCGAGATTTCATTCCCGCAATCGGCACTATTCGGCAAGCTTGGGATGTTCAGCGCGATCCTGGAACGCGATGGCGAGGGAACGCTGGTCGGTTCGGCCTTCCTTCACGCAAGTGCGCGAGACTGGGCCCGCCTCGGACTCTTCTATCTGCAAGATGGCGTGTGGCGCGGGCAGCGCATATTGCCCGAGGGCTGGGTGACGTTCTCGCGCAGCCCGGTGAAAGGATCGAAGGGCGCCTATGGCGCTCATTTTTGGCTTCGGGCATCCAATTCCATTCGTCCTAATGAAACGGACCGCGGCGACCTGCCGGACGATGCATTTTTCATGTTGGGTCGTGGAGGCCAAATGGTGGCAATGGTTCCATCCAGGGATGTTGTTGTGGTCCGTTTAGGGCTGACCCGGGATCGCTCCGCGTGGGAGCCGGAACGCTTCGTTACGGATCTCATCGCGCTCCTGCCAGACGATCGGTCTCCTGCGCGATAAATGTTGGTTCTCGAAAGTCCTGAAGCCAGCCCGCTCCCCCGGCCCAACCACCCAATAAGGGTACCCACGGGGTGGTTGGGCCGGGGAGCGGGCCGGCTTCAGGACTTTCGAATTGGCACTAACCTAAGCGGTCCGATCGGCTGGAAACACCACATCGATTCGTGTGCCCGAACCAGGATGGCTCTCGATATGCATGACCGCGCGGTTAGCCTCGACCAGTGCCTTACTGAGCGGTAGGCCAAGACCGGTGCCGCTCTGATGACGTGGTGCTGTATCGAGCTGCCTGAAGGGCTTGAAGGCATGCTTGACGTCGGTATCCGACATTCCAACGCCGGTATCCCTTACGGAGATCTTGATGGCTCCGTCCGGCTCGTGGGTCGTTGAAGCAATAACCTGGCCGCCCGACTCGGTGAATTTCACCGCATTCGATAGGAGATTGAGCCCGATCTGTTTCAGACTGCGGCGATCCGCCAAGACCGTCGGGAGATCCGGTGTCAACGATGTTCGAAGCACGACCCGGTCGCTCTGAGCCTGAGGGTGGATCAGCTTCACGCACTCGGCGATCACTTCGTTGGTGTCGACCGCTGTGAAGTTTGGGGCGAAATTTCCGGTCTCGATTTTTGTTAGATCAAGCAGATCATTGATCAGACTGAGCGCATGGCCGCCGCTTTGGTGGATATCATCGACATAGCCCCGATACTTGACGTGACCGATGGGGCCAAAGCGTTCTTCCTGCATCAGTTCTGCAAATCCGATGACCGAATTCAACGGTGTGCGAACCTCGTGACTGATCTTGGCAAGAATTTCGAGATTGGAAGCGCTGATGCCCAGGATGGGGTCGGGTGGCGGTACAGTGCCGCTTTCCCGAGCTTGCTGCGCCGGCATGGCATCCAGAAAAACCCAAATCGGATCGGCAGTACTGCCGGTCACGATGAACATTGCGGTCAAGGTCCGATCTTGCTCGCCAGCCAAACGGAGGCTGAGTCTTTGGCCACTCCCTGCATCTTCGGCGCCGCCATTGGCGCGATCGCAAATGTCATCCAGGATATCGGGATTGGCGCGATCGAAATAACCGTCAAATGACTGACCAATCAGTTCGTCTTCCGGCGTGCATAGAAGCGTGGCTGCCATCGTGTTGGCAGCCAGGATTTGACGGTCCTGATCAATCTGAATGAGCCCCTGACCATGCATATTCGCAACGGTTTTGACGACAGCGAAAGGAGCATGCGACGAAGCAGGCGCGTCCGGATCTGGATGTGACGGCACGTTTGGTCCCGGATGCAATGTGAGAAGCCAATAACGCCGGTCTGCATAATGGATGCGCTCGCCGGATACCGGCATTTCGATGCGGCGCCCGCTCTGTGTGGCAGCAGACCACAATGTGGTTGAACCATTGCTGGACGAGGGAACAGATTCGTTGCCAGTCGCCGTGCCGGGGAACAGCGCCTTGAGCCCGCCCAGGCGGATGATTTCTTCGCTGTTGCGATAGCCAAAAGCAAATGCGAACGCCGAATTTGCGGCGAGGATTTCATCGTCCCTGCACAGAGCAAGGCCTGCCGGCACGGCCTCCAGTAGTCGCTCTACGAAGGGCAGACTGTCATCCGTCAGGGAGTCGGGCACCGCTTCATTATCGCCCTGCGGCTCATCGAGGGACGGCATTCTGCCACCTTTTTCTGCCGGTTCTTCGGCATTATTTCTCTTGTTGATAAGGCGAGCAATTTCCGCGAGGACCTCGCGGTCTCTCGGACTTTGTTCCAGTTCCGGCGAATCGCTGCGCTTTGTCATAGCGATCACGCACGGAGACGTCGGACAATCGTCAAGATTATCCAGCCAACCATACCCCTTTTCACCCAACCGAGATCGGGCGCCCACTAACCTTTATGGGGCAAGCCTGCCGCCGCTCAGCATGCCTGGATCGTGGTGGCTCCTCGTATAGTTTGCATAGCGTGAAACGGCAGCATCGTCCACTCAGTGGATAAGCACCGGTCCGTCACGTCTATTGTGCATCGCACAAAGACGCATTGCGATGACATTTGCGATCCGATAACAGTGAAATAGAGAGAGTTGCCGAACGTGGGCAGTGTCGTTTTCCGATCCTGTCCGAATCTCATTGCGAAAGACAGACAAAGGAACCTGACCAATGACCGAGAAACCACCCTTTGAGATCCCGCAGCCCGTTCGCGATATGGCGGAACAGAACCTTGATCAGGCCAAAGATGCGTACAGCCAATTTATGGAAGCGAGCCGAAAAGCTCAGGACATGATGGCTCAGTCATCGGATGCAGTCGCGAGTGGAGCCAAGGAAGTCCAGCAAACCGCGGTGAAATATACCGAGGAGAACATGAAATCGGCCTTTGAATTGGCTGACAAGCTCGTGCGAGCGAAAGACTTCCAAGAGGCTTTGGAGATCCAAGGCAGCTTCGCACGTCAGCAGATGGAAGCATTTTCCCGCCAGGCGCAGGAACTGACGTCATTGATGGCTGAGGCAGCAAAGAAAACGCAGAGCTGAATGTCAGCACGGCTGATGCACTTGTCGGCATCGGTCTGTACGGGCGTGACATACCATCCTCAGGGCAACGGGATTCGGTATTCGACGAAAGAGCGTATTGTGCAATGCACAAATTATATTGCGATGCGATAGATCCTTGATATGATCTTCATCGACCGGCACCGCGGGCAGCAAATCATTGCTCCCGTGGTGCTCGGAGACTCGCTGTTGAGTCGATTAACCGAGATGCTTTCGATCGGTACAGTTCGAAAGCTGTGCGATCCAGATGCGGATCAAATCCTGTGAGGACTATTATGTCGCAAGAAAAGGCGGATACGGTGAAGCCGGTATCAGCTAAGGCTGCTTCGGCAGCAAAGAAGAATGCGCCTCAATCACGCGCCGCTGTGGCGAAGACGGCTGTGGCGAAGACGATACCGAACATGGCTGGAACGGAATCAGCTCGGCTGTTGGCCGAATCGGCAATGACAAAATCCCGCGATGCTTATGAGCAAGCAAAAGATGCCATGGAAGACGCTGTCGAAACGCTTGAAGCATCGATGGATAAGGCGGGAACTGGCGTTACCGAGATGAACCGCAAGGTCATCGACATTACGCAATCGAATCTCAATTCGGGTTTCGAACTGGCGCGTTCGTTGGCGGAGGCACGCGACCTGTCGCAGATCGTGGAGATCCAGAGTGCATTTGCGCGCAAGCACTTCGAATTGCTCGCTGCGCAAGCTGCAGAAGTGCGGACGTTGGCGGCGAAGGTTTCCAATGAAACTGTGGAACCGTTCCGGTCTCACTTCTCGAAGACCATGAAGGCCTTCGACACAGCGCACTGACGGGCATATGGCATCTTCCGACCTCGATGGTGCAGAGGTTCCCGCCAGATTCCCAATATAGATCCATGAGGGCCCGCCATTGTTGTCGGGCCCTTTTTTTGCGCGTGTGGTATCGGTCTTCCGATTTTCGCCGAAACACAACTTTCGCGTTGTTTTCCATACTGCCAAATGCGTGACACGGGGAGTTGACCTTCAGAGGCATTGGCATTACCCACGCCCTTTCGGACTGCCTGTCGATTCTCTTTGCAGAATTGTACGCGATAGGTTGAAACTGGCGTCTCTAGCGCTTAGTTTGCTGCCAGAATTCGACGCACTTGGTTTGCCGCTGTAGCTCAGCAGGTTAGAGCGCTAGATTGTGGATCTAGAGGTCCCTGGTTCGATTCCAGGCAGCGGTACCAACAGCGTGTTTCCCCCGGCAGGGAAGCTCCGGCGACCAATTTCCCTACAGAATGCGCTTGATCGATTGCAGACTGCCGCTGGTAGTTGGTGTGTCTGGCGGGACTTAACGTCTTTGGAAGTGAGTCTCTGCACTCAAGCAATGTCTTATTGGCTATGCAGCTGTCATGACATTCTGACAGAAATGCATATCCCAAAAAAGAAGAAGCCGGCCCCTTTCGGGACCGGCTTCGTGTTTGTGTCAGACTGTTGTCGGTTTGATCAGAATTTGATCTTTGCGCCGACTTGGATCTGGAACTGCTCTTCGAGAACCAGGCCACCCGTCTGGAAGTTCTGGTTTGTCGCGCCAGAGGAGATGCCCTGGACCGAAGGATCGAATTGCCGGAAGCTCGTCCACAGTTGCATGGCTGCTTTGTCGATGTCCTGCACCAGACCGAAGCCCCAAGATGTCAACTCGGTATCGGTGATCTCGAAGGTGTTACCAGCCTGTCCGAGGTTGGTAAGGCTTCGACCTATACCAGCATCATCTGCTTCCTGATACTCGCCGTAGATGGTCGTGGCGCCGAGTTCCCGGAACAGCATGCGACGTTTGATACCAGCCTGGATGTACCATGTCGTCTGGTCTGGAAGGGATGTCCTGCCGCTGAGTGTGGTTGGTATAGTCTGGTTGTTGAACTGATCGCGCGCACCGCCGAAATAGGTATAGAGACCGGTCGGCGTATGCATGATCGAGACCGAACCCGTGAGGCGCTCGAAGTCCGTTGCGACCTGACGGCAAGGACCGGTGGTAGCACCGAAGCCGTTCGTGCCGGCAAAGCCTGCACCGCAACCGCGCATATCGCCATCTTCGTCTTCGTCCGTATCCCAACTATAGCCGATGCCACCGACAACCCGGATCGAGTTCCACTCCTTCTTGTAGCGGACCGCGACGTCGGCGAGGTCGTCTTCACCCCAGGAGGCGGAGAACACGAAGCCGGCCAATGACGGCGTGTCATAGCGAATGACGTTGGCGCGGCGTGTGTCCTGAAAGCGTCTCAGGTCGCCAAGTCTCAGATTGACTAAGCCACCAGCGCCCGTCACACCGGAAAGCCGATTGTACATGCCCATGCCCGTAAGCATCGTGGCGTCGACATTCGGTGTGCCGGCAATATTTAGGAGTAAAATATCGTCCGTGGCGGGTGAGTAACGGCCCATCCACAAGGTGCCAAGACGATCGCTCTTCAAGTACACAGCCATCTTACGACCTTCGAGTGCACCGTCGCCGTTCTCGGTTGGACGGTCATCCGACTTCTGGTCGACACTGCTCGAGCGGCCGCTTTCGACCTCGATTTCGATCAAGAAGCCAGCTGACCAGCCGGGCTTGAATTTCGCAGAACCCGTGAAACGGAAACGCGTTGAGCTTTCCGTGTTGTCTGTGATGTATGCGTCCGTGTCGTCGCCATCATCCCAGATGAGCAAAACCTTGTTCACCTGACCCGAAAGCTTGACGGAAACCTTCCGATTTCCCTTGCGGACCGTCGTTGCTTCGAGTTCAGCAACACGCTCTTCGAGGTCGGCGCAGCAATCGCCGCCCAAATCAGCTGCTTGAGCAGGCGTCAGGGCGATACCGCCCATCATCAAACCGGCCGCGGCTGCGATGGTAAAATGTTTAGTCATCGTAGTCCCCCGTTCCATCATCGTGACGCCGGTCTTTCCATTTTGTCACCCGTTGTTGTGGTGACTGTTTTGGTCGGCGTGTGAAACGCCCTGAGCCCTTTGCACCAGCCCATTTACGGCGTCGATGAGATCATCCTTACCAGCCCGACCGGAAAAGCGAAGGAAAATGCGACCCATGTGCCGACGATTCCATGCAGGTGTGGCGCAAGTGACACAGCTTCGCTCTTGGAAAAACAAGGTCGTGCCACCAAATGCAAGGTCTGCATAATGCCTCGCGAGCGATCAACTTTTTGAAAAACAATAAGAATATGCGCCCAAAGTCCGTTTTCAGGATGTGGTTGTGCTGAATCTGGACCTGAATCGCCGCTTGTTCCGGTTTCTGGTCGCAGACGGCTGGATTTTTTGGGATTCTCGTTAGCCTTCATAGGTTTCGCCGGCAATACGCGAATCGAGTGTCGGTGGCTGAAGACGCGAATCGTGGATTGATTCGCTTGTCTGGACTGATCTCTTGTATTGGCTTGGTTTCCGGCAGCGGGCCTTTTGGTTCGCGATTGCATTTTTCGGGTTTACGCTGGCGGGGGATGTGAAGAATTGCCAATGGGAGGGAAGGGTTGTGTGTCGGATCCTCGTTCTGGTGTCTCTCTGTTTATCCATCGTGCTGATCGAGCCCGCCAAAGCCGGGCGCTGTGCCAGCGATCATCTGCCGGGCACAATGGAACGTCCCGATGGTTTTCCAGCCGATCCCCTCACGCTCATTGTTCCATATGGAGCCGGCGGAGGATCGGGCCAGCTTGCCCGTGCGATGGCCCAAGCCTTTAGCGAGTTCACGGGCGTCACGATAAAGATCGTATACAAGTCCGGTGGCAGCGGGCGGAAAGGGATGGATGCATTTCTTTCCACCCCTAGTGACGGCAACACCATCCTGCAGCATGTGGATGATGCAGCAAGTGCCTATGCGCTGGATGCGAGGCGGCCCAATCCGGCAGTCGACCTTGCTCCGCTGGCAACTGTGCAGGTGACGTTTTCCCAAATTTATGTGTTTGCCGACGAAAAAAGGTTCGCAGATTGGAAAGGGCTCGTTGCTCACGCAAGAGAAGAAGGGACAGGCATTCGCATCGCGACTGTCTCGCGAAAAGGATCAATGGAGCGACTCAATCTGCGTCTCATGGCTGAGCACTATGGTCTGAAGATCGAACCGGCGAAATTTTCGGCGGGACGCGGTGAGCCGGATCCTGCCAGCAAAGGGCCGGCTCATGCCTTGCTGGAGCAGCCGGGCGATGTCCGGCAGTTTCTCGAAGCCGGCAAATTCCGACCAATCCTCACGCTCCTTCCCAAGCGCGTTCCGGCATTTGCCGATACCCCGTCCATGGCGGATGTGGGGCTCGACTTCGAGCCGCTTCTGCGGTTCCGCAGTTACTTCGCAAAACCCGATGTGCCGAAGGCGCGCCTCGACTGGCTCAAATGGGCGTTTCAGAAGGCTTATTGCCAGCCAAGCTTTCAAGCCTTCAACGCAAAGGCCTTCATGCATCCAACGGAGAGTTTTCGCGATAGTGCAGGCACAGCCAGATTGATCGACAGCACGGTCACCGCATATCGCAAGATCCAGGAGCGTTTCGGTTTATCCCGCTAGGGTGAAGAAATCCGGGAGGACTACTTGGCGTCGGCTGTGAAAACGCCATCCCAATCCAACGGCGGCGGTGCGCTACGGAATGTGGCGACACGATCCCGATAGATTTCCAGAAGACCGCCGAGGCCAAACCCATTCGCACGATCGCAGCAGGCCTCGACTGCGCGCAGCGTGCCATCCCAATCCTGGCTGCGATAGGCAGACAAGACATCACTCATCAAACCCCGCAGTTCCCGGTACGCAGGATCGCTGAGGACGTCTCGTCGTCCCAAAATCGTATGAATGATTTCGGGCTCGGTCTTGCCTTTCACACGAATCGCATCGATCTCGATCGTGGCAAATTCGGATCGAACCTGTTGCGCGGTCTGCGAACCGATGATCACGGGCACGCCATAGACCCTCGATTGTCCTTCCAGACGCGATGCCAGATTAACGCTGTCGCCGAGCACCGTATAATCGAAACGCAGATCCGACCCCATGTTTCCCACCACGCATTCGCCGGTATTAATACCGACCCCCATATCGAGTGGCATGAATGCCTGACCGGCTTCATCCGCCTCGCTCTTGCGTGCGGCATTGATGTCGTCAATGTGCTGCAACATATCGAGCGCGGCCTCACAGGCGCTCAACGCATGTTTCTCATGGTCGATCGGTGCATTCCAGAACGCCATGATCGAGTCGCCCATATATTTGTCGATCGTCCCGTTCCGCTCGATGATCGCGTTCGACAAGGGGGTGAGAAACCGGTTCATGAGGCGCGTCAGGCTTTGCGGATCCTCCCGGTATTGTTCCGAGATGGTCGTGAATCCTCTCACGTCGCTGAACAGGAACGTCATGTTCCGGGTCTCGCCGCCAAGAACGAGTTTGTCCGGGTCTTCGGCGAGTTGCTCCACGAGCGCCGGGGAAAGATATTGCCCGAATGCATCGCGAACCTGCCGTCGTTCCGCTTCGCCCCGGAAATAGTTGAATGACAGCATCGCGAGGAAGACGATGAAACTCGATACCAACGGGAAGGCAACATCCACGAGGAGCTTGGACTCGGTGTACAGGTACCAGGATGTTCCGATCATGACGGTGGCGAGTGTCGCGCCCACAAGGAAGATGGTCGTCGGCCCGACGATAGGGGCCAGGATGATGAAGAGCAGACCGACTGCCAACGCGAGGCTAAGTTCGGCGCCTGATGCATAGGCCGGTCGCAGAAGACCGGATTGCGTGAGGATGTTCTCCAAGACCTGGGCATGAACTTCGACGCCCGGCATCGCTGGGTCTAGAGGCGTTGCCTTCAGATCGAACAGTCCCAATGCGGACGTTCCGATGAGCACGAGTTTGTTGGCGATGCGCTCGGTCGGAACAGTTCCGTCCATTACGTCTTTTGCTGAGACGTAGCGACGTTGGTCGCGATCTGTGAAGTGGACCCAGAATTGCCCGAAACCATCGGTTGGGATCTGGGCGCCGGCAACCACAACATTCTGAACGCCCGCCTCGTTGCTTTTGACAAGAAAGGTGCTCTGGCCTGTGGCCACCCGCAACAGCTCCATGGTCAGTGACGGAACGATCTTGTCTTTTGCGATCAGGACGGTCGGAACCTTGCGCACGATGCCGTCAGGATCGGGAAGAATAGTGACCATCCCGCGGCCCTTCGCAGCCTTTTCCAATATCTCGATGTTGGGGACGAGGTCCGGATAGCGCAGCAGAAACGGTTTCGGGTCGGCACCGATGGTTGCGATGGGGGCTTGCGCGATACTGCTTGTTCTTGTGGATACGGTGCGCTGAGCATACGCGGACTGTGCGACGACGACTCGCGATGCGGCGATGGCGTCGGAAAGGATCTCATCGTGATTGCGCGCGGCCTCGATTTCGGCACGCGCTGCCTCGCTCAAATTCGGAATGTCTTTGGCGATCAGCTGCGGCGATGTGCGGTCAGGCTCGGGAAACAGCACGTCGAACGCGATAGCAACGGCTCCTTTGGCAGAGAGCTTCTTGACGAGTTCGGCGACAACATTGCGCGGCCAGGGCCATTGGCCGAGCTTGTCGAGGCTGGCCTCGTCAATATCGACGATCACGATAGGGTGCTGCTCGGCAATCCGGGGTTTAGCCGTTTGATAGAGATCGAAAACCGTTAAGCGGGTCAGTTGAACCGCGAGCGGATCGACAAATCTGATTGCCAACAAAAGCGCAAGCAGGGCGCCGCCAATTAGGCGCGACCACCCGAAACGGCGCGCCATCGGCCCCAGCACTTGGAGAATCCTGCGATACATTGACGGCCCCAGCCCCGCCGGTGTCGCTGCGAACGACCGCTACACGACGCCGCTATTGGTCGAAGCGGCGCTGCTGTCGTCGCTGTATGTGATGCTGACACCGGAGTCGGCATTCAGAGAAGCAACGCTTACGAACGAGTCTCCGCCGCCATCCACATCGACCTGAAGATGATCGACGGCACCATCGCCATTCTCGACCACGCGGACGAAGTCTCCGAGGTCATCCTGGTCGGTGCCTTGGCTGCCATCGCTATAGACGGTGAAGAGGCCGCTCAAATCGATTTCATCGCCAGCGCCAAAGTCATAGTCGGCAATCAGATCGGCGGCATCGAGATGGCTCAGGACAAAGGTATCAGCACCTTCACCACCGGTCAGCGTGTCGAACCCGAGCCCGCCGGCGAGGATATCGTCGCCTGCACCGCCCGAGATCAGGTCGTTGCCGTCGCCACCGTCGATGATGTCGTCACCGTCTCCGCCGGTAATGACATCGTCGCCCGCGCCACCATAGAAAGTCTGACCGGCGAGTTGTTCCGAAAGGGGTGCATCGACGTCCGGGAGAATGACGGTGTCATTGCCGGCACCGGCATCCGCGAAGAGGCTGTCGCCATCACCTTCCGGGACGACACTGTTGAGATCGACCGTGTCGTCATCGTCGGTGAAGCGTCCGGTAACGGGTTCCGCCGCGATCTCGACCGAGGATGTCGCCTGCGCCGTGCTGAACGGTGTCTCGCCGCCGGTTTCAGTCATGGCGATATCGACAATCTCTCCGGCTTCGCCTGCGCTCCCGTCCCATGCACGGAAGGTGAGGGAAGGTGGGGTCTCGATGTGCCCGGCCGCACCCGGATCGGTCGTCTGCGCGGCGGCATCCGGAACGAACCGCACGATCATGTCAAAGGCGAGAAGGAATGCGGCGCCAAGGGCAATAGCCGGGAAGTTGACGAAGCTGCCGTCAGCGGATCGATATTGCCAGGTACCGCTACCTTGAGTCTGAGCCGCCGTCACCGCGATCCCGATATCCGTGTTCGGATCGGCATCGCTCGCCAAGTCGCTCACAAGATCTGCGACCACCGTTCCCGTATTCGCATCCTGCGCGGCAACGGCGCCAAGATCGTGAGCGCCAGAAAGCTCCGGCGCATGGTTGGATGAGGGGATGTTGAGCGATTCGAAACCAACCGCGACATAGTCCTTGGTCTCGCCGGATGTCAGGGTGAACTGACCTTCCGATAGAATCTGCTGGCCATTGATCTGCTCATTGCTCGTCTCGGCACCCAGATCGATGGATGCAATCCCGTGGTCGAGCAGGCTCGCAAGCTCATCGTCCTGCGAAACACCGTCATGGTTCGCGTCGACCCAGATCAGAAGGTCGTCATAGGCGGCATCGTTCGCATCGATCCGGCCGTCGCCATTCTCGTCGAGACTGGCCAACGCTTCGAGCGAGTCTGTGAAACCACCATCGCCGAAATCGGGCGAGAAAACCTCGCTGCCATCCTCGATGGCGCCCGACCCGTCCAGGTCCATGGCCAGGATACCGTCCTCGCCATTGGTCCAGCCGATAGTGTCCTTGGTTCCGTCCGCATCGAGATCGAAACGAACGCCATCGACGGCGCTCGTCAGATCGATACCGGCAGCGCCGAGATCCAGAATGATCGGATCTTCGAAAGACGTGACCTTCACATTGTCGATGACAAACCCATCGAAATTGAAGGAAGAAATCTCGACCTTATCCACGAGAGTCGGGGTTGTTGGACCTAGCGTGATGGTCCCACTCATTGCAGGCGTCGTATTCGTGTCGAATACCTGAGCACCACCCAGAAAACCCTTGATGACCACAGGCGCATGACTCGCCGGAACGACAGCATCCAGGCTTTCGAAGGTAAACTCGCCGCCACCGCTCTTCGTGATGGTGACATCCTCAATGCCAATCGCCATCGGTGCCGGTGGATTGGACACGAGCTGCAGTGCCTCACCGACCGAACCACCGATCGGACTTCCGATAAGGGAACCGGATTCTCCATTGGGCGTGAATGTGTAGTCCAGTCCGCCGCGCGTGATCGTCGTGACGAACATGTTGGTCGCTATGCCGTCGAAGGTCTCTGTCGTTGCCGCGAGATCCACATTCGCTGTCAGCAGCGTAACCGGACTGGTGCCGCCGGTACCCGTGTTGCCATTGTCGCTGAGTTCGAGTGTGAGCGTATCGACGTCGTCTCCGGGCGTGCCCGAATTTGTGTACTGCACGTTGCTCGGCGTATCGAGATAGGCCTCGATCTCGGCAATCGTGCCTGTAACGGTCACGGTCTGCGTGCCGGTGCCGGTCACCACCGGGCCGGATGTCCCGCCTGGTGCGGCCGTCAACGTTCCGGCCACGGTCTTGAAGGTCAGTGTCAGGTCGCCTGTACCCAGATCGGCATCGGAGAAGGTGACATCTTTAAGATTGAGATCTTTCGCCACACCCTGTAGCGCGATGAGATCGCCGGTCGGTAGGTTTGCGGCGGTTGGATCGTCATTGACGGCTTCGACGCTGACAATTGCTGTTGCCGGTGCACTGTCGGCCGTCCCGTCGTTGACCGCAACGGTCACCGTCCGGTCGGTCGTGTCCGGGTTATCGCTCGTATTATCGTAGCTGAGAGACCGTAGAACCTGCTGATAGTCGGCAAGCGAAGCCGACCCAGTCAGCGCAAGCACGCCGGTTGCCGGCGTATAGACCGCGGTAATTCCGGTAGCGCCTGTGTTGACCGACAGCGATTCCGCCAGGCCATCGGGCTGGTTCGTCAGGGTGATCGTGGCGGACGACAGATTTGAATTGTCCACATCGCTCGTCGTGAGGTTCAGAGCGTCGACGATACTGGTCAGACCAGCGCCCTCGGTAAAGCTCGCACTGAACCCTGTTCCGCTGGCAGGACCATTGAGATCGACGGCCGGCGCATCGTTTGCGCCGTTGACTGTCACAGTCAGAGTCGTCGTGACTTCGTCACCGTCCGCATCGGCAATGGTGTAGGTGAATTGATCTTGGACGCTATCGCTGTCATTCAGCGCGTCGACCGTCGCATTGCCATTGTCGAGTTTGTACACATAGCTGCCATCCGCATTGAGCGTCAGCGTCCCGAACTCGCCGTCAAGATCTGTGCCGACGCTGCCGCTCGTTCCTTCGTTGACGCTCGCTATGCCAACGACCGTGGGCATCTCATCTGCGCCGGAAAGATCGGCCACGCCATCGGTCGTGTTCGTATCCGGGGATCCACTGATATCGACTCCCGTCAGCACGTTCCCGGTAGCATCAGGCGGGCCGTCTTCGACAACGCTGTCCGTGTCGGCATTGGCGATCGGCACATCGTCGATAACTTTGATCGTGAAGGCGGAGTCGACCGCAATCGAATCGCCATCCTGGTCGGTCGCAACGATGACCGAGGACAGATCGAGCGCGAGCGTATCTTCATCGGACGGCGTCGAGTCGCTCGTCGAAACGGGATGATCCAGCGGTGCTTCCAACGTGAATGTGTAATCGCCGTTGGCAGACACGACGAGCGTGAAGATGACGGAATCAGCCAGATCGAACTGGCCGGGTGTGCCGCCGGCAGCATCGACATATGCGGTCAGTGTATTGCCATCGACATCGTAGGCGACTGTTTCGGCGTTCGATGTCAGAGTCGGGAGGCTCGATGTGTCGGTAGCAAGCGCAAAGGAAGCACCGCCGGTCGGCCCGACGACTTCATCCGCGCCGACCGAGACCAGACTTTGAAGCGAGCCGCTCGCAACAGCGGATACAGCCGTCAGATCTGCAGGTATGTCGGTGTCGTTGCCATCGGCATCGGCAGTGTCCTCGTTGCCGGCCGGCAGGGCTTCTTCCTCGACCGTGTCCGTGACCGTGCCGACAAGCTTCGGCAGATCGTCGTCTACGGTAACGACGAAACTGCCGTCGGCACTGTCGCCGTCGGAGTCGGTCGCCGTGAAATTGAATGTCAGATCGACATCGTTCTCGGAAAGTCCGGCCGGGTGGTCAATCGGACCGGACAGATCGAAGATGTAGGATCCGTCGCCGTCGTCGGACAGCGTCACTTTGAACACTGTCTCCCCGTCGGCTGTCGCTGTCAGAACAGTCTTGTCTAGCGAGAGCGCATAAGTAATCAGTTCGCTACCAGATGTCAGCGCGAGGGCCGCGAGTGTCGCAACAGCGTCGGCGCTGAACGTCACGGCGCGATCGCCGTCGCCTGCGGAGGTGCCGCCGTTCAGGACCGCATTGGCATCGTCTGCGCCGAAATCGATATTCAGCGAGCCGCCAACCGTTGTCTCGTCGCTGTCGGTATCTATGGTCGCATTCGTGACAGTCGCGTCGTCATCGGTGGCAGCATCCATGTTGCCCGTAGCCAATTCGTCTTCGTCGACGAGCGCAGCCTCGGATGTGCCGATGACCGGAACATCGTCGATGACGTTAATCGTGAAGGCGGACGTCACCGATATGGCATCGCCATCCTGATCGGTTGGGATGATGATCGACGAAAAGTCGAGTGTCAGAGTCTCTTCATTGGATGGAGTGGCGCCTGTCGTCGGATCGAAATGATCCAGCGATTCCTGCAATGTGAAGGTGTAATCGCCGTTCGTCTGGACCTGGAGGGTGAAGATGATCGCATCGGCCGGATCGAACTGCCCCGGGGTTCCACCGGCGCCGTCGACATAGGCCGTCAACGTGTCGCCGGTGACGTCATATGCAACCGCTTCCCCGCCTGAGGTCAACGTTGGCAGGTCGATCGTGTCGGTGGAAAGGGCAAAGGACGCGCCTCCGGTTGCACCGGTCACCTCGTCCGCACCGACGGTGACTATTCCCTGAAGCGAACCGGTCGCGACGGCTGAGACAACTGTCAGGTCCGATACGATATCGCCGTCGTTTCCATCCGCATCGAGCGTGTCTTCATTGCCCGACGTGAGGGCTTCTTCTTCGACCGTTCCCTCGACAGTGCCAGTGAGTTTCGGCGCGTCGTCGTCGACTGTGACTGTGAAGCTGCCATCTGCTGTGTCGCCGTCGGAGTCGGTGGCGATGAAATCGAAGGTAAGATCGATATCGTCTTCGCTGAATGCGTCCGGATGATCGATGGCGTCCACGAGATCGAAAATGTAAGAGCCGTTGTCCGTATCGGACAATGTCACCGTGAAGATCGTGCGCCCGCCGGCTTCCGCCGTCAGGACGGTGCCGTTGCCGGTGATGGCATAGCTGAGGGCGTCGCCCTCGGATGTCAGATTCAGCAGGTTAAGAGCCGTGATCGTACTGGCATTGAATGTGACGGCTCTGTCGCCGTCGCCGCTTGGCGTTCCGCCATTTTCGACAGCGTTTGCGTCGTCTGCACCGAAATCGATGTCGAGTGAGCCGCCAACCGTCGTCTCGTCGCTATCCGTATCGACGGTTGCGTTGGTGACCGTTGCATCGTCACCAGTAGCGACGTCGTTATTGTTGCCGACAGCAAGATCATTCGGCGGGCCCGCAAGATCGTCCTCGTCAACGAGAGCATCTTCTGGCGTTCCAATGACGGGGCTATCGTCATCGACGGCAACGGTGAAACTGCTATCGACCGTGTCGCCATCAGAGTCGGTTGCCGTGAAATTGAAAGTCAGGTCGATATTGTCTTCGGTACTCGGGTCGGAGTGATCGAGCGTATCTTCCAGGTCGAAGACGTAAGATCCGCTCCCTGTATCGGAGAGTGTAACCGTGAAGATCGTGCGCCCGCCGGCCTCCGCCGTCAGGACGGTGCCGTTGCCGGTGATGGCATAGCTGAGGGCGTCGCCCTCGGATGTCAGGCCAAGGGCAGTCAGTGTAGCAATGGCATTAGCCGCAAATGTCACAGCCCGGTCGCCCGCGCCGGCCGGTGTGCCGCCATTCACGACGGTGTTCGAGTCGTCCGAGCCGAATGAGATATCCAGCGTCCCGCCAACCGTGGTGTCGTCGGAATCGGTATCGATGCTTACGTTGGTGACAGGCGCGTCGTCGCCGGTCTGCGTATCCATATTGCCGACGACCAGATCGTCTTCATCGACGAGTGCCGCTTCGGGTGTTCCGATTTCTGGCGTGTCATCATCGACCGTGATGACCAGCGTACCGGTCGCAGTACTGCCGTTTCCATCGATAACCTGGAAGGGCAGGGAGAGGGTTATCTCGTCTTCTGTGCCACTGAGCGGTTCATCGAGCGGTTCGAAAAAGTTCACGGTGAACGTGCCGCTCGCGATGTCGTTGATCACGACCTGAAACACGACCCCGGAAGGTGTGCTGGCCGTCAGAGTATTGCCTGCAAAACTGTAGGTCACGACTTCGCCGCCGGATGTCACCGTCCGGCCAGCCGTATCGGTTACCGTGGTTCCGCTCAGAGACGCGAAATTGATGCCGCCGGGTCCGTCCAGACCGAAGTTGATCGGCAATGCGCCGACAACAGTCTCGTTGGTGCTGCCTGCGCCAGCATCGATATCGCCGTCGCCGCCCTCATTGTCTTCGACGTCGATCGCGATCGAGATCGTGCCGGCCGTCGGGACGCCGTTGCTCGAACCTGCCGGTGTGGGTGTAATCGCAATGGTCAGCGGATCGCCGTCCGCATCGGTAATGCTGAGCGTCAAAGTGGCACCGCCGAGGCCGGTATCGCCGAGCAGATTGAAAATATCGTCGAAGGAATTCTGGATCTTCTTGATCAGATCCTCGGGCCCACTTTCCGGATCGAGGCTTTCAAGCAGTGGCTCGATCCTGTTCTGCACCAAGGTCTGCACGAAAAAGAGATCGGCAACTGTCAGGTCGAAGGTGGTGATGCCATCGGTGCCGGAAATGGTGATGCCCTTGAGGGGATCGTCTAGAATGGCTTTGAGCTCTCGCGTTTCCGGATCAAGCAGGTGAACAATGCCGGAATGGCCTTTGACCACGGCCAGGAAGAATTTGCCGTCGACATTCACCTGGTTTCCGTCTGCACCGATGTTCAGCTCGACGATCGGGGCCGTGCCTCGGATCGCCATGATGGCGACCGGGGTCTGAATGTCCATTTCGCCACTTGGGGCGATCTTGCCGCTGACAAAGCCGAATGTGCCCTTCACCAAGTTGAAGAGCATCGAATTCGACTGCCCGCCGGGCTGATAAACCAGCTCATTGAGGACCATGCGAGCGTCTGCAGACAGCGAGAACACCGTCTCGTCGACGAATGTTATCCCGAGTTCGGCGCCTTTGCCTGTCTCGACCACGTCGCCTTTGAAAACCGGATCGCCTTGCTTGAGCTCGACCTTGACGCCGTTGGTCCGAGTGGCTGTCGCCGTGCCGTTCAGCGTCGCCACTTTTCCGATTGCTTCGGCGCCTTCGGGCGCTGTTGCCTGTGCATATTGTCCAGGAAATTGCGGTCCGGCGAGGCTCTCGACCACGTCGCCTGTCACTTTCGCCCCATCCGGAGACACAAGCGTTGGCCGCGCATCCCCGGCGAAATAATCCTTAATATGAAAGCGGGCGCCATCCGATCCGGTCAGCATCAGATCTGCCCCAGACCGGGAATAATCCGCGGATATCAGGAGGTTAGGGTCGGTGACACTGACAGAATTGTCATGGATGCCGAGCGACGTCGTCGGCTGTTCAATCGTCGCTTGTGTGCTCGTAGCCAAGGGAATCCCCCGTCAAAATCATTGACGAAATCTTAATGCATGCCCCCCGGCAAACAAGCCCGTTCGTAGCTGATTGTAAATGTTTGCGGCTACTTTGTGGCGGGTTTAAGGCGCTGAGAAATTTGAGGAATTGTCAGCCGCACCTTTCAAGGTATTGCTGCGGACGAATTGCGACGCGCCAGCTTATTCAGCCGACGTCATAATCGATTGAATTGAGGAGGTTTCGGCCCGGCAGGGCGGGACGATCAGAGTGCGCCGGCAGCCTTTTGGCCGGACAGTCCCGCAACGATGCCGTCAACGAACTGCGCACGGATCCGGTCGGTAACGACATGAGCCCACTGGGTGTTCAGATTGAACGAATAGATCGGAACATAACTGAGCATGTGATGGTGGGCGACTGGATGATCGAACAGATTGTCGAGAACCAGTGTTTCGCCCTCGATCTGAACCGTAACGACTGCGTGCAGGATCTTTCGCTTACGGTCGCGTACCACGGCGACCCGCAGGGCGTCGTTCGAGAAACCGAGTTCGAGCAGGCTAAAGAATTTCAGCGTTGCGTAGTCTTCACAGTCACCGGATTGCTGGAGAAATTGAAGTGGGCTGGCCCAATGATCCTGTACGCCATGAACCGCTCTGTCCTTGGCGTAGCGTACGATATTGTTGGCAAATTTATTGAGTTCGCGGATTTGATCGCGGGGGACAAGCGGCCGAAGACGTGCGATTTCCTGGCGCCATTTCAGTACTTTCGGTGGGCAGAGCGCGTCGTCCGATCCGCCACAGAATCCGTAGAGGGGGCGCTCTTTCTCGACCTGGATAAGGACGGATTTCCAATCCAGAAGCGGTGAAAATCCCTTCGTCTTAAGCTCGAGTGAGCCAAATTGCCCAAAAACTGCAAGATCGGACTGCGGCAAAGCCGGCCGTTTCACATCGTGCGTTTCGGTAGGCTCGGGAACGAGGGCGGATGCCGACGTCGCACCGATGACGGCGGCCAGAAAACCCGCAATCAAGTAGATGGCTAAGCTGAAACGTATCACGACTGCCCCCTTCGCAACTGAAGGCAGTCTCTCAAAAAGACCTTGAAATCAGGGAAAAACACTCATTGAAATCAAAGACTTATTTGAATCAAACTTGAACGGTTTTGTTAACGTTCGCTTAGGGCTTCCTGCTTGGCCTTGAGGATCGGTTTGAGGAGATAGTCGAGAATACTCTTGTTGCCGGTGATAATATCAACCGTCGCCACCATACCTGGAAGAACCGGCAGATTTTCGGTCCCTTTTTTGACCGTCGACTCGAAGGCCCGAACCGTGACCAAGTAATAGCTCTCCTGATTGGCTTCATCGACGATGCTGTCGGAGGAAATCACTTCCACCTTGGCGTCAAGGCCGCCATAGACGGTGAAATCATAGGCAGAGAGTTTGACGAGCGCCGCCTGTCCCGGGCTGATGAAGGCAATATCCTTGGGCTGGATTCGGACTTCGACCAGCAAATCATCTTCGCCGGGCGTGATTTCGACCAGAGGTTCGGACGCGCGCACGACGCCGCCGACCGTATTGACGTGGAGCTTGTTCACGACGCCTTCGACCGGCGAGCGGATCTCTGTGCGATCGACCCGGTCGCTTGCACCTCGCAAAGTCTGTTCGACAACCGAGAGTTCCGACAGGCGCGTGTTCAGTTCTTCCTGTGCGGACTGGCGAAACTCGAGGCGGCGCTCTTCGGCGAGCCGTCCGGCTTCACGAATCGCAGCCTTGGCCCGTGGAATCGATGTTTGCGTCGTCGCGAGCTGGCCTTCCAGGTCGCTGATCTCGCGCTCGAGCTTCAAGAGGTCCGTCTTCGGCACGATCCCACGATCGGCGAGGGGCTTCTTGATGCCGTGTTCTTCCTTGGCAATGGCCAGGCTGTTCTTGATGCGCTTCTCGGTCTGTTCGAGCTCGGCCAATTCAAGCTGCTTCTGCTCCAGACGGTCGCCAAGAACGTTGATCTGGTTTTCCAGACTGACTTTTCGAATGCGGAAGAGGTTCGTTTCGTTGGCGACTGCGTCCGAGCCTGTCTGTGTCAGAATTTCAGGGAAGGCCAGGTCCTTGATGTCCTTGCCAGATGCTTCAGCGCGCAGTCGGGTGATCTGTGCCTTAAGGGTCGTCTGCTTAGCTTCGAGCTCGCCAAGATCCGAAGAAAAGCCCGTGTCATCGATCCGCAGCAGGACCTGTCCTGCCTTGACCGTATCGCCTTCTGCCACCTGGATGCGTTTGACGATGCCGCCCTCGAGGCTTTGTACGATCTGGGTCTTGGAAGAGGGGATGACCCGGCCTTCGCCGCGCGTGACCTCTTCGACTTCGGCGTAGTAGGCCCACGCAAAGAATGTCCCCAGAAGACCGACGAGAAGAAGTACGAACAGCGCCGAGCGATGCGACGGCGCCTGATGCAATGCAGCTTCCGCGTCGCGCGCGAAATCAAGCGTGTCGCGTTGTTGATCGGTCGTGACCCACGGGGCTGCGTTCCCATCCCCGTCTCCAGTCATTGCCGTGGCGAAGGGGGCATCGGACCGGGCGGCGCGGCCTCTGGCTGAAAAACCGGCACGCACAAGCAGCCCGAAGACGACAACACACACGCCGAAAACCGCCAACCAGATATTGTCGTTGAATGCAGGGACCGGAAGGCCGTAGGCCTGACGAGCGGTTTCGCCCAGAGACGGATACGCAATCAGAGCAAGAGCCGAAGCACCGAGAAATATCGTGATCAGCATGAGCAGGCTGATGAAGAAGCTGGAGTCACCGTTGGCTTGCGGCGTTGTTTTGCCGGCATCGTCGAGGGCGTCCCACTCGACCTGGGACAGGCCTCCGGCATCATCAGAATGTTGATAGGTTTGCCGCGCTTTGCGTCTTGAGCGGCGAATGAGAATACGCTGAACAATCCAGCCGATCGCAACGACCAGTCCGAGCCAGGTCAACAATGCCCAGCGCTCATCCTGAAGCCAGGGGAAGATTTCAGTGAGTTCCCGCAAATGGATCATATGCGACCGTTCCGCACCATGCCTCTAGCCCAATTGCCAACCGTGGCTGACGGCTGGGCCTCGCTCGCTGTACCCGATCGAGCCGCTGTCTATCAGGAGTGTGGCGCAGCACTTGTCAAGTCGCGAACCGGGTCGCCCGTATCCGACCATGGTGGGAAGGCGATCTTGTGATGCTGCCGGAAACTGCGAAAGATCTGGGATTGCCAGAGGGGGTTTAGTGCCTAGCGCCGGCCTGAATAATAAACCATGCGAGAATGGAAACACTCGCATTTCTGCAGCATGTCTGCGTCGCCTTGCCGAAGACGGAACACCTTCTTGCGGAGAAATCCGTACGCCTTCCCGCAACTGATCTTGGTTTCATTGGCCCATAGGAAGAGCGGGTTGATATGAGATGCAGCGCCACCGGCCGTGTAAAGGGTCTTGCGTCGTCCGGCGATATCGATCGCTTCGTCGAGACGCGACCGCACCTCGTCGATCAGAATGAAGCGATCCTTGTAGGTGTAACTTACAAGCTCCTGCGCATCGGACATGACACGGCAATAGGGGCCGCGATATTTGTCGCCGGCTTGCGCTTCCCCTGTCATCAGCAGAAGACCGATCAGCAAAGCGTATCTCAATCCTGTCATCTGATCCTCGATGCGCCCGAACGAACAGCGCAATTATGCCAACACGACTTCTAAGCAAAAACATCCCGGACTTGATCCGGGATCCAGGGCGGATCGCCGTGGTTCTGCCGTGTAGCCCTGGGCCCCGGATCAAGTCCGGGGCGTAGCTAACACAGAGTGTTTCATCGGGTCTGCGACCATTCAAGCTTCTGCACCAGACAAACCGGCGGATTAAGCTGTACTGTGGTCCGATTGTCACAATTACTCGGCAGTCGGTGCCTGTTTCGCGGTGACTTCTCCGGATTCATCGGTCTTGTTGCTGTCGTTTTCAGCTTCGTTTGCAGAAGTGGGAGGCGTCTCGCTTGTTTTGTCCGGCGCAGGCGTGACGACCGGTTTGCGCATCGTGATCCGCTTGACCTCAGCCGGCTTCTGATTTGCTTTGGCGCGGAGCTTTGCCATGACTTCTTCACGCGGCCCATCGGCGACAACACGCTTGTTCTCAATCACAACGAGGCGATCGATAAGTGCGAGCATTGCCGAGCGATGTGTGGTCAGGATCAGAGTCTGATCGTCGCGGATCGATGCTTTGAGCTTCTCCAGCAATGTCCGCTCCGATGCCATATCCATCGATCCTGACGGCTCGTCCAGAAAGACAATCGCAGGATGAGCCAGGAAGCCGCGGGCCAGGGCGACAGCCTGACGCTGACCGCTCGACAGAAGACGCCCGCCTTCTCCAACCGGCATGTTGTAACCCTGAGGGTGCGTCGTCACGAATTCCGACACGCCGGCGAGTTTGGCCGCGCGGACAACCGCGTCGTCCGAGACCTGCGGCGATCCAAGGATAATGTTGTCACGGACCGAGCCATGGAACAGGGTCGCATCCTGGGCGACGAATGCCACGTTCCGGCGAACTTCGGAGGGGTGATACTGGCGGATGTCGACGCCATCGATAAGTAGCGATCCGGACGTCGGCACGTAGAGGCGGGAGATCAATCGGCCAACTGTTGTCTTGCCTGATCCGATCTTGCCGATGATTCCGACCCGTTCGCCCGGCTCGATCTTGAGCGAGAAGTCCGTCAAGGCCGGCGTCGCAGCGCCGGGATACTCGAAGCGTACATTGTCGAATCTGATAGCGCCGCTCTGGATCGTCTTTCCGATATGACGGCCCACATCGTCGGCTTCGCGCGGCAACGCCATGATGCGGTTCAGCATGCGCAATGATTGAAAGGCCTGTTGGGAGCGACCGATGGTCGAGGCGATCTGTCCCAGCGGTCCGACGGCGCGCCCTGCCAGGATCACCGCAGCGATGATGGCGCCAGGCGAGACCTCGCCCTGGTCGAAGAGATAGACCCCGACGACGACCACACCCACGGTGACGAGCTGCTGCAGGAACGATGTCAGATTGAGGCCGAGGGACGAGAGAAAGCGCAGCCGCTCTGTCGTGCGGGCGTTTTGAGCCACCAGTTGTTCCCACTGCCGCTGAAGCTGGCCCTCGGCACCTGAGCTGCGAACCGTCTCAAGTCCGGAGAGCGATTCAAACAGGAGCGAGTGTCTGTAGGCGGCTTCCGACTGCGCCTGGTTGACGGTCCGGCTGACAGGAATCTGAATAATCAATCCGGCAAGGATCACGAGAAACACGGCGACCGCCGGTACCAAAGCCACGATGCCTGCTATCTGAAAGATGATCAGGATGAACAGGCCGATGAAGAGCAGGTCCGTGGCTGTGACCAGCGTATTCGACGTAAAGAACTCGCGGACGATCTCATAGTCTTTCAGATGATTGGCAAACTCGCCTGTTCTGAGCGGGCGGTTGGCCAGATCCATCGCCATCACGTGCTCGAACAGCCGGCTTGCCAGCAGAACATCCGCGCGCCGTCCCGCATTGCCGATCAGACTGTAGCGGACCGTCTTCAGAATAAAATCGAAAGCAACGGCGAGCAGCATCCCAATCGCCAGGACCCACAAGGTCGAGAGAGCCTTGTTCGGCAGTACGCGGTCATAGATGTTCATGACGAACAGAGGTGCTGCAAGCGCCAGGATATTCACAACCGATGCAACGATCAGGACCTGGATATAGGTCGGCCAGAGTGGCGCGACGGCGCTCCAGAACCAGTTTCTGGTCTCGGTCTCTGAACCATCGACCGATGTCTCTTCGACACGATATTCGGGCTTCAGAAGAATGGCGTAGCCTGCATACCCTTTCTCCAGCGCCTCGGCTTTGATCGTCGTGGGGTGATCGCCGTCCTCCGGTATGAGGACGCTCGCCTGGCCGCTGTCATCGCGACTGAAGAGCACGACGGCCTTCTCATCTTCCATGATCAGGATTGCCGGGAGCACCAGTTTGTTCAGTTTGGAGAGCGGCTCGCGGACGATCCTGGCGGCGAGGCCTGCGCGTGCGGCAGCGCGTTCGACGAAGCTTGGTGTGAGTTGGCCCCCCGGAAGAGGGAGCCCGGCGATTAGTGCGGTGCCGGGTTGCGGGCGTTCATGGTGACGCGCCATTGCAACGAGACAGCTGAGCAGAGGATCGAAGCGCGCCTCGATTTCCGACTCATCATCCGATGGATCGGGCTCTTGCGCTACGATTGCTGTTTTGGGCTGGCTATCCACGTTGTCGCCTTTGGCGTGTGGTCAAGACGGACAGGCAATGGTTAATCGTCGCCCGCCCGATTCTCACAAATCGTTGCAAAAGACTTTGCAGCCCAATCTGATGAAGACAAGTCCAAACTAGTTGGCGAAGTTAAGGAACAAGCTGTTCTGTCCGCGGCGTGGAGAATAGCGGCTCTTCGTTTCGGCCTCTTTTGGGGCCGGCATGCGAACCGTATCGCGTGCATAGGCCTCGGCCTGTTTGGGGGCATCAATGCTGAGCGCGCTAAGGAGGACGCCGGCACTTGCCAGAACGCGGTATTCAGCGAAAACCACGGCTTTTTGCGCCGTTCGCTCTGCTACCTGCGTGGAGAACCGGGAATTCTGCGTGTCGAGCACGTCGAGAAGGGACCGTTCGCCCACCTTGAACTGCTCTGTGTAAGAGTTCAGCAATTGGTTGACGGCATTGAGCTGTCTGCCGAGGCGGTCGAGTTTGCGGCGCTGTTGGACGCGTCGATCCCAGGAGAGCCTGACCGCTTCTTCTACATCGCGATAGGCCTTGTGCAGTCCAAAACGCTCCTCGTCGACACGGCGCACTTGTTCCTGCTTGTTTGCGGCGCGGATACCGCCGTTAAAGACCTTCCACCGCATCACGAGCTCGGCACGATAATCCGTCTCGTATCCTTGAATGCCTTCGAGGTCGTCGCCGAGCCGTCCGCTGACTTCGAGGCCGATCTTCGGGAGAAATTCGGCGGTGGCTTTCTTCACTTCGCCCTGTGCCGCATCAAGATCGGCTTTCGCGACATTGATGGCCGGATTGCGGTCGCGTGCAACACCGAGAACCTCGGCCACGGTCGGCGGAAGCTTGCGGGCGATTGAGCCTGGCGTGATGTAGCGCTCGAGCGGGACACCGATCAGGCGAAACAGCCGGATCTTGGATGCATTCAGATCTTCCTGTGCCTGGATCGTCCGGGCTTCGGCATCGTAGACGCGCTCTTCAGCCTGCTGGCGATCGGCAACGCTTACGGCCTGTGCCTCGGTGCCTGTCGTTATCCGGCCGAGTATCTCTTTGTGATAATTCAGATTTTTCTGTGCGAGAGCGAGAATTGTTTTCCGCAATCCGACGTCGAGATACTCCTTGGTGACGTTCAGTGCAATGAACTCGGAGCGTTCGTAAACCTTGTGGGATGCGCTATCGACTCGCGCTGCCTGGCGTTGCACTTCACCGCGGCGCTCGAACCCGTCGAAGAGCAGCTGGCGCATGATTGCGTTGCCTTCGCGCCGGTTGAACCAGTGATTCTGATCCCCTGCAGCCCGTGTTCCCGGATCGCTTTGTTGCTGGAATCCGTTGCGCACTTCGAGATCGAGCTGAGGCAGATACAGGCCTTTGGCCTGCTTGAGCTCGAACTCCGTCGCCTCGCGATTGGCGACGGCTTCGCCGACTTCGGGATTGGCTTCCAATGCAACGCGGATCGCGTCTTCGAGTGACATGGCGGTTCCGGAATCCACAGGGACCATCCAACAAAGAACGGCCAAGGCCAGTCCTTTGAACGGGAAACGGCTTATCTGGCCGGCTTTCCGCATGACACTCCCACGAACACCGTTCACTCAAAGCAACGCATCAAATCCGTTGCTGTGCTGCAATTTGGCTGGGTGAGAGACATATTTTTCGCCCAAATCAGCCACATTGCGTCCACACTTATGATTCCGTAACAACGATCAACGGTGAGTACAATGAAACCCGGTCGAGTCGGGGTTGGAATGTGGCAACCCAGTGTTGCAATTGCCACAGGTTGAGGGCTGCAAAGCAATGAGCCATGCAGGCAAGGCGTCCTGCGTTGTTATGCGGACAATCCCGTAAGAATAAATACTGTGGATGGGCTGTGGAAAAGTCAGTGTGTGTCGATATCGTAGTCGAGCGGAATGATTTCGATGTCGTATAGATTCTCTCCGAGAATCACATTTCCATGAATATACTCGTAGGGGCGCAGTCGATCGGGTGTCGCGAATGTGCCTGATCTTTCTTTATTGGCTGGTATTGTTCCCTGAAGTGTTAATTTGCGTGATCGGATCGTCCGGCCATTCATGTCTTTGTAGGTGATCAGAAATCTAAGATTATGAATCGGCTTTTTCGTCTTGTTTTGCAGTGTCAGTATTTCTTTTGATGAATGTAGTGTCTTCTCATATTTCGCTAGCGCTATGTTATTGCGTATATTTTCTGTTTTTTGTGTGGCTTTTACCGTTGCGCGCGTCTGCCCGGTTACGCTGTTCGTCTGCGGCAGCAAACGCCTCAATGCGCTAATCGGCGTCACAAGGCTCTCAAATCGGGTGCCGATAAGTGAGAATGTGGCAATACCCGCCAGTTTTCCGCTGGCGTCGAAGACCGGGCCGCCGCTTGCGACAGGCGCAATGCGCGTGTTCAGGCTGTAGCGCAGCGTGCCGCCGGTGTTCCTTTCGCGGCCGATACGATTGGTCGAGTTTGAAATGGTACCATCCAACATCGTTCCGAGAACCAGAACAGGGTCTCCGGATTTCGGTTCTTCCGACACAGTCATGGAAAGCGCGGGAGCCTGAAACTCTGTCTCCAACACCGCCAGGTTCCAAGGTTTGGAACGAGTTTTGATCTGAACCGGCGCGATAAGTGGCTTGTTTCCGCTTGTCGACATTGACCATGTGGTTGCATCCCGCACGACATGCAGATTAGTCGCGACAAGGCCGTCGCCGACAATGAACCCGGTGCCATGACCGATCGGTGCGCCGCTCTCATCGAATGCGATAATGTGCACGACGGATGGTCGCGCTTTTCGGCTGATTGATTCGACCTGCTCGGGAGCGAGTGATTTTTCCGACGGCGACCCGATCGAAAGCTCTTTCGAGAACTGCTCTGCCCACGCGGGAGCCCCTGAAGGCGTGCTCTTGCCAGGGGGTGTCTGTGCCACGGCGCTTGAGGAATGCAGCAGTACTTGCTCTTGGGACCAAATGCCGGGCTGATATGGATTGGCCGCGAGAAATGCAGCAAGGGTCAGTGTGATGAGGAAGCCATTCCCGGCCGAACCGACGTTTCGACTTATGCCACCGGCGCGGGACGCAAGCGATCTCACCAACCGGTCGTTCGGTCGCTGCGATGTGTTTGCGTGGGACGGCAACTGCACCTCATACCGCCTAACCGTTGCGTGCCATTAGATCGGGTTGACGCCATTGTGAACCGGAGAGGACGTCTCCTCCTTACGCATACTAAGACCGAGAATCGTCAAGGAATAGGCCAAGAAAGTGTCACAAACTTGCACTCGCTCACGGTGTTCCACAGTTGTGGTGACGGCAGTGCGGCATGAGGGATGTTGACTTTCGTCTGCCAGAACCGATTTTTGGAGTGATGTTGCTATATCGAGAAAGATCCGTGCGTTCGGCAATTGGCTGTTTTGCTCTCGTGCTCGCGCTGACAATCGCATCGGTTTCCCCGACGCTCGGCGATGGTGCGTTTTCGCTCGCCAAGGTCAGGGAACAAGTCAGGCAGGACTACAGCCAGGTGAAACATCTGGTGCCGGAAGCGCTTACCAGGAAGTTGGCTGACGAAAAGAACGTCCTGCTCCTCGATGTACGTGAAGGCGATGAGTTTGCCGTCAGCCATCTTGCCGGCGCACAACGTGTCGATCCTGGCATCTGGCGCTGGACCTTCATGAACAAATTCAAGAAGGCGGCAGCCGGAAAGACTGTCGTCTTCTATTGCTCTGTCGGTGTTCGCAGCTCGAAGTTGGCCGCTCGCGTGCAGTCAGCGCTTCTCGAAGCCGGTGCGAAGGCTGTCTACAATCTCGATGGCGGAATCTTTGCCTGGCACAACGAGCAGCGTCCGCTGATCGATGTAGGTGCCCCGACGCAATTTGTGCATCCCTACGATTCGAATTGGGGCAGATTGGTCGCGCGCCAGAGTTTCACACGAATGGCGCCGGCGCGGCCCGGGCAATAGGCATATTGCCGGTCTGATCAAGCTGCTTGTTTCGAAGAAAAAGCAAACCGTGCGATGGTCGAAAGAATAATCACGCCGGCCATCACCGAACCTTTGATGGTTCCAGAGATTTTTGAGACGCCGATCCGCGGACGATAGCGCACCGGGATGTCGCGCGTTCGCAGACCGGCGACGGCAGCTTTGATTTGCATCTCAATCGTCCAGCCGAAATTGCGGTCCTGCATATCCAGCCGGCGCAACGCCGGTGCGCCGATGGCGCGGAATGGCCCGAGGTCCGTATATTTCACGCCCCAGATCATGCGCATCAGGAAGCAGGCAAGCCAGTTGCCGAAGCGTTGCGGGGGGGTGAGAGAGCCGGCCTCGGCCTCTCCGAGTGCCCGCGAGCCGATGACCATGTCACATTCGTCCGCTGCGATGGGATCTACGAGCAAGCCCATCTCTTCGGGGTGATCGCTATAGTCGCCATCGAGGAAGACGACGATGTCGATGTCTCCCAGCGCCGCGATACCGCGCAGGCAGGCGGCGCCGTAGCCGCGCTCCGGCTCGTGGACCACAAGGGCACCGGCGGTCTCGGCTACACTAGGCGTGCTGTCCGTCGAGCCATTGTCGGCCACGACGATCAGGTCAACCCAATCCGGGATATCGCCAAGGACCTTTGCGATCGCGCTCTCCTCGTTGAGCGCCGGGATGACCACGCCGACCTTGTTGTTGTTACGCATGTCTCAACTCCATTACGCGGTCTTTGCTTCCGATTGTGAGTCGGAGCGGCCACGCGGCCAGAATTCGATTGCAAGCGCCACCCAGACCGGAATCCATACGAGCCAGACAAAACCATCCGAATAGAGCGATAGCGAACCGCGGCTCATGAAGTGAAACGCTGAATAATAGAGAGGCAAGGTCGCGGTAGCCACGAGCAACCCAAAGACGGGCGTGAGCGCGAGGAAGGGCAGGACCCAGATGAAATACCAGGGGAACTGGGCCGGACTGACCAGGAACATCGTAGCCGCGACGATTGTCCAGCGAACGACGAGATCGTCGGCATCGCGATAAGGACGCCAACTGACAACGAGTATGACGAATGCCAGAACCGAGGCCAGCAGACCGCGCGTCGCAAGAGGGGCCGAAACCACTGTAAGTCCTACCGTCTCCAGCAACCAGGATACGGCATTCTCCAATCTCGGCATCAGCGCATTGTTTGTCCGCCACTCGTTCGCATAGGCCACCAGTCCCGACGACTGGTCGAGCCCTGCTGTAATGAGCGGGTAGGCACACAGAATACCGATGACCGCCGTAATCAGGATTGCAGCGATGAGTTTCCGAGGAGCGCCGAGCAATGGACGCCATACCAGCGGCATGAAAATGACTGGCCAGATCTTGGCACCAGCCGCAAGCGCCAGTGCCACGGTTGCCCAGACAGACCGCTTACGAATGGCAAGATACAGGCCGCCGACAACGAGTGCTGCGACGATAGCCTCCATATGTGCCGAATTGACGAGCTCTTTCACGGCAACGGGATTCCACCAGTAAAGAGCGGCCCAAAGCGGAGACCGTCCGAGCGCCAGCAGAATGGTAACCAGGAGGGCGGCTGTCGCGATGTCGAAAGCCAGCAGTACCCCACGCCAGGCGATCAGGCTCCAAGGTTTGATCATGTGGGAAATGGCAAACACGGCCTGGGTCACCGGCGGGTAGAGCGTGCGGAGTTCCGGGTGGTTGACCCTGCCGATCAGCAGGCCTGAATCGCGCGCGAGGGCTCCGATGACCGTCAAATCTGGGTCAGCTTTTGCTGCATCCGCGGGAGATATCGCGTAGGGATTCATGCCATGCGCCGTCACGCCGCCATCCCAAAGATAGCGCTGATAGTCATCTTCTAGTGCCGGTTCGCTCGTGAGGAGCGCCAACCGCATGGCAATTCCGACAAGAACCATGAGCACAAGGATGCCTGCCGGCTTCGATCCGGTCTTGCGCAGAGTTGCCGGTATCAGCAAAGTCAGCAGGAGGAAAACCAGGCCGGCGAAGATCAACCCGCCGGACAATTCCAGCACCGGCATGTCACGCACCAGTACGTCGTAGCCGAAACGCGGCGAATTCCACGCCAGGGTGCCAGCGAGTACAACAAGAATGGCGCCGACGAGCGTCCAGAGGCCGAACAGCCGCAGAGAGATCGATGTCGAGGCGTTTTTCAAGCGCACACCGCTACCAGGCGCATCGGTCGAAAGCGCGGGAAATCAGACAGGGTGAGGGCGGAATGAGCGATGCAGAGCGGATGAGCATGGGAGACTCCATTCTTCGGCCGACCCAGAAGAAATGACATTCCCATAATCGGAATCAAAGCAATTCATTACACTGCGTAAATATCTTTGTAGCCATAGTCAGGAAACACAGTGCGGGGAGACGGGGCGCGCATCCTGCTTGCGACCCCATCTCTCCGAAAGACGACCTGCCGCTAGTAACTGCCGCGCTTCTCGCGAGGCGGGGCCGTACGCTTGGTCCTGGTCGTTCTCTTTTTGGATTTGGTCGACCGTTTTGTGGTCGTTTTCTTCTTCTTTCGCTTCTCGGCCTTCGCCAAAACGATCAGCTTGCTCTGCGTTACTCCGGTCGTGCGATCGGTTGCGAGTGCCGGATTACCTGAAACGGCAGCTAGAGCCGCAATCGCAACTCCTGCTCCGAGTGTCGTAAGGAATTTTGCTTGGTGCGCCATTAACAGTCTCCCAAATTAGCAGTATGCATGCGTGGCTGTTACGCCCTGCAATCCAACTGAGAGATAGCGAGATGTGTGAATGATTCAATCGATCTCACGCGTCTGTGTAAGGTGTTGATCGAACTGTTAGATCAGATCAGGATTTTGCCATCTCGCGGAGGCGGAATTTCTGGATTTTTCCTGTCGATGTCTTCGGCAAAGGGCCGAAGACAATATGCTTTGGCACCTTGAATCCCGCCAGGTTCTCGCGGCAGAACGCTATGATTTCGTCGACGCTTGTGTCATTGCCGTCGGGAACAAGCTCAACGAAGGCGCAGGGGGTTTCGCCCCATGTCTCATCGGGTTTGGCAACAACTGCGGCGTCCATGATCGCCGGGTGCCGGTAGAGAACATCTTCGACTTCGAGGGAGGAAATGTTTTCGCCACCGGAAATGATGACATCCTTCGAGCGATCCTTCACCTCGACATAGCCGTTGGGATGCCAAACGGCGAGGTCGCCGGAGTGATACCATTCGCCGGCAAAGGTCGCATCAGTCGTTTTCGGGTTTCCCAGATAGCCTTTCATGACGGAATTGCCACGAAACATGACCTCTCCCATGGTCAAACCATCTTTGGCGACAGGTTCATTAGTGACCGGATCGCCGACGATCATATCCTCGAGCATCGGATAGGAGATGCCCTGATGGGCCATGAGAGTGTGTCGTTCACGCTCAGGGAGCGTGTCCCACGCCGCCATAGGGGCACAATAGAGTGCCGGTCCGTAGCTCTCGGTTGCCCCATAGAGATGCAACACTTCGAATCCCATGGCATCCATTGCTGCGATCACGGCGGACGGCGGAGCGGCGCCACCGGTGGCGCATAAAATCCGGTGTGCAGGTTTGATCTTGACCGCCTCCGGTGCGTGAACGAGCAGGTTCAAGATGATCGGCGCGCCGCACATATGGGTGACTTTGTGAGCTTCGATAAGCGCAAAGATCCGCTCTGGCTCGACGCGTCTCAGGCAGACATGCGTGCCGCCTAGCGCGGTGACCGCCCATGTGAACGTCCAGCCCGAACAATGAAACATTGGCAGCGTCCACAGATAGACGCTTTCATGATCGAGTTTGAGCGTGACCGCATTACCCATGGCCGCGAGATAGGCGCCGCGGTGGCTGTAGACCGCGCCCTTCGGATCTCCCGTCGTGCCGGAGGTGTAAAGCAGGCAGATTGAATCCCATTCGTCCCGGGGGCCGGGATAAGCGAAACCCGGATCTGCCGACGCCAGGATGTCCTCATAGGTCTCGCTGCCGAGCTTGGGCGCGGCAATGGCTTCCGGATCGCTGATCTCCACGACGACAAGATCAGGTGGCGCCTGTTCAAGGGCCGGAGCGATGGTGTCCTCGAAGTCGCGATCAGCGAGAAACAGCTTTGCTTTGCCGTGTTTCAGGCAGAAGGAAATGGTGCCCGCATCGAGACGCGTGTTGATCGGATTGAGGACGGCACCGATCATTGGGGCCGCGTAATGGGCTTCAAGCAGAGCCGGCGAGTTAGCGGCCAGAATTGAGACCGTATCGCCATGTCCGATACCGCGGGTCTGCAGCGCGTGGGCAAGACGCCTGCAGCGTGCGTAAAACTCGCTATAGGTGTAGCGGCGTGACCCGTCGATGACGGCCGTGCGGTCCGGCCATATGGCGGCGGAGCGCTTGATAAAGCTGACCGGCGAGAGAGGAACATAGTTGGCCGGACGCTGCCTGAGTTCTGAGGGATCTTCTGTCATCGCTGATCAACTTTTGCGGTTTGCAAGGAAGCGTGGATTTGTCTGGCGGAGTTCTGCCTCGAGCATGTCGATCAAGCGGGGCAGGAGTTCGGGGTGGCTGGCATCGGATACCCGACCGTTGCGAATGGCCTTGGCCAGGGCATCGACATCCGTTCCGGGCTCACTCCCGATATATGCGAGCAGGTCTTGGGCCGGATTCTCGCCTTTGAGGTGCCGCGAGGCAATGGCCAAGGCGTTGGCCGTCATCGCACCGGCATAGCGTTTGTCCGCCGGGAGATCGGTCAGGATTTCCTGTTGGAGTGTTTCAAGCGCGGCGTCGAGCAACGCGCGGACTGTCGAGAGGTCTTCAGACATGAGCGCCGATCTCCGTCAGCGCATCATATTCCATCTCGCCTGCCATCAGACCGGTCAGCATGAACTCGAGAGACGGCTCACGTCCTGAAAGGTGCCGCTCGCCTTGGAGCAGGGCAATCGTGGCCCATTTGGCGGCTGCCAGGATCTCCCAATAGGCGAGGGAGTCTGGGTCGAGCGGCACATCCGCGACGGCGTTATAGCCACGATAGAGGGCGTCTTTTTCAGCAATCCCACCCGCCTCGCGGGCATCTTCGCCGAAGCGCCAACACTTGGCGCAGAACCAGCCAAGATCCTGTTGAGGGTCGCCCCAATGGGTGAATTCCCAGTCGAGCAATCCGGTGAGATGGCCATCTTCGACGAGATAATTGCCGGTGCGAAAGTCACCGTGGCAAAGAACCAGAGACGGTGTCGCCGGAGCATTGGCGTCCAGCCAGCAGAGGGCATATTCGAGGGCAGGACGGGCGGCGGAAATCGAGTCGATGCATTGTCTGAGTTCCGCCACCGCTGCACGCGCCGGCGAGACTTCCGGCATTGTCAGGAAAGGGAGATCGCTGCGTGGCGGTCGGATCGTGTGCAGCGTTGCGAGCTGTGCACCAAGGGCCTCGGCCAGGGGGTCGCCAAAGGAGGTTATATCTGGATTTCGGACGATCTTGCGAGCCTGGGCGACGCCCTTCAGAAAGCCGGAGATCATGAAGCTGGCGCCGATCACTGTGGGGTCATCGCAGTCGGCGATCGGCTCGGGCGCCAGGACACCGGCGCTGCGAGCGGCTTTCAGGCAGGCGAACTCCGAAGCTCGGTCCAGGCTCATTGGAAGGCCGGAAGGGGCATCCGTTCTCAGCGCCCAGATATGATGTCCGGTTTGATCCCCGCCATCGACGTCGACGACAAGACGCCAATTCTCACCGACCGCACCGCCCGACATCAGGTCGATGGAACCGATGCGAACGCTTGTCGATCCGATGGTCATCGCAAGCCAACATTCCAGCGGTCCGAGATCGTCAGGATCGAGGGTCCTCGCGCGCGCGTCCTGCGCCATCAGCGACCCCAGGACCAGAATTCGTTGCGCTCTTTCGCGTAGGTCTGAGCAAGCACCATCTTGTGCACCTCGTCGGCCCCATCGAGGATTCGGGCCTGACGGGCATAGCGATAGATCCACTCCAAAATCGTGTCCTTCGAATAGCCGCGCGCGCCGTTTAGCTGGATTGCGGTATCGGCCGCCTGGTGAAGCAAGTTCGCGACATGAACCTTGGCCATGGAAACTTCCTTGCGTGCGAAGTCGCCCTGGTCGAGTTTCCACGCCGCGCTCATCACCAGAAGACGGCCGATTTGGATCTCCTTGGCAACGTCGCCCATCATCAGCTGCACGGACTCCCGGTCGGCCAGCCTGATCCCGAAGCCCTCGCGCTCATCGATATAGTCCTGGGCGATGTCCATGCAGCGCTTGGCGAGGCCGAGCCAGCGCATGCAGTGGGTGAGGCGGGCAGGGCCGAGGCGGGTCTGCGCCACCTTCATGCCGCGTCCGACATCCAGGAGCCTGTCTTCGTCCGCGATCTCCATGTCGTGGAATTTGATCTCGCAATGACCGCCATGTTCCTCCGGGCCCATGATCGGGACCTTGCGCACCATTTCGAATCCGGGCGTGTCCTTGTGGAACATGAAGGCCGTAAGCTCCCGGCGCGGCTCGTCCGATGTCTTGGCGAGCAGAATGAAGTGCGAGGCGCAGGCAGCACCAGTGATGAACCATTTGTGCCCGTTGATCACCCAGCGGTCATTGCCCTTTGGCGTTGCCGTCGTTCGGATCATGGTTGGATCGGAGCCGCCGCCAGGATGCGGTTCCGTCATGACGATGGCGCCGCGGACGCTGCCGTCGATGATCGGCTGAAGCCACTTCTCCTTCTGAGCCTCGGTGCCGATCTGATTGAGGACACGCATATTGCCGTCGTCCGGCGCGGCGCAGTTGAAACAGACAGGTCCGAAAATCGAGCGGCCCGCCTCTTCATACATCACGGCCTGACCGACGAACGGCAGGCCCATGCCGCCCCGCTCTTTCGGCATCTGCGGCGCCCAGAGGCCGGCGTCCTTGACTTTGGCCCTGACATCTTCGAGCAGGTCTTCGCGAATGTTCTCGTGTTCGTCGTAGTTTTTGGAATCGGCCTCAAGCGGCACGATGTGGGTGTCGACGAAGGCGCGAACGCGCTGGCGGACATCCTCGATTTCGGGACTGAGGGTCAGATCGATCATGGGGTTGGTCTACTCCGGCACATGTTTTCGAGGCAAGACATTACGATGGCAGGAGCACGCCCTTGCCCGTCTTCCCGGTATCGAAGATCTCGTAGGCACGCTCGGCATCCAGAAGCGGGAAGCGATGAGAGAAGAGGCTTTCGACGGGTAGCTGGCGTTCGGCGATATACTCGGTGCATTCCCTCTGCCAGTCGCGACTGAATGTCCACGAGCCAACGATCGAAACCTGGCGGCGAATGACGTCGTGTGCGACATCGTAGGTCGCTTCCGACCCAAGGCCGACCAGCCCGACCTTGCCCCAGATCTTTGCCGACCTGACTGCGTCCTGCGATGCTACAGGCGATCCGCTGCATTCGAGAACATAGGGCGCGCCATGTCCGCCGGTGAGATCCTTGATGGCTTCAACGGCATTTTCTTTTGATGCATCGATAATAGCGTCCGCGCCATAGTCGCGCGCTTTGGCAAGCCGCTCCGATGACAGGTCGACGGCGAGGACCCGGGCGCCCATGGCGACGCCGAGCATGGTCGCACTCAGGCCAACCGGACCCTGCCCGAAGACGGCAAGCGTTTCGCCTTCCGGCATTTCGATACGCTTTATCGCACCATAGGCCGTGCCGGTCCCGCAGGAGATGGCTGCACCAACGACAAAGGACATGTCATCCGGCAGGGGTACGAGCGTATGCGCCGGGACTTTCATGAAACGGGCATGGGCGCCGTTGCCCGACTTTCCGTAAACGGTCGAGCCTTGTTCGCAAAGCTGCGTCCAGCCGCTGGTGCAATTCGCGCAGGTCCGGCAGCCGTCATAGTGGTGGACCATGAACCTGGCACTCATCGGTGCATCGGATTCACTGACATCCTTGCCGCGTTCGACAACGATGCCACAAGGCTCGTGACCTGGAATGAACTTCGCAACGCCCGGGTCCGGGGAGCGGTACAGATGCAAGTCGCTCCCGCACATGCCAGAAGCCATGATTTCCAGCACAACCTCGTCGGCTCCAGGTTCCGGGTCTGCGACATCGCGGATCTCAAGCTGTCGGTTGCCTGTGAAAATCACTGCTTTCATTTGTTTTGCTCGCAATTGTAGGTCGGACGGCGCGCAAGATCCACCGCATCACCGACCCGTTTCAGCAGCAATCGATGAATTCTGCAAATAGGTTACAGGCGTTTTTGCCAAAGAGGTCGATCCGGCCGGTTTGGTCGAGGATGAGGAGGCCGGTTGCCTGAGCAATGCCTCTTGCCGTGACGGCGGCAGGATCGTTTTCTCCCGCAGCTTCGTACTGTTGTTCTATGAGCGCGAAGACGGATCGCAATTGTGCGTTGAGTGCCTTGTTGAGTCGGGCCGTCAGACCGATGCGCTGAATGCCGCCGAAGAGATAAAGCCCGAGAGAGAGGTCGTCCGGATTCGACCGGTAATAGTCGAAGAAGCCATGCAGGCCTGCTCGTGCAGCCGCTCGTGGATCAGCACATTCTGCAATGCGTTCTTCCACCTCGCTCTTCAAAGCAGTGAGTGACTGTGACAGCACTGCTGCATAAAGCGCCTCCTTCCCGTCGAAATAGGGGTAGATCGCGCCGGTTGTGCAGCCGGCTTCAGTGGCAATGGCGCGCATTGAAGTACGCTGCAAGCCTTCCCGACTAAAGACTGCCTTAGCTGCTTCGACAATGATTCTGCAGCGAACCTCGCGCAATGTCTCGCCGCGCCGCTGCTTTGCTCTGGTTGAAGCCGTTGTTGTCATGCGTGTGTCTGCGCTACTTCGGTGCATTGATCGGACGGTCGGCCGTCCAGTCATAAGTGCCCCGATCTCGGTCGCGGACCGCTTCCTGCCAGCCGACGGCCTCGGAACGTTTCTTGAAATTCTGACCTTCAGGGGAGTGGCGAGTGATACCGTCGAAGACCGTTGCGATCATCTGCGTGTTTTGCAGACCCATGGCATCGATCGCCTGATTGATCATCAGCTTCTGCATCATGAGCTGATTGACGGGAACGCTGCAGAGCCGCTCTGCCAGCGCCTCCACCTCCTCGTCGAGCGCCTCATCCGTGACAGCCTTGTGGATCAGGCCGATCCGTTCGGCCTCCCGCCCATCGATCTTGTCGCCGGTAAACAGCATGCGTTTTGCCCCCTCGGCGCCGAGCCGGTAGACCCACATTGCCGTTGTCGGGCAACCCCAGACCCGTGCAGGCATGTAGCCGATCTTTGCTGTCTCGGCCATGACCACCAGATCGGAGCAGAGCGCAATATCCGATCCGCCTGCAACAGCATAACCATGAACCTTGCAGATCACCGGACGGTAGCTGCGCCAAAGAGACATGAACAGCTCAGTGTTGCGCCGCATGAAGGCGTAATCCTTCATCGGATCCCAGGGCATCTCCTGCGTGACATCGTTCGGTCCTGCTGTCGAAGCGTAGGCCGTGAGATCGTAGCCGGCGCAGAACGCCCGGCCAGCACCGCTTAAGACGATGACGTGAATTGCCTCATCCGCATTTGCCCTGGCTACGCAGTCGGCGAGCTCTTCGGGTAGATCCTGATCAATCGCATTCAGAACGTCAGGTCTATTCAGTGTGATGCGCCCGACACGACCTTCTTTCTCAAAAATCACTTTCGACATTGCTCACCTTCCCTCAATCGTCTCAACTCGGACGAGCATGAAAATAACAATGTTATATACAGATACAATAGTTATGAAGTTTTGTTCCATCTGCGTTGCAGCAAGTCGGCTTATCACCCGAAGGACTAAAGCCGTCGCCTGTTGCTTAAGTTGTTGACGCCGGGCTAGCCTGCCGCCAGGCGGATTGGGTTCTGTCGGACACGGTGTTGGCCGGACCCGGTGCATCTCCGCTCTCAAAGACGCGGCCGGCTAGGCGGCGGCGCATTTCGATCCTTGGGAGGATTACAATGAAGAAAGTTCTGGGAGCCTTGGCTCTTGCCTCGGCCGTTGTGTTCACTGGTATGCCCACGGCGGACGCGAAGGTCCGCTTGAAAATGGGTTCGACCTTTCCGAGCAAGCTCGTCCAGCTTGGGGCTATGGGCCGCGAGCTTGAAAAGTCCGTCGACCGGATTTCAGGCGGCGACATTCAGCTCAAATTCTTCGAGCCCAAGGCCCTTGTGCCGGCATTGGAGCTATTCGATGCCGTCAAAAGCGGTTCGGTCGATGCCGGATGGTCGACGCCCGGATACTGGCAGGGCAAGGAACCGGCATTGGCCCTGTTTTCCGCTGTACCGTTCGGGCCGAGCACCGGCGAATATGCCGCCTGGCTGTTCTTCGGCGGTGGCGAGAAAATGATGCAGAAGATCTACGCCAAGCACAACATTCACTCGATGATCTGCGGCGTGATCGCGCCCGAGGCCTCGGGCTGGTTCCGTGAAGAAATCAAGTCCATCGATCAGCTCAAAGGCAAGAAGATGCGCTTCTTCGGCCTTGGTGCAAAGGTCATGCAGAAACTCGGCGTCGATACACAGCTTCTTGCTGGCGCCGATATCTACCCAGCGCTTGAGCGCGGCACGATCGACGCGACCGAATTCTCCATGCCGGCGATCGATCTCAACCTCGGATTCTATCAGGTTGCCAAGCACTACTACTTCCCTGGATGGCATCAGCAGTCGACCATGTTCGAGCTGATGATGAACAAGGGCAAATGGGACAAGCTCAACAAGACGCAAAAGGCACAGATCGAAACCGCATGCCGGGCCAATGTGACCTTCGGCATGGCGCAGGGTGAAGCGATCCAGGGCAAAGCCCTCAAGACGCTCAAGGAAAAGGGCGTCACGATCCACCGCTGGCCCGAATCCGAGCTCGCCAAGATCAAGGCGGCATGGGACGAAGTAGCCGCGGAAATTGCCGGCAAAGATGCGTCCTTCAAAGAAGCCAGGGACTCCCTTCAGGCCTTCCGCGCCGACTATAAAATCTGGGGCGATCTCGGATATCTGAAATAGGCGATGTTTGAACAGATGATGCGTCGAGACCTTTTAGGTCTCGGCGTCATCATGGCCTGTGTGTGTCGCATGCGGGCGAACGCCTGGTTTTTCGACGCACAATGAGGAGACGAGCGCAATGGGGGCATTGCTCAAGCTGGCGCGCGCAATCGAATGGCTTCTTGCTGTCATCGCAAAGATCGGGGCAGCGGCTGGGCTGTTGCTCGTGTTCGTCGTCGTGTTCGACGTGGTGACGCGTTACTTTGGTGTTCCGAAACCGTTTGGCTTGAATTCGACCCAGGTTCAGGAATCGGAATTCTGGCTACATACCGTGCTCTTCTCGCTGGTCATCGGATATGCCTACATGTGCCAATCGCATGTCCGCATTGATCTTATTCGCGACCGACTGAGCCCGCGCGCCAAATACATTCTCGAGATACTTGGCTGCCTGCTTTTCCTGATGCCCTTCTGCCTCGTCGCGATCAACTATCATTTCCATTATGTCTACGCGTCTTATCTGGAGGGCGAGGTTTCCAAGTCCGTCATCGGCTTGTCCCATATCTGGATCTTGAAGGCGTTTCTGCCGACTTTGTTCATTCTCCTGCTGCTCGCTGCAATCGCACAGCTCATCCGGTCGGTTGCCGGATTGATGGGTCGGTTGCCTGACGACGAAGCCGCGCGAACGATCGGCGGAGGTCACTAGAGATGGATTTCATCGATCTCCTGCCGATCTTCATGTTCGCGGCCCTCGGTTTGCTTCTTTTCTCGGGCTATCCGGTCGCGTTCGTCCTTGCCGGCGTCGGCCTTTCGTTCGCGACGATCGGCATTTATGTCGATGTCTTTTCGCCAGCCCAGTTCGGTTCGATACCGTCGCGTATCTTCGGCGATCTGGCCGAAAACCTCATCCTGACGGCGATCCCCATGTTTATTCTCATGGGAACGGTTCTGGAGCGGTCCGGCGTTGCGCGCGATCTTCTGAACTGCCTGCAGGTTCTGCTCCGCCGCGTGCCCGGAGGATTGGCACTGTCGGTCACCATCATGGGAACGATCATGGCGGCGACGACCGGTATCATCGGCGCTTCGGTCGTCATGATGACCCTCCTGGCGCTACCTGTAATGCTGGAGCGGCGCTACAGCGTGCCGCTCGCGACAGGAACCATCGCGGCCTCGGGCACGCTCGGGATATTGATCCCTCCCTCGATCATGCTGGTGATCATGGCGGATCTCCTCGCGAAATCCGTCGGGAACATGTTCGTCGCCGCGTTCTTCCCGGGCCTCATCCTGGCCGGCCTCTACATTCTCTATATTCTGATCCTCTGCCGGTTCAAGCCAAGCCTGGCACCTTTGCCGGATGGCCAGTTCGGACCGGAAACCAAGCTGGGTGTCGGGTTCATGGTGTTGCGGAGTTTCATACCTCCGCTCTTTCTGATTTTCCTGGTTCTCGGTTCGATCCTGTTGGGATGGGCGACACCGACAGAGGCAGCAGGCGTCGGGGCTGCGGGCGCAATTTTCCTCGCGTTTTTCAATCTGGTGGTATTGCCGACGTTCGGTGTTGCTGAGCAGGATTTCAGCCATCCGGACGAGATCAAAGACATCATCGACGCCGATCCGACAGGGGAGGGCTTTTGGGGCGAGTGCAAGCATTTCGGTCGCGTGATCTGGGACGCAGGCAAAGGCACGGCTCAGACCAATGCCATGCTGTTCGCCCTCTTCATCGGCGCCACCGTCTTCAGCTATGTCTTCCGTTCGCTAGGAGGCGATGACATCGTCATCGATCTCGTCGAGGCTCTTGGTTTCGGATCCTGGGGTCTGTTGCTTCTGATCATGGGGATCGTCTTCATCCTCGGCTTCTTCTTCGACTGGATCGAGATCACACTGATCGTTCTTCCCGTCTTTACCCCGATCATCACCGAACTGGATTTCGGCGATCACGTCGACAAGTTCGAAGTGGTGTACTGGTTCGCAATCCTGATGGCTGTCAACCTGCAGACATCGTTCCTGACGCCGCCCTTTGGCTTCGCGCTCTTCTATTTGAAAGCGGTCGCGCCGCCGGAAGTGAAGATCCAGCAGGTCTATAAGGGGATCATTCCCTTCGTTCTCCTACAACTCACGGGTCTTGGACTAGTGCTGGCGTTTCCCGAGATCGCGCTTTGGTTGCCGCGGGTGATGTTGAATTGATGCGCAGCTTATCCGAGCGAGAGGCTTGCACCGCCGTCCACTGAAAGGACGGAGCCGGTCATGAAGGAACCGGCGTCGGAGGCAAGGAGCAGGAGAGGGCCGTCCAGCTCTTCCAGATTGCCGACGCGTGCTTGCGGAACGCTGGCAATGATCCGTTTTCCGGCATCGGAGCTGAGAAAGCCTCTGTTGAGATCGGTCGCGAAGTAGCCCGGCGCGAGCGCATTGACCCGGATATTGTCGCGCGTGACTTCGAGCGCCATCGCTCTGGTGAGCTGGATAACGGCTGCTTTCGATACGGCATAAGCGGAAACCGAGCGCAGCACAGCCAGTCCAAGAACCGATGCGATGTTGACGATCGACCCGCCAGTCTTGGCAGCGCGCATCCGCCGGCCCGCCTCTCGAGCAACCCGGGCCACACCGTCGAGATTGACGTCCAACGTTTGTCGCCATTCCTCCTCGCTCATATCTAAGAACGGTGTTCGGCTTGGAACGCCGGCATTGTTGACAAGGACCGTTATAGGTCCAAACACCGCCTCCGCTTCATCAAAGGCTGCCGCGACCGAATGATGATCTGTGACATCCATGACCACGGGAACGGCAGCTCCACCGGCAGCCGTGACTAGTTCCGCAGTTTCATCCAGTTTCTCGCGCCGCCGTGCTGCAACCGCGACCTGCGCGCCCGCGTGCGTGAGTGTCGCTGCGAAATGCCGACCGAGACCGCTCGATGCACCGGTGACGAGCGCGGTTTGACCCTCCAGAGAGAAGTGTTCCGATAGGCTCATGATTGCGTGTCCCTGCTTGCCAAGGTTGCCATGACTACACTTGATCACTCGGCTTAGAAAGATCCGTAAGGATCAAGCTGCAGATTGCTCAATTGGTATCCGCGGCAAGGTAGTGCGTCACCACTGGGGTATCATCGCCGACATGCAGGGCGTGGATCTTCTCCTGGAGGGCACGGTCGGCCTCTGTGACCCGTTCATGATGACGCAGATGTGCGAGCCAGGATGCCTCGCTGAAATACTCAAGATACCGGCCAGGTTTGGCAGCATCCTCGAAGAGGCCCCAGGCAAAAGCGCCATCGCGCCGTCGTGCATCCCGGAGTTCATCCATCAGGGAGACGAACATCGCCTTGTTTTCGGAATCGATGAGATATTCGACAGTTACCATGACGGGGCCACGATCCGGCTCGATGTCTTCTGCGACAAGCGGCACCGGCCAATGGGACGACGGGGAGAAGTCGAGATCTGCACCTTGTTGCAGTTTCGCGGGCCAAGACACGGCGGCGCCAAGCAGCGCGCCGGCCGCAGCGATCAAGAGTGTTGTGGGAATTCCAGCTATTGATGCGATCTGACCCCAGATCACGCTGCCCAAGGTCATGGCCCCGAAGAAAATCGTTATGAAGATCGAGAGGCCACGTGCGCGGACCCAGTCCGGCAGAGCGACTTGTGCCGAGACATTGAGGCTGGACAACACGGCAATCCAGGACGCGCCGGCGATCAGGCTTGCCGCCGTCGCCGCCTCTGATCGATTCACCAATGCGAATACGACAAGCACGATTGCCGTGCCCCCAGTGCCCGCAGCAACGAGCCCGTCGGCACCGAGCCAGGCCTTCAGCTTAGGCAACAACAAAGCCCCGATAACGGCGCCAAGACCGACAGCGCCCAGCATTGTGCCGTAGAGCGTCGGTCCGCCCTCCAGTTCCTGGCGCGCAATAAGCGGCAATAAGGCCCAGTAGGCACTGGCAAAAAGGAAGAAAGCAATTGCCCGCAACAGTGTCGATCGCAATGGGCCGCTCGAACGCGCATAGCGTAGGCCGGCGCGGATCGCGCTCCAGAGGCGCTCAGCGGGAAGATGACTTTCTTTTTTCGGAGCCGGCCGCCACCAGAACAGAGCGGAAATCACAACAAGAAAGCTGATTGCGTTTAGAAGGTAGGGCCATGCAATGCCGAAGGTGGAGATGATGATCCCGGCAAGGGCCGGCCCGATCGCTCGGCTTATATTGATGCCGACGCTGTTGAGTGCGACAGCGGGTTGCAATTTGGAAGCTGGTACCAGCTGCGGCACGATGGCCTGCCAGGCCGGCGCAACGAATGCGGCCCCGGCACCAGAGAGGAACGTGAAGCTGAGCAGCAGTGCTGGGGTGACCAAATCAGATTGAACCATTGCGCCAAGTGCGAAAGTGGCAACTGCTAGACATGCCATGACAGCGATGAGCAGGCGCCGCCTGTCGACGAGGTCTGCAAAGGCTCCAGCCGGGAGTGCGAACAGGAAGACCGGCAGGGTTGTCGCCGCCTGAACCATTGCCACCATCAAAGGCGAAGGCGATAGGGACGTCATGAGCCAGCCGGATGCGACGTCATGCATCCATGTGCCGACATTCGAGATAACAGTTGCGGTCCATAGAACCACGAAAGCGGGGTGGGCGAAGGGCGACCAGGATGAGGTTTGCGTTTTTGGTTTTGCCAGATCGCTTGTCTCGGTCATTGTGGAATGGCCAACGGTCGAGTCGACCGGCAAACCAATGTCTGCCGGCCGTTCATCGGTGCTATCTCAGACTGCAAAGCACGAGCAGCCCAATGCGCCCCAGAAGGCTTTTTTGTCATCTGTTGGGATCGGCCGTGTCCATGCGATGTGATGATCGTGCCCATGGATACCGCAGCCTGATGCGCAGCCATCGTTGCACACACGTGCAAATTGCGGTGCATCCACTGCGGCGCGCATTCCTGGACTGGGTGCGGCATTGACAGGGCTCCAGCTGGGGGATGCCGGTGGCAGGGGCGGTGCGAGATCCTTGTATTCTCCATCTCCATAAACGATCCGTCCACCGGTGATCGTTAGAACCGAGCTGATTTGCCTGATCTCTTCAGGTGGGATGCTCATATAGTCGGCGGAAAGGACGGCAAGATCAGCATAACGTCCCGGCGCGAGCGTTCCCTTCAAATTCGCCTCGCCCGAAAACCATGCCGAACCTTCGGTCCAGATGCGGAGCGCCGCTTCGCGGTCCAGCACATTTTCTTCGCCGTATAGGGGCATTCCGCCCAGTGTCTTGCCCGTTGTCAGCCAATAGAGCGCGACCCACGGATCGTAGGAGGCGACGCGGGTTGCATCGGTGCCGCCTCCGACCGGCAGATCCATCGCCAGCATCTTGGCGATCGGTGGCGTGTCTCGGGCGGCATCCTGGCCATAGCGATTGACGAAATACTCGCCCTGAAATGCCATCCGATGCTGCGTTGCAATGCCACCGCCAAGCGCCTTGATCCGCTCCATGCTTCGCTCGCTCACGGTCTCGGCATGGTCGATGATGAAACGGGTCTCGAACGGCGTCTTGCCGTTCACGCGTTCGAAGACGCTGAGAAAGCGGTCGATCGACTCGTCATAGGTCGCGTGGATGCGAAAAGGCCATTTGTTGGTAGCGAGCAATTCGACAATGGGTTCGAGTTCGCTCTCCATTCGCGGTGCCAGTTCGGGACGCGGTTCAAGGAAGTTTTCGAAGTCTGCGGCCGACCACGTGATGTTCTCGCCGGCGCCATTCATGCGGAGCATTGCCGAACCGGCACCGGGCTCGGTCATGGCGACCCACCGCTCATAGTCCGAAAGCTCGCTGCCGGCATTCTGGGCAAAGAGATTGTAGGCGATCCGGACCGTGAGTTGATCATCGTCGTGCATCCGCTGGATGACGTCATAGTCTTCCGGATAGTTCTGGCCACCGCCGCCGGCATCGATCACGCTCGTGATCCCGAGCCGGTTCATCTCGCGCATATAGTGCCGCGTCGAGTTGATCTGGTCTTCGACCGGCAGCGTCGGCCCCTGGGCCAATGTGGAGTAGAGGATGAGGGCCGACGGTTTGGCGATCAGCATGCCGGTCGGCTCACCGTTCCCATCTTTTTCGATCAGCCCCCCCGGCGGATTCGGCGTGTCCTTGGTAATCCCCAGCGCTTTAAGGGCGGCGCGATTCAAAAGTGCCCGGGCATAAAGATGAAGCACGAAGACCGGCGTTTCGGGCGCCATCGCATTGATCTCGTCCAAGGTCGGCATGCGGCGTTCCGCGAACTGGAATTCCGACCAGCCGCCGACGACGCGTAGCCATTGCGGAGCCGGTGTTCGCTCAGCCTGATCCTTCAGCATGCGCAAAGCGTCGGCGACCGATGGAACGCCTTCCCAGCGCAATTCCATATTGTAGTTCAGGCCACCGCGGATCAGATGCGTGTGGCTGTCGTTGAGTCCGGGAATGACGCGGCGGCCACTCAGATCGATGATCTGGGTATCGCGCCCTGCAAGAGGCATGACTTGTTCCGGCGTGCCCGTTGCTTGAACCCTGTCACCGTGAATTGCGAGCGCCCGCACATTGGCGTTGGCGCGATCAAGTGTCGTGATCTGCCCATTCGTTAGGATCATATCGGCCATTTGCTTACCCTCCGGACGTCGTGCATTGGCAAGCCGCGGTGCCATCATCGCCAGCAGTCCCAGGGCTGTGGCACCTTTCACCGCATGACGACGGGTGAGAGCGCCTGCGCGCGGACGCGCATCATCTTTCGACGAATCGAGCATGAATGCTTGTCCCTTGTGTGCTTCGGATTGTTGGAAATAGCCTGGGCCAGGGTCTACCCGGCGGTTGCGGTTGCAACGGGCCCGAGGCGCGGTCCATGCGATACCCGTTCCTCGGCCTTGTGGACCATGGTGTAGGCGTAATCGACACCCATTCCGTACGCGCCCGAATGCTCTCTGACGATGTCGATCACCGCGTCATAGGTATCGCGGCGAGCCCAATCGCGCTGCCATTCAAGCAGGACTTGTTGCCAGGTTACCGGCACCACACCCGCTTGGATCATGCGTTGCATCGCATAGTCGTGGGCTGCTTTCGTCGTGCCGCCGGAAGCGTCGGCGACCATATAGATTTCATAGTCACCCTCGCTCATTGCCGAGAAGGCGAAACTATTGTTGCAAACCTCGGTCCAGAGACCCGAGACAACGACCTTTTTCTGGCCGTTGGCCGCGAGTGCGTCGCGCACATTCTGGTCGTCCCAGGAATTCATTGATGTGCGTTCAAGGAGCGGTGCGTCTGGAAACACGGCTAGTATTTCCGGATAGGTATGGCCCGAAAAACTCTCTGTCTCGACGGTCGTGAGGGTGGCGGGAATTCCGAAGATCTTGGCGGACTTCGCAAGAGCGACCACGTTGTTCTTCAGAGTTTGCCGGTCCATCGATTGAACACCGAATGCCATTTGCGGCTGTTGATCGATGATGATCAGCTGGCAATTTTGCGGTGTGAGAAGCTCCGGTTTCGTCAGCAAGATCGTTCTCCCTGGTCCTAGGCGGTAAACTGTGTGCGCTGTAACAGGGATAATTGGTAAGTTGGTTTCTTGTGTAAAGTAGGCACCTATTGGTAAGTGAGGAACCAAAAGTGACTAAAGAAACCGATACGTCGTCTTCGATTCCCCATGGATGTCCGTTAGACGTCGTTCTGCGACTGCTGTCCGGGGAGTGGACGACACATATTCTATGGGTTCTCAACGACAACGGTCCAACGCGCCACGGAGAACTCAGGCGTCTCATCGACGGCATCTCATCGAAGGTACTGACGGATCGGCTGCGAATGCTCGAATCGAAAGGGCTCGTCTTTCGTGACTATGAACCAACCGTTCCGCCAAAGGTGACATATGGTCTGACGGATCTCGGACACGAACTCGATCGTTCGCTTCGGTCGATCGAAGCGATTGCGAAGCACTGGAGCTGAATCGATGCGCGCTGGCGTGTGCTACCGCTTCCGGGAGAAACGGTCGACAACCGTGCGCGCTCGCGCCGCCGTCTCCGCAAGCTTCTCGGGATCGAGCGTCGGATGGATTTCGAACATCAGGCTGGTTTCGCCCAGTGCTTGAGCAATTGGTAGAGGCTCGACGTTGGCATCCGCATAAGCCTCCTCCAGGTATATTTCCGGACAGCTTCCCGAGAAGGCTCGGATGCCGTCATCGACAAGGGCCGCGAGGACCTTGTCTCGGTTGTTTCGCCGCGTGAGGCGCTCGGGCACAATGAACGCATAGAACTTGTAGAACGCATGGCGGATGTCATTCGTGGGCATCGGCGCGCGGAGTGCCGTACTCGACAGGAATGCATCGGCCCAGATCTTCGCATTTCGCGTCCGGCTGGCAATCCAACCATCGAGCTTGGCGAGTTGGCACAGGCCGATGGCTGCCTGCATCTCGGTCATTCGCCAATTGGTACCGATCCCCGTGTGGACCCATTTGAACCCTGGCTTATCACTGGGTTGACTGATCCGCTCACGGCTTTTGCCGTGATCCTTGAACGACCAGGCCCAATCATAAGCTTCTTTGTCCTGAAACAATGTCATCCCGCCTTCACCACCGGTTGTGATGATCTTGTCCTGACAAAAAGACAGGGTCGACGCATGGCCGAACGATCCGATCGGTTGCCTTCCGATCTCTGCGCCGATGGCCTGGGCACAATCTTCGATCACATAGAGGTCGTGCTTCTTGGCCAATGCCATAATGCCGGGCATATCGGCCGGCCATCCCGCCAGATGCACAGGAATGACGGCCTTGGTGCGATTGTTGATCAGCGGCGCGATCGTGTCCGGCGTCATATTCTGGGTGTCCGGATCCACATCGGCAAAACGCGGCGTTGCGCCGATGAGGGAGGCGGCGCTGGCGGACGCAATAAAACTCCGTGCCGTAACGATGACCTCGTCGCCCGGCCCGATACCGAAGGCCTTCAAGGCGAGTTCGAGGGCTACCGTACCGTTTGCCAGTGCGATGGCGTGCGGCATGCCGAGCCGCTCGCTCATCGCCTGTTCGAAGGCGCGAACCTGGTGTCCTGTCCACTGATTGACCTTGCCGGAGGCCAAGACATCGGAGACGGCCTGAATCTCGTCCGTATCGAAAAACGGCCAGGCTTCTTCATGTTGGCGGCTAGCGCCAGGGGGCGGGAAGGGCTTCATACGATCCTCTGTCAAATTGGCGCTGACACTAGCGCAATGGATCGCCCTGGGGAATGCCGAGAGCGTTCATCATGGCTTGATTGACGCGATGGACGTCGAAGCGTTCCTCGGCAAGGGCCCGGCTGCAGACACCCATTTCAACAAGGCGATCAGGATGTTCGAGCATAGCCGTCATTGCATTGGCCAGAGCGGCTGAATTCTCGATTGGAACCAAGATCCCATTGGAATCCCCAGCCACTGTTTCACGACAGCCTCTCGTATCAGTCGTAATAACCGGGCGGCCGGTCGCGAGCGCCTCAAGCACAGTGCGTGGCATGCCTTCTCCATAGGAAGGTAGAACATAAACATGGCAGCTTTGGAGGTGAGACCTGACATCGTCTGCCGCGCCCAGATAGGTCACAGACTCTGCATACTTGCTGAGTTCGGTCTTGGGAAATCCGGCCGGGCCGGATTCTTCCGGCCCCACCAGAAGCCATTGGCTATCCGGAAACTGGGGCTTCAGGCTGCGGGCAGCCTCGCAATACTCCCGGACACCTTTGTAGCCGACAAGACGAGCGATCATCAGGAACGTCAATCCGTTGCCCATAGCCGGAAGTGGTGTCGATGGAAATTGGGCCAAGTCTACACCTGAGCCTGAGACGATGTGAACTGGCAGGTCAGGCGGGACGCAACCGAGATCGATCAGCACCTGAGCATCGTCGGCGTTGTGAAAAATGGCGGCATGTGCGCGTGCGAACGCACGACCATAGAGTGCAGTGCTGACCCGTCGTACCAGTTTCTGCTTAGCGCCGCCGCCGGTCAGGAAGGCATAACCGAGCCCCGTGAGCATCGGTACGATATGCGGAACGTTTGCACGGGACGCGGCAAGCGTTGCATAGATGGCCGGCTTCGGCGTGTAGCCCATCACGATGTCGGGCTGCCAGTTCCGCATAAGGTCGGTCAAAGATCTGAGCGCTCGCAGGTCTGCCAGCGGATCAAGGCCTGTCCGCGAAAGGGGGTAATCCGCCGTCTCGGCACCCAGCGCTTCCACAGCAATCCGTGTCTCTGGTGTGAAATCGGGTGCTGCAGCCAGTAGCGAATGGCCTTGCGCGACAATGTCGCTTAAGAGCGGACCTCGAAACTGAATGAGTGACGGTGCGTAGGACGCAACCAGGGCGATGCGTTTGGTGGTCAATGGAGCGTCCGAGACAAGGGCTCCCAGGCCTCATGCTCGTCGGCCTCGGCCTCGATTGGAGTCTGCACTTCGCCATAGCCTTCGACGCACCGCTCAAGGATGATCCGCACGGCGGCTGCATCGTCCTCAGCAATCGCATTCTCCAAAAGGTCCAACTCCTCCCTCAGTCGTGCTAGCGAGAGTGAAGGTTCGGAATTCTTCATGATGCGGGGGTGCTTCGTGCCTGTTGTCTGTTCTCCGATCAGGAGCTCTTCGAACAGTTTTTCGCCGGCTCGCAAACCCACATACTCGATGGCGATGTCGCCATCGGGCTGGTCTGCGTCCTGCACGTCCAATCCCGACAGGCGGATCATGGTTCGGGCGAGATCGTCGATCTTGACCGGCGCGCCCATGTCCAGGACGAAGACATCGCCGCCCGTCGACATGGCACCTGCCTGAAGAACAAGCTGCGCCGCTTCCGGGATCGACATGAAGTAGCGGATGATATCGGGATGGGTGACGGTTACCGGTCCGCCGCGCTCGATCTGCTGACGGAACCGGCGGACAACCGAACCGGATGATCCAAGTACATTGCCGAACCGAACCATCGTGAAGACCGTATTGCCGCTTGCTTCTGCGGCAAAGCCTTGCAGGACCAGTTCTGCAAGTCGTTTGCTCGCGCCCATGACGCTTGTCGGCCGCACGGCTTTATCGGTTGAGACCAGAACGAAGCGTCCGACACCAAGCTCGCGCGCGATTTCTGCCGTCACGAGCGTTCCGAACGTGTTGTTGTGCAGGCCCATCACCGGATTGGCTTCGACGAGCGGAACATGTTTGTAGGCTGCCGCATGATAGATTGTATCGATGCCGTTTTCGGCGATGGCAGCGAACATGCGCTGGCGCTCGAGTGTCGAGCCGAGAACACTCACAATCTCGGTGTCCGGGCGACCGGTTCCATCGGTGCCGGGTTTCGATCGCAGCTGTTCAACTTTGTCGATACACTCCGTCTCGATCTCGTAGAGCGCAACTTCCGAATGATCCAGAAGGACGAGGCGGGCTGGGCCTTGCATCAGGATTTGACGCGCGAGCTCTGAACCGATCGATCCACCGGCCCCGGTGATCATCACGCACTTATTGTGGATGTCATTGGCTAGCAGATCCCGGTTCGGCGGAACCGGATCGCGGCCCAGCAGATCGTCGATGTCGATTGGTCTGAGATCGCTCACCTGAACCTGGCCTGAGGCAATGTCGGCCAACGCCGGAAGGGTTTTGACGACGACGGGAAGGGACTCGACCGACCTGATGACATTGCGGCGTTTGCGGCGCGAGGCCGACGGGATGGCGAGGAAGATCTCCTTGACGCCGTCGCGGCGGACCAGCTTTTCGATCTTTGCCGGCTGATAGACCTTGAGCCGATTAATAATCTGGCCCCAGAGGGATTTGTCCTCATCGACGAAGGCGATGGGTTTGTAACGCTCGCTGCCTTCGAGAGCCGCGACGAGCTGCACGCCCGCATCTCCCGCGCCGTAGATTGCCACGCGTTTGCGCGGGTCGAAACTCGCCGGTGTGGTACCCGGCATGGATTTTAGCAGCAGTCCCGCAGCGTGGCGGCTAAGCCGGATCAGGAACGCAGCATTGAGACCGTAAATAATAACAACGGATCGCGGTACAACGGCATTGCCGACACCGGAAAGCAGCACCACCAAAACCCAGATCAGCACCGCAATGCCGATGGTGATATAGATCCGCGTCGAGGCTTCCTGCTCGATATAGCGCGTTACCAGCCGATAGAGTCCACGCACATGGAAAGTCGCAACACCGATCACCGGAGCTGCAACCATCAATACGATGGTTGTCCAGTCGTCGGGGATGAAGAATTCGCTCAGCCGAAGCGAATAAGCGGCCCATAGCGCCGTCAGCAGCAAAGTGAAGTCCAGGCCGATCAGCATCAGCCGCTTCAGCCAGCGCGGCTGCTGAATCAAGCGCAATCGCAGTCTATGGCCCGAAATCGACACGTCTAAAGCACTCCGAATAGGGGCGCGGCCGACCCGACAAGGCCGAAAGGGTGCCCCATGACCGATTTTAGCACGTAAATGGCCGAAATCGGGTGGAATTGACTACGCCTGCGGGAGCAATACTCGCTGAACCATGCTCGGACAGTTGCGCATTGGATGCGGACCATAGACAAGGCACCGGGCAATGGAAAGCGCGCGCCTGAAAAATCGTCAATCGATGATAACAACCAGGAGGCGGCGAGGGCCGTGGGCCCCCATGATAATCGTCTGCTCGATGTCCGCCGTGCGCGACGGCCCGCTGATCAGATTGACGGCCCGCGGCAACGATCTCTCGCCGAATCGCGACCGGAGGCTGTTCCAGGCGTCTTCGTAGGATCCCGAAACATCGTTGGCGGCAATTGCGATGATATGCGTTTCAGGCAGAAAATTGTGCGTTGTCGGGTTGTCGGCGCCGGAAACCAGAAACAGGGTGCCCGTCTCGGCTGCGGCCGTCACGGCGCGGCTCATGGCAACCTGATCGTCACCGATTACCTGTCCTTCATGGCGCTGGAGCGCTGGAACGCGGTCCCACGGCATTTCGCCAAGAACAGGATCGGCGCCAGTCTTGATCGTTGCCGGCAGATTATTGTCGCGCAGATAATTGGCAACCAGTTTCGGCACGGCTTCTGCGCCCTCGGCACGGCGAATATCGACTCCCTGACCTTCGAGGTATTCGACAAAGAGCGCGATGCGTTCCTGGTCGGCGGTGCGCGCACGTTCCGGTATCAGGTTCGATTTATGAGATTCAATGCGCTGTTTGACGGCGGCGATCCGTTCGGCATCCTTTGTGCCGGCCTTCAGCGCGCCGCGTACAGCACCCAATATGCGGTTGCGGCCCTGGGTTGCTGGATCACTCATCGGCTTGCCTCCCGCTCGGGACGCTCGCGCCACATTTGCTGGAATGTTCGTCCCTCAGGAGCCGGCAGGTCTCTATGCCGGGTCCACGCGCTGGCCAGTGGCATGAAGCGGAACCGACGGCGTCTGCCGCCAGCGAGGGCCATGACGGGTTGAGACAGCGATGTTGCGAACCGGTAGAGGCGGGGCCGTTTGGCGAGAAATGCCCACAGCTTCAAGCTCAGGCGTTGCCGGCGAGGCGTTTTCCCCGTCTCGAACTCGCGCTCGCGCCAATGCCGCATCATTTTGGGCAGTGGAATACGCATGGGACAGACCGCTTCGCATCGACCGCAGAAGGTCGAGGCATTGGGAAGATGCCCCGCTTCATCGACGCCGATAAGCGACGGTGTCAGAACGGCGCCCATGGGCCCTGGATAGACCCAGCCATAGGCGTGACCGCCAACAGCGTTATAGACGGGACAGTGATTCATGCAGGCGCCGCAGCGAATGCATCTCAGCATGTCACGGAAGACGCCGCCCAGCATCTCGCTGCGGCCATTGTCGAGGATCACCACATGGAAGGCATCGGGGCCATCCGGATCGCCGTCTCGCTTCGGACCGGTCGTAAATGTCGTGTAGGTCGTGCACTCCTGACCTGTGGCAGATCGAGCCAGGACCCGCAGAACCGTCGCGGCATCTTCGAGTGTCGGGACGATCTTCTCGATGCTTGCAATGACGATGTGCGTGCGCGGCAATGATTGCGTGAGATCGCCATTCCCCTCATTGGTCACGATGACCGAGCTTCCTGTCTCGGCGATGAGCATGTTGGCGCCGGTAATTCCAACGTCTGCATTGAGGAACTTCTCGCGCAGAACGCCGCGAGCTTCAGCGACGAGAGCGCTGGGTTCGGTCAACACGCGATCTTCAGGAAGATGGCCGTGTGCCTCGCGGAAATCGGCTTCGACCTGCCCCATTGTGAGGTGAACGGCAGGTGCAATGATATGGCTTGGCGGTTCCTTGCGCAGCTGGATCAGATATTCGCCGAGATCGGTTTCTGCGACTTCCAGCCCGGCGCCCTCGAGGTGAGCGTTGATGGCGATCTCTTCGCCGACCATCGACTTGCCCTTGGTGACAAGCTTGGCCCCGGCATTGCGACAGATGTCGAGGATGATGCGCCGTGCATCTTCCGCGGTTGGCGCCCAATGAACATGGCCGCCCTGGTCCTTGCAGCGCGTTTCATATTCTTCGAGATAGAGATCGAGATGCGCGAGCGTGTGCTCTTTGATGGCGCGGGCCTCGTCACGCATCGCGTCGAATTCGGGCAGCTTTGAGCGGGCATCGGCCCGTTTGACGACAAAACCCCGCTTGATGTTCGAAAGGGCGCTCTGTAGCTGTTCATCCTCGAGGGCACGCGCTGCGTTTGCCTTGAAAGCGTGTGATGTCGATTTCATCGTCGCTTTCTCCCACTTGCGGCAATGGCGGGATCATCCGTCATTCCTGCCAGAACTTCCGCCACATGGCGAACCTCGACCGGATGGCCGTCGCGCGTGATTTTGCCGGCCATGTTCATCAGGCATCCGACGTCGCCTGCCAGAAGACAGGCCGCTCCGGTATCGGCGACGTTCCGCGTTTTCGATTCGACGATGGCGTTGGAGACGTCTGGATACTTGATCGAAAAAGTCCCGCCAAAGCCGCAACAGACCTCGGCATCGGACATTTCGACAAGTGTTAGATCTTTGACGGATTCGAGAAGCTTGCGCGGCTGGGTTTTGACGCCGCATTCGCGCAGTCCCGAACATGAATCGTGGTAGGTGACCGTCGCCGGAAATTGCGCGTCCACACGTTCGACACCGCGGATGTCGACCAGGAACGAAATCAGTTCATGGACTTTTTCGGCAAAGCTCTCGGCGGTCGCTGAGAACTCGGGATCGTCGGCAAACAGAGATGGATAGTGGTGTTTGAGCATGGACCCGCAGGATCCTGACGGGGCCACAACGTAGTCAAAGCCGTCATAGGCTTCGATGACCTGGCGGGCGATGGCCTTTGTGTCGGCGCGATCTCCGGAGTTATAGGCAGGTTGACCGCAGCACGTGACGCCGGTGGGTACTTCGACCTTGCAGCCGGCATCTTCCAGGAGTTTTACGGCAGCAAAGCCGACACTCGGTCGAAACAGATCGACGAGACAGGTTACGAACAGGCCGACGCGAGGGATATCCATAAAGCATGACTCACGGTTGAGATCGCTGGGTCAGTTCATGGATAGCATCTCTAACCCCGTTTGCGCACCGCTCAGCCGTAGACTTATACGATGGTAGCGCAAGCGCGATGGAGAAAAGACGCCAGACGCCCGGATGCCGACGCAAAGGCAGCGTCATCCGCGAACCATTGCCCACAGATGACGCCTTTTGATTGTTCTAGTTTTTCGAGAATGTCTTGAGATAGGCGATGATATTGGCGCGCTTCTTATCCTGCTTGATCTTGATGATCATTTTGCCGCGGCCCTTGGCCAGATCTTTCTTGTCGTTCTCTTCCAGGAATTTCTTCAGGTACTTGGTCGGGTCGAGGAGGTAGCCCATCATCGTTTCCTCGTTCCAGACGAGACCGTTTTCGCCGGCATCTCTCATCAGCTTGGAGTACTTTTTCCCCATTCCCTCAAACGTCCCAGCCTTGCGGCCGAAGATATCGTTGAGCGGCGGGCCCTGCTTGATTTTCGCGTTTTCGCCAACAGCATGACAGGCTTTACAGATGCTGAATTGTTTCTTGCCTTTGTCTGCATCACCTGCAGCATTTGCCGATGCGGCAAATCCAACGGCCGCAACGGCAGCGATCACTATGCTGAGCCCAGATTTCATTAACTCGTCTCCTCTTTACGAATGGCCCGTCGGACCAATGGTCTCTTATGTATTTTCGCGATTCTATCGGCGCGGACCATATCAGACGCCTCGAATATGTTTATGCGTTCAAAGGTAGCATCCTGAATCAAGGGTATTCGGGACATTTGGATCAATGAAGATGTGGCAGATCGAGTCCCTTGTCCCAGTATGGCTCCGGTCCGAAGCGATCTGCAAGAAAATCCACGAAAACCCTCAGTTTTGCAGGCACATACTGCCGGCAGGGGTAGACGGCATAAACCGCCACTCTCGGTGATTCATGATAGTCTGGCAGCACGATTTGCAACCGACCCGACTTCAGTTCCGGTCCGATATCCCAGGTCGATCGCAGACCGATACCTATTCCTGCTAGTACGGCTTCACGGACGACTTCCGTCGAGTTCGTGCGCACATTGCCGTTTGTGCGCGCGGTCGCCGGCCCTTCCGGCCCCTGCAGACGCCAAACATCCTGGGCAGCCGCTGCGAGACAATTGTGTTCGGCAAGTTCGTCCAGACTCTGCGGTTCCCCGCACCGTTCCAGATATGACGGTGCCGCACAGATGACCCGGTGGCTCGGCGCCAGTTTCTTTGCAACGAGGCTTGAGTCCTCGAGTTCCGCTATTCGGATTGCCACGTCGAATCCGGATCCAACGATGTCTGCAAAGCTGTCGGACAGGTCCAGTTCGAGGTTGATATCCGGAAACTGTTCGATGAAGCTCCCAAGATAAGGTGCGACATGCATGCGGCCAAAAGCCGTCGGGGCTGTGATCTTGAGCGTGCCCCGGGGCGTTGCGTTGCGCCGCGCTACATACGATTCCGCTTCCTCGATCCCAGCCAGAATGTTCACGATGCGATCGTAGAAGCCCTGGCCTGACTCGGTCAGCGTAAGTTGGCGCGTCGTACGTTGAAACAGCCGCGCACCCAGGCGATCCTCCAAATGACTGATTCGCTTGGAGACGACTGCTGGCGACAGGCCCATCTCCCGACCGGCCGCAGACATGTTGCCGGCTGTTACAACCCGGGCGAAAATTTCTAAATCACTGATTGGTGTCACCGACAGTCCTGACTATTTTCAACACTGGAGAACAAATCCATTGCGTTTTTCAATCTAGTGGCAACTATAACGACAACTGGAATAAGCGAGTCAATCCCTTTAGCCTGCATCGCAATTGAACCGGCATCGCCGATTGAGTCGGCCCTTCCTGCGGATCACAAGTGCGGTGGCGAGTATCCGACGAAATCATGACCTGGGTTAATCAAGCGCGATAGGCGATATGACAAACGCATTGGCGCCTGCGGCGCTGCCTGCTCCAAATCCTGAAATCGTCAACCGGCGCAGCAAACTTGTGGCGGGTTTGCAGCGGATGGTCGGACAGGACGGCGTGATTTCCGACGCTGCCGGCTGCTCCGTTTTCTCCGCCGATGCCTGGTCTGGATTGCAGGCCATGCCGTTGGCTGTCGTCCTGCCTTCGAGCACCGCCGAAGTCGCACATATTCTCGCCTATTGCGAATCGGAAGGCATCAAGATCGTACCGCGGGGAGCGGGAACGGCCCTCTGTGGCGCGGCCTACCCATCTGAAGATGCAATCGTGTTGAGCATGGCACGGATGAACCGCATCCTCGATATCGACGTCGAAAACCGAATCGCGCGGGTTGAGGCGGGTGTGACGAATGCGGCACTTTGCGACGCCTTGGCAGCTTCGGGACTTCGCTTCGCCCCCGACCCCTGGAGCCGGGACGTCTGCACGATCTCCGGCAATGTTGCGACCAATGCCGGGGGCGCCAACGCGGTCAAACATGGAACCACGACCAATCATCTGCTCGGCGTGACGATTGTTCTGACCAACGGTACCGCGGTCGAAATCGGCAGCGGTATTCTGGAGGCGCCAGGCTACGACCTCCTTGCCCTCATTTGCGGGGCGGAAGGGCAGCTAGGCGTTGTAACCCAGGCAATGGTCCGCCTGGTCAGTACAGCAAAGTCGTCACGAGCCATGTTGCTGGGTTTTACGTCGTTCGACGCGGCGGTAACGTCGGCCATGGCGATCAACGCATCTCCGGCAAGGCCGGCGGCAATCGAACTCATGGATCGGTCTGCAGTCCATCTGTGCGATGCCTATTCCAAGGCAGGCTATCCTGTCGATGTAAATGGGTTGCTCATTGTCGCATTCGAGGGCGATGAGACCGAAATCGTTGCGGAACAGGATCTGGTTGAGAGCCTGACGGCGATCAATCGTCCGACAATCGTGACGAAAGCGGGAAGCGAAGCGGAAAGTGATGCCCTTTGGTCGGGGTGGCAATCAGCCTATGGCGCCATGACGCAGCGTGGTGGTTATTTCTGTGTGGATGGCACTGTACCATTATCGAAAGTGGAGGCTGTGATCGACAAGATTGACGGCCTTGTGCGTGATCGCGGGCTGCGGACGGCGAACATCTTTCGGGCTGGCGATGGAACGCTCCGCTGTTTCGTTCTCTTCGACGCAGATGATCCCGCGCAGGTCGAGCGTGCGAATGCCTGTCGCGGCGGCATTCTCGAGTTCTGCACGCGTGCCGGCGGGTCGATCAGTGGCGAAATCGGGATCGGGTTGGAAAAGCGCGATCTGATGGGGATCCAGTTTTCCGCCTACGATCTTGCCCAGCAAATGCGCATCAAGACCGTGTTCGATCCTCACTGGTTGCTCAACCCGGGCAAAGTGTTTCCCTTGCGGCGAGGACCGGGAGACAATGTTGATCCGGAGATAGGGGCTGGATAATGGGTGTGGGCGTTATCGATATCGTGAATCCGGTGAACGAGCAGGATCTTGTGGCGCTTGTGTCCGAAACAGGGGGCGCGGGCGCCGCGCTGGAGGTGTGTGGCCGCGGAACCAAACGCGATATCGGTCGTCCAATGGAGGTTTCGCAAGCCGTTGAATTGTCGAGACTAAGGGGAATCACACTTTACGAGCCGGGCGAGAGGGTGATCCGAGCGCAGGCTGGCACACCGTTGAAATTGATCCGCGACGCCTTGGGTGCCAACGACCAGGAGCTTGCGTTCGAGCCCGTCGATCTTGGAGTCCTCTTCGGGAACAAGCCGTGGCAGGGCTCTATCGGCTCGGTGTTTGCGGCCAATCTGTCGGGTGCAAGGCGCATATCGGCCGGGGCGGCACGGGACCATTTTCTCGCGGTGAGAGCGGTCAATGGCCGTGGCGAAGTTATCCAGTCGGGGTGTCAGACGCTGAAGCATGTCGCCGGTTACGATCTCTGCCGGGGATTGGCAGGCTCATGGGGAACGCTGGCCATCATGAGCGAGGTGACCATGCACGTCATGCCGAAGGCCCAGGAAATTCGGACCGTCTTTCTGCGAGGTCTGGAAGACACGGTGGCGATCGAAGCCATGAGCACCGCCATGGGAACGCCATTCGAAGTATCGGGCTCCGTGCATCTCGGCCCGGCCTTGATTTCCCGCCTCAGCGACGTCGGGTTCTCCGATGGTACGCCGGTTACGGCGATACGTCTCGAAGCTCTGGAGACGACCATCGATGCGCGCGCGACATCTCTCATGACCCTGCTCGAACCTTACGGGGGAGCGGAACAGATTGAGCATGAGGCGTCGGAGATTTTCTGGTCCGAACTGCAGGACTTAAAATTCCTTTCGCCGACAGCCAAAGCCTTATGGCGCCTTTCGACGGCGCCGAGTGATGCACCACGCCTAGTCTCTCTTATTTCACGAACGACTGACTGTTTGGCGGCCTATGACTGGTCGGGCGGATTGGTGTGGCTCGAGATCCCGGAGTTGAGTGATGCGGCGGCCACCGAGATTCGTCATGTACTGTCCGAGATTCAGGGGCACGCTACGCTTTTGAAGGCACCACAGGACCTGCGCGCGGTCGTCGATGTCTTTCAGCCGCCCGAGCCTTATGTTGCCGCATTGACGAAGCGGCTGAAGCAAGCTTTCGATCCGAACGGTGTTCTGAATCCGGGTCGGATGTTTCCAGGGGTGTGACACACGCAATGGCCAGCGCTTTTGACGCTCCACCGAAGAGTTCGGAACGTACAGAAATCGATACGCTCGTGGATTCCTGCATTCACTGCGGGCTGTGTGTCGGTGTCTGCCCGACCTATCAACTCACCCAGGACGAACGCGAGAGCCCGCGCGGCCGCATCGATCTGATCCGCTATATGTTGGCTGAAGGCGGGCAGGCCGGTCGTGACGTTCAACCGCATCTCGATCGCTGCGTTCCCTGCTGGGCCTGCATGACGCCATGCCCGGCCAATGTCGATATCCGCCGTTTGTTCGATCTTGCCCGAATGCATCTGCATGAAACTCAAAAACGACCGATCAAACAGCGCGTTGCGCGTGATGCATTGTCGAATTCCGTGTCGCAGTCGGGGCCGACGGGATTGACCGCACGCGCCTCAAGTTTCGTGCAACCTGTGCGCCAGGTCCTCGCCAAGGTTGGCGTGAAGGGAATGGCGGGCGAGAGCGGGTTGCCGACTGGCGAGCAGGTTCAGACCGGCATTCTACGCCCGCGCGGCAAGGTCGCGGGGCGCGTCGCTCTCTTCTTCGGTTGCGCCCAGCAGGCAAAGCGACCGCAGATCGGTCAGGCGGTGCTACGCCTTTTGACCGGACATGGATATGAAGTTGTCATGCCCGAAGGTCATCGCTGTTGTGGGGCCGTGGATCTTGCTTTGGGGGACGAGACAAGTGCTCGGGGCTGTGCGCGCGAGAATGTCGACGTCTGGACGCGAATTCTTCGCGATGAGCCGCTCGATGCCATTATAACGGCGACGCCTAGCTGTGCGCTCAGGATCAAGGAATACGCCAAGCTCCTGAGCCGCGACCAGGGATATTCCGGCCGCGCGGAACGGGTCGGCGCGCTTGTCCGCGATATCGCGGACTTTCTATCACCGATTGATCTGAGACCGCCGCGCCACTGGTCCGGTCTGAGAATCGCCTATCACACCTCCTGCTCGGAGAAGCATGGTCTTGGACAAGGCGAGCAGACTGCAGATCTTCTGCGCAGCATTGGCTATACGGTGACGGCTTATGGAGCGGGAGAGGTGTGCTGCGGGGCAGCAGGATTCTTCAACGTTCTGCAGCCGGACGACGCGGTGATCCTCCGCGATCGCTTGGTTGCGGGAATCGAGACCGATGCACCCGATATCCTTGTCACCAGCGATCCCGCGTGCCTCGCGCAATTCACTGCAACGAGTGCACTTCCCGTCGTTCATACCGCGGAATTGATCGATTGGACTTTGGGGGGACCTTGTCCGAAGGAACTTGAAACTCTTGCCGATAACGTCCAAAAGGTCGTCCGCGCAACAGCGCACACAGCTTCAGTAAAAGACGAAACGGAGACGACAGATGGCAAGCGTCGGTGGCGCCTTAGAAAACGGGCAGGCTAGTGGAATTGAGATTCGCGGCGAGATCAAACCCGGTTTTGAGCAGGTCCTGACACCAGAAGCCCTTGCATTCGTCGGAGCCATCGCCCGCCGCTTTGAAGACGAGCGCGTCCGGTTGATGAAGGTCCGTGCAGAGCGCCAGGAAGCTTGGGACGCTGGCGCATTGCCGGGATTTCTCGAAGAAACGCGTTCCGTTCGCGAAGGTGACTGGAAGATCAAGGGTGTACCCGCCGACCTTTCCAAGCGCTGGGTCGAGATTACCGGTCCAACCGATCGCAAGATGGTTATCAACGCGCTGAATTCCGGCGCCGACGTCTTTATGGCCGACTTCGAAGATGCCTTGTCACCGACATGGACCAATGTGATCGAAGGTCAGATCAACCTCATGGACTACTGGCATGGGGATCTTGCATTCACTGATCCGAAATCCGGTAAGGACTACGCCATCGGCGAAAAGCCGGCGATGCTTCTTGTCAGGCCGCGCGGTTGGCATCTCACCGAAGAGCATGTCTATGTCGACGGCAAGCCGCTTGCAGGCGCCTTCCTCGATTTCGGCCTCTATGTGTTTCACAATGCCAATACGCTCGTGAACAAAGGGTCCGCGCCCTATTTCTATCTGCCGAAGATGGAGAGCTATCAGGAAGCGCGGCTTTGGAACGATGTTATCGTGCATGCCCAGGAGGCGCTCGGCATCGACGTCGGGACCATCAAGGTCACGGTTCTTATCGAGACCCTGCCGGCAGCCTTCGAGATGGACGAGATCCTCTATGAGCTGCGCGATCATATCGTCGGTCTCAATTGTGGCCGCTGGGACTACATTTTCTCTTTCATCAAAGTGCTTCGGAACAAGTCGGATTATGTGCTGCCGGATCGCGGTCAGGTCGTCATGGGAGATGCATTCCTGAGAGCCTATAGTCTGCTGTTGATCAGGACGTGCCATAAGCGCGGTGCCTATGCCATGGGCGGAATGGCCGCCCAGATCCCGAACCGGCGCGATGCCGAAGCCAATGAGAAGGCAATGGCGGCCGTCAATGCCGACAAGAAGCGCGAAGTGACGGATGGGCATGACGGCACATGGGTCGCGCATCCGGACCTCGTTCCGGTTGCACGTGCGATCTTCGAAGATCTGATGCCTGGCGATAATCAGCTCGACAAGATGCCGGAAGGGCCTGACATCAGCCAGACCGATCTGCTGAAGATCCACGAAGGAACCCGTACCGAAGACGGTTTGCGCATGAACATTCGCGTCGGTGTTCAGTATATCGAGGCCTGGCTGCGTGGCAGTGGTGCTGTCCCTCTCTATAATCTGATGGAAGATGCCGCGACGGCGGAAATTTCCCGCACGCAGGTCTGGCAATGGATCCGCCACGGCGCAACACTGGAAGACGGCCGGACCGTGACCAAGGAACTCGTCGATAGCCTTTTCGACGAGGAAATGAGCGGTTTGCGCTCCGCTCTCGGTACCGATGTCTACGATTCTGGGCGCTTTGAAGAGGCGATCGAGATCTTCAGGTCCCTGCTGGCCTCGGAAGATCCAGATCCGTTCCTGACACTTTCGGCATACCGTTACATTTGTACCCAGGTGGCAACGCCGTTACCCAGCTACGGGTGAACAGTTTTTTAGGAAAAGCCGACTAGTCTCGCAATCTTGATGGGGATTGGGGGCTGCGATGAGTGCTGCGCAAAGGCAAGTTTTCCGTATTGAGCGACTACAATCGGGACCGGGAAGTGCGGTGCCCGAGGCAGAGTCCGACTCGCTGGCGGAAATGCGTCATCGCGAGGTTATGAACGCGATTGCTGCACTCAAGAACCTCTCAGCGCTCAGCGAAGGCGAGGGCGTCTCCCCGGCCGAAGAAGTCAGGGCTGTCATCGACGAGGAGTTCAAGGCCGATCTGCTCGAAGCGCGAAAGCTTAAAGAAGAGCTGAACGGTATTCAGGGCGCCATCGCCGATACCAAGAAAGAGATCGCGACGCTTCACCATACCGGTATCGATGACGAGAAGCTCAATCGGATGACGGATGAGCTCAGCGCCATCGTGTCGGGAACGGAGCAGGCGACCGAGTCCATCTTGACCGCGGCGGAAGAAATCGATCAGCGCGCAACCGATCTCGCCGCTGCACTTTCAGGCACGCCTCAAGGCGATCTTGCCTGTGACATCCAGGATCAGGTTATCAAGATCTTCGAGGCCTGCAACTTCCAGGATCTTACAGGCCAGCGGATCAGCAAGGTCGTGACCGCATTTCTGTTTATCGAAGACCGTGTCGCCAGGATGATGAACATCTGGGGTGGTATTGAAAGCTTCAAGGATGTCGAGCATGACGTCATACCCAAACGCGTTGGCGACACGGCGCTGCTCAATGGTCCTGCATTGCATGACGATGAAGAAGTCGCATCTCAGAACGATATCGATGCATTGTTCGACTGAGGCGTCAGGGCACTTGCGCTAACAAACTCTCGCTCCCAAATTCGCTACGCTTTTTGAAGGGCAAGCCTCCAGATTCAGAGTTCCATTCGTCATTCCAGCGAAGGCTGGAATCCAGCGCGTCAATAGCGATGCGCGGAAAAGGTCTGGATCCCAGCCTTCGCTGGGATGACAATTTCGACACGTCAGGAAAAGCGCCGAGCGTTCGGGCTGCCTAACCTCCGCCTAGGAGGCGCTTTAGCTTTAGGACAGCGCTCGCCGGGCTCGCTAATACGGGTGCCGAGACCTGTTCGCTGACGGCATCCTTCGCCTGCGCCGTCGAGAACTGCGCCAGCATCAGCACATCGCATTCTTCGAGTTCTTTGGCCGTTTCGGCCACAAGAGCGTTGTGGATTTCGGCATCCCCATTGCGGAGTGCCGTCATGGCCTCAGGCACGCATGCCGTCTTGAGTTGAACGGATCTATCGGAGGCTTCGCTTAGCGCGTTGAACTCCTGTTCCATGGAGGGGATGCTCGGAGCGAAGGTTGCCAGGAGGCCGATGGTGGAGCCTTGCTCGATCGCGGCTTCAAACATCGCCTCGTTCGGTTTGAGAACCGGCATCGGAGCGAGATCCTCCGCCACGCGCTCAATCGCCGGACCGAATGCGGAGCAGGTGAACAGGATACCGTCGCACCCACAATCCCTGACGTAGCGGGCGAGCACGCCGAAGCGATGAATCATCTGCTGATTCAGTCGGCCGGCACGATCCAGATCCGAGGCCAAAGAATCATCGAGAAGGCTTGTCACCTCTGCATCCGGCCACTCCGCCGCGAAGGCTGAAATGACAGGTTCAATCGCGACAGAAACCGCGTGGATCAAGGCAATTCGAGGCATGGAATCATCCGTTCGGGAAAAGGAGGGCAGGCTCTTGGAACGTTAGCATACATGCGCGGAAAAACGACGCTTACGCGGCAATCTGCTTTGCGACTTCTTGCCCGAATGCGTCACAATGGGCCGTGCCTCCGAGGTCCTGTGTCCGCATTTCGGGAACAGCGAGCACGGCGTCGACTGTGGCCTCAATCGCCCGCGCCGCCTCTGCCAGGTCGGTACGGTCGTGACGCCCTGCCATCCAATCGAGCAGCATGGCGCATGACAGGATCATCGACGTCGGATTTGCAATGTTTCGGCCGGCGATATCGGGGGCAGACCCATGTTGCGCCTGTGCGCAGCAATAGCCATCGCTTGCATTGACGGACCCGGCAAGGCCAAGGCCGCCCGAAAGCTCACTCGCCAGATCCGAAATGATATCGCCATAGAAGTTTGTGGCAACGATGATGTCGAACTGCTCCGGGTTTCGCACGAGATGGGCGGTCGATGCGTCGATCAGCATGTCGTCATAGGCAACTTCGGGAAAGTCGCCGGCGACCTCTTGAACGCATTCGAGGAAAAGGCCGTCGGTCATGTGGAAGCTGTTGGACTTGTGGACGGCTGTCACTTTCTTGCGCCTCTGCATGGCCCATTCGAAGGCGCGGCGCGCGATGCGGTCGCAGCAATGACGCGTGATCTTCCGGGTCGACAGGGCCATGTCGGGGCTCGGCATGATCTCGCCCCAACCGCGGGTCATGTTGCGATCGGGATAAAATCCTTCCGTTGCCTCGCGCATGATTACGAGATCCATCGTCCTGCCTTCGCGCATATTGGACTGCAGGAACGGCCGTGTTCGCGCGGGCCGGATATTGGCATAGAGATCCAGCCCGACCCTGAACGAAGCGGAGATGTTGCGGCCGCCCTCTTCGGGCGCGGGATAGTCCGCATGAGATTGTGTGCCCAGCACGATCCCGTCATAGGTCCGAGCCTTATCGAGAACCTCCTGGCGCAGGGTCGTGCCATATTTTTCCAGGCTTTCGAATCCCGCCATCTCGTAATCGAAGGTCAGCCCCAGTCCAAACCGCTGACTTGCCGCTTCCAAAACGCTGATCGCGGCGCGCGTAATCTCCGGTCCGATGCCGTCACATGGCAGAACGATCAGACGCATGGCGGTTCCTCTCTTATGGTCGGTGGCGTTGGTTTGTCGCAGGCGATGCCGTAGCAATCGGGTTTTACCTGGGAAAAGAACGATTGTGTATCGAAGTTGACAGTCTTGGTGGCGCTATCAGAGAAGAATAGGAGCCGCTCTCCAAGAGCTGAACCAAGAGGGATAGAAAGCCATGGACTTCCATCTCAAAGACAAAGTCGCTTTGGTCACAGGCGGAAGCCGTGGCATTGGTCGAGCCGTTGCTCTCACGCTGGCGAAAGAAGGTGTGCGTGTCGCGATCTGCGGGCGGACCCAGGAGAGCCTGGACGAGACGCTGACTGATCTTCAGGGGTGCGGCGTCGATGCCTGGGCCTTTCCCGCGGACGTCAGCAAGCTGGAGGATATCGAAAGTCTCGTCGAGCGCACCATGGGAGCGGCTGGACAGATCGACATTCTGGTGAACAACGCCGTTACTTCCACAAGTGCGCCTTTCGACCAGCTCACAGATGACCAGTTTCGCTACCACATCGACGTAAAGCTGATGGCTTACATTCGCATTGCCCGATTGGTGCTTGCCCAGATGGAGAAACGGGGAGGGGGGCGCATTGTCAATATCGGCGGCATGACCGCGCGCATCGTCGCTCCGTTTCGGATGACCAACGGCGTGGTGAACGCTGGCGTTTCGAATTTCACCAAGCAGTTTTCCGGCTACGCCGCCCGGCACAATGTCACCGTCAACTGCGTTCATCCCGGATACACGGTGACAGAACGCATCATGCAGGTGTTCGAGCGCGAGGCGAAGGAATCGGGAACCGATCTCGATGCAGTCATTGCCAAGCGTACGGCCGACATTCCGCTGGGTAAGCTGATCCAGCCAGAAAATCTGGCCTCTGCCGTCTTGTTCTTCTGCTCGCCCATGGCCGACATGGTGACGGGGCAATGCATCGCTGTCGACGGCGGTTCAGGGGAGGCGGTGAACTACTGAGATTGCACAACCAAACCATACATCGCGGCCGTCGGTCGCAGCCGGGTCGCGGTTGCAATTCACACCGGGCCTTGTCATGTCTGGCTGCAATTGATTGGCGGAATCCCTTATGGGGTTTTGCGCCTATAGGGGAGGTGGTCTGTGTCGGTATCCTTGAGAATTGTTTTGTGCATCGCCGTCGTTGGTTTCAGCGCCAGTCTCGCAACACCCAGCCTCGCCGACTGGATGTCCTATGCGATGGATGACCGTGGAGCGTTGGGCCACGGCCGCGCGCCGACCCGGCAGGCGGCACAGAATTTCGCATTGAGCTATTGCGGCAACGTCAAATGCCGCATCGCGGATACGACGCAGGTGAAATGCATGGCATTCGCCGAGAGCCGCTACAAAGGGTATTTCGCCGGTATCGGCCGGGCGCATTCGCTGGGTCAGGCCAAGAGCTACGCCCTCGATTGGTGCTCGCGCGGCGCTCCGGTCGCAACCTGCCGGATCCGACACTCTTACTGCAAATAGACCAACGCCGCCGAGCGCGGACAAATGCGAGCCTATTCGCCCGAGATGGATGACGTCCGTTTACTGTTCGACTTCGGCCGTTCGTGCGCTTACCGTCGTGCGGAGGAAATGTTCCGGGAGCGGTCGCAGCCAGACAGCACTCAATTTGCCTCTACGTGACCTATCCGCAATCCGCAAGTCATCCGAACCATCCAAATATCACGTTGTTGACGGTTGATAGATATCGCTGTGTGATATCGTGAAAGACGACAAAACGGATGACTATGGGAGGAACGCATGCAGCGCTTGGTATTCGTCGCATTGGTTGCTTGGACAGCCATTTTTGTTTCCGGTCATGCACACGCTGCCAAACGTGTCGCGCTGGTGATTGGCAACTCGACGTATCAACATGCGCAAAAGCTCACCAATCCTGAGAACGACGCCAAACTCATCGCGTCGGTGCTCCGCAAAAAGGGTCTCGAAGTCCTGGAGCACAAGAATCTCGGCTTTAAGGCGATGAAACGCGCTGCACGTACTTATAGTGCCAAGCTTCGCAAGTATGGAAAGGATACGGTTGGCCTGATCTTTTTCGCAGGACACGGCCTGCAGGCTGAAGGGCAGAACTTTCTAGTGCCAATCGATGCAAAGATCGAAAACGAAGGCGATATCGATATTGAGACGATCAGTGCGCAATCCCTGATGAGTGGTGTTCGGCTTGCCGGCAATCGGCTCAACATCATCGTCCTGGATGCCTGCAGGAACAATCCTTATCGAGGTTTGTTCCGTTCCTCTTCGCGCGGGTTTGCGCGGATGGATGCACCTGTTGGATCGCTTCTCGCTTTCTCAACTGCCCCCGGGACAGTTGCCGCAGATGGCGATGGCAGGAACAGCCCTTATTCAGCTGCTTTGGCACAAGCAATATCCGAGCCCGGCTTGAAGATCGAGGATGTCTTCAAGCGCGTGCGCGAAAGGGTCTACACAGCGACTGGCGGGAAACAGGTGCCTTGGGAATCATCCTCGGTGTTCGGTGATTTCTTTTTCAGCGACAATGTTGCCAAGGGCAGACTGGAGCCTGCGAAAGTACCTGTCAGCTCCGCTGCCTCCACTTGGAAAACAATTCAAGGCACAACGAGCGTTGCTATACTGGAAGCATTCATCAAAGAGTTTCCCACTAGCATCTACGTGAGCTTTGCGGAGGCGCGAATTAACGAATTGAAGCCAAAAGCAAAAACCGCACCTGCTGATACACAGCTTGCTAGAATTGCTCCAAGACAGTCGAGCGACGTACCTGAAAAAACATTAGGACGATACGGGATGACTCTAGTGCCTGTTCTCGAATTCATGATTGCAACAGGAGAGGATCTAGGTGTGATGGGCGACACTCCATACGTCGCTGACGTCGCACCTGGAAGCTCCGCTGCTAAGATAGGGATAACCAAAGGTGATCTTATACTCTATGCCGATGGCGAAAATGTAAGATTTCCAAAGGATTTTGATTCGGTAATAGAGCGGGCGATACGTGAAGGGAAAGAGTCGGTTGTGGTAAAGTTGCACGGCGGGATTCGTGCCCCTGAACGTGAAAGGGATGTAGTGTTGCCTTTGCGATAGCGATCAGCCTGCAGCGTCGACTAACGGCTGATACAGGATTTCGCAGCATCCCTCTGTTTCATACCCGCAGATGTTTTTCGAGACTGCTGTGCGTCAGAAACGGCCATTCTGGCGACGTCTGCGGAAAGGCTGCTTACCGATGCGGAACAGCCGAAATTATTCTTTGCGGCCGCTTGTCTCCTGGTGGTAGCCGTTCCATGGCGCGCGGCCATCCGTTAGAAAACTGCCAAAAGCTAGCATCACAGACGATGGGGAGGCTACTCGCACGACCTTAAACAGACCGTTGGCTGCAATTTGCCTAGGCCTCAGAGTGCCACGAGGAACTGGCAGGAGATGACGAACTTGAATTCTCTCAGTATCTTTCGACAAACAGGCACAGCATGATTGCATGCGCTTTGAGATGGCGTGCGTTCTGCGAGTGATCTCAGTCAGCGCAATAGATCCTAGCCGCCGGCACGCCGCGCGGTATCTTGAGACTGCGCGACATGCACATACACCAGCATGCTCGCTATCGCCGCAAAGAAGCACCAAACCGAAACATAGGCGTTCTTGAAAAACAGGGCAGCGACAACAAAGCCGGCGAGAACGACGTAGGAAAAGAGCCGCACGACGCGGTGCGATGAAAACGAAAAACACAGCGTTGTTGCAAGCACGTAGATAGGCAAGTGGAACCAGGGTTCGCGAAATTTGTTGGTGTAAACCATGCCATAGTCGCGGGCGAACGCCTGGTAGGGATGATCGAACGTGAGCCAAATCATCCAGATCGACAGGCCCGCACCGCAAACCACGCAGGCGAGGATTATGCGACGCCGTATCGGGTCCGGCTCAATGAGATAGGCGGATATTGGCGCATAGACCGGCCAGAAAAACACTGCAAATCCGACAAACCCATGGATCAATATGGGGCGACATGCGCCTACAAGCGGGTTTGCCATTTCCAGCCAGAGGAAGCCTTCTATCGACTGTTGAGCGGCAAACATCAGTGGAATTGACCTGAGCCCCGTTTGGTCCCTCACTTGAAAGGAGAGTCCGTCAGCGATAGGAGACGGACATGAGGAAGTCACGGTTCAGCGAAGAACAGATCATTTCGATCCTTGGCGAGCAGGAGCGCGGGATGGCGACTGCGGAAGTCTGCCGAAAGTATGGCGTGAGCCAGGGGACGTTCTACAAATGGAAGGCGAAGTTCGGCGGCATGGATGTGTCCGATGCGCGCAAGCTCAAGACGCTTGAGACGGAAAATTCCCGCCTGAAGCGGCTTTTGGCGGACGCGATGCTGGACAATGTGGTGCTGAAAGATCTTCTGGGAAAGAACTAACGACACCTGCTGAGCGACGCGCGGCGGCCCTTGATGCGATGGCAAGATATGCCCTTTCGCAACGGCGGGCCTGCCGGCTGGTCGGTGTCGACCCCAAGACGGTGCGTCGGGCGCGTGTCCCCGACAACCCACAGATCCGGGCGCGCATGCGTGCGCTGGCGGCTGAGCGGCGCCGGTTCGGCTATCGCCGCATCGGTCTCATGCTGGAACGCGAAGGGATCAAAATGAACCACAAGAAACTGCGCCGGCTTTACGCCGAGGAGCGGCTTGCCGTACCGCGCCGACGTGGGCGCAAGCGCGCGCGGGGAACCCGGGCGCCGATCCCGATCCCCATTGGCCCGAGCATGCGCTGGAGCCTGGACTTCCTCTCCGACGTGTTCGGTGCCAGCCGGCGGTTCCGCATCCTGGCAGTGATTGACGATTACAGCCGTGAATGCCTTGCGCTGGTAGCGGACACATCGCTATCGGGGGCACGGGTTGCGCGTGAACTTGATGCTTTGATAGCCCGCCGTGGCAAGCCACGAACGATCGTCAGTGACAATGGCTGCGAGCTGACGTCCCGAGCGATCCTTGAGTGGCAGAACCGGACCGGCGTTGCTTGGCATTACATCGCGCCGGGCAAACCACAGCAGAATGCCTTCATCGAGAGTTTTAACGGACGGCTTCGTGACGAGTTGCTCAATGAGGAGGTGTTCGACAGTCTCAGGGCCGCCCGCCGGGCATTATCGCGCTGGCGCACCGATTACAACACCGTCAGACCGCATTCAGCTCTGGGCGGATTGCCACCACTGGCCGTGCTGTATGCACAAGGCTCAGGACCCACCAAGGGGAACACCGCCTTCCACTCTCCGACACCGTCGCTCGCCTAATGGGCGAACGAGCGACGGTGGCTCCGAGGGGAAGGCTCACACCGCGACCATGAAAACAGAAAAGGAAACAGCACTTCACGACAACAGGATGACTAGTTATCTAAACTCTGGACTCTCAAAATAAATGAGGGCGTCTTGGGGCCCAGGTCAGAATGGCCGCAAACATTACTGTGTGAGCGGTTGGCAATCTCGATGCCTTCCAGACTGAGGCCGCCCCGATACAGCTGATTACCGCTGCCGCCGAGAAGCTTGCCGTCGCCGAAAAGCACATCTTCGCTGCGCCTCCGATGCGTGTTGATTGAACAAATTTTCCGTGCCGCGTCTCGCAAAGTGCTAGTTCGTCTAGCCGCTTGCTCACATCAGCTCAATAGCCGAAACACGCTTCAGGGTCACTACGGCGCGATCTATCGTTGCCCTGCAGCATCAGCTTCACAGGTTTTGGCAGCCTGATCGCTACAACGGTCACAATCAGACTGCTCAAATTCATGTCGGCTAAAATAGTCTGCTAGATATGTATAGCGGACAATGTAAATAGTCAGGGTGTTGTTACGGCCCGGTGTGAATCCTCGATGTGTTGACGGCGTAGAGCCTCTCTCTTCGCCGCGTTGTGACCGGCCGGTCCGGAAATGCAAGCTGATCCCTGTCGCGCCAGTCTCGTACATAGTTGATTTCCATGAGACGGCGTACGCCTTTGATCGGTCGTTGATCGAAGCCATGCCAGGTGTCCTTGCCTGGAATGAAGATGACCGCCGAGTTGAATTCAGCCGATGACCGTCCGACCCACTTGCGGTCGGCGTCATAGATATCTGTGCCCCAACCCTCCGCTTCCGGTCCGGTGCACAGATAGATCACCATCGAGAAAAGTTTTTCGGGAATATCTCTGTGAGGCTCGAGCCAGGCGCCGTCGGTATCCTGGATGTATTCGATGCGCAGAAAACGCCCATCTGCCTTGATTTCAACCGTCTCTTCCAGCTGCAGAGCGACTTCCGGTCGTTGCAGGGCCTCGCAGAGGACCGAGCAGGCCGGGAACTGCTCCCGCGTCGTGGGTGTGAAGAACGCTCGGCTCCGATTGTACGTGTCGCGCGTGCCGTCGGTGTCGCCAAGAACCGGCGGGGCGATCGGCAGGGTGAGAATGCCTGTGCACATATCCTCGGGCAGCACGTCATTCAGTTTCCAATGCAGGTAGGGCGTCTCGGTACGGTTTGCGATACGCAGCGCGGCGCAAAAATGCTCCGCGACGATCGCGGCTTCTGGAAGTCTTGGATAGGTCATGGTTGTTCTCCTGGGCGTCGGCAGGGCGATGATCCGCCCGCCGCGCTCCTGTGCAATGAGGGTTCCGCTGTCGCTAGGAAAGGTGCAGCTTTCTCAGAACAAGCGGCGCGGAGCCCATTGCAGGACTTTTCGTGAAATTGCGTTGGATTTAGCCAGCCCGCTGACGCTATGGCGCCACCTTTCGCGCCACGCGTACCAGTCGGAATCCACATAACAGAGCTGAAGACTCATGCGTTTGCCCTTCTGTGGAAGGAATCCGTGAAATGAATGATCGCAGACGCGGAACATCACCATCTTGCCGTACTCGGGTGGAAACTCGAATGCGCAATCTTCACGGCTGTTGCTTGCCAGGATTCTGAATTGACCGCGTTCGTACGGCCACTCATGGCTGAAACCGAGGATCACGGTTGCGATCTTGTGCTTTGAATCGGGATGCGAATAACCTTCGTTATAGGCGCCGGTCGTGTTGCCCATCATGACAATCGATGCAGGACAGCCGTCGAGATCGATTTCGAGCTTCGTTTCGACCAGGCGCCGGAAACGGTTGCTGTAGAGTTCCCGGAGAACCGTATCGAAACTGGGGCCGTAATCGAGTTGCCGCATGGCATAGCTTCCGCGATAGGGAATCTCAGGTGCGTCGGCCAGAACCTCTTCTCTTCGTGCCGGCCTCATCGCCTGGTCGACATAGGCGAAGTCATAGGGTGTGCGGCGCAACTCCGAAGCGAGAATCGCCTGCTCGTCGATAATTGCAAATGGAGGGTCTATCTGTGCCATCCTGTCCGTCCTCTCCTCTGGGGTTTTCCGCCTAGAAACTGGGTAGATTGGGGGCTTCGTTTCGGTTTATGCCGACGCCCTCGATTTCGACGAGCCATTCCGGACGGCAGACGGCGCCTTCCACGATAAAAACGGGCAAATCCGGAAATTCAGTGCTGAGATGTTTTTCGACTGCGGCATAGTCTGCGGGGTCGCGCAGATAGACGATCAGGTACTTCATGTCTCCGAGACCGGCATCGCCCGAGAGCAGCAAAGCGTCGATATTCTCGAGTGTGCGATCGAGTTGCCGCATGACGTCGCCGCGGTGAACGACTTCGCCATCGCGGTCGATGCTTGCCGTACCCGAAATAAAATAGTGGGACCGGTCCGCATAGGCGACACGTGTGCCGCGCTCGAAGGTGACGTTGTAGTCCTTCGTCAGACACAGGCGATCGAAATCGTTGAGATAGGAGATCTGTTCTTGCTTCAGCCCGGGAACCGAATAAGCGTCCATGGCGACAAGGTCGTGCTGGTGTGCACATGCCCCCTCGATACCCGTGCTTGCGATGTAGTGTGTGTCTCCGGTCAGGCCATGATTGGCAAACAGTTCCCGGCGGCTGTCGACCATGTCCTGGTAGAACACATCGACGTCTTTCACATAGATCCAGGTGCGCACGCAGTTGCCGCGAAGTGTGCCGTTCTGTTGCTTGAGGGTACCGATGAGATCGTCGAAGACCTGTCGCGTTTGGTCTGCGGCCGAGTGGGTGCCATGATCGTCACTGGCGCAAAGGCGCGTGCTCCAGAGGTGCTGCTGTTTGTTCTTCTCGACCAGGACATGCCGTTTGGACAGGCGCTGCTTTCGCACTGGAGAATCACTTTCAAGGTGATAGGCAAGCATCGAAATTTTTGAACCGGATAGTGGCGGTTGCTGCACGATCGAGACGGCCACCGGGTTCTCCGGCGTATCGCTTGCAAGGCGTGTTTTTGTGAGAAATTCGGCCTGATTCATGACGTCGCTGACGAACAGTCGCCGGAAGACAGCCGTGTCCGGTTCAAGGTCTAAAGAGCCCATTTTCTCCTTGTACCGCTGACCGATATCGGCAACCTGCTCCTCAAAGCTTTCTCCCGGCGAAGCCGTTATGCCGATGAAGTGTTCCGTGTCGCCCATCGGCTCCGAGAAGCTGCTGTGGGTTGTTCCGCTCGTTTCAGCCATGTCGGGTTTTCTCCTGATTCGTCCCTCCGGCCGTCTGGCCTGTGTCGACTTACCTAGCTTGAGTTGAATCTATTTTGATGATCTCGATCACATTTCTCGAAACTGGAGATGGCATTGTCCGATCGCCATCGCTGCTTCGCACCGAATCGCAGGCAGAGCGATTGGCCATGAGGGAAACCGACGAAAGGGAACAAGCCCGATGCCATCGACGTTCGACACGATCGCGGAAATAATCTCGGACATCAGCGAAATACCGGTCGAGGAAATCAGCGAGAAAAGTCACGCAATCACGGATCTGCAGATCGATAGCCTCGATTTTCTCGACATCGTTTTTGCGATCGACAAGAAATTCGGCATCAAGGTGCCATTGGAAGCCTGGACGCAGGACATCAATGAAAATCAAACCCCGTCGGAAGATTACTTCGTCATGGGGAATCTGTGTGCGCGAATCGAAGAGCTGATAACGGCCAAAGCGGACGCGGATCCCGCGACTGCTGCCGCTTAAGGCCCGGAGCTTCACAACGTGCGCCTAGAATATTTTCAGATGATCGACGAGGTCGTCGCGGTCAATACCGTGGAGGCCAGCATTGTGGCGCGGTCTCGGGTCCCAGCTGAGAGCCCGGTCTTCGAGGGGCATTTCCCAGGCTATCCATTGACGCCCGGAGTCTTGCTTATTGAGACCATGGCACAGGCGTCTGGATTTCTGATCCTGGCTCTCAACCAATTCAGTCAGATGCCGCTTCTGGCCAGCGTCAAGCAAGCCAAGTTGCGTGCACCAGTGACACCGCTTGCGGAACTCACCATTCGTTCGACGATGGAGCATGACGGCTCCGGGTTTGCCGTGACGAAGGCCGAGATCCATGAGGATGGTGCTTTGGCATGCAATGCCGAACTGACGTTGAAACTGATTCCGTTCCCTGCACCGGAAATGCGCGAGCACTTGCTGACAACAGTCGAGCTCGCCGGGCTCATGGCATTGGAGACTTGATATGACAGACATGGATGAGGAGGTCTGGATTACCGGGTTAGGCCTTGTCAGTTCTCTGGGTGAGGGGGTGGAGGAGCATTGGCAAAAGCTGCAAAACGGCATTGCTCAAGAACCTGTGGTCGATAACACCATCTGTGCACCTTATCCCGTTCATCCGCTGGCCGAGATCGACTTCTCGAAACAGATCCCTAAGCGCGGTGATCTGCGCCAGATGGGACAGTGGCAGCGCCTTGGAGTCTATGCCGCGGGGCTTGCGCTTTCGGATGCGGGGATCGCGGGTGAGCCGTCATTTCTGAATGAAACGGACATGATCGTCGCGGCAAATGGCGGCGAGCGGGATGCAGACGCCGATTGCACGATCCTCACAGAAATGGATAGCCGCAACGATCCGGACACCCATCTGAACGCTGCGTTGCAGGCGCATTTGCGTCCAACTCTGTTTCTTGCGCAGCTCCCTAACCTGATGGCGGGGAATATCTCTATCGTCCACAAGGTCTGCGGATCGTCCCGGACTTTTATGGGCGAGGAAATGGCCGGTGTTTCGGCGGCTCAGGTTGCCGTTCGCAAAATCCGAAGCAAGCAATCGCAGCTTTGCCTTGTCGGTGGTGCCTACAATGCCGAGCGCGAGGATATGCAGCTCTTCTTCGAACTCGGCCACTATCTTTGGCCGGACGAATTTCAGCCCCTTTGGGATCGTGAAAAGAAGGGTGGCGGAATCATAACCGGCAGCGTCGGCGCGTTTCTTGTTCTGGAGGCCAAACAGCATGCTCTGGCCCGTGGTGTTCGCGCCCATGCGCGCGTCCACGATGTTCTCGTAGACAGATGCAGGCGAGCGCCCGGAGGTGCTGGCGACAATGCAATGAAACAGTTGCAGAGCCTGCAGGACCGAATTGAACCCGGTCCCTTGGCGGTCGTGAGTGGTGCGTCTGGTGCTGAGCCGATTACCAGCGAGGAGCATCAGTACCTGAAAGCGCTGTCGGACCAGGGGATTGAGGTTGCGGCGCGATCTGTCGGTTCACGACTCGGTCATGGCGTTGAGGCGCAGTTTCCGATGAGCCTGGCCATTGCGGCATTGTCAGCGTCGAAAAAACAGCTCTTGAAACCTTCCTGCAATCGCGCATTCGAGGCGCCTTTCGAGGGCGTTCCAGATCGTATTCTTGTCACCGGTTGGGGGCATTGGCGCGGCGAGGGAATGGCTTTGATCGAGACCGTGCATTAGGTGCAGGCGAAGAAGGAGGGCATCGCCCATGGCAGGGCCAATGCGAGACAAGAAGGGCCGCCCCATTGTGGTCGTTACGGGGATCGGGATCGTAACGTCGCTGGGGCAGGGGAAAGACGACAACTGGGAAGCGCTCACGGCCGGCCGCTCCGGTATCCGCGCGATCAGCCGTTTCCCGACCGACGGTCTGAGCACGAAGATTGCCGGTGCGATCGACGACCTCGGGCCAGACCATGCGAGCGCTCCGAAGCTCGCCAAATGTCTCGCTTCAGCATCCATCACCGAAGCCATTTCGCAGGCCAAAATCGGATCGAGAACATCCTTCCCGGGACCGCTCTTTTTGGCGACACCGCCTGTCGAGATGGACTGGACGTCGCGTCGTCAACTACATCAGCAGACCCGAAATGGTGCCGGGGTCGCATATGCCGACCTCATTCGGACAGCCCAACGCGGCGCCTACCACGACATGCACGCTTTGTTCAGTTTCGGAAGTGTGGGTGACTATCTGGCCGACAGGTTCGGAACCCAGGGCCAACCCATTTCTCTCTCGACGGCATGTGCGTCCGGCGCGACCGCAATCCAGCTGGGCGTAGAGGCTATCAGGCGTGGCGAAACCGATGCGGCGCTTTGCGTTGGAACGGACGGGTCGATCAATGCCGAATCGCTCGTCCGCTTTTCGCTCCTGTCTGCACTCTCGACACGGAACGAGCCGCCTGAACAGGCAGCGAGACCATTTTCCGGTGACCGCGATGGATTCGTCATGGCGGAGGCATCGGCCACACTGGTGCTCGAATCTCTGGAGAACGCCAAGGCCCGCGGCGCCAAGATCCTGGGCGTGCTGCAAGGGTGCGGCGAGCGCGCGGACGACTTTCATCGCACGCGCTGGAAGCCGGACGGGACGCCGATCATCGGCGCGATCCGAAATGCGCTCGACGATGCGGGCATTACGCCCTGCGAGATCGACTACATCAACGCCCATGGCACAGGGACACCGGAAAACGACAAGATGGAATATCTGTCCCTTGCGTCCGTGTTCGGTGAAAAGCTGGGGCAGACGGCTATCAGCTCCAATAAATCCATGGTCGGCCACACGCTAACGGCTGCGGGTGCTGTCGAGGCGGCGTTTTCGCTTCTCACGATCGGTGCCGGAACAATCCCGCCCACCATCAATCACACAAACCCCGATCCTGAATTGCCGCTCGACGTGGTGCCCAACAAGAGCAGGGAATCCAACGTAGGTCTGGTCTTGTCGAATTCGTTCGGATTCGGTGGCCAGAATGTGTGTCTGGTCCTTGCAGCCGAGCCAGGTTGAAGGCCTGTAAAGATGCGAACAGGGGATATCGATCGGCCCATGCAGGTGATCGTAACCGGCGGAAGTCGGGGGATTGGCCGGGAGATCGTCCGTACGCTCGCCGACGATGGTTTCGACGTCCATTTCACCTATCGCGACTCGAAGGATCGCTCGGATGCGCTTCTTGCTGAATTGCGGGAAAGCTGGCCGGAGCAGAGTTTTGAGGCAAGCCGGATTGACCTCGTCAATCAGAGAGACGTCGAGGCACTCACCGAACATTTGTCCGAGTCCGACACGCTCTACGGTCTTATCCACAATGCCGGACAGTCGTGCGATTGCCTCGCAGCGATGGTCGACCGGGATCGCGCGGAGGAGACCATGCAAGTCAATTTCTGGTCCCTGACGCGCATGGTCGCCGGTGCTGCTCGACCGATGATGCGCGCCCGGGCCGGACGGATTATCGGAATCGGCTCGATGGCGGCTCTGCACGCAATGCCGGGCAATGGGATTTATGCCGCCACGAAAGGCGCGATGCTGAGTTACCTGCGCACGGTCGCAGTGGAGCTGGCGCGCAAAGGCATAACGTCGAACTACATTGCGCCGGGCTTTGTGGATACGGACATGCTGGCCTCTTATGCCGGCCGTCGCGAACAGATCGAGAGCCGGATTCCCTCTGGCCGGTTTGCTGCCACAACCGAGATTGCTGCGCTGGTTGGGTTTTTGATGTCTCCGGCAGCGCAGCACATCAACGGGAGCGTCCTTCCCATCGACGGCGCCATGACCGCAGGAGTTACGCTCAATGTCTGAGATTTTGACTGAGATCCGGCCTCAACAGACGGATTCCCAGACAATGCGTGCGCTTCAGCTCAGCGCCGAGAAAGAATTGAGGCTTGTTCAGTTGCCGACACCGCCACCGCCAGCAGACGACGAAGTTCAGGTGCGCATTCAGGCTGTGGCATTGAACCATATCGACGTTTGGGGATGGCGGGGGATGGCTTTCGCGCGACGTACATTGCCGATCGTTATCGGCGCGGAAGCTGCCGGTGAGATCGTTGCCGTGGGTGCGAATGTTCAAGACTTATCCGAAGGGCAAACCGTTGCTCTCTACGGTGCCGAGACATGCGGCAGCTGTCAGGCCTGCCGCGAGGGCCGCGATAATTTTTGCGATGATGTCGGTGGGATCCACGGTTTTCACATTGATGGCTTCGCGCAGGAACGCATCAACATGCCGGCAAGGCTTGCCATTCCTGCGCCTGCTGGTGTCGACGCACTTGCAGCAGCCACGGCGCCGGTCACTTTCGGCACAGTCGAGCATATGCTCTTCGACAACGCCAAACTTGAACCTGGCGAGACCATTCTCGTTCAAGCCGGCGGGAGCGGTGTTGGCACGTCCGCCATTCTCATGGCCAAGGCTGTTGGAGCGACGGTTGTCACCACTGTCGGCAGCGACGATAAGGCGCGCAAGGCAATGCAGCTCGGTGCCGATCACGCAATCAACTATCGGCAAGACAGGTTCGAACGCGAAGTCAGGAAGCTCACGAAGAAGCGCGGTGTCGATGTGGTTTTCGAGCATGTCGGCGCGGATACCTGGGCCGGGAGCATGTTTTGTCTGCGCAAAGGCGGTCGTCTTGTTACCTGTGGTTCGACAACCGGTCTCACAGCCGAAATCAATCTCTTCCAGTTGTTTCAGCAGCAGCTTCGGCTGTTCGGGAGTTTCGGCTGCTCAATGCGTAATGTGAGGGATGCTCTGGGCAAGCTGGCATCAAACACTGTGCAACCGGTAATCGACGAGGTTATGTCGATTGAGAATGTCGGGACGGGGTTGAAGCGACTGGAATCGCGAGACGTCTTCGGCAAGTTCATGGTTACGCTGTAGGTGTCCTACGGCGTGTCTCCCAAAAGTGGTTTCCGGTTTTGGGAGACACGCGCCAATACAGAATCTTGAAGCGCGACTTTGAATCCAATCGGACGCGACGCGCTTTAAGCCGTACAGTGCAGATATTGATCGAGAAGGGCGCCGTCGAATGCGTCGAAAAGGCCGTACGATCGTTCCTGCATTGGCTGATCTGTCTGCGGCAGCATTGTTCCAAGGCGGCAGCGTGCTGTTCGGGCTCTTGCCGCGTCAGCCGGCCATCTCATTTGCCGGGCATCTTGCACGCAGGGTTGGGCCATGGCTGCCACGGAGCAGGATTGGCCGGGAGAATCTCCGCATTGCCTTTCCAGACATGGACGAGCCGGAGCGAGAAGCGATCCTCGTACGAATGTGGGAGAATTTTGCCCACTCGCTGATCGAGTACATGCATGTCGACAAGACGTTCGACTATGACCCTGAGCATCCCAACGACGGTAAGGTCTCAGTCGAGGGTATCGAGCATTTTGTTTCGTTGCGCGACGCCGGCCAACCGGCCATTATTTTCACAGCCCATTTGGCGAATTGGGAGTTACTCGGCATTTGCGCCGAGACATTCGGGCTCGACGTCGCGTCGCTTTTCCGCGCACCGACCAATCCGCATCTGGCTAGACGGCTCGACAAGGCACGGTCAGGACGTATGGGCCGGCTCGTCGCATCCCGTCCTGGCGTCAGTCTGGAGCTGGCAGGAACCTTGGAACAGGGCAAGGTCATCGGCCTCCTTGTCGACCAGAGGTTCCATGGCGGTGTCACAGTGCCATTCTTCGGGCGGCTAGCGGATACCAATCCGCTTCTTGCGAAGCTGGCAAGGCACTATGACTGCCCGGTCCATGGCGCGCGGGCAATCCGCCTGCCCGATGGCCGCTTTCGTCTCGAAATGACGGATGCCATCGACTTGCCAAGAGACGATGACGGGCATGTCGATGTCGAAAAGGCGACGGCTGCGGTTCAGGCGATCGTCGAGGGCTGGGTGCGCGAGTATCCAGACCAATGGATGTGGGTGCACCGACGCTGGCGGTTCGGCAGAAAGACCCGCGTAAGTCCGGGCAATGCCACTGGATCGTAGGCAAAAACAGACCGTGGGATGGCTGGTTTTACTTCAAATCCGCTTGGCGACTTCTTCAAGCATGATTTCCGTCGCCCCGCCGCCGATTGACTGAACGCGTGCATCGCGAACCATGCGTTCGATGGCAGCTTCGCGCATATAGCCGAATCCGCCGTGAAACTGCTGGCAGTCATACATGACCTTGTTGACCAGCTCGCCGCAATAGGCTTTCACCATCGAGACTTCCTTGACGCAATCAACGCCTTGCGCGTCAAGCCAGGCCGAGTGATAGACCAGTTGCCGGCCGGCCTCGACTTCCGCCATGCGCTGCGAGAGCCGCTGACGAATGGCCTGTTTGTCCCATAATGTTGCCCCGAAGGCCTTGCGCTGGCGGACATAGTCGATGGTCATCTCGAGGGCCTTGTGCGCTTCGCCGAGACTCTGCATGCCAAGAACCAGGCGCTCATTCTGAAAGTTCTTCATGATCGAATAAAAACCATGATGAGTCTGACCGAGAATGTTCTCCTCCGGGACGAAGCAATCTTCAAATACGAGTTCGGCCGTGTCGGAACTGTGCCAGCCCATCTTGTCCAGCGAGCGTGACACGCCGAACCCTTCCATGCCTTTCTCGACGATGAACATGGTCATCGCCCGCGATCCCGGATTTTCGGTTTCGGATTTGGCAGCGACGAAATATAGATCCGCGTGAACGCCGTTAGTGATGAACATCTTGGACCCGTTTAGGAGCCATCCACCCTGGACCTGGGTTGCCCGGGTGCGCGTGCCGGCCACGTCGGACCCGGCGTCCGGCTCTGTCACCGCGACAGCCGTAATCAGGTCCCCGGCGATAACGCCCGGCATATATTTGTCCTGCTGCGCATCGCTTCCGGCGTTCGCCAGGTGAGGGGAGGCCATGTCGGTGTGGACGAGAATGGTGATGGCGACACCGCCGAACGTGCAGCGACCCAGTTCCTCGGCAAGCACCATGGTGGCCAGCGTATCCATCTCGGCGCCACCATATCGTTCCGGGTAGCGAATTCCGAAGAACCCGAGTTCACCCATTTTTTGCAGGAGGGCCCTCGGCGTCATCCCGTCCCGCTCCCACTGTTCGCCATGGGGAACAATCTCGGTTTCGACGAACCGCCGCACCTGATCGCGCAGCATGTCGTGTTCTTCGCTGAAGTAGATACTCTGGTTCATCGTCATGGCCGTCCGTTTGTTGCTGCTATCAGCCGCATCGTCGATTCAGCGATCACGGCCTCTTCATTGGTGGCAATAACGCACACATCGACATTGGAATCATCCGTGCTGATTCTGGCTTTGCCGGAATTGTTTGCCTTATCGTCCAAATTGATCCCAAGCCAGGCCGATTGCTCACAAATCATCCGGCGGACTTGCGAAGAGTTTTCTCCAATGCCTGCCGTGAATATCAGAGCGTCGAGGCCGCCGAGGGCTGCAGTGAGTGCTCCGATCTCGCATGCCGCGCGATAACAATAGAGCGCAATCGCCTCGCTTGCTCGAGAGTCTGCGCTCGCCTCCAACTCCTGCATGTTGTTGCTGATGCCGGATACGCCCAGCAGTCCCGACTCGCGATAGAGCAGGTGCCGGATCTCTTCGACGCTCATCCCTCGGTTCTCGAGGAGATCCAGAACAACGCCTGGATCCAGCGCGCCACAGCGGCGTCCCATGAGCAATCCGTCGAGGGCCGTGAAACCCATGCTGGTCGCAACGCTTCGCCGTTCGTTCATCGCGCACATGCTGGCGCCATTGCCGAGATGGGCGACGATGACGCGCCCCTCCGCGGCATCACCAAGGTGTCCAGGCAGCTGCCGCGCGATGTAGTCATATGAAAGGCCATGGAAGCCATAGCGAATGATGCCATCGTCCGTGAGACGCCGCGGCAATCCATAAAGTTGGTTCAGTCTGGGTTGTGTGCGGTGAAAGCCCGTATCGAAGCAGGCCACCTGCATCGTGCCGGGTGCGATCTTCGCGACAGCATCTATGGCGGCAAGATTGTGCGGTTGATGAAGGGGGGCGAGGGGCACGAGGTCTCCCAGTGCTTCTCGGACTTTGGCGTCGACGATGACGGGTTCGGCAAACTCGCGCCCGCCATGCACCACACGATGCCCGACCGCTACCGGATTCAAGTCGCTGAAGCGGCTTTGCAACCTGTCGAGCAACTCGGAAATGATCCACGCATGGTCCGCGTCCTGCGGGATGTCTCGCAGCGCACCAGTGGCTTCGATCGAGCCATCGTCGTCTGAGGCCGTGAGTGTTGGGGCCCGTCCGATGCCGGCGACCTTTCCCTTGATCAAAGGTCCTGAGGTCACATCGACAGCCGGGTAGGCAGCAAATTTCAAACTTGAGGAACCGGAATTGACGGCAATGACCACGTCACTCATATCTGGCGCTCCGCGTTATAACGAAGCTGTCGTGATACCAGTCCGGAGCAGCCGATCAATTGGTTTTCTTCGCGTTTGACTTCTGCCAGCGCACATCATGGAGGCGGGTTGGACGGCCATTCTCCATGTCGCGGAACCCGGCAACATAGTTCGCGGTCATGTCGAAAACGAGCGGTTTCGGCTGTGCCGGGCCAAGCCACTCTCCCGTACCATCCAGGTTCATCTTGAGTGTCAGGCGTAGTGGCAGGACAACACCGCCGGTTGTCTTCATGAAAGCGCCGGTCTCCAGGGCATGGAAGAGGACGACATCGGTGAAAGAACTGCGACCGGGCACGGTGATCGGATTAAAGAGACGCGTCTCCTCTTTCGGCGATTTGCCGAAATGCAGATTCTGGAAACTTTTCGACTGGTTCGTGTCGAGGTTGGTTACGGAAAGATCGAAGGACAAGACCGTTCCGCGCCGCGCGCCATCGTTTGAAATCGTGATCGGAATTGCGAAGACGTCGCGATAGCCTTCGCGGAACATGTGGATCAATGGCGGTTGGTAGACCCTTAGACGCGCTTGCTTGAGAACGGTCTCGTAGAAGCTGAAACCCGAGAATGCCAATGCAATAATGGAAACGATCGTGGCAAGGCCGGGGCGAAATCTCGCAAATTTCCCTGGATCCCGTGTCTCTGAAGCGGTCCGGTCGCCATGGCGTCCGGAAGCGTCTTCTGCCGCCACCGCACCGAACACGGTGACGGACTCAAACAGCTTGCCCAGCCGTTGAAATTGATCTCGATTCCGCATCGTTGTCATGGGATTTTACGCGTACCTCTAAACTGCCCCCAGCGCCGATACTGCCGTGATCGGACCAGAACAGGGAAGCGATTTTCGCCTACCAATCGTGTCCAACGCCGACCGACTTCGCCTGTCGTCGCACTGCGTCATCCATATTGCACGGATATCCGACACTTTTTCGACGGTCGCGGTGCCTAGCAGGCAATCATGCCTGCCGCTGGTATAAGAGGGCGATGAGCCCATCCATTGTTGCCATTGTCCTTTTTTCCGCATTCCTCCATGCCTTGTGGAACGCACTCTTACATGGCGGGCGCGATCGTCTGTGGACCATGACGATCATGAATCTGGCGATGCTTGCCGTCGCAATTGCAGCTATTCCGCTATTGCCTTTGCCCGCGCCAGCGAGTTGGCCTTACATCGTTGCTTCCGGTGCTCTTGAAGTCGGCTACAACTTGTTCCTGATCCAGGCCTATCGCTATGGCGATCTCGGCCAGACTTATCCGATCGCCCGGGGCTCTTCGCCATTGCTGGTCGCAATCGGGGCAATGGCTCTGGCCGGTGAAACACTCAGCCCGTTGGCGGCATCCGGTCTTTTTCTCGTGTCTGCCGGCATTATCGCGCTGGCATTTGATGGCAGGCGGCTGAACACAAGATCGACTGCAATGGCGTTGGCGACCGGGTGTTTTATTGCAGCCTATACTGTGGTGGACGGCATCGGTGTGCGACTGTCTGGCAATAGCTTCGCCTATACAGCCTGGATGGTCGTTTTTTGGGCTGTGCCTATGCCGATCATTCTGCTCTGCGCCCGGGGGAAGGGCGCTTTCATCGCGCCGGCACGTGAGGTCTGGAGAGCCTGCGGTGGCGGCCTTGTCGCCCTGGTTGCCTATGGCGCGATCATCTGGGCCATGCAATCGGGCGATATGGGGCCTATTTCCGCTTTGCGCGAGACAAGCGTCGTTTTTGCTGCCTTGATCGGCTGGCTTTTCCTCAGCGAGAAACTGACTGCCTACCGCGTCACGGCCTGCATTGTCATTGCCATTGGGGCCGCGCTCCTGGGCGCCGGCCCCTCAATCGTTTGGATCTAAGGCGCTCTTACACCGAGATCCGCAAGTGACGTGTTTCCGGAGATGAACAACTCACGGCGTTTTTGATCGCTGCGTAGGAAATGCACGACGACCTTGTTCACGCGGCAGCGCCGATAGCCATAGTCGACATTGTCGTGCTTATACATGCACGCGATCATTGACCGCTTGCACACGCGATCGCCGATTTTCCGCAGTTGCCGGCTTTCGTCATGCTGTTGAGGGTCAAATTCGGCCGAGACCGCTTCGGCTTTTCTTTGCGGGCTCGAACTGCGGCAGACCAGGATGGCTTTGTTGATGCGGCGCCGGGGAGGATTGCGCGGTTCAGGCCGCGGTCTGATCGGTTCGGGGCGCCCCTGCGGGCGGCCGGCGACGATTATCCTGCCGCCGTTTGGCGCAAGGCGCCCGTTCAACAGGTCCCTGTAAATCTGATTGCCAATGCCCGGCGCTTCAACATAGTTGAAGTTCTTTGTGACTCGACACGAGCGAAGCCCTTCTTGTCTGATCTTGAACTTTTGCACACAGTTCTTGAGCGCATTGATGCAAATCTGACTGCGAACATTGCCCGCGGCATTGGGCTGGTTTGCAAAGCGCTGAGACTGGGCTTTGCCCGTGATTTTTCTGAATTGCCCGTCCCGTTTATGCATCCCCGACCCTTCCGCAGTACAATGAATTGTATCGAAGCGCTGGGCGTGGGCATTTGTCGTTAGAAAAATCGATGCGAATACTAGAAGAAAGCCAACTCTCATGACGGGCCTCAATGCTCAGACTGTTGTTTGTTTTCTGATAATTGAAAATTCTGAATTTATATTTGACCAACCGTTCCGTAACGGTGTTTAGAGATACCAATGGCGCCTGTCATGGTCAAATCAAATTCAGTCCACGTCACATGGTAACGTTTTTCAACAGAAGCAAGGGCTGCCGCCCTCAAACGTTCTCGGCGGCAGCCCCTTATCGATAGGTCGGATGCATCCAGGTCGGCAATGTTATCCGCGCCGTCCGCGACGGTTCTTGCGTGATTTTTTCTGAACCTTCGACTTCGACCGACGATCCATACGACTGCTACGACGCTCCCTCTTTGAACCTGCATCGCGTTTGCGTTTGACCATCGTTTGGAAGCGCTGGCCGTTCTTGCCAGGGTTGGATCTCAGGTTGCGGGTCGTGAAGCGCTTTGCCTGACTGCTCGACTTGAGGTTCTGGCGTGTAATGCCCTGCACCTTACGAACCGGGGCACCTTTTCCCAGCTGCTGCAGGCTACGCTTCTTTGTGCCGATCGTGCGACTGCCGGCTTTGCCGCCCGGTTTGTAACCGTTCTGATAGTCAGGATATTTGGGCTTGCGCTCGGTAACCTTGCAACGCATCGGCCAGCAGCGAACGATATCCTTGGCGCCGCGCCCGATCGTCTTGCCGGCCTTCTCGACGCCACGGCCCACCTTCTTGGCGGCTTTCCGGGTGGCATTGTCGAGGGCACCGCCACCTTTCTCGATACCGCGTCCGACGGCCTTCACGCCATTCTTGGCAGCCCCGCCGACCGCCTTGGCGCCCTTCTTGATAGCGCCGCCGATATCGCTGAGGCCAAAGGCCTGAGCTTCCGTTGCGCTTGTAAGTGCGGTCGTTCCGGTGATCACGCCGGCACCGCCCATAGTCAATGAGAGGGCCATGAAAAGACCCATGAGTTTCCGTTGCATTTCTCCAACTCCCATTCTGTTTGTCCATCACGGACATCTTGTCGAACGGGAGGTGGTGAGCGTTCGCATGCAATTGGCGGATTGTTACAATTTCGTGGTCGGCGATGTGAAAAGTGGTTCTGAGCCAGAGTGTTGAGAGTGTATCGCCTGGTGCGGCACTTGAAGGAAATGTTACGGATTAAAAACGCGCGGCTGGTTGGTGCTGTCTGGCAGGATGGTACTGTGTTGTTAGATTTGGATTTGTTTCGCTCACGGCTATTCCGCGCTTTCGCGCGGGCCTCCGCGGGGGCGCCCTAACCGGGCGGCGGCCGCTTGGCCTTGCCTCGCTGGTCGCTCGGTTGTTCTTAGTTCCATCAGAGATCGTGCCGTGTGGCTGATGCTATACGGCAAGTGGGTGCCGTGGATTTAAGAATTGGGATTATTTCGCTCACGGCTATTCCGCGCTGATGCGCGGGCCTCCGCGGGGGCGGCCTGACCGGCCGGCGGCCGCTTGGCTTTGCCTCGCTAGTCGCTCGGTTATTCTTGGCTCCTTGAGAGATCGTGCTGTATGGCTGGTGCTATACGGCACGATTTCCGATGGGTCCGAGACAACCGCGCCTTAGTGGCGCGGCAAGCGCGACTTCGCGCCGCCCGGTCAGGGCGCCCCCGCGGAGGCCCGCGCATCAGCGCGGAATAGCCGTGAGCGAAATAAACTCAGATAGACCGACAATTCCCCATCCCACCGCACAGCAACAGCATCACTCGACGGCGATCTCATCTAGCGGCCAGATCGGACGGCGAACGTTTCGGTACGTCAATGATGCAAAGTCGTGAGAGGTAATGCCACCACCTTCGTCGACGACCGCGATGCCGGAAGCAATGGGACCGTAATCGGCCCGGAAATGTTGCGCCGATTTCACGCCGAGGACCGAACAGTCTGCAGGCTCGATTCCGAAGGCTTTGAAGAATTGTCGGTCATAGTTTTGCGCGCGGTTCGACGCGAGCACCACATCGATGCCACCGACCCGGACCACGGCCGCCGGGCCGATGTCGAGTGAGAGACCGGTCGACATCGGTCCTTCCAACTTGAACTGTCCATCGTAAAGACCGAGAACAGTCCCTGAGACCTCGATTGGCATACCGTAAGCGGGGTCCACTTTGCCGCCAAGACGCAGATCGATCATTGTCCCGACGCCCGCCACTGCGCAGGCTTGAACACTCTCGGGATCATAGAGAGCAGAGAAGGCAGTATTGCTCAGTGCGGCTTCGATCATGGTGCGAAGCAAGCCGGTGGAATCGGCATAGCCGCCACCGCCGGGATTGTCGGCAAAGTCGGCAATTACGAAGGGATGCCCGGGTTTGCCGACGGCAAGCGCTTGCTCGACTGCAAGTTTAGAGGAGATCAGTTCGACGGTTGTTGTTTCACGGGTGCGCCAGATCTCGTCTCTTAAGATGTGAACAGCGGTCTCAGCTTGCTCGTTGCCGGCATCCGCAACCACCACAGCGCTCGGTCCGACATTCGGTATATCGGCCCAGCCGAAACCGGCATTGATCGACGTTGACAGCAGTGCGTGTTCATCCGCAAGCCTGTCACCCAATGCCAGTGCTTCGCGCATGGGGCCGGGCGCCGTTGTTCGTCCGTGGTCGACGCCATCGAGTTGTGGTCCTTGCGCGATCCAAACTCTCGGTGAGACCTCTCCTCTCAGGGTTCGGGCAATCAGGTCGGCGCATTTCGTTGCCGTCTCATGCTGATCGATATGGGGATAGGTTCGGTAACTGACGAGCACTGTACAGAGCGCTGCAAGTCGTTCTGAAACGTTTGCGTGCAGGTCGAGCGTAACGCCAACCGGAATCGTATCGCCGGCTCGCTCGCGAATGCCAGCCAACAGATCCGCCTGTGCGTCGTTGCGCCCTTCTGCCACCAGTGCCCCATGAAGCTGCAACAGCACCGCATCAAGCGGTCCTTGCTCTTCGATGGTTTTGAAGATGCAACCGGCGATTGCGTCGTAGGCTTCAGCCGTCACCTTGCCGGACGGTGTCGCGTCGCCGGCGACAGCGAAAACCGGATCCCATCCGTGGCCTTCGCAGGCATCTATGAATCCGGCAATCTCCGTATTGGTGCCAGTATAGGCAGCACGCATCTCGTCTTCGCCGAACTGCAGCGCGCGGGCGCGATAGGCATCCAGCCCTGTCGGCAGCTTCGAAAAGGTGTTGGTTTCATGCTTGAAACCCGCGATCAAGACACGCGGCGCCATTCTCTAGTCTCCATCTCTCAAGGTCATCGCAACTTCATCGCGGAGCAAGCCAGCACCGGTCATTCCGCAATCACCCAGGGTGCTTGCCAGGAAATCCTGTGAGAGCGCAACCAATCCTTCCATGATCAATCGGTCTTGCTTGAATACTGTGTGTGTCAGTACTGATTGATGGGTCGATACGCAGGCAATAAGATCAGTGCAAGACACCAAGTCGGGAGTCGAAGGCATTGAGCAACAATCTGATCATCCAGATCGCTTCCAGTTTGGCCAAAGTTGAATCCGAAGCCACAACCCCGGAGGAGCGCCTCGACTACGCAGATAAGCTCTACAGGCTGGTGACGACGAGCAAGCATTTTCCCGATGCGTGGGGTGCGGAACTTGTCGAAAAGGCACTTGCTATTCACCAGGACGTGTTGCCGTCCAGCCACGACAAGATTGTAGACGATTACCAAGAACTAGGTTCAATTTATAATGCGCTTGGCTTTCCTGAGAAGGCGGCGCTGGCATTTGAAGCAACACTGGCGATCGTTGAGAAATGTCGCACCAGGAAACCGCCCGTCAATGCAGCGGTTTACTACGATCTTGCTGCGACCTACTTGTTGCTCGGCAGGTGCGACGAGGCCATTGCCCTACATAACAGAGCCCTTGGCATCAAAGAAAAGAAGCTACATGCAGGCCCTTGGGGATTGGGCGTGTTGTACGGTGAACTGGCAGTGCTTTACGTTGAGGCGGGGCTTCATGAGAGAGCAGAAGAATTTTTCAAGATGTCACTGAACATCCTGTCTGAAAAACTCGGAAAGACTGCGCGCAAGACACAACCGGTTGCCAAGGCCTACGCAGAGATGCTCAAGGAAACGGGAAGGTGCGAGGAAGCCGATGACATTCGGTTGGCTCACAGTTTGTGATTCCTCAGCTCAGCCATTCTGATTTGTCTGTATATCAGTAAGGTTTGGGCCATCCCTGCATAGAGAAACGGCTACCGCTTGTACAAGAGCGCGTTATGCCGTCGCCGAGAATCTGGTCAGCTGATGTTACGATTAGTGTGCTGGAGAATAGGACTATTGTCACCTCTCGAAACGCCATCAGGCTCTGAAGACGGGAACGAACGGAGCACTGACCTTGGGGCGCCCGCGCGATGGGACTCCCTTGTCTGGCGGATGATGTTTTTCGCGATATGCGGCGGCGCGTTCATCCTCGCCATGGTGGCCTTGCGTATCGCAATCAAATATTTCTTCGATTGAAAAGGTTTAAATGGGCGGTGCCCCCCGGTTGTCGCAGTTCGTCCACGGCGCCCTTTACTGGCGTCGGCTTGCGAGCGGGTCCCGAGTCAGTTTCTTTCCGGGCCCGGTGAGGTCGAGCACCATCGGTATCGACGGCCCGTTCTCCTGATGAAAGAACGTCTTTCCTGCAACCTTGAACCCCAGCGCCTTGTAGGATGGCATCAGTTCCGGCACACAATCGATGTAGCACTCCTGTATATCGAGGCGCAGCCCATAGCGGGTTACAGCAGAAATCAGTTTGATTGCGGCGGGGCCCTTGCGCTTCGACTGCTTGACGATGAACTTGGTGCAGATTCCCGTAGCATCCGGATGCAGAGGCGAGCGGGTCATTCCGTATAGTTCATCCAATACGCCGAGCGAGCCTTCCGAGGGGAAGTTGGCGCGCATCGTTCCGAGCAGTTCTCCGGCGTCGAGCGCCAGGAAGGTATGACCGAAGCTATCGAGATTGTCCTGGATCGTGCCTGAGTCATGGTCGGCGAAAGGCGATGTACGACCGAGTTCTCGGCAATAGACCTCGTATCTGAGGCGGGCCGCGTCGCGAAGCATCTCTTCCGTCCGGCAAAGATGCACTTCGATGGACTTACCGCGCCGCAGGTCCGTCTCATCCAGGGCGATTGTCGCATCCGATGCCAGTCGTGCATCCGAGACCTCTGCCAGAAAGTGGGAAAGCCGGACGGCCAGTGCGGGGTCTTCGTTCTCGAGACGCCAGAGCATCCCGTCATCAATAATGACAGCCGACATATCCGTATCCGCCGTAACGGTTGCGGTCGCAGCGCATCCCTTTAGAAACCCGATCTCTCCGATAGGCGTTCCCGGTCCCAACCGACGGGAACGCTCGCCGGTCGTGCCGAACTTGATGTTCACATCGACGAAGCCGTCCTCAATGACATACATGTCCGTGTAGTGCTGGCCCTGCTGGCGCAAGATTTCACCCGCGGCGAATTGGATGCGTTTGCCGTGCGCCGCCACTGCATCCAGGTCGAGACTGTCACGGATTGCCAGGTCGGACCGGTTGTCGGTGGTCATAATCGGGCCTCGATAATACTATGCTTCATTCTCTTATGATTATGTGTTTAACGCGTTGTTCACGGAATGCACCTGTCGATGGCTCAACCCTTGATCGTCAGGATCGGCTCCATCCGGGCGACTGCCGCTGCAATATCGGCACCTGTCATCGTCTCGATCACTGGTGTCGGGTCCTTATAGCAGCTCGGCGCTTCTTCCATCAGGGAGGCTTCCAGGGCCGATGCAACGTCCGCGCGAAGTCCCTTCCGGTCGACTTTGGTGACAATCCGCAAGCGTTTGAGTTCATCCGGGTCTTTGCGCCGGGCTGCTCCGCGAGGCTTGACCCGCCCGGCGCCATGGGCGGCCGAGCAGAGCGATGCGACATTGCCGAGGCCACGCAACAGCCAGCTCGAGGTTCCCATGCTGCCCGGTACGATCACAGGGTGGCCATCGGGGAAATTCGGGTCGGTCTCATCGCGCGTTGCCGGGCAGGCACCCTTGCGATGAAGCCATGTGCCATCGCTCTGCGACCAGATGAGATTGTGCGGAGAATCGTAAACAAGCGTAAGGCCAACTTCCCGTCCGATGCTGTCGCCGATGGCTTTTGCGGTCATCAGGGTCAGGTGCAACCTGTTGGCGACAGCGAAATTCGCGGCATTGTTCATGGCCGAGAGATAGGCCAGACCTTGCTCACGGTGGGTCCCTTCAGTCGGGAGCATGAAGAAGTCATTGAGGGGGACCGGCGCGCCTGCCGGCCAATCGCGGCGTGCCTTCCTTAGAAACGACTGGCCGATACGTGCACCGATGCTCACACTCCCCGAATGGGCCATGATGGCGATATGTCCTTTGCGCAACCCCCAGTGATAAGCCGTCTGTTTTTCATGAATGGCAGCGACTCGTTGCAACTCAACGAAATGATTGCCGCCGCCGATCGAGCCAATCTGGTCGTCTCGGCTGGCGCCGCCACTTCCCGCGATAAAGTCATTGAGGCCTTCATAGATACGGTCCGTCGCAAATCGACCGCCGGAATGAACGCGCCTTTCTTCTTCCTGTCCGTTCGTCGCTTGTGGTGTCCCACCTGCCGCAAACAGGCCTGGCAGGCCATCACGAAACAAAGCCGTGCGCTGATCGGGCGTCATTGCGATATCACGCCCGCCCTCGAAGAAGATGTGTCGCAGCCGCTTGTCCAGATCCTCACCGGCGCCCTCGAGTTCCGAATGAGTGACATCGGTCATCACGAACCGCATGCCGCAACAAATATCTGATCCGACGGCCTTGGGTATGACGAGGTCACGGGTCTGCAGACAGGTTCCGATGGGAATGCCGCGCCCGTCGCCGCGATGAAAATCCGGCGTCAGCGCCACGCGCGCCAACGCGGCATCGGCGCTCAAACACCCGTCGTTTTTCAATGCTTCGATAATGGGCACCAATTGCGAGAGCTTACGCGCTTCATCGATGGCTTTCGGTTCGATCGGCACATCGTCTCGAGCGAATAGCGAAATCGGAAGGCTTTCATCGTTGCCGACTTCGATGCGCGTGGCGTTTATGCGCTGCGTGTTTTTCATGGCCCTGAATTCCGCTTCTTGCCTGAGCCCCCAATGCCGATTCTCGAATGAGATACAGACTCGCGGATGAACAGGGCATGAAGCAGCGTCGGTTCGACAGGACTCCGTCACGGTCATTGCGAAGAGGGAAGAGGTTCGCACGGAAGTCGCGCCCGGGCAGGATTGGAGTCACAAAGGGCGCCGACGCCTGCCTAGTTCGCGGTGCCCGCCGCAATGTCCTTCAACTCCTGCGTACGCTTGCGCGTCATGTGGGCGAGGCAGGTTGAGACAAGCAGAGATTCCATCGTGCCGCCACGCGCTTCGAATCCTTCCACCTCGCAGGACCTGTCGCGAAAGGGAATCCAGGCGCGCTGAGCGCCTCGCAACGCAGCCTCGGCCCCTTTGAGTTCAGGCGGCAGTTCGGCATCGGTCGCCCTCACGGTGCGGATGGCGGTTTGGTAGACCCGGTTCAACTCCGCATCGGCTGTCTTATAGTCCTGAGCCGCGCAGATGTTCATTGCGGTCTGGGTCTGTGGATCGCTGCAGTCGAGGGTGTTCTGAGCTTCGGCGGCAAACGGTGTGAGGACAGCGACAAGAGCCGCCGCCATCATGAACCTGAATTTGAGCATCGATTGCGCTCTCCATTTCAAATGATGTGTCGGCGCTACCATCGCCCGCGTTGAAGATCGGCACAAGCTTGCCTTATGGTCATTGCCGGTCCAACGGGCCTGCCATCTCATGCAACCAGAGCCGGGAGTCCAAACGTGTCCCTAGCGCAATCGAAACATACACCAGTGCTCGACCCAGATATCATCGCACGCCGGCGCGAGGCCGTCGCTGAAACTGTTGCCAGGGTCCGCGAAATCGAGCGGGAGCAGGGAGTCACACGAACAGCGCTCAAGGCCATCGAGGCGGAACTGATCGCGCTCTCGAAACACAAGGCGTTGTTCGATGAGACACATTTTCCGAACCCCGAACCGGGGTCGAAGGCGAAGCTCTATGTCCTGAGTGAGGATGCCGATCACCGATTCCCGCTCTATCTGACATGTGCTTTGCCGGGTGGCGCCGTTCGCCCGCACAATCATGGTACGTGGGCGATCGTTGCCGGTCTCGATGGGTGTGAAGAAAACCGTCTCTATGAGCGGATCGAGGGTGGATTCGAGCCGGGACCTGCGAAAATCAAACTCTCCGAAACCGTTCGCCTCCATGACGGCGAAAGCATCGCTCTCATGCCGGACGATATCCACAGCGTCGCGACACCTGGGGCGACGCCGCGGCGGCATTTCCACATGTACGGCGTGTCATTGGAGAAGTTGCCGAAACGGCTGGCCTATGACGTCGGCAACGCGACATGCGACTATATGGAGATCAATCCGAAAGTCGTTCGCGTTGAACATGCCTGAGTGCCGTCTCTTTCATGTGCTAAAATAGCCATATACGCCTGCAAAGTGCGGTCTGGTAGCATTGTTTGCCGGATTCAGTGTGCGCCTATTAGGAGAGTAGCGATGCAGATCGCCGCCAAAACTCAGACAATCTTTGTGTTTGCTTCCGTAATTCTTGCCGCGCAGACCATCGCTCCAACGGGTGCTTTTGCCGAGAAGGCAGAGCGGCTGAAGGGCAGTGCGCTCGAAAAGGCTGTGGCCGGAAAAGTCATTCATATGAAGACCGAGGGTGTCACCCTCCCGATCAGCTACAAGCGCAATAAGACGATGACAGGAAAGCTGCGTGCTGTCGCGTCGATGCTGGCGGGCAAGAAGACGCCGACCAGCGACCAGGGTAAATGGTGGATCGACAAGGATCGCCTGTGCCAGCGCTGGAACCGGTGGCTCGATGGAAAATCGTTCTGTTACACGCTCAAACGAGAGGGCCAGACCGTCCATTGGGTAAGAAACGACGGACGCAAAGGAACGGCACGCCTGGTGAACTGAGCCGGCAGCTTTTTTGCCCAATGGCTTAGTGCCACGGCCAACCCTCTTCCCCGGCCCAACCACCCCGAGGATACCCTTATTGGGTGGTTGGGCCGGGGAAGAGGGCTGGCTTCAGGACTTTTGAGCCAGACTATGAGCGCGCGACGCCTTCACCTTCGAAGGCTGTGATCTTCTCCACCAGCTCTTCTGGGAGGGGAGCCGATCGATGTGTCGCCTGGTCCGTGTTAACCCAGACGACTTCTCCGCTCGCGCGCAGATCGTCGGCATCTTTGCCGTGGATCTCAAGAAGGAACGTCAGAGACGTGCGTCCCAGCCGCGCGGTGCGGACATGCACCTCGATATCCTCGTCGAACGCGATCGGCTGCTGATACTCCACCAACGATCGAACCGTGTGATAGTCCTCGCCGGTGCGTTCGACCTGTCCCATATAGTCGTAGGGCAGGCTGCGAAAATACTCGGTGATGGCGGTGTCGAAATAGGTCAGATAGTGGGCGTTGAAGACGATCCTCTGACCGTCCACCTCGGCATAGCGGACGCGGAACGGCCAGGCAAAGCGGAAGTCGGACTTCGCCATCGATCGATCACCCTCGCTTGCGGGCGTGAATGAGCCGGGTCATACCTGGGATCATTTCCTCTTCCTGGATATCGCTGAACCCGGCGTCTTCCATACGCTGCGTCAGCCAGCCCGGCGTTACCGAGCGGGCCTCCGGCGTAAAGGCCATGTGCTGCAATTGCCAAAGAGCCGCCATGGGCGGTCCGCTCCGGTCGTCTTCGACCATAAAGTCATGCACGAGAAAACGGCCGCCATCGGCGAGGCAGTTGAAGGCATAATCGACAAGGCGAGGGACTTCGCTGCCCGGAACGCCGCTGAACAGATATGACATCAGAATGACATCCTGTTGCTTGGGCCATTCGACTTGCAGCGCGTCGCCCGGGATATAGCGGACCCGATCGACCATTTCCGCTCGAGTGACGAACTGCCAGCCGATTTCCGAAACGTTGGGGAAATCGATAATCGTCGAGTGGAGATTGGGATTGGCCTCCAGTAGCCGGATGCTCATCGCCCCGGTGCCGCCACCGACATCCAGCAGGCTTTCCGCATTCGACAGGTCAACCAGTCGTGCCAGCGTGCGGCCGGGACCGAGAGAGCCTGCGTGCTGCGCTTCGCTATAGATAGACGCCTGCTCAGGATCGGACATCCAGTGCTGATAGGAATCGACCGCATCGGGATCGAGCGACCCTTCGATGACCTCATTGAGCTGACTGAGGAAGGGGTACATCTGCTGATCGATCTGATAGCGCAGGTAATCGCCGAATTCGTGCTTCGACTCGCGCGACAGGAAGACCTCGGCGCCGGGTGCGTTGGAGTAGGAGGTATCCGTCCGGTCGACGAGACCGACACTTGTGAGAGCTGTCAGAAGGGTCGTCACGCGGTTGGCAGGAATGCCAGACTCGGTCGCAATTTCACTGGCGGTTTTCGGCTTTTCGGCGAGGAGGGTAAAGACATCAATATGAAGTCCCGCAAAGAGCGCTTTCGATGCCATGAAGCCGAAAGCGATTTTCGAGACATCCTCGGCCGTTTCGGCCAGTTGTACCGACATGTGAAATTGGTCCTTTCCCGCTAAAAAAATTGCCGCCCAATGGATTTGGAGCGGCTTCGACGTGTTTTGGATAGCTCATAGGTAATCGATTGGGTCTCCCGGATCAAATTTGGGCAGTTTCATCCCATAATCTGGAGGTTGGGTCTAACAAGGGCTGTGCACGAATTTACTATTTATGCCAGGCTCTTACACCTCGGACCTCGCCAGAGAAGCCTGCAGCTCTACACATTTCCAGGACATGCCTATGATGGGCGGGCGGACAAACAACCAGGCCTTCGGTCGTCGGATCGGGTCTGTTATAGAAAATCGGTTGGCCGGAAAGGTCCGTGACTGTCATCCCGGCCTCTCTGCAGATGAGGTCTCCGGCAGCAATATCCCACTCGCAAAGCTTGTGGGTGGACACACTGATGTTGCTTTCACCGATACCCACCTGAGCAAGCCGTATGGCGATCGAAGCGACAACATGCTGATGCGTCAGACGTGAACCGAAAATGGATCTAATATCGGCAGCATTTTGGTCACCGTGCCCGAATGTGACGACACTGTCTTCCAGGCTTCTCATTGGCTGCGGCTGAACTCTTTCCTCGTCCAGAAAAATCCCTGCGTCGAGTGCTGCACAGATGGTTTTCTTTTGCGCCGGCATATGCACAACGCCGACGATCGGCTCGTAGACGCCTTGCGCATTCCTTTCGACCAACCCGATGGAAATCGCAAATTCATCCGACCGTCGGATAAAGGATCGGGTTCCATCGATCGGATCGACAATCCAAACCGTATTCTCGGTCAATCGCTTGTCGTTGTCCTCGGCTTCTTCCGATAGCCATCCGTAATCGGGGCGGGCCTGCAGAAGTCGTCGATGTAGCGCGCGCTCCGCAGCCTTGTCGGCAAGAGTAACTGGCGAGGCATCTGCTTTGGTCGTGGTGCCGAGATTCTCGCTTTGAAAGATCGGCATGATCTCATCTCGGCCGACGGCCTCGGCGATTTCCACGGCCAAATGCATGTCATCGATGAAACCGGTCATTCGCACGCCTTCGCTTCACCGGGTTTCTCTAAGGACCGTCCGCGAGCCGCAACCGATGTTACTTTGCGCGTGTCGGGATGCGATAGATATGTCTGCATTTCCGAAATTCCAGCGAGATTGCTAGGATTGCCTGATGTTTGAATACTTGTTGATCGGTATCGGCTTGGTCTTGGGGCTAGGCGTGATAGCAATTGGTGTCATCTTAGCAGCCGGTTCCGCTTTCGGTGACAACAAGCTGCCGGGCATTCTCTCGCTCATTGGCGCAATCTGCGCGCTGATGGGGATGATATCGATCGTCTCCAGTCCAGTCGCCGGTCTCTCTGCTGTCGTGGTTGGGGCATTATTTGTCGGTGGGACAGTGATGGTACCGGGGAACAAGGGATGATTTCGATTTCCGTCGGTGCCGTCGATATGACCTGGTTGTTCGATGGGTTCATCTTCTTCGTCATAGAGTCTTCGACTGATCGCCGAATAATCCAGCAGCCAATTATATCTGCGACATTCTTTCGAACGGAACAATTGAGCCTTACTTGAACCAGTGATGAGAACCCTCGCTTCGCTGCGCAACGATAGGCCGAAGACTCCGCAAAGCCCCACTTAGCGCTCGAGAGCGAGCCACTTTTAGAGTTTCTATCCAGGCGCCTCGTGGTGGTTCCGGCACCGCAGAACCCACCGAGCGTCACTTGTCGAGCCAGACATTGTCCAGGTGCTGGTTCAGATAGTGGCTGGGTGCCATCTTCCAACCCTTAACATAGGAGCGATGGGCGACGATCCGGTGCCACCAGAAGACGACGCTCATGTGCGCCATCTCGTCGATGGCCCTTTTCTCATACTCGCGGATAAGTCGTCGTTGTTCGGTTATCGTATCCGCGCGCCAGAGGCGATCGAAGATCGCTTCGAGGGTTGGGTCGCGATAGGAACCGTAATTGTTTCCGGCGCTGCCCAGATACTTGCTGACATCCGCGATCGGGTTGACGACACTCTGGCAATTAAAATCGATAGAAACGTCGAAGTCCTTGTTTCGTCGCAGCTTATTATAAAATACCGGACTCGAATTGACCTCTTGCTTCACCTTGAGGCCGATCTTCCGCCACTGGTCGACCAGCCACGTGCCAACGACCTTGTAAGGCTGGTCGACGCCTCGATTGCTCAGCGTGAACGAGAGCCCTGCATAGCCGGCCTCCTTCAGCAGGCGGCGTGCTTCACGGCGGTTTGCTGCAATGTTGGTGCTATAGCCGGCCAACTGCTGCAGCTCGCGCTGGGACGGCGCGAGTTCATGACCGGGAAATACGATTCCGCCCACGGATTTCACGATTGCGATTCTTGGGAGATAGCGAGAACCACCCCAGCGGTCGATTGCGAGTGACAGGGCGCGGCGGACGCGCCGGTCCTTGAACGGCTTCTTTCGCTGGTTCGGCGTGAACAAAAAGACGCAGTTCCAGTCGCTTTCCTGGCTCGTGATCCGGCTGCCCAACGCGCGCTTCAGGTCGTCCCGGGCTTTCGGGGGGAAACCGCGGAATTCGATTCCGGCCCTGTCGCCGCGGATTGCCTGTAACCGCACCGACATCTTGGGTGCTGAAATCGCCTTGAACCCGTCGAGATAGGGGCGCCCCTTGAAATGATAGTTCCGGTACTTTTTGCCCTCGACGAAAGAACCCGGCTTATGTTGCACGAAGACGAAGGGTCCGGTGCCGTTGATGTTGCGCTTGTGCCAGCGATAGCCGTGTCGATCGAGGTCCTTCTTCGCATAGACGAAGTTGAAGGGGCTCGCGAGCGCCGGGACAAAGGCCCCGGACGGGTATTTTAGCCGGAAGACAACGGTGTAGTTGTCGCTCGCCCGGACGGAGTCGACCATGCCGTAAAACGCTTTCCGTGCGCTGGGGATGCCGGATGGCGGAAAGATGATTTTGCGGTAGGTGGCAACGATGTCATGGGCCGTCAGCGGCGTCCCGTCATGGAACGCGACATCCCGTCTGATTCTGAATCGGTAGGTCGTGCCGCCATTCTCGCCCGTCGGCACGTCGCCCTCGCAGAGATCGCAGACGAAGTCGGAGGGTGATGAGGGATTGTCCGGATTGATGCGGATCAGAAGGCTGTAAAAGGGCCGGATCGGATGGACCATTCCGAAGGTGCCTTCGATGTGACCGTCGAAGGACGGGATCTTCGAGCCGACGACGAAGTTCAGAGTTCCGCCACGCTTCAATCCTTTCGGGAAGATGCCGACCGCCGGCGTCGGCTTGAGGCCGCCCGAGGGCTTCTTCGGCGGCACGATCAGCGCCGTCTGCTGCTTATCGATTTCGCGAATACGGGCGCGGGCGAAATCCGCATAAAGGCTGTTCGGGAACTTGGCGATGAAGGCGCCGAGGATGGCCTTGCTGGAGGTGCCTGAGATTGCGCCCCAGGCTTCCCGCGCTGGATCGCGCGACGTCGGCTTCTGATTCGATGTTTGCCGCGGCGGCGATCCGGATGGCTGGGTCTCGAAATAGAAATTGCCGAAGATCGACGACGACTCCCACGGCACTTGCCGTCCGCCCGTCTTGTCGTAAACCTTGGCGCGCACCCGCTTGAAGACTTCCTCGATTTTCAGTCCGGGCTGGACCATCGCATCGGCGAGTGCGGCAGTGTAGGGGCTGTGCGCGCCGTCCCCGTCAGCCGCGACCGTGCCGGGCGCGGTGGAGAAGGCGAGCAGGGAGCCGACGGGCGCATCCATGCGGGCAAGGCCCCGCGACGCCGAGCGGAACGTGCCGCGATAGGGATTGTTGCGGCAGGCATCCAGAATGATCACATTCAGCCGGTTGCCCGCATACTGGACGCCGCTCAGCAGGTCCTGAGAGCTGATGGCCTCGATCTGGATGTCGCCTTCCTTCTCGATCCGAGCATCCACGGGTAGGAGAAAATTCCGGGCCGAGGCCTGCAGCCCATGGCCGGCGAAATAGATCAGGCCGACGGTGTCCTTGCCATAGTTCGTGAGCTTGGACGTGTAGGCTCTGATGGCCCGCTTCATGGCCTTGTAGCCGAGATTGCGATGCTCCAGGACCTCGAAACCCTGACGGCGCAGGATGGAGGCGATCAGACGAGAATCGTTCTCCGGATTGGCGAGCCGCTGCGTGTGCTCATAGTCCGCATTGCCGATGACCAGGGCAACGCGTTTGGCGGCTAAGGCGGGAGCGAGCAGGCCGAACAGAAGCAGCGCGAAGAATAGGGTAAATACACGCAATCGGTGCATGACCGGTCTCCCAATATAACCGTCGCCCTCGGTCGGCGATTATTGTGGCAGAATAAGTCGTAAAAACCAATGCGGATGATGGTGACGATAGGTGCGGTCCGGCGGGATGATGCCGTGGTTTTGAGATCTGGTTTATTTCGCTCACGGCTATTCCGCGCTTTGGCGCGGGCCTCCGCGGGGGCGGCCTGACCGGCCGGCGCGCGGTCGCGCTTGCCGCGCCACTATGGCGCGGTTGTCTCGGACCGATCTGAGATCGTGCCGTATAGCATCAGCCAAACACCACGATCTCCCTAGGACACAAGAACAACCGAGCGACTAGCGAGGCAAGGCCAAGCGGCCGCCGCCCGGCCAGGGCGCCCCCGCGGAGGCCCGCGCCAAAGCGCGGAATAGCCGTGAGCGAAATAAACTCAGATGGTCCAGCCAATCACTCATTCTACCGGACAGCACCGACCCATTTCCACGATGCCTGATCGCATCAAGGACAAGCCGCGGGCTGCAAATTTCCTCACATTCTCCCGTATTCATGCGATACACCCCTCCGTCGACAGAATGTGCTACTCCAGCGCACCGCAATCAGGCGGCAGAATTCCGAAAGCAAAGAATAATGAACATCGAGGGCGTCATCCCAGCGCTTGGTCAGGCGTTGATCGAGCGCGGTTACACAGAGCTGACCCCTGTGCAAAAGGCCGTGGTCGCCGCCGAACTTGGCGATGCGGACGCCCTGGTATCCGCCCAGACGGGTTCGGGAAAGACCGTCGCATACGGTATTGCGCTGGGCCCGACACTGCTTGGCGATGAAAACCGCTTTTCCAGATGCAGTGCACCGCTGGCATTGATCGTTGCGCCGACGCGCGAACTGGCCCTTCAGATCAAGCGGGAGTTGGACTGGCTCTACAAAGAAACAGGCGCCGTCGTGGCCTCCTGTGTCGGAGGCATGGACATGCGCGCCGAGCGCCGCGCCCTCATGCGGGGCAGCCACATCGTTGTTGGTACGCCGGGACGCCTGCGCGACCACCTCCAGCGCAATTCGCTTGTCACAAGGAACCTCAAGGCCGTGGTCCTGGATGAGGCGGACGAGATGCTGGATCTCGGTTTCCGGGACGATCTCGAATTCATTCTCGAGGCAACGCCCCCTGAGCGGCGCACCCTGCTGTTCTCGGCAACGATCCCCCGCACCATCGCCAATCTCGCGCGGAAATACCAACGTGATGCGATCCGGATCGAATCCACCGGCGAAGCCAAGCAGCATCTCGACATCGCCTATCGCGCTCTCGCGGTTGCGGCAGGCGAGAAGGAAAACGCCATCATCAATGTGTTGCGTTTTTATGAGGCCAAGAACGCGCTTGTCTTCTGCAACACCCGGGCGGCCGTCAATCACATGACAGCGCGGTTCAACAATCGTGGTTTTTCCGTCGTCGCATTGTCGGGCGAGCTAAGCCAGGAGGTGCGGACCCAGGCGCTGCAGGCCCTGCGCAGCGGACGAGCCCGCGTCTGCATTGCAACGGACGTCGCCGCCCGCGGCCTCGATCTCCCGGACCTTGAATTGGTGATCCATGCAGATCTTCCCACCAACCCCGACACCTTACTGCATCGCAGTGGCCGGACGGGGCGGGCAGGGCGCAAGGGTATCAGCGCCTTGATCGTGCTGCCGCGGGATCGGCGGCGGACCGAGCGTCTCTTGAGGTCAGCGAAAATCGAAGCCACTTGGGCGCCGCCTCCATCCGCTGATGAAGTCACGCAAAAGGATGACGAACGCCTCCTGGCCGACGCCGTGCTGACCGAGGCGGCACAAGAGGGCGAACAGGATATCATCGCCAGGCTTTTGGCGCAGCAAAGCTCCGAGGAATTAGCGGCGGCATTCGTGCGCCTCTATCGTGCGGGCAAGTCCTCGCCTGAAGAACTCGCTGTGGTCGACCCCCGCCAACCCCGAGACCGCCGCGCAACGAAGGAACGCACGCAGAAGAAGAAGCGCCAGCAGGGTTTTGCCAGCAGTGTCTGGTTTTCTCTCTCCGTGGGCAGCAAGCACAATGCCGAGCCGCGCTGGCTCATTCCCGTCTTGTGCAAGGCGGGCAACATCACGAACCGCGAAATCGGCGCCATCAAGGTCCACGGCGCCGAGACCCACGTCGAACTCAATGCGGACTGCGCGGATCAGTTTCAGGCGGACCTCGGCCCGAGCCGAAAACTGGAAAAGGGCATCACCGCGACACGCTTGGACGGCGTCCCGACGGCCCCGATTGAACCGCCCAAGCCTACCAAGTCGCCGGTTCCACGCGCCAAGTCTGAGGAACCGGTAGCGCCGGAGGCCCGGAAACCAAACCGCAGGGAGCGACGCCTGGCAATGTTCGGACCGCCCCGCCAAGACGATGATGCTTCGGGCAGCACGCCTCAGACAAAGCCGAAATCCGATGCGAAACGCCCCTCAAAGAAGAAGAAGGGCAAGAAAAAAACCGGTAAGTCGAAGGCAGCAGACGCGACGCGGAAATGAGAGCGCATACGTCCGCACCAGGGATAATCGGATTGTCGGTCAGTCCAGAAATCCGCTACCCGGCCAGTTTCTCGTAAAGCCGGTCGAAGCGCGCATGGCTGGCTTGATAGGCGTTCATGACGTGAGCGCGCGTTTTGTTGTTTCGACGCTTCTCAAGCAGATCACCAATCGCCTCTTCAACCAGAGTCTGAATCTGGTGGCCTTCTTCACAGGCCAAGGCGCGCAAAGCCTTGAGCAAATCGTCTCGCACGTGGGTTGCGAATTTCAGGCGTGTCGTAGGCATATGAGCCACTATCATTCGAGATGAAGTCCATCTTCTTTTGTCAGCATATGTCAGAGAGTGTAAAATGAACGCGCTCAAAACCATTGGATAACTGAAAAGATCTGATGTCGTGATTGATGCGACATTTATGAATCACCAACCTAATGTTCCACGCACCGAAAGATCTCTATCACCGCATCTTTCATCATCGACAGTGGCTCCTGGACAAGTTGGATGAGCGAATTATCGACCTTGTCTGGGACCTGTCACGCGATCCGAAAATAACGGATGACGACGGCTCGGACGAAGCATTTGTGGAAGCCGTCCTGAGCGATATTGGCCCCGATCGCGCCGGGCTTTCAGAAGACGAACTGAGGGCAAGGATCTTTGAGACCATAGAGAATTTTGCGGAATTCTGGCTGAGCATGACGATCACGACAAAACGCGACGATGGCTCTGAGAGAGTTTTGGCCGTCGACCCGGACACATTGGAACTGGTTGATAAGGTCGACGGTTCCGATTGATGGGCCTTCCCTCGTCGATCCTCAGCGGGCGGTGTTCATGACCGAGTGGTCCTTTGCGTCGGCCGCCACCTGGAGCTTCACGATGATGTCGGGGTTCTTCGCGCGTCCCGCTGGCCCGCTTCCTTTTTTGATCTTGTCGATATGCCCCATGCCGCGGATGACCTGGCCCCATACGGTATACTGGCCATTGAGAAAGGGCGTGGCCTTGAATGTGATGAAGAACTGGCTGTTGGCCGAATTCGGATCGCGGGCGCGCGCAGCCCCGACGGTTCCCCGCTTGTAGGGCTCCTTGGAGAATTCCGCCTGCAGATCGGGATAGCGCGATTGACCGGTTCCATCTCCCTTTGGATCACCGGTCTGGGCCATGAAATTCTTGATCACGCGATGGAATGTCAAACCGTCATAAAACCCTTCACGAACGAGCTTCTTGACGCGTGCGACATGCTTCGGTGCGAGGTCAGGCCGCAGCTTGATTACCACGCGCCCGTATTTCGTATCGAGATATAGAAGGTTCTCGCGTTCCTTGGCCTTTGCTGTCGGCACCGGTTTCGTGCGCTCGACCGGCTCCGGTTCAGGCACGGGTCTCGTCAGATCGCCGCCGCCTTTATGCAGGACAATTTCGCCGATGATCTGATCATAGTAGGCAGGCTGCTGGATGTGCCGCACCGTGGCCGCAAGATTGCTCACCTGCTGCTGCACGCGCTTTGCAAGAATGACGTGGCTCAAGCCCGGTGTCTGAAGCAGCGGGATCAGTTTTCGCGTAAAGACGGAATTGGGGTTGGGATCGGTATCCGACAAGCGGTCGAGCGCCATCTGACCCGTACCTGCCGAAAACAGCACGAAGACACCGGACGGAGCCGCGACACGGGTCAGCCCGCGCGTTCCGCCGATGCTGCGCACGCCCGTGGCCGCGAAGGGATTGTCACGGCAGGCGTCGAGCACAAAGAAGGTCGCCGCGGCGCCCCGGCGCTGTACCCGTGCGACGAGCGAGCTCACCGCATAGCCTTCGTCCCGGACGAGATCGTCCTCTCCGGTACCCGGCTTCGGCATGTCGGACGGGATCAGGTAGTTCTCCGCGCCGATGGCAACGCCGTGGCCGGCAAAGAACAGGAAGGCCTGGTCGCCCGGCGCGATGGAGGACGTGAAGGCCGCGAGCTTTCGGTTCATCTGGCGACGCGTCAGATCCGTTCCAAGGAAGACCTTGAACCCGATGCCCTCCAGAGACCGGGCAACAGCCTTGGCGTCATTCACGGCCTTTTGCAGGACGGGCAGGCTCGAGTAGGCGTTGTTTCCGATGACCAGGGCAATACGCTTGGCCGCCGCGACATCGGCACTGCCGAAGCCCGCAATCAGGACCAGACAAGCCAGCGTCGCGAGCGATGTCCCGATACGTCTCATGGATGATGTCCTTCGTTTGGTTGGATCCGGTACGCCTGGGCAGGATAACAGGCCGCGACGGGAGGCAAAGTCTATCGGCGCAAGTGGCGCTTGGTTCTCTTTTGTTTAGCATCTTTGAACCGGCATTCCTTAATTGGAGTGACTTCGAGAAGGATAGGGCCTGTTGAGTATCAGGATTCCCAAATCATCTGATCTGCGATTCAAGCTTCTTTTTGGAGGAGGTTTTGATGAATGACGACCGCGGCGTGATCACGGAGCGCATGTGGGCTTTTTGTGAGACCGCATTGCCTTGGCAAGAAGGCGGATCCTGGTCGCACTGGGAGCGACCCGCGCGCGTTCATGGAGGCTGTGTTGTGCGCTGCTCGTACAGGCAGCCTTTGGCACGAATTGCGTGAGCGGTTTGGCAAATGGAACACGGTCATCAAGCGCTTCCGCGAATTGGTCAAGCGTGTTGTTCTTCGCCGGATTTTCGATGCTTTATCGCAAGAGCCAGACATGGAATACGCAATGATCGATGACACGATCGTCAAGATCCACCGTCGCGGTCAGTGAGCAAAAGGGGACTCAAAGCCAGGCTATAGATAAATCCAAGGGCGGATTGACGACCGAGACCCTGGCCCAGACGGATGCGTTGGGGAACCTGGTTCGCTTCGAACTCTCGCCTGGATACCGTTACGATACGGTTGGCGTTGCGCCTTTGATCAGGGATATTGCAATTGTTGGTCTGATTGCCGACACGGCCTTCGACAGCAACTGTATCATCAAATATCTCAAGGAACGTGGTGCGACGATCTGCATCTAACAGCACCCGCAGCGCTTACAAAAAAATAGACATCGATCATGACGGCTACAAATAGCGCCGTCTCATCGAGAATTTCTTCGTCAAACTCAAGGAGTTCAAGCGCATCGCAATGTACTCCAAAAAAACAGATTAAAACATCAGTGCTGCGATCTACCTTGCCACCGCCGCCATCAACGCACGGTGATACTCAACATACCCAAAAACGATTGACGCTACGTGTTTTTGAATCGGATATCCAAAAAACGCTGCCAATAGAATGGTTATCCAAGAGAATATCTTCTTCCACAAATAATTTTCCATTCCTCAGTGCCTGTTATTGTAATAAAATTCTAAAAACCGATTCTGGAGGGTCGCATGAGTAATAATACGGCGTTTGAACAACTGTTCAGCCCTACGTTTCCAGTTGGTCCGATATCAGCACCTCCGATCACTGCAGATCCGGAAATACAACGTTTAGTTTTTGACGAACACAATGAATTATATGAATCTATGAATCATGGTATTACACTCTTAGTTGGGAGAAAAGGGTCTGGAAAAACATCATTATTAAACAGTGTGTCTTTAACTGAGAATGGTCCGATAATAATTGCTCTCGACTCAGGAGAAAGTGCAGATATTTTCACTCGTATTGTGGACGAAATAGACGCGCTATCATCGGATACGGCCCTGGTAGAGCAGGTTTCAAAACTGTGGGAAGTGGTAATTTGGGGGGTTGTGTTTCGTTTTATTAATGAAAAAATTAGAGATGAATTGCTTCATGACTATCTCGATGGATTCTCTATTCTAGAATTTGACGGCCTTCCATATGAAATAATTGACCGGCAAATTGCTGTACTGAAGGAATTCCCTCCCTCAGCAAGACCCGTAGCACAAAAAGTCCGGTATACCAAAGTGAACGGCATCACTTTTATGGAGGCAAAAAATCGTGCGATACAGTTGTTCCACAAGAATAATATAAATGCATTTGTTTTAATCGACTCTCTCGAAGATTATGCACTCCATAAATTTGAAAATTCCATGGCGCTTTCGGGCCTGTTGAAGTTTCTAGGAGATGCTACGGCGGAGCGTACTCCCTGCATAATTCGCTGTTGCATTCCTGCTGAAAAATACCATTTGTTGATGTCTATTTCATCAAATCCCATCAAAGATTTCCAAGGTCATATATTGCTGCATTGGGATGCTGGAGATTTGGTTAAAATATGTGCTAAACGCTACGCAGCCTATTTGAAATATTACGAACCGGATTTTTTCGACAAAGAAATATCCTATCTAGATTTGGAAAAACGTAAAAACGCTTTCAGATTTTGGGATAAATTTTTTCCCTTGGAGATAATTAACAGAAATAAAATTTCAGAAAAACCTGTTGCTTATATATTGCGACATACTCAGCTCTTGCCGCGACATTTTATTCTCATAATGACGCAAATACTTAGGAGAAGCATAAAGATAGATAAGTCGCCATTTAAAGTATCTGAACGACATATCGTCGATGGTGTATTTGAGGCAGAAAATGAAATAAGAGCGCAAATACTAGAGGCTTATCAAGCGCCAATTCATATTGCTTCCGACGCATGCAAGCAATTTCTACCAGAGCTCAAAACTCACTTTACGTGGGATGATTTCGATGCGGTTGCTGCTAAGCGTAGCGGTGTGCTGCGCGCAGTGGATAAAATCGAGATACTCGAAGCGTTAATTGAGATTGGAGCAGTTGGTCGTCATGTTACTGAAACCGGATGTTACGAAATCGCTTCTTATGAATACATGATGCCTCATCGATTGATCACATCACATCGTGATACTTTTTGTATCCACCCTGTTTTTACAGAGACATATAGTGCTAATTCGAAATACGAAGGCGCTAAACCGATATATACATACTGGTCCGAAAATGTTCCCGATGAGCTGATCTAGGCAGGGCTTTCCCTATGGTCAGGAGGGAGGCGCCAAAGAAATCGACCGCAAAGATCAAGGAGCCGAGATTTTCAGAGGTCGGCAATGTAGAGCATATTATACTATTCTTTATAAATGTATTTTGTGTAGAAATACAAGGATTGCTACATGATAAAAAAAACTCAGGACCCTCGAGGGCTGATGCGGATATTGTTCGAGAATTCATTATATATACACGCCATCGAGCAGCTATTTTAGGAGATGTTTGGTGGTTCAACACAATAAGATTCGAGACGACAATACAGCAGAGAATTGGAAAATTGCTGATCTTGTTCGAAAGATGGGACGCCGTGCGTGGTAGAGGTGCACAGTATGAGCGCAAACGTGTTCAGATCGCCAATAAAATTACGAAGCAAGTTGGAAAATTGGGTAGAACATATAGAATTAACAGCCATATTTTGAAAAACGATATGGACCTGAAGCAAATGGAGGGGGATATAGAATATTTTGTTGCTTTGCGAGGGCTAGGATTACCTGCTTTAAAAAATGCCGTATCGTCATCGATTGGTGAAATATTTCGCAATATTAGGGATAAGAAATAGAAAAATCAGTGTTTCTGCCCAATTTTGCGCGTAATTGGAGATGTGGTGATGTAAAATATATGTGTTGATATAGCTAGAAATTTATCGTAGAATTATCGTATTAGCGTAATGGATACTCAAATATACTGTGTGGGCAGGTGCGGCTCGTTTTGTTGATGCAGTTGCACAAGTTGTATTTATGGGTCTAAACCACTGTCAACGCAATACGATCTACCAGCCGCCCGTCTCCAGCCAGGACTCGAGCATCGGTAATCGGTCCAGGCCCCAGAAAGGCTCGCCGTCGATCAGGAAAAACGGCGAACCGAAGACGCCTTTCGCAATCGCCTCGTCGGTTACGGCTTTCACCTTCGCCTTCATCGGCTCGCTTGAGATCCCGGCCTCGATTTCGGAGGCGGGGAGTCCGAGTTTCGCGCCGACGGAAGCGACGTTGGCTGGCAGCGTCATGTCCATGGCCTCGGCAAAATAGGCATGAAAGGCGGCTCGGGCGAAATCATGTGCCATCTCTGGGACGTGTTCCTCGACCCAGTAGAATGCACGGCTGGCCGGAAGCGCAGTTATGGGGTGGTTTTCGGGCGGTTGGAACGCGAGGCCGGTTTGACGCGACAGACGGGCCCAGTCGCGGCGCGCATAGTCACCCTTCATCGGTGTTGAGCTCAGGCCGCGGGCCCCGGTGTGCTTAAACGCGACGCCGAGCATGTAAGGGCGCCAAAGCACCGTGCGGCCCTGACGGTCCGCAATCTCATCGATGGTGGCTGCGGCGAAGTAGGCATAGCCGGAGCTGAAGTCGAACCAGAACTCTATCGGCGACTTTGGCATTGTCGATCCCATCAAGGCTTAGCGGCTTCGCACAGTTGGGGCGGTCAATCAAAAGCGCATTGCTGGTGCTTCTGAAACAGCCAACTGTGAGAAAAAACACCTAGCCAATTGATGAGCAAGTCATACCTTGAGATGCAGGAACTGGGGCATCCAAGAGTACAGCTGTGTCTGAAACAGAGACTGCGGTACTTCCAGAGCTGGCTCCCGGTGCCCTACCAACCTCTCGCTGGTTTCCGAGACGGCGGTCAGGGACTTCGCAGATGCCGCCAATGCGCTAGCTCGGACTAGGTGTCCAGCAGAACCGATACCGCGCCATCCCAGTAGGTCGTTAAGACGAAGATCGACAGAAGCGTTAGCAACGTCGCGACGACCGCGAACGCAATGCCTGCGATTTGAAGCAGTTTCTGCAGCATGTTCCTCTCCAATATATGTCCGATGTTGCCCAACCTTTTGAGGCATTCGGTAGGTGGAGAGGCCGCGGCCAAGCGGCAATGCGTTGTTACCATTCGCTACAGGGATGAAACACTATTGCCAATACTCGCCGAAAATGTGTAATCGAAAATCCTATATAGGCACTAAATACACCTCCCCTTCGTGGCGAGCACTTTGGTTTTATATGGCGAGATTGCGATTAGATGCAAATATCCATTGATTTTTTGCTCTAAAATTATATAAACTATCAATATTATTGTGAAGGGGAGGGTGATTCATGGCAAAATCTCCTGGTTTGAAGTCGCGTGAAACATCATCCAATAGATATAATAATTTGGAAAAACGCTTGCTCCGTCTTGAGTCATTATTTCAAGCAAGTTCAGAGGGTGGCGCTACTTTGTCTCGAAATTCTACCGCTGGGGTTGATGATTTTGCGAGTGCTCATTTTTGCGGCCTGCCAGAAGTGCCCGAGCGACAATTCGATCAAGAAGTATCCTTGGGACGTGCTGAACTTATTCGTTATGTCGATAAGAAGTGGGTTAATGGAACAAAGTTGCGATTTTTCTTTTTCACGGAAGGATCGGATGCTGGTGACGCCGAAAACGTGAGTATGGTTCGGGACGGATTCGAGATCTGGGAAGATGTTGGAATTGGTGTTTCTTTTGAGGAGACAGGTGACATTACAGAAGCGGAAGTACGTATCGGGTTTCGACAAGGCGATGGTGCATGGTCCTATGTTGGAAGAGACGTCATAGATATTCCCGGTCAGTCTGAGCGTACAATGAATTTTGGCTGGGACCTTCGTCAAGATCCTCGGGGTGTCGACACAGTTGTACACGAGATCGGCCACACACTCGGCTTTCCTCACGAACACCAGAATCCCTTTTCTGGAATCGTCTGGGATGAGGAGGCGGTCTATCACTATTTTGGAGGTCCGCCCAACAATTGGCCGCGGAGCCGTACTTTTCACAATGTCTTGAGAAAGCTTTCCGTCCGTGACGTCGAGGGGTCAGATTGGGATCCGAATTCGATTATGTGACCTGGGCCCCAAGACGCCCTCATTTATTTTGAGAGTCCAGAGTTTAGATAACTAGTCATCCTGTTGTCGTGAAGTGCTGTTTCCTTTTCTGTTTTCATGGTCGCGGTGTGAGCCTTCCCCTCGGAGCCACCGTCGCTCGTTCGCCCATTAGGCGAGCGACGGTGTCGGAGAGTGGAAGGCGGTGTTCCCCTTGGTGGGTCCTGAGCCTTGTGCATACAGCACGGCCAGTGGTGGCAATCCGCCCAGAGCTGAATGCGGTCTGACGGTGTTGTAATCGGTGCGCCAGCGCGATAATGCCCGGCGGGCGGCCCTGAGACTGTCGAACACCTCCTCATTGAGCAACTCGTCACGAAGCCGTCCGTTAAAACTCTCGATGAAGGCATTCTGCTGTGGTTTGCCCGGCGCGATGTAATGCCAAGCAACGCCGGTCCGGTTCTGCCACTCAAGGATCGCTCGGGACGTCAGCTCGCAGCCATTGTCACTGACGATCGTTCGTGGCTTGCCACGGCGGGCTATCAAAGCATCAAGTTCACGCGCAACCCGTGCCCCCGATAGCGATGTGTCCGCTACCAGCGCAAGGCATTCACGGCTGTAATCGTCAATCACTGCCAGGATGCGGAACCGCCGGCTGGCACCGAACACGTCGGAGAGGAAGTCCAGGCTCCAGCGCATGCTCGGGCCAATGGGGATCGGGATCGGCGCCCGGGTTCCCCGCGCGCGCTTGCGCCCACGTCGGCGCGGTACGGCAAGCCGCTCCTCGGCGTAAAGCCGGCGCAGTTTCTTGTGGTTCATTTTGATCCCTTCGCGTTCCAGCATGAGACCGATGCGGCGATAGCCGAACCGGCGCCGCTCAGCCGCCAGCGCACGCATGCGCGCCCGGATCTGTGGGTTGTCGGGGACACGCGCCCGACGCACCGTCTTGGGGTCGACACCGACCAGCCGGCAGGCCCGCCGTTGCGAAAGGGCATATCTTGCCATCGCATCAAGGGCCGCCGCGCGTCGCTCAGCAGGTGTCGTTAGTTCTTTCCCAGAAGATCTTTCAGCACCACATTGTCCAGCATCGCGTCCGCCAAAAGCCGCTTCAGGCGGGAATTTTCCGTCTCAAGCGTCTTGAGCTTGCGCGCATCGGACACATCCATGCCGCCGAACTTCGCCTTCCATTTGTAGAACGTCCCCTGGCTCACGCCATACTTTCGGCAGACTTCCGCAGTCGCCATCCCGCGCTCCTGCTCGCCAAGGATCGAAATGATCTGTTCTTCGCTGAACCGTGACTTCCTCATGTCCGTCTCCTATCGCTGACGGACTCTCCTTTCAAGTGAGGGACCAAACGGGGCTCAGGTCATATGCACTACGGCTTTCCATCTGGATTGATTGTTCAGCCAGAAGAATATCAGTCTGGAATCAGGCCGGCATTGGGATTGAGCAAGCATGACAAGTCTGAAGTCAAAAAATTCTATCCTAAGGCAGGATCCGACCGGGCGACACGATTAGCAGCGTTCAGTTCCGAGCACCTCCAATTGGATGCATTCGGTCAAAAGAATTTTGTGCTGACGCCTGACGCAACCCGCGACTACACCATTCAATCTTTTGGTGAGTCGGATTTGCTAATGGTTCTTTTCCGCGTCGATGATGAAGAGAGGCGTTTCATGGCAGGCAGTGATGACAGTGGTACAAGCGAAAATGCACGAATCGATGTTCGGCTGGAAGCTGATCATGAGTACCTTTTGAGTGTTCGAATGTTCGCGCCTTATGGTTCGGGCGATACTGCCGTTATGTATTGGTAGATTCGTAGGAGTGAAACTCAAATAGTGGCCGTTGATCGCCAACCCCGGCACGTTCTGTGTTGGCTACTTGCGGCGGGTATCATGATTTGGCTGGTTACGGTGACGCTATAATGAATACCGCTTGATGATGGAATGACCTGAGCCTCACTTGAAAGGAGAGTCCGTCAATGATTAGGAGGCGGACAGAAGAAAGTCATCGTTCGGCGAAGAGCAAGGCATTTCGCTCCGCGCGGAACAGAGGGGCTTGGGGTAGCGATTAGGCAATAATTCGATACAATACTATGTGAGAATTACTTGCTCTTGATATTGCAATCTATTCTGTACTCAAGGTGATATGAGTTTTTATTCTCATCGAGATTGAGCCCTTGTTTTTGGGCCTGATCCCGAAAAGCTTTATCCAACAAATTTCGTAAATCTGCATCGATTCCATCATCGGAAATTTCCAAATGGTCCGGAAGATCATCCCCGTCGCTTGTTTCGCGGTCTGTGTTCTCGGTGTCTTTCCCATTGCCGAATATATTGTTCCAACCGGCTCGGTAGGCCGGCGTCGATACGCTTGAAAAATGACTGATAGACGATTGGGATGCTGACTTGGGTGCCGTATCGGTCTTACCTGTTGATTTGTCTGCTGAAGAGGTTTCAGCGGTCGTTGTAGACTTTCCAGCCTCTGGCTTCTTAGCCTCCGACTTTTTTGCCCCGGTATCGCCTTTCTTGGGCGCTTTTACATCACTCATCGTCTCGTCACTTCCTTGATAAGAACGTCAGACTGTCATCCTAAAAATTTTCGGCATTATTATCACGTCCGGCAGAAGGTGCAATTGGTGCTGAACATGACCAAGAGAGACGATCCAGCGGTCTCGAATCGCCCAAAAATTAGCGGAATGCGCATTGAAATGAGCTGCTCTTCGCCGCGCAGTGATTTTCTCATGTCTGTCTCCCTTGCGGCGCGCTTCGCGTGATTCGGGGGTGATGCGCAAGATTCATTGCGCTCGTCGTCGTTGCGGTTTTCGGATGACGCCGTTCCGGACGTCAAGTGTCTTGGCAGAATCGTTATTGCGATCCTAGAATCCCTGCAAGCGCCTCGCGCGGTTTCACGTGTGTGCGTGCAGGCGTCAATACGAGATGGAGGTGTCAGCGCCGAATGGCGCGCATTACGGAATGCCCGATGCTGATCATTCTTCGGAGACGTTTCGAGAGCTGCTTGGCGACGCGATGTCACTACCGGATACCGATATTCCCTCGGATTTTTCCGACCGGGTCGCAGCGGCAAAGCAGGACGTTAAGCGGTCGGTAAGGCACACCGCTTTTCTAGTGCGGCGACGAAAATTTGCAGATGCAGCCCTGGATCCCAGCCTTCGCTGGGATGACGATCGGTGGTGCTTGAGGAGAACGCCGAAGTGACAGCTATATACATAAGAACAGATGTGGTTAATGCCACATTTCCTGACGCGGCAACGGCGATGTCAGGTCGTCTTGGTGCAGTGGTATGCGAATGAACGCGATATGCTTCATTTGCCAGGCGTAGGTCAGCAAATCGCTCCATGCGCGTGGCTGCGCCATGAGCTTGGCATCAGCGATGTAGAACGGAACGGTCCACAATCTCAATTCAAGGCCGAGCCATGATTCTGGCAAACCGGCTTTACGACCAATCTGCGTGGAATCGCGCGGACGAACGGCTTCGTTTGCCGCATCCGGGGGAGGGGGATTTCAAAAAAACTGAAAACAACCCCATGCAAAGGGCGTTTCCGGGGGTGTCCCGCCGCCTATTCTGCCGGCGCGCCCGCCGGTTTTTCCACTTCGGGCCGGCCACTGCCGAAATACTCGCGCAGCCGCTGGAAGGTCACGAACAGGACCGGAATGAAGATCACGCCAAGCACCGTTGCCGCGGCCATGCCGCCGAACACGGTCAGGCCGACCGATATCCGACTCGCGGCGCCGGCACCCGATGCAAACACCAGCGGCAACACGCCGAGAATGAACGAAAATGCCGTCATCAACACCGCGCGGAATCGCAGACGAGCGGCATCCTCCGCCGCCTTGGCAATCGGCTGCCCTTCCTCCCGGAGCTGCTTGGCGAACTCCACGATCAGAATCGCATTCTTGGCCGCGAGTCCGATCAACAAGACCAAGCCGACCTGCGCATAGACGTTCAGCGCGAGGCCCGTCAGCAGCATCAGGCCGATGGCGCCGAAGACGGCGAAGACGACCGAGAGCATGACCGACAGAGGAATGGTCCAGCTTTCATACTGCGCAACGAGGAAGAGATAGGCGAACAGGATCGACAGGGCGAAGATGAGATTGCCGGCTTCCCCGGCCTTCTTTTCTTCCAGCGCCATGCCCGTCCACTCATAAGTGTAGCCGTCGGGCAGGGTGGCACCCAGCTTCTCCATGGCGGCGTTGGCCTGGCCGGACGTGAAGCCCGGCGCCGGATTGCCGTTGACTGTTGCAGAACGGAAGAGGTTGTAGCGCTCGACGCTCTCCGGGCCCTGGATCGGGCGCACGGTGACGAAAGCGTTCAGCGGAATCATCGCGCCTTCCTTGTTGCGTACATAGACCTGGCCAATATCCGTCGCCTCCGCCCGGGCCGTGCCCTCGGCCTGCACATAGACACGGTAGACGCGGCCGAACTTGTTGAAGTCGTTGACATAATAGGAGCCGAAATTGGCGCTCAGCACCTGGAAGATGTCGCCGACGTCCACGCCCTTCGACTTGGCCAGCTGCCGGTTGAGGTCGACATAGAGCTGGGGTGCATCCGCCCGGAAGGTGCTGAAGACGCGCGTCAACTGACGGTCGCCGTTTGCTGCGACGATGAGGCCGCCGAGGGAGGAGGCGAGTTCCGTCGGCGCGCGTCCCTCCGTGTCCTGGAGCACAAACTCGAAGCCGCCTGTCGTGCCGAGGCCCGGGATCGCCGGGATATTGAAGGGGATAATCGTCGCGCTCGGGATGCCCAACAGTTTGGGCGTGATGGATCCGAAGATGGTTCTCAGCGATTTGTCGTCGCCCCGCTCGTCCCACGGCTCGAGCGTGGCGATGAGCAGCGCGCCGTTGGACGCGACCGCGCCGGACAGAATGGAATAGCCGCCGACCGCAATGACATTGGCGATGCCGGGCGTGTCCATGAGGATGGTCTCGACCTCGGAGACGACGGCAGCCGTGCGGGGAAGGGCCGCACCGTCGGGCAGGCGCACGTCGATCATGAAGGCGCCGCGGTCTTCCTGCGGAATGAACCCTGTCGGCACCAGAGTCATCAGGCCGCCGGTCGCCACCGCCAGGCCGGCGAAGGCAACGAGGCCGATCGCCATAAACCGGATCAGGCGCTGCACCAACCAGCCATAGCCGTCGCGCGTTCGGCTGAGGATCGCTTCGAACCAGGCCAGCGGCCCGCGCGTGACAGTCTTCGGGGGGCGCAGGATCGTGGCGCAAAGGGCCGGGCTCAGCGTCAGGGCGTTGATCGACGAGATCGCAACGGCAACTGCGATGGTTGCGGCGAACTGCTCGAACAATCGTCCCGTCAGGCCGGGCGTGAAGGCCACCGGGATGAACACGGCCAGCAGCACGAGCGTCGTGGCGATGACGGGGGCGGTGACCTCCTCCATGGCCTTGCGCGTGGCGGCCTTCGGCTCCATGCCGTCGGCCATGTGTCGCTGAACGTTTTCCACAACGACAATGGCATCGTCCACCACCACGCCGATAGCCAATATGAGCCCGAACAGACTGATCGTGTTGATCGTGAAACCGAGTACCAGAAGGGCCGCGAAGGTGCCGATCAGGGAGACGGGAATGGCAATGGCCGGGATCAACGTCGAGCGCCAGTCCTGAAGGAACACATAGACGACGAAAATGACGAGGCCCAGCGCCTGGAGCAGGGTAATGAACACCTCGCGAATGGATGTGGAGACATAGAGCGTGGTGTCATAGGTGACCGCGAAGGTCAGGTCTTCGGGAAACCGCTTGGAGAGTTCTCCAAGAGATTTCTTGACGCCTTCGGCCACATCCAGCGCGTTGGCATCAGGCAGCTGATAGATGGCGAGCAAGGCGGCCGGTTTGCCGTTGAGCTGGCCGTACCAGCCATAGGTCTCAGCACCAAGCTCGATGCGGGCAACATCCCGCACCCGGACAAGCGTGCCGTCCGCCTTGGCGCGCACGATGATGTCCTCGAATTCCTTCGCTTCGGTCAGCCGGCCCTTGGCCTGGATCGTGTATTGGAACTGCTGCGTGCTCGGCCCCGGCGGCTGCCCGATGCTGCCCGGCGAGACCTGCGCATTCTGATCGCGGATGGCGTTGATCACATCGCCCGCTGTCAGCCCGAGACTGGTCAGCCGGTCCGGCTGCAGCCAGATGCGCATGGCATAATCGCGCCCGCCCAGCAGATCGACGCTGGCAACGCCCGGCACGCGCGACAAGGGATCGCGCAGATTGATGCTCGTATAGTTCGAGAGGAAAATGTCGTCATAGGTGCCGTTCGGCGAAAAGACCGAGACCACCATCAGCATGGCCGTCGACTGCTTCTTGACCGAGAGGCCCTGGCGGGTGACGTCCTCGGGCAGCTTTGGCGTTGCAAGCGACACACGGTTCTGCACGTTCACCTGCGCCAGATCGCCATCGGTCCCGACCGCGAAGGTAACGGTGAGCGTATAGCTGCCGTCGTTCGTGCTCTTCGACGACATGTAGATCATGCCCTCGACACCGTTGACCTCGGCCTCGATGACCGAGGCAACCGTTTCTTCAACGACCTGGGCGTTGGCGCCGGGATATTTGGCCGTGACCTGAACCTGCGGCGGGGTCAGCTCCGGATACTCGGCGATTGGAAGCACGCCCAGCGCCAGCATGCCGGCAAGAACGGTGACGATCGAAATGACGAAGGCGAATTTCGGCCGGTTGATAAAGAAGGCACTGAGCATTTAGCTGGCCTTCGCGGATTTTTGGGTAGGCTGCACTTTGGCGCCCGGCCGGACTTTCTGGATGCCTTCGACGATGATTGTCTCGCCCTCGGTCAGTCCCTCGCTGACCACCAGCTCGGTGCCCGTTCTTTGCCCTGTCTTGATGGGCCTGAGTTCGACCTTGCTGTCCTTATCCACGACCAGGACGAAAGGCCCGGCCTGGTTCTCCTGAACCGCGGCCTGCGGCACGACCAGCGCCTTCTTCGGATCGGACGAGACGAGAGAGACGGTCACGAACTGGCCCGGCAGGATCAGGCTATCAGGGTTGGCAAAGACCACGCGCGCCTTGATCGTGCCGGTATCCGCATCGACCTGATTGTCCAAAAAGTCGAATTCGCCGTCATGGGGATAGATTTCCCCGTTGGCCAGTTTGATCTGCGGTTTCAGCTTTTCGGCGCGCCCTTCTTTGACTTCTCTTTTGTAGTCGAGGAATTCGCGCTCGGAGATCGAGAAGGTGATGTGGATCGGGTCGAGTGTCACGACAGTAGCGAGCACGCCGCTGTCCGGACCGATCAGATTGCCGACGTCGACGGTCGATTTGCCGATGCGACCCGAAATGGGGGAAATGATCTTGGTGTAGCCGAGGTCAAGTTCGGCGCGAACCAGATCGGCCTTGGCCGCGGCCACGTCGGCTTTGGTCTGCCCCTCTTTGGCGACAGCCTCGTCGAATTTCGCGACGCTCGCGGTGCCCTTTTCGACCAGCTTCTTGTAGCGCGTGAGATTTTGTTCCGCTTCCAGCAGGGCGGCTTCGGCGCGGACGACCTTCGCCTTAGCCGCGTCGCGATTGGCGACATATTCGGACGGGTCGATCTCGAACAGGAGTGCATCCTTTTTAAGATCGGCGCCTTCCTTAAAATCCTGCTTGTTGAGGAAGCCGGTCACGCGCGCCCGAAGTTCGACCTTTTGAAAAGCCTCACTCTGGCCGACAAATCCGATGGAGCTGGCGACCGGTTTGGAGGTCACAGGCGCAACGACCACCGCAGGAGCCGGGCCGGCGGGCGCGGCCGCTTTTTCCTCGCTCTGGCAGGCGATCAGTGCAAGGGGAAGTCCGAACACGGCGATTCGGAGGCATTTCTGCAATTTAAGCGGCATGGAATTCCCCTTCCGGCGACTGATAGCTCTGACAGGCAACTGGCGCATGACATTCAATCTTATCGGCTCGTATTGGTAGCACAAACCTGCATTCGTGCACCTTGCTGGCCTCAAGTCTATGCGGTAGAACGCGCGCACCTTCACGCAGGCCACAGGCCCTAGACTCATGGCGAAAAAAAACAAGCCCTCGCGTCCCAAGGCACGCTTGCCGAAGGGCCTCATCGACAATGATGCTCAACAAATCCGTGCAATGCGGACGATGATGGAGCAAATACGTGACGTCTATGAGTCTTTCGGCTTCGAACCGCTGGATACGCCGGCTTTCGAATATACCGATGCATTGGGAAAGTTCCTGCCCGATCAGGACCGACCGAATGAGGGCGTCTTTTCGTTCGAGGACGAGGATGGCCAGTGGCTGTCGCTGCGCTATGACCTGACGGCTCCGCTGGCGCGCTACGTCGCTGCCAATTATGACGGGCTCGCAAAACCGTTTCGGCGCTATCAGACGGGTCCTGTCTGGCGCAACGAAAAGCCGGGTCCTGGCCGTTTTCGTCAGTTCACGCAGTTCGACGCCGATACGGTCGGGACGGCGAGCGTCGCCGCCGATGCCGAACTCTGCATGCTCGCCGCGCAAACCCTTGAGTGCATCGGTATCCCCCAGGGTGCATTTCTGATCCGCCTGAACAACCGCAAGTTGCTCGATGCCGTATTGGAGTTGTCCGGCCTCGATCCGGCTGACCCCGAAGGCGCCGGGCAGAGAATGTCCGTGCTGCGTGCCATCGACAAGCTGGACCGGCTCGGCATCGATGCGGTCGGCATGCTGCTTGGGGAAGGGCGCAAGGACGAATCCGGCGACTACACCAAGGGCGCGGGGCTTGCGCCGAATCAAATCGACATGGTTCTGCGCTATGTGGGCGCCGGAAGCGAAGGGCGCGGGCAGACGCTTGATGCCCTCACCAGCCTTGTCGAGGAGAGCGAGACGGGTCGCGAAGGCCTGACCGAGCTGAGAACGATGGACGAGTTGCTAACGGCAGCCGGCTTCGATAGCGACCGTGTCCGGGTCGATCCGGCGGTTGTGCGCGGGCTCGATTATTACACCGGCCCCGTTTTCGAAGCGGAACTCACCTTCGAGACCGCCGGCGAAGATGGCGGCCAGACGCGCTTCGGCTCGGTAGGTGGCGGTGGCCGCTATGACGGGCTTGTCGAGCGCTTCAAGGGCGTTCGCGTTCCGGCAACCGGCTATTCGGTCGGCGTCTCGCGGCTGCATGCGGCGCTGGTTGCGCTGGGTAAGGCTGGTGCCGAGGACGCTTTGGGTCCCGTGGTTGTGCTCGTCATGGACCGCGAGCAACTGCCGACCTATCAGAAAATGGCCGGCGATCTTCGGGCCGCAGGCATTCGTGCCGAAATGTATCTCGGCGAATCCGGCATGCGCGCGCAAATGAAATATGCCGACAAACGTGGCGCGCCCTGTGTCGTCATTCAGGGCGAGGACGAGCGCGCGAAGGGCGAGGTAACGGTCAAGGATTTGATCGAAGGCTCGCGCCTGTCCAAAGAGATCGAAGACAATACCGAGTGGCGCGAAGGCCGGCCGGCGCAGGTCTCAGTCTCGCAAGGCGATCTCGTCACAGGCGTGCGCGATATTCTTGCCCGCCACGAGTCCTGACCGATGCCTGCCGAAACCGCTCTCAAGTTCGAGGCGCTCGAGGCGCAGGCCAGCGCCTTGATGGATGTCTTTCGCGGGGCGGACTATGAGCCCGTGGCTCCTGCCATTTTGCAACCGGCAGAGATTTTCCTCGACCGTGTCGGCGAAGCGATCCGCTCCCGCACCTATGTCTTTACCGACCTGGAAGGCGAAATTCTGTGCCTGCGGCCGGACCTGACGGTGCCGGTCTGCCGGCTTTATATGGAGCGCCATCCCCAGGCGGATGTCGAAGCCCGCTACTCCTATAATGGCTCTGCGTTTCGCTATCAGGCGGAGCCGCGCAAAAGCGGCCAATCCCGTGAGTTTCGTCAGGCCGGTATCGAGCTGATCGGTGCGCCTGAAAGTCTTGATGCGGATGCAGAAGTCTTCGGGCTGGCGCTCGATGCGGTTCGCACGGCCAATCTTGAAGGGTTTAAGGTGCGCCTCGGCGATCTGGAGATGTTCGAGGCCCTCATCCAGGCCATCGATATGCCAGAACGCTGGCGGTTGGCGCTCTGGCATAGCTTTTGGCGCCCACCGGCGTTTCATGCACTTTTGCGCCGGCTGGCGGACGATGAACGCGACGGTAGCACTGCAGCGCCACGTTCTCTCATCGCCAAGCTGGATCCCGAAGATCTGGAAGGTGCCGAACAGGCTGTCGCCGCTCATCTCGATGCAGAAGGCATACCCGTCGTCGGGACGCGTACGATCCGCGAAATCACCGAGCGCCTTCTCGATCACGCCGCCGATTCGCGCGAAGGCTCGTTGCCCGACAGCGCCGTAGCATTGATTGAGGACTATCTGACGATCTCAGGACCGCCCCGTGCGGCCGCGGCGCGCATCGCCGATCTGGCGCGATCTGCCGACATCGATCTCGACAAAGGGCTTGAGCGTTTCTCGGACCGTATCGATCGGCTGGACGAATTGGATATCGATATCAATGCAACCGAATTCGGTGCCGAGTTCGGCCGCGCCATCGAGTATTACACAGGCTTCGTTTTTCAGGTCGAAGTGCCCGAATATGGCCGCGCCGGCCAGATTGCCGGCGGCGGTCGTTATGACGGATTGCTCAGCGAGCTCGGAGCGCCCGAGCGGGTCGCGGCGGTGGGCTGTGCGATCCATACGGAACGGCTGCTTGCGGCTGCCGGGGGAGGCGGTTCATGAGCGACGAGCAGATCGTTCTCGCCGTGCCCTCGAAGGGTCGCCTGATGGAGCGCACCCTCGAGGTGTTCGCAGAAGCCGGCCTCGAAATCCGCAAGCAGGGTCACGAGCGGGGTTACCGCGGTGCCATTGTCGGGATCGACAGTGTGGAGGTCTCATTCTTTTCGGCCTCCGAGATTGCCGAACAGCTAAAGCTCGGTCGTATTCATATGGGCGTAACCGGCGAGGATCTCATTCGCGAGACCATGGCCGATGCCGACGATAAGGTCGAATTTGTCGTACCGCTTGGGTTCGGGCATGCGGATGTGGTGCTGGCTGTGCCCGACTATTGGATCGATGTCAGTCGTATCCTTGATCTGGACGATGTTGCCGCCGTGTTTCGCCGCCGGCATGGACGGGCACTTCGGATCGCAACCGGCTACATGAATCTGACCCGGCGATTTCTGGCTGAAAAGGGCGTCGTCGGCTATCGTATCGTGGAAAGCGTCGGCGCAACGGAAGGCACGCCTTCTGCAGGCACCGCTGAGGCGATCGTCGACATCACCTCATCAGGCGCGACATTGCGTGCCAATCATCTGAAAGTTCTCGACGATGGCGTCGTTCTGGAGTCGCAGGCCAATCTGATCGCATCTCGGATTGCGGACTGGCCGGAAGGGTCACAGGACGTGCTCGAGACAATCGCCGCAAAACTCAGAGCGTTGGCCGAAGCGCCGGCGGAGGATGCCTAGCCGGATTTGGTTTCGTTCGAACCGTTATGGGTTCCGAGCCGCCGAAGCTGTTTGAAGGCCGACCATAATTGCGGTGACGACTTGATGCGGGCTTTGGCGCGGATCTGCATGTTTTCGAGCAGAACATGGATTCGGCCCGATGCCGTTAGCGGCAGGAGAGTGTGAAAGAGTTGACGTTCCTCGGTGCACCAGCGGAGTTTGTAGCTATCGTCGCCGACACCGCCGTCGAAAACCGTAATGCCTTGGCTTGCACAGCTTGCGACCGTCATGCGGAACAGATGTTTGCCCGGCTGGTCATGCCGCAGCGGCCCGTTGGTTGTACCGATCACCAGGCCGTAGAAGCGGTTCTGATAGAACAGGCCGAGATTTGCTGCGACAAGTTCACCGCCGCATCTGAGCGCATGAATGCGCGGCGAAACCGTCGCTGTCTCATGCGGCATTGTCACAAGATTGCGATAGAAGCGACGGATACCCGGATCGGCAAACATGTCGGCTATGCCGAGTTCGGCAAACCGCTCGCGCTTGCGGTCCATGATCCAGGCAAGGACGTCGAGCCGTTCCTGGCGGTCTTCGACTTGCGCGAAGGAAAGCGCGCCATGGGTGGCGAGATCGCGTTCCGATTTGCGAAGCTTGCGCCGGCTGCTCGACGAGAAGGCGCTGTTGTAGTGGGCCTCCCAATCGGGTGTGAGCGGAAACCAGTGCGCGCTACCGGCAGCCGGCGTGTGCGGCAATGCGGCAAACGGGTTCGCAAGCCCGGAAATATTCTCTGGTTGCGCCGCGAGATGCACGACATCGATGCTACCGATCCGGTCGACGATGTCGGACCACAGGCTCGCAAAATCCGGTGCCGTCTCTTCGTCCCACGCTTCGCGGCAGAAGAGGCCGGATGCATAGTTGCCCTGATCGCCGCCAAGCCATTCCAGTATGCGGCAGCCGCGCTCGCGCCGGATACCGAATGGCAAAATCGCGATACAACGACCGGCGTCATTGCTGACGACAACGATACGCACGTCCTGCGCCCGTCCTTCGTCCGACCGGTCGAGCCAGGCGGCAACCCATTCGAAACTCTGATGCGGCGATGTGGCGGCGGATATCTGGAAGCGTTGCCAAACGTCGCGGACAGCCGCGATCCGGTCGACGATCGTGATACGAAGACCGGAAGACCGGAAACCGGTACCGAAGTGATCTGCCGCGAAATCGATGCTCATTATGCGTACTCGTCAAAGGGGCCAACATGTCGTGAGACACACGCAACATGAATGCCATGCCGCCCGACCAATGGCCGCTTCACAGGGGCAATCCGCCTCTGATAGGCGCATTATTGGCGGAAATGCTTGATAACGTCTGAAGAGGGTTGAACGGAATGTGAACGCACGTGATGCGCTATCAGGCCGCTAGCATCAAAATTGGGCTGATTGCCGCTAGAGATCCGGAAAGACGCGCGCTTTCATGCGGTCGCTATAGGCGACAAGGTTTGGGTGTGAAGCCGTCGCATCTTTGATCGGTGTTTTGAAGGATTCGACCAGGGCATTTGCAATCGTGCCCCAGGCAACACAGTCGATCTCGCGCGGCGTATCACCGCCGAAAAAGTCTTTATCGCCAAGAATCGTGGAAAGCGCGTTAATATCCTCGATGGCCAGTTGCTCGATTTCATGGCGTTCGTGGACGCCGCAGCCCTGGCTTTCGATGCGTTTGCGTGTCGACTTCTGGACCATTCCGAAGACCACGCCACGCAGGAATTTCGGTATCGAGTGAAAGAATAGTTCGCGCACAATTCCGGCGTTTTCAGGCATGATCCAGCGCGTATAGAGGAGCGGAAAATAGAGATGGTCTTCGATCATGCGTGCAATAGCGTGATGATGCGCGCGGTCCACGTCGCTCAGCCCTTCGCCGAGCGGATCGCCATATTTGTCCTTGAGATAGGCCAGGATGAAATGCGAATCGGCGACCGTTGAGTCGCCATCCACGATAAATGGGCATTTGCCTTTCGGCGCTTTTGAAGGATTGGAGACCTCCACAACCTCATATTCGAGACCGGCAAGGCGCAGATAGGTCTCGACCTTGACGCAAAAAGGGCTGGGATTGGGCAATCCGTAAGCACTGGCAAACTGATGAAGCTGGATCATGGGCCCCCAATAAGCCGCACAAAAGATGTCGTCAACAGCGTTCAAACCGAGCCGCCGGTCTGATATAGGAGCAGTCTTGTCGCGTGGGCCCGTAGCTCAATTGGTTAGAGCCGACGGCTCATAACCGTCTGGTTGTAGGTTCGAGTCCTACCGGGCCCACCATCTCTATTTTTCGCATGTTTAAGTCCTCTAAGAGCTTGAAAGGTAAGGCGGTTTTTGGTGTTCGATAACCGTCTTCGCGGCTAAAGGCGATGCGGTCGGAAAACGCCAATCGGAGGACCAAAAGCTTCATGTTGAATTGGCCAGATTCCCAGAGATTCCAAGGGTTTGCGAGAAAAGCCAACCCGTGTTCGATAATTTGTTGATTGGTCTCTTGCGTCATCGGCTTCTCAGCGAGTTTTTCTTCCAAGAGCCGGCGCCGACGTTCCAGTGATTCAATCTTCTGTTCGTAGGCCGTAATGACGGTCGTGCTGGACACCGACACGATGCGCTCCAGCAGCAGTCCGATTTCTTTCTCCACGGATTTAGCCTCTTCCTGAAGACCCTTTATGGTCTCTTCGGCTTGCTCCCGGCGTTGCCGCCATGCTTCGTGAAACATGGTCCTGGCCAACTGAAACAGTTCACGCGTTGGCTGAAGGGAGCGAACAATATCCGCAAACTCACCCTCTATTCGTTCCCGCCGAATGGATTTGCGATACGACGGGCAGCCACGGGTATCGCACAAGTAATATGGGTATTTCTTCTGCCTGCCGTGCGACCAGCAGGCGGTCAATGGCTTTTTACAGTCATCGCACAGGACGAAGCCGCGCATCGGAAAATCCTCATTGAGATTCTTGCGCGCAGGCGCTTTGCAGTTTCCGGCCCTGCGCTCTGCGACCTTCTCGAATGTCTGAAGAGAGATGAGTGGTTCGTGCTGCGCCCGGACCCAGTGAATGCCATAACGCGGGACAGAAATGTAACCGGCATAAAGCGGATTGGTCAGTAGCTCAGCTACCCGTTGTTGCGGAATGTATCCCCTATCGGTTTTTGGGAAGAGGGGTTGGCTCTGCAGAAATCGCCTCACTTCAGCTTGGCTATCGAAACGTCCCGACGCGTATCCTTCAAGGGCTTCGCGCACCACAGGCCCCAGGCGCTCATCTGGCACGAGCCGTTTCCCGCCGCCCTTCGCCTTGACGTACCTGTATCCCTTAGGGGCATGAAACACCCACCAACCTTGCTGAAGACGCGCGATCATCTTCTGTTTCACCTGACGGGCATTTTGTTCGCGTTCAAGCGTGCCCGTTGCAGCTAACATCGTTTCGAGGAACTTCCCTTCTGGCGTGTCCTCGAATTTGAAGTTCAGGCAGATCCGGATCGCCTTACGCTTCATCATCTCGCGTCTGAGTCTGAGATGAAACTCCGTATCCCGTGAGTAGCGTTTCAAATCATCGAAGATGACCAGGTAGCGCTTGTGCGGGTTTGCATCGATATGCGCTAGCAGGTCGACCATCCCGCGCCGTTTCATAAAATCGCCTTCTCCACTTGCGGTATCGGGGAACACGGCTTCGACAGGGCAATTGAGCTTGCGCGCTTTTTCCCGGCAGCGATGTTCCTGGCTATCAAGCCCGCTTCCTTCATCATCCTGTTTGAGTGATGAGACGCGGCAGTAGATCAGAGCAGCATCAGGGGTAATCAGATCGTCCTCATTCGTCATTGCAGTTCCTTTCGCCCGATGCATGGGCGCCATCTTCGGCTATCGGCAGAAAACGATCTCGCGCATGCTCCTGCGATGTGGTCGACTGCGCCGCGCTTGGTGCGAGAAGCGATTGCCGAATGTCGTCATCTTCCACCGCAGTCTGGACCGGGTGGACGCCGATACCCAGATCGACGAACTGCACGACAATAGACCAGAGTGTGTCGATAAACTCCCGCTTCTGGTCCTCGGTCCATTCTGAGTCTTTCAGATATTGCTCATATAGAGCGTAATCGAGTTCAAGCGCCGGATAGCCAGCACCTTTATCAAGTGCGGCGGTCTCTGGCTGGCGCGGCTGTCTTGTCTTGTCGTGCGACACGCTACTCTCCGTTGTCTTGTCCTTTCCTGCTTCATGCCGAAAAGAACATAATAGGAACAAAATCAAAATATTGCAAGTAGAAATGGGAAAATATTCCTTTGTTACTGTTTTCCATGTTTATAATCGTTATTATTCACAGTAACGTAACGTAAAAATCAGTTGATCCCATCTTTGCAGCTCGTTTTTATCAATATGCCTTGCGGAATATCGATGAGTTTCCAGAATCCACTTGTATCTGTCTTCGAATGACGCATATCCATCGAGGTTGCATCCCCAGGCGGCGTCCATATAAAGCGCGTTGAGCAGCGGGACGCTTTCCCGTGTAATAGAAAACGTTTGGAGATCGTGCTCATAGACATCGGCGTAGACGTTCTCCTCATCGGACATACCCAGATTGACCCGGGCAACCAGCCTGGGTTCACTCGCCATCATGTCACTGCCGATGCTGTGCAGGCTCGCGTGGGTTTGCGCCGCCGTCATGGCGGCGGCGCATGTGGGGCAGGGCGCATTGTTCAATGCCTGGCGTTTTTTGCGGCTGGAAAACAGTGCCATCTAAACCTCCCTTAAGAATAGCTCGGCTGTTGCTTGCGCGCCTGACGCTTCTCGGTTGCCCGCTGTTTCTTTTCCGATTCGATCTGTGGACGGTAGTATTTCTCATCGAGTTCCCGGCCCCATTCGCTCAAGCTCCGGCCTTCGATCTCCTCAAAGCTCTCATCAATGAATTTCCGGGCGCCGACATGCGTAATGCTGAGTTGTTTGGCCAGTTGCACCGCCTCATGATTGAGGGCACGGTAAAAGGTGATCTTGTCGCCGGTTTCAACCATGCGCCCGGCTTCAACGCCTGCTCGGTAGGCCTTCTGACGTTCCTGCTCGGCAGGATTATTCTCCCGGTCAAATAGCGCCGCCTCACGTTCCAGGAATTCTTCGCGCATTGCATTCATGGTCAGGCCGGTTCTGAGTTTAAAGAGTTCGCGGATCGTGTTGCCGGACTTGACCGCATCAAACCGTTCGGTGCGCGCAAGGGCGTTTGCATAGTCATTCAAGGGATCCACAAAAGACCCGGTTTCCTCGATCCGGCGTTCGATGATCCCGGTCACCGCAATGAAGTCATTGAACTGCCGGTCGGTCAGGAGCCGTCCTGAAAAACTCATTCTGGCTTCTGCGACCCGTTTAGCTTCTTCGGGGGTAAACATGTTTTCCATTGTCTTCTCCTAACAATTATTCAGACATAGTGGGTTTGTGGCGGCGCTCTATTCGTTGACGCCGTTCCTGGCTGCGCCGCTCGGAAGATTTCTTGAAAGCGTCCGCGTAGTTTTCTCGTTGGGCGCATTTTTCTATGAAGGCACGGCTTTCTTTCAGTTCGTTCTTATCCAGCCGTGCCATTGTTTGTTCATGCTGAAACCGGACAAGACGCTGCGCGTTTTGGGTGAGCTTTCGCGAATTGAACTGGTCGATCCCAAAGAACCGCGGCTTCAATTCTGGCTTCGCCGATCCAGCTTTTCTGAGCAGCATTTGATAGGCGACATCGGCGCGCATTTTGTATTCGGCGCGGTAAAGCCGTTCGGTGTCATCGCGTTGGTGATCGTATTTCTCGCGAATTGACAGAAAGTCATGAAGCGCGCGGTCTTTGAGAGTCTCTGCGCCGCTGCGGCGCAGTTTTCGCAATTCTAGCTCACGCTGAATTGCATCGAGATTGCTCTCCTTCATGGTGTTATCCTCGGCTATGTGTCGGAGCTTTTCTTGAACATGATCCAGTCGCACTCACCGCGCGCCGGATGGTTGACCGTGAAGCGCCCATACGGTCCCCAGAACGTGCAGGACAGGTAGTGTCGCTGCGCAAGCGGGTCATGGCCCTGGCCTTCATTCAGCCAGGTGTATTGCCACCGAAAATGCGGAAGCCCGAAGGCGATGTAGACAAGGCAAAGCGCTATCGGCACGATGGCCCAGATCGTGAAGCGCAGGCGGGTCATGATCTGCCTCCCGCGCGCACAAGAAGCTCGACCTTCGGATCTGGCGCCAATATATCGGCGTGAAACGGGCTCGGCTCAACCCAATGGCACGTCGGCGCAACTTGATTCTGATAGAGTTTTCGGCACACCAGCCATCCGTATCCTCTGATGTAAATCACCTGATATGCCGGATCTAGATTGATAAGCTCTTCCGGCGTCATGATTGGCTGCTTGCCGGTATTAAGCGAACGCACAACTTCAAGCCGCTGCGGGTTGATGTTCACGGAGCGCTGAATGCTGATCTCTTCGCCCATCAGCTTTGAGACGCGCTGAGCGTCGGCATCGTTGAAAGACAGAAACTGCTTTACGGCGCAGTTGTCGTAAAGGATGGACGCTTCTTTGCGGCCGTACTGTTTTTCGATATCGGCAAAACTCTGCGCGATATAATCGCTGGCGACTTTATAGCTGCGCTGGATCGTAATCGCCTCTATCGCCTCTTTCTGAGGCGAGTTGCACATCTCGTCGATGATGTTGTGCAACCGACCGCTACGCCCTGAAAATTGCGCAGCCAGAAACGATTGCTGGTGAAGCGCGTACTGCACCCCGACGCGCTGAGCATGGACCTGTGGCTGGACAAAGCACATGACCCAGCCGCCGCGGATGAGTTCATCATGTGTATGGTTCGCGTCCGCGCCCGCCAAGTTAAGTACGGACCCTGCCTCATATGGACTCAATGCCGTAATAGCTGCCGTATGGTGTTTGAAATAATCCTCCGGATTCTCGTCTTCCATCTGAATTGAAGCCCGCGCACGGGCACGCAGCGCAGGGCTGCCTTCTTCCGAGGCTGCTTCCCGAGCAGATCGCCAGGTGAAAGGGTCGCTCATCAGATCGCAAAGCCCTCCTGGTGTCAGGCGGTCCGGTTTGAATTCACCCAGGAATTGCATGCCCAAATGAAGGTCTCGCCGTGGACGTTCGCGAAAATGAAAATTGCGACCGCCATCATCCACCTCAGGAATGTGCGCGTGCGTGGCTGTTTCAATTGAAAAGTTGACGCTCATTTCGTGTCCTTAAGCGCAACCAGGATTGAGCCATACGGGTTGAGCCTGATCCGGTCAGGATTGTCGAAACCGAAGACCCCGAAATCATCGATGCAGCCAAACGGGCGTCCCGTTCTGCGCGCAATGCCTTTGAGCTGCGCGTAGCACTCACCGTCTTTCGGATCATTCAGCAAAACGGCAATGTCCGGATAGCCGAACAAAGCCTGCGCCGTCGGCATGACGACAGACGTCGTTTTTGCAGCGCCAGTCGCACCGATAATTAGACGAGACAAATCGGGATAAGGGTTCACCACGAGCCGGTCATCATCCATAATCCCCATCGGCAAAATCAGTTTAGCTGACATCCCGGATGACTCCTTTTCTCGTCATGAAATCTTCTTGAGCGAGCGCAGCTGTCTTGACCGGATGGCCAAGCTTTTCGAATTCACGCTGATCGCGTTCGAATTTGCGGATCTGCCGGATTAACAGCAGCGCTTGCAGGATGAGGGCGAGAGCTGCAGCGCCGCACATGATGCTGAGGGGATAAAAGGTCCACCAGTAAGCGCTGGTCGGCCATAGCAAGTACGCCATTGCGCCGGCGATACAGGCTCCTGCGAATTTCGCATTCACCGAAGCGATGTGCCTGCGCGGTGTTGCAACCACGAATCCGGTCATGATTTCTCTCCGTTGCGATCGCCGCTATCAGGAGGCGTACCGACGGTTTCTTTTTTTTTATCGATGGGGATGAGGATTTCGCGCATGTACAGGCTGCCATCCTCTTCTTCACACGCGATGATGATCCGATTGACTTTCCGCGCCGTGCCTTTGCTCTGGTCGCGAGGAGTTGTCGAATTGCTAGCCATTGCAAAACTCCGTGGTTGGCTTGCTTCTTTCGAACGCCGAACCCTGACTACTGAAACTCTGCATATGCTGTGAAAGAGGCCGCACCAGCTTTCTTGAAGAACGCTGTCCATTGAGCGCGCAGCAGCGGGAACCACCGGCTATCCGTGCCAAGTTCGGCGGTCTGTTGACCAAGCCCGCGCATCTCAACCGCGCAGCCTTTCAAGATCATTCCGCTTGGCGATGGCAGGCTTACCCGACTAGCCAGAAGGTCATCACCCTTAATCTGGCTTGACCATTCAATACCGTCCGAGAAGAGCACAATGCGCGTCGGCGTCATTTCACAGTTCAGCGACGGTGCAATGGCTTCGATAAACCCGATGATGTTGGTTCGGCTTTGAACCTGGATTTCACCACGTCCGACCCGCCCCGGCAGCGAACGCACCATTGCCCCCAATGTCCCAGCAACGCGGCGTGGACGCGCGCGGGCCTTTCTTCCGATTTCAACCTCAATATCGATGAGCCGTGTGGCCACGCCGGCAAGCCCGAAGGACAGCACTTTCACGCGGTCACCCGGCTTGAGTTGTTCCACCAATCGCTGGACTGTGTTTCCTGCAGACCGCGCGACAGCCGCATTGATAAAGAGCGGATAGGAATCCGAGTTATCCAGGCCCGTCACAATCAGTTTGCCGCTGGCACTGTTCACCGGCACCGGGTTCGCAGTTACAAGCGCGGCCATTGCCGCGCCGCACATCAGAAACATTCGCATGACTATTCGTTCTCCTCCTTAGGCGGCGCGGCATCCAATTCTTTCAAAATGGCGTAGGGTGTCGTTGCCTGGCGGATGTCGGCAATCTGCTCCCGACCGGTAGCGCGCGTTTTAATGTGTGCAGGGATAGCGGCCTTACGGACAAACACGTCAGACATAAACCCCTCGCGTTCATCAAAGGCGCGAAGCGCACGGCTCATGCGGTGAAGAGCATCGGAAATCGCTGCCGATACAATCCTTGAAAATTTGTACTCGGGATCGCCCGGCAGCTTTTTCTGCAACACACGCGCCCGGGCATCGGCTTTGCGTATATTCAAAAAGTGCGCTTCGGCTTCTCCAAACAGCTGCCCCAGTTCCGGTGCACGCCGCGTTGCATTGGAAAAGAACTCTTAGCGGACCTCGATCTTTTGCATCAGCCGATGGCAGGCATAGACCGTTACAAATAAAATGAGCGTCATGCCTGCGAAGAAAATCATCGGCGACAGGCTGGAAAACAGTGCACGAAACACCGCAAAGCCAAGCGAGCTGTCTCCGCCATCAAGCCCGATGCTCTCGTTGCCAATAGTGCCCTGGATATTGCCGCCTGTGTCTTGCGCGCCAATGCCTTCACTTGCATCTAGGTAGACCAGCGACACCATGGCTGCGATGCCAAACAAGAAGACAAAGACACCGACGCCTGCCAGACGGCGCAGACGGTATTCAATGCTCTGGCCTTCGCTCTCGCTAATAAGCAAGTGAATGACGATGACGGCGACAGGGACGCTGAGTGCCAAGAATGCCGGACCCAGACTGACATCGCCAAGCGTCGGGTCCAGATAGCTGAACATGATGTGCGCGATCTTGTAATCGATCCCCAGCAGCACGACGACGAGCAAGCTGAGTGCAAGAAACTCAACGCGCGCCCGGCGCAGGCGTTTTTGCTCAAGGTTCGCCTGATGCACAACATCCCGCAAAATACGCATGGCGTCCGGCAAATCAGTGGGTGTCATCGTCACCTCCATCAATGAAGTAGCCCGTCTCCAGGGGCGAACGGCGCAGCGCTTTTTCAAAAAGATCGGGGGCAATCTCGATCATCCGCTCAACCTTCGAGCGGAAGAGCGCCAGCGTCTCCTCGATCGACAGGTGCTCTTCCGTCAATGGCTCAAGAAGCGCTTCCACATAGTGATCGAAGCAATTCTCGTATTGCGCGGCATCTGGAGCTTCCCAGCTCTCTTCAACCGCGCGCACAAGAGCTTGGAGATAGGCCGGTGCGTCGTTTGAAGCGCGTTTGAGCCGGGCAGGGGGCGCCAAAACCGGCACTGTTTTTTTGGGAATGAGCAGCATGAGATGTGGCTCCTATATGGTCAGCTTTTGCTGGAGACGGGTGGAATGGGGGGAAGTAAAGTGGACCAGCTCTCGAGCTGATCGATGCGCTGATTGATCGCTGTGCTGTTCGGCTGACGTGCTGTCTCGGCGGCATCCAGCTTTGCTGCGATCGCATGAGGGCAAGTCTTGCAATAGGCGAAGCGAAGGCGGCGCGCGCGCTCCTCCACGAGTTCGCGGCCGCAGCAGGAAGAAAGCGGCGAGGTTCTTGCGGCACCGGCCTTCGCGGTTGAGCCTTCTTGACTTGGTGATTTAGTCGGTTTCCACATGGGGCAGTCGTTCCTCCGCAGGTTCGTGAACACATCGAGCCGGCGGCTGCATGACGCGACCGGATCCGATCACAACAATGTTGGGGGTCGATGCTGCATCGCCGAGAAGGCTCAGCGCGCAAAGCCGCTCAATAAGCGCTCAATACCGCGTATCAGGCGGTGGATTACTGCAATGCGGTGGAATATCTTGGGACTTAACTCTGTCTCACAAACGGTAGCGTCATGCCCAAACTCGACCTAATCTCCCGCGACGACCAAGTGATAAAAACGGAAGCGATCATAACGGATGCTTATCGGTTTCACGTTTGGCGGACGATCTGGGAAGACAGCATTGTCTTGGGAATGGGATATCGTTCCTATCACTCCCACATACTCGAAACGTTGAACCGAGCTACAGTTAACGGAACGAGTTTCCTCAACCCCAAGGGTCAACCACTTCGTTTAGATGCTTTGGAACGTGATGACTTGAAAGGCTTTCTCGGCAAAAAGAACCCCAACGCAATTGGCCCCGGCGTACGCATTAGGCCGCCTAAATTCTGGGTTCTTGACGCATTCGTCAGGATCGAACATCCCAACTGCGCTCTCTTTCTAGATCAAGAAGCACTTAAGCGATCACTCTTGACTTCCGCTCGAGCTTACTTTCAGCGCCCCGATGCGGAATCCACCTATCTTCACCATACAGCCAAATACATCAAAGGAATCTATGTCCCGACAATGCGTAAAGCGTTTTTGAAAAATCTGCTTGAGATTAAGGAGTTCAAATTAGAGTACTTGACGATACCAGTATACTACATATATTTTGAAAATAATTTTTTAAATTATGGAATAACGCCAAATTATTTCTATTTTGAAAAAGTCATGTATCCGGTTAATTTGCACATGATGGGCGAGGGTGAGCATAACGGAGACGGTTTCTATTACGATTTAGATAATTATTTTGCTCTCAAGAAAAAATACGCATTTGGTGAAGATAGGGGGACAAATATTTGTGCTGGTTTTGGGATTTTCTCCTCAGATAGTAAGCTGCATGGCGTGACAGCTGACTTGATTGGTAAACATACTGTCCGGCACAATCCATTTTTCTCACACCTCAATTTCCGCTCAATAATAGACCGAACATTTTTGGAAATAGAGGAGGCTGTACCTATTTATTCATCAATATTTTCTTCGGAAAACAAATTTGTATCCTTTGATAGAAATATGATGTACTTTAGATTTGAGAAGAAAGGTCAGATTTCTCGAATATATTCTGAGGAGTTTGAGGAAAAAATTGTTGATTATTTTATAAAGACTCTGGGGGAAAGTATCTGATGGCCATCCCAGCATACCGAATTGTGACGCGTGACCGAATAACAATAAACCGTGGAGATAATGACATTATTGAATGTGCGTTCAATAATGATTTCGGTGGTGTCGATGCGGAGTTGGCGAAAGACCCTCATCTGATCAACGCACAGCGAACTGAAAGCGGTATCACGCCACTGATGGCTGCTGCTGGAACAGGGCTGTCTGCTATGGTCGATCACTTGATCAACAAGGAGGGCATCGACTTCTATTGCTGGGATCATTTCGGAAATGATGCCTTGGATCATGGACGGCGCTTTCCGCAGATCGTTTCTCAAATGACAAAAGCAATGTACCCTGACGTGAAGTGGCAGGAGCCGGAATTTAAGCCGCTCTGATTTATACTTAAACTCTAGTCGGATTACACTGGCCGTCCGGGCGGGCTCTATTGCGCTAGCCTCTTCGTCGGCAAGCTCCACCGAACCAGCATGGCTGTTTCGGCCCATGCGGGTAACGATCCCTGACAGGTGAAGATGGTGGCGGCAGGGATGCCGCCGCTTGTTGTCCGTCATGCCGGGCAGGCCCGGCATGGAACCCTTCTACCAGCTTACACCGCCGCAGGCCGCCTGATCCAATAGCCGCAGTCCTCCGGCCCGCTCCATTCCCCGTCTGCGCTGCGCTCCGCCGGGTCCCGTGTTGTCGGACCATGCCGCTTGCAAGCAAGCGATGCGACTTTGGGGCGCCTGGCTTGCGGTATCGCGTCCGGTATTTGGTCGCCGCCGTCGTGCCTCCGGCGGCGGCTTTTTTATGTCTGGGATTTGGACGCTCGCCGCTGGGCAAGGGTTCATGCGCGGGGTTTTCCCAAAGGGAAGCTTCGCGGGTGTGCAACCTTTGACCAAGCGAGGTTTTAATGACCAAACGCGATATCCAGCGGGACATCACAAGCAAGATCGTCGGCATTCTCGACGACATCGACCTTGACGATTACCGCGCCCCCTTTGCCGGACTGGCAGCGCAGGGCCTGCCCTTCAACCCCACATCAGGCTGCGACTATCAAGGCATCAATATTCCTTCTCTTTGGGTCGACCAGCAACATAAGGGCTTTGCCTCCAATCACTGGGCAACCTTCAAACAATGGCGGATGCACGGGGCGCAGGTGCGCAAAGGGGAGCATGGAAGCCCGATCATTTTTTACAAGTCTGTCAACAAGACAAACGAACGCGATGACGCTGTGTCCGAAGAGATACAGATTCCGGTCATGCGGTCCTACACCGTTTTTAACGCCGATCAGGTGGACGGCTACGACCATCGGGACGCTGCGCCGATCAACAAGACCGATCTTGTTTCACGGATTGCGAACGTTGACCGTTTTTGTGCAAGCACATGCGCGGATATCCGCCATGGCGGCAATGCCGCTTTTTATAACCGGGCAGGCGACTTTATCGTTATGCCCGATACCGTGGCCTTTCTGGAGACGCCGGATGCCACCGCCACGGAGAATTATTATTCAACGCTCCTGCACGAACTCACCCACTGGACAGGTGCGCCGCATCGGCTGGACCGCGACAAGGCCAAGACCAACCGCGAGCGCAAAAGATACGCCTTTGAGGAACTGGTTGCCGAACTCGGCGCAGCTTTCCTGTGCGCAAGACTCGGCATCACGCAGACACCGCGAGACGGTCATGCGCTCTATATCAAGAGCTGGTTGCAGGCGCTCCAGAACGATAAAGGCTTTGTCTTCAAAGCGGCGGCGCAGGCTGCCAAGGCCACGGACTATCTGAACAAGCTGCAACAGGCCGCGCCCAGCGGTCACCAGAGCCGCATCCTTGGCAAAGCGCCGGAGGATGCATCATGACCAAGATCGAGAAAATCGCGCAGCTAAATGACCTGCTGCGCCACACCTTTTTAACGGGCCGCGTTGTCCTCACACCGGGTGTGCAGAACTTACCCGCAGACATCCGCGAGCAGGTCCTTTCCCGGGTGCGCTGCTTTGACGGGTTTGATCTTGGCAACGACCTCTACGGCGAGCGCGACTTTGGCGCATTCGACTTCGGCGGCAATGGCTATTTTTGGAAGATCGACTGTTACGACGCCGACTTCCAATTTCTGAGCCCCGATCCCGGCGACCCGAAAGTAACGCGGCGCGTGCTGACCATCATGCGCGACGACGAATACTGACGTCCGGTTTTACCAACGCAGCGGGGGCGGATCGTCTGGCCTCGCCGCACCGAAGAGTACTGCTATCCATCAACCCAAACCTCATGGAGGAAAAAATGAAACTGACACATTTACAACTCGACCAACTAAAACCCGCCAGCGTTAATGTGCGCAAGCGGGGCGGCAAGGACACGGGCGATCTCTTGCCATCTATCCGTTCTTTGGGATTGTTGCAGCCGCTTCTCGTGCGCCCTAATTGCGAGGGCTTTGAAATCATCGCGGGCCAGCGCCGCTATCATGCGCTGTCCAAACTGGCCGATGAAGGCACGGCCGATCCTGTGCCATGCATCATCATGGAAGACGGCGACGATGCAAAAGCGATTGAAGCGTCATTGGCAGAAAATATTGCCCGCCTGCCGATGGATGAGATCGATCAGTACAAGGCATTTGCGGCGCTGACCAAACAGGGCCGCAGCGTCGAGGACATTGCCGCGCAATTCGGCGTGAGCTCAAGGCTGGTGACACAACGCTTGGCAATTGCAAACATCATCGATCCGATCCTGAATGCGTATCGCCGCAAGGAAATCGATGCGCAGACATTGCGCATCCTGACCATGTCGACCAAGCGTCAGCAAAAGCACTGGTGGGCGTTGTTCAAGGACGATGACAGCCATGCGCCGCAGGGGCACGCATTGCGGAGCTGGCTGTTTGGCGGGGCTGATATTCCCGTCGACAACGCCTTGTTTGATGAAACCGAATACAAGGGCGCGATTGTCTCGGACCTGTTTGGCGAGACCCGCTATTTTGACGATGCAACCAATTTCTGGACATTGCAGAGCGCGGCCATAGCGCGGCTCAAAGCCGACTATCTGGCTGACGGTTGGCAGGATGTTACCGTTCTGGACATCGGTGAGCACTGGCCGAAATGGAAGCACCGGAAAGCCGCCAAGCAAGACGGAGGCCGGGTTTACATCCAAATCAGCCATGACGGCGAAGTCACCGCCCATGAAGGCTGGCTGACCGACAAGGAAGCGGCCAAGCTGGAAAAAGCAAAAGCCGCTCTAATGAACGGCCAAACGCCATCATCCCCGGCCAGACCGGAACTGACCAAGCTGATGCAAAACTATCTGGACCTGCACCGTCATGCGGTTGTTCGAGCCGAACTGATCGGCCATCGCGCTTTGGCGTTGCGGGTGGCCGTGGCGCAGATCATCGCCGGATCACGACATTGGAGCGTGCAGGCCGATCCGCAAAAGGCAAACACAAAAGCCATCGGTGCCTCTCTTGAGACCAACAGTGCGACAAAGACCTTGGCGGACGAGCGGGCCTTCATCGCACGGCTTTTGGATCTGAGCATTGAGGACGCCGAAACAATCGTTCCCCGCACACATGATTGGGGCAGGTCACACGATATTCATGTGATCTTTGCCAAGCTTATGAAGCTGAACGATGATGAGGTCATGGATGTGCTGACGTTCGTCGTCGCCGAAACGCTGGCTTGCGGTGACGGTCTGGTCGAGATTTTGGGGAGCGTGTTGTCCGTCGATCTGTCCAAACATTGGACACCGGACGATACCTTCTTTGACCTGTTGCGGGACAAGGAGACCATCAACGCCATGCTCAAGGAGGTTGGCGGCAAAGCGGTGGCGGATGCGCATGTCGCATCAACCGCCAAGGTGCAAAAAAGCATCATCCGCCAGCATCTTGACGGCACGCGCAAGCCGCACCGCGAGGGCTGGACACCGCGCTACGCCGAATTCCCCATGCGCGCCTATACCAAGCGCAGTGGGGTTGATGCGATAGAGCGCGGCAAGACAGCAAAGAAAGCGCTCAAAGCAGCGTAGCTCACATCAAAATCGCGCCCGGAGCCTATCGGCCGCCGGGCGCGTGCGCTTCACCTTCAGCGATTGATAAATGCCCGGCTTGCAAGTGATGGGTGTCGGAATCAAAAAGCGCATTCGTTTCCCTGCGGACCCATTCAATGAATGGCACGTGGATGGTGATTAGCTGTCATCGGGCGGATATTTCTGCCGCCCGTGAATGATACGCAGTATCCAGATCTCATAGGCATCCGGTTCCGTGTAGACCACGATGTAAGGTGTGTTTGGTACGGAGATTTCGCGGGTGTCTTCGACAAGCCCGGTCCGGCCAATGCGCGGAAAGGATTCCAGCAATGATATGGATTGGTCGATCCGCAGGATCACATGGTCTGCCGCGCGCGGGCTGTCTTCGGCAATCCAGTTCCGGATGCGTTGTAGGTCGGCAAGCGCAGTTCTGTGGAACCTAACGTTCAAGGCCGAGGCGGCGTCTCACTTCCGCGTGGGAAACAAGCTGGTCAGGGTTGGCCTTCGCATCGGCCAGCGCTGCTTTCACCGTGCGTTCTTTCCACGCCAGATAATCGGGATCGGTCGACGGCTCACAGGGGCGCGTTTTTTCATCCAGCGTTGGTTTTTGATCGATATCGCTCATACCAATATTTTACCGGATTTGACCCGTTAATAACAACACAAATCACGGAAAGGGCGCGTCTCACACCCGCTCGATGGCCCGCTGGACGGTCCAGGTGGATACGCCGTATTCCGCAGCCAGTGCAGCAAGATCTGTCAGGTTCCTGTTGATACGGCGCTTGGCGTCACTTGCCTGGTCCGGTGACAAAAGCGGCGGGCGGCCAAGTCGCACACCGCGCCTGCGAGCTGCTTCCATGCCTTCTTTGGTGCGCTTGACCAGATTGCGTCGTTCGAACTGCGCCGCTGCGGCCATGATGGTGTAGAGCAGTTCCCCGGCTGGTGTGGCCGTATCGACGTTGAGCGTGACGATCTGAAAATTGATCTGTCGCTCTTTTAGCGCGTCCGCTGTCAAGATTGCATCTTTCGTCGACCGAAAAGCGCGGTCGAGATCCCAGACAGCGAGCGTGTCATCCTTATTAAGTCTTGCGATCAGATTGTCGAAGATGGGACGTCTCGCCGAAACGGCGGACAGCATTTCAATATGAAGTTCGTCGCAAATTGCCTCAAGACCGTCGATTTGACGGTCGGGACGTTGCTCATGCGTGGATATGCGTAGATATCCAAATTTTGTCATATCAGATCAGATATTTAGCAGGTTTTCTGCTATTTCCTTTCCAAGAGCATAATCGAACCTTTTTGCTCGTCGTGGTTTTTAGTTTGCCGGATCGGGCGCAATTGCCTGAAACGGCGGTGTTTCAACGCTTTCCATATATTCTACCATAGCGCGAACAGCTAACGGAAATTTAGCAAAAAGGTTCCGTTATGCTGAGAAAAAAGCCGTTCTATCTCAACGTGATAGCCGCGTTTCTGGCCGGTGGGATTTGGGTTGCAAACCCACCGCAAGTGCGGGGAGACGGGAAGTACGTGACGGCTGGCAAAGTGCTGAATGAACTGAAATCGAACGAACTGGTCTGGTACGTCGGCGGGATAGTCGAGGGACTTGCCTATGCCCGGTTTCGGAAAGACACCATGGCGGCCACTAAGAAGGTAACGACGGGTTCAGACTGTATCCGCAAGTGGTTTCACGGCAATGATCAGATCGTACTCAAAATCAGCGCCACGTTTAAGAAATATGCGGACTACACCCCATGGGTGGTCATCGCAGCGATGGTGAAAAAGGAGTGTGGAGAATAACGATGATTGTTGTTGCAGGCGCATTGGGACGGGAGTTTGGCCGCAGGTCTGATGTGTTGCGCCAGCAGCATCTGATGCATCAGCAGCGCGAGGAAAAAGATCGCAAAGCGCGTACTGACCGGGCCGATAATGAGTTCTCCGAATTTGCCGACGCCGCCTTGCTTGTGGTGAGCAGCGATGAAATCACCAGTTTCCGGTCAGAGCTTGATAGCTATGATGCCGCGACCATCGCCGCGTTAAACGAAAACCGGATTGCGCTTGAGCGGGTGCAAGAGCGCATGGAGGTCTTGTTGGATCAGGCGCATGTGCTGCCGGATGGAAGGCGGGTATTCAAGACGGAGAATGGGACGCAGGTTTTTGATGAGTTCGGACACGAAGTCGATCCAGCTGTGATTGATCCCGATCAGATCGATAATTCACGCCCGCACTGGGAATCTTATGAGCCGCACTTTGTTGCGAAGATCCGGCTCTTGAACGAGCAAACAAAGCTCTTCGACTATCAGGAGAAGCTGGATGATGCCCGCGAACGGCTGGATACAGGTAAGATTACGCGTGCTGAATACGAGGAGCTTCAAGCCGATATTCGCGACAGCGCACCAGAGCGCGTGCGCGAGCACCTACCGGATTCCTTGCGTTCAAAGGAAGCAGCCCCGGATCAGCCGGCTGCATCTCCTGCCAAAGCCGAAGAGCTGGATATCACGGCCGATATGCTCCAGAGCGGTTCAGTGCCCAGTCCAATGGGGTGAGAGCGATAGGCTGACATATACCCTCGTTGGTTGTCAGAAGACGGCTGCCTTTCAACGCCTTAGCGCTCTTTGTCAGATCGATGCCATGAAGCGTGAGGCGAAGCGATTTTATGTCGCTCCAATACTTCACCAGCCGAATTTATGTCGTTCTCGGACTGCAAAAAATCGTCGAGCCTGATTTCTTGTCTCTGGATTCCCTCGGTTTTCTATTCCAACCTCAGATAAGAGATTAGGTTGAATTTGCAGATCGTAAGGATGAACCCATGAAGATCGAAAAACGGCGTCGAGGCCGTCCCAAAGGTGCATCTCGCTACAACGAGCGGGATGCAGCCACCCTCAAAAGGGTCGCTGCCATGATGGTGCGTGATGATGGGCTCGCCGCGACCACCGCCATGCGCCGTCTCGGCAAGGATGATGAAGCTTCGCTCAGACGCCTTCAGCGGAAATGGAAAATGCGAAAATCCGAATATCTCCAGACGGCGCTGTCTGAATATCAAAGCGATGCGGTCATACGGGCACAAGAGCGAATGGCGACCCAGCTCGCGGTTTTCGCCAAACAAATGGAGCCTTTGGAAAAAGCGCTTCGTGGCATCGATCTGACAAGACACACTAAAGCGTTCGCGGTCTTTGACGCCATGCAGAACAAGCGCAAGGCGGAGCTGTTTCCCGACGTCCAATTGATCACGAGGGCACTGCAACCCAGCCCTGAATTTAAAAAGGCACTGCGTGGTTTCGAGAAGAATTTTGAAAGCATGCGGGCGTTAGCGCGCACAATGCAGGGGATAAAGCTGAACCCGGTATTTGACAACAAAATCCAGTCACAGGACCTGTTCCGGAAGATCGGTCGCATTCCGACCATATGAACGCGGTGTACCTTGCGATGTGACCGTCACGAAGTGTAACCCGCGCAACGCTTGATGCATCGCGACGGCCGAATGAGCGCTGGCCACCCGATTGTTATCCGACGTCTTCGAGCCGGGGCAACGGTTCCGCATCCTCGCTGTCATTGACTACAGCACTCGCGAGAACCTCGGTCTGATTGCCGATACCTCGATCTAAGGCGTGCGTATGGCGCGCGAACTTGATGCTCTGATCTGCCTCTACGGCGAGCCAGCAACCATCGTCAGTGACAACGGAACTGAGCTGACCTCGCAGGCTATCCGTAAGCGTCCGGCGTCCCCGCTCTTGCGGCGCCTGCAATGATGCTGATGCTTTGCTGTGTGATGGCGGGCGATGGTGTCCACTGTCGTTAGTGGACACTATTCCGGGACAATCGATGGCAAGGAAGTGGCGGAAGCGGCGACATTGGTCGGATGATGAGAAGCGGGATATCGTCGCCCAGACGCGGGTTCCCGGTGTGTCGGTTTCTCGCGTTGCCCGCCGCTATGATGTAAACGCCAATCTTGTTTTCAAATGGCTGCGCGATCCTCGGTTTGCCGTGGTCGAAGATGATACGCGGGAGGCTACGTTCCTGCCGGTTGAGATCGTGGCTGAACAGTCTGCGCTGCCTGTCGAGTCACCAGTTGCGGATGGTCGGATTGAGATCACGCTGACCAACGGACACCGATTTAGCATCACGGGTGCATTTGATCCTGAAGCAGTCTCTCGCCTGGTGCGAGGCCTGAGTGAATGATCCCGGTTCCAGCCTCGACAAGGATTTGGTTGGCTGGAGGCGCGACCGATATGCGCAAGGGCTTTGTCAGCCTTTCAGCTTTAGCAGAGACGGTTTTGCATCAGGATCCGTACTCGGGTCATCTGTTTGTGTTCCGTGGACGACGTGGCGATCTGATCAAAGTAATCTGGTGGGATGGCCAGGGTGCGTGCTTGTTCTCCAAGCGCCTGGAACGGGGCCGGTTTGTTTGGCCATCGGTGGCTGACGGCAAAGTCGTGATCACGCCAGCGCAACTCTCGATGCTTCTGGAAGGGATCGATTGGCGAGCACCTCAGCGGACGTGGCGTCCGTTGACGGCCGGGTGAACAAAAATCTATTTGGAACAAAGGTTTGTTGTGGTCGAGGGATTCCATAAAGAGTGTGAATCTGATAGACCATTTGCATGCTCAATGAGGCCAACCAACTACCTGATGATCCTGAGATTCTAAAAGATCTTATTGCCTCACTAACCTCTGAGTTGAAGTCCCGAGATCTGTTAATCGACAAGCTGAAGCACCAGCTTGCCGGATCGCGCCGCCATCAGTTCGGTTCACGTTCGGAAGCGATTGACCAGCTTGAGCTGACACTGAAAGACGAGGAGATTGCGCGCGCCTCTGACCCGTCATCCGATATCGCAGGCATTGAGGCGCCGAAAGTCCAACCGAAGCGAAAGCCATTGCCTGATCATCTGCCGCGTCATCAGACGGTATTGTCAGCCGGTGAAGCCTGCGCATCATGTGGCGGCAAACTCAGGCAACTTGGTGAAGATGTGACTGAGGAGCTGGACTTCGTACCGGGGCGCTTCGTTGTGAACCGCATCGTGCGCCCGCGCATGGCTTGTTCATGCTGCGAGAAGATCACGCAGGCCGTGTTGCCATCGAGGCCTATTGAACGTGGCCGTCCGGGACCGGGTCTGCTGGCACATGTGCTTGTGAACAAGTACGCCGATCATCTCCCGCTCTATCGTCAGAGCCAGATCTTTGGTCGTGAAGGGATCGATCTGGATCGCTCGACCCTTGCCGATTGGGTTGGTCGCTCGACAGCCTTGCTGGAACCGCTGGCAGACGCCATCGGCCGGCATGTTCTGAGCGGAACGGCGATCTTTGCCGATGACACGCCGGTGAAGATGCAGGCTCCCGGCACAGGCAGGACCAAGACAACCCGGCTGTGGACTTACGCCAGAGATGAGCGCCCCTGGGCGAGCAAAGCACCGCCGGCGGCATGGTATCAGTTCTCTACTGACCGTAAGGCCGAACGGCCAAGGGAGCATCTCAATAACTTCACCGGTTGGATGCATGCTGATGGCTATGCCGGGTTCGAAGACTTGTATCGTTCCGGCAATATCCGTGAAGTCGCCTGCATGGCACATATCCGGAGGAAGTTTGTCGATGTGCAGCAATCGCAAGGATCAGCCATTGCGGCAGAGGCAATCAGACGCATCGCCGAGCTTTATGCCATTGAGAAGAAGGTGCGTGGTGAACCTCCCGATGAACGCGTGCGGATCAGACAAGACGAGGCCAAGCCGGTTCTCGAGGATTTGGATACTTGGCTGGCAATCCAACTTCCCAAATTGTCCGGCAAGACGCCACTTGCCGGGGCGATCCGCTATGCCATCACGCGGATCAAGCGGCTTCGATCATATCTCGAAAACGGCATCCTTGAAATCGACAACAATACCGCTGAACGCGCCATGCGCGGCATCGCCGTCGGCAGAAAAAATTGGTTATTTGCCGGTTCGCAGCGCGGCGGCAAATCCGCGGCAATCGCCTATACTTTGATCGAAACTGCCAAGCTGAATGGCGTCGATCCGCAAGCCTGGCTTACCGATACGCTGGGCCGCATCGCTGATCACAAGATGACTCGTCTTGAACAGCTCATGCCGTGGCGTTACGCTCAGACCTGAGCGTAACTGCTGGTCGCCGTTCCCAACAGAGCGTGTTCACCGGACGCTCACGAAAATTGAGCCTCTAACCCAATTCCAATCACTCCATCCGAGTGCCTAATTCGGTTCGAACAATTCTACGTCCACATGATTTCCAAGTTCATCAACAACTACAGCCGAAAACGCCATCTCCAGCCATCGACCTATGCCTATGTCGATTACCCGTTCTCCAAAAGATACAAGACATACGCTCACCTATCTGACTTCCAAAAAAGAAGAGGAATGGTCGTGCTTCGAAAGCGCATCCGGAGATGACCCCCCATGTCCATGCGATCATGCTGGTTCATCCGGATGTTCATAAGAGATTCAAGTCTGCAATCCCATTGTTCGCACCAACGTTTACGAAGCTACCGCCTGTCAATATGAGTCTGGATATTAAATTACTTCCGACATGTGATGACCTGAAGAATGCAACCTTCTATTCGGCCGTTATGCTCCGTAGTTCCAATCCTGAATTCCAAGATGTCGATTTGTACACGGTGCTGCCGAAGTCAAAAGATGAACCGATCTATTCGAACCGGAAGGACTAGAGAGTCAAGCGGCTCATCTGGTGGAATTGGAGCCCAGCCCCACCGGCTGTTGGGGTTCCAGCGACTGCTATGGCCTTATCGAGGCTTTTTCGACAGCGTTTCGTGTCGACTTCTGGGTGAACCAAGCAATCTAAAAACAAGGATGCTGGCGCCAAAAACGATTCCGGTATCGGCCAGATTGAATGCAGGCCAGTGATAGGCACCGACGTGGAAATCAAGAAAGTCTGTTACTGCGCCAGCGCGAATCCGATCCAAGAGATTTCCCAACGCACCACCGATAACCATAGAGATCGCCGCCCTCTCCCATCCCCCCTCGGCTCTCCAAAGCCAAAGAAGGAGAATGGCGATGACTATCAAGGCAAGTGAAGACAGAATGATTGGTCCCCAAGAGCCGAGGTCAGCGAGTAAACCAAAACTGATCCCTGGATTGAACCCCAATGAAAGATTGAAAAAGGGCGTGATGGGGACTTCACGTGGCTGACTCATGAGGAATTCGATCACGAACGACTTGGAGGCTTGATCGAGAATCAAGACCAGCGAGATCGCCAAGAGCCCGATTCCGAAACGCCGAAGCTTGAGGAAATCTTGGCGAATACCGGTCATCCTTTATTCCGTCCCTTCGTTGTCAAAGCAGTTCCTTCACTGGCCGGAAGTTCTGCAAATGCTGCCTCGTGCAACCGCTCGCCATTAGACCGGAATGCGAGCAGAGTCGTGAAGGGAAACAGGCGAGCAAGCTTATTGGAGAATAGGGTCATTCTTTGCCAGGATAGGAGGCGAAGACCTCCGTCGATCCGCCACGGCGGACGAGAAGCACGTCGAAGGATTCGCGGTCGTCACCAAAATCCATGCCCGGCGATCCGAGAGGCATGCCAGGGACTGACAAGCCGATCGCATCCGGCCGCTCTTTGAGAAGACGTCGTATCTCCTTCGCCGGGACGTGTCCCTCAATCGTATACCCGCCGATCTTGGCCGTATGGCACGAGGCCAATTTCGCGTCGATGCCATTATCGAGCTTAAATCGCATCAGTTGTCCCATCGCCATGTCTTGGCTTTTCGTAGAGAATCCGTTTTTCTTCAGGTGATCGATCCATGCGACACAACACCCGCAGCCGCTAGTTTTCGCAACGTCTATAGTGGCCGGTTCACCTGAATTTGCGTTGCTCGAAAGCGCAGAGATGATCAACGCGAAAATGATGGTGCGGTTCATTTGATTGTCCTTCGTCATTTGATGCATTGTTGTAATAGCGTCACATGCTTGCGACTCCGTTTCGGTACGCTTGGCGCTGTCGACGATCATTCTTGAAACACGCTTTTGATCACGGAAGGGCTGTTGACCCGCCCCGCTTGATTGGTCCGGTTTGAATGTTAGTTCATTGTCGGCCTTTCCGGCAATGAGACGATAGCTTCGGGCGCTGGCGCTCAGAGTGGGGGTTCTGGGATGAGAAAAATCACGCCAACGAAAACCACATCACCAATGCGGAAGCCTATGCGTTGGCTGTAGTGGCAGCCCTTGCTTTTGATCACTTAAAGGGGGTCTATCACTCGCAGCCTGACACGCCTCCCATTCATCTGTCTGTGGCGCCCAATATTGAGGCCCGCTATCGATCGAGAAGCTGCAGGCAGAGTTGATGCGCCTCAAGCGCATGGCCTTCGGCCGCTCACCTTCGCCCGCCATCGCTGACAAGCATCACCATCATTGCGGACGCCACAAGAGCGGACACACCGGACGCTTACGGCTATCCTCAAATGGCACTACATCGCACCCGGCAAATCGACACTGAAAGCCTTCATTGGATCTTTCAACGGCCGGCGGCGCGATGAGCTATTGAATGTAGAGATATTCACGGGCCTGGCCGACGCGCGTCGCAAACTCGCCCGTTGGTGCTACGACTACAACACCGTCAGGCCGCATTCCGCATTGAACGGTCAATCACCGTCAACCGCGCGCTAGGCGCTTGAGCTATTTAAGGGCTCCACACCCGGCGCGATCGCCAAAATCGAAGCAGTGAGATACTCAACCCAAGGACTCTCCAAATGAGTGAGGGAGCCATAGGGCTCAGATCAGAAGGGATTGCTGCCTTACCAACGTTCTAAGGGGAGTATTTCGTCCTTGCTGTCCTCAAACTGTGGTTTCCATTTTCGGGTTACGATTTCTGACCATACGAGGCGTGGTGGGGTTAATATTGTATCATTACATAGATAAATCAGAAGCTCATGGTAATCTTCTATTTTTTGATCCTTATAAAAAAACTTAAAAGCCAACGCCAATTCGCTCGCCCTATTCGCTCCGAATTCTGCATGAAACGCATTGTGCAGCGTTTCATTATTCCTATTTGAAAAATGAATAGACTTCATGTGCGATAATATTTTTAATTCTTCGTTTTTATCAATGTATTGAAATTTCCGCAATTTCTTCAAGGCTCTACGAAGAGATACCATAGCAATGGATAAAGGTGCAAAATTGAGCTCTCTAACTGAATGTAAAACGCAAACTTCATCATCATCCAAAATTGCACCAGACCGATAATATCGAAATATCCTGCCAATACCTCGCATTCCCAACGGCCACAACTCGGCTGCTCTGAGAGCTCCGATGCTGGACGCGCCAACAACCTCTACGCCAAGCGACAAGGCAAAAAGTATCTCTTTGTGCCAAACAGACGGGACGTTTCCAAACAAACCATCAGCCAGCCCAATCCTCTCGTAACCCGCATCGACCGCAAGAAACACACTACCTTGTGCAGCTGGGGAAAATCGGTCAATGCCCTCCGGCAGTGTGCATGTACCCGCAGAAGGACCGACAAACACGCAGGTTTTCATTGAAAGCCGGCCCTTGCGAGTGCGCTCATCGCTCTACCGCCCGGACAAAACAGTTCTTTTTTTGCGCTTACTTCGAGATCATTGCAAAATACATGAACAACTGAAATAGGACTGTCTCGATGACTGAGGTCTACGAAACATGGCTCGCTCCCGACCTCTTGACGTAACATCTTACATATCCAGTCTACTAGTTCTTTGTCATCTTGGATTTCCGATGCTTCTGGCAGCATTCCGTAAGAGACTCCTTCAGTTTCCAAATTTGTTTTTTTGACGAATTCAATATTGTTGCCCGCATTGATAGGCAGCGACTCTCGGTATTTCGCCCAATACATATCGTCTCTTGCGCCAGATATATGAGTTAGCCGACTCTGAGCCGCTTCCGTTATCGCGCGAGATAAGGCAATTCTCTTGAATGGATGGCAGCCTGATCCGGATGCTCGTTGCTGAAAATGGGTTGCGCCTTCACTGTCCCAAATAGAGCATACAAAACACGGTAGGTTAATGTTTGTTGCTACATACCAAATCGCAATGCCGAGGCCCGCTGCGGTTACCAACTCGACCAAATTGCCGCACATCAAGTCGTCTATGGTTTGGACATCAACGCGTGTAGATTTCTTTGAATTCAGTATTTCTTTTTCGATTAGCCAGAAGGTAATCTGATCGCGTTCGATCAACTCACATAAACCATGGATCTGTGCTTCCCGTAATGTGTTTCCGGACGCGAGCCCATTGGAAGATGAAAAGAATATTTCATCCTTGGGGTTGCAAACTCTTGAGTCACGGTCAACGATCTCCCGAGGAACTAAGATTGCTTCGTGCGATTGAATATTTCTTGCCTCGATCCAGCGGATTACACGTTCTTCTCTAAAAAGCGCATCTGACCTTAAGGGCAGAGAGACTGGATTGATGAATCTGCTTTCTATCAGAGCTTCTCGCAAAGAATAGAGTTCTCCAGGTGGCACAAAATGCTCGGCGTGGTGTAGCTCAATAGACTCCATTACCGCGGACACTTGCGCCGCAACTTGATCAATGCCCTTTCCTTGTGAGACGGCCAACGATCGAGCTAGCGGGCGGATTGCCATCCACACTGGAATTCCGATAGTGTCGAGCCCCGTAACATTAGCCAAGCGTGTTACGCCAATTGATCGCGAATATTCCGTAACCAATGACAGCGTTTTAGGCAAAGATCTAGTTCGTAGTGTCCCGCCTAAATCATGAAGGGATGTCACAAAAACATGTTATCGTTATTCACTAACCTGTGTCTCTTCTTCATCAGAAAGAGCGTTGAAACCATGTTTCTTTAATGCTTGAGTCAATTTCTGCCCGGCAGCTTGGCGTTCTTCGACCATCTGCTCAATTTCCGTAAGTTCAGCTTCGTCTGTTACCTCCTGAACCTCACCATTTGATCCAAGGGCAACAAATTTACCTTTGCCTTTGGCTAAAGTTATCGAGTCCATTAGGTTGCACCTCTACGCTGTGGTTGATCCGAGAACAATGGATCAACGAACACAATCGGGTCAATAGATTTCCACGAGAGTAGGGATCGAGATTAACTACGCGAAGCTTCCCGGGATTCGTAGAATGGCTGGCATCGACTGCGTTGTGTAGCGGACCTCCCCTGCTGGGTAGGCCTATGGAGATATTTAGGTATCGATTGGGCATGATTTACTGCAATCTGGAAGAGATTTTGGTGACACCGTGTCGGGGCGAAATTCGGCCTTACCAAGGCAAGGCAGTAACGGATGCAATTCGCCAGATTGGCATCAGCAAAATGACGTTCTACTTATCGCGCAAGGAGTATCAGATCTCGATGAACTGATGTAATCCATCGCTTACAACTGCTTTGACCCACCGGTTGTTTCAGGAGTTATTTGGCTACGCGCGTGAAATCTGGAGCAGCCTGCGGCGTTAGATGCTCCTCTCGGTCGCTCCGCAAGATGTGGCCGGGTAATACCCGACCATCTTGGCCTGTCTTGACGGGCAGGCTTGAGGGGGAGCGTGCCGCCCCCCGTTTCACCCCCCTGCCTTTGACGTGTCACAGGCTCTGAACCTATTCCACGCCATCAAACCGTATCGCCGGTTCATCGTAAGCGTCCGGTGTTCCCGCTCTTGCGTTGTCTGCAATCATGCTGATGCTTTGCCGCGTGATGGCGGGCAACAGTGTCCACTATCGTTGGTGGACACTATGTAGGTTTATCGATGGCCAAGAAGTGGCGTAAGCGGCGACATTGGTCCGATGATGAGAAGCGCGACATTGTCGCCCAGACGCGGGTTCCGGCCTCGACAAAGATCTGGTTGGCAGGAGGCGTGACCGATATGCGCAAGGGCTTTGTCAGCCTTTCTGCTTTGGCCGAGGCCGTTCTCCAACAGGACCCTTACTCAGGTCATCTGTTTGTGTTCCGTGGGCGACGTGGTGATCTGATCAAGGTGATCTGGTAGGATGGACATATCCGCAGGAAGTTTGTCGATGTACAGCAATCGCAAGGATCAGCCATTGCCGAAGAGGCGATCAGACGCATTGCCGAGCTCTATGCTGTTGAGAAGAAAGCGCGTGGTGAACCTCCCGATGAACGGGTGCGGATCAGACAAGACGAGGCCAAGCCTGTTATCGAGGATTTGGAAGCTTGGTTGACCGTGCAACTGCCCAAATTGTCCGGCAAGACGCCACTCGCCGGAGCGGTCCGCTATGCCATCACTCGGATCAAGCGACTTCGGCCGTATCTGGAAAACGGTATCCTTGAGATCGACAACAATACTGCCGAACGCGCGATGCGCGGCATTGCCATCGGCAAGAAAAACTGGCTGTTTGCGGGCTCGGAAGGTGGCGGCAAATCAGCGGATATCGCATATACTCTGATCGAAACCGCCAAGCTGAACAGTGTCGGTCCGCAAGCCTGGCTCACCGACACGCTTGGCCGCATCGCAGATCACAAGATCACTCGTCTTGAGGAACCCATGCCCTGGCGTTACGCTCAGACCTGAGCGTAACAGGAAGCCAGCATTTACGGCAGAGCGTCTTCGCCGGACGCTCACTTACGGAAACCGACCTCAGCAATGAGGCACGGCGCATCATCCCGACTCTACCCACGCGGGATACTTCCCGCGCAAACAAGAGGCGACGGCGTTCTCTTTGGAACGCCGTCGCCTCGTTTCAACGGTCACCGAAGGCCGGCAAGTAGATGATGAAGATCGTAAAATAGTCGTGGAAGTCAAAATCTAATTATGGCGCCGACCTGGATCTGGAACTGCTCTTCGAGAACCAGGCCACCCGTCTGGAAGTTCTGGCCGTTCTGTCCGGAGGAGATGCCCTGGACGGAAGGATCGAATTGCCGGAAGCTCGTCCACAGCTGCATGGCTGCTTTGTCGATGTCCTGCACCAGACCGAAGCCCCAAGATGTCAACTCGGTATCGGTGATCTCGAAGGTGTTACCAGCCTGTCCGAGATTGGTAAGGCTTCGACCTATACCAGCATCATCTGCTTCCTGATACTCGCCGTAGATGGTTGTAGCGCCGAGTTCCCGGAACAGCATGCGGCGCTTTATGCCAGCTTGGATGTACCATGTCGTCTGGTCTGGAAGGGATGTCCTGCCGCTGAGTGCGGTTGGTATAGTCTGGTTGTTGAACTGATCACGCGCACCGCCGAAATAGGTATAGAGACCAGTCGGCGTATGCATGATCGAGACCGAACCCGCGAGGCGCTCAAAGTCCACTGCGACCTGACGGCAAGGACCGGTGGCTGCACCGAAGCCGTTGGTTCCGGCAAAGCCAGCACCGCAACCGCGCATATCGCCATCTTCGTCTTCGTCCGTATCCCAGCTATAGCCGATGCCACCGACAACCCGGATCGAGTTCCACTCCTTCTTGTAGCGGACTGCGACGTCGGTGAGGTCGTCTTCACCCCAGGAGGCGGAGAACACGAAGCCGGCCAATGACGGCGTGTCATAGCGAATGACGTTAGCGCGGCGTGTGTCCTGAAAGCGCCTCAGGTCGCCAAGTCTCAGATTGACTAAGCCACCGGCGCCCGTCACACCGGAAAGCCGATTGTACATGCCCATGCCCGTAAGCATCGTGGCGTCGACATTGGGTGTGCCGGCAATATTTAGGAGCAAAATATCGTCCGTGGCGGGTGAGTAACGGCCCATCCACAAGGTACCAAGACGATCGCTCTTCAAGTAAACAGCCATCTTACGACCTTCGAGTGCACCGTCGGCGTTCTCGCTGGGCCTGCCGTCGCTCTTCTGGTCAACGCTGGCCGAACGGGCACTTTCGATCTCCAATTCGATCAAGAAGCCAGCTGACCAGCCGGGCTTGAATTTAGCAGAACCTGTGAAACGGAAACGCGTTGAGTATTCCGTGTTGTCTGTGACGTATGCATCCGTGTCGTCGCCATCATCCCAGATGATCAAAACCTGGTTCACCTGGCCTGAAACCTTGACGGAAACCTTCCGGTTTCCCTTGCGGACCGTCGTCGCCTCGAGTTCAGCAACACGCTCTTCGAGGTCGGCGCAGCAGTCGCCGCCCAAATCAGCCGCTTGAGCTGGTGTCAGGGCAATTCCGCCCATCATCAAACCAGCTGCGGCGGTAGCTGTCAGAATATTTCGCATCGGAAACTTCCCCAAATAACTCTTAAGAGCGCGGTTCACGATCCAACGATCGTGACGACGAGATGGGCCGAGTCCACAAAAATCGACACCAACAAGCCAATTTGTTAAATTTGCGTGTTGCAATTTAGCATCGGCTCAACTGGACGCCTCTAAAAACCTGCTCTATCGTTTTGTGTATGGGAGCTGTTGTAGGCTAGAGTTGCCAAACTCACCCGTCGTTTGGGCCTCAATTTTGAGCGAAACACGTCCAGTGATTTCGTCTCGGAGCCATTAATATTGCACTCGAGATATCCTTCTTGAGCGAGGAACTGCGAGACCCACCAATACATGAACTCCGAACAACCGATATGGTCCCGATCGACACACATAGCGATTCCGTTTGCGATGATTCCTTGTGACGGCAATTCCTTGAAATCAAGTCCGATGACTCGGTCCCCCTGAACAAAAAGATAACACTCAAGCCCATCGATACCCAGGCGCCCTGTCTCGTATGCGGAGACACTCGAACAAACGGGGTTGCCTCGATACAGAATAGTCAGTGGATGGATGGACTACGCTCCTGGCCTTTTTGCCGACGCCTTCGCATTGTCCGCCTTACGCTCATATCCGCTTCTGATCGACCGAATTGCAGGAACGCTGCCATATCGCGGTTTAGTTTCTTGATCTGTAGAACGTGGCGGAATCGCATGGATTGCGCCTCATACTGTAATCGTCTCCGTTCCAAGTTCTGATGCTTTATCAATTCTTGAAGCGCGTCCTGGTCCCGATCTTTGGCTGCGAGTGCATCATCTTCGATTTGTTTTTTGATAGCCGCATATTTCCCGGTGAGGCGGAGCCATAGCGCTTTCAGACCCTTTGGCAAACGGGTTGCCCGTTCCCGCGTTTCCGTTAACCGGCGTTCTTCCTGAGTCTGTCGTAGCGCATCCCGGGCGTGCCGGTGCAATACCGTAAGCGCCTTCTTGCGTTCGTTGAGTTGCTCAGACTCCATGGCCTGTGTCTTTGCGATCTCATTTGAGTATTCTGAGAGCTTGTCGGTGAAGTGCGCTTTCAGCATCGCTTTCGTCTCACCAACAGTTGGCAAATCAGAACAATCACCGAGCCTGGCGGAAACATCCTTCGCCCTCACATTGGCCATTCGCGCGACCGCGTAGACTTCACCGCGCCAGTCCACAACCACGGCCCCGCGCTTGTCGCCTTTAGCCAGAAAATAGCCGCGCTCTTTCAAAACCGAAGCAAACGCTGTGCGCGAATCCGATACTGCCCAGCACTCCTGAATTGTGGCTTTGATTGTTCGAGGGTCCAGTCCCTGGCATCGAGCCTGCTGCCATTCGGCCATTGTAAAGTTGGTGGGATCACGCTCTTCGCTGTTCATCAGCCCGCGCGGCATTTTCCATTTCTGCTCTAGATAGATGGCCCGCGACATATCTCGAAGCTGGAGCTTGTCATAGGATGGGTCGATCGCTTTCATTTCCCTTGCGTCAATGCGAGACCAGACACAGTGGGCATGTCTACGGCCTTCTTTTTCGTGGAACACAATTGCTCTTGGCTGGCCCTCAAATCCTAGCTTCTTTTCTATGGCGCTGACGGCCTTCTCAAAGACCTCAACAGGAACGCTCTCCGTTTCAGGTGGATTCAAGCTGAGGGAATAGAGAAATTTCTTGCATTGCGTGCCCCGACTCATCGCGTAGCTTTCCATCAAGGCTCCGGTCAGATCATCGGCAATGAAGCCCCGCAGCTCATGAATGGTGACATGCTCGTTGTCATCGGCGTTAAGTAAGTGCAGCGCCAACTGCGCCGCGCCGCCGCGCCGGTTGCCCTTGAGGATCATTCCGGTGATCTCCCCCGCAAACCGAGCGCCACTACAAGGTCGTTTCGCATTGAGCAAACGTGGGAATACGCTGTCTCGATTTTGGCCTGAGTTTCGTCATCCAAAAGAAGACTTCCGCACCTGGCCTCATAAGCAAGCGTCTTGAGACTATCGGCAATTTCGGATTGACCTAGCAAACCGAGCAATCGCCCTAACGCTTCGCGGTCTTTAATGGGTACGTTCTTCTGACCGCCTTTTTTGCCGAACACCTTGGAGCGGATATAGGCACTGACGTTCTGACCATTTCGCTCGGCATCAAATTTCACCGCTCGCAGTTCGGCATCAGATAGGCGCAGTGTGAGAGGGGAGGGGCGTTTTTTGCTTCCTTGAGCTTCCGACGCCGCAGAGAAAGCAGCTCGGGCGGATTTATCCGTGCTCTTCCGTGCGTCTCCTAACATGGTGACGGCCCGCGCGTTTGTTTTCTTGTTCGCTTCGGTCGGCGAATTTCCTTTTTTATATCAATGTCTTCTTTATTGAGGTAATCGGCCCATTCATGTAACGTCGTGAAGAGTGTTTCTGATGTGACCTCGGTGTTCGAGGTTTCTCCGGCCGGGCCCACCATTTTTCTTTCCCTGTCGTGGCTCCGCCACTCCACGCCTCTTGTTTAGAGCCGGGAATCACGCCATTCCACTTTCTGTTTGTGTCATTTGATACCAACAAAATGCCCCGCGTGCAGGCATATCAGTCTGCATTCAGAACGATACGCCCGGTGACGTTGCCATTCTTGAGATCGTCGAGTGCCTGATTGACTTCGGATAGCGGGCGCGAAGTGACGGGGATCTGCTCAACTTTTCCCGCTTTCACGAGTTCAATCAGTTCCCGAAGCTCCTGACTGCTTCCGACGTGGCAGCCACGTACTGTCAGCGCCTTTTGCGGCAGCCAGGGGAGCGGCATTTTGAAATCGCCACCATGAAGACCGACGACGACATAACGTCCAGTCTTCACCAGAGCATGCACCGCCATGCGCGACGTGGCCGGTATGCCGACAGTATCGAGTACAGCCAGGAGACGATTGCCGGCGATACGGCGCAATTCCTCGATTGCATCGTCGCGCGAGCTATCCAGGACGGCATCGGCACCCATCTCTGTTGCGGTCTTGAGTTTTTCTGGATCGACATCGACCGAGATGATGCGTTGATGGCCTAAGGCACGTGCGATCGAAATGGCATTCAGACCAAGTCCGCCGGCCCCGATGATTGCCAGCCATTCACCCTCGCGCAGAGGATCGATCTTCTTGAGCGCGCTATAGACGGTCAGACCGGAGCAGGCATGTGGCGCAACGGTCTCGATATCCAATCCCTCGATATCAACGAGAAACTTCGGGTCCTGGACGAGCACATGCGTTGCATAGCCGCCATCTTGGATCAGCCCCATGATCCGCATAGCCATGCAGTCGTTTTCCCTGTCCTCTTGGCAGGCAACACATTGGCCGCAACCGATCCATGGAAAGACAAGCATGATCTTGCCAACAGGCGTATCGCCCGCATCCGGTCCCGTCGCGATGACTTCGCCGACCATCTCGTGGCCCATGGCGACGGGGAGCTTCATGCCGCGGTCGGCCATCCGCAAGACGCCTTCTTCACCAAGGTCGAAGTAACCTTCGCCGATGTGAATATCGGAGTGACACACACCTGAGCGGCGGATCCGGAGGAGCACTTCCGACCCTTGCGGCGTCGGGATATCGCGTTCCCGCGCTTCGAGCGGCTTGCCGAATTCGACCAGGTCATAACTCGTGTAGGTTGCCATCGGTTTTCCTCTCAGATGGATGTCGTCGATACGCGCTCCGCAATTGCCAAGATTCGATGCATGTCGCGAAGCACTGGCTTTTCAATGAGCTTCCCGTCGATCACGACGAGGCCAGTATCGGCATCCTCGAACGCCTTCACGACGCGCCGGGCATTGGCGACCGCATCTTCATCCGGGGTGAAAACCCTATTGAGAATGGCGATCTGTTTTGGGTGGATAGAACCCTTGCCGCTGAAGCCGAGATCTCGCGCGAGACACGCCTCACGTTCCATCCCTTTGGGATCTTCCAGATCCAGATAGGGGACGTCGATGACATCAAGGCCGGCACTGGCTGCAGCATGGACAACACGCGACCGGGCGTAGAGCAGTGGTTCCCAGGCATTCTTGCACCGGAGCTCCGCGGCCATATCGACGCCGCCGAAAAAGAGGGCTTCGATGCGTGAACTCGCACGGGCGATATCGTATGCGGCCTCCAGTCCGGCATTGGTTTCGATGATGATATGGAGCCGGATGTCGTGACCGCGCTCGGTCAGAACATCATCCAACCAGACGATCTCATCCGGCGTCATTACTTTCGGGAGCATGATCGCAGGCGGTGGAGTGTCAGTATCCAGGATCGCCTGAACATCGGCCAGACCGAATGCAGAGCGAAGGCAGTTGATACGCACGATCCGCTCGACGCCATCGTTCGCCTGAGCCTCGGCAAACAGGGCGATGGCTTTGTTGCGTGCTTCTGCCTTGTCCTTCGGCGCGATCCCGTCTTCGAGTTCGACGCAGACAATATCAGCACCTGAGCTAAGAGCTTTGGGGAACATCTCTGGCTTGAGGCCGGGTGAGAAGATAAAGCTGCGGCGCGGCGTTGCCGCTTCTTGTCCTGTCATTCTGGTCGGTCTCTTGCTTTGGGAACGGTGCTAAGCGCGCAGTTCGGTCTTGTCCGTACCCTCATAAAGGGCCGCGACCATGCGCTGCGTCGAGTCTTCATGCACGGCTATCGCCGCCGGATCGAGATCGGCCTTCGGGCTTGGCATGAGGTCGAAATGGCCGAACTCGTCGACACCGCGAACAAGGACAGCAGCGTCGCGGATCTTGGTCTGACGAACGGATGTGGGGATGTAGCGCAGTGCAAAGCCGATGCGGCGATCGTCCGTCGTGTTGGGGTGTGAGCCGTGCGCGAGGAGTACGTGATGGAGTGAGAATTCACCGGCCTTCAGGACGACATCGGTTGCTCTGTCTTCGTCCACATCGACGGCGATTTCCTGCCCGCGGGTGAGCAGGTTGTTTTCATCGAACGTATCGTTGTGCGTGACCTGACCGTCTCTATGGCTACCGGCGAGGAACTTCATCGCCCCACTTTCGAGCGGGACGTCTGAAAAGGCGAACCAGGCGGTGATGATCTGATCGTGAGGCTCAAGGCCCCAATAGGTCGCGTCCTGATGCCAGGAGACGAAATTTCCGTCTTTCGGCTCTTTGATGAAAAAATTCGAGGTCCAGCAAAGGATATTCGGGCCGATAATCTCTTCCACCGCATCGAGAATTTTGGGGTGCCGAACAAGCTCATCGGCCCATTTGAAGAGCAGATGCGTTTGATGCCGCATCTTGGATTGCAACGGGCCGCCGTTTGCCTTTTCGACGGCCTCAAGGCGGTCCCTGTAGGATCTGGCTTCGTCGGTACTCATGGCGCGCAATGGGAAGCAATAACCGTCGCGCTCATAGGCCTCGCGCAGATTCGATCCGTTCGCGTCGCTCATCACACTCTCCCTCTTCCGCGTCTCGACAACCGCCTGGAGAGAGTATCGTTCTTTTGTTCAGGTTTCCAATCAGGCGATATCAGGCGCGGCATCAACGACGGGGCGTGGATAGAGGCCGGCCGCCTCGACAATCGGTGCAATCGCCGCCTCCCAGAGGATGGCCATGATGTGAACGCCGGCGACGCCTTCGATCTCGCGCACTTCCTGGATCTGTTCGACGCAAAGCTTGATCCCCTCGGCACGCCAGGCATCGCGCATGGCAATCTTGTCATCCGAGTCGACGCCTTTCACGGCGCCTTCCATCCGTCTCATGCAGTCGTCGGGAACCACGATGCCTGGAACCTGATCGTTCAGGAATTTGGCCATGGGCGTGCTCTTGAGCGGTCCGACGCCGGCAAGGATCGAGACCTTCTCGTGAAGCCCCATATCGACGACGCGCTTCATATATTCCTTGAACTGGCCCATATCGAAGATCATCTGGGTTTGCACGAAGTCTGCGCCGGCGATGACCTTCTTGGCCAGCCTCAACGGGCGATGTTCCATGGGAGACGAGAAGGGGCTTGCTGCCGCTCCAATGAAAAGCCGCGGGCCGCCGCCCTTGATTTCTTCGCCGCACTGGAACCGGTTCTCGTCGCGCATGTCGCGAACCATGCGAATGAGCTGCATCGAGTCGACGTCATGCACATTCTTGGCGCCTGGATGGTTTCCGAAGGACTGATGATCGCCTGAAAGGCAAAGCACGTTCTGGACGCCATGGATGTTGGCGCCCATGAGGTCGCTCTGGATCGCCAGCCGGTTGCGATCCCGGCACGTCATCTGGATAACGGGCTCCAGACCGTTTTGCGCCAGCAGGATGCCGGTTGCGATGCTGGAGAGCCGGACAATACCGGTCTGGTTGTCGGTCAGGTTTGCGGCGTCCACATGATCCTTCATCATGTCGATCCGCTTCGTGACGAATTCCTTGTTGATGCTGCGCGGCGGACCAAGCTCGCCTGTGACCGCGAAATGTCCGGCGGCCAGAACGCGTTCGAGGTTGCTGCCGGATTTCAGTCCCGGCTTTGCATCGCTTGGTGCTAGGGCTGCCTGTTCGGCTACGGCACTCATGAGGTCTGACTCCGTTTCCGATCAGGCGTTGAAGAAGTCATCGTCATCGAGCTCTTCTTCCTCGACGTCGACATCATCATCGTCATATTCGTACTCGATCTCCTTCTCGATCGAGACGTAGATCCCGTCATCTTCCTGTTTGACCGGATAGGTCTCGATCGGGCGTTCGGCCATGCCGCACAGGGCACCGGTCTTCAGGTCCCACTGCCAGATGTGCTTGGTGCATGTCAGCTTGTCGCCTTCGAGCTCGCCCGACTCGTCCAAGGGTTCGGCCATATGAGGACAGTAGGGCGGGAATGCGCGGAGATAGTCGCCCATATTGGCGATCATCACACCGATGCCTTTGACCTCGAAGCGCTTGAGGGACTTGACCGGAACATCGGCCACGGCGCAAACACGCGTCCATTCGGCATCGGCCGCAACTTCCGGCTCGATTGCAGGCGCAGGCTCCTGTGCCGTTTCCGTTGCCGGCGGTGCAGGCGGGGGCGGAGCAGTCGGCCTTTCTTCAATAAACGGGCTCTCCGCGCGCGGCTGGTGTAGGTCGTCGCGCACGACAACCTTGCGCATACTGCCGCCACGGCTTGTCGACCAGTCCTTCGGCGGCTGGATGTCCATCAGCTCTTCCATGAGGTCGAGATTGTCCACCTGGTCCCAGATCTTGGACCAGACGCACGGCATGGAATTGTCGACTTCGCACTTGCCATTTTCCGATCCGCCGCACGGACCGTTCATGAGCTGCTTCGGACAGCGCGTGATGGGACAGAGCCCGCCCGTATAGTGGATCACGCAGTTGCCGCATCCGACGCAACGTTCTTCCCAGATGCCGGGTTCGGTCGGTTGCCCCATGAAATTCGTATCGAGCCCCGGATAGACACGGGTGCCTTCAAAGCGCTCGGCCATCGTCTGGACGCCGACGCCGCAGGCCATCGAGAGCACCGCGTCATAGTCGCCGACATCCTCGTCAATCGGCTGGATGAACTCCTGCACGCATTGGCGCTGGACGGTGACTTCTTCGACTTCAACGTCTTCGCCATTCGCTGCCGCAGCCGTGCGCAAGGTGGCGGCCAGAGCGCCGGTTTCTTTCTTGCCGCCCGAGAAGCATACGGAAACGCAGGTTCCACAGCCTACGGCGAGGACCTTCTTCTTGCCCTTGAGCATCTTCTGGATGTCGGCGAGCGGCTTCTGCTCTGCGACAATCATCGGCGTTGTCTCCTCTTCAAACCGTGTCGGCCGTTTGGCTTGATTTGTCTTGCGGAGCGCTGGAGGCTCCGTTGCTTTGAACGCGGATTGGGTTGGGGCCCAAGGTTTCGATTTCTTTTTTCAGGGCATCCACAGCGTCTTCAAAGGCTGTTGCACCGTCATCGGGCAGATGCACCATACGCGCGCGGGCACCGTCGAGACCGACATCGTCCAGCCATTCCCGAATCCAACCCATCCGACGATCAGCATTGAAGTTGCCGGTCGAGTAGTTGCAGCGTCCGGGCTCGCAGCCGGTTACGAGAACGCCATCAGCACCCGCTTCGAATGTCTTCATCACATGGAGATTGTCGACGCGGCCGGTACACGGCATGTCAACGATGTCGAGCTCGTCACTGTCTGCGGATGGATGCGCCTTTGCTGCCGACTTGCAGTTGGGACAGGCGAAGGCGACGATCTTTGGAGCCGTCGACGGCTCGGCATCTGGTACCGTATGAGCTGCAAAGAATTCTCTCACCTCGGCATTGACGTCGACATCCGAAAACTGGGTCATGCCAATCGCGCCTGTGGGACAGGCTGCTGCACAAAGGCCGCAGCCCGTGCAGGTGTCCATGTCGACAGCCGCTGCTCCCAATATGCCGCCAACGCCAAGTTTATCCGGATCAATCCTCGCGGCGCCGAACGTGCAGGCCCTCACACAGGTGAGACAGGCGACACAGATCCGCTGATCGACGACGGCGATCGGCCGATCCAGGAGATAGGGATTGGTGATTGCCTGAACGGCGCCAGGGGCTGGCAGATCCAACACCAACTCGGCGGATTTCGCGCGCGAGACACAGACGGTCAGATAGTCCGATCGCTCGTCGGCCTCAAGGACCGTATCGCGATGATCAGGGTCGCCTCCGACATATCTTGTTTTGCAAGTGCCGCAGCGCCCATCGGAGCAGGAGCTGCGCACTTTGTAGCCGTTCTCAACAAGGACACGGAGGATCGATTTGTTCGGCGGCACGGGAAACGTTTCGCCCGTGCTCGCGATCTTGATCGAGAAGCTTTCAGTCGATTTTTCCGCCTGTGCACTCATAGATCAAGGCTTTCCCGTCACCCATAGGCAATCGCGCCGTCCAAAGGCGGCGATCCGAATAATTGCAGAGAAGTATGAATTGCCCCAAAAAACCTGACAATAAGCGCCGATTGGGGGGCACCCCGACGTCGGGGCATGGTTAAGAGTCGCGACCGATTCCAGGAACTCCCGGAAATGTGGCTATTTTCGTGTGGTATATAGGACTAGGACTTGAACATTTGAGGGCTCCACCATGATCTGATTGCGGCCCCGTGATGAAGGTAAGGAAATTTTACCGCCAACTTGTTCGTACCGAGCAGCGATTCGTCTTCAATGCTCGACGCGATTGTCGCCAGTTTCGTATGCAGAATTGCAATCGGGTAGATCGCGTGACCCGTAAGCTTAAACCGCTCAGGGTAATTGAGCATCTCAGAACGGTCCATTCGCCATTCATTGAGCGAAGCCATTGGGAGTTCTCGTCACTCTCGTCCAATAATCCGGCAAAACTATTATGATGGTCATGGAAGCTGATATATGACCGGTGTAAATGGAAAGCGGTCACAATCGCATAGCCCTTGACCTGGGCCCCAAGACGCCCTCATTTATTTTGAGAGTCCAGAGTTTAGATAACTAGTCATCCTGTTGTCGTGAAGTGCTGTTTCCTTTTCTGTTTTCATGGTCGCGGTGTGAGCCTTCCCCTCGGAGCCACCGTCGCTCGTTCGCCCATTAGGCGAGCGACGGTGTCGGAGAGTGGAAGGCGGTGTTCCCCTTGGTGGGTCCTGAGCCTTGTGCATACAGCACGGCCAGTGGTGGCAATCCGCCCAGAGCTGAATGCGGTCTGACGGTGTTGTAATCGGTGCGCCAGCGCGATAATGCCCGGCGGGCGGCCCTGAGACTGTCGAACACCTCCTCATTGAGCAACTCGTCACGAAGCCGTCCGTTAAAACTCTCGATGAAGGCATTCTGCTGTGGTTTGCCCGGCGCGATGTAATGCCAAGCAACGCCGGTCCGGTTCTGCCACTCAAGGATCGCTCGGGACGTCAGCTCGCAGCCATTGTCACTGACGATCGTTCGTGGCTTGCCACGGCGGGCTATCAAAGCATCAAGTTCACGCGCAACCCGTGCCCCCGATAGCGATGTGTCCGCTACCAGCGCAAGGCATTCACGGCTGTAATCGTCAATCACTGCCAGGATGCGGAACCGCCGGCTGGCACCGAACACGTCGGAGAGGAAGTCCAGGCTCCAGCGCATGCTCGGGCCAATGGGGATCGGGATCGGCGCCCGGGTTCCCCGCGCGCGCTTGCGCCCACGTCGGCGCGGTACGGCAAGCCGCTCCTCGGCGTAAAGCCGGCGCAGTTTCTTGTGGTTCATTTTGATCCCTTCGCGTTCCAGCATGAGACCGATGCGGCGATAGCCGAACCGGCGCCGCTCAGCCGCCAGCGCACGCATGCGCGCCCGGATCTGTGGGTTGTCGGGGACACGCGCCCGACGCACCGTCTTGGGGTCGACACCGACCAGCCGGCAGGCCCGCCGTTGCGAAAGGGCATATCTTGCCATCGCATCAAGGGCCGCCGCGCGTCGCTCAGCAGGTGTCGTTAGTTCTTTCCCAGAAGATCTTTCAGCACCACATTGTCCAGCATCGCGTCCGCCAAAAGCCGCTTCAGGCGGGAATTTTCCGTCTCAAGCGTCTTGAGCTTGCGCGCATCGGACACATCCATGCCGCCGAACTTCGCCTTCCATTTGTAGAACGTCCCCTGGCTCACGCCATACTTTCGGCAGACTTCCGCAGTCGCCATCCCGCGCTCCTGCTCGCCAAGGATCGAAATGATCTGTTCTTCGCTGAACCGTGACTTCCTCATGTCCGTCTCCTATCGCTGACGGACTCTCCTTTCAAGTGAGGGACCAAACGGGGCTCAGGTCACCCTCAAAATAGCTCCTAGTGATTAAAGCAGATATTTCGGACTACCTCATCAGGCGCCCATTCAGTGCCAGGAGCAGACATCGGCCTGATGGTGATTCTAGTCTTGTCGCCCTTTTTTCAACTTGCTGATTTTGATCATTGCAAGTGCCGCAAAGGTGCCCTTAGGGAACTGGTCGAGGTAGGCCTGGAACATGGCTGGATCGTTAGAATCTTTGATGGAACTCCAGAAGGTCATGTCCATCTTTTTTGTCACGACATCTGCCTCACCAACTGTCTTGGTGCTCGGGGCCGGTTTCGGCGGTGAGAGCTTGGTTGAGGCCGCCGCCGTTAGGCGTTCGAGCCCCGCCTTGCTACCTTCAATAGATGGGTCCAATTCCAGCGCCTTACGGTAGTCTGCAATGGCCTTCTCTCTCTCTCCCGTCGCCTCGAAAATGTAGCCCCGCGTATCTCGGGCAGATGCATAGTTTGGGTCGAGTTCAACAGCTTTGTTTGCGTCTGGCAGTCCCTTCTCCGCCTTGCCCCATCTGTAATAGCTCCAAGCGCGATTGTTATGGGCCGATGCATAATTGGGATTGAACTCTATGGCCTTGGAGTAGTCGGCAATGGCGCGGTCATATTCCTCCTTTTTGCTATATGCGACACCGCGATTGTTGTAGGCATCTGCATCTTTTGGATCGAGCTCTATAGCCTTTGTGGAGTCGGCAATGGCACGGTCATATTCCTCCTTTTTGTTATATGAGATACCGCGATTGTAGTAGGAACCTGCATCTTCGGGATCGAGCTCTATAGCCTTAGTGTAGTCGGCAATAGCGCGGTCATGTTCTTCCTTTTTGCTATATGCGATACCGCGATTTTGATAGGCATCTGCATCTTTTGGATCGAGCTCTATAGCCTTAGTGTAGTCGGCAATGGCGCGGTCAAATTCTTCCTTCTTTCTATATGCGTCGCCACGATTGGAGTAGGCCAATGCATGATTGGGATTGAGTTCTATGGCCCTGCCATAGTCGACAATAGCGCGGTCATGTTCGCCCTTGTCGTAATATGCGCTACCGCGAATAAGGTATGCATCCGCTTCTTTGGGATCGAGCTCTATGATCCTGGCAAAGTCGACTATAGCGCGGTCATATTCGCCCTTTTCGTAATATGCGCCACCGCGACGATAATAGGCAGCTACACCTTTGGGTTCGAGCTCTATAGTCTTGGTGTAGTCGGCAATGGCGCGGTCATATTCTTCCTTTTCGTAATATGCGCCACCGCGACTCAAATAGATCACTGCGAGAATTTCGCCGTCAATCGGCTCTCCGAAAAGGCGCCCACTCTTGATGATCCGCGAACATCCTTTGATGGCGGCCTCAGCGTCACCTTCTAGGCAACCTTCCACATCTTCAGCGCGAAGCACTGCCAAATTCGCATCGACTGACCCAAAGAACAGGCCGATCAAAATCACCCAAGTCCAGCGAAAGCCTTTGTCTCTCATCGGAAACATCCCCCAAGAACCCAATTACAATTCTATTCTGGATAAGCCGTTTTGCAACTTGCTGTTTTTTTGCCTTGGAGGTTTCGGGTGAGGCCAACCGAAATTTTCGACGGTAGTTGCTAGCACATTTTCCTCGTGTCGAGCCCAGCTCAGGAACATCTCAATTCAGGTGGTAACCGGACGTGATCCAGTTTGGGTGAATAGGTTCATGTTCAAGAGTAAAGGGCTTAGAGCCGATAAACCCGAGCCGCGGTGTCATGAAAAAGCGCCGCTTTTTCGTGTGCTGAGAAATTCTCCGAAAGCCGTTTGAAAGCGTTCCAGAGGACCGTGTAGCTGCAACTCACCTTATCGACCGGGAAATTCGATTCGAACATGCAGCGCTCGACGCCGAAACGCTCGATTGTGTGTTCGAAATAGCGGCGTGTTGCGGTCATCAATTCGAGGCTCGTCGGAGGCTTCGGTCTGTCCTCCCAGCCGAATCCGTTGATATCCATATTGAGTCCGCCCAGCTTGGCCATGACGTTGGGGCAGGTTGCCAAATCGTCTATTACCGTTCGCCAGACATCGAACACTTCGTCCGTTTTGCCCGCATAGGGGCCGATGCCCAGAGGTCCGCCGAAGTGGTCCAGGACGATGGTCGTGTCGGGGAAAGCCCGCGCCAGATCTGTCACCTCGGCAATCTGTTCGTGGCAGCACCAAGCTTCGAATGTCAGGTTCCGCGATGCCAGATGTTTGAAACCCTGGCGAAAGTCGTCGCGAAGCAATAATCCAGCTGGCGGATTGGTTCGGTGGTTCCGAATGGCGTCATGCTCGTTCCACATGGCGCCCAGTCTTATGCCGCTGAAGCGGCCCTGGCCGGCTTCGATTTGCCTGTCGAGGATATCGGCTGCCTGGTCTCCAAGCTTCAGGTCAGCTGTTCCGACGATGCCATTCGCGATCTTGGTCGTGCCTTCAGCGCCTGATGCTGCTGCCTGGGTCATCTCGGCGACTGCCTCGCACTCGCCGATACACCGGAAAGCCTCCGGCCCATCCAGTTTGAAGAAAGCGCCGCATTCGATGAAGACAGTCGAAACGATATTGTGCCCGCCGGCAAGGTCATCGCGAAACTCATCCATCAAATATTGCGTCTGAACGCTGTTGACCCGTCCGGTCCAGAGATGGTGGTGCGGGTCGCAAATCGGCAGTTCGGGTTCAAGGGCTTGTTCCTGGGTGAGAGCGAGCCAGTCCTGATTTGTCGATTGCGTGACCATCGGTGTTTATTCCTTGTCGTCGCGGCTTTCCGATGAACGCGCTCGGATACTATCTTCGCGTGCTTGCGTCGCAGCGATCATCTCGGCAACAGCCGACTGCAATGGCTTGGTGAGCGTCTGCAGAGCCATCTCCGTCGTACCGCCACCCGTTGCTGCCTCGTCTGCAATCTCCTGAGGGGTCATGCCATTCTCGATGAGCTGGGCCGTCGCGAAGAAGGTTTCGCCCGCGAGCCGATAGAGGTCGGTCTGGCTGACATCCGTTGCCTTGCCCGACGAGACACTCACGAGGATGTTCATGAAATGGGCAAAAACCGCGGGCCCGCACCCTGTGAGATTACACACGATCCGCATGTCCGTTTCGGTCATCCGGTAAGGCATGGCAAAGGGACGGATGAAGGCTTCCACTTTCGAGACATCATCTTCTGACGCGCGAGGGCCAGCAGTCACAATCGATACGCCGCGCCCGATGCAATGCGCCATGGACGGGATGATTTTAACGACCGGGGACTCGACGAGATCGCCGACCGCGTCGACAGGAACGCCGTTCGTAATGCACACCAGGATCTTGTCGGCCGTGAAATGCGGTGCCAATTCGTGCACGACATCGAGATAGGGGAGGGGTGGCACACAGACGAAGACGAGATCATTTTGCGTCACGACTTCGGCCGGCTCCCGGATGTCTAGCGAGGGATGTGCGCCGGCAAGCTGTGCAAGGACGTCTTTGTTTCGGCTGGCGGCGCTGAGCCGATAAGCGTTTGGGTCGCCGAATTCGTAATGGGCGTTGATGAGCATGCCACCCATCGCACCGATACCGATGAGCCCGACCTGACACGCATCCGACATGTTTCGCCCTCTTGGGTTGACCGGTTAGTAGCCCCGTTCGAAATCGACCTGATTAAGCATGGCCTCATTCGCGAGGAAGCGCCGTGCATTCTCTACGACGACTTCCGCGACCAACGTGTCGCGATCGGGGTGCAGGCCGCCGAGATGCGGCAGTACCGTGATGCCTTCAGTGGTCCAGAATGCATGATCTTCCGGAAGCGGTTCGGTTCGGAAGACATCGAGGACCGCACCGGCGATGGTGCCGCTTTTGACGGCTGCCACGAGGTCGTCGTCGACGACCGATGCGCCGCGTCCGAAATTGAGCAGATAGGCGCTGCTCTTCATTTGGGCGAGGCGTGTCGCATCCATGAAATTGTCGGTTTCCGCCGTCAGCGGAAGCAGGAGCAAAACGAAATCCGATTGTGCGAGAACAGTCTCGGTCGCTTCGGGCGCATGAACTTCGTCCACATGCGCAACGGGTCCCGGACTGCGCTTGGTTCCGACAACGCGGATCTCGAGCGCCTCGGCCTTGCGCGCGACTTCCTGGCCGATGGCACCCAGCCCCAGAATGCCGAGGGTCTTGCCGGCGAGGGGCTCGGAAACCTTTCGTTCCCAGCGCCGTTCGGCTTGGGCGAACGCAAAGGGGACGAACGGTTTCGTCAGGTGAAACAGGGCGGCCAGGATGTTTTCCGGCATCTGAATTCTGTGCGAGCCCTGCGCGGCCGTCATGACGAAGCGGTCGTTGACGTCGTCCCGGGTCAGCCAGTCGTCGACGCCGGCCGAGAGTGTCTGCAGCCAGGAGAGCCTTGGCATGGTGTCCAGAGCACCGGCTGGCGGTTTCCAGCCGACGAAGGCCTCGACACGCGCGAGATCGTCCGATCCCGGCATGTCATCGGGTGTCGCACACAGGATCTCAAGTTGGTTTGAGAGACCGGCATCGGTGAGGGCGCGCGCGTAGATGCCTGCGTCCTTCGAGAGGATCAGAAGAAGTTTTTTTGTCACGCGTTTATTCGCCTGTCAGGGATGAGAGATCTTCGAGAATGGCGTTGTAGTGGATTTCCGGAATTTTCATCGCGGCAGCAAAGTCTTTTAGCTTCTTGCGCTCGCGTGCAGAGACGCGCTCATCGGCCAGCAAGACCAGATAGGCTGCACGCAGGATCGTTTCCTTGGCCTTCACGTCGATACTCTGGCAGGCGGCGGCAAGCTCCGAGGCGAATTTCGTCGGCGATTTGGCGCGATGATCGGCGACGACCGCAACCTCTAGCTCGCCGATTTCCTTGCCGGTAATCTGATTGTAGATCCGGCAAATCGTTTCCTGCTCGCTATTGTCGAGCGTTCCATCGGCGGCCCCCATGGAGACCATGGCCTGCAGGATCAGTCCTTTGTGTTGCTTCTCTTCCGTCATCTTGGGTCGGGCCCTGAAACTTGGCTCAAACAGCGCAGGAATAGTGAGACCATCCAGCCCGCCGCTCGTCAAGGCCCTGTGCCAATCGGCGTGCCGGTTGATCTAACCCTTCTCGGCCAGGGCTTTGAGTGCTTCACTCAGACCGGGGATGTCTTCCGCGCCCTCGCGAACTTCCAGACTGGACCCCTCGAGATCGTCGCCAAAGCGCTCTGCGCCGCCACCGAGATGCACGGCAAGGAAGGCCTCGGCCGCAGCATGGAAGGACATCCGGTTCTCCGGCCGCGCGAATCCGTGCCCTTCATCCGGATACAGGATGTAGGTCACGGGCAGCCCTTTGTCCGTCATCGCCTGGACGATCTGATCCGATTCGGCCTGTTTCACTCGAGGATCATTGGCGCCCTGTCCGATCAACAGCGGCTTCGTGATGGCATCGGCCTTGTGGACAGGCGAGCGCGCCTGCAGCAGCGCTTTGCCTTCCTCCGTGCGGGGGTCTCCCACACGGCGTGCGAACGTCTCGAAGAAAGACGTCCAGTAGGGCGGGATCGTCTCCAGCAGCGTCTCGAGGTTCGACGGGCCGACAATGTCGACGCCGCAGGCGAATTTCTCGGGCGTGAATGTCAGCCCCACAAGCGTCGCGTAGCCTCCATACGATCCGCCCATAATGGCGATCTTATCGGGATCGGCGATCCCTTCGGCGATGGCCCAATCGACGGCATCGATCAAGTCGTCGTGCATCTTGCCAGCCCATTCCAGGTCGGCGGCATTCAAAAACGACTTTCCGAAACCGACCGAACCCCGATAGTTGACCGAAAGAACCGCATAACCGCGGTCGGCAAGCCATTGATGGGCTGGGTTGAAGCCATAGCCATCGCGCGCCCACGGTCCGCCATGAACCAACAAAACCATCGGTCTTGGCTTTTCCGGGCGCGATGCGCCCTCGCTCGTGCTGCATTGCGGGAGGGTGAGATAACTAACCAGGCCTAAGCCATCACGCGCCGAGATCGTGATCGGATGCATGGGGGCCAGCGGGGCGTCGGCAAGCTCAGGGCGGCTATCGAACAGCTCGCTGAGCGACCGGGTCTCGCGGTCATAGAGATAGAATGTTTCGGGGCGTTCGGCCGCTGCGGCCGATACGATCCAGTGCTTGTCTTCCTTCGTCCGGTTTTGCAGCGCGATCTCGCCAGGAAGCTCGGATTTGAGAAAGTCCAGATCCTTGCCGACCTGGCCGTCGAGCGCAGTCCACTCGCGCATTTCATGGTTCACTGCAAAGGCTTCGATCTCGTAGGTGGTCGGATGCTGGAGGACATTGGAAATGTCGGCGCGGTCCGACTCGGCAATGACGGTGGTGTCGCCCGTCGCCAGCGTCATGCGGGTGAGGGCGGCCATATCGCGGCCTCGCGAATCTCTCAGGTAAAGATCGTCTCCGGATGCGTCGAAACCAAAGAGGCCTGTCGCCAGATCGTCTTCATGTGCGATGCGCATGAAGGGCGCCCATTCGCCATTCTCGATCTTGTATATTTCTCGCCCGCCCTCTTTCTCCAATGTCCGCACACCAATCCGTAGATTGAGACTGCGGTCGAGTGCGACGCCGCCGAATTCCCGATCGTTTTCGAAGACAAGTTCGCGCTCACCGGTCACCAGATCGACCTTGTACAAGTCGTGCCAGCGTGGGTCCCGGTCGTTGATACTGAGCATCACGGTTGTTGGCGATGACCAGCTCATGCCCTCGAACTGTGCATGAATATCCTTGAGCGGCGTCAGGTCGACCGGGCTGCCGCCCTCGGCTGAGACGGAATAAACGTGCCAGTCTTCATCGCCTGCCGTATCTTGTGCGTAGAGGAGATGCGAAGCGTTGCGCGCCCAGAACGAAAAGCGTATGCCGCGACCGCGATCATCGGTGACTGGACGGGCCGCACCAAGGTCGCCGACCGGGGCGACCCAGATGTTGAGCACGTCATTGTGTGGGGCAAGCCAGGACAGGAGCTTGCCGTCCGGGCTAATCTGGCATTGCGCCCGCGTCGGATTGCCGAAGAGTTTTTGGCGCGGGATGAGGGAAATGGTCTTGGCTGACATTCGACTGAGAACTCCGTCGCGGGCTTGCTATGCATTTGGACCGACATATGGCGGTGGGCCGGCCGATCGTCCAGTGGTGAATTGCCTCTCCTTGGAGGTGGCGACGCTGTGACGGACAGACCGGAAATCGATCTCTTGCTGCTGTCGGACGAGCGGCCGGGCCACTACCATTTGGCCGATGGTGTCGTTGCGGCTTTGGCACGTATCGCAGATGTGACGGAGACGCGACTGAAGGTCCGTCGTCGTCGTTTCATTCCGATGCGCTTTCTCCGTTGGTTGGTTGCGCGCACAAATTTGCCACCAGAGACGATTCTATGGCTTGGCTATGGCCGGAGCGCGGCGGACCTCGACGTGGCGGATATCGTCATATCCGCCGGGGGTGAAACGCTCGTTGCCAATATTGCGGTTGCGCGTGCAATCGGCGCAGCGAACATTTTCTGTGGCTCCTTGCGTTCGCTGCCACCGGAACTCTTCACGCTGATCGTGACGTCTTATGCCCGCTTCGCCAATCGGCCGAGACACCTTGTGACGTTGAAGCCAAGTGCGGTCGATCCGGATGCGCTGGGACGACCGAAAGACGTGCCTGTGTTCAATGCACAGAATCCTCCGGCGCGGGCGGGTCTCCTGATCGGCGGCAATTCCGGCCTCTTCCACTATGAGCGCGCCGAGTGGGAACGCCTGTTCACAGTCCTGGAAGACATCAGCCGGGCATGGGGAACGAAATGGCATGTGTCCACGTCGCGACGCACCGATGACTGGGTTGGCGATGCCGTTGCCGAATTGGCAGCGGAGGGCGACGCGATCGAGCGCTTCATCGACTATCGGAACGCGGGACCTGGCACACTCACCGAAATCTTTCGGGCAGCCGACATCATTGTCTGCACGGAGGATTCCAGCACCATGCTTTCCGAGGCAATCTCAGCCAGATTGCCGGTGATCGGCGTTGCTCCAAGCCAGCATGCCTTTAAGCCCGAGGAGGCGGAGTATCGGCAGTTCCTCCTCGAGAACGGCTGGTGTCGCGGGATTGAGATCGACGCACTGAACGTGCCGGAATTCGAAGCAGCACTCGGCGAGATCAAACCGTTGGACGCGAACCCACTCGACAAACTGGCAGCCGATATCAAAGGCGGACTGACACCGCGGTTTTGGCAATAACGCTTACACGAGACGACTGGCCGATTGCAGCAGCGCAGACTACTCTGCTGCTGCTTCAGTGCCGTCCAGCCAGTGTTCGATTTGCGGGAGAATCTTGTCGGCAGGCTGATAGCCCTGGGTGACGATACCGAAGCCATCGCTCGGTTTCCCGGCGAGAAGTGTCGGAAAGCCCGTAACGCCGACCTGCCCAGCGATTTCGAAGTCGATCTTCGTGATCATTTCGGCATCTTTGGAATCGAAGCGTTCGCCGTAGGCGTCGATGTCGAGCCCCTCAAGACCAGCGAGCGAGACAAGCGTATCGCGATCAGTCGTGTCCTTACCGTGGGCGTAGAAAGCCTCGCTCACGCGTCTCAGCATGCGCAGACCGAGTGCGGGGTCGAAGCTTCTGGCTGTGACGACGGCGCGACATGCCGGCTCGGTATCGTAAACAAAGCCGTCCCGCTCAAAAAAGTTGAAGTCGAACGACTGGCCCGATCGCGCCTCGACATTCTCCCAATGGTGGCGGATCGTCTTCTTGTCTTCGTCGGTCATGGCCTTTTCGTTGCCGGCACGAAGACCGCCCATGACGATCTGGATCGGAACACGCTTTCCGAACTGTTCGGCAACCTCGGTAATGACCGGCGCAAAGCCCCAGCACCAGGAACACATGGGGTCGGCGAAATAGAGCATGATATTCTGGTCGGGGTCTTGAGTGGCCATTTGGGAAGATCCTCGAGAAAGCGAATTTGCGCGCATTATTGCGGCCTTAGACGGAAATTGCCAGTGCGGGACAGATCCGATCGCAGGGGTAGTTCATTCAATTGGTTGTGTCTGGGGCGCCATTGCAATAGAAGGCCCGCGACACATCTCATTCCATCACACTGACTTCGGCGGCGGATTTCTATGGCCAATCCTCAATATGTTTTCACGATGCAACGCCTGAGCAAGACTTATCCGGGCGGAAAGCAGGTCCTGAAGGACATCACACTTTCATTCTTGCCCGATGCGAAAATCGGTGTCGTCGGCGTCAATGGCGCCGGTAAATCGACGCTCATGCGCATCATGGCAGGGATCGACACAGAGTTTACGGGCGAGGCGTGGGCCGCCGATGGCATCAAGGTTGGCTATCTGTCACAGGAACCCGAACTCGATGAGAGCAAGGACGTCACCGGCAATGTGATGGAAGGTGTCGCCGAAAAGCAGGCTTTGCTGACGCGTTACAACGAACTGGCCATGAACTATTCCGACGAAACCGCGGAGGAGATGGCCAAACTCCAGGATGAGATCGACGCGCAGAATCTCTGGGATCTGGACGCGCAGGTCGATATGTCGATGAATGCGCTGCGTTGTCCGGAAGGCGATGCCGATGTCACGGCTCTGTCCGGCGGCGAGCGCCGCCGCGTCGCGCTGTGCCGGCTGCTTCTCTCCGAGCCGCAGATCCTCCTGCTCGATGAGCCCACCAACCATCTGGATGCCGAAACCGTTGCATGGCTAGAGGGCTATCTCCAGAACTATCCGGGCTGCGTGATCATGGTCACGCATGATCGCTACTTCCTCGACAATATCACGACGTGGACGCTCGAGATCGATCGGGGGCAGGGCGTTCCCTATCAGGGCAACTATTCGTCCTGGCTGGGGCAGAAGCAGAAGCGGCTTGAGCAGGAAAAACGCGAGGACAAATCCAAACAAAAGACTCTGGCGCGCGAGCTCGAGTGGATCCAGGCGAGCCCGCGAGCCCGCCAGGCCAAGTCGAAAGCGCGTGTCTCGGCCTATGACAAGCTGTTGGAATCGGCCGGCCGTGAGCAAAACAGCCAGGCTCAGATTCGCATCCCTCCCGGACCACGCCTTGGTGATCTGGTGATCGAGGCTGAAGATCTGGACAAAGGGTTCGAAGACAGACTGCTCATCGAGGATTTGTCATTCAAGTTGCCGCCCGGCGGTATTGTCGGCGTGATCGGCCCGAACGGTGCTGGCAAGACCACATTGTTCCGCATGATTACGGGGCAGGAAGAGGTGGACGACGGATCCATTCGCGTCGGCGATACGGTTAAGCTCGGTTATGTCGACCAGAGCCGAGACGCACTCGATGACGGCAAGACGGTCTGGGAGGAAATCTCCGATGGCAACGACTTGATTGCGCTTGGAAAATCCGAAGTCCAGTCACGTGCCTATGTCAGTTGGTTCAATTTCAAGGGTGGCGATCAGCAGAAGAAGGTCGGTCAACTATCGGGCGGTGAACGCAACCGTGTGCACCTGGCGAAAATGCTGAAGTCGGGCGCCAATCTGCTGCTGCTTGACGAACCGACCAATGACCTCGACGTCGAAACGCTCTCGGCACTCGAAGCGGCGTTGGAGGACTTTGCAGGATGTGCCGTGGTGATCAGCCATGATCGCTTCTTCCTCGATCGCATCGCCACACACATGCTGGCCTTTGAGGGCGACAGCCACGTGGAATGGTTCGAAGGCAATTTCGCGGACTACGAAGAGGACAAGAAACGTCGGCTCGGTGAAGACTCCATCATCCCGAAACGCATCAAGTACAAGCGTTTCAGTCGTTGATGCGCCGGCTGAACTAGCTGCCGAGTGCCCACAGCAGCGCATCGACGCTGCCATTGTGCTTCTGGATGTAGGACAAGAAGATATCGCGCTGGAACGGTACCAGCCAGAAGCCGAGAACCTGGGCATCACGAACTTTGAAAGACTTGCCGCGCTTCACCAGATGCCAGCGCACGTCATAGACATTGCCGTCCCTCAACGTCACGTCTGTGGCCACGTGATAGCCTTTTGAGTCGCGCTCACTGTCTCCCGTGATCCGGACTTTCGTGATGCGGTACTGCTTGGCCTGCTGCATCGCATAGCGTGCCATGAACCAGGCGACACCGGCGAAGTAGCCCGTACGCCGATTGGACGGAACGGCTCTGGCATGCTTGCCAAGGGAGAACGTCCCGATGCCTTCCATATCGCCATGGCGTTGGATGACACTTGCCATCGCAGCAATGGAACCGGATTTGGAGGCGGCGATGAGTTCCCGCGCGACCTTCCGCATGAAGCGATTGGCGTGATCCGGAGCTGCCTCTGCTGCAATCGGTACAGAGACAACGATCAGGACGAACAGGACCGACAGGCCATTGCGCAGCAGTCGGCGCGCACTGAAAAACGGGCGCACACGTTCGAAGAAATGGGGCAAAACCGTCATGTCGCTTCGATATCCTGTCATGTCACCGGGGTCTAGCGGACCATACCAGCACAGGACCCTAATCCTAGATTGGGCCAGAATCCTGTCAATGAACTGTTTTTTGAAAGCGTCGTTATTCCCTTATAGGACGACACGACATTTCAAACGCTGGCTCGATCAACGGTCCTCACGAGGTCTTGACTGGTTGGTGAACACACACCGATGCAGATTAACATGCAAAGAGACCATGTCTTCTACACGCTGTCCAGGTCAAATTTGCTATAAATAATAGGTAGTTATGCTGAAGCGCTCGCTGGTTGCCGCACTCTCCGCGCTGATTTTGATCGCGGTGAGTGGCCCATTGTCCGCCCAAACCCAGGGCAAGAAAGCACCCGAGTGGGTGATTTCGGAATGGATCAACTCTTCAGGACTGACGCTGAAGGACCTTCAGGGAAAAGTCGTTGTCATCGATTTTTTTCAGCTCTGGTGTCCTGGATGCAACAGTTTTTCCATACCGCTCATGGATCACTGGGAGAAGGTCTTTGCGTCGGAAGCCGCCGCTGGCCAGATCCAGTTTGTGAGTATCCACACAGTCTTTGAGGGGCACAGCTATCAGCGTCCCGAAAAACTCAAGAAATTCATCAAAGAAAAAGGCATCAAGCATCCGGTCGGTGTTGATCGCCACATCGACGGGCAGCGACTACCCGAGACCATGCGACGGTACAATACCGGCGGTACGCCTGAAATGGCGATAATCGATAAGCAGGGGAACATTCGCTTCCAGAAATTCGGTTATTTTGAGCCTGCCTTTGGCGAGGGTCTCATCAGGCAGCTCTTGGCAGAGAAGCCGGTTATCTGAACACGCTTCCGGCTCTCGCTCTCCCAACGCCGGCACTTCCTATGGGCAATTGCGTCCAATATCAGTCGGTTAGCTTGCTCTCAATCGGGTCACGCAGGCTGTGATCCGCTGAGCAAGGCCTGGCGTAAAATCAGTGGTATGATCGACACGTCTTGAAGGGCGCGGGCGAGGGACTACATCCCCGTTGGAGCGGCCCAAGTCCTTTGGGTAGCTGACATGTCGATCCAACGACTGTGCGCTTCAACAAACTGATGATCCTAGGGAGACAAAACAATGCGTATTCAAGTGCTCGCCGGTTTGACGGCACTCGGATTGCTTGCCGGTCCTGCTATTGCCGATGACCACAAGACTGCCGCACCAGAAGGCGCTGCCGTCTACTTCATTAGCCCAGCTGACGGCGCGACCGTATCGAGCCCGGTTACAGTGAAATTCGGTCTGAAAGGCATGGGCGTTGCACCGGCTGGTGTGGAAAAGGCGAAGACCGGACATCATCATCTGCTGATCAATCAAAAGCTCGAGGATTACGATAATCCGATCCCGGCAGACGAAAAGCATAAACATTTCGGTGGCGGACAGACAGAGACCAGCATTGAGCTGAAACCCGGCAAGCACACGCTCCAGCTCCTCGTCGGGGATCATAACCATATCCCGCATACGAAGCCGGTTGAGTCGAAGGTTATTACGATTACGGTGAAATAGCGTTGGGATGACATTGGCGTAAGCGCGCAATTTATGCGTAACGCCGTTGTCTCTCCTGATACGAATTTGCGGCGCTCCAGTGTTCTCTGGGGCGCCGATTTTGTTAGTTTTTAGGTTTGATGAACTTGAGCGTCATCCGATCACTCTCACCGATGGCGAGATACTTCTCACGATCCTGGTCCTTGAGCCGCAAGGATGGGGGCAAGGTCCACACTCCCTTGGGGTGGTCCCGTGTATCCTTTGGGTTTGCATTGATTTCGGACTTTTCCAACAGCTTGAATCCGGCGGCTTCGGCCATTTCGATCGTCTGCTGTTCGTCCACATAGCCCGACAGGGCCTGAGGGTCGGGGATTTCGTCCGGGTCGGCGCGGTGTTCGACGACACCGAGAAGGCCGCCGGGTTTCAGCGCCTTGAACATGGCCTCGAAGATCGTGGCTTCATAGCCGAACTTCATCCAGTTGTGGACATTTCGAAACGTCAGGACCATGTCCGCTGTGCCAGTAGGCGCGATGTCGGTTTTTGTTCGCGAGAGTTCCGTAACAACGACCTCGCCGAAGAGGTCGGGCCGGTCCGCCAATTTCTTCGCATAGCGTTTGAGCGTGCGCTGGATGAAGGCAGAATTGGCGTCGCGATCCCAACTCGCCCCGTAGTACCGCCCTGTTCCCTTCACCGCCGGCGCCAGGATGTCCGTGTACCAGCCACCGCCTGGCCAGATCTCGACGACAGTCATGTTCGGTTTCAGTCCAAAAAAGAGCAGTGTCTCAAGTGGATTTCTGTATTTGTCGCGGGCCTTTGCTTTCTCCGATCGATGGTCGCCGGCAATCGCGGTCTTCAAGCGGTCGCGCATCGTGTCATCGGCTTCTACCCGCTGCGACGGAGCGGCACATGAAAGGCCGAAAACGATGGTTGCCACGAGAGCACATTGGCGGTTGAGGCCGACTATCGGCATGTCCTGGTTCTCCTGAGCGCTAATGGGTGAGTTGTCCGGCAGTATAGAGACCCTTGGTTTCGGGCTCCATATTCACAGCGACGCGGATCGTGCATTTCTCAGGTTGACATATAAAGATATCTTTATATCCTTAATCCAATCTTCAGGGGTTCATGCGAAAAGCGCGACGATGTCGGATGGATTGAACACAGAAACGGTTCTGGCCGGGCTCAAGGCTGCCGGTGAGGCGACACGGCTGCGTCTAATCGCGCTCTTGGCGCATGGCGAACTGAATGTGACCGATCTGACGCAGATATTGGGCCAGAGCCAGCCGCGTATTTCGCGACATCTAAAGCTCTTGACCGAATCCGGCCTTGTCGAGCGGCATCGCGAAGGCAGTTGGGTGTTCTTCCGTCTTGGTGAGGGCGGAGCTGCATCGCTTGCAGAGGCGATTGTCGCAAGTCTCGATCCTCTCGATCCTGTTTTGGCGCGTGACCAGTCCAGGGCCGAAGCGGTGAAGGCGACACGGGCAGAGGCCGCCCAGGCCTATTTCCGGGATCACGCTGCGGAATGGGACGGTATCCGCGCCCATCACGTGGCGGAAGACCAGGTCGAAGAGGCGATCATGAAGGCTCTTGGGGCCGGCCCTTTCGATCTTTTGGTCGATTTGGGAACGGGGACGGGACGCATTCTGGAACTCTGTGCCGACCGTATTGCCCATGGCATCGGGATCGACGCCAATCCGGATATGCTGGCCTATGCCAGGGCCAAGCTCGATGCCAAGGAACTCAACCATTGTCAGGTTCGTCAGGGCGATCTGTATCGCCTGGCAATGGAAGATGGAGAGGCCGATGCGGTCATCATCCACCAGGTGCTTCACTTCCTTACCGATCCACCGGCAGCCCTCAACGAAGCGGCCCGGATTCTGGCACCGGGCGGACGACTGATCGTTGTGGATTTCGCAGCCCATGAACTGGAATTCCTGCGTGAAGAGTTCGCGCATGAACGTCTCGGCTTCGAGGCCGGTCAAATGGCGCAATGGATTCGCGAAGCCGGTCTTGGCGCGTGCGAGCATTTGAGCCTGAAACCGGGCAGAGGGGCTGGAGCCGACAAACTCACTGTCTCGCTCTGGACATCAAAGAAATCAGGCAGTCGTAGCGCCGCGCATTCGCGCGTCGCCGACGCAGAACTAGCGGTAACCCAACAATGACAGACGAATTGACGCGCAAAAGTCGCCTTGTGGGCGACAATGAGATCCGAGTCTCGTTCGAATTCTTTCCGCCCAAGAGCGATAAGATGGAACAGGATCTGTGGACGGCGATCCGGCGCCTGGAGCCGATCCGACCGCAGTTCGTGTCGGTGACCTATGGTGCTGGCGGCTCGACCCGGGAGCGTACTCATTCGACCGTGGCGCGGCTTGTCCAGGAAACGCTGATGGTGCCAGCGGCGCATCTGACTTGTGTCGCGGCAACCCGCGAAGAGGTGGATGAAGTTGCGCGGTCCTACTGGCACGCGGGCGTTCGCCATGTCGTGGCGCTACGCGGCGATCCGCCGGAAGGGGCGGGCGCCAAATACGCACCCCATGAGGGTGGCTACGAAAGCTCGGCCGATCTGGTGGCAGGCCTCAAGCGAATTGCTAACTTCGAGGTGACAGTGTCGGCTTATCCCGAAACGCATCCCGAATCGCCGAGCATCGAGGCAGACCTTGATATGCTGCAGGCGAAGGTCGACGCAGGCGCCGATCGTGCGATTACCCAGTTCTTCTTCGAGACGGATTCCTATCTTCGCTATGTCGACCGCGTCCGAGCGCGCGGTATCGACATCCCGATCACGCCGGGCCTGGTTCCGATCCATAACTTCAAACAGGTTGCCAGCTTTGCCGGCAAATGCGGGACGACGGTCCCGAACTGGCTTGCACGGCGCTTCGAAGGCTTGGAGAACGATCCGGAGACGGCGCGTCTGGTCGCCGCGGCGGTCGCTGCCGAACAGGTCATGGAACTTGTCGATCAGGGAATTACAGATCTGCACTTCTATACCCTGAACCGCGCCGATCTGGTCGTCGCCATCTGTCATCTGATCGGTCTCAGGTCGGCAACAAAGCACAAACCGGCGAGTGGCGCCCGGGTTTCGGCTCCGGCAGTTCTGGAGATGGCATCGTGACGCGCGATGATCGTATCAAGGCATTAGCCGCCGCAGCCGCCCGGCGCATCCTGATCATGGATGGCGCCATGGGCACCATGATCCAGCGCCACCGGCTGGATGAAGACGGCTATCGGGGAACGCGCTTTGCAGATCATGGCTCCGACCTCAAGGGCAACAACGATCTGCTCGTCCTGTCGCGCCCCGACATCGTCAGCGAAATCCACGATTCCTTTTTTGCTGTCGGTGCAGACATTGTCGAGACCAACACTTTCAACGCGAATGCAATTTCACAGGCGGATTATGATCTCGCCGATATTGCCTTTGAGCTGAATGTGGAGGCCGCGCGCCTTGCTCGGTCTGTTGCCGATGGCTGGACGAGAAAGACACCGGACCGCCCGCGCTTCGTTGCGGGTGCCATCGGTCCGACAAACCGAACGGCGTCGATTTCGCCGGATGTGAATAACCCGGGTTTTCGCAACGTCACCTTCGATGAGTTGGTTGCGATTTACGCTGTGCAGACGCGAGGTCTGATCGAAGGCGGAGCGGACGCGATCCTGATCGAGACGGTTTTCGATACGCTCAATGCAAAGGCTGCCGGTTATGCGGTCGAGAGTGTTTTCGACGAGGAAGGCATTCGGCTCCCGATCATGGTCTCGGGGACGATCACCGACTATTCGGGACGGAATCTTTCTGGGCAGACACCGGAGGCCTTCTGGTATTCGCTTCGGCATCTCAATCCATTTTCAATCGGCATGAACTGTTCGTTCGGCGCTAAAGAGCTGAGGCCTGCGGTCTCCGATATTGGCGCCGTGGCGGAAACGCTCGTCAGCGTCTATCCGAACGCCGGTCTTCCAAATGAGATGGGCGAGTATGACGAGACACCCGAAGAAATGGTCGCTCAGCTTGAGCCATGGGCAAAGGATGGTTTGATCAACATCGTTGGCGGCTGCTGTGGCACCACACCCGAACATATCGGCGCCCTGGCAAAGGTGATGGGCAACTATCCGCCGCGACCGATCCCGACGATCAAACCTGCCATGCGACTGTCTGGTCTGGAGCCATTTGTGCACTACTAGGCAAGAGCGCAGGCAATGGTGCTGAGGCCCAAAAACGTAATCGCCATGGCGACGAAGATGACAAAGAACAGGGCGATGTGACGCCACATCCGTCGATACTCCGGGAGCGCTCGCGCGTCTTTGGAATAGAACAGGAAGGGTCGGGTCATGATTGTCCAGTATGCCGCCGCCCCTTCCGCAGACGGATCGAGTTTTCTGACGATGGCAAGAAGATCCTGATGGTATTTCCAGATCATGCGCATCGCGAGAATGAGAAATACAAGGGAAATGGCCGTGCTGACGATCGGGTGAAGACATAGGACATTGGCGTCGGTAGACGCCAGATGTGAACCCAACGAAATAGCCATGAAACCTCCTCAGGCGGAACGAGACGGTTTGGAGAAAGAACAAGTGACAACGAGCGCAGCAGCGACTTTCATTAACATCGGAGAGCGGACCAATGTCACCGGTTCGGCGAAGTTCCGCAAATTGATCGAGCAGGGCGACTATGCGGCAGGTCTCGAGATCGCGCGCGGTCAGGTCGAGAACGGCGCCCAGATCATTGACGTGAATATGGATGAAGGCATGCTCGATTCCGAGGAGGCCATGACAACCTTCCTCAATCTGATTGCATCCGAGCCCGACATTTCCCGTGTTCCGATCATGATTGACTCCTCGAAATGGTCTGTCATCGAGGCAGGACTGAAATGCGTCCAAGGACGCGCCGTCGTCAACTCGATCAGCATGAAAGAGGGCGAAGAGGCTTTCATCGAGCAAGCCCGAAAAGTCCTGCGCTACGGCGCCGCGGTCGTGGTCATGGCATTCGACGAAGACGGTCAGGCCGAGACCGTCGAGCAGAAAGTCGATATCTGCAAACGTGCCTATACGATCCTGACGGAGACCGTCGGATTCCCGCCCGAGGACATTATCTTCGATCCAAATATCTTTGCGGTTGCCACAGGCATTGAAGAGCATAACGGCTATGGCATCGCCTTCATCGAAGCCACGCGTCGCATCAAGCAGGAGCTGCCTGGCGCCCATGTCTCGGGTGGCGTCTCGAATCTTTCCTTTTCATTCCGCGGGAACAATGCCGTTCGCGAGGCGATGCACTCGGTCTTTCTCTACCATGCCATCCGCGCCGGCCTGGATATGGCGATCGTCAATGCCGGTCAGTTGATGATCTATGACGATATCGATCCGGAACTGCGCGAACTGGTCGAGGACGTCATTCTCAACAGGCGCGATGATGGCACGGACCGGCTCCTTGAGGCGGCCGAGAATTACAAAGGGCAGGGTAGCAAGGCGAAGGAAGAAGATCTTTCCTGGAGGGAGACGACTGTCGAAGAGCGCATTGTCCATGCGCTGGTCAACGGCATTGCGACCTTTATCGTCGAGGATACGGAGGAAGCGCGCGCCAAGGCCGAGCGTCCACTGCACGTCATCGAAGGCCCGCTCATGGACGGCATGAACGTGGTGGGAGATCTCTTCGGGGCCGGCAAGATGTTCCTGCCTCAGGTTGTGAAATCCGCCCGGGTCATGAAGCAGGCCGTCGCCCATCTTTTACCCTTCATGGAAGAAGAGAAGCGAGAGCTTGGTCTGGAAGATGCTCAGGCGGCTGGAAAAATCGTCATGGCGACGGTCAAAGGCGATGTGCATGACATCGGCAAGAACATCGTCGGCGTTGTGCTTCAGTGCAACAATTACGAGGTGATCGATCTGGGTGTCATGGCACCTTGTCAGAACATTCTCGATACGGCGCGAAAAGAAGGTGCGGACATCATCGGTCTCTCTGGCCTTATCACGCCGAGCCTGGATGAAATGTGCCACGTCGCCGCCGAGATGGAGCGCGAAGGGCTCGATATCCCACTCCTGATTGGTGGGGCAACCACGAGCCGCATCCATACTGCCGTGAAGATCAATCCGAATTACAAGCGTGGCCAGGCGATCTATGTGACCGACGCGAGCCGGGCTGTCGGTGTCGTATCCACACTCCTATCCCACAGTGACCGTCAGCCCTACATCGAAAGCATCCGCGAAGACTATGCCAGGATGGCTGAGTCCCATGCACGTGGGCGCCAGGATAAGAAGCGCCTCACCCTGGATGATGCGCGGCGGAACAAGCATCCTGTTGAATGGAGTTCCTATCAACCACCCGAACCGCGTTTCCTCGGCACAAAGACGTTGGGCAACGTCGATCTAGGCGAGCTTGCCCGTTATATTGACTGGACGCCGTTCTTCGCGACGTGGGAGCTTAAGGGGCAGTATCCGCGGATACTGCATGACGACAGCATGGGAGAGGCCGCACGTCAGCTATTTGCCGACGCGCAGGAAATGCTATCCCGCATCGTGGGCCAGAAGTGGCTGACCGCAAATGGCGTTGTCGGATTCTGGCCGGCAAGCGCGATCGGAGACGACGACATCGTTGTCTATCCGGATGATGAGCGCAAACAGCCCTTCGCGACATTCCACACGCTAAGGCAGCAAATTGCGCGAACCAATACGCGCTCCAACGCCGCTCTCGCAGACTTCATTGCACCCCAGGACTCGGGCTTGAACGATTACATCGGTGGCTTCGCCGTAACCGCCGGGCTCGGCGAGGAAGCGCGCTCGGAGGTGTTCGAACTGGCGCATGACGATTACTCGAAAATCATGCTGAAAGCCCTTGCCGACCGGCTGGCGGAGGCGTTCGCTGAATGGGCTCATGAGCGCGTCCGTACCGAGTTCTGGGGCTATGCGCGTGACGAGGCTTTGGGCGTCGAAGAGCTGATTGACGAGAGTTACCGCGGTATTCGGCCTGCGCCGGGCTATCCTTCGCAGCCCGATCACACTGAGAAAGAAACGCTGTTTCGTCTGCTGGGAGCAGAGGCCAGGGCCGGCGTCAAGCTGACGGAGTCGTTTGCCATGTGGCCTGCGGCTTCGGTTTCGGGTTTGTATTTCTCCCACCCTGAGAGCCACTATTTTGGGGTCGGTAAGATCGAACGCGATCAGGTTGAGGACTATGCGCGCCGCAAGGGCTGGCCGGTCGAGACGGCGGAGAAGTGGTTGTCGCCAATTCTCAATTATGAACCTCGCGCTTTCGCGATTGAGGCCGCCTAGTTTGCCGTCGTTTGAGATTGGTAGCCATAAGGTGTGATCTGCGGGTTTTGCGGGAATCCCGCTGCGGAACACTTGGCGAGAATTGATTGTCCAACGGGCATTCTTGTGTGCCGAGGTGCATTGTTGTTCATGCTATTGACGGACATATGTGAGAAGGTCGCGCAAATCCGAGATTGAGCTGTAAAGGGTCGTGCAAGATGAAACCGCAGCATTTCGCAATCGCTTTCACACTTTCCATCGTGGCCTTTCTCCCCGTCGATTCCGTTCGAGCCGAGCCGGACGCAGAGTCCTGGATGACCGTGCGCGCCAAGAGCCATGCACGCGCCAACAGAACCGTCGATCAGGCGCGAGCGGCGCTCCTTAGAACGTTCCAGTCGGCCGACATCGATGGTGGTGGGATTTCGGCCACCGATCACGACCTTCAGCGCAAAGTTTCTTTCGCACAGCAAAGATCTGGAAAGATCGGGCGGTGGTTGCGCATGGATTTGGACGGCGATGGTCAAGTCACAATCGAGGAACTGAAGCTCGCCCTTGGCAAGCGGGCACGCCAGCCAATTCGCTCGCAGGGTGTTTCGCTGGAGCCGACCGCTGACCAGATCTCAAAAACTCTGGACGCTCTGCTGCAAAAACAACTGAAAGGCGATCTCGATGGCGACCAGGTGATAACTTTCAAGGAAATGGTCGCGGCGGCAAATGCGGATATAGAGAAAAGGTCTGCCAGATATCGCGGTCGTCGGACCCAAGTACCAATGAGCCTTGATTTGAATGGCGACAAGATTGTCTCCCGCGAAGAATTTGTTTCCGTCGCAGACCGAGTCCTTGAGCGGTTCGATAGCGATGGCGATGGTCGGTTCTCAACCACGGAAGTTGCCGATCTCAGGGCGGCAGCAAGTCAACTTCAGAGGGCCTTGCGTGTCGCGGAGCGTGAGCGCCGGCGCGTCGAGAAAGAGCGAGTGCTTGCAAAAAATTGTGGATTTCCGAAGGCGCAGTCAGATGCAAAGCTGGTTCTTTTGAGCGCGGCGCGCGGGCGGGCACTTTCCTCCGTTAGTCTCGGTGACGATACTGTCTCGGTCAGCGTTGCGAATGCCTGGATAGAACCCGGGAGCGAGCCGCTCTATGTCGTGATCGCAAGTGCCCGCCCGATGATCTGGCAATTCAGCGGGGCCGTCGATCGTTTGCAGTCGGTGGTTGTCACGGCACAGCAGAGGCGTGCGGGCAAGACGGCGTTGGCCGGTGTGGTTGGTGTCGATGCAAGCCGCGTCCACGTTCCGTCCCGGGTCGATTGCCTGCGATACTATCGCGGATCGAAGAGCAGTCAGTCGTTGCGGGCAAAAGCAAGGATAAAGGCTCTGACCGGACGTTTGCCGGATCTTATCTTGTCGACATCGCGCATTAGCACGGTAAGCTTGCCTGGTGGCATTTTCGATAGGGCGGCAGCCTATGAGAATAGTGTCGTCGTACCCGAGAACAGTCCCGGGGCCACGCTCTGGCGCCGCTTCCAGCGCACCTATCCTGGCGGTCTTGTGAAAATCGATCCGTCGAAAGTGGTCGCCGCTGCCGATGTGAAATCCTATGGGGTCTGGCCCGAATTGGCAGGTCTCGCCCGCCTCGTCGATGACGGTTCGATAAAGATCATTGCCAGCCAGGATGTTGTTCGCGTCGGGCAGACGGAGATTGTGACCGGTGGAGGTGCAGACCGCGTTATCCTGCAAGGTGGCCGGAAAGCCAAAGTGCACAGGCAACCCAGCGAATTCCTGATCGTGAAGCCGATTCAATTTCCTGCGGGGCTAACCGGCGCCCTATCAGGCAAATTCCAGTTGGCACCGGGAGTGCCGGAGCCGACAGGAAAACTGGGCCATTCCTGCGTGCGGTATCAGGATACGGGCAAACCGCTTGCCGGAAGCCGTGGTTGTCGGTGACCGGTCGTTGCTTGCGACGACAAGACTGAGACAGCCACCCGATCGACATGGCGCATTCTGACATCTTTACCCTCGTGGAAGATCCTGATGTGGCCCGCGCCTCGGCTAATCAGTTGTTCCAGGATGTAAAAAAGGAATTATCCCAGGTTGTTCCGGCTTCGGCCGAGATCCTTCATGTCGGCGCGACCGCAATCCCCGGCTGTCTTACCAAGGGTGATCTCGACATCGTGGTTAGAGTCGATCTGGTTGAATTCGCTGAAGCGGACATTCGCATTGCCGAGCATTTCGCCCGCAACCAAGAGTCCGTCCACAATGCAGAGTTCGCCGCTTTCGAGGACAAGGACCGGACGCCTCATCTCGGCATACAGCTAACGGCCAAAGGGGGAGCGTTCGATTTCTTTCACTGCTTCTCTGACGCCCTCCGGAAAAATCCCGAAATCGTCCAGCGATACAATGATCTGAAGCGCACCTACCGGAATCGCCCGATGGCGACCTACCGCGCCGCGAAGGACGCCTTCATTGTTGACGTGCTGCGCACGCAAACAACACTCGATCCTGGATGCAAGCCCAAATTAGATCTCGAACTTAAATCATTCCGAGGATAAGCACGCCCAAAAATCCGAAAGCCAGCGCTGTCGTGACGGTCATCAGTTTGATCGAAATACCCATAAAACGCCTCCTTAAGCAGCAAGTTGGATCGCTACTATTGAACGAGCGTAAGTAGAGTGCGCGTGATGACCAAGAAAATTCGTTGCTGCAATGCAATATTTGCATGCGTTGCACAACGGATGACTGACCATACTTCCTTCGAATAATCTCCAATGCTGTCCAAAAGTTAGCCTGCCGCGTTGGCACTGGATTGCAGATTGATGACCCACTAAAGTCGCCCTCGAATTTTTTGCTGACGTCGGTTTTGAGGGGGGCTGTCTGTGGGACAGGGTGCACTCGACGGTATTCGCGTCTTGGATTTGAGCCGTGTTCTGGCTGGTCCGTCCTGTACGCAGTTGCTTGGCGATATGGGGGCCGAGATCATCAAAGTGGAACGCCCCGGCGTTGGCGATGAAACGCGGACCTGGGGCCCACCCTATGTCATGTCGGCAGACGGCAAAGAGACAAGCGAAGCCGCCTATTATCTTTGCGCCAATCGCAACAAGCGCTCTGTCACGATCGATATGTCGAAGCCAGGCGGCGTCGCGCTGATCAAGCGGTTTCTGGAATCCTCCGACGTTGTCATCGAGAATTTCAAGGTCGGCGGGCTAAAGAAGTACGGTCTTGCCTATGAGGATCTGAAAAACGAATTTCCCTCGCTCGTCTATTGCTCGATCACCGGATACGGGCAGACAGGTCCGAATGCCACCAGACCTGGATACGACATGATCGCTCAAGGCATGGGCGGACTTCTGAGTATGACGGGTGAGGCGGATGGGCCTCCAGTCAAGGTGCCGGTCGCAATCAACGATATCATGACCGGTATGTATGCCTCAGTTGCCATCCTTGCGGCGTTACGCCACCGGGATGCGACAGGCGAGGGGCAACATATCGATCTCGGACTTCTCGATGTGCAGGTCTCCTGGCTCTGCAATCAGGGGCTCAACTATTTGACAGGCGGCGTGATCCCTCAGCGGATGGGAACGCAGCACCCGAACACGGCACCCTATCAAGCCTTCGCCACGGCCGACGGGTTTATCATCATGGGTGCCAACAACGACGATCAGTTCGAACGTTTCTGCAATATGGCCGGCCGCGATGATCTTCCCAAGGATCCACGCTACGCGACGAATGCCGAACGTGTGCGCAATCGTGCGACGCTGGTGCCGGAAGTGGAGAGCATCTTGAAGGCGCACCCCAGTGCGTATTGGATCGAGGAACTTGCCAAAATCAACATCATGTGCGGACCGATCAACACAATGGATCAGGTGTTTGCCGAGCCTCAGGTTCAGCAACGGGAGATGAAGATTTCCATGCCGCATGACCTTGCTGGCAGCGGCACGGTCGACCTGATCGGCAATCCGATCAAGATGTCAGGGACGCCGGTGAACTATCGTCTGCCACCGCCGACGCTTGGCGAGCATACCGATATGATATTGGAGGAAGTCCTGGGGCTGGACGAGGCCGGCCGGCAGGCCCTTCGCGACGACGGAATTATCTGACATCAAGCGGGAGGAAGGAACGCCGGATGAACCGGAACCATGCTGCGTACCGCCTGGATTGCCGGATCAAGTCCGGCAATGACGAATGGGGGGACGTTTGCAGAGTGAAATCGCCCTCCAGTGTGTCGCCCGGCGTTATTGAAACAGCCAAGAGGCGAGGAGTGACCTCAGGTCACGACCAGGACGCAAAGAGTGAGGCGAGGAGTGACCTCAGGTCACGACCGGGACGCAAAGAGTGAGGCGAGGAGTGACCTCAGGTCACGACCGGGACACAAAGAGAGAGAGGCATTCAGTTTATGTCTGTAAAAGTGACATTCGTCGGATCGGGGGATGCGTTCGGTTCAGGCGGACGCTTCAATACCTGTATACTCGTGGAAGCCCCGGAGATCTGCTTTGCGATCGATTTCGGCTGCTCGAGCCTGATTGCGATGAAGGCGCTTGAGTTGCCACACAATATGATCGACGCGATCCTCGTTACGCATATTCATGGCGATCATTGTGGCGGCGTTCCGTTTCTGGTCATGGACGGAATGCTGGCAGCCAAGCGGAAGACACCTCTTACGATCGCCGGGCCCTCGGGCATCAGGGAAGGACTCGACAAGATCCGCGATGCACTCTTCCCAGGCATGGATGCCATGGTGCCGAAATTCGATGTGGACGTCATAGAGATGGAAACGCTGCAACCTCATGAGTTGCGCGGCCTGAAGGTCACGACCTATCCGGCAATCCACACGGCAGAGACCAATCCGACCTCAATGCGGGTCGAGGTGGCCGGCAAGGTCATCGCCTATACCGGAGATAGCGAGTGGACGGAGCACATGCCGGCATTGGCGCAGGGGTCGGATCTCTTCATCGCCGAGTGCTACTTCCATCAGAAACCTGTGCCCTTCCATCTGAACTATCCTGTTATTCAGGAACGCAAGCACGAACTCGAAACAAAGCGTCTCGTCCTGACCCATATGCAGGACGAAATGCTTGCCTGTGTGAACGATGTGCCGGAAGAGTGTGCTTACGACGGCCTTGTTGTTGAAATCTAGGAATCGAAGAGAGGTGTCATGTCGATAACGATCTACCACAATCCAAAGTGCGGCACGTCACGCAATACGCTGGCAATGATCCGCGAAAGTGGCGAAGAGCCGGAAGTCATCGAATATCTCAAAACGCCGCCTGGTCGTGACCGTCTCGTTGGGCTCGTCGCCGAAATGGGCATTTCCGTGCGTGACCTCCTTCGCCAAAAGGGGACGCCGTATGATGAACTTGGTTTGGATGATCCCAAATGGACCGACGATCAGCTGATCGATTTCATCGTTGAACATCCGATTCTGATGAACCGACCGGTTGTGGTTAGCCCAAAGGGTGCAAAGCTCTGCCGTCCATCGGAAGAGGTTGTCGATCTTCTGCCTGACGGAAGCATCGACGGTTTCACGAAGGAAGATGGTGAGAAGGTTGGCTAGCGGTTCTGACATGCGGGTGGATGGGTCGATCGAGAGCGCGGCATTTGGCATTCGATTGGCAACGCAGGACGATCTGTTCGGGATCCGCGACCTTCTCGGCATCACATGGCATGACACCTACGACTCCATCCACGGGCCGGAGCGTGTCGAGGAAATTACCAAGCGCTGGCATTCGGTCGAGATCTTGCAGGGTTTCTTGGAGCATCCCGATGGGCGTTTGTTGGTTGCGGAAACGAACGATGTGATCAGCGGGACGGCTTATGCGCAACTTGAGCCGGGCAGGTTTGTCGACATCTTCAGCCTCTACGTCGCTCCCGGCTGCCAAGGGAGCGGGATCGGCAAGACATTATTGAAGACGATAATCGACGCTTATCCGGATGTGCCGGCGCTGCGGCTGGGCGTGATGCCCGAAAATGCCCGCGCGATCCGGTTTTACGAGCACAACGGCTTCAGGATCATCGGTAAGGGCGAAGAGGATTGCGGGCCTTGCACCGGTATTGAACATCTGACGATGGAGCGCCGCCTGGTATAGGGTCTCGCCTGGATCACGACCATTATCCAAGTTGCATTATCGTCGTCGACGCGCCAGAAGTCTGCCAAATCAAGCTGTGAGCAGTGAATATTCAAGGGACATGAGCATGGAGCGCTTCAAGGCACTGTTGGTATCGAGAGTCGAAGGTGGACAGAACGTCGAGTGGACGGAGTTGACTGACGACGATCTCATGGAAGGTGACGTTACACTCCGCGTTACCCATTCGACGCTCAACTATAAAGATGGGCTCGCCGTTACCGGCTCTGCACCCATTATCAGACAATATCCGATGATTCCTGGCATCGATCTCGCCGGTGAAGTGATTTCATCGTCGAGCTCCGACTACAAGGCAGGCGATAAGGTTCTGGTCAACGGCTGGGGACTTGGAGAAACTCATTTCGGAGGCTATGCGGCGAGAGCGCGAGTAAAGTCGGATTGGTTGGTTCCCGTGCCCGATGCTTTCACATGTGCCGATACCATGGCGATCGGCACTGCCGGGTACACGGCGATGCTCTGTGTCCTGGCGCTCGAAGATCACAATGTGACGCCGGACAAAGGTCCGGTTTTGGTCACCGGCGCTTCAGGCGGGGTTGGATCCGTCGCTGTCGCAGTTCTCGCAAAGTTGGGCTACGAGGTTCATGCATCGACGGGGAGAACGGCGGAAGCGGACTATCTCAAAGGCCTCGGTGCTGCTGAAATTGTCGACCGGGAAGAGTTGTCCGGGAAAGCACGCGCGCTCGGCCGTGAGAAGTGGGCAGGAGCGGTTGATGCAGTCGGCTCGACCACGCTTGCCAACGTGATCAGCCAGACGAAATACTATGGCTGTGTGGCCTGTTGCGGTCTGGCTCAAGGGGCTGACCTTCCGACGAGTGTCATGCCTTTTATTCTTCGCGGTGTGACGCTTCAAGGTTGCGAGTCGGTGATGGCGCCCAAGGAAAAGCGTCTGGAGTGCTGGCAGCGATTGGCTGCAGATCTGGATACGGCGCATATCGCTTCGATTACGGAAACGCATCCACTCGACGATGTGACGAAACTGGCCCCTGAGATCGTTGCAGGCAAAGTACGCGGCCGCGTTGTGTTTGAGGTGAGTTGAGTTCAGTGACTGGTGGGAAAGTCGCTGGTCGGCTTCAGGATTCTCGGATCAGACTCTCACGTTGAGGCAAGTGGGAATTTTCGCAACAGAATCTCATCGAAGCCATCGAAGACGAGACTTGGGAGCGTGGCAACGTCCTCGAAACCGTGCCTGCGATAGAAAGCCAGGGCACGTGTGTTGAAAGTCGATGAAACGACCCAAAGGTTGCGAACGTCGGGGGTGGCGTCTTGCTCAAACCAATTCAGGGCGGCGGAACCGATGCCGTGGCCCTGCCATTCGGGCTGGAGCGCCAACATCTCAAGGTAGGGGCCTATCAACCAAGGATCGCGGACCGAAATACAGCCGGTCAGGTCCTGACCCTGCCATATGCCGAACTTCCGAGCGCCGGAATTGGCATCGGTATCCGCGAGATAGTTTGTCAGGGTCTCGTCAGCATAACCCATGCGCGACCATGGCTCGATGCGTGCGATTGCCGGACCCAGTGTCTGTGCGTCCGAAATCGACAGCGGCGACAGAATGGCCGGTCCGATATCAATCGGAGGTTTCGAAGGTGAGTGGTTCGACATTGCGGCGTCTCTTGGCGGCCCTGGCCTTTGCGGCTTGAGCCAATGGAACGGCCTTCTGGTCGCCCGGTGACCATGTATAGCAGGTCGTTGCGATCTCGGGCTCGCCGGCTGCCAGCAATTCGCTGACTGTGACGAACCGATACCCTTTGGCGCGAAGTTTCGGAATGATCAGAGGGAGCGCTTTTGCTGTATTCCAGCCCCGTCCATTGGCATGGGCGATGATGATCGAACCCGGTCTCACGCCTCTGAGAACTGTCGATGCGATCGCCTTGGCAGATCTTCCGCGCATAGGATCGCCGGTCACAACATCCCACTGGATTGCCGGTAGCCCGGCTTTAGCCACAGCCTTCAATGCCTGCGCATTGCACGTTCCGTAAGGGAAGCGGAACAAGCGCATCGCTTGCGGCACCTGCTCGAGCGCTTTCGAATGCTCTCGCACACAAGCCCGGGCGGAAAGCGACTCTCTTGTGAGCTTGTAAGCCGATTGCGCTAGAGCGATCTCATCATGGAGCGTTTTTCCCCTCACACGCCGCATGTCGCGATGCGTCCATCCATGGTTGGCGATTTCGAAGAGTGGATCGGCGAGGAGTTGCTGGCTGCGTTCATCATGCGTCGCCAGCCATTTGCCGCTGGCAAAGAAGGTCGTACGCACTTTGTGCTTGCGCAGATAGTCGACGATCGGTCCATCGTACCCGTAAACGAGACCGGACGTCTCACAAAGATCGAAAGTGATCGCAATCAGCTTTTTTCCCGGTGGCAGCTTCACACGTCGAATGGCGCCATGCAGATGCTTGGGTAGTGGGTTGACGGTCTTGGGAGCTGCCTCACGCAATGCGGCGAGGTCGATCGCTGTTCGGCGCCGCACCGAGGCTTTTTCCGAGGCTCGTCCAGCGAGACTTGCCGGCGCCCAGCATCGCGCCTGGAGCTGCGACAACTCAGACTCTGCGTGTGTGGTCTGTGGCGAAGCCACAAATAGAACACTGGCGATGGCCAAGAGCCATCTCTGTCGGCGTGCGGTCACAACAAATTTTTCCTGGCGGCTGCGTTCTGAACAACGGTTAGCACGACTCAATGGTCGGAAAACGACAATCTGTCACACCCTCTGTGGGTTCCAAAGGTGAGTAATGCGTTGCCAATGTTTTTAAACTTTTAAATGTTTTCATCGATCCTGCCAGCTGAATTGCACTGATTGGTAGGGGTCCAGTAATGCGTTCTTCAATTCTGAAGGCGACTTTTGTCGCCTTGGCGATCGGAATGTCGTCTTCAATCATGATCACTGATACGGCTGACGCCATCAGCCTTCCTCGCACGATGGCAGACGGCAAAGTGTGCCGAATGCTGCTTGGAGCGGCTCATATGCACAGTGGCAGAACTTTCAAGGCAGGCGCCACGAAGCAGGCTGCTTTTGAAGCCGCAGTCATGCGATGGAGCCGGTTTACGGCCTGGGAGTACGGCCCGGAATGGGGCGACTTTCGGAATGCCGCACGCCAAACGGCCAGTTGTACGCCGGCTCGCAGAGGCGGGTGGAAATGCAAGGTCGAAGCACAACCGTGTAGACACTGACGCCATAGGGAACAGCCTCTGTGCTATTCCATACCAGGCAAAGTTTAAGTCTCGCTCGTAGCTTCTGCGGGCGGGACTTTCTTGTATTGTCGTCACGACAAGCTCCTGAATATGCCTTGCCGTGAGCCGGGTTTGATCTTACATCTACGGCAGGTGCGCCATGGCTTTGGAGAAGGCGCACCCTCGGACGACCGGCTAAGACGCCATGCCCCGCCATGGGCAGGATGACTTTTCCCGACAATCTGAGAGAGATGAAAGCCGCAACCGCCGTTGTGAATTCGGCTCAGGTCATGAGTTCATGTCCTAACTATAGAAAGTTTGAAAGCGGGAAAGGAGATCCCTATGCGCCAGAATGGAACCGTGAAATTTTTCAACCATACGCGTGGCTTCGGCTTCATTGCTCCAGACGATGGCGGTAAGGATGTCTTCGTTCATATTACAGCGCTGGAGAAATCCGGGATCGGACCGCTCGATGAGGGCGACAAAGTCAGCTTTGAAGTCGAAGACGATCCGCGTGGCCGTGGTAAACAGGCCGCCAACATCGAGATGGGCTGATTGCTTCGCACAGACGGTGCGCTTTGACATTCCCGCAGGGCTCAGTTGATCTGGGCCTTGCATTTACGAAGGACGATCGAAACAAGGAACCAACGTGGCAAAGGAAGAACTCCTCGAATTCGAAGGGACGGTAACCGACATCCTGCCGGATGCGCGGTTCCGCGTAAAACTCGACAACGATCACGAAATCATCGCCTACACTGCGGGGCGGATGAAGAAATTTCGTATTCGCACTTTGGTCGGCGATCGCGTCAGCGTTGAAATGACGCCTTATGATCTCGACAAAGGACGTATCGTGTACCGACACAAGGACGAGCGTGCGCCTGCGACCCGTGGTCAGCAGCGACGGAATACGCGTCGCCGACGCTAAGACATCACGATCCGTTTGTCGGGTCGGGTTGAAACCTATTGCAGCATTCTACAAAGCTTGAACGCCGGGTCGTTGACTTGGCGGGTATCTCTGTGCGTGCCCGTCGCGAGACTGGTTTCACCGAGACAAAACACCGTCACGTCGATCCTCTCTCATTGCGGCCGATGCTTTTTCCGCAATCATAATCACCGGTGCGTTCGTATTGCCCGACGTAATCGTGGGCATGACCGATGCATCGACAACACGCAGATTGGCAAGTCCGTGCACGCGTAGTCTTTCATCGACGACAGCCGTCGGATCATTCCCCATCTTGGCTGTTCCGACGGGATGAAAGATCGTTGTCGATATGTCGCCGGCGGCCTTGGCGAGATCTTCGTCCGACGCAATTTCAGGACCGGGCTTGAATTCTTGCGGCTTATACTTTTGCAAAGACGGCTGATCAGCAATTTTTCGTGTGAGGCGAATGGCATCCGCTGCAACCTGTCGGTCCTTGGGGGCAGACAGGTAATTGGGCAGGATCTCGGGATGAACGTGCATGTCCGGGCTTGTAATCCGCACTGTACCACGGCTCTCGGGCCGTAGATTGCAGACACTTGCTGTGAAAGCCGGGAAGGGATGGAGCGGTTCGCCGAATGCCTCCAATGTCAGGGGTTGGACGTGATACTCCAGATTGGGCGTATCAAATGACGGGTCGGATTTTGCGAAGGCGCCGAGCTGTGACGGCGCCATGGACATCGGTCCTTTCTGGAGCAAGAGATATTCGAGCCCGATACCGATCTTGCCCAAGAGGCTGTTTGCGCGCTCGTTCAGAGTCTTGACGCCGCTGACTTTGAAGGCGCACCGGACCTGGAGATGATCCTGCAGGTTTTCGCCGACGCCTTTGAGTTCGTGCGCGACTTTTATGCCATGCTCGCCAAGCAGAGATGAGGATGCGATTCCGGAGAGTTGCAGGATCTGTGGAGATCCGATGGAACCTGCCGACAGGACAACTTCTCCCTTTGCACCGGCGAACGCATCGCGTCCATTGTGCTCAAATTCGACGCCGACGATCCTGCGGCCATCAAGGCGCAGGCGCTTCGTTTGAGCGTTGGTGAGAATGCGCAGATTTTTGCGCTTGCGAGCCGGCTTCAGAAAGGCCTTGGCCGTATTCCAGCGGATGCCGCGTCTTTGGTTGACGTGAAAGTAGGCGCAACCCGAATTGTCGCCGCGGTTGAAATCGGTGATTTTGGGAATGCCGGCCTCGGCCGCAGCCTCGCGAAACGCATCGAGGATCTCCCATGAGAGCCTTTGATGCTCAACGCGCCATTCGCCGTCCGTTCCATGCATCTCGTCAGGTGTCGGCAGGGCCGCGTGATCTTCGGAACGCTTGAAGAATGGCAAGACATCGTCCCATCCCCACCCCGCGTTTCCCAATTGTCGCCAGTGATCATAGTCTCTGGCCTGGCCACGCATATAGATCATGCCGTTGATCGACGAACAGCCTCCGAGCACTCGGCCACGCGGATAGCCGAGGCTGCGCCCATTCAGCCCGGGATCCGGAGCCGTACGATAACCCCAATCGGTCCGGGGATTGTTCATGCAATAGAGATAGCCGACGGGGATATGAATCCAGATGTAATTGTCTTTGCCGCCGGCCTCCAAGAGCAGTACCGAAACATCGGGATCTTCCGACAGACGGTTGGCCAGCACGCAGCCGGCAGATCCTGCGCCAACGATGATGTAGTCATAGGTGCCAAGATCGCTTTCCATCGCCGTGTCCTTGCTGGAGCTTCGTCCGATCATGTGTCGTCGATCGAACGCGAGAGACTCGTCGTGTCGCCGCACACCAGCGACGACGCTGTCCCGACTATAAACGGTGCAACATTCTCAGTTGCAACGATTTATGGCCAGAGCCGTTATCAGCGGGATGTCTTTGAAGTCCGAGTTTTCAGGCGGTCTTTTGCGTGTTGGCCCAATTGTCCAGCTTTGCAGCCATCTGATCGGATTCGATCGGCAGCGTAACTGTTCCATCAAATTGTTTGGACATTTTGATCTGTTCAGATTCGTTCTTGAGAACCGCGATCAGTTGAGTGTCGCCTGCAGGAATTTGGGCGGCAATGGTTGCGCGGTCGATGTCATCGCTCGTCGGCCAGACCAGAATCGCATCTACGCGATCTCTGGTGCCTTTTTGAAGAAAAGAGAACCCACTTGTGAAGACCCGTACATCAGCCCTCAGGGTCTCCAGTTGACGTTGAACGGCCCATAGTTCCGGGTCGCTTTCACCGACCAGGACGACATGGAAGAGAGATTCTTTTGGCTCGGGTTTCCTTCCTGGCACAATTCTGCGCGCCTTCAACGCCTCGCACAGCTTGGTATTCTCTTTTTGCTTACGCTCTATCATACGCTCGGCCTGACGCAGATAAGAGGTGATTTTTGCCTGCAAAAGTTCGTAGTTGACGGGCTTCGTGAGATAGTCGTCTGCGCCTATCTTGAGACCTTCCAATCTGTCTTTTCGGTCGTTGTATGCGGTCAGGAAGATCACCGGCATTTCAGAAAATTCAGGATGATCGTTGCGTAACGCCTGAATCAGCTCATGCCCGTTCAGTCTGGGCATGGAAATGTCGCTGACGACCATATCGGGTTTGTGACGAAGGATCATTTGCAAACCCTCGGCGCCATCACGAGCTTCATAGGTCGTGTAACCAGAGTCCCGCAGCTCCTCGGCAATGTCTTCGCGAAGATGCGTTTCATCCTCAATACATAGAATGCTCGGCATGTCATCAAATCCCAGTCCAGCTCGCGGGCAAATTCCTGGTTCATCCAAGGTTAGTCAAAATGCCGCAGCTCAAGATGCGTGCTCAGATAGTTTTGTTCTTTCGATTTAATTGTCAGTTAAATCTGCCATGCCAAAACGACTGTATGGGGAAATACAAGAATATTCATTGCTTGTGCGATGTCTGATCAGTCCGCATTTCTGCGTGGCAACCATATGAAGATCATCGATAGACTGGGCCTCGGCACAAAGGTTCTGGGTCTCGTCGGCCTTTGTCTCGTATTGCTCATATGTGTGGCCGGGTTCAGCCTTTGGCATATGGCAAAGATATCGCGGGAAGTAGACACGATCGTGCAACTCGATGTCCCGCTGACCCGCGCTCTGAATACGATGAAGATCCATCAATTGGAGCAGGCGGTGGTCTTCGAGCGTATTTTCGATGCCGGAAAGGAAATGCTGCGTCGCGAGGAGGGCGGTGAGGCGTTTAGCGAAGCGACAAAGACGTTCGCCTCACTGACGCGCAAGATCCGAAATCAGATTGATCAAGCCGACACGCTTATCCGATCAACTGAAAAAGCCGGCGTCAGCAGCTACGCCAAGAGCATGTATCTGGACGTCACGGCTCGGCTGCAGACGATTGAAAAAGACCATTTGAATTATGAGCAGCAGACACGCGCTGCGATGTTGGACATTCGCGGCGGTAACTACAGTGCTGCGCTTGCCCGTCTCCCCATCATTCAGAAGGAACGGCAGCAACTTGAAGCCGATATCGCTGAGCTGAACCAAACCATTGGGGCTTTCATCGTCAAATCTGCAACGGACGCTGATGGGTATGAGAAGTCCGCCAGTGTTCTTGTGCTCCTCGTATCGCTATTGGCGCTCGCAATCGGACTCGGGACCGGAGTCATCTTCGTTCGCCGCAGTGTCAATCGGCCTTTGTCCAATATCGTCGCCGGATTGGATGCGCTTCGCGAAGGTGACCTGACCTATGAGGTCAAAGCCTATGCCGACGATGAGATCGGTGCCGTTGCACAGGCTTTCGGGAGCTTCCGGGACGCGATCGCCGACAAGTCAGAGCTTGAGGCCGAACGGTTCGAAAGCATAAAGGCGGCCCGTGAGGAAGCCGAAGCGGCTCTTGGCGAATTGGCTTCGCACAAGCTTGCTCTGGATATGCATAGCGTCGTTTCAATGACAGATACGTCTGGCAAAATCATCTATGTGAACGATAATTTCTGCCGCAGCTCCGGATACGAGCGTGAAGAGCTTATCGGCCAGAACCATCGTCTTCTATCCTCTGGCTATCACTCCGAAGCATTCTTTACCGAGCTCTATGCAACCCTCGCCAGCGGCAACGTTTGGCGAGGCGAGATCAAGAACCGTGGCAAAAACGGCGCTGAAGTCTGGCTCGATACGACAATCACGCCATTTCGTGATGCCAAGACGAACTTGGTTCAGTACATCGCGATACGAACTGATATTACCGCTCGGAAAACCGCTGAAAATGAGCTGCGTACCAGCAATCAGCGCTTCAAGGAGTTGGCCGAAATCGGTTCAGATTGGTTGTGGGAGTGTGACGAAGAATACCGCTTCACCTATCTATCCGACAGCTTCAGTCGAATTACCGGTATTCCTGCCGATGCGGTTCTAGGTAAGACTCGAATGGAGCTTGCCGGTGAGCCGGACGAAAAACTGAAAGCCCATATTGCTGACCTTATCGCTCACCGGCCATTTCGGAATTTCCAGTATCAGATTGCGCCGGGAGACGGCAGGCTTCGCTATCTGGCAATCAGCGGCACGCCCAAGTTAAACGAATCCGGCGAATTCGAAGGGTATCGCGGCACCGGAACCGACCGGACAAACTCGGAGCGCATGAAGCAGCGTGTCGAGCGGCAGGCCAGCATTGTCAATCTGATGAACACGATATCCATGGCTGCCAATCAATCGACCGGCGCGCTCGAAACCCTGGAAAACTGTCTCGCACTCATTTGTAGATTCTCGGATTGGGCGGTCGGGCATGTCTATGTGCCGGCATCAGATGGGTCAGAACGTTTGAAGCCGACCCAGTGCTGGTTTCTTGCTGATGCCGAGAGGAGTCGGCATTTCCGGGAGGTCACCGAACAGACGGTTTTCGGTCCAGGCAAGGGAATTGTGGGACGTGCATATTCGGAACGCGACCTGGTCTGGATGTCGGATGTCAGAATCGATCCTGATTTTGTGCGAGTCGAGGCGGCAACCCATGCCGTCCTTGCCGGCGCGGTCGCGTGTCCGGTCATCGTCCAGGATCACGTCATCGCGGTTCTCGAATTCTTTGCATCTGAGCCAATCGAACAGGATCCTGAACTTGCCGAGGTCATCAATCATGTCTGCACGCAGATTGGGCGCGTACTGGAACGCCATCATTCGGAACTTGCCCTGAAATCGCATCGCGATGAGTTGCAGGAGCGCGTCGATGCGGCAACCCAGGATCTCACCCGTCAAGCGCAAGAGCTCAAGCAGGCGCTCGCAAAGGAAAAGGAACTGAACGCCCTGCAACGGCAGTTCGTCTCGATGGCCAGCCATGAATTCCGGACACCGTTGGCGATCATCGATTCAGCGGCACAACGGATGATCAGCCGAGTAACAAAGAACAAGTTGTCGCCGGACGATGCCGTGTCGCGAATCGAGAAGATCCGTTCAGCCGTCCAGCGAATGACGAGGCTGATGGAGAGCACCTTGTCCGCGGCTCGGATGCAGGATGGCAAAATCCAAATCAAGGTTGCCCCATGTAACGTTTCCAAGGTGATCGAAGATACATGCATTCGACAACAGGAACTCACAGGCCGTCATCGGATCGACTGGCATAACCAAGATCTGCCTGAACTCATCGAAGCCGACGCGGGAGCCCTGGAGCAGGTGCTTACGAATCTCCTCTCGAATGCCGTGAAATATGCGCCGGATGCGCCGGATATCGAAGTCTCTGCATGGACGGAAGGCGACGTCATCGCCATATCTGTCCGCGATCACGGCATGGGTATAGATTCCGATGACCTGGAGCGTATTGGAGAGCGTTTCTTTCGGGCCAAGACGTCTACCGGTATCGAGGGAACCGGTATCGGCCTCAACCTGGTGAAAACTCTTGTGGAGTTGCACGATGGTTCGATCTCGGTCGATAGCCAGAAAGGTGAGGGGAGCGTCTTCACAGTCCGCTTTCCGATCCGAGGCCCGGTCGAACCGACAGCATGTGCCGCCTGATTCGAGACTACAAAGCCCCCGACCGTTCAAGCGCTCTACCGAATGCTCTGGGCAGTCAGTGCTCGGCTCAGCGTGATACAAGGCAGCAGCGGCAGCAACGTTAGACAGGCCATCGTCATCATCACCGCTGTAAGGCTGTAGTGATCACCGATCAAACCGAATGCGATCGGTGCAACGATCCCAGCTGTTGTCGCGACTGAATAGATCGCAGCAAAGCCGCGTGATCGACGGTCGCTTCTCGTAAAATCGCCGACCATGCCGTAGGCGATCGAGGACGAGCCTTGAAGAACCATTCCAACCAGGGGAAGGAGGATGAAAGTGCCTAACAGTGGTGCTTTCAGGATGGCGACGATGCCGATTGCCGTAAGGCACTCTACGAGAACCAGTGAGCGAATGAGTCCGAGGCGCTCGGCCAGAAAGCCGCAGCCGAACTTGCCCAAGACACCGCCGGCTAACGTCAGGACTACGGCGAACGTTGCGAGATTTGCAGAAACGCCTTTTTCAATAATGACAAAGGCAAGAAAGGTCAGAAAACCGGCCTGCACGCCTGTATCGAGAAGAACGACCAGAACAAGGGCGGAAAAGCCGGAGCGATCGCTGATGCCCCAATCGCGCCAGGCCTTCGTATGATCTGTTTCTGATGCGACCATCGGCCTGGAGCCGACGCTCAGATGGCTCAGCACCGAATAGAGCGCGATCGCGGAAACAATTGCTATGGTTCCGAGACCGGCCACAACAATCTGCCAGCCGATGCCGAAACCGATCAGAATCGTGAATGTCGCCGAGAAGGCCAGTTTTCCGATATCGCCCGCTGAATTGTAGGCGCCAAGTGCGGGCCTCATGCGACCGCCTTCAAACGTCTTGCTGACAATCGCAGATGAAAGCGAATGCTGAAAGGCAGCGCCGCTACCAGCAAGAACGAGAGCGGCAAGCGCGCCGACATAGCTGCCGGTGAGCGTAAGCGCGAGAAATCCGGCGCCAGAGCAAAACAGGCCAAAAACCAGAAGTGTGCGTTCGCCGACACGTTCGGAAAGAATGCCCGAAGGAATCTCGAATAGCATCATGGCACTGCTATTCGCAGCACGGATGACGCCGATCTGCGCATAAGTGAGACCGAAGGCCTGCGCCAGAACGGGCAACAGCACATAGAGCAGTGCGGTCAGTCCGTCCTGGATCGCATGCGTGCCGCAACATGCTCCAAGTATCAGTCCGCGCCGTCTGTCCACGAGTCGGTTCGCTCCGCAATGACGATGTTCTTGCATTCTTGCGCCTGTGGAGAGAGGCGATCTCAGGAATCGCCGGTCGGACCGTCAGGGCGCAAAGAGGGAATATGCAAGCCCGCTGTCGAATGGAATGACGGTTGTTCGATAAGGACCGTCCGGCCGCGAAACATAGTCGAGAAATGGCGCGAGATCATCCGGGAACGTATGGATGTTGTCGGCGAGCACCAATGCGCCCGGACGTAATTTTGGCTCCAGGAGCTTTAAGACCGGTAGATAGAGCTCTTTCCAGCCATCGAGAAAGACCATGTCGATGGGGGATTCGACAGATTGGAGTGTCTGGAGCGCGTCGCCTTCGCGCACGTCGCATTGCTCGGAGAGTTCTGCTTCGGCGAGATTCTCGCGGGCACGGGCGACCTTGTTCACCTCAAGCTCCGAACCGATCACCTGGCCGCCCCGAGCTTTGACCGCCGCGGCGAGGTAAATGGTGGATATGCCGAATGATGTTCCGAATTCGACGATCCGGCCGGCGCCAATGCTCTCGGCCGCAAGAGTCAGGAATTGACCCATTTCCGGATCTATCGAGAGGTAGACGTCGCTGGGATAGAGGTGGGCGTAGGTACCGAAGCCGGGTTGCTCGCGCTTTGCCTCTTCGATTGCGGGGCGAACCTCGGCAAGCTTGTCGTCGTCCGCCTCGGCAAGCCCGTGCTCGCGGGCAAGGACGGCCTGCACTTTGGGATCGAGAAGTGGATGCAGATCTTTCTGCGTCTGGGTCATCAACGACTCCGAGCGGCCGCAAAATAGTCGTCGGCGGCTGATTTCAGAAGTTTGGGAACATGGGCGTAGACGTAGCGTGCACCTGTATCCAGGACCGATCGAACTGTTTGACGATTTCCAGGCATTCCGGGAATACGGCCGGCCGCAACAATCTTCGCCAAGGTCGACTCAATGGCCTGAGCAACAGGCTCTGCATCCAGCTGCCCTGGAAAACCCATGGATTGAGCCAAGTCGGTGGGGCCAATGAAAAAGACGTCGATGCCATCGACCGACAGGATTTCATCCGCATTTGCGATGGCTTCGGCCGTCTCCAACTGCACGCAGACCAGCGTTTCGTCATTGGCCATCGCCGTATAGTCGCTCGGACTCATCGTCAGGTCGTAGCGTGCGGCCCGTGTCCCGCTCGCGTGACCCCGTTCCCCCAGTGGGTGATATTTGACCGCGGCGAACGCGGCTTCTGCATCGGCCCGGTTGTTCACATGCGGAACCTGAACACCCATGGCACCGCGATCGAGAACCTGCAGAATATGGTCGGCGCGTTTCGACTGCGGGCGCGCAATCGGTGTGAGTCCGGCGGCTTCTGCCGCCATGACCATGAGCTCCAGGCCTTCGATCGACATGGTGCCATGCTCGCAATCTAGCAGAACCCAATCGAAGCCAAGACCTCCTGCCATTTCCACGAGCTGCGGCGATGGCACCATGATGGAGAGACCGAATGCCGGCTCGCCCGCATGGAGTTTTGCTTTCATTTTGTTGTGCTTCATAGAGATCACACCCTAGGCGACAGAGTAAGCAGTCCTTAGCCCCAGATAGAGCACGTAAGCGAGCAGCATGATCATGCCCTCCCAGCGCACCAGCTTCGCGCCGCTCGCAACGAAGTAGAGCGCGAATGCTGTTGCCAGAAGCATAACGGTTCCGTCGACGAGCGGTATCGTCTGCGAAATGACAAGTGGGCCCGCCATGGCAGCAGAGCCGAGAATGGCCAGCAGATTGAAAAGATTGCTGCCAATTACGTTGCCATAGGCGAGGTCCGTATGGCCGGCTCGGGCCGCTGCCAAGGCACTCCCCAATTCGGGCAGGGATGTGCCGACAGCTATGATTGTCAGCCCGATCACATCTTCCGAAACACCGAAATGCCTCGCCAACACGACTGCTGCATCGACGAGCATGTCGGCACCGAACAGCAACGTCGCGAATCCCGATGCGAGCAGAAGCAGTGCAATCATCAAATTCGGTGACGCTTCGGCGCCTTTCGGCGGCGGCGATTCACTTTCCGCAGCCTTCGGGTCGGTGCGGCTTCTGACGCGCAGATAGTCTGCCGATATGAGGGCGACCATCAGCATCACCATGACCAGACCCTGCCAGAAGTATACGGTTCCCTGCAGGGTCAGCAACACGACCGCCAGGGTGATCAACAGCAGAATGATGCCATCCGGCTTGAGTACGTTTGGTGGGCTTGGGATAGGGCGAACAAGTGAGGCAGCCGCAAGGATCAACAACACGTTGGCGATGTTGGATCCGAAGACATTGCCAATTGCGATGGGTGAAGATCCGCCGAGGGTTGCTGTTACGCCCACGACAAGTTCTGGCATCGACGTGCCGGCACCGACAATGACCATGCCGACAAATAGTGGCGATAAGCGGTAGCGATAGGCAAGGGCGACCGCACCGCGCACAAGCGCTTCGCCGCCTATGAGCAAAAGAGCCAGGCCCATCAGCAGAAGAATCACTGTCATATGGCTGTCGTCGTGGAAGAGCACATTACGCTTGGGCTGGCCTCGGGAAGGTCGTGGGCAAGGAGGGCTTGTCGGTACATCATATGTACAATAGCCAATGTCGACGGTCGATGCGACCGGCCGCGGAATTCGCGATAAAGCATGTGAACATTGGTCATTAGACGTTCCGGCGAATCCCATGCGTGATAGCCGCGATCGTGAAAGGCGCGGCTGGACGCGATTTTGAATGCAGCGACGTCTGCTCGCGTGCCGACGTCGAAGTGCTGGCGCGCATTCTCCAAAACGAACGTCCAATAGTCTTTGACTGCGATGACATCCTCGCGGGTTGCGAATGGTCCGTGGCCCGGCACGATAATGTCGACATCGAGGGCGAGTATCCGATCGAGGGCACGAATCCAATTCTCAAGAGGGCCTGCCCATATGACCGGGGTCGAGCCAATGAAGAGGATGTCGCTGGCGAACAGGGTTCGTGCATCCGGCACATGAACCATGAGATCGCCATTGGTATGCGCCGGTCCGACTTCGATCAGATGGACCTCCCGGCCACCAATGGTGAGACTCAGTGCGTCACTGAATCCGCGCTTGGCCGGTGTGTGGGTCACGCCCGCAAAGTCATAAGGTGCGCACATGGCCTGAAACCAATGGCCTGCCATTCGGCTTTTGGCGGTCGGCAGGCTGGCCAGCACGCGGCCCATCTTCTGAAAGGCAAGAAGCGTCTTCGGTTTGTGATGCTCCATTTCGGCCAGGCTGGCATCTGTGGTGATGATGTCGGCATCGGCGAGGAGTTGATTGCCCCAAAAATGGTCGCCGTCGGCGTGGGTGTTGACGACGGTGTTTATCGGGCACGCCTCATGATAGGGCGCCATCGCGCCGAGCATGGATTGCGTCTTGGGGACATCCCAGAGGGTGTCGATCAATAGGGATTCCCCATCGCCGACGATCAGCCCGGCATTGGCCTCGCCCCAGGATCCATTCGGAACCATCCAGGCATAGGTGTCGCCGGTCAGCGCGTACAAGCCTTCGGCAAACCGCGGTTCTTCACCGTAGCGTGTGCGCGAGGCGTTTGTCGGAACGACGCAGCGCTGAAGCAATGTGTCGATGCTCACCGTTCCTCTCGAGCGACTGCTCTAGCGCGCAGATTGCCCGGCCGTGTCGCACCGACGACCTTGTTGCGGAGAACGCCGATTTTTTCCACTTCGAGTTCCACGACATCGCCTGCAGCAAGTGTTCTACCGAGCTCAAGGCCGCACCCTCGACCCTGGGCGCCCGAGCAGGTTCCAGAGCCTATGAATTCGCCTGGATAAAGCGTTTCCGAGCGGGAGATATAAGAGATCATCTGCTCAAAGGTCCAGTGCATGTCGGCTGTCGTGCCGCGCGACCATGTCTCGCCATTGATCCGGGCCTGCATGCCCAGATTGTAGGGGTCCGTTATTTCATCGGTGGTGACGAACCAGGGACCGATCGCATTGCCGGTGTCAAAGTCTTTGCCTTTTGCCGGTCCGAGGCGGCCGCTCATTTCCTTCATCTGAATGTCCCGGGCCGAAAAGTCGTTGAAGATCGTATATCCCGCAATATGGTCGCGGGCCTTTTCCTCCGGAATGTTGCGGCCGGGCGTGCCGATGACAACGCCCCATTCGAGTTCATAGTCGAATGCACGTGTGTATGCCGGCATCAAGACGTCTGCTCCATGACCAACGACGGAAAATCGGTTGGACTTGTAGTAGAGGGGCCGCGTGTACCAGGCACGATTGAGCGCATGAGCGAGCGAGCGTTTTCGGCCCAGAACACGCTCGATAATGGCATCGACCGGGGCCAGGGGGCCAAAACCGACGATGCGGGTGGCGTTGATAATGTGGTCTTCGAAGGCCATGAAGTCCCGAATGGACTCAGGTCGCGGGACCGGTGCCAGCAACTCCACGGCGTCGAGATCCACAACCACACCGGGCGGGTTCTGTGTGAGCGCATAATCGATCACCACATGCGCCATATAGCGAGCGTTCGCGCCTTCACGCAGAAAGGCCAGCATCGACGCGAAAAAAGGGAGCGGAGCGCCGTCTTTGGCTTGAGCCGCCGCCTGCAGAACGGCAATTTTGCGGTCACCGGCAACGAGAGCACCGATATACGGCACCCGGTCGGCGCCCAGAAACGTCAGCAATTTCACATCATAGTCCCCCGGAAATCACTATTGTCACCGTCACCTAGGCGTTTTTGAGGTGGTGTGTGCGATGTGTTTTGCCGCGTGCGGACCTGCATGCAAGACTGCCGGTCATGAAATGCTTGTGTCGGATCTTCTATGGATTGACTGTCGCATTGCTGCTCTTCGCCTCGATCCAGACTTTGAGGAGCCCCGTTCATGCTTCCGAGGTTCGCGTCGATCTTGAACTCGTCCTAGCTGTCGATGTCTCCCTTTCAATGGATCTGGACGAATTGAAACTGCAAAGGCAGGGCTATCTTGCCGCGTTTCGCCATCCCAGTGTCATCGCTGCAATAAGGTCAGGACGCCTGGGGCGGATTGCAGTGACCTATCTGGAATGGGGCGGCGTCGGGACAGGACGTATGATGGTGCCGTGGACGCTCGTGAGTGACGTGGCGTCGGCGGAGGCCTTTGCCGCGGATTTGGCACGCGCTGAAATCAAGCAACTCCACCGAACATCAATCAGCGATATCATCGTCCGAGCCAGTCAACTTTTTGAAATCAATGGATTTCGTGGCGATCGGCGTGTTATCGACATTTCTGGAGACGGGCCCAACAACCATGGCCCTCTTGTCACGGCAGCGCGCGATGCTGCGACCCGTGCAGGCATCACGATCAACGGCTTGCCAATTCTCTTGAAAGCCGGAGAGCGGCCATCTTGGTTCGATACGGGACTATTGGACTCCTATTATGAAGACTGCGTGATCGGCGGGCACGGTGCCTTTATCGTCAGCGTGCGCAAGCGGTCCGAATTCATAGAGGCAATTCGCCGAAAACTTATTCTCGAGATTGCGCAGATCCGAACGCGGGTCTGGCAGGCGCAAATGCGGAGAGTAGCGGCACGATCAGACTGTCTGATCGGCGAGAAGCTTTGGAACGGCTGGCTTGAAAGTCCGACTCGCTGACGGCAATCGAGATTTTTGCGGCCAAATTCCGTCAGCTCGCCCGCTGATGTGAGAAATGCGAGGATAATTCACCATTAGCGAGTTGCAGCAAGGGCTTGTCTGTCGGAGAGTTCAGTTTGATTCGGGGGGTTGATTCGCGACTCATGGCAAAGACAAGGCTGGCAAAGAGCTCGAGTTCCGGGCGCCATCCAGTGCTGACGTTCATGGTGTATTGCGCCATGGCGATTGTCGTCGTGGCCTTTGTGGTGGGGCTTCACGTACAGTCTGGCGTCGCCCTGATGCCATCAGTCCTTCTCGGCATTGTTCTCCTGCTGGTCGTTGGTTCTTGCGAGTTTGTCATTGGACGCGCCCGGCGTGCCACGGAACTGGCGGGCAGGGTCGAGCACATCGAAGCCGCCTTGGCGGAGGTGCTGCGCGAGAATGTCCAACCACCGCCTCAACAGAAATCGGCTTCCGAAGCGCAGTTCGTACATCATGTTAACGATCTGAACATGCGGCTATCCACGTTGGAGCGGCTTGCCGAGGAGTTTGCGGAACAATCAGAAGCAGACATGGGCCAGCAGGCAGCACATGATTCGCATCAGGCTGCGGCGTTCGCTGCCGAGATCCAGCGCCTCAGCGTCGATCTCGACAGGCTGGATTCGCGGATCGAAGCGGTTGTCGGGCAGATGCAATCGGAAGGGCGGGACTGGCAGGACAGAATTACTTCGGAGCTCAAGCTCTTGGAAACGCTCGTCAAACAGATGGCGGAACGCTTGACGCTTGAGCAGAACGAGCGCCGGCAGCAGCATCTTGGTGCCTTGACCGCGAAGGCAACATCACAGGATCCCGAGCCACCCCTTCCGACCGAGGCGGCGGTACGGTCTGAGATCCCCGTTGCCGCCGCAGAGGGCCGTTCTCCTGTCGAAGACCCGATGCTGATGCCGGAGGCGCCTGCAGCCTCCGCAACTGTTGCACCGCCGGACGTGCCGTCTGCACCGCCAGCGGAACCAGCGCCGGCAACCCCTCCAAAACAGGAGCAAGTTGCTGTTGCTGATCCGGTTGCCGCCTCTGGCGCCGAAGTCGCGGTGCTCGACGTGGTCAGACGATCGATCGAGGCCAACCGGATTGACCTCTATCTGCAACCGATCGTTACACTGCCTCAGCGCAAAGTTCGCTATTATGAAGCACTTACGCGGCTGCGCGATGATGGCGGCGAGTTGATATTGCCGAGCGGCTATCTCCGGATCGCCGAACAAGCCGGCATGATGCCTCTGATCGACAACATCATGCTGTTCCGGAGCGTCCAGGTTCTGCGACGCCTTGGCGAACGGTCGAGCGCGCGAGGCGTGTTCTGCAACATATCGGTTCATTCGCTGGTCGATGCCGAGTTCTTTCCCGAATTCATATCCTTCATGGAGCAAAACCGATCGCTGGCCGATAGCCTCACCTTTGAGTTTACTCAGGATATGCTCAAGGCATGCGGTCCGATCGAGCAGGAAAGCCTGCAAGCCCTTTCGTCGCTCGGTTTCCATTTCTCGCTCGATCATGTTCACGATCTCGATGTCGATTTCCGTGATCTGCATGAGCGAAATTTCCGCTTCATCAAGATTGAGTCCGATGTCTTCCTCAATCGCATGACCGAAGCGGGCGCGCGGATTCATCCTGCGGATATGAGGGCTTATCTGGAGCGTTTTGGACTTGAACTGATCGTCGAGAAGATCGAAGACGAGCGCAGCCTCACCAATGTCCTCGATCACGATGTTGGGCTTGCCCAGGGGTATCTCTTCTCCGAGCCACGGCCCGTCCGCCCTGAAGTCTATGGCCGGGAAGACGACGCCGAAGCGGCTTAAGACCTGAACCTGATAGTCCTGAAGCCAGCCCTCTTCTCCGGCCCAACCACCCCGAGGGTACCCTTATGGGGTGGTTGGGCCGGGGGAGCGGGCTGGCTTCAGGACCTAGGCTGCTTCTAAGGCATCGACAGTTGCCGGCTCAGGCCTTATTGAGGCGGCTATGCAAAAACCATCGGTTGAAATACCCATCATCGACAGCATTTCGGAACTCGGGGGCACCTACAAGGTTTGGCTCTGCGATGTCTGGGGCGTCATCCATAACGGTGTCTCCGCTTTCACGAGCGCAAACGAGGCGTGTCGACGATTTCGAGAGTCTGGCGGCATCGTTATTCTTCTCACCAATGCGCCACGCCCGGCTACCGCGGTCGAAAAAGGTTTTGCAAACTATGGTGTCGATCCACAAGCCTACGACGCCATTGTCACCTCTGGCGATGTGACGCAGAGCGAATTGCTATCGGCGCGCGCCAAAGGTGTCTTTCATCTCGGACCGGAACGCGACCGCGGTCTGTTCGAGGGAGTTGATGCGAGGCTTACCGAGGCACAAGACTCCGATCTCATCGTCTGCACCGGGCTCTTCGACGATACATCGGAGACGCCGGAGGACTATCGGGCGCTCATGGGAGACTTTATTGCGCGTGATGTGCCGATGGTCTGCGCCAATCCCGATCTCATGGTCGAGCGAGGGGAAAAGCTCATTTATTGTGCTGGTTCCCTGGCCGTTCAGTATGAGGAAATGGGTGGCTCGGTTGTCTTTGCCGGAAAACCGCACGGTCCCATCTATGATCTGGCACTGGCACGCGCTTCCGAATTTGCGGCCGGCCCGGTTCCCAGAGCAGACGTCCTGGCGATTGGCGATGGTCTGAAAACCGATATTGCCGGGGCATTTCGCGCTGAGATCGATGTGCTCTTCGTCGCCAGTGGGCTGCATATGGGCACTGGGGAGGATCGCAGCGCGCTCGATCGCGCTGCCGTCGAGCGGCTTTTTGCCGATAGTCCTTCGTCGCCACGCGCCGCGATTTCGCGCCTTGCGTGGAAATGAAACCGTCGCAGTGCGAGATTTCTGCGTTAGCTGTCGAATAGGGCGTCGACGCTTGATTGGTCGTGCCCTTCGCCATCCTTCGCTGGACCGTTCAGGATGAGATCGCGCTTGCGGGCTTCGCGGGCCGCTTCTTCGTCGGAGAGCTGGCCGCTATCCTCGATGCCGGCGGCGTCGACGAACCGCGTTACGCGCTGCTCTATGAACTCCAGGGTTTCGACGACTTTGCTGATTCGCTGTCCGGTAATATCCTGGAAAGAGCAGGCTTCGAAGATTGCCATGACATTGTCTTGCACGACCGCCTGGTAGGCCTCGGCGTCGTCCGTATCGGCCGCGAGAATGGTCTCGGCACTTTCCATAATGCGTGTCGTTGCGTCTTCTGTCGCGTTGATCACGGCATGGAGTTCTTCGCCAGCCATCGGCAGCCGTGTTTCTTTCAGCTCGTTGGCTCCCAATTCGCCGATTTCCTGTTTGGCGCGATCGATATGAGCGGCAATGTCGCGGAACTCTTTGTAGACGTTCTGATCGAGCGTATCGAAAAAAGTCCGCATGGACTGGATCGATGTCTCGGCGAGTTCGAGGACGTCGACAAGGTTGATTTCGCTCTTGTCACGAATGCCGTCTATAGCCGCGCAAATGCGCGCCTGGTCCGGTTGGCCCATGGTGTCGCTCCCGACATTGGAATATTGGGAATTGAAAGCATCGGCGCCGGCCGAGCCTTGAAAAGGCCTCGGCTGGCGCGGGATGTGATGAGAAAATCGCTGTTTAAGCCTCGAAAACAGCGTCGATTTTCGCTTTCAATGTTGCGGCGTTGAAAGGCTTGACGATGTAATTGTTCACACCCGCCTTTTTCGCTGCGATGACGTTTTCCGTCTTGGATTCTGCCGTGACCATGATGAAAGGTGTACGCGCGAGGACGTCGTTCGAGCGGACTTCCTTCAACAGTTCGTAGCCGGTCATTGGTTCCATGTTCCAGTCGGAAATGACCAGACCGTACTTCTTCTTCTTCATCTTTTCGAGAGCTTGTGTCCCGTCCGATGCATCGTCAACTTCTGAAAAACCAAGCTGTTTCAAAAGGTTGCGAATGATGCGGATCATTGTTTTGTAATCATCGACGACAAGCACCGACATAGATGTATCTAAAGACATTCTACTCTCCATCCCCTGGACCGGCTGCCGTCAGGCGGCCAATCACCCTATTCAAACTTGCGTCTCGGACACCCCCACTTGTGCCGAATTGGCAAAAAGGGACTTGCAGCCGCAAACTGTAGCGAACCAACCGTATCGCGCGTCGCTAAAAATAGGGTTAATCCGGACACCGCCAATCATTCGACCTGCTGGAGTTGGATCTGGAGGGCCGATGCGAACGCAGTTGCAGCATGGAGCAGCCTTGGATATTGTGCGGCGCGAAAAAGAATGGGATTGGGGACACAACCGATATGAGCGACGCTACCGCGAAGAACGGGCAGGACAAGCACGGCTTCTTTTTTGAGGATCTGTCCGTTGGAATGTCAGCGCAGTTCACAAAAACGATTACCGAGTCGGACATCCAGCAATTTGCAGATATCTCAGGCGACGATAATCCGGTTCATCTTTGTGAGGACTTCGCGTCCGAGACCGTATTCAAGGAGCGCATCGCGCACGGAATCCTGACAGCGGGTCTGCTGTCGGCAGTGCTGGGTACAAAGTTGCCGGGACCAGGATGCATCTATGTATCCCAAAGCCTCAATTTTAAAGGGCCGGTCAAGATTGGCGACGAGGTAACGGCAAATGCCAAGATTACGCATCTCGTCGACGAGCGCAGGCGCGCTGTTCTGTCCTGCGAGTGCATCGTCAATGAGAAAGTCATTCTCGATGGCGAGGCTGTCATGCTCGTCCCCCGCCGGGCTAGCTAGGCGAGACGGTCCAGATCGAGCATAAATAGCGCGATGGAGGTTCTCCACGACTATCACTCGGTACCGAAAGGTCTGCAGAGCTCGGTCCTTGCGATTGGGAATTTCGATGGCGTGCACAGAGGCCATCAGGCCGTCCTTGAACTGGCGAAGACGGCCGCGCGCGATGCCGGTCGGCCATCGGGGGTTATGGTTTTTGAGCCGCATCCCCGGCAATTCTTCGAACGGGATCGGCAGCTGTTTCGTCTGACACCGCTTCCCTTGAAGCTGAGCCTTTTCGAACATCTGGATCTCGATTTCGTCGTTGTCCTGAATTTCGACAAAGCGCTGGCGAGTCTTGAAGCCGAGCAGTTCGTCGGCGATGTTCTGCGCGATGGATTGCACGTCCATCACGTCATCACCGGCCATGATTTCAAGTTTGGACGCGGCCGCGGAGGCTCAGCAGAGTCACTGTCGGCCATGGGCCCGGAGAACGGATTCACATCCTCTGCCGTGTCGCCCGTCGGGGAGGGTGAAGGCGTCTTTTCTTCAAGTCGCGTCAGGGCGTTGCTGAGACAGGCGGACCCGCGAGCCGCAGCCGATATGCTTGGATATTGGTGGCGCGTCCGCGATCAGGTTGTCGGCGGCGCCCAGCGAGGCCGTGGTCTGGGTTTTCCGACCGCGAACCTTCCTGTAGCGCCCGGGATGGATTTGGCGCACGGCGTTTATGCCGTGCGCGTGCGATGGGAAGGTCAGCGTTTCGATGCCGCCGCCTATCTCGGAACGCGTCCGACGTACGACGGGACCGAGCCGTTTATCGAAGTCTTCTTATTCGACTTCGACCGCGACATTTACGACGCAGAGATCGAGGTCGAAGTGATCGCCTATTTGCGTGGTGACGAGCGTTTCGCGGATTCGAAAGCCCTCCAGGCTCAGATTGCGAAGGACTGCGAGGCCGCACGCGCCACACTCGCCGAGATCGCACAAGACGACCCGATGTCGGCCTATCCGCTGGGACGCCGGCTGGGCGTGTCCTGAACCGCGTTTTATTTCACTTCGAATGGAAGGTCGAAGGACACTGAAGAGCCGCCAATCTTGTCATTCAATGTTGTGCCGGCGATGTATTTGCCAGGCTTGATCCCGTCAAAGCTATAGGTGAGCTGAGCGAAGTACTCCATGTTCTGCTCACGGCTCGAAAGCGAAAATCTTGCAATCGCATCTTGTCCGCCCAGCACCTTTCCATCGGCCGACTTCACCTTCAGATCGGCCGTGATGCTCGATCGCAGAACGCCGCCTTCTTTGGACCAGCGTTGTCCAACAGGCTCAACATAAACAAGTAATGCCTCGCCTGGCTTGAAGACATTCGACTTGCGGACATCATAAACGCCGAAACCGGTTGCCCGCTTGTTGACGAAAAAGGCGTTCCGATTAGCAATGTTCGATTGGTTCCACATTGTGCTGAGTGCTTGGCGCATGGTTTCGATCGCCGCTGCATGGTCGCCTTTTGCAAGTTGAGCCTCAGCTTTGGTCGCCAGTTGCACAGCGTCGCCGGCATTGGCAGGCAGATTCATCATCATCGCGGCTGCAAAAGCTAATAAGAATGGACGTTTCATGGGAACTCCTTGCTTTCGAGAATCCGTGCACAGATTGTTCATGGGATGTCGGCTGACGTCAAACCAGCATGCGGATCGTCTCAGAAATGGTAAACACTACTGGAATGTTTCGAGGCCGGTTGCTAGGTCATGGGCCAGCAAGAAAAGCTCTGGAATCAACAGAAATGACCGATGATAAATCCGCAGGGCGCGATTGGCGCGAGACCCTGTTTTTGCCGAAGACCGATTTCCCGATGAAGGCCGGCCTGCCCAAACGCGAGCCCGAATTGCTCGCGCGATGGGAGGAGATGCGGCTCTATGAGCAACTGCGCGAGCAAGGGCAGGGCCGCAACAAGTTCACGCTCCATGACGGCCCGCCCTATGCCAACGGCCATCTCCATATCGGGCATGCAATCAACAAGGTCCTCAAGGATGTCGTGACGCGTTCCCAGCAGATGATGGGCAAGGAGTCCAACTACGTTCCCGGATGGGATTGCCATGGCTTGCCGATCGAGTGGAAGATCGAGGAGCAGTACCGGTCGAAAGGTAAGGACAAGGACGATGTTCCGATCCTCGAGTTTCGCAAGGAGTGCCGGGAATTTGCAGAACACTGGGTCCAGGTCCAGAGCGATGAATTCCGCCGCCTCGGTATCGAAGGGGATTGGCAGGATCCTTACCTGACTATGTCCTATGGGGCGGAGGCGCAGATTGCTGCCGAGGTCATGAAGTTCGCAATGAACGGGGCGCTCTATCGCGGCTCGAAGCCGGTCATGTGGTCGGTGGTGGAGCGTACCGCCCTTGCAGAAGCCGAGGTCGAGTATCAGGCCTATGAGTCCGATACGGTCTGGGTGAAGTTCCCTGTAGCGTCCGGGGATGATGCTCTGGCAGATGCTTCGGTCGTGATCTGGACGACCACGCCTTGGACTCTGCCTGGCAACCGCGCCATCTGTTTTTCATCGCGGATCGACTACGGCCTTTATGAAGTCACAGCCGCGCCGGATGAGAATTGGGCACTGCCGGGTGATCGCTTGATACTTGCCGATTCCCTTGCCAATGAGGTGATGGCATCCGCCCGCGTCGACGCTTTCGAGCGACGGAGCGACGTCACGGCCGATCAGCTTGCAGCCCTGACATGCACGCATCCGCTCGTCGGCCACGGTTACGGCTTCCAGGTGCCTTTGTTGGCAGGCGATCACGTGACCGAGGATACGGGAACCGGTTTCGTTCACACGGCGCCCGGTCATGGCCGGGAAGACTTTGATGTCTGGACAGAAAATGCCCGAGCCCTTGAAGAGCGCGGCATTGATCCGGCCATCCCGTTCACCGTCGATGCTGATGGAGCCTTCACAAAGGATGCACCTGGGTTCGAAGGTCGGCGTGTGATCGACGACAAAGGCAAGAAGGGCGATGCCAACAAGACCGTTATCGAGTCTCTGGTCGGTGCAAACGCGCTTCTGGCCCGTGGCCGCCTCAAGCACGACTACCCCCATTCATGGCGCTCGAAGAAGCCGGTGATTTTCCGAAACACGCCTCAATGGTTCATCGCCATGGACAAAGACATCGATGGCGACGACGACACGTTGAGATTGCGTGCGCTGAATGCGATCGGCGAAACAAGGTTTGTACCGGAGGCGGGGCAGAATCGACTCCGCGGCATGATCGAACAGCGTCCTGACTGGGTCATATCGCGCCAGCGGGCCTGGGGTGTCCCGATCGCGGTCTTCGTGCACAAAGAGAGCGGCGAGGTCATTCCAAATCCGGGCATTAACGGTTCAGGCGATCTGATCGATCGTGTGACGGCTGCGTTTCGCGAAGAAGGCGCCGATGCTTGGTTCACCGAAGACGCCAAGACGCGGTTTCTGGATGGGATCGTCGCAGACCCTGATGATTGGGAGAAGGTCGACGACATTCTCGATGTCTGGTTCGAGTCGGGCTCGACTCATGCGTTCGTGATGGAGGCGAGAGATGATCTCAGCGTCAATCGCGTCAAGGACGGCGGTGCCGACGAGGTCATGTATCTCGAGGGTTCCGACCAGCATCGCGGCTGGTTCCACTCTTCACTTCTCGAATCCTGCGGTACCCGCGGCCGGGCGCCCTTCGACGTTGTTCTGACCCACGGCTTCGTCATGGATGAAGAGGGGCGCAAGATGTCGAAGTCTCTCGGAAATGTGGTTTCGCCACAGGACGTGATCAAGCAGTCCGGCGCCGAGATTCTGCGCCTCTGGGCCATGAGTTCCGACTATACGGAGGATCTCAGGATCGGCCCGGAGATCTTGAAGTCCAACGTCGATGCCTATCGCAAGTTGCGCAACACGATCCGGTTCATGCTCGGAAATCTCTATCACTTCGAGCCAGGATTGCGGGTCGAAGCGGCCGACATGCCGGAGTTGGAGCGGGTGATGCTGGATCGCCTGCATGGGCTCGATGAACAGGTCCGTGCCGGCTACAACAGCTTCGACTATAAGCGCGTGTTCCACACGCTGTTCAATTTCTGCATCGTCGATCTTTCGGCCTTCTACTTCGACGTCAGAAAGGATGCACTCTATTGCGAGCCTTATGACAGTCCGACCCGGCGCGCCTGCTTGACGGTGCTGGATGAGCTTTATTCGTGCCTGACGGCCTGGCTCGCGCCAATGCTGTGTTTCACCATGGAAGAGGCCTGGCTAGCGCGAAACAGCCTGGACACGTCTGTGCATTTGCGCACGTTCCCTGATCTGCCGGACGATTGGAAGGACGATGCGCTGGCCGAAAAATGGCGCCAGATTCGTCTGGCCCGACAGGTTGTCACCGGCGCGCTGGAAATCGAGCGGCGCGAAAAGCGAATCGGATCGAGCCTTGAGGCCGCGCCTCGGGTCTTTGTTGAAGATCAGACGATGTTCGAGACGCTCTCCACCGTCGATTTCGCGGAGATCTCTATCACCAGCGATCTCAACCTTGAACAGGGCGCCGGCCCGGCTGATGCCTTCAGGCTGGATGATGTACCGGGTGTCGCCGTAGTGCCTGCGCTTGCCGAAGGGAACAAATGTGCGAGATCCTGGAAGATCACTCGGGAAGTCGGTGCCGACACCGAGTTTCCGGAGCTTACGCCCCGCGATGCCGAGGCTGTCCGGCAGTTTGACGCCCGTCGAATGGCTGCGCAATGAGGTTGGTCTGATGGCAAACCGGTCGCTCCGCCGCTGGCTTTGGGGGCCTTTTTCCTTGCTTGGACTGGTGCTGCTGGTCGTGACTTTTATTGCCGATCAGGCGCACAAATGGTGGATGCTCCATGTCTACCGGATCGAGGAGAAGGGCAAGATCGAGGTGACGTCATTCTTCGACCTGGTGATGGTCTGGAACGAGGGGATCAGTTACGGGCTTTTTGCACAGGATCCGTCGGGGCAGTGGATATTGATTCTTTTCGCCATTGTGGCGTCATGCGGCCTGTGGATTTGGATGGCGCTTGCCGAGAATGCCGTGGCTGGAGCGGCCATGGGACTGATCATCGGTGGCGCGCTCGCAAATGCTGTCGATCGCGGTGTTTATGGCGCAGTTGCTGACTTTTTTTCCCTCCATGCCTTCGGCTATCACTGGTATGTTTTCAATATTGCCGACGTCGCCATCGTCGCTGGTGTGATAGGTTTGCTCTATGAAGCCTTGTTCATGGGACACAAAAAGGTCTCAAACACATCCTAGTAATCTACAAAAGTGCGCATAAATGCGCGACAAACAGGGCAAATCCAGTGACGCAATCTCGTGCACGCCGATCGACGAAGCCGGCTATCGTACCGGTTTTGCTGGCCACGCTGTTATTGTCAGGCTGCTCTGGCGGCGGCGTTGAATTCGAAGGCAAGATCTTCGACATGGTCGGGCTTTCGGACCTCGGAAAGCCGCGTAAAGACCCCAATGTTGAGACGCGCGCGCCTCTGGTCGTGCCTCCCAAACCCAAGTTACCGGAGCCTGGGGCCCGTGAAACGGCGGCTGCCCCTGAAAACTGGCCTGTCGACGAGCGCGAAGTCCGAGCCCGCGAACTTGCCGCTGCCAAGAAGAAGCTCAAGGATTATCGCGACAATGGCGATTGGAGCAAGCGGGCCGGCATCGAGGAATTCGACAACATCCGCAATCCGATGAACCGCCGCACCGGTCTGGCTTCGAAAAGTTCGAAGGGCATAACCATCGAAAGCGTAGGGGATGAAGCCTCGGCTGATGATCTTGAGAACATTGCCAACAATGTCGACATGGAAAAGCTGAAGGCGGAACGCAGGCGACAGGCGGAAGCCGATGCCAAAAATCCGGATACAAGCTGGGTCAGCAAGCCTGGGGACGAAAAGGTTTTCAAGGAAAACGGCCCGGACGACGTCGAAAACATGAAGGGCGGCTGGTAGGCGCCCTTCTGGTTTCCGCTTCTGTGACGGGGCCGGTCGACGGTCACGTCTCAAACCTCACGAAACTTTAACTGGATTCTTTGCGCGGTTGCGGGGCATACAGCGCAATCGATGGCTGTCATCGGCATTTCGGCTAGAGCAACAACCTTCGTTCTGGTCAAGCACACTCAAGTCGCTCTTGCAGCTTTGGATCGATCAACTTTTCTGGCTTCGGTCGATTCCGACCTGGTCGCGGTTGATATAGAGCGACTGAATGCGCAAATCTCTATGCGGCAACGCATAGATGTGACCTTGAAATAGGAAGCGGTTCATCAGAATGATTAAAGCGATCATCGACGACTTAACCGGCCCGCTTGCGTCTCGCGCGGGCTTTTTTGTGTCTATAGGGATCTTTGCAATGGCAGCGATGACTCTCGCAGCGCAGCCCGTTGACGCCAAGGTGCGCGCGGCGCAGTTCAAACTGGACAATGGCATGGAAGTGGTGGTCATTCCCGATCACCGGACTCCGGTTGTCACGCATATGGTCTGGTACCGGGTCGGGGCGGCTGACGAGCCTGTCGGCACGTCGGGTATCGCGCATTTCCTCGAGCATCTCATGTTCAAGGGCACCAAGAAAATACCACCGGGAGAATTCTCCAAAATCGTCGCGCGCAATGGCGGCCAGGATAATGCATTCACCTCTCAGGATATCACGGCCTATTTCCAACGGATTGCCAAGGACCGGCTGCCGCTCGTGATGGAAATGGAAGCCGACCGGATGATCAATCTGCGCCTGACGGAAGAAGACGTCGCCACCGAGCGCAAGGTCATCCTCGAAGAGCGCCGTTCACGTGTCGACAATGACCCATCGAGCATTCTCGGTGAGCAGATGAGTGCGGCTTTGTATCGTTCGCATCCCTACGGTGTTCCGGTGATTGGATGGGAGCACGAAATGGCAGCGCTCGATCGCCAAGATGCTCTGGCGTTCTACGAGCAGTTTTATGCGCCCAACAACGCAATTCTGGTGATTGCCGGCGATGTCACGGTCGAAGACGTCAAGAAGCTGGCGGCAGACACCTATGCCAAGATTCCGGCTGTTAGCGACATTTCTAAACGCAATCGTCCCAAGGAACCGCCGCATCCGGCGCCAATCCGCGTCAAGCTCGTCGATGCACGGGCAGGCAAAGCGACCGTCCAGCGCTACTATTATGCACCAAGCTACAATACGGCAGAGCCGGGCGATGCCGAAGCACTCGATCTGCTGATGAAAATCGTCGGTTCCGGCTCGACGAGCCGTATGTACAAACAGCTGATTGTAAAAGATAAAAAAGCCGCCAGTGCAGGCGGTTGGTACTCTGGATCGAGTCTCGACTCGGGACGGATTGCCGTCTACGCCATCGCTTCCGAGAACGTTTCGATTTCAGATGCCGAAGCGGCTATCGATGCTGTTCTCGACGATGTTCGTGAGAATGGCGTAACCCAGGAAGAGTTGGATAGGGCCCGTAATTCCTATCTTGCGGACCGGGTTTACGGATCGGATAGCCAGTCAACACTAGCGCGCCGATATGGCTGGGGGCTTGCATCAGGGCGAACCATCGAGGATATCGAGTCTTGGCCCGAACGCCTGCAGAAGGTAACGCTGGAGGATCTCCAGCGTGTCGCCAAACGCTATCTCGATATCAAACGGTCGGTTACAGGTGTATTGCTGCCAAAACCGGCGAAGGCTGTAAAAGCAGATGATGCAACGCCAAAGCGCGATTCTTGAGGTCGATGAACATGAGCCATGTATCCAGACAGAGGCATTTCTTGCTGAATTGGATCGAGAGCGGTCTGAGCCGGATAGCGGTTCTGACCCTGTTGTTGTGCGCGCCCGTTGCGGCAGGGACGGCTAGCGCCGTGGATATTCAACGCGTCGTCAGTCCCGGTGGTATCGAAGCCTGGCTCGTCGAGAGCCGCCAGGTGCCACTCATCGCCATGCGTTTCGGCTTCCAAGGGGGCTCGACTCAGGATCCCGAAGGGAAGGCCGGGCTTGCCTATTTCGTCTCCGGGATGCTCGACGAAGGCGCAGGAGACTTGAAATCTCAGGAATTCCAGGAACGCCTGGCGGATGATGCCGTCAAACTCTCATTCGATGCGTCGCGCGACAACTTCACTGGCAGCCTGCAGACGCTCACGAAGAACATGGACAAGGCGTTTGAGTTGACGCGATTGGCGTTGAACGAACCGCGTTTCGATGCGGAGCCCATTCAGCGCATCAGGGGGCAAATCCTTGCCAGTCTCGCCTTCGACAAGAAGGATCCGCAGAAAGTTGCCGCCCGCGAGTGGTACAAGCTTGCGTTTCCAGATCATGTTTATGCGCGTCAGATAAAGGGCACCGCGGATACGGTGCGAGGGCTGAGTGCGGACGACATGAGGGCATTTACCAAGAATGTCTTTGCGCGCGATACCCTCAAGGTTGCGGTCGTCGGCGACATCGATGCCAAGACACTGGGTGTTGTTCTTGACCGTGTCTTTGGCGGTCTTCCGGCCAAGGCCAATCTTGTTTCCATTCCGGAAGCCAAGGCGCCGATCGGCCCAAGCCAACTCATCACCGAGATGAATGTGCCGCAGGCGGTTGCCCAGTTCGGCCATAGCGGTGTCAAACGGAACGACCCGGACTTCGTACCGGCCTTTGTTATGAATTACATTCTGGGTGGCGGCGGGTTCTCCTCGCGTCTTACGGAAGAAGTGCGCGAGAAGCGCGGATTGGCCTATTCGGTCTACAGCTATCTGCTGCCCTATCGATATGCTTCGGTCTATGCCGGAAATGTCGCGACCGAAAACAAATCCATCGCGAAATCGATCAGTGTCATTCAAAAAGAGCTTGAGCGCATGGCCGTCGACGGTCCAAGCGAGGAAGATCTCAAGAATGCCAAGCAGTATCTGACCGGCTCCTATGCCTTGCGGTTCGATACGAGCTCAAAAATCGCCGGTCAGTTGCTTTGGATCCAGATCGAGGATCTCGGCATCGACTATGTCGAAAAGCGCAACTCGCTCATCGAGGCCGTTACACTTGATGATCTGAAACGGGTCGCCAAGCGCATCCTGCAAGCCGACGGTCTGATCGTCTCCATCGTTGGCAAACCGACAAAAAAGGCTGTTGACGGTTGACCTAGACGGGCGGAAAGCGCACCCACTCTTCGCGGAACACACACCCGAAGAGAAGGGCCGAACCATGCTCGTGCAATCGATAGAAGGCTGTCTCGCGTCAGAGATTGGAGACGCGGGTCTTGCTCAGGATGCTCTTGAGGCAAGGCTTGCGCGGCTGGTCCCTGCTCTTGACGGTCTTCGGCGCGATTATGAAACAGGTGCTCTGCCGCTTCTCCAGGTTCCGGACAGGCAGGGCGATATCGGCGAAGCCGAGGCCGCACTTTCTGCTCTGATGGACAATGCCAGGACCCTGGTCTTTTTCGGGACCGGCGGCTCCAGCCTTGGCGGCCAGATGCTGGCGCAGCTTGGTGGCTGGTTCATACCGGGCGAGCAGCCAAAGGGACAGAGGAAGCGACCGCGCACGCGATTCTATGACAATCTGGATGCTCGAACGCTGGAGCGAACGCTGGCAGGTCTCGATCTTGAGCGAACGCGATTCGTGGTCATATCGAAATCCGGAACAACGCCGGAGACGATGGTTCAGTTTCTCGCGGCGCTTCAGGCGGTGGAAGGCGCGGGTCTCAAGGATCGTGCCGGAGAACTCTTTCTCACATTGACGGAGCCTGCCCATCCTGGTCGTAAGAATGGTCTGCGCGAGGTTTCCGAGGCGCGTGGCATTCGTGTTTTGGACCATGATCCCGAGATTGGCGGACGCTTTTCGGCGCTCACCAATGTCGGCCTCCTGGCAGCGCTTGCGCGTGGTCTCGATGCAAGAGCGATTCGCAATGGAGCCAAGAGTGTAATCGACAGTCTGCTAACTGTCGGCAGCCCATTCGAATTTGGGCCTGCAATTGGCGCAGCGGCTACAATCGGGCTGATCCAGGAACGTGACATCCGTGGTGTGGTGATGATGCCTTATACGGACCGGCTGGAACGTTTCGGACGCTGGTTCGTGCAGCTTTGGGCCGAGAGCCTTGGAAAGAACGGGCAGGGGACATCGGCCATTGCGGCTCTCGGTCCTGTGGATCAGCACAGCCAGCTCCAGCTCTATCTGGATGGGCCGCAGCAACACCTTGTGACGGTTCTTCGCCATGCAAGCGAGGGAACAGGTCCCGTCATTGATGCAGCGCTGGCGCACGAAGCCGGTCTGCCTCAAATCGCCGGTCGCGCCGTGGGCGATCTGGTGGCTGCACAACAACGCGCGATCCCAGAAGCATTGACCGCAGCCGGACGGCCCGTTCGCGTCATGGACTTGTCCACCCTTGATGAGCAAGTGCTTGGCAATCTCATGATGCACTTTATGATTGAGACCATACTCGCCGCGCGCCTGCTTGATATCGATCCGTTCGATCAGCCGGCGGTCGAACAAGGCAAGATCCTGACGCGAAAATATCTGGAGCAATAGACATAGACTTGATCAACTTTCGGCATTCAATCGGAACCGGTTAAAAACAGGTTGGTCTAGGAGCGCCTTTCATGGCCGTTCGCCAGTTACCGCCATCACTCGTCAATCGCATCGCTGCCGGCGAAGTGATTGAGCGACCGGCCAGTGTGATCAAGGAGCTGGTCGAAAACGCCTTGGATGCCGGCGCCAAGCGGATCGAAGTGGTTGCGGTCGGTGGCGGTCTGTCACTGATACGGGTGACGGACGACGGTATCGGCATGACCGTGCAAGACCTCGAACTGGCTGTCGAACGCCATGCGACATCCAAACTCGACGACGACGATCTGATGGACATACGCACACTGGGCTTTCGTGGCGAGGCCCTACCATCCATCGGCGCCGTGTCACGGCTGACCATTCGCAGCAAGGCGCTATCGGCACCGGAAGGATGTGAGATCATCGTCGATGCGGGGGTGAAGGCCATGCCGCGGCCTGTCGCCGTTAACGGGGGGACGCGGATCGAGGTTCGCGATCTCTTTTATGCGACGCCTGCCCGACTCAAATTTCTCAAATCCGAACGCGCCGAGAACGCCGCCATATCTGACGTCGTCAAGCGTCTCGCCATGGCCCATCCGCATGTCGATTTCACCCTCGTGAGCGGGGAGCGAACCACATTGCGACTGAGTGCTGCGATGCCTGGCGATGGTGCGGCCGAGCTTGAGCGCCTGTCACGGATCATGGGCGCAGAGTTCATGACCGATTCGGTTCCCGTCGAAGCCGAACGTGAAGGCCTGCGCATCAAGGGCTTTGCCGGTCTGCCGACACTCAACCGTGCAAGCGCCATCATGCAGTTCCTTGTCGTCAATGGCCGTCCGGTTCGTGACAAGCTGCTCTCTGGTGCCGTCCGCGCAGCCTATGGCGATTTCATGCATCTGGGGCGCCATCCCATGCTGGTGCTTTTTCTGGATGTTCCGCCGAGCCGAGTTGACGTGAATGTCCACCCCGCCAAAACGGAAGTCCGTTTCCGCGATCCGGGAGCGGTGCGGTCGTTGATCGTCGGTGCACTCCGCCAGGCGCTGTCAGAGGCCGGGCACCAGACGGCCTCTGCTCTCGCCGATGCGGCTGTCAGCCGGTTTCAACCGGGAGACAATGCCCGGCCGCCCCGTCAGGCCTGGACGCCGAGAGTCGTCGGTTCAAGCGGCGGACTTGGCGAGATGGCGCAGGCGCCTATTGCGGCCGTCGATCAGCCAAGCGGCGATGTTCGACCGCATGAGGCGGCCCCGGAGCCGGGCGAGGTGGCAAATCCGCTTGGCGCCGCGCGTGCGCAGCTTCACGACACTTACATTGTGGCTCAGACTGAGGACTCGGTCGTCATCGTGGATCAGCATGCCGCCCATGAGCGCCTGGTCTATGAACGCATGAAAGCGGCACTGACTGAAGGCGGCGTCGAGCGGCAGGTTCTGCTCATCCCGGAGATCGTCGATCTTGAAGCCTCGCAGGCCGACCGTCTGGTTGCCCATGCCGACGCCCTGAAAACATTCGGCCTTGTGGTCGAGCCGTTCGGACCAAGTGCGATTGCTGTTCACGAAGCGCCGGCGATTCTTGGCGATGCAGACATAAAGGGACTGGTGCGCGATCTGGCAGACGAAATCCAGGAGGGCGGCAGTAGCGTGGCGCTCAAGGAACGCCTCGACCACGTCTGTGCCACCATGGCTTGTCATGGCAGCGTGCGGGCCGGACGCCGACTGACGGGAGAAGAAATGAACGCACTCCTGCGAGAAATGGAAGCCACGCCCCATTCGGGCCAATGCAATCACGGCCGCCCGACCTATATCGAGCTGAAGCTCGCGGACATCGAGAAACTCTTCGGGCGGCGCTGATCCATGGTCAAGATCCTCGCAGTTCTGCTCGGTCTCGCCATTGCCGGCCTTCTGGGTCACACGATCTACGACATGGTGGAAGGACCGGCGGCAACGAAAATTGAGGATGGCACAGTACGCGCCGCAAGTGCCCGTCATCCGGGCAAGATTGTCACCGCACGGACGCGTCGCATGCGTCGTGGCGACGATGTCTATTGGGAAGTCGAGCTTCCCGGAGCAAACTGGATTGCTTGTGCGGCGGATTGCGCTGAGACGTTCCGGACGCAGCATCTCGATCTGATCGACACGATCGAGGAGAGCGGGCGGTAGTAGATGAATTCTGATGCTTGGTTCCGGTAAAACAAGCTACCTCTCTAAATAGCTGTTAGGCCGTTCTTGACCTAAAACGAACTCCCACAAAACTAGTTACTACTGTGCTTTACGGATGGCTGACTCGGGCTGATGTTGAAGGAATGTGACAAGGTCATGAACCGTTTCAATCTTACCATTCATAGGGTTCGCCTCGATCTCGTCGAGGCTGCGTCCAACACGTTTAGCGATCGCCGCAATGCTGTCGTCTAAGTCTTCGTCATCTATGTCGAGGTCGTTTTCAAAAGAGTCATCAGAACGGATCGGATACCGGTCCGAAAATTCTTCAAAGACTGCTCGGACGATCCAAGGGTCGATGACTCGGCAGTCAAAAGATTGCGCGAAATCGCAGATAGTGTCGTCACTCCTGATTTTTGCGATGCGTGCATCGCTGCGCCATCCAACTAACGTCATGAGTAGAAAGACTGCTGGAAGAGGAAATGCCAGCGGCCACCAAACCAAACCCGGTAGCGAGAGCATTCCTACTAAGATCGAAATGTAACACAGTGCTCCCGCCCAACTCATGGTTTGCACTGCACGCTCAGGCATATATCGCGAAGGAATGCGCATTTGCCAACTGTATCGCAATACGGCCCGAGTTGCGTAGTTTTAACAGTCGCTGATACGACTGCAATTGGCAGATTTTGTTGATTTATTCGGTTGCGACTGAGAGCGAATAGTGATTCCGTTTTCCATATGGTTTGGCATGGAGGGCGGATCGATGATGGGCAGGCAGGAAGCTCCGGAACGGCTCTTTTACGACTTCTGCCTTGATGATCATGTTCCGGAGAAGCACTTGCTCCGGCAGATTGACCGCTTCCTCGATTTCGAAGGCATCCGTGCGAAGTTGGCACCCTTCTATTGCTCGATCGGTCGGCCTTCGATCGATCCCGAGTTGATGATAAGAATGTTGATCGTCGGTTATTGCTTCGCGATCCGTTCGGAGCGTCGGCTGTGCGAGGAGGTTCATCTGAACCTTGCCTATCGGTGGTTCTGCCGCTTGGGCCTGGATGGGGGTGTTCCCGACCATTCGACCTTCTCGCGCAATCGCCATGGTCGGTTCCGTGAGAGTAATATCCTGCGTCATCTGTTCGAAGAGGTGGTACGCCGCTGCATAGATGAAGACTTGGTTGGCGGCGAAGGCTTCGCTGTCGATGCGAGCCTCATTCAGGCTGATGCCAACAAGCAGCGCTCACTACCGGGCAACGAGTGGGATATCGCGGACCTGCCCGTAGAACCGGGGCAAGCGGTTCGAGAGTATCTCGAGACCTTGGACGATGCCGCTTTCGGAGCGGCCAGTCCTACAAAGCCGAAGTTCGTCTCGCCATCCGATCCAGCAGCGCAATGGACCGGCGCCCTGCGTGGTCCTGCCTTCTTTGCCTATGCCACCAACTATCTGATCGACACCGATCACTCGATCATCGTCGATGTCGAGGGCACACGCGCCATTCGACAGGCCGAGGTGGGAGCCGCCAAGACGATGATCGAGCGGACCATGGATCGCTTCGGGCTCTATCCTGCGACGCTGGCAGGCGATACGGCGTACGGGGCCGCCGATATGCTGGGCTGGCTGGTCTACGAACATGGCATCGAGCCGCACATCCCCGTATTCGATAAATCCAAGCGGGCGGACGGGACCTTCTCGCGCGAGGACTTCACCTATGACGTTCATGAGGATCGCTATGTCTGCCCGGAAGGAAAGAGTCTCCTGCAATATCGGCTCCCAGGACGACTGGCTAAAGCCAAGCCGCCCAAGGATGGCCTGCTCCGCTATCGGGCCATAAAAACCGATTGCGACCGCTGCCGCCTGAAGATGCAGTGCACCCCGAAGGAGCCCGCCAGAAAGGTCCTGCGCTCAATCAACGAAGGGGCTCGGGACATGGCACGGGATATCGCCAAGACGGACGCCTATGAGACTTCTCGCAAGAACCGCAAGAAGGTGGAGATGCTGTTCGCACACCTAAAGCGCATCTTGAAGCTCAGCCGGCTTCGGCTGCGCGGGCCGAAAGGAGCCAAAGACGAGTTCTTGCTCGCAGCAACTGCTCAGAACCTGAGGAAACTTGCAAAGCTAAGACCAGAACCACCACCAGTTGCCCAACCAGTCTGAAACAGCGGCTGACCAACAGCGCCTATACACATTAAACCCGCCTCGAATGGGTATCGGGCCCAAGGGGGGGGAACAGAAAACGTCCGCTCCTAACAGAAGCAGACATCTGGGTTGTTTGAAAACCGATTAAATCAACAAAATCGGCACATTGCGGCCTTGCGCGCTGGCGCAAATTTGCAGTTCGTAGCCGTTACCAAGCGTCAGATTTCATCCGCGAGTGCGCGTCTGCCAAGGGCCTAGCCAGCTAATCAGCGCAGCAGACAATCGTCGGCCAAGGCTGCGACCGGTGTGAAATCCATATGATGCTTGTAGTCAGGCCGAGCAAGCTTTGTTTGACGGTTGCTGACAGGATTGAGGATCAAGGAAAAGATCGGTCGATCGTGTGGGGACATGTTGGGCGGTGAGCAGTGCAATAGCGTGTCGTGAAAGATGAGGCCTGTTCCCGCCGGTCCCGTGGCTGAGAAGAGGCCGCCTTTGGCGACTAGATCCGACACGACGTCCCGGTCGACGACCCACAGAGGATAGCTGGTCGAGACGGTGTCGTGGAATGTCGGCTGGGCGCCATATTTGTGCGAGCCACCAATGAACCATAAGGGCCCGTTGAACTCTGTCACATCATCCAGAAAGATGTGAAGATTGAGCGCCAGGGGCTCCGGCACGCCGTCGTCGGCATGGTGGGTTGCAAAGTCATAATGCCATTGCCATGGCTCACCATCGAATGCGGCCTTCACATTGACTTTGACCTGCTGAATGTAGAGATCGGGGCCGAGGATCTGTTGTGCCGGCTCAACGAGGCGCGGGTGATGACAGAGATCGTGAAAGAGCGAGTCCCGCAGGTGGAGACCCATGGCTGTGCGGACTTCGCCGCTGTCTTTCTCATGAATATTGGCGTCGGACTCTTCACGGAAGAGCGGTTCAAGCGCGCTATTGATTGCAGCGACTTCTTCGGTCGAGAACAATTCGGGGAGGACAAGGAATCCATCGCGCTCGATCTGCGCCATCTGTTCGTCAGTGAGCTTCACCTGTTTTCGTCCCTCGATCGATCTGGATAGACAGCAATTGTATGCTCTGTGAGGATCATAGCTGAAGCAATCAGTTATCGAAAAGCTCGTGAAGCGTGTTCAGTCGGCCGCTCCGTCTGCACGGAGATGCTGTGTAACTCGACGAGTTCAGCCCTCGTTTAGCGCAGTCTGCAGGCTTTCCCATATGCGTTCGCGTACCGGACGGTCATTGGCGGGTCTCTCGAAAGTCTGGCCCGTGACCTGCTCGAAGAGCTTGATGTATTTGTCGCTGAATTCGAGCAGTGTTTCGTCCGGGATGTCAGGGATCGGATCTTTGTAGGGATCGCATCGCGCGCTGATCCAGAGCCGTAGGAACTCTTTGTCCAGGCTGTCCGGACTCTCTCCAGATGCCATCCGGTCGTCATAGCTGTCGGCAATCCAATAGCGGCTCGAGTCTGGCGTGTGCACTTCGTCCGCCAAGGTGATCCGGCCGTCTGAATCGACGCCGAATTCGTATTTCGTGTCGACGAGGATCAGACCATTCGCTGCCGCAATCTTCCGGCCCCGGGCGAAGATCTCAAGGCTGAGTTCCGCAAGCTCATTCCAAACGGCTTGCGACAGGATCTTCTTCTCGACGATTTCTGCCGCTGTGATTGGTACGTCATGCGCGCCTGCTTCGCCTTTGGTTGTCGGCGTGAGGATCGTCTCTGGCAGCTCTTGATTTTTGACCAGACCGTCGGGGAAGCGATGTCCATACATCTCGCGTTCGCCGCGCTCGTACATTGGCCAAATGCTGGTTTCCGTGGAGCCTGTCAGATAGTCGCGAACAACCATCTCGATCGGCAGCATATCCAGCCGCCGCGCAATGATGACATTCGGGTCCGGATATTCGATGACGTGGTTCGGGCAGATATCAGCCGTGTTCTCGAACCAGAACCGAGCTGTTTGGTTGAGAACTTGTCCTTTGTGGGGAACGGCTGCCAGGACGATATCGAATGCTGACTGGCGGTCCGTTGCGATCATCACCCGGCGGCCATCAGGCAGATCATAGGAGTCCCGCACCTTGCCGCGCTGGAAGTTCGGCAACTCGGGAAACTCGGCGTCCGTCAGGCAGTTTTCGAGGAGGGACTTTGGGTCATTCGTCATATTCGGTATCCGTCAAAATCATCCATCGGATTTGAGATTCAGTCGACCTGAAGAAACATGACCTGCGTATCGCCATAGGTCCGCTGATCCAGCAGCTTGAATGCGTCGGGTAATGCAATCTCGGCAGTCTCGCTTTCTTCGAAGACAATGACGGCGCCCGGCGCAAACCAACCGCCTTCAAGAGCTTCGGCAAGGGCCTTCTCGCCGAGTCCTTTTCCATAGGGCGGGTCGAGAAATACGCAATCGAACGGATCCTGGCCACGTAGGGGGCCGAGCGCGCCCGCGTCGCGTCGCCAGACTTTCGTGACGCCGGTGAGATCGAGCGCTTCGATGTTGCGTCGCTGCAGGGCACGTGCGTCGACACTGTTGTCGATGAACAGGCAGTAGCGGGCACCTCTGGACAAGGCTTCAAGTCCGAGTGCACCTGTGCCGGCGAAGAGATCCAGAACCCTGGCATCGTCGAGAGCGAAGTCCTCGATGCCATGCGCCAGGATATTGAAGATGGATTCGCGCACCCTGTCGCTTGTCGGACGGACAGACTTGTCCTTCGGAGCAGCAATGGTTGCGCCGCGAAATTGCCCGGCAACGATCCTCATGAGTTGCCGCGCCGTTTCGGTTTGGCCTTGTGCGGCGTGATGAGGCCGAATTGCTGCGCCAGTTTCGATCCGAGTTGTTCGCTCAACACCTTGGTCGTGATTTCTTCGACGGCGCCAGGCTGAAGGCTGCCGAGAATGAACGGGCCATAGGAGATACGGATGAGGCGGTTCACGTCGAGGCCGATTGCGGCGAGAACACGTTTGACCTCGCGGTTCTTGCCTTCGCGCAAGCCCATGGTCAGCCAGATATTGGCGCGCTCGGAACGATCGATCTTCGCATCGATCGGACCGTAGGTGACGCCGTCGACAGTGATTCCGTCTTTGAGTTCATCGAGTTTCTTTTGGGAAATGCGGCCTCTGGCACGCACGCGGTAGCGCCTCAGCCAACCTGTGGACGGCAACTCCATATGCCGCGCCATTGCGCCATCTGTTACAAGCAGTAGAAGGCCTTCCGTCGAGAAATCGAGACGGCCGACCGAGATCACACGCGGCAGGTCATCCGGCAGCGCATCGAAAACGGTTCGCCGACCCTCTGGGTCGTTGTGAGTGGTCAGTAGCCCGCGGGGTTTGTGATAGCGCCAGGCTTGCGGACGCTCCGCAGCGGCCAGAGGTTCGCCATCGACGGTTACCGTATCGTCGGGGCCGACGACGCAGGCCGGTGACTCGAGAACGCGACCGTTCACAGCGACGCGTCCGGCCTCGACCCAACGCTCGGCTTCGCGGCGTGAGCACAGTCCTGCGCGTGCCATGGCTTTGGCGACCCGCATTGGTGCAGCGGCGCTGGTCGATGCTGCTTCCGTTTTCTTCTGTTTCGAGCTCGCCACTTGACTTAATGTGCCTCGGTAAACGGCGTTTCCTGAAATTGGGTGTTTTGTTTTAGACAGTCAGACTCGCTGCGTGATTGCGAGCGCTGGGCAATGGACTCATGACCGACAGCAAGGTTGCAGAAGAGCGCGCCTCCGACAAGACCAGTCGTCCGATGGGGCTTGCATTGCAAGAGGCGGAGGAGGCAGCAGCGCGCGGCGAAGTCCCCGTCGGTGCTGTTGTCGTGGCAGCGGATGGGGCGGTGATTGCTCAGGCGGGCAATCGGACGCGCGAGCTGAACGATCCGACGGCCCATGCAGAAATCATCGCCATTCGCGCGGCGGCCAAGGCCTTGGCAAGCGAGCGGCTGTCCGACTGCGATCTCTATGTCACACTTGAGCCTTGCACTATGTGTGCCGCCGCGATCTCCTTTGCACGGATCCGCCGGCTCTATTTTGGAGCCTATGACGAGAAGGGAGGGGCGGTCGAACATGGTGTCCGTTTCTTCGGGCAACCCACATGCCATCATGCCCCGGACGTTTATGGCGGCATCGATGAGATCAGAGCAGGCAAGATGCTCAGAGCGTTTTTTGCGGCTCGGCGCTAAGGACGGCATTGAGAGCGCGTTTGAGCTCATCCTTCATCGGCCGTGCCGAATCCAGAATTTCGTGGATCTTGTAAAACTCGAGAACCTTGAAGCGCGAGACGATGGGTCTGATGAGAATGTCCGGTTGCTGCCGCTCCAGTTTCTCCCGCACGATGGCGTTCTGCATGATTTGAGAGGCAGCAAGAATGGCTTCCAATGCCGATGGAGGCTCTTCCGGAACATCGCGAACCTGAATGCCGGTGACGTCGACGGCAACCGAGATTTTGACATCGGAGGCGAGGATGTCGAAGGGTAGGGGGTCAGCAAGGCCGCCATCCATCAGTATTTTGCCCCGATGCTCGACTGTGCGGAATACGGCTGGAAGCGCCATGCTTGCCGCAACAGCAGGCAACACCGGCCCATCATTGATGACAATTCGAGACTGCGTGTTGTAGTCCGTGGCGATAACCGAAAGCGGTATCTGAAGCTTGGCGAAGTCATCCGGAAGCGCACCGTCGAAAATCACTTCCATCAGCGAAATCGGGTTCATCGCCGCAGCCGAGAGTGGGCGCAGGTTCCACAACTCGGAGAGGCTGTCGCCAGCAGAGGCGAACATACGGCGCAAGATTTCCGTGCGTTTCCCTAGAATGGATGTAGCCCGCTCGGCGATCTCCTTTGCCGGCATGCCCGCGGCATAGGCCGCACCCAGGATTGCGCCAATACTGCATCCCGCAATCACAGTCGGTCGCAGGCCCAATTCCTCAAAGACTTCGATTGCAAGAATATGGGAAAGACCGCGGGCGCCGCCGCCGCCGAGGGTGAGACCGATGGTGGGATTGCTACTTACCTTGCGCTGGTCTTGCATGGTCGTGCTCGCGGAGTGTCAGGACGTTTGGAAAAAATCCGATAAAAGTGCAGCCGTTTCTTCGGGGCGCTCTTCGGCTAGAAAATGTCCGCAGGGCAGTGCCTGACCGCGCGCGTCTGTGCACCAGGTCTGCCAGACTTCCAACGTATTCGAGACGGTGCCGACTGAACGCCCTCCGCCCCATAGAACCAGCGTTGGACAGGAAATCTTGTTGCCTGCTTCCTGGTCGCTTCGATCGCAAGCCTGGTCCACGGTATAGCCAGCGCGATAGTCCTCGCAAAAGGCATGAATGTGGGCGGGATCTGAAAACGCCGAACGATAATGCGCCATCGCTTCTTCGGCAAAAGGCGCAAGGCTGCCTGCCGCGCACCAGCGTGCCATCAGTGTTTCATGCCATGCCGCGGGATCGGCTCCGATAACCGTCTCTGGAAGCGGCGCGGGTTGTGCGAGGAAGGTCCAATGGAATTTGCCCATGGCACCCTTGGCGTCGAAATCGACCCACGCATCGAGCGTCGGTACGATGTCCAGAACCGCAAGACGTTCGACCTTGTCGCCATGGTCCAGGGCCAGCCGGTATGCGACGCGTGCGCCACGATCATGCGCCGCCAATCGAAAACGGTCATGCCCCAGTGCAGCCATCACGTCGACCATGTCGAGGGCCATGGCGCGCTTGCCATAGGTTTCATGCGCCGTGTCGGTCGGCGGACAGGAACTGGCGCCATAACCGCGCAGGTCCGCGCAAACCAGGGTGAAATGTTTGGCCAGTTCAGGAGCCACCCGATGCCACATGACATGGGTCTGAGGGTAGCCGTGCAGGCACAGAAGCGGAGGACCGCTGCCACCGGTGCGCAAGAAGATCTCGGCGCCGGATGTTTCGATCCGTCGCTCTTCGAAGCCTGGAAACAGGTCAGGAAGCGTATTCACGCGGCACTCTCCTCGCGCTCGACTGCGCGCCAGCCAATATCTGTGCGGCAGAAACCTTCTGGCCAGTCGATTTTTGCAACGGCTTCGTAAGCCCGCGCACGCGCCTCGCCGACCGTTGCGCCGCGTGCCGTGACATTGAGAACCCGTCCGCCGATGGCAACGATTTCGCCATCTTGTTGAGCGGTGCCCGCATGAAAGATCTCGACATTGGGATCGCTGGCAGCCGCATCGAGCCCACCGATGATCGAGCCTTTTTCATAGCTGCCGGGATACCCGGTACTGGCCATCACAACCGAAAGCGCGGCATCGTCGGTCCAGCGCAGATCGAAGCGGTCGAGCACACCGTCAGCGGTCGCCTGAAGAGCTGCCAGCAGATCCGATTTGAGGCGCATCATCAGGACCTGGGCTTCTGGATCGCCAAAGCGCACGTTGTATTCGATCAGTTTCGGCCCATCCTCGGTGATCATGAGCCCCGCATAGAGCACGCCGCGATAGGGATGCCCGGCCTCAGCCATTCCGCGCACGGTCGGGTCGATAATCTCGTCCATAACCTGCTGGCAGAGCGCGTCCGTCAGGACAGGTGCCGGTGAATAGGCGCCCATGCCGCCTGTGTTGGGACCTTCATCCCCGTCAAGCGCACGTTTGTGGTCTTGTGCGGTGGCTAGCGGGAGAACCGTGCGGCCATCGACGAGTGCAAAGAAACTTGCTTCTTCTCCGACAAGGCACTCTTCGATCACGACTTCGGCGCCTGCAACACCGAATGCACCGGCGAAACAGTCGTCGATTGCACTGATGGCCTCATCAACTGAGGAGGCAACCGTGACGCCTTTGCCAGCAGCAAGTCCGTCGGCCTTGATCACGATCGGAACGCCTTCGCTATGAACATAGGCTTTTGCCGCCTTAGCTTCGGTAAAGTGGCCGTAACGCGCGGTTGGGATACTGCAGCGATCGGTCAGGGCCTTGGTGAACCGTTTGGAGCCTTCTAGCTGAGCGGCCGCCTTGCTGGGACCAAAGACCTTGATGCCCGCTGCTTCGAGATCATCGGCCAGACCCGTGACAAGAGGGGCTTCCGGCCCGACCACAACGAGGTCGATCGCGTTTTTTCCACAGAATTCGATGACGGCTGCGTGGTCGGCGGCGTCCAACGCAACGCAGTCGGCCTCGTCGGCGATCCCACCATTGCCCGGCGCTGCGAACAGCTTGGTCAGCAGCGGGCTTGCGCCGATGGCCCAGGCCAACGCGTGTTCGCGGCCGCCAGAGCCGATCAAGAGCACATTCATCGTCTGAATCCCTCCGCATCTGTTGATCTTCCGCTTCCCTTAGCATTAGGTCAGGGACTCATAAATGGCAGACAGGAACGAACGTCGTGAGTGACGCTGCAGGAACATCGAGCAATGTGCCAGAGCTTACAGTCAGTGAGCTTTCCGCCGATATCAAGAAGACCGTGGAAGGTGCCTTCGGCTATGTGCGGCTTCGCGGCGAGATTTCGGGGTACCGTGGACCGCACTCGTCCGGGCATTGCTATTTTTCGATCAAGGATGAACGCGCGCGCATCGAAGCCGTTGTTTGGAAAGGTGTTTTCCAAAGATTGCGGCATAAGCCGGAAGAAGGACTGGAGGTCGTTGCGACAGGCCGCGTGACGACCTATCCCGGAAGCTCCAAATACCAGATTGTCATCGAAGCCCTGGAGCCGGCCGGTGTCGGAGCGCTTCTGGCGCAGCTTGAACGGCTCAAGAAGACGCTGGCAGCAGAAGGTCTGTTCGACGATGCACGCAAGCGGGCGCTTCCCTTCCTCCCTGGCGTGATCGGCATCGTTACGTCGCCGACTGGGGCCGTTATTCGCGATATGCTGGCTGGATTCACGGAACGGTTTCCGAGCCGCGTGATCGTTTGGCCGGTACGGGTTCAAGGCGAGACCAGCGGTCCCGAAGTTGCGGCGGCAATCAATGGATTCAATGCGTTGGCGCCGGGCGGCCCGGTTCCTCGTCCCGATGTGCTGATTGTGGCGCGCGGCGGTGGCAGCCTGGAAGACTTATGGGGATTCAACCATGAACTGGTCGCCCGGAGTGTTGCGGCGAGCGAGATTCCATTGATTTCAGCCGTCGGCCACGAAACGGATTGGACGCTGATCGATCTTGTCGCAGATGCCCGGGCGCCGACACCGACGAAGGCTGCCGAATGGGCGGTCCCGGTCCGGTCGGAGCTTCTGGAGCGCTCGGCCGATCTGGGAAGGCGGCTCGAGATCGGCTTGAGACGTGGGCAGGAGGCGCGACAGGCCGCACTGCGTGCCGCATCGCGTGGGCTGCCCCGCCTGGCAGAACTTCTCGCACTGCCCCGGCAACGCTTCGATGGCGCCGCAGGACGTCTGTCGCGCGCCTTGATAGCAAATACACGCACCCACCGTAGCGGCCTGGAACGATTGTCGGGACGCCTGCAGCCGCGCCTCCTTGGGGAGCGAGCCAAGGCCGGCCGCCAGCGCCTTGGTGCCGCTTCCCATGGTCTGGAGCATGCTTTCACACAGGGGACACAGCGCTACCGGGCACGTTTGGATGCACAGGCACGGCTTCTGCTATCGGTGAGCTATCACGGCGTTCTCGAACGCGGTTTCGCGCTGATTCGCGATGACGAAGGGCAAATGGTCCGGCGGAAGGAAGCGTTGTCTCCAGGCAGTGTGGTCGACATCGAATTCGCCGATGGCCGGATTGGGGCCGCAATCGGCGGCAAGCCGAAACCGGGAGGCAAACGAAAGCCGGATCCCACGCCGCAGGGATCGTTGTTCTGAGCCTATTGCAGTGGGTGGCCAAGTGACCCCATATGGCCAATGTAAGGCGCAAGCGCCTTGACGAATCGCACCGGCCTCTTGGTGCTGGTGTTGCCATGATTGAGCCATTATGGTTCGCGCATTGCGTTTCGAACCATGACGATTGCGTGGCCGGCTGACAAAAGATGTCCTGATGTCAGCTCGCCTCTTACCGGTGTGAGGCATTTGGATGAACCGCCATGAAACTCAGTTCGGCCTCAAGGGCGAGGCCAAGCTCAAATTTCTCCAAGGGGAGTTTCAAGTTCTGAGCCCGGGCGATTTTGTGCGTTGTGCCGTGACGGATCAGCCAATTCGTCTCGAAGCACTCCGTTATTGGAATGTCGATTTGCAGGAAGCCTATGCCAGCGCAGAGATTTCACTGCAGCGCCTGCGCGATGTCAGAGAAGCGGGCGCGAAGGCTGAATAGGTACCGCCGCTGCTATTAGGCTGACAAAACCCCCACAAGGATCAGTAGGGCGCAGGCGATCGCCGGAATGATCCAGCTATGCTTCTTCACGAAAGCAGCCAACGCCATCTCCTCTGCCCGCCTTTCGTTGCGCCGAATTGGCTGTCGAAGCGTCAATTCGAACATTCTACGAGCGGCGCAATCGGGGGCAATTGGACCATGGTTCTGCGATAAATGGCCTAGAACCAAGGTCTTGAGACGAAAGATCTAGAACTTAGGTTGATCTGCGGCTGAAACAATTGCTTTCCGAAGAAGTGCCTTCAGTGCCTCTGAATCCTCGAATTGGGCGGTGACTGGGAGTGCGCGGGCCTCGGTCTTGAGCCGGCCGGTCGGGCTGTCATCATCCGGGAGGCGGACCCAATCCTTCTCAGTTGTCACAAGCTGCGCACGCTGTCGGTGAGCCGCGCCCAGAAGCATCTCGGCATCGAGATCTGTCCAGGAATGATGATCCGGGAAAGCATGCTGCTCTGCGAGCGAAGCGCCAAGAGCCTGAAGGGTGGTAAAGAACTTTTGCGGTCTTCCGATACCGGCAAATGCTATGATCGGTCGCTCGGCCAGCCATGCCGTCTCGCCTTCTGGCTTCAAGATGGCCGGTAATACCGGTTTGCCGAGCCGCTCTACGGACTCGATCAGGGAATCCGCGTTGCTGCCTGGTCCCAGGACCAGCATAACATCCATCCGTTCCAGCTGATAGGCGAGAGGGGCACGCATAGGCCCTGCCGGCATTACGCGCCCGTTGCCGAGCGCGGCCTCGCCGTCCACGACGACAATGGACAAGTCTTTTCGCAGGCTGGGATTCTGGAAACCATCATCCATGACAATGATACTCGCGCCGTCGGTGATTGCTGCTTCGGCGCCGGCGACGCGATCTGCGCAAACAACGGTGGGTGCCTGCCTGGCAAGTAGAAGCGGCTCGTCGCCAACATATATTGCGGTGTCTTGATCCAGATGCACGCGATAGGGTCCCGAAACACTTCCGCCATATCCGCGGCTGAGAAAAAATGGACTTTCACCCATTCCGGCCAGCAATTCGGCGACCGCAATCGCAACAGGTGTCTTGCCGCTTCCGCCGGCGGTCAGATTGCCGATACACACAACAGGGATCGATGCACGGTGACCGTCGGTCCGTCCCCAACGGCCGACGACAATGCTGCCGTAGAGCGTGGCGAGGGGTTGCAGGAGGGTGGCCCAAGGTCCCGGTGCCTCTTGCCACCAGGCTGGTGCCTTAAGAGGCACGCTTAAACCCTTCCTTTGGCGGCAGATAGCTCTGCAGCGCTGCGATCGATTTCGGGAGGGCGCCACTCAGACCGTCGATGGCGGCGCTGCCGCGTGCTGCCATATGGCGGCGAACCTCGCCACTTCTCAGGAGACGGGAAACTTCGCGTGCGAGTTCTCCTTCGTTCTGGATCTGGACGCAGCCTCCCTTGTCGATAAGGACGCGGTATGCGTCGGCGAAATTGTCATGGGCGGGTCCGGTGATCGGTACGGCGCCATGTTTAACAGCCTCGATGGGATTCTGGCCGCCGCGGGAGACGAGTGAGCCGCCGATGAATGCCGCGGGTTCAAGGGCATAGAAGAGGCCGAGTTCTCCAATCGTGTCGGCAATATAGATATTGCAATCGGGGCTGGGCGCATTGCCTTTGGATCGCCGTGAGAACCGCAGGCCCTTCGATGAGACGAGCGACGCAATGGCGTCGCCGCGCTCGGGATGGCGTGGGACGATGATGGTGAGCAGGTCCGGCCTCTCTCGCGCGATATCGTCGTGGGCTCTGATGATCAGTTCGTCTTCCCCATTATGCGTGCTTGCTGCGAGGAAGACCGGGCGTCCTCTGATCGCCGCCTGCAGCTTCTTCAGAGCCTTGGGCTCTGCGGGCGGCGGCGGGGCATCGATCTTAAGGTTGCCGGAGGTCACGACATTCGGTGCACCAAGCCTGGAAAAATAACGCGTCATTGTCGCGTTCTGGGCCAGCACGAGATCGAGCCGTGCGAAGAGGGGCCCGGCAACGGACGGCATGCGGCGCCAGCGACGATAAGATCGGCGCGACATGCGGGCATTGACCAGAACCATGGGAATGCTGCGCTCATCGGCGGCCATAACCAGGTTCGGCCAGATTTCCGATTCTGTGAGCACGGCAACGGTTGGTTGCCAATGATCGAGGAATTTCTCCGTAAACCGTGGGCCATCGATCGGCATGTATTGATGCAGGGCGCGCTCGGGGAGGCGGGATCTGGCGAGCTTTGCGGATGTGACGGTTCCGGTCGTGACCAGGATGGCAAGATCGGGGCGATCGCGGTCAAGCTCGTCGATCATCGGGAGAATGGCGTTCGTCTCGCCTACACTTGCGGCGTGGAACCAGACGAGCGGACCGTTCGGCCGAGCAACGCTCGCGGTTCCAAATCGTTCCGCCAGGCGACCTGCATCCTCTTTGCCGTTTCGGACCCGCCAGCTGAGAAAGCGCGGGGCTGCGCGCTCACCGAGATAAGACAAGGCACGATAGGCCTTGAGTAGCAGTCCCGGCTTGCGCCTGACATTGCGAAAACCTGGCCGGGCCCGATCGGGATCGCCACCGGTCAGGCGATAGGCACGATCGGTAACCTCGTCGAGCGCCCGCGTTACCTCGCGCCGCTTGGCTTCCAGCGTATCGGGATCGGCATCCCTCTCGACCCAGATCGGATCGCCGACGACAATCGCCAGTTTTGAGAAGGGGAGGCCGACCGTAAAGCGGCTCCAGTTATTCAGTGAGAAAAACCGCCCCGTCACCGTGGCACATGGAATGATAGGGCGTCCCGAAAGACGTGCCGTCGTGACAAGTCCGAGACCAGCCTGACGTGCAGGGCCCGGAGGAACTTCGGCCGTGAGCATGACACTCCAGCCCTTCTTGAGAGCTTTCAGGGCACCGCGCAATGCGGTGGCTCCGCCATAGTCGCGTTTCCGGTCACCAGCCCCTGCACCGCGCAAGGGATGCATGCCGAACCGCTGGATGACCCTTGCGACCACTTCCGCATCCTTGTGCCGGGCAATCATGATCGCAACATCCATCGGTCCGGAGCGCGGCTTGATGAGCGGTGTCATCAAGAACTGCCCGTGCCAGGTGGTGCAGATCAGGGGTGCGATGCCAAAAAGAACTTCGTCAGTATTGCCGGGTTCTCGAATGATCCGGCTCGTTCGGTAGACAAAGCGGATGTAAGACGCAACAAGCCACCCTATGGCACCCATAGCCTGGTGAGAGGAGAGCAGGCGCTTGAGCATGGCTTCGCTAGCGTCTCCGTTACTCGCCCGCTACAGCAGGTGTAGCCGTCGGTGTCTCGGCTTTGTCGTCGATAGCTGCTTCTTCGTCATTGTCTGACGTTGCATCTCCCCCGAGTTGAGTCTGGTAGAGCTCGGCATACAGACCGCCGGCGGCAACAAGTTCGTCGTGACGGCCACGCTCGACGATCCGTCCCTTGTCGATCACGCAGATGATGTCTGCTTGCTTCACGGTGGAAAGCCGGTGCGCGATGACAAGCACCGTGCGCCCGCGCATCAGTTTTTCCAGCGCATTCTGTACTTGCGCCTCGGCCTGGCTGTCGAGAGAACTCGTCGGCTCATCCAGAAGCAGGATCGGAGCGTCCTTGAAAAGGGCGCGTGCAATCGCGATGCGCTGCTTCTCGCCGCCGGAGAGAATGTTTCCGGCTTCGCCGGCTTTCGTGTCGTAACCGTTCGGCAGCCGGCTGATGAACGCGTCTGCCGCCGCTGCTTCGGCAGCGGATACGACGGCGGCGTCGGTCGAGACATCGGAGCCATAGGCAATGTTTGCGCTGATCGTATCGTCGAACAGCACCGGCTCCTGAGTCACGAGAGCAACGGAGTCGCGAAGGCTTGCGATTGTGACCTCTGAGATGTCCTGGCCGTCGATGGTCACACGGCCCTCTTGAGGGTCGTAGAAGCGCAGAGCGAGATTGATGAGCGTACTCTTACCTGCACCGGACGTGCCGACAAGCGCCACGGTCTTTCCGGCTGGAACAGTCAGAGAGACGTCGTGCAGCACCGGTTTGTCGGCTTCGTACGCAAAGCTCACATTCTCGAATTTGATGGCGCCGGCATCCAAAGCCAGCGGCGGTGCGTTCGGTATTTCCTTCAGGTCTCGTTCCTGGTCGATGATCCCGAAGACACGGCTGGCGGCGGCAACACCTTCCTGGATTGCCGTCTGCAGCGTCGCAACACTCTTTAACGGCTGGTAGAGCAGGAGTGCCGACGTCATGAAGCCCATGAAATGCCCAAGCGATACAGCGCCGGTCAGCCCTTTCTGGCCGACCACATAAACCGCAAGCGCGAAACCACAACCCACGAGCACTTCGACCGCCGGTCCGGATGCGGCCCGGGCGCGGGCGCCGCGCATCGTAAATTCGAGTGTCCTGTTGATTGCTTTCGATGCGCGGGCAACCTCGAAGTCTTCGCGCCGGTAGGCGCGGACCACGCGCATGCCGCGCAGCGTCTGCGAGATCAGAGCGCTGAGATCGCCTGTTTCCTGCAGGGACTTTGTCGTCGATTTGCGCATCTTCTTGCGTTGACGGCCAAGCAGAATGATCCCGATCGGCATAAAGACCAGAATGATCCCGGAAAACCGCAGGTCCATCCACATCATGACGCCGATGAGTATGACGACTTTGAGCGAGTTCTCGACCAGCGCGACGATGGCGCGGCTCGCGGTCTGTCTGATGAGAGCTGCGTCGTTGAGAAAGCCGGCAATAAGCCGCCCGGAGTGAACCGATTGGACCCAGCTGAGGTCGGCACTCGAAATTCGCGCGAACATGGCGATGCGAAGATCGGCGATAAAACGGTGGCCGAGATAGCCGACGGAAACCCCGGCGACATATTCTGCGATGGCTTTCAAGACGGTCACGATGACGATGCCGGCCGTTATCGTCATCAGCATGTCCGGATTGCGCGCCACGAATACATCGTCGGCGGCCATCTGGATGAGGAACGGCACTGCGCCTGTTGTTGCCGCAGCAAGTGCCATCGCAATAACGGCCAGAATGACGAGGCGGATGCGCGGCCGCAGATGTTCGTCCCAGATGCGCCTGACGACCATTTCGGTCGTATAGGTGCTCTGCAACCCATCGTCCTTGCGCTTCACATCGCGGGAATCAGAGAAGAGTTGGTCGCGCACTTCGATTTCGTCCGATCCTCGACTCGAAGCCTGGCGCCGCCCGGCTTCTCGGGATGTCCCACTCTTCACCGATTTCTACCAGCAAAGGGGACAAACCGCCATATGACCTGGTCAAACAGGGTCAACAGTCTTCATCCGGTTCCAGCAGACGGTGCATGTGCACGACGAAGTAGCGCATATGTGCGTTGTCCACCGATCGCTGCGCCGCACCTTTCCAGGCATCATAGGCCGTCGCATAGTTCGGGAAGATGCCGACAATATCGAGGCTGTCGAGATCTTTGAACGTAACGCCGTCAAGGGACTCGAGCTCGCCACCGAAGACAAGATGAAGGAGCTGCTCTTCCGGTTCCTGATCAGCGGTTTCCGACATCGTTTTTCAGCCTCCGTTCCGATATTGGGCTCTGTGCACCGCACTAAAGAACCGCACCCTTGGTCTGGGTGAGCAGCAACGCATGCAAAGCAGGCCCGGCCACGATAACACTGTCTTTCCGGGGGGCTTCGAGATTATAGACAAACGCATCCCCCCGGCGCGTCGTCACCCGACCTCCCGCTTCCTGCACCAAAAGATCCGCCGCCGCAATATCCCACTCATTCTTGCCTGAAAGGGAGAGAACGCCGTGGAAAGCGCCTGACGATACCAATGCCATGCGATAGGCAATCGAATTGACCCATCGCGTCTCGACTTCTGGCCATGGTTCCGGCCAGATATCCCGCTTGAGAAGCTTGGATCCGACGGCAAGTCTGCTCCCGGCGATCATTGTCCGGTCGTCGACTTTGATGGGCTTGCCCGATAGCGAGGCGCCTTTTCCGGATACAGCCCTGTAATAAGCGTCCGCCGCCGGATTGAAGACGGCGGCAAGCACCGGATGTCCGTCTTCAACCAGTGCGACGGACACTGCCCATTCGGGCGTCTCTTTCAGGAATGCCCGCGTTCCATCGATTGGATCCACAATCCAAACGCGCTTGCGCTCGAGCCGATCTGCCGTATCCGCCGTCTCTTCGGACAGCCAGCCATAGTCCGGCCGGGCGCCCATCAAGCGGTCGTGGAGCAGATTGTTGACGGCGATATCGGCCTCGCTCACATCGCTTCCATCGGGCTTGCGCTCGGTTTTCGGAGACGATCCAAAATATCCCAGTGCAAGTGTGCCGGCTTCCCGGACAGCATCGAACAGAAGTGTTTCATCGCCTGAGTCAGGCGTGTCCAGCGGCGCCATATCCGTGTCCTCAAGGTCATCGTTACTGATGGGTTTATCCCGTTAATCTCTTGTTTTGCATACTAATTTTTAACGACCCTTTTTAGGGGATTAGAGAGATTCATCGGGCATATTGAGACGCATAAGAGGTTGCAAAAGACAACCGATAAAAACGGTCGCGTAAGACGACCGCAGGGAGTTAAAAGTGAGGCGTCAAACCCAGTCGCAGGGGCTGGCTGCTCGTTGGCAGCCCGTACCCCTCGATGTCAATCCCTTTCAGTTGCCGGCTCGGTTCAATTTGAGCGTCGAGAGCTCCACCGGGACGGCACTGACGGATTGGGACCATATAATTGTCAGGCAAGGGTCGATCACCATCGAACGCCACGTGCCCGGCGTTGGCTATTGTCGTGAAGAGCACGCCATTGAAACCTTTTCGGGCGTTGCCATTCGTATCGATACGACGGACGGCACTCCCGAAGGGTTCGTAGTTTCCGTTAATCTCCATCATGATGATCCGGAGCTCTGCATTCCGCTACATATGGCGTTCGATATGAACGATGCCAGTGCCCATTGGCAGAGCTGGAGCAGAATTCTCGGGCTGCCGCTCCTGCTGGCCGCATCTGATGGTTCGTGGCGCGAGCCGATCGAGCGGCTCGGAAAGCTTGCCGTCAACGATGCGTATATGCGGAATCCTCGCATGGGTTTGAAGCGCAGGCGTTCCTTGGTTTCATCCACACGCAGGAACGCTGCGGCGCAAAATCGACCGCCGGTCCATAGCCGTGAGATCATTGCGCGCGACTGATTCGGGTGGATCTGTCTTGTTTTGAAAGTCCTGAAGCCGGCCCGCTCCCCCGGCCCAACCACCCAATAAGGGTACCCTCGGGGTGGTTGGGCCGGGGGAGCGGGCCGGCTTCAGGACTTTCAAAACTTAAACAGCAATATCCAGGACGATTGCCGCAAACATCAGGGCGCCCAGATCCCGATTCGAACGGAACCGAACCAAACAGTTTTCAGGATCTCTGATATTCAGCGTTGTGATCTGCCAGGCGAAATGGGCGGCGGCTAGCGCCACACCGCCGAAATAGGGCAGGCCGCTCCCGGCTATCCAGCCGGCAGCAAATAGACCGGCAAGCGTAGTGCCATAGAAAAGCAGCAACCATCGCTGTGTCGTTTCGCCGAACCGCAGCGCCGTCGAGCCCAGACCAAGCAGAGCATCGTCTTCCTTGTCCTGATGGGCGTAGATCGTGTCATAGCCGACGATCCAGGCCATCGTGGCTCCGTAGAGAAGCCAGGCCGCCGGATCCAGACGTCCGAAAACTGCTGCCCACCCCATGAGCGCGCCCCACCCAAAGACAAGGCCCAATACCATCTGCGGCCAATTCGTCAGGCGTTTCATGAACGGATAGATCGCAATTGGCAGGAGCGACGCGATGCCGAGAAGAATCGCGAACCAATTGAATTGAACGAGGACAAGAAAACCGATCAGCGACATCGACACCATAAAAATCTGGGCCTGCCGGACGCTGATCTGGCCCGCAGGGATCGGGCGCGACTTGGTTCGCTCGACACGCGCATCGAAATCCCGGTCGACAATGTCGTTATAGGCACAGCCCGCAGCTCGCATCACCAATGCTCCAACCGCGAACAGAGTCAGGTGCCAGGGGTTGGGCAATCTCTCGCCTGCAGCGCCGGCAGCAAGAGCCGCCGACCACCAGCACGGCCACAACAGCAGCCATACGCCTATCGGCCGGTCTGCCCTGGCAAGGCGAAGATAAGCCGCCGCCCAATCCGGCGCAAAACGGTCCACCCAATTCCCCCGGACCGCATCTGCAACCGGTTGGAGAGGACCGTTGCCCCGCGGATCTGTCGTTTGTTCCTGGCTCACGTGTCTGTCAGCGCCTTTCACATCTCATAGGACGTATATGATTTTGTTTCCGCGCGATGGCAAGCAGCGTACTGAGCATTGAGAGGTGAGTCGGATAGACCGTCAGAGCGCCTCATTGCCACTTTCCCGTTCATGAAATCACATGGATACGCGGATCAAGTCCGCGTATGACGAGTGAGTTGAAATACCGACGCCTTCTTCGTCATTGCCGGACTTGATCCGGCAATTCATGCCAAAACTGTCAGCATTTGAGATAAGAGCCTCATTCATGGATCAGGCATCGCAAAGACTCTTCATCGAACAGCGACTTGGCGCAGAGGCCGAGATCGTCTGTTCGGCCGCGCAGGCCAATTATCTCAACAATGTCCTTCGTCTCGGTCCAGGTGCCGAGATCCTGATTTTCGATGGAATCAATGGAGAATGGCTGGCTGAGATCGTGGAAGCCCGTAAAGGGCGCTGCCGCCTGAAGGTGCTCAGGCAGGTGCGCCCGCAAATCGAAGGTCCCGACATCCATTATCTGTTCGCGCCTCTCAAGAGAGGCCGTCTGGATTACATGGTCCAGAAGGCAACCGAGCTTGGCGTTGCCGCATTGCGGCCCGTCATGACGAGGCGAACTGTTGCAAGCCGGGTCAATCTTGAGCGCATGCGTTCCAATGCTATCGAGGCAGCCGAACAATGCGGTGTCTTGCGTGTCCCAGAAGTCGCTCAGCCGGAGAGTCTCGATGCTGTGCTTTCAAGTTGGGATCCAGAGCGGCTGCTGATCTATTGCGATGAGGCGGCGCCGGTTGCCTCGCCGGTCGCTGCTCTTGGCGAATTGCGCGTTGGCCCATTGGCCGTATTGTGCGGTCCGGAAGGTGGCTTCGACGAGGGGGAGCGTGCGCAACTGGCCAAGCAGACTTTTGTCCGGCCGATTTCTCTCGGCCCGAGGGTGATGCGTGCCGATACGGCAGCAGTCGCTGCTCTTGCCTTGGTCAACGCTGTCCTGGGCGACTGGCGATGACAGGACAATCCTGCAATTCTCTATTCGTGATGGGTGCGAAACGCTCACTGCGTTCACTCGCAATTAAACAACATTTTTGGCGGTGTTTTAACGGCGTTGTTTTAGAGTCTTTGCGATAGAGAATAGGGGGAAGAGATGTCACGACGCGTTCTACGGACAGGTATCGGATTGATATCCGCCAATCCTGGTGCATGTGCCGCCACATGGTTGTTAGTCGTCGGTCTGATGATTACTGCCAAACTCACATTTGCGGTTGCCGATTGGCCGAGTGATCCCATGCAACATCCGACCGGATATCAAATCGAACAAAAATAGTTGCGACCGGCCATTTAACAAAGGGCCGGATCCGGCTGCTGGGCATACCCTGATGATGCCCATGCACATCAGGGCAAATCGCCTGTGTGACGAAAGCGGTCAGTACAAAGACCGCCATTCCTACAAAGAAATGACCTTGACCAATGTCGGCAGGTTGTGAGCCCGGGGCGCTTTCTCGATGCGTGCTGTGCTGATCGGGTTCTTTGACGAGTTCTCAGAGCGCTTGCAAAGCCAGCTTTGGCCGCGCATAAGTTGCGCATAGGTGGCCCAAGTGCCGCTGTCCCTGCTGCCCAGAGGCCATACACCTCACCCCCGGAGCCATTCATGTCGACCCGCGAGGACACGCCCAATAGTCCGCCTATCGAGTCGCGCGACGCGCTTGTGGAGACGCTTGAGAAAGGCTGCAAGCCGCCTGAAGACTGGCGAATCGGCACCGAGCATGAAAAATTCGGTTTCCACACGGAAGACCGAACGCCACTCGCCTATCAGGGCCATGGCGGCATTCGTATGCTTCTCGATGAGATGGTGAGACGCTTTGGCTGGGAGCCCATTCTCGAAGGCGACAATGTCATCGCCCTGAAGCAGAAGGATTGCCCACTTGGCGGCAATATCTCGCTTGAGCCGGGCGGACAGTTCGAGCTCTCCGGGGCGCCCTTGGAGACGGTGCATCAGACTTGCAGCGAGGCGAACACGCATCTCGCCCAGGTTCGTGAGATTGGCGAAGATCTGAAGATCGCCTTTCTCGGCCTTGGTTTTTCTCCGAAGTGGACCTTGGAGGAAACGCCGACCATGCCGAAGGCGCGCTATGGCATTATGCGCTCCTACATGCCCCGCGTCGGCGATCATGGCCTCGACATGATGCACAGGACCTGCACGATCCAGGTCAATCTCGATTTTGCCAACGAAGCCGACATGGTGAAGAAGTTTCGCGTCGGTTTGGCGTTGCAGCCGATCGCAACGGCCCTGTTTGCCAACTCACCCTTCAAGGAAGGCAAGCCGAACGGTTTTCTTTCATATCGCAGCGAGCTCTGGCGCGACACGGATCCCAACCGAACCGGGATGCTGCCGTTCGTTTTCGAGGATGGGATGAGCTTCGAGCGCTATGTCGACTATGCGCTCGATGTGCCGATGTATTTCGTTTATCGGGACGGAAACTACATCGATGCGTCAGGACATTCGTTCCGGGATTTTCTTGACGGGAAGCTTGCGGCTATGCCCGGCGAGAAGCCGAATATTGGCGATTGGGCCGATCATCTGACGACGATCTTTCCTGAGGTGCGACTCAAGCAATTCCTCGAAATGCGTGGTGCCGACGGCGGGCCATGGCGCCGGATCTGCGCGCTGCCCGCGTTCTGGACCGGGCTTTATTATGACCAGGACTCACTTGATGAAGCATGGTCGCTCGTCTCCGATTGGACAGCGGAGGAGCGACAGGCCATGCGCGATCAGGTCCCGGCGCAAGGCCTCAAAGCCATGCATCGCGGCGCTCCTCTTCAATCGATTGCGAAAGACGTCGTGCAAATCGCCCATCGCGGGCTGGTTGCCAGAAAGAGGCTCGACCGCCTCGGTCAGGATGAGACGCAATTCCTGGCAACGGTCGAGCGAACGGCAGAGGAGGGGCGAACGCCCGCCGACGAGCTGCTGGACGACTACTCCAACAAATGGAATGGCGATATCGACCGCATATTTGCGGATTATGCCTGCTAGACTCTAGACCCAGGAGAGCGATGCCGGATTGAGATCCGACAGGCTGGCATTGATGTGTTCCGCGAGTGCGTCGATGCTCGATGAACTCGCATTGGGTGCCCGCAGAAGTGCAATCTCGCAGTCTGGCAGTTCCGGAAAACCCTCACTGGTTCCAAGAAGCCGCATGTTCGGCCTGATCGCACTTTCCGGAAACACCGACAGGGCAAGGCCGGAAGAGACGGCAGCCGAAAGCGCCGTAGCGCTGGGGCTCGAATAGAGAATGCGGTGCGACTTGTTTATCCCATCGAGGGCTTTGACGGCTGCCGCACGCCAGGAGCAGGTCGTGGGCCCTAGCGCCAATGGGATGACATCACGGCGTTCGACCCTGTGGCGGGGTGAGGCAACCCAGAGAAGCCGCTCGCGGCGCAGCACTTCACCCATGGACTTGCCATCGCCGTAGGTGACGATCGCCAGATCGACGTCGCCGCTCTGGGTCCTCTCAAACAGATTGCTGGAGCCCTCGCATGTGATCTCGATTTCGACCAGTGGATGGGTGCGCGCGAAGGCCGCAAAGATCGCCGGTAGAAAGCGCTGTGCATAATCATCCGGTGTCCCAATGCGCACGTGGCCCTCCAGCTCCGGTTCCGTGAGAACGGCAAAGGCCTCATTGTTGAGCGTCACGATCCGGCGCGCATACTCCAGAAGATGTTCTCCATCGGGCGTCAGCTGGTTGATTCGTCCATTTTTGGAAAACAGCGGGCGGCCCACGCTTTCTTCAAGGCGTTTCATTTGCATGCTGACCGCCGACTGGGTCTTGTTTACCTCGCAAGCGGCGCGCGTGAAGCTGCCGGTTTCGGCAATAGCGACCAATGTTCGGAGCTGATCGGTGTCGAGCAGAGGATTGGGCATTGGGAATCCATCCATAAGAATGTGTGATGCATACAATAAAAAACATTCGTTGGACTAATCAATACGCGTCCCTCATATATCTGTGGCGAGGCTCAGACTGAGCCAGCACTTCTGACAACCGACTTGGCGAATTCACTCGCGGCAGGAGCTAATGTCTCCGTGCCCGAGGGCGATCCGTCATGCCCAGAGCGAGGATGAAGCACGATGACCAGGGCACAATTCGCGCCCCCTTCGGTTTCGCAGCCGACAGGTAGGCACTCTTCCACGAACGGACTGAACGATGCGGTGCGTACGGCACTCAAGCAGCTGAAGCATCTTTTCGTCGTATGGAAAAACCGCCGCGCCATCATGCGTCTCGCCCGGCACAATGATCGCATGCTGGATGATATTGGCCTTAGTCGCGGCGATATCGATTGGGCCTTGTCCCATTCCCTTGTCGACGATCCGTCGCTTGCACTCGCCAAGCGCGTGGCGCGGAGACGTTCTGCAGCCCAGTGGGCGCGTCGTCCCGGTCTTCGGGTGAAAGACTGCTGACGCGGCAATGTCCCGCGATTGACCCTTCACTCCCGGTCCGGGCTGGTCTCCCAGGCGCTTGCGCTTCCAGTCCGGACCTTTTCCAGTTTTGAGTTTTACTTCAAATGTCTTGAAGCCGGCCCACTCCCCCGGCCCAACCACCCCGAGGGTATCCTTATTGGGTGGTTGGGCCGGGGGAGTGGGCCGGCTTCTGGATCACTGAAATCTAAGCTCTCACCGCCGTCCGCCGAGCACCATGTCGAAAATGTCGTCCATGGACGAGCCGTCGCCATCGGCATCGAGCATCTGACCGAAAATGTCGACACCATTGGTTGGACCGGGCGTGCGTTGGGGCACCTGACCGCCACCCAGGATCACCTTCGCCAGATCGCCGAATGGATTGTCGGCGGATGATGTCTGGGGTTGGCCGCCACCGAGCACCTGGCCAAGGATCGATCCAAGTGGATTTTGTCCATTCTTTGCCAGTGCGCCCATAACCATCGTGGCGATATAGGGGAGCATCTTTTTGAGCAGTTCCGATCCGATACCGGTCTGCTCCGACGCGCGTTGGGCTGCCGCGCGACTGACATCTTTTGACCCGAGCACATGACCCAGAATGTTCTCGCCGTCGTCGCGAACATTGCTTTCGGCGAAGACACGCTCGTCATCGTAGTAGCGCTCATGTCGGCCGCCGCCCAATGCTTCGAGCAAAGAGCTGATGCCTTCCGGATTGGCGGTGTTGCGTTTCAGGCCGGTCGAGAACGCCGGCAACAATTGCCGGACCGCTTCCGCGGTCTGCGCTTCTGAAAGACCAAACTGATTTCCAAGGTTAGAGAATGCCTTTCCGCCCTGCGCCTGGGCGATCATGTCATACATATTCATTGTCCGTCCTCCCACAACTCACGTCTTCCCGATGCAAATGGGTAGCTGCCTCACGCCGTACAAGCGACGCCGGCCCGTAGCAAGCATGAATATGCAGGCCGTGACAGGCAATCGTCCGTGTCCTAGGCTTTCGGTCCTGGTCGGTCGAGACCATTCACCATGTGCGTTTAGGAGGTTTGTATGTCCGTCCTCAAAGTTATCGAAATCATGGCTGACTCGAAGAAGGGGTGGGACGATGCGGCGCAAGTTGCCGTCGCGAAAGCGTCCAAGACCGTAAAGAATATCAAGACCGTCTGGGTCCAGGACCAGAGCGCCACGGTCGAAAAGGGTAAGATCACGAGCTATCGCGTGACCTGTAAGATTACGTTTGGCGTCGGCAGCTGACAATCTTGACTGGCACCGGTACTAGCCTCTCGGTGTCGTAAACGGCCAAAGCGTAAACCGTCGCTGCAGTGTCGCGACGGGCTGTTCGAGATCTGCGCCCTGTTCCTCGAGCCGCGTGATCAGCCGGAACACGAAAACGACTGCGAGAATGCCGAAAGCCGCCCCACCGGCGAAGTTTCCGGCCAGCGCTCCCGCTGCGCCATAAAAATGACTGCCCAGCAGAACGAAAGGGATCGTCCCGAGCGTTGCGCGGCCCCAATTGAAGAGCGTCGAATAGTGGGGACGACCGAGGTTGTTGCAGGCGGCATTCGAGATGAAGAGCGCACCGAAGAACACGAATGCGGGACAAAGCCATAGGCTGAATATCGCAATGAGTTCGGCTGCCGAGTCGCCGACGCCAAAGAGCTGCGCAATTTGTGTGTGTCCGATGGCCAGGAGACCCCAGACGATTGCGACATAGACCGTGCAGAAGATGAGGGCGTCTCTGAAGGCGGAGCGCACGCGGTCGAACCGGCTGGCACCGATATTCTGACCGAGTATGGGACCGATTGCGCCCGACAGGGCGAAGATGGTGCCGAATGCAACCGGCACCACGCGTCCGATGATAGCCCATCCAGCGACGGGGCCGTCTCCGAAAGTCGCGATTTCAGACGTCACGTAGGCATTGCCGAACGGGGTTGCCACATTGGTCAGCATCGCGGGGAGGGCAATAGCGGAAATTGCCCGGATGTCTCCGAGCCAGACCGCAATGCGCGGACGCTCCCACAGGCCATGCACCGCAACGACCCCATAGAGACCGACAGCAACGATCACGAATCGCGAGGCGACAGAAGCCAGCGCGGCTCCGTCGACACCGAGATCAAGAACAAAGATAAAGATTGGGTCGAGGATCGCGTTCACGGCGCCGCCCGACAGAGTGACATACATGGCGCGCTTGGCATCCCCGACAGACCGCAAAAGAGCAGCTGCTGACATCGCCACGGCCAGGATCGGCATTGAAGGAATAATAATGCGCAGATAGCCTGTCGCCAATGTGTGGGCCCGCTCCTCTGCACCGAGAAGACTGAGGAGCGCCGGAACCATCGGCCAGATCGCAATTGCCAGGACGGCTGCAACAGCCGCTCCAAAAACCAGGGCGTTCGTAGCGAGTTGACGAGCGCGGGCGCTCTCTCCGGCGCCAATCGCTCGCGCCACCAATGCCGATGTCGCTATCGACAGGCCGATCCCGATAGAGGTCGTAAAAAAGAGTATCGAACCTGCATAGCCAATCGCTGCCGCCACTTCGATTTCGCCGAGGAGGCTCAGAAAATACATATCGGCAAAGTCGACCAGGAAGAGCGCCATCAGTCCGATGGAGCCCGTCGACGTCATGACAACGACATGCCGCATGGTCGAGCCCGAGACGAACCGCGCTGCAGGCGACCGTTTGACATTTGTTTCGGACATAGTGCGGCGTGCCGATACGAAGTGGCCGGAGCTGAAGACTCGCGGTCAGGACCTTGCTTTCGCGGCGATCGAGAGGACTGGTGTTCTCGATCGAATGATTCGCAAAACCGTCAGTTCAGGCTTCCCAGAGCCTTCGAGAAACCGCTGAGGGAAATCGGGATGCCGATACCAGCTTCGGGCGTATCGAAGATGATGAAGATCGCCGTCTTTCCCTTGCGAAGCTGATCATAGAGGGCGACGGGGACTTCGGCGCGTGCAAGACAGCCCGCCTTGAAGCATCGCCAGAAAGGCACGTTTCCGACATCCTTGCCATCGACGGAAAGGCCCAAGCCTCTCGGGAGTACGATGCCGAGAGGCGCTTGTACCTGTAATGTCCGATCTTTACCGTTGGGTGTCTGAAAGAAAGTGACGGTCAGGCCGACCGTCGGTCTGTCTTCGGACGTGACCTTTTGCTCAACCCAGCAGATCTCTCGTTTTGACCCCGGCGGCTTTCCGCACTTGACGTCCCAGAACCCATGGGTCGCCTTCACGGTGCCGACCTGAGCTATCGCAGGGGGCGCCGCAAACCCGGTCGCAATCGCCACAATGAGGCTTGCGGCGATCATGCGGACTGAATGTGCATGAAGTGATTTTAACGGTGGCAATGCGCGCGGCAAAAATGGAATGCGCTTTCCGGCCTGAAAAACGATCATAGATTTCTTATCGGCTCCGAATTTTCCGTGCGCTAGGTCCCCGTAAGGGCCATTCGCTTAGGATTCAGGCTAAAATTGGACACAGTCAAGGGCGAGGCATGCCCGCCGAGGCCGACAACGTCTGAATTAACGCGTAGATTTGCCGCAGCTTGCAACACCCTCTCCCGGTTGCCAATCGAAATCCCAAGGTGTTTGTTCGATTGGAGGAATGTCTAAGAGGTCGATGATTGGCCTCTCTTGGCGCGAAGGGGCTCGCGTCGTATAAAGCCGCGACCAGATATCTGGGTCTCGAGGAGGGGATTCATGCACAGCCACTTTTGGCGTGGGCTCGTTATGGGAGCTCTTGTTTTATTCGCACCGTCATTCGCTGCGACGGCGAATGCGGCCGCGGGCGTCTCCGAGCCCTGGCAATTGGGCTTTCAGGATGCCGTGACGCCGATCGCGGAGCAGATCCACGATTTCCATACTTTCATTCTTTACATCATCACGATCATCGCTGTTTTCGTCCTGGCGTTGTTGATCTACGTGATGGTGAAATTCAACGAAAAGGCTAATCCGGAGCCCTCGAAGACATCGCATAACACGATGCTCGAAGTCGCGTGGACGGTGGTTCCGATCATCATTCTGTTGGCGATTGCGATCCCGTCGTTTCGGTTGTTGTTCGCACAATACACCTTTCCGACGGCCGATCTGACCATCAAGGCCATCGGAAATCAGTGGTACTGGAGCTATGAGTATCCGGATGACGAGATGGCGTTTGACTCCGTTATGGTGGAAGACGCCGACCTCAAGCCCGGTCAGCCGCGGCTGCTGGCTGTGGACAACGATATTGTTGTTCCGGTCAACAAGAATGTGCATCTGCTGGTGACGGCCAATGATGTCATCCACAATTGGACCATCCCGTCGTTTGGCGTGAAAGTCGATGCTGTTCCGGGTCGTGTGGTGCGAGCTTGGTTCAGGGCGGAAAAGGTGGGCACATATTACGGACAATGCTCAGAGCTTTGTGGGGCACGCCACGCTTTCATGCCGATCGGCGTGCGTGTTGTGAGCGAAGAGGATTACGCGAAGTGGCTGGTAACGGCCAAGGAGCAGTTCGCGTCGAACGATCCTGCTGAGAAGAGCGACGAGCCCGCAAAGCGGCAGCTCGCTAACCTGCCGCAGTAATGCGGTCGGACTGCAGGCGTTCCGAAGCAGAATAACGAGGATAAGACGACATGGCATACGGTGCGAAGGCTGGAGATCACGACGATCACACACCGACAGGGTGGAAGCGTTGGGTCTACTCGACGAACCACAAAGACATCGGCACGATGTATCTCATCTTTGCCATTATCGCTGGTCTCATCGGTGGTTTCCTTTCTATGGGTATGCGTGCCGAGCTCATGGAGCCGGGCATGCAGGTTTTCTCCAACCCGCACACTTTTAACGTCTTTACGACCGCCCACGGACTGATCATGGTCTTCTTCATGGTCATGCCGGCCATGATCGGGGGCTTTGGGAACTGGATCGTGCCGCTGATGATCGGTGCGCCCGATATGGCCTTCCCGCGGATGAACAATATCTCGTTCTGGCTACTTCCCGCATCTTTCGCGCTTCTAGTCATGTCGCTGTTCGTCGATGGTCCGCCCGCTGGTCCGGGTGTCGGTGCCGGCTGGACGCTTTATGCGCCGCTGACAACGTCCGGAACCCCTGGCCCGGCAATGGATTTCGCAATCCTGTCGCTGCATGTCGCCGGTGCATCCTCGATCCTCGGAGCGATCAACTTTATTACGACGATCTTCAACATGCGTGCACCAGGCATGACGCTCCACAAGATGCCCCTGTTCGTGTGGTCGATTCTCGTCACCGCGTTTCTGCTTCTGCTGTCGCTGCCCGTGCTGGCTGGCGCCATCACGATGCTGCTGACGGACCGAAACTTCGGAACGACATTCTTTGATCCTGCCGGTGGTGGTGATCCGATTCTCTACCAGCATCTCTTCTGGTTCTTCGGACATCCGGAAGTCTACATTCTCATCCTTCCCGGTTTCGGGATGGTCAGTCATATCGTGTCGACATTCTCCAAAAAGCCCGTGTTCGGCTATCTGGGCATGGCTTATGCCATGGTCGCGATCGGTGTGGTCGGTTTCATTGTGTGGGCTCACCACATGTATACGGCCGGCATCTCATTGAACACGCAGGCCTACTTCGTGGCGGCGACGATGGTGATCGCCGTTCCGACCGGCGTGAAGATCTTTTCGTGGATTGCCACCATGTGGGGCGGATCGATCCAGCTCAGGACGCCGATGCTGTGGGCAATCGGGTTTATCTTCCTGTTCACGGTGGGCGGTGTGACTGGCGTCGTTCTTGCCAATGCGGGTGTCGACCGTGCCATGCACGACACCTATTATGTGGTCGCACATTTCCATTATGTGCTGTCGCTAGGTGCTGTGTTCGCCATCTTCGCCGGCTGGTACTACTGGTTCCCGAAAATGACCGGCTATATGTATTCGGAAGCCGTTGGTAAATGGCATTTCTGGGTCAGCTTCGTTGGCGTGAACCTGCTGTTCTTCCCGCAGCATTTTCTGGGACTGGCCGGCATGCCGCGTCGTTATGCGGATTATCCGGATGCATTCGGACCCTGGAATATGGTTTCATCTATCGGCGGGTTTATCGCTGCGGCCGGTGTCTTCATCTTCCTCTTCGGTGTGTTCCAGGCGTTCTCCCGCAAGGAAGTTGCCGGCAACAATCCTTGGGGTGAATCCGCCACGACGCTTGAGTGGACATTGACTTCACCGCCAGCGTTCCATTCCTATGATGAACTGCCGCGCTTGAAGTGACGCAGCGCCTGCAAGGCTGAGTGATAGATCAGATGTCGAGTGCAGAATCCAATATCGACGTGATGTCGGGCCAAGGCTCGGACGCTTCGGTGGGCGATTTTGTCGCTCTGATGAAACCTCGCGTGATGTCGCTCGTGGTGTTCACTGCCCTTGTCGGTATGGTGGCAGCGCCGGGCGAAATGCATCCCGTGATGATCATCGCATCATTGCTCTGCATTACCGTCGGTGCAGGCGCATCGGGCGCGCTCAACATGTGGTACGACGCCGATATCGACTCTCGGATGGCGCGTACGGCTTCGCGGCCAATTCCACGCGGGCGCGTCACGCCGCAGGAAGCACTCAGTTTCGGTGCGGTTCTGTCGGGCGGCTCCGTGTTGATGCTGGGTTTGATGGTCAATTGGCTCTCGGCAGGCCTGCTGGCTTTGACGATCTTCTATTATCTCTACATCTACACAATCTGGCTGAAGCGACGTACGCCGCAGAATATCGTTGTCGGCGGTGCGGCTGGCGCATTCCCTCCGATGATTGGCTGGGCTGCTGCAACAGGAAGCATTGGCCTCGAGCCCATTGTCCTGTTTCTCATCATCTTCATGTGGACGCCGCCCCATTTCTGGGCCCTGGCGCTTGTCCGGTACCGGGACTACAAGCGTGTCGAAATCCCGATGTTGCCGGTCGTTGCCGGTGCGGCGGAGACGCGCAAGCAGATCTTGATCTACTCGCTCATTCTCATTCCTCTTGCCTTCGCACCGAGTGTCCTGGGTTTCGGCGGCTGGCTATACACAGTGACCAACGCCGTTCTTGGCGCGATCTTCATCTGGTATGCGATCGCGATTTTTCGCAGCGACGGAGGCACCGACGGCGATAAGAAGGGACGGAGACTATTCGGTTTTTCGATTCTCTATCTTTTCGCGATCTTTGCAGCATTATTGATTGAGCATGGCATCGGGGCTTCATATTTCGCATTGAAGCCGTTGTTTGGTGGGTGATGGACGCCAATGCTGAAAACAAGGATGAACAGAGAAAGCGTCGTCAGAGGATGCGCTCTTTGGCGATTGCGTGGACGCTCGTTGGAATTGTTGTCCTCTTCTTCGTTGTCACCCTTGTGCGTCTCGGGGCCAACGTTCTCAACAGGCCGTTTTGAGGATATGGCGTGATGGCGATGACAGCGACGAGCAAGACATCCCGGCACCGCAATGTGGCGTTTGCGCTGGCAGGGCTTGTGGGCCTGATGCTGGGTTTGTCGTTCGCGGCCGTCCCGCTCTATCAACTGTTCTGTCAGGTTACGGGCTATGGGGGCACGACGCAGCGTGCAGAGAGCCTTCCTGGAGAGGTGTTGCAGCAGAGCGTGTCGATCCGTTTTGATGCGAATACGGCGCAGGGGATCGCGTGGCGCTTCAAACCCACGACCAAGCCCATGCAGATTCGCCTCGGTGAGCAGGGGCTCGCATTCTATCAGGCACGCAATCTCTCGTCGGAGCCGGTACGCGGCACGGCAACATTCAATGTGACCCCGGAAGGCGCTGGGAGCTATTTCAGCAAAATAGAGTGTTTTTGTTTCAAGGAGCAGCTGCTCGCACCGGGTGAGACCGTCGATATGCCGGTCACATTCTTTGTCGATCCGGAAATGATGAACGATCCGGATGCCCGGAATATTCGCGAGATTACGCTCTCTTACACATTCTTTCCCGTTGAGGATGAGGCGACTGTCGCCGAATCGAAAACCGGGGAAGGGCGTTCATAATGGCTGGGAGTCTCGGCCTTCGCTTGCGCTCGTGGTGCAAAGCTGACAGATGAAGTCAACGCTGTCAGCAGGCGAGCGATACGTCGATGGCTGATTGGATTTAAGGGCTAGGGAGCCTGGAGGGGAATATGTCAGGAACACACGCTAATCGTCACGATTATCATCTCGTCGACCCGAGTCCCTGGCCGGCGGTCGGATCGATCGCTGCGTTTGTCCTGGCTGTGGGCACGGTCGGCTATTTCGTATCCGCAAAGGAGGGCGAGCCGCAGCTCTGGTATGTGGTGCCGGGTTTGGCGCTGGTGATCCTCACCATGGTCTGCTGGTGGCGCGATGTCATCAAAGAGGCCGAGGTTCGCAAGGACCATACCCCCGTCGTCCAGCTCCATCTTCGCTATGGCATGATCCTGTTCATCGCCTCCGAGGTGATGTTCTTCGTCGCATGGTTCTGGGCTTATTTCGATGTGTCCCTGTTTCCGGGCGAGGTCGCCACGATCGCCGGTACCGATGAGAAAGTCGGGATGGTCGCGCGCGATGCAATAACCGGCGGTACCTGGCCACCGGTCGCCAGCGAGAATTTCCAGCACACTTTCGATCCCTGGGATCTGCCGCTGGTCAACACGCTGATCCTCCTGACGTCGGGCACGACGGTGACCTGGGCGCATCACGCCTTGCTGCACAATGATCGCAAGGGGGTCATTTGGGGCCTCTTCTGCACGGTGGTCCTGGGTATCCTCTTCACCGCCTGCCAGGTTTACGAATATGGACACGCCGCATTCAATTTCTCAGGCCACATTTATGGCTCGACCTTCTACATGGCGACCGGCTTCCACGGCTTCCATGTTGTCGTGGGTACGATTTTCCTGGCCATCATCTTGTTCCGTGTTCTTGCAGGTCATTTCACGGACAAGCAGCATTTCGGGTTCGAAGCCGCGGCTTGGTACTGGCATTTCGTTGATGTCGTCTGGCTGTTCCTGTTCGCCTGTATCTACGTTATCGGCGCAGGCGCATCGCCAGGAGGACACTGACCGGTCATCGGATCGATGCGTTTCCGATGTGCCGCAACGAGCGCTGTGCTTGCTAGCCAGCGTCTGAATTGAGGACATCGAAACGCCGTGTCTTATGCATCCGTCTCTCCTCTTTCAGCAGGGCTGAAGGGGTGTTGTCCACGCTGTGGTCAGGGCCGGCTCTTTGACGGTTTTCTGACACTGGGCCGCAAATGCGAAGCTTGCGATCTCGATTATGGGTTCGCCGATGCGGGAGACGGGCCGGCCGTCTTCGTGATCCTGTTGGTCGGATTTCTTGTCGTGGCCTCTGCGCTAGCCGTTGAAGTGATGTATCAGCCGGCCTATTGGATTCACGCAGCCCTGTGACTGCCGATGACACTGATCTTGTCTCTCGGTGTCCTGAGGCCGCTGAAAGCCATGCTCGTCGCCCAGCAGTACCGAACCAAAGCGCGCGAAGGCCGACTGACCTCTGACTGATTCAATGGGCGCGGAACCAACAATGAGATTGAGATCCTTGCTCTGGCCGACGCTCGCCGCCGGCAGCGCGTTAATCGTGCTTCTGGGACTGGGGACATGGCAGTTGCAGCGGCTGGCGTGGAAACAGGATCTCACAGCCCGCATAGAGGCGAGAGCTCATGCCGAACCGGTTGGCCTTCAAAAGGCAATCGCGCAATGGCGGGATGCGGGCGAGGTCGAGTATCTGCGTGTCAGGATGAACGGCGCATTTCTCAATGCACGGGAAGCGCATCTGTTTACCGTTCAGAACAGTCAGACAGGCTGGCGTATCATCTCGCCGTTTTCGAGTGGTGATCACATCGTCCTCGTCGACCGTGGATTCGTGCCCGATGCATTGAAGGCGCCCGAAAGCCGGTCTGCCGGACGCGGTGCCGGAATTGGCACAATTACCGGGCTGGCGCGCGTTCCAGGCAAACAGGCATTTTTTGTTCCCGACAACGACGCTGCTCGAAACAGCTGGTTTTGGCGTGATGTAGAAGCCCTGTCCGCGTTTCTGCTTGATGCTGGGAATCGTGCTCGTGTCCTTCCGTTTATTATTGAGGCGGACGACACGCCGGTCGCAGGTGGTTGGCCGCGCGGCGGCGTCACACGACTGACGCTTTCGAACAAACATCTCGAATATGCCCTAACCTGGTATGGGCTCGCGGCAACGCTCGTTTTTGTCTACGGTTTTTTCGTTTTCGGACGTCTTCGCGCATCAAAAACGCCGGATTCCGGCGGCTTGGCCTGATGCCTAAAGAGTGCGTTAGGTGGCTTGTTCAAGCGGAGCTTCCTGGTTACCGTGCCGGGCCAGCGCGAAGGAGCATTCATGCGCTATATCAGCACTCGCGGCGACGCGCCGCCATTGGGCTTTGAGGATGTTCTGCTGACGGGGCTCGCCTCCGATGGCGGGCTCTATTTGCCCGAGCATTGGCCATCGCTGGAACTCGATGAGATCGCCGCTTTGCAAAGCCGTCCTTATTGGGAGGTTGCCGCACGCATCATGCAACCTTTCGTCGGTCAGGATGTGTCGCGTGAGGAACTGAGCCAGATTGCCCTCGAGACCTATCAGAGCTTCGGACATCCCGCCGTAGCGCCTCTCGTGCAGATCGGACACGATCAATGGGTCCTGGAGCTGTTTCACGGACCGACACTCGCGTTCAAAGACTTTGCGATGCAAATGCTTGGTCGGCTCATGGACAGAGCACTGAAGCGTCGCGGTGAGCGCACAACGATCATTGTCGCAACGTCGGGTGATACGGGCGGTGCAGCAGTCGAAGCGTTCCGTGGTCGCGATGCCATCGATATCGTCGTGCTTCACCCTCATGGCCGGGTGTCGGATGTGCAACGCCGTCAGATGACCACGGTCGCAGATGCCAATGTCCACAATCTAGCGATCGAGGGCACGTTCGATGACTGTCAGACGATCGTGAAACGCATTTTCAATGACCGCTCTCCAAACGCGAAGACATCGCTCTCGGCGGTCAATTCGATCAATTGGGCGCGTATCATGGCGCAGACGGTCTACTACTTCACGGCCGCCCTTTCGCTCGGTGCGCCGCGGCGCGGTTTGACCTTTTCCGTGCCAACCGGAAATTTCGGTGATATTTTCGCAGGTTACGTCGCCCGAAAAATGGGATTGCCGATTGATCGTCTCGTTATAGCCACGAACGTTAACGACATTCTCGCGCGCGCATTGGCCTCGGGCCATTATGAACCCAAAACTGTGATGGCAACGTCGAGCCCGAGCATGGATATCCAAATCTCCAGCAACTTCGAGCGCCTCTTGTTTGAAGCGTCCGGTCGCAATCCGGCGAGCGTGCGCTCGATGATGCAGGACTTGCATGAGCAGGGAAGCTTTACGATATCACCCGAGCTCTTGGGCCGAATGCGGACGACTTTCGCGGCGTACGCCATAGATGAGCCCGATGTGGCAGCAACGCTCAAGGATCTGCATGAGGAGGCCGGTTATCTTGCCGATCCTCACACGGCCATCGGCGTTGCTGCAGCCCGGCGTGAGGGGAAACCATTTCCAGGCGCCATCATCACGCTTGCAACGGCCCATCCGGCAAAGTTCCCTGATGCGGTTGAGTCCGCCACCGGCTGTGAGCCAGCTCTGCCGGCCCATATCGCCGACCGTCTGCAAGGCGACGAGCGGTATGATGTGATGCCGAACGATTATGGACATGTCGCAGCATTCGTGCGCGACAAATCCGGCGCGGTATTGGAGTCCCTTGCATGAATGTACGCATGAGCCGCCTCGCCAATGGAATGCGTTTGGTGACGCATCGGATGGATCATGTGGAAACCGTCACATTGGGCGTTTGGGTTGAGGCGGGTGCGCGTTCCGAATCCCAGAGCCAGAACGGTCTGTCACACCTTCTTGAGCACATGGCTTTCAAAGGCACGCAGCGCCGCGCCGCGCGCGACATCGCTGAAGAAATCGAGTCGGTCGGTGGCGAACTCAATGCCTCGACAGGTCTGGAATCGACCACCTACTATGCGCGGGTTCTCAAGAACGACGTGCCACGGGCACTCGATATTATCAGCGACATACTTCTCAATCCGCAGTTCGCTGCAGAGGAGTTGGAACGCGAGAAGCATGTTATTCTCCAAGAGATAGCCGGAGCTCAGGATTGTCCGGACGATGTCGTCTTCGACCTTGTCCAGGAGACGGCTTTCCCGGGACAGGCATTGGGGCGCCCCATTCTGGGCACGGCCGAGCATGTGCGCGCCTTTCAACCCGATGATCTGCGTGCCTATCTGGGAGAGAAGTACTCTGCGGATGGCATGGTTCTTTCAGCGGCCGGTAATGTCGACCATGATCAGGTCGCAGCGCTGGCAGAAGAGCTCTTTGCCGGGCTTGGCCGCTCGCCCGCACTTGCTCCGGAAGCAGCCCGTTATTGCGGCGGTGTTCGAAACGGCCCGCAGCGGTTTGAGCAGAGTCATCTGGTGGTGGCGTTCGAGGGCCCCGGATATAAAGGCTCGGAAATCTATGCGGCACAGTTGCTGTCCTCGCTTCTGGGCGGCGGTATGTCGTCCCGGTTGTTCCAGGAAGTTCGGGAGGAGCGCGGTCTTTGCTATGCGATCTACAGCTTCTGTTGGGGGGTTGCCGACAGCGGATTGTTCGGTGTCCATGCCGCGACGGGTCCTGAACAGATGCCCGAACTGATCGAGGTCTTGGGGCAGGAGCTGTCGCGAGCGGCTGTTACTGTTCCGAGCGAAGAGGAACTGGGGCGGGCGAAGGCACAGGCAAAAGCGGGCCTCTTGATGAGCCTTGAGAGCACTGGCGCAAGAGCCGAGCAGCTCGCGCGGCAAGTCCTGGTTTTCGGACGCCCGCTGGATATAACGGAGGTTGTGGAGAAGGTGGAACACGTCACGCCGGAAGATGTACGCTCTATGGCAGAGCGAATCTTGGGCGAATCGGTGCCGAGCGTTGCAGGAGTAGGCCCTCATGCGCCGCTTGTCGGCAATGATGCACTCGCGCATGCATTCGGCCGTGTCGCCACCGCGGCTGCAGAGTAGGGGGGTATTGTCGTATGGCGTTCTTGAGATCGGTATCGGCGCCGGAACAAGGGCCAGTCATTTATGGCGAATCGCTTGTCTTGCGGATGCCGCAGATGAACGATTATGCCGCGTGGGCGGAATTGCGGGCCCAAAGTCGGGATTTTCTGACCCCTTGGGAGCCGGAATGGACGAGCACCGAGCTGACGCGGGCTTCCTTCCGTCGCCGATTGCGGCATTATTCCAAGGAATTCAAGGATGATGCCGGTTATGCCTTCTTTTTGTTCAACTCTGTCGACGATAAGCTGGTAGGCGGAATAACCCTTTCGAACGTTCGTCGTGGGGTCACACAAGCCTGTGCATTAGGATATTGGATAGGCGTACCCCACGCCCGATGCGGCTTTATGACTGCTGCCGTTCGGGCTGTGGTACCATTTGTATTCGATAATTTGCGTCTGCACCGTCTGGAAGCGGCATGTCTGCCGAGCAACAAGGCCTCGATCGGCCTGCTTGAGAAGACAGGATTTGCGAATGAGGGGCTGGCGCGGCGTTATTTGCGCATAAATGGGCGATGGCAGGACCATCTTCTTTATGCGCTTTTGGAAGACGATCCGCGGTCCTGAGGCCTTTGCGACTTCAGGCACCGGAGCGTCGAGTGGACCTTTAATGCGAGACGTCTGCAAAATCGCGCGGCGGGTCCATGAGCGAGCTTAAAGTGCGCAGCAACAAATTCGCACTGCTCGGGCTCGTTTGGCTGGTCGCGCTCTGTGCCACGCTCTCCTGGGCGCCGATGGCGCGTGCGCTCGATGCGATCGTCGTCGATCCCGATCTCGATCGGATCGACGTCACGTTGCTCGGCGAGCTTTACCAGAATCGCGGCGACCGGTTGCAGGTCGAGACCGTACCTGGGCCTGGCGGTGTCGCCGGGCGCATGGTGGTTCCGGCATCCACTGCTGGTACCGATCCGAACTGGATGGTCTTTGCGCTCAGAAACGAAACCGATCAGCGCATCACACGCTGGCTGACGGCGCAGCGTTACACGGCGGCCGGATCCAAGGTCTTCTGGCCGGATCTCGATGCCGCGCGTATTGCCGACGTGACCCCATCGCTCGGCTTCCGACCGGAACGCATTGTCAACGACAGAGCCGACATCTTTCGCGTGACGATCGATCCGGGCCGGACCGTCACCTTCGTGGTCGAATTGTCATCGGTGCAGGTCCCGCGTCTTTCACTCTGGAAGGCGCAGGCCTATGAACGCAAATTGCAGGATCGCATGCTGTTCAATGGCATCCTGCTGGGCATCGTCGGCCTTATGGCGATCTTCCTGACGTCGGTCTATGCCGCAAACCACAAGGCGGTGTTTCCCGCTGCAGCCCTTGTTGCCTGGAGTGCGTTGGCGGTCTTCTGCATCGACTTCGGCTTCTGGCACAAACTCTTTCATTTGAGTGTCGAAGACTATGCCGCCTATCGGGCGACGGCAGAGGCGGCTCTGGCTGCCAGTTTTGTGGTGTTCCTCTACACGTTCCTGCGGATTCAACTCTGGCATACCTGGATCAAGTTTGCCTGCTGGGCCTGGATTTTGGGGCAGGCGGGTCTGGTTGCCCTGGCGGTCATCGATCCGACACTCGCATCCGGTCTGGCGCGGGCATCTTTTGCCTTCATCGGATCGTTTGGCACCGTGTTGATCGGCTATCTGGCGTTGCGCGGCCAGGAGCGTGCCTTGTCGCTTGTTCCGACCTGGCTGCTGTTCCTTGTCTGGATATTCGGCGCGGCCATGGTTGTGCTGGGCGATCTATCCGGCGAAGTCGTCGTATCCGCGGTGACTGCCGGCCTCGTGCTGTTGATTGTCCTGCTCGGATTCACGGTCACGCAGTTCGCATTCCGTACCGGTGATACGGGGCCGGGCATGATGCCCGGCAAGATGGCATTGAATGCTTTGGCGCTGGAAGGCTCTGATCTGTCGGCCTGGGAGTGGAATATCCGCCGGGACGAGATTTCCGTCGGTCCCGATGTCGAGCATGCATTGGGACTGGCACCCGACGCCCTCAAGAACAGCGTCGATGCCTGGCTGCAGCAGATCCATGTCAGCGAGCGCGAGAGCTTCCGTCAAATGCTCTGGTCCGTTCAGGAGCATGGCGACGGCGAGATCAATACGGAGATCAGGCTACGTCGGGCCGATGGCAGCTATCTTTGGTACAATCTGACGGCGCGCACCGTCGCGGCGACACAGCCGCGATCTCTCAAATGCGTTGGCCTGATGCGCGATATAACGCCGGAAAAGAGAGCGCATGAACGCCTGTTGCACGATGCGGTTCATGACAGTCTTACGGGACTGCCCAATCGTGAGATCTTCGTTGACCGATTGAGCGTCGCCGTCACCCGGGCACAGAGCAATGAAGGGATCCGCCCGACCGTTCTGTTCCTCGATATCGACCGCTTCAAGAACGTCAACAAGTCACTCGGGCTGGTCGTCGGCGACACGCTCCTGCTGACCGTTGCCCGCCGTCTGGTCAAGCACTTCAACCCGCAGGATACTTTGGCCCGTATCAGCGGCGACCAGTTTGCGATGCTTGTCGTGTCGGAAGCGGAACCTCACCAGATCGCGATGCTGGCAGAGCGGGTGCGGCGTTCGCTGCGCAGTCCCATTCGGATATCGGGCGAAGAGGTTATTCTGACCGGCAGCATCGGAATTGCCGTGTTCGACGGTCAGCAGCAGACCCATATGGATCTGTTGAAGGAGGCGGAAATCGCCATGTTCCGCGCCAAGAGTGCCGGAACGGATCGCATCGAGATCTTCAAACCGAGCATGCGCTCGGAGGAATCCGAACGCCTGCCGCTGGAGACGGACTTGCGCCGGGCACTGGAGCGCCAGCAGCTCAATGTCATGTTTCAGCCCATTACGCGGCTCTCGAACAACTCGCTTGGCGGTTTTGAGGCTCTGCTGCGTTGGGAGCACCCCAAGCTGGGACTGATCCCGCCCGATGAGTTCATCCCGATTGCCGAGGAGACCGGGCTGATCGGGCAACTCGGGCTTTATGTGTTGAACCAGGCGCTGGCGCATGCGGCCCATTGGCATCGCGCTCTGCCCCGCGCGACCGACCCGCTCTTCGTTTCGGTGAACGTTTCAAGCCGGCAGCTCTTCCGGCCCGATCTCATTCAGCAGATGCGGCATGTCCTCAACCGCGAGACCGTCCCGCGCGGGACATTGTGGTTGGAGGTTACCGAATCTCTGGTCATGGAGAATCCCGAGCGCGCCATTGAAATCCTCGAGGTTCTCAAGAGCTTCGGTGCGCGCTTGTCGCTCGATGACTTTGGTACTGGTTATTCATCACTCAGCTATCTGAACCGGTTCCCGTTCGACGTGATCAAGGTCGACAAGTCTCTTGTTCGCGAAGCCGGTGCCGAAGGTGCAGCTCCGGTTGTGTTGAAATCAGTCGTGGCGCTCTCCCACGAACTCGGCAAGATGGTCGTTGCAGAGGGTGTGGAGACGGAAACGGATGCCGTTTATCTACGTTCGATCGGCTGTGAATTCGCCCAGGGCTTCTATTATGGCGAGCCGATGGAGCAGGCGGATGTGCTGGTCTTACTGTCCGCGCTTGCCAAGGCCGAGAAACTGACCCCACTTCGCCAGCGTGCATCGCTCTCAGGAAACGACCAGCAGCAGACACCGCAGGCACCGGCCCAGCAGCCGGCACGGCCGGCAAAAGCTGTCAGACCCGCACCAAAGGCGGCGCCGCAAGCCGCGTCCCAGCCTGTACCCCAGGCGGTGGCTCAACCGGTGCCTCAAGCCGTACCTTCGTCCGTACCGCAGCCGCCGGCCGCGAACCGGCGCACTGAATCCCCTGCACCGGCACCACAACCCAAACCGGTCACGAGTGCCAGTTGATTTTCTGAATCAGGTGGAAGGTTCGTTCGAAGTCCGGCGGCCTTACGCGCGGCCGGCCTCGCTGACGAGATGAGCCGGATCAATGCCGATCTTCGTCATCGCCCGACTGTACTTGCCCTCAATATCGTCATCGAAAATCAGATCCGCATCCGAATCGCAATTCAGCCAGCCATTTGATTGAATCTCGGTCTCCAGCTGGCCGGGTGCCCATCCGGCATAGCCGAGTGCCAGAAGCGCCCGGTCCGGTCCCTTGCCACGCGCAATCGCCCGCAGAATATCGATTGTTGCCGTCAGACAGACGCCGTCGTCGATCGGCAGTGTGCTGTCTTCGGCGAAATAATCTGCGCTGTGGAGAACGAAGCCGCGTCCGGTCTCCACCGGACCACCAACATGCACGGCCATTTCTTCCAGGTCTTCCGGGATGGAGATGCGGTCTTTTTCCGGGACAATATTGAGCTGCTCGAGCAGCTCACAAAAATTGATGTGCGGGGCGTGCTGATTGACGATGATTCCCATCGCTCCATCCGATGAATGCGCACACAGATAGATCACCGTGCGTGCAAAGCGCGGGTCCGACATGGACGGCATTGCAATTAACAATTGCCCGTCGAGATAGATTCCGTCCGTGGTCACAGAACACGCTCTCCAATACTGTCAAACATCCGGTTAGAGTAACCGGCCAAGCGACCATTTGTGAAGGTCTTGACAGCCAGTCTGTTGAGAGATAGCGCGAGCGGAAAAGGGCCTAAATCTCACAGAACCGTGATAGGTGCCTGAACTTTGGTCACTCGAATTCGTTACATCTCGTGACTAGACTTTAAAGGTTCAGACAGTCCAGCGTGGTATTCGGCATTGATGCTGGCACCGTCAGGCTTTCTTGCCACTTGCGATCGGCACGATACAGGGATTTCTCATGCGTCATCGGTTCGTTTTCTCATTTGTGGCCCTGGCAGTCGCATTGGGTGTTTCCCAGCCCGTTTCCGCATCTTCGGATGCTGCATCGCCATGGCTGCAGAAGTTTCACTCGAAGACTCGCCTGGTTGCCGGCAAACTCCCGAACACAAGCGGGAAAGAGCAATTGATTGTCGGTATTCATCTCACTTTGGATTGGGGATGGAAGACCTACTGGCGGTCGCCAGGAGACGCGGGAATCCCGCCGGGATTTCGTTGGAATGGGTCGACAAATCTCAAAAGCGCGACGGTGTTATGGCCGGCTCCAGTACGATTCGCAGACCCGGCGGGAAGCTCGATCGGGTATAAGAGTGAGGTCGTTCTACCGGTTCTCCTGGAACCCGAAGACCCGGCGAAACCCGTCAATGTGAAACTTCAGCTCGATTATGCCATCTGCAAAGATATCTGCGCGCCGGCTGAGTCCAAGATGACGCTGGCCGTCTTGCCATCCGCGGCAAAAAAGAGCCCGCATTTGGATCTGATCTCGCGCTTTATGAGCCGGGTTCCGACAACGGTCGGCCAAACCAAGGGGCAACTCCCTCGCGTAAAGACGTTCGCCGCCGATACGACTTCGTCAAACCCGCATCTCTCTGTCGAGGCACAGTTTGCCCCAGGGGCTGGCGCTACGGATCTCTTCGTAGAAGGGCCGCCGGAGGTCTATATTCCACTTCCAAAACAGGTCGAGACAATGGCCGACGGACGGGTTCGATATCGTGTCGAACTCGACGCGGAGGCTGGTCTCAAGTCGCTCAAGGGCCAGGAACTCACCTTCACTCTGGTGTCCGACAAGGGCCAGTCCGAGACGCGTAAGACGGTCGATTGACGAGCACTTTGTTGATTCGCCTCGACAACCGGGCGGGCATGGCAGTGCATCTTCCCGCGATTGACTGACTATTGGCTTGGCGTTCTCAAAGTGAGCCTATAAAACTCCGGCAATTCCAATCACTGGTTCGGAGGGCGTCATGTCCATTGCAGTAGGCGAAAAGCTACCGGAAGCAACATTCAGAGTTATGACCGCAGACGGACCTGCGGAGAAAACGGTCGCCGATGTTTTCGGCGGCAGGAAAGTGGCGGCTTTTGCCGTTCCGGGCGCATACACACCGACATGCCATGCCAAGCATGTTCCCGGCTTTCTTGACAATCTGGACGCACTGAAGGCACGCGGCGTGGATGACGTCGTCTGCATCGCCGTCAACGATCCCTTCGTCTTGGGCAAGTGGGCGGCCGACACCGGCGCAGACGGCAAAATTACCTTTCTTTCCGATGGCAATGGCGAATTCACGCGCGCCATCGGACTTGAACTGGATGGCTCCGCCGTCGGTCTCGGCATGCGCTCCAAGCGGTATGCCTTGCTGGCAGACGACGGCGTGGTTTCTGTCCTCAATATCGAGGATGTGCCTTCGACCGCGGACACCTCAAGCGCCGAAGCTCTTTTGAAGTCGCTGTGATTTGAGAGGGACCCGGCTCGTTCCGGGTCCCGTTTGCGACAGCATAATTGTGGCTCACTCACGTCGTTCGGCAGCGCTGGCTTTCACGCTTCTGGCCGCAGGCACTGTCGTAGGCTTGGCGGGAATCGACCTTGTTTTGCCTGCAATCCCCGGATTGCCGGAAACCCTTGGCGGGACATCCTCCAAGGCTCAGTTGGTGCTCGCGTCTTATGTTGCGGGTACGGCGGCAGGACTGCTCCTGTTTGGCACGCTGGGTGCGAAGGTCGACCGACGCAGGCTCTTGATCGGTTCGCTCGTTTTCTTTGCCAGCGTGTCTTTGGCCTGCACGCAGAGCCCGACAATCGAAATCCTTATCGCCCTGCGCTTTCTTCAAGGGATAGCATCGTCAGCGCCGGCCGTCTTTGTGACCGGTGTCATCCGCGCCCACTACGACGAAGGCGGCGCGACCAAGGCAATAGGCTTGCTTGGCAGTATCGAATCCATGGTACCTGCCGGCGCGCCTGTGCTTGGCGTATGGCTTTTGGGGTTCGGTGGATGGACTGTGTCCTTTTGGTTGACCGCAGGATTGGCGGCGATTGTGGCGATTGGCATTGCCTCTGCAGGAAATCTGTTTCCAAACACAGAAGAGAACTTTCGCGGCGGCAGCTACCGCCGTCTTTTCAAGTCGCCCGTCTATTGGCGATATGCCGTCAGCCACGCTCTGGTTTTAGGCGGTCTTCTGGTCTTCGTACTCGGAGCGCCGACCGTCATCGTGAAGTCGCTGGGCGGCACTCTTACTGACTTCATCGTGATGCAGGTCTTGGGCGTTGCGTGCTTCGTCGTTGCTGCCAATCTCACGGGCTTTCTGGTCGACCGGTTCGGAGCGGAGCGGATGATTATGCTGGGTTCGGTGATGGCAGGCGCCTCGGCGCTGCTGTTGCTGGGCTATGGTCTATGGGGCGGCACGAACATGTACGTGCTGACGGCTCTGTTCGTTCCGATGAATACCGGTCTCGGGCTGCGCGGTCCTCCCGGTTTTCTGAGAGCCGTGATCGCCGGTGACGGTGACAATGACCGGGCGACTTCGGTTGCTGTCCTGGCCATCACGTTGGCGATCTCAGCAGGTACGGCGATCGTAGCGCCCTTCATCGATTATGGACTTCCGGCCCTGTGCCTGGCCGTTGTCGTCATGCAGATCGTCGCCGTCATCGTACTGATGGCATTGCCACGACTGCCAGACTGAAACAGGTTCGAGAGACTTTGAAGAAAATCAGTTCGCGGCCGGTCTTTATGAAAACCGGCCGCGTTCACGTGATCAATCAGTCGAAAGTTTCTGCCAAGAGAGCAAGCCGCTATTGGCAGCGGCCAATTCGTCGGGATCGTACCTCGTCACCAAAGCGGTTGAGCTCGATCTTGACGCGTTGGCCTCTGCGGCAACCTTCCACAAACATCTTTGCGCGGTTGAGACCTTGTTTCTTGAAGTCCTGCAGGACTTTGCCAATCCGCGGCGATTTGCACGGACCCAGGACTTTTTCCGAACTCGTCTCGCCATAGGGGGAGATGTCGATGCGAACGCGCTCGTTCGATATGCAGGCCTCGACAATGAAACCTCTGCCGGCGGCGTTTTTGACGCTGATCCGATGGAAGCCTTCATCCTTGAGCTGGCGTACGAGCTGGTCCCGGGTAAGAGGTCTCGGGCATTGGCCGATCTTCCGCTCATCGCGAACTTCGCCAAAGCGGTTCAGGATCAGTTCGATCCGGTCGTCACCACGGCAGGCTCGGGCCCCATAGCGGGGAAGAACGTCATCGGTCACCCGGACGCGCGTATAGCCTTTTCTCTGCAAGACAGCAGCGATTTGACCCGGATTGATGGGCGGCTCGCAGCGGCCGATCCGGCGTTCCCGCTGAACACGGCCATTGCCAACGACAACGAGGTCGACCCGGTTCTGTCCCCTGCAGGCCTCGACAAAGAATGGCGGGGGCGGCGAATCCTGTGCGACCTTGATTCGGTCATAACCTTTCGAGCGCAGCCTTTGGGCGACTTCGCGCCGAGACAGGATCTGACGGCATCGGCCGAGTTGGCCGATCTCGCGCACTTTCCCAAAATACCCGACCCTCATATCCATGCGCCGGTTGTTGAGGCATGCCGTCCCGCGATAGCCGCCGCGGCCCGTGTCCTCGAGAAGGATCTCCCGGTAGCCTTTGTTGCGCAGAATATCGCGTGCTCTGGCGATATTGATGCGGGATCGGCATTCACCGATTTTGGCGCTGTTTTTGACGCGGCCATTCGGTGCGACTTCCATTTGAACACGATCGCCGCCTCGGCAGGCTCTGACACGCGATTTCGTCAGGCCGCGATAGAAAATCTCGATTTCGGAGTATCCGGCGCGCCGGAGGGTTCGAAGAATGGTAGCGTCCGAGCCGCCGCCGAGATTGAGTTGAAGCTGCGCCAGTTCGATTCTGTCGGGCTCGCCAGACGTCCCTGTTGGAGAGATAGGATTGCCTTGCTGCGCAAAGGCGGGCAGGCCTCCCAGAACAAGTGTCGCAAGCGTCATCGCCAATCTTTGCACCGGATTTTCTCCCTAAATTGTTGCGTCCGTGTCTTCTTGAGACTGGTTTATGGCAAAACCGGATGCGGTAGAAGCGCTGAGGCATTTCCAGCATACGGATCATTGCGGCTATACATGGCAATATCGGGACAACCCACACATTGTTCCAGCCCTGTCCGACCAACAAGCTGATCCACGGTGGACAAAGGCAGATCCAAGCCTTTGATCTCCAATGCGAAGCGCCGATTCGATTTTTCGAACATCTTGCCATAACTCATTTAGGGTGATAACTCGCGATCCGACCTTGGTTTCGCCGGAATCTTCGTTATCGTGAGCTCCTTCGAGACTCGTGCAGGACTGTTTATGCGAAAATCTATCAACGGCATTTTATTGACTTGGCTGGTTGCGATGATCGCAGTCGGTCCGGGCTTGCCGTTGGTGTGGTGTTTTAGCGGTGCCGATCATTCTGCCATTGAGTTCAAGACTCCTGGGGTTGGTCACGGTCCGCAGGGCACGTCTGCTCATCCCTCGATATTCGTTGAGATCGCCTCCAACACAAAGCATGTAAACGACTGTATCGACCGGCAACCGATTCCGCCGGCCAGTTTGGTCACACAAGCGGACGACGTCGGCGCATCTGATGTCGATCCCGTACCGATGCCGCGAATCGACCTGGCTCTGAATACCATCGAGCCGCTGACTGGTGGCGTCGATGCCGGCATTCCTCCGCCCTTAGACCGTGTATCCGCACAGGTTCTTATTCACAGAATCGTCGTCCTCCTCATCTGAGATCATTGATCGTCCGGTGTGCCGCCGCGCTGTCATGCGCGCGGCGATTTTTGCCTGCGAATCAATGATCTTGGGGGATGAAACATGGCTGGTTTGGAGCGCGCAACGCTGAGATTGTGCCTGCTGGCTGGAGCACTGATTGGACTGACCGGGTGCCAGCCTTCCGCACTCGAAACAAGCAACCCGGCACTTGCTGAGAGCCGACCGGTTTCGGTGGCGTCGGCGATGCGGCGGAATACGACACAGGCGCTGCCAGCCAGAGAGGCTGCACCGCGCATCAATCAGCTGACAATGCGGGCGGCGATGCAGCGCGCCGTGCGCTACAGCCCCGTTCTACGCGCCGTCGCCGAAGAAAAGAGAGCCCGCCGGGCAGAGACCTATCAGGCCGGCCGGCGACCCAATCCGGAACTGACGACCGAGATCGAGAACTTCGCAGGTTCGGGAGATTTCGAGGGGTTCAAGAGTGCCGAAACCACGATCAGCCTGACCCAGGTTATCGAGCTTGGCCGAAAACGCATGAAGCGGATCCGCGCGGCGTCGTTGGACGAGGATCTCGCCAATTGGGACTATGAGGCCGCGCGGCTGACAATTGCCAGCCAAACGCAACAGGCGTTCGTCGATGTCCTCGCATAGCAGAAACGGCTTTCGGTGCATCGGGCATTCGCGACGATCGCCACGAGACTGACCAACACGGTCCGCGAGCGGGTGGACGCAGGCAAGGTCAGTCCCGTCGAGTTGAGTCGCTCCGAAGTCGAGCGCGCCCGCGCCGGCGTCACCGTCAGAGAAGAACAAGCAAAACTCCAGGCTGCAAAACGGAAACTCTCCCTGTTCTGGGGGGCCAGGCGCGCGGACTTCGGAACCGCGGTCGGTCGGCTCGCCGCGACAAACCACTTGCCGTCTCCGGAGCGGTTTCAATCTTATCTGGACCGCAATCCCACTTTGGCGCGCTGGGTTGATGAGATGGCCAAGAGGCAGGCGACGCTAGAGCTCGAACGCGCCCGCCGCATTCCGGATCTGACGGTCGGTGCTGGCGTCAGGCAGATCGGTGAGACCGACGATACCGCTGCCGTCGCAACGCTCTCCATCCCCCTGCCGTTCTTCAACCGAAATCGCGGCAATATCGATGCGGCGAGCGCCCGGGTCACCAAAAGTCTGTATGAGCGCGACGCCGCACGTATCGGTCTCAATTCAAGGTTCATCGAGGCCTATGGCGTTCTTCGGGCGTCAGAGGCCAAACTTCGCGCATTGCAGAACGAAGTGCTGCCGGCAGCACGAAAGGCCTTCGACGCGACCGAGCGAGGCTACCGGGAGGGAAAATTCGACCTTCTCAGTGTCTTGGATGCACGGCGGAGTTTGATCCAGACCCAGCTCGATGTCGTCGATACCCAGGCAGAATTCCACAAGGCCAAAGCCCTGATCGAGGGGCTGATTGGCCGCGACCTCTACTCACTCTAACCATAGTCCATAAGGAGACGACGTGACGATGCGCACTTCTACACTGCTTCTGGCTGGCAGCACGCTGGCAATACTGACGTTTTCCGTCAGTGCAGGTTCGACGGACATGAAAACAACAATTTTCGAGGTGCCGCACAGTGCCTCAATGATACTGGCGCAAGCCAAACGTGACACGCATGAAGGCCACGATCACAAGGATCATGCCGACCACAAAGATCATGCCGATCACAAAGGGCATGATCACAAGGATCACGCCAACGAGAAAGAGCATTCGGACCATAAGGGTCACGACCACAAGTCACATTCGAAGTCCGAAAAGGCAAAAGACCATGCAGGCCATGATCATAAGGATCATGCCGATCATAAGGGGCACGATCACAAGGATCACGCCAACGAGAAAGAGCATTCGGACCATAAGGGTCACGACCACAAGTCACATTCGAAGTCCGAAAAGGCGAAAGACCATGCAGGCCATGATCATAAGGATCATGCCGACCATAAGGGGCACGATCACAAGGATCACGCCAACGAGAAAGAGCATTCGGACCATAAGGGGCACGATCACAAGGCGCATTCGAAGTCCGGAAAGGCGAAAGACCATGAAGGCCATGATCACAAGGATCATGCCGATCACAAAGGGCACGATCACAAGGATCACGCGGACCACAAAGATCACACCGATCACAAAGGCCACGACCACAAGGCGCATTCGAAGCCGGAAAAGGCAAAGGGCCACGAAGGCCATGATCACGACTCCCACGATCATGGAAAAAATGAGAAAAGATCGGATGTGCAGGATGACTCAGATCACAAAGGCCATGAGCATGCTGAGAGTGAAAAACCGAAGAAAGCAGACGCCCATGATGGTCACGGGCATGACGACCATGGGCACGGAGCACATGTCGATGTCGTCAAGCTAACGGCCGATCAGCAGAGGGATTTCGAGATCACGACCGAAGTCGCAAAAAGCGGTTCACTCGCAACGCAGATTGTTCGCCCTGCTGAGATCAAGTTCAACCAGGATCGTGTTGCCCATGTCGTGCCGCGCATCGCCGGAGTCGTCCGGACCGTTGCGATTAGTGAGGGGGATCGGGTCAAAGCCGGCGATATCATGGCGATCCTCGATAGCCGGGAACTTGCCGACGCGAAGTCCTCGTTCCTCGCAGCACATGAGCGCATGCTGCTGGCGCGCGAGACATTCACACGCGAGGAAGCACTGTGGAAGAAGAAGATTTCTTCGGAAAGGGAGTATCTCGATGCGAAATCCAATTTTGCGGAAAAGCGCATCGATCGGCGCGGCGCAGCCCAAAAGCTCCTGGCGCTTGGCTTCGACAAGGGATTTCTGGAGAACCTTACTAAATCTGATGACGATGCGCTGACGGAATACAAGCTTGTTGCGCCGTTCTCGGGAACCGTGATTTCGCGTCACATCTCGCGTGGCGAGTCGGTCAAGAGCGGAAGCGAAGCCTTTCTTCTTGCCGACATTGCGGAGCTATGGGTGGATATCACGATCTATCCAAAGGATCTTCTGCGTGTGCGAAAGGGCTTACGGGCAGACATCGATCTTGGGGATCGACGAGCGCCAGTTCAGGGGCGCGTCGCCTTTGTCTCTCCGCATCTGTCGGAGGCAACGCGAACGGCTTATGCCCGGCTGGTCGTGGCAAATTCTGATGGACGACTGCGCCCCGGGATGTTCGTCAAAGCGAAAATTTCCGTGAGCACCGAGGCCGCCGAGATCCGTGTGCCGAAGACTGCGATCCAGCGAATTGAAGAGTCGTCGGTGGTCTTCATAAACAAGGATGGAGAATTCCAGCCGAGGCCTGTCAAAGTCGGGCGCGTCAACAGCGACTATGCGGAGATTGTATCCGGTCTCGAGCAGGGAGAGGTGTTCGTCACCCGCGGCGCTTTCACGCTCAAGGCCCAGCTCTCCAAAGAGAGTTTTGACGACGGCCACAATCACTAGAAGAACGGGCGTCTATCTGGACGCGCATAAGTTGCTCTAGCACTACAGAATCGATCAACAGATCATGCACGCATTCATCGAACGCATACTTGGACAACGATTGCTGATTTTATTGTTCGGCGTGGCGATTTTCGCCGCCGGCTATCAGAGCTATCGGGATCTTCCAGTGGATGCCTTTCCCGACGTGACACCGACCCTGGTACAGGTTTTCACGGAAACCGAGGGCCTAGCGCCCGAAGAGGTCGAGCGATACGTCACCTACCCCATTGAAGTTGCCATGAACGGGCTACCGGATCTGAAGGAGATTCGATCCGTTTCAAATTTCGGCTTGTCGGTCGTGAATGTCTATTTTGCCGATGGTACCGACATCTATTTCGCCAGGCAACTGGTGAACGAACGACTGCAATTGTCGCGCGAGGAGATCCCTGAAGGATTTGGCGATCCGGAGATGGGGCCGATCACCACGGGCCTTGGCCAGATCCTGTTCTATTTTGTCGAAGACGAGAAGAGCGAACGGTCCGGCGAGGAACTCCGCGAGATCCAGGATTGGCTGATCAAATTCAACCTGCAAACCGTTCCAGGCGTGACGGAGGTCTTGTCTCTTGGCGGTGAAGTCAAGCAGTTCAAGGTGCATGTCGATCCCAATGCGCTGCTGCGCTACGGGCTCGCGATCGGCGATGTGACGGATGCCATCCGTGTCAACAATGGCAATGTCGGCGCCCAGTATATCGTGAAGAATTCTGAGCAATATCTGATCCGCTCGGTCGGTCTGGCGCGCAATATCGCCGACATCGAGAGCATTGTCCTCAAGGTCCGGGACGGCGTGCCGGTCTATGTGCGCGATGTCGCCGACGTCGGTATCGGCGGTGAGGTTCGCCAGGGTTTGGCGACATTGAACGGGAAGGGCGAAACCGTTGCCGGGCTCGTACTGAAGTTGATTGGCACCAATACGTCCAATGTCATTGCGGACGTCAAGGAACGGCTGGAAAAGATCAACGCCTCGCTGCCACCGGGCGTGAGTGTCGTGCCCTACTATGATCAATCGCGCCTTGTACTTGCAAGCGTCGCAACGGTGACGGACGCGCTCCTCCAGGGCGTTGTTCTGGTGGCTTTGATCATCCTTCTCTTCATGGGCGGCTTTCGGCCGAGCCTTGTCGTCGCGCTCTCCATTCCGTTCTCCGTGGCGACGGCCTTCATCCTCATGCAGGCCGCTGGCCTGTCCGCCAATCTCATGTCGCTGGGCGGGATCGCCATCGCGATCGGGATGATGGTGGACGGTGCAATTGTCATTGCCGAGAACGTCGACCGCTTGCTGAAGGAGGACCACAAGGGACTCACCAAGCACCAAATCGTCGCTCGGGCCTGCGCCGAAGTTGTGCGCCCCATCAGTTTCGCAATTCTGATTATCATCGTGGTGTTCCTGCCGCTGTTCACGCTGCAAGGGGTTGAAGGCAAGACTTTCAAGCCGCTTGCCATTACGGTCTCCCTTGCGATGCTAGGCTCCCTGGTGTTTGCCGTTCTGATCGCACCTATACTGGCAGAAATGCTGATGCGGCGGCCGACCGCCCGTCCCGGCAAGAAGGGTCCCGGAAGAAACTTCGGCGATCTGGTGGTCAGCTTTATCCTGTTCTTCTATCGGCCGCTGGTTACGCTCTTCGTAAAGGTCCGGGTTCTAGCCGTCCTGCTTGCTGGAGGTCTGTTGGCCCTGGGCGTCTGGGTTTTTCCGTTTCTCGGTTCGGAATTCGTCCCGCGTTTGAACGAAGGCGATCTCCTGGTTCGCGTGACGATGGCGCCCTCCATCTCGCTCGAAGAATCGCGGGACACGGTTTTGAAATTCGAACGACAGCTCCTCAGAGATTTTCCTGAGGTCAAACGCGTCGTGTCGCGCGTCGGGCGCGGCGAGGTCGGTGCCCATGCGGACCCTGTGAATAGCGCCGAATCCTTCGTCGAACTGAAACCGCGTGAAGCATGGAAATCGGATCGCAGTCCTGAAGAGCTTTTCGCTGCGATGAGCCATGCGTTTGAAGGATTCCCCGGAGCCCGGTTCAATTTCACTCAGCCCATTGCCGCGGCGGTCGATGAATTGCTGACAGGCACCAAAGCGGAACTCGCGATCAAGCTGTTCGGCCCGGACACAGAGATTCTCAAAAGTACGGCTACCGAAATCCAAAGGGCAGTTGCGGGGATCGCAGGGGCATCCGATGTGCAGATGGATCAGGTCACCGGCACGCCGCAACTGCGCATCCGTGTCGACCGCGAGGCCATAAGCCGCTATGGCGTCAATGTGAACGACGTGCAGTCCGTCATCCGGGCGGCTATCGGTGGGGATATCGCCGGGCAGATTTTCGAAGACGTGAAGCGCTTCAATATTCTGGTTCGCTACAATAAGGATGCCCGCTCCACACCTGAGGCCATCAGGGCCATCGTTATCCGGACCCCGTCGGGAACACTGGTGCCGCTGGATCAGATTGCAACGGTCGATGAAATCGTCGGGCCGCGTCAGATCACCCGCGAAAACGGCCAACGGTTCATCACGATCCAGGCGAATGTACGTGGGCGGGACATCGGCTCCTTCGTCGCCGAGGGGCAAACCCGTATCGCCGAGGCGGTAAAACTACCGGCCGGTTATCTGGTTGAATGGGGCGGACAGTTCGAGCTTCAGCAGGAGGCCAATAAGCGCCTCGCCATCGTCGTGCCCATAACGCTGGGCCTCGTATTTCTGCTTCTATTCCTGAATTTCGGATCGCTTAAGAGTTCGTTGCTGATCATGCTGAACATCCCTCTGGCACTGGTCGGGGGGGTCGTCGCGTTATGGCTCGGGGGCCTCAATCTTTCAGTGCCTGCTTCGGTCGGCTTCATCGCTCTATTTGGTATCGCGCTGGAGAATGGGATGGTGCTCGTCACCTATTTGAACAGCCTAGTCCATTCCGGCAAACCTATCAATCAAGCCTCGATCGAGGGTGCTTGTATGCGCGTGCGGCCCGTCTTGATGACGGCGGCGACGACGGCGCTCGGTCTGATACCTCTTCTATATGCAACTGGAACCGGTAGTGAGGTTCAGAAGCCCCTCGCCACCGTCGTAGTTGGTGGATTGGTAAGCTCGACAGTACTCACATTGCTTGTTCTACCGGCACTCTATCGCTGGTTTCTGCCTCGCTCTCTAAAGGTTGAGATGGTTCCTGACACATCATTGCGGTCGGCGCCTGCTGAATAGGACAGTCGAATGGCGCACGTACATCAACATAGCAACAAGCGGCGGACGTTTTGGGCTGCCATTTTGACAGCAGGGTTCATGGGAGCCGAGATCGTCGGCGGCCTGGTCTCGGGCTCATTGGCCTTGCTTGCAGACGCTGCCCACATGTTGACCGATGCCGTCTCGCTCACCTTCGCCTGGATAGCGTTCCGGCTGGCGGAGCGTCCGCCCGACAAGGCCCGCACCTACGGCTATGACCGCTTTCAGATCCTTGTCGCGTTCACCAACGGAATCTCGTTGTTCTTTATTGTCGGCTGGATTCTCTATGAGGGCATTCAGCGCTTCTTCAATCCGATTGAAGTCCTGGGCGGCACGATGATGGCCGTCGCTCTTGCAGGGCTTGTCGTGAACATCGCCGCGTTTCTGCTGCTTCATGGAGCCGATCGGGACAATCTCAATATTCGCGGAGCCATGCTCCATGTCATTGGCGATCTTCTCGGGTCGGTGGCCGCTCTTTGCGCTGCCGGTGTGATCTTGTGGATCGGATGGACACCGATCGATCCTCTCTTGTCGATCCTGGTCGCGTTGATCCTGCTGCGCGGTGCCTGGCGCCTGGTCACCGAGGCCGGGCACATCCTGTTGGAGGGCGCGCCGCGCAACATCGACATCGAGGAGATCAAAAAGGACATCGCGGCGCATGTCGCGGGCGTCACTGATATTCGTCACGTGCATGTCTGGTCGCTGACACAGCAAAAGCCTCTGATCACTCTGCATGCTGACATCGAATGGGGTGCCGACCCGGAAAAGACAGTCTCCCTGATCCGCGACCGGATCGGTGAGCGATTTCAGATTGAGCACGCAACAATCGAGACGCGCTGCATCGCGTAAGGACGATTGGTCCATGAAGTTTTCGCTATTGATTGCTGGGTACAAGCTTCGCCGAATAGCTGCGGTTGTTTGGATATGCGGACTTTGTTCGATTTCCAGTTTGAACGGCCATGCGCAGGTCGACAGAAATTTCGAAGAGCCTTTTCACTTCGTCTCAGCTGTCCTGAGCGAAAGTGTGTCCTTGAGGTCAGCTGACCGGAAACCTGTCAACAGGATCATCGGATGGCTTGAGGACGTTCTGCTCGTCGATACTAGGGTTCACTTAAACGCCGTCATGCATACAGGCGTGATTGTCTCGGCAATCAATGCGCGGAACTTTGAGGGTTTTGTCCGCAATGGGTCTGACTGGGTGCGTTTCTCTGTTCGCAAGGCGGGCAGGGAAGCGGTGACCATCGAGCGCCCAGTCGTCCGCTTCTACCGCCTGCAGACCGAAGGGGCGCCCGACAAGATACGTCCGATCATACGAATGAAACTGTGTGTCGCCGGCTATGTCGAAGACGCCGATTTCATTCTGCGGGATAAGGTCTCCGAAGGATATTCGATAGTGCTTGGTCGCAGTTTTCTTGCCCGGAAATTCCTGATCGATCCCAGACGGAAATTTTTGGCAAACGGTGCCTGCTAGAGCGGTTGCTCTAACGATAGGGTCCCATACCCTCCCGCGCCAACTCGTCGGCGCGTTCGTTCTCGGGATGTCCGGCATGGCCTTTGACCCAGTGCCAACGGACATCGTGAACCTGCCGCGCCTCATCAAGGCGCTTCCATAGATCGACATTCTTGACGGGTTTCTTCGCGGCGGTTTTCCAACCGTTCCGCTTCCAGTTCTTCATCCAGTCCGTAATGCCGCCCCGGACATAATTCGAGTCCGTATGGAGATCGACCTGGGAAGGGCCTTTGAGCGACTCAAGCGCCATTATTGCTGCGATAAGCTCCATGCGGTTGTTGGTTGTCTCGGCTTCTCCGCCGTTGATCTCTTTGCGATGCTCGCCATTCATCAGAATGGCGCCCCATCCACCAGGTCCGGGATTGCCTGAACAGGCGCCATCGGTGTAGATCACAATTTCAGGAGTCTCGCCGCTCATTCGATCTTATCCAATCCATATTCGCTTGTGGCCTTTACCTGCGCGTGAAAACGCAGTTTGCGTACATATTCCAGAGGGTCCTTGGGTTTCACCAAGGCGTCCTCAGACGTATTCAGCCAGTCATAGACACGCGTCAGCAGAAAACGAAGCGCGGCGCCGCGAGCCAGGATCGGCAAGGCGTCATACTCGCTGCTCGTGAGGGGGCGTACCTGCGTGTAGGCCTTGAGCATCGCGCGTGCCTTCGTGATGTTGAAGGCATTGTCCTGTTCGAAACACCAGGCATTCAGGCAAATGGCAATATCATAGGCAAGGGCATCTGTGCAGGCGAAGTAGAAGTCGATGAAACCCGAAATCTCCTTGCCCATAAAGAAAACATTGTCAGGAAAGAGGTCGGCATGAATGATGCCGCTCGGCAGACCCTCGGGCCAGTTGGCTTCGAGAAATGAGAGTTCGGATTCCATTTCGCCGGTCAGCCCGGCCAGAATGGACTCGGCCCTCTCGCCAGACGAGGTGAGGAGAGGACGCCAGTCCGTCACCGAAAGGCTGTTCGGCCGTGAACCCGAATAAGTCAGTCCAGCCAGATGGAACTCCGCCAGTGCGCGCCCAAGAGCCGCACAATGCTCCGGCCAGGGGCGGCGAATCCACAAGCCTTCAAGAAAGGTCACCATCGCGGCTGGACGCCCCGCCAGCTCGCGCAACATCCTTCCGTCTCGATCGTGTACGGGCGTGGGGCATTGAAAACCGGCGGCCGCCAGATGGTCCATCAAGCCGAGAAAGAAGGGCAGGTCATCCGGATCGACCCGCTTCTCATAGAGCGTCAGGATGAACGGGCCTTCCGCCGTGTGCACAAGGTAGTTGGAGTTTTCGACACCTTCGGCGATGCCCTTGTATGACCACAGTTCGCCGATGTCGTAGGTCGCAATGAAACGCGCGAGCTCGTCGTCGGGAACTTCTGTATAAACAGCCATTATGGTCGAGCGATCTCGTATCAGGCAGCCGCGGGGTCGCGAAGCGCCCGCGGTAGTTTGAAATGGACGTTTTCCGTCGCGGTCGGAACTTCCTCGACGGTGACGTCATAGCGCTCTGAGAAGGCCTGGATCATTTCGTCGACCAGAATCTCCGGTGCCGACGCACCGGCGGTAATTCCGATCGTCTTCAGATCGGCGAATCGGGACCAGTCGATTTCCTCTGCCCTTTGCAGCAGCATTGCATCCTCACAACCTTGCCGCAGGGCGACTTCAACCAGACGCTTCGAGTTGGAGCTATTCGGTGCGCCGACCACAATCATTCTCTCGCAGCGGGCGGCAATCGCTTTGACGGCAGCCTGGCGGTTGGTGGTTGCGTAACAGATGTCATCCTTGTGCGGCCCGACGATGTTGGGGAACCGCGATTGGAGAATATCGATGATCTCCTGAGTATCGTCGACCGAGAGCGTTGTCTGGGTCATATAAGCCAGGCGATCGGCGTTGACGGCCTCAAAATTCCGAGCGTCATCAGCGGTTTCGACGAGGCGCACCGACCCGTCAGGCAATTGTCCCATTGTGCCGATCACTTCCGGGTGACCGGCGTGGCCGATGAGAATGATCTCCAAACCATCCGCATGATGGCGTTCTGCCTCCACATGGACCTTCGAGACCAGGGGGCAGGTCGCATCGAGAAAGAAGAGTTCGCGCTCGGTTGCGGCCGCGGGTACGGACTTTGGAACGCCATGAGCCGAGAATATGACAGGTGCCTCGGTTTCGGGGATTTCGTCCAGTTCTTCGACGAAGATCGCCCCCTTCGCCCGCAGATCATCAACAACGTACTTATTGTGGACAATTTCATGGCGAACATAGACCGGAGCGCCGAATCTCTCCAAAGCGCGCTCGACAATTTGAATCGCACGGTCTACACCGGCGCAAAATCCGCGGGGGGCGGCTAAAAAAATGGTTAACGGTGTACGGTTTCCCGCATTTTCCGTAGGTGGGCTGTCAGGTCCTAAATCGTTCATGTTCATTATGCTACGAGGCCCATTGACTTCGTTGGGAAATGGCGCTTGCGATGCATCGACATGCCGGATAGGGTCTCGGTCACTGTCGAAAAATCAATGGCAAATCAGCCTCTAGGGCGTCGCCAATGTCAGTGTATAGATGCTCGTAATAAGGGCCTGTCAAGATTTTGGACGGGGAAAAGTTGAGGGTTTGTGTGAAGCCGTGGTCCGACATAACACGGAAAGCGGTGGTATCGGCGTTCGTGGCGGTACTGGTGTCCGGCTGCGCCATTTCGCAACTGACATCGCCATTTAGCTCACGATCGAAGAAAACTGCCGACGCGCCTAACGTTTCCGAAGAGCGCCTGCTTGAAGCTGCTCGCACGGATACAACTGGTCAGGTTGCACTCGCGCAGCAGGCGACTGGTTGCCCGGACTTTACCGTGTGGCCACGCGACAAAATGCTCACGATCTACGAAATTGGTCGTGTCGGCGACGGGTTAGGCATCCTTCATCGCGGGGAAATCACCAAAGTCGCACGAGAATGCCAGGTTTCGTCATCGCGCGTGCGAATCAAATACGGATTTGCAGGCCGCGTGTTGCTTGGACCGCGCGGACAGCCTGGCCCCGTTACGCTCCCGCTCAAGGTCCATGTGACCGATTCCCAGCGAAACATCGTGTCGACGGAAAACACCAAGATCAACGTCAATGTTCCGCCCGATACGCCGGTCGGCTACTTCTCTGCGGTGAAAGAACTGAGTTTCACTGTCAAGCCGGGGGTCGCTGTCGGCGACTACCAGCTCTTCATCGGTTTCGACCGGTCCCACCCCGGAGCGGGATAAACCCATTTCCATATCGTCGTTGGCGACTCCATAAACGCAAGATTCTGTTGGTGCGACAGCAGTCGAATGCTGTCACGCATACTTGATTCTATGCGACGAAAGCGGACCTTGCTCCGCATTGACTCGGGTACGGCACAGCCTATGATCGCCGACGTCATTGGACACAATGATCAGGACCATTTGAGTCTTGCGGGAGAGACCGGCATCGGCCGGCGCCGAAGGAGCAACCGCCCCGGAAACTCTCAGGCAAAAGGACCGCAGGATGATGGCACTCTGGAAAGCAATCGGCACCGATTGATCTTGCCGGTTCACCGACGGGGATAGGCGCGCTGGAGCGTTAAATCTCTCAGGTTCCGTGACAGAGGGGGCGGGTCTTGAGCGCAGGCTCGGGATGCGGTCTTTTGGGTTGCACGGAGCCGAATTGCGATGAACGCCACAGTTGCTACATCGACGGCCGATCAGAGCCTTCATCATACCCCTCTACACGATTTGCATATTGAGTTGGGCGCCAAGATGGTGCCATTCGCCGGTTTTGAGATGCCGCTCCGCTACGCGCCCGGAATCATCGCCGAGCATCTGCACACGCGCAACGCCGCGTCTCTGTTCGACGTATCGCATATGGGACAGGTCCGGGTCACCGGACCGAGTCATGCCGTTGCGTCGGCCGCGCTGGAACGCCTTATGCCGCAGGATATTGGTGGTCTGGCAGCCGGACAGGTTCGCTATTGCCAGCTCTTGAACGAAGACGGGGGCATTGTGGACGATCTCATGGTGACCAGACCGATTGGATCGGATCGTGATGGCTGCCTGTCACTGGTCATCAATGCCAGCAGAATTTCGGAAGATCGCGATCTCTTGGAGCGACAGCTTCCCGACAATGTGGTTTTGAGCGAGACGTCGAAGGACGGCCTCATCGCGCTGCAGGGGCCGGCGTCTGCTGAGGTAATCCAACGGCATTGCCCGGAAGCCGCGGACTTAACTTTCATGACGGCGACGGATGCAGTCTTCGATGGCATTGAATGTCATATCTGTCGGGCCGGATATACAGGCGAAGATGGATTTGAGATCTCGGTTGATCGCGCTCAGGTAGAGATTGTCGCGCGCGCACTGCTCTCAGACCCGAATGTGAAACCGGCAGGTTTGGGCGCGCGTGATTCACTGCGTCTGGAAGCAGCACTCAGTCTTTTCGGCAACGAACTGGACGAAGCGACGACACCGATCGAAGCAGGACTTGGCTGGTCGATCGGCGCCAAGCGGAAACAAGATGGAGGGTTTCCAGGCGACGCTCGGATTCTCGATGAGATCAAGAACGGGCCGAAACGTCGTCTGGTTGGGATACGGCCGGTCGACCGCGCGCCGGCCCGAGAAGGGACGGAGATCAGATCGGACGATGATCGAGCCATCGGTCATATCACCAGCGGTGTGTTTTCGCCGTCATTGGAGCATCCAATTGCCCTTGGTTACGTCGAACGTGAATACGCCAAAACAGGCACTGAGATCGGGCTGGTCGTTCGCGGTCGCAAGAAGACAGCGCATATCGTCAAGACACCGTTTGTGCCACACAGATATCACCGGACAAGCAGCAGGTAAGGGAGCGAACAGATGAGCGACATGAAATACACCGAAGACCACGAATATGTCCGCATCGAAGGCGATGTCGCGACCGTCGGTATCACGATCTACGCGCAGGAGCAGCTTGGCGATATCGTCTATGTCGAGTTGCCCGAAAAAGGAAAGTCGCTTGCCAAGGGTGACGAAGCGGCCGTTATCGAATCCGTCAAAGCCGCTGCCGAAGTCTATGCACCGATCACGGGCGAGGTGGTGGAAGCCAACGCCGCATTGGACGACAGCCCGGCGCTCGTCAATGAAAGCCCGGAGAGCGATGCCTGGATCATGAAGATCAAGATTGCCGACACGTCCGAGCTTGACGGCATGATGGATGCAGCCGGTTATAAGGAATTTGTAGCGGGGCTCGATTGATGCGCTATCTGCCTCTGACGGATGTCGATCGCAAGGCGATGCTGGCCGACATCGGGGCCGCGTCCATTGACGATCTCTTCGCCCCGATTCCGGAAGGCGTGCGATTGAAAGAGCCGCCGGATGTCGCACCGCATATGAGCGAGCTCGAGGTCGAGCAACGCCTGGGCAGACTTGCGGCAAAGAATATCGCGGCGGGATCCGTTCCTTTCTTTGTCGGTTGCGGTGCCTACAAGCATCATGTGCCGGCGAGTGTTGATCACCTCATACAGCGTTCGGAATTCCTGACGTCCTACACGCCCTACCAGCCTGAAATATCGCAGGGAACGCTTCAGTATCTTTTTGAGTTCCAGACCCAGGTCGCGCTTTTGACGGGAATGGAAGTGGCCAATGCGTCCATGTATGACGGCTCGACGGCTTGTGCCGAAGCGGTCCTCATGGCCAAGCGTGTTACACGCCGAGGCAAGGCCGTTCTGTCCGGCGGACTCCATCCGCAATACACTGCCGTCGTCGAGACAATGACGGGTCTTGCCGGAAGCGAACTCGTGACGCTGCCGCCTGTAATCGACGATAGCGAAAATCTGGCCTCTCAAATCGACGATGACACGGCTTGCGTCGTGGTTCAGATGCCCGATGTCTTCGGGCGCATTCGCGATTTGACCGAGCTTGCAGCCGAAGTTCATGCCAGGGGCGCGCTACTGGTCGTGGCCGTCACGGAGATGGTTTCACTCGGTGCATTGAGACCGCCGGGTGCCATGGGTGCCGATATTGTCGTGGCCGAGGGGCAGTCGATCGGCAATGGGCTTAGTTTCGGCGGACCCTATGTCGGCCTGTTTGCAACGCGCGAAAAGTTCATCCGCCAGTTGCCGGGCCGCGTCTGCGGCGAGACGGTCGACGCGACGGGCAAGCGTGGCTTTGTGTTGACCCTCTCAACGCGTGAGCAGCATATCCGCAGGGATAAGGCGACCAGCAACATCTGCACCAATTCCGGGCTCTGTGCGCTTGCCTTCACGATCCATATGACACTGCTAGGCGAGGCCGGCCTCAAGAAACTGGCGGCGGTCAATCATGCAAACGCCGTCCAGTTGGCCGATCGGCTTGGTGCGATCGACGGTGTCGAACTCGTCAACGAGACCTTCTTCAATGAGTTCACCTTGTCACTGCCACGCGATAGCCGCGAAGTCGTCGGCGCTCTGGCAGAGAAGGGAGTTCTTGGGGGGGTGCCGTTTGCGCGATTGGTACCGGATCGGCCCGAACTCGCCAATCTGATGATTGTGGCCTCGACCGAGGTGAACACGGACGAGGATCGCGATGCCTATGCCGCCGCTCTCAAGGAGGTGCTGTCATGATGAATCGAGAAGGGAGGCCGACGGCACCCTCGGATTTAAGCGCCGATGCGTCTGAAACGTTTACGGGCAACCGGGCGCTGCAGATCGAAGAGCCGCTCCTTTTTGAGCTGGGAACTATTGAGAATACGGGAGTCGATGTCCCTGAGCCGGCACCGGTGACGGCCCGGCTTGGCGGCCTGGAGCGCCGTGGTCAGATCGGTCTGCCTGGGCTCTCGGAGCCCGAGACCATGCGGCACTATGTGCGTCTCAGTCAGAAGAACTACGCAATTGACGCCGGTATCTATCCGCTCGGTTCCTGCACAATGAAGCATAATCCGCGCCTCAACGAAAAGATGGCGAGGTTGCCCGGATTTGCAGATATCCACCCCCTTCAGCCCGAGGAGACCGTACAGGGCGCCCTGGACCTGATTGTCATGCTGGGTGCTTGGCTGATGGAACTGACCGGTATGGCCGGGGTCGCAATGTCACCAAAGGCCGGTGCGCATGGCGAGCTCTGCGGCATGGCAACCATCCGGGCTGCACATCGCGCGAAGGGCAACGAACGATCGATCGTCCTTGTTCCCGAGTCGGCACATGGGACAAATCCGGCCACCGCGGCATTGCTGGGATACAAAGTCAGAGCGATCCCTGCGCGCGACGACGGTACGGTGAGTGTCGATGCCGTCCGCGACGCTCTTGGGCCGGATGTCGCCGGCATCATGCTGACGAACCCGAATACCTGCGGCTTGTTTGAACGGGAAATCGTGGAGATTGCAGACGCGGTCCATGAGGCCGGAGCCTACTTCTATTGCGACGGCGCCAATTTCAATGCGATCGTGGGGCGTGCACGGCCTGGCGATCTCGGGATCGACGCCATGCATATCAATCTGCATAAGACATTCTCGACCCCGCATGGGGGAGGGGGCCCCGGCTCCGGCCCGGTCGTCCTGTCGGAAGCGCTGATTCCCTTTGCACCTCTGCCGACCATCCGGCGTGACGATGCCATGCGCCGTCTCGTTGAGACCCCTGACCAGGCCGGAGATGCGCAGCCTTTCGGTCGTCTGACCGCGTTCCACGGGCAAATGGGTATGTTCGTTCGCGCCATGTCCTACATGATGAGCCATGGAGGTGATGGCATGCGCCAGGCATCGGAGGATGCCGTGCTCAGCGCCAATTATGTGCGTGCCGGATTGCGCGACGTCATGCGACAGCCCTTCGGAGATCAGGTCTGTATGCATGAAGTCCTGTTCGATGATTCATGTCTCAAGGACACCGGCCTTTCCACGCTCGATCTGGCCAAGGCCATGATCGACGAGGGCTTCCATCCGATGACGATCTATTTCCCATTGGTGGCTCATGGCGCCATGTTGATGGAGCCGACGGAGTCGGAATCGAAAGCCAGTCTGGATCAGTTCATCGCCACGATGCGTCATCTCGTGAAGACGGCGCAGGATGGAAATGGCGAGCACTACAAGTCCGCACCGCATTATGCGCCATTGAGGCGGCTTGATGAAACCCGGGCTGCGCGTCAACCGGTTCTGCGCTGGCGGCCGCCGGAACCCGCGGCAGCAGCAGAATAGGCACACGCAGTCGCGGCGCGACGGTGGGACTGGACCAGGCAGGCGACAGACGGCATGCTATCGGTTTCGTATTGCGCAAATCCTGGAGCCTCCATGTTCAAATTCGGCCTTTTTCGCATCCTGGCGGCGAGCGGCGTCATCGCAATGACGTTCGCGACGGTGCAGGCTCAAAATCCGGATATGCAATGGACCACCGGAGGCTATGACGATCGGGGCAGTTACACAGCCTATCTTGCCTATGGCGTTCCCGAGACCGATGACGTGCAATTCAATGCGACATGTACCTCTCGCAGGGACAAGGGCATTGCGCCAGCGGTCCTCAGCTACAACACAGGCAATCTGCGGGAAAACGCGCGGGTCAATGTGCAGTTTCTGGCCAATGGCCAGCAGATCTATCAAAAACCGGGTCGTGTCTTCGGGACGCAAGCCGAACACGGCGTTTCCGGCGTGCGGTTTCGCCCGAGTTTTCACGATTATTTCTGGCAGGTGCTGTCCCGCGGAGGCACGCTCAGCTATCGCATCCAGGGCCGCCAGATTGCGACGATCGATCTGAATGGTGCCGCGGGTCCGATCCGCCAGTTCACCGAGACGTGCAAGAGTCCGGGAGTGCCACCGAAAAAGGTCACAGGCGGCGGTGGTGCCAGTACCGGCAGGCCGGTACGCCCGGTTCCTCCGCGGCGACCAAGGCTCGATCGCAGAAGCTGTAATCAGCTCGGCCAGTTGAAGTCTCTGAACTCAAACATCCCGCTGACGCTGACCTTCACCAATCGATCCGGCAGTCATCGCGCAATCCTTTGGCTCGACTACCAAGGCCGGCCGATCGACTACGCTGCCCTCAATGCAGGGCAGAGCCATACGCAGCAGACCTTTGTCGGCCATCCCTGGATGTTCACGGACGGTCCGGGCAACTGCAAGGGAATCTACGTACCGCGGCAGGGCGATACCAGGATCGACATCATCAAGTAAGAGGCGCTCGTCAATTCGAACAGCGTTCTGGCTGCTTGCCGCCAGTCCGTCTGGTGACTTCGATGGCAGCGTCTCTGACCTTTGCCGCCATTTCCGGTGCTACGGAGTCGGTTAGACGGGCCGTCGGTCCGGAGATAGAAATACCTGTGTCTGACCGCCCCTTGGCATCAAATATAGGCGCCGCGATACAGCGCATTCCGGAATAGCATTCCTCATCGTCAAGAGACCATCCGCGCTCTCTAATCAACGCCAGTTCCTCAAACAGCTTTTTCGGTGAGGTCAGCGTCTTGGGCGTGAACTCTTCAAGTCCGACATGCATGAGGATCGACTCGACTTCCGGGCGATCCAACTCGGCGAGCAGCATTTTGCCAATTCCAGATGCATGCATCGGGGTGCGTGTACCCGGTGGAAAGAATGCGCGAATTGGGTTGGATGTCTCGATCTGGCTTAGAAAGACCACGTGCCCATTATTGGCAACGGCGATATTGGCGGATTCGCCTGTTTCATCGACGAGCCGGCGCATGACGTCGTAACCCGCCTCAACAATCTTGTTGCGGGCAGTGAAAGCACAACCGATCCGGAATACTTCCACCCCCACACGCCATTCCTGGGTCGATTCCTGAAACTCGACGATATCGTTTTGTTGCATCGTGACGAGGAGACGGTAGGCGGTGGACGGCGGCAAACCGACCCGCAGGGCAAGTTCGGTCAGCCCGAGGTTTCCCTCCTTCGACAGAATCCGCAAAAGCTGGATACCCCGGTCGAGCGACCGCACTGTTCCAGCCTTGGAATTGTCGTTGTCCAACCGAGGACGCCCGCGAGAACGTCTATCCTGTTTTTGCTTGATCGCCATTCATGACCCCTTCGTCTGACAATCGATCATTCCTCAAAATACCTACAAAAAAATTTTTTTCAAAAAAACAATGTGAAAAACTGAAAAAATAATTATCGAGTAAAAACAGTAAATTGAATGAATCCATCTCATTTTTGGAAAAATAATTCAGAAAAATTGACATAGAAACGGATGGTTCTATCCTGAACTCAACAATTCTCAGGAGGAACCAAAATGGCCGCTCATATCCCGGTTTTCGCTGGCCAGAATCCCGTATTCATTCCCGGTCCGACAAACATCCCCGATCGCCTGCGCTATGCCATGAGCATCCAGACGACCGACCATCGGGCACCGGACTTCGTGGAACTGCTGGCGCCATTGCTCGAAGACATCAAAAAGGTCTTCAAGACCGAGGCTGGGCAGGTCATTACCTTTCCCTCGACAGGCACCGGCGGTTGGGAGGCGTCCATCACCAACACGCTGTCGCCGGGCGATAAGGTCCTCGTGGCTCGGTTCGGCATGTTCTCCCATCGCTGGATCGATCTTTGCGAGCGTCACAATCTCGATGTCGATGTGATCGAATGCGATTGGGGCGAGGGCGCGCCTGCCGATCGCTATGCCGAAAAGCTGGCGGCCGATACCAACCACGAAATCAAGGCCGTTCTGGTCACGCATAACGAGACGGCGACGGGCGTACGCAGCGATGTTGCCGCGGTCCGGCGCGCCATGGATGCCTGCAATCACCCGGCCCTGCTTTACGTCGACTGCGTCAGTTCTCTCGGTTGCATGGATTTCCGAATGGACGAGTGGGGGGTCGATCTTGCGGTTACTGGATCGCAGAAAGGTTTCATGCTGGCCACCGGAATGGCAATCATCGGGGTCAGCCCGAAAGCCCTGGAAGCCATCAAGACGGCAAAGTGCCCGCGTTGCTTCTTTGACTTTCGGGATATGGCCGGTGCCAACCAAAAGGGTGGCTTCCCCTACACGCCGCCCTTGCAGGTCATGTACGGCCTTTCGGAGAGCATCAAGATGCTGTTCGACGAAGGGCTCGACAACGTCTTCGCACGGCATTTCCGCATCGCCCAGGGGGTCCGCGAAGCCGTGAAGGCCTGGGGACTCGAACTTTGCGCCAAGCGTCCTGAGCTCTACTCGGATACGGTCAGCGCCGTCTACGTGCCCGCAGGGTTCGATAGCGATGTTCTGACCAACCACGCTTTCGATGCCTATGGCATTTCATATGGCGTCGGCCTCGGCGAAATGTCGAACAAGGCGTTCCGTATCGGCCATCTCGGCTCGCTGACCGATGCTATGGCGCTCTCAGGTATCGCTGTTATCGAAATGGCCATGAAGGATCTCGATTACCCCGTTGAGCTCGGTTCTGGCGTTATCGCTGCGCAGGACTATTACCGCAAATCGCGGGACGAGGTCAGCGCCGTCGCGGCGTAGAGGAGGGCAAAACTGCCATGGACATTCCAAGTTATGATGATGTGCTGATCGCTCATGAGCGGATCAAACCCTATGTCCATCGGACGCCGATCCTGACGAGCACCTATTTCAACGAGCGCACGGGTGCCGAACTGTTCTTCAAATGCGAGAACTTTCAGAAGGCCGGCGCGTTCAAAGTTCGCGGCGCCAGCAACGCTGTATTCGGCCTGGATGACGCGCAGGCGGCCAAGGGAGTTGCAACCCACAGCTCCGGTAATCACGGCTTGTCGCTCAGCTATGCCGCCGGCCGCCGAGGCATCAAGGCCACCGTTGTTATGCCGCGCACCGCGCCCGAAGCCAAGAAGGAGGCCGTCCGCGGATATGGGGGCACAGTGGTTGAATGCGAGCCGAGCACGTCATCGCGCGAGGCCGTTTTTGCGGAGGTGGTCGCGGAGTCGGGAGCGGACTTCATCCACCCCTACAACGACCCGCGCGTGATCGCCGGCCAGGCAACCTGCTCGAAAGAGATGATCGAGGATCTGGGTGCGCTCGATGCCCTGGTCGCCCCCATCGGTGGCGGGGGCATGATTTCCGGGTCCTGCCTGACGCTCTCCAACATTGCGTCTGACACTGAAATCTACGCCGCCGAGCCGAAGAACGCCGACGACGCTTACCGGTCGTTCAAGGCCGGCCATATTATCGCTGACGACGCGCCAGAGACCGTCGCCGACGGATTGAAAGTGCCGCTCAAGGACCTCACCTGGCATTTCGTCTCCAACCACGTCACAGACATCTTCACGGCCACGGAAGAGGAAATCATCGATGCCATGTATCTGACCTGGCAGCGCATGAAGATCGTTATGGAACCGTCCTGCGCCGTGCCGCTGGCCATCATCCTCAAAAATCCCGAGATTTTCGCCGGCAAGAAGGTCGGTGTGATCATCACGGGCGGCAATGTCGATCTGAACAAATTGCCCTGGCTCAACGCCTGAATCCGATTGGAGCAAGTCCATGAACAAGCATTTCGATCCTGACAAATACGAAGTCGGCTATGATATTCCGGCAGCCGTCGGCATGTCCGAAGCCGATATCCAGACACCGTGCCTGGTACTCGACCTCGACGCTCTCGAGCGCAACATCAAGAAGATGGGGCAGTTCGCCATGGACATGGGTGTGCGCCATCGGGTGCACGGCAAGATGCACAAATCCGTCGATGTGGCATTGCTGCAGGAAAAACTTGGTGGCTCATGCGGTGTCTGCTGTCAGAAAGTCAGCGAGGCTGAGGCCTTCGTTCGCGGCGGCATAAAGGATGTGCTTGTCTCTAACCAGGTCCGCGACCCCGCCAAGATTGACCGCCTGGCACGCATCCCGACACTCGGAGCCCGTGCCATCGTCTGCGTCGACGACATCGACAATGTTGCGGACCTCTCCGCTGCAGCCCAACAGCACGGCACGACGATCGAATGTCTTGTCGAGATCGACTGCGGTGCCGGACGCTGCGGCGTCACGACGACGGAAGCGGTTCTGGAAATCGCCAGAGCAATCGCCGCAGCCCCTGGGCTCAAATTTTCTGGCATTCAGGCCTATCAGGGCGCCATGCAGCACATGGATTCGTATGAAGACCGGAAGGCCAAAATCGATATCGCTGTTGCCATGGTCAAGGATGCCGTCGACGCATTGAAGGCGGAAGGCATGGATTGCGATATCGTCGGTGGTGGCGGAACGGGAAGTTACTATTTCGAGGGCAATTCGGGCGTCTACAACGAACTGCAATGCGGCTCCTACGCGTTCATGGATGCCGACTATGGCCGAATTCTCGACAAGGATGGCAATCGCATCGACCAGGGCGAGTGGGAGAACGCACTCTTTATTCTGACATCTGTCATGAGCCATGCAAAAGCCGACAAGGCCATCTGCGATGCCGGTCTGAAGGCGCAGAGTGTCGATAGCGGCCTGCCGACGATCTTTGGCCGTGACGATGTCGAGTATGTCAAATGCTCGGACGAGCACGGCGTGATCGCCGATCCGGACGGCGTGCTCAAGGTGAATGACAAGCTCAAGCTTGTCCCCGGCCATTGCGATCCGACATGCAATGTTCACGATTGGTATGTCGGCGTGCGAGGCGGCAGGGTCGAGACGGTCTGGCCCGTTACGGCGCGTGGTCTGGCCTACTAAGCCTGGCGTCGCGCTGCAAAGAGGCAAACGGGCTCATGGGTCTTGTGTTGGCACCATTCCCTGTTCGATCCGCATGCTGAACAATGGTGTGTGCTTGTGGCAGTTGCTGCCGCCATGCTCGCCGCTGGCCTAGTGCTGTCTTTCACAATTGGTGAGAGGCAGCCCGTCGTCATTTCCTGCACCCGATTCACCTAATATCGTGCGAGATGCGCTTGTCATTGAGTCCGTATTCTTCGCACATGGAACAATTCGTTTCACAATCGCGGGCAAGCGCCTGTATCCCATCCAAATTTGTGCATCGTTGTTTGGACCAATGTCGCAGGTCTGTGCTAGGCCGGATATTGCTAGGCTCGAACACAACAAATGCCGAAAAGGCGTTATGCTGGTTGAGGACTTGGTACCAGAGCTCTCGATCAGGCAGCAGATCGTCGGATCGTGATCTGCAACGATAATAGACCGGGAAACGCCTGAATGGCTTCTGACCTCAAGCAAGCCGCGATTGATTATCATCGCGCAAACCCCCGCGGAAAACTTGCAATTTCCGCTACTAAGCCCTTGGCCAGCCAGCGAGATCTGGCATTGGCTTATTCGCCGGGCGTCGCGCATGCCTGCATGGCAATCGCCGAGGATCCGGCACAAGCGGAAGAACTCACGGCCAGGGGAAACCTGGTAGCTGTGATTTCGAACGGTACGGCCGTTCTGGGACTTGGGCGCATCGGGCCGCTGGCATCAAAGCCTGTAATGGAAGGCAAAGCGGTCCTCTTCAAGAAGTTTTCCGGCATCGACGTGTTCGACATTGAGGTCGACGAAACCAAGGTGGAGCCTTTCGTTGAAGCCGTGGCACGGCTGGCGCCGACCTTCGGTGGCATCAACCTCGAGGATATCGCCGCGCCGGAATGCTTCGAAATCGAGAAACAACTCCGCGAACGGCTGGATATTCCGGTCTTCCATGACGACCAGCACGGGACCGCGATTGTGGTCACCGCCGGTATCCTCAACGGTCTCAAGATTGCCGGTAAGAATATCGCCGACTGCCGGCTGGTTGCGTCCGGCGCCGGTGCCGCTGCGATTGCCTGCCTCAACCTCCTTGTCAGCCGCGGATTGCGCCGCGAGAACATAACGGTTTGCGACAAATTCGGTGTCGTCTATGCCGGCAGGACTGAGGAGATGGACCCTTACAAGGGGGCCTACGCCGTCGAGACGTCTGCCCGCAGTCTTGACGAGGTGATCGGTGGAGCAGACATTTTCCTCGGGCTTTCTGCCGGCGGCGTCTTGAAAAAGGAGATGGTCGCGAAAATGGCGGATACACCGCTGATCTTTGCGCTGGCCAATCCCGATCCGGAAATCCTGCCCGAGGACGCATCGAGTGCAAAACCCGATGCCATCATCGCCACGGGCCGCTCAGATTATCCAAACCAGATCAATAATGTACTCTGCTTTCCGTTCATTTTCCGAGGTGCGCTCGACGTTGGTGCCAAGACGATCAATGAGGAGATGAAACTCGCCTGCGCCCAGGCAATTGCCAAGATCGCCGAGGCCGAGGCCTCGGATCTGGTGAAAGCGGCCTATGGCGCTGACAAGCTGACATTCGGCCCCGAACACGTCATTCCAAAACCATTCGATCCCCGGCTCATCGTCGAAGTGCCGATAGCAGTCGCAAAGGCCGCAATGGATAGCGGCGTGGCGACACGACCGATCGAGGATTTCGGCACCTACCGCGAGAAGCTATCCCGCTATGTCTTCCGGTCGGGCACGATGATGAAACCCGTCTTCGACAATGCGGCCGACGATCCTCGCAAGGTCGTGTTTGCCGATGGCGAAGACGAGCGCGTTTTGCAGGCGATCAATCAATGTGTCGAGAGCGGGATCGCTGAACCCGTCATCATTGGTCGCCGCGATGTGATCGCTGCACGGATTGCCGATCTTGGTCTCAGGATCAAAATGGATGTTGACTTCAAGGTCACCGATCCGACCGACGGCCGCGGCCTGGAGCAGTGCGTTGCCTCATATCAGCAACTCATGGGACGTCGAGGTGTGATCCCAAAGGACGCGGAACGCCGGGTTGCGACGGAACCGACCGTTCTCGCACTGTTGCAGCTGCGTTGTGGATTGGTGGATGCCGCGATCTGCGGGATGGTCGGGCGTTTCGAATATCATCTCAAGCATCTGCGTGCCATCATCGGCGAGGGGCACGGTGTCCATGATCTTTCGACCTTGAATGCTCTCGTTCTTCCGTCTGGAACTTGGTTTATTGCAGACACATATGTTTCTCCGGATCCATCGGTTGCTGAGATCGTCGAATTGACACTTCTCTCCGTTGCCAAACTCCGACGTCTCGGTGTCGAACCTAAAGTCGCGTTGATGTCTCATTCGAATTTCGGAGGGCGGCCCTCACCATCGGCATACAAGATGCGGGATGCCATGGCTGAACTCATAGCGCGCGATGTCGACTTTCCGGTGGACGGCGAAATGCATGCCGATGCCGCACTCTCGGAAACCATCAGACGGTCCGCATTGCCTGATACGCGATTCAACGGGCAGGCCAATCTCTGGATCATGCCGAATCTGGATGCCGCCCATATCTCTTTCAATCTTCTCAAGCAGCTGGGCGGTGGCGTCTCGATCGGACCGATCATGCTTGGCGCTGCCAAACCTGCCCATATCGTTGCACAAACCATAACCGTTCGCGGTCTGCTCAACATGGCGGCAATTGCCGTTGTCGATGCGCAGGGACGAAGCGAGCAACCGAAAAACTGAATGCGCTGAAACCGATGCGTGAACCGGAACGACAACGGGAGAGATCTCGCCATGACGGATGAACTGCACGACGTTGATCCCTTGGAGACACGCGAATGGCTCGATGCCATCGAGGACGTTATCGACCGTGATGGCGGCGAACGTGCCCATTTTCTATTGGACAAGGCTGTTGAAAGTGCACGCGCGCGGGGGGCAGCGCTTCCGTTCGGTGCAACGACGCCCTACCGCAATACGATCCCGACAGACCAGCAGCCGCCTTTTCCAGGCGATGTCGAGCTTGAATGGCGGATCCGTACGATCAATCGCTGGAATGCGATGGCGACGGTCGTTCGGCGCAACAAGGTGAGTTCGGAATATGGCGGACATATCGCGTCATTCGCATCGTCGGCCGTGCTTTACGATATCGGCCTCAATCACTTCTGGCGCACACGCACCGAAGAGCATGGCGGCGATCTTGTGTTCTTCCAGGGCCACACCATTCCGGGCATTTATGCCAGAGCGTTCATGGAAGGGCGTGTAACGGCAGATCAGCTCGACAACTTCCGTGCCGAAACAGGCGGTGAGGGGTTATCGAGCTATCCGCACCCCTGGCTGATGCCGGACTTCTGGCAGTTCCCAACCGTCTCGATGGGGCTTGGGCCTTTGTGTGCCATCTATCAGGCGCGGTTCATGAAATACATGCACAACCGCGGCATGATCGATATGGCGGATCGCAAGGTCTGGGCTTTCCTGGGCGATGGGGAAATGGATGAGCCGGAAAGCCTTGGTGCCATCGGCTTGGCCGCGCGAGAGTCTCTCGACAATCTGATCTTCGTTGTGAACTGCAATCTGCAACGCCTCGATGGGCCCGTCCGTGGAAACGGCAAGATTATCCAGGAGCTCGAAGGCACGTTCCGCGGCGCGGGATGGAATGTCATCAAACTTGTCTGGGGTTCGGGCTGGGACAGGCTTTTGGATAATGACGACACGGGCATGCTCCAGCGTCTCATGGACGAGACGGTGGATGGCAATTACCAGGCCTACAAGTCCAAAGGCGGGGCTTATGTCCGCGAGAACTTCTTCGGCACCTACCCTGAGACCAAGGCGATGGTCGCGGACTGGAGCGACGAAGAAGTCTGGGACCTGCAGCGCGGGGGTCATGATCCGCACAAGGTCTACGCAGCGATGCACCGAGCGGCGAACACTGTCGGCCAGCCAACCGTTCTTCTCGTCAAGACGGTCAAAGGCTATGGCATGGGGGAAGCGGGCGAAGGTCAGAATATTACACACCAGCAGAAAAAGATGGCTGAGGATCAGCTTTTTGCTTTCCGCGACCGCTTCAAGATCCCTGTCGAAGATAAGGATGTTCCCAAAGCGCCCTTTGTTCCACTTGGAAACGCCCAGCGTGACTACATCATCAAGCGCCGGGAAGCGCTTGGCGGGCCGTTCCCGCAACGGGTCTACAAAGACGCTGCCAGTCTGGATGTACCGGAGCTGGCCGCATTCGACGCACTCCTCAAGGATAGCGGCAAGCGCGAGATCTCGACAACCATGGCCTTCGTGCGGTCGCTGAACATCCTCTGCCGGGACAAGAAGATCGGAAAATATGTCGTACCGATCGTCCCGGATGAAAGCCGCACCTTCGGCATGGAGGGGATGTTCCGCCAGCTTGGCATCTACAATCCGAAAGGGCAGCTCTATAAGCCCGAGGATGCCGACCAGCTGATGTACTACAAGGAATCCAAGTCGGGTCAGGTCCTGCAGGAAGGCATCAACGAAGCCGGCGCCATGGCGGACTGGATTGCCGCTGCGACCAGTTATTCGGTCCACGGCGTTCCGATGATCCCGTTCTACATCTTCTATTCCATGTTCGGTTTTCAGCGTATTGGCGACCTCGCCTGGGCGGCAGGCGATGCCCGGTCACGCGGTTTCCTGATCGGTGGAACCGCTGGTCGCACGACGCTGAACGGCGAAGGGCTCCAGCATCAGGACGGCCATAGCCACATCATCGCCGGCACCGTGCCGAACTGCATCTCCTACGATCCGACCTTCGCTTATGAGATAGCCGTCATCATTCAGGATGGTCTGCGGCGCATGTTCGTCGATCAGGAGGATGTCTTCTACTACCTCACGACGGAAAACGAGAATTACAACCATCCCGGCATGCCGAAGGGTGCGGAGGAAGGCATCGTCAGAGGCCTTTACCAGTTCTCGAAGACATCGCGGCCCGGAAAGAAGCACGTCAACCTGGTGAGCTGCGGCTCGATCTTCCGGCAGGCAATGGAAGCCGTCGAATTGCTGAGTGCCGACTTCGGCATCAGCGCCGATCTGTGGGCGGCGACCTCGTTCAACGAACTGACGCGCGAAGCCCAGGACATAGAGCGAGAGAACCGGTTCAATCCGACAGCCAAGCCAAAGGACGCCTATGTCACGAAGACTCTGGGCCAGGCCAAGGGGCCGGTGATCGCGGCAACCGACTATATGAAGAGCTATGCGGACCAGATCCGCGCTTATCTGCCGCAAAGCTATCACGTGCTCGGCACAGACGGTTTCGGGCGTTCCGATAGCCGGGTGGCGCTTCGCCGTCATTTCGAGGTCGATGCCAATCACATTGCCGCAACGGCGGTCTATGCGCTCTTCAAGGATGGTGTCGTGTCTGCCAAGGACATGGAAGCCGCCCAGAAGAAATATGCCATCGATCCGGCAAAGCCCAATCCGCGCACCGCGTAAGCCAGGAAGGGATCAAGACCCATGTCCACAATCGAAGTGAAGGTCCCCGACATCGGCGACTTTTCAGACGTGCCCGTTATCTCGATCTTTGTCGCGCCCGGCGATACGGTCGCGGAAGAAGACGCACTGATCGAGCTTGAATCCGATAAGGCGACTATGGAGGTGCCGAGCCCGGTCTCCGGCACAATCAAGGATTTGAAGGTCAAGGAAGGCGACATGGTCTCGGAAGGGGCTGTGATATTGCTGGTCGAGGCTGGAGAAGTCGTCGCTCCCGTCGAAGCGCCGAACCCGAAAGGCCCTCAGGAGCCCGAGTCGCGCCCGCCAGTGGCCAATCCTGCGACTGCTAGCGCAGTGTCGGAGAGTCCCACGCCGGCCGCAGGCGGCGCTCTGACGCCCGTAGACGAGGCAGGCTTTGCCAAGGCCCATGCATCGCCATCCGTTCGGGCCTTTGCCCGTCGGCTCGGAATCGATCTGGCCTCGGTCACGGGGACGGGACGCAAGGGCCGTATCCTGCGCGAAGATGTCACGGCCTATCTGAAAGGATCGCCCGCCGCCGCACCATCGGCTGCCGCATCTGCCGAAGGAGCAGGTATCCCGCCAATCCCGGCTGTCGATCACAGCAAGTTCGGACCGGTCGAAGATGTCGATATGCCTCGGATCAAGAAGATATCGGGGCCGGCGCTGCATCGTTCCTGGCTCAACATCCCGCATGTGACCCACAACGAGGAAGCCGATATCACGGAGATCGACAAATTCCGCAAGGAGCTAGACACCAAGGCCAAGGAAGAAGGCTACCGCGTGACGCTCCTGTCGTTTCTGGTGAAAGCCAGCGTTTCGGCCTTGCGGTCCCATTGGGAGGTGAATTCGTCGCTGCATCCCGATGGCGACAAGCTGGTCCGCAAGAACTATTTTCATATTGGCTTTGCGGCCGACACCCCGCAGGGCCTGGTGGTCCCGGTTATCAAGGATGCGGATGCAAAGGGCATCGTTGAGATTTCGAAGGAGCTTGGCGAGCTCTCAGCCAAGGCGCGCGACGGCAAGCTCAAGCCGGCAGAGATGCAGGGCGCGTCTTTTACGATCTCATCGCTTGGCGGCATCGGAGGGACATCGTTCACGCCGATCGTCAACGCACCGCAAGTGGCAATTCTTGGCGTGACCCGATCGAAGATGGCGCCAGTGTGGGATGGTGAGGCTTTTGTGCCGCGGAACATGCTGCCTCTGTCGCTTTCCTATGATCACCGGGCGATCGATGGGGCGCTGGCCGCGCGCTTCTGCGCCACACTCAAATATCTGCTCGGCGATGCACGCCGGCTCCTGTTGTAAAGAGAACAGAAATGGCAAAGATCGAAGTCAAGGTTCCGGATATCGGCGATTTTTCCGATATCCCGGTCATCACCGTGTTCGTCAAACCGGGCGACACGGTGGCCGAGGAAGACGCGCTGATCGAGCTTGAATCCGACAAGGCGACCATGGAAGTACCGGCGCCGACATCAGGCACCGTCGCCGAGGTCTCGGTCAAGGAAGGCGACTCGGTTTCCGAAGGAGCGCTCATTCTCACGCTGGAGAGCGAAAGCGAAGCAGCGATCCCTGCCAAAGGCGCGGTATCGGGAGACGCAACGACAGGACCTTCGGAGCCGGCAGGATACGGCTCGCCCGCCGGTGCTCACGAGACGATAACCGTTTCTGTCCCGGACATTGGCGATTTTGACGAAGTGCCCGTGATCTCGGTCTTTGTCAGCGCCGGCGATGACATCGAGGCGGAAGCCGGATTGATCGAGCTTGAATCCGACAAGGCGACCATGGAGGTGCCTGCACCGACGGGCGGAAAGATCGTCGAGGTTCTGGTCAAAGAGGGAGACAGTGTTTCGGAAGGCACGCCCATCCTCACGCTGTCGACCGGCGTTGCCGCTGTCGAGCCGGCGGCACCAGCTCCGGTGGAGGCGCCGGTGTCGCGCCCGACAGCACCCGCCACAGGCGATATTCATGCCGAGGTGCTGGTACTCGGGTCTGGCCCCGGCGGCTATACGGCCGCATTTCGTGCCGCCGACCTTGGTCTTCAAACGGTTCTGGTCGAACGCTGGCCGAGCCTCGGCGGTGTCTGCCTCAATGTGGGTTGCATTCCCTCCAAGGCGCTTCTCCATGCCGCCAAGGTGATCTCCGAGGCCGAAGAAATGGGGGAGCACGGCATCACCTATGCCAAGCCCAAGGTCAACATCGACAAGCTGAGGAGCTGGAAGCAAGGTGTCGTGAACCGTCTCACAGGCGGGCTTGCCGGACTTGCGAAGCAGCGCAAGGTGCAGGTCGTCGATGGGACCGGAACCTTTGCAGGCCCCAACCTGATTTCGGTCACCGGCGAGAATGGGACCAAGACGGTCTCCTTCGATCAGGCGATCATCGCCGCAGGCTCCGAAGTCGTGGAATTGCCCTTCATCCCTCATGACGACCCGCGGGTGATCGATTCGACGGGTGCCCTGGAGCTTGAAGACATCCCGAAACGCCTTCTCGTGATTGGCGGCGGTATCATTGGCCTGGAGATGGCAACGGTCTATGAGGCGCTTGGATCGAAGATCACGGTCGTCGAACTGATGGATCAGCTCATTCCGGGTGCCGACAGGGATCTCGTAAAGCCGCTGCATAAACGCATCGAGAAGCGCTACGAGAATATTTTCCTGAAATCCAAGGTTACCGCCGTCTCCGCCGAGAAGAAGGGCCTGAAAGTCACCTTCGAGGGCCCCGACGGAAGCCATGACGATATGTTCGATCGTGTGCTCGTTGCCGTCGGTCGGCGTCCCAACGGCAAGATGATCGGTGCCGAGGCGGCAGGTGTCGGCGTCGACGAACGTGGCTTCATACCGGTCGACAATCAGATGCGCACCAACGTGCCGCATATTTTCGCCATCGGCGACATCGTCGGTCAGCCGATGCTCGCCCATAAGGCGGTGCACGAAGGCAAGACCGCTGCTGAGGTTGCGAGCGGACTGAAGACGGCATTCGATGCCCGCGTCATTCCCTCCGTCGCCTACACGGATCCGGAAGTTGCCTGGGTCGGCATGACGGAAAACCAGGCGAGAGCTGAGAAGGTCAAGTACGGGAAGGGCATCTTCCCCTGGGCGGCGAGCGGACGGTCGCTCAGCCTTGACCGGGACGAAGGGCTGACCAAAATCCTGTTCGACGAGACCACCGATCGCGTGATTGGTGCCGGTATCGTCGGGCCGAGTGCCGGCGATCTGATCGCCGAAGTTGCGCTCGCGATCGAAATGGGAGCCGATGCCTCCGATATCGGCCTGACCATTCATCCCCATCCGACCCTTTCGGAAACGGTTGGGATGGCAGCCGAAGCATTTGAGGGTACGATTACCGATCTCTACATGCCGAAACGCAAGTAGCGGACCGCACTGCTGAATTACGAGAACAGGAGACCGAAGCCGATGACTGACTACAACGCGTTTGTCGGACAGCTGGAAGAGCAGATCAAGGCATGGCAGAAGCAAGTCTCTGAGATACAGGAGAAAATGCAAGGATCGAGCGGCGGTGCCGGAGATCAGTACAAAGAGCAGATGAAGACGATGGAAGAAACCATCGCCAACGCCATCAAGATGCAGACCGATCTTCAGCGCGCCAATGAAGCTGCCTGGACGGATCTCTCGCGCGGTGCCGCCCATGCCTTCGAGGATTGGCAACGCGCCTGGGCCGTTGCGCTCTCAAGATACAAATAGGCGTGGCGTCTTCGATGGAAAACACTGAAGACACGCCGCGCGGGGAACTCACGACGCGGACACTTGCCATGCCGGGAGATGCCAATCCCAGCGGTGACATTTTCGGCGGCTGGGTCTTGTCGCAGATGGATATTGCCGGTGGTATCGCCGCGGGGCAACGCGCGCGCGGCCGTGTCGCAACCGTTGCGATCAATGCCATGACGTTCTTCAAGCCTGTGGCCGTCGGCGATGTCCTGTGCGTCTATGCAGATGTCACGAGAGAGGGAAACACGTCTCTCGAGATTTCACTGGAAGCCTGGGCCCTGAGACAGCGTCATGGCGAGCGGGTGAAGGTGACGGCTGGCAAGTTCACGTTTGTCGCACTGGATGACGCGGGAAAACCGCGCCCGCTGCCCTAAAAATCGTTCAGTTGTCGCACCAGCACCGGGGCTAGCATTGCAGCTTTGTCAAAGCTGAGCGAGGCCTGTCGAACGAGATGGAGACGACGAAAGCTGACCCGATATCGATCTACTACAGGCGCGGCTTCCCGCTTTACTGGGCCTGGATCGTGCTCTGCATTCCCGCCGTACTCACTGTCGTATTTGTCGTGTTCACAGCCCGGTTCGTTCGGGAAGAGCCCGGTGTCTATATCGGATTATGGGCAATAGTGATTTTGTTCACTCTCGCGATAGCTGCGGTCACAATTCCTCTTATAGAGCGATTCACTCGCAACATACCCGCCATCACCATCTCCTCCGACGGAATCTTGACCCGTGACATGGAAACAAGACTGACCTGGGACGAGATAGAGAAGTTGACGACACGTCCCATGACAAGTTGGGCCGGCAGACACACTACCACAGTCAATATTTTCGAGATCTGCCCGAAGGAGACAGCGCCGTCTTCGTTTGACTGGCGGCAACTGGTCGACGGATATGCCAATCCCTATCGGATCGCATGGCATTCGCTTGACGGTCCCGAAAGGCTCACAGACGCTTTGAAAGCACATGCGCCGCCTTCGCTGCTGGCAAAATCCGATCTCGCCGGCCTGCCGGACTCTCGACACCGGAATGACCCATGAAAGCAGCGCTTTCGACCGTGTGGGCCCCACACGCAAGGGTCGATTCTGACGCGTGCAATTGCCAGCCATACGGCAACCTCGTCGTAGAATCTGATTAGTGGCCTCGACAGGGGGGCAACGAAAGTTACCGTTGGCTGATTCCAAATCAGATACTTAGGATCAAGATCCATTAAGCCGTCGATGCAGACGGCGGATATGCGGACCAAAACGACCAAGGAGAACGCTGGCGACATTCAATTTTAGACATGCCTCGCCTCGACACTTTATGCCAGAAGCGGACATCATCATCTCTGAAAAAAGTCGACCAACTGTGAGTTTTATAACTGCCGGTTTTGAAAGAAGCATTTTACCCTTGTGATCAATCACATAGAGTGGGAGCCGACAAGTTGGGGAAAGGTTGGGACGTTGGTGATGATCAGATTGCTTGGTTTTGGATTTGTCATTTTAAGCCTATTCGTGTCGGTTGCGACAGCGAATGCGTCCAAGCGCGTTGCGCTTATAATTGGAAACTCGGCCTATGAGCATGCATCGAAACTGACCAACCCCAAAAATGACGCAGACGCCATCGCGGAAAAGCTCTTGAAGCTCGATTTTGATGTGGTCAAGGGTGTCGACCTGACCCATGTGGACTTTGCCCAGAAGGTCTCAGCATTTCGCAAGAAACTGGTTGGCGCCGATGTCGGCCTCTTTTTCTATGCCGGTCACGGCCTTCAGGTGGATGGCGAAAACTATCTTGTTCCAGTCGATGCGGAACTGGAAGATGAAGCCTCTCTCGGTTTCGAGACGGTTCCGATCAAGAACATCCTGAAGCTGATGGAGTGGGCCACGAAGACCAACCTAGTCTTCCTCGATGCGTGTCGTGACAATCCGCTGGCGCGCAATCTTGCCCGTTCCATGGGCACGCGCTCAACAGCCTTGGGGAGAGGACTGGCGCGTCTGGAAACCGGCTTGGGCACAATGATCTCATTTGCCACCCAGCCAGGCAATGTTGCCCTTGATGGTTCTGGCAAGAATAGCCCTTTCACCACAGCACTTCTGAAGCATATCGACACACCTGGCTTGGATGTGGCTCAACTCATGCGGCGTGTCAGGGTCGATGTCATCAAGGCAACATCGAGCCGTCAGGTTCCATGGAGCAACTCATCGCTCACCGGTGATTTCTATTTCTATGGGCCGGTTACAGTGAATGTCGCCCCTAGTTCCAAGAACTCCGATTCTACTTCGGATGAAATGGCAGCGCTTAAGAACCGGCTCAAGGAATTGGAAGGACAGCTCAAGAAGCAATCGGCGTCCGCGCCGACGCCCGACAACAACGAAAAGTCCGCGCTCCAGAAACCGCTGGGGCAGAAGCCTGCGACCTTAAGAGGGCATACTGACAACGTAAATTCTGTCGCTTTTTCCCCGGATGGAAAGCACGTCCTGACGGGATCAAATGATGCTTTGATTCACTTATGGGACGTAAAAACCAGATTCATAAGAAGAACATTCGTGGGGCATGCTGGACATGTTAATTCTGTTGCGTTCTCCCCGGACGGAAAAACGATCCTAACCGGTTCAGAGGATAATACAGCCAGACTCTGGGATGTCAGAACCGGCCGGTTACTCAAATCCATTGCTGCGAAGTCTATTCTCGGCCTTAATTCCGTTGATTTTGCACCCGACGGCGAGAGCTTCCTGACACATTCATCAGGCGGTTGGCCAAAATTGTGGGATGCACAAACCGGCACGTTGATCCGACAGTTCAAAACCAGACATGGCGTGATTGCCTCGGCGTTTTCACCAGATGGCTCAACTCTTCTATTTGGGCACACAGATCACACCGCATCACTTTGGGACCGGAGGTCTGGTAAAAAAATAAGATCATTTAAAGGGCACAAGAGAGATATCTACGCGGTTGATTTTTCCCCCGATGGGAAAAAGATTGCCACCGGCGGTAGCGACAATGTTGCAAAAATCTGGGACGTGAAGACCAGCAATGTCTTGGCAACGCTCAAGGGCCACAAACTTTCAGTTCGTGGAGTCGCATATTCCCCCGATGGGGAGAGGCTTGTGACCGTGTCGCCCGATTCAATTAGACTCTGGAACGCCAGGACTGGCCAGCTGATTGCCGTTGACGAACCACCGGAAGGCAAGGGACTGTTTATGGATGTGGCATTCTCGCCCAACGGAATAAACTTTGTAACGGCTTCGTTGCTTCCACACGCCAAAATCTGGGCGATTGAGAACCAGAGACTGGTTTCATCGGATTGAATTTTCAAAGATTAGAATAGCGCAGCGCTAACGCGCGGAGTTCATTGCCGAATGACTGGGATGGGTCAAATTTGCGCATTCAACTCGAACCTGATCGTCGCGTTTGCGACATCAGCAGAAGGGCTTGAATGGGCTCGAAGCTGCCATTGAGACCTCTACGAACTTACGGATTCTGAGCCGAGAGCGTGTTGTGTCTGAACGGTTTCAGTCGCGATACCATCACTCTCCTTCGACCTAACCTTCGTTGAAGCGTAAAAGGAATGGCGTTGTAATTTTGAGGAAGCAAATGCTGTCCTTCAATGCGAGGAGAGTAGGGCGGGTGATATGGCCCCATTTTGAGCTGTAGGAAGCGCTTGCCCGCGAAGTTAAGTGTCCTAATTCAGGCGGGTCTTCAGCTCTTCGATATTCTTGTCGATGAGCTTCGTCGAGGCGGCCGGGGTCATCTTTTTGTCGATGATATTGCGGGCGACGTCGATGGCGACATCCACAGCCATGGCGCGGACTTCGTTTGAAGCCTGCTCTTCGGCACGGGCGATCTTCTCCTCGGCGATCTTTGTCCGCCGCTCCAACGTCTCTTTCAACCGTTCGCGCGTTTCTGCCGCCAGAGCCTTGGCTTCTTTCTTGGCAAGGGCGACGATCTCGGCTGCCTCTTCCTCGGCATCGCGTTGCTTGCGCTCATACTCGGCCAGGACCGATTGGGCTTCTTCCCGCAAGCGGCGGGCTTCGTCCAATTCTTCGCGGATGGCATCGGCCCGTTTGTCGAGCATGCCTGCGATCATGCCAGGTACCTTGAGGTAGATGAGAATAGCCAGAAAAACGAAGAACGACGAATAGACCCAGAATTCCGCAGAATGAAGCATGATTGTCGCCCTTACTCCGCCATGACCTTGCCGACGGCATCCGTCACTTCGGCCTTTGTCACACGTCCGCCGACCAGCGATTTTACAATGGCTTCGGCCGTGTCGGCTGCGATCTCATTGACTTTCGAAAGTGCAGCGGCCTTCGAGCCCTGAATCCGCGTTTCGGCTTCCGATGTCATACTGGCCAGTTCTTGGTCCACGGCAGCGCGCTCGGTCTCGATTTCACCCGAAAGCTTATCCCGAGCTTCTTGCGCGATCTCATGTGCATTGGCACGTGCCTTGGCCAACGCCTCTTCGTAGGAGGCGATCGCAGACTCGGTTTTCTTCTTGAGCTGCTCGGCTTGGTCCAGGTCGTTCGCCACCCGATCGCGGCGTTCCTCCAGGACCGTCGCAATCCGGGGCAGAGCAACCCGCGCCATGATCAGATAGAGCGCTCCGAAGGTAAGCGCCAGCCAGATGAGCTGCGGTACGTAGGTGGACGTGTCGAGCGGAGGGAAGTTGTTCCCCTGGTCGACCGGCTGTCCGACCTCCGTAGTCGTCGTTGTCGTGTCTTTCGTTTCGGCCATAAGGTCCTGCTCGGATCAGGCGAGGGGGGTAAGTGCTCGCACCTACCCGATTGTCACGTTGACGCGCTCTTTATGTGAAGAGCAGCAGGAAGGAAATCAAGAGGGCGAAAATACCCAGTGCTTCCGTCACTGCGAAGCCGAAGATCAGCCGGCCGAACTGGCCGTCTGCCGCGGACGGGTTACGCAATGCGCCCTGCAGGAATTGTCCGAAGAGATTGCCAACGCCAATGGCTGCTGCACCTGTTCCGATAGCCGCGAGGCCGGCGCCGATGAGCTTTGCTGCTGCTGGGTCCATGAAACTGTCTCCGTTGTCTTAAATTTGGATGTGATCCGGTTGAAGAGAAATCTCGGTATTGCCGTTGCCCTATGGTTGCGACCTAGTGGCTCGGGTGGAAAGCGTCGTGCAGATACATGCAGGTCAGCATGGCGAACACATAGGCCTGCAGAAACGCGACAAGAACTTCGAGGGCCGTCAAAGCAACGGCCATGATGAAAGGAAGCGGGGCGATCACTGCTGCGGCGCCGGCGCCGAGCAGCATGGTGATAAAGCCACCGAAAACCTTCAGGGTGATATGACCGGCCAGCATGTTCGCGAACAGCCGAACCGAGTGGCTCACCGGGCGTGAGAGAAAAGAGATAATCTCGATCACGACAACCAGCGGCAGGACCCAGGCGGGTACCCCCGACGGCACGAAGAGTTTCAGGAACCCAAGGCCGTTCTTGATGAAGCCGACGATGAGCACGACGACGAACACGAGAATCGACAGGGCAGCCGTTACGGCAAGATGGCTCGTCACGGTGAATGCGGTCGGCACCATGCCCAGCATGTTGACGAACAGAATGAACATGAAGAGCGTGAAGACGAAGGGGAAGAACTTCTGTCCGTGCGGGCCGACATTGTCGCGCACCATATTGGCGACGAACTCGTAAGCGATTTCGGCCACGGATTGGATACGGGACGGCACCAGGGCGCGTCCGCTCATGCCCCAAATGGTCAGGATCGAGATCAGCGCGACCGCAATGACCATGTAGAGCGATGAATTCGTGAATGACGCGTCCAGGCCAAACAGATCAAGGTTCATAAGCCGCTTGATCTCGAATTGGTGGATGGGATCGGGCATTCCGCCCCCGCCTGTCGTATCGGCTGCCACTTAAACGCCCCCAATCATGCGTTGCCGGGCCCGTTTTCCCGGTCTGAATCCTTCGATGCCGTCGGCCCGGTGGTCTTCGAAAGCGCCTCCGCCGAGCGCATCACGCTCCTTAGACCTGCCGCCGTACCCAAAAGAAAGAAAATAATCAAGAGGACAGGAGCTGTACTCAACCATTTGTCCAACTGCCATCCGATTATGCTTCCAACCAGGATCGATGCGACGAGCTCGCTTGCGATCTTGACGCCCTGGCTAAGTGCACTCCTGTCGCGCCGCGCAGCCGCGTCTGGATCCTTGTGGTCTCGTAGCTCTTGAAGACGCGCATCGAGCTTGTCCAATCGATCGAGATAAGAATCACCATCTGAATTGTCGGTGGAATTGGTGACTTTTTGCCGATTATCAGTGGGATCCGCCATGCCTATGCCTCGTGCCAGCCGGCTTGGCCTTGTTGCGCGCAACTTAGGTTCGCTGGGCTGGCGCTGTCAAGACACTGAGACCTTAGTATAAAATGCTGTTTTTAAAGGGTAAATCGCGTTCTGCTCTGGGTCCGAAAGTCGCATAAGGCTGGCAGAACTGCAATCGGAGACAATGTGACGTTGAATTAGGCCACTGGCAGGCTGATAGAGGACCCCGAAAACGGCAACGGCCAGCCTCCGGGGCTGGCCGCTAAAATCTCGCCGTAGACGGCCTGTCTATGACGCGGCCCGCATGGGTGACTGCAGGACGCGATTCGCCGGTATTGGCCGGTGACCGTCTTTCATAGGAAGCAGATTCTTATTCGTCTGAGCAGTAAGTGCTCGGGCTTTTCCGCTCACAGCCTGCTCGGGCGCGATGACTTCGGGTGTCGCGACCGGGGTCATGCGCGTTGCACGGCCTTCGAAACGCGCACCTTTGGCCATTATAATGGACCGCTGATGAATGTTGCCGTCCACCTGGGCCGTTGGACCAAGCTCGACTTCGCTGGCTCGCAGATCGCCTGTAACGCGACCATTGACCATCAGGATCTTGGCTTCGATGCTGCCATTGACCACACCCGTCTCAGCCACGGTTACGGCCGCGCCGCGGACATCGCCGTTGACGGTCCCGAAGATCTCTACAAGACCCGTTGATTCGAGTGTACCTTCGATCAGCAACTCCGGCCCGAGAACCGAACCGGCATAACGTCCCGACACCAGGTCGATAGACGGTGCAAACTCTTTCAGGTTTGCGATAAGCGAACTGGTCTTCTTGTCTTCGACGATAGGCTCGCCTTCGATGACAGGCGCGTCGAAAAACGTCTCAGATTCTGCTCTGAGCATGTCTATACCCCCCACCTCTGCGCTGACACGCTTCGAGGCCTCGAGCTACGCATTACTAATAAGACACACTAACTTAGGCTCGCGTCTTAACTTACGAGATCAAAGAATCGTGGACTTTGTATGGCGCGTCAAGAGCGGAGTTTAGGGATCACGGATAACGTGAACATGACGGTAAGGGGGATAATTGGCGCCAAACAGCCAATCACGACTGAAAATGCCCCTGCGAGCGATCACAGGGGCATTCAGTCGCAATGATTTGTGATGCGCCTACCAGCGTCCGCGGCACTCGTCGTAGCGGTTCCACCAGTAATTGCTGCCGGTGCGCTTGGCTTTCTTGAGCATCCATCCGCAGTTCGGACCACGTCCGCGGCCACGTGCCCGGCGACGCGGGGGCGGGGGCGGACCGGCATCGACCTGGCTGGCGATGGCGATGGCAGCGATCCCGACCAGAATGCCGGCTGCGATATCCTTGCCGCGCACTTTGGCTTCGGCCGGCGAGGCGAGAGTGCTGGCCATGATCGTGATGGCAACGGCGGCGGCGGTCGCTGATTTTGCAAAGAGTTTCATGTGTTTGTCCCCGGTGTGATGTGTGTGTTCCAATGTCGTGACATAGAGATGGGGAGGGTTTCGGCGAGGGGGTGTGACCGCCGTCACACCGCGTAACAAACGTATCAATCAGACTCGGGAAAGCAGATCGCCGATCCGTATAAGCAGCTGATTTTCAATGTAAAACGCCCCTGGAAGATGTCTTCCAGAGGCGCTCGATCTTGGGATTTTTTCTGTGCCTACCAGCGTCCGCGGCACTCGTCGTAGCGGTTCCACCAGTAGTTGCTGCCGGTACGCTTCGCTTTCTTGAGCATCCATCCGCAGTTCGGACCACGTCCGCGGCCACGTGCCCGGCGGCGCGGAGGCGGGGGCGGACCGGCATCGACCTGGCTGGCGATGGCGATGGCAGCGATTCCGACCAGAATGCCGGCTGCGATATCCTTGCCGCGCACTTTGGCTTCGGCCGGTGTGGCGAGAGTGCTGGCCATGATCGTGATGGCAACGGCGGCGGCAGTCGCTGATTTTGCAAAGAGTTTCATGTGTTTGTCCCCGGTGTGATGTGTGTGTGCCAATGTCGTGACATAGAGATGGGGAGGGTTTCGGCGAGGGGGTGTGACCGCCGTCACACCGCGTAACAAATGTATCAATCAGACTCGGGAAAGCAGATCGCCGATCCGTATAAACATCTGATTTTCAATGCAAAACGCCCCTGGAAGATATCTTCCAGGGGCGCCCGATCTTGAGGTTGTTTCTGTGCCTACCAGCGTCCGCGGCACTCGTCGTAGCGGTTCCACCAGTAGTTGCTGCCGGTGCGCTTCGCTTTCTTGAGCATCCATCCGCAGTTCGGACCACGTCCGCGGCCACGTGCCCGGCGGCGCGGAGGCGGGGGCGGACCGGCATCGACCTGGCTGGCGATGGCGATGGCCGCAATCCCGACCAGAATGCCGGCTGCGATATCCTTGCCGCGCACTTTGGCTTCGGCCGGCGAAGCGAGGGTGCTGGCCATGATCGTGATGGCAACGGCGGCGGCGGTCGCTGATTTTGCAAAGAATTTCATGTGTCTCTCCCCGGTACGGTGTGTGTTCCTTCGTCGTGACTTAGAAATAGGGAGGCATCGGGTGGGGGCGTGTGACCGCCATCACACTCCGTAACAAGTGTAACGAACCACACGGAATCAGGTCGAAAAGGTTCGCTCATCCTTTGCCTTCAAGTTCGCCTCCAGAACTGACGATTGATGCGGCATACTCTGTGTGGCGCCAGCCCCACTGATCAGGGCGAAGGCCGATCCTACGATTGCAGGGAAGGAATGATGTGACTGGGGATTTCCTTATTCAGGCTGCCGTTTTCCTGGCTGCGGCAGCGATTGCGGCGCCGATTGCGAAAAAGTTGCAGGTCAGCTCGGTTCTCGGATATCTGGCTGCCGGCGTGCTGATCGGCCCTTACGGCCTCGGCTTTGTTTTCGCCGTCTATCAGGTCGAGAGCATCCTCCACATTGCTGAGTATGGCGTTGTCCTGCTCCTCTTCGTGATCGGATTGGAACTCAAGCCCATTCGGCTCTGGGCGATGCGCGGATCGATTTTCGGCCTGGGTGCGGCTCAGGTGTTCGTGTCCGCGGCCTTGATTGCTCCGCCCGTTGCAATGCTGCTGGATGTCGCCTGGGACAAGGCAGCATTCATTGCTCTGGCTATCTCGCTTTCATCGACTGCGCTTGTGCTCCAGGTGTTGGAGGAGAAAAGCGAGTTGACCAAGCGTCATGGGCGGGCCGCTTTCTCGGTCCTGCTGTTTCAGGACTTGGCGGCCATTCCGCTCATTGCCCTGGTGCCGCTGCTGGCGACAGGCGGAGGGGATGACGGCCTCTCCTGGCTCGGCGCGGCGAAGGTCATCGGCGCAATCGCACTTGTGATCGTCGTCGGACATTTCGTTCTGTCGAAGGTGTTTGCGTTCATTGCATCGACCGGTGTGCGTGAAGCGATGACTGCCAGTGCACTTCTGACGGTCGTTGGCGTCGCGCTCCTAATGGAGGCCGCCGGGCTTTCCGCCGCGCTCGGCGCATTTCTCGCCGGCGCGCTGCTGGCTGACTCCTCGTATCGCCATCAGATCGAGGCCGACATTGCGCCCTTCGAAGGGCTCCTCCTTGGATTGTTCTTCACAGCCATTGGCATGGGACTCAATCTTCATCTTCTTGCGCAAAAACCCGTTTTGATTGTCATTGGCGCGATCTCTCTCCTGGCGGTCAAAGCCGCCGTGCTCTATGGCCTCGGCCGGATGCGCGGTCTTAACAACCGTGCGGCACGGCGTCTGGCGCTGGCAGTTTCCCAGGGCGGCGAGTTCGCCTTTGTGCTGTTTGCGACGGCGCTCGGTGAGAAGGTCATCGACCGCGATATCGCTGAGTTGTTCACGGTCATCGTCACGCTCTCGATGCTGGCGACCCCGGTCCTGCTGTTATTGGACGAGCTCCTGACCAGGGAGCCCAAGTCGCAGGAGCCAAGCTACGACAGCATGCCCGAAGAGCAGGGGCACGTTGTGATTGCCGGCTTCGGCCGGTTCGGTCAGATCGTTGCGCGTGTCCTGCGTGCCCGCGGCATTCCATTTACCGCCCTTGATGAGTCAGCCGGCCAGGTCAGCTTCGTCGCCCGTTTCGGCTCGAAGGCCTATTATGGCGACGCGGCCCGTCTCGACATTCTGGAGGCGGCACAGGTGGACAAGGCGCGCGCTTTCGTCCTTGCCATGGATAATGTCGATCGCTCGCTGACAACTGCCCGGCTCATGCGCCAGCACTTTCCGAATGTGCCCGTTTTCGCCCGCGCCCGCGACCGCCAGCACACCCACCAGCTCATGGATCTCGGTGTCGGCGTGATCCAGCGCGAGACCTTCCTGTCCGCACTGGACCTGACCGAGGACGTTCTAAGGACGCTTGGTTTTCCCGAGAAGGATGTTCGGAACACCGTGGAGACATTCCGAGCGTTCGACGAGCGCCACCTCTTTGAAGACTATGCTCACTACACCGACCTTGAGAAAATCCAGGCCCACGCCAAATGGCGATCCGAGGAGCTTGAGGAGCTGTTCAATCAGGACGTCGAGGATCTGGGAGATGGAAGCGTTGAGGAGTAGACTTGACGTCGGATTGGTCAAATTCAGATTTGACTTCAATTTAGAAGGCTTGAAATGCGCGTGATATTAGTTGCGATTTGAATTTTTATGTCTGCTTAATCTATGAGCTCGGAAGTAAAAAAGCGCAAACGGCGGGCCAAAGACCCGCCGCACGCTCTCTCGAAAGAGAAATTTTGTGCACTATAATGTGCTTGTTAACGGGTGGCCCTCGATCTCTAAGCGGCTAAGCTTGTTGGTCACCCAATCGGTAGTTTTGCACTCTAATTCAATTTTTACAACTGACTCAAATCAGGATTTGACTAAGTTCCTGTTCTAAGTTGCATTGTTTTTGGTGTTGAAACTTCCGTCAGTTTTGTTTTTCGATCAGATGGGAGTCGTTCGATTTAAAGAGTGTTTTGGGCAGTTGCTATGAAATATCGTCTCGGCCTCGACATCGGATCCAACTCCATCGGTTGGTGTGCGCTCAAACTGAGTGACACGGGAAAGCCCGTCGGCATCCTCAATTCCGGCGTTCGCATCCTCAGCCCAAATGAAGAGGCGGGCAAGGACCCTCAGTCGAAGGCATCGCTGGCGGCGGACCGGCGCGCGGCGCGTGCGACGCGGCGGCGCAGGGACCGTTTCATTCGTCGCCGCGATAAGTTGATGGAGCTGCTGGTCGAGATCGGATTGATGCCGGCCGATCCTGAGGAGCGCAAGAAACTGGAGCGGATCGATCCCTATTGGCTGCGTGCCGCGGCATTGAACGAGCCGCTTCCAGCCCATGAGCTCGGTCGCGCGCTTTTTCATTTGAACCAGCGGCGTGGCTTCAAATCGAACCGTCTCGCCGATGCGGACGACAGTGAGAAGAGTGCCACGCGGGCGGGCATACAGGCGCTTGAGGATGCTCTGAAGACGGCCGGCGTCAGAACGCTTGGAGAATTCCTGGCGCACCGCAACGGGCGGGACAAGTTTGGGAGACGGCTTCCGGACGGAGCAGGATTCGTTACCCCCAAATCTGTTCGCTTTCGGCCGACGTCCAAGGGTGCAAAGAATATTTACGCCTTCTACCCCGTGCGCTTGATGGTTGAACAGGAGTTGAACGCGATCTGGTCGGTTCAGGCGCCCCAGCACCCGCAACTGACCGAAGCGGTTCTGGACAAGCTCAAATGGATAATCCTGGAACAGCGACCGCTCAAGAAACCGGCGGTCGGGCGATGCACTTTGCGCCCGGAGGAGGACAAGACGCAGCTTGACGGCATCGAGATCGACAATGGCGAGCGCGCGCCCAAGGCACATCCGCTGTTCCAAAGATTCCGGATATTGCAGGATGTCGCCCAACTGAGGATTGTGCGCCCTGGAATTGGCGAGCGCCGCCTCACGCTTGCAGATCGCGATGCGCTGGCCGGCCTTCTCATGGCGCGTTCCGGCCACACGGTAAAATTCGACAAGCTGCGATCGGCTGCGAAACTGCCTGACGACATCCGTTTCAATTACGAACTGGCCGGCCGCACAGGTCTGCCCCCGGATCAGACGGCGGTGAAACTCGCTGCCGGAAAGGCATTCGGCAAGCTGTGGCGGTCGTTGCCCCGCGAGCGGCAGATCGAAGTGGTCGAAAGACTGTTGGCGGTCGAAGATCCCTCGGAACTGAGAAAATGGCTCGCTACGCATTTCGAGATCGAGAAATCTCGGATAGATGCCATCTCGGATACGCGCTTGCCGCAGGGTCACGGACGATTTGGCCGCTCCATTCTCACAGACCTCGTCAACGTCATGGAGACGCAATGGAAGGAGGATGGCCGAGATCCCGAAACCGGCGAAGTTTATCGCCGGCCGCTTGAATACTCGGAAGCGGTCGAGGCTCTCGATCTTCACCATTCCGACCTCAAGGCCGATGGTCAGTCTGCCAGATTGCCCTATTATGGCAGTGTTCTGTCGCGCCATGTCATTGCGAAGCCCGATGCGCTGCCCGGTAGCCAGGAAGCCATTGGGCGGGTGCCGAATCCGACGGTACATATCGGTCTCAATCAGGTTCGCAAACTGATCAACACTTTGATCGACGTCTATGGCAAACCAGCCGAGATTGCTGTCGAGTTGGCGCGCGAGTTGAAGTTGAACAAGAAGCGCAAGGACGAGATCCAGCGCGAGAACCGTGAAAACGAAAAGAAGAATCTGGAGCGGCGGGAGAGGCTTGAGGCGTTACGGAAAAGCCATGACTTGAATGTGACGGATACCTACGATTCGCGATTGAGATTACGCCTTTTCGACGAGTTGCCCGCCGACGAAAGAGTCTGCGTTTTCACTGGTACCCCAATCGGCATGGAGCGGCTCTTCGATGGTTCGATCGAGATCGAGCACGTACTGCCGCATTCCGCCACGCTGGACGATAGTTTCACGAACAAGGTGCTGTGCACGCGTGAGGTTAATCGTATTAAAGCGAACAAAGCGCCTGGAGAAAAATGGTCTGGTGAAGAGCTTCAGACCATCGTTGAGCGCGCGGAGAGGCTGTTCCCCCGCAAGGCGTGGCGGTTCCAGCCGGATGCCATGAAGCGTTTTGAGACCGATGGCGGCTTTCTCGCACGACAGCTCACCGATACGCAGCATATGGCACGGATGACACGGACCTATCTCGAGCATGTCTGCGACCAGGTCTGGGGGCCGCCGGGCCGGCTGACGGCTATGCTGCGTGCCAGGTGGGGACTCAACGATCTACTTGGCGATCACAATTTTTCCGATGTTAACAAGCCGAAGAACAGGAAAGATCATCGCCATCATGCAATCGATGCCTTCGTCGTGGCCTGCACGGACAGGGGGCTTCTCAACCGCATGGCACGGGCGTCCGGACTTGCCGAAGACATGCAACTGGAGCGCTTGTTTCCCAAAGGAGAGTTTCCAGAGCCATTCGATGGCTTTCGCGAGGCGCTTTCTGAGTGTCTTCAGCAGATCGTCGTCAGCCACAAGCCCGACCATGGATTGCCGCCGGGCGCACAAGACAATGTCCATGTGACGTCAGGCCAACTCCACGACGAGACGGCATATGGGCCTGCCGACGATGTGATCGACGGCAAGCACTACAATCTCGTGGCACGCAAGAGGATCGACGCACTGAACGCCAATATGATCGACCGTGTGCGGGACCCCGAATTGCGAACCCGCCTGAAAGCTCTTGCGAGCGAAGCAAAGCGGTCAGGCCAAGATCTCACCGAAGCATTGAGGGCATTTGGCGAAGACAACGATATTCGCAGGATCCGTGTTCTTGAGACGCGCCAATCGACGCGCGAGGTCCGGCATGGCGACGGGTATCGGAAGGCCTACGTCCCTGGCGACAATCAGTGCTGTGATATTTTCGAGCTATCGGATGGGAGCTGGAGCGGTGAGGGCGTTACGGTGTTCGATGCAAACCAGCCCGGATATCAGCCGAAGTGGCGTACTGCGTTTCCGGATGCCCGATTTGTCATGCGTGTTCATAACGGTGACCTTGTCATGGCGGATTTTGGCGATGGGCAGAAAATCTATCGTGTTGTTCGTCTCGAGCCGTCGGCCAAGCGGGTTCGTTTGGTTGACCACTCGGACGCCGGATCTTTTCAGGAGCGCCACACGAATCCCGACGATCCTTTTCGATGGAATTTTGCGACATACCAGCGGCTGAGGGCTGCACAGGCTTGTCGTGTCCGCGTCGATCCGATCGGCCGTGTGTCTCCTTTGAGTGCTACCGGATGATAGGTCGTATCGTCGAAATTGCCGAGGATGGCCGCCACCTGTCGAAAACCCGTGGGTTTTTGAAAGTGAGCGCTGAAGGCAAGGAACTGGGCCGGGTGCCGCTCGACGACATCTCAGCCGTCGTGGCTTCGGCACATGGGATCACCTATTCAAACAATCTTCTCGTCGCACTCGCGGAGCGTCAGGCGCCTCTCATCGTCTGCGGGGCTAATCACCGGCCCGCGGCATTCCTTTGGTCGGTTGATGGTCATCATGATCAGGCGGGCCGCATGGGCGAACAGGCATCGGCCAAGAAGCCGCTGAAGAAGCGCCTCTGGGCGCAACTCGTCCGGACCAAAATTGAAAGTCAGGGTGTCACGCTAGAAGCTGTGGGCGTTCCGAGCACAGGGTTTCGCCTGCTCGCCCGTAAGGTGCGCGCGGGCGATCCGGACAATGTCGAAGCGCAGGCGGCCCGCCGCTACTGGCCGCTTCTATTCGGCGATGACTTTCGGCGCGATCGTGCCGCAGATGGTCCGAATGCCATGTTGAATTACTGTTACACGGTACTGAGAGCCGGCACGGCGCGCGCTATTATGGCAAGCGGGCTTCATCCAAGCCTCGGTTTGGCACATCGCCAACGGGCAAACGCTTTCGCGCTCGCCGACGATGTGATGGAGCCTTTTCGTCCGTTGGCAGATCTTCTGGTATTCGAACTCATTCGCAATGGCGCCGAGAATGTCGACAAGCAAACGAAGCCTGAGCTGGCAAAGATACTGGTTGCCGATATGAGCACGACGGAGGGTGTCAGCCCTGTGGGTGTTTGTCTTGAACGTCTGACGCTGTCGCTTGCGCGATGCTATTCCGGTCAGGCTTCAGAGCTGGATCTTCCGCGGCGTCTTCTACCTTTGGAAGCATAGGTGCAATGACCGCGATTGTTTCGAGTCTTAGCGGATATAGGATGATGTGGCTCTATGTGATGTTTGACTTGCCTGTCGGGACATCTAAGGAACGCAAGTCAGCAACGCGTTTTCGGAAATTCCTGTTGGACCAGGGTTTCGAGATGGCGCAGTTCTCTGTCTATCTGCGATTCGCCGAGAGTAAGGAAGCAGCCGAGACTCACATCGGACGAATCCAAAGCGCATTACCTGCAAGAGGCAAGGTGCACATCGTCACCTTGACGGACAAGCAATATGGGAATGCACGAATCTTTACCGGCACAAAGCAAGAACGACGTCCTCAGAATCCAGATCAACTTGTAATGTTTTAGCGATGCTTCGGCGAATTTGGACTAGCTTGAACAAAAAAAAGACCCGAGTTTTTCGGGTCTTAGGTCAGTATCAAGTTTAGCCGCTTAGAGATCGAGGGCCAGCCGCAACAAGTTCCCGAAGCATCACAAAAACCTCAAGAGTTTAGCCGCTTAGAGATCGAGGGCCAGCCGCAACAAGGGCGGCAATGGGGTTGGCTGTCTGTCAAGTTTAGCCGCTTAGAGATCGAGGGCCAGCCGCAACTGCCAACGCGACGAACCCAATTGGGACGAAAGTTTAGCCGCTTAGAGATCGAGGGCCAGCCGCAACATCGATGACGCGCAAGAAGAAAGCGACCCGAGTTTAGCCGCTTAGAGATCGAGGGCCAGCCGCAACAACCTCACGCACGCGCACATTTCGGCCAATAGTTTAGCCGCTTAGAGATCGAGGGCCAGCCGCAACGCAACCGTCGTTGACCACATCAAACAACACAGTTTAGCCGCTTAGAGATCGAGGGCCAGCCGCAACTGGGTAAACAAGCAGGCCCGAAAAATTAGAGTTTAGCCGCTTAGAGATCGAGGGCCAGCCGCAACCGATCGGCACGATCATCCGACTGTCACCGTAGTTTAGCCGCTTAGAGATCGAGGGCCAGCCGCAACGACGGGCACTATGGCCCGCAAATCCACAGCAGTTTAGCCGCTTAGAGATCGAGGGCCAGCCGCAACTTTGAAGGTGAACGCCTTTTTCTCGCGCTTAGTTTAGCCGCTTAGAGATCGAGGGCCAGCCGCAACGGGCTAATCGACCACTTCTAGGAGCAATGTAGTTTAGCCGCTTAGAGATCGAGGGCCAGCCGCAACCCGAGAGTATCACGATAACGGGGGTAACAAAGTTTAGCCGCTTAGAGATCGAGGGCCAGCCGCAACCCGCAGCCGCTTCATGAATTTCTGATAGTCAGTTTAGCCGCTTAGAGATCGAGGGCCAGCCGCAACGTGTCGGTCGCTGACATGAGGGCCCCCTCAAGTTTAGCCGCTTAGAGATCGAGGGCCAGCCGCAACTGATTCGGTCGAGACCGCCAACGTCCTGAAAGTTTAGCCGCTTAGAGATCGAGGGCCAGCCGCAACCTAATAGATTGGGTTTCGGCAGGACGTGGTAGTTTAGCCGCTTAGAGATCGAGGGCCAGTGCCGATTGCGACAGAGCCGGCCCGATTCTAGTCGCCGTAAATGCGGTGGTTCAGTCCCATAGACTTGGGTCCGAAGCTCTGCGAGACTCCTGTATCGTAGCAGGCATTGCGACCTGCCACTCCATGACGCGGCATCCATCTCTCAGTCGAATGCAATTCAAGCATTTTTCGACCACGTTTGACTTCGAAATTCTGTTCGATTGATGCGCTCGTGCAGGGGGGGTCGCTCAGATTTCGAGGAACAACCCCATGCAAAGGGCGATTTGCAGGGCTTGAGGGGCGTTTTCGGTTCTGTCGAAACACGGCAACGCGTGACGAACATCAGCCATTGCGCGACCAATGCCGACCTGCTCGCAAGTCCAAGAGGCTCTTAAGAGGGCGTCGCCTAATTTGCCTGTTCGTCGTCGTCGTCCGTCTCGTCTTTGTTGTGCCATCGTTCCTGCGTCAACGCAGATGCAACGAGCCCAGTCGGCACGGCAACGACGCCCAGGCCCACCAACAGCACGAAGAACGTAAAGACGCGGCCGCCGAACGTGACTGGGAAGATGTCGCCGTAGCCGACAGTCGTGAGCGTGACGACAGACCACCAAAGGCTGTGTGGGATGGATGCGAAGGCCTCGGGTTGGGCTTCGTGTTCGAAGTAATAGATGCCGACGGCACTCAGATAGAGCAGCAAAAGTGCCATGCCGGCGAACACGACAAGCTCATCGCTGACGCGTTTGAAAGCGGTCATCAAATGCTCGGCAGCCCGCATATGACGGAACAGTTTGAGCAGTCGCAAGAGACGAAGCAGGCGGAATGCACGTACGGAGCGCAGGTCCGTGCCGAGGCCAATGTAGAAGGGAAGGACGGCGACAAGGTCGATCATCCCCCAGAAGCTGAAGATGTATTTGCGCGGACGTTCGGCCGCCAGAAGGCGCACGATATATTCGAAGGTGAAGACGACGACAACGAAGGCCTCTTCGATCCGGAGGGCTGTGTAGAGCCAGGGCGGCAGACCGGGCATCGACTCGATGGTCAGCGCGATGACCGATATGACGATCAGAATGCAGATGATCAGATCGAACTTGCGCCCGAAACGTGGATCGTCGCCGCGAACGAGGGCTTCAAGCGTGCGACGCCATTTGGGTCTTGTGCTGGTGGCAGTGGCGGGTTCGGCCATGGCAAAGGGCCTCGTTGGTGTCGGGTGTGCGTAGTCTAGAGGAAAGTCAGCTCAAAGAGCATCGGGGAAGTTTCGATGGCGATTGGGTCGACAAGAAGGTTGCGGTGGCGATTCAGGATTGAGCGATACAGGCGTAGGATTTTTAGGACGGAAATGCGGTTGTATCCAGTTCGACATCCCGGACTTGATCCGGGATCAATGTGAAAGTGCACGATCTGGCAGTGCTGCCCTGGGCCCCGGATCAAGTCCGGGGCGTAGTGTTATTCGATCTGCACACTGAGACTCAATGTTGCGACGGTGACGTTTTGCTTCTCATTGTTCTTGCGGAAATGCGGTTGTATCGAGTTCGACATCCCGGACCTGATCCGGGATCCAGAGTGAAAGTGCACGATCTGGCGGTGCTGTCCTGTGCCCTGGATCAAGTCCGGGGCGTTGTTTTATTCGATCTGTACGCTCACACTCAATGCTGCGACGGTGACGTTTTGCTTCTCATTGCTCTTGCGGAAATGCGGTTGTATCCAGTTCGACATCCCGGACTTGATCCGGGATCCAGGGCGAAAGTGCACGATCTGGCGGTGCCGCTCTGGGCCCCGGATCAAGTCCGGGGCGTAGTCTTATTGAATCTGCACACACAATGCACTGTGGGTGTCGGCTGATTTCCCTTGGTGTTTGAAGGAATGCAATCACTGCCCGAGTCGGGCAGGAGGTCAAACCGCTTCGAGATATTGTTCGGCTTCTTCGAGGGTGACGGAGACCAGTTGGCTGACGCCGCGCTCTGCCATGGTCACGCCGAACAGGCGGTTCATCTGCGCCATCGTCACCGGGTGATGGGTGATGATGAGAAAGCGCGTGTCGGTCATGCGCGTCATCTCGTTCATCATCTTGCAGAAGCGCTCGACATTCGCGTCGTCGAGCGGGGCGTCGACCTCGTCGAGCACGCAGATTGGCGACGGGTTTGTCAGGAACACGGCGAAGATCAGCGCCAGAGCCGTCAGGGCCTTTTCACCGCCTGAAAGCAGAGACAGGACTTGCGGCTTCTTTCCGGGTGGGCGGGCCAAAATCTCAAGACCGGACTCGAGCGGGTCATCCGACTCCACCAATTCCAGACTGGCCTCGCCGCCGGCGAAGAGAGTCGTGAAGAGGGATTTGAAGTGCGTGTTGACCTCTTCGAACGCCTCGAGCAGGCGCTTGCGTCCCTCGCGATTGAGGTTCGAAATGCCGTGCCTGAGTTTGGCAATCGCCTCGATGAGATCCTCGCGTTCGGTCTCGAGATTGTCGAGTTCGCCGCCAAGCTCTTCGGCTTCCTCTTCCGCGCGCAGGTTCACGCCGCCAAGGCGCTCGCGCTCGGCACGTAGCTTGTTGACCTTTGCGTCTGCGTCCTCGGCCGATGGTAGCGGGGCGCCTTCCTTGAGGGCGGCGATCCCGAGGCACTCTTCAGGAGCGCATTCGAGCTGGTCGCGGATGACGCGTGCCTGTTCGGCACGCCGCTCACGCGCGCCTTCTAGGCGGGCTTCGATGCGAGCGCGTTCCTCGCGGGCCGTACCCAACTCGCCCTGGATGTCGCGTAGCGCCGTGTCGGCGGCTCGGAGAAGATTCTCGGCCGCTGCCAGAGCATCGGCCGCCGCGTTGCGCTCGTCTTCCGCGATCGTGACCTGGTTCAACAGTTTCTGGCGCCGCTCGGCGATCTGATCGGGAAGGACGGCGAGGCTCTCAAGTTCCGTCTGGGTTTCGGCAGTGCGATCCGTCAGCGAGGTTGCCTGTTCTTCGGCGCTGGCAATCCTGTTCGTCCAACGGGTTCTCTCGCCCGAGATGGCTTTCAGTCTTTCCTGCCGCAGTGTCAGCTCCCGCTCAAGCGCGTTGAAGGCTGCGCGGGCATCGGCATGGGCAGTGCGCTTTTCGTTGACGACCTCGCGCTGCGATTGCAGGTCCGCTTCCAGTGCTTCGAGGGCCGTTACGTCGCCAAGAGCGGCCTGAGCCTCGGCAAAGGCCTGGCGCGCTTCGGCGAGTGTCTCGGCGGTGCGGGTCTCGGCTTCGGTCAAGGCACCAAGTTCCTGACTGGCATCACGGGCCGCATGCTCTGCGGCTGCGAGTTCGTCCCTGGCGCGGCTGAGAGTGGACATGGCGGTCCGCCAGGTCTCCCGGACTTGTTTCTCATGCCCCACCGCTTGCGAGGCTGCGGCGCTTACGGTGATAAGTTCGGCCTCTGCCGCCTGTGCTTCGCCGCGCGCCGCTTCCGATTCCCGCGCCAGACCTTCAAGTCTGTTGCGCTCGGCCAGCCTGGTCGCAGCTGCCGTCGGGGCATCGGCAGCAGCCGTATAGCCGTCCCAGCGCCAAAGATCGCCTTCGCGCGATACGAGACGCTGGCCGGATTTCAGACTGTCCTGGAGAAAGCGTCCGCGCTCGCGGTCCACAACACCGACCTGTGCCAGTCGGCGCGTCAGCGCATTTGGCGCTTCGACGAACCGATGTAGAGGTTCAACGCCCGCCGGCAGTTCCGGATCGTTGCCGGACGGCGAGAGAATCCCCCGCCAGTGCGCCGGAGCGGAAAGATCGTCGGGCGCAGTCAGATCATCGCCAAGTGCGGCACCAAGCGCCAGCTCGAAGCCGGGTGCGACGCGCATCTCATCGACAATGGGTGGGTGGGTATTGTCGTCTGACGGTCGGAGCAGCTTGGTGAGGGTCTGGACTTCGGTTTCGAGTTCCTGCGCGCGCAGCGCTGTCTTGCGTGCATGCTCGCGAGCTTCCGCTTCCGCCTCGCGCGAGGTGGTCGTGCTCGCCTCAGCGGCGCCGACGGCGTCTTCGTGCGACTTTGCGTCTTCGCCAAGGCGTGTGACGCGTTCGGCAAGGGCCGTCATGTCGCCATGCAGACTGTGTTCGTGACGAACACGTTCGAGTTTTGCAGCAATTTCCGCTGCTTCCCGTTCGGCGCGCTGAATACGGGCCTCTTCGGTCTGGACCGATTTTTCCTGTTGCTGGCGCTCGGAGCGGGCCGCAGCATGCGCACTTGAGATTTCCGAAAGCCTGGCTTCGACCTCGCCGAGTTCGTTGCCTGCTGTGTCCATGACCTCGCGGGCTTCGATCTCGAGATCGGCACGTCCGGCTATGGCCTGTGTCAGCTCGGCCTCTTCGCGCTCGAGGCCGGCGAGAACGTCTGCGGCTTCCGTGCGGGCTTCACGTTCACGGGTGATGTCGCGCTGCATCTGTTCGAGACGCGCTTCAAGATCGCGACGGCGCTCCTCGATGCGGGCTTCTTCCTTCTCCAGCGTGTCGCGCTCGACCGTCAGGCGATGGAGAACGGCGCCGCGTGTTGCTTCTTCGTCGCGGAGTTTCGGCAGGACTTCTGACGCATCGACCTGCGCCGTGATGGCCTCGGCCTCGGCCGCCGTCAATCGACCGACCTCGCGGACGGTGTTCTGCATGGCGGCCTCTTCCGCCTCGACACTGTCGCATGCAGCCGTCCAGTAGATGTGATGGCGCAAGGCGTCGGCTTCGCGGACTTTGCCCGACAGATCCTTGTAGCGCTTTGCCTGACGCGCCTGACGCTTGAGGCCTTGGAGCTGCGCGGTCATCTGGCCGGAGAGGTCCTGCAAACGCTCGAGATTGCTCTCGGCCGCATTGAGGCGCAGTTCGGCTTCGTGACGGCGGGAGTGAAGCCCGGCAATGCCTGCAGCGTCTTCCAGGATTCGGCGCCGCTGCTGTGGCTTGGCGCCGACGATCTCGCCGATCCGACCTTGTTGAACCAGGGCCGGAGAGCGCGCGCCGGTGGCAGCGTCTTCGAACAGCAGACGAATATCGCGGGCACGAACGTCTTTGCCGTTGAGCTTGTAGGCCGAGCCGACTTCACGCTCGATGCGTCGTGCGACTTCGATCTGATCGCTATCGTTGAATTCTGCCGGTGCTTTGCGTTCCGAGTTGTCCAGGAAGATCGTTACTTCCGCCATATTGCGCGACGGCCGCTTGTCAGTGCCCGCAAAAATGACGTCGTCCATAGCGGAGCCGCGCATGCTTTTGTAGGACGTCTCGCCCATGACCCAGCGGAGCGCTTCGAGCAGATTCGATTTGCCGCAACCGTTCGGTCCGACAACACCGGTCAGCCCGCGCTCGATGACTAGCTCGGTCGGCTCAACAAACGATTTGAAGCCCAAGAGCCTCAGTCGCGCGATCTTCACGTTCGTTTAGTCCCTCAAATGGGGGAGGCAGACTGCCTAACTGTTTGGCAATTCGATCAGGGTTTTTATGTGACCGTTAGCTGCTCTTCAGCTCGATCATGGCTTTGACCTGCTCGAATGTCAGGGCACCTCGTGTCTTCTTCCCATTGATGAAGAAGGTCGGCGTCCCCGACACGCCAAATTCCCGTCCCCGCTGCTTCACCCACACCAGCCCGTCGATAATCGCTTGATTCGCGACGCATTTGTCAAATGTTGCGCGTGTCATGCCGGTCTGGGCGGCGATCTTGAAGATGGGGTCGTGGCGCACTTCCTGCGAGACCCAGCTGCGCTGCTGCGCAAGGAATTTCTCTGTTAAAATGAAGAACTTATCGGCAGGAGCACAGCGCGTAACAACGGCGGCTGCAGCGGCCTGGCGACCGATCGGAAATTCTCGCAAAATATATCGCGCTTTTCCGGTGTCGATGTAGGCTTTTTTGACCTGCTTGAACGTTTTTTGATGAAACGCCCGACAATGTGGACAAGTCAGAGAGGCATATTCGACGATCGTAACAGGGGCATCCGCGCGGCCCATTGTCCTGTCGCCAAGGGGGCCTGCTTCCAATAATGCGGTGGCTGTCGGTGTGCCATCCGGATTCAGACGACTGGCCTCGCGCACGGCATCGCCACTGCTGCCAGCCTGGCAGCCCGCAAGGCTGAGCACGCCCGTCATCAGAAGTGCGAAAAGTACCTGTCGTTGTCTGACCACACCAAACCTCCCCCAAGGAATTGGCTACACTTATAACTTTTTTCTATGTCGCCAATCATGCACCGGCTGGCGGCTGTGGACAATGCCACGCCGCCAGCCGTTATCTGGATGAAAGGATTGGTGCCGTGTCAGCCTTTCAGAAATGGCTCCATCGCTTCTTCGAGCTGCCTCAGGCTGCTGACGCCGCGGACCATCGTGCCGTTGACGAAGAATGTGGGCGTCGACTGGACTTTGAAGACCTCGTTGCCGCGGGTGCGGACCTTGATGATGTTGTCCAGTAGTGCCTGGTCGCCAAGGCATTCATCGAACGACTTTTTCGACATGCCGACCTGCTTTGCGATATTGAAGAGCTGGTCGAGTGGCTTTTTCTCGCCTTCCGGCAGACCTTCGCCGAAGGCCCAGACGCTCTGCTTTTCATAGATCGCTTCGACAAACGGATTATATTTTTCCGGCGCTGCGCAACGGGTCAGCATTGCTGCGGTGACCGCTAAATTATTGAGCGGGAATTCCCGGACGATGTAACGAACCTTGCCCGTCTCGATGTATTTTTTCTTCAGGTCCGGCAGGATCGTCTTGTGGAAGTTCGCGCAGTGCGGGCAGGTCATCGACGAATACTCGATGATGGTGACCGGCGCATTTGCATCGCCGACAGGATGATCGGGCAGGGCGCCCTTTTCCATCAGCTGGGCGAACAGCGGATTGCCTTTGCCGCTCTGGGCTTCGGTGTCACCGCCAAGGAAATAGTATCCTCCGACTCCGGCCACGGCTGCAGCGCCGAGTCCGAGCATCATCACATTGCGGCGGGACGTGCCCGCGCTCGAACCTTTCGCGTCTTCGCTCACAGTCTTATCCTCCATATCGTCGGACCGGTCCCAAAAGCTCGGGCGTTGCGGTCGTCCGTCTACGTTTCAATCGTTTCTCTACCACGGCGATAAACCGGCGGCCATCTCACATCCGCGTGTTGGCGGTGTTACTTGGGCCATAAGTTAAGAACGAATTGGACGCTTTTGCGTTCACGCTTCAGATGGAATCTAGTCTTTTTCCGGCGCTGCAACGCGATCACCGAGCCGCTGCACAGCCGCACGCAAACCCTCGTCTTCGATGCCGGATAGGTCCAAATCCGCCGAGGCGAGGTCAGTGTTCCGTCTTGCTGAAAAACCTCGTTCCTGGGGATTCTTTCTGCGCCTTCTGACAGGGCCCTGAACGATCTTGATCCGTCCGATCGCCCGGTAGCCAAAAAACGTATTGATGCGCTCGATCAACTGGGGAACGGCATGTTGCACTTCTAGTGCGCGCGGACCATCCACGCGAAGAATCATCGTTGCGCAATCCTGAGCATTGCGGGCGAGGGTGTCGTCGTCGTCGCTCTCGAAAGCCCGCCGCGGCCAGGTCAGTTTTTCGGGCTGCGTGAAACCGGCAAATTCGGCGCCGATAATGACCGGCCAATCTGTAATCAGGGTTGCGGAAGGGAATCCATTGGCTTCCAGTGCCGGCCGGGCGATGTCGGGCACGAACGCGCCTACGGCCGTCGCCGTCGCGTATCGCGACCTGCGCCGGGCCTTGGTGCTTTTCGCGCGCTCGCTCATGTGGAAAACCGCTTTTCTGCCGCTGGCGTCAACGCAACGCCTCTACCATAAGGAAACCATGGCGCGAAAGAACGAGCAAATGAAACCCGAAGCCGCCTGGCCCAAAGGACGCCGGCGTAACGCTGTTAAGGCACTGCTCGACTGGTACGACCGGTCGGGGCGGACCTTGCCCTGGCGGTCGGGCAGGGGTGTCACAGCGAACCCCTATCATGTCTGGCTCAGCGAAATCATGCTCCAACAGACGACCGTCAAAGCGGTTGCGCCCTATTTCGCCGAATTCTTGAGGCGTTGGCCGCGTGTCGAAATGCTTGCTTCGGCTGATCGCGATGAGGTGTTGGCAGCCTGGGCGGGGCTTGGTTACTACGCCCGGGCTCGAAACATGCACAGTTGCGCACAAACGATCGTCGCGGACCATGGCGGGCGTTTTCCCGATACCGAAGAGGCTCTCCTCAAGCTGCCCGGAGTGGGGGCCTATACGGCTGCAGCCATCGCCGCCATAGCCTTCGACCGGCCGGCAACCGTCGTCGACGGGAATGTTGAGCGCGTCGTCTCTCGGCTGTTTGCCGTGCAGATCCCCATGCCAACAGCAAAGACCGACATCCGGCGCCATGCGGGGACACTGACCCCGGCGAGCCGGCCCGGGGATTTCGCGCAAGCGATGATGGACCTCGGGGCAACGATCTGCACGCCGCGGCGTCCGGCCTGTGCCCTTTGCCCACTAATGAAAGACTGCGAGGGGCGGATTGCAGGTATTGCCGAAACTCTGCCGATCAAGGCGGTCAAGGCCGAGCGGCCGACGCGGGAAGGGAATGCCTATTTTGCCGTTCGCAGCGATGGTGCCGTCCTGCTGAGAAAACGTCCGGACAAGGGCCTCCTCGGCGGGATGATGGAGGTTCCCAGCGGCGAGTGGTCGACGCAGAGCAGACAGGAAGGCGGAAATGGCGAGGCACCGATCTCAGCGGACTGGGACCGGCTGCCGGGAAGCGTCCGGCATACATTTACGCATTTCAATCTCGAATTGACGGTCTATGCCGCATTGGTCGCGGCGTCTGACGCTGCAACAAACGGCGCTCTTCCAACTGGCGCTCGATGGGTTGCTGAAAACGATATCGGCGATCAAGCGCTGCCAAGCGTCATGCGCAAAGTTATTGCGCACGGGCTTGAGCATCTATTTGACTAAGTCTTTTAGAGTCGCCATCGCGACATACGGACGCAAGAGCCGGAAGGCGGAAACAACCGTCATAAACGGCCGATAGGGTGCGACCGCATTGGTCAGGAAGCATCGATCGTGTTCTCACTTGCAGGAAAGAAGGCACTCGTTGTTGGCATTGCCAACGAAGACTCGATTGCCTACGGCTGCGCGAAGGCATTTCGCGAACAGGGCGCGGCGCTGGGTGTTACCTATTTGAACGAAAAGGCTGAGGGATTTGTCCGGCCAATTGCCGAGGCGCTTGGCGCAGAAATTGTTGAGCCGCTGGATGTGCGAGAGGACGGTCAGTTTGAGCGTCTTTTCGAGTCCGTTCGCCAGACATGGAAAACGGTCGATATCTGCCTGCATTCGATCGCCTATTGTCCGAAAGATGATCTTCATGCACGGGTGCTCGACTGCTCGCGCGAAGGGTTCGGCACGGCCATGGATATTTCTGTCCACTCTTTCATCCGTATGGTGCGAGGAGCGGAGCCGCTTATGCCGGCAGGCGGATCATGCATGACGATTTCTTTCCTAGGTTCAGAGAAAGTGGTCGAGCATTATAATGTCATGGGGCCAGTGAAAGCGGCCCTTGAATCCGCCACGCGCTACATGGCTGCCGAACTGGGAGCCAAGCAAATCAGCGTGCACGCCTTATCGCCGGGGCCGCTGAAGACTCGTGCGGCGTCGGGCATTGCGCATTTCGATGAGCTTATGCGTCAGTCGGCGGAGCGGGCACCAACCAACCAGTTGGCGACGATCGAAGACATTGGAGCCTATGCGGCTTTTCTGGCCAGTCCGGAAGCAGCGAATGTGACCGGCGGTATTCACTATATCGACGGCGGCTACCACATCGTCGGATAGCGCAATCGGACGAGTGGGATGAGACTTTGCGCCCAGTTGGACGCGACGTCGTTATGCGACCACGATCGAAAACCGGTCAGCTTGCCGTCATGCCAAGTTGTTGGCGCGCTTCCTGGCGCAGGATATCGATGGGCTTGAGTTCTCCATCGGCTTTGAAATGCCAATAGGTCCATCCATTGCACGCCTCGAGGCCCTGCACTTTGGCGCCGAGCTTATGGATCGATCCCTGATTGCCGTCATAGGCGAGGGTGCCATCCGCGCGGACATGCGCCTTGATCTTGGCTTTCCGGTCGAAGAGTTCGCTGCCGGGCTCCAGGATGCCGAGTTCGACAACCGTGCCGAACGGTACACGCGGTGCGCTTCGGCGGCTTTGCGTCGTCGTCAGGCTGTCGGTATCGAGTGGCGTGATGCGGGAGATGCGCTTCTTGGCAGTTTTCACGTAGCCCGGATCGCGCTCAATACCGATCCAGCGGCGACCCAGCCGCTTGGCAACGGCGCCGGTGGTGCCGGTGCCGAAAAAGGGATCGAGCACCACGTCGCCCGGTGCGCTGGCGGCCAGAATGACTCTGTGCAGCAGCGACTCTGGCTTCTGCGTCGGATGCGCTTTGCGGCCCTCATCGTTCTTCAAACGCTCACCGCCCGTGCAGATCGGCAGGAGCCAGTCGGAACGCATCTGAACATCGTCGTTCAGCGCTTTCATCGCTTCGTAGTTGAAGGCATAGCGGGACTGCGAACTCTTGGCGGCCCAGATCAGTGTTTCATGGGCATTTGTGAACCGCCGGCCACGGAAGTTCGGCATCGGATTCGTCTTGCGCCAGACGATGTCGTTCAAAATCCAATAGTCGAGATCCTGAAGCACGGCGCCGACGCGGAAGATGTTGTGATAGCTGCCGATGACCCAGAGCGTTCCGTCCGGTTTGAGGGCGCGTCTGCAGGCCGCGAGCCATTCGGATGTGAACTGGTCATAGGTGGCGAAACTGGAAAACTTGTCCCAGGCATTGTCGACGCCATCGACCCGTGTGTTGTTGGGTCTGAGGAGATCGCCGTCCAATTGCAGGTTGTAAGGCGGATCGGCAAAGACGAGATCAACGCTCTCTGCCGGTAATCCTTGTAGCTTCTCGATACAGTCACCGACCAGAATCTGATCGACTCCAAGAGACTTACTCGTCCCACCCATGGGTACGCCCCTACTCACGCATACTGTTACTGATACATCTGACCGCCATGCTGCGGCGAACAGGGTAAACTTTGACTTAACTCAGGAATCTTACCGACTTAGGGCGGGTTCGTCTAACGTCCATCGGTGGGCAGTTCGTCCGGACAGTCCGGTTGATTTTCAGGAGCAGCAGCTTGGAAGGCAGGATGCTTGGCGCAGAGTCTGTCGATCGCGTCCGCAAGCGGGTATCTGGACATATCGAGTCCGAATAGGCGGGCATTGAAGACCTGCGGCACAAGGTAGAGATCCGCCAGTCCCGGATTGTCGCCGAAGCAATAGGGTGTCGGATTGGCTCGTCGCTCCAGCATGGCTTCGAGGTCGTTAAAGCCGACGGCCAGCCAGTGCCGATACCAGGTCATGGAGGCATCGTTCGACCAGCCATGCTCGGTTTCCAAATGATCGCGGACGCGATGGTTGTTTATGGGATGAATTTCGCAGGCAATGGCCTGAGCGAATGATCGAGCGTGCGCTCTCAATTTCGGATCATCGGGCAGCAGGGTCGGGGAGGGAACCAGTTCTTCGAGCAATTCGATGATTGCCGTCGATTGTGTCAGGACCGTTCCATCCATCATCAGAGTCGGTATCAAGCCCTGCGGATTGAGCGTCCTGTATTGATCTGGATCGATATCTCCTATGGGCACATACTCATAGGTTAGGCCCTTCAGGTTGAGGGCGATGCGGACCCGTTGTCCGGCAGAGTTTCGATACCGGCTGTAGAGTTTGAGTTCCATAGACATGCACTCTGGATTGATTGTTGCCGATTGGTCGTCTGCATAAGACTAGCCGACTATCCGCCGCTTTGTTCAATGGCCTCGCGGATCGGGCGGAATGAGCGGCGATGGTGCGGTGTCACACCGAGAGTCTGAATTCCGGTCTTGTGATCCTTTGTTCCATAACCTTTGTTGCGCTCCCACCCGTAACCCGGATAGGTCTTGGCGAGATCGAGCATCATACGATCGCGTGATACTTTTGCGATGATCGATGCGGCGGCAATCGAGACAGACTTTCCATCTCCTTTCACGATGGCCTCTGCGGGACAATTGCAATCGGGGCAGCGGTTGCCATCGATGAGCGCGATCGCCGGCGTTGCGTCAAGGCCGTCAAGCGCTTGAACCATTGCCCACATAGTGGCGTGGAGAATGTTGTCGCGATCGATGCGGGCGACATCGGCAACGCCCAAGCCGATCATGGCCGTTGCGGTCAGTCGATCGAAGAGGGCGTCGCGTGCGGCTGGCTTAAGCTGCTTTGAATCATCCAAGCCGTCCGGAATATTGTTCGGATCGAGAATGACGGCGGCTGCAACGACCGGCCCCGACCAAGGGCCGCGGCCAGCTTCGTCGACACCAGCGACCGGACCTTCGAGACGGCGCATATATTTGTGCTCGATTTTGAATGATGGCGCCATCGCCGTACCCCGGCTGCGTGACATGAGGTGCGTTTGTAGCTGCTGTTCGAGGGATGCCAATCAGCTGCCAGCAAGAAAATCCAGGACGTGCTTGTTGAAGGTTTTTGCGTCCTGCCACAGGCCAAAGTGACTGACGTCCTTCATGATAATGAGTTTGGAATTCGGGATCAGACGGTCCATCTTCCGGACGTGGTCGATCTTGATAATCTCGTCATGTTCCCCGACGGCCACGGCGACCGGCGCCTTGATGGATTTGAGCTGCTTGTCGGTAAATGTCGGCTCGGACGACCACATTTTTGAAAGTGCCGCGACAAACGGCCCAAACTGGTTAGGCGTCTGCGACTGATCCTTATAGTCGACGGCGGCGAGTTTCTTGTAGTTGCCGAAATTCGTACCGGTGGCGCGTTTCACGCCCGACCGGTTGTAGTTCGTTCCGAAAACGAACAGTTTATCGAGCCGCTTTGGATTCTTGATCGCGATATCCAGGCCAATAACACCGCCGTCGCTCCAACCGACGATCGATGCTTTCTCGATCGATAGCTTGTCCATGACGGCCAACACGTCTGCCGCCATCAGATGATAGCTGTATTTCTGTTTGCCGCGCGAACTTCTGCCGTGGCCCCGGCTGTCTATGGTGATGACCTTGTACTTGGCAGCGAATGATCTGATCTGGCTGCCCCAATGTCTGCTGTTACCCATGCCGCCATGAAGCAGAATCAGCGGCTCGCCTTCACCATAGATATCGAAGAATATCCTCGCCCCAAGCCTCTCGACGATTTCCGTTTCGTCCTGGCGAGGCGGCGTGCGCGGTTTCGACAATGTCTTCCACCGGTTTTTCGACGATGCGACATTTTTTACGGCAGGGGCGGGCTCTGCCTTCGCTGACTTATTCGCGACATTTGCCTTTGTCGCCACCCCCACCTTGCCGTTGATCTCAGACGCAAAGCTCTGCCAAGACTCGAGCGACGGCCCTTGGGCGTGTGATGTCGTTGTCGCCAAAAAGCCGAACACGAGCGCGACCAGGTATTTTCTCGATGTCTTCATCAGCATTCGACAAGTCTGACTCATAGCGCAAGTTTCGTCGATCGATTTGCGCTTGCCAAGAACCGATCGCAGGAAATCCAACGAAATTTAATTGCGGCAAACAAGCGCGAATCAACCTTTAAATCAGCCTCATCTGCTGACCCTTTAGGACCGGTGGGCAGAACAGATCATTCCGCAGCGCATAGCTTCTCGCATTGAGCTTGTGTCGCTTTGCCGCCAGCTCAAATCGCCGGCCGATCTGCCAGGCATATGGCCCGCGCCCACGCATGCGCTCGCCCCACTTGGCATCATAGTCTTTGCCGCCACGGATGCTCCGGATCAGGGAGAAGATCCGATCGGCACGATCGGGATAATGCTCCTCGAGCCATTCGCGAAACAGATCGCGAATTTCCAGCGGCAGACGCAGAAGCACAAAGCCGGCCTCGCAGGCCCCCGCGGCGCTGGCTCGGCCAAGGATCGCTTCGAGTTCGGGATCGTTGAGTGCCGGAACGATCGGCGCCACCATGACCGCCGTCGAGATGCCGGCATCGGAAAGGGTCTCGAGTGCCTCCAGCCGTTTGTGGGGGGCGCTCGCGCGCGGCTCCATCGCACGAGCCAGCTTGGGATCCAGGGTGGTGATCGATATCGCGACTTTGACCAGGCGCTTCTCGGCCAATCGGGAAAGAATGTCGATATCGCGCAAGACCAGAGCCGACTTCGTGACGATACCGACGGGGTGCTGCGTTTCTTCCATCACCTCCAGGATATCGCGTGTCAGTCGGCGCGAGCGCTCGATCGGCTGATAGGGGTCGGTATTGGTCCCAAGCGCAATCGTGCGCGGTTCATATTTCGGATCCGCGAGTTCGCGTTTCAGAGCGTCTGCCGCGTTCGTCTTTGCGACCAGTTTCGTCTCGAAATCGAGGCCCGCCGAGTGGCCCAGAAAGCAATGGGTCGGGCGCGCGTAACAGTAGATGCAGCCATGCTCGCATCCCCGATAGGGGTTGATAGAGCGATCGAAGCTGATGTCGGGCGACTGGTTGCGGGTGATAATCGTGCGCGCGCTCTCTTCGGAAACATCCGTTCGGAAAGCATCGAGTTGGCCGAGACTCTCCCAGCCATCGTCTGTGTCATGGCGCGTCAGAGAATCAAACCGCCCAGTCTGATTCGAAGACGCACCGCGTCCACGCCGTCGATTGCTTTCAACAGCGCGATCGGGCGCCGTTTGAGGCGCGAATCGTTTTGCTGCAACGCGGGTCATTGCACGACGTTAAAACTGAAATTAGAACAAATCAAGAACATTAATCCATTTACGCACAGAAAGACTTGCTCGTGGAAATCGCCTGACTATAGTCCGCGCCATGATTTCCGTGATTATTCCCACGCTGAACGCCGAGAACGGTCTCACCAAGACCCTGGCAAGCCTTGTACCGGCAACGGTACAGGGGTTGATTCGCGAGGTGATCATTGTCGATGGCGGCTCGCGCGATGGGACAATGGATATTGCCGACGTTGCCGGCGCCCACTTTATTCGCGCGGAACGTGGAAGAGGCACGCAGCTCGAAGCAGGTGCCAAGGCAGCGCGGTCGAACTGGCTCTTGTTCCTGCATGCCGATACAATCCTCGAGCCCGGTTGGGAGCAGGAAACGCAGGCTTTCATCGAGCGCGTCGATGCCGGCGAGCGGCCAGCGGCGGCAGCGGCTTTCCGCTTTGCACTCGATGATTATGGCATGAAGCCGCGGCTGCTTGAGTCGATGGTCGGACTGCGATGTGCCGTTTTCCGTTTCCCATATGGCGATCAGGGTTTGCTAATGCCGCGCCATCTGTATCAGACTGTTGGTGGTTATCGCCCGCTTCCCATGATGGAGGATGTGGACCTTGTGCGACGTTTGGGAAGACGGCGCATGGTCATGCTCCGCACGAGCGCAGTGACAAGTGCAATCAGGTACAAGCGTGACGGTTACATCTCCAGAGCGCTGCGCAATCTCACATGTGTTGTGCTTTACCATCTACGCGTTCCCCCAAAGACGATTGTCCGCCTCTATGGCTAGACGGCGCGCGGTAAAAACGCGACGCCCCGATCATCCCTTCAGAAAACGTCTGGTGTTTATGGCCAAGGCGCCAGTTTTGGGGACAGTGAAATCGCGGTTGGCCAAAGATGTCGGTTGGGTGAAGGCAACCGCATTCCATCGTCATAGCGTTCGCAATCTGACATTGAGACTGTCCCGCAACAGCCGCTGGGACAGTATGTTGGCGCTCGCACCCGACAGCGCGCTTAAATCGGCCTTTCCGTCATCGCAGGGTCTGATCCGCATCGCTCAGGGCGCCGGCGATCTCGGAGCGCGGATGCATCGTGTCATGGTTGATCTGCCACCGGGACCGGTCATCATCATAGGGACTGACATTCCACAGATATCGCAACGGGAGATTGCAGAAGCCTTTCGTCTGCTCGGGCGCCGGTCAGCCGTTCTCGGGCCTGGAAAAGATGGAGGCTACTGGCTCGTCGGGCTCCGGCGCACACCGGCAATCCCTGCGATATTCAAGAACGTTCGCTGGTCGAGCGCCCATACGCTGGGCGACACGCTCGCGAATACAGGGCCCGACACCGCGTTCGCCCATACGCTGGAAGACGTGGATGATGTCAGAAGTTACCGCCGCCTGGAGACGGCAGCCATGCGGGTCGTTCATCCACCGTGGTGGCGTCCAGAGAACTAAAGCTCCATTTGGTAGCTTGCGGGTACCCAGCGATAGCCTGGCCCCTTCTTCTCGACATAACCCACTGCCGGAAACGGCATATGGTAGCCGGTGGCCGGAATCTTCTCAGTGGCAACCATATCCAGAATACGTTTGCGGGTCGCGGCGGCCTGTCCCTTGTCCATGTCGAAGACGACATGCCAGTCGGGCTGCTGAAGCGATGCAACATAGTGGTTGGTGGTATCGGCCCAAAGCAGCAGCCTGCTTGAACCGCTCTCCAGATGATAGATCATGTGCCCTGGCGTGTGCCCGAAGGCCTGCATGGAGCGAATCCCCGTCACGACATCGTCGCCGGGATTGATCATCTTGATACGGCTCGCTAGCGGCACGACGTTCGCCTGAACGGCCTTCGCGCGCCGAGCCATATTCTTGTCGGGTGAAAACGCGAGATCCGGTGCCGACCAGAAGTTGAACTCAACGGCACCGACGACATATTCCGCATTGGGAAAGACGGGCTCGTTGCCATCCATCAGTCCGCTGACATGGTCTGGATGGCAATGAGTGATGATCACCGTGTCGACCTGATCGGGCCGATATCCAGCCTTTGAGAGTGCCGCCACAGTCTTGCCGGCACCCTTGTCGCGGCGCTCCTCGCCATATCCGGTATCGAATAGAACAAGCTTGCTGCCGGTGTTCACGATGACCGGCGTGAACGAAATCGACATCTTGTCGCCGGGCAGGTTATTGGCCTGCATATGAGCCGCCACTTCTTCAGGCTTTTTATTGTTTCCGAAGATCGGGTGCACGCGCGGAATTTTCAGCGCGCCATCATTGAGAGTGGTGATTTCAAACTGGCCGAGCCTGAAACGATAGTGGCTTGGCTTGGATGCACCGAGCATCGGAGCCGTTGCATGAGCGGGGCCGAGGCCGGATTGTCCGAGGGCTGGGACAAGCGCAGCACCAGCCGCTGCTTTGAGTACCGTTCGCCGAGAGAGATCCTTGAACATGGGAGCAGGCATCGATGAAACTCCTTCACATGCTAGTGCTTCAGCTATCGACGGTCGCCTCGGTCTCCATGAGGCGAGGCATGATCTCGACGAAATTGCAGGGCCGGTGGCGCATATCGAGTTGAAACTTGAGAATGCCATGCCAGGCATCTTTGCAGGCTCCCGGAGAGCCGGGCACGCAAAAAAGGTAGGTGCCATTCGCCACGCCCCCACAGGCGCGCGATTGAATTGTGGATGTCCCGATTTTCTCATAGCTCAGCATATGAAACAGAGCGGAAAATCCATCGATTTCCTTCTCGAAAAGCGGGCGAACGGCCTCCGGCGTCACATCGCGCCCGGTGAAACCTGTACCGCCTGTTGTGATGACGACATCGACCTCCGGGTCGTCGATCCAGGATTTGACCTTGGCTTGAATATCTTCGACGTCATCGCGGATGATGGCATGTTCACTCAGGATGTGGCCGGCATCCGTGATCATGCTGGCGAGCAATGTGCCTGATTTGTCTGTCTTCTGCGTACGTGTATCGGACACCGTCAGGACCGCCGCATGGATCGGAATGAAAGAGATACTCTCGTCGATCCTGGACATATGCTTCCTCCCCTTATTTTTGTTCGTCCGGGCGATTTACGCGCCCAGATTGGCCTCGCGTCAAGGGGCAGTGATATGACCCCGACGAGCACTTATATCAATTTGAAGCCCTTTTTTTGCACAAACGCGCCGAAATCTGCGCGTTCGGGCTTCGCATATTGCCGTGCCTTGTCTTCCGACCAACCATAGTCGGCGACCTCGCCGAAATCCGAGACATATCGCTGCGAGCGGTATGGCCAATGGTTGGTTCGCCGGCGATCATAGGCTTCCACCTGCTCTTTTGAATCGGCATCGTCGAAGCGGTCAGTGTGTATCGTTGCCGCCAATGGCAGGCGAAGGCTGATATAGCCATCGCGTGCAGGTGTCCCGAGGCCGAGACCGGCAATGGGAAATACATGGTCAGGCAGCCCGAGAATGTCGCTAACGGCAGCGCTGTGATTGCGAATGGCACTGATTGGGCAGGCACCGAGCCCGGCAGCTTCCGCCGCTAGAATGAACGTTGCGAGTGCAATTCCGGCATCCACGGCCGCGTTGAAGAAAGCGTCGAGATGATCGTTGGGGAATGGTTTGTCCCGCCACTCGTGAATCTGCCGTTGCCGCCGATTGTTGCCGAGAAAGACGAGGAAGGACGGCGCTCCGGCAATCCATTCCTGGTCCTCGACCAGGGCATTGATTTGTTTTCGGACAACCGGGTCTTCGATAATCAGGATATCGCGCTGTTGGAGATCGCTCTTTGAAGGTGAGGAGAGGGCGAGCGCACAGAGCGAACGGATCATCGCCGGTTCGACCGGTTCAGGCTTAAATGCCCGGCAGGATTTGTGCTCGGCGAACAGTCTTAGGAGCGGCGTGTCGGGCAGACACCCGTCAACAGCATCACCGAATCTGAGAGCAAGCGTTTCATCAATGGTCGTCACAGTGGCCCCCACGGTGGTTTGCTTAAGCGTCGAGCGCGTCTCGAATGGAAAGAAAATCTCGCCATGCAAGCCGTTTTCCGACCGGATTACGGAGTAGATAGGCGGGATGAAGCGTCGCCAGAACGCGTCGTTCTTTGGCGGCAAATTCTTTTGAGCGCCATTTACCGCGCAGGCGCATAATACCTTCGGTTGTCTGAAGCAGCTGTTTCGCGGCCGCCCCTCCGAGGAAAACCAGAATTTCCGGATCGACGAGTTCAATCTGCCGCTCCAGGAAAGGCGCACAGGCCTGTACCTCCTGTGGACTGGGCGTTCGGTTCCCAGGTGGTCGCCAATAGACGACGTTGGTGATGTGAACCTCATCTTCTCCGAGGGCGATCGCGTTCAGCATCTTGTCGAGAAGACGTCCGGCACGACCGACAAATGGCTGTCCCTGAATATCCTCATCGCGGCCCGGTGCTTCGCCGATGAACATGATTCGTGCCGACGCGCTTCCTCGATAGAAACACAGATTTTTCGCCGTCGCCTTCAGGCCGCATCCATCGAATGCGGCAAGCGCAGCATGCAAGGCATCCAGTGTGTCGGAACCGGATGCAGCGGCGTTTCCAGCATGGTCCCCAGCATCGGCTTGTGCAGCCGGCCGAGGCCGCGGTGCCGTTTCAGCGGGACGCCCGACGGGCGGCCTTGTCGTTTCGACAGGGCTCGTCGATGCCGCAAACCAGTCCACCGGCACGTCGCCAATAGCCTCGTCGATGCCCATGGCTTCGTACCAGTCAGCAATGGCTGAATTCGGTGATGGATCGCGCGGTGTCATTGTGCGCCAGCATAGTATGGTCAAAGGGTCGTTAGCCAGCAGCAACGGGAAACGGGCGATCCCTCGGCGACCGCAGCTGGCGCATCACACCATGGCAAGGGCTACTTGGCCATCTCTCTGGCTTGGGTCCTGCGCTGAGAAGGGCGCGTGGGACGGGCTTTGCGAGCCTCTTTCCTGGCTGCTGCAGGTTTGCGTCTTGAAGCCTTTTTCTTTGCAGTCTTCGGTTTCGCTGCGGCGATCTCTCTCAGCAGATGACCGTCCAGGACAGTGAAGAACGCTTCCATGGCTTCATCGAACCAGATATCGAGATTCGTGCCATCACTGTCTGCATCGGCCTGGGACGACGATTCCAGACGGCGCACAATCGCCCCCAATGTCGACGTCTGTGCATGTTGGGAAAGACGAATTCCGCCTTTCGGGCCACGGACCGTATCAAGAAAACCTTCCTGACGCAGTAGCGTACAGATCTTGAGCGCCATTTGTTTCCGTAAACCAAGCTCTTCCGCCATATCGGCAACCTTGATGAGGGTGTCACCATGGTTGTGGCAAAAAACGAGAATCTTTACGGCGTCAGAGGTTTGTTTCGTCAGTTTCATAGACGCCCGACCTATGTCTTTGCGTTCATGCCGTGCTCGTTTTTCCGGTTCAGCCTGCAAAGTCGCGGGAGAATATACGGCACATCGGGTTGCGGTGGTACGCTGACCTTTACTTCACAGTCAAATACGTCGGAAAGCAGGGCATCTGTCAACACATGGCGTGGGATTCCGGACGCCGTAATCTGTCCCTGGGACATGAGGACGATGTGGTCCGCATTGGAGGAAGCGAGGCCCATGTCGTGTACGAAGGCGACAACCGTCGTCCGGTTGGCCGCAACAGTCGGAGAGGAAGGTCGCAGTAGCCCAGGTTCTAAGCGCTGCAAACAATTAGATTTGCCGGTCATGTTGTGGTTTATCGGTCCGCGCTGGCCTGGAATTGAAACGTCAATAAGAGGATGCGGCCGTGGCAAGAATACCGCATTTGTCATCAATGGATGTTGCGGCCAATTGATTGAGCAGTTTGTTGTCTTTCGGCTGATTCATGGTCCGGAGGGCAGATCGTGACATTGTGACCGCCAAGCTGCATCACAGTAGCCACGCGACACAACAAGCAAGTGGATGGAGAACGAAAGTGTACATCGCAATGAATCGCTTCAAGGTCGGTAAGGATGCTGCGAGCGACTTCGAGAAACTCTGGAATTCTCGTGAATCCTATCTTCATGAGGTGGATGGCTTCGAGGGATTCCATCTCCTTCGCGGTCCTGAGCGCGAGGATCATATTCTTTACGCGTCACACACCCTCTGGTGCTGCTATGCCGACTTCCAGGAATGGACGAAATCGGAACAGTTCCGCAAAGCACACACAAACGCCGGTTCGAGCTCTACACGTCCGCTCTATCTCGAGCATCCCGAATTCGAAGGTTTCAATGTTGTTCAGGAAGTCACTTCGGACGGCACAAAGCGAGTACTTGAGACTGAAAGTTTGAACGACTGATATTACTGATCCGTCCGATCAAGCGCCGAACGTTGAAATGGTCGCTCGCCTTGGGAAGAATCCCGATTGCATGCTTGGACTGATCACTGCGAAATATGGAGTTAGCCTGTTCGAAGCCGTACCGTTATGGAGCCGCACATAGCTCTATCTTTCCGAATATAATATTCGTCGGTTTTACCTCGGGCCGACATAAGGCGGGTCCAGCCGCGCATCCGCACAACGATGCCCATTCCAATATCGGAACTCACCGCAATTCGATGGGCGTATAACGCCCCCACCATAGGTTGGGGCGAGATACTCGGGCGCGGGTACCGGTACCGGCGTCGCTATTGGCCGTTCGGCGTACACGCCGCCTGGTTGGCCCGAGACGGATCCATCTGGACCATGCTGTCTTTGATCGTAATAGGGAGCGCGTTCTTTGGGGCTTTCGGCAACATAAGTCTGTGCCTTGGCTTGGGTCGCCGGCGCGATGAATCCTGCGACCACAAGAGCAGCGAATGCGACGCGAAACATGCAAGCCTCCTAAAGGGTCAGTGCATTAGACCGACATAACGCGGCTTAATTTGGCCCAAGAGCCAAACTCTTCCTGCTAAGAAATGGCCATTGCAAGAGTTCGTTACAACCTTGAGGGACCGCGGATCAAGGCGGAAACGCTGTGAAACGGCGTGGGCGCACGATTTGACCCATGCAGTGCACGCCTTTATCGAGAAGAGGTGGAGACAAAGAGAGGGGCGCAAGCATGAACGACAGGCCGGAACGAGAGTCGATGGAGGTCGACATTGTGATCGTCGGTGCCGGGCCTGCAGGTCTGTCGGCGGCAATCCGATTGCGCCAGCTCGCCGAAGAGCATGACCATGATCTGTCCGTCGTCGTTCTCGAGAAGGGATCCGAAGTCGGGGCTCATATATTGTCGGGCGCCGTGATCGACCCAAGCGGCATCAATCAACTTTTCCCGGATTGGAAAGACCGCGGTGCTCCAATCGAAACGCCCGTCACTCGAGATCGCTTTCTGTATCTCGGACCAGAAGGTGATGTGAGCCTGCCATTATTCCTCATGCCGCCACTGATGAGTAATCACGGATGCTATGTGGTCAGCCTTGGGCAAGTCTGCCGCTGGCTTGGCGAACAGGCAGAGGAGCTTGGCGTCGATATTTTCCCAGGCTTCGCGGCATCGAGCCTTATCCAAAATGACGATGGTGCGGTCGTGGGTGTAGCAACCGGCGACATGGGGATTGGCCGTAATGGCGAGCCCAAGGACGGCTATACGCCGGGTATGGATCTCCTGGCGAAGTACACACTGATAGGTGAAGGTGTTCGCGGTTCGCTGACCAAGGGACTTATCGAGAAATATGCTCTGGATGCCGAGTCTGAACCTCAGAAATACGGCATCGGGCTGAAAGAGCTCTGGGAAGTCGATCCATCCAAGCACCAGCCAGGACTTGTGCAGCACACAATGGGCTGGCCGCTGGACAATCGAACGGGCGGCGGATCGTTCCTGTACCACTTCGGCGACAATCTGGTCTCGGTCGGCTTTGTGGTCCATCTCAACTACACAAACCCGCACTTGTCGCCCTATGACGAATTTCAGCGGTTCAAAACGCACGCGACCGTTCGCGATGTGTTTGAGGGCGGTCGGCGTATCGCCTATGGCGCAAGAGCGATTTCGGAAGGCGGAGCCCAGTCGATCCCGCAATTGACCTTTCCCGGAGGTGCACTCATGGGATGCGCGGCCGGCTTCTTGAATGTGCCTCGGATCAAAGGGTCCCATAACGCGATGCTCACGGGCATCATGGCGGCTGAGGCTGCATTCGAGGCAATTCGCGAAGAACGCGCCCACGACAAGCTGACCAGCTATCCGCAGTCTTATGCGGCCAGTCCGGTTGCGCGGGAGTTGAAGCGCGTGCGGAACGTCAAACCGCTATGGTCGAGGTTCGGCACGCGTCTTGGCGTCGCGCTTGGCGGCATGGATATGTGGCTCAACACCCTGTTGCCGTTTCTGGGGCACACGCTCAAACACGGCAAGGCCGACCACGCCGCTCTCAAGTCGGCGAAAGCCTGCAAGCCGATCGACTATCCCAAGCCAGACGGTGTTCTGACCTTCGATAAGCTAACCAATGTCTCCTTCTCGGCGACGAACCACGAAGAAGACCAGCCGATCCATCTGAAGGTCGGCGATATGAATGTCCAGAAGTCGGTTGAATTGGAGGTGTTCGCCGGCCCGTCCGCCCGCTATTGCCCAGCGGGGGTTTACGAGTGGGTCGATGACGATCAGGCGGGCGGCAAACAGTTGGTGATCAATGCGCAGAATTGCGTGCATTGCAAAACCTGCGACATCAAGGATCCGGAACAGAATATCAACTGGGTTTGCCCGGAAGGCGGCGGCGGGCCGAACTATCCGAATATGTGATCGCAAGGAGAGGGGCCTTGAGGGTGCCTTTATTCCTTGCAGGATCGGGCGAATGGCGTAATCCTTGCGCGCAGAGAATTTGGCTTCCAACATTGGATGGCGAAGCGGACACACATGACCGGCAATATCAAGCGTGCAATGCGATGGGGCAAGGTTGCGATTTTGGCCTTGGCCCTGATTGGAATAACCGGAACTTTCTCAGATATTACAGCGATTAATCAGACCAAGGCGGAACCTGAATCGCTTCTGGGCAACTATTTGGCGGGACGTTTCGCAAAGAGTCAGCGCGATTCGAAAACAGCGGCGGATTACTACGGAAAAGCGCTCGCAAGAGACCCGAAAAACGACCGAATCCTTGAGCAAACATTCATGCTCGCCGCATCGACCGGGTCGTTTGAAGAAGCGCTGGAGCTCGCCGAGAAAGTCATCAAGTCGACTCCGGATCATCGCGCGGCGCGCTATGTCCTGGCGGCTCGCGCCTTCAAGAGTGGCGATTTTGACGGGGCGGACGCACACCTTTCCAAAGTGCGCAGTGCACCTGTTGACGAACTCACCACGAGATTGGCGCGCGCCTGGATCAGCCTCGCAAAGGGTGAGCCCGACGCAGCTTTCGAACGGTTGGCGACGGCCAAGAAAGCGGAATGGTCGGAGTATTATCAGCTCTATCACAAAGGTTTGATTGCTGATCTGGCCGGTCGGCCGAAGGTCGCGCAAGAGGCCTATGCGAAGGCCTTCAAGAAGAATCCTCGGACGCTAAGATTGGCGCAGGCCTATGCCCAGAGCGCCATGAGTGCGAAGAATACAAAACTTGCCCGGCGGATTCTGGGAACACATATCGGGCGCTCATCAGGCCATCCTTTGACGAAGGCTCTTCTGGCAGACATCGAGAGCGGTAAGCCGGTTGGCATTCTCATGCAGAATGCCGGGATGGGAATTGCCGAGGTCTTCTATGGCATCGGTGATGCGCTGACGGGTGAGGGTGGTTTCGAGCCCGGTACGATCTATCTACAGATCGCTCGCTATATGCGGCCCGAGTTTCCGCTCGCAAATGTCGCCCTCGGCGAAGTTTACGAGTCGAGCGAGAAGTACGATCTCTCAATCAAGGTCTATGACAGCATTCTCGAAGAATCGCCGCTCTGGATGAACACGCAGGTCCGCAAGGCGTTCAGCCTGAATTCTCTCAAGCGTGTCGACGATGCCAAGGCCCTCTTGGACATGCTGGCCGACAAGTTCCCCAAAGAAACGCGACCGCTGAATGCGCTTGGCAATATCTTGCGGTCTCACAAGCGGTATGCCGAGGCCATCGAATATTACAGCCGCGCGATTGCGTTGATTGAAAAACCGACCAAGGCTCACTGGCGTCTCTATTATGCACGTGGCGTTTGCTACGAGCGGGAAAAGAACTGGCCCAAGGCCGAAGCCGATCTCGAAAAGGCGCTGTCGCTGGACGGCTCGCAGTCCCTGGTCCTCAACTATCTCGGTTACTCCTGGGTCGACCAGGGTAAGAATCTCGAACGGGCGATGGGACTGATCCGCAAGGCGGTCAAGCTCAAGCCGGACGACGGGTACTTCGTGGACAGCCTCGGATGGGCTTACTACAGGCTCGGAGATTTCGATAAGGCGGTCGAGCATCTGGAACGTGCTGTGGAGTTGCGTCCCGACGATCCGGTCATCAACGATCACCTCGGCGATGCCTATTGGCATGTTGGCCGGCGGGAAGAAGCCAAATATCAGTGGACGCAGTCTCTGACGCTGAAGCCCGAACCCGACGACGCCAAGAAGACCCGGACAAAGCTTGCCGACGGTCTGAAAGACGCGCAGCAAACCAAGGCCGAAGTCGAAAAAGACGAGCCGGAAACGAAAGCGCCGAACTGAGTTCAGGTGTTTGGTCAATGGCGCCGTTGACGGAGTTGGCCGCAGCGAAGGTCAACCTGACCCTGCAGGTTCTGGGGCGCAGGCCGGACGGCTACCATGAGATCCAGAGTCTGACGGCATTTGCCGATCTTGGTGATCAACTTTCGCTGGAGCCCGGCGATGAGCTGCGGCTTGACGTGGTTGGTGAGAATGCCGGTGCGTTGACAGCCGACAATCTCGTTCTCAAGGCCGCCCACTCCTTTATTGAGTTGCGACCTGAAGCCAAGGCCGGGACATTCAGGCTACATAAGTCATTGCCCGTGGCAGCCGGACTTGGCGGAGGATCCGCAGATGCCGCTGCTGCGGTGCGGCTCCTCATGCGTGCAAACGATATTGTACTGAATGCTGATGAGGCAACCAGCCTCTGCTTGGGTATTGGGGCTGACGTGCGTGTTTGTCTCGACAGCAGGGCCGCAATCATGTGGGGCGTCGGGGAAAAGCAGATCGCAATCCCACCGCTCCCACAGGTTCCAGCAGTGCTCGTCAATCCAGCCGTACCGCTCTCAACGCCTGCCGTCTTTAAAGCGCTGTCAGCGGCCAATGTAACATCTGCTGGAGTCGGTGAACCGAATCCGGTTGGCCCATTCGAAGATGTGGAAGAACTTGCCGCGTTCGCAAAGCCTGTGGCGAATGACCTTGAGGCGGCGGCCAAACGGTTGGAGCCCACCATCAATAAAGTACAGGACGAATTACTTGGAACGTCAGGCGTTCTCCTGGTGCGTCTGTCGGGAAGCGGTCCGACGGTTTTCGGACTGTTCAGTCAGCAGCAGGAGGCAGCTGCCGCGGCGGCACAAATCACAAGTGCGCATCCAGATTGGTGGGTCCGCTCAACAGTTCTATCTTGATCGGTAAATGTGCGCCCTAGTGAGCGCGCTCGATGCAGAAGGCGATGCTCTCGAGCATGGCGGCCTTGTAGTCCGACTCTGGGAAAATCGCGAGGGCGTCGTGAGCCATGGTGCCATAGTGGCGAGCACGCTCGATCGTATCGGCAAGTGCGCCATGCTTTTCCATCAGTGAGATGGCACGCTCCAGATCGCCATCGTCCACATCGCCTTCTTGGAGCGTCATGCGCCAGAACTCGCGCTCCTCTTCCGAGCCTCGCCGATAGGACAGCACGACGGGAAGGGTGATCTTGCCCTCGCGCAGATCGTCCCCAACAGATTTGCCGAGCTTGGCCTGTTCGCCGGAATAATCGAGCGCATCATCGACGAGCTGAAATGCGAGACCGAGATTCTTGCCGAATGACCTCAGGGCGTCCTGTTCCTGCTGCGGGCGTTCGGCGACAACGGCTCCAACCTCGGCTGCAGCGGAAAACAACGCGGCGGTCTTGGCACCGATGACGGCGAGATAGTCGTCCTCGGTCGTTGCCATGTTCTTGGATGCGGCAAGCTGCATGACCTCGCCTTCGGCAATAATGGCTGCAGCATTGGACAAGATGCGCAAAGCGCCCATCGAGCCGACATCGACCATCATCTTGAAAGCCTGGCCGAGGAGGAAATCGCCGACGAGCACGCTGGCCTCGTTTCCCCAAAGGATGCGGGCTGTCGTCTTTCCGCGTCGCAAGTCACTCTCATCGACGACATCGTCATGGAGCAGCGTTGCGGTGTGCATGAACTCGACGCTTGCCGCGAGCGTTACATGCCCAGTGCCTTCGTAGTTGCACATCCGGGCTGCGGCGATGGTGAGCATTGGCCGAATACGCTTGCCGCCTGAATCGATCAGGTGCCGCGCGAGCTCAAGAATAAGGTCGACGTCCGACTTCACATTGTCCAGGATGATGGCGTTGACGCTGGCCATTTCCGGGGCAACGAGATCGTTCAAGGGCTGCAAACTCGCTTTGCCAGTACGCACGCCTTCCAAAGATACGACTACTCCCAAGAGAACCCCCGGCTCACATTATGTTCAGCGGAGTATATTCAGAGGTGTCGTATCGCGGTCAAGTTGTTAGACTCGGGACATTATGCCCCTGCCATCGCGGGAAATGCACCGGGCGTTTCGGATGAAGCAGCGTATGGGAATCCTCATTTCGTGAAAGAAGTACTGCGGAGCAATGATGTGGTGCTCTTATCCTTTGTGGATGCACTGCTGAAAGATGCCGGGATCGAACATGCGGTCCTTGATGGCAATATGAGCATTACCGAGGGCTCGATCGGGATATTTCCGCGCCGGGTTTGCGTTGCCGAGGACGAGTGGATGCAGGCGCGGCGTATTCTCACCGATGCCGGACTCGAGGAAAATGTCTGCAAGGAGTGAGGCTGACCCTGGTGTTTCGAGCGCGAAAGAAACCAGCTCGGGGCGAACGGCAGGGTGCGCGCAGACAACCAGCCGGGATGCATTCCTGGATGGTCGGCTGTTACTCACACAGCCGCTTGACGGACCGCGGGCGGCAATCGACGGCGTTCTCCTGGCTGCCGCAATTCCTGTCAGGGATCAATCGGGCGAGCGGGTCCTCGATGCGGGAGCAGGAACCGGTATCGTCTCGTTGACACTGGCGTCGCGAACCCGGTCGACGCAGATCATAGGTGTCGAGCGGCAATCCGAACTTGCTCTCCTGGCGCGCGAAAATGTCGCACACAACGCATTCGTGCCACGGGTAGAAATCGTGGCGGCCGATCTGACCAGCAAGCTCACAGGTCTGGAAGCGCTCGGGCTGGAACGGGAGAGCTTTGACCATGTCGCAGCCAATCCGCCCTATTACGCAGATGGTACGGCACGCCCTCCGGCATCGGCATCCAAGCGCGACGCCCATATGGCAAGCGCGGATGCTATCGAATCGTGGATGCGATTTCTGGTCGCGGTGACCAAGCCCGGCGGCACGGTCACGCTCATCCATCGCCCGGATCAGTTACCATTGATTCTGAGTGCGGCAGATGGGCGCTACGGCGGTCTTTGCATCTTCCCGCTCTACCCTCGCTTGAATGAGCCGGCGACTCGAATCATTGTGCAGGGCACAAAAGGGAGCAAAGCACCGCTTTCGATTGCGGGTGGCCTGGTTCTACATGAGGAATCAGGTGCTTATCGACCTGATGTCGACGCAATCCTGAAAGGGCGAAAGCTACTGACTATTCGCCCCTAAAGGCCTTAAGAGGGCGCCGACTTCTGCGAGCGTGCTTGATTCGCACCGCCCGGCGCGTATCTATTGCGCATGACATCATCCGACAAGACGCCGTCCAAGAGCGGCAAAAGCTGGCTGCGCAGGTTTCTGCCGCGCCGCTGGCGCGAAACCGGTCCAATTGTTCCCGTTCTTCGCTTTAGCGGGCCGATAGGGATGGCAACGCCGTTGCGGCCGGGACTGTCGTTGGCGACAACAGCACCTCTTATCGAGCGGGCCTTCGCGACGAAGGGCGCAAAGGCAATCTGCCTGTTGGTCAACTCACCGGGCGGCTCTCCAGTTCAATCCCGGCAGATATTTGAGCGCGTTCGCGCCCTGGCGGATGAAAAGGAGCTTCCCGTTTATGTCTTCGCCGAAGACGTTGCGGCATCGGGCGGCTACATGCTGGCCGTTGCCGGCGATGAGATCTATGCCGATCCGAGTTCAATCATTGGATCGATCGGCGTTGTCTCGGCGGGTTTCGGATTCAATCAGATGATCGAAAAGATCGGTGTCGAAAGACGCGTGCACACGTCGGGCGAGAACAAATTTGCACTCGATCCGTTTCAACCCGAAAACCCGTCCGATATTGCCCATTTGAAAACAATCCAGGAAGATGTGCATGAGACCTTCATCGATCTGGTCAAGGATCGGCGCGGGGAGAAGCTGGATGCGGACAGCAAGGATGTGTTCTCAGGACTGTTCTGGTCCGGCAAGCAGGCATTGGCACTTGGCCTCATCGACGGGCTTGCCGACATTCGCTCGACCATGCGCGAGAAGCTCGGCGACGATGTGCAGTTGAAGTTGATCAGTCCGCCGCGCTCGCTCTTTCGTCGCGGCGGCAATGGTGTATTCGGGGCTTTGCAGCAGAGTGGCGAACGTAACGGGTTCGGTTTGCCGACACTGGCCGATGATTTCGTTTCGGCGATCGAGGCGCGGGCCCTCTGGTCACGCTTTGGTCTGTAAATAATGAACGAACGCGTGATGCGGGGGGCAAGACGATGCCACAGCTCATCATTCTGGTTCTTGCTGGCGTTGGCCTTTGGGCAGGCTATCGCTGGTTTCGCAAAGAAATGGGCCGGGTTCAAACCGATCTCAAGGATGCCGAAGCTGTCTTGAGAAAGAAGCAGGGCAAGGATATCCCGACCCTGGAACTCGATCCTGAAACTGGTGCCTACCGCCCTGTAGAGCGCGATGATCGCTAGTTTGGCGCGCTGACGGCTTGATCAGAGGGCGTACCGGTAACTAGAAAGTTCTTGCGCGATTGCATGATCCTCGTATGACAAGGGGATCACAGCTCAAACCGTGCGCCGAATTCGGTCCGATCCCATGAAACCCGCAGATTCGATGGCCTCGCTTCGGCCGAAACAGGCCTTTCAGGACCTCATTCTTGTCCTGCAGCAATATTGGGCAGCCTATGGCTGTGCCATTTTGCAGCCTTACGACATGGAAGTCGGTGCTGGTACTTTCCATCCGGCAACGACATTGCGTGCACTCGGGCCGCGCCCGTGGAAAGCCGCCTATGTGCAACCGTCCCGCCGGCCGTCTGATGGGCGCTATGGCGAAAACCCGAACCGCCTGCAGCACTATTACCAGTTCCAGGTGATCCTGAAGCCGAATCCCGACGATATCCAGGATCTCTATCTGGAGAGCCTGTATCGCATCGGCATCGATCCGAAAAACCACGACATCAGGTTTGTCGAGGACGATTGGGAAAGTCCGACACTGGGCGCGTGGGGCCTTGGCTGGGAGGTCTGGTGCGACGGCATGGAGGTCTCGCAGTTCACCTATTTTCAGCAGGTCGGCGGATTCGATTGCAATCCGGTTTCCGGAGAGCTGACATATGGTCTTGAACGCCTGGCCATGTACTGCCAGGGCGTCGACAATGTCTACGACCTGAACTTCAACGGTGGAGAAGGCGACGCGCGATTGAGCTACGGCGATATCTTCTTGCAGGCGGAACAGGAATATTCGCGGCACAATTTCGAGCATGCCGACACGGAGATGCTGCTTCGTCATTTCCGCGACGCGGAAGCCGAATGCCAGGCGTTGCTCGCGGCAGGTGAGCCGGATTCTGCCGCGGAAGAGGCGGGGAGCAAGCAGGCCCATCGCATGGCCCTGCCGGCGTATGATCAGTGCATCAAGGCCAGCCACATTTTCAATCTGCTGGATGCTCGCGGAGTGATCTCCGTCACCGAGCGACAAGCCTATATCCTGCGCGTTCGCGATTTGACCAAGGCATGCTGTGCGGCCTGGCTGCAGACCGAGGGTGGGGGCGGTGTACAGGAATGACCTCATCGAACGACGCAACCGGGACAGTTTAGACATGTGTGATCCGATGGGCGGTGTTCGTTCAACAGAAGACATTTGGCGCATTGCTTTGGCTGAAATCTCATATCGGCTCGACGTTGTCGTGCCGGACGACAAGACCCCGAGCTAGGTGAACAGAGACCGATGGGCGAGCTGCTTCTGGAGTTGTTTTCCGAGGAGATCCCTGCGCGGATGCAGCGTCGGGCCGCAGACGATCTTGGCCGGCTTGTCTGCGAAGGTCTTGAGAAAACGGGCCTTTCTTTCGGCGAGACACAATTATTTGCGACGCCGCGTCGTCTGACGCTCGTTATCGATGGGCTTGCCGATCGCTCGCCCGATGTGAGCGAGGAGCGAAAAGGACCGCGAGTCGGTGCGCCGGACAAAGCGCTGGAAGGCTTTCTTCGTGCCGCTGGCCTGAATTCCATCGACGACGCTGACATTGTCTCCGATGCAAAGAAAGGCGATTACTATCTTGCCCGGATTGAGCGCCCGGGACGAGGTGCAGGTGAGGCCATAGCCGAAATTGTGCCGGACGTTATCCGGCAGTTCCCCTGGCCCAAGTCTCAACGATGGGGCTCAGGACGCCTCAAGTGGGTCCGCCCTCTGCATACGATTCTGTGTTTGCTCGACGGCGAAGTCGTGCCGATCGAGATCGACGGTATCACCAGCGGCAACCAGACCCGTGGACATCGGTTCCTTGCACCGGAACCCATTTCGGTGGCCGGATTCGACGATTATGTTGCAAAGCTAAAGCAGGGCTTCGTGGAATTGGATTCCCATAAGAGAGAGCGATCTATTCTTGACCAGGCGGCGGAGATCGCCGCTGCAGCGAATGTTGCCTTTGTCGAGGATCGTGCGCTCGCCGTCGAAAATGCCGGATTGTCCGAGTGGCCGACAGTCTTGATGGGGGCATTCGATGACGCGTTTCTCGAAGTGCCCGGCGAAGTGCTGACTACCGCGATGAAGAGCCATCAGAAGTGTTTTTCGCTGGCCGATAACGTATCCGGCAAACTCGTCAATCGGTTCCTGCTCGTGACGAACTTGGTTGCCGAGGACGGCGGCAAGGCGATCATTGCCGGCAATGAGCGGGTTATTCGCGCCCGGCTTTCCGATGCAAAATTCTTTTGGGATCAGGATCGCAAGCACCCCCTCGAATCCCGTCTGCCGGAACTCGGCGGCATCATCTTTCATGAAAAACTTGGCTCCCAGGCGGAGCGCGTTGAACGATTACGCCAACTCGCTGGCGCAGTCGCACCGATCATCGGCGCCGATCCGGGGCAGGCGGAGCGCGCGGCTACATTGTGCAAGGCCGATCTGGTCACGGATATGGTCGGAGAATTCCCCGATCTCCAGGGATTGATCGGTCGCTACTATGCGATTGATCAGGGCGAGGATGCTGCCGTCGCTGCCGCTGTGGAAGAGCACTACAAACCACAGGGTCCGCAGGACGCGATCCCGTCCGAGGCTATTGCCATTGCGGTCGCGCTTGCAGACAAACTCGACACCTTGCTTGGATTTTGGGCGATCGACGAAAAGCCGACCGGATCCAAGGATCCCTATGCCTTGCGACGGGCCGCCCTTGGCGTCATTCGTATTCTGCTGGAAAACAAGGTTCGCCTGAGCCTGGCGGGGCCATTGCAGTCAGGACTTGCCGCTTACCGTGCCCAACGGGGTGCCGACTTCGGTGAAGACTTCGATGTTGCGAGCTTTCACGCCTTCTTTGCCGACCGCCTTAAGGTCTATCTGCGGGATCGCGGCGCGCGTCACGATCTGATCGACGCGGTTTTTGCAATCGGTGCGCAGGACGATCTGGTCATGCTGGTCAAACGCGTCGAGGCACTTGGTGCATTCCTCGAGACGGACGACGGTGCCAATTTGCTGGCTGGTGTAAAACGGGCACGCAATATTCTTCGAATCGAGGAGAAAAAGGATAAGCGCGCCTACGAAGGCGAGGCGGACGCTTCTCTTTTCGAACAGGATCAGGAGCGTTTCCTCGACGAGGCTATCGCTCAAGCTGTGTCAGCCTCGGCCAAAGCTGTCGGGTCGGAGGATTTTGCTGCCGCCATGGCAGAGATCGCAAAGCTTCGCGCACCGGTGGACGACTTTTTCGACCATGTCACCGTCAATGCGGATGACGAGAAGCTCCGTGAGAACAGATTGCTCTTGTTGAATCGGATTCGAGCGGCGACACGGGAAGTGGCCGAGTTCGCAAAGATCGAGGGATAAGCCATGACGAAACCGGCTCATGTGACCATCGTCACTCTTGGCGTTGAGGATCTGGTTGCCGCGACCGCGTTCTACCAACGCCTTGGTTTCGTGAAATCGGAAAGCGCCAGCCAGGACACAATCAGTTTCTTCAAAGCCGGGGGTGTTGTCCTATCACTTTATCCACGGGATGCGGTCGCAGAAGATATCGGCATTGAACCGACTGGCATGAGTCCAGGCTCGGTGACGTTGGCGCAAAATCTCCCGAGCGAAGCGGACGTCGACGACTTCATGGCTCATGCCGTTGGCGTCGGTGCAAAACTGCTGAAACCCGCGCAGAAGGCCTTCTGGGGTGGGTACAGCGGCTATATTGCCGATCCTGACGGTCATGTCTGGGAAGTCGCATTCAATCCGTTTCTTCCTTTACGAGAGGACGGTTCGCCCGTGCTTGCCGACTGACCAAAGTGTTTTGCGGATGATGCATGGTGGTGATTATCCTCGCTTTACCAGCAACATGCGACCGCGAGCCTGAACGCAGAAACCTGACCCATTGTGTGCGATGAGGTCAGGCAGTACATAGAGCCCGAACAATTTTCTCAAGGTCTTCATCCCAATGAGTGAAAGCGCTATGGCTGCAGATCCGGCCACCAAATGGGTATACAAGTTCGGAGCCGGCGTTGCCGATGGCAGCGCGGACTTGCGGGATTTGTTGGGCGGCAAGGGTGCCAATCTTGCTGAAATGGCAAATCTTGGTCTTCCCGTCCCCCCTGGATTTACGATCACGACCGAAGTCTGCTCGTCCTACTATGACAACGGCAGGCAGTTGCCGGACGATCTGGGGCAACAGGTTGAGGAAGCCCTCCAATATATCGGTCAGGCAGTCGGCGCGAAGTTCGGTGACGCGGAAAACCCGCTGCTGGTCTCGGTTCGGTCCGGTGCGCGGGCTTCGATGCCTGGAATGATGGACACGGTTCTCAATCTCGGTCTGAACGACATCACGGTCGACGCCCTGGCGCGTCGCGCCGATGACCGGCGTTTCGCCTATGACAGCTATCGCCGTTTCATTCAGATGTATTCCGACGTCGTCCTCGGTGTCGAACATCACTTTTTTGAGGACATTCTGGAGAGCTACAAGAATCTGGCCGGTTATTCGCTCGATACCGAATTGGATGCTGAAGAGTGGATCGAGGTAATCGGGCAATACAAGGATTGCGTTGAAGCCGAGCGCGGCGAGCCGTTCCCCCAGGACATTCATGATCAGCTTTGGGGCTCGATCGGGGCCGTATTCGGCTCCTGGCAGAATGCCCGGGCCAATACCTATCGCCGTCTGCACGCCATTCCGGACGACTGGGGTACGGCGGTCAACGTCCAGGCCATGGTCTTCGGCAACATGGGCGACACGAGCGCAACAGGCGTTGCTTTCACGCGCAATCCCTCCACTGGCGAGAAAGCGCTCTATGGCGAATTTCTGGTCAATGCCCAAGGTGAGGACGTGGTGGCGGGGATCCGTACGCCGCAAAGCCTGACGGAAGCCGCTCGCATCGAAGCTGGCGACGAAAAAATCTCGCTCGAAGCGCTCATGCCGGAGACGTTTGCCGAGTTGAAAGCGATCTACGAGAAGCTGGAAGCACGATACCGCGACATGCAGGACGTGGAGTTCACGATCCAGGACGGCAAACTCTGGATGCTGCAGACGCGATCAGGCAAGCGCACGGTCAAAGCTGCTGTCCGGATTGCGGTCGACATGGCCGAAGAAGGTCTGATTAGCAAGGCCGACGCGCTGAAGCGGATCGATCCCGGCCAACTCGATAATCTGCTGCATCCGATGCTCGATCCGGATGCAGACAAAGAGATTCTTGCGAGCGGTCTCCCGGCTTCACCCGGTGCGGCAACCGGCGAGATCGTTTTCGATTCCGACGAAGCCGAAAAACTCGCTGGCCGCGGGCAGAAGGTTATTCTTGTCCGGGTCGAAACAAGCCCGGAAGATATCCACGGCATGCATGCCGCCGAAGGCATCCTGACAACGCGCGGCGGCATGACGAGCCACGCAGCGGTTGTGGCCCGGGGCATGGGCCGCCCATGTGTGACAGGCGCTGGGTCGATCCGTATCGATTACGATGCGGGAACCATGGTTGCTGGCGGCAAGACCCTTTCGAAGGGCGATATTGTCACGATCGACGGGACTTCGGGCCAGGTTTTGCTTGGCACCGTTCCCATGCGTCAGCCCGAACTGACCGGCGACTTCGCGACCCTCATGGGGTGGGCGGACGAGACGCGCCGTATGGGCGTGCGTGCAAATGCCGATACCCCGCGCGATGCCCGCCAGGCGCGTGAATTCGGTACCGAAGGTATCGGCCTGTGCCGGACCGAGCATATGTTCTTCGATCATGAGCGCATTCTTGCCGTACGTGAGATGATTTTGTCGGATGACGAAAAAGGCCGTCGGTCTGCGCTCGATAAGATCCTCCCCATGCAGCGTGCAGATTTCATCGAGCTGTTTGAGATCATGGGCGATCTCCCGGTCACCATTCGCCTGCTCGATCCGCCTCTGCACGAATTCCTTCCGCATGAGGAAGAAGAAATCGTCGAAGTCGCGGAGGCAATGGGAACGAGCCTCAAGCTTCTCAAAGCCCGGGTCGAGGAACTGAAAGAGTTCAATCCCATGCTCGGGCATCGCGGATGCCGGCTTGCGATCTCGTACCCGGAAATCACGGAGATGCAGGCACGAGCCATATTCGAGGCCGCGATCGATGTTGCGTCTCGCACGGGCAAGCCGGTGTTGCCGGAGGTCATGGTGCCTCTCATTGCCGTGCGAGAAGAGTTCGAATTGCTGCGTGCGGTCATCGACAAGACGGCTGAAGCTGTGAAATCGGAAAAGGGTGCGGAACTCGACTACCAGGTCGGAACAATGATCGAGTTGCCGCGCGCGGCCCTGCGTGCCGGGGAAATTGCCGAAACGGCAGAGTTCTTCTCGTTCGGTACGAACGATTTGACCCAGACGGCATTCGGCCTCAGCCGAGACGATTCAGCGAGCTTTCTGACAGACTATATGACCAAGGGTGTTCTGAACGTCGATCCGTTCGTGACGATCGATCAGGACGGCGTTGGCGAACTGGTCGAGATTGGTGCAGAACGCGGACGAAAGGTCCGCCCCGACATCAAGATCGGTATTTGCGGGGAACATGGCGGCGATCCGGAGTCCATCGCCTTTTGCGAGCGGCTGAATCTCGACTATGTATCCTGTTCGCCGTTCCGGGTACCGGTCGCGCGTTTGGCTGCAGCCCAGGCGGCTCTCGACGACAGCGCATAAGGCGCTATCGCCGGCTGGCGCGCTAGTATCTGCTGATCCGGCTGATCTTCGAGCCTTCGAGCGTCAGATTGTACATGAGGCCCTTGTTGCCGAACACGAAGCCGATGATCGGTCCGCGAATGCTGTTCGTGTCGATTGCGCCGCCGGCGCCGACCGTCACCAGCGCGACCGAACCATCCACACCGATCTTCCAGCCATCGGCTGCGCGGAAATTCTGCAGAGCCCGTTCGGTCATGAACATGAGAATGACGGAACGGGCCTGAGCACCAAGCTGGAAGCCGATGGATGCGGCAACAGTATTGTAGAAGCCAAGCGTCTTGCCGCGCCGCCTCAGCGCACCTTCGCCATACTCGCCGCCAATTCCAATGCCGGCCTTTACGACCGTCGGGAACACCAGCATTGCGACGGCTTTATCGGCCAGCGGTCTCGCGCTACCGACCTGACGGAAGAAGCGGCGCAGTGTTTCATCCACATCGGCTTCGATTTCGGCGGCGGAAGCAGCCGCGGCCTGTGGGACCTGATGAGGAGCAGCAACACCGGTTGTTAGAACAAAGGCTAAGCCCAATATCGACAGAATACGCGTGATCATGGTCTTTTCTCCCCCACACTCAGGCAACAGAATTACTGAGTGGATTGTCCCCGGTTTGGCATTTAGGTGGTGTGTCTATGGCAGTTCGCCAAGGGGAAACATAATTTCTCCGCAATTCACTCCAATTTTCTCCCAAATTCACCTGCACATTCCCTTTCGACACAGACGGGGAATCAGGCACTTCGGTAGGAATTAACCATCTGTTAATACCTCTCCTGCCTAAATGACTGACCCTTTGGGGATGCTCCTTAGACGCGGGTTAACCGCGCAGGGAGTTGGAGGGGAAGTCTTGCAGCCCGAAAACGGGCGCAATCTTCCTGAGCTAACAAACGCACCTAAAAATGGTGCAAACGGGCTACGTATGGGCAATGGAAGATTGCGCCTCTTAGGGGCGCTTGCGACTATTCCGGCCATCGGCGTGGGTTACGCGACGGTCGATATGAACAGCCTTTCCATGCAAATTGAGCTGGCTCTATCGGGCGCAAATTCAGCACATGGGCGGCAAACGACCGCGACTGCGGCGCAGAAGCCTCGGGTTTTGGTGCCCTACGAAGCGCGCCGACTGTTTCTTGCTGAAGGCAAAGGGCCGCGCGCCGACCTCTATCTGGAAGTTCACCGCTCAAGTTATACACCGAAAACACCGCGACGCGTGGTCGCAACCCTGACGCCGGTCGACATCGAAGTGTCTGGTCGCAAGTCAGGCAAAGGTAAGAAAGACCATGTTGTTAATCGCCAGAAAAAGGGCGAGCGACTGAGAGCGCCTGTGACCACGATCGTCAGGCAGGGTCCAAAGACGGTCGAAGTTACGCCTCCGCCGGCACCGTCGACCGGTACAGCCGAGCTTCTTCTGGCCTCGGTCAAAAAATCATTCGATCACACTTTCGACGGAACGCACGCGCCTCGTTCGACCGGCCTGCTGGCTAAACCAAAGACTGCGGCGATTTCGCGCGGTATGATTTTCAAGGGCGAAACGGAAGCAGACTATCAGACGCGTCAACGCCGTTGCCTCGCATCCGCGATTTACTTCGAAGCGCGCGGCGAGCCGCGCAAAGGGCAGATCGCTGTCGCGCAAGTGGTCATGAACCGGGTTCGCAGCCCTGCATTCCCGGACACCATCTGCGGTGTAGTCTTCCAAGGCCAGCATCAGCGTAAGGGATGTCAGTTCTCGTTCACCTGTGACGGTATCTCGGATGTTGCGCGAAGCGAAGCGCAATGGCGTGTGTCGAATAAACTCGCCAGGCAGGTCCTTAAGGGTGATCTCTGGGTCAAAGAGATCGACAACTCCACGCATTACCATGCGAACTATGTGAGCCCACCCTGGCGTCGGAAGATGAAGCGCCTCAAGAAGATCGGCCGCCACATCTTCTATCGCGCACCGACTGTTCCGATCCGCGAGAAGACGGACGTGGCCGAAGTGGCAGCATCCAAAAAGACGGATCTAGTCGTTGCGCAGAACGAGCCTGTCGCCGACTGATATCCGTTCTGTCTGATCTCTCCGGCAGTTTTCAAGCAATCCTCTCTGTGTCGCTTGGACAGTCGTCGTCGCCTGTTCAAGAGAATAGCTGCATCACGCGATTTGTCGCCTGCATTTCAATCTAGTTTTTGAGGTTGATCATCCTCTCGACCGCTTGGCGGGCGCGATCGGCTATCGCGGGATCCACCGTGATTTCTTCTCGCAGATAGACCAGGGAATCGAGGATCTTCGGCAGGGTAATGCGCTTCATATAGGGGCAGAGATTGCAGGGGCGCACGAACGTGACACCAGGCGTTTCGACCGCCACATTGTCGCTCATCGAGCACTCGGTGACCATCAGCACTTTCTTAGGCTGCTTCGCTTGCACCCAGTCGATCATGCCGCTGGTTGAACCGGTGTAATCGGCCTCTGCAAGGACGTCAGGTGGGCATTCGGGATGGGCTATGATCTTGAGGCCCGGATCTGTCTCGCGTGCCGTCCGAAGCTCTTCTCCTGTGAAACGCTCATGCACGATGCATCGTCCTTTCCAGGCGATGACCTCAACATCCGTTTGAGATGCGACATAGTTCGCGAGGAACTCGTCGGGGAGAAAGATGACCTTCGGCGCATCCAATGCCTCGACGACCTGGACGGCATTGGACGAAGTGCAACAGATATCGCATTCAGCCTTCACCTCGGCTGATGTGTTGACGTAGGTCACAACAGGAACGCCTGGATAGGCTTCACGTAGAGCGCGCACGTCGGCGCCCGTGATCGACGCCGCAAGCGAGCAGCCGGCCTCTTTGTCCGGGATCAAGACGGTCTTGTCGGGATTGAGCAGCTTTGACGTCTCCGCCATGAAGTGAACGCCGCACTGAACGATGATATCGGCATCAGAACGTGCAGCTTCCTTGGCGAGTTGCAGCGAGTCTCCGACAATGTCTGCGACGCAGTGAAAGATCTCCGGCGTCATGTAGTTGTGCGCCAGGACGACGGCATTGCGCTCTTTCTTGAGCGTGTTGATTGCCTTCACATAAGGGGCAAAGGCCGGCCATTCGACAGGTGGTACCACTGACGATATGCGATCGTAGGCCGGCGCCATTTCGCGTGCCAATTCAGGTGTGTAAGAAAGATCCGGCATCTTCAAGACGCCATATTTGCGGGCCGCGTCGGACGGTTGAGTGTGCGTTTCCATCATGCTCATTCTTGCACTCCGCTTTGATATTTATACTCGAATTGAGCATAAATGTGATGTGAATAATCCGACCGAGAGTCGATCGGTGACGGGTGATGTTGATTGTTATAATGATCAATCGGAACATAAGTGTTTTTGAGGCAGATTTCCAGTGCAGTTTTTTCAAGACCCAGACCAGGAATGTGTCTATGCGTTCATGGCGTGATGCCAGATCTGTAATTCAGGCCTGCCCCGTTCTGGTGTAGGTAGGATGCCGTGCTGCAATGATCACAGCCCGACTTTGGCCAACGGACGCAGGGAGACAATTCACCATGAGATTGAAGGACAAGGTCGCGGTCGTGACCGGTGCGGCATCAGGATTTGGCGAGGGTATCGCACGCACGTTCGCGGAGGAGGGGGCGTCGGTCATCGTTGCCGATATCGATGAGGCGGCAGGACAATCTGTTGCCGACTCTCTGTCCGGTTCCTGGTTCGTTGCATGTGATGTCACGCAAAGCGAGGACATTGCGAAGACCGTGGCCGCTGCCGAAACACACTTTGGCGGCGTCGATATTCTGGTCAACAATGCCGGCACGACACACGCGCGAAAGTCGATGCTGGATGTCACCGAAGAAGAGTTCGACAAGGTTTACGCGACCAATGTGAAAAGCATCTATCTCGGTGCGTTGCATGGCGTTCCGGCCTTGCGGCGCCGAGGTGGCGGAGTCATTCTCAATATTGCATCGACGGCAGGTCCACGTCCAAGACCGGGCCTCACGTGGTATAACGGTACGAAGGGCGCAGCGATAACCCTGACGAGATCCATGGCTCTTGAACTGGCGGACGACAAGATCCGTGTCTGTGCGATTAATCCCGTGATCGGCGAGACGGCGCTTCTGTCAGCATTCATGGGTGGACCGGATACACCGGAGCTTCGGGAACAGTTCGTTTCCACAATTCCTTTGGGACGCATGTCACGCCCGGACGATATTGCTCGATCTGCCTTGTTCCTGTGCAGCGACGACGCTGAATTCCTCACCGGCGTCTGCCTGGATGTTGACGGTGGCCGTTGTATCTAGGGCCTTTGCGACCATGTCGAGGCAATTGCGGAAGTCTTTCTTAAACCAACTCGTCTAGTCAATTCAGAGAGACATTTGTGAAGCCCTTTGTGGGGAATGGCCATGAAGACCACATTCAGATTCAAGACTAGACGCTTTCGTCCCACGAGTGATGAACTTGATGAGGCCCACGAAGACTACATCAACCCTGACGTCTTCGGCCGCGAACTCGCAGATTTCCTAAGATCCGGGCTGCAGTCTCACGGATATGAGATCAATTCGCGATGTGCTGAAGATTGGGGTTACTGGCAGGAAATTCAGCATTCTGGTGATTACATTCTGGCGATTGGTTGCTCCAATTTGGATGAAAGCGATAGTGATCTAACCGAACACCTTGTTTTCATCGAGCCCAACAAGCCGGTTGTTCGGCCATTGAGGCGTTTGTTTCGGAAGACAAATGTTCGCGATGACGTCGAGGCGCTTGTGCTAGCTGTTGGTCAAGTGCTTCGCTCCGACGATCAGATTAGAGATATTCAACTGGAAGACGCTTAGCCAAGTGAGTTGGCTGCTGTGGCTCGCAGAGCGCCCGCCTGACGGATGCGTTTTTGTTTTTCGTTGAGCGCGCTAGCGCCGTGGCCCGACATAGGTCAGCCGGATAGTGCCGCCGACCGGGCCGATGACGGCGCAATAACCGGTTCGCGCAGTGATATCGGCCGATCGGCCGTTGGGCGCGATCGACCATTTGGCCGGACGTGTCTTGCGGGGATAGTAGCCGCCGGGTCTCCACTTCATATCGGCGGCAATGCGGAATGCCGTGCGACTGACATCGACGCGCGCCCGTGCGATCCGAGGTTTATTGACCCAGGCATTACAATTGCGCGCAATTCCATAAGCCGGTGGTATTGGTTTGCGCGTGCCTCTCGGAATCCCGCCATTCTCACAGCAGGTCTGATGAATACTGCCTTTGATTTTGGCGAACTTTAGGTCCTTGGGAAGGATAGCCTGTCGGGCTGGATCGAAACGGACGCGCGTGAATTGCGCCACCAGATCCCGGCCACCGCCCCCATCATAGGCGCCGCCATGAACGATTGTTGATTGGTTTCCTCGACCGAGCGTTAGATATTCCGCCGGCTCGCCACCCGACATGCCTGCACACCAGACCGTGTAGGGCATGTCCTTGTTGCCGTTGACATAAAGCGTGGTCTCGCCGTCACGAGCGCTGGCCGGATTGTTGTCTCTAACAGCTCTGCATGTTGTGGGTAGCTTTGGAGCACGCAGAGAGGCGAGTTTTTCTTTGGCAAGTACGGCATAGACGGTACCTTCAAAGGTCTGGATGAAGGATTCCAGGACCGCCTGGCTCGGCGTGTCCTTGACGTCGGCCCAGAGTTGGGCTGCCAGGGCCAGGTTATTGGGAGCCGGCGCGACCGGCGTTTTGTCGCCCGAAGGATCTGGGGGCGTCGTGGTCTTCCGCACGAAATAGAATTCGCTCGTCATGCGCGAGAGACGTTCGGGGCGCTGCTTGTTCTTTGTGGCACTCATGACCGATGCCGTCACACGCTTCAGCATGACTTCCACTTCGATGTTCGGTGTACCGACATGTTCGAGAAGTGCTTCTGTAAACGGGCTGTTGCGGCCGGTCCCATCGGCGGCGACGGTTCCGGGTGCCGCCGCAAAAGTTACCAGTGTTTCTGGAGCGCGTGTCTGAATGCGCGCGAGACCGCGACCGAGTGAAGCTGCGTTTCCGGAACGCGTCAGATTGCTCCGAAGCTTGCCTGCAAACGGATTGTCGCGGCAGGCATCGAGAAACACCATGACTTTGGAAGCGCGGCTTTCCATGAGGCGGACGACATTATCCAGTGTGACCGTTTGCTGGCGGACCTGAAACTGATTCTCGAGCCGGGCATCGACAGGAACCAGAAAGTTTGTGCCCTGGAATTGCAGTCCATGGCCGGCAAAAAAGAACAGAACGACATCCGCGCGCATGGCCGCTTCGGCAAACTCAGCAAGACGATCGGCGAATTGAGCTTCGGTCTGATCGATACCGACGATCACCTTGAAACCAAGCGTCTTGAGACGGTTGGAGACATCGGCAGCATCATTAGCGGGATTTCTCAGTGGTGTCGCATGCTTGTAGGCAGCGTTTCCAATGACAAGCGCGACACGTTTCTCAGCACTTGCAGGAACAGTTCCAAGGATCAGGCAAACGAATCCAATGACCGCAAAGACGCTTCTCATGACTGGATGATTTTCCCTAGCGATGTGTTGCAACGTCGAGCTTGCCACAGGTGGGAAGATCAGGCCACAGCCACGCCATGGTTGCCGTCGTAGGAATTGCGTTCTGCCGGAATCCAGCCCGAGAGTGCCTCATCCCTTGGCCGATAAATCTCGACGCCGAGCGGAAAACAGGGGGCCGTATCATCTGAGTGACTGGATCCGCAGTCTCCACCTGGACAAGCGGAGAGGGCGCAAAGAAGGTCGATTTCTGCGAAAAACTCGATGAAATCGCCTGGCCGTACGGGACTCGCCTTCATGAAATACTGATGCGTGTCCTTCGTGAAACCGGTGCACATGAAGACATTGAGCACGTCGTGAATGTGCGTTTCTGCCTTTGCAGGCGTGATGCCTTTTGTTGCGGCCAGAGCTCGGCTCAAATTCGAATGGCAGCAATTGTTATAGGCAGCGTTTCTGAGCAGCATATTCGTGTAGGGATCGCAGCGCGTCCCGATAACATCGTGGACGCCGGCACCATCGTTGTCCCAGCCATACCAATTGAGTGTGTCGTGGACGATCGTTGCCATCGGTCGCAGGTTTGGCAGGTTGCTCCATAATCGATCGCCCGTTGTGACGTGCGTGGCATGCAATGCGCGTGTCTTGCCGCTGAAGAACCGTTCCGACAGATCTGCGGCATTCCAAAGATTGAGATCGCCAACCTGCGGTCCCTCGATGCTGACAATGCGGAAGATATGACCGGCGGGAACTGCGAATGTCTTTGCATCCCGCGGCGGTACGGTCAGTTCCTCGGTCTTTGACATGTCTGTGCGGGCATTCTTGTAGAATGCCATATCGACAGTGGGCAGAGTGTCGACCGTGTAGCAAATAATCGGAGGAGCAGCGCGGCGTTCGGCTGCGTCCGACGGTTCTGCATTATCCGTGGGCTGGGTCATTCGCCGGTTCCTTACGGACGTCCGGCTTTGACGCGAACGCCGGGAGCGGGGCGCTCCATCAGTACGTCTCGCCGGAAGCGGAAAAGTTTTGCCGGGCGTCCTCCTGTTGCCGAACGGACGTCACCGGTCGCTTCGACGAGCCCCGCATTCTCGACAAGCCGGCGAAAGTTCTGTTTGTGCAGAACGGTGCCCGAGACGGCTTCGACAGTCTGCTGCAGTTCGAACAGCGTGAACTCCGGCTGCATCAACTCAAACACGACAGGGCGGTATTTCAGTTTTCCGCGAAGCCGGCCCATTGCCGTTGCCAGGACCCGGCGATGATCGAACTGGAGAGGGCGGCCCAGTTCGGGTAGCGAGGACCAATGATTGGCCGCACTGCGCCCATCACGTTTCGCTTCGCTGACAAGCCCGGCTTCATAAAGCAATTCGAAACGCTCCAGGACTTTTTCCTCGTCCCAGCCGGCTCCGTCCAGGCCGAAGCAAACGCCGATTCGCTCCAACCGGGTGAGGGGACGCTCGGGAGCGCCCTTCTCGGGGCTCTGGCGCGCCCACACTCTCAGTCTGGGGGCGATTTCCTTTGCAATGATCACCGGTTCGCCTTCGCACCAATCCTCCCAGGGAAGATGCTGGTACCAGGGCGTCCAACCAGCACCGGTCGACACAGGTTCGGCGCCGGCAGGCGTCAGGGCCAGATACCCGATGGAGACAACATGTAATTCCGCGTCGCCTGGCACGGCGTGGCGGCCGCGGTCGCCGAATGTATAGAGCTGCTCGACATAGCCAAGGCCGAGACCGGTCTGCGCGCTAACCCATCGCCTCAGTCCGATTTCAAGCGTTCGATGTTCCGTGGGCGTGAATGGTCCGAAAGGCAGCGCATCCCAGTTCTCACCAGCCTCTCGCGAACCCCGTACGACCAATATCTGCGGCTGGTAGTCGCGCAGACTGACAATGGCCGCGTTCAACCCGATCTCGACCTGCGATCCTGCCGTTTCGCGCGCGATTTTCTGAATTGAACCCCGTGCCATGGACTAGGCTGGCAGCTGGGCTGGTAGGGAGAAGACAGAACCCTCGAAGGCCATCTCACCGCGGCCAATCGCATCGACCGCCGTCGTCATACGGCCGTCTCGCTCGAGGATTTCATCCGCGATCGATACAAGGCGGCGGTTTGGCGTCGCTTTGGGCGATGCCGCCCGCAACTTTTTTGCGATCGTCTGTTCGCTGATGCCTGGGTTGAACGTGCAAAGCGCGATGTAGGCGGCCGCCGTTGAGCGGCTGATCCCGGCCCAACAGTGAATCAACATCGGCCCCGATCGGTCCCATGAGACGACGAAATCGATCAGATCGCCGACATGCTTGCGGTTTGGCGGCACCAGTCCGTCTCGCGGCTGATCAATGTCATTCATGGATAGCCGCAAGTGATTGCCAGGGTGGATCGTGTCGGGTGTCAGGACTTCGATGTCCTGATTGATCAGCGTAACCAGATGGGAGACCCCGGCAGCATCAACAACGGAGTCCACCGCGCTTAGCGGTCCAACATATATGAGTTCTCGATGAGGCATGCACTCTTCGTAGCTCAGTGATGTAACAAATTCACGGCAAACATGAGGTTGCGACTATCCGGCCAAGTGACGGAATCGCTCCAGATAATGCACTTGTGCAGACTTCACTGGCAATGGGCTGAGCTGTGTAAGCGTCTTTTCGAATTGGGAGTCTAATCCGCGAGGCCGGCCAAAAAAACGTTGTGCTTCCGCCTCTTCGAAACCGGCCAGATGAACGGCTTCAAAATAAGCAGCGATCCTATCTGCGCGTTTGATTGTCGCAGCAACGGTTTTCGGTATGTCGGCAGGCAATCCAAAGCGGATATGGATTGCGGAAAGGAGCTTGAGCTCCAAAGCCTTGTAATCGAGTCCTATAGCCGCCTTGAACGGGCTGATGAGATCCCCGACGACATACTCCGGCGCATCATGCAGCAAGGCTGCCAACAGCCATTTGGTCGGGATATCCTTGCGCAGGTGTGCGACGATGTCCTGGACAAGAATGCTGTGCTCGGCAACTGAGAAGGCGTGCTCGCCTTTGGTCTGGCCGTTCCAGCGCGCGACTCGTGCCAGCCCATGAGCGATATCCTCGATCTCCACATCGAAAGGTGAAGGATCGAGCAGATCAAGTCGTCGCCCGCTCAGCATGCGCTGCCAGGCCCTGGCCGGTTGTCCGCTGCGAGTGGTCATTGAGACATCACTTCTGTGGAGGCTTGAATTTTTGTCCGAGCGCTTTGCACGCCTCGTATCGGTGACAACTGGTCAGATGGTCGTTGACCATACCCATGGACTGCATGAATGCATAAACCGTCGTCGGGCCGCAAAAACGAAATCCACGCGATTTCAGCTCTTTTGCCATGGCCTTGCTGATGGGTGTTTCGGCGGGGACCTTCTTCATGCTTGTGAACCGGTTCTGTACCGGTTCACCGTCGACGAAGTCCCAAAGAAGCGATGCCAGGCTCTTTTCTTCCCGAAGCGCGAGATAGGCGCGTGCATTACTGACCGTCGCTTCAATCTTGGCTCGATTGCGAATGATGCCGGAATCCGCCATGAGCGTGTCGAGCTTGCGCTGTTTGTAGCGGGCGATCTTTTGAGCATCGAACCCGTCGAAGACTTCGCGGAAACGCTCGCGTTTCTTCAAGATGGTGATCCATGAGAGACCGGCCTGGAAACCCTCCAGAATGAGTTTCTCAAAGAGCACCTGGTCGTCGGCTTTGGGCACACCCCACTCGGCGTCGTGATAGTCGATATAGATTTGATCGGGGCCGGCCCAGTCGCATCGTTTGAGTGCCGCTCTCGTTTTGGTCACGCCGCGTCCCCGTCTTGCGCGACGGGAACGTTGAATGACGCCCATTTCGGTTGCGCTAATCGGATCGGAACGCCGCCAGTCACCAGTGCGTTGCCTTGTGTCATTGCTTTCTCGGCACGGTCCAGGCGGATCAATGCAAGTCCAGCAGTGCCGGTTGACGACCCCAGAACCCCGATCACCGTTTCGCCCGCAAGGACATCTGTGCCGGGCCCGGGCAAAGGCCTATCGCCGACGACCGGAACGACTCGTTTTCTCGCCGTACCGCGATGCTGCATGCGCGATACGACTTCCTGGCCCACATAGCAGCCCTTCTCAAAATCAACGCCGCCGAGTTGGTCGAAATTGGCCTCGTGAGGAAAGGCGTCGCCTAGCTCGAAATCACGTCCGCCTTCTGGAATGGCATGAGCTATGCGATGGGTATGGTAGTCCGCCTCGTCGCAACGTTCCAATTCGGTGTCGTTGATTTCGGCATTAGACGTCTTGATGAGCCGATGGCCAAGATCCGAGAGGCGCGGATCGGGAAACGACACGCTTTCGTCGATGCTTGGTAGTGAACCGTCCCAGATCGCCCAGACGGATCCACCGTCGACCACGGCCACTTCGACGGCAGCACGCAGTTTGTAGAAGGTGAGACGTTTCGCCAGATCGGCCAAGACGTCTGCCGGGCAATCCAGGAGGTAGCCGCCAGCATCCTGCGCAACAAAGAATTCGAAGAGGATTTTGCCCTGTGGCGTCAGCAAACCCGTATGAATTGCGCTGCCCGATGCAACTGCATCGACGTCCGAGGTGACAAGGCCTTGCAGAAACTTGTGGGCGTCATCGCCGCCAACGCGGATCACGGCCCGGTCGGTAAGATGTGCGATCTTGGTCATAGGTCTTTCCGGGGCTGTTTCGCGGTTCTCCACCGGCGGCTAAGCGACGCAAGAGACTCTGCCACAAGCCGCTGGTATAGCTTTGGGCCGGAACTTAGGGATGCAAACGGGGCGTAGCAAGTCGGTGACAGACACATTCGATCTTCTTATCAAAGGCGGGACGCTGGTCAATCACGATGGCGTCGGTTCGGCGGACATTGGTGTCAAAGATGGCAGGATCGTTGCGATCGGTACGATCGATTCCGCACAAGCGGGTGAGACCATCGATGCGGCAGGGCTTCATGTTCTCCCGGGTGTCATCGATACGCAGGTGCACTTTCGCGAGCCGGGCGGCGAGCAGAAGGAGGATCTTGAGACCGGTAGCCGCGCTGCTGTGATGGGCGGCGTAACGGGCGTCTTCGAGATGCCCAATACGAGCCCTGCGACGATTTCGCCCGAGGCACTGGCCGACAAGGTAGAGCGTGCGACGGATCGGATGTTCTGCGACTTTGCGTTTTATGTCGGGGCGACGCGGGACAATATCGATATACTTCCCGAATTAGAACGCCAACCGGCCGCTGCCGGTGTCAAAGTGTTCATCGGCTCGTCCACCGGCGATCTTCTGGTGGACGACGAGGAAAGTCTGGTCCGCATCCTGGCGAAAATCTCGCGGCGCGCGGCTTTTCATTCCGAAGATGAAGCGCGGCTTCTGTCCCGGCTCGATCATCGCATCGAGGGAGACCCCTCAAGCCATCCGGTTTGGCGGGATCCTGAAGCGGCGATGATTTCCACCAAGCGGCTGGTGCGCCTTGCCCATGAAACCGGAGCGCGGATCCACGTGCTCCATATTTCCACATGGCAGGAAATGCAGTTCCTGAAGGATCATAAGGATGTGGCCACCGTCGAGGCAACGCCTCATCATCTGTCACTCATAGCGCCGGATGCCTATGAGCGTCTTGGAACGCTTGCTCAGATGAATCCACCGGTTCGTGATGAAGAACATAATCGCGGGATCTGGTGGGGACTGGAGTCGGGCGTCGTCGATGTGCTGGGCTCGGATCACGCACCGCATACGCTGGAGGAAAAAGCGCAAGCCTATCCGGCATCGCCGTCGGGCATGCCCGGCGTGCAGACGCTGGTTCCCATCATGCTCGACCATGTCAATGCTGGGCGATTGTCGATCGAACGGTTTGTCGATCTCACCAGCCATGGACCGCAGCGGCTCTTTGGGATCGCCCGCAAGGGACGCGTGGCTGTTGGTTATGACGCGGATATGACGATTGTCGATCTGAACGCTGAGCGGGTCGTCGAAGAGGCGATGATGGAAAGTCGTTCGAACTGGACGCCCTATGCCGGACAGACGGTGAAAGGTTGGCCAATTGGTACCATCATCCGCGGAAGAAGGGTGATGTGGGACGGCGAAATCGCGACGCCGGCAGGCGGACGCGCCATTCGATTCTCTGAAACATTGGCGCCGTAAAGCCCGATTCCAAAGTTCTGAAACCAGCCTTTTCTCTCCGCCTAACCATCCCGGGAGCACCTTGCCCGAGAGCATCTTTGTTAAGTGGTTGGGCCGAGGAGAGAGCTGGCTTCAGGTTCAATCCTCTCGCAGGAAATAGTGCCAGGTGCCGTCAGATCCGATCCCGATTCGGTAATGGGTGTAGCGTCCTTTTTTCCGCATTTCCGTCGCCTGCTTGGGTGTGATCAAACGGTAAAGCTCGACTTCCTGGCGCGGTGTCAGCGATTTGAGAGAAATTTCGGCGAAGTAGGGCCACACATAGACCGGCGGACCGCTTGGCTGTTTGACGCGGACATAACCGGATTCCAGCGCATCGATCATTACGGCGAGGATTTCGCGCCCCTCTCCGTCGCCTGATATCGTCTTCCAGTGATCAATCGCACTCTTTACGGGTTCTCGGCTAATCAGGGGCGGAAGCTCGTTGGACTCCAAAACGGGAAGCATGTCGTCGATGTTCCCGGCCGTTGCAGCTTCGTGGATGGCTTCCCACATGCGCTGAACGGGCTCCGGCAGGTCGTCGATTCCGTAGCGAATGTCAGCGACTGCAGGGGCTGCAGCAAGAGCTGGGTACGTAGATGTGATTGCAAAAACAGTCACTAAAGCTGCAATCAGTTTGCCAAATGGTGGTTGCATGACTATGACCTCAACGTTTCTTGGAGCAACAATCAAGGCTTGAAACAGTGCTGCCTGGCGCGGACGTCGTCCTGACCGCAACACAGATCATATTGACCGGCATCGGTATCGGCATTTTGATCTCTGCACCAGTCGGTCCTGTCAACATTCTCTGTATTCAGAGGACCTTGTCGCATGGATTCTGGGGCGGCGTCGCCGCAGGCCTCGGTGCCGTCATCGGTGACGGGTTGATTGCTGGCGCGGCATCCTTCGGCATCACAGCGATCTCGACGGTTATGGCCGAGCATCGTCAGGCAATTCAGTTGGTTGGCGGCCTGATCCTGATTGCCTTCGGGGCGCGGCTGATGTTCACCGATCCACTTGTCGAGTGCGAGCCGGGTACGGAATCGAAACTTGCAAAGAGTGCGGGGATTATTCCTCAGACATTTTTTCTGACAGTAACCAACCCTGGCGCAATTCTCGGAACTTTCGCACTTTTCGGCGGTCTCAGCTCCATGTTTGGCGGGCTGCAGGATTATGGTGAAGCATCGCTGATGGTCCTGTCCGTGATGGGTGGTGGACTGCTTTGGTGGCTTGTGCTGGCTCGTCTCATCTGCACGATCCGGCACCGTCTCAGTACACGGCATTTGCGCCTGATCAATCAGTTTGCCGGTATCATTCTCATCGGGTTTGGTGTTGGGCTTCTTGCTCGACTGGTCTGGCAGGCGATCTGATCTCAGGAATTCGAGGTGCCACAGCCGGCCCTCTCGCTGGACCCAGCCACCCGAGGGAGAATTTATTGGGTAGCTGGGCCGGAGGACAGGGTCTGCTTCAGGATTTTCCGGTCGAACGCCTACGGCAAGAACTAGCCTTCGACAGTACTGTTTCTCGCCAAATCCGTCGGGCTGATAAACGCGAGTTCATACCCGTCCGGGTCCCGCAAATAGCATTCATCGACTCCGTAAGGCATGGCCTCGGGTTCCGTTACAGGGAAGCCGCGCGAGTGCATGCTTCGATAAAAGCGGTGGGCCGACTCCACTTCGAAGTAGAAGACGACACCCTGAAAGGTCTCCCGCTCAATCCGCGTTGGAGAAGCGGATTTCTGCCTTTGGTTGATCATCAATTTGATTGATCCGTTTTCCAAGGTGGCCCAATGCATATCATCGTCGTCGGCAAACTCGTTGATCACGGAAAATCCAAGGGCGTCTTTGTAGAATGCGATACTCGCCTCTCCATCACGGACGTTCAGGAGGGGGGTACAAGTGGTGGGGTTCATGACTGTCTTTCCCAAGAATGTCTGCTGGCCGCGAAGGAACTTCGAGAGGGGCGACTATCGGATCGTGCCGGCATCCATGTCCCAGCGAGGGCAGGGCATGTCCTTCCGGATACACACGCCTCCAACCCATCGTTCCGAGCGGTAGAGGGAGAGAAAATCGATCTCGCCCTCGATGACGCGTTTCCCCGCGGGTGTGATTGTCAGAGTGTGTTGTGGCCAAGGTTCATGTTCCTGAACGATATCGAGCCGAAGGAGTGGATCGCTAACTCGATTGAGATCGCAGACGACGTGCCAGAACATTGCGTCCCCTAGGAATGGAAGAGGCTCTCTCTCGGTCATCAGAATGCGAAAAGCTCTTCCAGCCTCTAAAGGACCGTTTTCGGAGATGATCTCAAGCACGAGCTGTTGAGTCAGGCTCAGACCATTGAAGGTCGAAGGCAATTCCTGGAGATGGCGCCCTATCGCATTGGCCATAGGCGGGATCGTCGGCGTCCCGTCGTGTTGAATACGCTTGAGTTGAGCAGGGTCTGCTTGGCGCAAGGCAGCCCAAACGGCCTGACCCAATGCTAGATGGTCGTTCGTCACAGGCACGCGGCAATGCTCCCAGACCCATTGAAGTGCCTCGGGACCAAGCTGACCGAAGCCAACAAAGTCAGGTACGCCCGGAACCTGATCGACCGCGATCAATTCCATATGGGGAAAATTCTCACAGCTACGAAAATGGTCGAGCAGAAAGGCAAGAATGAGCTGGTCGTAGCTGTCATGCTCGAACCAGAGCGCAACATGATCGAAGTCTCGGATTCTGGACAGACCTGCATAGGCCTTGCGTTGTCTTGCAACAGCATCTTTGAGGTAGAGGTCGTAAGCTTCGGAGACAAATCTCGCTCTGATTTCCTTGAATTCGTCGCTCGGAAGGTCTGGAACAGGGCCTTGGCAAAATGGATCGGAAAATGACAAGAATCTGCCCCTGAAACCGGCGACGTCCAATGTGTGCTTGATATCGGTGCCGCATCGAATGTGGAGTGTCTTCTCGGTATCCAGTCCGGCGGTCGCTCCCGCCTCGATCCGCCTGCGCGCTAGCGCAAGTGCTTCGCAATGGGCGTGTAGTTTCGGCCAGCTGGGGAAGCCATTCTCACGGGCAATTACGAGTTGTGCGTCCGAAAGCTTGGCCCCGCCAGCGTCGCTCTGTTGCCAGTTCGGATGATGCTCCGCAAAGCGGCGTTCGGCTACGTGATCGCCACGGCTGATTGCCCTGGAGAGTTCCTTGGCGCGCTTCTTCTGCTGCTCAAGATTGAGCGATCCATGGAAAAATGTGCGTGTATGGCGTGGAAGATGTGTGGTTGACATACGATTCCCTTCAAGTGGACGCCTGTGTCCGCATATCAGGCGAGGAAATCGCAGCTCTAGGGTTTTGGCAGATCAGGGCGCAGCCCTTCCCGCGGACATGGTGGCTTTGTCAGCCATGCCTCACGATAGGTGCAGCGAATTGGTCGGTCAACCGGCGCTGAGCATTTTCAGAGATCTTGAAGAAACGAAGGGAGCCGAGCTCACTGGGTTGTGCGGTTGATTGTGAATTCACCGTGGTGAATGCGGCGCGAGAGGCCGTCTGTCATTTGCGCGACGGCGTCTTCGCCGAATGTGGAAACCAAATCGGAAAGTGCCGCAAAGAGGGCGGCATTAGCCAGCATTTCCGGTTCGATACCGTCATGAAGCGCTTCCTCCCAAGCATCGAGGAGGTATCGGAGAGCAACATGTTTTTGTTCGGTTTCTTCGCTCATAGAAACAAATTGCATGACGCAGCCTACTTGATCTTCGAAAACGTCCGAACATGTCATGAAGGAATTGGCAGACCTGCTCGAAACAAGACGAGTCTTAGCACAAGACTATTCGAGCTATCGGGGTCGTCTGATTTTAAGGTTTACCTGCGCACTCAACGCTCAGGCGGATTGGATTATCGGTTTTTCTTAACCAACAAATCGGTGATCTCTGCGCCTTCTTCCAGAAACCGGTTTACAGCCAATTTGGCGGAGTCGTTGCAATCTCGGTAGGTCCGTCGAAAACCGCGATATCCCTTGTTGAAGCCTTTTACGAGCTTCGCGCGGCGGATTGCCGTCGTGCCTTCGACTTTCAAAAGGTCGCGCATTTGCTCGCGCCAGAGCTGCCCTTCTTCGGCACCGCATAACTCGCGCAAATAATGTACGGCTCCCAGAATCTCGGAAAGCCGGAGAATCTGCGTGTCATAGGGACGATCATCTTTCGTGGACTGTCTCTGCTGAGCATTGACGTCGGGCGTCATGGGCAACGCGAACGACAGCAGCAATGCCATGGCTGCGAGAAGCGGCAAGCAGAGGCCCGACAGCGACTTTTTCATGCAAGCCTTTTACCGCGGATTTGCGGCGGACGATAGACGTATCGGGCAGTCTGGAAGGAAGGCATGGAGTACGAAGCATATACGCGCGAGAACACGGATTGCTGATCGAGGTCGCATGAAGGGAATGTCGATGCAGACACCATGGCTGCATCAATCACGGTCATTGAGGCGTTTGTGATCAACGGCTGCCAGGGGAGTCGGCTGAGAGGCAGGATCGTGCCTTGCCGATGAGACGGTCAGCGCCTTCCGTCGTGGTCAGCTCACATATGCGTTCCGGCAAGATCCAGCGTGCATCCATTGCGTCGCTCGCCGCTATTGCATCGCCTGTGACCCATGTCCCATAGAATACCGTCAAGACGTAGTGCACGCGCAGCGAACCGTCGTCGTTCCGATGGATTACGTCAGCGACGTCCGCGACACCTCGCAGATTCGCTTCGACCCCCGTCTCTTCGGCAAGTTCCCGGTGAGCGGCCGCCATAGCGGTTTCACCGGGCTCGATATGGCCACCCGGCAAACTCCAGATTCCCCTGAGCGGCAGCTTGCCGCGCTGCACCAGGAGAATCTCGTTATTGCGGAACACCGCGACGCTGACGCCGGGGCGCGGAAATGGCGACGATTGACTGAACATGCAGAGAAATTAGCAGGACTTTCAGCGACGCCAAGCAGGACGTGGATCAATCGAAAAGTGCGTCGATCTTGTCCTGTTCCAGACCGCCGGCAGCTTCAGGATGCTCGCCAGGCTCTTCGACCTCAGCCGGCTCCTCTCCACCGCCATTGATGATGCCGGCAACATGACCGATCATCTCTTGAAGTTCCGGTACTTTCTCGGAGCAAAGCCCGGTCAGACCGGCCTGATCGCCAGCATCCAGCTTCGACTGCACGTCTCGCAGGCACAGGACGGTTTCCTGCTCAAGGTCCGCAATGGCCATGTCGAAGTCGTGTTTTACGGGCTCCGGCGCATTCCGGTAGGCTGCGATCGCAAGGGACTTGTCGCGAAAACCCGACTCGGAAAAATGCTCTTCATAGGTCTGATGCTGCCAGTTGGCGAGATCGGCGGCCATTTCGGCAGGTGCTGACGGCAGAAGCTCGAGCATCATCACGACTTCATTGAAATGATTGAGATAATCAGTCGTGAGAAGAGTATTCGAATTGACGTTCGTGCCCTCGGTATGCGCGCGGATGTGATCGGTGATTGCGTCTCGATACGCTTTCATCAACGCGTCGCGGGAGGGTTTTTCAATGGGGATAACTGCGGCGGACATGGCAACGCAACTCCAACAAACTGGTACAGAATCGTGACTCCGAACAGGGTGCGTGCATATGGTTAGGGAAGCGTTAGCAGTGATCCGAAATTTGGTCTTTGAGCATGTGTTCGAGATATGATCTGACATCGCCACCGGAGGCTGTCCGTGCTGTGTTCGGGTATCGGTCGGAGCCGAATTTTCCGCCGCGCGAAAAAATCGCACCGACCGAACCGGTGGCCATCATCCGCCGCGGATTGGATGGCGAACCGGAGTTTGCGCTTGTGCGCTGGGGATTGATTCCCGGTTGGGTGAAGGATCCGCGCGAGTTCACGACGCTCTTCAATGCGCGTTCCGAGACGGCGCTTGAAAAAGCATCGTTCCGCAATGCGATGAAGCGGAGACGGTGTCTTTTTCCAGCAAGTGGCTTCTTTGAGTGGACAGGGCCGAAAGGCAAACGCCGGCCGCTCTATTTTCATGCCTCGGACGATCGCGTCCTGGCGTTTGCCGGTCTCTACGAGCATTGGATGGGCGCAGATGGCAGCGAAGTCGAGACGGCTACGATCCTGACCTGTGCCGCAAACGAACTCGTCGGGCAGTATCACCCGCGCATGCCTGCGATCCTCGATCCATCGGATCATGCTGCCTGGCTGGACACCAATGAAGTGTCCGACAAAGAGGCTCTCGCCATGCTGGTTCCGGCGCCAGAGAACTGGCTAGCGGTTCTAGACGTCGGCAATCAGCCAATCAAAGCGCCGGTGACCAAACAAGCAGATGCCGAGCCGAGGCAGGGTCGTCTTTTCTAGTCCTCCAGACGACGAGTCATCTGGATATTGGGCTCCACGGTATAGCCGATGCGTTCGTAAAACCCTCTCACCGCAGCGTTGTCTCCGCGAATGAGGAGGTTGAGTTTCCATACGCCGCGATCTTTGAGCCATGCTTCGGCTGCGGACATGGTCTGTTTGCCGAGTCCTTGTTTCATTTGCTCCGGCGCGACGGCGAGATAATAGACACAGCCCCGGTGACCGTCGTGACCGACCATGACACTGGCAACAATGGCATCACCGTCTGTCGCAACAAGAACATCTGAACAGGCACTTTGGCGTGCAAAGGAGAGGTCCTTCATCGGATCGTTCCACGGCCTGGTCAGGCCGGCGGCGTCCCAAAGGGCGACGACTGCCTCTTCTTCGCCATCGGCAACTGGACGAAACTCTAGTGGTGTCTCTCCGGGCATCGGTCTCAGAGAACCTTGCCGGGATTGAGGATGCCTTTCGGATCGAACCCCGTTTTGATATGGCGCATGAGTTCGATCTCAAGCGGGCTCTTCATCTCGGATAGCAAGTCGCGCTTCATACGGCCGATCCCATGCTCGGCACTGATCGAGCCGCCCAGCTCCAGAACGATTTCATGGACCGCTTCAATAACCGCATCCCAGTGCGTCATGAACGTCGCTTTGTCCATGTCTTTGGGCTGGCTGATATTGTAGTGGATATTGCCGTCGCCGAAATGGCCGAAGGGAACTGGACGGGCGCCATCGATCATTGCGCAGACCCGTGCATTGGCCCTCTCGATGAACTCCGGGATCCGTGCAACCGGGACGGAGACGTCATGTTTGATACTGCCGCCCTCGGGGCCTTGCAGTTCCGGCAACAGTTCTCTCAGCCGCCACAGATCACGTGCCTGGCCGATCGACTGGGCGAGCGTCGCGTCCTCAATAAGATCTTCCGAAAAGGCTTCTTCCAGAACGGCTTCGGCAAGCGTTGTCATCTCGCCGGTATCGCGTTGGCCCGAGAGTTCCATCAGCACATACCATGCGGATTTCGATCCGATCGGATCACGGACATTGTCGCCATGATCGAGAACGAACTCGATACCGCGCCGGCAGATCGCCTCGAATGTTGTGAGATTGGTTCCGGCTCTATTGCGCACCATGGCGAAGAACGTCGCAACACGATCGAGATCGGCGACACCGATCATCGCGGTCGCGCGTTCCGCAGGTTTCGGAAACAGTTTCAGAACCGCTGCCGTAACGATGCCGAGCGTGCCTTCGGCGCCGATGAAAAGGTCCTTCAGATCATAGCCCGTATTGTCCTTCCGTAGTGCCCTCAGACCATCGAGGACGCGCCCGTCCGCCATGACAACTTCAAGCCCGAGAACCAGCTCTCGCGTATTGCCATAAGCAAGCACGGCGGTGCCACCTGCATTCGTTGAGATATTGCCGCCGACCTGGCAACTGCCTTGAGCTGCGAGACTGAGCGGGAAAAGCCTGTCATGCGCGTCCGCCTCGTTCTGCGCCTGCTCCAGGATCACGCCGGCTTCGACGGTCATCGTATAGCCGGCGGGGTCGACCTCGCGAACTCGGTTCATTCGTGCGAGGGAAACCACGATTTCATTGCCTCTTTCGAATGGGACCTGCCCACCGACGAGGCCTGTATTGCCGCCCTGGGGCACAATCGGAGTGCCTGTTTCATTGGCAAGGCGAAGGATGGCGGCGACTTCGGCTGTCGATCCGGGTTTCAATACGAGCGCAGCACGACCGTGATAACGGTCACGCCACTCGGTCAGGAACGGAGCCATGTCCGCGTGTTCACGGACCGCGTTTGATTCTCCGACGATATCGACGAACGCGTCTAGTGGTGCCGTAAGGACATCCGACATGGGTGGTTTCCCGTGTTGCTAATCACTATCATTCAGGTGCCATAGGCATGACCGGGGGTAAAGGGCTGGTTGGCCGGAAAGGCTTCGCTAACCAGCGCCTACTAGGCTAGTGATTCGCGAGGTGTTGTAATGCGTAAAATCGTTTGTCTCTTGTTCGCCGCTCTGCTGTTGGCTCCTTTGAGTGTTGTGCCTTCCGCTGCCGTTGAGCGCTCGCTCGGAAACATGAGCGTACCCATCCAACCAGGTATCGACACGCTCGGCCTAGGTGTTCCAACTGTTCTTCGACCGTCCTTGGGACACCCCAACATTCCTAAAACCCTAGGTCTGGATGCCAATCTGCAAAGGATGCTGCCTCTCGATGATGTGGACCGAACCCTGATCCGTCCCGTGCAGTATAATTGCCGCTGGGATTGCCATGGTTGCCGGGAAAGCTGTGCAGTCCGTTGGAAGGGCAACTGTGCCGGGCCACATTGCAGACGCGGATTCTCCGACTGCATGAAAGCCTGTTGGCGGGATGTGTGTCGGTATTGTCGCTAGCAGGCTTATGGACTTTCAAGTCAGACGCTAAGCTGCGGCACGTCTTAGCCTGTCGTTGATGGCCTCGCCCAATCCGTCTGACGGAATGGGCATGACCGCAATCCTTTTTGCGCCTCGGCAATCAAGGTCTCTCAGCGCGCTGAAGAGATTTGCGGCGGCCTCCTTGAGATCGCCGCTGACGCTGAGATTAATGGCATCAGCACCGGCACCGGTCGCGGGCCCAAATGCAAGCACGGCGTCGCCTGGCTTTGGCTCCATCACATCCAGTATGACTTTCGTGCTCGGTGCGTAGTGACTCTTGAGCAGGCCTGGTGAGCGCAACGCATCGTCCGAATTCCGATCCGAGAGTGGCAAGCCGAGCACGGCTTCGATGTCTTGGCGCGGAACAGCTCCAGGGCGCAGAAGGACGGGGACGTCTGAAGTCACGTCGACAACAGTCGACTCGAGACCCATGGGCGTTGCGCCACCGTCAATGATCATCAGGTCGGTGTCCGCGAAGTCGGCTGCCACATGTGCCGCAGTTGTCGGACTGACATGGCCGGAACGATTGGCGCTGGGGGCGGCAATCGGCAGGTCCGAACGTTCCAGTAGTGAGCGGGCAATCGGATGGTTCGGGACGCGCAGGGCAACTGTATCCAGACCGGCACTGATGAGATCGGACAGCGGCGCGTTCGGTCGCTGCTGCACAATCAATGTCAGAGCGCCGGGCCATAGCGCACGCGCCAGCTCTTTGGCCTGCGTGCTGAATGTTGCGAATTCTTCTCCGGCATGAAGATCCCGCACATGCACGATCAGTGGATTGAACCTTGGCCGTCCCTTAGTTTCGAAAATAGCGGCAACCGCGGTTCCGTTGGTCGCATCCGCTCCGAGGCCATAAACGGTTTCCGTTGGGAACGCGACAAGGTCTCCGCGTGAAATGGCGGCAGCGGCGCGATCGAGATTGTCGTCTGTCGGAGGTATTATCATCAAGACTATCGGCGTTCGGCTGTGGCCCTTTGCGGGGCCATATCATTTCGCTTAGAGTGCCGGTAACGCAGCCTCATCTGGTCACGACAGGGGCCCTGCGGTCAAGTCCGCCACAAAGCGCGGCGCTCTGTTCTGGGAGGTTTCATGTCATATTCCGCCCCCGTCGGCGACATCTCTCATATTCTGAAGAATGTCGCCGGCATCAATGAACTCATCGGTCAGGATCTGTATGAGGATCTCGACGAGGACGTTGTGGACGCGATTCTGGAAGAGGCCGGCAAATTTGCCAGTGAGCAATTGGCGCCGCTTAATCGCCAGGGCGACCTTGAAGGCGCGCGTCTTGAAGACGGCGACGTTCGAATGCCGGCCGGCTGGGACGCCATATACAAACAGTGGATCGAGGCTGGATGGGGGAGTTTGCCGTGTCCTGCCGACTTTGGCGGCCAGGGACTGCCAATACTGCTTTCGACGGCCGTTGGTGAGATGTGGCAGTCGTCATGCATGGCGTTTTCTCTTAATCCGTTGCTCACGCAAGGTGCTGCAGAGGCGCTCTACTATCATGGCTCGGATGAGCTCAAAGCCACTTATCTCGAGAAGATGGTCTCGGGCGAATGGACAGGAACCATGCAGCTCACAGAGCCTCAGTCCGGTTCCGATCTGCACCTGCTGAAGACTAAGGCTGTTCCCGAACCGGACGGTAGCTATCTGCTGTCGGGCACAAAGATATTCATCACCTATGGCGACCACGATCTTGCTGAGAACATCGTGCATATGGTCTTGGCGCGCATCAGCGATGCGCCAGGGGGCACCCGAGGCATTTCGCTTTTTCTCGTGCCGAAGTTCCTGGTCAACGACGACGGTTCACTCGGAGAGCGGAACGATATTTTTTGTGCCTCGCTCGAGCACAAGCTTGGCATTCATGCGAGTCCGACCTGCGTCATGCAGATGGGTGACAATGGTGGCGCCAGAGGTTGGCTGGTCGGGGAGGAGAACCGCGGTCTGAGCGCGATGTTCTTCATGATGAACCGGGCGCGGCTTGGTGTCGGGATACAGGGTGTGGGAATTGCCGAGCGCGCCACGCAGGCTGCGATCGCTTATGCCCAGGACCGCAAGCAGGGAACGGTCGATAAGGACCCTGTTGCCCCGATGGTCCGGATCGATAGACATCCCGACGTACGCCGCATGCTCATGTCGATGAAGGCCAAGACGGCCGCTGCCCGCGCCATCTGCTTTGTCACGGCTCGCGAGATCGATCGGTCAGAGAGACTGGCAGAAGGCGAAGAGAAGGAGAAGGCGCTAGGCCTTGCCGGTCTCCTCACGCCCGTCGCCAAAGCGTTTTCGACCGATCTTGGTGTTGAGGTGGCTTCGGAGGGTATCCAGGTTCATGGCGGCATGGGTTTCATTGAGGAAACCGGTGTTGCGCAGCACTATCGAGACGCGCGGATCGCGCCGATTTACGAAGGGACCAATGGCATCCAGGCGATGGATCTCGTCGTTCGGAAGTTGCCGATGGCGGATGGTGAGATTGTCCGCGCTCAGATCGCCTCTTTGCGCGATGCAGTTGAATCCGTCAGGGAGTCGAACCTTCCAGCCTTCGGAGCAACGGCTGAGCGACTGCACGAAGCAGTCGAGGCCTTGTCAGAAGCGACGGAATGGATGCTGGAGACCCTGCCGAGTTCACGCGATCATGCCTATGCCGGTGCGACGCCCTATCTGCGTCTCTTCGGTCTCGCATCCGGCGGGGCTTATCTCGCGCGCGGTGCTCTCGCGGCAGGTCGCAAGGATGCCGGGACAGCGAATGAGCAAATCGCAATTGCACGTTTCTTTGCCGAGCACTGCGCAATTGAGGCGTCCGGCCTTGCGCGAACGGTGGTCAGTGGTGCAGATGCAGTGATTGAAGCAAGTCAGCATGCGCTGCCTGCCTAACGGGATCTTTTTTAATGAGTGACGATATCGTCTGCGGTGTTTCGGAAGGCATCAATACCCTCTGCTTCAATCGACCCGACAAGAAAAACGCCATCACCAGCAGCATGTACATGGTCTTGGCCGATACACTGCGCAGGGGCGATCAGGATGACAGTGTCGCAGTTCATCTGTTTACCGGAGCGTCGGGCGTCTTTACTGCTGGAAACGATATCGCCGACTTTCTGACGATGGCGGAAGGCGGCGAGTTCGATCCCAATATACTCGATTTCATGCGAGCGCTGGTTGGTGCGGAAAAACCTGTGGTCGCAGCCGTCGACGGTCTGGCGGTTGGGATCGGGACCACGATGCTTCTGCATTGCGATCTTGTCTATGCCAGCCCGAACGCGGACTTTCGCACGCCGTTTCTGGGTCTTGGTGTGCTACCCGAAGCTGCGTCTTCCCTCCTCATTCCTGCGAGGATGGGATATGCGCGCGCCTTCGAAATGCTATGCCTTGGAATGCCGTTCGATGCGGAGCGGGCTCGAGAAGCCGGCCTTATAAATGCAGTGGTTCCAGCGGACGAACTCGAGGCAAAGGCACGCGAAGCAGCACTTGGTCTTGCGGCTAAACCGCCCGAGGCGTTGAAAGTGGCAAGGCGTCTCGTTCGCGGCGATCGATCGGACATCATTACCCGGATGGACGAGGAAATCGCACTCTTCAAAGATCGACTGCGCTCGCCAGAGGCGAAGGAGGCGTTTGCCGCCTTCATGGAAAAACGCAAACCCGACTTTGCCCGCGCGCGGGCCGAGGCCGGAGACACGTGACCGATTTGATTTAAGAGGAAGGTGGCGTGCGCGGTCGGCGGAACGCTGGAAAATTATGACAACACTCTATCTGACCCACGAAGATTGTCTTGAGCATGATACGGGCACAGGTCATCCGGAGAGGCCGGATCGACTGCGTGCTGTCTATACGGCGCTGGAGCACGAGATCTTCGAGGGATTGGTTCGCAAGGATGCGCCATTAGGCGAGATCGCTGCAGTCGCGCGAATTCACCCTAACAAGTACATCGAGGCCATCCAGGAAGCCGTGCCGGAGGAAGGTCTCGTCCGGATCGATGCGGACACCGTTCTTTCGCCTGGCAGCCTGAAATGCGTGATGCGGGCGGTCGGCGCCGGCATGCATGCCGTCGACCAGGTGATTGAGGGTAAGACGACCAATGCATTCTGTGCCGTGAGGCCGCCCGGACATCATGCCGAACCACAGCGCGCAATGGGCTTCTGCGTTTTCAACAGTATTGCGGTTGCCGGATTGCATGCCCGCGCCAAGCACGGTGCCGAGCGTATCGCTGTCGTGGACTTCGATGTGCATCATGGGAATGGTACGCAGGCCAGTTTCTGGTCCGACAAGGACTTGTACTATGCGTCTACCCATCAGATGCCGCTCTTCCCCGGAACCGGAGCGTTGAGCGAATCCGGTGTCGGCAACATTTTCAATGCACCGCTCTCACCAGGTGACAGCGGCGATCAATTCCGCGAAGCGTTTGAAACGCGTATCCTGCCATCGCTTGAGGACTTTTCCCCCGATATAGTCTTGATTTCGGCCGGCTTCGATGCCCATCAGCGCGACCCTCTCGCCAATATTGGTCTCGTCGAGGAGGACTTCACCTGGGCAACGCGCAAACTGGCTGAAATCGCAGACAAAAAATGCGATCGGCGGATCGTCTCAATGTTGGAGGGTGGCTATGACCTTGAGGGATTGGCCAAGTCCGTCGCAGTTCATGTGAACGCCTTGATGGAAGCAGGCAGTTGAGGGATTTGAAGCAGAGGCAGGGATGGCAGAGAAAAAAGATAATAAAGATATCAAAGGCCTGAGCTTCGAAGTGGCGCTCAAGGAACTTGAAGAGATCGTTGGAAAGCTCGAACGCGGCGATGTGGAGCTCGAAGAGTCGATCTCCAATTACGAGCGCGGCGAAGCATTGCGGGCCCATTGCGATTCCCTGCTGAAGAAGGCCGAGGCCAAGGTGGAAAAAATCACGTTGGATTCCGACGGGACGCCGGCGGGAACGGAGCCACTTGATGTCGGCAAGTGAGACGCAACTGCCGCTCTCCGATATTCGTGTACTCGATCTTGCAACCTTCATTGCCGCACCTTTTGCGGCGACGACGCTTGCCGAGTTCGGCGCGGAAGTCATAAAGATCGAGCAACCTGCAGGTGGCGACCCCTGGCGTCGCTACGGCACGCCGAAGGATGGAGGCGACTCGCTCGCCTGGAAGAGTGAGGCGCGCAACAAGGCGTCGATGACGCTCAATCTGCGTGAGAAGGAGGGTGTTGAGATTCTCAAACGTCTTGCGTCAAAGGCGGATGTTATCTGTGAGAATTTCAGGCCTGGAACGCTTGAGCGCTGGGGCCTTGGCTGGGATGTTCTTCAAGAGGTCAATCCGCGATTGATCCTGCTTCGTGTTTCCGGATTTGGCCAGGACGGGCCTTATCGCGAGCGACCCGGTTTCGCCCGTATCGCGCACGCCTTCGCCGGGCTCGTACATCTTGCCGGCATGCCCGGTGGACCACCCGTGACACCAGGGTCCACGTCGCTGGCGGACTATATCACCGGCCTTTACAGCACTGTTGGAGTGCTGGTTGCACTAAAGGCACGTGAGACGACGGGGAAGGGGCAAGTCGTTGATGTGAGCCTCTTCGAATCGATTTTTCGCGTGCTCGACGAGCTTGCGCCCGCCTATGCGGAGGCCGGTATCGTGCGAGGCCGGGAAGGGACGCGAACACTCAATGCTTGTCCCCACGGGCATTATGAGACGCGCGACAAGAAATGGATCGCCATTGCCTGCACGTCGGATCGCATGTTCGAGAGATTTGCGAATATGGTCGGCAGACCGGAACTGGCAGAAGCAGATGCTTTTGGCGAAGTGGGGCGACGTCTCTCACGTTATGATGAAATCGATGGCATCGTGAGTGCCTATATTGCTAGCCAGGACCGCGATGCATTTTTGGCGCAATGCCTTGAGTTCGAAGTTCCCGCGGCGCCTGTCAATTCGATTGAAGAGATCTTCGAAGATCCTCATGTGAAGGCTCGCAAGACGATGGTGGATGTGCCCGATTGGTCCGGCAATCCGGTTACGATGCCCAATGTCGTTCCGCGTTTGTCCGATACGCCGGGACGCATTGAGACGACGGGGCCGCTGCTCGGTGAGGCGACGGAGCGAATATTGACCACCCTTGGCGGCCTTGATCCGGCCGATTTGCAACGTTTGCGCGAGTCGGGTGTGATCTGAGAAACAGCATCACCACGTATGCGTCCAGACGTTGTCTTTTACGCGTGAGCAAACCATCTATAGTGGTGCGACAGAGACAGTGTGTGAATTCAATCGGTTGAACTCGATCGTTTATGAGTTCGTGACCGTGAATCAAGCACACAGGAAGGATTGACGTGACCGCCGAAAGCAAGACCCCATTGTTGGATACCGTCGTGGTTCCGCACGACCTACAGGATATCGAGGATAGCCAGCTTCCCGCCCTTGCCGAGGAATTGCGGCAGGAGACGATTGACGCGGTTTCGGTAACCGGAGGCCATCTGGGTGCAGGGTTGGGGGTCGTGGAGCTGACGCTGGCGATCCACAAGGTCTTTGAGACGCCCAATGATCGGGTCATCTGGGATGTCGGGCATCAGGCCTATCCCCACAAGATTCTTACCGGCCGGCGCGATCGGATCCGCACTTTGCGCCAAGGCGGCGGCCTATCCGGCTTTACGAAACGGGCTGAGAGCGAATATGACCCGTTCGGAGCCGCGCACTCCTCGACTTCGATTTCAGCAGGCCTCGGTATGGCCGTTGCGCGCGATCTTTCTGAGCAGGATCGCAACATCGTCTGTGTCATCGGCGATGGCGCGATGAGCGCCGGCATGGCTTATGAGGCCATGAACAATGCAGGCGCGATGGACTCGCGTCTCATCGTGATCCTGAACGACAACGATATGTCGATTGCGCCTCCCGTTGGCGCTATGAGCTCGTATCTCGCTCGTCTGATTTCCGGCGGCACCTATCGACAGCTCCGCAATTGGGCCAAGCAACTCGCGAAGCGCTTGCCGAAGAGCTGGGAGCGCCGGGCAGCGCGCGCCGAAGAATACACGCGCAATTTCTGGACAGGCGGCACCCTGTTCGAAGAGCTCGGCTTCTACTATGTCGGTCCGATCGATGGGCACAATTTCGACCATCTTCTTCCCGTCTTGCGCAATGTGCGCGACACGCCGGAAGGGCCTATTCTCGTTCATGTCGTGACACAGAAGGGTAAGGGTTACGATCCGGCCGAAAAATCTGCCGACAGATATCACGGCGTTGCCAGCTTCGATGTCATTACCGGTGCCCAGCAAAAACCGAAACCCAATGCGCCGAGCTACACCAAGGTCTTCGGTCAGAGCCTGGTTGCTGAAGCGGAGCGCGACGACAAGATCGTGGCGATTACGGCGGCAATGCCGTCAGGGACCGGCGTCGATATCTTCGCTGACGCGTTTCCCGAGCGCTCTTTCGATGTCGGCATAGCCGAACAGCATGGTGTGACATTCGCGGCCGGCCTCGCGACGGAAGGCTATAAGCCGTTCTCCGTTATCTATTCGACATTCCTCCAGCGCGCCTATGACCAGGTCGTGCATGACGTTGCCATCCAGCGGCTGCCTGTCCGATTTGCAATCGATCGTGCCGGTCTCGTCGGGGCGGATGGGCCGACCCACGCGGGTGCCTTCGACATTACCTATCTGTCTTGCCTGCCTGGTTTCATCGTCATGGCGGCTGCGGACGAAGCAGAATTGAAGCACATGGTCGCGACAGCGGTTCAGATCGATGATCGACCCTCGGCGTTCCGCTATCCGCGAGGAGAAGGCGTCGGTGTCGACATGCCTGAAGTCGGCGTGCCTCTTGAAATCGGACGTGGCCGCATCGTCCGAGAAGGCTCGAAGGTTGCATTGCTGTCTTTCGGTGGACGCCTGTCCGAATGTCTGAATGCGGCAGACCAGCTGACTGCATATGGACTGCCGACCACTGTCGCAGACGCCCGGTTTGCGAAACCGTTGGATGAAGACTTGATCCGTCAACTTGCGGTGAACCACGAGGTTCTCATTACCGTCGAAGAGGGGGCCGTGGGCGGTTTCGGCGCACATGTTCTGCAATTCATGGCCGGTGCCGGTGTTCTCGATTCCGGCGTCAAAGTGCGAACCATGACTTTGCCAGATCGATTTATCGATCAAGACAAGCCTCACTTGATGTATGAAGCTGCCGGCCTGAATGCACCCGGTATTGTCGAGACGGTTTTTGCAGCGCTCGGCCGCGAAGTGCAGCCCGAGGCCGGCGAGAGCGCCTGAGCATCACCTTGGCCGAAAACACGAGCCGCGAGCGCCTGGACAAGGTGCTCGTTGCGCGCGGCATGGCGCCGACACGCTCGCGGGCGCGGGACATGATTGCACGGGGGTGTGTCACCGTGGACGGAGTGCTCGCACACAAGGCGGGTTTTTTGATTGGTGAGTCGGCCGCCATCATATTGGACGAGGACGCCTCGGCATTTGTGTCGCGCGGTGGCTTCAAACTGTCTCCCGCTCTGGATCACTTCGGATATGACCCTTCGGGGCGAAACTGTCTCGATATCGGCGCATCGACGGGCGGCTTTACGGATCTGTTGCTACAGCGAGGTGCAGCGCATGTATATGCCGTGGACGTTGGGTCAGGTCAGCTTGCGCCTATGCTGGCGGACAATGCCCGTGTTCTGTCTCTGGAGCGTACCGATGCGCGGTCATTGAACGACAAGATCATTCCCTTGGCCGTATCGGCAATCGTTGCGGATGTCAGTTTTATAAGCCTGACCAAGGCATTGCCATCGGCACTGGCCTTGGCTTCGGAAAATGCATGGCTGATTGCATTGATCAAACCGCAGTTTGAGGTCGGTCCTGACGCCGTCGGTAAGGGCGGTATCGTTCGCGATCCTGCGTTGAGGCAGGGAGCCATCGAAACCGTGCGCTCATGGCTTGCGCGCCAGGACGGATGGCGTGTTGACGGGGTAGTGGAAACTGAGATTTCCGGTAGCGACGGCAACCAGGAATATCTGATCGGCGCCTGCTACGAGCCCAGCAGCTTGTCCACATAGGCCGGCACCACCTCGGTGGCCGGCCCGTGAACGGTCTCGGCAAACAGTGATGTGCCTTCCGACGGTTCGAGGTTGAGTTCCACTGTGTGGGCGCCGGTATCACGGGCTTCCGCAACGAAGCCTGCAGCCGGGTAAACCGTTCCGCTGGTACCGATAGAAATGAAGAGATCGGCGCTCGCCAGAGCGTCATAGATTTCCTGCATGCGGTACGGCATTTCTCCAAACCAGACGACGTCAGGCCGGACGCAACCGATTTCGGCGCATGCCGGACAATGGGTGTCGATGACGATGTCTTCGTGCCACGCATGACGGGAACCGCAACGCGTGCACAGTGCCTTCAGCAGTTCGCCATGCATGTGAATGAGGTTCTTCGAGCCGGCCGCTTCATGCAGGGCATCGATGTTCTGGGTTACGATCAAAACGTCTGCGCTGTGCTCGCGTTCAAGCCTTGCCAGTGCTTCGTGGGCGGCGTTGTGATGCGCTTCTGCGACCCCTTGTCGGCGCATATTGTAGAAATCGAGAACGAGTTTCGGATTGCGCGAATAGCCTTCCGGCGTCGCAACTTCACTGAGGTCGTATTTGGTCCAGATGCCATCGACGTCACGAAACGTACCGAGACCCGACTCCGCGGAAAGACCGGCGCCTGTCAGGACGACAATCTGCGAGAACTTACTCATTGGTCGAACGATTTCCCCCGGATTTTCAGGCAATGATCGCCAACTTGGCGAGCAAGCGCAAGGGTCGCACTGTGATCGGGTGATGAAAGGTCTATAATCGAGTCCCGAACAGCAAAAGGTGAAACGATGGCGGATCAATTCGGCATGGTTGCCCATTTGGCGGGCCAGGCACTCAGGACGGGCTGGTATTTAGGGCTGCACGAGGCAACGGACCGGGTGACAGATGTCCTGGGCCGCGATCTGCCGCGCTATAGGCCGTCCGGACCTGTTCCTTCGACACGCCAGCTCATGCAGGATCTCGGCAAACTCCTTCTTATGGACGCACAGAATGTGCGTGACGGTGTCTACCCATCGCCTGAGGGAGAGGACGGGCCGTTATTCCGTCAGGTGCGCCGTGCCGTTGCGATGTTTGCAGATCTTCCCGAGGCCATGCGTCGTCGCAAAGCCGGCGAGGGTGCGGAAGTGGCGAGTTTGCCGGGAGCCAGTGAGCTGCCTGATTATTTTGTGCAGAATTTCCACTACCAGTCTGGTGGTTACCTGACGGACAAGTCTGCACGGTTGTACGATGTGCAAGTTGAGACCTTGTTCCTTGGGGCTGCAAATGCGATGCGGCGTCAGGCCCTCCGGCCGCTATCCGAGGCGATCAGAGGACGTGATCAGCGCCATCTCTCGATACTCGATGTTGCGTGCGGGACCGGTCGCTTTATCGATCAGGTGGCACAGACATTTCCGGTCGTCCCGGTAAAGGGTGTCGACCTATCTCTTCCGTATCTGAGCGAAGCGCGCCGGTTTCTCGCCGGTCGCCGGTGCGTAGAGTTGCTGCAGGCCAATGCCGAAAGCCTGCCATTCGCCGACGAGAGCCAGGATGTTGTGACGTGTATCTTCCTGTTCCATGAACTTCCAGCGGAGGTTCGCCGTCGGGTCGCCGGGGAATTTGCGCGGGTTCTCAAGCCTGGCGGTCGCTTGGTATTCATCGACTCGCTGCAGTTTGGCGATCGTCCTGATTTCGACGGTCTTCTCGAAGCCTTTCCGGCGAAGTTCCATGAGCCCTATTACGAGAATTATCTCGGCGACGATGTCGAAATGATCGCTGCCGATGCCAATCTCGTTAGCATGGCGTCCTGGAACGCCTTCCTTTCCAAAGTTGTCGTGTGCCGCAAGCCATAGCGTCGTCAGTTTTCGAGGAGTGAGCAATGGCGGATGCCAGCGGCGGCGGTTTCAAGGCCGAGCTTTTCGCATATCTGGACGCTAACAGAGATGCGTTGGCGCAACTGTCGGACAGTCTGTTCTACTTTGGCGAGCCGTCATTGCAGGAGTATGAGTCGGCCCGATTGATGACAGAAATCCTGGGCGATGCCGGATTTGTTGTCGAGACCGGCATTTCCGGATTCGATACCGGGTTCCTGGCAACCTACGGATCTGGCAGCCCGGTCATGGCAATCCATGCCGAGTATGACGGTCTTCCCGACAACTCGCAGATGCCGGATGTCACGCAGAAACAGCCGATCGTCGACGGTGCCCCCGGTCATTGCGAAGGACACAATGCCAATGCCGCAGTGATGATTGCGAGCGCGCTCGCCTTGCGGAACATCATGGAAGAGCATGGTCTGTCCGGCACCCTCAAGGTTTTCGGCGCGCCCGCCGAAGAGCTCGTGCTTGCGCGGCCGTTCTATGTCCGAGACGGATATTTCGACGATGTCGATCTTGCGTTCCACAATCATATCGGCGGCAGTTTCTCGACGAACTATGGGCAGGTTCAGATCGCCTGTATCTCGGCAGATTTCACATTCCATGGCGAGACTGCCCATGCCGGGCTGGCGCCATGGCATGGCCGAGACGCTCTCGATGCCGTTGTGCTCATGGATACGGGCATGGCCCAGTTCCGTGAACATATGGAGCTGACAATGCGGGCGCACCGCGTCATTACCCATGGCGGTGCGCAGCCGAATGTTATTCCCGAGAAGGCATCGATCTGGTGGAATTTCCGTCATCCCGATGCTTCCGGTGCAGCGAAACTCTTTGAACAAGCGAAGAAAATCGCCGAAGGCGCTGCATTGATGACTCAAACAAGCGTCGAGGTGGACGTGCGCAGTGCCGTGTGGCCGGTGCGATGTAACCAGACAATCGCTGAAGCGATGCAGGATAATATCGAAGCCATCGGAATGCCGACATGGTCGGAGGAAGAACAGGCGTTTGCACGCGACGTCCAGCAGAAGACAGAGTCCGCCGTAATCGGCCTGCATGCGACCTATGATCAGCTCAATAGTCCGGGACCGATGATCGCCGCATCCAATGACTGCGGCGATATCTCCTGGAAGGTTCCAATGGGTCGTGTCTGGTTTCCAGGGAATATTCCCGGCGCACGTTTTCATCATTGGTCGGCGGGCGTCGCTCTGGCATCGAGTATCGCCCACAAGGGTGCGCTGGCAGGTGCCAAGGCTCTAGCGGGAACAGTCTTGGATTTTTTGTTGGATGCCGACCGCGTGGCGGCAGCGAAACGCAGTTTTGCCGAAGAACTTGACGGCGTGATCTACAAGCCACTGCTGCCGATGGATCAGATGCCGAATCTCGATGTGAATTCGGATCTCATGGCGACTTTCCGCGAGCCGATGAAACAACACTATCTGACGGAGCGGCCCCGTTTCGCCTGAGCGTATCAACCGCCAGCGCCGAACTTGTTGCCAGTAACTTGCATTTCAAGCTGTCGTCTGGTGGAGTTGGATGATGAGATCTTGGATGAAAACGCATTGTTTGGCGGCCGGCGCCATGCTGATCGGGACATGGGTATTGACAGACCATGCCTCTTCCCAGGCCGTTGGTTTCCAGGAGGGACGGAACGGAATCTTCGAACTCATTCTGCCGATCTGGAAACAGCGCAACCAGTTGGAAGGCGCGACGTGGGAGATCACTGTCACGCGTGATGGCAAACCCTACTGTCATCACAAGGGAGCGCTGAACCACAATTTTCTCGATCCGCAGCATACGCCGGGCGAGCGTTTCCTGGTCTGCCCGCCGACAGCGGCGCTCGGCACGAGCGGAGCAAAATCCCGCTATAGCCTGTCGGTCGAAGTCGACAAGAATTCCGACGGTACTGTCGACGATAGCCTGAAGTACGCACGTGACGTCATTGAAGAGCGCCACCTTGGCGAACATCCCCTCGGGTGTATCGTGACGCTCTATCTCGGGTTTGTCGCAAACCAGGGGACAAAGAGCGTTTTTCTGATTTCCGACAGCGAACAGGCCTGTGGCTGAGGCCACGACCTAGCAGGATAGCGCATCGGCAACGCCGGTCATGGCATCCGTAACGATGTCCCAATCGCCTTCGGCGCCTCGATCCGTTGTCTGTTCCGGGCCATACTCGGTTGGACGAAGGATGAATGCTGTGCGCATTCCGAGTTCGGAGGCCGACATCAGGTCGTCATTGTGTGCCGCAACCATCATGCAATTCGCAGGATCCAGGTCCAGAAGAGCCATGTTGCGCAGATAGGCATCTGGCATACGCTTGTAAGCCTTGGCTGTTTCGGCGCCGAGGATGACGTCCCATGGCAAACCGGCATTCTTAGCCATATTGACAAGCAGCGCCGTATTGCCGTTCGAGAGCGTCGAAAGGATGAATTTCGTCTTCAAGCGGGCAAGGCCTTCAACCGAGTCCGGCCAGGGGGCGAGCCTGTGCCAGATCCGGTTCAAGTGATCAATCTCATCGTCGCCAAGTCCGCTGATGTTGAACTGCTCCAGGAGCGTAATCAAACTTTCCCGGTGGAGGGAATCGAGAATGGTCCAGGGCCGGCGACCACTGCGGACTTCTTCCATCGCGGGCTGGTAGAGGCCGCGCCACTGATCGGCGAATGCCGTCCAGTCGCCGGAAAGTCCTTTTTCAGCACCGAACGCTTGAAGCTCTGCAATAACGCTGCTGCGCCAATCCACAACCGTACCGAAAACATCGAAGAAGAGCGCCTTCACATCGTTCATTGCAGAGAGATCCCATTTGTTTCGAGCCAACCCTGGTAGTGCACGAGAAGCGTGTCCCAGGGAAGCGTGATCGACATTGAAAATGTATAGCGCGAACCGTCGGCGCCCTCACGAACATCAAGCTTGGGCCAGAAGATGCGGGGAACCGGCAACGCGAAGCAATGCAATCCGACCAGGACCTGCGTCACGCCCGACGGGTCGGTATCGAGGCGCGAGACAGCGCTCAAGACCCCGAGTTTTTCGGTAACTGTGCCCGGTGTCGGGCCCGGTCGGAATCGCGTTTCGAAAACGTGTTCACCGAACTCGCGGCGCCACCGCTCACCCTCCCGTGTCCGGGTCATTGTGATGTGTAAGGGAGCGGCCTGCCGTTGCGGCGGAAAACGCAGAAGACGGCAGAGGAGGCGTGCTGCCGTCGATGTGCCATGGGTCGTATCGGCTTCTCCCTCAAGCTCAAGTCGGTCGTAAACGGCATGCGTGCGCATGACTGGCGGCGGCAAATCAGACACGCCGTGACCATAGGCCCGATGGAACAGAGGGATGGTGTCGCTCAAGTGATCAGCCTGTTCCTGAGTTCGCCATCAGGTATCCAGCACTCCTTGCGACGCCCAAACATCGCGTAACGATTGTTTGCAATTCGCTGATAGATCCAGCGCCCCATTGGCTGTGGAAGCCATAGGAGGCTCATCGTCGCGCGCCAGGGCCACCCCAGCCGTCGCAAGATTAGCGCCATAGCTTCCAGCCGTCCGAATGCGAGACCATTGTCGATGAGCAAGTTGGTTTCGAAGTTGAATGTATCGAGGCCATAGTGCCGAAAGAGAGCCTGTCCAAGATCCGACTGCGCATGCGTGAGGAGATAGTCCTTGTTTTTGTCCCGCGAGATCACGAATTGAGCAAAGCCGGAACACAGAACGCACACACCGTCGAAAACGATCAGTGGTCGCTCATCGGGAAAAATCGGTACAGTTGGATCGGCGCGGAAGCTGTAAGGCTCGCATCCTTGCAATGCGAACCGGATATCGTTCGAAAGGGCTTCGTCAGCGGCCATCCACCATTCCACATTGCGCTCGGTCGCGAAGATAGTGGTCGGCCAGAGCGATGGCCATCATGGCCTCGCCAATCGGAACCGCGCGGATGCCAACGCAGGGGTCGTGGCGTCCTTTGGTAACGATCTCTCGCTCCTGACCGTCGGAGTCGATCGTGCGCCGCGGCGTCAGAATCGAAGATGTCGGCTTGACTGCGAAACGTGCGACGATGGGTTGCCCGGTTGAGATGCCGCCGAGAATGCCACCGGCATTGTTCGCGAGAAACTGCGGTTGGCCATCTTCGCCGACGCGCATTTCGTCGGCATTCTCTTCGCCGGTCAGCGCGGCCGCATCGAAACCTGCGCCAATTTCGACGCCTTTGACGGCATTGATACTCATCATTGCGGATGCGAGATCCTGGTCGAGCTTGCCATAGATCGGGGCGCCGAGACCAACCGGAACACCATCCGCGACGACCTCGATCACAGCACCGCACGATGAACCATTCTTGCGTAGCCCATCCAGATAGGCCGACCAGGATTGAACGACGCTATGGTCCGGCGAGAAGAATGGATTCTGATCAACCTGATCCCAGTTCCAATTCTCGCGATCAATCCTATGCGGGCCCATCTGCACGAGCGCCGCTCGCACGTTTAGGCCAGGTATGATTTTCCGGGCAATGGCGCCGGCGGCAACACGCATCGCTGTCTCGCGCGCTGAAGAGCGACCGCCACCGCGATAGTCGCGAATGCCGTATTTGGCCGAATAGGCGTAGTCGGCGTGACCAGGCCGGTACAGAGTCTTGATCTCGGAATAGTCCTTCGAGCGCTGATCGACATTGTCGATCTGCATCGCGATCGGCGTGCCTGTGGTCACCTTGCCGCCTGTGTCCTCGTCCTCCAGAACGCCGGAAAGGATCTTGACGGCATCGGGTTCCCGGCGCTGCGTCGTAAAGCGCGACTGACCCGGTCGACGCTTGTCGAGAAAGACCTGAATCTCCTCCTCGCTGATCGCAATGCCGGGTGGGCATCCGTCAACGACACAGCCGATGGCGGGACCATGGCTTTCGCCCCAGGTCGTCATGCGGAAAAGATGGCCGAAGCTATTGTGAGACATGCCGGCAGTTATAAGCGCGTGGCATCAGCGGGGGAAGAGGGGGAGGGAAATCTTGTCATGGTTTGGTTAGGGCCGATCAACGTTTGGTTCAATATCCCTGAAGCCAGCCCTCTCCTCCGGCCCAACCACCCAATAAAGGTACCCTCGGGGTGGTTGGGCCGGAGGAGAGGGCTGGCTGTGGTCAAGAATGTCACTCAGATCCAGTCAATCGAACCGTTGCGGATCACCATGACCTGGTCCTGAGGGACTTTCATGCTGGCGATTTCTTTGTGAGTTAGATTCTCGATGTGTCCGCGAAGACAGCGGTTGATCCCGCCGTGGGAGACGACAACCGTGTCGCGGTCGACACCCGCGAACCATTTGAGTGCACGGTCCGACAGCATGCCGTAGCTTTCGCCGCCTTCGCCCGGGGAAACGGTGTTCCATGGATCTGCGAACCGCGCGGCGATGAGTTCGGGAACTTCCGCGCGCAATTCGTCCCATGTCCGGTGTTGCCAATCGCCAAAGTGGATCTCTTTCAACAGATCGTCTGTTTCGTACGCCTCGGCGGGAAGACCAAGAGCACCGCGCACGATTTCCATGGTCTCGCGTGTGCGACCAAGGGGACTGGCGACATAGTGGAATAGCGTTGGGTCTTCCAGAACTTCCGCCAGTTTTTCTCCGTTGCGTTTGGCTTGTGCCCGTCCTTTGTCATTGATCGGGATATCGAGTTGGCCTTGCAGCCGCCATTCTGCGTTCCAATCCGTCTGGCCGTGGCGAACGAAATAGATCGTGCAATCCTTTTGCATCGGGGTAATCGGGCCTTCAGTTGCTAAGCCGTATATCTGTCCAGGGGTGTCGTGGGTCAGTCTTTGACTTTGTCTATGTCGGGTGCATCGACAGCCTTCATGCCGACGACATGATAACCGCTGTCCACATGGTGAACTTCGCCGGTTACGCCCCGGCTCATGTCTGAGAGAAGATAGAGAGCGGCATTACCGACATCGTCGATTGAGACGGTGCGCCGAAGTGGAGCGTTGAGTTCGTTCCATTTCAGAATATAGCGGAAGTCGCTGATTCCCGACGCAGCCAAGGTTTTGATCGGGCCGGCCGAAATGGCATTGACGCGAATGCCTTGTTTGCCGAGATCGGCCGCGAGATAGCGCACGCTCACCTCAAGTGCAGCTTTCGCAACGCCCATCACATTGTAGTGGGGCATGACCTTTTCGGCGCCATAATAGGTCAGAGTCAGGAGCGATCCGCCGTCCGTCATCAATTGCTCGGCACGCTGAGCCAGGGCCGTAAACGAATAACAGGAGATGTTGAGCGTCTTCGTAAAGTTGTCCTCGCTTGTCTCGACATAGCGACCGCCGAGTTCATCCTTGTCGGAGAACGCGATTGCGTGAACGAGAAAGTCGAGCTTTCCCCAGCGTTCTTTGAGATCTGCGAATACCGCGTCGACGCTGGCAGGATCCGTTACGTCGCATGGGAGGACTACATCTGACCCGATCTGTTCGGCAAGGGGACCGACGCGTTTCTTGAGCGCTTCGCCCTGATAGGTGAGGGCAATTTCCGCACCGGCCTCGGCACAGGCGCGTGTGATTCCCCACGCAATTGAGCGATTGTTGGCGACGCCCATTACGAGGCCGCGTTTGCCTGCCATCAATCGATTTGGCTCTGTCATGAGATGCTCCTGGGGAAACGGGACCCTGAATTCGCGAAACTCCCGCGATTCTTGGCCCTAAAGCGGCGCATCCTACAACAATCGAGCCATGGGTCCAGGGGGCCCAAGGACGAACAGTTCGCGGCTAGCCTATGGCAATGGAAGGAGGGGAAGGAACGGCACCGACGACGCTGATGCCGTTCCTATGATTCTCAGCTGGTCAACTGCCAGCGACCGTCCGCGCCGCGGCAGGCAACGCCTTCAATGCTCTTGACGTATTTGCCAAGGCTCAGGCTGTAGATGAGATGTCTGCAAACCTGCCCTTTGACATTGCGGAATGCGGTTGTCGGCTTGATGACACCCGCAAGAGAGCGGCTCTTTTTGCGCCAGATAAAGGTGGCACCGTCGCTGATCCGCGAAAGTGCCATATGCAATGCCCGCAGTGCGGCAAGCCGATCGCTGTCGTCCAGCTTGGCGCGCAAGCGCTGCAGCGTGTGCATGCTGAAGCGCTTTTCGATCTTGTTTTCGGGAACGGCTGCATGCGCTGCGATGCTGCCTGGATCGGCTTGGGCCGGCACGACGGCCAGCCAGCCAATGAGAAGCGTGACAAGGAAAACGGAAAGAGTGTGGGTGATGTGGTGACGCATGACTTGACTACTCAACGCTTAACAACTCGACTCAGGGGTGCGCCCTATGGTGCGTGGCGCGTACTATCAAACCACTTCATCTTGCGCTATCAGGGTGAGCAAAAGGTAAAGAGCGATCCCAAAACGGTCCGAAACACGAATTTGTGCCGTGTAATGATCAACTTGGATTGCCAGAGGACAGCGAAAATACATGGGCGAAACTGTCGATCCCGGTTACGACGCAGTGCCGCAGGATGGTGACTTTGCGGATGCTGCTGAGCCGTTTGCGTTATTCCGAGATTGGATGGCGCTGGCCGAATCGCACGAGCCGAACGATCCCAATGCCATGTCGCTCGCGACCGTCGATTCTGATGGCCTGCCGAACGTACGCATGGTGCTTTTGAAGGATGTCGATGAGGCGGGATTCGTCTTCTATACGAATCTCGAGAGTGCGAAGGGCAGGGAGCTTGCCGGCCAGCCAAAGGCTGCCCTCTGCTTTCATTGGAAGAGCCTTCGCCGGCAAGTCCGCGTTCGTGGGCCGTTGCTGCCCGTATCGGATAGCGAGGCCGATGCCTATTTTGAGAGCAGGCCGCGTGGCAGCCGGATCGGGGCTTGGGCTTCAAAACAGTCGCGTCCGCTTGAAAGCCGTCTCGCGCTCGAAAAGGCGGTCGCAATCTACACGGCCAAATACGGAATCGGCACGATCGAGCGACCAGCGCACTGGTCCGGATTTCGGCTTGGACCGGTGGAGATCGAGTTCTGGCATGACAGGCCTTTCAGGCTGCATGACAGGGTTGTATTCAGGCGGACAGACCAGACCTCCGATTGGACGAAGACGCGCCTCTATCCTTAGGGAGGCTTGTCCCTTTCAGCACATTCGAGAAGTGAGTTGGTGATGAACACGCTGCCAAACGAAGACCGTAAGACTCTGATTTTGACGGGGGCTAGCCGCGGTATCGGACATGCCACGGTCAAGCGCTTCTCCAGCGCCGGGTGGCGTGTGATTACCTGTTCCCGCCATCCGTTTCCGGAAGATTGTCCCTGGGAAGCCGGACCGGAGGATCATATCCAGGTCGACTTGGCCGATCCGGAGAACACCAAATCCGCCATCGCCGAAATGAAAGTGCGTTTGAAGGATCAGGGAAGCAGACTAAACGCATTGGTCAACAACGCTGCAATCTCGCCGAAAGGTAAGGGAGGCGCGCGCCTCGGTGCAATCGACACGACTGTGAGCGATTGGCAGACGGTCTTCCAGGTCAATTTCTTCGGCGCCTTCATGCTCGGCCGCGGATTGCTCGAAGAGCTCGAGTTGGCGCGTGGGGCTATTGTCAACGTTACGTCGATCGCAGGAAGCCGGGTCCACCCGTTCGCGGGAGCTGCCTATGGGACCTCGAAGGCTGCGCTGGCGGCGTTGACACGCGAAATGGCAGCCGATTTCGGTCCGCTCGGTGTCAGGGTCAATGCGATTTCGCCGGGGGAAATCGATACCTCAATCCTTTCACCTGGTACGGAAAAGATCGTCGAGGAACAGATCCCTCTTCGCCGATTGGGCGAGCCGGAGGAAGTGGCCAAAGCGATCTATTTTTTATGTTCGGAGCAGTCGAGTTATGTGAATGGTGCGGAACTGCATATTAATGGCGGTCAGCACGTTTAGATCGGGCTTGATTGCCCACCAAAAATTTGGACGATCATCAAGTGCGGGCGCAAGACCCGCCTCAATATTGGGAGGATGCGATGCTGTTTCTTTTGGATTTTAATGTCGAGTACCCGGCAGGCATGAGCCAGGATGAACTTTTCCAGATGTGGGCAAGAGAGGCAGATGCTGCTCTCGGCGCGAAGGAAGCCGGCGCCGTCGTCGATCTATGGAAATGCGTCGGTGCGCGGCGCGTGGTAGCCGTGGTCAACATCGATTCCCATGACGTCCTCGACCAGATCACGCTCGATTTGCCGATCATGAAGGAACATGGTCAGCATGTGCATATCGATGTGACACCCCTGCGCCGCTACGAAGACTTCGCAGCGGACGTCAAAGAGCGCATTGGCTAGGGCCTGAGCTGGAAGTCCTGAAGCCGGCTCTCTCCCCCGGCCCAACCACCCCTAGAGTATCCTTATTGGGTGGTTGGGCCGGGGGAGAGGGCCGGCTCCGACAACAAGAAAACTGCTAGGCAGCCTCTTTGCGAACCCAGGTCATCGTTTTGTCGAGACCTCGCTCGACCGCGTCGAAAATCTCGTTCACGGCGTCTTCTTCGATGATCAGCGGTGGGCAGATCGCGAGCGTGTCGCCGATGGCGCGTAGGATGACGCCCTCTTCCTGGCAAAAGACGGATGCTTGAAGGCCGACGGTCTGTGTTGGATCGAAGGAGGTCTTGGTCGATTTGTCGGCGACGAGTTCCAATCCGCCGATAAGCCCGACGCCGCGTGCCTCGCCGACGAGCGGGTGATCGCCGAGCGCTTTGAGACGCTTTTGGAAGGTCGGGGCGATCTGCCGGACATGGCCGACCGTGTCGTCGCGCTCATAGATCTCCAGTGTCTTCAATGCGATCGCTGTCGACAAGGGATGGCCGGTATAGGTGTAGCCATGGCCGAACGTGCCGATCTTGCGGCTCTCATCGAGCATGGCCTGATAAACATCTTCGGAAACCGTGACCGCGCCCAGCGGGGCATAGGCCGACGTGATGGCCTTCGCCATCGAGATCGTGTCGGGATTAAGCGCAAACGTCTCAGAGCCGAACAGGTTGCCGGTGCGTCCGAACCCGCAAATCACTTCGTCCACAATGAACATGACGTCGTAACGTGCGAGAACCGCCTGGATTTTCTCGAAATAAGTCTCAGGGGGTACGATAACGCCGCCGGCACCCATGACCGGCTCTGCGATAAAGGCGGCCACGGTTTCCGGGCCCTCAGCCTGAATCATGGCGTCAAGTTCGTCAGCGAGGCGGGTCGCGAATTCGGTTTCGCTCTCGCCATCCTCTGCATAGTGATAATGATGCGGGCAGCCTGTATGCAGAATGCCGGCGATGGGCAGATCAAAATCTGCATGGTTGGCTGGGAGACCGGTCAGGCTTGCCGTTGCGACAGTGACACCGTGATAGCCGCGCTGGCGGGAAATAATCTTCTTCTTTTCAGGGAGCCCGCGGGCATTGTTGTAGTACCAAAGCAGCTTGATTTGCGTGTCGTTGGCCTCGGAACCGGAACATGTGAACAGGATTTTCGAGGCTTCGAGCGGCACGATTTCCTTGAGTTTTTCGGCAAGCGCGATAGCCGGATCGTGACTTTTCCCGCCAAAAAGGTGAGAAAAGGAGAGGCGTGATAGCTGTTCTCGGCCGGCCTCGATGAGTTCGGCATTGGCATAACCGAGCGATGTGCACCACAATCCGGCCAGACCCTCGATATAGCGTTTGCCATCCGTGTCCCAGACGTGGATACCTTCGCCTCGTTCCAGAATCGTCGGACCCGAGTGGCGAAATGCGTCCAGATTGGTATAAGGGTGAATCAGCGTTTCAATGTCGCGCTGCTGCAGGTTTGTCAGGGGCGGCATGGGCTTAGGCCTCGCTTGAAGAGAGATGATTTGGCCAATACCATGGCCCGGCGGTGGTCGTCGAGATGACGGCGCGTCACGGAAGATGGAATTCGAGGACGCTCAGGTTTTGAGAAGGTCAGTTCGAAAGGCGTAGATCCGTAGCATATGGCGGCGCGACTCCTACAAAAGCAATCCAGCCTCGCGGCATGGAGCAGGCGATTGGCCATGTTCTCGGCCCAGTTGCTGCTGATTGGCGTGCTGTTGCATCGATTTGCGACCATGTCGACGCCTGTCGCAACCAGCGTTCTTGGTGTGGGTATTATCGGTGCCCTCATAAGTTTGCTTCTCGCTGCGATGTCGATGGTTTCGATCTGGCGCCATGGGCATTCGGGCGCTGGGCGCGCGATCACGGGATCGTTGGTGAGCCTGCTCATTCTTGCCGGTCCGAGCTGGTATTTGCCGGATCTGCTGCTCTTGCCACGAATCAACGATGTTGCGACCGATCCGGCGGCTGCACCACGGTTCGAGGCTCTCGTCATGCAGCGGCCTGTCAGCAACAAGCGCATTTCCTATCCGGACAATGGGTTCGCCCTGCAGCAGGCATCCGCCTATCCCGATATCCGTCCCATGATTCTGGAGCGTTCGACGGAGGAGACATACGATCTCGTCCGTGAAGCCGTGAAGCGCATGGATTGGGAAGTGGTCACGGAGCAAAAGCCGAACGAAGAGGGGCCGGGACGCATTGAAGCCGTTTCCCGTACTCTGGTCATGGGCTTTCCCGACGATGTCGTGATCCGGGTTGCACCGGAAGGAAACGAAACGCGCGTCGATGTCAGATCGTCGTCACGTTTCGGACAGCATGATTTCGGCACGAATGCTCGTCGGATCCGCCGCTTGTTCGCGTCGGTCAAAAGTCAGCTTGAGGCCGGTGAACAACAGGTTCTGGAGATCGTCCTTGCGCGCCGCGCCCGCGAAGCCAAGGCGCGGGCTGAAGTGGCGCGAAAGGCTAAGGCCGAGGAGGAGAAGCGTCAGGCCGCTCTTGAGAGGAAGCTGGAGCGAGAGCGAAGGAGGACTGAATACCTGGAGTCTCGTCGTTCGACGTCACAAAACCCTTTTGGATCAGGTGTTCGAGATGGGCGTGAACGGACAGTGAGGCGGCGGCAAGGAGGCTGGCGTCGAGACCAGGGTAGATTTTTCCAACAATTTGGGAATTAGTCCGCATTCCATCCTCAAGGCAGTTGCGGATCGCCGATTCACGCATTTTTCTGTGCATCAAATAGGCTTTGACGACACGCCGCGGCGTTTCGATGCGTCCGCCATGGGCCGGCAGAAACAGTTTGTCATGCCGGTCGAGCAGCTTTTCCAGAGACGACAGATAGTCGCCCATATTGCCTTCGGGCGGAGCGACAACGGTCGTGTTCCAGCCCATCACATGATCGCCTGAAAACACCAGCCGTTCCCCGACAAGGGCGAAGCACAGATGATCCGGTGCATGGCCAGGGGTATGAATCGCGTCGAATGCCCAGCCATTGCCGTGAATCGTATCGCCGTCACGCACCGGCTCGTCGGGGGCGAACGTTTCATCGACGAAGGCCTTGCCCGTCAGGCTGGCCGGCCCGGCACCGCGTGGCTTGCCGGTATGACCGAAGGCATAAACCGGCGCATTTGTCCGTGCCTGGAGGGCAGGGATCCCATCGGAATGATCGCGGTGGGTGTGGGTCAGGAGAATATGCGTCACCCGTGCCGGCCCGACCGCATGCATGACAGCTTCGAGGTGGGCGTCGTCCTCCGGGCCGGGGTCGATGATCGCGACTTCGCTCCCACCGATGACAAACGTATTGGTTCCCTTGAACGTGAACGGTCCCGGATTTTCGGCGACGATACGCCGGACGCCGGGTGCGACCTCCTGGGGGACGCCATAGGTGAAATCCATGGTGCGCGAGAAGGCGAGCTGCGCCGCTGTCGGCGATTCGTTTGCTTGGTCATTCATCGGGAAAACGACTTTCAATCGTCGCAGGGTCAGCTCGAGAGCATTCCAGGCGATTGCGGGAATATTTGGTCGGAGTGGCAGGATTTGAACCTGCGACCCCCTCGTCCCGAACGAGGTGCGCTACCAGGCTGCGCCACACTCCGGCTCAACAAGACCACGACTTATAGACAAGCCCATTGGCCGCCGCAAGGCATCGCTGAGATGGCTTTCATAGCATGCAGCCAAGCTTGGCCGCTGCAAGAACCACGTGTTTCTGTGGGACAATTCAAGCGGCTGGGATCCTGGCGACTATTGAGATGCGATCTCGAATCGCGTGATCGACACTTTGTTCCGCGCTTTCAGAGAAGCCCGCCTCATCTCGCGATTATTGTCCGATGGCGACATACGAAGCGGCGGAGGCCCCGTGATGGCTGCCTCGATGCCGCCCTTTCCCTACAAGCTTCGCTGAGCAGCACCCTTCATATGCGAGTGTTGTCCGAGAATGCGATGAAGACTTACGAGACTGCTCAAATCCCAATGGTGGAGCGTAGCCAGTCGGTACCACCCTCTCGGCCGCTCGTCTCACATGAAACAAATCAGTTCGATTTCATGTGTTTACGCCTCGGGATTCGACCATCCTGAGACTGCCGCGATGCGGCCTTTTGGGCGCAAATAGGCTTCGTTAGCCAAGCTGATCGAGGTTCTGCATAATCACATCGGTCACTTCTCGTGCCGTCGATCCTCCCTTTTGACCTGTTGTTGAACAACAGGATGGACCAATTCAAAGGGTGAGGATCACTAGGCGAGGACAGCTTCCTTTTATGAGAATGATGGTATACGGCCAGCATAGGATTGCATCGATCTCGCAGTCTGTGACGTGTCGGCCGCATCCGCGATGCCTCTTCACTCGCTGGCCACGTAATGCCGAAGCAAGAGCAGGTGCCACTGCAGCAGGCCCAAGCCAAGCGTCGCAGGGACACCAGATGCCTGTCTGCAGCATAGGCGATTGGATTCCTCACACTAGGTGCCTCCATAAGGGCGGGGTCAATCTACGAAGGGTGAACACTTCGTTGTTTCGTGGCAGCTATTGGCAATTCTGAGACTCTATGGTGCTCCAGGATTTGCGACTGCAACTGGAGTCAAAGCAGCCGATCATTCGAATATCTTCTGCTATGCACCTGAAACCAGCCGTCATCAGCGGATCAACAAAAAGGTCGATGGAGTCTAAGTAGTCGATCAATGTGGTGTTTTCCGCTATATTACTAAAAACAGACATTTTTGACAGATCAGCAAGAAGGCCGAGGCTGACCCTGATCGGACGTTGAATGGAAATCTTTTTAATAGTTGAGAGGCCGTAAGTGTCTGATTTGCATTGGAATTGCAGTCCAATCCTCAACAGGTGGCATCTTTACGGTAATGGCAGCCGAAAGCAGAAGGTCTGCGTTACAACTAGATTCTGAAGATTATGTTGGGACAATTCTAGTTGTTCAATCCGAGGTCATCGAAATGTCGTTACATTGCGATCGCTGACCAAACACAGGTACTGCAAAAAAACTCCGTCCCCAAATCAGGGCGCACCAAGCATCGTAATTGCGGTGGTCCAATAGATAACAGTCGCACGCAAGTTACGTTGCGAAATTCAGGGGTCACTGCTAGTGTTTAACCCGTGGGAAAATAGGGAGTGTGGACAAGTTGTATGCGCGAGGTCGTAGGCAGGCCGAGCCGCGCAGCAACAATAAATTGCAGGCAAGCCGACAGCTGCACGTATTGCGTGCGTTGTCTGCTCTTCGGGCTGCAACGACATGTTTGTTGCGTGGGCTATGAAACGTGCGGCTGCAAACCGCACGGCCTGGGCGGCTCTGACTCTTGTCGTTGGTTTCGGCGCTATTTCATTCCCTTTCCCACAAATCCAGGAATCGTTGGACGACGGCACGCTAAGGCAGCGTGCGTGGGAGGATTGTCATGGCAATTATTATCGGTGGTAACGGCGACGACGAACTCGACGGTACCAAGCGGGACGATCTGATAATTGCAGGCGGTGGCGATGATACCGTCGACGGTGGAAAAGGCGATGACATCATTGCCGGCGGTTCAGGCAACGACACGATTGATGGCGGCAAAGGCTCCGACCTGATCTTCGGTGGCTCCGGCGAAGACATTATCGATGGCGGCAAGGGGTCCGACCTGGTCTTCGGTGGCAGCGGCGACGACACCATCGATGGCGGCAGCGGAAAAGACATTCTGTTCGGCGGCTCGGGCGACGACACGATCGACGGCGGGAAGGGTAAGGACCTTATCTTTGGCGGCTCCGGCGACGATACGATCGACGGCGGCAGCGGCAAGGATGTCATCTTCGGCGGTTCTGGCGACGACATTATCGATGGTAGTTCGGGCAATGATCTGCTGCTTGGAAACTCGGGCAACGATACGATCACCGGTGGTTCCGGTTCCGATGACGTCGATGCCGGCTCCGGTGATGACATCACCATCTATGTGGTCGGTGACAATATCGGATCGAATGATTTTTATGATGGTGCTACTGGTAACGACACACTCCGCCTGGTTCTGACACAGGCAGAGGCGAACGATCCGGCCATCCAGGCCGATATCGCGGCTTTCCAGACTTTCTTGGTTGCCAATGCTAATCCCGGCAGCGGCAGCGGACCGATCTTCCAGTTCTCTGCTTTCGACCTTCGGGCACGCAATTTCGAAGCGCTGGATGTCGTGGTCCTGGGAGGTGGTGCCCAGCCGCCGGTGGCCAATGCCGACACAGACACCATTGTCGAGGATGCGGTTCCCGACACGGTCAACGGAAATGTCCTAACAAACGATACCGATCCCGATACGCCCCCTGCCGGTCTGAGTGTGTCGGAAGTGAACGGCTCGGCCGCTAATGTCGGCACCGCACTGTCCGGCATGTATGGCACGCTGACCCTGAATTCCGACGGCACCTATTCCTATGAGTTAAACAACGCCGATCCGGCTGTCGATGCGCTCAATGTGGGCGGTCAGTTGCAGGATCAATTCGCCTACACGGTGTTCGATGGCAGCCTGAGCGACAGCAGTACGCTGACGATCACGATCGAAGGCGCCAACGATGCCGCCATGATCGCCGGCACGACTTCCGGATCCGTCACGGAAGATGCACCGCAGACGACCACAACAGGAACCTTGACCGCGGCCGACGTCGACAATGCCGACAATCTGTTCCAGGTCGTCGCCCCCGGTGCTGCCAGCGACATGGGCTATGGCACTTACGAAATGACCGCTGGGGGTCAATGGATCTATTCGCTCGACAATGCGAATGCCGCGGTCAACGCACTCGACCCGCTCGACACGCTGAATGACAGCTTTACGGTTCTTTCAGACGACGGGACAGCTCAGGTCATCTCCATCATCATTGCAGGCGCCGAAGATGCGCCAACCGTGACCGGTGACTTTACCGGCGCCGTGCTCGAAGGTGATGTGGGCGACCCGCCCGTGACAGCGACCGGGGCACTGGCGATCAGCGATCCGGATGGCGACGACAATCCGTCATTCCCCGACCAGGGGCCGGCAAATGGCGACAACAGTTTCGGTACGTTCGAGCTCACCGCGGGAACCTGGACCTACACGCTCGATCAGTCCGCCGTGCAGTCTCTCCAGGCCGGCCAGATGGTCGACGACACGATCACGTTTGCGGCCACAGACGGGACGACTCAGATCATTACGGTCACGATCACCGGCACCGATGACGGAGCGACCATCGGCGGCTCGGATATGGCCACCGTCCAGGAGGATCTCGCGACGACAGCGACCGGATCGCTCACAATTACCGATCCGGATGCCGGTGAGGCCGCATTCGTGGCAGAGACTGTCAATGGATCGTTCGGTTCGCTCGATATCGACGTGGATGGCAACTGGACCTACGTTCTTGCCAACGCAAGCGCTGCTATTCAGCAGCTCGGCGCGAACGATACCGTTACCGACACGCTGACTGTGACCACCACAGGTGGCGAGACCCACAACATCGAAATAACGATCAACGGCAATAACGATGTTGCCGCGATCGGCCCGGTCGATACAGGTTCTGTGACCGAAGACGATCCGACAACGGCAACTGGAACGCTGTCGATCACCGATACGGATGCAGGCGAGGAGGCGTTCAACGCCGACACCATTGCCGGCACATTCGGCTCCCTCGTCATCGATGCGAGCGGGTTTTGGACCTACACTCTGGACAGCGGTCTGAGCGCTGTTCAGGAACTCGGACAGAACGATACGCTGACGGACATCATCACGATCACGTCCGTCGACAATACGCCCCACGATATCGAAATTACTATCAACGGCGTCAACGGTCCCGCATCGATCGGCGGCACGGTCATTGGTTCGGTTCAAGAGGACGTGACACTTTCCGCTTCGGGCTCGCTGACGATCTCGGATGAGGATGCCGGCGAGGCCCTGTTCGTCGCGGAGACTGTCAACGGCGTGTTCGGCGATCTCACGATTGATGAGAATGGCGTGTGGACCTATGCGCTCGCCAATGGCACGACGGCAGTACAGGAGCTCGGCGGCTCCACCCCGGTCATCGATACCCTAGCCGTCAGATCCGTCGACGGCACGACCCAGAATATCGACATCACGATCAATGGTACCAATGACGGCGCCACGATCGGTCCGGTCGATACCGGCTCGGTCACCGAAGACGACCCGACGACCGCGACCGGCACGCTGTCCATCACGGATGCGGATGCGGGTGAGGAGGCTTTCAACGCTGAAACGGTCCCTGGCTCATTCGGCTCCCTCGTGATCGATGCGGGCGGGTTCTGGACGTATACGTTGAACAGTGGATTGACCGCTGTTCAGGAACTCGGACAGAACGATACGCTCACCGATACCCTGACCGTTACGTCCGTCGACGGTACCACGCACAACGTCGAGATCACCGTCAACGGCGTCAATGACATCGCCGTCATTTCGGGTGACGTTTCAGGCACGGTCGAGGAAGACACGACGCTGACGTTTTCTGGGTCATTGTCCGTGACCGATGACGATGCCGGCGAAGCCGAATTCGTTCTCGGCACGATGCTGCCCGGTACGCATGGCACGCTGGATATCGCCACGAACGGCGACTGGACTTACACGCTCGACAATGCGAGCGCGGCCGTCCAGCAGCTGGGCCCGAACGATGATCTTACCGACACCATTACGGTTCAGACCGTCGACGGCACGACCCAGAACATCGATATCCTGATCGAAGGCATAAATGACGACCCGTTCGTCAGCGCAACGATCTCTGATACGCAGACGCTCGAAGATGATCCATTCACACTGGACGTTTCGGGCAACTTCAACGACGCCGATATCAACGACACGCTCGACTTCACTGCTACTCTGGCCAATGGCGCAATGTTGCCGCCCTGGCTGACGATCAGTTCGGACGGCATTCTCACTGGTATGCCGGAAAATGGCGATGTCGGCATAATCGATATCACAGTCACGGCGACAGACCAGTCGGGCCGGCCCGTCAGTGACACGTTCGAGCTGGAAGTCATCAACACGAACGACGCGCCGACGGTTGAGAACCCGATAGCGGACAGACCAACGGGTGTCGATCCGATCTTGGCGGGCGACTCCGTAACCATTGATTTGAGCAATGTCTTCGATGACGTTGATGTGGGCGACAGCCTCACGCTGACATTCAACGGCACCCTGCCAAGCTGGCTCACCTTTGATCCGGTCAACAGCATACTCGATGGAGCGCCTGGTTCATCAGACTCGGGCTCCCACATTATCGATGTCGTTGCCACGGACGTGGCAGGTGAGAGTGTGACGGATACGTTTGAGATCTTCGTCACGCCCACGTCCAACCTCAGTACGGTTGATGGCTATATCAGCGGCGCGTTGGTCTTTGCTGACACCGATGCAGATCGTCAGTTTGACGCGGGTGAGGCGTCAGACACGACTGACTCCGATGGCGACATCATTCTTGTCGGCCCTACCGGCAATCTTGTGCTGGAAGGCGGAACCGATATCGCGTCCAACAAAGCATTTGCCGGCCAGTATCTTGCACCGGCTGGTTCTGCAGTCATTACACCGATAACGACGGTCATCTTCGAGATTGCGCAGTTACCCCCAGCGTCGAACGACTTCGTCGCAGCTGAAAGCGCGCTTGAAACGGCATTCGGGATTGATCCGGCTGTCGATCTAGTGAACTTCGATCAGATCGCGGGTGCTCTGTCGACTGATCCGGGAATTGCGGCGGACGGTGCGCTCGTGGCAACGCGAACGAGCCAGATCAACAACACTGTCGTGCAAATTGCCGGCCTACTCGAGGGCGCCGGCGGAGGAGGCATAACGCGGCTGGAAGGAATCCGTGCCGCATTCCAAGCGATCGCAACGGAAATTGACGGCCTTGCTCCGGCAACCCAACTTGATTTGACGGACCTTACAAGTCTGCAGTCAATCATCTCGACGGCAGCGACACTCGCCGGCGTGACGCTGGTCGGAACTGACATTCCAGGTACTGCCAACATTCTGTCTCGGTCCAACACGGAGGCCAACACGGCTTTCGCCACCAGCACAGGGACGAATCTGCTCACCCAGCTGGCCCAAACGTCAATCGTCGCCGGTGATGCGGCCGATGACCTCTTCGATGTAGGGGCAGGGACAATAACGATAGGGTCGGCCGAGACGACCTACGTCACCAACTACGCTGCAGAGTTTCTCGCGGCATTTCCACTCGTCGGCGATGTGGATGGCAACAAGGGCACCGATGGTGCGGACAATCTGGTCGGCAATGCCACACCCGATATTCTCGAAGGTCTTGGTGGTGACGACACGGTCGACGGTGGCGGTGGCGCCGACCAGCTCTTCGGCGGCGATGATGCGGATACGATCATCGGTGGAGCAGGGGATGACACTATCCGCGGCGACGCTGGCGACGACACGCTGATCGGTGGCGAAGGCGTCGATGATATCGACGGCGGGACAGGATTCGACATCGTCGACTACAGCGCCAGTCCTGTGTTTGTTACGGTCGATCTTGCGGCTGGCACGGCGGCCGACGGTTTTGGCAACAATGAGAGCCTCGCCGGTATCGAAGGCGTTATCGGTTCGGACAACAACGACATCCTGACCGGCAATGCGCTGGATAATACCTTCCGCGGCGGCATCGGCGACGATGTGATCGATGGCGGGGCTGGCAACGACACAGCCATCTACACGGGCACTTCCGGCCAATACAGCATCAGCCAGGTTGGCAATACGATCACCGTGACGAGTCTGACCGGTTTGGATACCGGTACCGATACGCTCACGAATATCGAGGCGGTCGAATTTGACGCAGTGACGCTCAACAAGCCGACGGCGATTGCGCTCGACAACAGCTCGGTCGACGAGAATGCGGACGGCGCCGTGGTTGGCAACCTGACCGTCACCGATCTCGATGACACCGTTCACACATTTTCAGTATCGGATGCACGTTTCGAGGTAGTTGGTGGTCAGCTGAAACTGCTTGCAGGCCAGTTCCTGAACCACGAGCCTGAACCATCGGTTTCAGTCGATGTTACGGCGACCGATGGCGACGGCCTGTTTGTCACCGAAACTTTCCTCATCAACGTCAATGACCTCAACGATGCACCGACGTCGGTTGTCATTCCCGGTCAGTCCACACCGGAGGACTCCGTCTTCTCGCTGGACGTGTCCGGCAATTTCAGTGACGAGGACGTTGGTGACTCGCTCAGCTTCTCGGTCGAACTGGCAGCCGGCGGCTCGGTGCCGGGCTGGCTCACCATCACCCCGGCAGGCGTGCTGTCTGGCACGCCGGAAAATGCCGATGTGGGTGTGATCGACGTCAGGGTGGTTGCATCCGACGGAACAGTCACGACGTCCCAGGTCTTCCAGCTGACGGTTCAGAACGTCAATGATGCGCCGGTCGTGACGGCCCAGATCGCCGATACGTCAACGAACGAGGACGCTCCATTCAATCTGGATGTTTCCGGCAACTTTGCCGATGACGACATCATCAATGGTGACAGCCTGACATTCTCAGCCGAGCTCGATGGTGGCGGCTCGCCGCCGAGTTGGCTCATGTTCAGTTCCGCCGGTGTCTTCACCGGCACGCCGGAAAACGCCGATGTGGGAACCCTGAACATCCGGGTGACGGCGACGGACAATGCGCTAGTCAGCGTTTCAGATGTCTTCGAACTCGTCATCAACAACACGAACGACCCCGCACTCATCGGTGGAACCGATACAGGTGCCGTCACGGAAGATACCGCCGTTTCGACGATGGGCACGCTGACGATTTCGGATCCCGATGTGGGCGAGTCCGCCTTCACGCCGGCAACCGGCCTTGCCGGAACGTTCGGTACGCTCGATATCGACGCAGCCGGTGTGTGGAGTTATTCGCTGAACAATGCGAGCGCCGCGGTTCAATCGCTGGGCGCCGGAACCACTGTTCAGGACACCATCACCGTTTCGTCCGTCGACGGGACGACCCATGACATCATCATTGACGTCAATGGAACAAATGACGGCGCGGTCATCGGTGGCGTCGACAGCGGAACGGTGACGGAAGACACCGCGTTGTCGGTTTCCAACACGCTGACGATATCCGATGCCGATACCGGTGAAGCCAACTTCGTTCCGGCAACCGGTCTCGTGGGGACCTATGGCTCGCTCGATATCGCTGCGAATGGAGCCTGGACCTACAATCTCGACAACACCAATGCGTCAGTGCAGGCGCTGGCCGCGGGTGCCATGCTCATGGATACGATCACCGTATCCTCGGATGACGGCACGACGCATAACATCGACATTACGATCAACGGCACCAACGACGGCGCCATTATTGGTGGCACCGACACGGGCGTCGTCACGGAAGACGTCACGCTGACGGCAAACGGCTTGCTGACGATCACAGATGTGGACACTGGACAGGCTACGTTCACGGCGGCGACCGGGCTCGTCGGCACATTCGGCACGTTGGATATCAATGCATCCGGCGACTGGACCTATTTCCTCGACAACGCGAATGCGACGGTCCAGGCTCTAGACATCAATCAGACGCTGAACGATACGGTCACGATCACATCAGTGGATGGGACGACCCACGACATTGACATCACGATCCATGGAACGGCCGAAGGCTTTACGATTTTCGGTACGCCTGGAGATGACAATCTCGTTGGTACGGCCGGTGCCGATACAATTCAGGCCTTTGCCGGAAACGACACGGTCTCCGGTTTCGGCGACGACGACACAATCTTTGGCGGTGACGGCAACGACATACTCGACGGCGGTGCCGGCAACGACATCATCGATGGCGGCACGGGTCTCAATACGTTCGTCAACAGCGCGGGGGATGACACGCTGATCGGCGGGACCCGCGGTCTTTCTGGCGCAACCAATACGCCATCGATCGACGCCAACTTCGGCGACTATCGCAATGCGACGGCCGGGATCACGGTCGTTCAAACGGGTGCTTTGGGCACAGCCCTGTCGTCGGTCACGGGCGATGCGTCGGTCGGTACAGACACACTAGACGGCATCGAGATCATCCTCGGTTCGGACTTTGACGACACCTATACGGTTGACGCGACCTATCGCGGCCAGTTCGGCGGCTTCAACGAGTTCCAGCCGGGTGCCGGCAACGACGTGATCAATGCAACGTTCGATGTGTTCACGCGGGTTGGTTATGCGGATGCGCTCGACAGTGTGACGGTCGATCTAGATACACAGCAGGCTTTCTCGACGAATGCCGGCGACACGGCGAATATCGGCGTCGATAATTTCACGGGCGTCAGCAGTGTGCGCGGTTCTGCCCATGACGACGTTCTGCTTGGCAGCAACAGCACATCCGGGTCTGAGCAGTTCCGGGCGCAGGCGGGCAATGACACGATCGATGGTCGTGGCGGCACGCGCGACGAAGCGGATTATCGAAACTCGCCGGGTGGGATTTTCGCAGACCTTTCCGGCGGCCTGATCGGCTCAGGCACGGTCCAGGACGGCTACGGCACGGTCGACACGCTGACGAACATCGAGCGCATACGTGGCTCAGAATTCTCCGACACGATCATCATGGACGACGGCAACAATCGTGCCCGTGGTCAATCCGGCGATGACACGATCGAAGGACGTGGCGGCAACGATGATCTGCAAGGCGGGGCCGACGACGACACAATTTTTGGCGGGACCGGGGATGACTCGATCCGTCCGGGATCGGGCGACGACACCATCGATGGCGGCGCCGACTTCGACAGCGTCGGTTACCGCTTCGACAATCCTACGTCCGGGTTCACCTATACAGGCGGCACGGCCAGCAACAGTATCGCTGTGGGCGACGCCCAGATCGTCGGCGACGCATCGATCGGTACGGATGATCTGACGAATATCGAACGGGTCGAGGGCACCGACTTCGCCGATGTTTATTTCGGCGGCGATGCGGATGAAAACTTCGATGCCAGAGGCGGCGACGACACGCTCGACGGCGGCGCGGGTTCCGACTTCCTGCAGCCCGGTGCGGGCAACGACACCGTCATTGGCGGGTCTGACTTCGATACCGTGAGTTATGAGTTCTCGAACCCGACCGGCGGGATCACCTACACGGGCGGAACCGGTGGCAACGGCATCGCTGTTGGGGACGGGGTGGTGAACGGCGACCCGTCAATCGGTACGGATACGCTGTCAGGTGTCGAAAGTATTTCTGGTACAAGCTTTGCGGACACCTTCACCGGTGGTGACGCCGATGAGAATTTCAATGGTTTCGACGGCGATGATATGCTGTTCGGCGGCGGTGGCAATGATTTCATCAATCCCGGCGCGGGCGATGACACTGCCGACGGCGGAGTCGGCGACTTTGACAATATCAGCTACGAATTCTCCAACCCGACCAGTGGGTTCACATATACCGGCGGTCTCGGTGGAGCACCAGACATCATTACCGGTGATGCGTCGATCGGCACGGACACGGTTTCAAATTTCGAGGCGATTGAAGGTACAGATTTTGCCGATATTTTCAACGGAGGGGACGTCGCCTTTATTAATCTGAACGGACGTGGTGGCGATGACCAAATCTTCGGTGGCGACGGTGATGATTTCATTGCGCCAGGTTCAGGCGACGACACGATCGACGGTGGTGTCGGGTTCTTCGACACGCTGGATTACCAGCAGGACGCGACCGGCGGCATCACTTATACGGGTGGCACAGGCGGCGCCGCGTCCGTCGTCACGGGTGACGCGTCGATCGGTACAGATACGATCACGAACATCGAAGAGATCCGTGCAACAGACTTTGCCGACGTTATCACGGCGGGCGACGAGGCTCTGAGCCTGGTCGGCAATGGCGGTGATGACATTCTGACTGGCGGGACGGCGAACGACTTCTTCCGTCCGGGGTCGGGTGACGACACGATTGATGGTGGCGGTGGCAGCAACATCGTTGGCTACGACGGTGGCGAAGCGACGGGTCCGATCACCTATACAGGCGGAACAGGACTCAACGGCATACCGGTCGGTGATGCGGTTGTGACTGGTGATGCATCGATCGGTACGGACACGCTGACGAACTTCAACCAGATCAACGGCACGGACTTTGCCGACATATTCTTGGGCGGCAGTGCTGATCTTACGATCAATGCCGAAGGTGGTGATGATACGATCACGTTCGGGACCGGAGCCGAGTTCATTCGTTCTGGCGCCGGTAATGATACGATCATCACGATTGCCGGTGGCGGTTCCGACACTGTTGATGACTTCCAGGCAGGTGTTGCGACGGATGACGTGATTGACGTTTCGGCGTTTGGATTTGAGTCTCTCAATGGTGCCGGATTGCGTCTGATCGACTTTGCGAGCGATGACGGCTTCAACACGACAATCGATCTGGATCAGGCTGCGGGTGGCGATGAGCTGATCCTGAACAATGTATTGGTTGCTGATCTTGACGCGAGCGATTTCATCTTTGCGGTTCCGAGCACGATCACAGGCACGCCTGGCGACGATAATCTGGTTGGCACGGGCGGTAACGACACGATCGATGCGCTTGCCGGCAATGACACGGTTGATGGTGGCTTCGGCAATGACACGATCTTCGGTGGTGACGACAACGACACGCTGGATGGCGGTGCCGGCGACGACACGATTGATGGCGGCACGGGCATCAACATCTTTATCGGCGGTGCAGGCGATGATCAACTTATTGGCGGCACGCGCGGGATATCCGGTCAGACGAACATCTCGACAGTCGATGTGAACTTCGGCGACTACAGCAGCGCGACGGCCGGCATCACGGTTGTTCATGACGGCGCCCTCGGTACGGCAACGTCGACGGTGACAGGCGATGCTTCCGTGGGCAACGATACGTTGAGCAGTGTCGAGATCATCATCGGCACGGACTTCGATGACAGCTACACGGTTAACGCGGGCTTTGAGAGCCAGTTCGGCACGTTCAGCGAGTTCCGTCCTGGTGCCGGTAACGACACGATCACCAGCGGCTTCGATACGTTCACGCGTGTTGGCTATACGGGCGCGCTCGACAGCGTGACGGTGGATCTGGAGACGCAGACGGCGCAATCCACCAATGCAGGCGACACGGCGAACATTGGCACGGATACGTTCTCAGGCGTGGTGAGCGTGCGTGGATCGTCTCATGACGACTTCATCTTCGGCAGCAATGACACCTCGCGCACGGAACAGTTCCGTGGCGAAGCGGGTGCCGACACGATCGACGGCCGCGCGGGTACGCGTGACGAGGCGGACTATCGCAACGCGCCGAGCGGTATCATCGCGGATCTGTCTGGTGGTGCGATTGGCACGGGCACTGTGCAGGATGGCTATGGCACGGTCGACAGTCTGATCAATATCGAGCGTGTTCGGGGCTCGGAGTTTGCCGATACGATCACGATGGACGACGGTGCGAACCGCGTCCGCGGTGTTGGCGGCGACGACACAATCAACACGCTTGGCGGCAACGACTTCATCCAGGGTGGCCAGGGCGACGACACGATCGACGGCGGTGCCGACTTCGATACGGCCCAATATGCGTTCGACAGTTCGATCACGGGCGGGATCACCTATACGGGTGGCACGGGCGTCAATGGTATCGCAATTGGTGACGGGCAAGTGGTCGGTGACGCGTCTGTCGGCACGGACGATCTGACGAACATCGAGGCGATCGACGGCACGGAATTTGCCGATACGTTCTTTGGCGGAAGCGTGGATGACAATTTTACCGGTCGCGGTGGTGACGACATCATCAATGGCGGCGGCGGGTTCGACTTCATACAGCCGGGTGCTGGTGATGACACGGTGGACGGCGGCGCCGATTTTGACACGGTCAGCTATCAGTTCTCGAACCCGACCGGTGGGATTACGTTTACCGGCGGTACGGGCCTCAATGGTATCGCGGTTGGCGACGGGCAGGTTACTGGCGATGCATCGATCGGCACGGACGACCTGACCAGCGTTGAAGGGATCCACGGCACGAACTTCGCCGATACGCTGACGGGCGGTGACATCTCCGAGTTCCTGCAGGGCAATGATGGTGCGGACATCATCACCGGCGGTGCCGGCAACGATACGATCCAGGGCAATGGCGGCAACGACACGTTCATCGTGAATGTGGGCGACGGTGCCGACATTATCGAAGACTTCCAGGCGGGTGCAGCGACGGATGACGTTGTCGACGTATCGGCGTTCGGCTTTGAGTCTCTCAGCGGATCGGGTCTGCGTCTGATCGACTTTGCGAGCGATGACGGGACGAACACGACGATTGATCTGGACCAGGTTCCTGGTGGTGATCAGATCGAGTTGAGCAATGTGTTGGTTGCTGATCTTGACGCCAGCGACTTCATCTTTGCGACGGCGAATGTGATCAACGGTACGCCGGGCGACGACAATCTCATTGGCACCGGTGCGCCCGACACGATCAATGCGCTGGCCGGCAATGACACGGTCGATGGCGGCTTCGGCAACGACACAATCTTCGGTGGTGACGACAATGACACGCTGGATGGCGGTGCCGGTGACGACACGATTGATGGCGGCACGGGTATCAACTTCATGGTTGGCGGCGCCGGCGATGACCTGTTGATTGGCGGCCAGCGCGGCATCTCCGGTACATTGAACACGACGGCCGTTGACGCAAACTTTGGCAACTATCGCAGTGCGACGGCCGGTATCACGGTCACGCAGACGGGAGCCCTCGGTACGGCGCTATCGACGGTCACGGGCGATGCCTCTGTGGGCAACGACACGCTTCAGAGTGTCGAGATCATCATGGGCTCGGACTTCGACGACACCTATACGGTGGATTCGAGTTATCGGGGCCAGTTCGGCGGGTTCAACGAGTTCCAGCCGGGCGCCGGCAACGACGTGATCAACAGCACGTTCGATGTGTTCACGCGGATCGGCTACACGGATGCAGCCGACAGCGTGACGGTCGATCTTGACAGTCAGCAGGCCTTTTCGACGAATGCGGGCGATACGGCGAATGTTGGCCTTGATACGTTCACGGGCGTGAGCAGCGCGCGTGGGTCGGCCCATGACGACGTTCTTCTCGGCAGCAACAGCACGTCTGGTTCCGAGCAGTTCCGAGGTCTTGCCGGGAACGACACGATTGACGGTCGGGGCGGAACGCGGGACGAGGCGGACTATCGCAACTCGCCGGGCGGTATCGTTGCGGATCTCTCTGGCGGTGCGATCGGCTCAGGCACGGTCCAGGATGGCTTCGGCACGGTCGACACTCTGACGAACATCGAGCGCATCCGCGGCTCGGAGTTCGCCGATACGATTATCCTGGATGATGGCGATAACCGCGGCCGCGGTCAGGCCGGCAATGACACGATCGAGGGTCGCGGCGGCAACGATCAGCTGATTGGCGGCGAGAACGACGACATGTTGTTCGGTGGAACGGGCGACGACGTGATTCAGCCGGGCTCTGGTGACGACACGATCGATGGCGGCAGTGATGTCGGCGGTGGCGATTTCGATCTGGTGCAGTATGCATTCGGCGGCCCGACGACGGGCGGCATCACCTATACAGGCGGAACAGCCGCGAACGCGATCGCAGTTGGCGACTCTGTAGTCACGGGCGACGCATCTATTGGTACCGACACAATCACGAATGTGGAGGGTGTCGAAGGCACCGAGTTCGCCGATACCTTCTTCGGCGGTGACGCGGATGAAAATCTCGGCGGTCGTGACGGCGACGATATCTTTGACGGTGGAGCAGGCAATGACTTTATGACCGGTGGCGCCGGCAACGACACGTTCATCCTGCAAATCGGCGATGGCTCAGACATCATTTCCGACTTCCAGGCCGGCGCTGCGACTGACGATGTCATCGACGTCTCGGCCTTTGGTTTTGAGTCGCTTAATGGGTCCGGACTGCGTCTGATCGACTTTGCAACAGATGACGGAACGAACACCACGATCGACCTGGATCAGCTGCCGGGTGGAGATGAGCTATTTCTCGAGAACGTCCTTGTCGTTGATCTCGACGCGAGCGACTTTATCTTCGCGACATCGTCATCGATCACGGGCACGCCCAATGACGATATTCTGGTCGGAACGGGCGGTCCGGATGTCATTGCAGCGCTTGCAGGCAATGACCAGGTCACCGGTCTTGGCGGCAATGATACGATCTTCGGCGGCGACGGCAACGACATACTCGACGGCGGTGCCGGCGACGACACGATTGATGGCGGAACAGGCCTCAATACGTTCGTCAACAGCGCGGGTGACGACACGCTGATTGGCGGGACGCGTGGGACGTCCGGTGCGACGAATACGCCATCCGTGGATGCCAACTTCGGCGATTACCGCAACGCCACGGCCGGAATCACGGTGGTTCAGACGGGCGCCTTGGGTACAGCCTTGTCTTCGGTTACGGGCGATGCATCGGTCGGGAGCGATACATTGGATGGCATCGAGATCATTCTGGGTTCGGATTTCGATGACACCTATACGGTTGACGCGACCTATCGCGGCCAGTTCGGCGGTTTCAACGAATTCCAGCCGGGTGCCGGCAACGACGTGATCAATGCGACGTTCGATGTGTTCACGCGTGTGGGCTATGCGGATGCGCTCGACAGTGTGACGGTCGATCTGGATACCCAGCAGGCCTTCTCGACGAATGCGGGCGATACGGCGAACATCGGCCTCGACACCTTCACGGGGGTCAGCAGTGTGCGGGGTTCTGCCCATGACGACGTTTTGCTTGGCAGCAACAGCACATCCGGGTCCGAGCAGTTCCGGGCGCAGGCGGGCAATGACACGATCGATGGTCGTGGCGGGACGCGCGACGAGGCGGACTATCGCAACGCGCCGGCAGGAATCGTGGCAGATCTTTCCGGCGGTTTGATCGGTTCGGGAACGGTTCAAGACGGTTACGGCACGGTTGACACTCTGACGAACATCGAGCGCATCCGTGGCTCGGAGTTTGCCGACACGATCATCTTAGATGATGGCAACAACCGCGGTCGCGGTCAGGCCGGCAACGATACGATCGAGGGTCGTGGCGGTGATGACAATCTGCAAGGCGGTGAAGACGATGACATGCTGTTCGGCGGAACGGGCAGCGATGTGATTCAGCCGGGTTCTGGTGACGACACGATCGACGGCGGTGTCGGGTTCTTCGACACGCTGGATTACCAGCAGGACGCGACCGGCGGCATCACTTATACGGGTGGCACAGGCGGCGCCGCGTCCGTCGTCACGGGTGACGCGTCGATCGGTACAGATACGATCACGAACATCGAAGAGATCCGTGCAACAGACTTTGCCGACGTTATCACGGCGGGCGACGAGGCTCTGAGCCTGGTCGGCAATGGCGGTGATGACATTCTGACTGGCGGGACGGCGAACGACTTCTTCCGTCCGGGGTCGGGTGACGACACGATTGATGGTGGCGGTGGCAGCAACATCGTTGGCTACGACGGTGGCGAAGCGACGGGTCCGATCACCTATACAGGCGGAACAGGACTCAACGGCATACCGGTCGGTGATGCGGTTGTGACTGGTGATGCATCGATCGGTACGGACACGCTGACGAACTTCAACCAGATCAACGGCACGGACTTTGCCGACATATTCTTGGGCGGCAGTGCTGATCTTACGATCAATGCCGAAGGTGGTGATGATACGATCACGTTCGGGACCGGAGCCGAGTTCATTCGTTCTGGCGCCGGTAATGATACGATCATCACGATTGCCGGTGGCGGTTCCGACACTGTTGATGACTTCCAGGCAGGTGTTGCGACGGATGACGTGATTGACGTTTCGGCGTTTGGATTTGAGTCTCTCAATGGTGCCGGATTGCGTCTGATCGACTTTGCGAGCGATGACGGCTTCAACACGACAATCGATCTGGATCAGGCTGCGGGTGGCGATGAGCTGATCCTGAACAATGTATTGGTTGCTGATCTTGACGCGAGCGATTTCATCTTTGCGGTTCCGAGCACGATCACAGGCACGCCTGGCGACGATAATCTGGTTGGCACGGGCGGTAACGACACGATCGATGCGCTTGCCGGCAATGACACGGTTGATGGTGGCTTCGGCAATGACACGATCTTCGGTGGTGACGACAACGACACGCTGGATGGCGGTGCCGGCGACGACACGATTGATGGCGGCACGGGCATCAACATCTTTATCGGCGGTGCAGGCGATGATCAACTTATTGGCGGCACGCGCGGGATATCCGGTCAGACGAACATCTCGACAGTCGATGTGAACTTCGGCGACTACAGCAGCGCGACGGCCGGCATCACGGTTGTTCATGACGGCGCCCTCGGTACGGCAACGTCGACGGTGACAGGCGATGCTTCCGTGGGCAACGATACGTTGAGCAGTGTCGAGATCATCATCGGCACGGACTTCGATGACAGCTACACGGTTAACGCGGGCTTTGAGAGCCAGTTCGGCACGTTCAGCGAGTTCCGTCCTGGTGCCGGTAACGACACGATCACCAGCGGCTTCGATACGTTCACGCGTGTTGGCTATACGGGCGCGCTCGACAGCGTGACGGTGGATCTGGAGACGCAGACGGCGCAATCCACCAATGCAGGCGACACGGCGAACATTGGCACGGATACGTTCTCAGGCGTGGTGAGCGTGCGTGGATCGTCTCATGACGACTTCATCTTCGGCAGCAATGACACCTCGCGCACGGAACAGTTCCGTGGCGAAGCGGGTGCCGACACGATCGACGGCCGCGCGGGTACGCGTGACGAGGCGGACTATCGCAACGCGCCGAGCGGTATCATCGCGGATCTGTCTGGTGGTGCGATTGGCACGGGCACTGTGCAGGATGGCTATGGCACGGTCGACAGTCTGATCAATATCGAGCGTGTTCGGGGCTCGGAGTTTGCCGATACGATCACGATGGACGACGGTGCGAACCGCGTCCGCGGTGTTGGCGGCGACGACACAATCAACACGCTTGGCGGCAACGACTTCATCCAGGGTGGCCAGGGCGACGACACGATCGACGGCGGTGCCGACTTCGATACGGCCCAATATGCGTTCGACAGTTCGATCACGGGCGGGATCACCTATACGGGTGGCACGGGCGTCAATGGTATCGCAATTGGTGACGGGCAAGTGGTCGGTGACGCGTCTGTCGGCACGGACGATCTGACGAACATCGAGGCGATCGACGGCACGGAATTTGCCGATACGTTCTTTGGCGGAAGCGTGGATGACAATTTTACCGGTCGCGGTGGTGACGACATCATCAATGGCGGCGGCGGGTTCGACTTCATACAGCCGGGTGCTGGTGATGACACGGTGGACGGCGGCGCCGATTTTGACACGGTCAGCTATCAGTTCTCGAACCCGACCGGTGGGATTACGTTTACCGGCGGTACGGGCCTCAATGGTATCGCGGTTGGCGACGGGCAGGTTACTGGCGATGCATCGATCGGCACGGACGACCTGACCAGCGTTGAAGGGATCCACGGCACGAACTTCGCCGATACGCTGACGGGCGGTGACATCTCCGAGTTCCTGCAGGGCAATGATGGTGCGGACATCATCACCGGCGGTGCCGGCAACGATACGATCCAGGGCAATGGCGGCAACGACACGTTCATCGTGAATGTGGGCGACGGTGCCGACATTATCGAAGACTTCCAGGCGGGTGCAGCGACGGATGACGTTGTCGACGTATCGGCGTTCGGCTTTGAGTCTCTCAGCGGATCGGGTCTGCGTCTGATCGACTTTGCGAGCGATGACGGGACGAACACGACGATTGATCTGGACCAGGTTCCTGGTGGTGATCAGATCGAGTTGAGCAATGTGTTGGTTGCTGATCTGGATGCGAGCGACTTCGTCTTTGCGACGGCCAATGTGATCAACGGCACGCCGGGTGATGACAATCTCATCGGCACCGGTGCGCCCGACACGATCAATGCGCTGGCCGGCAATGACACGGTCGATGGCGGCTTCGGCAACGACACAATCTTCGGTGGTGACAACAATGATGTCATCCGAGGCGAAGTTGGCGATGACTCGATCTTCGGCGGCAACGGTTTCGATTACATCGAGCCAGGTTCAGGCTCCGACACGATCGATGGGGGCGCTGGCTTCGAAAATTTCGATACCGTCAGCTATCGCGTCAGCAATGCCAATGGGATCAACTATACGGGTGGCAATGGTGGTGCCAACAGTACAGTTGACGAGCTGGATGCCCTGAGCACCGTTGTCTCGACGGATACCTTGATCGATATCGAGCGTATCGAAGGCACCGACTTCGACGACACGTTCAACGGTGGCGATGGCGACGAGCGCTTTGATGCACTGGGTGGATCCGACACGGTCAATGGTGGCGCCGGTTTCGATCAGCTGTCTTACGAGAACCTCCAGGTTGGCCCGGGCAATGAAGGTGTGCAGATCCTGTTCGATCGCGTTGCCAATGATGGTTCAGGCACGGCAGCACAGGTCGTAAGTGCCTCCAACGTCTTTACCGACGCCTTCACCGGCATGGAAGCGGCTTATGGCAGTAACGGTGATGATCTGATCGAGCTCAGCAACGCCGGGTTCCAGACAGCATTTGCAACGGCCGGCACTGACACGTTGGACGGCGGATCGGGTTTTGGCGACTTCGTGAACTACGGCGCGTCCGTGGTCTCCGCCGTGACCGTCAATCTTGATACCGGTACGGCAAACAAGGGCATTCACGGCACTGATACCTTGATCGGGTTCGAGAATGTCTCTGGTTCGTTCGATGCCGACAACATTACTGGCAACAATGGCAACAACACGCTGATCGGCAATGGCGGCGACGACGATCTGTTCGGTCTCGATGGAGACGACTTCATCCGCGGTGATTTCGGCAACGACGATATCTTCGGCGGCGTTGGCCGTGACCAGATGTTTGGCGGTGATGGCGATGACACGCTTGACGGCGGCATCGATTTCAACCGCTTCCAAGGTGGATTGGGCAACGACACGCTGATCGGCGGTACGCGTGGGTCGAATATCGAAGGCAATCGTGCTCTCTATGGCGATGCCTTTGATCAGCTTGCCCAGAGCACGTCCATAAACAGTGTCGATGTTCTGAACGACCAGATCACGTTTGCGGTACCGCATGGCCTCGTGACGGGCGAACGTGTCACATACGCGGAAGGTGCCGGCACGATCGGCGGCCTGACGACAGCGACGGCCTACTTCGTCATCGTCGACGATCCGTCGACAGTCCGCCTGGCACTGACCCAGGCGGATGCCTTGGCTGGCACAGATATCGATCTGACTTCAACCGGCACCGGCGGTACGCTGGATACCTTCAACGGTATCCGGACCACGCTCACGGGACCGCTTGGCACCCAGTCGACGGTTCTCGGTGGCTCGTCGATCGGCACCGATACACTGATCAATATCGATGCGTTGTTCGCGACGGACTTTGACGACGTCATCAGCGTCGACGCAAGCTTCCGGTCGCAGTATCAGGGTGGAACATCGACCTTTGCCGAGATCGATCCTGGCGCGGGCGATGACGTCATCTCCGGCAATGGCTCCGTACGTATCAGCTATGTCAGTATCAACGGTTTCACTGCGACCGGCGCTGACAGCACGATTGACGGTGTGACGGTCAATCTGGCAACCGGTGAGGCCACGGCGACCAACGCGGCAGATCAAGCCCTTGTCGGTAACGACATCTTCACTGGCGTGAATGCAATCCGCGGTACGAATTTTGCCGATACCCTCATCGGTAGCGCTGCAGGTTTTGAGACCTTCCGTGCGCAGTCCGGCGACGACTTCATCGACGGTGGTGCCGGTGATGGGGATCGCGCCGACTATCGGAACGCGCCGAACGGAATTGTGGCCGACCTGTCTAATACAGCAACGGTATCGGGCAACGTCGAAGTCCAGGATGGTTATGGCAACATCGACCAACTGGTGAACATCGAGAATATCCGCGGTTCGGAGTTCGGCGATATGATCACGGGCGATGCCAACAACAACCGTCTCGAAGGACGTGATGGCGATGACACGCTCGATGGTGGAGATGGAAATGACTTTTTCCGCGCGGGAGCCGGCAACGACACGATAGACGGTGGCATCGGCGTGGACCGGGTCGAGTATCACGTGGATCGGTTCAATGGCGACATCGATGGCTTCCAACCTCAAACCGGTGTGACCGTTGATCTTTCCGTCAACACGGACGGAACGACGGCAGATACTGCCGAGAGTGATGGCGACGGCGTTGCGACGGATCCGTATGGCGATACGGACACGCTTCAAGGCATTGAGAATGTGCGCGCAACCGACTTTGCCGACCTTGTGATCGGCGATGCCGGCGACAATCGTTTCGAGGGTCGCGACGGTGCCGATCAGCTTGAAGGCGGCGGCGGTAACGACCAGCTTATCGGCGGCACGGGTAACGACATCCTCACTGGCGATGGCGGTGATGATCTGTTCATCTTCAACGCCGGAGAGGGGATGGACACCATCACGGACTTTACAGCCGGCGCCGCCACCGATGACGTCATCGACGTGACGGCGTTTGGGTTCACCGCCTTCGACGATGGCAGTGTCAACGATGTAGAGAGTGCATTGGCGGACTCCGGAGGCGATGTCATTCTTGATTTGGGAGGCGGCGATCAGGTTACGATCCAGGGCGTGAACAAGGCGGCCTTGGACTCTGATGACTTTAATGTCTGAGCAGGGTCAGGCGACAAGAGGACTCGCTATGGAGGCGGAGTGACAAAGTCCGCCAACACCAATGTACTGAGCGAAGCGCTTGTGCGCTGCAGGGGCGGCATGTTTGCCGTCGTGCTGTTCAGTTTCATTATCAATCTGCTGATGCTGACGGCGCCGCTCTATATGCTGCAGGTCTTTGACCGAGTGCTCACAAGCCGCAGCACGGACACGCTGATCTATCTGACGGTTATGGCGGCCTTCGCCTTTGCCGCCCTTTGGTGCCTCGACATCATTCGCGGCCGCTTGATGATCGCGCTCGGAACATGGCTCGATCAGCGTATTGGTGGCGAAGTGCTGGCGGCCAATCTGCGTCTGTCCTTATCTCAACGCAGTGTTTCAGTTCAGCCGCTGCGCGACCTTGAGCAGATCCGAGGCTTCATGTGCGGTCCGGCTGTCTTCCCAATCCTGGACGCCCCATGGACGCCGGTGTTCCTCGCAGCGGTCTTCCTGCTTCATCCCCTGCTGGGTTGGATCAGTCTTGCCGGGGCGCTCGTCCTGTTCGCGATTGCCCTCATCAATGAGCTTGCAACGGGAGACCTGCTGCGGCGTGCGGGACAGACGGTGACCAAGGGAATGGATGAGGCCCAAGCCGCTGCTCGCAATGCCGATGTCATTGAGGCGATGGGGCTGAGCAGCAATGTGGTAACGCGGTGGGTCGGGACAATGGCCGGCTCGCTTGGTGACCAGGCGAGAGCCAGCCGGCGCAGTGGGCTTTTGTCGGCAACCTCCAAATTCATCCGTCAGGTGCTTCAGATCGGCATTCTTGGCGTTGGTGCCTGGTTGGTGCTGGGGAACGAATTGTCCCCTGGCGGCATGATCGCCGGCTCGATCCTGATGGCACGAGCACTGGCTCCTGTCGAACAGGCTATATCCTCATGGCGGTCGGGTGTGGCTGCGCGGGCGGCCTATAGACGATTGTTTCAAGTCATGGATCTCGCCGGGCGGCCACCGCAACCCCCACCCTTGCCGCAGCCCGAAGGCCACCTTGTTGTGGAGAGCGTCAGCTACGCACACCCGGGAGAGAAGGTCCCGATGCTTCGGGGTATTTCCTTCAGCCTGAAGGCGGGAGACAGCCTTGGACTGATTGGACCCACGGCGGTTGGCAAGACGACTTTGGCACGTATCCTGATTGGTAATCTCAAGCCGCAAATGGGTCACGCCCGGCTCGACGGTGCAGACGTTGCCACCTGGGACGCGCGTGATAGGGGCCAATATGTCGGTTACCTGCCGCAGGACATCGAGCTGTTCGGCGGCACAGTTCGTCAGAATATTGCAAGGCTCGCCGAAGGCGACAGCGATATGGTCTACGAGGCAGCCCGTATCAGCGGCGTGCATGAAGATATTCTCGGTTTGCCCAATGGATACGAAACGGAGATAGGCGTTGGTGGCATGACATTGTCCGGCGGACAGCGTCAGCGACTTGGCTTGGCGCGCGCTATCTATGGCCGGCCCAAATTGATTGTGTTGGACGAGCCCAATTCGAATCTGGACATCGAGGGAGAGTCAGCGCTGCTGCAAGCTATCGCAGTTTTACGGGAACTGGAGACAACTTTGGTCATTATTGCCCACCGACCGCGAGTCTTGAGAACCGTCGACAAGATTCTTGTGCTGCGAAACGGCACGATGGAAATGATGGGGCCGCGAGATGAAGTGTTTGCGAGGGTGAGCGGTGAGGCAATCCCAGGCGAACAAGCTCAAACCCAGAGCCGGCGCGATCAAGACGGTGATGAGACAAGAGGCCGATGATGCAGTTGAACCAACAAGTGCCGCCGCCACCATCACGACCACCTGTGCGGAATACCATTCTTTTGGGGGTGGCCGTCATTGCGATTTTTTTGGGCGGTTTTTCTGTATGGGCGGCAGTGGCGCCGTTGCAGAGCGCCGCAATCGCCCCAGGAAGCGTCAGCGTTGATACTTATCGCAAATCAATCCAGCATCTTGAAGGTGGCATTGTGCGCGATATCATCGTGCGCGAAGGGCAGGAAGTGATGAAAGGCGACGTGCTTCTGCGGCTCGACGAGACCCAGGCCAAGTCGCGGATTGAGCTCCTCGAGGCACAGATCGCCTCAGAAACGGCTCAACTGGAGCTGCTCGCCGAAGAGATCGAGGATATCGAAACCCTTTGGAAGAAGGGCCTCGCGAGGAAGTCCCGTATTCTGGAACTGCGACGTCGCAAGGTCGAGCTTGAAGGAGACCAGACAGAGCACAAGGCAGCCCTGCGGGCGGCCAAGGATGTCATCGCACGCTCTACAGTCACCGCCCCGATCACAGGTTCAGTGGTTGCCCTTCGGATCCACACCACAGGGGGCGTTATCAAACCGGGAGACACGCTGCTCTCGATCGTTCCAAAAGACGAAACGCTTGTTATTGAAGCGCGCGTGGATCCCAATGACATTGATGTGGTCCAGAAGGGTCTGGCGGCACAGGTTCGCCTGACGCCGCTCAATACGCGGGACATCGCACCGCTCGATGGCCGTGTAATCTGGATTTCAGCCGATCGCATGATGGAGGACGACTCGGGCGCTGGTTACTATCTGGCTCGCATCAAGCTTGATGATCAGGCGTCCAGCCTGCCCAAAGGCGTCGACCTGTATCCGGGCATGCCGGCGGAAGTCATGATCCTGACGGGAGAGCGATCCTTGCTTGGATACCTTGCTGCGCCGATCTCGCGCAGTTTTCGACGGGCATTCCGGGAGAAATAGTGCCGCCAGGCGCTTCTTTAAGTCCCTGCAATTCTTGATCATTGCCCCGCTCAGTACATCGTCAGCCGAGTAGCTCCAGCTGAAATCCAAATTTGGCGGCTTCTATTTTAGGAGTTCCTTTTTGACTTCCGGGTTCATTGTCACACGCGTGCCGTCGTTGATGACATCGACGGCCCATCCGCGGGCTGCGGCCAGCTGTGACTTGGTTGGATCTTCCCGAAGGATACCAAGCCCGATTTCCAATACCTTCACATCCAACTCGCGGTCCTTGGTGAGAATTTTCGAAAGAACGGCCTCCGACAGCTCCAGCAAGGGCGAACAAGCCACCCATGAGTGCTCCGTAAAGAGAAGCAAGGGTCTGATTCCATCTTTTGCTCCAAGCGGGATTGCGAGGTCGACATGTAATTGCCGATACCTTCTATCGGTTCCTTGTCGCCGGGGCGGCCTTAGTCTATACCACCGGCTGAGTTTGGGTGCAGATTGGGTGAAAAACACCCTTTGTTCTCCCCGCGTTTCCCCGTCGTTCCCCGCCATGGGTGCGTCGGATCCCGCAGAATCCTGCGGAAAACAGCACATATCTAATGGGGCGTAGCCAAGTGGTAAGGCAGCGGGTTTTGATCCCGCGATCCCAGGTTCGAACCCTGGCGCCCCAGCCAATTTCCCGCCTATTGCAGCGTTATCCAGCAGAAAACCGAATAGAACATCGCTAGCGATAGCCGCGGTGGGCGCGCTGCCAAAGTGCAGCGAATTCGCTGGCCCAGCGGGATGCAGTCTTGTTGAGCTGCGAATCGAGATGCTCTGGCCCGACCGCAAACGAGCCTTTGCGGAAGCTTGTAACAACGGCCGATACGAGCAATCCGCCATTCGGTGCGGCGGCAGCGGCGCGATGCTGGGCTTCGAGTTCGCTATGAACGGCGCAGCCGGTTCGCCTATCCTCGACGATGATTGCCAGCCCGATAGCAGACAGCCTGACCTGCATCTGCGCGCCCGGTTCCACGCGAATGCCCGCTTTCAGGAACGTATCTTCTATGACTGCCTTCGCCGCCTTTGGGTTGAGCCAGCACCCGCCGGTGACACCGTCCTTGATCAGAACCTGGACGCTATCTGCTTTTCGAAGAACCGATATCCAATAATCCTCGACCGGGTCGCCGGCGCTCGATGGCGCACTTGCGACCAGGCAAATGACTGCAAATGACAAAATCCTGGCGAGCCGATTCAAGCGAGCCTCCCAACCGTCACGCTGCCCTCGTTCGAGAGGCACATGAATACAGCGTAATACACCGACCTGACAAACATGGGGCGGCCAAGCCGATTCTTTGTGCATCGCGAAATTGGCCGCATTTGCCGAATCCAGGTCGACACCAATTGATCCAAACGCAAAAAACGGCAACTTGAAGCGAAACTCAATTGGTATTTTTGTGAAAAGCCCAGTAGACGGCTGCATGTTAGGATGCGCCTGATAGGGAGGAACAGCTTGAATCAGTCCGATCAACCGATCGAGCGCATAGCGTTTGCGATTCGGATTCTGCGAGGGGGCCGGCAGGCACCGTCGCCACATACCGCCATGAACGACCCCGTTTCATGACGGAATTTGCGTTTGCCCAGGCCGTCGACGGCGAGCCACGCGCGCTGGCCGAGCGTTGCGCCGATCAACTGAGCGGTGCCGATGGCCACAATCTGGGTTTTGTGTATGTGACAAGCCCGCTCGCCGGTTCGGTTGAAGACATCGTCGCGGTCTTAACAGCCCGGACAGGCATTGCCGATTGGGTGGGGACCGTGGGGATTGGCATTTGCGCAACCGGTGCCGAATATTTCGATACTTCGGCAATTGTAGCGCTTACGGGACGCGTGGCCGACGGCAGTTATCGCCTCGTCGAATCGCAAGATGACCCTGACGGTGTTGCGGATTCTGTCGATCCAGATTTTATCCCGATGCTTGGCGTGGTTCATGGAGACCCGCGCAATCCTCAGACAGGTGAAATTGTCGGTGCTCTGGCTCGCGATCATGGCGCGTATCTGGTCGGCGGACTCTCGGCAGCCGAAGAGATCTTCCCCCAGATTGTCGGGCAGGTTGTCGATGGCGGCGTCTCGGGGGTGTTGCTCGGCAGCGATCTCGGCGTGGCGGTCGGGCTGACGCAAGGGTGCTCGCCCATCGGGCCGTCCCATCAGGTCACCAGGAGTGCGGGTAACGTGCTGCTCACGCTCGACGACCGGCCGGCCCTGGAGGTCTTGAGCGAGGATCTCGGTGTCGCCGATGGAGTCGATCCGATGCCGTGGCTCTCAAACGTTCATGCCGCATTGCCGGTTACCGGCTCGGATACAGGCGACTATCTGGTCAGGAACCTGATCGGTATCGAGCCAAGCCAGGGTCTCGTGGTCATCGGAGACGACGCCGATGCAGGAAGCCGCCTGTTGTTCGTGCGCCGCGATGTCGAGAGCGCGGCCAAGGATCTGCAGCGAATGCTCGATGATCTGAAGTCCCGGGTCTCAGGGACGCCAAAAGCGGGCCTGTATTTCTCGTGCGTTGCGAGGGGCCCCAATCTATTCGAAGGCGAGTCCTTCGAGCTTGCAGCGATCCAGGCAGCGTTCGGCGACGTCCCGATTGTGGGCTTCTTCGGCAATGGCGAGATCTCCAATGATCGCGTCTATGGCTATACGGGTGTCTTGACGCTTTTCACATAGTGCTTTGGTCATCAGTCCTGAAGCCGGCCCGCTCCCCCGGCCCAACCACCCCGAGGGTACCCTTATTGGGTGGTTGGGCCGGGGGAGCGGGCTGGCTTCAGGACTATCGAATCGTGCTCATAGATGTCGTGACCGGAAGTGTTTTCAGCCCGCGCATCCCGAGTGTCGGCAGCCATTCGATCTCTTCAATGGGGACGGCGGGCGCCAGATCGGGAAACCGTTCGAAGAGCTTCTTGAACGCGATCTGTCCTTCGAGACGCGCGAGTTGCAGACCGAGGCAGAAGTGGACACCGGAGCCAAACGACATATGCGGATTCGGGTCGCGCGACAGATCGAGCTTATCCGGTTCGGGAAAAACCGCGGGGTCTGCATTGGCGGCACCGAGGAACGCCGTGATCGGGTCTCCCCGCGCAATCGTCAGCCCGTGGAAGTCCATGTCTTCACTGGCATAGCGGACCGTGGATATTTCCACGGGCGTGGTGAACCGCAAGAGTTCTTCGACGGCCAGGCCGATGCCGGACATGTCGGCCTGAAGCTGCCGGCGCTGATCGTCGTATCTCAGAAGCGCCAGTGTTCCACTTCCAATCAAGTGGACCGTTGTTTCATGACCGGCGACCAGTAGAAGGAAGATCATCGTGACCAGTTCGTCTTCCGAGAGCTGGTCACCGGCTTCTTCAGCTTCGACGAGCGCAGTGATCAGATCGTCGCGAGGGTCCTTGCGGCGCAGGACCACCTGACTGCGAATGTACCGGTTGATCTGAATCAGGCTTGGGATGGCCATGATCTGGCCCATCGCCGTCGGGGACCGGGTCATCGCTTTCACCCAGCGTGTGAATTTGGGCCGGTCCTCATCGGGCAACCCGAGAAGTTCGGTAATCACTGCGAGTGGCAAGGGGCGCGCGAAGCTGGTCATCAGATCGAGCTGACCGGCGTCTTCCATCTCGTCCAACAGGCGGTCTGCGATCGCCTCGATGCGTGGCCGCAGATCTTCGACACCGCGACGGCTGAAGGCCTTGTCGACCAATCCACGCAGCCTTCGGTGGGCCGGCTGGTCGCGGCCGAGCATGTTTTCCGTCAATCTCTTGAGAAAATGCGGCGTCCACCAGCTGATGCCCAGACGGTTCCTGCGGCCGGCGTTCTGAGGCTCCTGTACGAAGCGCGCATTGTCTTTCAACATGGTCACAACGCCATCATGCGGAACGACCATCCAAACGGGACCGATGAGCGGCATGTCGATTTTGACTGTCGGCACGCTGTCATGGAGACGCGCATAGGTCGCGAATGGATCGCGTTTGTAGTCCGGCGACACGATATCGAGTTTTGTCGCGTCGTCACCCATAGCTGAAACTCCCGCTTCTTTTGCGCCGCGCTCAGACCTCAGGAAGATCAGAGCGCCGGCTGAGACAGAGGGATATGGTCAGGCATAGGATGAATTGCGACTGCGTGAGAGCATGTCGATGCTCATGCGATGCGGAAGACTGATGTTTTTCAGTTGGTTATGGAAAATTCATCTGCTTAGTGGGACGTGCGTCGCACCAGCGTTTCCGTCAGACTGGCAAAGGCAAAACGTGGGGCAAGCCACAGATATCGCCGCCACAGGCGCCGGGGCTCCGACAATAGGCGGTGGAGCCATTCGAGCCCATTGTTGCGCATCCACTGCGGTGCTCGCTTCACGCGCCCGCAGTGGAAGTCGAATGCGGCGCCGACGCCGATGACAATCGTGCCTGGCATCCGGGCGGCATGATCCAACATCCATCGTTCCTGCTTGGGACACCCAAGACCGATCCATACGATCTGACTGCGCGCCTCGGTCATGTGCCCGATACTAGCATCGTCCTCCTCTTTGGTGAGTGGCCGGAAGGGTGGGGTCGCTGTGCCGGCGACTTGCAGTCCCGGGAACCGGCCTTGCAGATTGTCGGCAAGCTGCTCCGCCACGCCGTCTGCGCCACCATAGAAGTAATGACGCCATCCCGCCTTAACAGAGCGTTCGCAGAGTAACGGCAGAAGGTCCGGTCCCGGCACACGTTCTATGTCGGCTATGCCTCGCAGTTGCGCCGTCCAGACAAGGGGCTGACCATCCGGCAGAACAAGATCGGCGCTCTGCAAGGCAAGAAGATGCTCCGGGTCGTCCTGAGCGCGCATGAGACTGTGTACGTCACAAAGGCAGATGTAGCGGCTTTCGCCTTGCTCCACCCATTGCTCGATAAGATCCAGGACCCGCGACATGGTGAGTGCCGCAACAGGAATGCGGAGAATCTCGGTCGTCTTTAACTCTACCTGATCGCTCATAACTCGCCTGGGTGCCTCAACGCCAGCATGCGTCAAACTCGGCTCTATCGGAGCCTCTACAGATCCGTTTCCCCGGTGAAAACAGATCGATTCCGCGGCTCGTGCATTTTCGTCGATAACCGCTCTTCAGGTCGGAGCCATACCTTGAAAAACCAAAGGCTTGGGTGGCTTTCCTAGCGTTAAGCTTAAGGCGCCAATTCGCTTACCCGATCGCCCCTACTGGTGTTGAATCCGAAGGCGAGCAAGCAGCGTGAATCTTATGTCGCGTTGCGGGAGCGGGGTTTGGCGCGGGTGCGAGCAGACCTCGAACGCGGCTTCAGACAGGCGGTTCATAGCGGTATGACGGTTCCATTCTATCTGCACCAGATGGGCGCGGAGGACGCGGCGAAAGTTGCCGCCGTTCTCGACACGCCCTTTTTGACGTCAGGCCAGGTCGGCCGCGATGTGGAGGCGCAGCTTTCGGCATATTTCGAGGCACCCCACGCACTCCTGACGAATAGCTGGACCAATGGCGCACTTGCGACTTTGCTGGCTATGGATATCGGTCAGGGCGACGAAGTGATCGTGCCGGCCATGACGTTTATCGCCACGGCAAATGTGGTTGAGCTTCTTGGTGCGAAGCCGGTCTTTGCCGATGTCGATCCCGGAACACTCTGCCTGACGCCTGAGACCGTAGCCTCGCTCGTCAACGAGCGGACACGAGCCGTGATCCCTGTCCATCTCTATGGGCAGATGGCCGATATCGCCGCTTTGCGGGCATCGCTCCGCTCCGATATCCGGATTATCGAGGACGCTGCCCACTGCTTCGAAGGTCTCTTGAATGGTGCACATCCCGGCACGCACTCGGATGCTGCAATCTTCTCATTCTACGCAACGAAGAACATCACGTGCGGAGAAGGCGGCGCCATCGTCACACAGGATTCCCAGCTGTTCACGCGTTTGCAGGCGACCCGATTGCACGGAATGTCCGCCGGTGCCGCCGACCGGTATCGCGGTTCCACCTACAATCACTGGGACATGCTGCGACTTGGCGTGAAGGCCAATCTTCCTGATCTTCTTGCAGCGTTGCTACCTGATCAGATCGCTGCGGCCGATGAAAAACTCATCCGAAGAGAATCGATTGCCGCTCGATACGAAGCAGCGTTTGCGAATGACGACCGCATCCGGCTACAGGCGTCTATCGAAGGAAGCCGTCATGCACGCCATCTCTTTCCGATCGGCGTTGCCGCCGACAAACGCGATGAAATGATCGTCAAACTGAATGCGGACGGTATCGGCTGCACGGTCAACTACCGCAGCGTGCCGACACTTTCGTTCTACCGCGAGCGCTACGGCTTTGCGCCGGGCTTTGCCCCGGTCAGCGAGGCCTGGGGCAATGCGACGATCAGCCTGCCGCTCTATCCGACATTGAGCGAGGAGGCACAGGGGGAAGTGATCGAAGCTGTCAGCCGTACATTGAATGCGATGGAAACCGAAGCTGCATAAAGCGGCCCGGTCGTAATAAGCCGACAAGGCAATAGGACAAACCGAATGGCACATTTCTTCATCACCGGAGCTGGCGGCTATATCGGCGCGACGCTGGTCGAACAGGCATTGGCCGACGGCCACCGCGTAACGGCCATGGATCGGTTTTTCTTCGGCGAGGATCTGCTTGGCGATTTTGTCGGCCGTAACAATTTCGGCACGGTCAAAAAAGATATTCGCGACATCAACGCAGACGATCTCGAAGGCGTCGACGTCGTGATGGATCTGGCGGCCCTTTCGAACGATCCGGCAGGCGAGCTCAATCCCGAGTTGACTGCGGCGATCAATCATCGCGGCCGTGTGCATGTTGCCGAAACCGCCAAGGCGGCAGGCGTCCCCCGATATCTTCTGGCGAGCTCCTGCTCGGTCTACGGCTTCGGCGAAACCGAAATGTTGGATGAAGCGAGCCCGACGGACCCTCTCACCGAATATGCCCGCTCGACCCTGGAGGCCGAGCGCCATGTCCTTGGCCTCGCCAGCGATAGTTTCTGCGTGGCGGCGACGCGTAACGCAACCGTCTTCGGTCTGGCGCGACGCATGCGCTTTGACCTCGTCGTCAATCTGATGACAAAGAATGCCGTAGAGACCGGAAAGATCTTTGTCACGGGCGGCGGTCACCAATGGCGACCGCTCGTACATGTGCGCGATGTAGCGCGGGCGTTCCAGGAATTGGCTGCGAGCGATGCGAAGCCCATCAATGGCGAGGCCTTCAACATCGGTATGGACAACTACCAGATCCGCGGTCTTGCCTTTGCCGTCCGCGAAAACCTTCCATTCCCCGTCACTGTCGACATTCAACCGGATGCTGCCGACAAGCGCAGCTACAATGTCTCCTTTGAGAAAGCCAAACGCGTTTTCGGTTACGAAGCCAAACTCGATGTCGGCTTTGCGGTTCGCGAAATCTACGATGCCATCAAAGAAGGCAGCGTCGATGTCGGCGAGCGGACGGTAACCGTCGAGTGGTACCGTCATCTTTTGGAAGCCGAACAGCTCGTCGACGAGATGCGGCTTAACGGGCGGATGCTCTAGGCTTGTATGCAGCTCGGACTTGAGGACTTCATGAGACAGGATGCGACAGCCCGGGCGGATTGGGGCGGAGACCATATGCGCGTTCTCGTTGCCCACAATTTTTATCAACACGAAGGCGGTGAAGAGCAGGTCGTCAAGAACGAGCGGCAGCTGCTTCAGGGCGCCGGCCACGACTATCATTTCTATTGCGAAGACAATGAGGGCATCGTCGATCTGGCGTCGAAGCTGGCGGCCTTTCGCGATGTTGCCTACAGCGCCAAATCCCGCGCCAAATTCGAACAGGTGCTAACAGACATCCGCCCGGATGTCGTCCATGTTCACAACTACTTTCCGCTGATCACGCCGTCGATCTTTTATGCCTGCAAGGCCCAGGGCGTTCCAGTTGTGCATACCTTGCACAATTACCGCATGACCTGCGCCAGCGGCGTGCTGATGCGAAACGGCAAGGTCTGCGAGAAATGCCTCGGCGGCTCGCCGCTCTGGGGCGTCTTCCATCGCTGCTATCGCGGCTCGCTTCCCGGCTCGATCGCGACGGCCAGGATGATCGGTACCCAGCAGCGCAAGGGCACCTGGCAGACCCAGGTCGATCGCTTTATTGCCCTGACCCAGTTCGAACGAGACAAGTTCATCCAGGCCGGCGTTCCGGAAGACCGTCTGGTCATCAAGCCGAATTTCATCGCCGATCCGGGCGTGCACAAGATGCATGCGCACTATCAGCGCGACTCCGCCTTGTTCGTCGGTCGATTGAGCCCAGAAAAGGGACTCCACTCGCTTCTCGAAGCCTGGCGGACTATCGATTTCCCGCTCCGCATCGTCGGCGACGGGCCGATGCTCGACGAGTTGAAACGCACGGCGCCTCCTCATGTGACGGTCGTTGGCAGACTGCCCAACGCCGAAGTCCATGCAGAGATGGGCCGCGCCGCGTTCCTGGTCATGCCGTCGACCTGGTATGAGGGCTTTCCGGTGACCTTGGTTGAGGCCCTGGCCTGCGGCCTTCCGGTTCTGGCCTCTCGAATCGGCTCTCTTGAAGAGCTGATCGAGGAAGGGAGAACCGGCCGTCTGTTCACACCCGACGATGCCGATGATATCAGACGCGCCGTCGAAATCGTTCGCTCCAACCCGAGTGAGCTGGCGGCAATGTCGGGAGCGGCCCGCGCACTCTATGAGGCACGCTATTCGGCCGAGGCGAATCTCGCGCAACTCATTGCGATCTACGAAGCCGCACGCGATGAGCCCGCTATTGCATCGAGCGCGGTCTGAGACGTCTCGAACAGCACCCGCAAGCGCCTAACACTCTTCACGCCGAACCCAATTCTCTGAACCTTACCATCGTCATTCCAGCGAAGGCTGGAATCCAGGGCTGACTTGCGACATCGTCCATTTCGCATGACTGGATTCCAGCCTTCGCTGGAATGACGGCGGAGGGGGTGAGGACGGCGCGACTTCCTTATGTCAGTGATGTCGCTCTATTCCACAACATCACCACCATCACACTTTCACATCCCGCACTTGATGCGGGATCCAGGGCGGAATTCTGGGTGGTGCCAAGTCGCCCTAGGTCCCGCATCAAGTGCGGGACGTTGTTTTGGGTTTGCCTGAAGAGGTTTTGGAAAACTCAGAGACTGGATTAGCTCTGGATGGGGCTCGGTCGGGTTTGCCCAGGCCGGCTTGGTGTTTCGTTTCTATGGATTACGAGAAACGACGGAACCGGATCGCCGCGTCGCTCCGCGATCATGATCTCGTAACGTACCCTCAGGATCACGCCCCATAGGAAATAATAGGGGATCGCGTTGAACGGCTTTTCGAAGCCGTCCTCTGCCATGGAGAAGACCCAGAGCAGGACGAAGAAAGCGCCCATGATGATCATGTTGTTCTTCCACAGATGTGCGCCGTTCTTTCGGCACCAACTATGGACGGTGAACCAGGTGGCCGCGAAGGAGAGGTGGAACCAGATGAAGGCAAAAAGGCCAACAAAGCCAAGCCTCCCGATGATCGACATGAGCGAGTTGTGCGGTTCGCGGACGGCGATTCCGCCGACGGTGCGGAAATCGGTTAGTGGAATTCCGTAGCCTAAGCCGAAGAAGGTCGTGCTGAAGCTTGCGGTGACGTCTTCCCAGATGAGCGCCCACCAGCGGAAGCGCTGGTCCAGTCCGCTTGCCGCGGAGTGTGTCGCGCCGCTACCGCTCTGGCCCCAGATCGCCGCGATATGCTCGAACAGGAAATTGATCGAGAAGGTCTCGCCGAGTCGGCCTGAGATTTCGATACCGGTTGCCAGCACGAGGAACAGCAGGACGACGCCCAGCATCATGCTGAAGGACAGGCGGACGGCGGTTCGGGGCTGGATGAAGAAGAACATCAGCAGCAGCGCGGCGATCTGTACATAGACGGTCCGCATCTGCAGAAGCACGACGCAGAAGACGATGAGACCGCCGGCGAGAACGATGGCCGGGATGCCAAGAATTGACGTGCGGTCGACGAGCCAGCGGGTGGCCGCCGTCAAGGCAAGGAGGCCGCCTGAAGAATAGTTGAACAGGAGCGATGCCTGATAGCCGGCCGGTGCGCTGATCTTTGGCGAAAGGGCCGTCAATGCTTCCCGGAACGGGTAGAGCAGTGTGTAGATCACGCCCACATTCAGCAAGGCTCGGAGCCAGCCGGAGAAACGTGCGAGAAAGCCCGGTGTCGCCGCTGCAACGAAGCCGATCCACAAGAAGAGCGAGTCGATGAAATGGGTCGCATCCCGCAATGCCCAGATGCCGTATGTCTCCAACCCGAGAGCTGCGCGAACCCCGCCGACGCCCCACCAGATCGCAAGGGGTAGAATGGGCGCAACCCAGGCGAAGCTCGGCAGACGCCGGATCTCGAAGATGAAGGTGAGCGCAAAGAGGAGAACGATCAGCTCGCCGATCGGCACGCCGATGCCGCCCGATGGCGGGACGCGCAGCAGCATGAACCCGTGATTGAGAATCACATAGGCGCCGATGATGAGCAGAAGCAGCTCGGCCCGTATGCGCATGAGGTTCATAGCGCATCTCGTTCAGGTTGCCTGACATGGCCGTCAGAAAAATCTCGCCCGGTTCGGAGCGAAGGGCTCGCAACCTTTGCAGCCAGTGCCGCCTCAACTTCTGCATAGAGCCCGCTGACGACTTTGGGCCAATGCAGATCGTATATGCGAGCCGCCGCGCCACGGCTCAATTCGAGCTGCAGATCGGGTGACGCGGCAATTTCCGCGATGGCGTCGGCAAGCCCGTCTATGCAGTCCGGCAGTGCACGGCCTTTGGCTGGCACTGCCCGCCCGCACGCTTCGTCGACAAGATAGCCAGGTCCGCCGAGATCCAGACAGATGACGGGCATCGCATGGGCAAAGGCTTCCAGAACGACATTGCCGCTCGAGTCGTGAAGGCTCGGGAACAGGATGGCATCATGCTCTGGGTAGAGACGTTGGAAGTCGCTGTGCGGCAACCATCCCGGCCAGTCGACATAGTCTTCCAGACCGAGTTCGTTTGCCAAAGTGCGCCATGCAGAGTCTTGCGGTCCGGCGCCGACCATCGTCAGCTGGGCGTCGATACCTTTTGCGCGTGCTGCGGCCAGGGCCCTCAGCCCGATGCCCATGCCTTTCCAATGAAGGAAGCGGCCGGCAAAAAGCAGTCTGAACGGTTTGTTCGGATCGCGCGGCATTGTCTGTGGCGTCGCGCCGTCGAGGATACCGATATCGGGATGGACGCGGATCGGTTCGCGCGGGCGGCCGGGCAGGGCATCGATCGAGTCCGGTGATTTTGTGTAGATGAGCAGTGCCTGGGAGACGGCGCGCCGAGTGATGGGGTCGAGACGGAGGGCCCAGGTGTGGATATCGCGCGCGAGATCGGAAAACCAGCCGGACCAGGGATAGACCTGCCTCAATCTTAAAGGCGCGCGCTCGCCGCCGCCGAGCGGCCCTAGGATCAATGGATAGGGAAGGTTGCCCATCAGTGTGGGATGGCGAATGCCGCCGAACGTAATGTGATGGACGATATCGAACGCGTGCGCGCCATAGTTTCTTCGAACATGGGCGTAGGCGGCGAACTGCCAGAGCAGGTGTACGATCTGCAGCGTTAGCCCCTCGCGTCCAGTTTTCAGGCCCATATCGTTGAGGCGCTGCAGCCAGTCCGGCATGAAGAAGTCGAAGGTCAGGCCATCGGGCACCTCGTTTGCTGCAATGGCTGCTTCGATCGGGGCGCGGTCGCAGATCTGTGTCAGGACACGCACGCGATGGCCCTGGCGGGCCGCCTCGATGGCCCAGTTCCACCCGACACCGGGCTCGGAGCCCCGGTTGGGACAGCAGGAGAAGGCGCTCATGAGAATCTTCATCATGCGCGTTTCCCTGCAAAGTATGGACCAGCCGTCATGCTCGCATCTCCCGCAAATATCGGCTCTTCAGGCCAAATGCGACCGCAAGCAGAGCCGCGCACTCGAAAAGGGCGTGGCAAATGAGAGCGCCCGACACGCCAAGGGCCGCAACCAGCGGGTAGGCGGTCAGGACCACGATCCCCAGGCTCGCAACCGCTGCATGGAATTCGTAGGCCGTTGTCTCCATGGCGCGCAGGATGGCGGAGAACACGACCTTGACCAGATAGATCATCATGATCACCGCGAAGGCAGCGACGACGTAGCCATGGTCCGCATAGGCCTGACCGTAGATTGTCGTCATCAGCCAATCGCCCGAGATGGCAATTGCGATCAAAAGAACGGCGATTGCTGCCATGAACGGCACGATGAAACGGGAAACGAAGTTCATGAGTCCCGTGAAACCCTTGGTCGCGAAAGCGGCACCTGAGCGCATGGGCTCGACATTGCTGAAACCCTGAAGGGGAACGTTCACAACAAAAACGATCTGCTGTGCCGCGCGCAGGATCCCGACTTCGGCAAGCCCGAGCGTTGCGCCAACGGCGCCAAAGATCATGTTTTCGCGGCCCCAGGTGGCGATGGCGGAGGGAACGAGCCAGCGCGAAAAGACCCAGTGGCGCGCGACAACGGCGGTAATGAATTTCCGGTCCCAGGCCAGCGGTCCGATTGCGCCGATACCGACGACAGCGCCGGCCAATGCCGTTCCCGCCATGAGGTACAGAACGGTGGACAGTTCGGTCTCACCGGAACCGAGTGCCAAAAGCACAAAGAGGCCGATGCTCTGACCGCCGTAACGAAGGCAGTCGATGATGAAACTCAACACGGGGCGACCGAATGTGAAATGAAAGCGCCGCAGGAAGTCGGCGATCTGTCCGGCAAGCACGAGCAGACATAGCGGGACAGCGAGCGGCGCCAGACCCCATGACGGGACCCACGCCGCGCTGAACGTTGCACCTGCGTACACCAGTCCCGTCGACACCACAGCAAGCGCGGCTTGTTGGGAGACGGCGGCAGCCGCATAGGCGGGGCGATCGTCTGCGTCATACTTCGGGCCGATCGTCATCATCGGCGCGGCGATCAATGCGATCTGAAGGTTCTGGACAAAAAAGACGCCAAGCCATGCCAAGGCAAACTGGCCGAATGTTTCGACGCCGAGGAAACGGGCAATGAGGATTGTCGTCAGAAAACTGGCGCCGCTCACGACTGCCTGGTCGGCGAGCGCCAAATTGATCGTCGCCGTTCGCTTGATCAGATCTGCCAGACGGTGAGACATGCCAGCAGTCATGTGTCAGTTGGGCGTTGGACGTCGCTCGAACCGCACTTCGCTCTCGAATTGGGTGCCGGGCGCCCAGTCCTGTGCGGTGCGGGTGGCGGGGCGTGGTTGAGGCGCAGCAGCCGGTGCTCCATGGTTGAACACGATGCCGAGCGAATTCACGCGGCAGTTTGTGAGTGTCCGCTCGGCCAACAGGGCGGTCTCGCGCGATGTTGTGCGCTGGTCGACCACCAGGAGCGTTGCATCGGCAAGCCCGACAATGACGCGTGTCTCAGCATGTGTCAGCAGCGCGCCCGTATCGATAACGACAAGATCGAAGGAGTCGTTGGCAGAGTTCAGAAGATTGGCAAAGGCGCTTGAGCCGACATAGCTGAAGGCATCGTTCGTGTCGGCGTAGGCGGGCACGATCTCGAGCCCGGTCGTGCGGTCGGTCAGAACCGGTGGTTCGGCCGCCTTACCTCCGCGATCATCGTTGGTTGCGGTCCAGTCGTGAACGGCACGGAAAATCGCGGTTGCTTCGCGATTATGGAAGTTGCAATCGATCAGAACGGTTTTTGCACCGGTGATCGCCGCCTGCTGGGCAAGGCTCGCGGCAATAAGCGTCTTGCCTTCACGGGCCATGGGAGAGGTGACAGCAATGATCATCCCATTGTGCTGCGCGGCCTTTGCCGTCAGGCGCGCGGTCAGGTCTGCCATTGCTAGCGAGAAGGGGGATCCGGGGTCCTGAACGACCAGGCGCTCCCGGCTGATGGCTGCCCCGCGCATTCTTGCAGCGGCAATGGATGCGGTCGGCAGAATGGCGACCGGCGGTGGCGGTGCATCGTCGGTTGGAACAGGTTTCGGGGCAGGGGGCGCGGCAGGTGTCGCAGGGCCGGCATCGAGAGCGTCCCTGACAAAGGCTGCACCGATACCAAGCGCGAACGATCCAAGTGCGGCGAAGAGCAGGACTCTGAGACGGGAAGGAAAGCTCGGTTTCGTCGGCGGGCGCGCCTGCTGAACCAATCGGAAGTTCACGAACTGACCTTTGGCCTGTTCCGATGTTTCCTTCGACCGGTTGAGAAATGCTTCATAGATCGATTTGTCTGACGCTGCCGTCCGCTCGAGTTCTCGCAGCTTGACGGCCTTGTCGCCCGCCTTCTGCATGCCTGAGATTGTCTTGTTGAGTTCGCCGCGGATCAGCTTTTCCTGATCGCGAGCAGATGCGAATTCGGCTTCGAGATTCGCGAGCGTGCGTTTGCCTTCGGCGGCGACAAGCTGTCGGAGGCGTGAGAGACGGGCGCGCGCTTCTTTCAACGTCGGGTGAGCCGGAAGAAGCGCTTCGGAAAGCGAGGCTTCACGCTGCGACGCGACGGCAAAGCGATCACGCATCCGGGTCATCACGTCCGAGCGGACCGAATTGGAAAGCTGAGTGTAATCGCGATTCTTGACGAGCCGGCGGACCTGCTCGACCTTCGCACGAGCGGCTTCGGCGTTGGCACGCGCGAGCACGAGTTGCTCGTTGAGCTGCGAGATATGCTGCTCTTGCAGGTTCTCACCGACTACGAAATTGAGATCGTTCTTCGTCTTGAATGCTTCGACCTCTTGTTCCGAAGCGCGCCACTTTGCGCGCAGTGCCGCTATCCGATCTTTCAGCCATTCCGAGGCGAGGGGGGTCGAGTCGATCTGTTGTTCCAGGTGCTGCGCCAGATAGGCGCTGACAACGGCATTGGTGAGCCGGGCGGACTTTTCCCGGTCTCGGGATGTGAACCGGATCGAGATGAGATTGGTACGGTCGGCGTTCTTAACCCAGAGGATTTTCTCAAACCGGTCGACGATCTGATCGATGCGCGTTTCCCGGCCGGCGGCACTATCGTCGTTCATGGCGAGAAGGGCGCGGAGTTGATCGATGATGCCGCTATCGTTGAATTCCGGATCGTCGAGAAGTTTTTCCGTCTCGACAACACGCCTGATGAGATCTTTCGAGCTGATGATGCCGATTTCACCGGCGACGAGCCTGTCGAAGAAATCGGAGGCAACGGATTTGTTCTCGGAGCTGAGCTGGAACTGACGCGGATCGAACTTCAGCGTGGCTTCAGCGGTGAACTTTGGCGTTACGACGAGTAGAAACAGGAGCGCAGCGATAATGCCGGCCGTGAAGAACAACGCGACCACGTGCCAACGCCGGCGAAGCGTCGCTACGATATCACGCAGTTGCAGTGTTTCGTCCATCTGGCTCGTTGCACCTCTGCCGGCAGGCTCAGTCTTGGGACCTTGGCTACGTGCTCGGCTCTTGCATTAAACAATCAAGCTTCGTGCCAGATTTGCCATTGGTGAGCGCTACAGGTTGTCCGCATCCTGCAAAATTGCTGCCGTACAAGTATTTCCAAATGAAAACCAAGAAACAGGATCGCATTCCAGCTCTGGTTCAAAAACGTTATGTTTTCCTGTTGGTTAAGACGTGTGCTGTGTTTCTAGATGGCGTTTTTGTTCAAGAATCCGACAAATGGTGTCGCGAGTAATATCTTCAGATCCAGCCAAAGCGACCAGTTCTCGATATATTGAAGATCGAGCATCACGCGGGCGCGCATCTTCTCGGGATCGTTCGTGGGCCCTCTCAGACCATGGATCTGGGCCCAGCCAGTAATGCCCGGCTTTACGCGGTGCCGGTTTGCATAGCGTTCGACCGTCTCACTGTACTGCCTTGTATGGGCGAGTGCGTGCGGGCGTGGGCCGACAAGCGACATTTCACCCCGAAGAACATTGAAGAGTTGCGGGAGTTCATCGAGGCTGGTTCTGCGAAGCCAATAGCCGACCCGCGTGATGCGTTGATCGCCCTTGCTGGCCTGAACAATCGTGTCGCCATCGTCTGCGACATGCATCGTCCGGAATTTCCAGACGCGGATGACCTGATGGTTGTAGCCATGGCGCCGTTGGACAAAAAGGGCGGGGCCAGAGGATTCCAGCCGGATCGCAAGCGCGATCAAAGCCATGATCGGTGCAAAAACGATGAGCGCCAACGCGCCGGCGACATAGTCTTCGACCGATTTCAGGACAATGCCCCAATTTGAGATCGGTTTGCGTCTCAAATCGAGAAGCGTGAGATGACCCAGTTGCTCGACGCCGCGCACAGGTACGCTGAAGGCGAGTTGCGGTGGAACAAGCTTAACCTCGACGGGTAACACGCTGAGAGCTTCCAACAACTCGGATACGCTGAGTTTGGAATGTGGCGACAGTGCGAGGATGACCTGATCGAGCGCATTTTCCTGCGCGAATTTGACAAGCTGGTCGATTGAACCGGTGTCGGGATCGCGTTGGTCCTGTTGTTCCGAATCGACCGCGAAAGTTCCTGCAATCTCGATATAGGGATTGAGCGCGCGCAGATGCTCGACTGTCTCTTCTGCGATTTCGCCACTGCCCAGAATCGCGACGCGCGTTCGAATGGTGCCGCGATCCGCCAGAAGCCCGAAGATCGGCGCGGCGGCTGTTCGCGTCAGAAGCACGAGCCCATAGCTTGTGACGAACCAAAGCAATAGCCAGGCACGCGAATAGTCATTGGCAACGCGGAACAGGAACCCGGCAGCAATCAGCAACAGAAACGCGATTGCAAGGGCACGTGCCGCGCGGCCGGCGCTCTGCGGCCATCGATGAACCAATGGAAATGCATAGAGCCCGTGCACGCGGAACACGTAGAACGTTATCGGTAGGATCAGTGCAAACGGGAAGGCATATTTGGAGAATGGTTCGTCTGAACCCAGCACCATACCGACATAGAGCATCTTCATGACAAAGCCGGCCGCAACGATCAGCGCCAACTCGAAAACAACGAAAATGTCTGTTGGAATGCTTGCACCAAATCGCGGTTTAAGTGCGAACGTTGGCGCTCTGACTGGGAAACCGCTGTCTTGATGTAGGTCGGTTCTTGTATCGCCGACTGACATACTCAGGGACTCGCACACTATGCGCGTTGCCGCGCTTGATTGTGCGGAGCTCGAAGGCTGATAAACCTTGTCAATGCGCCGCTTTTCAGTCCCCCAACCGTTAAGAGAGTCCTAATTTGCCGCCGGCGGTCCGGCAATGTAGCGATGCGGTTTACGTTAATATCAGCAAGGTGTTAGGCGGATCGGCTGCGAAACGTGATTATTTGTGGCTGCAATTGCTCATTAAGCAGGCAGATTGGCGCAATACCAGTCATAGGTCTTGCGGAGACCGTCTTCGAGCGTCATTCCGGGTTGCCAGCCCAGCGCCTCGAGCCGTGATACGTCCAGTAGCTTTCGGGGCGTACCGTCCGGTTTGCTCTCGTCACAGGATATGGTGCCTTCAAAACCTACCGCCTCTGCGACCATACGGGCCAAGTCCGCAATGCTGACATCCTCTCCGGTTCCGATATTAATCGGTGGCGCTTCGGAGTAAGACGTCAGGACGGCGACCAAGGCATCGGCACAGTCGTCGACATAGAGAAACTCGCGACGGGGGCGACCACTTCCCCAAATCACAACTTCGTCCCGGCCCTCTCGCTTCGCAGCGTCGAATTTCTGGATGAGGCCAGGAATCACATGGCTGGATTCAGGGTCGAAATTGTCACCGGGACCGTAAAGATTGGTCGGCATTGCCGAGATGAAGTCTGCGCCATACTGCTGCCGGTAAGCTTCGCAGAGTTTCAGGCCGGCGATCTTTGCGATCGCATACCATTGGTTCGTCGGTTCGAGAGGGCCTGTCAGGAGCGAGTCCTCGGAGATCGGTTGTTCAGCCATCTTGGGGTAGATGCAGGATGAGCCGAGAAACAGAAATTTCTCGACACCTGCTTCGAAGGCAGCACCGATGGTGTTGATCTCAATTGCAAGATTGTCGCGAAGAAAATCGACCGGAGCCTGCTCGTTGGCAACAATACCGCCGACCTTTGCAGCGGCTAGCACAACGGCATGTGGCCGTTTCTCATCGATCCAGGCCTTGACGTCGTCCTGTCGCGCCAGATCGAGTTCATCGCGTGTTGCCGTGATCACCTCGCAATCTTCACCCGCCAAACGCCGCATGAGCGCGGAACCCACAAGTCCACGATGACCTGCGATCCAGATGCGCTTACCGGTTAGAGAATAGGAATTGGACAATAGAGAGACCGCCATAATGTTTCGGATGCAATGCGCACTGTCTGTCTAAGACAGCGTCAACCAGAGAAATCAGCCGGTAGGAAATCGAGCGGGACAAGTTCGATACTCATGACAGGGCCGGTCGTATTGGTCCCCTTTGCCGCATAGCTCTTGAGGAGGTCGGGAACACGAACCGTCATCGACTCTTCGGCACCCGGCTGGAGCGGGCCTTTCATTTGGAGAGACCGTCCATAAAGGATGTCGCCGCCCTTGCCCTTGTAGAGTACGGCAAAGAAAATGTTCTCCAGTGAGTGCCTGGTCTCGTTGCGAATGGAGATGATCTCGGTTTCCGATCCTCCGGCCTTCACATAATTCGTCAGTTTGAGCGTACCGCGGATGCTGTCGTTGATCGGCGAGTCGGGCGATGCCGTCACTTTCGACATATCCCGCTTCGATACGGCCGAGATGAGTTTCGCGGGCATTACAAAGGTCACCGGCTTGGCGTCCTGGACTGTGAAGCGCGCCATTCCAAGCAACTGGCCCTTGTGATCGAAGACAGGTCCACCGCTGCTTCCGGGAGAGACGAGCGCCGAGGATACGTAAAGAATTCCGCCATCGGTGGCCTGAGCTGAGCGGATGCTGCCGGTTGTTGCCGCGCTGGCCTCCCAACGTGGATTGCCAAGGACGATCACACCATCGCCGACCTGCGGCGCCGTGGGAGACGTCAGGGCTATTGCTTTGGATTTCCGCGTGGTTTCGACCAGAGCAACGTCCAATTCGGCGGAGTAGGACTTAACGCGTGCAGAAAAAGTGATGTCTTTGTCGCCAACATTTTGCAGGGATAAGGCGTGGGCGTCCTGAACCGTATGGTAGGTCGTGGCGACAAGATTTTCGCGAACATAGAACCCCATGCCAACGCTGGTGGGGATCTTGTTGGCATTGAAGGAAATGACCTGAACCAGCGATTCTTGCGAACTTTCCTTCAATTCGGCTATGCGGGCGCGCAGGCTTTGCAAATCGACAGCTGGTGGATTGCCTATTTGTCTTACATTGGCCGGTGCTTGTGCTGCGATCGGCGACTCCGTCAGGCGATCACCGAGATCGCGCGGTTCCGGGTCAAATGTCTTGGCGCCGGACAACGGTTCACTTCCATCGTTTGCGACATCGGATTCGACCGCAACATTATCGAGGTCCAATCTCAATGAGAAAAGCTGTGAGACTTGTTCGGGCAGCAGCGTCGTTGCGAAGACGCCGGCAAACAGAAGCATGGAAACGAGGACCCAGGTCTGTGCCAGACTCGGCCAGACAAAGCCGCCGCGCCAGGCACGATTGTTCTCGGCCGCGCGCCACACCCCGACGGCAATCCATATCAACAGCGGTATCGAGACGACCAGCAGACCGATCGCCACTGCAAGCTTGACCGGTCCCTGACCGAAATCGATGAAGCTCAGGCCATATGGAAGGGCCATGAGCAGGACAAACAGTGGAACGGCATTGACCCAGACCGATTTTCCAAGACTGAGCTCTCCCGACCAATGCCGCATCAGATAGGATCGACCGGAAGAATCTGTTTCGGCCGCGACGTTGAGCCAGTCCGCACTGGCGAGATCGCCTGAGTCCAGGTCTTCGTCATAATCTTCATCGAGTTCGACCTCGAGATCGAAGTCACTGTCGATATCATCGATCTCAACGTCCGGCAGAGAAGGCTTCTTCGCCCGCGCAGCAGGCGGTTGGCTTTCCTCTGCGCTCGGTTCACCAGCCGGCTCTTCTGGAGAAACGGCCTGCTTGGGGAGTTTGGGTGGCTGCGGTATAGCCGGCGGCTCTTGAGGCGGCGTTTCACTAGGGCCTGCCGCTGGCTCGGCGTTCTGTTGTGCTTCTTGAACCGCTTCGCTCGTGTCTTCGGCAGTTTCCACGCCACCGGTTTTCAAATCATTGATCTGCCGGTTGAGGTCCTGGTTCTTGGCAATTTCATCGCGGAGGTTGCTCTCAAGAGCCTCCATCCGATTGACGAGCCGGTCCAAGACTTCGAGCTTCTCACCGGCAGGTTCTTCCGGCTGGGGTGTTGCAGGAGAAGGCTGGCCTGGTGGTACGGGTCCGTCGGCCTGGTCCAGCGCTGCGACACTTTCAGCAAGGCCATTACGGGGCGGGGCGGGAGGGCCGCCCGGCAGTTCGATAGCAGGGGCGTCATCGACCGGGTGCGGTGGATCGATTGGGCCATGGCCGCTTACCCTCGGTGCCGGCGGCTCATTGTCTTGTGAAGCCTCTTCCTTCGGTCTGGCCGTGGTGGTCCCCAGCGTTGCAACCTTTGGCGGGGATGCTTCGGCTTCATCCTCATCAGCGTGTCTTTTTGTGCGAAGGACCCCCAAGGTCGCCGTCTTAGGCGTTGGAACTGAGGCGTTTTCGTTGCCTCGATCCAGATTTCGGGCACTGCGCCGGGCGCCAAACTGCGCCCCGCTTGCCAGCGGCAGGTCATTCTCATCGGCTGCCTCCAGCTCGATGGTGCCGAAATCTGCGCGGCCATTGTTAGGGCTATGAATCCGGTCGCTCTTACGGCCCGTGATCGGATTGTCTAGCTCGTCATCTTCGCCAGGCCTCACAGGGGGCGAAATCACACGAACAAAATCAGGAGCATGCGGAACGCGAGGCCCACGTCCCGGTTTCGCGTCGGGACCATGAGGCAGAGGTGGCGGTTTGTAGATGCCTTCGACTTCGTGGGCCGGTTTCCATTCCGAGAATCCCGGTCGCCAGACAAGCGCATCCGGGTCGAGACGTTCCATTTCGACCAGATACAGAAGCTCGCGCGCGGTCACAGGACCATGCGTCTTACCGTCTTCGAATATGTACCACGCTTGACGTGTCACCAATAAACTCGCTGCGCACGGACCGGCACGCTCAACACGGAATCAACAGGCGTGAATCAAACAAAGTCTAGAACGTCTGAACCGAATGAATAATTCGTTTCATTGGCTGTCGATGACTGTCGACACCCTCCCGTTCTTACGATTGCTCTCGCCACGCCCAAACCATTCGGTCGGGAGGCCCCGTCTGCACATTTAAGGCATCCGGGCCCACCGGACCGAACAACGATGTTGTGAACCATGCTTCCCGTCGCTAACCGAACTCTTTCAGTTTGTTCACTTAGCGTAGACGATCCTGCCGGTCCATCGTGGCCGTACATTACAGCAAACGGGGCCAATCGGCTATATGAAGACGCGCGGAAGGGTATACGGATTCAAGACATGATTATTACGAAAAACTATGAGTTTATCGCGGTTTGTAGGGCGTGGTGCAGCGCAGTAATCCAGCAAGCTAGACAGTGATGGGTATGGATACGGTCCCGGATCCAATTCTGATTCATGTGAATCGAGGCCCGCTTGTCGAGAGCGCCCATGCTGGCAGCATTGCCATTCGCGATGCGAATGGCGGCGCTCTTCTTTCGATTGGAGATGTCGATCGACCGGTTTTCCCCCGTTCTGCGATCAAGGCACTTCAGGCAATCCCACTTGTCGTGAGTGGTGCGGTGGAGGCTTTCGGATTCGACAATCGCCAACTTTCAGTCATGTGCGCATCTCACGGTGGCGAGCATGAGCATGTCACCGTCGTTACACAGATTTTGGATAAAATTGGCTTGAACGTGGATGCGTTGGCCTGCGGGGCACATTGGCCGCTCTGCGAGCAGGCTGGCAGGAGCCTGGCAGCGCAGAGACACGAGCCTATGGCACTTCACAACAATTGTTCCGGCAAGCACGCCGGCATGCTTGCGTTGGCCGTCCATGCCGGGATGGACATAGTCGGCTACGAGCGGCCTTCGCATCCGGTGCAGCGCCTCATCGCAGCAACGTTGGCGGACCTGACCGATGCACCAATAACTGAGGATTTGTGTGCGACGGACGGCTGTTCCGTGCCGACATGGGGCCTGCCGCTTTCCGCGATCGCTCTGGCAATGGCGCGTCTTGCGTCAGGAGAAGGGCTCGATAGCGATCGAGCCAGGGCATGTGCACAACTGAGAGAGGCTTGTATGGCGGAGCCATGGTTCGTGGCGGGAAGTGGCCGCTTTTGTACGGATGTGATGCGCGCATTCGAAGGTCGTGTGTTTTTGAAGGAAGGAGCGGAAGGCGTGTATTGCGGCGCAGTTCCCGACTCTGGTCTTGGGATCGCGCTGAAGATAAAGGATGGTGCGAAACGGGCGGCGGAATGCGCTGTTGCCAACATTCTGTCGACATTAATTCCAGATGCTCAGAAGATGCTTGATGACCATCGAAACCGGCCATTGGCCAATTGGCGTGGAATTGAGACCGGAACTATCGTTGCGGCGCCTGCTCTGACGGATGCGCTAGAGCGCATCGGTCAGGCGTGAATTGCCTAGCGGATTGATCCAAGACACGAAATTGGTGCAGAATGTGTCGAAAGCACGCCGAGCGGGTGGCGGTCGCACTTTGAAACGCGCAGGGGAGCCGTTCGAATGAGCCTCTTTCGTCAGACTATTAATCCGTTTTCGTTGGTTATGATTATCGGGATTGCAGTGGCTCTTATGGCCACTATGCCCGCGCACGCTCAAAAGAAGAAGAAAGACGCTTCGAACTCGGGCGAACTCTATTGCGATATTGCCAAGGGCGTCAGTTTCATCGTCGGCTCCAAGCGCAAGCTGGCCTGTACCTACGTTCCCGATCAAGGTCGGCGCGAGCGTTACACGGGGCATATCAAAAATTTCGGTCTCGATATCGGACCTGTCAAAAAGGGTAAGATCTTCTGGACCGTAATTGCTCCGGGAAGCGGCAAGAAAGGCCCTGGACGGCTGGCCGGGACCTATGTCGGCTATGGCGGTCAGGTGGCTGTCGGTAAAGGCGGCGGTTACCAGAATTTTCTAGGTGGCCCCAACTTCAACCTCATTCCGACAAGCGTAACGGGCCTGACCGGTGTCAATGTGGCGGTCGGTGTCCGGTCCATGAAGCTTGTCTATGTCGGCCGATAGACCGATCAGAGCACTCTAGAGCAACTTAGAGTCCATCAGCTTTTCTGCGCTTAGTCGTGTCCGACTAAGCGCAGGTTGATCTAGAGACCGACATTTCCGAGAACGGCCATGTTGCGATAGGACTCCGCACTCTGTTTGGTGAGGTCCGGGCCGAGCGGTTTGGTGTGGTCCATTGCGCGAATTGCGCCGTCGCTCGTGCCGCTGATCATATTGTTGGTGACAAGCACATAACCGGCATTCGGGTCGGCCGATATGCCAATGCCGATGCGTGCCTTGCGGACGATATTGCCGCTTGCGGTGACATCGCGCAGAAATTTGCCCCAACCAAGCTGAATCCCGATACCGGGGGCACCTTCGACGACATTTGCGCTGACCATCGTATCCGCCTCAACGCCGATACCGATGCCATGGCCGCTCTTCTGGCTTCCGGGTTTCAGGTTCCTGACAAGATTGCCTTGAACGACGGCAAGGCGGCCGCCTTCGTTGAAGTTCGTAACTGAAATGCCGGTTAGCGCCTCGTCGATGAGATTGTTTGCGACGATCGCCCCTTCGAAACCGAATTCGGCATACATCGCGACTTCTCCGAGTCTTGAGCACGAGTTGCCGATGATCTGAGCGTTCGATGCGGCATTGCCCCGAATTGCCGAGAAGGCGCAGTCGCTGATCCGGTTTCCTGTTACAAGCACGGACCCGGCTCGAAATACATTGATGCCATTGCCGTTCTGCCCCGACCCACCGGCGTCGGTCCGAATATTCTCGATCCGGTTGTGGGCGATGATCGTGCCATCGTCTCCGAGAGCTGAGCGCCAGACCTGGATACCGTTGTTTCCACATTCGCCAATGACATTGTCGTTTATTGAAAGGCCTTTAGCGTTTTGGGAGAAGAGGGCCGTTCCGGCGATATCGGTGATCCTACAGCGATCGATCCGGCCGGAAGCTTCGGACAGTGAAATGCCATGCCCAAGGCTGGCGGCGAACCGACAGTCGGACAGAACAAGGTCGCTGGTCTTGCTGGCCTGGAACAAAGCGCCGAGCGTGCTGCCACCGCCCAGCGGTTTGCCGATACCATCGATCGTAAGACCATCGAGGCGAACGCCCGAGACGCTTTCTGCCGTGAGGCATTGTCCACCGCCGCGATATTCGAGCACCGTTTTTCCCGGGACTCCCCGGAGCGCTGAACCTGTTCTGAACTCCAGGCGCTTGATGCCGAAACGGCCGGCCGGAAGCTCAAGGACTTCATCATTGGCTGCAGCCGCGTCGATTGCCCGTTGCAGGACAGCGGTCTGGTCCTTGCCGTCGCCAGACGGAATTTCGAGTCCCGCGACGCGAAAGGTACCGGCTCGCGGCTGCGAGGTGTCGGCATTTGACTCGCGTGGACCGACGGCCAACGCACTAAGACCCAGTCCGCCCGCCAAGACATTCCGCCTGTCCCAGTTCATAGGTGACCCTTTCATTCCGTTCGTTGCCGGTGCTTGCGAAGATTGCCGTTACGGAAATTCGCCAGATTGTATCGGATGATTGCTGCAACGCCGGTGCGCAATGTTTCGCGTGTTATTGCATTCGGCGATGTACGCCCGGATTGGAGAGCCAGCGGAGGGATATGAACGAATTGTGCGAGCGCCGGCCGTCCGGTGCGGTGTCTTTGCTCAAGCGTGAGGAAGAACAGCATATTGCAAAGATATGCGCCCGCATCCGAGGACGGGACTGCTGGAAGGCCTCGGGCGACGAGATGCGTGGCTAACTTCCTGGCAGATCTCGGCGCTTTCAACAGATGGGGCGCTTGTGGAACGATTTGATGTTGATCCCATTCGCAACCCATCGCATCGGCCATCATCGCTGTTCGATTCCGTGCGCAGTCTTCGACCGTAAAACCCCGCGCACTCGAATGTACGCCGAAGTGGATAACAATGTCCGGATCGATTTCAGCGGCCTGACGGGCGACAAGCGCGGGCATAGCGTTCCAGTCCACGGGCAGGCGCTGAGTAAAAAGCGAGACGTCCGTTTGTCTCTCCCAGCGAGCATCGTCCTCTAGCCAGTCGATCAATCGGCCGGAGGGATTATCTCGCATGCCTGGAAAAGAACCGAAGCCGGTCACCAGTATGCGGGTTTTACGGTTCGCACGTTCGTGCATCAGCCCGCCGGACCTTGGCGGTCCAGACCCAGAAGCGCGATGATCTCATTTGCGGCATTCACCGGTGTGATTGCCCCTGCGCCAATCTGTTCTTCCAGTTGCTCGATGCGGGTTGCGATGCGCTGGTCTCGTTTCAGCGTGCTCAAAAGCCGGTCTTCGAGCATGTCATGCATCCAGGCGACGGCCTGGCGTTTCCGCTTCGCATCAAATGCTCCGGACTTCATCAGGCACGTTCGATGATTCTCCACCTCGGTCCAAAGGGCATCGAGCCCGATATTGTGTTGCCCGGACACGGTAACGACCGGTGGAATCCAGTCGGGATCTTCCGGTGTCAGGATCATCAGCGCAGCGCGATAGTCTCCGGCGGCTCTTGTGGCGCGATCGGTGTTTTCGCCATCCGCCTTGTTGACGGCGATCATGTCGGCAATCTCGATGATACCCTTCTTGATCCCCTGCAACTCATCTCCGGCACCGGGCAGCATCAGGACGAGAAAGAAGTCGACCATATCGGCGACAGCCGTCTCCGACTGACCGACACCGACCGTCTCCACAATGATCACATCGAAACCGAATGCCTCGCAGAGCGCCATCGTCTCTCGCGTCTTGCGGGTCACGCCGCCGAGCGTGCCGGACGAAGGCGAGGGGCGGATATAGGCATTCGGGTCCTGGGATAGCTTTGCCATCCGGGTCTTGTCGCCGAGGATCGATCCGCCTTTGCGGCTTGATGTCGGGTCGACGGCAAGCACCGCAACCTTATGGCCGGCGCCGGTGAGGTTGACGCCGAGCTGTTCGATCATCGTCGATTTGCCGACACCCGGGACACCGGTGATCCCAATTCGATGAGCGTTGCCAGTGTATGGCAGGAGCGCTTGCAGCAGCTCTTGGGCAAGCGCCTGATGATCGGGTTTGCTGCTCTCGATCAATGTGATGGCGCGTGCGAGGATGCTCCGGTCACCGTCGAGGATACCTTGTCGATAGTCGTCAAGAGACAGGCTCGTGCGGCGAGGAACTGCCATTGCCGTGGTCGGAGCGGTCATATCGGGCGCGTGCGTCCTTGCAATTCGCCCCTACTCCGCTGCGGCCTTTGGGCCGAAACCCAGCGAGCCGCCAAGTTTTTCCAGCAAATCGACAGCCGCCTCGGCGATGACTGTTCCTGGGCCGAATATGGCTTTTGCGCCGGCGGCGAACACCTCGTCATAATCTTGTGGCGGTACGACGCCGCCAACAACGATCATGATATCGCCACGGCCATGAGACTCCAAAGCCTCACGGACCTCTGGAACAAGTGTCAGATGGCTTGCCGCAAGGGATGAAATGCCGATCACATGGACATCGTTTTCGACCGCCTGACGAGCAGCCTCCTGCGGCGTCTGGAAGAGGGCGCCGATGTCGACGTCGAAGCCGAGATCGGCGAAGGCCGAAGCGATGACCTTCTGACCCCGGTCATGGCCGTCCTGGCCAACCTTCGCTACGAGAATACGTGGGCGCCGGCCTTCGTGACTCTCAAAGTCCTCGACAAGTTGCGCCACGCGATTGACTGCATCGTTGTCCACACCAACCTCTTTCCGATAGACGCCTGAAATGGCGCGAACCTCTGCCTGATGGCGCTCGAAGACCTTCTCCATGGCCATGGAGATTTCACCGACCGTGGCCATCGCACGCGCTGCTTCCACGGCAGATGCCAGCAGGTTGCCGTCGCCGCTCTTGGCGCATTGGGTCAGGGCATCGAGCGTGGAGCGGACTTTGTCCTCGTCACGCTCGGCACGGAGCCTTTCGAGTTTTTCCAATTGCTGGCGACGCACGGCATGGTTCTCGACCTTGAGAATCTCGATCTGTGCTTCGTCTTTGACCTGGAATTTGTTGATGCCGACGATTGTCTGACGACCGGAATCGATCCGGCCCTGTGTCCGCGCAGCCGCTTCCTCGATGCGAAGTTTCGGTATGCCGGCCTCGATCGCCTTTGCCATACCGCCCTGGTCCTCGACCTCCCGGATATGCTCGTAGGCTCGGGCAGCGAGGTCATGGGTCAAGCGTTCAACATAGTGGCTTCCGCCCCACGGATCGATGACCCGACATGTGCCGGTTTCCTGCTGCAGATAGAGCTGCGTGTTGCGTGCAATACGCGCTGAGAAATCTGTCGGCAGGGCAAGAGCCTCGTCGAGCGCGTTCGTGTGCAGGGATTGTGTATGGCCTTGCGTTGCGGCCATGGCCTCGATGCAGGTGCGCGTGACATTGTTGAAGACATCCTGGGCCGTCAGACTCCAGCCGCTTGTCTGGCAGTGGGTCCGAAGCGACAGCGAACGATCGTTCTTCGGATCGAAATCCGCCATCAGCTTCGCCCAAAGCAGACGCGCGGCGCGCATCTTGGCGATCTCCATGAAGGTGTTCATGCCGATCGCCCAGAAGAACGAGAGCCGGGGGGCGAACTTGTCCACGTCCAGCCCCGCTTCGATCCCGGCGCGAACATACTCGACGCCGTCTGCGAGCGTATAAGCAAGCTCCAGATCTGCCGTCGCACCGGCCTCCTGCATGTGGTAGCCGGAAATCGAGATCGAATTGAACTTCGGCATATGCTCGGACGTGAAACGGAAGATATCCGAAATGATCCGCATGGAAGGCGCCGGCGGATAGATATAGGTGTTGCGAACCATGAACTCCTTGAGGATGTCGTTCTGGATCGTGCCCGAGAGGCTGGCATGAGCGACGCCTTGCTCTTCGGCGGCGACGATATAGAGCGCAAGAACAGGCAAAACAGCGCCGTTCATGGTCATCGACACCGAGATCTTGTCGAGGGGAATCCCTGCGAACAGTGTCCGCATGTCGTAGATGGAATCGATGGCAACACCGGCCATTCCAACGTCGCCCTGGACGCGGGGGTGATCGGAATCATATCCGCGATGGGTCGCCAGATCGAAGGCAATCGAGACGCCCTGCTGACCCGCAGCCAGATTGCGGCGGTAAAATGCGTTTGAGTCCTCTGCCGTCGAGAAACCGGCATACTGACGGATGGTCCATGGCCGTTGGACATACATCGTCGGGTAGGGGCCCCGCAGATAGGGCGCAATTCCTGGCCAGGTACTGAGAAAATCCAGGCCGTCGCGGTCCGCTTCGGTATATGTGCGCCTGACGGCAATGCCTTCTGGCGTTTCCCAGACAGGCTCTGATTCCGGTGCCGCTGCCGCGGAGCGCGTGGTCTCGAAGTCGACCTGTGTGAAATCCGGTATTTGGCTCATTTGCCTGTAACCTTGTCTGCTTGTCGTGACGCCAGGAGATGAAATCCTATTCCATTGTGCCCGACACCGGTGCCGCGATAAAGACCGATGGCTGAACGGTCTCGGATCTCAACGCTTTTCGATACCGACAAGACCATGTGCCTCTTTCAGTATTTCCAGTATATCCGCGCCGCGGTGAACAAAGGTATCGATTCCTGCAGCTTGGTAATCGTTTCGCTTATCGCCAGGCCGGCCAGCCAGATAGACATGCGTCGCACCGGCGGTCTTGAGTGCCCTGGCAGCGGTCTCCGCGCGGTTCTGATAGATCGGGTCGCTTGAGCAGAGGCAGGCAATCTGTGCCCCGCTCTCGCGGAATGACGGCGCGATGTCACTGTCGTCGCCAGCACTTTCGGCGACGACCGATTCTATGCCGGCGGCGGCGAACAGATTTTGGGCATATCTCGACCGTTCATTGTAGTCGCTTGGTTTCCCGAGATTGGCGACAAAGACTCTCGCGCGACTGCCAGTATCGACTGCAAGGGCATCGGCTGCATCGCGCAAGGCCTCAAAAGGCTCGGAGGGACGACGCAGCCCTATGGGCTCGACGGTGACAGCAGGGTCGTCAAGTGTGTCAGGAATTGCCCGCGGGCCGGGATCCTCTGAGGACTCGAGGAGCGAGGGGAATGCGCTGACACCTGTTATTTCCTGACGGGCCTGCGCAATGTCTGCGGCACGCTTGTCGGCCGTTTCGCGAATGGCGGACTGGACACGACCCGACGCCAATGCGTCTGTCATGCCGCCTTGCGCCTCGATGTCCTGGAAGAGACCCCAGGCCTTGGCCGCGAGGTCGTTGGTCAGCGTCTCGATGTACCAGCTCCCACGGGAGGGATCGACCACATGGCCGAGTGCCGATTCTTCAGCCAGAATAATCTGAATGTTTCGGGCGATCCGCCGGCCGAATGCATCTTCGGTTCCAAGCGCGGCTGTGTAGGGCAGGACCGAGATCGAATCTGCCCCTCCCATTGCCGCCGCCGCACAGGCAACCGTTGTGCGCAGCAGATTCACATGCAGATCCCGGCCGGTCATCATTCTTGCGGATGTCTCGGCATGAAGGTGACAGGAATGCGCCGCGTCATCGGCGCCGCACGCATGTGCGATCTTGTTCAGTAGGGCACGCGCGGCTCGAAGTTTGGCGATCGTCAGAAATTGATCGCCATCGGCTGCCAAAGCGAAACCGATCTGGCCTAGCGCGTCATGCGGTGACAATCCGGATGTCTCGAGCATGCGAAGGTAAGAGACTGTCGTTGCGCAGAGGCAGGCCAGCTCCTGGGCCTCGCTTGCGCCGCCGTCGTGGTAGGGGCGCCCATCCACCAATAGCGCTGTCACTTGAGGGTACCGGTCGCGGGTGACGGTCGCCAGCGTGGTGGCTTGTTCGCAGGCTTGTTCCAGCGACATCGACAGGCCGCCGGCTCGCGCAAGCGCGCCGAGGGGATCGGCTCCGAAGCTGCCGGATGCTTTATCATTGGCAATGCCGCGGCTTTGCCACGTACTGATCAGAGCATTGGCTGCCGCCTCGAAAGCCTCACCCGGTTCCAGGGCTATCGCGGCAAAATCGAGGAACACGTTTTCGAGTGTACGTTCGAGCGCCTGCCCGGATGCCGGAACGCCGAACTGCTCGGGAGCGGCAATACGAAGTGCGACAGATGATGCGCCGCCCTCGAGGTCTGCCAGGATCGACGCATTAGCCAGTTCGGGATCGGCAAGATCGTATCGCTGGCGAATGTCCCATGACTGTTCAGTGCGTTCCGGCCACGCGATGTTGTTGCCGATCCCATTCGGATCTTCGTTCGATCGTGTGTATAGCGGATCGATGCGGATATCGTCGCGGGTCTTCGAGACCAGCGTCTTCTCGAATTCGGCACCGCGAAGCGCCTTCTCGACAAGCGCCCGCCAATCGTTTTCATCCGCGGAGGGAAAGTCACGCGCGAGGGCAAGCTCAGACATCACGGAAATCCTTCTTTTCGCTGGCCGTGATGATACTCAGCACGGTGCCAACACAAAAGTGCCGATGACACCATCAATAGGCGTAATTCGCAGGGTCTACAGCCCTTTGCGACCCTGCTGGATCGCAAAGGGCTGAGAAACGGCTAACCCTGACCTTGTTTCGGCAGTGGCGTAGTTGAGTCGTCTTCCCAATCCGCATATCCATCGCGTGTTTGAGGAAGCTTGCGCTCCAGGATTTTCGAGGCGACGAGATTGCGCAGGAGCTGTGCCGTTCCGCCACCGATCGTGAACATACGGGCATCTCGAACCATGCGCTCAACGGGGTTCCGGCGAGAGTAACCAGCCGCTCCATGCAGTTGGAGCGCGTTGTTGGTCACGGTCACCGCTGTCTCTGCTGCGAAGATCTTTGCTTGTGCCGCGAGCTTGGGATCGGGGAAACCGCCTTTTCCGTGACTTGTTGCAGCACGATGGACGAGCAACCGGGCTGCGTCGATGCTGGTGTCCATGTCAGCCAGCATCCATTGCAGTCCTTGGAACTCACATATCGGGCGACCGAACTGCTCGCGCGACTTGGTATACTCGAGTGCGATTTCATAAGCGCCGGCACCGAGACCAAGCGCGACGGTCGCCGCTCCGACCCGTTGGCTGTTATAGGCGTTCATGAGGCCGGCAAATCCACGTCGGATGCCTTCCGGCGGCACGATCAGGCGGTCTTCTCCAAGGGTGAGATCACGGAAATGAATCTCCCTTTCGGGAATGCCGCGTAACCCCATAGTCGGCTCGCGCTCACCCATCACCAGGCCATCGTCCTTATCCCGGTATGCCATGAAGGCCGCAATGCCCTTGTCGTCACCATCTTCGATCAACCGCGCAAAGATGAGATAGAGCCGCGAGACGCCGCCACCGGTAATCCAGTGCTTGGTTCCATTCAGCACATAGGAATTGCCGCGACGCTCGGCGCGCGTTTGCAGCTCTGTCAGGGCGCTTCCCGCCTCCGGCTCGGTCATGCAGATCGCGGGTTTGTCACCTGCGATAACAAGCTCCGTCGCGGCTCTTTTTTGATCTTCGTTGCCATAGGCCAGGACAGCACTAATGGCACCCATGTTCGTTTCAACGACAATGCGGGCTGCTACGCCGCACATTTTGGCCATCTCTTCAATAACGAGCGAAGTCTCGAGAAAGCCGAGACCTTGACCGCCGTAGTTCTCCGGGATTGTCATTCCGACAAATCCGGCCCGCGTGAGCTTCTCGACGATATCCCATGGATACTCCTGGGACTCGTCGACTTCTGCAGCACGGCGCGGCAATTCGGCCTGGGCAAAGGTTCGTGCGCGAAGTTTCAGTTCATTTTGTTCGGGGGTGAGTTCGAACATTCCAATCCTCCAGGGGGGTGTTTGGGGCTCTATCGTTGTGCGGACAATATCCCGGTCTCGTCCGAAATGAAAACGGCGACCGCATGGGCCGCCGTTTTCGAAACGTAAATGCTCTGGAGTTGCGTCAGTACTGCATCACTGCAGGCAATTCCTTTGCGTGTGCAACCCACTTCTCGACCTGTGCCACGCCAGGAAGCTGACGAACCAGTTTTCGCTTCCCGTTTGCTTCCATCATCGCGTTGCGAAGATTCTCGGGCTTGCGCTTCTTGAGCTCTTTGACCGTATCGACACCTGCTGCTTCCAACAGCTCGGAATATTCTTCACCGACTCCGCGTACGCGCATGAGGTCGGCCATGTTGGTCCATTTGAGGATCTGCTTCTCGTCGAGGTCAGATTCCTTTGCGAGTTCCTTGCGGCCCTTGCGGGTCGCACCGCGATCCAGCAAGTGGTTTGTTCTCGTCACACCAACTTTTTTCAGCTTCTTACCAAATTTCGGCCCGATGCCCTCGATATCCTCGATCGGGTATCCCATGTCTGCTTCTCCTGCTTAAGAGTCCCGCTTCCAAATCACGTGTAACTCAGTGGTCCCAAAGACGCTGAACGAATGAACGATCCATCTTAACCGACAACCGTTCCGAACGTTGTTGGAGATAAGGATTATCGCAGCATTTGCAAACATTCTTTGTGCCGATAGAGTGCGCGGCGCGAGCCGGGTCTCGTGTTTGCGACCCCCAGAGGTTTGAAGGAGGCATGATGAGCGACGACGGCACAGTCTATATCGGCAAGAGTATCAAGCAGGAGAGCTTGCGCCTCAAGCTTGCCAATCGTCATGGGCTCATCACCGGTGCGACCGGTACCGGTAAAACGGTTTCACTGCAGATTCTGGCGGAAGGCTTCTCGTCGCAAGGCGTTCCGGTATTCTGCGCCGATGTGAAAGGAGACCTGTCGGGGATCGCCGCCGAAGGCGTGACCAAGGACTTTCTTGAGAAACGTGCGGCAACGATCGGCTTCGAGGATTACAGCTACCGTGCCTTTCCCGTCATCTTCTGGGACCTGTTCGGAAAGCAAGGTCATCCGATTCGCACAACCATCAGCGAGATGGGTCCGTTGCTGCTCTCACGCTTGATGAATCTCAACGATACGCAGGAAGGCGTTCTCAATATCGCCTTCCGCGTTGCGGATGAAGAGGGCCTCCTGATCCTTGATCTCAAGGATTTGCGATCCCTGATGAGCCATGTTGCCGATCGGTCTTCGGAGCTTTCCGGTATCTATGGAAATGTCTCCAAGGCGTCAGTCGGTGCAATTCAACGGCGGCTTCTCGTGTTGGAAGAGCAGGGCGGTCGTAACTTCTTCGGCGAGCCGGCGCTCGACATCGCAGATATCATGCGCACCAACACCAAGGGCGAAGGCATCATCAATGTGCTCGCGGCAGACAAGCTTATGCAGAGTCCGCGTCTCTATGCGACCTTCCTGTTGTGGCTCCTGTCCGAACTGTTCGAGGAGCTTCCCGAGGTTGGAGATCCCGAGAAACCGCGCCTTGTCTTCTTCTTTGACGAAGCGCATCTGCTGTTTACGCAGGCACCCAAGGCCCTTGTGGAAAAAGTCGAGCAGGTTGTGCGGCTCATCCGTTCCAAAGGGGTGGGCGTGTACTTCGTAACTCAGAATCCGCTCGATGTACCCGACACCGTGTCGAGTCAGCTCGGCAACAGGGTGCAGCATGCGCTGCGGGCCTTTACGCCCCGAGAGCAACGTGCGGTGAAGGCAGCAGCCGAGACTTTCCGGCCGAACCCGAAATTCGATACGGCATCGGTCATCATGGAACTGGGTGTCGGCGAGGCATTGGTATCGACATTGATGAAGAAGGGGCAACCGTCGGTTGTTCAGCGCACACTTGTTCGCCCACCATCTTCGCGCCTCGGACCGCTGACCAAGGCTGAGCGGAAGGCGATTATCGATGCGAGTCCTGTCCTCGGCCGGTACGACAAACGCATTGATCGCGAGTCGGCTCACGAAGTTCTCAAGAAGAAAGCGGACACGAAGGCCGGTCAGGAAGATGCAAAGCGCGAGGGTGAGACTCGTGTCCAGACGGAACGTCGCGGCGAATTCACGATCCCCAAGATACCCGGCAAGCGCCGATCCTCGACGACGCGCAAACGCACCACGTCCCGAAGGGGTTCGCGACGGCAGAGCACAACCGAAGCCTTCATCAAATCGGCTGCCCGCTCGATCGGCAGCAGTTTGGGACGTGCCATCATTCGCGGCATTCTCGGCAGCATAAAGAAGGGTTTCTAGGAATTCTTGAGTGGGTTGTTGGATCTCTCCGTGCTACGGCCTACTCGAATCATGACGACATGACTCATTGAACGATCAACTCAGGGAGGAATTCGATGGCAGTACTGATGCGGGGGCTCAAGGGCGAGCCCGTGCGGCGCATGCAGGAGAAACTCGGCGTCGATGCCGATGGTATCTTCGGCGGCGGAACCGAGAAGGCGCTCAGGGAGTATCAGCAAAGCAACGGTTTGCAGGTCGATGGCATTGCAGGTCCGGATACATTCTCTCATATGGAGCTTTATGATCTTGTGCTCCTGCGACGCGGCACCCGCGGGCAGACGGTTAAGAAGATGCAGGAAGCGCTTGGGATCGATGCTGACGGCAAATTCGGGCCAGGGACCGAGAAGGCCGTGAAAGCCTACCAGGAAGAGAATGGCTTGAAGGCCGACGGTCTTGTCGGTCCGAATACACTCGCCAAGCTCGATCTTTTCGACGATGGCGCGGCGAAGTCGGTCTTGTCGTCTGCGGCCGCGGCCGGTGAGAGCGTCTGGGAGTCCATCGAGGAGGCAGCCGACGGAGCGTTGGACAAAGTCAAAAGCATGTTTGGCTTTTAGATCAACGGTTGTCCAATCGGTGTCGATTGGGCTCCGAAGATGATTTGCAAGAGAATCGGAGGCCGCGCGACTGTCAGTTGTCCTGATTGAGCGCGGCCTTGATAACCGGGTGGCCGTTTTCGCCCAACGTCGAGATCAGTTCCCTGCCATAAAGATAAGCAAGTTCCTTGAGTTCGCTATGGCGGTGCCAGTCCATGACACCCACTGTGTCAGGGATTGGAGGCACCACCAGGAGATCATCGGGCGATAGTGCGCTGTCGAGTTCGCTTCTGTTCACCATCAAGGAGCGCATGAGAATTGTCGCAACGCTTGGAGCGCGAGGGAGCGGCCGCTTCGAAAGCGGGTTGATGGCGCGCATGAGGATATCGGCCCGCGAAGGAAGGCCAGAGTAGCGCACATCGTAGGTCAGCGAGTCGGTTTCCGCGAAGCTGATGACGATGTTCGGACCAGTCTTCAGAGATTTCATCGCCTTGACCGGAACATTGTCGAGCACTGCGCCATCGACAAGGACGTCACCGCTGTCGGTAACGAATGGTGGCAGCAGGCCGGGTATCGAACCGGTACTGCGGACAGCCTGCCAAAGGCTTCCCTGTTGATGCAGATAGACCTCATTGTCCGAAAGATTTGTCGAGAGAGCGAAAAACGGTCGAGGAAGATCTTCGATGCCGATGTTCGTATAGTTCTTCAGGAGCGCGCGATCGAAACCCTTATGGTCGAGCAGGGCGTAGCGCGGCCAGGTAATTCGTTTTAGAACCCGCTGTTTCACAAACATCTCTCCGATGCTTGCATCGAGGTCGTCGGCATCGACGTCGAGCGCGAAAGCAGCTGTCATCGCGCCGCCACCGCTTGTCCCGCCGAAGATGTCAAACTCGATACCAGCCTCGCTAAAGGCTTTGAACAGGCCGACATGTGCACAGCAAAGCGCTCCGCCACCGCATGCGACGAGCCCGATTGCCCGTCCGGTGATGAATCGTGCGAGCCGATCATGGTCGCGCCGCGCGCCTTCTACGACATGGTGGTTCAATTGCACCATCCGTTCTTCAAGCCAGCGCTTGGTGCCTCGCTGAGACTGCTGGGCCTTATGAACAACAATCAGCCGGCGCGCCTCGGGAGGGTGGATCTCGGTCGCAAACTGCTCCAATCGGTTCAATGGTATGCGGGGTTGCCCAGGGGCGGATTTGTCGTCAGCGACCAGCATGAGCCAGTCTGCCTGACGGATCGCCTTCTGCGACCAATCGGTCAATGTGTCGTCGGCGACATAGACAAGCAGTCCATGACGGCTTTCCAGTTCATTCAACCAGTTTGTCGCCGTATCGCTGTCGAGCGCTGTGCCGTTTGGGACTGCTGTTGCGAATTCGGATTCGGTAAGGAAATGCACATCCGTATAGGACTCGAGACTTGTTCGCAGACCCTGGATGAAACTCTCTGCGATGGGTGTCGGTCCAGCACGACACAGGACGATGCTCCGCGGTATCGATGGAGGGCGGGCGAATTCGCCCGATGTTGCGCGCGCCAGTCGTCGTGCCAATGTTGACGCAATCGGCTGGAGTATCTCCGGTGAGCGCCGGGTCAGAGCATCGAAATCAGCACGCGTCAGGCGGAGGACAATGCTGTCGCGCAATGCCGTGACCGTTGCCGTGCGCTTTGTATTGGCGAAAAAAGCAACTTCGCCGATCGGGCGTCCCGGACCCACCTCGGCGATTGGGCGTTTTCGTCCTCCCACATGCACGGAAAACCGACCTGACGTTGGGATATAGAGCGCATCGGCCTCATCACCCTCGCAGACGATTGAAACACCGCGCTCGACGGCAACGCGCTCCAGACGCTTCTCAAGCCAATCGAGAGCTTCGTCCGGAAGGTGCCGAAACAGATCGACGGCAATGAGAGAGCGATGCGCCGTGCTATCGGTGGGGAGCTGATTATGGTCTTCGCGCGTCACTGAGGGATCACCTTTTCCCCGCGTTGCATAAGTCTTGGTTTTTGAGACCTGTCGCAGAACGCAGGGTCGATACAGGAATGGCGCACATATCAGCAACCGGTCTGACGCAGGTCAATGCACGATAGATCAATGACTGGCACCGATATTGGTGCGATACGGTACCATTTGCTGCGAAGGGAGCCGACTGCGTATGTCGAGGAAATCTAAATGAATCTGGCCAGATCGGTCATTGCCGGCCTTGTAATGTCATGGTTTTTCGCTCCCGCTTTCGCGTCTGAAGTCGACAGCGCGTTGCGCGGCAAAGGGCTGGTCGAAGAGAAATGCGCCCGATGTCATTCCATCGGCGCTGCGGACGAGAGTTTGCACAAAGACGCACCACCATTTCGCGCATTGGCCACACGCTGGCCCCTGGAACACCTGGAAGAAGCCCTCGCCGAAGGTATTGTCACCGGTCATCCGGACATGCCGGCTTTCGCATTTGAGCCCGACGATATCGATGCAATCCTCGAGTATCTTCACACTCTGATCAAAGAAGATGAGAGTGCTGCCGCTCCGGAAGGCAAATCATAAAAAAGGCGGAGCCAGAGGCCCCGCCTTTGAATGGATGATTTCGTGATCGCTCTTAGCTTGCCGCTTCGAAGAGCTCGCCCACATAGTCCCAGTTGATGAGACTGTCGACAAAGGCCTCGAGATATTTGGGCCGGGCATTGCGATAGTCGATGTAATAGGAATGCTCCCAGACGTCGCAGCCGAGAAGCGGCGTCGCGCCATGGACCAGCGGGTTTTCGCCGTTCGGGGTCTTTGTGACTTCAAGCTTGCCGTCTTTCATCACAAGCCAGCACCAGCCCGATCCGAACTGTGTGGCACCGGCGTCCATGAAGGCCTTTTTGAAGGCGTCATAACCGCCCAGATCTTCATTCATCTTGGCTTCGAGCGCACCAGGCATGCTGGTGCCGCCGCCGCCTTGCTTCATCCATTTCCAGAAGTGGATGTGGTTGAAGTGCTGTCCGGCATTGTTGAACAGCCCGGCATTGCTGCCGAAAGAGGCTTTCACGATGTCTTCAAGGCTCTTGTCTTCGTGACCGGAACCGGCAAGCAGATTGTTGCCGTTCGTGACATAGGCTTGGTGATGTTTGTCGTGATGAAACTCGAGGGTTTCTGCCGACATAAAGGGTTGCAAAGCGTCATAAGCATAAGGCAGGTCGGGAAGTTCGAACGCCACGGTGTCCTCCAGCATTAAGTCTCAGGTGTCAGGGTCGCGCGCACCCTACTTATTTCAAGATTCCGAGGCAAGGCTGCGCGGCGAAGAGGGGGCCTCGGTTCGTAAGCAGTCGTCAGGAAAAGGCCTGGATTCCGGTTTGGGCACGGCCGAGTATCAACGCGTGGACATCGTGCGTACCCTCATAGGTGTTGACCGACTCCAAATTCACCATGTGGCGAATGACATGATATTCGTCTGATACGCCGTTGCCGCCATGCATATCTCTCGCCTGACGAGCGATATCGAGAGCTTTGCCGCAATTGTTGCGCTTCAGAAGCGAAACCGATTCGGGCAGAAGGCCGCCATTGTCTGCCATCCGGCCGAGCTGCAAGGCGCCCTGCAGGCCCAACGTAATTTCGGTTTGCATGTCGGCGAGCTTCTTCTGGATCAGTTGACTGGCGGCAAGTGGCCGGCCGAACTGCGTTCGATCGAGCACATATTGTCGCGCGCCATGCCAGCAGAATTCCGCGGCACCCATGCTGCCCCAGGCAATGCCGTATCGCGCCCTGTTGAGGCAACGGAAGGGGCCGGCAAGACCTTGAGCGCCGGGCAGCAGATTGGCGTCCGGCACGAAGCAGTCTTCCAGAACGATCTCGCCTGTTGCTGAGGCTCGGAGCGAGAACTTGCCTTCGATCTTCGGTGTCGAAAGTCCGTCAAAATCACGCTCGACGATGAAGCCTCGGATCGCACCGTCTTCGGTCTTGGCCCAGACGACACAGACATCCGCAACAGGTGCATTGCTGATCCATGTCTTGGCGCCGTTGAGCCTGTATCCGCCATCGACTTTCCGTGCCCGTGTCTTCATGGAACCGGGATCGGAGCCATGATCTGGTTCCGTCAGACCGAAACAGCCGATCATCTCACCGGAAGCGAGTTTGGGCAGGAACTTCTTTTTCTGCTCTTCGGTACCGTAGGCGAAGATCGGATAGATCACGAGGCTTCCCTGGACACTCATTGCAGATCGGTAGCCTGAGTCGATGCGTTCGACCTCGCGTGCGATCAATCCGTACGAGACATAGCCCAATTCTGCACCGCCATAGGCTTCAGGAAGCGTTGGACCGAGGAAACCAAGCTCGCCCATTTCCCTCATGATCTGCGTGTCGAAATCCTCGTTGCGGAACGCTTCCAGCACGCGTGGCATCAATGCGTCCTGGCAATATCGGTTTGCCGTGTCGCGTACCAACCTTTCCTCTTCTGTGAGCTGGCCATCGAGATCGAGCGGATCTGCCCAGTCGAACGTGATCTTCGCTTCAGCGGTCGGTTGTTTCAGTGCGGCTTCGGACATGGTGCTTTCTCTTGTAGATCGGTCAATGAATGTTGGGGCGCCCCTATTCGGACCGCGGCTCGTGCTCACCCCAACTTAGCGGATGATCGTGTAGCGGACGATTCTGTTATTGCCACTATCGGCAAACCAAACATCGTCACCGCGTATCACGACGCCTTCGGGCGTCGTGAATTTCCCGGGCCCTTTCTCCGCCTTCCCAGTGCCGAGCGTTGTGACAAGCGCGCCATCGGGTCCGATCACTTTGATATTGTGGGTGTATTTGTCTGCGACGACGAGGAGCCCGTCCGAAGTCATATCCTGGTAACGCGGGCCACTGAAATCATAGGGTGCACCCTTGAGTTCTTTCATGATCTCAAAGGTATCAGTCATCAGCAGCATTCGGTCATTGCCGGCGTCGGCGACCCAAAGATGATCGTCTTTGGCCGCGATCACATCGTGCGGCGACCGTAATCCTCCAGCCTCGCGCACAACTTTGCCGTCCTGAAAGGCAACGATGTTCCCCGATGCTGCTCCCGTCGCGACGACGCGTCCTTTCCCGAGAGCAAGGACGCCTTCAGGTCGCCGGATCCGTCCTTCAAGCACGCCGACTTTCGAGGCGCCCGTTCCATCGGGCTTGTAGACGACGATCCGGCTCTGGCCCGTATCTGCCACATACAGAAGCCCATCGGGGCCGCGATCGATATCATGCGGTTGCGAGAGTTCATCCTTCTCGCCGAAGGTGGACAGGAGCTGCAACGATGACGCGTCCAATACCGCAATCCGGTCGTTGCCGAGATCGGAGACATAGAGAAGCGTGCCGTCGGCCGAGAGTTCGACATCGTGAGGATTGGACAGTACAGGCTCGCCTGCTGCCACATATTTGAACTCGACCGCCAGGGCCGGATGAATGCTGAGCGGTAAGAATAGGCAAAGCCAGAGCAGAACTGCGCGCATCATGCTTTTCCCGAGACCTTGATTGCAAAGGCGTAGGCCAATGCGACTTCACCGAGCCGATCGAACCGACCGGAAGCACCGCCATGACCAGCTTCCATATTGGTCTTGAGCATGATCAGATTGTCGCCGGTATTGCAGGCGCGCAAGCGCGCAATCCATTTCGCCGGTTCCCAATAGGTTACCCGTGGGTCCGTCAAGCCGCCGACGGCCATGATGTGCGGATAAGCCTGTGCGCTGACATTGTCGTAGGGCGAGTATGCTGCAATCGTTTCATACGCTTCCTTGCTCTCGATCGGATTTCCCCATTCCGGCCATTCTGGCGGGGTCAGCGGGAGCGTATCATCGAGCATCGTCGTCAGCACGTCGACGAACGGCACTTCGGCGATAATGCCTTGGAAGAGTTCAGGCGCCATGTTGGCGACGGCGCCCATAAGCATGCCGCCCGCACTGCCGCCATGCGCGACAATGGCTCCTTCGCTCGTGTATCCCTCTTTCGCCAGATAGCGTCCGGCCGAGATGAAATCCTGAAACGTGTTGGACTTATGCTCCAATCGTCCCTGGGCATACCAACGATAGCCCTTGTCCTTGCCCCCGCGAATATGAGCGACAGCGTAAATCATGCCGCGGTCGACAAGGCTCAGGCAGTTGGTCGAGAAACTGGCAGGGATCGAGATACCGTAGGCGCCATAGCCATAGAGTAATGCCGGTGCGGTGCCGTCGAGAGGTGTGTCTTTCCGGTAGAGCAACGTGACGGGGATTTTTTCGCCGTCGTGGGCGGGCGCCATGATGCGCCGCGTGACATAGTCATCCGCGTTGTGACCGGATGGAATTTCCTGTGTCTTGCGCAACTGACGGGTTCGGGCCGACATGTCGTAGTCGTACACCTGCGCTGGTGTCGTCATCGACGAGTAGGTGAACCGCAGCCGCGTCGTGTCATACTCATAGCCCGGTGATACACCGAGCGAATACGCTTCTTCCTTGAACGCAATGTCGTGTTCCAGGCCATCCGACCAGTGGCGGATGATGATCCGGGGCAGCCCTTCGTCGCGTTCGAGACGGACCAGAAAATCCTGGAAGGCAATGACATCAAGGATCAGACGACCTGGTCGATGAGCTTCGATTTCCTTCCAACAATCGCGGCCGACTGCATCGACAGGGGCGCTCATGATTTTGAAATCTTCGGCGCCATCGGCATTCGTCAAAATGATCAGATCATCGTCGTGATGCTCAACCGAGTATTCGTGCCCAGTCTCGCGCGCGCAGACGAGGCGGGGGGCGAGGTCGGGCTTATCGGTCTCGATCAGATGCACCTCGCCAGTTTGATGGTCATGAGCACTAATCACGACAAAACGTTCGCTCTGCGTCATGCCGACACCGACGAAAAATCCAGGGTCTTCCTCGCGATAGACCAGGACGTCGTCTTTAGCGTCGGTCCCGAGCGTATGCCTGTAGACCTCCCGTGGCCGGTGATTGTCATCCAAGCGCGTATAGAACAGCGTCTGTCCATCTCCCGCCCAAACGAAGCCGCCGCTCGTGTCCGGTATCTCGCTGCCGATCGGTGATCCAGACGCGATGTCCAGTACTTTGATGGTGTAGTACTCGGATCCATTCGTATCTGAGGCGTATGCTACGCGTGTGTGATCTGGGCTGTGTCCAACGCCACCGATGCGGAAATAGGCATGCGGTTCGGCGAGTTGATTGGCATCGATGAGAATCTCTTCGGCGCCGGATTCGCCCTTACGCCGGCAAAATAACGGATGCTGACCGCCGGTTATGAAGCTCGTGTAGTAGTCGAATGGGCCATCGGGGGAAGGGACGCTTGAGTCGTCTTCCTTGATACGACCTTTCATCTCTTCGAAGAGTTTGTCCTGAAGCGATGCGGTTTCGCTCATGACCGACTCTAAAAAGTCGTTCTCGGCCTGCAGGTAGTCGCGGATTCCATCGTCCAGAACATCCGGATCCCGCATGACCTCTTGCCAGTTGTCGGCTCTCAGCCAAGCATAATCGTCAGTGCGGGTGAAACCGTGGCGTTGGTCGCTAGTGGCGACCTTCTTTGCGACAGGCGGCGTTGTCTTGGGCCTCAGGGCGGCCATATCTCAATCATCTCCGGAAAGCGTTCAGTCTTTGTCGGTCCTCTGATCGAAATTCAGAGCCGCACCGTTCATGCAGTATCTCAGGCCCGTCGGTTGTGGGCCGTCAGGAAATACATGCCCGAGATGGGCGTCGCAAGCATGGCAGCGGACTTCGGTACGGCGCATGAAGAACGTATTGTCTTCATGTTCGGCCACCGCATGCTCGTTGGTTGGTGCAAAGAAGCTTGGCCAGCCGGTGCCTGAGTCGAATTTGGCATCGGAGTCGAAGAGTGGTGCATCGCAGCAAATACAGCGATAGACGCCCGTGCGCTTGTCATCATTGTAGGAATGAGAAAATGCGCGCTCGGTTCCATGCATGCGTGTGACATGAAATTGCTCCGGGGTAAGCTGTTGGCGCCATTCCTCGTCCGACTTAACGATTTTTGGCGGTGATTTCTGATCTGTCATGTCCACCAAGACCTTACGCTGTTTCTGAGAGTATTCCCGCGGCAGCTGATTCCAATCGGCAATCGCGTTGCACGGATAGTGGCGACTATTGATCTTTCATCCGACAGAATCACAGCCCTACCTAATGTCTTACGTCCAATGGATCAATTGGGATTACCGAAGGGTCTTGATTGCCATCACGAATCATCAACAATTGCGACTAATCGTCTCGTCGGGATAGTATAACAAACTGACGAGGGCCGAAGAGCGACGGCCATACACGGGTCGGGGGGGATTCTGGACATGCTTTATGCCAGTCTCACGATTGTATTGGTCGGGTTCTGGCTGGTCCTTTCAGGTGACTATACGGCCATTGCATTGGTAGCTGGGTCCATTTCGATCCTTGGCGTCGTTGTACTCGCTCATCGGAGGAGTCTCGTCCTTGACGAGGGGCATCCCGCTCATCTGGTTTTGCGGGCCGTCACCGATTTGCCGTGGCTTGTTCTGGAGATCGCCAAGGCCTCCTGGCAGTTCGCGAAGATTATCCTCCACCCGAAACTACCGATCTCTCCGACATTGATCTGTGTGGGCGCCAGTCTGAAAACCTGCGTCGGCCGGACCGTCTATGCGAACTCGATTACGCGGACGCCGGGCACGATTTCTGCGGAGGTTTCAGGCGACGAATTTCTCATTCATGCGATCAGGCTGGAAGGCGCCGACGATCTTGTCACGGGTGCCATGGATGAAAGGGTCAAACAGTTCGAGGGGGCAGCATGATCTTTGCGGTCGCCGCCTTCGCGTTACTGATTGCCTTGACGCTTGCGATCGTTCGCGTGCTGCTTGGCCCGACGACCCTTGACCGCGCCCTCGCCGTGGGGACCTCTGCCATCCTGTTTTTGTCAGTTCTTGGGTTTCTGACAGGGCGGCCCGAGTTTCTGGATGTCGGCATCCTCTATGCTCTTTTGAACATCATTGCGACCCTCGCTGTTCTCGATGATGATCTGGTCATGTTTGAGAGCAGATGCGCGGATCTCAGGCGATTCGATCCGGCGGTTCAGGCGATCCGCTTAATTTCTTGTCGTAGTGTGTCGTTGCAAAAGACGACAAGATGCCGGAATGCATTTGCACACCAGCTCCAAATGTCAAATAACCGGCGCCAACAATATCAACATGGGGTGCGCCTTTGTCATTGTTCTTCATCGCTCTCTTGCCGTTCGTCGGTGCCCTGCTTCCGGGCGTAATGAACGCTGCAGGGCGTTCCGCATGCGCCGGCGTGACATTCACGGTATCGCTCGCGGCATTCATTGGTTTGCTCACGAACCTACCCGCCGTTCTGGCGGGCGAGGTCGTGACTGCGCGTGTCGACTGGATGCCGGCGCTGGGCCTGAACTTCACGCTGATGCTGGATGGGCTGGGGTTCTTCTTTGCCTTCCTGATCCTTGGCATCGGGCTTCTGATCATCGCCTATGCGCGGCATTACCTCAGCCGCGACGATCATATGGGCGAGTTCTTCACCTATCTCCTGCTGTTTCAGGGCGCGATGGTGGGTATTGTCCTGAGCGACAACATCCTGCTTTTGCTGGTATTCTGGGAGCTGACGTCGCTCTCGTCCTTTCTGCTGATCGGCTATTGGAAGCACCTTCCGGAAGGCCGGCAGGGCGCGCGCATGGCGCTGGCCGTGACCGGCCTCGGCGGGCTTGCGATGATCGGTGGAATGCTGATCCTCGGCCAGATCGTCGGCAGCTACGACCTGAGCGTGATCCTCGAAAAACGCGAAATGATCCAGGCGGACCCGCTCTACGTTCCCGCGCTGATCCTGATCCTCTTGGGCTGTTTCACCAAGTCGGCGCAGTTCCCGTTCCATTTCTGGCTGCCCCACGCGATGGCCGCGCCGACGCCGGTGTCGGCCTATCTGCATTCCGCCACCATGGTGAAGGCGGGCATCTTCCTGATGGCGCGGATGTGGCCGGTGCTGTCGGGCACGCCAGAATGGTTCGTGATCGTGACCACCGCTGGGCTGGTGACGATGGTGCTGGGGGCTCTGATCGCGCTTTTCAAGCACGACCTGAAGGCGCTTCTGGCCTTCTCGACCGTCAGCCATCTGGGCCTCATCACGATGCTTCTGGGCACTGGTACCGCGTACGGCGCGATGGCGGCTGTGTTCCACATCCTGAACCACGCGACGTTCAAGGCTGCGCTCTTCATGTCTGCGGGCATCATCGACCACGAGGCGCATACCCGCGACATCCGCCGACTGGGCGGGTTGCGGACGCTGATGCCCATCGTCTTCGTCATTGCAACGATTGCGGCACTGTCGATGGCCGGGATCCCGCTCCTGAACGGCTTCCTGTCGAAGGAAATGATGCTGGAGGAAGTGAACCAAACGGTGCTTTTCGGCGGCCCGTGGCTGGCTCCGGTGCTAGCGACGCTCGGCTCGCTCTTGTCCGCTGCGTATTGCTTTCGCTTCATCGGTCACACCTTCCTCGGCCCGGTGCGGGACGACTATCCGTCGATGCCGCATGACCCGAACCCCGGCCTGTGGATGCCGCCCGCGATCCTCGTCGTTCTCGTGGTGGTGATCGGCGTCGCCCCCTTCCTGGCGGAGCCGTTCGTGAAGCTCGTGACCGTATCTGTGCTCGGTGGCGTGGCGGAGGTGCCTGAAGCCCACTTCAAGGTCTGGCACGGGCTGACGCCCGCGCTCTACATGTCGATAATCGCCGTCGTCGGCGGTCTCGCGCTGCTTCTGGTCTACAGGCCGCTTCTGTCGCTGTGGGAGACCACGCCGCGCCCCGAGGCCAAAGTCATCTTCGAGGCGATCGTGGAGGCGGCGGCGAAGGTCGCACAGCTTTTGATCCACGGCATTCACAACGGCGCCTTCACGCGTTATGCGATGGTCGGCGTCTTGGCGATCATTGCTGCCGGATACCATGCGTGGGTGACGGGCGCCGTCGCAGATCCGACGCGTGCGCTTCAGACGGCTGGACCCGTCGCCATCGCGGGTTGGGCGATGCTGGTCGCGGCGACGGGCGGGCTGATGCTGATGCACCGGAACCGGTTCCTGGCGCTGATCCTGATCGGCATCGTCGGGCTCATGGTTTCGTTCGGGTTCGTCTATTTCAGCGCACCGGATCTCGCGATGACGCAATTCACTGTGGAGGTCGTGACGATCATCCTCCTCCTGCTGGCGCTGAACTTCCTTCCCAATTGGACACCGGTGGAGAGCACGGTGCTGCGCCGGCTGCGCGACGTGGGCTTGGCCGTTGCGGGCGGACTGGCCACCTTCGCCTTGGCGTATCATTACCTTCTGCGCGAGGCGGTTTCGACGCCGATTTCGGAGTACCACCTCGCCAATTCCTACGAGGGCGGCGGCGGTACCAATGTGGTCAATGTGATTCTCGTCGATTTCCGCGGCTTCGATACATATGGGGAGATCATCGTTCTCGGCATCGCGGCGCTTTTAATCTATGCGCTGACGGAAGCATTGCTCGATGGACCGGTGAGGGCGCGTCTGCTCAATCGTGTCCCCGACCAGCCGCGGTCCGGCGACATGCACCCGATGATGATGGTCGTTCTGACGCGTGTCATGATGCCGGTTGTGCTGATGGCTGGCTTCTATATCTTTCTGAGAGGTCACAACGAACCCGGCGGCGGATTCATTGCGGGCCTGATCGTCTCCATCGCAGTCTTGATGCAGTATATGGCGAGCGGGTTCGCGTGGACGTCGGCGCGGCTCAGATACCCCTATCACGGTGTAATCGGCGCAGGAGTGCTTATCGCTGGCTTCACCGGTATCGGATCGTGGTTCGTAGCCAAACCGTTCCTGACGTCCGCATACACCTATGTCCGCATTCCGCCGTTCGACAAGTTCGAACTGGCGACGGCGGCGCTGTTTGATCTCGGCGTTTTCCTTGTCGTCGTCGGCGCGGTCATGCTGTCGCTCGAGAGCTTTTCGCGCCTCGCGTGGCGCGAGAACGTACCGAAGAGCGAATACCCGATGGACATCGATCCCTCTCGAGAGGACGCGCCGCCCGACATGGCGGCGAATACGAAGGAGGCAAGGTAATGGAGTTCCTTGTCGCTTCCGCCATCGGCGTCATGACCACGGGCGGGATATACCTCGTCCTGAGGCTCAGGACCTTTCCGGTGATCCTCGGCATGTCGCTTCTGACATATGCGGTGAACGTGTTCCTGTTCGCGTCCGGCCGGCTGACCATCGGCGCATCGCCCGTTCTTCGCGATGACATGACGGCCTACACCGATCCCCTGCCGCAGGCGCTGGTGCTGACGGCCATCGTGATCTCATTCGGGATGACGGCCGTGGTTGTGATGATTGGTCTCGCAGCGTTTCTTGGGTCCGACGACGATCACGTCGACGATCAGCCGGCTCCGAGCGAAGCGGAGGATCGGCCGTGAATCACTGGATCATCGCGCCGATCATTCTCCCTGCGCTGCTTGCACCGCTCATCGTGCTGGCCGCTCGGCATCACATTGGAATACAGCGCGTTTTCTCCGTGACCGGCGTCTTGGTTCTTATCAGTTTGGCGGCCGGGCTGACCTGGCAGGTCTCTGACGGCTCTGTCATCTACTACCGCCTCGGCGACTGGGCGGCGCCTTTCGGCATTGTCTTAGTGGGTGACAGGCTGGCGACATTGATGGTTTTGCTGACCTCGGTGCTGGCGCTGTTCGTTCTACTGTATGCGATAGGATCGGGCTGGGACGATCGTGGGCGGCATTTTCATGCGCTCTTCCAGTTCCAGCTCATGGGCATCCTCGGCGCGTTCCTGACGGGAGACTTGTTCAACCTGTTCGTCTTCTTCGAGGTTCTGCTGATCGCTTCCTATGGACTGATGATCCATGCCGGCGGCGACGCGCGGCTACGCGCAGGCGTGCAGTACGTGCTGTTCAACCTGATCGGCTCGACCCTGTTCCTATTCGCCCTCGGCTCGATCTATGCGGAGACCGGGACGCTCAACATGGCCGATCTGGCGAAACGCGTGGCGCTGATCGAGCCGGAAGAGACGGTGGGCATACGGGTTGCCGCGGTGCTTCTTCTGCTGGTCTTCGCCATCAAGGCTGCGGTGGCGCCGCTCCATTTCTGGCTGCCATCGAGCTATGCTGAGGCGCCCGCGCCGGTCGCCGCGCTGTTCGCGATCATGACCAAGGTGGGCGCCTACGCGATCATCCGAGTCTACACCATGATCTTCCCGCCCGACCTCGAGGTCACCACCGGCTTGCACGATCTCTGGCTGCAGCCTGCCGCACTGGTCTCGCTCGCGATCGGCATGATCGGCGTGCTGGCGGCGCGGAAGCTGGACCGGCTTGTGGCCTTTTCCATCGTGGGCTCGATGGGGATGGTCATGGTGGCGCTTTCCTTCTTCAACCCGGCGGGGATTGCGGCGGCGCTCTATTACATCGTGCACTCGACGTTTGCGGGCGCGGTGCTGTTCCTGATTTCCGATCTCGTCCGAACAGGGCGGGGGAATGTCCACCTCACCTCACAGCCGCCGATGGCGGGCACGGCTCTCACGGCGGGCATGTTCTTCTTGGGCGCCATCGGCATGGCAGGCCTGCCGCCCTTGTCTGGGTTTCTCGGCAAGCTTCTGGTGCTGGAGGCCGCGTTCGACTCGGAGCTGGTGGTCTGGGTCTGGGCCATCATTCTGTCGTCGAGCCTGATCAGTATCGTCGGCTTCGCTCGCGCGGGCGGCGTCCTGTTCTGGAAGGCGCACAGCATTGAGGCCGCCGAATCGGAAGAAGAACCGAGACGCCCAACCACGCTGGCCTACGCCGCTGTCGGAGGGTTGTTCGTGTTTCTGATCGCGCACACCGTCTTCGCCGGACAGGTGCATCGCTATACCACGGCGATCGCCGCCGAACTCTTCGCCCCGGACGCCTATATCTCGACCGTGCTTGACACGCCGGGCAAGCTCGGCGCGCCGAAGGAGGGCTACTGACATGATGCGCGCCTATCGCTGGCTGCTGCCGCACCCGCTGCTGACGCTCATCCTCGCCGTCGTCTGGATGCTGTTACAGAATGACGTGACGGCCGGTATCGTGGTGTTCGGCGTAATCCTCGGTATCATCATCCCCTGGATGACCTCGATCTGGTGGCCCGATACGCCACAGGGCTTCCGGCTGGGCAAGATGATCGGCTACAGCTTTGTCGTGATTTGGGACATTATGGTCGCGAACGTGCAGGTCGCCTGGATCGTACTCACTATCCCGAACGCCAAATTGAAACCCGCATGGATCGTCGTGCCGCTCGAACTGATACAGCCCGAGGCGATCACGGTGCTGGCAGGCACGATCACCCTGACGCCCGGAACCGTTTCCGCCGACCTTTCGGACGAAGGCCACAGCCTCTTGGTCCACGTTCTGCATACGGACGACCCCGACGGCGTGCGGGACGAGATCAAGTCCCGCTATGAGCGCCGCCTATTGGAGATCTTTTCATGACTTTTGCTTCGGGACTGCTGGATATCGCATTGGTCGTCGCCTATATCGCCCTCGCCCTTGGCCTGCTTCTGTCGATGGTGCGGCTCGTGATGGGGCCCACATCCGGGGATCGCATCCTTGCCCTCGATACGATGGTCATCAATGTGCTCGGTCTGGTCTTGGTTCTCGGCATCCATCAGGGGGTCGCGGTCTATTTCGAAGTGTCGTTGCTCATTGCTATGCTCGGTTTCGTATCCACCGTCGCGCTTGCGCGTTTTATTCTTAGGGGAGACATCATCGAATGACGGCCGAGCTCATCGCAACCTACGCGGCCGCTGTTTCGCTGCTCATCGGCGCCGGTTTCGTGCTTGTTGGCGCCATCGGCTTGCTGAAATTCAACGATCCGATGGCGCGTCTGCATGCGCCAACAAAAGTCGGCACACTCGGTATCGGCATGCTGCTTGTGGCGTCAATGCTGGCGGCGTTGGTGTCGGGCAAACCTTCGATCCATGAGCTTCTGATCCTGGCGTTTCTGTTCGTGACCGCGCCAGTCTCCGCGCATTTCATCGCAAAGGTCATCATTCATCAACGCGACTGCGAGACGCCGCCTTCGCCGCCACGCGACGATACTTGGTCGACACTGAGCTCGCCAGATGCGGATCCGCGCGATCAGGCGCAGGCTTCGAAGTGAAGTGCGCTCATCGCTCAGACAGAATTCTGCGTGCGTCCACTCTGTTCCAACCCATTGGCTGCTTTGCGAGCCCGGCGTCCACAATGCCGTCGCATTCGTTCGTTGCGGCTATCGTCATCGTGATCCGGAAGGCGTTCTAGCGCGGGGCTGGCCGACGGGGAGCATGGCTTTCTGGGCAACTGTCTTGCTCGGTGCCAATCCGCTCGTTTACGGCCTCTAAGTCGTGACGTGATCTTCGCCCAAAATGGATAGTTAGTTTCAAGACGCGCTGTCCTTGAGTTAAAGCGTCTCATGGTCAAGGATTTGGCAAGAGTACAGAGGGGGAACACTCCAAAAAGGCGGATATCTGGCAATTTGACTGTTAATGGCCGGCATTCGATTTCTTAAAGACCAATTATCGAACAGCAGCGATTTGCAAAGTGGAGCTCTGATCATTGAATTGCCTTTGTTCAATGATTAGGTCGGCCGCATCGAAGTCATGGATGTCGTCGCAGCAAGTCTGTCGATGAGGCTTTATCACTTTTGTGAAGTCCATTGAGCAGGGCATCAAAAAAAATCTTGTACAGAGTCGGTGCTCGTTGAGTTAAGAGGAAAGCTCGACGAACAAGGTTTGTACATGTATTGTTGCGATGATACCTCAGGAGGTTTGAAAGATGGAAGATAAAGTCGAGCAAGGAGCGCTCGTTGAGCTGACGGCGGATATTGTTTCTGCATATGTTAGTAACAATACATTGGTGCCGACAGATTTGCCTGGAATGATCGATGATATTTACGAGGCGCTAAATAAAGCAGCGCTAAAAGCGGCTCTGCCAGTGAAAGAAGAACTGAAACCGGCGGTTTCTGTTAAAAAATCAATCACGCCGGACTATATTATTTGTCTCGAGGATGGCAAAAAATTCAAATCATTGAAGCGTCATCTACGCACGCACTATGATCTTTCGCCTGAAGAGTACCGGGATAAATGGGGTTTGCCTCATGACTACCCCATGGTCGCGCCAAATTATGCGGCTGCGCGCTCTCAGCTTGCGAAAAAGATGGGATTGGGACAAAGACGAAAGTCCTGACCCTCACCGATCCAGAGTGATGCGTGTGTTGTGAAAGTGTTGGAAATGGCCAACATCTTCCTGCGGCAACGGAGCGATTTACAGGATTGTGCCATTGTTCCGTGTCGATGTTTCCATCAATCACGGCCAATCGATACCGATTGTGCATAGAAAGATTGATGGACACTGAGATTCCGGAGCAATGGGCGCTTTTTGGGGAACGGCTCAAAGTCCGATTCGGTCAATGAACAGTCGTTTCGGTTCCAAGCGCATCTCGGGCGTCAGACCTGATCCGCTCTACCATTGATGCAAAACCGTTCGAGCGCTGCGGCGTCAAATGGTCGCTTAGACCCATCTGTTGAAACAGCGCATGGGCATCGGTTTCCAAGATCTCTCCCGCGCCTTTTCCGCCATAGACTGCGAGAAGGATGGCGATCAGTCCGCGCACAATATGTGCGTCACTGTCGCCAACAAAATCCAATCGCTGTGCTTCCGGATCTCCTGACACCTGCGTTGCCAGCCAGACCTGGCTGACACATCCATTCACCTTGTTTTCTGGCGTGCGCTGATGTTCGGGAAGGGGATCAAGTCCGCGTCCAAGCTCGATTACGTAGCGATAACGATCTTCCCAGTCGTCGAGGAGTTCGAAATCGGCCAAAATATCATCAAGCTTCATCGCGGTTCGCTTTCTTACGCTAAAGGGATCTCCCCCATATTTAGCGTGCTTGCGATGAATTGCCAGTCTGGAATGAAATGCGAATTGCGGCGTGATCGAAGCGATCGATAAGGGGTGCGCATCACGGACGGAAAAGGGCAGGGGGGAAACCGTCCGCAACGCGCACCCTAGGCAGTCGGTAGCTGCCATGGAAACCGTATCAAGTCGCCGATCCGCAATTCCTGCCCAGTTGGGATCGGGCTATCTGGCACTTTGCCTTTCGTCAGTCGCTGAGTTGGCCTTCCTAGACCCCGGATTTTCGATCGGCGCTAAACCAGTTGGGCTGCAGATCGTCGTCCGTCAGCGTTCCGCGGGTCTCGCGTCCAAAGAGCGACTTGCGCTCATCAGGATTTGAAGCGGTCTCTTGCTCTGATGCTCCCCGAGCCTTGTCGTCGATGAAGCTCATGAGCATTTTTGCGCCAAACTGCGCTTTTTCGCTGAAACCGTAAAATGCTGTCTTGCTCTTTTCGCAGACTTCAGGATTACGGACACAAAACGTCCTGACATCCTGTATCGCTGCTTCGGCCGTCCCGAGGATCTGTATCTGCTCGCCTTTGTTCGCCGGGAGCAGAAGGATCACCAGTGTCAGCCAGAATGCTGTCCTTATCAAAAACATTGCGCTGCCCTTTTTTTGACTGTCCGACCAAGTCGAACCGTGAAAAGAGGCTAGCATTGAAGAAATAAAAAAGAGGCAATCGGCACCTCTAAATAATAATCAATATTTCAAAAAATCAATTTTTATTTTGAATTCTATTTTCTTCAATTTTTATATTTTCAAATTTTGCATAAATTTGATATGTTATTGAATCCAATTTGATTAAAATTTTATCGATTTGAAGAGGCCGTTTTCGCCGGAAATTGCTGACTTCCATTCCCTCCTGCTTAGGAGAGCGACGAGTCTCGCCTTTGATGCAAGGCTGATGTGATGCAATGCAAGTCCCGACCTGCTGATAGCGTGATGACTGACCGGCTCTTTGGAGCGGCAATTCGAAAGACTTCGTTCACCATGTCCCGAAGTAGAGTGAGACAGAGGACCTGCCGACACGAAATCGTCGGGTCGCGCGGCCCGCGTTTTAGGGTTCGTTAAAGCGGGCTCTCGATACTCTACATCAAACAGCGGGGACGGTGCATTTTCTTGTGCGCCGAAAGGTCTAGTGGCGTTCGTTGAGAGATTTGAGAGTCTGAACAGCCGCATCGCGTCGCTTGTCCATGAATCGGCGCGCGATGACGTTGTATCCCGCTCTCGGCATGAGTCTTTTATAGCATCGCACCTTCTCGGCGGCTGTTTGGCCTTCCTCGTCTTTCCAGTCTATGTATTGGCCGTTGGCGGGCTGGCAGTCGAGGCATTCATTGCGTTTGTGTGGCTGCTGTCACCAGTCGCAATCGCAATTTACCTATCTTTCACAGGCCGATTGGCGATCGCCCACTTTATCTCAGCGGTGAATCTCACGGGGCTGATTACCGTCGTTGCCGCACTGACCGGTGGTCTGACGTCTTTCGTTGTCCCCTGGATGGTCATCATTCCGTTAGAGGCATCTTTATCCAACGACCGCCGGGTCATTTATGGCTCGATTGCCATTGCGTGTTCCGGGCTGTTGGCGTTGGCGATCGGCAGCTTCTGGAGCGTTCTGCCTCAGGCGCCGATCATAGATATCGATCCGACAATCCTTGCTCTGCTCGGGCTTCTCTCGGCGCTCATCTACGCTGGCGGATTGGCTGCGTCGGTCCAGCTTGTGCACAATCGTTCGTCACAGGCGATCGAGGACGGTGAGCAGCGGTATCGATTGCTTGCCGAGAATGCCAACGATCTGATTACACGCCATGACGGGGAGGGAGAGGTTGTCTTTGCTTCACCCGCCGCCCGTCGTGTTGTCGGTGAGACGCCTGCGACCCTGACTCGGACAGGGCTTGTCGACCGCATCCATCCGGCCGACCGCGCGGATTATCGCCGTGCAGTGATGAGATGTATCGCGACATGCGAACCGGAAGCGATTGAATTCCGCCTCCACCGCGACGAAACCGAAGATACGCAGGAGCGGTGGGCCGAAATGAGAATGCAGCCCATTGCCGGAAAACCTCCAACCGGTAGCGCGCAGGCTTTCGTTGCGGTCACCCGCGATATCACTGTGAGCAAGAGACAATCGATCGATCTCCTCAAGGCGCGAGACGATGCCGAAAGTGCAAACCGCGCAAAGACGCAGTTTCTCGCTACCATGAGCCACGAGTTGAGAACGCCGTTGAATGCGATTATCGGCTTCGCTGACATCTTGTCGCGTGAACTTTTTGGTGCCATCGGTGAGCAGCGATACCTGGAATATGCCGGGCTCATTCATGAAAGTGGAGAGCACCTGCTGAGCGTCGTGAACGAGATCCTCGACATGTCCAAGATCGAGGCCGGAAAATATACCATCGAACGTGAATTCTTCGATGTCGGTCCACTCATGGAATCCTGCTGCGAGCTTCTTCAGTATGGGGCGGAGAAAAAGTCTATTGCACTGACCACCGATGTACCGGCCGGTCTTCCCCGCCTCAATGCCGACAAACGTGCTTGCAAGCAGATGCTCCTCAATTTGCTGTCCAACGCGATCAAATTCACCGAAGAGGGGGGGCACGTCCGGCTGCAAGCGCGCCGATCGGAAGATATGCTTCATCTGCGTGTGATTGATGACGGAATCGGGATTGCTCCGGAGGACCTGCCAAATCTCGGTGCGCCCTTCGTTCAAGCCGAATCGACCTATTCGAGGTCATTCGAAGGATCAGGACTTGGACTGTGTGTCGTTACGGGCCTTGCCAAGCTTCACGATGGTGACATCAAGCTGGAAAGCGAACTCGGTTCGGGCACGACAGTGACGGTGGCATTGCCAATGCCGCGATTGCCGTCCGAGCGAAGCCGTGAAGAGATCCCTGCCAATGTTGGCGCTTTTGGCGTCCGCGCATCGGTGGCGTAGCGTCAATTCCGAATTCCAATCGCGCGTTTAACATCTCTTCACCATGACATTTCATAATCGCGGGAGTCGTCTGGAATCGGGCGGTATTTGTTGGATTGCGATCAAACGTCGTGCACGCAATAGCGGCGGAGCCTAACGACGTGGATCAATCGTAGGATGGTTGAGCAAAAAGTTGTGCCCGGTTCGGTGCAGCTTGCTCTTGGGAGACGACGGCAACCGGTCATGCAGGCATTGCAGGCACGTTTGGTAGTGGGACTATTCGTCGGCCTTTCGGCTGCCATAACCTATAATGCAATCTACATGCAGAAGGGGCCTCATCCAGCGCCCTTTGCCGAAAGTGGCAATAAGCTGACGCAGAATGGCAATAGGTCACGAACGGCTCGCAATCCGCGATCGCAGCGGTCCTCTGCGCCTGTGCCGGACGCTGGTACTGTGCGAGCCGTCCAGCGAGAGTTGGCGCAGCGCGGTTATGAACCCGGACCCGTTGATGGAATTTTCGGGGTTGTGACGCGTGCGGCAGTGTTGGCTTATCAGAATGATCAGGGGCTGGCGTTGACGGGACTTGTAACACCGGCATTGTTGCAGCGGATTGTGTTGGGTAACGGTTCCGGAGGACCAAGTCAGGTTCCCAAGGAAACCGAAGCCTTGATCAGTGCGATTCAACAGACTCTGGCAGGATTGGGATATGCACCCGGGCCGGTCGATGGAATTCAGGGCGCAGGCACACGCAAAGCCATCAAACAGTTCGAGCGCGAGCGAGGATTGCCAGAAAAGGGCCGCGTGTCGGGCCGGCTTCTGACTGAAATCCTTCGCGTGACCGGAACGAAACTTGCTGATTTGCCTTCCGGTTGAAGTCGGAAACAAAGCAACGCGCAATTGACACCGGTAGGGCATCGATACGCCGAGCAATTCCATCGCCTCCGAGCAGCACGCATCCGGATGTTGGTTGTTTGCGGTAGTCTGCTAGCCCTGCGACCTCTGTCCATGGATGAGGCTTTGAAATGCGCTTGAAGGCTGAGATTTGGGTGAAGGCCTACATTCGTATTTGTATGGGCCAGGATGTCCCGGCGGTAGTCGTGCGTCGCGGTCACAGCGATGCGGGTGCAATCTACCTGAAGATCAATCGCCTCGATGGAACCGCAAGTCTGTGGGGCCCGGCGCCTGCCGGCCTTGATTCCATGGAGTCCGATCGAATGTGGAGCCTCTGCCACGAAACGGATACGATCGCAGAAGCCGATGCTGATCGATACCTTGAGCGACAATTTTCTTTCGATCCGGATATTTGGATTGTCGAGGTCGAAGCGCGCAATGGTCGAAATTTCCTCGATGAAATGGTTCTCTTTTGAATTTGAACGCGTTGCCATTCGAGGCATGCCATCTCGTTTTCGGCTAACGCGTCAAAAAGATCACGCTATCGGAAAGTGTTCGGCGTTCGGACATCTGTTAGCGGATCGTTAACCATATCACCGGCCTAATAGTCCTAACTTGGCGAAACCAAGTGCACGCGTTCAACCGGTCCACACGATTTGGCAACGGACCAGGGAGAGGACTATGGCGACCATTCTCGAATTCTGCCGGCCTGAACGGGCCGAGAGCTCCGAAAAGAAGGCCGTTTCGGCCGATTGCAACACCGGCAGCGCCGAGATTGTGATTTTCCCCGGCGTCCGTATCGAACGCCGTGCAGCAGCCCCGATCGAGACGCCATTCGCGTCAACGGCCAGTCACCAGGGGCGCGGCAAGGCTCAGCGCGACTGACCAATAGTGGTTGTGCGAACGTGTTTGGAGTTGATGCCATGGACGACCGATCCCGGTTTGCTGCTGTGATTGACCCGACGGGCCATTGCCGGCAGCTGGGCAGGCGCTCCACAGGCAAGCTCCTCACGATCAGCGCGCTAACACTGCTGCTGAGTGCCTGTGGCCTGGATCCGGTTGGCGATTTTGGACGGCCGCGCGATCTGAGCGTCGTATCGACCGTTACCGAAGCCTTTCGTCTTGCAGGCGATGTTACCAATCATCCCGTTTACGGATCTGACTTTCGGATGACGCCGGATGAGACCCGGCTTCGCGAAATTGCATTTCGGCTGCGCGCGCAAATCCATAATTTGCGGCCGATGCGATGGACCCGTTATTCGGAAGTAGCCTATGCAGAGCATCTGCACGGCACGGGACACACCTATGGGCCCTCGCGGCTGTCCCTGATCAACGAGGAACTCGACGCCGACAAGCAGACCTTGAACCGGTTTGCTGAATTCGGGCGGCGAGTCTTTACCGCTGACCAGCGCCGTATGGATGCGGTTATCGACGACAGCCCTTACTACACGCGCGCAGACAAACGGAATGCACGGTCACGCGTCCGTCAGAATTGTGCATTCATCAACGGGACGTTCGAAGCGCTTGCGCAGCGAATTGAAGCTTACGAATACGCCATCGATCGTGCGCGGATCGAAACACCCGAAATCTCAGCGGCTGTCGTGGAAGAGTCGCTCGATTATTTTCGTGATACCGTCGTCGCGCTTCAGACTGAGCTGGTCGGCGCCTGTCAGACGCTCTTGCGCCCGCGCGGATCGCCGCGCCGGGCAGCCAACAAGCTATACGGGCGGAAATCGCTCGACCGACCCCTGCGTCCTGCCGGTCGCCTGAAGCAGCGTGCGCCGCGGGAAGTCTACAAGCCTGCCGTGCCCGATGAAGCACCACTGAAAATGACGCCCAAACCGTACAAATAGATTTAGCGCCTCATCCGTTCAGAGAACCATCGTCGAGCAGCTTGCCTCGGCTAGCGCCTTTTCCGCGTGCCCTGCCTGGCTCTTGCCGGCCAGAGGTGTCCTGATCACCACGACGCCTCTTTCGCTTGGAACGGTGACGACCACGGCATTGTCGCTGTCATCGGCAGCATCCGGATCGGTTTCGACAACGGGTTCGGCCTGAGTCGAAATGAAGACCTCGATCGTGTCCCGCTTAATATCAGTTCCGCTGATTGTGTAGAAATTCGCGCCGCTCGTCGTGTAGAAGGCTATCAGCGAGAGCTCGTCGAACACCTTCGTTTTCAGGCGCACCGGACCTGCCGCAAGATCGTACCGACACACGGCATATCGGACATTCGGAGCCATGAAAGGCAGGCTTTGATGCACTGGACTGGCTGCCGGTAGGACATGGATCGAATTGGTTGGCCCGATTGCCGTCAGCAAATCCCATGCTTTTCGCGTTACTAGATGAGGCATGCTGAAAACAGCGACGACATGAATGATGCCTGCAAGCAGAACTGCCAAGCCCAACGAAAACCACGACAAGCGGAAGAAGCGAAGGATCCTCGTCATGAGCTGCAGCTTTCGCGAGCGATGGACGGAAGGCGTTCAAGGTTGCTGTTGATACGCCCGGGGCCTCCATCATCTCTGGGGCCATAGACGCGAATCACCAATTTGAGCCGTTTATCCTTCAACCCTGTGGGCAGCCAATCGCCGGGTTGTACGCTGCGACCAAGAACGATTCGGTAGCGTCCATTACGGCTCAGCATCAACTCTCGGTCTGAGAATGCATGACGTCGCGCCTTATTCGCCACAAGGCGGCCCGTCTCGTCGTAAAGTGTCAAACTCCACCACGCTGCATTAAAGGCCTGCCCCTCCAGGATGTAGTTGCAGCCGGACTCCAACGTCCGCCCATTGTCGTCGACCTCCGCAAAGTAATAGGCAGCGCTGGTGGATGTGATGGGTAGACGTCCCGACCGGGCAATGTGCGCCCGCGTGTAGGGATCTGCATCGGGATTTCCAGCGGAGTGCCAGACCGACCAAGGTCCGATCTTTCCCGTCGTGAGGGCTGACCCTTCATCGATCATATGCCACGCGCTGCCAAGGCCGATAACAACGGCGATGGCCAGAACGAGAACCGTATCAAAGATTATGCGCACGGCAGAAGGCCTCGTCGGCGAAATGACTGGACTTAAGTAAGACCCGGACGCAACATGCTTCCCGGCCAAACGCAGCACGAACACATCATTGTCGTCTCAGATCCCGTTGCAATTCCGCTCGCTGATCGGGATCGGTTTCGTCGTCATCGCCCTTGGCTGCACTCTTCAAGAGGGTTCCGATTTCTTTCAACACATCGCGGGTTTCATCGGACATTTCCCGAACTGTCGAAGCAACGGTTCCAAGGGTCGGGTCTTGCTTCTTCAGAGCAGCAATTCGCTCAAGTTCCGCGACCTGATTGGGATGGATCGGCAACCCTGGAATCTGGGGGATATTGCGGGTTGCATGCGCAAACGTCATGAATTCCTTCCAGGTCATTGCCGGCAGATTGCCGCCTGTCACGCGACCGGTTGGTGAGAAATCGTCATTTCCGAACCAGACGCCGGCGACATATTGGCCCGTATAACCCATAAACCAGGCATCGCGATAAGCGGAGGTTGTGCCGGTCTTTCCGGCGGCAGTTGTGAAATCCAGCTGTGCTCTGCGTGCAGTACCGCTGGTTACAACGCGGCCCAGCATCGAGTTGAGTTCGGCAATCTTCTCGCGCGCGAAGATCTGCTCGGGCTCTTTGGCATCTTTTTCCCGCGAGTAGACCTGGACGCCATGGGAGTCATGTATCTCTTCGATCCCGTATGCCGCAGCCCGTTTCCCGCCATTGGCGAATGTTGCATATCCGGCGGTATGTTTCAGGATCGTAATGCCCGTGTCTCCGAGCGCCATCGAACAGCTCCGGCGTACCTTCAGTCCGAGCTTGTCCAGATTTGCCAGCACCTTGTCCCGGCCGACTCTGAGCGACAGTTTCACAGCAACCGTGTTGATCGACCGCATCAGTGCATCCGACATCGGCATACGGCCCCGGTAACCGCCCGAGTAGTTTTTCGGCGACCACCGTCCACAGGACACGGGGCCATCGACCACGGTCGATCGCGGCGAGAAACCATTTTCCAGCGCCGTTAGATAGACATAGGGTTTGAAGGAAGATCCAGGTTGGCGACGAGCGGACGTTGCGCGATTGAACTGGCTCTCGCCGTAATCCCGCCCGCCGACGATTGCACGTACCGCGCCGTCGGTTTCCATGGCCACCAAAGCCGCTTGTTTGGTGCGTTTGGCACGACCATGCTTTCTCAGCGTATTCAGGACAGCATTCTCTGCAGCCTTCTGCAGACTGATATCCACGGTCGTACGGGCCGTCAGAACATATTCCTGTTTGTCTTGAGCGATCCGTTTCACTTCTTCGAAGGCCCAGTCGAGGAACCAATCGGGGCTATAGAACTCTGTACGGTCGACAATCTGTGCGGGATTCAGTCGTGCACCATGGATCTGGCCTTCCGTCAGGAAGCCGGCTTCGACCATATTGGAGAGGACTTCGTTGGCGCGGCCGCGCGACGCGGGCAGATTCGCGTGTGGAGCGAATTTCGTTGGCGCTTTGAAGAGTCCGGCCAGCATTGCCGCTTCGGCAAGATTAATATTGCGGACGCTCTTGCCGAAATAGAATTGCGATGCCGCCTCGACGCCATGGGCGCCGCCGCCCATATAGGCGCGGTCCAGATAGAGTTTGAGGATTTCTTTCTTGGTGTAGTTGGCCTCGAGCCAAATGGCCAGAAAGGCCTCCTTAATTTTACGTGCGAGAGAGCGCTCGGACGATAGAAAGAGGTTCTTGGCCAACTGTTGCGTGATCGAGCTACCGCCCTGGACGACGCCGCCGGCGCGCACATTTTCCAACATCGCGCGCATCGTACCAAAGACATCGATGCCGAAATGATCGTAGAACCGACGATCCTCGGTTGCGAGCGCCGCCTGGATCATATGATCCGGGATTTCCTCAAGGGGTACAGCATCGGAGTGCAGAATGCCTCGCTTGCCGATCTCGTTTCCGTAGCGATCGAGGAAGGTCACGCTGATCTTGCCGGTTTGCCAATCGTCGTTCTGGGTTTCGTCGAATGCCGGCAGCGCTAGCGCCAGCATGACCACAAGTCCCACGGTTCCAAGCGTTGCCGCTTCCGAGGTCGCTTCGCTCAGGAGCCGCTTGAACCCGTTCACGTGGAAGCGCGCAAAGAAGCTGGAATAGCTGCTCCACCAGTTCTTGAAACTCTCCCAAACGCCATGCAGGGATGAGTCGAGCCAGGAGTCGAAGGCCAGAAGGTCGATCCGGCGCTTGCTCCGCTTGGTCTTGATGATCCAATCGCGCAATGGCTTAGTGCCCTGACACGTCTTGTTGCAAAAACACAGTTGCCGCTTCGGGCGGCGAAATGATCGAACGCGTAACTATATCAGAGAATTTGGCATTTCAGCGATGAGACATAACAGGTGACGGCAACCGATCAACCCTTTTGGCGCACGAAGAGCCTTGAGCAGCTGAATTCCGACGAATGGGAAGCGCTTTGCGATGGTTGCGGCCAATGCTGCCTGTTGAAACTCGAGGATGCTGATACGGGAGAGCTTTACCATACACGCTTGGCATGCCGGCTCCTGGATATTGGTGCCTGCCGCTGCTCGGACTATGAGAATCGCCACGATCAGGTCGATGACTGCGTGGTCATGCGGGCGGACAATCTTGCGGATTATTCCTGGCTTCCATCCACATGTGCTTATCGCCTCATCGACGAAGGCAAAGACCTCTACTGGTGGCATCCTTTGGTTTCGGGCCGGCAGGAAACGATTCACGAGGCTGGAATTTCGGTGCGCGGATGGGCCAAATCGGAAGTTGGCGTGCCGGAAACCAGGCTTGATTTTTATATTGTCCCCGACCCTTCGAAGCGAAGAGCCGGGGAATCTGACTGAAAGAGACTGAAATCGGTGATGAAACTCCCTTTTGTACAGGCTCTGCCGTTCATGTTGGGTTCAGGCTCGCAGCCCTATTGTCTGTGTCAGTTAAGGAACGGATGATATGGCACGACGCACCTCGCTTCTTGCGGTTCTGTGCGCCATTGTCTTGGGATTTTGGGGAGCAGCAACGACCGGACACGCGCTGAGCGCGTCCGAGTGCATGCCCTGGTCCAAGGCACGGCCGATAATCGCAGATCAGCAGCTTATTGGCTCTGAAAAGGCCACGGAGCTTGCGCAGGCCAGTTTTGCAGGTGAAGTGCTTGTTAACGTGAAGTTCTGTAAGGAAGGCAACGAATTCGTTTATCTGGTATTTCTGCTCAGAACCGACACGAATGCGCTCAGACGCGTCATCGTGGATGCCGTGACAGGCGCGCTTTAGCGAATCTCGACCGATTGCTATAGTAGAATCTGAGCAAACAACGACGGATCCGTACCGTGCGCCTCCTGGTGATTGAAGACGACCCCGACCTCAACCGACAACTGGTTACGGCCTTGAACGACGCTGGCTATGCGGTCGACACGGCATTCGACGGCGAAGATGGCCACTATTTGGGTGATACCGAGCCTTATGATGTCGTGATTCTGGATCTCGGTTTGCCCAAACGCGATGGCATTTCCATTCTTGAGCAGTGGCGGCGGGACGAGCGTGCCATGCCCGTTCTGATTCTGACCGCACGCGACCGATGGTCGGACAAGGTGGCAGGTATGGATGCCGGTGCGGACGATTATGTGGCCAAGCCGTTTCATCTCGAGGAAGTGCTTGCCCGGGTTCGTGCGCTTCTGCGCCGCTCGACCGGCCATGCCAGCAGTGAGATCGAATGCGGAACATTGCGGCTGGACACGAAGACTGCGCGCGTCACCGTCGATGGCTCACCGATCAAGCTCACCTCGCTCGAATATCGTTTGCTGGCCTACCTGATGCACCATGGTGGACGGGTGGTTTCGCGCACCGAATTGGTCGAGCATCTCTATGAGCAGGATTTCGATCGCGATTCCAATACGATCGAGGTGTTTGTCGGACGTCTGCGTAAGAAAATCCCCTCAGATTACATCCGTACAGTGAGAGGGCTCGGTTATTGCGTCGCCGAGCCAGAGGATGCGAGTTAACTCGCTCGCATTTCGCCTCTTCGCATCGGCAGCGGCGTGGGCGCTCATTGTCTTGCCGATCATCGCGATCATCCTGATTTCACTGTTTCGCGGGGCTGTGGAACGCGGCTTCGATGCGCGTCTCGATGCCTATCTGACGAATCTCCTCGCTGGTGCCATCGATGCCGAAACAGGCAAATTGCTTCCTTCGCCCGATATCGGTTCGCCGCAATTCGAGCGGCCGCTCGACGGTTGGTATTGGCAGGTAACGCCCGTTGTGGATGGGCGTACGAAGACCGATCCCGCGCTGGCATCCAATTCTCTGCTGGCAGAAGTTCTCAAACTGCCCAGTCATATCGGCGCTGAGCAAGATGATTTGGGCCTGCGAAGAGCGACGATCATCGGACCGAAAAATCAGAGCCTCCGGCTGCTTGAGCGAGAAGTGCGGGTCGGGCCGGAAGATAATCAGGTTCGTTACTCGTTCGCCGTTGGTGTGGTGGGTGACGATGTCGAGGAAGAAATCCAGAGTTTCAAATTCATGCTGATCGTTGCTTTGACCGTCTTGGGATTCGGCATGGTCGTGGCCACGGTCTTTCAGGTGCAGTTCGGGCTCAGACCCTTGCACGCGATCCACGAGAGCCTTGCCGAGATCCGATCCGGCAAGACGGAACGACTGGCCGGCAGTGTGCCGGCTGAAATCGAGCCCTTGAAGGTTGAGCTCAATGCGCTGATACGCTCGAACCATGAGCTTGTAGAGCGGGCGCGAACCCATGTCGGCAATCTGGCACATGCCCTGAAAACACCCCTAAGTGTGATCACCAACGAGGCGCGGGGAACGGGCGGATGGCTTGCTGACAAGGTGGTGGAGCAGGCGGACCTCATGCGTGTTCAGATTACGCATCATCTGGACCGGGCGCAGGCAGCCGCGCGTTCCGGTCTAACAGGCCGCGTTACAGAAGTCGCCCCAACGCTTGACGCGATCGCACGGGCGGTCGGGCGGATGCATGACGGACGTGAACTCGTCCTTCACGTGACCAGACCGGACGATGCGAAGTTCCGCGGAGAGAAGCAGGATTTCGAGGAAATGGTCGGCAATCTCATGGACAATGCCTGCAAATGGGCGGAGACCGAAGTGCATGTGAATGTCAGAGTGTCCGGCGGCGAAGACGAGGGTATCGACCGCATACTGATCATTGATGTGGACGATGACGGGCCGGGATTGTCCGAAGAACAGCGCGATGCCGCCGTCCAACGCGGTCAGCGCCTGGACGAAACCAAGCCAGGCTCGGGCCTCGGTCTCTCGATCGTGGCTGATCTCGCGCATCTCTATCACGGTGAATTCAGTCTCGATGTTTCGCCAAAACAAGGCCTTAGAGCCCGGCTAGAGTTGCCGGCAGCCTAAATCGCGCATCGCACGGTGTTGGCGTGCTTGGCACTCGGCCTCTCCCACACATAGAATGATTTGGCTTCATCTGTGCTGAGGGAAGAATGAATGACCGCAAAATCATCGCTATCAAGAAGAAACTTGCTCCAAACAGGTGGTGCCGCGAGCTTGCTCGCAGTTACCGGCGGTGCGATGCCTTCCCCGTTGCAAGCCGCCGCCAAGATGAAGGGGCAGCAGGTTCCCGGCTTCTACCGTTTCATGCTTGGTGCCTTCGAGGTGACCGTTCTCAGCGACGGTTCATACACGTTGCCGACGGACTTGCTGGGGACGAATGTTTCGCGCGATGAGGTGAGGGCGCTTCTGAAAGCCAACTATCTGGACCCGGACGAGCGGATCTCGCACGTCAATATTCCCTTGATCAACACAGGGGAAAAACTCGTCCTGATCGATGTCGGCGGCGGTCCGAACTGGATGCCGACGGCCGGTAAGCTTACGGAGAACATGGAGGCTTCCGGCTACGCTCCGGAAGACGTCGACATGGTCGTGATAACCCATGGCCATCCCGATCATATCTGGGGACTGATCGACGATTTCGATGAAGACGCCCGCTTTCCAAACGCCGAATATGTGATTGCAGAGAGCGAATGGGGATTTTGGACGACGGACAAGGCGGCTCAAACACTGCCTGAAGGATTTCAGGGCTTCGCGATCGGCGCCAAGAAACGCCTTCCGGTCATTGCCGAGCAGACGCGTCGCATCAAACCAGGCGAAGAGGTCATGCCAGGTATTTCGACGATCGATACACCGGGCCACACAATCGGCCATATGTCAGTGGCCGTAACGTCAAAAAGCGAGACCATGGTGGTGACGGCCGATACCATGACTCATCCCTTTATCTCATTCGAGCATCCCGGCTGGTGGCCCCGAACGGATCTCGACAATGCGATGGCTGAAAAATCACGCCGGTCGTTGCTCGATATGGCCGCAACCGACCGGCACCTCGCGCTTGTCTACCATTTGTCGTTCCCCGGCCTCGGGAACATTGCCCGCAATGGCAACGCCTATCGGTGGGTGCCCGCGACATGGCAATGGGAGCTATAAAAAGTCGCTTCTACCGGAAAATGAACCTCGCATGAACGGCGTATTCAGCTAGGACTCAGCCGCTATCCGTTAAGACCTGTTCTTGAGATCGCGCGGGTTCGAGTATGAGGTTCGCAGAGACGACAGACGGTATCTGTTTCGCAACGCAGCGGCGAATGGCCGCGCCGGGATGTGGTGTGCATGGTTTCCCGATGCGACAGGTGCGGCATGTTGGCTCGTTCAGGCGCCGGGTTTGCATGGTCCCCGGCCGCCGAGCTTCCCTCCCAAGAATGGCGAATCTCAACTGTTGTGGCTCAACCCGCGCGATCGCTCGCTATCGGTAGCCGTAGAAGACAAGAAAAACGGCATGTTCGCTGTGATTTGGCTCTTCTTTACGACCGGTATCGATGCCGCTCAGCATACTCCAGCGCCTGCTTATCGCCCCCGGTAGCAGACGTGACGAGCGCAAGGACGGGCCCCGTGGCCCGTCTTTGTCGTTAAGGATCCATATCGCTGCCACGTGACGCACGAAGTGCTTCCACATTCGTTTTATACTATGCGAGGAGTTTACGGCGGCTAGGCCGCGCTGTATTGGGGTCCATCATGACCTTGTGGATCATATTTGCAGGTCTTTCAGCGCTCGCTCTGACAGCGCTGCTTTGGCCATTGTGGCGTCGTGACCGGATTGCTGCATCGCGGTCTGCGTACGATGCATCTGTCTATCGTGACCAGCTCGACGAAATCGAAGCGGATTTCGAACGCGGTCTGATCGGTGAGCGCGAGGCTGAATCGGCAAAACTTGAGGTTTCGCGGCGACTCCTGGCAGCCGCTGATAAAGCCACCGGAGACGTGGAGACCACAAGCGAGACGGTTCCCAAACCGAGCCTTGCCGTTACGGCTGGGCTCGTTCTCGTACCTGTCGTCAGCCTTGGCCTCTATCTCGTCTTCGGATCGCCGCTGCTTCCCGGTCAACCCCATGCCGACCGTGTCGCGGCGCCAAGTGAACAAAACTCGATCCAGGCGCTTGTTGCCAAAGTGGAGGAACGGCTTCGCGCAAATCCGGGCGATGGGCGCGGATGGGATGTCATAGCCCCAGTCTATATGAAAAGCCGGCGTTATCAGGATGCCGCCGAAGCTTATAAGAATGCGACACGCATTTTGGGAGTCAGTGCCAGTCGCCTGTCCGGTTATGCAGAAGCATCAATTCTGGCGAACAACGGTATTGTCTCCGAAACAGCCAGTAAGGCCTATGAAAAGGCGTTGACGCTCGATCCGCGGCTTCTGAAAGCGCGGTTCTGGCTGGCGATGGCGAAAGAGCAGGACGGCCGATTTGAGGAGGCCGCAGCGGCCTGGCGTGAAATGCTGCAGCACGGCAGCGAAGATGCCCGTTGGCGACCGGTTGTCAAAGAACGTCTGAGAGTGGCTGAGGCGAAAGTGCGCAGGGACGACGCAACGCCATCGACAGCACCGGATGCGAACAAGAGCGCTGAAAAGAACGAAGACGCAGCACCGCCTGGTCCCACACAGGAGCAAGTTGCAGCCGCATCGCAGATGTCTGCGGGCGACCGCGCAGCCATGATCAATCAGATGGTGGATGGTCTTGCCGCCCGTCTGAAAGACGATGGCAACGATCTAAAAGGGTGGCTTCGCCTAGTGCGTGCATACACGGTGCTGGGTAAGCGAGATGCCGCCGAAACCGCTCTCACTGATGCGCGCCGCAATTTTGCGGGGAACGAGACTGCCTTGACCGAACTCAAAGCGCTCGCCGACAGTTTGGGGCTATGACTGGTAATCATGCTCACATGAAGGACGAATGGAGTCTGGAACAAATGTGTCGATTACGAACCAAGGCGAACCGACAAGCCAGTGAGGCTTTGCGCCGGACGGTCTTCCCATGACGCGTAAGCAGAGACGTGGTGTGCTGATTGGGCTCTGCGTGGCCGTTCTTGCGGTCGCCGTCGGATTGGTGCTTTTCGCTCTTGAGGACAATATCGTTTTTTTTCATAGTCCTAGTGATGTCGCAGAAAAGAAGATCACACCCGGACAGCGCTTTCGCCTTGGCGGTCTCGTTGCCAAAGGCAGCGTGAAGCGGGGAGAAGGCACGACCGTGCGCTTTGCGATCACAGACACGGCAAAGACCGTGAATGTGTCGTTCACCGGTGTTCTTCCCGATCTCTTTCGCGAAGGGCAGGGTGTCGTAACCGAAGGCAAGCTCGATGCCGGTGGACTGTTTGTCGCCGACAATGTGCTCGCGAAACATGACGAGACTTATATGCCGCCCGAGGTAGCCGATAGCCTGCGCAAGCAAGGCGTCTGGCGCGGCGGCGAAGAGGAAAAGGCGACCAACTGATTCCGGGTCGCAAACGGCGAAAGGTTCGAATGCCATGATTGCCGAAACTGGTCATTTCGCACTCATCCTAGCGTTTGCTGTCGCTCTGGCGCAGATGGGACTACCCATCGCCGGCCATCTGAGAAGCGACGGAGCCTTAAGGGCTCTCGCGGTCCCGGCGGCAATCACGCAATTTGGCTTGCTCTCGATCTCGTTCGGTTGCCTGACAGCCGCTTATGTCATGTCGGATTTCTCTGTAGCCAATGTCTGGCAGAATTCGCATTCAGCGAAGCCGATGCTCTACAAGGTCTCCGGTGTCTGGGGGAACCATGAAGGCTCGATGTTGCTCTGGGTCCTCATTGTCGGGCTCTTTGGTGCAGCCGTCGCGGCGTTCGGGCGCAATCTGCCTGATGATCTTAAAGCGAATGTGCTCGCCGTTCAGGCATCGATCGGCGCTGCATTCCTCCTCTTTATCATCGCAACCTCCAATCCGTTTCTTCGCCTCGATCCGGCGCCATTCGAAGGGCAGGGCCTCAATCCAATTCTGCAGGATCCGGCGCTCTCCTTTCATCCGCCGTTTCTCTATGTCGGCTATGTCGGTTTTTCGATGGCCTTTTCGTTTGCCGTTGCGGCCTTGATCGATGGACGCATCGATGCGGCATGGGCGCGCTGGGTCCGTCCATGGACGCTGGCTGCCTGGATGTTCCTGACGCTCGGCATCTCCATGGGCTCATGGTGGGCCTATTACGAGCTTGGTTGGGGTGGCTGGTGGTTCTGGGATCCGGTCGAGAATGCATCCTTCATGCCCTGGATTGCAGGCACGGCGCTGCTGCATTCGGCACTGGTCATGGAAAAGCGTGATGCACTTAAAGTCTGGACGATCCTGCTGGCGATCGTAACCTTCTCGTTGAGTCTGATGGGGGCGTTCCTCGTACGCTCCGGTGTTCTCACATCCGTCCATGCATTTGCAGTCGATCCGGAACGCGGCATCTTCATTCTGGCGATCATGGGTATCTTCAGTGGCGGTGCACTTGCGCTGTTTGCCTGGCGGTCGACCTTGCTTCGTCAGGGCGGTCTGTTTGCGCCAATCAGCAGGGAAGGCGGACTGGTTTTGAACAACCTGCTTCTCACGACGGCGTGTGCGGCGGTGTTGATCGGCACGCTCTATCCGCTGGCGCTGGAAGCGGTAACCGGCGACAAGATTTCCGTTGGACCGCCCTTCTTCAACGCGACATTCGGGCCCTTGATGATCCCGCTGCTGCTTGCGGTCCCATTCGGTCCGTTTCTGGCCTGGAAGCGCGGGGATATTTATGCGGCCGGGCAACGACTGCTCTTTGCATTCGGGCTTTCCCTGCTGGGAATCGCAGCAGCCGTAGCGCTTGCAGACGGCGGCCCTGTTTTCGCACCACTCGGCATCGGTCTTGGCGTCTGGCTCATTGCCGGAGCGTTCTCGGAAATCGGCTTTCGAGCGAAAGCATTCCGGGCACCGGCCGAAGAAGTCTTCCGGCGGCTACGCAATCTACCACGATCGGCTTACGGAACGGCTTTTGCCCATGCAGGTGTCGGCGTGATGGTGATCGGCATCATCAGTATGACAGCTTGGCAGCAAGAGAAGATCGTCGCCATGAAACCGGGCGATAGCGCGAGTATCGCAGGATATGACCTGAAGTTCGAAGGCGTGGCTCCAGCGCAAGGCCCGAACTACCGAGAGCAGATCGCCCTGTTCCGCGTGTCAAGCGAAGGTGCGGCGGTAACAGATCTCAAGCCCTCCAAACGCCAATATGTCGCGCCGGACAATGCGACATCGGAAGCCGGAATCCATGCGGCGTGGTCGGGTGATCTCTACACGGTCCTGGGGGACAAGCTGAACGATGGCGCTTATTCCATACGGCTGTACTTCAATCCACTGGTCAGGTTGATTTGGATCGGTACGGTGATAATGTTCTTTGGCGGTCTCCTGTCATTGACGGATAGGCGCCTGCGCGTTGGGGCACCACGGCGGGCAAAATCTCGTCGAGCGGCTCCAGTGGCTGCGGAGTAAGGGATGCGCCGACTTCTGATTGCGATTGTTTTCGCTTTTGCCCTGTGGGGACCGAATGGCGATGCGCTCGCAGTCGAGCCCGGCGAAATACTCAAAGATCCCGCGCTCGAACAGCGGGCGCGGGAGTTGTCGAAGGGGCTTCGCTGCCTCGTCTGTCAAAACCAGTCGATCGACGATTCGAACGCACCTCTTGCGAAGGATCTGCGCGTTCTCGTGCGGGAGCGGCTGACGGCGGGCGATAGCGATGATGAGGTCATCGATTTTGTCGTCGCGCGTTACGGTGAGTTTGTCCTGCTCAATCCGCGTCTGACGTATCAGACATTGGTTCTTTGGTTGGCGGCACCTGTCCTGCTGGTGCTCTCAATCCTCACGATCTATCTGGCTTACCGTCGTAGAGCACGCCAGACTCGGTCAAAATCGACTGAGAAGCTGACACCGGAAGAGCAGGCTCGTTTGAACGAACTGCTCGAAGACAGTTGACCGATCCGTGATCGGATCATGCCGTTTCTTGTCTTGCCCTTCTCTCGCAGTTGATTGATTTTCCCCGAAACTTCCGAGAGCGCCAATCGACCTGGGCGCGAGATGAGGATCGGTCCCATGGCGAAATCTTCCGAAAAACTGACATTTACTGGTGCAGATGGGCAGGCCCTGGCTGCCAGGCTTGATCGACCGAACGGGAAGCCGCGTGCCTATGTTCTCTTCGCTCACTGTTTTACCTGCTCGAAAGACATCTTCGCGGCATCGCGAATTGCCGGTGAGTTGTCGGCGCGCGGCTTCGCGGTTCTTCGATTCGATTTCACTGGCCTTGGTATGAGTGAGGGTGAGTTTGCGAATACGAACTTCTCTTCGAATGTCAGCGACTTGTTGCAGGCGGTGGCATATCTCCGGGAAGAGCATGAAGCGCCGTCGATTCTTGTCGGTCATAGTCTGGGCGGCGCAGCGGTCCTTGCTGCTGCACCAGACGTGCCTGAAGTGAAAGCCGTCGCGACCATAGGGGCACCGTCCGATGCGGATCATGTCGTGCACAATTTTGCTGCGCATATGGAGGAAATCGAAACCACCGGCGAGGCCGAGGTCGCGCTGGCCGGCCGAAGTTTCACCATCAAGAAACAGTTTCTGGATGATCTCAGGGCTCAGAGCGTCCGCGATCGGATCGCCGGCATGCGCAAAGCGCTACTCGTCTTTCACGCGCCGCGCGACGAAACCGTCGGTATCGATAATGCCGCCGACATTTTCCAAGCGGCCAAGCACCCCAAGAGCTTCATATCGCTCGACAATGCCGATCATCTCCTGAGCCGGCGGGAGGATGCGGCTTATGTGGCGGAAGTGCTGACGGCCTGGGCATCCCGCTTCATCGCATCCAGCGGAAATGACGGTCGATTGCCATTTCCCGGTCCGGACGGTGAGGTCAGTTCGGCAAATACCGGTGAGGGCAAGTTCCAGCAGGAAGTTGTTTCAGGTGGCTATCGGTTCCTGGCCGACGAGCCAGTCAGCTATGGCGGATTCGATTCTGGGCCTTCGCCTTATGATTTCCTGAGTACGGCGCTAGCGACTTGTACATCCATGACACTGAAAATGTACGCAGACCACAAAGGCATCGCTTTGGATTCTGTGGCCGTCCATGTTCGTCACGGCAAGGTTCACGCTAAGGATTGTGCCGATTGCGGCGAAGGTCGAGAGGGACGAATCGATCGATTTGAGCGCGAACTCGAACTTCAAGGAGCGTTCGATGACGCGACCCGCGAGCGCCTCGTTGAAATTGCGGATCGCTGTCCGGTCCATCAAACCATGGAAAAAAGCTCTGTCGTCGTCACAAAACTCAAAGATTAAAACTGGTCCATCTGTGACCCGTTGTTAGAAAGATTAGTATTATCAATGCCTTGTCGCTTGATTCTCAGTTGTTTTCGGGGCTGGCGATTACAAAAAATTAATGGCCCAGACAGAGCGCCGTAAGGTGCGGCTCCCTATATATCGGGACAGAACCGGCGCCATTCGGACGCTGGCGATAGCAGCACCCATTATTCGACATCGAATAAAGAGAGGAATTCATTCGATGAACCATCCTAACACTCAGCACAATGCAAGTGGTCGTTCGCCCTGGCGTACGCCATTGGCATTGGCAGCCGCCGGTATTCTCGGCGCTGGCATCATGGGGGCCACCGTTGGCACCGATGCGCCTTTCACGTCCGCCCAAGCCGAGACGGCCAAGACTTTCGATTCCCCGATGGGGCGCGCCCCGTTGTCCTTCGCCGACTTGGTGAAATCGGTTCGGCCGGCCGTGGTCAGCATCAACGTAAAAAATGGCGCCAAGAAATCTCGTGGCAGTTTCAACGAGAACGGACGCAGCCTGCCTCAGCTTCCGAACGACCATCCGCTTCATGACTTTTTCGAGCGGTTCAATAAAGATTATGGTGGAAAGAAGCGGTCGCCACGCTCCCGGCCGAGCCTGGCACAAGGATCCGGTTTCATTATCTCAGCCGATGGATTTGCTGTCACAAATCATCACGTGATTGATGATGCCAGCACGATCATGGTGACGATGGATGATGGTACGAAGCTCGAAGCCGACCTGGTCGGAAGCGATTCCCGTACCGATCTGGCGTTGATCAAGATCAAATCCGACAAGAAGTTCAAATTCGTCGAGTTTGCGACCAAGCAGGCTCAGGTCGGCGATTGGGTCCTGGCTGTCGGAAATCCGTTCGGTCTTGGCGGTACAGTGACGGCCGGCATCGTGTCGGCACACAACCGCGATATCGGCTCCGGACCTTATGACTATCTGCAGATCGACGCCGCGGTGAATCGTGGCAACTCAGGTGGTCCTGCCTTCAATCTTGAAGGTAAGGTGGTTGGGGTCAATACGGCAATCTTCAGCCCGAGCGGCGGCAATGTCGGTATCGCTTTCGCTGTTCCCGCAGCCCTTGCAACAAATGTCATTGAACAGCTCAGAGAGCATAAGGCTGTTGCGCGTGGCTGGCTTGGCGTCACGATTCAGAATGTGACGGACGATCTGGCTGAGAGCGTTGGTCTCGACAAACCCCGAGGCGCCATGGTCACGAACCTGTCCCAAGGTGGACCCGCGACCAGATCCGAGATGGAAGTCGGCGACGTTATTTTGAAGGTCGATGGCAAGCCAATTGCGGACTCGCGGGATCTTGCTCGCAAAATCGCAGCTTACCGACCGAATACGGACGTCGATGTCACGGTCCTTCGTGATGGCAAGGAACGCGGTGTCAAGGTCGAGCTTGGTCTCTTCCCCGGTATGAAGCAGCTTGCTGCGCTCCAAAAGAATGTCGAGCCTGAGGTCAAGGAGATGAACGATCTCGGCCTCGCACTGGCCCCGGCCAGGGAGCTCGCGGGTGCTGGCGACAAGGGTGTTGTGATCACCGATGTCGATCCGGAAAGTGGAGCGGCAGAGAAGGGCCTGAAGGAAGGCGATGTCATTCTCGAAGTTGCCGGCAAGAAAGTCTCGAATCCCGGCGACGTTGTTGAAGGCATCCGCAAAGCCAAGGATCGTGGCCGTAAAGCCGTGCTCCTTCGCATGAAGTCCGGCAAGCAGGTTCGCTTCGTCGCGCTGCCTTTCAAGAAGTCCTAGAAACGACAAAAGCATGACGGCGCAGTCCAACCGGGTTGCGCCGTCATCGTGAATTCACCATGACCGTCCATTCATCCCCCTCCATCCAATCGCCGGCTGACTCGAATCGGCGATCTCTACTAGACTGCCTCCCCATGCGTGTCCTGGTTATCGAAGACGAGATGGAAACGGCTGCATTTCTGCAGAAAGCTCTGAAGGAATCGGGGCATCTTGCGGAGCATGCAGCCGATGGCGATGCTGGTCTCACCCTGGCACGTACCGGCGATTTCGATGTTTTGATCGTCGACCGGATGCTGCCGCGGCTGGATGGACTTTCAGTTATATCCACACTTCGCGAAGAAAACGATTTGACACCCGCTCTGATTCTGAGCGCCCTGGGCGATGTTGATGACAGGGTCAAGGGATTGCGCGCAGGTGGGGACGATTACCTCACGAAACCTTATGCATTCAGCGAGCTCTTGGCCCGCATCGAAGCGCTTGCGCGTCGCTCGGCGCCGGAAGAAGCGGTTACCAAGTATACCGTTGGGGACTTGATGCTTGATCGTCTGTCGCACAAAGTTAGTCGGGCAGGCGTTTCAATCACGCTGCAGCCGCGTGAATTTCGGTTGTTGGAATATCTTATGAAGCATGCTGGACAGGTGGTCACCCGGACGATGCTGTTGGAGAAAGTCTGGGACTATCATTTCGATCCGCAAACCAATGTGATCGACGTTCACATCTCCCGTTTGCGTGCCAAGATCGACAAGAATTTCGACCGGCCACTCCTGCATACGGTGCGGGGCGCCGGGTACACGATCCGTGACCGCGCTGGCTAGGCTTTTCCGCACAACGACCTTCCGGCTATCGCTGACCTATCTCGCGCTGTACGGAACCGCTGCGGCGATAGCGATCGGCTACATCTACTGGAATACGAATTTCCTTTTGACGCGCCAGCTTGATGAAACCATTCAGGCGGAGGCGCGTGGCCTTGCGGAACAATACCAGTCCGGCGGCCTCACGAGCCTGGTCAACACGGTCGCCGATCGAACGCTGACGCCGGGCAACAGTCTCTATCTGGTGACCGATGCATCCGGGCGCAGGCTCGCGGGAAATCTCGTTTCGGTCTCTCGTGACTTGTGGGACACCGTCGGCAGGGTCGAGTTCGCCTATACGCGTTCCGCTCAGAACGGCCCGGAAAAGCGACAAGCACTTGCATTCAACTTCCGACTGCCAGGGAGCTTCCGGCTTATTGTCGGTCGGGACATCAACGACCGGCGCGAATTCCAGGCGGTGATCCGTGCCGCCCTTTTCTGGGGGCTCGGCGTGATGATCTTTGTCGGGCTGGCAGGTGGCTGGTTGGTTAGCCGCAAGCTGCTTGCGCGCATCGAGGCCGTGGCTGAGACCGGCCGCACCATCATGTCCGGCGACCTCACGCGGCGTGTGCCATTGCGGGGCTCGGGCGACGAACTCGACCGTCTTTCCGAGAATCTCAACGTGATGCTTGATCGCATCGAACAGTTGATGACGGGACTTAGAGAAGTCTCTGACAATATCGCCCACGATCTGAAAACGCCGCTCAACCGCCTGCGCAATCGTGTCGAGGCTGCGCTGCGCGAGGATGCCGGCGAGGGCGCCTATCGCGACGCGCTGGAGCGAACGATCGACGAAGCCGATGAACTCATCAAAACGTTCAACGCCTTGCTGAGCATCGCCCGCCTGGAGGCTGGGTCGGCAGGAGAAAGCATGGAGCGGATCGATATCGGTGGTCTGGTGCGCGATGTGGGCGAGTTGTATGAACCTGTGGCCGAGGAAGAAGGCTTTGGTCTGTCGGTTACAGCAGGCGAAGGACTCTATGCTTCCGGCGACCGTCAGTTGCTGGGGCAGGCGCTGGCCAATCTGATCGACAATGCCCTCAAATATGCCAAGCAGGAGGAGGGGGGGCAGGAACGGCCTTCGATCGGTCTCGCCGCGGAGTGTCAGGACGCGCAGATCGAAGTGAGTGTCACGGACAATGGCGGCGGAATTCCCGAGAGCGAACATGCTCATGTACTGGAGCGATTCGTTCGGTTGGAAGAAAGCAGGTCGCGGCCGGGAAGCGGGCTCGGCTTGAGTTTGGTCGCGGCTGTTGCCAAGTTGCACGGGGGAAGGGTTCGTCTCGAAGACAATGAACCGGGTCTACGTGTCGTGCTATCCATTCCCCAGGGGCAGCAATAGAACTGCCTATACCGAAGCCGAGGGGGGATGGACAACGTGGCGAGCTTCGTCGACAGAATCGCTGAATTGCCGCCGGTCTTCGATATGGAGAGGGCGGCTGACCAGTTCGACCGGTTCTGCGAGAGCGCCGCAAATGACCCGGAGCTTGCGGCTCTCGATACATGTCTTGCATCAAATGAATCTGCGAGACACCTGCTGCATGTGGTGTTTGGTGCATCACCCTATCTGACAAGCTTGATTACGCGCGATCCGACCTTGCTGCAGACCAGCCTCTCTTGCGATCCCGATATCTATGAGCGCGACATTGCCGCTCGGCTTGAGACCGATGTTTCCGAGGCCACTTCGCGCGATACGGTCATGCGACTTCTCCGGGATTACAAACGACGGATAGCGCTTCACGCGGCCCTGGCCGATCTGGCGGGAATTTGGCCGGTAATGCAGGTCACCAAGGTCCTCACCGATGCCGCCGATCTCACGATCCAGCTTGCCGTGCGGCACTTGATTTCGCATGCGGTCAAAAGCGGAGACATGTCGGCAAAGGACATGGACAAACCCGAGATCGAATGCGGTTTTTTCGTCATCGCAATGGGCAAACAGGGCGCCTACGAGTTGAACTATTCGAGCGATGTCGATCTGATGATCTTCTATGACGCAGATCGTGTGCCGCTCGCAAATGGGCGTGAAATCGGCCGCCACTTTATCCGTATGAGCCGTGAACTTGTCCGCCTCCTCCAGGAGCGGACAGCCGATGGTTATGTGTTCCGCACAGACTTGAGATTGCGTCCCGATCCAGGCGCCACACCGATTGCCATGTCGACCGAAGCCGGCCTGACCTACTATGAGAGTTTCGGACAGAACTGGGAACGCGCCGCACTGATAAAGGCCAGGACGGTGGGTGGAGACACTGAGGCCGGGGCACAGTTCCTGTCCCAGCTGGAGCCGTTCATATGGCGGCGCTATCTGGATTTTGCCGCTGTCGCCGACATTCACGCAATGAAGCGTAAGGTGAATGCATTCAAAGGCCATGGAACAATCGCTGTGGCCGGCCACAATATCAAGCTCGGACGTGGCGGAATTCGCGAGATCGAGTTCTTTGCTCAGACGCACCAATTGATCGCAGGTGGTCGGCAGCGCGATCTTCGCGGGCGCGCGACGCTCGATACACTTAGACGGCTTTCGGAAAAAGGCTGGATTGGTGAAGAGGTCGTCGAAGATCTTTCGCAGGCCTATTGCTTCCTGCGGCATGTCGAACATCGCTTGCAGATGGTGCGCGATGAGCAAACCCATAGCCTGCCGGACGATGAAAACGAGCTCGAAAGGATCGCGCGTTTCTCTGGTTTTCAGGATGCAATCGCGTTTGCAGAGGCGTTGATCAAGCATTTGACCGCTGTCCAGCGTCACTACGAAACACTGTTTGAGGATTCGCCTGATGCGGAGGATGCAGGTGCCGGACTTGTGTTTCGTGGCGACGATGACGACCCCACCGCAACGGCTGCATTCGCAGAGCTCGGCTTCAAGAATTCGAATGCCGTCGTAGCCGGTGTGCGAGGATGGCAGTCGGGCCGGCATGCTGCGACGCGTAGCGAGCGGGCACGGGAACGTCTGACGGAATGTCTGCCGCATCTCCTGCAAGCGCTCGGGAATACAGCGGAACCCGACCTGGCATTTGCAACATTCGACCGTTTCGTTGCTGAGTTGCCTGCCGGGGTCCAGCTCTTTTCGTTGCTAAGTGCCAATCCGAGTCTTCTCCGTCTTATCGCCGATATTATGGGGACGGCTCCGAGACTGGCCCGTGTGCTTAGCCGTCAGACCCGTGTCCTTGATGCGGTTCTTGATCCTGGTTTTTTTGGTGTTCTTCCCGAGCCCCAAATTCTTGAAGACCTCGTGCATCGCGAGGTTGGTGATGCCGCGGACTATCAGGAAGCACTCGACCGGGCACGGATCACAGGACGGGAGCAGGCATTTCTGATCGGTGTGCGTGTGCTGTCCAATACAATTTCTGCCGAGCAGGCCGGCGGAGCCTATGCCCGGTTGGCAGAGTGTCTGATCAGCGCATTGCACACACAGGTCGAACGGGAACTGGAGCGCACGCATGGACAACTAGAAGGCGGCCAGGTCGCTGTAGTTGCCATGGGCAAACTAGGTGGATGTGAAATGACTGCAGCATCCGATCTCGATCTGATTACGATTTACGATTTCGATGCGGAACAACCAAATTCCGCTGGCCCGAAGTCGCTTCCGGGATCGCACTACTATACGCGTTTCACCCAGCGTCTGATTAGTGCGTTGTCTGCACCCACGTCAGAGGGGACTCTGTTTGAAGTGGACATGCGACTGAGACCGTCGGGCAAAGCGGGACCGGTCACGACCCAGCTTTCGGGTTTCATCGACTATCAACGGAACAATGCCTGGACATGGGAGCATCTTGCGCTTGCAAGAGCCCGCGTCGTATCGGGACCGGAACCACTTCGTCGTGCCATCGAAGAGGCAATTCGCGATATTCTTGCGACGCCCCGCAACAGGAGCGACATCGCAGCAGATGTGCGTGAGATGCGTGCAAAGATCGAGAAGGAAAAGGGCACTGGCGATATCTGGGACCTCAAACAGGTTCGCGGTGGATTGGTTGATCTCGAGTTCATCACGCAGTTCCTGCAGGTGGTGTCGGCCGCGGAGCATCCCGATGTCCTGCACCAAAACACTGCAACCGGTCTGGACCGACTTGCGGAAGCCGGTATTCTTAAGACCTCGGACGCTGAGATTCTATGCCCCGCAGCGCGGCTTTATCACGCGCTGACGCAGGTATTGCGGCTGTGCCTCGACGGACAATTCAAGGCGGCGGAGGCGCCTCGGGGACTCACCGAGTTGCTCGTCCGCGCGGCCGATGTTGATGATTTCGCGGCTCTCGAAGATCACGTGCGAGAAACCACAACCGCCGTTCATGAAGCCTTCGATCGCATTATCGAGTGACGATTCCACACGAACGTCCGACCGTGTGATTGCGAATTTCCACTCTATTTCGACCGCCTGTGTTCGATCTTAGTTTGCTCCTGCGCGACGGAATTTCGTGAATCCCTGCGTATAAGCTCTCGAATGGCCCGTCAGAGGGAGCGGTGCCAGCCAATGGAGAGTGGTTCAATGGCGAATTCTGTTTGGAAACTTGGTGGTCTAGCGCTCCTCGCAACTGCCATCGCGACGGTGAGCGCTGCGACGGCATTCGGTCATGGCCGGGGCTTTGGCGGTCACGGGATGTGGGGGCATGGCGCACATCATTGGATCAAGCGGGTTGATGCAAACGCGGATGGTGTGATCGAGCTGAGCGAAATCGAAAAGCTGCGTCAAAAGCGTTTCGTACGGTTCGATGCAGACGGGAATGGCATTGTGACCGCTGATGAGGTCGAGCAGGTCGTTCGCCAGCGTGTCGAGCGCATGACAAAACGCATTGTCCGTCGATTTGACGTGGACCGGAATGGCAGTATCACGCGTCAGGAGTTCAATCGGCCTGCACGGGAACGGTTTACCTGGATGGACTTGAATGACGATGGCAGGATAACAAGGGAAGAGCTGCCTGGGTTGATGCAGCGGCGTGGCCCAAATTAACAGGTGGGCGACATTTGAGGATGCTTTTGCGTGCCAGCTAGAAGCGGGTTGCGGCAGGGGCCCGCAAAGGCGGTTGCTCCTGGCCGTGACGACCAGACTGGGGACGACAATGACGACGACGTGCTCATGCAGCGCGTCGCGGCCGGTGACGCGCGTGCTTACTCGATCATTGTCGCTGCCAGCCTTGAGCGTGTGCTCGCCTTGGCGCGGAGGATGTTAGGCAATGAGGCGGAAGCGGAAGATGTCGCTCAGGAGGCCTTTCTACGATTATGGCGCCAGGCGGAGAAGTGGGAGCCGGGCCGGGCAAGGGTCTCAACATGGCTTTATCGCGTGACGAGCAATCTGGTCATCGACCGTTTGCGTTCCGTTCGTCCGACGACGATGCCGGAGCTCCCGGAAGTACCGGTTTCGGCAGACCAGAGCCGGCAGATGGAAGAGGAAGATCTGTCGCGCCACGTCGATCAGGCATTGCAGGCTTTGCCGGAACGTCAGCGCATGGCTCTCACATTGTTTCATTTCGAGGAGCTGCCGATGGCGGAAGTTGCTTCGCTAATGGACGCAAGCGTGGAGGCTGTAGAGTCACTCCTGGCGCGTGGCCGTCGCACGTTGAAAAAATCACTCGCGGAAAGCTGGCAGGATTATCTGCCTGATGACCTGAACTGAAAGACATTGGAACGATGACGAACGAGTCAATCAAGCATTCTGACTTGAAGCGCCTGGAGGACGTGCTTGATACATTTGGCGCCCAGCCGGAGCGATGGCCTGACGACGAGCGGGAGAAATTGCTCCGTTTCGTGGGAACCGATGCATGTGCCGAAAAGCTTTTGGGTGATGCAAGACGCTTTGAAGCAGTTTTGTCGCTTGCTCCTGCTGGTCATGCAGGGGCTGCACTCGAGCGACAGATTGTTGCGGCTGCTCTGGACGACAGTGGGCGCGAAGCTCGTATTGTGCCGATCGAAGCAGGAAGACGGCCGGATCGCATCAACGCCTTGCCGAAATCCCTCGGAGTGTCATGGCCGGCTGCTGTATTGGCGGCCTCCTTTTTCCTCGGTCTTTACGTCGGAAGCTCAGAAATCGTGCCAGGTGTTCTTGCCGATTCCCTGAGGTTGGCAAATCTCACGGAGACGTTGGATGAATCCGATGACCTGTTCGGTGCCTCGGTAGATCTCGGCGGCGATCGGGAGGGCGTGTTGTGAGTGTGACGAACGACCATCAATCGCCGCCTCGGCGACGCTGGATGAAAGTTGTTTTTGTCCTGTCACTGGCCTTCAATCTACTGTTCGTCGGGTTGGCAGCAAGTGCTGCATGGATGTTCTGGAACCATGGCGGTGGGGGCTCCCGGCATGCTGCGTTCATGCATGCCGTGACAAAAGTCATGGAAGACCTGCCGGAAGAGCGGCGTTCAATTGTGGAAGGATCTTTGCGCAAGCATCGAGAGGCACTGCGCCAGCAAAGGCGACAAATGCGCGAAGCCCGCAGATCTGCGAAAGAAGCACTGACTGCAGAGACCTACAGTGAACCGCAGGTGCGCGAAGCATTGGCAACAATGACTGAAGCACGCAACAAAATTCGGCTTTCCATGCAGGAGACCCTGTTGGAATTGATGCAGCATTTGAACCAGGAAGAGCGAGAGCGCTTTCTGCGCACTCTGAAACGCGCCCGCTCCAAGAAGCGGGGCTGGCGCAAGCGGCCTGACTAATGCCAGCGGCGATTACCGGATACCGCGCATGGCTCGAACACGAAATCGCTGGAACGCTGGCGCGAGCTCGAACGGATCGTCGATCATCGTCGTGCCAGGTCGGGTAGCGTCGTCCAAGATGTTCGCACCGGGGCCGCCAAGCCACAATTCCATATGCTTCGGAAGCTTGTCATTCAGTGCTGTGAGGCAGTCATTGAGAGCCGTTGCTGATATGGATGTTATGCCCAAGCCCAGCAAACGAGCGTCGGCCGCCTCGCAGATATTGAGCATGTCGCAAATGCTTGATTCCACCCCGGCATAGATTGCCCGGATGCCGCTGTTCTGCGCAAGAACTGCTGCGCATAGGCTTCCGATTTCATGCGACTGACCCTGCGGTGTTGTGAAGACCCCGACCGGATCTCCATCCTGAAATTCGATGAGTCGCAAACCCTGACCGAGGAGCGTTCTGAAGATACTCGTAACAATTCGTTCGCCGGCAGTGCACAGGCGACCTGACTCTCGTTCGACACCAACTTCAGCCATCAATGGAATAACGACCCTTCTAACAAAACGAGCCGGGCCGAGAACCGCAAAATGTATTGTCAGGCGTTGCTCTACGGTCCCGACATCCAACCGATCGATGGCATCGAGAATATCGGCGAATGGAATTTTCCCACGGTCGTCACGTTCTTGAGCAAGTCGTTTGAGTTCGCTCTGGTCGAGCGGTGCAATGCGACCAATACGGTGCCCCTCATCGACACAGTTCTTCAGTAGTTGCAGACGCCGGACATCGGCGTCGGTATAGAGCCGAGCGTCATTCTTCCCGCGGCGTGGCTCGACGACACCATAACGACGCTCCCATGTATGCAAGAGCTGGCGTGTCAGTCCTGTCGCCACAATGACTTCGCGCATCGTGAAATCAGGGCTGTCCATATTGGCTTCCTTGGCATGCCTCTATACACGAGCGCGTGCAACGTCGTGGCGGGTACTGCAACCTTAAGCAGTACCCCAGCCGCCAAAACTACCTGAATTCGAAATTGGGTGACAATTGGCCTATTGTTATTGACGATAATATATCTGCAAAATAGATCTAATTCGCAAAACAGGTCATTTTGTATATAATAAGTGTATGCAAGATGATTCGTTTCATCTCGTCGGAAGATGCTAGGTTGACGCGATTCAACGATTGTCTCTGCAGCGCACGTCTTTGTTCGTTGTACCAAGTTCACCCATTTGTCTCAGCTCATCAGAGCACTTTGCACCCATTCGCGCTGGCCAATGCCTTCGGTCATGGGGCCTTGGTATTCGCAGATTCGGCGAGGCTGGAGAGGCAGTGCCCAAGGCCGTTGATGTCTCTCCTGAGTGAGGCAAGTCGTCTGGTAGCCAGCAGAAGGATGGAGAGGCGATGCCCGATACATGCTTTGAAGAACTCGATTTTCTGATAGCGGACGCTAGCGCGCACATGCGGAAACTCGTCAGAGCCATGTTGACTGGATTTGGCGCCAATCGTGTTTACGAGGTTGGCGACGGCGCCGCGGCACTGGAAGTCGTTGAAGGGCAGATGCCGCATGTCTTGATCTGCGATATCAAGATGCCAATTATCAATGGTGTCGAATTGATGCGTATGATTCGTAACCCAGACGCTTCCAAAAACCCCTACATCCCCATCATCGTTGCGACTGCGCAGAGCCAGAAAAAGACCATCATCCAGGTCCGTGACGCAGGTGCCACGGAAGTTCTTTGCAAACCGTTCTCGATCACCGGTCTTTATCGGCGCGTACAGAATATCGTCATCAATCCCAGAACCTATATTGAAGTTTCGGACTATTTTGGGCCAGACCGTCGCCGCCGAGCCGATCCAGGATATTCGGGCCCTTATCGACGGCAAGACGACTTGTTGGACGCCCGGAAAATGCCTGAGGAGACAGAATAAGCATGTGGCCGCCTAATGGGATACAGCGGACGCGTTGCCGGTTTGTTGCGCCCTCGCAGTATCATACCATTCCGGCGAACGCATCTGCGTTTTCCGGTGCCATCGGAAACGCAAGTATCAGGAGAGCGCAAGAGGCGGTCGAAGCGCTATCGTCCGAGTTTCCAGATTGGATGCGTGATGATGTCACCCGGCTTGATGAGGCGTGGTGGCGGGTCCGCCTTACTTGCGGAAACGAATCTGCATTCGAGAGCTTGCTTCTGGCTGCGCTCAGCATCAAGGGGATGTCGGCAATGCTTGGCTATCCCTATTCTGGACAGATTTGCGCATCTCTTGTCGAGTTAATCGAGGAGTCGCCCGACAGGTCGCGAATTCCACTGGAGTTGATCGGACATCACGTCAACGCAGTCAAAGCCGAACTTCGGGAGCAAGTCGATGAGTCCATGCGCAAGACGGCCAGCGCGCTTGTGGCGGACCTCCATCGCGTTTCGTCGGCGTTCCTCCGCAATGAGAAGATGCGAACTGCGGGCCAGCACGGCACTGTTGATATGACGGAGAACCACGGAGGATCGCTTAGTCGTTCGCAGCGGGGACAACGCGTGCGGTAATTCTGGTCGGTTGGCTATCTTCGGTTGATACATCGATAATACCGATAGGCATATCAATCATATCTAGTTGTTCGGGCGCAGCATTTGCGCCTTTCTGTCTGTGCCCGGCATTTATCCCTGCCAAATCTCCTGTTGTCCGATGTATGAACCAAGGTGTTGGTGATCAACGTCGGCACGGAAGTTTGACCATGAGAATTGACATGCAGTCGCCGACATATTCGTCGGTTCGACCGAAGTGGACGGCGATAGCCCTATTGGCCGTCTGCGTCGTCTTCGGAATGTCGTTATGGTTTTCCGTTTCGGCGGTCATTCCGACGCTCAAAACGCTCTATACGCTGAGTGATCACCAGGCGGCTCTGCTGTCATCGAGTGTTTCGGTGGGGTTTGTTGTCGGGACTCTGACAAGTGCTTTTCTCGGGCTTGCGGACCTTGTTCCTCCGCGACGGTTCTTCATGATTTGTGCATTCGGCGGCGCGGTCTGCAATGCGCTGATCATTGCGATTGAACCGGGATCTACAAGTGTCGTTGCCTTGCGATTTCTCACCGGTGCACTGCTCGGAGGGATCTATCCGATTGGAATGCGGATGATGGCGACCTGGGCGGATGGCGATACAGGGATTCTGATCGGCATTCTTACCAGTGCCATCTGCATCGGTTCCGGTACACCGCATCTCATCAATGCATTCTCCTCACTCGACTGGACGGTGACTGTCGGGTTTTCATCCCTGTTAGCGCTCGTATCCGGGTGTCTTGTGAACCTCGTGAAACTGGGCCCGCGTCATGTCCAGGCACAAACCTTCCAGCCGGCCTTCGCAGCACGAGCCTGGACGGTTCTTCCAATCCGCTTGGCCAATCTCGGTTATTGGGGGCACAAGTGGGAGAACTTTTCGATGTGGGCTTGGATTGGTCCTTTTCTCTATCTGAGTTTTTCCCAATCGCATCCGGAAGGGTGGGGCGACCCAGAAGCGTTGGCACGCTATGTGGCGTTTTCGGTGTTTTTCATCGGTGCGCCGGGCTGTCTGATTGGCGGCCTGCTCGCGGACAGGTTCGGCCGCACGATCATATCGTCCATCGCCCTGGTAATCAGTGGAGCCTGCGCAATTCTCGCTGGACTGCTGTTTGGCGGGAATCCTTGGCTCGTTTCGATTGTCTGCCTCATTTGGGGCTTCGCCCTGATCGCCGATTCGGCGCAATTCTCATCATGTATCATCGAGCTTTCCGACCCGGCCTATGTCGGCACGATGCTGACCATGCAAACATCCATAGGATTTCTGATTACCCTTCCCAGCATTCAGCTCATTCCGCTCATTGTCGATCAACTGGGGTGGAGTTGGGCGATGGCTTCTCTATCTATCGGGCCCGCCATTGGTATCTGGTCGATGATCAGGTTGCGGCGATGCCCGGAAGCCTTGAAAATCGCACGTGGGCGAAAGTGACACAAAGGGCTGTTGCGCTGCAGAGGTTACGATCGACAGACCGCATTTGGGCCGGCATCAACCGACACGCTCTTCCAGCTTTGAATCATCGGAATACCGTGGAAGCAGACATGACACGGTAGTGCCTTTGCCCTCGGTGCTGGAGATATCGAATTCGCCATTGTGCAGCTCGATGAGCGAACGCGATATGGCAAGCCCAAGGCCGCTGCCTTTGTGGCTCTTGGTGAACTGGTTTTCGACTTGCTCAAACGGTCGGCCGAGTTTGTCGATATCGTCTGTCGGGATACCGATACCCGTGTCCGAGATGTCGATGCGAGCCAGCTGATCTCCGGTCTCTTCCAGGTGAACGCAGACACTTCCGCCCTCGGGTGTGAATTTCACGGCGTTGGACAGCAGGTTGAGAAAGACCTGTTTCAGGGCACGCCGATCAGCATCGATCATCACCTGCTCATGCTCGCCGGTGAGTTCAAGTGCGATACCCCGTTCTTCCGCATTCGGTGCGACGACTTTCAGGCTATCAGCGATGATCTCGCACAGATTGACCGTCTCGATGCTGAGAACCATGCGGCCGGCCTCGATCTTCGACATATCGAGAATGTCGTTGATGACGTCGAGGAGATAGATGCCGCTATCGTGTATGTCGCGTGCATACTCTTCATATTTGCGATTGCCGATTGGTCCGAAAAGCTCGTTCTGCATGACTTCCGAAAAACCGATGACGGCATTCAACGGCGTCCGGAGTTCATGACTGATGTTGGCCAGAAACTCCGACTTGGACTGGTTGGCACCTTCGGCACGATGCTTCTGGTGTGCATATTTTTCCGCGAGGTCGACGAGCTGTTGTTTCTGTCTTTCGAGTTCTCTGCGTGAGAGCCGTAGATCGGCAACGGTCGCTTCGAGTTCTCTTTCGCGTTCTGCGAGTCGGCGTTCGCTCTCTTTGAGGCTTGTGATGTCCGTTCCGACGCTCACATAACCGCCATGCTGCGTTCGGCGTTCATTGACATGCAGCCAGCGCCCATCCTGCAGTTGGGCGTCATAGGTCTGCGACCCGGATTGCCCGTCTTTGGTGACCGACGTTCGTGTTACGACAACTGGTTCGGTCGCCTTTGCCACGACAGCATCATAGGGCGTTCCCATTTTCAGGACGTCATCAGGCAACTCATAGAATTGCTGATATTTGCTGTTGCAGATGACGAGGCGATTGTCGGCGTCCCACAGGACGAATGCCTCGGAAATGGTCTCAATTGCGTCGCTGAGCTGGGACGTGTTCGGAATTATCGATTGGCTGGCAGCGGAAGATTCGGCAGGTGGGGCTTCGCCAACCGGCGAGGCAATCGCCTGCAGATGCAGCTCACCGTCTTCCGCGCAGCGCGCCAACGTACCGCGAAGTCGGATGGGAACCCAGTCTCCGGATTGATGGCGGAATCTTATCGTCTTGTCGATCGTCGCCGGTTCACTCTCCAAGAGATCCGCAATGGATCCGTAGAGATCGTCGTCCGGGTGCAGCACTTTTGACACTTCGCGATAGCTTGTCGTCTCACCAGCTCCCGTTTGGCCGAGCAGTGTCAACATGCCTCGCGACCATTGGATGTGACCACGCGCTACATTCCAATCCCAGATCCCCCATCCGGCGTCGTCCAGGGCTGAGTCCACGTCGTTGCGGAGAGCAGAGGCGGACAGCTGCGTTCGGGATGTGCGCTGAGACATCGTTACGAACGCACCTCCCATCAAGAGCAATAGGAGTGCCGTTGTCGCGAGGACCGATGTATCGACAACCGTCGCATCCCACCAATGTGCGAGGGCAGTGCTCGTAGGTTGAACGACGGCGAGCTGGGAACGGTTTGCGCCGACATGGCGCACCGTGACAAAGGCCTGGCGGCCATCATCGAGCGTGACGTTCATGACGCCGGCTCGGGCACCAAGAACCGTCAGTGGTTGGTGCTTTCCGAGAATCTCCGTCAGGGGTCTGTCGAGCGCATCGCCGTTCAGCGGAGCCAATGCACGAATTGCCCCCTCGCCATCGGCGAGAAAGATCCGTCGCTCGTCAAGAGTCGCACCCGTCGGCAGGCTCTTGGCAAGCGTTGCTTGCCATCGCTCAGTGCGGTCGCCGTTGTTGAGTTCGAACCGCGCTGCAATTGCATCGGCAATGAGCGCGAGCTGTTTTTCTGCGTCTGCGGTTGCGACGCGCTTGCCATAAGTGAAGTTCCCGACGGTCGTCGCGATAACGACGAGGAAAAACACGCCTAGCAGATATGGAATGATACGCCGAAAGACGTGCTCGGAAGGCAGAAAACGCGCGAACTTGTCTGCACCGATCGCTCGGCTGTATCCTTCCGCCGGCAACGTGAACCACGCGCGGCGGACGGACGATGTCCGCGCCATGAACAGGCCCCCTCAATGATCTCCCAATGCAGTGATTCGTTCGATGTGCCGCATCTCCGAATCACCTGTTCATTTGAATCGATGACACCTTGATTTGTCTATAGGGAACATGTGGGGAACATGTGGAAAACTTGTCGAAAATTCGGTCCAAAAGGCCAATTTAATCCAACGTCTTGGTGGCGATCTCGTATAGATCGGGTGAGAGACCTTCTCTGCCGGCAACCTTCTCCAGCATCTGTTTTGCGTCGTCGCGGCGACCTGGCTCCAGCTTTCGCCAGTTCTTGAAGGCGCCCATCAGGCGGGCTGCAACCTGCGGATTGAATGCGTCGAGTTCGAGCACGGTTTCGGCAACGAATTCATAACCCTGGCCACCCTTCTGATTGAATCTCACAGGGTTCATCTGAGCAAATGCACCGATCAGTGCTCTGACCTTATTAGGTGTCTTAAGAGAGAAGAGTGGGTGGTTGGTCAATGCCTTCACCCGATCGAGCGTATCCGGTCTCGATGAAATCGCCTGCAGCATGTACCACTTATCGACGACCAGATGATCGTCTTTCCAGTCCTCAAAAAACGAGTCGAACAGCCGGTCGCGGGCCGGGTCCTGAAAATGTGTCAGGATGGAGAGTGCAGCCATTTTGTCCGTCATGTTGCTTGCAGACAGGTACTGCTGTTCCAGAAGGGCGAGGGTATCCGCGTCTTGATGCGCCGACTTAATCGCAAGGGCTGTATTGCGGAGACTGCGTCTGCCGCTATCTCGCGCATCGGGAGAGTAAGCCTCTTTCGATGTATTGGACTCGTAGATTTCGGTGAGAAGCGAGCTCAGTTCCGTCGCAACAATGCGGCAGAGGGTCTTGCGTGTCTCATGAATGGCATCCGTGTCGATGTCGCCGGCCAACTCTCGCGCGATATCGGACTCGCTCGGTAGTTTGAGTGTCTCAGCCTTGAAAGCTGGTTCCAGTCCTGCGTCCTGTAGGGTGGCACCAAGGGCTCTCGCAAAGTCGGGAGCAAGAGCCTGTAACTCGCTGTCGGAACCGGAACGGATTGTGTCTGTCATAAGGCGCGTGGCGTAATCCTGTCCGGCCTGCCACCGATTGAAGAGATCTTTGTCGTGCGCCATGAGGAACACGAGATCGTCGGGTTTCAGGCTGGTCGTCAGTCTTACCGGTGCCGAAAACTCGCGGAAGAGAGAGGGGACGGGACGTGCCGGCACATCGCGGAAACGGATCGTCTTTTCATCATCCTCGATCAGAACCACGCCGTCCTTGAGGTCGGTCCCATCATCGCAAACCAGGGTGACGTCTTCTCCATTTTGTCCGATTAGGCCCAGCTTCAGTGGAATGGGCAGGGCTTGTTTCTTGGGCTGCCCTGGGGTTGGCGGCGTGACCTGAGAGACCGATAGCTCCGCGACTTTTAGGGCAGGGTCATAATTGAGCGTACATGCAACTTCCGGCGTTCCTGCCTGCGCGTACCATTGCATGAACTGATCCAAATCGACGCCGGTTGCGTCCGCCATGGATGCAACGAAATCTTCGACTGTTGCTGCTTCGCCGTCATGGCGCTCGAAGTAGAGATCGAGGCCCTGCCGGAACCCTTCGCGCCCTAGATGGGTTTGCAGCATCCGGCAAATCTCGGCCCCTTTCTCATAGACCGTAGCCGTATAGAAGTTGTTGATTTCCATGTAGGAGTCAGGGCGGACGGGATGGGCCAGAGGTCCGTTGTCTTCTGGAAACTGATGGGTCTTCAGCATGCGCACGGCGCTGATCCGTTCAACCGCCGCTTCCCGCATATCGCCGCTGAATTCCTGGTCTCTGAAAACGGTGAGGCCTTCCTTGAGACACAGTTGGAACCAATCGCGGCAGGTTACCCGGTTGCCAGTCCAATTATGGAAATACTCATGGGCTATGACCGCTTCAATTGCGGCGTATTCGTTATCGGTGGCTGTATCGGGGCGGGCGAGAATGAGCTTGTCATTGAAAATGTTCAGGCCCTTATTCTCCATTGCGCCCATATTGAAATCGCTGACCGCGACAATGATGAAAATATCCAGGTCGTATTCGAGCCCGAAGCGTTCCTCATCCCAGCGCATGGAGCGCTTTAGCGAGTCCATCGCCCATTCGCAGCGATCTTCTTTGCCGGGTTCCACATAGATGCGGAGCTCCACCTCTCGACCCGATGCCGTTGTGAAACGATCTGAGACCAACGCCAGTGAGCCGCCGACCATGGCGAAGAGATAGCTCGGCTTGGGATGCGGATCATGCCAGATAGCAAAGTGCCGATTGCTTCCCTCAATGTCTCCGGCGGAAACCGGATTGCCGTTGGCCAGGAGAATGGGTGTTTCGTCTTTGTCGGCTTCAACACGCGTCCGGTAGACCGACAGAACATCCGGGCGGTCCAGCGTATAAGTGATGCGGCGAAACCCCTCCGGTTCACACTGCGTGCAATAGATGCCGCGGCTGCGATAAAGACCCGAGAGAGCCTTGTTGGCTTCTGGATCAACAAGCGTTGTCAGGCCGACCTCGAAGGGGCGATCCGGGACCGTTGAAAGTGTCAGGGATCCCGGCCCAAGCTCGTATTCAGTGGTGGCCAGTTCCTGACCATCAAGCATTACGCGTTCCAGTTTGATGTTCTCTCCATTGAGGACAAGAGGCCCGGGTGCTTCTGCAGCAGCATTTGGCTTGACGCTGAGGATGGTCTGAACACGCGTTTCCGTCGGCTCGAGACTGACATCGAGATCAACTGTCTCAATGAGGTAGTCCGATGGGAGATAGTCCTTGAGATGGATCGTGTTTGGGCGAGAAGCATCCATGGGTAGACGGGTCCATTCAACTGGCTTAGGGACCGTCGGTCTTAGTCGGACTGGCGTTGGATTCCAAGTGTAGCCGGCAATCGATGTGCTAATTGCCTATCGCTCTTCGATGCGATCGAGCACGCGCCGGGAGACTTCAGCCAGTTTCATCAACGAGTTGGAGAAGTTTTCAGGCTCTTCATCCGCATGCATCACGAAGTTTTTCAAGAGGGCAAGAACCACCGGGGCTCGCGCAATGACCTGTGCCTGTTTTTCGACCGCGTATGGATCGCGGTCATACTCGGCGCCTGGAACCCGCCAACCGCCCCATTCGCTGTCGCCCGTTATCACGACCGGATGGGTGCCCGGATAGGGGTGATGCTCGCATTGTTCTGCCGTTTTCCAGCGGTTTTGGCCGCGCGTAACACGCCAGTCTGCATCAATGCCGTTGAATTCTGGATTTTTCTGGAGTGCTTCGGCCTCTTCTTCCAACTCGCTTTCCGTAAACTCACGGCCCATTCCGCAATCATAAAGGACTTTGATCGGCTCATCGCAGCCACGGACCCATTTGGGAACGACCTGCTCGATATAAGCCCAGGTGCCGACTGGACGCACATACACCCGCTGTGATTTATGGAATTTTGCTTTGGCCACTAGGTCAACCGCGTTAGACACATGCTGTTCCATTAAGCCTAACAGTCAAAGCTTAGAATTCGCTTAAATCGAGCTTGCTTAGAGCACGGTCGCAGTAACAATGCGGTTCTGATCCGCATGTCGCAGGTTCTCGGAGAATTGATGCTTAACCAAGAGGTCGCGACTTCCGCCGCCAACACTGCCCGACGCTTCTCCGTTGCGCCGATGATGGACTGTACGGACCGGCATTGCCGCCGGTTCATGCGCCTGATTTCTCGCCATGCGCTGCTCTATACGGAGATGATAACCGCGGCGGCGATCATGCGCGGCGACGGGCGTCGCTTTCTGGCATTCGATCCCGCGGAGCATCCTGTTGCATTGCAGTTGGGAGGGGCTGACGCTGTAGAACTGGCGGATGCCGCGGCGCTTGGCGCCGAGTATGGTTACGACGAGATCAATCTCAATGCGGGCTGTCCTTCCGATCGGGTTTCGGCCGGATGCTTCGGAGCCCAGCTCATGGCGGAGCCCGACAAAGTTGCGCGAGCGGTGCGCGCCATGTCCGATGCGGTGAGTGTTCCAGTGACGGTGAAGTGCCGGATCGGAATCGATGACCAGGACATCGAGCGCGACCTGGACAGGTTCGTACGCGTTCAAATCGATGCAGGCCTGGAGATATTGATTGTCCATGCGCGCAAGGCTTGGCTCAAAGGACTGAGCCCCAAAGAGAATCGAACCATTCCACCGCTCGATTATGAGCGCGTCTATCGCTTGAAGGAGGCTTTTCCCGATCTGGTGATCGTGCTGAATGGCGGGATCGATACATTGCAGGATTCTCAATCGCATCTTGCCTTTGTTGACGGTGTTATGCTTGGCCGGGCCGTCTATCATTCGCCCTATCTTCTTGCGGACGTCGATCGATTGTTCTTTGGCGAGCAGGGGGCTCCACTGCCGCGCGCGGCTGTACTCGAAGAGTTCGCGGTCTACATGTCGGAACAATTGAGGCTGGGCGTGCCTATGCATCGTATGACGAAGCATCTCCTGGGGCTCTATCATGGTCAGCCGGGCGCTCGCGGATACCGGCGTCATCTGAGTACGTCGTCATCCAAAGCCGGTGTCGGACTTGAGGTGCTGCAAGAGGCTTTGTCTCATGTCGAGGCAGGAGCTTCAGCGCCCGTTGAGGTCGCGGCGGAGTAAATCAGGACAAATCCTCTTATGGATCTCGGCATTCCGATTGGCGAGCTGGTTCTACCCGCTGCCAGTCTCCTCATTGGCGGCATACTCACAGGGCTTGCGGCCGGACTTCTTGGGATTGGCGGTGGTGGAATCCTTGTGCCGATCTTCTATGAGGTTTTCGGGATTATGGGAGTCGACGATGCCGTGCGGATGCATTTGTGTGTTGGCACGTCGATGGCTGTGATTATTCCGACATCGCTCAGTTCAATTCGCGCCCATCATTCCAAGGGCGCGATCGATACAAACATCGTCAAGAGCTTCGCCATCCCTGTTGTCTTGGGAGTCGGTCTCGGCATTCTGGTAGCAAAATTTGCAAAAGCAGACGTTCTCAAAATCATCTGGGTCATTGCTGCAACGACGATGTCGATGAAGCTCTTTTTCGGCCGGTCAAGCTGGGTGCTAGGTGCCGATGTTCCCGGGCAGCCATTCCGATCCATTTTCGGACTTGTGGTTGGAACCGTCTCGACACTCATGAGTATCGCCGGGGGGATCTTTATCTCGACGCTTATGACACTTTACGGAAGGCCCATGCATCAGGCTGTCGGAACGGCTTCGGCCTTTGGCCCAATCGTTTCTGTTCCCGCGACGCTCGGCTTCATCTGGGCCGGATGGTCTGTCGCAAATCTACCTGCCGGATCACTGGGTTATGTCAGCCCACTGGCAGCAGCCGTTGTCGTAACCACCAGCGTTCTGGCTGCACCCTTCGGCGCCCGCCTTGCTCACAAGGTATCGCGCCGCACGCTCGAGCTTGCCTTCGCCACGTTCCTGCTGACAATCGGCGTGCGATTTATCTTCACGCTGGTTTGAGGCTTTCAGTCAGATCTTCTGATTGTACTCGCCAACCTCAGGCATTGCCGAGATATGTTGATCAATTTCGGCGAAGATCGCCCGCATGTTCGCCTCCGATGTGGGGCTTTCGACGACCACAACAAGCTCTGGCTTGTTGGATGAGGCCCGCACCAGGCCCCATGTCCCGTCTGCAAGGACAATGCGAATCCCGTTCACAGTAATCAGCTCCCGGATTGCCTGCCCGGCCAGCGTGCCGCCGTTTTTCGCAAGATCGCTGAAGTGTTTCACGGCGCGATCGACAACCTCATACTTCACTTCATCTGCGCAGTGCGGCGACATTGTCGGCGAGCCCCAGGTCTGGGGTAGATCGCGTCGCAAGTCAGCGAGGCTCTTGTCCGGCGCGTGTTCCAGCATGTCGCAAACGGCGAGGGCGGCTACGAGCCCATCGTCATAGCCGCGTCCGAGGGGAGGCTGGAAAAAGAAGTGTCCGGACTTTTCAAAGCCGACAAGTGCACCGGTATCGTGAGCATGGCGCTTGATGTAGGAGTGCCCGGTTTTCCAATATTCACATGTTGCGCCATTGGCAGCGAGGACCGGATCGGTGAGGAAGAGGCCGGTCGATTTCACGTCGGCGATAAAGCGCGCTTGTGGATGCTGAGCGGAAATATCTCGCGCAAGCATGACGCCGACCTTATCCGCGAAGATTTCATGGCCTTCATTGTCGACGACTCCGCAACGGTCGCCATCACCATCGAAGGCAAGACCGAGATCGGCATTGGATTCGGCAACCGCATCGCGCAGGGCATTCAGCATTGCCATGTCTTCAGGGTTCGGGTTGTGGTTGGGGAAGGTGTGGTCGAGAGAGCAGTGCAGCGGAACCACATCCAATCCCACGGCTTCCAGCACCTGAGGTGCAAACGCACCAGCCGTACCGTTGCCGCAAGCCACGACCGCTTTGAGGCGCCTCGTATATGCCGGTCTGTCTTGCAGATCCGCCATATAGCGTTCCGCAAGATCGCTATGAAAATGATAGCGGCCGCCATCGGCCGTCTCGGCTTCTCCTGAAAGCACGATCTCCTTCAGGGCCGACATGTCGTCGGGTCCGAATGTCAGGGGGCGGTCGAAGCCCATCTTGATGCCGGTCCAGCCATTGTCGTTGTGGCTTGCCGTCACCATGGCAACGCTTTCGACGTCCAGCGCGAACTGCGCAAAATAGGCCATTGGCGAGAGAGCCAGGCCGATGTCATGAACGTCTGCACCGCCGGCAAGAAGGCCGGATACAAGAGCTGTCTTGATACCGGCCGAGTAGGATCGGTAGTCATGCCCTACGACGATCCGGGCGGACTTGCCGCGTTGCCGGTGCAAAGCTGCCAGACCGAGTCCAATGGCCTGAATCCCCATGAGATTGATCTCGTCAGGGTACTGCCAGCGGGCATCATACTCCCGGAAACCCGTCGGCTTGATCAGCGGAAAGCGCTCGAACTCAGCCGTGTTCGGCTTGAGATCCGTTCGTGGTTGCGGAAACATTGGTGATACCCCTCGTGCAGACGAACCTGATAGCGCAAGATGCGGTGCGGACCAAGTGTCATGGGATTTGCCAGCTTCGGCAAACAGCCGTCACAATGAGGTGCTGTAATCAGAGCTTCTTGATGCGTCTCGCGTATCCCCAATCCGTTCCTGATCCTGTACATCCTTGATACGAAAAGGAAAAGTCGATGAATCGAATGCGCTCATCCTTTTTCACCGCCCTGTGGACCGCAGCAATCTCAGCGATTGCCATTCCAGGACATGGTATCGCTCAGGAAAAGGTGATGGTCGTTTTCGACGCATCGGGCTCGATGTGGGGGCAGATCGACGGCGTCTCGAAGATCGATATTGCGAAGAATACGCTTAAGCGGACAATCCGAGACTGGAAGGGACTGGATCTTCAGGCGGGCTTGATCGTCTATGGCCACCGCCGCAAAGGCGATTGCGACGACATCGAGCTCAAGATCCCGTCGGGGCCAATCAACACGCGGTCATTTTCCTCGACCGTCAACAAGATCAAGCCGCGCGGCAAGACTCCACTGACGGCTGCCGTCAGGCAGGCAGCGGAGTCGCTCAAATACACCGAAGAAAAGGCAACGGTCATATTGCTGAGCGACGGCAAGGAGACTTGCGATCTCGATCCGTGCGCTGTGGCAACCGAGCTTGAGAACAATGGCGTCGATTTCACAACGCACGTCATCGGCTTCGATGTGGCAAAGCGGGAAGAGAAGCGCCAGCTCCAATGTCTTGCCGAGAATACGGGTGGCGTCTTTGTCTCGGCGAAAGATGCCAATGAACTGGTTGTCGCGTTTCAACGCGTGGTGGAGCCGCAGCGACCCTTTGCAATTCAGGCATCAAACAAGGCTGATGGCAGGCCGGTTCCCGGTCCCGTGAACTGGTCGGTGTCCGGAGGCGACGTCAATATCGCAAAGACGACCGAAACGGCGCGGCTGGAGGTCTCCGACCTGCCGGATGGCCAGTATGACGTCTCGGCAACGGCGGGCGCATTCAAGGGCGAGGGAACATTCGATATCGGAAAAGACAGACCCGATTCCGTCGAGCTGGAGATGGTTGCAGAACTGCCGAAGGCAAGCATCGATGCTCCGGATACGGTTCCGGCTGCCGAAGAGTTCGCAGTCAGTTGGCAGGGGCCTGCCGCCAAGGGAGACAAGGTCCAGTTGGCACGGCCCGGATCCGTACCGGGCTCGAGTTTTGTCCAGTCACTGGATGTCGGCAAAGGTGCAACGCTGACATTTCGAGCACCGGGCAAGCAGGGGCGCTATGAGCTGAGATACTATTCAGCCAGTCTGAGAAAATTGCTGGCTCAGCGCCCCATAACGGTCGGTGAGCCGAAGCCTTCCGCGTTTCTGACAGCAGTAGACGAAGTGCCCGCGGGTGCAACCTTCGAAGTCCAATGGGAAGGCCCCGGACACGAGCGTGATTGGGTGGGTCTTGCAACGCCCAAGATGAAGGCCGGAAATCACAAGACTTACGCTTATACGAAATCCGGCAACCCTGTCTCGCTCCGAGCACCGTCAAAACCTGGGGACTATGAGCTGCGCTATGTGAACGGCACCGAAACGAAGATCATGGGGCGCCGAAAACTCAAAGTGGTGCCGGCCGATATGGAACTCGTCGCCGTGGATCGTGTGAAGGGCGGCGCATCCTTCGAGGTGAAGTGGAAAGGGCCAGGGCATAAAAGAGATTGGGTTGGATTGGCAACGCCGAAAATGAAGCCGGGGCAACACAAATCCTATGCCTATGTCCGGCAAGGCAATCCCGTGACCTTGAGGGCGCCGACGGCACCTGGTCAATATGAGATCCGTTATGTCAATGCGAGCGATACCACGGTCATGGCCCGCCGCAGGCTCGTGGTCGAGCCATCCGGTGCAACCCTCGCTGCTCCAGATGAGGTGAAGGGGGGGCAACCGTTCGAAGTCAAATGGGAAGGGCCCGGGCACAAGAGAGACTGGGTCGGGATCGCAGCTCCCAAGGACAAACCGGGCAAGCACAAAAGCTACGCCTATACGCGCCAGGGCAATCCGGCAAAACTGCGGGCGCCGACGGCTCCGGGCGAATATGAGATTCGGTATGTCAATGCGAGCGAGTCCACGGTCATGGCGCGCCGCAAGCTCATTGTGAAAGAGGCCGATGTCACGTTGGAGGCCGTGAGTGAGATCGGTGCAGGCGAGCCGTTCGACGTGCAATGGGTCGGTCCGGGCCAGGACAATGACTGGATTGGCATCTCCGAGCTGAAAGCGGGATCCAGTGCACACAAGGGCTATGCCTATGCGAAACGCGGGAACCCGGCAAAACTGCGTGCCCCGACAAAGGCTGGCTCCTACGAGCTGCGTTACGTCAATTCCAGCGAGAGATCGGTCATGGCGCGTCGGTCGCTGACGGTCAAACCATCAGCGGTCCAACTTGAAACTGTTGAGGGAATACCGGCGGGATACGACTTCGAGGTCAAGTGGACCGGCCCAGGCGTCAACAACGACTACATCACTGTGTCGACACCGAAAACGAAATCCGGGCAACACAAAGCCTATGCCTACACCAAGCGCGGTAATCCTCTATCCATCAGAGCTCCGAGCCAGCCCGGGACCTACGAAGTCCGCTATATCAATGGCAATGATCGGGGCACGCTGGCACGGGTGCAACTGGAGGTCGGTCCCACAAATGCAAGCATTGAGGCTGTCGAGACGATCGGTGCCGGCAAGACGTTCGAGGCTAAATGGGTTGGCCCAGGCAATCGGAACGATTGGGTCGAGATTTCCCGACCCGATCAGAAACCCGGCAAGTACGTCTCTTATGTCTATGTGAGAAGAGGCAATCCGCTGGAAATGCGTGCGCCGGCAGAACCTGGAACCTATGAGCTTCGCTATATCAACGGCAGCGAAAGATCGGCTCTCGCAACACGCAAGCTCATTGTTGAGTCCGGTAGATAGAACTTCGCGCGATGATACCAAATCATCGCACGATGCTTTGGTCGGGACGTCTGCTATTGATTGAGAACGAGTTCGTTGCCGCGAATCTGAAAGCTCTCCAGCCGGCTGAGGAAACTCATGCCCAGCAGGCTGATATGAAGCTTGCCCGGCTCCGCAACCATGGCGCGCACATTCCGCACTTCGATATCGCCGACTCTGATGCGGTCGAGCGTTACCATCGCCATACTTGCCGTTCCATTGGCTGTTCGGGATCGTGCGGTAAATGAGAGGTCGTTGGGTGTGAAGCCGATTTCTCTCGCATCGTCGTAGGTTAACGCGACGAGTGTGGCTCCCGTATCGGCCAATAGCGCTACATCGCGGCCATTAATCTCGGCAGCAACAGCGAAATGACCAGACCTGTCGGCGCGCAGATGGACAGAGCGATCGAACCCCGAGGATGTCACGGTTTGTCGGGGCGACTCTTCGCGCACATCCTGAGATTGGTGGACGGCGACGGCCACGTTCGTGACGGCTGCCTTGATTTCATCGAAATAGTAAACGGCGCCGAAACCCGTAACCAGCACGGCACTCCACGTTATCGCTTCGCCGATCAAATGTCGGACACCGGATCCATACGCCAAGACAAACGCCCCCCGAGATACGAGATACGCGCGGGCTCTTCATCCCACTCGAAACAACTAACCACGTAGGGTCAGAAAGTCTCCCGAGAACTCATATGAGCGTAAACGGCTTAAAAAACTCATACCGAGCAAGCTTTGGTGCAATGCGCCCGGCCTGGCAATCAATGCTTCGACGTTCACCATCGTCACAGATCCGATGATGATTTTCTCCAAGCGAATATGGGCAGCGAACGACCGACCATTCGCGGTCTGGACTGGCACGGTATACGATAATTTCCCGATATCGATGCCGGCTCTTTTTGCGTCGGCCGCCCGCAAAACCACCGTGGATGCACCCGTATCGACGATCATAGCGATCGGAATCGCGTTTATCGTCGTCGTGGCAACGAACTGGCCGTCGATCTGACGGCGTATCCGGACATCCCGTTTCACGGGCAGGGCTTCGGTCGTCACTGAAACCGAAACCGGAGGCTTAAGTTGGGTCAACAAACGATCCGATAGCGGCTTCAATTCGCCTCGAACCGAATAGACCACAACACAGACGATGACTAAAGCCGACCAGCCGATTGCGTTTCTGAGAGAGCTGACAAGACCTTTTTGCCGACGCAAAAGCGGTCCGCCAAGAAAGATGATCAGGGCCAGGCCGGTAATCATCATCGCAAAATCCGGCCCGGCAAAACCGGCGATCGATTCTGTTGATTTCTCTAAAGAGAGGATGAGGCCGGCGCATGCCAGGAGCAAAAAAGCCAGCAGAGCACTCATCTTACTGGTTCTCCGGGGAGTGGTGCGTCGCGGCCAGACGAGTCATGATCGCGTGCCTCTGGCGATCGGTCATCGCGCTCCAGCGCGCAATTTCATCCTGGGTCCGGCCACAGCCCCGACAGGCACCGTTACCTGGATCGATCACACAAATACCAACGCAAGGCGAGACCAAGATGTGCCTCCGATACGCTCCGCCGCACAACAACCATCTCTATTTCTAGAGATCAGGACGGCGGAAGGCAATCGGGATCGGACGTGAACGCTGGAATTTGTTACGCCGTTGCGAGCGTATCGGCTTCACCGGGCTCGGCTAGGCGCGGCATGACATGAAGGACACGCTCGGGCGGGAATGTCGCAACAACCTCGGTCCCCTGCCGTAGTTTGCTCTTCAGCTCGAAGACACCACCATGCAAGTCGACCAAATTCTTGACAATCGGCAGGCCGAGGCCGGTCCCGCCTTCGGCTGTCTGGTGCGCGAGCGATCCTTGCCCGAATGTCGAGAGGACCCGAGGAATTTCCTCCTCCGGTATTCCCGGTCCGGTGTCCCGAATGGCGAGGAACTGTCCACCTTCGGGACTCGCCCCAATACGGATCGTTATCATGCCCCCACGCGGTGTGAACTTAACGGCATTGGACAGGAGATTGAGACAAATCTGTCGCAGAGCGCGCTCGTCTGCCCATAATTGAGGCAGTCCTTCGGGGAAGTCGTCGACGATCTCGATACTCTTATTGTTGGCTTTCAGCTTCAGGAGCCGGTGACAATCCTCTGCGATATCGGCCAGGGTTACCGGCTCTTCATTCAGTTCGTAGCGGCCGGCTTCAATACGGGAGAGATCCAATATCTCATTGATGAGATTGAGCAGGTGCTGTCCGCTTGTATGGATATCGGCAGCATAGTCTTTGTATGTCGGTACCGTGTGCTTTCCGAGTATCTCCGTTTTCATAACCTCGGAGAACCCCAGAATAGCATTCAGGGGTGTGCGCAGTTCATGACTCATGGTTGCCAGGAAACGCGACTTGGCAAGATTCGCTTCCTCGGCGCGCCGTCTGGCACCGTCGGAAATCGACTTGGCCTGTTCGAGTTCCGCGATCAGGGCATCTTTTTCAGCCCGGTAGCCCAGCATCGCTTTGACGGTCGAATTCAAGCCGGTCATCAAGACCAGGAAATACATGTGAACGCCGATTGTCATGGCCGCGAGGGCCCAGAAGAACGGATTATCCATCATCCCAAAGCGCAGAACCAAGGCTGCCGTCATCGGGATGGTGCCGGCATAAACGATCGGCATGACTGTGAATGCAAACATCATCCGCAACGATAGAACCACGATGATCGAAGCGAATATGAAGATGTAGGCCGACTGGTCCTGGCTCACGAAATCGACAAAAACGACACTGGCCCAGGTCACGCCATAGAGGAATTCGGCCGCAGCGAACTTGGCTCGCCATGTGTCGACATCCACCTCTGACTGCGGTTTGAGGCTGAACTGGCGGGCAAGCGCGAGCAGAATGCCCTTGGCGATAAAGACTTGGCTCAGCCAGACCAACAACTCATTTGTCGGTGCCCAGAACATTGCGCCAAGAGCGACGATAATCGCCAGCATCGGCACGGTAAGCGCCGCACCGAGTTCGTTTTTGACGAACATCTGCAGCAGTTCATAGTCGAATTCACGTGTTGAGCTTGCCTGACCGGAAAGGAGATCGCGTGCATCTCGGATCTGGCGCGCGGTTTTGGCCCTCGCGCTTGTGCCAGGCGTATTCGGTACCGATCTCGCGGCGGTGGATCCCGTGCTCATACTCGGCGCGTTCCAAGGTAAGTTTGGTACTCGATAGAGGAATCGCCCGCTCAGCGGGTTTCTCTGCAATTCACCGAAGCGATCTCGGCACCGTACAGTGTCGGGACAATTCCCTAACGTCTCGTTTACTTTGTTTCGGATGTTCGACGGCCATACGCACCGTCAAAGTCGCCGAAAAGTGGGTGAATGCAATAGGTCGGCTCAGCAATCGCGAGCGTCTCTTGCAACGGTGTCGTGATGCATCATCACCGAGTTATGGCTTGTCACATCGGACCTTATCAGACCAAAAGTCTAAGGAATTGGCTGCGCACCCAATCAGATCGCAGCAACAGGCCCGCCGAATGAAAATATGAAAGCATGATCGCTCGCCTCATAAGATTGACACGACGCCATCGCGGTCTGGACTTTGCGTTGTTCGCCTGTCTGATCGTCGGATTGCTGGCGATCGTGCAACTCTTGCCCGAACCGGAGATGCGCCAGGTGATCGGCAACGTGCGGGTCGTCGATGGGGACAGCATCGAATTGGCAGGCGAGAGGGTCAGACTACGCGGGATCGATGCCCCCGAACTGGCACAGTCATGCCAGCGTGGAGGCAGAGACTGGGCATGCGGGCGCCAGGCGAGGGATCGCCTCCGCCGCATGATTGGCGGCGCAACCGTCACCTGCAAGGCAGCAAGACGGGACAAGCACAATCGCTTGTTGGGCGTCTGCAAGGCGGGAGAGCGGGAAATCAATGAGTGGATGGTATCGAACGGCTGGGCGGTATCCTATGACGAATATGGTGCAGCCGAACGCGCTGCAAAGAAAGCGCGCCGCGGTCTGTGGTCGGGAACTTTCGAGCGGCCGAAGGACTGGCGAGAAACCCACGGCCGCCGCTAACAAGACTGGCTCAGGAATAAGGGACTGGATGAATGAAGATCATTGAGGCTGCACCTGCACCCAATCCTCGCCGTGTGCGGATCTTTCTGGCGGAGAAAGGCATCGATATGCCGTTCGAGCAGATCAACATTATGGAGAAAGAGCACAAGACAGAGGATTTTGCTGCGCTGAATCCGTTTCAAACCGTGCCGGTTCTCGTCTTCGAGGACGGCAACACGCTTTGCGAGTCCATTGCCATCTGCCGCTATTTTGAAGAGCAGCAACCTGAACCGCCACTCTTCGGGACGGGACCGTTGGAATGCGCGACGATCGAGATGTGGCAGCGCCGCGTCGAACTTGGCTTGCTCTTTCGGGTCGCTCAGACGCTACGGCATACAAACCCGAAGATGGGCCATCTCGAATCTCCTCAGTTTCCTGAATGGGGCGAAGCCAACCGTGAGCGGGTTGGCGATGTTCTGGCAGCCATTGACCGACAATTGGCCACTCATCAATACATCGCGGGACCGGATTACTCCGTTGCGGACATCACGGCGCTGGTGGCGATGGACTTCATGAAACCGGCTCGCGTTGCGCGTCCCGATGGTTTGGACAATCTCGATCGCTGGTATGGTGAAGTTTCGGCACGGCCAAGCGCCAAGGCATGATGACGCGCTCTGCCGATCCAGCGCTGCGGCGCCTTCTCGACGAAATCCAGGCTTGCAGGGCTTGTGTTGATGCACCTCTGGGAAAGGCATTGCCACATGAGCCGCGACCGGTCCTTCGCGTTGGCAAACGCGCAAGGGTCTGCATTTGCGGGCAGGCGCCCGGTACGCGTGTTCATGCCTCGGGAAAGCCGTTCACTGATCCGTCGGGCGATCGGCTCCGCGATTGGATGGGGGTCACCGAGGATGAATTCTACGATACAGACAAGATAGCGATCATTCCGATGGGTTTCTGTTTTCCCGGTCTGGATGCCAAGGGCGGTGATCTTCCGCCGCGTAAGGAATGCGCTCCGCTATGGCGGAGTCGAGTCATGGAGCAGTTGCCGGACCTCGAACTCGTACTGCTTGTCGGCCAATATGCATTGAAATGGCATCTTGGCTCGCGTCGGCATCCATCGCTAACTGAGACAGTGCGTCAATGGCGTGACTTTGCCGAGCCAGCAGAGGGAACGCCTCTGCTTCCACTCCCGCATCCGTCGTGGCGGAACAATGCCTGGTTGAAAAAGAACGGGTGGTTTGAAGTGGATGTATTGCCGTATCTCAAGTCCGAGATCCGGCGATTGATCGGCTGATCTCGGTTGCTGGCTATGCTGCCAGGTCGTCCAACTCAGATCGCACGATGTCCAGATCATAGCCAGCTGTCGCAGCACGCGCGATAACCTCATCCGCGCCAAGTGCATGCTTCTGAGACAGGCCCCAAAGAATGGCTGACCGCATGCCTGCGGCACAATGGGCCAGGACGGGTCCGCTGCTTGTTTCGAGTGCCGTCCGAAAGGCCTCAACGGCGTCGGCTTCGGTCACATCCAATCCCGTCACCGGCATGTAGACATAGTCGATGCCATGCGCGCGGGCGAGTTCTTCAGCGACCGAAGACTGCATGTGCGTACCGCCCGCCTCTTCGTCGGGCCGATTGTTGATGACCGTGCGAATGCCACGTGCCCGCAGGACCGCGAAGTCCATTGCGTCGATCTGGCTCGAAACGGCGAAATCATCCGATAAAGGGCGAATTTGAGTGGCTTGCTTGGTCATCATCAGTCTCCGTCCTATCCAAATGGCAGGGAGGAGCGCGTCTGACAAGGATTCTGAGTGACAAAATTAGAAAATAAATCCGATTTTACCGCTCTACAGTGGACAATAGGACAAATTCATTCTAATCAAGCTCAAATTAGGAAATCGTTTCGCTCGTGAGGCCCCCTTATGCTCGACAAGATGGACCGCAAGATTCTCGATATTCTTCAGGAGGATTGTACCGTACCCGTGGCTGAGATTGGCCGCCGGGTCGGGCTTTCAACAACGCCTTGCTGGCGGCGCATTCAAAAGTTGGAAGAGGCCGGCATCATTGAACGCCGCGTGGCGCTTCTGAACCCGAAGAAGGTCAAGGCGGGCGTTACGGTCTTTGTTTCGATTTCAACCAGCCATCACGCGCAAGACTGGCTCGACAGGTTCCATGCAGCCATTCAGGATTTCCCAGAAGTTGTTGAGTTCTATCGCATGAGCGGGCAGGTCGACTATCTGCTACGTGTCGTTGTTCCCGACATCGAAAGCTACGATGCTTTCTACAAGAAGCTGATCGAACGCATCGAGCTGTCCGATGTGAGCTCGGCCTTCGCGATGGAGCAGATCAAGTTCACGACAGAGCTTCCGCTCGACTATGCGAGCGAGGAGCGGATTGCCGCAGAATGAACGGTCACAGTGGTTCGACCAACGGCTCGCCTAGTATCCGCGCATAACCTCTCATGACAGCAATTTGCTCGTCATCCGCACGGTTGATGACGACGTCATAAAGACTGCTTCGGCCGCGCAGCCAGATTTCCTTGGCGGATGCAAAAATTTCATCGCCCACCCGTGCCGGCTGCAGGTAGCGGATATCGCAGGACGCACCGACGGCCTGGGTGTTGTGCGAGTTGCACGCAAACCCGAAGCATGTATCGGCGAAAGTGAACAACACGCCGCCGTGGCACACGCCAAACGGATTGGCCATGTCGTCGCGTATGGTCATGGCAAGGCGCGCGTGCCCGGGTGCCATGTCGAGCAGCTCAAACCCCCAGTGCGCGATGACCGGGCTGTTGGCCAGCATGTGACGCCCGACGCGCCAGGCGAGCAGCGATTCTTCGCGACCCGCCTGGTCTATTGCGTCAGTCATGTTCGAGGCGGGCAATCAGGCTAGACGTGTCCCAACGCTGGCCGCCCATCTTCTGCACTTCGGAGTAGAACTGATCCACAAGGGCTGCGACCGGGAGATGCGCATTGTTGCGGCGTGCTTCATCGAGGCAAATACCAAGATCCTTGCGCATCCAATCCACTGCAAAGCCATAGTCGAACTTACCGGCGGCCATGGTCTCCCAGCGATTTTCCATCTGCCAGGACTGTGCCGCGCCCTTTGAGATCGTCGCGATTACGGCCGGAATATCGAGCCCCGCGCATTTGGCGAAGTGCAACCCCTCGGAGAGACCTTGGACGAGACCCGCGATGCAGATCTGATTGACCATCTTGGTCAACTGACCGGCGCCCGGCGCGCCAAGATGGGTGACAGCCTGGGCAAAGCATTGGATCACGGGTTCGGCTTTCGCAAAGTCCGCATCGTCGCCGCCGACCATCACGGTCAGGGCACCATTCTGTGCACCGGCTTCTCCGCCCGAAACGGGGGCATCGAGAAAGCCGGCACCTTTTGCCTTTGCGGCGGCATGCAGCTCGCGGGCGACATCGGCGGAGGCGGTTGTGTTGTCGACAAAGACAACATTCTCGCCAAGGGTCTCGAATGCGCCGTCCTTTCCGGTCGTGACGGCGCGCAGATCGTCATCGTTTCCGACGCAGCAGAAGACGAAGTCGGCACCGCGCGCGGCTTCTGCCGGTGTATCGGCGACCGTACCGCCATGCTCGGCCGCCCATTGCTCGGCCTTTGCCTTGGTTCGATTGTAGACCACGAGTTCGTGACCGCCCTTGGCCTTGATATGCCCGGCCATGTGATATCCCATGACACCGAGTCCAATCCACGCAACTTTGCTCATTCGAATTCCTCTTCATTTTCGATCGGTTGTTTGGGTGGGTTCTATTCGATCAATGCGCGCATGGCGAGGGGGGCGCTGAACGTGCGATTGTCGGCCAAATCAAAGACTGGAAAACACGCAATGAAAATCCCGGGACCGGATCATCCCATAACGATTGAAGCCGCGGACGCACGAGTCAGGGTCACTTTCGAGGGCGAAGTGATTGCCGATACGAAGTGCGCTCTGAAGCTCCAGGAGTCCACATATCCGGCCGTCTACTACATCCCCAAAAACGATGTTGCCATGGATCGATTGATGTCGACGCCCCACAGCACCTACTGCCCATACAAAGGTGATGCCGGCTACTACACTATTGGCGTCGGGGATCGTCGATCTGAAAATGCCGTTTGGGTGTATGAGCCGGCTTACCCAGCCGTAAAGCCGATAGAAGGTCATCTCGCGTTTTACGAGAGCAGGGTAGATAGTATCGAGGTTGACGAGCGATCCGACTGACCGCCGCTGGTATTACCCTTCTATGGGTGCTTCAGGAAAAGCGAGTTGCTCCCGGGCTCGCCATTCGTCACTGACATAGTTGATAATGACAGACTGCCGGATCCCTTGGATCGGCCGTGGCTCAAAGCCGTGATAGGTGATATCGGATGGGATGAAAACCATGGCGGCATTGGGTGCGAAAGGCGACCGTGCAACAGGTTTCTTGTCCGTGTTGAAAATGTCGGTTCCCAGCTCCATATGGCTGTCGTCATCCGACACATAGAGCAGCATTGTGAAAAGTTTGACACCGAGGTCCGTGTGGGGCTCCAGCCAGAATCCGTCGACATCCTGCGCATACTCGATCCGCAGATATGTTCCCGCCAGATCAGTTCCGAAGAAACTCTGAATGCGATCGGTCGTACGCTTGTCCTGGAAGCCTTGCGCGAAGGCCTTGCACACAGGATAGGTCGACTGTGTGTCGACATCGAAATAGGTGCGGGTCGCATTGTGGAGTTCGCGCTTTCCCGAGACGCCTTCAAGAGAAGGGGCAGGAAAGGGAAGAGCGCTGATGTCTGAAATCGCGCCGTCCGGCAGACAGTTTTCGAGGAACCAGTGTTTGTAGGGCTGATCGCCGCTTTTGGAAGCGGTGATGCTTTGATCCAATGACCTAACGAAGTCCTCGGCCTTGTACGTCATGAGATCGTCGCTCCATCAAATTGCTGGCAGCGACCGTGTCACCCAAACCTCAAAAATCGTGCAGTAGGACGAGGGGTCGAGGCGCGGCGCGCTGTCCATCGGAATTTCGTGCTCGTTCGGTCCGACGGCAGAGCGCTGTGTAGCATCGGCCTCCGAGGGGCGCAATTGCGACTCTCAAGATAAACCGACGCACACTTGCGCTTAATTGAAATGCACCGCGCGCTTGTGATTTTGTACAATTCGTTCGGTCAGGTCCGATGGATTTCCTTCCACGGATGATCCATTCCCCCTCAAGCAATTCGCCAACAGCTCCAGGAGCGAGGCGTGTAGTTCACGCTCTGCCTCGAGCTGAGGAGGATTCTTGGCGAGAAACGAAAGGATTTCTCCATAATCTGGCATGACGTTCCCTCTTGGTCGCCGCACCCAGCCGCCAGATTTATGATTTAAGCCGCCTCCTTTGACGAAACTTTGTCCCGTCAAAGATCAAAGTGAGGCTTTGTCGCCAGTCATGGGAAATCTCCGAAGCAACCGGAATGGCCGTCCATCGCCCGGTTCGACAAACAGACAGATCGACTCGATTTCCAGCGGTTCGAGGCAGATGTCCTTCAGGGCAGGGCTGAGGACGGGCGCAACGCGCGCCTGTTCATGATCGCTCAACGGTCCCGTCAAGGTGATATGGAACTGGAATTCGTCCAGCACATACGGATATCCCCACTGTGCCATGAGAAGCCGTTGGTTAGGCGACAATCCGGTTGCGAGCCGCTTGGCGCGTTCTGGCTCCGACAACGGCGCCCGAAAATGCTCGATTGCAAAGAGAGAGCGCGCATGAAGGCGTGCGAGCGAAGGATTTGCTTCGGCCGGCGCCAGCGCAAGAAAAGCACCAATCCTTTGGATGGTTGGGAGACCGACCGCCACGGGTCTGAGGTTTTGAGAAAAGCGCTCCGTTCGCGCAACCAGTTCGGCTTCGGTCATGCCGGACCTCAGGCGGAACGGGGGCCTAAGCGTGCCATGCAGTCCATAGTGGCGGGGCGCGCGCGTCATCTTGTGCGTCTCGTCAATGCCAAGACCATAGTCCTGTCGATGAGAAACCTCTGTTCCTGCTTCGGCATCGTATCCGAACCAACTGCGACCGAATTCGGCAAGTGGTGATCCGGGCTCGGGAGCATAGAAAAGCGCGTAACGTGGTACGCCTGTCATCCTGTCGTTTGCGCTCAATGGCGCATCTGATTCCAGCTGGTTGGCCATTGCCATCCTGCGATTGTCCTTCTGTCGATGAAGCTGATTGACCAAGCGATTAGCAAATGAGCATGACCGTTTGGCGACAGATCCATGTCCGTCAGTCCTGGTCGCTCATATAAGGATTGATTTGCGGTCCACAATCTTAGTGATCGCAATCACCGGTCTGGCTTGTGCTCGTCGATTGCGTCGGCTAGGCCCACCGGAGATCGACCATGCAGCGCTGGCTGGTCCAGCGGCGAGAATCGCGCGTGCCCGCCATGATACCAAGCTTAATGAACTGGACGCTTTAGTGACCCTGTTCTTCGAGATTCTGACCGACATTACGCTGCCGATCATCGCTCTGGTGGCGCTCGGTTGGGCGGTCCAGCCAAAGTTGTCATTGTCGGTCGACACCCTGAACCGTCTTCAGGTCAATGTCATTCTGCCATGTTTCCTCATTCACTTTCTGTCGACCGCAAAGATCCCTCTCGCCGATGTCTGGCCAACAGCATGGTTCACGGTCTTTCAGTTCGTGATGCTCCTCGCGATAGGATGGGGAATTGCAGTGCTCTTCCGGACTACGCCGGAAACGCGACCGGTCATCGCAATCGCCTTGGCCTTTCCAAACACCGGGAACTTCGGCCTGCCACTGGCGCAACTTGCCTTTCCGCCGGACTATCTGCTGCATCAGGCCGTCATCGTCTCTCTGCAGTCGGTGCTGATCATCATCGCGGTTGCAATTTTTTTCATGCCCAAGGCAAGCGGACAGCGTTCGCCCGCAATGGCTGTGGTGCGCAGCCCAATGATCTGGGGTGTCGTCATCGGTCTGACGCTCAAAGCAACAGACGTCACGCTTCCCAAGGTCATCTCCATGCCAATCGAACTAATGGGAAACACCTATGCTGCTGTTGCCCTCTTCGCTCTTGGCGCAAGTCTCGCTGCTGGTGCCGAGCGCTTTGAACGGGGCGCGCTTAGCCTCATTGTTGTCCTGAAACTCCTGGCCGGCCCGGCAATCACCTGGGTCCTAGCAAGCGCACTGGGTTTTGAGGGTATAGAGCACGACATTCTTGTTGTGGCGTCGGCTGCGCCTGTCGGTGTTCTCCTTGCGATTTTTTGTCTTCAGTTCGATGCACGTCCTCGACTGGCAGCCGCTGCCGTCTTTGTCACGACCGTGCTCAGTCCGCTATTTGTGACCGGCTGGGTCCTGCTCGCCCGTCTGGGATGAGCGTGTCGCAAGACTTTTCCTGTCCGCTCCATTGTGAAAGACGAGAGCCAAGACTAGAGTGCCGCCGCTTTCGCCACTCGTCCGAATAATTTTCAGGAGATTCTGAATGATTGATTTCTATACATGGGGCACGCCCAACGGACGCAAAGTCTCGATCATGTTGGAGGAACTCGGCATCGATTACACGGTTCATGCGGTCAACATCACCAAAGGCGAACAGCACGAACCCGCGTTCCTCAAGATATCGCCGAACAACAAGATTCCTGCGATCGTCGACCAGGAGACCGGCCTCACTTTGATGGAGTCTGGTGCGATCCTCATGTATCTCGCAGAAAAGACCGGAATGTTCTGGCCGCAGGACTTCGAAACCAAATGGCGCGTTGTCGAGTGGCTGATGTGGCAGATGGGTGGTCAGGGACCGAATCTTGGACGCATTCATAGCTTCGTGAAATTCAATCCGGGCAAAGCTCCTTATGCGGAAGAGGTCTTCATGGAAGAAGGCCATAGGCTCTACGGCGTTCTCGATCAGCGCCTGGCCGAGGCTGAATATGTCGCCGGCCCTTATTCCATTGCCGACATGGCGCTGTGGCCATGGGTCTCACGGTTCGAGTGGCAGACCATCGACCTGAACAAGTATCCGAATGTCGTGCGCTGGTATAAAGCAATGGCGGAACGCCCTGCTGTTCAACGCGGCTATCACATCCCAGTCGAACAGCCCGAAATCCCGATGCCGTAGGTCACTCTGTCCGGATCGCCGCCGAGCTTCCCGTTCACTCGTATACAGATTGCGAGGTTTTCGACGGCTCGATGTCCTCTTGCTTCAGACAACAAAGCAGACACAAAAAAGCGCCCGGCCAAACATGGCTAGGCGCTTTTGCCGTCACTGGGCTTCTATCTCACTTAACCGCTGCCTGGGGGTGATCGCATCGGGATCCACCCGAAGCTCGATAACGGCAGGCTTGTTGCTCGCTGTTGCTTCGGCAAAGGCATCTTCGAATTGGGAGGTCTCCTCGACGACAGCGCCATAGGCGCCGAAGCTGCGGGCAAAGTCGGCGAAGTTTGGATTGGTCAATGTCATGTCGGCGCGCCGACCTGGATAGTTGCGCGCCTGATGCATCCGAATTGTTCCATACATGCCGTTGTTGACCACGAGCGTTATGACATTCGCACCATATTTCATGGCCGTTGCGAGTTCCTGGCACGTCATCATGAAGCATCCGTCGCCGGCAAACGCGACGACTGGGCGTTCCGGGCGGTGCAGTTTCGCGGCGATGGCGGCGGGAAATCCATATCCCATTGCGCCGGCGGTTGGAGCGAGCTGCGTTCCATAACCTTTGTAGCGGAAGTAGCGGTGAACCCACGTTGCGTAGTTGCCGGCACCGTTGGCGACGACCGCGTTTTCAGGAAGGCGCTCGGAAAGCTGCGTGACGATCTGCTCCATTTTTACACGGCCCGGTGTTTCCAGCGGCGTGAGCGATGCCTCATAGTTGGCCCGAGCAGACGTGGTCCAGTTCTGCCAAACAATGTTTTCTGGTGGAGTGAGTTCATCGAGGGCCGACATGAACAGTGGCATCGAAGCTTGGATAGGGATATCGGCCTGGTAGACGCTTCCCAACTCCTCCGCACCGGGATGAACGTGAACAAGAGCCATGCTCGTCTTCGGAGCGCTAAGCAAAGTGTAGCCGTTCGTCGTCATTTCTCCGAGCCGCGGCCCGATGGCCAGAATGAGATCTGCGTCCTGAACCAATGCGCCCAGCTTCGTATCGATCCCGATGCCGACATGCCCGACATAGTTGGGATGGCGATTGTCGAAATGATCCTGAAAACGAAATGCGAGCGAGACGGGGAGGTGGAAACGTTCAGCAAAACGCTCAAGGCCGGTGCGAACTTCTTGCGACCATCCGGGGCCGCCGGCAATGATCAGTGGCCGTTCGGCCTTGGAAATAGCCTCTGCCAATTGCTGCATGGCAAAGGGCGAGGGCGCAGCCATTGACGGATCGGTCCGCGCCAATGGCTCCGCGTTGCACGCGCCACTCAGCATATCTTCCGGCAATGAGAGGACGACCGGGCCGGGACGTCCCGACTTTGCTGTATGAAAAGCGCGCCGAACATATTCCGGTATGCGATCGACATCGCTGATTTCGGCGGCCCACTTCGCGATCGGCGAGAACATGGCCGGGAAATTGACTTCCTGGAATGCCTCCCGGTCCAGCATCGAGCGCGCCGCCTGCCCGATAAAGAGAACCATCGGCGTCGAATCCTGCTGTGCGATATGTACCCCGATTGAGGCGTTGGTCGCCCCGGGACCGCGAGTAACGAACGAGACGCCTGGCCGGTCGGTCAGCTTGCCAAACGCTTCTGCCATGATCGCCGCTCCGCCTTCCTGGCGGCAAACAATCGTGCGGATATCGTTTGCGTCATAAAGGCCATCCAGCGCTGCCAGATAACTCTCGCCAGGCACGCATGTGGCCCATTCCACGCCTTCTGCACGCAATTGATCGACGAGAACTCGTCCCCCGTGACTCATTTCAACTCTCCCAGCCGGTCTTCTGATCGCCTATATAAGATAATCAGATAGGTGCCTTAACGCGCGAAGGGACGCAATGGATCTCATGCATGACCGGAGAGATGTTGGGCGTGTCATAGCGGCGCGGATTATATTCGTGATCGCTTTTGCCTTCACTGCGATGACGGCAATACCCGATGCTAAAGCCGAGGAGCGCGTGGCTTTGGTCATTGGCAACAGCTCGTACAAATCGAGCCCGCTCAAGAATCCTAAAAACGACGCTGCTTTGATGGCGGCTGTACTCAAAGAAGTCGGTTTTGAAGTCATCGAACTCGCTGATGCCAATCAGAAGGCCATGAAGCGTGCGATGGTGAAATTTGGCCGAAGGCTTCGGAAGTCCGGGAGTGTCGGTCTGTTCTACTATGCCGGGCATGGCGTTCAGGTCGATGGCGAGAACTTTCTCATCCCGATCGGCGCCGACATCACAGATGAATCAGAAGTTGCCGTGGAAGCCGTCAGCGTGAATGATTTCATGCGAACGATGGAACGGTCATCCAGTCGCATCAACATTGCTATTTTCGACGCTTGTCGGAACAACCCTTTCGCCAGCAGTTCACGGTCAGGAACACGTGGGCTTGCACGCGCGGAGGCGCCAGCAGGTACGATCATCTCCTATGCGACCGCTCCGGGAAGAGTGGCACTCGATGGCGATGCCGAAAACAGCCCCTATACCGCAGCGCTGGTCGACGCGATTCGTGTTGAAGGGCTGACAATCGAGAGCGTCTTCAAGCATGCCCGTCGCAAGGTCGTGAAACTCACGGGCAGAAAGCAGATCCCCTGGGACAACTCCTCGCTAACAGGAGATTTCTATTTCAAGAAGGGGACTGGACAACCAACTGCTGGTACGCAGACATCGCCCGAAACGGACAAGCGATTTGCCGAGCTCGAATATTGGGAGTCCGTCAAAGACACATCCGATGCCGGTGCGATCAAAGGGTATTTGCAGCGCTTTCCCCAAGGCATGTTCGCAGAACTTGCCGAAGTGAAGCTCAGCACTCTGTCGGGTGAGACGAAAGTTGCGGCCGTTCCGGGCGGCACACTCAATCAGGGGCTCGGCGGTCTTGCGGACCCTGGCGCTCAGGATGGCGAGAGCCTCTACCAAAGGGGCCTCAAATTCGATTGGGGCCGCGGCATTCCGCAGGACAAGGCAGAGGCTGAGCGTCATTACCAGAAAGCTGCCCGTGTGGGGCACGCAGGCGCGATGCGCAACCTCGGGCTGATGTATGAATATGGCGATGGCGTTCCAAAGGACACAGGCGACGCCTTCCGCTGGTATCAGAAGGCAGCGGAAGGCGGCGATGCCGAAGGCATGTCGCGGCTCGCTCATATGTATGCATTTGGTAAAGGTGTGACGCGCAACGAACGTCAGGCAGTGCGCTGGTATCAGCAGGCGGCGGGCGAGGGGATTGCCGAAGCCATGCACAATCTTGGCGTGCTTGTGGAGGCGGGAAAAGGAACACGGAAAGATCCGGCGCGGGCCGCAAAGCTCTATCGTAGCGCCGCTGATAAGGGCTTCGTCTCCGCGAAGCGAGCGTTGGCAGCACTCTTGGATGAGGGGCGGGGCGCCCAGCGTGATCCCGATGGGGCCGCGCGATATCTTCTTGAGGCTTTCAAAGCCGGACACAAGGGCGCCAGGACCGATCTATTGGTCAAACCAAAGAGCTGGTCCGTCCAGACACGGCGAGCCGTTCAACGCTTGTTGAAGCAGGCGGGGGCCTATGATGGTCCGGCGAACGGGAATTTCGGGCCGAAAACAACGCAGGCTTTGATGGCCTATGGCGCGCAATAGTGACGCATGTACCTCCGGATTGCGGGGCTTCGACCGGGCATTGCGCGCTGAATTGGCGAATTTTGCCTAGAAGCATCGTGAAGCGGCTTCGCGCCGCACTGTCGTCATTCAGCTTACGTTCACTTTCGGTGGTCTACCGTTTTCCGGCGCACAGCACTGTCGATGATTGCTGAAGATTTCAGCGACCATTGCGCGCAGTGGTTTGCATATTGGGGGGTAAGCCCCCATATGTCAGCGAAATAGCGCTTGGGCATCACTCCATGATTGCGGATAAGAAGCACGCTTTGCTTAGACGGCTATCCGCAATGACGCAGCTTGGGCTTGTCGCAGCATTGCCGTATTTGTCTGCAAGCTGGCGAACAGGCCCTGTCGCGTCCGGTGCAAGGATTGGGCGCTAGGACAAGAGGTGAAATCGATGAATCTATCCAGTTTACGCGTGATTCCGGCGACGGCACGCGCATTTGCAGTGTTTGGCTTGGCAGCGTCATTCTTGTTTGCTGCGACGGTCGATAGTTCTGCGCAAGTTCTGAAACGAGGGCTGCAGGGTGCAGGTCTCGGTGCAATCATTGGCGGGATCGCCAATGGCGGTAAGGGTGCCGGCAAGGGCGCAATCGCCGGTGGCGTTGCCGGAGCGATTATCGGTGGCATTGAGAATTCTGAAGCACGGCGAGGCCCACCTCCGCCGCCGCCGCCTCGTTATGGCGCACCGCCTCCGCGCCGCGCAGCACCGCCGCCGCGTCGATATGCGGTCAATCCCCTGGTTCGCGACATCCAGCAGTCTTTGTTCAACATGGGCTACAATCCAGGGCCTGTGGATGGACGGTCTGGTTCACAGACTCGCCGTGCAATCGGCGCTTACCAGAGCGACTACAATCTTCTGGTGGATGGGCGCGCGACACCGCAGCTGCTGCAGCATATGCGAAAGCACGGCGGATAACCGATCCGCTACAGTCTTAGTTGATTTGGTGGCGCCCCCTCGGGGGCGCCATTTTCGTTTGTAGACGCCGGTGCTACTCGGCGGCTTCCACAGCAGCTCTTTCGGCAATCAGATCCGTCAAGCATGTATCGCTCAATGCATCGATGGGCGTGAAATCCCGATGGGCGATCCATTCTTTGCGATTGAACTGGCGAATGTGATTGTTCACTTCGCAGAGGCTTAGATAGACGATGGTACGGTCCCACGGACTGATGTTCGGTGGACTTGCATGTACCAGATTACAGTGAAACATCAGCACCGATCCTGCAGGTCCCGTGGGTGCCACGATTCCACCCTCGTCTGCGAGCCGGGTGACGGTCGCCTTGTCCAGGGTCCACAGGGGATAACTCGTGGTCTCCAGGTCGTGTCCCGCTTCGAACACACCGGCCTTGTGGCTCTTCGGAATAAGATAGAGTGGTCCATTGACCGTCGTGACATCGTCCAGGAACACGGAGATATTCATGGCGCGTGGCTCGGGCATATCGTCTTCCCGCTTCCACGTTCCGTAGTCCTGGTGCCATTGCCAGACATCGCCTTCGAAAGCTGCCTTCGCATTAATCTTGTACTGATGCATGTAGAGGCGGCCATCGAGGAGCTGCTCGACCGGACCGATCAATCGGGGGTGAGCGCCCAGGCGACCAAAAACTTCATTGTATTTGTGGGCAGCGAACGCTGTGCGCGGAACCCCGTTCTTCTCACGCCAGATCTCCTCTCGGTCGAGTGCATAGACACGCTTGGCCTCTTCACGCATGAGCGTCGCTTCGTCGCTTGAGAAACAAGCGGGCAGGAAAACATAACCATCGCGTTCAAAGTCTGCGACTTGTGCATCCGTCAGTTGCATCGATCTCACTCCACCTAAAAGAATCGCTTCGTGTTTTGGGTATGGTTTTCCTCTTTCCAACACTAAAGCGACATGTTGTGCGGATCAAACACCGCACGCATTTTCATCGATATTCTGCGGTTTCGGGGCGACGAAATTCTCCATGTTGTCATTTCCGTGCCAAAAACCGTTGCCACAAGCGAATTGCTCGGTCTTAATTCGGGACCCGGGGCGTACTGAGGATTGCATTTTGCGGATTAATAGCGATTTGCTTTACGACAGGTTGGCAAAAGAGTGGAGGACAGTATGAGGAACGTTTCACGTGTGGCCCTGGTGGCTGGAGCGCTTGCAATGACCACAATGGTCGCCAGTGCAGGCGATAGCGCCGTATCCAAACGCCAGGCACTGATGAAAGATCAGGTGAAAGCGAACATGGGCGTCATTGGCGGTATGATCAAACCAAAGGGTGCGACACCATATGACGCTGCCAAGGCCAAGGCGGCCTTAACGGCGATGGCAGCCGTTCCGGCTCAATTCATAAAGTTGTTCCCAGAAGGAACAGGCATTGGCGGCAAGGAAAAAACGGCAGCCAAGCCTGAGATCTGGAAGGGTATGGACGACTTCAAGAAATGGGCGACGGCTATGGAAACCGCAACCAAGAATGGCATTGCGGCAGCTGACAAGGGCAAAGATGCTCTGGCCGGCGTGTTCCGCAAAGAGATCCTTGCGTCCTGCAAGGGATGTCACGAAAAATACAAGGCATCCAAGCCACAGTAAGACGGCTGACATCAGGGTTCACCGAACAGCGATAGGGAGGGCTGTATGCGGCGTCTCATGTGGGCAGTCGTCATTTTGGGGATCATCGGTCTCGGCGTCTTTTACGTCCTGACAATGCCCAGTACGATCGACGCCGCGGCTCTGCCTAAGCATACCGCCGACATCAAAAACGGCGAGACGATGTTCCATGCCGGAGGGTGCGCCTCATGTCATGCGGCGCCGCCGGTCGGTAGCAAATGTGAAGACCCTGGAACGCCTGACAAACTCAATCTTGCCGGAGGGCGGTGTCTGATAACGCCCTTCGGTACCTTCCACGTACCGAATATCTCTCCAGATAAGGAAGATGGCATCGGCGGCTGGACGGACATTGAGTTCGTCAACGCCATGATGCGGGGAGTGTCTCCGAGTGGGCAGCACTATTATCCCGCGTTCCCTTACACATCCTATCAGCGGATGCGTTATGAGGATGTCATGGATCTAAAGGCATTCATCGACACGCTCAAACCCATCAAATCGACTGTGGCGGATCACGATCTGCCGCTGCCTTTCCAGTTGAGACGCGGATTGGGTATGTGGAAGCTGTTGTTTCTTGATGAGCAACAATTGAAACCTGATCCAGCCAAGAGTGCCAAGGTCAATCGCGGCGCCTATCTCGTCGAAGGCCCCGGACATTGTGGCGAGTGTCATAGCCCCCGTACCTTTATGGGCGCTGGTGGTGTCGACCGTAGCAAAAATCTTGCCGGCGGACCTTCGCCGGAAGGTGGAGATATCATTCCAAACATTACGCCCCATGACGATGGGATCGGAAGTTGGAGTGAGGATGAGATCGTTGAAGCTCTGATGACCGGAGCGACGCCTTCATTCGATATCCTGGGCGGCACGATGACGAAGGTTCAGGAGAATATGGCCAAGCTTTCCGAGGACGATCTGTATGCGATCGCGGCCTATCTCAAAGCGATCCCAGCGATTCCTGGACCGGAGGCCGAGAAAAAGGCGAGTGCCGCAAACTGATTGTGACAGCTAATCGCGGGGGCGATTCGTGAGGTGATAACTGTGCCTAAATTTCGAACGCCCGTTTCCAAGACTTTCCAATCACTGCTTGTCGCTGCCACAGCAGCAACGAGCCTCGCGCTCGCGCCCGATCGTGCAATCTCGGGAGAGATCCACGGCCTTGTCATCGGCATCAACGATTATGTTGGTGAGCGGAACGATTTGCAGGGCGCTGTCAATGATGCCGTAGATATCGCGGCCGCTCTGAACAAGGCGGGCGCACAGCATGTGATCAGCCTGCTGGATACCGATGCGACCAAGGCTGCGATCGAAGCAGCATGGAACAAACTCGTCGCACAGGCCAGCGAAGGCGATACCATCATATTCTCGTTCGCAGGCCATGGCAGCCAGGAGCCGGAGCCCGAGGGGCGCGGCGAGGAAGCTGATGGCAAGAACGAGAACTTTCTTCTCGCTGGATTCGAGACAGAGGGCGAGGGAACGCGCGAACGAATCATCGATGACGAAATTTTCGATTGGCTGAAGCAGGCCGATCAGAAGGGTGTTCGCGTTGTCTTTATTGCCGACTCCTGCCATTCCGGCAGCATGCATCGGAGCGCGCGTGCCGACACCGTGCGCTTCCGAAACGGCGATTTTGGCGTGATAACGCAGGATATGCTGGAATTCCCGCCGCCCACTGCCGCCAAGATCAAAGAGACGGATTATGCCAACGTCACATTCGTTGGCGCGACGTCCGAGGATCGCCTGACGCCGGAAGTCACGATCGAGGGCAAGAAGCGAGGCGCATTGAGCTGGGCGATTGCGCGGGCACTTGAAGGGCGTGCGGACAAGAATCGCGATGGCGAAGTCACACAGGTCGAACTCCTGGGATTCGTCGTGCCGGCCGTCCATGCCATGGTCGAGAGCCAGCAGACACCTCAGGTTGCCCCCCTGCGAGCCCGTTCGCTTCCCCTGTTTTCCGTGCGTAGCTTCGAAAAGAAGACCGAACCGAAGGTCGAGAAGCAACCGGAAGTCGTTGAGACGGTGACGGAAACCGTCGAGACAGTCGTCGCAACGCCGGTCAAAACTGACAATCCCGACAATCTTCGTCTTGCACTTGTCGGAGGCGATGCAAGCCTCGTCGGCGATCATCCGGGCGTTACGATCGTCGAGGATAAATCCGACGCCGATGTCATCTGGTACTTCGATGAAGGACAGTTCGAGCACACGGTTGGCGGCAAGGTGGCTGAGAATGTGACGACGGAGAATATTGCGCCGATCGTTTCCAAGTGGGCTGCATTGAAGTGGCTTAGGACGCAGTCCGCCAAGGATCCTGTGCAGGCTCAGTTGCCCAAAGGGAATCACCGCTACAAGAAGGGTGAGATTATCGAAGTGAATATTGGTGGTGCACGCTATCCGCACCTTACGCTCTTCAATATGCCGCCGGACGGACGTGTCGAGTTCTTCATTCCTGATCCCGCTCGGCCAGGCGAAGCCAGCAAGGACTGGAGCGCCGAGACGATCAGCGAAAACTTCCGCGTCGATAAGCCGCCTTTCGGAGCGGAGCATATGGTTGCGATCTTCTCGAAAACGCCACTTAGCGGACTCCATGCTGGTTTGAGGTCTATGGGCAGCACTGGAGAGGCGGGGGCATTGCTCGCGCTGCTCCAGCAATCGTTGGATGGGAGTGAGTTTCAGGTTGGTGTGTTGGATATCTATACCGGCGCAGGGAGGTGACCCATGTTGAAGCCAAACATCCTCACTGCATTCGCCATGTTTTGCCTGGTTCTCGTACCGGGTCCGGTTACGGCTGCTGATCGGGCATTACTGATCGGCATTGATTCCTATGCTGCCGGCGATATCTCCCCGAAAGTCGAGAAGGCAGCGCAAAACGATGTCACATCGATTGCCGGGCTGCTCACGACCAAGCTTGGTTATGACAATTCGGGTATCCGGGTTCTGCTGAACGAGACAGCCACCAAAGATAAGATTTTGGCAGGAATCAGCGATTGGCTGGCGACTGGTTCAAAGGCAGGGGATCGAGTTTTCCTGTATTTCTCAGGCCTCGGTTATTTCGAAGCCGACACCGGCGGCGATGAAAAAGACGGCATCGACGAAGCGCTCGTCCCCTATGATGCGACGGTCCAGTCGAATGGCGGTACGCGCGAGTTGAGCGGCCTTCTCAGCGACGACGAATTTTCCTTTGCGCTGAAGATTCTCGAGGGCCGTCACGTCACGATTGTGCTGGACGCCGGGTTCTCGGGGGCCGTCACGAGAAACGGCGACAATACGGTTTTCGCTGCAAAAGTTCCCCAACTCTCGAGCGCAACCCGCGCCATATCCGTGGAGCCGCGGGCTAAAGCGCAGAAGAAGGAAGGCGGTTTTGTCGAGACCGCCTTTGGCAAGGGCTCTCTTACAGTCTGGTCGGCTGTATCGAACAGTCAGCTCGCCTTGATCGATGCAACGGCCAGCGGTGGACCGCAGGGCGTTTTTACAAGACTGCTGATCGAAGGGTTGGGTGAGGGGAAGGCTGACAAGAACGGCAACGGTTCAATCTCCAATGCCGAACTCCTCACCTATGTCGCGAATGGATCGAAGTCCTATTGCAACGGACTTGGAGGCAAGTGCGAAATGGGATTGACCCCTCGACTCGATCCAGGAACGGCACATGGCCTGGTTGCCTATTCTGACAAGGTCAGCGTCACGGCGAATGGCACCGGAAAAAAGGCCGCAGGGCAGGGCAAGCTCACCGTAGACATCGTGACCGATCTACTGGCCAAGGGGAATGTGGATAAGGTCGTCCTTAAACAGATCCCGCCGACGCCAGTTCATGTCGGTACAAAGAATATCCGCTTCCAGGTGATCAGTCCGCATGCCGGCTATCTCCTATTGCTGAATCTGACCGACGCCGGAAAGCTGATTCAGCTCTATCCAAATCAGTTTTCTTCGAAACATGAGACGGATCGGACAGGCGTCCTGAATGCCCATTCGCCTCTGACCGTCCCGGATGTCTATTACGGTATGCGGTTCAATGCGACGACACCGAGCAAGGGCTACATCGTGGCCGTTGTCATGCGTGATAAGGTCGATTTCGGGTCCAAGATCAAGACACGTGCAATCGAAGTCATACCGCGACAAGAGGCGACCGAAACTCTGACGACTCTTGCTGAAAAGATCGGAACACCGGTTAAAGCGGATACCGTCGACGAAAATACCGATTTTGTACACGCGTCGGTTGCAACGATGCGCTACGAGATATTGCCGAACTGAGCGAAAGCGAAGAAAATGACTAGAGATACAAGGGATTTTTCTATGAAGGCCGGCAGGATATGGCGTCGGTTCTTGAATGGTTCATTCATACGACATTCAGTTGGCGTCGCGTATACGGAGCGTCAATCCAATGAATCCGTCCCAGGGGAGGTTAAAATGACGACACGCTGGGGTCTGATGACCAAAAGCATGACTGCCGCATTTTTGTGCGGTCTTATGACTGCCGGAACCGCCGTCGCGCAGAGCACGCCGGAATCCGGTTCTACTGAAAACCGAGAAATTGCCGTTGAAGAAAAGGCGGCTCAACCGGCGCCTGCAGCCCAACCCGCTGCGGAGCAACCTGCCGCAGCGCCTCAACCGGCACCAGCCGCGCCGCAGCCTGCCGCTACGCCGCAACCGGCTCCGGCACCCGCTGCACCGCAGCCCGCTGCCGCGCCGCAACCGGCTCCGGCACCTGCAGCACCACAGCCCGCTGCCGCACCGCAACCGGCTCCGGCACCCGCTGCACCGCAGCCGGCCGCCGCACCGCAGCCGGCAAAACCGCTCGACCTTCCAAAGCAACAGAAAGTCGACATTCCGGAGCCTACGACCGAAATCGAAAAGGCGGCTTTCGCAGCGTTGGATAAGCACTGCGCGCGCTGCCATCAGAATGGCAAGCTCAACCGTCAGCGAGCATCGAAAAACTTCGGGAACATTCTGATCCTCAAGGAAATGGCCACGAACACGAACTTCGTGCAGCCGGGCAATCCCGATGCTTCCGAGATCTACGTGCAGATGCTCAAGCAGGAGATGCCCTACGACGTTTACCAGGAATATTCCGGCGGCGATGAGCCGACAGAGGAAGATCTGGAAGCCGTCCGCAAGTGGATCGACTCCCTCGGTGCACAAGTCGAAGCCGCGTGCAGCACGCGCAAATTCATCGGCCATGAAGAGCTGATGGCAGCGATTAGTGCCGATATCGGAAAAGAAAAACCATTCCGACTGAAGGGCATGCGCTACGTCACGCTGGACAATCTCTACAATGCGTGCGCCAGCGATCAGGAAATGGAAGTCTATCGCCAGGCAGTTGTCAAACTGCTCAACAGCCTGAGCAATAATTCGGATCCGCTACGCCTGGAGACGATCGACGAAGGCCGTACCATCATCAAGTTCCATCTTGATGATCTCAAATGGACAAAAAAGGATTGGGATACGATCCTTGCGGCCTATCCTTATGCAGTGAAGCCTGACAGCAACTCATATGAGTTCGTCAAGTCCACGACCGGGACCAAGATGGCCTGGGTTCGTGGCGACTGGCTGGCCTTCGCGGCATCACGTCCGAAGCTCTATGACAAGCTCTTGAAGTTGCCGAAAACGTTGGGCGAACTCGAAAAATCTCTCGGGATCGACATCAACGACAACATCAAGAATTATCGCGCCAAACGTGCTGGCTTTCAGAAGTCTCTGGTCAGCACAAACAATCGGCTGATCGAACGTCATACAATCTCGAGTGGCGTGTTCTGGACGTCATACGACTTTGCCGGCAACCGCGAGAGGCAGAGCTTGTTCTCGCACCCGACAGGTCCGAAAGGCAAAGAGGCTTTCGAGCATGACGGTGGTGAGTCGATCTGGAGCCTGCCGAACGGTTTCAACGCCTACTACCTCAACGAAGCCGACGGCAAACAGCTGGACACCGGTCCGACGACGATCGTTCAGGATCGCAGTCAACGCGACTTGCAGGTGACCAACGGTATCTCCTGCATGGGTTGCCACAACCAAGGTTTCCGCAAAGCCACGGATGAGATCCGTAAGACCGTGCTTGGGAATCGTACGTACTCCAAGCAGGTGCGTGACGATGTGGAAGCTCTGTATCCGCCGGCCGAAGAGATGACCAAGCTGATCGAAGAGGACACGTCCCGCTTCCGTACTGCGATGCGGCGTGCCGGCCTTGATCCTGATCTTGCCCTCAATGGTGTCGAGATAATCAATGCCCTGTCACAGCGTTTCGAGAGCAAGGTCGATCTCAAACTGGCAGCAGCCGAGTATGGCTTGAAATCAGAGCAACTCGTCGATGGCTTGAGTTCGGCCGGTGGCGAAGGCTTCCGTATGAAACGGCGGCTTGAGCAGGGCACGGTTCCGCGAGATTCCTTCGAGGGCAAGTTCGCTGCACTGGTCTCGAAGGTAAGCGATGCCGAGCACCTTGATTTCTCCAGCAAGAAGGCTGCTGGCAAGAAAAAGACGACGACGAAGGCTGTCGTCACCAAGGTCGCCAAGGTCAAAGGCCAAACCTCGAAAACCGACCACAACTTCGAACTCATTCTTTTCTCGAATAAGTCGAAGTACAAGGTCAACGATCTGGCTGTGTTTACGGTCAAATCGGCGGAGAAATGTCACTTGACCCTTATCAACGTCGACGGCAAGGGCAAGGGAACCGTGATCTTCCCCAACAAGTTCCAGAAGGACAACCTCCTGAACGCCAATAAGGAGATCGAGTTCCCGGGTGATGCCGCTCCATTCCAGTTCCGCTTGAAGGACAAGGGCGAGGAGACGGTGATCGCAGTCTGCAATGCAGGCGGCAAGACCGCCGACGGCATCAAGCACGACTTCAAGACCCGAGGCTTCACGCCGCTTGGTGACTACCGGAAGTTCCTGACACGGCAGATTGTCGTGGAGGCCAAGAAGAAGGTTGCCAAGAAGAAGGTCGTGAAGACGGCAGCCAAGAAAAAGACGACCAAGAAGACGACGTCCAAGACGTCGGTCGTCGCCAGAACGGCTATCAAGTTCAAGGTGAACTGATGAAAGCCCTCAAGGCTAAGGCAGGGACGTGGAAATCGTCCCTGCTTGTCGCTCTTCCGGTTGCCATGTTGGCAGCCGGACCAGCGGCAGCTGACTGCGCAAAATTGGACACTACTCTTAGAGCCGCAGTCAAAGACAGCAAAGTTGATGCATTCAAGGATCTGCACGCCAAGATGCTCGCCGATCCCAGCTGCGACGGGAGTTATCGTCAACGCGTGGGACGCGTTCTTGCGCTAGCGACATTGAGGCATGTGAGCACAGCTGCAAAAAAGGACGGTGGCCAGATACCGATCGAGTCGCTGCAGAAGGCTGCTGGATTCGGCGAGCCTTGGCAGGTGATGGCGGTTCTTGGCGATGCCTACTATGCGAAAGAGCTCTGGGTCGCGGCAGTTCGCGCCTATGAAGCGGCCCTCGACGATATGCGCAATGAGCGCGCAAACCCGAAACCACCGCCGAAACGTATCGAACACCGTGTTGTCAAGCGCGCCTATCAGGCTCGTGCCTTGGCGCCTGTCTATGTTGCGACCCGGCGTTTTCGCGGCCGCCCGAGCGGAGCGGCTTCGCCCAAGTTCCGAAATTTTACGGTTGAGACAGTGCCAGTGCCTGTCAAGTTCAGATACAATGAGAGCGTACTGACGCCACAAGGCGAGAAAGCCGCTGCGGATATTCTCGAATATGTGAATGACCAGCAGGCCAAAGTGGTTCGCCTCTTCGGTCATACGGATCCTCGCGGTTCGGATGGCTACAATCTCAACCTGTCGCGATCGCGCGCAGCCGCCGTCATGCGATACCTGCTCGACAACGGCTTCCAAGGTCAGGTCGAAGTCATTGGCAAGGGCGAACGTAGCCGTTTTCAGCCAGATGATGCCTTGAAGTACACCCAGGAGCAGCTCTTCGAGTTCGATCGCCGGGTTGAGTATCAGGTCGTCGAGTAGACTGGCTGAGTGACACGGCGGTTGAGTTCCAGCAGAGGCGAGGCAAATTGCTTGCCGACAGCGATGGAAATCCAAACCAGTGTGTGGGAGCACAGATGTGAGTAGCGTGCTCTCGCGCAGCCGACCGTTATTATTCGGCCTGTGGACAGTCGCGGTAGTCTTTTGTTTTCTTGGAATGGCGGCTTTTGAGGTCAAGGGCGAAGAGCGCTCTCGCCTTGACGAGCAGGTTGGTCAGCAATCAAAAAAGATACCTGAATCCCCCGCAACCGACGCACATTCGGAAATCGATGAACCCAAACCGGAAGTCCCTAGGATAAAGGTGAGGGCTAAGGTGCATCCTTCGACCGGACATCAACCTACCGGTGTTTCGCATTGCAACTATCCTTGGACATATTCGCGACGCACAAAGAAATGTGTATGTCGGCGACAAGGGCATGGCATCGTTGACGGTCGCTGTATCCCAAGGAAAGTTTCATGCTCTCCAAACAGTCGATGGATCCCGGCAAATAATGCATGTGTCTGCAATGAAGGCTTCGACGAGTGGCGGGGACAGTGTCTGACACGCGGTGCGGCAGCAGCTGCACGCGCAAAGGCCGAAGAAGCCGCAGGACCCTGGGCAAAATTTCCGAATGCGTATCTGGTCCAGCGCTGTCTTGCAGAAGCAGGTTATCTGAAAGTGTCCCCGCGAAGGAAAATGGGCTCGAAAGCCTGGACAGCCTTCTGGTTCTTCAAGCGCGATCATAAGGTTGGCAAAACCCCCGACGGCATCCGAAACAGCAAAGCCATTCAAACGCTCTTCAAGCAGTGTCCACAGGTCGATGCCGAGATCCCTCGAAGGCCAACCGCGCGGCAACGCAATCGCGTAGCAGCCGGCCGAAACGGGAAGACACAGGGTGAGCCGCGACTTGGCCGTAGCCTCTTGGCCGACGTGTCGATCAGGATCGACGATACAGGGCCACGGATCGGTTGCCTTCCGGGAAAACTGCACAAGCTCATTGTCGAGTCCTACGGACCCCGCCCTGAGTTGAGACGTTGTCCACGGCGCTGTGTGCCAATTCCAACCGACTTCAAGAAGGCTGAAATCTCCGAGTATGAGACACGGCGTGGCATCAGTTGGTGCCGCTCATGTGTCGAGATCAGCTCGAATCTGCCTCTCAGCGATGTTCTGAAGATCGAGCAAGGCGGCAACGTGCAACTGTGTCCGCGCGCACCCACACGATTGCCGGAAGGGCCATCGTCAAACCGCTCTTCGCGCGATCGTTTTGCTGGATTCCGTTCAATCTATAAGGCGTATCCGGCGACGAGGAGTCATGCGCGGGATTTTGCCGTGGTGATCGGGAATCGGAGCTATCGTGGCGGCATTGCGAAAAGCGCGATCGCCCATGACAATGCAGCTGCCGTCTATTCGTTCCTCACCGAAAAGCTAGGCTTTCCGAGCGACCAAATCTTGGACCTGAGAGATACGTCGCGTGACGATCTCATTCGGGTCTTCGGATCCAGGGATTCGCCCAAGGGTACCTTATGGCAGCGTCTAGTCGGGCGACCGACCTCGCGCGTTCTTGTCTATTTTGCTGGCCATGGATTTACAAAGTCCGATTTGAAGACGAGCTACCTGCTGCCGGTCGATGCTGTGAAGCATCGCGAAGACCGTACCGGCTATCCACTTTCCCTGCTCTATTCCAATCTGGCACAGCTTAAGGCCAAATCGGTCTTGGTCCTTTTGGAGACCGGATTTGGCCGGGATATCGGGCGTTACATTTTTCCTCCCAACATTCCCGAGCAAAGCGCCTTTAGCCTGCCGGACAAGCCCCTGCGGCTGATGGTTGCCATGTCAGCAGCTGAAGGCGACCAAAAACCGCTGAACGATGCCAGATATCACCTCGGATTGTTCACCCGCTACGTAATTGAAGGTCTTGCAGGGCAGGCGGACATCCGGCCGGTTGGGAACGAAGACCGCAGGGTCGATAGCGTCGAACTCTATGCCTATGTTGCAAATATGGTCGGGCTGGCATCACGGAAGTCGTTCGGACTTGAACAGCAACCCGTTTTGAGCCAGCGAAACAACACGGTCCTGAGCGTAAAGCGGGCGCGAAAACGCTGATTTCGCACGCCGCCTACGATGAAATTCCATTTGCGAAACCGTCTTCTAGCTGACTGTTGGTCCGCCACTGTGCTAGTACGATGGGATTGTCTCTCTATGCATGAGCGTCCGAGGAACCGAAGAATCGGTCTCAGCACCTATTTTTAAGGTCTTTAGCCCGCGCAGGAGATTAATGGTCTGCGCCGATTGACCAGCATTTCCAGTCGGTTATTCGGCGCCGCAACAAAAGCAAAATTGGCAGCCGGCCACAGCACTGAAGGCCGGCGTCAAACCGGTGGGAAGCGCTCTGCGATGTTTGAAGCCAACTTGGGTCGGGTTGTACGTCTTGCGAAAGTCGGTCGTGCAGCGCTAACGCCATCTCGAATGGCGGCGTCGCGGGCGCCGGCAATCCGAGGCCTTGCCTTTTTCTTCTGGGAGAAGCGCTGGTTCTTCCTCGCCATGGGCGTTGGCGCTCTTCTACTAAGCTTGCCAACACCTGAAGGTCTGACACGGGAAGGATGGATTGTCCTGACCATGTCTGTGGTCTCTGTTATCTTGTTTGTGACGGAACCTGTGCCCCTGCCAACAGTTGCCCTGATGATCATCGTCGGCCAGGTCCTCCTGCTCGGGATTGATTCAAGCAAGGTCGCGAAGAGTTTGATGAGTGACTCCGTGCTCTTCATCATGGGGTCGTTGATGCTTGCCGTTGCGGTCGTCAAGCAGAAGCTTGACAAGCGGATTGCCTATTTGATCGTGCGGGTGACCGGCACCAAGACATTCAATGTCTGTATCGGTATCTCTGTCGTCTCAGGTGTCTTGGCGTCGGTGATTGGCGAGCACACCGTGGCGGCGATGATGTTGCCGGTTGCAATCACGTTGATTTCGCTGACATCGGAAGATCCCAAGGACGTTCGTCGCTTGGCTGCCGTTATCCTATTCTCGATATCCTATGGATGCTCTGTCGCTGGAATCGGGACGCCATCCGGTGGCGCGCGGAACGCGATTATGATCGGCTATTGGAAGGAATTCTTCTACGATCCGTCGAATCCCGAGACATACAAATTCCTGATCGATTACGTTACTTGGATTCTCTACTGCTACCCGGTTTTCCTCATACAGCTTCCCTTCGTCACTGCTATTTTGTTCTTCACGTTCCGTCCCGAACACAAACATGTCGCGCGTGCTGTCGTGAAGCTCAGAGCGCAGATTGAGCAGGAAGGACCGATGAAGTCGGCCGACTGGGTCTCGATCGCCGTGTTTGCAATCATTTTGATCGGCTGGATCGGATTGTCGGATGCGATTGGACTTGGGACGGTGGCCGTTCTCGGTGCTATCACCTTCCTGGTCATTGGACTTGTGCGCTGGGAAGACATTAATTCGGGTGTGAACTGGGGCGTCGTCCTTCTTTATGCGGCTGCAATTTCCCTCGGTGTCGAAATGAAGGATACCGGTGCTGCGTTGTGGGTTGCGAATACATCTTTGTCGATTCTCGAACCGCTTGGTGTCGAGGGCGGATTGCCACTGTGGGCGGCTGTCTCAGCCCTGACGACGGGCGTCACCAATACAATGTCGAATGGCGCTGCGGTCGCCGTTCTTGGGCCGATCACATTGAAAATGGCTGCCGCCGCCGGTGAAAGCCCGATTGTTATGGGCTTCATCACGGCGATCTCATCGGCCTTTGCCTATCTCACAGTGATCGGGACTCCCGCTTGCACAATCGTGTATTCTTCGGGTTATCTGAAGACGACGGACTTCCTGGTCGTTGGATATCGCATGGTGATCATGTCGACGATCATGCTGCTGCTGGCTGCATATTTCTATTGGCCGCTGCTCGGGGTATGACGTTAGGACATGAAATCACAATTGGCCTATACGGTTACTTGCGGGAGGGGTGAAGGTGAGCCAAGAGAATGCCGGCCACGGCGCGCAGCCTGACGACCAGCCACCGCCGACGGAGCAGGCGGACGGTGACGAGCGTTTCAGTATTCTGGTCTGCGTGGATGGGTCCGAGGCAGCGTTCCAGGCACTGAAATATGCCGTGCGGATCGGATCTGGAACAGATGCCGATATGACTCTCCTTTATGTTCGGCCAGTCGATCAGGGATTGCGTACCGGGGGACTGCAAATCTCCGTTGCACGCGAAAACCTTCTGGATTGGGGGCTCGAGCTGCCGGGAAAGCGAACGCTTCGAAAATCCCACGACATGCTGATAGATCTCGGTTTCCTTGGGGAAGACTGGGAAGAGGATTACAAGCACACGGATGTCCATGGGGATCCGTTGGGTGACAATGTGATCGCCTATACGAGTGATGAGGGTCGCAGCATCTCTCTGAAGCTGATGGTCTCACCAAGCGTTTTGCGTGGCATCCTCGATGAATGCGAAATGGGCCACTATGACATTGTGATTGTCGCTAAATCCACGGATCCTGACGATACTGGCGGCCCTGGCAAGATCGACCCAACTGATGCCGATGCCATCGCAATCGAGCACCGGGGTACGGTATTGGTCGCGCGCGGCATCGAAGAAAGTCATGGTCACCTGTTGTGCGTGAGCAATAACGAGCTCTCTATTGCCGCGGCAAAGCGCGATGCAATGATCGCGAGCCGTTGCGCCTGTCCTGTTTACCTGTATTCGGTAGCGCGTGATGAAACCGAACAGGATGAGGCGAAGGAAGCGATAACAAGGGCGCGAGCAGCCATCGAAGAACTTGGCGTCGGGGTTTCGGGAGAGACGATCGAGATCGGCGACCCCGTCGAGAGAATCGTGAAGGCAGGCCGCGACTATTCTGTGATTGTTCTTTCCGGCGCGACCCAGAAGGGATGGCGCCGTTTCTTCACTTCCAGTGTCGCGTACAGAGTGCTCGAAAAAGCTCAGAACTCTGTCATGATCGCACGCTAATCAACAGACGGAGACGGGGCATTGGAGATCCAGCAACCCTATTTGCTCTTCCTGGGCGATGCCAGAGATACACTGGCGGCCAAGACCGCGGGAGGCGTTGCATATTGGCGGCCAGGCGTATCAGTCGGACAACTGCGGCTACCGGGCTGCGTCGTCGATCTGGATCTGCCCGACATGACGATTGCGGAAGGTGTTGCCGCAGGCGCCAAAACACTCGTGATCGGCGTGGCTGTTTCCGGCGGTGCGATTCCCGATGAATGGTCAGGCCTTTTCAGAGACGCTCTGGATGCCGGGCTGGATATTGCCAATGGCCTGCATCGCCGGTTGGTCGACTTGCCGGGGCTGACGGAAGCGGCAGCGGCGAGTGGTCGCCGCCTGATAGAGTTGCGTGATCCCGGCACGATCGCGCATGTGGGGAGCGGTCTGCCACGATCCGGAAAACGGCTGCTGACTGTCGGTACCGATGCGTCGGTCGGAAAAATGTACACATCGTTGGCGATCGAAAGAGAATTGGCTGGTCGTGGCGTCAAATGTTCGTTCCGAGCGACGGGGCAGACCGGCATTCTGATCGCAGGCGAAGGGGTGCCTGTCGATGCGGTTATCTCGGATTTCATATCGGGATCGATCGAGGAGATTTGCCCCGCCAATGACGCCGATCATTGGGATGTCATCGAGGGGCAGGGATCCCTCTTCCACCCGTCGTTTGCAGGGGTCAGTCTCGGCCTGCTGCATGGTGCTCAGGCGGATGCTCTCGTCATGTGTCATGAGCCGACGAGAACCCATATGCGTGCCTTGCCTCACCAACCATTGCCGTCAATCTCCGATTGTATCGACGCCAATCTGGCAGCGGCACGCTTGACCAACGACCGAGTTGAACTCGTCGGATTCTCGATCAATACAAGCGCTCTTTCGCCTGGCGAAGGCGAGACATTTCGCAAGAGCATTGAAGATCAATTCGGTCTGCCAGCTGTCGATCCGGTACAGACAGGTGTGGCTCCCATCGTTGACCGACTGGTGGGTTGACACTTCTGGCTTGAATGAGTGTGGGGCCATCTGAACATGGCTTCACACCGAGCCGAACACGCCTTTACAACCTAAGAACAAGGCATTACGTCCTAGCCGCCTGCAGTCATACTGTATGAGACAGCCGAGGTTGGAGACATCGTCAGATGAAACGTTATGAGTCTGCAGCCGCATTGGTTGCTGCATGTCCGCCGGAGCGGCCGGTTCTCTGCCTTCGCCCGCACGCCGCCCGCAAAGCCGCCGGTTGGTTCTGCGAAAACTTCCCTGGAACCATCCTCTATGCGCTGAAGGCCAATGATGCACCCGTCATCACGCAGACGCTGAACGACGCCGGGATCCGGCATTTCGATGTTGCCTCGCCGCGTGAGATGGCAGCGGTCGCACGATTGCCGAATGCGTCAATGTCGCTCATGCATCCCGTAAAATCTCGTGAGACGATCCGCGCTGCCTATTTCGACTATGGAATCCGCACATTTGCTCTCGATACGGCCGGCGAACTTGCAAAGATCATCGAGGTGACAAACGGTGCGAGTGATCTGACGCTCTTTGTCCGGATCGCTTGTTCGAACGCCGACAGTCTCATTCCGCTGGAAGGTAAATTCGGTGTTGGAGCAGCCGAAGCACCGTCTATCCTTGTCCATGCCCGGCGTGTAGCGCAGCGTTTGGGAGTCACATTCCATGTCGGCTCGCAGGCCATGGTGCCGACACGGTTTTCACAGGCCTTGGCAGACGTCGGAACCATTGTATCGAATGCGGGCGTTACCATCGAACATGTCGATATCGGCGGTGGATTTCCGAGTTGCTATCCAGGGATACAGCCGCCGGAGTTGGCGGACTACATGGCCGAGATCCAAAGAGGATTGGCGGTTCTGAGGACGCGTTCGCAGGTGACGGTATCTTGCGAGCCGGGGCGCGCTCTGGTTGCTGAAGCCGAATCCGTGCTGGTGCGAGTCGAAGCGCGCCGCGGTCATGGTCTGTATATCAATGATGGTGCGTTCGGCACTCTGTATGATGCAGCCCATTCCGACTTCACATATCCAGCGCGTCGGATCGGGCCGACGATGGCTGAGACCGGATTGGAGGCTTTTGTACTTTTTGGACCGACCTGCGACAGTGCCGACCGAATGCCCGGCCCGTATATGTTGCCCGCCACGATCACCGAAGGGGATTACATTGAGGTCGGTCAGGTCGGGGCTTATGGACGCACGCTCGCGACGCGCTTCAATGGATTCGGCAGCTACGACGAGGCCGAGTTGTTGGACGCTCCTATGATGAGCATGTATGCCGAATCCTCTCAATCGGATTGTGGTTTCGGTCAGGCAGGGTCTTCGGGGCAGGGGTGATATGGCGGCAACCAGGAGATGACGGTTTTGTCGTTTCGCCCTCCGGAACGAGCATTCCTCGGTTATGAAACTGAAGGCGCGACTGCTTCTGACGCACGCGCTGTCGTCATTCCCTTTCCACTCGAAGCATCTGTCACCTATGGCAGCGGAACACGCGCTGGTCCGGAAGCTATTATCACAGCAAGCGCCGAACTTGAGCTGTTCGACGAGGAGACAGGGTCCGAACCGTTCCACGAATTCGGCATCGCGACCCTGGAGACGCCCGAGGTCGAGCCAACTCTCGCCCCCGCGATCGATCAGATTGAAGGGATCGTTGCCGACGTTTTGGCTGCCGGCAAATTCCCGCTCGTCCTCGGAGGAGAACATTCGCTGAGTATCGGCGCTGTTCGTGCGGTCGCCGACCGATATCCGGACCTGACCGTTCTTCACTTCGATGCCCATGCCGATTTACGCGATGGTTATCGCGGCGAGCCTTACAGTCATGCCTCGGCTATGCGACGGATACTGGATTGCAGCCAGGTGAAATTGGTTTCCGTTGGCGTGCGCAGTATTTCTGCCGCTGAGGTGGCGTTTCTGCAGTCGGCCAAGGACAGGGTAACGGTTCACTGGGCGAAAGACCTCAAAACCTGGCGGGCCGAGGAAATCGTCGCGCCGCTCACCGGCCGGCCGATCTACGTCACTTTTGACGTGGACGGATTCGACGCAAGTTTGATGCCTGCGACCGGAACGCCCGAGCCTGGCGGATTTTTCTTCCCAGACGCGATGCAAATCCTGAGAGCGGCATCTCAGGTCGGAAAGATTATAGGAGCAGACATCGTCGAACTGGCGCCCATACCGGGCTATCACGCCGCAGATTTTACGGCGGCGAAAGTTGTATACAAGCTACTGAACTATGCTCTTGGAGGTGCGAATCACGTATAGTCACCGAACGTAATGCGACAAAAAAAAGACAGATTGCCTTACATGTGTTGCTTCGGTCACAAACTTGCGATAGCTTCGTGATCGCAGCGGGATAGTGTGGTCTCATAAGACGGAGGCTGAGGTGGAGCAGTATCTCGTATTCGCACTTCTTGTGCCTGTGATTATTGCGTGTTTATTGGTAATCGCGAACGCTTTCGAAGACGATGGCGATCCGCGGGCGAGCCGATAGTGTTAGTCACTGGGCTTTCACGAGGCCGTGACTCGCCCTGAATCGACGCAGCGTCGAAATGCGACGGTGCCACGGTTGTTTCTTGGCGGTTTGGTGACTGCAAATCCATCCGCGAAGATCAAATGTGGCCGTTGGCAATCGTGCGGCATTGCCGGTCGAATCTACCACTGCCATTTCTAAGAATTTTGTCAGCAGTTAATGCAATAGGCGCCATGGTGTGGCGCCCGAACTGATGCACGGACGCTCCACTGGTTTCTTTGGTTGCGCCTTGGACTAGACCAGCCGGCGTGACGGTTCGTCGGTCCTCAAGGATTCGATCCTATCGGTGCCAAAGCACTGCGACATCCATTGCTTAGCGAAGGCCGGTTCGCCAGCAGACAAAGTGCTACGCGCCCCTGACCGGGGATAATCTTCGAACAGTGCTGATCGATATCGGCACCGCATTGATCGACGACGCGTCGCAGTGCCGCCATCGATTTTTCTGCGAATATCGTCGCCCTGTGCAAGGTCAGCGCGCATTTCACGGAGAGGCGGTCATTATAGGCGAAAAGGCAGGCGACCTTGCGCCCGCCGCCGACAGTCACGTCGCCGCAATGCGCAACCAATTCATGGCCGCAGTCATGGGCCAGTTGCATGCCAAGGCGTGCTTGTGCGGATGCAGGTGATCCAGCACCAAAAAGAATGGCAGCAGGGAGTAATGCTCGCAGAAGAAGAGCCAGAAATCGCATCGTCTTATCCTCCGTCAATGGCCCTGCAGACGGCAGGACACAGACACCCCCGGATTTGAACGACACCGAAACAGTTTATTGCGGCAAACTCAGACAAAAGTTTGTCGCCGATGTGTGAGTGTCTGTATGTTGTGTCCGAATTGCAGGGTCGGGAACTTGTGACTTTGCCTCCCGAATGTGGGGGCCGGTTTGGGAACTGCACCCGCTCCATTACAAATCAATAGAGTGCAACTGCCGCGATATCGGGAGGCGACTATGAACGGCCGAAAGACAATTCTTCACGCCTGGCACTTGGCGAATGGCGGGAAAATGGTCGATTTCGCGGGCTGGGACATGCCGGTCCAATATGAGTTGGGCGCTGTGAAGGAGCATCTTGCCACCCGGCGCAGTGCCGGCCTCTTCGATGTTTCTCATATGGGACGGTTCGAGATTGCCGGGGCAGGATCGCAACCCTTTTTGATGCGTGTTTTGACCAACGCAGCTTGTGCGCTGAAACCGGGAGAGGCCCACTACACCTTCATCCCCACCGAATCCGGTGGTGCCGTCGATGACGCCTATCTCTATCGGCTTGAGGCGCAACGCTTTCTCCTGGTCGTGAATGCATCGAATAGGAACAAGGATTGGGCCTGGTTGGAGCGTTTCCGCAAAGGGATCGACTGCACGATGCGGGATGTGAGCGACGAGTGGGGCATGATCTCACTGCAAGGCCCGTCGGCGTCGCACATTCTGGAGCAGGTGATACCGGTCTCCGAATTACCGGAAAACAAACGCAATCAACTGTCGATGACAACGTTTGCGGGCCACGATCTGATTATCGCTCGAACGGGCTATACCGGCGAGGCCGGCTGCTTCGAGTTGTTCCCCGCCAAAGAAACAACCACTGCACTTTGGGAGCAGCTGCTGGTCGCAGGGGCGACTGCGGTCGGCCTAGGTGCAAGGGACAGTCTCAGACTTGAAGCGGGACTGCCGCTCTATGGGCACGAACTCGGGGAAGACGAAGACGCCAAGGAGATACCGATTTTTGCAAACGCGGTTGCTGGCGCCGGTGTGCGAGTCCCCAATGGTGTCGGTGGCGATTGGATCGGCCGCGAGGCTTTGGAGTATCAGCGGCAGGAACTGGCTGCGATCAGACGGGGCGAACTCAAACTGCCTCCTGCAGAACGCGATCTCAGCCATCTCGTGCAGCCGATCGCTGTTTTCGGATCACGCAAGCCACTGAGAGCAGGCTTCGATGTCGAGTATGATGGAGAGGTCGTTGGGAAGGTGACGTCCGGAACAAGCGTGCCCGCCACCGGCTTTGCGGGCGAGGGGCTGATGGCAGTGCCGTCCGACGCGCATGATCTCAGGCCGATCGGTCTTGCGCTCATCCGCTCCGACCTTTGCTTTCGCAGCGAAAAGCCGGTGATCCTCGATGTTGTCGATACGCGCGGCAATCGGATCCAAGCCGAGTTGGTCGAAAAGAACCTCTGGCCATCCGCGCCCTACACGCGGCCGCATAAGGGGTTCCGTGAGCCTGACACGCCGAGCATCCTGGCCGAAGGCGATCTTGCTGCGGCTGCAAAAGCGCTCCGTGAGGATGCCGAAGCAAATACGGAATGGCGGCGGCAGAGATGCATCAATCTGATCCCATCTGAAAATTGCAAATCGCCGCTTGTCGATGCGCTGACGGTCTCCGACCCGGCCGGTCGGTATAACGAGCATAATCGGCTGTCTTCGCTCGGCCCCGACGCTGAGGAGGTTTGCTACTACAAGGGCACCGACTTCATCATGGAGAAGGAGGAGGCGTGCAAGGCGGCGCTGCGAACCTTCTTCGGATGTGCCCAGGTCGAACCGCGCGTCATTAGCGGACAGATGGCAAATGACATCGTCTACGATGCGCTCAAGCAATTCAGGAACCGCTTTGTTCGCAGCTTGACGCCTCGTCTAATCAATCGTGTGCTCGTCCATGATCTCAACAAGGGGGGCCATCTCAGCGCTCAGGTCTCTGGCGCGCTGAAGAACTATGTCGCCATGGATCCTGAAACAGGCCGGCCCGCTGTCGATCATTTCCCGCAGGCGAAAGACAATCCCTACCTGATTGATGTCGAAGCGACGAAGGCATTGATCGCTCAGCGCCCGCCGGAGCTCATTGTCTTCGGCCGCTCGGTCATCATTCATAAGGAGCCGATCGCAGAGATTGCCGCATTCATCCATGATCACTTTGGTCGCGACAATCCGGAGCGCCCGATCATCCATTATGACGCGGCGCATGTCCTCGGACTGCTTGGTGATCACTACAACGCTCCGTTTGCCGAAGGCGCCGACCTGGTAACAGGCTCGACTCATAAGACATTCTTTGGGCCGCAGCGCGGCGTTGTCCTGGCAAATTTCGAACCGGGTTCTCCCTTCGAGCCCCTCTGGAAAGCCGTCGAAACGCGCGCGTTTCCCGGCCATGTGAGCAATCATCATCTTGGTACGCTGCTGGGTTTGCTCGGTGCGACCTATGAAATGCTTGCCCACAAAGACACCTATCCTGTGCAGGTCATGGCTAACGCAAAGGCTTTTGCCCGGGCGCTGAACGATGCAGGCCTGCAGATCGAGGGCGATGGTGCGAACGACTTTACCGAAACACATCAGGTGCTGCTGCGAACGGCAAGGGGGCAGGGAGAGGTGATCGCCGGACGTCTGGAGTCCAACGATATCATCACCAATCCACAGGCTTTTTACGATGATCCGAGCTTTGCTGCCGCAAGCGGTATAAGAATGGGCTCTCAGGAAATGACGCGTTTCGGAATGAAGGAAGCCGATTTTGCCGAGCTGGCAGAATTGGTAGCCGAGGTCGTAAACACGACAGACGATAAACCTGAAGGCGCTTACATCGACAAGGTCAACGCATTTCGCGCTCGGTTCCAAGAAATACACTACACGATCTGACTTCCTATATGAGGGCGGCTTAGCGCGGCCTCATCGCACTGGGTATCCTGCCCAACTGGAGTTTGACAGGTGGCCGCTCAAAACGCTGTCGACGGAACACTGGCGTCGCAACCCATGCGTGCTGTGGTCTGCATGTTGATCGGGGTCTCGCTCCTGGCATTGAACGATGGGCTAATCAAATCTCTGACGAGCCACTATCCCACAGGACAAATTCTGTTCATTCGCGGCCTGTTCGCGCTGCCCTGGATTGTCTTGTTGAGCCTCCGCGATGGAGGGCTGCACAGACTTCTGATCAAGAATGTTCGCGGTCAATCAGTGCGCGCGGTCTGTGTGATTGCCAGTTCGTTTCTATTCGTCTCGGGTCTTGTCTATTTGCCCCTGGCGGATGCCATCGCAGCAGCCTTCACCGGACCGTTGTTCATAACAGCGATGGCACCCATCATGCTGGGAGAGCGCGTCGGTTGGAGACGGTGGGTTGCTGTGATTGCTGGTTTTGCCGGCGTCCTTTTCATGGTGCGCCCGGGTACCGAGGCGATGCAATGGGCGATCCTGTTTCCGCTGGGGGCGGCCTTGTTTGGTGGTATGCGCGATCTGATCACGCGGCGCATCTCAAGATCCGAGACATCTGTTGCCGTCCTCTTCGTCACGACCTCGGTCGTCATGCTGGCGGGTCTGTGCACAGCGCCTTTCGGTTGGGACACCCTGTCATTGTCACATCTGTGGACGTTCGCAGGGAGCGGTTTGCTGGTTGCATGCTCGCACTATCTTATGATCGAGGCGTTTCGGCTGGGTGAGGCGGCAATGGTTGCACCGTTCAAATATAGTTCGGTGCTTTGGGGGGTGCTGTTTGGCTTTCTCCTGTTTGGCGATTTCCCCGACATTTGGACGCTGGCCGGGGCCGCAATTGTCATCTCGGCCGGTCTATACATTCTCCGCCGCGAAATGCAGCTGCGGCGCGGCGTTTGAATCCTCTGCGCGCTTCAAAAGAGTCACTGTCCAAATCGATATCCCACCCCGCGGACCGTTCTGATGAGTTTGCCATGCACGCCCAGCTTCTTCCGCAGCCGTCCCACATAAACGTCGATCACATTCGTCAGCGGGTCTTCCTGCGATCCCCATGCAGCGTTCAGAATTCTCTCTCGCGTCAACATCTTGTCTGGGTTGGTCATGAAGAGCACGAGTATCTCCCTTTCCTTTGCGGTGAGATCGATGATGTCATTTTCCGATTTCACGATCAGGGATCGTGTATCGAAGGTCAGTCCGCCATAACTGAGTTCCTGGTTCGATGGACCGCTCTTAAAGTCGCTCTCGCGCCTGGCCAGCGCCTCGATGCGGGCGAGAAGCTCGTTGAAGTCGAAGGGCTTGGATAAGTAGTCGTCAGCTCCACCTCTCAGACCGGCAACACGTTCTTCCACAGCATCGAGTGCTGAGAGAATGAGGATGGGGGTTATGTCACGGCGCGCACGCATCACACGACAGACGTCCATACCCGAGATGCCGGGTAACATCATATCCAGCACGACCACATCGAACGCACGATCGCTGACGACCTCCAGTGCCGTCTCGCCGTCTGCCGTATGCTCGACCATCCAGCCTTCGCCCTTAAGGCCTCGCCGGATGAAATCGGCTACGCGCTCTTCATCTTCAACCAGAAGGATGTTCATGCCGATGACTCACGACGCAGTTGACCGGTATCGATGTGATGGTGACGGGCGACAGATATTGGGTCGTCCTGCATGCCCATGTAGCGGGACATTTGCGCATCGCTCCCTGGTCGTTCTCAATGATCGTTTCGAACAACAACGGGAAGGGATGGCATGTTATTCCCTCATGCGGAAAAATAAGCGTTTGTCATGTCTATGGGGAATGATGCGATCATGTTGCAGCGCGAATCTACTGCAATGTAGATTTATTATAAGGTGTTGATAATTAATATAAATCAAGGGTGGCGTTGAGTTTTTGGACGCGTCTGCGGCCGCGGAGCACTGTCAGCTTGCCGACCTCGTCACCACGCGCAATGTCGTTCGTCTGGGCAGAGTCATGGAGGCCACCAGTCCACCCTCATGGCGATCACTCAGATTAATCGAGCCGCCATGAGCTTCGGCGATCGAAAGGGCAACCGGAAGGCCCAATCCTGAACCATCGCGATATCGTTCGGCAGCGTTGGATCCTCTGAAAAACCTCTGGAACGCACTCTCTTTGTCGGCCTCGCTCATTCCGGGGCCATCGTCCTCAACGGCCGCGCGATAACCATCTGGCGTTTGATCCAACCTTAGATTGATGTTTGTACCGCCATAGTGTCTGGCGTTGTCCAGGAGGATTAGCATGGCCTGGCGAATGCGGCCGGCGTCGCCTCGCATCGGAGCAGCGTTCAGGTCCGTTAGCAGGGTTGCAGATGGACCGAAGTTTCGGCCGATTTCCTGGATGAGCGCTCGGAGATCGAAGTCTTCCAGCGACAGGCGGACATCACCGGATTCGGTTCGCGCTACGAAGAGCAGGTCGTCGACGATGCGTGCTGTGTGTGTTGCCGCATCGCGGGTGCGGTTCAGAGCCTCGCGATAGGCATCCGATGTCTTGTCCGTTCCGCGTAGGGCAATCTCAGCTTCGCCCTGGATAATGGTAAGGGGCGTGCGCAGTTCATGACTGACATCGGCGAGCATGCGCCTGCGGTTTGCATCGGAACGGTTTGCGTCCTGCAGAAGGCGTTCAAGCTGTTCGGTCCGTTCGCCAACGGCTTTTTCGAGTTCGGCATTCTGCGAGGCGAGCGACTTCGTCTTGTCGGCAACCCGTGAGGCCATGAGATCGAACGTACCGCTGATAGCCGCAAGCTCATCGCGACCTTCCAGGCCAATACGATGCTCGAAATTGCCTTCGCTGAAGAGCTGTACGCCGACAAGCAATCTTTCGACCGGTCGGCCGAACTGTGTGCGCAGGGCTCTGAGGCTGGCAAGCGCCGCAAGCAGGGCAGCCAATGCGAAGAAGGCCGCAAGGCTTTGATACAGAACAAGTTGCCCTTGCGCGGTCTCTCGAGTTTCTGCGACTTCCTTTGCTTCCTCGACGAGCGCGCTTTCGATCATGGTACGGAAATCGCGATCGATATCGGCATCGAGAATTCGTGAAAGTTCCTCCCAATTGGTCGCGAAGGCACTATCGGATTGTTCGCGGGAGATACGTCGAAGTGCCGTAATGAGTTTCTCGATGGTGAACTCGATCTGCGACAGCGTGACGAGTTCCTCGATCTCTTCGTCACCGACCAGTTTGATTTCCGTACCGATGTCATGCCGGATCTTGGAGATATCGCCTCGGATTTTCGCGATCAGTTCCTTTTCTCCCGCACCGCGATCGCGATCTCCGATGATGAGAGCGTCGCCGAATTGTTTGAAGAGTTGATAGGTATGGCTCTCGAGCGCCAGATAGGTCTCATAGACGTCATGGGCGAGGTTCAGTCTTTCGACTTGAAAATTGGCCTGACGGATACTCCATACGGAAAGCGCCGTTCCGCCCAGACTCAATGTCAGCATGAGCCCAAAAAACAGATGGAACTTCGTCACCAGTTTCATTGGTGCGGTCTCACCTGAACTCGATGTTGGATGGGTGTCCCGGCGCCCCTAGACAAAAGCCTCATTGATCGTGCGGCCCTTGACGGAGACGCCGGGACCGCGCTTAGGCGGCTCTGCCGAACCGACCGTTGGCGCGTGGGAGGAAAGAGGAGGCGGCAACCGATGCCTTTTCCGGGTTGCATAGATCCTCGCGTGAGAGAAGACGCGCACCAGTCACGCGTTCAGCCTCTTCGATGGCAAGCGGTGAGCATGTAACCATGCCGGAGACGGCAAAAGGATCGAGACCATGATCGCGGAGTATGCTGACCCCGCCGACTGTGCCGAGGGCATCGGGCGCCGCGAACATCACGGCATCCAGTCGTTCCTTGATCTTCGAACTCTTTAGGATCTCCTGGGTTTCCGCCTGAAAGACACCATCGGCAATCTCGACGATGATGACGTCCGCCCCTTCATGCGCCGCTGTGCCGACCAAAGATAGGAACCCGGCTTCGATCCTTTCCAGCGGCATTTTGTAGGTTGTCGCCATACCGGCATCCGTGAAATCGCGAACCGGGACGCCCGCATCGACCAAAGCATTGAAATCTCCAAAACCTCCTGTTCCGGTGGCTTTCAGTCCGGCGACCTTGAAGCCGGCACGACGCAGACCGTGCGCGAGGCTCGCGACGGCGGTTGTCTTGCCGGCATTCATTGAAGCGCCAAACACGCCGATGACCGTGACATCGTCGGGAATCGTCCTGTGGGGTAGGGCATAGGAGGCGACGTTGACCACCTCGCCATCGGCATCCGTCAACAGGCCAAGCGGTTTGACCTGTGTCGGTTGGGTCATGCGCCCGTGCGATCTGATCATCCGGCCGAGGATGCCGCCGGAGGCAAGCATGTCACAGCTATCGGCGTCGATTTCTGCGATGCCTTCGAACTGGTCGGGCGCATAACGATCCCCGACAGCCATCACGATCGTATCGCCGATATAGCTGGTCGAATAGCGGCCGGCCTTGAGCTGGACTTTCTTATGCTGGCCGATTTTTGTGATCTGGCCGAGGACAAGATCGCCGGCAACCGCCTGTGAGAGCCTGTCTGTCAGCCCGTGGATGTCAGCTGGATTCACGCGGCGGGTGGTAAAGGCCCATTTAGTCTCTGCCGGGACAATGGCGGAGGGGTGCAGTACGAGTGTCATCATCGGATCCTTTTTCTTCAAACAAATGACCTGATGATGTCTGTTCTAGCGATGCGTGCTGAATTTGAACTGTCGGCTGGATGAACAGCCATTGACGGTAAGATGAAAAGATTCTGAAACTGATCTGTTCGTACATCTTGCAGCCGGCCCTGGCCCCTGGCTCAACCACCCCGAGGATATCCTTATTGGGTGGGGGGGCCGGGGGACAGGGCCGGCGTCAGGACTTGCAGATCAATCTCTCAGAGCACGCCGCGTTCGGCGTCTTCGACGGAGATGCCGAGGCTGTCCAATCCTTCTTCGAGAAAGTCTGCGAGAAGTGGAATGCCAAGGAGATAGCGCTCGGTCGGGACTGTCTTCTCCGCCTTGGCCGTCTCGACGGCTTCGGCAAAGTCGGCTGCTGTGAATGTGCCGCGACCGACCCAGGCCAGTGCCACAAGGTGGGCCTGCTCATCTTCATTCAGGGTTGCAATGAAATCGGCAACTTCGCTGCGGGTCGCATCGCTGTAGCGACTCTCGAGAATTGAATCGGAGTCGCTTTCTTCGATCGCGCCCTCGCGAGGTTCTTCCCATCTCGCGACTTTGGCATCGAATTCGCGAGATTTTACAATGACATGTGCAACTTTTTCCGGTGAGATTTCCAACATGACAGACCTGCGCGCTTCCTAACACTAGATCAACCTACGTTGCGTTGGACGCATGTTGCTCTAGGGCTCTTTGTTTTCGCCAGGTTTCACCGTCGCACGATCGACACGCTTTGATATTGATGAAGGTCAATCAATGCAGAATCGATTGAAGAGCGCTTTTGCGCGAGAAGGGGAGGCTTTCAAAGAATAGAGCGCCGGTCCGCGTTGTCCGGACCGGCGCTCTGACACGGTGAACCGTTGCCGTTCGCTTGCCTGCTGCATGGTCTGGCGCTGAACGTCACATCGGTTCAACTGCGCTCATGAGCAACTTTGACGATAATCCCAACCCACCACGCGGCAGTGCTTCTTCGTCCAGCATTTGCCGTGGCTGCAGACCTTCTTATAGCTGCAATGGCGTTTCGGGTATTTGATGTAGTCGCAGTAGACGCTGTGCTTGCCGGCGCCGCGAAATCCTGAGTAGGGATACTTGGTGCTCCACTCATAGTAAGGCGCGGAGAACGCCGATACGGAACTCCCGACAAGGACAGCCGCGAGTGTTGCTGATCTGATAAATGTCTTGAGCACTGGTCGTCTCCCTTATGCGAAACATTCTGCCGTTGATCCAAAGATAGGCGTTCTTTTTCAGCAGGCGTGTGATGCAGCGCACACCACGAAACGGATGACCTCGGGACCTGAGCCACCAAGCGCCAGGCAAAAAAAAGACACTTTGTTATGAGACCACTTCTTAAACGTGTAGGGGCCATTCTTGCCATGTAGGTCCGGCGACTGCGTGGCATCCAAAGACCGCTTGAGCTGTCTCTCAGTTCGCCAGCGGATCCCATAATTCTTGTGTCCCCACATGACGACTGGATGCGTTGCGTAACCCTGGTGCGGGGATCACGGTATGTACTTTTCGAGTGGGGCTCGCCGGCTCACCACATTACTCCTGGCCTTCATATGTGTGTCGAGTCTCTCGACCGCGACGCCAGGCAATACAGAGACAATCAACCCTGAAACGATTAACCGCGGTACGGTCGGCGTCATCGCCGGCGAGTACGGGCATCTCAGCATGCGGCTGGCGTCCGATCTGGCGGCTGTCCTCGATGAGGGCGACAAGCTGCGCGTTTTGGCCGTGGCGGGCCGCGGGGCCTTATCAAACATTGCCGATATGCTCTATCTGCGCGGGATCGACGTCACGATCGTCTCCGCAGACGTGCTCGATCATGTTGAGAGGAGCGGCCGGTTTCCCGGTCTCAAACAGAAGATCCACTATGTCTCCCGTCTCTATATCCAGGACGTTCACCTGGTTGCCGGGCCATCGATAAGATCGATCGCCGATCTCAACGGGAAGAAGATCAACGTTGTCAGCAAGCTGCATGGCGCCGCAATCACCGCGCGTAATCTGTTCGGGACCAAGGGGATCGACTACCAGCCTGTGTTCTTCGACCAGAGAATGGCGCTTGAGAAGATCAAGAGCGGCGAAATCGCTGCAACACTGATTATCTCGGGGCGGCCGAACCCATTGTTGAATGAGATCGATGCGGGCGACGGTCTTCGTTTCGTGCCCATCCCGTTCTCCACCCAACTGCCCAACGTCTATGTGCCTGCAAAATTGACCAGTCTCGACTACCCGACAGTGGTACCGAAAGGGCAGTCGGTCCAGACGGTCGGCACGACAGCCGTCATGCTGGCATTCAATTTCAAGCCGGGTTCCTTCAGGCAGGCGAAGATCAATCGGTTCATCGATGCGCTGCTTTCGCGATTTGACGATCTGCGCAAGCCGCCGCGCCACGAACGGTGGAAGGATGTAAACCTCGCATCGGCGGTTGCGGGGTGGAATCGTTTCTCGCCGGTGGCCGAATGGCTGAAGACGGCACAGCCTCCGAAGGCCGTGGCCCTTCGCCGGCCAAAGAAACAGAAACGCAGTCTGCAGCAACTCTTCAAGGCATTCATCGACACGGAAGTGCGGGCCGGTCGGGGTGAGGAGTTGCTCAGGCTCAAGAAAGAGCAGGTGTTCGCGAAGTTTCTCGATTGGCAGAAACTGCGTCGCGAGGGCGGGCTCGCAAAACCGAAGACGCCTGCCAAGCGGAGTTTGAAGGCGCTGTTTCGCGAGTTCATTGAGGATGAAGTTGCCCGGGTCGGGAAACAGGAAGTGGTCAGTCTGTCCAAGGCTGAGCTCTACCAGCGTTTTCTGAGCTGGCAGAAGAGAATGGTCGCGCAACAAACCCGATAGAGCCGAAGAACGGACCGGGACCGCGAGATCGGAGACGAACAGAGGGGAAGGTTAGTCACGATGCTTTCGTATCGAGTGCTGCGCGTGATTCTACTGACAGGCATCGTTGGTGCCGCTGCTGAAACAACGCTGAACGAGGCCGCCGCCCAGTCCGAGGCAAAGGCCAATGTGCCGAACATCCGCATGATCGTCCCTTACGGCAAGGGTGGCGGATCCGACCAGCTCAGCCGGGCCATGGTCAAGAGCGTCGAGTCCGTTTCGGACAACCGCTTCAAGGTCATGAATATCAAGAAGGGTGCCGGTCTCGGCGCCATTCCCGATTTCATGAAGCTGCCAGCCGACGGGCGAACGGTCATCGAACATATCGACGAGATCGCAGCCGCCTATGCCGTCGGCGCAACAACCGTTCATCCGGCAAGGGACTGGCAGCCGCTAGCCATAGTCCAGCTGACATTTAGCCAGTTGTTCATCAATGCCGATGAAACCCGTTTCAAGGACTGGCCGACCTTCCTCGCCTATGCACAGGAAAACCCCGGCAAGGTGGTGGTCGCGAATGTGTCCTATGACGGTTCGATGGAAAACATCACCATGCGGAAGCTCGAGAGCCAGCTCGGCTTCAAGGTCCGCCAACAGAGTTTCAACAAACCGAAGGAGCGCTACGAGTCCGTGTTCCTCGGCCGCGCGGACGTGTTGTTTGAGCAACCGGGGGACGTACGCTCCTATCTCGACAAGGGCCGCCTGAAACCGATCCTCACCTTCTTCAACGAACGCCCCAAGGCTTTCGCGAAGGTCCCGACCCATAAGGAAGTCGGCGCGGACTTCGAACCGCTGCTACGCTTCCGTGGTTTCTTTGTTCGCGACGGCGTTCCGAAGAGACGTCTCGCCTATCTCCAAAAACTCTTCGCCGCTGCCTACCAGACAAAATCGTTCCAGGCCTTCAACGCCAGCAAGTTTATGACGATCATCGATCCGTTCCGCGACCCCAAAGGCGCCAGAAGCCTGATCAACAACACGATCAAGACCTACACGAAGGCATATGAGGATTTTCTGGCGCAGACACTGAACGAGTATTTTAATCGGTAAGGCGTTCAGGTGCTCGTATATGTTTAGTGTCTGCACCAACTGCTCCTACTGCTCACGATCGTTCGTTGAGCTATAGGATGGGATATCGAGTTTATCGGTTCTAATTCCCCTATAGACACTATAGTGACAGGCCAAACGACAGTGGTGAAATGAGGCAGTTGGCCTGTTGTGTTTTAACCAGCGACGAACGCGCTGCAGCAAAACGTGATGTCTGTGTTCATTGCAATGATGGAAGAGGCGTCGAATAGATCACGCTGCAAATATCTTTTGCATAAAATATGGCGTGCAGGAGGTGTTATTCCGACGCGTCAATTAAGTCTTGAAACCAACCCGCGAAACATCTGATAACAACGTCTGAATGTCCGGCGCAACGTCGTTCCGCATTCAGACCTTAAGCAATAAAATGATGCAAAATGTCGTGGGAATTTTTTGAAAATATCGGGATCTTTTTCGGTGTTATAATATTATCATTTATTATTTTAATATTTTTTATATTTGCAATGGATGTGGTGGTGGTATTTATCGCTCGGGTTTTGATCGGTAAAGACATTCCAATTATAAGAGATGTCTGGCTTGGTAGCATAAGCAAAGCCGTGATGTTATCGGCGCTGGTGTTATTGATAGTACCGTTGGGATTCGCGGTACATTTTATCGATGAAGGAAATTATCTGGAAGGTTCAATTTGTGTAATTTTGCTTGGTAGTTTGATTTATGCCGGATGTATAATCGATGAATTAAATGAAATCATTAGTATTGGAAGATATTGTCGTGCGGATAAGGTGAGGGCATTACGATCCGGTTTGGTTGATGGTACCGTGATTTATGTTTTTTTCTTGATTGTGATCGTATTAAATTTTGGATGAGCTGGATGCGGCACGATTTTTTTTCCTATTCATGAATGTAATCTTTTGTCGGGAACTGTTAAGCGCCTCTGTAGAACCGATCGAAGCCGTGTAAGGCCGCAAGATGATCCTTCGTTGTGACACGAGTATTCCATCTGACCGACGAACGAGATCCTCTGACAAGGGATGAAGGTCCAAAATATTGAATTTATTGGATGAAAATGGTGGGCGGTACTGGACTTGAACCAGTGACCCCTGCGATGTGAACACAGTGCTCTACCAGCTGAGCTAACCGCCCGTCACGACCATGTGCGATATAGCGACGGGGCTTTCCACTAGTCAAGCGTTGCAAAGTCCGCGTGCCACCTTCCTGCCAAGTCTTGCATGATAAACTTCGATCCGACGTGTGCGTCGTAATCGGAGGAGTTAATGGCCATGCGGATTCCAACCCTCCTGCTTGTTTTCGCTCTGGCAGTGATCTCGCCGGCGCGGGCCGATATCCACATTGCGGCTGCAGGGCCGGTAACCGGGCCGCTGGCCAGCCTTGGCGCTCAAATGCGCGCAGGCGCGGAACAAGCCGTCCTGGATTTCAATGCTGCCGGCGGCGTTCTTGGCCAGAAGCTTGTTCTGCACATGGGCGACGATCAGTGCGATCCCAAGCAGGCCGTATCCGTTGCGAATGCGATGGTGGGCAAAGGCGTACGTTTTGTCGTGGGTCACTTCTGTTCCGGTTCCGCCATTCCTGCCTCCAAGGTCTACGACGAGGAAGGCGTCATCATGATTTCGCCGTCGGCGACCAGTCCGAAACTGACCGATGAAGGCGGGCCGCATATCTTCCGTGTCTGCGGACGCGACGACCGGCAGGGCGAGGTGCTTGGAAAGTTCCTTGCCCGGACCTTTGCCGGCAAGCGGATCGCCATGGCGCATGATAAGACGGCTTATGGCCGGGGGCTTGCGGATGAAACGCGCAAGGCACTGCAGGCGGCGGGACAGAACAATGTTGCGTTCGAGGCTTTCACGGCTGGTGAGAAGGACTACACAGCACTTGTCTCGAAGCTCAAGGACGCCCGCACGGATGTTCTGTTCCTTGGCGGCTACCACACGGAAGCTGGCCTCATCCTGCGTCAGATGCGGGCTCAGGCGCTCGGGGCCCGTCTGGTTGGCGGCGACACGCTTGTAACGGATGAGTTCTGGTCGATTACCGGTTCAGAAGGCGAGGGCACGCTCTTCTCGTTCGCGCCCGATGCGCGCCGAATTCCGGCTGCCCAGACCGTTGCCGCCAGATTCCGAAAGCGTGGCATCGAGCCTTCCGGTTACATTCTCTATACCTATGCCGCCGTGCAGGCTTGGGTACAGGCGGCGGAGACTGCGGGCAGCACTGATCCCGAAAAGATTCTGCCCGTGTTTCGTGCAAGACCATTCGATACCGTGATCGGCCGTTTCCGTTTCGACGCCAAAGGCGACGTCGATCTGCCTCCCTATGCCATCTACGAGTGGCACAAGGGGCAGTTCCGCGAATATTCGATGGCGAACTGATTTGCTGCCGGTCACGCACTCTTGGCCGACGCAGTGCTGGGGGGTAGCAGTGCGCGGACAATGTCCACAAGGTCGGCATAGTCGCTAAAGAGCGCGTCCGGCTCCAGGTCTTCGATGGGAATGTCCGTGTAACCGAAGGTGGCGCCAACGACAGGTACGTTGGCCGCGCGCGCAACGCCGATATCGGGTTTGGCATCGCCGATCATGACCGCCCGGTCGACGGTACCGCCGGCCCATTCGATAGCCGTTGTGAGATGGCGTGGATGCGGCTTGTAGACATCCAGTGTGTCGCGTCCGACGATAGCATCGAAATAGCGGCGCAGATCCAACTCTTCCAAGAGCTTCAGCGTCATGGATTCCCGCTTGTTCGTGCAGACGGCGAGGCGCGCATCTTCGGCCTTGAAGGTGTCGAGTGCCCCGACGAGGCCAGGAAACGGCTTGCTGCAAACCGCGATATTCTCGCTGTAGTGGATGGTGAAGCGCTCGAACAGTCCATCGAGTTCCGCGTCGTCCGTCGGCTTGTGAAAGTGATCGAGAGCAACGGCAATCATGTGGCGGGCGCCAAGCGCGATGTGCGGTCTGATCACCGCATCTGGGGCCGGATCGAGGCCAACCTCCGTCATGACATGATTGAGGGCGGTCATCAGATCGGGCGCCGTATCGACCAGGGTGCCGTCGAGATCGAAGACGATCGTTGCGTTTTTCATGACGATAGAAACTGCCATTGATTGCGGACGGCGGACCCTAGGTCATGAGGTGATAATTGTCATCAGACATGTGGCAGGCTGTGTCATTGGCAATCCTTTGCAAGGGGTCGTCATTTGCGCGATGGTGGGCGCGCGAAATCCGGCAGTTCGCGTCAACTGGGTGGATAAGGAGTTCGACGATGAAGAGCGATACGTGGTGTGCGTCTTTGGGAAGCCTGTGTTTGGCGTTGGGATTGTGGGCGGGAGCGGTCGGTTGGGCATCCGCCGCCCAAGCTGAAACCGTACAGTTCAAGTTCCTTGCGCCGAGCGACACGGAAAAGGACCGGCTGTGGCGCGTCGATACGCTGAGCGGCGAAGTCGGCATGTGCACTTTCGAGAAGAGCCGGAGATCGGCCACTGGTGTCATGTCCTGCCTGAAACGAGGGGCGGGCGCCTCCATTCAGAAACAACCCGGGCCCTACAACCTTGTCCCGTCGAACCGGGAAGATGCGAAAGGTGTTTTTCGCGTCAACCAGCGGACCGGGACAATGAGCTTGTGTTATGACGTCGACGACCGTAAGGGACACCGCATTGTATGCACGGAGCCTAATCGATGAGCGTTTCACAACAAATCCCCCCAGAGTCCGGCGCCATGCGCCTTGAGCTAAACGATCCGACCCTCCTGAAAGACCAGTGCTACATCGACGGCGCCTGGACAGGGACGCCAGCAACAGTTGTCACGAACCCTGCGACCGGTGCCGAAATCGGCCATGTACCGGAGCTGGGCGCCGCTGAAACCGCGGCGGCGATTTCGGCCGCCAGCGAAGCCATGAAGTCCTGGCGCCGCCTGCTTGCCAAGGAACGCGCAGCATATCTGCGCCGCTGGTATGAGCTGCAGGTCGAGCATGCCGACGATCTGGCGTTGATCATGGTGGCCGAGCAAGGCAAGCCCCTTGCCGAGGCCAAGGGCGAGGTCATGTATGGCTCGTCCTTCGTGGAACTCTATGCTGAAGAGTGCAAGCGCGTTCTGGGCGAGATCATCCCGACCCATCGGGCCGATGGCCGGGTGCTTGTTGCCAGAGAGCCCATCGGGGTTGTCGGCGCCATCACGCCCTGGAATTTCCCCATGGCCATGATCACCCGCAAGGTTGCCCCGGCAATCGCAGTTGGTTGCACCGTTGTCTGCAAACCGGCACCCGATACGCCGCTTTCCGCGCTGGCTCTTGCCGAGCTTGCAGAGCGGGCCGGCATTCCCAAGGGTGTTTTCAATGTGGTGACCGGCGATGCACCGGCCATTGGCGGCGAGCTTACGTCCAACCCGATTGTCCGGATGATCACATTCACTGGCTCGACAGCTGTCGGAAAGCTGCTCATGGAGCAGTGCGCCGGCACCGTGAAGCGCGTTGGCTTGGAGCTTGGCGGCAACGCACCGATGATCGTCTTCGATGATGCCGATATTGATAAGGCGATCCAGGGCACCATCGCATCGAAATATCGCAACACAGGCCAGACCTGTGTCTGCGCCAACCGGATTCTCGTCCAGGAGGGCATTTACGACACCTTCGTCGAGAAGCTCGCCAGCGAAGTGATGAAGATGAAGGTGGGCGAGGGCACCGAGGACGGTGTTGCGCAGGGTCCGCTGATCAATCAGCAGGCCCTGGCAAAGGTCGAGGCTCATGTCGAAGATGCGGTATCGATGGGCGCTGAAGTCGTCACGGGCGGCAAGCGCCATGAGCGCGGCGGTACGTTCTACGAGCCGACAATTCTGTCCAATGTCAGCACCAAGATGATCTTCAACCGGGAGGAGACATTCGGTCCGGTCGCGCCGATCTTCAAGTTCAAGACCGAGGAAGAGGCCATCGAGCAAGCCAACGGAACGCCTTCGGGCTTGGCAGCCTACTTTTATTCGCAGGATATGAGCCGGGTCTGGCGCGTGTCCGAGGCTCTGGAATTCGGTCTCATCGGATGCAACGAAGGCGTCATCTCTACGGAAGTCGCACCCTTCGGCGGTGTCAAAGAGTCCGGCCTTGGTCGCGAAGGATCGCACCATGGCGTCGAGGAATTCCTTGAACTGAAATATGTGTTCATGGGCGGCCTCGATACGTGAGCATGACGACGAGCGATCAACAGAAGGCCGAAGCGGCTCGCAAGGCCCTCGACTTTGTCGAACATGGTATGCGGCTCGGGCTCGGCACGGGTTCGACCGCGGCCAAGTTCGTCGATCTGGTCGGCGCGCGTGTTGCAGATGGGCTTGAGCTCCTCTGCGTACCGACATCCGAGGCGACGCGCGAGCAGGCCGAACGGCTCGGCATTCCACTGACAACGCTCGACGAAACGCCGAGCCTCGACCTGACAGTCGACGGTGCCGACGAGCTTGACGATGCCTTGCGTCTCATCAAAGGCGGGGGAGGTGCGCTTCTACGCGAGAAAATCGTGGCGGCCGCCTCCGATCGCATGGTCGTCATTGCCGATGCCAGCAAGCATGTGTCGGTTCTCGGGCAGTTTGCGTTACCTGTCGAAGTCGAACGGTTCGGCCATCACGCAACGCATCTGCGCGTGAAGGAGCAGATCCAGGAGTCGGGCCTCTCAGGCGGTGTCGGATTCCGCGAAACAGGGTCTGGCGATCTCTTCGTCACCGATGGCGGAAACTACATCCTCGATTGTGCGCTCGGCACCATTCCCGATCCCGAGGCTCTCGCTTCCCGACTGAATGCTTTGCCGGGTGTTGTCGAGCATGGGCTTTTCCTCGGCATGGCGACTGCTGCTATTGTCGCTGGTCCCGACGGCGTCCGTATTCTGGAACCGGCTTGACCCACAGCGTCCAACACACGATCTATTCAGGTCTGTACCCAACAAGATCTATCGCGCCAGGCGCATTTGAAAGAGAAGACGGATGAGCGACTTCGACTATGATCTCTTTGTTATCGGTGCGGGCTCTGGCGGTGTGCGCGGCGCCCGGATCAGTGCCCAATATGGGGCAAAGGTTGCCGTTGCCGAAGAGTATCGCGTTGGCGGGACCTGCGTGATCCGAGGTTGTGTGCCAAAGAAGCTCTTCGTCTATGCCAGCCACTTCGGCGATGAATTCGAGGATGCAGCCGGTTTTGGCTGGACCGTTGGCGAACGGCAATTCGACTGGCCAACTCTGATTGCCAACAAGGACCGCGAGATCGACCGTCTCAATGGTTTGTACAAGGCGAACCTGGAACGTTCCGGCGTAGAGTTGTTCATGGACCGGGCGATTCTGGAAGATGCGCATACAGTTCGACTGGTGAAGGAAGACCGGCTGATAAAGGCGAGGAACATCCTCATCGCTGCCGGCGCGACGCCCTTTATTCCTCCGGTCACCGGGGGCGAGTACGCGATCTCGTCCAACGAAGCCTTTCATCTGGAGGCTTTGCCGAGCCATATCGTGATCGTCGGTGGCGGATACATTGCGGTTGAGTTTGCCGGCATCTTCCATGGGTTGGGTGTCGACGTCACGCTGACCTACCGTGGCCCGCAAATCCTGCGTGGCTTTGACGACGACGTGCGCAACGAACTCGCCGATGCCATGCGAAGCCGTGGCATCGATGTGCGTGTGAACACGCAAATTGTCGAGATCGCCAAAAACGGAAACGTATATGATGCCGTTCTCGACACGGGCGAACGGCTTTCAACCGGCCAGGTCATGTATGCCACCGGCCGTGTCCCCAAAACCGATGATCTCGGTCTGGATCGGGCCGGCGTGGATGTCGGGTCCAAGGGCGAAGTCGTCGTCGACGACTATTCCCGCTCTTCCGTTGAGAACATCTTTGCGGTCGGCGATGTCACCGACCGGGTTGCCTTGACGCCTGTTGCCATTACCGAAGGCATGGCCGTCGCCGAGACCTTGTTCAACGACAATCCGACACCGGTCGATCACACAATGATACCGACGGCCGTCTTCTCGCAGCCCGAAATCGGTACGGTCGGGATGACGGAAGCGGAAGCACGCGCAGCTCACGGCAAGATCGACATTTACAAAAGCCGTTTTCGTCCCATGAAACACACGCTCTCGGGGCGTGAAGAGCGGATGCTCATCAAGCTGATCGTCGACGCGGAGACCGACCGCGTCCTTGGTTGTCACATTCTGGGTTCCGATGGCGCCGAGATTGTTCAATCGCTGGCGATCGCCATGCGCATGGGAGCGACCAAGGCGGACTTCGACGCAACCATGGCACTCCATCCCAGCGCTGCCGAGGAACTCGTCACCATGCGCGAAAAGTGGGTCCCGCCCGAAGCCGAGGCGGCTGAATAACGATAATTCTCTCAGTTGAGGACGATGTTCATGGGACGGTTGGACAGTAAGATTGCATTGGTGACAGGAGCAGGTGCCGGGCTCGGCCGCGCAATCGCCGAGACGTTCGCCGGTGAAGGTGCCCATGTCTTCGTCACGGATCTCGATCCCGAGAGCGCCAATGACGTCGCTGAAGCCATTCGGCAATCCGGTGGATCGTCAACGGGTCTGGGGGTGGACGTCACGAAATCGGATGATATTTCTGCGGTTCTCGAAGCGATCAAGCAGGAAAGCGGACGCCTCCATGTTCTCGTGAACAATGCAGGTGTCACCAAGCGCGGCGATTTTCGCCATCTGACTGACGAAGATTGGCACACCGTGCTTTCGGTCAACCTGGAAGGCACGGTCCGTTGTGCCCGCGATGCGCTGCCTTTGATGCGGGCTGCCGAGGGCGCCTCGATCATCAATCTGTCGTCCATCATGGAGCGCCGGCATATCCGCCAGCTCTCGCCTTACTCGACAAGCAAGGCCGCGGTCGCCGGTCTCTCGCGTTCTCTGTCTGTCGAATACGCCACCTTCGGCATTCGTGTGAACTATCTTTGTCCCGGTTACGTCGAGACCGCATTGACGGAGCGGGTGCTGCGCAATCCGGCCATTCGCAGTGCACTGTTGCAACAGACTCCCATGGGGCGCTTTGCAACGCCGGATGATATTGCCAAGGCGGCCCTCTTTCTCGCGTCGGACGATTCAGCTTACATTACCGGAAGCGGCCTCACAGTTGATGGCGGTATGAGCGTCGCGCTCTAGCAAAATGGCTAGGAGTGGTCGTCATTAAGCGCTTCCTTGATCTCACCCTAACGATTGCAGCGACACCAATCTTGTTGCCGTTGGGATTTGTCATTGCACTCCTCGTGCGCGTCATGCACGGATCGCCAATCCTTTTTTGTCAGATCCGTCCCGGCCAAGGTGGCCGTCCGTTCGAGATGATGAAATTCCGAACGATGACCGATGCCCGCGACGAAATTGGCGTTCTCCTACCCGATGGCGAACGGCTCACGAGCTTTGGCCGCTTCCTGCGGCGAACCAGTCTGGACGAGTTGCCTGAATTCTGGAATGTGTTCAAAGGAGACATGAGCCTTGTCGGACCACGCCCTTTGCTGATGGAGTATCTGGACCGCTACACGCCGGAGCAGGGCCGGCGTCATGAGGTTCCGCCCGGTATAACTGGATGGGCACAGGTGAACGGCCGCAATGCCATCAGCTGGGAGCAAAAGTTCGCCTTCGATGTCTGGTATGTGGACAATCGCTCGCTCAAACTCGATCTTCGTATTCTGGCGATGACCGTGCTGCAGGTTGTCCGGGGCCATGGTGTCTCTGCCGCCGAGCACGCAACCATGCCGCCTTTCACGGGGAGCGATACAGATACATCAAGGCGAAGCAATCGGTGAGACGATCCGGTAAAACACGTTCCATTCTCATGACGACGCCCCGGACTTGATCCGAGGTCCAGGGCTGCTTTGCTGAAACGGAGCCTGTCGCCCTGGGGCCCGCTTCAAGTGCGGGACTTGCGATAGCGCAACTGGAGCGTATTTTCTTCAATACCGGCGGCTTCGCTAAGACTTCGGAACACTTTCTGGCAGGACAACAGATTGCCAGTTCGTGCCTGCAGCCGTTTCCTCGACCAGCATATCGACGACAGCATCGAGAGCCTGCTTTTCACTTGCGCCCTCTGCAAGCCGTGCTTCGTAGCGTTTGATCTGTCGGTCGGCGCTGGTTCCATCGCGGGCAATCGTTCGAGCGCGCTCGACTTCTGCTTTGCAGCCGAAATACTCTGCGTCTTCAGCGACATGTTCAAGCAGCTCCTCGACGAGATCGAAAAAGGCGGTTGTTTGGCCTTTGCCGAAATCCACGAGGCCATCTTCGACGCCGTAGCGTTGTGCCCGCCAGCGGTTCTCATTGACCAGGAATGGCAGGTAGTACCGCCAGCGCTGATTGTTGCGGCGCAGGCGATAGAGCATACGACAGATGCACAGGTAAAAGGCGGCGATGCAGAGCGTGTCCTCGATCTGCGGGCAGACGTCGCTGACCCGCATTTCGATTGTCGGGAAGCGCGCGCTTGGGCGCAGATCCCACCAGATTTTCGTCGCATCCTCGATCAGTCCGGCATTGATCAGGGCCTCGATTGTCCGCTGATACTCGCTATAGCTTGTGAAGTGGGGCGGAAGACCTGTTCGCGGCAACTCATCGAAGACAGACAGACGATAGGATTTCAGGCCCGTATTCTCCCCCTGCCAGAAGGGTGACGATGTCGAAAGGGCAAGAATGTGCGGCAGAAAATAGCTGAGCTGGTTCATCAGATCGATGCGCAGCTCATCGTCCTCGATCCCGATATGAACGTGCATGCCGCAGATGACCATCCGACGAACGACAACCTGAAGGTCGTCTGCAAGGGCGTTGTAGCGTTCTTTGTCCGTGTGATGCTGCGCTGCCCATCGCGCAAAAGGGTGGGTCGATGCCGCGATCGGTGCCAGACCGAATTGGTCTGCTACACGAACGACTGTTGCGCGCAGGCGCGAAAGTTCTGTGCGCGCCTCGGATATCGACCCGCAGACCTTGGTTCCGATTTCGATCTGCGAGCGTAGGAATTCAGGGCTGACCTGTCCCTCCAGGCAAGCTTCGCATGCCTCCAGCAATTCCTGTGGCGGCTGGTTTTCCAGATCGCGGGTTTCCCGGTCGACGAGGAGATATTCCTCTTCGATTCCAATGGTGAAGCTTGGTTCAGAAATGGACATGGGCGTTATGGTTACATAACTGATCGCGCTTCGATAGCGCCTTTGCGGTGCATTCAGACAACAGACTTAAGGAGGTGTCCGACGAGATACGCGACACTGGCGGCCAGAAGACCAATGACAAGCGTCTCTGTGCCAGCCCGCCACCACCGAACCGGAGACCATCGGCTCCTGAGTGAACCGATGACAAAGAACACAAGCGCTGTCAGGACTGTCGATGTCGTCATCGTTGCAGGAAGCCCGAACACATAGGGCAGGATTGGAACGAAGCCGCACAAGAAGAACGCTGCGAAGGTTGCAACGGCGGCATGGATCGGCGAGCGCGTGATCCGCGGCAGACCGTGTTCCTCGGTCATCATCGTATCGATCCATCGCTCATGCGTGTGTGTGATCGTGTCGACGGCTTCCTCAAGCGCCGCACCCTCAAAGCCCTTGCTGGCGAAGATCTGGCGGATTTCTTCGCGCTCGCCATCCGGATCATGGGCTATATGGCGCTCTTCCATTTGCCGGATATGCTCATACTCCTCGATTTCGGTCTTCGTACTCGAGTAATTCGCAGCCGCCATTGAGAAGCCGTCTGCAAGAAGATTGGCAGCGCCAAGGATGAGGACGACTCGGCTCGAAAGGTCGGCTCCCACAACGCCGGCAACGATGGCAAAGGTCGTAACCGCACCGTCAATCCCGCCATAGACCCAGTCGCGCAGATAGCTGGCACGAGGTCCGTCCTTGAGGCGTTGCATGATCTCTTCGGGTGCATGGCCATGCTCAAGAGGAAGATGGGGCGGCATCGATATCTCCGGCAAATCGTCAGGGTGACAGTGTAAGACCAAGGCATCGGCTGCAGTAGTGGACCAATCGGATGAAGAGGAATGAGATCGGTCGCCTGGACCAGTTCTAACTAACCCATTGTTTTTCTAACATTTCAAAGCACATCATTCGTTTAGCTCAACGGGAAACTGGTCTAGCCACGTCGCAAGCGACCGTCTATATACCCGTCAAAGTATGTGAATATGCCGAATTGGCGTCAAAAAGCGTTTGGCAGAGAGCGTTCAGCTCATAATGCTCCGACTAAGCGCCAAACCGGTATTTAGATAGAAGGTTCCTCCCATGGCATCGTCCTGGTCTCCAGAAAGCTGGCGGTCAAAGCCAGCACTGCAAATGCCGTCCTATCCGGACAGCGACGCACTCAACGCGATCGAAGGTCAACTCGCCACCTATCCGCCGCTGGTATTTGCAGGAGAGGCGCGCGATCTGAAGGCGCGGCTGGCCAGTGTTGCGGCAGGCGATGGATTTCTGTTGCAAGGCGGGGATTGTGCCGAAAGCTTTGCAGAGCACAAGCCGGACAATATTCGCGATTTCTTCCGCGTATTGCTGCAGATGGCAGTTGTTCTGACCTATGCCGGCGGGAGCCCTGTCGTCAAACTTGGCCGTATCGCCGGGCAGTTCGCGAAGCCGCGTTCATCCGATTTCGAGACGCAGGGCGATGTGGAATTGCCGAGCTACCGCGGCGATATTATCAACGACATCCTCTTCGATGAGGCCGGCCGGGTTCCGGACCCTCAGCGTATGAAGATGGCTTATCGCCAGGCGGCAGCAACGCTGAACCTGCTACGCGCATTTGCCCAGGGTGGTTACGCGAACCTGGAGCATGTGCATCAGTGGACCCTCGGTTTCCTGAGTGACAGTCCTGCACGCGAGCAGTATCAGGCTCTGGCTGACCGGATTTCCGAGACCTTGCAGTTCATGCGGGCCTGCGGCGTGACGCCGGAAAACACGCCGCAGCTCAAGGCGACCAATTTCTACACCTCGCATGAAGCGCTCTTGCTTGGATACGAGGAGGCATTGACCCGTGTCGATTCCACTTCGGGCGAATGGTACGCCACATCGGGTCATTTCGTCTGGATTGGCGATCGGACACGTCAGCCGGATCACGCGCATGTGGAATATGTCCGTGGCATCAAAAACCCTGTTGGGATTAAGTGCGGACCGTCTTCCTCACCGGAGGGCGTGCTTGAGTTGCTGGATATCCTGAGCCCGGACAATGAGCCTGGCCGTATCACGCTGATCTGCCGTTTCGGAGCGGATGATGTCGGCAAGCATCTGCCGGGATTGATCCGTGCAGTGGAGAAGGAAGGGCGCACCGTTGTGTGGTCCTGCGATCCCATGCACGGAAATACGGTCAAAGCGACGTCCGGCTACAAGACCAGGCCATTCGATCTCATTCTGCGCGAAGTGGAAACCTTCTTCGATGTCCATCGGGCCGAAGGGACGCACCCCGGCGGTGTTCATCTGGAAATGACGGGCCAGGACGTAACCGAGTGTACGGGCGGCGCGCGCACGATCACAGATACCGATCTGTCGGACCGCTACCACACCCACTGCGATCCCAGGCTCAACGCCGAGCAGTCTCTCGAGCTGTCGTTTGTCATCGCTGAGCGCTTGCGGCGCGAACGTGAAGAGATGGCAACGCCGGCGCCGTCTTTTGCGACCGGCTGAGAAGGTGCGGACACGCTAATCGAAGCGGCGGTAGACCGGCAACATGGTGCGACAAATCACGGACGCGATGCGGATCGCACTTGCGCAACTTAATCCGGTCCTGGGTGATCTCGCGGGCAACGCGGATAAGGCGCGCGAGGCTCGCACGACTGCCGCTGCGGCCGGCGCTGATCTGGTTGTCTATTCGGAACTCTTCATCACCGGTTATCCGCCGGAAGACCTGATCCTGAAACCTGCCTTCGTCAAGACGGCACGCGATGTTATCGAGGCGCTTGCCGGTGAGACGGCAGATGACGGCCCGGCACTCCTGATTGGGACGCCCTGGCATGATGGCGGCGAGACCTACAATGCCGTGGCATTGCTTGACGATGGGCGCGTTGCAGATGTTCGCTACAAGGCTGAATTGCCGAACTATGGCGTCTTTGACGAGAAACGCGTCTTTGCGTCGGGACCGATGCCCGGCCCAATCAACTTTCGGGGCGTTCGCCTGGGTGTTCCGATTTGCGAGGATATCTGGATCGAAGATGTGGTCGAGTGTCTGAGCGAGACTGGTGCCGAGCTGCTCGTCGTCCCCAACGGCTCTCCCTATTCGAGCGCGAAATGGGATGTGCGCATGAATCAGGCAGTTGCGCGGGTTGCTGAATCAGGCCTCTCGCTCGCCTATGTCAATCAGGTCGGCGGACAGGACGAATTGGCATTCGATGGCGCATCGTTCGTCCTGAATGGCGATTCCTCACTCGCATTACAGATGTCCGCCTGGCAGGAAGGCGTGCAAATCACCGACTGGCGCCGCGAGAGCGGACGCTGGATGTGCGCTCAAGGCGAACGCGAGGTCGTCGAGGAAGGCGAAGAGGCGGATTATCTCGCCTGCGTCGTCGGCCTTAGGGACTATGTGAACAAAAACGGTTTTCCGGGTGTCGTACTCGGTCTTTCCGGTGGGATCGACTCGGCGATCTGCGCCGCCATGTCTGTCGACGCGCTTGGCGCCGATCGGGTTCATTGCGTGATGTTGCCCTATCGATATACGAGTGATGAGAGTCTGGCCGACGCAAAGGCCTGCGCCGAAGCGCTCGGCGTCCGGTATGACAGCGTGCCGATCCATGAGCCTGTCGAAGGCTTTTTGAGCAGCTTGTCGACGCAGTTTGGCGACCTGCCTGCCGACGCGACGGAAGAGAATATCCAATCGCGGACGCGCGGCACCGTCCTCATGGCCCTCTCCAACAAGTTCGGCACAATGCTGGTCACGACAGGCAACAAGTCCGAGGTATCGGTTGGCTATGCCACGCTCTACGGCGACATGAACGGCGGATTCAATCCCATCAAGGATCTCTACAAGACACGGGTCTATTCATTGTCGCGCTTTCGGAACGAACGCCGGCCTCAGGGGTGTCTCGGTCCGGGTGGTGTCGTCATACCCGAAAACATCATCACCAAGGCGCCGACCGCCGAACTCAAAGAGGATCAGACCGACCAGGACACGTTGCCGCCTTACGATGTTCTGGACGATATTCTCGAATGCCTGGTTGAGCGAGAGATGTCGTTAGGCGAGATCACGGCGCGCGGACATGATGGTGAACTCGTCGCCCGCGTGCAGCGAATGCTCTATATCGCGGAATACAAAAGGCGCCAGGCAGCGCCTGGCGTGAAGATAACCGATCGCAATTTCGGCCGCGATCGCCGCTACCCGATCACAAACAAATTTCGTGAAGAGATTTGAACCTGATCGCTTACGAAGGCGAAACGGCTTCATCCTCTAAGGCTATTGAGTCTTAGTGGCAGGATCGCCTTCGCCGGCAACCTTGGGCGCAGCGCCGGCAGCGTCTTTTTGCGCCGCCGCATCCTGCGTGGCCTTCGCAATTTCCTCTGGATCATACTCCGCGCTCTTGCACGAACAGCCTTTGACGAACTGTTTGCGGTATTTCCAGGCGTTGGGCGTATCGTTATAGGCGCGTTGCCCGTCCGACGAGACCATCTGCTCGGGCTCTTCTCCGGGGTTGCGATAGACGAAAAGCTCGGCAGGTGCAGCGCATCGCTCGGTGCATTGGGCTGCATCACTCGCGAATTTGCTTGGCAGCGTGGAGAAACTGACGGGGAAATAATAGCCGTCGCATGTCCTCACGCAGAGTGTGCGATAGGTGGCGTAGGGTTCGATTTTCGATGTCGAGAGTCCACGGCGCGGACGATCGAAATAATCACCATCGTCTGTCAGCCAACCGAACAGGCCCCGGCCACGATTTGCTCGTTGTTGTGGTTGCGAACAGCCATAGCTCGCCAACGCATCGATGAGATCCTCACGTCGCCGGCTTTCTCCACCGCGCGATGTCGCTGCTTTCTGCTCTTCAAGGCGCGCGAGCTGCCGCCGCGCGTCTTCGATCCGATTGTGGATCTTCAAGCATCTGGGGGTCCGCCGCAGCGATTTGCCGAAAATGAAGACTTTTTGATAACAGTTGGCCCGATCCGCATCGGCCTCGGCACGACGATAGACGCGGCTATAGCGCTTGATTTGTGCTTCGATCTTGGGGCGCTGATCTCGTGCCTGAGAGCCGCGAATCCAGCCTGTCGATAGTTCTTGTTCCAACTGAGCACATCTGAGCTCGTGGGCTGACAATTGCCGGCGCTGTTCGCCCCGTTGCTGGGATTGGGCCTCTGCACCTGAAAGGGATGCCACAGACAAAAGCGCAACAAGCGCCGTCGCCCGCAAGGGCGCCCGCAAACCTGTCAGTTGCTGTTTGGTGGGATCCACGTTCACAATAGCCTTCACTTGCGCCGACTATGACGTCTGCTCGGCTAACCCGTCAATAGGGCGCGAATAAGTCATTGAATGCGGGGCTTGAAGCTCTCGTTGACTTTGGAACAAAGGGAATCAGTCGTGGAGAGACAGCAGATTGAAGCCGCAGCGACGACAATCTGGAATGCACGCTGTGATCGTAAGCGATTGTCAGAGATGCCGGACGGACAGACTCCGCAATCAATTGGCGACGGATTTGCCGTCCAGCAAGCCATCATTGCGCTCAGTGGTCAGAAGATTGGGGGTTGGAAGATTGCCTGCACTGCAAAGCCGGTTCAGGAGTTGTTTGGGGTCGAAGAACCCTTCTTTGGGGCCGTATTCGGGTCCGTGCTGCTTGATAGCCCAGCCGAGATCGATGCCGCGCGTTTTCCGCTTGGCTGCGTCGAAACCGAGGTTGCGTTCCGCATCGGCTCGGATATGCCGCCGCGCGGAACAGACTATAGCTCGGAAGATGTTCGTTCGGCTGTTGACGCCGTTCTCCCGGCATTTGAGTTGATCGAACCGCGTTTCGACAGCTTGCTGACCGATGCCGCGCCACTCGCATTTGCCGATTGCGCGTTGAATGGTGGCTTGGTTGTCGGAGAACCGCTCGCTGATTGGCGGGAGATCGATCTCGCGGCACTTCCTATCGCATTGAGTGTAGACGGTGAAACGGTCGCAGAAGGGCAGGGTGCGAATGCGCTTGGTCACCCGCTCAAGGCGCTCCAGTGGCTGGCGAATGCAATGTCAGCCCGAGGGCTGACCCTGGAAGCAGGGCAGATCGTGGCATCTGGGACCTGCACGGGTATCAACTATGTGAAAACAGGGCAGTTGGCGGTCGGTGAATTTGGACCTCTCGGGCACGTTCAATTGCGCCTTATTTGATGGCTGTTAACGGTGCCCTGAGACGGTGGCGCGCGGCGCTTGACGCGACCGGCCATCTTGATCATTCTCCGACCCTAGGACGAGGGCCGGGTAACATGATGATTTGCGCAATAACCAGCGGTATTTGTATCGCCTGCTAACAGACGCTGGCGCGGCCGTTCATCTATCTTTTGTTGACAATCGAGCGACCGTCCCGCCACCCGGCTGGGAGGGACTTTTTTGAGCCTGACACTTTACAATACGCTGACGCGCCGCAAGGAAGCGTTCAAGCCGCTCGACCCCGAGCATGTGCGCGTCTATGTCTGCGGGCCGACCGTCTACGACTTCGCTCATATCGGAAATGCGCGGCCTGTCATCGTTTTCGATCAGCTATTCCGGCTTTTGCGTCACGTCTACGGCCCCGAGAAAGTTACCTATGTCCGCAACATCACGGACGTGGATGACAAGATTAACGCGCGGGCTGCGAGCGAGGGGCGGCCGATCTCGGAAATCACATCTCAGACAACGCAGCAATTTCACGATGATATTGCGGCGCTTGGCGTGTTGCCGCCGACCGTTGAGCCGCGTGCCACCGAATATATCGAGGAGATGAAGGTTCTGATTGAACGGCTGGTGACCGAAGGACATGCCTATGTCGCTGAGGATCACGTGCTCTTCGATGTGCCTTCAATGCCCGATTATGGCGGTCTGTCGCGCCGCTCGACAGATGAACTCGAAGCCGGGGCCCGGGTCGACGTTGCGCCATATAAGCGCGATCCGATGGACTTCGTCCTCTGGAAGCCGTCCAAAGACGGTGAGCCGGCCTGGCCGTCGCCGTGCGATATCGAAACCGAAGGGCGTCCAGGCTGGCATATCGAGTGCTCGGCCATGTCGGCGGCCCATCTTGGCGAGACATTCGACATTCATGGGGGCGGGATCGATTTGGTCTTCCCGCATCACGAAAACGAAATTGCTCAGTCAACCTGCGCCCATGGCACGAAAATCATGGCGCAGGTTTGGATGCACAATGGATTTCTCCAGGTCGAAGGCGAGAAAATGTCGAAGTCGCTCGGCAATTTCATCACGATTCGCGATTTGTTGGGCGACTGGCCCGGCGAAGCGATAAGACTGGCCATGCTGACGACCCACTATCGCCAGCCGATCAATTGGACGGGAGCCGGTGCCCGAGAGGCGAAACGCACTTTGGATCATTGGTATGAACTGACCCGCGATGTGGATGACGGCTGCATGTTGTGTGCTGACGTCTTAGCTGCGTTGGAAGACGATCTGAATACGCCCAAGGCACTGGCAGCAATGCACGAGCTTCGCCGTGAAGCTGCAAATGGCGAAAAGGGTGCAGCATCTTGTTTGAAAGCATGTGCCCAATTCTTAGGACTTCTGGGCCAATCTGCCGATGAATGGGCCGCATGGCGGCCGGCAACGGTGGAAGTTGACGATGCCGCCGTTGAAAAGTTGATCGCGGCACGAACCGCGGCGCGCGATGGCAAAGATTGGGGTGAGGCAGACCGTATCCGTGATGAGCTCGCTGAAATGGGGGTGGTGCTCAAAGACGGACCCGAAGGGACGAGTTGGGAGATCGCACGATGAGCGATGCCAAGGAACGCCTCTATCTGTTCGATACGACGCTGCGCGACGGGGCACAGACCCACGGCGTGGATTTTTCGGTCGACGATAAGGTGCTGGTGAGCAGAACGCTGGACGCGTTGGGCGTGGACTATATCGAAGGTGGTTATCCGGGAGCGAACCCCACCGATACGGAGTATTTCGGTGCGCCGCCATCATTCGAGTCGGCGCGGCTGACAGCATTCGGAATGACCAAGCGCTCGGGGCGCAGCGTTTCTAACGATCCCGGGTTTCGGGGGCTGCTGGACGCTGAATGCGACGCCATCTGTCTCGTCGCCAAGACCTGGGATTATCATGTGCGCGTGGCGCTTGGCATATCGAACGAAGAGAATGTCGAGAGCATCAGCCAATCCATTGCCGCGGTCGTCGAAAGTGGCCGCGAAGCTATGCTGGACTGCGAGCATTTTTTCGATGGATTCAAGGGAAACCGCGAATACGCACTCGATTGTGCCAATGCGGCCTATGAGGCGGGGGCACGCTGGGTTGTGCTCTGCGACACCAATGGCGGCACGCTGCCGGAGGAAATCGAAGAGATCGTCACGGAGGTGTCCCAAACGATCCCTGGTACGCATCTGGGAATCCACACGCACAACGATACCGAGAATGCCGTCGCCAATACGCTTGCAGCTCTTCGCGCCGGCGTCCGCCAAATTCAGGGTACGCTCAACGGCCTTGGTGAGCGGTGTGGCAATGCCAATCTGACCTCGATCATCCCAACTTTGATGCTGAAATCGGATTTTGCCGACCGTTTCGAGACGAAGGTTACACCAGATAAACTCAGGACACTGACGCATGCCTCGCGCATTCTCGACGAAATCCTGAATCGAGCGCCGGATCGGCAGGCGCCTTATGTTGGTGAGTCTGCATTTGCTACAAAAGCCGGAATTCATGCCTCGGCGATTATGAAGGATCCGAGAACCTATGAGCATGTTCCGCCCGAGTCCGTCGGCAACAACCGTAAGCTCTTCGTCTCCGACCAGGGTGGACGTTCGAACGTCGTCGCCGAACTTGAGCGTCTTGGAATAAAGGTCGAAAAGGACGATCCTCGTATCGGGCGTCTGCTTGAAGAGGTGAAAGTCCGCGAAGCGAGCGGCTATGCCTATGAAGCGGCCGATGCTTCCTTTGAACTGTTGGCGCGACGGACGCTAGCCAATGTGCCCCGTTTCTTCGAGGTCGACAGTTTCCGTGTAATGGTCGAACGGCGTCACAATGCGCTGGGAGATCTGGTGACGATTTCCGAAGCGACGGTCAAAGTACACGTCAATGGTTCGACCATGATGAGTGTGGGTGAGGGCAATGGCCCTGTGCATGCTCTCGATACGGCGTTGCGCAAGGATCTTGGCAAGTATCAGGACTTCATCGCAGACTTGGAGCTTGTGGATTACAAAGTTCGCATCCTCACCGGCGGGACCGACGCAACGACACGTGTCCTTGTCGAGAGCCGAGACGGTGAGGGACGGCGCTGGTATACTGTCGGTGTATCGCCCAACATCGTCGACGCGTCCTTTGAAGCGCTTATCGACTCGATCAACTACAAGCTTGTTAGGGACAGAGCGCCAGCTCCTTAATCTTGGCTGATCGTCACGGGGGTTCAATCGTTCCATGAGTCAGAACGCAATCGCCTTCGAACCGGGAGACGCGTTGTTCATCGTCGACGTCCAGAACGATTTCTGCCCTGAGGGGGCTTTGCCGATCACGTCTGGAAACGATGTCGTCCCGGTATTGAATCGCTGGCTCACTGCCGCCGATGAAGCAAGCATTCCTGTTTATGCCTCCAGGGACTGGCACCCGCCGACGCATCTCAGTTTTCAGCCCTTTGGTGGTCCCTGGCCTGTCCATTGCGTCCAGGACACAAAGGGTGCCGCGTTCCACGCCGGACTGCGTCTGGGACGCGATGCTATCGTCGTCACCAAAGGCACGCGGTTCGACAAGGATCAGTATTCGGCCTTCGATGAGACCGGACTTGGTGAAGAGCTTAGGCGCAATGAAATCAAGCGGCTATGGATCGGCGGGCTGGCACTCGATGTATGCGTTCGGGCAACGGTCCTCGATGCAGTAAAGGCCGGTTTCGCGGTACATCTGATTGTCGATGGCTGCCGCCCCGTCACGCCGGAAGGTGGCGAAGGCGCACTAGCAGACATGCAGAATGCCGGCGTTGTCATCGAAGTGTGAAGTCGGGTTCGGTTGGCAGTCTGCCTGATCGCCCCCATATCCATAGAACTGATCGACTTGGGTGGCGGGTAATCCAGCGGAGGTGATTATGTCCTTACTGAAACCATTCACAGCGATTGCCGTCGTATCCAGTCTGTTGGCGTGGTCAATGCCTGTTGCCGCACAGTCCGGCTACAAGATTGATCGCGGAGCGTATGTGTTCTCCAAGAAGTCCCAATCGAAACAGCCGAGACACGGTTACTCGGGCTTCTACAAGGGGCCATCTCAGCTTTTCTGCGACTATGAGCGAACGCCGAACCGAACTTGCGACTCCCGCGGCCGGTGTCGCGTTACAAGCTGGACGCTCAAGGAATACTGTTACTAGTTTCGCTCTCCTTGCAACGCCCCGGACCTGATCCCGGGCCCAGGGCAATAGGGCACGATTTCAGCTCACCGCCCCGGATCCCGCATTACGTGCGGGATGTCGCGTTATCGAGATTTGAGGATTGAGTCGAAAGCCGCGCACACAATTGCGCGCCTTTCACGAACGCGCCCAGCTACTTTCTCTTGCGTCGGCCAGCATGCTCCCTTGCCGTGCGCTTTACCTCGTCCTCAATGGCGAACGTATAAGCCTGCAGGCCGGGGCTGATGATCACTTGATAGGGCGGATCGGCCGGCGCGAGAGCACGCAGTCCAGGCGCCAAGAGTGCCTGTTCGACCTTCGCATGCTCTTGCAAAGCATTGAGGTCCCTCTCGTGCGATGCCAGACGTTGCCCACCTTCCATCGCCTTCTGCAGGAGCGGACGCCCAACAAGCTCCTCATCGGCGCGAGCAATGACATCGCCGAAGCTGAGACCGTCCTGCTCATCACGGAAGATCTGTTTGCGGCCAGGATATGTCGGCTTGTCCGGCGACAGTTTCATGCGGCCGCGTCCGCCATAAGCCGTGATCTTGTAGACCAGATCGAGAGACGGAGCGTCATCGGAAACAGCCAGCGCCGTTCCAACACCAAAACCGGTGACTGGAACATTCTGCGCAACCAGTGCCGCAATCGCATATTCGTCGAGACCGCCACTGAGAACAATCCCGACCTTCTCAAGACCTGCTGCGTCGAGGCGCTGTCTGGCCTCGACGGCAAGGCGGCTGAGATCACCGGAGTCGATGCGTATCGCACTGACTGCGAAATCATCGCCGAGCGACTTTGATAGATCGATGACCGCTCTCACCCCATCGCCTGTGTCGTAGGTATCGACCAGCAATGTGGTATCGGGGAAACTTTCGACGAACGAGGCAAACGCCTCTGGCTCCGAAGGAAAGGCTTCTATGAAACTGTGGGCCATGGTTCCTGCAACCGACACGCCATGGCGCATTCCAGCAAGGACATTCGATGTGGCGTCGACGCCGGCGATGTGGAATGCCCGCGGCGCATCGATCGCCGCCGAGGAACCGTGCATGCGCCTGCCGCCGAAATCGATGACGGTCCGCCCCTGTGCTGCTGTCACCACACGCGCAGCCTTCGTTGCCATCGTAGTCTGGTGGTGGACAAAGTTCATTATGAGCGTTTCGACGAGCTGCGCCTCGGCGATTGGTGCGACGACCTCCAGGATCGGCTCATTGGCGAAAACGGGTGTGCCTTCCTTCACGGCATAGACGTCGCCGGTGAATCGGAAATCCGCGAGCCAATCGAGGAATGGGTCAGAGAATTTTCCGAGTGACTTCAGATAGGCAATGGACTCCTTCGAAAAGCTGACCTGCTCCAATGCGGCGAGCGCCGGATCGATGCCGCAGGCAAGGAGATAATCTCGGGCTTGCGGCAGACGGCGCACGAACAAGGAGAAGCAAGCCTTCGCGCCCATCTCGGCGTCAAAATAGCCTTGCAGCATCGTGAGTTCATAAAGGTCTGTGAAAAGACCGAGCTCACCCGGCGGGATTAGTGAATCTGAGTTTGCCATTTGCAGCTTAGTACCACACGCCGGGCCAATGGTATCGGGGGCGAATATGAGGAGGTCTACCACTGACGATTGCCACATCTTTGCGCTCTGGCAAAGTGATTCTCTCTCGTGCTGGCGGTGCAAGCTCCATCAGGCGTCTTATGCGCTCCTCGGTCGGTGGGTGAGATCGCAAAAGTGATGGCTGGGGCATGCGCCGTCCAGCGAACACCATATCCTCCCAAAACCGGCCTTGATCGCGTTCCAGTTTGGCAAGTGCGCTCGCGAGGGCCTGCGGATCGCCTGTCAGGGCTGCTGCTTGCAAATCGGCCTCATATTCGCGTGCTCGCGATAGTCCGAGTTGCAGCAAACTCCCGATTGTCGGCGCAAAATAGAGCAGCGCCACCGCCAGCCATGGAATACTGGGCCCACCGAATATGGCCAGTGGAAGGTTGATCATGAACAGGAATATGGCTGCATAGGACATGATTTGGGTCAAGCGGTTAAACGTATCTGCGAGCCCCAAGATCCAAAGGTCGTTGTTCTGGATATGGCTGATTTCATGGGCAAGGACGCCGGTCAGCTCACGCAAGCCGAGGCTGCGCAACATACCGTGTGTAATCGCGACCGAAGATTTGTTGGGACTGCCGACTGCAAAGGCGTTGAGTGTTGGACTTGGCACCAGATAAAGACGGGGGATTTTTGGAAGCTCCGCGCGGCGAGAAAGGGCCTGCATGATTTCGTGAAGGGAACCGCCCTCGGCGCGTGGAATCGGTTGCGCCCGATAGAGTTTCATGACGAGTTCAGGCGACACCTTGGGCCCGAATGCGAGGGCGGAGGCGACAGCAACGATGGCACCGATAACTCCTGTCGAGCCCCACAGAAGCCATGCCGAGATGCCCATCAACAACGCAAGGCTGCCGACCAGCATCACAGAGTGAAACAGATTTCTGCGTTTGTGTGCTACTCGGTTGTTTTCGTTCAAGAAGGTGGCCAAGCCCTTATCACTCCAGATGCAATGATCATGGGATCAATATGGGGTGCCGAGGTGACAATGACATCGGTCGAACAGACTGACGTCATCATCGAATCTTCGCTAGTCGACCTGCGCAATCGCTTGCAGTCGATTTTGTCGCGTAAGAGCCCTCAGAATTTGGCTGGAATCGACTCTTCTTCGACGGTCGGTGCGTACTTTTCAGCCAGCTCCGCCAGAGTCGGGACGATGCCGTCAGCCTTATCGACCACGGCGAGGCTGAGTTCGAGACCTTCGCGAATGAAGGCTTCGCCACGCATATGATCGAAAAGACTGATCAGGGGCTGCCAGAATCCGTCGATATCGGCCAGCACGATCGGTTTCCGGTGTTGACCGAGTTGCGACCAGGTCAGTTGTTCGACGAGTTCCTCCAGGGTGCCGACACCGCCCGGAAGCGCAACAAAACCGTCGGATTTTTCGAACATGAGCTGCTTTCGCTCGTGCATGTTCTCAGTAACGATCACGTCCTGAGCATCGCGCAGGAGTCGCTCCCGCGAGGCCAGAAAATCAGGGATTATTCCGGTAACGTGGCCGCCGTTGCGCAAGACTGATTTCGCGACTGCGCCCATCAGTCCATTGCTGCCGCCACCATAAACCAAGCCAATTTCATGCTCGGCGAGCGCCGAGCCCAGGGTATCTGCTGCTTCCGCATAGAGGGGGTTATGTCCCGTCCCGGAACCGCAATAGACACATACTTTTTTGATTTTTCTATTCATGATCCCATCTGGCATCGGGCATATGGCATCGTCAAGCCAGGCTTGAAATGCTGGTTATTCAAACCGGCATCGCTTGCCGCCACGCCAAGGCCTCTCTATGAAAGAGCAGGGTTTGAGGGCGGTTACGGCTGCCCTTTCGCATTTTGGCCATTCGGAAAACGGTTGTTTATGGCGCATCATCACGCTGGCGGACGCGATACGGACGTTTTGGCAGAACGCGCGGCCCATCTTTCGGTCCTGCGTGGACTGATGCCCTATATCTGGCCCGAAGGGCGGCCGGACCTTCGTTGGCGCGTCGTTCTGGCGTTTGTTGCGCTGGTTGTGGCCAAACTCGTGACGGTTGCGATTCCGTTGGCCTACAAGGCCGCTGTCGACTGGCTGACCGGTGAAAGCGGCAACACGGACAGCGGCACGGTCATTCTCGGTCTTGCTCTGGTCCCGGCCTTTCTCATTATCGCCTACGGTGTCGGTCGTGTGGCGATGATCGTCTTCTCGCAACTGCGCGATGTCCTGTTTACGAAGGTCGGGCAACATGCTGTGCGGTCGCTGGCGAACAAGACATTTCGCCATCTGCATGTGTTGTCCTTAAGGTTTCATTTGGAGCGGCGGACCGGCGGACTGAGCCGGGTCATCGAACGCGGCACCAAGGCCATCGAACTGATCATACGGCTCGCTGTCCTGAACTCGATCCCGACCGCGGTCGAGCTCGTTCTGATGTCCGCGATTCTCTATTCTTATTTCGGATGGGAATTCGTCGTCATCCTGCTGGTGATGGTGACGCTCTATATCTGGTTCACGGTGAAGGCCAGCGAATGGCGTATCGCTATTCGCAGGGATATGAACGAGTCGGATACCGAGGCCAATTCAAAAGCAGTCGATAGTCTGTTGAACTACGAGACGGTCAAGTATTTCGGGAATGAGGAACTGGAGCGCCGCCGTTTCGATGTATCCATGGCCAAGTACGAAGATGCTGCCATTCGGACATTCACATCGCTGGGTGTCCTGAATTCCGGTCAAGCGCTGATTTTTACAACCGGGCTTACCGTATCGATGCTTTTGGCAGCGCGCGGGGTCGTAGCCGGAGAGCTCACGGTCGGCGACTTCGTGATGGTCAACGCCCTGATGATACAGCTTTATCAGCCATTGAACTTCATGGGGCTCGTCTATCGCGAAATCAAACAGGGGCTGGTCGACCTGGAGAACATGTTTGCGCTTCTCGGCCAGCCTGCCGAAGTGGTCGATAGCCCGAATGCCAAGCCGCTCGCTGTCGACAAAGGAGCGGTCCGGTTCGAGAATGTCTCATTTTCCTATGATCCCGATCGCAAAATCCTTCGCGATGTATCCTTCGAAGTGCCGGCAGGCAAAATGGTGGCCATCGTCGGCCCGTCAGGCGCGGGGAAATCGACGATTTCGCGGATTCTGTTTCGTTTCTACAATGTTAGTTCGGGCCGGGTCCTGATTGACGGTCAGGATGTCTCGGAGGTCACCCAGTCATCGCTTCGTGCCGCCATCGGGATGGTCCCGCAGGACACCGTTCTGTTCAACGATACCATCGCCTACAACATTCGGTATGGCAGGCCAGACGCCGATGATGAGGAGATCAAGGAAGCGGCCCGGCTGGCGCAGATCGACACGTTCATTGCCCATCTGCCTCAAGGCTACGACACCATGGTCGGCGAGCGTGGCCTAAAGCTTTCCGGTGGCGAGAAGCAGCGCGTGGCAATCGCGCGCACAATCCTGAAGGGCCCGCCGATCCTGATGCTCGATGAGGCAACGTCGGCTCTCGACAGCTACACGGAAAACGAGATTCAGGAAGCTCTGGAGCGGGTCGCGCGCCAACGCACGACGCTTGTCATCGCACATCGCTTATCTACCGTTGTCCATGCCGACATGATTATTGTTTTGGAGGCAGGGCGGATTGTCGAGCGTGGTACCCATGGCGAACTTCTGGACAAAGGCGGGCTCTATGCCGGGCTTTGGGACCGTCAGCGCGAAGCGGACGAAGCGCGCGAACGGTTGGCCTGTGTGATTGACGAAACCGACACTGTCGCACCTGTTGAGCCGACTGCGCTCGAACCCGAGCCTGCGAAGTGACGATTTTTCTGAAAGTGAGGATTGACTGTGGCTGACGATCGCACGCTGTTGCAAACCATAGGCGCCACTTTGGCACCGGTTCATCCGGACGGGTATAAGTTCGTCGCGGCCTTTGGGCTTGTCGCTCTGATACTGTTTTGGGTTTGGCAACCACTCGGTTGGATCGGGGTAGTGCTAACGCTCTGGTGCGCTTACTTTTTCCGTGATCCTGAGCGTGCAACACCTATTCGGAAGGGATTGGTGGTGAGCCCGGCCGATGGGCGGGTTTCCAATATACAATCGGTCATCCCGCCATCGGAGCTGGAGCTTGGTTCGGAGCCGCGAATTCGGATCTCCATCTTCCTCTCGGTTCTCGATGTGCATATTGTCCGAGCTCCAATTGCGGGGCCGATCGAACACGAGGTCTACACGCCTGGGCGTTTTCTCAATGCTGAACTCGACAAGGCCAGCGAAGAGAATGAGCGCCGCTCGCTGGTTATCCGCGGGGAGGACGAGACGCAGATCGGATGTGTCCTTATAGCGGGCCTGATTGCGCGCAGGATCGTGACTTTTCGCAGCCAAGGGCATACGGTTCGGTCTGGAGAGCGCATCGGACTGGTTCGTTTTGGAAGCCGGGCCGATATCTATCTGCCACCGGGCCGTGCGGCACTTGTCGCGGTCGGACAACGGGCGATCGGTGGTGAAACGGTTCTGGCGGATCTGGCTTCGGACGAGGGGGAGCGCGAAGCCAGGATCGATTGAACGAATAAGACGGCGATCAATCCATGACTCATATGTTCCCACCCTTCGATCCCGGCCCGGCGGAGCGGCGTCCGCGCAAGTTCGGATTCAATCGCGGCCAGGTGCCGATCAGGGTGTTGATCCCCAATCTGTTCACGCTGCTTGGTCTTTGCGCCGGACTGACCGCTATTCGTATGGCGATCGAACTGCGTTTCGACGTCGCCATCGCGGCGATTGTATTCGCCGCGGTTCTGGACGGACTGGATGGCCGGGTCGCACGCTTGCTGAAGGCGTCATCGCGCTTCGGTGCTGAACTGGATTCACTTGCGGACTTCGTCAATTTCGGTGTCGCACCGGCGATCGTTGTCTTCACATGGGCGCTTGGCGAGTTGCGGAGTCTTGGCTGGATCGTCGTGATGATCTTTGCGCTCTGTGCAGCGTTGCGACTGGCAAGATTCAATGTCGCGCTGGACAATGCGGATGAGCCGAAATGGAAGGGTAATTATTTCGTCGGCATTCCGGCGCCGGCTGCTGCTCTCGTGGTGCTTCTGCCGCTCTATTTCGAGAATATCGGCATTGCCTCGGTTGTCTGGCTCACGCCGATCATCCTGGTCTACACGCTCGTGATTGCGTTCTGTATGGTCAGTCAGATTCCGACCTATTCCGGAAAGAGCTTTGGCCAACGGATCAAGCGTGAGCATGTTTTGCCAGTGTTTGTCTGCGCGGCTCTGTTTGTTGCCTTGCTCCTGACCTATCCCTACACGACTCTGACTGTGGGCAGTATCGGCTATCTCATGATCATGCCACTGAGCGTGTGGACGTACCGCAAAGAGGAGTCCAAGGCCGCCGTCCTCGCAAAATCCCAGAATGGTCAGAAGAAAAAAGACCCTGCTCCAAAGTCGGAACCGACTCAGCCCGAGGCTCGGCCATGAACAAGATGGATAAGGCTCTTGGAAAGCTCGATGAGTTGCCACGAGCGGGACTGTGGGCACAGCCGACAATAATCGAAGAATTGCCGCGATTGGCTGAGGCAAATGGCGGTGCTCGCCTTTTCATGAAACGCGATGATATGACGGGTCTGGCCTTTGGCGGCAATAAGATCCGGCAACTCGAATTTTATTTGGGTGAGGCTGTCGCCGAAGGTGCGGATGTCGTTCTGATCACCGGCGCGGTTCAGTCGAACTTCGTGCGGATGGCGGCAGCCGGCGCACGCAAACTCGGAATGGACTGTCATATTCAACTTGAAGAGCGCGTTTCGAAGAACGATCCGGCGTATCGGAATTCCGGAAACGTTCTGATCGACCGCCTTCTCGGTGCGACGCTCCATTCCTATCCGCATGGCGAGGACGAGGCCGGCGCCGATCGAGCATTGCACGCCATCGCCGACGATCTAAAGGCGAAGGGGTCAAAGCCTTACGTCATTCACCTGTCTCCCGGCCATCCACCGCTTGGCGCGCTTGGCTATGTCGTCGCGGCTCGGGAAATCGTGTCTCAGTGTGCAGATGAGAAACTCGTATTCGACGAGATCGTCGTTGCGTCAGGGAGTGGGGCGACACATGCCGGTCTCCTATTCGGTCTGAGGGCATTGGGCGACCAGGTGCCAGTAACCGGAATCTGCGTGCGTCGTCCGGCAGACGTCCAAAAGGGACGGATTGTCGAGCGGTGTACCGAGATCGGGGAGCTACTGGGCATACCGTCTCCAGTCGTCGACGACGATGTCGTTGTGCTCGATGAATTTCTAGCGCCGGGTTATGGCCGCATGAGCCAGAAAGTTGCCGATGCCATGGGACTTGCCGCGCGACAAGAGGCAGTAATCACCGATCCGGTCTATACGGCCAAGACATTGGCAGGATTTCTGGCCCGAGCACGTGATGCTGCGCCGACCAGCAGAATGCTCATGATCCATACAGGCGGAATGCCCGCGGTGTTTGCCTATGAGAAGGATGTTGCTGCAGCTTTCTTGCCTGACGCCGGTTAGAGCGATCTGGTCCGGAACAGAGTCTTGGCCGGAACATTCTCAATTGTTGCAACACTGACGATATAGGGGATGCCTTCAAGCAACACCCGACTTTCAGAGATATTGAAGGCGAGGCCAGGCTTGAGGACACTTTCCGACACTCTGACAGCGAGAGGGTCGAGTGCGACTTCGAACGTCGTAAACTGAATGCCCATTCCCAGACCAAGGGCCTTGCCGCAGGCCTCTTTGACCGTCCAAAGCCGAATGAAGCGATCCCATTGTTCTCGCCTTCCAAGCAGGCGCAGCATACCCTGCTCACGCGCTGTCAAAACATCCGGGACAATTTCCAGTCGCAAGTCAGGTAATGCACTTTCGACATCAATACCTATTGGCCCATTTCCGCTGATCGCCACCGCGACGCAACTTCCGGAGTGAGAAAGATTGAACGCAATTTGCGGTAGTCCGTCCTTAACTTCTGGTTTGCCATTGGCGTCGATACGGAATGACCAGTCTTCGGATGCTATTTCCCCTTCTGAGGCTTCCCGCAGGGCATGTCGGAGCAAGGCCCGCGCGGCTAGAAACCGATCACGGTCTGCAGGTTGACGGAATCGCGCGGCATGCTCGCGCTCATCTTTGCTTGGCGGCTCGAGCGCACCTGGAAGCTGCAGTGCTTCCTTGGTCGAGGCTATCCACACATCTGCAATGTTGTTTCCTGATGCACTCATTTCAGAATTCTCACTCTTGCCTTAGAGGTATTCACAACTGACGACCGGCAGATGAAGCGTTATGAGCTTCATCCGCGGCCAGCGGAGCGGGGCAGTCTGTGAGATCGAGTTCATCGATTGTATCCACGCGCGGCCTTACCGTGTCGATCCGCTCGGGAGACGCGCATCGGATCTCGCAGCTTGTCTGAGGCTTGGCTGGAACACGCGTTGGTTTGGCAGGATTGCCGAGCCAGACCGAATTGGCATCGAGAATTTCGCCTTTCATCACGAATGAGTCGAGACCGATAAGCACATTCTCTCCCATCGTCACGCCATAGTGGATGAAGGCGCCGGTTCCGATGGTGCACCCTTGGGCAATCGTAACGGTATCGGACTTGAACACGCCTTCCTCCAGCGAGTGGCCCTGGATCGTCGTCGCGGCATTGAGGTTGGTGTCGTCGCCGACTGTGATGAGGGTTTTCTCGAGGAAGCCGCATCCGTCGTCAAAAACGCGCTTCCCAATCTTCACACCCTGTAGACGGGAGAACAGGTTCTTCAGCGGCGTACCGTTGAACAGCCCGGCAAGGGGATTTTCCGACAGCTTCCAGTGACGTTCGTGGAACCAGAAATAGTCGTCATAGATCGATACCACCCGCGGTGTAAGCCGCCCGAAGAGCAGGCTTGCGCGCTCGATCAGCGGATAGAACAGGAACGCGAAGGCAAGCGCACCGACACCCGCGGCGAAGATCGGCAGAACGCCGTAGAGCGGATAGTAGAGTAGGCCTGCATAGGTGAGCAGGAGGCTGACGAACGAGACCATCCAGTTGCTGGCGAGGAACAGCAGAACCGTTACGAGATTGTGCCGGTTCTTGGCCGCAAGCTGCTGCAGGCGACTCGCCTCGTCGAGGTCGTCGTCGAATGTCCGATCCCGTTCATTTGCGCGCGGGATCTCGAAGGCCGGAGCTCCGAGCAGGCCGACATTCTCACGCACGGGTCCGTCGATCGGAATCATGGTCTTGGTACCGAACAGGCAATTGCTGCCCGTCTTGGCGCCGGCCGGGAAATGGATGTTGTTCCCCAGATAGTTCTTGTCGCCGATCGCGACCTTGCTCAGCCGGAAGGACGAGCTCGACATTTCCGCGTTCATCATGGCCAGGCCGTCCGAGACCATGGTTCCGCTGCCGATTTCGCAGAGGAGCGGATTGTCATGCTTCTGGGTCGTGCCGAAGTTGGAACCCGTCTGCTCGATGGTGTTCAGGTTCCAGCCGACCAGCCGCAGATAGTGGACGACCGCTGAGCTGTCGCCGAACAGGATGTTGAAGAACCTCGAATTGGTGGCGCGGCTGACGATGCTTTGCACGAAATAGTGCCAGCCATACAGCGCATAGACACGATCGGGCCGCAGAAACCGGTTCGCCAGTCGCGGGATGGCAAAGATGGCGAGCAGGCCGAGCAGTATGGCCGCGATGACAAATCCGAAGGATAGCAACGCCATTTCTCCGGCGAGCGATAGAAGGACCGAAAGGGGGGCGGTATAGTCCAGTCCGCTTCCATTGGTCCACTGGTAGGTCGCCGGAAACAAGTAGTAGGAGATGATCACCGCGAGCGGGGCCAGAACGGCAAAGCCGAAGACCGCGGGGCCAAGCGTGTAGAGCCAACGCCGGAGCGCCGAGCAGGGCATCGGATCGAGCCCGCAATAGTTGGTCTCGGTCTCTTCGGCCGGGCAGCCGTGATAGCGCTTTCCGTCCGCGATGCTCTGGCCGGCCATGAGAGAGGAGGCATGGCCGAGCTGGCCTTCGCGTCCGATCTCGGTGTCGATATCGATGACGCTGCCCTGCCCGACGAACGCGTGGTCGCCGATGGCGATGGTGCCAGTGTAGATATAGTTGTTCTGTGCCTTGTAGCCCTGAACGATCGCGTCGTTGCGGATGATGACATCGTCGCCGATGGTCAGTAGATCCGTGCAGACGGGCAACAACTTGGCGCGAATAACCACGTTGCGGCCGATCTTTGCGCCGAGCATCCGAAGATAGGCGTTGTAGACAGGCGTTCCCACGAAGGCCGCCATGGGCGAGGTTCGCATCAGGAATTTTACGACCCAGAAGCGGAAATATCTTGCGCTCCAGATCGGAATGGCCTCTTCCCTCCAACGACCGATCAGTATCCACTTCGCGACGATCGACAGGCTTGAGAAGCCGACGAAAGACGCCGCCGCGAAGGTGACGATGCGGAGATAGAGAGCCGGAAGGTCCTCGATCTTCGCGTAGGTCCATTCAAAGCCGGTCACGAGAGCCCAGACGCCGAGCAATCCGTAGGCAAGACCGAATACAAGCTGCATCGCGCCGCAGGCGTAGTAGCTGAGATCGGATGCCACATGCGGCGGGTCGGTTTTGATCTCGATATCCGGCGAGGACGCGAAATCCTGCGTTTCCAGAAGACGTGCCAGTTTCTCGACCGTCGGGTTCTGGTAGACATCACGCATGGAGATGTCCGGCAGACCGGCGGATTGTCTTAACTCGGAACCGAACCGGGCCATCAGGAGCGAATGAGCACCAAGATCGAGGAAGAAGTCGTCCGTGATCGAGACGCGCTCAACCCGGAGCACGGATGCGAGCACGTCGGCGACGGTGCGCTCCATGTCCGTAGCCGGTGCGACATAGTCGGCGGACTGTAGGCTGACCCGTGGGCCGGATGGCGCCGGAAGGTTCTTGCGATCCGCCTTGTCGCTCACAGTCATGGGGATCATGTCGAGTTCTTCGAGGAAGGCCGGCACCATATAGGAGGGCAGGTTCTGCTTGAGACGCTCGAGCAGCCCCTCCTGGGAGGGGCGTTCCGCGCCGTCCACAAGGGAGTAGTAGGCGACCAACTCGACGGCGCCGGGCTCGGGTTCGTAGATGTCGACAACGGCCTGGCCGATTGCCGGAACGTCCAGGAGAACGGCTTCGATCTCGCCGAGCTCGATCCGATAGCCCCGGATCTTGACCTGGGTATCGATCCGGCCGTGGAATTCGACCTCGCCATCCTCGTTGATGCGGCCGAGGTCGCCGGTGCGATAGATCCTATCTGACGGATTGTTCTCGACGCCGACGAAGTCGGGAATGAATTTCTCGTCGGTCAGTTCTTCGCGATTGAGATAGCCGCGCGCCAGGCCGATACCGGCGATGCAGATCTCGCCCATTCCGCCCGGCTCGACCAGCCGCGCCTCGTCTTCGGCCAGGACCAGGATCGTGTAGGTCGGGAGGGGACCGCCGATCGTCACGGTCTTGTTCGGAACAAGCTCGGTGAGCGTGGCGGTAACCGTCGCCTCCGTTGGTCCATAGGCGTTTAGGATCGTTCGCCCCGGGCGGTGCCACCGGGTGACGATGTCCTGCGGGCAGGCCTCGCCGGAAACGATGAGCAGCCGCATCTCCGGCAGATCGCGGTCGATCGTAGCTAGCAGTGTCGGCACGCAGCACATGGCCGAAACGCGCTTCTCGAACAGGAAGTCCGCCAGTTCGTTGCCGACCATCTTGTAGCCGGGTTTGGCCGGAACCAGTGTGGCGCCGGCAATCAGGGGCACCCAGATTTCTTCGACGGAGAAATCGAAGGCAATCGTCAGACCCTGATAGACGCGGTCCAGCGCGTTGTAGCCATAGACTTCCACGGCGACCCGCACGAAGTTGCAGATACTGGCATGGTCGATGGCGACTCCCTTTGGCTTACCCGTCGTTCCGGATGTGTAGATGATGTAGCTGAGCTCATCGGAGGCCACGCCTTTTTCGTCGGCAGAGAGCCGGGCGGTATCCTGGCGGTCGATATCGGTTGCGACTGCGTCGAGATAGATCCGCACGGTCGAGAGTTCCTCGACCTTTTCCTCGAACGCCGAGAGCGACAACATCGCCTTGACACCGGCGTCCTCGAGGATGAAGTCGATCCGGTCGTTGGGGAAGCTGCAGTCGAAGGGAACGTATGCGGCGTTGATTTTGAGAACCGCCAGCATGGCAATGTAGCTCTCGACGGTCTTGTCGAAAAGAAGCCCGATCCGGTCGCCGGAACCGAGACCCCGATCACGCAGATATCGTGCGACCTGGTTGGCTCGGTTGTCCAGTTCCCGAAACGTGGTCACGCCGTCCTCGGCATCGACCGCCGGATGATCGCCACCGAATTCGGCTTCGAGTTCGTCAACGCGGCATTCGAAAAGATGGTCCAGTCGCTCTCCCTCTTTCCAGCGGATCGCGTTGTCGTGGGTGTTGCAGGTCAACATCGGGCTATTCCCTAAGCTCTCGTTCCAGTTGGGGGATAACGCCGGACCGGAGACACGGGGTCCGGTCCGGCGGATTCGGCACGCTCAGTGGGTTGTGCGGTTCTGCGAGGAGCGTTGGCGGCGGGCGCCGGTCGGCGGCAGGGCGGGCAGCGCGGCAGTGGACTCCGCAGGCTTCGGCTGCTCTTCCGCGGGGCCGGCAAAGGCTTGCGCGAAGCTCGCCTCCAGGATGTCCAGGCCTTCGTCAAGCTCGGCGTCGGTGATGGTCAGCGGCATGAAGCATTTGACGACTTCGTCGAAAGGTCCCGACCGCTCGATAATCAGGCCGCGCTCGAAGGCAATTGCCGTGACGGCGGCAGCTTGATCTGGGTCGGCACAACGAACGCCGCGCATCATGCCGCGACCACGCACATCGATGAGCTGATTTGGAAACCGATCGACCATAGCTTGCAGTCGCTGACCGAGATGTTCGGACTTGACCGCCAATGCCGCCTCGAAGAGCCCGTCGCGCCAATAAAGTTCGAGCATGGCTGCTGCGGTGATGAAGGCGAGATTGTTACCGCGGAAGGTGCCGTTGTGCTCGCCTGGCTTCCAAACATCGAGCGAGCGTTCGATAAGGACGACAGAGAATGGCAAGCCATATCCCGAGAGTGACTTCGACAGTGTCACGATGTCAGGTTTGATTCCGGCAGGCTCGAAACTGAAGAACGTACCGGTGCGACCGGATCCAGCCTGAATGTCATCGACGATCAGCAGAATCTTGTGCTCTTTGCACAGAGCTGCCAGCCGTTGGAGCCATTCGATGCGCGCGGCATTCAAACCACCTTCGCCTTGAATGGCCTCGACAATCACAGCTGCAGGATGATCCATACCGCTGGAGGGGTCGGACAGCATTTTCTCCAGATAGGCGATGGTGTCGACGTCATCGCCGAAATAGCCGTCGAATGGCATGAACGTCGCGCCATAGAGAGGCACGCCAGAGGCTTTGCGAAAATGCTGATTGCCCGTCATGGCGAGGGCGCCAGTGGAGCAGCCATGGAAGCCATTGGTGAATGCGACGATGTTTGACCGGCCGGTCACTTTGCGGGCGATCTTGAGTGCGGCCTCGACAGCATTTGTTCCGGTTGGGCCTGTGAACTGCACAACATAGTCGAGATCGCGCGGGGCAAAGATGGTGTCCCGCATCGCCGTCAGGAATTTCTCCTTGGCAGCGGTATGAAGGTCAAGGCTGTGGCTGATCGCGTCCGACGAGATGTAGTCGACCAACGCCTGTTTCAGGGCTGGATTGTTGTGGCCATAGTTCAACGATCCAGCACCGGCGAGAAAGTCGAGATAGCGATTGCCATCGACATCCCAAAGCTCGACGCCGAGTGCGCGATCGAATGTTCGCGGAAAGGCTCGGGCGTATGATTGCACCTTGGACTCGAATCTGTCGAAGATGCTTGCTTTGGGTTCAATTGCCGTATTCTGACGACCTACCGAGCTCTCGGTTTGAATAGCTGTTGCGGCGAATTCGAGAGAGTAGGGGATCACTTGCGCGTCTTTGGCAGCCAATCCAGCTTGATAGTTTTCGTGTGCGGTTAGCATGAGTTCGTTCTTTCCAATTGCATGTTGTGGCGGCCGATTGCAGCGTCCTAGCGGGTGGCATGGGCGCAGCGTGATTGGCTCCGTTGATGGGAATTACTGCGGCGGGTGGCGGCAGTGGCGGTCAGTTTCGGACGGGCGATGATTTCAGCGTTCTGGCCGAACTCGTCACGGATGAACCGAAACGCAGATCGTCGATCTTGGAAGAAGCCGCCGCGGCGGTCGGCTTCATCACGCACGAACCATCCGCCTTTGGGTGTTGCGCTAACATGGATGCGATCTGGAGCAACGGTGGCGATCCGGGAATCGCTCGTCTTTGTATTGGTTGTGGGCACTGTCTTTTCTCCAAGGGTTCAACGTGATGATTTCCAAGCTCCACCGTGAAATGGGGCAGGGATACAAAGGCGCTTGTGCGCTTCATCACATCGATGGGGGCGGTTGGAGAAAAGTGATTTAAATCAGCTTCTTAATAAGTGTTTCAGCACTGTATCAAAGGCTGTTTTGCGCTTTGGCCGTGATGAATTGCCGCCGCCGAGCGTGCGCTAAACGACGCTCTGACACTGTTCCAAGCCACCAAGGGTGTCATCCTCGATCAATCGATCGATCAAGGCGGATACGACAAGCTCGCACGGGCGGTCGCTCGCCGATTTACGGACAGGCCAAGAATTGGCTATTCCAAGTTTGCGGCTGATGATGACGAGCAGCAGCCTCAAGTCATCATGATCCAGCCGCGTGAGCGACCGCACGGGTGGATACTGAGCCTTTCCAACGAGGCATATCCCGATTATCGAGAGCGCTTGTGGGAAGGGAAGGCAATCCCATCAACAGTCAAACTCGAAGTCTTTTCCGAAACCGACCGTTTCAAAGGACATGTCGGTGCAATTGGCAGGATCGTCGATTTGACTCACTCAAAGAGTGAGCAGCCTGTCTCGGCAAGCACGACCGGCGGTCTGAGAGAACAACCGCCGATCGAAAGGAATCATGCAGATGCGGAGTGCCGACTACTTGTCCGCTAGTGCGGGATAACCGCGAGTGTAGATCCAGTCTGTTTTCTCGGCCGGTATGTGACAGGCCAGGCATTCCTCTTCGAAATTCTTGGTCTTCGTTTTGGTGGGTGAGTCGGCATCGAACCATGCCCAACCCCAGCCTTTGCCCCAAAGCGGGTTGCCTTTGAAGCGGTCCTTCTGATCCTTCACCATGACGAACCAGCCCTTTAAAGCCTTTACGTGGCTGACCGTTCCGGTGGTGAGATCTTCCGTTGCCGTCTCGCGCACTTCCTTGATCAATACCGCGCCGTCGGGAAACGCGCCTGACTTTCTGTAGGCTTCAATGACTCCGGGTTGCGTATAGACCGTGTGCATCTCTTTCGCGCCGGTTTTTTTGTCGTCGTCGAGGACGGACCATGTGCCGAGATATTGCCAAAGTGCCCGGTAATCGGCATCGGGAAGACGGATCGCGCCGTCCTTGTCGACCGCTGTGCTAAAACCATCGGGGGCGGCATTGACGGGCAGGATCAGGGCGACGGCGCCAGCGACACCGGCAATTGCTATTGCCGTCTTGAGTGTTCGCAACATGGGTCTTTCCTCGTGAATATTGTCGTGTCCGACTTGAAGTCATGTTCGCTAGGATCATTGTCACACTCGAAAGCTGCCGTGAAATACCGATGCTTCATGACGCCGATAACTTGTGGTAATCGGGCTGTGTTAGATGAGGTGCACAGGAGGCGCCGACAATGGAATTCCACCAGATCCGTTACTTCCTCGCGCTCTGTGACCACATGAATTTCACCAGAGCAGCCGACGCCAGTGGCGTGTCGCAGCCGGCTCTCACGAAAGCGATCCAGAAGCTTGAAGAGGAACTGGGCGGCGCTTTGTTTATCCGTGGTTCCGGACACATCGCATTGACCGGCCTTGGCCGTGTCATGCGAACGCATTTCGAGAGGATCCAGGACACACGAGAAGCAGCCGGACGTGCTGCGCGAGCGATGGTCGAGCTCGAGATGGTCGAACTCGACATCGGGATCATGTGCACGATCGGTCCAACGCTCATCGGACCGGCATTGTCGGAGTTTCAACAAGCCAATTCAGGGGTTGAACTCCTGCTTCACGATGTGTGGTCCAAGCGCTGCCATGAACTCCTGCTCGGCGGCGCACTCGATTGCGCGATCATGGGACGGCATGAACCGCTACCGGAAAAATTCGAGGCGGTAGAGCTGTTCGTGGAACCATTGGTCCTTGCCATGGCGTCCGATCATCCGTTGGCGAAACAGCACGAGGTACACCTTGCCGATCTCGCCGGTTGCGCCTACGCAGATCGGCTGCGTTGCGAGTTCCGAGAGGCCTTCGCAGATCTCCTTGCGGAGCGTTCTTTCTCGGTCGAGACAGTCATCCGAAGCGAGCGGGAAGACTGGATCCAGACGGCTATTGCGCAAGGTCATGGTATCGCGATGATACCGTTACACTCCGTCATCAATCCGGGCATCGTCACGCGCCGGGTCGAGGATCTGTCCATTGAACGGTGCGTTGAGGTGGTGACCGTCCGAGACCGACCGATACCGCCGGCTCTCAATGAGCTTTTGGACTTCCTTCGGGCTTATGCATGGACATCCACAAGACGCGATGCCGCATAAGACAAGATGATTACTCAGCGGCTTCCGGCAGATGTACCGTTGTCGGCTTATTATGTTTTTTGCGACGTTCTCTCCAGCGGTGCCATGTGTTTGCGTAGACCGTCGGCATGGCAAGCAGGGTAGGGGTCAGGACCAGCGTCAGCAGGGTTGCGAAGCCCAGGCCGAAGATGATGGCCGTCGAGAGTTGAACCCACCACATCGACGTGATCGAGCCCATCTGTAGGGATCGTTCGAAAAAGTTGACGTTGATCTGCAGCGCCATCGGCATCAGGCCGCAGATGGTCGTGACGGTTGTCAGTAGAACCGGTCGCAGGCGCTGGGCACAGGCACGCAGGACGGCATCGGTCACTTCGATGCCTTGGGCCCGCATCCGGTTGAATGTGTCGTTCAGCACGATGGAGTTGTTCACGACGATACCGGCGAGCGCGACGATACCGGTTCCGGTCATGATGATCGAAAAGGTCTGGCCCGTGACCATCATGCCGATCAGAACGCCGACCAGGGACAGCACCACCGTCGAGAGCGTGATGAAGGTCTGGTAGAAGCTGTTGAACTGGGTCAGCAGGATGATAAACATCAGGAACAGTGCGCCAACCATGGCTTTCGCCAGAAAGGCACCGGACTCTTTCTGGTCTTCATCGGCACCGCGAAAGCGGAAACGGATGCCCTTCGGCCATGTCTTCGATGTCAGCCAGCTGTTGATCTCCTGGACCTTGGTGTCCGAGAGAACCCCGTCGGCCGTATTCGCCTTCACGGACATGACATATCGGCCGTCGACGCGCGTGATCGTGTTGACCTGCTGGCTGGCCTTGCGGGTGACGAAATTCGATATGGGAACCAGACCGTTCTCCGTGCGGATGCGCAACTGATCGAGCTGATTGATCGTGCGGTCGTCCCGGGGAAGGCGGACGCGAATGTCGACTTCGTCTTCGGAATCGTCCGGCCGATACTCGCCAACCAGAACGCCGTTGGTCACGAGTTGGATCATGGCCCCGATAGACGCCACATCGGCGCCATAGCGCCCCGCTTCCTTGCGATCGACCGTGAGCAGCCATTCGATGCCGGGCAGGGGGCGCGTATCTTCAATGTCGCGCAATCCTTTGACCTCGGTGTCCATATGCGCGCGGACCTGGCCTGTCACCGTCTCGATCGTGGCGAGATCGTCACCGCGGACTTCGAGCCGGATGGCCTTGCCGGTCGGCGGTCCGTCTTCGCGTTTGCGGACCTCGACCTTGATCCCGGGGATCGTCGCGGCACGTTCCCTGATTTCGGCAAGGATCTGTTTTCCGGGCCTGCGTGTCGCAAAATCGGCAAGTTCGATACTGATCAACCCAATCTGATCGACCGGGGTGTCGAGGCCTTCACCGGTCCCAAGTTTCGGACCGCCGGAGTCGGAACCGGTTGTCGTGAAGACCGCCTTGATACCATCGACGCCCAGCACAAGCCGTTCGACCTGAAGCACGATATCGAGCTGCTCGCGCGCCGAAAGATTGCCGCGCGCCGAGATGTGAACGAGGGATTGCTCCGGTTCGGTATCGACGAAGAATTCGACGCCGTTGTTGTTTTCTCCAAAGGCCGTAAAGACCCAGATGACCAGGGCCAGCGAAACGGCGATCACCTTCGCGGGATGCCGGATCAGCCGCTGCAACAGGCGCACATAGATCCCGGAAAGCCCCTTAATTTCGCGATAGTCGACTTTCGCCGTTCCGGCCAGCCGCCGCGCAGCTTCCGTGTCGCTTGCATTGGCGTCTGTGCTCCCGAACAGCGAGCCGAGCACGGGCAGGAAGACCATCGCCGTCAGGAGCGAGGCGCTCAGAACGAAAATGACCGTCAGAGGCAGATAACTCATGAACTTGCCTGCCACGCCCGGCCAGAGCAGCAGCGGCAGGAAAGCTGCCAGGGTCGTCGCAGTGGACGAGGTGATCGGCCAGAACATTCGCTTTGCCGCCAACACATAGGCATCGGCTCGCGCCATGCCTTCGGCCATCTTCCGGTCGGCATATTCGACGATGACGATGGCACCGTCGACCAGCATCCCAACGGTGATCACCATGCCGAACAGCAGCATCATGTTCACGGTCATGCCGAGGAGGGCGATCAACAAGAAGCCGATCATGAAGGACGCGGGGATCGCGAGCCCCACCATCGCCGCTGAGCGCATGCCAAGCGCTGCCACACAGACGATCATCACCAGCGCAATGGCGGTCATAATCGCGGACTGTAGCGAGTCCAGAACCTCGAAAATGAACTTCGACTGATCCAGCGCGAAGTCGAGTTTGATGCTGTCCGGCCAATCTTCGGTCGAATCCGCGACCACCTGGCGGACTTGTTTGTTCGTCGCGACAATGTTGGCGCCGATACGCTTGATGACCTGGATCGCGATGGCCGGCTTTCCATTGAACCGGCTGAAGCTCGAGGCGTCCTTAAAGGTGCGGCGGATCTCGGCAACATCCGAAAGCGTCACAACCGCATCGCCGGAGACCTTGATCGGCAGCCCGTAAATGTCCTTTCGGGTCTCGAAAAGGCCCGGCACCTTGATGTTGAAACGGCCCTGTCCTGTGTCCATGGAGCCGGCGGCAATCAGCCGATTGTTGCGGGTGACGGCCTGAACCAGTTCGGCCTGGGTAATATTGTAGGATTCGAGCTTGGTCGGATCGATCAACACCTCGAGAAGCTCTTCGCGATGGCCAGCGAGATTGGCCTCGAGCACACCCGGCAGGGCCTCGATCTCATCCTTCAGCGAGCGGGCGTGCCGATAGAGCGAGCGCTCCGGCACGTCGCCTGACAATGTCACGACGAGGACCGGAAAAAGGCTCATATTGATTTCGTTGACGACAGGCTCTTCCGCCCCGCTCGGCAGTTCAGCCTTCGCCTGATCGACCTTCTCGCGCACATCGGCCCCGGCGGCATCGTGATCCGCATCGATATTGAATTCGATGATGATGCCGGCGTGCCCCTGGCTGGCGATCGCCGTGATCTCCTTCAGCCCGTCGAGGCCGCGAAGCTCCTTCTCCATCGGTTTGACGAGAAGCCGTTCGGCGTCTTCCGGCGAGATCCCTTCCTGGGGAATCGAGATGTAGAAGATCGGAACGTCGATATCCGGATTGGCTTCCTTCGGCACATTGACGTAGGAGAAAATACCTGCCGCGACCATGACGATCATGATCGTCAGGACGGAACGCGGCCGCCGGATGATGGTTTCAAGTACGTTCAACATGAGCGTTACTGCTGCGCTATTCCGGTCGTCTCGACAGGATCGACTTTCTGGCCGGGCCGCACATAGTCCTGACCGACGGTAATGATCGTGACCCGTTGCGGCAGACCGGCAACCCAGACACCCGCCGGACTGTCCGCCAGAATTTCGACCGGCACGAACTGCACGACATTCTCTTCATTGACGATGCGCACACCGACCTCGCCCTCATCATTCAGGACGAGCAGGGCAGGCGAGAAGAGATGGGCCGGCTTGGACTTGAGCGGAATGTTGATATCCGCCGTGACGCCATCGCGCAGGGCACCGTCCTTGTTGTCCACTTTGAGCTCGAAGCGGAAGGTGCGGGTCTGGGCATTCGCGGTTGGCGAAATATAGTGGATTGGTCCCGATACGGACTCGCCCGTCACCAGTTCCGCCTTGCCCAGCATACCGACCTGCAGCTTGGAGACTTCGCGCTCGGAAACGGTCGCGATAATCATGAGGGGATCCAGGGCTACCAGTTTGGCGCAGGTCCTGCCGATAGACAGATAGTCTCCGATCTTGGCGGACTGTTCTTCGACGATCCCGTCAAAGGGCGCCAGGATGCGCGTGCGATCGAGGTCGATCTGCGCCCGTTCAAGCGCGGCCATGGCGCCATCGCGTGTCGCCTTGTATTCGGCGACCTTGAGCTTGGCTGTGTGACCGCGGGTGACGAGTGTCTGGGCGGCCGTATAGTCGAGCTTTGCGCGTTCGAGTTTGGCTTTGGCTTCGTCAAGCGCGGCCTTTCGTGCACCTGGATCGATCCGGCACAGCGTCTCTCCCTTGGAGACGCGCGCGCCTTTGGCAACGGGGAGTTCGCGCACGATGCCGGCAGTTTCCGCCTGGACTTCAACCCGCGCATCGGCCTCGGTGCGCCCGCGCAGGGTCAGCACCGCGTCGCGTGCCTTGGCTTGGAATGTTTTCACCTGCACGCGGTAGAGTTTGCGCTCTGCGACTTCACTTGTATCCGGTAACGCCGCAACACGTGTATCCGCAACTGGCGCAACGTCTTTGCGTTCGCTGTTGGCCAGCGTGCCCGAATAGATCCACGCGGCAATGACGGCAGAGAACAGCGCCGCCCACAGATAGGAGCGTCGTATTCCAGCGCGCTCAGGCGCTGTCGGCCCGGGCTCGGTCATCTTCTCGTTTGTCTCGTTCGTCATTGCTTCCTACTCCGCCGCTTGGCGAGGGTCGGCACCGGCCTCGATCAGGCCGCGTGTATTCTTGATGTAGTTCAACTCGGCCTCGTAGAGCGCCATGCCATATCCGATGGCAAACCGGCTGCCACTGTGGTCGACTGTCGCCATCTCCTCGCGAAGGCGGGCCAGATCCGCCTCCAATTCGGCGATACGCGTGTCGATGACCGATGTCATGAATGTCTTGTCGAGATGCTCGGCAAACAAGCCGACAAACAGAAACTCGGATTTGATGACGTCCGGTTTCGGCGCCTCGTGCAGCCCTTCGATCAATGCGGCGCGGCCCTTCTCCGTCAGTGAATAGACTTTGCGGGAGGGTTTGCCTTCCTGCGTCTCGGTCCGCCAGGTCACTAGATTCTCATCCGTGAGCTTGTTGAGGGCCGGATAAATAGAGCCATAGCTCGCCTCGACGAAGTGGCTGAAACACCCTTCGGAGGCCTGCTTTCTGATCTCGTAGCCTGTGGCTTCCTCGAACCAGAGGATGCCGAGGCACAGTGTGCGAACATTCATCGGTCGGTATCTCTCGACGTCGGCTTCGTTACCGTGCGTTATATATATGTTCGATATATAACGAAGTGAAGCCAATTTATCGCTGCGCGATTAGCCCCTCAATGCGGTGAAACGGAGGCAGCGTCGCACTGCATTCGGCCCAAAAGCGTGGGCTTTTGCCCTTTGCATGGGGTTGTTCCTCGTTTTTTCGAGGTCCCCCCGGGTTATTCCCGGACATTTGAGCGCATATTCCCATCGTCGGGGAGCCATCTTGCGCGCTCGGCATGACCGGCGTCCTCTCTCGATTCTCCTGGAGTCGCCAACGCGGGTCAATCGGGTTGAGGTTGATCGTGTTGGCGCCATGCGATGAAGGGTCATACTAATCGCACAGTGTTTCGGGCGTTTCTCCGCTTCGTTAAGAATTGTAAACCTCGTCCTCAAATCCGGTCCTGATTGCACGCCCTGAACCCAGGTGCGAGATTGCCGACCGCAACACCAGAGGAGCGATCCGTGTTCATTCAAGCCATCGAGACCCTGCGTCTCGCCGAGCATCCCAATCTGCTCTGGGTGCGCATACACACGGATGAGGGTTTGACCGGATTGGGTGAAACCTATTTCGGCGCGGGACCCAGCGAAACCGATATTCACGATCGCATTGCGCCAATCATTCTGGGGCAGGATCCAAGCCGTATTGAGTTCCTCAATATGAAGATGCAGCCCTATACGGGCTTTACCGGAAGCGGTGCCGAAATGCGGGCGCTTGCGGCGGTCGACGTCGCTCTCTGGGACATTGCGGGAAAGGCTGCCGGCAAGCCGTTGTGCGATTTGCTGGGCGGCCGGACACGGGAAGCAATCCAGGTGTACAATACGTGCGCCGGCCCGAGCTACATCTCGAAGACGTCGGCGGTGCGTCCCGAGAATTTCGGCGGCGCATCGCGCGGTGATGAGAGTGTGCTCTACGAGGACCTCGAAGCCTTTCTCCATCATCCTGAAGACCTGGCTGCATCCCTTATGGAGATGGGGATCTTCTCAATGAAGATCTGGCCGCTGGACCTCGCTGCCGGTGCTGTGGACGGGGTGGATATCTCGCCGGCGGATCTAAAGAAAGGGATTGAACCCTTCGAGAAAATCCGTGCGGCCCACGGCGATAAGATCCGACTGAAGGCCGAGCTGCACGGATTGTGGAGCCTCAATGCCGCAAAGAAGATTGCTGCCGCGCTCGAACCGTTGGATATGGACTGGATCGAAGATCCTGTCTGGATGGACCGGACCGATGAAGTCGCAGAGCTTGCCCGTGCGACGCGCGCACCGCTTGCAGGCGGTGAGACGCTCGCTGGTCTTGGTCAGTTCCGGTCGTTGATCGAAAATGGAAACATCGCCACACCGATCATGGATGTGACATGGGCCGGCGGCATCACGGCCGGCCGCAAAGTCGCTGCTCTTGCTGAGGCACGATCGAGACCGATCGCTTTTCACGACTGTTCCGGACCCGTCACGCTCGCAGCCTCGACGCATCTGGCGCTCAGCCTTCGAAATGTTCGCGAACAGGAAATCGCGAGAGGCTTCTACTACGCCTGGTACAAAGACTTCGTCGATCGCCTGCCGCCGATCGAGTCTGGCATGATCACCGTCCCTGAAGGACCCGGGCTGGGATTGGATCTGCTGCCAGACGTTTTCCAGCGCGAGGACGCCATTCACCGCATATCGGAATTGGATTGAGCATGCGTGTCCGGTCCTGCGATCGGGCGAAATATCATCGCTCTAATCCAACCGCAGGCCGTGATCGGCACTGACCCAAAATTGCCATTCATCGTTTTGCGCAAGCGGCGGATTTGGGCGGAAAGCAGTCGTTCGCTGCGGATGCTCACGTTGGTATCCAACTATCTAGAAAGCAGCCATTCGTTCCGTTGGGTCGGTGGCAACACTTGAGCTCCCCCAGTGCGGTATAGATTTGCCTTCGTGAGATTAGATAATCCATCGGATGAAGTCGCACGCATTCCTTGCTTCCAAAAACGAACAGGCGCCATAATGAGTGAGATACTTCTTACTTTGTGACTGACCGGGAAAACATTCTATGAAGATAGATCGTGTTGTCATTCAGAATTTCCGAAGCTTTCGGTTTTTGGATATCACCCTTGAGAACGATATAACCTGCATAATTGGAGAGAATAATACGGGTAAGACGGCTCTATTCAGGGCGATACAGATCTGTATGGATGTCAATTTGCCGTCTGTTTTTCGATCTTTGATCCGGGAAGATATTCACGCTTCAATCGATATCTCCCATCCCAATCAAGTATTAATTGGAATCGAACTCACCGACTTTGAGGGCATTGTCAACGAAGAAGCGTTGGTGTGCCAGTGGAAGTTGGACGCCAATCGTGCCCGTATATTCTATCGGTTTAGGCCGCGCCCGGCCGTGCGCGAGAAGCTGGCGCTCGGAGAGATCGCACCTGGCGCACTTACGCTGGAGGATTACACATGGGAGATGCGTGGCGGGGATGCGTCCGTCGATCTCACTCAGATCACTTGGGACATGGAAAGTGTGGGCGAGACTGTACGATTTGGCGACCTTTCGTCCTACCTTGTCGTCAATCTGCCCGCCTTGCGTGACGTAGAATCTGATCTACGCCAACCGCGTCATTCACCTCTTGTCCGGTTGATTGAAGCGTTCGACGTTCCCGACGCCGAGCAAGATGCGCTCGTCACCGTCCTCACCGAAGCCAACAACAAGATCGAAGCATCCGAGACAATTGCTGAGATTGCCAGTGCCGTAGGCAGCTCGTTCAAAACTGTCTCTGGACCGGCCTTCGAGATGGACGCAACGTTGGGACTATCAGCGGCAACCTTTCAGGCGATTATCCGCAACTTGAAAATACTCTTGTCTGATCATGTCCTGCAGAGCTTCGAACCATCTCGCAACGGCTTGGGCATGAACAACATTCTCTACATTGCGATCCTGATCGAATACCTCAAACGGCGGGTCGCTAAAGCGACGACTTCAGGACAACTCATTTTGATAGAAGAACCAGAAGCGCACTTGCATCCCCAGTTGCAAGCCTCGCTTTTGATTGCTCTGGAGAATACTGACGTCCAAGTGATCTTGAGCAGTCACTCAACACAAGTAACCTCGCAAGCCGCATTCAGCACATTCATCTCGCTGACACGCCGCGCCGACGCTGTTATCGCCGCGTCAACGCTCTCCAAGACGCCGACTGTGGGCCCGGATGATGTCGCTGATCTTGAGAGGTATTTGGACGCCACCAAGAGCAACCTGCTCTTTGCGCGCAAGGTCATGTTGGTCGAAGGACCAGCCGAGCTTTTTCTCATTCCTGCCTTGGCAAAAGCTGTTTTGGACATCAACCTCGAACGCCACGGCATCTCGGTAACATCCATTTACGGAGTCCATTTTGAAGTCTATGCCAAGCTCTTCCGCGCGGGAGGATTGGAGAAGAAATGCGCCATCGTTGCAGATGCAGATCTTAAACCCTCAGATGCTGATGATGATGTCAACGTCCTCGACGGCCATGCTCTTGTTTTATTAAATGGCGACTTCGTCCAGGTCTTTCTCGGCAAAACGACGTTCGAAAGAGAATTGGTCTCTTTGGAGACCTTGGAAATGTTCATCGAAACATGTCGCACTTTGGGAGCGCCCAAAATAACCGCCGATCTGGAAGCCGCCCGTGATGAACTAGACGATTTCATTGACGATGATCGAGAAGAAGAACTCTTGGAAGAGTGTCGCGATATGGTCCTCAACACCGCGAAGCGCTTCGGCAAGGCCCGTTTCGCGCAAGTTGCCTCTCGCTTTGCCAATGAATGCACCGAGCTGCCCGATTACATCACAGATGCTATCGAATGGCTTCGGGAATGATCTCTCTCACCGACGAACAGAGGCGGGCCGTCGACTATCCTAGTGATATTACTCTGTCGGCGTGCCCAGGCAGTGGCAAGACGCGGGTGATCATAGCCAAGCTCTTGAAGCTTGCGGAGACCGTCGAAGACACGCCTCGGTCGATCGGTTGTATCACCTACACCAACGCAGCGGTCGATGAGATCGAGGCAAGGATTAAGCGGGTAGGCACCAACCGCGTAATTGAGCGCTGTGAGATTTCCACGATCCACAGCTTCTGCCTCAGTTTCATTTTGCGTCCGTACGGCTGGATGCATCCAGAGGTCCCAAGAGGCTTTTCGATTCTCACACAGCAAATGCGGGATTTTGAAGAGATTGTTCGCGCGGTTGAAGATGAGGTCGGCCGACCCATTCGGCGCTCAACATTCGATGATTATGGCTCTCTGCGCCACACCACCGAAGGAAAGCCTGCAGGAACTGGCATTGAGGGCGGCATCGTGACTGCTAAGACTGCCGCGCGCTACTGGGAGTTTGTACGCAGTCGAGGCTATCTAGATTTTGCGATGATCCTGTATTATTCCTTTCTCATTCTAAAAGATCATCCATTTGTTGCGAAAGGTGTCGCTTGCCGTTTTGCATGGCTTTTGGTTGATGAATTCCAAGATACAAACGATGTCCAGATCGCGATCTTCGCGCTCTTGCGTCAACATTTACACACGCGTTTCTTCTTGGTCGGCGACGAGCATCAATCTATTAATGGGTTCGCGGGCGCATACAGTGCGCTTGGGCAATGGTTCTGCGACCACATAAAAGCGGATCGCAACCATGCTTTAAGCGGGAACTTCCGCTGTGCGCCTGAGATAATCACACCCGCCCAAACCCTCATTCCTCGTGCGCCTGTGATGCAGGCCAGAGGCTCAGCAGCACACCGTAAAGGCATTGTGACGTATGAACATGTAGATCACCCGAAGACGGGTGTTGAAGATTACTTCCTGCCAGCTCTGAAAGCTCTAGGCATCCCTCATGGAAAGGCGGCGGTGCTTGCACCTTGGTGGTCGCACTTGGTGCCCGTCGCGCGGCACTTGCGCGATTTGAGCGTTCCCGTGTACGGACCGGGCGCGAGACCCTACAAGGTTTCCAGGCTCTATGCACGGCTAGCAGAGGAGCTTGGTGCTTGCATCGAGCAAGGTGCTCTCTTCGATCCTTCAGGCGTTGAAAAAGCGCTCTTTCGCTTGATTAGTGAAACAATGGGGCAGACTCGCTTTGATCTCTTCACCTATGATGGACGTCGCACTTCTCTAGCTCTGATCACTGAAGCGAAGAGGCTGGCAACTATCCATGAGGGAGCAATCGCATGGCTGGAAGCCAGTAGCGTTGCTCTGGGAGAGATTTTGGTCCGCGAAGAGTGGATCACACCTTTTGCAGCCGGTGCATTAGTGACCTCTGTCGACAACATGAAAAGCGACATGGAGAATACTGTCGATATCGATAACATGGTGATCGCCGATCTTGGACTCTTCGCAAACCCAGACCGTGCAATCAAACTGATCACCATGCACAGTGCCAAGGGTAGAGAGTTTGAGGCAGTGGCAATCATCAATGCCAATGATGGGCACATCCCCTTTTTCGCGATTCAGGACGACCAAGGGAAAGTCGCTGAGGCACAAAGGCTGTTCTACGTTGGTATAACCCGCGCCAAGCAATTTCTGCTAGTTCTGTCAGATCAAGTGAACTGGCGGAATACCCCGTCGCGCTTCATTGGCCAGAGTGGATTGACCTAAAAGCCTTGCTTGCCGCCGATCCTCAAAAGCATCGCGAATCGGCTCTTTGATACCAAGCCCGTCCCAAGATTAAACATCATGCGGACTTAGAGGCTCACGCCGGATGCTCGCCCCAATGGTGTGTCGCATCTTTAATCAGCTCGGAGTTCATTGCAGACAGGCTCATCCGTAACGCTAGTTTTGAACGCCGACGGTCATAGACGACCTGACCTGAGCCCCGTTTGGTCCCTCACTTGAAAGGAGAGTCCGTCAGCGATAGGAGACGGACATGAGGAAGTCACGGTTCAGCGAAGAACAGATCATTTCGATCCTTGGCGAGCAGGAGCGCGGGATGGCGACTGCGGAAGTCTGCCGAAAGTATGGCGTGAGCCAGGGGACGTTCTACAAATGGAAGGCGAAGTTCGGCGGCATGGATGTGTCCGATGCGCGCAAGCTCAAGACGCTTGAGACGGAAAATTCCCGCCTGAAGCGGCTTTTGGCGGACGCGATGCTGGACAATGTGGTGCTGAAAGATCTTCTGGGAAAGAACTAACGACACCTGCTGAGCGACGCGCGGCGGCCCTTGATGCGATGGCAAGATATGCCCTTTCGCAACGGCGGGCCTGCCGGCTGGTCGGTGTCGACCCCAAGACGGTGCGTCGGGCGCGTGTCCCCGACAACCCACAGATCCGGGCGCGCATGCGTGCGCTGGCGGCTGAGCGGCGCCGGTTCGGCTATCGCCGCATCGGTCTCATGCTGGAACGCGAAGGGATCAAAATGAACCACAAGAAACTGCGCCGGCTTTACGCCGAGGAGCGGCTTGCCGTACCGCGCCGACGTGGGCGCAAGCGCGCGCGGGGAACCCGGGCGCCGATCCCGATCCCCATTGGCCCGAGCATGCGCTGGAGCCTGGACTTCCTCTCCGACGTGTTCGGTGCCAGCCGGCGGTTCCGCATCCTGGCAGTGATTGACGATTACAGCCGTGAATGCCTTGCGCTGGTAGCGGACACATCGCTATCGGGGGCACGGGTTGCGCGTGAACTTGATGCTTTGATAGCCCGCCGTGGCAAGCCACGAACGATCGTCAGTGACAATGGCTGCGAGCTGACGTCCCGAGCGATCCTTGAGTGGCAGAACCGGACCGGCGTTGCTTGGCATTACATCGCGCCGGGCAAACCACAGCAGAATGCCTTCATCGAGAGTTTTAACGGACGGCTTCGTGACGAGTTGCTCAATGAGGAGGTGTTCGACAGTCTCAGGGCCGCCCGCCGGGCATTATCGCGCTGGCGCACCGATTACAACACCGTCAGACCGCATTCAGCTCTGGGCGGATTGCCACCACTGGCCGTGCTGTATGCACAAGGCTCAGGACCCACCAAGGGGAACACCGCCTTCCACTCTCCGACACCGTCGCTCGCCTAATGGGCGAACGAGCGACGGTGGCTCCGAGGGGAAGGCTCACACCGCGACCATGAAAACAGAAAAGGAAACAGCACTTCACGACAACAGGATGACTAGTTATCTAAACTCTGGACTCTCAAAATAAATGAGGGCGTCTTGGGGCCCAGGTCAGACCGCCTTGCTCGTCCATTTCGCGTGCACGGGACAAAATACGCTGCACTTCGCTCCTTATGGCCCGAAATTTGAACTTCTCGCCAAGAAGCACGCAAATGCCATGCTCTGGATCGACCAGCTTGATAATGTGTCCGATTGACTTGTTGGCGAGCGCCTGATCGTCTACCAGCGGACCCGGAAAGAAGCACCCGGCGCGATCCTCAAGAAGAAAACGGTCAAGATCCTCATCGAAGTGCTCAAAGGCATTTCGCAACTTGCGCCATTTCAGCGCTGACGTGTCAGCTAGTGCGAAGGCATCTCGCAGTCTAATGCCGCGAGCGGCTGCAAGTTCGTTTCTCTTCTTTTTGATTGGCCAGAAAAAGCGAGATAGCGCGCCCGCGTGGGTCAACGCCTCTTGGACGGTTGCAAAGATCACCTCGTGCGGCCGACTTGCGGCAACAGCCTCATCAAAGCGCTTGAAAGCCGTCTCCGAGCGCTCTGCTGCATAGATTATCGAGTGGATGTAAAATGCTTCGTAGACTGGATATATGCCATGGTATTCCCTTGCAATCAGTGCCTCTCTTTCCTTGCGAACATCTTTATCCAATTCCGCCATGTCTATACTCCTGATGTCTTTGGGTTGCACCAAACTACAAACGAGTGCCTCGTCCGCAATCTGCAAGTTTGGCCAGCTCAAAATCTCGCGGTAGCAGAGAAGAGCGGCTATGAAGCGCCGCGATGCAACATCCTGAACCCACGGCTAATGTCCTGAATGGGCCGACACCGTCATCTGATTGAATTTGGGCTGGCTGAATCGCGGCGAACTTCTGCTGTGAGCCCAAGGCCCACATTTGATATACGCGGCCCATGGCAGCAAATCGCATGAATGAAAGTTGAAAATCGACGTGTCTATAGATTGAAGTAGAAGGGTGAGTTGGGTTGACCTGTTGCGTGCAGGTAAACGTTCGTTTCATCTAGGCGGAAATAGAAGGGTGAGTTGGGTTGACCTGTTGGGTACAGGTAAACATTCTTTTCATCTAGGCGAAAATAATAGGGAGAATTCGATTGGCTTGTGGCATATAGAAATATCGATTTTCCGTTGAGCGAAAAATAGTATGGCGCATTATCTTGGTTGGTCGAGTACAAATAGATTGACGACATTTCTATTACCAGTACCAATTCAAACCGACAGCGAAAGATAGCTTGCGCTGACCGAGTAATTCAACACCTATCGCACCATAGGCAATTTGGTGATCGCACACGACAGCCGGTGGGAACTGTGATTCTCTCAGCCTGGGAGAACTGCGGCTACGTCCCGCATAGAGGACAGCAGGTTGCTCAACGCTTCGCATATGCAGCAAATGTCTGCAATGAGATGCGGGGACTTGAAATGGCGAATGGCGGCTTTGGGCCGTGAGCGACGCCGAGCGATCCAGTTGAACTCCACTTTGTTGCGCTCCGAGAAACTACCGCTCCTAACCCTTCCTCGCGATTCGGTGCATGCCGTAATTTGATAGATTCCGTGGCCGAAGTGGTCGTTCCTCGCGATCTAGGGGCACACATGTTGGCAACGAGCCCTGGTCTGAAGGCGGGGGCCAAGGCGCCGTGACAACTGATATAATCCGCCATCACTTGGTTATGGACGTGTCGCACGCAGACGCTGAGCTACCTCCAATTCGAGACCAGTCCGCAGGGCTCCAGCCGAATAGCGTCAAATCCGTGAATGACTGGCTTGATGCTGCGCCAAATCGAAGGAGAATTGGAAAAAGGAGCGATCCATGCCAATCTCCCATTGTGGACAAACCCAACTGAGGGTTACCGGGGCAACTATTCGTCAGGGAGAAAAAGATGATGGGTCAAAAAATTCTGATTTTGGCAGTTTCAATCGGATTGTTTGTCAGCCTCGGGTCCAGCACGTTTGCATACGACATCTTGGATAAGACGGACGGTTCAAGCCAGAATATGTCTGTGTGGGTGAAATCCTCCGGACATCTATCGAGTAAGTCTCAGAGAGTCGCACAGTCCTGTCGAACCGCGGGCCAAGACTGCGCTGATCAGAGCGACTGTTGCAGCGACTTGATCTGCGAAAGAATTTCCAAAGAATCGGACCCGGATGGTGAAATCCAAGTCTGTGTGAGGCCCTGAGAAACACTCCTCCGGGATTCCTCGTTTGCATATCGATCGAGTGCGATACCGCTGACGTCTTCGAGGACCAATCCAATATGTGCTCCTGCTGCCGGTTTGGTGGTCGACGGCGCGTGCGGATGACAGGCGAATGTCGGTCCCCGCGCCGATGAGCGGGATTCGGGCGACTTCCGGATACACTTTTCCCGTCCATAGCGCCTCGTGCTGCTGATCTGGCGGTCGTCCTGGTCATGCGCAAGCCGTTCTGGCTGCCGTAAATGTGCGGATGTCCGACCCTTCATCGATCAGCGAGATTCCAATCCGTCACTTTGAGGGGCACGTTAGCTTCAAAGAACTTCCGCGTGACGGTCGGACGGTCAAGGACATGTGGTTTTGAAGCCTTTCCAGAAAGTGACCTCTAACATGCCATAAATAAAAGTCAGGTTTATAGTTTCTAGCAGTCGTTTTGGAAACATTGCCATGCATGTCACGAAGGTCAAAAGCATTGGCTGAAAACTACCGACCGGCAACGTCCTAAAGCGATCTCGGCTCACAGGACCGCCATTCTAGGCCTGAAAACCCTTCAAGTTCGCGTCGTTGGTGGTGATCGTCTGACCGGTTCAGAAGGGTGTTGTCGTACGGGCACGTGCCGCGTATTCCCATTCCGGTAGGCTAAAACGCTCGATCATCATCTGGGATGTCCGAAACTGTCGAGAGCCATAAGCACATCTCACGAATCGAGCCTGCCCTTGAGAAGGGCTCAAGAGCAGGCTCACTCGTTGATTGGTGAATTATTCGACGAGGGTCGATCAACTTTTCTGTGCTTCGTCGATTCCGACTGATCGCAGGCTGATCTAGCGGCGGCGCCCACGCTTCGAAGCGCGCCGATCAACTCTACTCTTGTTGACTCGGAGCATCTTTTTGCCGACCCGGGCGCGTTTTGTCGAAGCCCTGCGTTTGAGGCTGGACCGGCGGTCGTCACGCCGGGCTTTGTTGAGCCGTTGATTGTTGCGCGATCGTTGCTTGACCTTCTTCTTGCCGTTCGAAAGCCCCAAGAACGCACCGCCCTTTTTGGCCTGCTCTTTTGGCAACGTGATTCTCAGCTTCCGGTTCTTCGAGACTCTGTGGCTCTTGCGTCGCTCGACGTTCTTCCGGGAGATGCCTTTGTTCGGCGCCTTGATACCGCCGACAGGGCGGCCCCAAATCGATTTGTCGTTGCCAAGCTGTCCCTTGGGTAGCGTGATCCTCAACTTCTGATTTTTCGGGAATCTGTGGCTCTTGCGTCGCTGGATGTCTTTCCGGGCGATGCCTTTGTTCGGCGCCTTGATACCGCCGACCGGACGGCCCCAAACCGATTTGTCGTTGCCGAGTTGTCCCTTGGGTAGCGTGATTTTCATCTGCTGGCCTTTGGGGAGTTTCACGCCTTTCCGGGGGGCGTCTTTTCCTAAGGCGCTTTGAGAGCGCTTGCCAAGGAAAGCGCCATTTCCAACGATTCCCGGTTTTAGGATGACGCCTTTTTGGTTGGCGCGGGCGCGGCCGCGACGTGTTGTCTGCAGATTGCCATTGGCATAATCGAGCAGTGCGTTAATGGCCTTGGAGTTATCGGGGCGGGGAAGGCTTTCACCGATCTGGTGTCGGCCCGTGATCACCTTGCCAACTGTTTTCCCGGCTTTCTTCGCTGCCCGGGCACCTGAACTGACCAGCTGGTCGACATCGAGCCATTTGTCATACAGACCTTTGAGTTCATCCTCGCCGGCCTGACCGAATTCCTTCTCTTTGCCCATTAGCTTCGCAGCCTGCCGCGTCAGTTCTGCGTGAGGTTTGAGGATTCCTTCGCTGATGGCCTTGAGGCCGATGTTCGTGGCCTGCCTTTGAGGCATGGCCACGATTTTGGCGATCGGGACCGCGACTTTCGCAGCCTTCTTGGCGGCACCGCCGGCTTTCTTGGCACCCTTCTTGACGGCTCCGCCGACCTTCTTGGCCGCGCCGGTAATGTCGCTCAGTCCGAAGGCTTGCGCCTCGGACGTGGTAACCGGGCTTGAGGCCATGGCCAAGGTACTCGCCGCACCCAACGCTATGACCAAAGCAATTCGATATCTGTTGTTCTGTGGTTTCATAGTTTCAACTCTCCTTGCGCCAAAAGCCTGTTTTCAAGACAGGCCCGGAGGCGTGCTTGTTTGTCCATCTGGGCTTGCAGCTGGGCGCGGTCGCAGCACACATCAAGAGCCGAAAGCGACCGTTTGGTTGCAGACAGGAAAGTCCTGTAACAATCTTGAACCAGACATCTCAGGCATGATTGATATTGTTTCGGAGTTGGCACGAACCCGGCCGAAAATGGCTGGCGTTCGAGCCGCCGGCCAGCGTGTTGGAGCAATATCGGAGGTTGTGGAGGACATCGACAACTGGAATGTCGGTCAGGCAATCAATCTTGTGAAATTGACGAAACTGCTTGAGCATCGCTTGCCGCAATCGGAGTGGCTGCCCGGCCTTCTCACACTGCGTGCTTTGCGGCGACCGTGCACGAAGTTTCAGATTGCCACCCAGGCCAATTCTCGGTGAAGACCGAGCCGGATCATCAATTGTTCGGGACAGGCCGCTCCCATTCTGGTGGGCCAAAACGCTCGATCATCATCTTCTTCACCTCAGTCCCATTCTGCAGGGCGAACAGGACGAGCGGTTCTCCATAGTCGTAATATTCGTCGTCACCACGCGGTCCGAACCACAGGTGCAGATCATGCACGCGTCCGTTGGGTTTGAGCCTTGCCTCAAGAAGATAGTTGGCGCTGGTCACTGTTTGCGTTTCGGCCACTTCACCGCGGATCACCAGGAACCTGCGATCGGTCAGCACATAACATGCGTCAGGCTGCCGATCGGGACGTTCGAACAAAGCAAATGCGCGTCCGGCAGTTTTGATCCAAAGATAGATGGTCAGAGCGCAGGCTATCACAATGGCGACTGCGGACACCGAACGGGCAAGCGATTGCGGCTCCACATCGCCGCTGGCGTCGATCACGAAGATCGCAATCACCGATACGATAAACGCAAGCGTCACGACCCTTGCCAATACAAGCCAGCGGGATGGCGGGCGCGCCGCTTCTGACCACACAGGTGTCGCCTGCCATTCAATGGTTTCAGACGGCATCAGCGCCGACGCGATCGCATCATCTTTGCGCATTGCTTTCCTCGGCACATCCCGATCGGGCAAGCCGATCAGCCTGCTTCAAAAGCGTGGGAATGCGGTGAGAGCCGTGCATGTCGGCGATGTGCGCGGCCGCGGCCTCCACGGCAATACCCTGGGCTGTAACATAGAGCGGTTTTTTGCTTTGGCCACGGTAGACGGGGACGGCCGCATCGCAATCCGCAAACGCACTCTTGGCAACGCCGATTATCGCTGTATCGGATTGCAGCGCCTCGAAGAGGTGCCAGCCGAGACCCGGTCGGTCCCGTCCGAGCCACACATAGCCGTCGACCACAATGACCTCCATAGCCTGCGCGGCGATCTCGACTGCGGCCAACAAACAAGGCAGTTCGCGGCGGAAGAACTGGCCGGGCCGGTAATCGGCAACAATCGGTGTGCCGACAGTAAAGTCGTCTTCGGCCGTCGCGGCGTCCCAAGACGAAAACAGGACACATGCCGTGGTGGCGTGTGTTTCTCCGTAGTGTACGTCCAGAGCGGCAAACATTGTCTGCAGCCTCGCGGCTCCTCCTATGCTTTGTTAGAAAAGAAGAGCGACGCAATTGCGACGATGTCGCGATCGCTTGAATTGCACGTCTTGGCCGACAAACCAGGCTACGACATGACTGTCGGTCTGATATTGCTTCTTGTGTGTCCTTCGATTTCCCTGACAGGTCGGAATGGGTTCTAGATGGGGCCGGCAGCCAAACTCCTTTCGGCAAGCGTATTTGCCAGGCTCTCGTAGAAACTGTCCAAGAGTTCCGTCTTGTGGAGGCGGGCTGTCGAATAGGTGCGGAACGAGAATTCGACCTTGGGACGGAACGGTCGACCAACGAGCCCCAATGGATAGAACGACCGTGCCGCCAAGGGATCGACGATAGCGACGCCGCAGCCTTCGAGGACGAGAGCGCAAATGGCATTGGTAAGGGGCGCTTCCGTCTGCATGGTTCGGCTTATGCCGGCCGCCTCGAAGATGTCGTCTATGATCGTGCGCATCAGGGAGTCAGGATGCAGAGATACGAAGGGCTCGTTTTCGAGGTGCTCCGGCGTGATCACAGTCTCGGACGCAAGGCGATGCGTTTTTGGCAAGACGCAAATGCACTCAAGTTGGAAACTTGGCCCGTCCTCAACCGAAGGTGCGGAATAGGTCGATTCGACGATGCCAACGTCGCACTGCAGTGAGGCCAGAAACTGCATGACCGTCGTCGAGCGCACAATCTGAAGCGAGACGTTGATGCCCGGATATTGCTCTTTGATGTCAGCGATCACCTTCGAGACGACATTCAGGCCCACGGCGGGCATGACAGCCAATCTAAGATTACCCGATTCCCTTTTTCTGATTTGTTCGGCCGCAAGAGCGATGCGATCGAGCCCTGTGAAAGCCCGGTGAATCTCTTCGAAGAATTCAAGCGCGTCTTCGTTCGCGAACACCCGCCCATGCTTCCGATCGAACAGGCGGAACCCGATCTCGATCTCCAGGTCCCGGATCAAGCGGCTGACCGCCGGCTGCGAAACATGCAGCACGCCGGCTGCGCCACTGATGCTTCCGCTCAGGATTACGGCGCGAAACGCTTCGATCATGCGAAATGTCAGCATTGCCCCTATCCCTTCCGGATCGCGCGATGGTTGTGAAATCATCATATAACATGAAGACATACAATCTTGCAGAAATGATATTTGTATTATCTAAGGAGACTTGCTGTCTTTAGGCTCCCGGCCACCCAAAAGAGGTGGCCGCAAGTCATGGGAGCTATCGATGAGACTAAGCGGAATTCTAGCGGCGACGGTTGCAGCCAGCGCCATTGCCGGCGCTGCGCAAGCGGCCGAGCGCACGCTCTATCTGGGAGCCTATGGCGGCTCCACTGAAAAACTTATGATGGAAGTTCTCCTGCCTCCCTGGGAGAAGGCCAACAACGCCAAGGTCGTATACGTACCGGGAAACTCCACCAAGACGCTGGCCAAGCTGCAGGCACAGAAATCGGCCCAGGAACTCGACGTCGTGTTTCTGGACGATGGTCCGATGTATCAGGCCATTGCGCTCGGATACTGCGATACGATCAAAGACGCCAAGATTTTTAAGGACATCTATGACATCGCGAAGATGAACACCGACAAGGCTGTCGGTGTCGGTTTCGTTGCCACCGGATTGGCCTACGACAAGGAAACCTTCAAGAAGAACGGATGGCCTGCACCGACAACCTGGCGCGATCTTGCCGACCCGAAGTTCAAGGGCAAGGTCGTTGTTCCGCCGATCTCCAACACCTACGGACTGCATGCGCTGGTTATGTCGGCGCGGCTCAACGGCGGCGGTGAAAAAGCCATCGATGCCGGTTTCAAGGACTTTGTCGAGAAAATCGGTCCCAACGTGCTCACCTATGAGCCATCCTCGGGGAAGATGTCCGAACTCTTCCAAAACCGCGAAGCTGCCATCTCGGTCTGGGGCAGTGGACGGCTGAAATCGCTCGCCGACACAGGCTTTCCAGGTGGTTTCGTCTATCCCAAGGAAGGCGGCGTGGCCTTGATGATCGGCACCTGTCCGGTCGTGAACAGTGACGTTCCGGATCTCGCCCAGAGCCTGATCCAGTACCTTCTGACGCCCGACGTTCAAGCTCAGATTGCCAAGACCAAGGCCTGGGGCCCGACGAACAAGAAGACGGTTCTTTCAAAGGAGCTGGGCGATACGCTCCCCTATGGTCCCGAAAAGATCAACGCCTTGATTGCGGTCGACTGGAATGTGATCAATCCGCTTCGCGCAAAGTGGACCAAGCGCTGGGCACGGGAAGTCGAACGCTAGGTCAGTGTGCGCCGAACCTGGTGCACACACATTGCTCTAGCAGCATAGAAGCGATCGACCTTTCTGCTTGGTGACGATGCCGACCCAAGAGCAGGTTGATCCCGTCATCCTGCCAGCCAGCGCTGCGGGGCGCTGGCTGGCGTTCCATCACACCCAAACGATTTGACGGTGGACGCCCATGTCATTTCTACGCCTTGAAGGACTGGTCAAGCGGTTCGGGGATTTCGTCGCTGTGGAACGTGTCGACCTCGATGTCGAAAAAGGAGAATTCGTCTCTCTCCTCGGACCATCGGGATGCGGCAAGACAACGACGTTGCAGATGATCGCCGGCTTTGTGAAACCGACGGCGGGGCGCGTCTTCATCAATGACAAGGATGTCACCGAGATGAAGCCGAACCACCGGGATCTCGGAATCGTCTTCCAGAGTTACGCGCTGTTCCCCCACATGACGGTGTTCGATAATGTCTCCTTTGGTCTCGAAATGCGAAGTGTCGACAAGGCCGAGCGCCAGGATCGTGTCCGCGAGACCCTTGCGCTGGTTCACCTGACCGAGTTCGCAGACCGGTTCCCGCGTGAGCTGTCCGGCGGCCAGCAGCAACGGGTCGCCCTGGCGCGCGCGCTCGTCATCAAGCCCGAGGTTCTGCTGCTCGATGAGCCACTCTCCGCGCTCGATGCCAAGATCCGGGAGGACATGCAGATCGAGTTGCGTTCAATCCAGCGCACCGTGGAGACGACAACGATCCTCGTCACCCACGATCAGGCCGAAGCGATGGCCATGAGCGATCGTATTGCGGTCATGAACCAGGGCAGGCTCGCTCAAGTCGATCAGCCGTTCCACGCCTACGAATATCCAGGAAACAGCTTCGTCTCGAATTTTCTTGGCAAATCCAACACGTTCACCGGCACGGTCACGGATGCGCATGACGGCCTGACAGTCATCGCCGCGTCGGGCGTCGATGTTTCCGCCCGGGCAGAAAATCTGGAGATCGGAAGCGCCGTTCAGGCCTCCGTGAGGCCGGAAAAGGTCCGGCTCGTCAAGAGCGGCGAGGGCATCATGGATGGCTCGGTCTCCACACGGATCTTTCTCGGCAACCACTGGGTCTTTCAGATTGAAGCTCCGACAGGCACCGTGATCGTCGTCAGCCAGAATTCCGGACCGCAGACAACGGACGAAGGAGACAAGGTCGGTCTGGCCTGGTCGCCCGAGGAGATGCGCGTTCTGCCGGTGGAGGCGGACAATGCAAACTGACACGGAAGCGGGGCAGGTTTCGCGGCCCTATCTGCTGAGTGCGCCGGCGCTCATTCTCTATCTCGTTCTGTTCACGGCGCCTCTCTTCATGACGCTGCTGCTGAGCTTCAATTCCTTCGACATGAACCGCGGCGGCATCATCGACGAGTATTCGTGGACGAACTATGTCGAGGTTCTGACCGATTCCTATTTCCACGAGATTTTCCTCAGAACCTTTGTCATTTCCATCCTGGTGACCGTGTTCTGCGCCATTCTCGGAACGCCCGAGGCCTACATTCTCTATCGCATGTCGAACCCGTGGAAATCGCTTTGCATGCTGGCAATCCTCGGGCCTCTTCTGGTGTCGGTCGTGGTCCGCACGCTCGGATGGGCCATCCTGATCGGGAGCAACGGGTTCATCAATCAGTTCCTGATGACCGCTGGCCTGGTCGACAAGCCGATCAAACTGATGTTCACGATGACCGGCATCGTGATCGCACTCATCCATGTGTTGATTCCCTTCATGGTGCTGGCGGTCTGGGCGTCGCTCCAGAAACTCGACCCGCGGGTCGAGAGCGCCGGTCTGTCCCTGGGGGCTTCTCAGTTCACCGTCCTGCGCCGCATCGTTCTGCCGCAGGTCATGCCAGGCGTCCTGTCGGGCAGCCTCATCGTCTTCGCATTGACCGCGAGCGCATTCGCCACGCCCTCGATCCTCGGCGGCCGGCGGCTGAAGGTCGTCGCCACGACGGCTTATGACGAATATCTCGGCACGCTGAACTGGCCATTGGGCGCCGCCATCGCGGTGCTGCTCCTGATCGCCAATATCGTGATCATCGCAAGCTACAACCGGATCATCGAACGCAGATACGCGCAGGCCTTCAAATGAACAAGAACTCGCCGCTCGCACTGATCTTTCACATCGCTTTCCTGGTGTTCATGCTGGCGCCGCTCGTCGTGGTCTGCCTGGTGGCGTTCACGTCCAAAGGCTACATCTCGATGCCGACGGACGGGTTTTCGCTCCGCTGGTTCAAGGCGATCTGGGAGAACCCGCATTTCATCGATGCGTTTTATCTCAGCCTGATTCTGGGGTTCGCCTCAGCCACCATCGCAATCGCCTTGTCACTGCCAGCGTCGTTGGCCTTTGCCCGTTATCGCTTTCCCGGTCGCAACGCCATGATGGCTTTTTTCCTGTCGCCCTTGATGGTTCCGCATATTGTTCTGGGCGTCTCGTTTCTGAGCTTTCTGACCCAGGTCGGCTGGTATGGAACCTTTACCGGTCTCGTCCTCTGCCATGTGATCATCATCATGCCCTACGCCTTGCGACTTGTACTGGCCTCGGTGACCGGCCTGGATCGGTCCGCCGAGAGGGCCGCTATCTCGCTGGGGGCGTCCAACTGGGTGGCATTCCGGCGGATTACGCTGCCAATGATTGTGCCCGGTGTCGCCGGCGGCTGGGTCCTTGCCTTCATTACCAGTTTCGACGAGCTCACCATGAGCATCTTCGTGGCGTCCCCGAGCACCACCACACTGCCGGTGCGGATGTATGAGCACATCACCGAGACGATCGATCCGCTGATCGCGTCGATCTCCGCCATGCTGATCTTCGTCACGCTGATCGCTATGCTCATCCTCGATCGCCTCTATGGTCTCGACAAAGTGCTCGTCGGGAAGGGCAATTGAACGATGGCGGAGTATGACCTGGCTGTCGTCGGCGGTGGCATGATCGGATCCGCCATTGCCTATGGCGCGGCGCGGCTCGGACGCAAGACAGCGCTCTTTGACGAGAGCGATGTGGCCTTTCGGGCAGCGCGCGGCAACTTCGGACTCATCTGGGTTCAGGGCAAGGGCGATGGATGTCCGGATTATGCCGGTTGGACGCGGCGTTCCGCCGATCTTTGGCGCACCTTCAACGAGGAGCTCAACGAACTGACGGGGATCGAAACGGGTTATCGGCGGTGCGGTGGAATCCATCTTTGTTTGTCGGACGAAGAGCTGGATGCGCGCGAGGTGAAGATGGCCCGGATGCGCGATGCCAGCGGCGGTGCCTTTCAATATGAAATGCTTGACCATAAGGCTGCCAGCGACCGCATGCCGGGTCTCGGACCGGGCGTCGCGGGCGGATCCTTCTCGCCCCAGGATGGCCATGTGAATCCCCTCTTTCTGTTGCGCGCGCTCCATGCCGCCCTCGGTCTAAAAGGTGGCGATCTGCATATCGACGCCGTCGACCAGCTCAATTGGCGGGATGATCAAGCCGAACTCGTCACCAAGACCGGCAGGCACACAGCCGAGAAGGTGGTGCTGGCAGCGGGCCTTGGCAGCCAGCGTTTGGCGTCGGAGCTCGGCCTAGAGGTGCCCGTTGCACCGCAGCGGGGTCAGATCATCGTGACGGAAAAACTCGCGATGTTTCTCGAGCACCCGACCAATTTCGTCCGTCAAACCATGGAAGGTGGTGTCCTCTTGGGGGACTCCCATGAGGAGACCGGTTTCGACGACGGCACCGATCCAGGTGTGTTGCGCGACATTGCCGCGCGGGCCTGCCGCCTCTTCCCGGTCTTGGGTGGTGTACGTATCGTTCGGGCCTGGGGTGCCCTGCGCATCCTGACGCCGGATGGCTTTCCCGTATACGACCAATCAACCCGTTGTCCTGGTGTCTTCTCGGCGTCAGCTCATAGCGGTGTGACGCTGGCAGCCGCGCACGCGCTCGATTTCGCCGGCTTTGTCGTGGAGGGCCACTTGCCACCGGCAATGGCGCCCCTGAGTGAGAGACGATTTCATGTTCATTAGAGTCGTGCCTGACAACCCGGAGCGCGTTTCCATCACGTTCGAAGGACGCGCGCTACGGGTCGGTAAAGGCCTCAACCTGGCGGCCGCATTGCTCGAGGCGGGTGTCACGCATTTTAGGGACACGCCCGTCACTGGGGCGCCTCGCGGGCCCTTTTGCGCAATGGGCGTGTGCTTCGACTGTCTGGTCGTCGTCGATGGTGTGCCCAATCAGCAGTCCTGCCTGATCGAGGTCCGCGACGGCATGGAGGTCGCCCGCCAGTCGGGGGTCGCGGATGTGCTTGCCGACGGGTCACCATCAACTGAGGGTGCGGTATGAGCAAGGCCATCGATGTCATTGTTGTCGGGGCCGGCCCGGCCGGGATGGCGGCGGCGATTGAAGCGTCGCGTCATGGTGCAAAAACGCTGGTGCTCGATGAGCAGCGAATACCGGGAGGGCAGATTTACCGCGCGATTGAATCGACAAAGGCGCGAAAGCGGCCCGAGCTTGGCGAAAGCTATCAGGCGGGGTTGGAATTGGCCGAGGCGTTCCGCGAATGTGATGCCGAATATGTGCCTCAGGCAACGGTCTGGCAGTTGTCGCGCGACGGGGATCTTGGCTATTCGGCCGATGGAGCCGCGCGCATCGTACGCGGTCGGCAGGTGATTCTTGCCACGGGTGCCCAGGAGCGGCCCTTTCCGGTTCCCGGGTGGACACAGGCCGGGGTCATGACCGCGGGCGCCGCCCAGATCCTGCTGAAAGAGTCCGGTATTGGCATCGAAAATGCGGTCTTCGCCGGAACGGGTCCGCTGCTCTATCTGATTGCCCATCAATATTTAGCGTACGGCATCCCGATAAAGGCGGTTATCGATCTGACGCCACGCAAGAACTATCTGCGCGCGGTCCGCCACCTGCCGCGGGCGCTGGGCGGCCTCGCCAGGATCGCCGAAGGGTGGCGCTGGAAAAAGCGCATCGCAACTTCGGGCACGCAGTATGTATCCGGCGCCGACGACATTCGGATTCAAGGGGAGGGGACCGCAACAGGCATCGCCTACCGCAGGAACGGCGATTGGACCGAGATAGCGTGCGACCACGTGCTGCTGCATCAAGGCGTGGTTCCCAACGTCAATCTCAGCATGGCGGCCGGATGCGAGAGCAGGTGGAACGAGGACTTGCTCTGCTGGATCATCGACGTCGATGACTGGTTTCAGTCCAGCCTCTCCAACATCGCTGTCACGGGCGATGGAACGTCGATCAGCGGGGCGATCGCGGCCGAGCATAGCGGCCATATTGCTGCGCTGGGAGCCTTGGAGCGATTGGGCAAACTGGATACGACAACGCGGGACCGTCTCGCCCGGCCTCACAAAAGCGTACTTGCAAAAGAACGGCGCCTGCGTCCGTTCCTCGACAACCTGTTCCGGCCCGCCGACAACTTTCGGATTCCCGGGGCGAGCGACACCGTCGTCTGTCGTTGCGAGGAAATCACGGCGGGGAACATTCGGGATGTCGTGGAGATCGGCTGCGCCGGTCCCAATCAGCTCAAGAGCTTCTCCCGCTGCGGCATGGGTCCTTGCCAGGGACGCTTCTGTGGGTTGACCGTCTCGGAGCTGATCGCGGACGTCACCAGCACACCGGTCTCGGACGTCGGCTATTACCGCCTCCGGCCTCCGGTCAAACCACTGCACCTGTCGGAACTGGCCGCGCTCGAACTGCCGGCGCAAGAGTAAAGTTGTGATCTCTCGTCCGAGGAAGACAGCGAGCGGTCATGCCGACGCCTTGGTTGTAGGCGGCGGTCTGCATGGCTGCTCGGCCGCACTTTGGCTGGCGCGGCGCGGTCTGACGGTCATTGTGCTGGAAAAGGATTATGCCGGGCGCCACGCGTCGGGAGTCAACGCCGGTGGCGTGCGTCGCCTTGGAAGGGCGCTGCCTGAGGTTCCGCTGTCGCTTGCCTCCGCTCAGCTCTGGCATGAGATTGCAGACCTCGTCGAGGATGATTGCGGCTTTGAGGCGTCCTGTCAGATCAAAGTCGCGGAATCGGAATCCGAGATGGCGGAACTCAAAGACCGCACGGCCTTGCTTGCAGACGCGGGCTTCCATCACGAGCAGATCATCGATCGCGATACGCTTCGCGAGTTGTTGCCGTCAGTGTCGCCGCATTGTCCGGGAGGCATGGTCGTCGAGGGTGACGGGCATGCAAATCCGTTTCGCACGGTCCAGGCATTCAAGCGTCGCGCCATCGCACTCGGTGTACAGTTCCGCGAAGGTGCCGGCGTTACGCGGATCGATCGGGCCGCCGATGTCTGGCGGATCCAATCGGGCGGGGCTCAATTCGAGGCCCCTTATCTCCTGAATTGCGCCGGTGCCTGGGGTGGCCATATCGCCGCCATGCTCGGCGAGATGGCGCCTGTCAGGGTGGCCGCACCCATGCTGACGATTACGGCGCGCATGCCGCCCTTTGTGACGCCGGTCGTTGGCGCACAGGGACGGACGCTTTCGTTCAAACAATTCGAAAACGGTACCGTGCTCATCGGTGGCGGGCATGAGGGGTGGGCCGACCCTGCCACCAATAGCACCGAGCTCGACTATGCCGGCCTCGCGGTCAATGCCAGGACCGCGATTGCGATATTTCCGATCATGCGGAATGCGCGGATTGTGCGGAACTGGGCCGGCATCGAAGGCATTATGCCCGACAAGATTCCGGTCATCGGCCCGAGCCAGGCGGAGGGTGCCTTTCATGCCTTCGGCTATTCCGCCCACGGCTTCCAGCTCGGTCCGATCGGCGGGAAGATTCTCAGCGACCTGGTCGTTGACGGCGTCACCGATCTTCCGATCGATCCGTTTCGGATTGAGCGTTTCTCCAATGAACCGCGGTTGGGCACGGAAACCGAATTGTCGGCTGACCAGCCCCGCTTGTGATCATGCGGCGCGCAATGCCGACGTCCCCTTGCAGGCGGCTACAAGCCGAGCTCCTTGAGATATTTGAGCACGCCGGGGTGTAGTCGACTTCGGTCCGCTGCGGCCTTGGTGTTCTGCGGTGTCGTTTCGCGCGCCTGCGGCAATCGCGCGGCCAGCGTTTTGTTGCCTGCATGCAGCGCTTTTGCGAGGCGATAGGCGACCTCGTCGGGCAAGTCCGGCCGCGACAGGATAAAACTCCAGACACCGATGGCCTGTACGGACTTGCTTTGACCCTTGTAGGAGCCGGCCGGGACTTCCATCGGCTTCAGGAACGCGTGCTTCGCCGTAACCTGTTTGACCTGCTCGGCGGTGAACCCGATGAAGCGGCCGCCCGCTTCCATCACACGCGTGAAGCCCGGCCAGCCGATGCCGGCCCCCCAGAACGCATCCACCTCGCCTTTCAGAACCATGGGAGGGCCATTACCGGCCTTCTTCAGGAACTGTGGGCTGAAATCCTTGTCGCGGTCGAGCCCAAGTCCATCCATGATGTATTTCGCCATCAGGGTGAGGCCGGAGGTCGTTGTGCCCCAGGCTATGGGTCGGCCGACCAGATCCTGGACGTCCTGGGCTTTGCTCTTCGCATTGACGACAAACATGCCGGGGCTTGAATAGATGGCGGCGATGACTTTGAGATCGACGGGTTTGCGCCCAATTCCGGCGAACGCCTCATAGGCCGCGACACCCTGTACAAGGCCGATGTCGAATTTGCCGTCCTGCAGCAGGCCGATATTCTCCAGGCTGCCTTTGGTGTTCTTGGAGACGACCTTCAGCGACGCGTCGACGTCGTTGATGACCCGGGCTGCATTGCTGCCATAGAGCTCAAAACCGCCACCCTTCGTCGCCGTTGCAAGGGTCAGCGCCGTCGGTTCGGATTTGACCGGGCTGCCTCCTATCAGCAATGCGAGGACAAGGCAGGCGCTTGATAGCAGACGGTTCATGGCGAACTCCCAAAACTGACGGACCAAAGCAATCAAGCATAAGTTTATGGCGGGCGGATAGCGGCTGTATCGATGACAAGATTTCGCACCTTGGTACCGCGCACCGGGTGGCGCTGCGGTCAACGGATTGTCCTGCGACAAGGGCTGCATCATCTGTAGGGGGGAAAGTGTAACGTTATCAATTGTTTATTATGTGTGACGTGATGCGGAACAGCCGAAACTGTGCCCGACAAATGATCCACATGGCTATAATTTCGGCAGTCAACAGAGATTTACGCAATTCCGTGACCGGGTATTATTCGCCTGTTGATGCAGACGCGAGTGGGGGCGTGCTGTCTGTGGCTGACTTACCGCTGTCGCGTGCGCAGAACCGCGAATGTCGTCTTTTGCTAGAGGGCCATCGAGCAAATGTCCGAATTCGAAGATCCGATCGATCCCAAAACGCTCCCACTTCGCCGCTGTTCAGTGTGCAGCGGGGAGATGCAAGCGATCGAAGCCGGCAGCGAATCTTTCAGTCCCGTTGCGCGCTATGCCTGCGGGTCCTGCGAGCGGCAGGTCAAAATCGTGCCGATGGCGAGTACCGGTGGGTGGATCGCAATGTCGCTCATCGCCTGGGCTTTTCTGGCGGGGTTGATCTATTTGAACAGCAGGCCATTTGACGCCATGAGTGTGGTCTGGATTGGCTTGATCCTCACCGCCTTCCTCGCGCCGTTTGTGCCGCCGTATCTGCGAAACAAGAAAAATCCGATCATAGGTGCGGCCGAGCCCAGTGTGGGCGAAGGCGTTCTGGCGAGCGCGGCCTTTATCGTTTTCCTGTTTGCGGCCGTGGGGACGATCGCGGCTTTGGCGAGCCTGTTGTTCGGTTGAAGCTCAGACTCCGCTAGAGCAACGTGCGTCCAGTTTGACGCACGCAAGTTGGTCCAGCATCCTAGAAACGATCAACTTCTCTGCTCCCGGTCGATTCCGGCCAAGCACAGGTTGATTTGGACGCGAACGGCTGATCATTCATAATCGTCTCTTATTGGTTCCCGGAGATGCGCGATGGCTGAACAGATCCTGTCGGAACTCAATGACGATGACCTCAGGCGACTCGAGGAACAAAGAGCAATTGTGACTCAATATCTGGACGAAGCCGGTCTCGAGCAATACAAGACAGCGCCCGGCAAGCTTGGAACATTGCGTGCCTTACTAGAGGCTGAAGTGTTCTCGCCCGACCAGACCTATCAACTGCAATCCATGGGCATCGTCCTGGGGGATGTCTTCGTGCAGCAAATAGGGTTTCATTGGGTGGTTGTCAAAGATGAGGCCGGTCGGGATCCAGCCATCAGGTTTCAAGATACGAGCGTTCTTCTGTTCCCGCTCACAATGATCTCGAAAAGGATTGAGCGCGGCGAGGCGGTTGACGTCTTCGATCTCTTCAATGGCGTCGCTGCTCTCGCTCAGGAAAAAATCGACGCCGAGTGCGGAACTGATCAGGAGGATTGAGCAGGTAGTTAGAACAGATTATCTGCTTTATGCAATTAACCGGACAAGTTTGAGGTAAAGTCGTTGCGCACAGATTTTTCAAGCCAATATCAAAAGAATGGCACAGATCGCCATGCCGGCCATCCCTGCATGATCCCTCCTTCATCGGCGCAAGAGCAGCTATGGAAATGTTGATTGATTGGGCCGGTCGATGGCAGTTGCTGGCTGCTGTCCTGGTCGCGTTCGTGGCCGTGTGTATCATGGTCGTCGGATTGTGGCGGAGAGCCAGCAGTCGGCCTGCATCTCAGCGCGAAGAGCAAGATGACTGCCAAGCGCACCGGCTTCGCGCGGTGCGGGCCAAGATGTCCGCCGACCTCAGCGCCATTATCCGTTACACGGAGGAATCAATAAACGTCTCTGTAAGACTGCTCGAGGGCATTAGAAGTCAGTCAATACCGTGGCTGCGCGAGCATATACAACGCCGGGAATTGACGTATCCCACCTTAGCGAGTTGTGTGGTTTCGAACTTGCAGGAACTGATCGGACTCCTTGACGAGAAGAATGCGAGGCCGATTGCCGAATTGTTGCGTTGCTTCCACACTCAACATGCTCAGTTGGCGGAAAAGGTCGCTGTCTACAATCAACCGGAGGAAGGCGGTCTAACCAAGGTTTTGACGGAGCACAATGTTGAATATGCAATAAAGAACACGGTCGAGTTGCACCTAAGAGCTGCCAGTATGTTCGATTTCGCTCAAGGACGAAATGACCATATAAGAGCGCAAAACTTTACATCTGAAGATGTTTGGAGCGTGCTCGTCGATTTGGGTGTCGTGGACGCCATATCCAAAGAATATGAGAAGGAGCTTTGCCGTTCCTTCGGAAAGAAACCATCGCACGCACTTGCGGGTTGATGAGCCGCGAGTCCTGAAAAATGAATTCGCTCCGGATAACGTATGTTGCAATTGTCGGCCGTTATTCGAGGATCGGCAGAAAATGATCAATTTGGAGCCCGCGACGACGGTGCGGCGCGAAATTGCATCCAAACACCATCAGTCAGAGGAGAACGCGCCATGCCAGAGAGCCGCAGCAGACATTTTGCAAAAGTCGCTATTCTTGCCTTGGCGCTTGCGATTGCTACGGGGCGCCCCCTAAGTGCGGGAGATAAAGAACCATCTGCGTCCTTAAGAGGCTTCAAGGCGGTGAAAATCGCGCCTGACCGGTCATCGAGCGACAAGGTGATAAATCTACTGCTGCCCTACATCGGCAATCACCCGGAAAGCCTCGAAGGCCGCCCTGAACTCGACCTTTCGATCAGACGCCACGAGAGCTCACTCATCGTCGACCTGACCCTGAGCGGTTATCTCGACGACTCTGTTTCAGGCGAACACTACCGAGGTATCGTTGTGCGCTCTTCAAAGGGTTGGGAGCTGGTCGATCTCGGCGTGAAGTACATCTGCTATCGCGGCGTGAGCGCATCTGGAAAATGTCTCTAGAGCAAGGTGCGTCCGCTTGGACGCACGTTGCTCTAGCAGCCTAGAGTCGATCAACTTTTCTGCGGTATGTCGACTCCGACGAAATGGAGGTTAATCTAGAGCGCTATCCGGTTAGGCACATGGCATTCAAACGACCTGTTCGCCGTACTTCGAGACCGCATCCTCCGACAAGGTGAGTCCCAACCCGGGTGTATCGTTCATCGTCAACCATCCGTCTTTCAGCTGCGGCGGATTCTCGAATAGCTCCGCTTGCAGCGGGTCGCGCTCGGGGTTGGTGAAGGCTTCGACGTAGCCGCCGGCCGGTGTCGATGCGACCAACTGGGCGTGAATGAAACAATCGTGATGCGGCGTCACCTTGACATGGTTGAGCTCGCAAAGGGCGGCCATCTTCCGCCCCTCGGTGAAACCGCCGAACATGGTCACGTCGAATTGCAGAATCTGGATTGCCTGTTCTTCCAGCATGGAACGGCAGCCATAACTGGTCAGCTCGCTTTCACCCGCTGAGAGTGGGATTTGCGTGCGTTGCGACAGCAGCCTGAGCTCTCGCCGGTCGTCGAACCAGCGCACCGGTTCCTCCAACCAGCTTGGTTTGAGAGGGATTAGGGCTGCGGCAGCCTCGGTCGCCGTCGCCAGGTCCCAGGCGCGGTTGACGTCGACCATCAGGTCTCTGTCGTCGCCGATGACATCTCTGACGACTTCGAGGCGCTCAATGTCTTTGGCGAGTTCCAGGCCACCAACCTTGGCCTTGAAGCCTCTATGACCTTGCTCCTTGAGTTCGGTGATCTCGTCACGCAGCTCGGTGAGATCCTTGCCGTCGCGATAATAGGCACAGGTCACATAATAGGGCACCTTGTCACGGTAGCCCCCGAACAGCTGGTAAAGCGGCAACCCGGCCATCTTGCCGATGATATCCCAGCACGCGACATCGACCGCCGCAGAGATCCGCACGAGCGCCTCGCGGCCCCAGCCCTTTTCATGAGCCAGGCGTTTCGATGTCAGCGAGAACAGGTCTTCATAGATCCGTTCGGGTGCCAGTGGATTGGCGCCGATGAGCCGTTCCGTAATGCCACTCTTGAAGACATTGAGGATCGGCGTCGCATCCGTATAGCTGGTTGCAAGCCCAAAGCCTTCGATGCCGTCATTCGTCCGCACACGCAGCAGGACCTCGTTTGCGGTAGGGACGGTGAAGTTACTGACCCAATGCGGTCGCTCGTCTTTTGGCCCGCGCAGAATGAGGACGTCGATATCGGTGATTTTTGTTGTCATGGATTGTTTCCGCAGAGGTGGTTGGAGTGCGCGAGAGGAGGAGATTACTTACCCGGACCGGGCGACAAGATGCAATGTCTGCCTCTGCAGTCACCGGTAATCTGGCGCACCTCTGTTCTCTAAATCGATTTCGCTGCCTGGCACATATTGCTCAATTTCTGAAAGACCACATCCCGGTCGAGCATCGCCAGACCGCAGTCGGGACCGGCGAGCAGGCACTCCTTGTCTATATGCCCAAGCGCATCGCGCAGGCGATCCGTAATCTCCTCAATGGTTTCGACCCGCGTTGCCGCGATCTGGACGACGCCGAGAATGACGCTTGTCTGTTTGAATGCTTCGAGCAGGCGGAGGTCATTGTAGCGATGCGCGTCTTCGATCGACACGCAATCGATGGCGGCCGCGTCGAGCATCTCCGCCAATTCGAAATAGGCCTCGCGCGGCGCCTTGGGAAAATCCTCCAGATCGACGGCCGACGGATAACCGCAGCAGATGTGCACCGTTCGGGTGACCGCTTCGTCAATGCCTGCGAAGGCACGCTCCAGCATCGTTCCGCCCCACTCCAATGCGGCGGGAGCCTTCCTCGCAAAGACGGGCTCGTCGATCTGGATATGTTTGCAGCCGGCTTCTGCCAGGGCCTTGGCTTCATAGTTGAGGGCATCTGCTAGGGCAGCCGCAAGTGCCCGGTCGTCGCGATAGTGCTTGTCGACGACGGAATCCATGATCGTCATCGGGCCCGGCAAGGTCATCTTCACCGGTCGGTCGGTCGCGGCCTGCGCGCGCTTCCAATCGTCCGTTAGAAAGTGCTCGCCAACGGAGATATCGCCGACGATGGTCGGGAATTTGGCTTCCCAGGCCCCGCCACGCGTGACACGCTTGGTGAGGTTCTCGAAGTCGATGCCGCCCAACTGCATGAGATGGTAGTGCACATAGTGGGAGCGCGGCGTTTCACCGTCTGTCGGAATGTCGATTCCGGCGTCCACCTGATGCGTGACCGTCTCGCGCGTGGCGCGCTCGAGCAGAACGAAATCTTCTTCGGTTCGGGATGCCAGATATTCGGAATGCCGCCGTGTCGGGTCGGGATGCTTCGGGACGAAATTGGGAATCCTCAGATAGTCAGGCTTTGGATAGCTGCCGATTGTTGTTGTCGTTATCGACATTCTCGATCGGTCCTTCTGTTGGGCGTCTAGGTGTTCTTTCCGGCAATGGCGCACGCTCGTGCGGTTTGGCTGCACAACGAGCAGTCTGTTCAAACCAGCAGAATCGAACCAACGACGTCAACCAAACTGTCGGCGCGCACCTCTGAAAGGCCTCTTCAGAGTGTGAGTGGTCGATCTCGAGACAAGACGCTTTCGACGGATGGCTTTCGTGATCGGTTGGCCTGTACGTTTAAAGCTGTGAAACAGCTGCCCGTGTGCTTTATCGCGAAAACCACCGTTCAGTTTCTTTAAGATCATTGATTCTGGGAGATTGAGTTGAGGTAACCCAAAACGATAATCCTCGCATCAACGGGAGCTTCTAACCAAGGTCTTTGGAAATTCGAGGTGTCCGGGTAATTTGGCTAGGCTCAACAAGATCGACTGATTGGCTTTGTGGCGCCCTGTGTTCCGCATTCGCTCGCGAGCGAAATGGAGATTTGGCAGTGCTACTCGAAATCGCAATTGGCGACGCATATGGCGCTGGCTTTGAGTTTGTAAGCCGACGACAGATCTCGGATCACAACGACCTCTCTCGCTATTACCGTCATCCCCATCTCCCCATTGGCTCCGGATACTACACAGACGATACGCAGATGAGCCTTGCGGTTGCCGAGGCGCTTCTGGATGAACGCGCATGGTCTCGAGATCTCTTGGCAGAGTATTTTGTGCGCGCGTTCAAGCGGGATCCTCGCGAAGGCTATGCGACGTCATTCTTCCAATTCTTATGTGATGTTACTGACCACAAGCACTTTTTGCGCGACATCAGACCGGAGAGTGACAAGAGCGGTGCGGCCATGCGCGCGTGCCCTTTGGGCGTGCTGCCAACGATTGCCCAGGTCGTAGAGTATTCTCATGTACAGGCTGCTATCACCCACAATACGCCCGGCGGCATTGACGCGGCGACAGCGGTCGCTCTTGCCAGTCATTACTTCGTCCATCGCCTTGGACCTAAGTCGAGATTGGGCATTTTCCTGGAAGACCATGTCGATGGAGACTGGACGACACCTTGGTCCGGAGAAGTCGGAGTCAACGGCTTGATGTGCGTGCGGGCGGCTGTGACAGCGGTCGCCAATCACGGCCGAATGAGCGAACTGCTCAAAGAATGTGTCGATTTCGGAGGAGATGTCGACACCGTCGCGGCGATTGCTCTGGGCATTGCCTCAGTTTGCGAAGAGATCTCTTCCGATTTGCCGCGGTGTCTCGTCAACGGACTTGAGAACCAAGACTTTGGCCACGACTATATCATTGCACTTGATCGTCGTTTGAGTGGAACAATAGCGCGCTGATCGTCTGAACTAGCTGTGTTTCACGCGACAGATAGCTATGGTCGACGACGATCCTGCCGTTTCGGTAGAAGCGAAGCGAAAATGCTAACCGAACTGCCGCTCCAAAAACGCCAGGGTCTTAGACCATGCATCATCCGCGGCTTCCGGGACGTGCCGCTCGGGACTGATGAAATTCTGAAATGCATGGCCTGCATTCGCATAGCGATGGAACTCGGCCGGAACACCATGACGTCCGAGTTCTGCCTCGATCTTGTCCACATCGGCAGGTGAGGGCTCCGAATCCAGATCGCCGAAAAAGCCGAGGACCGGTCCCTTGAGCGAGGGGATACGTTCGAACGGCGTCGGACCGTCGTCGCCCCAGGAGATCATTGTGCGGCCGCCATAGTAGATGATGGCCGCGCGGAACCTTTCGATGGTTCCCGCACCGAGTAGGGCGAGGCGACCGCCCATGCAGTGGCCGAGGATTGCCGTCTTGTCGGGCGCTGTTGCTGTCGTGGTATCGAGATGGGTTAGCGTCGCCTGGATGTCATCGATGATTGTCTTGTCACGAAGGCTGGCGCGTCGTTCGTTCTTTTTCTCAATCCAGTCGTGATGGTGAAAGAGGTCGGGTGCGGCGGCCACATAGCCGGCGTCCGCAAGTCTGTCGACCCGGTCTTCTGTGAATTCATCGAGGCCGCCAATATGGCACATGACGATGACGGTGGGGTGGGGCCCGTCGCCTGCAGGTTCACCGACAAGAACGCGCATCTTACTGCCGTTGACCTCGATTGTGTCTGTTCGTGCCATGGCTGGGTTCCTCTATAGCGTACGATTCTGAAGCACATGCTCGTGTGTCGATTCAATCATGTGGTTCGTTGGGATAGCCGATGCAGATGTGGAGAACAGTTGAAAGGGGTTTTTGCAGACCGAGGGCATCGGCAGTGGCCTCGTCCCGGAACCCCGCCACGAGAACAGAGCCAAGTCCGTCGGCGACGGCTTGGAGCATCGTGTTTTGCGCAGCGGCTCCGGCTTCGATGAAAACGTAGCGTGGACCGCGCGTCCCATAGGGTTCCTGATCGGCGAAATGCTGTGAGGTCGTGACCATGTCAGCGCAGATCGTGATGATCAATCCTGCATCGGTTATCCAGGTCTGATCGTCGACCGCAGCAGCCTTTAGCGCTGGCCTGATGTCCCGGTCATGAATGGACCGAAGTGTGGCTGCCTTGGGGTCGACGGAATAGAGACCTTTGGCGAGACCCTCGACCTCACCGGCAATGATCATCAAACGCAAAGGGTGCAAAGCATGGGCCGACGGTGCGGAGCGGTTTCCTGAGTTGTCCGTGATCCCCTGTGTCGCCCAGATCAGTCTTTCGAGCGCGTCTTTCGGCACAGGTTGTTTTTTGAATGCGCGAACGGATCTACGTCCTGTCAGTGCGTCTGTGAGCCGCATTTCAATCCCTTCGTTCATGATCGGGCGATGATTTGGTCCCACTCTTTAAGGACCTGTTCAAGAGTGAAGGGAGTCATGCGGTTTCGGCCGGCCTCTCCCAGCCTTCGGCGTTCGTCTGGTTGCCGCGCCAGTTGCAGCATGGCATCGGCCAGTGCTTCGACATCCTCGGCAGGGACGACGCGACCGGTCTGTTGATCTGCAACCACCTCAAGCGGCCCTGGCGTGGCGTCACTGACGATAGCCGGGAGGCCGCAGGACATGGCTTCCATCAGGGTGTTCGGAAAGCCCTCCCATCGCGATGGCAGAACGAAGATGCTGGATTGGCGATAGAATGGAAACGGGTCGGCGACGCGTCCGGGGAATTCGACTTTGGCGGCGACGCCCTGTTCGGCGGCGAGTGCTTCCAGCGCTTCGCGGGCGCCCCCTTCACCGAGTATGACGAGGCGCCAGTCAGGGCACTGTTCATGGATATCTGCGAACGCGCGGATCAGCAGATCCTGAGCCTTCTGCTCGTGGAGACTGCCGACATTGAGGAACGTCGGCGCGCGCTCGGCTCTGTCGGCTGCTATCGGGTCTGGCTGGGGGCGCAGGGGATTTGGAAGATAGGCGAGTTTCCCAGGTGGGACGAAGGCTCTCAGAGTCTCGATTGCACCGTGGCTGTTTGCAGTCACAAGATCTGCGCGCTTGTAGAGATTTCGTCTCAAGCCATCCCAGGCGCGGCCATAGGATTGGCGGGCCGGGTCATTGCGCTCCGAAATGACGATCCGATAATCGAGTCTTCGGCTCGCAGCAACGAGAAGCACATTCATCGGAGCGATGAAGGAGATTGCCGTGTGTCCGCCAAACTGTTTCAGCGCGCCTCGGATTGCCTTCACACGGGCAAAATTGTTGCGAAGTTTTTCGGCGAGCGAACCAGAGTCGGCAATGCCGCCAAGGACCATGCGCTCAATGCGATTGTCGAGCGCGAAGAAGTCGTCGGATTCATCGGTGAAGGTTGCGACGCCAATCCGGCGGCCGGTCACTGCCCAATGGTTCGCGATCTGGCTGAGGACCTGCTGCGCTCCGCCGCTGCCGAGATCGGCAATGAGAAAGAGGATGCCGTCGCCGCTCATTGTGAAGCGTCGTGTCGCATTAGCTGCTGCGGGCTTGCACCAATGCAAGTGAGTGTCGTGTTCCGAGGCAGCATGTGGTTCCGGTTTTCAAGGCTTTGGAGGGCAGAGGCTTTGGAACACTAGCATGAATCGCTGTGCAGGCGATCCTAAGGAAGGTGATGGGGCGTTGCCGAGAGAGCCGAGCAGTACCTCGTCTCCTCAATCGTTTTTGCCGTGCTCCGACGCGGCAATCCATGCGATATTTCGGGCTGAAGCACCACGGCATGGATTCCCGTGTCAAGCACGGGAATGACGACGGAGGGGTAGTGGGGTCCCGCGACGACGCGGCACGCTGGCTGTCGCATTACGATCCCGGGCTGCGATAGATCTGTTCCGGCTTTAGTTTGTAGCTCCACGGCAGGCCGCTGTTTTTCCAGCCATTGACCTTGCGCTTGCCGTCCTTGTCCTTGTCTCCCTCGAAGCCGTCGACCATGGAATAGACATTCTCATAGCCGAGTTTGGCCAATGCATTGACGGCGCGAGCCGACCGACCGCCCGAACGGCACATCAGAATCAGGATCGTATCCTGTCCCAGGTTCTTCTCGTCCAGCAACGCTTTGACCGCACCGGCAAATTCACGATTCGGGACCAGCTTGTAGGCGTTCTTCTTGGGATTGAAATTGTAGGGGCCGAGTTCTGTAAAAGGGATATTGCGCACGGCGGCGTCCGGTATGCCGACAAACATGACCTCCGCCCGGGTGCGCACGTCGATAAGCAGAATATCCGGATGCGTTTTTAGCGCAGCAGCGGCCTCCTTGGCCGTCACATAAAGACCAAGGGTCGTCTGCTTTTTGACCGACAACTCGATCGTATCGATCTTGGAGCGAAGCGGATATTCCTCGCTGGTCGAGGGGGAGGGCGCTGTTGCCAGAACCGCCAAGGCCATCATGACCGGCAGCGCCAGGCGATGTGCGCGTTTCATGTCTGTCTCCTTTGAAACGAGTGACTCTCGTACAAAGGAACGCCATGTGCCCGCGATACGCCTTGACCAATATCAATAGATATTAATGTTTCTATGCATTTATATGTGATCCCGTCGCTCGCGGCCCGAACGTGCATCTTTGCACCCCGGACCTGATCCGGCATCCAGGCTGGATAGCTGAGGATTTTCTGTGCTGCCCTGGGCCCCGGATCAGGTCCGGGGCGTCCAGTCGTTGATTGTCAGCTCTCGTAGTAGTCGCGGTACCAATCGATGAAACGATTGATACCGTCCTCGATTTTGGTCTGCGGCTGATATCCGAGATCTTCCACAAGGGCGTCGACATTGGCGTAGGTTTTCGGTACGTCGCCCGGCTGCAGCGGCAGGAGGTTCCTTATGGCTTCGCGTCCGAGTGCCTTCTCAATGCATTCGATGAAATGGTTCAGCGTCACGACATTGTTGTTGCCGATATTATAGAGCCGATAGGGGGCCGCTGAGGTCCCCGGGTCCGGCGCATCGCTATCCCAATTCTCATTGGGCGTGGCGACACGATCGAGGACGCGGATCACGCCTTCGACGATGTCGTCGATAAAGGTGAAATCACGCGCATGGTTGCCATGATTGAAGACGTCGATCGGCTCACCGGCAAGGATCTTCTTGGTGAACAGGAAGAGTGCCATATCCGGCCGGCCCCAGGGGCCGTAGACAGTGAAAAAGCGCAGTCCCGTTGTCGGGAGTTGATAGAGGTGAGCGTAGGTGTGCGCCATCAACTCGTTCGATTTCTTGGTGGCGGCATAGAGGCTGAGCGGGTGATCCACATTGTGGTGGATCGAAAAGGGCATTGCCGTGCTGGCGCCATAGACCGAACTCGACGAGGCATAGACGAGATGCTCGACGTCGTGGTGCCGGCATCCCTCCAGTATGTGCAGGAACCCGGTGACGTTTCCGCTGACATAGGTGTGCGGATTTTCGATCGAATGGCGCACCCCGGCCTGGGCCGCGAGATTGATCACACGGTCTGGTTTCTCCTGAGCGAAGAGCTCCTCGACGCCCTCCCGGTCTTCCAGCTCAAGGCGCACGAAGCGGAAGCCGTTTCGCCCCTCGAGCTGCGCCAGCCGCGCTTTCTTCAGGTTCACATCGTAATAGCTGTTGAGACTGTCGAGGCCGACGACCTGGTCGCCGCGGTCGAGAAGTCGTTTCGCAGTGTGGAAGCCGATGAAGCCAGCGGCTCCGGTAACCAGAACTTTCATAGCTCTGCTGTCGTCCCTCAAATGCGCGCGTGGCTCTGTTCGGCGGGCAGTGCGCCGGTGATGTCGTAGAGGAGACCCTGTTCGCCGACAAGCGCTTTCAAACGCTCGGCGCCCAGGCCGGTAATCTCATCATGCTTGACCGCCAGAATAACCGCATCGAACGGTCCATCCGGCACGGTGTCCAGGATCGTCACACCATAATCGCGCATCGCGACCTTGGGGTCGGCCAGCGGATCGTAGACCGAGACCGCGCTGACGAAATCGGCCAGTTCACTGACGAGATCCGAGATCTTCGTGTTGCGGGTATCGGGGCAGTTCTCCTTGAAGGTGAAGCCCAGTACCAGCACCCGCGCGCCATCGACCTGTTGTTTGCGCTTCAGCATGGCCTTGATGATGTCCTGGGCGACAAAGGCCGCCATGCCATCGTTGATACGCCGGCCGGCCAGGATCATCTCGGGGTGAAAGCCGATCGATTGGGCCTTGTGCGTCAGATAGTAGGGGTCGACGCCGATACAGTGGCCGCCGACGAGCCCCGGGCGGTAGCCGTGAAAATTCCACTTGGTTCTGGCGGCCGCCAACACATCCGCGGAATTCAGGCCGAGCTCCTTGAACAGCATGGCGAGTTCATTGATCAGCGCGATATTGACGTCGCGCTGGATATTCTCGATGACCTTGGCGGCTTCCGCGACCCGGATCGATTTGGCTTTGTGCGTGCCCGCCGTGATGATCCGGCCGTAGACAGCATCGACGAGGTCGGCAACGTCAGGCGTCGAGCCCGATGTGACTTTGACGATGGCCGGCAGGCGATGTTCGGAGTCGCCGGGGTTGATCCGTTCAGGCGAATAACCGGCAAAGAAGTCGCGATTGAATTCAAGACCTGATGCCTCGGCCAGCAGGGGCACGCAAACATCTTCCGTGGCTCCTGGATAGACGGTCGACTCATAGACAACCACGTTGCCTTGCGACAGTGCGCCGCCCACGGTCCGGCTCGCATTCTCGAGTGCAGTGAGGTCGGGCCGCTTCGCTTCGTCGATCGGTGTCGGCACAGTAATGATGAAGAAATTGCAGTCTTTCAGCTCTGAAGGCTCGGCGCTCCACCGGATCGAGGATGCGGCTGCGAATTCTGCGTCCGTGATCTCCTGTGTACGGTCGATGCCCTCGGCGAGTTCCGCAACGCGTTCGGCATCCACATCGAAGCCAACCACGGGAAACTCGCGCGCCAAATGGGCGGCAAGAGGCAAACCTACATAACCGAGACCGATAACAGCGATCCGGGTCTCGTCTAGCGTTGGAAGTATCATTGCGGAGTCTAACGCGATCCTCGAAAACGGCTGGAAAATCCAACCGCTGCGGCGCCATTGGAATTGCGGTGCCTCTTAACATGAGCACTGAGAGATGCCAATCGTCCGGCAATATCGTACAGAACATTGTTGCAACGCAACATATGTCGCATATAGGCAGGCATTGTGCGAGTTGTTCGTCCAACTGGAAGCTGCTAAGCGGACGCCCTGAAACCAACAGTTCGAGTGCGTCGACATCACATGAACGGAATTCACATGCCCTCCGACAATGGCACGACTCCGGTTTCCAAGGCTGGGTCAGATAATCAACTGCGACATGTGTTTGTCTGCGGCAGCCCGGAAAGCATCACCGGGTCCTTATCGGAAACACTGGATCAGGAGTTAAGTCTCGAAGGTACGGTCTTTGTCGACCAGGCGGAAGCCGGTCTGGTTGGTGCGCTTGACGCCGACTGTGCCATTTTAGTCGTTACAGCGGAAAACGGACTCGATTACGAAGCCATGCGGCTTTGTTGCGTGCTGTCGGTCCTGCGTGTGGATGGCATTATTCTGGTTGTACGTTGTGACAAAAACGCCGACTGCGATACAGGTCGCTTCGACAGTGTTTCCAAGGCATTCTCCGCATTCCTCGATCAGATCGCGCCGACGCCCGTTGCTTGTATCCCGGTAACCGCGAACGGCACGGAGACCGGCTGGTATATCGGGCCATCACTCCAATCCGCATTACAGGGTTTGCCTGTTCCGAATGGCCGGCATGCCATGCCCTTCCGCATGCATGTCGAGCAAACGGATGGGCAGTTGTGCAAGGGAAAACTGCTGGCGGGGAGCGCTATCGAGAATCAGGAAGTTACGATTTGTCCCGGTGGGATTCAGGCGCGCGTCGTGCAGGTCACAGGGCTGAATAGACCGGGCACAGATATCGATCTGCAGCTTGAACTGGAGGGGGACGAGAAACCCAAACCGGGCGATGTTCTTGCCGCTCGTGAGGCGCTGCCTGAAATTGCCGACCAGGTTGCCGCCAAACTGATTTGGCTTGGTGACGATCCGATGCTTCCCGGAAGGGTCTATTCGCTAATGGCCGGCCGGCACGAGACGAGCGCGACAATCAGTGACTTGAAGCATCGTTTGAACGTCGAAACGCAGGAGCATCAGGCCGCCAAGACACTTGAAGCCGGTGAGATGGGCGTCTGCAATCTTTCGATCAGCGAACCGCTGGTGTTCGAGACCGATGGGGCCATTCGCGAACTCGGCCTGTTCCGCCTGATCGACCGTGAAACGGACGCGCTGGTCGGCATCGGCATGATCATCTTCGGTCTTCATCGCGCAACCAATCTCAAGTGGCAGGATCTCGATATCAACAAGTCGGCGCGCGCCGACTTGAAGGGTCAGAAACCATGCCTGCTCTGGTTCACGGGTCTGTCGGGCGCTGGCAAATCATCCGTCGCGAACATCATCGAGCAGCAATTGCATGCGAGCGGCCGCCATACCTACATCCTCGACGGAGATAATGTGCGCCATGGCCTCAACCGTGATCTCGGTTTCACCGATGCGGACCGGGTCGAGAACATCCGTCGGGTTGCCGAGACGGCGAAGCTTCTCGTCGATGCAGGACTGATCGTGATGGCGTCCTTCATTTCACCGTTCCGCATGGAGCGGTTAATGGCGCGCGAACTCTTCGCCGACGACGAATTTATCGAGGTCTTTGTCGATGCGCCGATAAATGTTTGCGAGGAGCGTGATCCGAAGGGCCTGTATAAGAAGGCCCGCGCGGGGCTGGTAAAGAATTTTACCGGCATCGACTCGGCTTATGAGCCGCCCGAAGCGCCGGAAATCCGCCTCGATGCCGCCGCCGCCTCCGCCGAAGAACTGGCCGGTCAGGTCATTGACGAATTGAAGCGCCGACACTTGATCTAGGGTGCGCGGAGCGCAGCAACGCATGCATCATACACATTAGAGCAATGTCCCGGACCTGATCCGGCACCCAGGGCAACATGCGATTCGCGTGCATTCAGTCCTAGGCCTTGAATCAAGTCCGGGGCATTGTTCAAAAGATCAACCGATCATCGAAATCGCACCGGCATGGACCGCTATGCCAACTGATCCACAGGGATAACGTTCAGTGGTCGACGGATTCCGACCTTTTGTGGCACACTTATGATTCGAGGCAGGGTGCCAACTAGTTCAACCGGTAGTTGACGTGGCAAATATTGACACTTATGGCGTGCGCGAACGTGACCGCATCATTCGACGCGGCGAGGGCCTTCGCGCATTGCCGGCAGAAGTGCTGGATCGTGTCGGACTGGCGGCGCTGGAACTGGGCGCGCTGGAGCGTGGCGGTATTTACCGGCGGAACTATATTTCCGAATTGCCACCCGAAATTTCGCGGTTTCGCTCGCTGCGCCGACTGAATCTCGACGCCAACGAACTTGCAAGCCTGCCGCCGGAAATTGGTGGACTGTTATCGCTGGAAGAGTTGATTCTGTCTGGCAATCATCTGACGACGCTACCGCCCGAAATCGGTGGCGCATATCTTCTGCGTGAGCTTGATCTATCGGGAAACCAGCTGGCGTCTCTGCCGCCTGCCATTGAAGGTTTTCTATCTCTCGAGACACTGGGGTTAAAGGGCAACCGCCTTGCTGTGCTGCCTTTGGAGATCGGCCATTTGGAGAACCTGCAGCGGCTGGATCTGAGAGATAATGAACTCGCGAGCCTGCCCGCCAGTATCGGATCGCTGCTGTCCCTCAAATCCCTGCAGCTTGGCGGCAATCGTCTTGTTCTTCTGCCACCGGCAATCGGCAAGATGCGGCGGCTCGAGACCCTCCATCTCGGCGACAATCTCCTCGGCTCACTGCCGGCGACGATCGGCGGCCTCACCGGGCTGCGGGCGCTCTATCTGCAGTTCAATCCGCTCAAATCCCTGCCGGAAGAGATTGGCCGGCTATCCGCGCTCGAACAGCTGCATCTGGCTGAATCGGAGTTGACAGAGCTGCCGATCCGGATCGGCGGATTGCAATCGCTCAAGATCCTGCGGATCGAGCGGAGTACACTCTCATCGGTGCCGGCAGAAATCGGCGGGCTCGGTGCCTTGGAGACTTTGGATCTCAGCCACAATCAGTTGACCGACATTCCACCCGAGATTGGGGCGCTGACCAGTCTGACCTCGCTCGATCTCAGTTACAACCAGCTGAAGACGCTTCCGCCCATGATCGGCGGTCTGGCAAATCTGCGAACACTCAACCTTGAAGGCAACCAGATCGAGTCGCTGCCGACGGAGATCGGGCATCTGAAGTCGCTGGAGACGTTGCGTCTCGGACATAATCAGCTGACATCGCTTCCCTCTGGTATCGGCGGGCTTACAGGTCTGCGTGAGCTGCGCCTTGAGCGAAATCCACTGACAAGCCTGCCTCCAGAGATCGGCGGCCTCGTTGCGCTCAAGACCCTCGATCTGCGCGGCCATAACATCGCGGACCTGCCGACGGAATTCCTGGATGTGGCGTCACTGGAGCAGCTCTATCTGACGGATGAGAGACCGGTCGCGTCGCCACGCGACGAGACCGAGGTCGCGCCGCTGGAGCTGACCATAGATGCCTCACTACCCGACGAAGTCGAGCCGCTGCCGCATGCCGACGAGATGTCGCCAAGCGAAGAAAAATCGCTCGGCAATATGCTCGCGCGGCTGAAAGCGCGACGCGTCTGACGGAGATCTATTTCTTTGCTTGTGTCTTCGCCCAGCTATCGCGAAGCGCGACGGTGCGGTTGAACACCAGACGCTCCGAATTGCTGTCCGGGTCGGCAGCGAAGTATCCCTGGCGCTCGAATTGCAACGGTTTGCCTTCCGGCCAGTTAGCGAGGCTCGGCTCCAGGCGGCAATCGGTGAGGACTTCAAGCGAGTCCGGGTTGAGAGCGCCGGCAAAACCGTCCGACATGTCCGGTTCGGTCTCGGTAAAGAGATGGTTGTACAGCCTGACCTCTGCGGGAAGAGCATGGGCCGCGGAGACCCAGTGGATCGTGCCCTTTACCTTGCGCCCGTCCGAGGCATTGCCACCACGGGTCTCCGGGTCGTAGGTGCATCGCAACTCAACCACATCGCCGGCGTCATTCTTGATGACATCCGTACACGTAATGAAGAAGGCATATCTCAGACGGACTTCACGTCCCGGTCCCAGACGGAAGAATTTCCGCGGCGGATCCTCCATGAAGTCGCTCGCCTCGATATAAAGCTCTCGGGAGAAGGGGACACTGCGCGTGCCCTGCGCCTCGTCTTCCGGGTTGTTGATGGCTTCGAGCTCTTCCATCTGGCCTTCGGGGTAGTTTTCGATCACGACCTTTAATGGATTGAGGACCGCCATCCGGCGATCGGCTGTGCGGTTCATGATTTCGCGTGCGCAGTGTTCCAGAAGCGCCATCTCGATCACATTGTCTGCCTTGGTGATGCCGATGCGGCTGGCGAACTCACGTATGGCCGCGGGAGGATATCCGCGCCTTCGCAAGCCGCTGATCGTCGGCATGCGGGGATCGTTCCAACCGGCAACATGCCCCTCGTCGACAAGTGCGATCAGATTGCGCTTTGAGAGGATCGTGTGAGTCAGATTGAGACGCGAGAATTCATACTGGTGCGGCTGGGCCGGGACGGGCAGGGCGTCGATCATCCAGTCATAGAGGGGCCGGTGGTCGGCAAATTCGAGCGTGCAGAGCGAATGGGTGACATGCTCGATGGCGTCCGACTGTCCGTGGGCAAAATCGTATGTCGGATAGATACACCAGGTCGTGCCGCGCCGCGGGTGCGAGGCATGCAGGATCCGATAGAGAACCGGATCACGCATATTAATGTTGCCGCTTGCCATATCGATCTTGGCCCGCAGGACGCGCTTGCCTTCCGCATATTCGCCGGCGCGCATCCTGCGGAAGAGATCGAGATTTTCCGCAATTGGACGCTCTCGGTAGGGGCTGTCTTTCCCTGGCTCGGTTAGCGTTCCGCGATAGGTCCGCATGTCCTCGGCCGACAGATCGTCCACATAGGCCTTGCCGGCCTGGATGAGGAATTCGGCCCATTCGTAGAGCTGCTCGAAATAATCCGAAGCATAATGCAGATGCTCGCCCCAATCGAAGCCGAGCCAACGCACATCGGCCTGAATTGAGTCGATATATTCCTGCTCTTCCTTGGTCGGGTTGGTATCGTCGAAGCGCAGGTGGCAGCGACCGCCGAATTCCTCGGCCATACCGAAATTGAGGCAGATCGATTTTGCATGGCCAATATGGAGATAGCCATTGGGTTCGGGGGGAAATCGCGTAACCACACCTTTGACGCGTCCCGCATCAAGATCGCCGCGAATGATATCGCGGATGAAGTGACTGGGTGCCTCTTCGGCACTTGTCTCAGGCTTGTTCATCTCATTGCCTTTGGCCATCGCTCAGTTTTGCTGATGGTCTGGGTGAATTCTAAGGGCGCGTCAAGGGACGCCGATATATGGACCAGTTGAGTGTCTGACTCATGGATTGAATCCGACGGATGGCACCCGTCAGTCATTAGCAATGCATATAGACCCCAAGGACCTAGATTTTTGAAAACATGCACACACGCCAACGAGGAAACGAGACTGCGATATATGAATACAATGAAGCGCGACGTGCATTAGAAATTCGCCATGGAGCGCTGCTCGCACCAGACTCTCAACGCATCCAGCATGAATAACTGGCTTTGCTTAAGTTTCGACCCTTCGGTGTCACAATCGCGGTTTACAGTCTGTCTCGACAACGACATGGATCGGCCGACGTTGCGAGCAGGGCGTCGGCCATGACGGTTCCAAGTGTTCAGTAATCGCGGACCAGGGAGGCGTAGTGCGTATTGCGCGCAGAGCGTTCGATCCCGGAAGTGCCACGTTAGTAAACGAGTTTGCTGCTCATGCGTTTCTTCCCCAATCTATCTCTGTTTGGCCTTTCGGTGCATTCAAACGCCATCCAATTTGCGGAGTGCGTGCGATGAGCGCTTCAGCAATCGGCCTACTTGTCGAGGCTGTGACGGTGTTGCACATCGTCGGGCTCTGCATCGGATTTGGCGGTGCTGTCCTGGCCGACTTTTTCATGATTCATGCGGCCGTATCGCCACGCGGCGCCATCGACGGAAAACAGTTTTGGCGCATCAATCGCTATGCGGCGCTTGGCCTGACTGCGGTCTGGCTGTCGGGTTTGACGATCGTCACGCTCACATTCGCGCTGCCATCGGTCCCTCAGGAAATCGTCGTAAAACTCGGTCTGGCGACGGTGCTCGCAATGACTTTGACTGTTTTCGGCAAACGCTTTCGTGCCATTCTCGATGGGACGCCGCATCCGCTGGCTGCCAATATCTCACTGCGCCAATCGAGTGAAATCGTACTTGCGACCAGTCTTTCACTGACCTGCTGGGTCCCGGCGCTCCTTGTGACGAAATCCGAGGTCTTTCGAACCATGGAAGTGGCTCACTTGGCAGCGTGGGCTTTCATCTTCTTTGGTCTGTGCTGTGCCGCGCTGATCGGGCTGATCATTGTCGCGCGCATCTCGAATTCACTGCGTAGTTTGTGGACACGTAAAAGCGATTTTGAAACCACAGCGCCCTTTTCTGAGGAGCCCGATTCAACCTTTCCCGCCCAGATCGGAGAGACGGAAGACGTCTCGCATATTCGCCCTTCGCCGCCTGTACCGATGCCGTCTGTCCAAGATCATCCAAATCCGGAACACCCGGTTCGGGGGATTTCACCGCAGCGGGTTCATGCTCTCCAGACCTTCGCAAGACATGCGCCCGAAGTCCTGTTGCGGCTTGCGCGCGCTCTCTCGGATCGTCGTGGCGAGATTGTTGCCGACGCAATTCATTCGCTTCGAGTCATGAGCGAGGATATTCAGGCGACGCGGTTGGCGCAGACTTGCGCCCGATTCGAAAGCGATGCGGCTCGCGGCACACTGGATGACGTGCGCGAACGAATGGTCGAACTGAAAACGGATCTGATGCGCGTGCTGAAACTGATCGACGCGCAATGCGGCGCATCGGGTTCGGTCGTGACCCGGCGCGACGAACCTCACCTCTCCCAAGCGCCGAAGATGCCGATCGCAGCTCAGGACCCCAATGGATATGCCAGGTCGGCGTAATGCCGACGTCGGAAATTTTCGTCGGAAGACGGCTGCGAGCTTAAGGCTGTCCAACCAGCGTCGCGTTGCCGGTTGCGTAATTGCGGGCTTGGCAGCGAGTCGAGGGGAGACACTGCCAAGCAACCGCAACCGGCATGGAGCAGTTGGTTATTGCAGGTGCAGGGGCAGACTGCTCCACGCCAAACCGAATGTCGTTCGTGGGTGTCATCGCGTCCTGATCTGTTCAGGACTCTACCGTGTTCCGGTGGCCGAAACTTGACCCAAGAGCGGCCATTGCGTCCATAGTTGTGGCAACATCGTTACCATCGTCTCGCTCGGGTCCGGGTGCTGTCTCGAAGACGATCGACTAGCCGGGATGGATCAACTATCTCGTCAAAGACATCCTGCCAGTCACGCTCGTTTTCGATGCAGGCCGGCGTCAGTGCATTGATGCAATCTTGCAGGCGGGATTTTCGTGTATTGGGTGTCCCGGTGTCTTTTGACACAGTGCCTTCTGGACTTTCCAAAGGTCCTTCTGATCGCGCTGCCAGTTGGTCGAGCATGTCCAGGCTTTCGATCAGCATGTCGCAGGCTTTGAGAACCGTTGCACGGGCATCAAGTGCGGCCCGGTTTCCGGATACAACGGAACCGGGCCTGTTCTTCGATGCCGCCTTTGGCGTGCTGGCTTCCCCTTTTTGAATCCCTGGACGGAGGAGATGGATGGAGGCTTCGGACCGCCGGGTAGGGGCGGAGTGGCCAAGCCTGTCCAATGCCTCCTGCAAAGCCCAAGCCGGACTCGACCGGTCGATGTGGAGGGGGGTCGAACCGGTCATCGGTTGGGCGGTGCTCCCGAGATTGGGAGTCGTCGGCCAACGATCGCAGCGCGACGACTCATCGTGGCGTCGTGTGGTCAGTGACGCCTTGTAAAACTGTGTATGCGTTAAGCCTTATGCAATTCGGTCTTTGGCGACAGGGTGCGACACATCTCTCGATCGAGCGTTCGACACCTTATCCAAAGGTCAGATCCACAGATGCATTGCAAAACCGGTGTCTCACCAAACCGGTCGGCATCTGATCATCTGCATTGCCGCATCTCCATAGTTGAACATCGCGATAGTCGGCGATCTCCAGGACTTCGGCCGACAGATAGCGCGACGGCGCAGGGTGCCGACCCTTGCGCGTTCGCCTCCTTTCATAGGCGCCGCTCTCCAGCGAAATTCGTCCGTATCGTCTCAGTAGCTGACAATGCAGCCGGCATAGTGATTTCTTCACGCGCGAAGCCTCTCCTTAGCGCGGTCGCAACACGTACCTGCCGACGGCCACGACCACTCAAGCGGTGACGGACCGAATGCGTCTGGACCTATGATGTGGATTCTCGATCGCCATTCTGGCGTCGGAGAAAACTAGCCCCCTGAATTCCGCGGCCGTTTTGTGGGCGCGGTTGCCTTCGGCCGATTGCCGAGGAGGGTATTGCCCGACCCGTCTTCCAGGTCAGTCCGGGCGATAACGTTCATCGATGTGACCTCTCTACTAGTCGTACTTTGGAACGTTTGCCCTGCCGTAATCTCAACGGGGGTGAGACTACAGAATTTCGTGACGACATTTGGGCCGGTCGCGGTTCGAGCTCAACCGATGTACCGGTTCTGTTCGTTCGCTCAAGCCCTACAGTTGCCAAACCGTTCTCTTTCGATGCAGGCGCCGAGTGTTCTCATCATTTGCGCAGAGAGATGCCGAAAACAGTCGTTGAAAACCAGGGCGCGATGATGAGAAAAACAATGGAGTGAGAGGCTTGTCTTTGCGGGTGAATGTCGTCTCAATTGGGTTCGTCAGTGTGGATACTGTAAGTCGGGTCAATATTTACTAGCAGAAGTATATGCTTACAGGGCCGTTGAAGTGAGAAGCGGTCGCGACAGCATGTCTTTTCTGTGGCGTTGATGATGTGAGAGCGGCCGATGCTACGCATCATTCAGGGCATTTGTCCAAATTGCGATTCGGTTTTCCAGTCTCTCACTACGAATCGGGAAGCGTATCGAGTGTGCTCTGGAGGACGTCTTCGAGGGTATCGCGCGGTGCACCGCCTTTGGCGAGTACGTTCAGTCCGAAATAGGATGCGAGAAGCGCTCTGGCACGCTGCGTCCGGGCGGCTTCGTCACGGTCAAAGGGCGTCGTATCGGCCAGCGCCCCCGAAAATGCCTTTTCGAGGCGTTGCAGACAGGTATCGACGACAGTTTCGGTTTCCCGGCAGACCGGTGCAGGATCGACTGCGGCATTGCAGAGAAAACAACCGGTTCTGTCATGACCCTCGCAAGCCCGGTCGATGACGCCTTGCAGCAGATTGGCGACGCGCGTGCGTGCTGACCCTTTCGCCGCAAGGATCTGCGCACTCTGTCTGAGCCGCGTTTCGTCAAAGCGTTTGAGAGAAGCGATGTAGAGCGCGCGCTTGTTTCCAAACGCACCATACAGACTCTGTTTCTTGAGGCCGGTCACCGCCATCAGATCCTGGATGGATGTGCCGTCATAGCCTTTCGCCCAGAAAGCTTTCATGGCTTTCTCGAGAGCTTCGCCCGTATCGAATTCGCGTGGGCGTCCCATGCGCGTGTGTCCTCACATTCTTGTGAAACGGATATTCTTGACTTAATGGTCAATAAAACCCATTTCAGCGTTACCCGCCGAACAGCGGGATTATCGTCCAAATTTATGACCATTTGGTCAACAATTCAAGTCTGCGGCCATCGGGCCCGAACAAGGAGACAGACCTATGCCACGTCTTTCACCCGTCGATCATGCAACTGCCGAAGGCCGTACCAAGGAACTCCTGGATAGCGTCCAGGCCAAAATGGGAACCGTTCCAAATCTTCTTGGAACACTCGCCAATGCTCCGGCAGCGCTGGCTGCCTTTCTGCAGGCAGGAGATGCACTTTCAAGCGGTGTCTTTGATGCGAAGACGCGTGACGCTATCGCGTTGACCGTTGCCGGCCTGAACAAGTGTGACTATTGCGCGTCCGCTCATGCGTTTATCTCAAGCAGCCTGAAGGTCGATCAGACCGAGATCGCACGACGTCTCAATGGAACATCGGAGGATCCCAAACTGAATGCCATTCTCAGCTTTACCCGCTCCGTTGTGGAAACCAAGGGCCGTGTGAACGACGAGGATCTTCAAGCTGCACGCGCAGCCGGCATCTCGGATGCCGAAATCACCGAGATCGTCGCCCACGTCGCGCTCAATGTCTTCACCAACTATTTCAATCATGTCGCCGATACCGAAATCGACTTTCCGGTAATCAGCGTCTCCGAATCAATCGCTGCCTGATGGCGCTGCCTACTGCGGCCATGACAGTCGGCCGCAGTGGGCACCAAGGAGAAACACCATGCCCAGGATAGAAATCTACACCAAGGACTATTGCGGATATTGCGCCCAGGCGAAGGTCTTGCTGCGGTCCAAGGGTCTCGCGTTCGAAGAGACCGACATCACCTATAGCGTCGAGCAGCAAGCCGCAGTGCAGAAGCGATCCGGTCGACGGACCGTGCCCCAGGTTTTTATCGACGGAGACCCGATCGGCGGTTTTGACGACTTGATGGCGCTCAACGTGTCCGGCGGACTGGATGCGATGATGTCCGATGATATGGCGGCGTGAAAGTTCGCGTGAGGCAATTCGCTTAATGCCCAATAGGTCATGAGCTCGCAAAATAGGATAGCGATTGTCTATCCCGAGTGATGTCCGGTTGCGGTCCGATTTGAGCCCGTACAGGACGGATCTTCCTACGTGGAGAATGTGCCAGAAGCTGAAGTACGAAGAGCCTTGAGTGCGCAGCCACCTTCAAGTGGCGATCCTTCGTGGCGAAAATATTTTGCTGATTAGGTATTCTGCAGCGAGGAAATTTAGCCCCCAGGCCGCGATCATGATCACGTCGCGCAATTGTCCTTGTGGTTCTGTCCCGACGGCAACTATCCAGCCGATTCCAAGGAATGTTTGCGTGGAAGCACCCTGAGCAATTGCGTAGGCGCGGATCATCGCTGAACCATGCGCGCGGACGTTCCGCGACCTGATTGAGATGACAGCCCAGACGATTAAGCCACACATGGCCAGGCTCAAGACTATCCGCACCCAATAGAGCAATGCTCCCTGGAGATTCTCAGGAAACGCAAAGAAGTGGGTCATCCAAAGCCCTGTTGCTGCGCTGATGAAGCCCGCCACAACCAACACGCGACCCATCATTCGATGCAGATCCAAATGGTAGCGTCTCACGCTCGGTAAGAATTGAAGCGCACCCAGAATGCAAAACAGGAAGCTGCTCAGAATATGCACAACGATCGGCAGGGGATACGCCAACGCGCGGGAGTTCGCCGGTAAGATCGCTTGGACACCAAAAAGCTCTGCGATACGGAGTAATCCGCCAAACGTTGGAACGAATGAGTAGATCAGGACGAAGGCAAGTAATATCCATTCGCGGCTGCTGATGCTTCTCAACGCGCCCCCCTTTATTGCTGTGTTCTGCCGTGCAACTAGCGATATAGCTATACGTAGGGGTAAGGTGGATTGCCGAAATTCGTACACTTGCTATACGTGCATGTATGAACTGGCAGGCGATTTCATTTGACTGGAACCAGGTGCGTACATTCCTCGCTACCGTCGAGGAAGGGTCATTCAGTGCTGCAGCGCGGGCGCTTAAATCCACTCAGCCAACCGTTGGCCGACAAATCTCCGAGCTGGAAAGTACTCTTGGCATCACACTCTTTGAGCGAAGCGTCAGGGGGCCAACCCTTACTGAAGCCGGCCGCGATCTTCTTAGTCATGTACGAGCAATGGGAGAAGCGGCGACATTGATCTCGATGGCGGCTGAAGGCTATTCACTTGATGTATCGGGTGAGGTCACAATCACCGCAACCGACCTTTTATCCGCCGCAATATTGCCAGCAATCCTCGCACCGCTACGGCAAAAATCCCCAGGAATTCGTGTGCAAATAGTTTCCTCTAACGACACACAAGACCTGTTGCAGCGAGAAGCCGATATCGCCATTCGACATGTCCGACCAAAGCAATCGGAACTCACCGCCCGCTATGTCGGAGACTTCCGCGCAAACCTCTACGCCTCAAAAGATTATCTAAATCGGGCAGGGCGACCTCGCACGCCTCGCGAGGTGGCTGATCACGACTTTGTTGGGACTCCCGACCCGGTTCGGTTGTTGGCGCCACTACAAAATCAAGGTGTTCCGCTACGGCAAGACAACTTCGTGATGACGTGCGATAGCGGCGTCGTTGTGTGGGAACTCTTGAAAGCTGGCTATGGCATCTCAATGCTGCCGGAAATTCTTTGTGAGCCCGAGCCGAACCTGGAGAGGGTTCTTCCAAGCCTTCCCTCATTCGAATTTCCGATTTGGCTCGTTGCCCATCGAGAATTGCAAACCAGCAAAAGGATCAGGATCGTATTTGATCATCTTGTCCGCGAATTGGGGACGGCTGCCCGGAAGGTCTGTTGTAAGCCCAACGGCAAAGCCAGCAGTAACCATCAACTGAGAAAAGTTTGCCCTGACTGAATGGCAGAGGTGGGTCATAAGCCGTTATAGTCACTTAGATCATTGACGACTGTTTTCCGGTCGATAGCGGCCGATTATGCGTTGACCTTCCGCATGCGTGTCACCAGCGTTCGGCAGCTCCTGAGACCTGCAGCGTCTCAGGAGCGTTAGAAGCTGCCGTAAACGGTCCGGTTCTCCTGGAGCGAGACCCTAAACGCCCATCTCGGTGACAAACTTGGTGCGCAGGAATGCGTCCAGGCCTTCGATGCCACCTTCCGATCCATAACCCGACTCATTTACGCCGCCGAACGGGGTTTCCGGTGTCGCCACCATCGGGTGGTTGACACCGACGAGACCGGTCTCCAATGCCTGTCCGATCTTGGCGGCTGTGCCGCCATCCGATGTGAATACATAGGACGCCAGCCCGAAGGGCAGGGAATTGGCGCGCTCGACGACCTCGTCGAAGGTGTTGAAATGGGTCATCGGCGCCACCGGACCGAAGGGCTCATCGATCATGATTCTGGCTTCATCCGGCACGTCCGAAAGCACCGTCGGGGCGTAGAAATAGCCCTGATTGCCGATCCTTTCGCCACCGGTGGTGATCGTTGCTCCGTTGTCGTGGGCATCCGAGACGAAATCTTCCATGATCGGTAAACGGCGCGCATCGATCAGAGGGCCCATTTGGACGCCGTCCTCAAGTCCGTTTCCAACATTGAGTGCTTTCGCCCGTTCGGTGAATCCGTCGACAAAGGATTTGTAGACCTTGTCCTGGACAAAGAACCGTGTCGGCGAGATGCAGACCTGACCTGCATTACGGAATTTGAAACCTGCTGAAACGTCGAGTGCTTTCTCGATGTCTGCATCGTCGAACACGACAACCGGTGAATGGCCGCCCAGCTCCATCGTGCACCGCTTCATGGTGTCTGCGGCGAGTTTCTGCAGGTGCTTGCCCACCGGGATCGAACCCGTGAACGACATCTTTCGGGGGATCCACGATCCAAGAACATGGCGCGAGACATCGTCCGGAACGCCAAAAACGACATTGAGGACGCCCGGTGGCAACCCGGCGTCCTGGAAACAACGGGCAATGCCGATGGCGGTGCCGGGCGTTTCCTCGCTAGGCTTGATCAGCATCGAGCAGCCCGCCCCAAGCGCGCCCGCGACCTTTCTGATCACATTGGTGCCGGGGAAGTTCCAGGCAACGAAGGCACAGGCTGGACCGACCGGTTCCTTCATGACCATCTGACGGGTGCCGGGAACGCGCGCTGGAACGATGCGGCCGTAGGCCCGTTTGCCTTCTTCCGCATACCAACGCGTCGCCTCGATGACGAAGCCCATTTCGATCTTCGATTCGGCCAGCGGCTTGCCCATCTCCATGGTCAGGGTCTTGGCAATCTCGTCGGTCCGGTCCTCCATCAACCGGGCAGCCTTTTCCATGATGGCCTGGCGGGCGTGAGGCGTCATGTCACGCCAGACTTTGAACCCTTCGGCGCTGGCGTTGAGAGCCTCGTCCAAATCGGACGCCGATGCGTGAGGGACATCCGTCAGCACATCTTCGGTCGCGGGGTTGATGAGCGGCTGGCTCTTGCCCTCGCTGCCCTGACACCAACGACCATTGATCAGCATTTCGATTTTTTCTGGATACATGGGTCCCTCTCTCGTTCACCGAGATGCGTGCGATAGAAATTGAGAATGTGTCTTAGCCGGTAAGGATGCCGACGGTAAAGGCGATGGCGTGGTTGGATTTAAGCGAGGAGATCAATCTGTTGCAAACATTGCCTGGTCGATGGTGCTGCCGATAGTCGCACTTTGCAGACCAGCAATTGCCAGCAGCGCGTGAGCGGTGTTGGTCAAACTCGCCGGATCGGTTCAACCCTCATAGAGGGTCGACCTGATCATGTCTTCGTCCCACTCAAGCCCGACACCAGGAACTGTTGGAATGTGAAGCCGGCTATCCTTGATCTTGTATGGCTTCTGCAGGATCGGGTCGGCCCAATTCTGCCACTCCAGCCAATGCGCCGTTTCGGTTACGCGCATGACCTGTGCGCCGACTTCTGGATAGAGATGGGTCGACATCGGGACACCGGCTGCACCGGCAATGCCCGCCGCTCTAAGCCAACCTGTTACCCCGCCAATGCGCATGAAGTCCGGCATGACGAAGTCGCAGGCCTTCATGCTGAGCGCCTTGTGCATATCTCGCGGACCGTAAAAATTCTCGCCAATTTGCAGCGGCGTCTTCAGCTCGCGGGCGAGTTGCGCAAAACCGTCGAAATTGTCGTAGAGGATCGGTTCTTCGATCCACTCCAACCCAAGGTCGTCAATCATCAGACATCGTCTGAGAGCACCGGCGAGGTCCAGGCCCTGGTTGAAATCGACCATCAAAGCCACATCGTCACCGACCGCGCGGCGCACCGCATCGATGGTGGCAAGATCATCCCGGGGATCTTCGCGGCCCAACCGCAGTTTAAGGCCGGCAAAGTCTCCTTCTTCGCGAAGCTCAATCGCCTCTTCGGCAACGGCCTGCGGTTCCTTCAGCCATAGCCCGTTGCTGTTGTAGGATTTGACCGAACCAACGGATCCTCCAAGCAAGACACACAATGGCATTGCCGCAGCTTTCGCGACCGCATCCCATGCGGCCATATCGAGCCCTGAGACCGCAATCATGGAAAGGCCTTCATAGCCGACGAAATGCAAGGACTTCCGAGCCGCCTCATAAAGATCCGTCGGCGCGACCCGCTGTCCCTTCAACTCTTCGCTCAGGTCCTGAATGGCAGGCAGAAGATAGCGAATGGATTTCACGAGATAGGGTTCGAGGTAGGACCGGCCGACAACGCCTTCCTCGGTCTTGAGGTCAATCAGGATCAACGGCCAATCCGTGATTGTTGCGATGCGCGCGACGACCGGGCGCTCAAGCTTCAGAACCACGGCGCGCGTTTCAATGCTGTGCAAGGTGAGCTTTTCGAAAGGCATAGTGAGGGTCCCCGTGGGAAAAATCGTGCCGGCCAAGTATTGCGTTGTGCTGGATTTGGGTAAAGCGTGACTGTCGCGATGACTCAGGGCAGGTCAGGGTCGACAACGGATATCGTGCAGCGCGAAAGCATCGAGGAATTCCGCCATCAATGTTCACCGAATGCTGATGTATCGTGATTGGCGATAGAGAATGCTGAGGCCGCAATATGTCGCAACTCGATGCGCTCTGTTTTCTGATTGAGTACCGATCTTTCTGAGCTGTGCGCCGCGGGTTGCTCAGGCGAACGCTTTGACGGCTGGTGCGTCTGAGGATCAAACAGGCACGCGAAAGGTCCTTCCATGGCATCGGCAATTGGCTCCAAATCCCGCTTCTTCTTGATTGCGCCGCTGGTGGCGCTTTCGCTGTTCTGGTTCGACACTCTGCGGGCCCAGGAGGCGGCGCCGCTGCCGGACTATGTGATCAAGAAATTCGGTAAACCGCCAGCCATACCGGAAGGCCCGCTGTCCAAAGAGTTGCAGTCCTCTGTGAAGGTCGCCTTTATCGACAGTATGAAGCATTCCACGTGGGGGAGGGATCAGACGATCGCTCTCGCCGAAATTGCCGAGTCAAAAGATCCTCGGATTGTCTGGATTATCAGCGATATGTTGCGTTTCATCAATCAACGCAGTGTCCAGGCCGTACTCGCCAATGCTGCCGCGAAGCTGTTGGGTGTCGAGCCGCCACTCAGAAATCATTGGGGGTTCGTAACCGATCAGCTGATTGCATGGAACATTCCGGCACCTCCTGATTATCTGCAGGCAAAGCGCGCCATTTTCACGAGTTTTGTGCCTGGTTGGGACAAGATCTTCGTTGAAGGCAATATCGACTGGAGGCACGTGTCATGGGGCGGTGTGCCGATCGACGATCGCAAGTACGATACGACGGACGAACCGTGCAATTGCATTCCCGCAGCGGACAACCCCGAAGTCAGCAGTGCGAAAGACGCCAAGTGGCTCAAAGACGAGGATATCGTTTTTGGTATCGGGATAAACGGTGAGTATCGGGCTTATCCGCGTCGCATTATGGAAGTGCGCGAGATGGTCAACGACACGTTGGGCGGACGGCATCTTGGAATACCCTATTGCACCTTGTGCGGTGCGGCGCAGGCCTATTTCACCGATCAGCTGCCAGAGGGAATTGAACGGCCGATACTACGCACGTCCGGACTGCTCATCCGGTCCAACAAAGTGATGTTCGATATCACGACATTCTCGGTGTTCGATACGTTTCTCGGCAAAGCGGTGACCGGGCCGCTTGCGAAGAAGAAACTGCAACTGAAGCAAGCCAGTGTCGTGACGACGGACTGGGGGACGTGGAAGAAGGCTCACCCTGAGACAACCGTGCTGGTCGAAGAGCTGGCGCTTGGTCGCGATTTCGATTTTCGCAATACCCGTGATGCCAAGGGTCCGATCTTTCCGGTCGGTGATGTCGATCCACGTTTGCCGGTTCACGAAGACATCATTGGCGTGATCACGGCGTCGGGCAAGCCGGTGGCGTTTCAGCGAAGCAAGGCATTTGTGGCATTGAAAAAGGGCGATGCGATCGCCTTCGAAAATGTCCGCCTGCAGCTTGATGCTGGCGGCATAAGAGCTGTCGATGCAGACGGTTCTGATCTTGGAAGCCATCAGGCATTCTGGTTTGCCTGGTCGCAGTTCCATCCTCGAACTGCGCTCTGGCCTGGCTAAGGCGACTTTCGGCATCCGAACCTCCCGCCGGCCGTGAACTTGTGAATGGCATGCGATTCGCTCTGTCATTTATCAGTTCACGGCCAAAACGCTCCGTGTATTATGAGCGCGTCAAATGGGAGGGAGTCGGATGAAATCGATCCTGGTTCCGCTTGAGGACGAGACCTCAGAAGCACAGCTCGAAACGGCTTTGTTGGCCGCGCAAATCTTCGGCAGTCATATGGACGGCCTGGCGCCGCGATCCGTTACGGAAGTCTATTTCTATGGCGAAGGCCTGTCGCCAGCGGCCCTGGAGCAATGGGACCAGGAAGAAGACAGCCGCGTCACCCGTGCGGAAACCGCTTTTCGCGAATTCGTCGAAAAACGCGATGTTCCGTGGGGAGACCCCAATCCTCCATCCGATGCACCGACGGCAGGGTGGATCGGCGATGTCTCACGTGGCGATGCCATCGTCGGTCAGCTTGCGCGTCTGTATGATCTAACGGTACTGGCCCATCCGATCTCCAACGTATCGGCGCGGCGCTATATCCTTCTGGAGACGGTGCTGTTCGAAAGCGGCCGACCGATCATGGTCGGACCGGCCGAAACACCTAAGAGCCTTGGAAAGTCCATCGTCATTGCCTGGAACGGCAGCACGGAAAGTGCCCGTGCCCTCGCATTTGCATCGCCATTTCTCCATAAGGCCGATGCGGTTCACGTCTTGACGGTCGAGGGCGGCATGGTCGCTGGTCCCGACGGAAGCCAGGTCCAGGCATCGCTGCAGCGATCGGGTATCGCGGCACAAGTCCATATGGTCGAACAGGCGGGGCGCTCAACCGGAGAGGCCATCCTAGAAGAGAGCGCAAAACTCGGAGCAGATCTTCTGGTCAAGGGCGCCTACACCCATAGCCGTTTGCGTCAGATGATCTTCGGCGGTGCCACAAGCCATATCCTGAGCGAGGCGCAGGTGCCGGTTCTGATGGCGCACTAGAGCAACTTTGAATCGATCAAGGTGCCTCGTTAGAGCGTCACGAAGAATTTGATGATCACCGCATTGGCCAGGTCGACGAAAAAGGCCGAGACCAGCGGTAGGATGATGAAGGCGAGGGGCGCCGGCCCGTAGCGCTTGGTCACTGACGACATGTTGGCGATGGCCGTTGGCGTGGCACCCAGGGTGAACCCGGCAAATCCGGCACTGAGAACAGCGGCTGTATAATCCGAACCCATCACTCTGAAAAAGATGAACAGGATGAAGGCCGCCGCGGCGACAACCTGCAGTGCCAGCACGGCGAGCAACGGTCCGCCGAAACCGGCAAGCGACCACAGTTGCATGCTCATCAGCGACATGGCGAGAAAGATCGAAAGGCAATAGTCGGACACGACCGCCATGGCCTTTGTGCGGGCGGGCCAGGGCAGGCTTGGAAACAGGTGCGGGATCGTATTCGACATGACGATCGCAACCAGCAGGCAAGGCACGAAAAGTGGAAGCTTAAGTCCGGCTTCAGCGATTGCCTCGTTGGCGATGTATCCGAGGATCACCGCAATATGCGCTGCGAGAAGTGTTCGCATAAGGCTGATATGGTCGACGCGTCCATCATGTTGTTCGTCAGTTTCATGGGGTAAGCCGACAATCATGCCGTCTTCGCTTGTGGCTTCCAGCTTGCCGCGATCGATCAGGAATTTTGCGATCGGACCGCCAATCAGTGCGGCGCAGACCAGGCCGAGTGTTGCGGCCGCTATGCCGATCTCGTTGGCGGCCTCGAAGCCGGATGTCTCGGCAACGGTCGGTCCCCAGGCAATCGCCGTGCCGTGTCCGCCGATCAAAGAGGCCGATCCGAGCAGCACACCAACCGGCTTGGGAAGATCGAAAAGAACGGTTCCAAGGAGGCCGACACCGTTTTGGAGGATGATGAATCCCGCCGTCATCACCAGCAGGAGACCCAGCATCCGGCCACCGGCGATAAGATCGGAGAAACGGGCATTAAGGCCGATCGTCGCAAAGAAGATGACCAGGAGCGTGTCCCGCGTGGCGAGTTCGAATTTGATCTCGATGTTGAGCCAGCTATAGGCAGCCCATGTGGCAAGAGCCATGGCGAGGCCGCCCGAAACGGGCTCGGGGATATTATAGTTTCTGAGGAACGCGACCTGACGTGTCAGGAACGCGCCTAGAAAGAAGACGATGATCCCCATCGTTAACGCAAGGAAATCGGGGACCTCCAAGACTTTCATTGCATCGTTCGCCACAGCGCACCCCTGACGTTTACCGTGTGCATTATCCCTAACCCGTTGAGGGAGTTGGCAGTAGGCAAGTGCTCATCATAGACCAATATGGGGCTTTGTATTGCGGCGCACTGCAAAGCCTCGATCGTCTCACAGGACGGAACAGTCGTTTCGGCGTCTCGTCTCAAAGCGATAGCAGTCGGAATGCCATAGTCAAAGAGGTCAAATGATGATTAGCAAAATTGCCATCCGTGTCAGTCTTGCCGCAGCTCTTGTTGGTTTCCTTGGCACGCCCAGCCATGCAGCCGACGTCAACTGGGCCAAATATATGACCCTGGCTGCAAATGCATCGGCCATCGCATCTGCACTGGCTCTTGTCGACGGTTGCTCAAAGCCACTAGTCGTCACCGAGACGAAAGAGGGTGACACGCTTCGACTGCAGTTCGATTGCAAGGCAAGTGAAGACGAAGAAGCCAGCTCGATCGTCATATTCGATGTTTTCGGTGATACGGTTTTGCCGAGCCGGTTCGAATTCGCCGGCTAAAGCAGCCTGGAATCGATCAGCCGAGCGGCGTTTTCCCTGTCATTTCGGGGCGTAGAAAGCCGAAGTCGCACCCCTTGTCGGCTTGCAGGACGTTCTCCAGGAACAGCTTTTTGTATCCCCTGTCCCTATTGGGGTGAGATGGTGGCACGAACGCCTTGCGTCGTTCCGCGAGAATGTCATCGGCAACCTCGAGCGTAAGCGAACGGTTCGGGACATCCAGAGCGATCATGTCTCCTGTCCGGACGAGAGCAAGCGGTCCGCCCTCGGCACATTCGGGTGTGATGTGGAGAATGATTGTACCGCTTGCTGTACCGCTCATCCGCGCATCGGACAGACGTACCATGTCTTTGACGCCCTGTTCGGCCAGCTTGCGTGGGATCGGCGTGTAACCGGCTTCGGGCATGCCCGGTGCCCCTTTGGGGCCGGCATTTTGCAGAACGATGACATCGTCCTTCGTTACATCGAGATCGGGGTCGTCGATGCGCCTGCCGAGATCGGCCACCGACTCGAAGACGACGGCGCGACCGCGATGAACCATCAGATCGGGACTGGCGGCAGACTGCTTGATGATGGCACCGCCCGGCGCAAGGTTTCCGCGCAGGACGGCCATGCCGCCCTCGGCACTGAGTGGCGCCGATCTTGGTGAGACAATCGACTGTTGCCACGTGCCGGCGTCGGTGTCGTTCAGTTCCTCGCCGAGCGTCCGCCCCGTAACGGTCAGGCAGTCGAGATTGAGGAATGGCGTCAGCTCGCGCAGGACGGTGGCCAGGCCGCCGGCTGCATGCAGATCTTCCATGTAGTTGGCGCCAGACGGCTTTAGATCCACGAGGACGGGAACGGAGCGGCCGAGACGGTCGAATGCGTCCAGGTCGAGTGTCAACCCGCAACGGCCGGCAATTGCCGTCAGATGGATGATCCCGTTCGTCGATCCGCCGATCGCCAGTAGCACGGTCAGCGCATTCTCGAATGCCTTCGCCGTCATGATTTTGTCGGGTGTCAGATTGTTCGCCGCCGCAGCGACGGTGAGCGTTCCCGTCAGCTCCGCAATCCTGCGACGGTCCGCAGAGACCGCTGGTGCCGTAGCACCACCCGGGACCATCATCCCCAACGCCTCCGTTACCATCGCCATGGTCGATGCGGTGCCCATCACGCCGCATGTTCCGCCGCCTGGGACGAGCTGTTCGCCGACGTCGTGGATTTCCTGGTCATTGATCTCGCCGGCACGGTACCGCGCCCAGAACCGGCGACAGTCGGTGCAGGCGCCGACGCGCTCTCCGCGATGACTGCCGGTCAGCATCGGGCCGGTCACAAGCTGGATCGCGGGGATGCCGGCGCTCGCAGCGCCCATCAGCTGCGCGGGAACCGTCTTGTCGCATCCGCCGATCAGGACAACAGCATCCATAGGCTGCGCCCGGACCATCTCTTCGGTGTCCATCGACATCAGGTTTCTGACAAACATGCTGGTCGGATATGAGAAGGACTCATGCATGGAGATCGTCGGAAACGGGATGGGCAACGCTCCGGCCAGCATGACGCCGCGCTTCACCGCTTCGATGAGATCGGGCATGTTTGCGTGGCAGGCATTATAGCCGCTTCCGGTATCCGCGATGCCGATGATCGGTCGTCCAAGGGCGTCTTCGCTGTAGCCCATGCCCTTGATGAAGGCCTTACGAAGAAACTCCGCGAATGCGTCGTCCCCATAGGTCGTCAGACCCTTTCTCATCCCTCGTCTCTCGTCGCGTTGCGTCATTCCCGGCCACTCCTCAGCTGCTCTGCATGATCTGAAGGATCATCGCCTATCTCTCAGATATTGACAGGCATAAATTATCAATAAAATTGTTGACAAAATTTACGCCAATCCACAAGCTTCAGCGCAAGAACAACCAGATCGGGCCATATGAGGGCGCGATCATTCAGGAGGAATGTAATGAAGACTCTCACTGGTTTGGTGGCAGCTGCGTCGCTTGCCTTTGCAAGTGTCACAGCACTCGCGGAGACCAAATTTCCAAATGTCGACATCCCGGGAACGGTACGGGTGATCGTCTCGTACAAGGCTGGCGGATCCAGTGATACGCTCGCTCGTGTGACGCTGCCCCGGTGGGAAAAAGCGATCAAGGAACTGACGGGCAAGTCCACCAATGCCGTCGTCGTCAACTTGCCGGGTGCGGGCGGCGAAGTCGGTTGGACCAGCCTACGTCATGCCCAACCCGACGGCTCAACGATTGGGATTATCAATCTCCCTGCGGTTCCGATCGTTGAAGCGGCGCGCGACGCCGGGTTCGAACCATGGTTGAAGAACTTCACTGCCCTCGGGGTCAATGTGGTGGACCCAAGCGTCATTCGCCTGAGCGCAAAATCGAAACATGGCTCTTTGAAAGAGGCCATCGAAGCAGCGAAAAAGAAACCGGGATCGGTTGTCGTCGGCGCGGACGGTCCGCTTTCGGATGACCATGTCGCACTATATGCATTGCAGAAAGCAACAGGTGCAAAGTTCGCGTTTCTGCCATTTCCAGGGTCGTCTCCTGCGAACACTGCTTTTCTTGCGGGTGAGATCGATATCGGAGTCGGCAACGCCTTCGATCACGTCAAAACGGCGAAGGGCGCCAAGGAAGCCGTCGTGCTTCGCGATGAGCCCTATAAGTTGATTGCCGACGTTCCCACCGCTAAGAGCCATCTTGGCCTGGACCTTGGTTCATTCGGATCGACGCGCGGATTTGCTGCGCCTGCCGGAGTGAATAAAGACTTGATCGCCGTCTATCGCGAAGCCTTCAAGATCACCTTCAACGATCCCGAGTATCAGGCTGAGGCGCGTAAGCGAAACATCACCATCGTTCCCGCGATTATCGGAGAAGACTTCCAGGCGCTGATGGAACGCGAGCAAGCGACGGCTCAGGACCTGCTGCAACTGTTCATCGACGGCGGTTTCATCAAGAAGTAATCGCGTTCCCCCAACCTCCCAAGGCCAATGGAGGCCCGCATGTCCAAACGCGCCATAGATCTCGTCATTTCGCTCGCCTTGTTCGCGCTCGGTGTTGCGGGGGTGACGATGTCTCTGGATTTTCCAGGACGTGCGGGCCTCTGGCCGATGTTCGTGACCGGATTGCTTTGCTGTCTGGTCGCGGTTCACCTCTTCCGGCTTTGGCGTGAGCCGCGCGGATGAGACCGTTCGTCAACATCGCGCTGGTTCTGACCTATGCCGTTCTGGTTCCGATTGTCGGTCTGTTCGCATCGACAGGCGGCTATTTGATTGTGCACATGCTGTATCTCGGCGTTCGCCCCATTCCACTGGTTTTAGGTGTCGCGGCGGGCGCGGTCCTCGTGATGTATCTCTTTTTTGGAATGCTGCTTGGCGTCCAGCTCAATGGAACCTGGCTGATCTGAGATGCCGCCGAACGGGTCCGCACTCAAAGGCTGTCTTGAAAGCCGTGCAAGGGCGACTTTCTTTGCCTCAGCCGGCCCTCTCCCCCGGCCCAACCACCTCGAGGGTACCCTTATTGGGTGGTTGGGCCGGGGGAGAGGGCCGGCTTCAGGACTTTCAAGCAAGACTCTTGGCGGAGAAATGGTGTCGTGATGGATCAGATCATTAGCGGTGCCTCGGTCGCCCTGGAACCGGCGCATATCGGTCTCGCATTCGGCGGTGCGATTTTGGGCGTCATGTTCGGTGCGCTACCCGGCGTATCTGCAACGCTCGGCATTGCTCTTCTTGTCCCGCTGACCTTTGCGATGCCACCCGTCGCCGCCCTGATTTTTCTTGGCGCCGTTTATTGCGGGGCAATCTATGGCGGCTCGATCTCGGCTATCTTGCTCAATGTTCCAGGAACGCCTGCCGCCGTTGCGACCATGATCGACGGTTATGAGCTGACAAAGCAGGGAAAGGGTGGAACGGCGCTAGGGATCGCCACCTTCGCATCGTTGATCGGCGGGCAGGTGAGTGTGGTTGTTCTGCTGTTTGGGGCGCCACTCGTTGCGAGCGTGGCTCTGGAAGTGCGCTCGGCTGAGTTTTTTTGGATCGTCCTGTTCGCGATGTGTACCGTTGGGGCGATTGGTGCCGGATCGCCGATCAAGGGGATCATCGCCGCGGTTCTTGGGCTCACCATCGGTCTGATCGGTGCGCATCCGATGACGGGGACCTTGCGCTTCACTTTCGGTGAAGTTGCGCTGTACGAGGGGCTGCCCGTCGTATCAGCATTGGTCGGCCTTTTTTCAATCAGTCAGGTGCTGATCCTTGCAGAAGGGAAGGGGATGTCGAGCCAACTCGACATTCCTCGGATCGGATCGCTCTGGCCGGGCCGCGCGCTGTTGTGGCGTCTGAAAACGACGCTAATGCGCTCGTCGGCGATCGGTACTGTCGTCGGCCTGATTCCGGGCGCCGGCGCGGATATCGCGTCATTTATCGGCCGCTCGGAAGCACGCCGCTTCTCGAAGGCACCCGAAGCCTTCGGCAAAGGCTCGCCAGAAGCAATCGCCGGTTCCGAGGCCGCCAACAATGCCGTGGTCGGCGGCAGTCTGATCCCGATGCTGACCCTTGGCATTCCTGGCAATGCGGTAACGGCGGCACTGCTTGGCGGGTTGCTGATTCACGGCTTGATCCCCGGGCCCCAACTGTTCGCGCAAGCGCCTAACATTCTCTACCCGTTCATCTTCAGTCTGTTTCTGGCAAATCTGTTTTTCGCGGTCATTGCGTTTGGCGGGCTGCGCTATGTATCCAAGATCGTTCTCGTTCCCCAGGGTGTGATCGGCCCCGTTGTTGCGGCGCTTGCCGTGATCGGCGCCTACTCCTTCCGCAATATTGCTTTCGACATCTGGATCATGCTGGCAATGGGGCTGCTCGGATATGTTTTGCGAAAAGCCGACTATCCTCTTGCGCCAATCATTCTTGGCATTATTCTCGGCCCGTTGGCTGAAGAAAATCTCGACAGGGTGCTGATTCTTGCCAATGCGGCAGATGTGAGTGTTGTCAGCTATTTCCTCCAACGCTGGCAAACGATTATTCTCATGGTTCTCACCTTGGTAACGCTCGTCTATTCCTTCCTTCGCGAATCCAAGTTCCGGAGATCGCCGCCAGGAGCCCCGTCAGGGGGCGTCCCGATGGATGAGAAGGATTGACGCATGGGAACGCACTCCCGATCTCTCGACGCGGTCATGAATATGATCCGCTCACTCGAAGAAGACATCGTCTTGGGTCGGCTCTATCCACGCGAGCGGCTGATCGAAGATCAACTCGCCGAGAGGTTCAAGCAAAAACGCCATGTCGTGCGCCAGGTGCTCAACGACTTGGAGACCATTGGACTGGTCGTACGGGAATCGGGAAAAGGTGCAATCGTTCGTGAATATGTTCCGGACGAGGTGAACAATCTCTATCAGATGCGCGAAATCGTTGAAGGGCAGGCTGCGCTGATGATCGCATTGCCCGTGCCGCGCAAGGACATCGCGTTACTGGAAGAGCTTTGCAATACCTATGCGCAGAGTGTTTCAGAAGCCGACATGCGGTCCGTGATCGAAACGAACAAAGTGTTCCATCAGACGATTTATCGTCTGTGCGGGAACCCGTTCCTGTCCGATGTGATCGACAATATGGCGCAGCGCTCCAATCTCGTGCGTTTTTCATCGAGTGCCGATCCCGTTCTGCTCGAGCAGGCGCGGGACGAGCATTTTGGAATTCTCCGCGCCCTCAAGGGGCGCAGCAATGAGCGGCTCAAGAAGCTCTGTCTTGAGCATATCCAGCCCTCGCGAATTCGATATCTCGAGCGCTATAAGCGCACTGAACGTAACTCCGGTACAGGATAAGGAACACGGCGTATGCCCGACACGCAGCGAATGAAAGGGGTATTGTCCCCGGTTGTCACGCCTTTTGACAGTGAATTGCGGCCCGACGCCTCGCGGCTCGTCGCACAGTGTCGCTGGTTGATTGAGAATGACGTGGGGCTAGCCGTTTTCGGAACGAACTCCGAGGCGAATTCCATGTCGTGTGCCGAGAAAATGCACGTGCTCGATGCTCTTGTCGAGGGTGGTTTGCCGACCCATCGGATGATGCCGGGGACCGGGATGTGCGCGTTCACCGAGACGGTCGAACTCACGCGTCATGCCGTAGCCTCCGGATGTGGAGGCGTACTTATGCTGCCGCCGTTCTATTACAAAGGTGTTAGCGATGATGGATTGTTTCGGTCGTTTGCTGAGGTCATCGAACGGGTCGGTGACGACCGGCTTCGGATATACCTCTACCATATCCCTCCGGTTGCTCAGGTTCCGATCTCTCTCGACCTGATAGAGCGATTGCTCAAGGCCTATCCGACGGCGATTGCCGGTATCAAGGACAGCTCCGGTGACTGGAACAATATGAGTGCGATGTTGGAGCGATTCCAGCCACAGGGCTTCGATGTCTTCGCAGGGTCGGAATCATTCTTGCTACAGACACTGCGTGCTGGCGGAGCGGGATGCATCAGCGCAACGGCCAATGTGAACCCCGCGGCGATCGTTAAGCTGTACCAGGAATGGCAGGATGAAGGAGCGGAGGCTCTGCAGGCCGCGCTGAATACAACCCGGGATGTGTTCCAAAGTTATGTGGTGGTCCCCGCGCTCAAAGCCGCCGTTGCTCAGTTCTCCGGCGATCGGGAGTGGTCGCGCGTGCGCCCGCCGCTCGTTGCCCTAGACGCTGAGCAGGAAAAGACACTCGCCGCGGCACTTGCCGATATTGATTTTACCATGCCGGGACTGGAAACCGTCCATGCCTGATACTGCGAGCGATGTCCGTGTGCTTAGGTTGCATGCCGATGACAATCTCGTCGTGGCGCTCGGCGAGATCGCCAAGGGCAACACGGTCCCAGGCGAGAATGTCGTGGCCGCGGACACTGTACCGACAGGATACAAGATGGCGACGCGTCCGATCATGAAGGGCGAGCCGGTCCGCAAATACAATGTCACCATCGGTTTCGCCGAGGACGACATTGCGCCGGGTACGATGCTGCACAGTCACAATATCGTCTTCCGGGACTTCGATCGAGACCCGGCTCCGGCAAGCGAGTTTCGGCCTGTCGATCCGATACCTGAATCGCAGCCCGTGACGTTCGACGGCATTGTCCGCGAGAATGGTGAAGTCGCGACGCGCAACTATATCGGCATCTGCTCGTCGGTGAACTGTTCGGCAACGGTCGTCCGGCGCGTTGCGGACTGGTTTACGCCCGAGCGTCTTGCCGACTATCCGAATGTCGATGGCGTGGTCGCGTTCAGCCATGCTCTGGGCTGCGGTATGGAAATGAGCGGCGAGCCAATGTCGCTGCTTCGCCGGACGATCATCGGATATGCGACACATGCCAATCTCGCGGCGGCATTGGTGATCGGCTTGGGCTGCGAGCGGAACCAGATCGCCGGCATGCTGCGTGAGACCGGTGTCGAGCCGGGTCCACGGCTGCATACCATGACGATGCAGGCAACAGGAGGAACGCGGCGCACCATCGAGGCGGGGATCGAAGCGGTACAGGCGCTACTGCCCGAGGCCAACAAGGTCTCGCGCCGTCCGGTTCCCATCAGCCACCTCAAAGTCGGCCTGCAATGCGGCGGATCCGATGCGTTTTCCAGTATCACTGCGAATCCGGCCCTGGGTGCAGCCGTCGACCTGTTGGCACGCCATGGAGGCACGGGCATCCTGTCCGAAACGCCTGAAATCTATGGTGTCGAGCACACGCTGACCCGCCGCGCCTGTTCGGTTGAGGTCGCCGAGAAGCTGATTGAACGCGTGCGTTGGTGGAAGGAGGACTATTCCGTCGGCCGCGATGTGCAGATCAACGGTCGTGTGAGTCCGGGAAATCATACCGGCGGGCTCGCGAACATCTTCGAGAAATCCCTCGGCTCCGCCATGAAGGGCGGGTCCGGCCCGCTGATGAATGTCTATCGCTATGCCGAGCAGGTTAAGACGCCAGGCTTCGTCTTTATGGATACGCCCGGCTACGACCCGGTTTCGGCAACAGGCCAGATTGCGGGAGGCGCAAACCTGATTGCATTCACAACCGGTCGGGGATCGATGTTCGGAGCCAAGCCGGCCCCTTGCATCAAGCTGGCGACGAACACCGAGATGTTCCGCCGTCTTGAAGAGGACATGGATATTGACTGCGGCGTCTTGCTATCAGGCACCGTCACAATGCCCGAGATGGGCCAACGCATTCTCGATCTTCTGATCGAGACGGCTTCGGGCAAGAAATCGAAGAGCGAGCTACTCGGTCTTGGAGACAACGAATTCGTCCCCTGGGACATCGGGATTATGAGTTAGATCAACGACCACTGAAACATGATGCTCTGGCGCTCAGTAAGTGGCGCATTCGTGCATGTCACTGATTGGCCGGATATCCGAATGCAGCGACTGTGACCGCTCTATCGAACAACAACACAAGATTCGAGCGGCCAACACTATCGCCAAAAGAAAACTGCTTCCAGCGGCAGAAAGACGTTCAGGCAACAAACTCTCGCCTGCGAACGAAACATCATTCCACCGCCATCCCTGGCTGACGACTGAATGTCAGGCCAGGGCTGAAGCAGCTTCTCTGTCTTTGTGTGTCTTTGGGTCAGCGACCTGGATAGGTCCGCTCTTGCTGAATTCGACCGTTTGTTTTCTTGATCTTGACGGAACCGCCATCTTTTCCGACGGCCTTTGCAAGTACGCCGGCGGCAAGGGCGTCTGCTTTTGTCGGATAACGCTTTTTCGCACGGTTTGAGCCGTCTTGCTTCAGGACCCAGTCGCCCCTGTCTTTATCGAGGGAGAGTGAAAATTTGGGGAGTTTCGCCATTGGAAATCCTCTCATGGATCAGTCGAATTTGATGGCAATCACATGATGCCTATGCGTAAGGGCTAACATGATTCGGTGCTGTAAACTTTAATAAGTTCTACTTTTCAACGGCTTGTATCATTCCTGCGGATGCAGGGAGTGCACCCTGGTAAATGTTCGCGGTCACAACTTGCAAAATCATAATGCCTGCTTGCAGGGTAATAGCAGTCTACTAAGAGTCCTGCCGAAGGCGGTCGAATTTCGCTTAACCGTTTGATTTTAAGGGGGTGTTTTCCCCGACGGTTGCTTTGCAACAACCAGGTGCAGTCCGGTATTTGGGGTTGCGAAAGGGGGACTCATCTAACGCTAACGGGCCCGCTTGTTAATATCCCTGACGCTTAAGGCAATATTGCCGGAGAGCGGGAAAGTCGACCCATCTGGTTAAGGTTGGTTGTCCCTCCATCCGCTGAGCCGCCAATCATTCCTAACGATCGCAAGCACCGCTCAGAGTTCGGGAATTCACACATCACCGGGCCTTAAGGAAAGCGCATCGCGTAATCGGACGGGGTGTCGCCGTTCACTTCTTCATCTGCGCTTCACAATAGCGAATGTTCTGCTCGAAGATACGCGTTCCCGGTAGAGCCTTTAAGCCGTTACGATAAACGGCGATCGCACGTTCCCACTGCTTTTGCTTGATGAAGCTGTTTGCCCACTGATGCCATGTCGCCGTCAGATTATGGATCAGCTTCTTATTCTCTGGATGGTTCTCGTAGCCGCGGGTATAGACAGCAACTGCCTCTTCCCATTTGCCTTTTTGGGCGAGCGGTTTTGCCCAGCCGTAATAGACGCTTGCTGCCAACTTTTCGTAGGCACCGCGCTCCGAAAAGAACGGCTCCACATCCGACAGAACCTGCTCGGCGTCTTCATAGGCACCAGCCTTCAGCGACTGGTTGATTGCACGAACGATAACATTCTGGCCGACATTCTGGATTTTCTTGATGTTCGCAAAACGGGGTGCGATCGACGTAATCAACCTGGCAGCGGCAACAGCGCCTTCTTCCTTGGCAACCGCGCGCCCCCATTCTTGGACGACATAAACGATATTGCGGCGGAAGGTTGCCGCCTTCGGATCCGCGGTCGAGGCTCTTTCATAGATCTCGAGCGCCTGTTTCCAGTCGCCGATTTTCATCGCATGCTTGGCCCACTGATCCCAAGTATACCGCTCATTCTGAAGCAGGTGTTTGTCGTCGGGTCTTGCCTTGCGAGCGACGCGGTAGATCGCAAGCGCTCCTTCGAAATCACCGCGCTCACGCGCGACCTTGGCTTCGCGGTCGGAAAACTGACGCTCCGCATTGAGGATGCTCTCCAGCTGCGGAAATTGGCGACTGAGCGACATCACCCGTTCGCGCCCGGCCTCGATTCCTTCTTTTTCTGCAACATGCTGACTCCACTTCACCGCGATGTAACCCAGATTGCCGCGAATGCGTTTGTCGTCCTTGAATACTTTCAAGCCTGACGCCAGTACATCGACTGCCTTGGAGAAATCGCCGGCTTTCAGAGCCGAATTCGACCAGCGCAAATAGAGTCCCGAGTGCCATTTGCGAACGGCTTTGCGGGCTTGTTCGTTCAACTCCGGCAACTGCCCGCTAACGAGTTTTAGCGCACCTTCCCAATCGCCCTTCTTGATCTTGTTGTCGCCTTCTCCGGTGAACACCCAGGCCTGCATCTTCAGGAACGTCTTGTCCTGTGTTTTCTTGTAGGCAGTCTTAAGTGCCGCAACCGCACCGCGACTATCTCCAAGGCCCGCCATCTTGCGTGCCTTCTGTTGCCAGAAGGCCTTGCTGTTGTGGCGAAGCGTCCGATCGTTCGGAGCGAGTCCCAGACCAGCATCCACGACCGACAGTGCCTTGTCGATCTTGCCCTGGCGCGCCAGTTCCACGCCCCAGTTGACCAGGGAGGCGAGCACATTTTTGACGGCCGACTTGTTTTCCGGGTCCAAGCTCAGTGCTTTGAAATAATTGAGCAGCGCTTTGTGATACTGCTTCTTCTTCGAGTGCGTCACCCCGTGGTTGTAGTAGGTCAGCGCAACCATGCCAGTGTCGCCAATTTCCCTGCGCTTAGAGCGATGTTTGTCGCGAATATAGACAAATCCAGTCTTTCGCTCGAAGTCGGAAAGACCGGCGCGGTTCCTCGCCGGATTGAAGCCGTGTTTCGTCGTCGTCTCGATATCCGCATGTCGGGTGCCGTCATAGAGGATCGAGAAGGCGTGATCTGGAACCTCGATACCACGTGCATCCAATCCCATCCGTCGTGCCAGAATGTTATAGAGAGTGGCTGAAGACACGCAGTTGTAGGTTCGGCGATCAAGCACCTCGGAGACGTCGGTCTGCGTGGATTTGTATCCACCCGTGTAGGTCGACGCATGCAGCCAATGCAGCAGCGCCTTTCCGCGGTCGAAAGCGTTCGTTTGTGAGCCGACGGCCTTTTTTGCTTCGCTTTCCAATCTATCGATATCGGCCATGTACTGGCGGCGCTTCGCCTTTTCGAGGACGCCGGATGACAGCAGTGACGCTTCCGCGTAACTCCATTGGTCGAACGTACCGTCGCTGGCGTCATTGAACATGGATGCCTCATCATCGGTAATTGCCACGTCAACTGTATCGGCAAGTTTTGAGAGCACCGTCAGCGCGTTTGCCGGAGATTCATTGAATTTGTAAACCGTCACCGGCGGCCCATCATGGCCAAGCAGCTGTAGCTCTGCGATCGACGCCCGCACGTCCCCGGCAAAGGACGATACCTTGATCATCACCCACTTCGCCGCACTCTGTTCAAAGGATATCGATTGCCAACCGGATGATTTAACCAGCGGCTCGACACGCAACGATTGAAACCCGTCCGATGCCGACAGCGTTGAAACCAGGACTTCGATCCTGGCCTGGTTGCCCTTCATGCCGGATGTCTTGATGCGCAATCGACTGGGAGAGACCGTGTTGCCGCCAAATCCATAAACCAACTCGACGGGTATCGAATCCTTCAGGTCGAGCTCGACCGTGGTTCTTGCATCGCCATCCCGCAGCCGTGGCTCACGCGAAACGGGCGCGCCGACGCTCATGTCCTCAAGCAGCTTCGTCTTGCTGGTGGACAGCAGATTTTGCTGTTTTGCATGCGCAGCGTTTGGGCCGACAAGTGTCGCCACCAAGAGCGAGAGAAGGAATGGTCGATAGAGTCCGTTCATTGCGAATTTCATTGCCTAAACTTCCCGAAGTGCCGCGACTTTGAACCAGGGATATGGGGGCTCTAACCCGATATTTTCAAAATGATAAGCCTCATCATTGTTCCGGTCGTCACCATCACAAGAGGAAAGCGCCGAAAACACCGCTTTGCTTAAGAGGAGAGGGGTGACGATATGAATGGTATTCCTGAACAGGGTGGAAAGCGGACTTGGCTGAGAATTTCTTCGTCGTTTTGAAGCGTTAGTATATTGAAATAGATGATTAAAAAATGTTTGGCGCATGGCCGAGGCCCAAGACTCCAGACCTGTACTCAGACAAAGCAGCGACAGGAAGTCTCCATCTCCACCGGCTTCCCGTCATTCAGTCCTTTCATGGCGACCATAGTCAAACAGCGTTGCAGAAATCTGTCTGGAACCTTCTGGCGCCGCTTCCCCATTGTTGTATGGTCGGCATACTGAGACGGGTTGTCGGAGTGAAATCATGCGGTCTTCTTCCTCAGTTGTAATGATCCCAGCGATACTGATCTGGATTGTGGTTGCCGCCGCCGCAACCGAGGTGCAAGCAGCCAAACGTGTTGCTCTTGTTATCGGTAACTCGGCCTACCAGCACACCCGCGTCCTCCCGAACCCAAAGAACGATGCGACAGCCATCGCCGAAGCTCTTAGGCGCATCGGCTTCGACAAAGTCACGCTCAAGCTCGATCAGGACTATACGTCTCTTCGCAGAACACTCAGAGATTTTGGCAGCGCAGTCGAAGGTGCTGACGTCGCTATCGTCTACTATGCCGGACACGGAATGGAACTCGGTGGTCAGAACTACCTTGTACCTACGGATGCGAAACTAGTGTCCGACCGTGATCTTGAGTTTGAGGCGGTAAAGCTCAGCACCATTCTTCATCAGGTCAAACCAGCGCGTCAGCTGCGACTGGTGATCCTGGACGCATGCCGGAATAATCCCCTGGGCTCGACCATGACGCTGTCGCAGGGCGTGTCTCGAAGCGTTTCTCGTGGGCTTAGCCGGATAGAGCCCGGGGGCGATGTGCTGGTCGCTTATGCCGCGAAACATGGAACAGTTGCCTCTGACGGCAACGGCAAACACAGCCCTTACACTGCGGCCCTTCTGAAACATCTGGAGACGCCGGGTCTGGATGTGGGCTTCATGTTCCGTCGCGTTCGGAGTGATGTGCTCGCGGCGACGACGCGCGTCCAGGAGCCGTTCACCTATGGATCGCTTGGAAGGGAGAGTGTTTATCTGGTCCCGCCGACGGCAAGTACGAGCGCGAAGGCCGCGCCGGCTCCATCCCCCATCGGACAGAGCGCAGCGGCTGAGGCTTGGAACATCATCAAAGATACAGAGTCGGCGGATGACCTTCAGGTGTTCATCAAGCGTTTTGCAGATAGCTTCTACGCCGATCTCGCACGGTCGCGACTGAAAAAACTGCAGGAGCGAAAGGTCGCGGTTGGCGTGTTCCCCAAGACGCCGACGCAAACTGTTGGCCGGAAGTTAGTTCCAGGCGAAGAGTTTCAGGACTGTCCGGAGTGCCCCAAGATGGTCGTGGTGCCGGCAGGCAGTTTCATGATGGGATCATCCAAAGGCGAGAAGGGGCGCAATGACGGCGAAGGCCCGCAGCGTCGAGTGACAATTCCGCGACTCTTCGCGGTCGGCAAGTTTGAGGTAACGGTTGATCAGTTCACAGCCTTCGTTCGCGACACGAGCTATGATGCCGGCAGCAAATGCAAAGTCTACAATACAAGCAAAAAGGCGTTGGAGCACTGGTCGGGTAAGAAGGCGTCGAAGCACTGGTCGGGCAAGAGTTTCCGCGTTCCTGGATTTACGCAAACCGGATCACATCCCGCTGCCTGTTTGAACTGGCATGATGCCAAGGCCTATGTGGCGTGGTTGTCCCGTAAGACGGGCAAGACCTATCGGCTGCTTTCGGAAGCGGAATGGGAATATGCGGCCCGCGCCCGCACGACGACACAGTTTCATTTCGGGAATAGCGAGGCGGATCTTTGCATTTATGCAAATGCTGCAGATTTGAGCACGTACTTCGATTGGAGGAACCAGAGCTGCAGCGACGGCATTGGTGCGACGACAGCGAAGGTCGGCAGCTACAAATCCAACGTTTTTGGTCTTCATGACATGCACGGCAATCTCTGGGAGTGGACAGAGGATTGTTGGAACAAGACCTACACCGGCGCACCCAATGACGGCTCATCCCGTAAGAATGGTGATTGCAGTCGTCGTGTCCTGCGCGGTGGTTCCTGGTACAATATTTCAAACCAGGTTCGCTCAGCCTTTCGCATCAAGGCCGCCACTGACTACCGCGCCAGCACCATCGGTCTCCGTGTTGCCAGAACGCTTGCGCCATGAATCTTTTCCTTTCCTAATCGGGATCTGAGAGCAGACCCGAGTACCTGGAATCTATAGTTACGCGACGAGCTTCTCGATAACTTTCGCTGAACATACGACGCCCGGCAGGCCGGCTCCAGGATGCGTTCCTGCGCCGACCAGGAACAAATTTTCGATGCCTTCGGCGCGGTTATGAAAGCGGAACCAAGCGGATTGCGTCAAATGCGGTGCGATGGAGAAGCCGGCGCCTGCGACGCTGAGATAGTCGTCTCTGAAATTCTCCGGTGTCATGAAGAATGGCGAGCGGATGCTGGTCTTAAGGCCAGGCAACATCGTTTTATCCAGTGCATCAACAATGCGCTGCTGGAGGCGTGGTCCCTCGACATCCCAGTCAATGGCCCCATCGAGGTTTGGCACGGGGCAAAGCACGTAGAAGGAGTCGTGCCCGGCCGGTGCGAAAGACAGATCCGTTGCTGTCGGCCGATGGACATAGAGAGAGAAATCGTCAGTAAGAACCTTGCGATGAAAGATCTCGTGCAGCAGTTCCCGGTAGCGGGAGCCAAGCCAGATCGTGTGATGGGCAACGTCTGGATATGTCCGATCCGTACCGAAGTAGAGAACATACAGGCCCATCGATTTGCGTGAGCGCAGTTTTAGGCGCGGGATTCGACCGACATCGGTCCGTGGTAGCATATGCCCATAGAGATGCAGTGGGTCGGTATTCGCGACGACAACATCGGCGTCGAATTTCTCTCCGGACTCAAGTCTAACCCCTGTCGCGTGCCGGCCTTTCAATGTGATCTCTTCGACGGTGACGCCACATCGCAGTTCGATGCCTTCCTCTTTCATCAGTTTCGTCAGCGCCAGGACCAGACTGCCAGTGCCACCCATCGTGAAATACACGCCCCAAGCGCGTTCCAGATAGTGGATGAGTCCGTAAATGCTGGTTGTTTCGAACGGATTGCCGCCAACCAGGAGGGGTTGGATTGAAAAAGCCTGGCGAAGCTTGTCGCTCTTCAGATAGCGCGATACGAGTTGCCAGACGGTCCTGTCGCTGCGCAGACGGACCAGATTGGGGATTTGCCGGATCATTGACAGAGGACTGTGAAACGGTTTGTCGGCAAGCGCTGTAAAGCCGATGTCAAACAGTCGCTCGGAATGATCCAGAAGCTTCAGATAGCCGGCTTCGTCCTGGGGCTCGATGCGCCGGATTTCAGCTAATGTGTCATCCAGCGTTCCGCCGTAGTCGAACGTATCGCCGTCGGGAAAACGGAAGCGATACCATGGCTTCAACGGCACAAATGTCACATAGTCTTCGATGCGTTTGGCGAACAGCTCGAATAGTTCGGCAAACAGGAATGGCGCTGTGATGACTGTCGGACCAGCATCGTGGCGATACCCGTCACGCTCGAAGACCTGCGCCCGCCCGCCCGGTTGTTCACAGCGCTCCAGCACCAAAACGTCATAGCCCTTCGCGCGCAATCTCAATGCAGCAGCAAGGCCGCCGAAACCGGCGCCGACCACGATGGCACGCTGTCCGGAAAGGCCGCTAGGGGTAGCTACCGGCCGCGATAGGATTGTCGTACCCTTGCCACTCACCTGTGATGCCATCGTCCCAATGCTCAGGCGGTCGGTTCGCGTTCGAAATATGATGGGGCGTTTGCAAGGGGGGCACGGCGCAACTGAGTCAGATCGGCACTGCCTGTGCAGAAGCAGGCAATGCGCAACTGAGTCATCATCACATTCAGTTTGGATATCAGTGAGTCGGTGCCTTCGACAGCCGATGACAGGATTCCGGCTGCAGTGCCGACAAGGTCGGCCCCAAGGCGTATGGATTTGGCGCAGTCGATGCCGTTACGGATGCCCCCTGAGGCGATGAGGGAAATGGTCGGGCACGCCTTGCGTACTTCCACGATCGATCTTGCTGTCGGAATGCCCCAATTGCGAAACGCCTCTGCAATCCGGCGTTGCTCGGCATCGACGGCGCGTTCGGCCTCAACGCCGGCCCAACTCGTTCCGCCAGCACCTGCGACATCGATCGCTGCAACGCCTGCCTCGACCAGTCGTCTGGCGATGTCGCCGGAGAGGCCGGATCCGACCTCCTTACAAACAACAGGGATGTCACTGTCCCGACACAGGATTCCAATAGCGGCGAGAATTCCACGCCAATCGGTGTCGCCACCGTGTTGAACCGCTTCCTGCAGTGGATTGATATGAATGATCAACGCGTCCGCAGCGATCATATCGACAGCGCGTCGAGCCATTGTGGCACCATCCCATTGCCTGAGTTGGGCAGCTCCGAAATTCGCAAGGATGGGCGCGTCAGGCGCACGCTTTCGCAACTCTGATCCAAGCCCCGATGCGCTGTTGCCCTCAAGAGCGATGCGCTGCGACCCGACGCCAAATGCAAGACCAAGTTCATTACAGGCCTCGGCAACGGCGTTGTTGAGGTCGATCGATCGTTCTGGCCCGCCGGTCATGGAACTAATCAGGATCGGCGCAGCCATGCGCTTTCCGAGAAACTCGACCCCGAGATCAATATCGGCAAGTTTGAGTTCGGGCAGGGCGCAGTGGACGAACTCCACCTCATCCAATTCTGTCCCGCGATCCCGAAACGTGGCTTTGCCGTTCAGGACGATGTCGAGATGCTCGTTCTTGCGCCGTTCAATTTCTGTCACTGGCCAAAAATCGCATGGTTCGAGGTGCTACCTAAAATCCGATGTGGATTTACGTCCGTATACGTGAACGACAGCAAGTTGGTTCACTCACACGGGCCCGAGGGTTCGACGGTTTTTGGTCAAGGGGCATGTGCATGAATGAGATGGTGGGCGATATCGACTTTCTGACGGCTTCATCGCGCGATCGCTTGCCGCCATCACAACTCACGGCCACGATGCTTGAGGAACTGTCCCGAGCGGTGCGTGTGTCCGAGACCGATTACCGTCAGTCCGGCGATACACTTCGTGATGCCATGGACTACAGCCTGGCTCTGCGCGGAAAGCGGGTGCGCGGCGTCTTAGTTCTGCTCATTATGGATGGCTGGAGCAAACCGTGGCTGCAGGCTATGGATTGCGCCCATGCCATTGAGCTCGTGCACACGGCATCGCTGATCGTCGATGATTTGCCGTCGATGGATGATGCACGCACACGACGAGGGGCTGCCGCAAACCATGTCAGGTTCGGCGAACCGGTCTCTATTCTTGCGTCCATTGCATTGTTGAGCGAAGCACACCGGCAACTCGCATCGAGCGATTTCTTGTCGCACGAACAACGCAGTCTCGCCGTGACCTGCCTTGCCGGCGCAGTCGGCCCTGACGGCATGACTGGCGGCCAGTTGAGAGATCTCTATCCTTCCAGCATTGAATTGGAGGATGTTGAGGTGACCCATGCCATGAAGACAGGATCTTTGTTTGCGTCCGCAGCAGAGCTCGGCTGCATTGCAGCGGACATCGATGAGGCGCATCGAAAGATTTTGAAGGACTTTGGGATGCTTCTGGGTAAAGCGTTTCAGGAATTTGATGATCTGCTTGACGTCGCGTGTGCCGGTGAGGTGGCAGGCAAGGACGTTGATAAAGACCGAGGGAAGCCGTCCTTCGTCGACAGGTTTGGGTTAGAACGAGCGGAAAAACACGCCATCGATCAGATCTCGCTAGCACTGGAATGTCTCGAGGCATCGAGGATTCGATCGGATGAGTTGCGTCGCTTCACACTCGGCTTGACCCGAGAGATGAGAGGCAAAATCAGGATCAAGGCCGTCCAGCACGCGGAGCCAACGTGACTTTGAAGACGACCGAGCCGGAACTCGATGCGAGATTGCAGACCGCCATTGGCGTAGGGCTGGCCATCTGTGTCCTGGTTGCCTGGCTGGGCGTTCATATCTTCGGGGTCTTTATCTATGAATTGGGTTGGCACTCCGTGGCGGTGGCACCGTTGTTGATCGCCCTCAGCTGCTGGCTCTATGTCGGTCTATTCATCGTCGCGCATGATTGCATGCACGGTTCTCTCGTTCCCTTCCACGCCGCAGCCAACAGACTTATCGGCAGCCTCTGCCTCCTGCTCTATGCCGGATTCAGTTTTGACGACCTTAACCGGAAGCATCATCTTCATCATCGCCATTCCGGCACTGGTGATGATCCAGATTTTGACGAGCGCCCACCTCATGATTTCCTGATGTGGTATCTGAAATTCTTATCGGAGTATTTTTCCTGGCGCGCCTTTCTCTTTCTGTCGGCAGTCAGTGCGATCTACCTCTTTCTGTTGGACGTGCGGTACGCGAACCTGCTTGTGTTCTGGGCGCTTCCAGCAATTCTATCGTCCGTGCAGCTCTTTTTCTTTGGCACCTATCTGCCCCATCGGCCCGGGGCGGCGCCATTCCCGGATCGCCACCGCGCACGCAGCAACACCTACAACTGGTGGGCTTCGCTGTTATCGTGCTTCCACTTCGGCCATCATCACGAACATCATTTGCATCCGCGTGTTCCATGGTGGCGATTGCCTTACGTGCAAAAGCCGGATTGATCTGTGGACGCAGGCGATTGCAGTCGACTTAGTCGGGCATTGTCCACAGTCCTGACCTGTTGCAAACGTCAAGCTCGGTGCCGGGAATCCGCGTTACAAGAGTCTGGGCCAGTCCCGACATGATGCTCGCGAGTTTGGTGGGTTTGGTTGTGCTGACACGACTGTCCCATGCTTCCGCGCCACGCCGACGTACTTCGATGCCGATTGCACGATAGACTTTTTGCGCGGACGAAACGGCCCAGGCCGAGCGCCACGACAGATGCGGCAGTCCATGTGTCGCGGAGCGGTAATAGGGCTCAGCCGTATCCAATAGACGTCGAGTCACACTGAACAGAGCTGGTCGATTGTGTTCGGCACACATTGTCTCATGTGAAAGTCCGGCCTCTTCAAGCCAGTCTCGCGGCAGATAAATGCGCCCGGTCCGATGGTCCGGTATCACATCGCGCGCAATGTTGGTGAGCTGGAGTGCGATGCCCAGATCGCAAGCACGGTTGAGAACCGCGCGTTGCTTGACCCCCATGACCATGGCCATCATGACACCGACGACGCCCGCTACATGATAACAGTACAAAAGTGTGTCATCGATGGTGTCGTAATTGCGCTCTTCGGCATCCATTCGGAAGCCCTGAATCAGATCGAGCGGGTAACGCTCGTCAATCGCGTGTCTGTCGCAGACAACCGACAGTGCTTCGAAGACCCGCTCATCCGCGATGCCAATGCAGGCATTCCTGGTTTTCGCTTCAAGTTCATTTACGGTCTGCAGCGCCCTGTCACCGGACAGTGCTTCTTCCTGGCCGTTTGGAAAGCCCATGGCCTGGCCGTCAATGACATCATCGCAATGGCGGCACCATGCATAGAGCATATGAGCGCTGGCACGCGTTTGCGGTGCGAACAGGCGTGATGCGGCGGCGAAGCTCTTGGATCCCCGGTCGATCTTCTGACGGCTGAACTTTAGCAGGTCTTCGGTTGAAGACATCCGATCCTCTAGCTTGGCAGGGGTTTTGAGATCTGTTGGGGATGACAGATGAAGGCTTGGGCCGACTGGGCGGGAAGTGCGCGAAGCGCTGTGCGAATGGCGATTGGCGGGCGGCCCGACAGGATCCTGAGCTTATCCAGACTGGATGTTTGACCGGCATAGAACCGTTCGATGAGTCCTCGCGGTCGACGATAAAATTGCTCCATGACGGTACGACGTTCGTCGCCGCGTGCCGCAATGAACAAGAGCCGGTTCAACATGCGATAGAATTTCCTCTCTCGCCAAAGCCGGTCGCGCAGATCTGCGACGTGATTGGCGATTGCCGAGGACGTTATCGTTTTGGATGAGGCAATTTCCCTGGCGACGCGAAGTGCATCCGGCAGCGAGTAACCCGTCGTTGGATGGAAGAGCCCGGCTCGCAACCCAGAGTATGGTGGATCGCCTGGCCGCACCGCAAAGACACTGCTTTTGCCTGCAAGCACAATGGGCAGGCAACCCATTTCCTCGTTGTCGATCGCTGCGATACGCCAGCCACGCCGATGAGTATAGGCGCGAAGCTTTTCCACAACGGCGCTGCGATCAAGGTCGGGTGTTTCCGCGTAGTAGGTATCCTCGACAAGCAGGCCTTTTTCTGAGAATGGCAGGCAATAGGTGAAACGAAAGTCGTCTTTCTGAGCGACCGTTGCATCCATGATGACCGGTCGCTCAAGCCCATGCGGTTGGTGCGTGCGGACCTCTAGTCCAACGAATTTCTGATAAGCGAGAGCCAGATCGTGTGTTCTGCTTGCAGGCCAACCGCGACCGTCGATGATGCAAGGTGCCGAGACAGTCTGGCCACCTGCAAGCGTTATGCGGGACGCTGAAACCTCTTTGATTGTCTCATTCAGCCGGATGGCGTGACGACCGATGCGCTCCAGCACATGGTTATGAAACCGTCGCGACGTCATTGAGTGGTAGGGCGTTGAAAGCGTGCGGGAATAGCGCGGGAATATGACGTCCTGTGCAGCCCAGCTCTTTCTGATCATCGGAGCCAGCAGCGCATGATCGGTCTCGGTTACGTCAGAGCCGTGAAAAGACCAGGTATGATTGCCACCAAGCGTTGCCCCCGCTTCAAAAACAGCCAGGCGCAAATCCGGGCGCCGCTGCTTCAATTCCAGAGCAATGAGGCCGTTTGCCAGGCCTCCGCCGGCAAGAATAACATCGAAATCGCTCAAACTCGTCTACGCTCCCCGTTCAGGTCATGTTGGTAATACGTGCGAGCAGCACATCGGATCATTTTCATCTGACATGAGGCGATCCGCCGATACGTCTGTTACGTACACTGACAGGAACGTCCTTCAGTGCACGTGCAGTCGGTTCGGGTACGTCTTTTCGAAGTAAGGACTATCGAAGGCGATAAGGGGTCGCCACTATTTGGACGGTTGGCAGGGTGCAGGCTGGAAATGCGACAACGCAATGCATTTCTTGATGTTGCTGGTCTTGAAGTCACCCTCGGCGGCAAGGCCATCCTGCAAGGTATCGATCTTGCAGTCCGTGCAGGCGAGATTGTTGCGCTGCTCGGCCCCAACGGTGCAGGCAAATCCACATTAATCCGCACCATCTGCGGTCAGATCAAACCAGGGCAAGGGCATATTCTCATCGCCGGAGAAGATCCTGCGAGAGCCCGCAGATCCGTTGGACTTGTACCGCAGAAAATTGCGTTGTTCGAGAAGCTCACACCGAAAGAGAATTTGACGAGCTTCGGTGCAATTATGGGCGTGGGGCGAGGGGATCTGCGCGTACGTGCCGAGGCTTTGCTTGAGCGGGTCGGTCTGGCCGACCGGATCAACGATCCCCTGCACAATCTTTCCGGGGGCATGCAGCGGCGTGTCAACATAGCCGCCGCACTCATGCACAATCCTGGGTTGCTCGTTCTCGACGAACCGACCGTTGGCCTCGATTATGACGCGCAGCATGGGATCGCAGAACTCCTACAGGGCTTGCGATCCGATGGCGCAGCCATTTTGCTCGTCACGCATGATCTTCCCGAAGCGGAGTTGCTGGCGGACCGGCTGGCAATCCTGGTCCAGGGGAAAATCCGCGCCCTTGGCATTCCGGAACAGTTGATCGAGCAGGCTTTCGAAAACTTGCGCGACATATCTGTGGTCGGGCCGCAAAGCAGTGCGGTCGATACGCAGGACGAGTCTGTGTTGTCGCTGAAGGAAGCGCTCGAACGGGTTGGGTTGTCGCCGGATGCGAGCGGCAAGGCATGGGCGGGTTTTCTTGCATTGGATGATCCGCGGCTTGCCCGCCTGCTCGATGCCATCGCCAACCAGGAACTTTCTGCAGAGGAAGTAACCATCAGGCGTGCAGGACTCGAAATGCTGCTGGCGCGCTGTGTGTCCGATGCCGCGCAGGAGGCCGCATGAGATTGGCGATCTTCAAGATCATGCTGTTGAGCCTTCTGCGAGACCGTGCGGCACTCGCCATGAGCTTCATTCTGCCCGGCGTCGTATTCGCAATCTTCGCGGTTATCTTCTCCGGCACTAGTGGCGGAGAGCTGGCCATCAGGGTCGCGGTTGCAGATCTGCGCAACGACGCCGGATCGGAGAAGGTCCTGCAGGAATTATTCAAATCCCCAACACTCAAGCAATCCGGTGCGGCAGACGCCGAACGCGAGGATGTCGTCAAAGCGGTGCGCGATGGCGGAGCCGATGTGGGTCTGGTTGTGCTTCCAGATAGCGGGCCACTAGATCGGCCTGCCGCCGAAGGGCGCAAGCACTTCGAGATTGTCACCGACCCCTCCAAGGAGATCGCAAACACGATGTTGGAAGGGACGCTGCAACAGGCCTACACCACGCTTCTCCCGAGGCCGCCTGGATCGGATCGTGTGATGGCCCGTTCGCCCGTCGTCGACAATGAAGGAGCATTCTCGGCGGTCTCCTATTATGCCGGCGCTGTTGCGATGATGTTCCTGTTGTTTTTCTCGTTAACGTCGTCGCTCAGCTATCTGGATGAACGCGAAAGCGGAATACTCGAAAGGATTGCAGTGGGCCCGGGCGGCGTCGGCGTCGTCATCGATGGCAAGTTCGTCTTCCTCATGGCCATGGGAGTGCTGCAGGTCTTCGTGGTATTCGCCGTTGCGTGGCTGGCCTTCGGGCTCGAACTGCCGGGCAAGATCATCGGCTGGGCCACAGTGACATTCGCAAGTGCCGTGGCTGCCAGTGGCCTCGTACTGGCTTTCGTGACGGTTTGCCGAACAAAGAAACAGGCGGAGACCCTTGGGCAGATGTTGGTCCTCGTCATCTCGGCGATTGGCGGCAGCATGGTCCCCAGATTTCTCATGCCCGCCGAAGTGCAATGGCTTGGCTGGTTGACACCGAATACCTGGGCACTTGAAGCCTATGCGTCCGTCTTCTGGCGCGGAGATCCGATGGCTGCGCTCATCCTGCCGTGTATGGTGCTGATCGGCAGTGGTATGTTGGGATTACTGTTCGCGCACTTGATGAGCCGTCGCGGTATGCGTGTGCGAGGCTGATTGCGCGCCAAAACAAGAAATGGAAGCTGGCTGGGGCGCAGGGATTCGAACCCCGATATCTCGGACCAGAACCGAACGTAATGCCATTATACGACGCCCCAAGACGCGCGTGCTCACTCTTATAGTACCTGGAGCCCGGTGAACAAGAGGTGAGTGCGGGGAGAATTTCTCAGAAGTCGAAGCGTTCCGGTGCGTGCGCTTCTTCGGGTAGCCAGGTTTCGTGGATATGGCGCCACTCGAGGGAACCGCTTTCGATTTGAGCAAAGAGCGCGGTAGAGAGCCGCGCATTGTCGGGCCGTGCCGAATTACGGGCGCCGCGCTGATATTCCTCGTAGGTCGCCAACAGCATGTCCTTATCGTCGAGCACCTGGTGGAGCCGGACGTTCCGGATGCGGATGCGGAAGTCCGGAGAGCGACCATGTCCGGACCGGATCTGGTCGAGGATCGTCTCGCAGGAAAGAACGATGCCGGCTGGCTGAATGTTGATGAAGTTCGGATGTAATCGGCTGCCGATCCCATCTTCGAACACATCGTCAGACCAATCGAGCGCGCCGTTCAGCCATTGCTCGAGAAAGCGATGCAGCCGTTCGATCTCACTCCGGACGGCTTCGAGAGCTTCTGCGGGGGAAGGTGTCATTACAGCCGTTCCCTCAGAACATGCATGCGGATCTTTCCGTAGCCTTTGGCCATGGGCAGAACGCCGACATAGTCGCAGTCGACGGACGGTTGGCGCGACAGTGCGACGGCTGCTGCCATGGCTTCCGTCACATAGACTTCACCTGGCGGCGTGATGGGCTCGATCCGGGCAGCCAATGTTACATGGGCGCCAAAGAATGTCGGCTCCTGGCAGATGAAGTCGTGGCCGGCAAAGACCGGACCGTAGTGTCCGGATAGTCTCAGCGACAGGTCGACATCGAGACCGAGGGCCGGAAAATCCGTTTCGCGGATCGTTCGCTGAATCGCAAGGCCGCACTTGGCACAGCTCATGGCGTCGGAGAAGACGACGTAGATCGCATCGCCCCAGCTGTTGCGATAGAGAACCTTGTCGCCGAACGACTCGAGAACGTCCGAGACCCGGCCCATAAACTCTGCATGGAAGATGGGGAGGTGATGTTCCTCAAGCGCCGAGAAGCCTTTCACATCGCCGAACAGAACGGCGCGCGGCTCGCGGACCAATTCCCGGGTCTGCGGTTCGGCCGGCGGGCGAGGGTTGGGCTTGAAGTCACTCCGTGGAGTGATGACATGGACGGGAAGGGACATCGCTTCCCACGCGGCAATGTTGCCATCTGTGCCGACACCACTTCCGCCCTTGCCATCGTAAACGGCGATCATGCGCAGGTCCGCATCGAGTGCGTCGGCTCGGATCATCGCCAGGCCCATGGCGTAATCGGCGCAATACGTGAAAAGGCTATCGTCGTTCAGATATTTGCCGTCGGTCGCGTAACTCACCGAACCTCGGCCCTCTAAGGCGCGCGTGTTGCAGCGATCGTGGCAGGCGCGGAAGCGCGCAATCCATTCAGGCCCGGCCGATGCAACCGACTCGGCAATGAACTCGTCCCGGTTGAACGGCAGGACCACATGCAGGTCGATACCGCGGTCAAGGCACAGCTCTGCAATGATAATGTCGGCGCCGGCCGCCAGCGAACCGAATGCGAAACCGACCGGATAGGCATCGAGGACCTGTGCAACATCGTGCGTAACAGCCTCCTCCTGATCGGCAGGAAAGCGGCCTGATTGGCCGGGCGGCGAAATGATATGGCCTGCGAAGAAGGCGACATCCGGCACCCCGATCGGGGCCAGCAGGGTCGTTGGGAGGTCGGCAGCGGCACAGACAAGCCTGAGTTGCTTGCGCGTTGTTGCGCGCGCTGTGTAGTCCGCCGCGGTAATCGCACTCGCATCCGCGAGCGACACCTCAGCGCGTTTTACGTCGCCGAGGACCAGAGCCGCCTCGGCGATCGTTGCCGAATGCCAATAGCGCCCGATGTCTCTGTCTGGCTCTTCCCTTTCGCAGGCGGTCAATGTCGCCGCCGCGAGCGTCGCTGCTTTTTCGCGTTCTCCGGCAAGGTAGTAGAGGGTTGCCGCATTGACGGCAGGGTAGCTGTTTTGCTCGCGCCGATAGACATCTTCATAGGCTTCCGCCGCGAGAGACAGACGCTGCTTGCGGTCGGCGGCCTCGGTGCCTAGCGCTTTATCTTTGAGAATCCGGGCTCCCAGGCTCTGTGAATCGACATCGTTCTGTCGTCCGATACCGAGCTGTTCATAGAGTTGCTGGCCGCGCTCCAACGCACCTGACCGGACAACCGAGCGCACCAGAAGATAGCGTAAATGCGCCGTCGCCGGATTGAGGGCATTGGCTCCCAACTCGGCGAGTGGACGTTCTTCGCAGTCGACGAGCCCACTCTCGGCCAGATCGGCGGCCTTGAAATGATCGCCGCGCCGCTCCGCATCGCGAACCCGCTCTGCCCAGGCCTCCGCGGTCCTGTCTCCCGAGATAAGGTCCGATACCCGGGTGAATTGGCTCCAGAATGATTTGGCCAGTGGATCGCCTCACGTCAGTCAGTCGGGATCCGGTGCCAGCACAACTCTCGCGCGATTGATTCCTCTACACTCAACCAGTGCTGGCCGGGTAGGGGGTCTCAACTAGTTCGCCTGGTCGCGAATCCACAAACGTTTCAGAAAACGATTGCTCTCGGTCCTAATCGCTGCGCGGCCATGCATTACGCGATGATTGTCGACAATGACCGCATCACCCGGTTGGACGTCGAGGGTGATAATATCGGTCTTTTCCGCATTTGCGATGCCCTTCTGTAGTTTGCTTAATGCGGAACCTGCATCCGTGTCGGGCGCCTTCAGCGACAACCAGGGAACATAGTGAAAATCGGTGTGTCCGTTATTGCGGACACAGAGCGGAATGTCGCCTCCCTTGCTCCAGATCGCATTGTCTGGGACCCGGACCCGGCTGAGGGCGTCGAGCTCCTCGCTGGTGAGGGCTTCGGTTATCGGTGCCAGATCGAGCAGCCACATGGCACCGCCGTCCGCATCGGGCTGAACGCAATACCAGGCAACCGTGTGGGCAGAGGCATGGTCGGTGTGGAATCCGATGGCCTGTGGGAGCTGAAAATTCCGTGGCCGCTCGCCGCCGAGGCGAACGTCCGCTTCAAAGAAAATATCGCCGAGCCCGGCGCAGTAGGATCGAAATTCTTCGAATGACCAGTCTTTGCGAAGCCAGCAATAGCCATCCGTCTCAAGGGTTGCTCGTAGACCATCGATTGGCGGAAGTTGTTGTTCTGTTTCGATATTTTGCGGTGTGGTGCTCATGCTTGAGCCTCCCGATACGTCTCGCCCCAGTTGCCAACAGGTAGTGCGTCGGACCGGCTTCGTCCAGACGCTTGCGTTGCGCAACTTGTTATCGAACTCTTGTGGGAACATGCTAAAAGCGCCGAACGACTTTTTTGTCGAGAACGGTAGGTGGTGAGGACAGAGAATGCGGCCAGACATTCCCGATACCGGCTTTCCGCTGAGAAATTGGCTTGAGATATTCCACAGGCCTTATCGTCCGTTGATCGGCATTCTGCTCGGGATTGGCGCCATTCTGGGCGCGATCATGTATTTGAGTCTGGAGGTGATGGCGGCGGTCGTTCAGACATTCCTGATCGCTGCCGGCACGACGACGCTTCCTGATCAGGAGGTTGCCAACGCACATTGGCTCATCCGCTTCATCGTCGATGGTTTGGGTATCGACGCCAGCTGGGCGGTCGTGGTCTCGGTGCTTGCGGCTTTTGCCTTGGTGACGCTTCTGCAGGCGGTATTCCAGTATATGAACATTCGGTTCGAGGCATTGCTCGAGATCCGTTCCAAGAACGATATGGAGCGCGAAGTCCTGCTCAATCTGCTTCGGAAAGACGATCAGTTCTTTCACACGCATCCCGTTACCGAGATCACCAATCGGCTTTCGATGGATACATCATCCCTATATGAGCGCCGAAAGGATTTGTCGGATCTCTTCAATGCCTTTTTTCAAGGGTTGGGGATTTTGGTTTTCCTGGCGGCCGCACACTGGAGCATTGCTGTTGCGGCTCTGGTGTTCAGCCTCATCGCGATATTCGTTGCAAAATCGATGCTCGGCGATATGCGGATGCTGCACACGGATCGGATGCGCAGCGAGGACGATGTCAAGTCGGCGTTTGAAGACTATCTCGGTGCCGTTCCTGAATTGCAGATGGGCGCGCTCGAAGGCAAAACTTCAAGGAATCTAAGCTTTCTTCAGAAAGCGCGGCAAGTGGCATTCATGGGCATGACGATGCTCAACGGTCGCATGCAGGTTCTCTTTCAGACCAATCAGCTCGTGGCGCTCCTGGCGATTTTGGGGACACTGGCGTACGTCGTGTTCGCCCACGACTTCGAACTTTCGGACGGTTTCGTCGCCGTCGTCTTCGCCAGAATTCCGCTATTCTACGGTTACGTCGACGAAGTCGTGCGCACCGGCGTGCAATTCAATCTGGCACGGATCAGCTTCAATCGCTTGCTGGAGTATGAGACCGATCCACCCATGAAGGGGGATCCGACGATCAGCGCCCAGGCTGTGGCCTCGGCGCCCATATCGATCGAGAATGTCACCTATGCCTACACGCGAGGCGGTCAGATTCGCGGCGGCGCCGACGGCATATCTCTCGATATGAAGCCGCAGTCGCTCATCGTGTTCGTTGGCCCGTCAGGCTCCGGCAAGACAACGCTGACCCAATTGCTCATGGGCCGCATGCGGCCGGTTTCGGGCTCTATTCGCGTTGGGGATGCGGAGCTGGAGCGCTTTGGGCCGGAGCAACGAGCCGAGCTTTATGGCTACATGCCGCAACGCCCGATGATCGTTGATGGAACGCTGGAGGAGAATCTTCGCTTCGGTCTCAACGAAGATAGCGGTCCTCGGGCGGCACCGTTCGACAGAGAGGCGATGGGCTGGATCGACAGCACCATGGTTGGTGAGTTCGCGCGCGATCAGGCGCTCAATCTCGCGCCGATGAACGCCCAAAAAGCAACTGAGCTCGCGGGCGATCTGAAGGGATTGCGTGAACAGCTGCGAAAGGCTGTCGAGAAGGATACCGGTGTAAGTGTTCGGGAGTTCTCGACTGCGGCGTTAGTCCCGCACCTGACGGTCCTTGAAAATTTGACGGCCAGCGCAGCCGACACCATGCGATTGATTCAGGACACGCATGCCGGCGTGCATGGTCCGACGCTGCACCGCCTCAGTGAGGTCGAACCCGCCGATGTCATTCTGCGTTTCGCACGTAGCGTCGTTGAACAGACATGGCAGTTGCTGGAACGTTGTGAGACGTTCGAGCGCTATGCTGAGCTGGCGCCATTTCCGATATCGCCGGCGGTGTGGGGCATACGGTCGGACCTTGTACGCATGGGGCCGATCGATGAGAGCGATCCGATGACGCGCGAGGATCTCATGCTCATCGGGCTGACAGCGATGCCTCGAGAAGCCGGTGCCGATGAGGTGTCACAGCTTGCCGGCGCGCTGGCAAAGGCGGCCCATTCCGAATTCGGGGATGTCGCTTCCGGTGCATTCGCCGACGCTCTGGAGCGCCTCGACCCCGCAGCATTGAACCGCCATCTGAGTTGGCGTGACAATCTGTTGTACGGCATTGCCGAGGTGACCAACACGCGCGGCGCAACCGAAGTCGACAATGTCCTGCTTGGCACGCTTTCGGATCATCCGCTGGATTCGGCCATCCTGCTCAGTGGCCTTTGTTACCGGGTCGGCCGCCAGGGCAAACGGCTGTCAGGCGGGCAACACAAGCTTGTCAGCCTTTGCCGGACCCTTCTGCAAGGCAATCCGGTCATGATCCTCGACGAGCCAACGGCCGGCCTCGATCCAAACAAGCGCAAGCACGTTCATAACCTCCTTCGCGAGGCAGCAACCGAGCGAACCATTATCACCATCACCCATGATGCAGAACTTGCCCAGATAGCCGATCAGGTCGTGATGATGAAGGACGGTCAGTTATGGGCGACCGGGACTTATGAGGAGCTGTCGCGCAGTGACGCGACGTTTCGGGAAGTGATAAAAGCGGAAGGGGAGGCGGACTGATGAGCTTCGAAGAACGCCTGCATACCCTCCATAATTGCGAGTTCTTCAGCGCCGTTCCGGCATCCGATCTGTCGGCGCTTGCCGAGGTTCTGCATGAAGAACGTTATGCCGACGGCGAAACTGTCTGTAAGGCGCAGGATACTGGCGACCGGGTCTATCTGGTCATGAAAGGCGGCCTGGAAGTCGTGATTTCCGGTCACGAGGATGTCGTGCGCCGACTGGGACCGGGCGATCTATTCGGCGAGTACGGAATGTTCGATAGCGGATTAAGATCGGCGACAGTTACCTGCCATGAGGCGACAACGCTGTTGACACTTGACTACGCGCGTTTCCGGGCTTTCTTGCTCGATTTTCCGGAAACCATGCTGTCGATTTTCGGTGTAACGGTAACGCGGCTTCTCGCGCTTGAGCGCAAGGAAGGCCTTCGGGGTTAATTCTTTTTTTGCGCCATCTCGTTACAGGATAAATACATTCACGCATCTTGACGGAACCGTGATCGCCCCCCATTTCCGACGTGCCGGGGCAAGCGGCATTCTGAAGGCAAGTTTCAACTGAGTGATATGACATGGTTGCAGATCGTGCAGTCGTCACTTAGGGGATGATTTGTCTAAGGAATTTCGTTAAGGTTTCATCACAAACGCTTGATATTTTGACGTCGAAAACCGGGGGCGATCGAGAAACGGTTTTCGTTGTCTCGTAATGAACGAGTGGTTAGACCTATGGCGCTGACTTTAGAGCAGTTCTTTGAGCGTATCGGCTATGTGACCATGAAGCTGACGCCGGGGTGCAATTTGAAGTGCACCTATTGCAATGTCGAAGCGGTCACACCCAAAACTCCCAAAATGGAAATCGAGCGGTTCAAGCGGATTGCTGATCTGCTCGTGAAAAACACCAAGAGCCACTTCATCGGCTTGGAATTCCATGGCGGTGAGCCTCTTTTGTTGTCGGACGAATGGTACGAGGAGGCGACATCCTACGGTCGCGCGCTCGCACGCGAACACAACAAGATCATCGAATTCCCGCTGGTGACAAACGGCACCATGCTGAGCGAAAAGCGGCTGAATCATCTCCGCAAGCTCGGCATCCGCCTCTGCATCAGCTGCGACGGACCTCCTGCCATCAATGATGAGCTCCGCGGTGCCGGCCAGCGCGTCGAACGCGCGCTCAAGCTTGTGCATGACCATCGCGCCGACAAGGGCGTGATTACCGTCCTCAGTCCATCCAATTGGAACCGTATGCCTGAGGTGATGGATTGGTTCGACGAGGTGGGTGTGCACGATTTTACCATCAACTTCCTGCAGCCCCAGGGCCGCGGCATGGACAGCGACCTTCTTTCGGGCGAGCAGATGTTCAGTGCCATGCGTGACATCTTCGAGCATATGCATGCGAACGAGGTGAAAGTGCACGAAGCGGAAACTCTGCTTCGCGTGCAGCGTTATGCGGCGGGACGCGATCCTGCACCAAAGCTGCACTGTAGCGAATTCGGTTGTCAGGCTGGACGCACCTATGTGGCGGTGGATCATTTCGGCACCATGCATGCGTGCGGCACAGATCTGACCAACCATCCGATCGGTCATATCGATGCGCCGTTCAATGAGGGTGAATACAAGAAAACCCTGGAAAAATTGCACGACAAAGGTCCCTGGGTCATGCGTTGCTTCGATTGCGAAGCGAAGGAAATCTGTAACCACGGATGCCCGACCACCGACTACAACTCGGACGAATTCAAAGAACACGAATGCAAGGCGACGAAACTGCTGTGGGATTATTTCAAAGCCAACAGCGATCGCGTCTACGAACTTTTCGACCTCTATGCCGAACGTCGTCTCAAGCGGGAGCGCGAAGCGATTGCCAGAGATGGCGATAGGCGAGGGGGCGAACTGAATCCGGGGGCTCTCAGCAGCTGATTACGACCGATTTGGTTGTTTGTGAGCACAGCAAAAAGAAGGGAGGTAGCAAGTGGCAATCCTCAGAAGCGTAGATGGTAAGTTCTTCGAGGTGCCTGACGACGAACTTGAGAAGTTCGAGGTTCCACCTGAAAAGGTGAAAAATGTCCTCGACGAGCTGGACGAGGAAGAAGGCCCGCAAATGGCCGGTCCGGCACCGGGAGGATCTCAATCTCCCCAGGTCGTTGTTCATGTATCCGGAGGACCGCCGCAAGGCGGAGCGCCGATGGGCGGACCGGAAGGTGGCGAAGAAGGCGATGATGCCGGTGTTCAGCCCTATCATCATAGTCGCCGCCGCCGTCGTTATTGGCGCAATCACTGGCGCAACTGCTGGCGGAATTGCTGGCGTAACTGCTACTAAACCAAGCAAACCTCAGATCCGTTCGGTTGATGATGACTTGGGTTTCCTGTTAAGCCTTAAGAGCGGTCAGATCCAAACGGAGTAGGAAAGGAAGATAGTCGTGGCAATATTGCAAAGCGTTGACGGCAAGTTCTACGAAGTCTCAGACGAAGAGCTCGAGAAGTACGCCGTTGCGGAAGACAAGGTCAATGAGCTGATGGGCGAAGCCGGCGGTCCCGAAGGACCTGGCGGCCCCGGCGGACCGGGCGGACCTGGCGGTCAGCAAGGTCCTGGCGCAAGCGCGTCCCCTCAGGTTGTTATCCATGTTTCATCGGGCCAGCCCGGTGGTGGACAGGATCAAGGCCCGCCCCAGGGTGCCGAAGGCGATCAGGCCGGCGTACAGCCTTATGGGCGTCGTCGTCGCCGTCACTGGTGGCATAATTACTGGTCCAACTGCTGGCGCAATTGCTGGCGCAACTGCTACTAAGCCAGCCGGACTTAACCTCTATGCAGTCTTCGTGAGCAAATGCTCATGGAGGCTGCGAGAGGCCTTAACACACGCCGGTGCGTCGATCTCAGCCTGAGCAGGCATCACCTGAGGAGGGGTTGCAGCCCCAATCGGGAAGAAGAATGAGCAGCACCGTACTATCCTCCCCCGGATTTCAGAACAAAGAGAGATTGACGATGCAAGGACTCCCTGCATACGGGGCCGGTCTGGCCTATCGCGGCTTCTACCTGCCTGAACTGCTCGAGCATGGCGACTCGATTGATTTCCTCGAAGTCCCGACCGAAGACTATATCGTGCGGCCACGTCGGATCATGAATGACCCGACCGGTGAAATCCTGGAAGAGGTCATGAACGTCTTCCCATGCGTTGCGCACGGGATCTCGCTCTCCATCGGCTCCGTCGAGCCGATTGCTGCTCAGACACTCGCCGACTCGCGTACTTTCATGGACGAGACGGGGATGGTCGAATTCAGTGAGCATCTGACCTATCACCGCATGGACGATCGCGATCTGACCGTATTCATGTCCATGCCCTTCGAGGAGTCTGCGGCCCGTTGGTGCGCAAACCAGTACAATCGGGGCCGTGAGATCATCGGGCAGCCCTATGGTCTTGAGGTCGTGGCCTATTCCTTCCCAGTCGGCGGATCGCCCATGAAGGAAGTCGAATTTGTGAACCGTGTCTGCGAGTTGACCGACTGCTGGTTGCTCCTTGATGTCGCCAATCTCTTCATCAATGGCGAGAACCACGGTTACGATCCCATTGAGTTCCTCGACAATCTGAATGGCGATCGCGTGCAGATGCTGCATGTCGCCGGCGGTCACTTCCAGGACGGCGAATGGCTGGACAGCCATAGTCAGCCTGTCCAGGAGGAGGTGTTCCAGCTTCTCGACGAAACGCTGAAGCGGACGGCCGCGCGTGCGATCATTCTTGAGCGCGATGCTTTGCCCGAGGGCATGGAATCGGTTCTGAGCGATATCCAGCGTTCCAAGGAGATCTTTCTCAAGCATCGTCCCGCTGAAGCGCCCGAAAGCGTGCTGGATTACATAAAAAATCCATGGCCGGTCAAAGAAGTGGTTCCCCCCATTGACCTTGCCGCGCTTCCTGGCGACATTGCCGGGATGCAGGCCTATCAGAAGGCGCTGGTTGACTGCGCTTTCGAAATGGCTGACGGTAAGCATGCAAATGAGAGCGCCGAACAGATCATTGCTCGTTTCCCGATATCGGACGAGTGGAAGGCACGCTGGCAGCAGATGGACTGGAAGCAGATGACGAAGCTTTCTGAAAAGCTGGGCCGTATCATCGAGGACGACAAGCAAATGGCACGTCGTTATCAGATGGCCGAGCTTGCCCAGTTCACCTATGGCTTCGGGCCAAAAGAAATGATTGGTCGCTGAATTGCCGCAGAACCCTTTCAGTCATGGCTTGCCGGGCGACTTGATCCCCAAGCTGAAGGGTGCGCTTGCGGAAGGCGAGACGGCGGCGAGCAGCGGGCTTGGCCTGGTGCTCGCGTCAGCCGTCGAGCGCCTGGCTGCGAAAGAGTCCTCGGTACTGACGCCCGGCGACAATGACACGCTTGTCTTCTTTGCCTCGACCAATGAAGAACTGCTGGGCGATTCTGCGCCGGTTGTTCCGATCGGGCAGAGCATTTCCGGTTTTGTCTATCTGACGGGTCAGACGACCGCTATGGACAAGGCGGCCGACAATCCAAAATATTTTGGCAAGGTCGACTCCTATCTGGCCGACAAGGCCGAGGAGGAACGTGAGGGGTATTCGAAGACCAAGGAGTATATTGCGGCGCCGATCGTGCGTGGCGATTCGGTCCTGGGCGTTCTGACTTTCGTCAATCGGCGTGACGCCGATGCGGATCGCTTCAGCAAGGAAGAAATCGCATTGGCCAGCCGCTATGCGGAGCTTTGCGGTGTTTTTCTCGACCATATCAGCCGTGTGGGAAGACAGGCTGCGGTGACTGCGAAGGCGCTAGAGACAGACTTCAGCGCCGCTCCACAAAAGAACTGGCTGGACTCACCTCTTATGACCGGAGACTCGGACCGTGATCAGGTAACACTGCGGGCTGAGATTGGCGCGTCACTGGACCATCTGTCGGATACGGACCTCGAACTGGTGCGATCCCTCGTCGAGCGTTTGAGTGAAGAAAATCTGATTGCATGACGGTGGGTAGTCTCATAGACGGAGCAAGAGTGGCGTGAGCACACTCTTTGATCGCGATACACTGCAGTCCAAGCTGCGTGAGGCGTCCGGCAAGGGCGTGCGTATGGCTATGCTCGACACTGGCGTCGATGAAAGCCATCCGGAACTGTCGGGCAAGTTGGCGGGTTCCTATGAACTGGTCCGCGCTCGGGGCGGCACCTTCACTTGCGAGCCGAAGGCCGGCTCGGACGAGATGGATCATGGAACGGCTTGTGCCGGTATCATCCTGGGGTTGGCGCCGGATGTTGAACTGCACAGCGTCAAAGTCATGGGCGGCAACGCCAAGGGCTCGAGTGACGAACTTGTTGCCGGCCTCAAATGGGCCGTCGAACAAAAAATGGACGTCGTCAACATCAGTGCCGGTACCATGGATCGTGGCAGCCGCAGCAAGCTTGCAGAGATCGCTGATGAAGCCTTCTACAACGGCGTCATCGTTGTAACGGCGGCACACAATCAAGGCATGACGGCCTATCCGGCCAATCTGTCATCGGTTCTGTCGGTGGACTATGAGTTCATCAAGGACGCACTGACTTTCCGATATCGCCTGGGCCAACCAATCGAGCTTGAAGCCAATGGTGTCTATGTCAAGGCACCGAGCGCCGGGGGCGGAACGCGCGAGTTTCTCGGCACCAGCTTTGCCTGTCCGCATGTTTCGGCTGTCGTTGCTCGTCTGGTGGAGATGTTCCCGGGCCTGCAGCCCTTCGAGGCCCGCTCGCTCCTTTGGAACCTCCGTCTGGAGAATGGGAACGAAGAGAAATAGGCTTCGTTTCGAAGCGCGCTGCGTTCTAGTTCCGAGCTCTCTTTTCAACATCGCCGGACTCAATTCGCTTGTCCCAGCCGTTTGGCACAGTTGGGAGCGATGGCTCGTTGCGGCTGTCGCAGGCACCTCAAGGATTACGGATCGATCGATGCTGTCGAGGCGTTCAGATGCGGAGCCCGACAATTTGTCCGGCATGCGCAGCCGGACGGCAGCGAAGAAGATAACGCGTATTCCCATCAGGCGAATATTGTTATCGCAGTGTTTATATAAAACGACACTGTTGTTCAGCTGCCTCAATATTGTCTATATTGACACTTGAAACGTCTTGTGTGGCGTGTGTCTGGCTTGATAAGAGGCAATGCCCGTATGTTTTACCGATATTTCAAATTGTCGAATCTCACCTTTCTCTGCGTTTCTTGTTTTGCCGGAATTGCTCAGGCTGGCGATTTGAGATTCGAAGATTTGCTGAATGCAACCAAGGCGGCACTTGTTCAAGTACAAGATGCGGCCGAAGGAAAACTTCCGACCTTGGAAAGTGTCGTTATCGAGGTCAATACTCTGCAGAAGGCATCAGCGAGCACCGGCTTTTCCCTCTTCGTTGTGGAAGTTGGAGGCGGCGTCAGCAGCGACTATGCAAACACCATCAGACTCACATTGGTGCCACCGGCCCCTGGTACGAGCGCGGACGTCAGCGCTGCTGCCTTAAGTAGTACACTTGCGAACGCGATTTTGACAGGCGCTCGAGCCATTGATGCCGCCAAGCAGGGCAAGCCCTCGCTGCGCGCGCGCGAACTGAAAGCAATACTCAGATTTGCTGTAACGCGTGATGCCAATGGCAAGGTCGCGCTTGAATTTCCGCCGATCAAAATCGGTGCAGGCGGTCGTGTTTCTTCGACCGAAGTGCATACGATCACCGTGACCTATAAAGAGGCAAAATGAGATCGCCAATCATATTTGGACTGTCCTTAGTGACGATTCTGCTGAGTGGTTTTTCCGTCGCATCGGCGCGAGAGTGCGGACGGTTTGGCTATGCAAGCAAAGCTGATCATTCCAATCTTTCTGAGTACAGTGTCGCTAAGGTTTATCGGAAAAGTGATGGATCTTTTCGGGGAGCCGCAACCGTGTTCGATGCGGCACAAGGGTTGTTGATTACCGCTCGCCATGTCGCGAAGGATGCGGACATTTTTGTCGAATTCTCCTCAGGTCGAAATAGCAGAAAGTACCAGGCAAAGACGATTGCCGTTGGAAAAGACAATCTTGATTTCGCTGTTGTCAGGCTCAACGCCAAAGATAGCATATTCCAGGAAGTCGAGATGTGGGTGGCAGAAATCGAGGAGAACAACGATCATATTCTGCTTGGATACAGTCGTGATCGGGCAACACCGCTGGTGGCAAGAGCGCCACTCTCATGGCAAAGCAGCTGCCGCTATGAAATGAGAGCTAACACATATCCTGGCGATAGCGGCTCACCAGTGTTCAGTGAACAGGGCCTGCTCGTTGGCATTGTTGTTACAGCTGCTGAGAGCGGCAATCACAATGACACCGCAAGAGGGATCGCCACGGTCCTGCCGGTCCGTTGTGGAATGTCTGTGCTTAAAGATGCGGTGGGCACTACGCATGCGCAGAACTCTTGGAAACATATTCGGGATTCGTCAGCTCGGGATCTCAGATTTCAATTAACGCCGCGAAACAATCGGGTTCAAGGTTGGATAACCAATTTCGTGCTCGCCCACAGTATTGATTTTGCCGTTGCCGAAGGTCTTATCGGTGATATTACGCCTGAGAAGCGAGAATGTCCGATTGTACCCGCTTTGGTCGAGCGGAAAATCGGCTATCAGCGGCTGGTTGCCCTTTTGGCGCATACGCAAAACGCGGCAAGTTCGACGGCTGACGTCGTACATGCGCGTGCTCTCGAATATGGCCAGAAAGGGTATACCGCTGCTTCGCGCACACTGTTGAAAGCCTCAACCGCACTCTATGAGGATTTTATTCGGAAGAATCTTTCAACGGTTGTCGCCAGATATGGAATGTCACCCACTACGGATAATCAGAAGGCGCACTTGGTAATGGCGCGCGCGTATAAAGGGCTTGCCGATGCGGAAACAAGCCTATCTTTGTTGTCGGGAAACGATGAAGATCTGCTGCAGCGTGCTGAGATAAACGCGAACATTGCGGCGATACTCGCGCCTAAGGGAGTGCTTCGCGGTTCTGCACTCGCTAGCTATGCCACCATCAAAGCGAAAAACAAACAATATGACGATGCGATCGCTGGCTATACGGCCGCGTTCCAAAACGGCTTTTCAACGGATTGGGTCAAGCAGAATTACGCTGCGGCATTCGAATTGAAGGACAATGTCACGAGTCCTTCGAAAGCGAAAGATTACGCACCTTTGGGCGAGTTCGTGTTTAATCCCAACGATGCGTCGTTCCCGCTTTCCGCTAAGAGTATCGAGAAAGGCTGGGCACATATTGTGCCCGGACATACTGCCATGCGTTGAGCAATGGTCGTTGGTTCCCGCGCCGAAACGATACAGCGACGGGCTAAGATTGTTTTTGTGCCGCGCACCAGTCCATATTGATGCGGGTCAACCATCGAGAGGCGGGAGTTTTCAAGCTGCGTTGGTTCTGACCTGAGCCCCGTTTGGTCCCTCACTTGAAAGGAGAGTCCGTCAGCGATAGGAGACGGACATGAGGAAGTCACGGTTCAGCGAAGAACAGATCATTTCGATCCTTGGCGAGCAGGAGCGCGGGATGGCGACTGCGGAAGTCTGCCGAAAGTATGGCGTGAGCCAGGGGACGTTCTACAAATGGAAGGCGAAGTTCGGCGGCATGGATGTGTCCGATGCGCGCAAGCTCAAGACGCTTGAGACGGAAAATTCCCGCCTGAAGCGGCTTTTGGCGGACGCGATGCTGGACAATGTGGTGCTGAAAGATCTTCTGGGAAAGAACTAACGACACCTGCTGAGCGACGCGCGGCGGCCCTTGATGCGATGGCAAGATATGCCCTTTCGCAACGGCGGGCCTGCCGGCTGGTCGGTGTCGACCCCAAGACGGTGCGTCGGGCGCGTGTCCCCGACAACCCACAGATCCGGGCGCGCATGCGTGCGCTGGCGGCTGAGCGGCGCCGGTTCGGCTATCGCCGCATCGGTCTCATGCTGGAACGCGAAGGGATCAAAATGAACCACAAGAAACTGCGCCGGCTTTACGCCGAGGAGCGGCTTGCCGTACCGCGCCGACGTGGGCGCAAGCGCGCGCGGGGAACCCGGGCGCCGATCCCGATCCCCATTGGCCCGAGCATGCGCTGGAGCCTGGACTTCCTCTCCGACGTGTTCGGTGCCAGCCGGCGGTTCCGCATCCTGGCAGTGATTGACGATTACAGCCGTGAATGCCTTGCGCTGGTAGCGGACACATCGCTATCGGGGGCACGGGTTGCGCGTGAACTTGATGCTTTGATAGCCCGCCGTGGCAAGCCACGAACGATCGTCAGTGACAATGGCTGCGAGCTGACGTCCCGAGCGATCCTTGAGTGGCAGAACCGGACCGGCGTTGCTTGGCATTACATCGCGCCGGGCAAACCACAGCAGAATGCCTTCATCGAGAGTTTTAACGGACGGCTTCGTGACGAGTTGCTCAATGAGGAGGTGTTCGACAGTCTCAGGGCCGCCCGCCGGGCATTATCGCGCTGGCGCACCGATTACAACACCGTCAGACCGCATTCAGCTCTGGGCGGATTGCCACCACTGGCCGTGCTGTATGCACAAGGCTCAGGACCCACCAAGGGGAACACCGCCTTCCACTCTCCGACACCGTCGCTCGCCTAATGGGCGAACGAGCGACGGTGGCTCCGAGGGGAAGGCTCACACCGCGACCATGAAAACAGAAAAGGAAACAGCACTTCACGACAACAGGATGACTAGTTATCTAAACTCTGGACTCTCAAAATAAATGAGGGCGTCTTGGGGCCCAGGTCAGTTCGGTTTCTACCGCCGGGCTCAATGGAGGGGTTGGACATATCGTCGGTTGGTATTCAGCAAAGAGGAGCGATTTAGGTTCTCCTGATAACACTAGTGTCACCACCATTGACACCATCGCCAGCAGCCCCACCTGCCGCAGCAATTTGCCCAGACGCATGGCTTCTGGCCGGGTTCTTTCTGTGCGGTCTTCGGGAGCGATGCTTTTGTCTCGTGGAGCTCATCGACCAGAGCTTTGTCGCCCTGGCTCTCGGCATATTCGAGCGCTGTGTCGATGACCTGGGAAGGGGTCATGAGAATCGGGACGAGCCCTGAGGTGCGGCGCTCACCTTCGGCAGCACGTCTTGGGTCCATTTCAATGGGAGGCGCCGTCTCGTCCGTTCTCAGGTCCACGACATCTGGCAGCCGGCTCATGATCTCGGCGGACGCCGCGAGTTTGCGCGGGTCTTGTCTGCGCATTCCGATTTCAAAAAGTTCGCGTGCCTTGATGGCAAGTTGCGAGGCTTCTTCGCTGCGCGTGACGCCCACGTCTCCGGAATTTGTAACGATTGTTTGCTCTTGCGCGTGGGCTGGCACGAGCCAGAGGAGGGTCAACGCAAGGATTGCTGATCTGGAAATCATGCTCAGCATATGTGCGTTTTCGACCTTTCTTTCGCGAACGGTGGCCGGTGCTGCAGTATTTCCTGCAATCCGTTGATTTATCCACCCTTTCTTGCCGTTTATCACGCGCTGAACAGTGCCTGCAATACGCCGAAACGGAAGCGGAGTAACATTCTTGACAGGCGGTTTCACAATGACCGCCGCCAGGGAGCCGCGCAAATCACGACAGGTGTCGCGGCCATGCAATGCCATATCGTTCGATGTGGGGCGCAAAGCCGGCCTTTCAAGGGCGGAACACAAGGCGTACCGCCTCATAAATGGCGCTCGCCCCGCCGCAGTTTCATTCGATTTGGTCGTCAGTTTTCGGTGCATGCGTCCCCATCATCACTGCCCCCGGGTATCGCTACTTTCACCAGATCGTAAATTTCGAGGCGTCCACACACCTCGGTCTCCAAATCATCCAACCGCCAGACGGAAAGCCAAGCACCATGCTGAGCGGTAAGAGATGCAAGGTAGCGTCCGCCATCCAGAAAGGCAGCCCCTACCACTTTCGATTTGTGAATGACGCGTGCTTTGAGCGCTCCTGTTTCCGTATCCCAGATTTCGAGAGCAGGGTCCGTGTCGAAGCGCGAGCGTTCAGTCACGGCGCTACCCGGGACGGATATCGCCGCAAACCGGCCATCCGCACTCAGGATCCCAAATGGGACCTGACCTTCATGGTGTTCCCAATCGTCCGCCCCATGCTTCCAGAGCAGATTGGGATAGAAAGATACGATTTTGCCTGACCTCGGATCTTTGAGAGACACTTTGGTTCGTGTTTGTCCTCCCGAAGGCGTCTCTTCGCGCGCGGACACTTCCAACGTACTGGCAAACATTTTTGCGTGAATTGGTGCTTTTCCTTCGGCAGAACTGACGAAGGATTCCCTTTTCGGGTCGAACCGGTACATGCCGGGATCATCGCTTGCCGGCTTCCAATCCTTGTCTCTGAAAATTCCGACATGAGCATCCTGCGTGACGCCATCTGGCGTCAGCAGAAGGAAACGCCCATTGGCCGCGTCATATCCAACAGCACCATTTGCGGCCAGAGGCTTGTCGATATCGCGGAATACATCCTGGGTCGCGAGATGATTGAGATGATGGCCCGAGAATATGTCCCAGATCGCCACGATCGAATTGTAGCGCTGGTTGGCAACGCCTTCCACGATGAGCGTGATCAGTTTCAAGCCCTGGCCATCCAGCAGATGATGCTCGAGCGTAAACGGGAACCTGAATTCAGCGACGACATCATCGCTGCGGGCAAGGCGTGCTTCGAACGCTTTGCCTTTCCATTTCTTCATGATGCGCTGTCCCCGTTCGTCGGCCTGCATCATGAGTTGGTCCAGCAGCGCATTGCTCCAGCGGATTGGATCTTTGGGGATCTCCCAGATGGTGCTGACGCGCTTATCGGTCCCGCGCGTGAAGCGAATGGTGCATTCCGGCGGGCCCTCTCCCGTAAGGCGCCAGGCATGCATGCGGTTGGCTTTGTCGATCACGATCAGGGTATCGGAGCCGTTGCAATAGTGCGCATCGAGCCGCTCGGTATCGAGATAGGGCATTCGCGGCAGTTTTTCCGTCGGCTCGCTGAGCAAAGCCGGCGGAGCGGTACCTTCAAGTGAATTCGTGAAGACGGAAAGGAAAAGTTCCTTCGCCGAATAGACAGCGAGAAATGCGTTATTGTCGCGTGGGATCAAATCGACCAAGGCCAGGGTTTCCTGACCGCGGGCGCTTTTTTGCGTGGTCTCGATTCGGGTTTTGCGATAACTGGCCGGATCATCTGTTTGTCCGCAACTCCCAATTTTGCAGACAATAAAGTCGCCCTGCTGGTTGAGTATTGCGTATGTTTTGCCGTCGCGGCTGAAGGCTGTCTTCAGAAGATCGGTGAACTCTTCGGCAACGAGGATCTTGTCGACAACCTTCCCGGTTTTGACATCCCAGATCAGCACCCACATGAACGTCGATCGCAGGTCGTTTCCGGGCGCCTGGACGGTAGCCGACAGATATTCGCCACGTGGACTGAAGCCCATATCGATCACCCAGGCACCGGGAACGGCATCCAGCGAAAGGTTGGCGAGCGGTTTCTGATCAGGAGGCGGAAATCCGCTGTCGGTAAAGGCATGAACGAGAATATGAAGGTTCTCGCTATCGGGCGTTGAGTCTTCCGCCAGTTTTGTTTCCGTCAGGGCGATCAGGCGACCGTCTTCGGTGACGGCAGGAATAAAATACTGTCCATCCAGTCGCCGACCGATCGGTCGGGGGATCGCCGCCATGTCTTTCTGCAAGTTCGTATGGATCTGCAGAACGTGTTCATCGAAGGAAGCCAGAAGCTGCTCGCGCTGGGTTTCGTGGGTCTGCAGCATGTCGACGGCGAGACCGGAGAGATCGTCTCGAAATGTCTTGGCGACTTTCTGCACGCGCTGCTTCGTCTTGTCGGACTCGGCAACAAAGCTGTCCTTGCGCGCCAACAGATTGCCTACCGCCGACAGGCCGACCTTGCTCTTGATGATCGTCGTGTCGAAGGCATCCGTGTCGAGGATCGTCTTCTCCAGGAAGCCCATCATGTTTTCGGCGTTCTGCGATCGATGTAACAGAATCAGTTCCGAAAGGTCGTTCTGCAGTTCCTGAAGCTTCAGGCTTTGCGAGTGGAACTGCTGCTGGGTCTGCTGGAAGATGTAAAGAAATCCGGCGATGATCGAGATGATAGCGACGCCGCCTATCTGGATGTATCGCGAACGTTGGCGGGCGCCGGCGGCCTGTGCCTCAGCCTTCTCGACTTCCGCCCGAGCGCGTTCCGCTTCAGCTCGAGCTGTTTCAGCTTCAGCTTTCTGCCGCTTCGCCTGCTCCTCGCGTTTGGCATCGCGCTCAAGTTCTTCGCGCTCTCGTTGTTTGCGTGTTTCCGTCTCGGCAATCGAGTCGTCGAGGAACCCGATGATGCGGTTGAACTGGGTCTCATCGATATTGTAGCGACTGGCCCATGCGGCATTGGGTGATTGGGCGTCGCGCCATTTTGCGAAATAGAGCGTGCTGTCTGCGTCGAGCCGCCGCTCGGATCTGCCGCGCACAGCGAATGTGCCTGCAAGATCCCGCAGGTTCTTTGCCGACTCCCACTCATCCCGAACCCATTCCTGACAGCGGTCCCATTTGCGGATAAGGCACTCGTGGACGATGTCGATGACCGAGGTATCGGAGATGGTGCCGCTTCCAGATACGATGCGGACAAAACCGACATCGGGGCGCGCGAATTTCTCAATGATCGCGCCGAGCTTGGCCGTCTCCTCGTCTTTGGTCAGTCCCAATGTTCTTGCGAGCGTCTCGAATTGATTTGGGCGGCGCACGTCCTGTCCGGCGGAGTCGTCGCGTCGCTCTGTCAATTGGCGAAACAGGCCTTCGGTCAGAGCAAGCCCTTCATCTCCGAACTCTTCGGCAATTTCGTCTGTGACGCTCCGTGCATGCTGATTGAGGGCATTGTCGATGCCGCCGAGGCGGGCATAGTGATTGGTCTCGAGGGTTACGCCACGGGTTGCCCCATCCTCGGTCGACTGACGCCACATCCGCGACAAGACATGCTGCATTAGCGGTAACTGGTCGTCTTCCGACTCCATGTCGTGCACAAGCCGGTCGGTCAGATCGGGAGCGATGTGATCGCCGAAGAGGCGTACAGGCCCTTCGATCGCTCCGCGCTTGTCTTCGACGCTCAGTCTCGGTGTCAGAAAGAGCGTTGAATTGATGGCTTCCGGCAATCCGTCGAACCGCGGGCAGTCGCCGAGATGGTCAGTCCGCATTGTGATAATCGCGGACACGTTCTTCTCGAGCCCTTTGTGGATCGCCAGCAGGATTGATACGAAATCGTTCGCCTCTTCCTCGTCCGAACTTTGGGCTTCATAGCGAAAGAGCTCCTCGAACTGGTCGACCAGAACGAGAATGTTCTCATCTTCCGGAATATCGAATTCCTCGCGCAGAGCCTTGAAAGGGTGCTCGTCGCTGGTCAGCAGCGCCGTCGCGTCCGATATCTTTTCCCAATCGGGCTCCGCTTCGCCGGAAAGCCCGGTAATCAGGGACTTTGCGAGGTTCCACATTGGCGCGGTGCCAGGGCGCATATCGGCCACGCGCCATGTCGTACCGGCTTCGAAAAAGCGCCCGCGGTTGAGCGCAGGAATGACGCCAGCCTTGACCAGGGAAGACTTGCCGCAGCCCGACGGTCCGACCACGGCCACGAAGTTTGCGTGCGCGATCCGGTCCAGGACATCATTGATATGCTGTTCGCGGCCGAAGAAGATGATCGACTCGTCGGCCTCGAACGGACGCAGACCCGGGTAGGGGGCCGGCGGCAGCTCTTCGCCCAGGACGTCCTGCATCCAGGCGAATTGTTCGATGCCTTTGTCTTCCGAGTCGTTCACCGTCAATCCTGTCTCATTGAAGCGCGCGCTGTGCGAGCTTGGGTTGTCTGTGTCTCGTCTTTCAAGTCTCTATGTCTTCTTCTCCACTGCAAGCCGCTTTACAAATGTTGTCAGTGCGTCGCCATCTATGCCTTCATTGCAATCGATCAGATCGATCCCGGCCGCTGCGAAATTGATGGGCGGTGGCGGGGGCGCATCCAGTATCGCGATCTTGAGACCGTGACCGTTCCGCGGTGTAACGGCCAGGACTTGCGCAATCTGTTTGAGCTGGTCTCTGACCCAGCTGCGTTTGGCTTGTCCATGCACCAGGATCACCGCATCCGATTCGAGCACATTCTCCTTCCAATCCTGATAGTAGGCGGTTGGATCCGAGATTCCGCTCGGGAGCGTGCAGGTCAGCATGGTGTCCGCTTGTCCGGGGGTAACCAGCTTATCGACAATGAGCTTGCCCAGGCTCAAATCTTCGCGCGCCGTCGAGATGAAAACGTCGACCGTCTGGCTATGCGGTGTGACATCCGTTTCGCTGGGTCCCAATCCCTCCACAACGGACTGGGTGAAGGCCTCGATCGTCTCTCCCTGAACGATATTGGACGCAATGCCCTGAACAAAGTTCGCATAGAGGCTGGAATACGTTGCCGGATCCGATGCGATTTCGTCGGCGGTCAGGCTCCCTGGCAACCAGTAGTGGACCTCTTTGCAATGCCTGGCTGCAAGTTCCGACTGGAGCATCATGCGACTGACGAAGGCGAAATCGTCGATGGACTTGGGTGTGGCATCCAGCAATTGAATGAAGGCTTCACAATGAGGCAGGACGCTATCGAGCGAATCCTTCAGTTTTTCGAGGGGCAGGCCGTGGGGAACAGTCCGCACATCCAGGTCGAGGGTCGAAAGCTCGTCCTGCACGATGCTCAAGGGGCCGGACAATTCGTCGGCCGCCGGTGCAACGAACACGGCACGCCGGCCATCACGCGGCGGCGCGGAATCTTCCATGCGCGCAGGCGCGATTCTTGGCACTGACACAGTCGCCACACCGGGGTCCGGATCGGGATCCTCGCCGCGAAGCAGCTTCTGAATACGTTTTGTGATGCGGCCCTGGAGCTTGTTCAGCTCGATGAAATACTCTTCACCGACACGGTCGAGAATATCCGGGCTTGGAAACGCGTAGCGCGGATCGCCAACGTCGTCTTCACCGAACTCGTAGCGACTATCCTTGTGAAAGAACGTAAAACTGGACGTATTCTCCAGGAGCGGCGGCCATTCCTCCCGCGGTGTCGGCGCGAGTTCGACGACCATGAGGGGGAGACGGCCTGTATTTTGCAGTGTACTGACGGATTCGCCGGTCTGACCTTCAATGACGCTGGCAAACCATTCGAATTCCTGCTGGCACCATGCAGAATTCAGGAAACTCCGGGACATGACGGCAATGAAGATGCCCGAGCCTTCGACGGCCGAGCGCAACTGGTCGTCCAGGGGCTCGTCGCCAAGCACCCGATAATCCCAGAAAACATCCAGGGTCCGGCCAACCTCGCCTTGCTCTTTTTTCAGAGACTTGCGAAGAGCACCTTCAAGTTTCTTTCCAAAGGCCGTGATCCATCCATCGATGCCATCGCCGACCAGTTCAGATAATTGGTCGTCATGGGCATAGCTGATGAAAATATCATGGCCGGTATCACGCAGGAGGCCCATATAATTCCACGGTGGCAGCCGCCATTTCTCGTCTCTAATCCAATCGGAAATTTCACCCCGGCATACCTAATAATGGGGCCGCGCAAGGATACGTCAACATGACCGTTGCCGATTGGAACGAAATTCCGGATTTTCGTATGAGAATCCACATTCCTATCAAGGGTGTAGCACGGCCGGAGCAGGGGTACGACCATTGAAAAACGGCGAAAACCAGTCCGGTTCCGTCGAACATCGGCAAAGCAATGTCATCGGCGCGGGGCTGATGGTTCTGTCGATGCTGAGTTTTGTATGCCTCGACACGGTGATGAAGTCCCTGGTGACGCAATATGACATGTGGGCGCTGGCCTGGGCCCGAAGCCTCGCTCAATTGAGCTATCTTGTTGCACTTCTGCCGTTTCTCGGTATTGGGCGCGTCCTGGCGGTCAAGCGTCCTGGTCTCCAGTTCCTGAGGGGCATCTGCCTTGCAGGTATGACGATGGCCGTTTTGCTGTCGCTCGCCAACATGACACTGACCCAGACCTATGTGGCGATGCTTTCGGCCCCATTATTGTCCGCGGCGCTAGCAGGTCCATTGCTGGCTGAGCCCGCAACACTGCGCCAGTGGTTCTGGATCGTTGCAGGATTCGTCGGTGTCGTCATTGCGCTTGACCCAGCCGCACCTGAAATCGGTTGGTTCCTCTTCTATGCGGCTGCCATGGCGATCTGCTTCGGAACCCTGCATGTGCTGACTCGGCTCGGAGCCCGGGTCGAGCTGCCCATGACCCAACTCCTCTACATATCGCTCTTTGCGCTTCTCCTCTTGACGATCCCGATGTTTTTCGTTGCAGAGGCGCTTCCCGTCGAGGCTTGGGGGTGGGTGGCTTTGGCTGGTGCTTTTGGCACGCTGGCACATTTTCTACTGACGAAGGCGTTCAGTTATGCGCCGCCAGCCGTCGTCTCACCGATGATCTATACCCAGGTCGTTTGGGCAGCCATCGCAGGTTATCTGTTCTTCACCGAGATCCCTGACATCGGAACGATCATCGGTGCCGTGATCGTTGCGCTGTGCGGCATTGCCATCGTGCGAACGAGCTCGCGCTAGGGTTTTCTATTCACAGTCTCAGACCGTTTGAACAGTAACTTCGATTGGCTTCGGGCGACGGTCGAGCCCGTTCGTTAGCGCAATATCCATGGGGCAGGACGACAATACGAGAACCGTATCGATTTCCGCTCTCAGCGTGATCGCATTGCCCGGTCCCACCAATGGTGGCGCGATCGCCAAGCCGCCGCTTGCGGTCACGGTCACATTCTCGAAAATATTGAACGGGCTCGGTATCTGAGAGATTTCGAGGTCCAGTTCTCCGAGTGCAGCGCGAAGATTGTCTGCGCAGTTGCGATGGGGAGCGGCGACCCCAAGAAGCCGGTATCGCTCCTGGTCGCATGCCGACAGCAGAAGATCGTGAATACCTGGCGATGTGTCCTCAATGATCGTCAGTATCGGTCGCCGTCGATTGGAATAGAGCGTGTCCCCCTCGGCAGGGATCAGTTTTTCGAGTGTCGAGCGGGTATGTTCTGCGGAGAGATATTCCGTGAGGTCCGGCTGCCCGAATGCCCAGGCATCGACGACCTGGGCGCCTTCAGGAGAAGTGATCTTGGCGGTCGAACCGGCTTCAAGAGCAAATGCACGACCTTCGGCAGCCGGGATGACCGTCTCGACGCTCATTGCGGTGCGACGGCCAGCAACTCCGGCCGATACTCGAAGTGCATCGTGTCATAGTGATACCACTTGCCGCCCCAGATGAAGCCATGACGTTCAAAGATCTCGACGATCTCAATGGGGATGTTGTTGCGATAAGGGTAGCGTCCTTTTTTGTTGGGCTTCGACCAGCGCCAGTAATGTGCGTGTTTCACATTGATATCGATGGCTGCGCCATAGGCGTGAACGCTGTATCGCCTGGTTCCTGCGATTTTGCGGCAATTGTAGATCCCGGCAATCGGGTTGAGAAATCTGCGGTAACGCTTCGGCAGCGCTTCTAAATCGTTGGAAACCGCCTGTAGGCGTTTTGCGACGCCGTTTACCCGGGTAACGCGAATGCGCTTGGCAACTGTCTTGGGCAACCAAGTGATCGTGACCATGTTGGCTTTGACCGCGCCTTTCTTGCAGTCGCCATACATTTTCGTGAAGAAAGGCTCGAAGCGAACGCGGCCCGGATCGATGTTCACTCCGGGTGCGGTTCCGGCGCGGCCCTTGAGATAAGGCGTGTAGAACTGATCTTCCAAATCTGGATTATTCAACAATTGCTTGAACGGCTTGGAACCCTTGCCGTCGTCAAAAACCATGCGGGTCCCGTCCTTCCAGAGTAGGTATCGGCCATCATGTCCAGACAGGTGATCGGGATAGGACGCGACCAGCGCATCCAGGAGCCTATTGGCACGATTATCTGCCTGTGCTTCGGCAATCATTATTGCCATCAGGGTGAAAGCGGATAGCAGAAGCCTCATGAAACCGGTTCCTGTTCATGCGAGAGGCGGGCGGCGATCCGTCCAGGGTCTCGCTGCTTCGAGGGCGGCGGCAGCCGTAAAAATGTCACTCTCCTTCAATGCCGGCGCGACAAGCTGAAGCCCGATCGGAAGCCCGGCATCGGTGAACCCGGCTGGCACGGTTGCAGCCGGGTTGCCTGTGATATTGAAGGGATAGCCATACTGGGTCCAACCAATAATTGCGGCGTCCGGTGTCTCAGGTGGCCTAAATGATCCGGAATCGAATGGTGCGACAGGGAGCGACGGTGTTGCGAGCAGGTCGAAGCGCTCGAAGAACAGACGGATGCGCTCGCGCAAGGCGAAGCGATTAAAAACCTGATTGCAATAGTCTTCGACTGTCTGCCCGCTTGCCGCTATGAATGCGTCGCGCACCTCGTCGCCGATTTGCTCGGGCTGGTTCGAAATGATGTCCTTCAGACGGGTCGCACCGCCGGCGTAGAACTCGCCTTCCCAGGTCGGGAACGGATCTTCAGCGAAGACGTCATCGACCTGCTCGACAATGCAGCCTAACGCCTCCAATGCCTTCACGGCCTCTTCAACGATTGCCAGAACGTCAGCGTCGGGTGAGGCATAACCGAGCGTCGGGCTCCAGGCGATGCGCAATCCCGAAGGACTCGCCTCGCATGCCGCGAGCATGTCCGGCATCGGTTGGGAGACGGCAAAAGCGTCACGTGAATCGTATCCAGCAACGGCTTCGAGCAGTAAGGCCGCGTCACGGACCGTGCGTGACATCGGTCCGACGTGAAACAGGGATGGCGCGAGGGGAGGTGGATAGATCGGGATCCGCCCATGTTGAGGTTTGAGCGCAAAAAGATTGGTCAGGGAACCGGGAATGCGGACGGACCCGCCGCCATCGGTACCGATTGCAAAGGGTGTGACGCCTGCCGCCACAGACGCGGCAGCGCCGGCGCTGGACCCGCCCGGTATCTTTGAGAGATCCCACGGGTTGCATGTCTGGCCGTTCAGCGGCGAGTTGCCGACGACAGTACAGCCAAACTCATCTGTTGCCGTCTTGCCAATCAGGGCGGCGCCGGCAGCATCGAGCCGGCCGACGACCGGGGTATCGAATTCTGCGATATTCTCGGCCATCGCCCGTGATCCCAGGGTCCAGGGCAGGTCTTTGACTGGCAGAATATCCTTGATAGACACAGGGAGCCCGGCAAGCATTCCGGGGTCTTCGCCGTCTGCAATCCGCTTTTCGGCACGTTTCGCAGCCTCAAGCGCCCGCTCGGCCGATACGGTGACGAACGCGTTGCACTTGTCTTCCGTTTCCACGAGACGGTCCAGACTGGCTTTGACGACTTCGACCGGGGAGATCTCGCGCCTGAGAATGCGCGCTTTCAGATCCGTTGCACTTTCATACGCAAACTCCGATGGCATCGGATGGCTCTCCTCTTATGATGTTGGCGGTCGGCTGTGGGACTTTCGAGTCAGACTCTTAGCGAATCCATGCTTAAATCCGCGTTCTTGGCTTGTCACGGGTTCCTATTGCGAGGGGGGGACAATGAGAATTGGTTGGACGGCTCTGCTGGCATTGAATTTCCTCCTCCTGATCGAACTGCCCTCGGCGCTTGCGGAAACCCGTGTCGCTCTGGTTATCGGCAATTCGGCCTATGAGCATGCTGCCCCGCTGAAGAATCCGAAGAATGATGCTGTCGCCCTGGCGGCTGTTCTCAAACGCCTCGGATTCAAGGTGGTCATGGGTGTCGATTTGACCCGAACCCAATTTGAGAAAACCGTCCGCAAATTCTCAAAAGCCCTGCGCGGAGCTGATGTCGGCCTGTTTTTCTATGCTGGCCATGGCTTGCAGGTGAAGGGAAAGAACTATCTGGCGCCGATCGATGCCGCGCTTGAAGATGAGGCGGATCTGGACTTCGAAGCACTGCCGGTTCGCACCGTCTTGAAGCAAATGGAGCGCCAGACCAAGACCAATCTGGTCATATTGGATGCGTGCCGAAACAACCCTTTGGCCCGTAATCTGGCTCGATCCATGGGGACGCGCTCCGCAGGAATCGGCCGCGGGCTTGCACGCGAAACGACCGGGATTGGCACGCTGATCGCTTTCGCGACCGAGCCAGACAATGTGGCGTTGGATGGCGATGGCAAGAACAGCCCGTTCACGACGGCGCTCATCAAGCATATCGAAACGCCTGGTCTCGACGTTGCACAACTCATGCGGCGTGTGCGCAAGGAGGTCATCGACGAGACATCCGGTCGCCAGGTGCCCTGGAACAATTCTTCGTTGACGGGGGACTTCTATTTTGGCGGCAAGACTGGAACGACGCCCGTCAAAGCTGCGCCGAAGGTCACGGCTCCGGTGGCGCCTCCTCCAAGCAACGATCGCAGTGCGGAAATCGCATTTTGGGAGAGCGTTAAGAACAGTACCAACAAGGCGTCGTTCGAGGCCTATCTCGCCCAATTCCCTAACGGTGTATTCGCAAGCCTTGCGCGGCTTGAAATTCAGAAACTAGAGCGTGAGGCGAGAACAGCACTCGTAACACCGCCTGCACCACCGCAGCCTCAGCCACAGCCGGAAGCACGCACAACGACGCGGCAGGCTTATCTCGGGCCGCGTGTGATGCTCTCATTCAGTTCGCAGCGTCGGCTGACTGGCAATGACCTGCAGCGAATGGGGTGCAAGAGCCTTTGGATCGCTCGCAATGAGATATTCGATCGCAATGGCTACTGTTTTCGCACGGCCAAGGGCCGCAACTATTTCGACAATTCCGATTGCAGTACGTCGAGCCAGAACATTCTGACCCGTCTCGAGCGCCAGAATGTCAATCTGATCGTGTCCTGGGAGCGGCGTAAGGGCTGTCGATGACGCTTGAGACGACGTCCGAGGACGCATCATCCGATGAAGAGGAGCACGCAACTAAACCGCGCCCCTTTGTGAGAGCTTTTCTCTCTGATTGGCTATCGCGCGCTTTGATCTTGGCTGCGATTGCAGCTGTTTTTCTGGCGCTTGCCGGCTACCAAACCAGCAGAACCTTTGCGCCTGAAGACATCAAGGTTGGCGAAGGGCAGGCCTATCACGTCGATCTTGGCGTTTCGAATATCCTGCTTCTACCGCGGGCAATTGACGGCTGGTCCGCAGCGCGGCCCATGGAGGATGGGCGACCGCTCGGTCCGAAAGCAAAGCGTCTCAATCAGATTTCCGAGCTTGGCAGCGGGCACTATCGTCAAATCGGTCCGGTGCTGCATTTCTCGACAAGAGACAATTCCGACCCACGCACGAATGGACGTGCCTATAGCGCAGACTACCGGCTCCACGCTAAGGCCTGGTTCGCGGCTTTGATCGGCCTTGCAACAATACTTGCGGTCTGGATGACCCTTGGCCGCAGGGACGATGAAAGCCTCGGTGCCGCGATCGGTCGGCGCATGCAAGTACTGCTCTTTGGTCTGTCGCCAAGACGGGTCCTGCGCGTCGCCGGCCTCGCAGTTGGTGTGATCGTCCTCGTACTCGCTTTCAGCTATCGCGACGTCGCTTATGCTGTTGCCTCCTTCTTTGCCGGGCTGGCAGGCGCCACCGTTTTTGTCGGGCTCTGCGCCGGGGCGGGATTCCTTGTCTTTCGGGGTGCCATGGAGAAGAGCACGTCGGTCATCCGTGGAATAGTGCAGGGATCGGTTCTGCTCGTCCTGGCGATGGGATTACAGCGTGACGTTCTGAGTATTGCGCAAATTGCTGTGTTCGTGGCGGGCGCAGGTGCGTATCTGTGGACTAGGCGAGACTCGGAACGCCTGGAGAAGGCCGAGACTTGGATAGCTCGACTGACCGAGGTTGGCACCGACGCGGATCGGGGCCTTGTCCGCGCGATTGCTTCTTGGTCGATGATTGCTTGCTTTGTCTCCGTCCTACCCAATGTCATCCGGTTCTGGGATCAATCGGGTTGGAACGATTCCGACGGCTATGACCGCTTTGCACATGTCATCGCGACCGGGCTGGATGTGTCCGGATCAGGCGCGTACATGCCACTCTATCAATATGGAATGGCGGCTTTTTATTGGGCGTTCGGGCATTTCTTTTTCGTCCAACAGGTCGTCAACGTCGGATTGGCTGTCGTTGGAACCGGGCTTGTGGCGGTGGCCGCGTGGATGCTGTTTCGTCAGCCTTTGGCGGTCCTGGTCGCCGGTGCGGTCGCCGCCGTCTGGAGGCCTTTGCATCATGCGACGTGGACGACGCAGATCGAGGGCTGGTACATCCCCCTGTTTGCACTATCCGTTGTCGCGCTCGTTCATTATCTCCAGCGCAATACGATGCGAGCTCTTGTCTTGCTCGCGCTCGCTGCAGCACTGATTTTCAATATGCGCCTGCAGGGCGCTTTCTACGCAGCGGCATTGGGTTTGGCGGTCCTGTTCGTATCAGGGCTCGACTGGCGCTCCCGCTTGCGGCAGCTAATCGTATTCGGTTTGCTGTTCCTCGTTGTTGGTATCGGACCCTGGACGATCCGCAACGGTCTGGTCGAGGGCCGCTACGGCGCCTCGAGCGAACAGTCGATCTCCTCGCTGGCCTTCTACAATGACCCGCGGATTCCGCTTTATGGCATTCGCTACTGGGAAAACCTCCAGGAGGTTGTTCAGGAGTGGAGCCGCAAGCATCCTGATGCTGCTGATCGCAAGGCTGCGCAGAGGCAGTATTTTTACGACCGCCTGCTGAACCACACAGACTATTTCGTTGCTGCGGCTCCCTGGCGGTTTCTCGCCTTCTACGGTCTTCTGCCGCCGGGCGCGCTTGCCAAGGACGGCCCGCGGGCGACGGATTGGGCGGGTGAGGGGTGGACCTATATTCGCAAGCGCGCCGTATTCTGGGCACCAATAGCAGTTTCGATCATCGGCTGGCTCGTCACAATCGGGAGCCGTCTGAATATACTTTTCGGCGGATTGATCCTTGCCAATGTGATCGTTGCATTCTCAACCGGTTTCTCGGAGCCGAGATTGGCCTATCCGGTCGTAATCCTCCATCTGCTTATGGGGTGTGCCGTCTTTGGCCGCTATTCGGTTGACGATCCGTCAGATGCCGGGCAATCCGCATTCAGTGATTGGCCGAGGTGGGCGGCGGCAATTGGTCTTTGCCTCATCGTCATTCTTCCATTGGCGCATATTGTCGTCGGCAGGCAATTTGCGTTCCGCCCCCTTATGGCGGACGCCTGGGTTCGCGAGCCAACTGTCTCCATTGATACCTCACTCCCTCAGTTGGATTTCAAAGGCGCTGGATTCGCGGTCGACGGCGATCCTGGCGAGGCGATCCAAATTGGGAGACGCTTTCGGGCACGCTTCAGAGTTTCGAGCCAAATGCACTCGCCGCGCTGGATCTGTTGCAGAACGGATTTCATACGGCGCATGAGTCGCTCAGACGGCGTCACCTATTTCACAACCTATCTTTTGGGAACCGAGGGTGGATTAAAGACGGTTGCTCTCCGCTTTACGGGGACCCGCGTCGCAGAGCCTATCCGGGAAGGTTCGGAGATCGATGTGGAATTTCGGATCGACTCAGTTGCGCGCGTCGCGGGTTATCCCGCAGAGTTCTGGGCCAACGCGGAAGCAGCCATTGTCGTGAAACGCCCTGGGCAATGAACCTCTAGTGTCATCCGGTTTCTTTGAGCAATGATTTGTAGAGGTCGTCGTAAGCGCCGACGCAAACCTCCAGGGAATACAGTTCGCGCGCGCGCCTCCTGCCACTCTCTCCCATTGCCTTGGCCTTCTCCGGATCGTTCAAAAGGTCTGCGATTGCCGCGCCAAGCTTCTCCGGTGCGTGAGGCGGAACAATATATCCGGTATCGCCGTCGACAACGGCATCGCTATTGCCGCCAACATCGGTTGCAACCATCGGAAGCCCCGATGCCATGGCTTCAATAAGGGCATTGGAGAAGCCTTCCTGATGGGAAGACAGCACACCGATATCTGCGGCGGCAAGAAGATCGGGAACATCCTCTCTGAGACCGGTAAAGCGCACATTCCGGCCAAGCTCAAGCTCACTTGTCAGTTGTTCGAGCTCATCAAGGGCACCGTCGTCGCGACCGACTGCCAAAAGAAGCCAGTCATCCGAGACGTCGTTTTTCAGGGATGCCAAGCCGCGCAGTAGATCCGCATGACCCTTATAGGGGATCAGGTTGGCGACAATGACGACCACTTTGGTCTGTTCCGAGATGCCGAGTGCGGCGCGGGTTTCCAAACGCCGGTCGCTCGAACCATATCGGGAAAGGTCGATCCCGTTGTGAATGAGATGGACCTTGTTCGACGGGCAACCTTCGCGCGTGATTAGCTGTTCGACCACGGCCGACGAATTGCCAAGGATGACAGACATCCGTCCGTGCAGCCAGAGTTCGACGCGTCTGAGATGCGGCCAACGGGCCTGATAATTGTCGAGGCTGCGTCGGCTCATGATGCGGATTGGCGTTCGCGCCAGAACAGAGAGAGGTCCGCCGATCAGATAGGCCCCGGGAAGATAGAAATGTACGATATCGGGGCGCCGGCGCAACAGCAGCCATAGCAGTTTGCCGCCCGACATGGTTGCCTGCATGGCCAGGGACAAGAATGCGGGGAGGCGGGTGTCCGGTGTTATGGGTGGTGCGATAACCTCGACACCGTCCGCCTCGACATCTTCCGCTTGCGCCCCGCGTTGCGCCAAACAGTAGATTGCCGGCTTCCACCCTCGCTGTCGGAGCTCGGGTGTAATCATCCGCAGATGGAACTCAGCGCCGCCAAAATCGAGTGAGCCAATCACATAAAGAATGCGGTCACGGCGCGAACTTGTGCGACCGTGACTTTTCGATGGCGGGTTTTCCCCGCTAGGTGCCGTTGCTTCCGGCATCGCTCTCACATCGGCGATAGACATACTCATCGCATCCCGATCCAAGCAGTCCGGTACGGGTCTTCTGACCAATGAAGCGAACGCGCTCGAAGCCGAGGGTCGTCATCATAGTATCAACTTCGGTTGGAGAAATCGGCTCATAGGGAAAGCCGCCGAGCCAATCGTGAATGTCGGTCCGCAAATTCATGCCGCGTCGCCCACGATAGGAGTCCACATACGCCTGGTAGCTGCGGCCTGCTCCCATCAACCCAAGTCGCAGAAGACCGAGATATGTCGCCTGTGCCCGCCGTTGTGCGGCCGGGCCGGCGTTGGCATACCAACGTTTCTCCCGAATCCAGAACCAATCCAGTGGCGTTCGGCGGTACAGGGCGAATACGAAGAGGCCATGAGGTGCAACCATTGCGGCCGCCTTCCGCATGGCGACGTCAAGATTGCCGGTATGATGAAGAACCCCCCAGGAGTAAACGACATCGAACCGACCGAGCAGATCCGGATCCATGTCGAAAACGCTGCGCGTGTCGACGGTCCATGGTGAATCGGGAGCATGCTTTTCTAGCAGAGCATTTGCTGTCGCCGTCGAATGTGGATCGATGTCGGCAGCTAGCAGTCGGGAGGCGCCAAATCTTGCGGCGGCAAGCGCGTGCAAACCGGAGCCGCAACCGATGTCGATGAAGCTTCTGCCAGCGATTTCCTGCTTATCCACAAGTTTTTCGAGGCCTGCTTCAGCCTCGCGGATTGCGGCCGCGTCGACAGAGGTCGCAAAATCGGCCCAATTCTGGCCAAAAGCGAAATGACTTTCCAAATCTGTCAGATTTTCAGCAGTCATTGAGCCTGCCTGCCACGATGGTCGCGATAGCGATGCCGATTGACGTCCGGCGCCGAGGAGAGTAGGTGTTCAGCATCTGAACATAGAAAGTTCCAGCGTTGGTACAGTAAGTTAGTCATGCCGGAAGCCGAAGACCAGATCGTCCGCCGTATCCTGACCGCCATTGATGATGACGCGGGGATTTCCCAGCGCAAATTATCAGGCGAGATGGGTATTGCCGTAGGCTCCGTAAACTGGCATCTCAAACGCTGTGTCACCAAGGGCCTCGTGAAGCTTCAGCAGGCTCCTGTCAAGCGGTATCTCTACTATCTGACACCAAAGGGGTTCGAGGAAAAGGCCCGCCTGACGGCATCCTTTATTCAGACATCTTTCGAATTGTATCGGCTCGGTCGCAAGGAATGCGCCGAACAGTTCAGATATTATGCCGATCGGGGGTATGATCGCGTGTTTTTGGCCGGAGCGGGAGATTTTGCCGAAATCGCTATTTTTTCGGCGATGGAGTCGCCGGCGAGCCCGTGCGCTGTCATTGACAACGGAGAGGATCGGGCGGCTTGCGCCGGGGTTCCCATCTTGCCGTCGCTTGAGACCGCGGTCACGGAGATGGACGGCCGTCTTCCCGATGCCGTTCTCCTGACTGACCTGGCTGATCCTCGGAAAACCTTCGAAACCGTGTTGGCGGATGCTGGAAAACTGGGCCTTGGCCGCGATCGGATCGACGTTCCAAGGCTCCTCAATTTCAAACCGGATCAATGACCATGACCGATCAAAAGCAAGTGGTTTCGACCTGGATTGCGGCCAGCACCCACGCGCATAAAGAGCCAACGGCGATCACCAACCTCGAGCGCCAGGGCTTCGATGCCTATTGCCCGATGATCAAGCGACGCGTTCGGCATGCGCGGAAGCTCCGAGAGGTTTTGCGGCCTCTGTTTCCAGGATATGTCTTTATTCGGCTCGATCTCGACCGGGATCAATGGCGCCCGATCATGTCGACGATCGGTGTGCGCAATCTGATTCGGTTTGGAGATCGTCTCGGCGCATTGCCGACCGCTTTCGTCGAAACCTTGCTGGCCCGTGAGCAGGATGGCGCGTTAACGCTGCCGCCGGCAAAAGCCGCCTATGCACCTGGCGAACAGGTTCGACTGAGGGAAGGGCCGTTCGAAGGGCTTGTGGCCACGGTTTTGACGGCAAGCGACTGTGATCGCCTGCTGGTTTTGATGGACCTTTTGAAGCGCAGCGTGCGCGTCAAAGTCGCTATCGAGGACGTCATTCCAGCTTAAAACCGGATTGACGTTCAGAAATTGAACACGCTAGTGTTCGCCATCGTCGCAAAGACGGCTCCGGGGGGATTTTCACCCGGAGTGCGGTAGCCGTGGTGAAATCGGTCTATCGGCAGTACCTCCAAGTTCCTTCTGGCATTTGTAATCGGTGAGCAATCCGTGACGCGGAAATCCAACATTCTTGGTATTCACGATGGGCACAACTGCGGCGCCACGCTGGTGCGCGACGGTGTCATTGTCGCTTCGGTTTCCGAAGAGCGGCTGACTCGGCGTAAGAACGAGGTCGGCTATCCGGAAAAGGCTATCGAAGATGTACTGCGCATCGGCGGTCTTGACGCCAGCGAACTCGATGAAGTGGTCTATGCTTCACTGTTCATGCACGTGACGCAGTATCTCCAGGAAATTGGAGCATGGTACGCCGTCGGTCTTGCCGACCAGCGCGCTGCGGCGCGAAAGCCCAAGGCTTATCAGAAGACGGTTTTCGAGGAACGCAAGCGTGCCCGGATCGACCAAGTCGCTACACATCTTGGCATTTCAGAAGCCAAGGTCGCTTTCGTCGAACACCACTTGGCGCATTTGGCTGCCGCTTACTATACGGCGCCGGAAATGGCGAATGATGGTCCGTTCCTGGGTCTAACCTGCGATGGCGCAGGCGATAATCTTTGTGCGACCGTCACCGTGTGCGATGGCAACGATTTGACGAGGATTTCGGAAACAGGGCGCCACGCCTCGCTCGGCAAGATATATTCGCGCGCGACGTTCCTCATGGGAATGACGCCTTGGGAGCATGAGTACAAACTCATGGGCATGGCGCCATATGCCGACCCGGAACGATCCGATCGGGCGGCCGAGCCATTGCGAGAGCTACTGAAGCTGTCCGAAGACGGATTAGGATTTGCCCAGGCGGGAGAGTTGTCCACCAACTTTTGTTATGAGTTCCTGCGCGAGGCATTCGAGCGCGTTCGTTTCGATACGATCGCTGGCGCCGTTCAACTCTACACCGAAGAGATGCTCCTTGCGTGGGTTCGATCGTGTATTCAGCACACGGGACTGAACAATGTCATCTGCGGCGGCGGCGTCTTCATGAACGTCAAGGCGAACAAACTCATTGCCGAACTGCCGGAAGTGCAATCGCTTTATGTGATGCCTTCAGGCGCCGACGAATCACTGTCGATTGGCGCGGCCTTGCATCGCTATTATCAAGCAGCGGGGGAGACGGATTATTCGCGCTCGCGGCTCACCAATCTATATCTGGGCGGCGAATTCGATCGCAATGTCCAGAGCAGCGCATTGGAGAATGGCATCGACGGGATTGATGTCGAGGTGCGAACGCCAAATGATATGAACCGAGCGGTTGCCGACCTGTTGGCCGAAGGCGAAATCGTTGCAAGTTGCCGGGGGCGTATGGAGTGGGGCGCAAGAGCGCTTGGAAATCGTAGTATTCTCGCAAGCGCCGACAATTATTCACGCGTCGAAGTCATCAACAATATGATCAAAATGCGCGATTTCTGGATGCCATTTGCGCCGTCTATCAAAGCTGAAGCAGCGAGCCGGTATTTCGATGATCCCAAGGATCTGAAGCCCTGGTTCATGACCCTGGCCTATGCCGCGCGCGAAGAGAATTTTGGCGATCTGGTAGCCGGGTCTCATCCTCGCGATCGCACGATCCGCCCGCAGCTCGTTACGCGCGAAGCGAATCCCAACTATCATGCGGTCATCGATGAATTCGACCAGAAGACTGGTCGCGGTGTGGTCTTGAATACGTCTTTCAATCTGCATGGCGAGCCGATCGTCTACTCGCCGGCTGATGCGGTACGTGTCTTTGTGAAGTCCGGCCTAGAGCATTTGGCCATGGACGATTTTCTTGTCTCGAAGCGCTCAGCTGGCGCTCAGACTTGAAGCTTAGCGAACCTTCGCGCGGGTCGTTCATAAGTGGCTCGAACTGTCTCAATTCACCAGCCGGCCTATCTCCCTTGGCTTGGTTATTTCGATAAGATTCATCAATCCGATCTCTTCATCTATCTCGACACCGTCCAGTTTCAGAAGAACAGTTTTCAGAACCGCAACAAGATTCGGACATCCGATGGGTGGATCTGGTTGACGGTTCCCGTGGAGACCAAGGGGCGGTTGTATTCGACCGAGATCAAGGATCTGACGATTAACAATCGGGCTAACTGGCGCCGTAAGCATCTTGAGTCGATCCGGACGAACTATCGCAAGGCCGCGCACTTCGACGATGTTTTTGGATGGGTCGCGCCTTACTATGAAAAGCCCTGGGACCGCCTATCCGATCTATGCTTCGAGATGATGATTGATTGCAAAGCACGGCTTGGATTGGAGACAGAGATCGTCCGGGCATCTGAGCAATTTTCGGTCGAAGGTGCAAAGAGCGATCTCATCCTGGAGTTGTGCAAAGCCGCCGGGGCGACGCGCTACCTTTCAGGGGCACTAGGGCGCGACTATCTCGATCTTCGATCATTTACCGATGCTGGGATTGAAGTCGCTTTCCAGGACTATCAACATCCGCAATACCCGCAGGCATATCCCGGTTTCGAGTCCGGGATGGGTGTTGTCGACCTATTCATGTGCGCTGACAATCCAAAGACTTTTTTCTGCTAATGCCGTCTAGTTAGACGAGCGCGCAGTCTTTCGAATTCGAGATGACCGAAATTGAGCACTGCAGATGTCAGCTGGTTAAGGCGTTCAAGAGGCCTCAAGAAGCTCTGTGCGATCTCTGTAAACACGTCGCCCATGACATCGTTGCGTAAATTATGCGCTCAGTTTTGCTTCCATGCTTACGCGTCTTCGCCATTCATCGAGGAGGGAAATCACGCTTTCCTCGAAACTGATTTTTGGCTGCCAGTTCGTAGCTTGTTCAAATTTCTCGGTATTCGGGATTTGAAGAGTTACGTCGGCCGGGCGTAGCAAGGCCGGATCCTGAAAGGTCGGGATTTCAGATGAGGCATGTTTTTTCAAGAGTTCCAGGAACTCGCCAACTGAAACAGTGGTCTTGCCACCGATATTGTAGGCCTCGCCGGGTTTGCAGCGCAGGACTGCGATCCAATAGGCCTCCATCGCATCGCGCACATCGATTAGCGTTCGAATAGAGTCGAGGTTTCCATGGCGTAGTTCTTTCTGAAGGCCGGCTTCAATCCGGGCAACCTGCCTGGCGAATGACGTCGCGAACAAATCGGTCCGTCGAGGATTCACATAAGCAAACATGCGCGTGCGGATAATTTTCATCTCGTAACTGCGGAAATAGGTCAGTCCGAGAAAATCCTGCGCAACTTTCGATACGGCGTAAGGGCTTGAAGGCTGAATGGGGCAATCTTCCGTGATCGGCACGTTCTTCGGGTCGACCTGACCGTAGACCTCGGATGTCGAGCAGTGTTGGATGATGGGATCGATGCCGAGAATGCGTACAGCCTCAAAGAGATTGCTGGTCCCAAGGATATTGTTGCTCAAGACGGCATGGGGATAAATGAAGGATGCCCGGACATTCGCATTGGACGCCAGGTGGAAAATGACATCGGGTTTGGCCTCACGAAGCGTCGTTATCACCGATGAAAGATCATTGAGATCACATTCATGAACAGTGACCCGGTCGGACACAGTCGATAGGTTTTGCTGCGCTGTCGTACTGTGCCATCTGGCGATGCCGCACACGTTAATTGAAGGATGTTTCTCGACGATGTATTCAGCAAGGTAGCTGCCGCCTGAGCCACCGATACCGGTGATCAGCACATTCTTGATATCTGCGTCGTTCATTTTCTACCCTTTGCTGAGGCGTCATTTCGAATTCAAGAAGACCGTGCCCGCCTGGACTGCAGGACCAAAAACGCGGGTGAGCAGCGATCGCTAGAACGTATAGTTGGTTGCGATACAACGTTCCAGAGCACAACTAAACGCAAATGCGACCCGGGCTAGCTTTGTTCGATCAACGAGTCCCAGAAGAGTTTCTGACGTTTTCACGACATCCAAATCTATCGAAATCCGTTGGGTGATCGCGAGCGTCGGCATGCAGGTTTTTCCAGATACTCCGGGTGTGAACTTCACTGACCGTGCGAGATGTCTGAAGACAAGAGATGAGTGAGCCAATGAGCGTTAGGGCTAAGACCAAGACAATTGACATCGGCGGCCGGTTGATTGGGGACGGTCAGCCGGCATTCATCATTGCGGAGTTCAGCCAGAACCACTGTGGTGACATGGTAAAGGCCAAGGAGCTTATCGACGCGGCAAAGGAAACCGGCTGCGACTGCGCCAAGTTTCAGACGTTTACCGCTGAGGAAATGTGTGCCGATCGCTCGAAAATGTTCACATATCTGAGCCAAGGAAAGGAAATCACCGAAAGCGAATTCGATCTCCACAAGCGCTTCGAATTTACACCTGACGAGTGGCGCGAGATCATGGCCTATTGCGAAAAAGTAGGTATTCCTTTCATGACCACCGTGCAGGACCCGGTCAATCTCGATCTCATGCTCGAGCTTGGGCTGAACGCAATAAAGGTCGGTTCTGACGACTTCGACCATTTTCCCAATTTGGATCTTTATGCGCGCACAGGGCTGCCGATGATCCTCTCAAAGGGTATGGCGGATCTTGCAGAGGTGGACCGGGTCGTGCGTTTCATGCGTGCACGCACAGACAAATGCGCCATCATGCATTGTGTATCGCTCTATCCAACGGAGGCCAGGGATCTGAATCTTGGCCAGATCGAAACCCTTTCAGGGCTCTATCCAGATATCGTCTGGGGGTTTTCTGACCATAGCGAGGGCCCGCTTGCTTCGACGCTTGCGGTCGCTCTCGGTGCCAAGGTGATCGAAAAGCACTTTACGCTCGATCATGATCAGCCAGGCCCCGATCATTGGTTTTCTATGGATGTCGGTCAGATGACACAGATGGTGCGCGATATTCGCTTCACTGAAGCTGCTCATGGTAGCGGTGAAGTGGTGCCTGCTGCCGGAGAAGCGCGCGAACGGGAGATCCGCCGCCGTCGGCTAGTGGCCAAGACCGACCTTGAGCCAGGTGCCGAGTTGAACGAAACGACCGTTGCATTCAAGCGTGCCGAGGATGGGATTTTCGTCGCCGATTGGGATCGCGTGCGGGGAAGTCGAACCACAACCTCAAGGCTTCAAAACGAAGGCATTCGTTTCGCGGACATTCAGTTCGGCGATTGAACCGACCAAATCTCATGCAAGTCCAACTTAAAATGCGCGCGACGATCGCTCAATGAAGTTCGGTTTTTCCGGTCTGTATATTGCTGGCCGATTGCTACGCCAGTTCTACAAGCGCCATCCTTTGCGGATGGTCTTGGTGTTTGTTGGCAATTTAGTGGTCGGACTGCTGGAGAATATCGGCGTCGTGGTGATGTTGCCGCTGCTGCACATTCTTTTGTCCGAGGGAGCTGAGAAACAATCTGTTCTGGCGCGCTACGCAGCAGATGGCTTTGCCCTACTTGGGATTCCGCCAACGATCCTACCTGCGATCATCGTCATCATAGCTTTGGTGTTCTTGAAGGCAGCAACCGGCTTCGTGGTTACAGTCTTCAATCAAACTGCGATTCTGAGTGTCGGGTATGAACTTCGGATGGCACTCGCTCAGAGGATTGTTCTCTCTCGATGGCCGTTTTTGCTTAAGCAGCCGACTGGGCGCTATGCCAATCTGATGAATGCTGAAATTAATCTTTATACGACGGGATATACGGCCTCGTTTGGTGTTCTGAACGAAACCATACATGTCGCACTTTATCTCGGTACGGCACTCTTGGTCTCATGGCAATTTACCGCCATTGCCACTCTGATTGGCGTTCTGATGGTCACACTGCTTGGTCCGACCGTTACAATGGTTGCACGAGCCAGCGCTCGTCGAACGGAGCAACTGAACCGCTTGAGTAGCCTGCTTGTTGAGGTGCTGCAGGGCATCAAACCATTGAAGTCCATGAGCCGCGAGGTCTTGGTCGTCCCGTTGCTGAAGCGGGAGGCGCTTGGTTTGTTCCGTGCTCAGCGTCTTGTTGCCATCAGTTCGGCATTGCGCGCCAGCATTCCTGAACTCTTCCTCGTCACGAGCATGGGGATCGGGCTCTACACAGCAGTCGAGTTGATTGGGGTGAGCCTGGCTTCAATCATGGTACTGGCGCTTTTATTCGTGCGCATCATGACCAGGATCGGAGTATGGCAGGGCCGTCTCCACCAACTCATGAATCTCTCAGGTTCGATCGATGCAGTCGACGCTGCAATCGACGAAGCCAGTGTAGCAGCGGAAAGTCTGCATGGGGGCCACGCGCCCGTTCTGGAAAAAGAGATTCGACTTGAGAATGTGTCGATTGCCTATGACGATAAGCAGGTTCTTGACGGCGTGAATATGGTTTTTCCAGTCAACCAGCTTAGCGTGATCTTTGGCGCATCAGGTAGCGGAAAAACGTCGGTTTTGGATTCGATAATCGGTTTCGTGGAACCGCGCCACGGCACGGTGCTGGTCGATGGCGCTCCGTTGTCAGGCCTCAATCTCGGTCAATGGCGTGCCGGCATCGGATATGTGCCTCAGGAGCTGTTTCTTTTCCACGATACGATTCGTGCGAATTTGACGTTTGGCGATCCGGATATTTCCGAGGCGGACATTGCTTGGGCGATTGAGGTGTCCGGGGCAACGGATTTTATCGATGGATTGTCGAATGGGATCGAAACGACAGTTGGCGAGCGGGGAATGATGATCTCTGGTGGTCAGAGACAGCGGCTTTCCATTGCGCGCGCATTGATCGGGCGACCAAAGCTCCTACTGCTGGATGAAGCAACATCTGCTCTGGATGCTCAGACTGAGAACGATGTCTGTGGGACGATCAGTGAACTTTCCAAACGTATCACCGTCATTGCCGTATCGCACCGACCGGCGATCCTGTCGCTGGCAGATCATGTCTATAGTATCGAAAACGGACAGGTGAGCCGAGGCGAACCTGGCGACAGTGCGGGTGTTACGATTGGCAAGCGCAATATCGACCTGACCTCCCAAATATCTACTGAGACCATTGAGTAAAGCCGAAAAGACACCGCCCGTCACTGTCCGCTCCCGGCGAACGGCATGTGAGAATGAGCGATGGACGGTTTATCTGGATGACGTCCTCGGCAGCAACGGCGAGTCCGTTTCCGATTATCTCGTGGTCGCACCGAAATACCGAGCACCTGAGCTTATTTCAGGCGTTTGTGTTTTGCCTTTGGTCGATGGGAAAATCGGGTTGGTGCGCATGTATCGCCATGCAATGCGCGATTTCGGATGGGAGGCCGCACGTGGTTTCATCGACGAAGGTGAGATCGCGTCCCAGGCGGCATTGCGGGAACTAACCGAGGAGACGGGGCTTGTTTGCCCGATCGACGCTCTCTTACCTCTCGGTTTTCTAGCTCAAGAACCAAGCACATTGGAAGCACGCGTCGCGCTATTCTGCGCAACAGCATGTCAATCACACCCTTCTGCCACGACTGAGCAGGAGCTTGGCTTGACGGAGTTCCGATTGTTTGAAGTCGATGATGTCTTAAAGATGTGTGGCCGTTCCGAGATCGTTGACGCTTCAACGCTGACTGCAATCTACAAATATCTGTTTGCAACCGTGACGACATCGGCAAATTGACGAGAACCGATTGCAGCGCACCCGAGAATATGGTTTGGCATGCGACATGTGCGGAACTGTCAGCATTGGACGTCAAAATGATTGAATGCGGCTTGAGCCTATGATGCAGCGCTTGGCAGACGATCTTGACGCGAGCACGCTCGCGCTGAGTGCAGACCCACTTGTCGTAGAAAAATTCTATCGCAGCTTGAGGCGGGTTCGGCGTGTCGAGGAAGTCGCGGCTGAGATCTATCCTTCCGACAAGATCAAGAGCCCCATGCATCTGTCGATTGGGCAGGAGTCGGTTGCTGTCGGTGTCAGTGAGATGCTGCGCGACGATGATTTCGTCTCAGGCACTTATCGTGGTCACGCCACTTACATTGCCAAAGGTGGCTGTTTGAAAGAGATGATGGCTGAACTCTATGGCAAGAAAGATGGATGTGCCCGTGGTCGAGGTGGGTCGATGCATCTCATCGGCGTGGACAATGGGATTATTGGTTCCTCCGCAGTGGTCGGCACGACGATACCGATCGCTATGGGACATGCATTTGCGCTGAAGCGCGAGGGGCGAGGCCGCGTTGTCGTCGCCTTTCTCGGAGATGGCGCAACAGAGGAAGGGGTTTTTTGGGAAAGCCTGAATTTCTCTGTCCTTCAAAAGCTGCCAATTTTTTTCGTTTGCGAGAATAACGGTCTAGCCATCCACGAACCCCTTGAGAAGCGCTGGGGTGTGATGGACTTGGTCGGGAAGGTCGGGAGCTTCGGCTTGCCGACAGTCCGAATTGAGGACGCCAATGTGTTCGCTATCGCTGCCGCCACGGAAGCCGCGATCGGGCCGATGCGGACGGGTGAGGGTGGTCCGGCGTTTATCGAGTGCCTGACCTATCGGTGGCGGGAGCATGTTGGACCCGGAGACGATTTCGACTCCGGTTATCGTCCCCGCGACGAGTTCGAGGCATGGGTCGCCCGCGATGAGATTGCTCGTTTGGCGGATATGCTGGACGGCGCGGTACGGAACAAGATCGACACCGAAATCGAGCAGGAAATTGAGGAAGCGGTGACGTTCGCCGAAGGCAACCCTATGCCACCGCCAGAAGAGTTGGAACGCAATGTCTTCGCAGAATAACGGCCAGGCCAAAGAGCGTACGCTCTCCTATGCTACGGCAATAGCCGAGGCCTTGACGCAGGAAATGGACGCGGACCCTAGTGTATTCGTCTATGGCCTCGATGTAGACGACCACAAGAGCATCTTGGGGTCGACTGCAGGTCTGCTGGAAAAGTTCGGTCCTGAGCGGATCTTCACAACCCCATTGTCGGAAGACGCCATGACGGGCCTCGGGATCGGGGCGGCCATGGCAGGCATGCGGCCTGTCCATGTTCATATCCGCATGGACTTCTTGATGCTGTGCATGAATCAGCTGGTCAATATGGCGGCGAAGACACACTACATGTATGGCGGCAAGGTCACGGTCCCAATGGTGGTCCGCTGCATTATCGGAAAGTCATGGGGACAAGGAGCCCAGCACAGTCAGGCCCTGCATGCGATGTTTATGCATGTGCCTGGTATGAAAGTCGTAGCGCCCTCCAACCCTTATGATGCCAAAGGCTGTCTGATCCGCTCTATCCGGGACAACAATCCGGTCTTGTTTGTCGAACACCGATTGCTTTATGGCACTGAGGCAGCGGTTCCCGAAGAGAGTTTCGAAGTCGATTTCGGGCAGGCACGTGTCATGGCTGAAGGTGACGATGTAACGATTGTGGGCATCTCCAATATGGCGGTCGAATGTCTGCGTGCTGCCGAGCTGCTCGCCGAAGTCGGCATTTCCGCAGAAGTGATAGATCCGATTTCACTCGATCCTCTCGACAGCGATACAATCATTCGTTCGGCCGAGCATACGGGACGCCTTTTGATTGTCGACAATGGGTGGGCCATGTGCGGCGCAAGTGCTGAGATTGTTGCGCGTGTCGCGGAGAGGCCGGTTCGTCTCAGAACCATTCGTTTTCAGCGCATGGGATTTGCCCCGACAACGTGCCCGACGACGCCATCGCTTGAGCAGGCTTTTTATCCTAACCCCGCAAGTATTGCTGTTGCTGCCTATGAGCTTGTGCGACCTGGTGGCTCGGCTTGGACGCCAGATCCTGAGCGTGCTGCGCTCGCCTATCAGACACAGTTCCGTGGGCCGTTCTAAGTTGCGGAGGCCAACTTGAGAGACATGACAAACATGCCGTATGAGCTTGCTGCTTCTTCCTGGGACGAGGAAGAAATCGATGCGATCCAACGCGTCATTGCCAGCGATAGATATACGATGGGTGACAATGTCGCCCGCTTCGAAGAGGAATTCGCCGACTACTTTGGTAAGCGGTATGCCGTCATGGTCAATTCGGGATCTTCCGCAAACTTGATTTCAGTTGCATCGCTCTTTTACAAATCCGAACGCCCTCTGCAACGCGGTGACGAAGTCATCGTGCCGGCGATTTCGTGGAGCACCTCCTACCACCCTCTGCAGCAATACGGTCTCAAGCTCAAATTCGTCGATGTGGAGCTTGAAACACTCAATGTTGATGCGGCCCAATTGGAAGATGCGATCGGCCCGAACACGCGGATGATCATGGCCGTCAGCATCCTTGGCAACCCGGCTGCTCTTGATGTCATGAGGGCGTTGGCCGACAAACATGGACTGTATCTGTTCGAGGATAATTGTGAGTCGCTCGATGCAGAATTGGGGGGGCGCAAGACCGGCACCTTCGGTGAAGTGAACACGGCCAGTTTCTTTTTTTCCCATCATATTGCCACGATGGAAGGCGGCATGGTGGTTACGGATGACGAGGAACTTTCACACATTCTGCGCAGTATGCGCGCCCACGGCTGGACCCGCGATTTGCCGAAAGATTCACCGTTGTTTGATCGCGGCGGCGACGATCATTTCGAGGCTTATCGTTTCATTCTGCCGGGATACAATGTGCGGCCATTGGAAATGAGCGGAGCCATCGGGCGTGAGCAGTTGAAGAAATTGCCCGCAATGACCGAGCGTCGACGCAAGAACCTTGCCCTTTTCCAGGATCTGTTTAGTGACGATGAGCGTTTCATCATTCAGCGAGAGAATGGCAAGAGTTCAAGTTTCTCGTTCACGATCATCTTGAATCCGGACATGAATATCGACCGGCAGAAGCTCTTCGAGACAATGCGTCAAGAGGATATCGGCTTCCGTATTATTACTGGCGGTTGTTTCCTCAGGCATGATGTCATCAAGCATTACGACTATGAGATTCACGGTGGTGCCGTACCAAATGCCGACCTTGCGCACGACAACGGCTTTTTCGTTGGCAATCATCCGCGCGATTTGAATGTGCAGATCAAGCGTTTTCGCGAAGTTCTCGATCAAGCCTGTTAAGACCGACGTAGGATCAAAGAATGAACAACTACAATATCCTGATAACGGGCGGGGCCGGCTATTTGGGCTCGATCATGGTGCCTGAATTGTTGGCGCAGGGGCATCGTGTGACTGTGCTCGACAACTTTATGTTCAATCAGTTGCCTTTCGGTCAGGTTTGCCATGACCCGGCGTTCGACGTCATTCGCGGCGACGCACGCGACACCGATGCGCTGCGGCCCTTGGTGAAAAATGCCGATATCGTTATCCCATTGGCTGCACTTGTTGGCGCCAAGATGTGCGACAGCGATCAGGTCGGCACCGTTTCAACGAACCGGGATGCGGTACAAACACTTGTCGGCATGCTCTCCAAAAACCAGCGCATCATGATGCCTGTCACGAATAGTGGCTATGGCATTGGTGACAAGGACGTCTTTTGCACTGAGGAAAGTCCGTTGCGGCCGATTAGTCTCTATGGGCGTACCAAAGTCGAGGCGGAAGCCATCGCCCTGGAACATGGGGAGACCATTTCCTATCGACTTGCCACGGTGTTCGGCATGGCGCCGCGGATGCGGATCGACCTGCTTGTGAATGATTTTGTCCATCGTGCACTGACGGATCGTGTGATCGTGCTTTTCGAATCGCACTTCAAACGCAACTACATCCACGTTCGCGACGTTGCACGCGCTTTCTTATTGGGAATCGAGAAATTTGAAGACATGAAAGGTGGTCCCTACAATGTGGGGCTGTCCGATGCGAACCTCTCGAAGCGCGAACTGTGCGATCTCATTGGCAAGCACATTCCCGAATTGGTGATATTGGAGTCCGAGTTCAGCGAAGACCCCGATAAACGCGACTACATCGTATCCAATGAAAAAATCGAGCGGGCAGGTTTCAGCCCGAAATTTTCGTTGGACGATGGCGTTACGGAGCTCAAGAAGGGCTATCAGATGCTGCGTAATACGATTTACGGCAACGCCTGAGAGCAGCACGCGCTCAGACCTGTCACACAATGATCATTAGCCGCACGCCTTTCCGAGTCTCGCTGCTCGGCGGTGGGACCGACTATCCCGCCTGGTATCATCGTCACGGTGGGGCCGTTCTCGGCACGGCAATCAACAAATATTGCTATATCTCCATACGCCATCTGCCGCCGTTCTTCAGTCATCGACATCGGATCGTCTACTCGCAGATCGAACTCGTCCGCGAGCTTGAAGAGATAGTACATCCTGCTGTGCGCGGCGTGATGTCGGACATGTCGGACTGCATCGACGGTGGTGTCGAGATCCAGCATGCCGGCGATCTTCCGGCACGGTCTGGATTAGGTTCGAGTTCGTCATTCACCGTTGGGCTCATCAACGTCATCCATGCCCTAAAGGGGCGCATGGTTTCCTCACGAGAACTCGCTGAAGATGCGATCCGCATCGAGCAGCACGTCATCAAAGAGGATGTCGGCTCGCAAGACCAGATATGGGCGGCCTTTGGTGGTCTCAATCACATAACTTTTGAGCGAAACAATTCATTTCGCGTAGCTCCGCTCATAATGAGCCAGGAACGGATTGACGCGCTGAACGCATCGATGCTTCTGTTTTTTACCGGCTTCTCTAGGTTTTCAGGGTCTATTGCCGCTAAGCAGATTGCAAATCTAAGTGCTCGTGAAGCACATCTGCGTGCGATGGCCGATATGGTTGATGACGGAGCAGGGCTTTTACAAAATGCCGACCGTGATCTCGATGCCTTGGGCAAACTGCTGCACGAATCCTGGCAGCTCAAACGTGAATTGGCAGACACGGTCAGCAACGATCAGATCGATGAGATTTATGAGGCTGGCAAGGCCGGCGGCGCAATCGGCGGAAAGATTCTCGGCGCGGGAGGCGGTGGCTTCATGCTCTTTTATGCGCCCCCGCAAACGCATGATGAAATTCGGGCAAGGCTCAGTTCCCTGATTGAGGTGTCTTTCAAGATCAACAGCTCAGGAAGCAGTATCGTCCACTATGAGCCCAATGGCATTCACGCCTGAAGGTCCTTCACTGCGGGATATCATGGATATTGAAGCTTATTATCGGACCGAGTTCGATGAGCATTCCGCGGTTGTCGCCGAGAGCCGAAGCCGATTGCTCAATCCCTTCGCAAAGCTGTTGGCTGCGTCGGTAGCGAGTTTGCAAGCAGGCGGCAAAATTCTTTTGTTCGGCAATGGCGGAAGCGCTTCAGATGCGCAGCATTTGGCAACGGAACTAACTGTCCGGTATCGAACCGATAGACGAGCCATTGCTGCGATCGCCTTGACGACAGACACGTCTGCGCTAACGGCGATTGGCAACGATTTTGGCTTTGATTATCTGTTTTCACGTCAGATCGAGGCACTTGGAAAGTCTGGTGATGTCGCTCTTGCGATCACAACCTCGGGAAAGAGTGCAAATGTCACCAAGGGTCTGCAGACTGCGAAAGAGATGGGATTAACGGCAGCGGCTTTTTCGGGAAAGGGCGGCGGCGATCTCCCTGGCCTCGCGGATCCGCTGCTTGTCGTACCGTCTGACACCACAGCGCGCATCCAGGAAATGCATATCATGCTCGGTCAAATGCTGTGCGGTGCGATTGAGATAGAGCTTGGACTTGCTTAGCGAAAACAATTGGCTGCTATGAGCCGTCAAGTCGTCATACTTGCCGGCGGCAAAGGGACCCGTTTGGGTGAACTGACGAAGCAGACACCAAAACCTCTGCTTGACGTTGGTGGACGCCCCTTCATCGAGTACCTGCTGTCCCATTGTCGTCGTTTCGGATTTGCTCGTGCTCTTTTGTTGGTCGGCCCTTATATCGACCGGTTTGACGATGTGCTAGGCGACGGGTCCGCGCTGGGCATGGAGATCACGCTCATTCCCGAACCCGAACCGGCAGGTACGGGCGGTGCGCTCATCTATGCCGCGGATCAGTTGGATGATCGGTTTCTGATGATGAATGGAGACAGTTTCCTCGACGCCGACCTGACGCAACTCATGTCGAAGATGCTGAGGACCGGAGATACGTCGGTCGCCATACGACATCTGGAAGACACGGGCCGGTACGGGCGCATTACCCTAAACGGTGATCAGGTCATTGACTTCGCCGAGAAAGCCGAAGGTGGTCCGGGGCACGTGAATGGTGGCATCTATATGCTTGGTAAGTCGATTCTGGACCAGGTTGGCGAACCCCCGGTTTCGTTGGAAGTGGATGTTCTACCCAAGCTCGCTGAGGCTGGCCGACTTCGCGGAGTGACCTGTTCAGGAAACTTCATTGATATTGGCATTCCAGAAGATTTGGCGCGTTCTCAGGAATTGTTGCCGAGCTGGAACCGGCGCCCTGTCGCCTTTCTTGATCGTGATGGGGTCTTGAACGTCGATACCGGATATGTGCACAAGCCCGAAGACTTCGTATGGAAGAAGGGGGCGCCGGAAGCGATCCGCATGTTGAACGAGAGTGGTTATCTCGTTTGTGTTGTGACAAATCAGGCTGGTGTTGCTCGAGGATTCTATACCGAAGCGGTTGTCGACGCACTGCACGAATGGATCAACGAGCAATTGATCGTGCATGGAGCGCATGTGGATGCGTTCTACTATTGCCCACATCATCCGACTGCGGGGCAGGGGAACTATCTATCGGACTGTCCTTGTCGAAAGCCTCAACCGGGTATGGTGCTCAAGGCATTGAAGGAGTGGTCAGTCGATCGCAGCCGAAGCTTTCTTGTTGGCGACAAGGTGTCGGACATCCAAGCTGGTGAGGCAGCGGGCATTCCAGGTTACATTTTTGCCGACGATGACCTTGAGACCTTTGTGAGCCAGATTTTGCACTCATTTGATGATCACTCCGCGAATGCAGCTGCCATATCATGAGCCGGCATTTTGGCTGGGGAGGCATTGTTGAATTCGGACGAAAAACCAAAGCACAATCAGATTAAATCACCCAGGATAATCTTCCATCTGGGGTTCCAAAAATGCGGTTCGACATTTCTTCAAGACAAGGTTTTTCCATCGTTAAATGACGAGTCCGATGTGATCTATGATCCAGCTCCCGCCGCTCGCCTCATTCACAATGTTCTTGGCTGCAGCGTGCTCGATTCCTGGGAGCAGGCTGAGAGCGATGCGATCCAGGATGCACTGGCAAAACTGGCTGCAACGACGATTGTTTTTTCCAATGAGAATTGGTGCGGTTCGCCAATGCATGGCTATCCGGACTTCGAGAGACGGATTGATTTTCTGAATGCCGTTTGTCCTGGGTCTACCGTTGTATTAGTGGTTCGCAGCCAGGCCGGATTCATTGAATCGCTGTATCGCCAGCAGGTCAAACTGGCTCTGAAGCCCGGAGCTCGAGCGAAATGGCTCAAACCGTTCGATTTGTTTTTTAATGGATTTCAACCGTTGGATTCGCCTCCAGGCATTGGTGTGCCAATCCATGAAGTAACCAGGGCCGATCCGTTTTCGTTTCACTTTGGTGAATTCGCCAGGGGTGCCGCCGCACAATTAGGAGGGCAGTTGTTCGTATACGCGTTGGAGAACCTTCGTTCTGATCCGGTGTCTTTCGTTGTTCGGATGTCCAAAGACCTCGAGTTGCCTCGACTTGAAATCAATGAAGGAAGTGAAGCTGTCAATCCGGCGATCGCGGCCGGGACGTGCCGGCTTGCCGTAAGTCTTAATCGCAATACCGGTCTTGAGCGATTTTTGTATCCACGTACCTTTTTGTCGCGGATTGTCTCTAAGACAGTCCACACGCTCGGCGCAATGCATCCGGATCAATCCCGATTTGTCGATGGCCGTTTAGCTCAAATGATCAAGACACACTATGCCGGTTCGAACAGACTTCTTGGCGCGCATCTAGACGAAGAGGTGCTGGCTGCTCACTATGGTGCTGATTAGCGGAAGTTGGTTGCTGAACGTAATGCAACCACGGCCAGATCGATCATCTCAGCCAGGGCGGCATGCAGTTTACCGCGTTTCAGGAAGTATCGCAGGAATCCGAGCCGGATTTTGCAGTATCGGCCGATCTGTGTGCGAGGCACATCATCCAATGCGAGTGATTTCGGAAGGCGTTCGAGCAACTCGACCCTGATCTCTGCGCCCGTCAAGCCTTTGCAAAAGAGCTTGGCAACTTCTTCCGAGCAGAAGGGGCGCGTGATTTTATCGCCGGCTTCCAGGATCGATTGCGCCTTATCGAGATTGTTCTCCAGGATGGCCGTGATTTTCCGACCGCAGTCCTCAACATCTGTAAAGGCGACTATGTCTTTTCCGGGAGTGAAGAACGTACGCAGTTCATCTGAATCTTCGACCATTGCGAAACGGCCAGCACAAACGACCTGGGCAATCCGCCCGACAAGCTGATGCGTAGTGCCGTCATGGCGTAGCGTGTAGACCAGACTGATTTTGCTGTCGTGAATGAGCGCGCAATACTCTTCATCGGTTAGCCGGTCTGGAAAATGAATATCGATGCCTTTGTCGCGGAGTCCGTCCATCTGCGCCTGACGGTTGGCTTTGAGTTTCCCTCTGTAGGAGACATTGATGGTCGGCGTCACTTTGGGGCGAAAGATTTCGGAACAAGCGAAGTGCGCGTAAGCACCATTGCCGAACTTGTTGCCAAGCCAGTGAGCAGCTCTCACTGAATCGTGGGCGACAACCAAGTCGGCGTGTTTCGCGATGATCGATGTTACAATCGGGAAATAGATGATCTCGTCCGGAGATAACAATACGATCTGAACATCCGGGTTCTGGCTCTTGACCTGGCGAAGAGTTCGAGAATGCAGAACCATCGGTTTCAGCGACGCATCGAAGAAGATATAGTCAGCGTCTCGGGATTCCGTCAAAATCGTTCTGAGGACTGCTGGATAACCGCTTTGGCGATAGAGGTCACTCAGTTTGACGAAATCTATATCGGCACCTCCGCGTTGGTGGATGTTTCTGAGAAACTCGCCAAGCATATCGATGTTCGGATCAGCAGAGGCGATAATGTCCTTTCCCTGCTCGCAGAAGGCACCATCACTATCCGATCCGAAATAGACGCAACGGCCGATCCGATTGGTCATTCACATCTCCGAGCCGTATTTGTCTGGCGCGAGGCGCAGCCTGCACTGTGATGCGCACTTTCTGTAGACAAATCGACGTTGTTGATTGTCAGGCCCTGAGTGATGCCGCGAAAATGGCTCTTCCGAGTTTTGGGCGCTTTTCCGATGAGCGAAGGTATTGGCGAATTACATGCCGAAAGGCAAGCCGTTGTCGCCGTTTGATTGGCGACGAATCGCTTGACGTTCAATTATTGAACATATACCCAGAACGGAGTGCGGTTGGCTTCGTTTCACCCGGACTGCGGTAGCTGTGGTCGATTGTCTGCGGAACGCAGATTGCGTTTGTTTGCATGGGCATTTCCGAGATTCAACCCATAGCCATTTCACAATGCCATGTCTCTTCCTTGGCGATGTATTCGGTCGGCCGCTGGATTGATTTGCACTCGACTTGGCAGGGCGAAACAGAATGATTCTAGCGATAGTTCCGGCGCGAGGTGGCTCGAAGCGGATACCTCGCAAGAACATTGCGCTGTGCGCGAAAAAACCGCTTTTGGCGTGGACTGCTAAAGCGGCGAGAGACTGCCAGTCCATCGACCGCACGATATTGTCGACTGATGATGAGGAAGTCGCCCGCATTGGCGAGCAGTGGGGGCTCGAGGTTCCATTCATGCGGCCTGAGAATATTGCAGATGACGAAGCGCCGACGTTGCCACTCATGCAACACGCCCTCGGTTGGGCAGAAGAGCATGTCGGTGAAGTCGAGGCGCTTGTTCTGTTACAGCCGACATCGCCTTTGCGTAAGCCTGAGCATATCGATGAGGCCGTGGCACTGTTTCGTTCCAGAGGTGCAGCGACCGTCGTCAGCGTTGTTGAGTCACCTCATCAGTTCCATCCGCTCAAGGCTGTCGAGATCGCATCCGACGGGCAGCTTCGCGACTTTTTGCCGGAAGACGATCCTATTCGTGAGCGCCGCACTGTCGACGACGATCGAGTCTTTGGCCGAAACGGCCCCAGTATTCTCGTCGTGCGGCCCGATTTGGTGCGAGATGGCGAATTGTATGGAAACCCAACACTGCCTTATGAGATGCATCCCATGGTCTCTATCGATATCGATGAGCCATGGCAGCTCGAATTGGCAGAAGTCTTGTTGATGAATTCGGCAGTCTGACGAAGCATAGTGATTACATGCTGAGAAAACTAGCGAAGCGACTGCTCCGGCAGCAGTGGATGGCTTGGTTCGTCGGTGTACTGCTTGCACGCAAGATCAGAGGCCTGCATACCTGCGATACGCCTGGGAGCCTTACACTTCTTGTGCTTCATCCATCCCGATGGGGGCAGGACCTTGATGCAATCGCGAATATCGACGCCGCGACGATACTGACGATTGACGAACCCGTTATTTTCCGGATCAACGATTGGTTCGAGCTGGGACCAAGTTCTCGTTCGCGGGATTATTTCAAAGAGGGTTGCCCAATAGAGCTGAAACGACGAGTGCAGCTCGAACGGTATGCCACGAAGGTCATGGATGTGTTCCGCCGACGACATGGCCTTGACTGCGTTCTGACCTGCGCGATCCACTATGTTCGGGAAATTGGCTGGATGGTTGGGGCACAGCGCGCCGGTCTACCATTCGTAACTGTCCACAAGGAACATACGCTTATCGATTCGCGACATGTGCCTTTTTGGACGGAACACTGGCGCAACCATCAATTCAAGTATCTAGGGACCCACATTTGCGTAAACAATCAGACCGTGGTTCGGCTGTTCTCGGAAGCGAATATTGCTGAGCCGGAGCGTATGACCGTGACGGGCCTCATGCGCGCCGATAACATTCTCTCGCAATCGGCGCCAAGAGCGTCGATCTCGGATTCCGAACGACCCGTCGTTACCTTGTTTTCGTTTGGCCATTTGACGGGGCATTTCACCGACGAAGAGGTGCCGCCAGAGAACATTCGATCGCACTACTTCAGTCGTGACGACGCTGCAGGATTTGTGGAGTTGTTCCGCCAGACACATGTGACGTTCGTTGAATATGCTCTGAGCCGGCCCGATGTCGAATTCAAGATCAAACCCAAAAATGTGGAGGATTGGTGGATTCGTGAGATCGACCAGGTCGTCCGGGATGAATTGGGTCGACCACTCGACAGCATCGAGAACTGCAACGTCGTTGCCACGCCTGCTCCTGAACTAATCCGCGAGTCTTTGGCCACAATCGCCTTGAACTCGACAGTCGTGTTGGAGTCTCGAATCCTGGGAGCCAATACAATTCTGCCGCTGTTCGCGGAGGCCGCAGGGCGATATGCGGACAGGGTCTATTATGACGATTTTCTGGATTTGTTTGCTGTCGCCAGATCTTGTGACGAGCTGACGGAGCTTCTTGGCCGCGCGCTGAAAGGTGAGCGGATCGTACAGGACGATGCCGAGCGTTTGCGTGAGATTTGTGAGCAGTACATTGGCAACAGCGACGGAAAAAGTGCCGAGCGTGTTTTGCAAACGGTGCGCACTGTTACGGAACGCTTCGGCCATACGGTCCGGCCTGAAAGCGGCTCGACGAAATCGTCAATGCTGACGTCTCATCCGGTTCATGTCGAATAGACCTGAATCGATCGTGAAACCAAATAGCGTTCCAGGTTTGGCATCAGCACCAGATACCCAAAATTGCGACCGTCTGCTTTCGGATGCGAAAGCTAATTGTCTCTTCCGGTTCGATGCTTCGCCGAGTATCGGTGGTGGTCATGCCGTGCGTTGCATGGCGCTTGCGGACGCGCTGCGACGCGCCGGGTGGCATTGCGTGATCGTTTGCCATCGTCAGACCTTGGAGATTGTTCCGAGCCTGAAGACTGCCGGTTTCCCAATCATGTTTCTCGAGGGTGAAGCGAAGCACGAGCCAGAGACAATTGCTGCCCGATTGCATAAGAGTGTCGAACTCTTGGTAGTGGATCACTACGAACGAGATGCATCCTATGAAGCGACTTGCCGTGCATGGGCACGACATATCGCAGTGATCGATGATCTTCCGTCCAGATGCCATGACTGTGACATCTTGGTCGATCAGACAATGGGCCGCGACGCATCTTCATATGAGAGCTTGGTAAGTACAGGCTGCCATGTATTTGTCGGTGTCGAATATGCGATGTTGCGCCCCGAGTTTTCAGCTGCCCGCCCGGCGGCTTTGAAACGGCGTGGTGAACAGATGCAGTTTTGCCGTCTGCTTGTTTCTCTGGGTGCTGTAGACGAGCACAATCTGACAGAGACTGTCCTCAAAGCCGTCTCTGCGAGTGGGGCCGAAGTCAGCGTCGATGTTGTGTTGGGGAGTAATGCGCCGCATCGCAGGGCAGTTGAGCTTGCACATAGACGATTGTCGGGCGGTGGCAAAGTCTACGCTTTCGTGGATGATATGGCGACACTGATGGCCGAGGCTGATCTTGCCGTTGGGGCAGCAGGGAGCGCGTCTTGGGAGCGATGCTGTCTTGGCCTGCCGACATTGATGTATGTGCTTGCCGACAATCAGGTTGATATTGCCGAGCGACTTTCGGATATCGGGGCTGCTGAGAGTCTCGGTCAGGCCGACGACGCATCGGCAGAAAGGCTTTCAGATCGTATTCAACAGTTGGCGAGAGAGCAGGATCATCTGGTTCAGATGTCGGCTGTCGCTGCATCGGTCTGCGATGGGAGAGGTGCTAGTCGATTGGCTTCAGCGCTTTCCGATTGTGTCGGTCTGTCCGCGATCGACGCAGGTTCACCGATTTCGACAAGTTGAAATTCTCGATAGAGCTTGTAGTGATGGAATTCTATTCATGTTGATGCGGATTATCACACCCGAATTGTCGAGCCAAAATACCCAGAAGTTCAGTAGAAGGGCGATGCCTGACAATGGTACTGACGGAACAATGTCCTATCATTCGCGGACTGGCAGGAGGAATGTATTATGAGCGATAAGTCGCCATCGGAGCGCGACTATCATGTTCCAATCTGCACCAAATGCGTGATGCCGCATACCAGCGAAAGCCTCACCTTTGATGATGCCGGTGTCTGCAGCGTCTGCCATCAGATCGATTTCAAACAAGATGGGATTGATTGGGAACAGCGCGGCCGCGACCTTGATACGCTGCTTGAGCGACATCGCGGAAAATACGACTATGACTGCATTGTCCCATTCTCGGGTGGCAAGGATTCGACTTATACGCTTTGGCATCTCGTTACACAGAAGAAGCTGAAGTGCCTGGTGGTTGCGTTCGACCACGGTTTCAATCGGCCGCGCCATCTTGAGAACCGGCAGCGTACGTTGAAAGCGTTGGGGCAGGATTTCATCCAGTTCACGCCAAACTGGAAACTTGTTCGAAAGCTGATGTACGAAAGCCTGCGAAGGCGGGGTGATTTTTGCTGGCACTGTCACACAGGGATCTTTTCGTATCCGATGCGGATTGCCGTGAAATTCAACGTCCCGCTTCTGATGTGGGGTGAGCCGACCAGCGAATATTCGTCATTCTATGCTTACGATGAACTTGAGGAAGTCAACGAAGAGCGCTTCAATCGTTACATCAACTTGGGTATCACTGCCGAGGATATGAAGGGGATGCTGGACGACACCGTCTCCGATTTCCGTCCCGACGAACGTGATTTCCTGCCCTATACCTATCCGACGAGAAAAGAGCTTCGCCAACTCAAATGTGAGTCGGTTTTGCTCGGGCATTTCATACCGTGGGACGTACGTAAACAGGTCGATGTCATTAAACAAGAACTCGGTTGGCAAGGCGATGAGGTCGAAGGCATACCCTCAGAGTACGATTATGAGAAAGTCGAGTGCTTCATGCAGGGCGTGCGCGACTATCTGAAATATCTGAAGCGTGGCATCGGGCGCACCAATCATCTAGTTGGAATCGATATCCGCAATGGCCGGATGACCCGGGAAGAGGGCATCGCCCTCATGAAAGAGTATGATGGCAAGCGCCCAGCGAGCCTTGATGTTTTTCTCAAGTTTCTCGACATGAGCGAGGACGAGTTTAACGCCTTGGCAAAGGAGCATGTGGTTGCGCCGCATCGCTGGCCCAATGAGCCGCTGACCCATGGGAAGAAACCTTGGGACTACGATCTATGGGACCGTACCGACAATGACTAAGGACATTCAACGGGCTGATGTTCCGGATGAGCTTTTGTCCGACTATTCTCTGCTCTTCAAGTACCAGAACGAGGAGCAATATGCGGCGAACATAAAGTCGCTTGAAAGGAAGATAGAGCACTATCGTCTGCAGCTTGATCTGCATTTGCTTCGGACAAATCTCAAGGGACCAAAAGTCCTAGATTTTCCGATCGGAACAGGACGCCTCTACCCGCATTTGATCGATGAATATGAGCTCTACGGATTCGACATTTGTGCCAATTACGTCACGGTCGCGGGAGACCGCTATCCGTCGCTGAGAGATCGGTTTCATGTTCAAGCGTTCGAAACGCTTGATACCGGGCTCAAATTCGACTCGGCCTATACCCTTCGGACACTGCACGGTCTCAAGGACATCACAACTGCATTCAATGGAGTTGCCTCTATCGTCAAACCCAAAGGGCGCTGGCTATTTAATTTTCCAGTTGTGCATGAACTCACGGACGAGATGCCGGATTTACTCGACAAGCATGGTTTTTCTGTCATTAAGCGCAAGGCCTATGATGCTTATGTGAGTTATGGTGAAATGCCGCCGCTGATCAATCGCCTCTATGGAAGTTTGTGGATGCGGGCGATCGATCGACATCTTGTGCCGACTTCCCTTTACAATCTCGTGGATCGCGCATTGGCCGGGCAGGCCATGCATTTCTATGTTTGCGAGCGCCAGCCTTAGCTGCGCGAAGACTTGAATGACAACGACTGTCGTCGATTATGGTGGTGGCAATATCTACTCTGTTCTCAATGCTCTCGATGAGCTGGGAGAAGAGACTGTCGTTGCTGATGAACCTGAAGCCATTGATGTTGCGACACGGATCGTACTGCCGGGTGTCGGTGCATTTCCATCAGCCATGGGCAAACTCCGAGAGAAAGGGTTGTTTGACGCAATCGATCGCGCTGTTCAGAAGCGGTCGGTGCCCTATCTCGGAATCTGTGTCGGAATGCAAATGATGGCGGAGACTGGTTTCGAAGGCGGAGTGGAAACACCTGGATTTGGATGGCTTCCGGGCGACGTAATCTCGCTTCGATCAAATCCGCCGACCTATCGTGTCCCACACATGGGATGGGCCAAGGTTAGTTGGCGTGATGGGCAACCATTCTCATATTCGATGAGAGACGGTGCCTCGTTCTATTTCTGCCATTCCTATCATGTCAGAAACACGGGATCCGGCGTGTGCGCGGAAGTGGAATTCGATGAATCAATCATTGCGGCGCTGCAAGTCGGTTCGGCTATTGGTGTACAATTTCATCCCGAGCGCAGTGGCAACAACGGTCTCAAGCTCGTCGAAAATTTCCTCGACTGGGATGGGGAGACGAACCAATAAGACATGGTGTTTGGTCGACTGATACCAGCGATGCTCTTGTCAGCAGGCCGGCTCGTGAAGGGGCGTAGTTTTGCCAACCATGAGGATGCAGGCAGCCCGGTCACAACGGCGACGATCTACAATGATCAAATGGCCGATGAGATTGTCGTTCTAGATATCGATGCAACGCCGAAGAACGATCCTCCCGATCTGGAAACATTGCAGGCGCTCTCGCGTCGTTGCTTCGTCCCAATCAGTTTTGGTGGTGGAATCAATAGCGTGGCAAAGGCAGCAGATGCACTGAGGGCGGGCGCTGACAAGGTCGTGGTCAATACCGCCGCGCTAGAGAATCTAGAATTTGTGTCGGAACTTGCAGGGCAATTCGGGAGCCAGGCGGTCGTCGTGGCCATCGACTACGTAGCAACAAGCGCCGGAGCACGTGTCGCAACGATGTCGGGGAAGCAGGCAACGGACCGGTTGCCGGAAATCTGGGCAAGAGATGCTGAGGCGGCTGGAGCCGGCGAGATTTTCCTGACGTGCGTAGAGCGAGAAGGGATGCGGTCTGGTCTGGACATACAAATGGTTCGAGATATATCAGAAGCTGTATCAATCCCTGTTATCGCGCATGGCGGCGTTGGCCGTCTTGAAGATTTTGTATGTGCTTTCAATGAGGGCGGGGCATCTGCTATCGCAGCAGGTCGAATTTTGCAGTTCGCCGATAACAATCTGATCAAAGTCCGTCGATACATGCAACAGAATGGGGTGGATCTGCGTCCATTTTGATGCCCGCATCCAGGGCATAGGTGATGGCAACGATCGAAGATATGTCGACTTCTCCAATTAGAGTTTGTGCCACATCTTTTCTGCTGCCGGGTGGGCCTTGGTGGGAACCTCTCGCAGGTCATGGTCGCCTGGAGTTTGGCGATTACGGAGATTGGCCTTCGGCGTTGCTGAGCAATGACAGTCGGCGTTTGGTGTGGGTCCTTTTTCTCGAAGATGTCTTGCCATCCGAAGCGTTGCTGGACTTGAACGATCGCGACATCGAAGAGCATGTGGCGTCTATACTAGAGCCGCTTGTAACCCGCTTGGAAACGGTTCGCACACCGGTCATTGTTGCATGGTCGGCAACCCGAAAAGAAAGCGTTATCAGGGAAGCGCGAATACCATCGCCATGGCGGCGGATCTGCCGTCAATTGGAGGATGCGCTCTACGAGCTGGCGACACATTGGCCTGCGTTGCATCTCGTCGCTCTCGATGGTGTTTTTGCCGAGGGGGGGACGTCAAAGGCCTTTGACTGGCGGAACTACTATGCCGCGCGATGCCGTCTTTCACACGATGGGCTGCGATTGGCGGCGACCGCAATTGGAGCCGTACTTATGCGCATCCAGCAGGCGGCGAAAAAAGTTCTGGTTTTGGACTGTGACAATACCCTTTGGGGAGGCGTCGTGGGTGAGGTTGGATTATCCGGCATTGCCCTTGGTAGCGACGGCGCTGGAGCGGTTTTCACCGAGTTTCAGAGGGCCATCAAACGTCTGGCTGACCAAGGCGTGCTCCTTGCCGTTGCGAGCAAGAACAACGAAGCGGATGTCTGGGAAGTGTTTGACCGGCATCCAGGGATGGTTCTGAAACGTTCGGACCTTGTGGCTTGGCGTATCGATTGGTCGACCAAGTCTGGAAACATTGGTGCGATCGCCGACGATCTCGGCCTTGGACTCGACAGCATCGTATTCTGGGACGACAACCCATTCGAACGAGAGAGCATGCTTGCTCAGTCGCCAGAAGTCGTGACTTTCGATGTCCCCGAGGACGTCACGCTCTGGCCAAGCCTTATCGATGGGCTTGATCTTTTTGCCCGCTTTCAAGTGACGAGCGAAGACAAGACCAAGAGCACACAGTATCGCAATCGCCGTGACTTCATGGATGAACGACGCTCTGCGGGCGATGAAAAGTCCTTTCTCCGATCCATTCGCCTTGACCCACAGTTTATACCGCTGGAAGAGCCGACACTGGCGCGTGCTGAGCAACTATGCGCAAAAACCAACCAGTTCAATCTACGTACGACTCGCTACTCTGCGGCGGAACTCGCTGATCTCGCCAATGAATGCGGAGACGGCGTTTTCCTGACACGGCTTGTCGATCGTTTCGGTGATCACGGAATTATCGGTTTTACCATCGCGAAGCAGGAGGGGCGTGCCGCACTACTCGATACGTTCCTATTGAGCTGCCGTGTCCTCGGTCGACATGTCGAAGCTCGTATACTCGCCGAGCTTGCGACGCGTCTGCGTCGTGCGGGTTGCCGCTGGTTGTTAGGCGAGTTCTGTAGCACCGGGCGCAATGCGGTTGCTGCCGATTTTCTCGTAAATCATGGCTGAATAAGCTGGCTGAGACGACGATGCCCGACGACCCTGATTTGCATGCTCTCATCGACCGGACGCGAGCCCAGGACGGGCTTTACATTGCCGATTTGCAAACACTTAGTATTCCTCATTTGGATTTGTTCGAAGACCTTCATGCCAAGTCTGATCACACTGTTGCAGAAGCACTTTCCTGACGTCTCTCTGGCGGACGCTGACGAGGCGCTACACGTTGGCAGCTTTCCCGCATGGGACTCGCTCGCGCATTTCAATTTTTTGCTTCGTGTAGAGCAGGAATATGGCGTGCGGTTCACAATGGACGAGTTGTCGGAGATGAAAAGTCTCGCGGACATAAATCGTGCTCTGATCGGTCATGGTGCTGACTTGTCATGACCTATCTGGAGCAGGACGACATTGTGGACTCCTTTCGTCGTGCTGGTGTGGAACGTGGTTCAGTCGTCATGCTACATGCCGACGCGATCGTCTTGGCGCAGCTTCCGCCGATGGCGAGTGAGGCGAGGTACGCGGTCCTTTTTGATGCATTAGAGGAAATTCTGGGGCCTGACGGGACCCTTGTAATGCCGACATTCACTTACAGTTTCACGGATGGTGACGATTTCGATGTTGGTCGGACGCCGAGCAAGGTAGGGGCTTTGACCGAGTTTTTTCGGACTAGCCCTGAAGTCCTGCGTTCGCGTGATCCAATATTCAGTGTTGCTGCCCGCGGTCGCCTCGCGGAGGCGTTTGCAACGGTACCAACGCATGACTGCTTCGGGCCTCAGTCTGCTTTTGGTCTTCTCGATCAGAATGATGGCATTCTGGCATGCTTCGGCTGTGCTTTCGATCGCATCACATTCACCCATTATGTCGAGCAACGGGCAAGCGTGGATTATCGAACTTTCAAGACGTTTGCCGGGTTGTCGATAGAGAATGGTGAGACTCGACGTACGGACGTCCGGTATTTCGTCAGAGACCTGTCCAGAGACACAGCCATCGATTTGTCGCGTCTGCGCTGTCAATTGACTGAGAATGGTCGGTTGGCAACGGTTCCGGTTGGCAGATTATCACTCGCGGCAGTACGCGCGCACGCTTTTCAGGAAGAGGCGCTGAGATTGATAGAGCAGCAGCCCAATGCTCTGATCGCGGAGGGTTCTTCAGGCTCGATCGATACCGCAAGGGCTCCTGAAAATGCCGCGGGTGGTCACCAGTGATTTTCGACCATATCGGTTTGTTCGTTTCCGATCTGGCGGTTGGCCACCGCCATCTGACAGGCATATTGCCTATTGTTGAGACTACTGAGCCCATTGATGATCCCGGATTGAAGGTTCGGATTCAGTTTTGTATCGACAAGTCTGCCATCCGGTACGAACTCGTGGCGCCACTCGGTGAAGGCAATCCGGTGTCTGGTGTTCTCGAAAGCGGCAAGAATATTCTCAATCATGTGGCTTATCGTGTGGCAGATATTAAGATTGAGACTGAGCGTCTAAGAGACGAGGGAGCCGTGCCTCTCGGACCGGCTCGGCCGGCACTCGCGTTTGACGGACGTCCAGTGATGTTCCTCCTAACGCCACTGCGCTTCGTTATTGAGCTTGTCGAAGATCCCGCGTCTTTTTGATGAGGAATAGAAATTGACCAAGTCGTTTTCATATCCGAGCGAACTCGAGCGAGAAGGGCGCAAAACGCTCGACGAGCATCTCTCTTCTGATCTGATTCCGCAGCAGGAACTCCTGGACAATCTCGGTCTGTTCGTTCGCCGCCAGCAATGGGGTCGGTTTGCATTCATGATGGAAATCTATCGGCGCATTGTTCCCGTCCATGGCGTTGTGATGGAATTTGGCGTGCGCTGGGGTCAGAACATGGCTCTGTTCACGTCGTTTCGAGGGCTTTTCGAGCCTTTCAACTACAATCGAAAGATCATCGGATTCGATACCTTCGAAGGCTTCCCGAGCGTTGACAACAAAGACGGCGATGCGCAGGAGATAGCAGTTGGAAACTATGGTGTTACAGCGGGTTACGAAGAAGCCCTCACTAAGCTGCTGGAGGCACATGAGCAGCAGGCGCCAATCAGCCATATCGCCAAACACGAACTGATAAAAGGTGACGTCACTGAGACACTCGACGCATATCTCGATCAGCACCCTGAAACGGTTGTGGCGTTGGCCTATTTCGATCTCGACCTCTATGAGCCAACGCACCATTGCCTGGAACGCATACTGCCACTCATGCCGCGCGGCGCTGTCCTGGCCTTTGACGAGGTGAACGACCACCGCTTCCCTGGTGAGACGCGGGCCTTGAAGGAACTGATTTCCCTCCGCGAGCTTCGTCTAGAGCGGCTCCCGTACAGCTCGCTGACCTGTTTTGCAGTCTTGGACTAGAACCCTTATGAAATTTGCCAAAGAAGACGCGCGCTATTTCGCCCAGCGCAAACAAGTTTCGGAAGAATTCGGTCCACGCGAACTATGGTCGACGATCGACCATTGGCCGCTCTATTGCGGGATCGGAAACCTCGCCCGGTTCCTTGCGATCAGCGACATACTCCGATCGACACTAGACGTGCCGGGGCATGTCGCTGAATTTGGATCATGGCGGGGCGCAAATCTCCTTTTTCTGGCCAAGATGCTTCGTATCTACGATCCACTCGGCTCAAAAATGGTCCATTGCTTCGACAGTTTCGAAGGCTTGACCGCTTTTGAACCGGAAGACGGCATCGCCCAGACTCAGGCAGGCGACTACAAAGGCGATCTCGCTGAGTTGCGCAAGATGATCGACCTATATGAGCTGCAAGACGCTATCGAGATCCATATCGGTCTTGTCGAGGATACGTTGCCGAAAGTCGTCGCGGAGAATGAGGGACTTTCGTTCTCTTTCATCTATTGCGACACCGACCTCTATGCATCGACCGCTGCAATACTGCAGAACCTGCATTCACGTCTGAGCGTCGGCGGCGTCTTTGTCCTCGACGAATGGAATCACGAAAAAATGCCCGGGGAGACGGTGGCAGTGCGGGAGTTCCTTGAGGCGAACCCCCAAAAATACCGCATGGAACATGTGCAGAATGCGCGCCAACCGACGCTGGTGCTCCGACGCCTTGACCAATAATGACACTGCAACAGAATAAGGATCATCTGGAAAACGATGATCTCGGTCGCACGACACCGGCCGACGAGATTCAGCTGATTGAGCATTACTTTGACCGTTTGTTTCCGCTCCTGCGCAGTTTGACTGGGGAGGGCGTTCGGCAATCGCTCGATATCCTCGGGGAACTCATGCCGCTCGAACGGATCGAAGTGCCATCCGGAACGCCGGTATTCGACTGGACGGTGCCACAAGAGTGGGTTGTTCGCGAAGCCTATCTTGAAGGACCTGACGGCGCGCGCATTGTCGATGTTCGAGAGAACAATCTTCATTTGCTGAACTGTTCAGATGCGTTCGATGGTACCGTAACGCGAGCAGAACTTGATGAGCATCTCTACAGCCGTCCCGATCTGCCCGAAGCCATTCCTTATGTGACGAGCTACTACGTGCGTCGCTGGGGATTCTGCATGGCGCATAATGTGCGAGAGACGCTGCCGGATGGGAACTATCGGGCCGTCATTGACACCGAATTCATTGATGGTGCGATGTCCATGGGCGAAGTGGTCCTTCCCGGCGAGCGGGAAGATGAAGTGCTGCTCGCGTCTGATATCTGCCACCCGTCGATGGCGAATGATGAGTTGAGCGGACCGCTGGCACTGGCCATGCTCTATCGCAGGATCGCGTCCTGGCCTCGCAGACAACTGACCTATCGTTTCGTTCTGCATCCCGAGACGATCGGCAGCATCGCCTACCTTGCGCGTTGCGGAAAGGATCTCAAAGATCGCTGTGTTGCCGGGTATGTTCTGACGAATGTCGCAGTCGATGCGGGGTTCAAATATAAGAGATCCCGGCGCGGATCGAGCCTTGCGGATCGTGCCGCAGAAATCGCGCTTCGATATCAGTCCATCGCACCTTGGGACGCTCGGGATTATGATCCGACCGGGAGCGATGAACGACAATATTGTTCACCTGGCTTCAACTTGCCTGTCGGTGTGCTGTCGCGCACTCCGACATATTATCCTGAGTATCATACGTCTCTCGACAATCGTGATTTCATCTCGTTCCAGGCTCTGTCGTCATCGGTTGAACTCTACGAACGCATGTGTTTGGCCATTGATGGGAACGATGCATATGTGAATCAAATGCCTTTCGGCGAGCCTCAGCTCGGTCCTCGGGGGCTGTATCACACCACAGGTCGTTCGGGGCCGCCGGCTGAACAACATCAGGCGCTGCTTTGGGTTCTGAATCTCTCAGATGGCGATCATGATCTTATCGCCATCGCTGAGCGAAGCGGGATGTCGTTTTCGATCATACGAGAGGCAGCCGATGCTGCCGTGAAAGCAGGACTGTTGGTTGACGTGAAGACGATTGCCGAGCCGGCGAAGTAGAGTATTTCACCGGCTGATTTCGTCCGGCACAATCGATCTTAGCTCGGACGTGAGAGCAAATGACGCACGCCTGTGGCGTTGGCTTGGTTGACTTGCACCGAGATAGAGCAGAAGCCTCAACTTTACGGTGCCGCAGACACAGCTTGTGAAGCTTTTGAGTGGGCACTCTTTCACTTGGCAGCGGATGATGCTCGAGATCGATACTCTTGTCATAAACGCCCGATCATGCAGTGTGATGGGCATTCGTTCCACCCGCACCGATAGACATTGCGGATCGATCCAAAAAAGGGGTTCCGGAACATGGTACTGACGGACGAGTCACAATACAGCTCGGATCCATACACCCGCAATTTTGGCGCGGATCGGATCCAGATGATGCTCAGGGAGCGTTACGGCAAGCGCTATGACGATTATCGCGCTGCTTGGGATAAGGCCGGTCCGGATTGGGTTCCGGAATTCCCGATCAATCTCCTTTTTGATCTTGTGGACAAGTGCAATCTGGCCTGCCCGCAATGTTTGCGTGCGCCCGACCTGATGAAGGATTTCGGTGGTTTTATCGGGACAAAAAAGTACCTGTCCAAGGATACGATCAAACGCATTCTCGATGAATGCCGCGAGCATCAATTGCCCTCAGTCAACATCGCTGGAAGCGGTGAATGCACGCTTCATCCGGATTTCCTTGAGATCTGCGAAGCTGTCGTTGCGATCGACCCATGCGAGTTTCGTCTGATTACGAATGGTCTGCGCCTTAAGGGTGATATTGCGCATGCGCTGATCGATCTTGGTGTGCATATGGTGTCGATCAGCATCGACGGGTTCAGCCCTGAGACATTTCATGCGAGTCGAGGCAAAGCGCACCGTTACCAGGACGTCGTCGACAATGCAGTTGCCTTCGCCGAACTGAAGGCGCAGCGCAATGCAACCTGGCCGTTGATGAGGGTCTCGTTCGTCGAGCAGGAAGCGAACAAGCACGAGCGCGATGAATTCGTGGCGTTCTGGTCGCAATATGCCGATATGATCGACGTTCAATCCTACCATGATTTCCGAATGACGAACGGGTCCAGAAGCGACTTTGACTGCGATGAGCCGTTCAAGCGCGTATCTGTTTGGGCTTATGGTGGTGCAGGCCCTTGTTGTGGTTTTCCGGGTATCGTCTTCGACATCGGAGACTATGAGAAAGAGTCGATCTACGACATCTGGCATGGTCCGAAAATGCAGCGCATCCGGGATATGATGGTGAGCAAGAAGTACGAAAAAGCATGTCTGCAATGCATGGGGACACGGACAGTCGTATAATTCCACGCGCGCCGACGACTTGATCTCGCTGACATCGTATTCAAGGCGATTTTCGGAAGCCACGAAGACTGCAGTGAATTGGAAAGCGTCAATCTGCCTGCCGGGGTGACTGGTTTGGTACGATCGCAGCACTCTGCAATGGATAGCCGGACAATATTATTGCTGCCTCGGCACGCGACGTCATGGCGAAAACTCATGGACGTTGCGATCCTACTCCGCGACCGGTCAGGTTTGTGTCCGCTGATGGTGATGGCCAATCAATCCATGGCTGATCGCGTTGAGGAGACAGAGGCCGCTGATATCCGTTTGCTGGATGTATCAGCAGAGCTAGAGGCCGAAGCTCAGGCTGCGAGCCCCAAGCTCAATCGGGCAATGGACAGTCTGGCGCCATGGTTCGAGAGGCATGAACGGCTCGCAAACTGTCTGCCGGTTTCAATTCTGCGGCTTATGCATATGCGTCGGCGTCTTCAGGCCGAACACGCTGCCTTCCATCGGCTTTGTGAGAGAGAAAGGCCCGTCGCGATTCTGACGCACGGGGATCGAGAGCTTTCGCCTATTCCAGGAATTCTCCGCGCAGGCATCGACCTGGACATCCCCAGAGTTCTTGTGGGAGCTGGACCGCCTGGTCCCGAGGGCACAGTGCTCGTTCGATTGCCGTATAGCCGGTTTCGATTAGATCTGCGGCATTTCCCACCGCTGCTCAATCTTTTCGCGGCATGGCGTTATCCCGAACAGGTGCTTCGAACCACGCACGGGCGAATGCTTTTTTCACCCGGCTGGATTGTCTTTGCGCTTGCGAGCCTCGGCATGCTTCCCAGAAATCCCTGGGTCCAGGGCGGTGGCAATAGCACTGCCATGCTGCAAGAAAACCGCGATCACCTTGCGGGTTACAGGGAGATGAATGTTCCGGACGAAAAAATGATTCTGGTTGGCGACCCGGTCTACGACGACCTGTATCACGCCTATCAGAACCGGAAGGCGATCCGGGCGGAACTATCGAAGACCTATGATCTGCAAGCGGACCGCAAGCTTGTGATCATGTCTGTTCCAAACGATGCCGAACATGGCATTTGCGATATGCCCACTCATCAAGCGCGTATGGATCGGTATTTCTCGGTCATGGCAAAACATGATGCCGACATTCTGCTTTCACTCCATCCAAAGTCGTTGCCGGCCGATTATTCTGATCTGGCTGAGCGGCATGGATTTCGATTTTTGACAGAATCTTTGCAATCGACTCTCCCGGCAGGCGACCTTTTCGTGGCATGCGGGTCCAGCACGATCCAATGGGCGCAGCTTTGTGATCTTCCAACGATAAATCTCGATTATCAGAAAGTTCGGACAGAGGATATCCATTGTCAGGCGGGGATTGAGAATATCGAAACGCTGGCTGAATTTTCAGTTGTCTTCGAGCGGGCGATGACGCGTACTGCGCCCGACAACGCCTTTCTCATTCATTCCGAGCGTGTCCGTCGCGACAGTTTGTTCGACGGCAATTCAGGTGGCAGGATATGCGCGTTCTTTGAAGGGTTGGCGGAAGATGCGACTGGGTCTGTTCGCTCAAATGTCGAAATGTCCGCCGCATGACGCCTCAGATTTTTGACACGAATATCAACCCAATGAGACTTCCAGAAATGGCTATGGTGCGATGACGACGAGCACGCGTTCAATCTGTGTAATACCGGCACGTGGCGGGTCCAAGCGGTTGCCGGGCAAGAACATTCTCGATTTTGCCGGCAAGCCTATGATCGCTCACTCTATTGCAGCCGTGAAGGAGAGCGGTTGCTTTGACCGCGTCTTGGTCTCGAGTGACGATCAAGAAATATTGGCCGTCGCTGCCGAGTGGGGTGCCGAGACCGATGAGCGGTCGCCGAGTCTTGCTCAGGACGAGACGCCGATCTGTGATGTGCTTGTGGACTTTCTTGAAAGGGAAGAAGCGGCCGGCCGCGACTATGACGTGATTGGCTGCCAGTTTGCCGCTGCTCCCTTGTGCCGGGCAGAAGATGTTGCTGCTGTCTGTGGATTGCTAGAGCCTGGGATCTGTGACTTCGCAATCGCGACGACTGAGTATGATCTGCCACCGCATCAAGCCCTCAAGCTTGAGTCTGACGGACGACTTGCGCCCATGTGGCCCGATCTCGTCGACAAGCAGGATGATCAGGTTGGTCAGTTGGTTGTAGATAATGGCAGTGCCTATGCGGCCTACGTGCCGCAGTTTCGTCGCCAAACGCATTTTTTCGGCTCACCACTCAAAGGCTATTTGATGCCACGCGAACGATCCGTGGACCTGAATTCTTTGGTGGATCTGGAGATGGCAAAGCGCCTCTACGACGTCCTGAATGCATGATCGCGGAAACGCGACGGAGAACAGATATGATTGTTCAGCCCAATAGGAATTACACGCGCTCCCAGGAGTTGCTTGCTCGAGCACAGAAAGTGATACCGCTCGGGACGCAGACATTCTCCAAGAGTTACCAACAGTTCCCCGAAGGCGCGGCGCCGCTGTTCCTTACCCATGGCAAGGGCTGCCGCGTTTGGGATGTCGATGGCAACGAATATGTCGACATGATTTCAGGTCTTCTGCCTGTCCTGCTCGGTTATTGCGACCCGGATGTCGATGCGGCGGTTCGAGGTCAGTTGGAACGTGGGATCTGTTTCAGTCTGGCAACAGAGCTTGAGATCGAACTCGCGGAAAAACTCGTCGAGATGATTCCGTGCGCCGAGATGGTGCGGTACGGAAAGAATGGATCGGATACGATCACGGGATGTCTGCGAGTGGCGAGAGCTGCGACCGGTCGCGATCGCGTTATCGCTTGCGGGTATCACGGTTGGCATGACTGGTACGTGGCCAAGACTGCGCGCAACAAAGGCGTTCCCACCGTTCTCAGCGAATTGACCGATATGGTTCCCTATAACGATCTGGAAGCCGTCGATGCACTCTTCAAGAAGTATCCGGGTGAGATTGCAGCATTGATCATGGAGCCGATGAGTGCGGTCGAGCCGAAACCCGGTTATCTCGAGGAACTGAAGGCACTCGTGCATCAGCATGGAGCCATCCTGATCTTTGACGAGATCGTTACGGGGTTTCGGTTTGCTGCCGGCGGCGCGCAGGAGCATTTCGGCGTAACGCCGGATCTTGCGGCATTCGGAAAGGCGATGGGGAACGGGATGCCCATTTCAGCGGTCGTCGGTCGTGCCGACTTGATGGTCGAAATGGAAGAGGTTTTCTTCTCGTCCACATTTGGCGGGGAGGCCTGTTCCCTTGCTGCGGCGATTGCCGTTGTCGACAAGGTCCGGCGTGAGCCCGTTGTGCCCCGTCTCTGGGAGAGCGGCGCTTCGTTGGGCAAAGATATCCGTGCTTCGATTGCACGTCACGGACTTGAAGGCGTTGTCGGTCTTGCCGGAGCGGCACCGTGGACGATCCTGATGTTTCAGAACAAGGGACCCATCAGTAGCGACGCCATCAAGACGCTCTTTGTAAAACAGATGCTGGCGCGCGGCGTCTTGGTTGCGGCATCGAACAATGTCTCTTATGCGCATGACGATGAGGATCTGGCCTTCGTCGCCACGGCATACGACGAGAGCCTTCAGAGTGTTGCAGAGGCGCTGGAGAGCGGACAGTTGATGTCTGTTCTGGGATGCGAGCCGATCGTGCCGGTTTTTGCCGTCCGTCCATCACGAGCGCAAAGCCAAGCCTGACAGATATGGATAGCTTCTCAATTGATGGTCGCCCCGTTGGCCCGGATCATCCGCCATATATCATCGCGGAACTCTCCGCCAACCATGGGGGAGACTTGGATCGTGCAAAACGTATCATCAAGCACGCATCCGAAGCAGGCGCGGACGCTGTAAAACTGCAGGCCTATTCTGCCGATTCCATAACAATCGATTCTGACCGTCCAGATTTCCTGATTGAAGGAGAGTCGCTTTGGAGCGGAATGCGCTTGTATGACCTTTATAAGAGCGCAGCAACGCCATACGACTGGTTTCCGGAACTGTTTGCTTACGCTCGCGACTTGGGGATTACCCCATTCGCATCGCCCTTCGATGAGCAAGCTGTCGATATGTTGGATCAACTCAACGCGCCAGCTTTCAAGATCGCTTCGTTCGAAGCAGTTGATCTGGAGTTGATCAAGGCATGTGCCCGAACGGGGCGTCCGATGATCATTTCGACAGGCTTGTGCGAGGAAGAAGATATTCATGATGCGCTTCGGGCTGCGGATGAGGCCGGAGCAAGTGCTGTCGCATTGTTGAAATGCACCAGCGCATATCCTGCCGAACCCGATGATGCCAATTTGCTGACAATTCCGGCCATGGCGGAGAAGTTCGGCGTTCCGGTCGGTATCTCTGATCATTCCCTGGGGACGACGGTCGCGGTTACAGGCTGTGCTCTAGGTGCTTGTATCGTCGAAAAACATGTCATCGATGCACGTGAACCCGAAACCGCGGACTCGGCATTTTCTCTAACACCGGAAGATACGGCGCGGCTCGTCCAGGAAACGCGTATCGCGTGGGCTGCACGCGGAAAAGCACGGTATGGGCCGTCCGATGGCGAACGCGAAGGTCTTCAATATCGCCGGTCATTGTATGTGGTCGAGGACGTGATGAGCGGTGAAAGCCTTACGCGACAAAATATTCGCTCGATTCGACCGGGAATGGGGCTTAAACCAAAGCATCTGACGGAGGTGCTCGGGCGCCGAGCAAACTCTGACATCGTTGCCGGAACGCCGCTCTCCTGGGACCTGATCACTTAAGCTCGACCTTCTCGTCACCCCACATCTCAAAATCGGATCCAATCACATATGATTATTCTTGGTGTCGGCTTTCTTTCGGAAGCGTCTGCCGCGCTTGTGGTTGATGGCAAACTCGTCGCTGCGATCAGTGAAGAGCGTCTGAATCGCCAAAAACTCTGGTACGGATTTCCAGAAGAGGCGATTGCGGGCGTGCTCGAGATTGCAGGCTTGTCGATTGGTGACGTCGATCTGATTGCAACTCATGGTCGTACCGACCCGAGGCCGGATACCGGCCCATTTAACGAGAAGCGCCGCCTCATAAATGATTCGGATCTTCCCGCATCGGACAAATCGGCGCTACTCGAATTCCTGGACAAGCGATACCAGCATGAGAGTCATGTCTTTGGCGAGCGGACGCCCAATCACATAGCAAATATTCGCAGCCTTGGGCGGCCTGTCAGACTCTACAAACATCACCACGCACATGCGGCGACAGCATTCTATGGATCGGGCTGGAAGGACTGCCTGGTCATGACAGCAGATGGCTGGGGAGAAGACGGCTCTCATACGTTTTATCAAGGACGAGACGCTGGCACCATCGAGGACTCTTTGGTCCGTAAGTCATTCAGCCCGACGATTGATTCCCTGGGTTATTTCTACGGCAGCATCACATTTGCTCTCGGTTTCAAGCCACACAGACACGAAGGCAAGGTGTTGGGGCTCGCGGCTCACTGTCAGGACCCCAAATCTTACGAGGTTGTAAGCTCGATGATCAGTGCTGATATCGAGCGCGCAAAGTTTGTCGGACATATTGAGCGCGGCCTGTATCGCCCTGATTTCGGCAGTACAAGACTGCTAGCGTTGGCCCAGAAATATGGACGTGAGGACCTGTCTGCGGCGGCGCAACAGCGCTTGGAGGAAGTTGTCTGCGAACTTGTGAGCAGCCAGGGATCGCAGGCAAGGCGTCTTGCCCTTTCCGGTGGAATATTCGCCAATGTCAAGCTCAACCAGCGTCTCTGTGAGTTGGACAATGTTGAGCAAGTCTATGTCTTCCCCAATATGGGCGACGGCGGCTTGTCGGTTGGAGCTGCCTGGCTTGCTTATCATGAGCATACCGGCAACTGGCCCGAGCCACCGAAGTCGATGTATCTGGGTCCTGAGCCCTCGCAGGGCGATACTGCTACGGTTCTCCAGCAAAGCGGGCTGACATTCGAACACTGTCCCGATATTCAGGATCGGGTGGGCGCACTCATTGCAGAAGGGCATGTCGTCGCCCGTTGTGCCGGACGAATGGAGTTCGGTCCAAGAGCGCTCGGCAATCGAAGCGTTCTCTGTCAGGCAACCGACCGGTCGGTCAATGATTGGCTCAACCAAAAACTGGAACGCTCCGAGTTTATGCCGTTTGCACCCGCGACGTTGATCGAGGATGCGGCCGACTGTTATGTCGGCCTGGATCAAGCTGTTGAGAGTGCCAAATTCATGACGGTTACTTTCGACTGCAAGAAGAAGATGCAAGACCAGGCGCCGGCAGTCGTGCATATCGACAATACGGCGCGTCCCCAGATTGTCTCACGTGAATCGAACGCGGACATGCATGGGATTATTTCCGCCTACAAGAAGCGAACGAACATCGGCAGTGTTGTCAATACAAGCTTCAATATGCATGAAGAGCCGATTGTCGCCTCTGCCCAGGATGCCATTCATGCATTCCTTGCAGGCTCGCTGCCCTATCTTGCGATCGATGACTTCCTGGTGACAGGGAAGTCGGTTTGATGTGTCAGAGCAGATTTGCAATGGCGGCGTTCGTTTGCCGGTTATCAGAACAGCTTATCGCTTCTCGCAAGCGATGGGGATTCCCGGGCCCTAGCAGCAGGAGATCGCGCTAACATGGATGCACTTGAGCGGACGCGGAACTTCACACAGTTCCGGAAGCCGTATCACTCGACGGTGGCGATGAGCGATTTCCTTCAGCGCCACAACTGTCTGCCGGATGGTGCCGTTGTGTTGGACGTTGGGACAGGCCTTGGTGCCGCGATGCTCTATCTCGGTAGCCAGAACCCGAACGCGCAATTCGTTGGCGTAGACTATAACGCCGAGTTTATCTCTGAGGCCCGCGAACAGCAGCGTATTGCCGGACTGGATAATGTGACTTTCGATACGGCGGATTTGCGAACCTATTCCTATGGCGGCGATGCACCTCTGACCGGTGTGATATCGATTCACACGTTGTGTTGTTTCAAGCATCTCGACGAAGGTATTGCACCTTTGATGAAGTTGAACCCGGAGTGGATTTTCATTAACTCCCTCTTTTGCGAAGGCCCGATGGATGTGCTGATACACATTCGTGAGCACATCGAAAATCCAATTCCAGATGACGACCCCGACGGTGATTTCAATATCTTTTCACTACAAGGCGTCGAAGCATTTGCAGCCGACCGCGGATACACGATGACTGCCGAACCTTTTTATGCACCGGCGCCTATTCCAGCTCCGGAAGATGGCTCGCGCGGCAGTTTCACCATGCGGACCGAAATTCATGATCAGACGTGGTTCTCTGGCCCGGTACATTTGCCGTGGCACTTCGTCCTTCTGCAGCGGCGTTAGCGCGTATTGGACACGAGAACGAAAAGAGTCGAGACGTCATGAGACTGGGTAAGATCGAAAAGTTGCTCATTCTTGGCGGCGGTGAAGTGGCAGCCGAACTGGCGCGCTGGTCTTCCACCGTCGGACTTGATGCTACGATATTCACGGCCCCCCGACTGGTAGAGACTCTTGGTATCCAGCAGAATGTAGAAGAGAACACCGTCTTAGATGGAACGCCGGTTGTCATTTGCGACAGTGTTGATGACGAGCGTATCGCGGCCGCCGCAGGCGATATGACAGGAGCGATAGCGCTTTCGATCGGTGCCGCCTGGATTTTCAAAACGTCGCACATAGAACAGCTTTTCAAAGGCAAGCTCTTCAACCTACATGGCACCCGGTTGCCACTGGATCGAGGCGGCGGCGGATTTTCCTGGCGCATCATGCGGGGTGAACGCCGGGGCGCATGTGTCATTCACAAAGTCGATGAGGGGATCGATACCGGACCTGTCGTTGCGGTGGATGAATTTCTGTTTCCGGCGAGTTGTCGAATACCCGCGGACTTTCAGCGGCAGCAAATCAAAAGAGATCTCGCATTCGCACAGAGTTTCCTTCAGTCTCTGGTTCTTTCGGACACTGAACTCACGCTCAGCGCGCAACCAGAATACCTTTCGGAGTATTGGCCGAGGCTGAGCACCGATGTTCACGGTTGGATCGATTGGTCCTGGACATCCTGCGATATCGAGTCGTTCGTGTCTGCTTTCGATGAACCCTATCCGGGTGCCAGGACCCGTTGGTGTGACAAGTCGATCCGCTTGAAATCCGTGCAGAAAGCGAGCGCTTCAAACGATCGGCATGCCTACCAGGCCGGTATCGTCCTACGCAACAACGGGCGTTGGTTGACGGTCGCTACGCGTGGCGGCGAATTGCTGATCGAGCGTATCGAAGATGATATGGGCGTCAGTGTTCTCAACGATGTTAAAGCAGGCGACAGGCTCTATTCGACGGCCGACGATCTTGCGTCGGGTTATCGCCGGGTTGCTTATACAGCGCAGGGTTTGCGCGTTTCCGGCAAGGATCCGGATTCCGCTGGAAACGGATAAGGATATGACTGACGGGCTGCTAACACGCAAAGTCGTCGCAGAGATCGGTTCTGTCCATGATGGATCGTTCGGGAATGCCTTGAAACTGATCGATCTTGCAGCTGATTGTGGCGCCGACATCGTCAAGTTTCAGACGCACATCGCGGAAGCCGAGACCATGGCTGATGCGCCAATGCCGCCTTATTTCAAAGGCGAGCCAAGAATTGACTATTTTCGCCGTACGGCCTTCACGAGTGAGCAATGGACGGGACTGGCTGAGCATTGCGCAGCCAGAGGCGTCACATTCCTTTCCTCGCCCTTTGCTCTTGAGGCAGTCGACTTGCTGGAAAACGTTGGTGTCGAGGCCTACAAGGTTGCGTCAGGTGAAGTGACGAACACACCGCTACTCGAACGGATGGCTGCGACCGGTAAACCTGTCCTCTTATCCTCCGGCATGAGCGACTGGGGCGAACTCGAGCAGGCGATGGAAACTCTGCAAAAAGGTGGCCCGGTCGTCTTGATGCAATGCACATCGGCCTATCCTTGTCCTCCTGAGCGGATCGGCCTGAATGTTATCGATGAAATGCAGAAGCGCTTCGGCGTCCCCATCGGGTACTCGGACCATGCGGACGGGCCGGCTGCTGCAATAGCTGCGGCGGCACGAGGCGCCGTCGTGATTGAGAAGCATTTGACCTTCTCGAAACGCATGTATGGAAGCGATGCCGCGAATGCGATGGAGCCTTCCGCATTCTGCGAGATGGTCCAGGGCTTGCGGGACGTTTGGGCCGCACTCGACAATCCGGTCGACAAGGACGATCTCACGCCATTCCGTGAGATGAAGCGCATTTTCGAGAAGAGTATCGTGACGGCGCACGCAATTGCTGCCGGACAGAAAATCGAGGCAGACGATCTAGCCTACAAGAAACCGGGCGATGGCATTCCTGCCAGTCGCTATAAAGACGTCATCGGTAGGTGTGCCGGCCGGGATCTTCCGGCAGAGTGCCAGATCGCCGAGAAGGATTTGGTATGAGGCGCATCAGCATTGTCGTCGGCTCGCGGGCCAACTATTCCAGCATCAAATCCGTTATGCGTGCTGTTACAGCGCATCCCGACCTTGAGCTTCAACTCATTGCCGCAGCTTCGGCGGTTCTCGATCGGTACGGCTCGGTCGACAAGCTGATCGAAGACGAAGGCTATCAGATCGATGCCCGAGTCAATATGTTGATCGAAGGTGAGAGCCCCGTCACCATGGCCAAGTCAACAGGGCTGGGCTTGCTGGAACTCCCAACAATTTTCGATCAGCTCAAGCCTGATTTCGTCGTCACGGTTGGTGATCGTTTCGAGACGATGTCCACCGCGATTGCCGCGGCCTACATGAACATTCCTCTTGCGCATACGATGGGCGGCGAGGTGACCGGAACCATTGACGAGAGTATCCGGCATGCCATTACCAAATTCGCTCATGTCCACTTTCCGGCGAGCCGGGATGCATCCGAACGCATCATTCGCCTCGGCGAGAAACCAGAGGATGTCCATACGGTAGGATGTCCGCGTATTGATCTGGTTGCGGACGTGTTGCGGGAGGATACGTCTCTTCCATCGAATGGTATCATGACTGGCGGAGTTGGCGATCCCGTCGATCTCAGCAAGCCCTTCGTTATTGTTTCACAGCATCCCGTCACGACCGAATATGGTGAGGCTCAAGATCAGATCACTGAAACGCTCCAAGCCGTGCGGGAAGTGGATCTGCCGGCGATTGTGCTCTGGCCGAATGCTGATGCAGGCGCTGACGACGTAGCGCGCGGCATCCGCAAGACGCGTGAGCAGGGCAAGGCTGAAAAAATGCACTTCTTCAAGAATTTGCCGATCGATACCTATGTGAAGCTCATGGCGCGGACGGCATGCCTGGTCGGCAACTCTTCGAGTGGTATTCGTGAAGGCGCATTTATCGGCACGCCGGTCGTGAACATTGGCAGTCGACAGGCGAACCGTGAACGCGGCCACAATGTGATCGACGTTGGCCATGAGCGACAAGACATCCTCAAGGCATTGACGCATCAAATCGGCAACGGTCGATATGATAGTCAGCCTGTCTATGGAGATGGTGCCGCAGGTCCTCGTATTGCCGACATTTTGGCGACAAAAACTGTTGGCGCACAGAAAACAATCACTTATTGACGCGATCGAGCTCTACACCCCTCAAATGCTGGATACCATGACGAAATCATTCACCGACAATATCGATTTGTCCGGCGCTTCCGTGCTCATCACGGGGGGGACCGGGTCCTTTGGCACCGCGTTTGCCCGACATCTGTTGGACACGACCACGATCAAACGGATCGCAATCTTCTCTCGCGACGAGCAGAAGCAATACGATCTCGCGATGAAGCTGTCGGCGAAAGAGCAAGCGCGCATGCGCTTCTTTATCGGCGACGTACGCGATGCGGACCGTTTGGCAATTGCTATGCGAAATGTCGATTACGTGGTTCATGCAGCAGCGATGAAAATCGTGCCGACAGCCGAGTACAACCCATTCGAATGCATCAAGACGAATGTGATTGGCGCAGAGAATGTCGTTCGGGCTTCCATTGATCAAGGGGTCAAGCGTGTGATCGCCTTGTCGACAGACAAAGCCTGCAATCCAATCAATCTTTATGGTGCGAGCAAGCTTGCATCGGACAAGATATTTGTCGCGGCAAATCATTTGTCTGGTTCAGGCGGACCACGTTTCTCTGTTGTTCGTTATGGTAACGTGATGGGCTCTCGCGGCAGTGTCTTGCCGCTATTCGAACGATTGATCGCCGAAGGCGTAAAAACCTTGCCGATTACCGATGAACGCATGACTCGGTTTTGGATTACGCTTGAACAGGGGGTTCAGTTCGTCGTGTCCTGTCTTGGGCTGATGCGCGGTGGGGAAATATTCGTTCCCAAGATCCCCAGCATGCGCGTCGTCGATCTGGCACAAGCAATGGCGCCAGATCTTGGTCTCGAAATGATCGGTATTCGTCCTGGTGAGAAGATCCACGAAATGATGATCTCCCGCGATGATGCTCGAAACACAGTCGATTTGGGCGACCGTTATGTGATCGAGCCCGAAACGCATTTTTGGGATCAAGATCGCAAGAGCTTCCGGGATGATGGTGGGACAAGCGTTGATGAACGGTTTGAATTCACCAGTGACAACAACGAACTATGGTTAGACGCATCGACGATGCGTTCTGGATTGGCACCAACAAAGCAGTCGAGCGATACGACGGTTTGAGATTCTGCTCGATGCTGCGCATTGCGACGATCCTGATACACAGGAGCTAGGACGACGATGGCACAAATGCTTTCTCAGAAAATCGCCAGAAAATTGGACGGCCTGCCGGGCCACTACAAGAACAGAGTTGTGTTCGGGGTCTGCCGAAACCTTTGGTATGCGAAGTATCGACCCGCGGCGCCAAGCTCGTCCGATGTCTCCGAGGCCGTCGACGAGTTGCGCCAGAACGGGTTCCTCGTGCGTCCAGGGCATATTGGCACATCTCACGCTGAGGCAATGGCGCAGGAGCTTGAAGCGCCGATGAATGCAATCCGGGAGGGTCGCTACGATGGCGAGTATCCGTTCTATCGGCTCAATGAGGATGGTGTTTACCGCTTGCTCAAATGCGACGAGGCTGCGCCTCTGACGCGCGCCTTTTTCGAGGACGATTTCGTCCACCAGGTTGCTCGCTCGATCGTCTCACATGATGTTGATTCCTATCAGCGCATGGCCGAACTTCGGCCGGATGTTGCTGTACTCAGCGGCGCTGACACGCCCCATTTCGACGATTGGCGCCATCGCTTGAAAGCATTTCTCTATTTGACTGATGTCGGTCCTGAAAATGCGCCGCTGCTGTTTTATCGCGGCTCCCATAAGGTCGGTCATTGGCGGAAAACAAAAGAATACGAGTACTTCAAGAACGGCAAGCGCGGTTCTTACGGGCATTTTTCACCGGGTGAGATGGGTGTGCTTGTAGACGAAATGGGTTTCGAGCCTGTGTCTTGCGTCGGGCCTGCCGGAACGCTGATCATCGCGGATACACGAGGTGTTCATTCGGGCACGGTCCTCAAGACGGGCAGACGAATGATGCTGTCCAACTACATGGATGTCCGCAGCCAGTGAACGATCCCACTATTGGCTTTCTTACCCACTTCGTGTTGGCAGGCATGACATTTTTCAGCATTGCTAAGTGCCGGAGGCCAAGAGAGGTCCGGGTACACTCGTGAGGATTGTTCTCACGGGAGCAACAGGTCTGCTCGCCACTTATCTGCGAGGTCCGCTTCTCTCACGTGGTGACATCATCGAAGTCGCCAGAACCGCATCCGGCCAGCGTTCGGAGCGATGCGATTTGGAAGATGCGAACGCGGTTGCTGCGATGTTGGATCGACATCGCCCGGATCTGATCGTGCACCTCGCCGCACTCACCAATGTCGATGAATGCGAGACAAATCCCTTAGCAGCCTATCGAGCCAATGTGCGCGGCACGAGCAATCTTACCGATTGGGTGGAAAAGAACGCGCCTGAGACACGCTTTGTCTATGTCTCGACCGATCAGGTTTATGACGCACCAGGTCCGAGCACCGAGGAGGCGGTCAGACCACGCAACGTCTATGCGCTGACCAAGCTTTGGGGGGAAGACCACGCGCGCAAACTGGCAAATGCGCTTGTTCTTCGGGTCAATTTCTTCGCCGGACCGGAAGCCGGGCTTGTTGCTTGGCTCATGCGTCAGCATGAAGGCGATGGTTTCATAAAGCTGTTTTCAGATGTGCTGTTCAATCCGCTGCATGCACATCATCTTGCTGAGTGCATGTGTGAATTGATCGACCGGCATGTTGTGGGCACATTCAACCTGGGGGCGTCCGGCGAAGGGGTCAGCAAGGCGGAGTTTCTTCGCGCTGCCGCTGAAAAACTCGGCCTGACGGACGGCCGCATGCAGGATTGCAGCGTGGCGGATGTTGCATTGCGGGCTTATCGGCCCAGAGACATGCGCATGGCGATTTCATCCACCGAGCAGGCTCTCGGACGTGACCTACCGACTATCCAAGATGGGCTCGCGCTACTGGTCGACAACGATAACGAGAAAGCGGTTTAGGGGCACCGGTCTGATGCTGACAGAACGTATGCTTGTGGTTGCCTGTCATCCGGACGACGAGGTTCTGGGCTGCGGCGGCACGATCGCCAAAGTCCGGGCGCAGGGCGGTGAGGTTCGCGTCGTCTTCCTTGCTGAAGGAATCACGGCCCGTTACGAGCCGTCCCAATTCTCCGAGCCGGCTGTGCGGAGTGAAATCGATGAGAGGAATGCGAATGCGTTCAAAGCACTCGAAATTCTGGGTGTCGCAGAATCACAGATATTCATCAACCAACGTTATTGCTGTCGCCTCGACCAGACACCGCTTATCGATCTGACGAAAGAGATCGAAAGCCATATCAGAGAGTTTGCTCCCGACCGTATCTACGGTCACGCGCCGGACGATGCCAATATCGATCATCAATGCGCTCATAAGGCAATGTTGGCTGCCATCCGACCAGGATCCGGTAGCTTTGTTGCTGCCGCTTTTGCCTATGAAGTGTTGTCATCAACGGAATGGAATCCTCTCAAACCATTCGTTGCGACGGCATTCGTCGACATTTCCGAGACGATTGACGACAAGGTGTCTGCCCTCGCTGCATACGGCAACGAAATGCGGCCGGCGCCCCATTCCCGATCCGAAGAGTCAGTCCGTGCGTTGGCGCGGTTCCGCGGTAGTCAATGCGGCGTTGCCTATGCCGAGGGCTACACGCTTATGCGCAGTCTAGATCTTTAGACACCGCAGTGGAATCGACCTCTTCGGATACGCTTCCGATTTCAATCATTTTTCGCTGCGATGCCGGAACTGTTCACGGCTTCGGGCATGTCTCGCGCTGTGCAATCCTCGGTGAGGCGTTTAGGGCGTCAGGGTTAGGCAATCCGGTGTTCCGAACCTATTCGCCTGACGATGCCGGTCGTCACTTTCTTGCCGATCGTGGTTTTGCAGTCGAGCTGGCGCCGCAGGCCGCTGGCGGTCCAGATGATCTGTCCAGCCTGCTTGCGAGGCTAGCCGAAACCCCAACGCCGCGACTTGTGGTTATCGACAGCCGCGAGGTGGATAGCGACTATTGCGAGCAGTGTCGCGCCAATGCTGTTGTGCTGTGTATCGATGATGAGGACTGTCGAGACTTGGCATGCGATGTTCTGCTCAACAACCATCCTTGGGTCAGCGAGACCGATTATTCGCCATCGTCCGATCGCCATCTTCTCGTCGGTCCTGCCTACAATACGCTTTCACCCACCATTTTTCGCGAAGGCAGGTGCGATTCGATCCAGGACGTAAGGCGGATTCTCATTACCCTCGGCGGAGAAGATCCTCATGATCATACATCTTGGATTGTCCGCGAATGCGCCGATATTCTCTCATCCTATCATGTCGACGTCATCGTCGGCCCGGCCCACCCCGATGCGGAAACTGTGAGATCTGTCGTCTCCCAGTATCTGCCCGATGCCAACCTTGCAATCGCTCCAAGCGGTCTCGAGAGGTTCATCCTGAAGGCGGATTTGGCCATCTCGGCCGGTGGTATCACCTGTTATGAGCTCGCAGCCGCACGGGTGCCGACATTGGCAATCGCCGTCGAAGAGCATCAAGAATCGTTGATCGCCTCATTGTCACGGCACGGCTCATTGTTGAAGCTCGGAAGCTACAAAGATTTGAAAACCGTCCACGTCAGGGAAATGCTCGTTTCAATCTTGGACAGTCGTGAGAAACGACGTGTGTTGGCAGAGGCGGCAGGTTCGTTATTCCGCTCGCCTGGAGGAGCTGCCATTTCTGAGCAGGTTGCGCAGGTCATTGCGACCCGGCGTTCGAATGATCGAGAGACTATGAGCCACCGATGAGTGATGGACATCAATTGATCAGATCCGTGGATTTGGAAACAGGAGAAAAATTCTCACCGATCGACCTCCACCCGGCTCACCAAAGTTTGCGCGCGGATGGCGTGTCGGGATTCCTGATGCCAATGGATGAAAGCGATGCCGATCGCTTCTGCGAAAGCTTCATGGCACGGGTGGCCGAGAGGCTCCGATCTCGCGGAATCGATCGTGATCGTATGGCAGAAGCTCTCTGGCTGGTCTTCATATCCATTGTCTTTGAAGCCTCAAGTCTCTTCTATCTTACGCGTCTGGCACGGCGTTACAGGGAGATAGGGCGCAGTGCACACTGGGGTGGCGCAGAGAGTGCAATCGCTAAAATTGGGGCCGGCGAACAGCCGACGAGTTCAGTCCTGCGGATGGCATTGACGGACCCCAGTCGATCTCGTGTCCGTTCACCATGGGCTAGATGGTTGGCTTCGGCTGGGCGTCGTGATGGTTATTCGCGGCGACCGCCTCAACTGCTCGATCCCAAGAGGGACGCGATTTGTTTGGTTGGCGAGCAGGCGGCACATGCGGTGGCTGAAGCGGAAAACAAGCGGCTGGTGCTCACGCGATTTGATCATTGGATCGATTTCGATACCGGCTGGCAGAGTCGTGTGCCCGACCTCGCATCACGTGATGTTCTGGAGGAAGTTATTGATATTGCGTCGGAAACTTTCGCGGACGCCGACGAGGTTATGCCTCCACAAGTCAAAGCCTCATTGTCCGAGACGACCGAGATGCTGTTGCGTGTCGCGCTGAAATCTCTCTCCAACGTAGAGGCCAAGTCTCACAGGTTGCCTGAGTTGTTTCTGAGTGGTTCGACGGGTTCCGTACATAACCGGGCCTTGGGCCGAGTTGTACAGAAGGAAGGAGGGACGGTCGTCAGCTTCGATCACGGCGTCGGTGGCGGGTGGCGGAACATGCCAACCGCCACAATCACGGTCTGGGATCTTCCTCACCGATTCATAACGTTCACCGAGACACATGCTGCCGGCGTAAATCGTGTCATGGATCAACGTTTGAGGGTGAGTGGGGTTGACTGCAAGGCTGAAGCTTCTCCAGTACCGCTCATACCCACACAGTCCGAAATCCAGGCTTCCAGAACCAGGTCAGGAGATCGACCGTTGCGTATCATGTATGTGTCGACGCTCTATTTTGGAGAACGCTATTACGCACCACGCATGCCGATCGATGTCGCCGAGATCGACTTTCAATCCCGCCTCTTGTCCCATTTGAAGAACAATGGTCATGACATCGTTATCAAGCCTCATCCAGAATGCTTGATTGGCGTTCCAGCGGAATTGGCGGAGTTGGTCGATGCTGAGATCGAGACGAGAGGGTTTGATCGAGTCGTCAACACGGCAGATGTCCTCATATTTGATTGTCCATCTTCAACGACGTTTAGGACGGCTGTTTGTACAGATGTACCTATTGTCATGATCGACCACGGCTGTGTTCCGATTACGGACCATGCGTCGTCGTTGATCGCCCTTCGCGCAGCGATCGTCCATACAGGCAGGGACGATTGCAACCGCATCACAGTTGACTGGCCAACCCTTGATCAGGCGATAGAGAAGGCGGGAAACCTATGTGACCCGGCATTCGCCAACCAATATTTTGGTGCGGGTCTCTGATATTCTCGGCAGTACAGGAACTGCCGAAATCTCTTTTTCAAACCATGGCTGAATCAAACCTTCAACGCACGGCTGTCTCGACGGTTGTGCATCCGTTGCCACGGCCCTGGCAGTCGAAACCTGACTCTAAGCTAAAGGTCTGGGTTGCCGGACGGCTCGATAATATTTCGGCACTGATCGCAAGCGTTCGTGATGGCGCGTTGCCGGAATTTGCTCGATTGTTGCGAGAGGAGCGTCAACAGTTCGGCTTGGTAGTCGAAACGGATTCTGCCGTATTCGCAGCTGCTGATCGGGTTGCAGGATATCCGCTAGATATTCGACAATCGGGCGCTGTCGTCGAGATATCGGGTGATTCACGTCGTTGGATGACGTCGGCGAATGCGACGGATTTCGATGAACAGCAAGTACGGATCTATCTGCTCGCAGGATATTGCATTGGTCGCAATACGCTGATGCGAAATGTAACCCGTGTTCTCCCGGGTGAATTCGTTCGCATCTGCAAAGACTCGGGCGTCCTGTCCCGGCATCGCTATTATCGATTTCTACCGAACTTTGCAGGCGAAGGATCGCCCGCAGTTTGGGAGCGTCGCCTTGGAGATGCGCTTGACGCTGCAACAGAGCGTCTTCTGTCTAAAGCCGACGGACGTCGTATCTGGATACCGCTCAGTGCTGGATACGATTCTCGGCTTGTGCTCGCCAAGCTTCTGGAGCATGGCTGTCGGAAGTTGCAGGCCTTCAGCTATGGGACTGTTGGGAATATGGAATCCCGCGTGGCACGATCTCTTGCAGAGTCAGTTGGCGTTCCATGGCGTTTCGTTCCGCCGAACAATAAGGCAAATGCCGATGACTATTGGAGTGGGGAGGCTGCCCAATATGCCTACTATGCTGGAGGCGTCAGAACATCGCCTACGATGAACGAGTTCTTTGCCTTTCGCTCACTTCTGTCGGACGGTTCAATGGACAGTGATGATTTTATCACGAATGGACAGACCGGCGATTTTCTGACCGGTGGGCATATTCCAAAAAACGTACCGACGAAGAATTCTGAGACCGCACACGAGATTCGAACAAAACATCTAAGTTTGTTTCGCAGCTTGAGCGATGACTTCGGGCAATCCGGATCCGACGAACTGCTTGCTGATTGGATAAGCGACTATCTCGACAGGAGCGAGGGATCCGGAGATAGGGAAGCGGTCCGGACTTATCTGGCGTTCGAATGGCAGGAACGGCAATCCCAGCTGGTGGTGAACCAGCAGCGCGCCTATGACTATCTTGGCCTCAACTGGAGCTTGCCGCTCTGGGATTCTGATCTCATGGATCTTTATGATGAAGTGCCTTTCGAGCTACAGCAGAAACAATCTCTCTACATTCGCTATTTGCAGCACTGGAACTATCGTGACCTGTTTTCGACGCTCCGGCTGCCCTACAATCCATGGCCGAGAGCGCGTTGGGCCATTTTGCTTATGGGCCGGTTGTCGGCTCTGATCGGCGGCGCCAACGCCAAAGAAGCCACTTATCGCCGCCTCTACTACTTCACCGACTATCATTATCTATACGCTCTGTTCGGTTGGCGCTGTTACGACCTGTTTCATCGTGAGCTGAGGACACCGGCATCGCTGGCGGCATTGAGTCATCTGGTACGCCTGCGCCGCGCATTGGGCATTGAGCCTTCGTCCCAAATCGAACGGCAGTTCATCGATGTGCTTGGTCATCGTGTTCAAGCGATGCCACTGCCATCGTCGGCCTGAGCCGCAAGTGAGATCCGGCTGATGTGTGGCTTTGCCGCCTTCTTTGAATGTGACCGGCAATTCGACCGCGAAACTCTGGATGCAGTCGATCGCGACCTCCTTCACAGAGGACCTGACGGAAGTGGTCGTCACACGGCACCCGGCATGGCCTTGGTGTTCAGGCGCCTTGCAATCATGGACCCTGAAACGCGGTCCGATCAGCCGATGTGGGACGCTAGTGGGCGTTATGTAATTGTTTTCAATGGGGAAATTTACAACTTCAAGGACCTGCGACAGCGTCTTCAGGAAGATGGTGTTTCCCTGCGAACACAAGGTGACACGGAAGTTGTCATAGAAGGGTTCGTCAAGTGGGGAGAACGTATCGTCGACCTTCTCGAGGGCATGTTCGCCTTCACGATCGTCGACACGAGGGACAATAAGGTTTTCGCCGCGCGCGATCCATTCGGCATCAAACCTCTCTATATGGTGCGCCGCAGTCGTAGTTTGGCATTTGCGAGCGAGACGAGGCCTCTCAGGCGACTGCTTGGCCGAAGCGAAATCGACGAGGCCGCTCTTGCTGAGTTGCTTATGTTCCGATTTGCGGCGGGCCGGTTCAGTAATTTCAAAGGGATTGAACTACTGCCTGGCGGGAGTTGTGTCAGTTATTGTATTGATAGCGGACAATACAAAGAGCGCCAGTATTGCGACATTCTTAATACCATCGATCCTGATCCGCGGATCGACCGATCGGCTGCTTGTGCCATGTCGGAGGATGTCGTTTCGCAATCCATAACGGCACATATGCAGAGCGACGTTGGGTATGCAATCCAACTGTCGGGCGGAGTAGACTCCAGCCTCGTTCTTGCTCTTGCCGCCGAGAAGTCGGGTCAAAAGCTCGACAGTTATAGTGTGCGCCTGCCGGACCCAAGACTTGATGAAGGGGAATTCCGCAAGCCCGTGATAGAGCGCTATGGAACAAATCACTCGGAAGTCGATCTAGGGGCCGTGGCGTTCGCTGATGCACTTCCGAAAGCGATAGCCCACATGGAAGGGCCGACGCCCCATTTCGGCTGCGTGATGCTGATGCTGCTCTGTGAGCGAATCCGTGAAAAACACAAAGTCGTTTTGACCGGGGAGGGCGCAGATGAGTTTTTTGGCGGCTATCAACGATACAATATTTGGCGAACACTTCGCCTCCACGGCAGAATAGCGAAGCGCGTGCCGGCGTTGCTCTGGCCACTCTTGAAGCGGTATTCCTATCTAAGACGCTTCGAGAAGTACCCGCCTGAAATCGCGGCATCCGTCTATCTCGACTTTCGCTTTCTGCATACTCTGTTTCCCGGACTGGTTCCAAAACCGGGAGTCCGGGAAGAAGCTGCCGGCCGGTTTCGCGATTTTCGCGACCGGATGCTGGCCGTAGATCAAACGAGCTATCTGCAATCGCTTCTAATGCGACAAGACAAGATGGCAATGGCAGCGAGTGTCGAAGCGCGTGTCCCCTTCACGCATATGCCTGTCGCCAAGGCTCTGAATCGACTTCCGAGAGAAATCCGTTTGCCGGGGGGAGAGACGAAACCGCTGCTTAAGGAAATCGCACGGCGTTACTTGCCTCTTGATGTCGTGGACCGACGGAAGGTGGGACTCAACCTGCCGCTTGACGACTGGTTGCGGGACGACAAGGGGCTTGGCCGGTATCTGGAGTACCTAACGGCGCCGGATTGTCGGTTGGTCGAATTCACCGACCGAAATTCGCTCAGGCGGCTGGTTGATGATTTTCGCCAGAGCAAACAACGAAGCAATCAACCTCCACTAGCGCATCTCGTCAATCTCGAGCTCTGGTTACGATCTGCAGCAGTTGTGTGATGAGATTGGATCGTTCGATCGTTCGCCAGCGCCATGCGCAGGTTTGGTGCTAGTCAGCAGCCATGCGCGTTCTATTTGTTTGCCGGCTGATGAGCGGTTTTTCTGACAGCCTGCGAAACAGTGTTTGGGAACCCACAGGGACGCCAGCAATACGCCGCATGATCGAGGCTCTCGATCGTAGCCAGCACCATCTTGATCTCGTCTTTACGCGGGCCTTTTCGTCGACTGTAGAAGATGCATCGATCCGTGAGATGCGGGGCAGTGGACTAAGACTTAAAGGTTTGGAAACGGCGGTTACGCTCTTGGCTTCTGGCCCGTTCGGCTTCGGTCGCGCTCGATATTATGTTCGAGAGTTGATGCATGGTTTTCAGCTATGGCTTCGCGCCCGCAAATCGAGACCCGATGTCATCTATGTCGATCGAAGCAATATCCTCATAGCCGCGATTCTGGCGCGTTGGAGTAAGGCACCCGTTGTGCTCCGCCTTCTAGGTGTTCCACCGGATCTTCAAACCATCTTTTCGGGCCACCATCCGGCGAAATATTTGTGGCGCTGGGCTTATCGGTCGCCGTTCGCATTTGTCATTGGAACGCGTGACGGAAGTGGCAGCCCGGCATGGTTGGAGCGGGCATTGGACCCGTCGGTACCACGTGAGGTCTTGCTCAATGGTGCGGACGTATCGGACGGCGAATCCCATCGGCCTGCGATCTTAGAGGCAATCCCGCCGGACAGGATGGTTGTCACTTTCCTTGGGCGGATCGAGGCGATCAAGGGCGCGGAGTTCTTCATCGACAGTCTGTTGGAACTCTTGGAGGAGGATCGCGAACGCATTCATGCTCTTGTTATCGGTGACGGCAGCCGGCTCGCGGCGCTTGAAGAGAAGGTCGCCGGCTCGGATGCTTCACAGATAATCACCTTCACGGGTTCTTTGGCACCGGCCGACGTGATGGCCGTGCTGCTGAACACAGATGTCTATGTTTCTCTCAACCGGCAAGGGCATCTCAGCAATTCGACTCTCGAAGCTCTGGCAGCTGGTGTGTGCCTTGTGCTTCAACGACTAGGGCCGATCAGCGAACCTGACGTGGAACTCGAGGCGTTGATCCCAGCTGAGACTGTGACACAGATCGAAAACGACGCCGAGCCGAAAGTCCTCGCCGAAACTCTCTCACAACTCGCATCCGATCCTGATGCGAGACGCAGGCAGGCAGCACAACTCCAGAAAGCTATCGCAGGTCGGCTCAACAGTTGGGATGTACGAATTGCTTATGAGATCGAGCGCTTGGAAGCGATCGCCTTGAAACGTCAGGCAGGCGAATGAACTAAGTTAGACACGACTTGATTCGCTCGCAGATCTCGTCGCGTCCGGCATCGCTCACAGTGAAATGACGATAGATCTGCTGCGCTCTGCCGGCCATTTCGACAGATTTTTTCGGGTACTCAAGACCACGTTGTAACGTTTCGTCCAGGTCACTGAGATCCCATCTGTGGGTCAGCATTGTTTCACCGGGCAAGTAAAAATTGGGCCACGTCTCCATGTGGCTCATGTCGGGTTTGATCAGGAGGCCGCCAGTTATGAAGGTCTCGTAGTCTTTGTAAGTGAATTCGCCCCAACCAAATGGCGCCACAACCAGACGTGAACGGCCAAGCTCCTTCAGATAGTCCCGGCGACCAACACGCTGCCAGTCGGTTCTATCGGCCAAGAGGCGGGCAATCTCTCGTCTCTGCCAAGCGATTGTTTCTCGGGGGTAGTTGAGTCCCATGCGCGTATGAACATCGATGTCTCGCGTGTTCGTCGGCGCGATGAAACCACGCGGCTTCGTCAAGAGCCATCGTATGGGCAGCTTGTGGTAGGCCATCGCCTGGTAGAGTCCGAGAACGTCATAGTTGGCGAGACCTGCATTCCAGGCAACACGAAGCTTATGCAGATCGTGCGGATCGCTGACCTGGGGGTCAGTCATGGGCTCGGAATCAACAACGCCGAATGCGCGATGATAATAGTCCGTGTAGGCGCGGCGGCCGTACATGGGCCGCGTATAGGCGGATCTGTCTACGAGAAGCTGGTGCTTGTAGTACCGATCCACATGGGGAAGAACGTCTCCGACAATAAAACCGGCGCTGTCAGTCGTGTCGAAGAAAAGGAGACGCTCCGTTGTCCGTCGCAATTGAGCGAGCTTTTCAAGTGTTTCGTCGGTCCTCGGGCCCCAGCCCTGTCTGACGGCCTTTCCGTCGATCGCCAATGTGTCGCAATCGCCGACCTCCGGTGTCAGCGCCGAAAACAGTCGGATCGAGAGATCAAGTTTCCGAAGGTGATTGTTGTGCCGGATGATTGGATAGAGAAGAGCACGACTATTGGAACTGCGAAAGCCGTCGGAGACAATATGGACCTTGATCATGCGAGTTCGTTCATTCGCGCGCACGCGACTGACCAGTGGCTGCAGTGACGCCGATTGAGGCACTCCGTGGTCCTGGCGCCAATTGCGATCATCGGCGGTTTTCTCTCTCTAGGCGAGTCGTGCTGGAACTGTGAAATCCAATAGCGCAGCAGTAACACGGCGACAAGTCAGCCGCTCTCGACGCCCATTTACGGCGGGAGGAATTGAGTGACGACGATCGGTATTATCCAAGCTCGGATGGAATCGACGAGATTGCCGAACAAGGTGTTGGCGGCGGTCGCGGGCAGGCCGTTGCTGGAGGTCCTGGTCACGCGCATCAGAAGCGCCGAAAAGGTCGACAGGTATTGGCTCGCAACGACCGAACGAGCGTCAGATGATGTGCTCGCAAGAAAGGGCGAGGAACTCGGGCTGTCTGTTTATCGTGGCAGCGTCGATGACGTCTTGGATCGATATCTGTCCGTATTGGACCGCGATCCGGCCGAGCGCGTCGTTCGAATAACGGCCGATGACCCCTTTACTGACGGCGCAATCATCGATTTGGCCCTGGAGGCGCTGGATGGTTCGGGAGATCGGGTGGATGTTATGTCCGACTATCACTCTCGTCATTATCCGCTTGGGTATGCGCCTTACGTTGTGCTTTCCGAAGCATTGCGTCGTGCCGCATCCGACATCCCACCGGATGAATCCTGGCACCGGGTCCATGCCGGAATCAGTTGGCTGTTCGATCACGGTCGCTGTGCCGACTGGCCACCACCGGACCAGCGATTGTCTCGGCCGGACTGGCGTTGGACAGTGGATACACCGGCCGATCTGAAAATGGCGCAAGATGCCTTCGATGCCTTTGGTGATCGCTGGGCGGATATCGGTTACGAGGATATGGTCGGTATCCTGGACAAGTTTCCGGAGATCACGGCTCATAATCAGGACATCCGACAGAAGACATCGGATGAAGGTTGAAAAGCGGGAAGAGCGAACATGACTGACGGTGAGTTTTCTCTCCACGGGCGTGGTGTTGTCGTAACCGGCGCAGGAGGGCATTTGGGGTCCGCCATGGCACTGGCTCTGTCGCGAGCCGGAGCCTTGGTCGTTGCGATGGGAAGGACGGAGAGCCCGCTGGAAGCCCTGGTGGAAGCCGCGGACGGCCTCGATGGCAAAGTCGTCGTCAGCGTCGGTAACGTATCAAATGCCGACGACGTAGCTGATGCAATTGCGCTTCCGAAGGCACATGGCGTCACGCTCTATGGATGGGTCAACAACGCTTACGTCGACACACCGTCCTTCTTTGGTGCGTTGGATCGAAACGAAGTCGAACAGTCGATACGCTCAGGGCTTGTCAATCCGATGCTCATCACAGATCAAGTCGCTTCGGCAATGCGGGCGCACGGCCGGGGAGGGTCGATCGTCAATATCGCATCCATGTATGGCTCAGTTTCGCCGACACCCGAAGTTTATGCCGACAATCCCGATTTCCAGGCGCCGCCGGCATATACGGCCGCCAAAGCGGGGCTCATACAGTTCACGCGGCATGCAGCCACCTATTTGTCGAAAGACAATATTCGCGTCAACGCACTTTCGCCCGGTGCATTTCCGGGCGCCGACACCCAGTCGGAAACATCATTCATGAACGCGATCGCGGCGCGAACCCCGATGAACCGTATTGGCCGCCCCAGCGAGCTCGGCGGTAGTATCGTTTATCTGATCAGCGATGCGTCGAGTTTCATGACGGGCCATAACCTTGTTGTCGATGGTGGTTGGACGGCTTGGTAGAGCGACCGGACATCGTCCTGGGCACTGTGCAGTGGGGCATGCGCTATGGGATTGCCAATCGTCTTGGCAAGCCCGATGCCTCCGAAGTTGCGAGAATGGTCCGTTTGGCTGAGGCGAATGGAATCTGCACACTCGATACCGCGCGAGACTATGGTGACTCAGAAGAGGTCATTGGAGAGGCCGTCGGAGATGGGTGGCAGATTGTTACCAAGCTCACCCATGACCTTGGGTTGGACGGTGCTTCCGGTGTCCGTGCCAGTCTCGAGCGCAGCCTTCAGGAACTTCGGCGTGCGTATGTCGATGTCCTACTTTTGCATCGGCCGGACCAGCGCAACGTTGCAGGTGTTTGGCCCTGCCTGAAGGATCTGCAACGCCGCGGACGTGTTGGAAGACTCGGTATATCCGCGACGACGCCGACCGATGCCATGGCGGCATTGGAAGATGATGAAATTGAACACATTCAGGTCGCGACGAGCATTCTGGACCAGCGGCTGGCCCGGGGTGGTTTCTTCGAGTTGGCTAAAGAAAGTGGCAAGAGCGTCCATATTCGAAGCGCCTTTCTCCAAGGCGTTGCTTTCCTGGAAGCACATGAAATTCCAACCCATCTGGCTTGTCTCGAGCCTGAGATCGCAAAGATCGATGCGTTCGCGCAAGGCTGGAGAGTGTCGCGACAGTCGATATTCCTCCAGTATTTGTGCGGGTTACCGGTGGATGGTGTGATACTGGGTTGTGAATCATCCGAGCAGCTTGAGCAAAACCTCAACTGGTTTGCCGACGATGTCGACGCGGCTGCCCTCGGCGAGTTGGCAAACGCGATCTCGATGTGTGAGGAGCGCGTTCTCGATCCCAACCAATGGATGTCCGGTTAGTCGGTGTCGCTTTGTGGAAAATCCAATCCGCCAATGTCGCTAATCGCGCAGTTGGATATGAAGGATCTCCAGATCGACGAGTTGCTTCGCTCCGTTCACCAGTTGATAGGGATCTGCTGCAGTTTCGATTGTCCAGGTTCGCATCGGATCGTCGGATCGGTTCTCTAAAGCAAATGGTAGTCGAAATGGCTCCCAAGACCAGCCGGCGACGGTTTCCGAATGCTTCTGCTGAAGAAATCGCTCAACCGAGACTCTTGCGAAGACATTCCAGCCTATCTCCCATTGAGCGTCGGGATCGCTGGCTCGGCGATATCGCATCACGACGTCGATTGGTTGGGTGTTGAATGCATCGACCACGAACAAGGAAGCACCCGGTTTCGCCCAAGACAGCATATTGTCAAGTGCGGGGCACGGGTCGTCCAGACAGCAGAGCACGCCGTTTGCCGTAATGAAATCCATCGTGTCTGGAGCAAAGGTTCCCGGAACTTCCACACTGGCTTCGTGGAATTCACTTTTCGGTAGATCACGGCGAGCTTGCTCGAGAAGTTCACCGGAAACGTCGAGCCCTGTGAGCGAGAGATCCGGCAACGTGCCGGAAATGAAGTGCAGGAACTCGCCGGTGGCACAGCCGATATCGAGAAGCCGTTTATCTGGCGAAGGCGAAAGTTCTTTCAGCCGCTCGGCAAGCTGTTTGAAGACTTCCTTCGGCTCATCGTGCCGCCGTTCGTTGAGATAGATATCCTCATCTGCGATTCGCTTGCCTTCGAGTTCCATACTTACCTCTTCGGACCTTTTCCGCTGTCGTGCCGAGCAAACGACGATCGATGATGGTTTGATGAGCGGAACTTGGAGGAGCCATTGTGGGGTGTCAATTCCACTCAGGCAGAACGTGTTCTGCCTCGGATTGCCTGCTCTCTGCTTCGATCATATGTTGCGACCAACCACGGTTTGACGCCGCTTGCCATGTTCGGCGGAACACATTAGGTCACCAGCGCAAACTAGGAGTCATTTAATGTCCGCCGCTACGCATCATCGACCCGGAACACTCGATCTCGATCAGTATGATCCTGGCCAAGCCAATCCAGCCACGAAATACGGCTTGCCTCCAACGGTCCAGTATTGCCAATCCTGCGTAATTTCAAACCAGCGCCCGAATTCGGTAGTCGAGTATCAACATGTCAAGGATAGCCAGAAGCCAACCTTGAAAATGTTTGACGATGGTGTTTGTTCCGCCTGTCGCGTGTGGGAGAGCAAGCACGACGCCATCGATTGGGATGCTCGCAAGGAAGAACTCCGAGAGATTTGCGATCGGCATCGTCGCACCGATGGCAAATATGACTGCATCGTGCCCGGGTCAGGCGGAAAGGATAGTTTTTACGCCTCCTGGGTGCTTAAGCATGAGTTCGGCATGCACCCTTTGACGATAACATGGGCACCGAACCTCTATACGCCCTGGGGTTGGCACAATTTCCAGGCCTGGACACAGGCTGGATTCGATAATGTGCTGGTCACCCCCAGCGGCACGACGCATCGGCTGTTGACGCGTCTCGCAGTCGAAAACCTCTACCATCCTTTCCAGCCCTTTATCATTGGTCAAAAGATGCTGGCGGCCAAACTCTCAGTACTCCATGGTATTCCGCTCGTCTTTTATGGTGATACAGCTGCTGAACATGGTCAGCCGCCCGAAGAAGAGGTGAGTGGACAGTTAGAGTGGGACTACTTCATTTCTCAAGGCGATGCCGGCTCGCATATCGGTGGTGTTTCTCTCGAGCAGCTCTATGGCGATTACGGACTGAAGCCCAACGATTTGGACCTCTATCTGCCGCTCGATCCGGAGCAGGTCCGCGCAGCAGGCACAACTGCATGTTATCTGGGTTACTATCTGAACTGGCATCCGCAAGGGGCGTACTATCTCACGGTGGACAACAGCAAATGGTCGCCGGCGCCTGAGCGCACACCCGGAACCTACAACAAGTTCCAGAGCCTGGACGACAAGATCGATGATCTTCACTACTACACGACATTTATAAAATTCGGCATCGGCCGAGCTTCCTACGAAGCCTCGGTTGATGTGAGAGCGCGTGACCTGACGCGTGAAGAGGCTGTTGCACTGGTCAAGCGCTATGACGGAGAGTGGCCAACGCGCTTTCAGGACGAGTTGTATGAATATCTCAGCGTGCCGCAGAAGGAATTCCCGGAGGCTTTCGACCAATTCGAGCAACCGATAATGGATCACGACTATTTCATGGACCTGACCGATCACGCCCGCTCTCCCCATCTTTGGAAGCAGGAAGGGGGACGCTGGAAGTTACGCCATACAGTCGACGGTATCGATCTTGATCAACTGGAGCGCGACCCGCGTGCTGAGCAGGCAGCTTAGGCCGCAGGCTCGACCATTCAACACCGCCATCACTTCTTAGTGGTCAGGACATCAAGATGAGTATTCGTCTGATCGCAAGGCTCGATATTCGCAACGCCAATCTTATCAAGACGATAAATCTTGAGGGCGTGCGCCGGGTGGGGGACCCGAACGAGAGGGCTATCCAATACTATCGAGACGGTATCGACGAGATCCTCTACATGGATGTCGTTGCGAGTCTGTATGATCGGAAATATCTCGGCGATATTGTCGAGCGGACGGCGGAGAATGTCTTCGTACCGATCACGGGCGGCGGCGGCGTGAGATCACTGACCGATGTAGAAGAAATGTTGCGGCACGGTGCTGACAAGGTGGCGATCAACTCGGCTGCAACGCGTGATCCAGATCTTATCTCGCAAGTTGCGGATCGGTTCGGTTCACAATGTATGGTGCTGTCGATTGAGGCGAAGCGAAACGGTCCCGACAGCTGGGAAGTGTATCGGGACGGTGGACGCGAGCATACCGGGCTCGACGTTGTCGAATGGGCTGTCAAAGGGCAGGAGCGTGGGGCAGGTGAGATTTTATTGACGTCCATCGATCAAGAGGGAATGGCAAGGGGGTTCGACTGTCAATTGATCCGCGCCGTGAGTGAGAGCGTGACGATTCCGGTTATCGCGAGCGGGGGAATGGGGAGTCCGAGCGATGCCGTGATGGCGGTCGAGAAGGGTAAAGCGGACGCTGTGGCGATGGCATATGTTCTCCACTACGACAAGCATGATGTTGCCGACATCCGACAGTCGATGTTTGATGCAGATATCGAAGTTCGGCTATACTGAGATGGCGGTTTCCATCATTGACTATGGTGCAAGCAATCTTCTGAGCGTGGTGCGTGCCCTAAGAGCTTGCGGGCAGGAAGCCGAGATTGTCTCCAGTCCGGACTGCGTAGAGAAAGCGAAACGTCTGATACTGCCTGGGGTCGGTGCTTTTGGCGCATGTATGACTGGTCTTCGCGAACTGCATCTGGTCGAGCCGATCCAAAATGCGATAACAGCCGGCCGTCCTTTCCTCGGCATCTGTGTGGGGTGCCAGGTCCTCTTCGATGAAGGATTGGAGTTCGGTACGACTGAGGGCTTGGGAATTATCGCAGGTAAGGTCCAGCCGATTCCTGAATGCTCGGTCAGTGAAAGGCCTTTGAAGAGACCGCATATAGGCTGGGCCCCATTGGAGTTTCCAGCGCATCAGCCAGTGGGTCAGCGGGCAATCCTCGATCTGCTGCCTGAGCGGAACAGCACATATTTTCTTCACTCCTTTCATGCTGTTCCGAGGGACGACACTTCGATACTCGCAACCGCACGTTATGGAGGACACGATCTCACAGCGGCCGTGCGAAAGGAAAATGTTGTTGGTTGTCAGTTTCATCCCGAAAAGAGTGGCGATGTCGGCCTGGCAATCCTGCGGAATTTTCTGTCACAACAATGATGACTGACACCAAAGAGCGGCAATCGACGGCAGGTCATTCTCTGTTGGTGCTGGGAGGCTTGTTGCTCGCCGCGATGGTTTTCGCCGGCGGGGTCACTTTTTTTGGCCCGGCGTTCGCATCATGGTTCAAGAGTGCTCTCGGCATCGGACTTGCCGCAGTGTTCCTCGGGTTCAGTCTGCTCACTCTCCACAGATTGGCAAAAGAAGGCGGATTATCAATCGGCTTGAGTTTGCGTGCCGTGGCTGTGTCGGCAATTTTCTTGGTGGTGCTGACGCGCGGTGCACCACACAACAATCCACTGTTATCTGTGACCTTTGAAACCTTCGGCGTAGAGGCGTTGGTCGGCTTGACTATGGCGACGGCCTTATTGGGTGTAGGGGCTGCTTGGCTTGTCTTGCGCGAGGCCGGACCGGTCGACCTGGACGCTTGTTGTCAGCGATACTTTGTCCCCGGTTTGGCGGTCCTTGGTCTTTGCGCTGTCGCTGGCGCGGCTCAGCCAATTCTGGCAGCCTGGGATCAACCGAGCTGGAGTGATGCACTCTCCTATGAGCGCATTGCTCATGGTGTCGCGCTGGGTGAGCTTCCGGCAGGCCGATCCGACTACATGCCTGTTTTTCAATATGGCTCCGGCGCGCTTTACTGGAGCTTCGGTCATTTCTTTTTTGTCCAGCAATTGGCTAATCTCGCGCTTGCTCCCGTGACTGTCGTCTTGTTGGGGCTAGCGGCTGCCTGGATGTTTGGGTCGGCTCCCGCCGGGCTGGTGGCTTCCCTCCTTGCGGCGTCACATGATTATCTGCGCTATACACCGAACATGTTGACGATCGAGAACTGGTATTTGCCGGCGATCGCTCTTGCCCTCTATTTTTCGGCGCGATTCCTGGCATCGCCGTCGCTCGGTCGGATTGTACTCGTTGCGCTCGCCGCAGGCCTGATCTTTGGTATCAGGGTGCAGGGGGCCTTTTTTTGTGCCTTCCTGCTCCTGGTACCATTGTTTGCGGCGGGGCTGCCGATCGGTACGAAGTTACGCTACACGCTCGTGGCCGGTTTGATATTCATCGCGGCCCTGACCCCTTGGACTGTTCGCAACTTTGTTCAGGACGGACGCATCAGTCTTGGAACGACACAGGCTGGCGGTCAAATGGTCTTTACCACTGATCGACGCCCTTTCTACGGTATCCGCCGCGAGTTCGGAACTGCGGAGATCGCTCGGGAGTGGATAGAGCGTTACCCGGATGCCGCGGAGAGACGGGCGGCAATGGTGCGTGAAGGATGGCTTCGGCCGCTAACGGATCCGAAGCTTGTCTGGCTTGAGGCGGTTCCGTGGCGGACATTGGCCTTCTATGGATTATTGCCTCCTGGTGTCTGGGACGCGGCAGGTGTTCGGCCGACCGATTGGAAGACGGAGGGACTGAAGTATGCTCTGCAGATTGGTCCTGTGGCGATGCTGCTGTTGGCAAGTCTCATCGGATTGCTCTTCGCGCGACCTTACCGGGTCACGCTCTTCCTGGTCGGCGGCATCGGTGCAAATCTATTTGTCATCGTGTTCGCAGGATTTAGCGAGCCGAGATTGTCTTATCCGGTGTTTCCCTTGCACATGATACTAGCTGCGGCTCCATTCATCGCGCTGGTACCATTGCGCACAAAGACCGATTGGCCGAGGCAGCCAATGCGTCGAGCAGGTTGGTACAGTCGGTGGGCCGTCGGCGCCATTGTCGTCGCGTTCGCCGTAGCCTTGTTGGCGCGGGCCCAATGGGGGGAGCGTTACGCTCTTCGTCCGTTGATGGCTGAAATCGATACAACAGGTGACGCGCGGATCGATCCAACGGTTGCCGATATCACCTGTACCCTACCACCAATTCTCGATGGTCCTATCGCCAACGGTTTCAGACGGTCTGACAAGCGTGTCAGACTTCGGGCAGTACTCACAAACTATCATCTGCCGGTCAAATATTACGGTCTTGCCAGTGATGAACCGGGAACGGCTTTGCGTGGTTACCCGAAATTCGCATCCGATCCTCAAACTGAAACCTATTTTCAAGCAAGGGTCGATAAGGATGGTTGCGGGGAGCAAGCAAAAAAGGGCTTGGCTGTATTGCTAGGGGTTTCGCTTGCGGGAGCATCCAGCACAGAGATTCTGCGTGAACGAGATCTGGTCGAAATTCAAGGCGTTCTTAAAGCCGAAAAGGATGATGGCCGACTGCATTGGATGTGGATCGCAGGTAAGCAAGTCAGGCTGATCAAACGTGGCATTCGGTTGCGCCAATGACGAAACCCGCTCTTTCCTTGGATCATTGAATGACGATATCAGACGACAAGGCCCTTCTGGCAGCGCTTAAGCAAGGCGCCCTGACTGCGCCGAAAATCTATCAACCGGGCCCCTATTGGCAGCCCTATCAAGACCGAATGTTTAGCGAACTGGATCGGGAGACCGTTTCCGATTTTCGGCGTAATTCATTGATTGCAAAAGGCTTTTCAGACAATATTCGCCCGCTTCCGATCGACTGGGATGGAAGCTGGAAGTCGCGTCTCCTTGCTAAGGCAATGTGTCTTCCAGGACTTTCAGCAATTCGCGATCGTGATTCACAAGTCGTCACCGCAATGCATAAACGCGCCTTTCGATTTGAGGGGATGTACAGGATTGAGAGAGATAAGGCGTTGTTGGAGCAGGCGATAGCTCGATACGGCGGTTTTCCGAACTCTGTAGAGGGAGGATGTGAGGCCTTGGCGCCAGGCACAGACCTGGGTCTGGATGGTGATATTGCTGTTCACTATCTGCGCCTTATCGAACGTCTTTACAAATTCGATCCTGAGGATGCGCTGCAACCAAATACCTACTTCGAGATTGGCGGTGGTTTTGGAGCTATGCTCCACCTCATGCTTGAGTGGAGACCGAGCATCAAGAAAGCGATCCTGCTCGATATACCGCCTGTGATCTATGTGGCCACACAGTATCTTAAGCGGCACTATGGGGCGGCAGTACGCGACTATCGCGATACGATGGGTATAGAGCGCATTACTTTCCGCGACGACGATGAGCTGGAGATTATTTGCATACCGACCTGGCAGATTGAGTCTCTCGACGTGTCCATCGATCTTTTTCATAACGCGGCATCATTTTCTGAAATGACAGCGGAGATCGTGTCCAACTATGCCGCTCACATCGAGCGCTTCTCAGGGCCTGAGACCGCGATCTGGCTGGTTCTGAACAAGCCGCGAGGGCATTGGAGTGTCGAAACAGCAGTTCCCGACAGCATTGGATCGGCGTTTGCCTGGGCGGATCTTGAGCCTCTGCCTGGGGACGATCTCTATTTATGGCGGCCTTCGGCGCGCTAAATAACTGCTCTTCGGTCAGGCCGTTCGCATTGGCTTCGAGATGCTGTCGAGTATTGGATTCTGAACTGGTGCTCTGAAAGGCTAGACGACGTCTCGGACTGGGACGGGTAGATCATTCGTATCCAGCCGTGGCAAGGCATAGTCGGGGTCGGTACCAATCCTGGTTTCGCTGCCCTTGGTTGTCAGAGCGAATGCGCAACCCCTCTCTTTGAGAACGTCTTGAACAGTGCTGTTGTAAGCGCCGTGCGGGTAACACATCACCCAATCCTTCAGCGGCGCTCCCATTTCCCGAAGAAACTTCAAAGATGCGTCGATGTCCGCAGCCTGGTCTGCCGGACTGAGCCGATCAAGCCAATAGTGCCTCGCCCCATGACTCCCGAAATACATGCCACCCTGAATCATGGTCTTCATCTGCTCAGGAGACAGATAGAGCTCATTTGCGAATGCGCGTGTATCCGATGAAACGATGGCGTGAAACAATTCGGCCGTCAGTCTGTTGCGATGTTGCTCCGGCAGCCCACGCTGCATGATGCGTTTGACGAAAATCACATCTGCAGGATCGAACCTGGAAGGATGGGCCAAGTCTTTCCAGTAGTCTGCAAAGCTGGAGACATCTTCATCATGTTGATTGGCATCGATATAGGCCTTGATCCTGGCAATGAGCGCATCCGTGTTCGGCTCAACTGCTAGAATAAAGTGGACCTTGTTTACATCGAGTAGAGCGCGGTCCAGGACCGTTTCGCTCGTCGGAAAAAACGCGCCTTGCCATCCGCGGTCCTGCAACCGAGGAAAGACATTTGTATAGTGATCGATGTAACCATCGTCGAAGGTCAGCCAGGCGGCATCGCTGGGCAGATCATGGTCTCCTTTGACGGCCGCCGCGATTTCATCGGCCGTCACAACCGTGTGCTGATCTTCGATATAGTCCAGTTGCTCTTCAAACTCTGCCACAGTCCGGCCCTTGATGCCTGGATAGAGAGAGTGCTCCAAGTCCCGAACGTAATGGTACATTACGATCGATAGAGGCATCAGGCTGGCTTCTCGACTTCCAGCACAAATGTTGAGGAGTAAGGCACGAGCCGCTGATCTCTGACACCAATTTCGGCCATCGCAAGCGCAAAGTCGGAATGAAGCTCCGGCTGCTCTTTCTTCAATGTTGGCGTGACACCGTGATAGTGGACGGGAAAGATCGTCTTGGGCAGAAACCCTGCAGAGCGGAGTCGATAGACCAGGTCCCCGGGTGTGTATTGGTAGCGCGTATCGACGGCGATGCCGGTAATGGGATGCGATTTAGGCTGCGGGTCGATACGTTCGTGATCTCGTAAAGCTTCGAAGGCCTGTTCCTGCGAGTCGCTTTTCTCGAAGGCCACGGCCTCCAGAACCAAAGCGTCCAACGTCCCAAGACCGAGCTCGAGTGTTGTAAAGTCGTTCAGAGAGAATGCGTTGAACAAACGGTTGCGCGAACCGACCACGAGCGACCCGCCGGGGCGTAGGAGATCGAAACTACGTCTATAGAATTGCATCATCTCATCGGCGGACAGATATTCAATCAGGCCCTGGCCGCTGATAACGTCGTAGGCATTCTCTTCGAATGGCGCATCGAAAAATGAGCCGCCAACAAACTTAGCTTCGACATTGGCCGCTTTCGCGTTGTCATTGCAGGTCTGGATCATTTCATCTGCAAAGTCATTGCCCTCCGCAGTGAGGCCGAGCTTGGCGACATCGATGACAAGCTGACCTGTTCCACAACCAACATCAAGAAAGCGTCGGGCATCCTTTGCAGCCTCAACGACCTCGATAACGGCCCGGCTGCGACCTTGGATGACGCTGTGCCGTCCTGAGTTATCCGCAGATTTGCTCTGCCATTCTCCCGCGACCTTACGGAAATACTGACGTGTCTGTTCCTGTTGGTCCATGCCATGATGCTCTTTGTTGCTGCCCATTTTCTGCGGCACATCTAGCGCAATAGACTGCGGCGAGGACAGCAAAAAAAGCACAGAGTAGAGGCATTATTGTCGCATCCGTGATCGCGTACCATCGAACATGAGTCCGATTGGCCTACGCATGACAACAGGTGCATTCGGCTTGTTATCGTCTTGAGCGGTTTCCGCTCTTGCCACGCAAACAATTCCGTAAGGTTACGCACCGGCTATCGGTGGTAACGCATTGACTATAGTGAACTATTTTTAGACCCGGGCATGCAATCAAAGGTCCGTCTCCACGTCAATCTGCGACCGTTTTTTGTCTTGTCGTACCTAGAACTCGTCAACTCATGCTTCGCCGATTGATAAGTGCGACGTCAATAATGAATTGATGGAGGTGCCGCGTCAGCGCCGGGCCCAACCACGACGTTGACATTTTGGCTCCGAAGCGCATTTGCGACGAATACTGCCGCCAAAGACAGTACGCTGCCAAAGGCAACGCCAGTTGCAAACGCCAAGACGGTTTGCCAGGGGAGGAAAAAGATACTGACAGCTAGACCATAGATCACGGTACATACCGCGATCAGGCTGCCAACCAGCAGCTTGTCGACGATCATCGCATCTACCTTACGCAATACAAAAAATACGACTGAATCGGTTCCTCAAGAATGTCGGGGCCAATCAAAGAAGAATGGCTGCAAGAGCACCTGAGAACTACGATTATCAAGGATAGTACAAACCAAAAACGCAAGTATCAACGGCTTAGCGCAATATAGTATATTCGCAATTGCGCTTTATGTCTTAATAACAAGAAATTGTTGGGAAAAACGCGGTTTTCTGCCGAAGTTTCTGATTTGCAGATGGGTTCGAATGTGGCGCCAGATAAGTGATTTCGGCGGCATGCCAGGTGTCGTTGTCGCGGCCACGATAGGCAGGAGTGGTATTGCGGATGGTCAGCTCTGTTTGAGAGGGAACAACTTGATGCTGTGCATGCTGATTTCTCGTCCCGCCAATCGCTTTCGACACGTTGTTCGACTATGCAGATCTCTCTTGTTGAAGCAGCATCAGCGGTGATCAATTGGGAACGATGGGGCTACGAACAGGAGGAGTGGTGCTTAGAGTCAATTCGATTGCGATTCGCTCACACCTTGGCTTCCGCGTTGCCACATCAAGTCACCTCGCCGACACGTGCCTGGTAGCTGAACACCAGGCTCGTCCGCACATTTCCCACATTGCCGGTCGCATTTGGAACAATAAAGCTCGTGTGGTCAGGGTGATGTCGTGTCCTATGCCCGTGGGCTTGCGCAGACTCCGGGAACAAAAATGATAGCCTCTCTCTACGAAGGAAAACGCATTCTCGTTACAGGCGCGACCGGCTTGTTGGGGCGGCACCTAGTGCCGCGCCTCTTGGAGAAGGGTGCCAATGTCCGGACGGCGGCGCGAGGACAGGCACCTGCCTGTTGGAAAAACATCGATCATTGCAGGGGCGATCTGCTTGATCCGGCATTCGCAGCACGGATTTGCGACGGCATGGACGGATTGTTTCATTTGGCAGGTTTGAGAGGGTCCATCGGGTTGCAGCAGAAGATGGCTGCAAGCTTGATGGGCGACAATCTGTTGTTGGATCTCAACATCTTCAAGGCATCGCTAGTTGCCGGAATTGCTCGCCGTGTCTATGTCAGCACCGTCACCGTCTATCCTGATCTCGAAGAATACCATGAGGATTTGGCGTGGAGCGACAATCCGCACCCATCGGCCGAGTATGTCGCCTGGTCAAAACGTATGGCGGAGAAGTTTCTCGAGGCACAAGCTGTTCAGTTCGGCCAGGATACTGCCGCGGTACTGAGATTAGTGAACAGTTTCGGGCCGTTCGACGATTTCGATCCTGAGACGGCTTTGGTTGTGCCGGCGCTGATCCATCGGGTTCTGTCCGGGGAGGATCCGCTGGTGGTTTGGGGAGACGGTTCCGCGGTGCGTGACTTCCTCTATGTGGAGGATGCTATCGCGGGATTGCTGAGGGGGTATGAAGCCGGCATCGGTGAGGGGCCCATCAATCTGGGCAGCGGCACGGGGTATAGCATCAAGGACATTGTGCAGATCGTCGTCGCCGCTAGCGAATTGTCGCCATCAATTCAATGGGATGCATCTAAACCTTCAGGAGCGGCCAAAAAGGTGTTGATCGTAGACAAAGCACGCGACATTCTTGGATTTACGCCGGCGGTCGATCTCGAAACGGCGATCGCACGGACGTTGGATTGGTACAAGAGCCAGAGAGCCGACACTGCCAATTGATAAGGGGCCTGCCTTCATTGCCATATCGTAGTTCCGCTGACTAGCGGGCGTTAAGTGTCGTTGTTGAAATTGGCCGGTTGTATTGCGTCACGGTCATGTAGGAAGCGGTGGTAGACGCATGAGCAGTTCGTTGCAGTCGGAGTCCGTGAAAATCGGCCTCGTCCAAATTAACAACAGTTTCTCTGGACAGAATTATCTGCCTTATTCGCTGGGAGTGCTGCAGGCTTATGTCGAAGGGCATGCGCCCAAGCCCGAACGTTACGAGTTTCTGCTCCCCATCTATAAGAGAATCCATGTGGATGTTGCGGTCGAGCAGCTTGTCGATGCCGATGTCGTCGGATTCTCCTCCTATGTCTGGAACGCGAATATCTCTTTGGAGATCGCTCGTCGTCTTAAGGCGCGAAAGGACGGTATTGTCATATTGTTCGGCGGACCACAGGTTCCCGACAAGCCGGAAGATTTTCTGCGCGAGCATGCTTTTATCGACGCTGCGATTCACAACGAGGGCGAGCAGTCTTTTCTGGCTTTTCTCGAGGCGACCGATCGCCGTGATTGGACCAATGTTCCGTCGCTGAGTTATATCGATAGCCAGGACTGTTATGTTCGTACACCGAGCGCCAGCCGTATGCGCGACCTCGACCAGGTGCCATCGCCGTTCCTAAGCGGCGTCTTCGATCGCCTGATGGAAAGCAATCCTGACGAAACGTGGATCGGTCTTTGGGAGACCAATCGAGGATGTCCGTTTCAGTGCACATTCTGCGACTGGGGTTCCGCTACCGCCGCCAAAGTCAATCAATTCGGTATGGACAGATTGCAGCAAGAGGTCGATTGGTTCGCCAAGAACAATATGGAGTTCATATTCTGCTGCGATGCAAATTTCGGGATATTGAAGCGGGACGTAGAGATTGCCGAGTATGTCGCTGGAGTCAAAAGCAAAATTGGATACCCAAGAGCGCTGAGTGTCCAGAACACCAAGAACGCCACAGAGCGCGCCTACCTGACCCAAAAGATATTGTCCGATGCAGGACTGAATAAGGGTGTAACGCTCTCAATGCAGTCGCTCGACTATACCACGCTCGATGCAATCAAGAGGCGCAACATCTCGCTCGATGCCTACATGGAACTGCAGCAACGCTTTACCCGAGATCGGGTCGAAACATATTCCGATCTCATTCTTGGGCTCCCCGGCGAGACTTATGACAGTTTTGTCGACGGCGTCGCGCATCTGATGGAAAACGGTCAGCACAATCGCATCCAATTCAACAATCTCTCTATTCTGCCAAACGCAGAAATGGGTGACCCAGAATACCAGCGCAAGTTCGGCATGGAGACTGTCGAGACGCGCATAATCAACATGCATGGAGCCCCAGAGGAGGATCTCGACGGCATTTTTGAAACCCAACAACTGGTTATCGGGACTGCGGACATGCCGCGCGAAGATTGGCGTCGCACACGGGCGTTTGCCTGGATGGCAGCTTTTGTTCATTTCGATAAGCTTGTTCAGATGCCGATAATCCTGACACAACAGCTTAGTGGCATTCCATACCGCGACATCCTAACAGCCTTCATGGACGTCGATCAGAAAGAGTATCCGTTGATCGGAGAAATCCGCGATTTTTTCCTCGATGAAGCGCAACGCATTCAGTCGGGAGGTGCCGAGTATATCTACAGCGCAGAGTGGCTCGGGATCTACTGGCCGGCCGACGAGTATATGTTCATCAAGCTGACCGTCGAAGATCGGATCGGTGCATTAATGGACGAGGCATTCCGCCTCATTGAATGTCTTGTCGAGGATCAAGATGCGGATGTTCCAATCAAAGCAATCGATGATGCAGCTGCGCTCAATCGCGCTTTGATCAAGCAGCCATTTCTCGATGAGAATTCCGTTCTGGAGATGGAATTCGATGTGCTCTCGTATTATCGCGCAGTGCTGCTCGGAGAGAATGCCGCTCTTCAGCAAATTCCGACGACCTACAGGATCGATCGGCTGTCCGAGGAGTGGGGCGCGTTTGACGATTGGTGCCGCGAAGTTGTCTGGTATGGCAACAAGAAGGGAGCCTATCTTTACGGAAGCAAGGCGGTCGAGACGCAACTCGCCGGCCATTATTGATCCGCACTCAAGACACTATGGAACTGCGCTCTATCGTCCCGGGCACGTTTGAGGTGTCGATCCTCGGCTTTGGAGGCTGGGGGATCGGCGGCCGAACCGCAGGCGAGACCTCTTATGGCGAAACGGACGACGATGCATCACTGGCGGCTTTGAATACCGCATTTGATTCCGGCATCACCTTCTATGACACTGCGCCGCCCTACGGAGACGGTCACTCAGAGCGCCTGATCGGTAAAGCTGTTAAGGGGCGCCGTGATCACGTTGTTATCGGCACCAAGGTCGGAATCGAACGGTTTGCAGACGGTTACGATTTTTCTGCCGGTGCAATGAAGCAGCAACTTGAGGGGAGCTTGAGTCGCCTCGACATTGCATCTGTCGACATTGTCCAACTCCATAGTCCGTCGAAAAGCACCCTCGATGCTGATCCGAGTATTATCGAGAGCGTTCACGGTTTGAAGGATGCAGGACTTGCTGATGCTGTCGGCGTTTCGGTCAAGACACCTGCAGACGGGATCGATGCCATACGCCGTTTTGGCGTTGATGTCGTTCAAGTGAATCTCAATCTGATGGATCAGCGGGCAGTCGGCGAAGGTTTGATTGATGTTGCTCGAGGCCGTGCATCACTAATCGCTCGCACGCCACTCTGCTTCGGTTTCCTCACTGGCGCAATTTCAGATGACGTCCGTTTTCCTGCCGGGGACCACCGTAACGCATGGCCGCCAAAGCAACTCAGGCGCTGGATTGAAGGTGCACGGATGTTTGCCGGCGAAGTCGCTGACGAAATCGGTACTTCACCGACTGCACTGGCTTTGCGTTGGTGCCTCTCAGTACCAACCGTGGCGACGGTCATTCCTGGCATGCTTAGTGCCGATGAGGTGTTGGCGAATGCCGCGGCAATTGCTGAAGGGCCACTGCCGGAGGCAACAATGGGCAGAATTGCCCAGCTCTATGATGAAACCGAATTTTTTGTATCGAGCTAATGCATTTATTTGTCGTTGCGGAAACAGCGTTGTCGCACTCGATGGAGTTCTAAGCGTCTTGATGGCGAGGTTTGTTGACAATGAAATCCATCGACAGCTGATCCAAGGGGGTGGGCGAGAGCTAATGAATTTGCAGAATAGACGACAGGTTTGACGCGTGCGTTTTAGACTTGATCGAAGGGCTGTTATCCATGCGTTAGGTGCAATTCCATATGCTCTTTAACAGCATCCCATTTCTCTATTTCTGTACAGTTTTTTTTCCGCTGTATTTTCTGCTCAAAGGAACTCACCGACTCTGGCTCTGTCTTGTCGCGAGTTACATCTTTTATGGATGGTGGGATTGGCGGTTTCTCAGTCTGATTGCGCTATCGACGCTTGTGGACTATGTCGTTGGCCTTCATATGGCCCGGACGAAACAGGTGCGTCGGCGGCGTGCGTTATTGACTGTCAGCGTCTGTGTCAATCTAGGCATCCTCTGTAGTTTCAAATATCTCAATTTTTTCATCGCGTCTTTTCAGGACGCCTTCGCATCACTTGGCATTTCCCTCTCGCCCTTGGCACTTAACGTAATCCTACCAGTTGGTATCTCTTTTTATACGTTCCAGACACTGAGCTATACGATCGATCTTTATCGCGGTAAGTGTCAGGTCGAACCCTCATTGCTGCGGTTCGCCGCCTATGTTGCCTTGTTCCCGCAGCTTGTTGCAGGACCTATCGTCAGAGCAGCGGACCTTCTGCCACAATTGCAGGCCGATCAACCATTGGATTGGCGGCGGATCGGAAGTGGTCTGGAGCTGATCGTCTGGGGCTTTTTTCTAAAACTCTGTCTGGCTGATACCCTCGCCCTGACAGTCGACCCGATCTATGCAGCACCCGATTCATATGGTGCGCTTGCGCATCTCGTCGGGGCCATATTTTTCGCCTTCCAGATTTATGGTGATTTTTGCGGATACTCCCTGATCGCTATCGGCCTTGGTCGAGTCATGGGGTTGGAGTTTCCGGTCAATTTCCGACGACCCTATTTCTCCAGAAGCTTCAGCGAGTTCTGGCAGCGCTGGCATATTTCGCTTTCGTCGTGGTTGCGCGACTATCTCTATATTCCGCTTGGTGGCAATCGCGGCGGAACTTTGAGAACTTTTCGAAATCTCATTATTGTCATGTTTCTTGGCGGTCTCTGGCACGGTGCGAATTACACATTCGTCGTATGGGGACTCCTGCACGGCAGCTACCTCGTCGGCCAGACAATTTGCGGAAGAACTGTTCAGCCACTCCTGGAGATGAACGGTGTCACGCGCCGAATGTTGCCGTTGTTGCAGATTGGTGTCGTGTTCTGCTTAACGCTGTTTGCCTGGATCTTTTTTCGCGCCGCGACAATCGATCAAGCCTGGTCAATCGTCTCAACCATCGCCAGCTGGTCGACACCGATGCTGGGATTGATGAATGACCCACTGCTGCTCGCAAAAGGCATAATTGTCATCCTCGCGGTTCTGTCGGTTGATCTGCTTGCAGAAATCGGTCCGGCTCGCCAGTCCTACATGAAGCATCTGTCGTTGCGTATGGGCGGTATGCTCGCGGCTCTGTGGTCAATTGCCTTCGTGGGTACCTACGGAGGCACCGCGTTCATATATTTCCAGTTCTAGAAAACTGCTTGCATCTACCGGCTGGAACTTCCTATGGACCGATTGCATTGATCTGAGGACGTATGTCCAAGAAATTCGATTAGCGGACATTCTGGTCGGCAGGTATGGGGCGGCAAACGATCCGTCAGGAGTTTCCTAGTGCCCTCAATCGCTCGACAAAACCATCCTCGACCAGTCGTTTAGCAAATGCTTCGACACCCTGGATATTGAGATGGACCGGGTCTCTAAAATGGGTTGCTGGCAATGGCAGACCTACGTAGCTTTCTACCCGTCCAGCGTGGCCAATCATGGCGATCAGATCGTTTTGCCAGGCTGCGATTTCAACTTGGTTTGCGCGAAAAACATCAAGGACCGGTGCAATAACAATCTCGACGTGAAACCGATGTTTCTTTGATAGAGCGATTATTTCTTTGAGCGCGCGAACATTTTCGGTTCGGCTGGTGAAATAGCGTTTGTATTTTCTGTTGATGAGCTGATCCAGGCGCGCAGCAGAAACGGAACCTTCCAAGAATTTTTGACGATAGGGGACAAATACCTTGTGCAGAATGTTTGGGTATGCGGTGCCATTGAGTGCAAACAAGTGCGAAAGTGTGCTGAACATGTCGATCGTGGGTAGTTCCTGGTGCAACATGGCATGAAATCCGGGAGAACGGCGTGCCAGTATACGAAATGTTTTTATCTGATCGTTGCCCCAACTGATGCAGGACGGTTCGACGATAACGGCTTTCGGCGGGCCATATCGTGCGATGTAATCCTCAAGTTGCACCTTCATTATCTCCATGGACCCGCCAAGCACCGCAAGATTGGATACCTTGAGTTGCGTGATTTGAGATAAACGGCCCTCATCAAAGTGTCTGTAAGCCCTGGAATTTCCGAAAATCAAGACGTCCGCTTTTCCTCGGCCCGAATACACTTTCGTGTAGGGGAGCGTGGAATAATCGATTGCCTTCTCAAGCCCATAAGCGATCAGGCGATCTCCAGAGAAAAGCAGAACGATCATCACAAGAGCGATCGTCAGAGCGTTTCTAGTCTTCATATTTCACACTCATGGATGACAGTCGTTCTGATGCGTCATCAATTTGATGGACTTAAGAGGGGCGGGACGTGTACGTGACACTACGATTAATTCGCTGGTCTTACATGTGGTTTCAGACAGTTGCGCACACAGACCAATCGGCGGCAATTCCAAATTCGGTTCACGACCTGGGCCGAGCGTTTTCACAGCCTCTGTGTTCCTTCAAGCATTAAGGTTGGTCCTAACGTGCGGAAAGTGATGTGCAACAACCTTGGTCATGCTGGCTATTCTCTAGAGACAATATGGTCAAGTGCAACTTCCAGCGTCCGAAGGAGGCACATTATCGATGCCTGAACGAGCCATGCAAACCAGCTCCGGTGGGTTAGGGCGGTGGGGCCGTCAAACAGATTGTTCTACGCCTCCAGGTGAAGATTGAGTTTTCGTTTATACGCTAAGGAGAAGCCGTTTTGGCTCATCCCAAATTCCTCGTCATAGGCGCCCAGAAGTCGGGTACGAGCTGGCTGCATGAGATGCTGCGCCAGCACCCGGGTATCTTTGTGCCCGAAATGAAGGAGGTGCACTTCTTCATTCGGCCCGAGCACAGCCGTTTCTCTCGCCTCGACAACGGGTGGGACTGGTATCAGGCGCTTTATCAACCCTATGACGGCAAAGCGACCGGTGACGTGACGCCGGACTATATCTATTGGGACTATTGCGCCGAATCGATTGCCAGTCAGCAGCCCGATGCGAAGATCATCGCAATCCTGAGGCATCCCGTTGATCGGGCCTATTCACAATATTGGATGAGTCGGCGCAACGAGACCCACACGCTCAGTTTCGAGATTTGTCTCGAACAGCATGAAGCCTTGGTCAATCGCGGCAAGTATGCCGAACAGTTGGAGCGCTTCTTCGCACGCTTTCCTCCCGAGAACATCCGTATTCTGTTCTATGAGGAGCTCTTTGCCGATCCGGCACCATTTGTAACTGAGCTATATCGCTTTCTCGGCGTCGATGATGAATTTCAACCGTCCGGATTGGACTCGGCGGTCGGGAACACCGTGGTTTATCCCAAACGCATGGGGCACTTTATCTATAGGCGTGTTTCACCGATCATCAATCATCCATGGGTTCTTCCAGCTTATCGTTTGTTGCGATACAGAACCGGACTCCGGGATGCGTTCGTAGACCGCTTTGCTGTTCAAAGCGGTTATCCAGAAATGGAGGCGGGGACGCGAGAAAACCTGCTCGAAGCATTTGCCCCAGAGAATCTTCGACTAGCTGAACTGCTTGGCCGGCCGGTTCCGGCCGAATGGGCGAGGTAGAGCGGGATCGCCGTGATCCGACATATCCCATTCCGCCTGATCGGCCTCTTGCTGCTTGGCTATATCCTCTACACACTGGATCTTCGTGAGTTGTTGGGCCGGCTGCAGCAGATCGGACCGGTCTCGTTGGTCGTTGCGGCGTTTGCCTTTGCTGCTCTGTTGGCGTTTCGTTGTTGGCGATGGCATGTGCTGGTCAAGTCCATCGGGGCGGGGATGCCTCTGAGATGGAATGTCCTAAGCTACAACGGCTCGGTTTGGGTCGGCATGGCAACACCGGCGCGCCTCGGTGAATTCCGTCGTGCGACCGATCTTGCAAATAGAGGTGCCTTGGGTCTCGGACAAGCCAGCGCGCTTGTGCTCTTCGATCTCTCATTGGATCTGTTTTTGTTCATCGTCCTTTCGGTAGCAGGATGCCTCTATCTGTTTGCGGGTCCCGGAACGGATTTGGCCTGGGCCCTGTTCTGTGCCTCCTTGGGACTGGGCTTCGCCATTCTTCTTTTTGTGCGATGGCCGATTGTCCTATCAATTCGCTGGGTACCCATCATTCGGAAGATCCCAGGCGTTGGCGATCTCATTCCCAAGCTGGGAGAGGGGCTTCAAGGTCTGATAGCAACAAAGACTGCATTTCTCACAGTCGGCGTCGCAGCCACCTATATCGGGATGATGCTCGCGTTGATTGGAACGATTGTTCCCGATCTGAGGATCGTCGAGGCCATGACGGTTGTCGGTCTTGCAGGGATCGCCGGCGCAATTCCCATCACCTATTTCGGGCTTGGTACGCGTGACGTCGCGCTCATCTGGTATTTTAGCATGCTCGGCCAGACCATGGAGACTGCCGTCGCCGTCTCGCTGATGTTCCTCCTCGCTCAGCTCATCGGAATTGCCGTCTCGCTTGCCGCGAGCGGGGTCTTGCCATGGGCGCTGCCAGATCACGAATACAATGATAAATCAACAGATTAGATCTCGATTCGCTCGGCGACAACAAAGACTTTGAGACCGCAGGATTGCCAGACTCGTGCCGGCAGAACACGTTCAAGCCCTCGCAATCCGCTCGTTACCGGCCGCGGCAATTGCCAGCGCGTAAATCCGCCGGTTGCCAGATAGCCAAGGCATCCGAAAGGCTCCAGCGTTCTGACCTGGAGGCCGGTTTGCGCCGCGAGTTCTTCGCAGTGCTCTGAAAAGTATGTCTTGGGGATTGTCGCATTGCCGTCCATTGGATCCTTGTCGTCCGTAAAAACGGGCGACCAGGGGTCGGCAATCGAAAAACAATCCTCATCGTGAAGGTAGGTATTCACGAACCATCCAGCGGCGCCCGTCCATGGCTCGATCAGAATGAGCCGCCCGCCGGGCTCCAGCACCCGAGCGATCTCAGTGAGTGCCTTGGCCGGATGCAGGAAGTGGTGCACCACATCGATGCCGACGACTGAAGCGAAGCTACCATCGTCAAACGGCATTGAATGAGCATCAACGACGCGGTCGACATGACCGGCGTCTGTCACATCGCTGACGACCGTGCAGCGATGATAGCGCGTAAAGAATCCCGGGCCTGATCCGATCTCGAGACTCGGCCCCGTCGGCATCGCGCCGACCACACGCGCGAAACACTCCTTCTCATAAAACTCTCTAAGACCGGACTTGCGGTCCCATTGCTTGCGATGGGCGGCGATCCAGCTCGCCTCCACCACGTCGCTCGCGCCTGCAGGATGAGCGCTCTCGCTCATTTCACATCCTGAGGATTGGCGACTTCGATGAGGTCTTTGGCAGGTGTGTACCGCCAGGGAAGGATCGTCTTCTTCTTTCCGGCCTTAAAGCGTGCTGCGACGACGGCGAGCCGCTCGTCCGGCATGGCAAGAGTGACACCCTTGTCTTGACGCGAAGACGGGCTGTGCATGGTGATTTCCGGCACGACGTGAACGCGTTTGACCCGTTTGAGACTGCCTTCGAGGATAAACGTATCCTCGACCGTCACCATGTCCTTGTCGATCTTGATTTTGCGCTCGAGATTGAGCGGCAGTGTGCGTTTCGGCGAGACCATCCGGCTTTTGATTGCTTTCTGGAACTTGGCGGCAAGCGATGCCGTGCGCAAAAACATCAGTGTTGTCTGAAACGGGACCATCAGTCGCTTCAGCGGGACGCCTGTCGACACCGCTTTGAATGGTGCGACGATCGTAACGCCGGTTTTCTGCTCGATCGGCTCGAGGGTCGTGTCCCCATCCCAAGTTGCCGAGGCGAAAATCCGACCATCGATCATCTCGATGAGATAACCCATTTGATAGCGTGGTTGCTTGTCGGGCGTCTCGAAGGCGATAGCCCCGCCAAGGCGCCTGCTGATGGTGGTTGACCAGTCCGGGCGGCGTACCACATGAAATCCGCATCCACCGAGATCCGTCGGTGCCTCGTCTGCCGCCGTTCGTTCTTCAATCGCCTCCAGGGCCTCATGGGCAAGCGTTGTCATGGCCCACTGCGGGAACGAGAAATAGGCAAAATAGCGATCGTCCATATCGCTTGGACGTGCGGAGTGGCCCGAGCGAAACGCGCGGAACGCGCGCCGGGCAAGGCGAGCAGCGCGCTTGTCGTCGCCTGAGAAGAACGCTGCGCCCAAGGCGAACTGATGACTTGTTCCCCGGCTGCCGAGCCGCCCAGGCAGGATGGGACCGCGGCCTCGGACCGTATCAAGAAATCCGATCAGATCTTTCGCGATCTCCCGCGCCTGTCCCCGATCCTCGAAGAAGTCGCTCGTGGCGAGAAAGTCGAGTGCCAGCGTGCTGTAGCCGAAATCGGCGCCGCCATATTCGGGTAGCCAGCCTTCGCTGTTCTGATCGCTGCGAACGCGTTTGAGCATCTTGTCGGCGGCGTCGTGCCAGCCATCTTCACCGGATAGTGCCGCAAGTCCATTGAGCGCTGCCGCGGCTGCGAGATTCTGGTTCATCACCTCCGGATTGTACCGATCGTTGAGCCAGTGCCCGGCGCGCGCCAGGGCTTCCAGCCCGGCTTGTGAGGTTTCCTTGGGCAGATGGTCTCCAAGCAGCTTCAGAGTCAGAGCGACACCGGCGCTGGTGATGGCGGTCGGGCAAAAGCTTTGCTCATTCACATACCATTCGTCGAATGAACCGCTGCTTCTTTGCTGTGCAATCCAAGCCTGCAGAGCCGCGTTCGCAAGCTCCAGAGTTTCCTGGTCCCGATGTCTCTTATTGGCGGGATGGTCAGCGACATAGAGTGCGGCAAAGCCGACCATGACCTGCTGCCAGGTGGCCCCTGGAAAGTTCGTCAGCGTCCGATAATACCAATAGTTGCGGTCAGCGCATCCGTAGGTCGCGGAGCCAACGGTCCGGTCCATGAGACCTTTGGCGCGATGTGCCGCCGTGTCGAGTTCCGTCAGCATCAGGTCGACGACGGACTCCGCAGCGGCGGGCTCTTCTGCGGCAGCAGTCTCTTCTTTTTCTTGCGGTTCAGCCGGGGTTTCCATGAGCATCCAGCCACATATGTAAAGCAGTCATTGTCACAAGCCGTTTGGCAGCGAGGAAGTCGCCGTTCATTAGATAGCGCAGATTTTCCTCAATAAAACCCTGTTGCACTATACCATGCCGCCGCGTCAAATCCGGTGACAGCCAGTCGCGGCAGAGTTTTTCCAAGGCCGTCCGATAGCGCCGCTCCATCGGCACATGGAAGGCGAACTTCGGACGCTTCCAGTCGCCGCCCTGACGCTCCAGCACTTTTCGCAGCAAAACCTTGTTCTGGCCGCCATCGATGATCAGCTTGTCAGGCGCGTTTTTGAGGTGATCGTAGAGGCGGGGGTCGAGGAACGGCACGCGGGCCTCGAGCCCGTGGGCCATGCTGAGCTGATCCATCTTGTTGAGGATCTGATAGGGCAGCCATGTTCGCACCGTATCGTTCATCAATGCGCCGAGATCCAAGGTGATGTCTGGGGGCGGGGACGGTTTGCCAAGGTCGGCCGCGCGAAGGATGTCCTTATCGTCGATGATTGTCGATGCGAGCCGGTTAAGCATGCCCGGATCGTGAATGTTGCCAATCATTCTTGCGACTTTCTTGCGGCCCAGGCTGCCGAGGGACGCCTGATAGTCGAAAAACAGATTGAGAATCGGAATCGGGGTCAAGTGAACGAGGGGCGCCAGTCGGTTTGCAAAGGGCAGTAAGCGCCTGAGTTTTGCGAGTGCCTTGAGTCCCGAAAAATGGACATAACCGCCGAAGATCTCATCGGCTCCTTCGCCGGTCAGTACGACCTTGTGGTGTCGCCCGGCCGCTTCACAAAGCTGATAGGTCGGCAACACGATCGCATCCCCGACCGGTAGGTCCATGCACGCAACTGCATCGTAGAGGCCGGAAAAATCATCGGTATTGTCCGTATCGACGATCACATGGCTGGCGCCGACAGAGTCCGCGATGATTTTGGCGGGCGCGACCTCGTCGTCCGCATCGCGCATCGAGAAGGTATAGGCTGTCATCGGATAGGGGCAATGGCGGGCCGCGAATGTCGCGATCGTCGATGAATCGACGCCGCCGGACAGAAAAAGGCCGACAGGTACGTCGGAGCGCAGCTGCAGTTCGATCGCATCGTCGAGGAGGGTTTCTGTGCGATCAACCCATTCCTCTTCACTCCAGCTCGTATCGCCCGAGCGAACTTCAGGATGCCAATAGGCGACAATTTCGTGTCGGCCGCCGACCTTTGCTTCGAGATAAGATCCAGGCGGAAGCGTCTCGATGCCCTGGAAGAAGTGTTGTCCGGAAGGCGTGTATCGAAACTGAAGATAGTCTCTGATCGCGTCCGCTCGAAAACTTCGATCCACACCCGGCGCTAAGGCAACGGTGCGAGCGGTCGAGCCAAATATGATCTGGGAGCCGACATTGGCGTAATAGAGCGGCTTGATGCCGAAATGGTCGCGTACGAGAAAGAGTTTGCCCTCCTGGGTATCGTATAGCGCGAAGGCAAAAATGCCGATCAGCTCAGCGAAAAAGTCTCGTCCGAACGCGGCAAATCCAAGAGGGAGCAACTCGGTGTCGCAATTGGTTGTGAACCGCCGGCCCGTCGCCTCGATCTTGGCCCGGAGTGCATCGTAATTATAGATTTCGCCATTGTAGGTGAGAACGAAACGGCCGTCCTCGCGCACCATCGGCTGGCTGCCGCCCTGGATGTCGACGATGGCAAGCCGGGTATGTCCGAAATGCACGTGTCCGTCTGACCAGATGCCATCACCGTCCGGTCCGCGATGGCGAATGGCATCGACCATCCGGTCGAGAAGACCGCCTGTTTCCGGTCCTGTGTATCCGGCTATGCCGCACATGCTATCGAAACACAGCCTTTCGCTGGCTTATCTGCTGTTGGATCAGCGGACAGCCATACAGTCTTGGGCGCTAAGCCGCCAGCGGCGCTTTTAGCCGAGGCATATGCTTGGTGATTGCGCCGAAGGTCTCGGCGATATGCTCGGGGCGGGACGCGCCAACGACAATACTGTCGATATTTGGGACCGTCGCGAGATAGGAATAGGCTTCTTCAGGCGAGAGATAGCCCGACGCCAGCGAGCCCATGACAAGCATGCTGACGTCGTGTTCATTCGTTGCCGTCTCGCAGGCCTCTCGGCTCGGGTTCATATGATAGCCGGTCTTGTTGAAGTGGGTCATGACCAGCGGGCGCGGCAGACCCCACTCTGAGAAGCGGCTCAGAAGCATCGGAAGGTTCTTGGTTGCGAATCCGCCTTCTGCACCGAAGCTTTTATCGATCTCTTCCATGTAGAAGGCAAAGACATCGGCAAGGCCGTAGGCGAGCGCCAGATCTGTAAACGCGTCGTGCAGGAAAACGGCAGGTACCTGCAGCTTGTCGAATGGCTTGAGTTCGATCTGCATCAGAGCGGCCAGAACCGCATTGATGTCTTTCGACACGAACGCCTTGGAGCCTTTGACGAACAGGGATGCTTTCTGGCTGATCGTTGTGCCGCCAATCATCTCGAGAATGACATTCACCATGCCGACTTCATTGGCGCGGGTCACGTATTTCTGGGCGTAAGGCAGGAGCGGGTAGACACGAAAATCATTCGCTAGCGACGCGTCTTTGGCGATGAGCTCTGCCAGGGGTTTGGCGCGCTCATGGGTTGACATCATCATGCCGCCGGCGCCGTGTTCGCGCGCTGTGTGAATGATCTCTAAGACGCGTGTCGGATCCGCAAAGTGCGCTGCACGCTCTGCTCCGCGTGCGGACGAGAGATGATCGACGCCGAAAAAGGCGTTGTGACCGAGGACAATTCCATCTGGCAGGCCGCGTTCCATGGATCAGGTTCTCCCCGGAATGGTCACTGGCTGACCATTGGTCTCAGCCGACGCATAGGCGGCATCGATGACGCACTGCACCTTGTAGGCGGAAGCGACATCTGAAGACACATCGCCCTGGCCGCGGACGGCTGCCAGAAATTCCTTGGCTTGTTCCGTATAGTTCGAGCCGCCGATGTCGAAGTCGGTCCCTTTGTAAAGATCTGGTTTTCGCCAGGTATGCCAGCCGGCGTCGAAGCCGCCGGCACTGTCGACGGCGAACAGGCGAACATCGTCGTCACTCACGTCGATGGTCCCATTGCTACCCTGGATGTGGATCGCGACAGTCGGTGTGCGGTAGTGGCGTGCAGACCATGATGCATCGAGATAGCCGCGCAGCCCGTTCCTGAACCCGAAATAGAGATGGGCATGATCCTCGATCTCTTTGGAGTAGAGCTTGTTGGCGTGGGCGCTGACCCAGTCGATATCGCCGAAGTACCAGAGCAGCAGATCGATCACATGGGAGTTCTGGGTTGTCAGAACACCGCCGCCGGCAACCTTGCGATCATAGCGCCAGCCTTTGCCCTTACCGAAAAGCTGGCCGATATACATGCTGGCACGGAGCATCTGTGGATCGCCAAGGACGCCCGTTTCGATGACCGACTTGGCTTTCGCAAAGGTGTCGAGAAACCGTGTCATATACCCGACCATGGTCACGGTGGGGTTGCGCTCCAGAGCATCGAGAAGCGGGCGGGCCTGCGGCCCGTCGACCGACAGCGGCTTCTCGATAAAGATCGGTATGCCGCGCTCGATGCAGTCAATCGCAACGGACACGTGATGTCCGGTCGGCGTTGCAATCGCGACAATATCGGGTGCCACGCGGTCCAAGAGCTTCTTGTGATCTGTGAAGGTCTCGACCGCATCCATACGCGCACTGAGCGCATTCAGGACGGTCTTTGTCTTGTCGGCGACGGCAACGAGCCGGGTGCCAGGCAGAACATTGAGTGTTGCTGCGTGGAGAAGGCCGAGTTTGCCAAGGCCGACGACGGCCGCGCGAAGTTCACCAGTTTCACTCATGAATGCACTGCCAGTGTTGCAAGGGGCATTGTGATCATTTCATCCGATCCCGGTAGAGGTTGTGGTCTACAGCCCGTTTGATCTGATTGATCAGCTGGAGGATGAAACCGAAGAAAAAGAACTGCAGGCCGGTCGAGACAAGCAGCGCGATCAGAATAAAGGCCGGCGTCCGATGTCCGAGCCGGAACGTGAAGCCTTCCTGCACGAAGATGAATGAAAAATAGAGGAAGGCCGCTGCGACCAGTGCAATGCCAAGATTGTAGAGCGTTCGAATGTGATGTCCCGAGCGCAAGAGCAGAATCGGCAATGTGTAAAACACATATTTGGGGATCGATCCGACAACCCGGGATTTGCCATGCTGGCGAACGCGCCAAACGCTGGCGAGTTCAACGACACGAAAGCCCTTCTCAACCGCATCGATGATCGTTTCCTGCACGTAAGTGTGCGTACCGATCATCTCGAGTTCCCGGATGACATCAGGCCGCATGGCACGAATGCCGCCATGGCTGTCGGTGAGGTGCAACCCGGTGCGTCGCTTCAGGATCCAAGTGAGGATCCGGGTCCCCATGCGATTGACCCAGTGATAGTCATAGTCGACCAGATCTTTTTCTTTGAACCGAGATCCCAACACGAGATCCGCCTCGCCAGCCGCGACAGGGGCCAGGAATTTCGGGATCTCCGTGCGGGCATCGGTCTGCCCGTCGCCATCGATTGCGAGCACGACATCGGGATCGAATTTGATCGCTTCCTTGAGGCCGCGATACATGGCGGCACCAAGCCCGATCCCGCCGCCGATCACCACATGGGCGCCGGCTTCCCGCGCTTTCACCCGTGTCGAATCGTGGGAATCATCGGCGATGAGGATCTCGACCTTGTCGTAGTCGAGCGGTTCGAAGGCGGCGCGAATTTCGCCGATCACTTCGACAATCGATTTTTCCTCGTTCTTGGTCGGGATGACCACGACGGCGGTCGCCATGTCGCAACTCCGGAAGATAGGGTTCGAGCCGGGCCGATAACTGCAGGATTTGCCCGCGTGGCGCAACCGGCAATGGTTGAGGCTTTGTAGGGTTATTCCTTGGTCAAATGAAAATAGACCATGGTCCCGAATCCTCGGTCGAGGATGTGATGGCCGAATTTCGGGACAAGACGCCCGAGCGGCACAAAGCGCTTGGGAAAGAAGTGCACTTCGTAGCCGTGGACTTTGAACCCGACCTCTCGCAGATCGTTTGCCCAATCGCGGTCTCGTTTGGCGATACCGACCGGATTGTCCTTGCCGTCATACTGGCGCACGAAATCTTCGACCGTGTCGGCTTCGTGGCCCATATCGGCGCCGGGATGTTTGACGCCTAGGAGACGCATGGCCCCGCGCGTCAGCGGAAATACGACCGGCCCATGCAGGACACCGAGGCGATACAGCGTGATTTTGGCAGTGCCGCCCGGTTTCAGAACTCGGAAGGCTTCGCGAAAAGACTGCTGGGTGTCAGGGGTATGGTGCAGAACGCCTGACGAGCAAACCAGATCGAAACTGTTGTCTTCGAAGGGCAGCGCCTCCGCATTGGCCTGACGGACCTCTGCTTCGAGGCCATAGTGCGCGAGATGGTCCTTGGTGAGAGCCACGGCAGCATCTGTCAGATCGACACCGGTCGCCTTGGCACCGGCCTTGGCATATTGGACGGTCAGCCAGCCAGGGCCGCAGCCGATGTCCAGAACGCTTCGGTCGCGATATTGATAGAAGGCCCAATAATCGAGCGCGAACCGTTCGACATCCTCACGTTTGATTCGATCGAACTCTGCAAAAAACCCCGGTGATCCGGGATCTGCAAGCTCGAAGCTGAATAGGGGGTTGCCCTCCCAATAGGAGCGGACATCATCGATGCTGGGTGAGGACGCCACGGGCGATAATCCGGTTTTAGAGTTGCTAGGAAACGGCTTTGAGGGGCACCACACCGGATGCTTCGCCAGGCCAATAAAGTCCGCGAACGTTGGCGGGTATCGATAGGTGACTCGGCAGACCGACAAGATCGAAAACAGTCTGGTCCGGTTGCCAGGGTAGGGCCGCGAGATCGACATCAAGGCCGAGGCGGGTCACCACGACAAGCTCGCTGTCGGCAATCAATGAGGGGCAATCCGATACAAGGATTTTCTCAAGGTGTGGCAGGCTGTCCAATGCAAAGCGCCGATTGGCGCCCACCAGATCGTCCGGAACGAGATTGTTGTCGTAGACCCGGATATCGCGACCCTTGCCGATCAGATGCTCGACGATAGCAACCATCGGAGACTCTCTGAGATCATCGGTATTGTCTTTGAAGGCCAGCCCAAGGAATCCGATCGACTTCGCGTCTGTTGCCAGAATCTGCGCAATGATCTGCTGAACCTGAGCATCGTTCGACTGGGAAATATGCTCGATCATCGGCAGTGAAATCGATGACTGGCGCGCCCAGGTAACAACGCCAGCGAGGTCCTTTGGCAGACAGCTCCCGCCATAGGGCATCCCGGGTTTCAGATATTTGGGCGAAATGTTGAGCTTCGTGTCGAGCGCGAAAATGTCCATGACGTCGCGCGCGTCCACACCGAACGAATGGCTCAGAACACCGATTTCGTTGGCGAATGTCACCTTCAGGGCGTGGAAGCAATTGTCGGCATACTTCACCAGTGCCGCTGTCTCGGGCGAGCCGTTGACGGTGGGTGCTTCGATGCCTGGATAAAGGTCTTCGGTAAAGCGCTCGGCCTCGGCATCGGTACAACCGAACACGATTTTTGGTGGATTGAAGAAATCGAAGACCGCCTGACCTTCGCGCATGAATTCCGGATGCACGCAGTAGGCGGTCGGCTGGCTGCGCTCGAGTTTTTCATCAAGCAGGGCGATGAGATCGCGGTGAATTGCCGGCAGGCTTGTCGATCGCACGAAGACCGGAATGCAGCGCCCGGTCTCACGGCGTATTTCTGCAACGGTCTCAATCACCTGGTTGAGAAAGGTTGTATCCACCGATCCGTTGGGTCGAGACGGCGTGCCGACGGAGATTGAACAGATATCGGCTTGAGATATCGCTTCGCGTGCATCCTGCGTTGCCGAAATTAGGCCGGCATCGAAACCGGATCTCATGAGTTCGGGTATTTCCGGCTCATGGATCGGGCTCTCGCCGCGATTGACCAGCGCGACCTTGTCTTCGTTGACGTCGACGCCGATCACCTTGTGGCCGAGTTTTGCAAGGCAAGCCATGCTTGTGGCGCCAACGTAACCCAGGCCGAGAACCGCAATTGTATAAGGCATGAAAAGCCGTCCCTTCGATGTGCCGGCAGAGATTTTCAGGGACGTATGGCTTCAAGAAGCCTTGTCATCCCCCTCGGGCACTCGCCCATATACATCCTCGTAGCGGACGATGTCATCCTCGCCAAGATACGAGCCTGTCTGCACCTCGATAATCTGGGTTGGAATTTTGCCAGGATTCTCGAGGCGATGCGTTGTGCCGAGCGGGATATACACCGACTCGTTCTCTGTCACGAGCTTTGTCTCGTCGTTCAATGTGACTTTTGCAGTCCCACGCACGACGACCCAATGCTCCGATCGATGATTGTGGCTTTGGAGTGAAAGCGTCGCGCCAGGGGAAATCATCAGAATCTTGACCTGATGTCGCGATCCGCTGTCGATCGAGTTGTACCAGCCCCAGGGACGATAGACCCTGCGATGGTTATCGGTTTCTGGCCGCCCGTCCGTTTTCAAGCGATCGACCAGGGCCTTTACGTCCTGGGCACGGTTTCGGTCGAGCACGAGCAAGGCATCGGGTGTATCGACGATGGCAACGTCCTTTAATCCCAGCCCGGCAACTAGCCGCTTCGGAGAGTGAAAGAGACATCCATTGCAGTCGACTGCCATAACATCGCCAACAGCACTATTGCGCGCGCCGTCCGGGCCAAGCTCTGACCACACAGAATCCCAGGATCCGAGGTCCGACCATGCGAAATCGGCAGGAAGCACAGCCGCATGCTCGGTCCGTTCCATGATGCCATAGTCGAGCGAGACATCTTCCGCTTCGGCGAACGCGCCTGCATCGAGACGCAGAAAATCCAGATCGCTTTTTGCGAGATCAAGTGACGCAAAGCAGGCTGCGAGTGTCTCCGGGAGGTAGCGTTCGGCTTCCTTCAGCAGCGTTTCCGCCGCAAAGACGAATATGCCTGCGTTCCAGAGATAATCACCGCTTTCGAGGAACCGCTCTGCTGTCTCGCGGTCGGGCTTTTCGACAAATTGTACAACCTGTCTGACCCCGTCCGAAACCTCGATTGGGCTCGAGCGAATATAGCCATAAGCTGTTTCCGGTACCTTCGGCCGAATCCCGAACGTCACGATATGGCCAGCCTCCGCGGCTTTCGCCGCTTTGGCGACCGCGGCACTGAAAGCTGCGCCATCAGGAATCCTGTGGTCTGACGGCATAAGTAGGACAAGCGGTGTCTCGGAGCCGTTTCGTGCCAAGGCGTGGAGAGCGGCAACGATAGCAGCAGGCGCCGTGTTTCGACCAAAGGGTTCGAGAAGAATCGTGGCTGGATCACGCCCGATTCTTCGAGCTTGTTCCGCAATTATGAAGCGGTGATCTTCGTTGGCAAGTACGCTTGGTGCCGATCCGGATGCGGCATGGCCGAGCGACAAGGCCCGCTGCAGCAACGTTTGCTCGCCAAGCAGTGCCTGTAGCTGTTTCGGATAATCGCGCCTGGATATAGGCCAGAGCCGCGTTCCGCTGCCACCGGACAGGATATAGGGATAAACGGTCATGTTATGTCGTGCATGGCGCGCACGCGCGCGCGGGTCAAGCAATTCGGGTGAATATCCTTTCTGGCCCAGGTCTGGACTGGTGCATCGGAGATTTGACGTTGCCATCACCCGGTTATCACAGTAACACGCCCGAAACGCTTCGGATAAAGGGGACGGGCCGGTGAATATTTGCATGGTCGGCGCCGGGTATGTCGGTCTCGTGTCGGCGGCTTGCTTCTCGGATTTTGGTTGGTCTGTGACCTGCGTGGATACCGATGAAGGGCGGATCGAACGGCTGAAACAGGGCGAAATTCCCATTTACGAGCCGGGTCTTGAGGACCTTGTCGTGCGGAATCTTGAGGCCGGACGGCTCGAGTTTACATCGTCGATCGGAGATGCAGTTGCAGCAGCCGATCTCATTTTTCTGGCTGTCGGAACACCAATGCGAAGAGGCGACGGCTATGCCGATCTTTCGCATGTCTTTGCAGCCTGTGAGGATCTGGCGCCGCATTTGGATGGATTTACCGTCGTCACAACGAAATCGACTGTGCCGGTCGGCACCAGCCGTGAGATTGAAGAGCGCCTCCGTGCGTTGCGCCCCGATGCGGACTTTGCCGTGTGTTCAAATCCCGAATTCTTGAGGGAAGGCTCGGCAATCCGCGATTTTACGCATCCTGACCGTGTTCTGGTGGGGTGTGATGACCCGCGCGCAAAGGACGTCATGGAACGGCTCTACAAACCGCTGACATTGCGTAATGCCCCCTTGATGTTCTCCAGTCGCGAGTCGGCAGAACTCGCCAAATATGCAGCAAACGCCTTCCTCGCAATGAAGGTGAGCTTCATCAACGAGGTGGCCGACCTTTGCGAAGCCGTCAATGCCGACGTTCAGGAAGTTGCGACGGCCATTGGGGCTGATGGCCGTATCGGCGACAAGTTCCTGCATCCGGGCCCCGGCTACGGAGGCTCCTGCTTCCCGAAGGATGTGGCAGCTCTTGTGCGCACGGCACGCGAGGCAAAAGCGCCGTTGTCCTTGATCGAGCAGGTCGAGAAAGTGAACAATGAACGCAAGATTGCCATGGCTCACCGGATTCGCGATGCGGTCGGCGGCAATGTGCGTGGCAAGACGATCGCTATTCTGGGGGTCACCTTCAAGCCCAATACGGATGACATGCGCGAAGCCCCGAGCCTCGTCATTGTGCCGATGCTGAGCGAACTAGGCGCGAATGTCCGCATTTACGACCCACATGGGCGGGAAAATGCCGAACCGCTATTCTCCTCTGCCGAATGGTGTGCCGGTCCGCTGGAAGCCGTCGAAGGCGCCGATGTTGCTGTTGTGCTGACAGAATGGAATGAATTCCGGGCGCTGGATCTCGCCACCGTCAGGTCGAAAATGTCTGGCAACGTGTTGGTCGATTTAAGAAATATCTACCGAAGCGACCTCGCGGAGAGCGCTGGATTCACCTATCACTCTATTGGTCGGTAGCACGAGATAATGCGGGTTTACGCCCGCTGACGCGCGGCTCAGTAGCTGCATTGTACGCTGCTATGTCACCCATGCAGACCCATCCGTTCATTAGAATTGCATGACAAGATCGCGACCGGGTCTTACACTGCCTTAACTTTGATTCCGGCAGGACGCTCCAATCCGGCCATATAGGGACGGTCCTTATTCGACGGTCTTCATATGGACGGTAAAGGGGGTGCCAAGGACAAGGCAGTGACTGGGCCGAGCGACGATACGCGCACGGCTGCCAGCGAACCGTATGGGTCCAAAAACCTGTGCGACGGTGCCAAAGAAAGCGCCAGAGCAGAGTCTCCCGCCCCAAAAAGCGGTGGACCGAGGAAACGGAGCGGGGCAGCCAATCGAGGAAAGCAAGGCCGAAACCGGTCTCGGCTGGGCCACGGCCCGTCCTATGGTGCTCTTGATCTCGGAACCAACAATTGCCGCCTTTTGGTCGCACGCCCGTCGCGGCGCGGATTTCTGGTCGTCGACGCATTTTCCCGTATCATTCGGCTTGGTGAGGGCATGGGCCGGTCAGGCCGGCTCTCCGAAGCAGCGATGGTGCGCACCATCGATGCGCTCAAGGTCTGTGCACAGAAGATGGTCCGAAATCGCGTCAGACGATCGCGTTTGATTGCGACCGAGGCCTGCCGGGTTGCAGAGAATGCCGACGAATTCATCGAGCGCGTGCGCAAGGCGACGGGCTTAGCCCTCGAAGTCGTCAGCCGCGAAACGGAGGCCAAACTTGCCGTTTCCGGTTGTGCCTCTCTGATCGATCGCAAATGCGACTGGGCGCTTGTTTTCGACATCGGCGGCGGCAGCTCCGAATTGATCTGGCTCGATCTTTCCAAAAGCGTCGCGCCGGCCCGCCACTCGATCCACGAACGGGTCGATCTGCAGGGGAGCATTGTTGCCTGGACATCGCTTCCCGCCGGTGTTGTCACACTTGCCGAGCGTCATGGCGGTCAACTCGTCACGCGCGAGGTGTTCGAGGCGATGGTTGACGATGTTTCCGAACTCATCGCCCGTTGCGATATCGCCCGTGATATCGGAACCGGCATGAATGGTAGCGCGGCCCATCTTCTCGGGACTTCCGGTACAGTGACAACGATTGCAGGCATTCATTTGGGCCTTGAGGCCTATGATCGCAGCCGTGTCGATGGCTGCTGGCTGGCGGCGACAGACGCGCGTGCCGTGTCGGAAAATCTTATGCGCATGAGTTACGAGGAACGCGTTGCCCAGCCCTGTGTCGGGCGCGACCGGGCAGACCTGGTTCTGGCGGGCTGCGCGATATTCGAGGCGGTTCTCCGGGCCTGGCCCTGCGAGAGGCTCCGTGTCGCCGATCGCGGTTTGCGCGAGGGCATTCTCGCGACTTTGATGGCTGAGGATGGTTATCCGCGCAGCCGGCGTCGCCCCAAGGGTCGGGGAAAAACCAACGGCACGAAAAGCGACGGCGGCTCAACTTAGACCATGGCAAAAGCGTCAAAGCGTGGCGGCGGTCGCAATCTCACAGAGCGTGTGAAGACCGCCAAAGGGCGAAAGATATCCTCGTCGCGTTGGCTTGAGCGGCAATTGAACGATCCTTATGTCGCCGCGGCCAAGCGTGACGGCATGCGCTCGCGTGCGGCCTATAAGCTGACTGAGATCGACGACGTGCACGGGTTTCTCAGACCTGGTGCAAAAGTCGTGGATCTTGGCGCGGCACCTGGGAGCTGGAGCCAGGTCGCGGCGGAACGGGTCGAAGCTTTGAACGGGAAGGGCGACGTTGTCGCCATCGATATCCTTGAAATGGATCCGCTGCCCGGCGTTACGATCTTCAAACTCGATTTCGAAGACGATAGCGCTCCGGACACAATCCAGTCTGCACTCGGCGACAGCGCAGATGTTGTACTTTCAGACATGGCACCGGGTGCGACCGGTCACAAGCGAACCGATCACCTGCGCATCATCGGCCTCACCGAGCTCGCACTCGATTTTGCGATGACCATCCTTGTTCCGGGCGGAACCTTTCTTGCCAAGGTCTGGCAGGGCGGCTCGGAAAAAGAACTGCTGCAGACCATGAAGCGGTCATTCGAGACCGTGCGGCACATCAAGCCGAAGGCAAGCCGCAAGGACTCTTCCGAGCTTTATGTCCTGGCGACAGGGTTCCGTGGTTTGGAAGACGGTCGCCAATAAAACTTAGCTAACGTCCGCTGTTTGGTCGATTGAAGCCCCGGACTTGATCCGGGGCTCAGGGCGATCTGGCAGGATTTTCCAGCGTGGCCCTGGGTCCCGCATCGAGTGCGGGACGCTGCGTGTGGATGGTTCGATTTTCGATCTATGTCACATTGGATGGAGTGATCGTCGATTTCCAGCGACGCACACCATCTTCGATCAAACTTCCTTATTCAGCGTGCAATGCGGACGAGCCCATAGGCGATCGTGATAGTTTTTGATGTTGTCCATACCGTCGGTGAGGCCCTGTCGGCGCGCCCAGTTGGTGGCGAAACTGGCGATGATGTCTGTCACCGAGAAACGATCTCCGACAAGGTAAGCATTCTCGGACAGATGATTGTCGAACACGGTCAGGCTCTTGCGTGCCTCCCTATCATTCTGTTCGAAAATGGCAGAGATGCGACCGTCCTCCGGATAGATGAATTTGTTCCGTGCCGAACTCCACAGATGCGCCTCGAGTTCGGCCAATGTGAAGGCAACCCATTGATCGTGGAGAGCCCGCTCCCAGGTCCCCGATGACGCGATCAGATCGTCACTGGGATGGCAGTCGGCTAACCACGTGCAGATCGCGGCGGACTCGAACAGCGGTCTGCCATCATCTTTGAGTGCGGGCAGTTTTGCCTGTGGATGGACTGCCCGGAGGGTATCGGAACCGAACAGATCCGGCCCGGCGATACTCTCGAACGGCATGTCGAGTTCGAGTAGCGTCCAGCGAGCCCGCTGGGAGCGGGTCGGCGCAAATTCGTAGAGTTCGATTGTCATGAGGCCATCCTTGCTAGTCGTGATTGACTGGCAAGGATGGCCGAATTCAATTTATGTTCAATAACATATTTTGTGTGACTGTTCAGGTCAGACAGCTTCTGATCGTTGTGTTGTGTCAGGCCGTTGCGGTGTCGGCCGCCTTCATCGGCGTCCTCTGGACATTGTCCAGATTGGCGCCCTCGATACGCAGGAGCTTGGTGGCGCCGGCACGTTTGGGCGAGTGAATATCGCTGGGGCTATAATAGCGCGCCATACCGGGCTCCAGCGTGTAGGAGCGTTCAGGTTCCACAAGGGCAGGTTCATCCCCGTCGCCTTGTTTAACAATCCGCCAGTCCGTCATTTCCGTCGAGCCTTCCGCCTGGCCGTAGATTGCCCATTCGCCGCCGTGATCGTGCGGTGTGCTGTTCGCGCCGGCATTGTAGGCATGGACGCAGATGCAGAAGCCTTTATCCGCATCTTCATAGAGAATTTCGCGGGGCTTGGTTTTGTCGGCACCAATATTGGCTGTCAGGAAACCGTCGTCCTTGAGTGCGGTCTCGACGGCAGCGCACAATGCCGTCGCAGCCTCGTCACCAGATTTCTCGTCAAGGGTCCGGCTGATGTCATTTGCAAGCGAATCAAGTGTGTAGGTCATGGGGGCGTCTTTCTCATGCAACAGATCGGATTTGGCGCAATCTATCAGGACTGGCGGAAAGGCAAAAGAAGATGCGTTGCCGCTTGCATGTCGCAATCTGTTGACGATTTTCGCATGGTAGCGTCAGGCGGCTTTCCATGGCCGCCAGCCGGTGATAAAGAGGGGCGCCAACCGTATTGGTAGCGTAGCGGACCCAACGCTAGCGCTTCACTTCTAAGGAGGTTGGCAGATGGCCGATTGGCCCGTGCACGATTTAGCTCAACCCGCATTGACATTCGACGATGTCCTCTTGCGTCCGGCAGCCTCGGAGGTCCTCCCAGGCGAAGTCGATTTACGATCGCGCGTTACGCGGGATCTAAGCTTGAATATCCCCATTATGTCATCGGCCATGGACACTGTGACCGAGGCGTCGCTGGCGATCGCCATGGCCCAAGCCGGCGGTATGGGAGTCATTCACCGGAACTTCAATCCTGCCGAGCAGGCGGATCAGGTCGCCCAGGTCAAGAAATTCGAATCAGGCATGGTGGTCAATCCGGTGACCATCAATCCAGACTCGACACTCGCGACCGCGCTCGAGCTTATGGCGCGTCACAAAATATCTGGAATTCCTGTAGTCGAACGCCCTGAGAATGGTGGTGTGGAAGGCAAACTGGTCGGTATCGTTACGAACCGCGACGTGCGTTTCGCTAGCGCCATGGAGCAGCCGGTCGCCGAGCTGATGACCAAGGAAAATCTGATCACGGTCAGCGAAGGCGTCGGCATGGATGAAGCCAAGCGCCTGCTGCATCAGCATCGGATCGAGAAGCTGCTGGTTGTCGACGGCGACTATCGCTGCATCGGTCTGATCACGGTCAAGGATATCGAGAAGGCAAGGCTCAATCCGAATGCGGCCAAGGACGATCAGGGGCGTTTGCGTGTTGCGGCCGCGACAACCACTGGCGATGACGGTTATGAGCGAACCGAGCGCCTGATCGACGCCGGCACCGATCTGATCGTTGTGGACACGGCCCATGGACACTCCTCAAGGGTCCTGGCGTCAGTTACCCGGATCAAGAAGATCTCCAACCAGGTCCAGGTTGTCGCCGGGAACGTGGCGACGGAGGAGGGCACCAAGGCACTGATCGATGCCGGTGCGGATGCAGTGAAGATCGGTATCGGTCCAGGCTCCATTTGCACGACGCGGATGGTGGCCGGCGTCGGCGTCCCGCAACTCACTGCAATCATGGAGGCCGTTGCCGTTGCCAGAAAGACGGATACGCCGGTGATTGCAGATGGTGGGATCAAATTTTCCGGCGATCTCGCAAAAGCTCTCGCAGCCGGTGCCGATTGCGCCATGATCGGATCGCTTTTCGCCGGGACGGACGAGAGCCCCGGCGAGACGTTTCTCTATCAGGGGCGCTCCTACAAATCCTATCGGGGCATGGGCTCGGTCGGCGCCATGGCGCGCGGCTCGGCGGATCGCTATTTCCAGGAAGAAATCAAGGACTCGCTGAAACTCGTGCCGGAAGGCATCGAGGGACAAGTGCCCTATAAGGGCCCGCTCGGCAGCGTTCTCACGCAGCTTGTCGGCGGTCTTCAATCCTCTATGGGTTATACTGGCGCGGTCAATATTCGAGCGTTCCAGGAACGGGCCCGGTTCATCCGGATCTCGCCTGCGAGCCTTCGCGAAAGTCATGTACACGATGTGACGATCACGCGTGAGTCGCCCAACTATCCGGGACGCGTGTGAGACCGGGCGGACGCATTCAGGCTGCCATCGAGGTTCTGGACGCCATCGAGCAGCGCCATCGGCCTGCTTCGTTGGCGCTTGCCGACTGGGGTCGAGCGCATCGCTTTGCGGGTTCCGGCGACCGGGCGGCAATCGGGAATCTCGTCTTCGATGCCCTCCGACACCGTGCATCGGTGGCCGCGACCATGGGTGATACGAGTTCACGGGCACTCGCGATTGGAACTGTCGCCATCCATTGGGGCGAAGGGGTCGAGGGTGTTTCGGCCCTTTGCGATGGCTCGACGCATGCGCCATCGCCGTTGACGGAAGGCGAACGCGCTGCTCTCGAAGGCGATCCGGTCTCGTCTGTGCCGCCATGGGTCAGTGGTGACTATCCGGAATGGCTGCACGCGTCATTTGAACGTGTCTTCGATACGCGTGCGGCAGAGGAGGGGGCCGGTCTCGCGCACCGGGCGCCGATCGATCTACGCGTCAATACGCTGAAGGCGGATCGCGAAAAGGTCCTCAAAGCGCTCAAGAAATACGGCCCTCAGGCAACCGTCCTTTCACCGGTGGGAGTCCGGCTGGCGGCATCGCAAAAGGCAGCCAAGAGCCCGCATGTGGAGTCGGAGCCGGGACATGCCCGCGGGTGGTTTGAAGTTCAGGACGAGGCCTCGCAGATCGCTGCCCTCATGGTTCATGCCGAGCCGGGAATGCAGGTTGCCGATATCTGTGCCGGGGCAGGAGGGAAGACGCTGGCCCTTGCCGCAGCCATGAAGAATCGCGGTCAGGTCCATGCCTATGATGCCGACAAGCACCGATTGAAACCGATCTTCGATCGTCTGAAGCGGGCTGGCGCGCGCAACACACAGGTCATACCGGCCGGTGAAGAGCAGGCGCTCAAGCAGCTCGCCGATCGCTTTGATCGGGTGGTCGTAGACTCGCCTTGTACAGGGACAGGCGTCTGGCGCCGGCACCCGGACGCCAAATGGCGTTTGAAGCAGGCTAATCTCGAAGATCGGATGAAGGAGCAGGTCGCAGTCCTCGACCTGGCAGCGCCATTGGTCAAATCCGGTGGGCGCCTCGTCTACATCACGTGTTCGCTCCTGGCCGAAGAGAACAATGACCAGATCGACGCCTTTCTGAAAAGGCACGATGGGTTTGCTTTGGTGCCTTACCGCGATGTTTGGCATGAGGCGCTGGCGACCGAGCCACCGGACTCGGCCGATGGCCGGGACGATACTTTACTGCTGACACCGGCCAGCCACGAGACCGATGGTTTCTTTGTTGCCATATTGCAGCGGCACTAACGTCTGTTCGACGTTTCAATTGTTGCAGGCGTCTTGCGGTGGGATTGATGATCCCCAGTTCAATACGATGCGCCGGCAGCCAGTTATGTGAATTCCATGATTGATGACAGTGAGATTATCGAGCGCGCGGCTCTCGCGTCGCTTCATTCGTCGGCGAATGTTTCAATCCGGGAGGATCTCGGTCTCACGACCGAGTTTTTTGCCGGCACCTTTGTCTCGATTGCCGTCGCTCTGCCGGCTTCCGCAATTGTGATCAATCGCGCGCTCGGTCTCGGCATGAGTGAAAAGGCTACGCCTGAGGCTGTGACCGAGATCGCACGAGCCTACCGCGAACGAGGCATCGAGCGGCACTTTGTTCATGTGCACCCTAAGGCACGACCCGACGACATCGCCGAATGGATGGCGAATGAAGGACTCGCGCCAGCGCGTGGTTGGATGAAGTTCAAACGGGGTACTGAACCGCCGCCCGAGATGTCGACCGCGTTGCGAATCGCAAAGATCGGTCCGGCTCATGGTTCGGCCTTCGGAGCAATCGCCTCCGATGCTTTCGATCTCGGAGCCGATGCAGCGCCATGGTTGGCTGGACTGCCTGGTACGCAGGGTTGGCACATCTATATGACCTTCGCTGGCGACGAGCCGGCCGGTACGGGCGCGCTCTTTGTTCAAGATGGCGTTGGGTGGTGCGATTGGGGCTCCACAGTGCCGGCATTCCGTGGCCGGGGCGGCCAGAGCGCACTCCTTGCGCGGCGCGTGGAAGATGCCATCGCATTCGGCTGCCATACGATCCATACCTGCACCGGCGAAGACGTGCCGGGAGACCCGCAGCATTCCTACAACAACATCCTCAAAATGGGTTTTCGCGAAAACTATGTCCGCGCAAATTTTGCTCCGCCGAAGGTTGCTGGTTAGGCCTATCCATACGGCACCATCCAGCCATATCGCACCGACCAAACACCGCCGATTATCCACCGCAATGCGCTCCGGCGTTGCCGATTGCCAAGACTTCCTATAACCCAAGGCCCCATGAGTGATCGGGTCCTGATTATCGACTTCGGAGCGCAGTACACGCAGCTGATCGCGCGGCGCGTTCGTGAGTCGGGTGTTTATTCGGAAATCGTGCCTTCGCAGATGGCCGAAGAGGCGTTCGCAAGCTTCAATCCTTCAGCCGTTATCTTGTCGGGCGGGCCGGCGAGCGTCATTCAGATGACCGCACCCCGCGCCCCGCAAGCGGTGTTCGATGCCGATGTCCCGGTTCTCGGTATCTGCTATGGCGAGCAGGCTATGGTGGAGCAGCTTGGTGGGACGGTCGAAGAGGCCGATCACCGCGAGTTTGGCCGCGCCGAAATCGAAATCACGCACGAGTCGCCGCTCTTTGAGGGACTGAACGGGACGGGCGGCCGGCTCCCTGTCTGGATGAGCCATGGTGACCGGGTCGTCTCGCTGCCGGAAGGCTTTGAAACGATTGCGAAAACGGACAATGCGCCTTTTGCGGCCATCGCGAATGAGGCACGGCGGTTCTATGGCGTCCAGTTCCATCCCGAGGTGGTGCACACGCCCGATGGCGCCAGAATTCTGAGAAATTTCACCCATGGCATCGCCGGTTGCAGTGGCGACTGGTCCATGGCGCATTTCCGTGCGGCCGAGATCGAGAAGATCAGGGCGCAGGTTGGATCCGGCCGAGTCATCTGCGGGCTGTCCGGCGGTGTTGATTCGGCGGTTGCAGCTGTCCTGATCCATGAAGCAATCGGCGAGCAGCTTAGCTGTATCTTCGTCGATCACGGTCTTCTGCGCCTCGGTGAGGCGGAAGAGGTGGTTGGCCTGTTCCGTGATTCCTACAATATTCCGCTCACCCATATCGACGCGCGGGACCGATTTCTGACTGCCCTCGACGGGGTCAGCGATCCTGAAACCAAGCGGAAAACGATCGGCGGCCTCTTCATCGATGTATTCGACGAGGAAGCCAAGAAGGTCGGCGGTGCAGAATTTCTCGCGCAAGGCACGCTCTATCCGGATGTAATCGAAAGCGTTTCGTTCACAGGCGGACCATCCGTTACGATCAAGTCGCACCACAATGTCGGCGGTCTGCCGGAGCGCATGAACCTGAAGCTGGTCGAACCGCTTCGCGAGTTGTTCAAGGACGAGGTGAGGGCGCTCGGCCACGAACTTGGGCTGCCGGATCATTTCATCAAACGCCATCCCTTTCCAGGACCCGGCCTTGCGATCCGCATGCCGGGTGAAATCACGGCTGAAAAGCTCGATATTCTCCGAAAGGCCGATGCCGTTTATCTCGACGAAATCCGCAATGCCGGTCTCTATGACGAGATCTGGCAGGCTTTTGCCGTGTTGCTGCCCGTCCGCACCGTCGGCGTCATGGGCGATGCCCGTACCTACGATCATGTCTGCGGGCTGCGTGCGGTCACATCGACCGACGGCATGACTGCCGATTCCTATCCTTTCGAGCATGCGTTTCTTGCCCGCACCGCCACGCGGATCATCAATGAAGTGCGCGGGATCAACCGGGTTGTTTATGACATCACGTCGAAACCGCCCGGCACGATCGAGTGGGAATAGTCGCGACGCCTCCCAGCTTGGGCGATCCTTCGATTTGCCGGTGTTGACGTTTGTCAATGTGACTGGCAACGCCCTGCCTATACTCACGCATGAAAAAGCCTGGATTCGCTTTGTTTTCTGCGGATCTATCGTTATCGTCTGGGACCAATCCAATTACGCATGCCGGTCGTGGTTCTGTGCTAAAACTTGACGAAAGCCTTTTGACGCAAGTTCCGCCGTTTTCCCGGCTGACACGTGATCAGATCAGAGAGATCCTGAACCTTGCCGTATCCAAACGGTTTGAGGAAGGGACGGCTATATTTCGAGAAGGTGCGGAGGCCGACAAATTTTTTATGCTGCTGGACGGCTATATCCGCGTTGTCCGGATCACCTTCAGCGGCGAGCAGGTGATCACGCTGCATATTCCAAGCGGCCAGTTGTTCGGGATAGCGAAAGCGCTCGGACATACAAACTATCCTGCAACCGCAATCGCCGCAGCGGAATGCCTTACATTGTCGTGGCCACAAACTCTTTGGACAGAGTTCGTCGCCAGCTACGATGGATTTGCGACGGAGACCTACAAGAAAATCGGCGAGCGCATCTCCGATATGAACAACACGATTGTCGAGATGGCGACCCTGCATGTCGAGCAACGCGTGGCCAGCGCGTTGTTGCGGCTCATCAATCAGACGGGGCGCAAGACCGAGCAGGGCATCGAAATCGATTTCCCAGTCACACGCCAGGATATCTCGGAAATGACCGGGACGACATTGCATACCGTGAGCCGCCTGCTCAGTGCGTGGCAAAAAGATGGGACTGTCGAAAGCCGCCGCAAGCATATCGTCGTTACCGACCCGCATCAGCTTGTATTGCTCAGCGGGCCTCTTGCTCAGGACTGATCGCACGTCCGATCTCTGCCAGAAATTCAGCTTTATCCAGCCCGTACTCCTGGCAGGCGTCGGCGAGCGTATGGTAGCGGGTGATAACGCAGCCCACACACAGCATCTTATGCCGGATGAAAACCGGAATGGTCTCGGGCCACCTTTCCATCAGGTCGCAAAGCAGCAAATCAGGATCATCGTAGCGGGCCTGTGACATCGGGGTCCTCTGCGTCCTCAGGCGCACCGTAATCCCCTCAATCTTTCCAAACTTTGCGCTGCGACAATCTTGGTACGGCTCATTTTGGCTACGTCTTTCTTATCTGCAATCGAGAAAGGACGCCTCCCCATGGCCGAGATCCTGACAAAATCGCGGGCGCGAAACGTGTTCTATGGAGGATCGCTGTTCTTCGTGGTCATATTCATCGCGCTGACCGTCGACAGCCACCGGTACATCGTCAACAAATCCACAGCCGGCATGCCGCTGTCTGACAAGGTCATTCTCGGCAAGCATGTCTGGGAACGCCACAGCTGCATTAACTGCCATACGATCCATGGTGAGGGCGCCTATTTCGCGCCCGAGGTCGGCAATGTCATGACCCGGTGGGGCGTGCTGGACGACGAGGAGGGCGCTTTCGAAGCTCTCAAGGGTTGGATCGAAGCACAGCCCAGCGGCACCAAAGGTCGCCGCCAGATGCCCAAATACACACTCACGGACGAGGAAATACGCGGACTGTCTGAGTTCCTGCGCTGGGCCGATCAAACAGACACCAAGGGCTGGCCGCCCAACGATGCGGGCTAAGGAGAACCACGATGAAATATCAATCGCAAAAAGTGGCCTACGCATATTTTATCTGCGCAATGGCTCTCTTTGGCATCCAGGTGCTAGGCGGGCTCTTGGCGGGCTGGATTTACATCTCGCCGAACTTCTTGTCCGAGATTCTGCCTTTCAACGTCATCCGAATGCTCCATACCAACTCATTGGTCGTGTGGCTTCTGCTGGGATTCTTTGGCGCTGCCTATTTCCTCATTCCAGAGGAATCCGAACGTGAGCTCTACTCGGTGAAACTGGCTTATGTGCAATTGGTGATCCTTGTGGTCGGCACACTCGGCGCGGTCGTCAGTTATCTGATGGGCATTCATGGCGGACGCGAGTTTCTGGAGCAACCGCTGTGGGTGAAGCTCGGCATCCTCGTTGCCGCTCTGATCTTCCTCTTCAACATCTCCATGACGGTGTTGGCGGGTAAGAAAACCGCAATCACCAATGTTTTGTTGATGGGGTTGTGGCTCCTGTCGCTGCTCTGGATCTTCGCCTTCATCAATCCCAACAACCTGTCTCTCGATAAGATGTACTGGTGGTTTGTCGTGCACCTCTGGGTCGAGGCGACCTGGGAGCTTGTGATGGCATCGGTGCTCGCCTTCATCCTGCTCAAGTTGACGGGTGTGGACCGCGAGGTTGTCGAAAAATGGCTCTATGTCATCGTTGCTACAGCGCTCTTCTCCGGCATTCTCGGTACCGGTCACCACTTCTACTGGATCGGCACACCGGAATACTGGCAGTGGATCGGATCGATCTTCTCAACGCTGGAAGTGACGCCGTTCTTCCTGATGATGAGTTTTGCCTTCGTCATGGTATGGAAGGGACGACGCAACCACCCGAACAAGGCGGCACTGCTGTGGTCGCTGGGAGCCAGCACATTGGCTTTCTTCGGCGCGGGCGTGTGGGGCTTCCTGCACACCCTGCATGGCGTGAACTTTTATAGCCATGGAACGCAGATCACCGCAGCTCATGGTCATCTCGCCTTCTTCGGAGCCTATGTTGCCTTGAACCTGGCGATGTTCAGCTATGCCATGCCATTGCTGCGCGGTCGCGAGCCTTACAATCAGGTGCTCAACATGGGAAGCTTCTGGCTGATGACCGGCGGCATGTCGTTCATGACCTTTGTGCTGACGTTCGCTGGAACGATCCAGACGCACATGCAACGTGTGGTGGGCGAGAACTTCATGGATGTTCAGGATACTCTGTCGATCTTCTACATCATGCGCTTTGGTGCCGGTGTTGCGGTCGTTCTCGGAGCCTTGCTTTTCATCTACTCGATCCTGGTGGTGCGAAAACAAGAGATCATTGCACCGGGGTCAGCTCAACCTGCAGCTGGGGAGTAACTGAGCCTTGAACGTCATGGATCGTGATCCGAGCCTGCCCTACTACCATTCGACAGGTATCGAATGCGATTTGTTCGAGGCAGCACAGAAAAACGGTTTGCCCCTTCTTTTGAAGGGGCCGACCGGCTGCGGGAAGACCCGTTTCGTTGAGCATATGGCGGCCCGCATGGGGCGGCCGCTCTACACCGTAGCCTGCCATGACGATTTGTCGGCGGCGGACCTGATCGGACGCTACTTGTTGCGGGGAGGGGAGACCGAGTGGGTCGACGGTCCCCTGACCCGCGCCGTTCGGGAGGGCGCCGTTTGTTACCTCGATGAAGTCGTCGAGGCACGGAAGGACGTCACTGTCGTTTTGCATCCGCTAACCGACAACAGGCGGACATTGATGATTGATCGCACGGGTGAAGAGCTCCTCGCACCCAAGAGCTTCATGCTCGTTGCGTCCTACAATCCCGGCTATCAGAATGTCCTGAAACAGCTGAAGCCGTCGACGCGGCAACGCTTTCTCTCGATCACCTTCGACTTCCCCGATCCGCAAACGGAGATCGCTGTCGTCAGCCGCGAAAGCGGATTGGATGCGGAACGCGTTGCCCCGCTTGTGCGGCTTGGAGGGCACATCCGCGCATTGTCCGGCATGGACCTCGAGGAAGGCGTTTCAACCCGCCTGTTGGTCTACGCAGCCACGCTGATGGCCGACGGTATGCGCGTAACCGACGCTCTTGAGTCCGCCATCATCGAGCCATTGACCGATGATGCCGATGTGCAGATCGCGCTGAGGGATCTCGTCGCTACGATCTACGGGTAACGTCATGGGTCTGCGTCCTCTCGATCTTATGGAGCCGGAGGAGACCGTTGGCAATCTGTGGCACGACTATGCCCGCGGTATCGGTGCGGCGCCGGAATTCGAAGAGGCCAGTGTCGAGCTGACGCATGTGCGGCCGAGCCTGGCAGTACTCTTTCGAGCTCTTGGCGGTGCGGCCGGCGCCGAACTGGTCGAGGCGCCCATGGTCCACTCCGACCATCGTCGTCCGATGAAACGCAAGCTGGGCACGGCGCGCGAGATTCAGTCGATACCCTATTACGATGGCGAACGCTTGCGATTGCCGCCACAGATATCTTGTTTCAACAACCATGCTCTCAATCGCGCAGCCTATTTCTGGCTGACTGCTTTGGCCGCCGCGTCCGACATCGACGGAATCGAATATCCATCTGGCGATATGGACAGACGCCGGTTCGATTGCACTCAGGTCCAGATCAATGCCGCGATCGCGAATGCGGTTTACCAGCTCTGCCCAGGATTGAGAGAGGCCTATCAGGGAATGTGCGGCCAGGCGATAATGATCCGCCCGGTTCTGTCACTACCTACGGCCGAAGCCGAACTTGAGGTTGCGATTCGCAATCAATTGAGTGGTGTCCCGATAAAATTGGAGACGGACCGGGAAGAGCCACGCGGTTATCTGCCGTTCCGACCCGTTCCGATCTGGCTCTATTTCGTAGCTCCCGGCAGTGGGGCTATAGCGGATGCTGTGGCGGAGGAGGCGAAGGCTCCGCCCACAGCAGCCGCAGTTACGACCCGCAAGATCGGTCTGCGCAAAGATGCGTCCGAAGCCAATCGCAAGGACAGTCTCATCGTTCATCGGTTTGAATCGATCCTCAGCTGGGTCGAAAGCATGAACTTGAACCGCAGCGTCGATGATGACGATGACGAGAATGCTCAGAAGGCTGCTGAAGACCAGGACAACATTACTCTGTCCAAACACGACAAGCGGGCGGCCACACGGCTGCGTCTGCATCTGGATCTGTCCCCCGCGGATGCCGATAACGAACGGCTATCCGGCAAGTTTACCTATCCGGAATGGAACCATCGAAGCCGCAGCTATATGGACGACCATTGCCGCGTGCTGGAAACGGAAGCCAAACCGAATACGGACGATATCCTGTTCGAACCCGATGCCCGGCGCATCCGGGAAGTGCGTCGTCAGTTCGAAGCGCTGCGTCCGCGCCGGATACTGCGCCCGCGCCAACTTGACGGCAATGAACTGGATCTGGATGCGGTCATCGAAGCGCAGGTCGACCTGCGTGCATCGGGCCGCACGTCGGACCGGATTTATCTGAACGCCCGCCAGATCGAACGCGACCTTTCCGTGGCCTTTCTGATCGACACGTCGCGCTCGACGGAGGCGGCAGTCGGCGAAACATCCGTCATCGATGTCGCGCGCGATACCCTGGCGGCTCTCGTAGGTGGTATCGACGTCAGTGGTGACCGGCTTGGCATTTGGGGCTTCTCGTCCTTGCGTCGCGACCGCGTGTTTATCACCCGATGCAAGGATTTCGACACGCCGATGAGCGATCAGATTACGCGCAATATCTGTAGTTTGACGCCTGGCCACTATACCCGTCTTGGGGCTGCTCTGCGGCATGTAAGCGCCATGCTGGCCAAAGAAACCTCCATGCGCAAATTGCTCATCGTGCTGACGGACGGCAAGCCGAACGACCTGGATCACTATGAAGGCCAGCATGGAATTGAAGACAGTCATATGGCCGTCCGCGAAGCGCGTCGTGCAGGCCAGACATTGCATGGAGTCGTCATCGATGAAGACGGCCAGCAGTGGTTCTCGCGAATTTTCGGGCGTGGTGGATTCACGCTCCTACCGCAGCCGCAAAGACTGACGCACGCCCTTCCGGATATCTACCGCGCCCTTACGCAGGAGACCTGACCCATGCGCAAAATCATCATGCTACCCTTACTGCTTCTCAGCACCAGTGCTTTCGCCGAGAGCTTTCAGCGCCCGATACCGCAGGCGCAGTCTGCGACGGCCGAATTCTGGTTTGCTTTTGCCTCCGTGGCACTGTTGGTATCTCTCTGGCTGGTGCACAAACTCGTATCCCGGAAATGAAGCGCGAAGGCTGGAGCGCTCTCAAGATCGCGGTCTATCTCTATCCGTTTGGCGCGGGGGCAATGGCTGTAAATGTGTTTTTTGCTTCACTCATCGGAACATGGGTAGGGCTGCCGGTCCTATCGACAAGCTGGTCGATCGTAATCGGCTGCATCATCGGCGTGCCAGCGACATATTTTTTTGCGCGGCATATTCGGACGCTTATGGATAAGGCTGAAGCTTGATCCAGGCTGGGCCAGCGATCACTTCAGTCCCCGCTGCTCCATCTTCAAGAGCGAACGCAGGACGTTATTTGGAAACCGGCGCTCCACAGTAATGGCGTAGAAGGTCTCTACAATTCCTTGCAGCTGATCGGCTTCGACGAGAAGCCCTGCTTCCAGCTCATCTCTTACAACGATGGGAGGCAGAATAGCGAGGCCGATCCCTTCACGGGCGAGAAGGCGCATCGTCGCCATGTCATCCACTTCCGCAACGATCTGAGGCCTCAGACCCATCCGGTCCGTCAGGGCATCGAATTCCGCGCGCACATTGCTGTCCATGGTCGGCAGTATTACAGGATGGGTCGTGAGCAACTCGGTCAGTGATTGCTGGCTGCCCAGGCGATCGGGCCGGCCGATCAGGCTTACCCCTTGTTCGGACAATCGATGCGAGACGAGGGGCGTGAGGGCATCTCTGGCGGGCGCCGTATTGGTAAGCACGACATCGAGATTGAGATGCTGAAGGGCCTGCAGAAGTTCTCTCAAGCTCCCTGATCGCAAAGTCAGTTCGATGTCTTCTCGACCCAGAATCGGATGCAGAAACTGCATCAGGAAGTTCCGCGACAATGTCGCCAGCGCTCCGATTCGCAGGGCTTCTCGCGATTTGCCAGTTTCCTGGAGCGTGCCGAGCAACTCCTTGCCGGTTGCAAAGATCGAGTCGGCATGATCGAGCGCGATACGGCCTGCTTCCGTCAAATGCAGCTGGCGGCCACGTCGTTCGAATAAGGAATGACCAAGCCGTTCCTCGAGTTTCTTGATCTGTACTGATAGCGCCGACTGGGACAGATTGAGCCGTTCGGCCGTCCGCGTCAGATTTCCATCGTGCGCGACCGCCCAGAAATAGCGGAGGTGGTTGTAATTCAGGTCAGCCATATCGTTCTATTAAAACGAATGGTTATGAATAAACAATGTATTTTTCTTCAGTTCAGCTTCTCCGTATACGGATACTCACCGTTTTGTTGGATTGAGGGAAACATCCAATGCCGACGAATTTGCTGCCGCTGCTGGCACCAGTGGGTCTATTGGCGGTCGCTGCGATCGCACTCGCGAATCCCGGCCGGCGCCCGATGCTCATTCCGCGACTTTCAGAGGTTGCGGCCTTCGGTGCAGTCGTGGTGGCGGCACTATCCGCTTACCTGCTCTATAGAGATGGCGCGGTCACCAGTTCTTTGATTGGGATAGGCGGTGTCGGCCTGTCGTTCCGGCTGGACATCGTGAGCGTGACGATGCTGCTGCTGGTGTCATTCGTCGGTTGGATTGTTGTTCGTTTTGCAGCGACCTATCTCGACGGCGAAGAGCGGCAAGGCATTTTCACCGCCTGGCTCATAACGATCCTGGCGTCGGTTCTGCTGATGGTCACGGCGGGCAATCTGGTGCAGCTGGTGCTTGCCGGTATCGTAACCTCGCTCAGCTTACACAGATTGCTGCTCTTCTATCCTGACAGGGTGGCAGCACAACGCGCGGCCCGGAAGAAATTCGTTGCCGCCCGTTTGGCAGATGGCGCACTGATCGGTGCGGCACTCTTGATGGTACGCGACTATAACACTACCGACATCGGAACCATCCTTGAGGCGGCCCGTGCCGGCGAAGGAACAGGGTTTTCTGTTGCTGCGGCTGGATTGATAGCCCTCACTGCCATTCTGAAGTCTGCACAGTTTCCGATGCATGGATGGCTGATCGAAGTCATTGAGACACCGACGCCGGTGTCAGCCCTCCTGCACGCCGGTGTCATCAATGCGGGCGGTTTCATTCTGATCCGCTTTGCCGATGTGATGCTGCTCTCCCATGGTGTCCTCGCATTCCTCCTGATGATCGGCGGGTTTACCGCTCTGTTCGGCGGACTGGTGATGCTGACCCAGCCGGCGGTCAAGACTTCGCTGGCCTGGTCGACAGTCTCCCAGATGGGATTTCTGATTATGCAGTGCGGGCTTGCACTTTTTCCTCTGGCTCTGCTCCATATCGTGGCGCACTCGCTTTATAAGGCGCATGCCTTCCTCGCTTCGGGCGGCGCTGTCGAACAGATTGCTTCGAACCGGCGGCCGGGGCCGGTTGCCATTCCAAGTGCTGCTGCGGTTGCACGTGCCTTTATTGTCGCTCTCACGATCTATGCCCTCGTCGGACTGGCATTTGGACTTCATACGAAACTTCCGCAGGTCATCGCGCTGGGTGCAATTCTCATCTTCGGGATCGCATATCTCTGGGCGCAGGGGCTGGCTGAGGACGCACCGCGGCTGCTTATGCGGCGTATGGCAGTTTACGCTGTTGCCACTTCTGTCGGGTATTTCGCCTTGCAGGAGGCCGCGGTCTGGCTAACAGCCAGCACTTTGCCTGCAACACCTGCGCCGGGCCCGCTCGAGTGGGTCCTTATCTTTCTCGCGGTGATCAGCTTCGCATTCGTTGCCGTCGCACAGGCAATGTTTCCCCTATGGGCCTATCACCCGGCCGCCGCCGGGCTGCGCGTCCATCTCTCCAACGGCCTCTATGCCAACGCAGCGTTCGACCGCATCTTCGGCGGTTGGTCGCTGCGCAAATCTTCATGATCGGCAGGGAGCCGCACCAACATGTTCCATGATTTGAAAGACACCTCGATTGATGCCGGTTCGGCCTACGGCGCCGCCGATGCGGCAGCGCTTGCCATCCCGCCTGTCTGGCCCCTTGCATCGAGTGTGGCCGTCAATCCGTTTCTTGGCCAATCGGGCGAGCCGCTTCAGGCTGTCTCAGCCCGCTTGGCGCGGGTCGCCGGTGCGCCGGTCACTCTGCCGCGTGGTTGGTATCTCGATCGCATTAACACGGGCGAAATCTGTGATGACGATCTGGCCGCCGCATTGGCAGCGGCTCCCCTTGAGGATCGTCCAGGAGGCGTGTCAGAACTCAAGGCCGTAATGCGGCAACCGGTCGAGCTGCCGCAGGCGTTGCCGACCATCGCCGATCTCTCGGCAGAGGTATCGGGAATCGACTGGCCGGGAATTGTCGCCGATCGCTTCGGTCACTGGGCGTCAGCCTATTTCGATAACGGTCAGGCCTTGTGGGCAGCACCGCGCGGCAAAGGGACTTATCGGGCATGGCGTGCCGTCGCTATCCGCGATCTGACGCCGGAGATTGCAGGACTCAATGGTTTCGCACAGTTCGTTTCCGATGCGCCCGAGTTTGCAAAGGACGCACTGTCGAAAGCTGTCACCCGCCTCGGTCTTCCATCAGCGGCCATGGAAACTTATTTCCACCGTCTTCTGATCACGCTCGGTGGTTGGGCCCATTACGCGCGCTATCACCACTGGCAGGCGACGCTCGACGGGAGGCCGGATCACACCATCACCGAATTGCTCGTCATTCGGCTCCTTTGGGAAGATGCACTGTTTGCGCAGTATGGCGCGCAGATCGAGGAGCGATGGAAGGCGGTTCTGGCGGAATACGCGGCCCCAATCGTTCCATCTGCGGTCCAGCGTGTCGATGTCGTGCTTCAGGAAGCCTGGGAACGGTCCGTCCAGCGCAGGCTTGGCGAGACCCTGGCGGCGCCAGCGGCGTCGCTTCGGGATGGTCGGCCGGAACTGCAGGCTGCGTTCTGCATCGATGTGCGCTCCGAGGTGTTTCGGCGCGCGCTGGAGAGCGTCGATCCCGGCATCCGGACCTTGGGCTTTGCTGGCTTCTTCGGTCTGGCGGCGTCCCACCGGCGTTTTGCATCCGATGTCGACGAACACCGGCTTCCTGTTCTTCTGAATGCGGGTGTTTCCAGTCGATCGGGCGGAGATGACGATCGTGAGGCCGATCGCTCGGCACGGTTCAGGGCGCGAGCAAGGCGGGCCTGGGGCCGTTTCAAGCTGGCGGCTGTTTCGTCCTTTGCCTTCGTCGAGGCAACCGGTCCGGTTTATGTCGGAAAGCTTTTGCGCGATGCGCTTGGCTTCCTGGGGTCATCCGTACCGAACGGACCCGCACCCCGGCTTGAGCCGGCGCTCGACCTGCCGGCACGGATCGAAGCAGCGGAAACCATATTGCGTGCCATGTCGCTGACCGACGATTTCGCGCGGCTTGTGTTGCTGGCTGGGCATGGCGCTAATGTTGTCAATAACCCACATGCGAGCGGACTTCATTGCGGCGCCTGCGGAGGCTATTCGGGCGAAGTGAATGCGCGTCTGCTGGCTGGTCTTCTCAACGACAGCCAGGTGCGAGAGGGGTTGGCCGACAAAGGCATCGAGATTCCTTCCGATACGCTATTCGTTGCGGCCCTACATGATACAACCACCGACCGTGTCAAGCTCTATGCTGCGGATCATCCGTCATCATCGCACGATAGCGATCTGGATCGCGCGAAAGGCTGGCTGAAGGCTGCCGGAAAGCTGGCGCAGGGCGAAAGAGCGTTGCGCTTGCCACAGGTGTTCTTGGGCACGCGCAGCGGTGCGCAGCGCAGTCGCGATTGGGCAGAGGTGCGTCCCGAGTGGGGCCTTGCCGGATGTAGCGCCTTTATCGCCGCACCGCGGCACCGGACCAGCGGTAAGGATCTGGCGGGCCGCGCTTTCCTTCATGACTATGAGTGGAAGAAGGACACAGATTTCAGTGTGCTCGAATTGATCATGACCGCTCCGGTCGTCGTCGCAAGCTGGATCAGCCTGCAGTATTACGGCTCCGCGGTCGCCCCGGATGTCTTCGGCGGCGGCAACAAGCTACTGCACAATGTCGTCGGCGGCGTCGGTGTCATCGAAGGCAATGGCGGCGCCATGCGGGCCGGACTTCCCTGGCAATCCGTGCACGACGGCGAAAACTATGCCCATGAGCCCCTGCGCCTTACGGTCTGTATCGAAGCGCCACGCGAGGCCATGAGCGAAGTCCTGAAGCGTCATGACGACGTGCGCGCCTTATTCGACAATCGCTGGCTGCATCTGTTTGCGCTCGACGAAGCGGGCCAAATGGCATGGCGCTATTCCGGTGACCTGCAATGGGAGGTCGTCGACGAGAACGCCGCGCCCGAAGTGCAGCTAGAGGTCGCAGTTTAAAAATGCGCATACCGGCAAAACATACAGAAAGCGGCAAAGATCGCGCCAATGACAAAAAAGGAAACACCAGTCAGGAGGACACTGTGAAAGAGAGTTTCGATGGAACGCTGGAGAAAGCCGATGCGAATGTTATCTGGGTGCTCGATCATCCGGAGATGAGTCCATGGATCAAGGATGCGCTACGTGCGGCGCTGGTCGCAGATCCCATCACTGTCGCCAACGAAGTCGAAGTCCTCAGACAGGTGATTGTTCCCCGGTCGAATGCACTGGTACGTAAAGCCCTGGATACAAACGAAGATCACTGACGGAAGCAGATCCGCCGGAACGGTCCACCTGGATTTCCATATATAGCGAGATCCATTCGTCGTGGACATTGACATTTGTCAAAAAAATAGTAAATATACGACAATTGTCAGGAGGCTGCGATGGTACAGATTCGACCGGTGGAGCAAGTTGCACCAACCGCTGACTCCGGATTTTCGGAGGACGAGGCGCGTGCAATGCAGCGCGCAGTGATCAATCTGTTTGAACGCTGGGAGCTGACCGATGCGGAGGCATCAACGCTTCTCGGCGACATTTCCGCGCGAACCTTTCAGCGCTGGAAACAGGGACAGTATGGCCGGGTCGGCAACGACCTTGCGGCGCGGCTCTCCAATCTGCTGGGCATTCACAAGTCGCTGCGATTGCTCTTTGCCGAGAAGGAGCGGGGATATGGCTGGATCAAACGGTCCAGCGACGCGTTCGGCGGCAAGAGCGCGTTGGATGTCATGCTTGAAGGACAACTGACGGACCTGATGCGCGTGCGCCGGTATCTCGACGCGCAGCGAAGCCCCTGGTAGGGCGAGCCGTGATCGATGCTCCCACCAGCCGCGTCAGCTGGCCGCGATATTTCCGTTTGATCAACTCGGCCTATCCGCCGATCGATCTCTTCGAGGATATCGCGGACCCCGCCGACTGGATGCTGCTCGGCGCGGCCGAACTCAAGACCAATCCCCGCCATGCCGAGACCATCGGTAATCTCGATCTGGTTCCGCCGGAACGACGGGTCGATGGTATCGGTGCGGCCTATGTCATGTCGCCTTTCACCCATTGTTCGACAGACAGGCCCGGGCGCTTTCATGACGGCACATTCGGTGCCTTCTACGCCGCGAAAAGTTTTGAGACGGCCGTCGCCGAGACGGCCTTCCACACGGCCGCATTCTTGGCAGCGACCAACGAGGCGCCGGGGTGGATTGCGGCCAACCGGGAGCTCATCGGCTCCATCGATGCCGAACTGACTGACATTCGCGGGGAAGGGTTCGCGGCTCTCCTGGATCCGGATAGCTATGCGGCCTCGCAGGACTTCGCATCGAACTTGCGGGCCAGGAATGCCGACGGCATCGTCTATCCCTGCGTTCGCCATGACGGCGGCGAGTGCTTCGCGGCGTTCTGGCCCGATGTCATGAGCGTTCCCATCCAGGGCCGGCATTTCGGCTACCATTGGGACGGCGAGAGGATCGATCTGATCCGTGAGATGACCCTGGATGGAGGCGGCAAGGTCTACCGGCTCGAGTGATGAGAAACGCCGCTATTTCCTGACTGAGCGGTCAGATCCGGCCAAAACCCACTACAGTTATGAAAACCGCACCTGCAGGAATGTTCCGAGTGAGCAAATTGACTCGGACGCGTCGGAGGACAAACAAGACGCCCGCTCTCAAGCGGACGCCTCGTCAGGGAGGGACTAGGAGGCTAGTCCTTGGATGAATCAGTTCCTATCGGCGAAAGCCACGTGAGTGGAAGCCGCGAGAGCGGAATCCTCTTGAGTGAAAACCTCGCGAACGAAAGCTCCTGGAGCGGAAACTTCTCGAGCGAAAGCTGCGGGTACTAAATCCGCGAGAACGGAATCCCCGCGATCTTCCACGACTGCTGACTTTAAAAACCAACCCGTCACCTGTTCCAACGGCCGCGAGGTGGCCAGCAATTCGGGAATCGGCTGAGGCAGAGCCTGACATTGCGACGAGACCGAGTGCAAACGCACCCATGACCATACCAGTAGATTTTAAGAGCATAAGAGATCTCCTTAAACAGCGCCGGAGCACTTCGATTGGGCTGCTCTTAATGTTGGTGCTGACGGTGGGGATCGCTCATCAACGGTTATGACAACATAGTGTGCCAGTCGTTATGGTCATGTTTCGTGATGTCTGTGGGCAACTCAACCGCCGTGGGTGATTGGCAAAATGCGGCTTAGCGACCCTGGGATGTTAGGTGAGTATGGCTAGAAGCTGTACGACGAAACCATATAGAGGGCTCGAAGGTTGGCAAAGCACCAGAACAACCGGCCAGTCTATGAAGGCAAGTTCATGCCCGGCAATGACGTGGTGAAAAATCCATACCACTCTGATGACCCTGACGCTGAACCATACAACGACACGGGCCGCAATTACGCAGAGAGTCCATCAGCGATGATGCTGAAGCGCGGTGACATCGACGCAGCGCAGGAGAGGGCGGACGGTAAGTTTCGGAGGCTGTACGAGGCAAGCCAGGGCGGCAAGTCACTGGCGTCATCGACCCGTCGAATGAACCTGTGGACAACTCACGCGGTGCCTCTGATGGCTTCACTGAAAGACGCAGGCAGGCAATTGCTGAGCTATACAAGATGAAAGAGGTTCTCGGCGCGATTGACTACAAGATAACCGTCCACATTGCAGGCGACCGAAGGTCAATCAAGGAAGTCGCTGCGATATGGGAGAAGGCAGACAAGCCCAGTACGGCTATGCGGCTTTACATTGGACGGCGGTATCGAGATGCACTTAGCTTGCTGGCCAAAGAATTTGGGTATGCTTCATAGGCGTGTTATTTGTTAACTGATAGTATAAAACGAAAACAGCATTTGCGGTGATAAAATTATGGGGGAGCCAATGGATTGGGTTTCGTTTTTTCTGGCGGCCTCTATTTTCGCTGTCTTGATTCTCGGGCTCGCTCAAAGAATGGTGCAGAATGCAGGGATTGGCTGGCAGTTTATTAGATACACAGTGATTGCTGTTTCTGTCCCGGCCACGGCTTTGCTTGCCTTTAATGGTAAGCTGGATGCGCCGTCTGCTGCCATTATTGCTGGTTGCCTCGGGTATGCATTTGGGAGGGGCGGTGAAACAGGCAACACCCCTTGACATGTACAACACATCTGATAAGATGCACCTATCGTGCATCTTTGCGCCTTGCCATATCGGTCAGGCGCTTTTTTGATTCTGCGCTTAAGGAAGCGGCGCCGGCTCTTTGTCAGATAACTCTAGGATACTCCACCGAATGTCGTTCAGACGGTCAGTTAGGTCCTTTACGACGTGCAAGAAGAGCCAGCGAACGTCTGATGGTAGCGCGGACTCGTTGAGGGTGTAGCGGTATATCGGGTTGTCGCTGAGATCGCGGCAAATTTTCAAAACGTCGGGGTGGTCAAAGTCGCGAACATCTTTGCGGTGGGCAAATTTGTTTCTGACTTGCGCGATACGTTGGATGGCTGTGCCTGTTTTTGGGCCGAAGAAGCCAAACGCCTTGGCGACATTGCGCTTTGCTTTCATAGAGCCAAATGGAGTAGAGCCAGGGCCAGCGATATGCTTCCATTCGGCGTCGGTGGCTTCTGGAAACTTGGTCCGCAACAGATCTTCCAGTGCGTCTTCGAGGGCTGTGACTGCAAGCACAGCGGCAGCACGAGGGCTTCCTTTTTCAAGTTCGTCGTAAAACGCTGTTAGCTCTGCGGACACACGCCTGAATACGTCGCCTAAGTCGGTCGCTGTACCGTCGTCCTGATCAGCCATGATGGCCCGAGTGTTTGCGTGAAGACGAAAGTATTGCCATAGCGGCCTTGAGCGTAACAGGCAACGCCTCACCCTTCCAAGGCGAAGATGCGAGTTCGAGTCTCGCAGGCCGCTCCACCAACAAGTGCATAAATTGCAGAGGTTCATTTGCCCGCTTAGCTCAACAGGCAGGGCGCCAGGAAAGTCGTAGGCGCTACATATTCTCCGGGTATGTTAGCTTTGCCCACTCGCTCTCGACTAGCTCCTGACTTGCGGGCGTTGGTAGAGGTGCGAGAGGTGGGTTGATAAGCGCATCACTCGATAACCATATGGCGACACCACCAACGACGTTTTGGCCGGTCTTCCGCCAGTAATCGTGAACTTTATCAATGCTCCAAGATAAGCCTTTGCCGCCGTTATTTGGGCATGGGTCATGAAGTAGTACGCCACCTTCATGAAGGCCATAGATGACACGGTAGTGTCCCAACATCGGCTGATCGTCTGAGTATCGCTGGCAGGCAATAACCGGCACGTTGTTCCGAACTATGAAGTATTCGAGTTGCTCGCCAATCTCCATTGGATCGGTGCTTATTTCCCCGATTCCCGCGTGCAAGTTCCGGCCTAGTGCCAATTTCAGAATGTCATTGGCTAAAACAGAATAGTTCCCCGAGCCATGTGGCTCTGTTTTCGCCAGCTTCTTAAACATCTTTCGCTGAGAAAACTGCGTGGCGCGGCTCGGTCGGAAATAGCGGAGCACCATTTCGAAGGCTGCTAACCCGCAGGCCCCGGCCGAGAACTGTGTTTTGTAAGGGACCTCCAGGACAGTCATTCTAGTTCAGGTAGACTTCCCGCCACACGCTATCACAGCTCGGCTTGCATTCGAGAATCATCGTCCATGTCCCGGTGCACCAAAGAGGCTTCATTGTTGGTATTGGCCTTATCGGTTTAATAGGGCAGTTCTGGGCGACTTGAGTATGCTTAGGCATCTTGCTTTGAGGAAGCGCGGTTCCTGTCGAAGCGCTGGCGGCTGTTGAAAGCAAAAACAAGGCAGCGAAACCTGTGACAATAGCGCGCATGATTTGATGTCCGTTGAATTGCCGGGCAGCGAAGACAATAGACCGTGCACGTTATTTGTAGGCTGATCAATATCAGTCGCCAGTTATCAACCGAACCAGTTCTAGCGCATCTTTCCCTACGGAAGCAGGAGCAAGCATAGGCTCTCCTCTTTCGACAGTGATGGAGAGCACAACCCGTCGAGCAGCGAGTGCATGAAATTTGCGGAACCTCGTCTCACTATATCTCTATGTCTTGGAGGCTTCTCATTGCTAGGCCTGTAGCGTTGCCATTACTAAAAGGCCGGTAGACAACTGTTTGGCGGGTTCGACGCAAACACAAGCACTTGGGCAATGGCGAAACCCTACCGATACCGGTACGGCGTGTCACACTCAATCCTGAGCCGTCACCGATAGCGATAGCAACTTGCATTCGGGAAGAACCCATGCGAGCAAAGTCCGACTATGTGGCGACCAAGCAATGTCATTCCGTTCTGGATCGTGGTGGGCTTCGTCTTTGCGGTCGTCTGGCCGCCGGGCGCGATCATCTGTCTGGCGGTCGTTGCCTACACGGTCTATCGCTGGGTCATCGATGCCGAGTTCACCAACAGGTCAGGGCCGGACGACACCTCGTCCTGATGTTGTCACTTCGCGCATTTGATGCAGTGCGTCGCTGACGGGTCGATGGCGAGACGCTTCTCTGCGATCTCCTCGCCGCATGCGGCACAATAGCCATATTCGTCCTCGTCCTGATTGATGCGTGCGAGGGCGGCATCGATGCGTGCCAGTTCGGAAACCCGCTGGCGCTCCGTGGCCTGGGCCATCGCTTGCTGCTGCAGAGAGTCGATACGGGAGAGGCGGCCGACGCTCGATTGATCCAGCACCACTGTTTCTCGCGATTCGGCAGAAAGTTCGCTGACCTGCTCCAATTCCTTCCGGCGCTGCTCAAGCACACGCCGTGCTTTTTTCGGATCCGGTGCCATCGGGCTCAGTCTCTTATTTGTCGAGAATATGACAGTCTAACACCGAAGCTGGGCCGGGTGGAGATTGATCGCATTTTGCGCTGCACAAAGTGGGGGCGAGTGCGCTAAGATGTGCCAAATATTAGGTAATCAATGCACTATCAGGAGAACAGCCCTTGTCTGCTCAAGCTCCCAAGAAGCGGTTGGCCGCGCCGGATATCCGAAATCGAAAGGGCGGCGAGCCTGTCGTCTCGCTGACGGCCTACCACGCGCACACCGCCCGGATCGTCGATCCCTATGTGGATTTCATGCTCGTCGGCGATTCGCTCGGAATGGTCATGCATGGTTATGAATCGACCGTTCCCGTGCCGCTCGATCTTATGATCATGCACGGAGCGGCCGTGGTGCGTGGTTCATCGCAGGCGTTGGTCGTCGTCGATATGCCCTTTGGTTCCTATGAGGAAAGCCCAAGCCAGGCATTCTCAAATGCTGCCCGCGTCATGAAAGAGACCGGATGCGGCGCGATCAAGCTGGAAGGCGGCAGCCGCATGGCCGACACGATCCGTTTTCTGACGGAGCGTGGCATCCCCGTCATGGCGCATATTGGCCTTACACCTCAATCGGTTAACATGATGGGCGGCTTCAAGACGCAAGGCCGGCAGGAAGCGGAATGGGCGGCGATCGAAGAGGATGCCCGTGCCATTTCCGATGCGGGCGCCTTCTCGGTTGTCTTGGAAGGAATGGCGGAATTGCTGGCTGCGCGCATCACCAAGGACATTCCGATCCCCACAATCGGGATCGGCGCTTCGGCTGAGTGCGACGGGCAGATTCTGGTTCTGGAAGACATGCTTGGGCTGTCGCCGCGGGTGCCGAAATTCGTCAAGGAATTCGCCGGTCTTGGCCAGGCAATCGAGTCTGCCGTCTCCGACTATGCGCGCGAAGTGCGGGAGCGAACGTTTCCAGCAATCGAGCACACATACGCAATGCGTGACGCGGCCACGAAGACGCCAAAAAAGACAGGCAGTTAAGCAGACTAGGTTACGACCTAGCCAGCGGGTCAAGGTGAGCGTATATGGCAGCAGCGTTTACCCTGTTAACGGCTGACAATACGGTTGTTTGCCTCGCTGGGAGACGCACGCTATTGATTGAGATTGAGAGAATGCGTGCTGTCGGCAAGTCCGAGCAGCCGGCCGGAGCCAATTCATGAGTGACGAAAGCATCTTCCGCGAGGTCGACGAGGCCATTCGCCAGGATCAGATGAAAGCCGTATGGGATCGATTCGGCTGGCTGATCATTGGCGGTGCCGTTCTGATCGTCGGCAGTGTTGCGGGATACAAAGGCTGGGTTTACTGGCGCGAGCAGCAGGCCGGCGAAGCCGGAGCCAAGTTCCTCGATGCCCTGGCGCTTGAAGCGGATGGCAAAGCAACGGAGGCGCAATCGGCGCTCAAGACGCTCGCCGGCGATGGCCCCACCGGGTATCGGATTCTGGCCAACCTTCAGCTTGCGGCGGCGACTGCGAAAGCCGGCGATAAGACAAAAGCACTCGCAGCCTATGATGCGGTTATCGCCGATAGTTCGGTCGACCCGCACCTGCGCGGTTTCGCGCGCATTCAGGCAGCGACACTAAAAGTCGACGACGCTGGATTTGACGAAATCAAAACCCGGCTCGAGCCGGTCCTGGCAGCTAACAGCCCCTGGCGCCACTCGGCGCGTGAGCTGGTCGGTCTTTCCGCCTATCGCGAGGGAAAGACAAAAGACGCGCAGGAATATTTCACCCAGATCATCTCCGAACCCGATGCGCCGCAAGGCCTCAAGCAACGGGCGGAAATGATGCTGGCATTGATCGTAAAGGCTGATGCAAGCGCAGACGGCAAATAATCGTTCGCTTCTGGCGGTCCTGGCGAGACGCGGTCTTGCGTGCTTCGCTGTAATTGCGGTCGGGTTCTCCGTGACCGCGTGCGGCGGTTCGCTGCCGAGCCTCAATCCGTTCGCCAAGGAAGAGAAGAAACTGCCGGGCGAACGCATCGCTGTTATGCCGCCGCGGGACAGCTCGGCTATTGAAGTGCCGGTTGAGAAAACGCCGATCCGCCTGCCCAAGGAAGCGCGCAACGCGGAATGGACGCAACCTGGCGGCAATGCAACCAACTCGCTCGGTCATCTCTCGGTTGGTGGTAGCCTGAGGCAAGTCTGGCGGGCCAGCATCGGTAAGGGATCGAGTGATGACGGTCAGGTAACGGGCGTTCCGATCGTCTTCAAGAACCGCATCTACACGATCGATGCGGAGGGCAATGTCTCAGCCTTCTCGGCATCGGGCGGTGCCCGCTCCTGGCGTGTGGCCTTGACGCCCGAGAATGAAAAGGGTCGCGGCGGTTATGGCGGCGGTCTCGCCATCGATAGCGGCCGCCTCTACGCCGTAACGGGTTTTGGAACGGCTGTCGGCCTCAATCCGGCAAATGGCAAGGTGCTTTGGACTAAGAGGCTCGGTGTTCCGGTGCGAAGCTCGCCGACGGCATCGGGCGGTAAACTCTTCTTCGTGACGACCGAAAACCGGATCTATTGCCTGAACGGAGAGAATGGCGAGGAGACATGGAGCTTTCGGGGTGTGCCTGGCGCGGCGACCCTTCTCACGAATGTCAGCCCAGCCGTGTCGGGCGATACGGCGGTCGTGCCGCTCTCATCCGGCGATTTGATCGCCTACAAGGTCAGCGCCGGCAAGCCGGTTTGGTCCGACTCGCTCGCAAAGAGAGGTGGGAGTTCCGCCTTGTCCGCATTGAGCGATCCGGCACGGCCTGTGATCGATCGCGGCCTCGTGTTTGCCGTGGGCCATTCGGGGCGCATGGTCGCCATCGCAGCCAATACGGGCGAGCGGATCTGGACCCGTAACATCCGCAGCACGCAGATGCCCTGGGTCGCTGGCGACACGGTCTTTGTGGCCAATGAGAGCAGCAAGATCATGGCCCTGAGCCGGAGAGACGGAAAGGTCCGCTGGGTCGCCGATCTGCCCCAGTCTGAAAAGTGGAACGGTCCCGTTCTGGCAAGCAACAAGCTGTGGCTCGTCTCTGCAGCGGGGCTCATTGTTGGTGTCGATCCCAGCACCGGGCAGGTGGCGTCCAAGGTAGATCTGGATACTCCGGTCTTCATCGCCCCTGTTGTTGCGGCAGGCCGCATGTATGTCCTCGCCGACAACGGGCGCTTGATGGCGTTCAACTGAGGCTCGACAAGTCGACCAAGGCAGCCTAAGGCTCCCAGTCACCTCCAAACAGTTTCAGTGTCATGACGCTTAAGATCGCCATTATCGGTCGGCCCAATGTGGGCAAGTCGACCCTCTTCAATCGCCTCGCGGGGAGGAGACTTGCGCTTGTCGACAAGGTGCCGGGCCTGACACGCGATCGCCGACTGGTCGAAATCGAGCTGGGCGAGCGCCGTCTTGATCTGATCGATACGGCCGGTCTGGAGGATTCTGACGGCGATACGATCGTCTCCAGGATGCGCGCGCAGACGGAACAGGCGATCGACGAAGCCGACCTCGTCCTGTTTCTGATCGATGCACGGGCCGGCCTTATCCCGGCGGACGAAACCTTCGCGGAACTAGTGCGCCAACGTGGACGGCGGTGTCTGCTGGTGACGAACAAATGCGAAGGGCGCGCGGGAACCGACGGATTCTACGAAGCCTATTCTCTTGGTCTCGGCGATCCGATTGCAATCTCGGCTGAGCATGGCGATGGTCTCGGTGAGCTGTATAGCTCCATCGACGAAGCCTGCCGTGACATCGAAGAAGCTCGGGCCGCTGAGGGTGTCGCAGACGAGGATGACGACAAAGACAAGCCTCTCCGCGTCGCCGTGGTCGGGCGCCCGAACGCCGGCAAGTCGACCATGGTCAATGCGATCCTCGGCGAAGACCGCATGATCACAGGGCCGGAGGCGGGCATCACGCGCGATGCCATCTCCGTCGATCTCGATTGGCAAGGCCGTCCCCTCCGCCTGTTCGACACGGCAGGGCTGCGGCGCAAGTCGCGCGTGCATGAAGGACCAGAGCGGCTTTCCGTGGTCGACGCGCTCAGAGCGATCCAGTTCGCCGAAGTCGTGATCCTCATGGTCGATGCCATGGCGCCATTCGAAAAGCAGGATCTGCAGATTGCCGACCTGGTGATCCAGGAAGGGCGCGGCCTCGTCATTGCCGTGAACAAGTGGGATCTGGTCAAAGACAAGACCGAGACCCGTAAAGCATTGGAGCGGGAAATCGAGCGGCTCTTGCCGCAGGTGAAGGGCGTGCCGCTTGTGACCGTATCGGCGCTCAACGGCAAAGGTCTCGACAAGCTCTTGCGCGCGACCTTTTCACTCGCTGAAATCTGGAACCGCCGCCTGTCCACAAGTGCACTCAATCGGTGGCTGTCGGACGCAGTCGGATGGCACCCGCCGCCTGCCGTTTCGGGCCGGCGTCTCAAGCTGCGCTATATGACTCAGCCAAATGCCCGCCCGCCGACCTTCGTCCTGTTCGCCTCGAGGCCGGACAAGTTGCCGGAAGCCTATCGCCGCTATCTGATCAACGGTCTGCGCGAGAATTTCGATCTGCCGGGCGTTCCAATCCGCATGAATGTGCGCGGCGGCAAAAATCCATATGTGGCGGAGAAATAGGACGTTTTGAACGTCTGAATTGCACGGCGCTCAAATAACAACATCGTCTGCATCAGACCTGCACAAGAGCGGTGTAGACCGAGCGCATGCAACATTCTTGGCGACGATATCTCAACCGCAGACTCCTCCTGATACCCTTTGCGATCATCGCTGCAGCGGTGCCGGCTCTGGCGCTGGCATGGGCTCCCTATCTGCCGCGGCTCGCGTTTGAAGGCTATCCACAACTCGCCTGGCCGGCGTCCGGTTCCTTCGCCGCTGTGCCTGGCGTGGAGCGCGCGCGCGATGAAATTCCAAACGAGTTTCAAGGAACGAAGTTCACTCCGAGAGGTCAGCGGCTCTTCGAACAGAGCGAGGGCAAAGCACTTCTGATCTTCCAGAGCGGCAAACTCTATATGGAGCATTATGCCGATGGGATCACGCCGGACACCAAGCTCAATTCATACTCGATGGTGAAGAGTCTGGTCGGCCTCTTGGTGCTGCGGGCTCATGCGGATGGCCGTATCGAAAGCCTTGACGATCCCATCAACCGATATGTCGATGATGGAGGAAACCAGGATTGGGGATCGATCCCGGTCATAGCGTTTTTGCGCATGCGTAGCGGGATCGATTTTGAAGCTGGCGGTCCTCAAGGATCGTCCGCCTACCGGGGCAAGGATATCAAAGCAACGCGCATCAATCCGTTCGGACCGCTGGCGCAGCTTCATACGCTTGGTCTGGACACTGTTGCAAGAGACCTTCGGACAAAGAATGCCGATCGCGGGCGCTACAACTACCAGAACATCAATACGGCCATTCTCGGCCGCTTGGTGTCCAAGGTTTACGGGCAGCCGCTGGAGCAGGTCCTCAGCGAAAAGATCTGGAAGCCGGCTGGCGCTGCGGCAGCGCACTGGCGGCGCTACGGCCCTGGTCTCGACGTCTCGCCCTATTGCTGTCTGTACGCGACGCCTCGCGATTGGTTGCGGGTCGGGATATTCGTGCTCAACAATGGAACAGCGCGAGAGAAGCTCTTGCCCACCAACCTTTGGCGCCGGTTTCTGGGGCTCGATCTACGCTACGAGGACATACGAAACGGCTACTACGGCCTGCATCTCTTTCGGAACGTCCTGGATCGGGCCGGGGAGCCTTTGCAGGGGCCGTTCAGCTACATGCTTGGCCGGGGAGGGCAGGTAGTCTACCTGATGCCAGAAAAGGATCTGATCGTCGTTCGTTTCGGTGGGAAAGTGCAATTGTTGCACTCGACGCTCTATACGTCATGGCGGTCGATCGTGCACAAATAGGACTGCGATCCTTCAGAACACCGAATTCGATCATGAGTGAGACAGCCCAAGACACGCCAACCGAGGTCTTGTTCTATCACCTGGAGCGGGTGCCGCTTGAGCGTGTCCTTCCGGATCTGCTGGAGCGTACCTTGTCGCGCGGATGGCGGGCGGTTGTGCAGGCCGGGAGCGACGAGCGTGTCGATGCACTCGACAGCCTGCTGTGGACCTATGCGGACGAGTCCTTCCTCCCGCACGGCACGATCAAGGACGGCACGCCGGAGCGTCAGCCGATCTTTCTGACGGCCGGAGAGATCAATCCAAACGGGGCAACGGTCCGCTTCCTTGTCGATGGTGCGGACGCCTCCGACTTCGAGCCCTATGAGCGTGTCGTCTACCTGTTCGATGGCCGTGATGACGAGATGGTTGCCCAGGCCCGCCGCCAGTGGACGGCGGCCAAAGAGGCTGGTCATGCCATCACCTATTGGCAGCAGAACGATCGCGGCAAGTGGGAAAAGAAGGCCTGACCGACATCAGTGACCGGCCTGTCCGGTTCTGTAGCACTCACGCTATTTGCAATCCTCATCGCCTCCCGTGTATAGCGCTCGGACTCCTATCGGCATGTGAGCTTTTTGCCAAAGAGCGGATTGGATGAGGAGGTGGGGCTGTGCTCAGGGTTGAAGCGCTCAAGGTTCACGGGGTCGAGCCCGTTTCGCTCACCGTTGACGCTGGCGAATGCGTTGCGGTTCGCGGCCCTTCAGGGTCGGGTAAGTCATTGCTGCTGCGTGCGATTTCCGATCTCGACCCGGCTGAAGGTTCGGTGTTTCTCAACGAAGTCGAGCGCCGTGCGATGACGGGCCCCGAGTGGCGCAGCCATGTGCGTTATGCGGCTGCTGAACCAGGCTGGTGGGAAGAGACGCCGCGCCCTCATTTCATGAAGCAATCCGGTCTCGAAGGGGCAATCGGAAGCCTGGGGCTCGCGGCAGATATCCTCGATCGGCCGATAGAGCGTCTCTCAACCGGAGAACGCCAGCGCCTGGCTCTTGTTCGTGCGCTCGAGGACAGCCCGGAGGTCCTACTGCTCGATGAGCCGACCGGGGCTCTGGACAGCGATGCGACGGCCTCAGCCGAAGCCCTCATGAAGGCGCAACAGGATGCCGGCTGCGCGATCCTGCTGGTCAGCCACGACGACGCTCAAGCGGAACGAATGGCGAAGCGACGTCTTGTAATCTCCGATGGCAAGGCGAGGCTTGAGACCTCATGAGCTATGTCGTCCTGAGTTATTGGGATCTGGTATTTGCCGCGTCTCTCCTGTTCATCAATGGGGTCCTGTCATTGATCTTCAATCTGAAGATCGAGCGGAGTTTGTTGTTCGCCGCAGCACGCATGTGCGTGCAGCTCATGGCGATCGGATTTGTTCTGAAATTCCTGTTCGCGCAGACATCACCGCTGTGGACGATCGGGCTCGGTCTGATCATGATCCTGTTCGCTGGCCGCGAGGTCGTGGCGCGGCAGACGAACCCGCTCAAGGGCCTGTGGTCCTATGGGATCGGGACCATGACACTCATCTTCGTCGGCACCCTGGCCACAGTCTTCGGCGTTGGCGTGCTGATCGGCCCCGACCCTTGGTATGAGGCCCGCTATGTGGTTCCGATCCTCGGCATGATCCTCGGCAATACGCTAACCGGTGTCAGCCTGGGGCTAGAGACGCTCACCATGACAGCCAAACGGGAGCGTGCGTCTATCGAGGCTCGTATTGCTCTCGGTGCGGTCCGTCGTGACGCGTTCTCGCCTGTTGCCCGTCAGGCTCTTAAGACAGGGATGATGCCGATTATCAATGCCATGTCTGCAACCGGAATTGTCTCTCTACCCGGCATGATGACCGGACAGATCCTTGCCGGCGTCGATCCGGTCGAGGCAACGAAGTATCAGCTTCTGATCATGTTTCTGATCGGGGGGGCGACGGCACTGGGTGTGTTGATTGCCGTGATGATCGGCGCCTGGCGTCTGACCGATGAGCGGCACAGATTGAGGCTGGATCGTTTGGTCGAACAATGATGCGCTGAGTTTGTCGCTCTTCCCCTCATCCTAACCTTCTCCCCAGGGAGAAGGGACGAAGCCCTGACCATGCAGAGATTGCTAGCCCTCTCCCTGGGGAGAGGGTTGGGTGAGGGGACTGCTTGGTGCATCAAGCATCCGCAGCTTCAAGTTCCTCGCTGGCGCTTAGCCACTCTTCTTCGGCATCGGCGAGCGTCCGTGCAAGCTCGCCGCGTTTCTTCTGGAGTGCGAGCGCCTTGTCGGGGTCCTTCTCATAAAGTTCCGTGTCGCCGAGTTTCGTATCCAGCGCCGCAATGTCCTTTGTGATCTTCTGGATATTCTTTTCCATGGCGTTGAGCGCTTTGCGCATCGGCGCCAACTGTGCCCGAGCGGCCGCCTTCTCTTTGCGTTCCTGTTTGCGGTTCGCCTTCGATCCATCGCCGGCGGACTTTTCCTTGGTCTTCACGCCGCGTTCCGCCAGGCACTCGGCACTGTAGGCGGCGACATCGCCATCGAAGGGCGACACGCTGCCATTGCGCACAATCCACAGCCGGTCGGCGCAGGTCTCGAGAAGATGGCGATCGTGGCTGATGAGGATCACTGCACCCTCGTAATCGTTCAGCGCATGGATCAGAGCTTCGCGGCTGTCGACATCGAGATGGTTGGTCGGCTCGTCGAGGATCAGGATATGCGGCTCGCAAAACGTCGCCAGTGCAAACAATAGTCTGGCTTTTTCACCACCCGACAGATTCTTCGCAGCCGTATCGACGATCCTTGCCGAGAAACCGTACTGACCGAGTTTGGCGCGCTTTTGCGCCTCAGTCTTGTCTTCCAACAGCGGTGCGAAATGATCGTAGGCCGAGCCTTCCGGATTCAGTTCATCGAGCTGATGCTGCGCGAAGTATCCCACGACAAGCTTCTTCGAGGATTGCAGGCGTCCGGCCATCGGCTCCAATGCACCGACGAGCAGCTTGGCAAAGGTGCTCTTGCCGTTACCGTTGGCGCCGAGCAGCCCGATCCTGTCATCGCAATCGATCCTGAGGTCCAGGCCGGATAGAACAGGTGTGTCGGCAGTGTAACCGGCTGCAGCGCCTTCAAGACGAATGAGCGGATCGCCCAGCGCTTTTTCGGGGCCAGGAAGATAAAACGGTGCCACCCGGCCATCGATCTCTGCAGCGATGGGCTGCATCTTTTCCAGCATTTTGATACGAGATTGCGCCTGCCGCGCCTTGGTGGCCTTGTAGCGGAAGCGTGAGACGAAGGCTTCCAGATGGCGGCGATGCTCGTCCTGCTTCTTGATGAGTTTCAGATCAAGCCGCTGCTTCTCCCGGCGCGCTTCCTCGAACTGATCGTAGGTGCCGGTGTAGAGACTGAGCTTCATGTTGTTGAGATGAAGGATATGCGTCACCGCATTGTTCAGTAGCTCCCGGTCGTGGCTGGCGACAAGGACGGTGCCTGGATAAGCCTGAAGAAAGCTCTCGAGCCAAGCCGCCCCTTCGAAATCGAGATAGTTCGTCGGCTCATCAAGCAGCAAAATGTCAGGCCCCTCGAAGAGCGCCGCAGCAAGCGCCACACGCATGCGCCAGCCGCCCGACAGGGCGCCGCACGGCTCGTTCTGAGTCGCCTCGTCAAATCCGAGGCCCGCCAGAATGCGTCCCGCCCGTGCCGGCGCCGAATGGGCGTCGATATCGGTAAGGCGCAGGTGAATTTCGGCGATCCTGTTGGGGTCCGTTGCCTCTTCGGCTTCTTCCAGGAGCGCGGCGCGCTCTTTGTCGGCCATCAAGACCCATTCGAGCAGCGTTTCCTTGCCACCCGGCGCCTCTTGCGCAACGCCGCCGATGCGTGCCCGGTTGGGAATCTGGATGCCGCCTTCGTCCGAGGCGATATCGCCCATGATCAGGCGAAACAGCGTCGATTTGCCGGTGCCATTTCGCCCGACAAGGCCGATGCGCTTGCGTTCCGGCAAGCCTGCCGTCGCTTTTTCGAAGAGCAGGCGCCCGTCGATGCGGTATGTGAGATCGTTGATGTGAAGCATGGCGCTTCGAATACACCAGCGCGCCGCCTACGGCTATGCTGGAATTGCAATCGAGATGCCCGACCGAAGAGCACCATTTGCCGAGGGAAGCGATGTCGAACACGGGATATGATTTCATCATTGTCGGAGCGGGATCAGCCGGATGCGTGATGGCGAACCGCCTCTCGGCGGACCCCGCGCATCGCGTATTGCTGCTGGAAGCCGGCGGATGGGACCGCAATTTCTGGGTTCGTCTGCCTATCGGCTATGCCAAGCTGATTTCAGATGATCGGTTCACGCGACACTTCCCGACGGAACCGTGTGCCGGGACGGCGGAGCGGGAAATCAACTGGCCGCGTGGCCGGGTGATCGGCGGATCCAGCTCGATCAATGGGCTTATCTTCATTCGTGGACAGCATGAGGATTTCGATGACTGGGCGCGCCAGGGGGCGCCTGGTTGGGACTACCGTTCCGTTCTTCCCTTTTTCCGCAAGCTCGAGAAAGTCGGAGGGCCTGAGAGCCAATATCGCGGCGCCCATGGCGATCTGACCGTCTCGGAGTTGCGCAATGACAATCCGGCATGTGCGGACTGGCTTGCGGCCGCCAAGCAGTTCGGATTGCCTGCCAACCCGGACTTCAACGCCGAGAGCACCTATGGTGTCGGCGCCTATGAGCTCAGTATCGGAAGCCGGTGGCGCGAAAGTGCGGCCGTCGCTTTCCTGCACCCGGTTCGCGATCGCCCGAACCTGACTGTTCAGACCAACGCCCACGCGACGCGTGTCCTGTTCGAGGGGAACAAGGCGGTGGGCGTCGAGTGGTCCTCGAATGGCAAGCTGAGCCAGGCCCGCTCAGAGGGAGAGGTCATCCTGTCCGGCGGCGCTTTGCAGTCGCCGCAGCTGCTTCAGCTTTCAGGCGTCGGTCCTGCCGACCTGTTGCGGCGTCACGGGATCGATGTCGTCGCTGACTCAGCCGGTGTCGGTCGAAACCTGCAGGATCACTTGCAGGTCCGCACGATCGTCCGCTTGAAGGAACGCAATTCGCTGAATGACGAAACACGCAACCCCATCAAACTCGCCCGCATGGGACTGCGATGGTTGTTCCAAGGCTCAGGTCCTCTGACGATTGGAGCCGGGCAGGTGGGTGGTGCCGCCTGTACCGAACATGCGCGGGACGGGCGTCCGGACGTTCAGTTTCTCGTCATGCCTCTCTCCGTCGACAAGACAGGTGAGCCCTTGCATCGATACTCGGGGTTCACGGCCATGGTCTGGCAATGCCATCCAGCCTCGCGCGGAACGCTTGAGATCCGCTCGAATGACCCGTTCGAGGCACCCCGTATCGATCCGAACTATCTCTCCGAGAAGATCGATTGCGACACACTGGTGGCCGGCATCAAAATGCTCCGTGAGATCTATCGCCAACCGGCATTCCGGGATGCCTGGGATGAAGAGATGATGCCGGGGGCCGATGCGATTAGCGACGCGGATATCCTGGAGCGCATCCGCAATCAGGGCAGCACGGTTTTCCATTGCTCGGGCACCTGCCGCATGGGGCAGGACGAGACGGCGGTTGTCGATCCGTCGTTGCGCGTTCACGGGACTGAGCGTCTCCGCGTAATCGATGCCTCCGTGATGCCGTCCGTCACATCGGCAAACACCAACGCACCCACGATGATGATCGGCGAGAAAGGCGCGGCATTGGTGCTCGAAGGGGCTTAGTACCCGCCGCAATCCACCCTATATATCAGGGCATGCTCTGGCTCATTATATTGATCCTTATTGGCGGATTGGTGTTCGGCCCGACCCTGTGGGTCAAATCGGTCATGTCCAACCATGCCGCCGACCGCCCCGATATTCCGGGAACCGGCGGCGAGCTGGCGCGGCATCTGCTGGACAACGCAGGTCTACAAAATGTTGTGGTCGAAGAATCGACGGTCGGCGATCATTACGATCCGAATGACAAGGCCATTCGCCTGACAAAAGGCAATCTGGACGGACGGTCTCTGACCGCTGTCGCCGTGGCCGCCCATGAATTCGGTCATGCCCTGCAGGACCGGGACGACTACAAACCGCTACAGGCCAGGCAACGCATCGTCACGGCAGCAGTGTTTTCCGACAGGATCGGCAGCGTCCTTCTGTTTGGACTGACGCTCGCCGGCAGCACAGCCCTGGGGCCAAGGATCATGATCTTGGGTGTTGTCGCCGTCGTCCTGATGGGCCTGATCCGCGTTGCGGCTGATCTCGTCACGTTACCGGTGGAGCTCGATGCGAGTTTCAAGCGGGCGCTGCCAATTCTGGAGCACGGCAACTATGTCCAAGCGGACGACCTGCCAGCCGCACGCAGCATCCTGAAGGCGGCGGCGTACACCTATATCGCCAGCTCGGCGCTTCAGATCTTGAATTTTTTCCGGTTGCTGCGCGCTATTCGATAGTTGTGTCTCCCCAGAAGATTCCCATCGTAGAAAGGGGCCGCAGAATGGTCACTGGTCGCTTTCAAAGTGAAACGATTTTCATGGAATGCCGCAGATGACGTCGTTGAGAATTCCAAATCGGGAAGCACGACAATTATGGTTGTCCTCTCAAGGCCTGGGCACGTCCCCAACTGGCCCGCTCGACGTGCTGGGGATCATCAAGCAGTTGGGGTTTGTGCAACTGGACACGATTCAGATCGTCTCCCGCGCGCACCATCACATCTTGTGGAGTCGGAACCAGAATTATCGCGAGCCGATGCTGAACGAGCTTCTGGCACGCGAGCGCACCATCTTTGAACATTACACGCATGATGCATCGGTCATACCGATGGAGTTTCTCCCGATGTGGCGCCGCCAGTTTCACCGCAAAAAACAACAGATCGACCGTGCGAACTGGTTCAAGGGGATGCCGGACAAGGCGGGTCGGGACGCCATCAAGTCCCGGATCGAGGCTGAAGGCGCGCTTTCAACCCATGCGTTCGATACCAAGGTCGCCGGCACGAAGAAAGTGTGGGCAAGACCGCCCCACAAACTGGCGCTCGATTACATGTGGTATGGCGGCGAGCTTGCGACCTGCCACCGGGTCAATTTCACCAAGTATTACGACTTGGCCGAGCGCGTGTTTCCCAAACGCCTTCGCGCCGTCGAACTGACAGATCGCGAACAGATCGAGTGGCTTTGCGAGGCTGCATTGGACCGTATGGGCTTTGGAACTCTGGGCGAAGTGCAAAAATTCTGGGATGCCGTGGATGCGAAAGAAGTGCGCGCCTGGTCCGAAAATGCATCTGCAAAAGTGCGAAGTGTAGAGGTCGAGACAGCGCAAGGGGCATGGGTGAAAGGCATTGCTCCGGTCGACATTGAGGAAAGGCTGGAAAACTTGAAGCAGCCGACGTCGCGTCTCCGGATCCTAAACCCATTTGATGCCGTCATACGGGACAGAAAGCGTTTAAGCCGTCTTTTTGGCTTCGATTATAGGGTCGAAATGTTCGTTCCGGCCGACAAACGAATTTGGGGCTACTATGTGTTCCCACTCCTCGAAGGGCATCGTTTTGTCGGACGGATTGAAATAAGAGCAGATCGCCAGGGCTCGGTTTTGAATGTCATAAACTTCTGGCCCGAAGACGGTGTTCAGTGGCCGGCCAAACGACACGAGAAACTCAACGCGGAACTCGGTCGTATGGCACGGTTCGTTGGGCTAACCAGGGTGTCTTGGGACACCTGAGTTACCACTCATCGGGTCAAGTCGCCGGTTTCCTGACTGCAAGCAGAATCTTGAAGGTGGTGGAGTCGTTACCCGTCAATGCGATCGTGACTCCAATATTCAATCGCTGTTGGGCGATAGCGGATCGATCAGTTTCAGCGCGCTGATCATGCCACTTCGATTCTCGCCGCGAGCGAGGGCGCCTGGCAAAACAGAGTCAGTATCTCCACCGCCACGGTTCCCGCGAGGAAGGCCGTCATGCCTCCGACATCGTGGGGTGGCGACACTGTATTGATGTCGGCGGCTACAAAGTCGATACCTGCCAATCTGCGAAGAAAATCGAGGCCTTCGCGGGCATTGGCGCCACCCCATGTTGGCGTGCACACACCCGGGGCGCAGGACGGATCGAAAAAGTCCATATCGAAACACAGATAGACAGGCTTTCCGGCGAGCTTTTCTCGCAGCGTTTTGGCAGTTGCCGTCAGGCCGTTTTCGAATAGTTCGACACCCTTGATGAGTTGGTAGCCCGTCGCTTCAGTGTGCTCGAAAACTGTCGGGTCCATCACCAGTCCACGAGCGCCGACATGATAGGAGTGTGCAAGGTCAACCAGGCCTTCTTCTGCGGCCCGCGTGAATGTGGTTGCGACATTGAAGCGGTCGTGAGTGGCGTTGCCATCGCCACGATAGGTGTCGGTGTGGGCATCGATATGGAGAACCGCCAGACAAGGGTGTTGACGTTTTGCGGCGCGAAGCAGTGGAAGCGAAATCATTCCGTCGCCACCGAATGCCAGCGGCGCCGCGCCGCCCTCAAGGATCGCGAAGGCGGCGGCTTCGATCTGTTCGAAAGACTCGTCAATGACACTCGGCGTGACGTCGGCGTCCCCACAGTCGACAAGTTTTAGACGCTCGAGCGGGCTGTAATGATTGAAAGGCGGCTGAAATGGCCGAACCAGACCCGATTGATCCCGGATTGCCTGTGGGCCATGGCGGGCGCCGATCCGCGTGGGATGTGTTCCGCAGTCAAATGGGACGCCTAATATCGCCGCGAGACTGTCGCCGATTTCCGTCGCGAAGGGCACATTCATGAATGTGGAAGGGCCGACGAAAGGCCCGTTCCTTTGCGGTGGCATCATGCCGACAGTTGCCATTGCTATGTTCCTTGGAATCCCTGGACCAGCCTTTGGGCTTGTTGTTCGGGCGGCGCAAGACTCCCGCGCGCCGCCCGTCGGTTGTCAACTCGCGATGGCGTCGAGGTAACGGTTCAGGATGTTTGCGTAGTCGGACGCGTACCAATCCGCACTGGCTGCAACCTGCACTTTCAGATTGTCAGGGTTGCCGGCATCCCTACTGCGCATATCGGCTGGTACCAATGCGGCCGCTTTGGGATTGATCGGCCCGGAACCAAGCGCCTGGAAGACCTCCACTTGTGATTGTGGATCTTGAGCGGCTGCTGCGAAATCCCATGCTGCTTTTCCACCAGGGGCGCCTTTCGGCTGTATCCAGGCGCCTGCAAATAGAATCCCTTGATTGAATGTGTAATCCACCCGACCTTCGGTTTCCCGATTCACGATGGATGAGCGCGTGTGCCAGAGGTTCCCGATCTTGGCATCACCGTCGCGCATGATCTGCTGGCTTTCCGAACCCGAGCCCCAATAGATCGTGTGCTCCTTGATCTGCTTGATCTTGTCGATCGCACGGTCGACGTCGACGGGATAGATCTTGTCCGGTGCGACGCCATCGGCGAGGAGTGCGGATTCCAACTGGCCTTCGAAGTTCTTCCGCATCGTTCGCGTACCTGGGAAGTTTTTCAGATCCCAAAGGTCTTTCCAGCCGGTCGGCGCGCGTTCGAAGGCCTTGGTGTCCCAGGTGAGAACAAAGGAGTAGTAGTAGGCACCGAGACCCCACTGTCCCTGGTAGGCCTTCGGCACGGCGTCGCGGTCGATCCGGCTATAGTCGACTTCCGCCAGCAGGCCCTGACGGCCGAGATCGATGGCGGCCACATTGTTCCGGTCGCAGAGATCCCAGGTGACTTTGCCACTCTGCACCATGGCTTTGATCTTTCCCGATGAGGGGCCCGAGCCGTCGATGACCGCCTTCTTTCCGGGATGAGCCTTTTCGAAGCGAGCCGCCCAGGACTTCTTGTGGGCTTTGACCGCGTCGCCGCCCCAGTTGACGATGACCAGCTCGTCGGTACCGGCAAAGGCGGGTGTCATCTTGTAGAGGAGTGGCGATATGCCCAGCGCTAATGCCGTCTTGAGGAAGAGGCGCCTTGGCACGGGATCCTTCGATGATTTCTCGACCAGGATTTTGACGAGATCCTGCTGAAAGTCTTCGCATTCGAACGGATCGATCTTCTTGTCAGTCATCGCGAACTCCTTTGGCTGGATGGAAATTGGGAGATTGGCTCATTCCGCGCCTGTCCTGCGGTTCTGGGCCTGTTCGTAGCGGTCGCGGATCAGGAGGCCGACGGCGGTGAGCACAATCATGATTGTGCCGATAGAGGCGATGGCTGGATCGACATTGTCGAAGATGCCGTCCCAGATCCGCTTTGGCAGCGTGTAGACATGGCGGCTGGTGATGAAGATCGCGACGATGATCTCGTCCCAACTGGTGATGAACGCGAAGATCGCACCAGCAATCATGCCCGGGCGCACCTGGGGCAGCAGGATCATGAAGAGCGTCTGTCGTGCGTTCGCTCCGAGACTGCGGGAGGCCTGTTCCAGTCTCGGGTCGAGATTAACGAGGGATGCCGAAACGGAAAGGACGACAAACGGCAATGCCTTCATCGTGTGAACGAGTACGAGACCCGGATAAGTGTCCAGCAGGTCGAGATAGGCCCAGGCCTCGTAGAATGCGACGGCGTGCACGATGGGCGGCACGATCATCGGCAGCAGCATCATGATGCGAAGATTGCGGGTGAACGGGTGATTGAGGCGCCAGTTCCCGACGGCGAATAGCGTTCCCAGTATCAGCGCGAGAAGTGCTGCAGATGTCGCCACGATGAGGCTGTCGCCAATACTGCCGACCCAGCCATTGTCGCCGATGAGGGATTCATAGTGACGCAGTGACCAGTCGGCACCCGGCCAGGAGAGGTAACGCTTCGATGTAAACGATACAGGCGCAATGATGAGGATTGGCAGGACGAGGAAGCAGACGGTCAGCCATCCGACGATGCGGGCAAAGGAGTAGGGCGGGCGGGTGAGCTCTTGATCCATTCGTCAGCTCGCCTTTCCGGCGCTGCCGACATCCATGAACCGGCTCATGATGACGGCCAAAGTCAGCACAACGAGCATCAGACAAGTGGCCAGCGATGTTGCCAGTCCCCACTTCAGCGTCTCCTGCATTTGCACGGAGATGTATTCGGCGACCATCACCACTTTGCCGCCGCCGAGAAGGGCAGGTGTAATGTAGAAGCCCGAAGAGAAGATCATGACCAGGATGGCTGCCCCGGCGAGGCCGGGAAGAGAAAGCGGCAGAAAGACTGTGAAGAACGCGTATTGGCGACTGGCGCCCAACGCGCGAGCCGCCGGCACAAGCGATCGGTTGATTGTCTGCATATTGGCAAAGAGCGGCAGAATGGCGTAGGGCAGCATATAGTGCACCATGCCGATGATGACGCCGATATCATTCCGGACAAGCCTGAGAGGTTCGTCGATCAATCCGAGACCGATGAGCGTCTCATTCAAGAGACCGCGAGGCTGCAGCACAGCGATCCAGGCAAAAGTCCGGATCAAGACCGAGATCCAAAAGGACAGGATTACAAGAAAGAAGAGCAGGCGTTGCTCCCGCTTCGGCGCATGAACCATTGCGTAGGCGGTGATGTAACCAAACAAGAGTGTCAGAGCCGTAGTCACCAGGCAGATATAGGCTGTCTTGCCCAGCACAGATTGGATCGCGCTGTTTTCGAGAATGACAGCGTAATTATCCAATCCCACAGTCGGTTCGGTTACCGATCGGATCATCACCGAAACAACAGGTGTCAGGTACAGCCCGGCAATAAAAACCGCCGGTATCAGCACCATGATCCAATAGGCCGAGTCCCTCAGGATCGGCGTTGCACTTGAGCGGCCTATGGTGGCATCAGCCTGCATAAGCATCGTCCCTGGCTTCGGGACGTCCGGCCAGCGGAACCCCGCTTTCGAGATGCCAGCCCACATGAGTGGTTTCCCCGATACGGGGGCGCGGCCCGCCCAGCGGCATCGTCACCATCAAGTCCCCGGCAACTTCCGACTCGACCATCACCTCGTAGATCTGGCCGAAATAGCTGACCTTGCGGATCACGCCTGGGATCTTGTTGGGATAAGCGTCATCAGTTGACTCGCACATGGCCAGTCGTTCTGGCCTTAGAGCCATGGAGAAGCTGCGTTCAACGTCAGGCGCCGCTTCGTGCCGGCGACGGAATCTCTGGCCACCAACGGAATAGATAAGCTCACCATCCTTGTGGTCGTCGAATTCGGCCGGCAGGAAATTGCTCTTACCCAGGAAGTTGGCGACGAAGATGCTCGCGGGCTCTTCATAGAGCGCCTCGGGTGCGCCAAGCTGCTCGATCTTGCCGTCTCGCAGGATTGCGATCCGATCCGACATGGACAGAGCCTCTTCCTGGTCGTGGGTGACATAAATGAACGTCGTGCCGACCCGGTCGTGGATGTCTTTGAGCTCGCGTTGCAGATCCTTGCGCAAAGCCTTGTCGAGCGCGCTCAGTGGCTCATCGAGAAGGAGAAGTTCCGGTTCGAAGACCAGGGCGCGGGCAAGGGCGACACGCTGCTGTTGTCCGCCTGAGAGTTGCTGAGGATAGCGTTCGGCGAGATGTTCGAGCTGGATGAGTCTTAATACGTCCTCGATCTGTTCGTTTGCACGGCTCTTGTCGATCCCACGGACGCGCAGCGGATAACCCACATTCTGTGCGACCGTCAGGTGAGGGAACAGCGCATATCCCTGGAAGACGAGGCCAAAGTTTCGCTTTTCGGGAGGCAATGCGGTGATTGCCCGCCCATCCAGGGTGATTTCGCCCGATGTTGGTTCAACAAAACCCGCAATGCTCATCAGCATGGTTGTCTTGCCCGAACCCGAAGGCCCTAGGAGCGTCATGAACTCGCCGGCAGTGATGTTGAGCGAGACATCGTCCAAAGCCTGGAATGTGCCGTAGGACTTCGTTACGCGATTGATATTGAGCGACTCGCGCATGGGTTCGCGATCTCCTAGCCGTCGTAAGGGCCGTGGTTTGGCCTGACGCCAGTAGATGAGATGCGATCAATAAAATCCAATAATGTGAATTGGTTTGGCTATATGATAATTTTATGGCCTGGCAAATTGCCGATATAGGTGAGCAAGTTATGAGATTGAGGCAGCTGGAGTGTTTTAAAGCCGTCATGGTAGCGGGCACGATGACGGCGGCGGCCAAACGTATCGGGACCTCCCAACCAGGTGTCAGCAACCTGATCGCGTCCCTTGAGCATGAGATCGGGTTTCAGCTTTTCGAGCGACAAAAGGGGCGCTTGGTGCCGACGCCGGAGGCCAACCAGTTCTATCAATCTGTCGAGCGCATCGTATCGGGCGTCGAAGATGTACGCAGAACCGCCAAGCAGATCTCGGAAGGCAAGCATGGGTCATTGACGATCGCGGCGCTTCCGGGATTTGGTTTGAGTGTCCTGCCGTCGGTCATTTCCGATCTTCGCAGCGACCGTCCCGGTGCCCGCTTCAAGATCCTGACGCGCAGCACGGATGCCGTGCGCATGATGATCCCATCCCAGCAGTGCGATATCGCCATCGTTGAAACACCGATGGAAGAGTTGGTCGAGGAGGCGGAAGTCCTTCGTTTCGAATGCGTTGTTGCAATGCCTGAAGATCACCCCCTGACGGTTCATGATGTTCTGACACCGGAACTGATCCGGTCCGAACCTTTGATTACCCTCTATCATGATCATCCAACCACCCTGCAGATCCAGCGCTCCTTTTTCGCGAGCGGTCTGCCTTGGGACCCGATCGTCGAATCGCGGTTCTTCGTGACCAATTGTGAACTCGTGGCGCGTGGGACAGGGATTTCTATCATTGATCCTCTGACCGCAGACCAATACCTCCCGCGAAACATCGTCGTTCGCCGATACCAGCCGCGTATCGTCCACGAGATCATGATCACGTTACCCGGCGACGGTCCACATTCCCGACTTGCCGTCGATTTCGTTCAAGCGCTTAAGAACAAGGTGCAGCCATATTTGCTGAACGATGCGTGACGCTGGCGTCGGCCTGCATTGTTGGGGGGCATTCTCCTAGTGAAGTCGCGTAATTGACTGACAAGGCAGGTGCTTGCCGCACCCTGACGCCGCCGCTATAAGCGGCCCCAACGGCCCTAGAGCAACGTGCGTCCGTTTGGACGCACGCGAGTTGCTCTAGCAGCTTAGAGTCGATCAACTTTTTTGCGCTTCGTCGTTTCCGACTAAGCGCAGGTTGATCTAGGGCACCAATCAACCAGGATAACGCAAGAAAATGGCTATCGAACGTACACTTTCCATGATCAAGCCGGACGCAACGGCACGGAACATCACAGGCAAGATCATCGACAAGCTCGAAAGTGCAGGCCTTAGGGTCGTGGCGCAGAAGCGCGTGCATTGGAGCGAAGCACAGGCTCAGGAATTCTATGCCGTGCATAAGGAACGTCCCTTCTATGGCGACTTGGTTTCGTTCATGACCTCTGGTCCGATTGTCGTTCAGGTGCTCGAAGGCGAAGACGCTGTGGCGAAGAACCGCGAAGTCATGGGCGCAACCAATCCGGCCGAAGCCGCTCCCGGTACGATCCGCGCAGAGTTCGCCGAAAACATCGAGCGCAACTCGGCCCATGGTTCGGACAGCGTCGAAAACGCCGCCACCGAGATCGCACTCTGCTTCGACGAAAGCGAAATCGTGGGGTAATCTGCCCCAATGAACATTCAATCGCCTGTCTCGACCGCCTTCAGCACCTGTCCGCACGATTGCCCGTCGACCTGCGCCCTTGAGGTGGAGGTGCTCGGCAAAGACAAGATCGGCCGGGTTCGAGGCGCTAAGAGCAACAGCTACACGGCCGGCGTGATCTGCGCCAAGGTGGCGCGATATGCCGAGCGGGTACACCACCCGGACCGTGTGCTCTATCCGTTGCGACGAAAAGGCGAGCGAGGTTCCGGTGAATTCGAGCGCATCTCGTGGGACGCGGCGCTCGACGAAGTCGCCGAGGCGATGCTGAAGGCCGAGCAGTCCCATGGGCCGGAAGCTGTCTGGCCCTACTACTTTGCAGGCACGATGGGTCTCGTCCAACGCGACGGGATCAACCGGCTGCGTCACGTCAAAAAATACTCGGGCATGCATGCGACGATCTGCGTGCCGCTGGCGCAGGCAGGCTATGTCGCCGCGACCGGGACATTGAGAGGGCCTGATCCGCGAGAGATGGCCAAATCGGATCTGGTGGTGATCTGGGGGACCAATGCGGTCGCGACCCAGGTCAACGTCATGACCCATGCAACGCGTGCCCGAAAGGAGCGCGGCGCCAAGATTGCCGTGGTGGATGTCTACAACAATGCCACCATGAAGCAGGCGGATATCCCTATTCTTCTTCGCCCTGGAACGGATGGCGCCTTTGCTTGCGGTGTCATGCATGTCCTGTTCCGCGAAGGCTTTGCAGACCGCGACTATCTCGAGCGCTACACGGACTGTCCCGAAGCGCTGGAGGCGCATCTGGATAGCCGTACTCCGGAGTGGGCCAGTGCGATCACTGGTGTTCCGGTTTCCGAGATCGAGTCTTTCGCGCGATTGATCGGGCAGACACCGCGAAGTTATTTCCGTCTCGGCTATGGATTTTCGCGCCAGCGAAACGGTGCGGTGAACATGCACGCTGCCGCCTGCATTCCGGCGATCACCGGAGCCTGGCGTCATGAGGGCGGTGGTGCGTTCCACGCCAATAAGTCGATCTTCAATTGGAATAGCGCCATGATCGAGGGCACGGACGCCAAGGATCCGTCAGTGCGCATGCTCGACATGTCGCGTGTCGGTCCGGTTCTGCTGGGCGACCCCTATGACATCGGAGATGGGCCGCCGGTTACGGCGTTGTTCATCCAGAATATGAACCCGCTGTCGGTGGCGCCGGATCAGCGGAAGGTCAAGGCCGGCTTCGCACGGGACGATCTTTTTGTTGCCGTGCATGAGCAGTTCATGACCGAGTCGACTGCTGTTGCCGACATCGTATTGCCGGCGACGATGTTCCTTGAACACGACGATGTCTATCAGGGTGGCGGTCATCAGCACCTGATGCTCGGGCCCAAGCTGATCGATGCGCCGGGTGAATGCTGGTCGAACCATGACGTGATTTGCGGCCTGGCCAAACGGGTCGGTGCTGAGCATGATGGATTCAATATGACGCCTAGGGAGCTGATCGACTGCTCGGTCAAGGCGTCGGGCTGGGGTGACCTTCAGCGGCTGGAGCGCGAGAACTGGATCGACTGTCAGCCCGACTTCGACACGTCGCATTATCTCGGCGGCTTCGCGCATCCGGATGAGAAATTTCATTTCCGCCCGGATTGGGCGAGCGTGGTATTGCCGACCAATGTCGGCCCCAAAGGTCCCACACCCGACATGCCTGAGCTGCCGGACCATTGGGATGTGATCGAGGATGTCGATGAAGACCATCCGTTCCGACTGGTGACCGCGCCTGCGCGTAACTATCTGAACTCAAGCTTCAACGAGACGCCCACGTCGCTCGCCAAACAAGGCGCGCCGACTGCGATGATGCATCCCGATGATATGGCCAAATGCGGATTATCGGATGGCGACGCGATCGCCATGGGCAACGAACGCGGCGAGGTGGCTTTGGTTGCCGAGACTTATGACGGCGTGCGACAGGGCGTCGTTATCGTCGAAGGCATCAATCCTAACGATCAGTTCCCGAATGGCGAGGGTATCAACACGCTCACGGGTTGCGACCAGGTCGCTCCCATTGGCGGCGCGGCATTCCACGATAATCATGTCTGGATCCGTGGTACCTGAATGTCAGACGGCATTGTGCTCTGAGAGCAAAGTGGCGGTCCGTGCTTGATCTCTCGGCGTTTGGTTTGTGCGGAGTCTCATCACCTAAGGACGCAGAACGTCCTTTCCCCTCATCCTGTCCTTCTCCCCAGGGAGAAGGGACGAAACCGCGATGTCCTTAGACAGCAAGCCCTCTCCCTGGGGAGAGGGTTGGGTGAGGGGACCAAGTCCCAAAAAACAAATCGGATCTAGGTCGGCAAGACGTAGTGGTTGCTCTAAGCGCCAGCGTGCGCAGGTGGTTGTTGCGGTACTGCCGTGACCTTGTTCCACGGCATGTAGGCAAGCAGCGATGCCATGGCGCAGGTGCCGCTTGCGCCGGCGAAAAACAGGCCCGCACCGACGAACGCACTCAACCCCATGAACCAGGGTGAGATCGTGACAGCGAGAGCAATGCCGAGCATGATCAGGCTGCCGGCAACCATTTGAACCTGGCGCATAATGCTGATCGGGGCGTTGCGGTTTTCATTCACACGCAGCCCGGCCGCCCGCCAGGCCTTTAGACCACCTTCGAGCATGTAGATTTCCGCAAAGCCGCTCGCAAGGATCTGCGAGACGGCCGTGGCCGTCCGTGTTCCACTGGCGCAATGGAAGACGGCAATCTTGTCCCGGTCCTTCGGAAAGTCTTCCGGGCTGAAGCCAGACAGCGGTACGAGGTGAGCTTCGGGAATATGCTCGCGGACATATTCATCGGCCTCGCGAATATCGATCAGAACGGCTTGTCCATCGTCTAGCCATTGTCGTGCCGTCTGGGGGGCGACTTTGCGGAGTTGTGTCTGGTTCATGGGTTTGCCTCTTTGACAATTGCTGCCGGTCGGACGTTGCGACCGTATCGCGCAGGTGCTTGCCTCTTATTATATTCAAAATATCGCATATGTGAATAAAAGAAACGTCATTTGCCTGCGACCGATCGTGACTCTTGATCTATCGCAGGGCGAATGCGGCCGTGATTGCGGTGAATTGGACACAGGATCAAAAGCGAGGACCCATCATGACCCCCGATGTGAAAGCGTTCTTCGATGAAGCGACGAACACCATCTCTTATGTGATTTCGGACCCTGAAAGCAGCCGATGCGCCATTGTCGACACGGTGCTCGACTTCGATCCGAAGTCGGGGCGGACCGACACTCATTCAGCCGATCAGATCATTGCTTTCGTGAAGGAGCGGGAGCTCAAAGTCGATTGGATCATCGAAACGCATGCGCATGCCGACCATTTGAGTGCGGCGCCGATGATCAAGGACGTTCTCGGCGGCAAGACGGCCATCGGGGGACACATCAAGGATGTGCAGAAGATTTTTAAAGACGTCTTCAATTTCGAGCGAGAGTTCCAACCGAACGGTGCTCAGTTCGATCATCTCTTCCAGGATGGCGAAACGTTCAAGATCGGCGGGCTCAACGCGCGCGCGATGCACACACCCGGGCACACGCCTGCTTGCATGACCTACATTATCGAAGATACCGCCTTTGTCGGCGATACGCTCTTCATGCCTGATTTCGGCACGGCGCGGGCAGATTTCCCGGGCGGCGATGCGCGCATCATGTATCAGTCGATCCAGAAGATCCTGGCTCTGCCTCCCGAGACGCGCTTGTTCATGTGCCACGACTATAAGGCACCGGGGCGAGACGTTTATGCGTGGGAGACGACGGTTGCAGAAGAGCTTGAGCGCAACATTCATGTCGGAGCCGGCGCAAGTGAGGATGACTTTGTGAAAATGCGGAGCGAGCGCGATGCAACGCTCGACATGCCGACGCTCATTCTGCCGTCCGTTCAGGTCAACATCCGCGCCGGCGAAATGCCGCCTGCCGAAGACAATGGTGTGTCCTATCTGAAGATCCCGATCGATCAGCTCTAGGCCGCGTCTGACAACTCAGTGAACAGCGGTCATCGCCGCTGGTGCTGTCATGTGACCGGTGCTAGCGTCCGCCGGTGCTAGATGTCGCGATCATTGCAGTGGCCGTTCTGATCTACAGCCTCGTATCCGAGAAGATGCAGGCAGGTCTTCTGACGCCGCCCATGGCTTTTGCTGCCTTCGGCTATGCTGTTGGCAGCGGCGGTTTCGGGGTCGTGCACCTCGACGTGTCGCATGGCGCGATCCATCTTCTTGCGGAAATCACCCTCGTTCTGGTGCTCTTTTCCGATGCAGCACGGATCAATCTTCGTCTGCTGATCCGCGATCATAATCTGCCTGTGCGCATGCTCCTGATCGGAATGCCGCTCGTGATCGTATTCGGCACCGCTGCGGCGTATTTGCTCCCCCTTGGGCTCAGCCTGACGGATGCAGCCCTGTTGGCGGCCGTCCTTGCGCCGACCGATGCCGCGCTTGGCCAGTCGGTCGTCTCGAATCCGCGCGTTCCGGTCCGCATACGCCAGGCACTTAATGTCGAGAGCGGTCTCAACGACGGGTTAGCCGTGCCGTTCGTCTTTTTCTTTGCCGGGATGGTCGGGGCATCTCACGGCTCGACTGACGTCAGCGCACTTGCACAATTCGCCGGTGGACAAGTGATCCTGGGTCCGCTGGCAGGACTGGCGGTTGGTTTCTGTGCAGCACTGGTAATCGACAGGGCCGCGCAGAAGGGCTGGATGGCCGAGAGCTTCGAGGGGCCTGCCGTCCTGGCAATGGCAGGTTTGTCATACGGTTTGGCGCAGTTGATTGGCGGCAATGGCTTCATAGCGGCCTTCATGGCCGGCCTGTTGTTCGGCTACGTCATCGAAAATCGCTGCAAGTTCCTGTTGGAATTCGCTGAAACGGAAGGCCAGACATTATCGCTGCTCGCATTCCTGGTCTTCGGAGCTGCGATGCTGCCCGAGATCGTCGACCACTTGAACGTGTGGATGCTGCTTTATGCGGTCCTCAGTCTGACCGTCATCCGTATGGTGCCGATCGCGTTATCGTTGATTGGCACGGGCGTCAGCGGCGCGACCATGGCATTTCTTGGTTGGTTCGGACCCCGCGGATTGGCTTCGATCCTGTTCGGTCTTCTCGTGCTTGAGGAAATGCACACGCCAGCGACGAGCGCCATATTGACCATTACGGTCCTGACTGTCGGATTGAGTATCATACTCCACGGGCTGACCGCGGCACCGCTCTCAAGGTTGTATGCTCGACTGGTCGAGCAACGCGGCGAATGCGTCGAGAGCGAGCCAGTATCGGACATGCCGACGCGAACAGGATATGTAGGCCCGACTGCTTCGTAAGAGACAGAGAGAGAAATGAAAAGACCGGTAAACTATATAAACCCGACAAGTGGGCGCAAGTTGCCGGGGCTCTATTCTCATGCTGCGCATATGACTTCAGGCGATTTGGTTTTCCTGGCGGGCCAGGTCGCAGCCGATGGCGCTGGCCGGACGGTCGGGGAAGGGGATGTGGGATTGCAGTTCGCCGTTATCATGCAGACGATATCGGATCTGCTCGGCGAATGCGGCAGCGATCTGTCTTCTGTCGTAAAATTTACGACCTATCTGGTCGACGAAAGTCACATTGGGGACTTCAATAAGGCGAGAAACGCGCTCTTTCCAACACTGTTTCCAGGACCGGCATATCCTCCGAACACGCTGCTGATTGTGAATGGATTGGCCAAGCCGGAATATCTGATTGAGATTGATGCGATCGCGAGATGCGGTGATGTGGGCTAGCGAGCCCACAGCTCGACTTGGGTCAAGCGGTTTGGCGATCAGCTTCGGCGTCTTCGATTGCAGCAGGAAGCTGGAATGTGACGCAGTTCGCGTGATTGTTGCGGTCGACCTCAATCCAGGAACCGTTCTCCGCTTTGAGGAGTTTCTTTAGTGCCAGGACAAAGAGCTGGGCATCGGTGTTTGTGTGGTTCTCAGCGGCATAGGATGCCCGATCCAGATTGGCGCGAAGGTCGAGGACGAAGATACGCACGGTATCGTTTTCGGCCCGTGTTGCCTGCACGTCGATCTGGGGAGAAACAATCGGACTATTGAGGCAGACAAATGTCAGAGCATGACGCAGGATACTTTCAATCCCGCTCGACGTTCCCATGACCTGGGGAAGCTCTTGATATAGCGGTGGTTCGTGATGGGTCGATCCTCCACGACTGGCAGCTTCGTGCCAGTCCTGGATGATGGTTTTGAGGTCTTGTGCTTCGATCTCTCCTGCGAATGAGCCGTCATTCATTATGGACATGCAGCTTTCGAGAAACTGTTTGAGCTCGAAGACGCGGCGATTGAGTTCTCGATTTTGTCGCGCGGCTTGGGATTCAGACTGACCACTTTCACTGATTTGGTCGCCGTCTGTGCTGATTTCGACAATTGTTATGACATGGCGTCTAGCGATGCCCTCATCATTGTTCGCTGTTCGAGCTCCTATGATTGCATGTGTGTTCACGCCAGCCGCCGATATCACTGCTTTGCGGACATAACTTCCGCTAGCCAAGCTATCAAAGAGTGTTACGGTGTTGCCGTCCTCTTCAAAACGGCATGAAATGAAGGAAGAATCTGCCAATTCAGCGTGACTGATTCCGCGGAACATTTCCTTTGCCGCACCGTTCATTGACACAAGACCGCCCTCTTCGTCGAACTCCATAATCGCCAATGGACAGTCGTCGATATAGTCAGCCGCGCTTTCCGACTGCTGACGGTAAATCACAGCCATGGTCTTCAAAAGGGAGTCGATCGACCGTCCGAATTCTCCGATCTCGGTCCGGCTCTCAGACCGGGACATTTGAAGGTCCGCCTTTGCAGGGTTCGTTGCCGCACGAGTCACAGATTCGCTGATGCCCTCGATTGGACGAACGACGATGAACTGGATCACCGGGATCATGAGACAACTCCCGATCAAGGCAACCAAGAAAGCTTTGAGGAGTTCCCATGCAATGTCGACGGTAGAGCTTTTGAAGACCCGACGTGTATCGAGCCGCAATATCAGATCGAACTGCAGAGCCGTCTTTTCATGCGAAACAAAAAGATCGAGTCGGTGTCTAGCAGGATCATGTCGCCGTACTGCCGCCTCTTTCAAAGCTTGTGTCGGCGTTAGGAAGGGTGTCTCGCCAAAGATACGGCCTTCTGTATCCTGTGCTCTGAACAGCCAGCCACCCCGAAGATCACTAATGAGCATGTTTTGATCGAGAATGCGGATCATGTCCTCTGCTGAGGGGAAACTCCAAACATCGAAACTTGCTTTGACGAGGCGCAGGGCATCGGACTCTAGGCGCTGCAGAAGCTCTTTTTCATTTGCGCGTGTTGCGGGAAGAATGAATGCGGCTTGCAGGACGAGTATGATGGCAAAAACGGCAAAGGCGAGCGGCATCCAGAGGCGCGGGCGAAATGCCGGAGCCAACACGTTTTGGTGGAATTTTTCAATTTTCCTGAGTATTGTGTGCATGCCTCAGCGGCTGCAATCAGTTGATTAGTGATCAGCAGCTCCAAACGATAGAATAGCTTATCGTAACTGGCGTTAATAAACTGTTCAGCGCAATATCTAGTGACATCACCCAGCGGCAATAGCGAATTGCGGTTGCGAAAGACTTGGGCAGAGAGTCGTTGCCTGCGTTCGCCAGGTGGCAAGATATGCCGCTGAGAAATCTCAATTTTCTCTCCTGACTCCGTAAGAATAAGCTGCCTTCGGAGTAAGGTGTGCAATATGATGTGTGGTCGACGTAAAAAGCCTCGGTGCTGGCGATCGTTACAATTTGATCAAATGATTTAGGGCAATGAAAAAATAGAATATGTATATAGATGAAATAGAAATTGAATATATTATGGGAGTATTTATATGATCAGTTATCAAGAATCCTCTCTTAGAGTTTTGGTCGCCGATGATTCTCGCACGATTCGCCGTTTTATTGTTGACACTCTGAGGAAAGGCACTGAGATCATTCAGATTGAAGAAGCGAATGACGGCGTGAGTTGTTGCCAGCACTTGATTTCAGGCGGATTCGATATTGCATTTGTCGACGTGAATATGCCCGGTATGGACGGCTTGGCCGCCGTAGCCAAGGCGCGATCAGAAGGTGTCGAAACTTTCACCGCGATTATGTCGACAGACGTCGATGACGAAAATCTAAAGAGTGCGCGCAAGCTTCACGCTTATGAGTTTCTGACTAAGCCATTTAGCGAAAACGATGTTCGCACGATCGTCGATAACTATCGGCGATTCCAGACGATGTCCAAGGTGCTCGTGGTCGATGACTCGAAAGCAATGCGATCGATGGTGCGCAAGGTCCTGGATCTGACGTTTCTGAATTTTGCCTTTTTCGAGGCTCCAGACGGTCAAGCAGCCTTGGACCTTCTGACGACAAAGTCTTTCGATATCGTCTTTCTCGATGTCAACATGCCGGGCCTGTCAGGCATCGATGTCCTGGCGGAGCTGCGTGAACACAATCCGGACGTCTCAGTCGTGATGATAACGGCCGACAACAACGAGGACATCCGACGGTCCATTGAATCGTTGAGCGTGCAGCACATTCTCTACAAGCCCTTTTTCCCGAAGGATGTCGATCGTGTGCTCCATCAACTTTTCGGACTGCGGGCACCTGAGTTGAGTGGTGGCGCAGTTGAGGCAGCCTAATATCAACAATGCGATGAGCTCTAAGCTCGCTCACGGATCCTGAAGGGCAGGCCACCTTTGGGGCATAGTGTAACGGTCGTTTGGATTTTCGCCGGCACAGGGCCCGCATATTCGGGCTCGAACCGGCGCAAAAGCGTAACCAAAGCAAGCGTATTCTCGATCTGCGACAAGGCACCGCCAATACAGGCGCGTTTGCCAGCCGCGAACGGCAGATAGCTGTACTTTGTGCGCCGCTTGGCGCGCTCAGGCGAAAAGCGGAGAGGATCGAACTTTTCCGGATCCGTCCAGTATTTCGGATTGTGATGGGCCAGATAGGCGGCCATGACGATCTTGTCGCCGGCATGGATTTCATGTCCATCGATGACGTCGTCATCGGCTGCAATGCGAATGAACGCCCAGATCGGTGGGTAGAGACGCATGGTCTCCTGGATCACCATGCGCGTGTAGCTGAGGTTCTGTACCTCGTCCCATCGCGGTTCCCGATCACCGCAAACCTCGTCTGCTTCTGCCCGAATACGGTCTGCCGCCTCCGGGTGTTGCGACAGCAGATAGAGCGACCATGCAAGCGTCAGGGCCGTTGTCTCGGTTCCAGCCCACAAATACTGCTTCAACTCGTCGACGACCTGCTGATGATCGAATTCCGGGAACTCCGGATCGGCTTCGGCATCCAGAATCATGCTGAGAAGCGTTTTGTCGCGATGATCCAGTATCCGTGAACCTATGACGCTGTCCGGGACCTCGCCCCAATGCTTCATGGCCTGGGCAACATCCTCGCCGTCAACCTCATCGATTTCGCCGGAAACCTTTTTCGACCGTGTTTTCTTGTGGTTGGTTACGTCCGTGTAGGTTTTCACGGCGCCGAAAATGAAGTGCGGATTGAATGGCATCTCGCGGTCGAAAAGGGCCTTGCAGACCATGTCGGCGGCAAGCGTCCATGTCTCTTCCACCATCTCGACCGTTTCACCGGATTTTGCGAACCCGGCCCAGCGATCGGCCTTGGAGCGGATCGCTGCCATGAGGAATGGGAAATACTCCTCGAACATCTGCGGATGAAAGGCGGCCTGCTGCGGCCGGCGGATTTTCTGCCACAAAGCGCCATCGATGGTGATCATGCTGCGCCCGAAAACGGGTCTCAGACCGTCGAAATACTTCGTGTAGTTGTCCGCGTTCTGGACAAGCACCTGCTTGAAGTGATCGACATCGGAGAGCAGGACGATGCGCTGGTTCTTCAGATTAATCGGTATGACGCCGCCATACTTCACGCTCAGATCCATGAGAACCTTCATCGGGTTCTCCTGGTTGAGGAGCGGTGTCAGTTTGAACCAGATGCTCTGCTCTTCGCCGAGCCCATGGGAGTACGAATATGCGACGGACATGACGGCCCCTCCAACGTCAAAAGGCGCAACAATGTTGCGCTACGTATGCGTGCCCTCTGAAGTCTTCGCCATGGCCCCAATGATCGACGGCCCGGCGATGGACCTCGTGCTTCAGTTCCCACCCTGAAATCTGAGATGAAGCTAGTAACACCGCGCGCTTTGCCTTGTCCATACGACGGACCGCTTCAGGGTTACCATTGGCGGATGCGCTAAAGCGCCGCGCATCGGGAAAATCTTGGAATTCTGGGGGTAACACGGTCAGTTTGTGTGTGGCGCGACCGGCAATCCCGGTGAAAAGAGCATTGGTGATGCGGTATCTTTGCCACAGAAGACGGCGCGCTCGCCATCGATTCGAAGCTGTTCCGAGGCCAAAAGAGAGAGAGCCAGCGGAAAGATCCGGTGTTCTGCCTCCAAAACTCGCTCAGCCAGACTGTCGGGCGTGTCGTCCGCTAATACACTGACGGCCGCCTGGGCAACGATAGGTCCAGCATCCATTTCGGTGCGCACGATATGCACCGTACAGCCTGCGATTTTCACCCCGGCAGCCAAAGCGCGTTCATGGGTGTCCAGTCCCTTGAACGCGGGCAAGAGCGATGGGTGGATATTGAGCTGCCTGTCGCGCCATCGATCGACAAAGACGTCGGTGAGAAGCCGCATGAAGCCGGCATTGCAGACAATCTCGACGTCCGCCCCCTCAAGGGTCTTGGTCAATTCGCGCTCGAATTCCTCGCGCGACGAGAAAGCCTTGTGATCGACCGTACAGGTCGGGATGCCGGCTTCTGCTGCACGTTCCAGGCCTTTGGCGTCAGGCCGGTTCGATATGACGAGCACGATTTCCGCGGGATAGGCCGGATCACGCATGGCCTTGATGAGCGCGACCAGATTTGAACCGCGTCCGGAAATCAAAACGCCGACGCGTTTTCGCATCGTCATCGCTGGAGCCCCAGATGGCCGGAATAGTGGACAGCCGATGGTCCTTGGTTCGATGTCAGGGTGCCGATAACCACGGCAGCTTCGTTCGCGTCCTTGAGGACATCGACAACAGCATCTGATTTCTCTTCGGCAACAACGAGTACAAGGCCCACACCACAATTGAAGGTGCGCAGCATTTCGTCCTCGGCAATCCGGCCTGCTTTTGCCAGCCAGGAGAATACTGGTGAGACTTCGATGGTCTTCAGATCGATTTCGGCATGAACTTGGTCGGGGAGGACCCGGGGTAGGTTCTCGGTCAGTCCGCCGCCTGTAATGTGGGCGACGGCCTTGATCCCGCCGGTTCGGCGTATGGCTTCCAAGACGGGGGCGACGTAGATACGGGTAGGTTCGAGAAGAGCTTCTCCGAGCGGCAGCTCTTTTGCGAACGGGGCGGGGTCGCGCCAATCCAAACCTCTTTCGCTGACCAGGCGGCGGATCAACGAGAACCCGTTTGAATGGGCTCCAGACGAGGACAAACCGAGAAGGACGTCGCCGACACCGATATCGTTACGGGGCAGGAGTTGTCCCCGCTCAGCGGCGCCTACGGTAAAACCCGCCAGATCATAGTCACCATCGCTATAGAGACCGGGCATTTCCGCAGTCTCACCACCGATTAGCCCGGCGCCTGCCAGTTTGCAGCCGTCCGCGATGCCCGACACCACAGCTTCGGCAATCTGATTGTCGAGCCGGCCGCACGCGAAATAATCCAGGAAAAACAACGGTTCGGCACCTTGCGCAATGAGGTCGTTTACGCACATTGCGACCAAATCGATGCCGATCGTCTCATGGCGTCCCGTGTCGATCGCGATTTTCAGCTTTGTACCGACACCATCATTTGCTGCGACCAGGATCGGATCTGCAAAGCCGGCAGCCTTCACATCGAAAAGACCGCCGAACCCTCCCAATCCGCCCAGCATTCCTGCGCGTTTGGTGCGCGCGGCAAGCGGGCCAATTGCATGCACCAGCGCATTTCCGGCTTCGATATCGACGCCGGCATCGCGGTATGTCAGTCCGGTCTCTGCACCGGAGGAATCGTTCTCGGGCATCTGCTCTTGCACCTAATCCTAGGGTGCTGGCATAACAAGCGGCCCGAAGCGCCCACGTCAAGCGATTGGACGGTGAGCATGACCTTGTGCACGCTTTATTTGAGCCGTTGCCGGCGGATCCTTGTCTCCGCCGGGCTCTCCGGGCTTGCGATCTTCTCCTGGATGCCCGAGCCGACTGACGCGGCTTCGCTCTATACGGTTGCCAAGACGCATGTCGATGTGACCGCCAAAAACGCGGTCGAGGCCAAGCGCCTGGGTGTTATCGAAGCGGAAAGACGGGCGGCGCGCATCCTGTTCAAGCGCCTTGCGCCTTTCAATAGCGGTGATCGGATACCGCGGATCCAGGTCCGATTGATCGAAGATATGCTGGAAGGATTTTCGGTTCGGGCGGAGCGCAACTCTCGAACACGTTACCTGGCCACTCTCGACTTCACGTTTCGCAAGCCGGTCGTCGATCAGCTGCTGACGGGCTATGGCATACCGATCGTCGATCAGCAGGCACCGAGACTGACCGTTCTGCCGGTCTATGTGGCCGGAAGCAAGGTCGTGACCAGCGGACGGGATCCATGGCGCAAAGCCTGGCTCAGGCTGGACCTTGCGAACGCCGTCGTGCCGGTGAAATTGGCGCGCGTCGCACCTAGTCTTACAGCCGAGATTGTTACGGGCATTCTGCAGGGAGACAGCAATGCCTATGTAAAATTGCTTCAGCAGTACAAGACCCGCAATCTCGTACTCGCTATTGCGAGCATTCAGGGTGATGGACGTCTGATGGTCCAACTGGTTGGTGCCGATCACACGGGATCGGTCAGTTACCGAAGACTTGATCGTGTCCCAGGCAAATCATTGACGCCAGTCGTTCGGCGTGTCGCACATGTCGTTCACGGCATTCTCGAAGGGCGCTGGAAAATGTCGCGCGCGAATGCGGGCGGCGCCGTCGATGGCGGAGGACTTCAGCCCGTTTCGCTGATTGTCGAGTTCTCGGGGCTACGAGAATGGCAGGCGATTCGCTCACGGCTTTCGAAAGTCCCTGGCGTTCAGGCAATGGCTGTGGGAGCACTCTCGGCGCGCTCGGCCGGTGTCAATCTTCAGTTCCCCGGCGGTGTTGAACAACTCAGCACCGCCGTCGGTGCTCAGCAGCTTTACATCGAGAGCCAGGGCAACGCGTGGGTCTTGCGCGGCAATTGATATTCTTGACACCCCCGCGCCTTACCCCGATTGTGAAAGCTGTCGAGGCGTAGTGATGGCGAAGGCGCACTCGAATTCAGCGGCCTATTGCGATCAAATGAACCTCAATCTTCCTAATGCCATAAGTGTCGGACGGATTTTTTTGGTCCCCCTTGTCGTCTGGGCCATTATTTCCGGTCGCATGCAGTTTGCATTCGTCATTTTTGTTGTTGCCGGGCTTTCCGACGCGCTCGACGGTTTCCTCGCGAAACGTTACGCGTGGCAGACCGAACTTGGAGCCTATCTCGATCCGATTGCCGACAAACTGCTATTGGTCTCGATCTACATTGTTCTTGGTTTGTTCGCGCACTTGCCCGCTTGGCTTGTCATTGCTGTCGTCACCCGGGATGTTCTAATCATCGGTGGTATTCTCCTGGCCTGGATCCTGGAGAGGCCCGTTGCGATGCAGCCCTTGCTTGTCTCCAAAGCGAATACGACGTGTCAGATCGTGCTTGCGTCGTTGGTCATGGGGAACCTCGGCTTCCAACTGGGACTTGATCTGTTGATCTTGCCGCTTGTATGGCTGACGGGACTGCTCACCGTCTTGTCCGCTGCTGCCTATCTCAGAGCCTGGTTGCACCATATGGCAGACTATGAGCAATCGGTTGCCGAGCCCAAGACACTGACCGACACGGCTTACACGCCACCACCACCGAAACCGAACGGATCGAACGGGCGGTTACACAGCTCATGACCGCCGGCCTCAGTCCCAGAAAGGTATTTTGGATCGGGGCCGGTCTCGCATTTCTCGCATTCCTGGTGCTCGTAAAGGACGTGCTTTTGCCTTTCGTGCTTGGTGCCGGTATCGCCTATCTGCTCGATCCGATTGCAGAACGGCTTCAGAAAGCCGGAGCGAGCCGTTTCCTGGCAACCTTGGTCATTGGCGTCCTGTTCATGATGCTGGTGCTGCTAACGCTGATCGGTTTGATGCCACTGGTTGTCGATCAGCTCGGAAAGCTTGCCCTGCGCATGCCGGACTACATCCAGGCGCTGCGGGATATCATGAATAGTTTTTTGGAAAAGAATTTTGAGGGACTGATCACAGAAACCGATACGGGATTTGATCAGGCCTTTCAGGAAATGCTGTTGAAGGCCCAAGGATCAATGGGTCTTTTTCTGAAGTCGGCCTGGACTGGTGGTCTCGCAGTCGTCAACGTTCTGGCACTTGTCGTGGTGACACCGGTCGTCGCGTTTTACCTTCTGCTCGATTGGAACCGCATGATCTCCGCGATCGATAGCTGGTTGCCCCGAGACTATGCCGATACGATTCGCGACCTTGCCCGTCAGGTCGATGCCGTGATTTCCGGTTTCGTTCGGGGGCAGGTCGCGGTGCTGATCCTGTTGAGCGTGATCTATGTTGTTGGTCTCTCCATTGTCGGATTGAATTTCGCACTGCTCGTAGGGCTCACGGCGGGACTGATTAGTTTCGTTCCCTATCTTGGACCGATTGTCGGTTTTGTTGTTGGCGGGATTGTTGCTGTCGGCCAGTTCTGGCCGGAGTGGGTGCCCATCGCGGGCGTTTTGGGTGTGTTCGTTCTCGGGCAGTTCGTTGAAGGCAACGTTCTCTCACCAATGATTGTGGGCGACCGCACCGGACTCCATCCGGTTTGGCTGATCTTCTCGTTGTTCGCGTTCGCCTATTTGTTCGGATTTGTCGGCATGTTGATCGCTGTGCCGGTGGCAGCCGCAATCGGCGTGCTGGTCCGTTTTCTCTTGAACCAGTATCTGGACAGCTCGTTCTACAGGGGCGAGAAGCCGAAGCAATCCGAAGACGATCGCATTGAGGCGAACTGAGCAAGGATCCCGCGGGGATCGACGTAGTCAGCGTGGCGTGAAATGGGCGAACAGTTAGCCTTTGATCTTCCGCATCGGACGGCATTGGGCGCGGACGATTTCCTCGTGAGCGACTGCAATGCGCTGGCAGTCCGCTTGATCGATATCTGGCCTGACTGGGCCAGTGCTGCGAGTGTGATCACGGGACCGGCCGGGTCCGGAAAAACACATTTGGCGAATGTGTGGTCACTCAAGAGCGATGCAATCTCACTAAGTCCCGACAAACATGGCACCTTCGATCTCGACACGTTGGAGTCGGCGGCGGCCGTCGTTATCGAGGATCTCGATCGAACACGGTTCGATGAGTCATCGCTTTTTCATCTTCTCAACACGATCACGGAAAAACGCATTTCGTTGCTGCTGACGTGCCGTGAACCGGCAGCGCATTGGCCCGTATCGCTTCCTGATCTTGCTTCGCGCCTCAGAGCCATACCCGTTGTTTCGATCGGGACCCCGGATGATACGTTGCTGCGCGCCGTGCTGCTCAAGCACTTTGCCGACCGACAGCTGGACGTCGATCCGAATGTGATCGGGTATCTTGAGACACGCATGGAGAGATCCATGGATGCAGCGCGTCAGCTTGTCGCTGTTATTGACAGGAAAGCATTGGGTTCCAAACGTCGGATTACACGTCCTTTCGCAGCGCAAGTCTTTGAAGAAATTGAAGAAGACGCTTCCAACGACTAACCGCGTCGACTGCTTGGTGAGTTTACCTCGGCTGGAGACCTGGATTGATTTCCATGCAGGGGGAACAGATAGTTTGCCTGGCTGCGAATTTTATCGCCAGCCGTCAGGCCCGGACTGGAAGAGACGACGATGAGTGTCCCGGACATTGCCCTAGCTGATGAACCGTCGGGCGAAATGTCTCGCATTGATTCCGAAAGGTTCTTCAATCGCGAGCTCTCGTGGCTGGAATTCAATCGGCGCGTCCTGGAAGAAACCGAGAACTTGCGGCATCCTTTGCTCGAGCGTTTGAGGTTTCTGTCGATCTCCGCATCGAACCTGGATGAGTTCTACATGGTCCGAGTGGCCGGGCTCAGGGCGCAGGTTCTTGCCGGGCTTGAAGTCAAAAGCCAGGACGGGCTTACGCTTGTCGAGCAACTGCATAAGATCAATCGCTCAGGGGACGAATTGTCGGCCGAGCAACAAGAGCGCTGGGTCGGACTTCGGAGCGAACTTGGCGAAGCCGGTATTCATGTTATCGAGCCTGATGCGCTCACATACGAAGAGCGCAATTGGCTCGAGCAGTTTTTCCTCGATCACATATTTCCGGTTCTGACACCGATCGCCGTCGATCCGGCCCATCCATTTCCGTTCATTCCGAATCTTGGCTTCAGCTTGGGGCTCGATTTGAAACATGCGGCGACGGGACGGACAATGCATGCCCTATTGCCGATCCCCCCACAGCTCGATCGTTTTGTGCGCCTGCCTTACGCAACCGAGGCAATCGAAGGCAAGGGTGCGCCACCAATTCGGTTCATTCCGACAGAGGCGATTGTCGGTCTCTTTGTTTCACGCTTGTTTCCTGGCTTTTCGGCATTGAGCCTCGGCTCGTTTCGCGTACTCAGGGATAGTGACATCGAAGTGCAGGAGGAGAGCGAAGACCTCGTGCGTTTGTTCGAGACCGCCCTGAAACGTCGCAGGCGCGGTTCGGTCATTCGTCTTGAGATCGATGCAAGCATGCCGGAAGAGCTCAAACGCTTCGTCATACAAGAGCTCCAGGTTGCCGATCATGAAGTCGTCGTCCAGCAAGGGCTCATCGGTCTCGATGAGACATCAGAGCTCATCGTTGCCGACCGTCCGGATCTCAAGTTCACACCCTTCACAATTCGGTTTCCCGAACGCATCCGCGATCATGGCGGAGACTGCTTCACAGCCATTCGCGAAAAGGACATCCTCGTTCATCACCCCTACGAGTCTTTCGACGTCGTTCTGCAGTTTTTGAAGCAGGCGGCCGCGGACCCCGATGTGATCTCGATAAAATGGACACTGTATCGAACCAGCAAGGGATCTCCCATCATCGCGGCTCTGAAGGAAGCAGCAGAGGCAGGAAAGTCGGTTACGGCAATCGTCGAGCTGAAGGCGCGTTTCGATGAAGAAGCCAATATCCGCTGGGCACGGGATCTGGAGAGCGCCGGTGTCCATGTCGTGTTTGGCTTCCTGGAGCTTAAGACTCATGCCAAGCTCGGTCAGATTGTGCGTAGGGAAGGGGGGGAACTGACCTCTTTCTGTCACATTGGAACCGGCAACTATCATCCGATCACGGCCAAGATCTACACGGATTTGTCATTCTTTACTGCTGACTCCGCAATCGCACGGGATGTGACACGGATTTTCAACTTCGTAACGGGTTATGCCGAACCGGCGGAACTGGAACAGCTGGCGGCATCGCCGCATTCGCTTCGCGCACGGCTTCTCGATCACATTCGCGAGGAAATGTTCCATGCCAAGGCAGGGCGACCTGCACAGATCTGGATGAAGATGAACTCGCTTGTCGATCCGGAGGTGATCGATGCGCTCTACGACGCGAGTAATACGGGCGTCGAAATCGATCTGATCGTGCGCGGCATCTGCTGCCTAAGGCCTGGTGTCAAGGGAATGTCGGAGAATATTCGCGTCAAGAGTATCGTCGGACGCTTCCTCGAACACTCCCGGATTTACTGTTTTGGCGGCGGGCATGGTCTGCCGCACGACGAAGCAACGGTCTATATCAGTTCTGCGGATATCATGCCGCGAAATCTCGACAGGCGCGTGGAAGCAATGACGCCAATCAACAACGCAACTGTGAAAGAACAGATCCTTGAACAGATCATGTTCGCCAATCTGCGTGATAATCAACAAAGCTGGCAGGTCTTGTCGGATGGCAGTTCGCAGCGTATGGAACCGCAGGAAGGCGAAGATCCCTTCGATACGCAGGAATACTTCATGACCAATCCTAGCCTGTCAGGGCGCGGCGAGTCGCTGCAGGACCACAAACCGCCACGTTTTACACGCCGAATAATCAAGGCGTGACCAAGCGGTGATCGACGATCTTCAGCGTGCGCAGCAGGTGCGCCTTGACGAGCCGGTTGCAGTCATCGATATCGGTTCGAATTCCGTGCGACTGGTCGTTTATTGTGCTGCAAAGCGCAGCCCGACGCCCTTGTTCAATGAGAAGGTTCTGTGTGGGCTGGGCCGAACGCTTGGCTCTACCGGCAAACTCTGTCCCGACGGCATTGAGCGAGCGCTCGCTGCTGTCAGACGTTTTCGTGCCCTGGCCGATTTGCTGGAGGCCGTCGGTGTGCATGTCGTTGCCACAGCCGCCGCGCGGGAAGCAAAGAACGGCCCCGGCTTTATTGAAAAAGTCGAGGCGCTTTGCGGGACGAACGTCGAGGTCCTGTCGGGGCGCCGGGAAGCGCAACTTGCTGCGGCGGGTGTGATTGCAGGGATACAGGCGCCTGACGGTCTAGCGGGTGATCTTGGAGGCGGCAGTCTCGAGTTGATGAACATAGAGGATGGCGACACCAGCGAAGGTGTGACGCTGCCTCTAGGTGGTCTGCGCCTGATCGATCTTGCAGGCGGCAGCTTGAAAAAGGCGACGCGGTTGGTCGACGAAGCTTTCGATAGCGTCGACTGGCTTTCGCTTGGCAAAGGGCGCCCGCTTTATGTCATCGGTGGAACGTGGCGCGCATTCGCGCGTCTGCACATGGCGCACAAGAAATATCCGTTGAGTGTCATGCATGGTTATCGCATCACCCAGGACGAAGCCCTCGATTTTGCGAGTGTTCTGGATGGATTGTCGCCAACGTCCATGGAGGGCATTGATGCGGTCTCCAAAGCCCGCCGAGAAACAGTGCCCTATGGTTCAATCATCCTGGAGCGGCTTATCCGCAAGGCCCGACCATCGGCAATTATCGTTTCGGCATTTGGAATTCGTGAGGGCCTACTTTATTCGCTGCTTGATGAGGGGGAACGGGCGCGCGACCCACTCTTGGCGGCGTGCGAGGAACTTGCCGTGCTCCGTTCGAGGTCGCCAGCGAATGCGCGAGAGTTGACGCGCTGGACCGATGCCATGTTCTCGTCGTCGGGTATCGACGAAACCAGTGATGAAAAGCGGTTGCGTCATGCTGCCTGCCTGCTATCGGATATCGGTTGGCGTGCGCATCCGGACTATCGCGCCGAAGAGAGCCTTAATACGATTGCCCACGGCAGTTTCGCAGGGATCGACCATCCAGGACGCGCGTTTCTGGCGATGGCCGTCTATTACCGTCATGCCGGTATGGTCAAGGACGAGCAGTGTCCTCGACTGATCGAACTCCTTGGCGAGCGTGGGCGCACACGTGCACGCATTGTTGGTGCGGCGCTCCGCACCGCGCATATGCTATCTGCGTCCATGCCGGGCGTGATCGGTCACACACCGATATCTTTTCAGGACGATACGCTGGTTCTATCGGTCCCGGAACGGTTCCAGATGCTTGATGGCGAACGCTTGCATCGGCGCTTTGCAACATTGGCGCGCGAGCTTGAACTCGAAGCCAAAATCCGACGGATCGACAGTCCTAAACGTCTCGCAGTCTAACCTTGGCGGTAAACGCCCTGTTGGATTTCGGCAATTGCGCCTGATGCATCAAACGGCCGGCGATGGTTCGGTTTTCGTTGCTGCACCTTTCGCATGTTCCCGCCGTTCGCGCGCGAGTGTACTCAATCCGAAATCATCGAGGATGGCATAAAAGGCGGGGACGACGAACAATACCAAGAGCGTCGATGCCAGCAGTCCAAAAGCAAGGCTGGTGACGAGAGGGATCAGCACCTGAGCCTGAAGGCTCGTTTCCATCAGCAGTGGCATCAAGCCGACGATCGTTGTCAGGGATGTCAGGAAGATTGCTCGGAATCGGGCCCGGGCAGCCTGGGGTGCCGCTTCGGCGACGGTCGCATCGGGGCCATGACGATCCTTGATGAATTGAACCAGCAGGATCGAGTCATTGACCACGACTCCGGACAAGGCCATGAATCCAAGCATGCTCGGTAACGTGAAATCGATCCCGATAATCATATGCCCTGCCACAGCGCCAATAAACGCAAGGGGGATTACGGCCATCACTACGATCGGTTCGATGTAGCTGCGGAATTGAAAACTGAGGAGAAGGAAGACGCCGATCAATCCCAGAATAAACCCTCGCATCATCGACTGTTGGGTTTTCTGGCCTTCTTCATTCTGACCGCCGATTTCCAGCTCCACACCGGGATGTCGTTTCAAGAATTCGGGGATGAACCTGATTTGCGCGTCGGAGACGATCTCATTGGCATTTGCGACGCTGACATCGACGTCGCCCTGAATCGTGACCGTACGCCTTCCATCGACCCGATTGATGCGAGAAAACCCGCGCGCCTGTTCCAGGGTCGCAACAGCCGTGATGGGCACACGGTCGCCGTCCGGCGTGGAGAGAGTGAAGTTATAGAGGTCAGCCAGGCTGTCGCGATCTTCTCTGACGAGCCGCACATCGATTTCGAAGGACTCTGCGCCTTGCTGGATCTCGCTGACCGTCGTGCCGAACAACGACGTGCGCAGCTGGTTGCCGATGGTTCGTGCATCGAGTCCGAGTGTCTTCGCACCTTCCTTCAATCGCACGCGGATCTCCGGCTTACCCGGGCGCAGATCATCGGTGATGTCGTTGGCACCTTTGTATCTGCGTAGCCAGTCCTGCAACTCCTCGGATGCGGCCTTCAGTGTGGCAAGGTTATCGCCCTTCAGACGAAGGTCGATCGCCTTACCGGCCGGGCCGATTTGCGGTTCGGTGAATTTGATGGCGATAACGTCGGGAATATCACCCGTCTCTTTCCGCCAGAGAGAGAAAATCTCATCGTTGGTCCCGTTGCGAATGTCCGCGCTCAACAGGTCAGCGGCCACGGTCGCGACATGCGGTCCGGACTCGAAGGCATCCTCGTTCTTGTTGAAACTGATGGCGATGTTCTGGATCAGCTTCTGCCCGTCAGGCTGGTTTTTATCCAACTGTGTGCCGACACGCTTCAATGCACTGTGAACCTGTTCGACAACAGCCTCCGTACGCCAGAGTGGCGTGCCCTGGGGCAAGAGAATTCTTGCCTCAAGCGCATCACCGTCGAGTTCCGGGAATGCAGAAAATTTCAGAAATCCTCCTGCAATCGCTCCGACGGACAGGAGCAGCAGACCAACGGCGGCGCCGGTCGTCAAATAGCGCCAACGAACGGTCAGATCGACACCACGGCCGATCCAGTTTTCGCGCACCCAGGAGATAGCTTTGTCGGCTTTGTCCTGAAGGTAGGGGAGCTCTGCGTCATTCTTCTGCAGGCTGTGACTGAGATGGTTGGGAAGGATCAGAAATGCTTCAATCAGCGAGACACTCAGGACGCAGAGCATGACGATCGGCACGACTTTCAGGACCGCTCCAATGTCGCCCTTGAGAAAGGCCAGTGAGCCGAAAATGCAGATCGTGGTGGCAAATGAAGAAAGGACGCCGGGAAGGACCTGACGCGTCCCGATAACGGCTGCGTCCATCCGGGACTTCCCGTGCCGACGCTGTGTGGCAATGTTTTCTGCAATAACGATCGCGTCGTCCATGAGAAGGCCGATCACCATGAGCAGCGCAACCATGGTCAACATGTTCAGTGAGAATCCAAAGGCGATCATCAGCGCGATCGCTCCGGCGAATGCTGTTGGCAGTCCTACGCTGATCCAGAAAGAGTATCGCAATCCGAAGAACAGCCACATTGACAGAAACACCAGAACCAGGCCTTGCGCCCCGTTTCTGACGAGGAGGTTGAGGCGGTCGCGGACAATCGACGAGGCATCGTTTGTCACGGTCAGTGCGATACCGGGCGGTGCAGTCGCTTCTTCGGTCGCAATGAAGGCTTTGATCGCATCGATCACTCTCAGCGTGTCTTCATTCTCCGTTTTCGTAATGCTGAGGAGGGCGGCGGGTTGCCCATTGAACAGGATTTTGTCTTCATCGAGTTCAAACCTGTCGGTGATCGTCGCAATGTCGCCGAGCCTGATTTGTGCACCGCTTTCGCCTGAGACGACGACAAGATCCACGAATTCATAATCGCGCTTGCGCTCATCTGCCACGCGGACGAGGATCTGGCCGTCGCGGGCGTCGATGTTTCCCGCCGGCAGATCAACGCTCTGCCTGCCAATGGCATCGGCGATTTCCGTAATGCTGAGACCGAACTGTCTGAGTGTCGTATCGGACAATTCGATACGGATCTGGTGTTCGGAGAACCCCTTGATTTCGACTTTCGGAATGCCGCCGGTCTGCAGCATGCGCTCTTTGACTTCCTCGGCATAGGCTTTGAGCGTGACGGAATCCTGCGGTCCTGTAATGGCCACGGAAGCTACAAAATCCGTTCGACCCAGTTGTTTGACGATCGGGTCTTCGACCTGATCGGGGAAATCGTCGATCGCATCGATCTCCGTTTGAATATCCGAGAAGAAGCGATCCAGGATGCCGCCTTCGACCATTTCGACGCTGGCTGTCGCCTTGCCCTCGCGGGCATCGCACTCGATTTCCGCAACATTGTCGACGCCATCTACGGCGTCTTCGACACGTCGGCAAATCGACTCTTCCACATCCTCAGGGCGAGCGCCCGGATAAAGCACCGTGATCTGAACCTTCCTGGGATCGATCCGAGGAAACGTTTCTCGTTGCAGGCTCGGAACCGCGGCAATACCTGCGGCGAGAAGCGCGATCATGAGCAGGTTTGCAAGCGTGGGGTGTTCGGCAAAGAACCGGATCATTGACTGACCCTGGCAGTATTTGCCTGCTGTGTGAGCCGGCGTGCGAGTTCATCGTCGATTGTTGGGCGAAGCATCATACCCGGGATGGCCGGACTGAGATCGCTGACCACGATCCTTTCGCCTGGCGCAACGCCTTTGCCGATGACGACGAAATCGCCTTGTGGAAGCCGGGTTTCCACAGATCGGATCTCCAACCTTCCGTTTTTGTCGACAAGGTGGAGTTTGCCATCGTGAAGTGCAGAACGCGGCACCACGATCTGATTGACAAGCGGTTTGGTGCGGAGTTCGACTTCGACGAACATGCCTTTGACCAGAGGCGGGCGCCGACCTGGAATTGCTTTCGCATATGGCTTGTCGACGACCACGATTGCGCCGATCGTGCGTGTCTTGGGATCGATCGTATCGCTGATGCGCACAACTTTACCCTCCCACTCGATCCATCGCTCGTCCAGGCGCAGGCGAACAATGGCATGCAAGCCATATCGCTCAGAAAAATCCCTGACAGTCGAACGTCCAACCCCGGTTTGTCCCGCTACACCCGTTGTCATGACCTCGGCGAGATTGCGGAAATGCGATACCGGAATTTGCGCATCGATCTGCGCGGCCTCGATACCGTCGAATGAGCCAAGATCGGTTCCGATACCGACATATTGCGTGACCTCGACATCGGCCTTGGCAACACGGCCATCGAATGGCGTTTTGATACGTGTCCGCTCCAAGTTGACCTTGGCAGTTTCCAACTGCGTCTCATAGACCTCGATCTGCTCGTCCTGGGCTGCACGCTGAGCCGGAATCAATTTGAGTGTGTTCTCCAAGTTCAGAACTTTCGTGCGCTGCGTGAGCGTATCGCGCTGTTCCTGGTCGACTGTTGCCTGTGCGACGGTCCCCTGTTTTTGGAGCCGCAGCATGCGCGCCAATTCTTGCTCCGTGATCTTGAGTAGCTGTTTTTCGATATTGAGAGACGCCTGCGTGTTGGTCTCGTTCACGTTCAATTCGTCGAGCTTGGCCTTGGCGGAACGGATATTTGCTTCAGCCTGCCGGATCGCAATCTGGTAGTCGGTCGGTGCAATGCGGACGATTTCGGTGCCGGCACGCAAAATCGCACCTTTTTTGAAGTCCGGATGGACCATTACGACGCGGCCACTGACTTGTGGAACCGCCTGCCAGATGCGCACAGGTTCGACGGAGCCATAGCCGACCACGCGCGGTATAACTTTGATCGGATTGGCTGCAATCACACGCACATGGCGGACCCGTTCTTCAGGGGCAGCCTGTACGGGAGGTTTCTTGTTCGTGATCTGATAGGCAAGGAAGGCCGCGCCCAGGGCAATGGGTGGAACGATCAGGAGTTTTCGCCAGATCGGCATTGTCATGCGTGTGCCTCCGGATCCCTTGTACCGCTCAATCATGCGGTAGAGCTGTGCGCTCCGCTTTGCCTATTGGCAACCCCTATTCCGCCCCAAATTCGGAGCTGCGATCAATATCCTGAGCACTTTCCGGAGCAAGATGTCCGAAATATGCTCAGAGTAGACGGGAGGCAATTGTTGGGTCGGTGATCCTGGCTACAGGCCGAAATCTGCGATCTCGGGATCCCAGCAGTACGCGCAACAGACCTGCTGATCCTGGACCGAATAAAGACACTACGCTACGCGACGAACGCAACTGCGACATACTCTAGAAGGGCAGGATAATGTCGAGGATTTCGTGCCCATAACGCGGACGCTGTACATCTGAGATCTGACCTTTGCCGCCATAAGAGACACGGGCCTCGGCGATTTTCGAGATCGGGATCGTGTTCTCGGCTGTGATGTCTTCCGGACGGATGACACCGGCAACGACCAGCTCGCGCAGTTCGTTGTTGATACGGATTTCCTGTCGGCCTTCGATGACGAGATTGCCATTTGGGAGAACTTGGGTAACGACGGCTGCCATCTTGGTCTCAATAGTTTCTTCTCGTTCAATGGAACCGGTTCCGTTGGTCTTTCCATTGCTGGCAAGATTGACGAGATTGGCGAGATTGGCGCCATTCGGGAGCAGCTTTTCAAACAGCTTGTCCAGGCCTGCGAGACTGGTGCTGGTCGAAGTCTCGTCATTGTCGCGGCTGCGTTCGGACGTATTCTCAAGTTCCGCCTTGTCGGTGATCTCGACATTGACGGTGAGAATGTCGCCGACGCGTGCGGCTCGCTGATCCTTGAAAAAGGCCCGCGCACCGTTGCGCCAAAGCGAATTGGGATTGAAGCTGGCTGGTTCCGCTGCTGGCATCGGCATGCTGACAGGACGATAGCCGGGCTTCGTGACCGGGTTCTTGATTTCGGAAAGGACAGGCCCGTTTCCGACGTCTTTAAGGCGCTCCATGTAAGCGCATCCGCTGAGCGCGACCGTGGCCAGCACGAGAATGAGACAACGCATTAAGGGCATTTTTTAGCCTTCTTTAGAGTTAGCGGACAGCATTTCGCGTCGCGGCGGTCGCCCGACGTCTGCTGGGGGCACGCCCCGTTACGACACGGCCACCGGTACCGGTGACCAGGACTTTGTCCGGGCTCTGAACGACAGCCTGGATCGTTTGATTGGAACGTGTGTTGCGGACCGAGATGGCAGCGCCTTTCGCCGCATCTTCAAGGGCGCGTCCCTGCGCCTGAAGCATCAGTCCGCGTACCTCATAGACAATCGTGACCAGGGCATTGCGCTTGATCATGGTGGGTTGCTCCAGGTCCGTTTTTCGGACCTGGCGGCCAGCTGCAAGGCGGCGCCTGGCTGCCATGCCAATAATGTCGGTCATGCGCGTAACACGTCCTGGCGAGATACGCGCCTTCTGGATGCGTGTTGTCTGGACATCTTCTGCAGAAATGGTTTCGCCCCGGTTGATAATGCGGGCAGGGACGATGGCCTCAATCGTCTCCACGACCCGGCCGTGGATACGATAAGGCTTTTGACTGCCATCACTCTCTTCGAAGTCCAGCAATGCGGTAAAGCTGCTGGAATGAGCCGAGTAATCGATGGATTTCACGGCAAGTGCGCCTGTAACCCGAGCGTCCACCCGGCGTTGTTTCGGATTACCGGTCAGGGATACGTCGATCGCGGATTCGCCCGGGGCACCCATGACGCTGACGAGTGCCTGTCGGACCGCACGCATCATGTCGTCTACCTCGATGATACGAGCAGGCCGTTTGACAACGATCTGACGGATCTCGCCACGGTTGGCCCACTGGAGGCCATGTCGCGCCGCTGCCTGCTGGACGCGCCGTGCGGCAACGAAGCCTTCCGTTCCAAGGTCGGGCGAACGGAAAACGGCGATCCCCTGGGCGGAGCCAGGGTTCTCGAACAAGTCTCCTAATGTGACGACATCTTCGTAAACCTGAACCTGTTCTTTCAGGATCAAGGGCTCCGACAAGGCATTGGCATTGCCGACACAGAAGGGGCCCCAGAGCAGGACGCAACACAGAACCTGCTTTGGGACGATCCGACGGATAAACTGAAGATTGATCATTATCGCCTACCGAATGATGTTGGTGGTCGAGGACATCATTTCATCTGATGCCGTAATGACCTTGGCGTTCATCTCGTAGGCACGTTGTGCCGAGATCAGGTCGGTAAGCTCGGTGACCGAATTTACATTGGCCGATTCGAGAAATCGCTGTGCCAAGCTCCCGAAGCCATTCTCATTCGGCGTGCCAGTTGTGGCGCTTCCGCTTGATGGCGTCTCGAGATAGAGATTGTCCCCGATCGCTTCGAGCCCTGCCTTGTTGACGAAGTTGGCGAGTTGCAGTTGGCCCACATTCTGGGGCGTCGTACTGGTTCCGGCCACGACTTCAACAGTGCCGGACTGATTGATCGTGACGCTACGCGCATCGGCGGGGATCGTCACCCCGGGGCTGAGCGCGAACCCATCGACTGTCACCAGATTGCCTTCCGAATCGATTTCGAAAGCACCGTCGCGGGTGTAGGCGGTCTGGCCGGATGGCAGATCGACAACAAAGAATCCTTCGCCGCGAATGGCGACATCCAGATCCTTGTCCGTCTGGGTTAGGCTACCCTGCGTCATGACCCGCGATGTCGCACCAGTCTTCACGCCAAAGCCGATCTGAATCCCGGCCGGGACCTGTGTTCCCTGATCCGATGTCGATGAGCCGACGCGCCGCAAATTCTGGTAGATCAAATCCTGGAACTCGGCGCGGGACTTCTTAAAGCCAGTTGTCCGCATATTGGCCAGGTTGTTGGAGATGACCTCAACATTCAGCTGCTGAGCCATCATGCCTGTGGCGGCGATCTGCAGGGACTTCATGTCACTTCGTCCTTTTCAATCTCAAGAATGCATCGAGATGCGCAAGAAGCGGCGCTAGCCTTGCGGCGGACTGCCAAGCTTCTCGATGGCATCGCGGCGCAAGTCGCCTTGCTGCTGCATCAGTTTTGCGGCTGACGTATAGGCGCGGACAGTCTCGATCATCCGTGTCAGTTCAATCACCGGATTGACGTTGGACTTCTCAACCATGCCTTGGATGACATTGGGGTTCTGCACGTTTTCAGGTGTTTCTTCGGACTGGAACAGCGTTGCGCCTTGCTTGCGCAGACCGGCTAGATTCTCGAATTCGACGACGCGCAGGCGGTCCTTCTGGCCCTCGCTTGTTGAAATCGTGCCATCTCTTGCAATCGCGATGTTCGCCTCTTCAGAGGTAAACGTGATCGGCCCGCCTTCGCCAAGAACTGCGTGTCCTTCCAGCGTGACGAGCTTGCCTTCATTGTCGAGCTTGAGCTGACCGTTGCGCGTGTAGCGCTCGCCATTGGGGGTCTCGACGACCAGGAAGCCGTTACCGGAAACGGCCACGTCGAGTTCGTTGCCGGAAGGCTCGAAATTGCCTTCGCCGAAATCATTGTATGTGAAGACGTCATGGACGAAGGAGATCTGTCCGTCGCGGCGGCCGAGATCGTTCATGCGTGCTTCAGGCGCGAGAAACTCCTCGAAGACAATGCCGTCGCTCTTGTATCCGGCAGTCCCGACATTCGCCATGTTGTTGGCGATGACATTCATGCGTTGTCGCAAGGCCATCTGACGCGATAGCGATACGATCTGTGCATTTTCCATGATCCAACCCGTGTCATTCCAGAGCGTCCGGTCGCGACGCAACACGAGGTAGGAAACGAATGCCCTCTGCGACCTGCCCAAAAAACACTGCAGTTGGCGTGCCAAAATTAAAATTTAGCAATTTCAATGCGTTAGCGATTTTCGTGCCGGTTAGCTTCGTCGTACCCGGCAAAAATGACCCGGCAGAACTTGCCGGAAACCGGGTTTGGCAACCTTTCGTTAACCTTGGTCCCGATAAATGAATGTCACCGTATTGCGCGATGCCAAACCGACGGATTGCTGACGAATGCCCGCGAGGTCTCTTTAAATGAGCGACGAGCCCGAAGAAACGGAAAACGATGCTGAAGTGGGCGAGGGTGAGGGCGAAGACGAAGGCGACGGCCAGAAAAAGGGCCTCGACAAGAAAAAGCTCCTGATCATTGCCGTTCCTGCACTTCTTGCACTTGGTGGCGGGGGGTATTTTGCCGCTGATATGCTGGGTCTGATGGGACCCGCGCCAGAGGCGGAGGCGCAAGCGGTTCCTGCCATCTATTACGATCTACCAGAAATGGTCGTGAACCTCAGTGCAACTGAGGGCCGTGGGCAATATCTCAAGCTTAAGGTCTCGCTCGAAGCCGATACGAAGGCAGTCGACGCTCTGAAACCCGTCATGCCACGAGTGCTCGATCTGTTTCAGCTGTATCTGAGGGAGCTTCGGAGTGGCGACCTCGACGGGTCTGCGGGAATTTTCAGGCTCAAGGAAGAACTCACACGCCGAATCAACCTGGAACTCCATCCAAATAAGATTGATCGCGTGCTGTTCAAAGAAATCATAATTCAATAGGGCGGCTTTTGGACGATGACGAGCGACGACGTGGAAGACGACGACGAACTTGCTGCAGAGTGGGGAGCGGCACTCGAAGAGGAAAGTGGCGACGGTGAAGATCGCGCCGAGTTCGACGAGGACGTTGCCGAACAATGGGCGGCAATGATCGATGATGGGGACGATGAGGCGGCAACCGAAGAGTCAGGCGGCGGCGAGCGCGTCCTCAATCAGGACGAGATCGATAGCCTTCTCGGCTTCGATCTGGACGAGCAGTCCCTTACGGACACCAGCGGCATTCGCGCGCTCATCAACTCGGCAATGGTCTCTTACGAGCGCTTGCCGATGCTGGAAATTCTGTTCGACCGGCTGGTGCGTCTGCTGACGACCAGTTTGCGGAATTTTACGTCGGACAATGTCGAAGTCAGTCTCGACAATATTTCGACCATGCGCTTTGGCGACTATCTGAATTCGATTCCCCTGCCTGCCATGATTTCGGTCTTCAAGGCCGTCGAGTGGGACAACTACGGTCTTCTGGTCGTCGATTCGAACCTCATTTACTCCATCGTCGATGTCTTGCTGGGCGGACGCAGCGCTCCGGCGGTACGCATCGAAGGGCGGCCTTATACAACCATCGAAACCAATCTTATGGGGCAGATGGTCGAGGTCATATTGGCCGATGCGGAGAGCGCATTCGAGCCACTGTCACCGGTCAAGTTCGAGCTTGAACGTCTCGAGACGAACCCTCGTTTTGCAGCGATTTCCCGTCAGGCGAATGCGGCCATTCTCATCAAGCTTCGCATCGACATGGAAGATCGCGGCGGTCGCGTCGAGTTCCTTCTGCCTTATGCGACTTTGGAGCCCATTCGCGACCTGCTGCTGCAGGGTTTCATGGGTGAGAAGTTCGGTCGCGACAATATCTGGGAAAGCCATCTGGCGACGGAAATCTACTATACCGATATCGCGCTGGAAGCTGTCTTGGATGAAATGGTCCTGCCGCTCAGCCGCATCATGAATCTCGAAGTCGGCGAGACAATCGCGCTCAATTGCGGACCTGATGACCCTGTCTCGTTACGATGCGGCGGTATCCCGTTGACGACGGGAACGATAGGGAAAATCAACCAGAACATCGCGGTCAAGGTCGCGACGGGCATCAAGGGGAGCGGCAGTTCGCGCGCCTTCACTGATGAACAGAATCAAATCGAAGGCCAGGAGGTTGAGCAGCTATGACGGGACTTCCGATTGGTATGGCCATGGAACTGCTTGTTGCCGTTCTTCTTCTTGTCACTATCGGGTACTGCGTCGTCGTTCACGGAAAGCTCAAGTGGCTTAAATCAGATCAGGCCAAGCTCATTCAGGTTATAGGCGAACTCAACGCAGCAACAGCCAAGGCCGAGCATGCCGTCGCTGCGCTTTCGACGGTATCGACAGGCGCCGAGAAGACGCTGCAAATCCAGCTCGAGCGTTCGCGTGATGTTACATCCGAGCTTTCGACCGCGATTGTCGAAGCCGAGCACTTCCTGACCAAGATCACTCAGATCGTTCAGGCCAAGGAGGCGGCAATGGTCCGCGATCAAGCTGCAATACAACAGCCTGCAACTCCGGTTGCTGCTGCGGCTCCTGCACCTGCGCCCGCACCGGTCGCCACGCCAGTCGCTCGTCCGTCGGTGCGTGCGAGTGATATCGGCCTCGGCCGTCTGAACGCCATGCGACGCGTGAGCTCGCCCGATCGGGAGGTGGCATGATGGGTCGTTTCAGGCTTCTACCATTGATGGCGTTTGCGGCACTTTGCCTTTTTGCATTGAAATCAGCCGGACTGATGTTTGCAGACAATTACGCTCTAACCGGTGTTGCACCTGCCAGCGCCCAGGACAAGAAACCCGAAACAGCGGAAAAAGACGCCAAGGCCGAAGGCAAAGAAGAAGCTGGTGAGAAGGCAGCAGATCCAAAGGCCGAGACTCCGGCAAAGTCGCCCGAAAATGACAAGGCGGCCGAAGCCAAAATGCCGGCCGAACAGAATCGATCCGAGCTTGCAGTCCTCAAGAGTCTTGGGAAGCGAAGGAAACTGTTGGACAAGCAGGAACGGGAACTTCGTCTGCGCGAGAATCTCCTGCAGGCGGCGGAAAAACGGATCGAAGCCCGAATCGCTGAGCTCAAAGTCATTGAGAGCCGTATCGCAACCGAACTCAAATCCCAGAACAAGGAGCAGGAGGCTCAGTTTGGTCGCCTGGTCAAAGTCTACTCCGGCATGAAGGCCAAGAGCGCCGCGAAGATATTCAACAAACTCGACATGGACGTGCTGCTGAATCTTGTGAAGCGAATGAAGCCAAGTGCGACCTCGGCAATCATGGCAGCAATGGACACAAATGCTGCACAACGCCTCACTCTCGAGATCGCAAAACGCAGTCAGGCTCAGACATCGGCCGCTGCGGCACTGCCTAAGATCAAGAGTCGCGATACGCCATAATGCACCAGAGCAGTTTTCCGTCCCGAACGGCGGGAAACTGCTCTGATCGTGCCAATTCGTGCACGCCCTTAAGCCGGTATTAACTATGGTCTCCTAGACTGATTTTCAGACGCGAAGGCTTGGCAAACAGGCCCGCAATTAGCGGAAATCAGTCGTAAGGGACGGCGGCTTGAGCATTCTTCCAACAGGCGAGACAACAAGATCTCCGAATGCGGAGGGACCGCTCAGCGCGTTGCGCTTTGCTGCCGAGTACCTGCTATGGCTGGCAATATTTGCCAGCCTTGCCGCCGTATTTGCGCTCGCCGTAATCTCTCCAGCCCTTGCAGAGGTCAACGCGGAGATCGAAGTACGCAAGGAGCGCAATTTCGGTCGTTTGGTTATTACCTTCGACAGGCTGCCCACCTACAAGAGTCAGCTCGCGAGCGGTGTCTTTGTGTTGTCTTTTGATGAGCCCGTGAAAGCGAATGTCGATCCGCTTCCGGTCAAAGCTCCGAACTACATCGCAATCGCCCGCCACGATCCCGACGGTAGAGCGTTTCGATTCGCGTTCGCGCGGACCTACAAAGTCAATTTGATGGAGGCCGGCAAACAGCTCTTCATCGATATCCTGCCTTCTAACTGGCAGGGATTGTACCCAAGCCTTCCTGAGTCGGTGGTCAAGGCCCTCGCCAAGCAGGCTGCCGAGGCAGAAGCACGAGCGCTCGAAGAGGCGCGCCAACGAGAAGCCACCAAGGAGTCTTTTGCACTCAAGGTCCGATTGGCGCGCCATCCGACATTCACGCGCATTGTGTTCGACTGGAATAAGTTCGTGACAGCTAATTTGTCGCGTGTTGGGACGCAGGTGCGACTCGAGTTCGGCCAGAACGCCCCGGTCGATCTGACCCGCCTCAATGTCGATCCGCCCAAATACCTGAAGTCGGCAGTCGTCGAGAAGCGAGATGTTGGGATGGCGGTTGTCCTGACGGTTGACAAGAAAGCCGATCTCAGAGGTTTCAGGGAAGATCTGACCTATGTTGTAGACCTTTCCGGTACCGAAGCTGCGGCTGAAGCCTCTGTAGCCGAAGCCGAGGCTGCTCTTTCCGGTCTGGAAAAAGAGAAGCAAGTAAAGGAAAAGAAAGCGGAAGCGCCGCAAGAGACTGCAGAAACGCGTATCGCCGGAGTGGCGACCGACGAACTGGTCAAAGAACAGCAGGCCGAAGCGCCGGCAACCGGATTCAAGTTCGAGATAAAGCCTTTCGACTTCGTGTCGGCAAAGGCCGAGCGTTTTGGTGACAATCCTCAAAGCGCAGAGCCGCGCATTGCCGGATTGGGTGTGGTCGGGGAGGCACAAGGGCCGCCGCGGGTTAAGCCTGAGCCGACAAAACCAGCGCAACCGCCACCAGAAAAAAAACCGCCTGTCAAAGAGCCCCAGCAAAAGGCTGCTGCCAAGTCTCTAGAAGACGTCGGTCAAACCGAGAATGGCGCCGATCCCGACACGACCGGAAGTATCAAGGTCCGTGTCGAGGGGGAGGGGCCTGATCTGCGTTTGGTGTTTCCGTTCCGCAAACCGGTTGCAGCGGCAGCGTTTCGTCGCGGACGTACGATATGGCTTGTCTTCGATACGGCGTCTCCGATCGATGGGGCAGCCCTTCGAAAAGAGTTGAAGAAGAAGATCGCCGGCACAGAAGTGCAGAGCGACGGATCCGCGCAATATTTGCGGCTGGAACTCACCCGGCCCTGGTTGACCTATCTGTCCGGTCAGAAAAATGCATGGACCGTTCGCATCGGCAATATGGTTGTCGGTAGCGCGGAACCTTTGAGTCTCAAACGGTCACTCCGCGAAGATCGCCGATCCGTCATAACTATTCCACTGAAGGCTCCTGGACGCGTCCATTGGCTCAAAGATCCGCTGATCGGCGATCGCCTCGCGGTAGTTACGGCGCATGCACCGGCCCGCAACATCGCCAAGCCTCAGGAATTCGTCGAATTCAGCGCGTTGCCGACAGCGCATGGGATTGCGATCAGACCCAAATCCGAAGATGTCGGCGTCAGACTGCGTCTCGATGAAGTCTTGATCACGCGGCACAAGGGGCTAACGCTTTCTGCCGGTAACAAGCATCAATATGTGCCCGGATCGAAGACGCTCGATCCGACCGCACGGCAGGGATTTCTCGACTTTGCCAAATGGCGGATCGAAGATCCAAGCGCGCTGACGACACGGATTCACGAACTCCAAAACGCCATTGCAGTGACGCCGGACGACGAGCGAAACTGGCAGCGACTGGCGCTGGCTCGAATCTATCTTGCGAATGGTCTGGTTCCGGAGTCCATTGGCGTTCTCAATCGTATGCGACAGTCCGACTCGACCGTCGCTAGTGATCCGGCATTCAACGTACTGCGTGGCGCTGCCAAGATCCTGATGAACCGCCATGACGAGGCACGCCCCGACCTCGAAGTGCACGCCTTGGCAAATGACCCAGATGCCTCCCTGTGGCGAGGACTGCTTGCGGCCCATGACAAGAACTGGCTTGAGGCCCTGAAGCAGATCAGTGCTGGAACCGATGCCGCCAAGTCCTACAGACCGGACAAGCAGGCACTGTTCCACCTTGCGGCTCTAAGGGCGGCACTTGAGACGGCGCAACTCACCCGTGCGGCCGATGCCTTGGAGGCTGTGCCGACGGAAGGGCTGCCGCGACCGTTGCGCGCAGAATCTTCGCTGCTGAAGGGGCGGTATCTTGCGGCCGTTGGGCGCCACCAGGAAGCCCTTGAGGCTTATGATGCTGTTCTGAAGGGCGACTATAAGCCTGCGGTTGCCGAAGCCGAGTACCGGACGATTTCGCTTCTGCTGAAGTTGAACAAGATCCCTGTCAAGGATGCCATCAAGCAACTGGAGCGGCTCCAACTCGTCTGGCGTGGCGATGATACTGAATTGGGAACACTGCGCCTTCTAGCGGGTCTTTATGTCAAAGAAGAGCGTTATCGGGACGCCTTCTCCATGATGAAGAATGCCGTGATCGCCTATCCCAAGGCCAGGGCGGCGTTGCAGATCCAGGATGACATGAAGTCGGTCTTTCGTGATTTGTTTCTCCGAGATGGTGCGAAATCCGTTGAAGCGATCGATGCACTCAGCCTCTTCTATGATTATCGGGAGCTGACTCCGGTCGGTCGAGGGGGCGATGAAATGATCCGCCGGCTGGCAGACCGACTGGCAAAAGTCGATCTGTTGGATCAGGCGGCTGAACTCCTGGATCACCAGGTCAACAACCGTCTGAAGGGTGCTGCAAGAGCGCAGGTCGCGACACGCTTGGCGATGGTTCACCTGTTGAACCGCAAACCGGAACTTGCACTCAAGGCGATTCGTCAGACCCGTCAGGCTGGACTGCCAACGGACCTGCTGCGCAGCCGCGGTCTGCTCGAGGCGCGCGCTATGAGTGAGTTGGGTCGTGCCGAAGCGGCTGTGGAGATTCTCAGTACGTTGGAAGGCGAGGACGTCGAACGCCTGAAGGCAGACGCCCTGTGGAACGCGCAACATTGGCGAAAAGCCGGCGAGCAGCTTGAAAAGAATCTCGGAAATCGATGGCAGGAAGAAACGCCGCTTAGCGATAAAGTGCGCTTCGACGTGTTGCGGGCAGCCATTGCTTACTCACTGGCAGATGAACAACTCTCGCTCAATCGCCTCAGCCAGAAGTTCTATTCGAAGATGTTGAAGACAACCGATGCGGAGGCCTTCACACTTGTGACCCAGCCGGTGAAAGGTGCGAGTGCGGATTTCCGGCGCCTTGCACGTGAAGTCGCTGCAACCGATACGCTTGATGCCTTTATGGACGAATTCCGCAAGAACAACGAAGTGGCCAAGGGCCTCGAGACGCCGGCTGACGAGGCGAAAGAGGGCTAGGGTGTTGCTAATTCCTGTCGGAGATGTGCTGGCAATGTCCGGCGGCATCGAGATCGCTTTGTAGATCTGGGTCTATTTCGCTCACGGTTATTCCGCGCTGGTGCGCAGGCCTCCGCGGTGGCGGCCCCGGATCGGGTCCGGGACAGGCTCTGACCGGGCGGCGGCCGCTTGGCTTTGCCTCGCTGGTCGCTCGGTTGGTCTTGGTTCGATGTGAGATTGTACCGTGTTGCTGGTGGTGTCCGGCGGGATGGGGCTTGGTTGGACCATTTAAGTCTGTTTCGCTCGCGGCTATTCCGTGCCTTCGGCACGGGCCTCCGCGGGGGCGCCCTGACCGGGCGGCGGCCGCTTGGCCTTGCCTCGCTGGTCGCTCGGTTATCATTGCTCCAACGCGAGATCACTCCGGATGACTGGAGCACTACGGCATGAATTGCGATAAGTCCGAGACAACCGCGCCACAGTGGCGCGGCAAGCGCGACCGCGCGCCGCCCGGTCAGAGCGCCCCCGCGGAGGCCCGCGCACCAGCGCGGAATAGCCGCGAGCGAAACAGACTCAATTGGTCGAGCGAATCTCAATGTTACCGGACAGCACCAGGCTACTCCCGAATTTCAACATGAAACCAAGGACAACCGCGCCTTAGTGGCGCGGCAAGCGCGACCGCGCGCCGGCCGGTCAGGCCGCCCCCGCGGAGGCCCACGCCAAGGGCGTGGAATAGCCGTGAGCGAAATGAACTCAGATGGCCCAACCAACCCCCCATGCTGCCGGACAGCACAACCGCATTTCCGCTAAACCGCAAAGAACAACCTGCCAACCCTATGAAACCGAATAAAAAAAACCCCCACGAAATTCGTGGGGGCTTAGGAAATAGTTTGGGGGACTGACATGACGGCTCCAGAGGAACCGGTCACTGTCGAACCATATGCAGGGACGAATGTCGTCATCACAGCGACTAAACCTCTACCAAAACTGATACTTATCGACTTCGGTAGCAGGAACTTGCGGTGAGTACGCCGACACTGTCCTCATTGATTTGTGAACGATCCGTGAAACTTCAAGCCCCTTGTGCAAAAAGATTCAACTTCCGTAGCTTTGGACCAGGCTTCCGGCCACCAGATGCCAGCCGTCGACCAGGACGAAGAATATCAATTTGAAGGGCAGGGATATGATGACCGGTGGCAGCATCATCATACCCATCGACATGAGAACGGATGCCACGACCATATCGATAACAATGAACGGAACGAAGAGCAGAAAGCCGATTTCAAATGCTCTCTTGAGTTCCGAGATCATAAAGGCAGGTACCAGAACGCGCAGGCCGATATCCTCTGCTTTGGCGACTCTCTCTGTTCCTGCCAGATTAGCAAACAGATCCAGGTCTTTTTCCCGCACGTGAGAGAGCATGAACCCCCGGAAAGGCTCGACCGTCTTTTCGAAGGCCTGCGGAAGCTCCATCTGCTCTTCGATCAACGGTTTGATTCCCGCCTGATAGGCCTTCTCGAAAACGGGAGACATGACAAAGGCTGTGAGAAACAGCGCGAGGCTGATCACAACAGTGTTCGGCGGAGCCTGCTGAATGCCGATCGCTGTCCTCAGCAGCGACAGGACGACCACGATTCGTGTGAATGACGTCACCATGATGAGGATCGATGGCGCCAGTGAGAGGATCGTCACCAGCGCAATTAGCTGGATGGCGCGTTCCGTGACGCCGGTTTCCTCACCGAAACCAATCGTCACGTTTTGAGCCAAGGCTGGCTCCGTGACCATGGCGAAGGCGATCGTCGTCGGGACGATCAGGCGAAGTGCGGACTTGAGAGTGTTCAGTCCCGTAGCGTCAATCGTCGTTCTCATAAGGATCCGATGCCCGTCGGGCTTCGCCTCGCGCCAGGATGATTCGTCGATCATCCTCCGATGGCTCGGATTCAGGAGTGATAGGGCGGCTTGCTTCGATACCCGTTTCGATAAGCACGTCGACCGGTCCGCCGGTCATGATCAGATGCTCTTTATCATCGCGTTTGATCAGAATGAGCTTACGTCGTCCGTCCACGGATGCGGCCTCAACCACGCCGAGGCGCTTTTCACGACTACGTAAGATGCCACTGGCGGCTGCACTGCCGCCCGATAGCAAACTCTTCAGTAGCCAAGCTCCGATACCGATCATCGCGATAACAAGGATGAAAATCGCAATGAAGGTAATGAGCTGGGTGAGATCGGTATCCATGAGCACTCGAATTTTGCCGCCGCGATCGGCCCCGCCTAGCGCGACTTGAAGTGGTTAACGATGGGCAAAAACTGCCGCACTTATCCCTAACAAAAGGTTAATTCGAGGGCGTCAGACGGCCGCACTGGAAAGAAGAGCCGCTTCTGTCCCGCGTGGGGGCACCTATTAACACCTTTTTAAGGTTTGTGGCGGCAAAGTTTGCCTAGCAGGGCAATTGTTTCACGGCGTTCGTTGTGGCGCACAATCAGGCGGAAGGCGGCAATGGAAGACCTCAAATTTCTGGGCTTTCTCAAATCCAAGATGCACTGGCATCAGACCCGCCAGAAGGTGCTTTCCGAAAATGTTGCCAATGCGGATACGCCAAATTATCGCGCGCGTGAGCTAAAGCCCATGTCCTTCGGTCAGACGCTGGCCATGACAGCGGTGCCGGGGATTGTCCAGGGCCGAACACACAAAGCGCATATGCAGGGGGCGGCGCTGCCTGTCAGCGGTCCCAGCCCAAACAGCCGTCAGCAGGATGGCTGGGAAATCACGCCGGAAGGCAACGGCGTTGTCCTGGAAGAAGAGATGATGAAAGTCGCAGGGAACCAGTTCGACTTTCAACTCGCCTCCTCTCTCTATTCGAAAAGCCTCGGACTTCTACGCACGGCGGTTGGCCGTGGTCGCTAGCGTTAATTCAGTGATCCAGCGGAGCATGAAAACATGGATCTAATGCAGTCGATTAAGATCGCCGCATCGGGGTTGCGGGCACAAACCGGGCGCATGCGGATTATTGCCGAGAACCTGGCGAACGCGAACTCCACCGCTCAGACACCCGATGGGCAGCCCTACCGTCGGAAGATCCCGACATTCAAGGAGGCGCTCGATCGTGATGTGGGCGCCAGCATTGTGAAAATGGGCCCGGTTCGCCTCGACAGGTCGGACTTCGGCCAGCGCCACGAGCCTGGCCATCCGGCGGCGGATGCAAACGGCTATGTAAAATTGCCGAACGTCAACACGCTCGTCGAAACAATGGATATGCGGGAAGCACAGCGCAGTTATGAAGCCAACCTGAACGTCATCAACGCGACACGGCGAATGCTGTCGCGAACCATTGATATCCTGCGCGCCTGATAGCCGCTGCACCGAAATAAAGGAGCTTGAGCCATGAATCCAACAGCGGCCCTCAATGCCTACACATCTGCAGCAAAACTGATCTCCGGTGCGGAGAAGTCCGCCCAGGGTGCTGCGCCAATCAAAGATGGCGCTGAATTCGCCAATGTCTTGAAGTCGACCTTGGAGAATGTTCAGGCGACGGGACAGGCGGCAGAAACCAAGGCAACGGATCTGGCTGCTGGGCGGGCGGACATGGTCGATGTGGTGACGGCCGTCGCTGAAACGGAACTCGCCGTCGAGTCGATGGTCGCCGTCCGCGATCGCGTGATATCGGCCTATCAAGAACTTATGAATATGCCCATCTGATCGGGCCAACCCGTTGTTGTTTGAGAACGCAACGCTTTGATTTGGAGATGAGAAATGAGCGGAGCAGAAGTTCTCGATATTGCGCGCGACGGGATATGGACACTCCTGCTGGTAGCGGGTCCGTTGATGATTGCAGGGCTGCTGGTGGGTGTTGTGATCGCCTTGATCCAGGCACTCACACAGATCCAGGAGATGACGCTGGTCTTCATTCCGAAGATCGTCGCGATTTTCGTCACCATGATCATTGCATTGCCGTTCATGAGTTCCGCGCTGGCTGGATACATGCACCGGGTCGCCGCTCATATTATTGGCGGGTGATGATATGCGTGACGGGGCATGACCGTCTCACTCGACTTTCTGCCTCAGACGGCCTTCGCGTTTCTTCTGATTTTTGCACGCGTCGGGGCCATGGCGATGGCCTTGCCAGGGATTGGCGACCGCTCGGTGCCATCCCGGCTCAGATTGGTCTTTGCGCTCGCTCTCACTCTGATTCTCTATCCGGTCGTCCATGAAGTCTTTCCGACAATACCAAACACGATCGGCGGAATGCTGGCCTTGCTCGTCGGCGAAGTCATCGTGGGTCTGGCAATCGGGCTCGCAGTCAAAATGATCGCGACGGGTCTACAGGTCGCGGGCTCGACAATCGCGATTCAAACGGGGCTCGGATTCGCTCAGAATGTCGATCCTGCGCAAGGTATCCAGACGACGTTGTTTGCCAGCTTCTTTTCGGTTCTGTCGGTTACGCTGATTTTTGCAACGGACCTGCATCATTATCTGTTGATGGCGGTGCACGACAGCTATCGCTTGTTCCGGCCTGGAATGACTCTCCCCACAGGCGATTTTGCCGAAGTCGCCCTCACGACATTGGCCGATGCTTTTCGTTTGGCGTTTCAGATTGCCGCGCCGTTCCTCGTGTTCGGGCTGGTGTTCTATCTTGGTATCGGCGTGCTTAGCCGGCTGATTCCTCAGGTTCAGGTGTTTTTTCTCGCGATGCCTGCAAACATTCTTCTTGGCTTCATTCTTCTGCTCTTCCTGCTGTCGAACATGATGCTTTGGTTCATCGACTATTACGGCAAGGCGCTCGAGCCTTACATCGCCGGGTGATCGGATAGGAAAGACGCATGGCCGACACACCCGAAGAACATGAAAAAACAGAAGAACCGAGCCAAAAGAAGCTCGATGACGCGCGAAAGAAGGGTGACGTTCCGAAGAGTCAGGAGGTTACATCCTGGTTCATGATGACAGCCGCGACCTTGGTAATCATGGTGTTCATGGGCGACGCCGCTGGATCTTTGAGCGTGAGTTTAAAAACCTTCCTATCGGATGCACACGATCTGCCGATGGACGGTGCCGGCCTGCAGCGACTGACGCTTCTGCTCGGCGGTGCCATCGTCGCCTCGTTCGGATTTCCACTATTAATCATGATGATAGCGGGGATTGCCGGGAACATGGTGCAGCATGCTCCATTGCTGTCAGCCGAATCCCTGAAGCCCAAGCTCAACAAAATCTCACTGCTCGGAGGGTTCAAGCGGCTCTTCTCTGCCCGCAGCCTGGTCAATTTCGCCAAGGGGATTGCCAAGCTTGCCATCGTCGGTGGCGTCATGGGGTGGATTTTATGGCCGAGCCGTGACCGGCTGGACACTCTGATCTCGGCAGACCCCATGGCGATCCTGATGGTCACGCAGGAATTGTCAGGAGAAATGCTCCTGGGCGTCGTTGCGATTCTCTCGATTGTGGCCGGGCTCGATTTCGCCTGGGAGAAGCACAAATGGTGGGAAAAGCAGCGCATGACCATCAAAGAGGTTCGCGACGAACATAAGCAGATGGAAGGCGACCCGCAGGTCAAAGCCAAACTGCGACAGGTTCGTGCCGAACGTGGCCGCAAGCGGATGATGGCCAATGTGCCGAACGCGACAGTCGTTGTTACAAACCCGACTCACTACTCGATAGCGCTGCAATATGAGGCCGGTATGCCTGCACCGATCTGCGTGGCCAAGGGTGTCGATGATGTGGCGATGAAAATCAGAGAAATCTCAGATGCGCACAACATTCCGCGCGTCGAGAACCCGCCACTGGCCCGCGCCTTGTATGCCGGTGTCGAGGTCGATGACGAGATTCCGGCCGAACACTACAAGGCCGTCGCCGAAGTTATTGGCTATGTCATGCGGCTCCGTGAGTCGCGGAGTTGGCGAAGCTAAGACGCGCTTGTCCACACGCTGCTTCAAATAATCGCGACAAGTCTATACAGAGTCGGCCGAATCTTAACGATGAGGCCACCCGAATCGGCTATTTTCCGACTCATGAGTAATGTTGACGCGCCAATGAAGTATGCCGAACCTGTTGTCGATCGTACGGATCGCGACGGAAGCATCGGCCTCATCGTGCTATTAGGGCTTGGCTTGGCGTTCGGCGCCGTAGCCATCGCCATGCTGTCGCGGGATGCGGCCGAGCCGTTCGTTTTGGCTGTGCTTGCCGGTCTTTCGATTGTCGGGGTGTTCTCTCTGTTCGCCGGGGCGGCAGGCTTGCTCAGATTCAGTGAGCGGGCGCCCAAAAACGATCTCACCAAGGCCTTTGCCGATAATCTGCCAAACGGCGCTCTCATTGTGCGGGATGGCGATGTCGAGTACGCCAACAAGGCGTATCTGCGGCTTGTCGGTGTTGAAGATGGTGAGTCCATTCCCACCATTGAGCGGGCATTTTCAGGATCACCGGAGAGCGCGGATGCCGTCTACCGATTGCTCAGGGCAGGGCGCGAAGGACGCAGTTGGACTGAAGAATTCGCCGTGCCGCCGGATGACGATGGCGAAGGTGTTCCCACGCCGACACGTTGGTACCGCGTTGCCGTGCGTCCATGTCCGGCTAGATCCGAGGAGACGGGTCGCCCTGCGCTAACGGTCTGGGAGGTTGCAGATCTGACAGGCGAGCGCCGACAGGAAGAAGATGCCTTCGACAAGCTGCAACAGGTCATTGCCTATCTGGACAGCGCTCCGGTCGGCTTTCTGTCTTCAAGCCGGGGAGGGCGGATCGAATATCTGAATGCAACGCTGGCCCATTGGCTGGGGATTGAGTTGTCGGAAGCGGCCGCAGGCGAGATCATGCTGCGCGATCTGATGTCGGAAGACTCCGCCGCTATGGTGCAGCAGATTTCAGACGGGCCTTCGCCGGGAGAAGTCGCACGTTTCGATATTGACCTGATCAGCCGCGATGGAATGAGCGTTCCGGTGCGGGTTTTCCACAGGGTGATGGATCTGCCTGATGGAGAAAACCAGCTATCGCACATGCTGGTCATGAATCGCGGTCCGGGGAGTGAAACCGAAGAAGGCGGACAGGCTGCCGAAATCCGCTTTGCGCGCTTCTTCCATTCCGCCCCAATCGCCATCATCACGATCGACCGGGCGGGTCGGATACGCAAATCGAATGCGTCATTCGCAAGGATGTTCGGTGCGGCAGGCGAGCGCCAGGCAGAGAGCGGAGCGCAGATCATTGATCTGGTCGATGCCGATTCCCGGGATGCACTTGAGAAGGCTATCGAGTCGGCTTTGTCCGGCCAGGTGCTGATCGAGCCGGTCGAGGCGATGTTCGGCGACGATAATGGACGCAATGGCCGGCTCTTCGTCAGTCCTGTCGAACAGGACGACATGTCGGAAGAGGCGGCGATTGTCTATGCCGTCGATGCGACCGAGCAGCGAGCACTCGAAGTGCAGATCGCGCAGAGCCAGAAGATGCAGGCAATCGGCCAGCTCGCCGGCGGAATTGCCCACGATTTCAACAATGTGCTGACCGCGATTATCGGTTTCTCGGAGCTTCTGCTGGCCAACCACCGTCCGACGGACCCCGCGTTCCAGGACATCATGAATATCAAGCAGAATGCCAATCGTGCGGCAGGTCTTGTCCGTCAGCTCCTGGCATTCTCACGGCAGCAGACCTTGCGTCCGCAAGTGCTGAGCCTCAACGATGTTCTGACGGACCTCTCAATCCTTCTCGGACGGCTGATTGGCGAGAAGATCGCATTGGATGTGTCCAACGGCAGCGATCTGTGGCGGGTCAAAGCAGACCTCCATCAATTCGAGCAGGTCGTTATCAACCTTGCGGTCAATGCCCGCGATGCGATGCCCGATGGCGGCAAACTCTCGATCCGAACTGCCAATCTCAGTGAGCGGGACGTCAAACGGCTGAATGAGCCGCTGATGCAGGAGGGCGAATATGTCCTGTGCGAGATTGTCGATTCCGGCACCGGCATGCCGGCGGATGTGCGGGAGAAGATTTTCGAGCCGTTCTTCTCGACCAAAGAGGTCGGTAAGGGAACCGGTCTTGGTCTTTCAACCGTCTATGGAATTATCAAGCAGACGGGTGGCTTCATCTTTGTCGACAGCGAGTTGGGGCATGGCACGACGTTCCGCATATATCTTCCGCGCCACTTCGAAGACGATACAGCAGACGTCGTCGAGGCGCCGAAACCGGATGCATCGAAACGCTCGAAGGATCTGACGGGAACCGGAACGGTACTTCTGGTCGAAGACGAGGAAGCCGTCAGGAGTTTTGCCGCACGCGCGCTTGCGGGGCGTGGGTACCAGGTCTTGGAAGCATCCACAGGTGCCGAAGCGCTCGAAGTCATGGATGAGCATACAGGCGCGGTGGACCTCGTCGTTTCGGACGTTGTCATGCCCGAGATGGACGGACCGACGCTTCTGAAGGAATTGCGCAAGACCAACCCGGACCTGAAGATCATCTTCATATCCGGATATGCGGAGGATGCATTCAAGAAGAACTTGGATGCAAATGAGCATTTTGCGTTCTTGCCCAAGCCTTTCTCCCTCAAGCAACTGGCTGAGGCCGTGAAGGATACGCTCGACGCTTAGGGCTGAAGCGCGAAGGGTAGATTCCGTCACATCGGCTAAAGGATTATCGCGCGGACCACGCCGACAAGTGCCAGGGCCATGAGAAAAACAAGCAAGAACTGACGAAAGCGCTCCGGTGTTGTCGCAAGATAGCTACGCTGGCCGATCCAGAGGCCGGCGAGAAGTGGCAGTGTCAGAAGGAGAACGAGCCAGACTGTCTCGGCCGTGAGCAATCCATTCAACGCTGAAACACCGATCCCATAGGCGTACATCGCTAGAAAGACAGCGATGCACATTGCCCGTGTCCTGGCGGCGCCAAAGTCGGTCGCGTAGAGGATAACCACCATGACCATCCCGCCAATGACGGCGAGGCCGCTTCCGAGCCCGGTCAGGAAGCCGGTGAGCAAAGCGAATGGGATGGTCATTGGAAAGCCGAGACGGAAGCCGCGCCATAAAAGAACGGCGCAAACGAACACGGCAATGGAGAGAGCAATACGGACTGTGTCTGCTGGCCAATTGGTCAGAAGAAATTGGCCCAGCGGTATACCGATCGCGCATCCGGCAAGAATGCGCCAGTAGATGGGGTAGTCGACTTCCCGCCGGATCGACGGAAACATGGCGATACTTGCCCCAACTTCAAGAACGTAGAGCACTGGAACCAGTTTCGTTGGCGCAATAAAGAGCGAAGCGCTAGCGATGACAATCGCCGACGAACCAAAGCCGGCATATCCCCGCGCGACGGAAGCGACGAACATGATGGCCAGAAGCGCAATGAGTTCCGAATTGCCGAGTTCCATAAGGCGATGATTGCGTCTTTGCGGAGGGAACGGGTTCTCTATGTGTATCGGTAGAGAGTGTGTCAGTCACCTTTGGTGCCTGCAAAGTCGTAAGGGCTGTTCAGGATTTCGGCTGCAGTTGTGCTGTTTGGGTGGTGGTGTCCGGCGGGATGGTGCCGTGTTCTGAGATTTGAGTTTTTTTCGCTCACGGCTATTCCGCGCTTTGGCGCGGGCCTCCGCGGGGGCGCCCTGACCGGGCGGCGGCCGCTTGGCCTTGCCTCGCTGGTCGCTCGGTTGTTCTTGGCTCCATCAGAGATCGTGCCGTATGGCTGGTGCTATACGGTAAGATTTCCAATGTGCCTGAAACAACCGCGCCTTAGTGGCGCGGCAAGCGCGACCGCGCGCCGGCCGGTCAGGCCGCCCCCCGCGGAGGCCCGCGCCAAAGCGCGGAATAGCCGTGAGCGAAAAAAACCGATCCCAAAACCATGGCACCATCCCGCCGTATAGCACCAGCCATACGGCACGATCTCTCCTGGAACCAAGAATTACCGAGCGACTAGCGAGGCAAGGCCAAGCGGCCGCCGGCCGGTCAGGCCGCCCCCGCGGAGGCCCGTGCCGAAGGCACGGATTAGCCGTGAGCGAAATAGACCCAAATCCGACACCACGGCCCGATCCCGCCGGATAGAACCAGCCACAAAGCACAATACTGCATTTAATCAAGAACCCTTTCCCAATCGCCGCTTTCCGACTAACAAAGGCGGTTCGATAGGATCGGCCGGGGACGCTATGACCGACGCACCACAGCCAAAGAAAAAAAAGAAGAAAAAAAAGCGCAAGGGTCCCTTCAAGGTCTACCGGGAAGGGGGGTGGCTGCTTTATTTCTGGCACGGAATGCGTTTTGGAGTCTGGCTGCGGTTTCTGGCCCGTGGGCGGTTCGACATCACGCTGAACTGTGTACCGAATATCCTCACCGTGACATTGTTCACGCCAGTGAATTCGTTGCTGTATTTCGTCTCTGAAGCCATCTATCGTAGACGAGTCGAGGCACACCGGATCGATCCACCTCCCATTTTCGTCATCGGCCATTGGCGATCGGGAACGACATTGCTGCACGATCTGCTGAGTGCCGATCCCGCGCATGGATATCCGACGACCTACCAGTGCTTTTTTCCAAACCACTTTCTTCTGACGGGTGGTGCCGTACGCCGCTGGTTCAATGTCTTTCTTCCCAAGCGACGGCCGATGGACAATGTCGCTGTCGGTGTCGATCGACCGCAGGAGGATGAGTTTGCACTGGCCAATCTCGGATTGAAGAGCCCCATGGTGACCATGGCCTGGCCGCGCCATGGACCGCAGGACATGGACTATCTGGAGCTTTCGACACTTGATCTGGAAGCAAGAAGTCGTTGGGACCGGACATTCCTTTGGTTCCTGCGTCGTCTCTCATATCGCCAGCGCAAGCGCATCGTGCTCAAGTCACCGGCGCATACAGCGCGGATCGATACACTCGTCAGGCTCTGTCCCGGCGCCAGGTTCGTTCATATCGCCAGGGACCCGCTCTCTGTCATTCCGTCGTCAATCAAGTTGTGGAAAGCGTTAAACTCGGTACAGGGTCTTCACAATCCGGCGCAGGACGACCCATGGTTGGAGGACTTCGTCTTCGATCTGTTCAATCGCGTTCACAGAAGTTACGAGGATCACCATACGAAAATCCCGAAGGGGCATTTGACGGAGATCTCCTTCGAAGATCTTGTCGCGGATCCAAAGACCGTTCTTCGCCAACTTTATGACGAACTCGATCTCGGAGACTTTGCGAGGGCGGAACCGGCGATCGATACATATCTGGCGTCGGCGCGGGATTATCAGGCCAACGTCCACACTCTGCCGGACGCCATGCGCGAGAAGATCGTTGCGCGCTGCGCGGCTTATATGACCCGGTTCGGATACGCAACGCCTGCAAGCTGATTGATTGTCGGCTTCCTATCAAGATCGATCGGTTATTGCGACTGCGGGCAGCCCGTCAGACCGTTCTAAGTTGACGTTTACGTAAACGTTATCTATCAATGGAGAATGGATAATATTTTCGACCAAGTTGCCAGCAGCCAAGCTTGGCCTTCAGATCCGGATACAGACGACGGTAAGCGATCCTATACCATTTCCGAGATGACGGCCTCGTTCGACGTGACGGCGCGGACCTTGCGGTTTTATGAGCAGCAAGGTCTCCTGGAGCCGATACGGGAAGGACAGCATCGTCTTTATCCGCTTCGTGAAAGGATCCGGCTGAAGCTCATTCTTCGGGGAAAGCGGCTCGGATTCTCGCTGGTCGAGATCGCCGACATTCTTGGCATGTATGAGTCCGCGCCGGGGGAGGCGGGGCAATTAGAGCACCTGATCGAGCGCATCGAAGAACGACGGGCACAGCTTGAGCAGAAATTGAGCGATATCACTGAGGTCCTGACGGACCTCGATCGTGTCGAGGCAGGCTGCCGAATGCGTCTCAAAGAGCTCTCGGCCGGTCGATCGAAAAAGGGCAGACGGTCATGAACGCCCACACCGTCTGTGATCCTGATTTCGCCAAGCGCGTGTCCGCGAGCTTCTCACGCCAAACGTTGATGGCGCTTCTTGGTGCCGAACTGGGATGTGTTGAGCCGGGCCGGGTCGAAATCAGTCTGGGCTATCGTCCTGACATACTCCAGCAGCATGATTTCATTCATGGCGGAGCGGTCGCGACCATTGCGGACGCAGCAGCCGGATATGCCGCCATGACGCTGGCCGAACCGGACGAAGAAGTTCTCACGGTCGAGTTCAAGGTCAATTTCTGTGCGCCTGCCATGGGGGAATCCCTTCGTGCGCAAGGGCGTGTTCTGAAACCAGGCCGCACATTGGTGTTGACCGAATGCAGCGTTCAGGCCGTTGCAGCGGACGGAACCGAAAGACTGTGCGCAAAGATGCAGCAGACGATCATAAAGCGGACACCAAACGAAAGAGGCTTGGCTCAACCGGAGGCAGCAGGCGCATGAGTGGTAAAGCGACGCACGAAGTCTTCAATCAGGTTCCGCCATTGGAGGGCTACAACGCCTTTGTCGAGGACCGACCGCTTCGCGAAGCTGCTCATCGGGAGGGAGCCGATTGGGCGGACGACCGAATGGCGCAACTGGGGGACGAGGTTGCGAGTGGGCATTTTCAGGAACTGGCGCGACTGGCCAACAAGCACACGCCGGAGTTCATGAGTCATGACCGCTTCGGTAATCGGATCGATGAGGTTACGTTTCATCCTGCTTATCACGAGCTGCTGGGGCATGCGATAAAACGCAATCTTCATGGGCTACCCTTCAGTGAGCCGCGCCCTGGTGCCCATGTGGCCCGGGCGGCTATGTCCTATCTCTACAATCACGCGGAGATTGGCGTTTGCTGTCCGGCATTCATGGCGTTCTCCGCAATTCCGGCCTTGAGGCAGCAACCTGACATCGCGGAGGAATGGGAACAGCGCATCCTGTCGACCCGCTACGATCCGCGGTTTCGGCCGGCATCCGAGAAGACAGGTGCCATGGTCGGCATGGCGATGACGGAAAAGCAAGGCGGATCGGATGTGCGTGCAAACACGACCCACGCCGTTCCGATCGGTCCCGGCGGTCCAGGCGCCGAATATCTGCTAACCGGACACAAATGGTTCTGCTCGGCGCCCATGAGCGATGCTTTCCTTACACTCGCCTATACTGATTCTGGTTTCTCCTGTTTCTTCGTGCCTCGGTGGCGGCCTGACGGCACCCGCAACGCCTTCTATATCCAACGGCTGAAAGACAAGATGGGCAACCGGGCCAATGCCTCTTCCGAGATCGAGTATGACGGGACATGGGCGCGCATGGTCGGCGAAGAGGGGCGGGGCGTTCGAACGGTCATCGAGATGGTTCACCACAGTCGGCTCGATTGCGCCCTATCATCGGCCGGCATCATGCGATGCGCACTAGCCAACGCGTTGAACCACGCAGCACACAGGACGGTCTTTCAAAAGAAGCTGGTCGATCAGCCGGCAATGTCCCGTGTACTGACGGATATGGCTTTGGAGACAGAGGCTGCGACGCAGCTCACGATGCGTATTGCTGGCGCTTTCGATCGCGCGGATCAGGACCCGGATGAACAACTCTTCGCCCGGATTGCAGTCGCGCTTGCCAAATTCTGGATATGCAAAAGAGCGCCATGGCTTGTCGCCGAAGCACTCGAATGCCATGGCGGCAACGGTTATGTCGAAACGGGAATCATGGCGCGTCTGTACCGGGAGGCACCATTGAACGGCATATGGGAAGGGTCGGGCAATGTATTGGCTCTGGATGTGCTGCGCGCCATGGCACGTGAACCGCGATCATTGGATCTTGTATTGGATGAGCTTCGCCGGGCGAAGGGTGCGGATCGGTGCTTCGACGTTTATCTCGATGAGACTTTGGAACCCATGTTGGCACGGACTGACGCGCGCGAGGCCAACGCCCGCCATATTGCGCAATCCCTCACGCTCGCCCTTCAGGCATCATTGCTATTGCGCCACGCACCTGGTGCAGTTGCGGATGCATTCATCGCTTCTCGGCTGTCGGGTGGACCGGCCTTTGCCTTCGGGGTGCTGCCAGATGGTCTCGATGAGCAGGCGATCGTTGCTCGTGCGACACCGCATCTCAACTGACTTTGGCTGTTCGCATCGTACCATCTATCCTGCCGATATGCTGTCTGATCCCTTCGCCACCACTTGTACAGGACTCGAGATTCAATGATCCCAAACGATATTCCTTCTCTCAATTTCGGGCTGGGCGAGAGTGTCGACATGTTGCGCGACAGCGTGCGTGCCTTTACGTCGGATGAGATCGCGCCCCGAGCCGAGGAAATCGATCACTCCAACCAATTTCCGCGCGACCTTTGGCCGAAACTGGGAGAGCTCGGACTCCACGGGATCACGGTGGGAGAGGACTATGGTGGCGCCGATATGGGCTATCTGGCGCACTGCGTTGCCATGGAGGAAGTTAGCCGCGGATCTGCATCCGTCGGGCTTTCCTACGGCGCACACTCCAATCTCTGCATCAATCAGATCAACATCAACGGAAACGCCGAGCAGAAAGAGCGCTATCTGCCCAAACTGGTGTCGGGCGAACATGTTGGTGCGCTCGCCATGTCTGAGCCGGGGTCCGGGTCCGATGTCGTCTCGATGAAGCTGCGGGCCGAGAAGAAGGGCGATCGGTATATCCTCAACGGCAACAAGATGTGGATTACCAACGGTCCCGAAGCGGAGACGTTGGTTGTCTATGCCAAGACAGATGTGAACGCCGGTCCGAAAGGCATCACGGCGTTTATCATCGAAAAGGACTTCCCTGGATTTTCGACGGCACAGAAACTCGACAAGCTAGGCATGCGCGGTTCGGATACCTGTGAGCTTGTGTTCCAGGATTGTGAAGTGCCGGAAGAGAATGTCTTGGGCGAACTGAACCATGGTGTCAGGGTCCTGATGTCCGGATTGGACTATGAGCGTGCCGTGCTGGCTGCCGGACCCATTGGGATCATGGCCTCTGCAATGGACATGGTCGTCCCCTACATCCATGAGCGTGAGCAGTTCGGAAAACCCATCGGAACATTCCAACTAATGCAGGGCAAGCTTGCGGACATGTATACGACGATGAATGCCTGCAAGGCCTACGTGTACGCTGTGGCGCAGGCCTGCGACCGCGGAGAAACCACGCGCAAGGATGCCGCTGGCGTCATTCTCTATGCCGCTGAAAAGGCCACATGGATGGCACTGGAGGCCATCCAGATATTTGGCGGGATGGGCTACATCAACGAAACGGCGACAGGCCGGTTATTGCGCGATGCCAAGCTTTACGAAATTGGCGCCGGAACAAGTGAGATTCGACGTATGCTCATCGGACGGGAGTTGTTCGAGGAGACGCGCTGAGAGTTCCGAGTCGGATTCCGTGTTAGCCGACAGCACCTGTATTCGTCCGCAAGCCTAAGCCGTCGTGCCAGCAGGCTGAGACTTTTCTTTGGCAGCATCCGATGCGGTCACATATTCGCGAACGCGCAATTGCACCTCGTTGGGATATTGGGCGACGACGGTACCGACCATCTCGCTGACAACCCGTAGAACGACGCTCTTTGTGGCGGGGTCGATTTCCGTATGGCTCGTAGTACGCGGTCGATCATAGTCTGCTGCGCTATGTGAACGGCTTGGCCGGCCATCGCCGTTGGACTCGACGACAGGTGGCGACTTGCTCGCCGTCAAGAGAGCCACCGTCATAAGCAGCTGGCTCGCGCTTCCTATGGCCAATGTGTCTGACATGCAAAAAAGGATAGTCGGATTCAATTAACTGATCATTAAGACGAATCGGCAGGCGGAATGTGTCGCTGCGATTCGCCGTAATGATCGACAGCGCTTGGGGAAATCGATGTCGCCAGTTCACATGCCGCCGACGGGTGCCGGTTCAGTATTCTCCATCACTCGGGGTGTATTCGTCCGTATGAACCCTATCTGAACAGCTCATTCGAAATTGGTTCAATGTCGGTGCGGCAATAGACATCTGCCGGGGATGGTATCGGGAGAGTCATTGAGCAATGGGCATCTCACTCAAGCAATCCAATTTCTTCAAAATCGAGCCACCCTTCACCAAGATCGATATTCCCTGGACCTACGGCACCGAGGATGCCGACGTCATCTATAGCGATGCCGATCCAGACGACGATATCTACTTTTCGATAATTTACGGCCTGTCTGGATCGGACGAGCTCTACGGTGGAGACAGGGTCGATGAACTCTATGGTGGCATTGGACCCGATAAGCTCTACGGCGGCGAAGAAGGTGACTATCTTTATGGTGGCGATCAAAGGGACACGCTGTTTGGCGGCCGAGGCGATGATCATCTTTTTGGCGGCGATGGCCGGGACATTCTCGAAGGTGGTCGCGGAAACGACTATCTCGACGGTGGTGACGGCGAGGATACGGCCTCTTACGCATCCTCCGGCAACGGTGTCATGGTCGATCTGGCGGCGGGTCGCGGCTATATGGGCGCTGCCTATGGCGATACGCTGATATCGATCGAGAATGTACTGGGATCGAACCATCGCGACTATATCTGGGGCGATGATAATGCAAACCGGATCGAAGGTGCGGGCGGCGACGATCAGCTGTTCGGGTATGGCGGCGAAGATATTCTTTATGGTGGAGCCGGAGACGATCTGATCTTCGGCGGCGATGGCAATGATCAGCTATCCGGAAGTGCTGGCGCTGACACCCTCTATGGCGATGCCGGCATCGATACCGTCTTCTATCATGCGGCTGTTCCAACAACGAGCCTGACGGTGGACTTGTCAGGGACCGGGATTGGAGGTGAGGCCCAAGGCGACCGCTACAACAGTGTAGAGGGGGCGTCTGTCGAGGGTGGGAGCAATCACCTGCTGCTTGGTGATGGGCTGAACAATGAATTGTCAGTCGGCGGGAATTTAGGCTCGACGCTACGTGGATTGGGCGGTGAAGATCAGTTCATCCTTGCATGGTCGGGTGGGAACACGATCGAAGGAGGCAGTGGTGAGGATACGTTGATTTACTACAACGGCCGGGACACAGATATTGATCTCAACAATGGTTGGTCCCGCCAGAGCGGATACTCGAGCGATACAGTCAGTGGTATCGAGAACGTCACGACTAGCTCCGGTCATGATGAGATTTATGGATCCAACATCGGGAACATCCTGCGCGCTGATTTTGGCAACGACGAGGTCTATGGCCGGGATGGAAACGACTTTCTCTATGGAGAGAATGGCAATGATCGTCTCGATGGAGGGCGCCACAATGATGCGCTGTTCGGCGGAATTGGCAATGATCGGCTCAATGGGAACGACGGAGACGATATCCTGACGGGAGGAGAAGATGCCGACATCTTCGTTTTCATCACCGATCGAGACGACAATGACCGGGACATCGTAACTGACTTCGAGGTCGGGGTGGATCGGCTCGATCTTGACGATACGATTATCGATGATTTTGGCGAATACCGGGACCGTGCCACGCAGGTGGGCGCGAACACAGTGATCGACACCGGCGATGGGACGATCACACTCGAAGGTATCAATATGCTTGACCTGACGAACGCAGACTTCATCTTTTGAGGGGAGCGACTTTCAGATCTGACAACTCGGCCGTTTTCACTGCGTTGCGTATTGGATAGATTCACTCAATTCCCGGAACAGAGGTGATCATGATCCACACAGTGAAAGCGAACGGTGCCAACATTCCGGCGATCGGGCTCGGCACATGGGATCTGCGGGATGAGACCTGTGAGAAGCGCATCGTCGATGCTCTGGCGATGGGTTACCGCCACATTGACACGGCGGCGATGTATGACAATGAGGTTGCTGTCGGGAACGGGATTCGAGCCAGCGATGTGTCGCGCGATGAAGTCTTTTTGACGACGAAGGTTTGGCACGACTGCGCCGGAGACGGCCCGTTCCAGCGCTCGGTCGAGGCGAGTTTGCAGCGGCTGGAGCTCGACTATGTGGATCTGGTCCTCATGCATTGGCCTGACCCAGGAACACCGATTGCGGAGACCATGCGGGCGCTTGCCGATGTCAAGCAGCGAGGACTGACCCGCTTCGTCGGTGTGTCGAATTTCACTGTAGACCTGCTTAAGGAGGCGGTCAGCCATTCAAGTGAACCATTGGCCGTCAACCAGGTGGAGTATCACCCGTTTCTCGATCAGACGGCCGTTCTCGCCGAATGTGCACGCCATGGTGTTGCGCTGACGGCCTATTCGCCGCTCGCGAAGGGGCAGGTCTTTTCGGACCCGGTGATCGGAGAGATTGCACGGGCGCGCGGAAAGAATGCGGGGCAGATCGGGTTGCGCTGGCTGGTTCAGCAGCAGGGCGTCATTGCGATTCCACGCTCGTCCCGTACAGACCGAATTGCAGAGTTTATCGCTATCGACGATTTTGAACTCACGGATGATGAGATGCGGCGGATAACGTCCCTCGGCAGCGCCGCTGGCCGACTGGTCGATTTCGATTTTGCGCCGCGCTGGGATTGAGAGCTTTTTTGAGGGGCCTGAAGCCAGCCCTCTTCTGCAACCTTAAGCGCGTTGCAGGTCGTCCAGAAAGGCTTTGGCCTCAGTCAGATTGAACCCATAAATGTCTCTGGCAAGAATGATGGCGTCGGTAACATTGCCCTGCTCGACCAGATCGAGAAGGCGCGCCTCTCGGCCATCTTGGGAAAGGGTCCGGATCGGCGCCTGTGAGCTCTGTTGGCCTTGGCCGACCACATAGTCTTTCGACAGATAAGCCATTGCATCCTGGATATTTGGTGTCAGGCGGCTCCGCTTGGTTTTCCAGTCAACACGCAAAATGGAACCGTGGCGCACTGATATTGCTGAACCTTTTGCCTTCGAAGTCATACCCTTGATGGCTGTCGGGCCATAGAGGGAGCGTTCGGTCTCTAGCCTTTGTTCTACTTCGGCAAGGACGTCGTCATAGGCCTCGATCTCAAGATAATGTTGGCGTGTCAGCGTATCGTCATCGGCACTGGCGTCATCGCGGGAAGGATTGAGGTGGCGTGCCTGTTCCTCATGCGAATGCAGCCGTCGAACGGCCCGCCTGGGCAGATGAAGAATGACCGCGTCGCTGCGTGGCAACCGATGGTCCATATATGAGCGCAGTTTGATGTAGAGACCGGTCGGCCCGGCCCGCAAGATCCAGTTCGTCGGCTTGAACGCGGCGAGGGCGGAGGACAGAAAAAGGAAACCGCCGACGAGGCATGTCAGGCCGACTCCAAGTACGACGAAGCCGGCAACGCCTGCTATGAACAATCCGACCAATGTCGCGAGGTCGAAGCGTGCGCCGGGCAGGTCGGGAAGGCTGAAGCCGGTGCCGGCTATCACGGCGGGGACCCCGACACTCAGCGTGAAGAGCATCACAGATGCAAAGAGATGACCCCAGGGCGACTGTCTGGCGACAAGATCGCCTTCGACAACAGGCACTGCGTCTTCGGGAATAAAGCGGGTGTCGCCGTATTGATCCATGTTCGCGACGGTACACGAAAATGATTAAGCAGAAGCGACTCTAGAAGCCCTAGGCATCAATGGGCCAGGGCTCGCAGTTGTAGGCACTGTCCCAGAACATCCATTCATATTGAGTCGAACGCTTGAATGCAGATCGCATGGCAGCCTGGTCGGCAGACGATGCCGTCGACGCGGTATGATCGGCGATATCCTTGACCGCATCGACGGCTTTTCCGAAATCCGGATCGGAGTATGTGTCAATCCAGGCCTTGTACGGGTTTTCCAATGGCGTTTGTCGGGCGATGGCATTGCCAACGTCCCAGTAGATCCAAAAACAGGGGAGGAGTGCGGCTATCAACGACGGAAATCCGGCCTGATGCCCTGTCGCGAGCAGGAAGTTTGTATAGCCGCTGCAGGTTGGGGAGGGTTCTGTAGCCGCGGCCTTTTCTGGTGAAATTCCGAATGTTTTGAAGTAGTTGCTATGGAGTGCGCGCTCGACGGCAATCGCCCCGACGGCCGATCCGGCAAATTGCTGCATGGCCTCGGCATCGGGCGCTTTGGCTGCCGCCAATGTTAGGGCGCGTGAGAATTGCTCGAGATATAGGGCATCCTGAACCACATAGAATTGGAAACGATCCTGCGAAAGTGTGCCTGCTGCGAGCTCACGATTGAACGGCAGAGCGTGAATCGCCTCCCGCAATAGTGCCGTTTCTTCCCACACCTGCGCGGTGAAATTCATCATGTGAACCCTTCTCGATAAAAAGTCTGGATAAACTGATTTATGCGCTCTAGAAGCTAATCGACAGAGAATAAAAACAGATTCGGACAGGGCGACGCCAAGCCAAAAGTGCGCGGTCGTCAACCATTTCGTCAGACCAAAGGCGTATGCTGCATCGCACTCATGATATGGGCGCGGGTCTTGCATATCGAAATTCCATCACCAAATCCCCGGTTTCCGGGGGATCCACGGCGTTTGGGGCATATTTCATGGCTTGGGAACTAACATTTGCACTGTTCATCGTACCGGTTTGCGCTGGTGTGCTGGGCGCGTGCGTCCGGAATTGGCCCGGAGATGGCACGAAATCAACCTGGGGCTCGAGTGGTGTCGGACCGTGTCCGGACGAGACTCCGGAAGCTGTTATTCGCGTATATGCAGCACGAAAAGGCACGTGGAAGGGCGTTTTCGCCGTTCACACCTGGATTACGATTAAGCGTGCCGGCGCCAATCGGTTCGACCGATACGAGATTGTCGGTTGGGGCGAGCCGCTGCGGTGCAACAACTATCCGGCTGATGGCCGCTGGTATGGCAATGATCCTGACGTCGTTTTGGATATTCGTGGTCCGAGAGCCGAACGTTTTATTGGAAAGATCGAAGCGGCAATCGCATCCTATCCTTATCAGGAGCGCGGTACTTATCGGCTTTGGCCCGGGCCGAACTCTAACACCTTTGTTGCCTGGATTGCCCGGCAGGTTCCGGCTTTGGGCCTGGAAATGCCGCCGACGGCAATCGGTAAGGACTTTCTCGGGCCGGGATTGGCCTTCGGACCGACACCATCAGGGACCGGGCGTCAGATTTCGCTGCATGGGCTAGCTGGCGCTGCGCTCGCCAAGCGTGAAGGGTTTGAAGTGCACATTCTCGGTGCGACGCTGGGCGTCGATCCCGAAGATCTTGCCATTAAGCTTCCATCTGTCGGGAGCATTGGACTTCGGCCAATTCTGACGGCATTTCGATCGGAACCGGCTCAGCGGTCCCAAACCGTCTGACATTCATCTTCCCAAATTCGCCTCGGATTCTCTTGCTTGTCACGGACACCGATTTCGATCAAAGCCTTTTGATTGGCCATTTTCTCTCGAGCAGGCCAGTGCTTTGAATTCGATTTGGACGCCTTATATGACTTTGCTCACGATGAGAATCTGACAGCGGAGGCGGTCTGTGGCTTGGAAACTTGCACTGGCGCTGATCATATTGCCGGTTCTCGCCGGTGGTGCGTGGTCCTATTCGCAGGGATGGGCGCAGAATTGGCACTCAGCCGACTGGTCATCGAGCGGTGTGGGGCCTAAGGCAACTGAAACGCCCGAGGCTGTTGTCCGTGTCTATTCGGCGCGTACCGGTCGCTGGAAGGGCATTTTTGCCGTTCATACCTGGATTACCGTGAAGCGTGCAGGCGCGCGTCAGTTCGATCGCTATGACGTCGTCGGCTGGGGAAACCCGGTTCGTCTGAACAATTATCCGGCAGATGGTTTCTGGTACAGCAATCTGCCCCGTGTGATTCTCGACATTCGAGGATCTCGAGCTGAGCGTCTTATTCCTGAGATAGAGGCCGCCATCGCCGGCTATCCTTATACGGGATATGGCAGCTATCGGGTCTGGCCGGGACCGAACTCAAATACATTTGTGGCCTGGATCGCCAGACAGGTTCCGGAGCTTGATCTTGAGCTTCCGCCAACGGCAATCGGCAAGGACTATCTGGGAGATGGCTTTGCGACGGCATCGACTCCATCTGGATCTGGTAAACAGTTTTCGTGGAAGGGGCTGATTGGGGCGGGCATTGCGAGGCGCGAAGGTCTCGAGATCCATATTCTGGGTGCCACGATTGGCCTTGATCCGGAGGATTTGGCGATCAAACTTCCATCGATCGGCAGTCTCGGTATCGGCCAATTGTTCTCGGGCGCGCGAGCAAGTTCGGTCGAACCGTCATTCCCGAAAAGCAGCGAATAGCCAATCCGACGATCTCAAATGTTTGTGTGCTCCCTAATCGGGCGCGAACGATTCAGGCTCCAGCCAATTTGGTAATATGGTGTCTGTAACAATGACCGGGATCAAAGCCTTGCGCCCGGCTGCCGCGCATAAACATCTGAGAATGGCTGCCGTCCGGAGACATGCAGATGCTCGACTACAAAGAAGACCAGACAACCGGCGTGGTGGAGATAGCAATCAGTGGTTGGGTTTCTCGCGAAGAATTCGATCGCGTTGCCGACAAACTTGATGCTCTGATTGCCAAACACGGTCAGATTCGGGTTCTTCAAGTCATCCATGATTTCGAAGGAATGGACGCTGGCGCGTTTTGGGATGACCTCAAATTCTCTCTCAGGCACCTGTCAGATTTCAGCCGATGCGCAGTCGTCAGCGAGGAGAAGGTAATCAGCCTATGGTCGGAACTCTTGGGGCCGTTCATCAGTTGCGAAGTCGCGCACTTCGAACCATCCCAGATCGACCAGGCGCATGCCTGGCTTGAACGCGTGGGCTAATAGCTGAATCAACTGCAGAACGGCTCTCAACTTTTTAAATAAAAGCCTTTAACTCAATCGGCTCTCTTATTGAATTTGAAAAATCTGATAAACCCCTGATCATAAATTACAATCAGGGGTTTATACGGTATCAGCCCGCGAAACTTGGATGATGAATCTCGGGGCCTGATCAGCGCGGCAGATCAGTGACGTCGATAGGCGGTGAGACTGCGTCTTTCGGCGACGACTTGGGCGTTCAGAACAGCGATTTCCTCCTCAAGGCGAGCGATGAAATCGTGCGCCGACATCGCAGTCGCAGCCGGTTTATCCAGACTGCGGAAACGTTGCCGGAGAAGTTCCAGACGACCCTTGGTCGTGATCCGCAAATTCGCCCCCTCGCGAACTGCAAGTCCCGATGAAATCAGTCGTCGTTGATGGTTGGTGGAGAAACCGTTCGGCGGCGTTGGTTGCTGTGCCAAACGGGATAAGGCCGCGCGCTCATCGCGCGTCATTCTGATAGGCGGCATGATACAAATTACCCTCTACTAGACACGCTGCATCCACGAAAGACGCACGCCTGCCGGCGCGTCGCTGGACACAGAACGCCTACTGACCACACACACGCGTATCCGGGACCGGGATCGAACAGATCCGGCATACACCCCGATACGCATTACATTTGGGAACGCGTCGCACAGCTACCCCCCGTGCGACATACTGGTAGTCGGTCTCGCTGCTACTCTTGGCAAGACCGCAATCTACGCGTCACATGTCTACTCACCACGTGACAGACCCTACTTCATTCCCTAAGTGTGGCATGTATGGGGCAGAAATCGCAAGTGTGCCATTTGAGCATCGCGTCCAGAACAAAATCCGGACTTGATTGAGGACAGGAGAGCAATATGCGCCAAGAAAAAGACGATCCGATAGTCATTGCATCGAGCGCCAGAACTCCAATTGGGTCGTTTCAAGGCGGCTTTGCGACGATAACGGCACCGGAATTGGGCGCAGCGGCAATCGCAGCCGTTACAGAGCGTGCCGGCGTGCCGTCCGGCGATGTCGGCGAGGTTCTGATGGGCTGCGTTTTGCCGGCAGGGCAGGGACAGGCGCCGGCGCGACAGGCGGCTTTCGGTGCCGGGTGTCCGGACTCCGTGCCATGCACAACCGTCAACAAGATGTGCGGATCTGGTATGAAAACCGTGATGATGGCTTATGACAGCCTGCACGCCAGACCCGACGATATCGTTGTCGCGGGTGGCATGGAGAGCATGACAAATGCACCCTATTTGCTGCCCAAAGCACGTCAGGGACTACGCCTAGGCCACGCTGAAGTCAAAGACCATATGTTCCTCGATGGCCTTGAAGATGCTTATGAAAAAGGCCGCCTAATGGGAACGTTTGCAGAGGATACGGCCGAGCAATATCAGTTCACGCGCGAAGCGCAGGACGCTTTTGCGATCGAGTCTCTGTCGCGGGCAAAAAGCGCTAATGAAGACGGATCTTTTGAAAAAGAGATGGTGTCCGTCACTGTCGAAACGCGCAAGGGGCAAAGCGTCGTGAAGAGTGACGAGCAACCGTTCAGCGCCGACCCTGAAAAGATCCCGCAACTGCGACCGGCCTTTCGCAAGGGCGGCACGGTAACACCGGCCAATTCGAGTTCGATATCCGACGGCGCCGCGGCGCTTATGCTAATGCGGCAGAGCGCGGCAGACAAACGCGGTATCAAACCGCAAGCCCGCATCGTCGGCTGCGCCACCCACGCGCAGGCGCCAGCATTATTTACGACGGCTCCAGCTTTTGCTGTGGATAAACTCCTGGAGCAGATCGGCTGGTCGCGATCCGATGTCGACCTCTATGAGGTCAATGAGGCGTTTGCGATCGTCGCGATGGCTTCAATTCGCGATCTGGGCCTGACCCACGAGGAGGTGAATGTGCACGGCGGAGCTTGTGCGCTTGGCCATCCGATCGGCGCCTCCGGTGCGCGTATTCTCGTCACGCTCCTGGGGGCCATGGAGAAACAGGATGTCCGCCGGGGTGTCGCCGCGTTATGCATTGGGGGCGGCGAGGCGACGGCGATTGCGGTGGAGCGTATCAGTTGAAGACCATTCACACCGAAACCTGGGTTGCGGCACCGGCGCCGATCGTTTGGCAGGTCGTCACGGATCTGGAGCAATGGCCGGATTGGAATCCCGTCATGCGCATCGATGGCCCACTCGACCTCGGACAGTCGATCACGGTAACACTGTTGCCGCCGGGCAAACCCGAAGTTGCGACCCCTGCAAAAGTCGTCGCTTTCGACGATGGCCGCGAAGTGAAATGGCGTGGTCGCCTATTTTTGCCGGGACTGTGCGATGGTGAGCATGGTTTGCGCGTTGCGGAAGAAGACACCGGCCGTTGTCGCTTTGAGCAGTTCGAAGTCTTCAGCGGCCTTCTTGCCGGCGTTATCATGGGGCCGAAAATGCGCGAGATCGAAAGAGGGTTCCAGATCATGAATCGAATGCTCAAGCGCGAAGCCGAGCGCCGTGCTGGCGAGCAGGTCTAAGACGCCTGGAGCTTGTCGAGCATGTTCTTCTATTTCGCAAAGATCGGCTGGTTTCTCATACAGCCTTCGAGTGTCATTCTCCTTCTCATTCTGTTTTCGGCTCTTCTGTTGTGGACGCGATGGGCTTGGTTCGGACGCCGGATGGTTTTGCTCGGTGCGCTCCTGTTTCTGGTCGCCGGCCTCTCACCGCTCGGTCATCTCATGTACATCCCGCTTGAGGATCGTTTCGAACGCGCGGATCTCACGAATATCAAACCGGATGGCATTATTGTGCTTGGAGGGGCTGAAGAAACGCTGATCGCCGAGGCGCGCAACGTTCCGGCGCTAAACGAAGCTGGCGAGCGCATTCTGGAAACGGCAATGCTGGCCTGGCGATTCCCAGAGACGCGCGTGGTCTTCACCGGTGGTACGGCCAACATTCTCTATGGCGGTGTGAGCGAAGCGGACAGCGCGCGAACGCATCTCACATCGCTTGGTCTTTCTCCCGACCGCCTGATCCTCGAGGACAAATCCAGAGACACATACGAGAATGCATTGTTCACGCGCGTCCTGCTGGCACCCAAGCCTGGCGAACGTTGGCTGTTGGTGACGTCGGCCGGTCATATGCCGCGGGCCGTCGGCTGCTTCCGTGCCCTTGGCTTCAATGTTCTGCCTTGGCCGGTCGATTACCGGACCCGTGGCAAAGAAGATATGACGCGGATGTTCGATAAGCCATCCCAGGGGCTGCGCCGCGTAGACAGGGCGGCGCGCGAGTGGATCGGGATTATCGTTTATTACGTGCTCGGGAGGACGAATACGTTTTTCCCGGGGCCATGAGGGTGCCTGGATTGCTGCTGCGTGCAGGGCCTGAGATTTGAGTCTTTGCTTGCGCTATCGCCCTTCGGGCAGGTTTGTTTCCCGGTCGGGCCAATGGCCCTCCTCGCCTCTTATTTGAACGCGAGCCCGCGTAGCGGGCTTTACCATCTACAAGCACAGTGTTGGCGAGGAAAAGCCGCCTACGGCGACTCGCGCTCAAGTAGGGCAGAGCCCGGTAGCGCCAGCAAAAACCACACACCCACCACTCGGTGAATTCCCGAAACGAGGCTCCGCCCAACCCCGCTGTACTTCGTCTCAGACAACATCACCACGAACCTCCGGAATCGAAATGGCCCCCGGCGTGTCCGAGGGCCATTCCAGATGCGATCCTGTGCTGCTCGGGCTAACGGCCGCCGCCGCCTCCGTCGCCGCCACCGCCGTCACCGCCGTCGCCATCTCCACCGTCTCCACCGCCGTCAAAGGAGATCCGTGTGAAGAAGTCTTCTTCTTCCTCCTGGCGTGCAAGAGGCACTGTCGATGTGGGTGGCGTGTATGTGGGAGGAGGAGGTGTAACAACGACCTGCTCTAAGATTCTCACGTCACGGCATTCCTTGTCGTAGAGCTTTTCGCCGCTATCATCCCAGCACCAGGCTGCATTTCCGCCACCGACTGTCTGTGCCGATGCGCCAACCGCCAGCGGACCGGCCAGCGCCAGCGCCGCAGCAAATGTCAAAAGGCTTCTATTCATCATCTGACGTTCCTGTTTGTCTGTTCTTCGCGGGTGCCGCTCCTTGGAGCGGCCCACGGCTCCGTTCCTTGGTCCGTGTATCGAGATAGACGCGGTGAAATCTCCAAAGGTTCAAAGCAGCCGAAACGAATTCAGCTTGTCTTAGATCAAGGCATGATCGGGATTCTTGCCTCAGATTCACATCTCCTGACGTGTCGCCTCATCGCGCAGGCGATAGCATTCGGAGATATGAACCATGGCAAAATCCAGAGACTCAAAGAGCGGCGTCGATTTGGGATCGTTCGGACTCCTGTTCGGGCTTGCAGGTGGTGCTGCTCTGCTTCTTGCACTTGCTTGGATGCTTGGCTGGATCTAGCACTGGTGCGCAGTCACTATTGAGTGACGCGTGACGCTATGTGCTTATTGGCGTCTTGAATCTCAGGTAATACGGCGTAATTCTGCCTCTCTGACGGAGCCGGGTCATTGACGTGTGGCCAAACTTTTGAGAGGGAAATTCGCATGCCGGAGAAAGCCAGAATTGGGGTCGAGGCGCTGGTTGCTGAAGCACGAGCCGTCATCGAAGAAGTTGCCGTCGAGGAAGCCATCGCGCTTTCCGGTGGGGACGACGTTGTTATCGTCGATATTCGAGACGTGCGTGAATTGAAGCGGGATGGCAAAATCCCGGGATCGTTTCATTGTCCAAGAGGCATGCTCGAATTCTGGATCGACCCTGAAAGTCCTTATTTCAAGCCCATATTTGGTGAAGACAAACGGTTCCTGTTTCATTGTGCTGCGGACTGGCGGTCAGCACTTGCCACTGAACGCGCGCAGCATATGGGGCTTGCGCCGGTTGCTCATATAGCCGGCGGGTTCAATGCCTGGAAGGATGCAGGCGGCCCGGTCGAAGAACTCTGACAGCGTTTCATCTCGTAATTCAGGAGTAGATTCACCGTGAATTTCTCTCTTCTCAAGATTGTGGCGTCCGCCTGCATCGCGGCGGCTTTGCTTGCCGTCACACCGTTGAGCGACGCCGTGGCAAAGGATCCGCTTCGTATTGTGACGGTTGCAAAAGGTCTCGCCCACCCATGGGGTCTGGCGTTCCTCCCTGATGGGCGCATGCTGGTGACCGAGCGTGTCGGGCGATTGCGGATTGTTTCGGCAGATGGACGCCTGTCACCTCCGGTGAAAGGGTTGCCGAAAATCGCAGCCGTTGGACAAGGCGGATTGTTGGATGTTGTGCTGCATCCGAAGTTCTCTGAAAACAAACTAATCTATATGAGTTTTTCGGAGCCTGGTGACGGCGGTATTGGTACCGCAGTGATGCGTGGTCGCTTTGAAAACGATCGCTTCGAAGATGCTCAGATTATCTTCCGCCAGAAACCGAAATTGCGCGGTGGATTCCATTTCGGATCGCGTCTCGTCTTTGCCCCTGACGGCACGCTCTATGTTTCCATGGGCGATCGCGGCCGAATGCAGACGGCACAGGATCCATCGAACCATCAGGGCACAGTTGCTCGCATCAACGACGATGGATCTGTTCCCACCAACAATCCGTTTGTCGACGATAAGAGCCGCCTTCCCGAGATATACACCTACGGCAATCGCAACGTGCAGGGCATGGCGCTCAATCCCACGACCGGCGTGGTATGGGCGCACGAGCATGGACCGCAGGGCGGCGATGAGCTCAACATTCTGAAGGCAGGCGTCAATTATGGTTGGCCTGCGATTACGTATGGGGTGGATTATGGCGGTTCCGTCATATCGAAGGACAGCGCCCGTCCCGGCATGGAACAGCCGGTGATTCACTGGACGCCATCCATTGCACCCTCGGGCATGGCCTTCTATACCGGGGATAAGTTCCCGGAATGGAAGGGCAATATCTTTGTTGGGGCGCTCAAATACCGTCAGCTGCGACGACTTGTGCTCAAAGGCGATATGGTCGTCGAGCAACACACTCTCCTGGCGGAATTCGACGAGCGGATCCGCGATGTGCGCTCAGGTCCTGACGGGTATATCTATGTGTTGACCGATGATTCCGAAGGTGTTGTCGCACGTCTTGAACCGCGCTGAAGCGCCGGTCGACGGCGCGTGGCTTGCGCCATGAAGGGTGTGCCATGGGCAAGTTGAATTCAAACGTTGCGCCTGGATCCGATGAATTCCTGGCGAATAGAGAGGCTATGACCAGCCTCGTCGGAGACCTTGCAGCCAAGCGTGAGGATGCGGCGAAAGGCGGCCCGGAGCGCGCGCGGGAGCGCCATCTGAAGCGCGGCAAGCTGTTGCCGCGCGATCGCGTCATGGGCCTGCTGGACCGGGGCTCTCCGTTTCTGGAGCTTTCGCAGCTAGCCGCAAATGGCATGTATGACGGCGGCATCCACGGGGCCGGACTGATTACAGGGATCGGACGTGTCTCCGGCCGGGAATGTGTGATCGTGGCGAATGATGCCACGATCAAAGGCGGCACCTATTTTCCGATGACCGTGAAGAAGCATGTTCGCGCACAGGAGATCGCACGCGAAAACAGACTGCCATGTCTCTATTTGGTCGACTCAGGCGGTGCGAACCTGCCGCAGCATACGGAAGTGTTTCCGGACCGGGATCATTTCGGGCGCATTTTCTACAACCAGGCAACGCTGTCGTCAGAGGGCATTCCTCAGATTGCCGTCGTTATGGGTTCTTGCACCGCTGGCGGGGCCTATGTGCCGGCAATGTCGGATGAGACGATCATCGTCCGCAACCAGGGAACGATCTTTCTCGGCGGGCCACCGCTTGTGAAGGCGGCAACCGGAGAGAGCGTCACTGCGGAGGAGCTTGGCGGCGCCGAAGTGCACACACGCCAGTCGGGCGTTGCGGATCATCTTGCAGAAGACGACGCCCATGCTCTCGAAACCGCAAGGCGGATCGTTGCCAATCTTAACGGTGGCAAGCAGGTGGATATCCCGCTGCTCGATCCGCGGCCGCCGGCCTACGACCCCTCGGAGCTCGATGGCATCGTGCCCCAATCCTTGTCCACGCAGTATGACGTTCGCGAAATCATTGCACGTCTGGTGGACGGCTCGGAATTCGATGAGTTCAAGCGGCTCTATGCCACAACGATCGTCACGGGTTTTGCTCACATAGAAGGCGTTCCTGTCGGCATTCTGGCCAACAATGGAATTCTCTACTCCGAGTCCGCACAAAAGGCTGCCCACTTTATCGAGTTATGCTGCCAGCGCCGTATACCGCTGCTTTTTCTGCAGAATATTGCCGGCTTCATGGTCGGGCGCCAATATGAAGCCGGCGGCATTGCCAAGGATGGCGCAAAGATGGTGACGGCCGTCGCCTGTGCAAAGGTCCCTAAGATCACCGTGATCATCGGAGGCTCCTACGGTGCCGGCAACTATGCCATGTGCGGGCGGGCCTACGGACCGCGATTTCTGTTCTCCTGGCCGAATGCACGGATTTCGGTCATGGGCGGTGAACAAGCGGCCAGTGTCCTGGCCACCGTAAAGCGCGACAATATCGAAGCTGACGGCGGCACGTTGAGCGCCGAAGACGAAGAGGCCATGAAGCAACCCATTCGTGATCAGTTCGAGCGGGAAGGGCATCCTTATTATGCGACGGCGCGGCTTTGGGACGACGGTATCATCGCGCCCGCCGAGACACGCCGCGTCTTGGGGCTGGCCTTCTCGGCGGCCCTGAATGCGCCGGTGCCGGAGACACGGTTCGGTGTCTTCAGGATGTGATGATTAGAGGCTCTAGACGGCCCGAAGCAGTGCGTGCCGCTTTTTGCCCACAGACAGTTTGATCACGTTTGTCTCGGTCAGATCCGTGGCTGACAAAGCTGCGCGCTCGTCGCTGATCTGAGTGTCGTTGACCCGTGCAGCTCCGCCTTTCACATGGCGTCTGGCTTCACTGTTGCTCGAAGCAAGCCCGCTCTTGACCAGTGCCGTCAGAACGCCCATCCCGTTCTCGATTTCTGCGCGCGGGATATCGATACTCGGCAGGCCGTCGGCTGTTGCGCCTTGCTCGAATGTCTGGCGCGCGGTGTCGGCAGCCTCGTCGGCGGCCTCGCGTCCGTGCACAAGCATTGTCGCTTCGGTTGCAAGCCGTTTCTTGGCGTCGTTCAGTTCGGCACCTTCCAAAGCTTCCAGACGCTGGATTTCGTCATCAGGTAGTTCTGTGAACAGACGCAGAAAGCGGCCGACATCGGCGTCTTCCGTGTTGCGCCAATACTGCCAGTACTCATAGGGACTCAGCATGTCCGGATCGAGCCAGACGGCGCCCTGTGCGCTTTTGCCCATTTTTGCGCCTGATGCGGCCATCAGGAGCGGTGTGGTCAAGCCGTAGACTTCACTGCCGTCGACCCTGCGCGCGAGTTCGATGCCGTTGACAATGTTTCCCCACTGGTCCGAGCCGCCCATCTGAAGCACACAGCCGACCCGCCTGTTGAGCTCTAGAAAATCGTAGGCCTGGAGGATCATGTAATTGAACTCGAGGAATGTCAGAGGCTGTTCGCGGTCCAGTCGCAGCTTCACGGAGTCGAATGTCATCATCCGATTGATGGTGAAGTGGCGGCCATATTCCCGAAGAAAATCAATGTACTGGAGATTCTCAAGCCAATCGGCATTGTTCACCAGCAAGGCATCTTGCGGTCCATCGCCAAAGGTCAGAAAGCGAGAAAAGACGCGTTGAATGCCTTTGATATTGTTGGCGATGTCCTCATCGCTCAGGATCTTGCGCGTCTCGTCCTTGCCAGACGGATCACCGACCTTGGTTGTGCCACCCCCGATCAGGACAATAGGGCGATGTCCGGCCTTCTGCAGCCGCCTCAGCATCATGATGCCGATGAGATGGCCGACATGGAGGCTTGGCGCCGTGCAGTCGAAGCCGATATAGGCTGTTATCGTGCCTTCATGGGCCGCGGCATCCAGCGCCGCTTCGTCCGTGCATTGGTGGATGTAGCCCCGGGCTGCCATCACCGACAGGAATTCTGACTTATAAGAGCTCATGGGCCTCGCGCCTGACCGCTTTTTGGGATCGGCGGCCCATTTAACAGATATTCACGCAGAATGCATGCCATGCCGCGACGTGCGTCATGGGTCCGTATGCAGCATTTCTTACCGGGGTCTATTCAACCAGAACAACGAAGTCCGTGCCTTTGCCGGTCTCCTTGCTGATGCCGTGATCCGATATCGCGAAAGACGAACCGGGTGTCAGCAGTTTGGAGATCCGTGTTTTAATTTCAGCAGGGATTTCGATCCGATCGAGCGCATCGACAGCGGACACATCGACCGGTAACGGAGCCGGCTCTGTTTTCTGTGTACTTGCCTTGCGCCGTTTGGCCCACTTTTTGGATTTCTTCGCTTTTTTCTTTGGTTTTTCCAGCGTCAGCGACAACCACGGAGCTTCGTCGGCATGTTTGCCGAAGTTCTGCGCAGTGAAGAGATGGACGCCGAGAGGTTTCTCGGGATCGCGGATCGTCACGGGAGCGTCGAAGATGTCGATATAGTTCCGGCGGACATACAAGTGACCGACTGGTGGCTCATCGCGGCCCGCGGCCTTGAAGAGCGCAGCGACCAATTCATCGGTGACGATGCCTGTCGGTCTCAATCCGTTGTCCTTCTGGAAGCCCTTGACGGCTTTTGCGGTGCCTTTGCCCATATAACCGTCGATGCCGTTCGGATCGTAGCCGAGTTGCAAGAGAACAGTCTGGACATCCTTCAGCCGCTCGCGGCCCGTACGGCGCGTTACCAGAATGCGGATAGGTTCCGTTGGAACCGGTCCATGGGCTTCAAGGCGACCAAGATCGTGCTCTAAGTCCAGGACGCCGAATGCAGCGGAGCGCGTATCTTCGACCGTGTAGGGACCGATGCGTGTCACATATGCTTTGGCGACCGGCTCATTCGATGCCACGTCGATCACTTCATCGTCTTCCGACGGTTGGGGGGGCATCGTCAACAAAGTCGGCATCGGCGTTGGCTGAAAGAGCGTATCGTGCGTCACATGCTCCGGCGCTGCGTCGGCACCGGTCACGACAACGTGGGTGTCCTGCGTCTGCATGGCGAACAACTTCTTCGCGAATGCATAGGGCAGACGGACACATCCATGGGACGCGGGATAATTGGGAACTTTGCCGGCATGCAGCGCGAGGCCCGACCAGGTAATGCGTTGCATATATGGCATCGGCGCATTGCTGTAGATATTCGAGCGATGCCTTTTCCGCTTCTGCAGGATGGTAAAGATGCCGGCAGGCGTGGCGTGTCCGCGTTTGCCGGTGGAGACCCGCGACGTCGCGATCAACTCGCTGCCCTTATAAATGGACACGCGCTGCTTTGGCAGGGAGACCACAATCTGCATCGGATTGGTGACGGCCGGAGTATCGGGCGCGCTTCGCGCCATCTGGGTAAAACAAGCACCGAAGACCAGTGCCAGTCCGCCGACCTGGATAGTGTGGCGCAAAAAGGCCGGATCAGCCGATCGCGCTTTACTCTGACGAAGTCCCTGCACGCAACACCCCCTGCTAGTGCACTCTTTACTCCTAGGGAGATAGGTGCGCCATCATGCCCAATCAACCGTTAACGATTGGTTTGATTTAGGTCAAAAGAACGATACTGCACTTCATCCTGTTGTGGATAAGGGCAGGTTCAGGCTGCAGATTCCTCGTTCACTCCGAGTCGGTCGTCAAGATAGCCGTCGACGATCTCCATGAGGTCGTCCACTTTGCTCTCGAAAAAGTGGTTCGCCTCCGGAACGACCTGATGCTTGATGACCACGCCCTTCTGCGTCTTGAGCCGCTCGACCAGGCTTACGACGGAATCGGTGGGCACAACGCGGTCCGCACCGCCATTGATCATGACACCCGATGAAGGGCAGGGCGCCAGGAAGCTGAAATCATAGAGATTGGCCGGAGGTGCAACCGTGATGAATCCTTCGATTTCAGGACGGCGCATCAATAGCTGCATCGCGATCCAGGAGCCGAAGGAAACCCCGGCAATCCAGCATGACCGCGAGTCCGGGTTGAAGGACTGCATCCAGTCCAACGCCGTCGCGGCATCCGAAAGCTCGCCTGGTCCATTGTCGAACAGGCCCTGACTGCGGCCGACCCCACGGAAATTGAAGCGGAGAACGGAGAACTTCCGACGAACGAACGTGTAGTAGAGCTGATACACGATCTGATTGTTCATCGTGCCTCCGAATTGCGGATGCGGGTGCAGGATGATGGCAATCGGAGAATCGGGTGGGGTTTCGTGATGGTAGCGCGCTTCGATGCGCCCGGCTGGGCCGTTGATAATGACTTCCGGCATGATGTGCCTTTGATTCCGTTCTCGTCGGGCTGACGCAGACTGGTCGGTGAACTCTATTTTTTCACAGACAAAGCCGGCAACAAGCCATGATTCTGGCGCGCCCGTAACAAAGCGCCGCACGCTCGCCAAAATAGTTGACTACAGCAGTCGGGAATTATATATCCCAACTAGAATTAGAATAGTTCAAAAGAAGCGGCCGCATCTCAGACGTACACAAAATGGGGCAGCGGGCCGCTTCATAGCACGATCCCTGGGGGCGAACGCAAGGCTTCGTCACTGGGACCGCGGAAAAACGAAGAGCATCGAGGCCGAGCGAGCCAATGCAGTTGAGCACTAAAGGACGTTACGCAGTCATGGCAATGGCAGATCTTGGTCTGCACGGGCCAGGATCAACCGTACCGTTGGCAATGATCTCAGAAGGTCAGCAGATTTCTCAAACCTATCTTGAGCAGCTGTTTCTCAAATTACGCCGGGCCGGGCTCGTATCAAGTGTTCGTGGGCCGGGCGGCGGTTACGTGCTGGCACGCGAGGCCGACGAGATCACGATTGCCGAAATCATGGCCGCCGTAGATGAGCCGGTGAAGATGACGCGTTGCGAGGGCGAGCAAATGAAGGGCTGCATCGGCGACAATCGTTGTGTCACCCATGATCTGTGGGATGCTTTGGGCGATCAGATCGTGTCCTTTCTGGACCGGGTGACGCTTGGCGATGTCATCGGGAACGCGCTTGCAAAAGAAATGGCGATCGGCGCAGCGGCGCCCGGCAGCAGAGCCGCCAAGGCACAGGCATCGGCAGGCGAGTGATGAGTGCGCGGATCTACATGGACCACAATGCCACGACACCGCTGCGCCCTGAAGCGTGTGACGCAATGGTTGCGGCATTGCACGGTGTCGGGAATCCCTCCTCGGTTCACTGGCATGGCCGCGATATGCGGGCGCGGATCGAAGCTTCCAGGGAAACAATTGCCCAATTTGTCGGCGCTTCGCCAAACGGTATCGTGTTCACCAGTGGTGGCACCGAAGCCAACAACATGATCATGAGCGCCGACTGGGACGTGATTGCCGTCTCGTCGATGGAGCATGAGTCGGTGCTTGCTTCCGCCGAACGACGTGGTGCGGAGTTGTATTTGATCCCGGCGCTGCGCTCGGGGGTCATCGATCTTGATGCACTGCGATATGTTCTGCAACAGGCACGAAGCACTGGCGTGGAAAGAAAGCTGCTGGTTTCGGTGCAGATGGCGAACAACGAAACCGGTGTGGTTCAGCCGGTTGCGGAGGCAGCTGCGATAGCAAAGGCTTTTGATGCCTCAATTCATACGGACGCCGTTCAGGCCGCAGGGAAACTGCCGATCGATATGGCGGCGCTCGACGTCGACTATCTGACGATCTCGGCGCACAAGCTCGGTGGTCCGACGGGTGTCGGCGCGCTTGTCCTGCGGGATGGACTGAATCTGCCGGCAATGATTTGCGGCGGTGGACAGGAACGTCGAAGCCGCGCAGGGACTGAGAATATCGCCGGAATCATTGGCTTTGGGCGCGCGATCGAATGTTCGCGTGCAGAGCGGAATTGGATTGGCAATGCGTCGGCACTCAGAGAGACGCTCGAATCCGGTATTCGCGAGATTACGCCTAGCGCGATTGTCATCGCTAAAAAAGAGAACCGCATTTCAAACACGACTTGCGTTGCTGTGCCTGGTACCCGGGCGGAGACACTCATTATTGCGCTCGACCTTGCGGGCGTCTCGGTAAGTGCCGGGGCAGCCTGCTCATCGGGCAAAGTCGCGCAAAGCCATGTGCTGCGCGCGATGGGACTGGCGCCGTCGATTGCGGAAGCCGCAATCCGGATCAGTCTTGGCTGGACTTCAACGGAACAGGATGTGGCGCGATTCCTCGATGCCTGGGAACGCGTTCATCACACCGAGAACTTCACGCCGTCGATTGCCCGGACCGATCGGTCCGAGCAGTTGGCGGTCTGACATGAATGATTGACGGTTAACACCTGGAGCAACAAATGCCTGCTGTCCAAGAGACCATCAAACAGGTCGAAGAAATCGATGTCGATAAGTACAAGTATGGCTTTACGACCGATATCGAGAGCGTTAAGGCCCCCAAAGGTCTGAATGAAGACATCGTCCGGTTTATTTCCGAAAAGAAGGAAGAACCGGAATGGATGCTGGAGTGGCGGCTTGAAGCCTATCGCCGCTGGTTGACGATGGACGAACCGACCTGGTCGCGCGTCAATTATCCCAAGATCGATTTTCAGGACCTCTACTACTATTCCGCGCCAAAAAGCATGGAAGGTCCGAAGAGTCTGGATGAAGTCGATCCGGAACTGCTGCGCACCTACGAAAAGCTCGGTATCCCGCTCAAGGAGCAGGAAATCCTTGCTGGTGTCCGCAAACAGGGTGAGCCGAGTAGTCTTGATGATGCTGGCGGTGGCGAATACAGCACCGGCAAAGTCGCGGTTGATGCCGTTTTCGACTCGGTCTCGGTCGTTACCACTTTCAAGAAGGAATTGGCGAAGGCCGGGGTCATTTTCTGCCCGATCTCAGAGGCAGTGAAAGAGCATCCGGAACTGGTCAAGAAATACCTGGGAACGGTGGTGCCGACGTCGGACAACTATTATGCGACGTTGAACTCGGCGGTCTTTTCCGATGGTAGCTTCGTCTACATTCCCAAGGGTGTTCGTTGTCCGATGGAATTGTCCACATACTTCCGCATCAATGAGACGCAGACCGGCCAGTTCGAGCGAACACTCATCATTGCCGATGAAGGGTCTTATGTCAGCTATCTGGAGGGCTGTACCGCTCCGATGCGGGATGAAAACCAGCTTCATGCCGCAGTCGTGGAACTGGTCGCGCATGATGACGCCGAGATCAAATATTCAACGGTTCAGAACTGGTATCCCGGCGACAAGGACGGGAAGGGCGGCATCTATAATTTCGTCACCAAACGAGGCGATTGCCGAGGCAAGAACTCGAAGATTTCGTGGACCCAGGTCGAGACAGGTTCGGCTGTGACCTGGAAATATCCAAGTTGTATCCTGCGTGGCGACGGCTCGCGCGGCGAGTTCTATTCGATCGCCATTTCGAACGGCCATCAACAGGTCGACTCCGGGACCAAGATGATCCATCTCGGCAAGAATACGTCGAGCCGCATTATCTCTAAGGGTATCGCCGCGGGGAACTCCGATAACACCTATCGCGGTCTTGTGTCGGCCCATAGGCGGGCAACCGGTGCGCGCAACTTCACACAGTGCGACTCTCTGCTGATCGGCGATCAGTGCGGTGCGCATACGGTGCCCTATATCGAGGCGAAGAACTCATCGGCGACTTTTGAACACGAAGCCACGACATCGAAAATCTCCGATGATCAGATGTTCTACTGCCAGGCGCGCGGCATGAATGAGGAAGAAGCCGTCGCTCTGATCGTCAACGGTTTCGTTCGCGATGTGATCCAGCAGCTTCCCATGGAGTTCATGGCCGAGACGCAGAAGCTCATTGGTATCAGCCTCGAAGGCAGCGTCGGCTAATAGGATAACAGCCGGCTATTCCGCCGAGCGTATCAGCGGATGGCCGGCTCCGAACGAACAGACAAAGTGAAAAACGGATTGACGGGCGCCGAGGCGCCTCAGTGATAGGAAGACTTGAAATGCTCGAGATCAAAAACCTGCATGCGAAGATCGCGGATGAAGACGCAGAGATTCTGAATGGCATCGATCTGACCATCCCGAAAGGCGAGGTCCATGCCATCATGGGCCCTAACGGGTCCGGCAAGTCGACGCTCGCTTATATTCTCGCGGGCAAGGACGACTACGAGATCACCGAAGGCTCGATCCATTGGGACGGCGAAGACATCACGGAGATGGAAGCAGACGAGCGGGCTGCCAAGGGCGTTTTCCTGGCCTTCCAGTATCCAATCGAAATCCCGGGCGTTGCCTCAATGACATTCCTGCGTACGGCACTGAATGCCGTCCGCACGGCTCGCGGTCAGGATGAACTCACAACGCCTGAATTCATGCGCGTTGTTCGCGAGAAGGCCGACCAAATGAATGTCAGCCAGGATATGCTTCGCAGGCCTTTGAACGTCGGGTTCTCAGGCGGCGAGAAAAAGCGCAATGAAATCCTGCAGATGGCATTGCTCGAGCCAACCTTGTGCGTGCTGGACGAAACGGACTCCGGCCTCGATATCGATGCGCTCAAAGTTGTCGCAGACGGCGTCAACACCCTGCGCGGACCCGATCGATCTATGCTGGTCATCACGCACTATCAGCGTCTGCTCAACTACATCGTGCCGGACAAGGTTCACGTGCTGTCAGGCGGTCGCATCGTGCGGACGGGTGACAAAAACCTCGCCCTTGAGCTCGAGAAATCGGGCTACGCGGAATTCGCCGACCAGGCGGCGTGAGGAGCGCGATCATGAGCGAGACTGCGAACATACTGAAGACCGAGGCCGAGCAGGGCTTTGCCGCGAACTTCGCCGATACACAGGCGAGTTTGCCTGGCGCGGCGAACGATTGGGCGAAAGGTCTGCGCGACGAGGCGATGCGGACCTATAGCGATGCCGGCCTGCCGCACCGCCGTATCGAAGAATGGAAATATACGGACCTTAAATCCCTGGTCGCGAGCGCTTACCCGGCGCCTCCGGCTTTGGCCGAAGCGCTGACGCACGATGATGTCGCACGCGTCCTTGGCAATCTGGGCTCCATAACCTCGCACCGGATCGTCCTGCTTAATGGTCAGTTCCGTGCGGAACTGTCGGATTTGTCCGGGCTCGGTGAGAAAGCTGAAGTCGTTTCGTTGGCTGATGCGCTAGCAGCGCCGCCGGAATGGTTGGCGTCCAGATTGGGCAAGGTCAATGCTCAGTCCGATGATGCCGTCGTGGCGCTCAATACGGCCCTGATGGCAGGTGGAGCGGTAATCCGCATTGCCGACGGCGCCGAAATCACCGATCCGATCCATATCGTGCATATTCATGCAGCAGCGGAAGCTGCAACCTTGACCACGCGTGCAGTGGTGGAAGTCGGTGCAGGTGCGGCGGTCACGATCCTTGAGAGCCATGTGAGCCAATCGGGCGCACCGGCTTTGACAAATGCGATGACGGAACTTGTTGGCGGAGAAGACGCAAGCATTCATCATATCAAGGTCCAGCGGGAAGCGGAGGAGACGACGCATCTGTCGACCTGGGCAATCGAACTCGGCGCGAATGCGACCTATCGCGGCTTTCAGTTTTCAACAGGTAGCAAGCTGGCCCGCAATCAGGTTTTTGTCCTCTACACCGGTGAAGGTGCCGATGCGGAAACACATGGCGCTGTCATGCTCCGCGGGAAACAGCATGTGGACACGACGTTGTTCATCGATCATGCGGTACCCGGCGGGCGCAGCCGCGAGCATTTCAAGGCGGTGTTGGACGATGAGTCCAAAGGCGTCATGCAATGCAAGGCAATTGTTCGTAAAGATGCTCAGAAGACCGACGGCCATCAAATGGCGCAAGCCTTGTTGCTTTCGGAAACTGCGGAATTCGATTCCAAACCGGAACTTGAGATTTTTGCTGATGACGTCATCTGCGGTCACGGCTCGACGTCCGGTCAGGTCGATGACGAACTCCTGTTCTATCTGAGGGCACGAGGAATTCCTGAAGCTCAGGCACGGGCACTGCTGATTGCGGCCTTCGTGGGCGAGACAATCCAGGATATCGAAAACGAGTCCATTCGAGACGCACTGCTGGAATCTGCTTCCGGCTGGTTGGAGAAGAAAGGTTAGTCAAATGCCCCCGATGGCACTGCAAACAGAAGCGGCCGCCGGCAGCGATCGCCGTGCCTATGACGTGGAGCGGATTCGTGCCGACTTCCCGATTTTGTCGCGGGAAGTCTATGGCAAACCGCTGGTGTATCTGGATAGCGGTGCGTCCGCGCAGAAACCCAAGGTGGTCCTCGACGCCATACAGACGTCCTACGGCCATGAATATGCGAATGTCCATCGGGGTCTGCACTATCTGAGCAATACGGCGACGGAACATTTCGAGCAGGCAAGACAAAAGGTCCGCGCATTCCTCAATGCAAAGTCCGATGATGAGATCATCCTGACGCGCAGTGTGACCGAGGCGATCAATTTGGCTGCCCAGTCGTTCGGCGGCCAACGGATCGGCGCGGGCGATGAGATCGTGCTGACGATCATGGAGCACCATTCGAATATCGTGCCCTGGCACTTCCATCGCGAACGCTCGGGTGCCGTGATCAAATGGGCGCCCGTCTCCGACGACGGCGAATTCTCATTGGACGAATTCGAAAAGCTGCTGTCGCCAAAGACCAAGATGATTGCTGTCACGCACATGTCGAATGTGCTTGGCACCGTGGTGCCAGTGAAAGAGATTGTGAAACTGGCCCATGATCGAGGTATCCCGGTGTTGGTCGATGGCGCACAGGGTGCGGTGCACATGTCTGTGGACGTTCAGGATCTCGACTGTGATTTCTATGCGTTCACGGGTCACAAACTCTATGGACCGACGGCCATTGGTGTGCTTTACGGCAAGAAGGAGCTTCTCGAGACAATGCCGCCCTATCAGGGCGGCGGCGAGATGATCCAGTCGGTTTCCTGCGACGAGATCACCTATGGAAAGCCGCCCCACCGTTTTGAAGCAGGGACGCCGCCAATCGCGGAAGCCATCGGCCTTGGCGCCGCGATCGATTATTTGAACGGGGTCGGGCGGGAAGGGATCCGGGCCCATGAAGACGCTTTGACGGCTTATGCCCATAAGCGGCTGGGTGAGATCAACAGCCTGAAGATCATTGGCAACGCCGAAAGGAAGGGGAGCATCATATCCTTCACCATGGAAGGGGTTCATGCTCATGATATCAGTACGGTCATCGACCGTTCCGGTATTGCCGTGCGTGCCGGTCACCATTGCGCCGAACCGCTCTTGGCGCGGATGGGTGTGACTGCTACATGTCGCGCGTCGCTGGCTATGTACAATACGACAGATGAGATCGACGCTCTTGCGGACGCTCTTATCAGGGCTGAGGAGCTATTTGCATAATGACGATGACCGATGATCCAAGACCGGCTGAACAAGAGGCCGGCAGCTACGACTCTCCGAAGACATGCGAGGAGGCCGTGGAAGCGATTAAGTCGACCAAAGTCAGCGGCACCTCGCTCAGCAAGGAAGAGTTGGAACGTCTGACAGGCGACATGATTGCAGCGCTCAAGACCGTCTATGACCCGGAGATCCCGGTCGACATTTATGAGCTCGGACTGATCTACAAGATCGACGTTGATGATACGCGGAATATCGCTGTCGACATGACGCTAACAGCGCCAGGCTGTCCGGTTGCCGGTGAAATGCCGATTTGGGTTCAGAACGCAATTGCAGGCGTTGATGGTGTGGGCGATGTCAAAGTCGAACTGACCTTCGATCCGCCCTGGGATCCGAGCCGTATGTCAGAAGAGGCCAAGGTTGCTCTGAATTGGTATTGATTGCGCTGAGCTGCTTGAACTCTCGGCGCCCCGTGATTAGGTGAAGACAATGTCAAAGCCACTAGCACTACCCAAAGCCGTGACGCTTACAGACCGCGCAGCGGAGCGGGTAAAAGCCATTATGGCGCGCTCCGAAGCGGGCAAGAAAGGTCTGCGCGTCGGGGTGAAAAACGGTGGTTGTGCAGGCATGGAATATACGATGGAGTATACGGACGCTCCGGAGAAATTCGATGAGGTCGTCGAAGATAAGGGGGTCACGATTTTCATCGAGTCGAAGGCGGTGATGTTCCTGCTGGGCACGGAAATGGACTACCAGGTCGACAAACTCTCTTCGGGGTTCGTATTCAATAATCCCAACCAGACGAGCGCATGCGGCTGCGGCGAATCCGTTGCGATTACGCCCGCGAATGTTGCCGATTTTGCACCTGCCGGTGGACCAAACGCTGGGTCCTGATACCACTTTCGAGACGGCTGACCATGTCCGTTAGTGCGAGCTACAAGAGCTTTGTTTCTGAAATCCTCGAAGGATTGGGACCGGTTCAGGTTCGCAGCATGTTTGGTGGCGGAGGCGTCTTTCTCGATGGTGTGATGTTTGCTCTCATCGCGGATGAAACGCTGTATCTGAAAGCAGACGACACCACATCAGATCGCTTTGCAGATGAGGGCATGTCCCCTTTTACATATGATAAGAAGGGGAAGGCGACGGTCATGAGTTACTGGCAGATTCCGGAGCGGCTCTTGGACGATCCTGAAGAACTCGTCAGTTGGGCGAAAGATGCGCTGGCGATAGCCGTAGCCAACAAGCGTCCTAAGCGGCGCTGATCGCTTCGATCACCACGTCTCCGCTGTCTTCGACCTCGGCATGGTCTTGATCGTCTTCTGCCATGACCCTGTTGCGGCCGCCGCGTTTCGCTGAATAAAGATAACGGTCGGCGCGACTTATCAGTTGCTCCGCGTCTTCGCCATCTTCAAGGGTTGCAGCGCCGATTGACAACGTGACATTGCCAAGCGACTCGCCTGAGGATTTCTTGATCAACTCTTTTGCCATGACGGCTTGACGAATCTGCTCTGCGACGGTCAGGGCATTCGAGAGGGCTGTTGCAGGCAAAACGGCCGAGAATTCTTCGCCGCCATATCGGGCTACGAGATCACGTCCTTTGACATTCGCCTTCATGGCCGCGGCGACCAGTCTGAGAACGCCATCGCCGGCCTGATGTCCGAAGGTATCGTTGAATCGTTTGAAGTGATCGATATCCATCATCAGGAGACTCAGCGGCTCACCGCTTTCGCGTGCCTGCTCAACGGCATCTGACAGCGTTTGATCGAAGAGTTTGCGGTTGGCGACGCCGGTCAGGGAATCTGTCATGGATTCGGCGCGAACGGCTTCGAGATTGTCTTGCAAATCCGAAATCTGCTGGCGCGAATCGTCCAGCCGTTGTTCCAGCTGACTGGTGTTTTCCGTCATCCGCTTCGAAGCTTCGATGATCTTCTGGACAACTGTTTGAGCCTGCTTGGGATCTGAAATCGTACCAAGCTGTTCGTTGACCTTTGACAGTGAGTCGCCGAACGCCTGGGTACAGTGCGTTGCAGAATCGAGATGCTGCAGGATGTCGGTGATTTCATGACTCAGCTGATCGCCGACTTCTTCGATATGAATGTCGAGATCGTTGTCACCGAGAAAAGTCTCGCAGAGCTCTCGTGCATCGTCTGCTGTAATCTGTTTGTTTTCTGCCAGGATTTTTTTGACGGCGTCGTTCAGCTTCCTGTTGCTTCCCGACGCGAAAACATAAAAAAGCTCATAATTCGGGGGAATTGCTGGCGTTTCCAGTTCCTGCAAAAGCTTGAAAGCGCGCTCGCCTAGTCCGATTGCAGACTCGAAATCATGTTCGTATTCAAGCAATTGATCACCCCTTTACGATTGCTCACGTTTCCCAGACCTATCCAAGCGCTGGCCGCTTAGAACTGCAATGCGAGACGTGTGATGCAGACCGCCACCCGGCTGAATCGCTAAGCAACGTTAGACGGGAATGGTGTCAAATGGGTTAAAACGCTCGAAATAGAGCAGAATTGCAGGGATTAAAGCTGCGTTCTTCCGCGACTGAAAATGCGAACACCTACGCAGGAGAACGGATGGGCTCACGCATGAAGGCAGGGACATGATCGCCCATGCCCGACTTTTTCCCATTGTCCGTTTTTCCGGAAGACTTGCGCGGCGTCGGGCTTCGCTTTTTCTTCTTCGGGGCCGGATCGCCAGACTTTTCAGCGCGAGCTGTTTTCGATTCACCGCGCTTGCGATCCGAACTCTTTGCCTCGTCCTTGCCACCCCTTCGACGCGGTCTTCCACGTCCCCGGCCGCGACTTTTGGGCTTGCTGCTCAGTGCATCTTCCGAAGGAGCGTCACCCAGCCATTCGATATCCTGACGGAGCAAACGTTCGATTGCCTTGACCGCCCGGACGTCTTCGGACGTAACCAATGTTGCTGCCATGCCCTTGCGACCGGCACGGCCGGTCCGTCCCACCCGATGAACATAGTCCTCGGGATGTGATGGGACGTCATAGTTGAAGACATGGCTCACTTCGGGAATATCAAGACCACGTGCTGCCACGTCACTTGCCGCAAGATAGGTCACTTCACCGTTCCGGAAACTCTCAAGAGTTGCCGTGCGCTGGAACTGCTCGAGGTCGCCATGCAGGGCTGCGGCGTTGAAGCCGTGTTTGATGAGTGAGCGGTGCAGAATCGCGACATCGCGTTTCCGATTGCAAAATACGATGGCGTTGCGAACCTCTTCTTCGCGCATGAGCTCGCGCAAGGCTGCGCGCTTGTCTTTTGCATCGCCGCTATCGACGAATTTCAGGCGCTGGGTGATTGTTCCAGCCGCGCTGGCCGGCGGTGCGACTTCAATACGTTCGGGGTCCTGCAGGAACTGATCCGCGAGGCGCTGGATCTCCGGAGGCATCGTCGCGGAAAAGAACAGTGTCTGTCGTTTCGGGGGCAGCAGTTTGGATATGCGTTCGATATCAGGAATGAATCCCATATCCAGCATGCGGTCAGCTTCGTCGATCACGAGGATTTCGCAGGCATTGAGCAGGAGTTTACCGCGTCCCGAGTGATCAAGTAGACGTCCAGGCGTCGCGATGACGACGTCGGCGCCGCGGTCTAGTTTTTGATATTGCTCATCAAACGAAACACCGCCGATCAAGAGCGCAACGGTGAGTTTGTGATTGACCCCGTAGGTCTCAAAGCTTGCAGCGACTTGCGCCGCAAGTTCCCTGGTTGGCTCCAGGATGAGCGAACGCGGCATCCGTGCCCGTGCACGTCCGCGTTCCAGCCGCGTCAACATGGGAAGCACAAATCCAGCCGTTTTGCCCGTCCCTGTCTGGGCAATACCCAGAACATCGCGACCGGCAATCGCTGTTGGTATGGCACGTTCTTGAATCGGGGTCGGATTTTCGTAGCCCGCAGCTTCAACTGCGGCAATAACTTTCGGACTGAGGCCGAGTTCTGTAAAGCTCATATTGCTTCTTCTTATCGCGGTCGCTTGTGGGCCGTATGGCCGTATAAGGGGATCGAAACATTTTCGGCCCGTGCGACTCACGGATGCAAGTGTTGGGCCGGAGCATAGGGCGGGGGCCGAAATTGTCAATTCATGCCCTAATTTTGAAATATTATGGTTTCGTGACGCATGGCGGTAAATCCGTTCAAGAGAGGACCTGCACTTAGTCCATGAGAGATCATCCGAACGTTGTCATCAGGCCACCGATTCTCTTTTCTATGGGATTTGCGCTTGGTGCTCTTTTTGAGTTCTTGTTCCCTCTGGGACCTGGACTGGGCGGTGGAAGCATCCGGCCGATTATCGTCGGTTTGATCTTTTGCTGTCTCGGTTTTGCGCTCGCCGGTGTCGCAGTCGCGCGATTTCGAAGCGCTGGAACCAATGTTCCGACCGTTGAGCCAACGCTTGCACTGGTAACGGACGGCCTCTATCGGCTATCCCGCAATCCGATCTATATCGGCTTGACGATGATGTATTTCGGGCTCTGTGTTGCTCTGACAACACTTTGGGGGATCTTTTTCCTCCCCGTGATCCTGCAAGTCCTCAACCGCGGGGTTGTCCGTCGGGAAGAAGCGTATCTGAACCGGAAGTTCCCGGGCACCTATGAAGGTTATCAACAGCGCGTACCACGCTGGATTTAAGGCGTGGCGACGTCGATCAGTTGGCTTTTGTGCAAGGCTTGTTGTGCTCGAAGCCGCTGGTGTTAGATATCCAGATCTGTCGCAAACGCCGCCTTTTCCTGGATGAATTGAAAGCGCGCTTCCGCCTTGTTGCCCATAAGACGGCTGATCGCGTTGGTCGTCTCGCTTCTCGTTTCTTCGGCGACATTGACGCGCAGCATCGTTCGGGTCGCTGGGTCCATCGTCGTTTCCTTGAGTTGCCTGGGCATCATCTCGCCGAGGCCTTTGAAGCGACTGATCTCGACCTTTTTTCGACCATCGAATTCGTCGGCCAATAAGGCTTCGCGATGAGCATCGTCCCGGGCGTAGATGGTCTTGCCGCCTTGCGCAATCTTGTAGAGCGGAGGCACTGCCAAGTAGAGATGGCCGTTGTCGATCAGTTTCGGCATCTGACGGTAGAAAAAGGTGATCAGCAGAGAGGCGATATGGGCGCCATCGACGTCGGCGTCCGTCATGATGACCACTTTCTCGTAACGCAGATCGGTATCTGTATAGGCGTCGCCGGTGCCGCAGCCCAATGCGAGAATCAGGTCCGAAAGAAGCTGGTTCTGCGCCAGCTTGGCCGAACTTGCATTTGCGACGTTCAGGATTTTCCCTCTGAGGGGCAGGACGGCCTGATTCTTCCGATTACGCGCCTGTTTTGCCGAACCGCCGGCTGAGTCGCCCTCGACGATAAAGATCTCGCTCCCTTCCGCCGTATTCTGAGCACAGTCGGCAAGCTTGCCGGGAAGCCTCAGCTTGCGCACGGCGGTCTTGCGATTGACCTCGCGCTCGCGTTTCCTCCGTAAGCGTTCCTCAGACCTCTCGACGACCCAGTCCAGAAGCTTGTTGGCCTGGTTGGGGCTCTGGGTCAGCCAGTGGTCGAACTCGTCCCGGATGGCAGCTTCGACAATCTTCTGAGCTTCCTGGGTCGCCAGTTTATCCTTGGTCTGACCCTGGAATTCCGGCTCGCGAATAAAGACCGAAAGCATGGCGGCGGATGTTACCAGCGCATCGTCTGCCGTAATCTGGGCTGCGCGTTTGTTTCCTGCCAACTCACCGTAGGCTCTCAGGCCCTTGGTTAGCGCCGCCCGGAGGCCTGCTTCATGGGTCCCGCCTTCGGGGGTGGGTACGGTGTTGCAATAGGAGTTCAAAAATCCATCCGCGCCGCCAACCCATGCGATTGCCCACTCGACGGTCCCGTGCCCGCCTTTCTTTGAGATCTTGCCGGCAAAAACCTGCGACGTAACCGTCGCCACACCCTCGATCCGGCGAGCCAGAAAATCCTTGAGCCCGCCTGGGAAGTGAAGCACTTCCTTTGCAGGTGTTTCGTCCTTCTCTCCAATGAGTTCTGGAGCACAGGACCAGCGGATCTCGACACCGCCGTAAAGATAGGCCTTTGACCGCGCCATACGAAAAACGCGGTTTGGCTTAAATCGGGCGTTTGCACCAAAGATCTTTGAATCGGGAAGGAATCGAACCTTCGTGCCACGTCGGTTCTTGATCGGGCCGAGGTCTTCCAGCGGGCCGAGTGCAATCCCCCGCTCGAAACGTTGACGATAAAGCGTCTGGCTTCGCGCGACTTCCACTTCCAGCGTTTCAGACAAGGCATTCACCACGGACACACCGACACCATGCAGGCCGCCAGACGTTTCGTAGGCTTTCGAGTCGAACTTGCCGCCCGCATGGAGGGTGGTCATGATCACTTCCAGCGCCGACTTGTTCTTGAATTTGGGATGCGGATCGACAGGAATGCCGCGGCCATTATCGGTGATGGTCAGCCAGCCATCCTTATCGAGATTGACGTCGATCCAGTCGGCATGACCGGCAACGGCCTCATCCATTGAATTGTCGATGACCTCCGCGAAGAGGTGATGGAGCGCCGCTTCATCCGTCCCGCCGATATACATGCCGGGGCGTCGTCGCACAGGTTCAAGGCCTTCAAGGACCTCGATATCCGCTGCCGTATAGGCGGCTTCACCCGCCGTCATCTTTGACTTCTTTGCTTTAATCGGTTTCGCCTCGAGTTCGGCTTCGAGTTTCGCGAATAGGTCTCTGGATGCCGCCATGGTCTCCGGCCGGTGCTGTTGCTAGCGCCGCTCGTCGGGCGGCGAATCCCCCTCGCGTATGAGTGCCTTTTGCTGGCATGGGTTACCACATTTGGCAAGGGCGCGATGTAGCGACTCTACGGCAGTGGTGTGCTCTGAGGATGAGTGTTGTCAGCTTGCAACGGCGTCATCGGCGGTCTGCCTGCTATTGCCGATTCCGATTGCAAGCAGATCGGTTAGCATTATCAACCGTCACAACGAATATTGAGGGTGTATCAAATACAAGAGAGCCCTGCCGCTATTGCGCCCGGCAGGGCTCTCAAAGCTGGTATTCGGGGCCTTGGGGTTTGCAGGGTCGTGAATAGTATTGGCGATCGCACATGGCCCGGCCAGAGTGCATGCCAAGTCTTCCGAGCAGCCTGCCTGAGTTCGCCCCTCCTGACAGCATCAGGTTATTCAAGCTCCTGTGGCCGCCGTGCACGTCGTTCTGCACTTAAACACAGCAAAAGCCATGTCTCCTCGCACATGCCTGCCGCCACGGCAGAGCTTTTCCAAAGGTTTTGATTGTCTGGGAACTGCCGTTTCGAATTCCCGGGCGAGTCTACACCCTTCGAAACGGCCCGGTCATGTCGGGAGGTAGCATTTTCTTAGACCTCCTATTCTCGAATACATGGAAGTTTGACTGAGTGTTGTTTGAGGGTCAAATCACGTTTCATGTCAAACGAGACTCAACGTTCGGTGAAGGCACTGATATTCCAGTGCCACGAACACTAGCGTTGGTTGCTCTGGAGATCTCGATAGCTGCGCGATCAACCAAAAGGCAGCCTGAATTTCGACATTTGGATTGTCGTGGTTGACGAAGCTGCGGCAGAAAACTCCGTCATACCGAGTTACGTTGTGAGATTGTTTACCATCGCTTGCTAGCTTCTTCAGCAAGGGTTTGGGTCATGGCAATAGTGTTGCGTTATGCCTTTCTTTTGGCGCTCGGATTTGGCGGTATCGTCGCCTTTCTCAGCGCCATGTCGGAAACAGGGAACATCCTGATTCATCAAACGGGCGAGCCTTCAGGCGAGCCAGTCGGTTTTGAATTCTGGATCCTCTCTGTGATGGCGGCGCTCAGCCTGTTTTCATTGCTCAGATTTGCCTTCCTCCGCGTGCCCAATTTCGTACGCGGTTGGTTTGGCGAGAATTGGGACCGACTGGCCACGGTCGTTTTGGTCGTGATGTTTGGTGCCGTATTCCTCGTCGCATGACACAGCAATTGTTCGGATGACGTGATCCGCGATCGCTGATGCCTGGTGGCGAGAAGGAATTCTATGAGAGCGGCTTTCGGCGTGTGAACAACCGCTGGCTCTCAGATCGTTCGGGGGATGCCCCGCCTGCCGGCCCTATCGGTGCAGTGCGGCCGGCCTCAGATAAGCGCGGGGCACAAGTCGGGGCGGCCATATTGGCCGCCCCGCTCTTTTTTGTTCAACACCCGTGAGCCTTAGACCGAATAGTACATGTCGAACTCGATGGGGTGAGGCATAAGATCATACGCCTCGACCTCTTCCATCTTGAGTTCCAGATACCCGTCGATCTGATCGTCCGAGAAAACGCCGCCCTTCTTGAGGAAGTCGCGATCCTTGTCGAGATATTCGCAGGCTTCGCGCAGCGAGGCACAGACTGTCGGCACACCTTCGAGCTCTTCCGGCGGCAGATCGTAGAGATTCTTGTCCATCGGATCGCCGGGATCGATGCGGTTCTCGACGCCGTCAAGGCCGGCCATGAGCAAGGCCGAAAACAACAGATACGGGTTGGCAGCCGGATCAGGGAAGCGAACTTCGACGCGTTTGCCCTTGGGGCTCGAAACGTGAGGAATGCGGCATGAGGCCGAGCGGTTGCGCTGAGAGTATGCGAGCAGCACGGGTGCTTCATAACCTGGAACCAGACGTTTGTAGGAATTGGTTGTCGGGTTCGCGAATGCATTGATGACGCGGGCATGCTTCAGGATGCCGCCGATGTAATGGAGGCATGTCTCGGAGAGTTCCGCATACTGGTTGCCGGCAAAGACCGGTTCGCCGCCCTTGAAGATCGACTGATGGCAATGCATGCCGGTTCCGTTGTCGCCGAATACGGGCTTCGGCATGAAGGTCGCCGACTTGCCATATGCCTGCGCGACATTGTGAACGACATATTTGTAGATCTGTAGCTGGTCGGCACAGCTCAGAAGCGTGTCGAACTGCATGCCGAGCTCATGTTGAGCCGCACCGACTTCGTGGTGGTGCTTTTCGGTTGTCACCCCCATGTCGGACATGACGCTGATCATTTCCGAGCGGATATCCTGGCAAGAGTCGATGGGCGGTACGGGGAAGTAGCCGCCTTTGGTGCGCGGGCGATGGCCGAGATTGCCCATCTCATATTCGGTGCCCATGTTCGTCGGCAGTTCGGTTGAGTCGAGCTTGAAACCGCAGTCATATGGATCGGATGAGAAGCGGACATCATCGAAAATGAAGAATTCGGCTTCCGGTCCGAAATAGCAGGTATCGCCGATACCTGTCTGCTGCAGGTAGGCTTCGGCGCGCCGCGCCGTGCTACGCGGGTCGCGCTCATAGAGTTCGCCCGTCGTCGGCTCGGCAACGTCGCAAAACAGAGCGAGCGTCGTCTGTGCAAAAAAGGGATCGAGATGCGCTGTCGCCGGATCGGGCATCAGGGCCATGTCGGACTGGGAGATATCTTTCCAGCCGGCGATCGATGAACCATCGAACATGATGCCATCGGCAAAGGTGTCTTCGTCGATCAGTCGTGCGTCCATGGTCACGTGCTGCAACTTGCCACGTGGGTCTGTGAATCGAACGTCGACAAACTTTACATCATCGTCCTTCAACTGTTTGAGGACGTCGTTTGCGGTAGCCATTGCATTCCCCTGTTCTACGTTGTGTCCAAGAATTGAGATGTCCGGCCGAACGACCGGGTGTTGGTTAGGCGATCACTGGTTCGGGGCGACTGCGGTGTCGGCCCGGGATTAAGAAGTTTGAGTTGATGTCAGACAGCATCAGACCCGGTTTCACCGGTGCGGATGCGAACCGCTTCTTCGACGCTGGTGATGAATATCTTGCCGTCACCGATCCGTCCGGTCTTGGCAGACGTCAGAATGGCTTCGATGGCTTTGTCCACCAACTCGTCGCCCAGCACGATCTCGACTTTCACCTTTGGCAAAAAGTCGACCACATACTCGGCGCCGCGATAGAGCTCGGTATGGCCTTTCTGACGGCCAAATCCCTTCGCCTCGGTGACGGTGATACCCTGCAGACCAATTTCCTGCAGTGCTTCCTTCACCTCGTCGAGCTTGAAGGGCTTGATAATGGCCTCGATTTTTTTCATCTCCCTGGTCCACCCTTTTAGTGCGGTTACTCTGATCGCCTTTAGCATGCACCGTGCCAAGGGGCGAGGTGCTCATTTCACATTCCAAATCAATTAGTTAGGAATCAGTGTCTCTCGCCAAGTGTTTTTCGCCACCGATTGCATGCCTTAAAAGTAGGCATAATGCTCAAAAATTAATCGGCGATCACATGCGGAGCCATCGATCCTGACCTTGCGCAGGTCATGGGGGCCCTATAGGCGATAGAAGCGCAATTAGGAAGGGTCGGAGATGCGGATCACGAGCTTGGATCATTTGGTGCTTACGGTGGCTTCCATCGAGCAGACGTGTGAATTCTATCAGCGCGTCCTTGGATGCGGACGGGAAATTTTTGCTGGCGGTCGCACGGCACTGACTTTTGGCGATCAGAAGATCAATCTTCATGAAGCGGGCCGCGAATTCGAGCCCAGGGCCCGTTTGGCCACGCCGGGATCAGGCGATTTGTGTTTTCTTGTCGACGATTTCGAAAGCGCACAAACGCAACTGCGGAACGAGAATGTAGAGATCATAGAAGGTCCCGTGGAGCGGACCGGTGCCCGAGGGACACTCACGTCCATCTACTGCCGCGATCCCGATGGAAATCTGATCGAGCTGTCGACCTATATTGAGTGAGCCGAGCAATGACCAGTGCGCATGGATCCGGCGTCGGGACCGAGCTTTTGACGACAGCGGAGATGGGACGTGCCGATGCCCTGGCTATCGCGAGCGGCGTTCCAGGTCTCGCTCTGATGGAGAATGCCGGTGCCGGTGTGGCGGACATTGTCTGGCAACGCCATCGCGATGCTGAGACCGTGGCTGTTCTCTGCGGGCCGGGAAACAATGGTGGCGATGGTTTCGTGGCCGCGAGGTGCTTGCAGCATTACGGGTATAATGTTCGTGTAGCCTTGCTTGGCGACCGCGAAAAGCTCAAAGGCGATGCGGCCGCTATGGCATCGCGGTGGTCCGGTAGGATCGATCCCCTCGCAGAAACAGTGCTTGATGGAGCGGATGTCATCGTCGATGCGCTGTTCGGTGCGGGTCTGGCGCGGCCGCTCGACGGGGCTGCGGCAGACATCGTCGACGCGGCCAATCGCGGCGATGCCCGGATCGTGGCTGTCGATGTTCCCAGCGGGATCGACGGCACGACAGGAGAGGTGCAGGGTGTTGCCGTCGAAGCTGAAGCGACAGTGACCTTTTTCCGATTGAAGCCCGGTCATTTCCTCTTTCCCGGCCGGTGTCATGCGGGCGAGGTTCATTTGGTTGATATCGGCATTCCGTCAGATGTGCTGTCACAGGTCGGACCAAAGACGTTTGTGAACAGTCGATCCAACTGGCAGTCAATGTTCCCGAGACCCAAGCAAGACGGTCACAAATACGATCGCGGTCATGCACTGATTGTATCCGGGGGAGCCAGGACGACCGGTGCGTCTCGGCTCGGGGCAAGAGGGGCTCTTAGGGTCGGCGCCGGACTCGTGACACTTGCGTCGCCCAGGGCCGCATTTCCGGTTAATGCAGCACAGTTGACAGCTATCATGATCACGCCGTTCGAAGGCTGTGAAGGTCTCGAACGCATCCTGGATGACCAGCGCAAAAACTCGGTTCTCATTGGACCGGGGGCCGGTGTTGGAGACCCGACATGCGAGAAGGTCCGGGCTGTTCTTCAAAGCAGTGCAGCAGTCGTATTGGATGCAGATGCACTCACCAGCTTTCAGGATCAATCCGATATCCTGTTCGAGCAGATTGCAGCACGCGCATCACCCGTCATCCTGACCCCGCATATGGGCGAGTTCGATCGTCTCTTTTCAGTCGCTGAGGGATCGAAGGTCGATCGGGCCCGCTTGGCTGCAGTCGATAGCGGTGCGACCGTCATCTTGAAGGGTGCCGACACGGTCATTGCAGCTCCCGATGGCCGGGCGGCGATCAATAGCAATGGTTCACCCTGGCTCGCGACCGCAGGCTCCGGCGATGTACTGGCAGGATTTGTGGTCGGTCTGTTGGCGCAGGGGATGCCGGCATTCGAAGCGGCTTGTGCCGCCGTTTGGCTGCACGGCGAAACGGCGGATGGGATTGGCCCGGGCCTGATTGCGGAGGACCTGCCCGAGGCACTGCCGGCGATTCTAAGATCCGTTCACGCCGGGTAGGGGATTATCGGCAATAGCCCGATCGACGTTTCGCCATGTCGAAGTGAAAGTGATCGCGATGGGCGACATCCGCTTCCGGCCCGAGGGCGGTTCCGAAGATCTCGCAGCCTTTCGCGTGTACCTCCCGTAGGAACAGCTCTTCCGGCGACTTTGGTTTTGATTTGCCTTCGGGTGGCTTTTCCGGGGGCGGAGCAATCATTCCGGTAGTGCCGGTGAACGGACTCTCGCTCTCGGTATCTGATTTCGCAGCGCCGGCGTCGACTTTGGCAGCGGCTGCTTGAGGCGCTTCAGCGGTACGGACTACGTCGTCGGTAGATGGTACCGTTCCGCCGCCTGAAGGTGTCGGCTTTGCCTTTTTCACTTCAGGCGTCTTGACCTCGGCCGTCGCTATGGGCGTCGGTAGCCAATGCTCTTTCAGAACGATGCGCTTGCCTGCTGCCGTTTCGAATTCGGCAATGTCCAGGGCATTTGCAGATGCATGCTCGCTCAGTGGTTTGTTCGGGTCTCGGCTGCGATGTCGACAGACATAGGAAGAGACGTTGCGGACTTTCGCTATCGGTCCGCCGAGATGAATAAGTGCCGCTGGCTGTACGACTTTTTCGAACCACCGGCTCAGGGCTGCCGCCATATCGCAGGTAACGGTGGCCGGTGGCGATATGCGCACGCTTTCCGGAGATCCGACACGTGCGACCATGATAGGGGCAGGCGCGCCGCATCGGCCTTCGCGAATAGGATCGAGTTTTTCGTAGACTACAGCCAGCCGTGAGAGCTGCTTCGTGCATTGTCGCTTGGCTGCGGCAATTTCTGCAGCTGTCCAATCCGCCACCTTCTCATCGCGCGCATGGATTGCTTTGGGTTTGTCAGGCTCGGGTTTGGTGTCGGATGTCGCCGGCAGTTTTTCCGGCGCCAAGGGCGCGGCTTGCGATGGGTTCGATGGTGCCGGCATCGGTTTTGCCGACCGTGAGGCCAACTGTTTGCGGCGCGGCTTGGCACGCGGAATCCGCAGAGTGCGTGGCCACCGAAACTTCTCTGCGCGCAGTTGTTCCGCCTCTGTCATCTCCGCCGACGCGGGGTCTGTATTCTGTGGAACAGCAGCGATTGGCGCGCTGCCGGGATTGGCTGTCTCGTCAGTCTTCGCGGCTTCGGTCGGCGCCACGCTGACTTCTGTTTCGCGATCGTCGGTCGGAGATGCCTGGAAATCGGGATCATCGGCCGCGATTGCCTCAAGCGCTGCGGCGGCTTCCTCGGCTTTCAGGCTTCTTTGCTCGCCGCGCAGGAAGCGACGCGGCGTCCGTTGGGGCAGGGGCGGCGTACGATAGGGTCTGGCAGTGTCACCGGTCACATTGGCGTTGCGTGGACGCGAGGGCGCGCGAGAGCGGCTTGGTTGGCGTGCCCGCCGTCTTGGTGGTGGCGGCGGACTGGTCAGCTGGTCGATCTCCCGAGAAAGATCATTGAGCTGGCGGCCAATGAAACGGGTCGTATCGCCCAGGATCTCTCCGAGACTCTGCGCACGAACGGTTGCCGGCCAAATAGTCAAGAGTAACGCGGCCGAGAGTGAAAACCTTATGATCATGAAGCTATTGGACCGCATAAAGTTGGCCAAGACTAGGCAAAATCGCGCTGTTCGAACTTGTGCTTTGAGTCCCGCATCGTATAGGTCTGGCGACGACATGTTTGGATGGGGTGGTGAATGAGTATCGACGAGTCGGTGCGTATCAATGCGCCCACGGGTATGAGGCTCGAAAAAGTCGAGCGTGCAGGGTGCGTCACTCTGGACCGTCCTAAAGCGCTCAACGCTCTCACATATGAGATGTTCGACGCGCTGGAGACACAATATCTGGCATGGTCAGACGATCCCGACATCTATGGGATCGTTATGGAATCGACCAATAGCCGGGCTTTTTCCGCTGGTGGCGACATCCGGGCCCTGTACGACTGGCGGGAACAGGGGGAAATCGACAAAATTCTGGAACTCTATGGGAGCGAGTACCAGCACAATTACACCCTCGATCGGTTTACGAAGCCGCATGTACCCCTGGTGAACGGTATCGTGATGGGTGGCGGCGTTGGCATTTGCCTCTATGGAACCCACTTCGTGGCCGGCGAGGGCTTACGATTTGCCATGCCCGAAGTCGGTATTGGGTTCTTTCCCGATATCGGCGCCACGTATTTCCTGCCGCGACTACCCGGAGAAACGGGGCTTTATCTGGCTTTGACCGGACGAAGTATCGATCGTGCCGACGCGTTTTATCTCGAGATTGCGACCCATTGTTTGGATGCCGAGCATTTCCCTGCCATTCGTGAGGCCATGACAGAGGGTGAGCCGATTGACGATGTCCTGGCGGCTCTTCACCGCGATCCCGGTCCATCTTCCATTGAAGCTCTCCAGCCGACTATCAGTCGCCTGTTTGGTGTTGAATCGGTCGAAGCTGTGCTGGAGGGGCTTGATGCGGAGACAGGTGAATTCTCCGAATGGGCGGGCAATGTCGCAGCCGAAATTCGCAGTAAATCTCCGACTTCGCTCAAAGTCGCTTTCCGGCAGATGCGCGAGGGAGGGGCGATGAGTTTGGGTCAGGCACTCAAGCTTGAATATCGGCTGGCGCATCGATTCATTACCGGAGACGAATTCTACGAGGGTGTTCGTGCGGCATTGGTCGACAAGGATCAATCGCCGAACTGGTCGCCTGCGAAGCTGGATGCTGTAACGCCGCAGATGGTCGACGCTTATTTCGAACCCCTGGAAACCGGCGAGCTTGAGCTCGTGAACCAATTCAAACAGCCGGAATAAGTGCGTTTCGGCGCAAATGACGCCTTGAAAACACTGGAGCGCAGTATTGCGGCGTAATCCGGCGACGATACAGAAAAAGGGAGATTGCAATGGCGCGGATCGGCTTTGTCGGCCTCGGTAATATGGGCGGTCCGATGGCCGCAAACCTCGTTCGGGCCGGCCATGATGTGGTTGCCTTTGACATGGCTCCGGATGCCCTTCAATCGGCAGAAGCAGCCGGCTGCAGGACGGTCACGCGAGGGGTCGAGATTGCGGAAGGTGCCGAGATCATTGTCACGATGCTGCCTGCAGGTGCACATGTTCGCGAGGTCTATATGGGACAGGACGGGCTCATCGCCGCTTCAGCACCGGGCACACTGATGATCGATTGTTCGACCATTGATGTTGCGACTGCACGCGAGGTCTCGGTGGCGGCTGGTCAGGCCGGTCTGGCAATGATCGACGCGCCGGTATCGGGTGGCGTGACTGGCGCCGACGCCGGTACGCTGACATTCATGGTCGGTGGAGAAGCAGACGCCTTTGATCGCGCAAAACCCTATTTGGACGTGATGGGCAAGACGATTGTCCATGCAGGCGGGGCGGGCAACGGTCAGGCCGCGAAGATCTGTAACAATATGGTGCTCGGCATTTCGATGATTGGCGTTTGCGAGGCCTTTGTCCTTGCCGACAAGCTTGGACTGGATCATCAGAAGCTGTTCGATATCGCATCCACGGCGTCCGGGCAGTGTTGGTCTCTGACAACCTATTGCCCGGTTCCGGGCCCGGTGCCGACTTCGCCTGCCAATCGCGACTATGCACCCGGCTTTACAGCCGAAATGATGCTGAAAGACCTCAAGCTTGCGCAAAGTGCTGCCGGTGACTTCGGTGCCGAGACCCCGCTCGGCGCAGAAGCCGCTGCATTGTTTGGGCAGTTCGTGGATGCCGGCTCGGGAGAGGTGGACTTCTCCGGCATCATCAAAATGCTCCGCGAAAAGGCGAATACAGCCTCGTAAAAAATCGGGCGCGGTAAGAAAAACAAATTATCAACAGCGTATTCACGAATATTTAAGCCTCTCTTTTAAGGGGATTTTAGGTTGCGTCCCGTACTGTCGCTTTCAAGAGGCGAAAAACAAACAAATAAAAGAGGCAGGAGATGGGACTCGCGTTAGACTTACGACAAGACGACGCGCCCGAAGACCAGAGTGGTCTGAAAGGCGAATACATGAAGTCGTTGCGTATGATCGAACTGCTACACCGACTTCTTCTAGATGTTATTAAAGATGAGTTCGAGCGCATTGGTCGCTCGGATATCAATAGCGTTCAGGCACTGCTCTTGTTCAATATTGGTGATTCAGAGCTGACAGCCGGTGAATTGCGGAGCCGTGGCTACTATCTTGGCTCAAACGTGTCGTACAACCTGAAGAAGTTGGTCGATGCCGGTTACATTCATCATGAACGCTCATCCGCTGACCGCCGTTCCGTGCGCGTTCGCTTGACCGAAACCGGCCGAGAGATCGCAAATGTGGTCGATGGCCTTTACGAGCGGCAGCTTGGATCAATCGAGCAGGTTGGCGGTTTGGCCGAGGATGATCTGGACGCTCTCAACAAGAGTTTGATGCGTCTTGAGCGTTTTTGGTCCGATCAGGTTCGTTACCGTCTGTAAACAGACCAAGATTCTCCGGAAATCAACTTCTGGCTCCGACCCCTCGGGATCGGAGCCTTTTTGTTGCAAAAATACCAGCGTCAGAGGCAATTTTTGCTGAAATGGCGCGGTGTTACTGGTTCATGTCATCAATGAACGTTAGTCTGCGGCTGAACTGATTTGCAGCCTTGGCGTTACCCTATTTGTGGTGTGCCGGGCGAATGGTCGCATTTTGTTTACAGCCTCATGAGAATTTGGACCCTATTGGGCCGGATTTAGGCTGTAGGACTCGGCACGTGTCGAAACGACCGAATCAAATGAGGCAACGGTGATTTCAAGAAATTCTCGAACTGATCTGGAGAAACGTGGTTTCGTCGCTCTGGGCATTCTCATGGCAGCACTGCTGGTGGCGGTTCCCTTTGCCGAAGCGATTGCCGATTCGCCACAGGACGGTTGGTTCAGGTTCGGCAAAAAACGCGGCGGGCAGCCCTATGATCTCGCATCCGCGCGCGAGTGGCAGAACAATCCGGAACCGGGTTATCCGACGCTCTCGAAACAGAATATTGCGCCAACAAAGGCTGCGATTGCACGCTACAGGGAGATTGCCGCGAGAGGTGGGTGGCCGAAAGTTCCTTTCTCAAAACGTGATATCCGGCGCGGCTCACGCGGCAAGGCGGTTGTCCTTTTGCGTCAACGCCTGATGATCTCGGGAGATTTGCCTCCTCGCACGTCCAATCGCCAAAAGAAATTCGATTATCATGTCGAAGAGGCGGTGAGGCGCTTTCAGATCCGCCATGGATTGACGCCGACTGGCGTTGTGAACAGGCGCACGGCTCTGGCTCTCAACGTTTCTGCATCGGCTCGGCTGGCCCAGTTGAAACGAAATCTCGGTCGTCTCGGCAGCCTGTCCCGTTCCGCATCGAACCGTTATGTGGTTGTCAACATCCCGGCGGCCCAGATCGAAGCCGTTGAAGGCGGGCAGGTCGCTTCACGCCATATTGCCGTCGTCGGCAAGCTGGACCGGCGCACACCGGTTCTCCAAAGCCGTATCCACGAGATCAATTTTAATCCCTATTGGAATGTGCCAGTCAGCATTGTTCGCAAGGATCTGGTTCCCAAAGCCCGTCAATATGCCCGCAGCGGCAAAGACGTGCTTGAGATCTACAAGATGGAGGCGTTTGATGGCCGCGGCCGCAAACTCTCATCATCCCAGATCAATTGGTTCTCCGATGCCGTTTACAACTACCGTTACCGGCAACTGCCCTGGGAAGACAATTCCATGGGTTTCGTGAAGATCAATTTTCACAACAAGCATGCTGTCTACCTGCATGACACGCCATCAAAGAGCCTGTTCAATAGGAATTTCCGCGCCCATAGCTCGGGATGTGTCCGGGTTCAGAATGTGGAGAAGCTCGTTGGCTGGCTTCTGGATTCGAATGCCGGTTGGAGTACGAACCGTGTTCTGGAGATGAAGGAAAGCGGCGAGCGCAAGGATGTGCGCCTGAAAAAGAAAACGCCTGTTCTTCTGGCCTACGTAACCGCTTGGTCAACGCCGGACGGGATGGCCCACTTCCGCCGCGATATCTATCAGCGCGATGGCGTGGGCGTCGCTGCTGCGCAATACTGATCAGGTGTCAAATGCCTGCCGCATTGATGCGCTGGTGTGGCGACACTTGGCCACACCGCGGTTGGAGCGGCCTAGGGGCATATTTGCGCAGACGACTGGAAACAGTCTCAACGACCGCTATAGTTGTGAGATGAAGGATTGGTCACGCGAGTCGCGCGTATGTGGCTGAATGAGGAAACTATGGACTACGAGCAGAAATTCGCTGACGCCCTCGCTGTAGTGAAGCAGGAAGGCCGCTATCGCGAATTTGCAGATATTCGCAGGCAGCGTGGTTCATTTCCGACAGCCGATCACTATCGGCCGGATAGCAAGAGGCAGATCAAGGTCTGGTGCAGCAACGACTATCTGTGCATGGGGCAACACCCGCTCGTAATCGAGGCGATGCACAAGGCCATTGATGAGGCGGGCGCAGGTTCCGGCGGAACCCGAAACATCTCAGGTACGACGCACTATCATGTCGAACTGGAAGCGGAACTTGCCGATCTGCACAACAAGGAATCGGCGCTCCTCTTTACCTCCGGCTATATCGCCAACGATGCAACGCTTTCGACGTTGGTTCGACTGCTTCCCGGAGCCGTGATCTTTTCGGATGCGAAGAACCACGCGTCCATGATCGAAGGGATCCGTCACGGACGCGGTCCGAAACGGATCTGGAAGCACAATGATCTGGTCGATCTGGAAGCACTGCTTCAGGAATATGACCTGGATGCACCCAAGATCATTGCCTTTGAGTCCGTCTACTCCATGGATGGCGATATCTCGCCGATCGCGGAGATCTGCGATCTGGCCGACAAGTACAATGCGATGACCTATCTCGATGAAGTGCACGCCGTCGGCATGTACGGTCAGCGCGGCGGCGGTGTGGCCGACCGCGACGGTGTCTTGGAACGGGTCGATGTCATCGAAGGCACGCTCGCCAAGGGCTTCGGTTTGATGGGCGGCTACATTGCAGCCTCCGCCAATGCGGTTGATGCCATCAGGTCCTATGCCGCCGGATTCATTTTCACGACGTCGCTTGCGCCCACGATTGTCGCCGGTGCGCTTGCGAGCGTCCGCCATCTCAAGGTCAGTCAGGTTGAGCGCGAACGCCATCAGGAGCGTGCTCAGGCACTCAAGGCTCGGCTCACCGCAGCAGGTCTGCCGGTGCGTAAGAATCCAAGCCACATTGTACCCGTCATGGTTGGCGATCCGGTCCGTTGCAAGGCGCTGACCGATGCTTTGCTGGACCGTTTCGGTATTTATGTGCAGCCGATCAACTACCCGACGGTCGATCGCGGGGATGAGTGCATTCGACTGACGCCAAGTCCTATGCACACGGATGAGGATATGGATCATCTCGAGCAAGCCCTGAATACACTCTGGCAGGAAATGGACTTACAACGTGCCGCGTAGTCTCCCTCGCATGCAGCCGCCTTCGGCGTCTTCGCAAACAGGCGAAGTGTACATCGAGTTTCAAAATGTCGGGAATGCGGTTCGGGTTGCTGCCGTTGACGCGGCAACCGGGACCGAAGTTGTGATTATGGGGCCTGCCTCAGCATCACAAGATGAGCTGCAGCGCGTCGCAGTCCAAAAACTCAGGACGCAACTGGCAAAAGCGCAGAAGCGATAGACGTTTCACCAGATCGATCGGATAGCCGTTCCGGCAAAGGGTCGACGATCGGACCTGTTTCCGGCCTCACGCCGCCACACCCCAGGTTGCTTCCGCGAAGGCTGGATAGATATTCCGAATCTTTTGGGCGATCGGGCCTCGTAAGAGATCGCGGGTCGTTTCGTCAGGGGATGGCGTAACCGGAATGTTGCCATCTTCCGGATAGTCGAACGCGAAACCGGTCTGTTCGATAATTTCCTCAAGCGTGTGGCCTGGATGCAGGCTTGCGAGCTGGAAGCGGCCCTTGCTCTTGTCGAAGTCAAAGACGCAGCGGCTGGTAACCAAAGCATGCGGTCCGCCGGGGCGAAATACATTGGGGTCCGAGGAACCCGGTGCGCTGACGAAGTCGACCTTTTCCACCAGGGTGCGCGGCGTATGCTCCTCTCGAAAGAGGATCACCCGCGGCACGATAAAATAGAGATAGGCCGAGCCATAGGATCCTGGAAAGCGGGCTTTCGGTCGATCCGGATCGCCGATGGACACCAGGTTGATGTTGGCCTGGCCGTCGATCTGGGCACCGCCGAGGAAGAACGCATCGATACGCCCCTGCGCCGCACAATCGAAGAGTTCGCGTCCACCATCTGTAAAAACGGTACTCCGCGTATCCCCGAGGGGTGACACCCGAAGGGCGCCGCCTGACCTGTGTTGCGCCAGGAACGCCGCAGAACCGGGTATGGGCGAGGAGGCACCGACGGCGACATGAGACAGCCCTGCAAGCATGCCGGCAATCGTCTCGATCATGATCTCGGTGGTTTGAATGTCGCTCATTCGGCTGCAGCGCGCTGTAGGACCCATTGGTCAAGATAAGCCTGAAAGCCGTCAGGCGTGCGCGCCATGGCAGCGTATTCGGAAAGGTGAGGGTGATCCAGATCGTACATGCCGGGAACCCCGAGTGGCCAGGCACCATGAGCGACCTCGGCCACCGCGGTGACATACATGTTCGGGATCGTACCAGCCGCCAGAAGCGGATCGTCCAGCAGGCAGTCGTCAACCAACTCTTCGACCGTCACATAGGCCGCCTTCGAGGCGTGGGCCATCAGCATCAACTCGCGGCGAACGCCGATCCAGACGTTGCCATGCCGGTCTGCCTTCGGTGCATGGAACAGTGTCAAATCCGGCTGAATCGCTTTCAGATGGACAATCGGATCGTCCTCGGCAAAAGGATTGTTGGCGACTTTCCAATCGTCACGACGTGCCAGAAGATCGGTACCGATCAGCCCCCTCAGAGGCATGAAAGGGATGCCCTTTTCGCTCGCCTGCAGGCCCGCATGCACCGCGGGACAGGTGGTGTCCCGCATCCGGATTTCGCCCTGCTTGATGGCCGCCGTAAAGCGGGGCGCCAATCCATGTTCGCCGAAGGTGACCCCGGCAGCTTCGATTTCCGCGACGGCGCCGGCGCCGATCAGAAGGTCTGCTTGAAATCCAAATTGCGGGACGGCCAAAAGGCGAAGATCGCTTGCGCCCCGCCTCACGAGAGCACGGATCACAGCCATGCTGCAGGGCGCATATTCTGGGGGCAGGGCGATAAGGGAGCCGTCAGGAATCGCTGTGGCGATGTCATCGGCCGAAGGCATGATTCTGGTCATGAGAACTATTATCGCTCGCCCTGAGTCCGGGCACAAGTCGTGCGGAAGGGCTTTGGAACCGCTATGCAATTTCCGACATGGAGATTGGCGACTGGGGCATTGCCGAATCATGGCCGAATGCTGTGACATGTGGTATCCCGCCTGCGTAAGCCCTTTGGGTGGTTACCGGTTTGCGAATGGGGCGTGCCTCCTGTTCACGTTTGTTCGACCCGCCAAATTGGCGTGATCATCACTGATGCGTTGAAGGTCTAGGCTGCACGAGGGGGAGCGACATGCGGTGCCCATATTGCGGGAGCACCAATACTCAGGTGAAGGACTCACGTCCTTCAGAGGATCATACGGCCATTCGCCGTCGACGCGTCTGCGCCGATTGCAGCGGTCGTTTCACCACATTCGAACGGGTTCAGCTCCGCGAATTGACGGTCGTCAAGAAGACGGGTCGCCGCGTCCCCTTCGATCGCGACAAACTCATGCGTTCGATCCAGATCGCCCTGCGCAAGCGACCCGTGGAGCCAGAGCGGGTCGAGCGGATGGTGAGTGGCATCGTTCGGCGACTTGAGAACATGGGTGAAAGCGATATTGGCTCTGAAGCCATCGGTCGGCTCGTCATGGAAGGCCTGAAGGCGCTCGACGATGTGGCTTATGTGCGCTTTGCTTCCGTTTACAAGAATTTCCGCGAAGCACGTGATTTTGAAGCACTCCTTGGCGAGTTGATGGGACCGGAGCAGGCACAAGCAGGATTGGCGCGGCTGGACGATGACGATTAGGGCGGGTCACAACTAGCAGATCAATCAAGCAACTGCTCGATGGCATGTCAGAAAGATCCGACGGTAGAACTGAGTATCATGTCGACGAACGATGAGCGCTTCATGGACATCGCATTGGCTTTGGCCAGGCGTGGCCTTGGGCGAACCGCTCCCAATCCAGCAGTCGGAGCCATCGTTGTGAGTCCCGGGCGAACTCCCGAGGTCGTGGCGCGCGGCTGGACTCAGCCGGGCGGGAGGCCCCATGCGGAAACCGTTGCGCTGGACGCTGCTGGAGACAGAGCGCGCGGGGCGACACTATACATCACGCTGGAGCCGTGTTCGCATCATGGCCGCACGCCGCCCTGTACGGATGCGATCATTGCTGCCGGTGTGTCGCGCGTTGTCTATGCCATTGGCGATCCAGATCCCCGCGTCAAAGGGCGAGGGATCAAACGGCTCGTGGATGCCGGTATCAGTGTTACCGGGGATTGTCGCTGCACTGAGGCGGATCATATCAACAGGGGGCACTTTCTCCGGGTTACGGAACAACGACCCTTTGTTCAACTGAAGCTGGCAGTCGGCTCAGATGGATTGCTGGCACCCGGGACTGGGCATCCTGTCTGGGTCACCGGAGAGGCCGCGCGTGCGCAGGGTCATCTGTTGCGGGCACGGGCTGACGTCATTCTGGTCGGGAGTGGAACCGTAACGGCCGACGATCCCGATCTGACGTGCCGCCTTCCTGGGATGAAAGACCGTTCTCCGGTCCGCGTTGTGCTCGACAGCAACGCGCTTACACCACCGAAAGCGCGCTTGTTCGAAAGTCTCGACACGGCACCTGTATGGATTGTGTGTACGGCTGCTGCGTCATCAGAGCGTCGCAAAGCGCTGGAGGAACGCGGTGCGCTTGTCATCGTTGCCGATTCCAATGCTTCGGGCGGAATTGATCTCACCAATCTGTTGCGGCAGTTCGCAGATGCGGAGATCACCCGCGTGTTGGTCGAAGGGGGCCCACATGTCGCGCGCAGTTTTTGGGACGAAGGTTTGGTGGACGAGGCCGTCTTCGCCACCGGAGCACGGCCGACAGGCGAGGGCGGCCTATCCCCCTTTGTGACGGATGGCCTTGATCTCTTGACGAAATCCGAGCATTTCATGCAGCAGAATGATCGCCAGGTTGGCGCCGATAGGATGGCGGTGTATCGCCGCCGCTAGCAAAAACCATGTTTACAGGACTCATTTCCGATATCGGGCGTCTCGATGCCGTCGACGGCGGCACCTTTCGTATCGCCTGCAGCTACGATCCGGCGACAATCGCGCTCGGCGCATCCGTCGCCTGCGATGGCTGTTGTCTGACCGTGACGGCATGTCATGAGGGGCAGGGCGGTTCGGGATCTGTATTCACCGTCGACGTCTCGAATGAAACACTCTCACTGACGACGCTCGGCTCCTGGACCCCTGGCAGGCGTATCAATCTCGAGCGCGCTTTGACCCTGAAGGATGAGCTTGGCGGGCATATCGTGACGGGACATGTCGATGCGGTTGCCGCGATCGTCGGACGGGAGGCTGACGGAGACTCGATCCGTTTCACGATCGAAGTGCCTGACAATCTCAAGCGCTTCATCGCCCGCAAAGGTTCCGTCGCTCTCGACGGGATCTCATTGACGGTCAACGCAGTCGAGGATGACCGGTTTGGCGTCAATCTGATACCCCATACGCTTGCCGAGACGAGTTGGGGTGATAAGTCGATCGGCGACAGGATTAATCTAGAAGTGGACCTCCTCGCCCGCTATGTGGCAAGGATCGGCGACGTCGAAGCGTAGGAGCAAACCGTGAGCGTCGTGGACCAGGAGACTATCTCGGAATTCCTATCGCCCGTTGAGGACGTATTGGACGACGCGCGCAATGGGCGCATGTTCATTCTCGTCGACGCGGAAGATCGCGAGAACGAGGGCGATCTGATCATCCCGGCGCAAATGGCAACACCGGACGCCATCAACTTCATGGCTAAGTATGGCCGGGGTCTGATCTGTCTCGCATTGACCAAGGAACGGGCCAATGCACTCAATCTCGATCTCATGACGCGGCACAATGAAGCACGTCACCAGACGGCTTTCACCGTATCGATCGAGGCGCGCGAGGGTATTACGACGGGTATTTCGGCCCACGACCGCGCCCGAACAATAGCTGTCGCGATCGATCCGACGAAGAGTGAAAAAGATATTGCCAGCCCAGGCCATGTCTTTCCGCTGATCGCACGCGAAGGCGGTGTCCTGATGCGCGCCGGGCACACGGAAGCGGTCACAGACGTCGCACGGCTTGCAGGCCTCTACCCGGCGGGAGTCATCTGTGAGATCATGAATGACGATGGCACCATGGCGCGCATGCCGGACCTCGTTGCCTTTGCGAAGACGCATGGTCTCAAAGTCGCGACGATTGCCGATCTCATCGCCTACCGGCGCAAGCATGACAGTATCGTGCGGCTGGTGCGGGAGACCCAGGTCGAGAGCCCCTATGGTGGCACTTTCGAGCTCAGGGTTTACAGAACCAATGTTGAGCCTGTCGAAGAGCATATCGCGCTGATCAAGGGCGATCTGTCGCAAGGTGGGCCTGTCCCAGTGCGAGTGCACGCTTCGAGTGTGTTGTCTGATGTTCTGGCGATTGGTGCTGACGAGAGCCGAACAACGCTCGTCCAGAAGGCAATGGAGGCCATTGCCGAGGAAGGACGCGGCGTGGTTGTTGTAATCCGTGACGTCTGGCCGATGGGTGTGACCGATCGGCTTGGTCCCGATGCGTCTGACAGCGAGGAAGCGGAACCGGAAGCCAAACGTATTCTTGAGGTCGGTATTGGCTCGCAGATCCTGCACGATCTTGGAGTTCGCGAAATGGTCTTGTTGTCGAATTCGCCAATGCCGAAGGTGATCGGCATCGAAGGCTATGGTCTGACAATCGTCGGCCATCGCCGATTGGATTAGGAAACATGGACGACGAAATCCGATCCGTACTCATAATCGAGTCGCCATACTATGAGGATATCTCGGAAGCCCTCATGGAAGGTGCACTCACGGAGCTCGAGTCTCACGGAGTCTTTCATGAGCGGATTGCCGTGCCGGGTGCACTCGAAATCCCTGTTGCCTTAGGGTTGGCCTTCAGGAACGGGCTTTTTGGCACGGATGCAAAACACCAGGGGTGCATTGCGCTCGGATGTGTCATTCGCGGTGAGACCTCTCACTATGACATCGTCGCCAACGAGTCGGCGCGAGGTCTCATGACGCTGGCGACGGAAGGCGGCATTCCGGTGGGGAATGGTATTCTGACGGTCGATACCCACGAGCAGGCCAAAGTCCGTGCAGCGCCTGACGGCAAGAACAAAGGCGGCGATGCGGCGCGGGCTTGTCTCGCGCTGATGGAACTCAGCGAGTCGTTCGATGACATCGGACAAAGTTGGTTGCGGGAGTCGTGAGCGGTCCGGCCCAAACCTCTCGTCGTGCAGCGCCATTGAGTGCCGCGCGGTTGGCCGCGGTCCAGGCTCTCTACCAGATGGACATGGTGGGGACGGATTCCGAGCGGGTCATAATGGAATTCGTCGAGCATAGGCTTGGCGACGATGTCGAAGATGCCGAGTTTCACCGGGCCGATCCTGCATTCTTCCGACAGTTGGTCGAAGGTGTAGTTGCCGGACAATCGCGGATCGACCCTCTCTTGAACGATTGCCTCAGCGAGGGATGGAGACTGGCGCGGATCGACAGCATCTTGCGCGCGACGTTGCGGGCGGCGGCCTTCGAAATGCTGGAGCGAAGCGAAGTTCCAGCCCGTGTGGTCATCACCGAATATGTCGATGTCGCGCACGCTTTTCTGGATGGCGACGACCCGAAGGTCGTCAACGGCATTCTCGACCGGTTGGCCCGAATGCTTCGGCAGGGGGAGCTAGGCGAGGCGGCAAGTGCCTAAGAGCGGCACGCCAGGCGAGTTCGAGATCATTGCGCGCTATCTGGCGCCTCTGGCAGACAATACGGCCGGCGCATGTGGGTTGTTGGATGATGCAGCATTTCTCGAGACGACCGATCCCGGCGCTCTCGTCCTCACCATGGATACTCTGGTGGCTGGGGTTCACTTCCGCGTTGAAGACCGCCCTGATCAGATAGCGCACAAGGCCCTTGCGGTGAACATATCCGATCTGGCAGCCAAAGGGGCTGAGCCGTTGGTTTATCTGCTGTCCCTTGCACTGCCGGCAGCGCCCGATGAAGCATGGTTGGAAACATTCGCGTCTGGACTGAGAACAGCGCAGGAGACGTTCGGTTGCCAGTTGGCGGGAGGCGATACCGTTTCCACAACCGGTCCATTGACCTTGACCGTCACGGCAATTGGGCGAGCAGGGGCGGGAGGTATGGTTCTGCGAAGTGGTGCTGCCATCGGTCAGAGTGTTTATGTGACAGGCACAATTGGCGACGCGGTACTCGGACTGAAACTGCTTGTCGATGGATCGCTCGCTGATCGACTCGCGCTCGAATCATCTGATGCAGCTCATCTGAAATCGCGATATTGGATTCCGCAACCGCGATTGGCGGCGATACCAATTCTGCAAGCGTTCGCATCGGCGGCGATGGATATCTCAGACGGCCTCTTCGGCGATTTGGCCAAGCTTTGTAGTGCATCGCATGTCGGTGCCGCCATTGACGGCAACGCTGTACCTCTGTCGGCTGCCGCTGCCAAGGCTCTGACCATTGAGCCCGGTCTTCTGGCAACGCTGCTGACTGGCGGCGACGATTACGAGATTCTGGCAACGGTCTCAAACGAGAAATGTGGGCAATTCGAGCATAAATGTCGCTCAGCCGGCTTGCGTGTGACGAAGATTGGCCAGGTCGTCGAAATGGAAGCCGGTGTCTTCATCAAGGGAGATGATGGTCAACCGTTGAACTTTTCCGAATCCAGCTTCGACCATTTTGGTCACCGTCAGTCGTGAGTGCGGCGCATCAACCCTGTTGCAAACTTTTCGGGGCGTTCCGACCAAAGTCTTGACGGGGTTTGTTGCGTTGCAGCGAGGATTTTGGCATGGTCCGCGCGACTTTGGCCACAGTGGGGCACTTCGGTGATTCCGGGGGGCATATTGCCCAAGTCTCCGTCTGTCCCGATCATCCGGCCGTTCGACGATTCCGAACAGGACGAAAACTCATGAACACGCTACTTTATGTCATCATCGCATGCGGTGCGCTTTCCATCGTCTATGGCGCCTGGGCAATTCGCTCGGTCCTGGCTGCAGATGCCGGTAACGATCGCATGCAAGAGATCGCCAGCGCGATCCAGGAAGGCGCGACTGCCTATTTGACGCGTCAATACTCAACCATTGCCGCCGTTGGCATCGTGATCTTCGGCATCGTCTGGTATCTGCTGGGGGCGCCCGTTGCCATTGGCTACCTCATCGGTGCGGTTCTCTCAGGCGTTGCTGGTTTTATCGGCATGCTTGTCTCGGTTCGCGCGAACGTTCGCACGACCCAGGCCGCGAGCAACAGTCTCGCCGCAGGCCTCGAAATTGCCTTTCGCTCAGGCGCAGTCACCGGCATGCTCGTTGCCGGTCTGGCCCTTCTGTCGGTCGCCGTCTACTACACATATCTGACTGTTTACGGTGGTTTCGCACCGACGGATCGGACTGTGATCGATGCCATGGTTGCCCTGGGCTTCGGTGCCTCGCTCATCTCGATCTTTGCCCGTCTCGGCGGCGGTATTTTTACTAAAGGCGCCGATGTCGGCGGCGATTTGGTCGGCAAGGTTGAAGCGGGTATCCCGGAAGACGATCCACGCAACCCAGCAACGATTGCCGACAATGTGGGAGATAATGTCGGTGACTGTGCCGGTATGGCTGCCGACCTGTTCGAGACCTACGCGGTCACGATCGTAGCGACCATGGTTCTGGCCTCGATCTTTTTCACCGGAACCGAGCAGGTTGAAGCCTTGATGGTCTATCCATTGGCGATCTGCGGCGTCTGCGTCGTTACTTCGATCATCGGTACGTTTTTCGTGAAGCTCGGAGCCTCCCAGTCGATCATGGGCGCCCTGTACAAAGGCTTCATCGCGGCCGGGGTGCTGTCACTCGCTGCCGTTCTCGGTGTGACATACTACGTGCTTGGTCTGGACGTGACCTTCACCGTACGTGATCTGTCTTTCACCGGCATGGACCTGTTCTGGTGCGCGGTGGCTGGTCTCGTCGTTACTACGCTGATCATCGTGATCACCGAGTACTACACCGGGACCAATTATCGGCCCGTGCAGAGCATTGCCAGCTCATCGCAGACAGGACATGGCACCAACGTCATTCAGGGCCTTGCGATATCGTTAGAAGCAACTGCTCTGCCAGCTCTGGTCATCATTGTCGGTATTGTTGTGACGTTTGAACTGGCGGGCCTGTTTGGCATCGCCATTGCGGTTACAACGATGCTGGCGCTGGCCGGTGTTGTTGTCGCGCTCGATGCATTCGGTCCGGTGACGGACAATGCCGGCGGTATTGCCGAGATGGCCGAGTTGCCGGATGACGTGCGCAACACGACGGACGCATTGGACGCGGTGGGCAATACGACCAAGGCTGTCACCAAGGGCTATGCGATCGGTTCCGCCGGTCTTGGCGCACTGGTGCTGTTCGCGGCCTATACGGAAGATCTCAACTTCTTCATCGCCAATGCAGACAAGTTCCCATACTTCGCCGACATCAAGTTGGACTTCTCCCTGTCCAATCCCTATGTCGTCGTCGGCCTGTTCCTGGGCGGATTGCTGCCCTATCTGTTCGGTGCCATGGGCATGACGGCGGTTGGGCGTGCAGGCGGCAAGGTCGTCGAAGAGGTTCGCCGGCAGTTCAAGGAAAAACCAGGGATCATGGAAGGCAAGGACAAGCCGGACTATGGTGCTGCCGTGGACATGCTGACCAAGGCTGCAATCAAGGAAATGATCGTTCCGTCCATGCTGCCGGTTCTCTCGCCGATCGTCTGCTACTTCGTTGTTGAAGCCGTAGCCGGTAAGTCTGCGGCATTCTCGGCCGTTGGCGCCATGCTCCTTGGTGTGATCGTCACAGGACTCTTCGTGGCCATCTCCATGACTGCCGGTGGCGGTGCATGGGACAACGCCAAGAAATATATCGAAGACGGCAATTTCGGCGGCAAGGGCTCCGAAGCCCATATGGCTGCTGTGACAGGTGACACGGTTGGCGATCCCTACAAAGATACTGCGGGTCCGGCCGTCAATCCGATGATCAAGATTACCAACATCGTTGCGCTGCTGCTACTTGCGGTGCTTGCGCACTGATAGATATCGCCATTGAGGTAACGGCCGGCAGGTGAGGACCTGCCGGCCGTTTCTGTTTGTGACAATGCAAAGCGTACGGGCCGGCGCCCGATACCGTCCGCACAGCGGGCATGTACGAGGGTGAACCGATGAAGTCGATTCAATCGGAGCCGAATAGGCTATTGCGGAGATATGACTTCGCTGCGGTTGGCGATATTGCCAAAGATCTGCTGCAGCGCAGTGAGTTCGCGGCCGTGAGACGGCGTTTTCTTGCTGATGTAGTTGAAGACGCGCCCGTCCTTCAATCCGTAGTTGCCCAACTTCGAAACCGTCTGCGACTGATCGAAGTAGACAACGACAACCTTTCGGTCGACAACCTTGCCTTCGCGGAACGGCGAAGTCTTTCTCGTGCTGGAGATATAATAGTAGACATCGCCGCCGACGGTTGCGGTTGTGTCGGGCGTGCCTAGTGCCAGTTTGACCTGATCCTTTGACATGCCGGGCTGGACTTGTTGCAGATCGACATCGGTGAAAACGTGGCCATGGCGGTCGACCTGCGCAGAGCATGCGGTGAGCATGCCCGCGGCGGTAATGGATACCGCAAGTTTACGGAGTGCGCTTATGTTTGATCTGATCTTCACGCGACAACTCTATCCCCGGAATATGGCCGTTCTCAAGCATTGAAGTATGCATGTGCCGGCTTGAACCCGTTATGGTAAACCGCATGCAACTCCACAGTTTATGACCTGGGTCGCGACGAAATGCTAGCTTGGTTCACCAACCGCCGCCAACCGCGGCAGACTGCGCACAAACTTTATGGCTCTATTGTGGCACAAGCGCGAGAGCCATGGTTCTATCGCCGGATTAATGTGCCGGATACCCTCGAATGTCGGTTCGAGATCCTGGTTCTGCATGTCTATGTGGTCCTTGACCGGTTGCGGTCCGACGAGACGTGCGCGCCCTTGGCGCAGGCCCTTGTCGATGGGTTTTTCGACGATATGGACGTGATTCATCGTGAGCTTGGTGTTGCCGATCTGAAGGTGCCGAAGAACATGCATCGTACCGCCGGTGTCTTCTACGAGCGGCTCGACCAATATGCCAAGGCCTTTGCAGGGGCCTCTGAGCAGTCAGCCGGAGCGCTATTGGCATCCTGTGTTTTTCCCGATGGCGGCGAATCGGACGACATCAATGCGCTTGGTGGTTATGTGACCGAACTCCACAAGTCGCTGGAACAACAGGACCCCGGAGCGCTGAAGCAGGGCCACGTGACTTTTCCCAAGTTGACAGAGCAGCAGGCAAGCGCGAGCGTCAGGGGGCTGGCTAGGCTATGACCGGTTCGGCAGAAATTCCCTTCTCAAGGACGATCTCCGTTGCGCATGTCCCGGATAAGGGACTTCAGGGGCGTGTAGAGGCATCAGCCGAAGAGCGTTCTGTAATTGCCGGCCTGCTGGATCTTGTTGTCCTTGATGAACTCAGCTTCGACTACACGCTTTCCCAACAAGGTAGTGAGCGCTTCATGCTCGTTGGGACCGTGCAGGCCCGTGTGACGCAAGCCTGTGTTCTTAGCCTGGATCCCATTGAAAGCGCGCCCGCTATTCAAATCAACACTCAGTTTTGGCCAGAGACCGAGCTTTCCATGTCCGCCGATTCAGATGGAGCAATAGAGGTCGATCCGGACGAGGACGGACCCGAGCCGATCGTCGATGGCCAAATCGATATCGGACACCTGGCCTATGAGCATTTTGCGGCGAGTCTCGATCCATACCCAAAGAAGAGCGAGGCGACATTCGATTGGTCGGATGCTCGCGCCGGTAGCAATGACGAAGGAATGGACGGGCCATTCGCGGCTCTGAAATCCCTCAAGGAGCAGACCTGAACGTTTTAGGAGCGGACTCTCCAGTCTGTCAGGATTAGAGATTCCAGTTGTCACAAACCTGCAATCAAGTATTGTCGGACGGTTTTTGGGTGTGGGACACGCACGAGCGTGTTGGGGGTGATTCACATCGTTGGAATCCCGTATTAGTTGAAAATGGCTGCGTCACTCACAATCGCTTTGGATGTGATGGGCGGTGACCGTGGTGCCGAAGTGGTACTCCCGGGCGCCGACATTTCGCTCGTCCGCCATCCGGATACGCATTATCTCCTGTTTGGCGATGAGCGGGTCATCTCGGATGTGCTCTCCAGATATCCCCGACTCCAGGCAAAGAGCGAGATCGTCCACACGGACGTCTCCATTCCCATGGACGCCAAGCCGAGCCAGGCCCTTCGTCAGGGCGGCAGAGCCAGCAGCATGTGGATGGCCATCGATTCCGTACGCGACGGGCGTGCCCATGCCGTTATTTCGGCCGGGAACACCGGCGCGCTTATGGTAATGGCGAAAATCTGCCTCAAGACGCTGCCCGAGATCGAGCGCCCAGCCATTGCGGCCATCTGGCCGACGGTCGATGCCGAATGCATTGTCCTGGATGTCGGGGCCAATGTCGGTGCGGACACACGCCAACTGGTGGATTTCTCGGTCATGGGATCGGCCATGGCGAGATCACTCTTCCATCTTGAAAATCCGAGTGTTGGCCTGCTGAATATCGGGGTGGAGCAGGTAAAGGGCCTGGAAGACATCAGGCAGGCCGGTGCCGTACTCGAAAGATCCGAGACGCCCTTTGAGTATCACGGATTCGTAGAAGGCGACGATGTCGGCCACGGCGTTGTCGATGTGGTGGTCACCGAGGGTTATACGGGCAATATCGCCTTGAAGACGGCCGAGGGGACCGCTAAGCAAATCGGCGAATATCTGCGCGCGGCAATGCGACGCTCTCTGTTTGCTAGGATTGGCGCCGTGCTTGCCCAGGGAGCCTTCAAGGCCTTGAAAAACAAGATGGATCCCAGGCACTTGAACGGTGGAATCTTCCTCGGATTGAATGGGATCGTGATCAAGAGCCATGGAGGCACAGATCCGACGGGGTTTGCGAGTGCGATCGATCTTGGCTACGACATGGCGCGAAGCGATCTTGTCCACGCGATCGCAAAGGATGTCGAAAGGTTCCACGCATGTATGCAACTCGACGACGTAGCCTGATGAACGGGAGTATCGCCTCGTGGCTGTAATCCGTTCCGTTATCAGGGGCTGCGGTGCTTCTCTCCCCAAGAATGTCGTCACCAACGCCGATCTGGCGAAAATCGTGGACACGAATGACGAGTGGATCACAGAGCGCACAGGCATTCGACAACGCCATATCGCGGCAGACGATGAATTCACGTCAGATCTTGGGATTGCAGCGGCGAAACAGGCGCTTATCCGTTCGGCCATCGATCCGTCTGACATTGATCTGGTCCTCTGTGCAACGTCGACGCCCGATCAGACATTTCCGGCAACCGCTGTCCGCATTCAGGCAGAGCTTGGCATTCGGCGCGGCGCGGCGGCCTTCGATCTGCAGGCCGTTTGCTCCGGCTTCGTCTACGCGCTGGCGACGGCGGACAACTTTCTGAGAGCCGGTCCCTACAAGCGCGCTCTGGTGGTTGGCGCCGAGACCTTTTCGCGCATCCTGGATTGGGAAGACCGCACAACGTGCGTGCTGTTCGGCGATGGGGCAGGTGCTGTCGTCCTTGAAGCACAGCCACAGAATGGGGGTCTCAATGACCGGGGCATTCTGTCGTCTATTCTGCGTGCTGACGGACGGTACGACGACAAGCTCTATGTCGATGGCGGTCCCGGCTCGACAAAGACTGTCGGTCACCTCCGAATGAATGGCCGTGAAGTATTCCGCCACGCTGTGAATAAGATTTCAGGCGTGATCGAGGAGACATTGGTTGATGTCGGCCTCGCTGCCAATGAAATTGACTGGTATATTCCGCATCAAGCCAATAAACGTATTCTCGATGGAACGGCCAAGAAAATCGGTGTGGGTGAGGATAAGATCGTCGTAACAGTGGATATGCACGGTAATACTTCCGCTGCGTCGATCCCACTTGCGCTGAATACCGCTTACGAAGATGGCCGGATTAAAGAAGGCGATCTGGTATTGATGGAGGCTATGGGTGGCGGCTTTACGTGGGGCGCCGTTCTTGCGCGCTGGTGATCGGCGCCACTTAATTGCCTCATATTAAGGGCGGTAAGGCCCGAAAATTGCCCCAATCGCCAACCGGGCGATGCCAAATAGCTGCGATTGTTGTTTTTTTCTTTGTTTCAGCACGAAATTCAGTGTTCCCCCGTTGACCCCTCTTCGGCGTCTCGACTAGCATCAATTATTCAGTGGTCGGGGCTTGGAGCGGGTCTCTCATGAGCGGCAAAACACTCACGCGCGCGGATTTGGCGGAGGCGGTCTTTCAAAAGGTCGGCCTTCCGAGGAACGAGTCTGCGGAACTCGTCGAAATGGTGTTGAAGGAAATTGTCCAGAGTCTCGAGCGGTCCGAGACGGTCAAACTGTCGTCCTTCGGCTCGTTCGGCATCAGGGAGAAGGGCGAGCGGATCGGCCGGAACCCGAAGACGGGGCAGGAGGTACCGATTACGCCGCGGCGGGTGCTGGTGTTCAGAGCCAGCAACATCATGAAACAGCGGATCAATTCATCTCTGGCAAAAAGGAATGCGGCAGAATAGGAGCGGCACGGCGCTGACGCGCCGGGGGCAAGGAGAGGGCGTTGGGGAAATCACCGGAGGCGTTTCGCACGATCAGCGAAGTCGCCAAGGAGCTTAGTGTACCAAAACATGTCTTGAGGTTCTGGGAAGGAAAGTTCAACCATCTCAAACCGATGAAGCGGGGAGGCGGGCGGCGCTATTATCGGCCCGAAGACGTTGACCTCCTGAGAGGCATTCGGCAGCTACTCTACGAAGACGGATATACAATCAAGGGCGTTCAGCGGATCTTCCGCGAGCAGGGACCCCGCTATGTCATGGATTGCTGGTCTCCAACGGAGGACGGCGCAGCCATGATGCCGCAGGAAATCCCAGACCTCGCATTGGAGGCGGCGCAGAAGGCGGCCCAGCCCGCTGTTCAGACGACCGGACCGGCGCTCGGCGAAAACGCGCCTCAGCCGGAAGGTCGGGAGATTGGCCTGAGCGAGACGCAGGTCGAGCTGCTGACAAGCGTGCTGGCCGAAGTCGAGGCATGTCGTCGGCTCCTGAAGAACGACTGATAACCGTCTGGATCAGATCGATGTCACGCGCGCGATCGCATCGGAGCGTGCTCTGGCAGATCATGTCCAGACTCCACACATATTGACCAGCGTTCCCGGACAAGGCACAAGGGGCGCTGAAGTGTCGGAGCGTGGCGCAGTTCGGTTAGCGCACCGGTCTGGGGGACCGGGGGTCGCAGGTTCAAATCCTGCCGCTCCGACCATTTTGCCCTCGGGTTTCTGGGATTTTTGACGCGGCCCGGAAAACACCCCGTCCGGTTTGTCAGATAATTTGTGTCTATCAATGACTAACAAATTCAACCGGACGGACAGATTTGCGGACATTTGGTGAACATACGAGCGGCGCAATACGCGCCCTGCAGAGCCGCGCCTTCAAGGTTCTTATAGTTGATCGCCCGATTACGTGATGCTTTCTGGTTCATGGATCAATTTCTTCCAGGCGTCGCAGCCTTTGTCGACGGTGTCTGCGAATGTTGCGAACCTCCGGCAATGCTGCAAGATCAAGGCGAAGTGATTGGTGGTCGTGACGAAGTCTGACTAACCAAAGCGGATGCGATACGTTTTTCTATTCGCTTTGCTAGCCTCTACCGCCGCTGCCGCTGCTGCTTCCGATGACCGTGCGGTCTTCTACGGGACGTGGGGCACGGAGAAGCAATGCGCCCGCGCGCTGATCAAGCCGGGTGGGACCGTCCTGGCGGAGCCGTTTGAGATCAGACCGGGATGGTTGAGACAGGGGCGGACCTGGTGCCGTCTCAACTGGTTTCCAGTCCAACCGCGCGAGGATGGGTTTTTTACCGGAGCGAACGCGCAATGCGGTGAAGATGCCATTCGCAGTTACTTTCTGCGCATGGAGCTATCCGGCAATACTCTGATGCTGCGCTGGGATTTGTCGCATTCCAACGGGCCGTTGGCGCGGTGCCTAGACTAGTGAGCCCGGGCCTCGCGCGGCAGAACTGGGACGACCGCTACAAGGTAAGCGTTCGTCCAATACCGAACTCTTCGTCCTCGGTATCAACACCTCCCGGCATATGCCAAGAAGTGTTACCCAGGTCTCCGGTACGTCCCGCTTCATATGTCCCCGGTCGCTCACTTTGCAATCGGATCCAGTTGCACAAGCGCCCGAGGCTTCGTTTCGGCGTCTGCCAACTCATCAGCAAGTCGGAGGGCATCCGCGTTGCGTGGTTTCACGAAGCTTGCGACCAGCACGTAGAGCGCCGGCGTTAGGAACAACGTGAAAATTGCGGCAAGGCCAAGGCCGCCAAAGACGACCCAGCCGATCGCCGCGCGGGATTCTGCGCCAGGGCCTGAGCCGAGGATCAGCGGAAGGCCGGCCAGGACCGTCGACATCATTGTCATGACGATTGGTTTGACGCGGACCAAGGAGGCTTCGCGGGCGGCCTCCCATGTGGATCGGCCCTGCTCGCGGAGCTGGTCGGCGAACTCGACCATCAGAATAGAGTTCTTGGCCATAATGCCGATGAGCATCAGGACGCCGATCTGGCTGTAGATGTTGATCGTTGTGCCGGACAGCGCCAGGGCGAAGATGGCGGCGCAAATGCCGAAGGGCACGATGAGGATCACAACCGCGGCGCTGGCGAGACTTTCGAACTGGGCGACAAGCACGAGAAAGACCACCAGCAGGGCAATCATGAAGGTGATTGTGACGCCGTGCGATGTCTCATTGAGCTCTGCCGCTTCACTCAGAAACAGGAGCCCGATATCGCCCGGAAGTTCTGTGGCGGCCAGGGCGGTGATGGCATCGACGGCGTTCCTGAGGCTTTTGCCGTCCGACGGGTCGGCGTCGATCTCGATTGCGCGGCGTTGACCGTGCCGGTCCAGCTCTGCGGCAATCGCGTCGTGACTGAAGGTCACCAGTTGCGAGAGGGGGACCAGGCGATCATTGGCGGCGCTGACATAGAGATTGCGCAGGTCGGACGGATCGTTCACAGCGCCGCTCGCTGCTTGCAGGATGACTGGAACGGTTTGGTCGTCGATGGTCAGCTCGGCAACGTCATCATTGTCGACCAGGGCCTGGATCGTCGTTGCGAGAGATTCGATTGAAACGCCGAGATCGGCCGCCCGGCGGCGGTCGATATGGACGGCGAGTTGTGGCTGGGTCGCGCGGAACTCAACCCGCACATTGTTCAGCCAAGGCAGATCCCGCTCGATTGCCAGCACGAACTTGTCTGCCACCGCGGCAATGCGGCGATAGTCGGCGCCCGTCAACGCGAATTTGAGGCCACCGCTTGCATTGCGCAAACCCAGACTGTTTGCGCGCCGGACAAAGCCCCTGGCACCTGGAATTTGGCGGATCGGTCCCTTGATGGCGGCCGTTATATCGTCAGCACTCTTGTCGCGTTCGGACCAGTCGGCGAGGCGGGCATCGATCCAGCCGCGGTTCAAATCCCATCGACCCGTAATGGTGAAGACCTTGGAAATCGATCCGTCATCCACAAATGGCTCGAGAATCTTCTCGACCCTTTCGACTTGGCGGTCCGTATAGTCGAGGCCGACACCGTCGGGCCCGGTCAGAAGAATTGAGATCACGCCGCGATCCTCCCGCGGGACGAGTTCTTCGCCGAGTTTGTTGTAGGTGATCATCGCGCCGACGATGACAAAAGAAGTGAGGCCGAGAACGACGAGCGGGGCTGCGAGTACCAGGGTCAGCAGACGCTCATAGACGTATTTCATGCCAGACCCGACAAAGCCGAAATGTGCCGCCTTCGGTGTGCCGTCGCCCGGCAGGCGCGCAGCCAGCATCGGGCAGATCGTCAGTGCGACGAAGGACGAGATACAGACGGCAACGGCAAGCACGAAGCCAAACTCGGTGAAGAGGCGTCCTGCGGTGGATGGCAGGAACGAGATGGGCAGGAAGACGGAGATCAGTGTCGCGGTTGTCGCGAGCACGGCAAAGAACACCTGCCGCGTGCCAAGTACAGCTGCTGCGCGGGCCGCCATGCCACCACGGCGCAACCGTGTGATGTTCTCGAGCACGACGATGGCATCGTCTACAACGAGTCCTGCCGCAAGCACCAAGGCCAGCAGTGTTATCAGATTGATCGAATAGCCGAGGAGCCAGATGGCGGCGACGGTTCCGACCAGCGCGACGGGTATGGTCAATGCCGGTATCAGGGCTGCTCGCAATTGGCCGATGAAGAGTGCAATCACCGTCATGACGATCAGGACAGCCAGGGACAAGGAGATAAGCACTTCCCGGATCGCGCCCTCGATGAACCGGGCGCCGTCGAACGTCTTGTCGATTGTCACATCACGCAGACGACCGTTGAGCCGGCCCAGTACTTTGTCGACGCCGCGGGAGATCGACACGGTGTTGGACTGCGCCTGACGAATAACGCCCATATTGATGATCATCCGCCCATCCAGTCTGACGATGCTTTCGGCGTCGGCTGGACCGAAGAAGACATTCGCCACATCGCCGATGCGGACGGGGTCGCGCAGGACGAGCGCCTCGACTTCTTCCGGCTTCGTAACCGAAGCGTCTGCGCGTACCAGCACTTCCTGCTCGGACGACTCGAAACTCCCGGCAGGGACGTCGTAGCGGGCGCTCTTGAGGACGTTTGCAACATCGACGACCGACAGCTTGTAGCTGGCAAGGCGCATGGGATCGATAACGACGCGTAGTACGCGTTCGCGCTTGCCGAATAGCTGGACATCCGCGATGCCGGAGACCGACATCAATTCTGGCACGATCTCGTCTTCGATAATCCGCGTCAGATCTTCGATACTGCGATGCTGGCTAAAGACCGAGAGGTTGATGATGGGGCGGGCATCCGCATCGGCCTTGATGACGAAGATGTCCTCAACCTCCTCAGGGAGGTCCCGTTCCACGCGGCTGACCGCTTCGCGGACATCGCTAGCAGCATCGACAAGATCGACGGACGGCGTGAATTCCACCCGCACACGCAGATTGTTTTCTTCGCTCGACGATCGGACGGCTTTGACGCCATTGACACGCGCGACGGCGCCTTCGATGATTTTGGTCACCTCGGCGTCGATCATCTCGGGAGAGCCGCCGGGGAAGTTTGCGCGTACCGTAATGATCGGACGATCGATATCGGGAAGCTCGCGCACTTCGACGCCGAGAATGGCGCTAATACCGGCAATGATGATCAACAGATTGAGGACCGTTGTCAGATATGGGCGCTTCACGGCCAGTGCCGGAAGGTCGCTCACATGTGACTTGATTTCCACGACGGGTCAGCTTCCGGTTACAGGCTTGGGGTCCACGAAATGGACAGCGCGTCCCGGGCGCAGTCGCTGAACGCCTTCGACCACGACGAGGTCGCCTTCACGAATATCGCCATCGATCAGGATCTGGCCTTTGCGTCGCTGCACGGTCCTGACCGGTACCTTATCGGCCTTGCCATCGGAGATCCGCCACACATAGCTGTCGCCGCGGCTCCATTGCAGCGCGAGTTCCGGCACCGTCGTGCGTGACGTTCCTTCTATGTTCAGCTCGACCGAAAACGACATGCCGGGCCGCAGGCGGTCTTCCTTGTTGGGAAGATTGGCGCGGACCATGACCGTTCGCGATGTCGGATCGACACGCGTATCGAGCCTGTCGACCGCGCCATCGAAGTTGCGGTTGCCGAAACTCGGGGTGCTTGCCTTGACCGGTTGGCCGCGGGTCAACCGTGTCAGATATTGTTCGGCGACTTCAATTTCAGCAATCAGTTCGCTGCGGTCGTCGATTGTAATGATCTCGGTGGTCGTTGTTGCTCTATCGCCGACTTCGACCTTTGGAATGCCGACATAACCGGCAAACGGAGCTCGCAGGGTTCGGCGTTTCAGGGCTTCCTCGGCTTGTTTCAGCTCCAGGCGGGTGCGCTGCAGTGCCGTTCGCGTGTCGTCGACCCTGGCGGCGGAATTGACGTTGCGTTTTCTGAGGCGATCCGCCCGCGCCAATGCCCGCTCTGCTTCTGCGACACGGACCTTTGCGAGTTCGATTGCCAATTCGGCGTCTTCGGAATCCAACTTGAGGATGACATCGCCCGGGTCCACATGGTCTCCGGCCTTGATGCTCAATTCGACGATCGTGCCGTCTGCTTCCGGGAAAAGCGTGACCGAACGCAAGGCTCTGGCTGTCGAGATGGCTTCGATCGTAACGTTGTCGTCGGCTTTTCCGGCACGGGCAACGACGACTGGGATCTGTTGTCTGGACCGCTTGGCCGGGGCCGGCTTGGTTTCGCGCGGACCCATGAAACCGGCGAGGACGTCGCTCACCTGATCCTGACGGAACCATAGGGCTGCGGCTCCAGCGATCAGCAGAGCAAAAAGCAAAAACTGTGTTTTGCTTGTCCGTTTGCGTTCCTTCAAGATTTCGCTCCGGTCACCGCGCACCATTGTCCATAGTACGGATACTACCCATCCAATCGGTCTACCATATACCGAACAATCGCAATTGGGGGATTGGTGCAGGTGTGGAAACTGCTCTAACCCTGCGAGGTCGGCGCATTTCCGGACGGTTTCTGCCGTTTCATAGTGAGTGCGCGCATCAGGTGCTTCATCACGGGCCAGACGCGGTCGTCATTCTTGACGATACGTTTCGCCACGAATGACAGGCGCATCGCGGCGACAACGGGTATGCCGAGCAGATTCGAAGGTGCCAATGCATCGCATCGCTCGCGCGTTTGATTGCACCAATGGAGCTTATGAGGGTCGCGGCCCGCACCACAGTCGATCATGGTGCATCCGTCCGATGCAAGATGCTGTACCATCCGGCGGAAGAGGGCGGTCCCCGGTCCATAGCGTCTCAATGGTCCGGGCGCGGTCGTCATCAAGAGTCCGTAGAACCGGTCATGATGACGGACACCGAAGTTTGTGGCGGCGATCTCATCACCACAATGAAGCGCAAAAATATAGGGGATCGGTTCACCGTCGTGTCGCGGGCTTGCCAGATAGCGATTGTAGAATTGCTGAACGGCCAAGCCGGCGAGAGGATTGGGAACGCCCGTATCGCGTGCCTGAGCTGCACGTTGCGCCGACAGATGAGCGAAGAGTTCGACCAGCCGTTCCGGTTCGGTCGCGCATTCAAATTCCATCGGACCTGCGTCGGCCAGACGCCTTTCGCAACGACGGTGCTCGGCACGGGATTTGGCGTTGAAGCAGGAGCGGTACAGCGGGTCGGTATCGGGTTCGATCGCGAAAGCGTGGCCATACTCTGCCGAGCAAACGGTTGGCAGCCATTTGAGCGGATCCATCTGTGTACCTGCATCATGGACGAGCGACCGAAAATGGATCAACGCGTGTCGCGGCAATTTGCGTTTGATGTCCTTCCACAGGGACAGAAACGATTCTCTGGTACATGATGCCAGAAAGTTCGGATCGTAGAGTGCGGAGCCATAGTTGCCCTGATTGCCGCCAAGAAGTTTCAGAACGCGGAAGGGGCCGGTATGCGACAATACCAATGGCAGCAAGAACTGGGTTTTGCCGTCTTTGCACCGTCCGATAACAACAACGGGACTTTCGCCACGCACGGCTTCCAGAACATCGTACCAGGCTTTTGCCCACTGGAACGTTTGGTGGGGTGTCGCAATTGCACGGGCTTGCAGCTCTGCCCAATCGTCGGCTACGGACGCAAAATCGCGGTGGACTTCGACAAGGACGCCATGCACCCCGACTGACGTCTCTGCTTGAGAGAGCCGGCGGCCGGAGCCGGCAAGCCTTGGAGCAAAAGAGTCAGCAAATGTATTTATCAGCGACACGACACAGCCTCACATATTTGTGAGAGAGTTTTACCTTTCTAAAGCAAGAAGTTCGCCAATCTTTTGACGCAATGGTTTATCCAACAGCAAGACGTTGGCGACGCGCGGCTTTCCCCGTTTTTTCAAGCTGAAATATCAGGCATTGCGGCGGCGGAAAAAGCCGACATTAACTCTGATACTGTGTCGTAATACGCCGTTGGTTGATCTTTGAGCGAGAGCGTGCGGCAAGGGCCGGACGCGAACGCCCGGAGCGGAGATGAGCCGCGATCCGCGGTCCGCAATCTCGATACCCGCTGTGTTGGCGCGTGTGGTTGCCCCAACGTTGGTAATTCGACGCTGCATTACCCCAGGGTGTCAAACCGTGTTTCCGGTTTCGCGACTTTGCCCCTGCTGTATCATGAATGAGTGCTCTATCGTCTTGTACATCCTCCAGGAGGGCGTCCCGGCGATCCGTGGCGACAATCTCTTGCAGTCTTCGGCTGAGTTGTCTGGCGCTACCGCTCTCGACCAGGGCGGGACTGCTCGAGATATGGCGCCCGGCCATAAGGCCCCATGTAATGCCCAAGAGCGCGAAGAAGTGCCGCCAGTGGTCGGAGTCGATAATGATGCCTTCGCCTGCGGTACCGACGAAACCTGCATAGACAGCGATGAACAGGCCGCGCGTTGGCGTGTCGCGGAGCGCGTGGATGAAACCGGCAAGCACGGTCACGACGACGATCGTGAGATAGAGCGCGCCGCCGATCCATCCGCTATTCAGGAACATGCTCAGATAGACATTGTGTACGTCGCCTGAGTGGTAAAAGAAGCCGAACTCGCGCGCACCGATTCCTAGCGGGTTCTCGATGACGACATCCAGAGCCTTGAGCTGACCCGCAAAGCGACCGCCTGACCCGACATCGTAGTCCTGCGTCAGAGATGCCCGTTCGCGGAGAAAATCACCGGTTTCCTGGAACTGTGTTGCAACGAATAGGACGCCGACCATCATTCCGACGGCGACGAAGCCAAGCACGATGAGACCGAGTTGTCGGCGCACGGTAGGCGCCGTAACGAATGTCAGATAACCGAAAACGGCCAGCGAAAGCGCCAGATTGGCCCAGGCCCCACGCGAATAGGAGATCAGTACGCCAAGTACCAGAAAGCCGACGATTGCCAGAGAAACAAGGGCCCGGAATGGCGGGCGCGTCATCATATTATGCAATGCGTAGAGGATCGCCGGGACGAGGAACGCGCCATATACATTCGGGTCTTTGAAGGTACCTCGGCCGCGTCCGAATTCCGTGAAGAGATCGGCGGCGCCCGGTGCAAGATTGCGATAGCCAATAACAGCGGTGACGGCGCAGACCAGGGCGGCGAAGGCATAGCCGGACATGACCGCACGCCCGTGCCGTTCCGGATTGGCCGCGACAAAGCCCGCAATCACACTTGCCGCGACCGCAAGGTACAACGTGATGACCTGGTGCTTGAGCGCTTTCGTCGTGTTTTCGGCATCGAAGATCGCGATCATGCTGCAAGCAATAATGACCAGCCACATTCCCAGAAACAGGACGAGGGACGGTGTGACGTGCACCACGCGCAATAGCGGAAGCAGCAGGATCAACATCATCGCCAACGCATCGAACGGCGCTGGTTCGAAATAGACAACGCCGCTGATTGCCATCGTCAGCCATACCAGAGCGACCGCGATCGTGTCGGCCGGGATGTAAACGGCCTGACGCGCTGGTGCGCAATTTGGTATGGCGGCTGTTTGCAGGCTCATGCCAGGGCCTAGTAGGCGTTCTTCGTGTCGAGGAGCGCGAAAGGCGTTTTGAGCAAAATGTAGAGATCGAAGAGCACCGACCAATTTTCGATGTAATAGAGATCGTGCTCGACGCGATGTTGGATTTTATCCGATGTGTCCGTCTCGCCGCGCCAGCCATTGATCTGCGCCCAGCCGGTAATGCCTGGTTTCACTCGGTGGCGAGCGAAATAGCTATCGACGACATCACAATAGAGGGCGTTCGCCGCCTTCGCCTGCAAGGCATGTGGTCTTGGGCCAACGAGAGACAACTCGCCTTTGAGAACGTTGAAGAGCTGCGGTAGTTCATCGAGACTGGTCTTGCGAATGAAGCGCCCGACACGCGTTACGCGCGGATCGTCCTTGGTCACAAGTTTGCTGGCCTTGATGTCCGACTGATCCACATACATGGAGCGGAATTTGTAAACTTCGATCAGCTCATTGTTGAAGCCGTGTCGCTTCTGCTTGAAGAAGATCGGACCGGGACTGTCCAGCCGGACAGCAAGTGCCGTCAGCAACATGAGCGGGCTTGTCGCAATCAAAGCCAGGATTCCGACGACCCGGTCGAACAGCCATTTCATGACATGATCCCAGTCGGCGATCGGTTTGTCATGAACATCGATCAACGGCACATTGCCGATATAGGAATAGGTTCGCGGGCGGAACCGAAGCTCGTTCGTATGGGCCGCGAGACGAATATCGACAGGCAGGACCCAGAGCTTTTTGAGCAGCTGCAGGAGCCGGCTTTCAGCGGTTACGGGAAGCGTGACGATCAGCAGATCGATCCGTGTATCGCGCCCGAACTCGACCAACTCATCCACATTGCCAAGTTTGGGATAGCCGGCACAGTTTCGCGAAATGCGATCGTCGCCGCGATCGTCGAAGATACCGCAGATTCGGATATCGGTGTTGTCCGATGCTTCCAGTGCATTGATCAGGGATTCGCCCGAACGTCCGCCACCAATGATAACGGCCCGTCGAACAAGGCGTCCGTCGCGCGCCCATTTTTTGACCTGACTAGCGACCAGTGCACGGAAGCAGCACAGTGTGAAAAGACCATAGAGATACCAGATGGCAAGCCAGACGCGCGAGAAGTCCGGTCCGATCTTCGCAAAGAACGCACCGACCGTCAGTCCGGCAAAAACGATCGTCCACGCAGAGCCGAGGCGAACGAATTGATGGGCGGGACGCGAATAGGCGGACACGTCATAAAGATGCAGCATCTGAAAAACCAATACGGTGAAAGCTGCAGCACCCATTGTGGCGAGAAAATACATGAGCGCCTGTTCCGGACTTCCGGCGCCCACATACGCCAGGAAGACCCCATAGCCGACCATGGCCACAAGGACGAATTCGATCATGCGTATGAGACCGGAGACGACGATGGGGGCAATCCACGTCGACTTGTCTTCATATTGGAAATCGGCGAGCGGAGGTCCATCACCGAATTCGGTGTTTGTGACCTTGCTGCTCCTCAAGCCCTCGATGCGAGAGCCGGTGGCGTGCGTCTCGGACATTGGTACTCTTTAACTATAGCTGCCTGTTGCACACCGATATGCACTCGGCGTGCCAGGCGCTGACCATCCCGATATCCGTTATGTCACGAAGGATCTTGAGAAGATTTAAGGTGAACACGTTGCATCAATCTGACGTGTTCCATGGTTAACACGGGGTTTTTCGTTGCGTCACATGGGGGCAGGCACAGTGAATTCTCTAAGCGGGGCCCGCTGGCAGCGTGAAAAGCGACTGGTAAAGATCGTTCACCGACTGTGCCATTTTATTCACTGTGTAACGTTCCGACACAACGCCGGCGAGTTCATGGGCCCGTTCGATGAAAACGCTGGGTGTAACCAGAAACGCTTCCATATGTTGGGCAAGCACTGACGCATCTCCGGGTGGGATCAAAGTCATTTGTGTCCCCTCGGTAATCTCGGGGATACCGCCGACATTGGTGAGAATCATCGGCATATGCGCGGCTGCCCCTTCGAGCACAATGTAAGGAAACGATTCGGCTCGGGACGGCACCACGAGACAGCGCCCGCGCACGAAAGCTTGATGAGCGGTTAGCCGGCCAAGAAACTGAACGGATTTGTCGAGGCCGAGCTTCGACGTCTGTCGCTTCAGGGAAGCTTCGTCTTTGCCTGATCCGACGATCACGGCGCGTAAATGGCGTTTCCGGCTCAAGATTGCCAATGCATCCAAGAAAACGTCTGGGCCTTTCAGATCTCGAAGTTCGCCAATGAAAAGAAAGTCGGCCGCCAGGCTATCGAGATGCAGTTGGGCAAATTCGTGCGGGTGCACGCCGTTGGGGATCACGACCGTCTTGGCGCTGGGAAGACCGACTTTCTCTTGATAGGTGCGTGCGCTGAATGCGCTCTCAAAGATGATCGCGTCGGTCGATGGGGCGAGGCGGCGTTCGAGATCCAGATAGAGCCGCCCCAGGATACTGCGCTCGTCATAGTGAAGACTGCCGCCATGAGGTGTGTAGACGGATCTCGCGTCCAGCCCCTCACGCTTGAGGCGGGCAGCCGCCAGACGGGCATAGGCGCCGCCTTTGGCACCATGACCATGGATGATCGATGTTCCAAATCTTTTGGCTGCAAAATTCTGGACGCTGCGAACGGCAAAATAGTCGCTTGGGCCCAGATTACGGCTCATCGGAATACGCCAGACGCCAAAGCTACACAGTTCATCAAGTTCCCGGAGAGATTTCTCAGCGTCTTCGCCGCCGGTCCGCGAGTCGCACACAACTGCAATATGATGACCCATTGCGGTCTGAGCGGTCACCAGGTCGCGCACATGGCGATAGAGCCCTCCAACGGGAGCCCGGAAACAATGGAGAATTCTGAGGTTCGTTGTCACGCCGCGACAGATACTGGCTTTTGGGAGAGAGAGCAATTCTCAAGTGCCAGCCGTTTCATGCTTCAAAGAAAACCCTTGGAATCATATTGTTAAGCGGAATTCGTTTCAGGTTCTCTTAGAAAAATCGCTCTCTGACATTAATCGTGTCGCCAGGGCGAACAGGATAGGTTGGCGGCACGGTCCGTTCCACAGCCGTTCCCCGCACTCTGCGTGTCATCTGAACCGAGCGCTTCTTGGCGCGATCGGTATAGCCACCAGCAATCGCAATTGCCGTTTGCACTGTCATTCCATTCACGTAGGGGAATTGGCCAGGACGACGGACTTCACCAAGTACAAAGAACGGTCGGTAGGTCTGCACCTCTACGGTAACCTTCGGATCCTTCACATACTTGGCTCTAAGTTTTCCAGCGATACGGTTTTCCAGGTCGAACGTGGTCAGGCCGCGCGCTTCGACAGCGCCGATCAGCGGCATAGAGATGAAGCCGCCACCGTCCACGGCGTAGTCGCGAGACAGATTTTCCTGTCCGAAGACACCAATTCTCAGACGATCTCCGCTGTTCAGTTCGTAAGGCTCTTCGTCATAGGAAACCGGCTGCTTTCGCCGCGCACTGGCACGATGAACCATAGGCGGGGGAGGGTCGAGACGCTGGGGCGTTGCGGTGCGAACTTCGCGTGTTGTCAAAGATTGCACGGTTTCTTTCAGATTAACCGAGCAACCCATCAGGGCCATCGAGAGTGCCGTAGCAATTAGTGCGATGCGCATAAGCATGCGGGTCCGTGTTCGACTCGTTTCCAATGTCCGCTTCAATTTGAACCGACATGGTTAAGAATTCCTCACCGACCGTTTCGGCATGATGCATGCTTTAAGCTTTTAGTTACGTCTCTAACGTCTAATCGAGTCGAATGTGTTCTGTTCAACAGTAGAGTAAGACAATGTATCGGCCTTCTTCTTCCGACGCCGCCAACGACATTGATGTTGCTGCCCTCTGGCATGCCATCTGGGATCGGAAACTCTTGATCCTGTCAGCTGTCCTCATTGTTGGTGCCGCGACATATACAATTCTCTCTCTCCTAACGCCGCAATATAGCTCCGAAGCGCGCATCCTGATCGACAATGACGAGAGCGCTTTTACGCGCCCGACAAACGGCCAGCGAACCTCGGTGCCGATCGATCCGGAAGCGGTCGCCAGTCAGGTCCAAGTCGTATTGTCGCGCGATCTGGCGCTGGAGGTGATCCGGTCGCTCGAGCTGAACAAGAAACCCGCATTCAATCCGGCGCTCCGCAAGATCAGCCCGATCAAGGCCCTTCTTGCAAGTATTGGGCTGGCCAAAAAGAAGAAGCCGGAAGATAAGCTGGAGACGGTTCTCGATGCATTCCAGGACCAGCTGCAGGTCCAGCAGATTCATAAGTCGCGCGTGATTTCCGTCCGGGTGACGTCGAGTGACAAAGAACTTTCAGCGGTTGTTGCCAACAAGCTGGCCGAAACCTATCTGAGCTGGCAACAGCGCGATCGCCTTGGTCAGACAAAGAATGCAAGCACCTGGCTGCAGGACCAGATCGAAGCTCTGAGGAAGAAGGTGTCCGACTCGGAAGCGGCGGCAGCTCGATTTCGGTCTGCAACCGGAATCGTAAGTGGCGAAAACAATGTGACACTGAGTTCTCAGGAGCTTTCCGAGCTCAACAGCCAGTTGATACTGGCCCAGGCGCAGCGCTCAGAAGCCGAAGCGCGGGCACGCCTGATCAAAAAAATGTTACGCGATAAGGGCGATGTCGCTTCGGCTCCGGATGTGGTGGCATCAGAGCTGATCCGCAATTTGCTCGAGCAGCGTGTTGCCCTGCAGCGCCGCCTGGCAGAAACCTCGGCGACACTTCTGCCATCCCACCCCCGTATCAAGCAGTTGAAATCAGAGCTTGCCAATCTCAGAACACAGATCCGCAAGGAAGCCCGCAACATTGTCGGAAGCTTGGAGAGCGCAGCGCAGATTGCCGGTGCACGTGAAGCTTCATTGAAAGCCAATCTCGCCAAACTGAAGACAAGCAAATCCGCTGTGTCCCAGGACGAGGTCAAACTCAAAGGCCTTGAGAGGGAAGCTCAGGTGAACCGTGAACTGCTTGAGTCCTATCTGACCCGGCACACGGATGCGAGCGCCCGCAATGACTTCCTGTCCGTGCCGGCCTATGCGAGCATTATCTCGCGCGCTGGCGTCGCTCGGAAGGCGTCCTTTCCGAAGAAGAAGCTGATGACAAGCCTCGCCATGGCGGCGACCGGCTTCCTGCTCATTGCCTTCTTTCTCACCCGTGAGTTGATTGTCAGCCAGTCTGCGAGCGTCAGAGCAGCGCAGGCGGGGCCCAGCAACGATTTTGTCGAGGTGCGTGATGCGCTTCAGGCCCGGCACGCCGATATCGTCCCACAGCGAGAACCGGTTGTTGCAGAACCGGCAGCCGAAATCTACGCGTCTCCGCCTATGCAGCCGGAACCGGTAGGACCTGCGGTCCAAGTCGAATCTGGCGCTAAGATGAGTCTCGGTGCAATCACAGACATGCTGCATGAGCGCGGAGCCGGCCGCACACTGGTTGTCGCCGCGCGGCGAAGCGTCGATGCAACAAGCGAAGCGCTGGAGCTGACGCGTTCCATGGCGCGAGCCAGTCAACGCGCCATATTGGTTGACATGCCCGAAACGTCTGACGGTTTGACGGCTGAACTTGGTTTCAGCGGCAGCCAGGGAATCGGAGAGCTGGTTTCAGGTATTGCAGGCTTCGAAGATGTCGTGCGGCGCGACCCCAAGAGTCCAGCCCATGTGATGCTTCGGGGTCATCCGCGACTCAATCCGGCACACAAAGGCGAGGATGAGGCGTTCAGCTCAGTCTTGGCGGCGCTGGATCAAACATACGACCAGGTCGTGATGCACGCGAATGGCAGTGCAGCGCTAAATCTCCTGCATCGTTTCGCCGATGGCTTCAGCTCGGTGGTTCTCGTGGCGTCTGATGATCAACCGGCACGCGGCGCATCCTGGAGCGAAGTCGAACGGCATCTCAGTGAGCTTGGCATTGGCCACAAAGTGATCCGCTATGAGCGGCCCCGCAGGCCGGAAGGTGTGCTTGCCCGCCTGCCAATGATGAACCGGGCAGCGAGCTGATCAATCCGTGATGGGTCGTAAACATACGAGGCATCAACGCTTTCGCAACAGAAACGAGGAACAATCAGTGCAAATCGTTTTGCCGCAATAGCGCGGTGCGCGGTTCCATACGGCGTTAGCGGAACTTGGATGTCTCGATGAGTAACCGAATGCAGAGTCTGAAGACGGATGCCCTGCGCGCGGGAATGACCGCACTCTATTATAGTGGTGCGCCTTCACTGCTCGGCTCCTTTGCGCAAGGTATCGGTCTGATCTACATGCTGCATCAGGTACGCCCGGCGTCGCAGCGGACATTCTCGCCGAACCGCATTCTGGAAGTAACGCCTGAATTTCTGGAAGCCGTGATCCGTCAGGTTCGCGAGGCAGATCTGGACATCGTCTCTTTGGACGAGGCACGAGACCGTATCGTCGCCGGAGAAACGTCCCGCCGGTTTGCCTGCTTCACTCTTGACGATGGGTATCGCGACAATATCGAGCACGCCTATCCGGTGTTCAAGACATATGGCGTTCCGTTTACGGTCTATGTGCCGTCCGACTATCCGGAAGGAAAGGGCGAGCTCTGGTGGCTGGCGCTTGAAGAGGTCATTGAGCGCGCCGACCAGATCGAATTCGAAATCGACGGCCATCTGGATGTTCTGCCTCTCACGACAGAAGAGGAGAAGTGGGCGGCCTATAATCGCATCTATTGGTGGTTGCGCAGCGCCGAAGAAGACGAGCAACGGTCTTTCATGAAAGACCTGTGCCGGCGCAACAATGTCGACATCCAGGCCCTCGGCGATCAACTCTTAATGACATGGGATGAAGTTCGCGATCTTGCCGAAGATCCGCTGGTGACAATCGGGGCTCACACTGTCGGTCATTATGCACTGGCAAAACTGGACGCCGATCGGGCCCGGTTCGAAATGGCTAGAGGCGCTGATCGCTTGGCGGAAAAGCTCGGCTTCTGGCCGCGCCATCTCAGCTATCCTTATGGCGATCCCGGTAGCGCCGGACCACGAGAGTTCCGTATGGCAGAAGAACTCGGGTTCAAGACCGCTGTGACAACGCGCAAAGGTTTGGTGTTTCCCGAGCACACCGATCACCTGATGGCACTGCCGCGCGTTTCGCTCAACGGGGATTTTCAATCGTTGAAGTACACGGCCCTTTATCTGACCGGGGCACCTTTTGCTCTCTGGAACGGCTTCCGGAGATTGAACGTCGCCTGACCGCCGTTCGCTCTAATCCGCATCGGGTCGGTGCATCCAGCGCACCAGAAGCCCTGCAGGCAGAACCCAAAGTAATCCGGCAACGGCGAAGTAGAGCACCTTGATCCCGATCTGCGCCTCGGTAATTCGACCGGAACCGAGACTCATGGCAATCAGCGCATAGACGATGAGGAAGACGACCAGAATGATCGAGCCGACGAATTTGCGCATGCGAACGTTCATATCGATATCTTACTGTTCAGAGTAATGCCTGCATAACGGATTTCGGTCGCAGGCGTAGTGCGGCAACGTAGCGCTGGCGTCCACATTGCGGTGCGGTGTTCTGCGTGGCTAATTGCATCAATGGCACAAACTGACGGATATGTGGATGGGGGAGAGGCACGACTTGGTGCAAATCTCGCGCCGGTGCGAGCTTGGCTCTATATAATGGCGGGTCTTGTCGCATTGATGGTGATTGTCGGTGGTGCAACTCGCCTGACGGACTCGGGTCTGTCCATCACCGAATGGAAACCGATACTTGGTGCGATTCCCCCGCTATCGGAGGCCGACTGGCAGAGCGCCCTCAGCAAGTATCGCCAGATTCCCGAATATCAGCAGATCAACAAGGGAATGAGCCTCGCCGAGTTCAAGGTGATCTATTGGTGGGAGTGGAGCCATCGGTTTCTAGGGCGCTTCGTCGGTATCGCATTCCTCATTCCATTCCTGTTTTTCTGGATGACCGGACGCATTACGAGGCGATTGGTTCCAAGGCTGGTCGCTCTGTTCGTTCTCGGTGGTCTTCAAGGACTGCTTGGCTGGTACATGGTTATGAGTGGACTGGTCGACCGTGTCGACGTCAGTCAATACCGGCTCGCCGCTCATCTGGGGCTGGCGGTATTGATCTTCGGAGCCATCCTCTGGGTGGCTTTCGGATTGCGCGAAGACGACGATAAACGTCGACCGCCTGACGTCCTGGCTTTGTCCGCCGCCGGTCTTGTCGGATTGATCTTTCTGCAGATTGTTCTTGGAGCGTTTGTGGCCGGAACCGATGCAGGCCTTGTCCACAACACGTGGCCATTGATGGATGGCCAGCTGATTCCGGATGGGCTGGCCATCCTCTCGCCCTGGTACCTCAACCTCTTTGAGAATGTGTTGACGGTGCAATTCAATCACCGAATTGGGGCGTATGTCTTGCTCGCCTGGATATTCGGGCACGCAATCTGGACAGTGCAGCGAACAGGCGAGGGGTCGTTGGCAGTCGGTGCAGGTTTGCTTGCTGTGATCGCATTGGCGCAGGTGTGTCTCGGCATCTGGACGCTTCTTGCCCATGTGCAGATCGATATCGCCCTGCTGCATCAGGGCGTCGCCATCCTGTTATTCGGGTTCGCCATCCGGCATACCCATCAGCTGATGCGTGGGTAACGGCAAGCGCTATCCGACCACTGGAGAACGGATAGCGCTTGCGTTTTAGATCTTGGCCAAGGCCTGGTCGAGATCGGCAATCATATCTTCTGCATCTTCCAAGCCGACTGAGAGGCGGACAACGTCGTCGCCGGCACCTGCTGCCGTGCGCTGTTCATCGCTGAGCTGGCGATGGGTCGTCGAAGCCGGATGGATCACAAGGCTTCGAGTATCGCCGATATTGGCGAGATGACTGAACAGGTCGAGGTTGCCGACGAGGCTGACGCCGGCGTCATAGCCTCCCTTCACGCCAAATGTGAATACGGCACCAGCGCCCTTCGGGCAGTACTTCTTGGCGAGGTCGCTATATTTGCTCGACGCGAGGCCGGCATAGTTAACCCAGGTCACTTTCTCATGGCCTTCGAGATAGGTTGCCACCGTCTTGGCATTATCAGAGTGACGCTGCATACGCAGGGCCAGTGTCTCGATACCGGTCAGGATCATGAACGCATTGAACGGTGAGATCGCAGGTCCGATGTCTCTGAGACCAAGCGCACGACATGCGATGGCAAATCCAAAGTCGCCAAAAGTCTCACCGAACCGAATGCCGTGATAACTCTCGTTGGGTTCCGACATGGTTGGATAGCGACCGCTGCCGAGCCAGTCGAACGTGCCGCAATCGACGATTGCGCCGCCAACGGAATTGCCGTGCCCGCCGAGGAACTTGGTGAGGGAGTGGATGATGATGTCCGCGCCATGGTCTTTCGGATTGCAGAGATAGGGCGTGGCAAGCGTGTTATCGACAATAAGCGGCACACCTGCTTCCTTCGCGACTGCCGAAATTGCGGCCATGTCGATGACGACGCCACCGGGATTGGCGAGAGACTCGATAAAGATGGCCTTGGTCTTGTCCGTGACGGCGGCTTTTACGCTCTGCGGGTCCGTTGCATCGGCCCAGCAAACGTTCCAGTTCGATTTCTTGAACGACTGCCCGAACTGATTGATTGAGCCGCCATAGAGTTGGTTCGCGGCAACGAACTCGTCGCCCGGCTCCAGGAGCGTATGGAACACAAGATATTGGGCAGCGTGTCCCGATGCGACCGCAAGTGCTGCGGTGCCGCCTTCCAGAGCCGCAACCCGCGCTTCCAACACGGCCTGTGTCGGGTTCATGATGCGCGTATAGATATTCCCGAAGGTTTCGAGATTGAAGAGTGCGGCCGCGTGATCGGCATCGTCGAAAACGTAGGATGTCGTCTGATAGATCGGCGTTGCGCGGGCGCCGGTTGCAGGATCGGGTTCGGCACCTGCGTGGATCGCGAGCGTGTTAAAGCCCGGCGTTTTTTCATCGCTCATATCTTCCTCCAAAATCAGATTGATCCGTCTTGTCGCTCCAGGTTTTAGACCTAGCCCAAGACGCGGTGTTGAAATCCTCGCTCGGCAAGTTTCGGTCGTCTTGATGACACTGTTCTCGGATTGACGCCTGCCCATTTGATCTCGCCGCAGAGCCTGCCATATTCGATCTTCGGGCATCGGTTCATGACGACCGCAAGGCCGGCTTCTTCGGCAATGCGCGCTGCCTCGTCATTGCGCACGCCAAGCTGCATCCAGACGACCTTGGCGCCGATATCGATGGCGCTTTTGGTGATCTCAAAAGCCGCCTCGGCATTACGAAAGACGTCGACGATTTCGACCGGCTCGGAGATGTCTTTCAAATCTCCATAGAATGTCTCGCCGACGAGCGTCTTGCCCGCATAACCCGGGTTGACCGGAATGACGCGAAAGCCCTTGTCGATAAGATACTTCATGGCGAAATAGCTCGGACGCACCTTGTTGGCGCTTGCACCGACCATCGCGAAGGTCTTGTGAGTCATGAGAATGTTTCGGATGTAGGCATCCGAATACCAATCATGGTTCATATCAGGGGAACTCCGAGAGGCGTTGTCGGCCTAATCGTCTTGCCATTTTGGATGGCGTTTCTCGAGAAAAGCGCCAATGCCTTCTTCGGCGTCGCGGTGGAGCATGTTGCCGATCATAACATCGCTCGTATAGGCATAAGCTTCGGACAAGGACAATTCCGCCTGCCGATAGAAGGCTTCTTTACCGATTGCAACCGTGACCGGTGACTTTGAGGCAATCTGCTCGGCCAGACTGGTGGCTTCCGCGATGACATCAGCCTGGGGGACGACGCGATTGATCAAACCGAATTCATATGCGCGTTCGGCTGAAATCATGTCGCCCAACAGCAACATCTCCATGGCGTGCTTGCGAGAAACATTGCGGCTTACGGCTACCATGGGTGTCGAACAGAACAGTCCGATATTGACGCCAGGCGTTGCGAAGCGAGCGTCCGAGCTTGCGACGGCAAGATCACAGCTGGCAACCAGTTGGGCGCCAGCGGCGGTCGCTGTGCCTTCAACTGCGGCAATTACGGGTTTGGGACAATTCACGATGGTCTGCATCAGCTTCGAGCATTGCGCAAAAATGCCCTCGAAATAGGCTTTGCCGTTGTCGTCAGACTGGCGGCCGGCTGCCAACTCCTTGAGATCGTGTCCGGCTGAAAAGACGGGACCGTTTGCTTTGAGGACGCAGACTCGGATGTTCTTGGATTCAGAGATTTCGTCAAACGCTTTCTGAAGCGCCGCCATCAGCCCTTCCGAGAGGCTGTTGCGTGCCTTGGGACGATCAAGCGTCAAAAAGGCGATGTGGCCGGTATCCTCGCGAATGAGCACATCATCTCCGCGACTGGTAGAAGCGGTGCGGTCGTCAGTAACCATTGCCATATCGTTCACCATTGTAAGAGTCTGGCTCGTATGTCCTGAGGCCAATACTGGCGCCAGCATAGTTCAAGGCGACTTGGAGTCCATCACTGCAGCAATCTCTGACATCATGCTTTTGACGAGCGCAATATTGCCGGGCAGCGGCTTGAATTGAGCCACGACGCCTCGTTGTCGTTCCAAGAGTTCGATCATCTGCGTTTTTTGCTGTTCCGTCATCTGCGGACTATTTCGGATCTTGGCGATGGCATCGTCGGCCTGGGCTCCAAGGTCATCTGCCGACTTGCCGGATTTGGCAAATCCGTACGCGAGCGCGACGCTGCCGGCAACTTTGATCCAATCGGGAAAACCGCTGAAACCGTGCGTGCTTAAGACACTTTCCATATCCGTGCGTGCTTCATGGTGCGTCATGAAAGATGAGAGCGCTTCTAACGGATTGTTGTTGTCGTTCTTCGGTTTGGTCTTCTCGTATTTCTTGCTGAGGGCCTGGAGTTCTGGATAAGTCTTCAGGAACCGCTTCACCAGGTCCGGGTTGAGCGGCACTTGCTGCACCGACGGTTGCGCATTTGCGCCGTCGGGCGTGCCTAATACTGGAGCCGCAAGCAAAATCACGATAGTCAGTCTCGTCAAATAGCTGATCATTGGTGAAATCCCCGCCTGAACCGTCGACTGCGTGCCTTGATGGGCCGCAGGCCCCGCCATATGGGGCAGCGCAGGCTTGGTTGGCAAGGGATGCGGCGCGCAATTGGCTTCAAAAGGTACAAAAGAATGCAACAAGACTCCGGTGCCCGCTCGACGAAAATGTCGGCCGAAGAGGTCACGGTCTATCTCGACGAGGTGTTTCCCGAGCGTCACGACAGCGGACCGGCCATTGCAATCGAGGACGTCTGGCCAATGGGCGCCCGGTTGCGTCTCAAGTTCGAAGATCGCTTGCTGCGACCGGGGGGGACCATCCATGGTCCGGCAATGTTCATGTTGGCCGATCTCGGCATTTATGTCGCCATTCTCGCCGCTCTCGGTCCCGTTCCGCTGGCCGTTACTACAAATCTCAGCATCAATTTTCTGCGCCGACCTAGTCCGCGCGATATGATCGGCGAGGTGAAACTGATGAAATTGGGCCGCCGATTGGCGGTCGGGGAGGTGGGGCTGTATTCCGCCGGCGACGACGATCCGGCCGCTAATGCAGTGGCAACTTACTCAATCCCGCCCCAGGAATAAGGTATTATAATACCATAATTGTACATGGCTGATTTTTATAGAAAAAATGGCAATAACTTTCATTGACGGGAAGCTTGGATGGGTCTAGAACCCGTCCCGCGGCCGATGTGCGGCCGAACGAATTCGAACTTTGAGGACGTGAGCCATGAAAACTTTTTCGGCAACGCCCAAGGACATCGAGAAAAAATGGGTTCTGATCGACGCCAAAGGCCTGGTCGTCGGTCGACTTGCCGCCCTGATCGCGACGCGTTTGCGGGGCAAGCATAAACCTATTTACACGCCTCACATGGACTGTGGTGACAATGTCATCGTGGTCAATGCGGAGCAGGTGGTGTTCACGGGTAAAAAACGCAAAGACAAGGTCTATTACCGGCACACCGGTTATCCGGGCGGTATCAAGTCCACAAACGCCCATCAGGTGCTCGACGGCAAGTACCCGGAACGCGTGGTCATGAAAGCGGTCCAGCGGATGCTGCCTTCCGGCTCCCTTGGGCGTCAGCAGTTGAGTAACCTGAAGGTTTATAAGGGATCGGATCATCCGCATGCTGCCCAGCAGCCCGAGCCGCTGGATGTTGCCAGTCTCAATCGAAAGAATGCGAGGAGCGAGTAGGCCATGGCCGAAGAGGAAACAAAGACGCTCACGGATTTGAGCGAGCTTGGCGGTGGTGAAGGCGGTGAAGACGCGGCTGCTGCAGCTCCGGTTTACGAACAAGTGCTCGACGATCAGGGCCGCGCCTATGCGACCGGCAAACGTAAGGATGCGGTCGCACGCGTTTGGATCAAACCTGGTGCCGGACGCATTGTCGTCAATGGCCGGGATGTCGCGAAATACTTTGCGCGTCCTGTCCTGCAAATGGTTTTGAAACAGCCCTTGGTCGCTGCAGAGCGGGTCGATCAGTACGATATTTCATGTACGGTTCGGGGTGGCGGTCTGTCTGGTCAGGCCGGGGCCGTTCGACACGGACTTTCACGGGCCCTGACGCGTTTCGAGCCTGAATTGCGTCCGACCCTGAAAAAGGGCGGATTCCTGACACGTGACGCGCGTGTTGTGGAACGTAAGAAATACGGCCGCGCGAAAGCACGCCGCAGCTTCCAGTTCTCCAAGCGCTGACTTGGCTGCATCCTGTCCGGCCTTGCCTTATTGGCAAGGCCGAGACCCTATGGGTTGGGACAGGAGGTACGAATGGCTGGCAAACTCATCATTATTGGTGCCGGAGGTCACGGCCGCGTTTGTGCGGAGGTCGCGAAAGCGTCCGGCTTTTCGGTTGTCGGTTTTTGCGACGCTGCCAAAGACGTTGGAGCGACCGTCAATGAGATCCCGATCGTAGCGTCGGGGCCGAGCGATCTGCCTGCCAGATACCCCCCGTCGGAGATCGGACTGTTCATTGCGATCGGCGACAATGACCGACGTGCTGGATTGTCTGCGGAAGCCGCAGACCTCGGATACCACTTGCCGGTATTGGTCCATCCGAGCGCTATCGTGTCGGAAACAGCGACCGTCGCTGGTGGAACCGTGCTCATGCCTGCCGTTGTCATCAACGCAAACAGCCGGATCGGTCGCGGTTGCATCGTCAATACGGCTGCAACACTCGATCACGACAATGCACTGGAGGACTTCGTCCAGATCTCTCCCGGCGTTCATTCCGCAGGAACCGTGAACTATGGCGCGCGGGCATTTGTGGGAACAGGGGCTGCTATCATTCCAGGGATTTCAATTGGTGTCGGCGCCGTCGTCGGTGCAGGTTCAACTGTCGTCCGCAACGTTGGCGACGGTGAAAGAGTTGTAGGCGTACCGGCAGCACCCATTTAACTGAAACGGAAATACGCATTTCTCAGGGGCGGTAGGGCCAATCACTGCCGTTCTCGAAAACCAAGGTGAAGAAAAATGACTGGTCAGGAGACATATCGGGTCGGGGTTATCGGCGCGTCGGGATATACCGGCGCGGATCTCATCCGTCTTGCTCATGTCCATCCATCGATGGACATTGTCGCACTCGCCGCCAAGGCGCATGCGGGCCAGCCTCTGTCGCGCGTATTTCCGCATCTGGGCATGACCGGGCTTCCTGATTTACAAGAGGCCGGCGAGATCGATTGGAGCGGCTGCGACGTCGTGTTCTGCGGTTTGCCCCATGGTACGGCTCATCAAGTCATTGCCGAATTGCCCGAAAGCCTCAAAGTCGTCGATATGTCGGCCGACTTCAGGCTGAGGAATACCGATACCTATGCCCAATGGTATGGTGGGCCCCATGGAGCGCCCGAACTGCTTAGCGGTGCCGTCTACGGTCTTACGGAGTATTATCGGGATGACATAGCATCCGCACGGCTCGTGGCGTGCCCTGGCTGCTATCCCACCGCTGCACTTCTGGCGTTGCTGCCGATCGTGGCCGAAGGGCTCGTTCTTGCCGATGACATCGTCATGGACGCAAAGTCCGGCGTCTCCGGGGCTGGGCGGTCGTTGAAGCAAAACACCATGTTCACAGAAGCCGGGGAGGGACTCTCGCCCTATGCCGTCGGCACGCATCGCCATGCCCCCGAAATCGAACAAGAGCTGTCGGTCGTCGCAGGCCACGATGTCTTCGTGAACTTCACGCCGCATCTCGTTCCCATGAGCCGGGGCGAATTGATCACCTCATACGTTCGGCTCGTTGGAGAAGCGACACCTGGCGATCTAAGAAAGGCACTCAGCGATCGCTATGCGTCATCTCCGTTTATCCGCGTCCTGGACGAAGGTGAAATTGCCGGGACGCAGCATGTCCGCGGATCGAACTATTGTGCCATCAGCGTCTTCCCGGATCGCATCAAGGGGCGCGCAATCGTCATCTCGACGCTGGACAATCTGGTGAAGGGATCGGCCGGGCAGGCCGTGCAGAACTTCAATCTGATGTTCTCGCTTCCCGAGACTGCAGGTCTGGAACAATTGCCGCTCTTCCCATAAGAGGAGAAGTTATCCCACAAGCTGCATCCAATCCGGTTTGGAGATCTCATAGTCCTCGTAGAAGGTTTCGAGTCTCTTCCGGTTGGATTGGCCGGGATGAAGGCCGAGATAGTTTGCGGCATTGCCACCCATGATGTCGTAAGTCGTCTTTTTGCCAACGACTTTTCGGATCAGCCAGCTTGCCATGGTCTCCAGGTAGCGGCCGTGGAACTTCTCGCGCGAGATGAATGACCAGTCGCTGCCATACATGATCTTGCGCTCTGCTCCCGGGAAGGTTCTCAGGAACGCGATCATGTTGGCGCGAAGCGCATCACATCCGTCTGTTAGCAGTGGATCGAAGTGCGATAGATCGGCATAGACATTTTCGTGGTCAATCAGCGCCTTGCCGACATGATGATGCCAGCTCTTCGGATCGGTGAAGCTGATCTTGCCATCTTCCGCAAGTTCGAAACCGCCGAAGTGCGCCAAGTTGACTCTGAGTTTGGCATATTGCGGCATCGCCAGAACCTGCCGCCAATATTTCGGGTGCGCACGGTGCTGATAGCCGCTGCCGGCCTCTTGCGTCGGCGCGGTATGAACCATGATGCAGAAATCGTGCTTGATGCACAGGTCGTAGAGCTTGAGCATGGCACGGTCGAGCGCGCGCCCAAAATCCTTTGCATAGGGTTTCTGCGCAAGATGGGCGGGAAAGTCCTTTGTTTTCAGGGATACATTGCCGATTGGCCGAAAGCCCATGGGTGGGTAGATCTTCACGCCGAGGAAACCTCGGTTGAGGATCGCATCCTCAACCCGATGGAGTGCCGTTTTGCGGCGTCCCTTCGACTCTTCATCAATCTGTCGCCAGGGGCAGAAAGGGACAAAGCCATGAAGAATGCCTCTTTGGGCGACGGTAACGCGTTCCAGCAAATCGATCTGCTGCGGGATCGAGGTCGGTGAGCGTTCGTTCAACCAGTTCTCGAAGTCGACCAGGGCAGGCGTGTAGAGGTTGACGCTGGCAAATCCTTTCGATGGCGAGAAGGTGCGGATCATATTGTCGGAGATCCTCAGTCTCGATCGTGTCAGGAGCTTTCCCCAGTCGAGTGTCCGACTTGCCTCGTCCTCCGACGGATCATCGAATGTTGTGCTCTTCCAGCCCCGCGTTGTCTTCTTTGTCAGTGTTCCATCCGGCGCTTGCTTGAGACCGTATTTGCGCTTGAGGAAGTCCTTGAATTGAACGTCCGCCGCGCTCTCGGCATCGTTCGGCTTGAAACCACGATAGGTTGTGCCGTTCGGCTTTTTGCTTTCGAGGGCGTCAGCGAGAGCGAATTCAAGGGCCTCTTCTGCATCCTCATCTCCGGTCTTGAAGCCGCGCGTTCGTGCACTCGCGATATTCGTTGGGCTACCGCGGCGATCGATCAGTTTGACCTCGGTGCGATAGCCCATCGACCGGCGCTGCATCTTTTTCACAAAGCGTATGATCTGACCCAGAAACGGGGTTGGGTTTTCTCGGAATTGCACCCTGCGAAGGAATTGTTCGACCGGCAGGTCCGCGAGATTGAAGATATGGCAGTGCGAGTCGATGATCAGGCGTCCCTCAAGGGAGAGACGTTTCGAGAGCTTGTAGCGACAACTCGCCAAAGCGCTGGTTGGACTAGCTAGAACGCCCAATCCTGCCGCACCGAGAAGGCCGAGAGCTCTTCTCCGCGACAACAATCTCCGGTTCCTTTGCCCCATGGTGCGCACTCCACCCTGCCCAATTGAAGCTGCCCGAACAGCAATCTGCACTACACGGATCATGCAAAGTGGAAAATGCGACAATCGCGTGGCGACATGACGACGAAACGACTAGAGCAACGTGCGTCTTGTCAGACGCACATAAGTTGCTCTAGCAGCTTAGAATCGATCAACTCTTCTGCGCTTGGTCAATTCCGACTAAGCGCAGAAGAGTTGATCTGGAGGTCGCAGAGGCCGGTTCAGTAAGCCACCAGCAATGTCAGTCGCCCCGCACTTTCACATAGCTGCCGGGCGCATCCTCGATGGCCTTGAGCTTGCCGCGGCCCGGGACACGCGCTTTGACCAGTTCGCCAGATTTATCCGCAAGCCAGGCGCTCCAGTCCGGCCACCAGGACCCTGGATGTTCCTCGGCCTGATCGATCCAGGCTTCGAGGCTCGATGCTTCACCATCGGACGTCCAGTGCTGGTATTTGACCTTTTCCGGCGGATTGACCACGCCGGCGATATGTCCCGATCCGGCCAAGACAAACCGCACGGGTCCACCGAAAAGTTTGGCGCCACGGAAGCATGAAGCGGCCGGCGCAATATGGTCTTCGCGTGTTGCCAATTCATAGATCGGTATGTCGACCTTGGACAGGTTCAGCTTTTCGCCACTGAGTTCCATCAGTCCTTTGGCAAAGGTGTTGTTCTTGTAGAACTCCCGCAGATAGAAGCCATGATTTGCAGCCGGCATGCGTGTTGAATCCGCGTTCCAGTACAAGAGATCGAACGGGAACGGCTTCTTCCCAAGCAGATAATTGTTGACCACATAGGGCCAGATCAGATCGCGCGAGCGAAGCATGTTGAAGACATTCGCCATGCGCGAACCATCGAGATAACCGACCTCGGCCATCATTTCTTCAAGCGATTTCAACTGCGTGTCGTCGATAAAAACAAGCAGGTCGCCGGCCTGCTCAAAGTCGACCTGGGTGGTGAGGAAAGTGGCGGACTGGATTCTGTCGTCTTCCTTGGCGGCCATGTAGGACAGTGTTGCGGCGAGAAGCGTCCCACCGACGCAGTATCCCAGCGCATTGACCTTATTGGCGCGAGGCGTCGCTTTGATAGCGGCGTCTGTCGCCGCCAGTACGCCCTCATGCATATAGTCCTCGAAGGTCTTCGAGGCGAGCCGCTCATCGGGATTAACCCATGAAACCACAAAGACCGTGAAGCCTTCTGACACGGCCCAGCGAATGAAAGACTTCTTCGGAACAAGATCCAGGATGTAGAATTTGTTGATCCAGGGTGGAACGATCAACAGCGGAACCTCGTGCACCTCGTCGGTCTGCGGGCTGTATTGGATCAGCTGGATAATGTCGTTCTGAAAGATGACTTTGCCTGGGGTTACGGCCAGATTGGTGCCGACCTCGAAAGCCTCCAGATCCGTCTGTTTGATCCTCAGAAGATTATCGGACCGACCGATGTCTTCCGCCAGATGTGCCAGGCCATTGACCAGATTCTCGCCATTCGTCGCGAGCGTTTCTCGCACGACCTCTGGATTGGTCGGCCCAAAATTTGATGGCGACAGGGCATTGGTGATCAGACTGACGTAGAATTCGGCCTTCTGTTTCGTCCTGTCGTCCAGCCCTTCGGTCGATCCGACCATGTCTTCGGCCCATTGGGAAGTCAGCAGATAGGCCTGCTTCCAGAAATCGAAATACTGACTCTGAGACCATTCGGCATCTTTGAACCGATTATCACCCTCTTCGGGCTCTGCAACGGGCTCCACGTCTTCACCAAAGAAACGCCGCGTCGACCGGCCCCATAATTCCGCATAACTCTGCATCAAATTGCCTTGGGCCTCGGCAAATTTGGTGGGTTCGGTCACCCATTGTTGTGCAACGGCGCCCAGAATTTTCGCGGCTTCGCCCATTTCATTGGCCATGCTGTACGGGCCAGTCTGCCCATTGCTCTTCTCCATGACGCCGGTGAAGACTTTTCCGCCTTCTTCAAAAAGCCGGAACATATTGCGTGCGAGAGCCTGCGGATCCGTATTCACGGCCATCGGCTCCGCGTCATTGCCGTCCGATTTCTTGTTGTCGTTCATAGGTTTCACCTGCTGATCCCTGTGGCTCAATTAACACACATTTTAACAATAATGTCCGCTGATGGCCCAGACGACCATAAGTTGAACGATCAGTCGTTTTCGCTCGGTTAATCCTGTGGTATGCGGATTCCCAGTTGGGTATCAGATTCGAGTGCGCGGGTCCGGTCTGACCCAGATGACAAAAATCGGATGATCATGCTGCGCAAACTTCAGAAAACCATCACTGCCGTCGGGCTGTCCGTCACCCTTTTGGGTCTTGCCGCATGTACGGACGGGTCTGTGCTGAGCATTCCAAGAGAATCGCTGGCAACAGTCGTTAAGCTCAAGAACAACGTCATGTCGAAAGACGAACAGGACTCGGCGATCAAGGATCTTTCAGCGGCTCAGGAGAGCCACCAGACCGAGGCGCTGGAAGAAATCGAGAAACGTTAGGGCCTGCGCGCGCTGACCGTTCTGCGCGGCTAATCTTGCACCTTTGACAATTCAATCGTTTGCAGACGGATCTTCCGGCGCCGATAGCGTGGTTTTTGCTTGATGACTGCCGAAAATTCGGGCTTATCTCAATCTTCTCCATGATCGGATTGCGCGGGCGGGAAGCAGGAAGTACGGTGCAGGAATTCCATCGAATAAAGCGGTTACCGCCTTACGTCTTTGAGGAAGTCAATCGGCTCAAGGCGGAAGCACGCGCCCGCGGGGACGACATTATCGATTTCGGCATGGGCAATCCCGATATGCCGACGCCCCAGCATATTGTCGACAAGCTCGTCGAAACGGTTACGAGACCGCGCACCAATCGGTATTCAGCGTCTCGCGGCATTCCGGGCCTGCGACGCGCGCAAGCGGCCTATTACGAACGGCGGTTTGGCGTCAAACTCGATCCGGACACACAGGTTGTTGCCACGCTCGGCTCCAAAGAGGGCTTCGCCAACATGGCGCAGGCCATCACAGCACCCGGCGACGTCATTCTTGTTCCGAACCCGACTTACCCGATTCATGAGTTCGGCTTCATCATGTCTGGCGGCGCCATCCGGCATCTTCCGGTCAGTGTGGACGACAAGTTCCTGAGTGCAGTCGACCGAGCGTTGCGCCACTCCGTTCCAAAGCCGATTGCCCTGGTGTTGAATTTTCCATCGAACCCGACAGCGATGGTCGCTGACGTCGATTTCTATAAGGAAGTCGTTGCCTATGCCCGGCAACACGATCTGATTCTGCTATCGGACATTGCCTATTCCGAGGTCTATTTCGATGACCGGCCACCGCCCTCTATTCTGGAGGTGCCTGGCGCAATGGACGTTGCGGTCGAGTTCACGTCGCTCTCGAAAACCTATGCGATGCCGGGATGGCGAATGGGATTTGCCGTGGGCAACGAGCGTCTGATTGCTGCATTGGCGCGTGTGAAATCCTATTTGGATTATGGCGCCTTTACTCCGATCCAGGTGGCTGCTGCCGCTGCGCTCAACGGTCCGCAGGATTGCGTCGACGAGATCAGGAAGGCTTATCGCGATCGCCGCGACTGCATGGTCGAATCTCTGGAGCGGGCAGGGTGGACGATCCCGCCACCGCCGGCGACGATGTTTGCATGGGCGCCCATTCCGGAACGTTTCCACAATATGGGTTCGCTCGAATTCTCAAAATTGCTGCTTGCTAAAGCCGGTGTCGCGGTATCTCCCGGGATTGGATTTGGCGAGTATGGCGAAGGCTATGTAAGGATCGCCCTTGTTGAGAACGAGCAGCGCATCCGACAGGCGGCCCGTGCCGTCCGCAAGTTTTTGTCTGAAGAGCATCCAACCGACTCGAATGTCGTGCCAATGGCGTCTCCATCTGCATCATGAGTGAACCTCTAAGACTAGGAATTGCCGGACTCGGCACTGTTGGCTCCGGAGTGGTGGAGCTGCTTGCTGCAAACGGCGGGCACATCGAGTCGCAGGTCGGGCGCCGCCTTGCCGTGAGCGCTGTATCCGCGCGTGATCGTACGAAGAACCGACCGGTGGATTTGTCCACCTTTGATTGGTTCGATGATGCTGTGGCCTTGGCTGAAAGCCCGAAGATCGACGTTTTCGTCGAACTGATCGGCGGGGACGAGGGCATCGCCAAAGATGCGGTTGAGAAAGCGATCGCTTCAGGAAAGCATGTGGTCAGCGCCAACAAGGCATTGCTCGCAAAGCACGGAACCGCTTTGGCCGAGCAAGCCGAGGCGAAAGGGGTTGCTCTGAATTTCGAGGCTGCGGTCGCTGGCGGAATTCCGATCGTGAAGACTATGCGCGAGACCCTCGCAGCCAACAGGGTCAAACGCATCTACGGCATTCTGAACGGTACCTGTAACTACATTCTGACGCGTATGGAGTCCGACGGGCGCTCATTCGCCGACGTACTCGACGAAGCGCAACAGGCTGGCTACGCCGAAGCCGATCCGACATTCGACGTGGGAGGGCACGACACGGGGCATAAGCTGGCATTATTGACCAGCCTGGCCTTCGGGACTGAGACCGCATTCGACGCCATTTATCTTGAAGGTATCGAAGCGATCGAGCCCGCCGATATCGAAGCGGCCCGGGATCTCGGTTACAGGATCAAGCTCCTTGGGGTCGCGGTCGAGACGGAAAGCGGAATCGAACAACGCGTGCATCCCACGATGGTGCCACGACATTCGGCAATTGCCGAGGTGGGCGGTGCTTTCAATTGCGTTGCCGTGGAAGGCGATTTTGCCGGTGCCGTGATGCTCATCGGGGCCGGTGCCGGTGCAGGCCCGACGGCGTCGTCCGTCGTAAGCGACATTGTCGATATCGCGCGTGGTTTGGACGTAAAGCCATTCATTCGACCGGCAAACACGCTGCGCCCCTATACGCGCGCGCGCATGCGGACCCACGAGGGCGGCTACTATATTCGGCTTTCGGTCTATGACCGACCAGGAACATTTGCCGCGATTGCGAGTCGGATGTCGGAAGAGGGAATTTCGCTCGAGAGTATCGTTCAGCGACGTCCGCAAGAATCCTTGCCGGGTCTGAACGCCGTTGGGGGAGACGGCGGGCCGATGCCGGTGGTGATGATTACCCACAACACGACCGAGGCGCATATACGCCGCGCGCTCGACGGAATTGAGAAAGATGGTCACGTCGACCATAAGCCTCAGATGATCCGCATCGAGAATCTTTGAGTTCTTGAACAGCATAACAGATGACAAGACTGCCAGTTTGGGAGAGACGACCATGACGAAAAGTGCGGAGCAGTCGCTAGACCGCATGCTGACCCTTGAGATTGCGAGGGTCACAGAGCAGGCCGCTGTCGCTGCGGCGCGGCTCCGAGGGCGCGGCGATGAAAAATCGGCCGACAAGGCCGCTGTCGACGCCATGCGCCGCGAATTGAACCGTCTGTCTATCAATGGGCGCGTTGTGATCGGCGAAGGAGAACGCGACGAAGCACCGATGCTCTTCATCGGAGAAGATGTGGGGGCCGGAGATGGCCCCGCGGTCGACATTGCAGTCGACCCCCTCGAAGGCACGACCATCTGTGCCAAGGCGGGCGCAGGCTCGCTGGCGGTGATCGCGATTGCCGAAGCGGGCTCCCTATTGAATGCCCCGGATATCTATATGGACAAGATTGCAGTGGGTCCCGGATATCCCGATGGACTGGTGGACCTGGACGCATCGCCGGAAGAAAATCTTCAAGCGGTGGCCAAAGCCAAAGGCGTGTCGGTCAACGAAATCACGGCCTGCATTCTCGATCGCCCGCGTCACAGCAAGCTCATCGAAGCGGTACGCCAGGCCGGTGCAGCAATCCAGCTCATCGGTGACGGCGATATTGCGGGCGTCATCCAGACGACCGAGCCTGAAGAGACAGGGATCGACATCTACATGGGTGTCGGTGGCGCGCCCGAGGGTGTCCTTGCCGCGGCGGCACTCCGATGCATAGGTGGGCAGATCCAGGCACGCCTGTTCCCGCTCAACGATCACCACAAGCAGCGCGTTGCGGACATCGGTATCGATGATATCAATCGGAAATACAGCATGACAGACATGGCCAAGGGCGATGTCCTGTTTGCAGCAACAGGCGTCACCGATGGGCCGCTGCTCGAAGGTGTGAAGCTGCTGCCGAACATGATTGAAACCGAAACAGTGGTGATGCGTGCGGCTACGGGAACCGTGCGCTGGATCCGCACTGAGCATCGCACGACGGACAAGTTCGACTGATCGCTGCCGGCGTCGCTCGTGCCTTGTTCCGATTTAAGGGCACGCGAGGGCGTCACTGATAGTCTTCGCCGAACCACTTTTCCAAGAGTGTTGCGTAGGTGCCGTTCTCACGCAGCCTGAGAAGCGCCCGGTTTATCGGCTCGACAAGTCTGCTGTCGGGTGGAAACGCGATTCCATACTTCTCTGGGCGGAAGATCTTGCCGGCTGTTTGAACGCGCCCACGCCCCTCCGTCGACGCGTAATAGGCAACGATCGGGGCATCGTGGACAACGGCATCCAAGGCTCCGCGCTCCAATGCAGAGAACATCGTTTCGATATCGGTGAAGGGTTGAAATCGGATCGATCGTGATTTCAGGAATGCAGCGGACGTCGAGCCCGCTGTCGTGCCGACGCTTTTGCCGTAAAGATCCTCATACTTCTGCACTTGCGTACGGAGTTCACCGACGGTGAGGGCGGCCGTGATCTTGGCCACGAAAATCGAAACGACGAACAGGCTGGCAATGACCAGCATCACGGCAAAGACCCTGCCACCCCTTGATTGAGGAACGCGCTCCTCGAAACCGCCATTGACGATGACGTTCAGGGCCCACCAGAACGAGCGCCACATTCCTTCGCGATAGGGATACTCGAAATAGGCCTGTGCGCGCCTCTCGAAGAACCACATCAGGTTCGCGGCGACGAAAAGGAGTATCAATGCGATCACAACCCAACCGAGGATCTCCCAACTCAATACGGTGGACAGAAGGCTAACCTGACCGGCTCCCACCTTGACGAGAATCTGCAGCCCGGAATCGAATATCGGCTGTGAAAAGTCCATGTGGGCTTCGCGTTCCGACGTGATCGAAATGTTTGCAATTGCCGCATCGGCCCCGCCGCTTTCTATCTGCTTGAGCATTTCGGGAAAGGTCTTGGCCGTTGTGAACTCCGAGGGTCTGCCGAGCTCCTTTGCGAGAAGCTCCCAAAGATCGATGCTGAACCCTGTTCGTGCCGCGTCACCCTGAAAAGAAAACGGCTTGCGCTCGATCGTGATGACCTTGAGCGTTTCGCTCGTTGCCTCTGGTGTTTGAGCTGTCCCGGAAACTGGCAGAAATGAGAGGGATATCAATGCCAGGAGGGCGATGACCGCAGCCCGCGCGAAAGTCGTCATTGCTTCGTTCTTTCTCGGCAGATTTCGAGGTGAAAAGGATCTCTTGGCAGCACTGCTCGGCAAATTTCAGACTGCAATTCGATAAACTGGGTCAAGCCATCTCGTTCTTGTCGCTCCAAGGATTGCGGCAATCTGCCGGGAATCGGGCCAACGTGCAATATTCGCGTTGAGGATATCGGGGATGGTGCCATTTCCGCGCAAAGCCGAATCATCCACACTCGGCGCAAACCGACAGTCGAACCTCGAGGGACAATATGAGTGCTGCGTGCGCTGCGAGCGAGATGGATGATGCGATGGATCCGCTCCTGGGGGTCAGGCGTTCCGCCCGCGGATTCACCTGGATCGATCGTCTTTCCGAAGCCAGAAAGCCCATTGCTTCAGCGATCGCACAGCGGTTAGGCGTCCCGGAAATCCTTGGCCGTATCCTCGCCGCTCGCGGTGTCGACCTTGCAAATGTCGAGCATTGGCTCGATCCGACGCTTCGCGATCTCATGCCGGATCCCTCAACCCTTCAGGATATGGACCGAGGTGCGGAGCGGCTGGCAAAGGCGATAATGTCGGGTGAGCCGGTCGCCGTATTCGGCGACTATGACGTTGATGGTGCGTCCAGTACCGCACTCGTCACCTCCTTTCTTGCGGCTCATGGTCTGCGTGCCCAGATCTATATTCCTGACCGGCTGAGCGAAGGCTACGGCCCCAATTCGGAAGCCTTTGCGACGCTCATTGACGAAGGGGCGGTGCTGATAGTCACCGTAGATTGTGGAACAGCCAGCTACGCGCCGATTGCGGAGGCCAAAGCCCGAGGCGTGGATGTCGTGGTCGTCGATCATCATCTGGCTGATGAGCGGCTACCGGATGCCTTTGCGCTCATCAATCCCAACCGGATGGACGATCTGAGCGGGCAGGGCGATCTGGCGGCCGCCGGTGTGACGTTTCTATTACTCGTGGCAACGGCGCGGCATTTGCGGGCATCGGGCTGGTATGAGTCAAATGGTCCGCAACCGGATTTGCGTCAGTGGCTTGATATGGTGGCCCTGGCGACTGTGGCCGATGTGGTGCCTTTGAGCGGTCTTAATCGGGCCTTCGTCGCGACTGGTCTCAAGGTACTGCATGCACGCCGCAATATCGGGCTACGCGCGCTGGCGGATGTTTCCGGGCTTTCTTCGGAGCCAACGTCCTATCATTTGGGATATGTGCTCGGCCCGCGGATCAACGCGGGAGGCCGTATCGGGAATGCGAGTCTCGGCGCCCGGCTTCTGACGGCTGGCGACGATCTTGAAGCGCGCGCCATCGCTGACGAACTTGAGCAGCTGAATAAGTCACGAAAGGCGCTCGAGGCCGATATGATCGAAGAGGCGATGGCGGCGGCCGATCGCAGGCTTGAGCAGGAACCGGATGCGCCGATCACGCTGGTCGACTCCGAGCAGTGGCATAAGGGACTTGTCGGCCTGATCGCCAGCCGTCTTGTCGAGCGATATCAGCGCCCCGCGCTTGCCATCACGTGGGATCAGGGGACTCGGGGAACCGGATCGGCACGTTCGATCGCTGGTGTGGACCTGGGTTCAGCCGTTCGCGCAGCTGTCGAAGCCGGGATCCTGATCAAGGGCGGTGGCCACGCGATGGCCGCTGGATTGACGGTCGAACGCACGCGTTTCGACGAACTCAGAAATGCGCTGGACACCGCGTTGCAGAGCGATGTGCTCGCGGCACGCCAACTGCCGACGCTCGAAATCGACGCAACGCTTTCCGGAGGCGGTGCAACCCGCGAGCTGATGGAGCTTTTGGACAAGGCAGGCCCGTTCGGTTCAGGGAACCCGGAGCCCCGTTTCGTCTTCGCCGGGCATCGTTGCGGATTTTCCAAGACGGTTGGCAATGGACATGTCCGTTGCCAGTTGACCGGACCTGACGGTGTTCGCCTGGATGCCATTGCATTTCGCGCAGCTGACACCGAAGTCGGTGCGCTTCTATCTGCGCGCGGCCGTGGCCTTTTGCACGTTGTTGGGCATCTGCGCCGCAACACCTGGGGCGGACGTGAAAAGATCGAGCTGATCGTAGAAGATGCTGCCGATCCACAGCAAAGCGAAACTTAGGTGCAACAGCGGGCTTGCGCGCTTCGGCGAAGCGTTTTATATCACCCGTCGTTGCGCTGGGCCCCCTTCGTCTAGTGGTTAGGACGCCAGGTTTTCAACCTGGAAACAGGAGTTCAATTCTCCTAGGGGGTGCCAACTCTCCTCAAGACATGAATCTGTAGCCGGCTGCGAGCGTTGCCCTTGCGCGATCTTATTCGTTTGCTCGGGGCCGACAGCGCAGCATTCGGCCCAGTGGCGCTGAAGCCGCGGGTCAGGACATGGGCCCGACCGCGCGTCTCAGACGGCTACCGGCGGAGCTCTACCAGTGGCCGGTATTCTCCATGGAGGCCCATGGCTCCTGCTTCTGGAGCGACGGCCCCTTTTGCAGCAATTCGATCGAGATATTGTCGGGAGAGCGGACGAAAGCCATGTGCCCGTCGCGTGGCGGACGGTTTATGGTCACACCATTGTCCATCAGGCGCTGGCAGGTCTCGTAGATATCGTCGACGCGATAGGCCAGATGTCCGAAATTGCGGCCCTCGCCATAGGGTTCCGGATCCCAGTTGTACGTCAGTTCAAGCTGCGCCTCTTCATCGCCTGGCGCTGCGAGGAATATGAGCGTGAAGCGGCCGTTTTCATCTTCGCGACGGCGAAGTTCCTTCAGGCCCAGCTTGTTGCAGTAGAAATCAAGCGATGCGTCGACATCCGTGACGCGAACCATGGTGTGGAGATATTTCATCGATGTCCTTGTCCTTTGACAGATGGCATTCGCCGGCCATTATCCCGTTTGACCGGGCGAGATCAACGCAAACACAACTCTGCACACAATTGCAGCCAGCTAGGACATAAGATCCAGGAATGGCGGATACCAGCGACCAGACAGCACTGCTAGCCGCATGGCTCGACGAGGCAAGATCGGGGATAGCCTTTACCGGTGCCGGAATCAGCACCGAATCCGGAATACCCGATTTCCGCAGCCCGGGCGGCCTTTGGTCGAAAAACGAACCGATCGAATTCCAGGATTTTCTCGATTCGCCGGACGCGCGCAAAGAATCATGGCGTCGCCGTTTTGCGATCGAAGACACGTTCGCGGCCGCACGTCCCACGCTTGGTCACCAGGTTCTTGCCGACTATCTGGCGGCGGGTGCCCTTTCTCATATCGTCACGCAGAACATCGACAACCTTCATCAGACATCGGGGATTCCGGAAGATAGGATTATCGAGCTTCACGGCAATACCACCTACGCTGCCTGCATCGACTGCTCATTGCGGGTGAGCATCGATTGGGTCCGGTCCCGGATGGGAGAGGACGAGACGCCGCCCGATTGCGACGCGTGCGGCGGGTTTATCAAAACGGCGACGGTTTCCTTCGGTCAGCCAATGCCTGGCGATGCCATGGCCGCGACCAGAAAGGCGGTCGTCGATTCGGATATCTTCCTTGCGATCGGAAGCTCTCTTGTTGTCTACCCGGCAGCAGGTTTTCCGATGCTGGCGAAGGAACATGGTGCTACGCTGGTCATCATCAATCGGGAGGCAACGCCGCTCGATCCAATAGCGGATTTGGTGATTCACGGGGAAATCGGGGCCGTGTTGCGCGACGTCCGCGATCAATCAACTCGGCGGTTCCAAACGAGCGGATGACGCTTTGTAGATGGTTGGGCGTCGCAGGCTAGCGAGACAAAGCACCCGCTTCGAATCAAGACCGCTCATCGATTACGCAATTCCAAACACGACGGTGCATAAGGTTAAAATTCTGTTGCGTCTGTGCAACAGCTTTCAGCAACCTGATGTTGCTTTTCGGACCAAAGCCTTTCAGCGCCAGTCTGCATGAAGATCGTTTTTTTCATATCGATCATGTGCTTCTCGGAGCTTCTAAATGTGAGACTTGAAAGCCGTCCGGTGTTGAGAAAATGGTGCAGCGGAATTTTCTACTTTGCACTGCACTTCGGAGTGATATGTTCAGTCGAAGCGTCGGTATTCCTCCCCAGATAGGGGCCTATTCGGTGAGGAAATGCGACTCGAAAGTCAGCGGGGGAGTTAGTGATGGGGCCGAAGGCGTCGCCTCTCGTCGAGGGAATTGCGCAAAACGAAGACGCGCCTGTCGACGTAATTGAAATCGCCGGCACGATAAAGTGGTTTGACGCATCCAAGGGGTATGGTTTTATCATACCTGACAGTGGATTTGGAGATGTCCTACTGCACGTGACGGTGTTGAGAAGAGATGGCTATCAAACCGCGTATGAGGGAGCGCGGGTTGTATGCGAAGTTCTGAAAAGACCAAAAGGTCTGCAGGCCTTCCGCGTCATTTCTATGGATGATTCGAGCGCAGTGCATCCGTCGCAGTTGCCGCAGCGGACACATGTGCAAATCGTAGCGGAAAGCGATTTTGAAGAAGCCGTTGTTAAATGGTTCAATCGCATCCGAGGGTTCGGGTTCCTGACACGTGGCGAAAACACGGCAGATATCTTCGTCCACATGGAAACCTTACGGCGCTTCGGTTTTGCCGAGCTTCGCCCGGGCCAGAGGGTTATGGTTCGCTACGGGAACGGACCGAAAGGGCTCATGGCAGCAGAGCTCAAGCCGGTTGGAACGGAGACACGAACGAATTAGGCCGAAGCCACAACCTCAGACGCTTCTGGGCCCACCAGTCTTCATTTTCGGACTGCTGGGCCTTTTGGTGTTGGTGATTGCTTTGGCCTTCGCATCAGCTACCGCCGAAAGCAAAACACTACCAACCGAAGAGCTGGTTCTGAAAACCGGCGGTGGCGATCACAGATTCACCGTTGAAATTGCCGATTCGCCGTCGGAGCAGGCGATCGGCCTGATGTTCCGGACCTCGATGCCGGCGGATCGCGGTATGCTGTTCATCTACGACAAGCAGCAGCCGGTCGCCATGTGGATGAAGAACACCTATATCTCGCTGGATATGGTGTTCATCACCGAAAAAGGCGTTGTGCATCATGTGGTCCGCAATACGGTTCCTCAGTCGCTCAAAACAATCGAGTCCAACGGCAAGGTCCTCGCCGTTCTGGAGTTGATCGCCGGAACGGCCGACCGGATCGGGCTGAAGCCGGGCGACAAGGTCGTTCACAAGACCTTCGCCCAATAAACGATATGTTCGGGGCGTGACATCGGCCGTCTTGCGAGGCGCAAGCGAAAGGTGTAATGCACACTCCATAAGGTCTCCGCACAATTTGTGGGACCGGACTCTATTCAGTGTCGGGGCATAGCGCAGCCTGGTAGCGCACCTGCTTTGGGAGCAGGGGGTCGCAAGTTCGAATCTTGCTGCCCCGACCATGAATCGAGCGAGCCGATCGGGCGTTTCCAACTGCGTTTGGACGGTTTGACGGACTTCAGATTTGCTTGCGAGGAGCCACGCATGGTTGCGCGCATCTATCGGCCGACGAAGACGGCCATGCAGTCGGGAACAGCGCGCACAAAGCGCTGGGTGCTCGAATTCGAGCCGGAGGAGCCCAGACAGGTCGAGCCGCTGATGGGCTGGACCAGCTCAAGCGACATGCGCTCGCAGTTGAAGATGGCTTTTCCCACCAAGGACGATGCCATAGCCTATGCAAAGCGCAACGGCATCGCATACACGGTCATGGAGCCGAAGCCTCGCAAGCAGCTCAAGAAATCATATGCGGACAATTTCAAATTTGGCCGTATCGACAGCTGGACCCACTGAACGCTTTGTCGCAGGATTGTCTTACCTTTTGGTCCCGTAGCTCAACCGGATAGAGCAGCGGATTTCTAATCCGCAGGTTGCAGGTTCGAGTCCTGCCGGGATCGCCAAAACTTTCAATGGGTTAGCGATTCTCCTCAAAGTGGATTTGGATGCGGTTTGCAGCGTGGTTTGCAAACTGTTCAGGATTCTTGCCCCTCCAGCTTCGCTATTGCTGCTTGGCAGCCTGTGCTCTTGATGTTCCCGCCACAATGTTCTTTTTCCAGTCTTATCTGTGGGCCACCAAGTCAGTTGGGTGTCATCTAGTCTGTTCTGTGGTTCACAAGAGAACGGGACTCGTAAAGGGCGCTACCCATGACGAATCCCGTATCTCTGTACACGCTCAAGACGGGAGAAGAGTTACTCGCCTTTGATATTGCTCTTGGGCTGAAGAAGGCAAAAGTCGGGAAAATTAGAGGCTGTCAGCGGTATGCGAATAAGGCCGTCGAGCGGCCTCAGCTATGCGGCTGGTAGTTCAATATGCGGCCTTGTGGGGGCGGCTCATTGAGGACTATCCCGCCTGCCGACGAGAAAACGGCAAGTCGCTGCGCCTGTCTGTGAACCATTCCCATAAATGATAGACAGTCTCGCACGCCCACCATATGGCGAGGGCCACCGACAGCAAACCAACGGCAAATGCCAGTATGAAGGCAATGTCTACTAAAACCATATCGTTCGCACCGAGGCTTAGGAAACCGAGAACAGCACTTCGCAGCTAGTCTACCTAAATGAAAATATCAAAAAATATGCTAAATCAATATCTAATGGAGCTATCTTAAATCAATCTATAAAGTTGTGTGGCGCCGACGCATCAATCCAGTACGGCTCGAAGCCGGCACCACGCAGATCTCAGACTCAACCCCTGCCACATCTGGGCCCAGGTATCTTGGGCACTGGCTCATAGACCCGTTGCAAAACTAAGACGATCCTAGTGTGAGCAATATGCTTGCGACGCCTGGACGGTAACGCTTGGGACGGGGCACGAAAGGCCGACTCGCCGATGGCGCGGTTTTGAGGATCAAGCCTTCAAGCCGGGCGAGATCCGACCTCATTGGCTTCTGCTCTGCCCACGATCTTGATAGGACTGGTAGGAATAAATAGCGGCGAAATCGCGAAGGCCAATATCCAGATTTACCGACAATCGACCTTTTACGATTGTAACGTAGCTTGTTTGCGTAGGGCTGCGGCCTAATCCACCACGCCCGATGCTCTGGCACCAACCGCTGCATGTTCATCCCCCCTTTTATCGCGATAGGTTTCTCCTATCTGATGGGAGACTTGTTACAATGTGCGTCTCCCCGCTCTCAGCATTCCACTGGGAAAAAACCTGACATTGATCTGAATCAGTAATGTCGCAAAAATGAATTGAAGCGGACGCAGAATATATTTTGGATCAACGAATGGTCTGCCGGTAGTTCAATGACGAGCACAGGGTCTAATGGCGACAGTCGTTCCTGGATTGAGACCTATGGCTCATACTGTGAATTGAACTGCATCAGCCAGAAGACCCAGGCATTTTAGGGCGCTGAGTCCTCTCGAGATCGCCATTTTCTGACGGACGACAAATCGCTCAGGGTCTAGTCTAACGTATTCACGTTTATGAGTGCGCGAGTCGACACTATGACCTCAATCAAACCGTTCCATCTTGATGTTCCGGATGAGACCCTCGATCATATCCGCGCGCGCGTCGCGGCCTATCCCTGGCATGAAATGCCCGACGATGGTGGCTGGGACTATGGCACCAACCTCGATTATCTCAGGGAATTCTGTGCCTATTGGGTCGAGGAGTTCGACTGGCGCAAGCAGGAGGCGGCAATCAACCGCTTCTCTCATTTCATCGCGCCGGTGGATGAGATCGAATTGCATTTCATCCATGAGAAGGGGAGTGGTCCTGCGCCGTTGCCTCTGATCATCAGCCACGGATGGCCAGGCACGGTTGTCGAGTTCCTGGAGTTCATCGAGCCTCTGGCGCATCCCGAGCGCTTTGGCGGAAATGTGGAGGATGGTTTCGACGTCGTCGCGCCTTCGCTGCCGGGGTTCGGCTTTTCGGGGCGACCGCCGCGCCCATACGGCCCACGAAAGATGGCAGGCATGCTCGCCTCGTTGATGACCAATGTGCTCGGCTATGACGGATATCTCGCCCAGGGCGGCGATTGGGGCGCAGCGATCTCGAGCTGGCTCGGACTTGAGCATGGGCCGGCATGCAAGGCGATCCACATCAATCTCCTGACGATGCGTCACAAAGACGGTCCGCAGACACCCGAGGAGAAGGCCTGGGCCGAGCGTTTCGTGGTCGATCAAATCATGGAGGACGGCTATCGGACCCAGCAGGCCACACGCCCCCAGACATTGAGCTATGCGATGATGGACAGCCCTGTCGGTGTGGCGGCGTGGATTCTCGAGAAATTCAATTCATGGTCGGATACGGACGGCGATAATGTCGAGAGCGCTCATTCCAAGGATGCGCTGCTGACCAACATCATGGTCTACATCGTCACGCGCACCTTCAATACGGCGTCCTGGATCTATTACGGGCGGCGCGAGGAGGGAGGGCGTGTGCTCTCCAGTGAGGGTAAGCGGGTCGAGGTGCCGACCGGTTGTGCCGTCTTCCCGGAAGAGCTGCTCGAATGGCCGCCGCGCTCCTATGTGGAGCGCATGTACAATGTCCAGCAATGGACGGAAATGCCCCGTGGCGGGCATTTTGCGGCGATGGAAGAGCCCGAACTCTTCATCGAAGACATTCGGTCCTTTGCCCGCAAGATCCGCTGATGCCGTTCCGCTGCAGGCAAACGAAAGCAGCCACTCCGAAGAGTGGCTGCCGAATTCGTTCGATATCGTGAGACGCGTTGGCGCTCAACGATGACTTATCCTGCTACGACGTCACCATCCGAGGCGATGACGACTGAGGATGCATGGACGCATCCGCCTCTTGCTGCGGTTGGGGCGGCGTCGAAGGCGGTGTCATTTCTGCGCTTTGCTGAGGCAGTGGCTGTTGTCCCATCGGCTGTTGATGGGAGGCGGCCGTCTTCTGCTGCTCCTGCGGTGCACGCTGCTGTGACGATGACTGCTGCTCGACGCGCTTCGGCGCATCGGAGCGTTGTGCGCGCCCTTCGAAGTGAGCACCCTGGGCGATCGCCAGCGTTTGATGGTGTATATCGCCATCCACATGCGCTGACGGTCCGAGATCCACATCCGTTCCGCGGAGTGTTCCGGTGACCCGGCCGTTGACCATGAGGTTTTTGGCCTCGAGATCGCCTGTGACCATTGCGGACTCACCGATCACCAGTGTGGCGCATCGGATGTTTCCGTCGATCTTGCCGAAAATCTCGACCAGACCCTTGGACACCAGATTACCTGTAATCGTCAGCTCGGCGCTGATGACGGAGCCCGCTGTGCGTGCCGTTCCCGATTTGATCGGCGGCGCAACCTGTTTCAGGTTGGCGATCAGCGAACTTGTTTCCATATCCTCTTCGGAGGGCGGAGGCGCTGGGTCCTCGGCCTGACGAAGAGGCGCATCCGGCTTCTTTTTGAACATAGCTATCCTACCTCCGGCACAATCGCGTACCCCGCGCGTGTCGTGGCCCAGGTTACGCAATACACGTGAATTGCCCGAGACTCAATGTGTTACGGGCCAATCTGTCAATATGAATGGCCCGAAAAGGTTTAACGGAGCATGTGGATCGGGGGCATTTGGCGGTTTTTTGAAGCGCCTGTCTCCCCGCCGAAATCAGCCAATGGCGCGCAGTCTGGCAAATCCTGCGTCGAGATCGGCCTGTAGATCGGCCACATCTTCCAGCCCGATATGGAACCGAAGGGCCGGACCTTCGGCATCCCACAGCGTTGCCGTGCGATAGGCTCGGGGATCGAACGGCACCACCAAACTCTCGAACCCGCCCCATGAAAAACCCATTCCGAACAGCGCCAGGTCATCGAGCATCGCCGCAACGGCGTCCTTGGAGCAGGGTTTCAGAATGACGGAAAACAATCCGGAAGAGCCCGTGAAATCACGCTTCCAGATTGCGTGGCCGGGATCGTCTTCAAGTGCCGGATGGAGCACGCGGGCAACTTCGACACGCGCCCGCAGCCAGTTTGCCATCGCCAGGGCCGACTCGGAATGGCGATTGAGGCGGACTGCCATGGTCCGCATGCCGCGCAAACCGAGATAAACGTCGTCCGGTCCAGCGCAGAGCCCCAGCGTGCCATGCAGATTGCGCAGTGCGGTGGCGGTCTTTTCGTTCGCCGTCACGACACCCAGCATCGCGTCGGCATGACCGATGATGTATTTGGTCGCAGCCTGGATCGAGATATCGGCGCCAAGTGCGAAGGGCTGGCAGAAAAGCGGTGTGCCCCAGGTGTTGTCGAAGAAGACGAGCACATCGCGGTTGTGGGCCACCTCGGCAATGGCCGGCAGGTCCTGCATCTCGAAGGTTTGAGATCCCGGGCTTTCCACATAGACGAGACGCGTATTATCGCGGATCAGGTCGCCGATGCCGCTGCCGATCAGCGGATCGTAATAGGTGGTTTCGACGCCAAGCCGGGTGAGCACCGTATCGCAGAAATGGCGGGTTGGCCGGTAGACGCTGTCCGTCACCAGGATATGGTCGCCGGCATTCACCACCGCGAGCACCGCGGTCGTAATGGCTGCCAGTCCCGAAGGCGTCAACACCGTGCGCGCGCCGCCTTCAAGCTCGGCAAGCGCCGTCTCGAGGGCTTCGAATGTCGGTGTTCCGCGACGACCATAACTATAGGGCTGATTGCGGGTCTCCAGAGAGGCAACGGTCGGATACAGCACCGTCGAGCCGTGATAAACCGGTGTGTTGACAAACCCATGTTGCGACTGCGGGTCGCGGCCCAGATGACTGAGCTTGGTTTGCTGTCCGAACCTGTCTGCTGGCGACTTTGTCATAGATAATCCTTACATGCTCAACCGCTGGCCGGTTTCGCCAATCGGCATCGTTCCGTCAAGCCCTGAGGGTGCTCTCTTGAGAGGGGGGATGCGTCTCAGCAAACCCTTGACCTCGTCTGCCGAATTGCATGAAATGCAAAAAAAGCCGTTCACCATGGCCGGCTTCCCTGCTATCGGCAATCGGCCGAATATGTGATGCAGTGGCCGCTGGGATGGAAGCTGACGAGTGACAGGCGAGAGTGGAATGTCGGTCAACGCCGGGGGCACGCGACGGATCGAGTGGGTGAGGACCGTCAACACATGAAACCATGGTTGATCTCGGCGACATTGGGGGTCTTTTGCACACTCTCGGTCTCGCTGGCCGCGGCTGATACGCTGAAAGACGTCAAGGCCCGCGGTTCGCTCAACTGTGGACTGAGCGATGGCATTCCAGGTTTTTCCGAAAAGAGTGAGGCCGGTGTTTGGCGCGGGCTCGACGTCGATTTCTGCCGCGCCGTGGCGGTGGCAATCTTCGCCGATCCGACCAAGGTTGTCTTCAAACCACTGAGTAGTGCCGACGGTATTGCAGCCCTTCGCGATGGTAAGGTCGACCTGCTCGCAAGCAACCGGGCCTGGTCCCTGCTTTTGGAGACCTCTCTCAATCTCTCGTTCGCGGCGGTCACGTTTCATGACGGCCAGGGTTTCATGGTCGACCGAAAGCTCGGCATATCAAGTGCGCTTGAGCTTTCCGGGACGGCCGTTTGCGCAATTCCCGGAACGCGACAGGAACGCGGTGTCGATGCGTTCTTCAAGTCGAAGAAACTGCCCTACAAACCGGTTCAACTGAAGCAGAGGGTCGAGGCCGTCCAGGCCTATGAAGGCGAGCGCTGCATCGTGCTCACGGGCGATATGTCATGGTTGCATGCGCTGCGGCTGTCATTGAGCAAACCCGACGAACATATGGTCTTGCCCGAGCGCATCTCGAACCGTCCGCTTGGACCGATCGTGAGGAGCGATGACGACAATTGGTTCAAGATCGTTCGCTGGTCCGTTCTGGCGACATTGGCGGCAGAGTCACTCGGCGTTTCGCGTGACAATGTCGACGATCTGAACGGGTCGACCAACCCGCAGATTCGCAGCCTGCTTGGGATGGAGGAAAATCTTGGAAGCGCTCTCGGGCTTAACAAGGATTGGGCAGCACAGGTTATCGGCGCCATTGGCAACTATGCCGAAATCTTTGACCGCAACCTTGGAAAAGGCTCGCGTTACGGCATGAGCCGGGGTGCCAATGCTTTATGGCTGAACGGCGGTATGCAATTTGCCCCACCTGTTCGTTGAACTGACCGACATGCACTATTTTTTTGGGCTTTCGGACGCGGTCTCTGTCGACTGCTCGTAGACCGTAAAGCCACACGATTGATAAAGCGAAAGCGTGCCTTTTCTGTCCCGGGACGTGACATCCGCGAGAACGCGTTCCGTTTCGTCTGACCACGCCAGTGCTATTGCCTGTGCCAGCAGATAGCGGTCGAGGTGCGGGTTGGCGAACTCGCTGGCGATACCGGCACAGGCAATCCGGGTATGCGGACGGGAGCGGCGATCGATTTCGCTCATACCAGCCGGAACACCATCCACATGCAACACATAGAGTGCGACATCGGCGTGATGGATAATGTCTCCTATTGCCGTATCGCTGAACGTGGATCGTTGGTGTGCGATCTCACTATCTGGTAGCAGTGAGAGGAGATAGCGATAGAAGTGGGCAGGGGGAGCGCTCGCCCGGATCAGGGCGATCTGCTTGGAAGGTGGAGCAACCAGAAGGGTTGGTTTCTCCTGCTGTTCGAAACGCGTGACGGTGATGGCGTCGGACGCGTGATCGGTCATCCGCCTGGACTCACGATCGGAAGATTCTCGTCGGCGCCCCATTCACTCCAGGAACCGTCATAGACGGCTGAATCGGGCTGGCCGATGATCGCGAGTGCCAGGGACAGGACCGATGCGGTTACGCCCGAGCCACAACTTGTGACGATCGGCTTGGTGGCGTCGATACCTGCATTCTTGAAGATCTCTTCGATTTGCGATGCGGACTTGAAGGTTCCGTCGGGATTGAGAAGCACGTTGTAGGGAAGGTTCTTGGATCCCGGAATATGCCCGGAACGAAGCCCGGGCCTTGGCTCGGGTGCTGTGCCCTCGAAGCGTGCTGCTGCGCGTGCATCGATGATCTGATCGGAACCACTGTCGATAATCGAAAGGATGTCGCCACGATCGCGAATGAGTGCCGCGTTGCGGCGGGCGGTGAAGTGCCGTTCGGATCGTGCGCGGGGCGCCATGTCTTCCAGTGGGCGTCCCTCGGACTTCCATTTTGGAAGGCCGCCATTGAGCACCGCGACGTCGCGGGCGCCCATAACGCGAAATGTCCACCACACACGTGCAGCCGAAAACATGCCGGCGGTGTCATAGACGACGACGCGGAAGCCGTCGCCAACGCCCATCTTTCGCATGCGCGACGAGAATTTTTCGGGACTGGGAAGCATGTGGGGGAGGGGATTGTTCGTATCGGAAATCTCGTCGATATCGAAGAACAGAGCTCCGGGAATATGCTCGGCATCATACTCGGCGCGCGGATCGCGATTCTCGCTCGGCAGATGCCAGGACCCGTCGAGTACGATCAGGTCCGGTGCTTCCAAATGCTCGGCCAACCAATCGGTTTCGACGAGCCAGGTGTTTGACATATCGGCCATGGCCAACTCCAGTTCCTAGATTGCTTTATCTGTAGTGCGGGATCGAAGCGCGATGCGAACGCGCCGGTTCTGCGCACCCTTCTTTTCAATTTTGCTGACGTCGGCAGCGCCGATTTCGGCTGTGCTACGCACATGGGTGCCGCCGCAGGGCTGTAAGTCCGTGTCGGCGATTTCGATCAGCCGAACGCGTCCGGACCCCATTGGCGGCTTCACAGCCATCGTTCTCACGAGATCCGGCTGCTGAGCCAACTCGTCATCTGTGATCCATTTGCTGACGACGGAATGATCGGCTTCGATCAATGCCATCAGGCGTTCACTGAGTTCGTGTTTGTCGAGGCCGGCTTCGCGAATGTCGAAATCAAGGCGACCTTGATCGGCGCTGATTTGTCCGCCGGTCACCGGGTAGGGGAGAAGCGCGCAAAGCAAATGCAGACAGGTGTGGACGCGCATGTGTCCGTGTCGTCGCTGCCAGTCGAGTTCGGCTGTGACTGTTTCTCCCACCTGCAACGAAGCTGTTTCCTCTGCAGGTACGTGGACGATTGCACTCCGGTCCTGCTCATACACGGTCGTCGCGATCGGGATCTCGGCGCCGGTACTGGAAATCAAACGTCCACTATCGCCGGGTTGTCCGCCACCGGTTGCATAGAAAACGGTACGATCGAGAATGATCCCGCCACGATCGTTGATCGATGTGACTTTCGCCTCGCATGCCTTGGCATAGGCATCGTCGCGAAAGAGTTGCTCCGTCATGTCTTCGTGCCCCCGGTTTCCTTGTGCGCGTCAGACGAAATCCGGTTCGATACTGGATTCGCTTGGCTGCAGCCAGGCCGGCACTGGCAACCCTTTTTCGGCCAGAAAGGTCGGATTGTAGAGCTTGCTTTGATAGCGCGTCCCATGATCGCAAAGGATGGTCACGATTGTGTGGCCCGGGCCCATCTCGCGCGCAAGTTGGATGGCTCCGGCGACATTGATGCCGCTCGAGCCTCCGAGGATCAGACCCTCGCTGGCAACCAGATCGAAGACCAGCGGGATCGCCTCTTCGTCAGGGATCAGATAGGCGTGATCGACTTCGAGCCCATCGATGATGTTCGTCACGCGTCCAAGGCCAATCCCTTCGCTGATCGATCCGCCTTCGGTCGCCTTCGCTTCGCCGTGGGCAAAGAGATTGTACATGGCAGCACCCCTCGGATCGGCACAACCGATCACAATGTCCGCCTTTTGCTCGCGCAGGAATGTGGACGTGCCGGCCAGCGTGCCGCCGGTCCCGACAGCGCAGATGAAACCGTCGATCTTGCCGCCGGTATCCGCCCAGATCTCGGGTCCGGTCGACACATAATGCGCCTTGCGGTTGTCCAGATTGTTCCACTGATCGGCGTAGAGAAACCCGTTCTTTTCGGTCTTGGCCAGTTTCTCGGCCATGCGCTTGGTCACATGCTGGTAGTTGTTCGGGTTCTTGAAGGGGAGGGCGGGCACCTGAATGAGTTCGGCGCCGCACAGCCGCAGCATGTCCTTCTTTTCCTGGGACTGGGTCTCGGGAATGACGATCGTCGTTCGATAACCGCGCGAAGCGGCCACGAGTGCGAGCCCTATCCCGGTGTTTCCAGCCGTACCCTCAAGGATATGGCCGCCCGGACCGAGGTCGCCGCGGGCTTCGGCTTCGAGAATCATCTGGCGTGCGGTTCGATCCTTGACCGATTGGCCAGGATTCATGAACTCACATTTACCGAGAATGGTGCAACCAGTCTCTTCGGATGCCTTCCTGAGTTTGACGAGCGGTGTGTCGCCGATCAGCGTGACGAGATCATCTTTGGGATGCACGAGGCGGCCTGCCTTTCATTTGGGCGTGAATATCGTTCGGATCTGAGCCGACCCTACAAACGCGTTTACAATCTCGCAAGGCGAGCCATTGCGGCAAAGCGCACAAAGTCCAAGTATTTCCTATTCAGGCTACGTTCATATTCCCGCCGCCAGTGTCTGGGAAAAAGCGATAGGATAGAGCCGACAGGTCGAGGGGAGAGACGTTATGCGAATCCTGACCGCCCTGGCGCTGTGCGCCATGCTATGCGCCGCAATGCCCGGCAATGCCGTCGCCGGATCGCGGGTTGCGCTCGTTATCGGCAATTCCGCCTACAAGCACGCGGCGCCGCTCAAAAATCCGTCCAACGATGCAAACGACATGGCGCGCGCCCTTGAAAAGCTGGGCTTTCGGGTCGTTGTCGGACGCGATTTGCAGAAGGCAGGTATGGAGGGGGCCATCCGCGAGTTTACGCGCCTGCTCCCGGGAGCAGACGTCGCGCTCTTTTACTTTGCGGGCCATGGATTGCAGGTCGGTGGACAGAATTATCTGGCACCGGTCGAAGCGCAGCTGAAGGCGGAAGCGGATCTTGACTTTGAGGCGGTCTCGCTGCGTCTCGTCCTCAAGCAAATGGAACGTGAACAGCGGACGAATATCGTCTTTCTGGATGCCTGTCGCGACAATCCCCTGGCAAAGAATCTTTCACGCAGCATGGGAACGCGTTCTGCGAGCGTGGGTCGCGGACTAGCTCGTGTCGAGACGGGTGTCGGCACACTGATCGCCTTTGCGACGCAGCCGGGAAATGTTGCGCTCGATGGCAAGGGACGAAACAGTCCGTTCACCGGCGCACTCGTCAAGCACATCGGACAGTCGGGCAAATCTCTCTCCGAGATCATGATTTCGGTTCGCAACGACGTGTTGAAGGAATCGGGGGGGAAACAGGTTCCTTGGGAACATTCATCCCTAACCGGACAGTTCTATTTCTCGCCAAAGGGGAAAAAGACGGTCACGGCCGCCGCGCCGCTCCGGACCTCGCGTGATACCGGGACTGACCGTTCTGTCGAAGTCGCCTTTTGGGAGTCGATCCGCGATGGGAAGAATCCAAAGGCATTCGAGAGCTATCTGACGCAATATCCCAGCGGCGCATTTGCGCCATTGGCGCGCTTGAAACTCGACGAGCTGAAGGTCAAGAAACAGAAGCCTGCAAGGGCACCGGCATCCCCCGCCAAGCCCGAGCCACGGCGTCGGTCTCATACCGAGCTGTCGCCAGTCGCATTCTGCGACCGCGTTGCTTCGGTTCCTTTTGACCCCCATTCGCGCGGCAATGGATTGTGGACGCTGAGAAAACTCCTCAAGCCAGGAAAGACGTCGTCAGGCGCGCTTGTGGCGAAAGCCGTCGAGGCCTGTCGGCAGGCTGTTGCAGAGCGGCCCAATGAGCCTCGATTGCGCTATCAGCTCGCCGTCGCCGCATTGATTGCCAAGGGGAAAGGGGCCGGTGCCGATGTCTTTCAAGGCCTCAAATGGGCTGCCGACCAGAAGTATCCGGCTGCGATGCTGAGCATGGCGGATTCCTTCAAGGATAAGCCTCCTGGCGGCGGTCGCCGGCTCAAGGGGCGTGTCTGGCTTGAGCGCGCGACCAAGGCCTATCGGGAACTTGCGCAGTCCGGCAATACGGCAGCTATGGCGGGGCTCGCGCTGATCAATTCAGGTCAGTATGCCAAACTCGGTGTCGGCAGACAGACCGCCAAAACACACTACTGGTTGCGTCAGGGTGTGAAGGGCGGAAGCAACCTGTCTGCGTTTCTCATGATGTCGATGTTCTCCGGTGAGTTCGGTGGGTTCAGCAATCCCAAAGGCGAGTTTTCCTGGCTGGCGCGACAGGCGAAAGGTGGAAACCGGCTGGGTCAGTTTGCGGCAGGATTGCTCATGCTGTCTGGCGAGCATGGAATCAAAAAGGATCCGGCGAAGGCGATGGAATGGCTACAGCGCGCGAAGGAGAATGGTGCGGAGGAAGCCGGTCTCATTCTGGCATTGGTAAACGATCAGTCGGGCCAGAAACTCGAAACGTCCGCCCGGTACGTCCTGGAAGCTTTCAAGGCCGGAACGCCGTTTGTGTTTCTTTTGACCGACGACAAGGCATTCAAACTGTCTGCGCGGTTGTGGACCGAGGTTCAGCGCCAGCTTGCTGGTACAGGCTACTATGACGGTGGATTGGATGGCATTCTCGGGAGCGGCACGAAACGCGCGCTTTTTGCATATGCTACGTCAGATTAATATATATTAGCTGACTTCAAACCATGTTCCCATGCCGCCTGCCTGATGCTCCAGCATGTGACAATGCAACATCCACTTCCCGGGATTGTCTGCGACGAGCGCGATGGTCATTCCCTCGTTCGGTTCCATGAGGACCGTATCCCGCCACGGGACATCGAGTTCAGTGCCTGAAGGCTTCACGATACGGAAGTGATGGCCATGCAGGTGCATGGCATGCTGCCAGCGGGTTTCGTTGGCCATGCGGAGGATGACGGTGCTCCCGCGCTTGGCTGTGAAGAGCGGCTTCTTGGCCATGCCTGCAATGCCGTTCAGCGCCCAGACCTGTCCATGGGTCCGGACCAGATCTCGGATTTCGTAGGTCTTTCCTTTGTAGATGGCTTCGGTGATGGCGCTCATGGCACCACCCGTCATGACGAGATCCACCTTTTGCGCAGACTTGAGATCCGGCTCAGCGAGGCCGTTGTCTGCCAGTGGCTGGATCATTCCCTTGCGAAGAGGCTTTGGTGGTTCTGCGCCATGGACGAAATGCCCTGCCACGACGCGTTCGGTCGAAACCTCCGTGATTGCCGAGCGGCTGCCAGGCGATCCGGTCATATCGATGATCAGGTCTGCCCGTTGTGCCGGTGCCAACCGAAGCGTTGCATCGGCGAGAGGTTGCGGAGGGACAGGCTGGCCATCCAATGCGATGAGCGTCGGTGCGAGATCTTCAAGGCGGAGTTTGAGAACCCGGGCGTTGCAGACATTGCAAACGCGCAGCCGAATTCGCTCGCCAGACGAAACGGATATGTTCGCTTCGGGAAGGCCGTTCAGAGTGAGAATGTTGCCAAGCCGTCCGGCATGGGATCGTTCGAACAGAGAACCGAGCGTCTTCTCGTCGATGCGTCCCTCCGTATCGAGGCGCCAGTCGTCGGCAACAAGCAGAAGATCGCGGTCGACATCGGGCGCGTCCTTCTCGTCGACGAGGAGTACCCCGTAGAGGCCTCTGGCAAGCTGCTCCCAAGTTCGGTTGTGCGGGTGATACCAGAAGGTGCCGGCATCCGGAACCGTGAACCGGTAGTCGAAGGTCTCGCCGGGTGCGACCGGCACCTGCGTCAGATTTGCGACGCCGTCCATGGCATTGTCGATGCGGATGCCGTGCCAATGGATCGTCGTGGGTTGGGGAAGGCTGTTCTTGAGTCGGACCCAGACGTCGCCGCCGCGACTGGCACGAATGACCGGACCGGGAATTTGACCGTTGTAGCCCCAGATCGGCGTCTTGTTCCCGCCCTTCTCCAAAAGTTGTGCATGCCCTGGCCGCGCCTCGATCAATACGGGTTCTGAGGCCGACGCATCTGCGATCGAAGAGAACGCAGGCAGCGCAACAGTGGTTATTGTTGCGCCGGCTCCGGCCAGCAAGGTGCGCCGTGAGATGGCATTAGGGTTTGCGTTTGCGAAATTTGTCATGACACGAGCCGCACATCTTCTTGATGTAGCCAAAGATCATATGGGGAGGCAGATGACGGACATGCTTGCTGGCTGGATAACCATCTGCCTCAACTGGCGGTCCGGCGCCCATTGCAGACCCGCGGCCTTCTGCCGAGATTGCTTGAGGACTATTTGACGCGACCCACTCGAGCGCCTCGGCAAAGACTTTCAAACGATCGGCTTCGGTTTTGAAGGCGTCCCAATCCGTCCAGATTGATGGTTTTGCAAGTGTTGGATGCTGAAGGCTGTCTTTGGGAAAGAGTCGGGTCATGGCGTCGCCCGAATGGCTCTTGATGGAGCGGACGGCTGCCATGAATTTTTCTGCATCGTAGCCGCTCTTGCCGGTCATCATCAGATCGACCGTTCTGGTGCTCTTGCCGATCTTCGTCATCAGATCCATGCGTTCCTTGACGATTCCGGTGGCGCCCTTGTGCGCCTCGACTGAGGACCAACCGGCACAGATCACCACCGCTAGGGTCGTTGCCATCAAGAGATTTGTCCCAAAATAGGTCATCAGGCCAGTATTCCTCACCGTTTTTTAAGGCGGTTTGCCGCTTCTGCTGCCGTTGCAGCCAAGGATTGCCTATGGTTGGACGTCCGATCGAGAAGTCAAGCATGGCGAGATGTCACGTCGCTTGGCATTCGATTTGCTTTGTACCAGCCACCTTTCGGGATTGTCCCCGGAAATGTTGTGTCAACGCAAAAGGAGACAACATGTTTCCTCTCATTTTCTTTACCGGTTTCTACTGGCTCGCAGCGAGCTTTTGGATCCAATTGGGCGGCGATCCATCCTTGATTTGGGCATCAATCCTGCCCGTCGCCTGGATCAGTTCGCTCTGCTTCCTGAGGTAGCTCTCAGACGCGACTATCTCTTAGGGGCGTTGTCGGGCACTGTGCCCCGAACGGATGGCGGTTGATTGCCGTTTTCTTGTTTCGGCCGGTCGGATTGAAGCATAAAATCCCATCGGCCCTCTTGCCATGCGCCGCAAACTGCGCGAATTCCATCTGGTGACATTAAATTTGGCTGTGATATAGGAACGCGCGGCTAATACTCTGCAAACATTGCGGGCGTGGTGGAATTGGTAGACACGCCAGATTTAGGATCTGGTGGCTTCGGCCGTGGGGGTTCAAGTCCCTCCGCCCGCACCAACCGGCATTTATCTGACTACAACCTCAAGACCGCCGAGCGGTCGTCTCCGAGTTAGGAACCATGGAAGTCGAAGTTACCACAGCCGAAGGCTTGAAACGGGAACTGCGCGTCGTAATCGGCGCAGGTGAACTGGGTGAGCGTCTGTCGAAGCGTCTCGACGAACTCAAGGATCAAGTCAAACTCAAAGGCTTTCGTCCTGGCAAGGTGCCAGTTACTCACCTCAAAAAGGTCTATGGTCGCTCGATCATGGCCGAAGTGCTGGCAGAAGCGGTCGACGAGAGCTCGAAGAAGGCGCTCACGGACCGTGAGGAGCGACCAGCGCTGCAACCCGAGATTTCTCTACCCGAGGATCAGGCCGAAATCGATCTCGTCATGAATGGCGATCGCGATCTCTCTTATGTCATGAGTTTTGAAGTGCTTCCGGACTTCGAGCTGACCAACTTCGCTGAGTTGTCGCTTGAGAAGCAGGTGGCCGAGACGGAAGAGAAGAATATCGATGAAGGCATCGAGCAACTTGTCGAAGCCAACATTTCTTATTCGCCGAAGGAAGGCGAGGCAGCAGACGGCGACCGGGTGACGCTCGATTTCGAAGGCAAGATCGACGGAGAAGCTTTCGAGAGTGGCAAGGCCGAAGATGCAGCCGTTGTTCTCGGCAAGGGACGCTTCATCCCAGGTTTCGAAGAAGGGCTTGTCGGTGCGAAGGCCGATGAGTCGCGGCAGGTCGAAACGGTATTTCCGGACGATTATCCCGCGGAAGAACTCGCAGGCAAGACAGCGACATTCGATGTGCTGGTGAAGAAGGTCGAGGCGCCGGTCCGACCCGATGTCGATGAGAATTTTGCGACGATGCTTGGCCTCGAATCGGTCGATGCTCTACGCGATGCCGTCAAAGATCAGCTCAAGACGGAGCTTGATAAGGCAACGCGATCGAAACTGAAGCGCGCCTTGCTCGATATGCTCGACGAGGTTCACACGTTCGATCTGCCGCAGTCGCTCGTCGACAGCGAGTTCGAGACGATATGGACTCAAGTCACTGGCGACCTGGAACGCGCCGGCCGCGGATTTTCCGACGAAGGAACGACGGAGGAGGACGCTCGCAAAGAATATCGCACGATTGCCGAGCGACGCGTGCGTCTCGGTCTGGTGCTTTCGAAAGTCGGTGAAGGCCAGGAGATTCAGATCTCCGAGGAAGAGCTTAATCAAGCACTCATGGCGCGACTGCGCGAGTTCCCGGGCCAGGAGCGTGAGGTTTACGAGTATTATCAGAAGACCCCGGAAGCGCTGGCGGAACTCAGGACACCGATTTTCGAAGACAAGGTGGTCGACTACATTCTCGAGTTGGCGACCGTCACCGAAAAGACGGTCAGCCGGGAAGAGCTTTTTGCAACGCCGGAAGATGAAGAAAGCGCCAGCGCTTCATGAGTCTGACGGCAATGCGGCGGGCAGGCCGTCGTGTCCGCCGCGGTTCGCTGCAGGGAGGCGTGTCACTCTCTGCCGTCGAAGTTATCGTTTCACTAGGCGAATCATCCTAGGTTCCCGTTTCTTGTGACCTTGGCCCGTTTGTGAGGCCAGGACTTAGGGCGACGGTTCGCCGCCGCGAGTGTTCCGGGAAGCCGGAAAAGGAGCATACCGATGCGAGATCCAGCCGAATTCACGATGAACACCCTTGTTCCGATGGTGGTGGAGCAAACCAATCGGGGCGAGCGCGCCTACGATATCTACTCGCGGTTGCTGAAAGAGCACATCATCTTCGTTGTTGGTCCGATCGAAGATAACATCGCGTCGTTGGTCACGGCTCAATTGCTCTTTCTGGAAGCCGAGAATCCAAAAAAGGAAATTTCGATGTACATCAACTCGCCAGGCGGGGTGGTGACGTCGGGAATGGCGATATACGACACAATGCAGTTTATCCGTCCACCGGTTGCAACCTTGTGCATCGGGCAGGCGGCGTCCATGGGCTCGCTTCTGCTCGCGTCGGGCGAGAGTGGCATGCGCTACGCTCTGCCAAACGCGCGAATTATGGTGCATCAGCCCTCCGGTGGCTTCCAGGGGCAGGCAAGCGATATCGAGCGCCATGCCAAAGAGATCCTGGAACTGCGCGATCGGTTGAACGGTGTCTACTCGAAACATACCGGACAGAAAGTCGAGACGATCGCAGATGCGCTGGATCGGGACAATTTCATGACAGCCGAGGCGGCCAAGGAATTCGGAATTGTCGACGAAGTTATCGACAAGCGTGAGATTGTCGAAGACGACAAGCCGAAGAGCAAGAGTTAGGCTCCAGGCGGCAGTGTTTCGCCTGTCTCTTGCAAATCGCTTTTGGTAATGGGGGCGCCGCCGCATTACCGACGAGATTGGCGGCCATATGGAAACCGGGCCGATTCGGGCTTATGTTTCCTTTGTAGTGCGATTGACGGGGCTGATGCGTTGGTGCATCACGGCGGCACACGATAGTTGGCCTGAAAATCGCATACCGTTCGCATACACCGGATTAAACTTGTCTTGATTAATCCTGTGCTAGCATGCTGAGATTGTCGCATTCGGGTATTGGGCCCGGGCGGCACTTCGGTCGGAACACGCAAAGTGGCGCGTTTTTCGTTGCCGGTTTGCCTCAAATAAAGGGCATTCGATTCGTTGTTGATGCCCGCATAATTGGATGAGCAAAGTGCCCGAAACCGACTCTAAGAACACTCTCTACTGTTCCTTCTGCGGCAAGAGCCAGCATGAGGTTCGTAAACTGATCGCCGGACCAACGGTGTTCATTTGCGACGAATGCGTCGAGCTCTGCATGGATATCATTCGCGAGGAGAACAAAAGCTCCCTCGTGAAATCGCGAGATGGCGTCCCCACACCGCAGGAAATCGATGGCGTCCTGAACGATTACGTGATCGGCCAGGCTCATGCCAAACGTGTTCTCTCGGTGGCCGTGCACAATCACTACAAACGGCTCAACCATGCCGGCAAAAACTCCGACGTGGAGCTGGCAAAATCCAACATCCTGCTGATCGGGCCCACCGGTTGCGGCAAGACGCTCCTGGCCCAGACGTTGGCACGCATTCTGGATGTGCCATTTACAATGGCCGACGCGACCACGCTGACCGAAGCCGGTTATGTGGGTGAGGACGTCGAAAACATCATTCTCAAGCTGCTGCAGTCCGCGGACTACAATGTCGAGCGCGCGCAGCGTGGGATCGTCTACATCGATGAAGTCGACAAGATTTCCCGGAAATCCGACAATCCGTCCATAACGCGGGATGTGTCGGGAGAGGGTGTTCAGCAGGCCCTGCTGAAGATTATGGAAGGCACGGTTGCAAGCGTGCCGCCGCAAGGTGGACGCAAACATCCCCAGCAGGAGTTCCTGCAGGTCGACACCACCAATATTCTGTTTATCTGCGGTGGTGCTTTCGCCGGTTTGGAAAAGATCATTACTCAGCGTGGCCGATCGACGTCGATCGGGTTCGGTGCAACTGTGGAAAGCGAAGATGACCGCCGGACTGGCGACATCCTGAAAGGCATTGAGCCGGAAGACCTGCTGAAGTTCGGACTGATACCGGAATTCATCGGTCGTGTTCCGGTTCTTGCGACGCTGGAAGATCTCGACGAGGACGCACTCATCAAGATCTTGACCGAGCCCAAGAACGCTCTGGTCAAGCAGTACCAGCGCTTGTTCGAAATGGAAGACGTCCGTTTGACCTTCGCGGACGACGCCCTGTCGGGTATCGCGCGTCGTGCGATCGAGCGAAAGACCGGGGCACGCGGACTGCGTTCGATTATGGAGTCCATCCTGCTCGAAACCATGTTCGATCTACCAAGTCTCAAGGGTGTGGAAGAGGTCGTCATCAGCGGCGACGTCGTCGAAGGAACGGCAGCGCCGCTTCGAATCTATGCCGAGCGGGCTGAGGAAATCGAATCGAGCGCTTGATCTGTAGGATTTCTGCCCACGATGTGTCGCAATTTTGTGCATTGTGGATAGTTGAAAGCCTTGATCGCCCTTGTATCAGTAACCTGAATTTGCGTGCGACTGTCACGGACGGCCTGCGGTCTTGACTCGCGGACGGTGCGTTGCCACCTATCGGGGTAGTGATCGGACTCGGTTCAGGGTCTCAGGCGACGCATCCATTGCCGCTATCACCTCTGCGGGGCTTCTGGCGGCCGCATTCGACGGTAAAATGGGGGAAGGTCAATTCGGTCGGGCGCCGTGAAGCGGTGGCTCGGATCGACCTAAACGATGGTGGGACACTGATATGACCGAAGAAACAAACGAAAGTGGAACATCCGGCACGGAACCGGAATCATTCCCGGTCTTGCCATTGCGAGACATTGTCGTATTTCCATACATGATCGTGCCGCTTTTTGTCGGCCGCGAGAAATCTATCAATGCGCTCGAAGAAGTGATGCGCAGCGATAAGCAGATCTTGCTGGTCGCACAGAAGAATGCCGGTGACGACGAGCCGTCCACGGACGATATCTATACCGTTGGGACGCTTGCATCCGTGTTGCAGCTCTTGAAGTTGCCGGATGGTACCGTCAAAGTCCTGGTCGAAGGCACAACGCGTGCAGGAATCGCCGGCTATACGGAAAACAGCGAGTATTTCGAGGCTCAGGTCGAGCGTATCGAGGAAGAGCTTGGCGCCGAAGATGAGGTAGAGGCTCTCGCGCGCTCGGCAATCGGGCAGTTCGAGAGTTATGTGAAACTCAACAAGAAGATCTCGCCCGAGGTCCTCGGCACCGTTACGCAGATCGACAATTATTCGAAGCTTGCCGATACCATTGCCTCGCATCTGGCGATCAAGATTTCCGACAAGCAGGAAATCCTCGAGGTCACGTCGATTTCCGAGCGCCTGGAGCGTGTTTACACGCTGATGGAGAGTGAGATCTCTGTTCTGCAGGTCGAGAAGAAAATTCGTTCGCGCGTCAAGCGTCAGATGGAGAAGACTCAGCGCGAGTACTATTTGAATGAGCAGATGAAGGCCATTCAGAAGGAGCTGGGCGATACGGAAGACGGCCGCGACGATATTTCAGAGTATGAAGACAAGATCGAGAGCACCAAGCTTTCGAAGGAAGCCAAGGAAAAGGGCCTCAGCGAGCTGAAGAAGCTCAAGCAGATGAGCCCGATGTCTGCAGAAGCAACCGTCGTGCGGAATTATCTCGACTGGCTGCTGTCGATCCCGTGGGGCGTCAAAGGCAAGGTCAAGAAAGACCTGGCCGACGCCGAAGCCATTCTCGATAAGGATCACTATGGCCTGGAGAAGGTCAAAGAGCGGATCATCGAGTATCTGGCCGTGCAGACCCGGACGAACAAGTTGAAAGGTCCTATCCTTTGCCTTGTTGGACCTCCCGGTGTCGGTAAGACATCGCTTGGCAAGTCGATAGCACGCTCGACAGGACGCGAGTTTGTTCGCATGTCTCTCGGCGGTGTACGCGACGAAGCCGAGATCCGTGGACACAGGCGGACCTATATCGGCTCGATGCCGGGCAAGGTCATCCAGTCCATGAAGAAGGCGAAGAAGACAAACCCGCTTTTCCTTCTTGACGAAATTGACAAGATGGGCGCCGATTTCCGCGGCGATCCGGCGTCGGCCTTGTTGGAAGTCCTGGATCCTGAGCAGAACAATACGTTTAACGACCATTATCTGGAAGTCGACTACGACCTCTCGAACGTCATGTTCGTGACCACGGCGAATACGCTCAACATTCCGCCGCCCTTGATGGATCGGATGGAGATCATCCGCATTGCCGGCTACACGGAAGATGAAAAGGTCGAAATCGCAAGGCGTCATCTGATTCCCGATCAGCTGAAGAGCCATGGATTGGAAGAGGATGAGTGGAGCCTCGACGACGAGGCACTCAAATCGACGATCCGTCGCTTTACCCGTGAGGCCGGCGTGCGAAACCTTGAGCGCGAGATGGCCAAGCTGGCCCGCAAGTCGGTCAAGGAACTGCTGACGACGGACAAGAAGAAGATCGATATTACCGCAGACAATCTTGAGGACTTCCTCGGGGTTCCGAAATATCGGTATGGTGAGATTGAGCGCGACGACCAGGTTGGTGTTGTGATCGGACTGGCGTGGACGGAGGTCGGTGGCGAATTGCTGACCATCGAAGGTGTCATGATGCCCGGCAAGGGCAAGATGACGGTCACCGGCAATCTGCGCGACGTCATGAAAGAGTCGATCCAGGCGGCTAATGCCTATGTGCGTTCGCGGGCAGTCGAGTTTGGCATCGAACCGCCATTGTTCGAGCGCAAGGACATTCACGTCCACGTGCCGGAAGGTGCAACGCCGAAAGACGGACCGTCTGCCGGTGTCGCCATGGCGATGGCCATCATCTCCATCATGACCGGCATCGAAATTCGCAAGGATGTCGCCATGACCGGCGAAATTACCTTGAGAGGACGTGTGCTTCCGATCGGCGGTCTGAAGGAGAAGCTCCTTGCCGCGCTTCGCGGCGGTATCAAGACCGTGTTGATCCCGGAAGAGAATGCCAAGGATCTGGCCGATATTCCGGATACGCTCAAGAACAGCCTCGAGATCATTCCCGTCTCGGTGATGGATGAGGCGATCAAGATCGCCTTGACCAAAATGCCCGAGCCGATCGAGTGGGATGAGAGCAAGGATGCATCCGAAACATCGTCTGTTTCCGGTGAAGACGAGACACCCGCCGGTATTACGGCTCATTAGGTGAAATCTGCGCTCAATCGCTTAGGATTGAGCGCAGATCATCTGTACAAAACGCATAGACCAAACCCCCCATTTTCTGCCGACAATCGGTCCCGAATGCCGATAGATGGTGCCCGTTTGGAGGGCTGGAAATCGCTTGAATGGCGGCTGTGAACGCCCTTTTCGGTGTTTTTTGTAGAGGAAAGAATTAACTAAACTCATTTTTGCCGGTTTTCTGCGGTTTCTCACGGTATAATGTCTCTTATGTCAGCGATTCGTCGCAGACGAAAACTCGCAGCGCTCGAAATGATCGATCGCCTGCGCGCAGCAAATGAAAGGACAACCAAGTGAACAAGACTGAGCTGATTTCCCGTGTGGCGGAAAAGGCCGACCTTTCGAAGGAAGCCGCGGCGGAGGCCGTGGACGCGACGTTCGCTCAGATCACGTCCGCGCTTCAAGGCGGCGACGAAGTCCGTATCGTGGGCTTCGGAAATTTCCAGGTAACCGAGCGCAAAGCCTCGACAGGCCGTAATCCGCGCACCGGCGACCCCATTCAGATCCCGGCCTCCAAAGTACCGAAGTTCCGGGCAGGAAAAGCCTTGAAAGATGCGGTAAACGCTTGATCTAAAATTAGAAATACCGTTTCTTGAGAACTGGACCCCGCCTGCGAGGCGGGGTCTTTTCTTGTCTCTGGCGCCTTGAATCATTGGCGGCGGCGGCGTACATCGAACAAGAAGGGCGGTTAGCTCAGCTGGAAGAGCGCCTGGTTTACACCCAGGAGGTCGGCAGTTCGAACCTGTCACCGCCCACCATCTCCGAATTCATCCTTTTCTTTCGAACGATCGCCTTATTGTCATCCGGCTCGTGTCGTGAACTGGCTGCGTCGATCGCGCCATGATAGCTTTGCGCGACCCCAATCAATGAGGCGCTTTCCCATGAACCGATCCGCATATTTGTGCATTGTGAGTGTTGCTCTTTGCGGCTTGTCGAATCCTGTTTTGGCCGGCCCAATGGGAGCGCCGAGGGATATTTCGACCATTCATCCACAGACTCTTTCGACCAATATTCAGATTCTTCGTGGTGTTGCGAAAGGTGCAGGTCGTATCGGCAAAGGCGTTGCGAAAGGTGCCGGTGAAATTGGGAAGGGTGTTGTGAAAGGCGCAGGTCGCGTTGGCAAGGGTGTGGTCAAAGGTGGCGGCAAAGTTGTCGAAGGTGCCAAGGAAGGCCCGGTCGGCGCCGTCAAAGGCGTCGGGAAAGGAACCTACCAGGTTGGCAAGGGAACCGTTCAGGGCGCTGGTGAGCTCGGTAAAGGCGTTGTCAAAGGTGGCGGTGAAGTTGGCAAGGGCACGGTGCAGGGCACAGGGTGCGTCGTGACGGCTGGCAAGACATGCTGATTGAGCTAGCCACTCGTATTTTTGCGTGTTGATGAGGTGCCCTGACGATGCGGGATCGTGGTTGCTTGACTTGCCTGATGGGCTAGCCTAAACCACGTCATCTCCGAACCGAAATGGCTTGGGTACGGGGGTGTAGCTCAGTTGGTTAGAGCGCTGGCCTGTCACGCCAGAGGCCGCGGGTTCGAGTCCCGTCACTCCCGCCAAATACTCCTTCTCCCACAATAGCACCGTTGGCAGGCGCCTGTAGGCCGTCAAGTTTCTTGCCTTGAACTAGCAGGTGCGCTAAGCCCGGATGCGTCTTTTGGCTCAATTGGGTAGACCGGAAATGCCCGCTATGATGGGCATATGAGGCGGACCCTACGCGCTGTATTTCGGTCGAGTTACATCGAGTGCCATCGTCGACCGTTTGCCACCGGTTGAGCACTGTCAACAAGTCGGATGACGGGTCGCTATGAATGAGCTGATTCTAAACGCATATCTCCCATTGGCGATTTTCATCGGCGTTGCTCTGTTCATCGGCGGTGCCCTGATCATTGCGCCATTCATCGTCGCCATATCCAACCCGGATCCTGAAAAAGTGTCGGCATATGAATGTGGCTTTAAGGCTTTCGATGACGCGCGTATGCAGTTCGACGTGCGCTTCTATCTCGTGGCGATTCTGTTCATCATTTTCGATCTTGAAGCAGCATTCCTTTTTCCCTGGGCAATCAGTTTCCGTGAAGTCGGCGATCTCGGCTTCTGGGCGATGATGGTCTTCCTGGCAGAACTCACGATCGGGCTCATCTACGCTTGGCGTAAGGGAGCGCTGGAATGGGATTGATTGTGGATCCGAAAGATCAGAGCCCATTGCTCGCGCCGGGCCGTGAGCAGACATTTGCACAGATGTCGGATGATCTGGCCGACAAAGGATTCATCGTCACGTCCACGGATGATCTCATCAACTGGGCTCGGACCGGATCTTTGATGTGGATGACATTCGGCCTGGCTTGCTGCGCGGTCGAGATGATGCAGGCTTCCATGCCGCGTTACGACGTTGAGCGTTTCGGATTTGCACCACGCGCGAGTCCGCGGCAGTCCGATGTCATGATAGTGGCGGGAACGTTGACCAATAAGATGGCGCCGGCATTGCGGAAGGTCTACGACCAGATGCCCGAGCCGCGCTATGTCATCTCTATGGGAAGCTGCGCCAATGGTGGTGGCTACTACCATTATTCCTATTCGGTCGTGCGTGGCTGCGACCGTATCGTTCCTGTCGATATCTATGTGCCGGGCTGTCCACCGACAGCCGAGGCGCTCGTCTACGGTATCTTGTTGTTGCAAAAGAAAATTCGTCGCACCGGTACGATCGAGCGCTAAGCCATGAAAGCGAGTGAAAGCGGCATGGACGAAGGCCTCAAAGAGCTCGGCGAGTATATCGCGGACAGATTGGGTTCGAAGCTGTCGTCGTGGCGAATCGCGGCCCATGAACTTTCCGTTGTCACGCCGCGAGAGAAGATTCACGAGACATTGAAATTCATGCGCGATGATGCGCGCTGCCAGTTCATCTGTCTGATCGACATCGCGGGGGTCGATTATCCGGAGCGGACGAAGCGGTTCGATGTCGTCTACCATTTGCTCTCTCTGCGCCAGAATGTCCGCATCCGCGTCACCTGTCAGACCGATGAAGCCACGCCTGTTGCGAGCGTCGTCGATTTGTATCCGGCCGCCAATTGGTTCGAACGCGAGGCGTTCGATCTCTATGGCATCTTGTTCTCGGAGCATCCCGATCTCCGGAGGATCCTGACCGACTATGGTTTTCAGGGGCACCCGTTGCGCAAGGACTTTCCGCTGACCGGTTTTGTGGAAGTGCGTTATGACGATGAGCGCAAACGGGTGGTCAACGAGCCGGTGAAACTCAATCAGGAATTCCGCACCTTTGACTTCATGAGTCCCTGGGAAGGCGCCGAGTATATCCTGCCAGGCGATGAGAAAGCCGAGTCCGCCAAAGATGGCAAGGAGGAGGCATGAAGGATAGTCTGAAGGTGGGCCTTTGCGAGACATTCGCATTTGAGATCCCGGACACGAAGACCGTGCCGCATCTCTACCCGGAAGCTGAAGAATTCGCGGAAATGCCATCTGTCTTTGCAACCGGATTCATGGTCGGACTGATGGAATGGACCTGCCTCAAATTGCTGAAGCCGCATTTGGACGAAGGCGAGGGGAGTCTCGGCGTGCATATCAACGTTTCGCACCAGTCGGCGACACCTCCGGGTCTGACCGTCACGGTCGACGCCGAGTGCATCGCGCTCAACGGACGACGGGCGAAGTTCGCCATCAAAGCTCACGACGGTGTCGACCTGATCGGACAGGGTGAACATGAGCGGTTCATCATTAAGTGGGATCGCTTCGAGGCTGGCGTTGCGCACAAACGCGCCAAGGCCGCGGCGGAGTAGGCGGCATGAGCGAAACCGAGATCCGCAACTTTACGATTAATTTCGGACCGCAGCATCCGGCCGCCCATGGCGTCTTACGGCTTGTCCTGGAGCTCGATGGTGAAGTGGTCGAGCGCGTGGACCCTCATATTGGTCTTCTCCACCGCGGAACCGAGAAGCTCATAGAACACAAGACCTATCTGCAGGCCGTTCCTTACTTCGACCGGCTCGACTATGTCGCGCCGATGAACCAGGAGCATGCCTTTGCACTGGCCGTCGAGAGGCTCCTCGACATTGACGTGCCGATCCGTGGGCAGCTGATCAGGGTGCTGTATAGCGAGATCGGCCGCATTCTGTCGCATATCCTCAACATTACGACCCAGGCGCTGGACGTTGGTGCGCTTACGCCGCCCCTCTGGGGCTTTGAAGAGCGTGAAAAGCTCATGGTCTTTTACGAGCGGGCGAGCGGTAGCCGCATGCATGCCGCCTTCGTACGGCCTGGCGGCGTCCACCAGGATCTGCCCGACGACCTGATTCAGGATATCGACGATTTCTGCGATCCGTTTCTCGGTGTTCTCGACGACATCGAAGGTTTGTTGACGAACAATCGCATCTTCAAGCAGCGCAATGTCGATATCGCCGTCGTATCGCTGGAAGACGCGATCGCATGGGGATTCTCGGGCGTCATGGTACGGGGCTCGGGCGGTGCATGGGACCTCCGCAAGTCGCAACCCTATGAATGCTATGCGGAAATGGATTTCGACATTCCGGTTGGGAAGAATGGCGACTGCTACGACCGCTATTTGATTCGTGTCGAAGAGATGCGCCAGTCCGTTCGGATCATGCGTCAGTGTTGTGCGCGGCTTCGCAGAGAACGCGGGCCTGTTGCCGCGGTCAACCAGAAAGTGGTTCCGCCCAAGCGCGGCGAGATGAAACGCTCTATGGAAGCGCTCATTCACCACTTCAAACTCTATACCGAAGGTTATCATGTGCCGGCTGGCGAGGTGTACGCAGCCGTGGAAGCACCGAAAGGTGAGTTTGGTGTCTATCTGGTTTCCGACGGCTCGAATAAGCCTTATCGGTGCAAGATCCGAGCCCCCGGATTTGCTCACCTCCAAGCGATGGATTTTCTCTGCAAGGGCCACATGCTTGCCGACGTATCGGCCATTCTCGGTTCGTTGGATATCGTTTTTGGCGAGGTGGATCGATGAGCATTCGCCGTCTTGCCGAAGAACAGCCTGACAGTTTTGCCTTCAGCGACGAGAACGCGAAGTGGGCGCAGGATCGGATTGCAAAGTACCCGGCCGGGAAACAGGCATCGGCCGTCATTCCGCTATTGTGGCGGGCGCAAGAGCAGCATGATGGCTGGTTGCCGGAACCGGCGATCCGTCACGTCGCGGAACTGCTCGATATGGCATTCATCCGCGTCTATGAAGTCGCAACCTTCTATACGATGTTCAATCTTGCTCCGGTCGGCGAGCATTTTGTCCAATTCTGTGGCACGACGCCGTGCTGGTTGCGCGGTGCCGATGCCATCCGCGAGGTATGCCGCGAGGAGATCGGGCCGGAACGGCATCTCAGCGATGACGGCCTCTTTTCCTGGCTCGAAGTCGAGTGTCTCGGGGCTTGCGTCAATGCGCCCATGGTGCAGATTAATGCAGATTATTACGAGGATCTGGACGCTGACAGTTTTAGAGAGCTCCTCGATGCATTGCGGAAGGGAGAGGCTGTCTCGCCTGGCCCTCAGATACCGCGACATACGAGCTGTCCCATCTCTGGACCCAAGACTCTGCTCGACGGAATGAATGGCAGCGATTTAACGCATGCCGAGCAACCGATGCCTGACGAGCTTGACAAGCCATCGACGTTGAAGCGCGCCCGGAAGGGTGGTCCGGACGACCTCAAAACTGTTCCTGGCATCACCAAGGCGATCGAAGATCGTTTGAACGATCTGGGTATTTTTCATGTTCAGCAGATCGCGGATTGGAGCGAGGAGAATGTCGAATGGATCGATGCGACGCTCCAACTGAGGGGGCGGGTCAAGCGCGAGAAATGGGTTGCTGAAGCCGCAATGCTCTCGAAGGAAGGGGATCGCTGATGCTCGCCGACAAGGATCGCATCTTTCGCAACCTCTACGGATTTCACGATCCGGGTTTGAAGGCTGCCCGGGAACGCGGTGCGTGGGACGGAACCAAGAAATTCATCGATGAAGGATCCGATTGGATTGTCGAACAGGTCAAGGCATCGGGTCTGCGCGGTCGCGGCGGCGCCGGTTTTCCAACCGGCCTGAAATGGTCCTTCATGCCGAAAAAAGTCGGAGAGCGTCCGCACTATCTCGTCGTCAATGCCGATGAGTCGGAACCGGGAACCTGCAAGGATCGTGACATCATGCGTCACGATCCGCATTTGCTTGTCGAAGGATGCCTCCTTGCCTCCTGCTCGATGCGGGCTCATGTCTGCTATATCTATGTTCGTGGCGAATTCATTCGCGAGCGCGAAGCCCTGCAACGCGCGATCGACGAAGCCTATGAGGCGAAGCTGGTCGGCAAGAACAACATCCATGGCTGGGACTTCGACATCTATGTCCATCATGGCGCAGGCGCCTACATCTGTGGCGAGGAAACCGCTCTGCTCGAAAGCCTCGAAGGCAAGAAGGGGCAGCCACGACTGAAACCCCCATTTCCTGCAAATGTCGGGCTCTATGGTGCGCCGACCACCGTCAACAATGTAGAGAGCATCGCGGTTGCCCCTGACATTCTGCGCCGCGGGCCGGAATGGTTCTCGTCACTCGGGCGGCCCAACAATGCCGGGACAAAGCTCTTCTGCATCTCGGGTCACGTGAACGAGCCTTGCAATGTGGAAGAAGAGATGGGGATTCCTCTGCGGGAACTCATCGACACCCATGCCGGCGGAGTCCGCGGCGGTTGGGACAATCTGCTTGCCGTAATCCCCGGGGGGTCGTCGGTTCCCTGTATTCCTGCAACCGAATGCCAGAACACGCCAATGGATTTCGATACGCTGCGTGATCTGAAGTCCGGTCTGGGGACGGCTGCGGTAATCGTTATGGACAAGTCCACGGATATCGTGCGTGCGATCGCGCGGCTTTCATATTTCTACAAGCATGAGAGCTGCGGTCAGTGTACCCCCTGCCGGGAAGGGACAGGTTGGATGTGGCGCGTCATGGACCGGATGGCGCGCGGTCAGGCTGAGAAGCGCGAGATCGATATGCTTCTCGACGTGACCTACCAGATTGAGGGGCACACGATTTGCGCACTTGGGGATGCGGCCGCATGGCCCATACAAGGACTCATTCGCCATTTCAGGCATGAGATCGAAGCGCGGATCGATAACTATAGCGCGAATGCGATGCCGGACGGCGCCGTTCGCGAACCCGTGGCGGCCGAATAAATGAGGAATGCGGTCAAACAGATCTGGCGTGCACACCGAAGCCTTCGCCTTTGCGATCTGGCAGCGATCGAGGAATGCCGATGCCGAAATTGATCGTTGATGGAATGGAAGTTGACGCCGAAGATGGCTTGACGCTGATCCAGGCTTGCGAACAGGCCGGCGTCGAGATTCCGCGCTTCTGCTATCACGAACGGCTATCGATTGCAGGCAACTGCCGGATGTGCCTCGTTGAAGTTGCCGGAATGCCGAAGCCAGTCGCGTCATGTGCCATGGGCGTAAACGACCTGCGCCCGGGCCGCGACGGCGAACCGCCTGAGATTCGCACCAACTCGGCACTGGTCAAAAAGGCGCGGGAAGGGGTGATGGAGTTCCTGCTCATCAATCATCCTCTGGATTGTCCGATTTGCGACCAGGGCGGCGAATGCGATCTGCAGGATCAGGCCATGGCGTATGGCGTCGATTCGAGCCGCTTCGACCTCAACAAGAGGGCGGTAGAAGACAAATATATCGGGCCGCTGGTCAAAACCATCATGACACGGTGCATTCATTGCACGCGTTGCGTGCGCTTCGTGACAGAAGTCGCCGGTGTCGAAGAGCTGGGTGCCATCGGGCGCGGCGAAGACATGGAGATCACGACCTATCTCGAAAAGAGCATGACATCGGAACTGTCGGGTAACGTTATCGACTTGTGTCCGGTCGGAGCTCTGACTTCGAGGCCCTATGCTTTCGCTGCGCGGCCGTGGGAACTCCGCAAAACCGAATCCATCGATGTGATGGATGGGATCGGGTCCAACATCCGGCTCGACGCTCGGGGTCGCGAAGTCATGCGGGTCCTGCCGCGCAATCACGATGCGGTCAACGAGGAGTGGATCTCGGACAAGACGCGTTTCATTTGGGATGGGCTGCGCACGCAGCGTCTCGACCGCCCCTATGTCCGGCGGGATGGCAAGTTGGGGGCTGTCTCCTGGGATGAAGCCTTCGATGTGATTGCAGACCGGTTGACCGGTCTTGCCGGGGACCGGATCGGAGCTCTTGCCGGCGACCTGGCGGGCGTCGAAGAAATGTTCGCGCTGAAGGATCTGCTTGATCGGCTCGATTGCAAGAGCAGGGACAGTCGGCCTGTGGGGATGGCGCTTGATCCGGCAAGAGGTCGTGCGACCTACCGCTTCAATTCTTGCATCGATGGGGTAGGGGACACCGATGCGCTGCTGTTGGTCGGGACCAATCCGCGCTTCGAAGCGTCTGTTTTGAATGCCCGGATCCGTGGACATTGGCGTCGGACCGGACTGCCGATTGGCCTGATCGGAGAGCAGGTCGATCTTACATACGACTATGACTATCTCGGCGGCGGACCTCAGACACTCGACGAACTGGCGGCAGGTTCGCATCCATTCAGCGAAATTCTCGCCAAGGCCGAACGGCCGATGTTGATCCTCGGTGAGGCGGCAGTGACGCGTGATGACGGAGCTGCCGTTCTCGCGATGGCAGCCAGAATAGCGGCCGATACCGGCATGCTTGCCGGTGACTGGAATGGCTTTAACATTCTTCTGGCGGCAGCCTCCCGGGTGGGTGGTCTGGACGTTGGATTCGTACCGGCGGAAGGGGGGCGTGATGCTGCTGCGATCGTGGAAGGCGCTGAGTCCGGCGCGCTGGACGTCGTCTGGTTGCTTGGTGCCGACGAGATCGACACCATCGGGCTCGGCAATGCGTTTGTCGTTTATCAAGGCACCCATGGCGATCGTGGCGCACATCGTGCCGATGTCATTCTTCCAGCCGCTGCCTACTCGGAGAAGAGTGCGACATACGTGAACACGGAAGGTCGACCGCAGATGACCGCACGTGCCGTGTATCCGCCTGGTGACGCCCGCGAAGATTGGTCGATCCTACGGGCATTGTCTGCACGTCTCGGTCACACACTCGCCTATGACAGTCTTGGGGCTTTGAGAGCAAAGCTCTATGAAGCGCATCCGCACTTGGCGGACATCGATGTGATCGAAACTGGCAATGCTGAAGATATCAGGGCACTGGCAAGCGCGAGCGCGACGCCATCAAAGCAGCCGTTCGGTGCGACCGTCGACGATTTCTATCTGACGAACCCGATTGCTCGGGCCTCGGCCATAATGGCAGAACTCAGCGCAATGATGACGCGCGGCGACGTTGGAGCGACGGGCACCGATGGCTGATTTTTGGGCAAATTACGGGCTCCCCTTCGCCACTATTACGGCGCACAGCTTTCTGGTGCTCGCCGTATTGCTGATCATCATCGCTTTTCTTCTCTACGCGGATCGCAAGATCTGGGCAGCAGTCCAGATCAGGCGCGGACCGAACGTGGTCGGACCTTTCGGGCTCCTGCAATCATTTGCGGATTTCCTGAAATTCGTTGTCAAGGAACCGGTCATTCCGGCAGGCGCAAACAAAGGCGTCTTCATTCTGGCTCCCTTGGTATCAGCGGTCCTGGCCTTGTCGGCATGGGCGGTCATACCAGTCTCGGAGGGGTGGGCCGTCGCAGACATCAATGTCGGGATTCTCTACGTCTTCGCGATATCTTCGCTTGAGGTCTATGGCGTCATTATGGGTGGTTGGGCGTCCAACTCGAAATATCCCTTCCTCGGCGCGCTGCGTTCGGCTGCCCAGATGGTCTCCTATGAGGTCTCCATAGGCTTCATAATCATTACCGTGTTGCTTTGCGTCGGTTCGCTGAACATGACCGATATCGTCAACGCGCAGCGCGGCGAGCTTGGAATGCTCAACTGGTTCTGGCTGCCGCTTTTTCCGATGTTCGTGGTCTTCTTTATCTCTGCGCTTGCCGAGACGAACAGGCCGCCATTCGATCTGCCGGAAGCGGAGTCGGAGCTCGTCGCCGGTTTTATGGTGGAATACTCATCAACGCCGTATCTGTTGTTCATGCTCGGCGAGTATGTCGCCATCGTTTTGATGTGCGCTCTGACGACGATCCTGTTTCTCGGTGGCTGGCTGCCACCTGTTGATATCGCACCCTTCAACTGGATCCCCGGTGTGGTCTGGTTCCTGATCAAAGTCTGCTTCGTATTCTTCATGTTCTCCATGGTGAAGGCGATCGTACCGCGCTATCGCTATGACCAACTGATGCGACTGGGCTGGAAGGTATTCCTGCCGTTGTCGCTATTCATGGTGGTCGCTGTCGCGGTTGTCCTCCGCGTTTTCGATCTGGCGCCGGCATAGAGAGAGACACGAAATGTCGCGAGTTGCACAGGCTGCAAAATCGGTTCTCCTGATGGAGTTCGTCAGCGCCTTTTTCTTGGCGATGAAATACTTCTTCAAACCGAAGCCGACTTTGAATTATCCCTTCGAGAAGGGACCGTTGTCGCCACGGTTTCGCGGTGAGCACGCGCTGCGCCGGTATCCTAATGGCGAGGAGCGGTGCATTGCATGCAAGCTTTGCGAAGCGATCTGCCCGGCGCAGGCGATTACGATCGAAGCCGGTCCGCGGCGCAATGATGGTACCCGGCGCACAACGCGTTACGATATTGATATGGTCAAATGCATCTATTGCGGCCTCTGTCAGGAAGCCTGCCCCGTGGATGCGATTGTCGAGGGGCCGAATTTCGAATTTGCGACGGAAACGCGCGAAGAGTTGTACTACGACAAAGACAGGCTCCTCGCGAACGGTGACCGTTGGGAACGGGAAATCGCCCAAAACATCGCTGCCGATGCGCCTTATCGCTAGACGGTCCGAGGGGGGAACCGAGAACTCATGATTGTCGCCGGCCTCTTTTTCTATCTGTTTGCCGGGATCACGGTTGCGTCCGGATTCATGGTCATTTCGGCCCGCAATCCGGTGCATGCGGTTCTGTTCCTCATCCTGGCATTCTTCAACTCAGCCGGTCTCTTCCTGCTGCTTGGCGCTGAGTTCTTGGCGATGATTCTGGTGATTGTCTATGTGGGCGCTGTGGCTGTTCTGTTCCTCTTCGTGGTCATGATGCTGGATGTGGATTTTGCGGAACTGCGGGGCGGGTTCATGCAGTATCTGCCCCTAGGTGCCCTTGTCGGCATCATTTTGGCCGTCGAATTGTTTCTGGTTGTCGGGTCATGGGTCGTGGCACCCGAAGCGCCGCTGCTTGGACGCTCTCCCATTCCGGTAGGCGACATTACGAACACCGAGGCGCTCGGACGAATTCTCTATACGGATTATGTCTACTATTTCGAGATCGCCGGCCTCATCCTGCTCGTTGCCATGATTGGAGCCATCGTGCTCACACTGCGCCAGAAGGAGGGCGTCAAGAGACAGTCCATCTACGAACAGGTTGCCCGTCGTCCCGAAACGGCGATCGAGGTGCGCAAGGTCGAGTCGGGCAAGGGGCTATGACAATGCGACGGTACGGCGCCATCATTGGGGGAAGGGGGTAAGGCTCATGGATATCGGCATTGAGCATTATCTGACGCTGGGCGCGATTCTATTCACGCTCGGTGTCTTCGGTATTTTCCTCAATCGGAAAAACGTAATCGTGATTCTGATGTCGATTGAGTTGATGCTGCTTGCTGTCAATATCAACTTCGTGGCCTTCTCGGCGCATCTGGGTGATCTGGCCGGCCAGGTCTTCGCCATGTTTGTGTTGACCGTCGCAGCTGCCGAAGCGGCGATCGGTTTGGCGATCGTGGTCATCTTCTATCGCAATCGCGGCAGTATTGCCGTCGAAGACGTCAATGTCATGAAGGGCTGAACCAGGATGTATTCGACGATCCTCTTTCTGCCCCTTGCCGGCGCGATTATCGCGGGCTTCTTCGGTCGCTATATCGGCCACCGGGCCGCGGGCATTCTGACCACGACGCTGGTGCTCCTGGGTGCGGTTCTTTCCTGGATTGCTTTCTATCAGGTTGGTTTCACCGGCGAGACAAGCCGTGTCGAGATCTTAACCTGGATAAACTCAGGCGAGCTTTCGGTCTCATGGTCGCTGCGCATCGATACGCTGACGGCCGTAATGCTTGTCGTCGTCAATACGGTTGCCGGCCTCGTGCATCTCTACTCCATCGGTTACATGGAGCACGATCCGCACCGCTCGCGGTTCTTCGCGTATCTGTCGCTCTTCACTTTCGCCATGCTGATGCTGGTGACGGCAGACAACCTCTTGCAGATGTTCTTCGGCTGGGAAGGTGTCGGGCTGGCGTCCTATCTGCTGATCGGCTTCTGGTACCACAAGCCTGAAGCCAATGCCGCGGCCATCAAAGCCTTCGTCGTCAACCGTGTCGGAGATTTCGGATTCGCCCTCGGAATTTTCGCCATCTTTGCCTATTTCGGCAGCATCCAGTTCGACACGATCTTTGCCGCGGCACCGGATCATGTTGGCAAGACCATGACGTTCCTGTCGTGGGAGTTCGACATGCTCACTGTGATTTGTCTTTTGCTCTTCATGGGGGCGATGGGCAAGTCTGCGCAGTTCCTGCTGCATACCTGGCTACCCGATGCGATGGAGGGACCGACGCCGGTTTCGGCGCTTATTCATGCGGCGACCATGGTCACAGCCGGCGTCTTCATGGTCGCGCGACTGTCACCGCTGTTTGAGCTGTCGGAGACCGCCCTCTGGGTCGTGACCGCTGTCGGTGCGACGACGGCCTTCTTTGCCGCAACCATCGGTCTCGTGCAAAACGATATCAAGCGAGTCATCGCCTACTCGACCTGCTCGCAGCTCGGCTACATGTTCGTGGCGCTGGGCGTCGGCGCTTATGGTGTCGGTATCTTCCATCTCTTCACGCATGCGTTCTTCAAGGCGCTGTTGTTCCTTGGATCGGGCTCAGTGATCCATGCCCTCCATGACGAGCAGGACATGCGCAAGATGGGCGGTATGCGGGCGGTAATTCCGTTCACTTGGTTGTTGATGTTGATCGGGACCTTGGCGCTAACGGGTTTCCCGCTCACCGCAGGGTACTTCTCAAAGGATGCCGTTATTGAGGCCGCATACGCCGCACATTCAGGCGTGGGTATGTATGCGTTCTGGATGACGGTCGTCGCGGCATTCCTGACGTCCTTCTACTCCTGGCGCTTGATGTTCATGACCTTTCATGGCGAGTCGCGCGCGGCGCCGGAAGTGATGGAGAAAGCGCACGAGTCACCAGCCGTCATGCTGGTGCCCCTCGTGGTTCTTGCAGCCGGAGCCCTCGGCTCAGGTATCGCCTTCAAATACTGGTTCATGGGCGAGGGAAATGCCGGTTTCTGGCGCGAGTCGCTCTTTACAGCGCCGTCAAACAAGATCCTTGAAGACCTTCATCATGTGCCCAATTGGGTCATCTTCTCTCCGATGGTGATGATGGCGGCTGGTTTCCTATTGGCTTATCTCTTCTACATCCTGAAACCGGGTATCCCGGCCGTACTGGCGAAGTGGTTCCGCCCGATCTACCTCTTCCTTCTCAACAAGTGGTATTTCGACGAACTCTACGATTTCCTCTTCGTCAGGCCGGCTCATTGGATCGGGCGGGCGCTTTGGAAGGTTGGCGATGGAAAAGTGATCGACGGTGTCGGACCGGATGGTATTGCGGCCCGCGTCATCGATGTGACCAACCGCGTGATCCGTTTCCAGACTGGATATGTCTATCACTATGCCTTTGTCATGCTGATCGGCGTGGCATTGCTGCTCACCTATTTCATGTTCGCGGGCGGGGTTCGTTAGATGGGCGTGAATTGGCCAATCCTGTCAGCGGTGACCTTCCTACCACTGCTTGGTGCGTTATTCATTTTTGCCATTCGCGGCAATGACGAGATTGCCGTGCGCAACGCACGATATGTGGCGCTATGGACAAGCGTCATAACATTCCTGCTGTCGCTGCTGATCTGGGTCAAGTTCGATCCGATGACGGCTGATTTTCAGTTTGTCGAGAAGCAGGAATGGCTCGGCGGTGCAATCAACTATCACATGGGCGTCGACGGCATTTCGATGCTTTTCGTGATCCTCACAACGTTTCTGCTTCCGATCTGCGTGCTTGCAAGCTGGCAGTCGATTACGGAACGGGTGAAGGAATATATGATCGCCTTTCTCGTGCTTGAGACGCTGATGATCGGCGTCTTTTGTGCGCTCGATCTCGTCGTCTTCTATCTCTTCTTCGAGGGCGGTCTGATCCCGATGTTCCTGATCATCGGTGTGTGGGGCGGCAAGAGGCGCGTCTATGCCAGCTTCAAGTTCTTCCTCTACACCCTGCTTGGCTCGGTGCTGATGCTGCTCGCCATCATGGCGATGTACTGGGAAGCCGGCACGACCGACATTTCAACGCTGCTGCTGCACAGTTTCCCTGAGAACATGCAGACTTGGTTGTGGCTCGCCTTCTTTGCATCCTTCGCCGTCAAGATGCCCATGTGGCCCGTTCATACCTGGCTGCCGGACGCTCATGTCGAGGCGCCAACGGCCGGCTCGGTGATCCTGGCCGGGATCTTGTTGAAGATGGGCGGCTACGGCTTTTTGCGGTTTTCGATTCCGATGTTTCCTCTTGCGTCGGCAGATCTCGCACCGCTTGTCTTTGCGCTTTCCGTGGTCGCCATCATCTACACATCTCTCGTTGCGCTGGCGCAGGAGGATGTGAAGAAGCTGATCGCCTATTCCTCGGTCGCCCACATGGGGTTCGTCACACTCGGTCTCTTCACCATGACCACGCAGGGCATTGAGGGTGGTATCTTCCAGATGCTCAGCCACGGCATCGTATCGGCGGCACTCTTCCTTTGTGTCGGTGTTGTGTATGACCGCATGCACACGCGCGAGATCGCCGCCTATGGTGGCCTCGTCAATCGGATGCCGATCTATGCCTTCTGTTTCCTGGTGTTCACACTTGCCAATGTGGGCCTTCCGGGGACCAGCGGATTCGTTGGCGAATTCCTGGCGCTGGTCGGAGCCTTCCGCGTGAACACCTGGGTTGCATTCCTGGCGACAACGGGCGTCATCCTTTCTGCTGCCTATGCGCTCTATCTCTATCGGCGCATGATTTTCGGCCGCCTTGAAAAGTCGAGCCTCAAGGCCATCACCGATATGAACATGCGAGAGATCGCGTTCATGGCGCCGCTGGTCATTCTGACGATCCTGTTCGGTGTCTATCCTGCCCCACTTCTCGACGTAATGAGCGTATCCGTCGAGAACCTCATCACCAATTATCTGGCGGCTGTCGAGGCCGCGGGAAGCACGAGCTTCGCGCTCGCTCGCTGAGATCGATCCATGGAAACGGCAACCACACCCTTTGCATCCTATATCCCGGTCATTCCGGAGATCGTGCTCGTCGTGGGCGCCCTCATCCTTCTGATGATTGGCGTGTTCCGGGGCAACCGTTCAGCTGATGCTATCGGTTGGCTGTCGATCCTTTTACTCGGCGCAGCGGCATTGATCATCCTGGGTCAGACAGGCGGGCCACATGTGCTTTTCGGCGGTGCGCTTGTGATCGACGCCTTCGCGCGGTTCATGAAGGTTCTGACATTGCTCGGCTCGGCAATCGTAATCTTCATGTCATTCGACTATTTGCGCGCAGCGCGCCTTTTGAAGCCCGAATATCCGGTGCTCATCGTCCTTGCGACCGTCGGCATGCTGCTGATGATCTCGGCCAACGATCTGATGGCACTCTATCTTGCCGTCGAGCTTCAGAGCCTCGTGCTCTATGTTATCGCCGCGTTCCGCCGCGATTCCGTGCGCTCGAGCGAAGCCGGTCTGAAATATTTCGTTCTGGGAGCGTTGTCGTCCGGGATGCTGCTCTATGGCGCCTCTCTGGTTTACGGGTTTACCGGTTCGACCAATTTCGAGCAGATCGCATTCGCGATCTCACTGACCGGGGTCAATCTGGGTCTGATCTTCGGTCTTGTCTTCTTCCTTGCGGGCCTTGCGTTCAAAGTCTCAGCCGTGCCTTTCCATATGTGGACGCCGGATGTCTATGAAGGCGCGCCGACCCCCGTCACAGCTTTCTTTGCAGCAGCACCGAAGATCGCGGCAATGGCCATGTTTGTCCGCATCATGCACACCGCGTTCACGGGCCTTGAGACCGAATGGCAGCAGATCGTCGTTTTCATCTCTATCGCCTCGATGGTGCTTGGAGCATTCGCGGCGATCGGACAGCGCAACATCAAACGGCTGATGGCCTACAGCTCCATCGGGCATATGGGATTTGCGCTCGTCGGGCTAGCGTCAGGAACCTGGGAAGGGGTTCAGGGGGTCGTGGTCTATCTGGCGATTTATCTCGTCATGACGGTCGGTGTTTTTGCCTGCATCCTGGCGATGCGGCGGGACGATGGCATGGTCGAGGATATCGATGAGCTTGCCGGCCTGTCGCGCAACGACCCACTGATGGCATTCCTACTCGCGATGCTTCTGTTCTCACTTGCTGGGATCCCGCCATTGGCCGGGTTTTTCGCCAAATTCTACGTTTTCCTCGCGGCGATAGAAGCGGGCCTCTATCCGCTGGCCGTCATCGGCGTTCTCGCAAGTGTCGTCGGTGCATACTATTATCTGCGCATCATCAAGATCATGTATTTCGACGAGCCGGCGGAAGCCTTTGAATCCATGTCAGGAGCGCACAAGGTCGTCCTCGGGCTTTCCGGTCTCGCCGTCATTTTCTTCTTTGCCTATCCGGCACCGCTGGTTGCCGCGGCTGCGACGGCGGCCAAAGCGCTATTCTAGGAATGACCGATGCCGGTCCATCCGTGCCTGCCGGTTACCGTGTTCTCCGCATAGAGGAAACGGACTCCACAAATGCCGATGCCATGCGCTGCGCTCAGGAAGGAGATCCGGGCAGGCTTTGGTTGACGGCAGCTTCGCAGACGAAGGGGAGGGGGCGTAGCGGGCGGCAATGGTCGTCGGAGCGAGGCAATCTCTTCGCCAGCCTGCTTCTTCGCCCGGACTGTCCGTTGGAGACGGCCTTGCAGTTATCGCTGCTGGCAGGCATTGCCGTATTCGATACCGTTCGCGATCTGGGCAATGGCTTATCAGGCGACAATGTTCTTGCGCTGAAGTGGCCCAACGACGTTTTGGTTGGCAGGCAGAAGATTGCCGGCATTCTGATCGAGAGCGCAGGCGTCAGTTCGCCGGATCGCTATGCTGTTGTCATTGGTATCGGCCTGAATGTGCTCCATGCGCCGGACGAGGCAACATCCTTGAAAGCTCTCGGCATCGACGCCACCGCTTCGGACGCTCTCAGCGTTCTTGCCTCGCGGATGGACGATTGGCTGAGCATCTGGCAGAACGGCAACAACTTCTCACAAGTCCGGGAAGCTTGGCAGTCGCGCGCCTTGGATGTGGGGCGTGACATCAGCGTCAAGCTTGGTGGTGACATTGAGGTGGGACGGTATGGCGGGATCGACGAAGGAGGCGCTCTTCGGCTGTTGAAACCCGAAGGCGAAATGCGGATCACCACGGGTGATGTGCTCTTGACGTGATTGGGGTTTGAATTGGCTGACGGGTCTCGTAACGAGTTTGTTTTTCTCCCACTGGGCGGTGTGGGCGAGATCGGGATGAATCTCTATCTCTACGGCTTCGGTCGTCCGCACGCCCGCAAATGGTTGATGGTCGATCTTGGCATAACCTTCGCAGGCGAGCTCGAGCCCGGTATCGATATCGTCTACCCGGATATCCGCTTCATCGAAGAAGAGCGTGCCAATCTCGTCGGATTGGTACTGACCCACGCCCATGAAGATCACTATGGCGCGGTTACCGAGCTCTGGTCGCGCCTTCAGACCGATGTCTATGCGACACCTTTTACGGCCGGATTGCTGCGGGCGAAAATCGCTGAAAACGGTGTTCGAGAGTCGATCCCGATCCGTGAAATCCCGCTGCAAGCGAAATTCTCCCTCGGACCGTTCGATCTGGAACTGGTCAATGTCGCCCACTCGATACCCGAGCCGAACGGGGTCGTCATCCGCACTCAGGCGGGATCGGTGTTTCACACCGGAGATTGGAAAATCGATCCCAAGCCAGTCATCGGTCCCCCGACGGACGAACAGCGCATACGACAGCTCAAAGATGAGGGCGTCGATGCCATCGTCTGCGATTCCACCAACGCGTTCCGCGGTGGTGTTTCACCTTCTGAATCGGATGTTGCCGAGTCCCTGGCCGACTTGATCGCCGAGAGCAAGCATCGGGTGGCGGTGACGACGTTCGCGTCGAATGTTGCGCGCATGAAGTCTGTCATTGAGGCTGCCGATGCCGCAGGGCGAAGCGTTGTTATTGTCGGCCGCGCCATGCAGCGCGTGACCCATGTCGCGCGGGAGACCGGGTATCTGAGTGAAGATATCCCGCTTCTAAGTGATGCCTCGTTCAAGGAGCTGCCCCGAAGCAATGTCCTGACACTATGCACGGGCAGCCAGGGAGAACCGCGAGGCGCGGTCTCGCGCATATCGCGGGGCGAACATCCGAAGGTGAAGTTTTCCGCAGGGGATCGCATTATCTTCTCGTCGCGTCCCATACCCGGCAATGACAAGGCAATTGTTGGTGTGCAGAACGATCTGGCGGAGCGCGGAATTGAGGTCATCACGGATTCCGACGCGCTCGTGCATGTTTCTGGACATCCGAGACGTGATGAACTCGATCAGATGTATGATTGGTTGCGTCCATCGATTGCTGTTCCGGTCCATGGTGAGCCCCGGCATCTGCTGGCACATGCTGAGTTCGCGCGATCCAAGGGCGTTCGCGATGTCATACCCGCACGTAATGGCAGTCTCGTGCGCCTTGCTCCAGGGCCGGCTCAAATTGTCGACGATGTCCCGGTAGGACGACTCCATATGGACGGGCACCTGCTCATCGATGCTGGGGCACATTCGCTTCGCGACCGGCGCAAACTCGGTTTTGTCGGGAGTGTTTCGGTCTCGGTCGTTCTGACGCAGAAAGGCGAACTCGTTGCCGACCCGGAAGTGATGAGTTTCGGTCTGCCTGGGATGGATGATTGCGACGTCGATCTCGAAGACATCGCACTGGACGGTGCGCTTGGTGCGCTTGACGGTATCCCAAGACCGCGTCGCAAGGACGATGGGCTTGTTCGCGAAGCCATCAGACGAGGCGTCAGGGCGGCTGTCGGTCAAGCCTGGGGCAAGCGACCGCTCTGCGCTGTTCTTGTGACGCGAGTCTAGTTCCCCACCCACATCAATTGAAGAGTAGCAGCAACAATGTATGTCGACGGCCAATGGTGCGAAGCTGAAAGCGGCACCAGATTTGATGTCTTCAATCCTGCCAATGGCGAGAAGATCGGCGACGTTCCGGACGGTGGTGCGGTGGATGCAAGAAAGGCAATCGCGGCAGCCGCCGAAGCGTTCAAGCTCTGGTCGAGAACGACCCCTCATCATCGCTCAGCCACTCTGACGAAAGCCTACGGGATCATGATGGAGCGCAAGGAAGCACTTGCACGTGTCATGACCGAGGAGCAGGGCAAGCCGCTCAAGGCTGCAAGAAACGAAGTGCAGTATGGTGCGGATTTTCTCCAGTGGTATGCCGAAGAAGCCAAGCGCATCAATGGGGAGATCTTGCCATCTGCCCGAGCCGATCAGCGCTTTCTTGTGCTGCATCAACCGGTTGGCGTCGTCGGCGCTGTGACGCCTTGGAACTATCCGATATCGATGATCACCCGAAAGATCGCACCAGCTCTCGCTGCCGGTTGTACGGTTGTCTTGAAGCCTGCCGAAGCCACGCCGCTCTGCGCGGTGGAGATGTTCAGAATATTCGAGGATGCGGGATTCCCGCCTGGCATCGTCAATATGGTGACTGCATTAGATCCAAAACCTGTCGGCGAAGAGTTCACGATGAATCCGGCGGTCAGGAAGATCACATTCACAGGCTCGACGGCTGTCGGCAAGATGTTGGCAGGAGAAGCCGCCACTCGGATGAAGCGCATCTCTCTCGAACTTGGCGGTCACGCGCCGTTTGTCGTTTTCGATGATGCGGATCCCGTTCATGCTGCCAAAGGCGCCTCGTTGGTGAAGTTCCTGAACACAGGTCAGGCCTGCATCAGCCCGAACAGGTTCCTGGTCCACGACGCTGTGTTCGAGGCTTTCGTCGAGACACTCAGCACACGCGTTTCGAAAATGCGGGCAGGTAGCGGTTTGGAAGACGGGGTCAGCATCGGGCCACTGGTCAATCAAGCCGCTATCGATAAGGTGGACCGGCAAGTCAAGGATGCCATTGCTAAAGGCGCTACACTTCTCGCCGGTGGAGCGCAACTCTCCTCCGACGGTATGGAGAAAGGGCATTTCTTTGCGCCGACGGTCCTGGCGGACGTCACGCCAGACATGCTGATCTATCGCGAAGAGACCTTTGGGCCCGTCGCACCGGTTATCCGCTTCAGTGATGACGATGATGTTCTGGCAATGGCGAATGACACGAACTACGGCCTGGCTGCCTATGTCTACACGCGCAGTCTTTCCAGAGCGATGCACATGTTCGAGGGACTGAACTTCGGCATTATCGGAATCAACGATATTAATCCGACCTCAGCCGCGGCTCCATTTGGTGGAATGAACGACAGTGGTCTTGGCCGTGAAGGCGGCAAGGACGGGATCATGGAGTATCTGGAAACCAAATCGGGTGGATTCTCGATCTGACGACACCAGCCTCGGTACAATCTACCCGCGACTGAAGGCCTGTTGTGCCTATAGGATTGAATCCATACAAACACCGCAGCATCATCAAACGAATTGAGGATAGAGCGATGATTGGACGTCTCAATCATGTAGCGATTGCAGTTCCGGAACTGGAAACGGCTGCCCAAGTTTATCGGAACGGACTAGGCGCTACGGTCTCCGAAGCCGAACCGTTTCCTGACCATGGCGTTACCGTCATTTTCGTGGAACTGGAAAACACCAAAATCGAATTGCTGGAGCCATTAGGCGAGAGCTCGCCGATCGCAAAGTTTCTTGAGCAGAATCCGGGCGGCGGCATTCATCATGTTTGCTACGAAGTCGATGACATCAAAGAATCGCGCGACCGGCTGACTGCGACCGGCGCCCGTGTTCTGGGTGATGGAGAACCAAAAATCGGTGCACATGGTAAACCGGTCCTTTTTCTCCACCCGAAGGATTTTTGCGGCACGCTCGTCGAACTCGAACAGGCCTAAGCAATGAGCCTTGCACTCGGCTTTGCAATCTACTTCATCGTTTGGTGGCTGACCTTCTTCGCCGTTCTACCCTTCGGCGTCAGAACTCAGGAGGAAGAAGGCGAGGTTGTGCCCGGGTCGGCAGCGAGTGCGCCCGCTGTACCGCATCTCGGTCGCAAGGTGCTGATTACGAGCCTGATTGCCGGCGTAGCGTTCGGGTTCATCTATGTTGTGATGGTCTACAAGATCATCGCCTTGGACGATATCCCGTTCCTACCGCGCTACGACGACCTTTCTAATTGATCTTGAGGTTCACAAGTCTAGCATTTTGATTTTATTGAGTTTTTCTGGTTTATCTGCGTTAGTCGCACTTGAAGCCAAGACAAAAAAAAGCAAGGCCGAGAAGGCCTTGCTCAAAGGTCTGGTTGCTCATTCAGCCTCATGTCCGCAAACGCCTCGCGACATCTTTTGGTGCGAGATGCTTTCATAAGACGGCGCCGCTACCGGAGCCCCATGGCTCTTAGCGCGCTCGGAGCTTTCTTCCTCCCAAGACTTGGACCAGTTAACCTGACCTCTACGTCCAACAATGAGATCGTTCCGGTCCAGAACGCTCTTTTGCTTGCGGTGTAACCCTACCGCAAGCCATTGGACTTGTCATTACACATTTGCCGATTTGGTACAAAACATTGACCAAATCAATGTCGATCGTGCCGGACTGGGCTTGGTGACTCTTAGTTGGCTCTTAATCGACATGCGCTAGGATCGACGCATGTCTGGATATCTAAACAAACAAGTACGCCGACTGGGCAATGTTCTTGCGATCATCGGTGCCTTCGGCTTCTTTGCGGCTCCCGCGATTGGTGGAGGGATCACCAACGATCCCAGGAACGGGAAGACTCCACGCTGGTCGAACGATCATCATCACGAGTCGGGCGTTGTGATCGGGCCCGACTGCGTAGCCGTGGCTCCTGGGGTAGACCCAACCTATGAAGCTGGCTGGGATGCCTACGGATATCCGATTATTCCTGCCGGGCCACGTTACCGATTCGGTCAGAACCTTCCACTTGGGGTCGACTTCGATATCATCCTCAAACAAAAGAGCATTGGTGGCTATCCACTCGATCTGACCGCCGGGCATTTCACATTCGACCCGGCAACAAGTGATCTGGCATTGAACGGATTGCCGTTGACCAAGGATTGCGTCCCCGCCGCTAAGTGAGTAATTAGCGCTTCGATCCCATTTACAACTCTATGTCCGCCATCGTGTTTGGTGGCCATTCCAATCGGGAACCTGGAGCGCCGAGCGCATGCGTCTAAGCCGCTTTTTCCTTCCGATCCTTCGCGACGACCCCAAGGAAGCGGAAATTGTCTCGCACCGTCTGATGCTGCGTGCCGGTATGATCCGGCAGGCGAGCGCCGGTATCTACTCATGGTTGCCGCTTGGACATCGCGTTTTGCGGAAGATCGAGCAGATCGTTCGCGAGGAGCAGGATCGTGCCGGCGCTGTTGAAATGCTGATGCCAACGATCCAATCCGCCGATCTTTGGCGCGAGAGCGGACGCTATGACGATTACGGCGCCGAGATGCTTCGCATCAAGGATCGCCATGATCGCGATATGCTCTTCGGACCGACGAATGAGGAATTGATCACCGAAATATTCCGCTCCGGCATCACATCCTACAAGGACATGCCGAAGAACCTCTATCATATTCAGTGGAAATTCCGGGACGAGATCCGGCCGCGCTTCGGCATCATGCGTGGCCGAGAGTTTCTCATGAAGGATGCCTATTCGTTCGACATATCGGCAGAAGCCGGGCGGCGATCCTATAACAAGATGTTTGTGGCTTACCTGCGGACCTATGAGCGCATGGGTCTGAAAGCCATCCCGATGGTCGCCGAGACGGGACCGATCGGTGGTGACCTGAGCCATGAATTCATCATTCTGGCCGATACCGGAGAGAGCGAAGTCTTCTGTCATCGTGATCTCGTCGAGATGGCAGCGCCTGGGGAAGACATCGACTTTGAAGGCGATCTGGAGCCGTTGATCGAGCAATGGACACGCTACTATGCGGCGACGGACGAAAAACACGACACGGCGCGATTCGAGAACGAAGTGCCTGCTGAATCCAGGATTTCGGCACGCGGTATCGAGGTCGGCCATATTTTCTTCTTCGGAACCAAATATTCCGAGCCTATGCGTTGCCAGGTTCAAGGACCCGACGGTGGATTGATTACGGTGCAGAGTGGCTCCTACGGCATAGGCGTCTCCCGTCTGGTCGGCGCCATCATCGAGGCCAGCCATGACGAGAACGGCATTATCTGGCCGGCATCTGTCGCACCCTATGATGTGGGTCTCATCAATCTGAGGTCGGGGGACGATGCCACGGATTCGGCCTGCGAGGACCTGTATGGCAAGCTCTCGAACGCCGGGCTCGATATACTGTATGATGACCGCGATGAGCGTGCTGGTGCCAAATTCTCGACCATGGACCTGATCGGATTGCCGTGGCAGTTGATTGTCGGCCCGAAAGGCCTCAAACAAGGTGAGGTCGAAATCAAACACAGGGCGTCCGGCGAACGTGAGACATTATCCCCGGAAGAAGCATTGAACCGGCTGACGAAAGCGAACTGACCCGCCAATAGCCTGGCAGAGGACCATGACTCAGAAAAACGAGACAGGCGCCTTTTCCGCATTCGAGTGGATGATTTCGTTGCGCTATTTGCGGGCTCGCCGCAAAGAAGGCTTTATCTCCGTCATTGCGGGATTCTCATTCGTCGGAATCATGCTTGGCGTTGCCACCTTGATCATCGTCATGTCGGTGATGAACGGATTCCGGAACGAGCTTTTCGACAAGATCCTCGGTCTGAATGGCCATGTGGTAATTCATTCGGTGACGGGGCGGTTCAACGATTTCGATCAGGTCGCCGAACGCATTCGCGAAGTGGATGGGATCAAATATGTCCTTCCGCTCATCGAAGGTCAGGCGATGATCTCGACGCCGGCTCTGGCCAACGGAGCGCTGGTTCGGGGGCTGCGCAAGGATGATCTCATCAAACTCAAGGCGATCTCGGACAACATCCGCTCCGGTTCTTTGGATACGTTTGAGTCCGGTCCGGGCATCGCCATCGGCTCGCGCCTAGCTAACGATCTGCGTGTCAAAGTCGGGGATCATGTCCTGCTCGTTGCGCCAAGAGGCGCCTCGACACCGTTCGGCAAAATTCCACGGCAGAAGCGTTATCCCATATCGGCCATCTTCGAGATGGGGATGTCGGAATATGACAACAGCATCGTCTTCATGCCCCTGGCGGAGGCCCAGAAATACTTCAATCGAAAGGGGCGGGTGAACGTCCTTGAGGTCGTTGTCGATCAGCCGGATGCAGTCGGCTTGATGCGACCATCGATACTGCAGGCCGGCGGTCCGACGATCTACGTGACGGACTGGCGCCAGAGAAATGCGAGCCTGTTTAATGCGCTGCAGGTCGAGCGCAACGTCATGTTCCTGATTCTGGCGCTCATTGTTCTCGTGGCGACTCTCAACATCGTTTCTGGACTGATCATGCTTGTGAAGGACAAGAGTTCCGATATTGCAATCCTTCGCACCATGGGAGCGAGCAAGGGGTCGGTCATGCGCATATTCTTCATTACCGGCGCCAGTATTGGCGTTGTCGGGTCCCTGGCTGGATTCGCGCTCGGCGTTCTTGTCTGCACCAATATCGAATCCATCAGACAGCTGATCGCTTTGTTCACCGAGACGGATCTGTTCAATCCGGAGTTGTACTACCTCTCCCAATTGCCCGCAGAAATGGAACCACGCGAAGTCATCTCGGTTCTCATCATGGCATTGACCCTTTCGATCCTTGCCACACTCTATCCATCCTGGCGCGCGGCACGGCTCGATCCGGTCGACGCGCTCCGATACGAGTAGCCGTCAGTGGACGCCAAATCCGACACATCGGTCGTTCTCACGCTTGAGAACCTCAACCTCGCTTACCAACAGGGGCAGCGAGAGATCCGCGTGCTGACCGGCGCAAATGGATTTTTGCGGGCCGGCGAAGCCGTCGCGTTACTTGGACCGTCCGGTGCCGGTAAGTCGTCGCTGTTGCACATCATCGGATTGCTCGACCGCCCGGACTCGGGTTCTGTCATGTTCGAGGGCGGCGATTGTTCAACGCTTTCCGATGCGGAGCGAACGCTCCTGCGCCGCTCCAAGCTTGGCTTCGTCTATCAGTTTCACCATTTGCTGCCAGAGTTTACTGCGTTGGAGAATATCGTCCTGCCGCAGCTGATCGCCGGTGTTTCGCGAGATGAAGCAGAGATCCGAGGTGGCGAACTGCTGGCCAATATGGAGATCGGCGATCGTGCCTTGCATCGACCGGCGGAATTGTCCGGCGGCGAACAGCAGCGCGTCGCCATTGCGCGGGCCGTCGCCAATAAACCGGTCGTGCTACTCGCTGACGAGCCGACCGGCAATCTCGATCCACCCACGGCTGAGCGCGTTTTTCAACAGCTTATGTTGCTCGTAAAAGAAGCCGGGCTTGCCACCGTGATCGCAACGCATAACTTTGAGCTGGCTAAGCGCATGGATCGGATCTGGCGGCTTGAGAACGGCGCCCTGCAGGAGATCTCTCCAGACGAGCTCTGATCGAGGGTTGTCGGCAACTCCGAATCGGATCACCCACGCCCTTGGTGAGTTTGTTTGCCCTAGCCAGCCCTCTCCCCCGGCCCAACCACCCAATAAGGGTACCCTCGGGGTGGTTGGGCCGGGGGAGAGGGCTGGCTTCAGGACGTTCGAGTTCAGACTTGTAGCAGGGGGGAGGGGACTGAATGTCGAAACCAGCCAAAGCCAAAGGCGATCTGTTCGTCCATCTCCGTGTTCATTCCGCCTACTCGTTGCTGGAAGGTGCGCTGCCGATATCAAAATTGGCGCCGTTGACGCTGGCAAATGAGATGCCTGCACTGGCGTTGACCGATACGAACAATCTTTTCGGTGCACTGGAATTTTCGGAAGCCTTCGCAGGCAAGGGCATCCAGCCCATCGTCGGATGCACGCTCGATATCGCCTTCGAGACTGCAGTTGACCGTGAAGAACTGAATGGTTCCGGCGAACCTGCGATCATGACCAGCGACGGTCATGTGGCTTTACTCGCCAAGGACAGCGACGGCTATACCAACCTCATGGCTCTAACGAGCAAGGCCTTCCTTGAAAATGGAGTTGAAGGTGATCCCTGTGTATCGTTCGCCGATCTGAGAGCGCATGCGGAAGGTCTTCTAATCCTGACTGGCGGGCCGGACGGTCCGATAGACCGAGCCATTGCGAACGGTGATGAACCCCTTGCACGAGACCGGCTGGAGGCTCTGGCAGCCTGCGCACCGCAACGCGTCTATGTCGAGCTGCAACGTCATGGGCTGGCATCCGAGATGCGGGTCGAGCCAAAACTCCTCTCGCTTGCCGATGCGCTTGGACTGCCGATCGTTGCCACGAACGAAGCCTATTTCCCAAGCGCCGACGATTTCGATGCCCATGATGCGCTAATTTGCATCGCCGAGGGCAAGACCATTGCAGCGGACGACCGGCGCCAACTCACGCGTGAGCACAGCTTCAAGAGCCCGGCCGAGATGGTCAAACTCTTTGCCGACCTACCGGAAGCAATCGAAAACACCATAGAAATTGCCCGTCGCTGTTCGTTTCGCCCAACAACGCGTGACCCCATTCTCCCGCAGTCGGTTCAGTTATCCTCTGTCGATGGTGACGATGTCGCAGCTCATGAGGCTGAAGAGCTGCGTCGTCAGGCCGAGACCGGGTTGGAGCGACGGCTGGAGCTCGGCGGCCCGGCACCGGACACCGAAATCGAAGCCTACCGAGAGCGCCTCGACTTCGAGCTCAACGTCATTACACGGATGAACTACTCCGGCTACTTTCTGATCGTGTCCGACTTCATCAAGTGGGCGAAGGCGCAGGACATTGCTGTTGGTCCCGGTCGTGGCTCGGGCGCCGGGTCGGTGGTCGCGTGGGCACTGACGATCACTGATCTCGATCCACTCCGTTTCGGTCTTCTCTTCGAGCGCTTCCTCAACCCGGAACGTGTGTCGATGCCGGACTTCGATATCGACTTCTGTCAGGAACGCCGCGATGAAGTGATCCGCTACGTTCAGCAAAAGTACGGAGAGGATCGCGTTGCCCAGATCATTACCTTCGGCAAGCTTCAGGCCCGTGCCGTTTTGCGCGATGTCGGTCGCGTCCTGCAGATGCCCTATGGGCAGGTCGATGGTTTGTGCAAGCTTGTCCCGAACAATCCCGCAGCGCCGGTAACGCTACCCGAGGCGATCGAGGGCGAACCCCGTTTGCAGGAGGCTCGCGACAGCGAGCCGATCGTGGAACAGCTACTCGATATCGGTCAGAAGCTCGAAGGGCTCTATCGCCACGCGTCGACCCATGCGGCCGGTATCGTTATCGGCGATCGTCCCTTGCATGAACTGGTGCCGCTCTACCAGGATCCTCGGTCCACACTGCCTGCCACGCAGTTTAATATGAAATGGGTGGAGCCGGCCGGGCTCGTGAAGTTCGACTTTCTCGGCCTCAAGACCCTGACCGTTATTGAAAAGGCTGTAGCGCTGATTGCGCGGCGCGGGATCACACTCGATCCGGCGCGCATTCCGCTCGATGACGCCAAGACCTTCGGCGAGTTGGGCCGCGGCGAAACGGTGGGTGTGTTCCAGTTGGAAAGTTCGGGCATGCGCGAGGCTCTGCGCAAGCTGAAGCCCGACCGTTTCGAAGACATTATTGCCATGGTAGCGCTCTACCGGCCAGGTCCGATGGACAACATCGAGAGCTTCGTCAATCGAAAGCACGGCACCGAGCAGCCGGATTACCTGCACGATCTTATCCGGCCGATTCTGGAGGAGACCTACGGCGTCATCATCTATCAGGAACAGGTGATGCAGATTGCCCAGGTCCTGTCCGGCTACTCGCTCGGCGAAGCCGATCTATTGCGCCGTGCCATGGGCAAGAAGATCAAGGCGGAGATGGACCAGCAAAAATCCCGGTTCATTGAAGGGGCCGTCGAAAACAATGTCGATCGCGGCAAGGCCGAGTACATTTTCGAGCTGGTCGCTAAGTTTGCGGGCTACGGTTTCAACAAGTCGCACGCAGCCGCCTATGCGTTGATCGCCTATCATACCGCATATCTCAAAGCGAATTATCCGGTCGAGTTTATCGCAGCCTCGATGACGCTCGATATGGCGAATACCGACAAGATTGCGCTGTTCGCTCGCGATGCCCAGCGGATCGACATTGAATTGGAACCGCCCTCGATCAACGAGTCGGAAGCTGATTTTGCGCCCTCCAAGTTGGGAATCCGTTATGCGCTGGCTGCGTTGAAGAATATGGGTAGGGCCGTTGCGGAGCATATCTGCGAACTCCGGGAAAAAGACGGTCCCTTCCGCGACATCGCCGATTTTGCCAACCGTCTCAATCCGCGCATCGTCAACAAGCGTGCCGTCGAGATGCTGGCCGTCTCCGGTGCCCTCGACAATTTCGGGTACGACCGGGCAACGCTGTTCGAGAATGCCGGACGGATTCTCGGTGCTGCCAATCAATCGAACGATGATCGCATCAGCGGGCAGAACAATCTGTTCGATATGAGCGAGGCGACGACGCTCGAGTTGCGGAAAGCAAAGCCTTGGCTTCCGATGGACATTCTTTCGCGTGAGTTCGATGCCGTCGGATTTTTTCTCTCGGGCCATCCACTCGATGAATATGACGATGCTCTCGCTGCGCTTGGCGTCGACTCGTGGTTGGATTTTTGCGCCAAAGTCCGCCGAGGACACACGGCCGGGACGATCGCCGCGACTGTCATTTACCGCCAGGACAGGCGCTCACGTTCCGGCAATCGTTTTGCGTTTGCCGGATTTTCCGATCGCAGTGGGCAATTTGAGGCGATTGTCTTCTCGGAAGCTCTGACCCAGGCTCAGGAAACCTTGGTTGCGGGCGAGATGGTTCTCGTCAAGTTGGAAGGCGAACTCGACGACGACAGCGTCAAGGCACGAGTGCAGTCCGTCGAGGCTCTGGATTCCGCGGCTGCCCGGGCCCAAAGCGGGCTGGCTGTCGTCATCGACGATATCGCTGCGTTGGATGATCTTGCTGAAACGCTCGCCAAGCAGGGACGCGGCAAGATCCGTATTCTCCTTCAATTGGCGGATGCAGGCAGGGAGGTCGAATTCGAGATGCCGGGCGGCTTCGATACCTCGCCAACACAGGCATCGGCTCTTCGGCTGATAACCGGCGTGAAGCAGGTCGATTCAATCGCGAGACTGACAGGCTGATCGCACGCTTGCCAATTCCGGCTTGCGCCCTTATAAGGCGGGCCATCTCACACGCGGACGCGTCATTCCAATCGAATGGCCATACCGGTGCGCTTTTGCGTTTTACGGTCCGCGGCGGAACAACCGGGAAAAAGGAGAGCAGGCCCCATGGCACTGCCCGCATTTAATATGCGCCAACTCTTAGAAGCTGGCGTTCATTTTGGTCATCAGACTCACCGCTGGAACCCGAAGATGGGCGAGTACATCTTCGGCTCGCGCAACAAGGTCCACATCATCGATCTGGCACAAACGGTGCCTCTACTGCATCAGGCGCTGGTGACAGTTGCTGAGACGGTTTCAAAAGGCGGCCGTGTTTTGTTCGTCGGAACAAAGCGTCAGGCATCGGAAATCGTCGCATCTGCCGCCAAACGTTCGGCGCAGTATTACGTGAACCACCGTTGGCTGGGTGGAACGCTGACCAATTGGAAAACCATTTCGAATTCCATTCGGCGCCTCCGGAAGCTTGAAGAGCTGCTTGGTGGCGAAGGACAGGGGCTGACCAAGAAGGAACAGCTGATCCTGACACGCGAGCGCGATCATCTCGAACGTGCGCTCGGCGGCATTAAGGATATGGGCGGAATTCCGGACCTTCTGTTCGTTATCGATACGAACAAAGAGAGCATTGCGATTGCCGAGGCGCGCAAGTTGAAGATTCCGGTAATCGCAATCGTCGACAGCAACTGCGATCCCGATATCGTGACCCACCCAATTCCTGGCAATGACGATGCCGGTCGGGCAATCACGCTCTATTGCGATCTGATCGCCAAGGCTGCCATCGATGGCATCGAGCAGGCCCAGGGGTCGTCTGGCGTCGACATCGGCGAAGCCGTGGAACCTATGGCGGAAGATGTCGCGGATGTGGCTGTAGAGCCCGCTCAGGAAGCGCCAGCCAAGCCGAATGGAGAGGGTGCTTTCAAGCCACTCGACAAGCCGGATGGCGACGCAGACGATCTGAAGAAAATCACGGGTGTCGGACCAGTTCTCGAAGAGAAGCTTAACGGCCTTGGCATCTTCCACTACCGCCAGATCGCCGAACTCTCGGAAGCGGCAATCGCTGAGATCGATGAGGCTCTGGCATTCAAGGGGCGCATCGAACGCGACAATTGGATCGAACAGGCCAAGGCCTTGATGGCGGAAGCTGCCTGAGTTTCTGAGGGACCGACCTCGCAGACACTCTTCCGGACGCGCACAGCGCAGACACGGAGATAGGGACAAGCAATGACGACGATTACTGCAGCGATGGTGAAAGAGCTGCGCGAGACGACCGGCGCAGGCATGATGGATTGCAAGAAGGCTCTGACAGAGTCTGATGGCGATATGGAAGCTGCCATCGATTGGCTCCGGACCAAGGGACTTGCGCAGGCCGCCAAAAAGGCCGGTCGGGTTGCCGCCGAGGGATTGATTGGCGCTACGACAGAAGGCAAGAGTGGCGCATTGGTCGAAGTCAATTCCGAAACCGATTTCGTCGCGCGCAACGACAAGTTCCAGGACATGGTGACTGATATTGCCAAGCTCGCTCTTGGCGCCGGTGGTGATAGAGAAGCGCTTGCTGCCATGACATATCCAGGCGGCGAGCTGGCCGTGGACGCTCATATCACCGAGGCAATCGCAACGATCGGTGAGAATATGAGCCTGCGGCGCACGGCACACCTGTCGGTGGATGCAGGTATTGTCGCAAGTTACATTCACAATGCCGTGGTGCCGGGCCTCGGGAAGATCGGTGTTTTGGTCGCGATCGAGTCCGATGGTGACGCGGATAAGCTAATGGCATTTGGGAAGCAGATCGCGATGCATGTTGCTGCAGCAACGCCGCTTGCGGTCAGCGAAAGCGAACTTGATGCCGAGGTGGTTGAGCGCGAGCGCACCGTTTTGGCTCAGCAGGCGCGCGAGTCCGGAAAACCCGAGAACATCGTCGAAAAAATGGTCGAGGGACGGATCCGCAAGTTTTACGAGGAAGTTGTCCTTCTCAAGCAGGCCTTTGTATTCGACACGGACAACACCGTCGAACAGGCGGTCGCAGCCGCCGCCGATGATGTCGGTGCGCCATTGAAGATCGTTGCTTTTGAGCGCTTTGCTCTTGGCGAGGGCATCGAGAAGGAAGAGGAAGATTTCGCGGCCGAGGTTGCAGCAGCGGCTTCTGGCGGTTAAAGCAACGCACACGCGTTGAGTGAGTGCAGATTGATCTAGAGTCCGGACGTTCCGTCCGGGAACGTTTCGAAATCTGATAGTCGCAATGGCTGTACGGGGAGCCTTATGACGTCACCACCCAATCCTCTCTATCGTCGTGTCCTCATCAAGATTTCTGGTGAGGCGCTGATGGGGGATCGGGGCCACGGCATTGATGTCGCGACGCTCCAGCGCATATCACGCGACGTAGCGGCAACGGTTGCAATCGGATCCGAAGTCGCATTGGTCGTCGGCGGTGGAAACATATACCGCGGACTATCGGGTGCAGCGGAAGGTATGAATCGCGTCACCGGCGACTACATGGGCATGCTCGCGACTGTCATGAACGCGCTCGCCCTCCAGAATGCGCTGGAGGAAATCGGAACACCCGCCAGAGTCCTATCGGCCATTCCAATGCCGACAGTTTGCGAACCATTCACCGCCAACCGCGCGTTGCGACATCTCGAGAAGGGCCGCGTCGTGGTCTTTGCTGGCGGGACGGGCAATCCTTTTTTCACGACCGACACGGCCGCGGCGCTGCGTGCTTCCGAAATGGCATGCAATGCCCTCGTGAAAGCAACCCAGGTCGATGGGGTCTACAATGCCGATCCGAAGAAAGATGCTTCGGCCAAGCGCTACGATCATCTGACCTATCGCGAGGTGCTCGCGGACGATTTGCAAGTCATGGATGGGGCAGCGATCGCGCTTGCCCGCGACAACGATATCCCGATAATTGTTTTTTCGATGGGCGAGGAAGGCAATATGGCCAAAGTCCTGAGCGGCGAGGGGACTTGTACCACGATTACTTCATGACTTCGGTCATTTGCAGGGTCATCGTCATGCGTTCATAAATGGCATGAATCCCGCAACTTGGTGTAAGCCTTTCAGGGAGGCAAATATGGCGACATTCGACAAAGATGACCTCGAGCGACGTATGCAGGGGGCTGTCACGGTATTGAAGAAGGAGTTCGGTGGCCTGCGAACCGGTCGCGCCAGTGCCGCTCTCCTCGATCCGATCATGGTGAGTGCCTATGGCGCACAGATGCCTCTGACCCAGGTCGCAACCGTATCGGTACCAGAACCGCGCATGCTCAGTGTACAGGTGTGGGACAAGGATACTGTGAGCGCCGTCGACAAGGCCATTCGAGAGTCGGATCTCGGGCTGAACCCGGTCGTCGAGGGCCAGTTGCTTCGTCTTCCAATCCCGGAATTGAACGAAGAGCGCCGTCAGGATCTTGCAAAAATCGCGTCAAAATACGCTGAACAAGCCAAAGTAGCCGTACGCAATGTCCGGCGCGATGGCATGGAGCAACTCAAACGTCATGAAAAAGACGGCGAAATGGGCAAGGACGAGCATCACACTCTGGCTGGCGAAGTCCAGGATCTGACGGACGCGACCATCAAGGAAATCGATGAGGCAGTTGCGGCCAAAGAGGCCGAGATCATGCAAGTCTGATGAGACGCGAGAAGAGAAGTCTGCGACCATGGCTTCAATAGGCCAGGAAACGGGAACCAACCTGTGACGTTCGACAACGATGCCTTGGATTCAGACGACGCGCCGAATGGGTTGCCAGAGCACATTGCCATTATCATGGATGGCAACGGGCGATGGGCCGCGGAACGTGGTCTGCCGAGGCGTGAAGGTCATAGACAGGGTGTAGAGAGTGTAAGGCGCTGCGTTCGTGGCGCCATTGAACTCGGCATCTCCAATCTGACATTGTTCAGTTTCTCGTCGGAGAACTGGTCGCGTCCGAAACAGGAAATTCGCGACCTGATGGACCTGCTTAAGCGGTTCATCCGCACCGATTTGGCCGATTTGCACAAGCATGGAGTCAGAATCCGGATCATTGGCGAGCGGAAGGGTGTCGAAGGGGAGATCATCAAGCTTATTGAGGATGCTGTTTCCCTGACTTCCGGCAATGATGGTCTGTGTCTCACAGTTGCGTTCAACTATGGCTCGCGCAACGAGATAGCAGGCGCAGCACGCCGAATGGCGGAACTGGTGCGCGATGGTCAGATGGCACCGCATGAAATCACACCGGAAACGCTGGCAGAGCATTTGGATACGGCGGGATTGCCCGATCCCGATCTTCTCATTCGGACAAGTGGTGAAAAGCGCTTGTCGAACTTTCTGCTCTGGCAATGTGCCTACGCCGAACTTGTCTTCGTCGATGTGTTCTGGCCTGACTTCACCAAAGAGGTTCTTGAAGAGGCCATTACCCAGTTTCGCCATCGCGAGCGACGTTTCGGTGGTCTCGATCAGAGATCGATCGGCTGATGGCCGAGCCGGGCCCTCCCGCAACACGCGACGACGGCTCATCAGCGGTTCCGTCTGAATTTGCAACGCGCGTCGTTTCCGCTTTGGTGATGGCGGTTGTGGCGTTGACGCTCGATTGGATCAGTGTCTGGTCCTTTGCCTTCCTTGTCGTCGTGGGTGCCTCTGCCGGATGCTGGGAATGGGGCCGGTTGGTTCGCGGGCGGGCCTTCGACGTTGCTTTTTTTATTCATGCAGGGGCTGTCGCCACGGCCGCGATACTGGTCGCCTTTGGCAAGCCACTCTTCGGCTTTGCTGTGCTCGGTGCGGGAGCGCTCGCATTGGCTATCATTGAGAAGCCGGGCAACAATGTTCGCTGGTCTCTGTTCGGTATGGCCTATATCGGGCTCCCTGCGATGTCGCTGGTTTATCTCAGGACGGATGACACCTTTGGCTGGCATGTCATTGTGCTGTTGTTCACCGTGGTGTGGATAACGGATTCGGCAGCCTATGTTGCCGGGCGCAATCTACAGGGGCCCAAGCTATGGCCGAGCGTTTCCCCCAAAAAGACGTGGTCCGGCTGCATTGCCGGCCTCATTGCAGGTGGGGTCGTCGGCGCATGCTGGGGATTGGTGATGGCCACGTCACCCATTCTTCCAATGGTTCTGGTCGCCGTCGGTCTGGCCTTCGTATCCGAGATTGGCGATCTGGCAGAGTCGGCAACCAAGCGCGCCTTCGATCACAAAGATATGAGCAATCTAATCCCCGGACATGGCGGTATTCTTGATCGGGTCGACAGCCTCATTTTTGCGAGCGTCGCCGCGGCGCTTCTCGCTCTGGTGCGTGACCCTAACGCGCCGGGTGCGGCCTTGATGGTCTGGCCTTGAGACGGCAAATCTGCAAATTTGGACCCAGCCCATGGAAACAGCAGCGGATCGCAGACAAGACCCCATTTCCGATGCGCCGAGGCGGATTAGTGTCCTCGGGGCGACGGGCTCTGTCGGCGAATCGACACTTGATCTGATAGCGCGTGATCCACTGCGTTTTGACGTTGTCGCGCTCACGGCAAACGCGAACTGGCGTGCGCTTGCGAACCATGCAATCGCGCTCGATGCCGAGGTCGCAGTCGTCGCCGACGAAAGCCATTATTCCGCGTTGAAGGAAGCGCTTGCGGGCACCAATGTGGAAGCTGCGGCAGGAGAGGGCGCCCTGATCGAAGCCGGTGCCCGACCGGCAGACTGGATCATGGCAGCGATTTCCGGGGCCGCTGGATTGGCTCCGACATTTGCCGCAGCTCGCCAGGGAAGCCATCTCGCGCTTGCCAACAAGGAATGCCTGGTTTCTGCCGGCGACGTCTTCATGGATTGTACCAGCCGGGCTGGGACCAGTTTGTTGCCCGTGGATTCCGAGCATTCGGCCGCATTCCAGGCTATTGATCGCCAGACGGCGGATAGCATTGAGCGTATCGTCCTGACAGCCTCGGGTGGTCCTTTCCGCACATGGCCGGCCGAACGACTTGCAGATGTCCGTCCTGAAGATGCGCTAAAGCACCCGAACTGGACGATGGGCCGGAAAATCACCGTGGATTCGGCGACACTCATGAACAAGGGCCTCGAGCTGATCGAGGCTTTTTTTCTGTTTCCGGTTTCCGTCGACCAGCTCGATGTGGTGATTCACCCGCAATCGATCGTCCATTGCCTGGTTGAGTATCAGGATGGATCCGTACTCGCGCAGATGAGTTCGCCCGATATGCGGACACCGATTGCCTATTCGCTGGCGTGGCCGGACCGTATGTGGTGCCCGACGGAACGGCTCGATCTGATCAAAATCGGACAGCTCAGCTTCGAAGAACCGGATATGAATCGGTTTCCGGCGCTACGTGTTGCACGTGAAGCTCTTGCAGAGGGCGGCGGAGCACCCACTGTGCTGAATGCCGCTAATGAAATCGCCGTGGAGGCCTTTCTGGACGGGCGGCTTGGCTTTAAGGCGATTCCCGCTCTTGTTGAGAAAACACTTGAAGTATCGGTCGGGCACAGCGATATGCGCGTCTTGAGGACGATGGACGATGTTATTCATGCCGACAAAACGGCGCGAAGGCTGGCCCGTTCTTTGCTGGAGACAGTTTCTGAGTCATAGACACGACATCGGTATGTGATTCTGTGTAAGTGAGAGAAGCTGGACGATGAGAGGCCAGTGCTTGGAATGCCGGTGCGGCAACCGCATATTTCGTGCGCATCCGATCGGCACGCGATTCAGCCGCAGGACACAGAAACAAATGCCATTCTTGAACAAATTGGCATAAAAACACGTTAGCCGCTGGCGATTCACAGGAGTTTTGAATTTATGGATTTTCTGGTCCAACTTCTCGACGTTCCCGAGCGCATCCTATTGATATTGCCGGCTTTTCTATTTCTCATAACGCTGATTGTGTTTATCCATGAACTCGGCCATTTCCTGGTTGCGCGATGGTGTGGTGTCACCGTTAGTGTTTTTTCCATTGGCTTTGGCCGGGAAATCTTCGGTTTTGACGATCGTCGCGGAACACGATGGCGGTTCGCATGGATACCGCTTGGGGGCTACGTCAAATTCCTGGATGATGAAAATGCGGCCAGTGTCCCTGATAAGGACGCTCTTGAGAAACTGAGCGAAGAGGAACGCTCCGGGGCGTTTCAAAACAAATCGCTGGCTGCCCGGGCAGCCGTTGTTATTGCGGGCCCCCTTGCTAACTTCATACTGGCCGCGGCGATTTTCGCGTTGATGATCATTTTTGTCGGTCAGCGATTCACGCTTCCGCGCGTCGATGACATCGTAGCAGGCAGTGCCGCTCAGACGGCAGGGTTCCAAGTCGGCGATCTGGTAAAGTCAATCGATGGCGAGCCGATCAAGAGCTTCAACGAAATGCGCCGGATCGTCTCGATAAATGCTGGCGAGAAGCTGGCATTTACCGTCGAGCGCGGGGGCACAAATGTCGATTTGACGGTGATTCCGACGCGCGTGGATGTGAAAGACCGGTTCGGCAACGTCAATCCAGTCGGTCAGTTGGGGGTCAAGCGTTCCGCATCGCCGGATGATTGGATCCATGAACGACATGATCCGTTAACGGCTGTCTGGCTCGGAATCGAAGAGACCTATGTAGCAACAAAGACGACACTCAAGCTTCTCGGAAGAATCATTACAGGGCGGGAACCGGCCGATCAGCTTGGCGGTCCCATTCGAATCGCGAAAATCTCTGGCGAAATGGCAACACTCGGCTTCGCTGCGCTGCTGAGTCTCGCCGCCTACCTCTCTATCAGCATCGGTCTGATCAATCTGTTCCCGATTCCCATGCTTGATGGCGGGCATTTGGTGTTTTACGCCGTGGAAGCGATCCGCGGGCGACCCCTGAGCGATCGAGGACTGGAGATCGGCTACAGAATCGGCCTCACATTGGTGATCATGCTGATGATTTTTGCCACGTGGAACGACATCAAATACATGTTTGGAACGACTTGAATCCGTTGGTTTTTCGCCGAGGAACCGCCGGAAGTTCTGCGAATGTTTGCGTTTCGGAATGAGTTGTGGCAACACGGCCACAGTTGAACACAGTATGGACTTATTTCGATGGCCATCTAGCTCGCGATACAGAAGTGCAAACGGGGCACGGACGTGTTTGAGGGACAAAAAAAAGAATGATTGCAAAGTCCATCATCAAGGTGGGGGTAATCGGGCTCTTGTGGGCCGTCGTATCTGTGCCTTCTACGGTGCTGTTGGGAACAGTGTCGGGAAGTCTGGAAGCGGCTGCTCAGTCCGGAACCATTCGCAAGGTGAGCGTCAAAGGAAACCGGCGTGTTGAGCCGGAGACCGTACGCTCGTATCTGCAATTCGGGCCAGGGGATCGATACGATCCGGTCGCGGTCGACGATTCTCTGAAAGCACTCTTTGCAACCGGTCTGTTTACCGACGTCCGGATCCGTTTCAACGGTGGCGTTGCCACGATTACGGTTATTGAAAATCCTATTATTCACCGTGTTGCCTTTGAGGGGAACAAAGAGGTCGATGACTCGGCGCTGGCTGCCGAAGTGCAGTTGAAGTCACGCTCGATCTACACGCGTGCTCGGGTCCAGGGTGATGTGCAGCGCGTCATCGAAGTCTATCGGCGACAGGGTCGGTTTGCCGCCCGTGTCGAGCCGAAGATCATTCAGCTGGACCACAATCGCGTCGATTTGGTCTTCGAGATCACCGAAGGGGTGAAGACGACGGTTCGGAGTATCAACTTCGTCGGCAATGTGGCCTTCTCCGACTCTAACCTCCAGGAAATCATCACCACGACGGAAACCGGGTTGTTGAGCTTCTTCAAGCCAACGAACATCTATGATCCCGACCGTCTGAACCTCGACCGCGAGCTTCTGAGACAGCACTATCTGAAGAGCGGTTACGCAGACGTGCGTATTCTGTCGGCGGTTGCCGACCTGGACCGGCGAGGAAATGGATTCCGCATCACATTTACGATCGAGGAAGGCGAGCAGTATCGCTTTGGATCGGTCGATATCGAGACGACGCTGAACATAGATCCCGAGCTTGTCGGCCGGAAAGTCACGACGAAGCCTGGAAAGATCTATGATGCGACGAAAGTGGAGCGCTCGGTCGAGCATGTCACTGTTGAAGTCGCGTCCCGCGGTTATGCCTTCGCGCGGGTCAGGCCGCGCGTTGATCGTGACCCGGTATCCCGCGTTATCAATCTCACCTATGTGATCGAAGAAGGCCCGAGGGTCTACATCGAACGCATTGATATCGTTGGCAATACACGCACGCTTGACGAAGTCATTCGCCGGGAATTCCGGCTAGCTGAAGGTGATGCCTATAACAGATTGCTTGTCGAGAACGCTCGCAAGAGACTCCAGGCTCTGCGCTTCTTTAAGAGTGTCAAGGTCACGCCATCGCCAGGTAGTGCACCTGACCGCGTGGTGCTCAGTGTGGTCGTTGTCGAGCAGGCAACGGGCGAACTGTCGTTCGGTGCGGGTTACTCAAGCTCGGAAGGCGTTATTGGCGATATTAGTCTGACTGAGCGGAACTTGCTCGGAAAAGGGCAGTATGTCCGGCTTCGCCTGTCGGGTAGTTTCGAGCGGACACAGCTTGACTTCAGTTTCACAGAACCGCGGTTCCTCGACCGGAATATGTCGGCAGGTATCGATCTGTTCCATCGTGAAACAGATTTGACGGACGAATCGTCCTTCAAGTCACGGCGAACTGGTGGTGGATTGAGGCTTGGTGTTCCGCTAAGCGACCACTGGGCGATCACCACGCGCTACCAGCTTGAAGTCCAGGAAGTCTTTGACGTGCAGACCGGTGCCTCTCTGGCTGTTCAGAATGCGGCTGGATCGACGACCAAGTCCTCGATCGGCTACACGCTGGTCTTCGATACACGCAATTCTCGGCGCTCGCCGACCCAGGGCTATTATTTCTCTCTGGCCCAGGATCTGGCCGGTGTCGGTGGTGATGTGAACTATGTCCGCACCATTGCAGATGGCCGGGCCTACTATCCGATCCGCAAGCGGATTACGCTGGTCGGACGGGTACAGGGCGGCAACATCACCGGATTTGGTGGCGACGATGTGCGGCTCCAGGATCTGTTCTTCAAGGGTAGTGAGACCATTCGTGGCTTCGATCGGGCCGGTATCGGACCGAGAGATTTGACAACGGGTGACGCACTGGGTGGTACGACGTTCGCTGCTGCGACGGCAGAACTCCGCTTCCCGCTCCCGTTTGTACCAGAAAGCCTGGGTGTCTCAGCTGCCGTGTTCACGGATGCAGCAACACTCTTTGACACAGGTGATCTCGGCAATCTGAACGTCACCAATGTTGGAGACGAAGCATCCATTCGCTCTTCGGCGGGCTTCAGCTTGATCTGGCAATCGCCGGTTGGTCCTCTCCGGGCTGACATTGCTGGCGTGCTCTCCTCGGAATCGTTTGACGATGAACAGGTTTTCCGTTTCGGAGGCAGCACCCAGTTCTAACCGCGGGCTGTTGCAAGCGGTGGACTCAAGCTACAGTTGGCAGGTCTTTCTTGTTTCCACTGCGGACGGATGACGATGGAGCATCCTGGTTTTTACGAGCGGGCGGGTCCGTTTCGCTTAGGCGATATTCTTGATGCTGCAGGCATCGCTGCCGTCAACACGGTAGACAAAGATCTGCAGCTCGAGGATGTGCGCCCGCTCGATTCTGCGCAGGACGGCCACATCTCGTTTCTCGACAACGCAAAATATCTGCCGGCCTTGCAGGTAGCCAAGGCCAGTGCATGTCTCGTTGCCGAGAAATATGCGGATTCTGTACCGAGCAGTTCATTGCCGGTCGTTGTGAACGATCCCTATCGAGCGTTTGCCCATGCAGTCCGTCTCTTCTATCCCGATGCTCTCTTGTCCAAGACCGCTGGCAGCGCCGATTGGCAACCGGGACAGACGGTGCACCCCAGCGCCCAGCTAGAGGATGGCGTTCGCGTGGAACCAGGCGCCGTTATCGGGCCGGAGGCGCATATCGGGCGGGGTACTGTGATTGCCGCTGGCGCGATGATTGGTTACCGGGTCCATATCGGTCGCGAGAGCTATGTTGGACCAAATGCGAGTATCACCAACTGTCTCGCGGGTGACCGTGTGATCATTCACGCAGGAGCCGGCATCGGACAGGACGGATATGGCTTTGCAATCGGTGCTGCCGGCCATCTGAAAATACCGCAAATCGGTCGCGTTATTCTCCAGGATGATGTCGAAGTCGGTGCCAACACCACCATCGATCGCGGTACGCTCCGTGACACTATGGTGGGCGAAGGAACAAAAATTGATAATCAGGTCCAAATCGGGCACAACGTCGTCATTGGCCGCCATTGCCTCATCGTTTCGCAGGTCGGTATCTCCGGTAGCACGGAAATTGGCGACTTCGTAATGATGGGAGGTCAGGCAGGATGCGTCGGTCATATCACGATTGGTACCGGTGCGCAGATCGGCGCTGACAGTTCAGTTACGCGTGACATTCCACCCGGCGAAAGATGGGGTGGATTTCTGCCAGCTCGGCCTGTTCGGCAGTGGGGGCGGGAGTTTGCGATCATGAAGCGGCTGATCAACGCGGCGGATGCCAAACGTGGCAAAACTGACCTAGACAAATAACTCGGTAGACAAGTAATTCATCCAATGTCTGCAATCCGAGCTGAATGGAACTTAAGACCATGAGCGAATCCGAAGATTCTACAACGCTCGACAGCGTTGATATCGGACAAATAATGAAGCTGCTGCCGCATCGCTATCCATTTTTAATGGTCGATCGGATCGAGGAAATGGACGGCGATAAGTCAGCGGTAGGAATCAAGAACGTTACGATAAACGAACCGTTTTTTCAGGGACATTTTCCCTCCTATCCGGTGATGCCCGGCGTGCTCCTGGTCGAGGGCATGGCACAGACGGCGGGCGCGCTATGCGTCAACACCATGGACAAGGAGTACGAGCCTGATCTGGTCTACTTCATGGCGATCGATCGCGCGCGATTTCGTCGTCCGGTCGTTCCCGGAGATACGGTCAAATTCCATGTCAAAAAGATCCGTAACCGTGGCCGGGTCTGGCGCTTCAAGGGCGAAGCCAAAGTCGAAGGCAAACTGGTTGCCGAGGCTGAAGTCAGTGCAATGATTGTCGACAGCGTCGACCTGGACTGAACACCCAAACGAGCTTGCTCTCATGACGAATATTCACTCAAGTGCCGTCGTCGATCCGGGCGCGCATATCGGATCGGGCGTGCAGATTGGTCCGTTTTGTGTGATCGGCCCAAATGTCGTACTGGGCGACAACTGCCGCCTCCATTCCCACGTCGTTGTCGAAGGACAGACGGAAGTTGGTGCGGATTGCGAGATCTTTCCATTCTCCTCGATTGGGCACATTCCGCAGGACAAGAAGTTTGGCGGCGAGGCCAGTCGTCTGATCATCGGCGAGAAGAACATCATCCGTGAGAATGTCACGATGAACCCAGGCACCGAGGGGGGTGGATTGACGACTGAAGTCGGTTCACATGGCCTCTTCATGGTCGGTGCACACGTGGCCCACGATTGTAAGATCGGCGATCACGTGATCATGGCGAACAACGCGACGCTTGCCGGCCACTGCGTCATTGAAGATCATGTCATCCTTGGGGGGTTGAGCGCCGTCCATCAGTTTGTGCGCATTGGGGCCCATGCATTCGTCGGCGGAATGTCAGGCGTCGAGAATGATCTCATTCCCTATGGCATGGCGCTAGGCAACCGAGCGGTGCTCTCGGGTCTGAATATCGTTGGATTGAAACGCCAGGGCTTTGATCGCGAGCAGATCCACAGTCTCCGTAAGGCTTATCGCCTGCTTTTCTCTGCGGAAGGCACGTTGATGGAACGCATGGAAGATGTTGAGAAGATGTTTGCGGACGACCCTTGTGTCACGCGGATCATCACCTTTGCACGAGCAGCTTCCGATCGTTCGCTTTGTGTCCCTCGCAATAGCTGAGTGGCGGCGCTGACGACCGTCTTTTCACCATGACACAGCATGACGCCCCGGGCCCGTTAGGAATTGTCGCTGGTGGCGGCACATTGCCTGCGACCGTGGCTGATGCGGCGATCGCACAAGGAAGAGACGTTCATATCGTTGCGATCGGCAGCAGTGCCGACGAAGGTCTGAAGGCTTATTCTCATACCTGGCTCGAATGGATCGACATCGGAAGCATATTCAAGAGGCTTCGCGATCACGGGTGCAATGAGATCGTGATCGTCGGCGGCGTTGATCGGCCGGACCTGTCCGATATCAAGCTCAGCGTGCGGGCCTTGAAGAATGTGCCGCTAGTCATTTCTCTGGTGAAGAGCGGCGATGGCGATCTCCTCGGGAGTATTGTTAAGGCCTTCGAGGACCGCGGTTTCATTGTCCGTGGCGCCGACGACATTGCGCCGGATCTGATCATGACCGTTGGGCCGCTCGGCCGTGTGAAACCTGATGAGAGTCACCAGTTCGATATCGAGCGTGCCTTCGGCGTCATTGAAGCGCTCGGGCCTTTTGATGTCGGTCAGGCGGTGGTCGTATCGCAAGGTCATGTGCTGGCGATCGAGGCCGCCGAAGGAACGGACGCAATACTGAAGCGCTGCGCCGGTCTGGAAACCCATCAGCGCAAGACCGCCAAAAAGCCGAGCGGTGTTTTGGTCAAGCGACCGAAACCAGGTCAGGAGCGGCGAATCGATTTGCCGACGATCGGCCCCGAGACAGTGCGTAATGCCGCCAAGGCCCGTCTTGCAGGTATTGCGCTGTCGGCTGGTGCCGTGCTGGTTGCCGAGCGCGAGACGGTCATTGCCGAAGCGGATAAACATGGCATCTTTGTCAGCGGTTTCGACCTGGACGAAGGGCAATGACAGCGCGCGGCAAAGGGCGCCATATCGCTATGGTCGCAGGCGAGCATTCGGGCGACCAGCTTGGCGGCAAACTCATTCCGGCGATCAAGGATGCTCTGGGTGAACCTGTCTCGTTCTCGGGTGTCGGCGGAGAGGCGATGGCTAGTCAAGGCTGCCCCTCACTCTTTCCACTTTCCGATATCGCCGTGATGGGAATTTCTGCGGTAATCCCGCGACTGCCGCGCTTGATCCGCCGTATCCATCAGACGGTCGATGCGGTTCTTCAAGCAGACCCCGACATTCTCGTTATCCTCGACAGCCCGGAATTCACCCATGCCGTCGCCAAGCGCGTGCGCCGGGCGCGGCCTGGCCTCCCTGTGGTCGATTATGTTTCTCCAAGCGTGTGGGCGTGGCGGCCTGGGCGCGCGAAAAAGATGCGTCGGTATGTCGATCACGTCCTGGCTCTGCTTCCTTTCGAGCCAGGGGTCCATCGCCGTCTTGGTGGGCCGGACTGCACCTATGTCGGTCATCCTCTGATCGAGCGATTGGACTGGATTGACAGCCTTGATCCCAATGCGTTGACCCAGGAACAGGGACTTGATCCCGACCTGCCTGTGCTGGTCGTGTTGCCGGGTAGCAGAGCACACGAAGTCAGCCGGCACATGCAGTCGTTTGGCGAAGCGCTCAATCTGATATGGCGGGAAACAGGGCCGTTTGAGATCGTGATCCCTGTCGTTGAGTCTGTGCGGGCGTTGATCGAAACGAAATTGGATGGCTGGCCAAGCAAGCCTCATTTGGTGTCGGGCGAGACAGCAAAGTTCCAGGCGTTTCTATTGGCTCGAGCCGCATTGGCCGTTTCAGGAACAGTGACATTGGAACTGGCACTTTGCGGAACACCGATGGCGGTCGGCTACATTCTCGATCCGGTCGCCGCGCGCTTGCGATGGCTGGCCAGTTTTCAGTCGATTGTGCTGCCCAATCTCATATTGGAAGAGAATGTTTTCCCCGAATTCATCTATGAGGCTTGTACCGGGGAACAGCTTTCAGCCGCAATGCTTCCCTTGATGGGCGAAACTGAAGCTCGCGATGCACAGCTCGCAGGCCTCAGCATCATTGCAGATAAAATGCGCCTTGATGCTGGGACGCCCAGCGAAGAGGCTGCTCGTACTATTCTTACCTACCTCCCGGACTAGTCCGACCTTCACACATCGGTGTGAGAAGGCCGGACTAGGGATCTTGTGGATCTAGCGTGTCGGTCTGACCCCGAGAGGATGACGTTCGCAAGGTGGCCGGTCTTCCAGCGCGACATAATTCCGCTCCGTATGACCGGTGTAGAGTTGCCGCGGACGCCCGATGCGCTGAGCCGGATCCTCAATCATCTCGGCCCATTGAGCAATCCATCCGACGGTCCGGGCCAGCGCGAAGAGAACCGTGAACATGTCCCGCGGGAACCCGAGCGCACGCAAGGTGATGCCTGAGTAGAAGTCGATATTGGGATAAAGCTTTTTCTCGATGAAATAGGGGTCTTCGAGCGCGATCCGCTCGAGCTCCCTGGCAACGTCCAATGCCGGATCATCGGTCATATCGAGTGCATCGAGGACTTCATGACACGTCTTCTGCATGATCGTCGCCCGTGGATCGTAGTTTTTGTAGACCCGGTGGCCGAAGCCCATGAGCCGGAAGGGATCATCTTTATCCTTGGCGCGGTCGATATATTCCGGGATCCGATCGACGGTACCGATCTCCTCAAGCATGTTCAGGGCAGCTTCGTTGGCACCGCCATGTGCCGGTCCCCACAGGCAGGCAATACCGGCCGAAATGCACGCAAATGGATTGGCGCCCGAAGAGCCCGCCAAACGTACCGTCGATGTCGATGCGTTTTGTTCGTGATCGGCATGCAGGATGAAAATCCGGTCCATGGCGCGCGCAAAGATCGGATTGACCTCATACTCTTCGCAAGGAACGGCGAAGCACATGCGTAGGAAATTGGACGAATAATCGAGATCGTTGCGTGGATACATAAAGGGTTGACCGATGGAATATTTGAACGCCATCGCAGCGATCGTCGGCATCTTCGCAATCATCCGGATACTGGCGATGTTGCGCTGCACAGGATCCTGGATATCCGTCGAGTCATGATAGAAAGCGGAAAGGGCGCCAACGACGCCAACCATGATCGCCATGGGGTGAGCATCACGCCGGAAACCAGTATAGAATCGGTTCATCTGCTCATGCAGCATGGTGTGATTCGTGACTCGAGCCCGAAAATCATCGAATTGCTGCTTATTTGGGAGATCCCCGTATAGCAAAAGGTAGCAGGTTTCGAGGAAATCACCTTTCTCGGCGAGTTGATCTATTGGATAGCCGCGATAAAGAAGGAGGCCTTCGTCTCCGTCAATATAGGTAATTGATGATTCACAGCTTGCTGTTGATGTGAAGCCGGGATCATAGGTGAAACTATTTGTCTCGCCATAGAATTTTGAGACATCGACGACACTTGGCCCTAATGTTGAAGGGTGTATCGGTAAATCATATGACTTATTATCCAGAATGAGGGTTGCTGTTTTATTTTCTTCCGTATCAGTATTTGACGCTTCGATTGCGCTCATAACGACCTCCTGCGAGTAAACGTCTTGGTAGTGCTAATGAGCCTGCTTCCACCCGCACGCGGTGCAGACGTTAAACTGGTGGGGCGGTGATTTTTTGCAGCGCCGCAAGATCGCCTATTTCTTGCCGCGCTGCAAGGTCGACGGATGGCCAATGTTCCGACTTGTACGGAGTATCGGGGCAATCGTAACCGCCGCTGGTCTCAGGCCAGTTGATCCGAAATTCGGCCAATCGCTTCGGCTCGACCAAGAGCATAGACAACATCGAAAATTCCGGGAGACGATGTTCGGCCCGTCAGCGCGGAGCGCAGAGGCTGAGCCACCTTGCCGAGCCCGACCTCGGCATCGGCCGCAGTGGCTCGCACGGCTTCTTCTATAGTTTCGAGATCCCAGGGCTCGAGAGCCTCAAGTCGTGGAACTAGCGCAGCCAGGCGTGTTCGGGCGTCGTCATCAAGGTGTTTGGCAGCTTTATCCTCAAGCGTCAGCGGACGCTCTGCGAACAGAAATGCGGCACCTTCGATGAGATTGATCAGTGTCTTTGCCCGCTCTTTCAATGCGGGAAGCGCTGCAAGGACTTTGCTGCGACCGATATCGTCCAGCTTTTCAGGGAGACCTGACCGATCTTCGATCAGAGGCAGCAGCGTTTCTATCTGAGCAAGGAGTTCATCATCCGGTTTGTTTCGAATATAGGTCCCATTTAGATTTTCGAGTTTGGCGAAGTCGAAACGCGCAGCGCTCTTCCCGATGCCGTCGAGATCGAACCATTCGATCATCTGATCCTGGCTAAAGATCTCGTCGTCGCCATGGCTCCATCCAAGCCGCGCCAGATAGTTCTTCAGTGCATCGGGTAGATATCCCATCGCACGATAAGCTTGAACGGCAAGGGCGCCGTGTCTCTTAGAGAGTTTTGCGCCATCCGGCCCATGAATGAGCGGGACGTGGGCGAAGACCGGTGTCGGCCATCCAAGGGCTGCAAATATCTGCGATTGACGCGCTGCATTGGTCAGATGATCGTCGCCCCGAATGACGTGACTGACGCCCATATCGTGGTCGTCGACGACGACCGACAGCATGTAGGTCGGAGACCCGTCGCTTCTCAGAAGCACAAGGTCATCGAGCTCTTTGTTCGCGACCACCACGCGGCCCTGCACTTTGTCCTCGACGATCGTTTCCCCGTCGCGGGGCGCTTTGAAACGGATGGCGGGCGCAACGCCCTCCGGGGCATCTGAAGGGTCACGGTCGCGCCAGGATCCATCATAGATGGGCGCCCGTCCTTCAGCCCTTGAGCGCTCGCGCATCTCGGTGAGTTCCTGCGGTGTGCAGTAGCAGCGATATGCACTGCCGCTGGCCAGCAACTGTTCGACAGCTTCGCGGTGACGATCGGCCCGCTGGTGCTGGTAGACCGGCTCGCCATCCCAATCGAGCCCGAGCCATTGAAGCCCCTCAAGGATCGCATCGATTGCTTCCGGCGTTGACCGCTCGCGGTCGGTGTCCTCGATCCGCAAGGCCATGGCGCCGCCATTGGCGCGTGCATAAACCCAGTTGAACAGGGCCGTCCGGGCACCGCCGATATGAAGGAAACCGGTTGGTGAGGGGGCGAAACGGGTCAACACTTTATCTGTCATGGATGTCCGAAGGTGCGGTTGTTTTTGGAAGCCAGTGCGCGGTGATGTAGCATGAAGCCTTGTTTGCGTTAAGGGAGTGGGGTGATGTCCGGCGATTGGCGTGTCGGCGAAAGTCGCGCCGTGTCTGCCGCAGGTCTGGTCCGTGAGGCCTTGACGCCTCTGTTTCGTCAGCTTGAGGCTGAACGCGATCGCTTTTTCCTTTGGGTGCCCGTATTTCTCGGTGCCGGTACAGGCGCCTATTTCGCACTGGCCGAAGAACCCACGATCGCATTTGCCGTAGCACCGCTCATGGCGGCCATCGGGCTCTTTCTCCTTCTGCGCTCCCGGCCTCTGGGATGTGTCCTCGCACTTGCAGCCATTTGTGCTGCGGTCGGTTTTGCCAATGTCAAACTCCGCGCGCTGTCGGTCGATAGCCCGTCTTTGTTGCGATCGACGAAGGTTGTTCACGTCGTTGGTTGGGTCGAAGATGTAGCTCCCAAACCCAAGAAGGGCGCGCGACTGACACTGCGCCTCATTTCCATCGACGGTATTCCAGAGGAACAACTGCCCTTTCGTGCAAGGGTGACGGCACGTTTCGCTGAAATCGGAGTCAAAACCGGCGATGCCGTTCGTTTGCGTGCCGTTCTGAGACCGGTCCCGGAACCGGTTGCACCCGGTGGCTTCGATTTTGCGCGCAAAGCCTGGTTCGAGCGTCTTGGTGCTGTCGGATTTGCCATCGGCCCGCCGACTGTCATTGCAGATGCAGCGCCGCCGCCGTTCGGATTACGCCTCTGGGCCGGAATCGATTCTTTGCGCCAAACGATTGGCAATCGTATTCGTGCTGCCTTGCCGGGCCCATCTGGAACGATTGCGACGGCTTTGATAACGGGTGAGCGCACGGCCATTCCCGAAGACACACTGTCTGCACTGAGACATTCAGGCCTCGCCCATGTGCTTGCCATTTCAGGTCTTCACATGGCCTTGATGGCCGGCACGCTGTTTTGGCTTGTGCGCGCGAGCCTCGCGTTAATTCCGAGCTTGGCCCTGCGATACCCAATCAAAAAGTGGGCGGCGTTCCTGGCGCTTGTCGGTGCCGCATTCTATCTCGCTCTTTCAGGAGCCGGTATCGCAACACAGCGCGCTTTCATCATGATGGCAATCTTCTTCCTTGCCATAATGCTGGACAGACCGGCACTCACGCTCCGGAACGTTGCCATTGCGGCGTTGATTATTCTGCTGACCCTCCCCGAGAGCGTTCTCAATGTGAGTTTCCAAATGTCATTCGCTGCCGTGGTCGGGCTTGTTTCGGTATACGAAACTGCGACCTCGAGGCGCCGCAATGCACTCGACGCCGGTATTCTGGGGAATGGTATGGCACGGGCCTGGCGTTACTTTACCGGCATTGGCCTCACGACACTGGTGGCGAGCTTGGCAACAGCACCCTTCGCCGCTTTTCACTTTCATAAACTCGCGCAGTTCTCGCTCCTTGGAAACCTGGCCGCTATGCCACTGGTTGGAATCCTAATCATGCCAATGGCGCTTCTGGCGCTTCTCGCCATGCCTTTTGGCTTGGAGGCCGGCCCGCTATGGATCATGGCTCAGGGGATTGAGTTTCTAACAGCCGTAGCCGGATACGTATCGGGTCTCGATGGTGCCGTGGTGCATGTCGCCGCCATGCCGACCCATGCCCTCGTGCTGTTGGTTGTCGGTGGTCTTTGGCTTTGCCTTTGGCGTCGTCCCTGGCGATCGGCCGGTCTCATCATCGCAGCAATCGGTGTCGCCATTGCCGGGAACCTGCCGCGCCCCGATGTTCTGATCGAGCGGGAAGGAAAGACACTTGCCGTCAGGACGGACGCAGGACTTCTTGCCATCCCAGCCGCTCAGCGCGTGACCTATTCGATTGACAAATGGCTGTTGGCGGATGGGGATGGAACAGTCGCTGAGCTCGGCAAGAGAACAAGAGCCTATCGGTGTGACGAGCATGCCTGTGTGGCGACTGTCAAAGGCAAAGCGATCACGTTCCTGCGTCATCCCGCGGCACTAAGAGAAGAATGCCGCATGGCCGACATTATCGTTTCGCAATTTCCTTTTCGTCGCCGATGTCCGAAAGCGCGTGTGATTGTCGACAAGTTGGATTTTCGGCGCGAAGGGGCTCATGCCGTCTATCTCGAAGGTGAAAAAATCCGTGTCGAGACAGTCTCGCAACGGCGCGGCTCACGGCCGTGGGTCAGGTCGAAGCCAGCCCAACGCCAATTCCGCGCGCCAGGATCGCGACAATCAGTATCGCCGAATTAAACCCACAAGCCGACCTTGAACCTTGATCCGGTCAGGTCCGAAGATCCGTGTCTCGTAGGCCGGATTGGCCGCTTCGAGCGCAATTGAATCGCCGCGTTTACGCAAACGTTTCAGGGTCGCTTCTTCCTCGTCGACCAAAGCCACGACGATATCACCGGTGTCGGCCGTATCGCACTTGCGGACAATCACCGTGTCTCCATCGAGGATGCCGGCCTCGATCATGGAATCGCCTTTGACCTCCAATGCGAAATGATCGCCTTTGGCAGCCAATTCGGGCGGCACTTCAATCGTGTCGGTACGATTCTGGATCGCCTCAATGGGCACACCCGCCGCAATCCGGCCCATCATGGGAACCGATACGGATTGACCCGGAACTGTTGGATTGCCACCAGTCGTCGCTCGGCCGAGACTGCCCTCAATAACACTTGGCGAAAATCCACGCCCCTTGGCACCGACAAAGCTTGGCTGCACCGATTCAGGCAATCGGACGATTTCAAGGGCCCGGGCACGGTGAGGAAGGCGGCGGATAAAGCCGCGTTCTTCCAGCGCCGTTATCAATCGGTGAATGCCGGACTTGGAACGAAGATCGAGCGCCTCTTTCATTTCATCGAAAGAGGGCGGCACGCCGGTCTCTTTAACGCGCTCATGGATAAACATGAGCAGCTCTTTTTGCTTGGGTGTGAGCATTGAGACCTCTTTGTCAAAACCGGGACGGGTGTACTCAGTGCCGTGGTCACACGTCCAGGTTGATAGCTGGACAAACCATGAACATTTTATACATGTTCTATTCTTGTTCTGCAACCGGTTAAATCGACGTTAATCCGGGCAGTTACGGCGTGAAAAAGTGTCGTGACCTTAAAAATCGAGCCGTAAAAGAGGCACTGAGTCGCCTGCAGGTTGTGCTGGTGCATTCGGCGGGCGAACAATCAGGCAATCGGCGGATGCCAGCAGCGACAGCAGAGAACTGTCCTGCGACGTCACGGGAGTGACGCGCAGCGTCCCGTCTGGGCCAGGCGTCGAAGTCGCGCGCATATAATGCTGACGCGGTCCGTTTTGGCCGATTTCGGCATCAAGAACGCCGTTCAGAGTAGCATCGGGCTCGGGTTCCAGTCCGAGAAGACCTCGGAGCAGGGGAACCAGAAAAATCCGCGAACAAACCATGGCGGATACGGGATTTCCGGGAAGGCCGAGAACGCGTTGGTGGTCCTTTCTGGCAAACATCAGCGGTTTGCCGGGCCGCATGGCAATGCGCCAGAAATCAAGGGACATGCCGCGGGCACGCAGCGCGTCCTGCACGAGGTCGTGCTCGCCCACAGAAGCGCCGCCAATGGTCACAAGGATGTCCGCGTCCGCGGCTTCCGTCATGCGCTCGTCGAGGCTGGCGAGCGTGTCCCTCGCGATTCCCAAACGTTGCGGCACACCGCCAAATGCAGCGACGAGAGGAGCAAGACCATAAGGGTTCGACGAGACAATCTGATCGGGGGCGGGGTCCTCTCCCGGCGATACCAATTCATCACCCGTTGCAAGAATTGCGACTTTCGGGCGCCGTCTGACCAGAACGGTGTCGTGATTCATCGCTGCGGCAAGTGCGACATCCCTCGCTGTCAGTCTGCGGGGGGCTGGAAGCAAGACCGTCCCTTCGGCGAAGTCGAATCCACGAGGTCGGATATAGGTTCCCGCCGGAGCACCCTCCAGAACCGTGACGACATCGCCGTCGCGCGTCGTGTCTTCCTGGATGACGATCGTATCGGCACCTTCCGGTACGGGGGCGCCTGTAAAGATGCGCGCTGCCTGACCTGTACCGACAGTGCCATCGAAAGCGTGGCCGGCACCGGCTTCCCCGATCACCTTGAGCGTGCAGGGGAGGGTGCCGAGGTCTGTAGAGCGCACAGCATAGCCATCCATCGCGGAGGCGTTGAAAGGTGGTTGTGTCAGGCGTGCCGCAATGTCGCTTGCGAGGACGCGGCCATGAGCCTCATCCAGTGCGACGCGTTCCGTCTCGAGCGGTTCGACGTCCGCGGTGACGTGCGCCATGGCTTCGGCAACTGAGAGGAGACCCATGGGAGTCAGGACCGCGGTTCGGCGCGGAAATCGCCAGAGCGCCCGCCGGATTTTTCGACGAGACGGATACCGGAGAAGGCCATTGTCCGGTCAGCCGCCTTGAGCATGTCATAGATTGTCAGACAGGCGACGGACACGGCGGTCAGGGCCTCCATTTCAACGCCGGTGCGCCCCGTAACCTTGACCTCTGCTGTGACATGGACGCCGGTCGGATCGTCAGAGGTCTCGAAGCCGACGGTAACCTTGGAGAGAGCAAGCGGGTGGCAGAGCGGGATCAGTTCATGTGTGCGCTTGGATGCCATGATTCCGGCAATCCTTGCTGTTGCAAGAACGTCGCCTTTCTTGGCTTGGCCTTCTCGAAGAAGCGCTAGTGTCGCGGGTGCCATGGAAACAAAGCCCTCGGCCGCAGCCATGCGTGCCGTGATGTCCTTGTCCGAGACATCGACCATGCGTGCCTCGCCCTTCTCGTCCAAATGCGTAAGCGTCGTACCGCTCATTGTGCGGCCTCGCGATTGGCGGCTTCACCTTCGAGAAGGGCGCGTGTCGCCAACGTGACGTCGGTCTGGCGCATGAGGCTTTCTCCAACAAGGAAGGTTTGGACGCCGGATTCGGCGAGGCGCAGGAGGTCATCGTGGTTCGCGATGCCGCTCTCGCTAATGATGATACGATCTTCGGGAATTCGTTCGCACAGTGTTTCTGTCGTTGTCAGGCTTGTCTCGAACGTTCGAAGGTCGCGGTTGTTGATGCCAAGCAACGGCGTGTCGAGCTTCAAAGCGCGCTCAAGCTCTTCGCCATCATGGACTTCGGCGAGAACATCCATGCCCCACTGTTTCGCAGCGCTCGTGAGTTCCGCGGCCTGATCGTCGCTGAGTATGGCCATGATCAGCAGAATGCAGTCGGCGCCCCAGCTTCTTGCCTCGGCTACCTGATAGGGTTCCAGCATGAAGTCTTTGCGAAGCGCCGGGAGCCCGGTTGCACTGCGGGCTGCCGTCAGGAACTCCGGCTTGCCCTGAAACGACGGCGTATCGGTCAGCACCGAAAGGCAGGCGGCCCCGCCCTGCTCATAGGCTGCAGCCAATTTGGGTGGATCGAAATCGGCGCGAATGAGTCCCTTGGACGGGCTGGCTTTCTTTATTTCTGCAATGAGAGCAAAGCGGCCATCCTTGTGTGCCCTCCGCAGTGCGTCGGCAAAACCGCGAGTCGGCGATGCTTCTCTTGCTTTGGCTTCCAGGGACTCCAAGGGTAACGCCGCTCTGGCGGCAGCAATCTCATTGCGCTTGTAGTCCGTGATCTTGTCGAGAATGTTCTGCATCTTCTCAGCCATTCGTGATCTCGACAAGCCGCTTGAGGCTGTTTGCCGCCGCGCCGCTGTCTATCGCCTGGCTTGCCAGTTCTGCACCGGCAGCAAGGTCCGGGGCTTTTCCTGCAACAATCAAGGTTGCAGCAGCATTCAACACCACTATGTCGCGGAAGGGCGATGGCTTGCCGCCCAGCACGTCCCTGATGGCATCGGCGTTTTCTGCGGCTTCTCCGCCGATAAGCGATTGCGGCTCGGCGCGCTGCAGTCCGGCATCTTCCGGAGTCACCTCGAATGTGGTGACGGTTCCGTTCTTCAACTCGGCGACCGCGCTCGGCCCTGTGGTGGTCAACTCATCCAGGCCGTCGGAGCCGTGAACGATCCAGACATGGTCCGATCCCAGATTATGAAGAACCTCGGCCATTGGTCTCAACCAATCTGGTGAGAAGACACCGATGACCTGACGTGTCGCACCGGCTGGATTCGAAAGCGGCCCAAGGAGATTGAACACGGTACGAATGCCGAGCTCTCCCCGTGTCGGTCCCACATGGCGCATCGCCGCATGGTGTGCCGGTGCGAACAGGAAACCGATCCCTGCATCGGCCATTGCCGTTGCGACGCAGTCCGCACCCACATCCAGATTGACGCCGAGCGCGGCAAGCACATCGGCCGAGCCGGATTTGGAAGACACGGACTTGTTGCCGTGTTTGGCCACAGGAACACCGGCACCTGCCACGACGAATGCCGCGCAGGTGGAGATATTGTAAGTGCCTTTGGCGTCACCGCCGGTTCCGCAGGTATCGACCGCGCCGTCGGGAGCTGCGACTTTCAATGCCTTAGCGCGCATTGTCCGGGCGGCGCCGGTAATCTCATCGACCGTCTCGCCGCGCACGCGTAGTCCCATGAGAAAGGCAGCGATCTGCACCGGCGTCGATCCGCCGGACATCATGATGTCGAATGCATCTGCCGTTTCGTCTGCGCTCAGCGTTTCGCCGGCAGCAACTTTTTCGATGAAAGGTTTGAACTCACTCATGGCGATCTCTCAGGCCCGTTATAGGACGGCGATCGCTTCGTCGAGCGGAGCCGCAGGTTGATGTGAAATTCCGGCAATGTCGAGGAAGTTGGCCAGCAATGCATGGCCGTGCTGAGAGGCAATGCTCTCGGGGTGGAACTGCACGCCATGGACCTCGCGTGTCTTGTGCTGCAATCCCATGATTACACCATCTTCCGTTTCGGCCGTGATCTCGAAACAGTCGGGCAGGCTTTCTCGCTCGACAGTGAGCGAATGATAGCGCGTTCCCTCGAATGTATCCGGCAGGCCTTTGAAAAGGCCTTTCCCAGTACTGTGGATGGTGGAGAGTTTTCCATGCATCAGAACAGGCGCGCGAACGACCCGCCCGCCATAGGCCTGGCCGATGGCCTGATGGCCAAGGCATACGCCCATGATCGGGATTTCGCCACCAACGCGCTCGACCAGTTCGAGGCAAATGCCGGCCTTATCCGGATCGCAAGGCCCGGGTGACATGACGATACCTTGCGGCTTGTCGCGCAGGACCTCGTCGACTGTCACCTTGTCGTTGCGGTGGACGCGGCAGTCGGCACCCAGTTCGCCCAGGAAATGCACGAGGTTGTAGGTGAAACTGTCGTAATTATCGATGAGTATCAGCATAATACGGAAGTAAGCCCGCTCAGAGCCCGTCGTCAAGTCGGATGGAGGGATTGCCAATTTGCGCTGTGCTGCGACTGCAGACCGTTATTGAGCCGTTCAATGGCGGCTCCTGGCATGCCAAATTGAATTCAGCAGATTTCTGAGAAGCTTACCCAGTGACACGTCCAGCACGACGATACGATCGCCTTGCCGAACGGTTCCGCTATGGGTGCAGCGTACGCAGATGCCCGAGGCACCAACCAGCGCATGCGCCATCCCGGGTTCCGTGATTGTCTGGAGGTGGAGGCACGGCGGTCTCGGCCGGTCATAAGCGAATAGTGCTTCGCCGATCCGAAAGCGTTTGCCGACCAGACTGTGCATCCGAACGTTCTGGGTCACCACATTCCGCCGATGTTCACCGGCAGCAAGCTTGAGTCCTGTCTCGGCAGCGATCGTCTCGAGATCTTCACGCGCGATCAATGTGACTTCGCATTCGTCTTTTTCGCTCCAGAAGCCGCAACCCTCCGCATAACGGTCTCCCTTAAGGCCACGATTTACCTCCGCCTGGGCCATGGTGACCTCGCGCATGGATGTGCCGGCGTCAGAAGCAACGAAAATCTTGAACACTGTTGGCGGTTTGCTGGGATTCGGTTCGATCGAAGGCATGCGCCGTGGGGTTTGTTCTTGGGCGTCGCCTTGATCAACCTGGCGAGTGGATGCATCGATTGGCACATGCTGATCTCGAGCGGATTCCTTTTTCTGACCCCTCGGCTCGCCGTTGCGATCTTCTCTGCTCCAAATGGAGATGGCGGTGAACAGGACCCAAAGCGCAATAAGGGCACCGCCGAAGCCGATGAGAAGTTCCGACAGTTCATTCCACATCGAGCATTGTCGCTAGCGTGCGATCCATCAATACCGCCTGATATCAGTTTGCGGCGATCCGGTTTGGCGGCGACCGGTGCCGACGCATTGCAAGAGATGCAATGAGAATGCACCGGTCGCTGAAAGAGCTAGACAATGGCCACCTTGTTGTAGGCTTCCTCGTCGAGCTCGCCTTCGCTCTTGGCGATAAGGACAGAGACCATCAGATCACCGGTCACGTTCACCGTCGTACGGGCCATATCGAGGATGCGATCGATACCGGCAATCACCGCCAGACCTTCCAGTGGCAGTCCGACAGAGGTCAGCACGAGAGACAGCATGATCAAGCCGGCACCCGGGACACCTGCGCTGCCGATCGAGGCCAATGTCGAAGTCAGGATGATCGTAATGTACTGACCGGTTGTCAGATCGATCCCGAAGGCCTGTGCCACAAAGAGTGCTGCCACGCCCTGGTAGAGCGCGGTGCCGTCCATGTTGATGGTAGCGCCGAGCGGCAGCACGAAACTGGAAACAGGCCGTGACACGCCAAGATTTGTCCTGGCGCATTCCATTGTAACGGGGAGGGTTCCCGAACTGCTGGTCGTGGTGAACGCCACGGCCTGAGCGTCGATGATTCCTCTCCAGTACCGAACAGGGTTGAGCCGCGCAGTCATCATGATGCCGCCGAATGTCAGCGTGATCAGGACGTGCAGGATGCATCCAAGATAGACACCTGCAATCACCTTGCCGAGCGGTAACAAGACGTCGAGGCCGTATTTGCCTGCGACCCATGCCATCAGGGCAAAGACGCCGTATGGCGCGAATGCCATGACCATATGGGTCATCTTGTACATGATCTCGGCAAACGACTCGAAAACCGCGGCGACAGGCTTACCTTTTTCTTCCGCCAGATTGATCGCGACGCCGAGCATGAGGGCGAAAACGATGATCTGCAGAACCGAACCGGACGACATGGCGGCAACGGGGTTCTTCGGAACCATATTGAGCAAGGTCGATATGAACGATGGCGCTTCCTTTGCTGCCGTCAACTCTGCAGGCATTTGCATATTGAGGCCTGCGCCGGGCTGCAGGATTGTCCCGACCGCCAGGCCAATGGTAATAGCGACGGCTGTCGTGAGTAGATAAAGCCCAAACGATTTGGCACCGATCCGGCCCATCTTCTTGACGTCGTCCATCGAGCAGATCCCGACGACCAGTGACGAAAAGATGAGAGGCACGATCAGCATCTTGATCAAATTGATAAACAGAACGCCGATGGGTTTGATGTATTCCGCATTAGGGCCGAGGATCACACCGACCACGACGCCCAAGAGAAGCGCGATGATGATCTTCTGCCAGAGTTTTAAGCCCGTCCAGAAGCCGAGCGGCCCTCCGTTGCGAGTGGGTGTGAGTGGATCTGTGTGTTTTTCGGCCATCGTCGATTTTCTCCCCAGAATGAATCGAACCCCGCGCAAGCGATTTACCGCGCAGAAGCATCTTTGGTTCTGAGACCCGAACGGCCATCGATGGCCGTCGGTTTTCGACGGTCGAGGCAATGGCCTCGATCAGACGTTGAGGGGGGCAATCAAAATGTTATGCGCGCTCCAACGCAAAGCTTGTTCACACCACCCACCCGCGCCTTCTAGGCACACTGTCCGCTGTCCACGTCCTGTCACGATCATTCGTGCTCGCCGCATTGCCAGCGGATCTTCGGACCTCAGGCCCGTGGTCGAGTCTGTCAGGCAGTATTATGACTGACCAATGCCGATCCCGTATGACCTATGCTGGATCGGCATGAAGTGTATTTGCGTGCAATTTGGTGGAGATTTGGCGGAAGCCATGGCAATGCCCTAACCTTCGAAATAGGGCCATCCGCGCGGTGGTCAAGGGCATGCGACAATCTGGGACTGCGGCGCATGGAACTGAAATGGCTTGAAGACTTTGTCAGCCTTGCCAACACGCACAGTTTTTCCCGGTCGGCGGAAGAGCGGAACATCACGCAGCCGGCCTTCAGCCGCCGTATTCGTGCGCTTGAGAGCTGGCTTGGAACCTCACTCATCGACAGAAGTACATTCCCAACGACGTTAACGCGAGAAGGGCGGGCTTTTCGCGATACGGCGGAACAAACACTGATCCTCATGCATGAAGCCCGCGACGAGTTTCGCGGTCAGCAGGGGCGAGCACGATCCACAATCAGTTTTTCCGCTCTGCACGGCATCACATTGAGTTTCTTTGCCCAGTGGCTCCATGAGGTGCAATCGCATATCGGTCCGATTGCGACGCGTATCGATCCTGGAAACTTCCATGATTGCGTTCGGGCACTGGTGGACGGAGATTGCGATTATCTGCTGTGTTACGCCAACGAGTCCGTTCCGGTGCTGCTGGACCCGCAAATCTACCCTTCGATCAAACTGTCCAGCGAACGCCTGTTGCCGGTGTCGCTTGCCAATGAAAAGCAGCAACCGAAATTCGATATGGATCGACCGGGCTCAGACCTGATTCCGTTGCTCTCTTATGGTTCATACAGCTACTGGGGCCGTGTCGAGAATTTCATTGTCTCTCAGCAAGCGCCACCCTTGTCCTTCAATACGATCTGCGAAAACCCCATGGGGGCATCGCTCAGAGCTTTGGCTCTCGCAGGACATGGCGTGGCATGGCTCGTCGAAAGCTCGATCAGTTCTGAACTCGCCTCCAAGACCCTGGTGCCCGTCGGCGATGAGCAGCTGCAAATGACATTCGACATTCGCCTGTATCGATCGACCGAAAGAACGCGCCCCCAGCTCACCCAATTCTGGGATTGTATCGAGGCGCTCACGAACGGCGACAACGATAATATGCCTTGAGCCCTTGGACGTCATGTTCGGTAGGCATGGCGCATAAGCAGTCGGCATTGGGCATGGCTTCGAGCGATCGGCACTGTGCCGGAATAGCGCGGCGTGCCTGCCGTACGCCTCGTCGGCGTTGCAGGCCAAATCAACCAAGGACAATTCGATGGCGTTGAAGTCGGAAGACATCCACGATTCCGAAAAATCACTCGATCCTGATGATTGGCACCAGTTCCGGGAGCTTTCGCACCGGATGCTGGATGTTGCGCTGGATCATATGCAGGGCGCTACCGATCGGAAGGTTTGGACGCCGGTCCCTGAAGACGTGAAAGATGCATTGGCCGAACCGCCGCCGATGGATGGGCAGGGTACGGAGAAGGTCTGTGATGACCTAACGAACTTGGTGCTGCCTTATGCAACGGGGAACACCCATCCGAGGTTCTTTGGCTGGGTGCACGGGGCAGGGACGCCGGGCGGCGTCATTGCAGAATCCATGGCGGCTGCAATGAACGCGAATCTCGGCGGTCGCGATCATGGCGCAATCTATGTCGAGCGACAGGTCATAGACTGGTGCCGCCGGCTGTTCGGCTTTCCTGACACTGCGAGCGGTTTGGTTGTCAGTGGGACGTCGATGGCGACAATGATTGCACTGACGGCTGCCAGGTACAAAAAAGTCGACTATGACGTCCGCCGCCGTGGGGTGCAGCCCAGCGAAGGCAAACTCGTCGGCTACGCCTCCGCCGAAGCTCATAGCTGCATGGCGCGGACATTCGATCTCATGGGGCTCGGTATGGATGCTCTGAGATCTGTCCCCGTCGATGCCGACTATTCGATGAATATCGAGGCTTTGCGGCAAGCGATCGCGGTCGACCAGGCAGCCGGCAAGACGCCGTTTTGTGTCATGGGTTCCGCAGCAACCGTGAACACAGGTTCGATCGATGATCTTGCGGCGATCGCGCGAGTTTGCCGGGAGTTCGATCTCTGGTTCCATGTCGATGGCGCGTTTGGGGCAATCCCCGCTTTGAGCGATGAGCTTCGCCCAAGGTTGAAAGGCATCGAAGAGGCAGACTCTCTGGCATTCGATTTTCACAAGTGGATGCATGTTCAGTATGACGCCGGATGCGTGCTCATCCGTAGCGAAGAAGTTCACCGGGAGGCCTTCACTTTGCGTCGCGAGTATCTGACAGCCGCGCCGCGCGGCCTCGCGGCAGGCAATCCCTGGTTTTGCGAATACGGGCCGGAACTCTCCCGCGGGTTCCGTGCGCTCAAGATCTGGTTTGCCCTAAAGGAGCATGGCATCAGGCGGATCGCTGAGAAGGTCGAAGACAATTGTCGCCATGCAACCTATCTCGCCGGGTTGGTCGAGGAGCATCCCGATCTCGAGCTTTCGGCACCGGTTGCCTTGAACATCGTTTGTTTTCGGTTCGCGACGCCGTCTTTGACCACACAGCAGCTCAATGATCTGAATGCTGAAATCGTCATGGAGCTTCAGGTTACTGGCGTCGCCGCGCCGTCAACCACGAAGCTCGACGATGTTCTGGCAATCCGCGTGAACATCACAAATCATCGCTGTACCCGGGCCGATTTTGACCTTCTGGTCGAGGCCGTCGTGGCTGAGGGCCGTGCGCGCTGCTCTTGACCTGCATATTGCGGCTTGAACCAAGAGCGGCATGGCCGCATCCTGTATTGCGGTCTATCGTCTTTGCCGTGGAGCCGAAGAGCAGGGAGGCGGGTATGGCGCAAAAGGACCAATGGCCAAGCGTGAGTCAGCTCTCGATCAGTGACCTGGTCGATGTCATGGCAGCCGGCATTAGGGATTTGCGGGCTGCACCTTTCTATGGGCTGGTTATCGGTGGGATGTTTGCGGCAGCCGGCTGGATTCTGCTGATTATGCTCTGGCAGCTCGATCTCCCATATCTCTCCTATCCGCTTGCTATGGGCTTCGCATTGATTGCACCCTTTGCGGCCGTTGGATTCTATGCCGTGAGCGAACAGATCGAGGCTGGTGAGCCTTTGTCGTGGTCCTCTCTCTGGGCCGCCGTGCGTCGATCGACACAGCGCGATCTTCGTTGGATGGCGCTTGTAACCGGTTTTGCGTTTTTCATATGGGTCGACATGGCGGCCATGCTGTTCATGGTGTTTATCGGCTTCAATGCCCTCGAACACGGATTCATGAATGTATTGTTCGGGACGTCATCGGGGATCATGTTCCTGCTTGTCGGGAATTTCGCCGGTGCCGTCATTGCCATGATTGTCTTTTCGATATCTGCCGTTTCTTTTCCGATGCTCTACGACCGGGATGTGGATTTTGTTACCGCCATGGTCACAAGTGTGCGTCTCGTCCTCGCAAATCCGGCGACGATGATTATCTGGTGCATCACGATCGCCGTTCTGACGGGGCTCGCGCTGCTGTCGGTATTTGTCGGGTTGATCGTCGTGCTGCCGATCGTCGGCCACGCAACCTGGCATCTTTATCGCCGCGCAGTCGCGCCGGCAGAGATGGTGTCTTAGGGTCTGACCGGGAATGTCCTGAAGCCTGCCCGCTCCCCCGGCCCAACCACCCCAAGCGTACCCTTATTGGGTGGTTGGGCCGGGGAAGCGGGCAGGCTTCAGGAAATTCAGGACAAGCCGCTTAGACGCCCGAATATCCAAGTCGTAGCGAACTGATTGCCGCCGCTGTTGCGGCTTGCGTCGGATCGATAACCGGAACCTGAAGTTGGTCTTCCATCCCGCGCCGATATCGCGCCATGCCGGCACACCCCAGAAGGATAATATTGGCATCGTGTTCGTCCCGAAGACGACGACCGACGTCGAGCATCTGAATGCCGACGGTCTCTTCATTGGCAAGCTCGGCGACGGTCATATTGACCGGAAGGTCTGCGACAATCCTTTCCCGTAGACCGAGAGACTCGGCATAGGCCCAATGCCGCTCGACCGCATCGGCAAGGATTGAAATGACGCCAACGCGGCCGCCTAGCATGATCGCGGTCGCCAATCCCGTTTCGGCGATTCCGAATACAGGCTTTTGTGTAATCCCACGTGCCGCCCGCAATCCGGGGTCTGAGTAGCAGGCAATGACAAAGGCGTCGGCTTCGGATTCCCGGGATGTAATTGCATTGGTGACGCATTGAGCTGCGACCTCGGAGTCGCGTTGACTCTCGATACCATAGGGACCATCGGGCAATGTAATGCACTCGATGGGCGGAGCGTCCGCTGTGCGCAGCGGATCGAGCGCCCGATCGATCGATCGGGTCACCTCTTCGTTGCTATTGGGATTGATGACGAGAACGCGGGTTTGCATGTCCATGACCTAGTCTGGAAGGACGGCGCCGGTTCGTTCGGTGATCAAGCCATAGTGTTCGATGCGGCGGTGGCGCGCGAAATCGAAGATGGTCTCTTTATAGAATGTGCATTCGTCCAGATCGCAATCAGCGACGATCAATTCGTCACCCAGTGTTTTGGTGCGCGCCACGATCTGTCCGGACGGGTGGACGATGGTCGAGCCACCGAGAAGTTCGTGACCGTCTTCGACGCCCGCCTTTGCGATTGAGACCACCCAGGTGCCGTTCTGATAGGCACCAGCCTGTACCGAGAGATCGTTGTGGAAGGTCCTCAAATCTTCCGGCTCGCCAGCACGCTGCGAATTGGCCGTGGGGGTGTTGAATCCGAGCAGCACCATTTCCACGCCTTGCAATCCCATGACGCGGTAGGTCTCGGGCCAGCGCCGGTCGTTGCAGATACACATGCCGAATATGCCGTCCATAAAGCGCCACACCTGAAATCCTGTGTCGCCAACGGCAAAATACTTCTTTTCCAAATGCTGGAAGGCGCGTTCCGGATCATACTCGCCATGGCCGGGGAGGTGGGTCTTGCGGTACTTGCCGACGATCTTTCCGTCCTTGTCGACGAGGATCGATGTATTGAAATATCGGCGCGCGCCATCTGGGTCTTCGATCTCTGCATAGCCGAACGATATCGCAATCCCATAGTCTTTTGCGCGATCGAACAGAGGTCTGGTCGCATCGTTCGGCATCTCGGTTTCAAAAAAACTGTCGATCTCCTGAGGATCATCCATATCCCAGCGCGGAAAGAACGTCGTGAGTGCGAGTTCCGGATAAGCGACAAGTTGGCAGCCTTGCTCCTTGGCCTGGTCGAGCAGCGTGATCATTCGATCAACTGCGACTTTTCGGCTGTCGGACCGCTGTATCGGTCCGAGCTGTGCCCCGCCCACACGAATGATTCTGGCCATTACCTGCCGTCTCCATGAACCGATGCTGATACCGAACGCGCCCATTGACCACTAAGGGTCTTTTTGAATCAAGCGAAAGCCATCTACAATGTCGAATTAAATTTCGGACCGTAATTATTTGTGTAGCTTATACCTGATGAACCTCAGACAGTTGGAGATATTCCGTGCCGTGATGCAAGGCGGCTCGACGAAGAACGCCGCACATTTGCTACTGATCTCCCAACCCGCGGTCAGCAATATGATCCGGCAATTCGAGGATCAGCTTGGCTTTCCGCTTTTCGAGCGCAAGAGCGGCCGGTTGCGCCCGACACCGGAAGCAGAAACCCTCTACGCGAACTCCGATACGGTCTTTGCGCATTTCGATGGACTGCGCAGTCTTGCCGAGGATTTGCGCGACACGCTTGCCGGCACGCTCAAGTTCGTCGCGAGTCCGAGTATCGGGCAAACCGTCGTGCCTAAGGCCGTCGCCGCCTTCGTGAAGGATCGACCCGCTGTCAAAGTCGGTTTCGATACCCCGCCGCATGAGCATGTCATCGAGCTCCTGATCGGGGATCAGGCGGACTTTGGTTTGACGATCACTCCGATCGATCATCCTGCGTTGCAGACCAATCTGGTTCGCAAAGGCAAACTGGTCTGTGTCCTTCCCAAGGGGCATCCTCTGCAAGGCAAAGGCGTTGTGCGTCCGCGCGACCTGCGAGCGGAGCATCTGATTTCCTACCCACGCGCGTCGCCCATCGGGTTGATCGTCGATGAGTCCTTCCGCGAGGCGGGCGAACATCAGCAGATCAATATGAACGTGCGCTTTTGCTTTACGGCCTGCACCCTGGTCGATGCCGGCGCAGGCGTGGCCATCGTAGATGAGTTCACCGTCAGCGAGCAGAGTTTCAAGAACCTCGTCGTGAAGCCTTTCAAATCCAGCCAGCATGTCGCCGTGTCGCTGTCCTATTCGCGACTTCGTCCACTCTCGCGCCTGGCAACGTTGTTTCTCGACAGTTATCTGTGGCCGTCCGGCACGCTCGCGCCATCGCATTCGACGGAAGAAAACTAAGGCCTGTCGACAGCACGCACACCTATGTCCCGGACTAGATCCGGGGCCCAGGGCAGCAGGCGTTTCGGTTCGGTCGCCCTGGGTCCCGGATCAAGTCCGGGACATAGAGGGAGCAAGTCCCATGAACAACCAATGCGACTTTGTCCCGGCCTCATTTTCCGGCAGTACTGCCCAAAATTGCAGCGCGATTCCTATAACTGCTATTTATTTCAAAGTCTGAATATCTAATTCGACTTTATTCCCAGCCAATTGCATCCTGAGAGCGTCGGAGGAAGGTTGGGGCGGACTGCAGCAGATAGGAGACTTCATCTGGCTGAGATCCGGTCTATCCGCGTTCCTCGCGTCTGGCGGACAACAGTGCTCGATTGAACCGGAGTAGACACCATGCGCATGCAAGAATGCTCTCGCCAACTCGGACGATTTCTCTCAGTCGGAGTGATCGCGGTTTCGGCGGCGATCGTCGGTAACGTAAAACCTGCAGCAGCAGAGGAAGACATCCAATTCCTCCTCGACTGGATCCCATCGGGTGAAATGGCGGCCTATTATGCCGGATGGTCAAAGGGTTTCTGGAAAGACGAAGGCCTGAATATCAAGATCAGCCGCGGTTACGGTTCCGGCGATACGGCGTCGAAAGTCGCCGCCAATGCTGCTGATTTCGGCATAGCCGATATTGCAGCTGTGTTCGCTGCGCGGCTCCGTGGCAAAGCCCCGCTCAAACTGATCAGCGCGCTCTACACGCACTCACCGCACTCGCTCTTCGTCCTCAAGAGTTCCGGTATCGCCGACTTCAAGGATCTTTCCGGCAAGAAGATCGGTATTACGCCAGGTAACAGCCACAAGCTCCATTTCCCGGCTGTCGCACAACGGGTCGGTCTCGACCCGAATGCGGTGACCTGGGTGAACTCGGATGCGTCCGCAATGGCTGCGCTTCTGATCGCAAAGAGGATCGACGCTGCACCATTTTATTCGATCCACCATTACTATCAGAACAAGGCTGCGAAAAAGCACGGGCAGGAGATCACGGTGCTGCCTTTCGTGAAAACGGGATTCGCGATCTATGCGGCATCCATCATCACCACAGAAAAGACGATCAAGGAACGCCCGGAAACGGTGAAGAAGTTTCTCAAGGGTCTGCAGCGTTCGTTGAATTGGGCCAAGGACAATCAGGAAGAGGCGTGCAAGCTGCACGTCAAGAAAGTGCCCGAAGTGGTCCTCGACGACTGCATGGGTTCCCTGAAAGCCATGCTCGGATTCGTCTTCTCCGACCACTCGGCGAAAACCGGGCTGGGCAAATTCGACCCTGAGCGTCTCAAATTCACATACGCCACTGCGGCAAAAGCACAAAAGCTCGACCTGAAGGTCGATCCGGCCACCATTGTCGACACAGGGTTCCTCCCGTAGCGACGACGTTCGTCGCGGTTGGTGCTCCGGCGGTCTGATCGCCGGGGCACCGATCTGGGATTTCGCGTGAGGGCTCCATGACATCGATTAGGATTTCGAACGCGTCAAAAATCTTCCAGTCCTGGGACGGTGAGGCCGTCGTCGCGCTTGAGGGGATTGACCTCGATATCCATGCCAACGAATTCGTCACATTGGTTGGCCCTTCGGGTTGCGGAAAATCGACCCTCTTGCGCTTGCTGGCCGGACTGATCGCGCCCACGGATGGCGTTCTGGAAATCGACGGGACTGCTGTTACTGAACCGCGCAGAGAGACGGGCATCGTCTTTCAACAGGCGACGCTGCTGCCCTGGAAGACCATTCTGGACAATGTGCTCTTTCCATTGAGCATCATGGGGGAGTTGAAGCCGGATTCGGATCGGATTGCACGGGACCTTCTGGAACTCGCCGGACTGGATGGCTTCGAGAAAAAATATCCCGATGAGTTGTCGGGCGGCATGCAGCAACGAGCGGCGATCTGCCGTGCCCTGGTTCATGATCCCGAAATTCTCCTCATGGATGAGCCATTCGGGGCCCTGGATGCCCTGACCCGTGAGGAAATGTCGTTAGAGCTCTTACGCATATGGACGGAACGGCCAAAGACGATCGTCTTCGTAACGCATTCCATCACCGAGGCGGTGCTGATGTCCGACCGGGTGGTCGTCATGTCGCCGCGGCCGGGGCGGGTTGCAGAGATCATCGATGTCCCGATCGACCGTCCGCGAACTTTCGAAGTGGAGGCACGAGATGACTTCCAAAAATGTGCCCAGCGCATCCGCAGCCTCATCACCGGAAGGTAGGAACAGGGGCTTCGGAGTCTGGCTGCGGCGCGTCTGGCATCACGGACAGGACGTTGTTCTGCCCGTTGTGACGTTCATTGTGCTGTTGGTCCTTTGGGAACTTTGCGTCTGGGCATTCGCAATTCCGGTTTATCTTTTGCCTGCACCATCGGTCATCTGGGCTGAGACATCGGCGGAATGGACGCTCGTGTGGGGCCATACAATGGCGACGCTTGTCACCGTGCTTCTTGGGTTTGGCCTTTCGATTGCGGTCAGCCTGCCGATAGGGTTCGCCCTGACATCGTCCCGTATCGTCTCGAATGCGATCTATCCGCTTCTCGTCCTGACCCAATCCATACCCAAAGTGGCGCTGGCGCCGATCCTTGTCATTGCCATGGGTGCAAATGAGCTGCCGCGCGTTGCTGTGACGTTCCTCGTCGCATTCTTCCCGCTGGTGATCGCCATTGCGACCGGCCTTTTGTCGGTCCCCGCAGACCTGATCGAGCTGAGTCGGTCCTACAAGTCGACGCGACTGCAGGAGATGTTCCGTATTCGCATCCCATACGCCATCCCATTCATCTTCAGCGGCCTCAAAGCGGCCGTTGCACTCGCTGTTGTTGGTGCCGTTGTTGGCGAGTTCGTTACGTCCGACCGAGGCCTTGGTTACCTCATCCAGACATCAACTGCGTTCTTCCGGATGCCACTTGCATTTGGCGCGATGGTTCTTCTGTCGATCATGGGGATCGTGCTCTTTCAGCTGGTGGGCATTGTGGAGCGAATCCTGTTTCCATGGTCTTCAAGCAAACAGGTATTCGCGGGTTGAACTATAAGGGGTGAAGACGTCATGAGTTCCCAGATCAAGGTTATTCGCGGCGGTCGATTGCTGGATCTGGCGTCGCGCTCTGCGATCGAGAAAGATCTTCTGATTTGGGACGGCGGTGTCCTCGAAATTTCGGCGCCTGGCCTGTCGGCACCCGAAGGTGCTCAAGTCATCAATGCGCAAGGCAAGCTGCTTATGCCGGGGTTGATCAATGCCCATTCGCATGGTCACGGCAGCATCGGAAAGGGTCTCGCCGACCGTTGGACGCTTGAGCACTTGCTGCATGCCGGGCCATGGCTCAATGGGCATCGTGCACTCGAAGACAAGCAGCTCTCCGCGACGTTGAACGCGGCCGAAATGGTCTTGAAAGGTTGCACGGCGACCTACGATCTCTACTTCGAGGTGCCGGGCCCCACCGTCGATGGACTCCATGCGGTGGCGAGAGGCTATGAGGCCGTTGGCGTGCGCAGCGTGATCGCACCGATGATGGCCGATCGCACGCTCTATGATGCGATCCCCGATTTGCTCAAGGCGTTTCCGGAGGCGGAAAGGGAGAGGTTGTCACAGATACAGGCCTCGCCCGCCGAGGCGTTGCTGGCTGCGTGCCGTGCACTCCTGGTCGATTGGCCCTTCGATCCCAATCGCACCAAGCTCGCATTGGCACCGACGATACCGCTCTTCTGCAGCGATGCCTTTATGGTCGGCTGCCGTGACCTGGCCAATGAGTATGATGTCGGTCTGCACATGCATCTGGCCGAGTCTCGGATCCAGGCCGTCACAGGTCTCGATCGTTACGGCAAGACACTGACGGCCCATCTCGAAGATCTGGGTCTGCTGTCTCCGAGGTTTACCGGTGCCCACTGCGTCTGGCTCGATGATGATGACATGCGCCGGCTTGGCGACAATGGCTGCTCGATTGCCCACAATCCAGGAAGCAATCTGCGCCTTGGCAATGGAATCGCACCGGCCCGGCGAATGCTTTCAAGCGGCGCGAATGTCGGTATCGGTACGGATGGATCGCACTGTGCCGATCATCAGAACATGTTCGAGGCCATGCGTCTGGCATCTTTCGTGTCGCGGGTTGTTGCACCGGATACTGAAGCCTGGCTGGAAACGACTGAGGTTGTCGAGATGGCGACCGCAGGCAGTGCCAAGGCGTTGGGCTTCGGTGCTGAAATCGGACGGCTGGCGCCGGGTGCACGCGCGGATATCGTTTTCCTGGATCTCGAGAACATTAACTTCGTGCCATTGAACGATCCAGCCAATCAGATCGTTCACACGGAAGACAGCTCGGCCGTCCACAGTGTCATGGTCGATGGCGAGATGATTCTGGAAGACCGCAAATTCAAGACCATCGACTACGCAAAACTTCGCAGTGATGCAGAGGCTGCTTCAGAACGGCTTCTGGCTGTGAATGCCGAAGCCCGTCTCGCCTCACTCGAATTGGAGTCATACGTGTCGCAATTCTGCGTGGGACTCGCGCAGCAACCCTATCATGTCCACGCCTGGGGTGGAGAGATGCACGGGCAGGGGAGTGTACAAAGACAATGAGTGATTTCGATCTCACGATCCGTGGTGGCACGGTCGTCACCAGTACCGACAAGATCCTTCAGGATATTGGCGTCAAGGACGGCCAGATTGCCGCGATAGCGCAAACCCTGTCGCCAGGCGAACGCGATGTTGATGCCACTGGAAAGTTGGTACTTCCTGGCGGTATCGACGGTCATTGTCATATCGAGCAAATCTCTTCGTTCGGGCTCTTGAATGCCGACGATTTCTATTCGGCAACGGTTTCGGCCGCATTTGGAGGTACGACGACTGTCGTGCCGTTTGCAGCTCAGCATCGTGGCGATTCAGTGAGCGAAGTCGTTGCCGCTTATCGCAAGTTGGCGGAAGAGAAAGCGGTCATCGACTACCACTTCCACATCATTCTGACCGACCCGACTCCGGAGATACTTGCGAAGGAACTCCCGCCGCTCATCGAGGAGGGGTTTCGTTCCTTGAAAATCTTCATGACCTACGAACTCATGAAAGTCGACGACTATCAGATGCTCCAGGTCCTGGAGGTCGCCCGCAAGTACGGCGCGCTTATTGTGGCCCATGCCGAAAACAATGACATGATCCGTTGGGCCACCGAGCGTCTCGTCGACCAAGGAAACACCGCGCCGAAGTTTCATGCCGTCAGCCATCCGCGTCTTGCTGAGGCTGAGGCCGTGCATCGCGCAATCGTGCTAGCCCGGTTCATCGATGTACCGATCCTGATCTTCCACGTCACGACGCGCGAGGCCATGGCAGAGATCCGACGCGCGCAGGACATGGGACTCAAAGTCTATGGGGAGACATGCCCACAGTATCTTTTTCTAACCGCCGACGATCTGGACCGCCCGGGTAGCGAGGGCGCAAAGTTCTGCTGCAGCCCGCCGCCACGCGACGCGGATGACCAGAAAGCCATGTGGGAAGGGCTGATCGACAACACCTTCCAGGTGTTCAACTCAGACCATGCACCCTATCGCTATGATGAGTCGGGCAAGCTGAATGCCGGACCGAACCCGACCTTTAAACAAATTGCCAACGGTTTGCCGGGTCTTGAGCTCCGCATGCCATTGCTGTTTTCCGAAGGTGTGAGCACTGGCCGGATCGACGTTTGCCGATTTGTCGAGCTGACATCCACCAATATGGCGCGTCTCTATGGATTGCATCCGAGTAAGGGGACGATCGCCGTCGGCTCCGACGCAGACGTCGCGATCTGGGATCCCGATCTCAAAAAAATCGTCACAGAAGAGACGACACACGACAACACCGGATACACACCCTTTGAAGGACGGAAGATCAAGGGTTGGCCAGTCACGGTGATCAGTCGGGGAAGGGTGGTCATCGAGGGTGACGTCCTGAATGTCGAACGCGGATCGGGGAGACTTGCCAAAAGAGAGCTGCCGGAACTCGCAAAGCCTCTCGGCAGGCTTGAGCCGGAAATGGATGCTGCCAAGAACTTTGGCGTTCAACTGTTGCGCTAGACAGCAACATCTGGCTGGCGCTGCAGTATTAAAAGCTGGTGAACGTGAGGTACACCGGTTGAAAAAGCTCTAGACTCTCGGTTCGAGAGTTTCTCTCCGCGATGAATGCGCTATGACCCGAATTCCAGCGCTGCAAAACCGCGACTATCGTCGTTTCCTTGCCGGCGCTGTATTCAGTGCCCAGGGCATGAGCGGCGAACAGGTGGTTATTGGTTTGCTCGTCTATCAGACGGCAGGATCGACCGCCTGGGTCGGAATCACGCTGGCGATATACTTTCTGCCTTTCTTTGTTTTCGGCATCTTGTCGGGCGCAATTGCCGATTGGATCGACCGCAGAACCCTGCTGAGATGGATCGAACTTGGCGCCGCCGCAACGCTCGCTCTGTTTGCAGCATCGATGGCGTCCGGCAACGCACCGCTCTGGCTCCTGATTGTCTTTACGCTTTGCCTGGGGAGTCTTCGCGCCCTCCATCAACCAGTTCGCTCCAGCTACGCTTATGATCTTGTTGGAGAAACGCATGTGGTCTCCGGGGTTGGGTTGCTCAATATCGCCTCGCGGGTCGGCCAGTTGCTTGGGGCTCTGGTTGCGGGCGGCGCAATGCATCGCTTTGGTACGCCGCCCGCATTGCTGTGTCTCGTTGCCGGGCACCTCCTTGCCTTTCTTCTGTTCCGCGGACTTCGAACAGCCGGTGTGGCTGCAGTATCGACCCGGGTTCCGATCGGTCAGAATTTTCGAGAGTTCTTTTCCGAACTTCGAACGAACCGCCTTCTGCTGATACTGCTCGGCGTCACGGCTTCGGTCGAGATTTTCGGATTTTCGTTTGCAACCGTGCTTCCCGAAATCGCTACCGTTCGTCTCGATCTGGGAGCCGAAGGGCTGGGGTACCTGCAGGCGATCCGGGCGCTCGCCGGTATCGTGGCAGGGGTCGCCTTTGCCACACTGGGTATTCGAAATCGGACAGGTGCAATTTATCTGGGCGTGATCCTGACATTCGGTGTCGGATTGATCGTCCTGTCATATCCCACATCGATGATGCTGATCTTCGGCGCTCTCTTTTTGGTGTCTTTTTGCATGGCGTCCTGCGATATCCTCTCGCAGATTATGATGCAGTTGAGTGTCGCCAATGCGCTGCGCGGCCGTGCCGTGGGTATCTGGGTGCTGGCATTGGGCTTTGGTCCGCTCGGCCATTTGGAGTTGGCCTTCCTTACAAGCACATTTGGTATGACAGGCGGGCTTCTTGTGAACGGCTTCGTCCTGATCCTAATTGCTGTTCTCGTGACAATCGGTGTCCCGCGATTGAGGCGCCTTTAGATGCCGGTCGCATTCGGATCTTAAAAAAACTCTTCAGGCCCTTGACCCTCACGCGACGTGAGGCCCCACATTCGTAGTCATGAAGAAGACCCGAACATATCGCGTGAAGGACGTGGCGAGCATGGCCGGCATATCCGTGCGTACGCTGCACTATTACGACGAGATCGGTTTGCTCATGCCGCCGACCCGTACCGATGCAGGATACCGTCTTTACGACAAAGACAGTCTGCTGCGCTTACAGCAAATCCTTATCGGGCGGGAACTCGGTCTGACACTTGAGGAAATTCGCGGTTCTCTGGACGACCCGAACTTCAACCATCGAGAGGCGCTTCTCAGGCAACGCGAACAGCTCGAGGAGCGTGCGCGGGCGACAACTGAGATGATCGATGCCGTCGATCGTGCACTTGCGATCCTCGATAGCAATCAGGAAGACGATGACATGAAAATGGAACAGATTTTCGACGGCTTTGACCCGAACAAACATGCAGAAGAGGCAGAAGCACGCTGGGGCAAGACGGATGCTTATGCTGAATCTGCGCAGCGGACAAAATCCTACACGCCGGATGACTGGAAACGGATCAAGGATGAGCAGGACGCCATCTACAGCGCGTTGGCCACGGCAATGAAACGGGGGCAGAAACCGGATGATGCGGCAGTCTCGGATCTCGCCGAACGACATCGCCGCTCGATCGATCGCTGGTTTTACCCCTGCAGCCATGAGGCGCATGCCGGTCTTGCAGATCTCTATGAAGCAGACAGGCGATTTTCAGAAACGATCGACAAGCATGGCGAGGGACTGACACCGTTCCTGGCTGCCGCCATCCGTGCCAATGCCAAGCGCGTTGGTTAAGGTCTGTCGAGGATGACAATGCGTTAGGCAACAGACCCTAGATGCTGATCCACCTGGCAGATTTGTTTTCTGAGACTGTTGCCTAGGGTTGCCAACCATCGACTACGAGCACGGATCCATTCTGGCCTTGTCCGGTGTGGGTTGTGATGTAGAGACGATTTCCGACGATGAGTGCTGTCTGCGGTCGGTAGTTGCCATAGGTCGTTGTAATTTCGCGCAACAAGGTCAGGTCGTCAGCTGCAAAGACAAAGATCACGCCGCTGTCGTCGATTGCAACAACATGATTGTCGGTCATTGTCAAAGCTGCGACAGGTCGTGGCAGGTCGGCCCTCGCGCCACCTGGCCGAATGACGGACGCCACAATGCCGGCATCGCCCACAGCGCCTGCGGCAACGAGATGATCGCTTGTGGCACGGATGTGATGATAGCGCGCGCCGGGCAAATCCTTGCGCCGGACTTCGCCCGTAGACTTGTCAATCCCCGTGAGCGTTGAATCCTGTCTGAAAGTCGATATGACAAAGACAGCCCTGTGATTGGATGTGATTTCAAATGGGCCATCCTGTAGATCGAAGCGCTTGACCGTTTTCCCGTTCCTAGGGTTGATCTTAAAAACCTTGGACTTGTCTCCAGTGCAATTCACATAGGTCACGACCCAGATGGCAGCGCTGTCACCGGTCATACTGATGGGGCAATCGCCGATCCGTGCGAGCGTCCGGCCTTTGCCTCGCTTCGTGGGCTGCTGCCAGATCTTCTTGTCCGTATGCACGAGCGACAGGATGCGGCCATCGGGCAGCGACATCATGTTCACCGGCAGACGTCCGACCGAGACCCGTTTCACAATGCGCCGCCGATTAGGGTCGACCTTGGCAATGCGCCGACTGCCGCTTTCCGCCACCCACAGATACTTGCCGTCATAGGCAACCCCTTCCGGCCATTTCCCAACGGGAATGACGGTTGGCGTAATTGTGATGGCTTCGGAAACGGTTGGCGGATCAACCATCACCGGCGGTGGCGTTGGATTGTTCGGCGCGAGATCGCCCGACGTTCCACTTCCTCCCGCACCTTGCGCCGAGGCGTGCTGGTTCAGGCTGCCCAAACCGACGGCGGTGAATGATGCCAACAGGGAAACGAGAAGAATTCGGATGAGTTTTGACAAGATACGGGCCTTTTAGACGGATCGATAGAACTCAAAAGGCGCGACTCTGTCCACACCCATATCTGACCGTAGCGCTTTCTTGGTTAGAATGGCAATTCCGCCGCTGAAGCGGACACCCTTTCAGCGTGAAGATGAAGAGGCCTCGGGGGCCTGTCCACATGCCCTAATCAGACGACGTGGCCGCAGACATCATTCCGTTCATAGCGGCCGTCATCTTTTCGACCATCGGTGGCGCTTGTACGTTGTGGCGGGTCAGGAGCCATGCCGGATCATTGACGGCGAGTGTGACTTCACCGTTTTCTTCCCAACAGACTGCCTTGAGAGGAAGATCGATTGCCGCAGTGCGCGCCTTCTGCATCAAGGGTGTGCCTGAAGCCGGATTACCGAAGATCACGAGCTCTGTGGCATCCAGCGGTTCGCCGATCTTGGCGGCGCCTGCTGCATGATCGACGCGTGCAAAGATAGTGAACCCTTTCGATTTCGCGACCTCTTCGAAGCGGTCGAGTGTCTCCTTAACGGTGTGAGCGCTCTGTTTGGTGATCAGTCCTTCGGCCATGGGTTCTCTCCTTTGGAACAGTGTTTGATTCGACAGAGTCGACAATGTCTGAGGCTGATGATGAAAGGTTGCGAGCAGCGTACCTACAACTCAAATATCGCTCGCACAGTTCAATGAGGCTTACGGTGTTATTCCGGAAGTAACTTTGGACTCACAAAGGTGTGCAGTTCGGCCAACCCGAAACCACAGTTCTCCCATCCTCCCGGCATCGTGAGGACTGCAAGCGCAGCTGTTGGAAACTTTATCGACAGTAGGTTCAGCGCTTCCCGGGAACCACTGCCCACCATCATATGTGAAAAAGAATGCATCCCCGGGTTATGGCCGACCAACATGACATGCCCGATCTCGTTACGCGTTCTCATGACGACGTCGAGCAACGTCTCGGTGCTGGCATGGTAGAGCGCTTCGATGAGCTGGACATCTGGCTGACGGTCCCACTCCTGCATGGCGAGTGAGAGCGTCTCTTGGGCGCGTACTGCCGTTGAGCAGTAAACAAGATCGGGGATCAGGTCATTGGAGGCCTGATATTTTCCCATTCGGGGCGCGTCCCGGAGGCCCCGGGGTGCGAGAGGACGATTGAAATCGCCCAGTGAAGGATCGCTCCAACTGGATTTGGCGTGTCGAAACAGCGAAAGCGTTGGCATCACTGCGGCCTAACTTGGAGGAGCGTTGGAGCGGGTCGCAAACCGGACGGCTTCTTCGGCCGCCTTGAAGAGGGCTTTTGCCTTATTGATGCATTCGGCTTGCTCGCTCTCGGGAACCGAGTCGGCAACGATGCCGGCACCGGCCTGGACGTGCATCTCGCCGTCTTTCACCAGCGAGGTTCTTAGAACGATGCAGGTATCCATATCGCCATTGGCGGAGAAGTAGCCGACACAGCCGGCATAAGCGCCGCGTTTGTCTTTCTCCAACTCGTCGATGATCTCCATCGCACGAACCTTCGGTGCACCGGAAAGCGTGCCGGCAGGGAACGCCGCTGTCAGGGAGTCGATGGCGTCATGCGTCTTGTCGAGCTTGCCCACCACATTCGAGACGATGTGCATCACGTGGCTGTAGTATTCCAGAAAGAAACTGTCTGTTACGCGGATCGAGCCGATCTCAGCAACCCGGCCAACATCGTTGCGACCAAGGTCCAGCAGCATGAGATGCTCGGCGCGTTCCTTGGCGTCTGCGAGAAGCTCGGCTGCCAACGCTGCGTCTTCTTCCGCTGTGGCACCTCTCGGGCGGGTTCCCGCAATCGGGCGGATTGTGACGTCGCCATCGCGAACCCGCACCAGGATTTCCGGACTCGAGCCGACAATCGCGAAACCTTCGAAATTCAGATAGTAGAGAAAAGGCGATGGGTTCACCCGTCGAAGTGCCCGATAAAGAGCGAACGAGGGCAGGGTGAAGGGGGCAGTAAAACGCTGGCTCAGAACCACCTGAAAGACATCGCCGGCAGCGATGTAGTCTTTGGCTTTTGCGACCATCGCCAGATAGTCCTCGGGCGACGTGTTCGAAACCGGGTTTGGCGGGGCATGCGCACCTTGGTCGAGTGTCGGAAGGTGGGGCAGGGGGGCATTGAGCCGGTCGGTAGCCTCCCAGATCCGCTGACTTGCCGCCAGATAGGCTTCGTCTGCGGAAACACCGTCCGCATGGCGCACGGGCGTTACCAGTGTCAGCTCATCTTTTACGGCATCGAAAATCGCCATGACCGTGGGGCGGATCAAAATGGCATCGGACAGACCGATCGGATCGGGATTGACGTCTGGCAGATGTTCGATCAGGCGAACCGTATCGTAACCCATATAGCCGAAAACACCGGCGGCCATCGGAGGAAGCTCTTCCGGAAGATCGATGCGGGACTCGGCCAGAAGCGATCGCAGCGAAGTTAGGGCGTCTTCATCGCAAGGTGTGTAGGTATCGCCGGTCTCAGGTGAACGATTGATCTCGGCCTTCGCGCCGCTGGTGCGCCAGATGATGTCCGGATCGAGACCGATAATCGAATAACGGCCGCGCACGGCACCGCCTTCGACAGATTCAAGAAGAAAGCTGTTCGCGCGTTCATTCGCCAGTTTCAGCATCGCAGAAACCGGCGTCTCTAGATCGGCGACCAGACGTGTCCAGACGACTTGCGGGACACCCGTGTCATAGATCTGGCTAAAGACGGAGCGAGCGGGCTCGACATGGGTTTCGCCCGGATTATGTCCCATTGCTGTCATTTCAATTCTGTCCAGGATCTTCTCTCAATCAACCGCTGACGACCGGATCGACTGTCTCCATTATCCAGCGCGCGATCGCCGTTACGCGTGCATCATCGCCGTGCTGGCCTATAATCTGCGCCCCGACGGGCATACCGCCGACAGCCATTAACGGCATGCTGACGGCAGGCGCAAACAACATCGAACTTGGATAATTAAAGATCGCATCGCCAGTGGGGCGGGCAGGGAGCGGTTCGCCCGGGATATCTTCCGTGAGAAGCGGGGCTGGTCCGGGGCAGGAGAGGCTGATGATGGCATCCACAAACGGTGCAATTCGAGTGTGACAGGCTTGCGCTCTTTCACGGGCCAACAAGGCGGCGCGATAATCGTCCGGCGTCATTGCTTCGGCTTTTTCCAGTGTCGCCTTGGCCCGCGCACTCACGCCATCGGGATGCTCGTTCACAAGGTTGCGTTGCGCCCAACGATTCTCCCAACTGGTAATCGCGTTGCAGATATCGCCTGCGCCTTCGATGGATGTCTCTAGAAAGTCATAGGATGGGTTGTCGTTGCGCCGGAGAATTTCGACACCAGCCACGGACAGCCTGTCGAGCAGTTCTTCGAAAGCCGATTTACTGGCATCGTCGAGGACACTCCAACCGTCACCTTCCAGTACGAGAAGACGGTTTGGCCTTGCAGCACCAGGCGTTGCCGACGGGCCGACAAGGCCGGCATAGTCGCGATCGCCCCCGGCGCGACTGGCGATCTCGATTGCCGTAAGCCACATGTCTTCGATACAGCCTGCATGGACGCCATGGGTGCTCATACTCGTGGCTTGCCGCTCGCCTCGATTGATTCCGCCCTGGCTCGGCTTCAATGCCACATTGCCGCAATAGGCTGCCGGGCGAATGATCGAGCCGCCAACCTGCGTGCCGATTGCGGCCGGCATCATCAGTGCGGCAACGGCGGCGGCCGAGCCGGACGACGAACCTCCGGGCGTCCGCGTTGCATCAAACGGATTTGTCGTCGGTCCTGGATGGGTGCCGCCGAGTTCTGCTGTCACTGTCTTGGCGAGGATCAGAGCGCCAGCCTCGCGGAGCGCCCAGACGGCAGCATTGTCACGCGTGGGAAAATTGCCGGCATAGGCTTCGCAGCCCATTTGCGTCGGCATGTCCTTGGTTTCCAATAGGTCCTTGATGCCAATCGGCATGCCATCGATTGTCGACAGGGGACGGCCGTCCTTCCAGCGTGCGGTGCTGGCATCGGCGGCCGCCCGAGCGCCTTCGGCGTTCATCGCGGGTAAGGCCTGGACGGTCGGTTCGCGCTCTGCGATCGCCTCGAGGCAGCGCTCAAGATACGCGCGAGGCGTGTCGGTCCCATCCAGAAAGGCTGATGTCGCATCGTGGAAGGTGCGCGCCTTGAAGGTGCGCGGGTCGTACGTCGTCGGCGCTTTGGCGTCCATTGTACTCTCTCCAACCTGACGCATCCAATGCTCTCAGGCCGGTTGTCCGACATTCGCCTGCGACGATCAACACCTCACGGCAAAACTTTGAAATGCAGAATCAGCCTGCGCTGTGTCTCTCCAAGAAACCGAGGCCCTAGAAAGATCCACGGCTCGGGTCAGCGAAGCGCCGTCCGGTCAACTCGTCGAATAGGATCTGATTGATCTCGACCCCCAGGTCCGTGCGTAGACCCGTCACATACTGGCTCGTGAAATCGGTCTCCAGTGCTGTTGTCAGGGACTCCTGCAGCGTCTTCTCTTTCTCTTCGTCAAGTGGTTCAGGCGCGGAAATCTTGGCAAGCTTGAATATGACACGGCTGTCGCCATCCTCGGAGGGAGCCGAACCATAGCTGCCTTCGGAGAGCGCAAAGGCCTGGGCGACAACAGTATTGGGGATGCCATCCGCACTCTGACTGCGGGTCAGAGGTTCGGACTCTTTAACCTCGAGATCATATCCCTTTGCGATCTCCGCCAGCCCAATTCCGCCTTTTGCTTTTTCGATAAGTTCCGCGGCGCGTTTGGAGAGTCTCGTGCGCACCTCGGCTTCCCGCCAAGCCTTGGCAACGTCATCTTTAACTTCCTCGAATGCCTTCTGACGCTCGGGTGTAATGTCGAGGACCATCATCCAGATCAGGCCGCGATCCTGCGTCTCAATTGGATCGGTCTCGGCATTGACCTCGGCAGCAAAAACTTCGCGTAGGAGTACCGGTCCGCCTGGCAGAGGTGTGACAGCAACGCCTTTGTCGTCGTTACCGCTGTTGTCGACGGAATCGATGACCGTATATTTCAGATTCAGTTTCTCGGCGATTTCCGGAAGTGGCGTGCCGGCTGAGCGTTCTTCTTCGATCTTGTCGCTGAAGTCGAGAATCTCTGCCGCTGCGCGATCGCCCAGGATGATACCGCGAATTTCGTCTTTAACCTGCTCCAGCGGTCTGACGACTTCCGGCTCGATTTCTGTGACTCTCAGAAGAACCGTTGCGAGCTTGCCCTCGACAGGACTGCTGACTTCGTCCTTGGATAGCGCGAAAGCTGCCTCTGCGATCACCTCGTCTGAAAGAGCGGCCTTGTTGATCAGGCCAAGATTGATGTCACTTTCTTCGAAGCCGCGTTCCTTTGCGGCTTCCATGAAATCCTGACCGCCTTTGATCTTTTGGAGCGCCGCTTCGGCAGCGGATTTGTCGGCATAGCTGATCTGAAAAATCCGCCGGCGCTCGGGTGTCCGAAAACCATCCGGCTGGCTTTCATAATATTCCTTGATGTCGTCGTCGGAGATTTCGATTTTGTCCCCGATCGAGGATGGGGTGACCGGCAAGATTCCGACCTGCCTGTATTCGGGCGCCATGAAGCTGCGCTTGTTCGCATCAAAATACGTGCGGAGCGTCTCTTCCGTCGGATCCTCGATCGTTTCCAGCTTCGATGCCGGGAACGAAAAATGTTCCAGGGTGCGTTTCTGATTGCGATAGAGATCCGTCGCTGCAATCAGTGTCTTCGGTAAAGGCACCGTATCGGTGACCGTCTGAGTCAGCTGGCGTCTCACGCTGGCCTGACGCTGGCGGGCCACATAGCCCTGCTCGGAGAGATTGTTGCTGTGTAGGATCGAGCGAAAAATCTGCTCGTTGAAGCGTCCGGCACCGTCCTTGAAGAGTGGTTGGTCCTTGATGGTCGCGACGATTGCATTGTCTGTGATGCCCAGATTGTAGCTCGTTGCGGTTTCCTCGAGCGCTGCTTCGCCGATCATCTGTTGAAGAATCTGGCGGTCGATACCGAGTGCTCGTGCTTCTTCCATAGTCAGAGTCCGACCAAATCGAGAACCGAGGGCCGTTAGCTGCCGGCGTAGGGTCGCCTGATAGTCTTCGCCTGAAATTTCGCGGTCCCCGACTTTGGCGAGAACGCGGGAGCCATAACCGCCGAAAATATCGGCAATGCCCCAGACGGCGAAACTGAGCACCAAGAGTGCGATGAAAATTTTGGCAATCCAGGTGCCGGTGCCTTTGCGCAAACTGTTCAACATGTCGTATTGCCTTGGAGCTTGATCGAGGGCCGGTATCGGGTCCGGCGATTTGCGGCATGATATGAATCTCGCGGTGACCCGACAAGAGGCCGCCCAAGAAGAGTTTTGGAGGGATTAATGGGAAATATACGGCCTTTGGTCGCTGGTAACTGGAAAATGAACGGCCTGAAAGGCGCACTTGATGAGGTTTCTCGTCTGAAGACGCTTTTGGCAGATGGCGGATCAATCGCGGCAGATGCGATGATATGTCCAACGGCAACCTTGCTCGCGGCCCTCAGTGCCGAGGCGGCTGGTAGTGCCATTAAAACTGGCGGACAAGATTGTCATGCGGCCGAGTCTGGAGCCCACACAGGCGATATTTCCGCTGAAATGCTTGCGGATGCCGGCGCGACAGCCGTGATCGTCGGCCATTCGGAACGGCGGACGGACCATGGCGAAAGCGATACGGAAGTGTGCGCAAAGGCAGAAGCGGCTTATCGAGCCGGTCTCACTGCGATTATTTGCGTTGGCGAAACCGCTGCCGAGCGCGAACAAGGCCAAACGCTCGACGTCGTTTCAGGCCAGCTTGCGGGCTCTGTTCCCGGGAGTGCGACTGCCGCAAACACCATCATCGCCTACGAGCCTGTTTGGGCGATTGGGACCGGATTGACGCCGACAACGAGCGATATCGAAGACGTTCACCGCGCGATGCGACAAGCAATGATCGAACGATTGGGAGCAGAAGAGGGTGCGGCCGTGAAACTTCTCTACGGTGGATCCGTAAAGCCGGCGAATGCCGAAGAACTCATGGCTGTCGAAAACGTGAATGGAGCGTTGGTCGGAGGCGCAAGCCTGAAAGCCGATGATTTCTATGGGATTTTAGCGGCTTACAAGGGCGAATAGTCGCGCATCGATTGTACAACTTGTATTGTTGCTAGCCATGAGTGGCACATGACGCTAATTTTGGCCGACGGAGCCGGCGCGAGCGCTGGCACGCAGGGGTCTTTGTATTATGAATTGTCGCGTTCTGCGCACCGGCGGCGGTGTCTTTTCACCGCGATTCCTGTCTGGGACGGTGCTTGCTCTAGCGGTTTTGGGGCTTCATCCGGGCCAGGTCTCGGCGAAGGCTCTGAATGAAGACGCCTGTGCCGCGCTTGATGCGGAAATGCTGAGCCTTGTCGGCCAGGGCATCGACAAATCGGTGGAAAAGGGCCCTGAGTGGGGCCGGGCCAACCTGACACCTGATCAACTCGAAACAGTGAAACGGTTCCTGGTCGTCGAAGAGCAGATCGTCTTTCGCTGCAAGATTGTCGATAAGAAGCCAGTATCCAAAGTGGCCAAAGGGAAAAAGGGTACCAAGAAATCGGCTGCTGTCCCGCTGCCGCTCCGAAATCCCGAGAGAAAAACAACTGTTGTCGCGGCCGCCAGTCCTGGCCCGATTACGATGCGGGCGTCTGTAGCGGGCAATCTTGGGGCGATTATGCCGGCGAACCCGCGAACTGTCATCGCACTGCCGCACCTGAGCGCTGCTGTGGCGCCTTTACCAGGTCTGCGGAGCGGTCTGGAGCCTGCCGAACTCGCTTTGCAGCCGCCAAAGCCTGAAGACAGCAAGAAAACCGAGGAAGGCTCAACAGTTGCGGCATTGGAAGAACCGGTGAAAAAGGATCTCCCGAAGCCAGCACCTGTGATAGCGCCCGAGGCTAAGGGGCCGCTTGTGCCTCTACCGGTGCGCAATCCATTGCCCCCTGCTGCGCGCAAACAGGCGGCCAATCCGCGGCGGGAAGACAGCCGTCGGAGGCCGGCACAGAGCGTCAAAAAGAGACGTCCCTTTGCGGACGAGGCGCCACCCAGTGCAGCTTCGGTCTTTGCTACAAATTGATGTAGAGCAAAAAGCCGCGAATTGCGGTCTGTTCAAAGCCGCGCTGATGGCTTAAAAGCGGCGCCGAACGCACTTGCGAGATTTGAGATGAATACTGTCATCCTGGTTATCCATCTGATGATTGCCCTGGGCCTCGTCGGTCTTGTGCTGCTGCAGCGCTCCGAAGGGGGCGCGCTCGGTATCGGCGGCGGCGGAGGAGGCGGTGGTGGTGCCGGCGGATTCATGTCCGGCCGGGGAGCCGCGAACCTGTTGACCCGCGCTACGGCCGTGCTTGCAGCGGCGTTTTTCACCACGAGCATCATCCTGACGATCTTGGCGCAACAGCGGGCGACGCCCGACTCGATCATCAATACGACACCAACACCTGGCCAGCCAGCAGCGCCGACCAGTGGCGGTCTGACGCCGTTGCAACCTGTAAGGCCTCCGGCGCCGTCGGGTCCAGCGGTACCTCAGCCGCAGTAGGATGTGAACCCGGTGCCGATTCCGGTCGGCACTGGCGATCATCCCCAGTCTTTTTCATGCCCCATCATCTTTGGGGTTCGAATCACAACGTCGACGGTATATTCTGCACGCCCATGGCGCGGTACATCTTCATTACTGGCGGCGTGGTTTCGTCACTCGGCAAAGGGCTCGCTTCTGCGGCATTGGGGGCACTCCTCCAAGCGCGTGGCTATAAGGTCAGGCTGAGAAAGCTCGATCCCTATCTGAATGTCGATCCCGGCACGATGAGCCCCTATCAGCACGGCGAGGTCTTCGTCACCGATGACGGTGCCGAAACGGATCTCGATCTTGGGCATTATGAACGCTTCACCGATGTGCCCTGCAGTCAGAAAGACAATGTCACCACTGGGCGGATCTACCAGAACATCCTGACGAAGGAGCGCCGCGGCGACTATCTCGGTGGTACGGTCCAGGTCATCCCGCACGTGACCGACGCGATCAAGGAATTTGTCCTGGCCGAATCAGACGATGTCGATTTTGTCCTTTGCGAGATCGGCGGTACGGTCGGGGATATCGAAGCGCTACCCTTTTTCGAAGCCATTCGCCAACTCGGCAACGAATTGCCGCGATATGCGTCGGTCTTCATTCACCTGACGCTGATCCCATTTATCGAGAGTGCCGGAGAGCTGAAGACGAAGCCGACACAGCACTCGGTGAAGGAGTTGCGCTCGATCGGTATTCAGCCGGATATTCTTTTGTGCCGGTGCGACAGGCCGGTGCCGAGTGACGAACGTCGCAAGATTGCACTCTTCTGCAATGTCCGAGAAGAGGCTGTCATTCAGGCGCTTGACGTTGGAACGATCTATGACGTTCCCTGCTCCTATCATGCCGAAGGGCTCGATGACGAAGTCATGCGTGCATTCGCAATTGACGATGCGCCACGGCCTGAACTGGGGGAATGGCAACGTATTTCAAGGCGGATCGCCAATCCGGACGGTGAGGTTACCGTTGCCATTGTCGGCAAATATACCGGACTGAAAGACGCCTATAAGTCGCTTAATGAAGCGCTCGTCCATGGTGGTATCGCCAACAAGGTGAAGGTCAATCTCGAATGGATCGAATCCGAGATCTTTGAGAAGGAAGACCCGACACCCTATCTCGGCGACGTGCACGGCATTCTGGTACCGGGAGGCTTCGGCGAACGCGGCTCGGAAGGCAAGATCCAGGCGGCGGGGTTCGCGCGCACGCGTCATCTTCCTTATTTCGGAATTTGTTTCGGCATGCAGATGGCCGTGATTGAAGCGGCACGGAGTCTCGCGGGCATCAATGGCGCCGGCTCGACGGAATTCGGCGAGACAGCCGAGCCTATCGTCGGTCTCATGACCGAGTGGATGAAGGGCGATGAAATCGAGCGCCGCCAGGCCAACGGCAACTTAGGCGGCACGATGCGGCTCGGTGCCTATGAAGCCGCCTTGGCAGTCGGAAGCCATGTCGCAGATATCTACAATGCCACGACCATATTTGAGCGCCACCGTCATCGCTATGAGGTGAACACCGGATATCGTGAACGGTTGGAAAATGCCGGCGTGAAATTCTCCGGTCTTTCTCCCGATGGCTTGCTGCCTGAGATTATCGAGATTCCCGATCATCCTTGGTTTATCGGCGTGCAGTTTCATCCCGAGCTCAAATCGCGCCCCTTCGAACCGCATCCCCTGTTCGCGTCCTTCATTGCTGCAACGGTTGAGCAGAGCCGACTGGTCTAAGTCATGAATGAGTTGATGAATGAGATTCCACCCAACCCTCGTGTCGAGGTTGGAGGGGTCACGATCGCTAATGATGCGCGGATTGCCTTGTTCGCAGGACCATGCGCGTTGGAGAGCCGTGAGCACGCCCTCGAAATGGCGTCGGCACTCAAGGAGATTACCAGCAGGCTTGGCATCGGTTTGATCTACAAATCGTCCTTCGATAAAGCCAATCGGACAAGTCTGTCGAGTGCCCGAGGCCTTGGAATTGATGGCGCTCTGCCAATCTTTGCCGAGGTCAAGGAAAGCCTCGGATTGCCGGTAGTGACCGATGTCCACGAGCCAGAGCAGTGCGCGAAAGTCGCTGAAGTGGTCGATGTCCTCCAAATCCCGGCTTTTCTCTGTCGGCAAACCGATCTCGTTGTGGCAGCAGCCAAGACCGGCCGGATCGTCAAAATCAAGAAGGGGCAGTTTCTCGCACCCTGGGATATGAAGAATGTCATCGCGAAGGCGTTGGCTGCAGGAAACCCCAACGTGCTGATAACGGAGCGTGGCGTCAGTTTCGGATACAATACACTCGTCTCGGACATGCGGGCTCTGCCTCAGCTCGCGGCAATGGGCGCGCCGGTCATTTTCGATGCGACCCACTCTGTGCAGCAGCCGGGCGGGCAGGGTGCCACATCCGGAGGTCAACGAGAGTTCGTGCCGGTCCTGGCCAGAGCTGCCGTCGCTGTCGGCGTAGCGGGTCTCTTCATCGAGACCCACCAGGACCCGGATACCGCGCCCTCTGACGGGCCCAACATGGTACCGTTGAAGGAACTCGAGCCACTCTTACGGCGCCTGCTGGCAATCGACGATGTGATAAAGGCGAGCGCTGAAACAGCATAGCCGATGGTTTGCCGGTAGCTGTTTGTCATTTATACGCAACGGCGGCGCTGGCCGGACCAGCGAGCGGAATGATTTCGAAGTTTCGGAAACCCGCCTCGCGGCACCAGCCGATGAAATCCGCTCCTGTGAAATCGAATGCGTCACCAAACTCGATCAGCATATTGAGGGACATCAGGAGGCCTGCGGCATTCTCTCGCCGGGCATCGTCGATGAGCGATTCTATCGCGATGAAGGCACCGCCGTCTGGGAGAGCATCATAGGCCTTCGCGATAAGGACTTTTTTCTTCTCCAGGTTCCAATCATGCAGGATCATACCCATCGATATGATGTCCGCTCGAGGTAACCGATCGGCGAAAAAGTCTCCTGCCGCCGTGACAACGCGGCTCTGGAGCCCGTCTTCCTCAATGTACCGTTCGGCGATCGGTCCCACCTCGGGTAGATCGAAGCTCGTGCAATGCATGTGGGGGTGCGCTTTCGCAACGAAACGCGAAAGCTGGGCTGTGGCTCCGCCGACGTCGCAGAGCGTCTTGTATTTCGAAAAGTCGAACCTACTCACCAATACCTTGAAACGTTCACCGGATGCCCCGGCCATGGCCAGCATAAACTGCTCAAGGCGTGCCGGATCGGCATAGAGAGTTTCGAACATGGGTGCGTCCGAGTGCTTGGTCTCGTTCTGAGGCGCTCCGGTTTTGAGTGCATCGGTCAGGTCGGCCCAGAAGCGGTAACCGCGGTCGTTGGCCATCTCCAAGATCCCGCCGACATAGTCCGGACTTGACCGGTCGAGAAAACGAGCGGTTTCCGCCGTGTTGGAATAGATCGCGTCAGGTCCATCGCCACTTCTCTGTAGAAAGCCGAGAGCGACAAGTGCGTCTGGAAAATCCGGTATGGCGCGAGGATGCAGATCCAGCTTTTCGGCAATAGACTGGGCGGACATCGCGCCATCGGCAAGGGCTGAAAAGAGATCCAATTCAATTCCGGACTGCAGCACCTTGGCAGCCTGATACCCCAGACCCACCTGCATGATGCGCAATGGCGTCAGTTCAGCCATTGTCTTCTCCGTTCTTGTTTGCTCGAGGTTGGTGTTTTTCGCCAATTGGTTCTGTATCGAACGGGTTTGTATGCTTCTGTCGTATTCCGGTAGGAATGCTCGAATTTCGTCAATCAAGGCATCCAATCACATTCGCATTCATACAGCCTGAAGGGAATGCATCATGCTGACCATCAACCACCCTCGTGACGATCGGGCCAATCGGATCGGCAAAACGATCATGATGGATGTCGGCCCGGATGTTTATGGCTGGACCGGTCCTCGGGGACTTGCCGATTTGTTGGAGGTAGCAGGGCACTATATCGATGTCGCCAAGATCTGGGCTCTGAACGCTGCGACCATGCCGGAAACCTATGTGAAGGATAGCATCCGACAATATGACGAAGCGGGAATTGAAACCTTCGCGGGCGGTTTGCTGTTCGAATATGCCTATCTCAAGAACGATGTGGAAGGGCTCATCGCGCGCCTCAATCATCTCGGTCTTGGCGGCGTAGAGGTCTCGGAGAACTATATTTCGCTTAATGACAATGACCGTCTTCGGTCAATCGGCGCCTTGTCGGACGCGGGCCTTGAGGTGGTGTTCGAATTCGGCCGTAAAGTTCCAGACACGCCACTGGATGTGCGCGCCCTGGAGAACACGGTTGCACGGGTTGCCGGCGCGGGTGCTCATCATGTCATCCTGGAACAGGGGGAGTTCGATATTCTTGCTGCGGAGCGGCCAGATGAACTGGAGGCTCTCAAATCAGCCTCTTGGTTCAATGCCGTCTTTGTCGAAATTGACAGCGATCGCTTCCCAGACCAGCACGTTGATATGATCAAGCGCTTCGGTCCCGATGTGAATCTGGCCAATGTCGCGCCGGCCCATATCATTCGCCTGGAGAACTTTCGCCGCGGCCTCGGCCGCGCCATCGACTATCCGTTCTTCAAAGCACTGACCGCGGACGAGGCTTAGGTCTCTGGCGCGATCACTCTTTTGGTCCGCGAGTCCCAACGCCACAAGTTCTTGTTGGTGATATGGGTACCACCAAGCCAGAGATCGATCTGGGCATGATCGGCGCGATCTTCTCTTGCGGCAAGAATCTCGTTCCCGACGACTGTGAGACGAAGTTCGCTATCGAGATACATCAAACGGCCTTCCTCATCCATTTCGGGATTGAAGGGACCGGCCTCGACACCATCGACCGCAGGGGAGGGGCCTGCGGCAAGCTCATCCAGCACACTCCAGAAACTCCAGTCGCCCATAAATGATGCGGTCTCCTGGGCCTGGCACGCCGCGAACAATTCGCGCGCGCGCGTAACGCCCGAGCGGATTGCCCTCAGGATCTGTCGCTGGGACCGGGTCAGTCCGGAATTCGCATCGGGAAGCTCTTCGAGCGTGCGCAGGATTGCCGGTCGCAGATGTTGCAGGGGTGTCAGATCCTCATCCAGGAGCGATGCCCAGAGTTCCGGAGTGCGCTGGCGGTAGGCCCGCCAGGCACGACAGGCCAGCTCGATCTGTTCCTGACTAACCGGTGTCGCATATTCGCCGATCCGGCCCAATTCCTCGACGCCCTGACGGCCGAGATAGTCGTCCGCCTGCACCAGCATCAGATTATCGTCATCGCGCGGATGATCGGAAAACCAATCGAGGATCTGGATGAGTTGAAGCTGGTCGTACAGATCGTGTTCGAACCAGAGGGTGACACGGTCAAATTCTGTATTGATCGCGAGACCGCGATCTCGCGCTTTGAGCGCCTCGATGATTTCGACATGGGTTCCCCAACCGCGGTCAGCGAGATAGTCGGCGCGAATCTCGGAAAGCTCTTCGATCGTATCGGTCCTGGGGACAGGGCCTTCATGAAGCACGTCTCGCCAGGGCAATATTTCGGCACCATGCATGGTGCTGCGAAGTAATTCACCCGCAGCGTCTCCATTTGTGATGATGAGTTCCGGTCCCATGTGGCACACCTAGAGTTTTGGAATTGCGTTCGAGAACGTTGGTCTGATCGGCCGGTCCATGACCTAGCGCGTCAGCCGCGCCCGCGATAGGGGGGAACGCCCTGGTCGGGCAGCCAAAGGTCTTCCGGAGGCTTGCCCGTCTGCCAGAAGACATCGATTGGAATACCGCCACGCGGATACCAGTAGCCTCCGATACGAAGCCAGCGCGGTGCAATTTCGGCGCAGATGCGCTTGCCGATCGCCACGGTACAGTCCTCGTGAAAGGCTCCGTGATTGCGGAAGGAGCCGAGATAGAGTTTCAGCGACTTGGATTCGACGATCCAGGCCTCCGGAACATAGTCGATTACCAGATGCGCAAAGTCTGGCTGGCCCGTCACGGGGCAGATCGATGTAAATTCCGGACACACAAAACGTGTCACATAGGCTGTGCCCATGTGGGGATTGGCAACCTTCTCCAATACCGCCTCATCCGGTGAGGCAGGCATAGCGCTCTGAGCGCCAAGGGCCGTCAGCTCGTGATTCTTGTCACTCATGAAAGGCAAGCATTGTCGTTATGCGTCTGCAGCATGATTGCGAAGAACCGCGTTGCAGGCCCGGTCGAAGATCGTCATGTCATTGGCTGTCTTGGCAATAATCAGTGCACCTTCCAGCGAGGTGACGATGGTGACGGCCTGGGTTCGGGCTGCATCGTCGCCGCCTATCGTGTCCGTCAGCCAGTCGAGAAGCCAGGCAAAAAAGCCGGCAACCTCTTTGCGAACGGCCGCTGGCAAAATCTCAGATTCCGCACCAAGGAGCCCGCAGAGGCACATCGCACTCTTGTCTGCTGCAGCTTGTTGAAAGACGGAGACGAGGCACGCGATTCGAACGCCGACGGGATGCTCGGGCCCGGCATTGGCTTCTAGGTGCTCGCGCACGCGTTCTCGATAGCGGCGAACCAGGGCAACACCCAGCACTTCCTTGGTCGGGAAGTGGTAGTGGACGCTGGCGCTCTTGATGGAAACATCGGCGGCCAGGTCTCGAAAGCTGACGTCGCTGTAACCGCCGGCACGCATGCGTCCTTCGGCGGCATCAAGGATGAGATCGGATGTACTCGGCATGCCGCTTTCTAGCATGGAATCTCGGTTCGTCATTGGTCGAATGTGTCCCAGGGTTGACGGAAAGCAACTTTGGCCATATGTCTACCTATCAGTAGATAGATAACTAACTCCAGCAGAGGAAGGATGTCCAGTGAAGATCTATGACTATGAAGGTTTCCCGAACCCAGCGCGTGTGCGCATGGCAATCGCCGAAAAGAATCTTGGTGACAAGGTTGAGTTCGTCCATGTGGATGTGCCCGCCGGTGAGCATAAGAAACCGGAGTTTCTCGCCAAAAATCCCTCAGGCGTCGTGCCGGTTCTCGAGCTGTCCGACGGCACGATCGTCACCGAATGCACGGCAATCACGGAGTATCTCGACCATCTTTCAGGTGAAACCGAGCTCACGGGACGGACGGGAAAGGAACGGGCCGTCACGCACATGATGCAGCGGCGTGCCGAGGCCCGGTTGCTGGATGCTGTTGCCGACTACTTCCATTTTGCCACGCCGGGTCTTGGTCCGGATGTTGAATCTTATCAGAACGACGATTGGGGAAAGCGCCGCCGCGAGCAGGCAATCGAAGGCATGCGATATTTTGACGCCATCCTTGCAGAACAGGATTATGTCGCCGGAGACCGGTTCTCGATGGCGGATATCACGGTCATTGCAGGGCTTGGTTTTGCCGATTTTGCAGAGGTGGCGATCCCAGAGGAATGCACACATCTCAAAGCATGGCGCGAGCGGGTGACGAGCCGTCCGGCCCTGGCGGCCTGACGGCATCGATCTCAGAACCGAATTCGCCAAACCCAGATAACAACGCCCCGGACTTGATCCGGGGCCCAGGGCAATACAACGCAATCTCAGCGTGTTGCCCTGGATTCCGCATCAGGTGCGGGAAGTTGTTCCAACAGGCTGTCGAATTCGAACCCGGAATTCTGAGACTTCTGCCCAAGGGCCGACTTGATCGAACCATGGGGCAATGCAAACAATCAGTATGTGAAAAGGCTCGGCGGAGCCTGAACACCAGGAGACGATCATGGAAATCAACGCGGATTTTTCCGAACGTGCCGTCGTCCATTCGGCATCGATGGATTGGCTGGCATCTCCGACGGCTGGTGTCGACCGACGGATGCTCGATCGTATCGGCGGGGAGGTCGCACGAGCGACGACGATCGTGCGATATGCGCCTAACAGTCATTTTCCTGCGCACGTCCATACGGGCGGCGAAGAGTTTCTCGTCCTGGAGGGTGTGTTCCAGGACGAGCATGGCGATTTCCCCGCAGGAAGCTATGTGCGCAATCCACCGACCTCAAGCCATACACCGGGCTCTGAACCTGGTTGTACGATCTTTGTGAAATTGTGGCAGTTCGACCCGTCCGACCGTCACCAGATGACAATCGATACCAATGCCAAACCGTTCGAGCCGGCGGCGGATGAGGCGGGCGTCGGCCTGCTCCCACTCTATAAGGACGACCAGGAAGAGGTCCGAATTGAGCGTTGGGACGCAGGCACCGCAGTGAACAGATCGGTCGACGGCGGTCTCGAGCTACTGGTTCTCGAAGGCACGCTTATTGAAGGCGACGATATTCTGGTCGCTCAATCCTGGCTGAGACTTCCGGTCGGCGCAGCGTTTGCGGCAACAGCCGGGCCAGAGGGCTGCCGGATGTGGATCAAATCAGGGCACCTCGCAAATCCGCCGGCAGCACCGAACGCCGGCTAAGGATGCCGCGTCGCTATCAGGAGTATTCTGACTGAAGGGCGTCAGATACTCTTGGCGGCCTCGGACAGGGTCTTCAATTTCGCAATCGCCAACTCGCGCGGCAGGAAGCCGAGACCGCAGTCCGGGCCTGCGATCAATCGTTCGGGATCGATATGGTCGAGCGCTGCCTTCAGCCGATCGCGGACTTCGTCCAGTGTTTCGACCCGGCTCTTGGCAATCGCGATAACACCCAGAATGATCGACGTCTTTGTGAAGCGCTCCAATAGCGAAAGATCGTTGTGGCGATGGGCGTCTTCGAGTGAAACCTCATCGATCGTCGACTGGTCGATCGCATCGGCGATGTCGAAGTAACTCTGTGCGTCGGCCTTCAGGTAGCCTTCGGAATCCAAGGCATTCGGATAGCCACAGCACATATGCACGACCCTTTTGACGTCGCCGGGTATTCCGTGAAATGTGCGCTCGAGATTTTCGAAGCCATAGTCGAGGGCTTCTTTCGGCTTGCGCGCAAATACAGGTTCATCGACTTGAATGTATTTGCAGCCGGCATCGGCAAGAGCGCGGACTTCGCCGTTCAGAGCGTCACCGAGATGCTGCCCCATGATCTTGGGATCGTCGTAATAGTCATTGGCGACCGAGTCGGCGACCGTTAATGGCCCGGGCAAGGTGATTTTCACCGGATTGCTGGTGAATTGCTGTGCTGCCTTCCAGTCCTCGTCAAGGCGAGGTTGCTTGAAGGTAATCGGGCCGATGATCGTGGGCAGGTCTGCCTCGAAAGCACCTTGGCGTACCGATTTGTGTGTCGTCTTCTCGAAGCTGATGCCGTGAAGCCGGCGGCATTGATAGAAGATGTAGTTCTCGCGGCGCACCTCGCCGTCCGTCGGGACGTCGACCCCGGCATTCACCTGATCTTCGATGATTTGCCTTGTCGCATCGAGAAAGAGTGATTCCGTACGGTCGCCGGAATCCTGGAGAGCCGCTTCGTATTCACCGGGGTTCCAATTGCTGAGCAAACCCGCCGATGCCTTGCGGTCTTCTTCGCTCTTGTGCGCCAGGAACCAGTCTCCGACAGGTGTGCAGTCCGGTTTGGGATAGGCACCGATGGTGGTTGTCTTGAGGGGCATGATTTCTCTCCTCTGCGCCTTATTGGACGGCCGTTGCACTCGCGCTGATTGGGGGTGATCCAGATGCCGGCAAGTCACATCCGAACTCGCTGGACTGAGACTCGGAAATACCGCTCTGGTCGAGATAATCGTGAAAATGAATAATGGTCTGGTCGGGCCGCAGCAGGATCATCGCGTAGGCCGGCGGTTCATGGCAGAGCGGTATCGGCGACACAGTCTGCAGATCGAACTGAACCTGATGGTTGGTCCCGCGAAGTGCCGAAACCGGAATACCGCGCCAGCTTCCACAAACCGGCCGATGTACGTGGCCGTGGAAGATATGTTTGACGTTGCGATGCCGGCCGATGACCTCCGCGAAGAACTGCGGATCCTTGATGCGGAGATTGTCCTGCGAGGGGAGGCCGATGTCGAACGGCGGATGGTGCATGAAGATATAGACGCGCTTGCCGGCCGCGTCGGCCAACTGTTGATCGAGCCATCCTGCGCGTGTTGCGCAATAGGCTCCCCAGTGCGCCCCTTCCTCGACCGTGTCGAGCACGAGAAAACGTGCTTCAGGGTGGTCGATGGCGTACTGGTAGAAATCGTTTACATCCCGCTTTACTTCCGGAAAGGCGCGGCAAAACTGCTGCCGGCTGTCATGATTTCCAATTGCCAGAAAGTATGGGATCTGCAGATTGTTCAAGCAGGAGCGGAGATTGAGATAGGCTTCCGGCTCTCCGGCATTGGCGAGATCGCCCGTAAAGATGCAGAAATCCGCATCCGTTTGCCGGGCATTGATATCTGCAATGCAGGCCTCCAGACGGGCCTGTGGATTCAGGCCGCGAAGGTCCTGGCCCGGAGGCATGAGATGGATATCCGAGATCTGTATAAGCTTCATTAGCCTGTCTCTGGTCATTGGCGATTTGGCACAGCGGTGCCGGTCCGCGGACGCGCCTTGAATTCGATTTGGCGCGTCCGCGGTCGTCGTCAGATGCTTTTCAGCGAGTTGGTGCTACTTCGGCAGCATTGCCGAGACTTCCTCGACCATCTCCTGTTGAAGCGCTTTCATGTCGTCTGCATCACCGGTGACAATCGACTCGATGTGGTCGTAGAGCACCTGCGTGATCGCGAGGCTCTTGTCGCCCGGATAGGCAATCCAGTCGCGAAGCAGCCCGGCCTGACGTACGGCAGTGTGCTTGTTCGGGTTCTTTTTGTAGAACTCGCCAAGCAGCTCGTTCGCAGCCTTGTTCGGTGGCATGTAGCCGGTCGTTTCCGCAACAGCCGCGGCACCGGCGCCGGATGTACAGAATTTCAGGAAGGCCCAGGCCGCCGCAATCCGTTTTGGATCCTTGGAATTCGAGACGAACATCGCCGCGTTGCCACCAGCGGGCAGTCCTTTGGGTGCTTCGCCCATACCGGGAAACTCACCGGTCTCGAGCACGAAGTCGCCTTTTGCACGCTCGATGGCACCAACTGCAGACGTTGACCAGAAGTGCATCGCCACTTCGCCGGCATTGAAAGGCTTGCCTGCGTCGCCAACGGGCAGGTTGAGCATCTTACAGCCGCGGAAGAGCTTCTTCATGGTCTCCAGCGCTTTCAGGCCGGCTTCCCCGCCAAAATTGACCTTGCCATCCTTGATGATCGGCTCGCCCTGACTCCACATCAAAGCCTGGAAGAACCAGTTGCCCGTGATGTTCCATCCCCAGAAGAGCGGGTTCTTGAAACCGGACTCCCGGAGCTTGCCGCAATTGGCGACCACCTCGTCCCAGGTTTTCGGCAGCGTCGTGATGCCAGCTTTTTTCAGAGCCGTCATGTTGTAGTAACCGACCGGCAATGAGACGGCGAACGGCAGGCCATAGACTTTGCCATCGAACGTTCCGAGCGTGAGCATCGCCTTGTGATACCCGTCCTTCGAAAAGTTCGCTTCCTTGGCGATGAAAGGCTCCAGAGATTTGGCAATCCCTTTCGAAACCATAAGCGCCTGACGATTGAGACCCTGGAAAGTGATATCCGGTTGTTTACCTGCAACGGACTCACGCAGGACCGTGTTGGTGGCGTCCTCGTAGTTGTCGTAGGTGGCGCGGAATTTCACATCGATATTGGGGTGCTGCTTCTTGAAGAGCGGCATGATGCGCTTGAACGTCACATCGAATAGAGCGGAATAGGGATAGCCGACTTCAATCGTGATTTTCTCTGCCAAGGCAGGAGACGCAACGATCGTGCTCGCGAGGAGCGCAGCTACGGCGGTTCGAAACTTCATTGATTCACTCCCATAATCAGTTCCTTCTTTACGAGGAGGTCCGGTTGTCGATCCGGACCGTAGTTTTGCCGGCCATACCTCCAGTTGCCGGAATACTCAAAAGACCATTTCGCTACTTCATGCCGGTCATCGTGATACCTTCGATGAAACGGCGCTGAGCCAAGAGAAAAGCGACAACCAAAGGCGCGACGATCACCGTCGTTGCGGCCATCATCGGTCCATACTCGTTGCCGTCGAGATCTGACTTGAACATGCGCAGGCCAAGCGGCGGTGTCATGAGATCCCGGTCACCTGTGATCACCACGCGGGGCCAGTAATAGTCGTTCCAGTGAGCAACGATCGAGAAGATGCCGAAGGCGAGCAGGGCAGGAATTGCCGTTGGCAGCATGACCTTCCAGACGATGCCGAACTCACTCATTCCATCCATCCGGGCAGCATCGATCAGGTCATCGGGCACGGTCTTGAAGAATTGCCGCATCAGGAAGATGCCGAAGACCGATATGGTCCAGGGGATCACAAGCGCAGCATAGGTATTGGTCAGCCCGGCCTTGGCCAGCATGATGTAAAGCGGCAGCGCGATCGCGTGAACGGGAATGAGAAGGCAGAAGATCACCAGCCCGAAAACAACGTCTCGCCCCCAGAATCTGAGTTTTGCGAGTGCATAGGCACAGGGCAGGGCGATGATGACCTGGATCACGAAGATCGAGACCGTCACAATCACGCCGTTCAAGAGATAGCGAAGAAGCGGCGCCTCGGTGAATGCCGCTCTGTAGTTGTAGACGATCGGCCGCATCAGGCATTTTTCCCGTGCGTTTCCTTCTTTGATGCACCTGCGATCTGTCATTAGCTCCTGGGCGCCGAAGAACCCGCCCGAGATGCTTTGAATCTCCGCCGGCGATTTCAGTGAGAAGGAGAGCATCAGGTAGAACGGAAGAATGACGACAATGGCGCCGAGCAGAAGTACGGCGTGTCTGAAGAATTCTCCGAGCCAAGACTGCCGCGCGGTCATGAGTAATGCACCCTGCGATTGACGAAATAGACCTGGGTCATGGTGAGCGCGAGGACGAAGGCAAGAAACACGACGGTGATGGCGGAGCCGATGCCAAGCAGGTTCTGCTGAATGCCCTTCTCGAACATTGCGTAGACCATCATGTAGGTCGATTTGCTAGGCCCGCCGCGCGTCAACGCTTCCACGGTGTCGAAAACCTGGAACGAGCGGATTGATGTGATTGTGACGACAAAGACATGGGTTGGTCCCAGCATGGGCCAGGTGACGAGCTTGAAACGTTCCCAGCCGCTGTTTGCACCGTCCATCTCGGCCGCTTGATAGAGCTCGCGAGGTACGCTGGTCAGCCCGGCGAGATACAGCACCATGTTGAAGCCGAATGCCTGCCATATGCCGATGAAGGCGATCGATCCCAAGGCGTAATTCTTATCGCCGATCCAGAGTGGGAAATCCTCGATGCAGCCATGTCCGTACCAGGTATTCGCCGGGTCCACCCCGAGCCAGGAACTGGTCAGAAGCGCATGCAGCCATCCGATATCGCAGCCGCTTCTGAGCGTTGCGTTGACCACACCGACGATCGGATCGAGTGTGAATTCCCAAACAATGGCCATCGCAAGCAGCGTCGCCATGACGGGCAGGAAGAAGACCGTCTTGTAGATCTCTCCGCCGAACCGCAGAGAGTTGATCAGGAGGGCCGAGCCGAGCCCGAGGAGGACAGAGACGGGCACAACGACGAGCACATAGGTCAGCGATGCCGTGAACATCTTCTTGTAGCTGGAGAATTTCGTCATCGCCTCGTAATTGTCCCAGCCGACCCAGTTAAAGCTGGGATTTCCGAGGCTGTAATCGGTGAAGGACAGCGTTGCTGCGACGAACACGGGTGCGATCAACACGACAATCATCAAAATGATTGCCGGTGCAACGAACCAGATATGTGCGCGTGACCGCACCATCACGCCACCTGTTCCGTTACCTGGTTGTGGTTGAGTGAAAGCCGTTTTCCGTCGCCGCCGAAGGCCAGGACTTTGTCGTGTTGCAGACCGACCAGGAGATCGTCACCGATTGTGACGTCCATTGCCTCGAGCGGGTTGGCGCGAACAATGATGCGCTGCGATCCATCGTCGACGGTGACGTGAAGGTAGACATCGGAGCCGAGGTTCTCGGTGTGGACAAGCGTTCCCGGAATGCAGCCATCTGTGCCTTTAGGCTGCAAAGCGAGATGCTCCGCCCGAATCCCGATTGTGAGAGCCGTTGCCGCCGGTGTCTCAAGCGTGCGTTTCAAGGATACGCCAAGACAGGAGATCCGGCCGCCGCCGTCGCTCTCGGCCGGAATCACATTGATCTTCGGGCTGCCGACAAACTCGGCGACGCGCAGGTCCTGCGGGTCTTGATAAACGTCGTTTGGCGCACCGATCTGGAGGATATCGCCCCCCATCATGACGGCCATTCGGTCGGACATGGTCAAGGCTTCGGTCTGGTCGTGGGTCACGTAGATGAAGGTCGTCGCAAGGCTTCGGTGCAGTTCTGCCAGTTCGGCGCGCATATGGACCCGAAGTCCGGCATCGAGATTGGACAGCGGCTCGTCCATGAGAAAGGCAACGGGCTTTCGCACCATTGCCCGTCCCAATGCTGCGCGTTGGCGCTGACCTCCGGACAGTTGCCCCGGTTTGCGATCGAGCAAATGCTCGATCTTGAGCGTTTCGGCCGTCTCGCGCACGATGTCCAGCAGCGCGTTGAGTTTGGCACGTCTCCCCGGCAAGAAGTGGCCTAGAATTGGAAACCGCTCCCAGAAACTCAGATCTCTCAAAACGAGCGGAGTCACCATATTCTGTGCGACGGTCAGATGCGGATAGAGCGCGTAGGATTGAAAGACCATCGCCAAGTCGCGTTGACTCGGTCGGAGCCTGTCGACTGGTTTTCCATCTATTTCGACCGTTCCGGAATCATGCTGCTCCAGCCCGGCAATGATCCGTAGCAACGTCGTTTTTCCACAGCCCGATGGCCCGAGCAGTGTCAGGAATTCCCCATCCTGAATATCCAGCGAAACATCCTTCAATACATCGATGGCATCGAAGGATTTATGGACGTTTTTGACTGTCAGACCAGGCACGAACCGCTCCCCAGGGACCCACCGCATCTCCCAAGCCCACTGTAGGGGCCGTTGAAACCAACAAAAAAATAGATAATTATGTGCATTGCCGACGGTTTTTCTTATGTTGTGAGGGTTGAAACGGGATGTCCTATTCTCTGCGCCAGCTCCGATATGCCGTCGCCGTTGCCGATTGTGGGAGCATCACGAGTGCGTCCCAGTTACTCGGTATCTCGCAGCCGGCAATCAGCGCCGCAATTCGTGAATTAGAACAAGAGTTTGCCCTGTCGTTGTTCACGCGGCGCCCTGCGCGGAAAGTAACGCTGACATCCGCGGGTCGTCGCTTTATAGCGGACTCCCGACACCTTCTGGAAGGTGCCCAGCTCTTCGAAGACAGTGCTCGCGGCCTTGGCACCCAGTTAAGCGGCGAGTTATCGGTGGGCTGCTTTCGTCCGACGGCTCCGTTCATTATGCCCCTCGTTTACAATGGAATGCGCGAAGCGCACCCGTCCGTGAATTTGAAAATTCAGGAGGCCGACCTCGCTGAAACAGCCGACCTCCTGCAGGATGGAAGCATTGATGTAGCACTCACATATGACATGCATGTGAGTGGTCATATGCGCTTCGACCCGCTCATTCGGGTGCGCCCCTATGTGCTCCTCGCGGAGAGCGATGGATTGGCTAAAAAATCGTCGATCCGTTTGCGCGATTTGGTCGAAAAGGAAATGGTCACTCTGGATCTGCCGGTCACCGAGGACTTCTTCCACGGATTATTCTATTCGCATGGCCTGCAACCCAATATCGGTTACAGAACCCGCTCCTATGAAATGGTACGCAGTCTGGTAGGTACGGGCGACTATTTTGCAATCCTGATCATGCGGCCGGTCACCGAACATGCCTATGATGGCAGCCCTCTCGTGTGTCGTCCCATCGCAGACAAGGTTGCGACACCGCATTATGGCCTGGCATTCCATAATCAGGTTCGAACAACCGGGCTCGTTCAAGCCTTTAGTGACTTCTGCAAGCGCATCCTGAAGGAGGATGATCTGGCAAAGGTCTTTTACGTTCGGGATTGAACCCGGTCTGGCCGTAGCGGATCACCTTGGCTGGCGCCTGCGCTTCAGTTTCCCTGTCGGGAAACGACAACGATCTCGTCATTGAACCAGAGTCCGTCATTCGCCTTGAGGATGTCGGCGGTTGCCTCCAGATATGCGGAGGAGGCCAGGACCGGCTCCAGACGCTCGTCCTCGATTTGTGCCACATAGATGGCTGCGTTCCATGCGGCAAACAGGGTCGAGGTTCCGATATTACTACCGATCTCGCTCGGCAGTGTATGCATTTCGTAGCGGAGCAGGCCCTTTGCGCCTCTGAAAGGCTTGAAGTGATAGTTCCGGGCGTCCCGGCCGAGTTCTTTCTTCAATGTGGCCGTCAAGTCGTGACGATCGACCGTAAATGGCTCCTCGTCTGGCCATAGGCGCCTGATCAGATCAAGCCCGGGATCCTGACCGCAGGATTGGACAACGAGCGCACGGCCATGCGGTCTGAGCGCGCGGGTCAAGGGTGCCAGAACCTTCGAGACGCGAAAGTCGGCCGACATGCGTGAGCGCCAGGGCTGCGAAGCAATGACAAGGTCATAGTTTCCATCCGTTTGGCCGGGCTTCGGAACGACCCCATCGAGAAGGAATTCGTGATCGCGTCGATACAGCACCAGGACCGACGGGCGTACATAGTGTGGATTGCCGGTGGTCGGACTTGCCGATACTTGCCAGCCATCGACCAGTTTCGGCTCCAAACTCTTGAGCTGTTCACCGAATTCATGCGCCGATGTGCCGTCGAGCTTCACGTCCTGCCAGTTCAGTGCTGCTGCTTTGCGGACATCGCTCGGCATGAGCCAGGGCGCTTCGGCATAGTAGAGATTGGTGATGACGATGACGCTGGCGGGATGTTCGACAAATCGATCTGGGAGTTTTTCAAGTGTCAGACGCACATCTTCCAGACTGATCTCTTTGCCAACAACGAGAAACGGAATTGTCGGGAAGCGCCGATGCATGGCGCGCATTACGTGCGAGAGAACCGTTCCATCGCCCATCCCGGCATCGAAAAGTCGAACGCAGGGCGGTTGCGGTTTGACATAGGCCAGTTCCTGCGCAGCCCGTTCGGCGACTTTCCATTTCTCGTTGCAGGTATTCACGAAGGCCAGGTATTTTTGGCGATTGTCATAAAAGCGGAATGGGCGATCATCATTGTTGATCTGACCTCCGACCGGGTCGGACAGACCTTCGGTTGCTGTGACGTTATCCAGTTCCATTGTGAATTCTCCCGCCCACTGCAGTCTTTAGAGATGCAGGGCAAGCTGTGTTCTCAAACCAATCTTGGAGGTTGATTCATGAACTGAAAAATCGATAATTCTGCGCACAAACCACAGTAATATTTATGATTGGATATGCTGGCCGGAACTTCTTCCAGGACGATCCAGAGAAAATCTAAGGACTGGTTTGCCTGTTTTTGCGGCCATCGCGTGCGGCGAAGATCATTACGGCAACCGACAAAGCCAGGAATGTCAAAGCAATGGGCGACTTCAAAAGGAAATACGGATCGCCGCCGGATGCCGAGTATCCGCCACGGATCAGCTCTTCGAGCCTCGGGGCCAGAATAAACCCGATAACGAAAGGCAGGATCGAGATGTCCAGCCTGCGGAGCACATATCCGAGCGCTCCAAAGATCAGCACAACCCATATCGCAACGAAGCCGCCATCCTGGGCATAGACGGCCGTAAGCGTGATGAGCAGCACGACTGGAAGCATGATTGATTTCGGAATACGCGCAAGGATTCCAAGCGATCGCAGGAACCAGCCACCGATCGTCCAGTTGAACAGGTTGGCGAGCACCATCAGTGTGAAGATCCCGAAGGCGACAACGAGATCCTTGTTGATGATGGTTCCGTAGTCGGGAATTTCCTTGATCTCTGTAAATCGGAAGAGGTGAGGACCAAGGGTGAAATCGCCGACAGACTCGACCGCCAGGATCAGGAACACCGCCGCGAAGTTTCCAGGGATGCCGAGGCTCATGACCGGAATAAGGTTCGCGCCTGAGACCGAGGAATTGGCAGCCTCGGTCGCCGCCACGCCCTCCGGAATTCCGGTTCCGAACTTTTCCGGGTGTTTGGAGATTCGGCGTGCGGCATCGTAGCCGAGCGTTGCCGCAAGCGTTGTGCCGATGCCGGGCAGGGCGCCGATCATGGTGCCGATCACCGCCGACCGGCCGATCGTCGGCAGGATGCGGCGAATGTCGAGCCAGGAGAGGCTTGTATCTGTTTCTGGTGCGGCCTTCGTCGCGGCGGCCCGGGCTAGCCCACCGCGTGTTGCCTGCTCGATCCCGATGAAAACTTCGCCGATCACGAGAACACCAAGGATAGCCGATGTGAGTGGCAGCCCGTTGCCGAGAGCGACCAGTCCGAACGTCATGCGAGGCCCGTCTCCAGACAGGGTCGATCCAATCAGGGCCAGCAGCATTCCGAGCACACCAACGATGAGCCCTTTGAGTGGCGCATTGCCAGCGACGGCCGCCATGAAGGAGAGAGACAGGATGATAAGCGCCGACTTCTCCGGCAGGTCCAGAACGTTTTCGATCAGGATCGCCAGGACCGGCGCGGTGACGAACAGCACGATGTCGCTGAAGGTGTCGCCGGTTACCGAGCTGAAATGGGCAACTTTCAGCGCCTTGACCCCTTGGCCCTTCCTGGTCATGGGATAACCGTCGAGGGTCGTCAGAAAGGCGTCGGGCGTGCCGGGCGTGTTGAAGAGGATTGCAGGGACAGCACCACCGACAGTCGCTCCCTTCATCAAGCCAATCAGGAAACCCAGAATCGGCAGAAGCGATTCATTGGCGTGTCCAAAGAAGGAGATCAGCACCGGCAATGCCAGGGCCATGGCAAAGGGGCCGTTGAGGCCCGGGGTTGCGCCTACTGAAATGCCGAGAAGCAGGCCTGAGAAAACCATCGCGACGGGAACCAGATCGAGCTGGCCGTCCGCTGTCAGGAAGACATCGATGACCCCGCGCACGATGTAGTCGAGAACGAGTTCCACTTAAATGTCCGCGTTTGGGGGCAGCAGGATATTGTCCAGCAGGATGTCGAATATCAGGATACAGGCTGCCAGCACTGCGACCACCGTAAAGACGGCACGTGGGCGCAGACGACCTTCAGTCCACCAGACGAGAGCAGTCGTCATGGCGAAACCGCCCACGAGATAACCAAGATATTTGTAGGGAACCGTATCGACCAGTTGCCGATAACTCTGATCGATCAGCCCAACGGCACCCAGCATTGCGGTCACCAGTGGTCCGAACCAGAACATGATTGTGAGACCGACCACAAGAATCGTGAAAAAGCAGACGAGGAATTTTAAATTTCGGAAGCTTAGCCGACCGGTCTCCTCAGACACTTGGGCGAACGAGGGGCCTCGAGTGAGAAAAGCAGCCAAAATCTGGACCAGGCTGAGCGCGACGAGAGCCGCTGCAAGAAGTATGGGAAAGAACGCGTCGCCCGGTTCGAGGTTGCCGGTGAGATTGGTCTGGATGAAGCCGCCTTTGATATCGAGCGGAAACCAGACGAAGAGCGCAAGTAGCGATGCCGCCAGCGTCACGACGCCAAACCCTATATTCCAAGGGTCCGGCGCCATGCGCTGTTGCTGGCGGTCAGCTGCCATCAGTTGGCGACAGCTTTCAGCATGCGTTTGTTGGCTTCCAGAGTCATCTTGAGCTGTTCCGTCAGGGCATCGCCCGATACGAGAACAGGTCCGGGAGGATACTGCTTCGAGATGAACTTGGCGGTCTCGGAATTCGGGTCTGAGAGGACCTCTGCGATCGCTTTTGCTATGGCATCCCGTGCTTCGGTAGGCATGCCCTTCGGGCCAGCCAGCAGGAACTGAAAACCGAACGAGTAGGGGATTCCGAGGTCTTTCAGCGTCTTCCCTTTGGGCGCCTGGACCAACGGTTTATCTTCGGCTGACGCCAAGATCACGAGTTCGCCTGCAGCAACCAGGCCGCGCTGTACGCCGCCGCCCCATGCCACATTGGCATCCTTGGCAACCAGGAAGTTCACACCCGATTTGCCGCCTTTTCCACGAAGGTGATTGACCTTGATGCCGTAGTGTCTCGCGACGATCTCGGCACCTGCCTGCACCTGTGCGCCCCAGTTCGACCAGACGATCTTGGTACCGGATTTGGCGGCTTTGACCATGTCGTCAAGGCTCTTCCAGCCCGTGTCCGAACGCGCGAGAACTGCCATTTGCGAGCCGGCAGTTGTCGTGATGTAGGTGAAATCGTCGAGCGACAGATTGTCGTTCTTCAGGGTGGCGAAATCGAAGGTGGTGTTGATCGCCAGACCGACGGTCATCCCGTCAGCGGGCGCTTTCTTGAGCGCAGCCGCCATTACGGCTCCACCACCGCCGGCCTTGTTCTCGGGGATGATGCGCCATCCGAACTTTGCTTCGAGTTCTTTGGCAAGCGATCGGGCCTGTGTGTCAGTGCCGCCGCCAGCACCGAAGCCAATCCAGAATTTAATGGGTCCCGACGGTTTCCAGTCGGCCTGGACGGGGCTCGTCAGGAGCGCCAATGCCGTTAAGGCGGGGACGAGAAGTCTCATGCACAAATTCTCCTCAACTATCGACTCTGTTCACTTGATTGATGGTGTATCAATGTCGTCCGGACGTGAGAGCTGTCAGTCGCTTAGTTGACAGATTTTCACGTGATTTCATAGCGGTACCGGTTTGCAGACAATCCATCAAGAACGGAGTTTCCGAATGAAGATTACGCTGCTTGGGACAGGGACTCCAGCACCATCCCTCAGACGCCAGAGCTCCGGCTACGTTATCGAGATCGGACACGATGTCATCGTGATGGACCACGGGCCGGGCGCGCACCAGCGGCTGCTCGAGGCGGGCTATAAGGCGACCGACGTCACACACTTCTTCCTGACCCACTACCACTATGATCATGTCCTGGAATATCCGCGGCTATTGCTAACGCGCTGGGATCAGGGGGCAGGCAAGATCGAGGAGCTCAATGTCTATGGCCCTAAACCCCTGGCGGAGATCACGGACCGGTTCTTCGGCGAGACTGGGGCTTTTGCCTACGATCTCGAAGCGCGAACGAAGCATCCTGCCAGTCTATCGGTTTATGCCGCGCGCGGCGGGCAGCTTCCGAGGCTGAAACCGGCGCCAGTCCTACGTGAAGTCGCTCCCGGCGACGTGGTCGAGGGGGAGGGCTGGCGCATCAAGATTGGCCCCGCGCGTCACTTTCAGCCACAACTTGAATGCTTGGCCTATCGGATCGAGACCAGCGAGGGCTCGCTCGTATATTCTGGCGACAATGGCGGTGTGTTTGAGCCGTTCATCCAGTTTGCCAAGAATTGCGATGTTCTCATTCACATGAACCATTTTCTCTGCGGAAGCGGTGGGTCCGAGGAATACCGGATTTCTTCGGGCTGCCACCTCGATGTCGCTGAGACAGCGAAAAAGGCTGGCGCGCGGACATTGGTTCTCACGCATCTGCTGCCTCATCTCGACGGTCCCGGTATCAAAGAGACCATGGTTGGGGAAATGTCATCGGTCTTTGAAGGCACGATAATTGTCGGCGAAGACCTGATGCAGATCCCGCTAAGACCGTCAGGTTCAGTCATTGCCGATTAGCGGCTAATCAAAGTCAATTTCTGGAGAATGTCAGGTGCAGATCACAACTGTTGAGCGGGTCGGGTTTATCGGGCTGGGCGTCATGGGTGAAGCCATGTGCCGGAACCTGATCGTCAAGGGGTCATGGCCGACCACGGTTTTCGATTTGAATGCCGATCCAATCGTACGGATGGAGCAAGCCGGTGCGACAGCCGCCGCTTCGGCTGAAGACTTGGTCGATGCCGTGGATCTGGTCATGATCTGCCTTCCCGGAGGTCATGAAGTCCGGAACCTAATCCTCGGGGACGATGGCCTCATTGACCGCTTTCGGACCGGGCAGGTCCTGATCGACATGTCGACGTCTCAGCCCTCCTTGATGAAAGAGATTGCCGCTGCGGCCCAGAAACAAGGCGTAGGCTTCGCCGATGCACCAATTGCCCGAACGCGTCAGGCAGCCGCTGACGGGACCTTGGCCATCATGGTCGGTGCCGACGTGGGTGTTTTCGAAGTCATTGAACCGGTGCTCTCGACCATGGGAACAGATATTATCCATTGTGGCGCTCCGGGCGCGGGTCAGGTTGTCAAGATCATGAACAATATGGTCTTGTTCCAGACGGTTGCTGCATTGGCCGAAGCGGTGTCATTGGCCGAATGCGAAGGCGTCGACGGGCAGGTCTTGCTGGACACGCTGTCGAAGGGCTCGGGCGACAGTTTTGCGGCTCGCAACCACGGACTTAAGAGCCTCCTGCCTCAGGTTTACCCCGACCGGGCCTTTCCCGTGACCTATGCCGCAAAGGATTTGTCCTACGCAGTTGAGATGGGCCGCGAGCATGGCATCCGCACGCCCGGTGCTGATCATGTGGCCAAGCTCTTTCAAGAAGCGATCTCTGCCGGAGACGGCGACTCCTATTTTCCGGTTATCCGCAAACGGCTCACCGAAAACTCATAAAAGTCAACGACGCCCTATATGCGACGCGCTATATGCGACGCGCTGCTTCGCACAGGTTGCGCATCTTTGCGACGGCGAGATCGCGATCCAATAGGCCCAAGCCGCAATCCGGCGCCGCGATCAGACGTTCGACATCGATATGCTCCAGCGCACTGCGCAATTGCGTCTCGATCTCATCCACGGACTCGATCCGGCTGATCGAGATATCGAAACAGCCCAGGATGATCGTCGTGGTCTTGAACCGTTCGAGCAACTTGAGATCGAGATGGCGATGGGCGTGTTCCAGCGAGTAATGCTGAATACGTGAGGCCTCTACCAGATCGGCCAAGCGCTCATAAATGTCATTCTCCGCCTTGGGGTAGTCCGGATTGTCGAGCCGGTCGGGATAGCCGCAGCACATATGGACGGTTCGAATGACGGTATCGGGAACGTCCTGCCAACAGCGATCGAGGTTCTCGAATCCGAAATCGAGCGCATCATCGGGGCTGCGCGCGAAACCCGGTTCATCGATCTGGATATAGCGGCAGCCTTCTGCCGCCAGATGCTGGATTTCCGCGTTTAATGCATCGGCGATCTCGGCCCCGCGACGCTTCCGATCGTCACCATAATGTTCATCGGAGCAGGCATTTCCGATCGTCACCGGCCCCGGCATGGTGATTTTGACAGGTCTGTCGGAGAGGGCCTGCGCGGCCTTCCAATCATGCGCAAGGAAGTGCTCCCGCGCGCTTATGGGGCCTGTGATGGTCGGGACGGTTCCGTGATAGCCGGGACGAAACTCGATTTCGGTGCGCCGGCTAAAGTCGATGCCGTTCAAGCGGCGGCAGTGATAGTGGATGTAGTTTTCCCTGCGCACTTCGCCGTCCGTGACGATGTCGATACCGGCACCTGCCTGATCGTCGATAACGTCTTTCGTGGCGCGCCCAAAGACTTCTTCCGCTTTATCGCCCAGATTTTCCACGGCACGTTCATAATCTGAAACGTAATCGAACGTGTAGTACTTGCCCTGCCGAGAATCCGTCCACCAGTCGGGAACATCCAGATAGTCGGGTTTCGGGTACGCACCGATCGTTGTTGTTAGGAGTGCCATCCTATGATCCCTTCCTGATCCGGTCATCGGAGCAACAAGCATAGGGGCAGCCCACTCGCACACCAAATCGAATTACATGAGGGTGTCGTTCGGAATTTAGAAGCCTAGGAGGATGGCGGCAGCTGCAAAGCGCAAAGCGGCGGGAGGAGGGCGTTCGCGAGGATGCCGGCGGCAGTGATGTCCTCTTGGCTGTAATGGCCTTCGGAATGCAGAAGGTTCATGGTTCCAAGGACAACCCCGTCGTAAACGACAGGCATATTGAGAATGCTTGCGAGACCCAAATCTGCAATTGTTTGATGGTCATCGAAGTGCTCACGGATAGCGCTGGCGTCGCGCCCCAGAAATGGTGTTGCCTTGTCGATGACCTGGCGGCCCCATGCTGTGTCCCGTTTCTCCTTGCGCCCGCCGATCGGATAAACGTCAGGTCGGCTGCTATAGATGCGTTGAACCTGCATCGCATCGCGGTGCAGGATCATGACGGTGAAGAGAGCATGGCCAACACACTGCGCCGCGATGTCGTCGACGATACGAAGGCCGGTTTCAGGTTGCCCAGGCTCTTCGAAGGCCCGCAGGAGTGCGATGAGTTCGGCGTCGCCAAGAAAGGATGTCACTGACTGTGGCCGCCTAGTTGATCGTGTTCTTAAAGATCTGACCGTCCCGCATGATCAAAGGCATATGGGCGCCTTGTTCGGTGAGCAGAGCGAGGTCGTCCAATGGGTTTCCATCAACGGCGATCATGTCGGCATAAGCACCGGGCGCAATCGTTCCGATTTCGCCTTCCTTGCGGATAACGCGCGCTGCGACGTGGGTCGCCGATGCGATGACCTCTCGTGCAGGGAGAACCCGGCCGCGGATCGTGAATTCTTCCGATTGGCGTGGATGCATGGCGCCGAGCAGGTCGGTGCCGTAACCCATGTCGATCCCGGCGGCCTTCAGGGTCTCGAGCGATGTGAACCCTGCCGTCCGCACATCATCGATCTTGGCCACGGACTCAGGCGGCAGTCCGAGGGCAGCGCCTTCCTCGGACAAGGCTTCGAAGGTGACGAGAGTAGGTACGGAGACTGCGCCTTTCTCCTTCATCAGGGCGGCTGTCTGTGGAGAGACCAGGTTTGCGTGTTCGATGCAGCGCACGCCGAGTTCGACGCATCGGGTGATCGCATCATTCGTATAGAGATGGGCAGCGCAATAGGTCTGTGCGGATTGAGCTTCCTCGACGGCGGCCGCAATTTCTTCGCGGGAGAATCCGAAGTTCGCAATCGGGTCGGTCGGCGAGGATACGCCGCCGTTGGTCATCAATTTGATGAAATTCGCACCGCCTTTGATCTCCTCGCGCGCGGCACGCCTGACTTCACCGACGCCATCGCACACCCGGCCAAGTGTACCCAGCTTGTCCGGATAATAGTCGACGGACCGGCTGTGATAGCGCCCGCGATAGTCCGTGTGGCCGCCGGTTTGCGACAAAGCCTTGCCGCAGATGACCAGGCGCGGTCCAGCAATCGCGCCTTCCTCTACCGCCATAACGAGGCCGATATCCGCGCCGCCGAGATCGCGAACCGTCGTAAAGCCACGCATCAGCATGCCATTCATGATTTGCGCCGACCGCGCAGCAACAAGAGAATTGGGGAGTTCGGCATTAGCGCCGAGATTGACGATTGTTGCGATGACATGCACATGGCAATCGATGAGGCCGGGCATCAGCGTGCGCCCGGCAAGATCGATCTGTCGGGCACTGGCGCTCTCAATCGGCTGATCGGAAACCTCGCGGATTTTGTCATTTTCGATCAGGACGTTGATGGGGCCTTTCGGATCATCCGAGGTCCCGTCGACGAGATGGCCATTCTTGATCAGGGTGAGCGCCATGGGTTTCGCCCTCTTTAAGTGTTTTAAGACGCGTTATGCCGTCGCGCCGACGAGTGTCGGATCGATGAGCTCGAGTCGCGGCATGAGTTTGATAAGCGATTGTGTATGCGCATGCGTTGGATTGTGGAAGAGCTCTTCTGTCTCGGCAACCTCAAGGAGCTCTCCATGTTGCATCACGCCGACCCGGTCGCACATCTGCCGGATGACCGGTAGATCGTGACTGATGAAGAGCATGGTGAGATTGAGTTCTTCCTGAAGATCCTTCAGCAGATTCAGGATCTGCGCCTGGATGGAGACGTCGAGGGCGGAGGTCGGTTCGTCGCAAATCAGAAAACGCGGGCGTGTTGCAAGCGCGCGCGCTATCGAAATGCGCTGGCGCTGACCGCCGGAAAACTCATGAGGGAACTTCCAGCCGGCGTCCGCACCCAGACCCACATGTTCGAGAAGATCATCGACAATGTGGTACATCTCATCGCGGCTCTCGGTGAGACCATGGAAATGGATCGGTTCGGCAACGATCTCTCGTACGCGGATGCGAGGATTGAGTGATGAATAAGGATCCTGAAAGATCATCTGCATTTGTCGGCGAAAGGGTTGGCGCTCCTTGAATGAGCGCAGGGCCGTCAGATTATTTCCGGTGAAGTGAACGGCGCCTGCCGACGGTTGATAGAGGCCGGCAATCACGCGCGCGACGGTCGACTTGCCACTCCCGCTTTCGCCGACAAGGCCGAAGACTTCTCCTTCGGCAATCTCGAAAGAGACATCCGATACCGCTCGGAAACTCTCGCGCCGACTTGGAAAGATCGAGCGTTTTAGCAGAAATTCCATGTCGACATTTTCAAGCCGCAGCAGGGGCGCGTCGCGTTGATCGAAACGCTCGGCCTTTCCAAGCCAGTGTTCGGACAGGTCGATATCCTGGCGTTCATCTGCCGGCCCTTCGATATAGGTGACCAGCGGAAAGCGCTCGAGCTTTACGTCCGTGCGGGGAACGGCACTCAGCAGGGCACGCGTATAGTCGTGCTTCGGATTGCCGAGGACTTCGGACGTCGCGCCGCGCTCGACGACCTGCCCCCGATACATGACCGCGACCCGGTCCGTCGTCTCTGCAATGACGCCCATGTCATGGGTGATGAGGATGACGCCGAGATCGCGCTCCCGGCAAAGCCGCTTGATCAGGTCCAGGATCTGCGCCTGGATCGAGACATCGAGGGCGGTTGTCGGCTCGTCGGCGATGATGAGTTCCGGCTCGCTGCAGAGCGCCAGGGCAATGACAACGCGCTGGCGCATGCCGCCCGAGAACTGATGAGGATATTGGCTGACTCTCGTTTCCGGATCGGGAATGCCGACCTGGTCCAACAGTTCGATGGCGCGCTGAATAGCGTCTTCTTCGCTCAGCCCCAAATGGAAACGGATCGTTTCCACCAACTGTTCCTGAACCGTGAGCAGCGGATTGAGCGAAGTGAGAGGATCCTGGAAGATCATGCTAATGCGGTCGCCGCGCAGGGCCCGCATCGCGTTTGTGTCCGTGGCGTGCACCTCTTCGCCACGAAGCAGGATGTCGCCCTTGGCGATGCGGCCCGGTGGCTCCAGCAGGCCCATGATAGCGTTTCCGACAGTCGACTTGCCGGCTCCGGATTCTCCGACCAGTCCATGAATTTCGCCGGGCTTGAGTTCGAGATCGAAGTCTTCCACCGCGACGAAGGTCAATCGGCGCATCGGAAACTCGACGGTGAGATCGCGGATTTCGAGAAGATTGTCGCTCATTGCTCTGCTCTCACCGTAGCTTCGGATTGAGAGCGTCGCGCAGCCAGTCGCCGAGCATGTTCACGGAGAGGACCAGAATGGCCAGGCTCATGGCTGGGAAAAAGGTGATCCACCAGACACCGGAGAACAGAAAATTGTTGCCGATGCGGATGAGTGTTCCAAGCGAGGGCTGAGTCGGTGGAATCCCAACGCCGAGGAAACTCAGGGTTGCCTCGATAATGATCGCGATCGCCAGGTTAATGGTCGCGATCACCAGTACCGGACCAAGCACGTTGGGCAGGACATGACGAAAGATGATCAGCCGTGGCGGCAGACCTATGACCTGCACCGCCTGTACATATTCTTTCGATTTCTCGACCATCGTCGAGGCCCGAACGGTCCGCGCATATTGCGGCCAGGTTGAGAGCCCGATGGATAGCACCACCACAGCGATCGCAACGATTTCAAGCGCGTCCGAGGGGAGGGTGGTTTTCAGAACACCGTCGATCAGCAGGGCGACGAGAATGGCTGGAAAGCTCAGCTGGACATCGGCAACGCGCATGATGGCGTCGTCAATCCATTCGCCCGCATAGCCGGCCAGCAGACCCAGACCGACACCCAATATGGCAGCCAGAAAGACCGAGGCGAGGCCAACGAACAAAGAGAGCCGGGTCCCAAAGATGATTGCAGACAACAAGTCGCGTCCCTGATCGTCGGTGCCAAGCAGGAATCGCGGATCGCCTTCGGCACTCCACACTGGCGGCAATTCGGAATCCAACAGCGAGATGTTGGCCAGATCGTAGGTGTTGTGGGGGGCAACGAAGGGTGCAAAGACCGAGGCAAGGAAGAATATGAGAGTAATCACCGCGGCCAGCACCGTCACTGGCGACGAGACAAAGCTGTAGAACAGATCGCTATCGATAATCCTGCGCAATCGGGATTGACGTGTTGCTGCTTTCATCGCCGGCACGCCTTCATTTGCTGCTTCCCGCCGTGCGCACACGCAGCCGTGGATCGATGCTGTAGTAGAGCAGGTCCACAACTAGATTGATGATGACGAATAGGAACGCGACCAGGATCAGATAAGCGGCCATCACTGGGATATCGACGGAGTTGACGGCCTGGATGAACAGGTAGCCCATGCCCGGCCACTGGAAGACCGTTTCGGTAATAATCGCAAAGGCGATGATCGAGCCGAGTTGGAGACCTGTGACCGTTATCACCGGGACCAGCGTGTTCTTCAAGGCATGGCGGTAGTTGACAACCTTCTCTGGCAGCCCCCGGGCACGGGCGAACTTGATGTAATCGGTTCGCATGACCTCCAGCATTTCGGCGCGAACAAGCCGCATGATCAAGGTCATCTGGAAAAGGCCGAGGGTGATGGTCGGGAGAATGAGTGATTTCAGGCCGCTCCAAGTAAGGAGGCCCGTTGTCCAGAACCCGAGATCGACCACGTCACCGCGTCCGGAGGAGGGCAGGAGATCCAATGTTACGGCGAAGAGATAGATCAAGAGAATGCCGACGAGAAATGGCGGAAGTGAAATCCCGATGAGGGCAACGGCCTGAGAGGTCTTGGCTGTCCAGCGTTTTCGATGGAGACCGCTTAGAACGCCCAGCGGAATTCCAACGAAGAGCGCAAACAACGCCGACATGAATGACAATTCGAGTGTTGCTGGAATGCGCACCGCAAACAGATCAAGAACCGGTCGCTTCTGACGATAGGAGATACCGAATTCGCCGCGTACGGCTCTGCCGACAAAACGGGCGAACTGGACAGGCGCTGGATCGTTCAGTCCGAGTTCCTGACGGAGTTCCTCGCGTTCCTTATCGCCTGTGTCCTGGCCGACAAGGCCAACGATCGGATCGCCCACATACTGGAACAACGAGAAAGCAACCAACGCGACAGTGAGCATTACGAAAACCGCGTGCAGCATACGCTTGGCGATAAAAGTGAGCACGGGCGGGTTTCCAGGTCAGGTCGGTTCAGATGCAAAAAAATCGACAAAGCATTGTCGAAACGAAATCGGGGCGACCCATGCGGACCGCCCCGATGCCGTAGCGTGGTTACTTCACTTCTACAAAGCGTAGCGTGAAGGTGTTGTCAGGATTTTGAGCAAGACTCACGCTGTCTTTGACGCCCCAAGCCAGCGCCTGCTGATGCAGGGGCAGATGGCCGATATCTTCCTTGTGGAGCTTCATGGCTTCACTCATCAAGCTGCCCCGTGTCTTCGGATCGACTTCGACGGCAATCTTGTTAAGCAGCGCATCGATCTTGTGATTGGAGTAGCGGCTTGTGTTCCAGCTTGCCTGACCGGAGCCGGCCTTCGTGCCTTTGGCGACCAGATCGGCCGGTGAGGCAACATTGTAGAAGAAGGTGTTGTGCATATCGAGCGAGCCGGGCGTCCAACCCAACAGATAGAAGCTGGAGTCCATGGCCTTCAGCTTCTCGAAATGCTTCGCTTTCGTCTGAGCGTTCAGTTTGGCTTTGACGCCGATCTTGGCCAGCATGGCCGTGACGGCCTGACAGATCGCTTCGTCATTGACGTAGCGGTCGTTGGGGCAGTCGAAGGTGACCTCGAAGCCGTTCGGATAACCAGCTTCTGCGAGCAGTTTCTTGGAAGCCGCCGGATCGAACGGGAAGCGCTCATTGAGCGTCTCATCGAATCCGTTGATGCCGCGTCCAACCATTAGAGCGGTCGGTTTCGAGGCACCGCGCATGACCTTCTTCTGGATCGCGTTGATGTTGATGGCCTGATAGAAGGCCTTTCGGACGCGCATGTCCTTGAATGGGTTCTTGCCTTTGACGCTGGAATATTTCAGTTCGTCATTGGCCTGATCCATGCCGAGGAAAATGGTGCGGACTTCCGGGTTCTGCATGACCTTGAGACCGCTCTTCTTGTTGACGCGGTCGACATCCTGCAGCGGTACCGGATACATCATGTCCAGCTCGCCTGAGAGGAACGACGCCACGCGTGTGGCTGCGGCCTTGATCGGGGTGAAGGTCGCTGTTGTGACGTTTGATTTGATCTTGCCCCAGTAGTTCGGATTTTTGGCAAGAACGGTCTTCACATCCGGTTCGCGACTCTTCAGCATGAACGGCCCGGTGCCATTGGCGTTGATCGTCGCGAAATTCTCTTCGCCCTGGGCGAGCGCGCCGACTTTGACGGCGTTATTCTTTTCCGACCATTCCTTATCGAAGATGTACCAGAGGCCGATTTCGTTCAGCAGAATCGGCCGAGGGCCGTCCGTGATGAACTCGACGGTGTAGTCATCGACCTTCTTGGCTTCCTTGATGCCTGCAACAAATGGAGCGATGTCCGAGGACTTCTGGCGGGCGCGCTCATAGGAGAAGATCACATCATCGGCATTGAAAGCGTTTCCGTTGTGGAACTTGACGCCCTGCCGCAGCTTGAACACCCATTTGGTCGGCTCCGGTGTCGACCATTCTGTCGCCAGGGCCGGTTCGATTTCGAATTTCTCGTTTCGTCGAATGAGGCCTTCATAGACATTGCCCATGAACCCCAGGGTCATCGTCTCATTGATGTTGTAGGGATCCATGGTGACGGCGTCGCTCTGGAACGCCCAGCGAAATTCTTTTGCCAATACGGGGACGCTCGCGCTTCCCAATAAGGCACCGACGATCGCCGCACTGGCCGCGTATCGGAGGATTGAACCGGTGTTGCGTTGTCTCATCCGGAAAGACTCCCTGGCTACTGGTTGATGGTTGCCATCTGGAACCGGTGGTATCGACGTTGGGGCGTCGTTGTTTTCCGGTTCGGCATAAACCCTTTGGAGGAGGCATACTGCCCCGCCGCGAAATTCAAGTCCACCATATGGGACGTCGCAACAGTTCTATCGTGGGCCAGCTTGGTGAATCGCGCATCATTTGTGCAACCTGCTTTTAGGACTGCTCGCTCTTGAGGCGATTTGGAGTCGTGCTCTTTTGCGATTGGGGTCAATTGGGAGACAGTTTCCTCTCACACGATCCGCCATAATCGATCAACGGGTCCAGCCAAGGAGTTCTCAATGGCCGATGTTTACGAGCAACGAAGTTACGCCCAGGTGCCAATCGGGTTTGGCGAGAAGCCTGGCATCGTTGTTATTGATTTCCAGGTCGGTTTTACCGATCCCCAATATGATCTTGGCGGTGCGCCGCTGATCATGCGTGCGCTCGACAACACCGCGCGTCTTTTGGATGTGGCGCGGCGTGCCGGCGTTCCCATCGCCTCTTGCTACACGTCCTATCTCAATGAGCGCGAAATGCCGTATTGGAAAGTCAAAGCGGTGCATGAGACCTTTATTCACGGCCATCCATCCACCCTGTTGGATCCCAAGATCTACGACGAGGATTATGACGTCAAAATCTGCAAGACCGGCGCCTCGATCTTCTTCGACACCACTGTCGCGTCCTACTTCGCAAAGGAACGTGTCGACACGGTTTTGGTCACGGGATGTGTGACGAGCGGCTGTGTCCGCGCGTCGTCGATCGACAGCTTCTCGCATCGCTTCCGCACAATCGTTCCGGAAGACTGCGTCGGCGACCATGATGATGGACCGCATCAAGATAATCTTCGCGATATATCAAGGCGTTACGCCGATATCTCCGATGCCGACGAGTGCATTGAATTCGTTGAAAACTGGCGGAAGAAGAACGAGAACTGAGGGGATGCCCCGGCTGCTACTGGCCGGGGCCACCCTTGCTTCGCCATGGGTCCACCGCTGAACCGACAGCGATACGGCCAGGGGTCAACACCTCGGCCGTAACGCCGCCATGGCCGCGGACGGCGTTGTAACCACCGTTGCCCAGGACCTCTTCCATACGGCTGCAAGGCGCGCAGATACCGGTTATCGATAGGATGGCCTCGCCAATTCGGATGCCGTGATTGCGAACGGCCATCAGGTTCAAACCGGAGATTGCAATATTGCGGCGAAGGGCGGCCGGATCGATTTTGGTCTGGCGAACAAGGGCCGCGATGACATCCAGATGTTCCCATTGGATCAGCGTGACAGCACGCTTGCCTGGCGTGTTGCGACGGTCACCGACAAGACCGCCCATCGCGATTTCCACGTCTTCGACAATCTTCAGCGGCTCGCGCCGCTCGGGGCGCAGACCGATCCATTCAATGCGGCCGGCGCCGGCATGTCGCGACATGAGTTCTGCAATTAGTGGCATGGTCGTGAGGCGTTCTACGGAATCGATCTGCCTGTGCGCGTCAAACGCGACGCCGTTTGTTCGAGCTTATCAAGCAGCGTCGCAGGCTTCCATGGCTATCGGAAGACGCAGCGCAATGGTCGTCCCGCGTCCCGGGACACTCTCGATCTCCAATTGCCCATTATGGTCCGCGACGATATCCCGGATGCCGCGAAGATTGTAAGCGGCCTGGACAGACGGAGTGGAGCCGGCCGCGCCGAGGCTGAACGATGTATGCAGCACCGTATCGATGTCCCTGTGGCTGAGCTCTTTGCTGCTGTCCGATACGCAGACCCGCACGTGGCGCTCGGTCGCATCCACCACGACATCGATCTTGCCGCCTTCAGGCGTGGCGCTGACGGCATAATTCAGGATCTTGAGTATGCCTTGCATCAAATCGGTCTTGCGCCCACAGACATGAATGGGATTGGAAGGGAGGACCATTGAAATGCGTCGGCGGCTCTGCTGCATCCCGGATCGGGCAATTTTGACGGCGTTGCCGACCAGGCTTCCGACATTCTCGATACTGGAAATCTTTTCCTGCCAGCCATCTGGTTTTCGATCGGTTTTGGTAAGTCCGCTAACGAGATCGCTGAGATAATGGCTACTTGCTTTGATGAGCTCTGCAGCGTCTTTGCAGTCCGGATCCTCGAGCGGCTCTTCAGCTGCAGATGTAATGGTCATTGACGACTGCAGCATTGCGCGGAGTGGAACTTCGAGATCCTGAAGTGTGCGCTTCAGAAGGTCGGAATGTGCCTGTCTCGCGCGTTCCAGATCCTGATGAAGGCGCTGCAGTTCGCTTTCCAGAGAGACCGTATAGAGCGCACTACGAATGGTTTCTTCCAAGAGGATCGGCGTCAGCTGATCTCTTGCAAGGCATGTGACAGCTCCCGCGTTCGATGCTGCTTTGCGAAAAGGTTCATCAAGTACATCGGTTAAGAGGATCGGAGCGCTGAGCCGATGGTGGGTATTGAGCGACTCCAATGTCTCAACGCTTGAATTGAAGCGACCGCAATCTCCAATCAGCACGGCATCGAATGTCTGACGTTCAAGCGCAACGCGCGCCATGTCGGTCTCTGCGGCATGAATGACGGACATGTCGTAAGAAGCGATCGTCTCCAGCATCGTCCTGGCAGCGTCGATGAAGCCGTCATCCGTCTCCACGAAAAGAACGGAAAGTGGCTTTGGCGCATCCAAGATCTCGGATAGCGTTTCGATGGGTTCAGGCTTCTTGTCGTAGGCGTAAAGACAGCCGACAGCACGCGCGAAAGTTGCGCCCATTGCGATCCTCTTATTTTATTTTTTCTGAGTACAACGGAGAAAACGTCGCACCGGAGGATGCGTAACAGCGGGTCACCGGCGAATCACTGACACCAATGAATTTAAGCGAGTCCGAATGAGTTTTCCACAGCCTGAGGGCAGAGAAACGCGCACTGTTGCCCGGATGACACGATGCAAGGCGGTCGCGATAAAAAAAGTGCGATTTAGTGTACCGGCCAATAGAGGGCGAAGCGCTACTTGTAGATGTCGAATGATTGCACAATCAATATGTTGTGCACTCGTTAACCTTTAGCTCGATGGATTTTCAATCGCTGTTCGCGACTTCATCCAATCATCGACTCGGGCAAGCTGATCGTTGCTCAAGTGAAGCCCGAGCTTGCTGCGCCGCCATAGAATGTCATCGCTCGTCAGGGCCCATTCGTGTTGCATCAGATATTCGATTTCGCACGCGGTGAGGCCGGCCCCGAATGACTCTCCAAGGTCAGAGAGTGACCGCGCGTCCCCCAAAAGGTCGTAGACCCTGGTTCCATAGGAACGAACGAGGCGTCTTGCGTCGTTCTCACCAAGGAACGGGTAGGCTTGTCGAAGCTTCCCTATTTGATCGGCCACGGTATCGAACGCGAAGCCGCCACCTGGCAATGGCGTCGTTTCGGTCCAGGCCGGTTTCCGCTCCGGAAGGTAAGGGAGCAATTGTTCGAGAACTTCCTCTGCCAGTCGTCGGTAAGTTGTGATCTTGCCGCCGAACAGAGTCAGCAGCGGGGCTTCGCCGCTACCCTTGTCCAATCGAAGAACATAGTCCCGGGTGGCTTCCTGTGCCGCGGTTGCGCCGTCGTCATAGAGCGGGCGCACGCCCGCAAAACTCCAAACGATGTCGTCCGGCGAAAGCGGTTTCTTGAAATAGGCGTTGATTGCCTCGCAAAGGTAGGCTGTTTCCGCGTCGGATAACGCTGCCTCGTCAGGATCGCCTTTGAAGTCCTGGTCGGTCGTACCGATGAGTGTGAAATCGTTTTCATACGGAATGGCAAAAACGATCCGCTCGTCCGGATTCTGAAAGATATAGGCACGATCATGATCGAACATCTTGGGGACCACGATATGGCTGCCTTTGACCATGCGCACCTTGTCGCGGCTGTCGACTTGGACGCGGTTGGACAAGACATCGCCCACCCATGGACCGGCTGCGTTCACCAGGATACGTGCGTGAATCTGAAAAGTGGTGTCATCGATCATCCGTTTGAGCGTGACACTCCACAAACCGTCGTGCCGCTCTGCCCGAATGCAGGTTGTTCGAACATGAATATCCGCACCGCGCTCGGCGGCGTCCATGGCGTTGAGCACAACCAGGCGCGCATCGTCCACCCAGCAGTCCGAATACTCGAAGGCGTGTCGATAGGATTCTTTCAGAGGCCCACCGGCAGGGTCGCGAGATAGATCGAGGCTACGGGTGCCGGGAAGCAGTTTCCGGCCACCGATATGATCGTAGAGAAAGAGGCCAAGGCGGATCAGCCAGCGCGGTCTGAGTGATGCGTGATGCGGGAGAACAAAGCGCATCGGCCAGATGATGTGCGGGGCAGCGCGCAGAAGTGTCTCGCGCTCGATCAGAGCCTCGCGGACCAATCTGAATTCATAATGCTCGAGATAGCGCAGACCGCCGTGGATCAGTTTGGTGCTGGCCGATGATGTGCCGTGGCCGAGGTCGTCTTGCTCACACAGAAATACCGAGTGCCCGCGCCCGGCGGCATCGCGCGCAATGCCGCAACCGTTGATACCGCCACCAATAATGGCGAGATCGTAGATGTCGTCGGGCGAGGGCATTCTGTCAATCGTACTCCGGGTTCAATCCGAGAGGACCAGAAGAACGGGTTGATGGTCCGACGCATCCGTTTGCGTGTTCACTGCAATGCTCTCCAGCCGTTTCGCAACAGGTCCGCTTGCAAAAAAGAAATCACGGCAGTGCGGCCCTGCAGGCCACTGTTTGGTGTCGAAGATCCCGCAAGTGGCATCGTGAGGCTCGGAACCGTGAATGTGCCTCCAGACATCGACAAACCTGGCTGCCGGCGCCGTTCCTTCGAACGATGCCGTCATGGCGCGATACTCCGTGCTATCCGGTTCGAAGTTGAAATCTCCACAGATGATAGCGGCTTCCGGCCTGGCCACAGGTTCATAGGGACTACCGACTGATGGATCACCCGGTTCATGCAGATTTGCGCAGGCTTCGGCATGGAGCGCCCGCAAGCGCTCAACCTGTGCCTGGCGCTGTTCAATGGAATGGAACTCGAGATGGGTCGTTGCAATGCGCAATGGACCGGCTGCGGTCTGTAGCGTTGTTTCGACGGCCTGGCGCGGCATATGGCGAATTCCCAACTGTGCCGGTTGGGGGAGGGGGTGATTGAAGACCGAGAGCGCGGGAAGTCGCGATAGCGTCAGGTTACCGAAGGCTTGCCGCGACCGGCCATTCGGACCGACGCGGTCGACTGCCGCACCGAAGTAAGGCGTGTGATCGGGAAACAATGCGCTCAGCACCTCGACCTGATCTTGTTCCGATCCTTTGTCGAAGGGGGGCATGGAACGGCTGACTTCCTGCAGGCATATGGCGTCGGGATCGCCCATCGTGCGGATGACGTCGGCGATCCGCCCCAGATCGACACGCCCATCGACGCCTAGACCGCATTGAATGTTCCAGGTCAGGATCTCGGTCATTTGATGCCTGCATGCATGAAGGACTGAACGAACTGGCGTTGGAAAAGAAGAAACGCGACAAGCAAAGGTGCGACGGCGAGAAGCGTGCCGGCGGTAATGATCGACCAGTCGACGCCCGACTCCGGAGCGCCAAATACGGCAAGGCCGACCGTCAACGGCCGTGTCGTGGTCGAATTCGTGATGACCAGGGGCCAGAGAAAATTGTTCCAGTGATAACTGATCGAGACGAGGCCATAGGCGACATAGGTTGGCTTGGCCAGTGGAACATAGACCTTCCAGAGGATCTGCATCGGACCGCAACCTTCGACGCGGGCCGCGTCTTCGAGTTCCTTCGGAATGGATTTGAATGTCTGGCGCAAGAGGAAGATGCCAAAGGCGCTGGCCATATAGGGGAGGCCGATACCGAGAATGGTATCCACCAATTCAAGCTGCGCCATGGTGCGATAGTTCTCGACGATGAGAACCTCGGGCATGATCATCAACTGCAGAAGCATCAGCGCAAAGGCGATGTCGCGTCCTGGAAACTCGAAGCGCGCGAAGGCATAGGCCGCGAGCGTGCAGAGCACAAACTGTGCGATGAGGATCGATGTCACCAACAGGAATGTGTTGAGGTAGTAGCGGGCAAACGGCGCCTGCGACCAGGCTTCATAGAAGTTGTCGAGCGTCAGCGGTGCAAACAGATCGAAGCGCGTCGCATATTCAGACGGATGAAAAGCGCTCCAGAAGGCATAGATCAGGGGTAGGAGCCAGAGAAACGCGAGAAGCCAGGCCGCAACAACTTCCAGCCGGTATCCCCAACCCGTGCCACTTGTTTCGTTCATCGATAGTGGATCCTCTTATCGAGGATTACGAACTGACCGATTGCGATGATGGCCAGGACCACGAGAAGCACGACCGTCAGAGTCGACGCGTAGTTCGGATCGAAGAAGCTAAAGGCATTCTCATAGATGTAATAGAGCAGGAGGGAACTGGCATTGTCCGGTCCGCCCTTGGTGAGAATGAACAGGTGATCGACAAGCTTGAAGGAATTGATGATGGCGTTGATCAGAACGAACAGCGTCGTTGGCATGAGGAGTGGGAACGTCACGCGGCGGAAAAACGTCCAGCGGCTGGCACCTTCCAGTTTGGCGGCCTCTTCGAGTTCCGGCGGCAGGGTTTGCAAAGCCGCCAGATAAAAGATCATGAAGAAGCCGGCTTCCTTCCAGATCGTGATGACGATGATACAGGCGAGCACCGTATCCGGATCTCCAAGCCAGTTCGGCGTTGCGATGCCGAATGGCGCTGCGAGCTGATCGAGTAGCCCGATATCCGGCGTATAAAAGAACAGCCAGATGTTCGCGACGGCGATCATGGGCAGGATGGTCGGCGTGAAGTACGCCATGCGAATGAAACCGCGTGCAGGTAGCTTGCCATTGACCCAGACGGCCATGAGAAGAGCGATGGCGATTGATACCGGAATGGTGCCGACGGCGTACCAGATGTTGTTCTCGACGACCTTCCAGAAGACGTCGTCTTCCAGCATCGAGCGATAGTTTTCCACCCCGATGAATTTGGACGGCCGTGATGCCGATCCGGTCGAGAAAAAGCTCTGAGCCAAAGTGGCGATCGCTGGATAGTGCGTGAACGCAATCAGCAGAACAGCCGCCGGCATCAGCAACAACCAGCCATAGATCTGATTTTGAGCCGAGATGGTTCGTCTCATGCGATATAGGCCTTTGGTTGCTCAATCCCAAAGGTGGACGTCCCGGACTTGATCCGGGACCCAGGGCAAAAAGCAACAACCGTGCGACGTCGCCCTGGATCCCGCATCAAGTGCGGGATGTATTGCGGGGATGATTTCCAATGGGGTTTCAAGCGGCACATACCTCGAAAGTCGCCGGAGACCCATAACAGGTCTCCGGCAATTGCGGGTCGAACTAGCGGTAGCGTTTCAGCAGGCGATCGGCTTGCTTTTGTGCACCACCTAGCGCGTCAGCCGCCGTTTTTGAGCCCGTAAGCGTTGCCTGGATGGCATCGTCCAGCAGTTTGCGAACACGGCCCGTCTGGTAGGTCGAAAGCTCAGGTGTCGCAAACTCGAGCTGATCGCGGGCAACGGCTGCCGGCGGGAAATCGACCACATACTTTTTGAGAGCATCCGTCTCATAGGCATCGGGGCGCGTGCCGATATAGCCGGTCTTGATGCTCCACTCGGCCGTGCGTTTCGGCTCGGTCAGGAAGCGGATGAGTTTCATTGCTGCTTTGCGCTCTTCCGCCGACGTCTTCTTGAAGATGTAGAAGTTGCCGCCACCGGTCGGTGTGCCGCGTCGCTTGTTGGCAGGCAGCATGGCAACGCCGAAATCGAAGCCGGCTTTTTTCTTCACGACCGTCAGGTTGCCCGTGGAGTGCCACATCATTGCAGTCTTTCCTTCCAGGAAATTCTTGCGCAGCGTTCCCCACTCGATCGTGCCGGAAGGCATGACTCCGTGTTTCTTGCCGAGGTCCTGCCAGAAGTTGAGGGCCTCGACTGTCGGAGCGGCCGAGAAATAGGTCTCGTTGCCGTCGCCATTCATCAGCACCTGGCCGTTCTGCATGGTGAGGGCGCCGAACATCCAATAGGGATAACCGGTGGAGGGGATCATGACGCCCCAGCGGTCGACCTTGTCGCCCGATTTTTTGACCAGCTTTTTGCCCATGGAGACAAGCTCGTCCCAGGTTGCCGGCGGCTTGTTCGGGTCGAGACCGGCTTCCTTGAAGGCATCCTTGTTGTAATACATGACGATCGTCGAGCGCTGGAATGGAATGCCCCAGGTCTTGCCGCCTGTGCGGCCATTGCCCATCAGAGCCGGATAGAATTTTTTCAGCCACGCCTTATCGTCGGCGGTTTCGACGATGTCATCGAATGCCACGATCGCATCCTGCTCGATCAACTCGTAGATATCGATCGAGAACATGACGGAGAGCTGTGCCGGCTGGCCGCTCTTCAATGCGGCAAGAGCCTTGATGCGTGCATCATTGTAGTTGCCTGCATAGATGGCTTTGACCTTGATATCCGGATTGGCCTTCATGAAGTCGGCGACGAGACCATCGACGATTTTGGTAAGGGAACCACCCACGGCCACTGGATAGTACATTGTGAGTTCAACGGCGGACGCCGGTGTTACCGGCGTGAAGGCGAGCGAGGCAGCGAGCGCTGCTCCGGCCGCCAATGTCTTCAGTTTTCTAATCATCCATTCCTCCTTGTTACGAAGGCCCATCCCCGGGCTACTGCAATTTCAAGAAAACTTTCCATTAGGCTGCGATCGGTACGGGTTGCACATCGCTCGTGCGCTTGCCTGTATCGGCATCGAAGACATGTGCTGCTGACGGCGACCAGGTCAGAGTTACGGCATCGCCCGATGTGAGCGGACACCGGCCGGCCGTGCGCACCAGCACTTCTTGCCCCTGGCATGAGGCGGCAACGATGGTGTCGGCCCCGAGATAATCGCAGGACACGACCTCTGCGCGGATACCGTTGCCTTCGTTCAGGGAAATGTCTTCCGGCCGAACGCCCAGAATCCATTTGCCCCGGCCATTCCCGGCGACAACCGGTCCGGACGTCCCGGCCAAGACGGCGCCTCCACCCGTTTCCTCCAAGTTGACGAGATTCATCGGCGGGGTGCCTATGAAGCTTGCGGTAAAGGTTGTTGCCGGTGTTTCGTAAAGATCGCCAGGCGTGCCGACCTGTTCGATCTGTCCCTCGCGCATCAAAATGACCTTGTCGGCCATGCTCATAGCCTCGGTCTGATCGTGCGTGACATAGACGACGGTCATATCCAGTCGTTGCTGAAGCGCCCGAAGCTCGACACGCATCTCATGCCGGAGCTTTGCATCCAGATTGGAGAGGGGCTCATCCATGAGGCAGATCGGGTTTTCGGCAATGATCGCTCGCGCAACCGCGACCCGCTGGCGCTGTCCACCGGAAAGTTGCGCCGGTTTGCGATCGAGAAGTTCCGATAGGCTGACCAGATCCGCGACCTCTGCAAGTCGGGCCCCGCGCTCCGCCGACGGAACCTTGCGGACCTTCAGGCCGAAGAGAATATTCTCCCGAACATCCAGGTGAGGAAACAAGGCATAGGATTGGAAGACCATCGAAACACGCCGCTCGGCTGGTGCGGCGCGGGTCATATCGTCGCCATTGATCAGGACCGATCCTTCGGAAACGTCTTCAAGACCGGCAATCATGCGCAGCGTTGTGGATTTACCGCATCCTGACGGGCCAAGCAGAACCACGAATGTGCCGGCTTCAACAGCGAATGAGACGTTGTCGACTGCCAGAGTGTCGCTCCAGGTCTTGCTAACGCCGCGCATTTCAATTGCTGTCATTCCTGCCTGCCGTTCTGTCTCGCGCGATGGCTGAACCTTAGTGTTGGTTCATGTCAGTTATTTTACATTCCAGTCGCGTTCTTCCAACTTTTTGCCGTTCCTTGCGGCGGTCTAGTCCGGTGTTACAACCCTTACGCCATGTTTTTTAAGGGCTTTTGCGTGTCCATCCGGGGGCGCTTTGTCCGTGAAAATCGCATCGAATTCCGAAGCATGACCCACGCGAATTGCGGCGTCGGAGCCAAACTTCGTATGGTCTGCGACAATGAATTTTTCGCGGCTGATGCTAATGGCCGTCTTGGAGACGCCGATATCGCGGTAGTCATAGTCGAGAAGCTCGCCATCCGTATCGATGCTTCCGATCCCGAAGATGCCGTATCCGACCCGAAATCTCTCCAGAAATTCCCGCGTCGCTTCGCCGGTCGTGGCGTGATCGTTATGACGTAGGAGCCCACCAGCAAGGATGATCTGGAAGGCGCTTCGGCGGCTCAGCATCGATGCCACGGTCAGATGGTTCGTGATGACTGTGAGCCTCTGATGCCCCATCAGCCCTTGGGCTACGGCTTCCATTGTTGTTCCGATGTCGACGAAAACCGTTGCGCCTTCAGGGACTTCGCGCGCAACAAGCGCGCCGATTGCCTGTTTCTCTGCCGGCAGCCGGTCTTTGCGCCCATCATAATCCATGACCGACGGGCCGGATGGCAGGCCCGCACCGCCGTGATAGCGAATGACCAGCCCGCGCTGTTCAAGATGTTTGATGTCGCGTCGGACGGTCTGTTCCGACACATTGAATGCCTTCGCAAGCTGCTCGATGGCGACGAAACCCTGTTGCCGGAGAAGGGCGAGAATCTCCGTCTGGCGCCTGTGGAGGCCCGGATTTGCCTGGTGGGTGTTGTCGAGCATGTCGACCAACTGCGCCGCTCCTTCGTCGTCGAAGCCATTGACCCTAAGGGTTCGGCATCACATCACCATGACGGTCGATGTCAATAATGTTGGAATTCTTACATTCAAGGCGGCGGATGGCAAGCGGCGCGTTTAGCGGCTGCCAAGAATAGCCTCGGCTAGTTCGACGAATCCGGCGCCGCTTTCAGCGTTCGTCACCCATGCGGGCAGAGTGTCCATGTTGCTGGCAAAAGCGCGCACATTGGCGACGCCGACCGCGTCGGGAAAAAAAGCAAACATCGGCGCATCGTTCGGCGAGTCGCCAATAAACAGATAGCGGTCGCGCATCTGGGTATCGTCGGTACCAAACTGTTCCGCCATCATGCGCCGGGTCATGGTGACTTTGTCATAGGTCCCGAACCATCCGTTGACATGGATTGAGGAGACTTTGGCGGTTGCGCCGTGTCGCGCGAAGATTGCTACAATCCGTTCGATATCGTCCTGTGTGAGTGCCGGGACGTCTTCGCAGAAATCGATTGCCAGATCGGTTTCCCGATAGGCCTGATCGGCAGACACGGCAGAGCCGGGAACTTCGGCAAGAACCGCATCGCGGATGGAAGCGAGCTTCGCTCGGTATGAGGATCGGTCTGCGGCACAGTCCACATAGCTCCGGATCATCTTTTGCGATGTGCGGTCATACCGAAAGTAGAATGCACCGTTTTCGCCCACCACAGCGTCGACCGGCCACATTCTCGCGATGTGGTCGCACCAGCCTGCGGGACGACCGGTTATCGGAAAGACACGGACGCCGGCATCCTGCAAGCGTTCAAGCGCTGAATAGGCTGCTGCCGTCAAGGCGCCGTCAGTCGTCAGCGTATCGTCGATATCGGCAAAGACGCCTTCGATCGTGGCAAGCCGGCTTTTGGGGCATTCGCTGAGTGGGCGCATATCTGAAATGTCTCGATTGAAACTGGAGCGGAGATCACAGTCGGTCGCTTAAACCCCTCATCCTATCCTTCTCCCCAGGGAGAAGGGACGATGTTTCACGAATTCAGGCTAAAAGCTCTCTCCCTTGAGGGAGAGGGTTGGGTGAGGGGGAAGAAGTAGCGTTTCCGCAATTCGAACCTAGCGAACGCCTAACGCATCGGCGGCGCATAGATCAAACCGCCACGTTTCCAAAGCGCATTCAGCCCGCGGCCAAGTCCGAGTGGCGTATCGCGGCCGACATTGCGTGAGAAGATCTCACCATAGTTGCCGACCGATTTGATCACCTCCGCGGCCCAGTCTTTCGGCAGACCGAGCTTGGTGCTGACTTCCTCCGGAATCGTGATCGGTGCATCGCCTTTTGTTGCCGACTGCCATCCGGCCTCTTCGGCGTTGATCAGCAGGAACAGAACCCACCGGTTCAACTCTAACCAGGCATGATCGTCCTGACGAACCACGGGGCCGAGCGGTTCCTTTGAAGCCACTTCGGGCAGAAGCATATGATCGGCACTGTCTTCGAGTTTCGAGCGTTCCGATGCAAGAGCCGACCGGTCGGCGGAATAGACGTCGCACTTGCGGTCTGCATAAGCCTTGAGAGCGTCTTCCCGTTTGGGGAAGGTCACGATCTCGACATCCACCTTGTTTTGGGTGAAGTAGGCGCGCGCATTGGCCTCTGAAGTTGTCCCGGACAAGGCGCAGATCTTCGCAGAGCCGAGCTGCAGGGCACTCGACAGGCCGTTTTCGCGGCGCGTCATAAAACCCTGTCCGTCGAAATAGGTAATGCCGACGAATTCAAGACCACGTTGGACGTCGCGGCTCATTGTCCATGTCGTGTTGCGGGAGAGGAGATCGATTTTTCCGGAGCTGAGTGCATCGAAGCGTTTCACCGCAGAAAGCGGTATGAAATCGACCTTCTTGGGGTCTCCAAGGACGGCGGTGGCAACCGCCCGGCAGAAATCGACATCGAATCCGCTCCAGTTGCCCGCATCGTCGCGCGCGGAAAACCCAAGGAGTCCTTCGCTGACGCCGCACTCCAGTTTGCCGCGCTTCTTCACTGTCTCCAATGTGCCGCTCAAGGCCGCTTGCGTGCCGAAGCAGACCAGACCGAAAACCACGAGTCCCGTTCGCAAGAGATTTACCGACATATTCCCAGTCACACGCATTCCCCGTCCGTCCCTTTTGTCACCAACGACACTCCGTCGTCGGATCGTCTTGCCGACTTGCCAATTTCGTCCGGTGCACCCTAAGTTGCGTTCCGGAAGGCGTTAAAAGCTGGAGTGCTCCTAGCATGCTTTTGCGGCAGACGCCTCCCTGGGGTTGATCAAAACAGGTTTTTTCAATCATGCGGCTTTTCGGTTTTTACCCGCTTTTCGTGCAATCCGGTTTCCGATTTGCGCTGCTATCTTTCATATTGATTATGGGCACGATGATGCCAGCGGGGCCGGCGCTGAGCCAGAACAGTGCGGTTCTCAATGCGGTTGCGGTCCTCTTGGAAACTGAGCCGCAGCTCGCCTTACCCGTACGTCAGCGCAAGGCCGTTTTGACCAGCTACTATGTTGAACAGTCCGGCCCAGCTCTTTGGATCGGCACGCAGCGAATGCCCGAGCTGATCGATCATATTGGCCGCGCCGAGGAGCAAGGATTGCTTCCGCGCGACTATGCCGCCGGCCAACTCAAAAAATTGCAGGCCGTTGCAACCTCCACCGATGCACAGAGCCAGGCTGTCATCGAGTTGTATTTCTCGGCCTTCTTTCTGAAGTATGCGTCCGACATCAAGATCGGGCGTCTGCTTCCGGGCCAGGTCGACAAGGATCTCTTTTGGAAGGCGAAAACGGTCGATCTCGTCGCCGCGATGACGGGCCTTGCGAAGGCGGGAAGCATCGCAGAATTCATCAAAGCCTGGGAACCGCAGATCCCGGAGTATGGGGCGCTCAAGACAACGCTAATCGCCTACCGGAAACTGGCTGAACAGGGCGGATGGCCAAAGGTGCCGTCCGGCGAGGTCCTGAAGCCGGACATGGTCGACGACCGTGTGCCGATCTTGCGCGCGCGCCTCGCTGCAACCGATGGTGCCCCGCAGGTAGCAGAAGGCGCAGATCCCAATCTCTACAGCGCGGATGTCATTGACGCCGTCAAGCGCTTCCAGAAGCGCCATGGTCTGGAGACCGACGGAGTGCTTGGAAAGCAGACGTTGTTTCAACTGAATGTCTCGGTCGAAGCACGGATCCGCCAGATCGTTGCCAATCTCGAACGTTGGCGCTGGATGCCCGAAGATCTCGGTCAGCACTATGTGATGGTCAATATCGCAGGTTTTGAATTGAAGCGTGTCCGTAAGGGGCGGATCGAGGAGCGCATGCGTGTCGTGGTCGGTTTGCCTTATCACCGCACGCCGGTCTTTTCAGACCGGATCAAATATCTGGAGATCAACCCCTATTGGAACGTGCCTTATTCGATCGCAACGAAAGAGTATCTGCCGCAGCTGAGGCGCGGAACGCGACGTATGGCGTCAAAAGGGTTCGAAGCGGTCAGCGGCAACCGCGTGTTGCCTTTGAGTGCTGTCGACTGGGGTTCCTACTCGCGCTCGCATTTCCCGGTTCGCTTGCGCCAGCGCCCCGGGCCAAGCAATGCCTTGGGCCGCGTAAAATTCATGTTCCCCAATCGGTTCAACGTCTATTTGCATGACACGCAGGCCCGTTCGCTCTTCGGCAAAGCCAAGCGCGCCTTCAGCCATGGCTGCATCCGCCTTGCGCGTCCCATCGACCTGGCAGAGCAGCTCCTGTCGGCCCTCCCGGACTGGAACCGAAACCGCATCCAGGGTGTGCTCGATGCCAAGGAGCGTACGGTTGTCAATCTGGCAGAACCTGTCGATGTACATCTGACCTATGCCACGGCGTGGCAGGGGGAGGGCGATACCGTCCACTTTGCGGCGGACATCTATCGGCGGGATGAGGCCTTGCACCGCGCACTGTTCGGCAAGCCGACGCCGAGCTGAGTATTCGACGATTGGAGGCGCCAAACCAAGGCGCTAATCCCCGGACTTGATCCGGGGCCCAGGGCGCAGCACTCGGGCCTCTGTTTGCCGCCCTGGGTCCCGGATCAAGTCCGGGACGTTGCGTCGTTCCAATCGAAACAATGCTATAGTCAGTCCACCATTCCGCCGGCTAAAATCACTCAACCGCCCATCACCCACGCCAGGAGACACGTACCCATGACGTTCCGCATCGGCATGCTCGTTTTCCCCGACATCATGCAACTCGACATGACTGGCCCGCATGAGGTTTTTACGAAGATGCCCGACACGGAAGTGTTTCTCGTCTGGAAAACGCTCGATCCGGTGACGTCTTCCGGCGGCATGCGTCTCCTGCCGGATGTCACCTATGAGACCTGTCCACCCTTGGACCTGGTTTGCGTTCCAGGCGGCGGCGGTATGAATCCTTTGCTGAACGATGAGGAGACCCTTGCGTTTCTTCGCAAGCAGGATGCGAGCGCGCGCTATGTGACGTCGGTCTGCACCGGCTCGCTGGTGCTCGGCGCTGCCGGATTGCTCAAGGGCAAACGTGCGGCCTGCCATTGGATGTCGCGGGACATGCTGACGCATTTTGGAGCGACGCCCGATCCTGCGCGCGTGGTGATCGACGGAAAGTACATTTCCGGCGGTGGCGTCACTGCCGGGATCGACTTCGCGTTGACGGTTGCAGGAGAGCTACTCGGTGCGGATGCCGCCAAATCCATTCAACTGGGTATCGAGTACAACCCGCAGCCGCCATTCGATGCCGGATCGCCTGAAGCCGCAGGTGCAGAAGTCGAGGCTACGGCTCGGGAAGCCGTAAAGGCCCGTCAGGCAGACCGGCTGGCCGCCGTCGAAGAAGCGGCGGATCGCTTGTAATCAGTGGCGTCCTGACCGACGCGACAACGCGCTAGTTACTTGCGCTTGAAATAGTCCACGGACTTTTAGTCAGGACGACCGGATTTATCGGTAAAACGCACGTGTGTTTCGATCCGGAGGTCGCTGCGTGACTCCAAAATCAGTTTTTGCGTCTTGACGGAAAAGCTCGTTTTCCAAACTGCATCCATGATTCCGTCGCCGACATTGCGCGCTGCAATCTTGAGTTGGCCCCAATCGCAATCCTTCGGATGGCAGCGATCTGTGTCGCATCGTTAGCCGGGTTCTTCAGGCGTTCCACATTGGTGTACGCGGAATTGCCGATCACCAGCGCGACACGCTTTTCGGCTCATGCGAATGTCGTAGAAGCCACGAGCAGCGTGACGAGTGTCACCGCGTGAAAAAGGTACGATTTGAATTGTCTCATTTGGCGACCGGCTCCATACCCATTCTCTTATTGCAATGCCATCTCTGTGGTTTGGAGAATGCCGGGTAACAAATGGACGGATCGCTAACTCAGACTGCCGGGGTAATTTTGCCAAACGGAAGGCTCCAGCCGCAGAAACTCGCTAGCCGGATAGGCTTCGTGCCAATAGTTCGCGCACGCCGCGCCAGTCGCGACCCAGACATCCGGAAATGACATCGCCTCGGCAAGGAAGGCATCGAGCAATGCCATCCGGTTGCACCAGCCTGAATGGGCCGGATGGAGTGTCATCGTAAAATGCCGGCCTCGCTTGTACTGCGCTTTGAACTCGGCTTGCCAATTCCGTGCGAGCATGTCGGACGTTTCCAGTCCTGTGCCGGCTGACGGATAGAGACAGAAATACTGATCGTCGAAGTGATAATAGTAGGGCAGGGTGAGGATGGATCGAGGCGGCGAGACCTCGGTTGCCCAATAGTAGGGAATGTCGTCCGCAAGCCCGTTTCCGAAATAGTCGAACCCATTGTCGATGAGCAGATCCAATGTCTGCGGGCTTAGCGTGCCGACGGCATAATCATCGCGCGGACGCGGAAGGCCGAACCAGCCTGTCGGCCGTTCGCCGGTTGTCTCAGAGAGGATCTCGATCGTCCGCTGCAGGCGTTTTCTTTCTTCGTCGGGATCCAGCTTGCTCACATCTTCATGTTTGAACCCCAGCGCCGCAATTTCATGACCTGCCGTGTGCAGCGTTTTGATCCGGTCAGAGAAGATCTCGGCCATCACAGCCGGAACAGCAAAAGTTGCCGTGATGTCGTACTTCGCGAGTACGCCTAGGAGATCATCCAGACCCTGGTGCCAGCCGAAATAGGCGGCCGGTGTCTGAAGATCAGCGCTGACGATCCCTCCGGGACCCTGCGCAACACTCAGGTTGACGACAACCGTAAATGCGCAACGGCGCCCATCCGGCCAATGCACGTCGTCATCGGCAAGACTAACTTCATCCGATGTCGTGTAACGGTCCTTCCATGGCATGCGGCGTACTCTCTCGGACCCTCTTCAATCAGTCGGTTTGTTGAGCAGGCGGGTGGTTCTCGATGCAGTGACGGGCGACCGCTTCACAGGTCGGGAGCCAGACGCCCGGCAGAGACTTCATACGCACGATCAGGCGGTCCAGCATCTCGATCCGCATTGCCCGGCCCGAGACGAAGGGATGCAGACAAATGTTGAGATAGCCCCCGCACCGATATTGCTGAAGGAAGCCATCCCACCACATGTCGAGAACGCGTTCGGGGTCGGAGATGCGCTGGGCATCCGGCTTGCTGTTCTTCCAGGAGAAACTGAAGAACATGGCGTCGTCGATGGCGAAGTGGAACGGCAGATTGATGAGCTGATTGCGACCGGTCTCGTCCGTGAGATAGTAGGGTCGGTGATCGGCATAACCGCGCGAATTGTAAATGTAGCCCTCGTCCTTGAGCAGCCCGAGACTGTGCGTGCTGCGTGTGCCGACCGGCCGGCGGCCTGTCAGCGTCTCGAGCGCGGATGTGGCTTTGCAAAGGTGATCGCGCTCGAGATCGGGCTCCTTCGGCACGCGGTGCTCCCACATGTGGTCGGCAACCTCGTGACCCCGGTCTGCCGAGGCTTTCACGGCACGCGGATACAGCTCGCAGATCCGTCCCGGCGTGAAGATCGTTGCTTTGACATCATGCGCGTCGAACAGATCGAGCAAACGCCAGATCCCGACGCGCCCGCCGAATTCGCCCTTGGCGAGCTGACCGGCATTCTCATTGTAAAGCCGGCGGAGGAGCATCGCGTCGAGATCTGCGGTGAAGTTCACGGCGATCCGCATGCCTTCGGGCCATCGCAGGTCTTCGATCAGCTGATGGCGCCCGGCATAGGCATGGGCGGCCGATCGCAGCTCGGCGGTCTCCGCATCCAGATCCAATGTCATCGCCTGTACAACCATCTCGTGACGCGATTGCAGTATCGCACCGGTTTTGTATCAGGCAGTCAGACAGGCGAACAGTGCGTTGACCAAGAGAGCGGTCGCACAGTCTGGTGCGAGTCGGTCAGCCGGAGGAGGAGACGAGGATGGGTGGTCTCCCGCTTCGCATGCGCCAAAGATCGATGGCCAGCCACAAGAGTTGCGGCAGTGAACAGGCAGCAACGAAGAGCAACGCTGCCTCAAGCCCCTTCTCGCCACCAACCGCGCCAAGAAATGAGAGCGCACCTATGACGATGAGTGAAACGACATGGGCCGCGATAATCTTCAGCGCGCCGCCATCCCATTTGATCACAAACCAAAGCAACAGGCGGCTAACGAAAAACGTCGCCAGAAACGGCCGGATGAATGGAATAATATCTGCGATTTCCATCTCGCTTCGCTCTCTCTGGTATCTATCGGTTGTTTGGGGCGCTGGGCCTGACGGTAGGCCCTCGATGACTCTTACCCGTTCTCACTGCGAAACAAGGCGAATTTGGGCCAGACCCGCAGTGCGTTCGGGCGTGCAATAGCATAGATCACGGCACACAGGATCATATCCTGTTGCAAACGGCTTTGCCTGCGACCCAATGGACTTCGGTCCGAGACTCTGGGAGACTCAGTAAGAATCGGAAAGTGCCTGAAAATGGGGGGCTCTCCAGAAATCGGACAAACAACCCCATGCAAAGGGCGAATTGAGCCAATTCCCCTCAATTCGATTGCAACGCATCGTCATTCCAGCGAAGGCTGGAATCCAGTGCGACAGTCCGTGAGAAGTGTGGAATTTCTGGATCGCAGCCTTCGCTGGGATGACGACCGATTTGAACTTTATCCCAGATTGTCCTCACCCAGAAGATAAGCCCGATCCTGTTCGATCAACCGCGTCAGGAACGACGTCACCTCACGCACGCGGACGAGGTGCAGCAGGTCTTGATGGACCGCTAGCCAGAAATCGCGTTTAACCACGGCGCTCTTTTCGAGCACGCGGACCAGATTGCGGTCGCGACCGACAACGAAGGTCGGCAGCATGGCGATGCCCATGCCGGATGCGCAGGCGTGATATTGCGCCACGAGACTGGTCGAGCGGAACTCGGCCGGCGGGTTGTGCATCACGTCGGAAAACCAGCGAACGGCGGATATCTGAACTAGCTCGTCGATGTAATCGATGAGGCGATGGTCCTTGAGGTCGTTCACAGTCTTCGGTGTGCCGCGCTCTTTCAAATAGCCGCGTGTTGCGTAGAGATGGAGAGCGAACTCGCCGATCTTCTGGACGGACAGACGGCGGCCGAGCGGCTTTGGAAACGAGATCAGAATATCGGCTTCGCGCTTCGAAAGGTTGATCCAGTGGGACGCCGTCACCAGCTCGATGCGCATGGACGGGTTTTGCTCGTAGAGATGTTTGAAGCGCGGGGCGAGATAGAGGCTGCCGAGGCCTTCCATGGTTGCGACCCGGACAATGCCGCCCGGTGCGTTGGTGCCTGTGGTGAACTCGCGCGCGATGGAGTGGGCATGCTCCTCCATGCCTTCGGCATGCTGAAGGAGGTCATAGCCGGCGTCCGTCGGCAGGAAGCCATCGCGGGTGCGCACGAACAAGCGTCGATCCAGGCTCTCCTCGAGTGCGCGGATGCGCCGGCCGACCGTTGTATGATTGACGCCGAGAACGCGGGCCGTCTCGGTGAGGTTGCGATAACGGGCCAGGGCCAGAAAGACGGCGATGTCGTTCCAGTCGAGACGCTGAATCCCGGGAATGCCGCCGAGAGGTTCTTTGCTTTTCGCCTTCTTCGCCAATGTCCCGACCTGGTTGGGACGCGGCGCCTGTCTATTCAGCCGCGTCCTGGCGTCTCACGGATTGTTCGATCGTATCGTAGGCGTATGAGGAGCGTGCGTCCGCATCGTCGAAGGAAATTGGTGTACGCCGGTTTCTGTCGACCGACAAATCGAAGATGTCGAAGCGGTTGTAATAGCCGGCCACATCGTGGAATTGCTTGGGTACGACGCATTCCGCCAGATCGACCTCGGCCATCAGCAATTCATCCTTGGTGCTGTCCGTTTCCGCGATCACATTGCCTTGCGGATTGAGGATCATGGAGACGCCCCGCGGCGAGTTCCGAATAATGTCGAGACCTTCCTCGCCAATCGATTTGATCGCCTCCATCGTCTGGTCATCGATGATGGACGAGACGACCAGATTGAAGGCCTTCGCTTCGAAAGAATGGGCGCCGGCTCGGATCTGAATAGCGCTGCGCAGATCATAGGCATCGTTGGAGCGCGGATCGTGGGTCGGCCAGGCGGGCGGATAGGATGAGATGTGGATCTGTTCGCCATCCGCCATGAGGGCATAGCGGGCGAGGGGGTTCGTGTTCTCGCCGCAGATCAGCATGCCCAGCCGGCCGACGTCCGTTGGCAGGACCTTGAGTCCGGCGCCGTCGCCGCTGGCCCAGATCATTTTTTCGAAATAGGTCGGCACAAGTTTGCGGTGGTGGTTCAGGATTGCGCCATCGCGGCCGATGATGAGGTTTGAGTTCCAGATGCAGCCGACACTGCTATCGGTGGACTCCGATATGCCCATGGAAACGATGACGCCGTCCCGGCGTGCAGCCTGACATATGCGCAGGATCTCAGGACCCGGCACACGGATCGACTCTTCGACCAGGCGTTCGAACAGCGCATGATTCTTGAATGGTGGCGAGACCGACGGCCAGACAGGGAAGCCTGGAATGAAGGATTCCGGGAATGCGATCAAGTCGGCGCCGCGAGCGGCGGCATCGGCGATAACACTGCAGGCTTTCTCAACGGTAGCCCGAGCATCGAGATAGACCGGTGCGATATGGGCGGCGCACACGGCGACCGTTTTCTTGGCTGTCATATTCGGAGTCTCGCAATACGCGGGCAGGAGAGGGGACCGACTCGTCTCGAGCCGGTCCCGTCAAACCCTGGTTCCTCAATAGGACCGTTTACAGCTTCTTCGTCGTGAAGTCGTAGCGGGGCGGAAGAAGCTTTTCGAGCTCGTCCTTCTTGATGGTTTTCTTCACGGCGAACTTGTTGTCCTGCACCTGGCTGATATAGCAGTCCATCATGCCGCTATGATCTTTTGCCCTGAGAAGCTTGCCGCCTTGCGGGTGGGCCAGCGAGTTCTCCATAGTGAGACCTTCAAGCGCCTGAACGACACCGGGCGTGTCTTTCTTGGTTTTCCAGCCGGACGCCTCGATGGCCTGCTTGAGCACGAAGAAGTTCTCGAAGGATTGCCAGGCGTGGCTCTTGGCCATGACGCGGTCTGACCCGTTTTCCTTGGCGTGCACATCATCGATGTTCATCAATTTGATGAAGTTGCGATGATACTCGTCATCCTTGTACTCGACGGGACGCGGGAAGTTTTCGACGAAATAGACGCCTTCGGCGGCACCCTTGATCTGCTCGGGGCTGATGGCCTCGATCGTGCCGGACACCGAATATTGCTTCATCTTCTCGTCGAGCTTCATCGACTTCATCTGCGTGTAGAAGGCAACAGACAATGCGCCGAAGAAGACGGAGAACAGGACTTCGGTTTCTTCAGGGATTTTGGCGAGGTAAGGTACGATGTCCTTGGTGCCAAGCGGCACGGCGATCGGAGCGTTGACCTTGCCGCCCATCTTTTCGATGAGTTTTGTGTGCTCCTGGTGATGGCTGTGTCCCCAGGCATAGTCGGGGAAGATCATCGTCCAGTTCTTGCCGAGATTCTCGAATGCCCAGGGTGCCCCCGCAGCGGCCAGGCCATACGTGTCGCAACCTGTGCGGAAACTGTAGCGCGTGCCTTTCGAGCCGGTTGCTTCGGTTGCTTCACCGGCCGAGAAATACGGTGTCTTCAGTTCGGTTGCGACGGGGATCGAGGCCAGCATGATGCCGGAATGGACCGAGCCTACGATGAAGGAGGCCTTTTTGCGCTGGATGAGTGAGCGCAGTTTGCGCGCACCGACCGCCGGGTTCGATTCCGTATCGGCAATGGCCATCTCAAGCTTGCGGCCGGCGATGCCACCGCCGTCATTGATCATCTTGACTGCGGCCTTTGCACACTTGTCGTGCCAATAACCCCAGGACGAGAAGCCGCCCGTCAGTTCGCATTGATGACCGATAACGATCGGTCCGCTTTCGGCAGCAAAGAGATCGCTGGCGAGTGAGACATAGGCCGTTGAGGCAACAGCGCCCCCGGCCAGGGCCGTCTCAAGGAAACTTCGGCGACTAACCTCTGCCTTTTTCGGCGTTGTATCGGGCGCTGCCTTTTTATCCTTCGGCGTCTTTGTCATAACAAACACTCCTTTGGCGCCTTGGCATCAAGCGGCCATGCCAAGGTAACGATGAACGAGATCGGGTTGCCGCTTAAGCTCCTCCGTTGTCGATTCACGAACCACGACGCCCTTTTCCATCAGATAGACGCGTTTGCAGATTTTGAAGGCGGTCGCGAGATTCTGTTCGACGAGGAGAATGGAAACGCCCGATGCGTTGATGGCCTGGATCTCGTTACGGATCTCCTGGACCAGGATGGGCATGATGCCCTCCGTCGGTTCATCGAGCAGAATGAGTTTGGGGCGCATGGCGAGACACCGCGCGATGGCGAGCTGCTGTTGCTCGCCACCCGAGAGCGTGCTGCCCTTTTGCCCAAGGCGTTCTTTCAAGCGTGGAAAACGATCGAAAATATAGTCGCGGATCTCGGCATCGGGTCCGCCCGGCAGACCGATATAGAGATTTTCCTCGACAGAGAGGTTCGGAAAAATCCCGCGTCCCTGCGGGACATATCCGATACCATGTCGCGGTATCTTGTGCGGCGTGACATTGGTGATGAGCTGCTCGTTGAAGAGGACATTGCCGCCCGTCTTGCGCACGAGACCGAGGATCGCTTTGAGTGTGGTGGTCTTGCCGACGCCGTTGCGTCCGAGTAGCCCCACGATCTCGCCATCGCCCACGGTAAGGTTCACATCTTGCAGGACTTCCACCTTGCCGTAACTGGCCTTGAGCTCGCGAACTTCAAGCATCGAGCAGCTCCTCGTCGCCAAGATAAGCCTCGCGGACGCCCTGATCGTTGGCGATCTTGTCCGGTGCGCCTTTGGCGAGCACCTGACCTTGAACCATCACCGTGATTTCGTCGGCGAGGTCGAAGACACTCGGCATATCGTGTTCGATAATCACGACGGCGATCCGCTGGGAGAGTTCTCGGATCTTGGCGATGGTCGCCTGGGTCTCTGCCGGTCCCATGCCGCAGATCGGCTCGTCCAGGAGAAGCAGTTTCGGTTCTGTCGCCAGAGCAATCGCGATTTCCAGCAGCGCGACGTCTCCATAGGAGAGCGTGCCGGCCGTTTCGTGTTTCAGATCGACGAGGCCGGTCTCCTCCAGGATCGCATCGACCTTTTCCGCCAGGTCCTTGTCACTACGGTAGCGGGCAAAGGGTCGGAAGACGCCGCGACGGGATTCTGCTGCAACCCAGACATTGTCTTCGACGGATAGAGCATCGAACACGCTCTTGATCTGGAGTGTGCGAGCAAGGCCGAGCTTTGCAATCCGATGAGAGGGCAGACCTGTAATATCCTGACCTTGAAAGAGGATCCCACCGGATGTCGGTGGCAAAGTGCCTGTGATGACATTGAACAATGTTGTCTTACCGGCACCGTTCGGTCCGATGATGGCGTGCAATTTTCCAGGTTCGAGCGACAGGTCGACACCATCAAGAGCACGCAAGCCGCCAAAATACTTGCAGACGGATTTCATTTCCAGGAGCGCGGTCATTCGCCCGCCTCCGCACGGGCTTCCTGGGAGGATGCCGCGTCTGACGGTTTGGCTTTGGTCTCGGGCGTCTTTTTCCCACCGCTATCCAATCGGTCGAGCATGTCATTCCAGATGCCCATAAGACCGCGGGGCGCAAAGACGACCGTCAGGATTACGACGAGACCGACCAGAATGAGATAATGATCCCAGATGTTCGAAAGTTCTTCGCGAACAAGGATCAGAAGCGCGGTGCCGAGGATCGGGCCAAGAATGGTTCCGGCGCCGCCGATGATGGTCCAGACAACGCCTTCACCGGACACGTGGTAGAACATGTAGGATGCGGACGCGTAGCGGCCGAAGAGCGCAAAAAGACTGCCGGCCAACCCGGCCAATGCACCGGCTGCAATAAAGGCCGTAAGCCTCAGAACATAGACGTTCAATCCAACCAGTCTTGCCCGATAATCGTTTTCCCGGACCGCGACCAATGCGAGGCCGAGTGGGCTGCGCACGAGTCGGTATTTGAGATAGAAGGCGAGCGCGACGGCTATCAGGACAAAGAAATACTGAACCAGATAATCCGTCATCGAGATTTCGGTTTCGCCGAAGGTGAACATAGGCGGCATCGAGAAGGATGTGCCGTCGTCACCACCCGTCAGCTCCTTCGAGGAGAGGGCGAAGAAATAGAAGATCAGCGAAAAGACAACCGTGATGATCGCAAAATAGTGCCAGGTCAGGCGCACGGCGAGCGACCCGCTGATCGCGGCCATGGCGATCGAAAGGAACATGCCGAGTGAAAGAGCCGGCCAGAACCCGAGACCGAATTTGGCAATGCCGATGGCAACGCCATACATGCCCATACCGAAGAAAAGAGCCTGCCCGAACGAGAGCAGACCTGCATAGCCGAATAGAAGATTGACGCTTGCGGCGAACAGCGACCAGATCAGGATCTCGGTCAGAATATCGAGCCAGAAGTCGACACCGAAAAACTCAAAGATCCACGGTGCTCCGATAAGAAAGATGCCAAGTGCGACCAGCACCGTCCCATTGATTGCAGCCTTCATCGCGTTGCCCCCTGGAACAAGCCGTGCGGGCGGGCGATCAGCACCGCGCACATCAGGCATAGCGAGACGATGCGTGCAACGGTTGGATCGGCGAAACTGGTAACGATCCCTTCCGTGACAGCCAGCAGGACAGCTGCGGCGACTGTGCCCGGCAAATTGCCGAGCCCGCCGATAATGACAGCCATGAAACAGAATGGCAGGACATCGACACCCGCCTGAAACTCGACTGTCGTAATCGGTGCGGCGACGACACCGCCAAGCGCAGCCATTGCAAAGCCAAGCGCAAAGGTCAGCACATAGACATTCGTGGCCGGTACGCCCATGGCGAGCGCGGTTTCGCGATCGAAACGTACAGCGCGCATCCAGGTGCCGAGTTTCGTGCGATGGAGAAAAAGGAAGAAGCCTGCAATCGCAAGGATCGCGATAGCGGCGGCGACGATACGATAGACCTCATATTCGATGCCGAACATCGGGATCGTGCCTTCGACCGGCGGCAGGATGCGCTTCGGAGCAGCGCCATAAGTCGCGCGAACGACTTCCTGAATGATGATCGACAGACCGAATGTCGCAACGATCGAGAGTGCTGCCGTTCCACGGATGGGTTGGATCACGCTCCGCTCGACCAACGCGCCGAGGGCCAGACCGATGATCGGTACAAGCAGGAAGGCCAGCCAATAATTGCCGGTTGCCGTAAAAACCCACCAGGTGAGCACTGTGCCGACCATGAAGAAGTCGCCGTGGGCGAGATTGATGATGTCGAGAAGCCCGAAGATGATCGAAAGGCCGAGCGCGATAAGGGCGATGATCAGACCCCAGACCAATCCGTTGATGGCCAATGCGACGACCAGTTCCATAGATCGGGAGCCCCCATATGTAAGGCAAAGGACGACGGATGCCGCCTAATGCTGCTGCTCTTTGTACCAAAGTAGCAGCGTGCAATTTTGTATTTCAACTCCAGAAATTTGCACGGAAGTCTGCGTGGATGCACAGCGCCATCTGCGGTTTGCCGCATGCAGGCACAACGCAGCGCGTTGGCGGGGGTGTCCCTTACGATGCGGTTGAGGCGTCGCCTAAGAGCAGAATTGCCGGCATTATGGAATGCCCATGAACTTGTGTGTCTGCAGGCTGACGCGCCATTTCGGCCGCTCGAGACAGTAGGCAATCGCGCTTTCGGTATTCGCAAGCCGGTCAGGTCCGTCCATCGGCTGCAGAAGAAAATGCTTGAATGAAAGGGTTTCGAAGTCGGCCGGGTCGAGTCCCCCTTGAGGATAGATGAGTTTGAGCTCATCACCGCTGGTTTGAACCAGGTCGGCGCCGAACTTGGGGCTGACTGTGATCCAATCGATGGTGTCGGGGACGGCATGGGTTCCGTTGGTTTCGATAGCGATGTCGAACCCAGCCTGGTGAAGTGCAACGATAAGATCGTTGTCGACCTGCAGCATCGGCTCGCCGCCGGTCAGGACAACGAGCGGTTTGCCTTTCGCTTCGCCCCAGACGGATAGGCAGGCAACGGCCAGATCGACAGCAATATTGAATGTGCCGCCACCGGGACCATCCGTGCCGACGAAATCGGTATCGCAAAACTGGCAAATCGCGTCGGACCGGTCTTCTTCGCGGCCAGTCCACAGATTGCATCCGGCGAACCGGCAGAAGACGGCGCGCCGGCCGACTTGCACCCCTTCGCCTTGCAGCGTCGGGTAGATTTCTTTGACCGAATACATTGTGCGAGCAGTCCTTACGCGCGTGTGCGCCGCTGTCAATAACACCTGTGTTGGAGCAGAGGGCAGGCGTCAGCCTGTTGTGCTTGCTTTCCACGCGTCAAAGCCTGCTGCGCGAAGGGTGCATGCGGGACACGAACCGCAGCCATAGCCCCAGGGATGGCGCTGGCTTCGCTCGCCGACATAGCAGCTATGCGTATGCTCGGTGACAATGTCCGTAAATGCCGGGCCGCCAATGTCTTCTGCCATCGCCCAGGTATCGGCTTTGGTGAGGTGCATCAGCGGTGTTTCGATCTGAAACGGCACTTCGGTGCCGAGCCGAATGGACTCGCCAAGAGATTTCAGAGTGGCGTCGCGGCAATCGGGATAGCCAGAAAAATCAGTTTCGCACATGCCGCCGACCAGAGTCTGTATACCGCGGCGATATCCCAGAGCGGCAGCATAGGTGAAAAACAGCAGATTTCTTCCCGGCACGAATGTCGTCGGCAAGCCGGTATCGGCAATTTCGATCTCGACCTCCCTGGTCAAAGCCGTATCGCTGATCTGAGCCAGTGCGGGAAGATCCAGAACATGGTCCGTGCCCAGATGTTCGCTCCATTCTGTGAATACGGCGCGAATTTCCTTTATCACACGGCGGCGGCAATCCATCTCGACATCATGCCGCTGGCCATAGGTGAATCCGATTGTTTCAACATGGGCAAAACGCGTGAGAGCCCAGGCAAGGACAACCGTGGAATCCTGCCCGCCAGAGAAAAGGACGAGCGCCTTCGTATCTGTATCCGCCATGGGATGCGTTCCGATGCCTTTACGTACTCAGAATCGGGCGCACGCTGACATGAGCCGCCACGCGCCGCAAGCGCTAACGACCGGTTAATATGCCGCCGCTAGACTAATCCCTCAGCGTCGGCGTCGGGCCGATGCTTCAGTAAAATCTGTTGCGTTTTCAAGGTGTTGTTTTCAGTGCGGTTTCGCGTCGCCACTTTGATCCTGTGTATCGTGCTCATCGTCTACTTCGCCTATCATCTGGTGGAGGGGAACCGGGGGCTTGAGGCCCGCACGCGCCTTGAATCCCGGATTTCTGCGCTTGAAGGACAGCTTGAAGGCCTGGAACTCGTTCGAAAACGGATCGAACGCGACGTTGCACTCATGCGCGCCGAAAGGCTCGACCCCGATATGCTTGATGAACGCGCGCGCGCCATGCTGAATATGGCGCATCCAAATGACCTGGTCATTCTGCGTCCCAAGACGCTAGGCCATGTTGGCCGATAGGTCTGAAAAGCTTTGAGGTCGATAGCCCTGCATTTCTCGAATATTCGGAGCCTGGACGCTGCCGCTCGCCTGCGGCACTGGTGCCGAAGTTTTTTCTGCCACTTTGGCTGGTTTCGCTGTATTTCCCTTCAATCAAGACGACACACTCTTTCCGACGGCTCGCTTGTCGCAGGGGAAGCAAGTCGTGTAACTTCCATGGAACAACAATCTAAGGGAGGCCAGATGGCGGTTTCCAACGACGAAAGTGCGGGTCCCGTACTCGCCGCCGCTGCCGCGGGCAGCATGAGCGCCGCTACGGCCGCTGAGCTGGACGACAGCGACGCCGCCGACGTACCGGCTCTCTCCGCAGAGGAGGAGCTGGAAGCCTATCGTGAAATGCTCCTCATTCGCCGTTTCGAGGAAAAGGCCGGCCAACTCTATGGTATGGGCCTGATCGGCGGTTTCTGCCACCTCTACATCGGTCAGGAAGCCGTTGTGATCGGCATGAAAATGGCGATCAAGGAGGGCGATCAGGTCATCACCTCCTACCGCGATCATGGTCATATGCTCGCTTGCGAAATGGACCCGAAAGGGGTCATGGCCGAACTGACCGGCCGGCGCAGCGGCTATTCGCGCGGCAAGGGCGGGTCGATGCATATGTTCTCGACCGAAAAAGCCTTTTACGGTGGTCATGGAATCGTTGGTGCTGCAGTCCCATTGGGTACGGGGCTGGCGTTTGCGAACAAGTATCGCGGCAACGATCACGTCTCGCTGACCTATTTTGGCGATGGTTCGGCAAACCAGGGTCAGGTCTATGAAGCCTTTAATATGGCGAAGCTCTGGTCGCTGCCTGTGATCTTTGTGATCGAGAACAACAAATATGCGATGGGCACGAGCATCGAGCGCTCGTCTTCGACGACAGATCTATCCCAGCGCGGTGCCAGTTTCGGCATTCCTGGCGAACAGGTCGACGGTATGGATGTGCGTGCCGTCAAGGCCGCTGCCGATCGTGTCGTCCAACGTGCGCGAAGCGGAAAGGGGCCTTACATCCTTGAGATGCTGACCTATCGCTATCGCGGTCACTCCATGTCCGATCCGGCAAAATACCGGACGCGCGACGAGGTCAAGAAGGTCCGCGACGAACAGGATCCGATTGAGCGTGTGCGCATCCGTCTGATCGAAACGGGTCGGGCCAGCGAGGATGATCTTAAAGCGATCGACAAGCAGATCCGGGCTATCGTCAACGAGGCTGCGGAGTTTTCCCAGGCAGATCCGGAGCCCGATCCGTCCGAGCTGACAACCGATGTGTTGATCGACGTTTAGTCGAACCTGACATTGATCCTGCCCCCATAGGTGTGACCTGGGGCAATTCAGAGATACAAAGAGTTTCCGAGGTACGGTAATGCCGAGCGAAGTCCTAATGCCAGCTCTGTCGCCCACCATGGAGGAGGGCAAGCTAGCGAAATGGCTTGTCAAGGAAGGCGACACAGTCTCGGCCGGCGACGTTATTGCCGAAATCGAGACCGACAAAGCGACCATGGAAGTCGAGGCCATCGATGAAGGCACCGTTTCCAAGATCCTCATCGACGAGGGTACCGAAGCTGTCAAAGTCAATACGCCGATCGCATTGATCGCGGGCGACGACGAGGACGACTCGGTCGCAGAAACTGCTGCGCCTGAAGCGGCCGAAAGCGTTCCCGTCTCGTCTCCGGAGCCTGCGCCCGCCGCGGCAGAGGCAACGAGCGGCGCTGCTGTTGCAACCGTTGCAGCCGACACCGATGTCCCGGATGGAACGCCTCTCGTTAACATAACGGTCCGCGAGGCTTTGCGGGACGCGATGGCTGAAGAGATGCGCGCCGACGATAGCGTCTTCGTTATGGGCGAAGAGGTGGCAGAGTATCAGGGCGCCTACAAGGTCACCCAAGGGCTGCTGGACGAGTTCGGTGCACGCCGGGTTATCGATACGCCAATCACCGAGCATGGATTTGCCGGCATTGGCGTCGGAGCCGCTTTCGCCGGTCTCAAACCGATTGTCGAATTCATGACGTGGAATTTCGCCATGCAGGCGATCGATCACATCATCAACTCGGCCGCAAAGACCCTCTATATGTCCGGTGGGCAGATGCGCTGCCCGATTGTCTTCCGTGGCCCGAACGGGGCCGCTGCACGCGTCGCGGCACAGCACAGTCAATGCTTCTCGGCCTGGTATGCCCACATTCCCGGATTGAAAGTCGTCGCACCCTATGGCGCTGCCGATGCGAAGGGCTTGTTGAAAGCGGCCATCCGCGATCCGAACCCGATCGTATTTCTTGAGCATGAAATTCTCTATGGCCAGAATTTCGAAGTTCCGGACATGGAGGATTGGGTCGTCCCGATCGGCAAGGCAAAGGTCGTGCGTGCCGGAGACGACGTCACGATCGTCTCTTTCGGGCGTGGAATGGTTCATGCTCTGGAGGCTGCAGACGCTCTGGCGGGTGATGGTATTCATGCCGAAGTCATCGACCTGCGTACGCTTCGTCCGTTGGACATGGCGACGATTATCGAGTCCGTAAAAAAGACAAACCGAATCGTGACGGTTGAAGAGGCCTGGCCGGTCTGCTCTGTCGGGACCGAGGTCTGTGCATCCGTTACACGCGATGCCTTCGATTATCTCGATGCGCCGCCAACTCAGGTTTCAGGCGCAGACGTGCCGATGCCTTACGCCGCCAATCTGGAAGCAATGGCCCTGCCCAATGCCGCAAAGGTCGTCGAGGCCGCCAAGGCGGTTTGCTACGCCGGGTAGGTCATGATCGAACCGGTTTGCAGGACACTTTCCGTGCCGAGGATGATGCTCACATCTCGGCTGTCACCGAGGACAAGGTCTTAAGTAAAATGCCCATTCCCATTCTCATGCCTGCGCTGTCGCCCACCATGGAGGAGGGCACGCTTGCCAAGTGGCTCGTCAAGGAAGGCGATACCGTTTCGTCTGGCGACGTCATTGCGGAAATCGAGACCGACAAGGCGACCATGGAGGTCGAGGCAGTCGAAGAAGGTACGGTCGGCAAGATCCTCGTCGATGAAGGAACGGCGAATGTCGCTGTGAATGCAACGATCGCTGTTCTTCTGGAGGAAGGTGAGGACGCCGATGCACTTCCCGAAGATGGCATGACCGATGAGGTCGACAAACTCGAGACGGCTATGGAGGCATTGCCGGATCGGAAGCCCGATGTTGTTGAAGCCAAGCCAGCCGCTGCAATGGCGGCGGCAAATGGACAAGCTGGCCGATCATTCGTTAGCCCGTTGGCGCGGCGACTTGCCGAGCGCGGCGGACTTGATCTGTCACAACTGCAGGGCACAGGGCCACACGGGCGTATCGTCAAGCGCGATATCGAGAAGGCCCTGAAGGATGGCATTGCAGCCGCGGGGCCTGCTGCTGCCAAGACGGCGGAATCGACCGCTGTTACAACGATCGCGCCGGCCGCATTGCCACCGGCGTTGCCCGATGAAGAGGTGCTCGCGAACTACGAAGCCGGCAGCTTTGACATTGTGCCGCACGATAATATGCGCAAGACGGTTGCACGTCGGCTAACTCAAGCTAAGCAGACAGTGCCGCATTTCTATCTGTCGATCGACTGCGAGCTGGATTCACTCCTTGCGGCACGACAGCGCGTCAATGCCATGTCGCCCGAGGATGGTCCGAACCGCTTCAAGATCTCGGTCAACGACATGATCATCAAGGCGTTGGGCCTGGCGTTGCAGAAAGTGCCGGCGGCCAATGCCATCTGGACCGACGAAGGTATGTTGCTCCATCGCGCCTCGGATATTGGTGTTGCCGTTGCGGTGGAAGGTGGCCTGTTCGTCCCGGTCTTGCGTCATGTGGAGATCAAGTCGCTTTCGGAGATCTCGAATGAGATGCGGGATCTGGCCGACCGCGCTCGAAAGCGCCGTCTCGCACCGCACGAATATCAGGGTGGCACCACCGCCATCTCCAATCTCGGCATGTTTGGCATCAAGAAGTTCGATGCGGTGATCAACCCGCCGCATGCAACGATCCTTGCCGTTGGTGCCGGTGTCAGACAACCGGTGATTAAGGGCGACGATATCGTGCCGCGAACCGTCATGGGTTGCACGCTCTCTTGCGATCACCGTGTCGTGGATGGTGCGCTGGGGGCTGAATTGCTGAATGCGTTCAAGGGATTCATCGAAGAACCGGTGACCATGCTGGTCTAATAGAATTATGCCCCGGACTTGATCCGGAGCCTAGGGCAGCACGACAAGTCGATGTCGTGCCCCTGGGCCCCGGATCAAGTCCGCGCCGTGGAAATTTGAGTAACGTTACGTTCGAGAGGACTCTCATGGCGGAGAATTCGTTTGATGTCGCGGTCATCGGCGCCGGCCCCGGCGGCTATGTGGCGGCGATCCGGGCAGCCCAGCTCGGCCTGAAGACGGTCATAATCGAGCGTGAGCATATGGGCGGCATCTGCCTCAACTGGGGCTGTATTCCGACCAAGGCCCTTCTCAGAACGTCGGAACTCTATCATGCGATGACCCATTCGGATGCGTTCGGCATATCGGTCGAAGGTGTCAGCTTCGATATGGAGAAGATCGTCAAGCGCTCGCGGCAGGTTGCAGGCCAACTCTCAGGCGGCATCTCTTATCTGATGAAGAAGAACAAAGTCACAGTGATCGATGGACAGGCGCGCCTGGCCGGAGACGGGCGAATTGCGGTCGATGCCAAGGACGGCGCAAGTGAAGTCACGGCCAAGCATATCATCATCGCAACCGGTGCCAGGGCGCGAACCTTGCCGGGGCTGGAACCCGACGGCAAGCGCATCTGGACCTACAAGGAAGCGATGATTCCAGAGACGATGCCCAAGTCTCTCCTTGTCGTAGGCTCTGGCGCAATCGGCATCGAGTTTGCCAGCTTTTATCGGACGCTTGGTGCCGAGGTAACCGTCGTCGAGATTATGGACCGGGTTCTTCCTGTCGAGGATGCCGAGATCTCCGAATTCGCGCAAAAGGCCTTTGAGCGCCAGGGGATGAAGATCAAGACTGGCACGACGGTCGAAAAGCTCGAGCCGGGCGAAGATTCTGTGACCGTGACACTCAAGGGCCCCGATGGGGAGAGCGAGACTCACACGGTCGAGCGTGTCATTCTTGCTGTTGGCATCACGGGGAATGTAGAAAATCTCGGCCTGGAAGACGTTGGCGTCAATGTCGATCGCGGTCATGTCGTGATCGATGAATGGTGCCGGACCGGTGTCGATGGTGTGTATGCCATCGGCGATGTCGCCGGGCCGCCATGGCTCGCTCACAAGGCCAGTCATGAAGGGATCGTCTGCGTCGAGAAGATTGCCGGTGTCGAAGGCGTTCACCCCCTTGATACGTCACGGATCCCAGGTTGCACCTATTGCTGGCCCCAAGTTGCGAGTGTGGGCCTGACAGAAGCGGCGGCAAAGGATGCCGGGCACGATATCCGAGTAGGGCGCTTTCCCTACCAAGGTAACGGCAAGGCGATTGCGCTTGGTGAGCCGGAAGGGCTTATCAAGACGATTTTTGACAAGGCCACAGGGGAACTTCTCGGCGCTCATATGATTGGAGCGGAAGTTACCGAGTTGATTCAAGGCTATTCGATTGCCAAGACCCTCGAGACAACGGAAGCCGAATTGATGCACGCGGTGTTCCCGCATCCGACATTGTCCGAAATGATGCATGAATCGGTACTGGATGCTTACGACCGCGTGATCCATATGTAGGCTGATGGAAATTCGGATTTAGCGACAAAACCTGAGGTGCTCATATGGAACAGTATGGATTGCTCGGTCTGCCGGGCGTCGGCTTTTTTGGAATGCTTGTCATCGGCTTGATTGCCGGCTGGGTCGCGGAAAAGGCAACCGCCAGCGATCATGGGTTGCTGACAAATCTTCTGGTCGGTATCGCGGGATCATTTGTCGGCGGCAGTTTGGCAGGCGCGCTCGGCATCCAATTCTATGGATTTCTCGGTTCTCTGATTGTCGCCAGCGTCGGTGCCGTCCTGGTTCTTTTCGTGTGGCAGCGTATGCGGGGCTGATTGTCATCTTGGGCAACGGCCAAATTCGGTGTAGGACAAAGCAATGGTGACGGTACTCGATACCACGGCGAAACGCGCCGACGACAACCGCCCGCGTCATCCTGAGAAGGCGCACCGGGCGGATAGCCCGCTATTGCGCAAACCTTCCTGGATCCGCGTCAAGGCGCCGGGCTCTCCCGTTTATCAGGAGACTCGGCGGATCATGCGGGATCATGGGCTGAATACGGTCTGTGAGGAAGCCGGGTGCCCGAATATCGGCGAGTGCTGGTCGAAGAAGCATGCGACCATGATGATCATGGGCGATACGTGCACGCGTGCCTGCGCCTTCTGCAATGTGCGGACAGGCCTGCCGGCGCCGCTCGATCCCGATGAGCCGCGTGGTGTCGGTGACGCCGTCGCCAAGCTGGGGCTAGAGCATATCGTTGTGACATCTGTCGACCGCGACGATCTGGCCGACGGCGGTGCTGCTCACTTTGCCGCTGTCATCAGATGCATCCAGGAGGCGTCGCCCGGTACGACAATCGAAGTCCTGACCCCAGACTTTCTGCGCAAGGACGGTGCGATCGAGACGGTGATCGATGCTGCTCCGGATGTGTTCAATCACAATCTTGAAACGGTTCCGTCGCTTTACCTGAACATCCGGCCTGGAGCGCGCTACTTTCATTCTCTGCGCCTGCTGCAGCGGGCCAAGGAATGTTCGCCGGAAATATTCACGAAGTCGGGCCTTATGGTCGGGCTTGGTGAGACGCGTGTCGAAGTACTGCAGGTGATGGATGATCTCCGCTCGGCCGGCGTCGATTTCCTGACGATCGGTCAGTATCTTCAGCCGACGCGAAAGCACGCGCCGGTGGATCGGTTCGTGCCGCCGGAGGAATTCGACGCGCTGAAACGAACGGCGGAAGCCAAAGGGTTCTTGCTTGTTGCCGCCAGCCCGCTGACCCGGTCGTCCTATCATGCAGGTGACGACTTTGCCCGGCTCAAGGCCGCGCGATTGGCGGCATCCGGTCATTAGATCATGCAACAGTTCCAAACGACCAAACGCGTCCGTCATTCGGCCGAGAACATGTTTCATCTCGTCTCCAAGGTCGAAGACTATCCGCAATTCGTTCCTTTGTGCGAGGCGCTGACCGTGCGAAGCCGTGAGGTTCGAGACGAGGGCGATATTCTGATCGCTGACATGACGGTTGCCTACAAACTCATTCGCGAAACCTTCACCAGCCGGGTCACTCTGGATCCTGCAACGCTTTCCATCCTGGTGGAGTATCTCGATGGACCGTTTCGTCATCTTGAGAACAAGTGGCGTTTTCTCCCTCAAGGATCCGAAGCGAGCGATATCGATTTCTTTATCGCCTATGAGTTTCGTTCACGCACTCTCCAGATGCTCATGGGCGGTCTTTTCGACAAGGCATTCCGAAAGTTCACGGATGCCTTTGAGATGAGAGCCGATGCTGTTTATGGGGCAGGGCAGGGGACACAGGCAGTGCAGGTCTAGGACTGCACAAGCGACGATAGAAGATCTAGTGCACGGGCGACCGTAAGGCTGCGCACCGCAGATCGCCCTACATCTCCGAAATCACATCGAATATGGGTGATGTCGCCATCGCGCTGTGCCGCTGCGATATGCACGAGGCCAACTGGCTTTTCTACTGTACCTCCGCCAGGGCCGGCGACGCCCGTAACGGCGATAGCGATGTCCGCTTTCGAATGCGCAATAGCGCCGGCCGCCATTGCGCGCGCGACATCTTCGCTGACGGCGCCAAAGCGTTCAATCAGTTCCGCGTCGACGCCGAGACTCTCGGTCTTGGCAGCATTTGAATAGGTGACAAATCCGCGTTCGAAAACATCGGAGGATCCGGCGATCTCGGTGAGCGTGCCCGCAATCAAACCGCCGGTGCAGGATTCCGCCGTTGCGAGCAAGATGCCATTTTGGCGGCATTGCTCCAGAAGCGTCGTCGCCGATTGGATTAGCGTATCTTCCACGATTTCCACCTCGTCTAGGGGAGCCAGACAGATGCCGTCGCTTGCGCTGCGATTCCTTCGCGCCGACCTGTAAAGCCAAGGCGCTCGGTTGTCGTCGCCTTGACGCTGACCCGTCCGATGTCAATGTCGAGGATATCCGCGATTCTGCGACACATGGCTTCACGGTGCGGACCGATACGCGGTTCCTCGCAGATGATTGTTACATCCACATTGGCAATGCGTCCGCCTTTCGCGGCAACGCGAGATCCGGCGTCACTGAGAAACACGTGAGAATCTGCGCCACGCCACTGCGGGTCACTTGGCGGAAAATGGGTTCCGATATCGCCGTCGCCGATCGCTCCAAGAATGGCATCGGTGAGCGCATGCAGTCCGACGTCAGCATCCGAATGACCATGCAACGTCCGCTCATGCGGAATATCGATCCCGCATAGCGTGACATGATCGCCGTTCGAAAAGCCATGAACGTCATATCCGTGTCCGAACCGCCAATCGCCACCTGGCGCTGCGGCATCGGACCGGAGGCGCTGCTCAGCCATTACAAAGTCCTCGTTGGATGTCAGTTTTATATTGTGTGCAGTACCTTCAACGAGAGCGATGTGGAGCCCATGCCATTCGGCAATCGCGGCGTCATCGGTGAAGTCTTCTCGGCCTGCTGCCGCAGCCGCCTCGTGGGCAGCGAGGATCGCCGCATAGTGGAAGCCTTGCGGTGTCTGCGCTGCATAGAGTCCATCACGAGGCACTGTTTCGCCAACAGCGCCATTCGCACCGCGTTTAAGTGTGTCCGAAACCGGCAGGGCGGGCAGGGCGCCTTCATTCCCGGCAAGGCTGTCGATAATCCGATCGATCAGATCCGGCGAAAGAAAGGGGCGGGCACCGTCATGGATCAGGACATTTTGGGGTGGTTTATCCTGCAGAGCCTGCAATCCAGCCAGCACAGAGGCTTGCCGTGTGGCACCGCCATGCACTGGTGCGGCAATAGAACCGCCCAGATCTTTGCGAATGTCATCGAACATCGATCTGTCATCAGGATGGATCACCGGCACGATTGTCTCTATGGCAGAATGGTCTGATAGCGCACTCAGCGTGCGTCCAAGAACGCTTACGCCGGCAAGCATCCGATACTGCTTTGGTGTGGTCGTTGTGGACGTTTTCGCACGCGACCCACGCCCGGCCGCCACCACAATGATAGCAGTGTGAACATCGGTCATTTCAACTCCCGCCTCGCATCCTGCAGCCCCTTGAATATCGGCGCAGGACCCTAAGACATTTGTGCCATATGACCAAAATTCAGGATTTCTGGGCGCAAATGCTTGCGTAAAGCATGTGGCTTTCAGTCCCTTGCAAGGAAACCCGAATGCTCATATTCTGCCCAAGAATACGGCAACAGGTATCGTTGCATAATTATTAGGCAGATGGTTTGTGGCAAACACCACGATCGACGAACATGGTTTGAACGCCCCGCTTGAGATCGGACCGGTCCGCTTGCGCAATCGCGTTGTGCTCGCGCCGATGTCGGGCGTAACCGATGCGCCGTTTCGTCGTCTCGCACATCGTCTTGGCGCGGGTCTCGTTGTGACCGAGATGGTCGCAAGTGAGGAGTTGGCAAAAGGACGCGGAGATGTCGTCCGGCGGACGCACGGCGGTGAAATCCGGCCTTATGTTGTCCAACTCGCAGGCCGAGAAGCCCGCTGGATGGCTGAAGGTGCGCGGATTGCAGCCGATCTGGGCGCCGATATCATCGACATCAACATGGGTTGCCCGGCCAAACATGTGACACGAGGCCTCTCGGGCTCAGCACTGATGCGCGACATCGATCATGCCCTTACATTGATAAATGCCGTTGTGGAGGCGGTCGATGTCCCTGTAACGCTGAAGATGCGCATGGGCTGGGATGAAACATCACTCAATGCGCCGGAACTTGCGCGCGCCGCTGAATCGGTCGGCGTACAAGCCATTACCGTGCACGGGCGGACCCGCTGTCAGTTCTTCAACGGGCAAGCCGATTGGGCCTTCATCGCGCGCGTCAAGAAAGCCGTGCGAATTCCGGTAATCGCGAATGGCGATGTCAAGGAACTCTCGGATCTTGGCAAGGTGTTTTCACTTTCCGGCGCCGATGCCATCATGATCGGTCGCGGAGCCTATGGGCGCCCCTGGATGCCCGGCTGCGCCGCGGCCTATCTGGAGACCGGTAGTGCGTGTGCCGAACCGACGCTCGATATGCAGCGGCAAATCGCATGCGAACATTATGACGGCATCCTCTCTCATTATGGCATTGCGCTTGGCGTCAGAAACGCGCGCAAGCATCTAGGTTGGCTTGTCGCGCGGCTCGCAGAAACGCCGGATCAGGCCCGCAAATGGCGCGGCCGGCTTTGCCGCGAGGATGATCCGAAGAAAGTCGTCGACTCACTGAACGCATTCTACGGACAGATGCTGGAGGCAAAGGCAGCATGACGACCATAGAGGTTGACCGACCAGAACAGGATTGCAGCGCGGCAATGCCGTTCGATGCGCTCTTAAACGCCTTGCCTCATCCGGTTCTGCTTCTGGGGGCGGACAATCGCATTGTCCATGTGACATCTGCTGCCGAGATCTTCTTTCAAGCAAGTGCCCCCTTGCTCCGCCGTCAGACGCTCGACGATATCGTTGGATTTGGCAGTCCGCTATTGGCGCTTGTCGAACAAGTGCGAGCTTCGAATGCGACCGTCAATGAATATGGAGTCGACCTTGGATCGCCCCGAACGCCTTCTTCACAGCTGGTCGATATTCATGCAGCACCGCTGCACGACAAAGAGAGCCGTATTCTGGTCATGTTACAGCAGCGGACAATGGCGCAGATGATCGAGCGACAATTGAGCCATCGCGGTGCCGCACGGAGCGTTTCCGGTATGGCGGCCGTTCTGGCGCACGAGATCAAGAATCCATTGTCAGGTATTCGCGGTGCAGCACAGTTACTTGAGCCGGGGCTCGCGGACGAGGACCGTGCGCTGACACAGCTCATTTGTGCCGAGTCCGACCGGATCTGCAAACTCGTCGATCGCATGGAAGTCTTTGGTGACGAGAGACCGATGGCGCATGATGCCGTCAACATTCACGATGTGTTGCACCATGTTCGCCAGATTGCCGAAAAAGGCTTCGCTCAGCACATTGCGATCCAAGAAATCTATGATCCGTCGCTGCCGCCCGTGCCTGGAAATCGCGACAAGCTGATCCAGGTGTTTCTCAATCTCGTCAAGAATGCCGCCGAAGCGATCGGCCGCGATCGCAGCGACGGGCAGATCAATCTCCTGACATCATTCAGACCCGGTGTCCGCCTTTCGGTGCCTGGGTCGCGAACGCGCGTGAGCCTTCCGCTCGAAATTGCAGTGGAGGATAATGGTCCCGGCATACCGCCGGATCTGCGACCTCATCTGTTCGATCCGTTCGTGACGACCAAGTCCGACGGCACAGGATTGGGGCTGGCCCTGGTCGCGAAAATCGTCGGCGACCATGGCGGCATCATCGAATGCGACTCCGCCCCGCGGAAGACCACGTTCCGCGCCCTAATGCCGATGTATGAGTCCAATCCCACGATCAACGGAGCGGAGAAGCGCTGATGACCGCTGGCAACATTTTGATTGCCGACGATGATGCCGCAATTCGAACGGTACTCAACCAGGCACTGGCGCGATCGGGCTACTCGCCGCGCGCGACCGGCAATGCGGCAACGCTTTGGCGTTGGGTTGCGCAAGGTGAGGGGGACCTTGTGATCACCGATGTGGTCATGCCCGACGAGAATGCCTTCGACCTTATTCCGAGGATCAAGCGGTTGCGGCCGGAACTGCCGATCATTGTCATGAGCGCTCAGAATACGCTGATGACGGCCATCACGGCGGCAGAGCGTGGAGCCTACGAGTATCTGCCGAAACCGTTCGATCTTAGTGAGCTTGTGTCGGTGGTCGGGAGAGCTCTGGCCGAGCCAAAGAGCAGTGCAGGGCTCACCAGGGCCGAGCCCGAAACCGAAGAGCTGCCTTTGATTGGGCGTTCTGCTGCGATGCAGGAAATCTACCGGGTACTTGCCCGGCTCACGCAAACGGACCTGACCGTTATGGTCACTGGCGAGTCCGGAACAGGAAAGGAACTGGTTGCTCGCGCATTGCACGACTATGGGACGCGGCGGAACGGCCCTTTCGTTGCCATCAACATGGCGGCGATCCCGCGAGAACTGATCGAGTCCGAATTGTTCGGTCATGAGAAAGGTGCGTTCACCGGTGCGCAGACCCGTCAGACCGGACGGTTCGAACAGGCCGAAGGCGGGACATTGTTCCTCGATGAAATCGGTGACATGCCAATGGAGGCGCAAACCCGTCTTCTGCGTGTGCTGCAAGGCGGCGAATACACCACCGTCGGCGGGCGCACTGCCATCAAGACCGATGTCCGTATTGTCGCTGCGACCAATCGCAATCTGAAACAGCATATCGAACAGGGACTGTTTCGCGAGGATTTGTTTTACCGGCTCAATGTCGTGCCCTTGCGCATTCCGCCTCTCAGAGAACGGCTTGACGATATCCCGGATCTGGTACGCCATTTTCTCGATGCCGCCTGTCAGGAAGGTTTGCCAGAGAAAATCCTGGCAACGGGCGCCATCGAACAACTCAAACGTTATGCTTGGCCAGGCAACGTCCGAGAACTCGAAAATCTGGTGCGCCGCCTGACCGCGTTGTATCCGCAGGATACCATTACTGCGGATTTGGTAGACCAGGAGCTTATCGCCAATGCGCGTGCACCCTATGACGAGACCCAGGATCAAAAGATGGATCTCGGGCAATCGGTAGAGCTCTACCTCAATGACTATTTCACGAGCTTTGGCGGCGAGTTACCACCTCCCGGTCTCTATCAGCGGATCCTGAAGCGTGTGGAGTACCCGCTGATAACGGCTGCTCTCGCGGCAACGCGCGGCAACCAGATTCGAGCTGCCGAGCTGTTGGGGCTAAACCGAAACACCCTTCGCAAGAAGATCCGCGATCTTGAAATCAGCATCATCCGATCGCCGGGATGATCGAGCCGGACCCGTTTGGGGCAGCGGTGTGATCGCCTCGCAGATGATCTGTTCGTGATATCGCATCTGTAGGATTCTCGGCCACTCTGTGGCATTGATACGACTAATTCGCAGGTCGAACCGCTCTCAACCCATATGAAACGTGGAGTAGGCTGCCTAATTCTCGGCAAATTTTGTCGCCAGTCTGCCACATTGTTGTTAATGTGCACCAAATTGGCACTGGTGAAACCAATCATCAGACCACATATGAAACTCAGCATTCCGCATGGGGTGCGCTTCGAGTTACGCACTTCGGGTGCGGTGCAAGGCTAGGACTCAAGCATTCTCAATGACGACAGGTACTGCGGAAAGCGAAGTGCCCGACACGCGTGTAAGCGCTGAGTCCGGCTTCAAAGCGACGACCCCGTCTGTCTTCGCACTTGGGCTTGTGGTGGTTGTTCTGTCGCTTCTCTCCGGCTTGGCGACATATCTCATCCTGACAGGTCTGACACCCATTGTTCCAACCCATACGGTTGTCGTGACCGTCTTGATGATCAACGGCGTCCTGGCGGTGGCGATGATTGCGTTGATCGCATGGCAGGTGACGAGCCTGTGGATCGCGCGGCGCCGCCAAGCGGCCGGTGCGCGGCTTCATGTGCGCATTGTGAGCCTGTTCTCAATCATTGCCGTAATGCCCGCGATCTTCCTGGCCATTTTTGCGAGCGTGTCGCTCGACCGAGGATTGGATCACTGGTTCTCGGTCCGCACCAAATCGATCCTCCAGAATTCGATCTCCGTGGCGAAGGCCTATTTGCAGGAGCATGGGCAGGTCATTCGTTCCGACGCGGTCGCAATGGCTGCGGCGATCGACGAAGCCGCAGCCCTCGTCCAGACGCCGGTGGCGAGCTTCAGCAAATTCCTTTCTGCTCAGGCAACCATTCGGTCTCTTCCTCTGGCTTATCTTGTGAACAAGGACGGCGAGGTTTTGGCGAGCGGTGCCAATGCAAATGCCGTCGATTATCCCAAACCACTGTCCCGAGCCTTGGAGCTGGCCGAAGATGGGCGGGCGATCGTCATCGGTCCTGGTGAAACGAACCGAGTTTCGGCGATCAAACGGCTCAATCATTTCGACGACGCCTATCTCTACATTATCCGCACGGTGAATCCGCGTGTGCTTCAGCATCTGCGGGCTACGGAAGGTCGTGTGAGCGAGTACAAGCAACTCGAGCAGCGCAGGGCAGGGGTCCAGGTCGCGTTTGCATCCATGTATGTCGCGATCGCATTGACACTCCTCCTTGCTGCGATCTGGTTGGGGTTCTGGTTTGCCAACAGGCTCGTCGCACCGGTGCGTCAATTGATATCGGCCGCTGGCGAAGTCTCTTCGGGTAATCTCGATATTCAGGTCGAAATGAGCGAGAGGGAGGGCGACTTGAGCGAGCTTGGCGCCACCTTCAATACAATGACATCCGAGCTTCAGAGCCAACGCAATGATCTGGTCGATGCAAATACGATGCTTGTCGAGCGCAGACGCTTTATCGAGGCCGTGCTATCGGGCGTCACCGCTGGTGTCATTGGTGTGGATCACGACGGGCTGATCACGTTGGCCAACCCTTCGTCTGAGACCTTGCTCAACTTGCAGGCCGACGATCTGATCGGAGAGCCGCTCGAAGATGTCGTGCCGGAATTCGGTGCACTCTTTCAAAAAGCGCGGGTGCGGGACCGAAAAGAGGTGCACGAGCAGGTCAACCTGTTTCGCGATACCTCGGAACGCAATTTTGCGGTGCGCGTCACGAGTGAGCGAGCCGATGACTCCAACAAGGGGTATGTGGTCACCTTCGACGATGTGACCGAGCTTGTGGCCGCACAGCGCACATCGGCCTGGGCTGACGTCGCTCAGCGGATCGCTCATGAGATCAAGAATCCATTGACACCCATTCAGCTTTCGGCCGAACGCATCCGCCGCAAATATGGTCGCTCGATCGAAAAGGATCGCGAGGTCTTTGAACAATGTACGGAGACCATCATTCGGCAGGTCGGTGACATTGGCCGCATGGTGGATGAATTCTCCTCCTTCGCGCGGATGCCGGCGCCGCAGATGGAAGAGAACGATGTCCGCGATCTGGTTCGAGAGGCTGTCTTCCTATTCCAGGTGAGCCATCCCGAAATCGAATTCGATGTCGAGTTGCCGGACGATCCCGTCCAAACATCTTGCGACCGGCGCTTGATCAGTCAGGCTGTAACCAACCTTGTCAAAAACGCCGCCGAAGCCATCGAAACACGCAAGGAAGGTGGCGTGGATGAGGATTTCCGCGGTGCCATCAAAGCGCGGGTCGAGACGACCGAAGGCCGTTATGCCGTCGAAGTGATGGACAATGGATGCGGGCTCCCGAAAGAGAACCGGAACAGACTCGTCGAACCTTATATGACGACGCGCACGAAGGGCACCGGTCTTGGGCTCGCGATCGTTCAGAAAATTACGGAACAGCATGGCGGGTCATTGCAGCTTCGCGATGCTCCCGAAACGGAAGAGAAACACCGCGGCGCTATGGTCCGTCTGGACCTGCCGGTAATGAAACCGGCAGCCAAGACGGACGCAGCGGATGGCGGACGAGGCCCGGAACTGCGGGACAACCTCTCACAAGAACATGGAGCTAATCATGGCGTCTGACATTCTGATCGTCGACGACGAGGACGATATCCGGGAACTCGTTTCGGGGATTCTGGAGGACGAAGGCCACGGCACACGCCTCGCCAAGGATAGCGATGAAGCGCTGGGAGCGATCGAGGATCGCCGACCCTCCCTTGTCATTCTGGATATCTGGCTTCAGGGCAGCAAGTTGGATGGGTTGGAAGTGTTGGACCAGATCAAGAAGCTTCATCCCGATCTGCATGTTGTGATTATTTCGGGGCACGGCAACATCGAAACGGCTGTAGCCGCCATCAAGCGCGGTGCCTACGATTATATAGAAAAGCCTTTCAATGCCGACAGGCTCGTACTTGTGACGCACAGGGCGCTTGAGGCCTCACAGCTGCGCAGAGAGAACCGCGAGTTGCGCGAGCGCAGCACTCAGAGCTCGGAAATGATCGGTCGGTCGGCTGTGATCAATCAACTCCGCCAGTCGATCGATAAGGTCGGACCGACGAACAGCCGGGTCATGATCTCGGGACCATCGGGTTGCGGCAAGGAACTGGTAGCGCGCGTTATCCACGACACGTCACAGCGGGCAGAGGGGCCTTTCATTGTTCTCAACGCTGCAGCCATGGCGCCTGATAGGGTCGAGGTCGAGCTTTTCGGGACCGAAGACGGCGGTGGTCAACGCAAGGTGGGCGCCCTGGAAGAGTCGCACGGTGGAACGCTCTATATCGACGAGATAGCGGATATGCCGCTCGAGACACAGGGCAAGGTCTTGCGTGTTCTCGTCGAGCAGCGTTTTCAACGTGTCGGCGGCGGCCCGAAGGTTCATGTGGACGTTCGGATCATCACCTCGACGAGCCGCGATCTGCAACGCGAGATGCAGGCCGGCGTGTTTCGCGAGGACTTGTTCCATCGCCTGAGCGTGGTTCCCGTGCGGGTTCCTTCGCTGGCTGAGCGCCGTGAAGATATTCCCGATCTCGTTCGCTATTTCGTGCAGCAACTCGCCCTCGCGTCAGGATTGCAGCCCCGGCGCATTGGAGATGATGCCGTCGCGGTTCTTCAATCTCATGACTGGCCGGGCAATGTTCGTCAGTTACGGAACAATGTGGAGCGGCTGCTCATTCTGAGCGGCGGTGAGCCGGACGCAATCATTACGGCCGATATGTTGCCCGACGACATCGGCAGCTCTGTGCCTATGTCGCCAAATGGCGCTAGCGGGGAGCATCTCATGTCGATGCCCTTGCGCGATGCGCGCGAAATCTTCGAGCGGGACTATCTCGTGGCCCAAATCAATCGATTCGGGGGGAACATTTCGCGGACAGCTGAGTTTGTCGGGATGGAGCGTTCGGCCCTGCACCGCAAATTGCGCTCGCTCGGTGTCAGTTCCGGCGAGCGCGGGATCGCAACGCGATAAACGCGATCGCGCCGCTCCAATACGGCAGAATTCTGCCGAAAAATGCCTTCAATTCGGGCATTCTATACCTATTGCCGCTGCGGCGCGCCTGATCGGGCGGCACAAAAGGGTCACGAAAGGCCGAAAGCTGGGCTATTACTAGACCCGGTCCCGACTCGGACCTTTCTGTCTTCATTCGAAGTAGCGACATCATGAAAGTATTGATTTGCGGCGCAGGCCAGGTGGGTTTCGGCATTGCCGAACGGCTCGCAGCCGAAGGGAATGACGTTTCGATCATTGATAGCTCGCCGGAGCTTGTCTCTCGCGTCACCGATGCCCTCGACGTCAGGGGGTTTGTCGGCCACGGATCCTATCCCGATGTTCTGGAGGATGCCGGTGCGCGTGACGCGGAAATGATCATTGCTGTCACCTTCTCCGATGAGGTGAACATGATCGCCTGCCAGGTCGCGCATTCGCTCTTCGAGGTTCCATTCACAATCGCCCGTATCCGGGCTCAGAGCTACCTTGAGCCTCATCGAGAAGACCTCTTCATCCGGGTGAACATTCCCATCGATGTACGGATCTCTCCGGAAATCGAGGTGGGAGAGATGGTGCTGCGGCGTCTCAGTCTTCCGGGCGCGTTCGAGACGGTCAGTCTTGCCGAAGAATCTGTGACAATGGTCGGCGTCTCTTGCGAGGAAGACTGCCCGATCGTCGACACGCCTTTGCGCCAGCTCACCGAGCTGTTTCCCGATCTTCCAGCCGTTGTCGTAGGCGTGGTGCGGGATGGTCGCTTGTTCGTGCCTCATGGCGACGATCAGCTCCTGGCCGGTGACGACGCCTATTTTGTTGCGCGAGACGATCAGGTCGAGCGGACACTGAAGATATTCGGCCATGAAGAGCAGCGGGCACGGCGTGTGATCATTGCGGGTGGGGGAAACATCGGTCTCTATGTATCGGAAAAGCTGGAAGAGCTCGAAACAGGACCGCGCCTCAAACTCATTGAAAATGACCGCACCCGCGCGACGATTATCGCTGAACAGCTCAAACGGACGGTGGTGTTGAACGGCAGTGCGCTCGATGAGGAACTGTTGCGCGAGGCGGATGCAGGTAGCGCCGAGACCATGGTCGCTCTCACCAATGACGATCAGATCAATATTCTTTCCTGTGTGATGGCGAACCGGCTGGGCTGTCAGAGGACGCTCTGTCTTCTCAACAATGTCGGCTATGCTTCGATCCTACGCTCTCTTGGCATCGATGCCTTCGTCAATCCCCGGACGATCACGGTATCGAGCGTTCTGCGGCATGTTCGCAGAGGCCGTATCAAAGGCGTCCACGCCGTGCAGAACGGGGCAGGGGAGATCATCGATGCCGAAGCTCTCGAAACGTCTCCCCTTGTGGGCCAGCCTTTGCGGGAGCTGGATCTGCCGGCCGGGCTCCGCATCGGCGCCGTGTGGCGTAAGGGCGAAGTCCTGATCCCCGATGGCAGCACTACGATCATGGCGCATGACCGTGTGGTGATATTCGCCATGGCGGAACATGTGCGTGACGTGGAACGAATGTTCCGCGTCAGCATCGAGTTCTTCTGAGCCGCCGGCCGTTACAATGCGCCCTGTCGCTGTCCTCTATTTCCTGGGTTGGCTACTGACAATCTCCGCTGTGGCGATGTTGGTGCCGACCGTCTTTGCCGCGGCGCTCGACCCACCAGGGGTTGCTCAGAGCTTCTTCGTGCCCGCCATCGCAATCGGCGTTGTCGGAGGCAATCTGATCTTCGCCTTCAAAGGACCTGCCGTGACTTTCGGCCGGCGCCAGAGCCTGATGCTGATGTCGGCCGTATGGATCGTCGTTCCACTGGCCTGTGCATTGCCGTTTCTGGTCGTTGAGATGCCGCATGGATATATGGGCGCCTACTTCGAATCCGTCTCGGGATTTACGACGACCGGCGCAACACTCTTCACAGACCTCAAAGACGTACCGCGGAGCATTATCGTTTGGCGCGCGCTTCTGCAGTGGCTGGGCGGGTTGGCAACGCTACTGGCGATTGGCGGTCTGATCGGGCCGCTGGCCGGACGCGAAATGTCCGGCAGCCAGTTCGAACTTATTTCGCGCACCAATCAAGTCAGTACCCGCCACGTCCGTGAAGCGATTGAAACCATCACGCCGCTCTATAGCGCACTCACAGCCGGTTGCTTCATTCTGTTGATCGTCGCCGGCATGCCGCCGTTCGATGCCTTTTGTTTTGCACTATCGACGGTCGCGACCGGAGGCTTCATGCCCAAGGACGGGACGCTGGCCCTCTACGAACTCCCGCTTGCTGAGATCGTGCTGGCAGTGACCATGGTGGTGAGCGCTGTCAGCATTGTCTGGGTGAGGGCGATCTTGCAGGGGCGATGGTCCATCGTGCGCGATATGCGCGAGCCTTATTTCGTCGTTCTGGCGGTTGTCGGGTTGGGTCTGTTGTTGGGGCTGGCAATCATTCCCGAAGTTCCGGCAGCCGGACCGTTTGGCTGGTTGCATGCGATGACCCAGGGCCTGTCGACGGCAGCCTCGCTCATCACGACAACAGGCATTTCCACTTCCGAACTTGGTCTCGATGCCATTCCCTACATGGCGCTTCTCGCCATCTGCATTGTTGGCGCCGGACGCTTTTCTACTGCAGGTGGGCTTAAAGTCTTTCGCGTGATTGCTATGCTACGACAGTTCGGCCGGGAATTGCGCCTTTTGATTTATCCCAACGCTGTTCGCCCATCGCGATATGGAGATGAGGCCAGCGATGTGGCGATGATGAAAGTTGTCTGGACGACACTGGTTGCATTTGTCCTGGCAATATCCGTGGTCGCAGTCACGCTTGGCTACGCCGGACTGCCGCTACCGAACGCAATCATCGCCTCCGCCGCCTCGGTCAGCAATGCCGGTCCGTTTTATGAGATTGCGCGGATCAATGAACTCAAAGGTATTGCCCCGATCGCCGAAATGTCGCCGCTCGCATATGGCGCAATGGCCTTTGGAATGATACTCGGACGACTGGAAGTGGTTGCGATTCTCAGCCTGTTCACAATGGCCTATTGGCGTAGCTGAGCCGGTAGCCAATGCAGCTTCACTGCGACTCGGCATGCATCGGTTCGCCCGATGATCGTAGACGCATGCGTTAAGGCGTGTCAAAATAAACTAGAATAATCAATAGGTTAAATCTGTTGCTGCTAGAAGGCTTGCAGTCACAGCGTCGCATGTCTTCTAATACGCGACAGTGCGCCCTCTTTTCGTTCAGGTTCTGACATGATGAGGTGCTAGTCGAACGCAATGCGGCGGCCGAAAGCCGCACAACAAAAATGGAAAATCCATGGCTGCAGAGCGAGCACAGAGCCTACAGGACACATTCCTGAACTATGTAAGGAAAAACAAGACGCCTCTGACAATCTTCCTCGTCAACGGGGTAAAATTGCAAGGTGTCGTAACTTGGTTCGACAATTTTTGCGTTTTGCTGCGCCGGGATGGCCACTCCCAACTCGTCTATAAACACGCAATATCGACGATCATGCCGGGCCAACCCGTACAGTTGCTTGATTTTGCCGAACAGCCGGAAGGAACGGCTGCCTAGTTGCGCGTAACGGACCACAAGCGCCTCGGGTCGGGCTCCGAAAAGTCTGATCGGAGAGACGACGACGGCGAATATTCGATCGGGACGGAAGCAATCGTCCTGTGCCCAATCCTCGGTTCTGGCGGTCGGGGCGATGATCGGTCGTCGACGAATTCCCTGAGCAATCTCAATACACTGTCGCCGGAAGCTCGTCTGGGGGAGGCGGAAGGTCTTGCGCGCGCGATAGATCTCGAAGTCGTTCACAAGGGCATCGTTCGCGTGCCGCGGCCGCGGGCTGCGACCCTGTTCGGAACGGGCAAGGTCGAGGAATTGGCAGGATTGGTGGCAGCTGAGGATGCCGGCCTCGTTGTTGTCGACCATCCCTTGTCGCCAGTACAGCAACGCAATCTGGAAAAGGCCTGGTCGACAAAAGTACTCGATCGAACCGGGTTGATCTTGGAGATTTTCGGCCGGCGGGCGCGCACGAAGGAAGGTCGGCTTCAAGTCGAGCTCGCCCATCTGACATACCAGAGAAGCCGTCTCGTACGCTCCTGGACCCACCTGGAACGCCAGCGTGGCGGTTTCGGATTTCTGGGCGGCCCTGGTGAAACGCAGATCGAAGCGGACAGGCGGGTCATTCAGGATCGTATCGCTTCTTTGCGCAGGGAACTTGAAACGGTGACGCGGACGCGCGGACTCCATCGGGAAAGCCGTCGCAGGGTTCCCTATCCCATCGTCGCTCTGGTCGGTTATACGAACGCGGGAAAATCGACTTTATTCAACCGTATAACCGGGGCGGGTGTCATGGCAGAAGATATGCTCTTCGCCACACTGGACCCCACCATGCGCGAAACGGAATTGCCCAAGGGATCCAAAGCGATCCTTTCCGACACGGTGGGTTTCATCTCCGATCTTCCCACGACGCTTGTCGCGGCATTTCGTGCCACGCTTGAAGAGGTGATCGAGGCCGATTTGATCTTGCATGTGCGCGATGTCGCCCATGACGACAGCCAGGCGCAGGCCACCGAAGTCGAGCATGTCTTGCAGCAGCTTGGCATCGATGAGGAAACCCGCCGCCAGAAGCTCGTTGAGGTTTGGAACAAGATTGATCTTCTCGCTCCAGACGCGTTGGAGCGCTGCATGAATGAGGCGGCGCGCAAATCCGATCGCGTGCAGTGCGTATCCGCGACAACCGGGGAGGGGATCGACACGCTCCTCGCATTCATTGAAGAGCGGATCAGCGCGACGCACGAGACCCTTGAGTTCACACTCACGACCGCCGCAGGTGCGCTCGATCATTGGATTCACGAAAACAGCGAAGTGCTTGAGCGGGAGTTCGATGGCGAGAGCCATCTCAGCTATCGCGTACGGATACCGAAAGAGAAAAAGGCAACGCTACTGAGCCGACTGGCCAAAGCCGCTGCATAGACCGGTCTGCCTGTCAGGCTTCTTCCGATTTCGCGCGATCCCAGAGCCGGTCCATTTCTTCCAGATTTGACTGCTCTGGTGTTCGCCCATCTTCAGCCAAAACTGCTTCGATCCGCTTGAAGCGGCGCTCGAACTTGGCATTGGTCTCTCGGATCGCAGCCTCCGGATCGATCTCAAGATGACGCGCGACATTCGCGACAACGAAAACAAAGTCGCCATACTCGGCAACGATATGTGTTTTGTCGCCGCCGTTTTTCTGCGCGTCTTCGATAGCCGCCTCTAACTCGCCCAGTTCTTCTTTTGCCTTGTCGAACACCGGCCCGAGATCCGGCCAGTCGAAACCGACACGTGCGGCTTTGTCCTGAAGTTTTACTGCGCGTGTCATTGCGGGGAGGGCGACAGGAACCCCGTCGAGGACACTGAGGTTCACGTCGCCCCCTTCTCGAGCGCGCCGCTTGGCTTTCTCTTCAGCCTTCACCCGCTCCCATAGTCCATCGAGTTTCGTGTTGGCACGCTCTTCGTCTGTTCCGAAGACGTGCGGATGGCGTCTGGTCATCTTGTCGGAAATTGCGTCCACGACATCGAAGAAGTCGAAGGCACCGACTTCCTCAGCCATGCGGGCATGATAGACGACCTGGAGCAGCAAATCGCCGAGTTCGTCCTTGAGATCGGACATGTCCCGGCGTTGGATGGCGTCAGCGACTTCATACGCTTCTTCGATCGTATAAGGCGCGATCGATTCGAACGTCTGTTCCAGATCCCAGGGACAGCCGGTCTTGGGCGTCCGGAGTGCTGCCATGATCTCGATAAGGCCGTCGACCGTCTTGGGAGAAGAGGGATCGCTCATGGCTGTGCCTGTCTGTGTGGCCGGTGTGGAATGGTTAAAGGCGCTGACGCGAACTGCGATCAAAGGCCGGCCCAAAACCTTTGATTCGCATAAGGGATATTATGGAAAATATTCCATGGGCCGTTTTGTGCGGTTTCGCGCTATTTTTCGTAGTGATCTGCAACCAGACGGTCCAACAGCCGCACGCCATAGCCCGAGCCCCAGCTGCGGTTGATATCGCTCGACGGTGCGTCCATGCCTGTGCCGGCAATATCGAGATGCGCCCAGGCGACCTTCTCGTCGACGAAGCGCTGGAGGAATTGCGCGGCTGTAATCGAGCCGGCCCAGCGTCCGCCGATGTTCTTGATGTCGGCAACCTTGGAGTCGATCATCTCGTCATATTTGGGTCCGAGTGGCAGCCGCCAGACTTTTTCGCCCGTGGCATTGCCGGCATCGCTGAGACGCTCCGACAGCTCGTCATTGTTGGAAAACAGCCCGGCATGTTCTTTACCCAGCGCGACGAGGATTGCGCCCGTCAATGTCGCGAGGTTGACCATGAAGCGTGGCTCGAAGTGCTTTTGGGCATAGGTGAGCGCGTCGGCCAGGACGAGTCGACCTTCGGCATCCGTATTGAGGATTTCGATGGTCGTGCCTGACATGGCCGTGACGACATCTCCGGGCCGCGTCGCGCTTCCGCTCGGCATGTTTTCGACCAGGCCGACGATGCCGACGGCGTTAACCTTGGCCTTGCGTTCGGCGAGTGCCTGCATCAGGCCTGTGACGCAGGCAGCGCCGGCCATGTCACCCTTCATGTCGCCCATGCCAGCGGACGGTTTGATGGAAATGCCACCGGTGTCGAATGTGACGCCCTTGCCGATGAACGCGACCGGTTTTTCGGTCTTTGCCTTTGCGCCTTGCCAACGCATGACGACAAGCCGGCAAGGTTGTGCGCTGCCGAGACCAACAGACAGCATCGAACCCATGCCTTCACGTGCAAGAGCCTTATCATCCAGTACCTCTACCGACAGGCCGGAGGATGTTAACGCTTTGATCCGCTTGGCAAATTCCACGGGATTGAGGATGTTTGCGGGCTCATTCACCAGATCGCGTGCCGTGCTGACACCGTTGTCGATTGCGCGACGTGACGCATAGGCCCGGCGCGCCTGAGCGGCAGATGAGGTTTGGATGGTCAAGCGTTTGAGTTCTTTATCTTTTTCGTTCTTCTTATCGTCGGCCTTCGCGGTTTTCTTCGACTTGTATTTGTCGAACTTGTAGCCGCGCAAAGCCATGCCTAAAGCCAGATCGGCGGCCTGATCGGCAGTCACGGAGCCCTTTTTGCGTTCCAGGATCACCGTTGCGGTGTCCCCTTCCCTGCCGGTCACGAGGCCCCGGATCTTGCCACCCAGGGCCAACCAGTCGTGCTGTGCGTAATCGTCAAATTTGCCTGCGCCTACAATCAATAAACGCGCAATCTTCAAACCGGATGGGACCAAAAGGTCGAGAGTGCTTCCTTTCTTTCCTTTAAAATCGCGAACCTTCTGTGCACGGACGACAGCGCCGCCCGATTCTTTGTTCAAAGCATCCGTTGTGGGGCCATAAGACGGCCCATCTTCTGCCACAATTACGACAACGCCCTGAGTGGGTGTCTTGATGTCAGCGAAAGAGATTGCAGGCGATTTGCTCATTCGGAAGGAACCTCGGAGTGTTGCTGCGCGTCAGAATCGCGCAAATCTGCCAATATTTGGCTATGAAATCGGGTCGAATCATGCCACTCAAGAGGGGATTGGTACCCGGGCCGCTGTGGCATTGAGGCCACAGTTAGTAATTCTTATGCGCTGGGAAGGCAAGTGACCGATTTGGTCGCTTTTCCGCCATGTTAGCGGTGTCAAAATGCGGCTGGGCACGTAACCAATTACCGGGTCCGAAGGCAAAATAACAACGATGCCTCGGATTCACACATGGGGGAATAACTGGTCTCAATGGACCTGTTCAGCCGATACGTCTTTCGGCAGGCCGCAGGATCGTTCCTGTTGGTGCTGCTGACATTGACGGCGATCGTATGGATCGCAACGGCGCTCGGGCAGCTGAAGCTACTGACGTCTCAGGGGCAGTCCTTCGGGATTTTCCTGACGATGACATGCTTGGCACTGCCGGGGCTCGTTGCGTTGATCGCGCCGAACGCCCTGCTTGTGGCGTCGCTCCATACGCTCGACCGGCTCAATGGCGACAGCGAGCTGATCGTGGCATCGGCCTCGGGCGCAAATATCTGGCGTCTGGCGAAACCCTATCTGGCACTCGGGAGTCTCGTTGTTGCGCTTGTGCTGGTGATGAACTTGTTTCTGACGCCGGCAAGCCTGCGCACGCTTCGATCCTACATCGTCCAGGTGCGAACCGATTTGATTAGCCAAGTTCTCCAGCCCGGCAGGTTCTCAAGTCCTGAAAAGGGGCTGACGTTCCACATTCGTGAACGGACTCTGGACGGCGACCTGCTCGGTCTCGTTATTCATGACCAGCGTCAGCCGGCGCAGGTTATGACCTATCTTGCTGACCGGGCGCGTCTGGAAAAGACCGAGAACGGGACTTTTCTCGTCATGAATGATGGTCATGTCCATCGCCGAGACGGGAATTCGGAAGACAAGGCGGTCAGCATCATCGCTTATGACCGTTACATCTTCGATCTTTCGCAGTTCGGACCGGATACGGGGGCTGCGGTTCTAAAGCCGAGAGAGCGCTATCTCGGCGAACTGCTCAATGTCGACGAAACCGATCCACTCTTTGCCCGAAATCCCGGGCAGTTCCGTTCTGAGATTCACAATCGTTTCGCGCTGTCGGTCTATCCGCTCTCTTATGTGATGGTTGCAATACTGTTTCTAGGATTTCCGCGCACGTCGCGTGAGAACCGCTGGAGCGCGGTCGGTCTTGCCTTCGGTGTTGCGGTCGGCGTTCGGCTGCTCGGACTGACTGGAACCAATCTGACAACGCTCGATCCGAGCGGACTGATTATCGTCTACGGCGCTCCGATCGGTGCGATCGTGATTGCCGGCGCTCTGACCCAAGCGAGACTTTCACCGGAAACACAACGTCGTATGGCATTCGTCGGCGTCGCGAGAACCAAGTTCGATGACATGGTTGTGCGGCTCCTGCCCGGTTCGAACACGCAGAGCCAGGGAGGTCGTACGGTATGACGCTTATGCGCTACATATCCAAACGGTTCCTGCTCGCCATTCTTGCCGTTATGGCCATGTGCGTCGTTCTGGTCTTCTTTGCCGACTTCGTCGAGCTTCTGAGGCAAGCTGGCAAATTTGAGCGCGTCCCAATGAGTTCGCTCATTGTCCTCGCGCTTCTCCGCCTCCCAGCTTACGCCGAACTTATCCTGCCGATCGCCGTTCTCATTGGCAGCATCGGAGCGTTTCTGATGCTGAGCCGCAGTTCCGAACTGACGATCTTCAGAGCGGGCGGTATGTCCGCTTGGCAGTTCATTCTGCCGGGTATTGTCGTTGCCCTCCTCCTGGGGGTCTTCGCAACCACGATCTACAACCCCCTCGCCGCGAATGCGCGCGCACTGGCAGACAGCATGTCATTGGAGACATTCAAGAAGCGTGGCGGCCCGTCTCTTCTCAAGACGAAGAATGCTGGTGCATGGCTTCGGCAGAACGGTGCCGATGGCCAGTCGATCATTCACGCTGGCGCAGCGGCCAATCAGGGCCTTCAGCTCGGCAATGTTTCGATCATTCAATACAACCGGGAAACAAACTTCCTGGAGCGGATCGAGGCCGACAAAGCAACCTTGAAAGATGGGCGCTGGGAACTTGACCAGGCGTGGGTCACACTCGACGGGGAACTAAAACGTGAACCGGCGTTCTACGAGCGCTACTTCGTTTCAACATATTTGACCACTACGCAGGTTCGAGACAGCCTTGGTTCGGTGCGGGCGATTTCGTTCTGGGAGCTTCCGAAATTCATCGAGATAGCGGAAAAAGCGAAGCTTCCGGCTCTCCGGCACAGGCTTCAGTTCCAGTCCCTTCTGTCGCAGCCATTTGTCTTGGCTGTCATGGTGCTGCTGGCGGCGACCTGTTCGCTGAAAGCTTTCAGGTTCGGTAATATTCAGACAATGGTGATCAGTGGTCTCGCAGCCGGCTTCGCCTTCTTCGTTCTCGCTGAATTGACCCGCAATCTCGGCCGGTCCGGTCTTGCCTCGCCTGAGGCTGCTGCCTGGGCACCGCCACTGATTGCCGCGCTTCTCGCGCTAACCGTTCTTTTGCGGCAGGAGGACGGCTAACCGTGATCCTCGCCCGGCACATATCGCAACTTGAAACACGCAGCCGCGTGGCGACGAGCCTTCTGGGCGGATTGCTGTTGGCGATCGGCGTGAGTTTCGTTGTTGTGCCGTCCACAGCCGTGGCGCAGACACGGCCGCTGGAAGAAGAAGGTCCTGTAGTTCCATCAGACCCCGATCGTCCGATGCTGCTGCAGGCCGATGAGATGATCTATGACAATCAGAACAATCGCGTCACTGCGAAGGGCAATGTCGAGATCTATCACGGCAGCTATGTTCTGACAGCCGACAAGGTTCTCTATAATCAATCGACAAATCAGCTGACTGCGGAAGGCAATGTCCGGATCAAAGAGCCGGATGGCGCGATCATCACTGCGGATCGCATCACGCTGACTGACGATTTCCGTGATGGTTTCATCCGGTCCCTGAAGATTGTCGGCGATGACGATTCCAGGATCGGTGCCGATCGGGCCATTCGCCAAAGCGGCGAGACGACGATTTTCGAGAATGCCTGGTACACGCCCTGTAAGGCTTGCGCCGATAATCCGGACAAGCCGCCGACGTGGCGTATCAAGGCGGTCCGCGTCATTCACAAAAAGTCTGAAGCAACGATCGCCTACGAGAAAGCGAAGTTCGAGCTGTTCGGCAAGACGCTCATGTATCTGCCGAAGTTCAAGCACGCCGATCCTTCGGTCAAGCGCAAGTCAGGCTTCCTGATCCCAGGTTTCGGACATTCGAACGAGCTCGGTACGACCGTCGAAGTCCCTTACTATTTTGCACTTGCGCCGAACTATGACTTCACCTTCGCTCCGGTTTATACGGAGCGGCGCGGCGTGCTCTGGAAGGGGCAGTGGCGGCATCGTACGAAAAATGGCCGTTACAGCCTCGATCTCGCCGGTATCGACGAAACCGAGAGTGATCCCCTCACCCCGGGCAATCCTGAATTCCGCGGCAGCATCAAGACGGCCGGTGACTTCAAGTTTGCCGACGCCTGGGACTTTGGTTGGGATGTCACGGTTGAAAGTGACGACACATTCCGCCGCTTCTACAAACTCGACAGCATCCTTTCGACAGAGCGGGTTTCGCAGGTCTATCTCACGAAACAGACGGACCGCAGCTATTTCGACACGAGCCTCTATCACTTCGGTGCGCTGACATTCACGGACACCTCAACCGCAGAATCCCGGGTTCACCCGGTGATCGACTATAATTATGTCGCGGCTGATCCGGTGCTTGGCGGTGAGTTGGCATTCAATGCGAACGTGCTCAGCCTTTCGCGCGAAAACGGCGCCGACAACAATCATGTCGTTGGCGAACTAAAGTGGCGCAAGCAGTTCACGAGCCGCAACGGTCAGGTGATCACACCATTTGCATCGCTACGGGGCGATGCCTATCAGGTGTCGAACGTGGTCGACCCGATCACGGGTGACGTTGGCACGGAAGACACGATTACACGCGGTATGGCGACGGCCGGGATCGAGTATCGCTACCCGTTCGTAAAGCATGGCGCGAGAGCATCGCATGTCATCGAACCGGTTGCTCAGTTCATTGCCCGTCCCAATCTTGACGACCAGAAAGACATTCCGAACGAAGACGCACGCAGCCTCGTTTTCGACGATACGCTTCTCTTCGATACGGACAAATTCTCGGGGTATGACCGCATCGAAACCGGCACCCGAGCGAATGTCGGCCTGCAATACACTGTTCAAGGTCACAATGGCGGCTACGCCAGAGCCGTTATCGGGCAGAGCTACCAGATTGCCGGTGACAATGACTTTGGTGTCGATAGCGGCCTCGATACCGATCGGTCCGATTATGTGACCGGTCTGTACATTCGCCCACTCGATCTGATCAGCTTCACCGGACAGGCACGCTTTGATGAGAAGACATTCGATCTGAGGCGGACGGATGTATCGGCAAGCCTGAATGCCGGTCCCGTGTCGGCATCGGCGATCTACTCGAATCTGGATGCGCAGCCCGGACTTGGAATTGCCACGGACCGCGAGGAAATCCAGACGCAAGGTGCAGTCCAGCTTACGGAGCATTGGTCTGCATTCGGTCATCTTCGGTTGGACATCGAACGGGACGCACGGCTGAGCAACTCTCTCGGCCTGCGCTACGCGGACGATTGTTTCGCACTGTCGGTCACTTACACAGAGACCTTCGTTCGCGACAGGGATATCCAGCCGGATGAGCGCGTGATGCTTCGTTTCGAGCTCAAGCATCTCGGTGCGTTCAATGTGGATGCCGGCGGTATCTGACCGATCCGGAACTGATTGTATTATCCAACACAGATACTTATGGGGTGAACGCCTTGCCAATCTTGCAGGATGTGCGCCATTGTGCCGCCAATATTTGCTGCAGGAATGCCGCAACACAGGCATAGAATGCGTCGATTCACGGAATCGGACGCTGAGGACGACTGACAATGTTCGAAAATGCACGAATCGTTGCTCTGCACCGTTTGGTCTTGCCGACGGCATTGTTTGCGGCGCTGCTCTCTACCGCACTGGTAATGGGTCTAGGACAAGCCAAGGCCGATCAGATGATCGTTGCATTGGTCAACGACGAGCCGATTTCTGCATACGATGTGTCGCAACGAACCCGATTCATCGCCATGACATCCGGCCAGAAGCCGTCGGCGGCTCTTCGCAAGAAGGTGATCAAGGAACTGATCGAGGAAAGACTCAAGCTGCAGGAAGCCAAAAAGCTGGGTGTTTCCGTCACTGACGAGAGGATTACGCAAACGCTTGAGGGCATCGCCAAGCGCAACAAGATGCCACTCAACAAACTTGTCGGCGGTCTGAAGCAAGCCGGTGTCAATGTGCGCACGTTTCGCGAGCGGATCAAAGTCGCGCTTTTGTGGCGCCAGGTCGTCCAACGCAAGTTCCGTCATCAGGTAAGTGTGAGTGCAACGCAAGTCGATGCAGCGTTGACGACTGCTGAAGGCGAAGGACAGGCAACCACCGAGTTTCAGTTGCAGCGCGTTCGGCTTGAACTAGGTGAAGAGCCTGATCAGGAGACAATTGCAACGCGTTTGGTCGAAGCTGAGACGTTGCGTAACCGGTTTCGTTCCTGCGAGAAGCTCGAGGACGTCATCAAAGGCGTGCGCAGAGCATCGATCAAGTCGGTTGGCAGAAAACGGACAGAGCAGCTTCCCCAGCCCTCCCGTGCTCTCTTGATGAAGGCAAAGGCCGGTCAGATGACCCCGCCGAATCTCACACCGACCGGTGTTGAGCTTTTCGCGGTTTGCTCCCGCAAGGAAATCAAGACAGACACGAAAAAGCGGCAGGCGGTCGAGCGAAAAATGCAGGCAGAAGAGTATAACCGGCTTGCTACGCGTTATTTTCAGGATTTGCGCCGCGACGCATTCATCGAGCATCGCAGCAAATAGTGTCCTGATCTGGAGGCTGTTGCGGTGACGGCAATCCGGCCATTGCGCTCGGGTGTCGTTAAGCAAAGCTGAAAACGCACAGGGTCTGATACTGGATGCTGGCCGGTTTATCGGTCATACAGGGCCATGCGCCCATTTCCACCAAGCAAGCTGCCAATCGCCCTGACCATGGGCGACCCTGCCGGTATTGGTCCGGACATCACACTCCAGGCTTGGCATTCGCGGGAGCAGTTTCAGTTGCCCGAGATGGTTGTCCTGGGCGATCTCGATGTCCTCGCCGCGCGCGCGAACGCTCTCGCTCTGGATATCTCGTTCGTTGAGGTCTCCCCGACCCTTGAGGATCTGAGTGGTGCAGGCAATGCACTTCCTGTCCTTTCCATACCTGTTGCCGAGACAGTGGATGCAGGCCGGCCCGACCCGGAAAATGCGACGGCAACCATCCAGATGATCGAAATGGGCGTCACTTTGATCCGTGAGGGCCGCGCCCGCGCTTTGGTGACAAACCCGATCAACAAGCTGGTCTTGTACGAAGCCGGTTTCAAACATCCTGGTCATACGGAATTCCTTGGTGAACTGGCCTCGCAATGGGGAGAGAGTTATCAGCCTGTGATGATGTTGGTCGCGGACGTCCTGAAGGTGGTTCCTGTCACAGTTCATATTCCGCTTGAAAAAGTACGCGAGGCACTGACGATGGAGCGGATCGTGACAACGGCAAGAATTGTCGCGTCGGACCTTCGACTTCGCTTCGGCATCGAACAGCCAAAACTGGCGATTGCAGGCGTAAACCCACATGCCGGCGAAGGTGGAAGCATTGGTCAGGAAGAATTGACGATAATCGAGCCGGCCATCGAACTGTTATCTCAGGAGGGACTTGCCGTTTCCGGCCCCTTCCCTGCCGACTCCATGTTCCACGCGGCTGCCCGGAACAACTATGATGCGGCGATCGCCATGTATCACGATCAAGCGCTGATCCCGATCAAGACACTTGCCTTCGAGCGCGCCGTCAACATGACTCTTGGCCTGCCGTTTGTGCGCACGTCGCCAGACCACGGAACGGCATATGATATTGCGGGGACAGGTCGAGCCGACCCCAGTAGTCTTATACATGCGCTGCAGCTGGCGCGCGATTTGATTACGCATCCAGAGCCGGTGACGTGACGGCCCCTGACGGACTCCCACCGCTTCGGGAAACCATTGCCGACCTTGGGTTAAGCGCGCGCAAATCGCTCGGACAGAATTTCATTCTCGATCTCAATCTAACCAGCCGGATTGCACGCGCCGGCGGGTCATTGGATAGCAAGACGATCATTGAGATCGGGCCGGGTCCAGGCGGCCTGACGCGGGGTTTGTTTCTGGAAGGCGCGACGCGCGTTATCGTTGTCGAGCGCGACGAACGATGCCGTCCGGCACTTGAGGCAATTGCCGAGCGATATCCCGGTCGTCTCGACATTCGCATGGACGATGCTTTGACTGTCGACTATGGCGCGCTCGGCGACGGGCGCAAATCGATCATCTCGAATCTGCCCTACGGGATAGCGACGCCATTGCTCATTGGGTGGCTCAAGACCGAACCCTGGCCTCCCTGGTTCGACGAGATGGTCTTGATGTTTCAAAGAGAGGTTGCAGAGCGCATTACGGCGCGACCGTCGACGAAGGCCTATGGGCGATTGTCGGTCCTCGCACAATGGCGAACGGAACCGTCCATCGTTCTACCGGTTCCTGCGGCTGCTTTCACGCCGCGGCCCAAGGTCGATTCCGCTGTCGTGCATTTCATTCCAAAAACCGCCCCCTCCCCCGTGTGCGATGTCGAAGCCCTCGAAGCGGTAACCGCGGCGGCATTCGGTCAGCGCCGCAAGATGCTGCGCACGAGCCTGCGCCAGCTCTTCGATAATCCTGAGGCACGGCTGTTGGAACTGGGTATCGAGCCGACACACCGGGCCGAACAACTCACCGTCGACGAGTTTTGCCGGCTGGCAGGATGTCTATCGGCCTGACAACGACATTGGGCGGCGCGCTTTTCAGCGGCCGACAAGACCGTCCTGGAGATGGTTTACAAGCGCTTTTAGCCCTTCTGTGCGACGTGTACGCTTGAGCCGTTCAGCCGCGAGAATGGCTTTGACTTCCCCGAGACTGGCGTCGCGATCTCGATTGACGACCACGTAGTCATAGTCGTCCCAATGCTGGATCTCATTGCTGGCGCCGGCCATTCGGCGGCGCACGACTTCATCGGGGTCCTGGGCGCGCGCCTTCAAGCGCTCTTCAAGAGCATCTGCCGACGGTGGCAGGACGAAGATACTGACCATATCGGCGCCGACACTCTTTCGAAGTTTGTCCGCACCTTGCCAATCGATATCGAAAAGTACGTCTTTTCCTTTGTTAAGAGCGGCCTCCACGGCTGCTCTCGGCGTTGCATAAAAATGATCGAATACAAGCGCCCATTCCAGAAATTCATCGCGGTCGCGGCGATGGCCGAATTCTTCCTGATCGACAAATGTGTAATCGACGCCGTCGGTCTCGCCAGGGCGCGGTTTCCGCGTTGTGACGGATACGGACATACTGATATTGGCATCGGAGTCCAGCAGGCCGCGTGCCAGGGTTGTCTTTCCGGCGCCGGACGGCGACGACAGGACGAGCATTAAGCCACGGCGGGCGATCTTGGATGGGGCTTCACTCAATGTTCTGAACCTGTTCGCGCAATCGATCGATGACGGACTTCAATTCCAATCCGGCATGTGAGATTTCCGTATCGTTGGACTTTGAGCAGATCGTATTGGCCTCACGGTTGAACTCCTGCATGAGGAACTCCAATCGGCGCCCGACAGGTTCGCCCGATGTCAAAAGGTCTTCACCTGCTGCCACATGCGCTTTCAACCGTTCGATTTCTTCCTGGACGTCCACTTTCGCCGCCAACATGACAGCTTCCTGATGCAGGCGATCCTCGTCCAGGGCGCTATTGGCGTCGAGCAACCGTTCTATCTGTTCGCGCAGCCGTGCGCTGATTGTCTCGGCACTGCGCGCCGGAGCGTTCTCGACCATGCTTACCAACCGCGCAACGTCTGCGAGATCGGCCTTGATCACGTCGCTAAGGCGCTGTCCTTCGTCTCGCCGAGCGGCAACGACTTGGTCAAGACTTTGCTCCAGATCACCGATTACGACCTCGACCTGTGCCGCGCGTGTGTCGTCGTCTTCTTCGGGCTCACGAATCTCAAGCACGCCTTTAATGGTCATCAAACCATCGAGCCGAGGCGGCTCTGCGTCGATAATCTCGCTGGCACGACGAACGGCGGCGGCAGCTTGCATTAATGCCGTTTCATTAAGTTGGATTTCGGTGCCACCGGCGTCACGGTTGACTGAAAGTGCGACGAAACAATTGCCGCGTGTCAGGCGCTTTCGGCAGGCTTCGCGGACACGTTGCTCGATGCCCTCGAAACCTTGTGGCAGGCGGATGCGGATATCGAGGCCTTTCGCATTGACCGTGCGAATTTCCCAGTGCCAGGTCAAAGAGCCGTGTTCGCCATCGCTACGCGCGAATCCGGTCATGCTGGTGAGTGTCATGATGTCCCCGTTCCGGCCTTCGGGGGCCGGTTGCTCGCTGAGTGAAGGACTTTAGTGCCACTTATCGAGAGCGACAAGGGATTCGGTAAGGAATGCCGACCGTTTAGGCGACTAGGCTATGACAGGATTAAACCGAAATCAGGACCGGGGCTTGCGGTCGGGCAGAGGCGGTATTTCATTTGCCACTTCGTTTTCGGCCGTCGGCGTTTCCGTCGCTTGTTGTTGTTGTTCTTCAGGTTGTGCTGCGTCCTGGGCTGCGGCCTCGTTCAAGCGGGCCAGAGCCTCTGCGTCGCCGCGTTTCAGAGCCTCTGCTTTCTCACGTTCGCGTGCTTCACGTTCGATAACACGCCATTTTTTCACATTGCGATTGTGGTCGGCATAGGTCGCGGTGAAGGCATGGCCTCCCGTACCGTCAGCAACAAAAAACAGCGCGTCGGTCTTTACAGGATTCAGTACGGCTTCAATCGCGGCGCGTCCTGGATTGGCAATCGGCGTCGGAGGCAGCCTGTCGATATGGTAGGTGTTGTAAGCGGTCGGTTTGTCGATATCTGATCGATAGATCGGGCGCCCCAACGGTCCCTTGCCATTCGTGATCCCGTAGATGATCGTCGGATCGGATTGCAGGCGCATGCCCTTGTTCAACCGATTGATAAAGACCCCGGCAATGCGCCCGCGCTCGTCGGCTCGGCCGGTCTCTTTCTCGACGATGGAAGCCAGGATCAAAGCTTCGGCCGGGTTCGCGATTGGGAGTCCCGGTGCCCGCTCCGCCCAGAGTTTGGTGACAAAGCGTTTCATGCCCTTCTGCATCCGGGCGATGAGTTCCTGGCGTTTCGTATGGCGGTTGAAGCGGTAGGTATCGGGCAACAGACTGCCCTCAGCTGGAATTTCCGTAATCTCCCCGACAAGGAGTTCATGCTTGTTGAGACGCTTTACCACCTGGGCGCTGGTAAAGCCCTCGGGAATCGATACCGAATGCAGAATCGATTTTCCCTCGACCATCCGGTCGAGAACGTCACGCATGCTCGCATGTTTGGGGAACTGGTACTCACCGGCTTTCAATTTGCTCTGAGCGCGAAAGTAGAAAACGCTGGCAACGAATACCGTCTTGTCGGTGATAATGCCTTCCCGCTCAAGGCGTGCAGCGATGAAATTCACGCCCTGCCCTTTCGGCACGACCATTGTTGCCGAAGTTTGCAGCGGTCCCGGTTTGTCGAACTGCACTTTCAGAAAATAGACGAGGCCGCCCAGGCCAATGAGCATAATGAAGACAAGCGTCAAAATGCCATTCATGATGGAAATCAGCGGATGAAAACGCACGCGTTCTGCGCGGTCCGGGCGTTCCGGCGCGCGCGACGGCTCTAAAGCCTCCAATGGGCTTCGCGGTTGAGAAGCGGGTCTTCGATCGTCCATTGATCTCAGCACGGCTAGAGAATGCTCGACAAGAGATACAGGCTCTGTCTTACGAGACTTCGGCATTACGCACGTCTCACATTACGCCACACCAAACCTATACGTTCAATTATGGCGAAACGGCGGTATTTGGGGACCGCAGCTCGCACGCTTTAGGCATCACTATAGCGGCGGAAGACGAGAGACGCATTGGTGCCGCCAAATCCAAACGAGTTGCTCAGCACGATATTGGTCTCGCGTTCACGCGCTTTATGGGGCACGAGATCGATCTTTGTTTCGACCGAAGGATTGTCGAGATTGAGCGTTGGAGGCAACATATTGTCACGGATCGCCAAGAGCGAAAAAATCGCCTCGACGGCACCTGCCGCACCAAGCAAATGACCGACAGCGGACTTGGTCGAGGACATGCTGAGCGAACTCGGTGACTCTCCGAACAACCGTTCGACCGCTCCCAGCTCGATTTCATCGCCCATCGGTGTGGATGTGCCATGCGCGTTGATGTAATCGATTTCGCTTGGATCGATACCGGCACGTGACACGGCAGCTACCATGCAGCGATAGGCACCGTCGCCATCTTCGGCAGGCGCGGTAATATGAAAGGCGTCGCCTGACAGTCCGTACCCGACGATTTCGCCATAAATGTTTGCGCCGCGATCGAGTGCGTGCTGCAACTCCTCCAAAACCACGACACCTGCACCCTCGCCCATGACGAAACCGTCTCTGTCCTGGTCATAAGGTCGGGAGGCTTTTTCAGGTGTATCGTTAAAGCCAGTCGACAGCGCGCGGCAGGCGGCAAAGCCGGCAACTGCCAGTCGGCAAACCGGCGATTCCGATCCACCGGCCAGCATCACGTCGGCGTCGCCGAGACCGATGAGGCGCGACGCGTCCCCGATGGCGTGTGCGCCGGTCGAACAAGCTGTGACGACAGCATTATTCGGGCCCTTCAGGCCATGACGAATTGAGACATAGCCACCGGCCAAATTTATCAACCGACCCGGAATAAAGAACGGGCTGACCCGCCGCGGCCCTTTGTCGGCCAGCAGCAGCGATGTTTTTTCAATGCCTTGAAGCCCGCCGATCCCGGAGCCGATCAGCACGCCTGTCCGGACCTGGTCTTCGTAGCTCTCCGGTGCCCAGTCTGCATCGGCAAGCGCCTGCGTCGCCGCTGCCATGGAATAGACGATGAAATCGTCGACCTTGCGCTGGTCCTTCGGCTCCATCCAGTCGTCCGCATTGAACGTGCCGTCGCTGCCGTCCCCGCGTGGGATCTGACAGGCGACCTGGCACGCCAGATCGTCGACTTCGAAGTTTTCCACCCGACGAGCGGCGTTCTGGCCCGCCAGAAGGCGTTGCCAAGAAGCTTCCGCACCGCTCGCAAGCGGCGAAACCATTCCTATGCCCGTGATAACGACGCGTCGCATGTGTGAAATTGGTCCGACTATGCCCGGCCCCTACGTCCGCACCCGAACCTATCAGTCACGACAGTCGCAAGGGAGAGAGAGTTATTCTGGTTAGCCAGCGTTTTGTTCGAGAAACTTCACGGCGTCACCGACCGTGAGAATTGTCTCGGCGGCATCGTCCGGGATTTCACAGCCGAACTCCTCCTCAAACGCCATGACGAGCTCGACAGTATCCAAACTGTCCGCGCCGAGATCGTCGATGAAACTTGCATTGTCCTTGACCTTTTCGGCTTCGACGCCAAGGTGCTCAACGACGATCTTCTTAACGCGGTCTGAAATGTCGCTCATTTCGATGCCTCACGACTCTTGTCAAAATAGCTTAGTTGCAACGCGGCCTCTGGTTTTCCTAGGCCGCGCGGTTCTCTGTTCGGTGGCTGTTCCAGCTGTCGACTCGGATTGGTCGGCGGGTGGGCCGTCTGCCGTCCCAAAAAACGCCGCTTGGTAACACACTTTATGAGCGTTGGCCAGTCGACGGAGCATGCCAATCGTGGGCATGTTGCAGACCAAATTTCCGATCCGATCCTACTTGGAACTCTCCTCCTAAACCATTGCCATGCCACCGTTAACGTGGATGGTCTGTCCTGTTACGTACCGTGCTTCATCGCTCGCCAGATAGACGGCTGCGGAAGCAATGTCGGACGGTGTGCCGAAGACACCGGCGGGAATCGCTCCCGCAATGGCCTCGACCTGTTTTTCGTTCAGCGCATCCGTCATCGCCGTTTCGATGAATCCCGGTGAAATGCAGTTGGCAGTGATGCCCCGGCTCGCGACTTCTCGCGCCAGAGACTTCGTCATGCCAACCATACCGGATTTGGACGCAGCGTAATTCGCCTGTCCGGGATTCCCTAGAACGCCGGATATAGAAGCAATATTGACGACACGTCCAGAGCGTTGACGCATCATATTGCGCAATGCGGCCCGCACCAGCGTGAACGCGGCCGTTAAATTGACTGCAATCACGTCGTCCCATTCCTCATCCGTCATCCGCATGAAGAGATTGTCGTGGGTAATTCCCGCGTTGTTCACCAGAATATCGAGCTGGCCGAGGGCCTTCTCAACATCCGGAACCAGGCCTTTGACTGCGTCCCGGTCTTTGAGATTGCAGGGGAAAACGTGAATCCGGTCGCCCAGTTCGTCGGCCAGACTCTGAAGCCGCTCTTCCCGCGTTCCCGAGATCGCGACCGTTGCGCCCTGGGCATGCATCGCTTTGGCGATCTCAGCGCCGATGCCACCGGTCGCCCCGGTAACCAATGCGCCTTTACCTGTCAGATCAAACATGTCGCCCCTCTTCTTAACCAGCGCTTGTCAGCGCGTCGGCGGCTGCCTCAATGTCTTCTGGTTTGCCGATGGCAGTGGCATCCAGAGCTCGGACGATACGCCGAGCCAGTCCGGTCAGAACCCGCCCCGAGCCGATTTCATAAACCGAGCCGACACCCTGTTCGGCCATATAAGCGACGGATTCTCGCCACCGAACGACGCCGGTTACCTGCGTGACAAGATTCTCTCGAATCACATTCGGATCGGATGTCTCGCTCGCCAGCACATTGCCGACCAGCGGCACAGCGGGTGCTTTGATTTCGACATCTGCCAATGCTTCCGCCATGACATCCGCTGCAGGTTGCATCATCGTGCAATGGAACGGTGCGCTTACGGGGAGCAAAACTGCGCGGCGAACGCCAAAGTCACCAGCCATCTCAATGGCGCGATCGATCGCAGTCTTGGCGCCCGACAGAACAACCTGTCCGGGGGCATTGTCATTGGCGGCCTGGCAGACATCGCCTTCGGCCGCGGCTTCAGCCAGCTTTTCCGCTTCGGGAAGGTCCACGCCGAGCAAAGCGGCCATTGCACCCTCCCCGACCGGAACGGCTTTCTGCATCGCAAGACCGCGTGTCCGGAGAAGGCGTGCCGTATCGCCGAGACTAAGTGCACCGGCTGCGGCCAGCGCAGAATACTCGCCAAGTGAATGCCCAGCCACATAGGAGACTTTGTCAGACAGCGTCAGTCCGTGTTCTGATTCAAGCACGCGCATGACGGCCAGCGACACCGCCATCAGGGCCGGTTGCGCATTTTCCGTAAGCGTCAGCGAGTCCTCCGGGCCCTGCCACATGATTTGCGACAGTTTCTCGCCAAGGGCATCGTCCACTTCGTCGAAAACTGCGCGTGCACTCGCGAAGGTATCGGCGAGTTCGGCGCCCATTCCAACATGCTGGCTCCCCTGGCCCGGGAATGTGAAGGCAATCGTCATTTCTGATTCCGAAACTTGGTAACCTGATTGCTGTCATCGACCATGGCAGCCGTCGACCGGCCGCGAGCGAATGACCTGTTTGTTGCGCCGCCAAAGACACGGATTGGCGTTAACTGTCAAGCAGACCCTTGTATCAAGAGCGAATTCTGGTTGCATTGGCGTTCCAAGCGCGTATAAGTCGCGGATATTCGGCAATCCCGGTTGGAGGCTGAACGGAAGACGGGTCATATTGGCTCGTAGGACAGGACATTGTCCGGCTTCCGGTGTCTCCGCTCTTTTGGGTCTTGCTCTGAGCCTTTCCAGGCTCCAGAGAGGCTATGCGCCGGGGCCGACTATTATGAGCAATCGCCACGTGATGGTTTGGTTGTTCGAGCAGTGGATTTTAGGAAAGGCGAACCGAGCATGCCGCTCTACGAGCACGTATTCTTGTCCCGTCAGGACATTTCGAGCCAACAGGTCGAAGCACTGACAGAGGCATTCCAGACAATTCTGACCGATGGCAAAGGAACTGTCCCCAAGCATGAGTATTGGGGATTGAAGACGCTGGGCTACAAGATTAAAAAGAACCGCAAAGCGCACTTCACCTTTATGAACATCGATGCACCGCATGAAGCGGTGGCAGAGATGGAGCGTCAGATGCGGATTTCTACCGATATCCTTCGCTTTATGACCGTGCGGGTCGATGAGCACGAAGAAGGCCCCTCCCCGATGATGCGGCGATCTGACCGTGACGATCGGCGTGGCGGTCGGCGTGATCGCGATTCGCGACCTGGTCGTGGCGGTCCGAGACATGATCGCGGTCCGCGCGAAGACCGTGGCCCGCGGGAAGACCGCCCTGCTCCGGCGGCATCAGCGAGTGAGGGATCCTGATCATGAGCAACATCGCACAACTTCCTGTTCGTCGCCCTTTTCATCGCCGACGTAAGACATGCCCGTTTTCCGGCGATAACGCGCCGAAGATCGACTATAAGGACGTGAAGCTGCTGCAACGCTTTATTTCCGAGCGTGGCAAGATCGTGCCAAGTCGCATTACAGCCGTTTCGGCGCCGCGTCAGCGTGAGTTGGCACGCGCCATCAAACGGGCACGGTTTCTGGGACTTCTGCCTTACGTCATCTCCTGACGCGATGATCACTCTGGTTGGGCCGGCTGCATAGATCTAAGTGCAGTCGCCTCTAACCGCTCAACGAAGCGGGACAGCTGTCAAAATGGGTTCGCCATATCTCATTGGTTTCGGTGCCGGTCTGGTTTCGGCTGTGTTGTTCGCATCCGCCGCGACCAGTTCGGCTCTCGCACTTGCGCTTCTCTATCTAACGCCGTTGCCTTTGATGCTCACCGGACTCGGCTGGGGATGGATGGCGGCAGGTGTCGCAGCACTCTCCGGGTCGGTTGTCGTCGTCCTGGCACTCGGCCTACCTCCTGCGGCGGTCTACTTGCTGGGCCTCGGTGCACCAGCAGCCGTCCTCTGTTATCTCGCACTTCTATCGCGGCGCATTCCGGCCGAGCAAGAAGGGCAACCCGACGCGATCGACTGGTATCCACCGGGACGCCTCTTGGCATGGGCGACAGGCATGGCCGGCGGCCTAGCGGTCGTGGCAATGATGTCTCTCGGTGTCGACCCCGCCTCGCTGCAGACGACAATCGCAGAACGCCTCGAAGAGGTTATGACCACACTTGGTCCTCAGGCACCTGCCGAAATCGACAAAGACTCGCTGAACCGGCTAGCTGGATTTCTGGCGCGTGCCGCGCCGGCGGCTGGTGCCGTTGCCTGGCTATTGGTCATGACCCTGAACATGATGCTGGCGGGGCGCGTGATCGAAGCTTCCGGTCGTGCGCTCAGACCCTGGCCGGACATTGGGAACATGACGTATCCCGCTCTGTTTTCGGTGGCAGGGGCACTGGTTTTTGCGCTTGCGTTTATGGGCGGAGCAATCGGCAGTCTGGCGACAGCGTTTGCGGGCGCGTTCGTGCTGGCATATCTTTTTCTCGGTCTTGTCATCATACATGTGCTGACGCGAGCAATGCCGTTTCGATCATTCATTCTCGCTGTCGTCTACCTCGCGATCCTCTTCCTCGGATGGGTCGCACTCATCGTCGCTTCACTCGGTCTCTGCGATCCAATCTTCAGATTGCGCGAGCGCATGAAACCGCCACCATCGGCTTCCGGGCCGGATCTCAACGAATAATGGAATGACACGATCAAGGAGTTGAATTTATGGACGTCATATTGCTGGAAAGGATCCGCAAGCTCGGTCAAATGGGCGACGTGGTCACCGTTAAAAATGGTTTCGCGCGCAATTACCTGTTGCCGAGCGGCAAGGCTCTTCGCGCAACACCCAATAATCTAAAGCGTTTTGAAGTGGACCGCGCCCAGCTTGAGGCACGCAATCTCGAGTTGAAGACGGAAGCCGGCTCGGTCGCCGAAAAGATCGACGGAGAGAGCTTTGTGGTGATCCGCCAGGCCGGCGATACGGGCCAGCTTTATGGCTCGGTGTCGACACGCGACATCGCTGAGACAATTTCGGAGGGTGGCTTCAGCATCATTCGCTCGCAAGTGCTCCTTGACCGACCCATCAAGACACTAGGTGTGCATGAGGTGCGCCTGAGCCTGCATCCCGAGGTTGAAACGACGGTCAATGTCAACGTTGCCAGATCTGACGAAGAAGCCGAGCGTCAAGCGCGCGGCGAGGATGTCACGGCGATGGTCGATGACGATTTCGATGATGACGAAGATGCACTGAGCGCCGAAGACGTCTTCGAAGACGAAGTACTTGCCAGGGAAGCCGACGAAGCTTTGAGCGACGAAGAGGCGGAAGGCGGCGATGCCGAGGCCGACAGCGAAGAGGAGCCCAAAGACGACGCATAGTCGTCGCGAAGGCTTGTCTTGATACTGTATTTGTTGTGATTTTCCGCCCTCGATCATGCTTGTGATCGAGGGCGGATTGATTCTCGTTGCCCAAAGACGAAGATATAATTGCCTCCGATCCCTCGATGAAGAGCCTTTGATGTGGGTCAAGGTCGCGACAATGCTATGATGCGATAAAGACCGCATTGCGCTGCTATTGCTGCGCCAGGACGGCCGGGAGTCGAGAGCATCCTCCCTAGGTGACGATGCGCCGCCCCTGCCTAAAAAATCGATCAATGGTCTCGCGTTCAGGCGACAAACGGCCGAACGCAGATTGATCAGATTGGTTTGGTCATGTTTCGCGCATTGAAGCTTGTTTGTGAGCAGATTGTGGTGCGAGGCAATCTGTGCCTCGTCGACACGTCGGGCAACATCTACCGGTTCGGTGACGGAACCGGTATTCCTGTTGTCGTGCGTTTCTCACGGGACTCGTTCGAACCCTTCTTCCATCTCGATCCGGGACTGGCTGTCGCTGAAGCCTACATGGATGGCCGCCTGATACTGGACCGCGGCAGGATCTATGATTTTCTGGCAATCGTCCTATCGAATGCGGAAAACAGCGATTGGCCTCGTACGGCCCAGATCGCGGAAATGATCCGGCGCATTTGGAAGCGTGTCCAGCAATTCAATCCGCGTGGTCGGTCGCGGCGCAACGTCGCCCACCACTACGACATCGACCGTGCGATCTATGAGTTGTTCCTCGACGACGACCTCCAATACTCCTGTGCCTATTTCGAAAACACCAACATGTCGCTCGAAGATGCCCAGGTGGCTAAGAAACGCCACATCGCCTCCAAGCTGTTGCTGAGAAGAGGTCAGACCGTTCTCGACATCGGTTCGGGATGGGGTGGCCTCGGTCTCTATCTGGCGCAACGCGCCGACGTCCATGTGAAAGGCATCACTCTGAGCAGGGAACAGCTTGATGTCGCACGTACGCGTGCGGCACGTCTCGGATTGTCGGCCAAGGCACGCTTCGCGTTTGAAGACTATCGTCAGCTCGAAGGGACCTTCGACCGTATCGTATCGGTCGGCATGTTTGAGCATGTCGGGGTGTCACATTATCCCAGCTTCTTTCGTGCCCTGCGCGATCACCTTGAAGACGATGGCGTCGCGCTTCTGCACGCGATTGGCCGCTTCGACGGACCTGCTGCAACGAACCCGTTCATTGCAAAGTACATCTTTCCCGGGGGGTACATCCCTGCCCTCAGCGAAGTTGTTCCGATAATCGAGCGATCGGATCTTCTCATCACGGATGTCGAGATCCTCCGACTGCACTACGCAGAAACGCTTCGCCATTGGCGTCAGCGTTTCATCGCCAACTGGGACACGGTTGCCAGCATCAAAGGCGAGCGCTTTTGCCGAATGTGGGAATTCTATCTGGCGGGTGCGGAAGGTGCGTTCCGATTCGAAAATCTTATGGTCTTCCAAATCCAGATGGCCAAATCGCGTGATTCGGTGCCGCTGACACGTGATTATGTCTATGCTGAGGAAGAAAGACTACGTTCTCGCGACCATGCCATTGAGGAAGCGCCGCGACTGGCCGGAGAATGACAGTTTTTCTTTTCGTAAGCCGCTGAGCTGGCGTGACTTTCGGCTCGGATTGCGATAGGTCGCCAAGCGAAACTTTTGTCTCATGTGAATAGCGGGCATTACTTGCGCGATTGGCCCTGTGCGTGCCCCGCTCACCCCCGAATCGGTCTATTCGAGTGCTATGGCAACCTCTCAAACATTCGACGACGATCTGCTCCAAGACAATGAGGAGGCCTTTCGCACGGCGCCTCACAATATCGAGGCCGAACAGGCGCTGCTTGGCGCCATCTTCGTCAACAACGAGGCGTGCGATCGCGTTTCGGCATTCCTCGATGCCGGACACTTTTTCGATCCTCTCCACGGTCGAATCTTCGAGGTCGCGTCCAAGATCATTCTTGCGGGTAAGCGGGCAACGCCGGTAACGCTAAAGACCTACTTCGAGAATGAAGAACCGCTCGGCGAGTTGACCGTGCCGCAGTATCTCGGTCGTCTGGCAGCGAACGCGACGTCGGTCATCAATGCCGAGCATTACGGTCGCACGATCTACGATCTTGCCTTGCGGCGGGACCTCATTGCTATCGGTGAGGACATGGTCAACGTCGCATATGATTCTCCTGTCGATGCGACACCGTCCGTTCAGATCGAAGATGCAGAGCAGCGCCTTTTCGAGTTGGCGGAGACAGGCAAATACGGTGCCGGATTTCAGCCCTTTTCCAGTGCGCTGACCGACGCTATCGATATGGCCGCAAACGCCTATAGCCGGGATGGCGGCGTATCAGGGATTGCAAGTGGTTTCGCGGATATCGACCGGCGAATGGGCGGGCTGCAAGGATCAGATCTCATTATTCTTGCCGGGCGTCCGGCGATGGGAAAGACATCGCTTGCGACCAATATCGCCTACCATGTCGCCAGCCGATACAAGAGTGAGCTGAAGCCTGACGGCACCGAGGATGTGACCGATGGCGCCGTCGTCGGCTTCTTTTCGCTGGAAATGGCGTCCGAGCAACTTGCCACACGTATTGTTTCCGAACAGGCAGGCATTCCTTCCGAACGCGTACGGCGCGGTGTCATCGAGCGTGATGAGTTCGACCGGCTTGTCGATGCCGCCCAGCGCCTCAACGACCTTCCGCTCTATATCGATCAGACGGGCGGCATTTCGATTGCGCAGCTGGCGGCGCGTGCGCGGCGATTGAAGAGGCAAAAAGGTCTCGGTCTCATCGTCGTCGACTATCTTCAGCTTCTGACAGGCTCGCACAAACGTGCTTCGGAAGGGCGCGTCCAGGAAGTTACGGAGATTACGACCGGCCTCAAGGCTCTTGCCAAAGAGCTGAGCGTTCCCGTTATCGCACTCTCCCAGTTGTCGCGTCAGGTTGAGAACCGGGACGACAAACGCCCACAGCTTGCGGACTTGAGAGAATCCGGATCGATCGAGCAGGACGCAGACGTCGTCATGTTCGTCTACCGCGAAGAATATTATCTTGAGCGCGAGCAACCGCGCGAAGGCACGCCGGAGCATTTGGAATGGCAGGACAGGATGGCGCAAGCGGAAGGCTTGGCCGAGGTGATTATCGGTAAACAGCGCCATGGTCCGACCGGCAGCATCAAGCTCGTATTCCAGGGCGAGATCACGCGGTTCAGCGACTACATCGACGATGGCCGGCTTCCGGAGCGGAATGAGTGAGTGAGAAGGCGGGAGGAAACGAGGTCAGGCCCGAGGCATCGGGTCGCCTGACGGTCGATCTCGCGGCTTTGCGTGCGAACTATCGAAAGCTTTCATCGCTTGCGCCGGACGCTGAGTGTGCAGGCGTTATCAAGGCTAATGCATATGGCACTGGCAGCGAAGCCGTAGCCCGGGCACTTTCGCAGGAAGGTTGCAGTACCTTTTTTGTTGCAACCATTGGTGAAGCACAGCGTGTGCGTTCCATTCTCGCCGACGTCGGAATCTACGTGCTGGACGGGCTGCCGCCCGACTGCGCCGATCTGTTTGCAACGCAGTCTCTCAGACCAGTGCTTGGAAGTATGGCTGAGATCGAAGATTGGTCCGCTTATTGCCGGCGTTGTCAGACCCGACTGCCAGCTGCGGTTCATATCGATACGGGTATGAACCGTCTCGGTCTGTCGCCAAGCGATGTCAAAGTCATCGCCGGTCGGCCAGAGCTGTTCGCCGACTTCGAACTGTCACTCATCATGAGTCATCTTGCCTGCGCAGACGATCCGGATAGTCCTATGACGGAAGCGCAGAGGATCGCCTTCGACGAACTGAAAGCCAAGCTTCCGGCCGCACCCGCCAGTCTTGCCAATTCAGCGGGGATCCTAACGGGAGCGCCCTATCACTACGATCTTGTGCGAGCCGGCGTCGCGCTCTATGGGGGGCTTGCCCGCTCCGGGCAGTCCAATCCAATGCTGCCAGTGGTCAGTCTCGACGGGCGGATCGCGCAGATCCGGCATATCGAAAAAGGCGAGACAATCGGCTATGGCGCGACCTTCGAGGCCAAGGCGCCGATGACGATCGCAACGGTGAGCGTGGGGTATGCCGATGGCTTCTTCAGGCTCTTGAGCGCAAGCGATCATGACAGCGGCGCAACAGCCTATATTCGCGATCATGCCGCCCCTCTCGTGGGACGGGTCTCCATGGATCTGATCACCCTGGACGTCACGAACATTCCGGCAGACCTCGCGTCTCGAGGTGCGTTGGTCGAATTGATCGGACCCCATGTCAGTGTCGATGACATCGCTGATCTCGCCCAGACGATTGGCTATGAGGTGCTGACCAGCCTCGGCACACGAGCGGAACGCGTCTATGTCGGCGCTTGACGGTTAGTCGGTATGGCAAAGAACTCCGTGACATTCGTCTGCCAGGAATGCGGTGCAACCAGCAGCCGCTGGGCGGGCAAATGCGCAAGCTGTGAGGCATGGAACAGTCTGATCGAGGAAGCGCCGCTGGCTGCGGGGCCTCCTGGCACACAGCCACGCAAGCGCAAGCGCGGCCGCACCATGACGATCGAGCCGCTCAAAGCGGAAACGAAATCCGAACCGCGTGTGTCGATGGGGCTGGCCGAACTCGACAGGGTTATTGGCGGTGGACTGGTGCCTGGTTCCGCGATCCTGGTCGGCGGCGATCCAGGCATCGGCAAGTCGACATTGTTGCTGCAGGCTGCTGCGTGCTTTGCTTCGTCGGGTGGGAAAACACTCTATGTGTCGGGCGAAGAGGCTGCGGCGCAGGTGCGCCTCCGGGCTCAGCGGCTCGGTGTCCAGGATGCACCGGTGGGCCTAGCGGCCGAGACGGGGCTTGGAGAAATCCTCGCGGCCCTGGAGACCGGTGAAAAGTACGATCTGGTCATCGTCGATTCCATTCAGACGCTCTGGTCCGATGCGTTGGATTCAGCACCCGGAACGGTGTCTCAGGTACGATCCTCGGCGCAGACGCTGATCCGGCACGCCAAGCTGACGGGGACCGCCGTCATCCTTGTCGGCCACGTTACCAAGGACGGTCAGATCGCCGGGCCGAAGGTTGTGGAGCACATGGTCGATACGGTGCTCTATTTCGAAGGCGATGCGGGGCACGATTTCCGGATTCTGCGTGCCGTCAAAAATCGCTTCGGTCCGACCGACGAGATCGGTGTCTTCGAAATGCGAAGCGAAGGTCTCCATGAAGTTGCAAACCCTTCCGAGCTGTTCCTTGGCGATCGAGGGGCTGCGAGCGCTGGTGCGGCGGTCTTTGCGGGCATGGAGGGATCCCGCCCCGTATTGGTCGAACTGCAGGCTCTTGTGGCCCCCTCTCCTCTCGGGACACCGAGACGCGCGGTTGTTGGCTGGGAATCCAGCCGGTTGGCAATGATCCTTGCGGTTCTGGATGCCCATTGCGGACTGAGCCTCGGGTCGCATGACGTCTATCTCAATGTCGCCGGTGGCTTGAGGATCAGCGAACCGGCAGCGGATTTGGCTGCGGCGGCGGCATTGGTGTCGTCTCTGGCCAATGTTGCGCTTCCCAATAGCGGCATCTATTTCGGCGAAGTTGCCCTATCAGGTGCGGTCCGGCCGGTCGGCCATGTGGGTCCACGGCTTAATGAAGCTGAAAAACTGGGCTTCACATCTGCCACTGTACCGGCTAAACGCGACGGTGAACGTGCGCGAACCGGTCTCGCATTGGACCGCGTGACAAGATTGGATGAACTGACAGCCGGAATAATCGCGAAGGGTTCGTAGTTTTTCTGGTTGAAAGGGACATGACCCGAACTATCACTTGCCTTATGTTCGCCGCAGTGCGGCATATGTTTGGCGTGCTCACCTAGCCAGGGATACCGCGGTTTTTAGCGATCCCGTCTTCCGAGAGGGCCAGCCCATGCCTCAAGGGCTCGATATTATTCTCGCCGTGATCATGTTGATTTCCGGCTTTCTTGCGATGGTTCGGGGATTGACCCGGGAAGTGCTGTCGATCCTGTCCTGGGCCGTTGCCGCCGTGGCGACGCTTTATCTGTTTCCGAAGTATGAAGCGCAGGCCCGCACCTTTCTTGAGCCACCACTTCCGGAATTGGCGGCAAAAGGCGTTTTTGCTGCCGGCATCTTCCTGGTGGTCCTGATTGTCGTCAGCCTCATAACGGCACGGATTTCGGATCGCGTACTCGATAGCCGCATTGGTGCGCTAGACCGTACGCTCGGCTTCTTGTTCGGTCTCGCGCGTGGCCTCATTCTCGTTGTTATTGCCTTCCTTTTCTTTAGCTGGCTGGTTCCCGAACAGGATCAACCGGATTGGATCCGCAGCGCGAAATCTTTGCCGATTCTCAAGAGCACGGGCGAAGGAATCGTGTCGCTCCTGCCGGAGGATCCGATCTCCAAAATACCGGGTCGCAAGAAAGAGGTGGATGAGACACCGCCGCCCGGCGAGCAATCCAGTGTGAATGACGGCAGAAAAGTTGCGGACAACACTGAGAAATCAGGCTATTGAGTGATTGTGCGTGTCAGTCATGACAGGCTGATGAACGTCGATCTTTGAGGCAACTGGGGTCCGCAGGCCCATGATCCAGTATGACGAATTGCCCGGGACCGGCGCATCGCGCGACGCGGACCCTCTTGGTATCCATCATGATGATGACCGCCTCCGCGAGGAATGCGGCGTCTTCGGCATCTTCCAACGCGACGACGCTGCGGCCTTGACCGCGCTCGGACTGCACGCTTTGCAGCATCGCGGACAGGAAGCAGCCGGCATCGTCTCGTTTGATGGAGAACGCTTTCACGGAGAACGCCGTCTCGGCCTTGTCGGTGATCATTTCTCCAAGCGACCGATTATCGATCGACTGAAGGGCGATAGTGCAATCGGTCATGTTCGGTATTCGACGACCGGCGATACCATTCTCCGAAACGTTCAGCCGCTCTTCGCAGATCTCGATGCTGGCGGATTTACGCTTTGCCACAATGGTAATCTGACGAATGCCCTCGCATTGCGGAGCGAGCTGATTTCAAAGGGTGCGATTTGTCAGTCGACCACGGACACGGAAGCGATCATCCATTTGGTTGCCCGCAGTTCCAAAGGTCTGTTCGTCGAGAAATTCATTGAGGCGCTCCTGCAGCTCGAAGGCGCCTATGCGCTGGTCGGGATGACAAACAAGAAACTCATTGGTGCGCGTGATCCTCTCGGCATTCGGCCGTTGGTGCTGGGGCGGCTGGACGATGCCTATGTACTGGCGTCCGAAACCTGCGCGTTGGACATTATCGGCGCGGATTTCGTTCGTGAGGTCGAGAACGGCGAAGTCGTCGTTATCACCAAGGACGGGATCGAGAGTCATCGCCCCTTTCCGCGATCGGAGCCACGGCCCTGTATCTTCGAATATATCTACTTTTCGCGCCCAGACTCGATCGTCAATGGCCGCCCCGTCTATGACGTCCGCAAGCAGATGGGCATGCAGTTGGCACGAGAATCGAATGTGCCGGCAGATGTGATCATCCCGGTCCCGGACTCGGGCGTCCCCTCCGCCATCGGCTATTCACAAGAGTCCGGCATTCCGTTCGAGCTTGGCATCATTCGCAATCACTATGTCGGACGCACCTTCATCGAACCCGAGCAGCAGATCCGTCAGCTTGGCGTCAAGCTTAAGCACAGCGCCAATGAGAGTGCGGTGAAGGGCAACCGCGTGGTGCTGATCGACGACTCCATCGTGCGCGGTACAACGTCGGTCAAGATCGTGCAAATGATGCGGGATGCAGGCGCAAAAGAAGTGCACATGCGCGTGGCTTGTCCGCCGATTACCCATTCCGATTATTACGGTATCGATACGCCGAACCAGGAGAAGCTCCTGGCAGCGAAGCATGACCTCGAAGGCATGCGGAACTATATCGGCGCCGACTCTCTGGAGTTTCTTTCTATCGATGGTCTCTACAAGGCCATGGGCGAGGAAAAACGCAATCCGGAAACGCCGCAATATACCGATCACTGCTTCACAGGCGATTATCCGACGCGCCTTACCGATCGCGAAGGACCGCCGTCGCAGAAACAGCTCTCCTTCCTTGCTGAAGCCGGTTAAGCCTCGGCCCTGAACGAAACGCTTTAGCTGATGTCCGGTTCACGATTGTCAGACCGCATAGCTTTGGTCACCGGTGCGTCGCGTGGAATTGGCCGCGCAGTCGCCGTTGCCTTCGCACGTGAAGGCGCACATGTGGTTCTGATCGGTCGTACAAGCGGCGCGCTTGAAGAAGTGGATGATGAAATCCGTGGCCATGGCGGCCAGGCCAGTCTCATTCGTCTCGATCTGGCGAAGGCCGACCGGGTCGATAATCTTGGGCCCGCTCTCTATGAACGTTTCGGACATCTGGATGTTCTGGTTGGCAATGCCGGCATTCTCGGGCCGCTGTCACCGCTTGGCCATATCTCAGCAGACGATTGGCAGAAGGTCATGGACATCAATCTCAACGCCAATTGGCGGCTGATCCGGACGCTCGATCCGCTGTTGCGTCGTTCGAAAGCGGGCAGAGCGATATTTGTGACATCCGGATCGGCAAAGGACAGCGCTTACTGGGGGCCGTATTCGGTTTCGAAGGCTGCTCTCGAGGCGTTGGTGAAGACCTATGCGGCGGAAGTCGCTGACACACCGGTCCGGGTCAATCTGGTAAACCCCGGGGCGACGGCGACAGCCATGCGCGCCAAAGCCATGCCCGGGGAAGATCCGGCCACTCTGACAGCGCCTGCAGACCTGGCGGAGACTTTCATCTCATTGGCCAGCGTGGATTGCCAGGCCCATGGTGAAATCGTGGACTATGCCGCAAGTCATTGACAGCCGATAGTTTCGCCGCGCCCGCGGACCAACCCTGCTCCCGCAAATCTCTCAATAATGAAGTTCTATTTTACATCCATGGTGCGAATTGGAAGCATGGGTGATCCTGAAATCAGCAGATCCTTTTTTAAGATTGTCGTGTACCCGCTAACGCCCATTCGATGCGCGACGGTAGTCTTTTAAGCGATCAAGCCATTCCAACAACAATATCGCAGCCAATGCGGACCATGTATTGAGGAGGAATCTATGACAGTTGATAAAGTGCTCAATAAACTCGGTCAGGACCTGGTTACATGCCGGCCTGAAGATACCGTCGAAACATTTGCCCAACTCCTTGCAAAGCACCGGATCGGTGCAATGCCAGTCCGCGATATGAATGGAAATCTGGTAGGCATCGTATCAGAGCGAGATATCGTGCGCGCTTTTGCCAAGAGCGGCGGTCAAGACATCAGGACACTCATCGTCCAGGACATCATGACGGACCGTGTCCTAACGGTCGAGCCATCGGACACCATGGAACGGGCGCGGCAGTTGATGACCAAGCATGGTGTAAGACATCTGCCCGTCGTCAAGGACCGCAAGATTGTCGGCATTCTGAGTATTCGCGACATGCTCGAAACCCGTCTCGAGGAAACCGAGCTGGAACGCAATGTCCTGCGCGACAACGTGATCGCTGCACGAGCGCGCTAGAGTTCGATTGTCAGGCCGTCATAGGCCGGCTCGACGCCATCGGGTAGTTCCTTTGCCAAGGTTTCGTAGTCGAGATCGGGATGCATATGCGTAAGGATCGCGCGTTTCGGTTTGACGCGCGCGATCGCTTCCAATGCCTCCGCGACGCAAAAGTGACTTGGGTGGGGCGTGTATTTCAGCGCGTCGACTATCCAGACATCGATACCAGCAAGTGCCGCAAATGAGTCCTCCGAAAGCCCTTTGATGTCACAGGAATAGGCGATTGGGCCGAAGCGGTATCCGATCGATTCGATGCGGCCATGCTGTTGGAGAAAAGGCAAGGCTTCGATCTCACCCCCCTCCCCGCCAATGCGAACGGGCTCTCCAGGCTTGATTTGGTGGCCGTTCAAAATAGCGGGATAGTCGCTGCCCTCTGGTGAATTGAAACAATAGTCGAAGCGTTTTCTCAGTAGCGCTCCGGCTCGCTCGTCGTAGTAGACGTCGACGCGCTGGCGGCGGCTGTAGCCGACATTCCGAAGCTCGTCGATTCCATGGGTATGGTCGGCATGGTCATGGGTGTAGAGGACGCCGTCCAGCCAGCGAATACCAACAGAGAGAAGCTGCTGTCGACAGTCGGGGGACGTATCGATCAGGATGCGCGTCGCACCATTATCACCGAACTTTTCGACAAGGGCGGAGCAGCGCAAGCGGTTGTTCTTTGGGTTCAACGGGTCGCACGCGCCCCAGTCGGGTCCGATACGGGGCACGCCGCTGGACGTACCGCAACCGAGGATCGTTAGCTTTAGCGTCATGCAGGCTTGGCACCCTGCTCACTCGGCGGCTGCGGCACTTTCGAGAATAGCCGATAGAAATTGGCCGTCGTCGCTTCGCCGAGTTCGTCCGCGCTTATTCCCTTTACGTCTGCCAGCCGGCCTGCCGTATGTGCAACATACGAAGGCTCGTTCGGTTTGCCGCGATTGGGCTCCGGCGCAAGATAGGGTGCGTCTGTTTCGACAAGTAACCGCTCAAGCGGAACGTCACGTGCGATTGCACGGAGCTCGTCGGATTTCTTGAAGGTCAGGACACCGGAGAAGGAGATGTAGAGCCCAAGCGCCAATCCGCGCTCCGCCAACTCACGGCCTGCCGTAAAACAATGCAGAACGGCTGTGAACGGACCGATAGCCATTTCCTCTTCCAGGATTCTTGCTGTGTCTTCATCGGCGGAGCGGCTGTGAATGACCAGCGGCAGGCCTGTCTCTCGTGCGGCCGCAATATGCGTACGGAATCCTTTTGCCTGGGCCTCGGCTGCGCTGGTCTCGTAGTGATAGTCGAGCCCGGCCTCCCCCACTGCGATGACCTTGGGGTGCTCGGTCAGAGGGAGAATATCTTCGAGCCCGAGATCGGACTCCAGATCGGCATGATGCGGATGTGTTCCTACCGAGCAGAAGACATCGTCATGGGCCTCTGCGATGGCGCGGATCTTGTCGAACTCGCGAATCTTGGTCGAGATGGTTACCATCCGCTCGATGCCTGCCGCCCGCGCACGGGTGATCACATCGTCGATATTCTCGGAGAGAACCGGAAAATCCAGATGACAGTGACTGTCGATCAGCATCAGTTCGTCGCCTCTTCCGTCACGACATAGCGCGGAAATGCGGCTTCCGGTTTTGGGAGATCCGTGCCGGCCTGCAGGCGCCCGTCCGTCCCCAACGCCGCAAAGGTCCTGGCATCGGCAGGCACGGATAGCTGATCGAGAAGGTGCGCAGCCGAAGCCGGCATGACGGGCTGTGCCAGAATTGCGATCTGACGCACGACTTCGGCCGTCACGAAAAGAACGGTTCCCATGCGTTCCGGATCGGTCTTCTTGAGAGCCCAAGGCTCTTCTCCGGCGAAATAGCGGTTTGCGTCGGCGACCACCTTCCAGACAGTCTCGAGGGCCTTGTGAATCGCCTGGACATCAATATGCGGTCGCACCAGTGTCAACAGACCATCGGCGGCTGCCAGTATCGCCTTGTCGTTTTCGCTGAATGCGCCGGGCTGCGGAACAGTGCCACCGCAATTCTTGGCGATCATCGATAGTGATCGTTGCGCCAGATTGCCGAGATCGTTGGCAAGGTCCGCGTCGATGCGTCCGACGATTGCTTCATGGCTATAATTGCCGTCCTGACCGAACGGTACTTCGCGCAGAAGAAAGTAGCGAAGCTGATCGACGCCATAGTGTTCGGCAATCGGAAACGGATCGATCACATTGCCTTCCGACTTCGACATCTTGAGGCCCTTGTTGAACAAGAATCCATGGGCGAAGACGCGCTTCGGCGGGGCCACACCGGCCGACATCAGAAATGCCGTCCAATAGACGGTGTGGAAGCGAATGATGTCCTTGCCGATGATATGAACGTCGGCAGGCCAGTATTTCCGGAAACTCTCGCTGTCTTCGTCGGGGAAGCCGACGCCGGTGATGTAGTTGGTCAGCGCATCGACCCAGACATACATGATATGGCGGTCGTCTCCGGGAACCTTGATGCCCCAGTCAAAAGTCGTCCGAGAGATTGAAAGATCTCTCAGGCCGCCTTTCACGAAGCTGACGACTTCGTTGCGCCGGCTATCGGGCCCGATATATTCGGGGTGTGCATCGAAGTGCGCGAGCAATCGATCCTGATAGGCCGACAGGCGAAAGAAATAGCTGTCCTCCTCGACCCATTCGACGGGCGTGCCCTGGGGTGATACCTTCTTGCCGTCCGCTCCCACACTGAGTTCGCTCTCATCGTAATAGGCTTCATCGCGGACCGAATACCAGCCGGCATAGGAGTCGAGATAGATATCGCCGTTCGCCGCCATACGTTCCCAGATCGCTGTACTTGAGCGCGTATGTCGCGGTTCGCGGGTGCTGATGAAATCGTCGTTGGAGCAATTGAGGGTCTCGACCATGGCCTTGAATCGCGGAGTATTGCGGTCCGCCAGCTCTGCCGGTGTGATCCCCTGATCGCGCGCGGTCTGCAGCATCTTGATGCCATGCTCGTCGGCGCCCGTCAGAAAGTGAACGTCATAGCCATCGAGTCGTTTGAAGCGGGCCAGCGCATCCGTTGCCACGGCCTCGTAGGCATGGCCCATATGCGGTTCCCCGTTCGGGTAGGAGATTGCCGTCGTAATGTAGAATGTGGGCTTGTTCGCCATCGCTTATGCGGTTCGGTTTGGGGGAAACCGATTGTGCCGTAGCGGTTCAGGGCCGCTCGTGCCGTGCGGTTTCCGAAAGACGGAAAAAAACGTCCAAGATCAAGTTCTTGCGGTCGAGATTGAGCGCAACGGCATCGGCCTTCACGCGGTGCACTGTTTCCCACAGCTCCGCCCATTGCGCAAGGTCGGCGTGTTCGGCAAGTCGGGCGGAGAGCGCCACCTCCTTGCCGATGGCGCCGGCGCCGGTTGCAGCCTGTCGGACGATCCGCGCCAGTGCATCGCCAAGAAGCACGAAGGCCAGCTCGAAGCGGGCTTCGGATCCCTTTCCCGTCAGTTCATCGGAGAGCTTATGCATGGCCGATTGATCGAGCGAGGGAAGCTTCGACAGGACGGTGATCAGACGATCGTAGAGCGTTCCGCCGCCAAGCTCGATCAGCTCGAGTACGCGCCGGACGCTACCCTCTGCAAGTGGGAGTGCACGTTCGATTTCCGCAGGATCAGGCGCGTCCTCCGCGGACCGGACAAGTGCTGCGCCAACCGCCTTGTGCAGCATGTCGTCGTCGAGACCTGAAAGGCGCAAGGCGCGGCAGCGTGAGCGAATTGTGACCGGCACCTGACCGGGCGCCGAGCAGACCAGAAGGAACAATGTCCTTTCCGGCGGCTCCTCCAGGCTCTTTAGGAGAGCGTTGGAGGCGTTTACATTCATGTCTTCAGCTCGGTCGACGATCACGACGCGCCAGGGGCCGGATGCCGCAGTTGTGCCGAGAAAGGCGCGAAGACGGCGGACCTCATCGATGGTGATGGCTGTTGCGAAACGTTTCGTCTTTTCCTGCCAGGGGCGGCGGAGTGCAATCAGATTGGAATGGCTGAATCGTGCCACCTTCCCAAAGGTTGCACTGTCCTCATGCACATGAAGATCGGATGCTGTCGCCGCGGCCTGGACGGGATCGCCGTCCTGAAGGACAAAGCGCGCCAGTCGATAGGCCAGCGTTGCCTTTCCTATGCCCTCGGGACCGCTGATCAGCCATGCATGCGGCATACGCCCGCTTTTCAGGCGATCGAGAAGGAGTTGCTCGGCGGACAAGTGACCGAACAGGTCGGCGGCCTCGCTTGGGTGAGCAAAGCCTTCGAGGCGATCCGGATGTGGTGCGCCAGGAGACTGCGCTGCCGATGCGGAAGCTCGGCTCACGGTGCCAGCCGAGCGACGACGGCGTCCCAGATCTTTTCGGCCACCGTCGCCTCGTCATCCGATGCATCGATCAAAACGCAGCGTTTGGGCTCATTCTTGGCGATGACCTTGAAAGCCGCCCTGAGATCTTCATGGAAGCCAATTTCCTGCGCCTCGTAGCGATCGGGTTTTGCCCCCCTGTCCTCGCCATTTGCGCGCGCTACGGTTCGTGCGAGCCCCTCTTTTGCTGGTAGATCCAGAATGATCGTCAAATCGGGCCATGCGTCGCCGACATACATGGTCTCAAGGGCCCGGATCAGACTTTCATCAAGGCCGGATGCTCCCTGGTAAGCGCGAGTTGAATCGGCAAAACGATCGCAAATCACCCACTTGCCCCCTTCCAGAGCAGGCGCGATGCGTTTGGCGATGTGATCGTCGCGGGCGACACCGAACAGGATTGCCTCAGCGAGCGGTCCATATTCCTGGGCACGCCCTTCGAGAAGAAATGTCCGAATGACCTCGGCCTTTTGGGACCCGCCCGGTTCTCGCGTCACAACGGTCTCGTAGCCGATGTCCTCAAGTCGTTTGGAAAGGAGCCCGGCCTGGGTCGACTTGCCAGCACCATCGCCGCCTTCCAGTGAAATGAATTTGCCCTTGATCATGTCCGCTCGCCTGGCTCTCGATCACGTACTTATAGCTGATCTAGAGTATCCAGCCGAAGGCAAGATGCAGGAGCGAATCGACACCACGGGACCACAACGGGCCCCTCTCAATATCTTCAGCGGCAAAGAGAGGGACTTCGGTCGTTGTCTTATTCGACGTTACGACACGCAATCTTGCGACCTGGTCCCCTCTTTTGATGGGTGGTTTGAGGGGGCCGTTGTAGATGATCGATGCTTTGACCTGTCGAGCGACGGAGCGCGGTAGCCAAACGCTCACCTTTTTCTCGCCGATCAATTCGACATAACGCTTTGCTCCGCCCCAGACGAGCGCTTCGCCGACAGTTTCGTTTTCATCGAAGAGTGTGAACTTCTTGAAGGCGCTATAGCCCCAGTCAAGAATCCGGCGCGCCTCGGTCCGGCGCTCTTTGGCGGACGCTAGCCCATTTACCACGAGGATGAGCCGTCGGCCGCTACGATCGGCCGATGCAACCATGCCGTATCCGGATTCTTTTGTGTGCCCGGTTTTTAATCCATCGACGCCGATATTTTGCGAAATCAGCGGGTTACGGGTGTAGAATTTATGCTTTCGATAAGGGAACTCTTTCTGCTTGAAGAGCGGATAATGCTCCGGATATTCCGAAATCAGATGGGCGGCGAGCTTCGCTAGATCGCGTGCTGTCGTCAGGTGATCGGGATGCGGAAGACCTGTCGAATTTTGAAAAGTCGAGTTTTTGAGACCAATCGCACGTGCCTGCTTGGTCATAACCTCGGCGAAGGCATCTTCCGTACCGTGCATCGCTTCTGCAACGATGATGCAGGCATCGTTTCCGGATTGAACGACAATGCCTTTAATCAGATCCGGCAGCGCGATATTCGAGTTCAGCGGCGCAAACATGGCTGATGTGCCGGATGGTGCGCCGCCCGTTCGCCACGCATTTTCGGAGACGAGAAACTCGTCCTCCATAGAAATCTGACCGTCTTTCAATGCTTTGAACATGACCGCCAGAGTCATCAGCTTGCTCATGCTGGCAGGCGCCATTGGAGCGTCGGCGTTCTTCTCGAACAGAACCGCGTTCGTATTCATGTCGACGAGAATGGCGAACTTGGCTTTTGTCTTGAACGGTTTCTGTGCTTCGGCCTGGCTTACAGCACCGAACAAGAGTGCGAAAAGCGCAAAGGCTGCGCCGATGTTTCGGACAACAATTGGCATGTTCACCTTGTTTGTGTTGCTGTTTTTCAGGCGCATGGAAACGTCATCCCGTGCCGCCGGTTTCAACTATCGAATTCCACTTCGGAAAAATCAACCGTGGGACCGGTGTCTGTCCAATGAAAATTCAGCAATATTGGGTGTCAGCAATCTTCAGTTGGAGATCAGGCGTGCGCTCTTATGACCTTCGTCCTGGAGTTGGTCGCGCACGCTCTCGGCGTCGATCTGCCGCTCGAATGGACCGATGCGGACGCGATACCAAAGCTGACCGCCGACCTCTGCGGGGAAGACGGTCGCGGGCCCCATATGGGTGAATCTTGAGCGCGCATTGTTGGCGTGGTCGCGTCTGCGAAATGCGGCTGCCTGTACGAAATACAGTTTGCCGACGCTTGAATGCGCCACGGACTGTTCGTGAAATTGTGTGCGCCGTCTCGTTGGTTTCCGCACCGGGAGACCGGGATCTTCGCCCGTATCCGGTGTGATGCTTGCGACTGTCATCGGGTCCGCTGCAACAGGACTGCCGCGTCGCCTGGTTTTTGCCGATGCCACCTGTGCCCAAGGCTGGCTGGCCAGAACCTGGTGTTCATATCTGTCGTCACCGTTGATCGGAGCCTTCTTGAGGTACGTAACGCGCACTCTGGCCGTGCCCTGGCGCTGAAATCCCAGCAATTTTGCCGACCGTGCCGACATGTCGATGATGCGGTCGTGGGCATATGGTCCGCGATCATTGACCCGGACGACGATAGAGCGTCCGTTTTCGAGGTTGGTAACGCGGACGTGAACCGGCATCGGAAGCGTCGGGTGGGCAGCCGTCAGCGCCGCCATATCGAAGATTTCACCGTTGGCCGTGTGACGTCCATGGAAAAGATCGCCGTACCATGAGGCAACACCGACGCGGTCGTAGGTCGGATCTTCCTTGGGGCGATACCAGCGTCCGTTGATCTGATAGGGACTGCCGACCTTGTATCGTCCGCCGCCCTTCGGGGCCGGTTGGCCTAACGCAACCACCCGTTTGCCGAGGCTTGGAGATTTGGATTTTTGTGGGCGAGAACAAGCGGTTAGAAGCAAAGATGTCGAGATGACTGTGATCGATAGAACCAGAACGCTGCGCATGAAAATGCGTTGCAGCGACCCGCGGCCGCCGCTTGGCGCCAGATTGGGAGTACGCAAATACTGCAAAAGAAACCCCACCCATACACAAAAGGCGCGCGATAAGCGGCCGACCTCAGGCCTCTTCGTCCACTCTTGCGGGTGAAAGTTAGGAATCGGTGAATCATGGCCCCCGATTGTCGCTAACCGCCTTGGGCGACGTTGATTGACGTCGTGGGGCCGAGCTTCTACCTGAAGAACATGCGGCGAGCCGTGCCCACGGCCGAATACTCAACTGGAGCACCCTGGAATTGACCAAAACAGCACTCGTGACAGGTGTCACCGGTCAGGATGGCGCCTATTTGGCCGCTTTTCTGCTGTCGAAGGGCTACGACGTCCATGGCGTGAAACGGCGGTCGTCGTCGTTCAATACCGACCGTGTCGACCATCTCTATCGCGATCCCCATGAAGAAGGTGTGAAGTTTCACCTGCACTATGGAGACCTGACGGATGCGACAAATCTCATTCGTCTCGTCCAGGAAGTGCAGCCGGACGAGATTTATAATCTCGCGGCGCAGAGCCATGTGCAGGTCAGTTTCGAGACGCCGGAATACACGGCCAATTCGGACGCGCTCGGGACCCTGCGACTGCTTGAGGCCATGCGCATTCTCGAGCTTGGATCCAGTACGCGTTTTTATCAGGCCTCGACATCCGAGCTCTACGGCAAGGTCGTTGAAACGCCCCAGTCTGAAACGACGCCCTTCTATCCGCGAAGTCCCTATGCTGCGGCAAAACTCTATGCCTATTGGATTACGGTGAACTATCGCGAGGCATACGGATTTCACGCATCGAACGGCATTCTGTTTAATCATGAGAGTCCGCTGCGTGGCGAGACATTCGTCACGCGCAAGATCACGCGGGCCGTGGCAGCGATCGAGCTCGGCCTTCAGGACACGATCTACCTCGGAAATCTGGACGCCAAGCGTGACTGGGGACATGCGAAAGACTATGTCGAGGGTATGTGGAAGATCGTTCAGCAGGACAAGGCTGAAGACTTCGTGCTCGCGACCGGCGAGACGCGCTCTGTCCGAGATTTCGTGGAAGCAGCCTTCCGGCGTGTCGATCGAGACATTGTCTGGCATGGCGAGGGCGTCGACGAGACCGGGCGCGATGCAAAGACCGATCAGGTACTCATTCGCATCGATCCGCGCTATTACCGTCCGACCGAAGTCGATTTACTGCTCGGCGATGCCAGTAAGGCACGTGACATGCTGGGCTGGGAACCACGGATCAGTTTCGATCAAATGGTGGACGACATGGTTGAGCATGACCTGGAAGAGCAGCGGCGATCAAACGTGATCGGACAGCGGCGCAGTACAGATTCATGACTATTGCGATCTTCCAACCGCTTGTTTGCTGCAGGAGTGCCAAATGAACAAGTCCGGCTCTATGGGGAAAGGCGCACGCATTCCCAAGTCACGCGGCAGCAACGGTCATTCGATGGCCGGCGGTCAGCCGGCCGATGCTTCGCAAGCCATGCTGGCTGAAGCCGTTAAGGCCCTGCAAGAAGGCAAGCCCTCGAAAGCGGAAGGATTATGCCGGAAGATCATCAAAAACGAGCCGAAACACTTCAACGCGCTTCATGTCCTTGGCATTGCATGCCGTGATTTGGGTAAGCCAGAGGAAGGCGTGCGATTTCTAAAGCAATCGATTGCTCTGGCTCCTGATTATGCCGATACACACAATAATCTGGGCACAGCGTTGATGGCGCTTGAACGCTATGAAGAGGCAGTCGAAGTCTATTGGCAGGCCATCGAATTGCAATCTGACTCCGCTTTGGCACATGACAATCTGGGATTGGCACTGAATGCGCTCGGGCAGCCTGACAAGGCTATCGAGAGCTTTCAGCGCGTCTTGAAGATCGATCCTGAACGATCCCGTGCATTGAGTGATATTGCCTCATTGTCACGTCTGCTCGGCGATTGGCGGTCACATACGGAATTGCGCAAATCGATGGTGAACCGTAGCGGCAGAGGCAGTCCCGGGATCAATCCCTATTGGCTCTTCTCTTTTTCTGATGATCCGGGACTCTTGCGAAAATGTGCGCACCGTTTCACGGAGGACGAAGTTGCGAAGATGGTCCCGGTATCGCAGCGGGCCTCAAAAACCGACGATCGAATTCGGATCGCCTATGTCTCGGCAAACTTTCAGGAACATCCGGTCGCTCATCGAATCCTGCCTGTTATTGAATCCCATGACCGGGAACGCTTCGACGTCATTGGCGTCTCATTCAACGAGGACGACGGGAGTCCGGTCCGAAACGCGTTGGCAGACGCATTTGACGAGTTTCACGATGTTAGTACGAAAGACGATCGCGATATCGCGCAACTCATCGCCGACCGCAAAGTGCATATTGCTGTCGATCTGACAGGCTACACCGACAACCTGCGCCTCAACATTTTTGCCAGCCGTCCTGCCCCAATTCAGGTCAATTACCTGGGCTATACCGGGACACTCGGCGCGGATCATATCGATTATATCATCGCCGATCGGTTTGTGATCCCGAAAGGACATGACCAATATTTTCATGAGACGCTGGTGCGGCTTCCCGAGTGTACCTTTGTCAGCCCGCCTCAAGAGCAGACCTATGATGTTGCTGCGATCCGAAGCGAATCCGGATTGCCGGAAGACGCCATCGTATTTTGCGCTTTCAACGGCATTTACGAAATCATTCCCGAGATGTTCGACATTTGGATGCGATTGCTTTTGGCGATACCCGGCAGTGTCCTCTGGTTGATGTGCGAAAATGAACTGACAATGAAGAATCTGCGGCAGGAGGCTATCGATCGCGGTGTCGATGGTGAACGTCTGGTGTTTGCATTAAACACGCCACACGCCGAGCAAGCCAGGTTGATAAGTGCTGCCGATCTGTTCCTCGATACCGTGCCGCAGAATTCTCATTGGCCGGCATTTCAGGCGCTTGCTGCAGGCGTCCCAGTGATTTCCAGCGAAGGACGGTCGTTCCCAGGACGCGTAACGGCCGGCCTTCTGAGGTCTATGAGGGTTCAGGAATTGATAGCCGAGACGTTAGAAGACTATGAGCGACTTGCGCGCGGTCTCGCACGAGACCCGGAGTGGCTGGCGCGTATTCGAGACCGGCTTGCAAAGGTTCGGTTGGACTCTCCGCCCTTCGACCCGCAGCAGTTCACGCGTGATCTTGAGAACGCTTATGAAGCGATGTTCAAAGTGTGGTCCGAAGATCGTCCAGTCAGCCCGATTGCTCTCGCTCCATCAACGCCCTAGTTTGAGACGAAGGCAGCTTGTATGAACGCCGCCTCTTCTCCGTTTCACGATATGAACAGGAAGTGACCCCAATGACGACAGAAGCCGAAGAGCAAAACAGTCTGGACTGGAAGGTACTGTCCAACAGGAATGTCGAAATGCAGATCGGCCGCGGACTGAAGCAGCCTATCACCCTGGACTTCCCGCCTCATCTGGTTTCCTTGTTTGTATCGGGCGCGCTGATGGCGGCCCACAAGTCCTATGAAATGCTGGAAGAAACTGGCGAAGAGCCGGGCATAATCGATCAGGAACTGCCGGCTATTCCGATCAAGAAGGTCGGCCTCGCCCGCAGCAATCTCGACGGTTACAAGACCCTCATCCTGGAGGTCGGGGAAGCGCATATCGGGTTTGCAATTCCCGATAATTCTCTGTCAGAGCTCGGAAAACTTCTGATCTCTCTAGACGAGAGCGGAGAATAAGCGGATTCGAACCTTACATCGTAAGATTGAAGGCAATCGAAATGCGCTCTTCCTTACAGCGCGTCGGCATGACCGAGTGCTTCACGAAGCTCCGGAACAGGATCATCTTGCCGGCCTCGGGCTTGATTGCCATCACCTTGATGTTCAGGGCATTCAGCTCGCGGGTCGGAGGATCGAGCATGACATCGTTGAACGGCGAATGGATCAGTAATGGGCCGCTTCCAGGAGGCGCCTTGGGGTAGTAGATCCCGCTGATCACGGAGTTGCCATGAAGGTGGACATCCTGTGCATGGCCTTCCGTGTACACGTTCAACCAGCACTCGTTACATTTTAGCGGATGCTTGTCAGTGTCCAACTCCATTGACTTGGCGAATTCCTCCGCCTCTCTCATGATCACGTCAAGAAGCGGTTTGAACTCATCGCGTTCAGTAAGCGCGGTTGGTGATCCAATCGTCGTGAAGAGATCGCAACTCCAGGTGGCCGGCATTGAGTTAGGCTCGGTCGCCTTGATCTTGTTGATCCCAGCCATGATCTGGGCCGTCAGTTTCTCATGGTTCGCGATCCGACTCTCGCGGATCACCGTCGGAAAAAACAGATGTGTCTCGCTCTTACCGGTCATGATTTCCCTGTGACGTTTCGACGAACAGACGCCTGCCGTCATTCCAGCATAGCCAAGCTGTTGAATCTGCGCCTCGAAGTCCGTTCAAAGGACCTTCAAACTTAGCCAGAAGCATATCTACAAGAGCGCAGCGCCAAAAGTCAGTAAATTTTTTTCAGGCATATCCGAAATTTGAACAGCTATAGGTGCTGCACAAACGGTTGATCGGTATGCTGATTGAATTCATGGGCTATTTTCCGCTTTAAACGATCGTGTTTTCAGCAATTTTAAAAATGTCTGCTTTATAATTATATTCGGATCTATTGTGCCAACCCGAAAGCACATTCTATCACTTGGTGCTGTATTCGCGGTTTGCAGATAAATGAGTCTTGGTCGTCAGGGGCTGCCACTTACGGTCGCACCGCGCTCTATAAGCCTGTTCCGTTCAGTCATCCATTTTCGCTGACTTGCGGATAGAATTGCGGAATCCTCAACGACGACGCGGTATCCCCGATTCAGTCCGCCGTGGGCCGTGTTCTTAACGCAGTGGGCACCATCAAGGCCTACAAGTCTCAAAGATCCAATGTTTCTCTCCGCCAGAAACCGATCCAGTTCTGGATTGGAAAATGCATCGCCATAAGGTTTTTCGATATCGATGTCGGGAACGATCTGCAGACGGGGGTCTAGCTTGCGTCCGGCAGAGTTGGCGTTGCCGCGGCCATCGTTGAAAAAGCCATTAAGGGCGTTCGCCCACCACCCTTCATACACTTGACGTATGACGATAACAGGTTCTCTCTTCGCGCGCGTTTCGGTTGCGAGAGAGGCAATGTTCTGCATACAGTCCTCAAGTGCAATTGTGTCCCAATCGCCCCTTCCTGCAAGCGTCGTGAAGTCCTGCTGCATATCGATAATCAGCAGTGCTTCTCCTTGCCGACTATCGGAATCTATCATTGGTCCGATCGTCGGAGTGGCGATCTTGCGGATGCCGTAAATCGTATAGATTGGCAGGGCAATCAAGCCAATCAGTAAGGCTGTTAAGAGAGCAGTCTCCATCGTCAAGAGTCCTTCGCAAGACTGGAAAAATGCATGGTCAGTGCCATACCTATCCGGAAAAAGATGCCGATGTCAGTTGCGGAGACCTGCCCTGCTGGAAACTTAGTGCGCCGTTCCGTCGAAAAGTTCGCTATTTTCGAAGGTCCGTCGCAGCGCGACATAGGCGTCCCGATCAAGTTTGGCGGGTGCTTCGGCAATGACTTTGCCGGCTTCCTTGGCGCCATCGCATAGGAGATCGATGGCAAGCATTGCCATGGACTTGGCCGGGTTCACTGCCGCCAGAACATGATCGCGGACATAATAATCACGGCTGTGCGGCGCACCGACTGTACCGCCGCTGCGCGGATGAACTGCCGGCATGATAAAGCCGAGATCGCCAACATCCGTGGAGCCGGTTTGATGGCGGGCAACACCCATATTCTCGGTGCCGACAATCGCTTCGCAGTTCTCGTATTGCAGTTCGATCAAGCGCTTGTCGGGGGTGTTCGGAAGATACCCGGACACGGTCTCTATTTGTACGGATGCACCAATTGCCATGGCCCCTGCCCGCATGCACCGATCGACCATCTCGTTCGCATCACGCATAGCATCCACAGTCTTTGCCCGGATCATCGTCTCCACGCGCACGTCGGACGGGATCGAGCTCGTGCCGTCGCCCCCCTTTGTAATGATCGGGCTGATACGCACCATGTCTTGCTCTCTAAGCCGCTCGCGCTGCGCGTCGATCGCAGACATTGCCAAAGTCGCTGCCTTGAGTGCGTTGACACCCTTGTGCGCAAAGCTTCCCGCATGAGCCGAGATGCCCGTGAACTGGATGCGTTTGACAAGGGCACCGTTGTGCGTGTCACCGACACTTGCGTGGCTGTCGTCGAGACCATGTGGCGTGTGTGTGATCGTCACCATGTCGATATCGTCGAAGGCGCCAAGGCGGATCAGCTCGGGTTTGCCGATGAGGAACTCCAGTTCACCCTTTGCTCTGAGCTCCAAACGTTCCTCGATCTGGATGCATTCTTCGGCGGGTACCGCGAAGAGAACGACGTCGCCATCGAGATGCTGCATCACGGTTTGCAGACCGAGCCCCGCGCCGATCATCGATGCAATCTGGGCATTATGGCCGCAGCCATGGGCGGCACCCGTCCCCGGGTTCGCAACAGGACTCTCGGGAGTGATGATGGAGTCGAGTTCACCGAGGATGCCAACGGTCGGACCCGCATTGCTGCCCCGCATCCGCGTTTTGACACCGGTTCGTGCCAGGCCTGACTCATATTGCAGGCCCATGGTGTCGAACTGTTGCTGCACGACTTGCGCGGTATCGAATTCAAAAAAGCCAGTTTCGGGATTTGCCAGGATCTGCTTGCTGATATCGACGATCTCCCCGGCACGCCGGTCGATTTCTTCCTGGACCGCGATCTTGAGGTCTTCTTTCGAGGGTGTCATCCCGTGCTCCTTGCGGTTCGGTGCGTGCGTGAACTGGAAACCGTTTATATTGAGGTCGCTATGAGCGCGCTACTGCAACACGGTGATCAAACAGAGATTCCATCGAAAATTGGTATGTTGGAATTCGTGAAATTTGGATATTTTAAGCCGCAGTCTCTTTGACTAGATTTCGGGCAACTCGCAGCGACACCCGTCTCCGGAGAATGAAATGAACAAGCATGTCGATGTGCAGACGCTGCCCAGCGTCTGTCCTTTGGATTGTCCCGACACCTGCAGCCTGAGCGTCGGTGTCCGCGGCACCGAACTTGTCGAGATCAAAGGGTCCCATGCCAATCCTTATACAAATGGCGTGATTTGCAACAAGGTGGCTCGTTCATATTCGGAGTTCGTTCATGGAGAGCGGAGACTGACGCACCCTCTCAAGCGAACCGGCCCGCGCGGCTCGGGCGACTTTGAGCGTATTTCTTGGGATGAGGCTCTCGATCTCTGTTTCAGCGGACTCTCAAAAGCAATCGACGCGTATGGTCCCCAGTCCGTCCTGCCACTGAACTATTCAGGTCCGCATGGGGAGCTTGCCGTTGGCTCCATGGATCGACGCTTCTTCCATAAGATGGGTGCGACGCTTCTTAACCGCGGTCCGCTTTGCGGGGCTGTTCGCGGCACGGCCTATGCCAGTCTCTTCGGAAACGCACCTGGTATGCCGCCCGAGCAGGCTGTTCATTCCGATCTCATCGTTGTCTGGGGCAATAATGTTACGGTTTCCAATCTCCATCTGATGCGCGTCCTGAATGACGCACGAGCCAAAGGTGCCAAGCTCGTGATCATCGATCCGAAACGGATCAAGGTTGCCGAGCAATGCGACCTCTTCATCCAGATTCATCCCGGAACGGACGTCATCCTGGCCATGGCCCTCGCGGCAGAATTGGAGAGGCGCGACGCTTTGGATGGAGCTTTCATCGCTGAATGGACACATGGCTTCGATGCCTACATGGAAGAGGCTCGACGCCATTCGGTTGCCGATGTTGAATCGCAATGCCGGATCACCAAGACGCAGTTCCAGTCATTGGTCGAACTTTTCGTCACGTCGAAGACGATTGCAGCCTCTTTTGGGAACGGTATCGAAAGAGGCCGCAGCGGCGGCTCAGGCTTGCGCGCTGCCATGGCCTTACAGGCACTCACGGGCAATCATGGCCGGCTCGGTGCCGGTGTTATCGCCAAGTCCGGCCTGGCCGCGCCAAAGACACCCGACCGGCTTCACCGGATGGATCTCGTTCCGGATGGTACGCGCACAATCAACATCGTGGATGTGGCTGAGAAGCTGCTGGATCCGGGTCTGCAACCACCGATCATGGCGACGATGATCTACAACCATAATCCGGTGGCGACGCATCCCGATCAGGTCAACATGATCAAAGCCCTCAGCCGGGATGATCTCTTCATTGCGGGGTGCGATGTGGCGATGACGGACAGTATGGCATTTGCCGACGTCATCCTTCCGGCTGCCACCCATTTCGAATGCGACGATCTTTATGGCGCCTATGGGCAAAACTACGTCCAACGGGCCCGGCCGGTCATTCCCTGTGTTGGCGAGTCACTGCCGAACACTGAGATCTTCCGACGCCTTGCTGCAAGGTTCGGTTATGACGATCCGATCTTCAAAGCCAGCGACGAAGAACTCATGGATGATGCCATGGATGGCAATGACCCTCGCTTTGGCGGCGTGCGTCCGAGTCAGATCGCGACCGAGCAGGCCATCGAGATGAAGCGCCCTGATGGAGACGATCTCATCATGTGCGATACGGTGATACCTGCGACAAAGACAGGGAAGATCGAACTTTACTCTGAAGATCTCGAGTCACGGTTCGGTTACGGTGTTCCGCGGTTCGAGCCGGTCGCAAAGGACATGCCCCTGACGCTAGTAACGCCGTCTTCGTCAAAGCGAACCAATGCGACATTCGGAGGCTGTGAAGCGTCTCAAGGCCTTGAGATCATCGAGATGAATCCGGCAGATGCAGCCGCCCGCGGGTTGGCGGACGGCGACAAGGTCGCCGTCTGGAACAGCCGAGGGCGGGTCACGTTTCAGCTGGTTATCACCGATGCGACCCGAGAGGGTGTTCTCTACAGTCCGAAGGGCACGTGGCGCTCAACAAGCGAAACAGGCCTCACGTCCAATGCGCTGATTTCGTCCGAGATCCGCGCCGACCTTGAGCGTGGTGCCTGCTACAACGAGACATTCGTCGATGTCGAGAAGTGCTGACGCGCGAAAGAAGGAGATATGCGTCCTTGTGCATTGAGTTTTCTGTGATGCTGGATTAGCGATCGCTGACCCAGCTTGCAGTCAAGGAAGATTCAAATGACGCCTACTCTCGTTCCCGATGCCGTGTTCCATACCCGCGTGCGCAACGACGCGCTCGACGGTGACAATCCTTATGAGTGGAAGGATCAGACGACCCAGGACATTTTTGGCGGCAAGAATATCGTTCTTTTTGCCGTGCCTGGTGCGTTTACACCAGCATGCTCGGAAACCCACCTGCCCGGTTACGAGAGTCTCTATGACGCGCTTCGCGAGCAAGGTATCGATCAGGTGATCAGCCTTTCCGTCAATGATGCGTTCGTCATGTTCCAATGGGCGAAGTCGCAGAACATCCAAAAGGTGTTCATGTTGCCGGATGGCAATGCCGAGTTTACGCGCAAAATGGGAATGCTCGTCGAGCGTTCGGCGCAAGGGCTGGCCATGAGAAGCTGGCGCTATTCCATGCATGTTGAAGACAGGGTCATACGGAAACTCTTCGTTGAACCTGGTTTCCAGGACAATCCACCCGGCGTTCCGGTCAAGGTCTCCGATGCGCAGACCATGCTGGACTATCTGAAAGCGGCCTAGACCATGGACGAGAACGGATGTTGACAGATCAAATGAAAACGCTGATCCGGCAGTTCTCCGCCGGATCGGTCGCGACGGTCAACGCAGATGGCACACCCACCGTGTCGCCCAAAGCCACATTCGTGATCGTCGACAACAAGACATTGGCGTTCGGCAACATCCGCTCACCCCGTACTCTTGCGAACCTTCGTGGCAACCCGGCAGTCGAGGTGTGTTTTACAGACATCGTCACGCGTAAAGCCGTTCGGGTGAAGGGTACCGCTGACATACAGCGGAAGAGCGAGGCGTCGGCAGCAATGCAGCATCTGTTCGAAACCGAATGGAAAGACGTCGCCCCTTTGATGTCGGCGTTCGTTGTGATTGACGTGTTGGCTGCGGAGCTAATTCTATCTCCAGCCTATGATCGGGGAATGACCGAACAGGCATTAAAGACGGCTAACTTGGAGCACCTGAACGCACTGTAGCTATCGCCATGACCTTGGTGCCGAATCTTTTGCAGGTCCGCCCGTAGCCGGCCGACCTCACACGGGTGCGATTTTCTCCAATGGCTCTATGCGGCCTTCCGGCAGGTTATCGCGCAGATCGGTCAACAGGTCGCTTTTGATGCCTTTGACACCGGTATCGTCCCAGAGATTGCGCCACTGGTGTGGATCTTCGGACAGGTCGTACAATTCACCCTCGGTCCCGTCATAACGGTTCGAGGGCGCGTAAGCGGTAATCAAATGGCCATCTCGAACCATGGTCTGCATGACGATCTCATTACCGTCATACGTGTCGATCCACTCGGTCAATACACGCTCGCGGCTCGTGTCTCCTGGTGCAGACGGCAAGGCTGTTCCCTGCATCCACTCTGGCGTCTCGATCCCGGCGGATTGGAGAATTGTCGGAGCGATATCGACATGACCGACAGGTTCCGGCACTTCCGCGGGCGTGATACCGGCGGCGGGTGCCGGACGCCAAATCAAAGGAACATGGGTTAGCGCGTTTACATGATACGGCCCCTTGAACAGCATGCCGTAGTCGCCTTGCAACTCGCCATGGTCGGTCGTGTAGAAAATATCGGTGCTCTCGTTCCATCCACGATCGTCCAAATAGCGTGTGACTTCGCCAATGGCCTCATCGATCAGTTCGTTCTTGGCGTGCACGACCGCGTTCACTTCGCGGATATGGTCCGGTGTCGTCTCGGCGGGCACGTAAGCGGGCGGCACCTCGAAGTTGAGCTGTGCCTCGCCGCGGTACCAGGCAAGCCAATGCCAAGGCTTGTCGGCCAATATTTTTTCACAGGCGTCCCGACTGCCAGGATAGCCTGGCGGCAGGGGCAGCTCGCGCCAGTCGAACCGGGCTTTCGCATCATTCGGCACATCCCAGGGATGATGCGGATCGGGAAAGCTCATCCAGCAGAACCAGTCCACGTCATCCTCTAGTGTGCCAAGCCAATCCATCGTGCGCCGGGCCGTCCAATGCGTATGATATTGCTCAATACAGATGGGGTTGTTCGCGACCTGCGGTGCACCTGAGTCACCGCCCCCAAGTGCGCTGGGGCTTCCATTGCTGGTATATTCGTGGAAGCCCTGAACGGCGTCGGGATGGTTCTCTGCCAGCCACTTCGGGTAATGGAAAAGCGACCGCCCTGCCCGGCCCGTATGACCCGCCAGTTCCATGTGATCGAAGCCTCGGTGCGGACCAACGGAGTCCTCGGTCGCGGCAGTGTTCTCAAAGAATGTCTTGGCTGCATGAGGCTCAAAGTGGGCCTTACCGATCAGGCCGGTGGTGTAACCGGCATCCTTCAACACATGCACAACGCTCGGATGATCTTCAGGCAGAGGGATGCCATTCGAAGTTACGCCATGCATCCGTACATGCTGACCGGTCAGGATCGTGCACCGCGCCGGCATACAGACAGCGCACTGGTTGCGCGCCTGACCATAGGCGATGCCCGACGCTGCCAGCTCGTCGATCGTCGGCGTTTTCGCAAATGCCCCACCGGCATATCCCAGGCCATCGTAGCGTTGCTGATCCGTCGTAATCAGCAAAATGTTTCGACCCATGGTCGGTTCCCCCAGAAATACAGATCTGGTCCGGATTATATCGTTTGCATCGTCCCATCGAAATTGCCGAAATACCGGTCTGAGGCTAAAATGCAAAAATCAAAAAAATTGGCAGTCCAGTTTCATGAAGCATACACCTTGGATGGCGTTCTCAATCGATCGCCAATCATCAACGCCGGTGTTCGAGCAGATCTGCGAGACGATCCGGGCGCGGGCAGCGTCTGGAGATCTGCCGGAAGGAACAAAGCTTCCGCCGACGCGGGTGTTTGCAACAGAGTTGGGCGTATCACGATCGACGATGGTGACGGCCTATGAGCAGTTGGTTGCAGAAGGCTATATCAGCAGCATTCCCGGCTCCGGCTATTCGGTTTGTCCGATGGGGGCCGTCGAACTGAGAGCTGAACCGAGGCGTTCCAAAAACACGGTCTCCAAAGAGGAAACGGCTCCGCCGAATCCCTTTCGCGCCGGGCAACCGGATATGCGGCTCTTTCCCCACGCGCAGTGGGCCAAGACGGTTTCGCGTGTGTGCCGAACCAACCCGGAAAGCATGTTGGTTGGCGGCTCCGTTTTTGGAAACCCAACACTTCGCAAGGCCGTTGCAGATCATGTTTCCGAATGGAGAGGGATCGAAGCGTCCCAGCATCAGATCATTATCACGGCTGGCTCGAGCGATGCCCTCGAGATCTGTATTCGCACATTGGCCGGGCGTGGAGATACGATTGGGTTGGAAGATCCCGGATACCTGCCCCTCCATAACTTCGTGTCGGCATTGCGTCTGCCCGCGACCTACCTGAAAATCGATAGCAGTGGCGCCAGCCTTCCCAAAAAAGAGAAGAACACCAAGCTCGTTGTTTTGACGCCGTCTCATCAGTTTCCACTTGGCGGTGCCATGTCGCCAAGCAGGCGACTGGCCTTCATCCAATGGGCGCAAGACCATGATCGATGGATTATCGAGGACGATTATGACAGCGAATTTCGTTATGCCGGTCGTCCGATTCCTGCAATGGCTGGCTTCGACAAGCTGAGCCGGACAATTTATGTCGGCAGTTTTTCAAAGCTTTTTTCGAACAGCCTGCGGCTTGGCTATATGATCGTGCCCGATCGGTTGATCGAACTGTTTCGCTCCACGCTCACACGCTATGGCGTCAAGGCATCCTATATGCCGCAGGAAGCGCTGGCTGCCTTTATCGATACAGGCGAATTCTACCGACATCTAAGGCGCATGCGTCGCGTCTATGGCGAACGTCGCAAGTTTCTCCTAGAACGCTTGGCGAGCGACTTTCGGGACTACGGGTCCTTTGAAGACCATCAAGCCGGTATGCAGATCGCATTCCATCTCGAAAAGAACTATTTGGATAAAAGGGTTGTCAAGGATGCCTTGTCGCAGGGCCTGGCGATCCCTGCCCTGTCGCGGTTCTGTTTCAGGACAACATCCCTCAACGGTTTGCTGCTCGGATATTGCGGTTTTACCGAAGAGGAAATGGAAACGGCGCTGACAACGCTCGGCAAGGTCTTCGATCACTTTCAGGGTTGAGATCGGTTCAATGCCGAGGCCTTGCGTTGGGCTGCGGTCAACGCAGCGAGGGCCACAAGCAGGAAAGTTGCTGCAAGCACGAACACGGCTGATGGCCGACCGGTGTCGAGGAGCCAACCAAAGAGAACCGGTGTGATGCTGGACCCAACTGTGTAGCCGACAAAGACAAAGCCAAACACTTTCCCTGCCTGACCGGACGGCGTTGCCGCTCGAACCATGAGATCGCGTGGGGGCAACACGGCGCCGAGGCACACGCCGGCAATCGTCATGATTGCGACGAGAGGCGCGCCGGGAAGCGTGACAGCCGTCGGCAACAACACGAATGCCATGGCGAGAAGGAGCGCTACCGCTGCCGTCACGATGTGGCGCCTGAAGCGGTCAACGACAATGCCGGCCAGGACGACGCCGCCGACGACGCCGAAGAGATGTCCGGTCAAAGCCCAGTTGGCCCATTCGATGCTGAGACCATGAAGATTGATGAGCGTGCTTGCGGTGAAGGCCACCAGTCCGCCTGCGGCCAAACCATAGGCGACGAAGAAGCACAGGAAGAGCAGGATGGAGGGTGTGAGCAGGAGGCTCAAACCATGAGCGGTCTGCGGTTCGCTGTTCGATGACGGTGTCCGCGCCTCGCCAACAAAATCCGAGCTGGCATAGATCATCAGGCCCAAGACCAGCAGGCCGGTAATTCCAACGACAAGGAACGCCGTTCGCCAATCGGTGAAAGCAGCGATGGCAAGTATAGCGGCGGGCGCACAGGCGCCTCCGAGGAAGCCCATGAAGGTATGGACCGAAAAAGCACGTCCCAGACGGCTCTCCTCGACGGATCCCGAGAGGATCGAATAGTTGGCGGGGTGAAACACGCTGTTTCCGAGCCCTGCGATCAATGCCAGAGCGAGGATCATCCAATAAGCGCTTGCCAGACCTATGAGGGCAATGGCAACGGCGTTCAAGCCGAGGCCGACCAGAAGGACGCGGCGCGGTCCGAGATAATCGACGACAAAGCCCATGGGTGCCTGAACCAGCCCGCCGAGCAGATTGTAGGCCGTTATCGCCAGGCCGAGTTCGACATAGCTGACACCGAATGTCGCTTTCAGTGTCGGGAACATGGCCGGAAGCGTCAGAGCATAGAAATGACTGAGAAAGTGCCCGGTGCTGATCAGAGCGATCACCCGGTTTTCCGTGTGGACCGGTGCCTTGTGGATCGTGTCTTGCAGCATGATGCTGACTTGTCTGCTCTCTTAACCTGGACGACGTGTACTCGGACTGCGCTTTTGCATCAATGCGGATAGAGATGTCTTGGCGACGCCGTCTGCATCAAAATTCGACGGGTCGAGCCACGACTGGATAATGCGGTCCACTTCGGGCCATTCGTCATCGAGAATAGAATACCAGGCCGTATCCCTGTTCCGACCCTTGAAGATCAGGTGATTGTAGAAGATTCCCTCAAATCTGAAACCCAGCCGATTGGCAGCCTGGCGTGATCGGGCATTCAACGCGTTGCATCGCCATTGCATACGCCGATAGCCGAGGTCGCTCATTGCGGTACGAAGCATCAGGTACAAGGCTTCGGTCGCGCCGCGCGTGCGCTGCAACTGAGGGCCGAACCAGATATGCCCGATTTCGATGACACCGTTTCCGGCGTCGATGTCCAGGAAGCTGGCCTGTCCGCATGCCTCTCCCGTCTCAAGTGACCGGATGGCATAGAAGATGGGGTCGAAGCTTGCCGACTGCTGTCGCAACGTTGCTGCATAGTTGTCGACATCAGGCCAGGGACCATAAGCGAGATAGTCCCAGATCCTCAGCCCCTCTTCGCTTTCATGTCCTGCCCAAAAAAGCTCTGTTGCGTGCTTTGCCGCATCCATCGGTTCCAGCTGCACAGTCTCGCCTTTCAGGATTGACCGGGCCGGGACGAGTGCCGGCGGCACATTGGCGACGGTCTCGCCGGAAAGCGGTCGTGGATAGAGCGGCTCGAGTCCATCATCGCTCGACATGGTTCGATGTCCTGGCTTGCGTGGGTTCAAGAAAATAGGGCTGGTTGCAGCCGCATCGGAACGGATTCCGAGGATGCAATTCAATTGTTATTGCTCAGGGGGTGTTCGTTGTGAATGTCCAAAAATTGCAATTGTGAGCAAACCAATTTTTCTTGCCTTGCCGATTTTGACATAGACTCATAAGCGCTTGGCCACGATCCGACCCCCGCCAGTTTGATGAAGGTGAGGACTTTTACTGCGAGCTTGAGTCACAGTCGCCCTGCAGTCAGCAATTTCAACCAGGTGGATCCAGAGGTGGAAATTCGACCGGTTTTGAATAAGAAGCCACTGTTAATAGGGAGACGCCAAGTCGGCTCTTTCTGACCTGAAGGCGACACTACGGGACAGTAGCCTCCATCAATTTGCGGCGCTAGTCTTCCAGACTTGGGAGACTAGAGATGAAACGCCGCCTAGCCGCAATTTTGATCACCGATATCGTCGGTTATTCGCGGCTAATGAGCGAAGACGAAGCCGGCACCCACCAAGCAGCCAGATCCACAATCACTGAGCTTATAGAGCCAAAGGCGGTTCAATATCGCGGTCGCATCATAAAGGGGACCGGCGACGGCGTGCTTATGGAGTTTGCGAGTGCGGTTGACGCCGTGACCTTCGCTGTCGAGGTCCAGTGCGCAATGCGTGAGCGCAGCCGTGATGTTCCCGAGGACCGGCAGATCTTACTTCGGGTCGGAATCAATATTGGCGATATCATCATTGAGCCTGACGATATCTTCGGCGATGGCGTGAATATCGCAGCACGCCTTGAGGGGCTCGCTGAGCCTGGCGGAATCTGCGTTGCGCGCAATGTTTTCGATCAGGTCAGCAGCAAGCTCGACCTTACTTTCAAACCCTTGGGAAAGCGGAAGGTCAAGAATATTGCCGAATCCGTTTCGGTCTTCAAGTTGCTCCTCGATGATAAGGCTGAAAAGCTGATGACGGCGGTTCAGGTCGTCGCTTCCGGCTGGGGCGGCTGGAAGACTTATGCGGCTGCGGCGCTCACCCTTCTGCTTGCCACAAGCGGCATCATCTGGTGGCAGCCGTGGGTTGCCACTTTGGAACCAGCATCGGTGGACTCAGTGGCAGAAGCACCGCTTCCGCTGCCAGACAAGCCGTCGATTGCGATATTGCCATTCGCAAACCTCTCAGGCGATGTGAAGCAAGAGTATTTCGTCGATGGTTTCACCGAGGACTTAATCACCAATATTTCCCAATCGAAAGAACTCCTCGTCATCGCCCGCAACTCCACGTTTAAGTTCAAAGGACGCGCGGTAAAGATACAGCAAGTCGCCAAGGAGCTCGGGGTTGGCTACGTTCTCCAAGGGTCGTTACGCAAGATCGGCGAGAAAATGCGTATCAACGTGCAACTGATCGACGCCGGCAATGGCGCTCATGTCTGGGCGAAACGTTACGACAAGCCGACTGCCAAACTATTCGATGTGCAAGATGAGCTAAGCCGCGAAATTGCGGGTACGCTTCTAGTAAACATCAGCGCAGCGGATCTTGCCAAATCAGCACAAAAGCGTCCCAAGGATCTCTCCGCCTATGACTATGTGCTTCGAGCTCGCGCTCAATTTGCACCGCACGAGAAGGACGCGACGTTGGCAGCGCGCAAGTTGGCGGAGCAAGCCATCGCCATTGATCCCGACTATGCCGCTGCCTACGCGACGCTTGGAGACACGTTCATCCTTGCCTACATACTACAGTGGGAAGGACCGGAAGCACTCGATCGCGCCTATGACGCCGCGCGCAAGGCGGTTGGCCTGGATCGCCTGTCATCTATTTCACACGAGTTGCTGGGACGAGTTTTTCTACGACGCCGACAACATGATGATGCTGTTGCTTCCATTGAGAGGTCGATCGTACTCAATCCCAACCGCTCACGCAGCTATGCCAGCCTTGCCGATACTCTAACTTTCGCGGGGCGGGCAGAAGAAGCTGTCGAATTGGTTTTCAAGGCAATACGTCTCGATCCGTTTTATTCCCCACGCTACAACCTCTATCTCGGCCGGGCCTACTATTTCTCCAAACAGTACGATAAGGCGATGGCCCAGCTTAAGACTTGTGCGGCGCGTGCGCCGAAGTTTAGAGCTTGCTACATGTACCTGATTCCGACCTACGCGGAGCTTGGCCGACAAGCGGATGCGAGAGATGCTACGGCGAGGCTGCGGAAGATTGCACCAGAATTCTCCATCAGCACATCGGTGCAGAAACACCTGCCATTCGTGCCATCAGCGATGCAGTTCTATATCGGTGGGCTTCGTAAGGCTGGCTTGCCGGAGTGACGAATCGAATTCCGGAATTGGCACTTCTCGATCGTGCCACGGTCACCACGATAACGGCGGATATCGGATAGTAAACGGTCGTCATCCGAATTGGGTCATCTAACCTGCATTGACAAAAACACAGTCTATTTCGTGCTGGCGACCGCCGCACCGCTTGCGGTCAACTCGTTGATTTCGCTCACGCTATAGCCGTGTTCCAGCAGGACTTCGTTTGTGTGTTGGCCGAGAAGCGGTGCCGGGCGATGGACGCCGCCTGGTGTCTTTGAGAGTTTTACGGGCAGGCCAATCGTTTTAACCGCACCTGCAATCGGGTGTTCGGTTTCCGGTGTCATCTCACGGGCGGCGACATGCGGGTCGGAGTGCATTTCAGCAATCGAAAGGACCGGCCCTGCGGGGACACCCTCGGCTTCGAGCATCGATAGCCATTCGACGCTCGTCCGGGTGACGAACTTTTCGTTCAGGAGCGTTTCAAGCGTTTTGAGGTTTTCCATGCGGCCCGCATTGGCGGCGAAGCGTGGATCATCGGCGAGCTCGACCGCATCGATGACGCGCAACAGGCGCTCCCAGTTGGCCTGATTGGCCGCCCCGACCGTGATCCAGCCGTCGCTTGTTTGAAAGGCCTGATAGGGGGCGTTCAAGGGATGCGCCGATCCCATGGCGCCGGGAGACTGGCCGGTTGCGAAGCAGATGGCGGATTGCCAGTAGGTGTGGGTTATCGCGGCTTCGAGCAGAGACGTATCGACCCGCTGGCCCTCGCCGGTTTTCTGCTTATGGGCATAAGCTGCCAGGACGCCCATGGCGGCGATGATGCCGGCGGTGATATCACTGACCGGTGCGCCGACCTTGACGGGTGGGCCGTCGGGGCCTTCGCCTGTGATGGCCATCAGGCCGGACATCCCTTGGGCGATAAGATCGAAGCCGCCACGCTCAGCATATGGCCCGGTGCGTCCGAAGCCCGAAAGCTCGCAATAGATCAGGCCGGGATTGATTTCCTTGAGGGCATCGTAGCCAAGGCCCAGTTTGGTCATGGTATCGTGGCGATAGTTCTCGATCAGGACATCGGCTTGCCTGATCATGCGGAGCAGAACCTCCCTGCCCTTCTCATCCTTCAGATTGAGTGCGATGCCGCGCTTGTTGCGGTTCATCATCAGAAAGGCTGCGGACTCGCCATTGATGTCGGGTGGCACCATGCGTCTCGTATCGTCGCCGCCGCCGGTCTTTTCGACCTTGATCACGTCGGCGCCGAGATCTGCGAGCATCAGGCCGCAGGTCGGTCCCGCCATGATGTGGGCGAGTTCCACCACCTTCATGCCGGATAGCGCGCCGCGATTGCCTTCGCTCATGTCACTGACCTTTCCATTCGGGCCGGCGTTTCGTGAGGAAAGCGTCGAGCCCCTCGCGGAAGTCGTCGCTGCCATAGCAGAGGGCGATCAGGTCATCGTCCTCGGCATCGGGGCCCGAGGCATCGATCCTGAGGAACATCTCTTTGGTGGCTTTCAGGGTCAGCGGTGCAAAGCCTGTGATCTTGCTGGCCAGATCCCGGGCCCGCTCCATCAAGGCGTCGTGGTCGTCAAGGAGCACACTGACCACGCCACCGGCCAAGGCTTCGTCTGCCCCCATCAATCTCGAGGTCACCATCATTTCGCGTGCGCGTGCCTGTCCAAGAACGGCCGAGAGACGAACAAGGTTCGATATGGAGAGGCAGTTGCCAAGCGTGCGGGCAATCGGAAAACCGAAGCGCAGATCCTTGGTGGCCAGTCTCACGTCGCATACGGCAGCGATGGCTGCCCCGCCGCCGGTACAAACGCCGGTGACCGCTGCGATTGTCGGCACCTTACAGGCTTCGATCTGGCCGAGGATGGCCTCCATCTTTGCTTCGTAGGCGCGCCCGTCATCGGCGCCGCCAAAATCGCGGAACAGGGAAATGTCGGTTCCAGCAGCAAATGCTTTCCCGCCGGCCCCGCAAATGATCAGGGCTTTCAGCGACGACTCCTCGGCTTTCGAGCAGATCTCCGCCAACTGCTCATACATCCCGAAGGTCAGAGCGTTCATAGCCTGGGGGCGGTTGAAGGTGACGACGCCAACGGCATCTTCAACTTCATAGAGTAATTCCTCTGATGCACTCTCCATAATGATCAGGCCGTCGCGGCACGTGCGGCCGAAGCCGAGCCTGCCGCACCTGTGTCGCTGAGATAGTCCAAAGCCGCCTGAACGCCTCCAGTCTGGAATGTGGTACCCGAGAGCTTCAGGCCCATCTCCACACCGGAAAGCGTTCCCATCAAAGTGAGATCGTTGAAGTCACCGAGATGACCGATGCGGAACACCTTGTCGGCAACCTTGCCAAGACCGGTTCCCAACGACATGTCGTAGTTGTCGAGGATGACCTTGCGGACGGCGTCCGCGCTCTCACCGGCCGGCATCAGGACGGCTGTCAGGGCGCTCGAGTATTCCTGAGGGTTCACACAGAGGATCTCAAGACCCCAGGCGCGAACGGCGCGCCGTGTGGCTTCTGCATGTCGGTCATGACGCGCAAAGACATTGTCGAGGCCTTCTTCGAGCAGCATGTCGACGGCTTCGGCAAGTCCATAGAGAAGGTTCGTTGCCGGCGTGTAGGGAAAGAAACCGCCCTCATTCGCCTTCAGGACCGGGCCCCAGGCGAAATAGGAACCGGGCAGCCCTGCACTCTCGGATGCTTTGAGCGCCTTTTCGCTGACGGCATTGAAGGCAAGCCCTGGAGGGAGCATCAAGCCTTTTTGGGAGCCGGCGATGGTGACATCGACGCCCCATTCGTCATGCCTGTAATCGATGGAGGCCAGGGACGAGATGGTGTCGACCATCAGCAAGGCCGGGTGGCCGGCGTCGTCAATGGCTTTGCGAATGTCGGCGATGCGGGATGTGGCGCCTGTGGACGTCTCGTTGTGAACGACACAGACCGCCTTGATCTCATGGGATTTGTCCTCGGCAAGACGGGCGCCGATGGCTTCCGGATCTGCGCCCCTGCGCCAGTCGCTTGCGATAAACTCAGCATCGAGTTCGAGCTTGCGAGCAATGTCTTCCCAGAGCGTTGCGAACTGGCCTGTCTCGAACATCAGGACCTTGTCGCCGGCGGACATCGTATTCACCAGAGCAGCTTCCCATGCCCCCGTTCCGGACGATGGATAGATCACGACCGGACCGGCGCATTTGAAGATCTGCCGGATATCCGCAAGGACCTTCTTGCCGAGGCGCGCGAATTCCGGTCCGCGATGATCCATTGTCGGCTGATCGATGGCGCGAAGGACGCGGTCGGGCACATTGGTCGGCCCCGGGATTTGCAGAAAGTGGCGGCCAGCTGTTCGTGCCATTGATGCCTCCTAGACGGATTATCGCTTGTTTCGTAAAGGGTTGCCCGCTTCTAACCGAGAGCGGCTATGGGGCGGCAATGCAGGCTTGCGGCGACCTGCACCTGATGTAATATTGAATTATGAATGCATTATCCATGTCAAGTGGCGAAGGCGCCGATCTCGCGACAAAACTCTCGGATGCGATCGAGGGTGAAGTCCTGTCCGATGCTTTCAGTCGTGGGCGCTACAGCACCGATGCCTCGATCTATCAGGTCGAACCGATTGTTGTTGCCATCCCCAAGACTGTGTCCGACCTGAAGGCGATCATCGAGATTGCGCGCGATGAGCAGATCCCTCTCCTGCCCCGCGGTGGCGCGACCTCCCAAAGCGGTCAGACAGTCGGCCGCGCCCTGGTCGTCGACTTTGCCAAGCACCTCGACAAGCTGTTGGACTTCGACGCCGAGACGTCCACCTGCACGGTGCAACCGGGTATCGTTCTCGATGAGCTCAATCGGCAGCTCAAATCGAAAGGTGTCTGGTTTCCCGTCGACGTGTCGACGGCAAGCCGCGCCACGATCGGCGGCATGGCCGGAAACAACTCCTGCGGAACACGATCGATCCGCTATGGTGTGATGCGTGACAATGTCATTGCCATTGATGCGATCCTGGCCGATGGCAGCGAAGCGCGATTTGCCGAAGTTCCAGACGATTTCGAGCGTATCAACGTGGCGTCGCCGGGTATGGATTTGATGCGCGACATCGTGCAACTCGGCCGGAGCGAAGCCAGGACCATCGAAGGTGCGTTCCCGGAAGTCTCACGCCGGGTCGGCGGCTACAATGTCGATGCGCTTTTGCCGGGCGAGGCACCGCGCAATCTGGCAACACTGCTTGTGGGATCGGAAGGCACGCTTGCGGTCTCGCGCGCGATCGAGCTCAAGCTGTCGCCATTGCCAACCAACAAGGTTCTTGGCGTCTGTCATTTCCCGACCTTTCGCAAGGCAATGGAGGCCGCCCAGCATATCGTGAAACTTGGGCCGGTCGCCGTGGAACTGGTCGATGCGAACCTGATCGGGCTGGCCCGCGACATCCCGATTTTTGCGAAGACGGTCGAGCGGTTCGTGAAGGGTGAGCCGGAAGCTTTGCTTCTGACCGAGTTCGCGGAAGAAAACCAGGTCGAGAATCTCCGCCGCCTCAAGGAACTCGATGAGCTGATGCGCGAGCTTGGACACAAGCACGCGGTCGTCGAAGCCATTGGGACCGATTTCCAAAAAGCTGTCTGGGAAGTTCGCAAATCCGGCCTCAACATCATGATGTCGATGAAGTCGGATGGAAAGCCGGTTTCCTTCATCGAGGATTGTGCGGTCCCCCTCGAGCATCTGGCGGATTACACGGAACGGTTGACCGACGTCTTCACCAAGCACGGGACGACAGGCACCTGGTATGCCCACGCATCGGTCGGATGCCTGCATGTGCGCCCCATTCTTAATTTGAAGCTGGAGAAAGACGCGCGGACGATGCGCGCCATCGCCGAAGAAGCATTCGAGATGGTGCGCGAATATAAGGGCGCGCATTCAGGCGAACATGGCGACGGTCTGGTGCGCTCGGAATTCCACGAGAGTATGTATGGCCGCCCGCTCATTGATGTCTTCGAGGCGGTCAAAGACCGGTTCGATCCGCAAGCGCGGATGAACCCCGGCAAGATCGTGCGGCCCGAGCGGATGAATGACCGATCGCTCTTCCGGTACAAGGAAGATTATTCGGTTCCGGAACCCGGCACCGTCCTCGACTGGTCCGGCTATGCCGGGGCCGGCGGCGGTTTCCAGGGCGCCGTCGAGATGTGCAACAACAATGGCGCCTGCCGGAAGCTGGCAGGCGGTGCGATGTGTCCTTCCTATCGTGTCACCCGCGACGAACGCGATGTCACGCGTGGCCGCGCGAATACGCTGCGGCTTGCGCTGTCCGGTCAGCTCGGCGAGAACGCGATGACATCGCCCGACATGCTGGAGACCATGAAATATTGCGTCTCCTGCAAGGCCTGCAAGCGCGAATGCCCGACAGGCGTCGATATGGCCAAGATGAAGATTGAGGTCATGCATGCCGCGCAAGACCGTCACGGGCTGGCTTTCCATGATCGGCTGGTCGGTTTTCTTCCGCGTTATGCCCCCTGGGCTGCATGGATGCCGTGGCTATTCAATGCCCGCAACGCCATTCCAGGCATGGCGCGCGCCTTGGAAGGGTTGACGGGATTTGCCTCCAGCCGCCCCCTCCCCCGCTGGCGCTGGCAGACCTTTCGATTGAAAGAGGCTCAAGGACCGATCGACGGCCCGCCCGTCGCACTCTTTGCGGATACGTTCAATACCTATTTCGAGCCCGAGACGCTTCATGCGGCTGTTCATCTGCTCACAGGTCTTGGATACCGCGTGCATGTGCCGAGCGCGGCAGGAAGAGCGCGACCGCTTTGCTGCGGGAGAACGTTTCTCTCATCCGGTCTGGTCGATGAAGCGCGAAGCGAGGCGCAGCGATTGATCGACAGACTGTCGCCATTCGCAGAGGCTGCCGTGCCGATCATCGGCCTGGAGCCAAGCTGCCTTTTTGCGCTTCGCGACGAGGTGCCATCCATGATCCCCGGCAAAGACACGCAGAAGATCGGCGAGTGCGCCATGCTTCTGGAGCAGTTCCTCGTGCGGGAGAAAGACGCCGGCCGGCTTCCCGAGAGGTTCGAAGCGATCGATCAGCCTGTCCTTCTCCACGGTCACTGTCATCAAAAAGCATTTGCATCCATGAGTGCCGTTGAGGGTGCGCTTCGATTGATCCCGGACATCGACTTGAAGACCGTCGAGTCGAGCTGCTGTGGTATGGCCGGTGCCTTTGGATACGGGGTGGAGACGGAAACTGTCTCCCGCTCCATGGGAGAACTTTCTCTGCTTCCGGCGGTGCGCGAGGCTCAACCCGACACGTACATCGTTGCCGATGGGTTCTCCTGCCGCCATCAGATTCATGACGGTACCGGACGCAGTGCGCGTCACGTCGTTCATATCCTCGATCAGGCATTAGCAGACGGAGGTGTTTGAAGCATGAGTGAAGCGACAACTCCTTTGTTCGAAAGCTCGCAAGAGCGGCATGCGCCGATTGTTCGGCGCACGCTCCACGATGAACTGCTCGATCGATTACGTGATCTCATCATCGACGGAGATCTGGCACCAGGTACAAAGGTGCCTGAAAAAGCGCTTTGCGATCAATTCGGCGTCTCTCGGACGCCGCTCCGCGAAGCCCTCAAGGTTCTGGCATCAGAAGGTCTTGTAACGCTGACGCCGAACCGTGGCGCCATGGTCACAGCGCTGACGCTCGAAGATCTCGAAGATGCCTTTCCCGTCATGGGGGCACTCGAAGCACTTGCTGGAGAAATGGCATGCGCGGCGATTACAGATAAGGAAATTGCCGATATCCGAAAACTGCACGACCGCATGGTGCGCCATTATGAAGCGGGCGCCGTGGCACCATATTTCAAAGTCAATCAGGAGATCCATGAACGAATTCTGGATGCCGCCCGCAACCAGACATTGGCAACGCTCTATAGAGGGCTTGCCGGACGTGTGCGCCGTGCGCGCTATTTGGCGAACATGTCGTCAACGGAACGCTGGGATGCGGCAATCGCCGAGCACGAACAGATCATGACAGCCTTGGAGACACGTGACGGCCCAGGCTTGGCGCGCATACTCAAGCGTCATCTCGCCAACAAGTGCGAGGCAGTGAAAGACAGTTTGACCGGGTCATGAATTTGACCGGGTCATGAATCGACATCGGGTTTCTGGAGCCTATGCCGCAAGACTTTCTCGATTTCCAAGATGATAATGAGCGCAATACCTGTTCCAATGATCGTCCACACCTCGAACATTGAGATGGGGCGGGTCTCAAAGAGCAGTTGCAGGAATGGGAGATATGTGAAGCCGATCTGCAGAATAATGATCGTGCTCACTCCGATGAGAACGGCCGGCGTGCCAAGAATGCCTTGCCAGGTAAACGATGTCGTATGCAGATAGCGTACGGAGAACAGATAAAAGATCTCCATGACAACGATGGTATTGACGACGATGGTCCGCGCTTTTTCCAGCGAGGCACCATCCGAACTTGCCCACGCAAACATTCCGAATGCGCCGATTGCAAAGAGTATCGATACGAAGACGATACGCCAGATCAGAACGCCGGAAAGCAAAGGTGCATCGGCGGCACGGGGTGCGCGTTCCATGATGTCGGCTTCGGCGGGCTCAAACGCCAAGACAAGGCCGAGGCCGACGGTCGTGATCATGTTGATCCAGAGGATCTGGACCGGCGTAATCGGCAGCGTCAGGCCGAAAAGAACCGCAGCAACAATGATCAAGGTCTCACCACCGTTGGTCGGCAGTGTCCAACTGATGACTTTCGTCAGATTGTCGTAGACGGTCCGTCCTTCTCTGACGGCGGCGACAATCGAGGCAAAGTTGTCGTCGGCCAAAACCATGTCGGCCACTTCTTTAGCTGCTTCCGTTCCGTTGTTTCCCATGGCAACGCCGACATCGGCCCGTTTGAGAGCGGGTGCATCGTTCACGCCATCGCCGGTCATCGCAATCACTTTGCCGCCAGCCTGCAAGGATTCGACCAGACGCAACTTGTGCTCCGGGCTTGTTCGAGCGAAGACACTTGCATCGGCTGCAGCGCGGTCGAACGCCGATGGGTCGAGCTCGTCTAGCATTTGTCCAGTCAGGACAGCGTCCGGCGTCGCAAGACCGAGGTCTGCGGCGATGGTGCTGGATGTCGTCGCATGATCGCCGGTGATCATTTTTACGTCGATGCCGGCGCGGCGCGACTCTGCAACCGCCGTGATGGCCGCGGGGCGCGGTGGATCGATCAGCCCGACGATTCCCTCGAGTGACAAACCCTGCTCAACGTCGGAGGAGTCCAGATCACGTTGTTCTTCCGGCAGTTGCCGTGAAGCAAGGGCAAGTACGCGGTGACCTTGTCGGGCAAGTTCGTCAATCGACCGTTGCCAATAGTCCAGGTCGATTGGGCTTTGCCCCGTCGAATCGCGTTGATGACTGCACATTTCGAGTATGCGTTCAGGTGCACCCTTGACGAAGCTGTAAGTGGACTTGTTGGGCCCATGATGCAGGGTTGCCATATAGCGGTGCTCGGAATCGAACGGTATTTCGTCAAGCCGGGGAAAGTCCTCGATGAGTTCGTCGCGACCGTAACCAGCTTTCAATCCGAGAGTGACCAGTGCTCCTTCCATGGGGTCTCCGTCGACGACCCAAGCTCCCTGCTCTGTCTGTCGGAGCGAGGCGTCATTGCAAAGGAGTGCCGTGCGGCTGAGCAGAGAAAGAGGGGCAGCGTCGGCAACATCGATCTCCTCCTCATCCAAACGGAAGCAGCCCTTCGGGGCATACCCGATTCCAACAACATCCACTGTGCAATCGGACAAGATTACCTTTGTCACGGTCATTTCGTTGCGTGTGAATGTCCCGGTCTTGTCGGAACAGATGGTGGATATGGATCCCAGGGTTTCGACAGCGGGGAGATGACGGATGATGGCGTTTCGTTCAGCCATACGTTGAACGCCAATTGCCAGTGTGATTGTCATTACCGCCGGAAGACCCTCGGGAATGGCGGCCACTGCCATACCCACCATCGTCATGAAAGCGTCGGAATGGGTGTAGTTCCGGACCAGCACTGCGAACGCAAATGTCACGGCGGCAAGAGCAAGAATAACACTGGTCAGAATCCTGGCGAACGCATTCATTTGCCGGATCAACGGTGTTTCGAGTTTTCGGACATGACTCAGCAGCATGCTGATGCGCCCCAACTCGGTGGTTGATCCCGTTGCAACAACCACACCCGACCCAAGGCCTGACGTGACGAGCGTGCCGGAAAAGGCCATGCACTTCCGGTCGCCCAGTGCGACGTCGCCAGGCATTGGCGACGTGCCTTTCTCGACAGGCACGGATTCACCGGTTAGCACCGCCTCATCGATACGAAGATTGCGCGCCTTCATGAGCCGTACGTCGGCTCCGACCCGATCGCCGGCCTCCAGCAAAAGCGTATCGCCGGGAACGATTTCGACAGCATTCACTGTGACTCGGCGACCGTCTCGCAGGACCGACGCTCTGGGGCTGATCATATCCCGAATGGCATCAAGGGCTTTTTCGGCGCGTCCCTCCTGTATGAAGCCAATCGCAGCATTCAGAACGACAACAGCGAGAATTACCGACGCGTCAATCGTGTGTTCGAGAACGGCCGCAACGATCGCGGCAACGATGAGGACATAGATAAGAAGATTGTTGAACTGGGTCAGCAAACGCAAAATGGGGCCTCGACCGCCTGTTGCAGGCAGCGCGTTCAGTCCATACCGCTTAAGCCTGATCGCGGCTTCATCTTGGGAAAGGCCGTTGAGGTCCGCCTGGAGGTCGTGCAGCGTGTCGGAGATTTCGCGTGCATGCCATGCCGGCTGCATCTGCTCGTCGCTCATGTTTCACCCCTACTAGACCTTTCTGGCAATCAGCCAGTAGGTCAGACCGAGTGCCAGGACGACAGCGGCTGTCGCCCAGACATACTCGTGGGAAATTTCCTTGAAATCGAAGACGATGACTTTACGGGCAACTGCCATCAGGGCCGTCGCGATCACCAGCTTGACGTGGATAACGTCTTCGCGGAGGTAGACCGTAATGTTGATGAAGATCTCGATAGCGATCAAGACTGCGAGAAAGGCTCCGAAAGTCTGAAGAATATCGCCGATATTCAGTAGCAGGATCGGTGGTTCGGTCAGCTTCTGATAGAGGATGTATAAGACATCACCGATCCCCCATAAGATGACCAGAACCATCAGGATCGCCAGCGCACGGACTGCATATTGGATCACAGTATGCAGAACACGTATCAGTGGGTCCCGCTGCTCCGTGGCGAAACCACCATGTTCATCGGTCGGATCGTAATTGTCGTCCGGCATGGAAATGCCTCGATTTCAAAATCCAGGTTCTGCGAGATCAGCATCATGTGTGCACCGCTATAGCCTTGACCCAGATCAGAGTAGGACAATCGGACCGACTCATTGAATGGCGCATGCTGTAATGAGAACCGGAACGAACAGTACCGGCATCGTTCGGTATGCAAATGAGATACAAGCCGAGCTTATTGTGCTGGGCCTGCGCAATACGGCCTATGAAAGTCCATTTCGCGGAACGACGTCGGAGCAGATCGTCCGTATGAGCGGCCCACCCCTATTGGTCGTCGCCGATGCGATCATCGATGATCCACCTTGCGACACGCTGGCCGTCAAGGTCTGGTGAGTGAGATCAGCAGTTCCGAAGACGTTGGTAAACGGCACATGTCTGCGCCCTAGAAAGATGGAGCGTAGCTGGCTGACTGCGACAGCGATGTAAAAGCACTCTCCATGTCGCTGATAAGGTCATCAACATGTTCGAGGCCCACATGGAAACGGACCATGGGCCCCGATCCGATCATATTCGTTGAGAATATGCGGTCCTGGTAGGGAGCGACAGGCATTGCCAAACTCTCGAACCCGCCCCAGGAACTGCCGACGAAGAAAAGCTGTAGGCAGTCTACAAATGCGTCGGCATTGAACCCTGGATTGAATTTTATGGTCAGAAGTCCATTGCAGCCATTGGCGTCACGCTGCCAAACCTCGTGCCCGGGATGTCCTTTCAAACCAGGATGGAGGACGTCTTCGACTTCGGGACTGTCCAAGAGCCATTTCGCCACTGCAAGGCTGGCTTGCCCGTGATGTGCCATTCGCAACCCCAAGGTGCGCATTCCGCGTAGACAGGCATAAGCATCATCCGGCGAGAGGGTTTGCCCCACGTCGTGGGTCAATGCTCTGAGAGGACCACACGCTTCGCCACGCGCACTCACAGCGCCCATCATGAGGTCTGCGTGACCGCCCAGATACTTTGTGCCTGCCACAACAGATACATCGCAGCCCAGTTTCAATGGGTGATAGAGCCAGCTCGAGCCGTAGGTGTTGTCTGTAATCACCGTCAGTCCGTGCGATTTTGCATTGGCACAGATAGCCGGCAGATCCATCACCTCATAGGTTTGAGATGCCGGCGACTCGACAATGATTGCGCGTGTTTCCGGCTTGACCCAAGGTGCCAGATCGACAGTGTCCCATGGGAAATAGTCGACCGTTACGCCATTGCGCTTCAACTGCCTTTCACAGAAGCGGCGCGTCGCACCGAAGATCGTATCTACAATCAGAAGGTGATCGCCAGCGCCGACGAATGCCGAAATCGCCGTTGCCAACGCCGCGACTCCGGTGGGGTACAGGAATGTAGCGTCGGCTGCTTCCATGTCGCGGATCGCTTCTGCGAGTGTATGTGCCGTCGTTGTTCCCCGTCGCCCATAGGACAAGACGGTATCATCGGATTCGCGGCGAACCTTGGCGTCACGATATGTCGCGACCGTGTCATGCAGGATCGTGGAAGCGCGCATGACGGGAGGATTTGCGGTGCCGGGCGTCGGGGAGCGGCCATAGTGCATGAGCTTGGTTTCACGTCGCATGTCGTGTTGCCTCCGCACCGTTTGCCGGGTGCAAGGGGCGCAGAGCGCCCCGTTCCTGATCATCGAGTTGATCGATCAAACCAAGCTCCCACTCCAGATAACGCCGGGCCGCATCGAGATTCCCATCGTGCCGGTCATGCACGAAGAACAGATGGTCGATACAGTCCGCCTCAGAAGGAAAGTCAGGTGTTTCGACGACGTTGAATCCTGCGGATTGCCAGTCTTCCGGAGAACCCTGAACAACCGCGCGAGGTGCTTGTCCGGTGAGCGTTTCGATTTCAGTTGCAAGACAAGCCAGGCGAACAGGGCAACGACCCGTCAACACATATGCCTGCTCCTCGGTAATCGCCGACAGGTCGAAGCGCGCGCGTGTCACCCATGTTGCGCCTTCGATGTGGCCGGACCGATAGTCAAGGCCCTTGGAGGCATCGAAGATCTGTGCGCCGGCATCGACGCGTTGTTTCACTTCCTGCAGGTCGATTGTGTCGACAACGGGTGTAGTGGTCGCATCGCAAATGCCGGTTTCATCTTTTGGTGCGTCCACATCCAGTATCCACACCTGATGGCCCATGCCGGCCAGCCAGATGGCCGTTGTTGCTGACCGCAGACCATTGTCGCAGCACAGAACGATCCTTGCATTCCGGACGGCAAGCTGCTCGTCGGTCGCCTGGACGAGTTGACCGCCAGGCGCCGAGCGGGCTCCGGCGGGATGGCCGTTTTCATATTCTTCTTTGCTGCGGACATCGAAGAGGTATGTGGTCCGCCCATTGTCTGCGAGCCACGCCTGCGCCTCGTTATAGGAGACGCCGCGAAGGGAATAATCGCGGCGCATCTTCGCTGCCAGCTCTGCCCCCTCCGCCCAGGTTTTCTTGTCCGGCTGAGGCAAAGGCAACGGGTCAGAACCGTGAACCAGGTCGAAACCGGCAAGACGCCACCCCTGTGTGCCGTTCCGCAGAGCGTAGACCGGATTTGGAAGGCCCAGCATGTTGAGTGTCTGGGCACCGATGATCGAGCGCGTTCGCCCGGCACAGTTCACGATAATCGGTGTTGTGGAGGATGCATTGAACAGCGGCAATCGATAGCCCAGTTCTGCATTGGGACATGACAGTGCACCCGGTAGCGACATCTTTCGGAATTCCGGTCCGGACCGCCCGTCCAGAAGCAAAATGTCGGCGTCTTCTTTTTGAAAGTCGTTCAGTTCCTCGGCGGATATGGCAGCCGTATCGAATTCGTGCTCGACCAGCTCTCCAAAGGATTTGGACGGAAGGTTCACGCCCTTGAACAGTGTATAGCCCGCGCCAGCCCATGCCGGTGCTCCGCCTTCCAATATGGAGATGTTTGTATAGCCGATCCTTTGGAGTGCCCGGGCTGCCCGAGAGGCTACGCCGTCGGCGTCGTCCATAACAACGCAGCGAACGGAAAGACACGGCATCAAGCGCGGCGCGAGTACTTCCAACTGGCTGTAAGGCAGACTCACGCTGAAGAATGGATGCCCTTCACCATACTGACCGTGTTCGCGAACGTCGAGAAACGCGATCTCTTCGCCATCTGTCAGAAGAGGTTTTAATGTTTGAGGAGAAATGTGTTTCATCGGCTCGGTCTCAAGTCTTTGTTTTCACGCCGATATCCATGATACGGCATGTGCCATTTTCAAGGTCGAAGCTTGTCCGCCCGCTCAAAGTCTCCAATGGTTGGCCATAGAAATGCAGGTGCCGGATGACATCTGTGCCGCGGATCTCGACGCTATGAATATCGTCGGCCAGTAGCGCCACGGCATTGCCGGGCTTCAGCTCGATGACGTCTTTTTCCTTGAGTTCAGCTCTGCCCTGCACGGAGCCATCATCCAGCCGATCGTAAAGCGTGTTGAACTCGGTCCCTTCAACCGCCGCGACACACGCCCACGTCGTGTGATCATGGGGCGGGATCTTCTTGCCGGGCCGCATAACATTCAGATAGAGGGTCAATCCGGTCACCGAGTCCTGCGCAATCTGGAAGCGGTTCTGCTTTTCATTCACGTCGGGTGCGGGAAAATCATTGTCGCCCCATAGTTCAACCCGACCGGCCAGGCTGAGAAGTTCCGCCTTCACTTTGTCCAAGCGCGTGCGGTCTGGTGGACGATCACCGAGGATCTCGACAGATTTTGAGAGAAGAGATTGAGCAAGGGCTTCTCGTGTCTCGGCAATTGGCATTCTCAACCTCGTTTTTTCGTCTCTCAGACCAGCAGCAACAGTAAGGAGATTGCGTCGATCTGAAAAATTAATGTTTTTCGAAATTCAATGAAAAATATTGATGTATAACGATCTGAGGAGAGGACCGATGAAATCCGATATTCAGATCAGCCACCTCAAGACACTCATTGCAATTCATGAAGAAGGCGGGTTCTCCGCTGGAGCGCGGCGCGTGGGTCGTACGCAGTCCGCGGTGACACATCAGATGCAGAATCTCGAGCGGATCGTCGGAACACCATTGTTCACGGCAAAGGGGCGGCAAAGGGAACTCACGGCAGCAGGAAGAACCCTGGTCCGCCATGGCGGCGAAATCATATCTCTTTGCAACTACGCTGTTTCCGCCTCAGCAAAAAGTCGGCAAACCGGCATTGTCAGAATCGGTACGCCTCAGGAAGTCGCAGAAGAATTTCTGCCCGAAGTGCTTGCGCAACTTTCGACGCAGGTGCCTGAAATCAATTTTGTCATCCATGCAGACCGTAGTCCCAATCTGATGGAAATGCTGGAAAGCGGACAGCTTGACCTGGCGATAAGTACCCGGTCCTCCAGCAATTATGAGAGCGTCTTGCTGACCAAGATGCCGGTCCTGTGGATCGCCGCACCGAGCTGGCGCCGGGATCCTGCCACGCCATGGCCCCTGGTGTTGACCGATGAGCCGAGCATGTTTCGCCGAATTGCATTGTCGGCATTGGATATCGGCGGTTTGACTTATGTCGAGCGCGCGACGTCGCCTTCTCTGGCCGGCGTTCGGCTGGCGGTCTCAGCCGGCCTGGGAATTACAGCTCGGACGCAATCTGCCTTCCTCGCTGAGACACAGGTTTTGGATGAGAAGATCGGATTGCCCTCGTTACCGGACATTTCCTATTACCTGCACAGGTCAGTACAGACGACCAATCCAGCCATCGAAGAAACATTTGCGTTGCTGGTCGAGCACGCAAAGCGCATTGATCAAAGAGCAGGTTCAGAACGATAGGGGCAAATAGATATGGCGCGATGAAGCGCCGTTCAGTCTTCCGTCGTTGGCAGCCATATCGGCCCCGGCCCGAAGGCCGAGGCCGATAGGTCTAAGACAACAACAATCAGAACTGAATGACCGAGCGGATGGATTCGCCTGCATGCATCAGGTCGAAGGCCTTATTGATGTCGTCGAGTGGCATGGTGTGAGTGATCATCGGATCGATATCGATCTTCCCTTCCATGTACCAGTCGACGATCTTGGGTACGTCCGTGCGGCCTCTGGCACCGCCGAATGCCGTACCGCGCCATGACCGTCCTGTCACCAGTTGGAACGGGCGCGTCGCGATTTCCTTACCCGCTCCTGCGACACCGATAATGATCGACTCGCCCCAGCCCTTGTGTGCGCATTCGAGAGCTTGCCGCATGACGTCGACATTACCGATGCACTCGAAGCTGTAATCGGCACCGCCGCCTGTCAGATCGACGAGATGGGCGACGAGGTCGTCACCTGCCTCTGCCGGATTGACAAAGTGAGTCATACCGAACTTCTCGCCCCACTCTTTCTTAGAGTTGTTCATGTCGACGCCGACGATCATGTTGGCGCCGGCGAGGCGAAGACCCTGAAGGACGTTGAGGCCAATGCCGCCGAGACCGAAGACAACGCAGTTGCTGCCCGGTTCGACCTTGGCAGTGTTGATAACGGCACCGATACCCGTCGTCACACCGCAGCCCACATAGCAAACCTTGTCGAAGGGGGCGTCTTCACGAATTTTGGCAAGCGCGATTTCCGGAGCCACCGTGTAGTTGGCGAAGGTCGAGGTGCCCATATAGTGATGAACCATTTCGCCGGACGCGGTGAAACGGCTCGTGCCATCGGGCATGACGCCCTTGCCCTGCGTCTCGCGGATCGCCTGGCAGAGATTGGTCTTCGGATGCAGACAGTAGTCGCACTCGCGGCATTCCGGCGTGTAGAGCGGGATGACATGATCGCCCGGCTTCAATGAGGTAACGCCAGGACCGACTTCCGCAACGACGCCGGCGCCCTCGTGACCGAGAATGGCGGGAAACAGGCCTTCAGGATCTGCTCCGGAAAGTGTGAACTCGTCCGTATGGCAAACACCGGTTGCCTTGATCTCAACCAGAACCTCTCCGGCCTTCGGGCCTTCCAGATTTACGGTCGTTACTTCTAAAGGCTTTCCGGCCTCGACGGCCAATGCGGCGCGTACTTCCATGACAGTCCCTCCCCTGTTGTCCTTGCGTTCGTTGGGAAAATTCGTCCCGAATTGTCGTTAACATGCACAGAATCGGCGCTCGCGCCAAGACCCCGGCGCTTGGCGTTTATGACTTGCCGGCTCCATGCGCCAGCCAATCCTCGAACACTTCGTCCGTATGGGCCCCAAGAGCCGGCGGTGGAGAAGTTATCGAAAATTGCCAGTCGGAAATTTTTGCTGGAAATCCGACAGTCTTGGTCTGGACGCCATTCGTGAGCACAAGATCCTTCACAAGATCGAGTGCCGCGGTCTGAGGGTCAGCCAAAATCTCCGCATAATTGTTGATCGGCGCACATGGAACACCGCGGCTGTCCATTTCATCGAGCCATTCCTTTGCCGTGCGCTCTTTGAAGAGTGGCGCCAGGATTTCGAGCAGCGCATCCTGATTGGCCGCGCGGTCGGTTTGTGTCAGGAACCGCGGGTCGTCCGTCAGTTCGGGGCGGCCAACGGCATCGGCAACGGCGCTCCATAGCCGGTCGTTACCTGCGGCGATCACAAAGGAATCGTCGGACGCTTCGAAAGCCCGATAGGGCGCATTGCGTGGATGGGCCGATCCCATGGCTTTTGGAATCTGGCCAGTTCCGAAGAACTCGCTGGTCTGCAGGGCAGCAGACCCAAGCAGGCTGCCAAGCATCGAACAATCGATGGTCGCGCCCTGCCCTGTTTCTTCGGCGCGTCGAACGGCCGACAGAATGCAGACCACGCCATAGAGGCCGGCGCAGATATCGCCGAACGGAACACCGCATTTCACCGGGCTCTCGCCCTCATCTCCGGTGACGCTCATGACACCGCTGATTGCCTGGACCGTCACGTCGAAGGCACCGCGTTTGGCCAACGGCCCTTCCTGGCCGTAGCCGGACAAGGAGCAATAAACGAGTTTTGGATTGCGCAAACGAAGCGCATCGGCGCCGAGGCCTAATCGCGGCAACACGCCCGGACGAAAATTCTCGATCACCACATCGGCCTGTTCGGCCAGAAGGCAGAGGCGCTCGACATCGCCGGCATCCTTTAGGTCAGCCGTTATGGAGCGCTTGTTGCGATTGATGGAGGCGAAGTTCTCGCTATAGGTCTCGCCTGCATCATTGGCGGTGAGCGGCGGCCACTGGCGCATGCCGTCGCCGCCATCGGGCCGTTCGACCTTGACGACATCGGCCCCAAGGTCGGCCAGCAGCGACCCCGCGAAGGGTGCTGCCAGTATCTGACCGAGTTCGAGGACTTTCAGACCGCTTAGCGGCGCGTTCGACTCGTTTTGCGACATCCAATCCTCAAGCTCATTGTTTGGCCTGCTATTCGGCAGCTTGCGCCGCTGCGGGCCCTTCTTCTTCGCGCACCATCTCCTGGATGATCTGACGCGCTCTTCGCAACCCTTTGTCCGGCTTCAGGAAGACTTCCTGATAGCCTTCTAGAGGATAGTCAAACATCTTCTGCTGTTCGTCGAGCGCCCATCGATCTTCCTCGATGACTCCCGGGAACATGCCGGCGACGCGCTGGGCCGCCGATGTATTGGGATCGCCTGCCGACATATGGTCCGCCTTGCAGTTGACCAGCACGCGCCAGATATGGCGACGGGCATCGACCGGCGTATGGGTGTGAAGCAGAACGTATCCGCGATCCTTGCCCTGATGCAACTCACCGGGAGGCGCGACGTCCATCACGACCCGTGTCAGGCCGGGGCTTTGCATGCAGTGGGTGTGTTCGCGATCGACCGGATTGTAGTGAAACCAATCTACGAGATAGGGTGGCTGCTCGTAATTCTGTGTCTTGCGGATGGTCTTGACGAACTTGTTGCCGTCGACCTCGCCTTCGTCCAGATCGATCGGGATGCGGCTGTTCGCGATATCGCCGATATTGCCGTCATGCAGCGGATAGAAGTGCGTGATGTCGAGTAGATTCTCGATCAGAAGGAGATAGTTGGCAGAGATATCCATAGGGCCAACCATCACCGTCTCCCAATCATCGGATCCGGGCTCCGGTGTCCTCGGCGGCTTGCGCTCCTCGCATTTTGCAGGATCGCCCGGCCAGATCCAGACGAGGCCGTCCTGCTCGATGACCGGAAATGGAGCGACTTGGGCCTGTGGTGAAATCGGACCTGTGGGATGCGATGGGATCATCACGCATTTGCCGCTCACGTCATAGCGCAGACCGTGGTAGGCGCATTCGAGGGTGCCGTCCTCCATGAGCCGTCCTTTAGACAGCGGAAAGCGCTTGTGGGCGCAGCGGTCGTCATAGGCCACCACGTCGCCATCCTTCGTTCGCCACGCCACAATGGGGCGTTCGCAAATGACATGACCCGTCAGGGTTTCCGGCTCGAACTCACTTGAGAGGCCGGCGACATACCAGCAGTTTCGTGGGTAGTTTCGTGGGTAGTTTCGTGTGTCCATGGATCGTTCCTTTCCTCGAGGTCTACCCCGTATTTCAAATGTCCAAAACCAGCACCGGCCCGTTCGATCGGGCGCAACACACCATTACGTATTTGGCTTGATCGGAGTCATCGAGAACCGTGTCGCGATGTTCCGGATCGCCTTCGAGATATCGTGTGATGCAGGTGCCGCAATACCCTTCTTCGCAGGACGTTTCGACGTCGCGTCCATGCGCGCGCAACACGTCCACAATGCTCTTGTCTGCCGGCACGTCCAGCAGCGTACCGTCGTGACCGAGTTTGATTTGAAACGGCTTATCTTCCCAGTCTTCGTCGCGCTCGGCGGCGGTGAAATACTCCGTGTGGACGGCGTGGGGCGGCCAGGCGCCGACATTGTCGTTGAACGCTTTCATGAAACCCGAAGGTCCGCAGGCATAGACATGCGTGCCAACCTCGTATTGCGCGATGAGTTCCGGGATATCCAATCCCTTCGAAGGCTCTCCGCCATCGTGATGAACCACGACTTTTCCATCGGCTATACGCTTGTCCAGCCGGTCCAGAAATGCCGTCTTTTCCTGGGAGCGGGTGCAGTAGTGCAAAGTGTAAGGTTTGTCTGCCGCCTCGAGTTCCTCGATCATTGCCATCATCGGCGTGACGCCGATTCCCCCCGCCAGGAGCAGATGAAAACTCGCCTCGCGACCTGCAAGCGGGAAATGATTGTCAGGACCGGAGACGGAAACCAATGCTCCTTCCTGCAATGTCTCGTGCATCGCTTTGGATCCTCCGCGACCATTCTCATCCTTTAGGACGGAGACCACATAGCGATGCGTTTCAGTGGGGTCGTTGCACAATGAGTATTGGCGCGTGAGATCCGGACCGAGATGAATTTGGAGATGAGCGCCGGCATTGAAGGGTGGCAGGTCGTCGCCATCCGGGTGCACGAATTCAAAGCTCGAAATACCGTCAGCCTCCTTGACGACTCGGTTGACTTTCAGAGAAACGGTATCAAGGCGTTCACAGTCCATGGACTCGATTGAATCTCTCATCAATTCACGATCCGCCGATCAGTAGCGGACATGTCCGCAATTCAGTTTCCGCCAGAGTTGAACGGCATCATATGCAAACTTCACATCAGAACAATCGAGGAATTCTTGCGTCTTCTCATTTGGTTTTCTGATGCAATTGCTTTGGTCGTCATGTCGGCTCGGCCTCGCAATCGGGCGAGAGCGGGGATGCTCAAGCACATCCCCGCCAAAAAGCGCAAATCATGCCTGTCATGCGGGCCATTTGTAGTCGAGGCTACGAGCGCGGAAGAAGTCCTGCTCCGTCGTCCCGCTGTAGGCGATCTGTTCGGTGCGGAACTTGTTCATGCTCTCGAACACCTTCTTGGTGAGAGCATCCGCTGCCACCAGTTCGGAAATGACCTCACCGGTGACCTGGCCGATCTTGGTCAGCTGATCGTTGCTGAGCCGTTTGATTTCGACTTTGTACTTGTTGACGAACTGCTGAAGGACCGGACCTGAACGGGCCTGGAATTCACTCAGCATGACATCGTTTGTGGCATAGGCGCAGTTGGTGACGATCGCCTTCAGATCGGGCTCAAGACTGTCCCATGCTTTTTGATTGATGAATGTCTCCAAGACCGTGCCGCACTCGTGCCAGCCCGGTGTGTAATAGTATTTTGCGTGCCGCCAGAATCCCATGGATGCCTCGCCATAGGGATTGTTCCACTCGACCCAGTCGATGGTGCCCGAGGCGAGCGCCGCGGCCACTTCACTGCCGGGTAGGTTCACGACCGTCGCGCCGATCCGCTTCATGACCTCCGCGCCGATGCCGGGCATGCGCATTTTCAATCCCTTGAAATCATCAAGGGTTGCGACTTCCTTGCTGGACCATCCGGGGTGCTGCACACCCGTATTGCCGCAGACGAGGAATTTGCAGCCGAGCCCTTTGTAAACTTCGTCACAGAGCTCGGCACCACCGCCGAAATGATACCAGCCGTTATATTCCTGAGCCGTCAGGCCGAAGGGAAAATTACTCACAAACTGGGTCGCTGGAACTTTGCCTTTCCAATAATAAGGTGCGCCGTGACCCATTTCGACGGTTCCGGCGCCAACGGCATCGATAGACTCAAAGGCTGGAACAATCTCGCCTGAGGCGAAAAGCTGCACGGTCAGGCGTCCATCTGTGCATTTGGTAATCTGATCAGCGAAATATTGTGCGCCGGTCCCAAGGCCCGGCAGGTTCTTCGGCCAGGTTGTGATGAGACGCCATTGCCGCTTGTTCTGCGACAAGGCTGGCTTGGGGAAAGTAGATGCTGCTGCGACGGCTGATGTGGCGGCCGTTGCTTTCAAGAATGAACGTCGCTTCATTAACGCTTCCTCCGACACTGTCTTTTGGCGGGGAAGACCCGCCTTCCGGGCTTCCTCGCGTTTTTGCTTCCTCCGACTTACGACGAAAGTATGCTGTAGGGCCTGATATCGCGGCAAACGATATTTTTAGATCGGAAAAGACCAAAAAGATTGATAGATTGTCTGTCGGAGGACGGATTGGAGGACAGAATGCCGCAGTCTGCGGGCGATTTCCCATGCCTTGACGGAACTGACAGAGGAACCGAGTTCGGTTGCCCGGAGCACCATCGGTGAATCTCAAGCAGCTTGAAACATTCTACTGGGCTGTAAAGCTCGGTAGTTTCACGGCCGCATCTGAGCGACTCAATGCGACGCAATCGACGGTATCCATGCGGATACAGGACCTGGAGCACAGCTTTGGGGTCGAGTTGTTCGATCGGACACAGCGCTCAGCCCGCGTGACAGCGCGCGGCCGCGAACTTATGCGCTACACGGAACAACTCCTGCATCTGGCAGCCGAAACGCGTGAACGCGTTTCAGCGCCGGATGCCATCCCCGGGATCATTCGGATCGGCGTGGTCGAGGTAATCTCGATCACCTGGTTGCCGAAGTTGGTGAAGGCTGTTCATGCGCGCTATCCGAAGGTTGTGCTCGAGCTCGATGAAGCTCTGACGCATGACCTCGAGCAGCGGCTTCATCAAGGGGCACTCGATCTGATCCTGGCACCTGGGAGTGTCCCGGGGCATCATTTCGTCTCCAAGCCGCTTGGCGTTGTGCCTTTCGCATGGATGGCGAGCCCGGAGTTGAAGTTGCCCGACAAGGTGTTGGAGCCAACCGATCTTCAGGACTTGCCTGTCATCGCTCTGTCGCGAGAGTCCCATCACCATATGTCGATTGAAGATTGGTTTCGAGCAGGTGGCGCGCACTATCAGAGAATCGATACCTGCAAAAGTATGGGGGTTGCGGCCTCTCTCGCATCGGCTGGGCTCGGCGTGACGCTTCTTCCACCTCGGTGTTTCCAGGCGGAGATCGAAAACGGTGCTTTGAAACAAATTCCGACAATGCCAACCATGCCGCCTGTCGTTTTCACGGCGACGGCATCGGTGGACACTCTTCAACCTCTTGCGCGGCAAATTGCGGTGCTTGCCCAAGAAATGAGTGATTTCGACAAGTCAGCCGATTTGAAGTCAGCCGCTGAGTGAGTGGCCGGAAGCGCGCTCTCGGATTGCGGCAAAAGCGGCAATTGCTCGCGCCTGTCGTGCCCTGACTGCCCGGCGGGCCATTGCACTTGTGCGCCAGCGACGGATTTCCGGCGCCAACAGGTTCATGCGCACTCCTCTCAAACGTGATCCGCACGCCATGGCATTGTCGTACAGAGGACAATCCCTGTCGTGACAACCGGGGTAGTGAAGTTGCGTTATCAGCTCAGCTTTTGAAGCGATGAGCGGATCAGCAACACAGAGAGCGACGCGAACCACAATCAAGGAATTGAATGCCCAACGAACCGACCAGTGCAGTCGATGCTGCAGAGGCTGCAGCCGTCAATCCGAGCGATCCCTATGAGCGTTCGGCTCAAACGTTTCCCGTCCTTACCGAGGATCAGGTCTCGCGCATTCGTGCCTATGGTGACGTGGAAGACCTTCCGAGAGGGACAATCCTGTTCGAACGGGGTGAGCGCGGTGTCGATTTTTTCCTCGTCCTTAGAGGAAACATCGAGATATTCGATTTCGACGAGAGAGGTGAACCCGTCGTGTTCACCGTGCACGGCGAAAACCAGTTCACCGGCGAGTTGGATTTGTTCAACCAGCGCCAGATTCTCGTTGGCGGGCGGACAGGCAAGGAGAGCACCGTCGTCAGATTGTCGCGCTCCGCATTCAATCGAATGGCCAGCACTGAGCAGGATATCGGTGAGATCATCATGCGGGCCCTCATTCTGCGCAGGACCGGTCTGATCCTGCATGCCCAGGCGGGGGTGACGCTCGTCGGCAAACAGTCAGCGCGCGATCTGCTTCGCATTCAGCGTTTCTTGAGCCGAAATGGATATCCCTGCCAGTTCGTCGATGAAGTGTCCGAGGATGCCCAACAGCTTTCATTACAACATGGATTTGACCTCGACGGAGAGCCGACCGTGGTCACGGCCGATGGAACCGTCTTTCACAATCCATCCATCGCCGAGTTGGGGGATCGTCTCGGGCTCACCGAGAACATCGACAAAGACCATCTCCATGACCTGGCTGTAATCGGAGCAGGTCCGGCAGGACTCTCGGCTTGTGTGTATGCAGCGTCGGAAGCGCTCGACACAATCATCATCGAGGCGGAAGCACCTGGCGGCCAGGCGGGAACCAGTTCCAAGATTGAGAACTATTTGGGATTTCCAACCGGGATTTCCGGTCAAGCCCTTGCGGGGCGCGCATGGATACAAGGCCAGAAATTCGGAGCACGGTTTGCGATCGCACGAGCGGCGACCGGTATTGCGCGCATCGATGAAGGTTTCAGAATTACACTCGACGAGAACAAGCACATCAAAGCCCGCTCTGTCGTTCTGGCCTGCGGCGCCACCTATCGTCGTCTCAAGCTTGAGAACTACGAAGATTATGAGGGGCAAGGCATTCACTATGCCGCCTCCCCGCTGGAAGCCCAACTCTGCACCAATGAAGACGTGGTAGTCGTCGGCGGCGGCAATTCTGCGGGACAAGCGGCCGTTTTTCTCTCGGGCTTCGCGAAGCACGTCCATGTTCTTGTCCGCAGCGATGGCTTGGCCGCAAGCATGTCGGACTATCTGGTCCAGCGCATCGAGCAATCGTCCCGCATCACGCTTCATACGCATACTGAGATCACAGAACTGAAAGGTGACCGCCTTCTGCGGCAAGTGGTCTGGAAGAACAGTAAGACGGGAGAGACTGAGACAAAGGATATCGGCAACGTATTCGTCATGATTGGCGCAGTGCCGAATACCGACTGGATGCAGGACTGTGTTGCCTTGGATGACAAGGGATTCGTGGTAACGGGCATGCCGCATGAGCGTGGTCAGTCCCCGCAGCCTTTCGATACGTCGGTTGCCGGAATCTTTGCGGTTGGCGATGTGCGGTCCGGCTCTGTCAAGCGCGTGGCTTCAGGCGTTGGAGAAGGCTCGGTTGCCATTTCATCGGTGCATCGATTTTTGAACCAAGTGAGGTGATGCTGCATGGATAGGAAAGATCTGCCTGATATCGGCGAACCGGGAACGGCAGCCGATTTTCAACTTGAGCGCCTCAGAGAGTGGGGATTGGGAGAGCTGGCCGATGCGTGCACCAGCCGCGAACAGGCACTTCTGGTCCATCATTGCGCGTTGTATGTGCGAAATGTCTGGATGGAGATGAAGGGTGTTGATCAGGAGCCGCCGGTAGAGGCGGTGCGTCAGTGTATCGAAAAGATCATGCAGCAACCTGAGATGCAGCAGCGCGTCGAGCATTTCTCGGCGATGGCTTTGACGGTCGATGACCGACCGACAGACGTTACGCAGGATCCAGTTCTCTATGGCGCCGTGAAAGCCGATCTAGCGACGATTTCGTAGCCGATCTATTGGCCGTCTATCCCAGTATAAGACTCGGCAGCCAGGTCGCCAGACCCGGATAGTAGGCCAGGATGCAGAGACCGATAATCTGGATAGCGACGAACGGCGCGACACCCTTATAGATATCAGTGGTCTTGATCTCCGCCGGCGCCACGCCCCTGATGTAGAACAGCGCCCAGCCGAAGGGCGGTGTCAGAAAGCTGGTCTGCAGGTTCATGGCCATCATGACGCCAAGCCAAACCGGGCTGATGTCGGCCGCAAACAAAGCCGGCGCGACCAGCGGTACGACGATGAAGACGATCTCGATAAAATCCAGCACGAAACCGAGGACGAACATCAGCAGCATGACGATCAGCATCGCGGTAAAGAATCCGCCCGGAAGGCCGGTCAGAAATTCCTGGACCAGATGATCGCCGCCAAGACCACGGAATGTCAGGGCGAAGAGCGATGCTCCAATCAGGATGGAAAACACCATGGCACTGATACGGGTTGTAATGCGCACGACATCGACGATGACCCGGTAGGATAATTGACCCTTCGACAACGCCAGCAGCATGGCACCGATCCCGCCAAAGGATGCCGCTTCCGTTGGCGTGGCAAGACCGGCCAGTATCGACCCGAGAACGCTGATGACGAGAAAGACCGGCGGGAGCAGCGCTTTGACAATCTGCAGTGCGAGTGCTCGCAGTTGCACGCCTTCCACATAGTAGGGAGGACAAGTATCGGGCCGTGCAAATGAGGTGATAATCAGCCAGACCGTATAGAGCCCGACCAGCATCAGACCTGGAATGAGCGCGCCGGCAAAAAGATCGATCACACTGAAAGGTTCGATCAGATAGTTGCCTTTTGCCAATTGCGATTCTGAATAGGTTCCGGCCAATGCATCGCCCAGGATCACAAGTGTAATGGATGGCGGGATGATCTGGCCGAGCGTGCCCGAAGCACAGATCGTGCCGCAGGCCAGCTTGGGGTCATAACCCGCTTTGAGCATCGTCGGCAGACTGAGCAGCCCCATGGTTACAACGGTTGCGCCGACAATGCCCGTGGAAGCGGCGAGCAACATGCCGACAAGTGTCACGGAAATGCCGAGCCCGCCGCGCAGTGAGCCAAAACACTGGCCCATGGTCTGGAGGAGATCTTCGGCAACGCGTGAGCGTTCGAGCATCACACCCATGAAAACAAAGAGTGGAACTGCAATGAGCACTTCATTGTTCATGATGCCGAAGAGGCGCGAGGGAATGGCTGAGAGGAAAATCATGTCGAAGGCGCCGAGAGCGTTGCCGAGAAAGGCAAAGAGGATGGCAACGCCAGCGAGCGTATAGGCGACGGGGAAGCCAAGCAGCATCGTGTCGCAGACGGTCAACAGGAGCAGAAGCGCGAGGATCTCGTTGAGGGGCACGGCAATCTATCCCCTGCCCTTGAGCGAGCTGGTATCGCCCGGCTCCCATTCGAGCTTACCTTGAAGGACCAAGACTGATCGGAGCAACATGGCCAGCCCTTGCAAGGCCATAAGAATGAAGAAGCCTGCCATCGTCGTCTTGAGAAGAAAGAGTCCGACCATACCGCCGGCTTCTCGCGACGTTTCCCAGCGTTCCCACGACAGCAGCACATAGGGCGTCGTCACCCATGCAACCACGGCTAGAGTCGGGAAGAGAAAGGCGATTGTGCCGATGATATTGACCCATGCCTTCGTGCGTATGCTCGCGGCACGGTAGAAAATATCGACCCGAACATGGCCATCATAAAGCAGCGTATATCCGGCAGCCATCATGATGATGGTGCCATGCATCCAAACATAGGATTCCTGCAACCAGACCCAGCCCATGGAGAAGCCGTATCGCAGGATAGCGACGGCAAATGTCGTGACGACCATCGTCAGGGTCAGCCAGGCCACAGTTCGCCCGACGCGTTCATTGAGCCATTCGATGGCATGGATAATCCGCAAGGATCCGTCCATGACCCGCCTCCCCTTGCCAGCCCGTGGCGTAAGGCGCCTCGGATCTCCAACCCAGCAGTTCGCCAACTTATTGTTCTGTCAGCGTTTCGCGACGAGGAAAGGATTGCAAATGAGTTGCATACCGACAAACGAATTTTTCGAATTGTCGTACATCGGTAATTCTGACGGAGTGACGACTGAAGCCGGACCCGAATTTTCGCTCAATTTGGTCTTAACGATCGTCTAGCGTTTATGCCATAAGATCGTCCTTGGATGGGTGGCCGAGTGGTTGAAGGCACTGGTCTTGAAAACCGAGGTTGGTTCTTTTTTTCAATTTTTTTCAATCGTTTAGCGCCGCTTCCTCCCGCCTATTCCCTTCCGTTACTGCCTATTTGACTACCAATCTCAGAAACCAGCAGGCGTCAAAAATCAGAGTCAGGAATATTTAAAATACCCGACATTTATGTGATGATCGTTGAAGCCGAATTTGGAAGTGAGAAACGTAGAAGAGAGTTGATTCGTGCAATTGCGGAGTCTTCGTAAGCGTCCGGCGTCCCCGCTCTTGCGGCGCCTGCAATGATGCTGATGCTTTGCTGTGTGATGGCGGGCGATGGTGTCCACTGTCGTTAGTGGACACTATTCCGGGACAATCGATGGCAAGGAAGTGGCGGAAGCGGCGACATTGGTCGGATGATGAGAAGCGGGATATCGTCGCCCAGACGCGGGTTCCCGGTGTGTCGGTTTCTCGCGTTGCCCGCCGCTATGATGTAAACGCCAATCTTGTTTTCAAATGGCTGCGCGATCCTCGGTTTGCCGTGGTCGAAGATGATACGCGGGAGGCTACGTTCCTGCCGGTTGAGATCGTGGCTGAACAGTCTGCGCTGCCTGTCGAGTCACCAGTTGCGGATGGTCGGATTGAGATCACGCTGACCAACGGACACCGATTTAGCATCACGGGTGCATTTGATCCTGAAGCAGTCTCTCGCCTGGTGCGAGGCCTGAGTGAATGATCCCGGTTCCAGCCTCGACAAGGATTTGGTTGGCTGGAGGCGCGACCGATATGCGCAAGGGCTTTGTCAGCCTTTCAGCTTTAGCAGAGACGGTTTTGCATCAGGATCCGTACTCGGGTCATCTGTTTGTGTTCCGTGGACGACGTGGCGATCTGATCAAAGTAATCTGGTGGGATGGCCAGGGTGCGTGCTTGTTCTCCAAGCGCCTGGAACGGGGCCGGTTTGTTTGGCCATCGGTGGCTGACGGCAAAGTCGTGATCACGCCAGCGCAACTCTCGATGCTTCTGGAAGGGATCGATTGGCGAGCACCTCAGCGGACGTGGCGTCCGTTGACGGCCGGGTGAACAAAAATCTATTTGGAACAAAGGTTTGTTGTGGTCGAGGGATTCCATAAAGAGTGTGAATCTGATAGACCATTTGCATGCTCAATGAGGCCAACCAACTACCTGATGATCCTGAGATTCTAAAAGATCTTATTGCCTCACTAACCTCTGAGTTGAAGTCCCGAGATCTGTTAATCGACAAGCTGAAGCACCAGCTTGCCGGATCGCGCCGCCATCAGTTCGGTTCACGTTCGGAAGCGATTGACCAGCTTGAGCTGACACTGAAAGACGAGGAGATTGCGCGCGCCTCTGACCCGTCATCCGATATCGCAGGCATTGAGGCGCCGAAAGTCCAACCGAAGCGAAAGCCATTGCCTGATCATCTGCCGCGTCATCAGACGGTATTGTCAGCCGGTGAAGCCTGCGCATCATGTGGCGGCAAACTCAGGCAACTTGGTGAAGATGTGACTGAGGAGCTGGACTTCGTACCGGGGCGCTTCGTTGTGAACCGCATCGTGCGCCCGCGCATGGCTTGTTCATGCTGCGAGAAGATCACGCAGGCCGTGTTGCCATCGAGGCCTATTGAACGTGGCCGTCCGGGACCGGGTCTGCTGGCACATGTGCTTGTGAACAAGTACGCCGATCATCTCCCGCTCTATCGTCAGAGCCAGATCTTTGGTCGTGAAGGGATCGATCTGGATCGCTCGACCCTTGCCGATTGGGTTGGTCGCTCGACAGCCTTGCTGGAACCGCTGGCAGACGCCATCGGCCGGCATGTTCTGAGCGGAACGGCGATCTTTGCCGATGACACGCCGGTGAAGATGCAGGCTCCCGGCACAGGCAGGACCAAGACAACCCGGCTGTGGACTTACGCCAGAGATGAGCGCCCCTGGGCGAGCAAAGCACCGCCGGCGGCATGGTATCAGTTCTCTACTGACCGTAAGGCCGAACGGCCAAGGGAGCATCTCAATAACTTCACCGGTTGGATGCATGCTGATGGCTATGCCGGGTTCGAAGACTTGTATCGTTCCGGCAATATCCGTGAAGTCGCCTGCATGGCACATATCCGGAGGAAGTTTGTCGATGTGCAGCAATCGCAAGGATCAGCCATTGCGGCAGAGGCAATCAGACGCATCGCCGAGCTTTATGCCATTGAGAAGAAGGTGCGTGGTGAACCTCCCGATGAACGCGTGCGGATCAGACAAGACGAGGCCAAGCCGGTTCTCGAGGATTTGGATACTTGGCTGGCAATCCAACTTCCCAAATTGTCCGGCAAGACGCCACTTGCCGGGGCGATCCGCTATGCCATCACGCGGATCAAGCGGCTTCGATCATATCTCGAAAACGGCATCCTTGAAATCGACAACAATACCGCTGAACGCGCCATGCGCGGCATCGCCGTCGGCAGAAAAAATTGGTTATTTGCCGGTTCGCAGCGCGGCGGCAAATCCGCGGCAATCGCCTATACTTTGATCGAAACTGCCAAGCTGAATGGCGTCGATCCGCAAGCCTGGCTTACCGATACGCTGGGCCGCATCGCTGATCACAAGATGACTCGTCTTGAACAGCTCATGCCGTGGCGTTACGCTCAGACCTGAGCGTAACTGCTGGTCGCCGTTCCCAACAGAGCGTGTTCACCGGACGCTCACGAGTCTTCCAACAATGGTCTGCTTAGCCAGCCTCGAACTGCTGACTGACTAGCTTGATGCAATTACCGCAAATGCAACACGGCGGGTAAACGCCGAAACACACGGATCACTAAAAAGGTATTTCGTCGTCGCTCTTATTGTTGTCCTGCTCGCTTGGCGATTCTTGGGGTGGCTCTATCTGTTTCCTCTCCTCGGGTGGAGAAAGTTGCTTATCGTTGGATTCTTGCCGGGCTCCCCAAATTAGTCGACTAATGGAGTCCAAGATTTCTTTGACTGGCTTCAATTGCTCTGCGGTGTCGCCGAGCACTCCCGCCGCATCAATCATTAGATTCCCATAAGCCTCAAGCCGAGTTCTGTCTCGATCCAACTCCGACTGAAACGATCTCAATTTATTAATTAGAGCTTCTTTTTTCTGATGTGATAAATCAATTTTTTCAATAATGTCTTCAATTTTATTTAGATAATGTAGTATTTTTTTCTTTGTAACGCGATTAAATTGAACAGAAAAGCCTTTTATTCTTCTTCCTCGGCGAATGGAGATTTTTGTTGTGAAATATAACACTTCAGTTTTGAATCTTCTGTATTCAGTATAAGTAACTTCGCCAATATTTGGTGGGTCAGGCGTGAAAATATCACTGATTTGTAAAGCAACTACTGCGCCCATGACTTGAACAACGTAATTTTCGTAATAAGGGCGCTCATCAACTTCTTCGCTGGAGCGAAGAATGCTCATTTCACAGGTTTCGCGAAAATCTGCTTCAAGGACTAGAAATGCGTCTTCTGGATCTTCTGGCAAATCTTCGTAGAGCGACATTGCATTCATCCGAGAGAATTATTGCTGCAAGTTACGGTGGTTTATTGGAATCTGTGTCTTTGGGCAAGATAACTAGGGTGAAATAAGAACCATGCTCCACAATTTGCAACAACCCTCATAGCAGTCGATGACACTCGATCGTTAGGTCCTCGCTTTAAGCAAGTTTATGACAGTTTAAAGTGTGGAATCGACGCCCTTGAAACTCAGATCTCCAGATCCAACACCAAGAACGATACGAGAACAAAGTGTCTACCAATTCGCACTTGGCAACCGATGGTAACTCAAAAACGGTTACCAAGAACACACTTTGTTCTCAGCTAAGTCTATGATATGTAAGGCGCGGATGGGTGGCCGAGTGGTTGAAGGCACTGGTCTTGAAAACCAGCAGGCGTGCAAGCGTCTCGAGGGTTCGAATCCCTCTCCATCCGCCATTTCATTAGAAATCCCCAGACATTGTATCCCCAAACTGAATTCCGGCTACGGGCTGCGTTCTTCTAGAACTATGCTAACGTCCCGAACTTCTCGCCAATATCCTGGACGTTTATGCCGATAACGTTCGTTTCCTGAGCTTGCGGTTTCCATGGGTGATATTCGATCCTGGCTTACGACTTTGGGCCTCGAAAAATATATTCCTACATTCGAGCAGAACGACGTCGATTTGGATGTTCTGCCTGAGTTGAGCGAGTTGGACCTTGCCGAACTCGGCGTATCCCTGGGTCATCGAAAGAAGATTATTGGTGCTGTGCGGAACGCGCGACAGGACCACCGGAGTTCCGATTTCATAAGCGGCCCAACGGACCGCGTACATCTTTCACTGGAAGACCCGGAGTCCGGCGAACGACGAATTGCGACTGTCCTTTTCTCAGATATTGCGGACTCGACATATTTGTCGAATGTCATGGATGCCGAGGACTATAGGGATCTGATCGCCAAGTATCAGACGACAGCAAGCGATGCGGTCTCCGCATTCGGCGGGCATGTCGCTAAATATCTGGGTGATGGGCTTCTCGCTTATTTCGGCGTTCCCTCGGCTCATGAGGATGACGCGACCCGAGCGATCGAAGCTGGCGATCTTATTGCAAGCAGGGTCGATCGACGGTTCCGCGGTCATGATCCAGCGGTCTCCGTCCGCGTCGGGATTGCAACAGGTCCGGTCGTAACGGGCCCCTCCTCGCTGTCGGGACGTGATGCGACCTTCGGGCCGACGATCAATCTGGCCTCTCGTATTCAGGGTGTTGCACCTCCTGGCGGCATGACGATCGATGGCACCACAAAGACGCTTGTCGGTAGCCGTTTTAGAGTGTCCGATTTTGGAGAGCATGATTTGAAAGGCTTTCCCGACCCGGTACCTCTGTGGGTCGTGGAAGGGCGCAATCGTCGGCCGACACGCTTTGAGGCTGCCACTGGTGGAAAACTCGGACCGCATCTCGGACGTTTGCACGAAATCAAGTTGCTCTCAGCATGCTGGGAAGGAGCGAAGTCGGGACACGGGCAGGTCATTGTTGTGACCGCGCCACCAGGTGTTGGAAAATCGCGGCTGGTCCACGAATTCGTCAATATGACTGACAGTGTCGAAGCGCTGTTTGGGCAATGCCACTCTTTCGGACAGAGCAAGCCGTTCCTTCCCTTCATCGACATGCTGACGCGGCTCATTAGCGAAGGCGATGTTACCGATGAACATAGCCTAGGCGACATGCTGAAAGCCTTCTGTCATGGCAATGCGCACGAACTTGACGGCGTACAGTCCTATCTGGCCGGACTTTTGGACATAGCATCCGACGAACATAGTTCGGAGCAAAGCTCTCCTGAAGATATGCGAGCGCAAACATTTCGCGCATTGACCAAAGCTCTTGTGGATACGTCGCCCGACGAGGGACGAATTCTCTGTTTGGAAGACGTGCACTGGATCGACCAGACATCGGAGGAGTATCTACTCAAACTCATCGAGGCGATCCGGGATCGACCGATTCTTCTCATAGCAACGGCGCGGCCCTCGGCACGTATGCGATGGCCTGGCGTGGCGCATTTTACGCACGTGTCCCTGACACCCCTGGATCGTGAGAACAGCCGCGCTCTGTTGCGCTGGCATTTGAGCCGAACGGTTCCGGATGATGAGAACCTGGCGCGCTTCGTTGATCGAACCGAAGGCAATCCATTCTTTATTGAGCAATTGTCTCATCTCGTGGCGGCGGAACCACGCGATGAAGACATTCCCGAGACACTGCAAAATCTCTTGATGTCGCAGATCGATCGTTTGCCGCGGCGCGAGCGTGCCATTCTGGAGGTCGCCTCTGTTCTTGGACGCGAGTTTCAACAGTCGTTTATCAAGGGACTATTGACGGATGTTCCGGATGTTCACGAGTCGCTTGCGCGTCTGAAGCAGCAAGATTTTCTATTTGAGCGTCCCGGGAAAGAGGATTCGACATATGTCTTTCGTCACGCACTTATCCAAGATGTCGCCTACAAGTCCCTGCTCCGCTCGAAACGGAGCCGTCTGCACGCCGATATAGCAGCAGCTCTTGCGGCTAAACCTGGATCACGATCCAACGATCGACTTCATCTATTGGCCCATCATTATGAGCGCGCTGGTGCCGTAGCCGAGTCAATCGAGGCCCGTATCAAACTGAGCGACGTTGCCTTGCAAACGTATTCGGTCAAAGACGCTCACGAAAATCTTGCCAATGCGCTGTCGCAAATTTCGCGGTCCTTGGAAAACGATCTCGGCGAACAGGAAACAGGTGTCAGGTTCCGGATGTCGCGTTGCCTGTATCTTCTTGGCCGTTTTGAAGACAGCATCGCTGTGTTGGAGCCTGTCACCCAATCTCGCTCAATCGAACCGTCTGCCGCCCTTCTTGGCGAGTCCTGCTTCTGGATGAGTCATATGCTCACCCGCGTTGCCAGGTATGACGACGCAATGGCCGTCGCGGAACGAGCCCTCAGCATTGCTGCGGGAAATGGCCAGAAAGATGTCGAAGGCAAGACAAATGGTCTCTTGTGTTTTTGGCATCTCGCCAACGGCAACTTGGATGAATCTCGCCGTTTCGGTCGTCTGTCCATTGAAGCGTTGGAGACATGCGGAGATGCCATGTGGCTTGGCATGTCGCATTTCTACAGCGGAATGACCGAGATGCAGGGAGGCCGCTTCGACCAGGCCTTAGCGTTTGCCGATCGAGTTATCCAGATCGGCATCGAGCTAGGCGAGTCGCGGTTGGAAAGCTATGGGCTCTTCCTGCGCGGCTGGAGCCTTGCCAATGCGGGAGGGCACGGATTAGCAGTCGATGCCTGTCAGCAGGCGCAAGATCTTGCACCTGATCCGACTTGCAAGATCTACACTTCGATGTTTCTGGGTTATGCATTGGCTGAACAGGGATCGTTGAGCGAAGGTATCGAATTGCTTCAGGACGCAAACGAAGGGTTGCGTGTTATCGGTTTCCGGCCATTTATGAGCCTGTTTCAGGGGTATTTGGCAGAAGCGCTTATTGCGGCGGGGTCGTTGGAAGAAGCGACCAAAGTGGCAAAGGATGGCTTGAAGACATCCAAAGACAGTCCCTATGCACTTGGAGCCGGCTGGACAGCGCGGGCCCATGGCAAGGCTCTTTGCGCGAAAGAGGATAGAAACGGGGCATCAGCGTTGGAGACGTCTGTTTCTCTGTTCGAATCCGCAGGTGCCCAATTTGAAGTCGGCCGGACGCAGCTCGACCTTGCAAGCCTCTACCGCAAGCAAAGGAACCATGAATTGGCCGGCGAACACCAGTTGTTGGCCAAAGCCGCTTTCGCGCAAACCGATCGGTCGAGTTACGATCTGATGCTTTACAAGCTTGGCATATGACGGAGCGATCCAGGGGACAAAGTATGCCTCAGCAGACATTTACGCTCCTACATGGCGCTTGGCATGGTGCCTGGTGCTGGGAGCATGTGGCACAAATTCTTCGTGACTGCGGTCACATTGTCACAACACCGACGCAGACGGGTCTGGGCGAGCGTGCCGATCTACTCTCTGCTGACATCACGCTCCAGACATTCGTCGACGATGTCGTAGCGCATCTGACCGAGAACGATCTGAACGACGTGATCCTGGTTGGTCATAGTTTCGGCGGCGGCCCGATTTCCGGTGCAGCGGCGCAAGTACCAGAGCGAATTCGCGAACTTGTCTATCTCGATGCGCTCTTGCCGGTGAGCGGCGTAAGCCAGTCCGACCGGCTTCCGGCCGAGACGTGGGCGGAACGCAAGCAAAGCGCCATGGCGTCTTCGGGCGGCTTGTCAATTCCCTGCCCGCCCGCTGAAGCGTTTGGCATTGTGGATACCGATCAGCAACGATGGGTGGAGGACAGCTTGACGCCGCATCCGACACGAACCTATGAGACCGCAATTCACTTTGAGGGAGCGCCGGGTAACGGATTGCCCTGCCGATACATCAGGCCGACCGACCCGGCCTATCGGAGTGCCGAAGCTTCGGTGCAACTCGCGCGCAGTCTCGGTTGGCCGATACAGGAAATCGCCACCGGTCATGATGCCATGGTCTCGGCGCCGGAGGCACTCGCGGAATTGCTGGAGAAAACACTTTAGCACCACCCCTTTTCCAGTGGTCATTTTCGCAATCATCGCGTTACAATCGCGCCGAATTGGAGCACGCCAGAGCGTGTCAGCAGGTCGAGGGACGAAAAATGTTTCAGGTTGATCGGTTTATCGAAGACTGTCAGGCAGCCGTTGCGCAGGACAATACCCACAAAGCGGCAAGGGAAATCGTGGAGCGCGCTGTCTCAGATCCAAGCCAGGTCATTCAAGGTCTCGGCGAGCCGACACTTGGGGGCGTACAGCGCCTGCATGTGAGCGATACGCTGACAGTTCTCAATGTGATCTGGGCGCCGCGGATGACATTGATGCCACACAACCACAATATGTGGGCCGTCATCGGCGTCTATTCCGGGCGCGAAGACAATATCTTTTGGCGGCGCCTAGAGGATGATCCGGAAGGGAAGATCGAAGCGGCAGGCGCGAAATCAATGGCGCCTGGTGACGCTTCGCCTTTGGGCAAGGACATAATTCACTCCGTGACCAATCCGACAACTTTGTTCACGGGCGCGCTTCACGTCTATGGCGGCGATTTTTTTGCTGAGCACCGGAGCGAGTGGGAGCCGGAATGCCTCACAGAACAGACTTACGACGTCGACAAGAACATGGCGCTCTTCGAAGAGGCGAACAAATATGTCAGCAGATAGCGCTTCTTCGACATTTTGAAGAGGCGTCGCACAGCGCAGAACCCATTACAAAAGTCCGGCACTAACTATGCCGGCGGAGTTATTCCGTTGGGCGGCGTGCCACAAGATCTATCTCAACGAGAGCGCCGACAGCCAAGCCCGACACACCGACACATGTGCGTGCCGGCAATCGACCTTCGGCGAAGTAAGACCGATAAGTATCGTTCATAATCGCATAATCCCGGTCGAATTCTGTGAGATAGACGCGCGCCTGGACAATGTGTTCCAAGCCAAGACCGACGCCCTCCAACACGATAATGAGATTATCCATCACGCGCCGTGTCTGCGCCTCGATGCCGTCGGGGAGCGGTCGGTCCGCATCGTCCGGCCATGTGGGCATCTGGCCAGTCACGAAAATCCAGCCATCGACATCGACGGCATGGGAAAAGGGTGCTACGGGCTGCGGTGCGCCTTCGATCATGTGGAAACTTGGTGTGCCCATTTCGATTTCCTCTGCGAATACGAACATCCAGTTTGGATATGACTTGTCATATGTTGGCTTGAAATCACTCAACGACAGTTAGAAGTTCTTGGCGTCGAAGGAAAGTCCGTCGTTTCAGAATGCCTCAGCCACTAGGTTATGTTTCATGTCATCTGATTACCAGAATTGGTCACCAAGTACGCTGGCCGCTCAGGCCCTTCACATTATCGATCGGGCGACCGGCTCGGTCGTGCCGGGAATTCATCCGGCTAGCACATTCGCGCGGGATTCGAACTACGGTCTGCGCGGCCCTACCAGCTATGCGCGTGACGACAACCCGACGACACGGATCGTTGAAGAAGTTTTGGCCGCACTCGACGATGGACCCGATGCACTTCTCTTCAATGCCGGTCTCTCGGCAACGGCAGCTTTTTTTGAAACTGTCCGAAGTGGTTCGCATGTCGTCGCGCCTCGGGTCATGTATCACGGGCTCCAGGACTGGCTTCGGCGGCTGTCCGAGCTTCGCGGAATCGATGTGACGTTTTTCGACCAGAAAGACGGTGAGGCGCTGCCGAACGCCATCCAACCCGGTAAGACGGCGGTCGTCTGGATTGAAACACCCGTCAATCCGACCTGGGATGTGATCGACATAGCGGCATCTGCAAAGCTCGCGCACGAAGCGGGTGCGCTGTTGGCGGTGGACTGCACCGTTTCTCCACCTTGCACGACCCGCGCATTGGAACTCGGTGCGGATATCGTCTTCCACTCGGCAACCAAATATCTCGGCGGCCACAGCGATCTCATAGCTGGCGCTCTGATTTGCGCCCGCAAGGATGCGCTCTGGGAGGAGATCCGTGAGGTCAGGAAGCTGACCGGTGGCATATTGGGGCCGTTCGATGCGTGGTTGCTATTGCGCGGTATCCGCACGCTTTACCTGCGTTATGAGCGCGCATCGCAAAGCGCCTTGGAGCTCGCGCGCCATTTTTCCGATCATCCCAAGGTTGCTCAGATTCTCTATCCGGGACTCGAAAGCCACCCCGGTCATGAGGTTGCAACCCGGCAGATGCGCCATGGTTTCGGTGGCATGATGTCAATCCTGGTCGATGGCGATGCCGCAGCCGCCAAGCGTATAGCGACACGTACCAAGATCCTTATTCCAGCGACGTCGCTCGGCGGTGTCGAGAGCCTTATCGAACACAGGAAGAGCGTCGAGGGACCGCATAGTATCGTGCCCGACAATCTTCTCCGACTTTCGATCGGCATTGAAGACGTCAAAGATCTCATTTCGGATCTGGAACAGGCTCTCGATAGCGTCTAGAGGCCAAAGTGCTTCCGAAACGCTTTTTCCCCCGGTTGCGAGAACGCGACGATACGCGTGCCATCGATCCTTTGAGCCCAGCCAAGGTCATAGATGCGCGACAAGACCGCGGCACCGAGACCGCCGGCCAGATGATTTCGCCGCACGCTCCAGTCGAGGCACTTGAGACATAGCGGCCTTCGTTGCCGGTCCATCGCTTCCAGATCGAGACCGAATTCGCCAAAGAATGATCGCCCGGATGGGGTGATCGCAGGCTCTTCCCGCTTGTCCGTGAGAAATTCGCGGCGCAGAAGCTCATCGAAAAGCTCGACCGCCATTTCACCCGCGAGATGGTCGTAACAGATACGTGCTTTCCTCAGGGCAGGCTCTTTGGGCCCTGTCCGTACACGTGTCGGCCGCCGGCGCGCTGCAATACCCATCAGGCTCTCCAGAACCTGCGCAACTTCATGATCGCTCAACCTGTAATATCGGTGCCGGCCTTGTTTTTCGACGTCAATGAAGGCGGCATCCTGGAGTTTTGCGAGATGCGCGCTTGCGGTCTGTTTGGTGATTCCGGCTTCCGTCGCAAGCTCGCTTGCCGTCAATGCATGCCCGCCCATGAGTGCGGTGAGCATGTTAGCACGAGCAGGATCTCCGATCAGCGAGGCAATGCCGGCGATGTCAGGTCCGTATTTCATAGTTCGATCGTAATCGAACCATAGATCGCAATCAATGGCCTATGTTGAAACAGCTCTTCGACACAAGGACCTTACTCCCATGATAACCTGTTTCATCCGCTACGAAATCGATCCGTTCAAAACGTCTGCATTCGAGACCTATGCCCGGAATTGGGGAGAGGCCATCCCGCGTTGCGGTGCCGACTTGATCGGCTACTTTGCGCCTCACGAAGGCTCCAAGACGACGGCATATGGTCTTTACAATATCGACAGTCTGGCTGCTTATGAGGCCTATCGGGCACGCTTGGCAATCGATCCCATCGGAAAGGAAAATTATGCCTTTGCCCAACGAGAACAGTTTATACGTAGTGAAGACCGCATGTTCCTACGCCTTGCCTCAGCACCTCATGGAAAGGTCCAAACATCATGATAGCCGTCATATTCGAAGTCGAGCCTCATCCAGACAATCGATCGGCCTATCTTGATATCGCCGCGGAGTTGAAACCGCTCCTCGAACAGGTGGATGGCTTTCTGTCTGTCGAACGTTTCGAGAGTCTGACGCAGCCTGGGAAGATATTGTCACTCTCGTTCTGGCGCGATGAGGAAGCGGTTCAGGCCTGGCGACAGGTTGCACATCACCGCAAGGCACAGAGTGCCGGACGTCATCGGCACTTTGCCGACTATCGTCTGCGTGTCGCTTCCGTGATACGCGACTATGGCATGCATGAGCGGGACGAGGCCCCCGAGGATTCGCTCCGTCATTTCGAAACAGCCGAGCAGACCACACCAAAATAGTTCGTTATTAACCGAACTGCATTCTGCGCGCTCGACGTCGTGCGGCTTGATCCAGGGAAAGAAAAAATGGAACGGCCGACTGGCCAAGAGACGAGTCTCGTTCGCGAGATCGCCTTTCTGGTGTTGCTTGCGATCCTTTGGGGGTCGTCTTACCTGTTCATCAAGATTGCCCTCGCGACGATCCCTCCCCTGACCCTGATCGCCTTTCGAGCGGTTGTTGCAGCGCTTTTGCTTGTACTGGTGGTTCTTCATCGAAGGCACCAGTTTCCCGCCGACAAGGCGTCCTGGGGGCATTTGATCGTGCAGTCCCTGCTGACAGCAACGTTGGCATGGATACTCCTGGTGTGGGGTCAGCAGTTTGTCGATAGCGGGTTGGCCGGTGTTCTGAATTCGACATCACCGATCTTCGTGTTCTTCATAACGCTCTTGTGGACGCGACATGAGCGTGTGAGTTGGAGGAGGTTCATCGGGGCTTTTCTCGGCATCCTGGGTGTTTGTCTGATAATCGGGACGGATGCGCTGGAAGGATTAGGGCAAGAGGTGCTTGCGCAGCTATCGATCCTGGCAGGTGCGGCGGTGTATGGCTGTGCAGCCATTTATGGCCGTCGGCTGGGTCACCTTCCTCCGACCGTTACGGCGGCGAGCACAATGATCCTTGCCAGTGTTTGCCTCGTGCCACTCGCGTTGATCATCGATCGACCATGGACGCTGTCTCCGAGTTTGGATTCGCTTGGAGCAGCTCTGATGCTGGCAAGCTTCTGCACGGCTGGCGCGCTCTTGATCTATTTCAGACTGATGCGAACGCTCGGCTCATTGGGCGTTGCCAGTCAGGCTTATCTGCGCTCAGGGGTCAGCGTTTTGCTCGGCATCGTCGTTTTGGGCGAGCAACTCACTTGGATTATCGCCATAGGCCTTGCTGCCGTCATCGTTGGTGTGGCTGCAATCAATTGGCCGGCACGTCGCGCCTAATGGGAAAAAAGGTTCAGGCGCGGGCTTTTTGCTTGCGGTCAAAGAAGAGCTCTGAAATTTCAGCCGCCGGGCGCGGTTTGCTGTAGAGGAAACCCTGCATTTCAGTATAGCCGGCTTCCTTCACCAGCCGGCGCTGCGCCTCCGTCTCGACACCTTCGGCGGTCGTCGACATCCCTAGGCTTTGACTGAGCGTCGCGACGGCATTGACGATGGCACTCGCATCCGTGTTCGCCGATAGGTCTCTGACGAAAGAACCGTCGATCTTGATTTTGTCGAATGGGAAACTTCTCAGATAGCTGAGGGAGGAGTAACCGGTTCCAAAATCGTCCATCGCAATCCGGATGCCCATTTCCCGCAACTCATGCAGCGTCTTGACCGTCGACTCATTGTTTTCGAGAAGCGCGTTTTCGGTGATTTCGAGTTCCAGACGGCTCGGTGAAATCTGAGATTTGGCAATCGCGCTGAATACGATTTGGGAGAGATTGCCTCCCCGAAATTGCTCGGGAGAGAGGTTGACGGACACGCGAACATTCTTCGGCCACGCTGCTGCGTCGGTGCAGGCTTGGCGGATAACCCACTCTCCGAGTTCACCAATAAGGCCGATCTCTTCAGCAACCGGAATGAATTCGGCAGGTGAGACAAGCCCGCGTTCAGGATGACGCCAGCGTGCAAGTGCCTCCATACCAGAAATTGCGTTGGTCTCGAGATTGACCAGTGGCTGATAATGCAACTCGAATTGTTCCGATCGCATTGCCTTGCGCAGGTCCAGTTCCAACTTGCGGCGGGCCTGCATGCGGGCATCCATCTCAGGCTCGAAAAACCGGTAGACGCCTCGCCCATCTCCCTTGGCGCGATAAAGGGCCATGTCCGCGTTCTTGAGCAATTGATCGGGATCGCTGCCGTCGGTTGGTGCCATGGCGATTCCGATACTTGTACCAATCATCACCTGATGTCCGTCGAGATCGAACGGGCGTGAGAGGCTCTCGCAGATGCGTGATGCGAGTGCGATGGTATCGGTCGGGTGGTTGTGAGACGGTTGCAGAATTGCGAACTCATCGCCGCCAAGCCGGGCGACCGTGTCGGATGAACGTGCGCAGGCCTTCAGCCTATTGGCAGCGGCGACCAGCAGCTTGTCACCAATCGGATGGCCGAGTGCATCATTAACGCTTTTGAACCGATCGAGATCGATGCAGAAGACAGCACATTTGCCGCCGCGCACGAGCATCGGCGCGGTCTCTTCCATCTTTTCGCGCAAAAGCGTGCGATTGGGCAGGTCTGTCAGCGCATCATGATGCGCCATATGCGCAACCCGTGCCTGGATCTGTTGAAGCTCGGTTATATCTTCGTGAGTCGCCACCCATCCGCCATTCGCCATAGGCTGATGGACGATTGCGACGACGCGATCATTGCGGAGCTGGTGAATTTTGGTGGAAGTGACATTCTCTTCGACAGCCGCCAAGCGTTCCTGAATGTAGCTTTCCCGGTCATCACCGCAGTAGATGCCCTGATTTACACGATGCTCAATGATTGCCCGGAATGGCGTTCCCGGTGACGAGAGTGCGGGGGTTAGTTCATAGAGTTCAATATAGCGGTCATTACAGACAACCAATCGTTTGTCCTTGTCGAACATGCAGAGACCTTGTGACATGTTTGACAAGGCGGCATCGAAACGCTCGACTTGATCGGTGAGTTCCTGATCGCGTTTTTGAAGGGTATCTCTGGCCTTCTTTTGCTCCGTGACGTCGGTATAAGTCGTTACAAATCCACCGCCGGCCAACGGATTTCCCCGGACTTCGATGATGGTGCCATCGGGCCGAGCGCGTTCGAAACAGTGTGGCTGGAATTGCGCTGCCAGTTCCACCCGCTCGCGTACGAGTTCATCGACATCGCCCTCACCGTATTCCCCGCGTTCTGCGTTGTAGCGAATGAAGGCGTCGAAGGGCGTGTCCGGAGCCCCGAGTTCGGGGGGAAATTCAAGGAGGTCCAGGAATTTCTCATTGTGCGCCCTGCAGACGAGATCGGCATCCATCATGCTGATCCCCTGATCGATTGCTTCCAGAACGACTTGGAGATCATTGGATTTTTGGGCGACCGCATCTTGCTCACGGGAAAGATCGGTCACATCGGTGTAGATGCTGACGACACCGCCACTGCTCGTGCGCTTGTCTTGGGTTCGCACGACGCGGCCATCCTGTAAGCGGGTTACAATGGCAGGTCCGGCATCGCGTCGCCTTTCGGCACGCTTCTTAAGCCAGGCTGGGTTCTTGCCGATCTCGCCTCCAATCGCACCTTGCAGAAAAATAGTCAGAATTTCGCTATAAGTGCGCCCCGCGACGACTTCGCTTTCTTTTCCCGGGAAGAACCATTCCTTGAACAGCCGATTGCTCGTGACGATGCGATCGTCCGCATCGCAAAGCAGAAAACCGGTTGGCAGACTTTCGATGATGTCCAGCAATTGTCGGTCGTCCGCGCTTGGTGCGTGGACGTCATCGTTCGCCTCCGCTGATGAGCGGTCTGCCCGAATCCACCGCCGGGTCCGTTGGCGACGTTCATATCTGGGTATTTTGGCTTTTCGCGAAGATTTCGATGCCATTTTTTGCCCCGGTTCAAATAAGCGGAGCAATGATACTTGCCGAAACCTTAGATATGATTAACCCAAAATACGCCGCCAACACTCCGTGCTGGCGGCCAATGAACGGGTTAATGCGAGAGGATCTGACTCAGGAAGAGCTTGGTTCGCTCATGCTGAGGATTATTGAAGAACAGTTCAGGCTCGTTTTCCTCGATGATCTCGCCATAATCCATGAAAATCACCCGGTTTGCCACCTGGCGTGCAAAGCCCATCTCATGCGTCACACACAGCATTGTCATGCCGTCTTCGGCAAGGCCGACCATCACGTCGAGCACTTCCTTGATCATTTCAGGGTCCAGTGCCGATGTGGGTTCGTCGAACAGCATGATTTTTGGATTCATGCAGAGCGAGCGGGCGATTGCTACGCGCTGTTGCTGCCCTCCAGAGAGTTGTCCCGGATATTTGAGCGCTTGCTCCGGAATCTTCACACGCTCAAGATACTTCATTGCGGTCTCTTCCGCTTCTGCCTTCGGCGTGTCTCGAACCCAGATGGGTCCGAGTGTGCAATTTTCCAGGACCGTCAGATGTGGAAACAGGTTGAAGTGCTGGAAAACCATGCCGACCTCTCGGCGGATTTCGTCGATCTTCTTCAGATCGCCAGTGAGTTCAATACCGTCGACAATGATGTCGCCCTTCTGGTGTTCTTCCAGCCGGTTAATGCAGCGAATGAGCGTTGATTTTCCAGATCCGGACGGGCCGCAAATAACGATCCTCTCTCCGGTGTGGACGGTGAGATTGATGTCCTTGAGGACGTGGAAATCGCCAAACCATTTGTGCATGGCGTTGATCTCGATAGCGACCTCATCGGAGATCTTCATCTTTGAGCGATCGACTGTCCGCTCTTCAGCGATTTGCGTGTCGGTCATGATGATCAATCCTTTCCGGGGAGGCTCTTGTCGAGTTTGTTCTCAAGCCACAGCGAGTAGCGCGACATGGCGAAACAACAGATGAAGAAGAATATGGCGATGGAGATATAGACCTCGGACGAGAGGCCAGACCATTTCGCGTCCGCAAGTGAAGCGCGACCCATGCCAAGAATGTCGAGCAGGCCGATAACGATCACCAAAGTCGTATCCTTGAAGAGACCGATGAACGTGTTGACGATACCCGGGATCGAAATCTTGAGCGCCTGAGGCAGAACGATCAACCGCATGGACTGCCAGTATTTGAGGCCCATGGAGTCAGCTGCTTCATACTGACCGCGCGGTATGGCCTGGAGCCCGCCGCGTATAACCTCCGCCAGATAACCGGCGGAGAACAGCGTCACCATGATCAGCACGCGCAGCAGAAGGTCGAACGACGTGCCTGGTGGCAGGAAATAACTCAGCATCGTCGATGCCACGAAGAGCAACGTGATGAGTGGAACGCCGCGGATAAATTCGATGAACATCACACACGCACTTCTGACCGCCGGCATGTTGGATTGACGGCCAAGGGCAAGCATAATTCCCAATGGCAGAGAACAGACGATGCCCGTTACGCCGACGACGACATTGAGCATCATGCCGCCGAATTGGTCTGTTGTTATCGGCTTCAAGCCGAGACCGCCAAGAAGCAGCCACGCTGCGAGGAAAGGATAGAGGCAGGAAAAGATAATGCCTTTGCCGCGATGCGGAATCTTGTCGAACAGCAGCGGCACCAGCGCGACGAAAAGAAGAACAAAAGCGAGGTTCACGCGCCATCGTTCCGCTTCCGGGTAGAATCCATAGAGAAAGATCTGGAACCGCTCGTCGACGAATGCCCAGCAGGCACCATCGCCCAGTTGCTGGCATTCCTGTCGACTGGAGGCATCGAATACGGCGCCTCCGAATGCCCAGTGGTAGGACGGTGGTACCACCATCCAGAGGAACCAGAGTGCCAGCAACGTGAGCGCAATATTGAGCGGGCTGGAGAAAAGGTTCTTCTTCATCCAATAGAGCGGCCCCGATGTGAGCATCGGAGGCGGTAGATCCGGATGTTCACCGGGGGGGTATTGGCGCGTTGCGGTTGTATCGGTCATTGTTCCCCTCCCCCCTAGCGCTCAACCAGCGCGATGCGCCGATTGTACCAATTCATCCCGGCAGAGATGATCAGTGAGAACACCAGATAGAGCGAGAGAACGATGATCATCGTCTCCATTTCCTTACCGGTCTGCATGAGCGAGATGCCGCCGATCGTCGCGACAATGTCCATATAGCCAATCGCGATCGCCAAGGAGGAGTTCTTAGTCAGATTGAGATACTGGCTTGTCAGCGGTGGCACGATCACGCGAAGTGCTTGCGGGATGACGATGAGGTTGAGCGTGCGGCCGCGACTAACGCCAAGAGCGGAGGCCGCCTCCCACTGACCATGTTTCACGGCAAGGATCCCTGCGCGAACGATTTCAGCGATAAAAGCCGCCGTATAGAGCGACAGGGCCAGCCATAGCGCCAAAAACTCCGGGCGCATCACCATTCCACCGCGGAAGTTGAAGCCCTTGAGAGCTGGATAGTCCCATGTCAAAGGAACACCGCTCAGGAAAAGCGCAATGATCGGAATAAAGATGATCGCAGCAGAGCAGACCCAGAACACAGGGAGACGATGGCCTGTCTCGTCCTGGATGCGCTTGGCGCGCCGCTTGTAGACAATTGCAAAAATGACGGCGCCAACGAAAGCGGCAACCACAAACCAAAAAGCCGGCTCGAAAACCGGCTTTGGAACGAAGAAACCGCGTTTGGTGAAAAAGACGGAGTCGGCGATGTTTGCCCACTGTTCCGCCTGCTTCGGATTGGGCAGGATATTCACGATGATGCCGTGAATAAGCAGGATATGAAGCAGTACGGGAACATTGCGCGTGAATTCGACAAAACAATAGACGATACGGCTGATGAGCCAATTGGGTGACAATCGCATCACCCCGAGAATGAAACCGAGGATTGTCGCAAACAAGATACCGCAGACGGCAATAAGGAGGGTGTTCAGGACACCGACGATCCCGGCCCGCAAGTGCGTACTTTCGGATGAATAAGGGATCAGTGTCTGGTTGATGTCGTACGATGCCGGCTCAAACAGGAAATCGTAGCTGAATGTCTTTCCGAGCAACTCCAGATTGGCAACAGCGTTGGTGAACATAAACGCCAGCAGGCCGAAAATGCTCGCCATCGTGATGATCTGAATAATGACCGCACGACTTTCTTTGTCGTACCAAAGGCGCGCGATAAAGTTGCGTTCGGAGTTACGTGTCGGTTCGTTTGGAACGCCAATCGTTGCCACGACCCACCCCCTTCGTCGTGTGTGGCGCACTCCTGGAAACAAAAGAGCGCCTGGTTCGCCATAGCGACAACTTCAAGCCGGCTATCGCTGCTCGGCCCATCAGTGTCGCAACATGGAAATCATTGGAAACCGTGCCGGACAATGCGTCCGGCACGGCCTTCAAATCATGTGTCGATTGATCGGATCAACGGAACGGGGGAGCGTACTGTAGTCCACCCTTGGTCCACAGCGCATTGTAGCCGCGCTCCAGGCCGATCGGTGTCTTCGGTCCGATGTTCCGCTCAAAGATATCGCCATAGTTGCCGACAGCTTTGATGACCTTTGCAACCCAGTCCTTTTCGAGACCAAGCATGCCACCGAGATTGCCTTCAGATCCAAGAAGGCGGTTGATCTCAGGATTGGAGCCCTTCTTCGACATCTTGTCGACATTGGCTTGGGTGATGCCCAGTTCTTCGGCAACGATTGTGGCGTTCAATACCCAGCGGATGATGTCGCCCCACTGGTCATCGCCGTGGCGCGTTGCCGGCCCGAGCGGCTCCTTCGAGATGATCTCAGGCAGAATGATGTGATCGCCCGGGTTCGTGAAGGTTGCGCGGGTTGCAGCGAGACCGGAAGCATCGGTCGTGTAGACGTCGCAACGGTCGGCCAGATAGTTGGTCCGAGCTTCGTCATTGGTTTCGATCGGAACAGCCTCGTAGGAGATCTTGTTGGATCGGAAATAGTCCGCAAGATTGAGTTCCGTTGTCGTACCCGTCTGAATGCATACGGAAGCGCCGTCCAGTTCCTTAGCGCTCTTCACGTTTTTGGACTTCTTCACCATGAAGCCCTGGCCGTCATAATAGTTGACGCCTTGGAAGGAGAGTTTCACGTCCACATCGCGGACATAGGTCCATGTGGTATTCCGCCATATGACGTCGCCTTCCCGGGAATTCAAAATCGTGAACCGGGTTTTGCCGGTCGCAGGCTTGAATTTGACCTTGTTGGCGTCGCCGAGAACGGCGGCAGCTGTTGCTCTGCAGAAATCAACATCGAAGCCCTTCCACTTCCCTTCCTTGTCGGTGAAGGAGAAGCCCGTCAGGCCGGTATTGACGATACAGATCAACTCGCCACGCTTCTTCACATCTTCGAGCGTGCCGGCGTGCGCACCGGTCGCGAGTACCGCTCCAGCAGCCAGAGCCGCTGTAAATAGTTTAGTCTTACTGATCACGATTCACTCCCTTTGATCTTCAGCCAAGATAGCTAATTGCAGCCCACCTTCTCCCAAAGGTTTGGCGTGCACACCGAAATGTCGGTTGGCCAATGAGGAACGTTAGGCTGCCTCAGATACTTAGGGCAAGTTTCTTTCTTGTGCATTTGTCCATAGGTCGCGTCCCATTCTTGGGCAAACCGGCAATGGTCAATGTCGCGAACCCCCGCAAACCCGGCACTATCGTGCCCGATGGTCGGCGGAAATGTAGGAGACGATCGGCAATCGTTTGACCGATAATCAATTCTTTTTGCAGGTGCTCCTGGACCGATCATACGATGGCGTCGCTGACCAAATCTCTCAGAGTTTTGATCCTCTCTGCCGCTGCTGTGGTGATTGCGGCATGGACTCCGGGAGAGAGATGGGCTGCAAAACGATCCATTGTTGATTTGGAACTGGCTCTCGCTGTCGATACGTCGGCAAGCGTCGATCCCATGGAATACCGGCTTCAGATGACAGGTCTGGTTCAAGCGTTTCGCGATCCGGCTGTGGTGGCCGCAATTGAAGGTACGGGCAAGGACGGCATAGCGGTTACGCTTTACCATTGGAGCTCTTCAGGGGAACAGGAGCAGATTGTTCCTTGGGCGAGGATTACCGATGCGCTGTCAGCCGCTGATTTTGCCAATGCAATTGCAGCAAATTATGAACGCCGTTTCGCCGATAGCACAGGCATTGGCGATGCGATCCGTTTTGGTGCCAGTCTGATCAGACGCAATCGGTTTGAAGGCCGGCGCAAGTCGATCGATGTTTCCGGCGATGGCCGCAATAACTCCGGTATTCCTCCGGATATCGTCAGGGATGCCGTCGTTGCGGAGGGAATATCGATCAACGGTCTCGCGATCCTGAATGATGAGCCTTATCTGCATCACTACTATGCAAGAAACGTTATTGGCGGACCTGCCGCTTTCGTGACGACCGTCGCAAGCTATGACGACATCATCAAAGGCATGCGGATAAAGCTGCTGCGCGAGATCTCGATCTCTGTGGCAAGTGCAGCGCCGTTTTCGCCCCCGCCGGAAGCCGGGTCAGAGCCCGTCCATTAAACCGAAGAGTATTCCGCCTACAAAGGAAATTGCGATCAGGACAAGCAGGACTTTGAGTACAGTTCTGGCGATGCGGCTGAGCGTCGAAGGTTCGACCGTCTCGACCATCTCTGGCCGCGTCGCCGATTCAGCTGTCGTGGTTTCCGATGTCAGTCCAGATTGCCGCCGGCGTCTACGCCAATGGGCGATATCGCGGGCAAGGAAGACAATGCCGCCGATCGCAAGAAGTGCAGGGAAGCCTGTGAACACGGTCAACAACAAAACCGTCATGCCGAACTCGGCAATGTGCTGATAAAAGGGGGCGTTGCAGTTGATCCCACCCTCGTGGAGCGTCGGGCAGACATCAAGCATTGAGACCAGAACCATTGCGCCGATCCCGCAAACGACAATGGCAAGGGCCACATAGCAGACAAGACGCAATACAAAAAAGGCAAGGATTCCAATCGTCTTCATCGGTGGGGCTGCCTCAGGAAAAGACCGTGTGATCACACGCATCTTTGCTCTACCACATTACGGCCAATCGATACCAACCGGCTAGGTCTCGGTGACCGGCTCGCCGAGCAAGAAGGGAGAATGCTCATCAAGTGGCGCTTCAAACGGGAATGCTGAAGGCAGGTGTCGGACCTGACGCGGCGTGATCGCAATCCCGCGCAGGGCTCTCGGATCGTCAATGACGTCAGGGACGTCCCAGTCGATATGGGCATCGCCGGTTATCTGTACGAAGTCGCCGGTTTTGAAGTCGAATGCCAGTAGCCCGGCACGTTTCTCCTCCTGGATGTTGCCAAGCGTGTTGTAGAACTGGTTTCCCGTGTAGTCCGGCACCCAGATGCTGCCGTCGTCAAGAATCCTTATGAAACCAGACAAGCCTCCACGGTGAGAGACATCGACGCCATGGCGATAGGCGGATCCGCCGCCATTTCGAGATGTTGCAATAAAAAGCGTATCGGCCTGTGAGAGGATGGCGCATGCTGCCTGTGTCAGCGTCGTTGTCTCGGTGACTGGGCCAGGTTCACGCGCATCTTCAATGGGCACCAACATTCTGGTGTTGATGTATTTCGGACAGTTGCCGAAAGACTGATCAACAGAAATTCCGATTTCATCGGAACTCAGGCGCCGGACTGTTCCGTTCATGCGATTGCGCCGACGAGTGTGAAATTCCAATCCCAGGATTCCCAGTCTGGCGCCGACGACGAGGTTCGCAGCCAGTCGATCGCCGGGGATCGGCTGGCCGTTGATCAAGAGCGCCCGTTTGGTTGGTGAGCGCACAAATCCTGACTCGCCCGCAAGAACGGACGCCCATGGCCACCCCTCCCCGTCGGTGGATCCAACAAACAGCGTTGCGAGCTGTTCGAAGAACGACCGATGCTGGTCCGGCATATACTTGCGGATGAACCGCTTGCCCACCGCATCGATACGGTCACGCACGCCCAATCTCGTCTGGATGGCACGCTCACCGCGATGAAAGGGCGATTCTTCGCTCATCGGTACCGTTGCCCTAAGAGGGTCGAGGCATTGCCAGAAAGTTGTCCAGGCCTTCGACACTTGCGAGCCAGCGGCGAAGATTGGCATAAGGTTCGAGTGAGATCTCGCCTTCGTCGGCGACGGCGACATAAGGGTAGCAGGAGATGTCGGCAATCGTTGCGTTGTCGCCCACAAGCCATGTTCGATCGGCGAGATGAGCATCCATCATCTCAAAGAGCTGCTTGGAGACAGCAACGGCAGCATCGTAGTCAGCCGGGGCGTTGAACACTTTGACCAGCCGCGCGAGATTGGGGCCACGGAACATGTGTCCTGCTGCAACTGCCAGCCATTCGTGAACCTGTGTCCGGAGGCCGAGATCAGCCGGCAGCCATTGCCCACTTTGGTCGTATTTCTCGGCCAAATAGATGAGTATGGCGTTCGAATCCCGCACGACCGTATCGCCGTCGACAAGGACGGGAATTTGACCGAATGGGTTAAGAGCGAGAAACGCCTCGCCTTTGCGCCCGCCGTCGAGACCGTCTGCGGCGACACTCTCAAAAGCAAGCCCTAACAGATTGGCTCCGAGCCGTGCGCGATGTGCATGGCCCGAGCGTAGCGCGTCATAGATTTTGAGCATCAATTCTGGATCCTTTTGCGGTTTTGCGGGGCGCAGATCTGTGCACCCGGGAATGAGAATCCAACTATGCCTATTCAAAACTTGATAGGGGAGTCGTGAATCTATAAGCAGTTATGTGCATGAACGCACAGAACTATGAATGGGATAATTTGCGCCTCGTGCTGGCAATTGCACGCGGAGGCGGCGTCACGGGTGCTGCAAGGGCGTTGCGCGTTCATCATGCAACCATCCTTCGACGGCTTGATACGTTCGAACAGCAAATTGGTGTTCGTCTCTTCGAACGGCTTCCGCGTGGCTATACGCCGACGGCGGATGGAGAAGAACTCGCGACGATCGCTCAGCGTATCGAAGAGGATGTGATTGGCGCCTACCGGCGCGTTGCGGGAAAAGATCTTCGCCTTTCGGGGACGGTCAGATGCGCAACGGCTGACTATGTCGCGCATCTCGTCATGCCGAGTATTTTCCCGGTCTTTCGCACACACTATCCCGACATCGAACTTGAAATCGCGATCTCTCCAGATTTTGCATCGCTGACGAAGCGCGACGCAGACATTGCAATTCGGCCGACAAACGATCCGCCTGAGACATTGGTTGGTACCCGACTCGCAGGGATTGGCTTTGGCGCTTACGCGTCAATCGACTATGCCGGCGGCGACGATAACGACAGTCCTCTCTGGATCGGACCGGACGAATTGCTGACGCACGGTTCGGCAAGCCGCTGGCGTGAGCGTCACTATCCCAATGCCGTCGTTCGAACGCGGATCAATTCGCTTCTGGTTATTCGAGATGCAGTGAGAGCAGGCCTTGGCGTCGCGTTTCTGCCGAAGGTTCTTGCCGATGCCGACTCTGGCCTGATGCGTTTTGGACCAGATATCGAGGGACTGCAGTTGGGGCTCTGGTTGCTGACACATCCGGACTTGCAATCAACGCAACGCGTGAAGGCGTTCCTACGTGTTGCATCAGAACAAATACAGGCAATGGCTACAGACCTGGCAGCAGAGTGAAGTTCTGTGGCACAAACTGTCGTTGTGCAAGGGTCCAATGCCGGGTTGAGCCATCACATATCAGTCGATGGCCGTGGATCGTCTCATTCAACCAGCGATCCTTGTCATTCTCAGGTCAACAACGTTCATTTTTCAGCCTCGCCAAACACTTGAGGCCAGAACGAATGAAGAATGCCAAGTCCGACGACATACGCTCCGGTAACAGCCAGCGTTGTGCGCTCGACGATGCCCGCCGGAAAGCCGTTGATCACGGTTGCAATCGTGGCCACGGCCCAAATACCTGTGACCAAGAGAGTCACCGGTCGCCACCCTCGAACGCGGACCGGATGAAGCCAATGAATGGGTATGAACGTCAGGCCGGCAAGAGTGATGATTGCGCTCAATGCCGCAAAATCTCTGAGATCGAACGCGAAGAGATAGAAACAGATAATGTTCCAGATCGCAGGAAAACCGACAAAGAACCCGTCTGTCGTCTTGCTTCGTGTATCGGCGAAATGAAACAGCGATGACATCAGGACAATGCTGCCCGCCAAGAGTGCCAGCGATGTGGAAAGAAGCTGCGATTGAACAATGATGAAGGCCGGGACTGCGCAGTAATTCAGGTAGTCCACGACCCAGTCTAGCCGTTCGCCTGAAAAGCGCGCTGTCGTCGAAGTGTTTCCCCAGCGCCGGGCCAATGGCCCGTCGACGCCATCGATAATCAGAGCGATACCAAGCCACATGAAAGTCGAAGTCCAGTCTTGGTGGGACGCGAAAAAAAGTGCCAGGAGTCCGCAGACAGCGCCTGACGCGGTCAGCAAATGGACGGCAAAACCGATGATGCTGGATCTATTGAACATGCCGTCTTTGCATCCACATCAGAACGGCCGCAATCGACCAGAGGGCGCAATGCTTAGCACAATGAGTCTGGTGTCTGAAAATCCGGATGGCTGGAGCAGATCAGCAATGAGGTTTGAGTGTCTGCCGGCCTAGAAGCGACGTTTAATTGTTCCGCGGATCGTCATGTCATCGGTCAGCAGGTTATCCAATGTCTGCCCTGTGGATTCCTGAGGTGTTGGCGCGCCATAGAGCAGCTCAAGTCCGAAATCCAGCGATTTGGGGAGAACGTCCAGAGAGCGAAATCCCGATTTCTTACGCGTGTTTTGTTTTTTACCGAGCTTGTTTTCAACATCGAATGTGACGTCAGGTGCCGGCAATGTCTTGGATGCTCCGGGAAGAGGTTGAGGGGCTGTCTCCTGAAATGCGTAAACCGGTCCGGTGCCGAATGTGACACCAACCGATAATAGTGCGGCGTAAATTGCCGTTCTCGAACGCATCTCGAACCTCTCTCTCAGCGTATGGTGGCGCTTGATCTGCTCGAGTTCAAGTTTCTTATTTCCGTGGTTAACGCATTGCTAAATAGGCGGAAATTTGAATCATTCCTTCTTCTCTGTGGCAATGAAGCAACAGTTTCGCGTGTCCGGAATCGAGGATGGAGGCATTTCACAAAAGCAGAAGCCGGCCCCTTTCGGGACCGGCTTCGTGTTTGTGTCAGACTGTTGTCGGTTTGATCAGAATTTGATCTTTGCGCCGACTTGGATCTGGAACTGCTCTTCGAGAACCAGGCCACCCGTCTGGAAGTTCTGGTTTGTCGCGCCAGAGGAGATGCCCTGGACCGAAGGATCGAATTGCCGGAAGCTCGTCCACAGTTGCATGGCTGCTTTGTCGATGTCCTGCACCAGACCGAAGCCCCAAGATGTCAACTCGGTATCGGTGATCTCGAAGGTGTTACCAGCCTGTCCGAGGTTGGTAAGGCTTCGACCTATACCAGCATCATCTGCTTCCTGATACTCGCCGTAGATGGTCGTGGCGCCGAGTTCCCGGAACAGCATGCGACGTTTGATACCAGCCTGGATGTACCATGTCGTCTGGTCTGGAAGGGATGTCCTGCCGCTGAGTGTGGTTGGTATAGTCTGGTTGTTGAACTGATCGCGCGCACCGCCGAAATAGGTATAGAGACCGGTCGGCGTATGCATGATCGAGACCGAACCCGTGAGGCGCTCGAAGTCCGTTGCGACCTGACGGCAAGGACCGGTGGTAGCACCGAAGCCGTTCGTGCCGGCAAAGCCTGCACCGCAACCGCGCATATCGCCATCTTCGTCTTCGTCCGTATCCCAACTATAGCCGATGCCACCGACAACCCGGATCGAGTTCCACTCCTTCTTGTAGCGGACCGCGACGTCGGCGAGGTCGTCTTCACCCCAGGAGGCGGAGAACACGAAGCCGGCCAATGACGGCGTGTCATAGCGAATGACGTTGGCGCGGCGTGTGTCCTGAAAGCGTCTCAGGTCGCCAAGTCTCAGATTGACTAAGCCACCAGCGCCCGTCACACCGGAAAGCCGATTGTACATGCCCATGCCCGTAAGCATCGTGGCGTCGACATTCGGTGTGCCGGCAATATTTAGGAGTAAAATATCGTCCGTGGCGGGTGAGTAACGGCCCATCCACAAGGTGCCAAGACGATCGCTCTTCAAGTACACAGCCATCTTACGACCTTCGAGTGCACCGTCGCCGTTCTCGGTTGGACGGTCATCCGACTTCTGGTCGACACTGCTCGAGCGGCCGCTTTCGACCTCGATTTCGATCAAGAAGCCAGCTGACCAGCCGGGCTTGAATTTCGCAGAACCCGTGAAACGGAAACGCGTTGAGCTTTCCGTGTTGTCTGTGATGTATGCGTCCGTGTCGTCGCCATCATCCCAGATGAGCAAAACCTTGTTCACCTGACCCGAAAGCTTGACGGAAACCTTCCGGTTTCCCTTGCGGACCGTCGTCGCCTCGAGTTCAGCAACACGCTCTTCGAGGTCGGCGCAGCAGTCGCCGCCCAAATCAGCCGCTTGTGCCGGTGTCAGGGCAATTCCGCCCATCATCAAACCAGCTGCGGCTGCGATGGCAAAGCGGCTTGACGTCCTTGTCAGTGCCCCGTTCATGTCCATCTCCACTTTATTGACCATTTTGTTAGATCCCCGAGCCGGTCTGTCATTGACCTGCCCTTGCGTCATATCGAACCTTTATTCGGTAATGAGACCACCATCGGTTCGTTGACTTGAACCTAGGGTTAGACAACATCGCTGGTCTCGTAAACTGAAATGCAACGACAAATCCGCAATCTCCATCGGCCTGTGACATTTACGCCACTTCGGGCCAGTGAGCGAAGCGTAATGGCGCGAGTGGCGCGCATTCCGCCAAGAAAAAATGAAGGTAAATTGATCAAAAACCATAAAAACGTTTTTTTGCATGGAATATTACGTTTTATTTACAGCAAATTTCGATTTTTTAATTTTATATAATTCCATTATTCGAAGAGAGTAAATTTTACCAATTGGCCCTCTTGCCCAAGATTATCTGATAATTTCGCGCAGCATCCGGTGTTTCGATTGGTTCGTGGCCAAAATTTGTCAATGCCTTGGCCGAAATGAGAATCACGTCATTATACACAGGCATCCCTCTATTCTGTGCCTGCCAAGCAACGGTTGAGGCAACAGATTCGGTTTTGCAATGGCACGTTGCACCGACTCTGTATCAACAGTTTGCTCGTGTTCGCGCCTTCCGGCGTACGTGGTATGAACGGTTGTGGAAGCGACCGCAAAGGCGAAGCAAATGGATCCCTCATGCAGCGACAAGCTCGAAACCAATAGTGTTGCGGTTGTCGGCGCCGGCCCGGCTGGATTAACGGCGGCGGTGTCCCTGGCAAATGCCGGCGCGCGCGTTACATGTGTCGGTCCGGGCTTGAGCGTCGCCACCAACCAGGGCGATACGCGCACGAGCGCATTGATGGAAACATCAATTCGATTGTTGAGAGCAAATGGCGTTTGGGATGCGTGTCTCAGTCATTCAGCGCCCTTGAAAGCCATTCGTCTCATCGACGATACCGGACGGCTTATTCGAGCACCGGAGGTTTTGTTTCATGCTTCCGACCTGAATTTGGAGGCTTTCGGTTATAATGTGCCCAATAGTGTGCTGGTCCGAGCGCTGATCGATCACGCCCGTACAATGAGCCAATTGGCGTTGGTGGAAACGCCTGCCGTTACGACCGTGGTGCCGAAGCGTGATCATGTGGAAATCACGCTCGAAGATGGTCCGATGCAACGTGCACGTCTTGTCGTTGGCGCCGATGGGCGGCGTTCGGTCTGTCGGGACGCTGCAGCGATACCGGTTACGGACTGGTCATACAGGCAATCGGCGATCGCCTGCAATTTCGATCACAGCCTTCCGCATGAAGGCATCTCGAATGAATTCCACAGGCCGGCGGGACCAATTACGACCGTTCCCCTCCCTGGCAAGGCGTCAAGTCTTGTCTGGGTTGAGCGGCCGGAGGAGGCGGCTCGGCTCATGGCGCTCGATGCCGATGGGTTTTCGAAGGCGCTGGATGAACGGCTTCAAGGCGTATTGGGACAGGTGCGCTCGGTTAGCAGAAGGGCTGTCTTCCCTTTGAGCGGCCTATCGGTCTCGCGGCTCGCCGATCGCCGAATAGCGTTGGTTGGTGAAGCGGCGCATGTGATTCCGCCAATCGGAGCTCAGGGGCTCAATCTTGGCTTCCGCGACGCCGCTGCATTGGCCGACTGCGTATCGAAGGCTATCGCCGATGGTCGCGATATTGGTGGCTTGGACGTGATGAATGCCTATTCCAAAGCGCGCATGTCCGACATTTCCAGCCGAACGTTCGCCGTAGACATGTTAAATCGATCAGTATTGATCGGACTTATTCCCGTACAGGCCGTGCGCAGCCTCGTACTCCAGATCCTTGCGTCCTTTCCCACATTGAGAAAAATCGTCATGCAGGCCGGACTTGCGCCCGAATATGCGTTACCAGCCGAACTGCGGACGCCCGCGTAATTGTGGCGAAGTGGACTGAAAGGCTCTCAGCCATGCGCACTCACCACTCTTTTGACGTCGTCGTAGACGGCTGTGCGGGAGTCGGATCGGGTGCAGGACGCGGATTTTCGGATCCTTTGCGAAACACCGGATCGAGCGGCACGGGAAGTGCCGGCAACACAGCGCCGTCATCACGCACAATATTGTAGTCAAAAACACCTCGCGCCTGAAAATGAGGAGAGGCCATCGCTTCTTCGAGCGTGGACAAGACACAACAACAGCAATCCGCCTCTTCAAAGGTGGGTTGCCATTGTGCAGCGGTACGCGCCCGAATAAGTCTGCAGACCGTCTCTGTCATGCCGGCCGGATCGATAGAGTCATCACGTTCATTGGGTTCCAGTCCAATTGCCCCGCAGAACCGCTGCCAGAACTTTTCCTCGATCGCCCCAACTGCCACCAACGCTTCATCGCTTGTGCGATAGAGGCCGTAACGGGGCGATCCACCGGAAAGGATATGCGAGCCGGGCCCAGGCCATCGGTCCATGGTCGCCCCCATTGCAAAGGCCCAGAATCCGAACGGGAACAGATTGTCCGTCATTGAGATGTCGACGTGCATGCCCTGCCCCGTCGTTGTTCTTCGCAAGACGGCAAGCAGGATGTTGATGATGGCCGGATAGGTCCCGCCGCCAATATCGGCCGCCAAAACGGGCGGAAGCGATGGTTTTTCGCCTTGGCCCGGATTCAGTGCCAGAATGCCTGTATCGGCCATGTAGTTGAGGTCGTGCCCTGCCTTCAACGCAAGTGGACCTGTCTGACCATATCCAGTGACCGAGCAGTAGATCAGTCTGGGATATTGCGCTTTGAGAGTGTCGTAATCGAGTCCCAACCGTGCCATGACGCCTGGGCGGAACTGCTCGACGAGGATATCCGCTTCTTCCAAGTAAGGATCCAGTGACTTGCGGTCTTCCTTTTTCTTCAGATCGAGGAAAAGGCTCGCCTTCCCTGCATTGAGCATTGCGAAGCGCGCAGCATCCTTGCCCCATTTCGGTGTTCCTCTGCGCATTTCTTCACCATCAGGCCGTTCAACCTTGGTGACTTCGGCACCGGCCTCGGCCAACACGAGTGTTGCGAGGGGGCCAGGGAGCAGGGTTGTAAAGTCGAGGACTTTTAGTCCCGCCAGCGGTTGGTCGATCACATTCAAATCCAATCTCGTCTTTGTTGTGATGGTCTGACTTGCCACTAGGCCATGGACTCATGGATGGCAAGGCTCGGGAGCCCCCTTGACGAACCATGTCAGGGCTGGCACGAGACCTCTCCCGGTCAAAGACGCCGTCATCCCCTACCAGACAAGAGACAGAGATGTCCGTTCTTCTCGAGGTCAGATACTGGATCGAATACGCCGTTTTGCGTCTGATTATTGGCGTAGTCAGGCTGATCCCGCTTGATCGTGCGGCAGATCTATCGGCGGCCGCCTGGCGCCGGATCGCACCGCGTGGGCGCCGCCATAAGCGCGCACTTGCCAATCTCGCAATCGCATTTCCCGAAAAAACGCTGGAAGAACGAGAAGAAATCGCGCTCCACATGTGGGACAATATGGGACGTGTGATGGTCGAAATGATGCAGATCGACCGGTTGCTGGAAGAGCCGCAGCGCCTCGAGCTTGAAGATGATTATGTGGTGAGGCGCTACAAAGGCAAGATGGGCAGCGGCATCTGCGTGTCCATGCATATGGGCAACTGGGAGTTGGCCGCTTGGCCGCTTGTTCTTTGCGATGCCCAGCCGGCCGCCGTCTACCGCCTGGTAAAAAATCCTTATGTAGAAATGTATCTGCGCAGCATGCGTCAGCGCTTGTATCCTGGCGGCTTGTTCGCGTCGAAGATGCAACGCAAGACCCCTGCCGCCCATGATGCTGTGAGAATAATGACCGATTTTGCACGTCAGGGTGGACGCCTTGCCTTCCTCGCCGATCGCTATGACGGCAAGGGGATTGCCGTCCCGTTTTTCGGGCAGGATGCTAAATCGACACCCTTCCCCGCCATGCTGGCGCGCAGATTGGGTGCGCGGATGTGGATCGGATGTTGCCGCCGTGTCGGGCGCGAAACCAAATTCCGGGTCTCGGTGAAAGAGCTCAAAGTCCCGCGCACGGATAACACGCAGGACGATATCAGGTGTCTGACCGCGGCTGTGCAAAAGCAATTCGAGGACTGGATCCGCGAGACTCCGGAGCAGTTCATGTGGACCAATCGACGCTTTTCCTGAGTTGGGATTTCTATCGTGACGACCAAGCAACCATCCGCATTCTATTCACCGCTCGCAATCGGTGCGCCCGCCCCCTATCGCGAGCTTCCTGTCAGACTCGAGCGGATGATCCATTTCATCCCGCCGCATTTGGAGAAATTCCGCGCCAAGGTTCCCGATGTCGCCGGCAAGGTCGATGTTCTTCTGGGCAATCTGGAAGATGCGATACCGGCCGATGCGAAAGAAGCCGCCCGCACTGGGTTTATTGAGCTTGCACGGGATAACGAATTCGGTTCAACCGGGCTGTGGACCCGCGTCAATTGCCTGAACAGCCCCTGGGGGCTGGACGATATCGTCGAGGTGGTGGGCGCAGTCGGCAACAAGCTTGATGTCCTCATGCTCCCGAAGGTCGAGGGACCTTGGGACATCCACTATGCCGATCAATTGCTTGCCCAGCTCGAAGCCAAGCATGGCGTTGAGCGGCCGATCCTGATCCATGCCATTCTCGAAACAGCGTCAGGCGTATCCAATATCGAAGCGATTGCGGCAGCGAGCCCACGGATGCATGGCATGAGCCTGGGACCGGCGGATCTGGCCGCATCGCGCGGCATGAAGACGACGCGGGTCGGCGGCGGCCACCCCGCTTATGGTGTTCTGGCCGATGGCGACGATCAAAAGGAGCGTGCCTTCTATCAACAGGATCTGTGGCACTACACGATCGCGCGTATGGTCGACGCCTGCACCATGCATGGCCTCAAGCCATTCTATGGTCCATTCGGAGATTTCTCCGATCCCGAGGCTTGTGAGGCACAATTTCGCAATGCGTTCCTGCAGGGGTGCGTTGGCGCCTGGTCACTACATCCCACGCAGATTGACATCGCAAAGCGTGTTTTCAGTCCCGACCCGGCTGAGGTCGCTTTTGCCAAACGGATCGTCGAAGCCATGCCCGACGGTACCGGCGCCGTCATGATTGATGGCAAGATGCAGGACGATGCGACCTGGAAGCAGGCCAAAGTGATCTTGGATCTCGCCAAACTCGTAGCAGGGAAAGACCCGGATAGCCGGGAGCGCTATGCACTCTAAGCCGTCGGACGTGCAATCCGGCAAGTTTACACTCCAAACGTCGACGGGTTGGCTGACGCAAGTCCAGCAATTCCGCGACTAATCGGTTTCGATTGAGCCAATGCTCGACCGCCGACCGCGTCGCCCTGACGTGTTGACACTGACAAAGAGGCCGCGCGATATAGGAATCGATGCGGGAACTATCGATGGACTTCGCAGAGCGCGATACGAATATGGACCGAACCGCGAAATTTCAAATCGGCCAAGTCGTTAAGCACCGATTTTACCCGTTTCGCGGTGTGGTTTTCGATGTGGATCCATCGTTCGACAACACCGATGAATGGTGGCAGTCGATTCCGGCTGAGATTCGCCCGTCTAAAGACCAGCCTTTCTATCATTTGCTGGCAGAAAACGACGAGACCGAATACGTCGCCTATGTCTCCGAGCAGAATCTCATGCCGGACCGGTCGGGCGAGCCCGTGAGGCATCCACAGGTTCCAGAGCTATTCGATGATCTTGAAGACGGGGTCTATCGCGCCCGCTACGTGCAGGAGCACTAGCGCGAATCGAGAATTCATTTTCCGTCGGCGCTATTGGGGCGGCTGTTTACTTTTTTCACGTCGCAACTGATCGAGCTGACTCCGCCACGCTTTGAAGTACAACTCCTTATCCACCGCAGGGCCCTTGTGAGCGATACTGAATCCGTCGAGCGGCACTCTCAGATTGTTGATCTTGCCGGTAACATCGATCACGGCAACGATCATGTTTTTTCCAGCTTTGAGTTGAGCGACCAATTCAGCTGATGCCTCTCCCTCAGCGGTACATCCCTTGGGTTGGCAGATAACATATTTCAGAATAATGGGCTTTTGATCGTCAATCGTGATTTGCAGACCAGGCCGAACTGCGACACCAGGCGGCACGACGACGAGGATATGCTCGGTTTTGCTCTCTGCTACTTTCCGGAGCGCTGCTGAGACATAAAGACGTCCCGAGGTCACATTCACTTGTTCGTGGAAAGTGAAGCAGATCTTGCGCTTGGTTTTCGGCTGCTCGTCGCAGAGCTTGTACCAAAATCCCTTCTTCTCCTTACCAGCTGCGGGTGGCGCCTTCTCCGCCGGAGCCTGGCGGTCCTGAGGTAGCGCCAGACCCGGGGCGGTCGGTTGCTGTTGCGCATTTGCAAGACTGATGAACGCGCCCAGCATCAACACGCCCAATCCGAAAGATTGTGCGAGACGCTTAGGCGATCCGAACCATTCTGGCCCGGAGGGAGCTACGACACTCAACCCCATTTGGACTGTCAGCGGCTACTGTGCCTTCTTGGGCGCGGCTTGACCCGCTTTCTTTTTCTGAGCTTCGTAGGCCACCTTGAGCGTTTCCCACTCTTTCTTGCGAATGGCCTCGACTTCGCTGCCGGACATTGCCGGTCCCTTGTAGGTCGCAGTAAAGCCCTTCAGGTGCACAGGGACCTGAAATACACGACCAACCGCGTTTACAGCAGCAATGTATAGCTTGTTGCCCTTCTTCAGCTTTTCGACAAACTCCTTCGTTGCCTCACCTTCGGCCGTGCAACCCTGGGGATGGCAAAGCGTGTAGCGAAGATCGAGCGGCTTGCCTTTGTCCACGCGGACTTTCAGACCATGAGGGATCGCCACGCCAAGGGGGACCATCACGATGAAACTCTCTTTGTCCACGCCTTCAATCTGTCGGATTGCAGTGGAAACCAAAACAACACCCGTGTCAGCCGCACGCTGTTCGTAATGGATCAGGCAGACTTTTGCCTTCGATTGATCGGTTTTTTTCGTGAGAGCAAACTCACAGAATTTAAGCCATTTGATTTCGGGTGCGGCGGGGGTCGGCGCTTTCTGGGCTGCAGTCGGTTTCGACTGCTGAGCATGTGCACCGGGTATTGAATTGGCAAGCCCGGAAGCGAGTACAAGCGCAACTGCCGTAACTTTCAAGCCTGCCGGGATCACATTGAATTTGACCATGGGACCGACCTTTCGTCCTGTTCCATTCTATTCATAATCGCATTTCAAGCCCGCACACACCGACTGCCGAATGCGCCGTTCTCGAATATCTTAACCGACGTCTAGCTCAATACATCCAAATGCGGCACTGGCATGTCATCCTCAGCGCTCGCTCAGGGGAGAAGGCAATGCGCCAACCGGTTTCCGATCTTACTCCAGGAGTGAGTTAAGCCCATCGAAGAAAGAACGCCTGCCCTTTTCCCGTCATGGTCCAGCTTAGCATCCACGCACCATGCGGGAATTGCATTTCGCGGCACCGTCTCCTAAAGGATTGTATTATGCTGACACGCGCAGCCATCTATAAACGGGCAAGACCCGGCTTGAAAAGTCTTATTTGGCTTATCTCGGCCCTATTGGGCGCCTCGGTCGCATCGGCTGAGCCGCAAAACGGCATCGCGATGCACGGCGCGCTGCTGCACGGCAAAGACTTCAAACACTTCAACTATGCGCGGGTCGATGCACCAAAGGGCGGAAGGCTGGTTCTCGGCGTTCAAGGGAGTTTCGACAGCCTAAATCCATTGATTGTCCGCGGTGTCGCAGCGGCCGGTGTTCGCGCCTATGTCTATGAGAGCCTGATGGCGCGCGGTCTTGATGAGCCTTTCTCCCTTTACGGCTTGGTCGCGGAGAGCGTTGAGACCCCGGACGATCGCAGTTGGGTCTCATTCACGCTGCGGCCCGAAGCCCGCTTCTCGGACGGCAAACCGATCACCGTCGATGATATCGTTTTTTCGCACGAAATTCTGCGTGACAAAGGACGACCCAACCATCGCTCCTATTATTCCAAAGTCACGAAAGTCGAGATCATCGGCGAGCGAACGGTCAAGTTCACGTTCACACCGGATGGCGATCGCGAAATGCCGCTCATCATGGGGCTCATGCCAGTCTTGCCGCGTCATGCGATGACACCCGAAGCGTTTGAGAAGACAAGCCTGACCGCCCCAGTGGGCAGCGGCCCCTACCGTGTTTCCAGCGTCAATGCCGGTGCCAGTGTGACCTACACGCGCAACCCGGACTATTGGGGGCAGGATCTCCCCGTGAACAAGGGGCGGTTCAATTTCGACGAGATCCGCTACGATTACTATCGCGATGCCAATGCGATGTTCGAAGCTTTCAAGAAGGGGCTTTTCGATGTTTGGCCCGAGAGCGATCCGGGTCGATGGGCGCAGGGTTACAATTTTCCAGCGGCAAAAGATGGACGTATCGAGAAGCTCGAAGTTCCGATCGGATTGCCGTCCGGCATGCGCGGACTTGTCTTCAACACGCGTCGACCGCAGTTTGCAGACAAGCGTGTTCGCGAGGCGCTGACGCTGCTGTTCAATTTCGAGTGGATTAACAAGAACCTCTACCACGGCCTCTACAAGCGTACGCAAAGCTTCTTTGACCGCTCCGAGCTCTCGTCGCATGGGAAGCCTGCAGATGCGCGCGAGAAAGAACTCCTCGCTCCCTTCCCGAACGCCGTATCGGCAAAAATCATGGCGGGAACCGCATCGCTTCCGTCCGGCGATGCAAAGGGCCGAAACCGAGGGAATCTGAGGCGCGCTTTGAAGCTGCTGAAGAGTGCCGGCTATATGCTCAAAGACGGAACTCTCACCAATGCCAAGACCGGCGAAGCCTTCGCATTTGAGATCCCGATCGTGACGCGATCGCAAGAACGACTCTTCCTCAGTTATGCTCGAGCATTAAAACGTATAGGAATCGACGCGCGAATCCGGCACGTTGACTCTGCTCAGTATCAGCGTCGCCGGCAGACATTCGACTATGATATGATCGAAGTCGTTTGGTATGCGTCTTTATCGCCTGGAAACGAGCAGTCTTTCCGTTGGGGGTCGCAGGCGGCAGACCGGGAAGGCAGCTTCAATTTCGCTGGTGTGAAGAGCAAAGCTGTGGATGCTATGATCCAAGCTGTGTTAGAGGCAAAAGACAGGGCGGCGTTTGTCTCAGCTGTGCGGGCGTTGGACCGGGTTCTGCTATCCGGAAACTATGTGCTACCTCTTTTTCATCTGCCCAAGCAGTGGGTGGCGCGGCAGACAAGAGTAACCGGTCCTGAAAATGCGTCGCTTTTTGGCTATCAGCTCAGTACCTGGTGGCAAAAATCCAGTAATTAGTTGCGTCTCCATGCGTAGGATTCAAACCTGTCGTTAGAGGGCACGGTTACAGGTGTGGCGGTATGACTAAGGGGGACGCGCCGACGGTCGATCTGGTTTTGGTTGATTCCAACGAGCCCGAGACAATCGACGGCAAACTGAGGCAATGGGCGCTAGAGCGGCCCGACGCCATCTCTATTGTGGATGCTCCGAACCGCGAGGCCGCGGGACTCGGAGCCCCGACATCCTTGTCATATGCAGATCTCGACCGGCTGGTTGAGCGGGTCGCACAAGGATTCATCGACCATGGGCTGCGCCCGGGCGATGTCGTCGCGCTTCAGCTTCCGAATATCTCCGAGTGCATTGTTGTGACCCTCGGAGCTTGGCGCGCAGGTATCATCACTTCGTCAATGCCTCTGCTCTGGCGTTTGTCGGAAGTCGCGACCGCCTTCGATCAGGTCTCACCGAGCGCCATAGTCACAGTTGCTTCATTCGCCGGTCACCAGCACGCCGAGACAATGCGCGATGCTGCGCTCGAAGCCTTGTCGATTCGCTATATCTTCAGCTTTGGCAGCGATTTGCCGGACGGCGTCACGGATATCTCCGATTGGTTGGATCTTAGTGCCGATTCCGCCTCCCGTTCAGACGCAAAGTCGGCACCGGTTGGCTTGCATCAAACGGCAATGATCAGCTGGGGCGTTGCGCCTGGGTCTGGCCCGCTTGCGGTGCCACGGACACATGGGGAACTCCTGGCGCTTTCGACCGCCGTCGCGAATCGGCTCGAGGTCTCTGCGCGCGACGCGATTCTTTCGGCCTATCCAATGTCAACGCTCGCGGGCGTCGGTGGCATGGTTCTGCCCGGATTGATGGCAGGTGCCAAACTGGTGTTGCATCTGCCGTTCGATTTCAGCGTTTTTCTGTCCCAGCTCGGCGGCGAAAAGATTTCATACACAGCCTTGCCGCCGGCGCTTCTCGAAGCTTTGGATGATGGCAGACACTATGCCCGTGAGGCCTTGCATCTCAGGCGCGTCGCATGTGTGTGGCCGGCCGTAGCCGTGTCGCGCGAGAAGCAGCTGCAGGAGCCGTTGATCGCGACCTTCGACATCCGCAACCTCAACGAAATCAGCCTTTTGGTCAAACGACGTCAACCAGGACGAGACCCGACATTGCTACCGCTGGGCAAGCTTCATGCACGATGGAGCAGCGGAGAAGATACGGTCTATCTGGAGACACGCTTGCGCGGTAGTGTCCGGTCTGCTGGTACTGATGCGAACTTGTTGGCGGGTGAACTGCGTCTACGCGGTCCGACAATTCCACATGGCCCATTTTCAGCCGCAGGGAAGTTGGCGCAGGTGCTTCTCAGGCCCGACCACCATGGCTATGTGGGCACACGGATACAATGCAGCGTCGATGAAGCGGACATGGAGCATGTTCGTTGTGAATTCGGCTCAAACCTCATTCAACATGGGGGTGTCACGATTTCTGCCGATGAATTGGACACGCTCTATCAGGAGTTTCCCGACTTTCTGGATGCTGCGGCACTTACGATTGAAGATCCTATTATGGGGAACCGTGTCGTTGCGGCAGTTGTTCCACGCCCCGACATTTCCCCGTCTCTGGATGAATTCAAGACCTATCTGGTGGGTAAGCAGGTTGCGATCTACAAATTCCCCGATCAGCTCGTCGTGGTCGATACAATACCGCGCGGCAGCGACGGTGCGGTCGAGCGAGAGTCGATCCTGGCCCAATTCTAGTTGACGGCCTGAGCCGGCCCTCCTCCCCCGCTCCAAGGCCGTCCAGATACCAGAGTTGCCTCTCAAAACCGCTTGCGCGGCATCCACGATCCCATCTTCGTTGGCCAAGGTCGATGTCCGGGAGTCTTGGTTAAGCGAATCTTCACAGGACATGTCGACACTCTCCTTCTAGGCATCGATGCGCCGTGATGATTGGAGAGTGTGAAATGGACGGTTCGGCACGTGTTCTGATAGTGGGCCTCTCCGAGACTCCAGACAACGAACTGACCGATCTGCTCGAGAAGGAAGGTTTCGAGACGTCCCGGATCAGTATCCGCGGATGCGCGACCGAACTCTCAGGCAAACGCCGTCCAGACGTGGTTCTGCTGGACCTTCAGTCGGACGAAGGTCGAACGGATCTGGTTTCATTTCTGACTTTGGCCAGGTCCTTGAAGAAAAGCGCTCTTGGCAGCCGGATGCGCGTGATGGTTGTCGGGTCCGGGCAGGGAATCAAGCTGGATGGCGCCCTGGAAGGTGTCGATGATTTGCTGATCGGACCGATCAATGCCGGTCAGATCGCCCATAGGCTTCGCTCGCTGGTGCGACTCAACACGATGCATGAGGAACTCGTTCGCCGGTTGAGTACGTCAGCCCGATACGGTGCCGATGCGCCTATTGTTGCGCCGCCGCCTCATGTCGACAATCCGACCATACTTGTTCTTGGACACGCTATCGATCTTGGGCCCATTGAGCATGCCTTGTCACAGCAGGCGACGCTCGTCGGCGCCCTGACTGTACCGACGGCTATGGATTATCTGGCCCGCCAGCCGTTCGATGCGGTCATCATCAACTATTCGAGTGATCTTGGCCGTCGACTCGAAGCGGCGGTTCCGGAGCTACCACATTACCTCGGTTTTACGAGGGATTTGCGGCGCAACTCCCGCATGTACAACATCCCCGCTCTCCTTCTTGCAGACCCGGAATGTCTGGCAGATGCCGATGAAATCTACGATGCCGGCGTTACGGACATCATCGCCAAACCATTCGAGAGCGCGGAACTTGTCGTGCGCGTCGATCGGCTGGTGCGCGAGCTACGATTCCGTGATTCACTCAAACATGTATATGGGCAGGCGAAGCACTTCGCGACGTCCGATGCGCTGACAGGACTCTACAGCCGCGGCTTCTTGCTTGAGCATCTATCGACCGTCATCGGCGATGCCGAATATACGAGCCAGGGTTTCAGCCTTGCAGGCTTTTCCGTTTCCAATATCACCGATGTCAACGAAGCCCTGGGCTATGCCGGCGGTGATCGCGTCATCCGTCAGGTTGGTGAAGTGATCAGCTTCCTTGTGCGCGGTGAAGACCTGCCGGCCCGCTATGCCGGATCCCGTTTCGCCCTGCTTCTTCCAGATACCACCATGGAAAGCGCTACCTATGCGGTCAATCGCATCAGAGGTGTTGTTGCGCATACAGAATTTGCGATCGAAGGCGTGGACATTCCTGTCCATATCTCACTCGCGACACGCGTGACGGGCTACAAGGACGGCGATACGGCAGAAGACATGCTTGCGAGGCTGTGGACAGCCGAAGCGCTGAGCGCCTCCCAAGCAGCTTGAGTCACGCTGCAACCTTCTCAGGTGCGGCAATTTCCGCGAGGCACCGAATTAGAGCACGCGTTCCTTGAAGCCGCTGTTCCGGCGTGTCCCAATTGCCGCGACAGATCAGCTTATGATCGGGTTGCAGTTTCACACGCGACCCGTTTTCCGCAATGAAACCGATCAGTCCTTCGGGATTGGCGAAACTGTTGTTGCGGAAGACAATAACAGCCCCTTTCGGACCGGCTTCTACCTGCTCGACGCCGGCAACACGGCACAGCATTTTGATGCGGACAATATCGAGAAGATGATCGACTTCCTCCGGTATGGGGCCGAAACGGTCGACGAGTTCCCCGGCAAAGCCTTCGATTTCCGCGGCCGAGTCAAACATGGAAAGTCGGCGATAGAGGCCGAGGCGTACCTGTAGATCGGGCACATAAACTTCCGGCAGAAGAACGGCTGTACCGATCGAGATCCTTGGCGACCACTGTTCCTCGATCTCGGAACCATGCCCTTCGCGAAGCGCCGCGACCGCCTCTTCAAGCATGGATTGGTAGAGTTCGACCCCAACCTCCTTGATGTGGCCGGATTGTTCTTCGCCAAGCAGATTGCCGGCACCGCGAATATCCAGGTCGTGGCTTGCCAGGGTAAACCCCGCCCCAAGCGTGTCGAGAGATTGGAGCACCTTGAGACGCTTTTCGGCAGCTGCGGTCAGTTTCACATCCGTCGGCAACGTGAAGTAGGAGTAAGCGCGCGTCTTGGACCGCCCCACCCGGCCGCGCAGCTGATAGAGCTGGCCAAGGCCAAACATTTGGGACCGATAAACAATCAATGTATTGGCCGTCGGAATGTCGAGACCCGACTCGATGATCGTGGTCGACAAGAGGACATCATGCTCGCGGTCATAGAAGGCGTTCATGACATCTTCCAGCTGGCTCGGAGCCATCTGACCATGCGCCCTTGCCACTCTGAGTTCCGGAACATGCTCCTCTAGAAAATCGCCGGCCTCAGCGAGATCGGCAATTCGCGGGCAGACAAAAAAGCTCTGTCCGCCCCGGAATCGTTCTCTGAGGAGTGCCTCGCGCAAAACGACCGGATCGAAGGGCGTTACATAAGTTCGAACCGCCAATCGGTCCACGGGCGGCGTGGCAATAAGGGAGAGTTCGCGCACACCGGTCAATGCCAGTTGCAATGTTCGCGGGATCGGCGTCGCTGACAGGGTGAGAACATGTACATCGGAGCGCAATTGCTTCAGACGTTCCTTGTGCTGAACGCCGAAATGCTGCTCTTCATCGATGATCAGTAAACCGAGGTTGGCAAACTTGATTGTTTTTGCAAGAAGCGCATGGGTTCCGATCACGATATCGACTTGGCCGTCCGCAAGCCCTTGTCTGGTCTCGGCAAGCGCTTTTGAGCTCATCAAACGCGAAGCTTGAGCGACACGAACCGGATAGCCGCGGAACCGTTCCGAAAACGTCTGAAAATGCTGTCGTGCAAGAAGCGTGGTCGGAACAACGACAGCCACCTGCCGACCGGTCATTACGGTGATGAAAGCCGACCGCATTGCGACTTCTGTTTTGCCAAAGCCGACATCGCCGCAGATCAATCTGTCCATGGGACGCCCCGAAGCGAGATCCGTCTCGACGGCGTTGATACTGGTCAGTTGGTCGTCCGTTTCCTCGAAAGGGAAGCGGGCACAGAATTCGTCATAGTCTCCATCGGGTGCGTGAAGCGCCGGGGCCGTTCTCAACTCGCGTGCAGCAGCGATCTTGATCAACCGCTCTGCCATGTCGCGAATGCGGTTTTTGAGTTTCGCCTTGCGTGATTGCCAACCAGCCCCGCCAAGGCGGTCCAGGACGGCACCCGCTTCATCGGATCCATAGCGAGTCAAAAGCTCGATATTCTCGACTGGGAGGAAGAGCTTGTCGCCGCCGTGGTAGAGGAGTTCGAGACAATCATGCGGCGCACCTATCGCCTCGATTGTCTTCAGGCCGATAAAGCGTCCGATGCCATGATCGGTATGGACGACCAGATCTCCCGGGGACAGACTGGCAGCTTCCCGAAGCGCTTCGGCGGCTTTGACGCGGCGGCGCGGTCGGATCAACCGGTCGCCAAGAATGTCCTGCTCGGCGATGACAGCAAGATGTGGTGTCTCGAATCCGGTTTCGAGACCGATGACCGCCAGTCCCGTTACGCTTTCAGATAGGGACAGCGCTTCACCGAAATCCCGGACGGCCTGCGTGTCGTTCAGGCCATGGTCGCCGACAAGCCCGCCGATGCGCTCACGCGCACCTTTGCTCCAGCATGCGATGAGCGTGCGCTTTGCCGAGCCCTGCAGCGTTTTGACATGATCGACAACGGCGTCGAATACATTGGTGCCCTCCTGCGCACGCTCGGTCGCAAAACTTCGTCCTTGCTTGCCCCCGAACGAGACCGCACTACCCCCCTCTTCCGGTGTCTGGAACGGTGTCATCGATATCACTTGCCGGCCCGATAATTGCTCGAGCCACGCGTCCTCAGACAAGAAGGACAGATCTGTCGGTACCGGTTTGTAGGGCGCAGCGCCAAACGTCTTCTGTTCCAGCGCTGAAGCCCGTGCGTCGTAATGATCGGCGATCTGTTCGTGGCGTCTTGCTCTGGCATCCTCCGCCAGAGGATCCATCGTGATCGCGGCGCCCGGTGCGAAATCGAAGAGCGTCTCCATTTCGCTGTGGAACAGGGGAAGCCAGTGCTCCATTCCCTGATAGCGGGACCCGGCTGAGATGGCCTCATAAAGCGGATCGGAGCCTGTCACTGCACCGAACAGCTCGACATAGCGTTGGCGAAAGGTGCTGCGCGCGCTATCGCCTTCCGGGACCTCACTTGCCGGCAGCAGGACGAATTGCTTGAGTGTCCGTGCCGTTCGTTGCGTCTGAGCGTCGAATGTGCGGATCGATTCAAGCGTATCGCCGAAGAAATCGAGCCTGACGGGGTGGGCATGACCGGCAGGAAACAGATCGAGAATACCGCCGCGCACGGCGTATTCGCCCGCATCCATGACGTTTCCGGTGCGGGCATAACCGGACCGTTCCAGGCGCCCGACAACATCGTCCATACCGACCACGGAGCCGGGTTTTAACCGCAGAACGACGCTCTTCATGAATGCTCGAGAAGGAACCCTCTGCAGGACAGCGCTCATGGATGTGAGGATGATTGCGGGGCGCTTCGACTGACCTTTCGAGAATGCCAGCTTCGCCAGGCTTGCGATGCGCCGCGATGCGATTTCTGCGGCCGGTGAGATTCTGTCATAGGGCACGCAGTCCCAGGCAGGAATTGCTATGCGTGCAACGTGAGGCGCAAAAAAGCTGAGTGCTCCGTCGATAGCCGACATCCGCCGATCGTCCCGGGCGATGTGCAACAGGCTTGCCGGCGCGTCGGGTGCGCTCTCAGCATGGCGGGATGCCAGCGCTCCGAGAACAAGTCCATCCATGCCTTCGGGGATTCCGCCGGCGACTATGGGCTCCTTTGCCTCAAGCAACGTGTCGATAAGCTTGGGGTCGACCATGTCAGGCCAGACCGTGATATTGGCGCAAAGCGACAATCAGGCGGCCGAATTCGCCTTCAGGCTCGACTGGTGATGTCGAACGGATCCAGGATTCGATTTCCGGATCGGGCAATGCGAGGAGCTTCTCGAACTGATCCAGCGTCTCGGCGTCCATACTGGCGATCTTGCTGGCGGCAAAACGACCCACGAGCCAATCCATTTCCTTCGTACCGCGATGTTCGGCGCGATAGAGAACGCGGCGGCGCTGGCGCGCGATAGGCGTGTCTTCTTGGGTCATGCGAAGATTGGTTCGAGCATCTGAGATTGGGTGCCTGTGCACCGCCATATAACCTTCTCAGACGCGCCTGTCAGCAGCCTGTCGTCAGCCAACCGCCAGTTCTTGACGATCCGGCTTGGCTCTGGATGCCTTTAAGTCCTTCTGTCAGCGGGAATTTGATCGTTTTTTGTGACGGCAGTGACATCCCCCTCCAATCCCATCCCATTGTGTGCCATCTATGGGTCTATGACCTCGTCGTCATAGTCGAACGCACATTCTATTCATTGGCAGGCGCGGCGAACACATGCGGCCAGACTCTCTTTCGCCACTCTTTGCCAGCGTCCAGAGCCTCGAGCGTATCGGGTCTCGGACGGCTGATGCGCTCGCGCGCCTCGTGCGCCGTGCGTCCGAGCCGACCGGCGCCCGGATCGTCGACCTGCTGCTGCATTTCCCCACAAGCCTTATCGATCGGCGTGCTCGGCCGAAAATTGCTGATGCGGAAGAAGGTGCATTGGTCACAATGGAGATCCTCGTCACCCGCCATGCGCCATCGCCGCGGCGCAGCCGGGCGCCCTACAAGGTCTATGGAGAGGACGATACCGGTACGGTGGAACTTGTCTTCTTCCATGCCGACCAGTCCTATCTGCAACGTCTTCTGCCCGTCGGCGAACAACGGATCATTTCCGGGCGTGTTGCGATGTATGACGGCCAGCTTCAAATGACACATCCGGATCATGTCGTTGCACCGGACGCGCTTGAGGAACTGCCATTGATCGAGCCCGTCTACCCCATGACGGCCGGTCTAAGCGGCAAGGTGCTTTTTGGAGCCATTGCCCAATCGGTCGAACGGATCCCGGACTTAGAGGAGTGGCAGGACAAGACCTGGTGGGACGCGCAGACTTGGCCGAAATTTGCCGAGGCCCTGCGCACCGTTCATGCACCGCAATCCGATGGGGACCTCGACCCCATGGCCCCTGCCCGCTCGCGGCTGGCCTTCGATGAGTTGCTGGCAAACCAACTGGCCCTGGCGTTGGTGCGCAGTAAGCTTCGTCGTGTCGCGGGACGGCAGCTCAAAGCAAACGGTGCATTGCGCAACATCCTAATCGCAAACCTGCCTTTCTCGCTAACCGGTGCGCAAGAACGCACATTGGCCGAAATCGATGCGGATATGGCATCGCATCAACGTATGCTGCGGCTGCTGCAGGGCGATGTCGGGAGCGGAAAGACCGTGGTTGCCGCTCTGGCGATGACAACGGCAGTGGAAGCCGGGACGCAGGCCGCGCTCATGGCTCCGACAGAAGTCCTGGTCCGCCAGCATCTCAAATGGTTCGAGCCCATTGCCGAGCAACTGGGACTGACGGTTGCCTGTCTGACGGGGCGTGAAAAAGGCAAAGAGCGGTCCGAGATCCTGGAAAGGCTTGGAGCTGGCAAGATCGATTTTCTCATCGGGACGCATGCGCTCTTTCAGGACGACGTCGCCTTTCGGGATCTCGGGCTGGCCGTTATCGACGAACAGCACCGGTTCGGCGTGCATCAACGCCTCGCCCTGCAGGGAAAGAGCGGGCTTGGCGCTCATATGCTTGTGATGACGGCGACGCCCATTCCGCGCACCCTCATGCTTACGCACTATGGCGATATGGACGCCTCACGGCTCGACGAGAAACCTGCCGGCCGCCAGCCCGTAGCGACACGTGCCGTCCCGATCGAGCGCACCGAGTCTGTCTTGGAGAGGCTCGACAAGGCCGTATCCGACGGTGCTCAAGCCTACTGGGTCTGCCCTCTTGTGGAAGAGTCGGAGACGCTCGACATCGGCACCGCAGAGGATCGCTATGCAGGTCTACAAGCGCGGTATGGCGATCGGGCCGGTTTGGTTCATGGAAAACTAAAGAGCGCAGAGAAAGACCGCGTCATGGCCGAATTCGCTGCCGGGGACATCTCGGTGCTGGTGGCAACGACCGTCATTGAGGTCGGCGTGGACGTCCCGAATGCGACGATCATGGTGATTGAGCATGCCGAGCGATTCGGACTGGCGCAACTCCATCAGTTGCGTGGCCGGGTCGGGCGTGGAAGCGGCGCGTCGTCATGCATCCTGCTGTACAAATCCCCCCTGACGGAAACCGCCCTGGCACGCTTGAATGTCCTGCGAGAAACCGAGGATGGGTTCGTCATTGCCGAAGAAGATCTGAGGCTGCGGGGCGCTGGTGAAGTGCTTGGTACACGTCAGAGCGGTGTACCGGATTTTCGCCTTGCCGCGTTTCCGGCACATACCGAACTGCTTGCCGCTGCGCGTGACGATGTGAAGCTGATCCTGGACCGAGATCCTGAACTAACCTCGGACCGCGGCAAGTGTCTGCGTGAGCTACTTTACCTGTTCGAACGTGATGCCGCCGTCCGACTGATCAAAGCGGGTTAAACTGGAAAACTCAGGATTCGGCTGGCTCTTTTGACGATTGGCGCGGCCTTCGACGTCGTGGCCTTGGTTTTCTCTTTTGCGTGGCGGCAGTGCTCTTCGCGGGCCGTTTTGCCCTGGTCGACGCCTTCGGCTCTTCGGCTGGCGATGTTTCGGTTTCAGTTTCGGCCTTGTCCTCGGGCTCGGGGCGGGCCTCGGCTGCAGGCTCTGACTTCTCAGCCTGTTTCGCTTCGTCGGCGAGTGCCTGAAGCTGTTCCTGCTGAACATCGGGCACAACGAGACCCGCCGAAATCACCAGCTTTGCTGCCTCTTCCACGCTCATATCCAGAATCGTAATGTCCTTTTTGGGAACAAACAGCAGGAATCCGGATGTCGGGTTCGGGGTTGTCGGTAGAAAAACACTGAGCAGGCCGTTGCCGTCGTCAGCTCTGTTCTTGATCTCGCCTGTGGTCTCCGTTGAGACGAAGACGATCGCCATGAGTCCGCGTCGCGGATACTCGATCAAGCCGACATACTGGAAACTGTTGGAACTCTTCGAGAGCACCGTCTCAAAAATCTGCTTGAGCGCACGATACACATTGCGCACAACCGGCATGCGGTCGAGCATGAGTTCGCTGTAACCGACAAGTGTCCGGCCAAACAGATTCGCGGCAAAAAAGCCGATCAGCATAATGGCCGTCATTGAGAAAATCAGGCCAACGCCAGGAACCGTGAATGGAAGATAGGTGTCTGGCAAATACCGTGCTGGCACGAACGGTTTCACCCAGGCATCAATGAGATTGATGAACCACCAGATGATGTAGAATGTGATGCCGACAGGACCTGCGATAATCAGACCGGTCAGAAAGTAGTTGCGCAGCCGCATCCCCAGATGTGATCGGTGCTGCGGTTTTTTTTGGGACGACGTTAGCCTTCGCAGCGAATCATGGTCGTCCAAATCCTCATCGTTCGACGGCTTTGGGCTACTGTCGCCGGTCTTACCTGGTTTTCTTGCCATGCGTTTCGTCCGTATGGGCTCTCATTACGACTGACCAGCCAAGGGTACAGTGCGCGAGTTGGCGCCACTGCCTATCGGGACACGTTTCGCGTCGACATTGGTATATCTGGTACCAGGTACCGATTATGGCAAATCAGTCTACAGGATAATTGGCAGTTTGCGCAGCCGGCAATTATCAGTATGGCTGAGGTCACCAGATCGTAGATCATATAACCGCAAACCACATGAATTGTTCCGAGCCGATTATTTTTCTGTTTTGAAACAAGGTATTAGCGCAATCAGCCTGTGGTTGGCCGTGTGCATCTATGCGTTGTCCGATGGGTCAGGCTACCGGCTGATCAAAAAGCACTCGACGCCGCTTCGCTTGAATGAATTGCAAAGTTTGAGACTTTCCGCCTTATCGGAAAATGGTCCGATCTGAAGCCGGTAAAATGTTCCCAACGTGCCGAGTGTCATTTTCTCGATCGTTGGTTGGCGTGCGCCGATCAGGCTCTTGTGACGCGATGAAATCCGGCTCCAAACCTTCTGCGCTTCATTTTCCGATTTTACGGAAGCGAGTTGCAGCCGGTACTTTCCGCCTCCCGCACCGACCGGTGCGGCCGCTGGTGCGGTTTGTTGTGCCGCAGTCTGTTGGGTCGCTGCTACCTGTTCTTCGTTCTTTTTGTCGGAAGAGCCCCAGAGATTCCCGAAAAAGCGCCCAACGCGCCCGGTTTTGGGTTCGGGTTTCGGCTCCTCTTCTGTCGTTACCGATGTCGACCATGAAGCGAGAGGTGCCTGTGCAGGTGGTGCCGTTCTCTTAGGTTGTGTGGGCGCTGTTGGCGTCCGTCTCTGAGGTTCCGTGCGAACTTCGGTCTGAAAGCTCCCAATGACGGGATTTGGTTTGGGTTTTGCCTGAGGCGCACGCGTCGATCGCTCGTTTCTGCGCGATGTCGATGTCGGTATCGTTGTCGTCGAGAATGACGGAACGGTCGCCGGTCGCGAGGCGATTTTTACGCCGCTTCCCAGGGCTTTCAGACCTTGCGCGATAACTTTGTCGCCCGGTGCCAGTCTCTTTGCCTCGCCGAGATCGGTACTGCCGCGTTTGGCCATGCCGACGGCGCGATAGGCCAGACCCCGATGAAAATAGGCCCGCGCCGTGAGTGTCGACGGCAATTCCTTCAGAAAGAGTGCCGCATTGATGTCGGCAATGGCTTGTCCGGCTTTTCCAGCCTCGCGATGGGCAATGCCGCGGTTCAACAGCGCAACCGCAACATCCTTGGACTCGATGCCGTTCGCACGCATGGCCCGCGAGAAGTACTTGATTGCTGCTTTGAAGTTGCCACCCTTGAGAGCCTTGTTGCCAAGCTCCATGTTGCCGGGGCCACCAGGTTGGCGTTGGCTGAATGCTGTCGTCGATCCTACTGAAAACAGCAGAACCGCGAGCAAAGTCAGGCTATATCGTCGCATTGTCATGAATAATGTTCTCGGGACGATTGCGGTCCACGAAGACCATCTATCCTCAAACCGTTATTTTCAAACAGATAAATCCGGCGAATCCAGGGCGCTACAAGGGGTGGAGTCTACTCGACTGTCACCGATTTCGCCAGATTTCGCGGCTGATCGACGTCCGTCCCCATAAACACGGCCGTATGATAAGCGATCAGCTGAACCGGAACAGCATAGATTAGCGGGTTCGTAAAGTCGTGCGCCTTGGGTATTCGAATCGCCACGCCGATGTCGCAGCCCACTTCATCTTCACGTGCATCCGTCAGAAGCACAATTCGTCCACCGCGGGCAGCGACTTCCGCCATGTTGGATACGGTCTTATCGAACAAGCGATCTTTCGGAGCGACAACGATGACGGGAACGGCTTCGTCGATGAGCGCGATCGGTCCGTGCTTGAGTTCGCCGGCCGCGTAACCTTCCGCGTGAATATAGGAAATCTCTTTGAGTTTTAGAGCCCCTTCCAGGGCAATGGCATAGTTGGCTCCGCGACCGAGATAGAGGACGTCCCGGGCCTTGGCCAGGAATTGGGCCAGGGCCGCATAGATCGATTCATCGCGCAGGATTGCCGAAATATGCCGCGGCACCTCCGTCATGGCGGCGACCAATTCGGCTTCCTTCTTGGCGTCGACATGGCCGCGTGCCCGTCCTGCCGCGATCGCCATACACGCCAGCACCGTGAGTTGGCAGGTGAATGCCTTGGTCGATGCGACGCCGATTTCAGGGCCGGCCAGGGTTGGCAGGATCGCATTGGACTCGCGAGCGATGGATGACTCGCGAACATTCACGATCGAGACGATATGCTGGTTCTGACTCTTGCAATATTTCAGTGTCGCCAGCGTATCGGCCGTCTCGCCCGATTGAGAAATGAATAGCGACAAGCCCCCCTTCTCGAGCGGCGGTTCGCGGTAGCGGAATTCCGATGCCACATCGATATCGACCGGCAAACGCGCGATATCCTCGAACCAATATTTGGCGATGAGCCCGGCATAGTAGGCCGTCCCGCAGGCGGAAATCGAAAGTCGCGGTAGCGTTGCGAAATCGAACGGCATATCCGGCAACTGCACGCGGCCATTCACGAAATCGACCAGGTTCGCCAAGGTGTGACTGATCACCTCCGGCTGCTCGTAGATTTCCTTGGCCATGAAATGTCGATGATTGCCTTTGTCGACCATCAGGGCCGAGGCAACGGATTTCTGGACCTGTCGCTCTACGGCAGCCCCCTTACGGTCGCGAATCGCGAGCCCGTCCCGCGTCATGACGGCCCAATCGCCATCCTCCAGGTAGGTAATGGTGTCGGTGAACGGGGCCAGCGCTATGGCATCGGATCCGAGATACATCTCGCCTTTGCCAAAGCCAATTGCCAGAGGGCTGCCTTGCCGGGCGGCAATCATGAGGTTGTCGTGGCCTTTGAAGATGATGGCGAGAGCGAAAGCGCCTTCAAGCCGTTTCAGAACATGGAAGACGGACAATGCCGGATCATGTCCCTTGGCAAGTTCAGCCGTAAAGAGTTGGGCGACGATCTCGGTGTCGGTATCGGTTTCGAATTCGACGCCTTCAGCCGCCAATTCGTCGCGCAGCGCTCTGAAATTCTCGATAATGCCATTGTGTACGACCGAAACCAGTTCGGTCATATGCGGGTGGGCATTGCGTTCCGTCGGCGCGCCGTGGGTCGCCCAGCGCGTGTGGCCGATACCGGTATGGCCGCCAAGCGGTTCGTTCGTCACCCTGTTTTCAAGGTTTGTCAGTTTGCCTTCGGCACGGCGCCGTTCCAGAAAACCGGACTCAAGTGTTGCGACGCCAGCCGAATCATAGCCGCGATACTCGAGGCGCCTGAGGGCCTCGATCATCCGCTCCGCAACAGGAGCCTTACCAACGATACCGACAATTCCACACATTCGCCGCCCAGCCTCATGTGCTTGATTTCAGATACAAATAACTTCTAGCGCGATCACGACCAAATCAACACTGCTTAACGTTTCTTTCCATCGCTTCGCTGACGTCGCTTACGCACGATCGCTGCCCATCCGGCACGCTCTTTGAGCGGGCCCCGGGTCAGCGCCAACGCATCGGTCTCGACGTCCTTGGTGATCACACTGCCCGATCCGATATAGGCACCATCACCAATCTTGACCGGTGCTACCAATGCACTGTTCGAACCAATAAAGGCCCCGGCACCGATATCCGTATGGTGCTTTTCGAACCCATCGTAATTGCAGGTGATCGTTCCGGCACCGACATTAGCGCTTTTGCCGACGCGTGCATCTCCAATATACGTCAAATGGTTCACCTTTGCCCCATCCTCGAGTGTGGCATTCTTAATCTCTACGAAGTTTCCGACGCGTGCAGATGCGCCGACCTGTGCGCCAGGCCGCAGGCGGGCAAATGGTCCAACCGTCGCGCCTTCGCCGACCTGTGTTCGCTCCAGATGTGAATAGGCTTTGACCGTCGCGTTGTCACCGATCGTGACGCCTTCGCCAATAAACACATGGGGTTCGAGCAGAATATCGCGGCCAAAACGCGTGTCGGTCGATAAGAAAACGGTTTCGGGCGCCGTCATCGTCACGCCTCCGTCCATCGCTGCCAGCCGAAGACGGTTCTGTAGAATGGATTCGGCGCGCGCGAGTTCTGCTCGTGTATTCACGCCAAGGACTTCCTCTTCGGCGCAGGCTACAGCTTCGACACGCAGACCGTCACGACCGGCAATCTCAACCGCATCCGTCAGATAATATTCGCCATTGGCATTGTCACAGCCGATACGGGTCAGCAGCCCTAGAAATGTCTCGCTGCGGAACCCCATGACTCCGGAGTTGCAAAGTGTGACCGCACGTTCCTCTTCACTTGCATCCTTGTGTTCGCGAATTGCGAGTAGCGCGCCGCCATCATCCGTCAAAAGGCGGCCATAGCCTGTTGGGTCGGCGGCATCGAATCCGAGAACCACAAGGTCCACCCCCTGGCTCAACCTGTGGAGTACCGCTTTGATCGTTTCGCGGGTCAGCAAAGGTGTATCACCATAAAGGACCAGACCCGGGCCCGCGGCATTTTCCAGCGCGCCGCGCGCAGCCAATACAGCGTCGGCTGTGCCTAGTTGTTCGTCCTGGACGAAGACCTGGGCAGGCTCCTCCGCATCGGCAATACGGTCTGCGAGCGCGTCCATGCCCGGGGCAAGAACAACAGCCGTATTGGCAATCTCCGCCGCCTTGGCCGTTTCCATGACATGATCCAGCATCGGCCGTCCCGCGAGCGGGTGCATTACTTTAGGATGCGCAGATTTCATGCGCGTTCCTTTGCCGGCGGCAAGAATAATTGCCAGGCTTCCAGACTCCGTCATCGACCCGTGTTCCCGTTCATCTCCCAGACTGCACGCACCGACATCCGTTGCAGAAAATGCGCGCGGGCATGGCTTAGCCTAATGCGACACGCATTCATAGTGATCGCGATACCGGGCATCATCCTCCGCTTCCAATCAATAGATGCAGATTGAACGCCAAGGTTGTATTTGAGAAGAGACTCAGACAGTTTGCTCGTTTAACTGGTGTCACGCGTTGATCGAAACACGACTTGAATTGCGCGGCAGAATACGATGAACAGCGACGCCCAGTCTCGGACGGCCACCCGAGATGCGGTAAAGCCACCGGCAGACGCCAGCAATGGTGCGCCTAATGATGCCCGATTGCGGTTGCTTGCGATCGGGTGGTTTACGCTTGCCTCGGTGGCAGGACTCTATCTCACGACAATCTGGATGTTTGGGCCGATCGAATTTCAAACGGTCCCCAACAAGGCAACGGAACGAATCGCGTCGGCCGATACGGCTTCGTTGGATATGCCATTGCGGCAAATCCAGCAGCCTGACGATGCGCTACAATCCCGAATAGTGACTCTCGGCGATCTGACCAAGGAAATGAAGGTTCTTCAGGGCAAAGTCGCACAATTGAGAAATCGAAATGCTGCTCTGACCAAAGAGGTCGATGCCCTTAACGAAGCCCTGATGAGTGCAACGGGCGCCCTCCCCGACCAGGAGCCTTTGACTCCGCGTCCAGTCCTGAACGGAGTGACAACCAGCAAGTTCCCGATGCCAAGCGACGGCTTCGGCGATCTGGCATTCATTTCACGTTCACCGATCCCCATTGCAGAGGCCGAAGTCCCATCGCGCACCCTTTTCGGCGTTGAGCTTTCCAAGGCCAAAAATGTCATGACATTGAAGGCCGCATGGAAAAAACTCGGTGAACGCCACGCGAAACTCTTGAATGGGTTGAAACCGCGACGGGTCGGTCACGGGACCGACCAATGGCGGCTGGTTGCCGGTCCTTTTGCCAATGCGGCCGATGCGGCACGCTTGTGCGCCAGGTTGCGTGCCGCACAGACGAAATGCGCTCAGACCGTCTTCCTCGGCGAGGCGCTTTGAGGGCGCTCGCGCTACTGTGCTTCAATCAGGAAGAGCTGATAGACCCACTGGCCTGTTGCATCGGCGCTGACCTTTTTGCCATCCGTCTCGTAGAGCAGCCAAGTCGGCCCGCGCCCGCCGATCCCCAAAGGTCGGCCGTTCGCTGTAATGGCAAGAACCCATTCTTTCGCTTCGATCTTTTTGGGTGGTAACTCCAGCGCATATCCGTCGAGTGAGAGAAACGCCAAAGTGGCATCCGACGCAACGCCAGCGGCATTGAGAACATCCTTGAGCTTTGGACCGCTTGCCTTGACCGTCGATGGCCATCCTTCCGCCTGAGCGGTGATCGCGACCTGTGGCAGAGCGGCCAGATCCGAATAGCTTAATCCGTACGCAGTCTTGAATTCCTTCTCATGAAACTTGAATAGAGAATCGAAGAAGGGGTCGAAGGCTCCCCTGTTCGCATTTGAGATTTTGCCGATCACGGTGACGATATCGGGACCGCGCGCTTTGTCTTCAGCCAATGTGGGTGAAGACGCGGCCAAGAGCACTGCCAATGCCGCAATCACTGCTGCGCGAAATCTCATTCCGAACCTCCTCTTCCGAATACTGGATACCCAACGCCGCCAAGCTATTGGTGTGATACCCCAATCGCTATAATGCAGGCGCGCACTTGGGAAAAGACTTGGTCATGCGGTTGGACCTGGCCGCAGGATGACCCTTGGATCTATGGAGTGCTGAAATGTCCGATCAGCGGACCTGGGAAAAGCGGTTCGTCAATGCGTTCGTCCGAAACATCAGGCGGCCGCGATACAAGACCTGCCTGCCCGACGAGACCATGCGAAGCGGTGTGCTTGAAAGGCTGAACCATAGCAATGACTTCGATCCTGATCATATGACGCGCCTTGAGGGTCAATCCGCGTCCGTGGATGGCCTCCAGGCGTTACTGGCCGCTGAAGGCGTCGCGGAACTGTGCTGGCTTATGTCTGACGACGATGCGTTGGATGGCCAAAATTGTTCGGTCACCGAAGGCACACAACTGGTTGCAAGTGCAAATTGGGGGACTGTGATGATCTGCCCGCCACGGCCAATTGCTATCTACAGGCCCGAAGCTTCAGAAATGGCTCTCTACCTTTTGAAGTCGAACTGATCTGCGTATCCGTTCTAGCGATCGCGCAGATGCTTGCAGGTCGTAAAATAGAAACGCTTGTAGATCGGGCAATGGCGCAGGTAGCCACTGGCGAGCGGAAATACGCCGAGCCAGGCCCAGCCATAGCCCGGCTGGCTATACGCAAGCCAGATCAGCAAGAGACCGACTGTGATCCTGATGATGCGGTCGAGACTTCCGATATTGGCTTCCATCGCGTCAAACGTCCTGTCGTTCTAGAGCGTCCGCGCGTTGAACGTGTCGCAATCGCGAAGATTTCCGGACTCGAGGCCGCGCCGGAACCAACGCACGCGCTGCGCAGATGAGCCATGCGTAAAGGCATCGGGCACGACAATCCCCCGTGACCGCTTTTGGATCGTATCATCACCAATTGCCGTTGCGGCACCCAATGCTTCTTCGACATCGCCGGCTTCCAGGATATTCTTCGTTTTGTGGGCCCGGTTTGCCCAAACACCGGCAAGACAGTCGGCTTGAAGTTCCATGCGCACCTGGATTGCGTTGGCTTGTTTCTGGCTGGCGCGCGCTTTTGCCTGCGTCACCTGGTCGGCAATACCGAGCAGGGTTTGGACATGATGGCCCACCTCATGCGCGATGACATAGGCTTGTGCGAAGTCGCCGGGCGCTTTGAAGCGCGTCTTCATTTCCTCGAAGAATGAGAGGTCGATATAGACCTTCTTGTCGAGCGGACAATAAAACGGTCCCATGGCCGACTGGCCCTGTCCACAGCCGGAGCGCACCGTACCTCTGAAGAGAACAAGCTTTGGCTCCACATATTGCTTGTTGTGGCTGCGGAAAATCTCGTTCCAAACATCTTCGGTATCTGCCAGCACAACGGCCACGAAGCTCTTCAGCTGATCGCCGCCGGTTGTTGCCGGCGTCTCGTTGCGCGCGGGGCGCTGTGTCGTCTGGCGCGTCTGTCCTGGATTCCGCATGATATCCGGGACTTGGATGTCCGGTGTTGTCGTCTCCTGCAGATTGCCTCTCTGCAGGATGGATCCGAGATCACCGCCGAAGAACAGCATCAAGCCGATGATGATGATAATACCGATGCCGCCGATACCGCCACGTTTGGCGCCCTTGCTCTGAGGCATGGGAATACGCATGCGACGACCGCCTGGCATGGGAAAGCCGAAGCCGCCGCCCGTTGACGCGCGTCTATCCTCAATATTGTCGCTTTGCCTGCGGCCGCGCCAACGCATATTTTTGCTCCATCAGTTCAACGGTCGTTCGATTATTATGCCGTACTGCACCAACACGCGTGGCGCAACGCAAGTTCCCCTTCAAATCGGGCAAAACCATGCACTTAGGCAAGACTTTCGCGCCTAGGATTGCATATAGGCATCGGCATAGGTCTCGCGAAGTTCCTTTTTCTGGATCTTCCCCATTGCATTTCGCGGCAGAGTATCAACGAAAAACACGCGTTTCGGCTGTTTGAACTTCGCCAATTCACCGTTGAGGGCACCAAGAACATTGGATTCATCCAGTGATGCATTGTTCTTAAGGGCAATCACGGCCGTGACGCCTTCTCCGAAGTCGCGATGCGGAACACCGATAACGGCCGATTCGGATACGCCAGGAATCGCATCGATCATGGCCTCGACTTCCGCCGGATAGACATTGAAGCCGCCTGATATGATCAGGTCCTTATCCCGTCCGACAATATGCAGATAGCCGCGCTCGTCGATTCTCCCGAGATCGCCGGTAATGAAGAACTTGTCATCGCGAAACTCTTCGCGGGTTTTTTCCGGTTGACGCCAATAGCCCTTGAACACATTCGGACCGCGCACCTCGACAACTCCGACATCGCCCTGTTCGAGTACGCGCCCGCTTTCCCGCTCGGCAATCCTGATCTCAACACCGGGTAGCGGCATTCCGACGGTCCCGGCCCGCCGTTCGGCATCGTAGGGATTCGAGGTATTCATGCTTGTCTCGGTCATGCCATAGCGCTCAAGGATGGCGTGGCCGGTCCGTTGCTGGAATTCCGCATGCACTTCGGGGGAAAGCGGCGCGGAGCCTGAAATGAAAAGCCGGATATGCGATACGAGGTCGGGTTTGAGGGCGTCCGTCGTCAGTAGACGAATATAGAACGTCGGAACGCCCATCATGGTCGTGGCGTCGGGCAGAAGCGAGATCACCTGTTCGACATCGAATTTCGGCAGATAGATCATGGAGGCCCCTGCCCTCAGGATCGTGTTCGTTGCCGTGAATAGTCCATGCGTGTGGAACATGGGCAGCGCGTGGAGTAGCCGGTCTTCACTGGTAAACTGCCATGTCTCGACGAGAGCATCTGCATTCGAGCCAAGACCACGATGGGTCAGCATGGCGCCTTTGGATCGACCGGTTGTTCCCGATGTGTAGAGTATCGCGGCAAGGTCGTCTTCGGTCCTGGGGACGTCTTCGAACGCGGTCCCGGCTGCATGCACAGTCTCCAAGAGAGTGCCATCGCCATCGGTTCCAAGGTTGAGCACCTTCGGCACACCGACGTCGGCTGCAATCTGTTCCAGATCGGTCGTTTCCGAAGGACGGCAGACGGCCAGAGCCGGCTCCGAGTCAGAGAGGAAATATCGGAGTTCCGGAACGGTGTAAGCCGTATTGAGCGGCAAGAACACAGCCCCTGCTCTAACCGTCCCAAGATACAGCATCAGGGCTTCGACACTCTTGTCGATATGTGCGGCAACACGATCGCCTGTCTGTACGCCGAGGGACCCCAGAGCGTTTGCAAACTGTGCAGTGCGTTGATCGAGATCGCCGTAAGTCACCACGCTGCCGTCAGCCAAATAGAGAAATGGTGTTGTCGGGTCTTTAGGGAAATGTGCCTTGAGGCGCGTAAAGAGATTGTCGCTCATTCAGCTGCTACCGTTACTTTCTGTCGATCGCCAGATTTGAGAAGGGCTTTGACGGACCGGGATGTGATCACGGTGCCTTTGTTTGCATAGGCTTCGTGGTTCTTTTCGATGTCACCCAGATCGTACAAATAATTGACCATCAGGCCGTGCGCTTGTCGCAAACCCTTGGCGGACTTATCGCCGAGCCAGTTAATCCGTTCAAGTCTCGCGCCATTGCCAAGATGGAAGCGTGCCACCGGGTCGACGGGGGCCTCCTTTTTCGTCTTGGCTTGAACCAGATAGCGAGCGGCCAGAGGGAGAAGCACCGCTCGTACGGCTTGCTCTTCACGCGCATGCGCCGCCCAACCCGGATCCTGTAGAGCGCCGAGTGTCTCTTTGTCCTCGTCGGAGAGACCAAGTCCGTCTTCACTACTCCGCGCCCGCTCGAGCCAGGCGGCAAACCGCGGAACGGGCGACAAGGTCACGAATGTCTTCAGGCTTGGGATTTCACGTGCCAGATCTTCGGCGACCTGTTTGATCAGAAAGCTGCCAAAGGAAATCCCGCTGAGGCCCGTCTGACAATTGGAGATGGAATAGAAGACGGCCGTTGTCGGTGTCTTGACGGCATCCTCGCTTTTCTCGGCGAGCAGCGCCTGAATAGATGACGGGACCTCGCCTGCGAGCGCTACCTGCACGAAGATCAACGGTTCGTCGACGAGAGAGGGATGGAAGAAGGCGAAGCATCGCCTGTCGCGCGGATCGAGCCGGCGACGCAACTCGTCCCATCCTTTAATCTCGTGCACCGCTTCATACTGGATGATCTTTTCCAGGATCAATGCAGGCGTCGACCAGTCGATCCGTTGGGCAACCAGGAAGCCACGATTGAACCAGGATCTCAGAAGATGTGAGAGGTCCGCGTTGACCAGCATCAGCGCATCGTCTTTCGACAAGAGTCGAAGGAGATCAGCACGCATAGCAACGATTTCGGCCGTTGCGCCGGGGGCCAGATTGAGTCGTCTGAAATATTCCTGTCTTGGCGACTCTACCGCCGTCCCAAGGTCCGCAAGCGTTTCCGGGCCGGGATTGTCCAGATAGGCTTGAGCCGCGCTTTGAATGGCGGGCTGTTCCGGGACAAGCCCTTCGGCCAGAAAATGAAAATAGGCAACCTTTTCGTCATCGGACAGCCCCCGGTAGGTGTCCAGAATCTTGCGTGCGATCGCGACGCCCGACGACTCGCCGCGCCCCGATAGCAGGGCCATCGACCAATTGCCCATCATCTCGATGGAGCCGTGACTGCGGATCGAACGATCCAGCAACGCCTGTCCGCGTTCGGAAATGGTCGTCAGCAGTTCCTCAAAGAAGGATACATTCACCGGATGCCGCTCCTCTCAGTGCGTCCACAACCGAATTTGAGCACAAAATACAGCCCTAACGCGTCCCGGCAACCCAACTGGTGCCAATTTGCCTTTTCTGGGGACGGCATAGGTTTGTGTCATCATGCTGATACGTGCATGCGCGATACATCAACCTACGTGGTTCTCGACCCCGCTAAAAGTAATGCGTAACCCGGTTCGCGATCTACGTAATTCAGAGCCCTGGCCCGACCCCGCGCCGGGGCTCACTTTTTGCGGGTCAGTCTTCGGCGACTTCTTCGAAAACGCGTTTAGCGATCCGAAAGCACTCCACTGCAGTCGGTGCACCGCAATATATCCCGATATGGTGCAGAATGGCCTGCATCTCGTCTTCTGTGACACCGTTGCGCAGTGCCCCCCGAAAATGCAACTCCCACTCATGCATCCGGTTGAGGGCTGCAATCATGCTCAGATTCATCATCGAGCGCGTTTTGGGATCGATACGGTCGTCACCCCAGGCAAATCCCCAGCAGAATTCCGTCAGATATTCCTCTTGGAATGTTTTGGCGAACGGGTCCGCCTTGGCGAGGGATTTCTCAACATAGTCTGCGCCCAACACAGCCTTGCGCATTGCAAGGCCTTTTTCAAAACGATCCTGGTCCATGGGTGTCCTCTGCACTTGTCGGAAGGGATGGATAGTTCTCGGCTTCTACCACAGGATTGTGGGCGCGAGAGCCAGCGAGATTGCATAGCCGAGAGCAAGAAAAAGACGTGTGCCTTCCAGTGAACGGACAATGAACGGCAACTTCAGACCAGGTTCAAAGCCGTTCCGCTATCACCTGTTCCAACATGGCGCGGATCGCGTCAGCGTCGGGACAGGATGGAGGCGGTTATGGGCAGTATCGCAATGAGAACGATGCTCGTTTTTGGCGTGGCGTTTCAGGCCACGGCAGGGGTGGTCATCGTCTCAGCCTTGGCATTGATGACCTTGAGCGGATTGGGGTTTGTGTCGCCCTGATAACGGGAGGCAAAAACAGAGAAAGGCAGGGCCAGAGGCCCCGCCTTCCCGTCTCGCAAAAGCGCTGGTGGCAGCGCCCGTTCGGCGAGTTCGGTTCGCACGCTCACTATTCTCAGGATTACTCCCAATCGGGCGGCGTTGTGAACCTGCGCTTCCTTCAATTCAGGCGGTCGCCCACCTGAGCCGAACGAAGCAGTGGATCCTGATCCACTTGTTTAGCGTCGCGTTCGCGTTACGACGTGACCCATGCGATGGCCTAATCGCGTCGGGCCGGTTCGGCAGATCCTCCGGGCCCGCCCCGCTACGCTCCGTATCCGACATCGTCTCCGTGCGAGCGAAGATGACGATCGGGAAACGTCGCTGGGCTTAGAAGACACTGCCTGTGTTGCTCGTGGCCGGAGCAACATCGGACTTGCCCAGTCCTGGCCGCCGCCGCATTCTCCGAAGAGGCTGCCGCTGCAACTGATTTGAGATTAGCGTACTGAGCGGTGCTGGCTAGGGTGTTCTGACGCGGTCGGGACACTTATCCCCGCAATCCCCATTATTCACATCCTCCAAGATCAGGTACCCGCGTCATATGGTTCCGGCCCGGTAACCCAAACGGCAAATAGAAGACCCGACAACGAGACGGCTGGCCTTGGTCCCATGCATAATAGGCCGCAATTTGAAGCGGAGCCGCACATAATGGCCTATCTCATCAAACGCTTGTCGCTTTGGCACAAGATCGTCGGCCTGATTACGGTATTGCTGTTCGTCATGCTTCTCATCGCGATCTACTCGCATGTGACGACATTGGAAGCTCATGACGACATTCAGGATTTGAATGCGACCCTTTTGCCGATCGTAAAACGCCTGTCCAAGATCGAGGTCCACAGCCTTCGTCAGGGTATCCACTATGAGCGTGCGGCAAGGCCTGGAGGTGGAGTGGATGCCGAAGCCGTGCGTGCACGTGAGTTGGCAATATTCAAATCGCTGGGTCAGCAGACGCGAAAGGAAATCGATGCAGTGGGTTCGCTGACATCGAGCGCACTGACCAAGGTGAGCGATGTTGACGATGCCATCGAGCTTGCGCGGATAGAGTCGAAGCTTCAGGTGATCTCAAAGGATCATAAAGCCTTTGAGGACGTGGCGCTCGAGCTCTTGTCGAACATGCACGCGAGTGAGCCGTCCGCTCGGGCCGAACACATGAAACGGTTGGAGAAACAGGAAGATCAGCTCTTCGAAAACCTGGCGCTCGTCATCTATCGGATGGACGATTTCGTGATCCAGCAAGCGAACAGAGTCGTCGCCTACGATCAGGAACGGACAGACCTCTCGTGGCAACTTCTGGGCATCGCGCTCATTGCTTTTCTCCTCGGCACGATCCTCGCGACTCTCGTCACACGGCGCATTCTGGAACCTATCCACTCGCTTCGGCAAAGCGCTTCTGCCGTTGCACAAGGCGAACTCGATATTGAGGTCAAAGCCCGGTCGAACGACGAAATCGGCGAACTGGCCAAGGCATTCAACCAGATGGTCCTCGGCCTGCGCGAGCGCGAGAGCATCAAAGAGACGTTTTCCCGCTACGTCGATCCGCGAATTGCCGGCCATCTTCTGTCACCGGGAATCGAAGATTCCGACGGCGACCGACGGGTGATGACCGTTTTCTTCTCCGACATGGAGGGGTTTACGACGATCTCAGAGCAGCTAACGCCGAAAGCACTGGTCAAGCTCATCAATCATTATCTCGCTGAAATGTCGGCACCCATCCAGGAAGAAGACGGCATTATCGACAAGTTCATCGGCGACGCGATCATGGCCTATTGGGGACCGCCCTTTGTGCGCGATCAGGATCAGGCATTGCTTGGATGCCGTGCAGGCCTCGCTTGCCTGGACAGAATTCCTCTCTTTCAGGAACAGGTTCCAGAGATCACAGGATTGCGCAAAAACGCACCCAAAATCCGTATGCGCATCGGGCTCGCAACCGGACCGGTGTTGATCGGCAATATCGGCTCACGCAAGATCCGCAACTACACATTGATGGGTGATACGGTCAACCTGGCAGCGCGCCTCGAGGGAGCATGCAAGGCCTATGGACTGCCGATGCTCATAAGCGAAGGCACTGCCGAAGCCGTCAAGGAGCAGGTGCTCCTGCGTGAGATCGATGCCATAGCGGTCAAGGGCAAGTCCGAGCCGTCGCGCATCTTTCAGCCGCTTGGCTTTCTCTCCGATATCGATGCTGCTGCGGAAGGGCGTAAGGAGAGCTTCGAGATTGGCCTCGCCGCCTATCGTTCGCAGAACTGGCAAAAAGCCAGGAGGGCCTTTGGAGAGTGCTCATCTGGCGATAGCCTCGATCCGACCGCGGAGATCTTCCTGAATCGTATTACGATGCTCGAGCAAGAACCACCTGAAGCCGACTGGGATGGAATCTGGCGCATGACGACAAAGTAGGTGCCGCTATCGGCAGGTCTTTTTCTCTGCCAACTTTGCCCATGCCGATGCTGGAACGGCGATTGTGTATTCGCCCTCGATGTACCCAATCATGACGGCTGCGAGCGACAGAGTGTTCTCCCGCTTTACGAAAACCGGCCCTCCAGACGCACCTGCATTGGTATCGCAATCGGTGAGCAAGAGCCCATCAGACGCTCCGAGGAACCGGCATTTCATGTCGGCATTTAGGACTTGGGGCCGATCTCTTGGATGACCGGCATGGACGAGCGGGTCGTCGGTCGTCACTTTCACGGATCGTGAAATCGATACTGGTGCTACTGTCAGTTCTTTCTTCAAGACGATGATCGCCACGTCGTGTTGGGCCTGAACATTCAGCGTGGCGCTTTCCGCAGTCCGACCATCCAGGAAATGCACGCAATCCGCTTTTCCATGCGCCACATATTCGCCGCGCCTCAAGCCTGCGAGAAAATGAATATTGCCGGCAGGCTCCGGCTTGCCTGAGCCGCGTTTGATCAGGCAATGGGCGGCCGTAACGACCAACTGCGGCGCGATCAAAGTACCCGTGCAATGGCGCCGTCTGCGGTACCCCGCGACGTTCACGCGTCCCACTGCATTCCACGGAGGTTCAAGGCTCTCCACGCCGACGCGGTCATCCGTCCCGATAATTCCGCCAATTTGGCTTTGAACTTCCGAAGACGGACAGGCTAGCAGCATTACCAATAGAGCAATCAACCGCACTGCGGACCTACGAGCCTGCTGGATCGACTTGCCATTCGTCTCTCGCTCGAACATTGTCACCAGGCTGACAGACATCCATAGTGTTTTCCTGAAGTGTCGGCTCGGCCACGGCCGCCTATCGAAATTGTCCAAAAGTGAAATATCTGTTGCTCCGATATGGAAATTCATCAACTCAATTAGCCTAACGATACAGCATCTGCTTCAATTTGCAGTCGTTTCGACGTGACCGCCGATTGCCTACCGTCCAGCCATCTGAACGACTCGGTTGTCGCAAGGCACCAGGAGAGATTTTTTATGAGCGACCTCATCGCGCCCCACGGGGCTGACACGCTTAATCCACTCTTTGTCGCAGACGATGGAGAGCGCGCCGCTTTGGCGACAGAGGCCGCAGGCCTGAAGGCAATAACAGTCAGTTCCGCCACCGCAGCCAACGCCGTCATGCTCGCAGGCGGCTATTTCACGCCGCTCACGGGCTATATGAGCAAGGCGGATGCCCTGGGCGTTGCCGAGAACATGCAAACAGAAAGCGGTCTCTTCTGGCCGACGCCTGTTATGAATCTGGTGGAGGATGCGGCAGGCATCGCGATCGGTGACCGGATCGCTCTTAAAGACCCGAATGTCGAAGGCGAACCTGTCCTGGCTGTGATGGATGTCACCGGGATCGAAGAACTGAGCGATGCCGAAATGGCCCGTATCACAGAGCAGGTCTATCGCACTGACGATATGGAGCATCCCGGCGTCCAGGCATTCAACACTCAAGGCAAGATTGCCCTGTCTGGACCGATCCAGGTTCTGAACTACAGCTACTTCGAAACCGATTTTCCTGAAACGTTCCAGACTGCAGTCGCCATCAGGGCGGAAATTGAAAAGCGCGGCTGGAAGAACGTCGTTGCCTTCCAAACACGGAACCCGATGCATCGCGCCCACGAAGAACTCTGCCATATGGCCATGGACCGGCTTGGCGCCGATGGACTCGTCATTCATATGCTGCTGGGCAAGCTGAAGCCCGGCGATATACCGGCTGATGTTCGTGATGCGTCGATCCGCAAGATGGTCGAGGTTTATTTCCCGCCGAACAGCGCCATGATCACCGGCTATGGCTTCGATATGCTTTATGCCGGTCCGCGCGAGGCGCTGCTCCACGCCCTGTTCCGGCAGAATATGGGTGCCAATCATCTGATCGTTGGGCGCGACCATGCGGGTGTTGGCGACTATTACGGCGCCTTCGATGCACAAACGATCTTCGATGAAATTCCGGCTGGTGCCCTCAAGATCGATATCTTCCGCGCCGACCATACCGCCTATTCGAAGAAACTCGACCAGGTTGTGATGATGCGTGAGGCGCCTGATCACACCAAAGAAGATTTCGTCCTTCTTTCAGGAACAGCGGTCCGTGAAATGCTGGGAGAAGGCAAAGCCCCTCCCCCCGAATTCTCTCGTCCTGAAGTCGCTCAGATCCTGATCGACTATTATCAGAACCAAGGCAGCTAGGCTCCCTTGAGGAGAATGGTGAGCATGGCGACAAGCAGGACTTTCCTCATGTAACTCAAGCTTGTATAGTTCCGCGAAACGAACCCGAACCAGGTCTGTCATATGGGCTTTCGCGGTCGTAGAATTGAAATCGAAAGACAAGGTGATCTATGAGCGAGAAAAAACCCGTCCAAAAAGTGCCCGAAGGTCAGGCACGCTACTTCAAGACACGCCAGAAGGAGCCGAATGAAAAAGGCTTCGTCGGGTACGACACAATCTGGGAACCGTTTCATAAAGAAGTTAAGTACGAGACGCCCAAACGCCCGTAAGCGTGAAACTGCAGCTTAGGCGCGCTGGATTGAGCGGCGCACAGGTTGCTTAGCTATTCTGATGAGCCCTTCCTGTTGTGATGACAGGCGGGGCTCATTCGTTATGGGCGCTGAGACGGTGATGAAAGACAATCGGATCGATGTTCGCTGTTAACGTGTGCGGGCTGCCGGTCAGTCAGGTATGGCCACTCAAACGGGCACTTTCATCGCACCGGCGATATCAATCTCTACCTGGTCCGGTCCGCCTTCTTCGATTTCTTTTTCTGTGGCGTCCCGTACTGTCACGATTTCAAGATTGAAAATGATGTGCCGACCGCAGAGCGGGTTGTTGCCATCGACGGTCAATGTCTTGTCGTCCATCCTCGTCACAATGAAATTTCGGGATTTCCCTTTGTCATTCTCCATGACGATGGTGGTGCCGATTTCCCGATATTGTTCGGGCACATTTTCGATCCGGTCCGTAAAAACAAGCGACTCGTCCCTGGGGCCATAGAGTCTGTTGCAATCGATCGGCACTTCAATGACATCGCCGACTGCTTTTCCCTCCAACTCTGTAAGCACATCTGGAGCTAACAATTCGGTCCGGCCGTGGACGTAGCCCAATGGGAAGTCGACTGATGTCAGGACCTGTCCGGACTCTCTGTCCGTCACTTTGTAGGTGAGTTCGACAAGCTTGTCGTCTTGGATAACTTCACTCATGACAGATGCAAAAATCCATTGAAAAGACCTTAGAAGATCGACGCGCCGAATATTTTGACCTCTTCGCCTTCATAACCGAGGACTAGCCTTCCCAGCCATTCGCCTTTCTTCTTAGTGCTGCGCTGCCGGTAGAGGACCGTCACATGCTCACCTCGGCGGATGATCCCGAGGAAGTCGAAATCGTCGGAAAGGTTTTGCGTCAACTCACTACTGGCGAACTGTTTGCCCACTTCGATCTGGTTCAAGGCGAGCGTCAGGGACTCGGAAAAGCTTTTGACGAAATTCCCGTAATCACCCTCGTTGGAAAACTTGATGAGGTCCCGCCATTTGGGATCGGCAATAGCCAATATCGCCTCATCGCTTTTTTCTGTGATGTTCATCGATAGCCTCGTCATCCGGCGCGATACTTAGAGCGAAACGAAGAACGCCCTAGAGATCAGCAGACGAATTGCTAATCTCTAGGGCTGGAAATCGGCGCCAAGATCGAATTTTTCCTGAGTGCGAGCGACTCGCTTTCTGCCAATCAGGCTTCAGCTTTTTCGCCCGACTTTTCCTCTTCCTTGGCTGGTGCTTTGCTATCCTCTTTGGCTTCGGCCTCATCGACAAGATGATAGCAAGGCGCTTTCTCCATCGTGTATTCGCCAGTTTTTGGATCACGACGAGAGACTGTCAGAACGTGCCAGTTTTCATCGTCCAGTTTCATGGCGTCACCTCGATAGTAGTAACCGGGCCAACGAGTCTCCTTGCGGAACAACGTGTGTTGCGTAACGCACTCGGCAGTGCGGTGACGGTGCTTCAACTCCCAAGCACGCAGCAACTCGTGAAGGTCCTTGGCGGCAATCTTCTCAAGATCTTCTTCCATGATCTTGAGTTTCTTGAGGCCGATGTTCAGGAGCTTCTCGTTGGTCATGTAGCTGACGGTCACACCGCCACAGTACTCGTCCATCAATTTCTGGAGGCGGTCGAGACCCTGTTTCGGGTTGATGTAGCTTGGGCTGACCGTTCCGGCGACGATCTCATTCCGATAGATCTTGTAACGCTCAAGAGGCGTGAAGATCTCTTCACCGCGCCGATTGATCTGCTCTGCGGAGACACGGATGCCTTCCGCCTTGCCGTCATCGATGTATTTGCAGGCGGCCTTTGCAGCAAGGCGCCCTTCGGTGAACGAGCCGGATGAGAACGCATGCGGCGTACCGCCGACCGCGTCACCCGCGCCGAACAGACCGTCGATGGTCATCATGCGGTTGTATCCCCAGAAATATTCCGGCGGGGAAACATCCTCCGGTCCACTTGCCCAACCGCCACAGCCGGTTGCGTGTGAGCCCATGACATAAGGTTCGGACGTGGTCAGCTCGGGGTTCTCGTTTTTCGGATCCACATCGGTGGCGGCCCAAAGCACCGCTTGGCCGACGGTCATGCCGAGGAAGTTTTCCCAGCCCACCTCTTCCAGGTGAGGGTCTTGGAAGGCATGCATCGTCACCATGTGAATAGGCCCACGACCGGCATTCACTTCGTTGATCAATGCGTGGTTCCGCAGACAGGTCGGAATTGGCCGGTGCGTTCTGTGTGAAAGCTCCGGATCCAGATATTCCTTGCCGACCATTTTCTGGAGTTCGGGGAACCAGTTGGATTCGTACTCTTCACCCAGACCGTTTTGCGTATAGGTCTTCAGATGCAGGAAGTAGGCGCCAACGGGGCCATAACCATCTTTAAACCGCGCCAGCACGATGCGGTTTTCCATCTGGGTCATCTTTGCACCGGCATTGATCATGAGCCCATATGCGGACCCGGATGACCAGGGTGCGTACCAGACGCGGCCGGCACCCTCACCCACGGAACGTGGTTTGAAGATATTGGAGGCGCCGCCTGCGGCACAGATTACCGTTTTGGACTTGAAGACATGATAGTCGCCAGTCCGCACATTGAAGCCGACGGCACCAGCGATACGGTTGTCCTTGGCGTCATCCAAAAGCAGGTGTGTGACACAGATACGGTTATAGATCTTGTCGGCTGATTTCTTGGCGGCCTCTGCCACGATAGGCTTGTAGGATTCGCCGTGAATCATGATCTGCCAACGTCCTTCACGAAGATATTGCCCCGTCTCGGGGTTCTTCATGATCGGCAGGCCCCAGTCTTCAAACTGGTGCACGGTGGAGTCCACGTGGCGCGCCATATCGAAGAGCAGGTCTTCACGCACCATGCCCATCAGGTCGATACGTGCGTAACGGACATGGTCTTCCGGATTGTTCTCGCCCCAACGTGTTCCCATGTAGCAGTTGATGGCATAGAGGCCCTGGGCAACCGCGCCTGAGCGATCGATGTTGGCCTTTTCTGCGACAACGATCTTCTTATCCTGACCCCAGAACCTGGCCTCCCAAGCGGCACCAGTACCACCCAGGCCGCCACCGACGACCAGAATGTCAATGTTGTCTTCGACGACTGTATTGTACGCCATCAGTAGTACACCCCTTCCTTCATCACGAGGCCGTTGGATTCCAGCGTATGCAATCCACCGTCATCCATACGAACGTACTTTGGCTCGCTGTACAGCAACTGGCTGTCACGCATGTCCTGGTCGGGTCCGGAAACATCCTTCAGCTTGGGAATGCAAGTGCCCCAAGGCTTGGTGGTGATCGGAGAGAGGAAATTCTTTTCCGTGCCGTCCCGGAATTTGATTCTCCAGGCGATCGTGCCTTTCTCTTCTTCGCGGCGGACGCGGACGCTGTGGCCGAGCGGTGCGAAGTCGGCATATCCGCGGGCATCGATCGCGTGCTGCGGACAGGCCTTCACGCAGGAGTAGCATTCCCAGCACATGTCGGGCTCGATATTGAAGGCACGGCGATAGGTTGGATCGATATGCATAATATCCGAGGGACAGATGTCGACGCAGTGCCCGCAGCCGTCGCATCGTGTCATGTAAACAAAGGTTGGCATTAAGTGCTCCTGTCTTATTCAATCGTGTTCTGCAGATCGTTGTTCAGTAGTGCTGTGGCTGCTCACGCTTGATGCCAAGCCCCATATTCAGAGGCGCATCTTTCAACAGCGACATTGAATGCCTGTCACGATCTGCCGGGTTTGTTCTGTCAGCAGGCTCGGGAAGATTGTCCAGTGAGCCATCGGCCTTGGCGACGCGCTTCTGAAAAGCGGCAGCGGGCTTGAAGAACATATGGGCGAACTTCGACCAGAGCACGCCGCCAAAGAGCACCGCGCTGGACAGAATGAACAGCACCAGGAAGAACGAACTCAAAACCTGCGAGCCCATGCCCTGTGTTACGGACCAGATCAATCCGAACAGGGTTGTTCCCAATAGAGAGAGAATGAAAAGGTCTGCACGCACAATGCGGTTCCATGGATTGCCTTCCGCAGCGACGTCGACCCGAATAAAGAACCAGAACCAGAAGCCGCCAATGCAAACCATCAGCGCGCCCAGGTGCCACAAGAGCGGCCAGACCGCCGGTGTTGCATCTGCAGTTGGGTAGAAGAATACCAACGCGACAGTCGCAATGAGGAAAAGCACGAAGCCGTACATCGTGAGGAGATGAGCCACCCTGCGCTTGGGGTTGCAGAATTCGGCAGATGCCAGAACGTCGACAGCTACGGTCTTGACCGCGATCGAAGTCTTCTGGGAACTGCTCAGAGGCCTCACTGCCGCCTCCTGTGCCTTTTTGGAATTCTCAAAAAAGTATTTCGCACTCTTCTTGTGAACGACGTCCAGCAATGTGCCGCCCACGACCAGCACAAACATCGCGACGACGTAAATCTGAGTCACGACAACTGGAATCGTGTCGGACAACAGAGCAAATGGGTTCATGATGAGGCTCAAGTTCAGTTTCCTCCCGTAAGCTTCGGCCAGCAGACGCACCGAAGCTGGCCATAGTACTTCCCGCACAGCCGGACAAATGTCAGTTAGGTGTCAAAGAAGCAAAAAAAGCCCGACACCGTAAGATTGCTGGCTTTGCGCGTCAACCATGTGTAATTGCCCGCAAAAAGCGATTCTGAATGCTCGCCAAGTGGGCTGCCCACACCCTGATCGATCGAATGAGTTCAATAACGTTATCCTGTCTGTTGCAAGCGCATTTTTCAAGAGTGAAGCGACATCGCGCCACTGCTGCGAGCAGTCTCACAACGCAGTCGATCATCGAGAATCGGCCCCTCCATGGCATCGCCAGATGGTCACATCATCCATGGGATGTCAGAGGCCCGATCAGCAATTTTCAATGACATTGTCGAACCAAAAAACATTGACCCGATGACCTTGCCGAACCGGTAAACAAGTTCGGATCATCCCCATCCGGTGCATGAAAAAATGCGTCGCTTACGAACAGCTTGCGGTCTCAAAAACCGGACCGAAACGTCTCATTAAGTTGTCGATTATACGTCAATTTTGTCTGGAATTCCGGTGGTCTGGCAGCGGCCGCGAGGATGATCGTGTCGAGCGAGTTGCAACCAGCCGAGATATGTTGAGCCTGTTATGCTTTGACGCGAAAAGGAGCCAGCGGGTGATCGAAAAACGTTCGTTCAGCAGGACTGGTCAGCAAGACTTGCGCACTCCTTCTGGGGAACGAGGCGGGGACGGCAGATGGCAGAGCATGTGGCGCTGGAGACCTTGGACGTGCCCTCCGTTCCATGGCCAGTGCCGCCCGAAGAAACTCCGCTAGAATCGGCAAGCATGCGGCAATTCGCAGCACCGAGGATTCGTGAAACATGTCGACTATCATGTTATAGAACTCGTTTGTTAGTTTTGACCTGATTTCTGAAATATCGATCGAATCGCGTGTCTCGAAATTTCGGACTCTAATCAGGCAACGGTACTGCCCCTTCGAAGATCTCCTTCTACTCGGTGATCGCCGCCAGCTCCTCAATCTTCGAAAAAAAGTCAGAGCCGTCTTGCAGAAGCCCGTGCTGCCCTTTATACGGCGTTCGCATGGGGACAACGCGGTCGCCCCGTCAGGCAAAAGCCCAAGTACCGCTCCGGACGATGTAATTCGGAGCATATCTTTATGGGCAAATACTTCATTACTCCCGAGCAGCTTTGGTCGGCTTTTGGTGGCGTTGATTCGCCGCGCGTCATCGATGTGCGTCGTCAGCAAGCGATCGACAGCGATGATGAAATGGTGCCGGGCGCCATTTGGATGGATCACGGCGACCCTGCGGCAATTGCCAAAGCGCTGGATTGTCGACAAGACGTGGTTGTCTACTGCATCCATGGCCATCAAGTTTCCCAATCCGTCGCGGCAGCACTACGAGCAAAAAGGATCAATGCGCGTGTTCTGCGAGGCGGCATTGACGCTTGGCGCGGTGCCGGTTTGCCGACGAAACGCATCTCTGCACTTCCAAAGGTTAGACTTGGGGGTGGAAGCTGCTGGGTCACCCGACGCCGGCCCAAAGTCGATCGCATTGCCTGCCCCTGGTTCGTCAAACGGTTCATCGATCCAGACGCTACATTTCTGTTTGTCGAGCCGGAACAGGTCCTGGCCGTTGCAGAAGAGGTCGAGGGAACGGCTTTCGATATCGAGGGCGCGGAGATCACCCATGCCGGAGACCTTTGCAGCTTCGATGTTCTGCTTGCCTTGAGTGGGCTCGATGATTCGGCGTTGCGCGATATCGCGATGATCGTTCGGGGCGCCGATACGGACAATCTTGATCTGGCCCAGGAGGCTGCGGGCCTGCTGGCCATGTCGATCGGCGTCTCCGCTTTAGCCGGAGAAAACGATCAGAGTGCGATCGAACACGGCTTTACTCTTTATGACGCGCTCTATGCCTGGCGACGCAAAGCCCCGTCAGAGTCTCACAATTGGCCGACGGGAGGCACCACATGAACGCGCCGCAGGATGCAGACTCGACCATCGGGCAAACGGACATCAGCTCAGCGGAACAACGCGTTCCGGTGAGTTTCATGGAAGCGTTGATCGTCTGGGCCCGGATCGGCGTTTTGTCGTTTGGTGGACCGGCCGGCCAGATTGCATTGATGCACCGCGAGGTCGTTGAAAAGCGCAAATGGCTCGATGAAGACACGTATCTCAATGCGCTGAGCTTCTGCATGCTGCTTCCCGGGCCAGAAGCGATGCAACTCGCGACCTATGCCGGATGGCGTTTGCACGGCCTGCTTGGCGGCCTCGTCGCGGGTCTCTTGTTCGTGTTGCCGGGCGCCATCGTCATTGCCGTGCTCGCCTATATCTATGCCGCCTTCGGGAATGTGCCGCTTGTCGAGGCGATCCTTCTGGGCATAAAGGCCGCCGTTCTGGTGATTGTGATTGAAGCCCTCATCAAGATTTCGAAGCGGGCGTTGGGTGGGTGGTTGCATGCATTGATTGCCGGCAGTGCGTTCGTCGCAATCTTTTTCTTTGCAGTCCCCTTTCCCCTTATCATTCTGGCCGCGGCCCTTGTGGGATGGCTTTCGGCGAGAGGAACGCCGGTGGAAGCTGCATCAACGCCGCGAGAGAAAATCTCCGTCACCGCGACAGGGGTTACCATCCTGCTGTGGCTGGTTATCTGGTTTGCGCCCCTGCTGGCATTGGCGGCGCTGCTCGGAACGGATCACGTGCTGGCAGAGATCGGCTTTTTCTTCTCCAAAGTGGCGGTGATCGGATTCGGCGGCGCTTATGCTGTGCTTGCCTATGTGGCGCAAGCTGCGGTTGAGACCCATGGTTGGCTTAAACCCGGCGAAATGCTGGAGGGTCTTGGCCTGGCGGAAACAACCCCTGGCCCGCTTGTCCTCGTCAATGAGTTCGTTGGCTATCTGGCGGCTGCGCGTCATGGTGGTGGACATGACGTCCTGGCCGGCGTTGCAGGTGCTGCAGTCACGCTATGGGCGCTCTTTGCACCTTGTTTTCTATGGATTTTTGCTGGTGCACCCTATGTCACTCGTATTGGAGATACCCCTGCCCTCAAGGCTGCGCTGCAGGGCATAACCGCCGCGGTTGTCGGCGTCATTCTCAATCTGTCGATTTGGTTCGCGCTTCATGTGCTGGCACCCGGGATCAAAGAAGCGTGGATTGGTCCGATACGCCTTTGGACTCTCGCAGAAAGCGGATTCGATATCGTCGCTGTTGCACTCTCAGCGATCGCGGCGATTACATTGCTTCTCCTGAAACAGGATATGTTTCGTACGCTCGGCCTCTGTACCGGGCTCGCTCTGGTCTGGCACTTTTTCGGTTGATGAGTGCAAGGCGATCGAGCTTCTGACCGACGCTTGTGGCTCCTGAGAATCGATTCAGTTTGTGCAGGTCTCCATCAACCCTTTTTGCAAATGGCAGCTCTTCATTCGTGCTGGCCATAAGACAGTCTCGTTGACCGCTTTGGTTCTTTTCTCACTCAGTTTCAACGGCTAAGACACACCGCATGATCATCGCACAAATCTCCGACACACATCTTCACGACCCGGCAACTCATGGATCTGAGGCTCAAAGGCGTCTCGCAGATTTGCGGGCAACCGTTGCGCATCTGAAAGCGTTGGACCCGCAACCGGATATTGTCATCCATACAGGGGACGTCTCGCATAACGCGACTCGTGCAGAATATGTTCTGGCGCGAGAAGCGCTGGATGCACTGGATCAGCCCGTTCTGCCCATCGTCGGCAACAGGGACCGTCGAGGCCCGTTTCTGGATGTCTTTGGAGATTGGATCGGTCTTACTCCCGATGTGGATTTTGTCCAATATGCCTATAACGGTGGCCGGGTGCGATTGGTTGCAGCTGACACGCTCACAACAGAAACCAGGGTCGGCGATTTCTGCGACCCACGCCGGAGAATGCTGGAAAAGCTGTTGCACGCCGATAAGAATCAGCCAACGGTTCTTATCTTGCATCACCCGCCAACAGACGTGCCGGCGCTCCACAATCCGTTGCAGTTCGTCTCGCCTGATGCAGCCAAATTGATGCGAAACGTCATTCAAGGGAACGAACAGATTCTCAGGATCTTTGGTGGGCATACCCACCGTGCTGATACAGTTTCTGTCGGCGACGTCTCTCTGTCGACATCTCCCAGTATTGCAACAGAGCTGCGGGAAGACTCGTACCCCCAATCTCGCGAGCCCCAGCCTGTGTACCAGGTTCATCGCATTCTTGGCGACGGTACTGTCACGTCTCGAAGCGAAATCGTCACTGTTTCTCAATAGCTTAAAGACACTCTTCCCGACTTTCCCCTTGAGTGTTTTGTGCATCGCAAAAAGTATTATTGCGCTGCACAATTCTCATTGCTATATGCCGATAAAGTGCAGATGCACCTAACCACGAGATCGCACTTAGAAGTTTGTTGCAGCGCAACAAAACTCGCGGCCGTCGGTAAGCGATGAGAGGAGAGGAAATGGAAAGCCTCGGGCATGTCCCGCTGGAGACCATACCTGCGAAGCGAGCGGTACTGGCTCCAAACTGTGGCTCGATCGTCGTTATGGATCACCATCCACTATATCGCGGTGCCGTACGACAAGTCTTGGCAGCTAGCTTCAAAGACTTCGAAATCTGGGAAGCAAGCTCGTTTCAGGAACTCGGGACGTTTCTCGAAGGCGAAACACTGCCGGACTTCGTGGTCTATGATCTGGCGACCGAACGTGACACCAGCTTCGCCGGGCTCCTTTATCTACGAGCGCAGCATCCGAGTATTCCCGTTGTCGTGATGTCCGCAAACGATCGTGTCGAGACGATCAGACGCTGTCTCGCATTCGGTGTTTCCGGCTTCCTTCCCAAATCACTCTCTGCGGGCGAGCTGACCGACGCGATGGAAGTGGTTGTCGGTGGCGGGACCTGGGTACCGCCAGGGATGGAAGGCGAAGAGAGTGGTGACGACGGACTGGTCGACAAACTGATGCAGCTAACCAGTCAGGAAATCCGCGTCTTGATCCTGCTTTGCGAAGGTCTTTTCAACCGCCAGGTTGCAAGCAAACTTGGCATCGCGGAAGCGACGGTCAAAGCGCATGTGTCGAAAATACTCAACAAACTCGGCGTCTACAGTCGGACTCAGGCCGTCATCGCAGTGACCAAAATCGACCATCCAAGCCCGGAAAGCGCGCTCGTCTAGAGTTTGACGGTCGGGATGAACATTGCGGAGAATTCCAGCCTCTAGGCTAGGCCTTGAGCGCTCCGGCATGATGGCGAATGTGATCGCCAATGAAGGTTGCGATGAAAAAGTAGCTGTGATCGTAACCGGGCTGCATGCGCAGCTCTAGCGGATGGCTATGCTCTCGGCAAACGGCCTCCAGGCGCTCGGGCATGAGCTGATTCTCCAGGAAATCGTCTGCCCCTCCCTGATCGACAAGGATCGGAAGGCGTTCGGCTGCACCGGGGATCAACTGGCAGGTATCATAGGGCTGCCATGCTGCCCGGTCTTCACCAAGATAACCACCCAACGCTTTTTGGCCCCATGGGCATTCACTTGGCGCAACAATCGGCGCGAAGGCAGAGACCGACCGATACTTGCCGGGGTTTTTAAGGGCAATGGTCAGTGCGCCATGGCCTCCCATCGAATGACCTGAAATACCTATCCGTTCAAGATCGATCGGAAATGCCTCACCCACAAGTTGAGGCAGCTCTGTGACCACGTAATCGTACATATGGTAGTGGGTCGCCCAGGGCGCTTGCGTCGCGTTGACGTAGAAACCTGCGCCCAGCCCGAAATCATAAGCTGCGTCGGGATCATCAGGGACCCCCTCCCCTCGAGGGCTGGTGTCGGGAGCAATGATCGCGATGCCATGTTCGGCGGCAAACTGCTGAGCGCCGGCCTTCGTGGTGAAGTTATCGTCAGTACAGGTCAGGCCGGAAAGCCAGAATAGCGCAGGAACAGGTCCATTTTCGGCTTCCTTTGGCAAATACACAGCCGCCGTCATTGTGCAATTGCAACTGCTTGACGCGTGGCTGAAGCGAATCTGTCTGCCACCGAAAGACCGCCATTCCGAAACGATTTCTACCGTCATATCCGTCCTAATCCCTGAACCTGTATCGATGAGCCTTCTGCCCGATTGCCGATGTTGATACTGGATTGGCGCGCGTCAGAAAACACCGTTTTGCGATATCGCCCGTAAGACATGCCGTCGTGTCGGCGTGTTTCTACATATGGACATGAACCGGTCGCAAAGTGCCGCTAACGTTGCGGCAAGTCCGATGCCGGCAGGCGGAAATACGAACGGGCTTGCGCGGCAATGAATTCATGTACAACATGTGCCGCGGCCAGTTGGGGCCCTTGCGTGGGAGGGTGAGTAGATGTTTGTAAGGCGTTCAAATGAACGGCCCGGTGAGGTTTCTCGCGAAACTGAAAAAGCGTCGGCTGAACGGGTGCCGGAGGCGAGAACACCGGAGGCAATAGCGGGTTCTCAGTTGAATAGAAGAGTCAAACCGTCTTCCACCAAATCGATCATCGACACAGATGTTGGCGTTGCTGGAACCGTCTCATGTACAGGCGAACTGGACGTCCTCGGTCAGATCCAGGGCGATCTGCACTGCTCGATCCTGATGGTGGGCCACACCGGCCACATCCACGGCGATGTTTTTGCTGACCATGCGCATGTTGACGGTCGTGTCGACGGCAATATCCGAGGAAAACAGATCATTCTTGGCAGCAATGCGCATGTCACCGGCGATATACATCACGCCTCGCTCGTCATCGAGCATGGCGCTATCTTCGAGGGCAAAGTACGCCGCTCCAGCAATCCGAACGAAGTTGCCGCTGCGCCGCAAGCTGATCCAACACGTGCACCCGCGCCCCAACAAAGCGCGCCTACGCCGACTGAACAGCGACCCGCAGCGCCACAGGCGAGCCCGCTGCCTCAAGATGCAAGCTTCGAAGGCTCCAATGGTGTGCCGGAGAATTCCGCAGAAATCGGACGCTGGCCGCGCCAGATTCTGGCAACTCAGTAATACTTACTAGGCAGACGGTCTGAACCGTATCAGGCGAGTGCCGCAATCTCATCTGTGGTTAGCGTGCCCGGCACGAGGTAGATCGGGATCGGGAACGATCCCGCCTGACTACCCGTCGCAAGAGACGATACCAATGGACCCGGTCCTGCCGGACCTGGAGACGCGCCAAGGACGAGAATTGCGATGTCCTCGTCCGCATTGATGACTTTCAGGATTTCTTCCGCTTTGTCGCCGTCGCGCATGATGGCTTCGGTCTTTATATTGTCGAGGCCTTTGTCTTTTAGAGACTTTCGGATCCGATCGAACATCTGATCCGAATTTGCCGATCGCGGCATAGGTGGGCTCTCTCGCACGGAAAACCAACCGCTTGCCCGCACCGGTTCATTGACATGCAGCATCGCCAGTCGCCCGCCGGTACGGTTCGCGACACGCGCTGCAAAATAGAGAGCCACTTCGAATTCGGGCGTATCATCGAGTACGACCAAGAACTTTCGATAATGCCCTTTTTCAAAGACGCGTCTTTTCTTCAAGCCACGCATGTTTGCATCGCCCCCGCAAATCTATTCGCTCCTAAAGGTCACGTTAACGGGCCTTTGTCAGGTTGCCCAGCAGACAATTTAGGCAATTCGAGGCAGTTTTGGCTTTTGGAATGGGGTCGCCATGCCGCCCATACACTGGGACGCACCAAATTGAAGCGTCTCACACAGGCAAATTCGAGGCGATTGTTTCTTTGCGCCTGTGAACCCTCTCTCAATACCGATGGGTGATAATCAGCTGACGGCCCAGCGCCATTGAGGGACCGCAAAAGGCGATCGGAGCGCGAGATGCAGGCAAATCAGTTGGATAGAGATGCAGCGGCACTGTCAAATGAACGGCGTGCAGACGATCGTAAGACCGGGATCGCTGGCAACGACGATGTCGTCCGACACATATCGCTCGGCGAATGGGATGCGCTCGTCGCGCAGTTCGATGATGCGCTCTACGATCATACGGCCTTTCTAGGTGCTGATCTGTGGGGCGATGACCGCGTCACGCACATCGCTGTAGAGCGCGACGGGCTGACGGTCGGCGCAGCACAGCTCTTCATCTTTCGCCCTCCTCTCATGCGTTCTGGTCCCGGAATCGCTTATGCGAAATTCGCCCCCCTTTGGCTACGCAAGGATGCGGCGAACGACGAGTCAAATCTGCGTCTCGTTCTAGATGCAATGGTGAACCGATATGCACGTGAACAAGGACTTTGCCTCACGATCGTCCCGCAAGCCGATCCGGACACGTGCGAAACAGTGTGTGCTGAACTGGATCGGCTCGGATTTCAGATGAGCCGCGGCATAGCATCGGAAAAACGTTATCTCGTTGACTGTACACTCACGGAGGATGAGCAACGGGCCAGCTTGAGCCAAAAATGGCGCTACAATCTCAAGAAGGCGCTGAAAGAGGATCTGACGATAAAGATTGTCGACGGCCTCGAAGGCGTCGATACGTTCATGGGCCTGCACAATGCCATGCGTGGTCGAAAGAACTATGCAGACTATACCTGGGTCGACCGGTACCCTTCAATCTATGAGGATATGCCGGCAGAGATGCGGCCAACAGTCGTTGTCGCGTATCACGAAGGGACGCCGACAGCCGGCGCGGTTGTCGGACATCTTGGCAGGACAGCCACCTATCTCTTCGGCGGGACGGATGATCGTGCACTTCGTCTGCGGGCCGGATATGCCTTGCAGTGGTGGGTTACGAGATGGCTCTCGCAACAAGGCGTGCGCTGGTACGATCTCGATAGCGACTCGAACAATGCTGGTTTGCAGCAGTTCAAAGGCGGCCTGACTGGAAAGTCCGGACAGATCGTAACGCTACCAGGCGAGTACGATTATTGTTCTAATCCGGCGAGTAAAGTCACCGCAGCAGCGATCCAGCACCTGCGTCAGATCCGTGGTTCGGTTATGAGCGCCGCCGACAGGATGCGGGCCGTGTGCCATCTGTGATGGGACCAACGTCCCCTTCTGCTCTTATCAAGAACTTACCCTCCTAAAGTCTACTGCCTAAAAAAAGGGCAAGACACCGCGCGCCTTACTAACCATTCTTGGACACCAAATCCTTCCGGTGTCATGGATTTTTCTTGCGTAAGTACAAGAGATTGTCACACATTGAGCCCAAGCGGACGCGAAGGGCCTGTAGGAGTAATCTCAGGCCTGTCCGCGACTTTGCAACGACAACTCATGAAGTGGAGGAAGTATGTTAGTCGAAAAAAGACTAATTTCTAAGACGGTAAGGCGCTTGGGCGTGCTTGCCGGGGCCATTGCGATGGCTGGGGCCGTGGCAACCGCGCCTGCAAAGGCGGAAGTCACGATCCGAATTGCATCTGATACGGTTGGCCCACCGCATCCGGCCGGGATCGCGATGGAGATCCTGAAAGAGAAAGTCGAAAAGGCTATTCCCGGAAGCCAGGTCCGCGTTTTCGTGTCGTCTTCGCTTTACAAGAATGCCGAAGCGATCGAAGCGATGACCGAGGGCAACCTCGAAATGGCGTGGGGTCAGTTCGGCAAGACAGCGATTGTCGATCCGTTCACGAATGTGGTCGTCGGACCGATGCTGCTGACGACACCGGGCGCGATCAATGCTCTTGATGACTTCGAAACGTTCAAGATGCTTCAGAAGCGTTTCAACGACGTGCACGACATCACGATCTTCGGTTCGGCACATCTCAGCTTCTATATGGGTGCCGGTGCCGGTGCTCGTCTGCTGTCGCCCGATGATTTCAAGGACAAAAAAATGCGTTCGATGGGCCCGGCTGAAAATGCCATGCTCCGCGCATTCGGCTCCAACCCGACCACCATGGCATTTGGCGACGTGCCGCCTGCCCTCGAGACCAAAGTCATCGACGGACTGCTGACCAGTCTTGGTGGCTGGAACAAGGTGAAGGAACAAGCGCCATTCTATACGATTGCCGGTATCAACGGCATCGTCGGCGACTACTACTACATCGCCGGATCCAACAAATGGTGGAAGAAGCTCAAGCCCGAGCATCAGAAGATCATCAGCGACATTCTTGTCAAAGAAGTTCTGCCTTGGGCAAAGCGTGCCAACTTTTGCAATGACAAAATGCTCATTGACAAGTTCGGTACCAAGGACCCGTCCAAGCCTGGCATCTACATCATGTCGAGCGAACAGGCTGACAAGCTTGCCAAGCAGCTAGGGACCGCGACTTCGGACTGGATCAAGAAGAACACGCCTGCCGAAGCCGACAAGTGGGTCGACAAGTTTGCGGAAGAGGCCAAAGCTGCTGTCGCTGCAAACCCGATGGGTTCGAACTGGCTTGAGAAGACAGACTGCTCTGAGTTGCAGCCGATCTTCGCAAAATACCAAAAGAAGAAGAACTAAGACTTCGAATACGAAAAACGGACTGGCCGGTTGGATTATTGGGGCCGGCCAGTCCTTTATAATTTCCTGCATGGATGGGGGGGACCGATTGCCATGGATAGGATTGTCGATCGAATTTATCGAGTATTCCGGTTTTTATTAGATACCATTGTCGGCTATGGCGCGATGATCATCATGCTGGTCGGCACTTGGCTTGCAATCGCTGAAGTTGCGCGTCGCTACATTTTTGGAGTCGTCTTCGACTGGGGACAGGATGCCGTCACATACGGCATGGTTGGCGCGATTTTCTTATATTTTGCAGTTACTCAGGCTCGTCGGTCGCACCTGCGGATGTCTGCCGTTGTGGACGCCCTCGAAAAAGCGGGCTGGAATCGTTTCATCCTCGTTGTTCGTACGCTCATCACCGCACTCTCGCTGGTTGTCTACAGTGCCATCGCCTGGTGGGGCATCCCGACGCTTGAGCGCTCAATGATGCTTGAGCGCAAGACACAAAGCATGGTGCTTTTGATCTGGCCGTTCCAGGCGATCCTGGTGGCAGCGTTCACGCTATTGGCAGTCGTCTGCCTCTTCCAGCTCTACCAGGACATTCGGGCCCTTATGGGCAAGAAAGTCTTTGAGTGGGCGCCTGTCGAAGAGGGGATCGAGATCTAGCCATGGGCATTCTTGGACCTGCACTTCTTGCATTGCTTGCGCTGGGCGCGCCGATCGCAATTGCGCTGATTTCCATTACCGTCGGTTATATCGTTTACGACCCGCTTCTGTCGGAGAGTGCGATCTTCCGGTCGTTCTTCAGCTTCGTAAACAAGTACACGCTGATGGCGATCCCGTTCTTCATCTATGCCGGCTTCCTGATGGAGCGCACCGGACTGATCGCGAAACTTTTCCGCTTTGCTGACGCGCTCATAGGCTGGCTGCCTGGCGGTTTTGCCTACGCGACCATTCTTGCAGCCGTTATGTTCGGCGCGATTTCCGGGTCCTCGACAGCCATGGCGGCCGCGATGGGCGTGGTGGCGTATCCGGAAATGATCAAACGTGGTTATCCGAAATGGATGGCTGCCGGTGTGATCGCCACGGGCGGTGGAATCGCAATCCTCATACCCCCGAGTATTACGCTCATTCTGTATGGCGTGCTAACCGACGAATCGATCGTCAAACTGTTCTTTGCCGGTGTTGTACCGGGTCTCATGCTGGCTTTCAGCGACGCCGTTATCGTGATGACCATGGCCGTGATTATCAAGTTGCCGGCAAACGAGTTTAGCTGGACAGAACTGAAAGCAGCCAGCATTGAGGCCCTTCCGGCTCTATTCATGCCCGTATTTGTCCTTGGCGCACTCTATGGCGGTGTCCTTACTCCAACCGAGTCGGGTGCCGGTGCTTGCGCCTACGCCATGATTTACGGCTTTCTCTCGATGAAGGGCAAATTCTATCCGCAAATGCTCGCGGCAACCGAGCGTGCCGTGAACCTGACGGCAATCCTGTTCTTCCTTTTGGGTGGCGTCGGCATCTTCCAGTTCCTTCTCGCCAATCAGGGCTGGCCTCAGGATATCGCCGAGTGGGTTATTGGCATGGGATTGTCACCCATCGGATTCCTTGGATTGTTGTTGGTCGTCCTGCTGTTTCTTTCGATGTTCCTGACCGGCGTGGCCATTCTGGTGCTCGTCGTGCCGATCATCTATCCGGTCTCGATCACACTCGGCATCGATCCCATCCATCTCGGCGTGCTGTTCGCACTGTGTATTGAAATGGGGGCCGTCATTCCACCGGTCGGGCTCAATCTCTTTGCCGTGAGTGGCACGACCAAGGTGCCGGTCACGACTGTTATGAAAGGATCGTTCCCGTTCCTGTGTACCGACGGCTGCGTGCTCCTCTTGTGCATGTTCTTCCCGATTATCACCCTCTATCTGCCGAACCTCGCTGTGCAGTCGGTGTTTAACTGACCTGACAAGCGAAGCCGCAGCGGGCTGAAGAGCTGGAAGAAAAATCGCGACGCCTAACAATTAAAAAGCCGACAGGCAGAATATGCCTGTCGGCTTTCTCATTCAGGCAATCTCATCAAACCGTTTTCTTCGCTTTCCGGCCGATCAATGACGCCTGGACACCGGTATGATGCTTGGCGATCACCGCAAGCCATGTGGTCCAGAGCGCCGTAACAAGAAAGACTGATACAGCTGCACCGTTGAGACCGAAGTACGGCGTCAAACCGGCTCCGAGAACCACCAGGAGCACGAGGCAGGTAGCAAACACAGGCACCGCCTTACGTTCCTTGCCCGCGAGATTGAGCATCTGCGATACGGGGCCGGCGCCTGCCCGATAGATCTGACTAAGAGCTAGAATGATGAGGCAGGCATAGCCTTGTTCGAACTGCTCTCCAAAGACAGATAAGGCAAAACTCCCGAACAGAACGATGCCGCCGGTTGCGCCGAGGCAAGCCACCATGCTCAAGAGATTGCCGCGGCCGATGGTTTTCTGAACCGCGGCTTTGTCGCCGCGCGCATAAGCCTCCGCAGCGTCAGGCATAATCAGCTGGTGAACGGACTGGATGGCAAAACCAAGCAAGAGCGCGATTTTGATGCATACACCGAAAGTAGCCGTCTGATCGGGCGGCAACGCAATGCCAACGGTCAGAATGGCAACGTCGGCAAACAGAGCTGTGAAGAGTGCGACCACGACCATCGGCAACCCATGCACGCGCCATTTGGAACCGGTCGGCGTCGGCGTGTCGGTAATCGGTGTGGGCTCGATTGTCTGGTCGAGGTCCGTGCTGGTCGTCTGACGGACAGTGAAGAATACCGGAATCGATACGATCAGGACGATAATCAGGTTGAGCGCCAGCAATTGCGGAACAGTGATGGTCACACCCACCGCAATCAGAGAACCGATGATCGCCAGCATGACGGCAGGACGCACGAGAAGATCCGGAAGAAAGCTCAGAAAGTACCGTCGGTAGGCATTCGCAATAGCCCCATTCAGACGAATGAAGGTGAATGCTGGTGCTGTCAGTGCGCCGAGCGTCAAACAAAGCCGCTGTTCGAATGTTGCGGTGGGCCAGACAAAGACGATGATCCCAGTGACGACAATCAGTGCGGCGCCAGCTATTGCGGCTGTCCGATAAGCGGATGTCAGAAAGGCTCTTAAAGCATGCCATTCACCATTCACCCGGTACTCGGAAATAAAGCGGACAGTGATGGACGGGTAGCCAAGCCCCGCAAGAATGGCCAGCACGCCCCCAAGACTGATGGCGAGATAGTACATACCCAGCGACTCGGCCCCCAGAAGCCTGGCCAGCGCAAGTTGCGTGATGAAACCGATGGCTGCGCCGGACAGACGCGAGCCCATAAGCAAGGTCGAGCGCTTGAACAAATCGCCAAGCGCTTTGCCCATAAAGCGCCTCCAACGCGGCTGCGCGGGTGCACTCCCTGAATCCGGTTCGGAAACTGGCTTTGTCGCATCGCTAGGTTGAGGTACGGCGATCTCAGCCATCGGAGTCCTTGGTTGGGCTTTAGATTGTAGAAGCCTTTAAAAGCTCGCCGTCACTTTGCTGGCGGCATTCGAGATTGCGGTGAGACCATTCTTCATCGCTGGACGCAGACGCTTGAGATAGAGGTCCGCGTAGACCCGACCGGCGATGCTTCTTGGAACAACATAGTCGCAGACGCCGACCGTTTTGTCCGTCCACGTCATCTTGTAGCTATCGTGCGGAGCCAGAAGATCGTAGCGCTCGACACCCATATCGATCAGTTTGGCGATTGAGCGCGCCATCTGGTGGGTCCCTGGGCTGAGCCGTGCATGGCTCGCCTCGAAAGCGCCGATATGGACGGCATATTGCCCCCGATCGAGAATGCCGACTTCGACCGCAATCGGATATCCGTCCAGTGTCAGCGCTGAGACGACGCATCCGGCTGGACGTTTCGTGTTCCCGGCCAATGCGTTGAAGAACGATCCGAATCGCTCATCGTTGAAACTCGGGGCGATGCGGCCGGTCTCGCGCAGCCATTCCCGCTTCATTGTGAACGCATCGGCAACATAGCGCCGCGCTTCCTCAGATTCCCGCACCATTCTGAACTCAAGCGTGCCGAGCTCTTCCAGCCGGTTGCATTGCCGGCGGCAATTGCGGCGAAACTTTTTGCTGAACCGTGCCTGGTAGGATTCATAGTCGGGCACAGCCGTGAGATCTGCGAACGGCGCTTCCTGCTCCTGGGTCGGAAGGGCATTCAAGTCCTGAAGAAGCGGAGCGATCGCGCTGTCGGACCGGACTTTGCGCATAGCCAGCGCATCCGGCTCGGCAGTGTCGCACAAAAATTCCCAGCATGCACGAAGGTGCGAAAGGTCGGCCTCTGGTTCTGCAAGGATATCGCTATACTGACTGACAGGTTCACCCATGAACCGCAGGACACGCAGGCCCATTTCGCGGCCGAGCACAAAAGGCCAGATCATCGTGACCCTGCCATTCTCGCGCCCAACGACGATATTCATTGCGGCAGGTTTGTCGCCCTCCCCTTCGGCAAGATAATGCTCACACCAATGCCAATGCCAATTGAAGGACAGGAATGGATTTCCCGCGCCATCCATCCGGTCGAGAAGGCCGTTCCAATCCTCTTCCAGATCTTGCAGGCCATCGAGATCGGTGACGAGTTCAAATCCATCGGCGACCGGTTTTTCAACACGCGTCGCCAAGCGCTCGACTAGGCTACCCACGGTCCGCGTTCGTTCAAGCGGCGGCGTCGCAACACTCATACTCGACCTCATACAGGCACCGAAACTGCCTTTCGGTCCGGAATCAGAGCCAACAACCGACGTAAGGGCTGGATCTGCTCGACAAAGAGCATCAACGTAGGTAGCGGATCGTCCCAGCGATACGACATGTGAACAGGTGTATCGATGGCCTTGCCCAAAACGCGTATCAGCGCCTGAAAAGCTTCCAGGCGACCGAGTTCTCCTTTGGCCATGGCCGAACGAACACCGCGGATCGCTCCATATGTCCACGCATACCGCATGCCAGAGCTACCAACGTGCTTTGGTTCAACACGTGTCGGATGTCTGACAAGATCAATCGCTAACCGGCTCAACTCCAATCCCATTTCCTCGGCAATCACATGACTGCCCACTATACGGGGATTGAGTTCAACAAAGGTTACCTCGCCGGTATCGCGATTCACCATATATTGGACAAGGCCGACACCGGTGTAGTCGAGAGCGGCAATCAAACCCTCTGTGTGAGCGAGCAGATCGGCACTCACGCTCGTTGTCTTGCCGGCAACGGCATAGCCCGTGCCGTCTAGCTCTTCGGTTTCATCGATCCGGGTTTCCAGAATCCGGAAGACCTCACCGCCACGCGCTGCGAAGTAGTGATTGTACCGTGGCCCTTCGACATAGCGTTGCACCATCAGCGTGCGATGCATTCCTGGCCAGTGGGGCAGATTGCGCGACAGATCCTCTGCACCCCTGCAAATCAGGGCTTTTTTGCCACCGACGCCCTCACCCGATTCCTGTGGTCGAACGACAATGGGAAAACCGATTTTGTCGACAGCGGATATTAGGTCCCCATAGGAGTCGACGATCTCGTAGGCGGCCGTTGGGATTGCCGAAGACTTGGCCAGTTGTGCCATCGCCATCTTATCGAGTGACATGCGGACCGTCTCTCGATTAGGCGTGGCATAAACCAGTCCTTTCGGCAGCCGATCTTCATATTCGGCAATGAATCGCACGTAATCCTCAAAGACAGGGTAGACGACTTCAATGTCGGGCCTGGATTTCAGAAAGCGCGTCAAGGCATCGATGAAGGCATCGACGTCTGTCAGCGGCGGATGATCCCAATGGCCGTCGACGAAGCGGGAATACTCGCACGCCCCCTCGCCGAAACCGCGGGCAACGATGATCCGATATCCCTGCGGTACGAGTTCTCTGGCAAGTGACAAGACCGGGCGATAGTTACCGAGAACAAGAACCGAACCTGGCGCCGGTCTTTGCGACTGTTTTTGACTCGTTTCCGTCATGGTGACACTTCTCACACGCATCGCACTCAGACCGTCTGCTCGGTACGGCCTCGACTTGCTTCGAGGAGATAATCGAACCCTGCGGCTATATGAAATGCGCCCCACAAAGCGATGCCGATGAGTTTCGCGCCATCTTCCATGACGATTCGCAGCGCATGGTCGTTGTGAATGAAGGCGTCGATGCCGACGCTCATGGCGAGCATGGTGCCCGCAACGAGAAACACGGTGACACGCGATTGCAGGATCTCGCGCCAGAAAAACAGGAGGTGCAGAAACGCAAGACCACCATAGACGCCATAGGTCAGGAGTTCAGGCACACCAAATTCCGGCAGGACATGGTCGTGAATCATGAACAGATCGTCAGCACCCAACCAGGCGGTGAAGAGAGCGGCTGCGACCATGAATGTCGCCCTCCGGCTGTCTTCCCCGATTGTGTAAAGGAGGCAACCGACAAAAAAGCAGACCGCTGCCGCCATGAACCACATCAAACTGCCAAGGGTAGACACGAAGCCGAAATAGAGCTTGCAACAGGTCTCGGACATTTCGGCCACGGCAAGCGGGTCCCGTAATAGGTCACCTGCAGGCACCCAAGGCTGCAATGCGATTGCCGTAATGAACACGAGCCCGAGGCCGACTATGGTGAACAGGATTGTTCCGGACCCCAGCCATCTGCCGGTTTTTAGGGGTTTTTCGGAGTGATATCCGACTTCATCAAGCATCGGACGATTTACATAATCTATTGCCTGCATCGATGGCCTCCCGCGTATAGCCGTGCACTGCATCCAAGAATGGTTAGCAGAGCAATTGCCGTGCCATGACACCGGATAGCGATGAAGAATCGATGAAAATCGCCGAGTCTATGCGGATGAAAGACAATAGAGCGGGCTGTTGATTACTCAAATGGTGTAGAATCAGAGGCGAATCGGCGCAATTTTTTCAATGATTGTGACACAATGTCCAAGCTAAGGCTGAAACAGCTCTTGTTTGTTTGGATTGTTCCACTTGTTGCCCTGGGTCTCTTTGGTCGCCAAATCTACCTGCAGACCAGCCACAATCTTTCTGTCTGGAAAGGTGGAGGCATGGGAATGTTTGCAGGGATTGGTGCCCCGCATCACCGTTTTCTCAAGATTTCCGTCGTGGATCCAATTGGACAGACAATCGTTGTCGTCCGATTCAATACCAAACATCACAGATTAATTAGCCGCCTGCGCGCAGAGCCGTCCGACGCAAATTTCCAGAACCTGGCCAATTCTCTCAAGACGACGCGTTGGAAAGTGTTGCCACAAACGCTTTTGGCAACTCGGGCTGACTCGACCGGACGCATCTCACCGGCTTCCCGCCGACGGTCTTTATTGATTGTCCCGGAACCCGCCAAGGCGACTGCAAGCGGATGGCATCCCGACGAAGTCCAAATCGAATTCTGGGCGATATCATACGACCGCTCGACCAAAGCTCTGGGAGCCTCGCTCGAGAGAACATTCACGCTTCCGTCTTCCGAAAGCGCTAACTGACATGATTGGCGCCGGCATCCGAAAGCTGCGATCCGAAATCTCGAATACGAGCGCTCTCGAACTCGCGACGATCCTGACTGTCCTGCTGGTTGCTTTTCACGGTTTTAAGGCCTGGTATTTTCGCCTGCCCGCACAGTGTCTCGTCGTGCTTGGAATCCTGTTTCGAGCCATCCTATTCAGTTGGATTTTCTGGCTTTTGCTTTCCATCCTTGCTGCCGGACGCATCCTTTACTTCTGGCAGGATGTCGACAATCACAAATTCATCCTGCTCTATTGGTTGTGCTGTCTGACACTGGCACATGCGATATCCGATGATCAGATCAAGCAGACATTGATTGAAACGAATGCCCGCTTCTTCATCGTTTTTGTGATGCTGGCCGCGGTTGGGCAGAAACTGGCATCCTCCAGTTATATGGATTCCTCGTTCTTCGAGTTCGAATTGCTTGTGGATACCAGGTTTCGCGGCTTCGCCGCACTCTTCGGCATTGAACCGGAAATTCCGCTTCAGGCGCGCCGCGCTCTCGAACTTCTGAAAGATCCGCTCGTCACTGTCCAGGACAACAGGATCATTGTCGAAACAGGACCCACTCTCCCCAACCTGGCAGCCTTCGTCACCTGGTACGACTTGCTAATTCAGGCCGTGATTGGCGCCGCTTTTGTTTTCCGTACAAGATCCGGCGACTTGGTTGGCCACCTGGCACTGCTGACGTTCATTTTCACAGCCTATTTTGCAGCGCCGGTTATTGGATTTGCGTGGACGCTCATCATTTTTGCGATCGTATTGGCGCGATCTCGATTTCCGAATCTTGCCTTGGTCTATGTCCTCGCTCTCCTGACGACCACGCTCTACAAGATTCCGTGGCAAAGTTGGCTGGTGTGAGCAGGGTTCTGATTACTTGCTAAGATACATGTCTTTGGCGAGCTGACCGGCAATCTTCTGAAATGCAGCGACCAACTCCACACCCGTGTCGACGTCATGGAAGAAGTGGGTCGGCGAAGTTGCACAATTCTGCAACCGTGTCTTGGTGTCGGTATCATCGAGATCGAATGCCACAGTCACGATTTTGACATCCTGTGCCTTGATGGATTGGCACATGTCCTCGAGGTTACTCTCGGCGTTGGAAACCGAACTGGAATCACCGGGCCCCCACGCTGCCGTTGTCTGCGCACCGTCCGTCAAAAGCACAATTGCCTTGACCATTCCCGATGTCCCGTATGCGGTTCCTTCCTGCCATGGTGCGTTCGGTGAAATCATGTGCCAGCCCATAGCGAGACCGAGAGAGATATGGGTGTTTGCATAGGGCGTCATGCTCGCCAGCTGAGTCGTCAATAGACTGTAGTTGGTCGTGAGCGGCTGCATGACCAGATTGCGACTGACATAGTTCGAGCAAATCGCGTAAGCGTCACACGTACCACCGCCTTCTTCATCTTCTTCTCCACCACCTGTCGGCGTGCACTGCATGCCCCACTTGGAGTCATCGACTGCGGACAGGGGCGTAGAATCCTGAATGTTGTGAGACCAATGCCTGTCGCGCGTACAATTCGTCCATGAGCCACCAGGAACTTCATCGACGATGAAGTCGCTTTCCATCGTTCCATAGACATGCTCGGAAAAAGGTACCATTCCGAACTTTACGCCCGTATTCGTACCGTTTTGGGTCAGCTGATTGATAAGACTGGTCGCGGCGTCGCGCATCGACTGGTACTTGCCGTCCGAACTCATCGAACCGGAATAGTCGAGGACAAGAACGATTTCACCTTGTGTCAGTTTGCCGGAATAGGCTTCGGCGTCAGCGCTGACATCCATGCTGTCGAATCCGAGAGCCGACATGATGGAGGTGCCCAGATCGGCGTTCGCCGTGCCGACGATCTTGCCGTCATCGTCAATCGTAATGCTTGGAGCACCGGCGTTGCCAAGCTCGTCAGCAGGAAAGTTGGCCGCAAACACACTTTCAGCTTTGGCAATCCGTTGAGGTTTGGTCAGTTCCCCGGATGATGCAGCCGCAAGTACCGCAGCATCGATTGCACCTTGAAGGCGGGTCTTTACAATATGAGCGCGCGTCAGGTCGATCGCGGCGCCGACTATTCCCAACACTGGGATGAATGCCAAGGCGAGAATGATCGCAGTCGTTCCGCGGCGATCGTCGCGAAAACGTTTGATTGCTGCTTGCAGTTTTATGCTGTGCATAGCCCGGCAGCTCCGCCTTCAATCTGGTATTGACCCCAAATCGTCGTGCCAACCAGACATGATTCGAATAAAAAGAGAACATGAGACTGTAAAAAATCTATTTATTTGTCAGAGTTAAGCAATTGACACACTGAATTCTGCATATATCGAAGAGCATTCGCATGCTGATCGCAGCGTTTTTTGAAAACTGGGCGATGGACCGTCTGCAGAAAATGATTCGAGAACATTCAAACCGGTAGAACAGAAGCAAAGAGAGCATCGAAATTTCAGCAGCTGCAAAAACTCAGCTCAAGAACAAGCTTCGCGCTGCGCTCCCAACTCCTTCATTCGACATGTTGCGCGGGAACGGCGTCTAGTTGCTGTTCCCGCTTGATATCCAATCGGGAAACGGATGCAGTTGCCATGCACTGCGCAATGGAAACCTTCCTGAAACAATATCGGCCAGCGATCTCGTCAGCATTGACTAGCGCCGTGTTTCTCGAATGCACATCTACCGATTGTCGATGAACGATCGCGTGACAAGGAACATTCTCATGGACGGTATCAGCAAAGAAGGAAACGGCGACATTGAGGAAACGCTTGATCCCGAGGACTGGTCCGATGTGCGGGCCCTTTCTCACCGGATTGTCAATGAAGCGATTGATTACCTACGGGATGTTCGCGCCCGACCGGTCTGGAAGGAGATGCCGCCGGATATCCGAGACACTTTTACGGCCCCCCTCCCCCGTTCGCCAATGCCCTTGGCAGATGTCTATGACACGCTGACGAAGACGGTGATGCCCTATCCCATGGGCAATATCCATCCCCGTTTCTGGTCTTGGTACATGGGTTCGAGCAATTTCACAGGTGCCATGGCTGATTTCCTGGCAGCTGTCCAAGGCTCAAACCTTGGTGGCGGCAATCATGCCGCGACGTTCATCGATCAGCAGGTTGTCGACTGGTGCAAGGAAATGATGGGATTTCCTGTATCGGCAAGCGGCACGCTGGTCAGCGGTGGGTCGATGGCAAATCTCATCGGCCTGACGGTCGCACGAAACATCAAGGCAGGTGTCGACTTGCGCGAGGAAGGTGTGTCTGCGATCAAGGCGCCGCTGCGCTACTATGCCTCGGATCAAGTGCATAGCTGTCATCGCAAGGCCCTGGAAGTGCTGGGGCTTGGAAACAGGGCCTTGCGTCGGATTGCGACAAATCCGGACCTGACGATCGATTTGGCAGCACTCCGCAGTGCAATCGCCGAGGACCGGGCGGCAGGGCTTCAACCAGCCTGCGTGATTGGAACGGCGGGCACTGTCAATACCGGTGCGATTGACGATCTACAGGCGTTATCCGGACTGGCACGAGAAGAGAACCTATGGTTTCACGTCGATGGATGCATCGGTGCACTGATCGCCATTGCCCCGCAGAATGCCTCTCGCGTCGCAGGGATCAGCGACGCAGACTCGCTGGCTCTCGATCCGCACAAATGGCTGCATGCACCCTTCGACATCGGTTGCGCTTTGGTTCGCGATGCTTCTGCCCATCGTGGCACATTCGCTGTGACACCTGAATATCTTGAAATGATGCCGCGTGGTCTCGCCTCCGCCCATTGGCTCCACGAATTCGGGCTTCAAACCACACGTGGATTCCGCGCACTCAAAGTCTGGATGGCCCTCAAGGAGCACGGAGTCGACACATTCGGCCGTCTCATTGACCAGAACATTGCGCAGGGACACTATCTCAGCGCCCTGGTCGATGCTGAACCGCATCTGGAGCGCATTGCACCCACCTGTATCAATATTGTCTGCTTCCGCTTCCGTGCCGAAGGCTTCAACGGCGATGCACTGAAAGATCTGAATACGGAGATCATGCTGCGCCTGCAGGAGGACGGCATTGCTGCGCTTTCAGACACGACCGTCCAAGGCAGTCATTGTCTGCGCGTCGCGATCAATAATCACCGAACGCGGCAAGAGGATCTGGATTTATTGGTGAGGGAAACGGTACGTCTGGGGCACGAGCTTGCGCATGCTGGCTAAGCCCTGCGACCTCCCATCTCAGCTTTGTGTCGCTATGACTCTGGAAAAAAAAGCGATTCGCCGATCACATTTTCGGAAAAGTCTTCAAATCCGCCGACGCAGCACATAGTTACTGGGCAATGATGCGAATGGCGGCAATCAGACTGATCCAGCCGGAAAATGCGATTGTTCTGCCACAATCGACGGTGACAATGCGCGCAAATTCCAGTAATCGCCCCACAACGATCCGAGTTGCCAAATCCGCTAGAAAAACCGAAGGAGAACTGTCGTGTGGTTTCGCTTGATGCTGCCGGTCCTGCTGCTTCCCGTTTTCATGCTTTGGACAAGTAGCGTGTCTTTCGCGTCATCGCCGGTCGGCCTATGGCTGACGAGTTCCGGCAAAGCAAAGATGCAGGTGTCGGAATGTGGCGAGAGCCTTTGTGCCGAAATTGTATGGACACGCGTGCGCGGCCGCGCAGGTGGACCGCCAACGGATAAAAAGAACCCCGACCCAAGCCTGAGAGACCGGCCTATCATCGGGCTGTCGACATTCTCGAATATGCAGAAAGCCGGCGACAATCTGTGGATCGGAACCGTATACGATCCCAGAAAAGGCGTTTCCCATCAGAATGTCGAGGTCAGTCTCGAGAACGATCGCAAGTTGAAATTGCGCGGTTGTCGCGCAAATGGGCTTGCGTGTCGGCACAAATACTGGACACGCACCCGGTAGAGTCCGCAGGGCCTGTTCAAGAGATCGAACGACGCGACAACCATCGCCGGATAACAGCGCATTCCGAAGCGCATAGAGAATGCCGCCGCATTCGGGAGATGAAAAAATGAGAGTCAGTGTTTCAGTGTGGGCGATCCTTGCGATCGTCTTCTTTGGCGTGCCTGCACACGGCGCAGACGATCCGGAACTCATCTTCAAGAAAAGGACGGTGCTGAAGTTTCTGTCGCCCGATCACTATCTGTCCACCTTCGCCCTCGACGATCCGGATGTGGAGGGCGTTGCCTGCCATTTCACTGTGCCGGAGAAAGGTGGATGGGCCGGTTGGCTCGGCCTTGCCGAGGAGCTTTCCGATGTATCATTGGCCTGCCGGCAAGTGGGGCCGGTGAAATTCAAACGGAAATTCGAACAGGGTGAGGAAGTCTTTCGACAGCGACGTTCGATTTTTTTCAAGAAGCTTCAAATTGTCCGCGGCTGCGACAAGAACCGCAATGTCCTCGTTTATCTGATCTACTCGGACAAGCTGATCGAGGGCAGCCCAAAGAATTCGACATCGACCGTTCCCCTGATGCCTTGGGGCACGGTGGAGCCTCCGAAATGTGGGGATTGGCTCGAAGACTGATAGCGCCATTGTCCGTGTTTGCTGTCCTCACTTCGGTACCTGGCCGAGCCGCGCGACCATTTTCTGGATAGCTTGGATCTGGGGCGCATTCTTATTGTAATAGTCCTCACCGGTGTAGCCCCACCAATCCCAGCAGCCTTTGTCGTTGCCGCTTGAGATCGTGGTTTGCGGGAAGAGCAAGATAATCCTGTTGCCTTCGGCCCAGCGCCCGAAACCGGTTCCACGAACAAAGGCGTCGCCGATCTGATCTCGGTTCTGAGAACAGCCATGCAGGACGACATGGAGGCGGCAGCCCGTGGCGTCTCTACAGGCTGCCGGCACATAGACAATGCCTTCGCTACCAATCCCTTCCTTATCCGGATCGGTGGTAAAAGGCGTCTGGTCGAAAACCCGGTAGTTGTTTTCCGACGCTGCGATGGCATCACTCAGAGGTCCTAGCAGATGACTGAGAATCGCATGGGCCTGGTCATAGCCGCAGTCGACGATAAATGGTGTTTCCGACACATCGCACGGTTTGCCCATCCCTTTTGTAACGAAGGCATGTGCCGCTTCGATACGATCACGTTCAAAGAGGATCTGATCGAGAGGCACACCGAGTCGCTCATAAAATTCTGCCGCGACATCCAGGATCGCTGTGGCCACGCGCGTGTCCTTGCCGCCCGTGAAGATGTAGATTCTATCCTCTGAAACATCTGCGACCGGATCAATGACGCCTTTGTCCGCGTACCGCCTTGCAAGCCGTTCGATCGTGCGCGCATTGGGAACGCCCCAGGCTAGATAGTCTGCCTCCATACAGATTTTCAGCGCCTGGACGGCCTTTGCACGCGGTATATGCAAAAGGGGGTTATCGACACTCTCGACGCAACCGAACAATCCACCGGCCACGAGCCCAACACCAGATACTGACTTCGCGTGTGCCAATTGGAACTGGGCCGCCATAAACGCACCTGACGACAGTCCGGAAATCGTGATCGAGTCGATCTCGGCACCAAGCGTTGGCAAGAGCGCTGTCTCGGTCTCTGCTTCGTCAGGGACGTTGCACCCCGCCAATAGAGCCAAACAGAATGCTCCGGTAAGGATCAACTTGCCAAGGACCATGAAGACCGCATTCGGATTCTCTGTCATGCCGTCCTCGGTCTTGATCTGCATCAGTCAGCGACCCCTTGCTGACGCTACACTATCACCTCGACGAGAATGATGATCGCGGCAGAGGAAGCAATTTGCTTGCGACCCCACGCTCGCTGCTTGCGCCGAAACACAGACAGATTGGGATGATCCGGATGACGATTCACAAGCGAATTCTGGAATGGCAGGTAGCACATCCCAACGTCACATGGATTGGTTGGGGCATTGTCTGGGCGATCGTTCTGATGCTGCTTCTTTGGCCCGAAGCTCTTGATTGATAACCGGATGTCGGCGTGTCACCCAGCGAACCTTCCATGCGACGGGAACCGCCAAAGGCCCCGGCAAGGATCGGCTTGCATAGTTTCAGCAGGATCGCGTTCGCCATCATCAGGTGGACCGACATGCAAATGCTCGACTCAACCACTCCCTCCCAAAAACCCCTGCTGGTTCAAAAGTGATCCGGCGTATTCAGGTTCATCGATTATGTTTTGGACCACTGTCGCGCGGTCCTTCACACGTTCCCATGCCCCACTGTCCAGCCGATGCTCGCAAGCATCCATCAACTGCGACAACTCATCCCGCATTGCCTGTCTCTCCGTTTCACTGTGCAGCCCGGCGGACACTTCGCCGATGGTACGCAACACATAAAGCGCCACCAAGACATCGCGTGACGCATATTGGCGAAGCTGACCCAGGGCGGCTTCGACAAAATCCGAGAAACTGGTCGGATGCGCAATGACCCGCAGGCGGTCATTCTCGTCGTAGCGCAACGGATCCGGTAGCTCCCTGCCCGCCAGATCGCTCAATGCCACGCCAAGCCAGTTCAGGCAGTTCTTGGCTGTAAAGGGATCGTTGATTCCCGGAGAAATGGCACGCGCCGCGATTTCAACCAACTCGTCGACCAGGAACATGACATCCTGAACCGAGGTTCGCGTGCTGCCTGTGAGATAGCAGTCCCGCAAGGCATTTGCGACCGCGTCGGTAACTGTGTCTTTGGGCCATGCTTCGACGATCACGCGGTTATGTTGGACGAAGTCACCGGGTCGATACTGCAACCGCAATATCAGATCATGATCGCTTGCGGTTTGGAGCAGCTTGTTTTCGTCGATCGCCTGAACGAAGCCGTTCGACCTTGCTTTCACTTCTGCGATTTCGTCGCGGCCATCTGTGTCGGGGGTGTCCATCGAATGGAACTGAAAATAGGTCGGCAGCTCTGGCTTGGCTTGACGACCGGACACCGACGATTTGGCATCATCGCCAATGAGAATCGGGAAACGGACATCGATTTTGCTTCGCAATTCGCGTCCGATATCGGCAATCACATAGCTAATATGGATACTGCGCGGCACGTGGTGGACAAAGAAAATCAAAACGGCAATGGAACACAAGGCCAGGGCTATCCCGGTCAGGATTGCAATGTTGGGAACGAAGGCTCCAGCAAGGTCGGTTCCGCCGTCGGCGTTGGGCGGTAGTTCCTCCCTGCTGCGTACTGTCCGGATCACCAGTAGGCAGTAGATGAATGTGGCAATGAACGTGCCCAGCGTTACCTGGTTGCCGCGATTGCGCATGAAGTTCGACAACAGGCGCGGTCCATACTGGGAAGATGCATAGGAAACAGCCGCGATCGTTATCGAGAAAACGACACCGGCAACGGTTATCATGGACCCGGCGATTGTCGACAAGACAGATCGTGCTCCGGCAGGCTTATTGGCATAGAGCCAACTAATATCCTCAAGCCACGATGTTCCGACACGGGCGTCAATCGATGTCGTGAGGAATGACAGCGCAATGGCAGCAAACGACATGACGGTCGGGATGAACCAATAGCTAGCCCGCAAATTGTCCAGAATGCTGGCGATGCGTGTGTTCTTGTCGATTGTCATGGTTTTTGTGGACCATTCGAGGTGACGGCTGTCAGACCAATATGATCGGATGGTAGTGCGGGCGGCACCAGAACCGGTAAAGCGGCAGGCAGGATCGAGAATTCAGCTGGCGTTTTTGTCGTAATCTCCCCGTCTGTATTCACATCGACGGAACGAGACGTTCTGACAATCAAACGCTTTGCGGTGAAGGTCCGCACGGCCTCGTTTCGCTTGTGTTGACCAAAGCGCAAGGCGAATAAGACGGTTGCCATGGCCCAGTGATTGGATGGCACGATCGCATAGACGTTGAGCCGGCCGTCGTCGATCGCAGCAATATCGGACACAGCCAGCCCGCCTCCATGGTAGCGTCCGTTTCCGACGCCAAGCTGAAAAACACGCAATTTCATACTTTCTCCGTCTCGCTTGATTTTCAGCCGAAGTGGTCTTGCCGCTTGGATTGCCCGGAACAGACTGAGAGGATAGGCAAGTATCTTCCAGCGCTTCTTTGTTTCGACATCCTGCGCCTTGCTGACATGGGCCGCGAGACCAATACTGGCGACATTTATAAAATGCTGATCATTAACGCGGCCGACATCAATTTTGTGAGTTTCCCCGGCAATGATCACATCGAGCGCGGCGGTGATATCGATGGGTATACCCAAAGTCCGAGCGAGATCGTTGGCAGTCCCAAGCGGCAATATTCCGACAGGTCGTCCAAGTTCCAAAAGTAGGCCCGACGATCTCCCGATCGTCCCATCGCCTCCCCCGATCACGATGACATCGGCTTCGGCCCCGTATCGTTTCAGTATCGTAGGGATCTCTCTGGGATCAGCGGGTTTTTCGACGCGAATGTCGAGATGCTCTCCCAACCTTGTTTCCGCCTGACGATCAAATGTATCGGCGCGTGATGCTCGCGCATTCAGAACAACCAGAGCTGACTCAAGTTTTTTGTGTCCCATTTCGCTGCCAGCGTGGCTGCCTCTACTCTCTTGTCAATCGACGCGACGGGGATGCAGTGTCCCGCATGTCTCGATCGTTGCATGAAATGCTCAGGTAAAGCAGCGAACTGACCGTTCGCGTCTGGTTATCAGAACAGAAACAAATTTGGTTGCGCGTTGTTCCCAATGAGACTTCTTCGACGCATGGCTGCGCGTCATCTGTCAGTGCCAGTATATGTTGGGAACCTAAAACCGACTTCGCCAGCGACTATGTGAAGCGCGAATTCGAGAATTTCGAAAACCAGGAAAATGGTGAGCCCGCACGGGTTCGAACCGTGGACCTACTGATTAAAAGTCAGTTGCTCTACCAACTGAGCTACGGGCCCCTATGAGGAATGCGCGGACCATAAGCACCACCGCGCGCTGCCGTCAATAGTTGTGATGTGCTTCGTGTATCACGCTTGCAGTCGTGGTGTACGCGCTGGCTGGTTCATATCCCGTTAAAAGCACTTTCTCTTCGGTGATCTGCACGGCAGCCATGCAGCGAAACGCTATGGCCTGAGCGCCTGATCTCTATAGAGTGCGGCGACCATGTCCAACCCTCCACCAGATAAGGATCCAGAAAACGAGCGCCAGAAGCGCGCGCGACGCCTTAAGGCTATCGGACTTATCTGTGCGGCCATCGGCGTTTTCTCGGTCTTGGACACTTGCGGCAAATATCTTCTGGAAAACCGGGGACTTCCGGTCTTCGAAGTCGTATGGCTGCGGTTTCTCGGCCACGCATTGATATCTGTTGTCCTCTATTGGCCGAATACCGTTGCCCGGCTTTGCCAGACCAATAAGCCTGGGCATCAAGCCATGCGCTCGCTGTTCATGCTGGCGACGACGATTTCGAACTTTGCCGCTCTGCGCTACCTGCAACTCGATCAAACCGTATCGATCTTCTTCCTGGCACCGCTCGCGGTTGCAGCCCTATCCGGACCGCTCCTCGGCGAATGGGTCGGATGGCGCCGTTTTGCGGCGATTGCCACCGGTTTTTTAGGCGTTCTGCTGATAGTCCGGCCTGGATTCGGTGGAATTCACTGGGCGGTCTTGTTTTCCTTCGCATCCATGTTTGCCTACGCGCTGTACAGCATTTCGACCCGATATCTGGCGGCGTACGATCCGGCCGAGGTCACGCAGCTCTACTCGCCAATTGCAGGCGTGATCGTGTTGTTGCCGTTTGCCCTCCTCGACTGGGTGTGGCCAACCGCTGCAATCGAGTGGATTCTGCTTGCCGTACTTGGCGGGACCGGCGCGCTCGGACATTGGCTGCTCATTCTCGCCCATCGCGAAGCCCCTGCCCCGATCCTGGCGCCATTCGTCTATGTGGGGCTCATTTGGATGACCACACTGGGCTATTTCGTCTTCGGCGATATTCCGTCAATTTGGACGCTTTTTGGTGGAGGTGTGGTAATTTTGTCAGGGCTTTATCTGCTCTATCGCGAGCGCCGAACCCGGCGTCAGTGACAAAAACAACGGATTTCTGCGGATTTACCCTCTAAATTCGCCTGCTCGGAAAATGTGTTAAAATTTTGTTAATCCCCTTGGAGAATCTTTTTGCGTCCCCATATATCCGGAAAGCAAATAACTCCCAGCTCAATGGGAGATGCACCGCAGAGAGGGAAGTTATGAAGGCACTTGCGGCTCTAGCCACACTGGGCTTTGTCTGGGTGATCGGGACTTCAACGTCCGATGCGCAGGAAAAACACGCAAGATTGACGAGCCCGACGGCCACGCCGTCGATCGTTGAAATGCGCGATACATCCAAGTTGGGTGGTGATCGTGCGGCATCCCTCATCAAATTGGGCCTATCCGAAGTCGAGCGCAGCGGAATCGAAGCGGCGGTACGCGGTCAGATCCGGGCTCTTGCGTCGCGCAATGCCGACGAGGCTTTTAACTACCTCACCCCTGTCATTCAGGACTTCTTTTCCGGTCCCGACGCTTTCGTGGCGACGCTGACCCGGCAGGTTCCGCCGGTCATGCATGCCCGTGGTTTTGCGCTCGCCGGGCTGGAACGTGAAGCGTTAGATGCTGTGCAGCATGTCTTGTTCACAGGTCCTAAAGGCACCGAATGGCTGGCGCAGTTCACGGTTGAGCGCCAAAGCGACGGCAGCTGGCGGATCAAAGGTTGCAAGGTCGACCGCGTCCAGGGTCAGAGCACTTAGGGTGACATCCCACTTTGCCTGAGATGCTGGCGAGCTTGCTGGCATCGCAACAATTCCCGGCAAATTCAGAACTACGTCCCGCACTTGATGCAGGACGTTTCATTTATCTTCTTTTTCGAGTCGCTCACTTCTCGAAGCGCTCAAGCGTTTCGCGCGTAAAATCCTCGAAACAGCCCTCAGAAATCGCCGTTCGAGCCGCGGCCATCAACTCCTGGTAGAAGTGCACATTGGCCCAGCTTAAAAGCATGGGACCGAGATATTCTCCCGCCTTAAAGAGATGGTGCAGATAGGCCCGGGAATAATCGCGGGCCGCAGGGCAAGTGCTGGCCTCATCGAGCGGCCTGCTATCTTCTGCATGAACCGCGTTGCGAAGGTTCAGTTTGCCCTGCCAGGTGAAGGCCTGTCCATGGCGCCCTGAACGGGTCGGCATCACACAATCGAACATGTCGATACCGCGCGCGACAGCCTGAAGAATATCGGCGGGAGTTCCGACCCCCATGAGATAACGGGGGCGGTCGGAAGGAAGCAAAGGCACTGTGTAGTCGAGCGTCTCGAGCATCACCTCCTGGCCCTCGCCGACGGCCAAACCGCCTACGGCATACCCTGAAAAGTCGAGATCAACCAGCGCTGCAGCGGAGCGCTTGCGCAAGTCGGGGAAGACACTGCCTTGGACAATGCCGAACACAGCTCGTCCGTCGTTTTCTGGCACCTGAAAAGTATCGCGTGAGCGCTTTGCCCATCTTAGTGACAGCTCCATCGATGACTCTGCCTCGGACGCCGTGCAGGGGTAAGGGGTGCACTCATCAAGCACCATCTGGATATCGGATCCGAGCAGGCATTGGATTTCCATGGCGCGCTCGGGCGTCAGCATATGTTTGGAGCCGTCGATATGGGACTGGAAGGAGACACCCTCTTCGGTGAGCTTGCGCAGTTTTGAAAGCGACATCACCTGGAACCCGCCCGAGTCTGTCAGGATCGGTCCCGGCCAGTTCATGAACTGGTGCAACCCTCCAAGACTGGCGACCCGCTCCGCCCCAGGGCGGAGCATCAAATGATAGGTGTTCCCAAGAATGATGTCGGCACCTGTCGCACGGACCCAGTCCGGCAGCATCGCCTTGACAGTTGCCGCCGTTCCGACCGGCATGAAAGCCGGCGTTGCGATCGCACCCCGGCGTGTGTCGATACGGCCGGACCGTGCAGCGCCATCCGTTGCATTGAGGGTGAACTCGAAATCCTGGTTCATGTCGCACTCTCAGTCGGCGAAAGCAGACACGCATCGCCATAGGAATAGAAGCGGTAGTTACTCGCGATGGCGTGGGCATAGGCCTGTTTCATGCAATCCAGTCCCGAAAACGCCGAGACCAGCATGAAGAGCGTCGATTTTGGCAGATGGAAATTGGTGATCAGCCGATCGATGCCTTTGAAGCGGTAGCCGGGTGTGATGAAAATATCGGTTTCGCCTTCGAAGGGCTCGATCTGACGTTCAGTTGTCGCTGCGCTCTCAAGCAGGCGAAGGGCCGTCGTGCCAACAGAGACGATACGGCCGCCTTTCGCCCTGACGGCATTGAGAGCGGCGGCGGTTTCCGCCGACACCGCCCCACGTTCAGAGTGCATCTTATGGTCTGTCGTGTCGTCGACGCGAATAGGAAGAAAGGTTCCGGCCCCAACGAAGAGCGTTACGAAGTGGCGCGTGACACCAATTGCATCCAATGATGCGAACAACGCGTCCGTAAAATGCAGCCCCGCTGTGGGCGCTGCAACGGCGCCGGTATGGCGGGCATAGATGGTTTGATAGTCGTCTTCATCGCGCGCGTCCGCCGGTCGGCGTGATGCGATATAGGGCGGCAGCGGCATCAGCCCCACAGTTGCAATCGCTTCATCAAGGGCCGCACCCTGGAAATCGAAAGCAAGGATCACCTCGCCCCCTTCACCACGTTCGTCAACCGTGGCCGACAACGTGCCCATGAGACAGACATCGCCTCCGTGCCCGAAGATAACGCGGTCACCCGCTTTCAGGCGTTTGGCCGGCCGCGCCAGGGTCGACCATCGATTTGCATCGAGGGGTGCTATTAGTGTGAAGGAGACTTTGGCGGTTTCGTCTCCGCGATGCCGTATGCCCTGGAGCGCCGCCGGGATAACCCGCGCATCGTTGAAGACAAGCGCATCGCCCGGAGCAAGCAACGCCGGCAGGTCAGCGATCAATCGATCGCCAAAATCCGCTTTTTGTGGATCGACGACCAGCAGCCGCGCACTGTCGCGAGGGCGAGCCGGCCGTAAAGCGATCCGGTCCTCGGGCAACTCGAAATCGAAAGCATCGACGCGCACAGGACCGGATCTCTAATCGTCTTAAGCGGCAACGTCCGCTGCTACGCGCATGGTGACAATCTGATCGGGATCCTGCACCGGCTCGCCGCGCTTGATCTTGTCCACATGTTCCATGCCGGAGATCACCTGGCCCCAGGCCGTGTATTCGCCATCCAGGAAACGGGCATCGCCAAAGCAGATAAAGAACTGACTGTCAGCGCTGTCTGGATGTCCTGCACGTGCCATGGAGGCCGTACCGCGCTGATGCGGCGTTGCGTTGAACTCGGCGGAGAGGTTCTTGCCAGAGCCACCGGTCCCAGTGCCCGTCGGATCGCCCGTCTGCGCCATGAAGCCCTCGATGACCCGGTGGAAGACAATGCCGTCGTAGAAGCCTTCACGCGCCAGTTCCTTGATGCGCGCGCAATGGTTCGGTGCAGCTTCCGTGTTCAATTCAATGACCACCGGGCCATGCGTGATTTCCAGGATCAATGTGTTTTCTGGATCTTTGATATCCATTTGTCTCGTTCTCCTCGTTTTCTGACCAAGATCAACCGGCGCTCGATCGGAAACGAGGGCGGAAAAACTGATCGACAGTAAACAGTATTGGATTTGGCGAAAGTCATGCCAATCCGGCAGTCAATGGAATTGCGTCAAGCGCGTCAAGTTATACGGCATGCTGACGCGGTTACTTTCGTCCATTGTCAACCGGATTGGGTATGTTGGTCACTTAGACCCGATGTACGGTTCTAGTGACTGCCACGTTCCTTCTTCTTGCTGGTCGTTGCCTTCGGATCGGGTTTTTCCATCACGGAATGATCCTTTGCATCGGCTGCAACCTGCATCTTGACGATGATATCGGGATTGCGGACCTCACCTGAACCGTCCTTACCCTTCTTGATCTTGTCGACGAGATGCATGCCGCGCACGACCTCGCCCCAAACGGTGTATTTGCCGTTGAGAAAGGATGTTTCCTGGAAGGTGATGAAGAACTGACTGTTCGCCGTATCAGGGAAGTTTGTCCGGGCTGCACCGACCGTGCCGCGCACATAGGGCTCTTTGTTGAATTCAGCTTTCAGGTCCGGGTATTTCGATCCACCGGTTCCATCGCCCTTGGGGTCGCCGGTCTGGGCCATAAAGCCCTTGATCACCCGATGGAATTTCAAGCCGTTATAGAAACCCTCGCGGGCCAGTTTCTTTGCGCGTTCGACGTGTTTCGGCGCCAGATCCGGGCGCAGCTTGATAACAACTCGTCCCGATTTCAGATCGAGATAGAGCATATTTTCCAATTCTTTGGCCGTTGGTTTGGCCTGCACGTCCGCCAGTGCAAACAGGCAGAATGCGAGCGTCGCAAGCGACATGATGACAGGTCTCATTGTGAGTCCTCCGAATTGTGTGAGAGAAGCCGAAGATCGGGGCTAGGCGGTAAACTTGCCTGCCAGGCGCTCCTCGACGGTTGCCGGCACGAAGGCCGTTACAGCGCCCCCCATATGTGCGATCTGACGCACAAGAGAGGCAGCGATATGGCGTACATCTGGCGATGCCGCAAGAAAAACCGTTTGGACGTCCGGCGCCATGCAGCCATTCATGCCGGCCATCTGCATTTCATAGTCGAAATCGGCCGCATCTCTGAGGCCTCTGAAAATGACGTCGGCACCGGCATCGCGGGCCGCGTCCACTGTTAAATTGTCGAAGGTCGTCACGACAATTTCGGTTTCGGTGCCGGCCCGTACCGGCGCCAGAACGTCGTCGAGCATCGCAAGGCGCTCTTCTGTGGAGAACAACGGTGCTTTTCCGTGATGCACGCCAACGCCGATCGCGAGCTTGTCCACCAGTTTGGCCGCTCGCGTGATGACATCCAGATGCCCGTTGGTCACGGGATCGAAACTGCCGGGATAAAAACCGGTACGGGTCATAATGATCCCTGTCTCTATTACGCGCGCTTTTGTACCGCGAGCCAAACTCCGCCGGCGATCAGCAACGAGCCGGTCACACCATCCATCAGCCGCCAGCGCGATGCGGTCAGCCAGGTGCGTGCTCGTCCGGCAAGCAGCGCCATGCCGGAGTCAATTACGGTCAAAGTGACAATGAATGCAATGCCGAGGATCATCAGTTGCGAGTCCACGGGCGCAGACACATTGATGAATTGGGGAAAGAAAGCCCCAAGAAACAAGAGGACTTTGGGGTTCGACAAAGCCACGGCAAAGCCCTGCCAAAACCAGCGCTTGCCCGAGGCATGCATCTCCGGTGGCAGCGCATTACTTGCCATGACCCGCCGCAGCTTGCTCACGCCGAGCCATACAAGATAGGCGGCACCGATCCAGCGGACCCAATCGAACCACTCGGCCATGAGCGCCATCGCACAACTCATTCCAAGAACGACTGCGGCAACGAGAATTCCCAGACCAAGGGAATTGCCAGCGACATTCAAAAGCCCGGCACGGGCGCCATAGGACGCACCGTTCGCAATGATCAGCGACATCGACGGGCCGGGCGTCAAAGCCAGCAGAGCCGTTGCGGCGACGAATGCGAGAAGGACTTCGATTGTCATGTTTCATCCCCCGGTTCGTTCTTTGCACCGTCTTCTGTGTCCGGCGGCGTGTCGTCTCCACCGTCTTCGTGATCTTCATCCTCCGGGATGTGCTCAACGGAGACAACGGTCTCGGCTTCTGCGGTACTGAAGATCGTGACGCCCTGGGTTGAACGCCCGACCATGGAAATACCGTCCACGGGCACGCGGATCAGTTGCCCATTGTCGGTCACCAACATGATCTGATCGCCATCTTCGACCGGGAACGCAGCAATGAGGGATCCGTTTCGCTCATTGACGGTCATGCCGATGATGCCTTTGCCGCCACGTCCTGACGTTCGGTATTCATAGGCCGATGTTCGCTTGCCGTATCCATTTTCCGACACGGTCAGAATGAACTGCTCCATCGCGCTGAGTTGTGCGTAACGATCCTGCGTCAACTCGGCGTTTTCGCTTTCGCCTTCCACGTCACCATTGACTTCAGGTTCGTGATCGCTGGCACTTGCGCCATTCGCCGCGCGGCGGATCGCATTGGCCTGCTTGAGATAAGCCGATCGTTCCGGTGCATCCGAGTCCACATGGCGAAGCACGGCCATGGAGATCACCCGATCGTCTTTTGCCAGCCTGATGCCGCGCACGCCTGTCGATGTGCGGCCCGTAAAGACGCGAACATCCGTAACCGGGAAGCGGATGGCCTGGCCCAAGGCGCTTGTCAGCAGAATATCGTCGTTTTCCGTGCAGATCTGCACGCCGATGATTTTGTCGCCCTCATCGAGTTTCATGGCGATCTTGCCGTTCTGGCGAACCTCGACAAAATCGGAGAGCTTGTTACGCCGGATGCCGCCACTTGCTGTGGCAAACATGACATGAAGCCGCTCCCATCCCTCTTCGTCCTCCGGCAGGGGCAGGATCGTCGTGATGCCCTCCCCTTCTTCGAGAGGCAACAGGTTGACCAGAGCCTTGCCGCGCGCTTGCGGTGCGGCCAGCGGAAGGCGCCAGACCTTCTTCTTGTAGACCATACCGCGCGAGGAGAAGAACAGGACCGGCGTATGCGTATTGGCCACATAGATGCGGCTGACGAAATCCTCGTCCCGTGTTGCCATGCCGGAGCGACCTTTGCCGCCACGCCGCTGCGCCCGATAGGTGACCAGAGGAACGCGTTTGATGTATCCCTTATGGGACACCGTCACGACCATGTCTTCGCGCTGAATGAGATCTTCGTCTTCGACCTCGAGTTCCGAGTCGATGATTTCGGTGCGTCGTGGCGTTGCGAACTCGTCGCGGATGGCGACCAGATCGTCCTTGACGATCTGAATGATCCGCGCCCGAGAGCGAAGAATGTCGAGATAGTCTGCAATCTCGTCACCGAGCTTTTTCAGCTCATCGCCGATCTCGTCCCGCCCAAGTGCCGTCAGGCGCTGCAAACGCAAGTCGAGGATGGCACGCGCCTGCTGTTCCGACAGCTTGTAGGTGCCTTCCGTCGAAACTTTGTGGCGCGGGTCGGCAATCAGCTCGACCAACGGTGCGACATCGCCAGCAGGCCAGTCGCGCTCCATCAATTGGATGCGTGCCGTTGCCGGGTCGGGTGCCCGGCGAATGAGCGCAATAACCTCATCGATATTGGCGACGGCAATAGCCAGACCAACCAGGACGTGTGCCCGGTCACGAGCTTTCGCCAGGAGGAATTTGGTGCGACGGCTGACGACCTCCTCACGAAAGTCGGTGAAGAGGCGAATAAAATCCTTGAGATTTAACTGTTCGGGCCGCCCTCCCGTGAGTGCCACAAGATTGGCGCCGAACGAGGTCTGCAATTGCGAGAAGCGATAAAGCTGGTTCAGGACCACGTCTGCAACGGCGTCGCGGCGCAGTTCAATGACCACCCGCATACCGTCTCGGTCGGACTCATCGCGAATATCGCTGATACCCTCGATACGTTTTTCACGCACAAGTTCCGCGATCTTTTCGATCATCGACGCCTTGTTGACCTGATAGGGCAGCTCATCAATGACGAGAGCCTCGCGGTCCTTGCGGAGTGTCTCCGTATGGACACGTCCCCGCATTACGACCGATCCGCGCCCCTTATGATAGGCCGAGCGGATACCCACACGTCCAAGGATCAGGCCGGCGGTCGGGAAATCAGGACCTGGAATTATCTGGTTGAGCGCATCGATATCGATTGCCGGATCTTCGAGATAGGCAATGCAACCGTCTATCACCTCGCCGAGATTGTGCGGTGGGATGTTTGTTGCCATACCGACGGCGATACCGCCGGCGCCATTGACCAGAAGATTCGGAAATCGCGCGGGAAGAACAGTCGGCTCTGTTTCCGAGCCGTCATAGTTCTCCTGGAAGTCGACCGTGTCCTTGTCGATATCGTCAAGCAGCGTGTGCGAGACTTTTTCCAGCCGGCATTCGGTGTACCGCATGGCGGCAGGCGGATCGCCATCGACGGAACCGAAATTCCCCTGCCCATCAACCAGCGGTAGGCGCATGGAGAAGTCCTGCGCCATTCGCACCAGTGCGTCGTAGATGGCATTGTCGCCATGGGGATGGTAGCGGCCCATGACGTCGCCAACGACACGCGCCGCCTTCTTGTAGGACTTGTTCCAGTCCAATCCGTTCTCGTGCATCGTGTAGAGGATGCGCCGATGAACAGGCTTCAGTCCGTCCCGTACATCGGGAAGTGCGCGCGATACGATCACGCTCATTGCGTAATCGAGATAGGAGCGCTTCATCTCCTCGGTGATGGAGATCGGGCGAATGTCCGACGGCTCGTCCGGCCCGCGCGGAGATGCCGTATTATCTGTATCAGCCAATGGTAATGTGCCGTTCTATATGAGCGCCTAACACGCTCTCCGAGAGCCCCGCACACGGCGCGAGTTCGAGTGTTGGAGAGGGTGTGGGATTCCGCTTCTGCAAGTGGAGCAATTTATAGCCGATTCAGCCTATTAGCCGCAACTTTTCGAACGCGAAAAGAGCTTCAGCGGAGGCACTTTTCCTCGTTAATTATCAATGTGTTGGGCAGACGCGTCGGTTTCGGCTTCAAAAAGCGTCGGGAATATGGCGGAAACCATGGCTCAGAGTGACAAGAATCACTCTCTCATTGGTTATTTGGGCACGATAACTTCCTGCTCGACGCCTCCTGCTCCATGTACGCTGTCATAGGCTCTGACACGCACCTTTTCGACGCCGGCTGGAATTTTCACCCCTCCCAGAGATCGCGTGAAGGGCTGTTCCGTTTCATGGGGGTGCGCAAGGACCCGTGTGCCTAGTACTTTGCCGTCTGGGGCAACCACTTCCCATTTGTTGGCGTAGTGATCCCAGCCCTTGTCGTCATGGCGGACGGTGACGTCGAACCGATAGCTGCCTGCGCTCTCCTTGGATATTTTGACCTTCTCCACGTCGGCTTCTCCGGCTAATGTCACCGGTGTAAAAGCTGTCACGCTCGATAGCAGGATCCCCAGGAACACGGTACGTGCGAAACGCATCTTTCATCTCCAATCCAATTTGGTTTGAGGGTGACCATATCACGGGAATCGTGGCCGCAGATTGGCTGTGAAACATCCGCAATCGCTCAAGATAATCACATCCTTGCGCGATCCATGATCAAATTGCCGAGACTTGCAGGGAACCGGTCGATCACTTTTCGAGTTGACGACCATTGGTGCGCATAAGGGGGGCGCTTTATATGGCCACACAAGGCTCAAAAAAGGTGATCTATGCCGCACTTGCCGGTAACGGTCTGATTGCAGTGACAAAATTCATCGCCGCGTCCATTACCGGATCGTCGGCAATGCTGTCAGAAGCCGTCCACTCGGTCGTCGACACTGGAAATCAAGGGCTTCTGCTTTACGGAATAAAGCGCTCTCAGCGCCCTGCCGACAGACGACATCCATTCGGATATGGCTCGGAAGTCTATTTTTGGAGCTTCGTCGTCGCCATTCTGATTTTCGGACTGGGTGCCGGCATCTCGATGTATGAAGGCATAAACAAACTCCTCAACCCTCATCCGATCACCAGTGCCACTATCAACTACATCGTGCTTGGTCTTGCCATGATTTTCGAAGGTGTGGCCTGGACCATCGCCTATAAGGAATTCGGAAAAGTGCGCGGTAATTTCGGTCTTATGGAAGCGGTACGCCGCTCCAAGGATCCAACCTTGTTCACGGTGCTTTTCGAGGACACCGCAGCCATGCTGGGCCTCATGATCGCGACTGTCGGGATCTTCCTCGCCGATCAGTATGACGTTGTCTGGGCCGACGGAGCCGCGTCGGTCATGATCGGACTCGTTCTCGCCGGCACCGCAGCGCTTCTCGCGTACGAAACCAAGGGCCTTCTGATTGGCGAAGCAGCCTCTCGCGCGCTCGTCGATGGCGTTCGCATGATTGTGGGGCACGAACGGTCTATTCTCACGATCAACGAGTTGCGCACGATGCATCTCGCACCCAATGAAATCCTGCTTGCTCTCAGCATCGATTTTCAGGATTCGATCAATGCCGGCCAGGTCGAGGAAACGATCTATCGCCTCGAGCAACAGATAAAATCCAAGTATCCGGATATCCGCCGGCTGTTTATCGAGGTTCAATCCCGGCGGCATCACCAACTCGATGCGGCCACGGAGCGCCGGAATCGTCGCGCCGAGACAAGCGAAACCTAGGTCACCACAAATCAGGCTTGGTGATCATCAGGCCGAATATTGCGACGACAGATAGGAATGCGGGCCAGCCGAGCCAGAACCATTTCCTGAAACAGGTCTGATACGCTTCATCAAGTGTCGTGCCGCTCGCCGCCGCTATATTGGCAAGGTTTCGCATGCGGATTTGCAGCCAGACGACCGGCAGCCAGCAAAGACCAGCAACGCCATAGAGGATCAGACTTGCAACAATCCAGCTTGTCCCCAGGTCCGTCCCGGTCTCGAAAGCAAGTGCGACGCCTGTGAGAGGCTGGGCAATGATCGCGGTTGCCGTGAACAGGAAGTCCGCAACGACGACCCCGCGTGCCGTCACAGCGATAGCGACCACCTCCCCTGTGCGATGCGCCCAAAGCATGAAGAACGCAATGCCGAGCCCGGTCCCAAAAAGAATGGCGGCGCCGATCAGATGGGCGAGTTTCAGTGCGGCATAGAGATCCACCGTGCCTCACCTCTTTTCTGCAAGCGCCATGACGATGGCAGCGACGCAAGCAGTTACAGAAGTCTGCAATATTAGCTGAAGCAGAATAACTGGCGACGACAGGAGGAATGGGATGGAAACGATCAGTGAGACGGCAAGTACGCCCATCAAGACGATGCACCCCGCGCGCACCCATCGATCGAGCAACAGCATGAACCCGGCCCCGACCTGCGCCACACCCAATAACAACTGGATGACGTCCGGCAGAACGCCAGGAGACGGGACGCCGCCCAGCATGAGCTGGAACGCCAGCAGCAAACGCAGGGCAAAACCTGGCCAGGCAATCCGGGCGTGGATCCGATCCTGAATTGTGGCCGGCGTTGCCGCCATGGCTTCCTTGAACGATTGGAGCCTTACACCCGTCGCGGTGGCAAATGGCCGAGGGTCGAGAACCTCGCTATAGGCCATATGACGGAAGCTCGTCGTGCACAAAGACGTACGATTGCCGACGTCGACCCATAGATCGCCGATTTTCAGGAGCAGACGTGTCAGAGTGGATCCGACTGCGACTTGCCGTGTCGGCTCGAAGCCCAGCCACGCCTTCGTTTCTGAGACCACATCCGCCAAAGTCATGACCTCCGGCCCCGGCGCATAAAGCGTGACGCGTGATGGCGCTCCTTCGCAGGCAAGTCGCGCCATCCCGGCCGCGAGATCCGACAACGCAATCGGTTGGAATATCTGAGTGCCGCCATCAGGCAATGGCGTGATCAGAGGTACGCCCGCCAATCCACGAACCATTGAGGTGCCGCCATAGCTGCCCGGACCGATGACCAGGGAGGGTTTCAGTATCAACCAATCGAGATCGAGGCCGGCAACATTCTGCTCGGCGGCAAGTTTGGTGCGCGTGTATTCCGTATCGATATCCGTCTCGGCACTCATGGCCGAAAGATGGATCACGCGTCTGACGCCTGCGCGGCGCGCCCCTTCGAAAAGTGCGGCCGGCGCATCGACATGAATTGCCTGTGCGCGGTCGCGGTGACCGGTTTGAAGAATGCCGACGCAATTGACGAGGGTGTCGATCCCGTTCAGACGGTCCCGCCAGACATCCGGGTCGAGGGGCCGATTGAAGTTGACCGACTGCCAGTTGATCTCCGGCATGAGACGGCGACCCAGCGCCTCGTCACGCCCGACACCGATAACCTCCCACCCGTCGCGCTGAAAAGCGCGTGCAACAGCCGAGCCGATGAAGCCATAGGCCCCCGCAATCAGGCAACGCCGGCCATGCCCCGGCCCCGTCATCTGTTCATGCCGCGCTGCAGGACACTACCGAGTCGGACATCGCTAGAACGGTATTTCGTCGTCCAGCTCTTTTTCGAACGTACCGCCATTATCCATCGGACTGGTTCTGCCAAAGTCGCCGCTCGAGCGCTGATAGTCCTGTCGCCCTTCTCCAGGCCCTCCGGACGCGCGCGAGTCGAGCATCGTCAGCGTTGAGTTGAATCCCTGCAGTACCACTTCGGTAGTGTATTTATCCTGGCCCGACTGGTCCTGCCATTTGCGTGTCTGCAACTGGCCTTCGAGATAGACTTTGGAGCCCTTGCGCAAATATTGCTCGGCGATCCTGCAAAGACCTTCATTGAAAATTACGACACGGTGCCATTCGGTCCGTTCCCGGCGTTCGCCGCTCGACTTGTCCCGCCACGAATCCGTCGTCGCGACGCTCAGATTGCAGATCGGACGGCCGTCCTGCGTATTGCGGATTTCCGGATCGGCTCCCAGATTTCCGATCAGGATGACTTTGTTGACGGAGCCGGCCATGGTGGGTTCCTTTCGTCTTACCTACGCACTGTTCGATTGCTGGCGACATTAGCCCGTGCTGCGGCACGCGTCGCAGTCGACTGGTGATCTGTCCACAGGCAAGTTCATAGATTTGTACTTGGTTTGTTCTTTTTAGCCACTTTTTGTTCCGTGGGCAACCACACACTTCGATCGTTGCGCTGCAGTGCAAAAATTAATAGCCAAGAGCCGCCACATTTCGTAAGAGCAATTTATCGGGGGCGGCAGTTAAGGCCGCGGCACAGGCTTTGGCGTCCGCCTCAGCAATCATCACACGCGAAAATGACAGACTTGAACGAGCGAACTCGCATGGCATCAAGCGATAGAAACGCCAAAGTGCAGGCCGCACTGAGACGGCGTAGCGCCAGGCGGGGCACCGCTGTGTTTGGATTTTCGGCTGAAGAATGGCCATTTCTGGCCGTTCTTGTCGCTAACTGGCTGGTTGCCGGTCTTGTGTTTTTCGTGCTGGCCGAATTCATCACCTGGAAGCCTGAGTCCTGGTCGACATTGGAAGACAAGCTCTTCCTGGTCATGCGGAACATAACCTTCGCCGGGATTCCGTTGGTTGTTGCAATCGCGATCGTCGCCCTACAACGGCTGAACCCGGCTCTCATGGTCGGCAATGTTGCGGTTCCGAATTCGTCCCTCGACATCAATACGCGCTTCGTTCTTAACACTGCCGAGCAATATCTGCTTTTCGCCGTCAGTCAGCTCGGAATGATGCTTCATGCGCCGCATGAAAATGCCAAGAATCTTATTGTCTTAACGGTTATCTGGCTGGCGGGCCGTGTCCTTTTCTGGATCGGCTACCATAAGAATGCGGCCTTGCGGGCATTTGGGTTCGGCCTGACATTCTATCCATCGCTCATGGCCATTGTCTGGTTGGCGGTGATATTCACGACCGGATACCGTCTCTTCTAGTGCAACCAAGAACCGATCGACTTTTCTGCGCGTGGCCGATTTCGGTCGGGTGAAGGCTGATCTGAGGCTTCGTCCAACTGGCGATCCGTGTTTGTTTCAATCCCGAACAGCCGATTAACATTGCGTTTACGATTGTCTCGCTACGGTCTCCTCAAGACTCGTGGAGAACTGAGACATGGCCGATATCACTGCGCCTCAAGGCACCGTCAGCCGGTACCTAACGCCACCGCATATCAAGACTGATACCCTGCCGGCCAGTCAGACAGTACAACTGCTGGCAATGCATACCGGAAGTACGCTTGCCGGCCGGTTTTTTGCCCATAGGGTCCTGTTAGCCGTTTGCGGCCTGTTTCTTGTCGCAGGTATCGCACTCAGTTTCCTGATCGATCGCGCATTACCGTTCGCCAGAGGGATCGATTTCGCCCTTGCTCTTACCTGCTGCCTGCTCATCACGAGCTTCGGCATCCTGATTTATCGCCTCGGAATGACGGAGTGGAGCCAACGCTCCGGCGCCCTCGGCCGGATCGCAAAAAACATGGTGCTGAGCCCGCGCTGGACGAATGCGATTCCCGCCCTGCTGAGTCTCGTTGTCCTCGTTGCCGTGATGAACGCGATCGTTGCCGCGCTGCCGGACCTCGGTGCCCATTCCGGAGCGGCCAATCTCATTGCATTGGACCGGGCGTTTCATCTGGGCGTGCTTCCGCATCAGATTACTCATGCCTTTGCAGGCGACTCTGTGCTGACCGTGTTCCTCGATCAGATCTATCAGATCAGCCTGCTTTGGGTCTTGGTGTTCTATCTCGCCATCGCATGCGCGAAGCACGATACACCCAACCGGCAACAGTTTCTGATTTCCCTGTCTCTCGCCTGGGTCGCCGGAGCGTTGCTGATGGTTCTGGTATCATCAGCCGGGCCGGCATTTTCCATCCAGATGATCCCTGGAAACAGTCCTTATGCCGATCTTTTCACACGTCTCGCCGCCATCGATTCAGAGACGACACTCTGGTCTCTCGGGCTTCAGCAGGCCCAGATTCAAGCCGTGAACAGCGCCAGCGCCGGTGCACATTTTGCGGCCGTGGCAGCCATGCCAAGTCTCGTGACGGCAAGTCTGACGATCGTCGCACTGACAGCTTTCGGCGTGCGGTTTTCCCTTGGGATTGTTGCGAGCGCCCTGCTCCTCCTGTCGACGATCGCTGCGGTGCATCTTGGCTGGAATTACGCAATCGACTGTTATGCGGGCGCTATTCTCGGCTTTGTTTCCTGGAAGGCCGTTGGCTGGGTGATGCTGCGAACAGCCTAATTCCCGCCGTTTGAGGACTGTCCTCGCCTGATCAATCGCTCTGTCATGAACTGTCAGCTTCCTGTGCATGCGCCCGCCTGCCGTCTTGTGCGGGCTACATGAGCGAGCTAATCCTTGTCCATGACAGCGCTGAAATCGATCTCCGTACGCGGAGCCCGGGAACATAATCTCAAAGGCGTCGATCTCGATTTGCCACGTGAAGGTCTGGTGGTCATTACCGGACTTTCCGGCTCGGGAAAGTCGTCGCTCGCCTTCGACACAATCTATGCCGAGGGGCAGCGGCGCTATGTCGAAAGCCTTTCGGCCTATGCGCGCCAGTTTCTGGAGATGATGCAGAAGCCCGATGTGGACCTGATCGAAGGTTTGTCGCCGGCCATCTCCATCGAGCAGAAGACGACATCGCGCAATCCGCGCTCGACGGTCGGCACGGTTACCGAAATCTACGATTATATGCGGCTGCTGTTCGCCCGTATCGGCATCCCCTATTCGCCGGCGACGGGGTTACCAATCGAGAGCCAAACCGTCAGCCAGATGGTCGACGGCGTGCTTGCGCTGGAGGAAGGCACACGCGCCTATCTGCTCGCGCCCATCGTGCGAGGCCGAAAAGGTGAATATCGCAAGGAGTTTGCCGAACTTCAGAAGAAGGGCTTCCAACGTGTAAAAGTCGACGGCACTTTCTACGAAATTGCCGATGTGCCGAAACTCGACAAGAAGTTCACACACGATATCGACGTCGTGGTCGACCGCGTGGTCGTGCGCCCCGACATTGCAAGCCGTCTGGCAGACTCGATCGAGACGGCGCTCACCCTCGCCGACGGTATTGCGATCGTTGAGCTGGCAGACAAGGCCCTCGACAAGGCAACACTCGAGTCGGCAAACCGGTCACGGAATGAGACCCACGAACGTCTTGTCTTCTCGGCCAATTTTGCCTGCCCCGTCTCCGGATTCACGATCGATGAGATCGAACCCCGGCTGTTCTCGTTCAACAATCCTTTCGGTGCCTGTCCGGCCTGCGACGGCCTTGGCACCGAATTGCGGTTTGAAGCGGACCTCGTTGTCCCCGACACAAGCCTGAGCCTGGACAAGGGCGCTGTGCTTCCCTGGGCGCGAACCGGCAATACATCACCCTATTACGCGCAAACTCTTAAGGCGATCGCCAAGCACTTCGGCGTCTCGATGACCGCACCCTGGTCGGAACTCCCAGACAAGGTCCGCAAAGCAATCCTTTACGGCTCGGGCAAAGAGAAGATCACCTTCACCTATGACGATGGCGTGCGCAGCTACAAGACGAAAAAGGCGTTCGAAGGTGTTGTTACGAATATTGAACGGCGGTGGCGCGAAACGGAGTCGTCCTGGGTCCGTGAGGAGCTGAACCGCTATCAATCGAAGCATCCCTGCGCTGCTTGCGACGGTTACCGCCTGAAGAGCCAGGCACTGGCGGTCAAGATCGACGGACGCCATATCGGTGAGGTCGCGAAACTGCCGATCCGCGAGGCTGGCGATTGGTTCACTGCCCTGCCGAAGTCGTTGAATAAACACCACAATGAGATTGCCGTCCGCATTCTCAAGGAAATCCGCGAGCGTCTCAAATTCCTGAACGATGTCGGGCTCGAATATCTGACATTGTCGCGTGCATCGCGAACCCTGTCCGGCGGCGAAAGCCAGCGCATCCGCCTCGCCTCGCAAATCGGATCCGGCCTGACGGGCGTTCTCTATGTCCTGGACGAGCCATCCATCGGATTGCACCAGAGGGACAATGCGCGGTTGCTGGAAACGCTCAAACATCTGCGCGATCTTGGCAACACGGTGATCGTTGTCGAACATGACGAGGATGCGATTCTGACGGCCGACCACGTGGTCGATATGGGACCGGGCGCCGGCGTTCATGGCGGCGAAGTCGTTGCCGAAGGCACACCGGACGCCGTGATGAGTTCACCGGAGAGCCTGACAGGTCAGTATCTGACTGGTTTCAAGCAGATCCCAGTACCACGCAAACGCCGCAAGGCGGCCAAGGGGCGCGCGCTTCGTGTCGTCGGCGCACGCGAGAACAATCTGAAGGATCTGGATGTCAGCATCCCGCTCGGCACATTCACCTGCGTGACGGGCGTGTCCGGTGGCGGCAAATCGACATTTTTGATCGAAACCCTCTACAAGGCCGTCGCACGCAAGCTCTCCGGGGCGCGCGCCGCACCAGGCGCTCACGACACGATCGAGGGCGTGGAGTTTCTCGACAAGATCATCGATATCGACCAAAGCCCGATCGGCCGCACGCCGCGTTCGAATCCTGCGACCTATACCGGTGCCTTCACACCGATCCGGGAATGGTTCGCGGAGTTGCCGGAGTCTCGCGCGCGTGGCTATAAGCCGGGCCGGTTCTCGTTCAATGTAAAGGGCGGGCGCTGCGAGGCCTGTCAGGGCGATGGTCTGATCAAGATCGAGATGCACTTTCTGCCCGACATCTATGTCACCTGCGACCAATGCAAGGGCAAGCGCTACAACCGCGAAACGCTGGAGATCAAGTTCAAAGGCAAGTCGATTGCCGACATTCTGGATATGACGGTAGAAGAAGGCGCCGAGTTCTTCAAGGCCGTCCCCTCCATTCGCGACAAGCTGGAAACATTGGCGCGCGTTGGCCTGGGGTACATCCATGTGGGGCAGCAGGCAACGACGCTTTCGGGCGGCGAAGCCCAGAGGGTCAAGCTGTCGAAAGAGTTGTCACGGCGGGCAACGGGACGCACACTTTACATTCTCGACGAGCCAACCACCGGGCTGCACTTCCACGATGTCGCCAAGCTCCTGGAAGTGCTGCATGAGCTCGTTGAGCAAGGCAACACGGTCGTGGTCATCGAGCATAATCTGGAAGTGATCAAGACAGCCGACTGGATCGTCGATCTCGGACCGGAGGGCGGCGATGGCGGCGGCCATGTGGTTGCGGAAGGCACGCCTGAGACGGTTGCGAAGGCACGCAAAAGCTATACCGGCCAATTCCTGAAGGGCATGTTCAAACGCCGGACCAAAACGGCGACACCCCAGGCGGCAGAGTGAGTCTTATTCGGTTGTCATTTACGCAATGAAACGTCCCGGACATGATGCGGGCTCTAGGGCAGAAATGCACCATGTCACACATTCGCCCTGGGTCCCGGATCAGGTCCGGGACATAGTGACTTCAGAAAACAGACGACCAAAGCGGCTGATCTGAAACGTCGTCCTTCACGTTTAGCAAAGCGCCATCACGGACAGGAAAAGACACCATTCTGACAGACTAAAAGAAATACGCCCCGGGCTTGACCCGGGGCCCAGGGCGGTTTCGCACTATGTCAGATCTTCGCCCTGTATCCTGCATCAAGTGCGGGATCTGATCCGTTGCAAGGAAGTTGCTCATGCGAATTCGAGTCTTGAGTGTTCTGATGTTGCTGATAGCGAGTCCAGCCTCAAGTTCTGCTGAAGAGACATCGGGCGACGCAACCGCAGGCGCGCGGACATACCGCGTCTGTGCGGCCTGCCACTCGCTGCGACCGGGTGTGCACCTCTCGGGCCCCAGCCTTGCCGGACTCTGGGGAAAGGCTGCCGCGGCAATTACCGACTTTAGCCGATACACCACGGCTCTCAAGGAAGCCGATCTGACCTGGGATGCCGCGACACTCGATGCCTGGCTCGACCGGCCGGACCGGGTTGCACCGGGGACCTCCATGACGTTTCGCGGCCTCCCAAGTTCAAAGACCCGAGCCAATCTGATTGCTTTCCTGGAGAAGGCCATGGCAACGGATGGCGCGGAAGCTGTGGTCAAGTCCGGTCTGCTCTCGAAGGAACTCGCGGATGGCCGTTTGCCACCTGTCCTTAAATCGATGCCGACGCACCAGCGTGTGACTGACGTCCGCCATTGTAAAGATGGCTATCACCTGACGACAGCCGACGGGCGGGTCCGCCCAATCTGGGAGACCAATCTGCGCATCAAGATCGATACCAGTGAACGCGGTCCGATTGCCGGTCAACCGATCCTGCTTGCATCGGGACAGGGCGGCGATCGTTTTACCATTGTCTTTTCGGATGTGACCGAAATTGCCAGCTTCATCAAGCATGCCTGCTAAGCGCCGGTTTTATGGCAAAGCAGACAACGCCGTGTAGCAGCCCTCTATCGGTTGTAATGACTTGTCCTTGCGGCCCACAAGAAGCTGAGACGACCGTGACGTCTGAATGCGGTAGTCACGGCAAATGGGTGTGCTCTTGCCCGTTCCAAGGGTTCCGATTGTGATGGCCTTGCCCGGATAGCGAAATATAATGTCGACAGCCATATCGGGCGCGCACAGACAAACCCGGTAGATGACACTGGTCACGGCATTGTTGGGGACATTCTCCAGAAGCACCGTGTCCTTGGCCCCCTCCTCAATCGCCCATGGATAGCAACTGGAACTTGCCAATGCGCAAGCGGCAGTGGCAGGTCTCGTCGAGAAAACCAAGTGGGCGATTGAGAAGTAGATCGCGACAAACAAAAATGCTCGATGTCGTCTCATTCAATTGTCCGTGACAATCGCTTTACTTCGCCGCAATAACTGCGATCTCGACCAGAGCCCTTGGATCGGCAAGCTTGGCTTCGATGCAGGCACGTGCGGGTATGTTTGCGCTGTCGATCCATTCGACCCAGACTTCGTTCATCGGATCGCGATAACGGATGTCCGAAACCCAGATCGTTGCTGAGACAGCCTTGCTTTTGTCGCTGCCGGCCAGTGCCAGAAGCCGGTCGATTTCATCGAGAATCTGCCGAGTTTGCCCGGCTGCATCCGCGCTGAGATCCGGTGCGCATTGACCTGCGAGAAAGACCAGGCCCCCTGCTTCGACTGCATTCGCTAGGATCTTCTTCGGTTCGTGCCGTTTGATATCAGTCACTCTGTTCTCCCTGGATAATTGCCTGAGCGCATTTGCTGAGAGTATCGCGCCCGATTGTGTCTGTCGTCGTATCGAAACTATCAACAAGGTCTTAAGCGAGCCATGCATCGCACGCAAAGCTGTTGCCCGACCTTCGATCTACCGCATGGGACTCGAGTCTCATATTTGTCAACTAACAGCGGATGGCGGGTTGGCCGCCATTCCGACAAACATGAGAAGGAGAGCGATATGGTGATTCTCAGCTCCCTCGCGGACTATTTGCACCGTGTTGCTGATTATCGGCGCACACGCCGGTTGCTGAACGATCTTGACGACCGGCTTTTGGCAGATATCGGAATTCAACGGAGTGATATTGATGCAGTTGCCCGCCGCGGTTTTACGGCGCGCAGGTCAGCGGCTGAAACAAACGATCGGTCGACGCAGACTTCGCGCCCGACTTTTCCAGCGACGAAACTACCGAACGCCTCGGCTGGATACGTCTAAGCCGAGACAACTGACAGGCCAATCGACTGTAATGTCCCACAGGGCTTGGCCTGAATAAGAGTACTGCCCATCGCCGTTCCAAGGCAGATTGGAATCTGGCCAAAGAGGTTCCCTCCCCCCAACACCTCAATGGTCGGGCCCCGGCAATCTGGCCGGGGCGGCGAACGGCGCGGCTCGCGATAGAGCCGGCCTCACCTCCCAAAGTCACCTATCACAGTACGAGCATCAACCCGTCTGTCCTTTCAGCTGTCTTCCTGGTTCAAAGTTCCAGGACCCAAGATATTTGCCGAAACTCCGTTTTGGTGGATCGTGTTCACGGGAGAATGCTACGGTCTGGCATTGGGTGGTGCCAACATGAACACAATCGTCAAAAATATTGTCGCAGTCTCCTGTGTGATCGCCACTGGGATCTTATCAATCGACAGATCAAACGCTTTCTCTCCCAAGCAATTGCCAGCTGCAACCGATCCAGGTTTGCTGATCAAAGTGCAATCCAAAGGCCGGAATACACTCAAGAAGACGATTGCCGAAATCCGAAAACACATTGCTGCCGGTCGGTACGACGACGCTGAAACGCTTTTGTTCGGACTCAAGCTGTTTTTTTCGAGTAGCTACAGGGGCCCTTCAAAAGAAAAGTATAATGCGCTTGTGGACCGGCTGGTCATGGAGATGCTGGGTGCCCGCGCAGAAGCGAATTCAATCGTCGGCAAATACAGTATAGCGGTCAGGGACTATGGCGAGGCTCTCAGCGTCGCACAATCAATGAAGCCGCTATCGCGGAAATCTGTTGCCAACATTCATGGCAACCTCGCATCGGTGCTCTCCCTGCAGGGACGATATGACGATGCCGTTGGCCATTTCCTCCAAGCCGTCGAACTGTCGAAGACTGTGCGTGATCCCGGTGGTGAAATCTCTCTGAGACTGTTCAATGGACTCGGCAATGTTCTGCAAAGACAAGGCCGGCCCATCGAAGCCCAAAAATACTACGAGAAGGCCATAGCTGGATATAGGCCGAAATCCCGCAAGTTGAGCGTCGAGTTTCTCGCTGTGCAGAACAATCTTGCGCTTCTGCTCGCAAATCAACGCAAGTACCGAAAAGCGGAAGCACTCGCCCGGGAGAACTTGAAAGGCGCAACAAAGACGTATGGATCGGCGCACGCAACCGTCTACGGCATGACCGCCAGCCTCGGGCGCATCTTGCGCCAACGTGGGTCATATCGGGAAGCGGAGCAGTTGCTGAGAAAGGCTTTGAGGGGACGCGAGAAACTCTACGGCCGGCAACACCCTACGACTCTGTCGACTGTCAGTGAGATCGGCAGAACCCTTTCGGGTCGCGGCAATCAACGGAAAGCGGAAACGTTTTTCCGTAGAGCCTATGAAGGGTTTCGGAAAACTCTCGGCGACAGCCATGCGGAGACGTTGGAAAACCTAGACCATCTCGCAAAAGCGCTGCGTGCTCAGGCAAAGCACAAAGCGGCTTTTGAACTCTTCACCAACGGATTGGCTGCATTGCCAGACCATATGGCTCAGCAAGGCAGCAGTCTGCGAAGCAAGGCGGATGTCCTGCCGCTGGATATTGCTGGCTTCTTTGAACACGCAGATAAGTTCCGTGGGCGGGTCGAAAATGCTGAGGTTCGGGCATTCGAGGCACAGGGTTGGTGGACATTCAGCTCCCTCGACAAAGCTCTGACCGATGTTTCTGTGCGCTTCGCAGCCAAAGGAAAACGTACGTCAAAGGCCGTTCGGCAATATCAGGACGCGCGTGATCGCCTAAACGCCGAACGCATCAATCTTCTGAACGGGCGTAAAGACGGATCAGCCCGACGTGTCGCATCGGCTACCGCTGCATTCAAGAAGTCCCAAAGAACAGTTGAGACTCTGTTTCCAGGATTCGCTGCACACGCGGTGCAACGATCGCTCACGCTCAAAGAAGCCCGCGCGCTGTTGAAAACGGGTGAGGTCATGCTGACTTTCGCAGTCGTCGGCAAGCGTGCCTATGGTTGGTTGGTTTCACAACGACATCTGGAATTCAAACTACTCGACAAAGATGGGCGGCTCGGCAGTCTCATCGAAGAGCTTCGCCGATCGTTGGACATGGGTATCGAAGCATCGAAGCGCGCGGTGTCATCCGATTGCGCTTTGCAAACAAGCGAACCTGGTCTTGAAGACCGCGTTTTTGACAGATGCTTGTCCCGCCAGATCTACGACCTCGTTATCCGGCCATTCAAAAACAAACTGAAAGGCGTTCAGCGCCTCGTCATTGTTCCTGACGGTCCTCTCGAGACAATCCCGTTCGCAGTGATGGCTGGACATTCGGACGCCGATGGAACACCGCGTTATCTGATTGAAGACTATGAACTCGTCGTCCTCCCCAATACGGGAAGCCTGCGTGCTCTGCGCGGCACGACACGAAGGTCGACGGCTCGAAAACAGCCGTTTCTGGGTGTTGCCCCCGTCCGGTTCTCCGAAATCATGAAACGCACCAGGACTTCAGTTCAGATTGCCGACCTCCCTGGGACGGAAAACGAAATCCGAGCAATTGCGGCAAAGCTCAACACAAAGAAAGAAAATGTGCTGGTGGGATCGGTTGCCTCCGAGGCATCGATCAAGAAGGCACGATTGGATCGGTTTCGGATTGTCAGTTTTGCAACCCATGGATTGCTGGCCGAACAGACCGATCTGGTAACAGGCGGAAGGATTGCCGAGCCGTCCATCACTCTGGCTCCCGGAAATGATACCGAAGATGGACTGCTGACGGCATCTGAAGTCATGGGATTGAAACTCGATGCCGATTGGACCGTCCTTTCAGCGTGCAACACTGCTGCTGGCGAAGACGGCAGTGCACGGGGCTTGTCCGGATTGGCCCGGGCATTCTTTTACGCGGGGTCTCAATCCTTGCTGGTGTCGCACTGGCCGGTGAGCGATCTGGCGTCCGTCACTCTGATGTCTCGAACGATCCCGAGTTTCGCAAAAGGGCGTGCCACCAGGTCCGGAGCGTTGCGCAACGCAATGCTGCACATGATGGGCAGACCGGAGTTTTCGCATCCGTTTTTTTGGGCCGGTTTCAGTATTATTGGCGACAATTCAACGCCCCATGTAACAAAGACGGATCCTCTTCCGACGGAGAGTCTCACAAAGCGAGCAAAACCAAAAAAGGAAGAAGCGCTTCCAACCGCATCACAACCGCCTGCTAAGCCGAAGACAACCAAGAACAAGAAATTGGCCGTCGGTACATTTCCCAAAGAGAAAAAGAGAAGCAACGTGGCGCGTCGCTTCAGACCCGGCCAGGAATTTCAGGACTGCCGGGAGTGCCCGAAGATGGTTGTGATACCCGCGGGCGAATTCCTTATGGGTACGCCCAAGAAGGGTAAACACCGCAGCTATGGCGCAAGCCCTCAACACCCGGTTCGGATTGCTGTTGATTTTGCCGTCGGGAAATTCGAAGTCACCAAAAGACAGTTCACTGTCTTCGTCAAAGAGACCGGCCACGACGCGAATGGTAATTGCGGGATCTTTGAGAGCAACGTCTGGGTGGAAAGAGAGAACCGGTCCTGGCGCAATCCTGGATTTCAGCAAAAGGGCAATCATCCGGTTGTTTGCATGAGCTGGAAGGACGCGAAGGCCTATACAAGCTGGCTCTCTCGAAAGACCGGCCATCATTACCGCCTGATGTCTGAATCCGAGTGGGAATATGCTGCGCGTGCAGGCACGACGACACCGTTCGTTACCGGTGAAACGATCACCAGTGCGCATGCAAATTTCAATGGCACGCGTACCTACAATGGCTCAAAGAAGAGCCGTTTTCGGAAGATCACGCTTTCGGTCGGTTCATTTCGAAAGAATGCTTTCGGTCTGCATAACATGCATGGCAATGCGTCGGAGTGGGTGGAGGATTGTCTGCAGAAGAACTATCAGGACGCTCCGGCCGATGGCTCAGCACGTACGAATGGAGATTGTGCTCGACGCATCGTGAGAGGTGGCTCTTGGATGTCACATGCCGCATCCTTGAAGGTTACCGAGCGGAATTGGAATTCTTCGGGCAAGCGCCTCTTTATCTTCGGTTTCCGCGTTGCCAGGACGCTTGTCCCCTGAAAGAGTTGTCCGGCAGTCAGCCCACTATAGCCCTATGGCCGATTGAGCCGCCATTTTCGTCGGACGGCGCATCGCCAGCAGTCTTTCGGCTTCTTCCATTCGATCAACTTTCAGCATGGCATTGATCAGAGTGAACTCGATCAGATCACGCTGCGCGCGGCTGCCGCCGATCCGCTCATGCTGCGACATGATCGGTGTCAGCAGCTGAATGACTTCCGACCAGTTCTCTTTGGTGAATGCGCAGAACGCGTTGGAGATCTGCGGTACGAGATCCGATGCGGGCCCCTTCGCTTCGGCAATGATGCGGTTCAAGCCCTCCATGTCGCCGGCCATCGCATGAGAAAGGGCGGCATGCACATCGATGAACGGCATACCGGTACTCGGAAAGGACTTGGCAGCGTAGGTACTCACCTCCTGCCATATGTCCGGCCGACGTTGACTGCCGGCCATTTCAGCGCGCAATAGGAAAGACGCCGTATCCGTCATCACATTGAGCGGCGGGCTGACCGTGCGGCTCGGCCGCACATTGTTCTCGACAATCTCCCAGGCGCGATCGTCGTCACCGCGCTCCAGCGCCCAGAGCGCGACATGCCAGCTCAGGTGACAGTGCATTGGCGCGCGCCGGCTATAGTCTTTGCGCCACTCATCGAGAAAGGCGTATCCGGCGTCAGCTTCGCCATTCTCATAATAGATATGCGAGCGTATATGAGCGGCGTTGGCGTTCCTTGGATTGCCGGAAAGCGCGCGTTCAATCGTTTTCGTCGCATCCGATATCTGACCGGTTTCAGCCTGCGCGAATGCGTGGAATGCGGCGAACCACCAATCGTCCTCATAGTGTGGTGCCAACCGATGCATGAAGGCAAGCATCTGAGCTTCGCGTCCGACCTTTCCGCTGAGACCGATCAGGCCGAACACGCTTGTGCAGGGCTGCACCATCAATACATCGCGTGGATATTCCTCCAGATGCTTCAGAATGGCCTGGTATGCAGCAGCCCCATTGCCTGCAACGAGCAGGTCGCAAACTGCGACGTGGCTTTGCTCACGCGCGGAAATTCCATCTGTCAGCGCGTTGGCCGTCTCGATAGCCGCAATAGCTTCCGGCCCTCGCGCTTCGATCTGCATCGTGCGCGCCAATGCGGCATGCGCTAGTGCAAAGGATGAGTCTGCGTCGATCGCACGCCGTAACGCAGCCTCCGTCTCATGGCTGGCTGCAAGCAAATGATCGACACCTTCAACATAGGCATCGCGTGCCTCTGACGAGGTGGTGGACAGAGTGTTACCAAAGCGATCTTCGAGCATGCAGCAAACCTTTTCGTTCGTCGTTATTCCTTGGAAAATTGCATGGGTCGAGGCAGCAGTGCAAATGGATCATTGTACGGAACAATTACCCGGACCGCCCATTGCCCAGAACGGCTCTGACGATATTCTGCGTGGACTCAACAGCAGTGCTCGGATCAGCCAATGCGATTGAAAGACTGCGGTTGAGAGAGACCTTTTGGTTGAACGGGGCCACAAGATCACCGGACTCCAGAAGCGCTCCGACCAATGGCTCATGCCCAATCAGTACGCCGGCACCGTTCTTCGCCTCCTCCAGTGCCAAACTGTAAAGCGAAAAGACCGGGCCACTGGTGTCGAAATTGGAACCAGGATGCGCAGATGCCAGCCACATTTCCCAGTCCTTTGACCAGGCGGCATCGTGAAGGAACGTGACAGAACTCAAGTCGCCCGGGTGTGCGAGTCTTGCCGCAAGCGAAGGCGCGCAGACCGGAAAGATTGTTTCGTCGCAGACTTTGACAGATCCGGGCGGCGCGTTCTCCTCGAAGAAGATGGCGATGTCGAATGGTTCGCGGCGAAAGTTTGGCGATCGCTCCATGGTGGTTACGGATATCAGGACATCGGGTGCTGCTAGACGAATGTCCGGGAGGCGTGGCGATAGCCAAAGTTGGGCGATACTCGGCAAGGTTGCGATATGGATTTTTTCCGGCGCCGCTCGCGATCTGAGTGATTGTATCGCATCGCCCATGCGGTCGAATGCCTCGCTGAACTCCGCAGCAACCAATTCTCCAAGCGGTGTCAATTTTACACCTTGAGAGCGCCGTTCGAAGAGATGATCGCCAGCCCACGCCTCCAGAGCCTTCACATGTTGCGAGACCGCGCCCGGCGTTACGCAAAGCTCATTTGCAGCCGCCGCAAATCCTCCGAGTCGCGCCGCCGTCTCGAACGCTCGTACGGCGTTGAGCGGCGGGCCTTTCGGGCGATGCGGTGCCGTAGCCATGTTGCTAGCCTTAGTTTTTCTACGGGTAATAAATAGCAAAACTGGTTTGCAGAAGGTAGTGGCACTTTGCTTTCATTTGGTCGGGGTCCGTTGGGCCAGAGGGAACAGGAGAATCCGGCATGAGCACTCACTTCCAATCAGAGCTGGCAGAAGCAGATCCGCTGATAGCAGAGGCACTGGCGGACGAGTCCTCTCGTCAGCGCTCGCAGATCGAACTCATTGCATCGGAAAACATTGTCAGCCGCGCCGTCCTGGATGCGCTTGGCCACGAGATGACCAACAAGACGCTGGAAGGCTACCCTGGCGCGCGGTTTCACGGCGGCGGTCAGTTTGCGGACATAACGGAACAAGCGGCTATCGATCGGGCGCGCGCGCTGTTCGGTTGCGCCTATGCCAATGTCCAGCCGCACTCCGGGAGTCAGGCAAATCTTGCTGTCTTTTTCGCTTTGTTGAAACCCGGAGACCGCGTCCTGAGCCTGGATCTTGCCGCAGGAGGCCATCTCAGCCACGGTCTTGGTGCAAACCTTTCCGGACGCTGGTTTGACGCCCATCATTATGGTGTCGACCGGGAAACCGGCCTGATCGACTATGATGACGTGGACGCACGGGCGACCGAACTCAAACCGAAACTGCTCATTGCAGGCGGGTCTGCCTATCCCCGGGTCATCGATTTCGAGCGCATGGCCGCAATAGCCAAGAAAGTGGGCGCGCTCTATCTGGTCGACATGGCGCACTTTGCGGGGCTGGTGGCTGGCGGCGCACATCCCTCCCCCATTCCTCATGCCGACATCGTGACATGCACGACGACTAAGACAATGCGTGGCCCGCGTGGTGGCGTGATCCTCTCGAAAGACGAGCATTGGAACAAGAAACTGCAGTCCGGCGTCTTTCCGGGTGTCCAAGGTAGCATCCATACCCAGATCATCGCTGCCAAAGCCGTCTGTTTCGGAGAGGCTTTGAAACCGGAATTCAAAGCCTATGCGCATCAAGTAAGAGCCAATGCGACCGTGCTCGCAGAGACTCTGATTCAGAATGGTATCCGGATCATTTCCGGTGGCACCGACACACACATTGTCCTCTTGGATCTGTCGCCCCAGGGGATGACGGGCAGTGAGGCCGAGACCCGGTTGGACCGGGCGAACATCACATCCAACAAGAATCCCGTACCGTTCGATGTAGCCAATCCCGCCAAATGGGTTGGACTGCGTCTCGGGGTCGCTGCCGCAACGACGCGCGGTTTCAAGGAAGACGCGTTTCAGCGCCTCGGCAGGACAATGGCGGATCTACTCACGCGCCAAGATGAGGATGCGGAAATCCAGGCGCGACAGACAGTCGAGGATCTCTGCGAACAGTTCCCGATCTACGCCGCGGAGTGAGCAATGACGGACAAACAACCCAACATCCTGATTGTCCAGGCCGATCAACTGGCAGCCCGTGCCCTGTCCGCCTACGGAAACGCCGTCTCGAAGACACCGGCCATCGATCGATTGGTTGAACATGGCGTCGTATTCGAAAATGCGATCTGCAACTATCCTCTTTGTGGACCATCGCGCGCATCGATGATGTCGGGACTGCTTGCGTTCAATGCGGGCGTCTATGACAACGGTACCGAGTTCGCCGCAACGATTCCGACCTTCGCCCACTATTTGCGCATTCTGGGCTATCAAACCTGTCTCGCTGGAAAGATGCACTTTATTGGACCTGATCAGTTACACGGGTTCGATGAGCGGTTGACCACCGATATCTACCCGTCCGACTTCAATTGGGCCGCGAACTGGTCGGTTGAGGGTGGGAGCAACGAGCCCGGCCGTCTCCTGGCGGCTGCCGGCGAGGTCAATGGCGTGTTGCGCTCGGGCGTGTATGAGCGGACGGTCCAACTCGACTATGACGACGAAGTCTGTTTCAAGGCCGTCCGCAAAATCCACGATTATGCGCGGTCGGATGACGAGAGACCGTTTTGCCTCGTCGCGTCATTCACGCACCCGCATGATCCCTTCGCAGTACCGCAGAATTATTGGGACCGGTATCGGCACGAAGATATCGACATGCCAGCGATCCCGCGCCTGCCGCGTGAGGAACTGGACGCACATTCACAGCGCCTGCATGACCATATCGGTGTTCTCGAAGCTGACATGTCGGCCGATGATGTGCGCATCGCCCGGCACGGATATTATGCGGCAATCAGCTATGTCGACGACCAGGTGGCCAAGCTGCTCGACGCAATCGAAATAGCAGGCCGTTCTGAAAATACCATTGTCATATTTCTATCCGATCATGGCGAAGCGCTTGGCGAGCGCGGCCTTTGGTTCAAACGATCCTTCTATGACGTTGCATTGAAAGTGCCCTTCATCGTCTCTGCCCCTTGGAGCGATGGTCCAAGACGATGTCCGGACAATGTCTCGCTCGTCGACCTGCTGCCGACACTTGTCGACTTGGCGAAACCCGATGGCGATCTCAGTGTATTGGAAGCACCTTATGACGGGCGCAGTCTGCGCAAGGCGTTAGACGGCAACAAGGTGGACGGACCCAATATGGTGCTGGCCGAAATGGCTGCGGATGCCCTCGCCGCTCCGGCCGTTGCCGTCATCGATGACAATTACAAATACGTACACTGTGAGACGGATCCGCCGATGCTGTTCGACCTTGCGATGGACCCATTGGAGACGCGCAATCTTGCCAGTACAGCGGAAGTCGCTGATGTTGAAAGTAGGATGGCGGCAACCGTCGAAGCTAATTGGGATCTAGGAGCGCTAAAGACCAGCATCTTGGAAAGCCAATGCCGGCGCCGGCTCGTTGAGCAAGCGCATTCAGCCGGTATTCAACCGTCTTGGGACTACGATATCGTTGTTCCTGGACGCGGGCAGTATTTCAGGGCTTGTGCGGAAAATCCGAGCGCTTCGAACTACAACAGTAATTTCGATGTCCGATTGAGGCCGATGTCAGAGGTGCCGACAAAGCGGAGTTTCCCATAAGGCACGCCCCAATTGCAGAGAGGTTGCGTTACTATCCGTCAAGCGAGTCTGCGAACTGCATTCAAGGTCGGGAAATGAGCTCTTTCGAGTCCTTCTGGCAGAAATTCTACGGACAAGTGCCCCCATTGGGTCACATGCTCCGCGCTGCTTTTCCGGATCGTTGGATCCGGTTTCATGCATTACCGGAGTCGAAACGATATCCCGAAACGAAAGCTGAGGAAGAGGAAATTCTACGACGCGGGAATGCGCTCGCAACGCATGTTCTTCAAAGTGAGTCGCAGTGCTGGCTATCTACAGGCGTTGCGACATGGTTTGCAGATGAGAATGACGGACCCTCAGAGTTTTACAGACCCTATCAGATGACGCGTTCCTTCGATTGGAACCCATCCGATAGCGAGTCACAAGACGGGGAGCCGACCACATTCTATGCGACGTCGACAACCTGGGTGCCAGGGAACTTCGATGACCTTCTCTTGGAGATAGCGAACTGGCGCGAGAAAGCGATCCTCGCAGATAACGCATCCGGTCGTGTGTTTGCGCCTTACGATGGCGGATTCGATCTTATTTGCACCGATCAGGACGATGTAATGCGCTTGAAGAGCGAATTTGGAAGCTGGATGTCGGCGCGTGAGGACTGGATGTAGGACCGCGTGGGGTCAGGTTCACACTCTCTGGAATTGCCGACAAACGTCGAAATTCGACAGAAAAACAAAAGCATACGATCCTACTGACAGCAAATGACGGAACATTCTCCAGCCGGGTCTTTTCCTTGTTGACCAATGGAAGAGGTGGCCAAGGAACACCCAGGACCGCTATCAATCACCCTGGGATAAGCTGGTATTCGCCCCTTTTCTTGGCGGGACCTGCAAAGGCAAGGAGATTTTCGCGATGAAACGACATTTGAAAGTCCTGCAAATTGTAGCGGTATTCGCACTCCTTGGGTGGGGAGCCAAGGACGCATCGGCCGCCTGCGGGCGCGTGACGATCGCGGACATGAATTGGGCATCGGCCGAACTTGCCGCCTATGTCGACAAGTTCATTCTCGAAAAAGGTTATGGCTGCAAGGTCGATCTCGTCCCGGGAGATACGATACCGACGACAACGTCTATGACGGAAAAGGGTGAACCGGACATTGCACCGGAGCTCTGGATGAATTCGGTGCGTCAGGTGATCAATAAGGCTGTGGAAGAGGGACGCCTGAAGATCGCCAGTGAGATTCTGAGCGATGGCGGCGAAGAAGGTTGGTGGATCCCGAAGTATGTGCTCGACAAGAATCCCGAGTTGACGACGCTGGAAGCCGTGCTCAAGCGTCCGGACTTATTCCCCAATCCCGAGAACAAATCGCGAGGCGCGCTTCACAATTGCCCGTCAGGCTGGAATTGCCAGAACATAACGGCAAACCTCTACAAGGCTTTCGGAATCGACAAAGCCGGCTTCGACCTGATCGATACCGGGTCGTCAGCTGGTCTCGATGGCTCACTCGCGAAAGCCTATAACCGGAAACAGGCTTGGTTCGGCTACTACTGGGCACCCACCGCAATCCTTGGCAAATATGAAATGGTCAAGCTCGACTTCGGCGTCGAGCACGACGCCAAGGAATGGGACAGATGTACCGGCCAGGGCGATTGCGCCGACCCCAAGAAGAATGATTGGACCAAATCAGTTGTGATGACTGTGACGTCCTCGAGCTTTGCCGAGAAATCCCCTGAAGCCTTTACCTATCTCTCCAAACGCTCATGGCCCAACAAAGTCGTCAACACGCTGCTCGCCTTTATGGATGGAGAACAGGCCAGTGGCGAAGAAGGCGCTGAAAAATTTCTCAAGGAAAATGAAAAGATCTGGCGTGAATGGGTGCCCGCCGAAGTTGCTAAGAAAGTGAAGGCGGCGCTCTAGCCGTCGTGCGGCTCATCGCAGCGAACCCGGCCTGCACGCCGGGTTCGCGGACCTCCCCTATCTCATGATTTCCCTATTCCTTCCGGTATTGCCATGACCGACACCAACTGGTTTTTCGAATTTCCTGAAATGGAAAAGGAGTCGCTCCGGGCGCTCAAAAAGGCGATCGATATCGGGTATCGCGATTTCTCACGAACCTATGGCGAGGCAATCGAGAATTTCTTCGATCCGCTACTCACTTTTCTCATCGCATTTGAAGACCTTTTCCTGGGCAGTCCCTGGTGGCTGGTGATCCTGGTACTCGCGGGGTTGGCCTGGGTCGCGAGCCGGAGCTGGAAGGTCGTGGCCGGTGTCGTCGCCGCGTTCCTTGCCATCGGCTATTTCGGCATGTGGGAAGAAACCATGTCGACCATGGCGATGATCACGGTCTGCACCTTCTTGTCGATTGCAATCGGACTGCCAACCGGCATCCTGATGGCGCGCTACGACAGAGCGCAGGCGATCATCACGCCGGTGCTGGACGTGATGCAGACAATGCCCAGCTTTGTCTATCTGATACCTGTCGTGATGCTGCTCGGTATCGGAAAGGTGCCGGGACTCATCGCCGTGGTTATCTATGCAATCCCGCCGATGATCAGACTGACCAATCTCGGCATTCGCCTGGTCGACCGCGAGGTGCTTGAAGCAACCGACGCCTTTGGCGCCAATTACTGGCAACGACTGTTCGGTGTGCAGATCCCGCTCGCGATGCCAAACATCATGGCGGGCATCAATCAGACGATCATGATGGCGCTGGCCATGGTCGTCATTGCCTCGATGATCGGTGTCAAAGGCCTGGGCCAGCCGGTGCTCAAAGCCGTCACCAACCAGTATTTCGCACTCGGCCTGTTCAACGGTCTGGCAATCGTCGCTCTGGCAATCGTCTTCGATAGGGTCTCCCAGGCTTACGGCCGCAGGCTACAGAGCTTCCGGCAGGTCTCCCATGACTGAAGGCGTCAAAGTCTCCACCCGAGGCCTGTACAAGATCTTCGGCCGCGATCCCGGGTCTATGGTGGGCCTCGTGCGCGACGGCCTCGGCAAGGACGAACTGCTGGAAAAACACGATCACATCCTCGGTCTGTCCGATATCAATCTGGATATCCCTGCTTCCAGCATCTTTGTCATCATGGGCCTGTCAGGCTCGGGCAAATCGACATTGATCCGTCACTTCAACCGGATCATCGAGCCGACGGCCGGCACCATCGAGATTGACGGCCGGAATATCCTGGATCTGGACGATCGAGAATTGCGCTCCCTGCGCCGGCGCCAGATTTCTATGGTCTTTCAGCGCTTTGCACTGCTGCCGCACCGCTCTGTCATCGATAACGTGTCCTATGGCCTGACCATTCAAGGCATTTCAGCCGACGAGTCACGCAAGCGCGCTGATCATTGGATCGAGGCGGTCGGGCTTACAGGCTACGAGGACTATTATCCCGCGCAGCTGTCCGGCGGGATGCAGCAGCGCGTCGGTCTGGCCCGTGCCCTGGCCACGGATGCGGACATCTTATTGATGGACGAAGCCTTCAGTGCCCTCGACCCTCTGATCCGCGCCGAAATGCAGGACGTCCTGTTGGAGCTACAGGCACGGCTCAAGAAAACCATCATCTTCATCACGCATGATCTCGAAGAGGCACTCAAAATCGGGGACGGTATCGCGATCCTGAGAGATGGCGCATTGGTCCAGCAAGGCGATGCGCAGAGCATCGTGCTGGAGCCTTCCGACGACTATATCGAGGACTTCGTAAAGAACATCAATCGCGGCCGCGTAATCAAGGTGGGGTCCATCATGTCTTCACTCAATGGCCAGACTCCGCCACTGAGTTTTGACCAGGACACGGTCCTGGAGGATGCACTCTTGAGACTCACCGAGGAGAAGGCCAAGTCAGCCCACGTTGTTGGTCCATCGGGCGATCCGGTCGGGGTCATCGAGCTTGACCAAGTCGTACGGGCGATGGCAACGCCGCAATAAGATCCGTTACCACCAACACCCGGACCAACTGATTGGAGAGACACTTTGATACCAGACGCGTGGGATATGGTCGTCGATATCGTGGTCATCGGCTTCGGCGGTGCCGGCGTTGCGGCGGCAGTGACGGCATACGATCTGGGCGCGAACGTTCTGATCCTGGAGAAAGCGCCCGAAGACAAAGCCGGCGGAAACACACGTATCGCTGCTCAAGGTTATCTGAATACGTCTTCGCCGGAGAAAGCCGCGCAGTATCTGGAGGCGCTGTGCGGTCCATACACCGTGCCCAATGCCATGATCCAAACCTGGGCAACGGAAATGAGTCTCAACAACGACTGGTTGGCAGGACTCGGTGGCGACCCGCAGGAACACCAGCATCAACCGGAGGGCATCGAGTATCCCGAGCTCCCCGGTTCGGACTGCGTGCACAAATTCCACGATGGTCCAACCTACGGCTACTCCTACACCTGGAAACGGTTCGAAAGTCTGGTCAGGGACCGTGACATTCCCATTCATTTCGAAACACCCGGTCGTGAATTGGTCCAGGACGGCGATACGAAGGAAATTATTGGCGTCCGCGCCGAGAGAAACGGCAGGTCAATCTATGTGAAGGCGCGCAAGGCCGTCGTCCTGACCTGCGGCGGGTTCGAGAACAACCAGGACATGATCCGCACCTACCTGCCGGGCGTGCCCTACTGCTACCCCTCGGGCTCGCCCTACAACGAAGGCGACGGTATCGCGATGGCGCTCTCTGTCGGCGCGGACCTCTGGCACATGGACAATTATGCCGGGCCGTCCATGGCACTCAAGGTGCCTGAATTCCCGGCGACCCTGTCGATGCAGGCCTTACACTTTTCCAAGACGTTTGCCGGGGCCATGATCGTGGTCGGACCTGATGGCAAACGCTTTGGGGACGAAAAGTTCAAGACCCGGCATGGCAAGGTGCCGATGAACGGAACCTGGCGGCCGCTGCAGGTGCCCTGCCCCATGTACATGATTTTCGATGAGGTCATGAAGATGGCGGCGCCGCTCTACAATAAGGAACCCAATCGCGGCTGGACGCCGATCATCGAGCGGTATGAGTGGAGCGACGACAATAGCGCTGAAGTCGAGAGAGGCTGGATCAAGTCGGCGAATTCGGTTGCCGATCTCGCCCAGGCTATCGGTCTCGATGCAAACAGATTGACCGAGACGGTCGAGCGCTGGAACGCTCAGGCTATCGCTGGCGAGGACAGCGACTTTGGCCGCAAGCTGATGCTTACCCCGTTCGAAACCGCGCCCTATTACGCTGTCGAATTGTCACCTTCCATGATCAACACTCAGGGTGGGCCGAGGCGCAATGAGAAAGCTCAGATTCTTAGGCCCGACGGCACACCCGTTCCGCGCCTCTACAGCGCAGGTGAGCTTGGCTCAATTTACAGCTTTCTCTACCAGGGCACTGGAAACATCGGTGAATGCCTTGCCTTCGGCCGCATCGCGGGTCGCAATGCGGTTGCCGAATCCCGACAAGAATAGATCCTCCGATTGGGACGACCATCATTGATTGGATACGCCCCACAGAACCGAAAGCGAACCTAATACCGGTCTCCCGCGATCAGTTTAGCCTTCAACCCTTCAACAACGTCTTGATAGCTTTGATAGTGGCTGGACCGAAATCTCTGCCATCCACGGTGCCCGAGTAGACGCCGGCTTCTTTCATGAGGCGTCGCAACTCACTGCGAAACGATTTATCCCATCGCTGCGCATTTGTCGTCATTTCCTGCAAGGCTTCATTACTGCCCTCGGTTAGAGCTTGGAAAACCCAATCGGCTGCAACCTTCCAGTCCTGGGATACACCTTGGCCGTCGGCATACATCCAGCCGACAAAGAACATGGCATCGCCATGCCGTTTCTTCGCCGCTTGCCGGAACAAGTAGATTGCCTCTTCGGGATTCTTGTCGACACCCTTGCCATCGAGAAACACTAGGCCGAGACGGAACATTCCGTCGCTACTGCCCTTGTTAACTGCCTCTTCGTACCAACGAACGGCTTCATCCGGGTTCGCAGCGACCCCTTTCCTGCCCTCCTCGTAGATCTCACCAAGCAGGAGCATTGCGTCCGCGACACCCTTTTCCGCTGCTTTTTGAAACCATTGCACGCCTTCTTCTACGTCACGCTTGACGCCCGCACCCTCGGCAAGTTTGAAGCCGAGATCGTACATCGCACCGCCATGTCCTTTCTCTGCTGCCTTCTTGAACCAGGCCAAGGCCTCCGTTTGGTTCTCGCTGACACCAAAGCCTTCTTCGTACATCTTGCCGAGTTGAAGCATCGCATCGGCATTGCCCTTTTCAACCGCTTTTCGATACCAGCGCAGCGCCTCCTTCGCGTCCTCGGCGACCCCCGTTCCCTCGGCGTATAGAATGCCGAGTCCGACCATTGCACCGGAGTACCCCTTCTCTGCAGCCTGTCGGTACCATTTCGCTGCCTCCTCAAAGGACTCGTTCCGATCGAGAGCACGGCCTAGTTGGAATGCAAAACGATCGATACTTGGCTGTGCAGCGACGGCCTTCCGGCAGGCCTGAATAGCCTCCTTCGGACGGAGCGCATCAAATGCAATCCCGTCCCATCCGGCTGCCTTTTGAGGGTCATTCGGGTCAGCGGCAAGAGTATCGCAGTCGAGACATTTTTCCGGGAGCTTGATGTCCGGGTCGTCCGGGCTGGGGACCATACGATTGGAAAACTTCCCCTTCAGGAGCTTCCAATGACCTCCCTCTGGGACCATCTTCGCTTCAAGCTGCATCCGGTCTCCGCCCGGCAGGCAAATTGCCGCTTTCACCGTAGCCTCTTTTGCGTTGGTGTCTTCCGACAATATCTCGAGCCCATAACTTCCATCGAACAGGCCTCGCGTCATTGCGAGTGCCATTTTTTGCTCGCCCGGTGACGACGACGGAGATGTGGCGCGCACACTGGCGGCGTGATACGAAATCAAATCCTCCGCTTTCGTGGTCTTGGATGCGGCGGCCTTGACGTATGCTCGGTAGGTATCGGTTGCAGACTGAGTTGGCGCCGACTGATTTGCACCAACCGTTGTGGACGGTTTTGCTCTGTCGTCCTTGAGGGTCAGTTTCTTCAACGCATCCTGAATGTGCCCACGGCAGGCCTTTTCGTCATCTGCGGATATGTGGGTGGATTTGCGTGTCCACCTCGACCCGTCATCGGGAATAAGAATGCTCTCGCAAACCCAGTCGATAGGCTTACCGTTACCCTCAGCATAAATTCCTGTGATATACCGCTGTATGAGTGTGGCGGCGGCCGGCGGACGGCAACTAAAAGTTAAAAACCGGTCGGATGTTTTGAGTGCATCGGGTTCTTGATATTTGCACCGATCAATGAGTGTTTTGGTGGTGAAACATGGACAGGTTCCGGCAGCACGGACTTGGGATGATGTCAGGGCCGATGTTGAACCTATCGCAAATGTCGTGACGGCAAGCAGAGAGACGGTTTGAGCGAACTTCGTCGTCGATATTCCACAAGTCATGGATCAGCCTTTGAACTGCATGGCGGGGCACAGATATCCATTAAATCGATGCAGAGGAGTAGGAGGGAAAGAAACCGTCTTCCGCGAATATAAAATCAACCATTGATCGTGCGGCTCCTGCCCGGGAGTGCCATTTTGAGATCGTTCTGTGAGAGGTCATGGTCACCTCTGCCAATGACTACTGACAACTCTAACAGTAACGTCTTCAAACACAAATTTTCAAGGATAGACGGCCGCTTTGAATGAAAATCAAAACCTTCAAAACGCTCCAAGCAATGTCAGCAAGAAAATATTGAGCGGCCTAAATTCCATTGCGTGACGTCAAAAACGGTTGCAGGTCATTCAGCCATCCGGTCGACAATCGCTTCGATATGGGCTGCAGCGCAGTCGACCGCGGGGAAGCCGGCCCGAGTTTCATCGAAAATCAGATTGAGATCGGTTCCGGCGAGAATGATGGCCTCGACGCCGTCGCGCTGCACGAGTGTAGCGGCGATCTCGCGCAATTTTTCCTCGTCGCTCTCCGAGCATCGGCCGTTTATCGCAAGCTCCATATAGATGCGATGAGTTTCGGCAATCTCGGCAGCGCTTGGCTGGACGACCTCGACCCCGTCGAGCACACCAAACAGCTGACTGTCGATTGTGAATTTCGTACCGAAAAGCGCAACACGTGTGAGCTCTCGCCCTGTCACAAGCTGAGCTGTTACGTCCAACATATCGACGAGAGGAAGCGAGGAACGTGCCTTCAGTTCGCCACGGCAGATATGTGGCGTGATAGCGGGGATGGCGGCAAAAGTCGCTCCCCCCTTGGCCAGCTCGTCGACAAAGCCGGCCAAATAGTCTGCCAAACCGTCAATGCGTCCCTCACCGACAAGCGCCAGCGCGGTTGGCGCGTCGGCGTGGGCAATCGTCATGCGCGGGAGCAATTCCCTTGCGGAACAGGCAGCGGCGATCGCTCGATAATAGTGGACAGTTGCGCCGACGCCGAGCCCACCGATTAATCCGAAGTGCGCGCTGTTGTGCAATTCTACGACTCGCTGAACTTTTGCGACCGCCAGAGGCAGACGTGCCGCGCCGTATCGGTCGCGGGCGGGCTTATTGCCCTGTGAAGCAGCGGTTGGCCGTGTATGCACCCTTTACGCCGCGGCTGCGCCATTGCCGAGCGAGATTCTGCGCATCCTGAATCCTGTCGAACGGACCCTCGGCAACAACATAGAGCGCCTTATGATTGTTGGGGCTGTTCGATCGTCTCAGATCGAGCGCCATTGCACCCAAATCATTGGCTTTGCGCTGCGCGTCCGGTTGGAATGGGTATGCGCCACCAAACACATAATGCCCGCAGACCTGCGACCCCGCATGTGCGGGTGCTGCCAACATGAGAGCCATCATCACTGCTGCTGATGCCGTAATGCTTCGATACATGTTCCATATCCTCCCAGCGCTCATTGGCGCGAATGCCTGATTATTGCGTCGTTGTCCCAACCATCCATCATTCGTTCTTTCTGTTCAATAGAAGGTTTTGGGCCGAATGCCGTGACAGCTTTCAGGCTTCTGCAACGATCGGATTGCCCAATACGCCGATGCCTTCAATCTCAACCTCGACACGGTCGCCGGCCTTCATCCAGCCTGGCGGTTTCATTGCATGTGCGACGCCCGATGGCGTGCCGGTTGCAATGACGTCGCCGGGCTCGAGCGTCATGAATTCGGAAATTATGGCGATGGTACGGGCCGTAGAGAAGATCATATCGGACGTGTTTGAGTCCTGCCGTGTCTCTCCATTGACGCGCGACGTAATCCGCAGACCCGAAGCGCCAGCCGGTAGCGCATCAGCCGTGACGACCACGGGACCGAGCGGACCCGTGCCATCAAAATTCTTGCCCGGCGTCCACTGTGCTGTTTTGCGCTGATAGGCACGAACCGAAACGTCATTGAACATCGTGTATCCAAACACATGCTCAAGAGCGTCCGTCTCAGCGATATGCCGCCCGCCTTTTCCGATGACGATAGTCAGTTCGGCCTCATAGTCGAGTTGCTCGGAGACTTTGGGAAGGATGACGGGCGCTTCCGCCGCTACCAGCGAAGATGGCCAACGGACAAATAGCGAAGGGTATTCCGGAAGGTCGTGACCGCCTTCGCGTGCGTGAGCCGCATAGTTCAGGCCAACACAGATGAATTTGCCTGGTCGTTCTAAAGGCAATGCCGGGCGTATGCTGCTCAATGGAAGCTTCGAATCCTCCGATGCTGCCTCGACCGCAGATGCAACGCGTTCGAGTGTACTGTCACCGGCTTCAATCAACGCCTGCAGCGTCGTCGGCAACGATGGATCGCACTTCGCAACATCAATCACGTTTTCGCCTTCAGCGACGCCTAACCGCGCGGGGCCGCCATCTTCAAACATCATCAGTTTCATCGCTGCATCCCGTCTAAACGCAACCAGTTATTCAGACTCAATTTCGGCTATTCATAGGGGATCAGCACGTCAGCAACCAGTACGGGAATCAGAAGGCTCAAAGCGATTGCCATCAATGACTGGAAAATGATCTGTTGCACTGACGAGCAATCGTAGGCGATCACGCGGCAAGCTTTACGAGCAGACCGATCCTCGGGCCGGTGCCAAATAGCAAAGTAGCGAGTGCTAGGACTAGATCGTCGCCGGCGGGAGGCTGTCGAGGTCTTTAATGTACCAGTCCTCAACCTTCACGATAGCCGGGTTCTCGCCATTCTTGTAGATCCAGGAGTCGACGGCATAGCGCTGCTTCGATCCGGCCTCTTCCAGAACGGCGGTCCAGTGCGGCCAGTATTTCACACCCTTGAGGATATTTCCTTTCGAGAAAGGAATTCTGACCTCGTGATGCTTTATCAGGCCCTTCTGGTGCAGGAACATCAGATAAGCAGTCGTCGTGGTTGCCTCGTCAACACAATCCTGCTGGGTCGGATCGCCTGAAGCCTTGTAATCCATGCCGGGGCGATCATGCTTGGTACCGATCTTTTCACCGGTATAAGTCTCCATCCAGCCAATAGCATAAGCCAAGGCACGGCGCTCTTCTTCGGGCGTATCAGCCTTCTTGGTTTTTTTCATCAAGGCGGCGATTTGCTTGACGTCGCTATTCTTGAATACGATACGGGATGTCTTTTGGCAGCCATAGGCATGGCATACGGTAACTGTGTTGCCCCGGGGCGGTTCAGTCTTCCAATCCATGAAATGCAGATCGGGACTACCACGCCGTTCGTAGGTGCAACCTGAAAGTCCGGTTGCTAAAACGATCAAGGCAACTGCCAAAATCCCACGTCGCATCTTGTCCAGCCTTTGTTGACTGCTACTAAATCGCTATCTCTGTGTTTAGCATCGGGTATTGCGAGTCGGAACTGACGACGCCGTTATCTACAGTGCTTTTCCTATTGGGTGTTACATCATGGCCACAGTTGGGACGATCCATATCATCGGAGGCGGCCTTGCGGGCTCGGAGGCCGCCTGGCAGGCGGCAAATGCCGGCGTTCCCGTTGTTTTGCATGAAATGCGGCCCGAGCGTGGGACCGATGTCCATAAAACCGACGGTCTGGCTGAGCTCGTATGCTCGAATTCCTTCCGTTCGGACGACGCTGAAACCAATGCAGTCGGCCTTCTACACGAGGAAATGCGCCGTTTAGGCTCGTTGATCATGGCCGCGGGAGATGCGCACAAGTTGCCGGCGGGCGGCGCATTGGCCGTGGACAGGGAGAATTTCTCGGACCAGGTGACTCGGCAACTGGCGGATCATCCGCTCGTGACCATCGAGCGGGGCGAGATTACAGGCTTGCCTCCGGCGGACTGGGACAACGTCATCATCGCGACCGGCCCTTTGACATCGCCCGGTTTAACCAAGGCGATTCAAGAGGTTACCGGCGAGGACGACCTGGCTTTTTTCGACGCCATCGCCCCGATTGTGCATCGCGATTCGATCAATTTCGATATCTGCTGGTTCCAGTCTCGCTACGATAAGGTAGGTCCGGGTGGTACGGGCTCCGATTACATCAACTGCCCGATGGATCGCGAGCAGTATGAGGCTTTCATTGATGCTCTGCTGGCGGCGGAAAAGACCGAATTCAAGGAATTCGAGACCTCGACGCCCTATTTCGACGGCTGTCTGCCCATCGAAGTGATGGCGGAACGCGGCCGGGAGACGCTGCGTCACGGCCCGATGAAACCTGTGGGGCTGACCAATCCCAATGATCCGATGGTGAAGTGTTACGCCATCGTGCAATTACGCCAGGACAATGCTCTGGCCACCCTCTGGAACATGGTCGGGTTTCAAACCAAACTCAAATATGGTGAGCAGACGCAAATATTCCGCATGATTCCGGGGCTTGAAGAAGCAACGTTTGCACGCCTCGGCGGACTGCATCGCAATACCTTCCTGAACAGCCCGAAACTCCTGGACGCAAGCTTGCGACTCAAAGGTACCGAACGCATTCGTTTCGCCGGGCAGATAACCGGCGTGGAGGGTTATGTTGAGTCGGCAGCAATCGGCCTGCTGACAGGCCGCTTTGCCGCCGCAGAACGGCTCGGGCGTCCGCTTGAGATGCCACCGGAGACCACTGCTCATGGTGCGCTACTCTCCCACATTACAGGTGGCCATCTGTCTTATGACGATGAGCCGGGCAAACGCAGCTTCCAACCAATGAACGTGAATTTCGGGCTCTTCCCGCCAGCCGAGGCGCCCACACGGGAGAATGGCAAACGGCTTCGCGGCAAGGAGAAGAGCCGCGCTCGCAAAAAGGTGCAGTCGGCCCGCGCTCTCCAGGACCTCGAGAGCTGGATTGTTGGTCAACAACAGGTGGCGGCGGAATAGGAGGCGCTATTGCGGATCCTGTGACGTACTGCCCAGATAGACCCAAACAATCGCCGTGAGCGTGCGCACGCCATCGCTGGCAATCCGGCCAGAGAAATTTTGGAACATCAAACCGATCGGCAGACTGCCGAGCTTATGCGCATGCATGATAGGTTCACCGCGGTGCTGAAGTCGCCCTTTGCCAAGCGTTTCGCGGACAATCTCTGCCGTGCTGAGTTCCAAGCGTGTGACGTCACCTGGCGCAGGCCTCTCAAAGATGATGCGGTCCAGAGTAAACCGGAAAGTGACAGTACCGACCTGATCGACCTCGATTGTAAATTCAGGCTCTTTCGAGCCCTGGCTGAGATGGATGCGGTAAGGTCCGGCAAGTCGAGAGAAATCAGACACATCGATGGCTGCCGGCTTATTCGCCTGATGGACAATCCAATCCGTACCGGCAGTCTTGTGCCCTGCACTGCTGGCACCAAGACGGCTGAGAATCTTTGATGGTAGCGAACGGTCGTTGGCAATCCGACCGAAAGGATTCGTGTCGATGTCTTCAAACCACGGCTCGATCTGCTGCAGCGCGTCGCGTCGATTGAGATAGTAGATAATCGATCGAACCCGCCGGGCGTCGTCAGGGTCAATGGCCTTGAGATCCTTCACGGCGACGATGCGCTCATCCACAAGGCGTCCGGTTCGCTCCAAGAGTGCCTGGAGCTCGGTCATCTGGCTTCTTATCGAATTGCCCAGCGCGCCCCAGGGACCGACGGATGCGATCAATAGCAGTCCCATCAGCGAGAGCGGCAACGCACGAATGTCGCGGTCTTGCCGCCAGAAGGTGAATAGGATGGCGAGCACACCCAGCCAGAGACCTGCCAGAAGCACGAGGTAGCGCTCTTCGGTGATGCCGTAATGCGCCACGCGGGTATAGGCGGCCAGAAACAGTAGAACGACAGGACCGATCGTCAGCCAGAACCAATTCCGCCAGAAGAAGGAGACCAGAGGTCCGCTTACGAGCCTCGTCGGAAAGGCGAGCAGGATGGTGAGCGTTCCCATAGCACCATAGGCCAAAACCATGTGACCGAGTCGGCCACTGGGCAAAGCTCCATCGAACCCGATCTTGGCAGCATAGGCGTAGAGAATGACCGTATAGACAAGCAGGAGTGGCACCAGAATGTATTTGACGATGGTGCCGATGGCCCGCGATGTGAACTCGGGCTGTTCGCCCTCCGGCACCGTGTCCTGGAAGTCGCGTGGCACCATCGAGAGCCAGTTGACCGGTCCGACCAGTGTCAGACCGATAATCCAGAGCTTTTGATGCGTCTTTGACGGGAAATCGATCTCGAAGAGCAACTCCAGTGTCTCGATGATCAATGACAGGCCGCCTGCGAAGAGCACGGCCCCAATCAGCGCCAGAGCGGCGCCAAGCCATAACCGATGATTGAACTGCCAGAATGCCGCGCGTCCACCAGCGACGGATGGGCTGAGATAAGGCGCCAGCCCAACGAAGATGACGAGTGCTGCGGCGAAGATGTAGGGTTGGAAGGCCAGGGCATCGGCATAGAAGTGGAGCCCGGCGATCAGCGGAATGCCAAGCAGAACCAGAATGATCCGCAACACAGTGCTCTTCTGTCGTTCGGCAAGCAATGCGACACCGAACGACCAGAGAAAGGCCGAGATCAGTGCCAACGAGACACGCAATGTCTCATGTCTGTCGAGATCGAATTCGTCATCAAGCTCGAACACGTGAAATGCTGCAAACAGCACAGAGAAGAGAACGGCAAAGGAAAAACGGGATACGGATGTGCCGATATTCGGCACGATGGCTCCGAGAAAATCCTTCAGAGTCATGCGCCCCTTCGCCATATCATCGATCCTCGTGCCAGTCGTTCGTCAGATACGCCCTCGCAGGGCTGCCCGCGTCAAATGCCAGAGACGCGAGAGTGCTGACAGAGTCTGTTCCTCGCTCTGCAGCGAATACGGGCTCGCGCGGTCCATTGACTTAAGAGCAGGCTCGACAAGTACAAGTGGGAGAAAGGCATTCCGGTTCTTCGGTGGCCAATTCTCTATTGCCGATCGGGCATTGGAGAGGGCATGGCGTGCGTCCGCCCTTAGGCGGGCAAGCGCCGCGGCACAGCTTTCCTCGGCATTGCCTGCGAAAAACGCTTCGGGCGAGACGCCCACATCGGCAAAGACGGTCGCAGGAAGATAGAGACGTCCCTGTGCACGATGAAAGGCGAGCGAACGCATGAGACCCGTCAGCCCATAGGCAAGGCCTGCATCGTTCACAACCGCTTCCGGGCCGTACGTTTCTCCACTCACGATCTTGCAAGCCAAGGCAAACATCGAACCGGCTGTCTTGTTCAGATAAGCACGTGCCGCTTGTTGGTCCGGTATGACGTCGCCTGTGACATCGAAAATCCGGGCATCGATCAGTCCTTGCAGCCGCGGACGGTCGAGCTGGAATTCCTGCATGGTCAGACGTAGCGCGTCGGCCACCAGATTGCCCGTTTCCGTATCGCCGGCGAGAGCATCGCGCCACCATTGGAGGCGGATCTCGCCCATCATGGGCTCGCTCACAATCTCGGAGATACGTGCAAGTTCCACATTGAAGGCGGCCAAGGTCATCAGCCCTGTCCGCGCCGGTTCGGGCACGAACAGTGCCGCCCAATAGCGGTCTCTGTCCCCTGCCCGCGCGGCCTGCCATACGGCATCGCGCAGCTCTGTCGGAAAAGTCGGGTCTGCCATGTCCGGTATTATGGCATGTCGGTCGTCAGAACAGGTTCTGCGCTGCGACCATTGCGAATGTGACCGGCATTGAGAGCATCAGATTCATGCGGGCATATTTAAAGACTTTCGCTCGTGCCGTGTTTTTGGCATCGGCGTCACCTGGCTTCTGCCCGAGGACGATCTGAAGATTGGGCCAGATCAGAAACCAGACGAAGACATACATGACAATAGCGAGCCAGATACCGATCCCGAGCAGTGTGTGGCGCGGAACGGCAAAACTGTCGCCGGCGCCAAGCGTCAGAACATCGAACAACGTGCCCTGGAGCGCTGTGAGAGCGAGGCCGGCGACTACTGTGAGCGTTGCGGCATGACGGAACCACCAGGCGACGGATGGTGCAATGGACTGCATGATGACCGCTCTGCCCGGATCGTCCAGCTTGCCGAGCGCCGGGAGTTGGACGAAATTCACGAACCAGACAAGACCGATCCAGATGATTGCCGCGATCACATGAATCCAGCGGAGAATGAAAGATGCGGCATCTAGCGAGACGCCGCCGCCGAGAATGGCGTGCAGAACGCCGAGCGCCAGCGCCAAAACCAATCCCGCACCTAGTGCTTTCCATGGAGTGGCCAGAATGCTCGACATTTTCCAGTCCTTGCCTATCAGGAAACCGCAATCAATCCTGCAGCGAAATCGCGTCCTTCCGCCAGCAGGACATTGTAGGTCCGGCAAGCCGCACCTGTATCCATGGCTTCGAGCCCCATACCGGCATCCTCAAAAGCTGATTTGAGCTCTTGGCTTGGGAAAATCTGCTTTCGGCCGGTCCCGAGCAATAGAAACTCGAGCTGATCCGCTTCGTTGAATGCCGATGCGAAGTCCTCAGCGACCAGTGTATCGGCGTCTAAAGGATCCCAGGCATAAATGCCGCTCGCGATGATCAGGATCGAACCGCCATGGCCCATATCCGCAAAACGGAATCCACCATTGCCATACGCATCGATGGGTGCGCGTTCCGGATAGCGGGCGGTATGAGGCTTGCTCAAGCTCTTCCGCCTGCCGGCTCCTTCACCTTCGCGCCACCGACACCACTCCAGTCGCGCTTGACCTTCAACATCAACAGAACCGGCGAGGCGATGAAAACCGACGAGTATGTACCCACGATCACACCCCAGATCATGGCGAAGGTAAATCCGCGGATGACCTCTCCACCAAAGATATAGAGCGACAGCAATGCCAGGAGTGTGGTCACCGACGTGAGGATCGTGCGCGACAGCGTGTCATTAATCGACCGGTTCAGGAGTTCCTCGATGGGCATCTTTTTGAACTTGCGCAGATTCTCGCGAACACGGTCGAACACCACCACCGTATCGTTCAGCGAATAACCAACAATCGTCAGAATGGCGGCAATAATCGAGAGATTGAACTCGAGCTGCAGGAGACAGAAGATCCCGATCGTCAATACGACGTCATGGACCAGTGCCGCGACGGCACCGATCGAAAACTGCCACTCGAACCGGAACCAGATGTAGACCAGAACGGCGAAGATCGCGACGAGAACGGCGATGGTTCCCGATTGAATAAGCTCGCCGGATACGGTCGGGCCAACCACCTCGACACGGCGATAATCATATTTGTCGCCAAGAGCCGTCTTTACTTTGGAGACGGCTTCTTGCTGTGCTTTTTCGCCGCCTGACTGCTGCTCGATGCGCATCAGTACATCACTGGGCTGGCCGAACTCCTGGATCTGGACGTCGCCCAATCCAAGCCCGCCCATCTGACCGCGAAGTTCCTTCATATTTGCGGGGCCTGATTTGTCCCGCAACTCGATAAGCGTACCGCCTCGGAAATCAATGCCGTAATTGAGGTCAACAGCGATGAAGAGCCCGATCGAGGCGATCATCAGCAGTCCGGAGATGATCATGCTGATCATCCGGACACGCAGGAATGGGATCGTCGTCTCGCTCGGTACGAATCTCAGACCGTTCATGACATCTCTCCCTAAATCGGAACCGTCGAGGGCCGCTTGGTGCGGACCCAATAGGCCACCATCAGGCGCGTTAGCGTAAAGGCTGTGAAGACCGACGTAAGAATGCCGATCGACAGGGTGACGGCAAATCCGCGAACAGGTCCCGAACCCAGCCAGAACAGGACGATCGCAGCAATGAACGTGGTGATGTTGGCGTCCAAGATCGTCGAAAGTGCCCGGCTGTATCCGGAATCGATTGATGCGATAGCCGTCTTGCCGGCGCGCAACTCTTCCCGGATCCGCTCGAAGATGAGCACGTTCGCGTCGACGGCCATGCCGATCGTGAGGACGATCCCTGCGATACCAGGCAGTGTCAGCGTTGCCTGGAGTGCTGAAAGAACGCCGATGATGAGCGCAATGTTCACTGCCAAGGCAAGATTGGCGAAGATGCCGAAGAGGCCGTAGGACACAATGATGAAGACGACGACCGCAGCAAGGCCGATCATCGACGCAATCTTACCGGCCGCAATCGAGTCCTCGCCGAGGCTCGCACCGACAGTTCGCTCTTCAATGGCCGTAAGGGATACCGGCAAGGCACCGGATCGCAGCAGTACGGCAAGATCGTTCGCCTCCTGCACGGAAAAGTTGCCGCTGATTTGCCCGGTGCCGCCGAGTATCGGCTCGCGGATGACAGGGGCTGAAATCACTTTGTTGTCGAGCACGATCGCGAAGGGGCGTCCGACATTCCGCTGGGTGGCCTGTCCGAACCGGCGCGCACCAGCGGTATCAAACCGGAAGGTAACAATCGGCTCGTTTGTCTGCTGATCAAAACCAGGCTGGGAGTCGGTCAGGTGATCGCCTGTCACGAGGGGGCGGGCAACGAGAAGATAAGACTCCACATAACCGTCCTCGGACGGAACAATCTCAGTTCCAGGCGGTCTCCTATTGGACGCGATGGCCTCTTGCGCCGTCGTGCTGGTCTCCACCATTTTGAAGTCCAGCTTACCTGTCTCACCGACAAGTTTCTTCAATCGCTCGACATCTCTGATGCCAGGCACTTGAACGAGAATTCGGTCCCTGCCCTGACGTTGGATAATCGGTTCCGTCGTGCCGAGTGCATTGATGCGCCGTCCGACAGTCTCGATCGCGGCTTCAATGGCGTTACCGACCCGCTCTGTAAGCCCCGGTTCGGTTATGGAAACTGTGATCGTGTTGCCATCTCCGCGTTGGACATCGAGCACAGTGTTGGTGTTGCCGCCAAATACCGAACTTGAAATCGGTACGGCAAGCTGGCGAAGCCGATTGTAGGCCTCGTCAATTTCCTCTGGCTTGTTGACCCGTACGGTCAATTCTCTTGGACCCGTATTGCTGAGGCGTGCGGTGACCCGTTTCTGGCCGGCGGTGATGCCGGTACCGCGGCCAAGAGCCTCACGGACATCGCCGCGAATGGTCTTGCGCCAGTCAGTGATCAGCTCGTTCTCATCGATCGTGTAGAGCAGATGCGCGCCACCTTGGAGATCGAGGCCGAGGCTAATCTGATTATGCGGAATCCACTCAGGAATAGAATCGAGCGTGCTCTTTGGCAGCAGATTCGGCATCGCGAAGAAAATGCCGGTCAGCGATACCAGAAGTACGACGATAATCTTCCATCTCGCGAAATAGAGCATCTATCTCAAGCCTCTTCCGCCTGTCATGCAGTTTTGGGTACGCGTCGGCTTTACGCTGCCGAATACTACCGGCAGCGCGCGCCTTAACTGGTGGCTGGCTCGGCCGGCTCACTCTTCGTGCGCACTTCTGAGATTGTGCCACGGACAACCTTGATACGCACGCCCTCGGCGATCTCAAGTTGCACTTCATTGTCATCGACAACTTTGGTGATCTTGCCGATGATGCCGCCACTCGTCACGATCGTATCGCCACGGCGCACGCCTGCAACCATTTCCTGATGCTGTTTCATTCGCGTGCGTTGCGGGCGGATGATCAGGAAATACATGATGACAAAGATCAAGACAAACGGCAGCAAGACACCGATCATGCTATCGCCCCCGCCAGTCTGCGCATAAGCCGGTGTCACAAACATATTCGTCTCCCCTTTGTGGGACTGATCAGGCTGCAGAACCAAAGGCACAAGGCATTGGATTCGGTGCCTTTGTCCATCGCAGCAAAGTGGCGGCGACTATAATCAGGTAGCCTATCAATGCAACCGCAACTGCTGATGCTCCTTTGAACGATCGAAATCGCCATCGGTTCTTGCATGTTCACCGGCGCATCACGTTGCCTGCAAACCATGACAATACCTATCGGTTCCTGATTGCGTGGGCGGTAACTACACTTTAAGAGCAAGATCTGCTGCGGATGCAGCACGCGTCTTGATTCCAAATCGATACCCCGAAAATAGGTAGAATTTCCAATGAGTTCCGAGGACCCGAAGGCCACAATGCTTTCACGCATCGCATCGGCGATCGAGCGAATGGCCCCTCAGCCCCTGCCGGAAGCCAACTTTGCAGATGCCGATGCATTCATTTGGCACCCTGAAGGCAATACATTCGCGCCGGTGCATACGGTGAACCGCATTCCCCTTACACTCCTGAAGGGAATCGACCGCATGTGCGACACTTTGGTCGCCAACACCGAACGCTTTGCCAAAGGACTCCCGGCCAACAACGCCCTGCTATGGGGCGCAAGGGGCATGGGCAAAAGCTCACTCGTGAAAGCCGTGCACGCCGAAGTCGCGGCGAATATCGACCAGCCGGCCGAATCCTCGCTCAAACTCGTGGAAATCCACCGTGAGGATATCGACACCCTCCCCGCCTGCCTAACTGTGCTCAAGGCACAGACCCATCGCTTTATCGTCTTCTGTGACGACCTCTCCTTCGATGCCAACGACACCTCATACAAATCGCTCAAAGCGGTTCTGGAGGGCGGAATCGAAGGGCGGCCGGAAAATGTAATGTTTTATGCGACGTCCAACCGGCGGCACTTGATCCCGCGCGACATGATGGAGAACGAGCGCTCGACCGCAATCAATCCATCAGAAGCGGTCGAAGAAAAGGTCTCATTGTCGGATCGCTTCGGCCTCTGGCTCGGATTCCACAACTGCAGTCAAAGCGACTATCTCGACATGGTGCGCGGCTATGCTCAGCACTTCGGGCTCGAACATGATGAGGTGGACCTGAAGGCTGAGGCGTTGGAGTGGTCGGTTACACGCGGCAGCCGCTCCGGCCGCGTGGCCTGGCAATACATCCAGGACCTTGCGGGCCGGCTCGGCAAACGTTTGGAACTTTAGGCCGTTATTACGAGTCCGCCATATGTTTCAGCGGATCGACAGGCTTTGAACCTTTCCGAAGCTCAAAGTGCAGTTGCGGCTTACCAACCGAACCGGTCTTCCCTGCTTTCGCAATGATCTGTCCGCGCTTGACCTTATCTCCGCGTTTCACGATCAATTTGTCGTTGTGTGCATAGGCGGTCACCCAGTTATTGGCATGCCGAACCAGGATTAGATTGCCATATCCTTTCAACTCGCTGCCAGCGTAGGCAACAACGCCATTCTCCGCTGCCTTGACGGATGTGCCTTTTGGAACGGCAACATTGATGCCGTCATTGTGCTTTCCATTCGGCTTTGGGCCGAATTTGGAGAGGATTCGGCCACGAACAGGCCAACGAAATCGCGTTCCAGCCAGAGGCGCAGGGCTTGGAAGGGTCTTGCGCGCGGCGACCCGTTTCTCAGGCGCTTTTGGTTTTGGCCGGCTCGATGGCAGTTCGACTTTACCTCGAGAGGCAATGCGAACAGGTTTCGTCTGGGTCTTGGCCGTCTCAACGGGGATCCGATGCGTCCGAACGACCCGCGGCGCCTGTCCGCGAACAGGGCTTGCTGCCGGAATCGGTACGGAACGGGTGTCGCGGCTGGCGACGGTCTGCGGCAGTGGAGCATCCGACTCACGTGGAATCGAAATAACCTGACCAGGACTGATGCGGCTTGCCCGCGAAAGCCGGTTGAATGAGGCCAATTGCTTGTGGTCGACATTGTGCCGTCGGGCAATCGAATAGATGGAGTCGCCACGTTTCACCGTGTAGGTGCTTGGCTGATAAGCTGTGGGGATACGCAAGACTTGTCCGATACTCAGACGATTGCCGCGCATGTTATTGGCGGCCCGAATCTGTTCGACCGGCGTATCGTAGCGGCGCGACAGGCTGTAGAGCGTGTCGCCACGTTTTACCTCGATATCATGACTTGCTTGTTGCGCGCGCGGGCGGGCGGGCGCAGGTGCTCGTGATACGGGTCGTGCTGGTGTGCGCGGTGCTGCGAGCGGCGCGCGTGACACTTCTCGCGATTGCTCCAGACGCGAATAATCTTTGGATTGACGGTCGGACACGACATCAGACTGACGTCGCTCTTCCACATCATACACAGGCTCGCGCGGCACTGGCGGCAATGACGCTGTGGTGAGCTTTTCGTCGGAACTCTTGCGGTTTTCGAACGCGCTTGCGAAATCGAACCGCGATACGTTGCCGCTACAACCTGAAACTGCGAGAGCAAGCACTATCGTCGCGGCCGGGGCAATAGCCCTCAGTCGACGATGAGCCGTGTCCCCATACGGCTTTGCACCAATCATGAAACCCACCTTTCCTTATTGCGATCAGTAAAGCGCTGAAGGCGTAAACAAGGTCTTAAGGCGTTGGGTTTGTGATGGTGATTACAGGCGTGTTTGGCAGTCGGGATTCACAGTTTAAAGGATGAAAATGTGCAGCTTCGCATTATCGGCTTGGACCATCGATCAAACGACCTGATCCATTACCGTTGGGATTATAACGACGCGAATCGTCGTTTTCCTTATCTTTTCCAATGAGATTGAACGATGGAAAGCTGAAATTGGTACGTTGGGCACAACCGCTGACGATGACCGCCAGGGCGATGGGTACAACAAGACAAAAAGTACGAAACATAGGCATAGGCGCTGCGCGGGCTTGGTTACGGTACAACAATGTCTTTCTCCCGATACTGGGAGTAAACGCTGTTATTGGTTAATTTTTTGCAAACATCGCGACGCCCCCGCTCACGATCCGTTGTCAGTATCCTTGTTCTGATCTCTTTTGACCCGCCCCTTAACCAGCGGCACGAAGCGGACCGGCAGAAGCTCTTTGTGTGTTATGCCGTCCTCGGTTTTATCGATCTGGACGAGAACCTGTTCGTTCCGCGTCGGCCCCATGGGCAGGATCATCCGACCACCGACCTTTAGCTGCTCTATGAGAGCCTCGGGCATCTCCGTCGCCGCTGCCGTGACGATGATCCGGTCATACGGCGCCTTCGGCGGCCATCCCAGCCAACCGTCCCCTATGATCGTGGTGACATTGTGGATGCCGAGCGCGCGTAGACGTTTGTCGGCGCCGGCCTGCAACTCTCGGTAACGCTCGATCGTATGGATTTCTGCGCATAGATGCGAAAGAACAGCAGCCTGATAGCCCGATCCCGTGCCAATTTCGAGAACGCTGTGTCCCTCCTCAGGAGCCAGCTTTTCGGTCATGTAGGCAACCACATAGGGTTGGGATATTGTTTGCCCGCAATCGATGGGAAGTGCCGAATCCATATAGGCTTCGGCGACAAATGCCGGATCCACAAATTCTTCTCGCGGGACCATCTCCATCGCGCGCAAGACGCGGGTGTCGGAAATGCCGCTGCGACGCAAACCGAGTATGAGACCGACGCGGTCAAGCGTGCTTGCCATATGTTATTGCCGTCCACTGCCTGCCGAGACAGCTCGCCGTCGACTTCGATCGACGCTGCTCAGTTGCCCATTATTCAATGATTCCATAGTCCTGTCGCGTCTTGCTTGACGCGTCGCATTTCCCGTCAAAATCGGGGTTGGATGGCCCTACCCTCTGCGGTCATCCATTGTGCGTGGCGATACCGTTCGATCTCGGTGTTGCTGCTAGCGCCATCCGAAAGGCAACCGTTAACAAACCCTGGCTTTCGACAAAACAGTTTTAGAGAAATTTTCATCAAGTATATCTCGTGTCCTAGCATCCATATTTGATGTTTCTTGGAACGTATTTGCTACTCTTGCCTTGTCTTCGGTAGAGACGAGCAAGAAAAGGGGGCAGATCAATGTTTCTTGTCAGAACTGCATTTTGGTTGGTGCTTATTGTTTGTCTTTTTCCGACAGACAAGAACACACAGCAAGAGTTGCTCGGAACAGCAGCGGCCACCTATCAGGATTTGAGTGCATTCTGTCTGCGAAACCCAGAGGCCTGCGCCAAAAGCAAGGTGGCCTTTGAGGAATTCAGCGAAAAGGCAAAATTCGGCGCCGTGATGCTGACCAATTTCGCAAAGGATTCTTATCGAGGTGCATCCGTCGAATCCGAAGCAAAACCTCTCATTGAGAAGCGCGTTCCGGCAGAACCTGCATCTTACAGGCCCGCGCCCGTCAAACAGACGCCTGTCAAACCGGAAGTCCGCGGAACACTCAAACGCGGCGACCAGGAATCGAAAGGTCTTTGGTGCAAGCGCCCGCCGGCCGGCTGCTAAAACCGACGAGAGCTTCCGGCCGAATTGTCGGAAGCGCTCCTATCCTTCCAGAACAGCTTTCAACGCCCGACTGGTATCTGCATGAGTTAGATCGAGTTTTAGTGGCGTTACTGATATTCGACCACCGTAAACCGCCCAAAGATCGGTCCCTTCCGGAGGACGCGAAAGACGGCGCTCGAATCCGAGCCAGTAATAGGGATTTCCGCGTGTATCCATCCGGTCTTCGATGTTCAACAGTCCCTGATCGCGCCGCCCCTGAGATGTCACCACGGTCTCGACAACGTCTTCCGGAGCGCGATCTGGAAAATTGACATTCAACATCACATCGTCAGGCCATCCGGTATCCAGCAATTGACGAACAAGGCCGCCGCCGAGTTTCATTGGCGTTTCCCAGTGCAGCCGGTCCGACGTCTCAAAGCCATAGGCAAGACTGAATGCAATCGACGGAACACCGAGCAACATCCCTTCCATGGCGCCGGCAATCGTCCCGGAATAGGCGACATCGTCAGCCATATTCTGCCCCCGGTTGACACCGGACAGGACAAGATCGGGACGTGCATCCGCCATGAGAAAGCGAATGCCCATAATGGCGCAATCAGTCGGTGTACCTTTTACAGCGAAGGTTTTGTCGCCGATCTGCCGGCACCGCAAAGGCTCATGGAGCGTAAGCGAATGAGATGCACCGCTCTGGTCTGTTTCCGGCGCCACCGTCCACACATCATCCGAAATCTCGGATGCGATCTGCTGCAGGACGTCCAGACCGGGCGCGTTGATACCATCATCATTCGTCACCAGAATGCGCATAACTTTAGGCGGCTCCGATTGTGGTTAGACCGCCCATATAGGGCTGTAGCGCCTCGGGCACATCAATGCCGCCATCGCTTCGCTGATAGTTTTCCATGAGTGCAATCATTGTGCGGCCGACAGCAAGGCCGGAACCGTTCAATGTATGGACGAATGCAAGGTCCCGGCTGCCGTCGATACGGTAACGGGCGTTCATCCGTCGCGCCTGGAAGTCGCCACAGACCGAACAGCTTGAGATTTCCCGGTAACGCTCCTGCCCTGGCAGCCAGACCTCGATGTCGTAGGTCTTGCGGGCGCCAAAACCCATATCGCCCGTCGATAGGACAACAACCTGATAAGGTAGCCCCAGTCGCTTCAGAATCTCCTCGGCACAGCCGGTCATCCGCTCCAGTTCGTCAAGCGAGGTGTCAGCCGACGTGATCGAGACCATTTCGACTTTGGAGAATTGATGCTGGCGGATCATGCCGCGCGTGTCTTTGCCGGCCGCACCCGCTTCAGAGCGAAAACACTGGGTCCAGGCCGTATAGCGCTGCGGCAGATCGCTTTCCTCTATGACCGTTCCCCGAACCAGATTGGTCAGTGGAACCTCGGCAGTCGGGATCAGCCAATAATCGTTCTTGGTAGCAAAAAGATCTTCGCCGAACTTGGGCAACTGCCCCGTGCCGAACAGAGCGTCGTCGCGGACCAATGCCGGCGGCACAATCTCCTGATAGCCAAATTCGCCCGTATGCATATCGAGCATGAAGGCTGCCAGTGCCCGTTCGAGCCGGGCCAAGGCGCCTTTGAGGATGACAAACCGGGCACCCGATAGCTTTGCCGCGGTTTCGAAGTCCATCAGGCCCAGAGCTTCGCCGAGTTCAAAGTGCTCTTTGGGCTTAAAGTCGTATGTCGGTACTTCGCCCCACGTTCTGGCGATTTCATTGGCGCTTTCATCCGCGCCGACCGGAACATCGTCGAGGGGCAGATTCGGAATCGCGGCAAGCAAGCCATCCAGCTTGGCGTTCAGGGTCCGCTCTGTGTCTTCTCCGCCCTGAATCTTGGCTTTCAGCGCCGCAACTTCGTCGATCAGCGGCTGTGCAGCCGAATCGTCCCCGGAGGCTTTGGCTTTGCCAATCTCTTTCGAGGCCGCATTTCGCCTCGCCTGCGCGTCCTGAAGCTCCTGCAGGAGCTCTCTCCGCTCCTTGTCGCAAGCCAGAATAGTTGCGGACAGCGGCTCAGCACCGCGTTTTTCGAGGCCGGCATCAAAGGCCTCCGGATTGTCTCTGATCCACCTAAGATCGTGCACCGACTTCCCTCTTAGAAATGTTTGAAATCAACCGATACGTGCCAAGATCGCGTCCTGACTCGCCGCTTGAGCCATCCTATACGCGGCGCATCTCCCGGCGTCCAGCGACGCAGAAACCGAATTCTGGCGTTTTTGGCTGAGTTTTGCCGGGTTTGCCTGTTACAAACAGATGAGTGGCGAAGCGTCCACAGGCCTGATTATAGGGTGTGATTCGCTCTGAGCGTCCCTATATACTGTTTGTCCCGTCGACGGGGGTGTCAGGAGTAGTAATGGCCAAGCTCAGTGAGCTTGCGACGCGGATCTGGTTGAGACGAGAAGAAGCACGCCTTCGGCGGGACGAGTCCGATGAAGGTTTGCCAGGTCTGGAAAAGCGCAAGCAGCGACGTTTTACGAGATGGCATGTTCCGCTGCTGTCCCCCGCCTTGAATCTGGCGGTGATTGGCGGCGGCGCTCTGACGCTTGCCGGCATGGCATTCGTTCCCGATCCAGCCAAGGACTACCCGGTCGAAAAAACTCTGGACCTGCGCGACAAGCGTCAACTGGTCATTATCGACGACAAAGGGACAGCATTTGCAAATCGTGGCGGCTGCGTGGATGCGGCTGTCACACGTAACGAACTTCCTCAACATTTTGTCGATGCCCTGACATCGATGGAAGATCGCCGGTTTTACTCTCACCTTGGTATCGATCCGCTCGGTATTGCTCGTGCGATGATGCGGAATATCGAAGCAGGCCGGATTGTCGAGGGCGGCAGTACGCTGACGCAGCAATTGGTGAAGCAGGTCTATCTGACCCGCGACAAGACATATGAGCGCAAGCTGAAAGAACTTGTCATCGTTCTGCGGCTCGAATTGATGCTGACCAAGGATCAGATTCTCGAGCGCTATCTCAATGCCGCCTATTTCGGCCAGGGCTGCCATGGCCTTCGCGCCGCGGCGACGCACTATTTCAAAAAAGCGGTGAGCGATCTGAGCGTCTCGGAATCGGCGTTTCTCGTCGCCCTGCTCCGCTCGCCATCCAAGCTTGCCCAATTCAATGAAGCCGCCCAAAAGCGTCAACAGCTCGTGCTTCAAGCCATGGTTGAGACAGGCACACTGGACGAAGACAAGCTCGCGTCCGTCGAGCCGGCCGATTTCAAGAACGATAACGAGAATACATTCGGTGCCTATTATGCCGACTGGATTGCACAAACCACCGACGTGCCGGACGACGGTGAGACGGCGCCGCTCCAGGTCCACACAAGCTTCGATCCCAAACTTCAGAAGATGGCCGAAAAAGCGGTCGAGAACATCCTTTCCAAGACCGGCAAACGCCGCAAGGCCAGTCAGGCCGCGCTTGTCGCCATGCGTCCGGACGGCCGGGTTGTCGCGATGGTTGGCGGTCGGAGCTACGATAAAAGTCAGTTCAACCGTGCCTTTCAGGCAGCGCGTCAGCCGGGTTCCGCTTTCAAAACGTTCGTCTATCTGGCGGCCTTGAGGCAAGGCGCACAACCGCAGATGCAGGTCTATGACGAGCCGATCGCGATCGGCGATTGGGCACCACAGAACTTCGGTCATAACTTCCGCGGCCTCGTGACACTGCAAGGTGCGTTCGCCGGGTCGATCAACACGGTTGCGGTCCGCTTGTCGGAAACCGTTGGCCGGGACGAAGTGATCTCCGCTGCACGCGATCTCGGCATCACATCCACCCTGCAGTCGACACCGAGCATCGCGCTGGGCACATCCGAGGTCAATCTGGTCGAGCTGACGTCCGCTTATGCAGCGATTTCGGCCAACGCCTATCCGCTCAAACCATGGGGTGTGATGGGTTTTGACGAAAAGTCGGCAGCTGAAGCCAAGCCGCCGAAAGGGTCTGGAGAATGGAATCTGATGGTCGGCAACGACCTGCGCCAGATGATGGCGTCAGTCGTTTCCCAGGGGACGGCCCGCGGCGCGCGCATCGGTATCGCCGCCTATGGCAAGACCGGTACCAGCCAGGACTATCGCGATGCGTGGTTTGTTGGATTTGCAGGTAATCTGGTTGTGGGCGTCTGGGTCGGCAACGACGACAACTCCTCCATGCGCGGTGTCACCGGCGGCAACATGCCGGCCATGATCTGGCGCCAGTTCATGAGTGCAGCGCGCAAAGGCGATCCGAAATTCCGCTCAAGGCGGACCCGCGTCGCAGCATTCAAGGCCAAGCGACGCAATATGCCGATTGGAACAGGCGCGGCGCTCGCCAGCCTGCTAATGTCGCCGTATCAGCAGGAAGAACTCTATTCCGACCGGTATAATGACAATTTCTGGGGCGGCTGGTGGGGCCGCGGCAGACAAGACCGCGCGACGCTTCGTGAGGAGCGGCGGTATCGGCGATATCAGGAACGGGAGATGCGACGCGCTCAAGAGCGCCAGGACAGGCGCTTCGGACGCGGCGGGGACCGACGTTTCCGAGAGCGGCGTCAACGCAGACAAACGATCGATAGCGGCGGCGGCGCCTAGCTGTACCGTGAGGCGCCTTGTTCAGGCGCACCCACGCACAACGTCCCGGACTTGATCCGGGACTCAGGGCGAAACACTGTGGAATTGCCGCAAAGCCCTGGGCCCCGGATCAAGTTCGGGGCATTGCGTTTTTTGACTGTTTAACTCGGCAAACAGATCGCAGCATGTCGGGTTGTGTGACTCAATCAGCTCCATTCCGATTTCGTCGCCACCTCTTGAGCGTGTGCCCACGACTTCGTGCGAACGCAAGGTCCAGAAAACACTCCATGTAGACATAGTAGCTTATGCCAGCCGCTCGTTAACAGAACGTCCCGGACTTGATCCGGGACCCAGGGCGAAACACTGTGGAATTGCCGCAAAGCCCTAGGCCTTGGATCAAGTCCGGGGCGTAGAGCGATTTGCAAATTCAAGTAGGAGAATCGAGGTCTCAGTCCTCGTCGTCTTCTTGCTCGCGTTCGGCGGCGGCTGCTGCACGTTTCTTTTCGACCATACCGACCGATATGATCGAGATCTCATAGAGCAGCAATGTCGGGAGTGCGAGACCGATCTGGCTGATAGGGTCGGGCGGCGTCAGGAAAGCGGCTGCCGCAAACACGCCAACGATCGCGTATTTGCGTTTGGACTTCAATCCGGCCGCAGTCGCAAAGCCTGCTCTTGCCAGGAGCGTCAGCAGGACCGGCAACTGAAAACAGATTCCAAACGCCAGGATCAGTGTCATGATCAGCCCGAGATATTCGCTCACCTTTGCTGTCAGCTGAATATTGACCACGTCGTCACCTGTCTGTTGCATCGACAGGAAGAAGGTCATCGCAAGGGGCATCACCACGAAATAGACCAACGATCCGCCGATGATGAAAAGGATCGGTGTGGCAATCAGAAAAGGCAGGAAGGCGCCGCGCTCATTCTTGTACAGACCCGGCGCCACAAACATGTAGAGCTGTGAGGCGATAATCGGGAAAGCCAGAGCGATCGCGCCAAAAAGCGATAGCTTGAGTTGGGTGAAGAAAAACTCTTGTGGAGCGGTGTAGATCATCTCGATCCGCGCTTCGCCACCGACAGCCTGCTCATAAGGCCAGAGCAGAAAATTGTAGATCTCGTTTGCGAAAAAGAAACAGACGAGGAAACCGATGAAGATCGCCACAAGCGTCCAAAGGAGCCGCGTCCGCAGCTCCATGAGATGTTCCATCAAGGGCGCCTTCGACGCGTCGATTTCACTTTCGCTCATCGGATCTAGGTTTCGCTCTTAACGGGCGGCAACGCGGCCTCGGATGTCTCGTTCGTCGGCCCGGCAACAGGCTCTTCACTTGACGCAACATGTTGATCGGCCGGTTTCTGCACCTCTACCGTATCGCTGCTATCTTCAACACCATCGTCGGTCCAAGACTCGGTGTCCGGCTTGGCCGTCTCCGTAGTATCCGTCGTGGCGTCGGGTGCTTTCCCGTCATCCTTTTCGATGCCGGATTTGATGTCCTCTGCCGTCTTCTTGAGAGGATCCAGACTGTCCGTCACCGCTTCCCGAATATCGTTGAGCGGATTCAGGTTGCTGACACCTTCCACGCTCGACTTCAGCTCGTCGAACTCGCTGTCGCGAAGCGCTTCATCGAACTGACTGCGGAACTCATTTGCCGTGCGGCGAAGCTTGCCGGCATACTGCCCGAGAGAGCGCAGCATGCGCGGCAAATCCTTGGGTCCGACCACAATGATCGCGACCACCGCTATAATGAGGAGTTCGGTCCAGCCGATGTCCAGCATGGGTTATAAGCCTTGATCGCGCTTGGGCTCGGAGCGTGACGAATTGCCACCCGTCGAGCGCCCGCTCAGCGCGTTTCGGCTTTTTCGTTTGCGGCGGGTTCAGCCGACGCAACAGCCGCGTCTTGTTCGTGATCAATCGTCTTGACCGTATCGGCAGTCTCGGACTTTGCGTCGGTTTCGTCCTCGGCGATGCCTTTTTTGAAGCTCTTAATGCCCTTTGCGACATCACCCATGAGGTCGGAAATCTTACCGCGTCCAAAGAGCAGCACGAGCAACACGATAACGATCAAAATTTGAAACCAGCTCGGCGCCATTCTAGTAGTCTCCATACGCGCTTGCGCGCTTGATTGAGCCGCACTATTGCAGAAAGGGTATCAGGCGGCAAGCAGCGGCCTAGCAGCACTGTTAACCCCGGTCAATGCACTTCAATCGGCGGCATTGCCAGAAAAAAGTAAGACGCTATCCGGGTCGATGCTGACCCCGACATCCTGACCGGGCGGCAGCGACTCCGCCTGCCGCAGACGAACAACCAGAGGTTCCTCGAGACCGTCGACCCCCACATCGAGAAGTGCCGAGTCGCCAAGAAATCGCGATCTGAGCGTGCGGGCGCTCGGCCCCTCCCCTGCTTCGACGATCCGAATGGTGCTCTGTCGGACACAGACGACAACGGGCTCACCTTCGCTGAAACCATTGGCCGGATAACGGCCCAGCGGGGTTTCAACCGACCCGCCAACAACACGCCCGGCAATTTCGTTGAGATCGGAGAACATGCGAGCCGCTTCAATATCGCGAGGCAACCGATAGAGTTCCTGAGCCGTTCCGACCTGCACAAGTCGGCCTTTTCGCATAAGGGCGATACGATTGCCCATGCGCATTGCTTCTTCGGGCGAATGGGTTACGACGATACATGTCGCCCGCATTTCATGCAGCAGACTGAGTGTCTCTTCACGCATCGTCTCCCGAAGACGGCTATCGAGACCGGAGAAAGGTTCGTCCATCAATATGACACTGGGCCTTGGACTGATCGCACGCGCCAATGCCACGCGTTGTTGCTCACCACCGGACAGGATGTGCGGATAAGCATCCGCATAATGCGACAAGCCGACCCGTTCCAGCGCCGCAGATGCGGCCGTGTGAGCTTCTGAGCGAGAGAGCTTCTGCAGGCCAAATGCAACATTTTGTAGAATCGTCAGATGGGGGAACAGAGCGAAATCCTGGAACATCAGCCCCACATTTCGCTTCTCCGGCGGCACGAAACGATTGGGGCCCGCAACCTCCTGGCCGTTGATCAGAATGCGGCCCGACGTCGGCCGCTCCACGCCTGCGGCCAGGCGCAAGAGCGTCGACTTTCCACTTCCCGACGCCCCGAGCATCGCGATGATCTCACCGGGAGCGACGTCCAGGCTCGCATCCTCAAGAGCTATCGCCGTGCCGTAGCGCCGTCCGACATTTTCACATGTCAGGCGCGCCGCGATAGCTGCCGCAGCAGACCCGCGAGCGCCCCAACCTAAGGGGCGCAGCTCGTCGCTCGGCTCATTGTCATCGCTGCGTTTCAACACGGGGCTCACTTTCGGCCCCATCGGTCGGGACGAGGCTTTGTCTACATTTCGCCTTCATTGGACAGGCGCGGCGCGAGTTTTTCAACCTCGCTTTCTGTCTCATCCGGAGTAGCCTGGTCGACAACCGGCTCGTCCTCGTCCTTCAGAGGCTCCTCTTCGTCCTCCAACGGATCCTCGTCTTCCGCGAGATTCTCTCCATCATCAGGCACAGGCACACTGAACCCTGGAGGCAGATTGCTATCGAGAAGACCTGCGCCCTTGAGCTCGTTCAATCCCGGAAGATCATTGATCGTATCGAATCCAAAATGATCAAGAAATCCGTCAGTTGTTCCATAGGTCACCGGCCGCCCCGGGACACGCCGACGTCCACGCATGCGTACCCACCCGGTTTCCATCAGAACGTCAAGCGTTCCTTTCGATGCACTGACCCCCCTGATCTCTTCGATCTCGGCGCGTGTCACGGGTTGGTGATAGGCAATGATCGCCAACGTCTCCAGTGCAGCCCGTGAAAGACGCCGCTGGTCGACCTGATAGCGCTCAAGCACGAATGCAAGATCGTCGGCTGTACGGAAAGCCCATTTGCCGGCAATACGGGCCAGCGTAACGCCGCGTCCGTCATAAAGATCGCGAATATCCTCCAATAGGCTCGCAACGTCGGTTCCTTCAGGCAGATGTTCACCCAAAAAGGCCTCGCTGATCGGCTCGTCCGCCGCAAACAGCAAAGCTTCCACAAGCCTCAGCTGCTCGCGTCGATTGGCCGCCGGAAATGGCGTCACATTGTCAGGCTGCGGCAGAGGCAGCACATCGGCAGTCTCAGGCATATTCGCGGCTGTCATGTCTTTGATGATTGCGCTCATGAATTCTTTTCCCGTCTTGTTCAAGTAGCGGCGTTCTCACCGGTGCCGTCTCGGCGGCGCATGTAAAGGGGCGCAAATGCCCGGTCTTGTTTGAGATCGAGGCGGCCTTCCCGGGCCAACTCGAGACTGGCGCCAAAAGAGCTGGCGATGGCCGTCTTCCGCTCCTCCGGATCACCCAGATACTTTGACAACAACTCATCGATCGGTGCCCAGTCGCCGACCTTGCCCAGAAGATCCTCAAGACGTTCCCTCGCGTCTTTGAGCGACCAGACTGGGCGCTGCGCAATCAACACTTCCACGACGGCGGTACGTTGGCGTTGCTCCGCATAGGCTTTCAGTAGATCGAATACGGTCGCCTCATAGGCGCGCTCGCGCACCACGCGAACATCTTCAGGCATGCCGCGTGCGAAGACATCGCGACCCAGCTGATTGCGTGTGACCAATTGCGCAGCAGCTTCCCGCATCGCCTCAAGCCGCTGTAGGCGGAAAGCCAGCTGTTGGGCGAGTTCCTCACCGGTTGGCTCGTCGCTATCTTCCGGATCTTCGGGCAGCAGCAATCGCGATTTGAGATAAGCAAGCCATGCGGCCATAACGAGATAGTCAGCCGCCAGCTCCAGTCGCAAGCGTTGGGCGGCTTCGATATAACTCAGATATTGCTCCGAGAGCGCCAGTATCGAAATCTTGGTCAAATCGAGCTTGTGCGTGCGTGCAAGGCTCAACAGCAGATCCAACGGGCCGCCGAATCCCTCGAGATCGACGTAAAACGTGTCTTCCGGACGATTGTCCTCAAAGGGATCGACGATAGCGTTATCGGTAGCGGGAGGTGCCGGCTCTTCGGCTGCCACGACCTCATCGGTCGTCACACCCGTTTCCGGACCCGCAGCCGCTTCAGGCTCGTCATCGATCTCTGCTTCATGTTCGTCGTTCACGACAAGTCCATTATCTGACCGAGCAAATGCTCGGCACGTTGACGGTCGAAATCCTGGGGAGGTTTCAGCCTGGACAAGGCGCGCTCGAATCGCACATTGCACTTCGCGTCCATTGTCGGTGTGGCTTCGGCCACAGACGACATCTCGCTGAAGTCCCCATTGCAATGCAGTACAACGTCTACGCCGGCTTCGATGGATGCACGCACTCTGTCCGCAAACGTTCCAGTCAGAGCCTGCATACTGAGATCGTCAGTCATGACGAGCCCGTCGAAACCGATTTCCCCCCGAATCATTTCACCCATTATAGCGCTTGATAGCGTTGCAGGCTGTTCTTGGTCGATCGCCGTCAACAGAACATGGGCCGTCATCGCGAGCGGCATATCGTTCAGCGCCTTGAATGGCACGAAGTCCGTGGCCCGAAGCGTATCGAGATCCGTATCGATGACCGGAAGCGCCACGTGGCTATCCGAGCGGGCACGGCCATGACCGGGTATGTGTTTGATGACTGGCAAAACGCCGCCCTGCATCAATCCCTCGCCGACGGCTCGGCCAAGCGCAATAATGGATTCAGGCTCCGTTCCGTAGGCGCGATCACCGATGATATCGTGCGCCCCTGCGACCGGTATATCGAGCACCGGCGCACAGTCGACTGTAATCCCCTGGTTACGCAGATCCTCACCCATGAGCATTGCAACGGCCCTGGCAGCGTCCACGGCATGCTCAGGATCCGTTCGATAGAGCTGCGCGAATGAGCTGGCCGGTGGAAGTGCGCGCCAATGTGGCGGCCGCAGGCGTTGAACCCTTCCGCCCTCTTGATCGATGAGCACAAGCGTTCGCTCATCGCCGGTCGCTTCGAGGGCATCATCGATCAGTTGATGCAACTGCTGCGGCGTATCGCAATTACGTGCAAATAGAATGATACCGCAGGGCTTGGCGTCGCGAAGAAAACTCTTCTCGTCGGACGTCAGCTGCAGACCGTGCAGTCCTGTTATAAAGGCTTTCATCATGGCGATGGGCCTATCGGCCCCGCCACTTGCCGTCAAGCATGCCTATCGCGTGTTGACCAGACAGCTTCGCATACCGGCCGACTTGAGCTTCTTGCAAAGATCGGCTGCCGCCGTCTTTGTCTCAAGCGGTCCGATCCGCAAACGATACCATGTCCCTTTGTTTCCAAGGTCGGCCTTTTGAATGATCGGCCGGTAGCCACTCAGGATCCTGGGATACTTTTGCTGAAGGTCTGCGAAGCCGGCAAGGGCAGCTGTTTGCGAACGCCGGGCACCAACCTGAACGACATATTCGCCTGCCTGCGCGGCTGGTGCTGCGGGAGTTGCAGGTGCTGGTGTCGGTCTCGCCGATGCAACCGCTGTCTCTCGCGGTTTGCGTGTTGGCGGCGGAGTCGCATCGCCACTCTGCTCGGCGGCGGCTGCAGGCGCGGCAGCTTCGGGTTCCACCCGTGTCACAGGCGCTGCGGCGACGCGTGGTGCCGCAGCCGGCGGCTCAGGCTTTGCCGGAGCGGGTTGTGCAGGGCTCGGCGCTGCTGGGGCCGGTGTTTCAGGAACGGCCTGCCGGACGATCGTACCGTCGGGCCGTACCACCAGTGTCTTAACTTTGCGAGGTCCGTCTTCCGGAGAGACAGCAGGCGTTTCCGCACGGCCCTGATTGGGTGCCAGGCCAGGGTTGGTCGGAGCCTCGGGCGCCGCAGCGGTTCCGGGCGCCTCACGCGCCGTCAGTGCTCTTTGCACCTCGTCGATGACATCTTCCTGACGGGAAACTAGTTTTTCCGTCTCGGTACGATCCTCGCCGCTAAGACGATCATAAATCAGCTTGTTCTTGTGCGGAAATTCCTTACCGCCAGGCGTTTCCGGTGCGACTTTGACCGGGCGGCTGTCGGCTTCGATGATCGGCGGCGTATCCGAGCCACCCAGGAATGTGCCACTTGTCTTGTAAGCGTAGGCGAGCGTCCCACCCAGGGCCAGGGCCCCAACGAGCCCGCAGGCCACCATCAGGAATTTACGCTTCTTGCCGCCCGCAGCCGCTTTTTCCTCACCAAGGAAATCGGCATCCCCCTCTTCCGTTTCATGGAAGTAAGGTTGTTTCCCGGCGTCTTCCGCGGCGTCGCTCTGATTGTCATAGCCGCCAAGCGGAATTTCCGGATGCCGGTCGTAGCGGGCTTCGTATTGCTGCACGCCCGTTGCCGGATCGAAACCATGTTCGGGCAGATCAGGCTCAGCCGCTCCGAATGCCGGCTCGCCGGCGCTTGCTGCAGGATAGGCCGCAAATTCGGCAGCAGGTTCGTGTTGCTCGTAAGTTGGCGGCTCGGCGGCAAAATCGGGTTGTGCGCCGAAATGCGGTTCGCCGCTTCGAAAGGACTGCGGCAAATCATCCGCTGCAACGGTTCCAAAATCGCCAACAGGTGCCGGCTCATCGCGCTGGTCATAGGCACTGTCGAACCGTCGATCGGCCGTATAATCGTGGGCTGGCTCCGACGGCTCTTCGTCGGCACCCAGAATTGCCTGGTATGCTGGCGATGGCTCGAAGCGCGGGCTTTCAACGGGGCGTTCGTTTTCAGCGGGCGCCGGCTCGAAGCGATGCTCCTGACGTGTCGGTTGCTCAAATGGCGATTCCGCCTGGTGCGGATCGTCAAACGATGGTGCCCCCAAAGGCGCGGGTTCGAAGCGTGAAGGATCGAAACTCGTCTCGTTGAATTGAGGCTCTACGCGCTGATGCGGATCGGGAACCGGATCTGCAAAGCGAGACTCGTCATAACGCGGTTCAGGTGCAGTCGGCTCCTCATATTGAGGCTCTTCGTAGCGTGGCTCTTCCTGATACTGAGGCTGGGCAACGCGCGGTTCCTCGTAACGTGGCTCCTCGTACTGCGGCTCCTCGAAGCGCGTCTGCTCAAAGCGTGGCTCTTCGTAATGTGGCGGCTCGTAACGCGGCTCTTCCGTTCGGAAACTGTCAAAGGACGATGTTTGAGCGGCAGCGTTATCCAAATCCGGAAAAACGGAGGGCCGATTTGGCGCCTCTGGCGGGGTATACTCAGGCGTATAACTCGCCAAATCACTGGGTTCAGGCTGCGCTGGCGCGGGCTCTTCCGCCTGGGGATGCGTTGTCGGGGTGTAGCTTCCCATTCCGGCAAAATTGGACAGGCCAGCCAATCCACCAATACCGCCGGGTTGTGTCGGGGCCGCAGGTGGTTGTCCGTTCCCATTGAGATCAGGGGCGCGCGTGTCGAAGCGATGCGGATCTCTCTCCGCGGTGTCCCTTGGGTCATGAGCGGTCGGCTCGGAATATCCGTCCGCCCCCTCATTTCGCGTAGACATTACGATACTTCCCTCGCAACTGAACTTGGAAAGGCCGGTTCTCGGCCATACTAACGCATTTCACGGATAGCTTGCACGCCGAGAATTGCCAGGCCAGACGCAAGCACTTCCGTTGTCGCGACGATGAGCGCGACACGCGCCATAGTTATATCTCGGTTATCGGAATTAATAAAACGTAATTGTGGCAACTCTTTGCCTCGGTTCCAGAGGGCGTGGAAAACGGCAGCGAGGTCGTTGAGATAAAAGGCAATTCGGTGCGGCTCATGGGCGATTGCCGCAGACTCAACTACTCGGGGGAATTGGCTCAAGATCTTCATCAATTCTATTTCAGAACTGTCTGATAGTAGTTTTAAGTCCGCTTTATCAATATTGGTCACACTGAAATCTGGAAACACTTCTTGCGTATTACGTAGAACCGAGTGGGCTCTGGCGTGGGCATACTGCACATAGAAAACCGGATTATCCCGGCTCTGCTCGGTGACCTTCACGAAATCGAAGTCCAAGAGCGCATCGTTCTTGCGATACAGCATCATGAACCGGACAGCGTCCGGCCCGACTTCCTCCACGACGTCCCTGAGGGTCACGAAGTCTCCGGCTCTCTTCGACATTTTTACCGGATTTCCGTCGCGAAACAGGCGGACAAGCTGGCAGATCTTGACATCGAGATCCGCGTTATTGTCAGACAGCGCGGCAACCGCTGCTTTCATGCGCTTGATATAGCCGCCGTGATCAGCCCCCCAGACATCGATCATCTGGTTGAATCCGCGCCGGATTTTGTCCCGGTGATACGCCATGTCGGCAGCGAAATAGGTGTGGCTGCCATCGGATTTCAACAAAGCCCGGTCCACATCGTCCCCGAACTGGGTCGCGCGGAACAGCGTCTGCTCACGGTCTTCCCAGTCGTCCGGCAATTGCCCCTTCGGTGGCGGAAGATGCCCTTCATAGACCAGATCCTTGCCGGCAAGCTCGGCCATGGTCTCGCGGATAGTGTCCGTTTCTCCCGATACGAGAGACAATTCCGAGAAGAATACGTCGTGAGCGATACCCAGTTTCTCAAGATCGCCCCGGATGATCTCCATCATCGCGCTGACGGCACGCTCCCGCACGACAGGCATCCAGGTGTCGTCGCTCTCACCGATAAGGCTGTCTTTGAACTCGTTCGCGAGCGCTTCACCGACAGGCTTCAGATAATCACCGGGATAGAGGCCGTCCGGGATTTCGCCGATGTCCTCACCCAGTGCCTCGCGGTACCGCAGGAAGACAGACCGCGCCAGCACTTCGATCTGGGCGCCCGTGTCGTTCATGTAATACTCGCGGGTGACGTCATAGCCGACAAATGCCAGCAGACTAGCCAAAGCATCGCCAAAAACCGCGCCGCGGCAATGGCCTACATGCATCGGCCCCGTCGGATTGGCAGAGACATACTCGACGTTGACAGGCTGGCCTGCACCAATTTTGCTCCGGCCAAATTGCGCGGGATCAGCAAGAATTGAGGCTGTCACACGGGGCCAGAATGACTCATCGAGGGTGATATTGATGAAGCCCGGTCCTGCGATCTCGACCTTGGCGACATTGTCCCCTTCCCGCAGCAATGCCGCCAGTTTTTCGGCCAGATCGCGCGGTTTCAGACCGGCGGGCTTTGCCAGTACCATGGCCGCATTTGTCGCGACATCGCCATGGGAGGCGTCCCGCGGCGGCTCGACAGCGATGCGAGCACCTTCGGAGGCAGCCGGTAGGACACCCGCTTGACGTAATTCGGCAAGCGCAACGTGCACCCGGTCCGCAAACTCGGCGAAAAGGTTCATGACAGTAAGGACCTTGGGAACTAGGGAATATCCGCGCCGGACCTATCGCAATTCCGGGGTAGCGTCAAACAATCGTCGATGTTCCTGAAGGGCGTATCGGTCTGTCATACCAGCGATGAAATCGGCGATTTTTCTGGGTTGATCGCCAACAGAGTCTCTCGCCTCGATGGCCCGCCACTCCGTTGGAAGCATGCCGGGATCATCGGTATATCGGCGATAGAGATCCGCAAGGATCGACTGAGCATCATCCATGATCCTCATGATCCGCTTGTTTCGATACACCCAAGACAGGAGGAAAAAGCGCAGCTCATCCAGTTCTGCGGAAAGCGTTTGCGAAAATGCGATCAGGGGTTGGGCAAACCGGCGCACATCGTCGGCATCCTCCAACCGATTGTCGGCGATCTTCTCCTTCGCGCCGCCGACAGCGTCTTTCACCAGCAGCGTAATCAACCGTCGATTGACCTCGTGTATGAGGCGCGTTGGACCAAGATCGGGATAGAGCGCGCGGACTTTCCGGATAATACGTCCGGTCAGCGGCACCTCTTCAAGATCGTCCAGATCGAAGAATCCGGCACGGAAACCATCGTCGATATCATGATTGTTGTAGGCGATATCGTCCGCAAGTGCGGCAACCTGGGCTTCGGCGGATGCAAAGGTCTTGAGATCGAATGCCTGCACTTCTTTTAAGTCGCGTATGCCTTCGGGCAATGCGCCGATCAACGGACCATTGTGTTTTGCCAGCCCCTCCAATGTTTCCCATGTCAGATTGAGACCGTCGAACGCCGCATATTTGCGCTCGAGCAGCGCCACGACCCGAAGGCTCTGCGCATTGTGGTCGAACCCTCCATGCGACGACATCGCCGCATCGAGCGCCGCCTCGCCCGCATGACCGAACGGCGGATGACCGAGATCGTGCGCCAGGGCGATGGCCTCGGAAAGATCTTCATCCAAGTGAAGACTTCGTGCCATCGCACGCGCGATCTGCGCCACTTCCAGGCTATGAGTCAGGCGGCTGCGATAGTGATCGCCTTCATGATAAACAAAGACCTGGGTCTTATAGGTCAGGCGGCGGAATGCGGTTGCATGGATGATTCGGTCCCGGTCCCTCTGATAGTCGGAACGGCTCGGGCTTGGCGTTTCTTCAAAAAAACGGCCCCGGCTGGTTTCCTGCGAACACGCAATCGGCGCCGGGCCAAGGCGCGGCCTCTCAGGGGATATATCGGTGCCTGATTTGTCCAATGGATCAGCGCTGCGCCACGGTCTGGCCAATTGACAAAGCCAAAGACAGTCCTATGTTCATGAGGAACATTCCGAAATGGCCACGAGAAATCTGTTTACCGGATAGATCGACATGAGCGAAACAACAATCACCTTGAGCGATAGCGCTGCAAAGCGGATTTACGAAATCGTCTCCGCAGAAGCCGATAATACCATGCTGCGCGTTGCCGTCGAAGGCGGAGGTTGCACCGGCTTTCAATATACGTTCGACCTCACTGGCGACAGAGCAGCGGACGATCTCGTGATCGAAAAGCAGGGCGCGGTTGTTCTGATCGATCCGATTTCCGTTGAATATATGGGCGGAAGCGTCATTGATTTCGTCGACGATCTCATCGGGGCGTCCTTTCAGATCAAAAACCCGAATGCCACCGCATCGTGCGGTTGCGGCACCAGCTTCTCGATCTAGATGCAGGTCGCTGTTCGGCAAGCGCGATGTGACGTCGCATCGTGAAAATCGCCACCTGGAATATCAACGGCATCAAAGCGCGAATCGACGGCGTTGTGGCTTGGCTGGATCAGGTCCAGCCCGACCTTGCCTGCTTTCAGGAAATCAAATCGATGGACGATCTGTTCCCGAAGGAACGGATTGAAGCGCTGGGCTACAATGTCGCGGTGCATGGCCAGAAAGGCTTTAATGGCGTCGCCATTGTCTCGAAGCATCCGCTTGAGGAGGTCAATGCCGGATTGCCGGGTGACCCGGAGGATGTTCAGGCTCGTTACCTGGAAGCGGTCGTATCGACGGACTCAGGCATCCTGCGGCTGGCATCGATCTACTTGCCCAACGGCAATCCGGTCGATACGGACAAGTATCCCTACAAGCTAGCGTGGATGGATCGCCTGATCGCACATGCCGAAGATCTGTTGACGCAGGAGGAGCCTTTCGTCCTGGCCGGCGACTATAACGTCATCCCGGAAGCGCGCGATGTTCACGATCCGGAAGCCTGGTTTGGCGATGCGCTCTACAGGCCAGAGACCCATGAGCGTTTTCGCACCCTGGTCAATCTCGGATTGACTGATGCCTTCCGCGCGGCAGACAACCGTGACCATATTTACAGTTTCTGGGACTATCAGGCCGGCGCTTGGCAGAAGAACAATGGAATCCGGATCGACCATCTGTTGTTGTCGCCGCAGGCGGCCGATCGTCTGACAGCGTCCGGTATCGACAGCACGACGCGCGGTTGGGAAAAGCCGTCGGATCACGTGCCAGTATGGGCAGAACTCGCGGTCTAGAACCCTTTCAAACGTCTCTATGGTCGAAGGCTCTAGGGTTTGGCAGGCTCTGACGGCGTTTTCGGTTTGCCCATCGCTTTCAGCTTCTTACCATCGGTCGACAAAGTCGTGGCTGGCGCCAGTTTTGCGTCCGTCGGATTCCCAGAAACGACCGCGGGGCTTACAGACAGTGTCTTGCCCCCCCAACGTGCGGCTGTATCGATGGCCGTTTTGCGTTGCCCCGGTTCTGCCTCTGCGTGTGCACTGGCATAGAGCTTTTCGATCCAGGCCTTATCGGCATCGTTCTTTCTGGAATTAAACCGGGCAAGGGCAAGCAGTGCGAGACCTTTCGCTGGCTGACGTCCCAAGGTGTCGTCACCCCGCCACAGCAGGTCGCCGAGCACGGCTTGTGCAGGCGCAAAGTGTTTCTTGGCAGCGCTCGTCAGCCAGTTTGCAGCCAGGCGAACATTCTTTGTGACCCCTTCGCCGGCAAGATACATGGTTGCTAGCTGATACTGAGCTTCCGCATTGCCGAAGTAGCTTGCAGCATGCTGAAACAAACGCGCCGCCTTTTCCGGTCTCGGAGCGAGGTAGATCTCATCGATTCCCTCGCGATAATAACGACCCAGGGCCACAAACGACTTGGCGACGCGCAACGCAATGCGCCGTCGCGGATCCAAATCGGCAAACCCGTCTGCGATGCTCTCGTAGTAATAGAAAGCCTGGGCGTGGCTCTGCTGAACACCTTCGCCCTTTGCAAACATTCGGGCGAGCTCAAGTTTGGCCATCAGCACACCGCCACGTGCTGCATACTCCAAAGCGGTCAGGGCTTTACGGGTATCATTGGACGCAAGAGCCGCCATGCCTTTCCGGTAGGCGTCGCTTGCAGTCATGAACGGACGCTCGCCGGCGCTTGCAAATCCAATGGTCGTTACGACCATCGCAACTGCAAGCAGAGGGCGTCCTATCAGACTAGATATCCGCGTAGCACTGTACTTCAACTCTTCCTCCAGGGTGTGTAACGGCCCCTTCCCGGGCCGGCCCCACCTGATCGGCATACTTCCACAACGCGCCACTTCGATAGTCGGTTTCCCGCGCCTTCCAATCAGCCTTCCGGCTCTCCAATTCCGCTTCGTCAATTTCAACATCGAGAACGCCGGTCACTGCGTCGATATTGATCATGTCGCCGTCGCGCACGAGCCCGATCGGGCCACCGACTGCAGCTTCCGGCCCGACATGGCCGATACAGAAACCACGGGTTGCACCCGAAAAGCGGCCATCTGTAATCAGCGCCACCTTGTCGCCGGCACCCTGACCGTAGAGCGCAGCGGTCGTCGCCAGCATTTCCCGCATACCGGGTCCTCCCTTCGGCCCCTCGTAGCGGATCACCAGCACATCCCCTTCCTTGTAATCGCGATTTTCAACGGCCTCGAATGCGAGCTCTTCGCTATCGAACACCCGCGCAGGTCCCCGAAATTGCTGCTTCTCAAGCCCTGCCACTTTGACGATCGCGCCATCGGGCGCCAGCGTTCCCTTAAGCCCAACGACACCGCCCGTCGGGGTGATCGGATTGTTGGCGGGATAAACCACGTCCTGATCGTCATTCCACGCGACGGACTCCATGTTCTCGGCAATGGTCCGACCAGTCACCGTGATGCAGTCACCATGCAGATAGCCGTGATCGAGCAGTGTCTTCATCAAGAGAGGAATACCGCCGACTTCGAACATGTCCTTGGCGACATATTTTCCGCCAGGCTTGAGATCAGCGATGTAGGGCGTACGTTTGAACACTTCAGCCACATCGAACAGGTCGAATTCTATGCCGCACTCATGCGCGATCGCCGGCAGGTGCAGCGCCGCATTTGTCGAACCACCGGACGCTGCAACAACAGTTGCTGCATTCTCAAGCGCCTCGCGGGTGACGATGTCACGCGGACGGATATTCTGAGTAATGAGTTCCATGATCTGCTCGCCGGCAGCCATGCAAAACCGATCGCGGATTTCGTAGGGAGCCGGGGCGCCGGCCGAATAGGGTAGCGCCAGACCGATGGCCTCGGAAACCGTCGCCATAGTGTTGGCGGTGAACTGCGCACCGCAGGCACCAGCCGATGGGCACGCCACCTGCTCCAATTCGTCGAGATCCGCATCGGACATGTCGCCCACCGAGTGGCGGCCGACCGCCTCGAAGACATCCTGGATCGTGACCGGCTTGCCTTTGAACGTCCCAGGAAGAATCGAACCGCCATAAATAAAGATCGACGGCACGTTCAGCCGGCACATGGACATCATCATGCCAGGCAAGGATTTATCGCATCCGGCAAGGCCCACCAGAGCATCGTAACTATGACCGCGCACTGTCAGTTCAACCGAATCGCAGATCACCTCGCGAGAAGCCAACGAGGACTTCATACCCTGATGTCCCATCGCGAGACCGTCAGTCACAGTGATCGTACAGAATTCGCGCGGTGTTCCGCTCGCGGTCACAACGCCATGTTTAACGGCCTGCGCCTGGCGCATAAGGGCAATGTTGCAGGGAGCGGCTTCGTTCCAGCACGTCGCAACGCCGACGAACGGTTGGGACATCTGCCCGCGCGTCAAACCCATGGCATAGTAATAGGACCGATGAGGCGCCCGCTCAGGGCCCTCAGTCACATGCCGACTCGGCAAACGCGATTTGTCGAACGTACGTGCGTCCATAGTCACTCAATCCCCCCGCAATAGTGGTCCGAACAGTCTTCTTGATTGGTGCCGCCGGCACCGTGTTCGGTCCCCGAAACGCGCGGAGTCCTTTTTGGACGGTTAGCCCTAGGCATAGCAAAAGCATCCGGCAGGCAATCGCCCGCCGGATATTATATATCAAAAGCTTAGTTTTGTGGCGCAAACTAGGCACTTACTGCAGATTTTTACTACAGCGTGAACATTTGCACACTTAACCGTTTCAGGCGGCTTGCTCGAGTCTTTGCAACGCATCCTTCAGACGGTCTGATAAAGCCATCGCGTCGGCTTTGCGCTCGCGTTGTTCTGCAACGACATGTTCGGGCGCACGCGAGATGAATTTTTCGTTCGCCAACTTTGCATCGAGCTTCGAAATTTCACCGGCAATCTTGGCGATTTCCTTCTTGAGCCGATCCGTTTCCGCACCGATGTCGATAATATCCTTGAGTATCAGGGCAATCGTCGCTTCACCCTGAATGATCTGGACCGAGCCGTCCGGCGTCTCGTCCTCAAAGGCGATTGTGTCGATGCGGGCCAGCCGTTTGACGGTCTCGCTATGGCGCTCCACGCGCCCGGCCGTCTCGTCACCTGCGCCAACGATAGCAACCGGCACCTTGGCCCCAGGTGGCACGCCCATTTCCGAGCGGACGGAACGGATATCGGAGACAAAGCGGATAACCCAGTCAATCTCCTGTGCCGCGTCGTCGTTATAGAGGCCGGCAACCGTAGGCCATTCGGTCAGAATCAATTGTTCACTGCGCCCGCCAGCCGGTTGGCCAAGATGCTGCCAAAGCTCCTCCGTGAGGAACGGCATCATAGGATGGAGCAGTTTCAGGGCTTCGTCGAAGACCCAGGCCGCTGTCATGCGGGTTTCGTTGCACAGTGTCGTATCGCTGCCCTGCAGAAGCGGTTTCGCCAACTCGACATACCAATCGCAGAAGACATGCCAGAGGAACCTGTGCATAGCGCTCGCCGCATCGTTGAAGCGATAGGCTTCGATGGCCTCGGTCGCTGCACGATTGGCCTTTTCGACTTCGCCGATAATCCATCGGTTGAGGATGTGGCTGACGCTGTCGGGCGCGAAACCGGTTGTCGGCACGCACTCGTTCATCTCCAGGAACCGGGCGGCATTCCAGATCTTGTTGCCGAAATTCCGATAACCGGCGACGCGTTCCATATCCAGTTTGATATCGCGTCCCTGAGCCGCCATCGCCGTCAGCGTGAACCGCAACGCGTCGGCACCGTACTCGTCGACGACCTCCAGGGGATCGATGATATTGCCCCGCGACTTGGACATCTTTTTCCCCTCCTTGTCACGGACAAGGGCATGGATATAGACCGTGTGAAAAGGAACATCCTGGCGAAAATGAAGGCCCATCATCATCATGCGCGCGACCCAGAAGAAGATGATGTCGAACGCCGTGACCAGAACATCCGTCTTGTAATAGCGCTTGAGTTCTTCCGTCTCCTCGGGCCATCCCAGCGTCGAGAACGGCCATAGCGCCGACGAGAACCAGGTGTCGAGAACATCGGGGTCGCGGACCAGGTCCGTGTCGCTCCCATAGTGCGCGCGCGCCAAGGCGCTGGCTGCGTCTTCGTCATGTGCGACAAAGACCTCGCCATCAGGGCCATACCAGGCCGGGATCCGGTGGCCCCACCACAACTGGCGCGAAATACACCAGGGCTGGATGTTCCGCATCCATTCGAAATAGGTCTTCTCCCAGCTCTTTGGGACGAAGGTCGTGTCACCCTTTTCAACGGCCTCGATTGCCGGTTTCGCGAGCGTTTCGGCGTCGACATACCACTGCTCGGTCAGATACGGCTCGATCGGAACGCCCCCCCGGTCCCCATGAGGGACCGTGTGAGCATGATCCTCGACCTCGGCAAGGCGGCCGGCGGCATCCATCATTTCGACAATGCGTTTTCTCGCCTCGAAGCGGTCGAGACCGTCGAGTGCGTCGACGGTCGTGGTGAGTTGTTCGCTTTCCGGGACGCCGTCGAAGAATTCTGCGTTGTCGCGCAAAGCGAGCTCGGCGCTGGTGTCGAAAATATTGACCATTGCAAGCGCGTGACGTTTGCCGACATCGAAATCGTTGAAGTCGTGAGCCGGCGTAATCTTAACGGCCCCCGAGCCCGCTTCAGGATCAGCATAGTCGTCGGCGACGATCAGCAACTCACGTCCGACCAAGGGAAGGATTGCCTTCTTGCCAACAAGATCCTTGTAGCGCTCGTCGTCTGGATGGACGGCGATTGCCGTGTCGCCCAGCATGGTCTCAGGGCGTGTCGTGGCAACGGTGATCGTGCGGTCCGGCTGATCCTTGATAGGATACTGGAAATGCCAGAGATGCCCGTTGGTATCGACCTGTTCGACTTCGAGATCCGAGATGGCCGTCAGTAGCTTGGGGTCCCAATTGACGAGCCGCTTGTCCTTGTAGATCAGCCCCTGCCCATAGAGTTCGACAAAGACTTTCAGGACAGCCTCGCTGAGACCATCATCCATGGTGAAGCGCTCGCGGCCCCAATCGCAGGACGCGCCCAGTCGGCGAAGCTGGTGAAGGATGATCCCGCCGGACTCGTTCTTCCACTCCCAGACCCGATCGACAAAAGCTTCCCGCCCCATCGCGTGACGGTCGGGCTCCTGTTTTTCCATAAGCTGGCGCTCGACGACCATTTGCGTCGCTATGCCGGCATGGTCCATTCCAGGTTGCCAGAGGACATCCCGCCCCCGCATGCGTTCGAAGCGAACGAGGACGTCCTGAAGCGTGTTGTTCAGGGCATGGCCGATATGGAGCGAGCCAGTGACGTTGGGTGGCGGAATGACAATGCAGTAGGGCTCGGCGCCTGCAGCAACGCGTTCAGGCTTGCCGGCCGCGAATGCATCGGCATCTTCCCACTGGCGATAGATTCGCCCCTCGATCTGTTCAGGCTGGTAGGTTTTTTCAAGCATGGGTCCAAGAGTATGGTTCGTGTCTCAGCCGCGTCGTAGGGCCTCGCCTACGCGGCTGTCAACCAAACTCACCCATCCCAGGACAATGAGATTAATCGCAGACCGGTTGCGTTGCTACTCGTCGCGCTCTTTGTTGGCTGACATTTCTTCCTTCACGGCCCCTTCAAGTATACGGGGCATATTGTTGTCCAGCCACTCGCGAAGCATGGGACGCAGCATTTCCTTGACGCTGTCTTCCAGCGTCCGGCCGGGAGTCGCCACCCCATTGGCCAGTGCCGATTCGACAGCAGGTCCTTCTGCCTCCGCCACGACGCTGACATCTTCTGCCGGTTGTTCCTCAACGGGCGGTTGTGACACGTCGATTTCCGGCGTGTCCGCCAAGGCATCGAGATCCGCGAAGTCCGAAGGGGTATCCAACTCGGACAGATCAAGCCCCTCATCCTGTACCGGCTCGTCAAAACTAACAGCAGGTTCCGGAGCAGCTGGTGCAGCTGCCGGTGCCTCCGGAGTCTCGAATTGCGATGTCCCGAGGGCCGCTTCAACCTCGGCAGCCAGGCGCGCCGCCTGATCGTCGGAGTCGAGCTGTCCTACCGCTGGATTGGGCTCAGGCGCACTTGCTACCGGCTCAGGCGCTGGAGCCGCTGCCGGTTGCGTGTCGAAATCGAGCGCGTGGTCCGGTGCGTCAGACGTGACCGATGCCGGAAGCGGCGGCGGTGTCTGTACCGGTTGAGCACTCGGCTCGGAAACCGATGCCAGAAGGCCCTCGAGCGCCGCTGCCGGATCATTGGGAGCTGCAGTCGCAGGTGCGGCCTCTATGGGTTGCGCAGGCGGCGCAACAGGCATTTCAGGTGCCGGTGCCGGCGGCGGTGTCATTTGAGGCTGAGGTGCCGGAGCTGGTTCCGGTGGCGCCGCAGCCGCGACCGGTGCCGGTTCTGCAGCAGGCGCAGGTGGCGGCGCAGCAGGTGCAGCAGCCTCAGGAGCTGGCGCCGGAGCTGGCTGACGGCCTATTTCCCTAGTCAATTCCAATATGTCATCCAGCTGTGCGTCACTGCCAGTGTCCGTGCCGAGTGCATCGGCAATCTGGTCAGCCGGACTCGACTGTCCCGGCGCTTCGTCGGCTGCCGGTGCGGCAGCCCCATTCGCATTCGGGTCGTCGTCGGCGATAATCCGCCTGATCGACGCCAGAATTTCATCCATAGTCGGCTCTGGAGCTTGCTCCGTGCTGCTCATCTCGATGTCCCCTGCCGCATCTTTCCACGACGCCCGCACGTCGCGTACCCTGCCACTTATCTGCTTAACGTATCAAAGGGTTCCGGCGCAAGTCTCACGAGGGCCTGTGTGCACATGCCAAACGGCATGATTTCGCATCTATTGAAAGCTTGGCCTGTCGTCTGGCGCTTTCATCCCCTTTTTGAAACGATACAACAGACTTGGACTGTCAGGGTTGAGGCCGAACAATTTATTTTTCACACGCCGATAATGCTCGTCCGGGTCATATTCGGCGACACTTAGTGACAGATTCGGGACGCTGAGTCGCCCAATCGCCTGCAAGAGCGAGTAGGAGGCGACCACCGCATCGCGCTTCGATCCAACCAGCTCGACCTGCGAATCCAGCAATTCCTGTTCCGCATCCAAGACATCCAAAACGGTTCGCTGGCCGACCTTCTCTTCTTCCCGCACACCGTTCAGAGCGATCTGGTTCGCCCGCACCTGGGCCTGATCGGAAACGATTTGCGCCCGCGTCGATGTGAGCTGCCCCCATGCGGAGATAACGGCCGCGCGAACCTGCGCGCGCGCCTCTCCGATTTGCCGCAATCGCTGGCGCTTCGTCTCTTTGGCCTGACGGACACGTGCAGCGACACCGCCACCCTGGTAGAGCGGCACTGTCACACGCCCAACAAACGTCGCCGTTTCCGTGTCCTCAACAGTGTTGGAAGGCTCGTATCTCTTAGAATAGCTGGCCTCGAAGCTCAATTCAGGCAAAAGCTCACCTTTGACGCGTTTGATTGCGTGCTTGGCCGACTTCTCCAGAAAGACCGTTTGGAGAATAGCCGGATTTTCGGCCTCGCCGACGCGTAAAGCATCGTTGAGCGACGACGGCAACAGCCGATCGATCGGTTTGGCCTCGATCAATGGACCCGGCGCATGGCCGACGATCTGCTCGTAGGTCGCACGGCTCGATTTGAGGTTTGCCTGAGCAACGCTCAAATCCGACTTCGAGCCCGAAAGGCGGGCTTCGGCCTGGGCGACGTCCGTTTTCGTGACCTCGCCGACTTCGAAACGATCCTTGGTTGCCTTCAGTTGCTCCGCCAGAACCTTGATGTTGTTTTCGTTGAGTCGAACGATCGCACGATCGCGAACCACATCCACGAAGGCTGTCACTGCGTTGAGAAATGTCGTCTGTTCCGTGTTTCGCAGATCTTCACGCCCCGCCTGAACATTCGCATTGGCTTCGCGAATTTCCGCTACGGTCCTGCCGCCGCGAAACAAAGGCTGGTTGAGTTGAAAATCATATCCGGTCGGGCGGGATTTCCCTTCCGATCCAAAACCCGGCGGCGCGCCAGCCGGCAAACCCACATTCGTTCTTTGAACGCCTGCATCGATATTCTGCGAAATCGTCGGCCGCAGACCGGCCTTGGCTGCCGGAACGGATTCATCGATCGCACGCAGTTCCGCGCGCTTGGCATTGATCGTCGGATTGGTCAGATAGGTTGCCGACAAGGCCTCGAACAAGGACTCGGCACTCGCTGACGACGGGCTCATAAAACCTGCACCGCCTAAAAAAATCGCTGGTATCACACGAAGCGCGAAAGCGCGCACACGCGTGACCGCAGTTGCACTGCTAGTCCTGCACATAAACCCACCACTTTCGACTGAACGCACTAGAGTCGCGGAAACGGGCATCTTTCCCTCGCCCGGTACTCGTCTTAATCCACACCCCGCTCAGCGAGAATAGCGAGAGTCTTCCTTGCGAAAAAGGTGATTCATTGACGGTTGGGGATTCATCGCTGTCTTGTTGCGGTTATGCAACAGCTTGCCCAAAGGCACGGCAGGACCGTGAAGATATACTCAGGGCATACGCTTCAGAAGACAAATTCAGGAACCGGCTCGTAACCTGGAAGAAGCGGGGCACCACAATCGAAACCGGCTGTGGCCGTGATTTCATTACCGAGACGGCGGAAGAGCGTCGCGCGACCGACAGAGCCGTTGAGGATGACCGTTGCCAAACGTCCCCCCGGTTTTAGCTGATCGAATAGGATGTCAGGGACGCTGGGGACACCACCGCCGAGCCGAATAACATCATACGGCCCTTCCTCGGCATAGCCCTCGGTCAGCTTGCCACATACGACGACGGCATTGTCGGCCTCAAGTTCAGACAGCGTCTTCCCGGCGGCTTCGCAGAGCGCAGGACTGGCTTCCACCCCGACGACCGAATCGGCAAGGCGTGCCAGCAGTGCGGTCGAGTATCCGGTCGCACATCCGATATCGAGCACGAGATCGCTTGGTCCGACCTCCGCCAGCTGTATTAATCTTGCCAGCGGTGTCGGCGCCATGAGTCGGCGGCCAGGCGAGCCATCTGAACTCGTTTCGACGCAAACCTCCTCATCCATGTAGGCGATGTCACGAAGCGAAGCCGGCACAAACCGCTCACGCGGTAGCTCGCTCATCGCCTCGAGAATGCGCGGATCTCCGACCTGGTTTGGACGGAGCTGCGAATTCACCATGTTGGTTCGTTGAACCGAATAGTCGCTCATCACCTGTCTGCCAGTTGTTTCGAGCCAAATCAGCTCGCGGACCTTAGCCAATCCGCAACTGTCCTGCCATCATCAATAATAAGAACGGCAGATCGTCAAAATGCCGCGATTGAGTAGAAAGGCGGCCTTTGCTATAGAGGCGCGGTCGCGAACCCTTGCCAGCGAAGTAGAAACCGGGTCTAACCCCGAAATCGTGGAGGCAGGAGCGAGCTTCCCTTTAAGGCCACGTGGCGGAGTGGTGACGCAGCGGACTGCAAATCCGTATACCCCGGTTCGATTCCGGGCGTGGCCTCCAACTACCCTTCTGAAAAGGCTGGCATTTTAGCGCCGGCCGTTTTCACCCCTCAAAAGTTAGACACTTCTGAACGCGGAGTTAGACAGCTCGGTGTTCCAGATTCGTACGGCTGCGCCCTCTCCCTCACTCCAATCACAGGAGCAGTGCAATGGCGCTAGCGACCACTAAAACCGGCTCGCTCGACGAGCTTTTCCCGATTCCTACCGGCTATCTCTTCACTGGTGATTATTCCAAGGGGAAGCTCGAAACCCTATCGATCGGCGACTACGGCAAGGCCGTCAATGTTAAGGCCGACTTCTTGGGCTACACCGATCCCATCCAGGGCGTCCCGAACACCGAGTGCATGCCGCTGAGCGAAAAATGGGTCATCACGGTCTCGACGCAGTACGGCTGCCCGATGCGGTGCAATTTCTGCGATGTCCCGAACGTACCCATGCGGGGCAACGCTCGCTTCCAGGATCTCAAAGACCAGCTCTATAACGCGATCTCGCTGTTTCCCGGTGTCTCCTACACGGAAAGGCTGAACCTGCACTTCGCCCGCATGGGTGATCCAATCTTCAATGATGCGGTCTTTGAGTTTGCCCGATGGCTCTATACCGACAAGCACCAAGTCTACCGCGATACGGGTTTGCGGATTGAGGTAATCCACCCGGTCCTGACGACATCGCTGCCGCGGAAATATGGTCCATTGGCAGACCGGATCATCGAATGGTGCCGGATCAAGAACGACCTCTACAACGGTCAGGCGGGCCTACAATTCTCGATCAACTCAACCAGCGATGCACAGCGGGACAAGATGTTCGGCGGAATGGCGCTGCCGCTGGAAGACTTCGCCTATATCGGCGCCCACATGCCGCCACCAGTGAGCCGGAAATACTGTCTGAACTTTGCATATTCGACTGACTTCGAGATCGACGCTCGGCGAGTCCGCGACCTGTTCGATCCCGACAAGTTCATGTGCAAGATCACACCGATCCACAACAACAACGCCTGCCGGGACAATCAGATCGAGACAGTCGGGGGCTATGAAAGCTGGGCGCCATATCAGAAGCCCGAAGAGGATCTGAAAGCGGCCGGCTTCGACGTTCTGGTGTTTGTCCCTTCGCTCGATGAGGAAGACGGCCTGGTCACATGCGGGAATGCTGTCTTGGGCGGCAGCAAGCTCAAGAATGATGCCGGCGTGATCAAGATCAAAGGGCTTATCGGCTCTATTCCGGTGGGGGTGGGGTCATGACACAGCTATTCGTCGATATGGATGGAGTCCTTGCAGACTTCGATGCGCACCACGAAACGGTTTTTGGTGTTCGCGCATGCAAGAAGGTCGACAACGTTGACTGGGCGGCCGTACGAGCGATCCAGGACTTTTATCTCAACATCCCGCCAATGCCGGACATGGAGGAGCTTTGGGCTCATGTCGAGCAATTCGACCCTACCGTTCTGACTGGCGTGCCTTCATCGGTTCCGGAGGCGGTCCACAACAAGTGCTCATGGGTACGCAAGAACCTGGGCGATCGTGTCGGCGTGATCTGCTGCCCTTCGCGCGAGAAAAGCAACTACCTCACGCCGGGCGATATCCTGATCGACGATTGGGAGAAGTATCGCGATCTATGGATCGGCAAGGGTGGGCGCTGGATAACGCACACGAGCGCTTCCAATACGATCCGCCAGCTATCTGAAATGGGGTTCTGATGACCCTCCCCCGCACCTACGAAGTTGAACAGCGCGGCAAGAAGTTCGCCACGGTCCTGAGGGTCGATGGCTACTGGGTCGGAACGCTGCTGTCCAAGCGTCGCGCTCTAGCGGTCGCTAAAGGCGAGAAACACGTGGCCGATCTGGATGACGGGCCTGTCGCACGCTGGTCGCCCTACTGGGCCTCCCTCCCCCTCCACACAGACAAGAGGAGCCGGTGATGCCAAGTGAAGCGGCACGCAGAATCATTGATCAAGCCATTTGTGCGACCGAGAACTATTTTGGTGCCGTTAGCCCGAAACGTGACGGGCATGTGCGCTCGTATGCCAGGGAGATTGATGCCCTTGTCAAAGCCGAGCGCGATGAAAATTGCAGAGCCGTATGCCCCGATTGCGCCGCCGGCTATGCGATTGGCCATGATGGCAGGCACGTACTGGACGACCCTCTTACCGGCATTCCAGCGCAGTGGTGCGACGTCCATCGTTCGATCTTCGACTCCAAGTCGGCCGCACAGGAATATGCTCGCGAAGTCGCGAACGCTTAGCAAGAAAGGCCCGAACGATGCACAGAGAGAACCATCGAATCATACGTTGCGGCGACCATGCACGGTACGTTTACCTTGGCCCGCAGGCCGGTTCACACCGGCCCATGACCGCTGACGAAGCGATGTTTCACGCCATGGCCGACAAGATCGAGACGATGCGCGAGATGTTAACTGAGTTGGCAAATCTGGGAGTACCTCAGAACGGCCGTGGCTGCATCTATTGCGGCACGAAAACAGCAGTCCACAAAGACGTGTGCGAGGTGCCTGAAATCCTTGCCCTACTACGGCACTAAGAAAGGCCCGGCATGTACGTCTACATCAAATCCGAACCAAAGCTTTGGACCGTCGGTTTCTACGACCCGAGCGGCAAATTTCATTCCGATAGCGATCACCCTTCGCCGAACGAAGCCGCAAAGCGTGTTGCTTGGCTAAACGGCCAATCAACGTCCGACGACGACTGACCAAGAAAGGCCCGGCCATGGCCAAGATGAAAATCAAAACCACCAAGATCCGGCGCGGCTTCTATCGCATCGAGCGAGAAGACGGCTTAGTCGTTGAGGCGAGACGAGGTCTCGGCGGATGGCTGGCAAACAGCACCACACGCGCGACGCTCAGCCTGATTAAGTACGATTTGAAAATGGGCAACACCCCGTGGCCCAACTATGAAGCGACCTGACCGTCAAGAAAGGCCCGCCATGAACCACTACGGATGGAAAATGCGGCAGACTACAGCCGGCGAAATGCATGCAGGATCGACACCTGACGACTTCGACGACGCTTATGTGTTGCTTCCAGGCATGACTGATCTGGTTGAGATTTGGGACTACGGCGTTGAACTCGATGATGCCGGCAAAGTCGTGCTGTTCGGCCACTTCCCAGATATGGCCGTGCCGAAAGATCATCCGATCTATTTCTCACCCCCAGAACGGTACAAATGAGGCCCGCTATGCGCTGGCAACCGTCTCCGCCCGAAGAAGAGTTATGGCCCGGCGATGAAATACTTGCCGCCTCTAATAAGCGGTTCGGTCTCAAGGCACCGCTTGAACGTATCGTTGCCACCGACTGGGTTACGACAGCATTGAACCGAGACAAGATCGGAGAGTTTCAAGTTGTTGTCGACCTTGCCTGCGGCCATTCGCAAGTTGTCAGCATGCGTCGCCGAAACGTCCGATGCAAAATCTGCCAAGCGATGATCGATCGCGGCGCTGACTATGAAGCATTCCGCAACCGTTGAAAAAAGGCCCGAACGATGACGACAATTCAGATCACAATGCCGGAATGGTTCGCCACGGCCGCTGTGTGGATGTTCGGAATCTGGATGGTCTTGTCGATTACCAGCTCGACGCTTTCGATCATTCGGACGTTGGTCCAGCGCAAGCTCGAAAAGACTACTGCGCAGCTCGCGGAATTGGAACGCGGATAACTGTTCAACGGAGGCCCGAACGATGCAGTGCAAAGGAAATCGCGTTAACATCATGAACTACTTCGACGGGTCCGGGCGGCGCACCTATCCGTGTCCGCGAGATGCCACTCACGCCATCAAATTTGGTCCTGGCGCTTCGGCAGTAGTCAATGGCTGGCGGCCGCTTTGCAGAATATGTGCTGATGGGTACGTTGGGTACACGGTTGTGCCGATTAACGAGACTTGTCTGAAAGGCGTTGAATGCACCGATTCCTCATAGCCCTACTCCTCCTCACCACCCCTGCCCTTGCAGAGCCGATAGAGCCTGACCGAATCCGAGTCATAGACGGGGATACGATACGGGTAGATGGGAAGAGGCCGGATATCAGATTGGTGGGGTTCAATGCGCCTGAGACGAGACGGGCGCAGTGTTCTGACGAGCGTATCTACGGAGGGATGGCCACCAAGAGATTGCGTGAGATGGTTCACGCCGGCAACCTGGATTTGACGATTGTCCGCTGCGCCTGCACTGACAGGACAATAGCATCAGGAACCTGCAATCACGGCCGCAAGTGCGGTATACTCAAGCACCACGATATAGACGTGAAGGACTGGCTTATCTGGGCGAATCTAGCCGTGCCGTTTAAGTGTGGAAAGACACGGTGTCCTAAGATGCCTAGGCCTTGGTGTGGGTGAGATGAGAACTTGGCTTGTCTGCAAGAAGTGCGACGTAAAGGAATGGTTGAACAAGCGCACGAAGATTGAGCCATGCCCAAAATGCGGCAGCGCACGCTTCGCAGAAAACGATAACGGGAAACCGATGTTCCTTTGGTCGGAGCCGCAAGACCCAAGCAACTGGAACCCTCAATGAGCATCCACCCCCGGCCCTTTCCTGAACTCCCAGCCCGATAGCTTGAGCTGCTTGACCACCTTCCGGGCATACCGCTGGCAGTCTTCCATCTTCCCGACTTTTGCCTTCTTCAGCCCAAGGGCAATGTCAAAGGCTAGGCTGTCTTCTTCTGTCTCGAACGTATTGAGTGGGACTGGATTTGTCATTGGAGGCTCCCTGATGCCTCCCCCGTGCGTTGTGTATCATATGTCAGGCCAAATGATACGCAACGGCCTTTGTGTATAATTCGTGACCCACAAGCCTCGACGCGCATAGGAGACCAGCAATGGCATGGAAACCGCCGGAGGGCATAACAGTCGCGCTCCTAGCCGCAGCCTTTGGCTTCATTGGAGGAGCGGTTGGGGACGCTACCGGCTATCTGGTCAAGACGCAGGAAATCGAAGCGACTACCAGCGTCAAGAACCGCGAAGTCGACGTCCAAATGCTTCAGATAGCACTGGGCATCCTTCGCGAAGATCCATCACAATCGCGGATCAAGGCCGCACGTGGCTGGGCGGTTGACGTGATCAATGAGAGCGCGCCGATCAAGATCCCCAGCAAGGCAAGGGAAGAACTGGTCAGCGAGAGACTCACCTTTATCTACAGGACACAGGCAGAGGTGCTCGGCTGGAAACCGGTGCTCGATGGACTCAAGGCCAAAGGTACGGTGATCTACGAGGCTTTGCCGAAGGGAATTATCCCCTTTACCCAAGTATGAGATGACCCTATATTTGGGTTATGAGCAAGAGCAAATCACCAGAATTTTCTGTCCGCGATTTCTTCAATCGGTTCCCGAATGACGATGCGTGCCTCGATCACATTATGGAGGTCCGGTACGGTCATCGGCATAAATGCGGCAAGTGCGGCAAGGATGCGACTTTCCATCGGGTAAAGGGTCGTCCGGCATATGCATGCGCCAATTGCGGTCATCACATTCACCCGCTGGCAGAAACGATCTTTCGCGACACGCGCACGCCCCTTCAACTCTGGTTCTATGCGATTTATCTGTTTGTCACGACGCGCCATGGAGTGAGCGGCAAAGAGCTACAACGCAGTCTTGGCGTGACATATAAGACAGCTTGGCGGATGGGGCAGCATATCCGCGTTCTGATGTCCAAGGCCGATGGCTTTGAGATGCTGCAAGGCCATATCGAAGCGGATGAGGCATATGTCGGTGGCAAGCGTCCTGGCAAGCGTGGTCGCGGGGCGGAAGGCAAAACCATTGTTCTTGGCATGGTTGAGCGCGAAGGGCGGATGGCTACTGAAGTCGTGCCCAACGTCAAGAAGACCACGCTTCGTGAAGCCGTCAATCGCAACGTTGAGTCTGGTTCCGTAGTCTCGACAGACGAACTGATGAGCTATGGTTTACTGGACGGTGACGGATATACGCACGGTATGGTCAAGCACGGTGCGAAAGAGTGGACCTATTACGACTACCGCCACGACGTGACGCACCACACGAACACGATCGAGAGTTTTTGGAAGCTGTTCAAGCATTCAGTGCGCTCAACCCATATTCACGTGTCGAGCAAGTACATGCGCCGCTATCTGGATGAGTTCACTTTTCGCGCGAACCACCGCGAGATGGGGAACGCGATGTTCGACCTTCTGATTTCTCGGGTTTGATGACTAAGGCAAGGGCGCGATTAAGTTCGGAACCTCTAACGGGTTTAATGCCGCGCGCCTCCTCCTGGGCGATAAACTCTTCTAACCGCCCGGCTTGGCGAGCTTGGCGCAAAGATAATTGTTTGTTGTCTTTCATGCGCTCATAATAGCACATCAAGTTAGGAGTTTGGTAATGACGCGCGACGAACTGCAGCAATTCCGTGATTGGGCAGATGGAAAGATTGCCACGGGAGCTGAGCCCCCGTGGGCTTGGTTTCAATACATGAAACTCCGTGAGACGCTTGACGCCATTCTCGCTGGAATGGCTGTTGCTACCACGGAGAATTCACAGCAATCGGAAGAGCAGCTGGGAAAGCGTCTCCGTCTAGTGGATGAAACGTATCAGCAAGATACCGTTCCACTCCGTCCCTCTGACGAGCCGGTACAGATGCCCATGTGACGCGCAACGTACCGAACTTGTTGTAATAGAGGATGCTGCTGTTCTTGCGATGCTTCTTCAGACGATCGGTTACATCACCTTGACCGATACGGACAACCCGAGCAGGATCGCCCTCGTGCCAAATAATGTAGACGCCGGAAGCTTGTACGGTGTCTAGGTTGAGGTTTTCGAGCGAGCACCAGTGCCCGTCGTCGCCACAAGTCAACCACTTGAGGCTAAGCGTTTCGGTAGTCATTTTAGATACCCTAATTCGTGGGAAACTGGACAGACTCACAGGAGTCCGGTAAAAACCACGAAGTAGGAGGGGCTAACGCCCCACCTACCAAGTGGTGGGCGATTGGTTATACGACCGCCCTGGTTGCTGATAACAACCGGGCTGCTTTCCACACAGCTTCCCTCCTTTCTTCCACGCGCAGTGGGTTAGGGGTTGGTGATCGACAACGGCAGCGATTCACGGTCGCTGTCGTTGTCATTTTCAGAAACGTCGAACAGTCTGTGACGGTTCGACGCCTCAACTTGTTCAGCTATGATCCACTCGCCATCTGAATCGTGATCAATTTGTCCGTCGGCCTTCATTCTTGATAGCCGCGTGCTGACTGAATTCTTGGTCGTTTCCAGACCAAGTTCTTGTTGGATAAAATCCAGAATGGTTGTCGGCGTGCCCCGACCATTCTTAATCGCTTCAAGTATCGCGTCGTTGACGGTAGGCGGGCCGCTCCGCGGCGCGGCCGATACCGTTTGCGCGCGGCCCTCAATGGCATTGAGAGCGACGCGCACTTTCTTCAGCTCGGCCTGGAGCTCAGAGATTTCGTTTTTCAAAATCCGTTCCTGCTCGTGCAGAATGTCCGTGATGGATTCCATTGCGGTGCAGCCCTCGGTTTTTGGTTGCACCCCTTATAGGGGGTTAAGGGCTAAGGCGCAAGTGAGCTTGCGGTATTGGGATTGCGGAACGTTTGCAAAACATTCCAATGGGGGTGGATTGCCTGTGGATAACTGTAGGAAGGATGCCAAGCGCGGCAACCATCCGCATTAACTTGGGTCACGGGGATAATCCCCTTGCCGAAAGACGGCGTTATTGACATGAAGGAGTTCGAGGAATTCCAGAAATGGAAGAGGAGCCGAGACCGGTGATCAAACAAAAAAAAGCCCCGGGCCGAAGCCCGGGGCGCGATAGGTCCTTCTGGGAGGAAGGTTTCGGATTAGGTGTCTGCGGCGCGGATCGATCTTATCAACACTCGATAGGCTTGATTTGACCGGCCAGGATACTGCTCGGGCGTAATTGTACCTGCCCGCACCAGGCGGGTGAGTTCACGTCCCTCGCTCTTCGCGGCCTTCTCTGATTTCACGCTCATCTTTCAGGATCTCCTTGAATTCTTCCAGGGACACCATTCGCGGCAGGCAGAACGGTGCGTGCCGCATGTGGAATAGTTCGATGGCTCTTGGGCGGGCAGCCTCACAGCCTTCAAGCGTCGAATGCTGGAAGTCCCACAGCATGGTCGGTACGCCTGGAGACGAGATGGCAACGCGCATCGCCCATATCTGGACGCGGGTCGGTTCGACTTCGAACGCTCTCGCTTTCTCGACCGCGGCGATCCCGAAGACCAGGAGCGCGAAGACTACCGAGGCGATGATTTTTGCGACCACATTTGAGGAAGGAAAAATCAACATGCGTCCCTCATGGGCAATTCCAAGCCCGCCGTGTCTTCGAGAGCTTGCGCAGATGCACTGCTGTCGATCGCCGGTCCTGGGTGTTGGCGGACGTCTCTGGGATGTTCGGGTTCCATGCGTAGCGATAAGCCGGTATCGACCCGCAGACGGCGCTACGGATCTTCGCTTCGCTCTGGCTACTCTTTGCGCTCGGCGAGAAGATTGTCTTCGTCGTTGAGCAGCTCGTCATCAGTAGGCCCAGCAGAAGCGCGCTGAGCGTTCTCAACGTGCTCCATGACGTCATCGATCCAGCTCGAGATGTGCTCATCGTGCATGTCCCATCCCTGCTTCTTGAGCTTTTGACCTGCAAGCCAGCGCTCGAGTCTGTTGAACAGAACAGCGATGAAGGCTTGCAGTATTAGTTGCATGACTACATTCCGCTCGTGATGCGGCCCGCCTCACCGGGAATAACGCCTCCCGAGCGAGCGACGGGGCCCAGCCGAGCCTTGACCATTTCGACAAGCCGGGCTTCGGTGATGTTGAAGTAGGCGAGCGTCTCCGGGACCTTGTCCTTGGCGTAGACCACTGCCGCTCTCAAGACTTCGCTTTCCACATCGACATTGACCTTTCCGTCAAGCCTCGCTGAAAGCGTGTTTCTCGCAAAGTCGATCCCGCGCCGAATGGCATTGTCGAGGATCTCGCCCTTTTCTTTATCGATCTCGACACCAAGCCGAGTCGCAAACCGCTTAGCCGCCCATGTGCCGACAGCGGCAAGGACGGCGGCGACAAGAGCGAGAAGCTGGTTAATCACCGGCGTGAAATCGACCGATGTATCGGCCTGGGCGAATGCGGGATCGACGAACAGCATGACGGTGAACAAGCAGAGCAACGCAAACGTGAGCAGGTGGGAAAATCTATTCATGGCTATGGGCCTCCTGTAGTTGGTCTTTTGGGATGTGGGTGACGCGCTTCAAGTGCTGGAGCGTCTCGTGCAGAGCCGTTTTGTCCCCGCGATATTCGATAACCGCGAGGGCTTCAGGTCGCTTGGTAGTGAGATATGGAAGGCAATGCTGAAGGACGGTCTGCACGTCCGATAGGTTGCAGATCGTCGTGTCGATCGACGGTTTACGGCCCGGCCTCTTGTCCGTAAGCCTGGTGGTCTGTTTGTATTTGACGCCCAGATCGTCGTAGATCTCTTTTATTCGCGCGCTCAAGGCTACCGAGATCGATTTCACCTGCAGAAAGGTGCCAAGGCTGTTGGGGTGGCGAAGTTGCGTTGTAATGCAGCCGGCTCCGTCAAGGGCGCCCGCCAACCACGCCAAATCGGTATCGCGCATGGCTATATCCTCGCAGCCTGCGAATGCATCCAATCGAAGTTTCGAGCGCGGCCGAGACTGGTCCACCCTTCGGCTTCCCAGGCCTCCCACCAGGCGTCGTATTCAGGGTTGTCGAGCGTTGCCCGATCACGGCCCCAGCGGAGTTGATTGCGCTCCGGATCGATGTCGATCGCGATGCCCCAGGCGTGCATCGACCACCTTGAGCCGCCACGCATCTTGCGGACGTTCAGGCAGCCTCCGAACAGATCCAGGCGAAGCCGTTTGATCTCCTCGAGGCCGTAATGCTCTTTGACCTGGACAAGCACGCGCTCCATCGAGTCCTTGACCTTGGCGTGGCAGGAAAACCGCGTGATGGTCTGGCGCTTGTTCCATGCGATCCGCATCGGATATGGAATCGTCAGCGAGACCTGGTTCGATCCGGGCTTGCCGAAGAACCTCGGGACGCCCCGTTGCGTCGGCCAGTTGTTTTTGACCGGTTTCGGCTTCTTCGTCTCCGGGACGTCATCACGCCAGCTCTCAGGCTTCTTTCCTGTCCGGGAGAGATGCAGCCAGGTCTCGTGAGCGTAGCGTGTCTGTGGACCGATAAGGCCGTCGATGGCGCCCACTTCGATATCAAGTGACTTGTAGACGAGCTGTGCGACCGCCACCTTGCGACGGCCCAGCCCCCAGCGCTTCCATGAGCTGCTCGAGGCTTCCTTGTCGAGATACTTCTCGATCGCCGCGGCGGACTTCCGCCCGATGATTCCGTCAATCTTGCCGGCATAAAAACCGGCCGTCTTCAGGACTTCCTGAAGCGACTTGTTGTCCATGGAGTTTCTCCAATAAAAAAGCCGCCCCGAAAGGCGGCCGTTGATCTGGTTCGATTGATTGGTGGGCGGCGCTACTTCACCGCCTCGATCTTGCGTTGCTCGTATCGCTGAAGCTGACGGCGAGTCTTTGCGATGTCCTCTTCCCAGAAGCGCCGCGCGACTGGATCATCTTCCTTGGGTGGCGCCAGGAAGAAGAACCGCAGCTTGTTCTGGTAGACTTGGATGCCCGTCTCGACCTGCTCCTGGTTGAGCTTCTTGAGGTCGTCGCTGGTGGCAATGGTCGGGAAGCCGATCAGGACCCATAGGCCCACGATCGACGCGATGGCGGCAGCGAGACCGCCAAATTTCAGGATGGCTTGATTCATTGGCTGTACCTCCAATGCAAAAAGCCGCCTCGGAGGGCGGCCATACGGAATGTTGCAAATTGTTACAGGGGATCAGCTTTGCTCGAGGGCCTCTATGCGCTTTACCGCAAATGCCAGTTCGGCCCGGGCCTCAGCGACTTCAACGCGCAATGCTGTTTCGCGCGCCAGGCAGTCTTCATGGCCCTTGCGAAAGACCTCGACTTGCTCCAGCAGATGCTTGCGAAACGCCGCCCTGTCGGTGATCTCGGCAGCCGTGGTTGCGTTGACGCCAGACTGGCGAAGCTTCCACCAGGCCCCGAGCCCGCCTGTCAGGGCAGTGAGGATAATGGACCCGAAGGCTATCCATATCTCTTTTGAGCCGAATAGATCAGGCATTGCCCGGGTATTCCCCATCATAGAGAGGCTGGCCGGGATGGCTGAGAAGATATTGCCTCTCGTACCACTCCAGCTTCTTATCCAGGACTTTGAGGACCGTTCGGGCGTCCTTGATCTCCTCACGCATGCCGGCAACGTCTATCTCGACATTGCTGACACGGGGAGCGAGACGCACGACGGCGGCATAGCTGCAGATACCTACCAGAGCGGCGGCACCGCCTATGATGAAACTTGCCGTCCAGCCGATCATCGGAGCCCCCAGCGCACTTGCATGACCTTTATCCTTGCCATTATCCGGCCGCTGAAGTTTGCCGCTCCATGAATTTCCAAAAGCGCCAATGTGTGGAAGATGAACATGCCAACCGCATCAGGGGCCACGCGCCAGAGCCGGCTTGCTTCAAACTGCGCCTCGCTCCAGCCAAAGCAGTTCATGACGAACCCGACTGCACCGACCGTCAACACGGCCTGTTGAGGAAGGCAGAGTGCCATCGACTTGGCTTCTGACCTGACAAATATCGCCAGCAATACAAGCATTGATGCAGCGATCATGGTGACGCCCCAGAACGTCGTCCCGAGGTGCTCGACATAGACGTTCCACGAGACGCCGCCCGTATAGTCCTTGCCCTGTGGAGGCTCTGCCAGCATTGCCCAGCCCCACATCAAGTGCCGGACCGTCGCAAAGGCGATAATCCATTCCCATTTTATCATTTTAGTATCGTCGCTCTCACTTCACGGCTTGAGTAAGTGCCAGCCATTGCCGGCGGTCGGTGTTGGGCATGTGGGAGTCCGCGTTATTTGGTCACGTGTGGCAATTGCCACATTAAATTGCACTGAGTTCGGATAAGATTCGCTCAATGGATAAGGGGCTCAAAGAGCGTATTTCGTCCTTCCAGTCCCGTTTTGGAGTGGAGGCAACCGGCGTTGTCAATGAGGCCACCTGGGACCACGTCGACGAGATTGAGCAAGGCTGGGTTAGCACCGGCCACCACAACGCGGCTTTGCAAAAGAAGCTCTCGACCTGCCAGCGAAACTATGAAGCCAGCACCCGCCTGACATCCCCAACCGCCTTCATCCAAGGGCTTATCCTTGGAGGCATCGCTACCGGACTATGCATCTGGATTTTGGCAACGTGAACTCAGAGGAGCGCCGGGCGCTAATTTATGGGCTTTCCGTTGCTGGCGGCCTACTTGCTCTCGTCATCATCTGCGTGACGTTGGCGCTAACGTTCAGTTGATTTTGATTTAAGGCTAGGCAGGGTCGAACGACGCTGTGACGAATAAGGGCGAATTGGCCGTATTGGGATTTGCCCGAATAAGTTGCGAAGTCTCGCTTGTCAGGTACTTGCGACTTGCGCCCGCAGCATAAACTTGGTCACCGCCAGACACCGAAAAGTCCTGGTCGGTGTTTGTCCACGTCGTGCTGCTTGCGCCAAGCCCGTCCCCCAAAATCGATACAACAATTCCATTAGCTGCAATGTCGACGTTTGTGTTGGCCGGGTCATTTCCGCTATCCGTATCCCGTTTCGCTGCAACCGGCGTGCCCGTAGCAGACCCGGTTAAGCGCCAAGCTGCCGCAACCCACGTATACGCTGTCGTAGCATTAGCAACAACCGCAGAGTTCCCGCCCACAACCCCTGATACATCGTCAAAATACACAAGTGCAACAATCGAGTTGCTCCCGTCCACTTTTGCTATTATCGTCCCCGTTTGGCCATCTATCGTAACGCTGCTTAGAGAGCCGGCACCCGCCCACCGTTGACCACTAAGGCCTACAACTATCTTCGAATTTGCTACCGCCGTTCCGAAGCTAACCGTCGTGCTCTTGTTGGTCGTTCCTGGTGTGCCGCTATAGCTGTTGTCCAGATAGGCAATTGCGTGCTCAGATGAGGCAACCGGCCTCCTTGCCCCGCCCCCTATGAGGCTATTCACCCTAAGCATTGCGGAGCCTGTCGACGACGGCTTTAAGATTCTTGTATTTCGTTCGCGTAGCCGCGTTGAAATCAGTCCCTGAGATGTCGCCTTTGGCTAAGTGCGCGTCGATATGAATGATAACAATCTCAGCTAGTGCAAGCAGACCGCTCCTCACGAAACGTTCATCAGCCGCCACTGCCAGCGCATCTATCTCCGCCTGTGACAGAGACACAACGTTCCATGTTTTTGTGACGGCATTGGCTGTCACAACATCGGTTGGGGGGCCGTCAATTTTCTGCGTATCTGGGTCTATGGTAGGCTCGGGCGTATCAGTGTAATCAAGCCACTTGAGACCTTTGTGTGAGATGTCTGGCGGTGTGTCGCCGCCGAACGTCTTGTCACGGTCTACGACCTTAACGACTGAGTTATCGGCGACTTTGACGAGAGCAATTTTTGCCATGATTAATCGTCCGTAGCAGCGTCGAGGGTGTAGTGGATTTTGACGCCATGAACGCGCGCATCGACGGCCAAATCATCGTCTCCAGCGGTCCCTGCACCATCCACATCGCGGAACAACTCGAAGACCACATATTCTTCGGCGCCAGGCGTTCCCGCTATCGTCATCGCTGCACTCTCCGGCGAGATGTAGATATCGTCCGTTGTGCCGCCCGTGTCCTTCATGGTCACGGCTGTGCCGAATGCAGCATCGCCAGCGTCGTCATTAGCAAACGCCACCGCCCGCAAAGCAAAAGTCACGTCGAAATTCGTCGTTGTGCTTGGGTGAGACCAGACGACTTGCGCGACGATAGTTCCTTCGTCCCAGCCTTTCGGCATCTGAATACCGAACTGTGCTTTTTCATCGCTCGCGGTATCGAAATGCATGGCGGCAACCATGATATCGTTGGTTGCAAGCTCTGTTTCCGTGTACTCCGCGCCGGCCGTTGTCGTCGGCACCATCGCGCCAGCTGGGACCCATATTGTCTGTTGTCCGATCGGCGTTTCGCTTTCCTTGGCCAGCGGTATACCGCCAGCGGTGGAGCCATCATGGACAACCGCTCGATCGTCATCAGTGTCGACCGTGATCTCCCCAGCAGCACCTGTAAACGAAGCATGCTGCGCAGCTGTACCCCGCCTGAACTGAACTTCCGTTGCCATCAGACGATGCTCCCATAGTCATGACCACCCGTGACCGATCCAGTGATCAGTCCGTAGTCGAAAGAGCCGGCCAGATCCTCGGCGCGGGCTGTGATGAAGATCTCCACTCCCGATGCAGAGAGGTTAAGGAGAGCGTCAGCATTCGAGCTTTCGCTCACGACTCTGGTGAGAGTGGTTCCAGACGCCGTGTAGACACCCGTGCCGATCTCCCAGGCGGCTCCATCAAGGATTGTGTAGGGGACGGTCTGGCCATCCAGAACGCCGGCTGCTGCAAACGTCTGATATCCGCTGACTGCTGCCCCGAGCGTCAGGGGACTCGTGGTCCCCGAGCTCGTAACCGTCATCCTGGCCCGGTTGAAGAGACGGAACATAGCTCAGCCTCTCCACTCGCCAATCAGCAGCATGTCGTCTGCCCCACCGAAGAAATCGGCGGCGTTGGTATTGCCAGAGGCCTCAAGGCATTGGAATGCAGAGATCCCCAGCAACCCGGGAGGTTTCAGATATTGCGCTGTGAGATTGGCCACCTCACTGGTGTTGGCGAACAGTTGGCGCCCTTGGCGACCCGATATTACGGTCGTGCTGTTCTCGCCGATCCCGATGGTTGTGGTTTGGCTCGCGTGTGTGTCGGCGGTCTGAGCAAAGCGACAATCGATCGCTTCCTCGGCAAGGCCAACGAAAGCCGTAATCTTATTGTCACTGTCATTATTTGAGGCTCTAACCGTCGACGACGTCAGCTGCCACGATGCAGTGTTGTCATATGCCTGAAGCTGAATTCGTCGCCTATTGTACGCATTCCATACGCCCCACTTGCGTGACTGCCCGCCCGACCGGTGGCAGGTGACTTGACCCGCAACGCCATCAATAAAGATCGACCCTAGATAAGTTGCCCGGTTCGCATTTATCGTGAAAGTCTCCGTGCCATTGCGACCAGTGATTTGCACCGCATTGGTGTAGAGCCCGTTGACCCGCGCGAGTTCAGTCGTTGACGCCCCGCTTCCCCTCGCACCCGAGCCAGCCGTAGACGCGCTCCACGCTGGCCCCGTCACCACCGTCAGAACGCCTGCATTGCTGAACACGAACACGTCGTAGATCGTGTTCGTCGCATGGCTCGAATGCAGAGTTAGTGTCAGCTCGGTAAATGCTGTCGGTGTAAACGTCGCACCGTTGTAGATGGGAACCAGGTTGCCCTGATCTGGCGTGTAATAAACCGCGGTCGCCGACACCACATCGCCCGTGATGACCGGCGTCCCACTCGTTGGTGTCAGGTAGCCTTGCGGCGGCGGCACAGAGGCCTGGGACTGCGCGGTGACAGCAGTCCATACCGCCTCGGCTTCATCGCCTGTGGTCGTACAGATGTATAGAATCGAGTTCGTGAAGTCCCAATAGACGCTCGGCAATACGCCCGCAGATCCCTGCGTGCCTGCAACATTGCCACTCGGAGTCCCGCTACCTGTCAGCCAGATCGGGCTGATGTCGAAGTCGGTCGCCTTGTAGTCATCGAAAGTCCAGATCGGGGACGTCGGCGGATCCCCGTCGGTGGATGGAGCCAGGATGACCTTGTAGGCGCGATCCTGCAGGAAGATCGGGGTCGCTGGATATCCACTCGCATTGAGGAGGACCGGATTCGTATTGGCTGTCGTCCGCTCTTCATCCGAGAAGGTGTCGAGTTTCGTGCTCGTGCCGGCCGCATAAAAGAACAACTGAGCACCAGACAACACTTCAGGCGTTGAGCTGAAGAATTGCGGCCTCGGGTTGGTAAAAGGTCTCGCCATATCGGGTTCCCAATGCAAAAAGCCCCGCTCGAGGCGAGGCTTTTGGAATTCCTGAATTTCGGTTTAGGCTGTCGGCCTCAGCAAAGCAGGCGGGCCAGCAATGACGACCTACACTTACGATTTAACTTTGACCGACGGCGAACGGACGATGCTCGAAGTCGCGCTCAAGTTGCTAATGCATGAGTGCCAAAAGAAGGTCGATGACGGTGGCGGCGCGCCCTATGTCGCTCAAAAGCATCACGCTGAACGGGTTCTTGGCCGGCTCAAGGAGGCTGGGCCGCAATTGGCTAGCACCTCACAATTGCCTTGAACTCCGCTACAAGCTACGGTTGCGCCAGCCGGGCCTGGGCAGGAGGCCAAATGGAACATCCTTACAGCAGAGAACGTGGTTGGAGCCGACGGCTTACGCCGTACTTGGTGTATTTCGCCATCATTATGGCGAGTATGGCAGTGGTGCGGCTCGGCAGCCCACTGCCTGTCGGGACGTTCGGCATTATCAACGGTATCGTTCTTGTCTTCTTTGGCCTATTGGCCGGGTTCATTTTCTGGCTCGTAATTCGCGCTTGGGACTATTTCCGAGGCTCCGGCCGCGGCACCTCGCGCGACTAGGTGGCCGAATAGCCGAATCCAATTCTTGCTCTTCGGGGATAGGCGACGGAGTTCCCGCATTTTTTCCAATGCCACCGGGTCACCGGACGTCACGAGCTTGACTACCGCCTCGGAATGTTTGGCGAGATTTCGCTCGGTCAGCCAATTCGAGAGCTTTTCGGGCCACTTGACGAAACGAGCGGCTTCAACAGCCTTGGCCGCGATCGGACGGGCCGCTTGCAGCTCCTTAGCCATGATATCCGCGTTGAAGGCCGTATCAGATCGCAGTGCGGGAACACTCGATGCTCGCTTATAAATGACCAGCAGGTCCTTCATGCGGTTCCACTCAGGGACCGTCATGGCAGCTCGCAGATTGGCCTGCACGCGTGGGTTCGAAAACGCCTTGAACAGTTTGCCAGATGGATTGGCGATGTCGCCGGTTTCGGTGATCCGCAAGGCATCCATCGTCACATCTTGCATGTAGAGACGTTTGATAGCCTGCCAGGCCTGCGGGTCTTGTTTCGCGATATGACGCCGCAGATCCTTGACCATCTGAGGGGAGCGCGTACGGGGATCGAAAATGTGTTTCGCTGCGCGCAAGACATTCGTGTCTTTGGTCTTTGCGAGAATGCCGAGCGCCGATTCCATACCGGTCGTGACTTCTTCCGCACCCTCCGAATAGATCGCGCGGGCCTTCGCGTATTCGGGCACCAACTCATCCAGTTGTGCGACTAGATCGTTCTTGATGCCAGAAACAATTCGGCCAAAATTATTTAGCCCGCCCGTTCGCTTGTTCAGTGCCTTGTCGGAACCAAGCACTTCATCCAAGCCGCGTTTCACATAATCCCAAGCCCTCATGTCAGGGACACGCTCGATGGTCCATTGCCCCGTAGCATCATCGAGCTTCGCAAAAAACTGGCTGAACGGTATGTCTTCGTTGGCCGCCAGTGTGCGCGCCTTAGCAAGCGCGTCATTCATCACTGGACGTTTCAGCAGGTCCTCAAGTGGTTCCGTGAACGGCACAGGTTTTGCGCGGGCGGCATCGTAGTACGGCTTCGCCTTCTTCTGAAGCCCGGCTCGTAGAGATGACAGCGCTTCGCGCGCCGCGCCCCTGACGCCCTTGCCAACATCTTCGGCATCACCAGCACGCGAGATGTCATCCAGTGAGCTGGTCCACGATCGAATAACCTCTTCGGACCGCTCCTCGAGGAACTTGCCCATATCGTCGGCGGTCTCGATCTTGTTGGTCAGAAGCTTTTGCTGAACACCAAGTGACGGAGATCCCGATGCTTCGGCCGGTGTAATCCGGACACCAGCTTCCAACGCATCCTGCTGAGCTTGTTGAGCGGCTGGGATGTCGAGGCGGTCAATCTCGCGGACAGCATGACGCCCAACCATTTTAGTGGCCAGCTCACCCACACCTTGGCCGGCCATGTTCATGGCACCTTCCTGCAAAGCTGAGCCATGGTTGACATCAAGAACGCCTTCGGAAGTTGACGCATCTCCCATCATGACATCGCCGATTTTCTGCCTTCCCACATCAGCGAGATAGCCCACGCCACCTGCGGCTGGCACCGACAGTGCAGGATTGACGAGGCCTGTGGCCAAGCCCGCAGCGGCGCCAGTCATTATCGGTATAGCATTCCCCACGCCGCCTGCCGCATCAGCGACAATACCTCTGAGCGTCCACCCTTTGGGCAGAGCTTCGTACAATTTCCCATCATCACCTTTGTGGTAGATTTGGCCGCCTCGTCGACCAAAGCGCTTGACTGCACTTTCCAATGGCTCGTTTGGGTATAATTGGCTCGCTAGGTACCGGATGGACTCCGCCTCATCGCTCGCAAAGCCGGTTACAAACGATCCCGATATGCCTGCGTCACGGCCCTCTTCGATAGCCTGCTCACCTTGGGGCTGAGTTTCCGGCGTACCTAGAAGTTCGCTTGCGAAGTCATTTGATGTTGCTGCGGGAGCAGCACCCGGGACCGCTTCATCGAAAAGCTCTCTTGCCCAGTCCATTACTGCGCACCTCCAAATCCAATCCCGAATTCCTGTCGGAGTCGGAGCTTGACCTCAGTACGGAGATCTTTCTCATCTGCTTCAGGATTGGCAGCCTTCATTTCACCGAGGATCTCGGCCCCGCGCTTGTTGATTAGGCCATCGACCTCATCGAGGCCCATGTGCTCCCACGGCTTACCGGACAGACCTTGCTTAAGCACGTAATGCTGACGTGCGATGGCGCGGGTGAGACTCTTTATGTTGGTGTCGAGCTTCGCCTTGAATTGGGTTGGCCCGTCACCATCCCATAGCCCAGTGCCTGCATTCGGTTGCGATGACGCGATCCGGGTGTATTCTTGAGGCGACACCGCTGCACCCGAAAGTTCGTTCAAAAGCTTGTTCAGGTTGCCAACTGAATCCGATCTGAACGCAGCATAGTCATACAGCGCTTTCTCTTCACCAGGGGCCAAGTCCCGCCCGAGCTTTTCGCGCCAATTCGCGATCGTCATCCCCGCGCGATGGGGCAGTTGCAGGTACTCTTCCTTAAACCCTCTCTGGACATCATTCAGGCGCGCCAATTGCTCCTGAGACTTGAAGGCGTCACTCTCAACCTTGCCATGGGCTGTCTTTCCAAGCTGAGCATGGTCGCCGGTTACGACTTGGACCGTTGGCCCTTTATTGCCAAGCATGGCGCTGCGCGTATCGGAGCCCTCTGGATACTTTGCAGGGTTAGCGATGACCGCATCGACGTTTCGCTGTGTTGAGGTCGGCTGCCCCGCTGCATACAGCTTCTCGATCGGGATTGCCTGCTCGATGAGGCTGTTCAAGAGCAGTTCATTCGGTGGCACCGCCGCGTATCGCTCATAGGCATCTGGTGTGATGTCGCCAGCGTCTCGCGCGGCCGCGAGTTCCTCCTGCCAAGCCTGGACGCGCGCGTCTCCCTGCATGCCGGCGACCCGCTGAGCACGTCGCGCGTTCCGCAGGATCTGCTGATCGTATGCGGCACGCTCAGTCGCCTGCATTTTCTCCCTGACACCGAGGACTTGTCCCTGCATCCCCGGGTAGGCGTTTAGGCTTTTGATGTCATTTGTTCGGTTGTATTCCGCCAGGGCGTTCTGCTGGCCTTCGACCTGGCCAAGACGGGCTTCGTGCATTCGCTTCTGCATGCCGAACTGATCCTCGGCAAGCCCAAGACGGGCCTGTGCGATCTGACGGTTCGCGATGGCGTTTTCCTCTGAGACGCGGGCTTGACGTTGCTGAGCCGCTGCCGCAAAGGCTCGTGTGGCATCTATCTGCGGCGGCTGTACGCCCAACGCTATCGAGTAGTTTGCCATATCGAATTCCTATCAGGCGTTTTGGATTGTCGTGTTTGTCCAATCCGGATCGTATGCCCCCCAGTTCGGACGCTGCTGCATGGCTCCGTAGAACGCCAAATTGTTACCTGCGGTGCTCAGCCCTTGGTTCCAGGCGTTCGTAGAGCCCACGACTCCGGATGCGAGCGCCTGCCCTTGGTTTCCGAGCGATGTCGCGAGGTTATTGCCGACCTGGATACCCTGCCCCGATGCCTGAGAGGCCGCACCGCGCCCGAGATTGGCGAGTGACATGAGACGTTGTGCATAGTTGTTGAAATTCTGCGTCGCGAGGCCTTGGCCATATTGGGTCAGATCCCGGAGATGATTACCCGAACGCAACATCCCCTGCGCGGCATTCGAAAACGTCAGAGCCCGGTTACCCTCACGGAATGCGAAGTCGTAATCCGGCGAATTCCTGAACGCCTGGACAGACTGCTCTCCATAAGGTGTCGCATTCGGGTTCCCATCGGTTGAGATCCCATAAAGATCCGCCAGCGTGTAGATCGCGCCCTTGCCGACATCGGTGTAGGGCTTGTGGTATTGCTGGGCCTCTCTCGCGAACGCCAACTGCTGATCGTACCCACGCTGAGCTGCGTCCGCCTGGATTTGAGCTGCTTTGTTTGCTCCACGCGATGACAGATACGAGCCCCCCGCTGTGAGAGCCGCAGATCCAATTAGCGCAGCGGCTGTTCCGATCGCCATCAGGTGATTTCCTTCTGATAGTGGGTCTCGAGCTTTCCATAGCCAAGGCCCTCATATGCTCGTGCGGTCCTGTCGTTCGGAGCGATCATCTGTATCCTTCGAGCCCCCGCCTCCTTCGCCCAGCGTTCCGCGGAGTTGAGGAGTCTGAGGCCGCTTCCCCGCTGTTCCGGATCGATCCACCAGAAGAGTTCAGATGCGAATTTCTCGCCTGACATGGGGTGATCGTAGAGAAGCATTCCGATCATCCCGTGGGGCCTGTCCCCAACCACGAGGATCACAGATTCGCCGCTCTCCATGAGCCGACCCATGAGCCGGGCCAGTGCCCCGGGGTTTTCTGCGACATGGTGACGGTAATCGCTATCTCGGATGAACCGCAGGCCCATCCCGACAAGCCACGGGAGATCGTCCGTGACGGCCTCGCGGACCTCGCTCACTTGATCACCAGTCCGCCGGCACCAGAGTCCAGATGATCGCTATAAGTCGCGTGGTAGAGGCTGTTCGACACGACATCCCCTGTCGTTGCCTGGGTTGCGCCGTTGTCCTTGTAGACCTTGAGCGTCGCCAGAGTGCCGGTTGCGGGCACCACAGTTGCAGTGACGGTCCCGGTCGATGTCGCATCAGCGACAAAGACAAATTCGTCAAATGCCCGATATCCTTCCAGGAGGGGACTTGGGGCCACCGGTGTCAGGGTAATGACGTTCGATGCCGACGACGCGTTGCAAGCTATCGATCGAGATGCCCCGTCGATCCGCACCCGCTGCGCCTGGAGAACCAGGAGTCCCTCAGGGGTCAGAAGGCCGGTCTCGGGATCGCAAAACGCTATGTCACCATCAGCCTGCAGGATCGGGGACGGCTTTGCGGCATCTGTTATTGTCATACCCCGACCTTCAAATCAGGCGTCCGGTATCCGAAGATGCGGCGCGGAACCGGGTCAGTAATCACGATCTTGAGGCTGCGGTTGAAGAAACGCCCAAGCCGGTCCCAGCGCAATTGGTGAGAGGTCCCATCATGCTCGCCCTTCCTGCCCATGGTGCGCCAGGCTTCCGGGCTGTCGAAATGACGCCCACCATCATCGGAGATCGAAAGCATGATCTGCGGGTTCTCGCCCTGCCCGGATGTCACGCCGATGCCGAGCTCTGCGTCAAGTTCGAACCATGGCATTGAGATCGGCCGGCCCTCGGGATCGAACATTGGAGCTGATACGGCTTCGCCTCGCATCTGGTCTCCGAATTCCGTAAAGGTGCTGTCGTCGAAATAGCCGACCTTCCCCGAAAAGGCGTCAGCCACATAGGTTCGGTTGTAGGCCTTGGCGACACCATTGACTCTCCATCGGCCCAGATCATTACCGGTCCGGTCATGGCTCGTGCGCTCGTGCCAAAGGTTCGTCGCGATGTCATAGACGAATGTCGCCGCGATATGCGGGAACGTGTAACAGATGAACTTGTGCCCTCGCCAAGTGTAGGCAAACAAGATGACGTTCTCGACCGTCGTGTAGCCCTGCCACGCTCCCTCGATTGCATGTGTCGAGATCCGGCGAAGTGCCCTGCCTCCGATCCTATAGGCAATCCTGTCTTCCCCCAGAATGAAGGGTGTCTCGTCTTCATCTGTAATTGCAAACGAGCCCGCAAGCCCGCGCTCGATCGTAGCCCCACCGATACGCTGAAACGGGAAATTCGCCGAATTGGCGTTGTGCCAAAGCTCAATCGAGGCCTTCCCTCCGACAAGCAGGATTTGCTTGTGGTTGTAGACCGCAAGCGTGTCATCTGACTGCGATTCAGCCGTCCCGAACGCCGTGCTGTCGTAGCTCGTTCCGTCCAGAGAGTCCGACCGAAAGAACTGACCGGTGCCTGAACGGTTGAACAAAAAGAACCCGTCCAGGAACGTGATCGTGTCGGCGGGGTTGAACGCCGTGTCGGTAATCAGCTGGAAGCCGGAGCTCGGACTGTAAATGTAGCCGTTCGAGCCGTTGACGATTCCGATCTGGTCGCCGTTGTCGCCTATCGAGACGACGTCAGATCCCGCGATCGTGCCGCCAAGCTCCGTCACCAGATGGTTGCTGGCAACCGAATAGAGACTGCCTCCCGAGACCGCATAGAGCGTCCCATCGAACGTGTGGAGCCCACGGACCGGACCGACACCCAGGGTAGCGGCCTCAATGATCCCCGGCGGCTCCAACAAAGCCACCTGCGCCTTGGTGCCTTTCGGCTGTGTCTCCCCATAGAGATTGAGCACCCGCTGGGCCGATAGGGGCAGACTGTCATGCTGGTAAGACTGAGTTGCGAAACTTGGCTGCATCTAGCCGAAACCCATGTCAGGTCGGAACTGAATGGGCTCCTCCTCCCGATCCCACCCCTCCATGTCGTCAAGAAGCGATGCTGCCTTGGCTTCGATCCGGGCATAGGTTGCCTGGTCGACCTCGAACTCATCCATCATGGTGGCCGCCAGATTGTAGATCAGCGTCTGGATCCATTCCTGCGGCAAGTCAGGATTGTTGCCCGCGGCATCGAAGTCCTGGATTGGCCGGTACCAGGTGAAATTGACGAAGCCCTGAAAGGGGTTCGGAACGTGCCAGAGATGCAGTTTGCCGGCATTGAGCTGCGGATCATAGAAAGCCGTCGAGACATCGCCCGCGGCGTTCTTGTTCGGCAATCTCCGATAATCGAGCCGCGAGATCATGGTGATGACCGGAGACTCGATCCCGGTCGCAGCGTCCTCCCATCGGGCATCAACAACCTTGAGAGGCCGAATGATCTTGTTCGTATAGGCGTAGACCTTGTTGCCGAGGGCCGAGCTATCATCGAGACCTGTTGTGAGCGTGACGGTCGAGCCTGCCGGCGCCCCGTTGATCGTCGTCCAGTGGATTGTCCCGTCGTCGGTCACAACGCCGATGGTGTCACCATTCGAAAGCCCCGTGATGGAATCCACTGTCAGTGAACTTGCCCCACTCGCGGCCGCGGCACTGAGCGCCGTCGTGACATAGCTTTCCGTCGCGTGGTCCGAAGTCGTGTCAATCGAGAGCGTGTATTCGATCTGTCCGGGTTGCGGGAACAACGTTGCTTCCGTGACGGTCCAGACATGGAGTCCCCGCCCCTGCCAGTGTTTCACCAGCGCATTGAGCGCGAACGCACCATCCTGGATCATCTGATCGGACGGCGTCGCGGTCCCCCTGATCGCACCGATCTTACGGTAAGCCGCTTTAACGATCTGATCGCGGGTCGCCGTAAAATTACTCGATCCTGATGTCGCCATGCTGATCTTGCCTTATGCGATGTCGGATTGAGCGACGGCAGTCGTGTTGACCACCGCATTGCCTGTTGTCGCAGCCCATGGAAGATTCTGCGTCAACGCCAATGAAGTCGCATCTGGGATGGACTGGACCAGGACCGAAAACATCTGGTTGTTGTCCAGACCGATCATGATGCGATCGCCGCCCTCGAAGCGAGCCGAAGAGTTCACAGTGATGGTTTGGTCGCCCGCTGCATGGTTGGCAGCCAATTCAGTGACAAGCGGACCCGTAAACGTGTCGATCCCGCGCGGTCGTGCGTCGTCGACATAGACCTCATCCCGTAGACCCCTGACGAAGTCTTGAGGATTGCGTTGCCAGAAGACCCGGTTCCAGACCCTATCGCCGTTCCACTCGACCTGCGTTTCACTGGCATACCGCGTCAGGCCAGTTTTATCACATCTAACGAGATGATCCCCGAGGCGCCATTTTCTCCGGATCGGCATGTCAGTTTCTCCGCCTCACACCAACCCAATATGACCGTGGAATCTGACCGTTCTCGGCAACAAGCAGTCCAGCGCGGACTGCCGACGGCTCCAACAATCGGAGCGTGATCTCCTGGCCAGCGAAGGTCACCGTTGCGGGCTCGAGCGAGAGAATGACGCTTCCGCCAAAGTCCAGATTTTGGCCTGCCATCTGAACGGTCGCCGGAGACAATGGCAGAACGTCCGCGAGATCCACCGCCTGACCAATAAACTGTACGGTCGCCGGGGATACCGGCATCACTTCATCGAAGGCGAAGGTCTGGCCGGTGAAACTCACCGTAGCGGCGACAAGCGCCAAGGCGTCATCGAGAGAAACAGTCTGTCCGGTCAATGACACCACCGCGTTGGCGAGCGGCATGGCCTCGTCCAACGTGAGTGTCTGGCCCGCCAGGTTTACGAGAGCAGCAGCGACCGCGAGCGTGTCGTCTAGTGCGAGCGTTTGGCTGGTGACATTGACCGATGCGTTGGCAAGGATGAGAGCGTCATCCAGGCCAACCACCTGCCCCGTGATGTTCACCGTCGCCGGCGTGATACCGAGGATGTCGACCTCGTCGTCATCCGGCACCGATGCCAATGGCAACGCCGCGACGGCATCAAATCCCAGCATGGAAACTACTTAGGCTTGATCGCGACAGTTGCAGGCTCGAGTTTCATCCGCTCCACCTTGTTGACGATCCGCTTGTCGGGGAGTTGGGCTTCGAGCCCTCGAATGCCTTCCGACAACTGCCGTGCCCGCAGCCGATGCTTCTCCATTGCCGCAGTCTCAAATTCGCGCTCGGCTCGGAGCTTCTTAATGTTCTCCAGGAGTTCAGCGATCTCTTCACTCGTCATATCAAGCCTCCTGGAACCGAATTGCACCATTTGCGCCGATATCGACGGTGAAGCTATTGCCGTCATTGGTCGTCGCGGAAGAACCGCGATCGGCAAAGCCAACGAGCGGATCAGCTGGTGACGTTGGGGTGTCGTCGTAGATCACGACATATCGGTACGGGCCAAATGAGCCGCCGGATGCCGTCCATGTCTGATCCGCGAAGCTAAAAACCCAGATGCCGGTGCCACCTCCGGTTTCAGATAAGGTGACACTCGTCAGCGCATCACCTCCTGCCGTGTAACCATTGCCCGCAGTAATTTCGGTGATGTTGGCGAACACCGTATGAGCTGCGGCGTCAGGCGCTGTATTCGTCAGCGCCATCTTGAAGGTGTGGGTATCGAGATCGATGGTGCCATCCAGCTGGTAGCGGATGTACTCATCAAAGAGCGTAAGAGTGGCCAAGGCGGGCCTCCATCAAAAGGGAATGGCGCGTCTCACGACGGGCCGAGCGCGGTTGCCCACGCCGCGTTTAAGGATCAGCCGTACTTCTTCACCATGTGAAGGACGACCGAGTAGGTGTCGCCAGCGGTGTGATCCCGCGTGGTGAATTTGATATCGCCGGTTTTGCCGTCTCCGGCATTGTTGATCAGGCCGCCGATTTCCTTCCAACGCTTGGTGTCTTGGGTGTTCTGCGGGATCTGCCAGGCCAGGACGTCCGCCGTGGCATCCCATAAAATGTCGACGGCCATGCCCTGAGTGTTGGCTTCGATCCGGTCAATACGGACCTCAGTGCAAACTCCTCGCGACGGATGGGGCGCGAGAGCCGAGACATCAACCTTTGTAACAGCAGCTTCTCCGGTCCCGTCAGATGCACTGGTGAACTTCATGACGGCATTGCGCGGCCCATCAAGAAGCGTTTGACTTGTGACAGTGTCGACCATGTCTCGGCTCCCAGGGTCCTACCGCTCTTTCGCAGCGAAGATGTAGTCGAAGTCAGTCGTCTCGGCTCCGGCCGCACCATTGAGATAGCCAAACCCGATCGCCATTTCGGCACCCGGCAGACTGACACCTGTCATCGTGGTGACCCGCAGGTCATTGGCATAGAGTTTGATCTCCGTTCCGCCGTCGTAATAGGCGGCCAGAGTGACGAAGGTATCGTCAGCCAGTGTGGTGACCGTTGAACTGTCGGCGTCCGTGGTGTTGTCATCCACGTTGAAGAAGACGTTCGCGGACCCATCCTCGGAGATGAAGGCTGCCCGGAGCGTCGCATCGAGCGGCGTTGTATCCGTCGAATGCAGCCCGACAATCAGGTCAGACTGAATCGCATCGCCAACGCTGAGCCGCGTCTTGAACCAGAATTGCTTTCCGGTCTCGAGGAGGAAGATCTCGCCAATCCCCTCAGCGAAGAGGCCATCATTCTCGTTTGCCGCTGTGGTGATCCGCGCGATACCGCCATCAGCGTCCGCAATAGCAACGGCTGAGGTCCCGGCGCCGACCGAGGTGGCAGTCAGGGTCCACTGGTTGGAATCGAACGTATTGAAGTCATCCCAGAAGGTATGAACCTTCGTGGGGTCCGGCATACCGAACATGCCAAGTGGATTGGACGCTTTGACTGTGCCGACACCGGATGGAAGTCGAGTTGGAGCTGCCATAAGAATTCTCCTGTTAGCGTTCTGGCAGTCGAACGGAGCCCGCAAGCCCCGCTAACCAGGTTGAAGAGATCAGGGCGGCCCCGAAGAGCCGCCCATCTGTGGTTGAGAAGAGGCGATCAGCCGCCCTGGCTACCGTAGAGACAGCGCCAATCATTGAACCCATGAGCGAATATTGTCACCACGCTAGCGCATGCGTTCTTCGTATCAAATTCCTGGTCTTTATCGAAGGTCGCCTGCAGTCCGTCATAGTGCACCAGGCCGTCTTCACAGTTGGTCTGGATGAACCATGCGTCGGTGTCGGTGTGATACGGATTGATCAGAATGCCATCGCTGAAGATGTTCATCTGCTTGATTGCGTTCACCGCGTTGTTGGCCGTGTCGTTCTGGAGGGCCGACTTCACGATTCGGGTCGATTCGAACATGTTGTTGTGGTGAACGATCAGACGCTTGGCCATGTTGCTGATCCGCAGGCCACGTGCGTCCTTACTGTCACGAACCTTAATCACGAGGTCCTCAATGGAGGCCTCCGACAGATCCGCATCCGTGTCGATGGCATTCGATTGAGGCCCGTCGTCCGTCGTGTGGTTGTTTGAGATGAACGTAGCGCCATCGCCATAAGTAAAGCCGCCGTCGAACGCGCGGTTGAATACCTGCGCGTGCAACGTCTCTTCTGTCTCCCGAACCGAACGGGCCAGACGACCGGCTCGCTTGAGGGAGATTTCCTCATACTGGTTGAAGATGATCTCCTCGAGGGAAACCTTATACCCGAGGGCATAGGTCACCTGCGTCAGACGCTGGGTGTAGCCCTGGTGCGTCTGATCAAAGACGATCCCGCCGGTTTCCGTCTTGGTAGACAGAAGCCCGAACGGCACGTCCTCGATGGATTCTTCATACGATTTGTTGGACGGTGAAGAGTCGTAGATCTGGGACCAGATCGGATCCCATTCGTCGTACGAACTTCCAAACCACGATTTTACTCCCGGCCAAGACGCGGCGGGATGTTGGGCCCTTGTAATTGTGGACATCGTTATCCCTCCTTAAACGCCGGTCAGGTTGCGCTGGCTGTGCAGGTTGACCTGGCAAAGCCATTTCGCGTTGGTGAGCGTGACGTCGTTATCCGACCGCTCAGCCGGTGCGATGATGCGCATCTGAAGCGTGTTTGTGACCGCGAGGGTGCTGGAGTCCAGTTCGGCCCCCGACCACCCCGTGACAGTGCTGCCGGCACCGATAATGAGATCGGCGTTGCGTCCTGCAGCCCCGGCGCCCATAGCGCCACCGACGCCGTCTTCCTGCATCTCGAACAGGACGTCCGGGTCATCACAGACGAGGACATAGCCCTCGGTGCTTGCCGGATGGTATCTGCCCGAGTCTCGCAAGACCGGAACCGGTGGGTCGCCATGGAAGGCGAGTGATTGAACGAAACCGGTGATGTAGTTTCCGCCGGCGGCCGTAGCCCGAGCGACCGTCGGAACGCCATTGGCGTCCGAGGAGTCGGTTACGACGATGACGGGATCACCGACAAAAAGGGCGGTGCCGTACGCGGCAGGCACGTAATAAACGTTACCCGATCCATTGTACGGCGCGCCATTACGATGCCGCACGGGGATAGCCCCACGCGGCGCATCAGCGTTAGCCATAGCAATGCTCCTGATTGCTTAAGCGGGACGAACCCGCACTTGTGTTGTTGGGATGTCGATCGGGCAGTTCGTCGATTAGGTCTGGCCGCTCAATGATCGAGGGCCGATCGCTACCGTTTAACGGCGCGTAATGCTGATTCCAGAATCAGGGACGTAGCGGTTGTCACCCTGTTGTTCCTTGAATTTGCCGCGGTTGATGGCGTTGTCGATCTCATCAACGGTGGCGCTTTTTGCCGCGAGGTCTTCATTTCGAAGCTCGTTCGGCATTTCCATCAGATAGGCCCGCAGACCTCCCCCTTGCTCTTGGGTTCCCGCCGGGGTCGATACCGGCTCGCCTTTGGGGTCTTTGACGTGTTCGTACCCCGCCCTTCGGGCGCGCTCCAACCGGCCGGGGACATCGTTGATCCATCGTCGATAATAGCCTGGCCGCTGATCGTTGCTGAGCCGGGCGATCGAAGTCCCGAGAGGAATACGTTTGATGTTCTGAGGGCCAAGAGGCTCACCATCGTCATCGAGCCGGGGAAGTTCATCCTCTGCGGTCTCGGTGGGCGCTACGACAGACTCTCCAACCTGGGTCTCTGGCGTTGCGTTCGATAGCGCGCCCTTTACGGCCTTGATTGATGCCTCCAAGGCGGCCTTCCCAAGACCAAACGTGTTGATGCCGAGCGTCTTCGCTTCTGCCTGCAGGTCGGTGAAGTGGGTTTCTTTCTTCTTGGCGTCAGCCTTGTCGCGAGCGCGGACTGGCTTGACTTCCTGTTGTGTCGTCTCGCTCATGCTGCACCTTCATTTTCGATGAAATACTGTTTGGCATACTCTTCTGGCGTGTAAGTCCGGTTCTTGGCCTCGAAGTGCCGTTTCAGGCGGTTGTAAGTCGCCTTTGCGTCGGCCGGCAGATCGTCAAATCCCTTGGTTTTTTTGCGCGGCGGTGGTGGGCTCGAGCCTGATACCGGTGGTGGATCGTTTCGCCTCGTGTTCTCGAACTTTTCCGGGAACCGCTTCCGGATCTCCTTTCGGACCGCATCAAGGCTCTGCTGTTCCGTCATGCCGGCGCCACCGTGAGTTTTCGGGATCATGTTGGCGTTGTGCATCCCGACGGCGATCGGATTAAGCATCACATCCTGCATGATGTCCTGGTTGCCATCGATCCAGCTTTTGGCAACAGGCGAGAGTTCTGTGGAGGGCGCTGATGCTGGATCGGGCTGACTTGTGGGCTGCTGAACTGGTTCCTGCTCTGGCTTTGCAACAGGTTCAGGGGGCCGCTCGCTTTCAAGGTCTCTGAGCTCCTGTTTGGCCTCGTGATAGACTTCTGTCTCGCCCTCTTCGACAGCACGGTCCATCTTGGACTGCAGATCGCGTTTGGCTTTTTCGTAGGCCCGCTTTCCAACCTCCAAGTTCTGTTTGTGCAGATCGTCGACGAGTGTCGTCAACTCCTCAACCTGCTTCCCACTGGATTCGATAGCGCCCGTGGCCTTGGCGAGCTGGGCCTCTAAGTCATCCATCTTCTCGCCCATGTACCGACTGCGCTCACGCATGATCGGCAGGCTATCCTCAGCCTTCCGGACGTACTCTTCCGCCGAGAGGAACGTCTCGGGCGGGTTCTTCATGTCGTCGTTAAACTCTTCAGGCGGCCGCCATCCGAGCTGTCTTGCACGCGACTCTATCTCCGATGCCCCGCTTTCGTCTGTCTCAGGCGGTATCGGAGGCGATCCATCATCAAGGGCTTCTGCCCCGCTTACGTCACTCATTGGTTTCCTCAATCGTTGGTTGTCGTTCAGGCCGCGGCTTCGTCAATACCGGGCGAGGTGATCTCCACTGGTGCGGTCTTGACCCCGGACACGCACGAGTCGCTCATGCATCGATAGATTTCGCCGTCGTCGCCGATGACCTCAGTCCCGCTGTATCGAACAAAGCAGACACGCTGTCCGATTTCGGGCTTTCTGCCCTCGAAACGCCGCGTGCGGTCCATATTCCAAGACCAGGCCCCATCCCCGATGGCAGCGATGATGCCGGTCTCGGCGGCAAGGGAATGAGTGTCTTGAAGGTTTTCGGGAAGCAGTACACCGCCCTGCGTCTTCTCGACGGCCTTGTCGGGCAAAATCAGAACCTGATCACCAATCGGCTCGATGCCCGACACGTTTTCACCCGTCCAGGCATTCTCGGAGTATTGCCCGATGCGGGTCTTACTCAGTAGTTTTTCTCTCATCGATCTCCTCGTCATTGATACTTCGATAGAAGGTCTGCATGTGATCGAACGTCAGGGCTTCAAGTTCGAGGTGGGTAAGTGCCCGCCCTCGAGCCTCCTGTTCGTTTTCCTCGGTGCCATTGAGCCACCGTTCGTCATGATCACGGATCAGCTGGCGGCCGTAGTCCTGGAGGAACTTCCGATAGGCGAGCGTGACCTTGCTGGTCGCCCATTGGTTGAAGTCCTCGCGAGTGATGTCATTCACGCGAGGACGTTGATCTTTGGTTTCGTCACTCATGGGGCTGCTTGTGCAAATGGATCGTGTTCGACCGGCGTGAGACGCGGCTTGAACGGGTCGTGGTCGATCGGTTGGAATTTGATCGTTGGGCCACCGGTTGGCGACGGAGGTGCATTCTCGGCGGCTTCTAGTTCCGCTTGGCTCAGGCCTGTAATGGCAGCAGCGCCAGCAATGCCGTACTTCCTGACGATCTCTACGATGTCGTCGCGGAAGAGAACGAAATTGCGGGTGCCGTCGCCCTTGTCGCGCGAGCCTTGGTCCAGATATTTGATGCCCGGGATGCCGGCTTCGCGGAGCTTGGCCACACCCTGCTCAACACGGTTGGCGCCTGGCACGCCGTAAAGATTTTCAAGAGCATCTGCCAACTGGTCGTCGTTGCTGACGGCTGTTCGATAAACCGCTTGACCACTCATGTCCGTAGGCAATCGCTTGACCCAACCCTCTAGAGCGTCGCGGGCCTCTTGCTCGGTCGGGAACGTATCTTCAAATCCCCACTTATCATCAATGGAACGGCCGACCGCCTTATAGCCACCATCGACTTCCTGGACATGACCAAGTGGCGGGCCCGAGACAGCATCGATCTTGTTGCCGCGCCACTTGACGCCGACTGTATCGGGGACTGCTTGCCGGACCGCGTCCTGCACCTGCTTGGACTGCTGGCTGAGCGGCTTGTCCCAGTCCAGGAACTCATCAGGGTCGGCCTTTATGTTGACCTCGTACATAGCCCCTGCACTGTCACGATCAGCCATGCTCCTAACAATATCCGTTAGCTCATCTTCGGGCACATCTCGCAGCTTTCGTGACCGCCACCCCACCAATTTCGCGCCGCGTGCAGCGTCGATATCGCCGTTCCTGACTTGACTTATGATGCCCAGTATTTCCCGCGCCTCGTCGAGGTCAATATCGTACCCTCGGTCCTCAACGATGCTCTGCGCGGTCTTTGGCCAGTTTTGCAGTGTATCCCGATAGCTCTTCGCCACCCCCTCGCTCTCGGCGAAATACAGCCCATGACCATATGCCTGTGCCCCCTCCCCCGTTCCAATCTTGTCCATGCTGAACTGATCGAAGTCATGCGGGCTGCCATGATAGGCGCGGATGCCCTTCACAGCTTTTGCTGCTGGCGCAATCCCCGGGATGGGTATGAACCCTGCCTCCATCATCGTCTGGGGCGCGTCTTCAAACAGCGTGCCTGCTTGGTATGATTTGGCCAGCTCGCGGCCGCCTTCATAGATCGGGTCGGCCAGCACCGCTAAAGGCGCCGTTACCTTGTCCGCATAGTCTTGCCCGATGTAGTCAGCCAGGAATTTTGCGGCTTGCTCGCTCGGTAGCGGCGTGTAGCTGCGCATCTCTGGGACTGGTCGAGACAGAGCAACACCTTTCTCGTACCGGGCCGGTGTAGCGAATGGATTGTGGTCGACGGGGATCATACGAGGCATCACGCCACCATCAGATATTTGTTGGGACGATCAGGGTCTTCCACATACCAATTGCCATCCGGGGCCTGCCGTGCATTCGGGACCGGTGCTTCTCCACCGCCTTGCATGGGAGGCCGACCATCGTTCGTCTCACTGCCGTTCAACTGCTCCATACGGATACGGATGATATCGAGCTGCTGGGCCGTCCAGGCTATCGACTGCTCCCCGTTCGCCTTATCGGCTTGCGCGAGGTAGAGGACTGACTGTGAAAGATCCTTGATCTGCTTGACCCTCTCGGAGGCAGCCTGCGCATACTCGGTTTCGATGTCTGCGGCGGTCTTCGCGATCTGAGCCTCGAGGGCTTGGATCTGCAAGACTTGAAGCGGATCCGGCGGTTGAGGCTGTGGCTCCTCGATCAAATCATCGATGTCTGGTATCTCGGCGGCGTCAAGCACGCGGCGCCGGATCTCGATCTGGTTGATCATGGGGTCGCCGGTATAGCTTTTCAGCAGTTCGGCACGGGCAAGCTTCTGCAGGTTCGAGACCATCGAGGGGTCTGAGACCGGCACGACACCGCCACCAACCGCGTAGTCTTCCCGCGTGACCTCCCGCCATTCTTCGCCGTCGCGGAACCCGGCTTCATCCTCGAGATAGAGGCGGTTCAGGCGGTAGAGCTTGTTGAACTCCCGTCCCAGCGAGCGGTGGACACGCTTATAGATCCCCGTGAAGACCGTGAGGCCCTGGTCGATCAATCCAAGGAGCGTCGTCGGCGCCATCGTGGCGGCCGATGTCTCCCCGGTCATCACATCCTTGACAGAGCTGACTTCCTTGGCGGCTTCGATCAGAAGCCCAAGGAGCGTGAAGAGCACTTGGCTGGGCTCTTTGAATTCGAGCGGCACAATGGCCTCGCGGATCCGGGATCCTGGTGCGTTGACGGGCTTGAATTCGCCTTTGGTAAACTTCACCGCGCCCGAGTGGATCGACAGCCCCCGCCCTATGAAGCCAGTTGCCGAGTTTGCCAGGGTCCCGGCATCAATCAACTGGTTGATCACAGTGTTGACCGAGTCATTCAACGGGCAAAGCAGCTTACCGTAGCCCATCCCGTAGATCCCGCCATCGGGATTCGGGAGGAAATCGAACTTCGTGTAATACTCGACCGGCTTCACCGATATGACCCGGTCTCCCCGCAGTTTGACACCTTCCGCGTCATAGCGCGCTACGATCCTGACAACCTTGCTGGTGTGACGATGGACCGTGATCACATAGGGCTCGGGGTACCCGTCTTCATCCAGATCCCATCGCCGATGCTGCTCTATAAACTCGTGTGGGGCGTCCTTATCGCCCTGGGTGACTTCCGTCTCCTCGTTGTCGTCTCCCGACGCGACGGCCTGCCCGAAGTCATGACGGAGCCAGATATCGCCCCGCATCTTCTCTTCGATCTCACTGGGGTAGAATGAGACACGCTCCGAGATCCGCTGCGCACGGCGCATAGACTTGGCGTGATAATTGATCACGACATTCTGCGCCGTGGCGAGTTCCGATACGTTCGTCTCAAGACCGGGCTCAAAATATGTCTTGCGGAACACACACCCTGCGATCGGCAGCATAATCAGGAGCTTGTCGGTGTCTTCCTCCCACTCTTCCATCTCGTGCAGGAGTTGCCATGACATGTGGCCCGCGATGCGATCTGAGCGGCGGCGCTTTTCGCCCGGGGGGATGCGCCATTGAGGCTGCAGCTGCCCATCGGGGCCCGGAACCGGCTGCCCCGCCTGGTCGACCACCGGGAGCACTTGGCCCGTCTGGGGATCGATTTCAGGCTCGCCTTTGTCATTCCCGATCACAACGCCTTTGACGACGTTGCGTCCCGGGATGATGGCGCCGCCGGCACGGGCCTGGAACTGCACCGCGGCGACTGTAATCAGTGGGAAGATGACATTTGACGCTTTCGGCCACGGCGTCGTCTTCTCTTCCGCGACCTGCATGGCAAGCTCAAGGGCCTGCTTGTTCTGGTCATACCACTCTTCGCGGCTGCTTTCGTCGAGTTCGAATTCCTCTATGACCTTGGCGCCGATCCTGCCGAGTTCATCGTCATCGATCTCAGCAGCGATGTTAATTGTGCTGATCCATCGGAAAAGACGCTCGGCAACAGACACCTCGCCATCGCTAGCGTCAGACGCATCTATCGCGTCTTCAGGCATCAGAGAGCCGTTCGGCTGAAGCTCGGCCTCAACCGGGAGTGTTGCGTCTATCGCCATGGTGCATCAGTTCAACTTTTCTGGGCGGATGGGGCTGCTCTGGCCCAATTCGTATGCCTCACGCAGGCTCACCTGGATCCTCGCGACAAGACGGGAATAGGCAGCGCCCTCGCCGTGAACGAGTTCATCGCGGAACATTCCGTAGAGAGACTGCGCAACCACGAGGCGAGTGGCCTCGTCCGAATAGTCCACATCGTAGAGATCGACATCGGGCTTCCTCTAGGGATAGGTATTTGCCTCTAGCCATCCGGCTTCTCCCACCAAAGTGCGTAAATCCTTATTACCGTCATATCTGATTGTGGCGGCACATGCACTTTCAAGACAGTTGTGTTGTCATTTCTAAGTCGGACTGCGGCTTGTGTTTTGCGTGTCACTCTCCGCCAATTCACTTGCTGCTTTTCATGGGGAACTATCAAGGCAGTAGCAATCCCACCGTCGTATTCGACCTTGAACTGCACGTACGATTCAGAGGCGACCCCGTTAACTCGAAATCGAAAGAAACGGCCTTCATCTTCCGGACCAACGCTGAAAGTCTGGATCAGTCTTGGCGCATCATAAATGTATCTATTGTTCTTCCATGTCCCGGCAGGCTGCGGCGCGGCAGCCTGTTTCAACTCTACCGCTTTTTGGATGTGCGCACGCGCCCACTGACCGAAAGCGCCAACGGCACTCTTGAACGCCTCTGCTTCAGTCTTGACGAGGTTTAGATTTCGCTCCTCCGGTTGATCTGAAAGATGCTGAAGCTCTGCCTGAAACTCATTGGCGGCTGCCACCAACTTATTCTGTTGTTCTGGGCCGCCCCTAAATTCCTCTACTAAGTCGGGATAGATCGCCTGCGCCTCTAACAAAGCAGAAAGATCCCCGACCGGCTTTGCAGTGCCCCGCAAGCCTGCATGGATTTCCTTTACGTATTCCTGTGGTCCGATTTCTAGAATCCGCTTGCGCCAAGGTGAGGCGTACTTATCGCCGAGAGCGTCATATGCTGGCTCCATTTGGTGTTTTAGGATGCGGAATATTTGATCGAGAATAGCGATCTTTGCCGCGTCCCACTGCTCGCCGGCAAGAAGGTTTGCGTTGGCCGACTCAGCATTTTTCTGAGCGGTTATAAGCCAAGCGATCCCGACCAGAAGTCCAATCGTGCTTACGATTATTATGAATAATGGAGCGATCAATTGTGCATCTTTTACAGTGGGCCGCCTTGGCCAATTCTTTTCTCTGTCTGGCCATAATATCAAACCAAGCGCGGCCAATGCTAAGAGGAGCGGAACCCACGCGGGCGGGTCAACTAGATATCGTACAGCTGTGCTCAGCCAACCGGGATCGCTGGTTCTTTCTACAATAAAATCTATCGCACCCAGTAAATCCATGATGCCGCGCACTACAACGTATATTGCGAAGCACCAGCCGCCGATTGTTCTGGGTCGTTGCATATCTCCAACCATGCCCCGACTCGCTGGTTCTTGCTAGCCAAGGCGTTGATAACGCTTCGAATCACGGTGGAATAATATGCTAACATTTTACGTATCCCAAGGGGATATGTGCCGATGATGGCACGTTGCCCAACACGAAGAATGACGATGTCGTCTGGGCATCCCGCCGAAAGTCATAATCCTGCAAGATCTCCACGGCTCGCTCGTGATCTTCGAGCGCGGCTTTGATCCTGGCGATACCCTCCGCTATCTGCCGGGTCTGCCCGTCAATTATTAGCTCAAGCCGGTTGGGCTCACCGTTACGATTCTTGAAGCGCCCTTTAAGCTTCTCCGTCCGTCGGTGGGATCGCTCCATGCTTTTCAATGTGGAGTGCATGCCCTGCATCTTCTTACGGAACGCCGACTGAAGATGATTGGGCAAATCAGCGGTTGACGGGTCGACATCACCCTGCACGACACCAGCAAGAGACTCGGCAATCAGCGCATAGGCAGCGTGATCCGGCTCGTTAGGATCAAAGTCATTCCAGTGTCCAGTCTTGTCATATTGCGCGCGGCGCACTGGATCGGTCAGGACCAGATGAGCGGTTTGCGCGGCCTCAAACTCTTCCGGAGAGCCTCCCGCGTCTGGATGGGCTTTCTTGGCACGTGAACGGTACGCCGTTCTGATGGCTGCTGTTTCCGCGTCACGGCCGATGCCCAGCATTGCATAGAGATCAGGATTTTTCGTCATTTAGTAGCCAGTCGTTCGATTGCCGGTCTGCCCTTCCCACTCGGCTTTGGCCTGGTGCTGCACCGTCGGTTCGATCATCGCGATGGACAGCCCTGATGTGAGAAGTAGACCGGTTGCATGCATCAATCCGTCATTCTCCTGGATAATGCCGCCTTTCTTGTCTCGTCGATAAGAGCGGTACTGGGAGAGCCAGTTCGTCAGGTTGGAGGCGACTTTCAGTTGAGCCGTTGCGGCGCGGGCATTGACCTCCTGGGCAGCAGCCTCCGAGTCTCCCTCCGAAGTGAAGATGTCGAGGCCTTCGTCAATCATGGCATCGACCATGCGCTCGCCCTGCTCCTGGGTTCGGCGTCTTGCCATCATGTCGAAGATACCCGGTATCCAGGATTTCCGCTTCCGAACCGCACTGGCCCAAACCTCAAGCCTGACCGGGTCTTCAAGGTACTCGGCATACAGCCATACGACATCGGCATGTTGGTCCCACGCGCCCCAGATCACCGATGCGCATGAGCCCTGGATATCCAAGCCGTAGACGCGCGGCCATTCGCGAGGCGGAATGTCGGGTGACGGATCGTAGACGAAGCTGGATTCGTGCGCCTCTCCCACTTGAGCAATCCTTTCTCCCTCAACCGAATACCGGATGGCGTCGATCACGTTGTTATCGCGGTCGGCCAGGACCGGTAGTATTTCCTCTGTCGCGGGGTCGACCTTGTAGGAGTAGTAAGTCAGCTCCTGGATCGCATGCTTGCAGTTGGGGTGGACGGTGATGTCATACGACTTAAGGAACTCCACCCCTTCCTCAACCGATCCTGCTCCCTTTATGGCTCCGTGGATGCCCGGGTAACCGTTCCGCTTCATGTACGAGATCGTCTCAGGCCGTGCGCTATCCGCGGTGATCGGCCACTCCCGCGCGGCACCATCTTCAATCGTATCGAAGAGTTCCGGCGTGTCGTCGATTTCGCAGCCGACTTTGTAGGCCTCTTTGTCGATGTAGAGCTTTCTCGGACCGACAATCCATGAACGCGTTAAAACGGTCGGATCGACAGCGAACCCCCAATCCGCACCATAGTAGGGCCGTGCGCCCTCGGGGATTTCCAAAACGCCAACCGACCAGTTCTTAAAGACCTGGGCTGCGGTGTAGACCACATAACCGCCACCCCATACGTGCGCGAACTTGTCTGCGTCTCGCTGCTGATCGAAATCCTTTTCATCGCGGAGTACGTCGGGAAACCACGGATTATCAGTCCAGTTCGATTCTACGACGACTGCGCCCGGCGGCTTGTTCTGACTGCGCAGAAGGACGTCGACCGGGTCTGTCTCATGCCGCGGGTTCCAGGAGAACCATAGCTCTGATCCGGCTTTGCGGATCGTGGGGCGAAGCATATCGAGGCTGCGTTGAGACAGCACCTGCGCCTCTTCGACCCAAGCGACATCGTAGCCCTCAAGGGATTTGATGCTCTCCGCATTGTGCGACTGCATACCCTGGAAGATGATGACACCGCCACCAGGTGTGTCGATCCGCTTGTCCCAGACCGTGAAGTACCCTTCGAGGGACCGATCGCGGATCTTGTCTTCCAGCAGGCGCTTAACTGACTCCGTCAGGCTCTTTTGGTTCTCGCGAATGCAGACTGCACGGAATGGCGGCTCCAGGATGCAGCGTTCAAGCAACAAGTCAGCGAAGAAGTGGCTCTTGGCGCTCCCACGCCCACCATGCGCACCCTTGTATCGGGCTGGCTGTAGAAGCGGAACGAATACCCGGGCCGTCTCAATCTGCAGGGTCGACGATGACACGTTCTATCTGCTTGAACTCGATGGGCCCGCCGTCAGGCCCGGCCAACTCGTGGTCTTGCTTGTCCCTCCACTTGCCCCGCTGTCGGTTCTTCAACCAGAAGATTCCAGCGGCAGTATCTGGCGGGTAGCGCTTCGTCGTGGGGACAATGACGGGAGCACCTTCGTATTGAAAGATCTTGTCTTCCTTGTGCTCGTAACCTGTGGCCCGTTGGTAGAGACGCTCGGCCACATTGCCGTCCGCGATATCCTTGCCATCCTTTATGGACTGAAGAAATTTAGGATGCTTTCCCTTCCATGTATTGATGGTTTTCTCACTTACGCCGAAGAAGTCCCCCAACTCTTTGTCGGTCGCGCCCAGGAGGCAGAGCTTCTTGGCCTGCTCAGCGTATTCCACACGATATGCACTTCGTCGTCCCATTGGGGCCTTTCGGAAACGTCTATTAGGCGGCCTCTGTAACAGCGATCCCATCAGGAATAGGCCACGCTGCGATGAACTCGTTCATCATTCGCTCTGTGGCAAAGCCAAACCATGTCCAGCCATAAATTGTGGCGCCGCCGCGATGCCAGTTACCGGGCTTCCCATGAATCGGCCACGCTTCATCGCCGAACTGCTCAAAGCACCACAAGCGCATCTCTGTGTCGCGATCTTCGGTCATTGAGCCCGTATAGGCATTGACCATCCAGGGCGTAGCGTCCCACACCTTGTGTTGTAGAGCTGGGTCGCTGTCATGCTCTTCGTAGTAGGTCATTGACCGTCTGTAGAGATCACTCCCTTCAACCACGGTGCGGCTCATAACGAGGGCCAGCTTGCGGCCGCCCGAAAAGTTAATTCGACACAGGTCAAAATGACGTAGAGCTGCATCAACGCCTCGCATTCAGACAAGTGAGTCCGCTGTTCTTCGATTGATAGCCGCTGGTTTTTGATAGTTGCCATTGATGGCGCTAGGCCCCCGGCGACCAGTAGACGTTTGAGCCGTGGCATACGGCCCAATGGTCGACTGCCTTCAGCAGTTCGTCCGGCACGAGGTGCAAGCTGCAGCCAAATGTATTCTGGATGTCTCGGGCGCTACGCCAATACATATACGAACAAACGATAGTTACCTCGGCGGGATCCGCCTTCAAGGCTGCGACCGCGTCCTCAAAGGCCGCGTCGCAGAAATCACAATCGACCGGTGCCTTATGGGTGACCGACATTTCATCTCTCGTTATTGGTAGTTATTGCTTCGATTAGGGCGTCTCTGAATTCGAAAACTCTTCAAAATTGCCCATTTTTCTTAGGTTTTGCTGTTGAAATCCGCGAATTACACCCCATATCTAGGATGTCACTGGGGATTGTCCCCAACCTCAAAAAGGAGACGAAAATGGCTTTGATCTTTGATACCCTCTCATACGCAAACACTCTTAAGGAAGCTGGCGAGAAAGAAGAGATCGCCGAAGCTCATGCGCTTGCTGTCAGGGACTATGTGATGAACGAGATCGTCAGCCGTGAAGACCTTGCCCAAGCTCTCGACGTTCAGACCCTTCGTCTGACGGTTCGGTTTGGCGTGATGCTGGGCGGGGCCGTTGCCCTGATGCTCTCGGTTCTCGGAACCATCATCAAGCTCTCGTAACAACCAAGGCGGTCCCGGTATCATCCGGGGCCGCTACTTAAACACCCTGGGGATCATCCCCACCCTCACTGGAGATGAAGAATGAAACTCAAGACAAAAGTAATCCTCAAAATCGCAGCCGGCCTCGCACTCGGATCAATCGGCTTCACGCTCGCTATTCATGGTGAGGGTGGTTTCGCGTTCACGTTGATCGCCGGATGGCTTATGTACTCCGCCAACCGCGACATGGACGACGACACCAAAGAGCTGGATCGCGAGATTGAGGAGCTGATCGGATGACACACAATGACCCCAGATGAATTCAGAGCCATCCGAGAAAAGGTCGGCCTCAATCTCGTGCCGTGGGGCCTAGCGCTCGGGTTCAAGGGCAAGCGGATCCGCGAGACTGTCGACAGGATGGAGATCGGCCACAGCAAGTACCCGATCTCTGAGCGAACAGCGGATCGGGCTCGGCAGCTTGAACGAGCATTCGACGAAACTGGTCAAGTACCGATGGACTTATTTGCCGAAGAGGAAAACAAATGAAGTTGATCGAACGCACAAGCCGTTACGAGATCTGGGCCGTTAATGAATCTTACGGCATCGACTACTATGTATATGGCCGCTACGATTCCGGCGATCCGCGGGTTTGTCCATCACTTGGCATGGCCCGAGAAGTTGCTGCCGGCTGCTAGAATCAAAAACGCCCACACGGGGTTCCGGTGGGCGCAATTCGAAGCTTCGATTTCGGAAGGTCTACTTTTTTCCCTTATTCGTCAAGCCCCAAAGCTTTACGAGAGCTGATAAACCGCGGATTGCCAAGGTTTTTTGCTGTGTCGTTGTGGGCTGATCTCGGATCACAAGATCGTTCAATGCCCGGAGCACCGCGCGGCCATTGCCCGCCGCATGATCGTTCAGGTGCTCAAAGCTCTCGCAATAAGCACGCTTTACGCCTTCGGCCTCCTCTTTACTGATATCCGTTAGGCTGATCCCGAACTGCTCGCCAAGAGCCTTGACCTTTGGCACATCGGCCGGCGCCGAGATGACCAACCGATACCGAATAACCAGTTGCTGCCACTTGGTGCCGGCGTCGAATTGACAACTGTCGATTTCTTCGAAGAAGAAGAGCCGGCCAAGCTCAGACCCAAGCCGCGGATCCTTGGCCTGATTCTCAATGATCTTCTTCAGACGAAGCCATTCGGATGGATGCTTGCCCGGTTCCATCTTCTGGACCAGCTTTCCGCTAGGATGACGTTTGCCGCTTGATCTCTTTCGTCCCGCCAATGCTGCCTCCGTTAGAACCAACGACCTGCTTCGCCGACCAGCTTTATGAACTCTTCGTATCGATCGCCGGAATGCTCGCCTTCCCAGAAATCGTCCTCGATCGCTTTGTAACGACGCTCCCGTTGCAGCCTCACCTTGTTGACATCTGACACTGATCGCATCGACATGATGTCAGGCTCGATACCCCCTATGTGTCTTGATTGCTCCCGCCATCGACGCTTCATGTACTCCGGGACATAACCGAGTTTTCGCAGGGCTGAGGGAAGTGAGCCCCCGTCGACAGCCCGCACGCCAAACGATGTTTCAGCGGTTGCAAGCCCGGACTGCTGGCTGACCGCGCTAGCCAGGGCTTTGCCTGCCGATATGCCAGCAACAGGCGCAGCAGCCGCAGCGCCTAGGAATTTCCGTCTGGATAGATCTTTCAAATTTGCCTCCGTCAATATGATGCCTTGCCAGGCAACCCGCACCGCTTCAGATGTCGCCTGTCGCACCAATGAGCAGCTCTCCCGGCCCTGCGCTCGAGCGCATAAAGCCAATTCGCAAATCGTATCCACGGTATCCGCATCGTCTCACCTCTCATCTGGTAAGGGATGATCACGGCGCATCGGGCGATCACCCCTCATGTCTGTGGCAGTGGTGTCCGGGCCCTCACGCCCGCGACCTGCCTCTCAATGCCCTGCCGTAGCTGCGCCGCTGAATTGAATCTTCGTTGAGCTAAAGCGGCATCCGGAAGCCGGCCGCGTTCCGATGACCGCCGCCTCCGAATGATTTGGCGACCTCGCTCACGTCGACACGCTCATCTTCGGAACGCAATGAATAGGTTCGGCCGCCATAGGCGTCGACGACCACGGCTGCGAAAGGCGCGTCGGCGTGGCGTTGCAACAGCTCATGCGCGGTATCGGATGCGAAGGCGTAGGGCGCATGCACCACAGGCACACCGTCATGCTCGCCAATCTGCTTCATCGACACCGTGTCGGCGATCTCGCCAACTTTCTTGTCGTAGAACTTTTGAATGGCGAACGCTTCATTTAGGATGTCTGCACGGCGATCTTCGTTTTCGAATTGAAGCATGATTTCGTCCCACGCTGCGAAGTCGTAATCGTGCGCACGTAGGTAGAGGGACAAAGGCCGCGTCTCCTCATAGTTCATGCGCCACAAATCGCGGTCTTCAACGTATTTGATAAGCGCCGGCATGGGCTCGCCGGGAAAGCAGAATTCCCATGTCAGGGATGCGCCGGACCTATTCATGTCGAAGTGCGCGACAATCTCAGGCGTGTTCTGCGACCAATTAATCTTGAACGCATCGTCAAGACCTTCTGGCGTGAGATGGACCAACGGCGGCAACCGCTCCAAATCCGCCCGCGCTGTCTTATGGTGATCCAAGAGAACGATAGACTTCGCCTTCCACGACATCGCGCAAAGGTCATCGTATTTGAAACTGAAGTCGGCGATTAGGACGTTCTTGCCCGCAATTTCTTCATCCAGTGGTAACGCTTGCCCGTAGTTTGCCGGGCGCATCTCAACGTCATCGCCCCACTTCTTCCAGACGCACCAAGCCGATGCGAACCCGTCGTCACACGGGAAATGGTAGATACAAATGTCCGGCTTCCAAGTCATCGTCTCTCCTTTCATCGTCGTGAGGGCCAAAGGGTCGGTTCGCGCACGGTCAGTCCCGGCTCGTCGCGATACTCGTACTGCTTGGACGAATTGTTCCGGACGTGATCGGCTTTCCAGGCGTCCCATTGGTCGGTGCCGTACGCGATGATCGCCCCTGATCCATTCATCCGGGATTTTGGCTGCTGTCCAAGCAACAATCCGGTTTGCCGACCATCCTCAGGGCTCGGCTCATCCGCCCAGCGTTCTTGGTTCAAGAATGTTGCGGGATTGCACCACGATCGATCAGGCGGCTTGGCCGCGATGTATCGCTCCAAGCCATCCATGATCTCGACCAGGGAGGCTTTCTTCCGAGCCTTGCGAAATGCCGGCAGCGCGGCAGCCTTGCCGACTTTGTGTGGGTACTTCGGCCAGAATACCTCTCGAAACTCGTCGTCGACCGTGCGCGCGTTACTTACTTCTATGGCTTCTGGATTCTGGAATAGCATTGCGTCCGCATTGCTATCGCATTGCGCTGGCATATCAGCATCATTGATTTCGTTGGGTTTTCCCCACCGTTTTTGAGCTGCCTCGCGCGCGGTGGTTGAACTTTTTTCGCGCCACTTGAATTCTTTTTCGACTCTTTTGTTCCATAGACCATCATCAAGCCGGATGATTTTTTCGTCCTCAACGAGTGTTTCAAGGACCTCAATGAACGTCTTTGGCGTGCAACCACATTGGCGCGCTAGGCGCTTTGGGTCTTCGATCAATGGTTGTGCTCGGTCGTACATCAAGGCGATTAGTGTGATGTAAATCCCAACCTCTGTTGCACGCATACCTCGCGTCCCCCCAAGCCAGTCAGAGGCGAAAAATCGGAAGTAGGGTTGTTTCTCCCCTCCAGTCACGCCGCCAACTCCATCTGCTTCTCAAGGTTGGAGAAGCGTGTCAGCTCGCCGTTGAAGTGAAGCCGTTCGGTGCCACATGGACCATGGCGCTGCTTGCCCAGGATGATCTCGGCTACGCCTTGGCATTTCTCCATATCGGCGAGCCAATCAATGTGCGCTTCGGTGAACTTTTTAGGCTCACGTTTTTCGACGTAATACTCCTCACGATAGATGAACATGACGACGTCGGCGTCTTGCTCGATTGATCCCGAGTCCCGCAGGTCGGCCAACTGGGGCCGCTTGTCTTCCCGATCTTCGACCTTCCTGGAAAGCTGGGAGAGGCAGATGATCGGTATCCCAAGTTCCTTGGCGAGCCCCTTAAGTTTGTTCGTCAGCTCCGTGACCTCATTGACCTTCTGGCCAGCATACTTGCGACTCGCCTGGAGCAATTGGAGGTAGTCGATGATCAAGAGGCCGATCCCCTTGGAACGCTTCATGCGACGGGCGCGGGCACAGAGGCGATCGATATGAAGCCCCCCGGTGTCGTCGATCTCAATCGGCGCTCTGGCTACAATCCTTGTCGCGACATCGACGATGACGTCGAACTCGGCCTGGCTGAAGGTTCCTTTGCGCATGCGGTCAGATGCGACTTCGGAATTTGCGCTGATCAGTCGAGTGGCCAGTTGGTCGTAGCTCATCTCAAGGCTGAAGATTCCAGTCGGACATCCCTCAGGGTTCTGAGTGTCCTTGGTCTCATGCCAGAGCTTTGCGTTGTGGAAGGCGATCTGACACGCGAGTGCTGTCTTGCCCATACCAGGACGCGCTGCGAGGAATATCAGGTCCGGGGCACACAACCCTCCCGTCCGTTTATCCAGATCTGCGAAGCCGGTCGGCAATCCCGCCATACCCCGATCACTCGAGTAGACGCGCGACATCGTATCGAGCGCTTTCGTGACCGCTTCATCCATCGAGACCGCGCCACTGGTCTGCCGGCGGTCATTGGCAAGCTCTGCGAGCTCTTGCTCGGCTTTCTCGACCAGCTCAGTCGGGGTTGTGTCGCGTTCTGGATTGTGGGCCGATTCCGAAATCGACTCCGCGATGAAAATCAGTTCCCGCCTTACGGCCAACTCAATGATTGTATCGGCGTAATGCTTGGCATTGATCACGGACGTGGCGTTTGCCGAGAGCCGAACCAGATAGTCCGGGACCGACAACTCGCCTAACGGTTCCTCGTTCTCGAAATCTGTCTTTAGCGTAATCGGCGTGACGAGACGGCCGGCCCGAATCTTGTTCGCCGCCGTCTCGTAGATCCGTCCATGAAGGGGATCGGAGAAGTGCCAGGCCTCCAGGAAGTCCGAGACACGATCGCATGCATCGTTGTTGATGAAGATCGCCCCCAAGAGGGCCTGCTCGGCTTCAATATTATGGGGTGGTGTCCTGGGTTCATCGAGATTCATCACCCTCGCTCTCCCGCTTTTTGATCTTCTTCTGAAGGTTTCTACGCAGGACTCGTTTTACTGGGTTACTGGTGTTCAGCCATTGCTCGGAGGTGCAGATCCGAGGGTCTCGAGGGGCTGGTTGATTGTCTGTGTTCACGAGGATACCCCCGCGCTACGGCCTGTTGCGCTCTCGCCGACTAATGCAAGGATTCGTGTCTCAGCGGTGACGTATTTGAAGCCCCATGCCGACAAGGTTTCGATTGCTTGAGGAAGCATCGGGTTCGTGGCCCAGAGAAACAGAATCGCATCCTTGGTAGCGAGATGCCCAATGGGTAGTGCCTGGATATCCTCCAAGGTCATGCAATCGTATTGAGCCTGGGCAGACTTCGCTTCACCCTTCTTCGAATACAGCTCGAACGTCCAACCTGGATCGATCATGAGCAGGCCGTAGGCGAACAGCGGGATATCTTCGAAACGGGTGTAGTGGGTCATGCCGGGGACTCAATCTGCGCGTGATCTGATGCCGCGGACTTATTGCGGCGACGCTGCTCCCGCTGCTTGATTGCTTTTCGTCGAAGGCGGGGGCCGTCACCAAGCCGCGGCCCGATCTCGCCATTCTTTCGCGCTCTCTGTAGAACGATCTCGACGCTCTTGGCTGTTCGACCGACTAGCGCACCGATTTCCGCAGTCGTCATGGTGTCATTCGCAGCGGCAATCTCAACGATACGGCGGCGGCGTCTTGCGCGCTGGCTGTCGTGCATTGCAGCGATTGTCTTGGCTCTGAAATCCGGGTTCTGCCAGTCACGCTTGCGACGTTTTGAAAAGGCCGCCCGTTTCTCGGGGTGGTTCTCCCACGCCTCCTCAAGCGCCATGGTGCGCTTCGCACGCTTGACAGGGTCGGCCCAGATGCGACGCTGAACCTCCGACCGATGCTCTTTGATTTCGGGCCGAGCGCAATATTCCTTCCATCGCTTCGAAAGCTCTTGCCTTGCAGCCGCGCTGGCTTTGGCTTTCTTGAGGGATGCGCTGTGACGGCGGCGCATATCGGGGTTCCGCCAGGCCAGCTTGCGGGCGCAGGACCGGGAGCATGTGACCGTCCGCCGCGCCACAGGCTTAAACTCGCAGTGGCAAATAATGCAGATAGAGGCGGGGGTGTCGGCAGGAACCAGATGCAGCTTCCGGCCGCGGCGAACGATCCGCGCGGTGCCCGCTTCATTGATCTCATGGAAAGCACGCCTCACACTTGGTAGGTCGGCGCAGAGACGGTCCGCAACGTCCTTCGCGAGTGGTCCTGCCGGACAGGAGTCCATTAGCGCCGGCAATACAGCTAGGATTTCATCTGCGAGCGACTTGATCATGCTTTCACCAGTTCAATCCCGGCCTCTTCGGCGATGAGGAGGGCGGCTGCGCGATAGCGGTTCTGCTGCAGATCGCTGCCGAGTTCCTGCGCCTCTTTGTCGAGGTTGGGGATCGCCGCAATCGCCTTGGCAATCGCATCGTCTGACAATTTGGCCACGGGCGCGAAATAGTCAGACCGGCAGATCATCTCGAGCCCGTAAGCGAGCGTGGAGTTGATTGGTTGAAAGCCTGACTTGACAGCAATCCGAAGCACGCGGCCCAGCGTCTCGCGTCCACCATGCTTAAAAATCCGCCGGAATGCGGTAATCGCTATCGCGTCGCCCGGCCGGGACGATCGCTTGGGTGGAATAAACCGCGGAATGTTTGCGCCCTGCCCGAGTGCTATTTTCAGGATCTCCGTCGCCGTCTCGTCGCCGGCCGTAACTTCGGCGTGGAACACCTGCAGGGCCGACATCGCCACGCGGTCACGGTTGTGGGATACGAACGAATCCGCTCGTTTTGTCAGTTCGTCGGCAGATACTATCAGGACTGGAATCTGCTTGATCCCTGGATGTGTCTCCGCCGCGATCGCAGTGTGCTGCCCGTCGATGACAAACAGACCAGCATCGGTTTCCGCAACAATTGGTGGCTTGAATTTTGTCCAGCTGAAGTCGCCGACGATCTTGCGGATTAAACGAATGGACTTCCGCGAAAGGTCGCGCTGGTATGCTGCCTCGACCAGCAGGGCGCCGGGAGAAACGAGACGCACGCTCGGCGGCGTTGATCCGACATGGTTGGCCTCTATGGCCTTCGGACAATCGAGTGCCTTGATGGGGCGCACGGACGCCTCGGAACCGTTACGCGCCACAACTAGGTCGTCCGCCGCGCCGCGTGATTTGCGCCCATGCTTGACGAACACGATTGTGTCGTTCTTCGCCGTTGGCTCCCAGCAGAGCCCGCATGTCGCGCAGCATGCCGTGGCATCGGTTTGCGCAGGGCACACGATCCCTTCCTCGATGCGTGGGCGGTCCGGCACAGTGTCGACAATAACGGCGCCATCCGGCCTCGCGACTTCCGTGGACCACCGGATGCGGAACCGGTCCGGGTGCGCATCCTTCACGGCCTCGATCGCATCGCCGATCTCATCGCCACCCCATGCCGTCGTCCGCCGGTGCGTATAGCCGTAGCAGGCGACTGTCGGATTCTCGTCCAGGACTTCCTTCCAGAAGGAGACATACTCGACCGAAGGGAAATCGCCGAGCACGTGGAGGCGGATCAACAGGCCGCTGTGAAGAGTGGCAAGATCACAGATTTCGAACGCCAGACGGTCGTAAAAAACGTCTGCGTCGCCGATCTTATGGCGACGGGCCATCTGCATCGACGAGCCGTAGCAGTAACCGCGCGCCTCGCAGTCCAGCGGGCACGTCGCGCGTTCCTCTAGGGTCAACGAATAGATCGCATAGCCCTTGAATTTTCCCTTCTCGACGATCTTGCCAAGCTTGCGGTTGTTCTGACCCGATACCAGGAGACGATCCGGCTCTGTCTCGGTAACTTCAACGACCGTCGAGGGAAAGAGCGTGCGGTTCTCGACCATGGCCGGATGATCTTCCGCCAAGGCATGAACTGCCTCAGGGTTCAAATCCGGCTTGTCGGTGAACCGCCTGTCGCTCATGCCACGGCTCCCATAGGAAGGTTGCGCCAGTTCTGTGAGGGGTCGAGAAGGCCGCGCTTATAGGCGTTGATGCAGAGAGCTTCGGCCTGATCGGGGTTGCGGACCGGCCAGCCTCTATCGCAGCACCATTCGATCGCCTGACGCTTTAGCCAGCGCCTCCGGGGACCAGTACCCTTGATATGCTTTGGGGCTTGGGTGCGGCCGTGTGTATCGCTGCGCCATGAGCTGGGCTCGGCACGAGAATATTCGACTCCCAGGTCGTGACACAGCAGCACGATCATTCCGCTCAAAACAGAGAGCTTGATTGCAGTTTGGGCGTTCGGGCCGACAAAAGGGGCCTCGGCGCAAAGGTGCGAGACCTCATGCTTCTCGATCTTGGCTTTGAGCCAGTCACGCGCGGGCCGAAGGTAATAGAGCTCGCTCCCGCGAACCTTGGTACCTTTCGCGGGTGTTTCAGGTAGTTTCAACACACCGGACAATGGGACCGCCTGCCCCGGTAGACTGACGGCCCATCCGATGTGTTTCGTGTCCGGATCCAGGGTCATGAGGTTCAATGGACCGCCGCTCCGTCGCCCATATCCATCTCAGTCTGGTCGAACGCCCAATAGGACTGGCCGAGCGAGTCCTTCAAGACGCTGACGCCGTCGAGATATTCCTCGTAGGCCTCTTTCCCCATCTTCCGCTGCATCTTGCGTTGACGGAGAATTTCGTTGAGTTCCTTGGTCGGAATACCGGCCTCTGACGCATCCAGCTTTACCTGTTTGATGTCCTCTGAAAGCTCCTTCTTGTCTTCCTCGAGGCTTTCGATCCGCTCGATGAACGACTTCACTTCGGCGTTTTTCGGGGGCTTGTGGCCCATGCCGTTTTCAGCTTCGTCCTTGTCAGGCATATGCACGTTCCTTTGCTCGTTTGCGGGTTGGCGCGGGGCTCGTACAGATTGAGCCATGGTCTACGCAATACGGGCTGCCCGGCTTCGCGCGAGCCAGGCAGAAAGTGAAATCACTGTGCTGGGGATCACCGATCGGGAAGCAACAGCTTGTCGGCTTGAGAGCTTCAAAAGCTTTCCGGATTCCCCGGGGGTGCTTTTTGGAAAGGGGTGCCAACGCGGACGCAGCCTCAGTCGATGCGGGAGGGCGAGCGTTCTGAGACATCGCGTTGGCATTCGCCAGGGACGGCGAATCTGATTTCGGTGGTTTGGGTTTGCTGGCATTCAGTTTCGTGCGGCCGGCGCCCTGGTAGCCCTTGGTATTGCGGGTGTCCTTTGGCCTTCCCTGCAGGCCCATGCGATGGATCTTGCCCACGACTGCGTTACGGGTTGTCCCGCCGAGCCGTTTGGCAATCTGGCCAGCCGAAAGGCCGTCATTCCATAGATCGGCGCATGTCTTTTCGCGTTCGGGCGTCCAGGGCGGCATTAGACTTCCTCCTGGACGGGCATGGCCCTCTGACGAAGACCTTCTAGTTCCGCCATTTTGGCGTCGATCAAACGGTCGGCACGAGAGAGGGCCGCCTTAAAGATCAGTTTGGCATCAGCGCCGTCTGGGAACACACCCTCTGTCCCGTCAACGCTAATCGTTCTTAGACGTCTTGGACCAAAGCCGCCGGGATACCACGTCACCAATACAGGCTTACCGAGATAAGTCGTTCCAAGCTCGGATATTGATCGCGGGCTTATGTTTGCAACCGTCAAGGCACCACTCTGAAATGTGGCTGCGATTTCTTTCGCCACGACAGAAGTCATTGCAGGCACCTCGCTGCGTCACGGATCAGTTTGATATTGTTGAAGACGAACGCCTCAGTGACATTGAGATGCCCGCGGCGGCGAAATCTTTCGGAGATGTCATAGGTATCCAGGCCAAGGCCCCACATGTGGCCCAACTCGGCAATGAGAGACGGCAATGTGAGAACTTCCTGGACTGTAGGTTGCTGGCTCATGACCGCACCGCCCGTTCTGGCAACTGCCGCCCCTCGGGGTGCAACCAATCCGCTATCTTGAAAAGTGTCTCGCAGACCCACCGCCCTAATGCCCTCAGAGCGTTAGCGGTCTTCGCGCGAATAATGGCCTTCAACGGAATGCTCCAAGTTAATTCCCAACGATGACGCACGTTTGTACTCACGCTGGGCCTTGGCTCTTTCGCGCTCCATTACGCGATCTTTCCAGACCCGGTATCTCACCCAAAATTGCACCAGTGTGTCAGAGCCAGCATCCCCTGCTTGAATGGCTCTAATTCTGCGTACGCCCCGCTCAATTGGCTTCATTTTCAACTCTTTAGCCACTTCGAGACGGGTTGCTTCAAGGCTTCGGAAGCGGGGCAAATGATCGATAACCTCCTCAAGCCATTCCTCGGCCCAATCCTGTGCTGTTTCGCGGACGGCCTCATCGTTCATTTGCCAAGTCCCTGGCTGGTTCTGCCGAGATCCTGGCAGAATTTGCCGAGATCTCGGTAGACATTGCCGAACCTTCGGCAGAGCTTTTCGCTAGCCTCAAACTCATGAAAACGACGGAGCCGGACGTTGGATAAAGGACCGCCAGACCATCTGGCTTTTGCTGCGCGCCCGGCTCCGCTAGCCCTTCGGCACGGGGCAGTGACCGAAGGACCCTCGACGTGGACACCCAGCGTAAGAAGGTGCCCCGTCGCCGCAATCGGAGAGAAGTCGCTACGCGATGCATTCATGATCATGTCGACAGCCCTCCAATCTGTTTACCCCGCGCCCGACCTAAACCCGGCTGGTCGGGCCGATAGAGGGCGACCGAAATCCGTAACGCGTATCGGTCGCCCTCACCCTTGGCCGCTCGCCGGAGGGCCGTATTCTCTGCCGCGAGGGGGAGCTGAATGTGCCTGCAGAGCCCTCCCCCTCGCGGAGACCCCGCTGCCGAGCAGCAGCGGAAACTTTCAGTCAGCGATATCGGTGGACCTCATGAAATCGTTAGCGGTTACCGCTCCGCCCGTTTCCTTGAAGATTTTTGCCATTTGCGTCGGTCTCGGAACGCGTTCGCCAGCGATCCACCGACAAACCGCGCTGCTACGAACACCGATGAGCCGCGCAAAAGCTCTCTGCGACAGCCCGTTGGCGCGCATGTATCGGCGAAGCGCATTCAGGTGCTTGAGCCGGAGCCTTGTTCGGAATTCCTTCATTCTGCGGCCTGACTCCGCTGAGCATGGATTTCGACGAGCGTTTCATAGGAGATAGACAGCCCCTTCGACTCGGCAGCGCGGATCAACTGCGACCAGTAATCCACCGGTATTGAGTTGCGACGCCGCATATCGGAGCCGCGTGACGCTGGGTTCTCTTTGAACCCACAAGCTTTGCCAAATTCGGTAGGCCCACCGAAGGCATCGACGATTTCAGAGATTGTCTGCATCAAAAGTAACTACGCACATTGCGTAGTTAATGTCAACGCCTATTGCGTAGCGCATTTTGCGATGTTTGATGCATGGATACTATCGGAAATAGATTGAGGTGGGCCCGGTCTCGAGCTGGGTTTGAGAAGGCCACCGAGGCGGCCAGAAGCAGTGAATGGGTCATTTCGACCTATCTGGGGCACGAAAATGGTGACCGGAATCCCAGCCGCGAAACCGCCAAGAAGTATGCGCGTGCTTTCAAGGTCAGGTGGGAATGGCTGCTAGAGGGGGAAGGTGATCCTAGGCCGCTACCCACTCGCCGCGGGCAAACGCCGATTGTGGGATATGTTGGCGCCGGCGCAAAAATTCACACCGTAGATGATCATGAAATGGGTGCCGGCCTTGATGAGACCGATACACCACCCGACGCCCCGGAAGGCATCGTCGCTGTAACAGTTCGAGGCGACTCTATGTACCCGCGGTATTTTGAGGGCGAACTGATCTTTTATGGCCCCGAGCAATTTTCTGCAGCAGACATGCTCGGCCGCGAATGCATCGTCCGGTTGGAAACCGGAGAGACATTGGTAAAGATCGTCCGACCGGGCCGAAAAAAAGGGCTCTTCCAGCTCGAAAGCTGGAATGCATCACCGCTTTTGGATCAAGAGGTAAAATGGGCTTCGCCTGTCAAATGGAGAGGCTGATTTCGCTCTTCGCAAAACGCCGACGGGATTTTCATGATCTTTGGAGAGTGTCTTGAGCGAAGTGGGCATAGGACGACATAGCCCTTGGCCTTGCCGACCTTGGCTATGTCCCTAGCCCACTAACGATCTTGACCTTCGGAGCCGGCCCGTCGCTTCGGGGCCTCTGGTTGCCCTTATCCCGCACCAGAGTTGGTGGCTACTTCTCGGCCCTTGGGAGAGAACCGGCGACCAGGCTTCCACCTTTCGGACTGCCCTTGCACTGTGGCCGCACCCCATGGTAGTGCGTGGCCCCGGTACTCAGGTGCCCCTGGCCGCCATCGTCTTGGAACCGACCGGCTAGGAATTCGAGCCCCGCCCAAACACGGCGGGGCTCTTGTTATTCCCCAACATATCCGCCACGCCAAATGCGTCAAGTATTTCAATGCGATTCGTCGCTTAAAACTGAACTACGCATTTTGCGTTGACATGCGCTACGCAATCTGCGTAGTATTGAAGCCATCAAACGTCACCGGCAGGAGATGAAAGATGGCAGCAACTTCAGAGAACATCGTCTACCTCGCACCCCGAGATAGGCAGCCTGAACCCTCCTCGGTGGACTCTCGCATCCTCGATATCCAGCGGCAGATCACCGCTCTGATGGTCGACGAAGGAACGTCGGTCGAGGCCTTCACCGCTCTCAGCCAGATCGTTTCCGCCCTCGGCGACGTGAAGCTGGATAAGTAGGGAGGGCTGAGGGAATGCATAGCGCACTCGACATTCACCACACTGACGCACGTCTATCGGGCCGGAAAGCCATCTATTCACTCGGCTCCGAAGCGTATGTGGTTTTCCAGGAAGATGATGGAAAACTCGTCCCGACCGATGCCACGCCACTGACTATTTCGCGGGATGATCTCGTTACGGAGATCATCGGCGGGCATCACGAGCATGCCGAGATGATCCTTCGTATTGATGGTGGTCGGGGTGATATCGGTGGCTTCTGCTACGACTACACGGAAGCAATTGCCGAGCAGGTTTTTCGGAAGCTGGGCTATCCCTACACGGTGCCCAATGGACTCCCCGAGTTTGTCCATAGGTATGTCGCTCGGGGGCTGGATCTTGCCGAAGAGCAGGCCAACGAAGATCGATATGAAGCCCGCCACCGTGCCTCCATTGGAGGGCGCGGCTGATGTCAGACAAGACCCTCATAGACAAAGAGAAGCTTGCGGTTCTGGTCGAGCTGAGAGAGTCGCTGAGCAAGGCATCGGAGATGTCGCTTCCAAAGGTCGTCGATACGGCTCGAAGCGTCCTGCACTTTCTTCCTCACCTGATCGAGACGGCAGAACGGGCACACGAACTCAATGACGGGTTGGATGACGCTCACAACAAGATCGCGGCGCTCGGAGGCGCTGTCTGGGGCGAAGACGCATATGGCAAGGGTGTCAACGATACCGTGGGTCATGCCCTTGAGATCCTGGAGTCCGTAGGCGCCTCGGACCCCATGCCTCGGATCATCTCTCTCGAAAACGAAAACAAGCGCTTGAAAGCTGAATTGGCGGAACGTGGGCGTGGAGCCCTGGAGGCTGCGGAATAATGGGTATTGATGCAGAAATGTTTGCCCGCATCAAAGGGCGGGAAAACTGGCTTCCAGAAGCAGATGAACTGTCGACCGCTTACGACTTGGCGTCGACATTGGGGCATCAGAATTTCTTTATCACCATTGGGCTTTTCAAAAACAGCTCCGATCATGGTCACCATGCACTATCGATCGTAAAGCCTCTCAAAGACGCTCAGGAGGCTGAGGACTATTGTCTTGATCGGTCGCTCGTCGGAAAAGTCCTTTGGACCCAGGACGGCGATCCGATCATTGCTCAAGATGATGAGCAGTTCGTTCAGGTTCACCTCTATACCCGCTACTACGGCGAAGACTACGCACGTGGCAATTGGCCAATAATCCGGGCTTCGGCTGAATGGCTGGAGAAGCGCTTTCCAGACTGTGAAGTCTGGTACGGCGGCGACAGCAGCGGCGTCTGCGCTGCACCGTTTACACGCGGGCGCCGTGACCAGATCAATGACTTTTATCTGGGCGACGGTGGGCGGTCTTACTACCGCCGTGATGGCTTCAACTTTACTGGCCATGCCGCGCCGACCTGCCCTGTTTGCGCCGTCCCGATGTTCAGCAGTGGCGGCGGCCGAGGCACAGAATTCTGGAACTGCGATGGTTGCGGAAAGAAGGCCCACACGACGACCGCGGGTGTCCGATGGTTGCAGCGCCACACCGATCATTTCGACCGCAAATACGAAGACGCGGAGGCAGCGGAATGAGCCCCTACGCTTTCGATTGGCTTCTGTTCACTGGGTTTCTGGCGATCATCGAAGCCCTCATTCACCTGAATTCCTGAGGGAATGCCCAAGGACCGGGGCCAAGCGGGACCACAACCGACGACCAACACACGAAAGGGCCTTGAGGAAGAAACTACCTGGAATATTCGGATACAGGCTCCCCGACTTTTAGCCGGGTCGGGGAGCACCCACAGAGGCAACAACCCCGCAAAGTTCAGGAGTAAGCGCGGCATCAAAATGACAGAGGCACGATGAACGCTAAGACCACGATACAGGCCATACCGAACCAGCTACGCCATTCCGAACTGCCGCCTGCGCCGCAGCCGGACGAGCCGATGCCCAGCGCTGAGCCTATCCGGCATCTGAAAGCGCAGATGACCCAAAGCTCCCAGGCGATCGAGAAAGCACTGGCCCAGAAATACGAGCGTAAGGAATTCATCGATCTGATCTTCGAAGACCGGGCCTCTCTCATGGTCCCACTGCCAGAACCAAGATTCTCAACGGATCAAGAAGCCCTCACCTATCAACTCCAGGCTGCCGCCGAACTCGCCGAGGCCTATCGGTTTGAGCGGGGATACGCGCCGGAAAACAAATTCGCACTGATCGATCGGGCCATCCAGAGCGAGGAAGACAACATCCGGGAAATCCGGGGATGGAAGCGCATGATCATCGCCGGGCCCAATCTTATGCAGGGCGGATCGTCATGATCGAGGACCTTCGGGAAATGAGCATAGATGACCTCACTGAATCAGGATTGATGGACAAGCTTCACGAGGACTCTATGTGCGGGCACCCCGGAAAAGAGTGCACGGCCAGGATGCTCAAGGAAGTGCTCCCCGCCCTATATCGCGCACTTGAGGAAGAGATAGAGCGAGGCACCGAGATGCCTTTGCTGATCTACAGCACCAAGAGCCTCACTGCGAGTTTCTTCATGACCGCTATCTCCAATCTCGCACCCGAGCAGGGCATCGGGGAACTCACGCGGATCCTCTTGAAGGACCTTCTTTCGGAACTCGAAAGTTGCGCTGAATTCGCTGATGAGAGAGCCGAAAAATCATGACCCCTCATCAAGCCCGCTTCCGCAAAGACCTCATTCTCATTGCCGGGCTGGTGATCGGACTCTTGATCGCAACGGCAATCGTTCATCTCGCGTCGAAAGGACTGATCTGATGGAAACAGCAAAACAGGAACTGGCAACAGTCGATCAAGTCCCTGCCCCAACTGTTGCGGCCGACAATGTCACCGGCATGGTCGAGATGATCGAGCGGCTCGCAGTGAGCCCGGACGTAGACGTGACCAAACTCGAAAAGCTTGTCGATCTTCAGATTCGGATGATGGATCGGCGGGCTGAGCAGGCTTTCAACGAGGCGATGAAAGCGGCTCAAGAGGTCATGCCATCTGTTGTTCGGGACGCCGAAAACGAGCAGACCCACTCGCGATATGCCCGCCTTGAGACTGTCAGCAAGGCGATCAATCCAATTATTACTTCAAATGGTTTCTCAACGTCTTTCGGCACCGCTGATAGTCCGCTTCCCGACCACTACCGCGTCACTTGCCTTGTCTCTCACGTTGGCGGCCACTCGCGTGAGTATCAAGCAGACGTTCCGGCTGATCTAACGGGAATGAAGGGCAACAAGAACAAGACAGCGACGCATGGCTTCGGCTCCACGATGAGCTATGGCCGTCGGTATCTCAAACTCCTGATCTTCGACGTCTCGCTTACCAACGACGATGACGATGGCAATAAAGCCACAGGCGGCCCGCTGCTTTCGGATGAGCAGGTGATGAACCTGCGCGAGCTTCTCGAAAGCACGGACTCAGATGAAGCGAAGTTCCTCGCGTACGCCAAGGTTGAAAGCCTCGAAGATATCTACGCCGACAAATACGACGACGCGGTGAGGATCATCAATGAGGCCGCGGCAAAGCGCAAAGCGCAGGCCGCATCATGATGCAGATCATCGAATGCGAACAGGGCTCGGAAGATTGGTTTTCAGCTCGTTCTGGAATTCCGACCAGCTCCGAATTCGCGACCGTCATGGCAAGTGGAAAAGGCGGTGGGGAGAGCAAGACGCGTCGAACCTACTTGCTGAAACTCGCTGGCGAGATCCTGACCGGCGAGCCCATGGACAACTACTCGAACCATCATATGGAGCGAGGAAAGGCCATGGAGGACGAGGCGCGCGACCTTTACGCATTCATGGCTGACGTAGAGCCGCAGCAAGTCGGCTTTATCCGCAACGGGGATGCAGGCAGCAGCCCGGACTCGCTTGTCGGCGGTGACGGTGTCCTGGAGATCAAAACCAAGCTCCCTCACCTGCTTATCGACGTGATCCTGAGAGATCGGCTGCCACCTGAACACAAGGCCCAATGCCAGGGGCAATTGTGGGTTGCCGAAAGGGAGTGGCTCGACTTCGTGGCCTACTGGCCAGGCCTCCCCTTGTTCGTCAAACGCATTCACCGAGACGCCGAATACATCGCGAAGATGTCTGAGGCCGTCGATCTATTCAACTCCGACTTGCGCAACATGGTTGAGCGTATCCGCGCCTATGGAAGAAAGGAAGCGGCATGATCATCCGCGTCATCGACACAGAGACGACGGGCGTCGATCCGACGGTCGATAAGATTATCGAGGTCGCTTCGGTTGACCTTCTCACTTGCGACGACGGCACGCTCATTCTCGACGGTCCTTCGATGCGGCAGACGCTGGTGAACCCTGGGCGGCCGATACCTCCAGAAGCAAGTGCCATCCATCATATTGTTGATGCCGATGTCGCTGATGCTGACGATCTGGAAGCAGCTCTGCAAGAGTATGCTGGCACAGACATCGTCTATGTCGCGCACAACGCCAAGTTTGATGCAGCCTTTCTTCCGCAAGACTGGACGTGGGCCTGCACCTACAAAGCTGCGCTCCGCATTTGGCCTGACGCACCAGGGCACTCCAACCAAGTGCTACGCTACTGGCGTGGGCACATAGAAATCCCGCTGATCGAGAGGCAGACATTCCAGATGCATCGCGCCCTCCCGGACGCGATGACGACTGCGACAATTCTTATCGACCTACTTCAGTCGGTCACGATCGACGAAATGGTCGAATGGGCTCGCTCCCCGGCGCTTCTCCCGAAATTCCGCTTTGGCAAACACGCCGGGACACCCCTCGCCGACATCCCTGATGGCTACCTGGAATGGATGCTCCGTCAGGACTTCGACGAGGACGCCATGCACACCGCCAAAACAGAATTGGAACGGAGGCGATCATGACAAGCCGTCCGATCATCTTCGAGTGCAAAGACGGCGCCATGGTGCCGATCTGGCGGCATGGAAACGCCTTCAATGCGCAGTTCACACCCGGACGGCGCTACACGCTGGCGGAAGTCGAGGAACGATCTCGAAAGAGCCATGATCACTATTTCGCATGCGTGCATGAAGCTTGGCAGTCTCTGCCGGAGCACATCGCACCTCGGTTCCCAACCGATACGCATTTGCGCAAGTGGGCACTGATCAAGTGCGGCTTCGTCGATATCACTCCGATCGTCACAGCCAACAATGATGAGGCGATGAAGACAGCAGCATGGGCCCGGGCGGCCGATCGTTATGCGGTCATCGCGATCAACAACAACGTGGTGACGATCAGCACAGCGCGCACTCAAAAGGTGAAGCGCGGCAACAATGGCGGCATGGATCCTAAGACCTTTCAGCAAAGCAAGACGGCCGTACTCGAATTCCTTCGCGAAATGATCGGCGTTGAGGCTGGCGCTCTGGAAGCCAACGCGGGTCAAGCCGCCTGAGAATTCCCATGCCGGGAGTAGCCCACCGCGGTTGGGGCATCAGTCAGCCGCAAGATTACCGATGACTTCGATAGCTGCCGGACGGACCGAATAGGCCATAGATCGTCTGGGCCGTCCGGCAGTGTTTCAAAGGAAGAGCAAATGGCACGCAGCGTCCCAGAGTGGATCGGCAAAACGGATGATCAGAAGGTCCCTCCCCGTGTCCGCTTGCGCGTCTTCAAAGACCACAACGGCGTCTGCCACATATCCGGCCGCAAGATCCAACCAGGCGAAGAGTGGGAGCTTGAGCACATCCAGTCACTCGAGTCCGGCGGTGAACATCGTGAATCGAATATGGCCCCTGCTCTCGTTGAGCCTCACAAGGAAAAGACCGCTCAAGAATCCGGTGTCCGCAAGAAGGTCAACCGGACGCGAAAGAAACATCTCGGCATCCGAGATCAAAACCGACGCCCGATCCCCGGATCCAAAAGGTCCGGTTGGGCCAGCAAATACAACCGCAAAACCGGCCGTTTTGAAACTGTTCGAAGGACCCAGGATCATGGCTAGGATGACGTGTGTCGCCGCTCGGTTGGACGATCGCATTTGGCCAGAACCCAACTCAGGCTGTTTCTTGTGGCTCGGCGCTCACAATGGCAAAGGCTACTCCCAAATCAAAATCAGAGGAAAACGCTTCTTCGTTCACAGGCTGGTGTACCAACTGACAAAAGGCGCCATCCCATCAGGCATGGTCGTGATGCACAAATGCGATAATCCGGCCTGCTGCAATCCAAATCACCTCACAATTGGCACACCGAAGGACAATACGCGTGACGCCGTGCGCAAAGGAAGAATGGCATTCGGCCAGCGACACTATCATTCCGTTTTCACGGAAGATGACGTGCGCGAGATACGGCAATCATCAGAACCCACAGCTTCGCTGATGAAAAGATATGGCGTGTCCAGAGGGGCAATTGACGGCATACGCGATGGTCGCAATTGGAGGCATGTTCGATGACCACAAGAAGGTCCTTTCAACGCGAGCCCCAGCTAAACGAATGCCAATGCAAAAATCCGGCTCGCAAACACTCCCCTCTCCTCGGTCACTTCTGCGATCGCTGTCTGAGGCCGTGCCCGCCTGACAAAGGCGGCAAAAAGTCATGACGAATTCCCGCTCACGCAGCCTTTTTGGCGGGATAGGCGCCCATTCTCCTGCCAAGAGTTCTGGGTGCCGAGCCGTCTCCTGTCCTGGGTCCAGAATTATCTGTGTGGTCCAGGCAGGGGCGGTGTTTTCAGACGCTTGGAGGGATCATGAGTGAGCGCATCAACACGACAATGCCGGACGAACTGCGCGATCGCTTCGAGGCGTGGCGGGCGGACCAATACAAGAAGACCGGCCGCATCCCCAGCTTGGCCGACGGTGCCCGGATACTGCTTCACAAAGGCTTGGTCGCCGAGGGGTTTAAGACAGCGCCGGACAAAAAAGCAGGGAGCGCTGCCGAAAAGGTGTTTCGGAATGAGCGAGAGGGGGAAGCGTTCCGAGACAATATGGTCAAGGTCGCAGCACTGGCTTTGGCGGCCATAGAAGCCCATGACGCTGGCTACTGTTAAGAGACCAATCATGACAAGGCTCATGACAGAAGAAGAGGCGCGGAAGCCATGAAGTGGGAGCGCCAAAACGGTGACGCGATAGCCCATGCCGACACAGGCACCTATGAAATCGAACAAGCAAGTGCAGACCGGTGGTGGGCCTACGCAGACGAGAAACCTGTCGGCATCTACGCATCATTTCGTGAGGCCATGAAGCGCTGTGAAGCTGTCGATAATGAGAGGCAAGCGGCCTCCGTAGGGGATGCAGGCTATGACTGAGACCAAGGCACCCCATACCGACATGGAGAGGGTGAAGGCAGCTATCTACGAGAATGCTCGCACGCTTGAGATGTACGATGATGTGCACACGGCAATTGAGGATGACATGCCTTGGAAGGAAATCCAGGATCTGTGTCTATCCACGAAGAATTTCAGAAATTACCCGTCATGGCTTGGCTACATGACGCAGCGCATCATCAACCAGTCTCGCGAAATCGTAGCGCTCCAATACATGATCGACCCAGACCTATCGGAGAACCAGAGCGATGGGTGAGCTGTCTGAGAAGCAGAAAAGGCTCATGCAAATGGTGGCCGCATCTACGCATGGTGAAATGGATTGCTACGACGAAAATCTTGACGAGTTCTGCGATGACGAACCGATCGGTAACGACACCATAAATCAGTGCTTCGACGCCGGCTGGCTAAGACAGCTTTACGACACCAGCAGCGACACCGGGACAGTCCGCATCACAGAAGCCGGTAAGGCTGCACTGGAGGCAGACAATGGCTGAGCGTGACGACGACATCCGCAAAATCAATGAGCGGGCGCGGGGCTTCCCTGCCGAGACTTATCGTTGGCTCGGCTCAACCAACTCAAAGGATGAATCAATGCAAGAGGCCAAACCCGATATCGAAACCGATCGCTACATCGGCAGCGGTTTTCGCGATGACCTTGAAACCCTGTTGAATCGTCACTCGATGGAGAATGGCTCGGATACGCCTGACTTCATCCTAGCAGAATATCTGACCAACTGCTTGCAGGCCTTCGACACCGCCTTGCACTCCCGCACTCACTGGTATCGCCCGGCGGAGCAGAAAGACGGCCCCAATCCTGAGCCATTGGAGGCCCAAGACAATGGCTGAGCAGAAGACGCCGAATAATGCCTATGATTTTGTTTGGATGGCCAGAAAAGTCAGGAATCTGCATAGGCAGTGTGACGGCGCCAGACAATCAATCGCCACCACTATCGAACAGACTGACAATTTCCGGCTTCAGAACATGCTGCGCCCTTTGATGGGCGACCTATCCCCTGTCATCGCGGAATTGGAACGCATTGCGGACAACGCCCAGAGGCTCGCAAACAAATCGCGGACGACCACTATCCATGGCACAGCAGAAGTCGTGGGGGAAGAGACGTGAGCAAACCACAACCATTCTTTGCGAATGCAATTGAAGACGTTCTTCGCGAAACCGGTGCGCGCCTTTCATTCGACCCTGACACCGAGGCCTTTGAGTTTGATGGCCTGCTAACTCTTTACACCCCCGACTCCCCTGAGAACGAAAGCGGTGCATGGGAAGTTTGGTCGACGACCTACCACAACGGATCGCAATGGGAACCACCGGGCGGTGACTGCGAACTCGACGACTCTCATCCGAACATGTGGAGCGCCCTAATTGCCATTGCATCCGGGCTCCTTCAGAGCCGGCTGAATAGCCAATGGGACTCCTACGCAATGTTAGAACTGGAGGATTACTCGATGAACAAAAGTCATGCTGGGCACACACAAGGCGGGCTCGAAGAGCGCTTCATCATTCGGCGCAAAGATGGCGAACCTATCGACCCTTCCCGGCGGTATTCTTTGGTACTCGACTTCTCCGGCTCAGACCCACACGCACGAGTGGCTGCCCGCGCCTATGCCGCCAGCGTCAGAGGTGTGAATAGACAGCTCGCTGACGACATTCTGGAAGCACTGGAGAACCCAGCAGACGCGCCTTGTCAGCACGAGTCCATAAACACCACCAAAGAGGAGTCAGAGACGTGAGCGCGCTTAGCTCAACTGGATAGAGCAACGGTGTTCTAGACCGATGGTTGCGGGTTCGAGTCCTGCAGCGCGCACCACTCTCTAAGACTGACAGGCAGAAGGAGGCAAAGACGTGAGCGAAAGACTCACTATCGAAGCGCCGCGATATTCGGACCCAGAAATTCAATCGATTGCCATTTGCTGGTCAACGCTGGAACGCCTCACACCCAGCGCCCAGAGCCGTGTACTGGCGTATCTGGCAAGTTTGGTTGCCGATAAGACCAATCTCTCAGGCCAATAGCGAAGAGGAGAGGACCGAAATGTACGTCTACATCAAATCTGAACCGCTGCTTTGGACCGTTGGTTTTTACGATCCGGACGGCGCATTTCATTCCGACAGCGATCACCCATCGCCCGAAGATGCCGCCGAACGGGTGGCTTGGCTGAATGGCGCCCAGTCTGAAACCGGGCCCTCCCCCAATAAGTAAGGCAGGAGATAGATGCTCGCAGCGCCGGCAACTCGAATGCTCAAGAAGGCTGACGCGGCCCGCTATTGCGGGCTGGACGTGACGGCATTCAAGCGCGAGTGCCCGGTAGCGCCTGTGAAATTCGGGGAAGAAACCTATCGTTATGACCGGCAAGCCCTTGACCAATGGCTCGATAGGCTCGGCAATGGAGCCGAACTATCCGGGGATGAGTGGTTGGGGAAATTGGATGAGCACGGTGGCTAGAGTGAAGGGCGTCAAGCGATACAAACGCAAGGGCGAGTGGTACTGCTATCACAGAGCGTCAGGAACGCGACTAAAAGAACCTTTCGGCACCCCCGCATTCTTCGGTGAACTGTCGGCTGCTGAGAGGAGATGGAAGGAACGTGGCGGTGCCGCCGCAATGCCAGGCACGCTTGGCATGGCTATTCTCAGCTATCGTGCCTCCCCTGCATTCACGGATTTAGCGCCACGCACACAGGCCGATTATCAGAAGGTTCTCGATTATCTGGCACCGATGGACAAAATGCCGCTGGTAAAGATCGACACGGCATGGGTCGCAAAACTGAGGGACAAGACCTACAAAAAACGCAAGCGGCGCTTCGCAAACTATGTAATTTCCGTGCTCGGTTCGGTTTTCAGACATTGCAAAGAGTATGGTCTGGTCGATTCCAACCCAACGCTAGGCGTGTCGAAGATCAAACGCCCCCACTCCATGCCCAAGGCAAATCGCCCCTGGACGCTTCAGGAGCGTCAAATTGTCCTGGCGCACGCATCACCCTGGCTGAAGCCCGCAATCGCGCTGGGAATGCTCGCTGGGCTCCGTGAGGGCGATATAATCAAACTTCCCAAGAACGTCAGGCAAAGCGATGGCTGGCTCGTTCGGAAAACGAAAAAATCCGGGACCGTGCTGCAGTGGCCGATAATTCCTGCGCTGGCAGAGATTCTGGACGCGGCGCCTGAACATGACGCTCTGACTTTGGTCGCGAATAGCTTCGGGCGGCCATGGAAAAACGAAAACTCGTTTCGATCCGCCTTTTTCAAGCTCATCCAGCGGCTCGAACGCAAGAATCTTGTGGAAAAGGGCCTGACGTTTCACGGGCTCAAGCACACCGTTGGGAAGCTACTGAAAGAGGGCGGCGCATCGGATGAAGATATCGCTATTGCACTTGGCCATAAGACCGTGGCGATGGCTCGTCACTACTCATCGGAAGCCGACAACAGAATCAGAATGGAGGCGGTGGTAAAATCGTTCAATCCACTGCCGAAAATGGACGAAAAAAATTAGACAACTTTCGAAATTCCTCAATGATTTTGAGGGGTGTTAGACACTCTGAAATCGACTAAGGCATTGAAATGCTTATAAACACATCTGACTGCAAATCCGTATACCCCGGTTCGATTCCGGGCGTGGCCTCCAACTACCCTTGAGATCGGGCGGGCATTGCCGTTTTGGCATCCCTCATCATGAGTCGATGAGGTCTTTCACACCGAACGGCTCAATAGTCCCACATTCGAAGGACCGAGTTGCAATGTGCAACGATGGATTCCAGAATCACATTAGCTTCGCGTCGTAAAACTCGCTGGCCGGAGCGAGTTTGGCGATGCTTGAACATGCCTTGGCCAAGGTCCCGTTGAGATAGAGATGCGCAAACCAGACGACAATTTCAATCGCACAAAATTCCTGGTGCTCCTTTTCCTAGGCATTGTCGCAATCGCGCTCGTGAAGTGGTGGTTTCAAGCACCCTAGTAAACCAGGGTTCGTTATCCCGGTACTGGCTCAACCCGCCGAGTTGTCTTCCGCCCGCCTTGTCGCGGCTGTCTCAGGCCGGCGGCGGCGTTCCCACCAAAGATCGAGACGTCTGCGCCAGCGCCGGACGATCGGCAGATCGACCGAAAGTACGATCAGACCGAGTGGAATCATCCAGAACCCCAGAATCGGCAGAAATCCTAGAATGCCGCCAACGACCAAGCCAACGCCGATGGCCATCCGCACGATACGTGATCGGGGTAGATCTATATGACGGTCGCCAAACCGGATTCTTGCCATTGCGGCCTCAGCCTATGCGATTGAAAACAGACAGGTTCGTGACAAAGGTGGGTATCATCGGACAAGGCCTCAAGACCACCCCTTGCCCAGCACAGGTTCGTATGGCAAAAGGCTCAGGCTTTTGCTATAGGCATTGGTTCCGGTTCCCACCGATTTGGTGTGGCACTATTCCCCGGTAGCTCAGTTGGTAGAGCAAGCGGCTGTTAACCGCTGGGTCGCTGGTTCGAGTCCGGCCCGGGGAGCCAACCGGACCACGCAATGTCGTGGTCCGCGTTCGAGCAACAAGAATTCCATCACACGATCCCAACCACCGGTCTTACATTTGCGTTATAGCGCGATGTCGGCTCGTGTTCAGTAAACACAGCAGGCAGATCAACGTGACGTGAGACAGATTTATTGGCGCTGAGCGCAAGACAGTGAAACCATCCTAAGTGCAGTCTTTGGGGGGGATTCCGGTGTGGGGACCCCAGAATGCGAACACTCGTCCTGTTTTTCTGTCTGATGCTCAGCTATGCGTCCACTCTTGTGGGGTTCACCTGGCTGCTCACCGAATATGTGAAAGATGACAGCTGTGTCGGCAGCCTGTGTGCATCATCCGTCAATTCGATCCAGGCGGAATGGCCCGCATGGAAGAGGCCTGTGGTTCATGGTGACTCGGACGATGACCTGGAGAGCGACGATGAAACTCTGCATTGACGTTCCGATCGAATACCGGCTCGCATGACGCACGCCTGATCCTCTGCTTTCCAGCTTCATGCGATCTGCACATCCGGTCAGATTATCGCGTGGCGGACCTTGGCCGAGACATATTCGCTGACGATGACCGTGGCGATGATGACCAGCAGGATGACCGCAACCTGGGTCCATGCCAGACTCATGATCGAGGCGTTGAGTTGCAGGCCGATGCCCCCTGCCCCGACAAGACCCAGCACTGTCGACTCGCGAATATTGATATCCCAGCGGAAGACGGAAATTCCAGCAAAAGCCGGCATGACTTGCGGCACCACGCCATAGGTCATGACCTGGGCGCGTCCGGCACCGGTTGCGGTCACCGCTTCGACCTGGGACTCGTCGATCTCCTCGATCGCCTCATATAACAGCTTGGCACAGAAACCGACCGAGCGAAGGGCAATGGCGATGATACCGGCGAACACGCCGGGGCCAACGATCGTAACAAGCATCAAGGCCCAGATCAGCGAGTTGATCGAACGAGACGAGACGATGATGAAGAGCGCGATCGGGCGAATGAAGGCAACGCTTGGCGTCGTATTTCGGGCGGCGCAGAACGCTGTCGGCACAGCAAGAATGAGTGCCAACACAGTGCCGAGCGTTGCGATATTGAGCGTATCCCAAATTGGGATCCAGAGCTGGCTCATATAACTCCATTGAGGCGGCCACATTCTTGAGCCGAGATCGCCGGCCTGGTTGGGCGCGTCCCAGACGAAGGCCCAAATGGTCTTTTCCGAAATCAGCTGCCAGCACGCGACAAAGATGGCGATCAGGACCAGCCAACCGGCCCAAACCGCGAGCTGAGCTATCGAGCTGCGACGCTGCCAGACCTTGATGCCTTGTTGTTCCGCAACCGGCATCACTGAACCCACTTGCGGACATAGCCGGATGTATACTCGACCAGCATGACGATTCCGATAATGATCAACAGGATCGCTGCCGCTGAATCGAATTCATACCGATCGAAGGCCGTATTCAATGTCGCGCCAATGCCGCCGCCGCCAACAATGCCGACAATCGCCGACTCGCGGAAATTAATATCCAGGCGGTAGAGGCCAAGCCCGATCATGCGCGGCATGACCTGTGGTTGAATCCCGTAGTTCAGCCACTGGAACCAGCTCGAACCCGTCGCCCGCACGGCTTCCGCCTGGCTCGCGTCCATATCTTCGATGTCTTCCGCCAGCAGCTTTCCGTAGAACCCAATGGTCGCAATGGTCAGCGTGACGAAACCGGCAAAGGGACCGAAGCCGAACAGCTTGACGAAGAAGATCGCCAGGATCACTTCCTGGAAGCTGCGGGAGATCGCCAATATACCGCGGCAGAGGTAATAGACGGGGAGCGGAGCGAGATTGCGGGCAGCGCCGAGGCCGATGGGAACCGAGAGCGCAATACCGACGACTGTCGATGTCACGGTCATCCAGAGGCTTTCGAAGATGCCGTCGACGATCGCGCCCCAGCGGCTGACGAAATCCGGAGGGAAGAAGGCGGAAACGAACTGTGCACCGCGCGGCAAGCCTTCCCAGACTCGGGTCCAATTGACGTCCGTGGTGCCGAATGCCAGAGCGAGATAGACGGCTGCACCAAGACCAAGAGCCCAGCGCAGCCGGGCATTCCTGATCATCGGCGGCTTGCGCCAGGTTCGCTGTCCCACTGAAGCGACCGTCATGGACGACACCTCACGTCAGACCCGCAAGCCGGTCTCTGTCAGGGATGGGCGTTGCCGGATCGGTTTCGCCATCGACCGAGTCCGTTGCCGTTTCATCACTATCGTCATCGCCGCCCGCTATCGTTTCGGACCAGTCCTCCTCGCCATAGATTTCGGTCAGAACGGTTTCGGTCAATCCTGTCGGCGGACCATCGTAGACGATCTCTCCGAGCCTCAGGCCGACGATGCGCTGGGCGAACATCTGCGCAAGCTGCACGTCATGGATATTCACAATGGCCGCCAGTCTGCGTTCGTTGCACAGCTCGACGATCAAACGCATGATCTGCCGAGACGTCTTTGGATCGAGCGAGGCCGTCGGCTCATCGACCAGCAGCAATTCAGGATCCTGGATGAGCGCGCGGCAGATCCCGACCCTTTGCCTCTGTCCACCGGAAAGCTCGTCGGCACGCTTGTCGACCATATGGTCCAACCCGACGCGGGAGAGCAAGCGGAAGGCTTCATCGATATCGCTCTGCGGGAAGCGACGAAACCAGCTCCGCCAGAAGTTCACATATCCGAGCCGGCCCGAGAGCACATTCTCCATGACCGACAATCGCTCGACCAACGCATATTCCTGAAAGATCATGCCCATGCGCCGGCGCGCCCGTCGCAACTGCGCAGCACTCAAAGACGTCAGGTCGACATCATTCAGCCGAACACTGCCGGCTGTTGGCTCCACCAGACGATTGACGCAGCGGATCAGTGTCGACTTGCCCGCCCCCGACGGTCCGATCAGCGCGACCACCTGCCCGTCCGGCACTTCGAGATCGATGCCTTTGAGCGCTTCGTCGCCCGTGCGGTAGCGTTTGGTCAGGCCGACGAGTTTCAACATCGGCCACCCTCGCCACGTGCTTTTCGAAAAATGTCTCCGCGCCACATCGTTTGGCGCGGAAACGAAACTTCAATTGTCACTTGCACGCGTAGGATACACCATTGGCTGCGTCGATCTTCCGGATCACATCCCAATCGTGTTTGTGGCTGATGCCGATGAAGCGACCTTCCTTCTTGAACTCCTTCTGGAGATCGGAACCATCCCAGGGGAAGGTGAAAAAGGCCTGCTTGATCTTTGCCGTCACTTCCGGATGCAGATTGTGGGCATGGCCATAGCCGGTGGTGGGGAATGTCTGCGACTTGTAGATCGAGCGGATCTTTTTCGGATCGACGACCTTCCTGTCGATCATCCGTTTCAAAACGGAATTCGCCACAGCCGCCGCCTCGTAGTCCTTATTGGCGACGCCGAGGATTGAGTTGTCATGCTTGCCTGAAAAGGCCGCTTTGAAATCCTTCTCGGCCGTAAGACCGAATTCGGATTTCAGAATCGCGGATGGTGCCTTGAAACCGGAATTCGAGGTCGGCGATGTGAAAGCCAGCGACTTGCCTTTCAGGTCGGCCGGCGATTTGATCGGGCTGTCGGCCGGAACGATGATTTCCATCTCATAGCCGAAAGAACCGTCTTTGGAAGCCATCATCGCAAACGGAACGAAACCTGCGCAGCTCACAGCAACCGGATTGCCGCCTGTATTCACGCCGGCAATGTGAAGCCGGCCCGAACGCATCGCTTCATACTGTGCCGCATAGGATTGTACCGGGAAGAACACAACCTTCTTACCCGTGACTTTCGCCATATGCTGGACGAAGCCATCCCAGACTTTCTGATAGACGGCAGGATCTTCAACAGGCGTATATGAGAAAATAATCGTGCTGGGCGTAACCCACTTGGCGGGATCCGTCGGCAGGTCCGCAACAAGATCGCTGTTATGGTCGCAATAGGCTTTGTCCAGAGTGCCGCGCGGGCAATCTGCCGCCTGGGCTGTTCCGCTGACGACAAGTGAACCTGATAAAAATGCGACGCCGAATGCAGCTGCCGCGCCAAGAATCGCCTTTAGATACATAACTTCCTCCCCAAACGGCTTGTTTTCGCTCCGTCGACAAAAATGTCGGATGCGTGAGCGACGGTGTTTGAGAGAATATTATAGCGACCGGCAGGGATGCGTCGACAGTGACATTTCGGATAACTGGAGAGTTTTCGAATGATACGGGCGGGTATTGGCAACGTGCCAATGCACCGCCCGTATCCAATGTTCCATCCGCGCCTCAGCCCGCACGGACTGTAGCAATGAAATTCTGGACTTCGCCTTGTAGCACTTCGGCTTGCTGTGAAAGCTCCGACGACGCTGACAGGACCTGCTGGGAAGCAGAGCCCGCCTCTTGAGAAGCTTGCGTCACCCCGGTGATGTTGCGTGTAACCTCAACCGTACCCGCTGCCGCTTCCTGGACGTTGTTGGCGATTTCCTGGGTCGTCGCAGCCTGTTCTTCCATCGCCGAGGCAATCGCACCCGAAATCTCATCCAGCTGCCGGATGACATCGTTGATGTCGCTCATGGAGACAACGGCCTCACGTGTAGCAATCTGGATCTGATCGATCTGCTGACGGATCTGGCCGGTTGCTTTTGCCGTTTCGTTTGCGAGGGATTTCACCTCACTCGCAACCACCGCAAAACCCTTGCCTGCCTCGCCGGCGCGTGCGGACTCGATTGTCGCATTCAAGGCGAGCAGATTGGTTTGGTCGGCGATTTCCGAAATCATCGAGATGACCTCACCGATGGTCTCGGCCGTATCCGAAAGCGTCGTCATTTGTGAACTGGTATCCTCGACCTTGCTCACGGCATCACGCGACACGGCGGAAGCCTGCCGGATCTGCTGACCGATCTCTTCAATGGACTTCGACATCTGCTCGGATGCCGCCGCAACCGAATTCACATTGGTCGACGCTTCTTCCGAGGCTGCCGCAACACCATTGGCCCTGTGACTGGTCTCTTCGGAGATACTGGTCATCGATTGAGCCGAGGCATTCAGTTCAGTTGCTGCCGAAGATACGGTTTCGATGACGCCACCGACACTCGCGTGGAAGTTGTCGGCCATTTCGTTCATGACCCGCTTCTGTTCGATCGCGGCTTGACGTTTCTGCTCTTCCTGCATCTCTTCGGCGGCCTTGGCTTTGATCATGGCCTCCTTGAAGACATCCAGGGAGCGGGCAACCGCACCGGCTTCGTCGTCAGATCTCACCTGGACTTCAACATTCAGGTCGCCCTCCTTCAAAGCCGTCAGGGCTGTAACGATTTCGGACAAGGGGCGCGAAATACTTCGTTTGACGACCAACAATGCGCCACCGAGCGTACCGATGAACGCTATGATCGAGATGATTGTTAGCAGCTTGATGGCCAGTTTTTCATGGGCTTCAGCCTTGTATGCCGCGGCCTTTGTAAAACCTTCGACCTTCAACAAGAGCTCTTCTACCGTATGATTGAGATGCTTCTCTTCCTTCTCAATCTTGGGGATTTCTTTCAGCGCCTGATCGATTTTGCCTTCGGAGATGAGATCGAAAGCAGTCCTGGCATGTTTGCTATACTCTTTGTGCTCAGTCGCAACGCGATCGAGCTTCGCAATCAATTCGGTGAATATCGCTTTCGCATCGGCGGCGTAGGCCGTTTTTGCAGAGAAGTCCGCTAAATTCCGGGCCTCAATGACTTCTTTGTCCACCAACTTGTCGAGTTTCAGGAATCTTCGCTGAGCAGATTCAAGGTTTGAAGCAGCATCCGGACTCTGGCTCAGTGAGACGCCGGCGCGCATGCCCTGCTCAAAACTGACGGACTGCTCAAGTTGATGAATCGTGACTTTGGTCAGTGCCTCCGTCAACGGGATATCGCGTTCCGCAATGTCTTCAATCTCGTGGCCGATGCTCACCATCTGCCAGATCGCCAATCCGGCGACGAGCGCCATCATTGTCAGGCAGACCCCAACGAGGCCGAGAACTTTCCCACCGATACTGAATGATGGAAGGCTGAAACGTGATTTCTCGGAATGCGCATCTGACATTGTAAGAGACCTCTTACTGGGTCGGCACCGCCCCACCGGCGCCACTCAATAATGACTGGCATGTATTACGGACCGGCTGGATAGACGGTCATAGGGGACATGCAAACTGGTTGAGACCAGAGATACGCGTGCAAAATGAACAAGTTTTTCATTATGCAATCGTTGTTCAAAATTTTTGACATGAGCTGACGAATCAGAATCTCTTGAAGGAATTAGGGGCGTATTAAGATGAGTGCCTCAAATTTGTGCAGGCACCCAAGTTGGTCAATGACCGTTGGATGCCGCAATGGAGACACTATGTACTCGATCACGACTTTGTCGAAATTGACGGGTGTGAATCCGGCAACCATTCGCTCGTGGGAGCGTCGTTACGAAATCGTGAAACCGGATCGGGAGGCCAATGGCCGCCGCAGTTATACCGACACGGATATTCGACGCCTTAATCTGGTTGCGGCGCTTGTCCAGGCCGGACATCCGATCGGCCAGATTGCGAGTATGGACGAATCGGCGCTGACGCAGTTAGGGGAAACAGCGGAAGTCGCGCCATCTGACCCGCATTCTGTCTTGATAAAGCGTGTCATGAGCGCCGTTGCGCAATACGACATCACCGAATTCCGCCTGCTCGTGGGGACCGCACTCATCAGCCTACCGCCAGCCGAAGCGGTCGAATCCGTATTCGTGCCTATCCTTCGTAAGATTGGCGAAGGATGGGCCGACGGCGATATCGATGTCGGCCTCGAGCATACCTTGTCAGCCATCATCAAGCAGCTTCTGATGACGTCGATCAATACGCTTCGTTGGTCGGCGACGGGCCCGAAGATGGCATTCGCAACGTTAAGCGGCGAACACCATGAAATCGGCAGCCTGCTGGCCTGCTACCTGGCAGCAACAAAAGGCCGGGAATGCAATTATTACGGCCCGAACATGCCCGCCGATGATCTGGTCATGAGTGTCAGATCAATCAAAGCCAAAACACTTGTGCTCAGTGCAATTCACTGCACGGAAGAGCAGGAGATCCATTCTCAGATCACGGATATTGCCGGAGCGCTCCCGGAATCGGTGGAAATCTGGCTTGGTTGCAGCGAGCATTCCGGTCTCGAATTCGACAACATCCCAGAACGCGTGACGACGTTCACGTCCTTCGGTCCCTATATCAACCGCCTGACCTGACGCTTTCAGATTTACGCGTTTCTCTCGTTCGTCCGCAATCCATCGTGGCGCGGCGATCTGCTCCCGCATTACCGATAGGCAAACACAACTGGTCCGAAATAAAATTTCGGACTAGCGCGTAACAATGATCCTCGTGCTCTTCGAACCATGCTTGCGTATCAAGCCGAAAAGCCTGGCCGCATTGCGCGGATGCAATCTAACGCAGCCATGCGAGGCGGGCCGACCCAACTGCTTGATATAGGACGTTCCGTGAATGGCATAACCGCCGGTGAAAAACACCGAATGCGGCATCGGCGAGTTGTTGTACTTGCGTGAATAATAGGTGCGATGGAGCCGTGTCGGCCGATAGCGCCCAGTCGGTGTGCGATAACCGCGCCGTGCGGTGGATACGCGCCAGGTGGCCTTCTTAACGCCCCCCACATACAGATGCAGTCGTTGCTGAGAGATATCGATTTTGGCAACGACCGATTTGGCCGAGGCCGGCATCACGGATAGGCACAAAAGAGCAGTGACAAAGACAAACAAGCGATTCATGACCAGCCTCCATAACTGCGATCCGCCATGTTCACGGACAGTTCCTGATCTCAGAGTGTACGAAGGTCCGTCCGGCTGCAAGTAGAAGCAACACCCATAGGCAATCTCGGCTGCCTAATGCGGCATTGGCGACACACCGGCAAAATAGGGATGCAGGACTAAAGCTACTGCAAAGATCGCCAAACTGATTGCAAGTCCCCTCAACTCAATACCGATTGAAGGACTGGCCGGTTTCACCCAATTGCCGTCGCGGGCGTTGATCAGTGGGATTTCAAGAAGCGCCCAAAGTCCCAGACCGCCAAATAGAACAACGGAGCGGCTGTCTCCGTTCGACAGCAGATGCGCAACAGACCAAACCATCAGTCCGGTCAGTTGCGGATGTCGAATAAACCGCTTGATCCGCGTCGGGTGCTGGGCAGCACCGAATAGAATGAAGCTGACAATCATGAGAACCGCTGCTGCGGATCTTGTCCATTCGGCAGGCGAATAGATCAAAGAGGGTTCTGCTGAACGCCATCCAACCACCATCAGGACGATCGACAGAACGACGAGGAGCGAGAACCCGATCTTGTATCCGTTTTCGCCGACGGCCTCCACAAGGCGGGATTTCAGTGAAATTCCGATCGTGGGGATGAAATGGACAACGCTCCAAAGAATAACTCCGAGAACCAGCCAGATCATGATCCAACTCCCTGGTTTAGACCCGAAAACCATATCCCCAATTGGATTTGGCAATCACCGGTCATGGGACTACATTGCTATCTTCATATGCTTATATTTAGCATACTAACTATGTCAATTCTAATTATAGGCAATCGATGATGGCGGCGCCTGAGAATGGTCCAATCGTGCCCTACCTGCCCTCCGTTGGGCGACTGATAGGCTTTGCCAGTCGGGCAACGACGGCGCTTTGCGAGCGCCGTTTGGCGATCCATGATCTGACACTGCAACAGTGGATATTGTTGACCGCACTCTGGCGTCAAAACGGTCTCACAATCAGCGAGTTGGCCGCCTATTACCGGGTCAAAGACCCAACTGCGAGCAGCCTTGTCGACAGGATGGAAGCCAAAGGTCTTGTTGTACGGAGGCGCAGCACAGACGATCGGCGCAAGGTGATTGTTTGCCTAACGGAAAAGAGCGAGGCGCTGTCTCACCTCATCGGATTCTATGAGCAAATCAACGATGTGCTTCTCACTGACTTTTCCGATGAAGAAGCGGCCTCTTTCATCTCAATGATGGAACGGGTCATCGCAAATATGGAAGGCGTACTGGAGGGCGAGGGTCAGTCATAGCCTCGCCGATACGAGGCAGATTGTGATCGCCTTCACGCGCCAATCTCTTTGAATTTCCGTTCCATGAAGGCGATGAACGTCCGGACACGCGCCGGAACACTCTGTCCGGGCGGCCTTACGGCCCACACGCTCCATTCGGGATGAACCGTCAAGGTATCGAGCACAGGGACGAGTAACCCATTGTCCAGCTGCGGTCCGATATCCCAACGGGATTTGAGCGCTATGCCCGCTCCGTGAAGGGCGGCCTCCGTTGTGGCTTCTCCATAGTTCGTTACGAAGTTACCGGACACGCGAACATTATGCGTTGCGCCATCCGGCCCCTTCAGTTGCCAAATCCGGTTCTCACCCAGGACGAGGCAATTGTGTGCCGTGAGGTCATTGGGTGTTTTGGGATGCCCCTTCTTCGACAAGTAATCGGGCGATGCCACCAGTAGCCGAGGATTCACTGCAAGTTTGCGGGCGATAAGCGTCGAGGATGTGAGCGTGCCGATCCGCAATGCCAAATCATACCCCTGTTCCATGATATCGATGACCGCATCGCCGAGATCGAGACGCACGGAGACATTCGGATGGGCTGCCAGAAACTCTGCAATATAGGGCGCTACGTAACGTCGCCCGAAAGAAGCAGATGTTGTCACGCGCAGCTCCCCTTTGACATTCGTTGAGCCTCCCGAGAGATCCGATCGCGCGTCCTCGAAGTTGGTCAGAATTCTCTTGGCATGGACAAGAAACACCTCACCATCGGCCGTGAGCGCGACAGCGCGCGTAGTCCGATTAAAGAGTTTGACGCCCAGTTCCGCCTCCAGCCCCTTGATCCGCTGTGTTGCCGCCGTTGGAGACAGGCCGAAAGCATGTGCCGCCTTGCCGAATGCACCGAGTGCCGCGACACGAACAAACAATTCGAGGGTACGTGGATCCAATGACATTATTTCGTTATAGCAAATAATGTTCTCTGCCAGAGACCGATTGTACCGGTATTAGGTTGCGTTATGTTGATCATCAATCCCGTGATCCAAAACGGCTCACCCCTCAGCAAACACCATGGGTTCATGAGAACCGACGGAGGCCATTGATGAAGACAGTTGCATTCAAGAACTATCTTCCAATCGACAATCCCAGTTCCTTCCTCGATGTCGAAATGGAGAAGCCGGAACCGACAGGCCGCGATATCCTTGTTTCTGTTCGAGCCGTTGCGGTCAATCCGGTCGACACCAAAGTTCGCGGCGGGCGCGGAACGGATGGCGTTACAGAAGACCCACCGCGCATTATCGGCTGGGACGCAAGCGGCGTGGTGGAGGCCGTCGGACCGGACGCGACGCTCTTCACAGCCGGCGACGAAGTCTATTATGCCGGTGATATCACGCGCTCCGGCTCCAATGCCGAATTCCAACTGGTCGACGAGCGCATCGTCGGCCGCAAACCAAACTCGCTTTCGTTCGCCGAAGCGGCGGCACTGCCGCTAACAACCATTACCGCCTACGAAGCCTTTTTCGACCGGCTCGGCATCGACCGCGACGGTGACGACAAGGGCCAGTCGATTCTGATCATCGGCGCCGGTGGTGGTGTAGGATCGATCGGAATACAACTGGCCAAGCAGGCCGGGCTTGTGGTTATCGCGACGGCGTCTCGTCCCGAGACGAGCGAATGGGTCCGGGCGTTGGGTGCAGACCATGTGGTCAATCACCGCGAGGACATGGTGGCACAGACCCGTGCTCTCGGCTTCGAGCATGTCGATCACATCGCGATCTTCAATGACATGCGGCATTGGGAGACAGCGGTTGAGCTGATCCGCCCGGAAAGCGGCATTGTATCGATCGACGATACCGATCTGCCAATGCCCATGGCTGGTATGAAGATGAAAGCGGCAAGCCTCCACTGGGAGTTCATGTTCGCTCGCGCAATGCATCAGACGCCCGACATGATCGAGCAACACAGACTCCTGAGCTATGTCGCCGACGAAATCGATGCAGGCCACATCCGTACTACACTTTCGGAGGTTCTGACCCCGATCAACGCCGAAAATATGCGAAAGGCCCACAGCATGATTGAAGCCGGCACGGCAAAAGGCAAGATTGTGCTGGAAGGCTTTACCTGAACGGTAGGAGATGGATCTTGGCTCTTTACGAACTACGGCAATATGAAATCCAAGACGGCAAGCGCGACGCCTGGCTAAAGCTGATGGAGGAAGAGATCATTCCTTTCCTCATCTCAAACGGCATGGTCGTCACCGGGAGTTTCCTGAGCGAGGACGAGACGACCTATGTCTGGATGCGCAGGTTCGAAAGCGAAGAAGACCGCGAACGGCTCTATAAGGCTGTCTATGAAAGCGACCATTGGAAGACAGTGATCTCACCCAAGGTCGGTGACCTCATCCACCGCGAAAGGAACAAGGTTCAGCGGATCATCCCAACCCGGATGTCACCGAGCCAATAGGATTGGCGCAGGCGCTAGGCTCTAGTTTCCGAACAGCCAGCGGAAAACACCGCCGCCCTGGTTCTGGCGCCTTCGTGCGGCCCGTTCGCGCTGTCGGGCTCGTTGCCGACTGCCCCACTCGTTGGAATACCATGGCTGCTCGCCGCGCGCCGCGACGGGTCGCTTGGGCGGGGCCTTCCTCAGCTTGATCTCGTTCGTGACACCGTCCGGATCCTTGACCTTCAAGGTGCCTTCGACCCACGACCAATTTGATTTTTTCTCGCCCCAGCTCACAGGCTCGATCGAAATCAGTTTGTTGCGCCTTGTGTCGACAACAGCGGCATAGATCATCCGCTTATCGCCGGCAGCCTTCGAGACGCCGGCGTCATACTTCAGCGCGCCGATGCCGCGAAAGGCCTTTCCCTGGACTTCATACTCGATGAGCTGCGGCGTTCCAGTCCCATGCATCTCGAGCGGCACGATCAGTTTGCGATGTTTCGGGTTCTTTGCGACGAACTTGCCCTTGTCGGACCGATAGACCGTCCATTCGGCAACGGGTTCGCCAACGGGTTGCATCGGGGCCGGTTCCGGTGGCTCCTCGCCCGTCAGTCGTTTGACAGCGGCGCGGGCATCCTTGTGCGTTGGATCGGCAATCAGAGCCGTCTCGTAGTCCGCCAGCGCCTGCACCGGTTGTTTGAGCGCCTCGCGGACCTGTCCGCGCGCCAGCAACGCCGTTACATTTCGCGGCTCAATCGCCAAAGCACGCGTTGCATCGGCCAGCGCTTCGTCGAAATTCTTGGTTCGCAGATAAGCCAGCGCCCGCTCGCTATAGGCGAGCACAAATTTGGGATCGAGAAGCACAGCCTTGGTGAGATCATTGAGCGACGCTTTGTAGTTCCTGACCTTTGCATATGCTGCTCCCCGCTCGCCATGGGCGACAGCGTTCTCGGGATCAAGTTTGATAATCTCCGTATAGTCTTTGACCGCTGCGCCAAAGGCTCGTCCGCGGGTGTGGGCGCGGGCGCGCGCGAAATAGAGGTCGATGTCCTTCTTCGGGTCCGCCAGAGCCTGGGTAAAGTCTTTCACCGCTTCCGTCGGCTGCTCCAACGCAGCGTAAGCCGCGCCCCGATTGCGATAGGCACTCGTGTAGCGGGCATTCAGGGTAATCGCTCGAGAGAAATCCCGAAGGGCCGCGTGCGGTCGATCCAGGACACTGTGCATTTTTCCACGCCCGTTGAATGCCACGGCATTCGTCGGCATCAGTTCGATGGCCTTGCGGTAGGCTTGCGCGGCTTCTTCGAAGCGCCCCATAGCGTGCAACGCGTTGCCACGGTTATTGTGAGCAGCGCCATAGGCCGGCGCCAGATCGATTGCACGCTTGAAATCCTTGATGGCCTCGTCCGGACGCCGCAGATCCATCAGGGCGTTGCCGCGATTGTTGTAGACAACCGCGTATTCGGGAAACAGCTCGATCGCCTTGTTGAAATCGCGGATAGCGTCTTTCGCCTTGCGCAAACGCCATTTCGCGACACCGCGGTCATTGTAGATGTTGGCGCGACGCGCATCGGAGATATCGGGCGCCTTGAGTGCTTCTGTGTAAGACTCAATTGCCTTGTCGAATTTGCCGCGCAGCAAGGCTGCGACACCCTCACGGGCATGCAGCATGGCCTGATCGGTCGCCGCCACGGCCATTTTGGCCGGAAGGCTCGATAAAATAAGGGCGAAAACGCCCGCTATCAGACTGATTCGTCGCATGGTCCCAAATTTCTGCCGAGTTCAGACGCCGCCGTCAACTTTACGATGCACCAATAGGCGGACATTGCCTGCCATTCGCGACCCAATTTTGGCACAATTCTGGCCTTGAAGCAGCAGAATGATCAGTTCTTATCTGTAACAAAGCTGGACCTGAAACACTTTCACATCTTAATTCCGTCAGATAAACAGGGATGCCATCCCGGCCTGCAGAGGAAATGACAGCATGAAGACATCGATTGCTCGGCTCGCGCCAATTGCGTTGGCAGGTATTGCATGGGTCGCCGCAAGTACGATCGCTGTGGCTCAATCGCCGCACTCCCAGGTCCTCGCAGGACAATCATCCTCAAATGGCGTCAAAGACGGCGCCATACTGCAGGTGTCCGATCGCGCCGTAGCGAAACAGCCGACAATGGACGAAATGATTGGCCAGATGATCATGGTCGGCTTTCGCGGCAAGAAGCCGGACGACAAGGGCGTGCGCGCAGTCCGTCGTCATCTAAAACGAGGGACCATTGGCGGCGTCATCCTGTTCGGGATCAATATCGTTTCGCCCAAGCAAACACGCATCTTGAATGACTCGATCGCCAATTCCGGTGCCAAGCTCCCCGTGCTCATTGCCGTCGATCAGGAAGGCGGTCACGTCCAGCGACTTTCGAGCAAGAACGGCTTCATCTATACGAATTCGCACGAGAAGGTTGCGCGCAAGCAATCCCCGGAAGAAGCGGCAACGACCTACGCTAAAATGGCCCGGTCGATCGCCAATGCCGGCTTCAATGTTAATTTCGGACCTGTGGTCGATGTGGACATTCAAGGACAACGCAATCCTATCATTGGCAAACTTCGACGCAGCTTCAGTGCCAACCCGGAAAAGGTCTCGACCTATGCAAAGACCTTTATCAACGCTCACCACAGAGAGAGCATTCTCACATCAGCCAAACATTTTCCCGGTCACGGCTCCAGCCTGACCGATAGCCACAAGGGATTTACGGACGTTACCCGCACGTGGCGGCGGAAAAAGGAACTTGCGCCATTCAAGGAATTGGCCAAGCGCGATGGCCAGGTCGACATGGTGATGATCGGACATCTGTATCATCCGGATTTCGCCGATAGGAAGGGCTTGCCCGCAACGCTGTCGCGCAAGGCCGTTACCGGGCTCCTGCGCGATCAGGTCGGCTACAATGGCGTCGCCATTACCGATGACATGGAGATGGGCGCTATCCGCAAGAATTTCGGATTTCAGGAAGCGATCATCAAGGCCGTCAATGCCGGAAACGATATCCTGCTCTATTCGAATACAGCCAAATACAGCACCGGGCTCGGGCCGAAAATTCACGGCATCATCAAGAAGGCCGTCGACGCCGGCAAGATTCATCGCGATCGGATCGTGGAGGCCTATTTCCGTGTCCAGACGATGAAGAAGTTGCTGCCCGGCCGCAGCTAAATCAGCCTCGCACGCAGCTAATCACGCCATAGTTTGACGTTGCCCGTCCGAGTGCTCTCTTCAGCCAGCACTGTTTGGAGACTTTCTTCCTGATCCAGGAAAAGCCCCGGCAGGACCGGTTGTTGAGGCACAACTGCCGACAATAGTGCAGGCTTGCACGGAAACCACCGAGATCGTTGCCAAAGAAGTCAGTGTTGTCGAAAGTTCTGAAATTTGCCCCGCACTGACCGGTCGTTCTCACGACCGGTTGGCTCGCACGCACTTGGCTGGCAAGTGCACCCGATATCGCATTGGCGAATGGCTTGCGTGCAGGAACATAAGACTTAAGGAAACACGCGCGTGCCTGCGTGTTGAATGTAAAGGCCTTGCAGCGTGAATCGTTCTGACACGACGCCAAACATGTGCTGTAGCTCACCTTGCCCGGCACACGCGCATAATCTCCGCCATACAGATCGTAGCCTTGGAAAATCTTGAATTCCCGCGATGCCGGCTGCGGCTGGTATCGCGGCTGTGGCTGCGGATTGGGCTCAATACTCCGGTTCGCGAATTCTCTCTCTTGCCGGCGTTTGCGGAGTTGATCGGCGATCAGTCCATCGACAATCTCTTTGACATGGGTCTGATAGCGTCCATTCGGAAACGTTGCCAGATACAGTTCGCATAAGTTGAGCCGGTCGGCGGCATCAGTGGCGTCGATACAGGCCTGATAGCGCGGCAACTCGCTCCGCGACCTCAAGATTGACTCGACCTGTTTCACGCGCGAATGATCTGGAAAACGCGCCAGAAAATTCCGGTAGCAGGACGGTTCATTTGTTCTGGCGCATTTCAGAAATGCCAGTTCGGCTTCGCGCTCCGGATTGAGTTGTTCCTGTCGCTGTGGTGCGACACTTTCATCAAGACGTTGCTCACGGTTCCCCTTCTTGTTCCGATTCGGCTGGAATTCACTGGCGCCTCCACCTGTGTTTGTATCGGGTGTTGTGGGGAGCCGGTCCGCCTCCTTTTGCGCAAGCTGTTTCTCATCATCGTCAGCCTTGCGCTGCTTCAATGTATCCAGGCGCGCCTGCGCCAAACCGGCGAAAATACCCTTGGGATAATGCTCCAGGTAAATCTCATAGGCTGCCGGCGTATCCGTCTTTGACGCCGACTTCCAAAATGCCAGTTCGACATTCCGGTCGTCATCTGATTTCGGCGTTTGAGGCTCTATGGAGCCATGCTTTTCAAGATCGTCGCCCTTGGCAAGCAAAGGCGGCGTGAAGAAGAAGTCGCCTGTGATGGACGATGTCTGCCAGGGCACCTGCCGTTCTTTCGTCGCATCAAGCACATCTCGCCTTGCGCGCTTGAACACAGCTTCGATCGTCAACCCTGGTATCGCCATTGCCTTGGTGAGTGCACTCGTGAACGGGCTGTTTGCATCTGATCCGTCCTCCGCAACTGCACCCGGCGCCGTTGCGTATCCGATGAATGTACCACGCGGCGCGTCGACCCGCGCTAGACCACGTGTCGCCGAACGAAAACGCGATTGGAATGGATTGTTCCGGCAGGCGTCCAGGATGACGATGTTGATCCGGCTCGAGGCCCGCTCCATGGTCAGGAGAAAGGCATTGAGGTCGACGGCATCGAACCTCACTTCCGTTTCGTCCTGAAGGTCGGCATCGACGGGAACAAGAAAGTTCTGATCTGCAACCTGAACCCCGTGCCCCGCATAGTAGAAAAGGCCGACGGCATTCGAACCTCTCAGGGCGCGGCCGAAGTCTCGCATCGCCTTGCGCATGGCTCGGAGATCCGCATTGTTGATCTGAGTGACTTTGAAGCCGGCTTTCTTAAGCGTCGCCGCCATGAGAGTGGCGTCGTTCTCTGGATTGTTGAGCTTGCCGATATTCTTATAGTCCGCATTGCCGATGATCAGAGCGACGCGGTCTTCGGCAGCGGCGACCGTGCCGCCGGCCAAGAGCAACAAAACAGACGTGACAAAGCCTAATACGGACTGTCTCACCCGCCCCTCCCTGGACTCGAAGACCTGCCGACAACACCAGTCTATTGCGAACACGCAAGAACGTGTAGCAAAACCTTAAGTTATCCAAACTGAACCTGTGATGAATGCAATTGGTGCGGTGATTTCTATCAGCACATCGCAGAGCAGCGGCGGTCTTTATGTCACCACTTTACGGTAAGCACGCTTGATCGAGATCTTATCGTCTTCGTCAAAGGTGAGGATATCAACCGATTGCTCTTTGATGCCGTTCGCCTTCGATTGCACGAGCACTTCGAAGATGATCGTCTCAACCGCATTGTGCGTGCGTAGGATCGTGAATGAGATATCTGGATTTTTCTTCAGTAGCTGCCGGATGGCACGACGAACGGCGTCACGTCCCTCATGGCGTATTCCCCAGGGGAACGGGCCGATCGGATACTCCCAGATCGGATTGGCGCTCATCAGGGACAGCGCCTTTTTCGGCTCCCGGTCGTTGAACGCCTGAATGAAGCTTGCGGCCAGCCGTTCACGCTTGGCCTGACGTTTTTTCTCGGATTTCGCCATAGACGTTATTCCGCCGCCTCGACCTGATCGGGTCGCGCGCCCGAGTACCGGCTCTCGGCTTCATAGTAATCGTCAAACCCGACGATCCGTCGCAAGTCTGCAAACGGCATGATGCGCTCGGCCGGATGATGGCCGCGGGAGAAATCCTGAAGCGCCTCCTGCATTGCCCGCATGGCGGCGGACATGAGTGTCAGGGGATATGCGGCAATATTGAAACCGAGCTCATGGAGGCGGTCCGTGTGAAGGATCGGTGTCGTCCCCTCCTCCACCATGTTGGCCATGTGGATACCAGGCGCTTCGGTCGTAACCGTTCGCATTTCCTCTTCCGACGCCGGGGCCTCGACGAAGAGGATATCGGCGCCAGCCTCGGAAAAGGCTTGCGCCCGCGCAATAGCCTCGTTCAGTCCGTTCGTGGCACGGGCGTCGGTACGGGCAAGAATGAGGATGTCATCGCCTTCGTTGCGGGCATCGACCGCGGCGCGGATGCGGTCGACAGCTTCCTCGCGCTCGACAACGAGTTTACCTTTGGTGTGACCGCATCGCTTTGGCGCGACCTGATCCTCGATCATAACGGCGGCGAAGCCTGCCTGCGCATACCCGCGAACGGTACGTTTCACATTGAGTGCATTGCCATAGCCTGTGTCCCCATCGCCAATAACCGGGATGGAGACGGCGGCACAGATGTTGCGGCCTTGGTCGACGATTTCACCATAAGAGATGAGACCCGTATCCGGTGCGCCGATACGGGAGGCGGACACGGCGAAGCCTGACATGAAGGACAAGGGGAAGCCGGCCTGTTCGATCATACGTGCGGACAAGCCATCCCAGCAGCAAGGCATCGGAAGGCAACGGTCTTCACTGAGGAGGGCTTTGAGGCGTTGGGCTTTGCTGGTCATGGCTACTCGTCTTGGGCGATTGGGAGAGTTGTTGTGGCTATAGCACAGGGCTTGGTTTGGTCGAAGTCTTGGGACACTGAAGGCGGCGCACGTTTATATCATCTTCCTCAGTTGAAGCCCCCTCACCCTAACCCTCTCCCCAAAGGAGAGGGAATCCGTTCGTGCATGGTGTGAGCCCTCTGCCCAAGGGAGAGGGTTGGGTGAGGGGTTGGGTTCTCTCTATCGCAACATACGCTTAGACATTTCGCCGGTACTGGCCGCCTGCCTCGAAGAGCGCGTGCGTTATCTGGCCAAGCGAACAGCAGCGGACGGCATCCACCAACACCTCGAAGACGTTGCCGCCATCGCGCGCGGTATCCTTGAGCCGGTTCAACATGGCTTCGCTCTCTGCCGCATTGCGTTGCTCGAAATCCCGAAGCCTTGTCAGCTGGCTCTGCTTCTCGTCATCCGTCGAGCGGGCAAGCTCGGGTGTCGGGCGCTCGCCCTCGCCTTCCGGATCGATGAAAGTGTTGACGCCGACGATTGGCAGGCTGCCGTCATGCTTCTTGGACTCGTAGTACAGAGACTCGTCCTGGATGCGGCCACGCTGATAACCCGTCTCCATGGCGCCCAGAACGCCGCCGCGTTCCGAGATCCGCTCGAATTCTTTGAGAACCGCTTCTTCGACCAGGTCCGTCAATTCGTCGATGATGAACGAGCCCTGGTTCGGGTTTTCGTTCTTCGCAAGTCCCCACTCCTTGTTGATAATGTGCTGGATCGCCATCGCACGTCGAACGGACTCACCGGTCGGTGTGGTGATCGCCTCATCATAGGCATTGGTATGCAGGGAGTTGGTGTGATCGTAGGACGCGATCAGGGCCTGCAATGTGGTGCGGATATCGTTGAATGCCATTTCCTGGGCATGGAGCGAGCGCCCGCTCGTCTGCGTGTGGTATTTGAGCTTCTGAGCGCGCTCGTTGGCGCCGTATTTGAAGCGCATGGCGACCGACCAGATGCGCCGGGCAACGCGGCCCATGACCGTGTATTCCGGGTCCATCCCATTGGAGAAGAAGAAGGACAGGTTGGGCGCGAAAGAGTCGATATGCATACCCCGTGCGAGATACGCCTCTACATAGGTAAAGCCATTGGCAAGCGTAAATGCGAGCTGCGAGATCGGGTTCGCACCGGCTTCGGCAATGTGATAGCCGGAGATCGAGACGGAGTAGAAGTTGCGCACATTGGCACGCACAAAATACTCCTGGATGTCCGCCATCATCCGAAGCGCGAATTCGGTCGAGAAGATGCAGGTATTCTGGCCCTGATCTTCTTTCAGAATATCGGCCTGCACCGTGCCGCGCACCGTATTGAACACCCAGACCTTGATCTTCTCAGTCTCTTCATCCGTCGGCTGGCGTCCATTCTCCTTGGCAAATTTTTCGAGCTGCTGCTCGATTGCCGCGTTGAAGAACATGGCGAGGATGGTCGGCGCCGGACCGTTGATCGTCATCGAGACCGACGTTGCCGGATCGCACAGATCAAAGCCGTCGAAGAGCACCTTCATGTCGTCGAGCGTTGCAATGGAGACGCCCGAGTTCCCGACCTTGCCGTAGATGTCTGGACGCTCGTCCGGGTTCCAGCCGTACAATGTGACCGAGTCGAAGGCCGTCGACAGGCGCTTTGCCGGGCTGTCCTTAGAGAGATATTTGAAGCGCTTGTTCGTGCGGAAGGCATCGCCCTCGCCGGCAAACATGCGCGTCGGATCTTCGGAATCGCGCTTGAATGCGAAGACGCCACCTGTGTAGGGGAAGCTGCCAGGCACATTCTCCTTCAGGAGCCATTTCAGGATTTCGCCTTCGTCCTCGTAGGACGGCAGAGCCACGCGGGGGATCCAGTTGCCCGACAAGGATTCATGGCGCAGCGCAACGCGCTTTTCCGTATCGCGGATCTTCACCACATATTCAGCGCCTGAATAGGACTCTTTGACTTTGGGCCAGATCTCCAAAAGTTTGCGGGCGCGTGGATCGAGCTTCTTGTCGCGGGCAATCTCGGCTTCAGAGAGTGCCGCGGTGTCGTGCTCGCCTTGTGCGATGATCTCTCTGGCCGCGCGCAACTGGTGACGCTCACGGGCAATGCGAACCTGTTCGTCAATCGTCCGGTGATAACCACGCACGCTTTCGGCAATCTCTGCGAGATACCACTGCCGGTTTGGCGGGACGATTGCCGTTCCCGGTTCACTCGCGCGGCCTTCGACAGCCTCGTGCGTACATGTCCATCCGCCGAAGCCTTTCGCATCCAGTACCTGGAGGATCTTCTGATAGAGAGCCGTAACGCCGATATCGGCGAACCGCGCAGCGATGGTGCCATAGACGGGCATCTGATCGATGGAGTCCGAGAATAGCTCATTGTTGCGTTGATACTGCTTCGAGACATCGCGCAGCGCATCGGCAGCGCCCTTGCGGTCGAACTTGTTGATCGCCACAACGTCTGCGAAATCGAGCATGTCGATTTTTTCGAGCTGGCTCTGAGCCCCGAACTCGGGCGTCATCACATAGAGTGAGATATCGGAATAGGGAACGATGCCGGCGTCCCCCTGCCCGATACCCGGTGTCTCGATGACGATGGCGTCGAAACCTGCGGCCTTACAGGCGGTAATGATGCCGGGAAGCGCGGCCGGGACTTCGCCGGTCGTGCCGCGTGTCGAAAGCGAGCGGAAAAAGACCGTATCGGAGCCGATGGCATTCATACGGATGCGATCGCCCAAGAGCGCTCCACCCGTCTTGCGCTTTGTCGGATCGATCGCGATGACGGCAATCGTCGGCTCGCCGGAGTAAAGACGGAAGCGGCGAATGAGTTCGTCAGTCAGCGATGACTTTCCGGCGCCGCCTGTTCCGGTAATGCCGATGATCGGGGCCTTCGATGCGGCAGCCTTGCTCTCCAGTTCCTGGCGATAGGCTTCATCCAGAGCGTTGCACTCGATTGCCGTTATGGTCCGCGCAAGAGCGCCATGACCTTCGACACTGTTCGATAGCGTCTCGGTTAGGTCCTGGCGTGCACGCTCCATCATATCGACGATCATGCCCTGAAGCCCAAGATGCTGACCGTCCTCGGGTGCATAGATCCGGGTCACGCCATGGGCGTGCAGTTCATCGATCTCCTCCCGGACGATGACACCGCCGCCGCCGCCAAAGACGCGGACATGGCCCGCGCCACGCTCTCGCAGCAGGTCGATCATATATTTGAAATATTCGACATGGCCGCCCTGATAGGAGCTGACGGCAATCGCATGCGCATCTTCCTGGATCGCGGCCGTCACCACCTCGTCGACCGAACGATTGTGACCGAGATGAATGACCTCGGCGCCCTGGGACTGCAGGATCCGCCGCATGATGTTGATAGAGGCGTCATGGCCGTCGAACAGACTGGCGGCCGTCACGAAACGAAGCGGCACCTCGGCTGCCGGCGTCTCCCGTACAATCGTTGCATTCGACTGACTGTCGACATTCACGACAGTATCCCTGGCGATTACTGCATCGCTTGCCACAACACGTCCTCCAATTCGCGTAAAAACCGCTTCGTCACGCCTATTGTCGTATTATAGACCCATCTTGTTAAGACACGCTCTCCTACTTCGGTGATAGGCTAAAGGTCTGATTGGGGCGTTAGAGCTTTTTCCGTTGATTTTGAGGCGTTTGCGTCATCGTCAGTCGGTCAATCCGGCCCCGCTGACGACCCCGGCCTGGACCAATTGTGCGATACGGTCGGCCGAGAATCCCAAATCCTGATCCAGGATTTCGCGTGAGTGATGCCCGGGTTGCTGGCCGGCATTGGTAAAACTTCCAGCCGTTCGTGTAAGTTTCGGGACAATACCGGGAAGCGTTACGGTTCCCAGTTCCGGGTCCTCGACGTCCTGCAGCATGCCGCGTGCTTTGAAATGCGGGTCCGCAAAAATGTCATCCATATAGTTGATACGCGCTGCGGGAACACTCGCATCATCCAGCATCGTCGCCAGATCGTCGACGCCATGGGACATCGTCCAGGTTTCGATGATCTCGTTGATCGCCGGTTCATTCTCGATACGGGCGGCGGCCGTGCTGAAGCGCGCGTCCTTCGGCAGTTCGGGCTGGCCCATCAACTCCGCAAACCGGGCAAAGATGCTATCGGCGAATGCTGCGATGTGGATATAGCCGCCGTCGGCCGTGGGATAGAGCATATTGGGCACCATGCCCGGTATTTGCGATCCGGCCGGCTGGGCGATTACCCCAAGTTTCTGATAGGCCGGCACATGCGGTTCCATAAAACTGAAGGCACCTTCGTAGAGTGCCTGATCGACGATCTGCCCATGACCGGTCTCTCGCGCAGACATCACCGCCATGACCGTGCCGAACGCTGCGTAGAGACCGGCGATATAATCCGTCAGTGATGTCGACATGCGCGGTGGCGGTTGATCGGGATATCCCGTGATGCCGCGCAGTCCGCTAGCAGCTTCCGTTGTGACCCCGTAGCCCGGGCGATAGGAATAAGGACCGTCCTGACCGTAGCCACTGACACGTGTCATGATGATCTTTGGGTTGACCTTGCAAAGATCGGCAAAGCCAATGCCCCACTTCTCAAGCGTCCCTGGCCGAAAGTTCTCGACAACCACATCCGCTTTTTCGCAAAGCCGACGGGCAATGTCGCGGCCGTCATCGCTACGCAGATTGACCGCAATGATCCGTTTGCCGCGCATCAGCGACGCCGCATAGAGCGATCGCCCGTTCACATGCTTGCCCATAGCGCGAACAGCATCGCCTTCCGGTTGTTCGATTTTGATGACGTCCGCACCGAAGTCGGCAAGAAGGCGCGCACAGAATGGGCCGGCGACAGTGGAACCAAGTTCAACGACGCGCACGCCAACGAGCGGTCCCGTCTTCTCCGGCGCATCGTCTCCGCTGGATTGTCTATTGGCCATCGCTGCTCTTGTTCCCTCGTTGTTTTTTGTCTTCGGCACTAGCTGTCGGATTCAGATCTCAATGCAGACTTTGCCGAAATGCTTGCCCGACGCGAGATGCGCAAACGCCTCCGCCGTCTGCTCCATCTTGAAGGCACTATCGATGACCGGCTTGATGTTGTGGGTGGAGAGTGCGCGGCACAACGCTTCGAGCGTTTTGCGGCTCCCGACGGTCACGCCTTGCAATCGAACCTGCCGGCTCACGACGAAGGGCAACAGGATGTCGCCGAAATTCGCGCCCGACAGCACACCGATCATACTGATGGTCCCTCCCGGCCGAACGGCCTTCAGGCTCTGTTTGAGCGTCTGGGTGCCACCCAGCTCGATGACATGATCGACCCCTCGCCCCGCCGAAATCTCTGTTGCGGCACCGCCCCAATCCGGATTTGTCACATAGTTGATCAGATGATCAGCCCCCATGGCTTTTGCGCGTTCCAACTTGTCGTCGCTCGAAGATGTGACGATCACCTCAGCACCAGCCATCTTGGCAAACTGCAAGGCGAACAACGACACGCCGCCCGTGCCTTGTGTCAGCACCAGATCGCCGGGCTTGATCCGGCCGAGGTCAATCAGCGCATTCCATGCCGTCTGCGCAGCGCAAGGCAGCGACCCTGCTTCGATATGCGATAGATGATCCGGTGTGCGGACCAGAGCGTGAGGTTCAAAGGTCTTGAGTTCGCAAAGCATGCCGTCTGCAGTTTTCCCCGCGGCACTTTCAAGGTCTCTCCGGTCTGGCTCGCCGGCTATCCAGTTGGGACAGAAATTCGCCGTGACGCGATCCCCAATCTTCCAACCATCGACATCGGCGCCGACGGCAACGATCTCGCCCGCGCCATCGGTCAGCGGTATCAGGTTCTCAGTCTTCTGCTGCTTGCGATAACCACCCTTGATGATGAGACTGTCGCGCCAGTTCAATGAAGACGCCCGCATGCGTACCAGCACCTCATGCGGTTTTGGTTCCGGGTCTGGCAATTCTACGGGTTCGAGCGCGTCCGCTCCGGTCGTCGCTCTTAGGATCATGGCCTTCATGATGGGCTTTCCTCTCGAATAGCATTGTTCCAGTTCGTCTGGAGCGGTCTTGGAAGCTGTCAGGAATTCGTCGACATTCTGGTCACGGCTGCGCCGACGACACATACATCAGACCCTGGGGAACTGCATGACGTCCAATGCATAGTTATGATCGGATATCATGTTTTATCAGTATGAATCACGATGACGCCGGCGATATCCTGTTGGGACTCGCGTACCCAATCGTTCATAAGCTACAGCTCTGATTTGAGAGGCTGACTGGCGGGGTCCGGCCCCAGATGCTAACTTTCGCCGCGATTCAGCCAATTCCAATCCCTGCAGAGGGTGGCATTTCATGTCCAAAAAGCCGGTTTCCCTGAGCGACGAGCGCGCAAAACGACACGAGCCCGAGAATCCAGCACTGATCGAGAGCCCTGCTCCCGGCTTTCCGACAACGCGGCTGCGCCGAAACCGGCATTCCGATTGGTCCCGTCGTCTGGTCGGCGAAAACCAACTGACGACTGCCGATTTGATCTGGCCGCTGTTCATCGTGAGCGGGGCCGATCAACGTGTTTCTGTCCCGTCCATGCCTGGTGTCGAACGCTATTCGGTCGATCAGGCCGTGATAGCGGCACGCGAAGCACGGGATCTCGGTATACCGGCCCTGGCCCTGTTTCCGTATACATCCAACGAGCTCCGCTCGGACGATGCAGCCGAGGCTCTCAACCCGGATAATCTCGTCTGCCGCGCCGTTCGCGCGATCAAGGACGAAGTGCCAGATATCGGGCTGATTTGCGATGTTGCCCTCGATCCCTATACGGCTCATGGCCATGACGGCCTGCTGATCGACGGTAAGATCGACAATGACCGATCTGTCGAAGTGCTCGTTGCACAGGCCCTCAATCAAGTTGAAGCCGGCTGTGACATCATCGCACCATCCGACATGATGGATGGCCGGGTCGGCGCCATCCGCCTGGCGCTCGAGGACGAAGGATTTACCGGCGTTCAGATCATGGCATATGCCGCGAAGTACGCATCAGCCTTCTATGGCCCGTTCCGCGACGCGGTTGGATCGTCATCAACGCTGAAGGGCGACAAGCGCACCTATCAGATGGATCCCGCAAACGGGAACGAGGCGTTGCGAGAGGTCGAGTTCGACATTTCCGAAGGTGCCGACATGGTCATGGTCAAACCGGGCATGCCCTATCTCGATATCTTGTTCCGGGTCAAAGAGACCTTTGCGATGCCAACATTCGTCTATCAGGTCTCCGGCGAGTACGCGATGCTGAAGGGCGCGGCCGAAAATGGCTGGCTCGACGGCGAACGTGTCATGGGCGAGAGCCTGATGGCGTTCAAGCGCGCAGGCGCCGACGGCATCCTAACCTATTTCGCGCGCGATATGGCCCGTGCCCTGGCCGAACAAAGCTAGCGATGAGCGCACGCGATCTTTCCGTCACGATCGATGACATCAAGCAGGCAGGCGACCGGATAGGCGATGCAGTCGTGCGCACGCCGACAATCCGCGCGCCGAAATTGTCCGAGCTGACAGGTGCCGATGTCTACGTAAAATACGAGACCATGCAGGCGACCAATTCGTTCAAGGATCGGGGCGCTCTGAACAAACTGTTGTCGCTCTACGAAGAGGAGCGCCGCCGGGGCGTAATCGGTCTTTCTGCCGGAAACCACGCACAATCGGTTGCCTATCACGCCGCACGGCTGGGCATACCGGCTACCATCGTCATGCCCGAGACGACGCCTTTCGTGAAAATTGCGAATACAGAGGCCTTTGGCGCAAAGGTGGTTTTGTCCGGTGCGACTGTCGCGGAATGCAAGGCCGAAACCGACGCCCGCATCAAATCCCATGGGCTCGTCCTCGTGCATCCTTATGACGATCCGCACGTGATCGCCGGTCAGGGAACGGTCGCCCTCGAGGTCCTTGCTGATGAACCCGACATCGACATGATGGTCATTCCGATCGGCGGCGGCGGCCTCATTTCCGGTTGCGCCATTGCCGCCAAAGCGATCTCGAATACGGTCGAGATCATCGGTGTCGAAGCCGCCCTCTATCCTTCCATGCATGCGGCCGTTGCCGGCAGGGAGCCTGTCTGTGGCGGTCAGACGCTTGCAGAAGGGATCGCGGTCAAACGACCGGGCAATTTCACCCTTCCTGCCGTAAAGGCATTCGTCTCCGATATTGTGCTGGTGGACGAGCCACAGATCGAACAAGCCATTTGCGCTTTTGCAAGCTTGCAACGCACGATGGCGGAAGGGGCGGCTGCGGCCAGTCTTGCGGCACTCCTTGCAGAGCCTGAACGGTTTCACGGAAAGCGCGTCTGCCTTTGCCTGACGGGCGGCAATATCGATCCTCGGATCCTGTCATCCATCATGGTCCGCGGACTGGAACGCGAAGACAAAATCATCTCGCTGCGCATCATCATTCCGGATGAGCCGGGTGTTTTGGGCCGAATCTCGACGACACTCGGCGTTATGCGCGCCAACATTCTCGAAGTCTCCCACAAGCGGACGTTCCTCGATGTGCCCGCCAAAGGCGCCACACTCGATCTCATGATCGAGACCAAGGATGGGCAGCATTCGCTAGAGGTTATTCGGCGACTCGAGGATGACGGCTACAAGGTGACCCGTCTGACGGGGCTTGGGAACATCGGCTCCGTGTCGAAATAGGTGGATGTCGCTCCCCCTCACCCAACCCTCTCCCTCAAGGGAGAGGGCTTTAATGCGGTGAGCTTTCTGCCGAGTCCCTTCTCCCTGGGGAGAAGGTTAGGATGAGGGGACTGGCTTCAAAATCAGAGGAATCTGTCTACCACTGATTGTAGGGAAGAAACTTGCCGGTCATCGTGACCTTCACACGGTCACCTTTGGGATGTTCAACCTTGTCGATTTTCAGATCGAAGTCGATCGCACTCATGATGCCATCGCCAAACTTTTCGTGGATGATTTCCTTGATCGTATCGCCGTAGACATAGGTGATCTCAAAGAAGCGATAGATCAGAGGGTCTTTGGAAACGGCTTCCGCTTCCTGCGCCTTCTTTGGCGGCAACTGGAGAGCAATTTCCACGTCTTTCGAACGGTTTCCGAGACCCAGATATTCGGCGACCTTGCCGGCAGCCTCTGCCGGCAGCGTGTTCTGCCCCAGGCAGGCCGAAACGACAAAGACCTCGGACATACCGGCGGCCTCGGAAATATCTGTCCAGGTTACGCCTTTGGCAAACTTGGCGGCCATGATGATCTCGGTCATGTCGAGTTTCGATAAGAGAGTGGCAGGTGCAGCGTCTGCACTCGGAATTGAAGTGACTGTGGACATTGGTTTGCTCCTTTGGATCGTGATTGATTTATCGAAAATTCGGGGCGCTAGCCGAAGGCGGCGTGGCAGTCCCGCCGAAGCTTGTCGAGGACGAGGAGGCCTTCCTTTGCACCCGCGAGATCAGCCGCGATAATCGGCGCCCGCAGGGCAGCAAACAGCCTGTCGGCCTCGGTGAGACAGTCTTGAAAACGTTTGAGTTCGGAGGCTTCAAGACTGGGGTTGGCCAGTGAAACCATCGAGAATGGCGTGAACCGGCCTGAGAGACGCAGGTGCCCCCGCATCTCCTTGATGACAGCTAGAAGTTCTTCCGATCTCTCTGGTTCATCGATGTTGCGGAACAGGAAATTCATCAAGCTGCCCATCCGTGCCATGTGCGATTTGAGACTGGGCAGGATCTGTAGATCGACCGGGAACTCGCCGTTTCGGGTAGTTGGTTCGGTGCGGATGTCAACCGAACGATCCGCTTTGGCTTCAAACAAGAGACATGCAAAACCAATGAGCAGGAGCGCCAAAACACGATTGACGAATTTCCGGTTCATTCCCATCTGATCAGGCCGATTTGCGTTGCAACGCGTTGACCGCTTTCGCGTCTGCAATCGGATTTACGTCAGGGGGATAGATCATCTCCTTGGCGTCATCCTGATAATCGCTCACAGGAACAGGACGGGCACTGCCGGAGAGTTCTTGCGACCGCTTAACGAGGAAATCGATGATGTGATTACGGAGATCGTAGTAGCCGGGATAGTGGATAATGTCCGCACGTTCACGCGGGCGCGGAATATCGACGACGACAGCTTCCGCAATCCTTGCTCTCGGACCATTTGTCATCAGGAAGATGCGATCCGATAGAAGGATCGCTTCATCCACATCGTGGGTGATCATGAAGACAGTTTTACGTGTCTCCGTCCAACTGCGGATCAACTCGTCCTGGATCGACCCGCGTGTTAGAGCATCGAGCGCACCGAATGGCTCGTCCAACAGCAGGACTTCGGTTTCGAGTGCGAAAGCACGGGCGATACCGACGCGCTGGCGCATACCGCCCGACAATTGATGGGGCTTGCGGTCCGTACCGGTCGTCAGGCTTGCCAGGTCCAAGTACTTTTTGGCGTGTGCCTTCACCTCGGCCTTGCTCCAGTCCGGCCATTTGGACTGTATGGCAAAGCTCACATTCTTTTCGGCCGACAGCCAAGGCAACAGACTGTGATTTTGAAACACGACGGCACGATCGAGACCTGGCCCGTCGATGACATTGCCATCCACGAAGATGCATCCGTCCGTCGGTTTGTCGAGACCGGACAGGATATTCAGGATCGTCGACTTGCCACATCCCGAATGCCCGATACAGGTCACAAACTCGCCTTTGCGAAGACGGAAATTGAGATTCTCGAAGACGACATTCTCCTCGCCCCTTTTGGGCCCCGGAAACGTCTTACCGAGCAAGTCGGCCTTAACAATATATTCCGACATTTCCGCCATCACTCCTTGTAAGAGACCATCCGCATCACCTGCCCCAAGGCTGCGTCAAGCATCAGTCCGACGATGCCTATGATGACGATGGCGAAGATCATGCTAGCGAGATTGAGGCCGTTCCATTCGTTCCAAACGAAGTAACCGACGCCGACACCTCCAATAACCATCTCGGCTGCGACAATGACGAGCCAGGCAATTCCGATGGAAATGCGCATACCGGTTAGGATCGTCGGCGCTGCGGCCGGAAGGATCACCTTGAAGGCGGTTTGAAGTTTCGTGAGTTCCAGTGTCCGGGCGATGTTGACCCAATCGTCCTTGACGCTTGCCACACCAAACGCCGTATTGATCAGCATCGGCCAAAGCGAACAAACGAAGATTACGAAGATCGATGCCTGTTCCGAGTCCTTGATGATGAAGAGGGCAACGGGGAGCCACGCAAGTGGCGAGATCGGTTTCAAAACCTGAATGTATGGATTGATGGCTGCGCTCCACAACGGCGACATACCGATGAGGAAACCAAGTGGCACCGCAATGAGAACAGCGAGGCCAAATCCGAGAAGTACGCGCGCCAGGGAGTATTGAAGCTGAATGCCGATGCCCTTGTCGTTCGGACCGCGGTCATAGAATGGATCGAAAATCTGTTCAGCCGCCTCCCGCCAGACCAGAGCGGGGCCGGGAAATCCGGTTTCCGCCTCCTCCGCCTGTCCACCGGTTGTCAGACCAAAGGCCTTGATGCCACCCGCAGCATCGATGTCCTCCTTGGTCAAACCAAGTCCGGCAAGTTGCTCAAGTTGTTTGAAGGTCAGCCCTTGTTCGGCAAACGCCGTGACGTCGGCCTCCCGCATGCCTTGTGTCGTGAGCGTCTTCAACTGCTCCGAAGACAGTTTTATCGCCGACGCGTTGTGTGCGGTCTGTGCCGTTAGAACGTGCCAGATCCCCAGGAACGCCAGCAAAAGTCCGACGGATAGCGCCCCCGCCTGCAACGATTTGTCGAATGTCATGTTCGCTCTTTCATGATCACCATGCCCCTACACGTCTCTGTCCGGCCGGCGGGAGGAAGAAGCCACCGGCCGGACAGCCGCAAGCAATCAGGTCCGCTTGATATCGAAGCTGGTGATGTAGTCCTGGATCTTGGATGGATCGTAGGACTTCCCGTAGATGTCGTAGACCGGATATTTGACTTCAGGAATGTCCTGCCACTTCAGATCCGGATTGGCATCGGCCATCTGTTTCATCCGCTTTTCGGTCTCTGCCGAAATGAAGATCTCATCCGAGATAGCCTTGTAGTCCACGTCGGATTTGATGTAGCCCCAGCGTCGCATTTGCGAGAGGATCCAGGTCCCCATGGACTGGGTTGGATACGGCATGAAGGAGATCCGGTCTGGAACCTTCTTGATGCTTCCGAGCCCGTCCGGATAAACCCCGGTCAGAATCTGCTTGAGAACCGCAGAAGGCTGATTGAGATAGTTTCGAGGTGCCATGGATTCTGCAAAGCGCACACGCTGATCGCGCTTCTCAGCCTGATAGGTTGCATCGAGAATGGCCGTCAGGAGCACGATGAATGTATTCGGATTCTCGTCGATGAATTTCTGCGAGACTCCGAAACAGCAGCATGGATGCTGATCCCAGATATCCTTCGTCAGCTTGTGAATGAATCCGACACCGTCATAGACGGCACGCTGATTGAAGGGATCGGGCGCAAGATATCCGTCGACATTTTCCGCGCGCAGATTGGCAACCATCTCGGGCGGCGGGATCACGCGGATCTGAATGTCCTTATCCGGGTCGATGCCGTGCTCGGCCACATAGAGCCGCAGCAGAAGATTGTGCATCGAATATTCGAACGGCACACCGAATTTAAAGCCTTTCCAGTCCTTCGGGTCCTGTTTGTTCTTGTGCTTATTCGCGAGAACGATGGCCTGCCCGTTCGTATTCACGTTCGTAACCATGCGCCAGTCCTGCGAAGCAGAACCAAGGCCCATGGACATGGCAGCCGGCATTGGCGAGAGAAGATGCGAGGCGTCAAATTCGCCGTTCATGCATTTGTCGCGCGCCACGGCCCAGCCGGCAGTCTTGATGATATCTACCTTGAGACCGTATTTCTGATAGAATTCCAGGGCATGGCCGGCAATGATCGGCGTGGCGCAGGTAATTGGTACAAAGCCGACTTTCAGTTCTTTCTTCTCGAGGTTCTTCATGGCATCGGTCGTCATCGCCTGGAGCGACTCGAAGGGAATGAACTGACCGATCAGACCCGCCGCTGTCGTGGCACCAACGCCTTTCAGGAACTTGCGCCGGTTCACATCCGTCTTGAAGACGTTGTGCATGATCGAGCTCTCAAGAGCACGATACATCTGCGAAGCAGGCTCGTCCGTATCGAATGAGCGGGCCCGCTTGTCGAGGAACGCCTTGTTTTCGCGGCTGATCGCATCAGTCGATTTCAGCACATCCGCGATTGTCGTCGGCGGATCGCCATCTTCGCTGCTGCGCTCGGAACACTCGTTCCAAAGGTCGACATCTGGATCAAATGGGTCCTTGTCTATGCTCACGTGATCTCTCCTTCGTCTTGACCCGGGCCCTCAGGGAGTTGCCGGATGCAGGAACAAAAAAAGCCGCCCGCGGACAGAGGTCTGTCCAAGCGAAGCGGCTGTGCTTCATCGGCGCAGCATTGGGCCGACTATGGTCGTCTTATCTCGCCATCGAACTCACCATTGAGTTCTGCGAGGGTGGGTCATGAGACCTGCCTTTCCTTAGGCAACCCTCATGCCAACTCCGGGCATAACAAATACACCAGAGAATTCAGTACTTTACTCAAAAAGGTCGATCATGATGCATTTTGCGCCATGCTCGGTAAAGCGGCAGGACTGCCGAAAATGTGTGCAGAAGCGTCCTCACTGACAATCAAATCCCCATCCGGTTGGCGCTGATGATCACGCGCGCGATTTCGATCATCTTTCGCTTCTCGTTCATCGCGGCTCGTCGCATCATCTTGTAAGCTTCCTGCTCGTTCAGGCCGCGCGCCTCCATAAGCAGTCCTTTGGCGCGCTCAATATCTTTCCGCTCGTCCAGGGCCATCTGTAGACGCTCGACTTCGTCTTCGACCGCGCAATATTGCTCAAACCGGGCCACGGCGACTTCGATGATCGACGTCAGACGGCTCTTATGCAGGCCATCGACAATATAGGCACTGACACCGGCCTTCATGGCCTTGCGAATGAGATCGGGTTCGCTTTCATCAGCGAACATGACAACCGGGCGTTTGACCTGTTCGGAAACGCGCAGCATTTGCTCGACCGTGTCCCGTCTTGGATTTTCCAGATCGATCAAGATCACGTCAGGATTAAGACTCTGGATCCTGGCGAGCAGATCCGTGCCCTCTTCGATGAGAGTCACGTTTTCGAGCCCGGCTTCCGTCAGTCCCTCGACCAGAAGCTGACCGCGTTCGGGGCTGCGGTCGATAATCACAACATTCGATATTCCACCGGCCATCGGGCAGCCTTCTCATGAAAGGGTATACCGATCGTGTCGACTCAACGTCGTTGCACCAAAGAATAAGTCTGCCAGCTGACAAAGGAACAGTGCTGCAGTGCACAAATGCACGGCTATTCCCTAGGCAAAGCGAACAAATTTTGCGCAATCGGTTCGCAGCAACATATCGGTCGACCCTTGCCTTCATGGGTTACAATACCCATGTATATGTGGTCGAAATCAGCCAAAAATCCGAGCGACCATGATCCGCGCAGATACCAATAACGATGGACATCAGTCCTATTCACTCGGCATCGATGACAAACCGCATGCCTATGATCCGGCATCTAAGCCGGACTACTTTGAGACGGTACTGCGGCGGCGCATCTTTGCATTCCTGATCGACGTAACGATCGTCCTCGCTCTATCCACAGCACTGTATGTCGTGATCTTCTTTCTCGGCATCGTAACGCTCGGCCTTGCCTGGCTCTTGTTCGGCCTTGTCGTGCCAACCGTCGCGCTGGGATACAATGCCTTTACGCTCGGTCAACCGCAGTCGGCAACCATCGGAATGCGCGTGATGGAGCTGGAAATGCGGACCTGGTACGGGGCACCGTGCTATCCCCTGCTTGGCGCGTTTCATGCCCTGCTCTTTTGGATTTCGGTGACCGTGTTCACGCCCTTCGTCCTGCTCCTTGCGTTGTTCAACGGGCGCAAGAGGACTCTGCACGATTTCTTCGCCGGCACGATCGTCGTGAATACCGAAAGCAAGGCGCGGGCATCCCACGGCTAGGTCATGCTGTCGCTGCCGCTGCCCGTTCGTGGGTATTGATCGGCTGCCCTACAGGTCGCTATCCTACCAGGCGAATCTGACCACACCCGATACCCGCGTTAAGAGGACGACGTGACGGAACACCGCAGTAATTTTCCGCAGTTCTATCTGACGTCGCCGCAGCCCTGCCCCTATCTGGCCGGACAGCTTGAGCGCAAGCTGTTCACCCATCTGACACAGGAGAAGCCGGGGCTCGCAATCGACAGCCTTCTGAAAGGCGGATTTCGCCGTAGTCAGAACATCGCCTACATGCCCTATTGCGAGAATTGCTCTGCATGCGTGCCGGTCCGCGTCGTGGTCGACGGCTTCCAGGACCGCAAGAGCTTTCGCCGCATTCGCCGGACAAACACCGATCTGGCGGTCAACCGAATTCCCGCCGTTCCGACATCCGAACAATATTCCTTGTTCCGCGACTATATCGATGGGCGCCACGCCGATGGCGGTATGGCGGATATGTCCGTGCTCGACTATGCCATGATGGTGGAAGACAGCGTCGTGGATACATTCCTCACTGAATATCGCTTCACCGCCGAAGACAGCATCCAGGCCGAAGACGAGGAACAACCTCTGGCAGCGGTCGCCCTGACGGATGTTCTGAGCGACGGTCTGTCGATGGTCTACAGCTTCTTTGCGCCGGACCTCGAGCCTCGGAGTCTCGGCACCTATATGATCCTCGACCATATCGAGTATGCGCGGAAACTCGGCCTGCCTTATGTCTATCTCGGCTACTGGATCGCCGGATCCAAGAAGATGGACTACAAGACACGGTTTGCTCCGCAGGAACATCTTTCACCCGATGGCTGGATTCCGGCTTAGAGCTTGATCGCCTTACCTCACGAATAGACAGCATTTCTATACAGCTTTGCGAAAAAAGATGCGTCGGAAGCCGTCTTCCATGCCCTCCCCAACGATTCCATAGCCTAGCTTCTCATAAAAAGGGAGGTTCTCGGTCATGACAGCATTGGTGTAGAGCTCGACAGCCTCAAGGCCTTGCTCTCTGGCACAGCTTTCGGCAAATGCCATCAGCAGACGACCGATCCTGCGTCCTTGCGCAGCGGGCGATACGGCCACCGTCTCGACATGAAGATTGTCGCCACGCCGATAGGCCACCAACGCACCCAGAACGTCAGCACCGTCAATGGCCACCGAGACATGATCCTGGTCAATCAGCTTTGAATAGTCTGCCAGCAGAGGCGCCGGTCTGCTGTCCATGCGCTCCAGATAGAGCGCAAAGGCATCGCGAACGATGCCCTCCACCGTCCCACTATCTTCGCGTTCCGCAAGTCGAATTTGTACTGCCATCTGTTCAACTCTATGCGGGCGATGCCAAACATTTAGGCGCCGCAAATGGCTGAACGCCGGACATTTGTGCGGCGCACGCCTTCTTTGGCGATCCGTATCGACATAGAGTGCAAGAGGTTTCGGAAGCAGGCAATTGTTGTCCGAGATGCCAGATCGAAGACGGAAAGAGCTGCTGAATTGATGACGGTAAACACAAGCGACGTCACGACCTGCAACACGCCAACCCAAGGTGCAGAATTACTGAAGGGATTCACACGCGACTGGGCCTATGCACGCGCGAGCGAAGCCAGCACCTTGTTCATCAACAAATCCGTCGCAAAAGACCGTCCTTATTTGCGGATCGGCGAAGGACAGAATGGCTGCTTTCATGCAGACAGTTTTGACGGGCGCGAACGGCGTCTCTATGGGATTCGGGAAATCAAAAAGCAACGCGATGAGCTGGTCTTTCAGCTGATGCCGATCGATGGGTCCGGAGACGTCGAGAGTGTTTTTACCTTCTATCCCTATTGGGACATCGACGACACATGGGTGGTCATTCAGAAAATACCCGGTCTCGAAGAAAAACCGATCCAGTTTGCCATCCCACAAAAGCTGGCGCATAGGATCGAAGTTCTGCCAGACGGTTATCCGTGACTTCTCAACCAGAGCAACGCTTCTGCACTTGATCGATTCCGATTAGGCGCAACTTCGTTGCTGTACAGATTTCATTTGATGAATCCACATCGATAATCCTTGATTGGCTGGCTGTAGTCACGCCTGCCAGCGTCGAGGTGAATGTGTGGACACGCCTATTTGTCGTCGCCCCGCGCGAGAGTAGATTTGCGACACGACGGCTGCTCACAGCCCTTGCCCGCTGTCGGTGCGATCCGAGCCAGAATAGAGTCTCCGATAGCGCGACCAATTCGCATGAGGACAAGACGAGCCCGCTTGCAAAAGAGCATATCGTGCAGAAGCCATCACCGTTTCGCTCTGCCCTCTCTTGAGCGGCGTCGACGAAGCCACGTGCGCGTCTATTGCGCGCAGGCAACCTCGGACCCCCTTGTCACGGGTAGCAACTCGTGTGTTTCGTTTGCCTCTGTAAGCAACCAGCATATCAATGAAGAGGAGGCTGCCAAGTCATGGACGACGTGACGCTTGCGCGCGCCCTTCATGTGCTCGCCATCGTGCATTGGATCGGAGGCGTGTCTTTTGTGACGCTGGTCCTGCTGCCGGGGATCATGCGTTCTATTCAGGCGACGGAGCGCCTCACTCTGTTCGAGACGATGGAGCAACGTTTTGCGTTCCAGGCGAAGCTTTCAACGCTGACGGCGGGCGCGACAGGCTTCTACATGACCTATCGTCTCGATGCGTGGGACAGGTTCGCCGACCCGAGCTCCTGGTGGATGCATGCAATGGTCGCGATTTGGGCTGTCTTCACGATCGTCCTCTTCATCGCAGAGCCGCTTTTCCTGCACCGCTGGTTTGAGCAGAAGGCTCGCCAGCAGCCTGAAAGCACCTTTGCGCTCGTTCTAACCATGCATCGTCTGCTGCTGACCTTCAGTCTTCTCACAGTGGGGGCGAGTGTGTTGGGCGCGCACGGTTTCTTATCACGGTTCCCAATGAGACGAGGACACTCAAGATATGAGGATGCCTCAATGACCAAGAAAGTGCCCGCACCCTGCATCGGCGTCTGCAAGTTCAAAGGCGAAGGCTACTGCATTGCCTGCGGTCAGTCGAAGTCGCAAAAGAAGGCGTTCAAAAAACTCAAGAACCGGAAGAAGCGGCTTAAACATCTTTGCGCATTGCTCGAACAACAGGAAGCGCTTGGCGGCCGGCCGAAATGGAACCGCATCTATCGCCGCCTGTGCACGCGAAAAGGCATCGAATGCCCGCTCGACGTCATCGCTCGGTAAGGCAACGACTGCGAATGTGTTAGTTCAAAGGAAGCTTAACGCGAGCCTTGGCTGACGCAGTCTGTTCATCGCCCGCGAAATCGAGGCTGACGAACCCTGTGGGTGCAACATTGCCGAGACCGAGCACAGCAAGCGGCATACCGAGCCCGCCGGTCAGTGCCCATCCATCCAGATCGTCATCGAAGGCGAACCAGTCGCCGGCCGCTGTGACGACGACGCCATTCTCGAACGCCACTTCAACACCGCCACCGAGATTGACTGCTGCATCTGCATTCGAGATGACAGCTCCCGTCGACAAGGTAAAATCGCCATCGTTGACAAAATCCCACACACCATGAATTCGGCCGAATGGTTTAATTGCCGCCCGCTGCTTCTGGATTGTCGTTCCGACCGTCGGCCCGAACGTCAGGCGGCCGAGTTCCAGATCGGAGCTGTTGACCCGCGTTCCGGTCGAGTCCGTAAAAGCATCGCGGCCCATGTTGGTATAGAGCAATTCGACGGCAGGCTGTACCCAACCGCGTCCAAACGCAATCCGCTGGTCTATCTGTCCTTCGATGGTCCACTGGCTGGAATCGAAACTTCCTCGTGCCCCCGCGATCGTAATATCGCTGTCGCCGCTCTCATAGAGTATCGCGCCTAACATCCGCATGCCGTTGCCCAAGCGCGTCGCGACAAACGCACCGCCGCCATAGAAATCACTATCGAGTTTGGCGTTCAATGCAGTCGAGTCGACCTCACCCTGCCTGATCCGGGAAAAGCCGCCGATCACTGTCCGCTCATTCACCTGGTAGCTCATGCCAGATGTCACCCACCACAAATGCCCGTCCCGATCGGCATTGGTCCGGTCGTCGTCATAATCCACATAGCGGCCGGCAACCCACGTGTTCCAGCGAGAGCGGTAGACAGCACCGCCATCCTTCATGCCGCCATAGGCTGCCGGTTCTTTCGCATAAGCCTTCGCCATGAGGGCGCGCATGTTGAGGCTGAAACGGAAACCCTTGCCCGCCGTTTTCCCGCCAAGCGATGAGAGATCGCGGTCTTGGCTAGCGAAGCCGAATTTGTCGTAGAAGGGATCGCTCGTGTCGATTTGTGGTGCAAGACCGGCACTTGTCGGTGCAAAGGTGACGCCGCCACCATTCGTGATGCCACCTGGATTGACGATCTCTTTTGGGATGCCGTCGGGCTCGAAGATTGAGCTGTCCACTTTGTTGAAAGTCGTCAGGAAACCGTCGGCTATACTCGCACTATCTCCCGCCGAAGGCCCGGCGCCACCGACCGAACATGAATAGCTCGCGAGCCCGGCAGTGATTGTAAATGTCCAAATGCCGGCATTGCTTGCATCGATGTCCTGGATGAAAGGATTGGCGACCGGTGCGGCAGGTGCCGCACCAGGCGGATCGGCATTGATCTGCGTACCCGTTGTCAGCGTGACCGTTATTCGGTCGCCTGCAATAACGGTCAGAGAAAAATTACCAGCCGTGATTGGATTGCCGCCTTGCGCCGCATCGATCTGGGCGCAGGTTCTGGCAATCGGACCACCAGCATGGGCAGTTTCTGACTGGATAAAATACGAGCCCAGAAAGCTCAAACCGGCGACCACCAAGGTCCCGGCATACTTCGAGACAGGCCGTTTTGATGTTCGGCACACCGGCCGCAATGCCAGAGTATTACGCCTCTGCGTCATGGTGACAACACTTCCCCGCCTTGCAACGCATGACGGTCTGCCACATCCTTCACGCACTGCAGATTAACTAATCGTTAACAGATTGAGGGGCCTTCCGCCGGTCAAAACATGTCGCGCAACCCGCATTTCTTCTGTCGTGTGGTTTGCACGCAACAGACGAGAACATGTCCGCTTCGATTGGATAGCAGCAGATATCTGAGAGCACATTGGTGCCACACCAGGAATTCTCCTTGTGCCGCAATATACTAGGGGTAATCTACGCCTCTCTCGGGTCATTAAAGCGGGTAATCCATTGGTCAATCGACGCGATATGCTAGCGACAGGTGGCCTCTTGGCAGCTTGTGGAATAATTGCTGCTCAACACAAGAATCTGACACTGGCGGCAAGGGCTGCCCCCGCTTTCTCTCTGCCGCCTCGACCAAAGCTGGGCGAAGACCAAGTCCTGTTCGTCGACCGGGAAAATGCCGCCGCAAACAAATATGCTGCGTCTTACAATATGCGGACAATGCTGACACCCAAGCTGCGTGCGCTCTGCAAGACGCCGCAAAGCGTCGCCGCAATGATCGAGTGGGCACGCGAGCACGCGATCTCATTCGCGGTGAGAAGCGGGGGACACTGCTTTGAAGGGTTTTCGCAGAGCTCAGAACTGGTAATCGATACCCGCCTTCTCAACAAAGTAGTCTATGACAACGCCGATCAGACGGCCACTGTCGGGGCTGGCGCACTCTTGTCTGACATCTACCGGTTTCTTGCCCGTCAAGGCCGGACAATCCCAGCAGGAACATGCCAATCGGTCGGCATTGCCGGTCTCGTTCTCGGCGGAGGCGTCGGCTATCTGGCGCGGAGCGCCGGGCTTACTTGCGATGCCTTGGAGCAACTGGATGTCGTTGATGCCAACGGCAAAGCGCTAAGCGTGCATGCCGGTTCGCATGCCGATCTCTTCTGGGCCTCCCGCGGGGGTGGAGGTGGCAGTCTTGGAGTGGCAACCGCGTTTCGCATCAAAACGATTGCAGCACCGAAGGTCTTGGTCTTCGAGGTGGATTGGGTGCTCAATTCGGCTGCCGCTGCAGATCTCATGGCCGCTTGGCAGAAAGCGGGGCCGGAGGCACCGAACGAGATTTCTACTATCGTCTCTCTAAGAAAGCACATGAAAGGCACCGTCCTGGTCCGGATGGTGGGACAGTCGGTCGGAACCGAACGACAGCTAAAAACCTGGGTGAAGCCTCTTTTGAGCCAGGCAAAACCTTGGTCTCAGCCACGCCTCCGTCATCACAGCTTCATCGAGGCCGCCAACTACTTTTCACCGCCAGCCGGCATTGCCAAAGGCTACTACAAATTCAAGTCCGACGTCGTAACGGCCCCATTGTCGCGCGACGCATTCAAGTTGCTCATCGATCCAATGCAAGCCGCCCCGCCCGGCGCCCTCGGCCTTGAGTGCGAAGCGCTGGACGGCGCGATCTCGGAAGTCCCAGTTGGGGACACGGCCTTTCCACATCGCAAGAGCGCATTGTTCAAGATCCAGTATTCGACAGAAATTCGGGATGCAAAAAATTTGTCCGACAATCTGAAGGTTCTGTCAGACCAGTACCAAGCCATGCGTCCGCACATGTCGGGCGCTGCTTATGTGAATTATTGCGATACGGATCTCGAAGACTGGCCTCGCGCCTATTGGCAATCGAACCTGGAGAGACTGAAAAGCGTCAAGCGGCAATACGATCCGAACAACATCTTCCGACACGGTCAAAGCGTGCCTCTAGGGTGATGAATCCGGATCTTTTCTCACAACTGCCTTGAAGAAACAAAGCTGAAGGAAGGGAAATCATCGTCAATTCGCGTCTTTCAGCCAAGCCCTGCTGTCGATGGGTATGTAGAAATTCGCGCCATCAACATCGTCATCGCCTGACCAACACAACAACCGAAGAAACACCCAATGCGTGCCTATTGATGTCGTTGCGACCGGATCCAGGTTGCACGCCTCATGGAAGGGCTGATCATCAGTTTCCAGCCAGAGTAGATCGTAATTACCCCCGGATGGAGCGTGTGTCTTCCAAGGTATCGTCGCCGTGGAGATCGTTGCAACGCTCGCAGCCCGTCGCTTGAGTTTTTTCATCGACAGCACACTGTTCCACTTGGAATCGTCGTCAGACCAAGCCTCTTTCACTAAGACTCCATCCGCCGCAAGCCGAAACCTATATGCTGCGCCATCCCGGCTTCTGGATTCAACGTAACGTGCGTTCCTGCGGGACATCGTGTCGTACGGGCGGCATGCCGCTATCTTTAACTCGGTGCGTTTCCAGGTCTCTTTTTTGGCACCCGCATCGGATTGATTGTCGGTCTCCCGCAATTTGCATCTTTGCTGGACGTTGCCATTGGGGATGGACAGCTCGACGAACTCTATTCGCTCATGGAACCGATAGTAGGTCGGTGGTCGCAGTTTTGTTGTCCGGATGACGAAATAACTCGTCGGCGTCGTGCCGATGATCTGGTCCGACATCACGATACCGGAGCTAGGTGTCGCTTGGATGTGAGAAGCGGACGCCAGACATAGCAGAATTGCAAAGATCAGAGCTTTGCCGAAATTCGTCTTCATAAGACTGCTCATCAAGCGGTCAGGACAGCAGGACTCGACACCGCGCTTAATGCCCCCTGAGCCGGCGATCAAATTGCAGGCTGTGCATCGAGGAACACACATCCACGGCTCAAACTTTGCTCAGAACCGAGGCCCAAAACTATTCGATTTCGGGAATCCCTTCGGCGGCAGACGGCCCGCCTGGGCGCGCGCGCCTTTCCAATCCAGTAGCTCGGTTACGGTCCAGGTGCGACCTGATGAGTCGACCCAGGTGAGACCATCCTTCATTGCGAAGACTTTCGCATCGGCGAGACCGCCCTTCTGATAGCGCTGGAGGCGGACGCCGCGCCCACGAGTCATCTCGTTGAGTTCCGACAAGGGGAACAGCAGCATCTTGCGATTCTCACCGATCACCGCGACCGTGTCTCCGACTACCGGTGTGCACACAATAGCCTCGTCAGGCGCTGTGACATTCAGGACCTGCTTGCCTTTGCGTGTCGACGCAACGACCTGATCTTCAGGCACAACGAACCCATAGCCACCGGATGATGCAACCAGCAGCTTGCGGCCCGGCGTGTGAACGAACACCTCAGCAATATCGTGGGTCTCTTCGAAATCAACCATCAGGCGGACAGGCTCGCCTGCCCCTCGCCCGCCCGGCAGTTTGTCGGCCTGGAGGGTGAAGAACTTGCCGTTTGTGGCGAACAGCACCACCTGATCGGTCGTCTCTGCGTGGACGGCGCGCTTGAGTTTGTCGCCCTTCTTGAATTGTAGACTTTTCGTGTCGTCAAGATGACCGCGCATGGCGCGAATCCAGCCCTTCTCGGACAGAACGACCGTAATCGGCTCTTTCTCGATCATGGCGCGTTCGAGATCGATCTCGATATCGGGGGCGTCCGCAAAGCTTGAATGACGCCGGCCGAGATCCGTGTTCTTGCCGAAGCGCTTCTTGGTTTCCTTGATCTCATCGGAGATGCGGCGCCATTGGAGCTTCTCCGAACCGAGCAGCTCAACAAGTCCTTTGCGCTCGGCAACCAGTTCGTCGTGCTCGCGCTTGATCTCCATTTCCTCAAGCTTGCGCAACGAGCGAAGCCGCATGTTGAGGATGGCTTCAGCCTGGACATCGGTCAGCTCGAATGTCCGGATCAATTCCTTCTTGGGCTCATCCTCGTAGCGGATGATGCGGATGACCTCATCCAGATTGAGGTAGGCAATGAGATAACCGCCGAGAACTTCCAGACGATGATCGATCTTCGCCAGACGATGCTTCGAGCGGCGAATGAGGACATCCTTGCGATGATCCAGCCATTCGCGGAGCACCTGACGCAGGCCGATCACATTCGGCACCTGTCCCCGGCTCAGAACATTCATGTTGAGCGAAACGCGGGATTCCAGATCGGTCAGCTTGAAAAGCTGCTCCATCAGGAGTTCGGGATCGACAGTGCGGCTGCGTGGCTCAAGCACCAGGCGCACGTCTTCTGCGGACTCGTCGCGGATATCGCCGAGCAATGGCAGCTTACGGTCCTGTAGGAGCTCGGCGATCTTCTCGATCAACCGCGCCTTCTGAACCTGATAGGGAATCTCCGTGATGACGATGCAGTAACCGCCGCGCCCCTGCTTCTCCTTCGTCCATTTCGCACGCAGTTTGAAGCCGCCTCGGCCGGTCTTGTAGGCCTCGATGATCGAGTCTTTGGGCTCGACGATAATGCCGCCGGTCGGGAAATCCGGCCCCGGCACGAACTCCACGAGTTTTTCGATCGTGGCGTTCGGAAACTTGATGAGATGGAGCGCAGCATCCGACAGCTCCGCAATGTTGTGCGGCGGGATGTTAGTGGCCATGCCGACGGCGATGCCCGAGGAACCGTTGGCAAGCAGGTTCGGAATGCTTGCCGGCAGGACGACCGGCTCGTTCTCTTCACCGTCGTATGTCTCGCGGAAGTCGACGGTATCCTCGTCGATCCCTTCCAACAGCGCTGCCGCCACATCCGTCAGGCGCGCCTCGGTGTACCGCATGGCGGCAGCGTTATCGCCGTCGATATTGCCGAAATTGCCCTGCCCGTCGACCAGCGGATACCGGACGGCGAAACTCTGTGCGAGGCGCACCAGTGCGTCATAGACCGCCTGATCGCCGTGAGGGTGATACTTACCGATTACGTCGCCGACGACACGGGCGCATTTCTTGAAGCCACCCTCCGGGTCCAGCTTCAGTTGCCGCATGGCATAGAGCAATCTGCGATGGACCGGCTTCAGACCATCGCGCACATCGGGCAGTGCCCGGTGCATGATGGTCGATAAGGCATAGGCAAGATACCGCTCTTCCAGTGCCTCGCGCAGATCGACGCGCTCTACGGGACCGTCATCGGGGGGAATCGTTTTCTGGCTCATGGGACGGAATTAACCGATGCTGTGGGCACGCTCAAGGCCGCGCCCAGTTTCATCCCCTCAATCCACCGAAATTGGCGGTTTTATTGCCCGGAAACGGCGCGATCTGGGAGTTCATGGATCGTCACAGCGTCGCCACACACGGTACGAGCAAGTTCGCAAAGATGGCGATGGTGAGTGAGATAGACCACCTGTCCACGTTTCGACATGAGTGAAAGATGAGTGAAAGTTTCCGCCGACCGATCATCGTCGAAAGGCTCCAACACATCATCGGCGAAGAACGGGAGCGTCTCCCGGTGCTTGGCGAATTCTGCGTGGCCGGCAATGCGCAGTGCCAAATACAATTGAAAGCGCGTTCCACGCGACATTTCGTTCGCCACGATCGATGAGCCGTCCCGTCGCACGCCGACAAGCACATCACCTTTCTTGCCCGGAGCAGAAACAAGACTCCGGAACGCACCCCGGGTGATCCCTGCGAAAGCGTCGCTCGCGTGGCGCATCATCGAGCTGCGATGGGTTTCGCGGTAGGTGCGCAGGGCTTCGCTGACCAGCGTCTCGCCAGCAGACAATCGCATGAAGGCGTGGGCTTCCTGCTCGATATCCAGCAAGAGCACCTGGCGCTGCTCTTCCAGCCGCGCAACCTCATCGTCACCGCCTATCGCAGACAGCGCCTCCTCGGCCGTTTTCCATTCGTGATAGAGCGACGTAACGTGGCCGTCTTCATCGCCTTGGCTGTTGGCCAGCGTATCATGTTCGGCTCTCAGTTCGTCGATGTCTTCCGATGTTGCGAGCTTATCTGTGAGGGTCGTTTGCGCATCATCAAAGCTTGCCGCGCCAAGCAGCTTGCAGAGCGCCACCTGCGACCGCTCGATCTGCTGTTCGAGCTGTGTCTTCTGGGCGGATTGTTTCAAAGCGACGATCAGAGCCTCCAAATCCGGCGCTGCAACAGCTTCGTTCATTTCTGATATCCGTGCGGCAACAGCATCTCGCTCTGCTTCTGCCGCCGCCAGGCGCCGTTCTTCCTCATCGCGTTCGTCACAACGCTCCTTTCGCCGCCGTGCAGCTTCATCAGCGGCTGCAACCCTTGAACGCAGGGCGTCCGCACCTGCGAGGGGATTGGACTCATCGAAGGGCTCGCCTGCGGCGGTGCAGAGCCGCGCAACTTCGGCCTCATAAGTTTCGCGATCGTGTTTCATGGCGGCAATGCGCACCTGCAAGGCATTTGCCTTCTCGAGTTTGATCGCGAGATCATCGAGAACACGGACGATCTCCTGGACTGCGGAGGGCGCCCCCTCCCCGATCCACGTCTCCCCCAACGCGGACGACCATTCGGTATCCCATGCTGCACGCGCAAAATCGGCTTGTTCCAGGCGTTTTTTTCGCCGCTCGGTTTCCTGCTTTGCCAGACGCAATGCAGCTACCGTCTCAGTCTGTTTTCGTCTCTGGCTTTCCCAATCCTCAATCGCCCCATCGCAGTGTTCAAGACGTGCCCGCCAGTCCAATTCTTCGGCATCGAGGCCGGCGGTTGCCATAGCATCACCAATAGCTGCCAAGGCATCGTCGAACCGATGCTTGGCTTCGGCACACGCATCTTCAATTCGCGTTAGTTCACTCAGCCTTGCCAACGCAGCGTCTCGCTTTGCGAGCCATGCATCGACCGCGTCCAAGGGGTACGTACTCGGCAGTCCAAGGTGTTCCAGCAGCTTGCCCAAGGACGCGGCATGCTCCGACTCTCGAGCTGCGAGTATCGTCTGCTTCTCCTGCGCTCGGGAAAGCACCGCTTCGCATTTCGCCAAGCGCGTGTGTGCCTGTCGTAATGCCGAAAGCTCTGATGTCTGCTGCAAACGTGTGCCGGCTAGCCGATCGTTCTCATCCATTGCCGCTTCGAAGGCATTCGCGGTATCCCGCAACACATCGGGTGAATGAACCGGATCGGAATCGAGGCCCTGGCGATGAAGCTTCCAAGCTGTATCGCGCGCCGATCGTGCATCGCGGGCAGCAGAATCATCGACAATGCCACCCGATTGTATGGCAGTCGCAATTTCGGCTTCCAGCTCCGCTTTTTCGTCGTCTCGCCGTGTGACCTCGTTCGTGAGCGTCGTCATTTCACTCTGTATTGCAGATGCGTCACTCTTGAGTTTTTCGAGCGTGCCGGCATCCAGCGCCATTGAGGCTGCCAGAGCTTCCCGGTCACCCGACCAAGGCGAGAGACCCGCAATGGCTTCATTTAGCGAACGCGCCAGACTTGAGCACTGCTCTTCTAGTGCCTCAAGGCCGCGACCATTCGCTTGTTCGCGTAAACGCGAAAACTGGTCCGCCAGAGCTGAAAGATCGTCAACATCACCGATCCCTTCCAATTCTGCGGCCGCCGCTCGTTCATTCGCTTCTGCATCGTCATACTCCCGGCGCGCCGTCTTTTCATCGGCCAGCAGACCCGATCGCTGCTCGATCAGTCCCTGAAGCGTGCCGACCGTTGCCGCCGGCAATAGCAGCGTGCTCGCATCGCCGCCCTTCGACCGCCCCAGACGTACAATAAGACCATCGATGTCCTGCTCGATGGACTGCAGTTCGCGACGGCGTGTATCGATATCTTGAGATGTTCGAAAGCGGGCTTCCAGATCCAGATCGGTCAGGCGCTTAACGGCTGAGGCAAGGCCGAGCATGGGTTCGTCGACGTCGATGGCATCGATTGTTTCCCTTATTCGATCGACCGCCCGTCGGCTCTCTTTTACGGCCGACCTTGCAGACGCCTCGCGACCGATGAGTTTCTCTGCTTCTTCCAACCAGTCGGTTGGCAGGTTTGGCGCGTCGGCAACTGCATCCAACTCCTTCTGGAAGGACAGCAATTCGCGCCACGGCTCTACCGCATCGAGGACTGACTTGGATGCGTCCAACTGCCTCCTGTTGCGATCACGCGCCTCTTTGGCTTCTGAATGACGCTCACGTTTTAGCGCCTCCTCGCTCCGAAGCCTTTCAAAGGTATTGGCCTGGACATCGAGTTCGCGAATGCGTTCTTGAAGCACCTTGAGCGCTTCCTTCGCTTCGTTCAGGCGATGGTTTCTCGCTGATCTTCGATAGAATGTTTCAGCCTCGGTTCGGATTGCCTCCAGTCCCCTGCTCAAGGATGACAGGCCCGATGCCGCCGAGAACAACAGCGCGCCAAGATCGCCTTCGCTTCTGAGGATTTCCTCTCCGCCTGCCTCTAGCGAGTCTTCGTCGAGCGAGAACATCTGCTCGTAGCTGGTGCGTGATACGTTGCCAAGCACCGCTGTCAGAACACCATCGGAAACAGGTTCCCCGTCAGCTCCCAGGAGACTGTTCTTGTTGCGCTTGATGCGCCGACCTTCGAGGATTTGGCCACCGGCCTCCACGCTCGCACCGATCTGCAGGAGGTCGTTTGCATGGAGATATGCGTATTTGGTCTGGTGGGGGAACCCGAAAAGAAAATCGATACAGGCGTCTCGAAGTGTCGATTTGCCGGCTTCGTTCGGGCCATAGACCAGATGAAGGTCACCGTCCGAAGAGGCAGGCCCGAATTCGATGGTTTGCCCAGTGAAGCATCCATAGCGATCGAGATCGATACGGGCAAAACGCATCAGACCAGAGGCTCACTCGTCTCAAGCCGTGCGAGAACGTCTTCAGCACCATCATTGAGATAGCGATCGACAAGGTCGGCGGCATCATCGTCATCGGCTTCGAATCTGTCGCGCAACTCCGGAGGCAGTTTGGATTGGAGATCCTTGAGCATAGCCCGGGTTTGCTCGACGGCCGTGGCTCTGTCCAGCACTTCGCTATGCATGAGTTCACGCAACTCCTTGATCGGATCTCCTTTCACCTCGTCGGCTTCGGACGTTTTCGGGCAAACATCGCTCGCGATGCTCTCAATCAAGATCGATCCGTTGCGACGGGCCGCTTCTTTGACTTCCGCCATAACAACGTCTGCATCGCGCCGAATCCAGGACGCAAGTGACGTTGCACCGCGGAATTCGATACGAGCAATCAAATGGTCCGACCTGATGGCATCAAATGCCTCGCCCAGAACCTTATCGGCACGGCCAGTCACATCGCTCCGCTCTTCGGCCCCCGACAGATCCACGGCAATCCGCTGAAACTCAGCAAGACTGGTATGGCGTTCCTCGATATGCAGAGCGCGATTGCCATCGACCCAGCCAAGCGTCACCGACTTCGGGCCTGCTTCATTGATGTGGCGGCCTTGAGGGATACCGGGCATTACAATGGTCGACGGCGCCGTGGCATGAACATCTCGTTGATGAATGTGGCCAAGCGCCCAATAGTCGTAGCCCTGGTCGATCAGATCCTGCACGGAGCACGGCGCATAGACATCGTGATCCGAGGCTCCGCCGAGGCTCGTGTGGAGCATGCCGATATTGATCGCATCGGTCGTTGGTGGTTTGAATTTCGGAACGAGGCTTTCAGGTGCACTCGGTTTGGCGAAACTCACACCGCAGATCACAACATCCGCCCCTTCGACGGTGACGGCCTCCGCCCTTCCGGAAAAGACGTGAACGCCGTCAGGCAATTCCAGGTGCTTCGTAATCCTGGATTCGGCGTCGTGGTTGCCTCGGATGATGAAGGCTTTTACGCCCGCTTCCGTCAGCCGTCTCAACTCCCGGGTGACGAATGCGGCGGTCTTCATGCTCTTCAATTCACCGTCATAAAGATCCCCCGAAATCAAAAGCGCGTCGACCTGCTCTTCAAGGCACAGATCGATCGTCTTCGAGAACGTCTGACGCGTCGCATTGGCGACGAGTTCCGCCGCCTCGGGTTCCTTGAGCGCCAGGGACCGCAGAGGGGAATCGAGATGAATGTCGGCAGTATGAATAAAACGAAACATGGTTCTTTCAGATTGGACACATCGATCGGCAAGGTGGAATTACGTCCCGGACTTGATCCGGGACCCAGGGCTATATCGCAGATCCTTCGCTCTTGGCCCTGGATCCCGGATCAAATCCGGGATGTTGTCATGGTGAGGTCGGCTCTGTATTCCGGCACCAGCGCCCCCTTCAGTTTTCCTCAGGCTGCCTTCCCCACCTAATCCTTGAACTTGTCAGGATTCGCTTTTTCATAGGAGACATAACTCGACATCATCCCCTCGGGGTCCTGGATCTCAAACCGGCTGCCGGTCCAGCGATACTTGTATTGATCACCGCAATTGCTGCCGCCGCACACCTCGATCACATTGCCGGGCAAAAGACGAGCGCCCCATCCTGCCGTGCCCTTGATCAGGACCTCGACAATACTGTCGTCAAACTCGGCCGAACTCTGACCGAAGTTCGCGCTTGAAGGCTTCTTCTCCGAGATTCCCTTGTAGGTGACAATGCACAAGTCGCCCCAGCTATTGTCGTTCGAGACGGATGCGATCCAGATATCGGGACGCCGGTCGGCATTGATATCGTGAATCCCGATCTCAAGGCGGTCGAGTTTCTCCCAGGTGAAATAGTCGCTCTGACACTTGGCGAAGTTGCGCCGCACACCGGCATCGTCAATCGAGAGGTAGACCTCTCCGATGTTCGTCGTCAGCACCCGAAGCGCCTCATCCACATTGTCGGCATCGAGGTCCGCCAGCAATTCGAAGCCATAAGGGTCGCCGAGGCCTAGTTTGGCCGGATCAAAGCCCGCCTCCTTGACCCGATCTTTGTGGGTATCGTTGCCGGGCGGGTAGTAGAGCGATCCCTTGAGTGCGATGCTCGGCGGGAGATATTGTACCTTGTCGTAGAAATCGAGAATGCGCGCTTCCTCAGTGAGATACTTCTTCTTCGGTTGCCCGTCAGTCTTGTATCCATCGAAGAAGAAATAACTGACGCGTTTCTTTTTGGCCGTCTCAGGCGCCAGATAATAGGGCGAAGACCAGCTCACGCGCATCTCCGGCTTCTGCTGCTGGCGGGTTGTCTCGACAACATATTTGGAGATGTTGAGGAAGGTCTGCGTTACGTCGAGACCGGGCTTTCCAAGATAGGCCAGCAGGCCCTCGGCAAAGGGGCTGTTCAGACCTTTGCCGTCCAGCGCAACGGCGCCGGGCTGCGCTGCAAACATATAGATCGTGTCGGCATTGCTCGGTGTGTTGTCTCCTTCGAGACGCGCCAATCCCCTCGGCACCGACGTTATCTTGCGGCTTGCGCCGGCCGGATCGATGAATTGCGACGCCCGGTTGATCAGATCGAGGGCCTTGTTGCGGCCCAGCGGATTGTTTCGGCAGGCGTCGACGATCGTGATCGTCTTCGGCACACCGGACTTGTGGATACGATTGATGAGATTGGTCAGATCGATCCCGAGACCTTTGACATCGGACACCGTTGCTGGATCGAAGTCGACCGGAAGCAGATAATTGCGATTGAGAATCTGGATGCCGTGGCCCGCATAATAGAGCAGTGCCAGATCTGCCTTAGCAGCCTTGCGCAGAAATTTCGCGATTGCGCGCTCGGATGCCCGTTTGTCCGCTTCGAAAGCTTCGATTACATCGAACTCAAGCTGCGTCAGACGGTCTGACAGGCTTTCGGCATCTCGCCGCGCGTTGCGGAGCGGAGTCGTCTTTTCATAGGCGGCGTTGCCGATGACAAGAGCGACGCGTGTGTCGGCACTCACCGGACCTGCACCGGCAAGCAACAACGCGAAAACTGCACTGATGAGGCTGAAGCGGCCCATCAATAGAAAGAATGCGGTCATCCGTTCCATCCTTCGACTTAAACGCAATGATCTTGCCCATGGTTGGCGCTACGGGCAATCCTTTGACGCTGCGAGACGTTTTTTCTCCAGCAAATTCAAGACTTGATGCCGGCTTTCAGGGAGTGTCATCCCGCGCGGACCGAAAACATGGCACTCGAGAAAATGGCCGGTCAGCGCGAACCCTTTCGCCAACTCCGCCATATCCGGCGCTTCAACGGCCCCGCGGCTCAAGAACGCGGGAAGCGGCAGCAGCTTATCGCGGTAAGGCTCGCCCGCAACGCGGGAGACGGCGCGGGAGGATTTGGGCGAGACATAAATGAGTTCCTGGGTTCCGCCCGTTGCTGCGCAGGATGTCAGATCCAGGCCGAAGCCCAATTCATCGAGAAGTGCAAGTTCCCAGCGCACCAGCAAACTCGGCCAGATGTCGAGATCTTCAATATGCTCCAGAATGACCAGAGCAGCCTCATAGAGCCCTTCATGAGCTTCGCGTTCCGCCATGAGCCGCGCATGGCTTGCAAGGGTATTGAGACCAGCCAACGCAGCAGGATCGTCCAGAATGAGACCGGCCTTGGCACTGATAAGCTCGAGTTGAAAGTTGCCCAAATGCTCGGCAAGCCGCGCGCGCCAATTCGCGCGGACGATGTTCCCCATCTGAAGGATGGGACGTTGGCGGCGCGAACGTCCGCCATACACCAGCCCCATATGCCGGCCGTGGGTGCGGCTGAAGACTTCCACGACGGCATTCGTTTCGCCATGAGAGCGGGCCGCAAGCACGATCGCTTCGTCCTGCCATTCCATCTCAAGTGCCTCTGTGCCAGTGCCTGTCAACCTGTCGGAAAATCCAGCCCCATTTCCCGATACCGTGCCGGATCATCGGCCCATGCACTTCGAACCTTCACGAACAGGAAGAGATGCACCGGCTCGTCTATGAGTTCGGAAATCTCTTTTCGCGCTTCCATGGACATCTGCTTGATGGCGCGCCCGCCCTTGCCCAGGACGATCTTCCTCTGGCTTTCGCGCTCGACAAATATCGTCTGTTCAATCCGCACGCTACCGTTCTTGAGGCGTTTCCATTCGCTTGTTTCAACCGTTGCCGCATAGGGCAGTTCCTGATGCAGGCGGATGGTCAGCTTTTCGCGCGTGATTTCTGCGGCCGTGTAGCGAAGAGGCGCATCGGCGATCTGGTCTTCGGGATAATGCCACGGACCCTTCGGCACCGATTGCGCGAGATAGTCCCGCAACGCATCGCAACCATCGCCGTCAAGTGCAGAGATCATGAAGACGGCGTCCGGCGACAACCGCTCGGCTGCACGATCTGCGACGGCGAGCAGGTCCTGCTTGTCCACCGTGTCGATCTTGTTGAGGACCAGAATCTTTTTGGAGTCCAACGTCGTTGCCTGCTCGATTATTTGCTCGGCCTCTTCATCGAGGCCTTTGCGCGCATCGATCAGCACCGCTACCAGATCTGCCTCCCGCGCGCCCTGCCATGCCGCTTCGACCATGGCGCGATCCAGACGCCGCTTGGGTGTGAAGATGCCGGGCGTATCCACCAGAACCACCTGCGCCGTGCCATGCATGACGATACCACGCAGTCTGGCACGCGTGGTCTGAACCTTGTGGGTGACGATAGAAACCTTGGCACCGACCAGCTGATTGACCAGTGTCGATTTGCCGGCGTTCGGCGCGCCAATCAGAGCGACGAAACCGCACTGCGTTTCGCTCGGCGTCGTATCCGATCCACCGGATTCATTGTCATTCATCGGGTATGCTGTCCCAAACACCTTCCCTGACGAGAACGGCGGCTGCCGCCGCTTGTTCGGCCGTGCGCTTGCTCGACCCGGACCCACGTCCAGGTTCAATGTTATCAATGATCACTTCCGCCGTAAAAACCGGGGCATGGTCCGGCCCCTGCCGCTCGACTTCATCATAGCGCGGCAAAGGCATACCTCGGCCCTGCGCCCACTCCTGCAATGTCGATTTTGCATCGGCTGGCACATGATCCTGACCGGAAAGTATGCTCAGCCAGTGATCGCGGATCATCTGTCGGGCCGGAGGGAATCCGCCATCAATGAAGATTGCGCCGAGGACGGCCTCACAGGCATCGCCCAAGATCGTCGTCTTGCCGCGTCCGCCGCTTTCGTGCTCGCCGCCGCTCATGACGACATAACTACCGAGATCGAGTGCGCGTGCGACATCCGCGCAAGTTTCTTTGCGAACCAACCGATTGAAGCGTCGCGCCAACTCGCCTTCGGTCGCGTCCGGATATCTTTCGCTCAGGAGTTCGGCGATTGCCAGTCCGAGAACGCGGTCGCCGAGAAATTCCAGGCGTTCATTGTCGCGGGATCTTGGCTCGCGGATGCGTGCGCTTGAATGGGTCAGGCTCGTGCGTAACGTGTCCTGGTTCGTGAAGACGTAACCCAGTTTGGCCTCAAGGGACTTGAGATCGGTTTTTGCCTTATCGACCAAATCAGAGCCTAGTCCACCAAGTCGACGATTCGCGACCAGCGTATCGCCGTCGGCCAGCGCCAGACCTGCCAGAAGCTCACGCGGTGATCGCCGGAGAAAAAGATGATTTCGGCCCGCCCGACGAAATTCTCGAGTGGAACATAGCCCACCCCCATGCGGCTGTCGGAGGAGTTGTCCCGATTGTCGCCCATCATAAAGAAGTGACCGGCTGGAACTTTGAAGACACGCGTGTTGTCGCTCGGACCACGCTCGATTTCATCGAGCACGGTATATTCGACGCCATTGGGTAAGGTCTCTCGATAACGTCTCGCCCGCCGTGTATTCCCGGGCTTGTCGACATATTCGTAGACGTCCAGCGGTTCCTTCTTCACGGCTTTGCCGTTGATATGGAGATTACCGCCAATCATCTGAATTTCGTCGCCCGGCAGACCGACAACCCGCTTGATGTAATCGGTCTCATTATCCAAAGGCAGTTTGAAAACAGCCACATCGCCACGCTCGGGCTCGGACGACCAGATCCGGCCGGCACCGATATTCGGGCTGAACGGGAAGGAATACCGGCTGTAGCCATAGCTGAACTTCGAGACGAACAGATAATCGCCGATCAGAAGCGTCGGCACCATGGAGCCCGACGGGATGTTGAACGGTTGATAAAAGAAGACACGCACAATCATTGCGAGTATCAACGCGTGAATTACGACGCGGACCATATCGGCAAAGCCACTACGGCCTGATTTCTCGGCGTCGTCTGCTTCAACGCTCATATTGTCGAACTCCCGACGAATGGCTGCTCGGTCATGATCGCATGACCCAGGATGCGCCCCTATATCGCCAACGGCTGCCTAACGCAAATTGGCCATGACGCCGTATATCAGTCGCGGCGGCTCGAGCGCTCGGCCGAAATGATCACGATTGCCTGAGCATGCGGAAAATCATCCGTGATCGTCAGATCGACGCGCGCCGCATATCCCTCCGGTATCAACGTGTCCAACTGTCTAGCCGCACCGCCGGTCAGAGCCAGCGTCGGACGACCCGACGGAAGATTGACAACGCCCATGTCGCGCCAGAAGACGCCGCGGCGGATACCCGTTCCCAGAGCCTTGGCGCAGGCTTCTTTGGCGGCAAAGCGTTTGGCATAGGAGGCAGCGCGCGCACGCCTGCGGTCTGATTTTTCGCGCTCGACGTCCGTAAAAATCCGATTGAGAAAGCGCTCGCCATAGCGCTCTATCGTGCGCTCTATGCGACGGATATCGATCAGGTCGTTTCCAAGGCCGATAATCATGGATCAGGCGCTTTGGGTGCCCGTGCGTTCCGCCCGTGCCGCGTCCATGACGGAACGCATGCGTTGGATGGTCGAGTGCAAACCGCCGAATATGGCCTCACCGATCAGAAAATGACCGATATTGAGCTCGACAACCTCAGGCAAGGCTGCAATCGGGCCGACAGTATCGAAGGTCAGGCCATGGCCGGCGTGAACCTCCAATCCGGCTGCAAAGGCGTAGGTCGCCCCCTTCTCTAGCCGGACGAGTTCCGCTCTCACCCGCATATCCTCGCCCTCGTGGCTCGCTTCGCAGTATGTACCTGTATGAAGCTCGACAATATCGGCTCCAACCTCGGCTGACGCCTCGATCTGGGCTTCATCGGGATCAATAAACAGCGAAACGCGCAATCCGGCATCGCGCAGATGGCGGATATAGTCTTTGAGCAGCGTCTTGCCGCCAACCACATCCAGACCTCCCTCGGTGGTCAGCTCCTGCCGGCGCTCAGGAACGATACAGGCCGCGTGCGGGCGGTGTTTGAGTGCGATTTCAAGCATCTCGGCCGTGGCGGCCATTTCAAAGTTGAGCGGGCGCGTCAGCGTTGCCATGAGGCGCGCAATGTCGTTGTCGGAAATATGGCGTCGGTCTTCTCTGAGATGCGCAGTGATCCCGTCTGCACCGGCGTCGACAGCGATTTTTGCTGCATGAAGGGGATCTGGATGTTGTCCACCTCGGGCATTGCGAATGGTGGCAACATGATCAATGTTCACACCCAATCGGAGATGTCCGGCATTCTGCTGGATTTCTGACATGGTCACATCCTTTCCCGGCCCCACTTTGCGGGCCTCGGTGCAGACTAAGCTTGCACCGCTCCATGATCAGTCCCCGGACCGACCTTGCTTCGGATTGCCCGCCTGATCCGATAAGCCTCCACACCGCGCCTCACCGCAAAGTAGAGGATTGTCGCCAATGTTGCTCCCAGCGGTACGGCGCCGGTCAGCATCGGCAGAATCACGGGCCAGATCTGATCGACCGATGTCCACAAGATGCCATCGGACAAATCGATCGTCCCCGCTTTGGACGAACTGCCCAGAATCCAGTTTCCAAACTTATAGGTACCGATCCAGATAAAGGGGAACGTAATCGGATTGCCGACAAAAGTTCCGATCGCCGATGCGATAATGCTGCCTCTTAGTGCCCAGGCCAGCACCCCGGCCAGGATAAAATGCAGGCCAAGCAATGGCGTAAAGGACGCAAAGACGCCGGCGGCAAAGCCGATTGCTATGGCGTGGGAGCTCGTGCGAAGGCGCCACAGGCGATGCAGCATATAGCGTGTCGAGCGGTCCCAGCTGCGCCGGGGCCACAAGAAAATACGTACTTTTTCCGCACGGCTAGCGGGATCGCGACGCCGAAATAGCATTTTTCGTGCTCAACCCCTTATGAGCGTCCTGGGCCACGGATCCTGCATTAGCAGAAGTCCGTTCCAATAACGGAATATCGTAGCATAGTGGCGGAAAGTAAACGTCGCGTGGGCTTTCTGATCTACGATGTGATGACCTGGTTCAGTCATTGAACCGGGACACAGCGCTGACGACGGACTTTGAACGCAACCCGGAAATAATTTCATTGAGATGTTTAAGGTCCCAAACTTCCACGTCAACCAACATTTGGGTGAAATCAGTCGCTTGGTTGATCATGTTGAGACGCGCGATATTGCCGCCCGTCTCGCCGATTAGCTGCGCGATCTGAGCAAGACTGCCGGGTTCGTTGAGTGCTGTCACCGAGATTTTCGCCGGAAACCGGTCCGGATTGTCCTCGTCGATGTCCCACGTCACATCGATCCAGCGTTCGGGCTGATCTTCGAAGGCCTCCAGCGCTCTCGAGTGGATCGGATAGATCGTGATCCCCTCACCCTGGGTCAGGATACCGACGATACGATCCCCGGGCACGGCCCCGCTGTTATCAGAGAGATTGACGGGAAGATCGCTCTGCAAACCGCGGATGGGAATGGCGTGCGGATCGTCGCTTCGCTGCTTGTCGCTAGGAACAGGCAGGCGGAACTTGAGTCCGATTGCTTTCTTGAGACCAAACCAACCCGCATCCGTACGTTTGATGCGTTGCCGTTTTGGGGCTTCATCCTCTTGCAGCTCTGGGAATACAGCCCGCATGATATCGGCGGAGGGAAGCTCGCCTCGTCCCACTGCGGCCAACACGTCGTTCACCGTCTTTTGCGACAGACGGTGCAGCACGCTTTCGATCCGAGCCTCGGTAAAGTCCTCACCTGCCCGCTCGAAGGCACGACGCATGATCTGCTTGCCCAGTTCACCATATTGTCGTCGCACAGCCTCTCGCGTGGCTCTGCGGATCGCGGAGCGTGCCTTTCCCGTTCTGGCAATGCCTTCCCAAGCGGCCGGAGGCGTTTGCGCATCCGAACAGATGACTTCGACCTCATCGCCGTTGCGAAGTTCGGTTACCAGCGGCATGTGCCGGCCATTGATCTTGCAACCCAAACAAGAGTTTCCGACGTCGGTATGCACCGCATAGGCGAAATCCACCGGCGTGGCGCCACGCGGCAGGGCAATCAGGCGTCCCTTCGGCGTAAAACAGAAAACCTGGTCCTGGAACAGCTCCAGCTTCGTATGCTCCAAGAACTCTTCCGGATTGTCGCCCTCCAGCAGCATGTCGACCAGGCGCCTGAGCCATTGGTAGGCGTTGCTGGCCTCGGCCGGAACCGCCGCAGGACGCGCCTTTCCATTCCCCTCGCCGAGATCCTTATAGATCGCATGGGCGGCAACGCCATATTCGGCCACCTCATGCATGGTCTCGGTCCTGATTTGCAGCTCCACACGCTGATGGCGCGGGCCGACGATGGTCGTGTGTATCGACTGATAATCGTTCTGCTTCGGATTCGAGATGTAATCCTTGAAGCGGCCCGGCACGGCGCGCCATTTGGTGTGGACAATGCCGACCGCCCGGTAGCAATCCGGAACGGTTTCCACCAGGACGCGGAAGCCATAGATATCGGAGAGTTGTTCCAGCGATATCTGCTTGCGCTCCATCTTTCGCCAGATCGAATAGGGTTTTTTCTGCCGGCTGACGGCGCGGGCTGAAATCTGGTTTTCTTCGAAGATCGTGTGCAGGGCAGACTCGATCTCGTCGATCAAACCGAGATTTTGTTCGCGCAGCACCTGAAGCCGGGAAAGAACAGTCGCGTAAGCTTCCGGATTGAGCCAGCGAAAGGACAGGTCCTCGAGCTCCTCGCGCATAGACTGCATGCCCATGCGCCCGGCGAGCGGGGCATAGATATCCATCGTCTCTTCGGCGATCCGGCGGCGCTTGCTTTCGCGCATATGCTCCAGCGTGCGCATATTGTGAAGCCGATCGGCGAGCTTCACCAGAAGCACGCGGATGTCGCTCGAAATGGCGATCAGCAGCTTGCGGAAATTCTCAGCCTGCTCGGCTTTCTTGGTAACGAGATCGAGTTTCTTGATCTTCGTGAGACCATCGACAAGAGCGCCGATTTCGGCCCCGAACAGGGTGTCGATCTCATCTCGGGTTGCCTCGGTATCTTCGATCGTATCGTGAAGAAGCGCCGCTGCAATCGTCGCATCGTCGAGACGCATGTCGGTGAGGATAGCGGCAACTTCGAGCGGGTGCGAGAAGTAGGGATCGCCCGACGCCCGTTTCTGATGGTCGTGGGCCTTCATGCCATAGACATAGGCACGATTCAGCAGTGCCTCGTTCGCGCTCGGGTCGTAAGCAACGACACGCTCGACGAGTTCGTACTGGCGCATCATGGCTGCACCACCCGGTGCCGCCACAGCGACATCATAAAGGCCTCCACCAATTCAGGCAGAGCCCCACGCTTAAACGTGAAGATGTGCCCCGCCGAGTTTTCGGTTCGGTGGGGGCTGATGGGAGCGACCTTATCGAGAGCGCTGACCGCCACCGGAGTCGGCTGGCGCCAGGCTTTCAAGCCCACGCAGCAGCTCCTCCTCCGTCATCCGGTCGATGACGGTATCGCTGCTCTGGTCGTCACGGCCGATCACAGGCGCGGCCGGTTCGGCACCGATCATCGGCACTGCTTCCGGTTCCGGCTCGTCCACCTCGACATATTTCTGCATCGAGTGGATGAGATCTTCCTTTACGTCCTCGGAAGAGACGGCTTCGTCCGCGATCTCGCGCAGAGCGACGACCGGGTTCTTATCATTGTCGCGCTCGATGGTGATCGGTGCGCCGGCCGCGATATTGCGGGCGCGGTGACCGGCAAGCAATACCAGTTCGAACCGGTTCGAGACTTTGTCGATGCAATCTTCGACTGTGACGCGAGCCATGAAGATATCCTTTGAAGAATCCTGATTTGCGCATCTTGTAAGCGCTCTGGCAACAGCATGCAAGACTCGCAAGCGAGAACCGGCAACGAGGGTTTACCGCGTTTAAACGGCCCCTCGCGCCAAATCTCACCTCACGACCCCCTAAATGCGGTTCAATCTACGGGAGCACACAACGCGCTAACCGGGTTTTCGGCCAATGAATGCGTATCCGAATACTTCGAAAGCGCGTGCACTGTCCTCGCCACCGGCACCGCCGAACGTATCGACGGGCGGGCCAACGCGAATATCGACAAACCCCGTATCTGCCATCATTTTTTTCCAACCTTCACACGGAAGGCCACCGGCAATTCAAGCGGTCCAAAGATCGACGTTGGCAATGGCCGCCTCAGGAACAGGTTTACCATTCGCTATATCGGCAAACTGCAGATAGCCCCCTGGACGCAAGACCCGCCAGATCTCCGAAAAGGTCTGTTGTTTGTCCGGGCACAGATTGATGACGCCGTTGCTGAAGACGGCGTCGGCCCAGCCGTCCTCTACCGGCATCCCCTCGATCAGGCCTTCCCGGAACTCGACATGATCCAGTTTCATGTCCGTTGCCGTTGCACGCGATTTCGCGAGCATCTCTTCGGTCATGTCGATACCGACAATCCGTCCGTTCGGTCCGACCTGATCGGCAGCGACAAAGCAATCGAACCCACCGCCGGACCCGATATCGACCGCGCGCTCGCCGGATTCCAGGGATCGCAGAGAAAAGGGATTCCCAACACCAGCAAAGGATTCGACAGCGGCATCGGGCATCGGATCGACGATCGCATCGTCATAGCCAAGCCGCTTAGCGAGAGGCCGTCCTGTATGAAAATGATAGGTCGCGTGCGGGTCGACTGCGACCTCGCGATACTTTTGCTTCACGTCCTCCCGGAGCGCATCAGCATCAACGACGGGTGGTTCAGACATTGGTGCCTCTTTGAATTATTGTCGTCAGGCGTGCGTCAATGCGTAATCATTGCAATGTCGAAGGTGCAATGACAAGCGATACAATGTCGGCTTTCTGCGATGATCGATATGCGCCTTACGGCACCGGAGGGCGGACCTGTTCAAGAACCTTGCCTGCAGACCGGCTCCGAATGGCCCGCCAAAGCGCGTTTGCCGACCGCTTCAAGACCGGATGACGCCAGCGAGGCGCGATGTCGAGCAAGGGCAGCAAGACGAAGGGGCGCAGGTGCAGCTGCGGGTGGGGCAGCACCAATGTCCGCCGGACTGACGCACTGCCTTCGCTCGTGCCCCGGCCGCGAATCTGTCCTTTGTAATCTAGAATATCGAGATCCAGAACCCGCGGCCCCCAGCGCCGCCCCGTTCGCCGGCCGGCGTCACGCTCTATGCGTTTGAGGACGGACAGCAATGCATCAGGCGCACGCGGCGAATGCGCCAAAAGGACTGCGTTCGCATAAACAGAGGCGCGACCAGGACCGATTCCGGCCGTTGCATAAATGCCGGAAACAGCAACGACATCCACATGTGCGCGTCTCAATTCGCCGACGGCGCGCTCGATTGTCTCGATGGGCGTGCCCCAGCGCCCGGGGCGATTGGACCCAAGTGCAATCAGAATCATGCCCCACCCCTCTCAGCGCACAGATTGCACCAAAGCTGGGAAGAGCCTATAAATCGGGGCCTTTGGCTCCGAGAAGCCGTGTTGCTCGGTAGGCCGCACTTATTTGAAATCACTTTCAATATCGAGGTCCTGTAATGATCTTCTATCCCAATGAACGCATGGCACTTTTGATCGACGGCGCCAACCTCTATGCGACCGCCAAGTCGCTTGGCTTCGACATCGACTACAAGCGTCTTTTGAAAATGTTCCGCTCGAAGGGTCATTTGATCAGGGCTCTTTACTACACGGCGCTTGCCGAAGACCAAGAGTATTCGTCGATCCGCCCGCTTATCGATTGGCTGGACTACAACGGTTATTCCATGGTCACCAAGCCCACCAAGGAATTCACCGACGCCTCCGGCCGGCGCAAGATCAAAGGCAATATGGATATCGAGCTTGCCGTCGATGCCATGGAACTCGCCGATCACCTGGACCACATCGTTATCTTCTCCGGCGATGGCGATTTCCGCTCTCTCGTCGAGGCCCTGCAATATAAAGGCAAGCGCGTCAGCGTTGTCTCGACGCTCCAGACACAACCGCCGATGGTCGCCGACGAGTTGCGGCGGCAAGCCGACCAATTCATCGATATTGCCGATCTCGAGAAGGAAATCGGCCGTGCGTCGTCCGATCGCAGTCATCGTGAGATGACCAGCCGACGCGACGATATTGGCAATGAGGCTGAATTCGAAGACGACGATGCCGTGGACGATCCGACCGAAGACTGAGCGCGCCCTCAAGGTCATCGAGCCATAGATATGGAATCCCTTGCAGAACCGCCGCATGGTTGTTCCGAATGCGAACGCCTCGTCGCCTATCGCAATGATATCAAGGCTGCCAACCCGGACTGGTTCAATGCTCCGGTTCCATCATTCGGCCCGGAAGATGCACGGCTTCTCATCGTCGGACTTGCGCCTGGTCTGAAAGGTGCGCACCGGACCGGCCGTCCCTTTACGGGCGATTATGCCGGCGACCTGCTCTACGCGACATTGATTGACTATGGCTTTGCAAAAGGCACGTATCGCGCGAGCGCCGATGACGGCCTTACGCTGGAAGACTGCATGATAACCAATGCCGTGCGCTGCGTGCCGCCTGCCAACAAGCCGACGACGGCGGAAATCAAAACATGCCAGCCCTACCTGACGGCACGTCTGTCATCACTGCACAGCGTCCGCATTGTTCTGGCGCTTGGACGGATTGCGCATGACAGCGTGGTCACAAGTCGCGGCATGAAGAAGTCCGCAGTACCGTTCGGCCACTGCCGGGTCCATGATCTTGGCGACGGTCTGACGATGGTCGATAGCTATCACTGCTCGCGCTACAACACGAACACGGGCCGGCTGACGCCTGAGATGTTCAACGCCGTGTTCGACGAGATCAAGGGCTTGCTTGGCGATTAAACTCTGGAACAAGTGCTTCATCGCCACGTTCTACCAAGCTTGATATCAACGAGCCCAGTTTTCGTAGGGAATATCATGCGATTGGCAATCGATAGGATCGAGGCTGCAACTTCCAGAATAGATGATGTGTTTCTCGATACACCGCAATATGTCTGCCCAAATCTCAGCAAGGCCCTGGGATGTCGGATCGTTTTAAAGGTCGAAACGCTAAACCCGATCCGGTGCTTTAAAGGGCGCGGAGCAGAAACGGTTCTGTCGCGATTGGATCGCTCCGATAGCCCAAAATCCGTCATTTGCGCAAGCGCTGGCAATCTCGGCCAGGCGTTGGCTTACTGCGGTCGAAAGAGAGGCTTCGACGTGACGGTGACGGCATCGGCGGCTGCTAACCCGTTGAAACTCGAACGCATGAGGGGATTGGGCGCTGATGTTGTGTCGGTAGACGGGGCGATCGAAGAAGCCCTTGAAGCGGCATTGACGCGCTCAGAAGAGACGGGTGCATTTTTGCTTGAAGACAGCAGAAACCTGGATACGTGCGAGGGAGCCGGCACGATTGGGCTAGAACTTTCCACGCTGCCCTTTGTCCTGAATGCCGTTCTTGTATCACTTGGTGCTGGCGCCATGGCCACCGGTATCGGATGTGCAATGAAGAGCCGACATCCAGATACAAGCGTTGTCTGCGTCCAGCCCCAAAATGCACCGGCACTCACACGGTCTTTTCAGGCGGGGCAAATTGTCGATTCCGGTCCACCCAATACGATCGCCGATGGTGTGGCCGGGAGATACTGTATTCCAGAAGTCCTGGACGACCTCTTAGAGATTGCCGACTCGGCAATGCTGGTGAGCGAAGAGAGCATCGTTGAGGGAATGCGAGCGCTCTACGAGTATTCGGGATTGATCGTTGAACCTGCCGCTGCACTCGGCGTTGCCTGTTTGTTGGAAAACCAGGAGCGTTTTCGCGGGCAGACGGTGGCTACGGTGATATGCGGCAGCAATGTCTCGCCGAGGGATTTTGAACGCTGGGTAAAACCCTAAGCTCGCTGTTGCCTCGCTAGAAGCCGATTTCGCAGCGCGCTCATCCGACAAACAGCTTACGGCGATCCGCGCTTGGCCATGTTAGTTGGCCTGCAGCCAAGCCAACACGTCCTCAGCATGGGTGTTGGGTGGAAACACCGGATAGAAGACGTGCTCGATCCGGCCATCGCGAACAATCAGTGTCAGGCGTTTGAGAAGCGTGAGACCGTTCACGTTGAAGGTCGGCAGATTAAGCGCCCGCGTGAGTTCCAACCGATCATCGCTCAACAATGAGAATGGCAGGTGTAGCCGCTCGGCGGCTTGTCTCTGGAAACCCGTGTCCTGGGTACTCAGTCCGAAAACGGCAGCACCGGCCGCTTGCAGCTCTGAATGATGGTCGCGGAAAGCGCAGGACTCCGGCGTGCAACCCCGCGCTCCTGGTATCATCTCCCAGTCCTCATGGAATACAGGCTCATCGGGAACACCGGTACGTGGATAGGCATAGACCACCGTGCGGCCCGGGAGCTTTGCCAGCTCGACAACACCGCCGGCAGTGGCAGCCAATCCAATATCCGGAACGGTGGTTCCGACGAGATGCGCCGCACCGCCATCATCTTTAGGAACGGGTAGATCGTCAGGCAGGCTGGTGTAATCGGGCGTATTGGCCATCACTCATCCCTTTTCGCGCATCAAACGCGCCTTTTGCCGATCCCAGTCGCGTTTGCGTTCAGTCTCACGCTTGTCATGCAGCTTCTTGCCGCGGCCCAAAGCGAGTTCGAGCTTCGCGATGCCGCGCTCATTAAAATAGAGCCGCAGCGGGATCAGCGTCATCCCTTCCCTGTCGACAGCCGCAGATAGCTTGTCCATTTCCCGCCGGTGCAGCAGGAGCTTGCGCATCTGGCGCGGCTCATGATTGTCCCGGCTGGCCTGTTGATACTCTGGAATATAAGCGTTGATCAGGAAAAGCTCATTGCCTTCGGTCGATGCATAGGATTCGGCGATATTCGCCTGGCCCTCGCGCAACGACTTGACTTCCGAGCCCTGCAGAACAAGGCCGGCTTCAATCGTGTCCTCGATAAGATAGTTCCGGCGCGCCTTGCGATTAACCGCGACGACCTTGAGCTTGCGCTCGGGTTTGGCCATTTATGGGTTCATGTTTCAGGCAGCAGCCACAAGCTCGCCGAGACCTGCTCGCTCAAGAGCTTCATCGACAGTTTTGCGTGTGGCGTCCGAAATCGGTGCCAATGGCAGCCGCGTATCGGCCTCGCACAAGCCAAGACGCCAGGCAGCATACTTCACCGGTCCGGGATTCGACTCCACGAACATGGCATCGTGGACCGGCATCAGCTTGTCCTGAATCTCCAAAGCCGTCGCGAAGTCACCCGCCAGGCAGGCATTCTGGAAGTCCGAGCAGAGCTTCGGTGCGATATTGGCCGTCACGGAGATTGCGCCATGACCGCCATGGGCCATGAATCCGAGTGCCGATGCATCCTCGCCCGTCAGCAGGTTGAACTCCGGCCCCATCGCGACGCGCTGCTGGCTCGCGCGAGCGAGGTCTGCCGTTGCGTCTTTGACGCCAACAATGTTCGGCAGCTCAAACAGACGCGTCATCGTCTCAACGCTCATATCGATCACCGAACGACCCGGGATATTGTAAATAATGACCGGGATGTCAGCGGCGTTGTTGATCGCCTCGTAGTGCGCATAGAGACCCGATTGCGTGGGCTTGTTGTAGTAGGGCGTCACGACAAGAACACCGTCGGCGCCGGCCGATTTTGCATGACGCGTCAGGTCCACTGCCTCGGCAGTTGAGTTGGACCCCGCACCTGCGATCACAGGCACGCGGCCCGCAGCTGTTTCGATGCAAAGCTCGACGACGCGCCGATGCTCTTCATGGTTCAAGGTGGGTGATTCGCCAGTTGTCCCCACTGGAACGAGACCATGCGTGCCTTGCGCAATCTGCCATTCCACAAGCCGCTTAAAAGCGTCCTCGTCGACGGCCCCGTTGCGGAAGGGCGTGATCAGCGCGGTGAATGAGCCCTTGAACATTGTATTGCTCCTACTTGCGACTGCCTCATCAGGCCCGGATCTGCGCCGATTCCTGACTGTCGTTTCCTTTAACGCGACAATAGACTCTGACCGTTAGGCCGGCAAGACTAGGCTGGCGAACGTCATGAATCCGCCTGATTTTCTAGACCAATTGGGCGTCGCGGATCGTCGCAGGGTTGCACGAAAGCTGTATCGTCGTGTTAAGCACTGTATGTTTGGTACGCTAACAGTATGGATTCGCACAGAAGAAAGCCCGGCGCTGTCGGGTTCTTAGGCCGGGGATTCGGTTACTGATGCCATTTTGCAGCTCGACCCGAATCGCCGGCGCGATCGTCGGATTTGGCGCTCTGACAATCGCGAGTGTTCCGGCCGCGTCGGCGCCGATGTCGCTGCCCGATCCCAATCCACGCCGGTTCGCCGATGTTCTTCTTCCCGATCCAAATCCAGCACGGCCGGTTATTGAAACCGCCGCCGATACGCCGCCGGACTCTCAGTCCGCTCCGACACAGCGAGCTGAGACAACTGAGCCGGCCGCGACGAGAGATGTAACCACCGATTCTGTAATCGTTGTCGAAGCGCCGTCCGTTCCGGCTTCTGCGCAGAAAACCGAAGGAACACCGGCACCTGCAGCCAAACCTGAGCCAATCCTGGCAGGTCCTCTTGACGTAAAGCAGGATATAACACCGCTGCCGGAAGCAACGCCGACGACCACGAAACTCGGCATTGCACGCAGCAATGAAACCGCGAAATCCGACGCGGTTCCGAAACAGTTGGCCGCCGACAAGAGACCGGACTTCGATTTCGACAAGGCGCTACGCCCGATCCTGGCTTATCGTTTGTCCAAGTCAGATAAAGCCAATCTCAAAGGAACTTTGAACGCCGTCTATCGCGGAAAGATCAGCGAAGGCGATCGTGTCCGGCGTCGCATCAAAGACAAGAATGCCCGCAAGCTCGCCGACTGGTATTTCTTGCGAAAAAGCTATCTGGGTGCCTCCGCAAGCCAGATTGAAGCCTTCCGAACCGCAAACCCATATTGGCCTGGCCAAAAGCTCATGCGCCGCCGCGCAGAGTACGCATTGTTCGTTGCGAAGCCCGCTCCCGAAAAAGTGATCACATTTTTCAAGGATCAACCACCACAGTCTGGCGAAGGTCAGGTGGCGCTTGCCGGTGCCTATCTGGCACAGGGCGACAAGGCACGCGCCAAGGAGATCGTTGTCGACGCCTGGCGCAACTACAAGCTGGACAAGAAGTCCGAGAAACTTATCCGCGCCCGCTTCGGCGATATGCTGACCAACGCCGATCACCGCGCCCGTATCGATAAGTTGCTTTATGCCGACCGCAAGAGCCGTCTGGCACGCGCAAAGCGGACAGCCGATATCATCGGCAAAGCCGAGCGTAAGAAAGTCGATGCACGCGCTGCCGTCGTTCGGCGTTCGCGCAGTGCCGGCAAGCTGCTCTCCGCCCTACCCAAGGCCGTCAAGTCCGAGCCAGGTGTCTATTTCAGCCGCATCCAGTATCTGCGGCGGAAAAAGAAGTACGACAAGGTTTGGCCCATGTGGATCAATGCGCCAAAAGACCCCAAGCTTATTGCAGACAACAATGAGTGGTGGATCGAGCGTCGGATCGCCGTTATACGAGCCCTCAATTCGGGACAGCACAAACTGGCGTATGAAATTGCGAAGGCTCACGGCCCACTGACGGGAAAATCCTTCCTTGATGCCAAGTTCATGACCGGATGGATCGCACTCCGCTTCATGGACGACCCCAAAGCGGCGAAGGTCTACTTCGAAGCGCTGGCTTCCAAGGCGACCGCATCGCGACGCGTCGCCCGCGCGCATTATTGGCTCGGTCGGACGGAAGCAAGTCTCGGCAATGCAACGGAAGCGGACGCCCACTACAGGAAGGCTGCCGAGCACAACACCACCTACTATGGACAAGTCGCTGCACAGACGCTCTCACCGAGGCCCCTGCCGCTGGACATCAAGGAAACGCCGAATCCAACGCCTGAAGATGTGGCCCGCTTCCAGTCACGCGATGCGGTTTTGGCGATCGGGGCCGCCAAGGCAGCTGGTCTCAAGAGATTGGCTCCCCTCTTCTTCTTCCATCTTGCACGTACCGTAAAAGAGCCCGGCGAGATCGCCTTGCTGGCAATCCTGGCGCGGCGCATGAAGATGCCGCAGGCAAGTGTGCGACTTGCGAAGATTGCCCACTTTCACGGTGTGGACGTCGCGACCTATGCGTTCCCGACCGACATGATCCCAAAATACAAACGGCTGAACGAAGGGATCGAACCAGCCCTGCTCTATGCGCTTTCCAGACAGGAAAGCGAGTTCAATCCCAAGGCGAAAAGTCATGCGGGAGCGCGTGGCCTGATGCAGATCATGCCGCGAACAGCCCGCGCCATCGCGCGGAGCTACAAGGTGCGCTATCGGGTCGCTAATCTGACGGCCAAGCCATCTTACAATGTCATGTTGGGCGCGGCCCATTTGCGCGACCTCGTCGACGGCTTCAAAGGATCCTACATCATGACGCTGGGGGCCTATAACGCCGGCGGACCGAGAATTCGCGAATGGATCGGCAAGTTCGGCGACCCGCGCACCGCAAAGAAAGACCCTGTCGATTGGGTCGAGCAAATCCCCTTCTCCGAAACACGGAACTACGTGCTGAAAATCATGCCGAGCATCCAGATCTATCGCGCCCGCCTGGAAGGCAATCAGAATGCGCTGCAGATCCTGCAAGACCTCAGCCGTGGCCGATCCGTTCCTCTCGCGTCCACAGCAGCAATGGACATCACGGGCTCAACGACCCCGGTCAAGAATTAGTCAACAGCGATCGACTTTCTGCTTTCATCCCATTCAGATTGAAAGAGGGTTGATCCAAACAGCAGGATAGCGCCGCGATGGCCATCGCCGATGATCATCAAACACAAGACGATCACCAGGAGTGGAACGACCAGTTCTTTTGCGCGCAGGATGGTTTGCGTCTTTATGCCCGTCATTATCGCGCCGATGTGCCGGCAGAGAAGAGTGGTCGACCTGTCCTGTGCCTCCCCGGCCTGACACGCAATTCAAAAGACTTTCATCGGCTCGCAACATATCTGGCCCACCAAGCCCCTTGCCGCCGCGACGTCTATTCACTCGACTATCGTGGGCGTGGGCGCTCCGCCTATGACGATGATTGGCACAATTACACGCCCTATATCGAGCTGCTGGACACTCTCGATTTCATGACTCTCGCGGGATTGCATGATGCAGCGATCGTCGGCACGTCTCGTGGCGGGATCATCGCGATGCTCATGGCGGTCGTGCGTCCAACAGCCATCGGTGTTGCTGTCCTGAACGATATCGGTCCGGTTCTGGAAAGCTCGGGCCTTGCACGGATTGCCGGTTATGTTGGGAAGATCCCCACCCCTGCGTCATGGGATGAGGCGACGTCAATGTCGAAGAATATGAACCAGGCATTCTTTCCAGCCGTCCCGGAGGCCGATTGGGCTGAAATTGCCCGCCAATGGTTCAACGATCAGAACGGCCATCCGGTTCCAGACTATGACGCGTCACTTGCCAAGGCGTTCGGAGACATGGATCTGACCAAAGCACCGCCGGAGATGTGGCCACAATTCATCGCGCTGAGTCGGGCGCCGACACTCGTCCTGCGAGGGGAAAAATCCGATCTTCTCAGCGAACAGACAGTGGAAAGAATGGAAGAACGCCACAGTCTGATGCGCACGATGGTTGCCAAGGGCGAAGGTCATGCACCGTTATTGCGCGACACGGTCAGCCTCGAGACGATTGCTGAATTCCTGGAGGACACCGACGCGGGCGCACACTGAAGCTCTGCTAGCTTCTCTTTGAGTCTGTCGTTCGCGTGATTTGTTCGGATGATCCGGGTTTCGCAACATTCCGTTCAGATTGCTGCTTGGAACCGGATTTCGTTTTCGCCGGAACGGGTTCGCCGTCTCTCGGTTTGATATCTTCTTTGGATTGATAGATCGGCGGCAAACCCTGTCGCACTTTTGTCTCAACATCTGCTGCCGTTCCAGGGTCCGACGCCTTGCCTTCCAGGGTTAGCTCAGTATCCGATAGTTCAGCGACTCCCCAGTCCAGGCGATGCAGATGCGCCAGAATATTGGTTACAGCCTGCTCCCAACCATCCGGGGCTCCGGACCCATGTTCCATGCGATCAGCGACGCTTTGTCCGGGAAAGTACTGCTTGGCAGCTGTAATGACAGCGTCGCGTGCCTGGTCGCTGGGAACGAACCCGCTCAACACCAGGGCGCCACTGCGGAACTCGGCCCGCCAGTTGAACGGTTTGGCGATGGGCGGCGTTACGGTGTTTTGCTTGAGTTCGAGACCCCTCGGCAGGCGCGAGGTCAGTGCAAGCTTCACTTGTCGATAATCCGCCGCCGATCGGGCTTCGCCTGACAATGTAAGCGTTGTGTCTTCGAGACGCGCCTTACCGCCATCCTTGAGGCGGCCAAGCTGGTTCAGGGCAAAACTCACGGCACCTAGCCATAGATCGGGGGCCGGTGAACCATCGGCCTGCTTCATCCGATCGTCGACGGTGAGCTCGGCCATATTCGCTTTGACGATACCGAGGATCGTTTTGCGATACTCGAGGGACGGAACGTGGCCTTTAAGTTTGACCACATTCGCCTCGCGGCTCGCCCACCAGACATATGGAGCGGTGTTAGCGACAAGTGTCGCTTTATTTGGCTGCGCCTTCGCTCGCCAGGCACCGCGCACATTACCGATTGCGGATGCATGCCCGGCGTTTGCCTGTGGTTCGCCGAATAGAAAGCCGCCCGGCGCCGTGAGAAGAAACGTGGCCCAATCCCACGGTCCACTCTTCTCGTCCGGTGCGATCCTCGAGTCACTGTTCCCCGAAAATCCTGCAACAACCACCACTGCAAGACATGCCACCGGGACAAGACCCAACAACCAATACGATGGCCACCTTCTCGACATACAGACTCGTTGCCTCCTACTTGCCGGCAAACGCATCCAACCGGGCACGTCTGCTGACTTCGGGGTCACAATTTGCCGCCGCTTGCGCTTATTCCCTAACCGACGCCCTCTCGATCACATGGATCGCCCCGATCAGTCTGCGCAGTGACTCCCGCTGTTCTTGCCGCCCTACGCTCCAACATTGCACCTTAGAGTCGCAATGCGACTCTGGAATTATAGACCATGCGAGCGCGCCGTACCATGCCGAGTGCGCTCTGGCGTTAACCATTGTTCGAGTTGATGTTCGTCAGGAATCGGCTGATTCCCTCGAAAAGTTCGATTCCCTGCGCGCCTGTAACGCGCATGCAAGTGCAAAACAGATCGTAACTATCCCATAAGTTGCAATCAGCCACGTCTGCCACATGCCCCAGGCGAAAGCGGCGATTACCATCGACGACGCGAACAGGCCATATCCGAACGGGCGCACCCGCCGTGCCGTTATCGAGATGCGTTTCAGCAATGCGAGCCCCGCAAGAATGACAAGACCGACTCCTAAGAAGCCGAGCTCGAACCATGTTTGTAGGAACAGATTGTGAGCATGGCGACCGGTTCGTGGTGCGACCACATGTCCTGCCGGCTTGGCGTTCTCTTCGACGGCCCCGACATCCAAGGCTCGTGTCGAGCGCACGCCGACGCCAAACCAGAGATTCTCCGGAACACGCGCTGCCGTGTATCCCCAGATAATGATGCGCGCCTGCGCCGTGTAAGGCAGCCATTCGGCCTTATGCAGTTCAAGCTTGTCGTAGCTTGTCGATGCAAGCGGAACAATCAGAAGAAATCCCGCACACCAGACTGCAGCAAGAGACCAGAGCACGGCACGTTCGGCATAGAGTGCTGTGACGACGACCAATGCGCCGATGACGAGGGCGATCTTGCTCGTTTCATGTTGTGACATCGCAATGACGGCTGCGACCAGAACAAGCAGTCCCAGACCAATCCATTTCCGCCCTGGCGCATGCCATCGGCTCAAATACAGCGCCGCAGCCGGCCAAACTAACAAGGATACGAGACCGACATTCCGGTTCAGCAGATAGGTTCCGAGATAAATGACGCGTCCATCCTCGATACTGAGGTGCTTTCCGTCCTCAGGGCGCAGGAAGGGCATTACATTGTAAGCTGCGCGCGTAACCCGTAGCCCACTCGCAAGCTCGACAATCAACAAAACCATGCCGACGGCGAATGCGATGAGGAAAGCTTTTGCGATGATTTGGCTGGTGTTGTCCTCGATTTGCCAGACGGCCGTGACGACACTCAGGCAAAAGAAGCCCAGAACAAGCAGCGTCGCGACTTTGCGATAGGCTGCCGCCGGGTCAACGGACCAACTCGCATTCGCCAGCAGATAGGAAACCAGCAATGCGACGACAACTGCACCCAGGCTCGGCACGAGGCGTGCGCGAAGACGGGCGCGAACGCCTGGAACGAACAAGCTTGCGATACCAAGCAGGCTAAGGGCGATCGTCGACATTCTCGGACCGAGGCAGAGCAGCACGACACCGACACCAACCGATCCGGCCAGAATGGCTGCGGCGTTGAGTATCCCGCTGGATGGGTCGGCTGATACCGTTCTCAAGGTCGAACCCGATCTCGCTGGTGGCGGGCTACAGGCTGCCGTTCAGCAGGCTCATTTCCGCGTTTGGAACGTGCGATCAATCTGCGCCTATCCACGCAGATTGCTCACAGCGCTTATACTGAGAGGGTTTGTCCGACACAATGCGGTCCTTCGCGTTGTCAACGGGGTGTCCTGGCGGCTTTCCATGCGAGCGAAGCATGATTATCCCAATCCAGTGATTGTGTCTTCCGCAATGAACCAAGAGGCCGCGGCTCTGTAGCCGGTCCACTAGCGAGCAATTCGCCCTGCCCGCCAGTCAGGAGAAACTGTCCTGGACGCGACATAGGCGCAATCCCGGCACTATCGCTAAGAGCCGTGTGGCCAAGATACGCGCCTGTTGCCACATCCCAATAAGTGACGCGATTGCCGCGGGGCGCAGATGCCGCCGCTATTGTACCCGCCGCATCGACGGCGACTGACGCTACGTAACCGCGCATCGCTCTGTGCGATGCAGTCGGCGCCCAAAGGAGTTGAGGTTTTCCACCCAATTCGTGGCGGCCGACCAATGGAGGCTCTGCGCGCCGGCTCCCTTTATGCTGGCAGCCGAATAGAACGATATCACCCGATGCGACAGCGAGATGCCGGATCGAAAGACTGGCCAACGCCTCGTCCTGCGCATGGCGCTCGATCATAGATCCCGACCGCCGATCGATATAGACAAGCGACGGCGCCATGCTCATGGGGTTCAGGACACGGTCGCCACTATCAGGGTGGGTTGCGATGCCGCCGTTGGCGACCACGAGCGTGTGCCCGTCTCCGAGCAATGCGAGATCGTGTGGACCAACGCCATAGGATGGAAATTCACCGACCTGCCGGTAGCCATCCGTTGCATCGCGAACGGATATGACGCCTTCTCCGGTCTCGAAGGCATTCTCGGTTGCATAGAGAAGCATGCCATCTGGCGAAAAGACGCCGTGACCGCAAAAGTGCCGATTGCTACGGGTTTTGAATCCGACGGGCGGACCGCTGCGATCCGATCCGAAAGCAATTGCGAACCGGCCCGGGCTTCGCGCAAAGACGACACTCTCTCTTTTTTGAGGATTGATAGCGGCATCATGGCCACGCGCCGGCAGCGGAATGTTGGCTGCAAGCTGCCCCTGTTCATCCAATATCGCTGCATGGAAGGCCCCGCGGTGGTCCTGGCCCGTCGTAACGAACATGTCCGTTTGAGAGCGAGCAGATCGAACAGAACCCGCTGATGCCCCGAGGCCGGCGAGTGCCAGAAGGAATGACCGCCGATCAATTGGCATCGGAATCGTTGAACCGGATGACGAGCCCGGACACATCGACGATCAATTCCGCCGCGCGTTCGCGTGCGTTCTTCAGGGGAAATCCCATGACGAGAAACCGGTCCATTAACTCTTCTGTCCGGATATCCGTAATACCGGTCGCCGATATCTTGGCGGCTTCGTCGCGGACGCGTTTCAGCTCGCCCAAAATGTTGTCGACGAGTCCCGGCGAGCGTTCCCGAAACATTTCGGCGAATCCGCCGTTGGCAAAAAGATCGAATAATCCTTCCGAATTGGAACGGATGTAAGCAATTGCCAGATTGCTTCTCCAGAATGCAGCTCGCGTTCGGGCAGCTCCATCCGGCCGCAGACCGATCGGGCCCGCAATCTTGTGCTCTCTAAGCGCTTCGAGCCCATCGAGTAACGCTCGGGCTGAATCGCGCGTGACTTCTTTCCCCGTCAAATAAACTGCATTGTCCGGCCCGGGCCTGAGCCACAGGGCAGTGAATGTGCCGCTGCTGCTCCATTCAGACACGAGATGTTCTGTAATGCGCTCCAGGTTCTTTGCAATCGCCAGTCCATAGCCACATCGGAAACGACCATTCTCATTCTCTTGAGCGACGACTTCATTTCCTTTCGAAAAGAGCACAATCTCGAGTGCCGTCAGGCCCTGAACGGCGACACTCTTCTTGACCAACGTTTCCGGGTCCAAGACATCAGAGCTACGCTTTCTCAGGATACGACGCACCTGACGCGCACCGACGCCTTTGGGATCAGGCCAGAATGCGATGCGCTCGTGCGCATAGTCCTCGGCGACGGGTCCAAAGCGAACATGCTCGATCCGGCCCCAGGCTCGAACCGTTGCAATAAACGCCGCACGTGTCGCCTGGCGGAGATTGTCGTCCGGCTTCGTGCAGAGCGATGCGTTCGCCTGTGCCATGGCGCGGACCGCATCGCGCAACTGCCGATAGCCGGGCCGGATATGGCGCTCCAGGACCAGGCGCGAAAGTGCCGCGTGATCGAACTCTGCAGCATGGGCGATCCGACCATGAAAACCGCAAAGCACTATCAGCAGCGCCAAAATGACCGATCTGAAGAATTGAGCCGTCACAACGATTTCACGAACGCGATCAGTTGCGCCCTCTCCTCTTTGGAAAGCGCACGATACGCATCTCGCGACGCCTGTGCTTCACCTCCGTGCCAAAGAATGGCTTCCTGTATGTTATGCGCTCTGCCGTCATGCAGATAAAAGCTGTGATTGTTGACGATGGGTGTCAATCCGATGCCCCAAAGCGGCGCTGTCCGCCATTCACGGCCATTGGCCACCCCTTCCGGTCGGTTATCCGCCAGACCCTCTCCCATATCGTGAAGCAGCATGTCGGAATAGGGCCAGATTGTCTGATCCGAGAGATGCGGTTGCCCGGGCGCGGTCCCTGTTTTGAATTTCGGGATGTGGCATGCAGCGCACCCGATGGCATGAAAGGTCGCCTTCCCGGCAAGGACTTGCCGATCGTCATGGTTACGCCGGCGCGGCACCGCGATGTTCTGAGAATAGAATTCGACAAGATCGAGAAAGGTCTTACCGGCCTCAAAAGCACCCTCTCGCGGACCATTGCCATTCGGCGCATTGAGGCATGTCTTCTGGTTTGCCGTGCAATCTCCGGACGGCTTGGGAACCATGGGATTTGAGATGCCGATGTCACCCGCAAAAGCCTCGGCGGATTGCTGGCGAACTGTCGGGTTCCCGGCCTTCCAACCAAACCGTCCAAGGGCAACGCGTTGATCGGCATGCGACCAGACACGGTTCGCGCGCCCTGAAATGCCATCGCCATCCTTGTCGTCTGGATCGGCATTGGCCATGATCTGCTCTTCGGGAATCGCTTCCAGCAAACCCAGGCCGATCATCTGCGGCGCCACGCGTGGCGAGAGCATTACGTCGGGATGCAGCGGACCGTATCCGAGTTCCTTCACCGAATAAGTCGGCTTGCGCAACGTCACTTCCTCACCGCCTGAAAGCGTGACTTTGACCGGCTCGTATACGATATGCATCTTGCCTTCCGCAGAATGCCCCTGGATCGCGACATCCTGGAGTTGACCGCCATAGGTCGGCTCAGGAATGACCGTTACTTTGCGGGTGGCAAGGCGTGCGCGATCCGCATCGGTTTGCGGTGGGATCGAGAGTCGCAGGAACATCGAGACCGCATTGTCGTCGGGCCAGTTGGCAGCGGGGGGATGTCCGCGCCCGTCTTTGATATGGCACCGCTGACACGAGCGCGCATTGTAAAGAGGCCCGAGACCATCCGACGCCTTGGTCGACGCAGGCGCCGATACCCAGAGTTTTCGGAAAACGCCGTTCCCAACTTTGAAGTCCAGTTCTTTCTCGAAACTGAGATTACCGGAGGAATGCGAAAAGGCGTTGCGGTTGTTGACGCTTTTGCGCGAGGTCGCTTCGCCGCCGGGTTTTTCTTCACCTGGTTCCGGTTTCGAAAAATCGATTTCCCCTGCGGGCGGACCATCTGCGGTTTCGGCAGTTCGTTGACCTGCCGAAATAAGAACGCCGATCAGCAAGATCGTGGCAACACCGCTTACATATCGCGACGGGCGAAGCCATGTCGTCGCCCGGACCTGATAGCCATCACTGCCATCCGTGTTCACGTTAGCGCTCCTTAGACACCATTGCCGGAGGCCAAGTGCCCGAAAAGGGTTTCTCCAATGCCTGCGCGACAAGTTCCAGGTGATCCTGGCCGTAGAACATATCGCCACCAACGAAGTAGGTCGGCGAGCCAAAGACAGATCGCTTGATCGACTCTGTCGTATTGCGATCGTAGTCGGCTTTGACCTCGGGCGATGTCGCAGCCGCGAGGAGCGGTTCGGCACCGAGCCCTACCTGCTCTATCAGACCGGCCAGAGTGTTCGCATCATCCAGATCTGCGTCATCGCGCCAATGCGCTTCAAGGAAACGATGAGCCAGCGGATTGATATCGATGCCAGCATGCAGACCAGCAATCAGAACGCCATTCGATAGAGCGATTTCATTGTCGTGATGTGTTGGCATCCCAGCCACGATCTCGACGCCTCTGGCTTCTGCCCAGCGCATGATTTCCCGCCCCGAAAAATAGGCAAACCGTTGCGGCGTCAAATGATTGGTCGAGCCCGGTCCGGTGACAGCCACGACCTTGCGCAGATCCATTGGACGGTGGTCGATAGTCGCCCCTGCTTTGGCAGCGATATCCTGCAGCAGTTTCGAACCGATATAGGCATATGCCGAGTGGGCAGAATAGAAATACTCGATAACGGCCATTTGGCTTCCCCTGAAGATCGCTGATGCAGCCAACGCAATGGCTGTGAATCAGTGTCGACCGCCCGGAACTCAATGCCGGGCGGTCGATCAGACAACCTTAGGTGCAACTGTGGCGTCTGTCTTTGTTCAATCAGCGGTGCTGACGGAAAATGGCTTGGTAAACAGCAGGCCGATTGTGTGATTCTCGACATCGACGTCGACGAAATTCTTATAGCCGATATCGGCTGTCCAGCCGCTTTCGAACTCCTTGCCGGCCGAAACCTGGACCAAGTAGTCATCCAGGTCGGCACCGCCGACGACATCTCTCGCGCGATCCGTCCCGGAGATCGAGATATTGTAGTTCCTGCCGAATGTGAGTGCACCGCCGATTGTCAGATAACTAAGGTCATCCATGGTGCCTTCGGCATTGTCGAGATGGGCAAATTCGGCAATCCAGGAAAAGGTCTTGTTGCCGAACTCCCTCTCGCCGAAGAGGGCGGCGACATAGCCCCGCTCGTCGGCAACATCAGTGACGCCGCGACGCTGGGACCGGTATCCAAGATGATAGTTGAGCCCCTCGATACCTGGAATGTCGGTGCCGTCGAGAGTGATGGAAAAAGAGTCCAGACCGTCGTGATTGGAAACACCGCCATCGGCCAACGAGACGGAACCTCTGTCATTGAATGCGGAATGGGTAAGGAATGATCGATCGAGTTGATAAGCATTCCCGCGCAGCGTCATCTTGCCGAGGGCCGTCTGACGGGTTTCGACTTCGGCCGCGACACCAACGCGTTCCACAAGCTCATAGTCCTCGGCGAAGTCGGTTCCATAGATGCCGGGCGCCAAGTCCCAGGCCTGACCGAAGCTTGCATTGAACTTACCAGCGATGACGTTCACCCTACCCAGGTGGAATGCCGCATAGAATTCTTCGGCATAGAGCCCCTGATCTTCGAAGAAACGCGAGTCGCCCGGTCCCGGATCGGCTATCGGTTCGAATGTGAGATGCGAATTCAGCGAAAAGAAAGGACTAAAGATCCAGCGGATATCCGCTTCCGTCGTCGTGTAGGTGTCCGACAGTTCGGCATCTGGATCTTGCGAGTCGACATTATTGTCGCTCTGGATCTCGACCACACCTTCAACTTCAATGCGCGGCGTGCTCTTTGGTGGTTCTTCGTCATCTTGCGCCAAGACCGGCCCAGCCAGAACGGCATAGGCAAAAGCGACGCATGTCAGTGTTCCGGCACTGCGTCCGAGTGCTCTTGTCATCTTTCAGTTCCCCGTTGATAGCGCACTGCTTCCGGTGACGCTTATCAGGTTGATCCCACTCGATACCCGATTGTTATTCCGATGACTTTAACCAGTGGCGATCTTCAAAGTCAGGCCGCTTTCTTTGAATGCGCGACTCTTATTTTTGCATGACATGTCAGTTTTTTGCATGACAAGTCGATTTCTCCGGGCGCTACTTCACAGACCCTGGATTGTCCAAGCTGTCGGAGCCTTCGAACGCGATTGTGTTGAGCTTGAGCGCAGCGACTGTGCGCTGGATTGTTTTGGTTTGTGCGAGCAGTGCATCGATACCTGACTGGATGACGGCGTTCCCTTTCTCGTTCCCCTCAGCAAGCATCTGGTCGTAGGCTTCGACGGTCTCGGCACGCTTCACAATCTGGGCGAATACGTCTTTTGTGGCGTCAAGGCTCTTGCGCATAGCGGCATCAGCCTCAGGTGATATGGCTTTCACCAGGTCGGAGAGAGATGCGCCCGAAACGACGCTGCCATCGATACGGCGATAGGTCCCAAGATAGATATTGCGCATCCCGACCACATTGTAGAAGTGGGAGTTGTGCGTGTTGTCCGAGAAGCAATCATGCTCCTCTTCCGGATCATGGATAATCAGGCCAAGCTTCATACGTTCGCCCGCCAACTCGCCATAAGAAAGGCTTCCAAGTCCCGTGAACATGGCCACAAGCCCGGCCTGTTCGGTACCGCTCATGAGTGTCTCCCGGGCTTTGCCGCCCGGTGCCCACTGAGCCGTGATCCAGGTGAGATCGTCGATGAGAAGCTCGGTTGCGGCGCGCAGATAGGCGGCGCGTCTGTCGCAGTTGCCGCCAGTGCAATTGGTCTTGCTGTAGTCCGTGGCGGGACGCTTTCCTTTTCCCGGCCCGGATCCGTTGAGATCCTGCCCCCACAAAAGGAACTCGATTGCGTGATAACCTGTGGCAACATTGGCCTCTATTCCCTCGACCTCGTGCAGGTCTTCGGCGAGTATCGTTTTTGTAATCACCGATACATCAATTGTCCGTCCAGCGGCTTTGATTGATTTGTTGGCGATAACATTTGCCGCATAGAAGTCATTCTCGTCGGATTCGGTTCCATAGTCATCTGCGACATAGTCGATTAGGCCCTCGTCCAGGGGCCAGGCATTCACCTTGCCTTCCCAATCGTCGACGATCGCGTTCCCGAACCTGTAGACCTCGGTTTGCTGATATGGCACGCGGGCCGCAAGCCAGGCCTCTCGGGCGCCTTGCAACGTCTCATCACTCGGTTTTGCCAACAGCGCATCGATTGCTTTCTGGAGTGTTTTCGCAGTCGTCAGCGCATCTTCGTACTTCGCATACGCAATATCGGAATAGGTCTTGAGAACCGGCTTCTCCGCGCCCTTGCCGAATGCGATATCGGCAGCCATAGACATCCAGGCGATGATCCAGAGGAGGCCGAGCGTCATGAACAGATAGCGGTATTGATAAGTCATCGTCACAATGTCCCCCGGCCGAAGCCACTCTCAATTATCGGTTCCTGCTGGCGCAGAATGCCTGCAACGAAGGCATCGGCAACTGGCCAGCGGGCAACCGCACAGAGTGGAGATATTGTGCAGCCGCCCTCCCCCTTTGACAGATCGAGTGGGAATGGATCCGCCTCCGGGAGTGGCCGTTCAACGATGCTCGAGGTTCGTTGCAGACACGTGGTATCATGAGTCCTGTGTTCCGATAACTGCAATGTCTCCAACGACATACATGCATGTTTCGCAACAGGGGAATTAAGGTGCGAAACCCGTATTTTCTTTCCGCTTAACGCCCAGGTCATTGTCATGCTCTGTTGCCGATTGGCAGAAGGTCCGATACGCCTTCGACCAGCGCGCAAACGCCAGTTGTCGGAATTGGACCGCCCTAAGTTTTTGATAGTGATTTGCGAGAAATGCGCAGTCAATTCAGTTCGGAACGATTCTTAACTAACTGGACAACCGTTGCGCGCAGATCGCACATCGTTCGAAAAATCGCGGTAAATCAACCACCTGTTCCAATCGAACGATGCACTCTGCAGATCGCTCAAATTGTCATGGGCGAATATGACGCAGCCGTCGCAAAGCAAAACCTGACGCAACCGTTGGCCAAAACAACACTGCTTTTAATCATGGTGGTCGATCGATTGGTGAAGGAGCAAAACGACTGTTCCATTGACGAGAGCAGTGAGATTTGTCTCGTCAATGGAAAGGATAGCCGGCCAAGGCAATGCCGTCCGTTTCAGTTGGCCTTTGCAACATCCTGAAGGCCCGAAACGAAGGATGAGAGCCCGGATGTGCGTAAGGGCATGAAGCACTTGCCGGCTCGCTTGCAATAAGTCTTGGCGCGATTGCAGGCACTATGGCTGATGCAATCGAGCGGGCACATCACGACATCGCCGCGAGAGAGCATCTGTTGAAGCCGGGTGTCGCCGCCTTCGAGACCACCGTCGTGATGCAAAAGGCAACCATTGGCCCGTTCGACCAACTCGCGGAAGTGCCTTATCTGAGAACTGCGGCCGCCGACATAGATTACGGTTGTCCCCGTCAGATTGATATCCGTGTCTTTGTCTACTGACGCGTTCCTGCCTTCTGGCATGCTGGCTGACGTAAGTTCATCTCCCAGAAGCGCCTCAAGATGATCGGCTTCGCGATTCGTAACTTCGAGCTGCTTCTGTAGATCAATCTTCTCGGTTGCCAGCGCCTGATTACTGACGATCAGTTCCTCGGTGCGCGTTTCCATATCCCGGTGTGACGCCTGCAGCCGAGCGACCTCATCTTCAAGGCGTTCCACATTTCGCGTCAGGTCCTGAACGAGCGTCTCGCTTTCGTACTGCGAAAGTTGCGACTCCAGGGCAATAATACGACCTCTCAGCGAGGGCATATCGGACAGCTCAGTACGAAGTTCCGCAATGACCGCATTGCGCTGCTCGACAATCTGACGGCTGCGCAAACGCTCCTCTTCCAACTCGACCATTACGCTGCGATTGGCGTCTTCGAGATCGGCTAGTCGTTTCAGATCCGCTCGATTGGCCGCGCCAACCATGTGAGAGAGCATATGAACATCGCCATAGACCACCTGCTTCACCTCATCGTCGGCAAGCGGGTGGGTCAATGCGGCCCAGAAAGGCCCCGGCACATCTCCTGATTTGTATTTGGTGCCCCAATATTCCAGCAAACCTTCTTTCGACTTGACGCGCTTCGCCTCATCGACGTCGGAGCGGTACTTTCTGTCGAGTGCCTTGTTCAACAGTTTGGCGATCTTCGGTCGGTCACTGACCATCGAAACGAATGTCCCGTGGATGGCGTAATCGCTGGCACCCTTGTTGATGCGAATGCCGCCTCTCTGGCCGATTTTTTGAAGCTCTCGGATTGTGAGACATGTTCCCAGAACCGCACAGTGACAAAACTCTGCAAGCTCCCAAAGCTTGCGACGGCCGGTCGACGGCGCGGGCGCCAATGGCGGCGTCGATGGGAGTCTGACCCCGTGCCTGTCACACATTTTGCAGAACCTCGTCGGTCGCGGCAGCAACGTCGTTGCGGGCACGAGACCGGTTCTGCTCGATTTGATATCGGCTAAAAGGTACAATGCGATCTCGACGATCTTTCTCGCGCGAATTGCTCCAATCTTCCTTGGCAACCAAGTTGATGAGTGTCTCCAAGGATAACATCTGGATCCTGTTCATTACGGTCCCCTCTTGCTGAATCTTGCCAAGAGCACGTGTCTCGCGCGAGGCCTCTTCTGGCCAGATCGGTCGAGTGTTCCTGCTCATGAGTCGAAGAGTACCGCTCCACCTAACATTCCGATAAGCGCAATGTTTGAAACAGAATAGCTGCAAACTATGCATTTCTACGGGAGTGTCGGTCGCCTCGAAAAGCCCAGAAAACAGACAAAAAAAAGCCGCACGGATGCGATTGATCCGTGCGGCCCGTCACCACTAACCGACGATAGAATCGATTGGCAATTCCCCGAGGAGACGGAGGACTCCGGTTAGTGGGAACCAGAGGATTGGGAGCGGAACACTGTCCATCGGACAGCGTCATCCCAAAAAGTCGGGTGTAGGAAGCGCCTACAAATTGATTTGTATCTCAAACCATATTCTGTGTGTACTGCAATGTTTCCAGTGCTATAAATGCAAGCCATGCACCTTAAAGAACTCGACGCAAACCTCCTTGTCGTACTGGACGCACTCCTGTTCGACGCCAGTGTGACGAAAGCTGCCGAGCGATTGGGACGCAGCCCTTCGGCCGTGAGCCATGCGCTCGCCAATTTGCGCGAACTGTTTGGCGACGAACTCTTCGTTCGCGCCGGGCAACGTCTCGTTCCAACCGCAAAGGCAAACGAAGTCGCGCCGACAGTCCATGTCATCGTGTCGGGCATGGAGAGCCTTTTGAGGCCCTCAACGCCATTCGATCCGGCGACACAGGAACGATGTTTTATTCTGGCATGCCGAGAAACCGGTGAACTCACATTGCTGCAGAAGCTACGGGAGACCATTCGCCCTGTCGCACCGAACATACGTCTCGGCTGGAAGCAGCTTCACGGCCGGGACAGTCTTGAAGACCTCCGCGCAAGCAGTGTGCAGTTTGTTATCATTGAAGGTGAGCCGGAGGATGACACGGCCGATTTCGTCTGGTCCCATCTTTATGACGAATCCTACGTCACCTTAGGGCGCCGGCGTCATCCGCTGACGCGTTCAAAAAAACCTGCAAAGGCCTTCGCCGACTTTGAGCATGTCTTCGTGATGCCAAACGATGGCGGATCGGATTTCGTCCAGGCGCATCTGGAGCAGAACGATATCTCAATTGGCAATGAAATCTGGGCATCGTCCGTTTTCGTCGCACTCTTTCTGCTCCTCGATACCGACCGCCTGGCAACGGTACCGAAATCGGTTGCCGATGCTGTCGCCAAGAAGGTCGGTCTCATCGAGATTGATCAGCCATTCGAGCCTTTGGCATTGCCCAACTACTTTGGCTGGCACCGAAGCCAGGATCGCGATGAATGCCACGAATGGGTCCGCCAGCAATTGCTCAACATGTTCACTGTTGCTAATGGAAAAGCGAAATCATGAGAGTGTCCGGGCTGCATGATGTCTATCAATCGCCTCACCGGACTGTGTGCTGAGCCATGATTGTCTGTTCGTGCAACGTCATAACCACGAAGGCCATTATGGCTGCAGTCGATGAAATTCGGGCAGCCGATCCCGAAATGCTCATCACGCCGGGTCTGATCTACAAGGTCATGAACGTCAAACCCAATTGCGGGGTTTGTCTGTGCCATATCTGCGAACTTGTTCACAACGCCGACGCACCATCTCCTCCCCGCCTGGCGGAACATGTTTGCCGCCCCTCCGGCAAACCCTCAAAACCGCGAAAAAGCAGCGCTGTATCAGTTGACACAAACTTAGAATAATTCTAAATCGCGCCCTACCAAGGTCGGCGTGCTCTTGCGCGACGAAAACAGATGGAGTGAGGCATGAAGGGCGACGAAAAAGTTATCGAATATCTCAACAAGGCGCTGCGTCATGAACTGACAGCCGTGAGTCAGTACTGGGTCCACTACCGCCTGCTTGACGACTGGGGCTTCAAAAAGCTCGCGAAGCACGAACGCGCAGAATCCATCGAAGAAATGGAGCATGCAGATTCGCTGGTTGAACGGATCATCATGCTCGATGGTTTTCCGAACATGCAGCAACTCGACCCGCTGATGATCGGTGAAAACCTAATGGAAGTTCTCGAGAGCGACTTGAAGGCGGAATACCATGCCCGCGATCTCTATATTGAGGCGCGAGACGTCTGTCGCGAAAAGCGAGATTATGTCTCGATGAATCTTTTCGAGAAACTTCTCGATGACGAAGAAGGCCACATTGATTGGATCGAGACCCAACTCGAGAACATCAAGGCAATCGGTATCGAGAATTATGGTGCCTTGCAGTCGGCAGCGGCTGACGAGTCGGAGTAAAGCAACGGTCGAAGAAACGACTGGTTCGACGATGACCCCGGAGCCCGGCTCCGGGGCGTTCTGTTAGTTGACCGTGGGAGCGATCGCGGCAGTCTCAAGCATCGGTGTTGCATAGACGACCGACCCTGGCGCCAGACGAACACCGACATCACCAAGCACATGCGCAAAGTTTTCAGCGCTTTCGACGACGTCGTCGACGAGATTGGATCCGACGAGCGCAAAGGCACACGCCCGCATTGCAGGGCAAACACTGTGTTGCGCGGCGGCGATCATCGAGATGGCCATGCATTCGTCTGCGCAAAAACCTGCTGATCCATTCGGATAGACAGCAATGTCCCTGGCGGCCGCCTGATTGACGTTGCGCACCCACGTTGCCAGTTCTGTGATCGCCCGTTTGGCGGAGCCGACACCGAGTTCTTTTGCAAAATGGTTCCAGCCCGTTTCCCAGCAATTGATGTCGCTCGTCTGATAACCGGACATCCAGCAACGAAAACCGACACCAACCAGAGCTTCTGGTGCTTGCAGCACCTCGAAGGCCATACGACGTGCACACGCTTTCTTGCTGCAAGAGTCTGCGTTCGGGCAAGGCTCGTTTTGCTTCTTTGTCAGCATTCCACCCTCCTGGATTCTGGCCAAAATCATCCCGTCCACGCCGATTGAGCGTGGTGATTGCGGCCGGTAAAGTTGGATTGACAGCGCTGGGAGGCCAAGCCTACCAGATAGGCGGTTCGCCCTGCGGTCCGTTCAAATGCAGGGCGAACCAATCATGTGATCGTTCAGGAACTAGGCCCTTCGTTGAAGGCCACCTTGTCGACGAGTTCCGATGCGCGCTTGCGGTTTTTGGCGACAACATCGAGCGACAGGGTATCTGGCTTGAAGTCGCCCCATGACTTGACGAGTTTGGACCACGGAACGTCTGCTTTCACAGGATATTCGTTATTGACCTCGGCATAGATCTTTTGTGCGTCGGCCGAGGATAGAAACTCCATCAACTTGATCGCATTGTCCTTGTTCGGGGCGTTCTTCGCGAGCACCATGCCGGACAGGTTGATATGCGAACCGCGCTTGGCTGTGTTCGGGAAGAGCATCTTTACGGAAGCTGCCCATTCCTTCTGGATCGGTTCTTTCTCGTTCAGTTGCATCTTCGCCATATAGTAGGTGTTGCCGACAGCAATGTCGCATTCACCGGCAAAGACACCCTTGACTTGCGCGCGGTCATTGCCCGCAGGCTTGCGTGCAAGATTGGCTTTGAAACCCTGCAGCCACTTCTGCGTCTTTTCCTCGCCATGGTGGGCAATCATCGATGCAATCAACGCAACATTGTAGACATGCTGGCCGGACCGCACGCAGATCTTGCCCCGCCATTTCGGGTCGGCCAGTTCCTCATACGTGATTGCATCCTGAGCGACGCGCTTCTTCGATGCATAGACAACGCGTGCGCGCCGTGTAAGGCCGAACCACTGCCCCTTCGGGTCGCGATAGCTTGCCGGAATATTGCTTTCGAGCACCGAAGATTTAACCGGCTGGGTAATGCCTTTGGCAACGGCGCCGCTCAAGCGTCCGATATCGATCGTGAGGAGCAGGTCAGCCGGGCTGTTCCGGCCTTCTGCAGCAACACGCTCAATCAGGCCCTTCTTGGCAAAAATCACGTTGGTTTTGATGCCGGTGTTCTTCGTGAAGGCTTCAAGAAGCGGGTTGATCAGGTAAGGCTGACGATAGGAATAAATATTGACCTCGTCTGCCGCCTGAACCGCTGGTGCCAAAACACCGAAAATCGCGGTGGCCATAAGCGCCCGTGTCAGACCGCGCCGCACTGGTGAAACTGTCATTCTGTCCTCCAATTGATGGGGTCAGGACCCCAATATCGGTGCATTTGCGAATGCTTCCGAATATCATTTCCTAGGATAAACAATCAGCCCCACCCGAGGGTGTCAAGCAATTGAAGCTACATTAGAATCATTAAAAATACAGAGAAATCAATTGTTTAGAGTTATTCTAATTCCAGGTTGTGGAGCCAAAAAGTCTCTTTTTATGATATATCAGGCGCTTAGATCATGCTTAGGTGGCGCACGGACGCGCTGTTTCGCCATACTTGCTCCGGAAATTGCGTCATTCCGCCGCGCCACCTTCCGAACCGCGAACGGACCATCCCATTTGAATGCTAGATGCCGATTCATTAGGAACCCCGATAATTGTCCGCATGGGCAGCACTGAGTCGTCGTGCCTCAACCCCGGAACGCTATGAGTGAGATCCAAATGACGTCCCTGACAAATGCACTTCGCGACCGAAAAACAGCCAAGGTCCTTGCCGACATCGACGCCCCGCTCCCTGTCGCGAGCGACAACAAAGAGACGATCGACGCCCTCCTCAGCGAGGCCGGATGGGCCCCGTTTCACCATCCCTCAAGTTCGGGACATCACAAGACACTGACGTCGCCTGTCCCGTGGCGGTTCTACAAGTTCGACGCCGATGAATGCCGTAACCTCCTGGCTAAGCTGAGAGAAACAGATCCAACGTCCGGCAAGATCCTGAACATGCTTGCAGCGGCCGAAGCCCTGCTACAGGTCACCTGGCTACCCGACCTGCAGGATCTTGAAAGCGTTGCCGACGACCAGGAATTCGTCGGATCGCTCCGCAATATGGAGCATATCGCAGCGGCGTCTGCGGCCGTTCAGTCGTTTCTTCTCCTCGCCACCCAAAAAGGATTTCGCACCTATTGGTCGAGCGGCGGGGTCCTGCGCTCCGATGCCGTTTTCGCGCGGATGGGGATTCCGTTGCAGCAAATTCTGCTCGGCTCGATCTTTCTGTTTCCCCAGGACATCGGCACCTCCGAGATCAAGCCTGGTAAGTTGAGAGACAAGCGCGGCGGGACTGAAGACTGGTCGGTCTGGTTGAAGGCATAGCCCACGGGCATCGATTGAATAGGCGGCGTGCATGGGACGTGCGCCGCCCCCGTTCCCATCTCATGGACAAGCTGGTCGTCACAGACCTGGACCTTGAAACGAGATGGGAGTTCGACATCATGACACGCATTCTGGATCACCTGCCGACAAAGCAGGAACTTTCACGCCTCGCACTTGCCGGCATTGCCGGCCTGATCGTCTGGGAGCTCTACGCGCAGGGCCTGCTTCCCGCGATCTTCGACAAGGGGCTATCGCCTGTGAAGCTGATCCTGGCGGTCTTCGGCCTGTCGGCAGACTACGCAACACCTGCAACGATCCTTCATATGCTGACGGCCGTCGTCTTCTATCCGATCGGCTTCTATGTCCTGGTGCGATGGATCTTCTCTTTCGGGCCGGTTACCAATGGTCTTGTGCTGGGTATCCTCACATGGCTGTTCGCGGTTGCAATCCTGCCGCCGATTGCCGGCGCGCCCTTCTTCGGTGCCTTCAAACTATGGGTCTGGAAATCTCTCGTCGGGCATGTGTTCTACGGGCTTGTCGTAAGTCTTGTCTTTCACCACAGCCGCCGCGAGCAGGTTGCTGCGCAATAGGACAGCAATTGCTGCTCGGCACCAGCGCCAAAACGCAATGAGAGGCATTGTGTCCCTCTTGAAACAGTGATTGCCAAGCGGTTTGATAGCGCATGTTTGACAGAGGCGGGCCATGCGGCCCGCCTTTTCGCATGGGCGAAGACGATGGAAATGCATCATGTCCGCTATTTCATGGCGGTCTGCGACACGCTGAATTTCACGCGGGCGGCAGAACAATGCGCCGTATCGCAACCTTCTCTAACGAAAGGCATCAAAAAGCTTGAAGAGGCGCTCGGCGGCGAGCTGTTCAGGCGCGAGCGCAGCAAAACCCATCTCACCGATCTCGGGCGCATCGTCCGGCCGCATCTCGCGGCGATTCAGAACGCGCGCGACGCAGCGATCGTCGATGCGGAAAACTTTCATACCTTGGAGACGGCGCACCTCAAACTCGGCGTCATGTCGACCATCGGCCCGGCTCAGATGGTTGGATTTCTCGCAAGCTTGCGCGAGGAGCTGTCCACGCTCGACCTCACAGTCAGCGAAGCTCCGGGCGAAGCACTCGTCGACTCCCTCCTTGCCGGGGATCTCGACGTCGCCCTGATCGGCTTGCCGGCCCTCCCCGAGCGTCTCGATGCGCTGCCGCTCTATAGCGAGCGGTACATGATTGCCTTCGCCCAGGGGCATCGCTTTGAAAGTCAGAATGCCGTATCGGCCGACGAACTCGATGGGGAAGATTATCTGATCCGCCTCCATTGCGAGTATCTGGAGCATTATGGCGCGACTGGTCGCTCGCCTTCCTTCGACGTAAACGTCCGTTATTCCAGCGAACGGGAGGACTGGATTCAGGCCATGGTCCTGGCCAAGATCGGATGCTGCATCATGCCCGAGTTCCTACCGACCCTTCCTGGTGTCGCCTTGCGACCGATCATCAATCCCGAAGTCTCACGGACAATCTCTCTTGTCACGGTCGCAGGGCGCCAATTCACACCGACCCTTCGATTGATGCGTCAAATGGCTCAACGCTTCCGATGGCCGGGCACGAGCGATCAGTTTCACCAATCTATGTGACCTGCATCAAAGACAATCGACATCTCGTTCGGCAAACATCCCGACCCCGCGCAACAGGGAGTACGTCGCGAGACGTTCCAGCATGATGTCACGACAACCAAGTATTGCTGCAATCACCGACATTCGTGCCGCTGTGCTCTTGCTGGCAATGATGATGACGATGGCCTTTGCCTCCGTATCGCTCGCGCAATCGCAAAAGGACGGCAGCCAGGACAAGGCTCCGATCGAGATTGATCAGGTCACCGATGTTTCTGCCGGCGACGTCTACAAGATGTTTCGTTTCAGCCCGGCGCTGGTGCGTGTACCCGTCGGCAAGACGCTCCGCTTTCTCAATTCGCGCGGTCAGCATACCGTCGTATCGATCAAGAGGATGTGGCCGGACGGTGTGCCAAAAGCGAATCTCGCAAACATCAGAGCGGCCGATATCCGTTTTAACAGACCCGGACTCTACGGCTTCACGTGCAAGGTGCATGGGCGCTACGGCATGGTGATGCTCGTGGCTGTCGGCGATCAATGGCCCAATCGCGACGCCGCGATGAAAGGCGTACCGGGCGGGCGCGCCGGCGAACGCATGCGCCAGTTGCTCGCTGAATTGGGAGAAACGAATTAGGAATTCGATTCAAACGTCCGGAGGCCAGTCCTCTTCCCCGGCCCAACCTCCCGATGGGATTGCCCTTGAGGTGGTCGGGTCAGCGGCGATGATTGCCTGTGACATTTCCTTTAAGCCGTATCGCGCTCGATGTTCGCGCCGCGCAACGGCACGCCGAACTCCCGATGACAGATCTCCGCCAGCTTCGCGATACCGGCGCGCAACGTATCTGTTGACGGATTTGCGAAACAGATTCGGAGTTTGTTCCGCCCCTTGTTCGGGTCCGCCGACCACTCGGCGCCTGGATTGATTGCGACACCGTCTGCGAGTGCAACCTCGGCAAGCCTTGTCGTGTCGACGGTCGCCGGCAGTGTCACCCATTGGAAAATACCGCCGCGCGGGCGATCGAATTCCGCCGCCGTGCCGAACTGCTCCTCGAGCGCTTCGACCGTCGCTTCGGCTTTCAGACGCAGGGCCGCACGTTGACGGTCTACATGGCTGTCGAAATGCACCGGCGCGAATTCGGCCAATACCATCTGTTCAAGCGCGCCACTGCCCGCATCCGTCTTGAGCGACAGCATACGGCTCATGGCGTCCCAAGGCGCCGTCAGAAATCCGACCCGGAGTGCCGGCGCAATCGATTTCGAGAACGAGCCGCAGTAGATAACCCTGCCATCGCGGTCGAGCGCGTGCAGTGCCGGAGGCCGCTCGCCCTCCCAAAGCAGGTCTGCATAGCAGTCGTCTTCGAAGATCATCAGATCCTGCTCCGCTGCAAGGCGTAGCAGGGCATGGCGTCGGGCCTCGGTCATTACGCCGCCGGTCGGGTTTTGCACCGTCGGGATCGTATAGAGGAATTTCGGCTTCACGCCCTTCGCCTGAAGGTCGCTTAGGATGGCTTCGAGATCATCCAGATCGATGCCATCTTGATCGACCCGTACGCCGACATAATTCACGCCACAACGCTGCAATCGGGTGAGCGTACCGCCATAGGTCGCTTCCTCGACAATGACCGTGTCGCCGGGCCTGAGAAACACCTCATTCACCAGATCGAGTGCCTGCAATGAACCCGACGTCACGAGAATGTCTTCGCTCGCAGCATCGATGCCCGTGCGGCGCTTGAGCATGTCGGAGATGAAGTTGCGCAGTGGCTCATATCCCATGGGCCCGCTTTCCAGACCATAGGTTGCCAGGGTTGCCCCTTCCCGCATGAGAACCCGATCCGCGGCGGCACGCAGTTCCTCGATCGGAACATTCTCTGTGTCGTTGTGACCACCAACGAAGTTGAACTTTGAAAACCCGCCCCATCGACCGGCAGGCGCCGGCAGATCAGGCCGAAACCGTGATGCAAATTCGAATGTCATGGTGCGGATAAATGAACGCGGATGGTCCCGCCGTCAATGCATGCGCTTCTAACGACCAGCGAAGCATCGACCGCAATTAAATAGCAGACATGGCGTATGCCTCCTAATGCTATTGGCCGAAAAGCCCACGGATTGCGACATTGGTCGCAACCTGCAAACGCCGCTTGGATACAGGCGAAAATTGACCTAAGGTCCCAGAGTCCGCATATGTGGTGTATTCGAGAATTCGCTGTGCCTTGCTGCGCCGGTTCGTGACGAGCCATTTTCAAGACATCGATGAATTCGGATGACTGTTCGTTGAGGAAATCTTCGAACAGCGCATGTTTCGCATAGCTTTTTGGAAATCCGGAAAGCTGTTCAGAAGAGATCAATTGCAACGCCTAAAGGAGAAGAGTCCTGAAAGTCTTTGTACGCGAAAACAATGTCGATCAAGCGCTTAAGGTCTTGAAGAAAAAACTTCAACGCGAAGGATTCTTTCGCGAAATGAAGCGTCGCAAGGCCTATGAGAAACCGTCTGAAAAGCGCGCCCGCAAGGCAGGCGAAGCGATTCGCAGAGCACGCAAGGCAGCACGCAAACAGGCACAGCGCGAAGGTCTCGTTGCCAAACCGCGCTCGGCACGCGCCGCGACGGGGGGTCGTGGTCGCTAGAGCGATACTTATCGATAGAATCCGAAATCCGATCTGGATCACCAGCTGATTTCGCGAAACGAAGCGGCCGACGCGCGCGCTCGAACATACGGAACGCGCACTGCCGGCGGCTTGAAGCTGATGACGACCAGATTGGGGCAACGACTGGAATGACAGAGACGTGTCAGACGCCGACACCGAACGCCTTAGCGCCCGATGCTCGGAAGCTGGCACTTGATCTCGCGCCTTATCGCGGCCCCGACCGCAAACGCACATTCTTCGAAATTGCCGTCACAGTCGGCCCCTTTGTCGCCATCTGGTTATTGATGTGGGCAAGTCTCTCCGTCAGCTATTGGTTGACGCTGGTCCTGGCAATACCCGCGGCCGGGTTTCTCGTGCGCCTGTTCCTCATTCAACATGACTGTGGACATGGCGCCTTGTTCCGCAAACGCCTTTCCAATGACTGGACAGGGCGGATCCTCGCGCTCTTCACGTTGGCGCCGTACGACTATTGGCAGCGCGCCCATGCCGTCCATCACGCGACGTCCGGTAATCTCGATCGCAGGGGCACCGGGGATATCGATACCCTGACTGTGAAAGAGTATCTGGCGCTATCGTGGTGGGGGCGGCTTCGCTATCGCCTCTATCGTCACCCGATCGTGATGTTCGGTATCGGTCCGGCCTACCTGTTTATCCTGCAGTTCCGCCTGCCGATCGGACAGATGCGCGATGGCTGGCGCCCCTGGTTGAGCACGATGGCGACCAATGTGGGCATCGCGATTGTCGTCGCAGCGATGATGTACGCCGTCGGTGTGGCAGACTTCCTGATCGTGCACTTGCCGATTGTCGTGTTGGCAGCAACGATCGGCGTCTGGTTGTTTTACGTTCAACACCAGTTCGATGAAACGGCCTGGGCATCCGAGGACGATTGGGACGTTCACGAATTGGCACTCCAGGGCAGCTCCTACTACGAACTTCCGGGCCCCATCCGCTGGCTGACGGCAAATATCGGCATCCACCATGTGCATCATCTTTGCAGCCGCATTCCCTTCTATCGGCTGAACGATGTCATGCGCGATTATCCCGAACTCGCCACGGTAGGCAAACTAACGCCGCTGGAGAGCATCAAGTGCGTGCGACTGGTCTTGTGGGACGAAACAGATAAGCGCTTGATCCCCTTCTCGGAGTTGCCGCAGCACGCTGGTGCTGGCGCTTAGTTTTTTGCTGCAAGTTGGCATTGGAGTGTGGCGTAGTTTTTTTGCTTGCGCTATCGCCCTTCGGGCTACTTGAGCGCGAGCCGCCGTAGGCGGCTTTTCCCTCGCCAAATCTCCACAGGTGGATCGCACAGCCCGCTACGCGGGCTCGCGCTCAAGTAGCCCGAAGGGCGGTAGCGCAAGCAAATGACCATAACTCGCAGCACGGCAGCATTTTTCCAAACAACCCTCGCGCCTGTACCAAATGTCAGCCAAGTGCCGTTGGGTGGTTTTGGGGTCTTTGCTTCCCGGTCGGGCCGTTTGCCCTCCTCGCCTCTTGTTTGAGCGCGAGCCGCCGTAGGCGGCTTTTCCCTCGCCAAATCTCCACAGGTGGATCGCACAGCCCGCGACGCGGGCTCGCGCTCAAGTAGCCCAGAGGGCGATAGCGCAAGCAAAAATCAGCGCCACACACCAATTTCCGCGGTCCGAGCCATTACCCCCGGGGCCCCGCCTCCCCATCACACGCCATCCCCCGGTGGCTCAGGACGCGAGAACACAAACAGCGCGACAAAGCCAAGCGTGACGACCTGCAAAACCAAAGCCCATGCAGGCGCGCCAGCAACTGCGGCGATACCAAAAGCAGCCGCCATCGCAATACCCGACAACATCTTGCCCCGCCGTGAAATCGCGCCGTGATCGCGCCATTCGCGTATGGGTGGGCCGAAGCGCGGATGACTGACGAGCCAGTCATGCATCCGTTCCGACCCTCGGCTGAAGCAGAAGGCTGCAAGAATCAGAAAAGGTGTCGTCGGCAGTAACGGCAGTGGAATACCGATCAGCCCGAGGACAAGCGCTATCGCCCCGGCGATCCGCCAGGCCCACCGCCGTGTACCGGCAGCAGCCAGAAGCGCTTTTTGCAGCATTGTGCCTGTCTCCGCCATTCGCCGCTCTCAGGCAGATGGTTGTACGACAGAGGCATTGCGAGGCCGAGACCTCTTTTTCAGTCTGTAGCTTATGAAGCGATAAGAATTAATTCAGCTCGCGGCCAAACAGCGTCAGATACATCAGCTTGTAGACATCCGTATTGTCCATCGTGCCTTGAATACGGTCTGCATTCAGACCGGCACCGCGGACAAGAATGCCACCTGACACATCGACAATCGATGACCAGGCAATCCCAAAGGGCCATTGCCGACCGGCTTTGTCCGGCGCGGAAAGAAACGGCTCAGACACGGTCCCGTACTGACCGTCGAGCGGTGCGCCGTTGTAGAGCGTGGGTGCCATTGGCTTGCCGGCTTTGAATGTCACGCCCCCAACACGCGGCGACGATGTCCGCCCGCCTCGCCCCCGCCGCTTGCCGGGTGAAACGACCTGCATGCCGCCCGCGTCGCTGTCGGCTGCCATGATCAGAAGTGTCTTCGGATTTGCCGTCACAAAATCCTGGAAGACGCCGATAGCATCATCTGCCCTGGAAAGAGCTTCCAGCGTCCCCGGTGCATTGTTGGCATTTGCAAGGTTGTCCGTCCCCTCCTCTTCCGCCACGAGAAAGAAACCTGTGGGAGAACGGGAGAGTATCGTCAGTGCAGCCTGCGCCATTTCCGCAATGGTCGGGGCGTTCTCGACATAGTGCGACCGGCCCGCGCGCAAATTCACCTGCTCCGGCTTATCGTTATAGGTGTTGTCGTAGGCAAACACGCCGAGCAGTTTCTTCGTCTTCGCAAGGTCAAGTGCCAGCAGCTCTTCGCGTGTGTATACAATTGTGTAGCCATTGCCTTTGGCTTGTTCAATCAGATCAATGCCATCCTTGCGCCCGCCAGTGCCATGATGGCCTTCAATGCCTCGCGGCCGAAGGTATTTCTCGCCCCCAGCCATGATGACCTGGGCCCCAGACGCGATGACCTGTTTGGCGATCTCGTATCGCTCATTCCGTTGCTCGACGGATGCGAGGAAAGCGCCGGTCCCGGGTTCGGCAATATGGCCGGTTTGAATGACACCAATGGCAAGACCGTTCGCCTGCGCCTCCTGCATCAGACTCAGTTTGGCGCCGGATGCGGCAATAATCTGATCGTTGCCATCTCGTCCGTAGCTGTCGGCCTGCACTTTGACACCATAGGCATGAACTGTTGCACCGCCATGGGATGTCGAAGTGAGCGCATCTTTCATATGGCCCGTATAGACAGCCATGCCCTCAAGCTTGTCCCAGTTGAGACGTCCGTCGGGCCCCACTTTCAAGAACCGAACAGCGCCCCAATGGTTGAGACCGGATCCATCGGGATGAAAGAAGATGACACTGCCGGTCTCGGCTGCATGCAACCTAGGCGCAACTATGAATGCTGCGACAAGCACAACAACCGCGACGACGGTACGAATTCGCATCGGTTGAACTCCCAATGAATCGTCCAGACGCGCTAACACAGCAACGTCACAAGCACACGACACTTTGACGAGTTATGCTGAACCGACTTTCGAAAAACTTGGCACACGCGAAAACAGGCTGCTCCGGAAGAGCAGCCTGTCTTGCGTATCGTTTGTTGCAGCTCCGCGTCTCTGGCGCCGAGCCAACCGCCCTACTTCATAGCCTTCGGCTTGTAGGATACCGGCTTGTCACGCCCCGTGAGATAGAGACTGCCTCCGACCCTCACGGCCCAGGCATCTTGAAGTGCAATATTGTCGCCCGGGTTGGACTCATTATCGACGATGGCCTGCTGATCGTCGAAGTCGTAGTAGAGGCCTTCACCGCGAATGCGGAACCGCTCACTCACGGCAAACTCGAACCCGCCGCCGTATACGGCGCCCACATCGCTAAAGTCAAAGTTCGTGATTGATGTGGCACCCACACCATCTTCAAAGACCGTCGCTTCCGCATCGGTCCAGGCAGCGCCGGCCGTGGCATAGACAAGACCGCGATGATCATCGCCGACCGTGATGCCGAGCCGGCCGCGAACCGATGCGAGGAGATTCATTTCCGCACCGATCGCCTCGCTCGACGATCCGGCTCGCACCACATCGTTAAGATCCATAGCCGATACATCGGCTTCGACACCCACGACGATCCGCCCCCGGTGCAAATTGAGACCGACATGCCCCCCGGCCATGATACTCGCCAGATCAAGCTGATCGGGGAAAACCGCGCTGTCGGTGGACTGATAGATACCTCCGAAATTCGCCTGGGCACCACCGATGTGAGCGCCAAGATAGAGGCCGTTCCAGTCATATTGATGAGATGCGACGGGTTGCTTGTATGTCTGCCAGTCACCGGCATCCGCCGGTGCAACCATCGCTGCTGTGGTCAAACCTGAAGCCAAAACCAATGTGGCCAGACTCGACGAGTCCTTCCAACGGTCGAACATGATACGCATTACTCCAAACTCATACTCACCGCGCGAAGGCCCGAAACACGACGAACCTCCGAGGTCAGCTTTACTCATAACCACCGACCTGGACGAAAGTGCTCCAGGCCTGGCAGTTAATAAAACTCCAGATGCTACTTTGCCAATTCGGCCTGCAATTGCCAGGATTAAGAGGATTTCGAGAAGAAGTTTTGAAATCTGCGTTGCCAATTGGTCACAGTTTTTGTCTGAGCGGACATGGTGTCGTTACCTTTCGCTCAGATAAAATAAACAACGTCAATGTGTTGGCAGTGATGCGGAAGTTACGATCGAGTCGAACATGCGACACCGAACCAAACAGAAAGCCAAGCGCGCCCAGAGCAACCGGGAGGCCCCGGCAAACCCACTGATGGCCGCGCTACAGCGTGTCGAGGATGCCGAAAAACTGCGCTTGGCGGGAAAACTGGAGAAAGCGCAATCGGTCTGCATGACGCTACTCAAGCAGTATCCGGACTATGTCGCGGCGCTGCAGACAATGGGGCTGGTTCAGGCCGATCGCGGCAATTATGAGAAAGCACTCGGCTACCTTCATCGCGCGTCGATGCATGCTCCCGATGAAACGAATATTCTCACGGCATTAAGCGGTGTCTACTTGCAACTCGGTGCGAGCCGGATGGCCGCCCGTTCGTTGGAACAGGCACGTCGTCTTTCACCAGGTGACGCAGGCGTCCTGGTGACGCTTGGAGAAATCTATCGCGAAGAGAAGGAATATGAGCAAGCGATTGATGCCTTCAAGTCGGCGCTTGCAAGCGAACCGGGTTACGCGGTCGCCGAAATTGGACTGGCCATGAACCTCGTCCAAACCGGCGAACTGGCGCCGGCGGCAGAAATCTTCGAACGCCATCTCAAGTCCGGTTCCCGGTCGCTGTCGTTGCTCTATATGCTGAGCCAGCTCCCGCAATCGATGGTCAACATCGACACGGTCGAACTCCTGGATGAGGCCGAAGCTCAAATCGGTTCATCCATGACGGATGGCGACCGCGCACAGCTTGCCTTCACGCGGGCAGCGGCACTCGACAAATCGGGCGCCTATGAAAACGCCTGGTCACAGATCAATCAGGGCCGTCGGTATGGAGCGGCCGAAAACCGAAAAACCTATGCTCAACTCAAACAGCGGCACGCACCGCTGCTGGCCCAGGTTCGTGCCGCACCAATACTCAGCGCGTCATCGGACTCTACTGATCCGGATGTGCCTGTTTCACTCTTCATCGTCGGCCCCTCCCGGTCCGGCAAGACCAGTCTGGAACGACTCGTTGGATGCCTTGATGGCGTCAAACGGGGATATGAGAATCCGATTGTCGAAAACGCCGTTCGCGCAGCCTTTCAGCGCGCCAATCTGCCAACACGTCATTTATTGAGCGAACTTCCACCGCAACTCGGCCCGTCGTTTGCGCAGCACTATCTTGATGAACTGCAAATCCGGGCCGGAGATGCGACGATCCTGACGAATACACTGCCCGGGCGAAACGAAGATGCCCTTCGCGTTGCAACTGAGCTTCCGAACACACGGTTCGTGTTTGTGAAACGGGATCTGGACGATCTCTGCCTGCGCATCTACATGCGAAACTACAAACGCGGGAACTTCTATGCTTCGGATCTGAACGACATCCGTGATTATCTCGCCTGGTGTCACGAGATGATGGACGCCATGGCGGAAAAGATGCCCGGCATATCACAGGTGACGACCTACGAAGACATGATTGCCGACCCGAAGGCGACCTTGGCGCAAGTCTGCGATCTGCTGGATCGCTCGGTGGGAGACGCGGTCCTGCCGCAGCTGGGAGATGATCGTGGATGCGGCCTGCACTATCGTAAATTGATGGAAGGTGCAGGATCGAGTTGAAGACGAAGATCAGGCGTCGACTTCTACGGCGTCGAAATCGACCTGGTTGGTATCTGCATCGACCGCGTCGAAGTCGACTTGATTGGTATCCTCATCGATCGCATCGAAATCGATTTGATTGGTATCCGCATCGATCGCGTCGAAATCGATCTGATTGGTGTCTTCTTCGAAGATGTCCGCATTCGGATCGACATGATGTGCGTTGGCTGCGGTCACGCGACGCTCTGGCCCTGAATAACCCGGTGCGTCGGAGCGCCTGCGACAGGGTCCGAAATATGACTTCGTGCGAATGAAAGGCCGGGGGTTCACGACAATATTGTGAATCCGTTTGTAGAGGCTTGTCGCGGATACCGGTTTACAGAGAAATTCCGTCGCGCCGGCATCACGGGCCGCAATGACATACTTCTTTTCCGAATAGGCCGACAGCATGATGATCGGAATGTAAGCGTGCTTGCATCCTTCCGGATTCCGGATCATCCGAGTCAACTCGATCCCATCGAAAATCGGCATCTGAATATCGGTGATGACAATGTCTGGGGAGAAAGATTCAACCGCCTCTAGTCCGGCGGCGCCGTCTTCGGTCTCGTAGATTTCCCTGCAACCGAATCCACGCAGAACTGTCCGCAGGATCTGCCGCATATGGGCATTATCCTCGACAATCACGAACTTGAGCGTTTCAAACGGTATTTTTGCCATAGAGGAAGACGCAGCGATGTGCCTAGTTTTTGTGCCTACCCGCTGATAGTTGGCCAACAGACTTAACAATCTCCTATCGCCAGGCGGCACACGCCCCTGACAAACACCCTTTTGACGGGCGATTGGGCCGAAACCCGGCGATCTGGCAAGGTTAATAGGGCGGCAATAAAGGCGCATCCTAATGAATTACAAACGCATAATACTGTAACGAAAACAATTTTATACTTACAATATAGATGCTTAAGTCCAAGTCGATGCATCTCAGGTGCCTCGCTCCGTCCCGCCTGACCGGGGCTGTTTCACCCCCGAAAAAAAATGTGAGTTTTACCACATTTGAGCGACACGGCGCGATGACGATTGCCGGATTTTGGCTATACAGGGCCCCCTCACGACTCAATCGGAATTCTCAGCAGACGGGATTCGTCGGCGACTGAATCGGTTCGCCAGTTTCCGTTCTTCTAGCAACACCGCCGACTCCTGAACGGATGCAAGCATGGCCACGGCGGTCCCAGCGAAGCGCGTCGTCTCCTAACAGCTCTTGATTGGACCGGGGTATGCTGTTCATCTCAGCTCTCTGGCTATGCTCATGTGTCGGGACATTGTCTGTCGACCAGGTCACGATTGGGGGAAAAACACTATGCGAACACGGATCGACGGAACGTGGGTCATCGGCCACGACAGTGGTGAGCACCGACTCATTCGCGATGGCGTGGTTGTGTACGAAGGCAATCGGATCATTCATGTGGGCCACGCGTTCGACGGGGAGGTTGACACCACGATCGACGCCAGCGGCAAGCTCGTCGCTCCGGGTTTTATCGATACCCACGTCCATTCCGGCCACCGTGCCTCGCATCGTCTGATCACGGATACCGGCCGGCCCATGTATTACGGCCAGCCCTTCCTCGAGATTTCGGTACCCAAGGAAGGCAAGGTCGTCAAAGGCGATCCACGCTATCTCAAGCATGGGGACGATGGCGCGGATGCCGCCTTCAAGCTCAACGCGGCCTTCACCGTTGCGGAACTCCTGCGAAACGGCGTCACGACATTTATCGAGTATGGCAGCCAGCTCAAAGTCCAGGATGCACTACTAGCCGAAGTGGAGCGGCTCGGCACACGCGCCTATCTCGCCCCCGGATATGATTGCGGTCGCTGGGTTGGCGATGAAATCGGACGGCTCAAACGCGTCCGGAACGATCAGCTCGGCCTGGATGGCCTGGAAACTGCGCTGGAGTGGATCAAAGCTCACGACGGCGCTGCTGACGGGCGCGTCCGCGGCATCCTGGTCCCGCGCGAGGTCGAGACCTCATCCATCGAGCTGTTAACGCGCACGCGCGATGCAGCCGACGAACTCAACCTCCCCATGGCGACCCACGCGGCCTACAGCGTCATCGAATTTCACGAAGTCGTCAAAGAGCACATGAAGACACCGATCGAATTGCTGCATGACCTTGATATGCTCCGCCCGACCCTCAATATCGGCCATGGCAATTTCATCGCAGACAATCCGAATCTGAATTATTCAGTCGCACGCGATCTGGAACTCATGGGTCAGGCCGGCGTTTCGGTTTCCCATTGCCCGATCAATATCGTGCGCCGGGCACGCAGTCTCGATAACTGGAAGCGGTATGAAGAGGCTGGCGTCAACATGTCGATCGGCTCCGACACCTATCCCCGCGACATGATCATGAACATGCGCACCGCTTCCTATCTCGGTAAGGTGATGAGCCACACCTACTTCGCGGCGACCTCCGCCGAAGTCTTCCATGCCGCGACCGTCGGCGGCGCCACATCGGTCGGCCGCGACGATCTCGGTCACCTCTCGGCAGGCTCTCTGGCGGATATCGTAATTGTCGATCTGTCGGGGCGCGGCACGCTCCGCTATGGCCCCGTACGCGACCCTATCAAGAGCCTTGTCGAGTGCGGCGTCGGCGACGATGTCGATACGGTGATCGTCGATGGGAAGGTCGTTATGGAAGGCGGCGAGATTCCGGGCGTCGACATTGGCGAGATCGCGCGCGAAGCACAGGAAGCCGGAGAACAGGTCTGGGCAACCTTGCAGGATTGGGATCCGCTCGGGCGGACCGACATCGAGGCCTGCCCGTGGTGCTATCCGATGGCAGAATAAGAGATCGACGCGTCTCCCCTGGGCGGAAATCGAGCAAAGGAATGCAATGACTCTGGCAACGGTTGTCTCCGGCACCCCATCTTCGTTCATCGCGGCGTGACGTAACGTCAACTGTCGGATCGGCGGTAGAAGGTGTTGAATGGACGAATCCAAACGACAGACAATTTAAGTTCGCGGGAGGATGTGATCCCTCCTGCTGGATGAACGCTCTCGCATCGCGCCAGACTGGATGACTATGCTGTATCTCGAGATACTCTTTGTGTTCCTGCTCATACTCACAAACGGCTTACTGGCGATGTCGGAGCTCGCCATCGTGTCGTCTCGGAGGAGCCGGCTTGAACATATGGCCAGCCTCGGCAACAGCGGCGCACGCACAGCTCTCCTTCTGATCGACGATCCGAGCCGCTTCCTTTCAACGGTGCAGATCGGCATCACACTGGTCGGCATCCTCGCCGGGGCTGTCAGCGGAGCGACTTTCGCCGACAAGCTTGGCGACTGGTTTGACACCTTCCCAGTGCTCGCACCGAATGGCGACACGATCGCAATTGGTCTGGTGGTGGTCGTGATCACCTACATTTCGCTCATCGTCGGCGAACTCGTGCCGAAGCGCATCGCCCTGGCCAATCCCGAACGTGTCGCTTCGCTCGTCGCGAAACGATTGAATCTGCTGTCCCGCATCGCTGCACCTGCAGTCTGGCTGCTCAAAGTATCGACCGACACAGTCCTTCGCTTCATGAAACTTTCCCCGGCGCGTACAGAAACGGTGACCGAAGACGAGGTGAAATCGCTGATCGCCGAAGGCACTCTTGCAGGGATCTTCGCGCCGCAGGAGCGCGAGATGATCGATGGCGTGCTTCGCCTCGACGATCGGCCTGTGCGGGTCATCATGACACCGCGTTCCGAAGTCGTCTGGGTCGACGCGCATGCCGACCGCGAAACACTGAACCACGTGGTCGAGACGTGTCGCTTCTCGCGCCTGCTCGTTTGCAATGACACGATCGACGATGCAGTTGGCGTCGCTCACACCAAGGACTTGCTCCCGCTGGCTCTGAAGAACGAGCCAATCGCCCTGCAGTCGCTGATGGTGCCGGCACTCATCGTTCCGGATCATATTTCCGTACTTAAGCTTGTCGACCGGTTTCGTCTCGAAGGCGTCCACATGGCGGTCGTCGTCGACGAACATGGCACGACCGAGGGTGTCGTAACGCTGACCGACCTCCTCGAGTCGATCACGGGTGAACTGCCGGATATCGGAGAGGTCGTCGAGCCGCTCATTGTGCAACGAGATGACGGATCCTGGCTCGTCGATGGGATGCTACCGATAGACGAGTTCGAGGATCGCGTCGGCTTGCGGGGCCTCCGAGACCATGGCCGCTTCGACACTATCGCGGGCTTCGCCCTGCAGCAATTCGGTCATCTGCCGAGCGTCGGCGAGAGTTTCTTCTACCGGGAAGCACGGTTCGAGGTGGTCAGTATGGACGTGCGCAGCATAGACAAGATCCACGTCCAGCCCTCGGCCGGCAATGCGACGCCCAGGTCAACCGTGGCCGCAGACAGGTGAGAGACCCCGCCGGGGGGCACTACTTTTTCAGATGATTGCGAAACAGCCGCTCGGCATTGCGGTAGGCGATCTTTTCCGCCGCGGCGCGAGGAAGGAGGACAAGCCATTGCCGGTGCGCGGCGACCAGTTCCTCATACTCGACCCAGCTCATATTCATATAGGTGTCGGTGCCGACGATGATGCGGTCCTGGTGGCGCAGCAGGAGCGCACGCCAAGCGGGGTCCATTTCCTCCTTCAGCGGCGGCATGATATTGGGCGCACGCAGCGAAAGCTCCGCCGTCACACGCGGATGCGCGTCAAGCAGTCTTACGATCGTCGCCGGTCCATCATGCAGGCCGGCGTGCGCCCAGATGATTTTCACTTCCGGGTCCAGTGCAAGAATTCGTTCTATGATCGGTGCCCGGGCATGGACATGCAGGAACACGCCACGCTCGCGCGCCAGGGCCACGACGCGGCGCACGACGTCCCAGTCGGCACTTTCCATGCTGTAGAAATGGATTTCGCCGATGCCAGCATAGGCGCCAGGCTTGAGCCGTTCGGCAAGCCAATCGACGACTGCCGGATTATGAGTCCAGTTGCCGGCGATGACGCGTTGGCGATAGGGGCGTAACTCGGGCACGACGCGGCCCGGGGCGGCTGCCATGAGTTTCGCCGTCCCTTGCTGAGGAGTGCTGCTGACGAGGGCGCCCCTTACAGCCAGGCGCTCGAACAGCGCTGCGATCTCATCGGGCTGCAGCATTCGCCAGGCCGGTTCGTTATAGTGGATGTGGGCATCGAAAAATGGCAGCGGTTCGTCTGCGCGCGCCGGCAAGACGGCAAAAGCGGCAGCAAACAAGACGCCCATAACGCCATGGCACCAGCGCCATGGGCGGCGGGATGGACGTTCGCGCATTGCGACAGGTTTCCAGCGCATGGTTGGGCTCCCTAAGCTGACTATACTCGTGATGCCAAGTATGAGAAGCGAGCGTGCCGCGGTCAAAACGGAGTGACACGGCCTCATGCCATTCGAGCTTACGCGCTGCGCCATTTACGATTGCGCGCCAAAGCCGAGCCCGCAATCCCATGGATGAAGTCTACTGTCTCCGTGAGGACAGGCGCACGCCAACGGAAGGGACGCGCCATGGCGACGATCAAACCGATATGACCGATATCGGGAAATTCGCGCTTCTCGACTTTTGCTCCTGCCTTGCTCAACGCATCAGCGAGCGTACGCGTGTTCCAAAGACGCACGGTCTCGTCGTCAATGCCATGCATAACCAAACTCGGCGGTGCCTTGCCGTCGGCGAAAGCAACGGGGCGTGCCTGGTCCGCATCAGAGACGCCGGCAAAAATATCTTTGGTTGTCGGCCAGGTCGTCGGGTCGAAAGCGTAGGGGCCGGCAAGACCGATGAAACCGGCTGGCTGCGGATACGCCTCAGCGCTGCTCGCCAGATAGCGACGGTCATAAGCGAGGAGCGCGCCGGTATGGGCGCCGGCAGAATGGCCGAGGAGAATGATCGGCCGCGGTTTGCCGCCCTGGCTGGCGATGTTTTTCCAGGTCCAGTCATAGGCAAGGGCCGCATCGTCTACAAAGGACGGAAACCGCACCTCGGGATAGAGCCGGTAATCCGGAATGACGGTTGTGATGCCGCGAGACGCCAGAGCGGACCCGACGAACCGATAGGTTCTGCGATCGCCGCTCTTCCACCCTCCCCCATACAGAAACAACACGATCGGTCCATCGGTGCCGGCCATCGCCGGGCGATAGACGTCGAGCCGATGTCGATCATGCGCGCCATAGATCGTCCCGTCTTTTATCGTGACGTCTGACTCTGAGACGAGCGCACTCACACCATTGCGGAACGAGCCACCGCCAAGTCGCGAAATGGCGAGCGCTCCGCCGACGGCTGCGCCGGCTGCAAGTCCAAGTACCACTCTGCGTTTCACGTCTCTGCACCGCGTTGTCGCTACATGGTCAATGTATGCGGGAAACGTGTCGGTATTGGAAACGGATCACAAAAGGTGTGTTGGGGCTGTCGGGAATTCGTGCCGTGCCTTTGGCATGTCCCCTCACCCAACCCTCTCCCCAGGGAGAGGGCTTTAAACTCACGGAGTGTTATTGCCGTGTCCCTTCTCCCTGGGGAGAAGGTCAGGATGAGGGGTAGAGCGACAGGTGCCAGACGTGATTTACAGTTGGACTTGAAACGCGCCAGTCAATTAGCGACCACCGCCGAATTTGAAGCCCAAACCAATGGTACCCGTCACTTGATCTTCTGTCTCGATGACCGGGCTGTCGGCCGCATCGCCAACCAGCCGTGCATAGCGGATACCGAGCCTCAACACCCACTTCTCACCGATGTCGGTATCCGTGCTGAGTTCGGCATGCACGTCCTTGAATCCGCCATCGGGATTGAAGGCCGCCAGACCGGCGCCGGATGTCGCGGCCTGTGCCGGCGTAACACCGAAGAACGACTGCATGTAATCGTCATCGGCAAGCGTCGTGCCGACGCGGGCCTTCAGTTTCGTGCGATGTGAAATCTGATGTTTCGTTTCAGCGCCAAGCCGAACCGTAGTGCCCGTATCGTCACCGGTAACCTGACTGGCCGTCGAAACATCGAACAGCACCGAACCGACATGGACACCGACATATCCACCGAGGACCAGACCGCCGTCCACATCGCCGAGACCATTCAGGCGCGTGGCATCGTCCTGATCGCGTCCACTCCGGTAGCCCGTGACAGCGCCGAACTCGACCCGGTCATTGCCAACGGCCTTGATCCGAATATCGTCCAGTCCTTTGAACTTCACCCGTTTGCGAAATTTCGAGAATTTAGAATTTCCCTCACCCGAAAAGCGCGGAATGATCATCGGGAAGCCGTAAACCTCGTGCTCGTCGGAGCCCTCATATTTCGGCTTAATAATCACGCCTCCACCGAGAACCAGCGATCCGCCGCCGTCGTCGACTGCGCCTTTGTAGGTGTCGTCAGCCAGAGCTGCACCCGGTGCCATCCCGCCGATGGCAAAGGTCAGCGCAGTGGCGGCAAGTGCGCGATTGAGAAAACGCATCGTGGAAGTGCCCCAAACAGTCTTATCGATTCTGATTGAGCTCCGTTCTAACAGTGCAATATGGCTATTTGCAGCGACCGAATGCCTCGGCGCGAAATATTGGCTGCGGACTGTTGCAGACATGCCACAGACTAATTGCCTGATTTTTAGCCAGATTTTGTCCACACCACGCCAATGCAAGCGGTCTGTGCGTGACCGTAAATATGATGTCTGGCTATGGCAGCACACAAATCCGCACACGGAAGAACACAACCCCGTGAGAGCACCGGGCTTTTCCACAAACATGGCTCAACTCCGCTGATATTTGCGTGATATCGGCAGATTATCCTTCCGCACGTCCTAAATGAAACGAGGACGGAGCAATTGTGAATCTAGGCCGGAGGACGTGAATGCCGGGGGCACCTGAAAAATGCGTTCAGCTCGGAGAAGTCGGGCCGCCTGCCCTGCTCGACCGGATCGATGCCCGCATTCTTGTCGTCGTCTCGCGGGCCATCATGGCGCTGAGTGCCCCGGTGGTCGCATTTCTGGTCATCGAAGGACCAGGCCTGGCCGGCGCCACTGTCGACCCGATTTCCTTCTGCAATATTCTTTTCATCGGCAATCTGTGTGCCGCTTTCGTTGTCTCGGCCCAGTTCGGTTTCCGCGCCATCATGCGGGATCTGATCGCGCTGTCGAACCGGGTCAAAATTCTGCTCGTTCTCATGGGAATGTCGGCCGCCGCCCTATCGGCAATGATTTTCCTGGCACTCACCACGACAACCGTCGCAAACGCAATCCTTCTGGGCCGCGTCGGGCCGGTGCTTTTTGCCTTCGCCGGAGCGCTTTTTCTTCACGCTCCGATCAAGCGCGCCGAGTGGTTCGGATTTGCTTTTATTGCCTTGGGCGTGGTCGCAACGGTTCTGACCAGCGGTGGCTTCAAACTGGTCGAAGGGGACATTCTGATACTCGGGTCTGCATTTTTCTACGCGCTGACGCTTGTCCTCAACAAAGGCATCGGCAAGGCCTGCAGTCTGAGAGCTATGGTCTTCGCGCGCAATGTCGTCTCGGCGACCATCTTTTTCATCATCGCCATCCTATTGTTCGGTCTGCATCACTTCGAAGACGCGACCTCGGGCCAGCTCTGGGTGATCATGGCAATCTACGCCTTGATCATCGTCGTGACCTCGCAGTTCACCTGGTACGCGGCGATCAGGCGCCTCAAACCTGCGGCTGTCGCCAAATGGACGCTTCTGACACCCGTTCTGAGCATCGTCTTCGCCTATTTCATAAACGGACAAATGCCAACCCAATCCCAGTTCATCGGTCTTGGTCTCGTATCGATCGGCGTCCTGATTACGAGCTGGCGCGGACCTCAGGACCGGCGCCCGAAAAATGCACCGGAAAGCTCTGAAGCAAGCCTCGCGGCTCACTAAGCCTCCGGCTCGCTCCGGAATTTTATTGTCGTGACGAATTGAGGAGATAAAGCATTGAAGTTCTTATTCATTACGCACCCCGCCGCCTATGCGACACCCGATAACGAAGTCACTGTCAGCTATCGCTGGGCCGCCCGCGACCCTCGTATTCAGCTCTTTCATCTGCCGACACAGGGCGTGAGCGGCGCTGATGAGGTCATGGTTGCACCCGTCAACAGTGACCTCACGCACGAAGAATTTCTCACGCTCAACGACAAAGCCTCAGTGCCGATGCGGATCGAGGATTTCGATGTCGTCTTCTGCCGGTCTACGAAACCGTTCGGTGTCGGATATCTCGATCGTCTCGGGGCGTGGTCCTCGAAAGTCCTGTTCCTGAACGAGCCCCTCTCCAAGAAAGAGCAGACAGCCGCCGGGTTCCTGTCGAGGATCACGCCTGCACGTTATCTCCCGCCTATGCTCATTACGGGAGAGATCGCCGAGGCCGAGTTGTTCCTCGCCGAATATGGAACCATTGTTGCTAAACGTCCCGGCGGCACGGGCGGCATTGGTGTCTACAAGATCTGGCAGGACGGCGGCCTGATCCGAACCGACCACATCATTGAGGGCGTTCGCACCTATGACAGCCTTGGTGCGGCGCTCGAAAACATCCAGTTCGTTCCTGGCCAGGTGCTGGAGCTGGTGCGATATCTTCCGCTGGTGACGGAGGGCGACAAACGCGCAATCGTTATCGAAGGCAAGATCCGAGGCACGTTCGTACGCCGCTCGCGTGCCGGCCACTGGGTCCACAATACAAGTTCGTCACCTGTCGATTGCATCGTCACCGAACTCTCGGACTTTGAACGCGAGGCAATTGCCGAGACCGTACCGGCGTTCGAGCGACTGGGACTGCGCATCCTCGGATACGACTTTTTGCTCGACGATGACGGTCATTGGAAGATCAGCGAAATCAATGCCGGAAATGTCGGGGCCATGGGCCGTCTCGAGCTGATTACCGGCAAGCCCTATATGACGGAATTCCTGACCTGGATGCTGGATTTTGCCCGGCGCAACGGCCGCGTGCCCTGCGCTGCCAAAAGCCAGCCCCGTGTTGCTCTAGAGACGGCGGTCTGATGAAAAACGTCGTCGTTTTTTTTGAAAAACCCGGCACCTGGGGATACCCGTTCAACAAGAGCGAGTATTTCAACAGCCATTGCCAGCTGAACGCGGAGATCGAAGCGCTTGGCGGCAACTATATTATCACCCGTGGCCAAGACTCCTATGAAGGTGGAGGCCGCTTTTCGCAGAGCTGGCGTATCCGCGGCCGCGATGTGATCGAGTCTGGGCCGGTTGATAGCGACGTCATCTACGACAAGGGCGACATCAAACCCAACGGGTTCGACCCGATATTCAATTGTCCTGCGGTAACGAAACTGTGCCGCGACAAATGGGAATCCCACCAGCTCCTCGAAGATCTTTCACCGACCACATTCCTTGTCCACACCGAAGACGAACTCCGCGATGCACTCTCAAAACTCGAGGGGCGCCTCAAGGTGGTCAAGCCGGTTTTTGGATATGAGGGCAAGGGTGTCCACATTGCAGCCGACGCAGACCTGCTTGCGGCCCCGATCACCTATCCGGTACTCGTGCAGCAGTTCCTGGATACATCTGTTGGCGTTCCGGGTATCGTCGATGGCGCTCATGATTTTCGTGTCACGCTGCTGAATGGCGAGGTGCTGCTCGGTTTCGTGCGGACGCCGCCAGAGGGTGGTCTCCTGGCCGGCGTCGCGTTTGGCGGCGACCTCTTCGTCGTTCCGATTGAGCGCATTCCGCAAATATTCCTCGATACGGCAATCGAAGCTGACAGGCGCATGGCCAAACACGGGCCGCGGTTCCTGACCGTCGATATGGCACGCTCCCCACAGGGCGTGAAGATCATCGAAGTCAATTCCCGCGTCGGCCTTCAGGAGAATGCGCGCCATCCCGTTTTCAGAAATCTGAAGAAGAAACTCGCTGAGGCCCTGATGGCCCTCTGAGCGAGAGACCGACACTATTCACAACCTCTGGGGAGCAAGCATTTTTTTCAAATTGAAACAGGATTCAGCAATGCAGTTTCACGGAAGAGCATTAAGTTATGGCTATAGCGACGGCGAGTCGCGCAGTTTTGCATTAGCGGCATTGGAACCGGGCGACCAGGAAAGCCGGGAGCGCATAGGAGGCACATCTATGGGATTGAGCGATTGCAGAGGCGTTCCCACGTCGTGCGACAATGCCGAACTGATCAAGATCCTGGATCGATGTCAGGAAGATACGCTTGCATTCCGAGGCGATCCTGTCGGCACAATCGACGCCGTGCTGAAAGATCATCCAGACTTCGTGATGGGTCACTGCTTTAGAGCAGGACTGCTGACCCAGGCGATGGAGACGCGCATCTACAAAGATTTGGTGGCCAGTGTTGAGGCGGCTGAAGCACTCAAGGCGAACGCCAACGATCGCGAACTCGGCCATATCGCCGCCCTGCGGGCCTGGATCGATGGTGATTTCTTCGGTGCCGTTCAACACTGGGAGACCGTGCTTACCCATTACCCGTTCGACCTCCTGGCCCTGCAACTCGTGCATCTGACCGATGTGCTGCTTGGCGATGTCGTTGGTCAGCGCGATTGTGTCGCGCGCGTGTTTCCCATGTGGGACGAATCTCTCCCCGGCTACGAGTTTGTTCTTGGCTTCTACTCATTCGGGCTCGAGGAGAATCGCGACTTTGCCGACGCCGAGGAAGTCGGCCGCCGAGCCGTCGCCATGCGCCCCGGTCACCCCTATGCCATTCATGCCCTGGCTCATGTCTATGAAATGCAGGGCCGGCAATCGGGTGGCATTGCGTTTCTCACACGCCGGGAGAGTGACTGGGCGAACACGACATTTGCCAACCATCTTTGGTGGCATTTGTCTCTGCTTCATTTGGATCTCGGACAAGGGGACCGGGTTCTGCAAATCTATGACGATCACTTGCGCGGGGCCGATCATGCCGGCGACAAATATGAAGAGCTGGACGCGGCCGCGCTCCTATGGCGGCTCAAACTTCTCGGGATCGATGCGGGTCATCGCTGGCGGGATCTGGCGGACAAATGGGAACCGAGTTCGGAAGACACGCTCTACGCTTTCAACGATGTGCACGCCATGATGGCATTCGTTGCAGATAACCGTTACGAGGCCGCCGAAAAACTGCTCAACGCCAATGAGCGCTATTGCGATCATGCAAGCGATGCGAATGTCGCCATGAGCCGCGAGATCGGCCTGCCCTTCTGCCGCGCCCTGCAGGATTTCGCGACAGGCGACTATGCGTCCTGTGTCGCCAAGCTGATGCCGATCCGCTATCGCACCCATCGCCTCGGCGGCAGTTTTGCTCAGCGCGATGTCATCGGGTGGACGCTCCTGGAAGCCGCTCTGCGCGATGGCCAGGGCGAGTTGGCCCTAGCACTCGCCAATGAGCGTTGCTGTCTGAAACCGAGCAGCCCGCAGAACTGGAGTTTTGTCGCCCGAGCCCACAAGCAACTCGGTCAGGCTGCACACGCGAACCGCGCCGAAGCCCGGGCCGCATCGCTTCTGGCTGCGTAGCAAAACCGGGCAAAGCCCCCTCACCGACCCCCCTCTCTTTTGGAGAAGGCGTGAACACCGCCACTGCCGAGGTGCTGACAACGGCTTCAGTTGGGGGACTTAGTCCAGCCGCGACTTCACAAAGTCCGCGAGCATGGCGACCCAGCCTGTTAGAAGCGTGTGGGTCTTGTCGAAGTCCTGGCTCTTCTCGCGGGTCTTCTCGTCCAGATAGAGACGCCGATTGACCTCGATCATCAGGCTATGGCGGTTCTTGGCGGGATCGGGCCAGGCACGGACGAGTTCGGCGCCCTGGTAGGGGGTGTTCACGGTTACCTCATAGCCCGCATCGGCCAGGTAATGTCTTGCGCACTCGGTGAACGCAGGCTCACAGGTTGTGCCCATCCCATCGCCAAGACAGAAGTCTGGTCGATGAACGCCCCCGCCTTCCTTGGCGACTGCGTTGCTGACCGTCGGCATGGAATGGCAGTTGATGTGCCACACGCCGCCATAGGTCCGATAACTGTCATCGAGCGCGGCCTTCACCTGCCGATGATAGGGCAGGACATAGGTATGCAGCCGGTGCTGCACCTCTGCAACCGTCAGTTTGCGGTCATACATGGGACTGCCGGTGGAATGCAGACGCCAGATCACACCAACGCCGAGATCGGTCTTGGGCCCGGGCGCCAATTTGCCGGGCCATGGCGTTTCGAGAAGCGCAGGGTCGATGTCGAATTGCGAGCGGTTCGGATCGGCATAGCTTCTGGGAAAGAGCGCACCGATCAAACGGGCGCCATGGTCGGGTGCCGCATCGAAGAGAAGGTCGACCAGGGAATCTTCCGCATCTCGAATAACGTCAGGAGACACAATCGTGTCGAAATCCGCTGGATAGTCGGTACCGCTATGAGGTGAATCGAAGACGAGCGGCAATGCGTCCGCAATTGGGAGGCGCTCGAAGAGAACGCCGGGGATCATTGTATCGGTCATGCAGTTGCCCCTCAATTCTCTTCCATTTGGCGCCATATTCTTCTGGATCAAATCACAAAATTGCGAATGCGATGCACGACGCCAAACCTCTACATTGCTGTCACGAGTTGCTAGTGTGGCATCGTTAGACAACCGTAATGGATGAAACACGCCCGTGGGCACAGCCGAGCTCATTATTCAGACCGCACAGATCTACGGCCTGCTAGGCGCGGTGGTTGCATGCCTCTTTCTTCTTTTCGGAATTGAGCAGATCGACTCCGGCGCCCGCCGCGCCTATGCATTCCGCCCCCTTCTCATTCCCGGTGTCATCGTCCTTTGGCCGCTCGTACTCGTGCTTTGGCTTCAGCACGCCCGACGTCAGGAGCCATGAGCAGCCCATGAAGCGACGCCACCGTTCGATCCATGCTCAAGTCTGGAAGCTTCTGGCGGTGATCCTTCCGATTGCTCTTATCGCCGCCCTGGTCCTGCGCCAGGATGGACCAAGCGAAGCACCCGCCATCAAGATCTCCGAGGATGCAAACGCAGAGGCTAAGAGGCCATGAGCGCGCGCTACGTGCCCGTCCAGTGGAACCGCAACAAGTGGTTTTACGATCTCGCACTGATCGCAGGCATCGTCGTTTACATTCTCGTATTCCTGAAGCTGGCGCCTGAATTCCAGGACGTCACGCGGCCGATCGACAAGTCCACCTATCGAATGCAGGCCTTCGGAAGCTGTGCCTTCCTGATGCTCACGGCCATTCTCTGCATCGGACCGCTCTGCCGCATCGATCGCCGCTATCTGCCCCTCCTCTACAATCGTCGCCATTTCGGTGTTCTCACTTGCGCTGTCGCCATCGTCCATGCGAGCTACGTTCTCGGCTGGTACTACGCTTTTAGTCCGGTCGATCCCTATGTGGCGCTATTCGCCAGCAATACGAGCTTCGGGCAGGTGCTTGGTTTCCCATTTGAGATCTTCGGGATCTTCGCGCTTCTCATTCTGTTCATCCTGGCGGCGACGAGCCATGATTTCTGGCTCAAATTTCTTGGTCCTCCGCTGTGGAAGGCAATCCATATGGCTGTCTATGTGGCCTACGGATCCGTCGTCCTCCACGTGGCGCTCGGCCATCTGCAATCATCCAAGACACCCATGATGGCCATGGTCGTGGCGGTTAGCCTTACGGCTGTCATTGCGCTGCACCTGATTGCTGCAAATGTCGAGCGACACAAAGATTCAGACACGCCAGATGTTACTGAAGAGATGCCGTGGGTCGTCGCCGGTCGGCTCGATGATCTCGCGGAGGACCATGGCATGGTCGTGGCTGTCGAGAATGCCGAACGGGTCGCGATCTTCCGTTATGACGGCAAGCTCTCCGCCGTGTCGAATGTCTGCGCCCACCAGAACGGTCCTCTTGGCGAAGGGCGGGTTATCGATGGATGCGTGACATGCCCCTGGCACGGCTTTCAATACCGCCCCGAGGATGGATGCGCTCCGGCCCCCTTCACCGAAAAGATTGCGACATACAGACTGGCGCTTGAGGGCGACACGATCATGCTCGACCCCAGACCATTGGCACCCGGCACCTTTGTCGAACCGGTGAGGATTGCTGAGAGATGAAACGGGAATCGCAAGGTAACGAGACGCCGTTCTTCATCGGTTGGAGCAATGACGTTCCAGGCCCGGTTGCGCTCTTCCTCGTCGCGGTTGCCTCTCTGTTCGTTGGCGGTCTCGCAGGATTGGCCTTTGCGATCGGTGCCAGCGTGGACGATCCGGGAGATGGTTATGTCGCGAGAGATTTCGGACCGCAACATCTGATGGGCGTCCTCGAAGAAAAGCCCTATCCCTTGTTGCGGATTCCACCCAGCCAGGACTTTCCCAACGGTCGCGCGTTAATGCTTATTGAGCGCGGCAAACGCGGCGTCCAGGCGCGCATTGCCAAGATAAAGGAACGACGCGTCGAAGCCGGCGGCATTCTCCTCAAACGCGGCACCATGGACATGCTGGGCATCGGTCGGAAGATCGGCATCCGCGCGGCGACGGAAGAAGCTCTGGCCCAAATCGGCGACTACACACCGCCCAAGCCTGAACCGCTTGGCCGCTGGCGCCTGACGGGCGAGATTTGCGACGGCAAGTGTTATGTGGGGGCGATGCGACCCGGACGCGGTCTGTCGCATAAGGCCTGTGCCAATCTCTGCATCGACGGCGGGGCACCACCAGTGTTTGTCAGCACCGCACCGGTCGATGGCGCATCCTTCTTTCTATTGGCGGACCCTGAGGGCAATCCCCTCCCCGACAGCCATTATGACCTGGTTGCGTTGATGATCGAAGTCGAAGGCGATGTCGAAAGGCGCGACAATCTCCTCGTCTTCAAGATCGATGTCAGCACGGCGAAGGTGCTGTGATGGCGCTTTCTGCGAAATCCTTATTGATCGGCATGGTGGTCACATCGGCACTCGCCGCGATGTCCTATGGCATCTGGTGGGGCCTGACGCTTCTGACCAAAGGCACCCTGCTCGGCGAATTTCGGATGTTCGTGAACATCGTCGCTATCTTTGCATTTCTCTCTCTGGCAGAAGCCGTTCTGTCCCGCGTTTTCCGCGAGAACAGCGAACCTCATTCATGAGCCCATGACAAAGTCCGTGCCATTCGGAAACCTCTTCAACGCGCTTACGGATCTAGACCAGACGGATGAAAGGGTCGACATCCTTTCGCAAACGCCCAACGTGCGTATTGAACGCATCGTCTCGACCGGGCAGATCACACCCGACGGAACCTGGTACGACCAGACCAGCGATGAGTGGGTTGCAATGCTGCAGGGCCATGCACGATTGCAGATAGAAGGCGAGGCATCGGAGCGTATACTGGCACCCGGCGACTGGCTTCTGCTTCCCGCCCATTGCCGTCATCGCGTGACCTGGACGTCTCCGGAAGAACATACGGTCTGGCTGGCGATACATTTCGACAATAATTGATCCGCTTTGACGCAATCTTGCGGCGTTTACGGGGTGTTTATCCCGATCGTATATGAGTCAAGAGAATTGTCCGCGGGAGAATACCGAAAATGAAAGTCGAAGAGAAACGTTCTGGAGAGCAACGACGTGCAGCCGACCGCCGCTCCGGCACGGACACACGTTCGAGCGAAGAGCGAGAGCTGGTGGGTGACCGACGGACCAACAAAGACCGTCGATCCGGTGGCGAGCGCCGCGCAGACGCCTAAACCCTTAGCTGATTTCGCAGAAACCGTCATAGATCAGCGCAAGAGATTGCGCTGACACTCCCATTCCCTATTCCGACAGGACGATCGTTCGTCCGCTATTGTCCACGCCATCCGGGACTGGCACATCGGTGTTGCCATAGTCCGTATTCAGAATGAGATGTGGGCCTGCATACAGCTCCACCTGCTTGGCGATAATAACTGTGTATGCCGAATCCTGTGCGATCGGCTTATAGGCATCGATGTAGAGCCGGCCTTGCGGCAGATAGATCGTGCCCAACAGGACTCTGGCATCGTCACTGAAGATCTCGAATTTCTGCTTTGCCTTGTTGTTGCGATCCTCGAAGAAGAGGAGCCCGGCAAGCTCGCCATCTTTTGGGGCACCGAGGCTGATATGGCTGGAAACGCCAAAGCGAAAGGTAGCTTTCTTGCCGGTAAAGTAGAAGCCGACATATTCACCTGAAAGCTCAGCCCCATCACTAACGGGAAGCGGACCATCCTTCATGATGTAGATGCCCGGATCGAGCTTCACGCGCGCACCGTCGGTGATATTCAATCCGCCGCAATAGACACCGGGGCGCAACATTGTGCTGGCGCCGTCTTCAACGCTGTGATCGTTGAAGTCGCAACCGCCGACTATTGGTGCTGGACGGTCTGCAAGCGGGTCTTCCAACTGTGGACAATCGGTAAGCGGGTTCGGTTTGAAATTCCCTTTGCCGCCCACCTTGCCGCCAGCCGAGCAAATAAGCCCCGCCGTTACCACAGCAGAATCCTTCGACTTCAGTCCCTGCGGATTCGTGGAGTTCGAATAGACCGCACAGGAATTGCCCGTCATGCGCGCGGATCTTTCAAGACTCACCGCACCACCACTTGTCTCCTCCAAACCCAGGACGCAGATCGGTGTTCCACCAACCAGCCTTGCCACAGCATGGGCTTTGAGCGTCGGATTGACACCAAGACTTGCGAAAAGCGTGTTGCTCTTCAGCGTCAAATCGACTGAAACGGTAACCGGTTCCGATGTGGTTGCCGTCGCAACATTGACGCCGGCGGCAGAAGGGCCAAGATTTGCATTGACGACGCTCTGGGCGACCGACTGGATCTGGGTCTTGTCTGTTGTCGCAACATGCATTTCGCGAGCAGCAGCCGTTGCCGCCGCATCGGCAGCCCCCTGCAGCCGCGTCTTCATGACCGACATCGTCCCGTAGTCGATTGCCGCACCAACGGCAGCAATCAGGACCGGCAACCCCAAGGCAAAGAGAACGAGGGTCGCTCCCTGACGGTTCTTTGCAAATTGCTTCGCAGTATTCCAGATTTTCATGTCTGGCCCCCATACAAGTCAGTTTGAGCCCCGGCATCAGAGAGCTCTGGTATTTCGCGAATTTCTTGAATCATTCGGCCGCTGCAATCGCTTCCAATTCAACTTCGGTGCTGACGCGGTTCGGTGGAAACACAAGGGCCGCCGTTGTACCTGCCCCAAGGGCTGTCTCAATCAGAAACTGACCGCCATGAGCTTCGGCTGCCAATCTGGCAATCGACAGGCCGATACCGAGGCCATTTCCTGATCGGGTTAGCGACATGTCGCCTTGCGAAAGCGGGTCCAAAAGCTCTTCAACACGAGAGGACTCGATCCCTGGACCATCGTCCTTTACGAAGCAGACCAACTGGCCGCCACGTGCGACATCTGCACCGATCACGACAGCACCGCCACGTGGCGAATGCTCGATTGCATTGTCGATTAGATGCGTTACGGCGCGCTCGAAAACGGCGCGATCACAAACAATATCCACATCCGCATTCTCAGACGCTCTGTCGATGATTTCGACGCCGGCATCTCTTGCCTTGGCGGCCACGGCCTGTGCCGCGAGTGCAATCAGCTGGCGAACCGAAAGGTCCTGCTCGGCCAGGACCGGCTTCTCTGCAAGGAGACGAGAAAATATCAGCATATCCGAGACCATGCGGTCGAGGTTCAATGCCGCCTCACGGATGTGATCGGAAAAATCCTGCCGCCTTACATCGGGCGCCACATCGCCCTCCTGCTTCGCAAGCAGGTCAGAAAAACCGATTATCTGATGAAGAGGCGTGCGGAATTCATGAGTGACGACCGATAGCACATCGCTCTTCAGTTGGCTGGCCGCTTCGGCCGTATCGCGCGACTTTCTGAGTTCGTGTTCGTGGCGACTGGCGCGCAACATATAGCGCACATGGTGTCCGAACTGAGTCCAGTTGAGGGGTTTGATCATGAACGATGTCGCACCAAGCGCGAATGCGCGCTCGATTGGCTCGTACTCGTCATGTGTCGTGACGACGACGACCGGGATGTGGCGTGTCTTATCCCCGTTACGCACCCTTTGAAGCAGGCCGAAACCATCGAGTTCCGGCATATCGAGATCGCTGATCAGCAGGTCAAATTCGCGGCTGTTCAGTAGCGCGACCGCTTCGATGCCATTTTTTGCGCACGAGACACGATATCCGGCCGACGAGAGCGACGAACGAGCCAGCTCAAGCAGTACAGGATCGTCGTCTGCAACGAGAATATGATCGCATTTGTTCACGATAGTCTGCAGTTCATCTATCTGCTGTCAGATTGACGTTCGGGCATCGAATTCCAAAAACTTTAACCGTTAAGTGCTGAGGAACCGTAAACGCCCGGTTTCAAAGAAAAAAACACTCATGCAGAGACCCTTAACGTCCGACCGTTATGGTGAAATGATGATTCGCTAAGTTGATCGCAAATGACGCATCCACTTGAAAATTGTGGGAAAAACCACATTCCAACCCGCTCGACGATTGGGCGAAAACTCGTTGGAATTGTGCTTATTGCCGTTGCCACGACGCTGCTTATCGCGACGGTTGCATCCAGCTGGCTTGAAATCTCTCGCTATTCGGCAGCTAAGAGTGCCGAAATTCGGGGGACGGCATTTGTGTTTTCAGCCGCCGTTGCAGAGCCTCTGGCACTCGGTGATCGCATCGGGATCCTTCGTGCACTCAGAGCCATTGGCCAGGTCCCACATTTCGTCCATGCCGGGGTTGAGAACGCAGACGGTCAGCGCATCGCGGAACTCGGAGCGACGGTTGCATTGGAGGAGCGTGCCGATCTCCCGGTCTTCCTGAGAAAAACACTCGACGTGCGGGTTCCGATCAAGAAGGCCGGCGTTACGATCGGTCACCTGACGGTTCTCGCCGATACCAGCGATCTGAAAGAAAAGCTGATCGGCAATCTCCTGATCGGCCTTCTGGCGGCACTGTCGGCAGCAGCAGTCGGCATCCTGATCGCCATCAAGCTGCAGCACCGCATCACGGATCCACTGCGGAGGCTGACCCAGTCGATGCTTGATGTCCAGCAAACCAGTGACTTCTCGCGGAATGTCAAATTCAGCTCCAATGATGAAACCGGCCTCCTCGTCGATTCATTCAATGGCATGATGACCCAGATCCGCGACCGCGATAATCGCCTTGCCGATCATCTTGAGAATCTCGAGCGAACGGTCGAGGAACGAACCATCGACTATCGAGAGGCGAAAGAGGCTGCAGAAGACGCCAATGCGGCCAAGTCAGACTTTCTTGCGACCATGAGCCACGAGATCCGCACGCCGATGAACGGCATGCTGGTCATGGCCGAACTCCTCGCATCGGCGGAACTGACCGACCGTCATCGCCGCTACGCGGACGTTGTCGTCAAATCGGGCCAGAGCCTGCTCGCAATCATCAACGACATTCTGGATTTCTCAAAAATCGAGTCCGGCAAGATGGATCTGGAGGCCGTAGCGCTGGATCCTGGAGAACTCGTCGACGATGTCCTCAGCCTCTTTTGGGAGAAGGCGAGCAGCAAAGGTGTGGACCTGTCGGCCTATGTCGCTGCGGATGTACCCGTATCGGTCGAAGGAGATCCGGTCCGCCTCAATCAAATCCTGTCGAACCTCGTGAACAACGCGTTGAAGTTTACCGAAGACGGCCATGTCTGCATCACGGTTACGACCGCAAGACGTTTGTCCCGCGGCGGAGCGACGGGGCTGCGTTTCGCTGTTTCCGACACTGGAATCGGAATTCCTGAGGACAAGCTGGATACGATCTTCGAGTCGTTCTCGCAGGCCGATCAGTCAACCACCCGCAAGTTCGGGGGCACGGGCCTTGGCCTCGCCATCTGCAAGCGGCTGGTTACGGCAATGGACGGCGAATTGAATGTCACGAGCACGTATGGCGAGGGTTCGGAATTCAGTTTCACGATGAAAACCCGCGATTTGAGCGAGGGCACCAACAACACTTCGGCAAGCGCATCGACATCTCAGCGGAATGCCATTGTCGCTCTTTCCGGTAGCGCCACAGTCGATACGATGTTGCGTTATCTGAACGATCGCAACATCTCCGCCCGGCATATCGAGCCGGATCATTTCACGCCCGATAGCATAGGCGATGCCGCGATTGTTTTCGCTGATCCGGGACTCATCGGCGGTTTTTTACAAACGTCAGATTCCGCCGGCCCACCAAAACCCTTTGCTATCTGTGTCTCTCAAATGGGCGACACCAGGAGCGACGCAGCTCTTGAAGCCGGATCGGCCCATGACGTCCTCATGCGGCCTATATCGCGCAAAGGCTTCGGTGCGCTGATCGATAGATTAGCCGACGGCAAGCCGCTTGGTCGCAAGGCGTTGCAGAGTAGCAAAGCCGCCGAAACCCCTCGCTTCACAGGTGTAAGCGTGCTTGTGGCAGACGACAGTCCGGTGAACCGGGAAGTCGTTATTGAGGCCTTGAAACAGCTCGATGTGCGCGCGGACGTGGTCGAAGACGGGCAACAGGCGCTCGAACAGGCATTGCGGCAAGATTACGATCTCATTTTCATGGATTGCAGCATGCCTGTCATGGACGGGTTCGAAGCAACCCGCCACATCCGTGCCGCAGAAACGGAGCGTGGAAGCAAACGCGTTCCCATCGTCGCCCTCACTGCCCATGTCGCCGGCACGTCTGCCGACGCCTGGCGTGATGCCGGTATGGACGCCTATCTGACAAAACCATTCCGTCTGACCGACCTCTCAGGCTGTTTCGAAACCTTCGTTGGTCCGGGTGAGATCGTTCAGGTGGAACCTGACACATCAGATAGAGACAATGCACCGGTCGCGACCCAACCGCCAAGTCCCCCTCCTGAAGAGCCGACAGACAACGCGATCCCGGTTATCGACGACGATGTGCTCGACGGTGTCGCTGCCTGCAGTCCCGGTGCCGGTCAGGCGCTTGTGCTCAAGGTGCTCGGGCTATTTGAATCCCACGCGCCGGCTGCCTTGTTGAAGTTGGCGGAGACGGCGCAGACCGACAACCATAAAACCATCGGCGAAGCAGCGCATGCATTGAAATCCATGGCTCGGAACATCGGCGCCAATCGTCTGGCCGAAGCCTGCGGTGTGCTCGAGGCGGAAGCGCGCTCGGGTGACGTTGTCGAACTGAAGTCACGGCTGGTGACAATCCACCAGTGCGTTGTCGATGCGCTTGCCGAAATCAAACGCCGCAAATCTGCCGACCATGACACCCGGCGAACAGGGTCTTGAGTTCCGGCCTATCGCGCTAGTCGTCTTGTACGGCTTCCACCCGAGACGATATGAGCGCGCAGAAGAATGCGGCCAATGCCAGCGCTGAGATAGACAGGAGCGTCCACAAGGGCGTGTCGTATCCGCCGGACGCGGCCCAGATCAGGGCAGCAAGCGAAGGGGCAAGCGCGCGCGCAACCGTGACAGGAAACGCAATGGCCCCATTGATGGCACCATAACCTTGTGCGCCGAAGATTTCGGCAATCGATGTTGCACGCAGGATTGTGAGCACACCGTTTCCAATACCAAGTGCAATCGCAAAACAGGCGATGGTCCAAAAACTCTCCGGTGCCAGAAGGATGATTGCGAATGCGGCAACGGGAAACCCGAAGGCAACGCACCCAGTGAGCCCGAGACCGAGTTTCGATGCAATCAGTGTGACGATGAACCGGCCGGCCACTTGCGCCGGTCCGATGAGAGAGACGGCAGAAACAACGAGAGCGAGCGCATAACCGCGTTCAGACAGCATTGGAACAATGTGAAAGACTACGGCAGAAATCGAACAGATGGCAGCGGTAAAAGCGATCGTCAGCCACCAGAATACAGGACGGCGCATGGCCGCAACGAGAACAGGCCCCGTGCGCTCTCTGCCGCGCTCCGTGCTGCCGAGCTTCGATTGTCCCGCAAGCGTGAAAAAGTTGATCGGCGCCGCAATCACGATGTTGAACAGCGCCAGGGCAACGAGAGCCATGCGCCATTCGAACTGTTCGATCAAGGCATAGGTCAGCGGTATAAAAGCGGTACTGGCAAGTCCGCCGATTAGTGTGAGAGAGGCGATGCCGCGCCGCCCCCGCTCGCCCAGCGTGCGCACAAGCACGGCGAAGGCGGGTTCGTAAAGTGCACCTGCCAGCACGACGCCGAGGCCGGCCCATATGACGAAGAATTGAGCGCTCGTCTGAACTTGCGACCAGGCAAGCAACAGGACTCCGCCGGCCAGCGAAGCGCCTGTCATCAACTGCCGCGCATAACCACGATCCACCAGCGCGCCGACGGGAATCGAGCATACACCGGAAATCAAGAGACCGACCGTGAGAGCACCGGTCAACTCGGTCCGGGCCAGCCCCAGATCCGCTTCCATCGGCTCGAGGAAGAGCGTGAATCCGTAATAGAGTGTTCCCCAGGAGACCAGTTGTGCGACAGAGAGCGGCCAGACAAGGCGTGCCGCATCAGCGCTCGAACTCCCCCCCGATTGCGTCATCCTGCTCCGACGATCTCGCTTCTCCGCTCCATGAAGACGACATCGCGCCACTGTCCCTTAAGCGGGCCATACGTCATGCACCCGAGCCCGCGCCGTCTGCCAATTACCGTGAAACCGAAGTCTGCATGGAGCGCCAGGCTCGCTTCATTCTCAGCGAATATACCAGCCTGCAGGGTCCAGAATCCTGCGGCTTCCGAAGCTTGAACGGCCTTTCCCAACAAGGTGCGCCCTACCCCTCTGCCGCGGTCGTCCTTCGAGACATAGATGCTGATCTCGGCGACACCCTTATAGACCGGACGCGACGAGACCCCCGCCAGCGCGACCCAGCCGGCAACCTGCCCGCCCGAAACGGCAACGAGCCGTGCGTCGGGAAGATGTCCGTCGTCCCACGCCTGCCAGGATGGGACGTCGGCTGTGAAAGTGGCGTTCCCGGTATCGATGCCATCCTTGTAGATCCGGAGTACGGCATCCGCATCGTCAGAAGTCATCGGGCGTACGCATATCGCACTTCCCGGCTTCGCTACGACGCCACATTCGTCAGTTGTCTGCATCACGGTCATTTGTCTCGAATTCCCATATCCTAGATCGCTATCCCATTTTATGTTGGATCGCGCTGTAGAAAAATTTATTCTTTTTCACGAAATCATTATGAGAATTGATATGAAGCCGCTCTACCCTTCGCTTTCGCGTCTCCGCGCTCTGCGTGCGGTCTGCTCGACCGGCAGCTTTTCGATGGCAGCCGAGCAGCTTCTCCTGACGCAACCGGCCGTCTCGAGCCAGATCCGTCAACTCGAGCACGAAACGGGTGTGCAGCTCGTGGAGCGGATCGGCAAGCGCGCCAAGGCAACGGCGGAAGGCGCCGTGCTGATCGAGTCGGCAACACGTATCTTCGATGAGCTCGATAAATCACTCGAGCAACTGAATCTGATGCACGGGGAAACGTCCGGCCCTTTGCATATAGGGGCTGGCGCGACAGCCGCAACCCATCTGCTTCCGGGCGTTCTCGCCGACTTCGAACGCCAGCATCCGAAAGTCGAGATCCGGCTGACCACGGGTAACACAAGGGACATGCTGCCTGCGCTCAAGAGAGCTGACATGGATATCGCCATCGTAACCGGTCCCGTAACGGAAGGTGAGCTCAGCCATGCTCCTTTCTTCACCGATCGGTTGTTCTGCCTTGCACCGCTAGCGGAAGTGCGGCGGGTGAAGGCTCTGAAGCCGGCTGATTTTCAAGACAAGCGTTTGGTTCTGTATGAGCCGGGCGGCTACATCCGAAATATTATCGACGCCTGGTTTTCGTGCGCTGAAGTGCGTCCAGGCGAGGTTTTCGACATCGGAAATGCAGACGCCCAAGCGAACTTTGTCCGTGCCGGTTTCGGCTGGTCGATCATTTCTGAAATGGCGGGTACACCAGAGGCTGCACGCGGCGGCGTAAAGCTCATACCGTTAACGCCTCCCCTTAGCCGTGAAATCGTCGTGGCCTGGCGTGCCGATCGAAGCGATCGCCCTGCAATATCAGCGGCTTCCCGCCTTTTTTCAATGTTCGGAAAGTCGCGCGAGCCACTAACGGACCCTTAAACGTATCGTGCCATAGTGCGCACGAAAAACTGTTTGGCTATGCAACTGCGCACCGCCAAAACAATCAATTTTGCGCCTTTTCGGAGCCTCCATGACTGCATCGACACATGCCATCGACAGCGTCTTGATCATGGACGACGATCCAATCCTATGCGCCGTCGCAGAGTCCTTTTTTCAAACACGCGGTGCGACCAAGATCTGGACCGCTGAAGACGGCAAACAGGCACTCGATCTCCTCTACGATCGCAGCCAAGAGTTCGACTTCATTCTGACCGATCTCAATATGCCGAAGCTCGATGGCGTGCAGTTCTTCCGCTACATGAAGAAATGCAACTATGACGGCCCCTTCGCTATATTGAGTGGCGAAGATCAAGCCGTCCTTCGTACGGCCGAGCGTCTTGCGCGATCCCACGATCTCAATCTGATCGGAGCGCTGACCAAACCCTTCAATCCCAACGAACTGGAGGGACTGCTGACGGCTCTCAAACCCAAGTCGGCAAATGGTGGTTCATCTTCGAATATCCGTGTGACACCGAACGACGTGGAAGCCGCAATCGAAGCCGGGCAGATCGTGCCCTACTACCAGCCAAAGGTTGATGTTCCAGGGGGCGAAACAAAGAGTGCCGAATGTCTGGCACGCTGGATCCATCCCAAACTCGGCCTCATTCCACCGGATGTCTTCATTCCGATTGCGGAAGAATATGGCCTCATCCTGAAGCTGACCGATGCCATGCTGACCCGGATGATCGAAGACGCACTTGTCTGGGACCGTTATGGGATCAAGGTGAGTTATGCTCTCAATCTGAGCGCGACGATCCTCGAAGATCTCGACTTTCCCGATCATGTCGCCAACGTCATCGATAGCGCCGGACTTCAACGGACGCGTTTCACATTCGAGATCACTGAAAGTCAGATCCTGCACAACAAGTCGGCAGCCCTGGAAGTTGTCACGCGTCTCCGGCTTTTGGGCTTCTCGATCTCGATCGACGATTTTGGGACAGGTTACTCAAACCTCGAAAACCTGCGCGAATTTCCATTCTCAGAGCTCAAGATCGATCGCTCCTTCATCCAGAATGCCGACACAGACCCGTTTGCAAAGACCTGTGTTGAGACCAGCGTCAGTCTTGGAAAGAATCTCGGATTGAAAATCGTCGCCGAAGGTGTCGAGACCGCCGGCCACTTGAAACTTGCCGCAAAAGCCGGCGTCGACCAGATCCAAGGCTACTATTTCTCCAAGCCGCTTCCGCCCGAGGGTTTCATGCGCTGGTGCCTCGACCATCCAGCCTAGTGGACTGACCACTGCCGATTGTCGATGAAGCGAACGCACGTTCGCGAAAGGCGGCTTCACCACTGTCTGTGGTACGGCTCGATCCGGCAGCACTAAATTGTGCATCCATACTCTTGTGTCAGTTGAGCCTGGACGCCGACTGGTTCAGCAACTCTTCAATCGAGTTCCGCTATCAACATTCTTGCTTTTCTGCGTTGCTTCTTGTTGGTCTTGAGTCTGGCTTCAAGATTTTTGATTTTCGCCCCAGACTCCTCCGCTCTTAGTTTTCTTTCGAGCTTGTCTCTCGTTTTATCGAGCTTGATCGCGATCTTCTTGAACGCTTTGCGTTTTTTGGAACGCTTCAGACCGTCCGCGTTGAAAAGGTCGAACATGTTCATTTCCACGGCACCGTTTGGTGAAGAGTAACCGTGACACGGATACGACAGTTGGATGACAGGTGAGTGACAATCTGTGCAGCCGCGGAAAATCAATCGCTTGCGTTCTTTGGCGTTACAATATGCGACCGTACAGCCCCAGGCCGACCGCTATACCGACGACCACGAATGCTATTGCTTGATGCCGGAGATCGCGTCCCTAAACGGCGAGCGACGGGGCACCGACGACTTCAGGAAGCATTTGCGAGCCTTGGTGTTGTAGGTGAATGCTCGGCACCGCCTGTCATTCTTGCACTCATACTCGCAATCATCGTAATGGACTTTGCCAGGCATCGCGTAATAGTCGCCACCAAACAGGTCGTAGCCATCCAAGATTGTGAAGTCGGCCGCTTGGGGCACTGACGCCGTGTTGCCGACACATTGTCCTCCGCTGAACGTGAAACCGGACGGACAAGTCGGCGTAACAGTCTGCGGACCGCCAACCGCATTGGTTGACGTCAGCACTTCTTTCTTAATGAGCCGGAAGTCGCGACCGCTGAAATCATAATAGTGCCTGGCCAACGGTTCTTCCTCATCGATCATTCCGGTCAGGATCAGAAGATCACTGCCACTTTCGAAATCGATCGGATTGATGTCATCGCCACCTTCGAACCAACAGCAGATCGTGCCAGGTAGAAACTGCACAGCACCTGATCTCGCGTTGATGACGGCACCCATCAGACACTGCGCGCCACAGCCCCAGGTCGCCAGAATGTGATCACCAGCGAAATTCACGCCACCTTTGGCAGCATTCCGCAAGCGCGTCCGATAGGTCCGGGCATCACGGTGAGATGTCAGGTCTGGGGATTGCACGCGTCCCGAATAGAAAGGAGCGGGATAGTCCTGGAACCGCGGTTGAGCATTCGCCGAACCGGAATCAAATGCCGTCCAACTGAATGCAAAAAGGGTGAAGACGATGCTGAAAAACCTGGAGACTATGATACCGGGACCTCCACAAATCGGCGGTGACTGGAGGACTCACTATCACAGGTCTCCGCTAACGGAGCAAATCGTTCCCAGGACACAGGCAATTAATGGATAACGTCAAACTCGTCGTGTCCGCTAACAAAATACCTTCTACCGTCTCTATTCCCAGAAGAATGTCGTCGTCAGTTGCACTTTCTGATGCAGGGGAAAAGGCGGTGCCTTCTCGAATTGGACACGCGCAAGCTGACTGCGATCGCGGGGCTTGAACGTATTCTGGAATTCCTGGGGCAATGCGTCGGTCACGGGCAGGATCTTTCCGACCGTTCCAATTGCGCTGTCGCGACCACTTGTTACGCGCACCTTCATGCCCGGGCGAATTGGGAAGAGATAGCGCCGCGGCAGATAGGCCAACACATAGGACGATCCCTTGTATATGGACAGGATTGTCTCACCCGGCCGATAGACTTCGCCAGGCGATGGGATCTTGGCACCCAAGTCGCCATCAACGGGTGATGCGATCCGACCATTGGCATACAGGGCGTTCAGGTCGTCCAGCGCTGCATTTGAATCTTTGCGTGCGGAATCGAGAGCTTTGAGTTCTTCCGCCAGTGTCGCGTTTTCCGTGTTCATACGTACGAGAACCTGATGGGCCTCAAGACGCGAGGCCAGCGCCTCGTCGCGGCGCACGGACGTGATAAGTTGCCTTGCCGACAATGCATCGAAGCGCTCGAGAACCCGTGCCGTTTCGGCTTCGCGCCGCGTTGCAAGCGGCAACAGCTTCTTGACGGTCTCCGCGCGAACTCTGAATTCAGCAGCCTTCGCTGTCAGACGCGCCCGAGCGGCGGAAAGGTCGGCTAGACGTTCAAGAATCTGGAATGATTGCACCTGAAAGAGAGGGTCGCCCGACGCGACATGCTGCCCTTCCTTGATGTCGACTCTTTCGATGCGCGCGAGGAATGAAGCCTCGACCGAATGCTTGTCTCGCAGGACAAGACCATCGGCTCGTAGCAACAGATAGTCACCGAAAAGGAAATTGAGCACCGCAACACCCAGCGCGCAGAGCAGAACCAGATAGGCAATCCGCCCCCGGCTGTTTGTCATCTTTCGCTGCTCCGAAACAAGTTCGTCCGGACGCGGCCGCTTCCGCAGACTTTTTACCATCACCACTTCCTCAAGATCTGCACCTTCTCAGGCACATAGGTATCTTTCACCGACGCATTGAACAGCCATTCCTGGAGGTAGGCCGCCAAGCGCACGAAACGCATCAGAAATCCGTTAAAGAGGCCAAAGCCGACGACAAACGGAAACAATGACCATGACTTGGCCTTCGGTGTCGCAAGTGCTGCGAGCACAAATGACAGACTGTCCAGGAATAGAAGCCCGGCCTGAGCGGCCAGCAGAATCAGCGGCGCCATGTCGCCATATGTCAGGAACAACCACAGCACATAGAAAGGCAGAACCGCCGCACCGATCACATTGAACAGAAGGAATTCGATCTCGTGCGCGACTTCCTTGAGTTTCAACCGCTCGGAGAACGGGTTCATGAGGTCGCCATGCTTGCGATAGCGAATGCGCACAGCGTCGCGCTCCCAGCGGAAGCGCTGCCGGATGAGTGCAGAAAGACCCGTCGGCACATCGGTGTAGCAGATGGCATCATACGCAAAGCGAATGTTCCATCCTGCCTTGCGGAGACGCAACGTCACATCCAGGTCTTCGCCACCGCCGGCGTCAAGGCCGCCGACACCTGCAATTGCTTCTTTCCGAAACGCACCGAATGCGCCGGAGACGCAGACGATATGATCGGTCAGAGTCGACGCCTGTTTGCCGAGCGAAATGCTCACCAGATATTCAATCGCCTGAAAGGTTGCGACGAGACTTGCACCGGGATTCCGAACCAGGATGTTGCCCGAGACTGCACCGACAGTCGGATCCCGAAGCGGCTCGACGACCCGCTGTAGTGCATGGCGGTCATAGGAGCAGTCGCAATCCACATTGATGACGATGTCGCCCGACGCAAACCGCTTGCCGAGATTGACGCCCGCTGATTTGCCGCCACGCAAATCTGTACTATGGGCCTGATCGATCAGTCCCCTCGCCTGCAGGTCTCTTATGCGCTCCGGCATTGCGTCGCGAGAACCATCGCTGATGACGACAATTTCATCAGGTGGCCGGCTCTGTTCGCGAAGCGACATGACGCAGCGTTCGATGGCGTCGGCTTCATTATGTCCGGCGACGATCACACTGACCGTCGGATCGAAGATTCCCTCGGGGTCGGCCTGTGGTTTCGAGCGCCCGAAGAAGGTCGCGGCGATAAATGCCATGCTGTAGCGCGGCACTTCGAAGATGACCGTGAACCAGAACAACGCGAGCAGGCTGGCGCCGCTTTGCGACGTCAGATAGTTCAGCCCGTCCGCGATTGCGGAGAACATCAGGCGAATTCCTCGGGCCCATGCGCCTGCATGACAATGCCAAGGTCTTCCCGCACCATGGAGGCGGCCTCGGTCCTTATGGCATCCAGGTCGCCGCGCACCTCATCCGGCCCTGTACCGCGCATCAGCGCGAAATCGAACCCCCGCCCCTTCACGATCGTGTCCTGCTTTCTCAGGGCATTGGCGAGGTTTTCAAGGAACAAATCGCGGGCCACTTCAAACTGACGCGGCCCCGATTCATGAGAGACCTGCCGTTCGTTGCGATAGGAAATATTGATGAGGGTAAAAGGCTCGCCGCTTTCTTCGTGGGCCTTGAGCTCACCATTGAGAGCAACGATCAGCTCGATCGGCAGCTCGGTAAGGCGCATGGCGTTGCGTTTCGAACCGAGCAAGGAGCGGCCGGCCTCGAGATAGGCACGTGCGCGGTCCGTCATCGTGTAGGCGAACACATCGCGGGTCTTGACCGCGTCGCCGTCATAATGTGTCTGGCAATCGAGACACAGCAGACCGATTGCCGGCTCGGATGTCGAATGATCGCAGCACCCGCAGGTCAGCACCGCACCAGGCTTGTCATAGTCGACGCTGAAGTGGGAAAGTTCGTGACGGCATTTCGGACAGATCAGCGCGTCCCCTTGTCGGAAATCGCTCTCCGGTCCCTGATAGGCGCAACGGAAGTGGTGAAGATAGGCTTCTTCGCTGATATCCGGCGAACGGCAGCTCGCACATTCCTCCCGCACGTTGAAGCGTGATGAACCGCACCGATCGCAATGGTGGAAGCGATCGAAAAGCGTCGCTTCGAGGAAGTTGTTCTGGACCAGTTTGTCCGCTTCCATCTGAATGGTCGTGCTATCGAGCACGGCATTGAACGCTACCTGACTTGGATTTTCCGGTGCATAGACCGGCGTAAGCTTGCCGTCGCTCAAGGCAATCCGATTGAGAAGCTTGTCGCCGATCTCGTCGGACAGAAGAAGATCACGGTGGATATGAGACCGGCGTGCCGAAAAGTCTTCGATCACCTGTCCGATCTTGTCCGTCTGACCGAGAGTCAGTCGCGCTGCATCGATATCTGCGCGCGATCCGAGACTTCCCGACAAATCGATGACAGGAAGCGCGTGCAGTGCTTTGGATGACCAGATCTGGGCCAGGTCCTGCACGGTTGCCTGCTTGGTCACCAGAATGGCATCGAAGGCATCGTCGCCGAGAGAGGCCTGAAGCCCCCGTGCCGAAAGCCGTTCTGCATCGAAGTCCTCCGGCCAGCTCAGGAAATTGAACCCGAGGCCCTTGATCTGCTCCATCATCGAATCCGGCACCGGATCCGTATCGACACGCTCGGGCTGCGGATGCAGCATCGTCACTTCGGCTGTCGCTGAAGCATTGGCCGCATCTGGGTCGATTGCCGCCTCGATCTCGCATTCGATGGCTTCGCAGACCTTATTGAGATCAAGAGGTTTGGGCATGAAGTCGTCGAACGCTTCATCGTTTCCGGCACGGCCAAGCAGGCCCTTCATGTCCGACGTCATAGCAACGAAGCGCGGCCCGGTCTTGCCGGCGGCGTCGGAGCGAAACGACGTTGCAACCTCAAGCCCGTCCATCTTGGGCAGATGGAAATCCATCAGCACGATGTCGTAGCTGTTCTTCTGTAACGCCTCCAGGGCTGCAACCCCGTCGGGAGCGTGGTCGACAACATGGCCGCGCTCGGCAAGCAGCAGCTTGAGTAAATCCTTTGTGACGGAATTGTCTTCGGCGACGAGAATGCGCCGCCGCGGATGCTCACCGGCATCCGCCGACTGTTGTTTTGCTACGCTAACCACTGAAAAACCCTCGAAAAACGCATACTGCCGATTGCGAGAAAGCATACCGGATCAGGGTAAAATCTTGCCTAACAGGACCGACCCAAATGCGATGTTCGCCGATAACCGAATCTTATGTCCGTTGCGTCATGATGCGCTTCGCAGCAGTAGCGAATGAGGTATTGCACCATGACGGGTTGGCTGAAACGCATCAGTTACGTGGACGATGACACAGATATTCGCGCTGTCGCGCGATTGGCCCTGGAAGATGTGGCCGGATACAATCTGCAGGTCTGCCAGTCGGGCAGCGAGGCTCTAAACGTCATCCCGGACTTCGATCCGGATGTCATCCTCCTCGATCACATGATGCCCGGAATGGACGGCGTCGAAACGTATCATGCACTGCGCCGAAACCCTGAGACGTCCACAACACCGATCGTGTTCATGACGGCACGCGCACGCGGCCAGGACGCTGACCCATACGCGGATCTCGATATTGCAGGCGTGATCCCAAAGCCGTTCGATCCCATGAGTCTGGCAAAGGATCTCGAGGCTCTTTGGCGTCGCACCCTGCCTGTTGTCGAGGAGGCATAATGCAGGATCAGCTCCATGCTCTGATCTCAAGCCATTGCAGCTGGGTGCGGGCACAGGTGTCCCTGATCGATGACGAACTGGCTTCGGTTGTTACGAGCCAATCAACCCATTGGCATCAGTCGGTGCTGACCGCCCGCGAGCTGACACATCAGATTACGGGAACAAGCGGAACCATGGGTTTTTCCGCCGTCAGCGACGCGGCCCTTGCTCTCGAAGATCGCTTGACGGATCTCGGCAAGGGCAGCACGGCACCGGACCGGGTCGTCCGAAACGAACTCGCAACATTGTTTGGTCAGCTCCAGGAGCTGGCCAACAACACCTCTCTTGAAAGCTCGCATCTCTTCGGCATCAATCTCGCTGAAGTCGGGAGCTGACGCCTCTCAGCCAGGATTTGCTAGATTACCCCAGATTCGGCATTGCGGGCCAAGCGGCCGGCACATAGGCGCTGCTCGCGGCACCGCCGAGATGCCGTCTCCTGGGGGAAGCATGCAAAGGGCATTCGGATTTGCAGCAGCCGCACTTTTGATGCTCTCGGCCTTCGCGCCAACACGCGCGTTTGGCCAAAGCGCAGAAAGGCTCTGCTGCGCCGACCTGGAAGACCGGATTTCCGCGCTCGAAACGGCGGCTGCCAGAACCGGCAACCGCAATGTCACCATCCGCCTCTCGGGACAGGTCGATACGATGGTGATGATCTGGGATGACGGCACCGAGCGGGACGCCTATGTCGTTGACAACACCGAGTCCTCGACGCGGTTCCTATTCTCCGGAACGAGTAGGATCGATGCAGACTGGTCCACATCTTTCCTGTTCGAAATCGAGGTCGAAGGCGCCCGTTCGACAAGCGTCAACCAGATAAGCGACGGGGCACCGAACGAGAATGCCGACGGCAGCATCGATGGCCGGCGGATGGCATTGTCGCTCGGTAGCAAGAATTTTGGTCGCTTATGGATCGGCCGCTATTCGCCCGCGACCGACAACCTCATTACCTGGGGAAATAAGGCCGCCAACAACCCGGTCGCCAATGCAACACCGAACCGCGGGGAAGGATTTTTCCTAAGGCTAGCGCAGGGCACAGGCGGGTGCGCCGGCACGGGATGCCTGATCAATCAGACCTGGCGCCAGTTCATGAGCAGCCAGGACACAAGACGCGGCAATGTCATTCGCTACGATACGCCATCGCTCGCGGGGTTCGTGATCTCGGCAGCCTGGGGAGAAGATGACCTAGCCGATGTCGCACTGCGCTGGAAGAAGACGTTCAATGCGGTCGATGCCTATTTCGGGATCGGATATCTCAGGGATACGGATGAAGACGAAGATACGGACATGGTTGCCTGCCCTGGGGCAGGGGGCGGTGGAACGTTTTGCAGGCAGCGCCGCTTCGATCTTGAACGCATGATGGGATCGTTCGGATTGAAGCATGGCCCGAGTGGACTGTTTCTTGTCGGTGCAGCAGCGCGGGATCATCACGGCAGCCCCTCCGGACCGACCGGCCTCTTCACAGGCGCAACACGCCAGGACCGCGGAACAATGGCTTATCTTCAAGGGGGAAAGGCTCGGCGATTCACTTCCCTTGGCCCGACGACGTTCTATGCCGAACGGCAGATCTTCCAAGACTTCAGCAAACACCGGACGATCGCGTACGGAACCGGCGGACAGTCGGAAGTCATCTCTTCGCAAACGGATGTGTGGGGGGTGGGCGTGTTTCAGAACATCGATGCCGCAAACATGCAACTCTTCGCGGGCTTTCGTCATGGATCGGCGGATATCGACGTTCTGCAGACCGCGAACGGCCCGCAGACAGATGTACCGGTTCAGGATTTCTGGACGTTATCGATCGGCGGGAAACTCAAATTCTGACGCGCTATTCGGAACGCGGCTGACTCTCGTTCAGGTCGAACCAGAATGTGGCGCCCTCACCCGGCTTCGACGCGACTTCGATGCGGGAGCCGTGCTTTCCAATGATCATCTGGGAGATGGTCAGTCCGAGACCGGTCCCCTCACCTTCTCTACCATCGGGTTGCGCCGCCTGTTCAAAACGCTCGAAGACCTTGCTTTGCGCTTCCTCGGAAAGCCCCTTTCCCTGGTCTTTCACAGAGACACGGATCTTGCCTGGCACGCGATTGATGCTGATCGTGACGGACTGACCCTTCGGTGAGAACTTCGCGGCATTCGACATCAGATTTGCGAGAACCTGCTCGATACGGCGCGGGTCCATTCTGACAACCCCGCGGCCGATCGTGTCGTCCATAACAAACCGAACGCCATATTTTTCGCCATAGGCCTGATTGTCGGAGATGGCCTGCCCAACCAAGGAGACGATATCCTCGTTGGAGAAACTGAATGTGAGTTTGCCTGCCTCCGCCTTTTTCACGTCCAGCAGATCGTCGATCAGATGAGACAAACGGCCGGCATTCCGGAACGCCACGCCGATGACCGATTGCACCTTCTCGGGCAACTTGCCGAGGGCTCCGTTCACAAGCAGGCCGAGCGTCCCCATGATCGACGTCAACGGCGTCCGCATCTCGTGTGTAACGGTTGCCAACAGATCCTCCGGCGTCGATGCCCCTTCAGGAGCTTCCACCTGGATCTGGCGTTTCTTCGGCCGTCCGGTCGCTGAGAACATTTGGAAGCGACGCAGGAAGCTCAGCGGCTTCTTCTTCGTCTTCGTTGGTATCTTGCGGCGGGTCGCTTCAACTTTGTCGATGAATTTGACACCTGCCAGCTTCTTGTCTCGCCAGACAATCTTGCCAAGAAGCGGCTTTTCAAACCCTTCCGGCACGATGTGAATAATGTTGGGAAGATCGTCGAGCTGCGTCGAGACGAGCCTGCAACCGCCACGCGACACTTCGCGGATCGTGCATTTGATTCCGAGCGTATCCTCAACGTCCGAGGCAAATGCCGGAATCAGCACCTCTTTCCTCGGTTCACTTCGATTGTCCAACGGAAGCATCGGCGCGCCTTCGGGCAGTTATCGCGCGAGTATAATGCCGAGGCTTTAACGTTGATTTAATGCGATTCTGGCGTTGCAGCAGGATTCGGGTGTTTCGACGCGTTGCAAGGGTTACTCGAGCCGATGTTCTTCTTCCGCCCCACTGTCACAGTCCAGTCAATTCGCTTCGGTGCATCGCTTGCTTGAAAGGCCCCGTCCATGCGCGTGATATCGGAATGGTCCTGACAGTCGAGGCGGAAGCTGAGTGTTTGAGCCGTTCTACGGCAGACCTTCAGAAGCTCGACATTGTGCTGTGAAAACAGTTCGGTGCAATAACCAACGACCTTCCAGGCGTCGATGGCTTCCACCGTCACGTCCAGCGTCAACTGATGATCGGAAAAGAACGATGTGACGTCGTCATACCGGCTTACCTTTGTAAGCATGTTTGCCTCCGAGGCTCTTTGAACGGAGATTTCCGGTATGGAATTCCGCTTTAGCTGCATTTGTTTCGCGCCCGCAATCTGTCGATCAAATCGGCGCACTCTTAATGGACGCTGGCCTACCGCATACCGCGATTGGCAGTCAACATAATTCGATGATGAAGGATGCCGTCAGACCGACGATGTTTTAGCTATACCGCTACGATCAGGTACAGGATGCTGAGTGTGATCAAAGTGATTCCGATCAGCTCTCTCTTCGTCACTGTCTCATTGAAATACAAGGCCGATGCGATGAGGGAAAAGACGACCTCCACCTGCCCGACAGCAAAGACATAGGCTGCATTCTGCAGGGTGAACGCGGTAAACCAACACAAGCTGCCCGCCATGCCAGTAACACCCATCCAGATTGCCGTACGGCGGGCGGCAATGACGCGGCCAATTTCGCCTTTTTCGCGCCAGGCGAGCCAGAGACCCATGCCGATCGTTTGACAAATCGTCACCGCCGCCAAAGTCACCGACGCCCGCAGCAACGGGTCCTCGCTCGCGATTTCCAGCGTCGCACCGCGATATCCGACGGCCGAGATTGCAAAGAAGATTCCGGAGAGCAGGCCGAGCCCTACCCCTTTGTTCAACAGTCTCGAAACCAGCGTGCCTTCGGTATGGCCGGGCTTTTGCGAGAGAACGATTACTCCGATCAATCCGATCGATATCGCCAAAAGGCCGGCAACCGAGACCCTGTCGCCGAGAATCAGCAGGCCGAACAGGGCGGTCTGCAAGACCTCGGTTTTCTTGAGCGTGATTCCGACGGCAAAGTTGCGCTGCTGAAAGAGCGCAACAACCAACCAGGTTGCCAGGATTTGCGAGACACCTCCACTGAGCCCATAAACCCAGAACTGGCCGGAAAAATCGGGCAGCGCTTCGCCGCGCCAAATGAGATAGACAGTCGCAAGACTGAAAATGATCGGCGCGGAATAGAAAAAGCGTGAGAATGTCGCGCCCCCGGTCGACAGTGTGCCCATGCTGAGCTGCTTCTGCAGCATGAAGCGCAGCGTCTGAAACGCCGCCGCAGCGACGGAAATGATGACCCACGCTTCCATGAATAAGCTCGTTTAGATTGTGCGACCGGACCTGGATGTGCCCGGTTAGGAACCTGGAGGTCTCGGGTCATCACTGACCCTCGCCAACCAGCGTCGGTGTCGTTTGAACCAGTCTGGAGCCACTTGTTGGAGGAGCAAGACACTGTGTGGGTTGCAAATGCAAGTGTTGCGATATCTACAACTTGGTTCATTCCAGGAGCTCATCTGCACAATTCCCCCAAACGGCCGGTTCGCGCCGAGATGCCGTCTGATCGATTATAAGGCATTGGCAATCTCATCGAGGGCACGCGTGTCGGCCTCCGCGCGTTCGATGCCCTTCAAATCGCTTGCGATCAAATGGATGTCCGTGATCCCGACAAAGCCAAGCACATGGCGAAGATAGGGCCAGGCGAAATCGATCTCGCTTCCTGCCTTGGTGCCACCCGACGTCAGAACAATGTAAGCGGTTTTATCCTTGAGAAGGCCTTCCGGTCCTTCCCGTGTGTAGTGAAAGGCCTCTTTCGCACGAACGATCATGTCGATCCATGCTTTGACAGCAGCCGGTACACCGAAATTGTAAATCGGACTGCCAAGCACAACGATATCGGCCAACCTCACCTCCCCCAATAGTGCGTCGGAGTGTGCCAGTACGGCCCGCTGCTCTGCCGTTCTCTCACAAGGCGAAGGGTTCGACCTTGCGATCAGGATTGGTGTGCTTGAGGATTCGACACTGATCGCTCGAAGAATCGCGCGTGTTCACCATGTCGTTTGTGCCGCGCCTGAATTTTTCCAGGAACGAGGTCGTCCAAACCATCCGCAGGATATCGAGGGCTGGCCCGGCCTTTGCTATGGCAATCTCCCCAATCCACCACTGTGGACATATCGGGGACCAACGGGTGAGAGGGGCGCGGTTCGGGTCGACACGCGCTTTCAGGCAACAAACGGCGATGCCTTGCGTGAGGCAGCGATTGCAGGGCTTGGCGTGCTCTGCGAACCGAGCTTCATCGTGCATGGCGCCGTCGAGCGTGGACTTCTCGTTCCGGTTTTGACGGACCATGCCTGGTACGACATGGCGATCCATGCCGTCTATCCGCAAACGCGGCATCTTTCGTCACGCGTTCGGCGTTTCATCGACTTTCTTGATCAACGGTTCGGGTCAACCCCCTATTGGGACGCGTTTCTTGCTGGTTAAATCTGCGGCTTCCAGCGAGACCGGCCTCATCGAACAAGCAAGCGCCGCCGGCATCGAATTGCCGAAGTGAGGTATGCAAATACGCGACCGCTGCAATTGCCCAAGCTGTCAATCAGGGGATGGTCGGCTGTTGTCTGTTCGAAAACAGGCTTCTTCCGTCAGGCGGGCTGATTACGACTTATGACCCATAGCAGACATTCATGCGCCCTACAATTTCTAACTTCATGGACGCATCAACAAAAGAAACAAAGCCGGCACATGCGATCGATGTCGCCCACGATGGTGTTGAACAAGCCCTTAATCTTCTTGATCAGGGTAGCGTTCTTTTTCCGGTCGCAACGGTAGGTGCTGTTTTGCTCGATCATTGCCTTAGACGGAAATCTCTTGGCATGCTCGCGAAGCTTGCGACGGAAATAACTCGACACCTTATTGAGAGAATCGCGTTTTACGCAAGGTCCCGCAACCGCCCAAATGCGTCGCTCCACGCGCGACGTAGACTCGCAATAATTTAGGAAGGCCTCGTACTTGGCATACGTCCCAATGTTCTTCCGGAGCTGCTTTTGCTGTGCCGCACTGAGACGATTGAGACCGACCTTGGCCTCGACTGCCGAGACCGGAGAGATCGCGAACACGAATATGACCAAGGGCAAGACAAGCACGCGCGGAAAGTGAGGCCGAAGCAAAGTACGCGGCGACCGGCCTTCAGTCTGTGTGCCGGGCTTACTCGACATAGCTTCACTACCTTTAATCGCCGTCAGCGCCGCTCGAAAGCGGCTCTCCCGGGCGGACCTGCCGCAACCTGAACCTCGCGCCACCTAACGAGATGGCGCATCGGAATGCGACGATCGGCACCAATATCGGCATGATTAATAGTTGCGAGCTCGTGTCAACAATCAATGGAGCCTGCCCCCCAGCAACAGAAGCCAGAGGCATCGCGGCCTATGGAGCGACAAACCGGTAACCAGAGCCCGCCTTTTCGACACGTCCGATACCAGGAGATGGAAGGTGGAAGCCGATGATTCTGGTTTTTTCCGCAGCCAGCTGATCCAGAAGTGACGTTCGTGTCTTGGCGCCCATTTCTCGGTCCTGATCATTGCCCATCAGCCAGCTCGGCTTTTCGAATGCGACGTGATGGTTCGTAATCGCGTCCCCAATCACCATCGCGCTTTCGCTTCCGGACCGTATCTCGAACGCCATGTGTCCCGGCGTGTGACCGGCCGTATCTCGCGCAAGGATGCCGGGAAGGATTTCTTCTCCGGGCTTGAAGAAACGCACCTTGTCTTCGATCGCCTTGAAGCGGTTTGCCGCACCGACCGCAAATGCCTGGCGTTCTGCGCCAATCGTGTTGACGGTTTCAGGATCGATCCAATAATCCCACTCCGCCTTGCCGATCATGTAGGAAGCATTGGGCAGTAGCAGTTCGTCGAAATCGTCCAACACGCCCCAAAGATGATCGGGATGCGCATGGGTGAACACAACATGGGTGACATCCCCGGGCGCCACACCCTGCGCCTCCATGGCTTCGATGAGCTTTCCGGAACTTGATTGGAAATTCGGCCCGGAGCCCACATCGAAAAGGATCGTGCGGTTCTCATCCCGAACCAATGTCAGATTGCACGGCGGGGTGACCTCCTCGGCCGAGATATCGAACCGTTTGAGGATCTGTTTAAGCTCGGTTGCCGGCAATCCATCGAACACCAGGCTTCCCGGGAGCGTCAGATGTCCATCACTCAGAACATCAATGGACAGCTTGCCCAAAGTCATTTGGGGTTTCGCTAATGCCGGAAAAGGAATTCCGCCGGCGAGGGCTGCTGTTGCTGCGAGAAATCCGCGTCGTGTCATGGCCATAAATTCAACTCCAACCCTATCGTAAAGCCGTGTTCTCGTGAGAGTTTCTATGCCACCGACCGGCGGGACATTGCATGTGTGGTGAGCCGATAAGAGTCGCGCTCCTGTTGATCCAGCTGATCGACCAACCCAATCTCCCATGCCAAATAGGCCTTGGCCGCGGCTTCGCTGCCGTTGGGGGTATTGCGTTGGTGAACGTGGTACAGCAGATCGACACTCTCTGAATCTGTCGGCTCATCGGGTGTTGCAACAATTTGGAAGCCTGCGTCCTTCCAGGCACCTTCGTCTCCGGAAAGACGCACGATGTCGGAGATGCCGAGTTCGCCAAGTCTTTGAGCGGCCAGCGCAGCCACAATATCGGTCTTTGCAATGAGGATGATGTTTGCATCCGGTGCAAGGTCGAGCTTTCCCAGACTTGGACGCATCGACCATCTGGCGCCGTCAATGTGCCCCGCACGATAGGCCGAGACCGACCGCAGATCCAAGATCAGAGCATCGTTCGTCTCCACCTGGCGTTTCGCGCCTTCCGGTGAGACCGATGAGACCGCTGAGACCTGGTACGCCGGTATTTCGGGAAGCGTGACGTCGCGCAATGCACCGACGCCTCCATTCAGAATGGCAACCTCGTATCCGATTTGATGGATCCAGTTGGCCATCATGGGCGCGCGGACCATTTCGTCGTCCATGACAATTGCGCGCCCTCCTCTCACGCCAATATAGAGTTCGGTTGCCTGCACGAGTTGACCGCCAAGCACGTGTCTGCTGCCGGCAATACCGTCCTGCTCGTATTCTTCCTCGCTGCGAACATCGAAAAGATAGGTAGATCGCGTTGGATCGTTGAGCCATTCGACCGCTTCATCAGCATCGATATATTTGAGGCCGGTTCTTGCAGCGCATGCAGCAGCTTTGGCACGCACCTCTTCGAGCGCTTCCGCTGTCTTGGGCGCTTCCGTGAAGGCCCGCGTTGCCCCCTCTTCGCGCTTCAGTCCAGCCAGGAGCCATCCTTGTGTACCGTTCTCCATCGCATAGACAGGATTGGGAACACCGAAGGCCCGCAATGTCTCGGCGCCGAGGATCGAGCGCGTGCGACCGGCGCAGTTGACGACGATCGTCGTCTCAGGGTCGGGCGCAAGCTCACCGATGCGCAGCGCGACCTCGCCATTGGGACAACAGATACCGCCGGGGATATTGAACTGGTTGAATTCAGGGTATGGCCGACTATCGACAATGACGTGGTTCGGGATGTCATCCTTGAGTGCGGCGACCTGTTCTGCGTTCAGGTTCGGCGTGTGATGCTCGAGTTCGAGCAACTCGCCAAATGTCTTGCTCGGAACATTGACGCCTTGAAAGAGTGTGTAACCTGCTGCCCGCCATGCGGGAGCCCCCCCTTCCATGATGCTGACATTGGAATAACCCAGTTCCTCGGCACGTGCCGCAGCGCGTGGGGCGAGACCGTCAGCGTCATCATAGAGAACAAGACGAACAGCGGGGTTCGGCACGATCTCGACAAGACGCGCTTCGAACACACTGTAAGCCAGCGATATGGCGAAGAACGGATGACCATCCCCGAATTGACCGTTCTCTCGAACATCGCCGAGCGCAATTTCCCGCCCGTCCGACAACCAGGCCTTTACCTCCGCGGGTGTTACGATCTCTGCCATGTCCCTCGCTCCATTTTTCGTTTTCCCTCCATGAATGCGGCAAATGAGCTGACCCAACTGTACCGATAGCGCAAGGCTTCAACACAGGATTTTCCGAAAGAACCTGCTGCACCGATCAAATGAGAACTGCGTATGGTGCAAAGCTGCATCCCATATTTATTCTACGGAATTTGCTGCGGGAAATGATACATTTTCATCTCCCATGTGAATTCTACTAACACCTCTTCTCAAACCTAATCGCTGGCAGCGACCGTCTCGGAAATTGTGGGTCGCGCAGCACTTACAACTTCTGCCAACCGCTCTTCCGAACCTGAGCAATGTTCAACTGAGATGGTATTTTGACACCCATCGATGACACGCGCGCCAAACGCAATGTTGCGGTCCTTGTGGCCGCGCAGGCCATCCTAGGGGCGCAGATGCCGATGAATTTCGTCGCCGGGGTACTCGCCGGCGGCATGCTCTCCACCAACCCGTGCTTCGCGACTCTTCCGATCACATGCACGCTCTTCGGCTCGATGACGACAGCCCCTTGGATCTCACCGCTGATGCAGCGTCACGGCCGCCGGTTCGGCTTTGTTGTTGGCGCCATGGCCGGGGGGATCGGTGCGGCAATCTCGGCATATGGTGTCTATATTGGCTCGTTCGCCATCTTGCTCGCCGGTTCCTACCTCACCGGCGTCTATATGTCGGCGCAGGGTTTTTATCGATTTGCTGCAGCCGATACCGCATCGAAACTCTTCCGACCCAAGGCGATTTCCTATGTCATGGCGGGCGGGCTTCTGTCGGCAATTTTCGGTCCGCAATTGAACAAGCTGGTCTCGGACGTGACGATCTGGCCGCTTGTGGGCGATCTCTTTCTCCCCGTCCCTTTTGTCGGAACCTACATCGCGATCGTCATGCTCAATATCGTGGGCATGTTTCTGTTCCTTTTCCTCGATATTCCGAAGGGGAGCGAAGGTGTAAAGCTGAGTGCGCATGCGCCCCGCAGCCGGTCGCGGCTCGAACTTCTGCGCAGCCCCACTGTCCTGGTGGCGATCATCTGTGCCATGGTTTCCTATTCGCTGATGAACCTGGTGATGACGGCAACGCCACTGGCTGTCCTGGGTTGCGGCTTCACGACCGACAATGCCAACGATATCGTCTCGGCGCATGTTTTGGCAATGTACGCGCCCTCCTTTTTTACCGGCCATCTGATCAACCGCTTTGGGGCGAACAGGATCATTACCGCAGGTCTGGCCTTCCTCGCCCTTGCCGGGATTGTCGCTCTGACCGGCGTGGCGCTGACCGATTTCTTCGCTGCCCTCGTCCTGCTTGGGCTCGGTTGGAACTTCGGGTTCATCGGTGCAACGTCGATGCTGACAGGCGCACATGCCCCCCATGAGCGCGGAAAGGTCCAGGGTCTTAACGACCTGATGGTCTTTGGCTGCGTGACACTGGCAAGCCTTGCCTCTGGTGGTCTGATGAATTGTTCGGGTGAGACGCCAGTCGATGGCTGGACCGCCGTCAATACGGCGATGATCCCGTTCCTGCTACTTGCCGGCACCGCTCTGATCTGGCTGACCGTCATCGATCGCCGCAACCGCGCCTCTTGACCGCACCGTTTCGGATCGCCCTACCTGCCGCCCCAGCCTGTGAATACCGCTGTCAGTCCAGAGGCGATGGAAACGTCACACCATATTTTGTCGCTAACGGTTCCACGTGCCGCCTCAGCGCATCCGATATTTCGATGCCGTCCCGGCACTGCCGACGATAGGCCGCCATTGCCCTTTGTCCGGGCACACGCACACCTTCAGCGCCTGGGCGCGGCGGCGTCGCGATCAGCATCTCGATCATGCGATCCATCTCCTGGGCAAACACGGAACCACCGGCAAATGAACCGGGATCCATGAGTTGTATGAATGTACTCGTTCCGAGCGCATCGCCGGTAGCCGTGCTGCCACCACCGCCCGAGAGCGCCGCACTCATCGCCTGGACGGCCAGCGCCAACGCAAAGCCCTTATGCTCGTTCGCGGCTCCGCCGAGCGGTCGGATCGTGCCACCATTGGCTTTCGTCAAGACAAACGGATCATTGGTCGGCAAGCCGTCACGGTCGAGGAGCGGTTCTTCCGAGTATTCGCAGCCGTCACGCTGCAATTTCTCCGTCAGACGATTGGTCGTTGCCGAGGTTGCCATATCGATCAGAACCGGGTCGCCGCCGGTTGGAAATCCGAACGCCAGTGGATTGGTTGAAAACCGCCCCTCGCGGCCACCGGCAGGCGCAACCGCGCGGCTACCGGGTGACGAGACCATGATCGTACCGATCAATCCTGCCTCCACAATGGGGAGCAGATAGGTTGCCAGGCATGCGGTGTTGGCACTGTGGCGGACGACAGCGGCGACGATGGCATGATCGCTGGCGCGTGCGATGAGTTCCTCAAGGGCATGGCCGATGCAGCTCGGGCCCGGCAGCATCCCGCCGTCATAGACGAGGGTTGTCCCGGTGTCCGAGACGAGCGTCGGCGAGCCAGTCGCCGTCATCGCACCGTCTTCGAGCGCACTGCAGTACTGCGGCAAAAACTGGATGCCGTGCGTGACATAGCCGAGAAGGTCAGCGGTCACGAGTGTTCGCGCCGTCGTTTGCGCGTGGGCGTCGGATAGTCCCGCCCTACGCAATACAGCCATTGCGTAAGTTATCAGATCGTCGGCAGAAAAACGCATCATGAGAAGTCCTCTCGACGTTTTCTTACGTAGTCTTGGCGCCTTCAAACTGATTGGCCATTGGTCAGCTCGCAATGGCTGCGTGCCGTGCTCTCATACCTGCATAGCAATGACGGATGAAGCCGGCTTGTCGAAATTGGAAGGAGATCAATTCAAGCGAAACCTGCGTCAGCCTGTTTCCCACAGCTCGTGCAGAATTTCTGTGTCGGCTTTAGCGGCGCGCCACATTCAGTACAGAATTTTTGTTTTGTGTTAGTAGAATTATCGGAAACGGTGGATTGGCTGGTACTGGAGGTCGACTGTCTTTCCTTTTGCGAGCGTTGCGCTACAGGCTCAACAATTTTTTCAGGTGGCAGTTCACGAGTGCTCTCCACACCCTCGCCAACTTCATCCTTGATGGCCACAGTGTGGAGTTCTTCCTGCAAGATGCCCAAGACCGAAATACCCTCGATGCATCGCAAGGTTGATTTTCGCTTTCCGCAACTGAGGTGCCAAATCGTCCGTCCCGAAAACAGCATTGCCTTCTTACCTGCAGGATTGTCTCGTGTTGGAGCCTGATGAAAAAGCAAAGCTGGCAAGGGATTGAAGAATTCATGGGCGAGTGTCATCAGTATGTTCGAGGGCATGTAGACTGGTTTTGATCTCGCCCCTATGTTCAGTACCAGATCAGATTTCGCCAGCTGATCGCAACCAGCCGCCACCTTTGTTATGGCCAACGGCTTGAACCCAGGGAACAATCCCGGAAGATAGGCGCACAGCCAACGATAGTCAGGCGTTTCTGCGCCAGACCTGATCTGCTCCAAAAGAGAATCAAGATCGAACGTAATGGCTTCAAAACCGCGCCGCTCCAGCAGACTAGCGGCTTGTAGAAGTTTCAGACGGTCGACAATCGCAAACAAAGCCACCAGCGCTTCTTGCCCGAACTCCCAATCGACATTCAGCGATGGCGCGGCCTCTGTGGGCTGAAGCAGTTCGGCAAATGCTGCAAACACATCAATCGGATCGGCCGGTGCATGGAGCCTTATGTCTTCGTCGAGGCTATTTAGCAGAAGGAGCAAGCCATTCTTCTTGTAAGGCAAGAGAAAGTGCTGCTCCGGTTTATCCAATCCAAACGCCGTCGCTTGAGCGATCGGCTTTTTCGCAAGCGCGCGCAGTATAAGCCCTTTTTCCAGCCCAGCTGGCCAATCTACCGGAGTTTTCTCTAAGGCGCTTTCTGCAGCTCCCCCCGACAACATATCCAACAACCGGCTTTTTGGGAGCGTTGTCGCTGCGGCCTCTAGCTCGGCCGCAAGTTGAGCCAAATTCATTGAGATTTGGGCCGTCATTTTGTTCTTCCGGCCTCAGCCCGACGGATTGGCACACAATCCAGAGCTATAAGAAAAATGTCGTGCATCTCGATCTTAGAGGAACCGTGTATCGTTAGGGAACTGCGCATCACTCATGCTTCGATAGAGAATGACGAACTCATTGCCATTCTGATCGACATAGCTCGGATGAGGGCTGTCGCCATTGGCCATGAGGTCTGACTCTTTCAGCACTTCGCGAACCTCTGGGGTTTCCACGCGCCAATATTGCTGAGGGACTTCGTGGATCAGATATTCCTGCTCAACCAGATTTCCAGATCTCGTCGTATTGCTTGAGACGACGCTGGGAGGCAGTGCCTCGTTGGTGCCCAACATACGGTTGAATTCATCCACGGGTATATGAGCGACAGCAAGTTTGTCGCCGGGGAAGGCAGCAACACCATCGGAAGTTGCAATCTGTCGCTTTCCTGTCCAGGACTGGTAAGGCGAATTGGCTCCCTTGGTATCGACATGTGTTCGAACGGCTTGGCGAATTTCCTCGGCCGTGGCCGGCAACTGATCAGATCCTCCGTCGGAAGTGATATCGAACGCTGCATGCTGCCGGGAAAGGCCGGCGGGCAGCACTGCTTCAGAACCAGCACGCTCATTCACCTGGCTAGCGACATAGTCCGATTTTGCGGTTCGGCTTTCTTGTTTCAACAATTGAGCTTCTTGCTCAAGTTCCCGGTACCGTTGAGTCTCTGCAGCAGTCGCATCATCTGTCCCGAATGAATCTACGACCGGTTTTAAGCGTGCCTGTTCGAGTTCGATCGCGTCAATTCGCTGCTTGTTGATATCGACAATCTGTCGGCCGAGTGCCTGACGATGATCCGCCTGATCCGCAATATCTTGCTCCAGATCTTTATATGTCTGGCTACCGACAGTTTCGTTTTCCAGCTGATTACGCAAATGACCAATCTCGCCTTCTGCAAGTGCGATGGAGTTTTGCGCGCGTTGCTTGACTTCCGACGGAGTCGCCTCCGCAGTTGGCAAATCTCCATGTTTTTTCAGGTAATCCTGGACCTTTTGCTGCACTGGACCGAGTTCCTCCCTTGGGACATCAAGGATGCTCCTACCGGTATAGGGACCGTCTTCCTGATCCTGGCTTCGCACAACGAACTGACCGGTTTTTTCTGAGATCGATTGGTGATCTGCCGCAAGTCGCGCTTGCTGGCCTCGGGCTGCCTCTGTCGCTTCTTGAGCGAGAATGCCCGCCTTGAACTGCTCACTCTCAGCCTGACCTAACTGGTTTTCAGCTTCAATCGCATCAATCTGCTTGGTCGTATCTTCCGGACTAGCATCTGCCTCAGCTCGGAGTTCTCTTGCTCGCTGCCCCGCTTCCCAAACCTTGCGCTGTCTGTCGCGATAGTCGGCATTGGCTGCTGCTTCTCTGTCCGCTGGGCTGAACTCCTGTACATTCGGAGCCTTCGATGCCCACTTACCGTCTGCCGCTTCGATCCCCTCCCTGGTCCCATGCGATGCGGCGTCCATTCTCTCCGCTTGCAAGCGTTCCGCAACCTTGCGCTGCGCATCGGTTGTCTCTGCCGAAGGTTTGTTGGTGGCATTCACCAGTTTGCCAGCAGCCGCGCTATAGGCTTCATTTTTTGCAGCATTTCCGATGGCAGTTACAAAATCCTTGTCATTCACGGCCATATCATTGGCAACACCGCTCATGAAGTTCGTCGCCCGCTTCCCTGCAGCGTTGACCATCTTCTGATTCTCGGCCACTGCGTCGGCCCACGTCTTCGATCCAGTATCATGCAGCCCCTCTGAGATGTTGCCGGCTTCTGCCCGTTTTTCTGCCAGCCGACCAGATTCATCCCATGCCTCGCCCATGGCTTCTTTCGCAGCGCTAACGCCGAATGCTATCTTGGCTTTCTCAGCAGCCTTCACACGGTCGCCTGTCCGATTGTGGACGTCTGCATAGGTCTGGGCAGCGTCCGACGTTGCACCAAAGCCGACTTTGGATAGAGCAATCGCCCTGTTGCCATTAGCTGGCGTTCCGCCGACAAGCGCACCCAAGGCGGTCCGCGCGCCACGTGCTGCGCCGCGTGTTGCTTCCCACTGATCGAATTCGACCTCGCCGTCCTTGACCTTTAGGCCTCCTTCCAATGCGCCCTCAGCAGTCAAACCACCGCCCGCCACGGTTGTCATCGCCGCGGCTTCAAGGAGTGTCAGCGAGCCGCCGCTGACCGTACCAAGCCCCATAGCCAGGACGCCCTTTGAAAAATCACGCACACTGGTCGCCGCACTTTCCAGCATGCCTAAGCCGCCAGCCTGTCGTTGATAAACGGACGACGTGTCCGACAGCTTGTTGACTTGTCCTTGCCGCGTCGCACGTAGTTCCGACCAAATGTCATGAAGGTCCTGCTTATCGCCGCGCACTTGCGCCTTGCCTAGTCGAGCCATCATCGCCCGGTATCGCTCGTCTTCCGGTAACCCGAGAAGGGTTTTTTCGATGCCACCCATCAGCCGTTGCCGACGTTCGAAGTCCTCCTCTGAGGCCTGAGCTAAGTCCTTTTCAGCCGCACGTTCCTGGGCATATCGTTCCTGTGTATTCTGGCGCGATTCCTCCAGAATGTGCTCTGTCTGGCGGCGATGCTCGGCGATTTCCTGGCCACGAACCTTAAGCTCAGCCCGTATGGCAGCCGCCGCATTCTGAGCCTTCTCGCTGCTCATCCAACGCCAATCGCCCTTTTCGTCGGGGGCGAAATACTGACCATCCGCGTTTGTTTCAAACGGCTTGCCATCATTTGGGTTGTGAATTGGAGGCGGTGGCTTTGGAGCTCTGATGGAGCCGTTCTCTGTGGTTGGCGCCCGATCAGCGGCGCCACCAAAAATTGCGTGCGATATCTCCTGCGAGGTCATTTCGACACCCGCCTGCAGCGCATTCGCTATAGCCGCTGCCATGGCCTGCGCGACATTTGCTGCAATGCCGGCCGCAATGAGTATCGCTGTGGTCAGGGCAATGCTGGCTATTGTTTCGTCGGCGTCAGGCGGAAACCAGGTGCCTTCACTTTCATCCGAGGTTCCAATGGATGGTGTCGCAGATTCAACCGACGGACCTTCGGTCTTGTCCGTCTCTTTGCTTTGCTGAAGTCTTTCGAGAAGCTCTTGCGCCCGGCGCTGCTTGTCCCTTTCCCGCGCGCGCTGTTCATCCTGCTGCCGTCGAGATTGCTCGGCCTGACCAACGCGGGACAGAATATTCGGCAGACGCCGTGCAACATCCGCAGCCACACCCGTTGCAACCTGACTTGCAAAACCTGTTGGCCGCCGACCTGGTGGTAATGTGGCATTGAGCTTTACCTCGACTTGCCACCCCCCTTTTGTGCCACTTGCTTCGAATGAGAACGTACTGAAGTTCTTGTCGAGATATTGATTCGTGTAGATTATTCCGCGATCTCCGATGGATGCGTTTGCGAATGTCTTTGTCGTGTGTCTTGTGCTTTGGGAAGCATTCTTTGACTGCCATTTACGCCGTCCGTCGAGCCAATTGGCGGCCTTGTCGAACCCAGCAAATGCTTTCACGTAGATTCGATATTTGTGCCACTTATGAACCTGACACTCGTATGCAATCCAGGCGGTAGCAACATTTGGAGTTGGGCCTCCATTGTGAAACCGAAGCTGGCAACCGAGATGGGTAGGCAGGAATGCTCGGACGGCGGGTTGGATCGCGTTATATGCGGTCCGCCCCAATTGATTTGGATTGGTCTGTGCGAGAGCGGTTGTTGGGGCACCACCAATCTGCATGGCTAACATGAGCCCCAACATGATTGTCGCGGTCGCGGTACCCCTCAATGCATGACGCTGCCGGAACAGCACGATCGAAACCATCGCCAACATGGCTGTTGAGAAGGCACCCATGACGAGGCCGCCGCGTACGGCCCAGACATTGGCCGCCGTCATCCCTAGCAGCTGGGTTATGGCGTAAGCCGCAATCCAAATGACCAAATAGGTAATTGTACGCTGGGCGAACACGCCGCCCTTCTCCACATAAACTTCGTGCGCTCTGCCGCGAAAAGCGCCAATCGCAACGCCAAGGCCTATCGCTACCAACAAAAGGACCCCTGGAGGAGAAGCGTCTCCAAACAGGACCAGTTGGATCACGTAACAGGCTGCCGCGGTGAGAGGTGGAATCAGGCAACTAAGGGGGCTGAGCCGCCAGGGCTTATGGTAGCTATAGGCGACCAGCCCAAATGATCCAACGAACAGCAGGACCATTCCGAGTATCAACTGACCCGCTAGTAGCAGGAGCAGCCCTGGACCAAGCACGGCTGCGCTGAGTGTCAGGCTTTTTGTCAGCGCCTTGATGCCCGCCTTAATAACAAGTTTTCGAGCCTCAGCAGGTGACAGATCCTTGAATTCTGCAGCACTTGGCGTTGCTACAAATTCTTGAGTCGCCTCACTGGAGCTGGCAACCGGTCTGGCCGGGACATGATTGTCTCTTGGATTGATTTGCTTAGCGCGCAAGCGCTTTTGTCGCTTATTGGCTGAGGATCTGTTCTTGTTGCCGACGCTATCGCCTTTTCCCTCAGATTCCCTCCTGGCTTGCGCACCGCATTTTCGGCAAAACTTGTCGGACGCCAAAAATTCGGCACCGCAAGATGTGCAAAAGGCCACGGAGCTTCTCCCAATTGCCACACATTGACTGAGACAGCTAATGTGCAGATGATCGAAATCTCACAAAGTATTCAGGGATTAGATAGTGACGTCAACTTGCCAGAGCTGCGACGCGGCCGTTGCCGCCAGCGACAGGTTTTGCGGTGAATGTGGAATTGCCATCGCAAGAGAGAAGCCTCTCGGCAAATCCAATCTGTCGGATACACACGCCAAACCAAGTGCAATACACGGTCTCGCTAGCGTCGCTGGTTATCACTTCACGATCGCAGCTCTGTGTTTGTATATCGGCCCCGGCTTGTATCGCAGCCTCTTTGGCGACAGTGATCTGCAGTTCGATAATATCGATGAACTGTTCTACGGGCTCAACTCTCTCATTTTCATCGGCGATTCTGACTACTTCTGGGGAATGAATGGAAGCTGGGTGTTGACGTTCGTTCTCGCTCTATTTGCGATCTTCGTGATTGGCGAAAACTACGCGCTGAAGCACTTTGAAAAAATGCCCGAACTTCACGGCGCAATCGTACCTCAAATTTGTGCATTGGCACTGGGAATGGTTTTCGGCACGCTTTTGGCTATGGAGCCGACCTATAGTTTTCTCTACGAAACCCTAGGTTTGACCGAAGATTATACTGGAACGCTGCTGTTGTTGCTAACAACAGCATGTTCCGCCGCTTCTGCAGTGCTGTTTCTGAAAAATCGTCGGACCAGGTCGAGGCTGGACCAAGTTCAAGGTTGATTGATTTGACGCATGACGACCACCTGCAAATTCTGTGATGCACAATTAGCTTCCACCGACAATTTTTGTGGCGAATGTGGAGCCAAGGCTGAGGTCGTCACAGAGACAATAGTTGAAGCGCAAGCTCAAGACAGGTCGGATCCTCTATCATCTCAAGCGCCACGAGCCACTTTTTTTTGCAACATTGGCATCTACTTTCTGGCAGTCGCCGTCAGTCAGCTCTTTGCTAACTACATCATCAACTACGTCCTTGAGATCAACTATGACTATTACTGGGCCTACCTAGTGGCCATCACGTTCATTGGATTTGGCGCGCTTTATTTCGCAGTTGATCGACTTTTCCGTCTGGACGGCAATGACGGCAGAGTGGCAAGGATATGGATAGCACGTTTGGCCTGTTTATCTGTGGCTTTCGTCGCACTCTACATTTTTTTACTGTTCCCTAATCCCATTGTGGAATTCATAGAGGAACGTATCAACTATGAAACAAGAACCATACTCTATGAGTGGGATCTGCTCACCGCGTTACTCGCGGCGATTCCCTATGCGGCATACCGACGGTTCTATCATACAGGCAGCCCTTGACGTTTGATTGCCCAGTCTGCGGAGACGATGGCTGCCGCAACAGCTCTTCGTACGAATACCGCCTAAAACCTTGTTTTCCTACGTAGTGGCAATGCTGGGTAACCGCACAAGCAACTTGGATCCTTTGTGCCAGAAGCTTTCGCAGGATGATCCGACCTGACGGACTCAAGAGTAAGTCTCTACCCCCGGTTATTGTTGAACTTCGTTGTCGATGAAAGGTCCGGTAGCCAAGGCAATGCCGACTGTCGCCAAGACTCGTACTTCGGCGTGAGCTCGTAGCGCTGCTGAATCGTGCCGGCGCGGATGTTATAGGCCTTCCGATCGTCACCGAATTCCGTTGCATACAAACCCGAACCGCAATCGGGACAGAATGCCTGCACGCGTCGGTTGCCGCTTTCCGCCACCTTCACATATTCCTTCGGTGTGCCTTGCGTAATTGCGAAAGTTTCGCTGGAGACGATGGCTATCGTTCTAAATGCGGAGGCCGAAAGCGCCTGGCAATCCGCACAGTGACAGAGTCCAACCTTTTCCGGATCAAGCTCGGCTTCGTATGTGATGGCGCCGCAGTGACATCCACCATTGATTTTCATTACCCAGCACCCTTTCGAATTCCGTCGCAGCTGCGGAGTGTAGAACACCCGGATACCGCGTGAAATGCCCCTAGTCCTGGCAAGCGTCTTAGGAGTGTGTTGGCTGGAATACCCCGCCTATTGCTCGCGCATGGCGCGGTTGGTGCTGTCGAGGAGCGGCTGCAGCAGATAGGTCAAGACAGTGCGGGGCGCTGTCTCGATAACGACTTCGGCCGGCATGCCTGGTTGCAGTTTGAGATTGCCGGCACGCGCCAACTCCTGCTTATCGACGGTAATGAGCGTTTTGTAGTAGGGCAATCCCGTCGCTTCGTCTCCCAGCACGTCAGCCGAGACATGGATTACGCGCCCTTTGAGCGATGGTGTCGTGCGTTGCTTGAATGCGGAAAAGCGGACATCGGCTTCGAGCCCAAGCTCGACATCGTCCACATCCGTCGGCTGGACGCGGGCTTCGACAACCAGCTTATCGGCGCTCGGTACGATTTCGAGAGCTGTTTCGCCGGCAGCGATGACGCCGCCGATGGTGTGCGCCCGCATTCCGACAACGGTGCCGGACACGGGTGCCCGGATTTCGGAATTTGCAATCTTGTGTTCTGCTGTCCGCAAGCGCAGCAGATCTTGCGATCGTTGACCTTCAACCTGTGCCGCACGACCCTGGACATTGAGGAAGCGGCGCTTGCTGGCATAGCCCTGTTTGTGAAGCCGGGAGACGATATCGAGTTCTTCGTTGATGATGGCGAGTTGCGATTCCGTCGCGGCGACCTTGGCGCGCATGAGCTTGGCATTCATGGCGGCTTCTTCCGTGTCGAGACGGATCAGAAGGTCGCCCGCTTTGACCACACTGCCGTCTTTGACGAGCAAATCCGCGACAACGCCGCCATCGCGATGCTGGACCTGTTTGCGTTTGCCGGCGACAACGAGCTGCCCCTGACTGACCACCGCGCTTGCCAAGGGTACCAGAGCGCCCCAGATTCCGATCGCGACAATCGTCATTAGGATGACCATATTGCCGAAGGATGTGACATTGCGCGCGCGGCGTTCTGGCGTGGAGAGTTGAATCTGACGCGGCGTGATCGTTGCCAACTGTCTGCTAGGCATGGGCTTCTTCCTTCGCGGTGTCGTCAGCGTGCTCTACACCATCGATTTCGGTCTCGATGGGCGCGTCGTCGGACGCTTCCGGTTTGGCTTGCTTGGCAACCGGGGCCAGGCGCTTCTGGATGATCTGATCGCGCGGCCCGAAGGAGGCGACACGGCCGTCTTGGAGTATCAGCAGCTTGTCCAGGACACCGATAATCGATGCAGTGTGGGAGATAACGACAACAGTCGTGCCGCGCTGTTTCAATCGCTGGACAGCATCGGCAAGGGCGGCACAGCCCTCCCCGTCCAAACTTGCATTCGGCTCATCAAGAATGACGAGGCGTGTGTCGCCATAGACTGCACGGGCGAGCGCGATACGCTGACGTTGTCCACCTGAAATCAGACAGCCATTCTCTCCGATCTCGGTCTCATAACCGTCCGAGAGTCCGACAATCAGATCATGGGCGCCGACGAACTTCGCGGCGTCGATAATCGCCTCGGAAAGCACCTCGATATCCGTCGAGCGATCCAACAGGTCGAAACGAGAGATGTTTTCTGCGACCGTGCCGCTGAGCAAGCCGACTTCCTGCGGCATGTAGCCGAGATAGCGTCCGACTTCTTCTTTCGGCCAATCGGCGATGTCGACATTGTCGAGTGTGACATGACCCGCTTGGGGCACGCCAAGGCCAACCAGCAAACGGGCGAGTGTGGACTTTCCAGCACCGCTCGGCCCGAGGATGCCCAGCACCTCGCCAGGCTCAAGCGCGAATGAGACGTCTTGGAGAACCGGATCTTCGCGCCCTTCGGCATGGGCCGTAACACCTTCGATCACCAGCCGGCCTTCCGGTGCGGGCAGCTTGGTGCGCGCCTCATCGAGCAAGACCTTGGCATCGCCGAGCGATCGCTTCAGGCGGCTATAAGCGCCGCGGGCCATGATGCAGCCCTTCCAATTCGTGATGGCGGCTTCGATCGGCGCCAGTGCCCGGCCCATGATGATGGACGCGGCAATCATGGCGCCTGGCGTAACGGTTTGTTGGATGGCCAGCCAGGCGCCTGTCCCGAGAACGGCGACCTGAAGCCCCATGCGCACAAACTTCGCCAGAGATGTGAAAACGACGGCACGATCACCTCCCCTCGCCTGTTTGCCAACAGCCGTGTCATGATTGGCCTTCCAGAGTTTCTCGACATTGGCGAGCATGCCCATGGCCTGGATCGTGTCGGCATGGCGGGCGAAGGACTCGACAAGCGCGTGTGAGCGCTGGGTCGCATGGCCCGCCTGCCCAAAGGTCTTGCGCGTGGTCAGCTCATTCAAGAGTGCAAGACCGGTGATGATCGCCGCACCGACGACGGCGATCAGTCCGAAGAGGGGATGAACGAAAAAGAGGATGGCCAGGAAGAGCGGTGTCCAGGGGATATCGAAGAATGCGACAAGGCCGGGGCCGGTCATAAAGGTGCGGACAACCGAAAGATCGCGCAGACGTTCGGACGGTGAGCTGCGGCCCTGCTCTTCGCTGGGCGCGAACGCCATGCGGAACAAGGGCACATTGCACGCCTTGTCGAGTGCTTCGCCGGCACGGGACAAGAGCCACGAGCGCGTCATAGTCATCAGCGCCATCGCGAAGAGGAGGCCGACACACAACACGGTCAGCATGATCAATGTGTCGGTACTGCCCGAGGTCAGAACCCGGTCATAGACCTGCAGCATGTAGAGCGGCACGGCCAGCATCGCGAGATTGATAAAGCAGCTGAAGAAGCAGATTTTCAGGAACTGGCTGCGAAACAGGGCCAGAGGCCGTATCGACTGAGCCTTTGAAAACAATGACATATACTAGAACCCTCGCCGCATTCCCGCATTGACGCACGGCCCGTGCCAAATTCGAACACGGACGCGATTATCCAACCAACAGGGTGCAAGCGGCGTTCCAACTGCGGTTCTGCAGCACGGTGGGCGGAAACAGAGGGGTTCGGGGGGTTTGCGAAAACACAAGAATGCCGAACCGGCCGCCAATTTCTCAGACGGCCGGCCGGTAAATGGCAGGATCGATGTTACATCGCCTACGCAGTTTAACGGCAGCGGTGATACCGCATGCAGCCGCGATAGTTACGATTGCCATAGCCCCACCGCCGCGAACAGCGATTTGACCAACGGGCACAACGACTTGGCGCTGCCCGGTAGCTGTAATAGCGCGGTGCGGGCCGATAACGGTAAACCGGCGGCGGGCCGTAATAGTAATACGGCCTGTAATAGGGCCGCGGCCCGACATAGATACTGACGCCGGGGCCATAGTAACCAAAGCTGTATCCATAGGGACGCGCTTCGGCCGGCTCGTTTGCTGCACTGAATGCGAACAAAACAGCGGCGGCGACGAGAACGTAGAAGACTCTCATGGATGACTCCACTTCAGCGTGAGGCGAAAAGCCTGACACAAAACCAGGGTCGATTAATGACGGTTGTGGAGGGGGATTGTCCTGATATGGATCAGAGTCCGGTCAAAGGCGGGCCGACCGGCAAATGCGGGTCGGAAAACCGGATTACTCGATAGCCTGACGTGCAATCCCGTCTAGCAAGGCATCGACGGCAGCAAGCGCTTTGTTGGCCACCTCATTCTTCGCGTCAGGGAAACGGCGATACCCAATGACGATTTCACCGGGCTTCGCCGATGTTTCGTAAAGGAACAGGGTAAACGGGCAGAAGCCGATAAAGGTCGGATCCGCCTTCATGATATCGCGGGACAGTTTCGCTGAGCAGAAGATGAAATACTCGCCCTGCTTGTAAATTGGCGTGTTGTCCCCGAGATCGGCCCCGGTCCGCTTGAGCATATCCGCGACATGGCCGTTCAGATCGAGCTTCAGGCCACGCGCCACAATCGCTTCGGTCAGTTCGAAGCGCACGTCGTCATAATCGCCCTGCTTGACGTAGGTCTTGAAGGTGTCGGCCGCCTGACCTTCGATTGCCGAAGACAGGAATATCAAAACGGCAAACACGGCAAATGCAGCACGGAACGGGACCAGCAACGCTCTCATCACAACTCTCCCCACACGCGATAGCCAAGTCATTGCCGTTGGCGTGCCGCTCTCCTCCGGATATCGGAGTCCGATCGGCCGCAGCAAAGACACCGGCGAATATAGGTGGTCATCACCGACAAGGCGCGCAATTTCGCGGACTTCACCAAATCGTGTCGAGCGGGGTGGCAAGCCGTGTGTGACCTTGCACTAGCTTGCGGCTTTGCTTGCTGCGTTCTTGATCTTGTTGATCTTGCGTCTCGTTCATTCCTCTACGGGGGGAAACCAGGTAAGCGAGGAATGATGCAAGGAGATGAGAACACGTCCCTCCAGCTTGTGATAAGCGAACGTATAGTCGGCGCGGGTCGCGTTGCCGTCGCCATCAATAAAGGTGTAGTGCCCCATATCCTTATAGCCGAGTCCCCCTGCCTTTAAGATCGGGCCGGCAGCGCTCTGGAAGTCCACGCGCTTCCAACCTCGATTGAGAAAGCCATGATCGTTGGGATAGTTCGGATCACCGCCCACAAAATATGAGCGCGCTCCTGCGCGATCGAGGCGAATGACGTCCGCCAAGGTTGGCTTGAAGAGAAGGGGTTCGTCCGGTGCTCCAAAATCATAGAGGTCCAAGAGCTGGTCGACATCACGCTCTGTAACGTACTTGGCCCAAGCACGCTGCGCCGCGACGACTTCCGCTTTGGTCATAGTCTCATAAATGCGCTCTGAAATTCGTCAAACTCCTCATTGGCTGGCTGCCAGCAACCGTGCTGGACGCGATCAACTTGATCCCGAAGCACATGGTGCTGCCGGAGCGAGCTGCGCGGGGGATCACACCTGCGTGATTCCTAGCCGATTATGGCAATTTTTCAAAGGATCTCCCAACTCTTGCGAGTCTTTACAAGGCTATCGCCCTTGCCTGCCCATTGTCGAGTTGGGCGTGCCGGTGGGCGACTGTGGATGGTTCATGTGTGACCCGACAAGCGCGCGATCACGCCGTAGGTATCACTATCTGGGCCATGCAGAACGCTCGATCAATTGGGGACGAATATGCACAAGACCAACGGGAGCAACGAAGCGACCATTTGCCTTCACCATGTCCGGAAGCGGTCCCTTCGGACCAGCTCCGCTAAGGCATGTACGTCTCAAAGGTCCGCATTGCAGCCGTCGAGTTTTGTCATCCTTTCGATTGAACCAGCCCACCTACCGTCCATAGAAAAAGACGCAGAAGCTTAGCCAATTGCGGGAAATTTGATATCGTTGGTCGGGAACAAATTGCTGGTTCGTGGAAATGGCGGAGAGGAAGGGATTCGAACCCTCGAGACGGTTGCCCGCCTACTCCCTTAGCAGGGGAGCGCCTTCGACCACTCGGCCACCTCTCCACCGCCGTGGGTACACGTTCAAACCCTCAGGAAGCAAGGGGTTTTTACAAAGCTCTGAGAAAACCGGGAAATCCTCAAATAACGGGAGAAAACGGCAGGCGACGTGAACCTGCGCAGGACGTGTGAGAAGGTTAATGGCCGCTTGCCTGCGATTTGCAATCGCGAAGGCGTGGAGATGCGGCTCTTTCACCCGCCATTCAATGGAGGACCTCCACATTGCAGTGCGACAACGCCGATTGCGGGCATATCGAAACCGATGAAGCATCTATCGAGGCAGGCATCTGCTCAATCTGCGGTTGGATCCTGTTGCCAATAAACAGGGCCAGAGCGAACGAAGACGAATGATTAGCCGCCGCACCACCATTGGTGCGCATGTCACCCAAAACAGCATGCGTGCATCATTGTCGGTGGCATCGCGAGACCTGTCATGCCCAAGAAATCCAGCCTTACCGGGGAGGCATGCAATCCTCAATAAACCAGTGCCTCAGACCACACCACGGCTGTTAGCAATGACACATTAAAATAATTTTTGTCGTGTTTTTTTAGATTACTATACTGTATTATTGATATTATGCCTGAACTTCATGGCCACGCGGTTTCAGGTAGCAAATAGGTTTCAGCGGGAACATCTCAAAAGCCTCGTGCTTGGAGTCGATGCGATGCTCTCAGAAACGCTTGCTGTTTCAGACCACTTGACCGATTGGGATAAGCTCTATGCCGCGGGCACGCATCAGAGTGTGTGGCCTTGGACAGATGTAGTCCGGCTGACATCGCGTTACGGTCCGGCAATCGACTCCCATGTCCGGGTGCTGGAGTTGGGCTTTGGCGCCGGAGCAAATATTCCCTATTTTCGCGACTCTGGTGCCGAGTATTGGGGAATCGAGAGCAGCCGAACTGTCGTTGGCAGACTCAAAGAAAGATACCCCGATCTGAGTGGGCATCTCATTCCTGGCGATTTCACCAAAGAAATCTATCCACCCGGCAAGTTCGATTTTGTCATTGACCGAGCGTCTGTCACACACAACCCGACCTCGGCTGTGCGGCGAACGATGCACATGGTGAGAGACAAACTCTCCCCCAGAGGGTTATTCATCGGTGTGGATTGGTTTTCGACAGCATCCACCGAATTTGAATCCGGTGCTCCGGGAGAGGATCGCTATACCCGGACAGACTTCGACGACGGATACTTAAAAGGAACTGGGATCGCACATTTCTGCGATGAACCTCATTTGCGAGAGCTCCTTCAGGGCTTCAACATCCTTCACCTCGAACACAATACCCGCACACAGGTCGTCAACCGCAGCAACGCCACTTACGCTGTCTGGAGTTTTGTCGCACAAAAAAATGCTCTGCCGATACGCCGATCAAGACGGAGCGGCAGGGTTCGAACAAGCAGCGGCCATAATGCAGGTTACGTAACGCCATGCGCTCGATGAGCCGGTCACGCAAGCTCATTTCCGAACTCGCATTCATCTAAGAGTGATTTGCTGGGCCTCACCTTCCAGGAAAGGCCCTGACATAGTCCCATATTGCTGGCCTGCGCTTCCTTCGAGCCAAGACCAATATCCGCGGCCCCAGGGTACGCCTCTCTGTCGATGATATTAACAGGCATGGTTCTCGTGAGGCATTGCGGTAGCGATTTTCGTACGCAATCGCCTTGGCATCGACGCCGTGGGACGCTCATCATCCGACCGAAAGGCGCCCGCCTCAAAGCTATCCAACCTCGGCCAAATTGATGCCATCTCAGATGCCTATGGTTTCGGCTCGGTTGCATCGGGCAAAAGATCCCGATAACCGCACAACACCCTGGCGGCGCCACAAAACAAAACAAGCCCGACCAGGAAGATCTGCGCTCCAAAAACACGATGACCAACGCACCTCTCGCGTCGATTTCGGCTGCCTGTCGACTCGCACATAATAGGTCAATTTTGTATTTGACTTTTCCCCTGCTATTGCGCAGATGTTTTTTATGATTGATTGCATCCGAAGCCTGACGGAGGAGGCGACATGTTCAAAAACCAACCCAACCGGCTTTGATGCCGCTACACCTCATCGACGCAGAAACACAAAAGCAATGAGAACTTTCCAAGACTTTTATATACATCTGCTTTTAATATATTTTCAGACTTTCAAAGAAATATCGCCCTCAACACACGAGCGATGACGTTTCAAGATTCGCATAGGTCACAAAGCAACCAAGCGAAACAACTCACTACGCAAATAGCACATGATCGAGCCTAAAAATTATCTCTAATTTATTGTTTTTATTTTGTTTTTTTGCCATCGAAGTTGATACCCGGCATCACGACCTGGGTATGCCAAGCATTTTTCCAGCACCGCACTCATCCAGAAAACAAACACACAGGCCGCGGATCACGCTTCGAAACGAACAAGAACGATATCGCCATATCGCGTTGTGGCTTCTGATTTGGAGTCACAGCGCCTCACTGTGCCTCGGCAACTCTCTACGCTCGCTACGACACATCGAGCATGAGACATTCACGTCCCGAACAAACACGCGCCAGACCGTCTATTCGCCGCCATCGACACAGACCTTAAAATTGTCCTATTAAAATTTTATGTTGCATTTATACAACGGTCAATTTTTGAAAATCATGCTCGATATGCAGAATTCAATCGACTCCAAAATCGATTGATCCCACGTTCAGGAGGCGTGATGCGCAGCGCAATTTGGAGGACTATCCAATGCGGAAATCACTGACAGCAGCGGCGGCGGTTGGTTTGTTGATGGGCGGATCTGCCCTGACGGCTGCCAGTGCCGCCGACTTGGGCGGCGACTGCTGTGCCGATCTCGAGGAGCGTGTTGCGGAACTCGAGGCAACGACTGTTCGAAAAGGGAACCGGAAGGTTTCCGTCAAAGTTTCAGGCCAGGTGAACAAGGTTCTGATCCTTTGGGACGACGGCGACGACACCGACGCCTACATCACGGACAATACCGAAAGTTCGACGCGCTTCCGGTTCACGGGCGCGGCGAAGTTCAAGCCCGGCTGGTCGGCCGGCTTCCTGATAGAGATCGAGGTCGAGAGTGGCCGCTCGATCAGCGTCGACCAGATCAGCGACGACGACCCGACCGAAAATGCCGACGGCCAGCTCGAAGGCCGAAAGATGGCTCTCTACTTGAAGAGCGATCGGCTCGGTACTTTGTGGATGGGCCGATACTCGCCCGCCACGGACGATATCAAACTGCTGAATATCGCAGGGAACCCCGGTTACGACGCCTCGTTCGAAAGCGGCGCAGGCTTCTTCAACCGGCTCGAAGGCGTGACGGGTGCCGGCGGTCTGGTCAATCTAACGCTTGGTCAGTTGATGCCGGGTGGCGATACGCGCCGCGGCAATGTCATTCGCTATGACACGCCATCTCTTGCAGGCTTCGTGTTCTCTGCATCCTGGGGTGAAGACGACATCGCCGACCTCGCGGTCCGCTACAAGAAGGAGTGGAACTCGATCCGCATTGTCGGCGGCATCGGCTATAGCTGGGACTCCGATGAAGACGAAGACAATGATCAGCTCGGCGCCGGCCCCGGCTTCAGCGCGCTCAATGGCTTCGGCGCCACGAGTGGCCCGAACCGTCAGGTCGAGGTCGATCTCGAGCGTCTCGCCGGTTCGCTGTCGATCATGCACACGCCAACCGGTCTCTATGCCTATTTTGGCGGACATAGGGATCAATTCAACAACCAGTTCGTACCGACCGCACTATCCGGCGTGACGACCCGACCCGATGTCACCCACTGGTACATCCAGGCCGGTATCAAACGCCGCATGCTGTTCCGTGAACTCGGCGCCACCACGCTCTATGGCGAATATCAGCAGGCAGACGATGCTTCGGTCGGACGGAGCCTCGCGAATCTTGGCGTCGCGGGCAACACATTCGAGATCGTGGACTCCGAGCTGGAATCCTGGGGCTTCGGCATGGTGCAGGACATCGACAAGGCTGCCATGCAGCTTTGGGTTGGCTTCCGCCATTTCGATCCGTCTGTCCAGGGCATCTCCTCTGGCCAGTTGAACCAGAACTTCCAGACAGGTGGACTCGTTCTCGAAGAACAGTACCAGGTTCAGGTTGGTGCCAAGATCAAGTTCTGATCCCAACGACCTGAGTTAGATCCCCCCATCATCACTTTGCCGGCCTTCGGGCCGGCATTTTTTGCGTGGGTGAAACTGTTGGAACAGCCTTGGGGGCGGCTCATTTCCTCGGGGCATCAACGCCGAAATGCTCCCGCAACAAGTCCGGCGTAACCCAGACAAAGGCGCGCTGTGCTTTGCCTCCTGTGCTGTCGAGAAGGAGACCGACGCATGAAACGGTCAGCATGGTCAATATGTCGATGCCGCCCGATGTCAGAACCCGGTCATAGATCGGCAGCATGTAGAGCAGCACGAACAGCATCGCTAGATTGATGTAGCAGCAATAATGGTAGACTTCAGGCATTGTTCGCGAAACAGGACCAGCGGTCGGATTGCCTGCGCCCTCGAAAACAGTGACGTGCTCCCGAACTCCTGCCGCCATCCCATAATCGCAAGCCGTCCGTGTCGAAACCGGACACGGACGCACGCGCTGCTGTTCAAGCTTGCAAGCGGCGGTCCAACCACGAATCGGCAATGCGGCCTCCCGGCCAACAGCCGAACCCGCAGCGCACGTGCCGCTCAACGGCAGCGGTGATGACTGCGATTGCCATCGGGATCAGAGGAAAATTATTACTTATTACTCACCTCAATATACCTATTTATTTTATTTAAAACATATTGCTTCCGCTCCTCTGAACACTCAATTTTTGTCATTTTTAATTTTTTCTTTGTTGTCTTTCCATTCGATGTTCTCTGGACGGACACCTCGCCGTTCAGCAATTGGATAATGAAAATATTAATATGCTTGGCAAGATGCAAACTATCAGGAGTCGTTAAGCCTGCCTTCTCTGCGTTCTTCAATAGCGCAACGAACATTTCGAACTGCTTAGCATTCAAACCGCACTTCTGAGCCAACGAAACCGTATTTGCTGCAAGAATGATGTCGCGCATGAATTGGACCGATAGGTCATGTTTCTTGATGTATTCTGGATTGTTCGGTTCGACCCGAATGAGCGCACCGTTTGCGCCGGGTATGGTGGGTGGCATTGTCGCCCATATCAATCGCCGAAGGTTTGCTACCAATTTGTCCGAAATCCCGAATTTCGTCGCGATCTTGCCTTCGGCTTCGTCAGGTTCGCTGTCGGTCAGTTTGCGTGTCGCCGCAAAGGGAGCGTCGGAGTTCCACGGCGTCTGTCTGCCTTCGGTGGCGGCCACTACGTCTTGTTTCGCATAATCGAACGCGCTCGAAATGCTGAGAGACTTGTCGCGCAGTCTGTGGAGCAGGGCCGTGGTGTACGGGGAGTTGTCCTGCGCTTCGCCGTCTTCGGCAACCGATCCGGGTTGGGTCGCCATGCCGATCTGAATGTCTTGCTCGGCGATCGGAGCCAGACCGATCCCCAGCTCCGCCGACTTTCTGGCTTGATCAGCGGTAAATTCCACAGACAAGGGATTGTTGCGGCAGGCATCCAAAATAATGATGCTTCGTTTGACGCCGAATGTTGAACGGGACTTTACAAGATTGAAACTGACAAGTTGTTCACTCAATGGGCCCGACCGGTCGATCTTTACATCCGACGGCAACAGATAATTGGCGCCGCTGATCTGCATGCCGTGACCGGCGAAAAAGAAGAGAGATAGGTCCGCCCCGATTGTATCGAAAGAGAAGGATTGAAGCGCCCGCTCCATCTCGTTCTTGTCCGCATTGAGCGACAGAAACACGCGGAATCCCAAGGATTTAAGGAGTTCCGCCATGCTCTTGGCATCGTTGGTCGTGTTAACCAGGTCGTTTCCTTTGCCAAGGCCCTTATATTCTGCGTTCCCGATGATCAAAGCGAGCTTTCCGCCGGCATTGGCTGGTATGACGTATAGAAGCGCTAGCCAAAGTATGGCAGTAGCGAAACAGAAATGTTTTTTCATGAAGCCTCCCTGCATCAAATGGCCAACCGAAACTCCCGTCAGTGGCGCAATACCATCGCTCGCTGTGTTAGGATCTGTGCAAATTCCGCGTTTGACAAGGGATTGGATTGAATGTCCCTCGACAGCGACTTTTCAGGTATTTGCCGAAAAGGTCGTCTTCGGCCGGTTGCGGCTGTAGGAATGGTGCCAGGACGTTCGAGCGAGACCGTCAAATGCCCACATTCAAAGCCATTGAAAGATAGGGAGGTTGCCGAACTTTCGTGAACGGCATGCCGTGCGCGTCTGACCTGAGCCCCCTTTTGATCCCGCATTGGAAGGGCCAATAATAGCCATCGCTGTAATTAGGTCCGCGGGGCATCGACACTGAAATGCTCGCGTAACAGATCCGGCGTGACCCAGATGAAGGCCCGTTGCCGCTTGCGCCCCTTTTTATCGAGCAGGTGTCCAGCGACGATAACACCCGGTGAGCCGGACCCGTCATCCTCAGCCCATTCCTCGACGATAGCCTCAGGTTGGTAATTTGCGACGGGGACATGGGCGCAGCGACCGGATCCGATCGCGAACGCCATGAAGCGATGAGCCCCGGGTACATCGTCGCTTTGGAGACGATCGAGTGTTTGGCGCCAAACATCGCTATCCGCACACATGGTGATGTTCATCAATACATTGGATCGGAACGGCTGGGCGCTCGAGATGCCTGGCCCCAAGATCAAAAACAGAGTTGCAATTGCGGCACGCAGCATTGGCGTCGCACTCCCATATCGGTTGAAAAATGCAGGGCGCCACCACTCAGCGGGTATCGCCATCATTGTCGTGGCTGGAGAGGATCATATGCTCGACCTGCCTGAGCCGGCCGATGGTCGTCAGCGGGTCTTCGCTCGTTGCATAGGAGTCGACAGTGCGCCCGTCCGCAGCCAGTCCGCCAACCAGGACGACCGACGACAACTCTCCTCTTTTCACCATCTGCATCCATTCAGCCAGCAGGCGGCGCATGGCCAATATGGCGTCAACATCTTTTGCTTCTGGCGTGGGTGAACGGTGCGGGTGAAGGACTGTTACCTTGTCCTCGATCGATGTGTCGTCGCTCATGTCGGACGCTTCACCATGAACGACCACACCATTCCAAAGGCCGCCATGCCGACGCCAATCATGGGCTCGATCAGGCCTTCTTCGATGATGCCGTGAGCGAACAGAAAGCCACCAAGCGTCGTCAGCCCATGACGGACGATGCCGAGGACCTTGTCCTCAGACATCTGACCGCTGAACATCCTTGCAAGATAGGCAAGCGCCGCGTTGAGCGCCCACCTTTTCAGCGGTCCCATCAGACTGGCTTCTTGATGAACCAGGACCAGCCGAAGCCGATGAATGTCATCGCGGCGCCGACAAGCTCCATCATTGTGGTCTCGTCGACAAAGCCCTTGGCCACCATGTAGCCGCCAAGCGTCGTCAGGGCGTGACGGACAAGTCCGCCCACCTGTTCGAAATTGAACATGTGCGTAGTTCCTTTTAGTCGAAGATGAGAGAGATATCTTTGGCCTTCGTGAGCGTCTTCAGCTCTGCCATATGCCAGCGGATAAGCTCTTCTTTGTCCGTTGGCGGTTCGCCCGGTTCCGGGTCTGGCAAGGGTGAGCCGCCCTCGCCTATTCTTATTTCGTTCAGGATGCCGCCGATATCGACGCGGCGACCACTGCTCCAGTCAGGCCGGTAACTCGGCTTTGAGACCTTGTACTCTTTGACCGTGCCGTCACCGGACCACGTGCCGTTAAAAAACAAGTCACGCTCTTTCTTTCGCCGCCCGATAATCTCAGGTGGTTTTTTCCAGAACATGATGGCTTCACGAGCGCCCGAAACATCGCCTGCCTTCCAACGGCGCACCCAACTCGCCGTGCCGATTTTTCCGGTGTTGTAATGAAAGCTCAGAGCAGCGGCGAATTGCTCTTCTGTGAGCTCATGCCCCTTGAAAGCCTTCAGAACATCGGGCGCATACTTGGTGCGCACGAGCCATTCGAACACCTCAATGCAGCGTTCTAGCGATTGTGGGTTGTCCAGATATCGCGGATGGACATTGTGGCCGGACAAGTGTGTGACGCCGATGCTCCACGTCCACACACCGACACTGTCCAGATAGGCTTCGCGCACGATTGCCTCATGGCCTGCAAGTTCCAGCAGTGTACGCAGGGTAATGGTTCTGGCCATCGCTTTCTCCAACAAAAAAAGCCGCCCGGACGGACGGCTCGTGAAACGCGGTACTCATTGAATTTGACTACGGCTTAATCCAGCCAACCATGTGCGTGATGAGGCCCCCGAGACTAGCAGCAGCAGCCAAAAGCCCGAACAAGGCCAGCCGCCCGCCCTTCATCAAATCCAACTGCGAGCGCATGGCCTTAACGTCATTGACCATCGTGCTTTGAGTCTTCTCCAATGAGCTTAAGCGCGCTTCGATGCTGCCAAGCTCTCGGTAGATTTGTTCGTGGCTGACGCGTTCGGTCACAAGGCTGGCCCTTTGCTCTAGTATCCAATACTTCTTTTTCCAGATCGAGAGTGGCAGAAATGCAGTTAAAGTCTTTGCCTCGAATTCACCGAAGCGCCGCTTATCTGCTCTACTTTTTCGCGCTTATCGTCGCGTGCGCCCTGCTCTACTCGCTTTCACGCCGGCCAGAAGCTTTGTCGGACTTCAAGGTATTGGGTCCCTGGTTTGTCCTCTATGCTGTTCCAGCCGCCATCGTTATCGCCGGCTTGGTATGGCTGGCGCATACCCGTCATATCCCACAAGTCCTATCAGCTTTCTGGATCATACTTCTGGGTGTTGCGGTATATGGAATAGAGATCATTATCGCCCCCGCATCGAACGAATCGCTGCGAAAACAAGCAGCCGCAGCACATGGATATCAATACGACGACCGCACAAGACCTGAGGTTTTAACCGACCTGCAAGCGCAAGGAATTGACGCTCGATTTTTCTTTCGCCCCTTGAAACAAGATTTGCCGCTCATCCCATTAGCGGCATCCCCCAAAAGACACATCATCCAATGCAATGAAGTGGGGCCTTGGGTCACCTATGACAGTGACCGGCATGGCTTTCGCAATCCCGATGCAATCTGGGACCAGAACTCGCTGGATATTGCGATGATCGGCGACTCGTTTGTGCACGGCGATTGTGTGCCGGTCGAAAAGAGCTTCGTTTCGTTGATACGTGCAAAGCATTCTAGGACCGTCAATCTCGGCACAGGCGGCAACGGACCGCTTGCCAATCTCGCTACACTTGTCGAATTTGCACCCCTCCTGAAGCCATCCCTCGTCGTGTGGGTACACTTCAATGACAACGACTTTATCGATTTGGCAGACCGCCTAAACACACCCCTCGCACGGTATTTGACGCCCGGATACAGCCAAAGCCTGTCCAGTAAAACCGACGTTGTTGGAAGCCTCTTCGAGCGGCTTTGGCTTGAGCACAAAGACCGTTTGGTTGCGCAAGCCGACGAGTCGCGCGCACGTGACCACAGGAAATGGAAAGACATTGCTCGCCTTGCGACACTTCGCAAAACACTAGGACTGACGCACGACTTCAAACCGGTCAGTCAAGGTCAGCAAGTATCGGCAGACCTCATTGAAACCTATGGCCTCATCGTCAGCCGAGCCAAATCCATTGTTGATGACATTGGCGGTCGGCTCATCGTTGTACTTCTACCAAGCGTAGATGAAGTCTCAGTTTGGCCACCGCCTGAAGTTGTGCAACTCAAGATTCAGCTCAACGTGTTGGGTGTGCCTGTCCATGACTACGCCGAGAGTCTGCGAAGGTCCCCAGATTATGCTGACCACTACGCCTTCGGTCGAAGGGGTGGCCATCTCTCGGTTACTGGACACACTGCATTGGCGAAATACATTCTCGCCTTGCAGTAACGCCTATTCAAATGATTCATGAGTGTCGCGATTGTCGCCAGCTGCTAGTAGGCACCGGCGGTCCGGACAGATGTCGTTGCGATCAAAAAGAGCGACGCGCACTTTGATTATTTGTTGGCCGCGATCGGCATGGTCTTGCATCTGGGTGCGATGTACATGTGCGTGACCCACGCCATCAGAGGCAGAATCACGCTCATGACTGATAACCATTAGCTGACGATGGCCGCGAGATAGTCTTGGTCGTCGGGCGCACAGGGAATTGTGGCTTGATCAAGACTCATCGGTCATTCGTTGCCGCAACGCAAAAGACACCCCTAAAAGCTATGCGAAAAGACCTCGGTTGCAACGCTTCGATTACTGAGGGCTAATTGAAGCCTGGACATGCAGCGAAAGCTCGGTCTCTACGTCAAATGCTAGGATCTTTCCCGGTTCGAACGGATGCATCTTGTCATCCATATCCCAATGCTGACTGGCATAGACCCGAACACGTCCAGCGAATTCGCCCGAGCACCATATTTGTAAAAAACAGCGGTACAAATGATTCGAGCTTACCGGGTGATTTGTCATCGTTCGAAGGATTGTACCGGGAAATAGAATTTCTCCGGTCTTTACTGCCCAATCTTTGACGCCTCGCATCCAAGAATTGGAACCTTCCTTGGCGAGGACCAGGATGGGTGAGGCACAAAGGCTGAGGCCTCCGGGAAAAACGGCATTAACCTTGAAGTAAGGCGAATGCAGCCACGCGGTTTCCGGCGACACGGCCTCGTACTGAGCCGTTTCGATCCAAACCCACCGCTTATAGTTTGTGTCCGGATTTTTAAGTGTCGCGTATGAATTGCTTTCCGTGACCGTGGTTCGTCCGAGGAAAACCTCACTTGCCGACGAATATATGAGACCAATGACATAAGGATTTGGCTCATCGATCGGCGGTGGTGTGTAGTTCCGGCAAATGCCTCGCGACGTATACAGATAGCAAATATTGTCTAGGCTGTATGTGCACTCGGCAATCAGATGCTCAGGTCCGTTGTCTTGGAGATGAAGTAGGATGTCGCTGGATCGCCGCTGAGCCTCGAGAAGACTTTGAACGCTGCCCGCAACTGTGCGACCTATACTGTCCTGTTCCAGAACATTGGGACCAAGTCGGGCTGTCGACAACTTCGGCGGATACAGTCGCGCGCCGATTGCGCCCCACCTTGGCAAGAGCCGATCCACGGCAACTCTGGCATAATCGACAAGTCGGGGTTGATTGTTCATCGCAGGTGAATAGACCATATCAACGGCCGCTCATCTCATCGCGCATGCTGTCGCAGTGTACCGAAAAACGTTTCATCGTCGCCGCCCGATTGTGCCATTTGTTAGATTTATCCATCTCGCCAATATTCTCGTTTCCAAATTTCTCGTTGCTGGAACGGTTCATCCACAAGGTTTGGCAAGTTTTTGAAAAGTAATCCGGCAATGCAAGTTGCTCCAGCAACTTGGCACTATGCCCATGATAGCCAGGTGGTATTGCACATGTTGAAATTCGACAATGACGGAGGCTGGAGCGCGTGCATTCGAACGGTTGGTTCGCCAAGCACGCAATGCGCCCGTTGGATTGAAATACCCCGCCCATCCGCTCTTTGATCTCTCGCCCCGCTACTGTCGGGAAACTACCACCGGCCCCTAATGAGTCAACTGTCAATGCCGGCGATGACATCGTCTCCGAGGTCGAATTCCCGAGACCATGCGCTTCGGCCAAGACCGAGGGACCTTTATTGAAATGATACGTGCCAAGTGCGGATGTTGGCGATCGACCAGCGAGCGTGCAGGCGGCCGTTTCGCCGACGACATTGTTGTCGTGCAGGCGAAAGCCGTGCAAATCATTGAAGTAAAAGCTGATTAAGCCAGAGTTTGTCGCAATGCTATTGGCGCACAATCTTTAGTAAGCCAAAGGCTGTCTGCCGTACGCGCCTCGGCTGCTTGGCGCAAATTCAAGCGCCACGGCGGCCTGAGACATTTAGACAACACTGATTTTGGTTATCGTCCAAAAAATTTCAGGATTGAGCAGACCGGACGAAATATTTCGAAATCGGTTCGGCTATGTCGCAGATTGTTCGGATGCTCTGCTCAAGTTCGGCCGAAGCTGCTTAGCCGACGGTCGGCCAGCTGAGTTTTCGCCACTTCGCATTACCGCGAAACCATTTAGCTCGTCCTGTGCAATAGCCATAAAGGCCAAAGCAATGGACAGCAATACGCCAATGCCGATGCCGACCAGTACGAGCGTCATCGTCTGCCAGGGCAAGAAAAAGAAACTCAACAGTATGCCAGACGCAGAGATAGCCACGACCGACAGACTGCAGATCAATCGAGATTCTGCAGACATCGTTTTTGCCTTACGTTACGCACTACACAAATTGACCGTAAAGCACCGGTCCAATGCCCCCACACACGGGACAATACCACTGCTGTCTCCCCCTCATTCTTCAAGCGAATGCGGCACAAGTCAGCAGATAGCCTCGGAATGCTATATTATAAATACAATGATATCAATTACTTGCGATCCCCACATGTTGTGGATCTTGGCGAACTCGTTTAATCTCTTGAAATTGCTATGCAATTTTATCAGTCATTGTAAATTACGGATGGTGATAGCGCCCTTGAATTGATGTGCCAGGTCAGCCTTTGTGTTTTTGTGGCTGCTTGCCAAACAGGTTCCGACCGGCAACTGAACAAACCCAGGGCGGTCGGTTGAGCAGCGACTCGGTTATGAACGCAGCAGCAGACAAGCCAATCAGATGCTTAAGAATGCTTCCCAATGCTAACTACAGACGTTTCAATCTGACCCTGATTTCTGAAACAGTCTGTCGGTTTACTCGTGCTTCATCGCGTGAACAGTATCGGGTCAAAACCGAATTTGCGGTGGTGACGCGGCAGCGCCGACTCCAGCCACCACATTGGCATCTCACATACGAAGCTCGTTTTCGAAGCCTACGACCGACAAAATCATGACAACGACGCAACTTGCTGAAGGGTCGAAGTACGAGGCACCATAGCTAACAACCCACCTCAGCCCAATCGACCTTGGAACAACTACTTCTCACCGGACCTTTATCATGATCGCAACGCGACTGAGCAGATGTTCGGCAAGCCCAAGGACTTCCCACGTCTCGCAATTCGATACGACCGCCTGTCTCGCGGCTATCGCAAGCTACCAGCTATGAGACTGGAGCCTATTGCTCCGGTTTCCGACCACAGCAATAGTCACCAGCACCTCGCTGATTGCGGCCAACTAGCTCTCGGATGATCAGCCACGAAACACGCACCAACTGAGGCGCGAGCCACATTGATTGCAGTTCTGGCACGCAAGGTGAGGTGCGATTTGGGGGAAGCAATTCGCAGTTCTCCACATGTCAGCAAAAACCGATCGTTTGAAATGGGTAATGGTTGAAATACCAACAGATGTTTGTAATTTGCCGCTGTAGGAGGCGACGTCATGCATATTTCGATTTCAGTTGACAAGCGGGCCGAATTTTTCTCCGCTTTGCCGGAACTCGCTCCCTGGATGCACACCTATAAATTCGATGAACAGGCATATGCCGGCTTGTATTATTGCGCCGGACTAAGCCGCGAAGACTCATGGTGCAATCCAGACAGTGATGACGCTCTCATCCGAGATTTTCAGAGAGCTTACAAAGACACCGATCCAGATGATGAAAAGGCTTTTCACATCGAGCGGCTGAACTTGCTCGATATCGAACGAGAAGAATCGAATGTATTGGATATAGCCAGTGCAACGGGAAAATATTCTTTTCTTTCGGCCGACCTCGGCTTCCGGCACGTATATTCATCGGAGATTCGACCACACCAATGCAATCAACAACGCCTCATTATCGAGTGTGCCGAATCTGACATTTATCGGAACCGTATTACCGTTTCAAACGATGCTGTAAGCGCGGATGCACCCGGCTACGCAGACCTTTATGCCGACAAAGACATAGACGTCGTGCTAAGCCTCGGGCTTCTCTACCACTTGGCCAACCCTCTTCAGCACTTGTTGAACTGCCGTGAGATTGCGCGCAAAGCGGTGATCGTCAGCACAAAGGTGCACTTCTCACCTTTTTCAACAAACGAGTGGGTGCTCAAGCTAGAAAATCGAGAATGGGTAACCCATGCTTTCGAAGGTGTGTCTCTTACGCCTCATTACCGCTGGATACCCGAAAACGCGGCGCGGCTCGGCTTCTCTTCATGCAAAGTTGCTTATCCGAGCGTGTTTCATGATGCTGTCCCGGGTTATGATCGATTTGACCGTGGACAGCGCCTGAAGTTGCTGCTCGGACGAATGGTGAACCGAATTGCAGGCCCTCGGATAGGCCTCGAACGAATAACACGTGAAGCCGATTCCGAAAGCTGGCAGCACAATTCTTTTCACCCGGAGTGGATGTCTTTCATTCTTACAGTTTAGCAAAGCTGGGCAACTATTTCGGTTTATCAGGTCCAATTGGCTTGCCGCCAGGACCGGTGATAGGCATCGAGCCTTCCAATGCAAGATGCCCCGCCCTAGCAAGGCCGCCACTGACATTGGCCACTTGTCAGTTAATCTGATCGCTTTGTCTCAGGCCTACTATTCTTTCACGGTTTTGGCTTCTGTTTGCGTACCGGATCAGGCAAACTGGTTAGAATACTATCAGCCACAAGATTCCACTTGATCTTCACTGTCCAACGGCGCTCCAGGCGTGCCGTCCCCGTTTTGCTTGATTGCCTTCGTTGATCGCATTGATCAGCTTGTGAATAGCATCTTCGATAATCTTGTCGACAATCTTCGGGCCCTTTGTCTACACCCATGACGCTGCGGACACTGTTTCATATGTGCCGTGCCTTTCCCCCAAACCTATGGCCAAACCGACAACTGCTGTCTCTTTGCGAATGCTTCCAGTGAAAAACCGCATATTACTAACGAACAGATCCGTATCTTCGAAGCAATTGGACATTGTGTTTGCATTATTGTCAGGTGCAAAATGGTTCGCACACATAATACCGAAGCCGTCTGCACTTATGTTTAGCGCCGCTGTCAATGCACCGCTAACTCCATTGCTGCTGCTGACCGCACTGACAGGAACGATATTGGATACATTGTGTAAGACATAGATTTTGCACGCAAAACGCGTGGCATTGTTGTTGTCAACTTTTAGTGTAATGTTCGCGTGTTCCCCTGTTGGTACTACGGCGGTCGCAATCGCTGTCAGCACACCATCATTTTCATCTTTGGTGCGAACATCTGCTTGGATGCCACCAACAACGCAAGCGTCAACAGGAAAAGTCATGGACGATTCACCCGCGGAAAAGAAGACTGCGACTTTGCGCCCTGCGAATGGCGGACCTAGATGCACATCAGTGAATGTGTGGGTTTGTGTAGCTGACACGTTTGCGATCGCCTCTCCGTAGGGTAGTGAGTACGCTGAGCCGTCGTCTAAATATCCAAATTCAATCCTCGATATGCCTTCGACGCGGGTAGCTCTTGTTGTGTAACCGGACGAAGCATCCGCAACGGCGGCCTCATCCGTCGCTTGCTTGAAATAGACTGTTGCGCCTGTCGCAGCATCATTGCGTGCAAACTGGTCTGATGACCCCTCAGTTCCTCTATATGAGAATACAAGATCCGTTATCTGATCCCAATCAAATCTGACTTCGTCGCTCACGACTTCTTCGCCCGCGCTTATCGCAAAACCAGATGCAGAGTCGAATGAAATTTCCTTTATATCGTCCGCATCCCAGGGATTACCGGACGACGCTTTGAGACCAATGCCCAAGTAGTCCAAAGACAGGCCCTCGATGCTTGAGGCCTTTAATGTCAGCCGAATCGACCTGGGCCGACCGTAGAATTTTCCGAGGTTCTCTGCATCGAACACGTTTCTTACCGTATAGCCATTGAATCCACCACTATCAGCATCGAGATTGAATTCTCTACCAATCACAAAAGACTTGGCTACTGGAACATCGGTTGTTTGTGACGGACTACCTGTCACAGTAAAGTCGTTAGTTCCTGTCCCTTCATCCTCTCCCAAATTGGATGCATTATCGTACTGGAGGAGAAAGCCATTTGTGCCTCTAGCGAGTGCGGTCAGATCTTTTGGGCTCCCTCCCTCGGTAAGCAATTCGGTAGGGTCATATATCAGCCCGTCGAACACCGCCGTATGCGCAAATTTTCCATCTGCTTCATCTACAGGCGTTGACCCTCCAAAAATGCCAATGAAGTGTTGAGATGCATTCATCATTTGGTAGTCGGTATTGAACGACGGGTGATTCTCCTGATCCCAATCCCTAACTTCGATGCCGTCGTAAAAAACCCTAATCCGATCCGTTGCTATGGCTTGCGTTGTGTCGAACTGCACAATCATGCTGTGCCACTCGCCTAGCGGTATGCATCGTCTGGTTGGTTTGAGTGGCTTGGTCCCGTCATTCGCCGTCAAGAAAGTGAACTTTCTTTGTGAGGGCCTTGACTGCCGGGTTCGTGAATTCGTCGTCTAACTCTGTGTCGGCGCCCGCAGGCTTGCCAACTAATACCAGCGGCGGGCAAATCGTATTTGCTCAATGGTCGAATTGAGCACTCGTTTTTGCTAAGGTCTGGCATCTTTCGTCCAACAACCAAGGCCGGCGCAATGTTGTCCGAAGAAACTGCTTCCGATCTCCGTATCATGGAGATCGTGCTTTATGACGCCTACGATGACATGGCCATGTCCGGCGCTCTCCCCGATGAACTGCGGGAGACTGGGGACGCTTGGCAACGCTTATATGCCTGGAACCGGGCCAGCGACTTGTATGCCTGGAAGTGCGCCAACAACATACCGCTTGACGACGAGCTGAACGAGATGCCGCTCGACGAAGTGCTGATCAAGACAACTTTAAGACGATTTGCGCGCGCCTACTTGGGATTAGGGGGTGCGGGTAGCTCATAATCTGCAGGAAATTCCATCCGAAATTCCTGATATTCTCTGAAGCGCCCTTTTGCTTCCGGCGTTTTCAATTTGATGCCGTACAGTCCCGATGATTGCCACGAAAGAAACACAATGCCTGAAGGTGACATTCTGAATATTCTGAGGACCGCTCAGACCGTTTTAGCCAGAGCACGCCTGCAAATGGCGATGTCTGGCGCCACGCCAGATGCCTTGCGTGAAGTCAACGACGACCTGGAGCAGCTAGAAGCCTGGGTACAGCAGAGCAAGTCCACAATGGATAAAGCATTGGTGCGTAAGACTGCCACGCGCTGGCTTGAAACCTATTTGGATTACTCATTCTGGGGCAAGTTCATTCACCCGGCACGCAAAGCAGCTACCCGCTAGCTTTCGACAATTTATGGCCAGGAGGAAAGTTGAGAATGAACCCTGAAGTCTCGCCCGATTCAAGCTGTATGACATCCCGAAATGGCTTCACTCCATAGGCCGCTTCTAGTTGAGGCATAAGATCTACGTAGATATCTTCCAGCTGTTTTGTAGCCGCCTAGAATTGCACCCTGAACCCTTGCCCCTTCTTAAGCTCCGGCAGTACAAAATCGGCAAAACGATTTTGCACCGTGTGCAATGCCCGCATCCTGTCCTGGGCGGGGATATTCTTTCGTATTTGCTCAACGGTCGAAGCGAGCACTCGTTTTCGCTAAGGTCCGGCATCCTTCGTCCATCAACCAAGGCCGCAGCAATGTTGTCCGAAGATACTGCCTCCGATCTCGGCTTCCTAGAGATCATGCTCTACGATGCCTACATTGACATGGCCACGTCGGGCGCTCTCCCCGGTGAATTGCAAGAGATGGGGGACGATTGGCGACGCATTTATACCTGGAAACACGCCTGGGAGGCGCCGAACGACGAAGGGATGAGCGAGATACCGCTCGACGAAGAGCTGATCAAGACAACTATAAGACAAATGGCGCGCGCTTACTTGGGAATAGGGGGTGCAGGTAGCTCATAATTTGCAGGAAATTCCATCCGAAATTCCTGATATTTTCGGAGTGCCCCCTTTGCTTTCGGTGTCTTCATTTTGATGCCGTACACTTCCTCGAGTTCCGGCTGGATTCTCTTGTACAATTCCTCATGGTCTGGTGAGTCGGCTCTAAACCTGATGATAAATGGCCGGCGTTTCACGATTTCTTCCGCTATGAAATCAGCAACAATGTTGTTGACAGTATGAGCAACCTGCCGAGCCTTGCCAGGGCTTGTTTTCACGCTTGGGATCTTCGTAAATCCATCAACCGTGAATCCAATGTTGGCTATGGAAGTAATGTGTTCATTTGAACCACGCTCACCCAACCCTCACGCCTAGGGAGAGGGCTTGTTCTTTTGTCCCCTCTCCCTGGGGAGAGGGCTAGGGTGACGTTTTCGACGATCGGTCGCCCACTGTTGGTTTGCCACCAGCCCACCACGATAGCCATGACACCCGCAACGAGGACAATGGCCACGCCGGTTACAAGCAAGTGTGGAAGGTCTGCATTCACGCAACGATTCCCAATGCTCACATCCCGAGCTTGATGCGGGATCCGGGGCCAGAAACCGCAGCCATTGTTTGCCGCCCTGGGCCACGCATCAAGTGCGGGGCGTAGGCTCTAAACAGACAAATTACCGGCAGGACCAATACGTCATCCTTCATGGTTCACGATGAACCGACACGAACAATAAGAAACACTTTTTGACAGAATAAGAGATGTACGCCCCGGACTTGATCCGGGGCCCAGGGCCAAAATCCGAGGCCGTTGCTCGCAGCCCTGGGCCCCGCATCAAGTGCGGGGCGTAGGCTCTAAACAGACAAAAAACCGGCAGGACCAAAACGTCATCCTTTATGGTTCACGATGAACCGACACGAACAATAAGAAACACTTTTTGACAGAATAGGAGATGTACGCCCCGGACTTGATCCGGGGCCCAGGGCCAAAAACCGAGGCCATTGTTCGCAGCCCTGGGCCCCGCATCAAGTGCGGGGCGTAGGTTCTTAACAGACAAATTACCGGCAGGACCAAAACGTCATCCTTCATGGTTCGCGATGAGCCGACACGAACAATAAGAAACACTTTCTGACAGAATAAGAGATGTACGCCCCGGACTTGATCCGGGGCCCAGGGCTAAAAGCACAGACCTCGCTTTCAGCCCTGGGCCCCGCATCAGGTGCGGGGCGTAGGCTTTGGACAGAACTATGGCTTCTGGTCACGGCGGATACGTCAAAGTTTCTGATTTCACTCTCTCCGAAAATGGCGAATTGCAATTCGGAGTGTAAACGACAGGAACAGGACGGCCGGTCGGCCGCCCCGTTCCCGATCTCGCGTGCGGGACCATGTCCCCTCGCCCGGCTCAGAGAATGAAGTCGTTGCTCGACAGCTCCGACACCGAGACGCCGTCCAGGATGACGACATTGCCGCCGTAAGCGATTTGCGCGTCGCCGCCTCGCGATTCGAAGATCTGCAGATCCGATAGCGAGTCGACACCGAAGACGCGGCTAAAATCGAGATAGTCCCGGCTCGTGTCGAAATCGGTGATCGTGTCCGTGCCCCAGTTGCCCGAGAACTGGAACTTGTCGGCTCCCCCGCCTCCCGTCAGCTCGTCATTGCCAGAGCCGCCGTTGAGACGATCGTCATGGTCGCCGCCATTCAAGACGTCGTTGCCGCTGCCGCCGCTGAGATAATCGTAGCCGGTTCCACCGTTCAAGATATCGCTGTCGGATCCGCCATAGAGATCGTCGCCGCCGGAGCCACCGTCCAGAAGGTCATTGCCGCTGCCGCCATAAAGGTCGTCGCTGCCGCCTTCACCAAAGACCTCATCATGGTCATTGCCGGCACTCACATAGTCATCGTCGGCACCAGCATAGATCGTGTCGTTGCCATAGCTGCCGAAAAGCGTGTCATCGTCGTCACCGCCCTTCAGCAGGTCATCGTCATTGCCGCCATGGAGCGTGTCCTCGCCCGTGCCGCCTTCGAGAATGTCATCACCCCGGCCGCCATAGAGGTTGTCGTCTCCGGATTCGCCGAACATACGGTCCTCGTCGTTGCCACCGTAGAGATTGTCGTTGTCGGCACCGCCGTAGAGCCAGTCGTTCTCGTCGCCGCCGAACAACCAGTCGGCGCCTTCATCGCCGAGAAGCGAGTCGGCACCGTCCCGGCCGGACAGCGTGTCGTTGCCCGAGCCGCCGTTCAGACCGTCGTCGCCGTCGCCGCCGTCGAGATAGTCGTCGCCGCTGTCGCCGAAGAGCGTGTCGTCGCCGGCATCGCCAAAGAGATCGTCGTTATGTTGGCCGCCGTAGAAGCGGTCGTTTCCGGTACCGCCATACATCCTGTCGTTGCCCTCGCCGCCATAGGCCACGTCATTGTCCTGATCGCCATGGATATCGTCGTTGCCCTTGCCGCCATAGAGGGAATCCCGGCCTGTGCCGCCCTTGATGGTGTCGTTGTCGTCGCCGCCATAGGCAAAGTCATTGCCACCATCCAGCTCAATAATATCAGCGCCGGTGCCGCCATAGGCCGTGTCGACGCCTGTACCGCCCGTCATCCAATCGCGGCCGCTGCCACCATAGAGCCGGTCGTTTCCGGTGCTCCCGGACAGATAGTCGTCCCCGGCGTCGCCATAGAGTCGGTCATCGCCGCTGTCGCCGCCGACATAGTCGTCGCCCGCGCCGCCGCGCAGATAGTCGTTTCCGCTATATCCGGAAATCCCATCGTCGCCGTTGGTACCCCAGATGTAGTCGTTGATCCCGAAGTAGCCGGTGATGGTGATATCGATCGGTTGTGTCCAGTCTCGCATCTCTCTCTCCCACAATGCGCTGCTCCGGGCCAAAGCCCGGGCGGTTGATGTCGAAGACAGGGATGCCCAAAACGTTGTCGCGCCCTCCTGGATCGATCGGTGGAAGACGCGTCCCCCCGTCTCTTGACTTCTACATGGGAGTCGTCGGCGCGAAGGCGCGTGACGCCCGTCACACGCTGAGCATGTGGCCGGGCAAACTTCGTTGAAGGCGCCTTGTTCAGGTGACGTTCAGGATCGCGTTGCCGCGGATGTCGATGCGGCCGGAATCAGTGACGTATCGGCCCGCGCCATTGCCAAGAACCTCGCCGCGCGCATGTATCTGGATTTGAGTGGCAACGCCATTGGCGACATTGCAGCGACGGCAATCGCAGAACGACTGCCAGAATTCGAATTTCTCAATCTGCGGGGGAACGCGATTGAGGAGATGAGCGCGAATACAATTGCCGATCACCTTCGCACTCTGGAATGATCCGCGACTTAAACCCGGCCTGATTGGCCGGGTTTTTTCGTTGTCAGAGTTTCGCGGGCTCTAGATCCCCCAGATGTCGTCGGCACCTGTATCGAAACCCATATTGTCGAACGCGTCGAAATCGTGATCGGTTGTTTCGCGGAGTGAATCAAAGGTGCGCTCGACTTCTTCCACGATCTTATTGCTGATTTCCTCCGTCCTGTCGCCGGCATCCTCCCTCTGGTTGCCGGTGTATTCGTCCGCAATATCACCAAAGCTGATTTTCGTATCTTCCATCATTGTCTTGTCTCCTTTGGCAGCCGCTTCCTGGGTCCGCATATGAAGGTTGGTCGCGCCATGGCCACAAAAGGTTCAAAAGGGCAGACGATTATTGTCAAAAAGGTTTCGGTTTACGATGTCAGAAAAGGTGACGAACCAGCATTTGGTTGGACCTCGAACCGGCAGATCAGGAGGGGCCATCAGGCCCGCCAGGCGTCCGGCACACCGCTGCCAAATCGCTCGCGGCAGAACGCGTACTGAGGGGCAAGGATGGTCAGGAGTTCATCGCACACACCGTCAGGCAGATCGATTTTCAACTTTGTCTCATTGACGGCTTCATCGGTCTTCGGCGGCAGATAATCGGCATCGACGAAGGCACAGAGTTTTTTCAACGTTGCCTCGGAAAAGAGGTCCTCAAAGAACAGGAAGAGAATGTCCCGGTCTGGAAACACAGCGTCCATCGCCTCCACGGTCTGCCGATAGTCCGTCCATCCGAACAGCTCCGGGTCCTGAATCATTTCGGACCAGTTTTTCAAGACATCCAGACTCGGGTCGTTCTGTTGCCTGTACCTCAGATGGGACCAGAGCCGATCGACCGGATCGCGCATGATGAACAGGATTTTGAGCGCCACGTCCTGGGAAGCGACAAAGTCCCTCATAGACGCGAACCCGCTCCGGCCAATGCCCGAATAGGCCGGTGTGATGTCACACAGGGTTCTGGTGTCCGGCGTGCAGATCCTCGCAAAATGACCGAAATACTCATCGACGTCATAGATCATCTTGACGCGATCGAGACTGGCTTGAAATGAAGGACGGCTGCGCAGATTGTCGACCACGTCGCCATCCTGCTTGATGTGGAACACCAGCCGCTTGACCGCGAAAAGATCCATCTGTTCCGCCGAGGCATGGAAAGGTGCGTTGAAGAAATGCACTTCCTTCAAAGGCGATGCGACCACACCGGACAATGAACTGAGATACCGATAGACCCAACTCGTCCCGCACTTGTTCGCGCCAACGCCGACCAGGAATGTTCTGCCGCCCAGTTCGTTGTACTTCCGAAGCTGCGGAGATGTCCCCGGCATGGCTGATTTCATATCCTCGATGAGTCAGAGTTTGTTGGAAAGTGGCTATCTCTTCACTGCCACAAGCGAGTCAAAAACGCCCCTTTGGCTGATCATAATATGCATGGGGCGTCTGCACATTCGGGACAGCCCTACGGTTCCTTCTTGAGGCAGGCATGAACCGCGCTGCTCTTGTCGATCGGGCTCACGCCTTCTTTGCCGCAATACAAGTCTATCTGTTTCGAACCTGACGAAAGAAGACCTGCCATCATCTGTTCCGGCCCCGTTGCATAGTTCGGATTGCCAATCTCAATTCCAAATTTCTTTGCGACCACATCTGCTGAACATCCGATTTCGGACTGCTTCTCAGGATCTTCGGGAGTCCCGTATTTGGCGTTAGGCCCTTTGGCATGCTTGAGAGCAAGGCGAATGCTCTGCCGATCCCTGGCGTCAACGCGATCGAAACAGCTCAAACGGGATAGCGCATAGATCTTGCAATCGACCCTTTTCTCATAGCTTTTTATTTTGCCTGCCTGGAAAATCAACGATGTGAAGTCGCTCAAGTTTCCGCACGCGTGGGACGTCTGAATCGGGGTGCAAAACAGAATCATGACAAGGGTGGCTCGAGAGACGATGATCAACGTTTTCATTCGCGTGACCGATAGTGTTGGTGCGGATTGAACGCCAGCTCACGATTGAACGATCCGGCAGCATGACCCCAAACGAGCGTCACAGGGAATCTACGCCTCTTTTGTCGAAGCATATGTGAATTGCGCGTGAATGGTGAATTCACGCGATCGACAATCCTCTTTGCACAGAGAGATATGATACTAAGCAGACCGTCATTCTAACCTAACCCAGAGCCCCGAGGGCTGGAAAGCAGAACCGATGGCCGACCTGTTCGACTGGTCGCTGCTCCTAGAGCCGGCATTCGTCTATGCGTCGATTATCGCGGCGCTGGGCGGGTTGCTTCTCGGCTTTACCGGGTTCGGATCGACGCTGGTCATGGTGCCGCTGCTGACGTTTCTCTACGGGCCTGCGCAAGCGGTTGCCGTCGGTGTCGTGCTCGCATCGCTCGGTCCGGCGCTGCTGGTGCCGAGCGCGGCACGCGAGGCAGACTGGCCGGATCTGGCGCCGGCCTGTCTCATGAGCTTTCTTATCGCTCCAGTCGGCATTTATCTGCTCCTGACCGCAGATCCCGGCCTCACCCGCCGACTGATGGGTATTCTGGTGATCTTTGTTGCACTGATTATGATCCGCGGCTGGAACTATAACGGACCGCGGAGCACGCTGACGAGCCTCGCCTGCGGCGCCTTTACATCCTTCACCAACGGCTACTTCGGCATGGGCGCGCCAGGCGTGACCATCTACTATCTGTCGGACACGATCCCCGCAACGGTGCAGCGCGCCAACATTCTGATCCTGCTCTGCGTCGCATCGACCGTTACGATTGTCGGCATCGTGATCGGCGGCGGCGCCGACTGGAACACGCTGCTGCTCGGCGCAGCCCTCTTCGTTCCGTTCGTGATCCCCATGTGGATCGGCGCCCGGTTCTTCCGACAGTCCTCAGGCGATATCTATCGCCGTGTCTGCCTCTGGCTGCTCATCGTCATGGGGGTCGTCGTGATCGTGCTTTGATCCCGGCGACGCCCCTTCGAACAACCCAATGATCGTGTCGAAGGCTGCGACCGCGATGGCGCGGATTTCCTCGCCCGCCTGAATGACAACGCCCCAAGACTAGAAAATTTAGGGGTTTACCCAACCGTCACCACAGGAAGGCAATCCGTCACCGCGATGTCGTTAGCGTCGTGTGACTTGGAGTGATGTTGCCGCCCAATGTCTGGGCCGAAGTAGAAATCGCCCCGTAGAAGAAATACGTACAGAGCACGATTATGATAGTCCCAATAAACGCTAGCAGATGTTTCATTGCATTCCTTTCATTTGTTCAAGCTGCATAGACATGCGACGGCAATCCTGCCGGCCCGCGACCTTGGCACGAACGCGCAAGGCACCAGCGAGACAGTGAGCTGAAAAGATTGTGCGGCAGAATCCAGTCGGTTCGCCCGAGCCTTCAACTTCAGCGGTCGTCAAACGTCCGGTCGAAGACCGCCTCATAGAGGCACTGAGCGTGAGAGCATGAGCTGCCCCCAACCACGACAGAGAGGCATCGTTAGCTTAGAATTTGGCGAACGGGACAACAAAAGATGTTCAGCCTTGGTGGCCGTCGATCTTCCAGTGACAGTGCACTGAACCCTTTTTTCCTGGAGCCCGGTGAGAAAACGACAAATCCCTGATGAAACCAACCGAATGACACGCCTCCACGTGGCTACAAACTTGGTATCGATCACACGGTCAACGTGACCGGGTTCTGTTCCTTACGGGATCGTCCTACTTAAAAAAATGGGACAAAAGAGCACGGACCCCGCCAGACCGTTGCCGATATTCGGTAATCAGAGCCTCAGGGATCAGCGCGGTCAGTTCGGCCAGCCCTTGAGCCGTCTCGACCGCCTGCCGGTCGACCCCGAACCTTCCATCGTCGCAACACCATTCGAGATTTCCGCGCAGCAGCGACTCGACCTCCTTGCGATGCGTTGGATGATCCTCGACCTCGGCAACAACAGGTGCATCATCGCTATCGGCCGACAGCACGATCTTTCGCCCATCGGAGACAAAGGCGAAATACTCACCGTTGCGAACGTCGATTGCCTCTGTGGAGATCACCAGGTCTTCCAGGCGTCGGTAGATTTCGAGGTCGCCCAGCGCAGCGGGATCACTCGATTCATTCAGCAGATAGAGGTTTGGCATTGGACGATATCCAAAGAGAGGAAGCCCCACGACGAACCGAGCCATTTCAGGGCATGAGTGGACAAAAAACGTTTCGGTAACTCCATTTTCGTATATTTCGATTATTTCGCTTATTGCGAATATGAGGAAGTGCGCTTATATTCTGCACATTAGCACCGAAGTGGAGACTCAACATGCCAGCAGAAGCCCTCAACAAGCGGCCGCCTACAAGCGACGAGATGGAGAAGGCATCTGAGGCGATGAGCATTTTTGCGCGAGCCCTAAGAGAGGATGGCCCGCCAATTCGCATCAATAGCGGCGGCGATGAGTTGCAAATAGATTTCCCACATGCCTTGGGGCAGCTCGTCTTGGACCTGCTCACACATGTGGCTAGAGGCGAGATGGTCACCTTTGTACCCTATGGCGCGGAACTCACCACACAGCAGGCTGCAGATCTCCTAAATGTTTCGCGACCGTTCCTTGTTAAACTTCTTGAGGCCGGCGAAATCGAACATCACAAGGTTGGCGCACACCGACGCGTCCCGGTTGAAAAACTTCTGGAATACAAAGAGAAGAGAGACCAAACGCGGTCTGAAGGTCTGACTGAGCTGCAACGTCTCGGTCAAGAGTTCGACGCTGGATGAAAGAAGTAGCGGATCGCTTCGTCGTCATCCTTGATGCAAATGTACTTTACCCGTTTCGTGTCAGAGACGTTCTGTTGCGGTTTGCCGAGGCCGGACTGTTCCGAGCCCGATGGTCAGAGAAGATAACGGATGAGTGGACATCCCGACTCCTAAACGCAAAGCCTCATCTAGAGGAAAGTGTGAGATCACAGTTAGCGACAATGGAACGCGCGTTCCCCGAAGCAGTTGTGACTGGTTATGAGCCATTGATGGCCAGCCTGGCACTACCAGACCCCGATGATATTCATGTCCTTGCCGCTGCAATCAAAGTCGGCGCTCAGCACATCGTCACCGAAAACCTGAAAGACTTCCCGGATGCCATCTTGTCTGAGTTCGATATGCAAGCCGTATCCGCAGACAATTTCGTCGCAAGCACCTTTGAGCTCTATCCTGCCGAAGGTGTCGCTGCGCTTCGTACAATGCGAACAGCGTACAATAATCCCTCGATGACAAAAGCCGAATTCATCATGGACCTAATGCGAGTCGGACTTGGGAGAACTGCCGCCCTCGTCAAGCCGGAGATCGAAAGCCTCTAATAACTGCGCGAGCTTGATATGAAATTCGAACCCGGTTTGGAGTATGGGTCAGGGCAAGCCGTCATCCTACCGGACCAATATACGAAGTGTGGGCCCATATGCGACTGAAGACTATTGTTCAGGCTGTCCTGCTCTCGACCTGCGGTATTGGAACGATAATCGAATTCAGAGAATGCGACTGGCTACTAGCGAACCCAACAGCGGATGTGCAGACAAATTGACCACATAAATTTGCGTTAGAATTCCGCAGGCCTTGAGCAAGAATGCTGCGCCAAGTGCGAAAATCTCTTGCATAGGACTTGAGCAGTTACTCGTTATTCTGGAGCGTCCATGGGAATGTCACCGCTCAAGCCAGACGCTTCGCTAAAGCAGCGTCTTTGGCATCTCTTGGACGGACTTTGCGCAGACGCTGGATTTTGTATCCCACCCGCCGATGCGTACCGAATAGCGAACATGAACAAGCACACGGCGGTTGGTTTTGCCAAAAAAGTGCTGATCGCCGAAGGTATGGTGCCTGAAAACGAATCCAGGTGGATGGATTATCTGAGCCAAAGTTTTATAGATGCCTTTGGTTCCGATGCAGTTTCCAAGAGTGACTTTGATTAGACCTAGGCCCCGGACCTCAAATCGGGATTCCCGGAACGACCTCCGCGGCAAGATCTAGAGAACCAGCAATCTTGTTGCCCAGTGCCGCGGCTGAACACCCACCCATTCCCGCCGAACTCAGGAGCCGGCATAGAAAGTCTGCGGATGATGTATTCCCGTGAACGAGTACTGAATCCTGCTTTAACATCTTATGCGCGAACGACCCGCGAATACTGAATTCACTCGAATTACGCTCTTCCTGGTGTGAGCACTTAGAATTCTCAACTCCTTGGACAAACCTCCAGTATCACCGCTCTTGATGCTCAATAGGGCATTGTTGAGCCCTCGGCTCGACCAGTGATAAGCTCGCTCAGCAACGGCAACGCTCGTCGTTGGGAGAGACCTATGCATAAGGTCGCCGCTCTTCTTGCGATCACGATTGTGCTCGGCTTTTTCGGCGCTGTCGAAGGCCGTGCCGGCAAACGCATTGCCCTCGTCTTCGGCAATGGTGACTACACGACCCTTCAGAAGCTGCAAAAGTCCGTGAACGGCGCCCACGCGGTGGCCGGGACACTGAAAGATATCGGTTTCACCGTGATGTTGGGTGAGAATCTGAGCCGGCGCACCATGTATCGGCATCTGGCCGAGTTCCGGCGGCAGCTCGATCAGGGTGACGAGGCGCTGTTCTTTTATGCGGGACACGCAGTCCGCTATCGGGGCCGTAACTATCTGCTGCCCATCGATTTCCCTCAATCGAACCAGTCGGACAACCTCGTCGACTTCGAGGCGCTCGCCGTTGATTTGGTGATGAACGCTATTTCCACGCGCAAAACCCGGGTCGGTATCGTCATCCTCGACGCCTCACGCCGCAATCCACTCCCGACCTGCACACGCTGCATCCCGAGGCACGGGCTGGCGCGCACCGATGTTCCGGCAAACACCTTCGTCCTCTATTCGGCAGGCGCCGGAGAAGTCGCCCTGGATATGCTCTCTCACGACGATCCCAATCCCCACTCGATATTCGTGCGCAGTCTGCTCCCGCTTCTCAAAGACCCGGAACTCAAAATCTATGCGCTGGCGAAACAGTTACAGCGCGACGTGCATGCGCTGGCCAGAACCGTCGGTCACGACCAGAGACCAGCCTATTTCGATACCCTATTGGGGGATTATCATCTGGGGCGTTCTCACGATGCACCGAGAACCCCGCAATGAGACGTGGGAGCGACAAACGTTGGTACAAATGATCCCGTTTGGGATCGGCGATCTCACCATGGTAGCCTGAAACCTTATCGCAACCGCTACTCAGAGATCGAACATGCTCTCTCGTAATCTGTGTGTATTGTTGGCCCTTTGTTGTCTTCCAGCGCCCTCGGCCATCGCAAACGACTCCACCGCCCAGATCGGCGCAGGCGGTCTCGTGCTGGCGCGATCCAGCGACATTGCCATGGAAAGCGAGGTACTTCGCGTATCGGTCGAGCAGATCAGCGTCGACTATGTTTTCCGCAACAGAACGGATCGAGACATCACGAGCATCGTGGCGTTTCCGCTGCCGGACCTCACAATGCAAGAGGATGGCGATGTCGCCATCCCACTGGAAGACAAGGGCGCCAACTTCGTCGGCTTCAAGACCGAGGTCGATGGCAAACCCGTCGCGATGCGCGTTGAACAGCGGGCGATGGCCGCAGGCCTTGATCAAACAGCGGCGCTCAAGGAACGGGGCATTCCGCTTGAGAACTTCGCTCCTGGCATCGTCGACCGGCTGACTGCGCTGGACGCAAAGACGCAGGAGGCGTTTGCCCGGCTCGGACTGGTCAGGTTCGAGCGCTACGATATCGGCCAGGGCATGAAACGCTATACGCGGCCGAACTGGACCTTGAAGACGACATTCTACTGGGAACAGACATTCCCTGCAGGCAAAGCTATCCTTGTAAAACATCGCTACAAACCTGCAGCCGGAGCCTTCGCCGGCACCAATGTCGGCACGAACTACTTCGATGCCGAGCTGCGCCAGATCTACGAGCGGGACTATTGCGTAACGGACACGTTCCTCGCAGACGTGACGGCGGCTACCAAGAAAGCCGACGGCGGCGGCAATGTGTATTGGCAAGAGCATTGGGTCGACTACATCCTCAAGACCGGAGGCAACTGGGCCGGAGGCGAAATCGGCGAATTTCGGCTTGTTGTCGATACGGGCAAATCCGGTGGATTTGTCAGTCTTTGCCACGCGGATCTGAAACCGACCGGCAAGGGTAAGTTCGAATGGGTGAAAAAGGACTTCTGGCCGGAGCATGACCTGAAATTCCTGTTTGTGCTGAAGCACAAGGCGCAATAGTCGCCCGGCAGACCATCACCGAAACGCCGTTACCACAACGCAGAGCGCGCGAGCCGTTGTTGAAAACGTACTCAAAGCGGTGCGGAAGTTCGATAATTTAGTACGGCGTGCCTTGCCGCCTCGCGAGGCGGGCTCTAGATTCGCAGTCAACGTCTCAAGCTCCAAAATACCGGAAGACCCAGCTTGGAGAATTTCATGCCTCGTCCATTCATTGCTCAACGCCGCATGGCGACCCATTTTCTTGCGTGGGTGCTTTTCCTAGCGGTCTTGGTGGCTGGCGATTTAGTCATTCAATCGCAATCCGCCCACGCTCAAGGCAAGTGGAACAGGCAACAGACTGCATTGCTCGACAGCATGTACGCACGGCGCAATCAAATTCGCGCCTTCTGCAAGAAACTGAAATATATCAGCCTCACCTATCTGGACACCGACGATAAGCTCATCAAACGTCTTCGGAAAGTGCCAGTCGAATTCAACGCTAGGCGCGCGCTGAATCATTGGCGTTTCCATCCGGTAAGACTCGCGACTCTGCGTCTGAGCGGGCGACGCTCCATCCAGCAGATGACTACGGCGCAGCGTGGCGCGTTTGGCCGCAAGGTCCTCGAATGCGTCGCGATCGGGCTTCATCGCGACAATAAGGGCCGATCGATGTTGGCGCATCTCTTCGAAGACCGGTTCGCGAATGCGCAGTTCGATACGTTGACCCGGCCCGACTCGATGAGCCCGATCATGGCAAGTGACACGGAGATCAGCCAGGCGATCCGGCGTGAACACAAGCAGCCAACTTCCGATGAACAGTTTCTTCGCGAGATACACAACGCGTTAAACGCATGGCGCGCGTCCCAAGACATCGGCGATCTGACCGGCGTGCTTCAGCGATGGGGCAGCAAGTTGGAACGGACCGATCAATGGTTCTTGTACGAATTGAGCGCGATGTATGTGACCGACAAACGGCATTGGTTGCTCAAATACGCGAATGAGATCCAATCGAGATTCAAACTCCACCGCTTCGATGCCGGCCCCACCTTCAAAGATATCGGGCAAGCCAAATTGCGATGGCATGGCCTGCGCGCGAACGAGTATGTGCTGGGCAGCCACTTCGGCATGCGCCACTATTCATCCAACAAAAGCGATTGCGAAAAACCCGGCATTCGAACCGAGACGTTGGCAATCCCGGCCCAGGACTATCTGATCGACGCCTATCTAGCGGCGGCAAAAGAACTGCGGCGGTCGTGCGGATACCATGTCGATCGATTTACAGCGGGACGCTTGTTTTCGATCGATGTTCAGATGTTCGTCAATGGGCGACGTACGGCTACGTTCACATTTTCGATCGGAGGGCATGTGCGGCAATCGGGGCAACTTGGGAAGGTTACCAATTTTAAGGTGGTCTCCGATGAGGACATCTACGATCCGATTGCAAAGCACTATTGGACCAATCCACGAAAAACGTTTGAGATCGATGCGGAAAAAGCACGTCATGCTTCCCCTGCCCTAAAAGGCGATCTTGATTATGTCCGCGCAACGCAAGAACGGAAGTCGCGGAAGGGAAGACCGGCGCAAAACATCGTCTACAGTACCGAAGGGGGATTGGTCAGACGCGGTGTGCTCGACGACGAGTATGTTTCAATTGAAATCGTTGACGAAGCCGCATTCGACCGCGCGCTGCGAGCCGGCGTTCCTGCCGCGCGCTTCCTGGAGATTGAGAGAACGCTCAATCAATCAGGCAGATATTGGCGTGCGATCGTCAAACAGGACCTCAGTCGGGCCCAGATACCCGATGCAGTGGCGTATTTGAAAACGCTCCATCGGACCCGGTTCCTGCGGGTCTTCTACGCGTTGAAAATGGCGAAGCGTCAGGGCGTCGATCTAGAGGGAGCCGTCATCAAGGGCCATGCGAATGTGCGCGTCGCCAAAATTGCCCCCACTGTGCCGCAGGCATACCGGGCGATCAATGCGCATGTTCTGGACAGCAAGTGCGGGGCCCTCAACTATCTGATTTCTTCGCGAAACACCGGCCCCAACGCGGCCTTATTGTCGCGCGCGATTTGGAAACGCAGTTCGAATGGGTGTGCGGTTTTCTTCTCGCAAGCTGGAAACCGCCTTTTTGTCCGTCCCGAAAAGGTCACTTCGATCAACTGCACGGGCAACAACGACGACTTCGTCTGTACCGTCGGCATCCAGATCGACTGTTTGTTCGAATCTCCACGCAACAAAACGGTGCCCCTTCCGGCTCAGCCCGGGCTGAGCCGCATCGCAACCCAAGCCACGTGCGGGAACCTGGAGACGGCCGTGCGATTGCGTAAGAGCAAGTGGCAGTTTCGCCGGAGCGGCGCCGATGAATGGCGCGCCAGACCTGCCAGCTGATGCACCCGGTAACAAGGATCGATCGTGCCCACCGCTGGTATGAGCGAGACTATTACTTTCCCGCTCACAGCCGGCTCAAAAAATTCCAACAGCAGACATTCAGAAATGCGGCAATCGCCGTCTAGTCATCCGGTGAAACCGTAAGGATCGTGGTCGATGGAAGATTTGCTCCGTCGCTCTCGTGATCCGGTTCCAAATCGGCTGTCTCTTCTACCTCGGGCTCATTCTGCTCTTGCGCGTCCGAATTGCTTTTCGGTGTGACAGCAACCGGACGCGGTCCCCAGAAAGCGTTCGAGAATTGCTCGAACCTGGTGTCGATGCCGAACCAGTGGCCTTCGGGAAGGAGCCGTTCCACGATCAAGGGTCCGAGGTCGCGCGAGCGCAGATCGTCAACAAACGTGTTGACGGACGGCACCATAAAGAACACCGCCACGGTCGCGGCCGTCATCATCCCTGAAACCTTGACGTTGCGATATTCGAAGAATTTGAGCGCCGTACCGAACGAGCGCTTTATGCGGTTGTCGGAAAAATCGACGCTGTAGAGCTCATCGAGCAAAAGATGAACCATATAGCCGACAAAGAGAAAGACACCGGCCAGCCAGGACACGGTGGGACTTTTGCCAAGCATCTGATTGAAGACGAAGACTGTTGCAAGCAGGAAGAAGAGCCCTGCGATCACCGAGTGAAAGATGCCGCGGTGGCGGGCGAAATGATGAAAAACCGATTGCGCCCCATAGCGCACGCCCAAAAACATGCACAGCCAGATCAGCCAGAGCTCGGCAATGGAATAACCGCCGACACTGGAGAACAATGCGCAAAACGACAGGAAGAGTCCTAAGAAGAAAAAGATAAGGCGCGAGGGCCGAGACTCCTGAAGATCGATGTCGGGCAGCACGCCCCCGAGAACGCCGGCCAGCGCCACGGCCATCACATCGTTCGCCGTTATGATGGCAGTCGCAAGCGCCAGCGTCGCCAGCAATCCCGCAACAACCGTTCCAACACCCAGATGCGTTCTGAAATTTGCCAAGAGAGTACCGCCAATCAGGCTGAATGCCCCGTTTGAAGTGCCGATCGACCCCGGTACTCAATATACTGGTCGCAGCTCCGGTTCCGTTCGCCCCATGCTAGCCCATCGGGCAAGCGACGAATCGAATTGGCATTCTAAGCCTAGTGGATTGCCGTCGTTAGATTTTTCTGTCCGGCTTGCCGAGATGCCGGGCCATTATATACTTAACTACACAAACTCCGATTCCTACATACAGGACAAGGAGATAGAAGATGTGCGACCTCACCAACCCGATTTTCACAGACGAGGACAAGACCCGCGAGTTTCTTGAAGCTCAGCGGTGGCCAGATGGCCCCGTTTGCCCGAAGTGCGGTGAGCAAGAGCGCTTCAGGAAGTTGCCGCCTCAAGTCGGCAAGCCAAGCAGAAAGACGCCAAATCCAAAGCCGCAAAAGGGCTGGTATCACTGCAATCCATGCCGCAAGCGCTTCACCGTTCGCGTCGGCACCTTGTATGGGCGTTCGCACATTCCATTGCACAAGTGGCTCATGGCCACGCACCTTCTCTGCTCGTCAAAGAAGGGCATCTCAGCGCATCAACTGCACCGGATGCTCGGCATCACGTACAAGTCCGCATGGTTCATGTGCCACCACATCCGTGAAGGTATGCGCGAGACCGATCCGGCACCGATGGGCGGTGGCGGTCAGATCGTCGAAGCCGACGAGACTTGGTTTGGCAAAGTCTGCAAAGGCAAGACCAAGTGGACCTTCGTAAACGGTAAGGGCTGGGTTGCACACGGCAACTACGGTGCCCAATCGAAGATGGGTCATTTCACTTGTTGAACGCGACGGTCGTGCCTGCTCTGTCCACGCGCCGGCTCTTACTGCAAATGCAGCCAAGGATGTTCTGCGCCGCAATGTGCTTCGCAACGACACACACCTGATGACTGACGAGTCCAATATCTACAAAGACGCTGGCCGAGAGTTCGTCTCACACGAGTCCGTCAATCACTCAGCGAAAGAGTATGGTCGTGGTCTGGATCAGACCAACACGATTGAAGGTTTCTTCTCGATCTTCAAGCGCGGCATGAAGGGCGTCTATCAGCACTGTGGCGATCAGCACCTGCACCGCTATCTTGCCGAGTTTGATTTTCGTTGCTCACACCGTGCTATCGATGACAAGGATCGCGCCTTGCGTGCGGTGAAAGGCATTGAAGGTAAGCGCCTCATGTATTGCGGGACTGGTCAAGCCGCGAACGCTTAGGCAGAGGGCGCGACGTTTTGCCAAAAGACGACGTTTCAGGCCGCATCGTCGTCGCCCATGAATTGAAGCCGGTCGACGAGAAAATATATTCCAAGCAGCATCGCAATGAACAATTGCCAGAAAAAGAGAAAAAAGCTCGTCAAAAACAACAGCCTTATTGCGGGAAGAGCACCGACCCATTCCTTAGGCATAGATGCGATAGCTCCAGGTGCTATAACTTGACCAAATCGCAATGTCACAAATAGCATTAACGCCATAAACGCTAAGTACCCAAACAAGTAACAAATAAATTGCCTCCTGGTCAGTGGTTCTTCAATAGGCTCAACGTCCGCCCGTCGCCGCACCTTCATGAGGGCTGGCTCACCTCTCATGTACTCGTCGAGGCCCTTGCGCTCAAACGTTGCGACGGCCGCGAGCGCAGCAATGAAGAACGCCGCCATCAAATCCAAGAGCCCAGCAATTCGATCAACAATACCGCCGACCACGAAGACGCCTTTGTGCGCGCCGACCCAATACAAAACAATCAACGTTACCAATGACAAAAACGCTGGAAGTACCCAGTCATAAGTTGTCTTTGATGATAGCCAGCCAGACCCCTGACTGATTGTGAGATACTTCAGGGGTGTGAGTAGCTGTCTCGCTGCCCAACGCACCGCCGCTACCAATAACCATTAGATGTGACGATATTTTTCATTTTTTCCTCCAGCTCATTACATATTGTGGGGTAACAACGCTCCAGCATCCCCTCGAATTGAGCCAGCCTCTCAGCCCTAACATACAAAGTGTCTAAGGCATCGGTTTGGTCCAAGACCGCTCTGGGGCTGGAACTCCCGCCCCCCGGAAGCTTGTCAATCTTGAATTGGATCTCGTCATAGTCCTTTTGCGCCCAGCCTGTTAGGTCCGATATGAACCGCTCCAGTTTGTCGCTGCCCACTGGGTGGGTTCGAAGGACGAGTTGATGATCAGTTGACCTCACAATGTTGAGTGCATCCGGGCCGGAATACTCTGACTGCCTTTCAGTCAGGATAATTGATGACAAAACACCTGCTGATATATCTTCTTTCACGCTCGCTGACGGTATGCGGCGGATTTTTAGGTTCGGGCGATATGTCCTGGTTTCATCGACAACCTTACCCTTTCGCTTCACCTTCGCGGTGTAGACATACTTCGGTCGACCGTCAGCATAGCGGGTCAAAATCCGCCGAATAAACCGGTCGACCAAACTCGACGATAAACCTTGCATGCTCTCAAAACATGCGCGGTAGCCACCGTCGGACTCTTGCCCCCCAGACCGAATAACCAAATGGGCAGACCAGCCCTGTGACTCACCGTCCTCGGGAGGCGAGTATCTAACCTCGCTAGACTTATGCACAATAAAAGCCGGATCGGCTGCGACAGGATCGCCCCTATTAAATAAGATTGTGTGGGTTCCCGCTTTGGCGTCATGGCCCATATCTGCGATATAGACGCGGTTTGTTGGGTCCAGATCCCCATCCAAGTCTTCTGGATTGATCAACTTACCAGCCTCGCTAAAATAAAGCTGGGCCTCGCCCGAACTATAAACATCCTCCAAAATTTCAATAATTTCGCTGATTTTCACCGTCTTTGCTGTGGCAATAGGGTAAGCGTCCGGTGTGTCCGCTCTTGTGGCGTCCGCAATGATGGTGATGCTTGTCAGCGATGGCGGGCGAAGGTGAGCGGCCGAAGGCCATGCGCTTGAGGCGCATCAACTCTGCCTGCAGCTTCTCGATCGATAGCGGGCCTCAATATTGGGCGCCACAGACAGATGAATGGGAGGCGTGTCAGGCTGCGAGTGATAGACCCCCTTTAAGTGATCAAAAGCAAGGGCTGCCACTACAGCCAACGCATAGGCTTCCGCATTGGTGATGTGGTTTTCGTTGGCGTGATTTTTCTCATCCCAGAACCCCCACTCTGAGCGCCAGCGCCCGAAGCTATCGTCTCATTGCCGGAAAGGCCGACAATGAACTAACATTCAAACCGGACCAATCAAGCGGGGCGGGTCAACAGCCCTTCCGTGATCAAAAGCGTGTTTCAAGAATGATCGTCGACAGCGCCAAGCGTACCGAAACGGAGTCGCAAGCATGTGACGCTATTACAACAATGCATCAAATGACGAAGGACAATCAAATGAACCGCACCATCATTTTCGCGTTGATCATCTCTGCGCTTTCGAGCAACGCAAATTCAGGTGAACCGGCCACTATAGACGTTGCGAAAACTAGCGGCTGCGGGTGTTGTGTCGCATGGATCGATCACCTGAAGAAAAACGGATTCTCTACGAAAAGCCAAGACATGGCGATGGGACAACTGATGCGATTTAAGCTCGATAATGGCATCGACGCGAAATTGGCCTCGTGCCATACGGCCAAGATCGGCGGGTATACGATTGAGGGACACGTCCCGGCGAAGGAGATACGACGTCTTCTCAAAGAGCGGCCGGATGCGATCGGCTTGTCAGTCCCTGGCATGCCTCTCGGATCGCCGGGCATGGATTTTGGTGACGACCGCGAATCCTTCGACGTGCTTCTCGTCCGCCGTGGCGGATCGACGGAGGTCTTCGCCTCCTATCCTGGCAAAGAATGACCCTATTCTCCAATAAGCTTGCTCGCCTGTTTCCCTTCACGACTCTGCTCGCATTCCGGTCTAATGGCGAGCGGTTGCACGAGGCAGCATTTGCAGAACTTCCGGCCAGTGAAGGAACTGCTTTGACAACGAAGGGACGGAATAAAGGATGACCGGTATTCGCCAAGATTTCCTCAAGCTTCGGCGTTTCGGAATCGGGCTCTTGGCGATCTCGCTGGTCTTGATTCTCGATCAAGCCTCCAAGTCGTTCGTGATCGAATTCCTCATGAGTCAGCCACGTGAAGTCCCCATCACGCCCTTTTTCAATCTTTCATTGGGGTTCAATCCAGGGATCAGTTTTGGTTTACTCGCTGACCTCGGCTCTTGGGGACCAATCATTCTGTCTTCACTTGCCTTGATAGTCATCGCCATTCTCCTTCTTTGGCTTTGGAGAGCCGAGGGGGGATGGGAGAGGGCGGCGATCTCTATGGTTATCGGTGGTGCGTTGGGAAATCTCTTGGATCGGATTCGCGCTGGCGCAGTAACAGACTTTCTTGATTTCCACGTCGGTGCCTATCACTGGCCTGCATTCAATCTGGCCGATACCGGAATCGTTTTTGGCGCCAGCATCCTTGTTTTTAGATTGCTTGGTTCACCCAGAAGTCGACACGAAACGCTGTCGAAAAAGCCTCGATAAGGCCATAGCAGTCGCTGGAACCCCAACAGCCGGTGGGGCTGGGCTCCAATTCCACCAGATGAGCCGCTTGACTCTCTAGTCCTTCCGGTTCGAATAGATCGGTTCATCTTTTGACTTCGGCAGCACCGTGTACAAATCGACATCTTGGAATTCAGGATTGGAACTACGGAGCATAACGGCCGAATAGAAGGTTGCATTCTTCAGGTCATCACATGTCGGAAGTAATTTAATATCCAGACTCATATTGACAGGCGGTAGCTTCGTAAACGTTGGTGCGAACAATGGGATTGCAGACTTGAATCTCTTATGAACATCCGGATGAACCAGCATGATCGCATGGACATGGGGGGTCATCTCCGGATGCGCTTTCGAAGCACGACCATTCCTCTTCTTTTTTGGAAGTCAGATAGGTGAGCGTATGTCTTGTATCTTTTGGAGAACGGGTAATCGACATAGGCATAGGTCGATGGCTGGAGATGGCGTTTTCGGCTGTAGTTGTTGATGAACTTGGAAATCATGTGGACGTAGAATTGTTCGAACCGAATTAGGCACTCGGATGGAGTGATTGGAATTGGGTTAGAGGCTCAATTTTCGTGAGCGTCCGGTGAACACGCTCTGTTGGGAACGGCGACCAGCAGTTACGCTCAGGTCTGAGCGTAACGCCACGGCATGAGCTGTTCAAGACGAGTCATCTTGTGATCAGCGATGCGGCCCAGCGTATCGGTAAGCCAGGCTTGCGGATCGACGCCATTCAGCTTGGCAGTTTCGATCAAAGTATAGGCGATTGCCGCGGATTTGCCGCCGCGCTGCGAACCGGCAAATAACCAATTTTTTCTGCCGACGGCGATGCCGCGCATGGCGCGTTCAGCGGTATTGTTGTCGATTTCAAGGATGCCGTTTTCGAGATATGATCGAAGCCGCTTGATCCGCGTGATGGCATAGCGGATCGCCCCGGCAAGTGGCGTCTTGCCGGACAATTTGGGAAGTTGGATTGCCAGCCAAGTATCCAAATCCTCGAGAACCGGCTTGGCCTCGTCTTGTCTGATCCGCACGCGTTCATCGGGAGGTTCACCACGCACCTTCTTCTCAATGGCATAAAGCTCGGCGATGCGTCTGATTGCCTCTGCCGCAATGGCTGATCCTTGCGATTGCTGCACATCGACAAACTTCCTCCGGATATGTGCCATGCAGGCGACTTCACGGATATTGCCGGAACGATACAAGTCTTCGAACCCGGCATAGCCATCAGCATGCATCCAACCGGTGAAGTTATTGAGATGCTCCCTTGGCCGTTCGGCCTTACGGTCAGTAGAGAACTGATACCATGCCGCCGGCGGTGCTTTGCTCGCCCAGGGGCGCTCATCTCTGGCGTAAGTCCACAGCCGGGTTGTCTTGGTCCTGCCTGTGCCGGGAGCCTGCATCTTCACCGGCGTGTCATCGGCAAAGATCGCCGTTCCGCTCAGAACATGCCGGCCGATGGCGTCTGCCAGCGGTTCCAGCAAGGCTGTCGAGCGACCAACCCAATCGGCAAGGGTCGAGCGATCCAGATCGATCCCTTCACGACCAAAGATCTGGCTCTGACGATAGAGCGGGAGATGATCGGCGTACTTGTTCACAAGCACATGTGCCAGCAGACCCGGTCCCGGACGGCCACGTTCAATAGGCCTCGATGGCAACACGGCCTGCGTGATCTTCTCGCAGCATGAACAAGCCATGCGCGGGCGCACGATGCGGTTCACAACGAAGCGCCCCGGTACGAAGTCCAGCTCCTCAGTCACATCTTCACCAAGTTGCCTGAGTTTGCCGCCACATGATGCGCAGGCTTCACCGGCTGACAATACCGTCTGATGACGCGGCAGATGATCAGGCAATGGCTTTCGCTTCGGTTGGACTTTCGGCGCCTCAATGCCTGCGATATCGGATGACGGGTCAGAGGCGCGCGCAATCTCCTCGTCTTTCAGTGTCAGCTCAAGCTGGTCAATCGCTTCCGAACGTGAACCGAACTGATGGCGGCGCGATCCGGCAAGCTGGTGCTTCAGCTTGTCGATTAACAGATCTCGGGACTTCAACTCAGAGGTTAGTGAGGCAATAAGATCTTTTAGAATCTCAGGATCATCAGGTAGTTGGTTGGCCTCATTGAGCATGCAAATGGTCTATCAGATTCACACTCTTTATGGAATCCCTCGACCACAACAAACCTTTGTTCCAAATAGATTTTTGTTCACCCGGCCGTCAACGGACGCCACGTCCGCTGAGGTGCTCGCCAATCGATCCCTTCCAGAAGCATCGAGAGTTGCGCTGGCGTGATCACGACTTTGCCGTCAGCCACCGATGGCCAAACAAACCGGCCCCGTTCCAGGCGCTTGGAGAACAAGCACGCACCCTGGCCATCCCACCAGATTACTTTGATCAGATCGCCACGTCGTCCACGGAACACAAACAGATGACCCGAGTACGGATCCTGATGCAAAACCGTCTCTGCTAAAGCTGAAAGGCTGACAAAGCCCTTGCGCATATCGGTCGCGCCTCCAGCCAACCAAATCCTTGTCGAGGCTGGAACCGGGATCATTCACTCAGGCCTCGCACCAGGCGAGAGACTGCTTCAGGATCAAATGCACCCGTGATGCTAAATCGGTGTCCGTTGGTCAGCGTGATCTCAATCCGACCATCCGCAACTGGTGACTCGACAGGCAGCGCAGACTGTTCAGCCACGATCTCAACCGGCAGGAACGTAGCCTCCCGCGTATCATCTTCGACCACGGCAAACCGAGGATCGCGCAGCCATTTGAAAACAAGATTGGCGTTTACATCATAGCGGCGGGCAACGCGAGAAACCGACACACCGGGAACCCGCGTCTGGGCGACGATATCCCGCTTCTCATCATCCGACCAATGTCGCCGCTTCCGCCACTTCCTTGCCATCGATTGTCCCGGAATAGTGTCCACTAACGACAGTGGACACCATCGCCCGCCATCACACAGCAAAGCATCAGCATCATTGCAGGCGCCGCAAGAGCGGGGACGCCGGACGCTTACGCAATAGGATTCGGCTGTGGCGATACATTCCAAAGAAACACGCGCCGCTCTGTTTTTAATGCCACCATCCAGTCTCTCCGCTATAGCCTTGCTGATTTGCAGGCTATACACGGCTGAATTCCCGGACAAGCTGGATATCAAACCAATATGTCTTAGCTGGGCTTCTTCTTTGGAGACGGAGACTTTGCCGTATCTAGGAAATGGCGAATCACTCTCATGAACTTGGGATCGACCTGAGCGTCCTCAGACCCCCCGCTATCCACAGGTTTTCCACTGCCGTCATCGGTTTACCGGTGGATGTGGACATGTTGTGCACTATCCCCAGCCAAATCCCTGCTATTCCTTGACAATAGCACTGAATCGGCCTCGAGTCGGCTCGCTGCGCAAACGGGGCGGCGGGGGACGCCTGCCCAACAAGCTAACGTCCCACCACCTTAGTAGTCACCCTAGCGGCATGGAGCGGGTGAAAACCCAAGTTGGGCTACACCGCCTTCGATGGCTGCCGCCGCGCCATCGTTGAAATGGGGAAGGTATGGATACGGGGTGCGGGTTCCCACCAGTCGCCCCGAGGGTTCCATTCCCTCCTTCTCCACCTCACACCAAATGGGCAATGTCCCATCAGGTGTTACACATGTGTACCCAATCTGGGTACATTTAGCCAAATTGAAAATCCAAAATAATTGGAAATTTTCTCCACAGCCCTACAGCGAATCAACGCCTATCGGTATCTGTGCACTCAACTATATGATCGCCTCCCGATCCTCAGGTGATGGCAATCGGAGTTACCGTGACAGTGTACTAATTGGTTCATCAATAGTTATCTGATAATTAGTGAAATCACCAATTCCGCGCGATATATGATTTCACAACAACAAAATCTTTGACATTCACGATGCCACCACAGCAACAGATCCAATTGAATCCGGAATCCATGTCTTATAAAATCGCCCCATCGACATTTGGGCGAATGAGAAGTGATCTGAATATGAATTTAAACGACTCCCAAAAACTGGAACTTCTAAAAATTGAATATAGCGAAGCAATCTCAACATATTTTCGCGGTGTTGATATTGGAATAAATTGGATGAAATCATATTTTGTCTTGAATGGATTACTGCTTGCCTTGTACGGAACAATATTAAAACTAATAGAAAACCCCTCTGAAATTACAAAATTTGTATACATTCTTCATGTAATACCGGCGATAGGTATCGTAGGCGCTATTCTGATTATGCTTTTCATCCCATTCTACAGGCAGCAATTAGAAAATTGCCAAAATCGCTGTGAGGATATTGAGAATTTTTTTGGAGGGCAATTATTTCATAAAATTATAAACACAAGCGAAAACAAAGAAAGAAATTTTGATGTTATGAAATTGATTTCTTCTATATCCATTATTTTTATTATATTATGGGCATTTTTTATTTTAAATATATATATATCTGTTATTTAAAAATATTACATATTTGATGTTTGCTGCGCTCAATGGATGGCATTGCGCTCCTTGATTTGATTTAGGAAGCTCAATAATAAACGTTTAGTAAGCCAGCAGTAACAACAATAGTGTCCAATCTAAACTGATATCTGCCCCCCTCTCGGGACGGTAATGTCAGCGAAAATTAGTGCAAAGTGGCCATGCCCCGCGAAACCGGGACAGTCTGCGAGTGGGTTACAAGGAGCTAGATCGTCTGAGCCATTTGGGCGGCAGCTCGCCGTCCCTCAGCAAAGGACACTCAAGCCATAGCAGAAAATTTCGGAAATCAATCCTCCCTTTCCTTTCGCCGAAGCTTCAGATGCGCGGTGAGCCGGTCTCCGAACGTCGGAGTCGCATCAACAGCCCTCGCCGCGTCCGGCTTCGGCCGGGCATAGGGCCGTGACATACAGGCATAGCGGATCTCGTCGGCCACATGGTCCTCCGCTCCGGTATCTCGCGAATGGCGAAGGGGGTCTGTCCCTCAACAAAGGTTTGCTTGACCCACAGATGGCCGATATTGCCGGGGTTGGCGCCGCAAATGATGCGCGGGAACCGGCCCTGCCATTTCTCTGGCACATCGACACCGACCATGCGCACGCGGTTTCTCAGGAAGCAGGTCCGAGTGTCATACTTTGGCCCTCCTAGCTGCGGTTGGTCGTGACGACGAGTTTGTAATGGGTCGCAACCGTGACCCCGCTCGGTGTTGCCCGGACACGGGTCGTGTTCGCTGCCCAGTCAACCGTGGTCGGCGTCGCGGCGGTGATAGCCGGATCGGAGATCGCTTCGAAGATGCCTTCGTTGTTTGCCGTCTCGACCGTGATGGCAACGGTGCCTGCCCCTGGTGTAACGGGCATAGCACCGCTGGCGTCGGCAAAGAACTGAACGCCCGCGAAACAATGCGGATTGGCGGTCTCGATCCCGCCAAGGGTGATCGTATCACCGACTGCGAAAACATCGCTTTCGGACTTCGTGAAATCTGCTCTCTCTTGAATATGTGTCACTGTGCCGTGATCCCTTTCGTCATGAAGATCGGAGACCCGCCGACGAGCGCAGCTGTGCTCGCCGGTGGCCTCAAAGATCGATGGATGATGTGGAGTTGGGCATCGCGAAACGGTCGATCGGTATCGGCCGCAGGATTCAAAAAAAGCGCCCGACCGGTTTCCCAGCGGGCGCGACTCTGCGATGCAAGCAGAGTCTCCCACCATCTCGGACCGAGTTCAACAGGGTTGAGGTTTCTAGCTTCGGCGTACGGCCTTGCCACCTTGACTGACGATTTCCTTGGCCAGTTCGACCGCATACTGCGCTGGCGTTTTTGCCGGTTTGCCGAAGTCATATTGGTCGGGCGAGAGAATCTCGCTCACCGATTGCAACACCTCCGGAACCACGTCGGAAAGCTCCAGGATGTCTGCACGTGAGTCATAAAATGCAGAGATGCGGATGTTGTAGCGGTAGAGATTGATCAGTGTCTGCGTGAGAAACATCAGGATGAAGACGGCGCCGAACCGCACAAGAATGGGCCCGAGATTCTGTGCCGACAGAGCTGTGTTGATGGCGCCATTGTCTTTGGCTTTGAGGGCATTCTCAGAACGTTGTTTCTGGTTTTCCGCCTTCTTGAGCAGAGCATCCAATTGAGCGACATACGAATCCATCGTTGCCCGCCTAGCCGGTTCATCCAACTGCCTGATCGCATTTTCGACTGATGACCGGCTGGGCTTGGCAGATGCTTTCGCGTCGAGCCGCCCTTGGATTACCGAAGCCAGTAGGCCCCAATTGTCTGGAAATTTGGACAGGTTGAATCTGTCGAGACTCTCGATCGAAATTGTCGGCGATCGCGCTATTGTAGTAGTTTCGAGCGCAGGTTCCCCAATGCGTTTGGCTTCATTCCGTGCAGCTTCAATATCGGGAATGAGTTGGTCGAAAAAAGCAACCTTCTCGCGTTCCGCCTGCGGGATTTCCACCTGCTCGATTGTGCGAAGCAGGATGGCGATCGCCAACGCAATGATAGCGATTGCGGAAAACAGCGCGATCCAACCGGAACGGCGCGCCTTATCGGATCGCTTTCGCAGCCGAAGAATGACGAATTGGATCTCCGGGGCCTCGTCGAAATCCTTGATGTCCTGATAGAGCGCATCCTGTTCCAGGAGTCGCTTCTCGATCATCACGAAGTTTGCAAACAGAAGCCCCGCGGCGAAAAGGGCATAGAGGACAACGATCGTCACAGCATTCGGCTTTGTCCCGAAAAACTCGAAGGCCGGTAGCACGAGATCATCGCCAACGAACCGATCGAACAGGAAGAACGCGATTAGGAAAAGGCCTGTGAAGGCAAGGCCAATGCGTAGCGGAGTGGAGAGGTTTCTCAAAGCCAACAATGGTTTCAGCAGGTACGGACTCCCATGCGCCCCTCTTCGATCAGATTTTGGTCGCGGTGTGTCGTCGGAGGGCATGATGACTTCAACGCGCCAACACTATTTGTTGATTTTCAATAATAAAGCCCGGTTCGATGAATGCCATTTAATATTTCTCCGTCGACCTGAAAATATCCTCCAGTCTAATATTTCCACAGTCGCACGATCAGTTTACACAGTCTAGCGTCGCTGGAACTTCCGGTGCTGCCCCCGATCCAGCCAGTGTATCGACACGGATACAAGCTTCACCATCATTGTTGTTATAGATAAACGGCAGCGTGCCTGGTGTGAGAAACACGCCGTCATTCATGTACAAATAGAGCCAACCGGTCCTGCTCGGCTTGATGTCCATGTACGTGATTGACCCGACGCCGTCGGCTTTCTCCACCGGCTCAAAGGCATGGCGCTCGAACCTTGTACCGCCGACCCGCAAGATCGGCTGATACCATCGCTCGAACAAGTGACGCCGGAGCGGCGTCAACAAATACATGTACCAATCCGCGTTCGTCCATCCGCGTTCATCGGCTTCGATACCTCCGTCGTTCCAGTCCTTGGAGAGTCTTAGGAACACGCGGTAGTTTTTCCCTTCTGCCAAATGAATGCCACTCCAGAAACAAGGCTCCTTCGGATTGAACGTAAATTCCTCCCCAAATTTTCTTTTCGGCAACTCCTCATTCATCTCACAGACAAATCCAGCCCCGTTCACGACTATGAAATAAGCTCGGCTGAAAACGGCCACCACCAAGAACAGGATGACCACCAGGGCAAGCCCTTCCAGTGTTATCCGAAAACCATGGCTGAACCGCCCGCCTGCAGCACGCGCGATTGTGTCGTCTTTCCTTAGGTCATCCAGGAGACCGGCTAGCCAGGCGCGAAACGGGCTGGCAACAACCGGCTTGCCGCAGTGGGTCAGGTGTCGCCAGCTTCCCCGCATCGTGTTTCTCAACCGCGCGTTCAGACTGAGGCTCGCAGCGACCAGAAACAGGATCACCGCCAAGAATGCAGAAAATGCATAGGGCAGCGCAGCATAGTCGGCGGACCAGGTCTCGACGAAGGCAACCCCAGTGAGACTGCCAATGAATTCAGGTATGGCCCTGAATACGGCACTGACCGCTCCGAAGATGCGTTCGATACTTCCTGTGGTCGTACCATTTCCGGGTTTGGCCTCGCGCAGATAGGGATAGATGAGGAATAAGGCCGCAAAAGACAGAGTGACATAGTAGAGCAGCTTTAGCGCCCAAACCTTGTTCCATATGATCGCTTGATGACGTCGACGTCTTTTGGCCTGACGGGGCGTCTCGGCGAGAGAAGCGGCGGCCGATCCTGGCGCCTCAATGTCAGTGATCTTCCCCTTGGCGTCGACAACAGCATAGTCTCTGGGCAAGTTGATCGGCGCGTAAGCATCGCCGCTTCCGGCAATCCGATCAAAGACAGTGTGGTGAATCTTCGGCTTGACGATCTGAACAGCATTGATCTCAGCGGGGCGAAGCTTGAGAAATCTAAGTATGCTGCGACCAGGTCCACACTTCGCCAGTTTCTTCTTGATCCAGTTGGCAAGACCCGGTTTCTTTTCCTGGCATAGGCGTTCGAGATTTCGCGGCGCATAACGATAAAGAATGCCTACGCCCTTCCGGCTATCGTTCAATGGCGAGATTGCGTTTGCCTGATCGGCAAACAACGCCCGTTCAGTGCGAAGGTATTTCAGTCCTTGCTTCTTGGTGCTTTCGCCCAGGATCCAGTTCAATGCCAGGAACGACAGCCCATCGTCAGGATAACCGCCGCCAACATTGGAATGCACACCGGGAAACCAGACTTGCGAGATGCGTTCCGTGGCAATCGTTTTGGCAAGCGGCTTGTTCTCCTCGTTCCAAAGTGTGGGCTCGAAGGATTCGCGTTGCTCGTCGAGCGCCAGGGCATGGCAAGCGCGTAGCACCCGTGACGAGAGATTCCGGTCTTTTGCTGTGAGCGGCCATACAACCATGTCCCAGGCGCGCGTAAGCTCGTCAACCGGTAAGCCATAGGCATCCACCGTATCCCATACACCGACAAACTTGATCAGGCCGTCATTTTCGTGAGACGTCGGCGCTCTTCGATTCTTGCTGCGCTTGTACAAGGTCCATCCGTTGGTCTTCTGCCAGGCACGGATCGTTGCATCGCGCACAGGCCGCAGAAAGAACGACAGGAGCGATGGGGTGTAGTACTGCTTCCGGAACTTTCGGTAGGCGGAACGAATGAGGCGGTTGAGATCCCGCTCGTCTTTGGCAAGCTTCGGATCGACAATCCCCTGACTGGCAATCAAAGCCACGACGACACGGATCGTGAAGGCCCCCCGGCTGAAGCCGAACGCATAGATTTCATCGTCCTCCTCGTACGTCCGACAGAGGAAGCCATAAATATCGAGGACATTCCGTTTGAGACCCCAACCGAAAGCAAGGCCAAGCACCGCCATCGGTCGAAAGGGCGATGTCCCTACGCCATTGTCGTAATAGGCGATCTGCCCCGATCCCGGACGGCAATCGAGCGCCTGATAGGCACGCCAGACATTTGTCTTCTGTGGATTGGAAGAACTGTTTCCGGTTCCGTCGGAAAATAACGCTATCTTTTTCATGCAGTGCTTGCACCTTCACCGCATTAAATGAAGTAATATAGAATTCTGGCAGATACTATATGCGAATTCAATACTTTCCTTTTTACGGATTAATCAAATTCAATAGATTGATTCAGGATGCTTTTTCAGCTTTGGGACAATAGGCGGTCGCCGGCCGCGGCCGGCGGCCTCCGAACTCGGGCCATAGCAGACCGTGTGACAACAGAGGATCGCTACTGCGCTTCGCCCTCCGACCACCAGCAGCTGATCAGCCAAAAACAGAAACCCTGCAATTTGAGGTCATCCATCGCCGGTCCAGGCTTTGCCGTTCGTCCGACAACCAGGCTCTGACTGAGCAACTCGAACACCTTTTCGCGTGGAAGCTGAAACGAGGACAGGCCTTTGCGCCGCCCTACCGCATAAATCTCATCGAAGCGTTTCCTGGCTTCCTCTGTCTTCAGATAGTCCTGGATCTTGTCGTCAGCGCGTAGCTTCGAATTCTCCTGCCCGATGTCCAGGCGCTTGTCATAAATCGTCCCCACAATCTTCTTTGACGGCGCTTTGCGATCCTTCGACTTGAGCGCCTCGCTGGCCGCCTTGTCCCAATCCAGCATGAACGGCAAAAACATCGAGAAATCCTGTTTCTTCGTGGCGACTTCCGACTGCAATTTCAGTGTATTGGAGAACTTTTTGTCTAAGTTCATGGCTGCTGCGGACACGCCGTGAATTCCCAGGAAAGACAGGCAGAACAACCCAAGGCAGGCAAAGAGATTGCGGCTCATTCTGATCCTCCACCATTCTTGTTGATGTGACCGGCAGCATTCCAGACGAACCAGCTTGCGACGCTGACGATACCCAACATACTCAAATAAAGTTGCCAGCCACCCATAGAGCCGAGCGTGTCCAGATACTCTCGAAGGAAATACGCACTAGGATCTTTGATTACTTTGTCGGTATGACCGAATTCATGTCCAATGGCGACTTCGGCGAAATAAGCCGTTACTGCCGATGACATCAGATATCCGAGGATGACGGAAACCACGAACAGCAAAAAAGGAATGAGCAGAAGCAGGGGTTTGCGAAACCGGCTCAGGTCCATGTCGTCGCGAATGCCGATCATCCGCGCCAGGGTCAGGATAATGACGCCGGCACCAGCCGACGATACCGTCGTTATTGTCGAGACCTGCGCCGCATGATGCTCGATAAAGAGTTTGACAGCTTCGATATCCTGCGCCATGCCACCGCCCTATAGTGTATAGTTGAGCACATCAACTCAAACTAAAATCCACTTGTTTGCATATATTCTGACACACCGCTCCTGATATCAATATCAGTTTACATAAAAACCGGTTTCGCAAGATTTTTACAATTTTTCATTTTGACCCGAAACGAACCCAAAAAACTCCGCCGCGCTTCCGAGCGTGTCGCGGTAGAAGCGCGAGACATATTTGTGGTCCGCCTCAGTCGGCTCCTCCACATCGAGCATGGTGCCGGTGAGCAGCCGCGGCGGGATCTCCTGGCCTGCGACAAGCACCATAAGGCGATAGGGTTTGTGACCGAGAAATTCCCGCAACCCCGCAAGTCGCCGTCCGGCTCCCTCTTGCTTCGGTGTCCAGTCGCGGCCTGCGACGCTGACATCAACCGGCTCGTTCGACGGATCGATAACGCCCACCGATTTGCCGTGTAGCTGGCGCCATAAGCGGTGGACCTCCATGGCCGCACGCAGCTGCGCCTCGTCCACCAGGCGTCTGCCGCGGCGCTTCGTGTTGAACATGGCGAGCGTCGGGTTCTCGGCGAGGTTCGCCGGAACCGTCTCGCGCTTGCCGTCCCACGGGCTCTGGGTTTGTGTCGCACCGATATGAAGCCGGCCATCGAAACTCTCAGCCAAGGGCCGGCGCTTCTGAGAACGCCGCGCCCATCGATTGGCCAATGTTGTCGTCTGCTCCGGCCGCACCTGACGCGGACGCCCGGTTTTGCCGGCACGCGGTCCCCGCTTGAGCCCCAGTCGGAACCATTTGCCCAGCACCGCGTTGCGCGTCGTGCCGAGTTCCTGGGCAGCTTCCGCCGCCGATACACCGTCTTTGAAAAGTTTGCGCGCGATCGCAACCGCGGCGTCGGACCACTCCATGGCCTCACCTCGTCTCGCTGTTGAAATACTCAGAGCCGCCCGTTCAAGACTGGTCGTACCGTCGCTGCGGCGGAACCGGCGCCTACAGGCAGGATGGGGAAATACCTGCCACGCGCCTTCGGTTCCGCCGAGCCACGGAGCGGAAGGATCCGCCCTTAGGAAACGGACCCGGGTCGGGAGGCGTCATACCCGGTACCGTTTGGCCGACGCTCGCACAGCGAAGCCTCGACCTGATGAAACGGTACGTTATGTACCCATAAAATGTCAAGCAAAATGTACCCTATCAATGGGTACACTGCGCACCATGACGGACCAACAGGCGATTCGACTGATGCGCGCACGGCGCCATTCGGGCTTCGAGACGGCACGAGAGGCGGCGGACGCTTATGGCTGGAACAAGAATACTTACAAGAGCCATGAAAACGGGAAGCGAGGAATTCGCGCAGAAGTTGCAAGACGATATGCCGCAGCTTTCGGCGTTTCTGCGGCCTGGATCCTCACAGGCGAGCAACCGCCCCAATGGGCTGGCGATCAGGCAGCGAATTTAACAAATATTCCAATAAGAAGAATACCAAAAATAAGCTATGTATCGGCGGGCCGATTTACAGATATCTCCGATCCCTATACAACCGGGGATGGAGATGGCTTTGTGTCTATTGATGATACAGATGTTGGCGCGCGGGCTTTTGCACTGGAAATCAGTGGGGAAAGTATGCTGCCAGACTTCCGCCCCGGCGAAGTCATTATTATCGATCCCGATTGTGCAATTAAACCTGGCGATTTCGTAGTTGCCAAAACAGACGGCGACGATGAAGCAACTTTCAAAAAGTACCGGCCCCGCGGCCATGACGATAATGATATCGAAATTATCGAGCTGGTTCCATTAAACGACGACTATCCCAGCGAGACGATAAACGCCGCGCGACCAGGTCGAATTATCGGAAAAATGGTCAGACATATCAGGAAGTTCTGACATTGATTGCGGTTGTATTTTTCAACCCATCGCTCATAGAAACTCCGTTCCGTACCCCGCCATTCTAGAAGCAATGCCCCAACTGTCGCCGTACGGTACATTTTGTATTTGACAAAGTTGGGTACATTATGTACCATAATTGCATGATTCAACCTCGAAACACTGAGAGTCAGGAAGCATGAGTTCGCGCAACCGGTTTCCGGCGGGGCTGGATGCACCGGTACTTTCATTCCGTGCCCGGGCGCGCGTTTGGGCCGATCAGGAAACTTATCATGTGCTACTGCATGACGCGGCAGCCGTAGAATGGGCACAAACCGCAACCGGCTACGATCGCGAGACCTGCGTTCAGGATCTTGCCGCCGACCAGTATCCGGATGCCATCGCCGTCTATTGCAGCCAGGACGGGCGTTTCGACGATGTCTCGGAAGACATGGCGGGCGACGTGCTCAATCGACTGATCGATCGGGATCGCGAACCGGCTGATGCCCTCCCCCGCTTCGTCACGCTGCACCTCGACAATGCGGCGGCAATTCTCGATGAGGCCCGCCGGGACGCCGATTGGGAAGCTTCCCATCTGCACCGTGAGCGTATGGCAGCCCGATCATGAGCGATACCAAGCTCTTTTTCTCCCTTGCGGCCCTTTTCTTCGCCCTGGCCATGCTGATCGATCTGCAATTATAGGTGACTGTACCTGCCACCACCTGCGACACGGCTTCAGCGACGCCGTCAAAATACGTGATTTCCAGCCAGAATTGTGCCTTACTCTCCGGATAGGGACGAAAATTCCTAAGCGAGAACGGCTGATTCGGGTGGGACGCGCTCACATATATGGTGAGCCAACCGAGGCCGGTAAGGAGCGAGGGAAGCGATGAGGAATGCAGGCAGAGGACTTCTTGCCGCGCTGACGCTATGCCTCCTGCCAACCGCAGGCAATGCGGCCGAGACCTCATTTTGCGTGACATGCAGTGCCCCGCAAAAAACTTACGTGTGCAATGTGTCCACGCCATCGATCAATCCAGGCAATAAGGCGCTTCAACTCTATTGCATGATGAAGACGGCGAAGGACGGCGGCCACAGGTCCTGTTCGGCAAAACGCAAACCGTCGACGCAGTGCACGGGCGCGGTAAAGAACTATACCTTCGACGGCAGCGGGAAGCTGCCCGGCGTTCGCTCGGCTGTGCGCCAGTATCAGGGCCGCCCGCAGATCGCCGCGCCGCAACCGCCTGCAATGCCGGCCGAACCGAAGAAACCGAAAACGCTTTTCGGAATGACGTCGAATGCGGTGAAGTCGACGGGCCGCGGCGTCAAGAAGACGGGCGATGCGGTGGTCAAGGTCACCAAGGGCGCCGGACAGAAAGTCGGCAATGCCGGATCCAAGATCGGCAATGCGGCGCGATCGGCCTTCGACTGCGTGAAGAAGCTGTTCAGAAGCTGCGGGAAAGACGAAAGCGAGGAGACCGCCGCCGAATTGCAGCCGGTCCCTCTCACTCCCGAAGGTGCGAAACCTCAGTGACCGCCATCACGCGAGGCTTGCGATAAGAGCGCCTGCCGACCTGAATTCCTTCAGTTCAACGCTCTCGACTCTCAATGTGCGCGCCCCCGTTTAAGACTGAGCATTCTTAGTGAGCGGAAAGCCACTCACGTGCTTCTTTTTGTGCTGCCGCGACTTCGGCTTCAGACATCTCCCGAGCGATTTCCAGGCGATAGTCCTTCGCTGCCGAATTGCCGCGCAGCGCTGCCAGATTGAACCATTTGTGTGCCGTCACCAGGTCCGGCTGCACTTCCCGGCCTGTCGAATAACGCAGGCCCAATTCAAACAGTGCGTCGGGTGATCCTGTCTGTGTTGCGGCATCCCCGTTCTCGAGTGTTGCAAAATCCATCCGTGCCATTTTACTCTAGTCCTTCGTTCCCCGGCCGACGTCCTCAATAGAGGCTTACTATTATTGATCGGCTTGTTTTTTATTTCGACTTATTCGATTGATGTTCCCTCTTGAACACGAGTAGATTTTGGCTCCCAGCCTTGAATATTGGGTAAAAAAGCACGCTTAACAACACCTCAATAACACGGTATCACTTTGTAAATACTGCCTTCTCGGAATGGCGGATTTGTCACGTATTTCGTTAAAATTGTGCCTTTTGTAAGAATTCCTTGACCAATACCCGAAGGGTTTCGGTAACCACACCCGCCAATGGATTCAAAAAAGATTCTTTCATCAGTCGCTTTCGCGCCGTAGCGGTCGATACTAATTTTTCGGATTAGGCGAGAGCTCTAATAACTTGGTTTTTCGTGTTTTCAGCGCGCTTAAGGCCCAAGACTTACCCGAGTGCGAGCACGGTCATGCCGACAAGGATCAAGCAAGCCCAAATAAAACGCGAGCGGAAGTTACCTTCTCCCAAGAGAAGCGTCCCCAGCATCACGGTAATCAGGACACTCACTTCACGGGCCGGCGCCACATAGACGACCGGCGTGAACACGAGAGCAATCAAGACCAGCATGTAGGCCAGCGGATTGAAGATCGCGATGCCCGTCACGGCCGCTTTGTCCTCACGCCAATACGCCATGACTTGCTCGCGCCGGGCATAGGCATAGGGCGCCAGGACGGTTGCCCGCAGCAGGCTGGAGGCATAGTCGAGAAGAATGGGCGGTACATTCAGGTGCCGGACCGTATAGGCATCCCAGATCGTATAGGTGCCGATCAGTGTGCCGGCCGCCAGGCCGAAGATCAGCGAGGCCCGGACGTTCTTCGCCGCACGATTGAATCCGCCCGTGAGAAACACGACCCCGATGATGATCGCGATGCCGCCGATGATGATCGGCAGCGTCAGATGCTCGCCCAGAAAAACGACCGCGAAGGCTGCGGAGAGCAACGGCCCTGTCGCCCGCGCCGTCGGATAAACCAGCGACAGGTCCCCTTTCCGATACCCCTGCTGCAGCAGCAGAAAATACGCCATATGCAGCGCCGCACTGGCAATGATGAAGAAGATCTCTTGTCTGCCGAAGACCGGCTCCTCATAGAGATAAACTCCGATCGCGACGGGCAGGTAAAGAACCACCGACAGCATGGAGAACAGCCAGACAAGCTCCGGGCCACCATTGACGCGTTTGACGAGAAGGTTCCAGGTCGCGTGACAGAGTGCGGCGGCAAGAACGAGAAGAAGAGCAAATCCGGTCATGGGACACCTTGGGGCTTATGATTGACGGCGTGCGAAATCGCACCCGTCCATCCCCCCTAGTCTTCTGATCTTTAAGGTGTCTGCCGTAGCCGGCTTGAAGTGGCGCTCGAACCAGACCCGGACGATGCCGGCGGAACCCTAGCCACACATGGATGGGTGGCATGAGCATAGCAGAGAGAGAGGTGAGGAAAACCCCTGCTGCAACTTCGAAGCGGATTCCCTCTCCCCTGGCGGGAGAGGGTTAGGGTGAAGAGCTCTCGGCAAGCACGATGCCCAAAACTGAAATCCAATCCCCTCACCCAACCCTCTCCCCAGGGAGAGGGCTTTGACTTTTGGAGAGAAGGAGTTTTCTTCTTGTGTCTTCCCGGTTTGGGCGATTGATGCAGCTTGATGAGCCCTAGCGCGCTCGTTGCCCAAACAAGATCGCCTGCGCTTCCTTATCCGTCGCCAGATTGAACTGCTCCCGCTCCTTGGCGCCTATCACCAACGCCCGGTCCACGGCAGGCCGTTCGCGGATGCGGCTGTACCAGGCCTTCAGGTTCGGAAAGTCGTCCAGGTCCTGGCCCTGGCGCTTGTGCGGGCGCACCCAGGGGAATGTCGCCATGTCGGCAATCGAATAGTCGCCTGCCAGAAAGTCACGGTCCGCCAATCGCGTGTTCATCACGCCGTAGAGACGATTGACCTCGTTTACATAGCGGGTGATCGCATAATCGATCGTCTCCTGGGCGTAGTTCCGGAAATGGTGCACCTGGCCGGCCATGGGGCCGAGATTGGCCATCTGCCAGAACAGCCACTGCTCGACCTCGATCCGGGCGCGCGGTTCCTGCGGATAGAACTGACCCGTCTTGCGCCCGAGATATTGCAGGATCGCACCGGACTCGAATATCGAGACCGGCTCGCCGTCCGGCCCGTCCGGATCGGTGATGGCAGGCATGCGGTTGTTTGGCGAGATGGCCAGAAAGTCCGGCTCGAACTGCTCGCCCTTGCCGATATTCACGAAGCGCACATTGTAGGGCAACCCGCACTCCTCAAGCATGATCGTCAGCTTGAAGCCGTTGGGTGTCGCCCAGAAGAAGAGCTCGATAGGCTCGGACATTGAGGTGTGGTCCTTTTTTACTCAGGAGTCCCGGCCGGCCCTCTCCCCCGACCCAACCACCCCGAGGGTACCCTTATTGGGTGGTTGGGCCGGGGGAGAGGGCCGGCCTCGGCGATAAAGCTCTATGGCAGCAGGACCGTGGAACCCGTCGTCTTGCGGCCTTCCAGATCGCGATGCGCCTGAGCGGCATCGGCAAGCGGATAGGTCTGATTCACCGCAATTTTCACCTGTCCACCTGACACCTGATCGAAGAGATCGTTCGCCGATGTCAGCAGATCCTCCCGCGCGGCAACATGCGTGAACAACGTCGGCCGTGTCGCATAGAGCGAACCTTTCTGCGCCAGGATACCGAGATTGATATCCGGCAACGGGCCCGATGCCTGACCAAAGCTCGCCCACACGCCGCGATGGCGCAGGCAGTCGAGTGATCCCGGGAACGTGTCCTTGCCGATAGCGTCATAGGCCACATCGACCCCCTTGCCGCCGGTGATCTCTTTCACCCGCTCGACAAAATCTTCTTCCGTGTAGTTGATCGTGTGGGTGCATCCGTTCTCGCGGGCGAGCGCCGCTTTTTCCTCGGAGCTGACAGTTCCGATGATCGTCGCACCGATATGAGAGGCCCACTGACAGGCAATCAGGCCGACACCGCCGGCGGCTGCATGAAACAGCAGCGTCGTATCGGGCGTCACTTCATAGGTCTGGCGAATGAGATAGCGCACGGTCATGCCCTGCAGCATCATTGCGGCGCCGGTTTTGTCGTCGATCCCTTCTGGGAGTTTGACGAGACGGTCGGCCGCTATTAGTCGCTCTTCGGAATAACCGCCGGGAGGGCCCGCATAGGCGACACGGTCACCGACCGCCAGATCGCTCACCCCCTTGCCGAGGGCCAGAATTTCGCCGGCACCTTCCATGCCCGGCGTGAACGGAAAACTCTCCTGCGGATAGAGACCGGTGCGCAGATAGACATCGATATAGTTGAGGCCGACGGCCGTGTGGCGGATGCGCGCCTGACCCGGGCCTGGATCTCCGACGTCCGTGGCTTCCCATTTCATGACTTCGGGGCCACCATATTCGTGGATCTGGATTGCGTTGGGCATGGCATTTCTCCCGGCTGGCCGCGCGGGCAATCCCGCGGCTTCAATTGGGGGCATTGGTATCGCCTCGTCTTGCCGCTCACAAGTCCCGCCGGTAGCACAAACTGTTTATTTTGGTTTGGTTTGTGCGCAGGCCAGGCCAGCCCTCTCCCCCGGCCCAACCACCCAATAAGGGTACCCTCGGGGTGGTTGGGCCGGGGGAGAGGGCTGGCCTGGTTCAACAAGCAACAAATGGGTCGCACTCGAAGGCAAGGCACGGTAGTTGACGCTCTATCACCCTGTTCACCTCCTGGAGCCCTCCGCCTGTGAGCACGACCGACTGGATCCGCCTTGCCGTTCTGTCCCTCCTCTGGAGCGTGTCGTTCATCCTCGTCGAAGTGGCGCTGGAAGAGGCCGGGCCGTTCACTATTGTCTGGGCACGGGTCGGGTTCGCGGCGGCGGCGCTGCTTATCTATTGCGCGGTGATGGGCATGCGCGTCGCCATGACCCCTCGCCTTCTTCTCACATTTGCCGCCATGGGGTTGATCTCGAACGCCATTCCCTTCGGATTGATCACGCTCGGTCAGACTCAGATCACAGGCAGCCTTGCCGGCATCCTCAATGCAACGGCGCCCTTGTTCACGGTTGTTGTCGCTCATCTTTGGGGACGATCTGAACGGGCGACGCCTGCGAAGATTGCCGGCGTGCTCATCGGTCTCCTCGGCGTTGCGATGCTGATCGGCGTCGAGTCGGCAGGCGGCGGGACAATGGCGCTTTGGGGTCAGCTCGCCATACTCGGCGCCAGCCTTTCCTATGCCTTCGCCGCAATCTTCGGAAAACGCCTCACCGGGCTGCCGCCGGAAGCCGCTGCCGCAGGTATGCTCTGCGCCGCCACGCTCTTCATAGCGCCGGTGGCACTGACACTCGAGGCGCCGCTTGCGGCCCTGCCGTCCATGGGCACCATCGCCGCGCTCCTGGTTCTATCCCTCGCCTCGACAGCCTTCGCCTATATTCTCTATTTCAGGCTCCTGGCAAGCGCCGGTGCCACGAACACCATGCTGGTGACGTTTCTCATTCCGGCGAGTGCCGTGCTTATGGGCGTGATGTTTCTCGGCGAGCCCTTCGAGCTGCATCACCTGGCAGGCCTGATCATTATCCTGATCGGCCTGGCGGTTGTGGATGGGCGTATTTTGAAGCGGAGAGTGGCTTCGCGGACGTAAATTAGCTTGGTCCTTGGAGCTCTTCCCCTCACCCAACCCTCTCCCCAAGGAGAGGGCTTAGCCGTTTTATCCCCTCTCCCTGGGGAGAGGGTTAGGGTGAGGGGCTGGGATGATCCCGTGTCAGCGAGTTCTCACCCTACCCGTCTTCCACACCGAGCTTCGTCTTCAGCAGCTTGTTCGCCAGACCAGGATTCGCCTTGCCCCCGGTCTTCTGCATGACCTGACCGACGAACCACCCGAGCGTCTTGGGCTTCGTCTTGACCTGCTCGGCCTGCCCCGGATTGGCCGCGATGATCTCGTCGATCAACGCCTCCAACTCGCCCGTGTCGCTCATCTGCTTCAGTCCGCGGGCCTCAACGATCTCGCGTGGGTTTCCGCCCTCGGTCCAGACGATATCGAAGACCTCCTTGGCGATCTTGCCGGAAATCGTGCCATCGGCCGTCATCGCGAGGATTGCATTGTTGGCTTCCGCATCCATGGTGATATCGGCAAAGGACTTGCCTTCCTGGTTCAGCCGGCCAAGGACCTCGTTGATCACCCAGTTCGCTGCAGCCTTGCCGTCGACGCCCTTTGCCACCGCCTCGAAATAGTCGGCCGCCGCCTTGTCGGCGACCAGCACACCGGCGTCATAGGCCTTGAGGCCGAGCTCATCGATAAAGCGCGCCTTCTTGGCATCCGGTAACTCGGGCAGGTTGGCCGCCAGCTCATCGACGAATTCCTGTGTCAGTTCGAGCGGCAGCAGATCCGGGTCCGGGAAGTAGCGATAGTCGTGTGCCTCTTCCTTGCTGCGCATGGGCCGTGTGCCGCCTGAGTCCAGATCGAAGAGCCGTGTCTCCTGATCGATCGATCCGCCATCCTCCAGCACGTCGATCTGCCGGCGTGCTTCATGATCGATGGCGAGGCCGATCGTGCGAATGGAGTTCAGGTTCTTGGTCTCCGTCCGGATGCCGAGATCGTCGCCCGGGCGGCGCACCGAAACATTGACGTCGGCCCTCAACGAGCCTTCCTCCATATTCCCGTCGCAGGTGCCGAGATAACGCAGGATCGAGCGCAGCTTGGTCACATAGGCCATAGCCTGTTCGGCCGAGCGCATGTCGGGTTTGGAGACGATCTCCATCAGCGCGACACCGGCGCGGTTGAGATCCACATAGGAGGATGACGGGCTCTGGTCGTGCAGACTCTTGCCGGCGTCCTGCTCCAGATGCAGCCGTTCGATCCCGACGACGGCTTCTTCGCCCTCGCCCATGTCCAGCGTCACTTCGCCTTCACCCACGATCGGGTCTTTGAACTGCGAGATCTGATAGCCCTGCGGCAAATCAGGATAAAAATAGTTTTTACGGTCGAAGACGGATCTCAGATTGATGTCTGCCTTGAGCCCGAGGCCGGTACGCACGGCCTGGGCCACGCATTCCTCGTTAATGACAGGCAGCATGCCGGGCATAGCGGCATCGACAAGGCTGACTTGAGAGTTGGGTTCGGCACCGAAGGCCGTCGCGGCGCCTGAAAACAGTTTCGCCTGCGAGACGACCTGGGCATGGACTTCAAGCCCGATGACGACTTCCCAAGGGCCCGTATCGCCCTGGATGAGGTTCTTTTCTGCTGTGTCCTGCATGTTGTTTGACCGTTTGCTTTGGTGCCTGAAAAACTTAGATCCCAACCCCTCACCCAACCCTCTCCCCAGGGAGAGGGCTTTATCCGCTTGTCCTTTTTATCCCCTCTCCCTGGGGAGAGGGTTAGGGTGAGGGGATTCTGAGCCCTCGTCCAACACTCGAACAATCTCCTCAAGCACACCTTCAATATTGTTCAGCACATCGTTATTCCAGAATCTCACAACCCGATAACCGGCATCGTTCAACTTCTGCGTCCGAGCTTCATCCTGCTCCACCTGCACGTCATGCTGACCACCGTCGACCTCAATGATCAACATCGCATCGAAACAGAAAAAGTCTGCGACGAACCCTGCAACTGGCACCTGCCGTTTGAACTTTGCTCCGGCCAGCTGCCGGTTCCTGAGCTGCTTCCAGAGCTTCTGTTCCGCATCGGTCTGATTGCGTCGCAATCGCCGCGCAATTCGGGTGGATGCGCTTTCAACCTTCCGAGCCGCCATCCCTGCGAAGCTGTTCCTCCTCATACTGGATGAACCACCCGATCATCTGGCGCCACAACGCCTCTGCCAGTTCCGGCGGCAAACCACGGTCGGCCGCGTGGCCGCGGACCTTGTCGACAACCTGCTGGATCCGCCAGGGGACCGTCGCTTCGGCCGGATTGTTCTTCAGTTGCCAGGCGCGATCCACATAGGTGAACCGTTCGGCCATCAAATCCACCAATGCTGAATCGAGGCGATCGATCTCCGCGCGCACTTCATCCATGCTGGCGCAGTCCTTAGCCGGCCGGTTCCCTGTCATGCTTCACTCCACCAATCGTCTGGTTTCGGTAATGGTCCGGCGGCCTCTTCTATGACGTGACCGACGCGGAACAGTGTTTCTTCATCGAACGGTTTTGCAATGAGTTGCAGACCCAGTGGCGTCCCCTCGCCCGACAATCCCGCGGGAATGGAAATCCCCGGCAATCCCGACATGTTCACGGTAACGGTGAAAATGTCGTTGAGATACATCTCGATCGGATCGCCCGATTTCTCGCCAAGCCCGAAGGCCGGCCCGGGCGTCGTCGGTGTCAGCAGCACATCGACGTCTTCGAAGACCTCATCGAAATCGCGCTTGATCAAGGTGCGCACGCGCTGGGCTTTCAGGTAGTACGCGTCGAAATATCCGGCAGACAGCACATAGGTGCCGATCAGGATACGGCGCTTCACTTCGGCGCCGAACCCTGCCGCACGGGTCAATTCATACTGCGTGTTGATATCGTCGTCGGGAACGCGCAGCCCGTAGCGGACGCCGTCGTAACGGGCAAGGTTCGACGAGGCTTCCGCGGGCGCGACAATGTAATAGGCCGGCAATGCATATTTGGTGTGCGGGAGGCTGACCTCCCGGGTCGTCGCGCCGGCAGCCTCCAGCCAGTCAATGCCCTGCTTCCAGAGCGTGTCGATCTCTTCGGGCATTCCGTCCATGCGGTACTCGCGGGGAATGCCGACAGTGAGCCCTTTAATATCCTGGCCGATCAGCGCCTCATAGTCCGGAACCGGTGCATCGACGCTGGTGGTGTCCTTCGGGTCGTGGCTCGCCATGGATCCAAGCATGATCGCTGAATCCCGAACCGTGCGCGTAATCGGTCCGGCCTGATCGAGGGAGGACGCAAACGCCACGATGCCCCACCGCGAGCAGCGCCCATAGGTCGGCTTCAGCCCGACAAGCCCCGTAAAGGCTGCCGGCTGGCGGATCGATCCCCCTGTGTCAGTGCCCGTCGCTCCCAGCGCGAGCCGCGCGGCAACGGCCGAAACCGAGCCGCCCGAGGAGCCGCCCGGCACGAGCTGTGTCGTGTCCCCGACCCGGCGCCAGGGATTGATGCAGGGACCGAAATAGCTCGTCTCGTTGGACGAGCCCATGGCGAATTCGTCGAGATTGGTCTTGCCAAGCATGACCGCGCCATCCGCCCAAAGATTGGCGCTGACTGTCGACTCATAAGGCGGCGCAAAACCTTCCAGAATGTGCGAAGCGGCCGTCGTCGGAACGCCCTCGGTACAGAACAGATCCTTGATCGCCAGCGGGATGCCTTCGAGCGAACCCGCCTGGCCCGCGCCAATGCGCTTGTCGCTTTCCGCCGCCATGGCGAGTGCCTTCTCCGGCACCACTTCAAGATAGGCATTGAGCGCCTTGTTGCCGGATGCAATGGCATCCAAATGGGCTGTCGCGAGTTCGGTTGCGGAAAAGGTCTTCGCCTTGAGGCCGTCCCGTGCTTCCGCGATGGAGAGATCATTCAGCGCGCTCATCGCAACGCCCCCGTTGATTGCACCGCAGCCGATGGCGCCGCGAGACGCTTCTCGTAGAACACAGAATAAGATGAATCCGGATAGTCCAGCACGGCGCCGCAACGCGCGAATCCCGCACGCTCGTAGACGCGCCATGCGGCCGGGTGCCGGTCGCCGGTCTCGAGGACCAGCCGGTCCAGCGCCTCGTGGCGGGCCAGTTGCTCGATATGGTTCAGAATCTGTTCGCCGATCTTCTGGCCGCGCCATTCCGGGCGGGTATACATGCGCTTTACTTCGCCAACGCCCTGGTCGTGTCGGCGCAGCGCACCGCAAGCCACGGCTTCGCCATCGGCCCGCGCGACAAACATGGTGGTATCGTCCTCAGCCATCTCGTCAACTGTCATATGAAAGCAATAGTCGGGTGGCGTCAGTGCGAGCAGAACCTCGTTCAGTTCTGCGATGAGCACGCGAACATCCGGACGAAGCGGGTCTTCCTGCTCGATCTTGATCGCCATGCCGCCGCCTATTCCACGACTTTCGGCACGACGAAGAAATGATCGGCCCGCTCCGGCGCGTTCTGCGTTACCGCTTCGGCCTTCCCGCCGTCGGTCACGCCATCGGCCCGCTTCTTCATGGTCATGGCTACGACACGGGTCATCGGCTCGACGCCATCGGTATCGACTTCGTCCAGCTGCTCGACCCAGTCGAGGATGCCCGAAAGCTCGCCCTCAAGGGTCTTGGCTTCGTTGTCATCGATCTTCAGCCGGGCAAGCCGCGCAATATGCCGGACCGTTGCTTCGTCAACTTTCATGGGAACCGTCTCTTTCCTGATTGCGGCACTCATAGCCCGCGCAAAAGTGCGGTGCAACCAGGGGGTTCGCCGGGTATGGATGATCAGCAGGGTTGGAATCGGCGGCCGCTGAGGATTGGCCATACCGCCCAGCACTTCGAATGCAATTCAAAACGTATCGTGCAGGGAGATTGTTGCAGGGAAACGCTGCCCAGCCGATAGCATCAATCGGTAGAAGTACGGCTTCGCTATTCTATGACTTACAAAGTCGCTAATCAACAAGAATGGACTTAATGCCCTTTCAAAACAGGGGAAAAGAGCCCATCGGGGCCTCGCATGAGCTTGTAGAAGAACCAGCGATTTTTCGGACTCCCAGACTCTTTACGAAAGGCGATCACCGCATCTTTTCCATCGGTGCGAAGATTGATCGCGCCATACACGCCAACATTTCGTTTCAGAAGCTGCTCCCGTAACTTTCGCCGGTCCGCTCTCAATCTTTTCAGCAGATCCTTGTTGGCGTCGTCCCCTTTAGCCACCTCGTTTTCGATTTCCGTGGTGAGCTTGTCCAGCTTGGGGCCCAACTTGTCGTCCTCCCGTTCTCTTGTCGAACGCGACAGTTCGGTCGACAACAGCAACGGGCGCTCTCCCCTGCCGGCTTTGCCAAGAAGCCCCAAAAGATCCGGCCTCGGGTGGACATGCGATTCATTGTCTCCAGAAGATATGACGAACGCCGTGGCAAAGGTCGCTTCCAGGAACTCTTCTGTCACATCGGAGGAGCCGTGATGACAGGTCTTCATAAGATCGACAGATAGTCGCTCCTTTGCAGCCTCGATCACGTTCTTATTGGCAATCTTTGTGAACATAGGATCGTCGCCTGCGAGCGGTTCCGGTGTCGTCTTGTCGTTCCCGTACCAGAGCATCAAGAATGTTTCCGCTGATGTGTTCAGATCGCCACCGAACAGAACGCGAAAACCATTGAACTCCAGACGCAGCAAAATGGAATGGCCATTTTTCGTCTTATCGTTCTTCATACTTTCCGAAGTCGGCTTATCACCAAAGGCGCGCAGTCTCGGCTCGCCCGCATTGTTCGGCTCCACAACCGGACCTAGAACCTCAATCGAAACGGGGCCGTCATCCGACGGCGCGAATCCGGGCATCCAAGTCTTACTGTCCGCAATGGTTCCGTGTGCGGTCGTCAACGCCGTGATGTCCCCGATATGCTTGGCGTCGATCGCACGCTTTAGCATATTCGAATAAAGCTTCCTGCCACGGTTCTTCTTTTTGTTCAGCAATGCCTTGGCATCGGTGTGGTCCTGCACGATGTCTGTCAGATAGCCATTGTCGACCGGCCCGAGCAGATCGTCTCCGGTGCGCTCGACGAGCCCGTTGTGATAAATAGTGTCGATCTTGAAATCCGTGTTCCGGAATACAGAAGCGAACCCGTTGTAATGGTCCTTGTCCGGATGCGTGATGATTGCGGCATGGATGTTGCCCGTCTCCGGGAAATCCCGAAAACGCCATTTGAGAAATCCATTCATGTTCGAACCGACACCGGCGTCCACGACCATGATACGTGGATCGTCGTGACTACCCGGTTCGGTCAGGATACAGCCATCGCCCTGCCCGACATCCAGAAAGATGATTTCCAGAACCCGTTCGTCCTGGAGGTCCTTTTCCCGCATGAGAAAGGTCTTCTTTCCAAACTTGACGTTGAGCCACCCCTTTTTCTTGTCAGGCCCAACGACCCGCACCCAATCGCCCCACAGCAATTGCTTCACTTTCAATCGGGAGATCTTGCCTTTTTTGTTGGGAAGATCGAGATAAAGAAAAGAAACCGGGCCGTTTGCGTATTTGATCATGAGAACCATCACAAATTCTGACATCAATATTGAACATAATATACTTAATACGAACCAATACAATTAATTGTTCTTTTGAACAGCAGCGGCAAGCCATTTGAAGAACGTCGCGGAAACAGTTCACAGTTTGGCCTCCTCTATTCGAGATTGCGTTGATCCTTAGCTAACGCCAGAGTGGCGCAACACGGGAACGTATTGAGTGAGACAGTGACAGACTTAAAACCGGCGGCAAGCCGCTTCAGGGAACGCGCGATCGCAGCGGGTCTCGAGATCGACATCAGGCAGATGGCGGAAACAACCCGCACGGCGGAAGACGCCGCATCCGCCTGCGGTTGCAGTGTCGGGCAGATCGTGAAATCTCTGGTCTTTCAGGGCGCGGAGACCGGCGACCCCTATCTGCTTCTCGTCTCGGGCACCAACCGGGTCGATCAGGAAGGCGTTGCCGCTCATATTGGCGAGGCGCTGACCCGTCCGGATGCGAAGTTCGTGCGCGACGTCACGGGTTACGCCATAGGCGGCATCCCTCCCCTCGGGCACGATACGGCCATCAAAACCTATATCGACCGCGATCTCCTGACCTACGACATTGTCTGGGCCGCAGCGGGAACACCGGAAGCCGTGTTCGCTGTAGCACCAAGGCGGTTGATGGATGCAGCCGGGGCGGAACCTGTCGCAGTCGTTTAGATCAAACGATGTGCGTCCAAATGGTCGCACTTTGCTCGGGGAGTTGAAACCACCGGCAAAAATTTGGCACGATTACAGTCGTGGCATTGCACCGCCATTTCCAAGCGCGTGTTGTCCACGATCGATAGAACCGAACTGGGGGCGTTGGTATTCAGGTCTCGTGAATGAACAGTCATGCTGTTCCGTCGAACCTGGATAGGTGAACTATGGGGTTGAATCCATCATGTTGAAATACACGACCACTCTGATTGTCGGCTTGATGCTTTTTGGCGGAATGAGCGTGCAGGCACAGGCGCAAAGCTACGGTGCGATCGCCTATTCGCCCAGCACCGGCGCACATGGCTATTCCTTCAGATATCGCAGCCAGGCCGGCGCACAGCAACGGGCTTTGCGCGAGTGCAATGCGAGATCCCGAGGATGCCGGGTTGCAATCTGGTACAGGAACGCCTGCGGCGCGGTCGCCGTCGCACCGAATGGCAGCTGGGGTTCCGGATGGGGCAATTCGAAACAGCGCGCGAACTTTGAGGCTCTCAAAGTCTGCGGCAGATATTCACGTGGTTGCAGTGTCAGGGTCAATGCCTGCTCGCATTGAGTCGGACTGATCTTTCCCAATGAATACCCAAGGTATGTTGCAGGTGCCCAAAGTGGCCCCAACACGCCTTGGGCGAACACCCTGATGTCGCTCTCGCAACAACAATCCGAAACGATAAGAACAACGATGCCTTGCTCCTAGGTCGTGAGATGCCTTCCGAACTTCAGTTTCCGACCGACGAAGAGACCGACGAAAACAGAGGTGCCGATGAACTTCGCCCTGACCGAAGACCAGACCAACATTCTCGAAGGCATTGGCGCGGTCGTTGACCGGTTTCCCGACGACTACTGGCTGGCAAAAGACAAGGATGGCGGCTTCCCCACCGAGTTCCATCAGGCTCTGGCCGACGCCGGCTGGCTCGGCATCGCCCTGCCCGAGACCTACGGCGGATCGAACCTTGGCGTTACGGAAGCTGCCTTGATGATGATGACCATTGCCGGCTCCGGCGGTGGCATGCAGGCGGCCTCATCGATCCACATGAATATTTTCGGCCCCAAATCCATCGCAGCCTTCGGCTCCGAGGAACAAAAAAAACGGTGGCTCCCGAAGCTCATCGACGGCACGACCAAGATGTGCTTCGCCGTCACGGAGCCCAATGCCGGGCTGGACACATCGCGCATCAAGACGACCGCCAGACGCGAGAACGATCGCTACATCGTGGACGGCCAGAAAGTCTGGATCTCGACAGCGCAGGTCGCGGAAAAGATCATGCTGCTCGCGAGAACCTCACCGCGCGACGAGGGAAAGCCGACCGAAGGCCTCAGCCTGTTTTTCGCGGATCTCGATCGGGGCAAAGCGTCTGTCCGCGAAATCGAGAAGATGGGCCGCAAGGCCGTCGATTCAAACGAGATCTATTTCGACGCGATGGAGATCCCGCTTGACGACCGGATCGGGGAGGAAGGCAAAGGCTTTCACTACATCCTCCAGAGCCTCAATCCGGAGCGCATTCTGCTGGCCGCAGAAGCCATCGGCATCGGACGCGATGCCCTTGGACGGGCCGCGCGCTATGCGCAGGACCGCGTTGTCTTCGATCGCCCGATTGGCCAGAACCAGTCCATTCAGCACCCATTAGCGGACAATTGGATGAAGCTGGAGGCGGCTAATCTCGCAATGATGAAGGCGGCATGGCTGTTCGACAATGGCCAGCCCTGCGGCCTTGAAGCAAATACGGCAAAGTACCTGGCGGCAGAGGCAGGCTTCGAGGCCTGCAAGCAAGCTGTCGTGACCCATGGCGGCATGGGCTACGCGCGCGAATTTCACGTCGAGCGTCTGATGCGCGAAGTGATGATCCCGTATCTGGCACCCGTCAGTCAGCAGATGATCCTGAACTTCATTGCCGAAAGAGCCTTGTCGCTGCCACGATCCTATTGATCTGCCAGAGAACGGCGATATGTCGATTTAGAAGGTCCGCAAGGTAATCTCCGCGCACCCCACCTGTCCGGTTCAATCGACGTTCAGTCAGGCACCGCTACACAGGCGTTCCAAGCGACACGCAACCCCCATGACCGGTTCAGGCATAGGCCCTCCCCCGCGGACAAATTGCCCTATATCAAAGCATTTAACACCATGCTTAACATGTTGATTGTTGGAACGAATTCGACTTGGAAAACGGCGAAATACGAAGCGAAATGACAACTTCCTAATCACAAGTTCACACCAATCAACTGGTCCACTGTCGCACCGACCACAATTGCCAATAGAACGAAAAGGCAGGACATGAGGAACACCCATATGACACGTTTTTTTCTCTCAATACTGCTGCTAGTCGTCAGTAGCGGGACGGCCTTGAGCCAGGCGTCCCAGCAACCCGCCACATTCACACTGATTTCCCAGACGCAGCTCAGCATGACGGGTATCATCGATGGCAGAACGCAGTCCCGTCTCCAGAATGCCCTCGCCTCATCCCCCGGCATCCAAACGATTGTCCTGCAATCCGTCCAGGGTTCCGACGATGACGATGCGAACCTGGTACTGAGCCGCTTTATTCGAAACAGGGGATTGAATACGCACGTTCCAAGCAACGGTATCATCGCCAGCGGCGGCGTCGATTTGTTTCTCGCCGGCGTCCAAAGAACAATCGACCCGGGTGCTTATGTCGGCGTTCACAGTTGGGCCGATGGCGGCGTTGAGGGACGCAATGTTCTGAACGACCCAAGCTGGCAAAGGGCGCATCAGTCGTTCATCAGCTATTATACGGAAATGGGGCTCCCTAACCCGCAAGGCTTCTACCTGTTCACGCTCAATGCAGCCAGCGCCAACAACATCCATCGCATGACCCAGCAGGAGATTCAGCAGTGGGGGCTGATCACCAGCACGCAAGGAGCCGTGGTCCCGACCAATAATCCGCCCGCCCCGGGCAATCCTCCCTCCCCGCCGGCACCGCCGGTCGTACCGCCAACAACTCAGGTCCACGCGCTGAGTGGTGTCTGGAATGAGATCCGGCAAGACGGTCGCCAGATTTCGGTATTTGTCAAAGACAGTGGTTCATTCCAGCAGTACGAGAATAACCAGCTTGTCTTGAGCGGAACGCTCCTGCTGCAAAATACCGGAAACGGCACAACGCTGACGATGGCCGGAAACGATGGGAGCCGAGAGCTGTTTTATGTCCAAAGCAATGGCCAGACGATCCAATTTGCTGACCAGAACCGCAATCCCATTAGCCGTTTCTATTGGCAGAAAGTGAACTAGGTCGGTTTGAGCCTCCCCAACTCGGTTGGCGCAAACAGATAGATCCGATGAAATAGGCTGGAGCAACATATGTCGAGTTCGGCGTATGTTGCTCCAGTGCCCTTATCCGGTAGACCAGCCCGGTATCACGGTTGTGTGCCACCGATGGCCGCAGCATACCAAATCCCGTCACTTCCCAGGGCAATTCCCAGTCCCATTGAGCGAACGTCCGTGCCGACATTGAACCAGGGACGGAAATGCGAGTCGCTTTTCATCCAGCCTCGAGGCGCATCCGCAGGGTCATGCGAACCACCCGACGCTTCACCTTCGGTCGCGTGTGGATATCCGAAATGCGCAACCCGCTTTCCGAAATCACTGAGATCGGCGCCCTGATAATTCTGCGGGCCATGGTGACCACCCCGCCTTGTATGGGCCTGATACTCCGCCTGGAACTGCGCGGCGGCATTGAGCGCGGCATTCGGCGTAAGCAGATCGAAATAGGGCGGTTGCGGATGGTGCTTGAAGACCGGCTCCATTCGATAGTCGTTCCAGTACTTCGTTCGGACCATATCGGGGCTGAGGTCGGTGACCGTTTCCGAGCCGTGATTTCTGCGAAAACTGGGATCGAGCCGGCCTGCGTTGCCATAGGCCAGCATCTGACCGCGAAACTCATCCAATGCCGCCGGCACTCTGACATCCGGGAAGTATGTGCCCGGCCGGGTCTGCTTTGAGAGTACCCGCATTCGGTTCAAAAACTGGTCCAGAATTGACACAGCTTCCGTCACTTGCACATTGGGCGCTGTGGGGCCCATCGACACCAGGATGCGCAGTCTCAGGTCGTGCCAACCAGAACCCTTGGGCGTTCCCAGGCTGTCCAGCACAGCGTGGAACTGGGGATCGATCGGCAGACCATGCAGCCATTGTCCCCTGGATCGATCATCCGTGTGAACGCGGATCTGCCCGGTCTGCGGACTTGCACCGCCATTATGCCAGGTCAATTCATGATCGATGAAGGTGTAGTTCACACCGTTGATGTTCTGGCTGAATCTCTTGCCCCACCCTTGCCGCTCCAAGACGTCGACAAAACCATTGGGGACACGGATGTTGAACGTCTTTACGGTCGATGTCCGGTTTTTCTGCACCGACGCTGCCCAGTAGGTTGGGCCCTGCACCTGTTGCGCTGGCGGTTGTTGCTCTAGCGGTTGTTGCTGCCCGCCCTGGTGCGTCTGTTCCTGCCCGGCACCCTCCAGTGATGCAACAAAGTTGTTCCAGTTGTTCCAGGTGCATTCGCCACGTTGCACCTTGGCTATCGTCTGCTGAGACGAGAGTGCCGGGAATTGACCGAGACCGCAGGCATGAAACATCTGGGACCAATTGTTCCAATTGCAGAGCCCGCTATAGCTGTAGTTTGCCATGCATTGAACAGCCGCATTAAAAGCAGGCGATCCAGCCGACGCCGCTGGCAGACCTGTAAGGACGCAAATGACGAAGGCACATGCTGTCAGCGGCCTTGGCTTAAGCAAACGTTTCATAGCGCTCGATCCTCCCGAAAATTGAGTGATGTACAGATCAGGTCTGTTTGCGACGACGCCTTGGAACAGCCCGTTGTCAGCACGATTTCTTGTGCCTACTCAACAAGCTATGCACGTTATTGGATGGTTTGGCGTAGGGCAAAACAACGCACGAGTGGTCTGAGTTTGACGAAACAGTGCCTCCCGTAACACTTCGGACAAACGACAGTTTCGGCACATGTTGTTCCGGAGACTGTAGACAGTCGCCTCGCCGTGCTGGCAGTATTTCTTTGTTCTTTCGGCAACGGCGGCAAGCAGCACATATGGTCTCCATTCCCAGCGTTTCGCAGCGACATCAGACGAGTCCAGACATCCCGTCTCTTCAGGGCTCCGCATAGTCGATACAAATCTGTTCGATGCCCACACGTCGTTGGTATCGGCCGTAACAGCAATTGAGGTAGATCAACTATGTCGAGAAAACTGACTGCGCCCGGCCTTCTCATGCTGGCGACCATGGTCTCCCTCGGCGACGCTCCTGCGCAAGCGCAACAGACCGCCTGTGAGATCGACATCTACAATCGTTGCGTCACCGCAGCCGGTGGCGATCCGCAAATGACTCAGGGCTGCTATGAGGCCTCCCGCAGTGTTTGCGATCAACAACAACCGTCGGGCCAGCAGCAGGGTTTCCAGGAGCAGCAGCCGGGCCAGCAGCAACCGGGTCAACAGCAGGGATTCGAAGCGCAGCCCAACCAGCCGACCGACCCGAACATCGCACAAGGCCAGACACCACAGCAGCCAGATGCCGGTGCGACCGGGACCATGACGGCGAGCGAACAGCAGCTCTTCGATCTCATCAACAATTACCGGGCACAGTCCGGACTGCCCGCCGTCCCCTACTCGCGCAAGCTGACTCTCGTCGCGCAGACCCATGCCCGCGACTCGGTCAATTTCCCACCAGCGAACGGCAACATGCACAGCTGGTCGAACAATGGAAACTGGACCGGCGGCGCGTTCGACAACGCCAACAATGCGAGCTGGCCAATCATGTGGAACAAGCCGAACGAAATCGCGGGCTATCCCAGCAATGGCTTTGAGATTTCAGCCGGCCAAGGTGGATCAACCATCACGCCGGCCCAGGCCCTGCAGCTCTGGCAGACAAGCTCGGGACATAACACGGTCATACTGAACCAGGGCACCTGGCAGGGTTTTCGTTGGCAGGCCATGGGCGTTGGCATTTACAGAGGCATCGCGCATGTCTGGTTTGGTACGGACCCCGATCAATAAGGCAGCAGCTCCGCTTTCCTGGAAACACGATGGACATTTTCCAAATTGGCGACGACAGAGACTTCGTACTCGGCCGGTACCGGCTTTCGAAGCATCTTGATATCGACGTGGCAACCAATCCGGCATTCGGCGGTGCCCCTCATGGTCAAATGTCTGTGCTGGACGATATGGTCGAGACAAAGCAACGAAGGTCTTATGCCAGAATGCTGTCACTACTGGAAACCAGTCCCTTTCCGTCCGGCCGGGTTCCTCTGTTCATCTGTTTTTGTGGAGATCTCGACTGCGGAGCCCTGACAGTCGACATTTCCAGTACCGCCGACACGGTTCGTTGGTCGGATTTCGGATCAGGATCGACCTGGGAAGAAGGGCTCTATCAGTCCGATCATATGAAACGCACGGGGCCCTTCACGTTCGAGCGCTCAGCCTACCTTGACGCGCTATCGACCTACCGGTGATATCCATGTTGGTATAGGCAGCGGATGTCTACTTCGGATCAAATCCAGACTGGAGGAAGTCGAATGAACAGAGATGATATCATCGATTATCTGAAAAAGTGCGATTTGGTCGAATTCGGACATATCGTATCGATAGTCGTTGCAGAAAGAAAAGATACATCGTGTTCCGGTGAGCCTGGATTTGATGAGCAAGTACTGCTTTCCGTCGTCGGCAGGATGGACGAAGATGATGGCAGTAAGAGCGCCTGGGAATTCTCTTTAGTTGCGCAAGCCGACCCGGATATTTACGACGAAACCTGGAAAATAACCAACGGGGAGCCGTTTTTACAGGCAGGGTTTTGCAACACCTGCAAATTACAACTTGCTAGCCATGCAAAAAACGTTATCTGCCCGATATGCAGCTCGAAAACGTACGCTACATAATCAGAAAACAAGCCGAATTCCATTGGACGAGCGACCTCTAGGCGTAGCAAGGCACGATTTCCACAGAGTGTTAGCTAGAGGGCATACCCGACTGTCTCAGTCGCAACATTATTTGGCCGGTTAAAACTATACAGCAGTCGGTTTGTTCCAAATCTTGCGCTTGGGTTCCGGCAACGGCTGTACTTGAGGTTCGCTGCAGCTGGCCGAGAAGCGCAAGAAGCCGACATCCGCAACTTCGAGTGGAAGAGCCATGAGCGAAGAAGGGTCTCGGCCTGAGATGACCACCGGATCACTATGCGGTTGGGATGATGCATTGCATGCGTGCCTTGAATGTTGTTGGTGTGAATTTATGCTATCGGGGAAATCGGCTTCCCGCAGTTTGGATGCACCATGAGATCTTTTGGGCAGTCGTGGCGAACCCTGAAAAACAAGGTTCAAACAGCCATCTCAGGAATTGTGCGAACGAGGTCATCCAAGTTGACCGCCTATCGCGCAATCAAGGCTCAGGCCGATAAGAAGCTCGGCAACGATGAAATCCGCCTTGAGCAAGCTCAAGCGGCCAGCGATCTGATCCTCGAACTGATGCTTTCGGACATGGAGCGCACCATGGCGCTCTACCGCGACCTTGAGGGACTCGCGGCTGCGTGTCCGGATAAGAGCGAAATCCGCCATCGGCTCGCAAGATCAGCCTTTAATATAATCAATCACCTCCGATGGAGCGACATAGAGAGCGCCCGTGCGCTATACGGGGAACTGAAAGCTCTGGCTGTGGCATATCCCAGCGAAAGCGAAATTCGAAAGTGCCAAGCCCGAGCCGCCGTCAACCTAAACAGTGATCTCGGGCGTACGGATGTGCCAAGCGCGCGCGTGATCTATGAAGAATTGGTTGCTCTATCGAAGGCGCATCCTAACGAAAGCGAACTCAGGCTCGCGCATGCCATGGCGGCCTCCAACCTGATCATCGATCTCACACCTGACGATATGCCCGGATCTCTGACGCTCTATCGGGAGCTCGAGACGCTTGCGGAGACGCATCCAGACGAAAGCAAAATCAGAGACGAGCAAGCAAAAGCGCTCCACTACCTTATCGGTCACATCAAGGAAGACGACGTTGGAAGCGCACTGTCGTTTTATCGTGAGTTCGCGGCACTCGCGAAGGCGCATCCGGACGATGACGATCTTAGCTTTGCCTTGGCCAAAACGACATTCGGCCTGATCGACACTCTCGCAGCCAAAGACATGGCTGGGGCGCAGGCTCTCTATCGTGAGCTCAAGACCTTGGCCGAGGCCAAACCTCAAGACAGCGAAATCCGTTACGAACAGGCCAGGTCGGCCTTTAACCTGATAATCGATCTCATGCCCGGCGACATGGCCGGCGCACGGACCTACTACCGAGAACTGGAAACATTAGCGCAAGCATACCCCGACGAGATTGAGCTCCCCCACGAGCAAGGGGTAGCAGCCTTCAATCTGATCAATGAACTCCTGGTCAGCGACAAGACCGGCGCACTGGCAATCTATCGCGAACTTGAGACTCTGGCTGGGGCGCATGCGGGCGATTCCAGGATTCGCGCACGGCAGGCCAGCGCGGCCTTCAACATCGTCAAAGAGATTGTCGGCAAGGATGTACCGGGCGGCGAGGCACTCTACCGTGAGCTCGAAACGCTTGCGAGAACATATCCGGACGATAACGAGGTCCGTTGTTCATTGGCCAAGGTCGGTTTCAGCCTGGTTGAAGAGTTGCAAAAAAACGATATGGAAGCAGCGCAGAGTTACTATCGCGAGCTTAAGACTCTGACCAAAGCTTATCCGGACGATGAAGACGTTCGCTTTGCGCAAGCTATGGCTGCCCATAATTTGGTCAGTGATCTTTGCACCGACAACATGACACACGCGCGAGCAATTCATGGGGAACTTGACAACCTGACCAAGGCGCATCCGGGCGATGATCAAATCCGTCTCGTGAAGTTGGGTTCAACACTCAACATTATTGCCGAACTCGTGTTCAGGGATCCGGCAGCCGCACAAGCCCTATACCGCGAGCTCAGGGCCGTGGCTGAGGCCAACCCTGACGACAGTGAGATCCGCGTCAGGCAGGTTAAGGCAGCCGCTTGCCTGGTCAATGGCCTCAGAAGCAACGACATGATGGGCGCCCGGATTTACCTCGGCGAGCTTGAGAACATGGCCAAAGCATATCCCAACGAGGAGGACGTCACTTCGATGTTGGTATGGGCACGTGGCTTGTTGAAATGATCTCAACGGTCAGCGGGGGACCCGCTGCTCAGGCCATCATTGATGAGCCAACGCGGCAAAGCGGTATGCAACGCGGAAAAGAGACGGGATCACTGCTTCATTGCTTGGCCAACTCCCTAATGGCTCGCTTGGTGCTGGGTCCGAACTGACCGTCAATGGAGCCGGAATAAACGCCGTGCTCTTTCATGAGGCGTTGCAACTCGCGGCGGAATGTCTCGCTCCATACGCTACCCTTGGTCGTAAACTGCTTCACACCAAACACATGGCCTTGTCGCAAAGCCTTGAATACCCAAGAAGCCGCTTTCACACCGTCTTTGGGAACGCCGCTGCCCTTCTCGTAAGCCCATCCAAGATTGTACATCGATCCTATGTGGCCTTTGACAGCAGACTTCCGCCACAGTCGAACAGCTTCCTCTTCATCTCTATCGATGCCCCGGCCATTGGAGAGCATCACGCCAAGATTGAATCCAGCGACGATATTGCCGTTGCCTGCCGCTATTCGATAATTGCGAACAGCCTCTTCATATTGCCCGGCTTTCGAAAGCGCCCGACCGAGTTGGAATACAAACCGCTCAATACCGGGATGAGCGTCTACGGCAACGCGGCAAACTCTTACTGCATCATCTGCCTGTATCGCGTTAAACGCGACGCCATCGACCACCCTCTGAGGATCGGTAGGACCAGCGGCGAGTCGGTCACATTGGTGAACTGGTAGGCTGGAGGGTCTGTTAACAGCCGGCGGAGATGGTTCTGGTGGTGCGATGATAGCAATCTTAGTGCCACTCTCTGAATTTTGCTTCTGAAGCTGTTGCTCCATCGCCTCGAGGCGCGCCTTCAAGACAGCCAATTCATCTGATTGCCTCGGTTTGGACGGCGCCTTGCCGGTCCCGCGACCTGCAAAGAAGAAGCTTCCCGTAATCTCGTCATAGTATGCCGGGCGCTGCTGATGGGACACGGTACGCGCCAGTTGTTGCACGTCACGACGCACGCGCCGCGCTGTTTCCGTCAACGAAAGACCCGGTAGCCTGAGAAGCGGAATCAGGCTGCGTGTGAAGACCGAATTCCGATGCGGGTCTCCTTCGGCCAGCCGATCCAGAGCCGTCTGACCGACCCCCGCCGAATACATGATGAATGAGCCTTCCGGCGCCGGCATACGAGCCAATCCGCGCGTGCCGCCAAGATTGCGCGTCCCCTTTTTGGGGAACGGATTGTCCTGGCACGCATCGAGCACAAGAATGCTGACGCGCGTGCCCCGCTCGCGAATCCTATTCAGGATACTATCGACGGGCACCGCTTCGGCCGTCACGAAGTTCTCCTGGCCCGGCACCGCCTGAGGGATGTCGGTCGGCAACAGATAGTTGCGGCCATGGATCTCGACGCCATGACCGGCAAAGAAGAACAAGGCCTCATCGCCCGCTTCAAGCTCGGCTGTGAATTTCTGAATCTGAAAGTTCATATCACGGCGCCCGATATTCCTGGCGCGCTGGACTTTGAAGCCGATGGCTTCGAGCGTTTCGCCCATGGCTTCAGCGTCGTTCACCGCCTTCTGAAGCTTTGTGACGTGCTCATAGGCATCGTTGCCGATGACCAATGCAACGCGCTTCGCTGCAAGGGCCTGACTCATGCCGCCAATAGCGCACAGGCTCACGACGAGCAGTCGAAACAAGAGCTTATTCATCCAGCCCTCCCCAAACCTCCAAGACCGAGGCCGCTTGTCTCGGTCATTACAGCCCATCTACTCCCGAATATAACGATATTCGGTCACATCTGAACCGCAGATGAATGAATGAGCAATTCTATATGTCGGCTAATAGGTCGTTTCGGCCTTCACAACAAAGAACCAGCGATGGCCGATTGATATTGCGATCATGCCCGGACGGTCTGGATTCGATCACCTAACGAGGCCGTGCCACAGCGTAGCAACTCTCGCAGATATTATGGGCGATACGGACGTTCGAACAATCTTCCGCCTCGGCCAATTTCTCTGCGTTCACCCAAATCTCGCGGCTTTGCGGTTGAGACTGAACCCTCTGACACCAACTGCACATCGTGACGATCGGCAATTCGGAGCCATATGCAACAGCTCGTTCCCTTTCCGAAAAATCGAACAGATCAACGCGTGGACGCTCTTCTGAGCGCAACTCGACAGACTGAAAAAGAAATCCTTCACACTGACCGGAGGAGCGTATCGGCGATATTGACTGGCGCATAATCCGACGGTGACGAGGAGAATCACAGCGAAACTGCATAACCAGCCGCAAATCAATTCCAGACGAAATGCTTTGCATGGAACGTTTCAATTGCAGTCGTACGTTCGGTCCGGAGATGAAGTTGAACAGATTCTGATTAATGACCCACTGCCCCGTCAATTTCGGGGCGTTATTCTCAAGAGCGAACGCATTCCAGTGTGTCGCGCCAACCGCCAATATCTCCCCGATCGGATCTGTAACGAAGGCCACGCCATCCAGAGCGTCCAGATCCGATTCATTCAACATCGTTCACGCCCCCGTGGATCGCACATGCCGACCACCACAGTTTTCTGCGCCTTGTCGTTTGTCTCGGCATCCGCGCCGAATAAGACTACAGCGGCCGAAAGTGAGGCGCCATGACGTATGTCATAGTCTCCGGTCTTGTGGATAAGAGAGGAAGGGTCAATGTCTGCAATGTAGCGAATTCGGATATCATTGAGGCGCGCTGCAATTGTCAGGTTGCCGGATTGCGGCACCAATACCTTATGAAGTTTACTGGTTCGGCGACAGCAACTGCCGTGTGCAAAACGGCTGCAAGGCGATGTGCAGTGCGACCTGCCGAAAAGAAACGGGATACCGCATCGTCGATTGGCAAACGACCTTGTCATCCGCTTGGTATCGGTTGTGGATTTGCTGAGATCAATCCCTCGCTATTCGCCGATTTCGCCTGGATACAAGAGTGTCCGCTCGACATAGTGCGCTTCCCAGCCTTCCGGCAGATCAAGTGTCAGGGATTGGTCGCCCAGGACCGCAAATTCAAACCCGGGTCCGAGAACCATTTGTTTGCGCCATACACTGACCGGGCCTTCAACCTGGCCGACAATCTCCCTGAGCGGGGCCTCATATCGAATGCCGCGCGGACGTTTCAGCCAAGCGGTCCGCTGAAGTTCCTTCGGATCGTCTTCACCGAAAAGATGGTAGTAGATCCCGCCGTGACCGATTTCGGTCTTACTGGAGATGCCCGCATGGACATCCCACATGTCCGGAGCGACAGCCATCTTGTTCAAAGGATCCAGGGCAGCGGACGACTCCACAAAGTTCCAATCTTCGTAGCCCGCAACGCCGTCAAGCCAAGGCGTTTCCGAAATCCTGTAGGTAGCCGACCCCAGAAAGCCGTCGCCGGTCCGCTTTGCGAGATCACGATGGAAGGCGACCAGAGCATCTTCGTTGGTGCCGGGGTCGGATTCGGCGAACGGTCGGTGCCAAAACACATATGCCGTCATGGTGTTGATTTCTCCCTATGGCATCAGACACATTGCAAGACCATAGAGAGAGCCCGGTACTGCCGTCTGGAACAAAAGTGACCTTCGTCAGTCCAGCCAGACTCGCTTGTAGGCACCCGGCGTCGTGCCGAATTTTCGCAGAAACACGCGACCGAAGTGGCTTTGATCAGCGAAGCCCACTTCCGCTGCCACTTCCGCCAAGGCAATGTTGGAGCGGAGCAAATGCCTGGCCTGGGTGGCTTTAAATGCGATGCGATAGGCATGAGGCGTCATGCCCATTTCGCGCCGAAACCTCCGAATGAACCCCTCGCGACTAAGCCGTGCTTCTTCTGCCAGCTCCGCAATTGTAATATCCGTTGTGCAAACAGCTTCAACGGCGTGCCGGCAAAAGGCATTGTCAAAAGGGATATCCAGAGTATGCGTGCACGATGCACTCAAGGCTTGAGTGAGGCTTTCGATTTCCGCATTGAGGGTCTGAAGCCCCGGTACAGAACACGCCGCAATCGTAATCTGAGATGAATAGACAGCGGGTAACCGGTGCGACTCGACGAACATGTCGCGGCTTCGTGTTCTCAGACGGCCGACACCGATCGATTTGTGCGGAATTCCAGCCGGTATGATGGCGAGCGAACCCGCTTCAACCTCAAACTCCAGGAGACCGACCTGGAAACAGCGCCGACCGGATTCGACAACGGATATTTGCGCCTCATTGTGGAAGTGTGTCGAAAGCGGCGGGCTATGCAGACCCTGCCAGTTTGACGCTTCCACGCCCAACGAATGCCCGATCCGTTGATAGATCCAGGCGGACGGTTGAACGTTCCTGCGGCAACTTTTCATTTTGTCTCAATAATGAATTGGTGGAAGGAGAACAAACATGACCAGCGATCTCCAGAACCCCGGTTCCTTCTTTACCGAAGAAAACTCCATCGAAGCCGTCACCAAACGCATGGCGGATTGTGAAGACCCTCGTCTGCGCCAAGTCATGGACGTCATCATTCGCAAACTGCACGAAGCCGTAAAAGAGATTGAGCCGACCGAAGAAGAGTGGCTCGAAGCCATCAAGTTTCTCACAATGACCGGTCAGACCTGCAATGACTGGCGCCAGGAATATATTTTGCTGTCCGACGTCCTCGGCGTGTCGATGCTCGTCGATGCCATCAATCACCGCAAACCGAAAGGCGCTTCGGAATCGACCGTCCTCGGCCCCTTCCACGTGCCCAATGCGCCACCACGCGAAATGGGCGCGAACATTTCGCTGGATGGCAAAGGCGAGCCGATGTTTGTGCATGGCCGCATCACCGACACCGATGGCAATCCCATAGAAGGCGTGACGATCGATGTCTGGCAAGCCAATGACGATGGCTTCTACGACGTGCAGCAAAAGGGCATCCAACCCGACTTCAACCTGCGAGGTATCTTCACGACCGGTGCCGATGGCCGCTATTGGTTTCGCGGTGCCAAACCGCTCTACTATCCCGTCCCCGATGACGGACCTGTCGGGCAATTGCTGAAACGCCTCGGCCGACACCCCTATCGGCCGGCGCATCTGCATTACATTCTAGCGGCCGACGGATTCGAGACGCTGACCACCCACATCTTCGATCCCGACGATCCGTACATCCACTCCGATGCGGTCTTTGGCGTCAAAGAGAGTCTGCTGGCAGAGTTCAAACATGTGGACGACCCGGATCGACTGGCCGAACGCGGCTTTGACACACCTTACTATGATGTGGAACACGATTTTGTACTGGCGAGAGTGGAGCCATAACCTTTCGCTTCGGGGGCGTTAGGGCGGATATCAATTAGAGGTTTTCTTTAAGGCAGCACTCGCATACCACTTGCGACACGATTACGGATTTTCGCGAAGCTGACACGCACCCATGTACACAATTGCCGCCTTCTACCAGTTCACGCACTTGGCCGATTATGCGTCTCATCAGGCGCCTCTCCTGGCATTGGCAAATGACCATGGACTCTGCGGCAGCATCCTCTTGGCGCCCGAGGGCGTGAACGGCACGATTGCCGGAACAAAGGACGGCATCGATGCACTCCTGGCTGCATTGCGCGCCCTGCCAGGTTGCGCCGGCCTCGAGCACAAGGAAAGCACGGCGGAAGAACAACCCTTCCTGCGCATGAAGGTGCGGCTCAAGAAAGAAATCGTCACTATGGGGGTCGATGTCGATGCGCAAGCCGAAGTCGGTACCTATGTGGACCCGAAAGACTGGAACGCCCTCATCAGCGACCCCGACGTGGCGTTGATCGACACACGCAACGCCTACGAGGTGGAGGTCGGTGCCTTCGAAGGCGCGATCGACCCCGGGACGGAAAGCTTCGGAGAGTTTCCCGGCTGGCTCGACGAGATGCAGCGCACGTCAGGCAAGAGCAAGGTGGCGATGTATTGCACCGGCGGCATCCGCTGCGAAAAGGCCACAGCCTATGCCAGACGCCTGGGCTTCGATGAGGTCTATCATCTCAAGGGCGGCATCCTGTCCTATCTGAAAGACATCCCTCCAGAAGACAGCAAGTGGGACGGTGAATGCTACGTGTTCGACCGCAGGGTAACCGTCGGCCATGGCGTGATGCCGGGCAGCTACATCGCCTGTAACGCTTGCGGGAACCCGGTCAGCCAGGAAGGCACATACCATCGCGATTTTGAGCTTGGCGTCTCTTGCGCAAACTGCATCGGTCAATATACCGATGACGACCGACGACGCTTTCGAGAGCGACAGTCGCAGGTCGAGCGGGAAAGCAATAAACAAGCCGGGCGTTCTGAAAGTTAGGGCAAGGCGTCGAGACCTCAACGTACTTGAAGCGTCCGAGCTACGCGCATTCCGATCGTGCAATCTCGCATCCGCGATGGCTCCAATGTCCGATGGGCCGATTTGAGCAGAACCCGGTCGCCAATCCAGCAACCGCCGCGCACCACGCGTTGGGGCAGATCACCTGGGGTGAGCCATGCCTCACCGTTTGTTGGTGCACCTTCATAGTCGAAGTGCCAATGGTCCTGGACCCATTCGTAGACATTTCCATGCATGTCGTAGAGCCCCCAGGCATTGGGTGGATATTTACCCACCTTTGACGTCTTCAGCTTTTCGAAACGCGCCTGCTTTTTCGAGATCTTCTTTCCGGTGGCATAGGCCGTCCTGGTCCCGGCACGGCAGGCATATTCCCATTCGGCTTCCGATAGAAGGCGGTAGTCATGCCCTGTCTTCTTGGACAACCACCGAACATAAGCCTGTGCGTCCTTCCAGGAGATATTGATCACCGGCCGTCGTCCCCTGCCCCAGCCCGGCCCCCAGTCCTCAGGATCGGGATCGCGCTTGAACGTTTCGCCATCATGTGGGCGGTGACGCACACCCTTGTCAGCCAGCGCAGCGTCCCATTCGTCGAACGTGATCGGGGTTCGCGACACGGCGAATGGCGCCGGAATATTCACATCATGAACCGGCTCGGCCCACACGTCGGGATCCTTGGAGCCCATCCGAAATGTCCCTGCCGGAAGGACAACCATCTTCGGTGCGGATGGCACGTCCTGAAACCACTCCGACTTTCCTTTGCCGGGCCTGAACTTTCGCCACTTGCGGTTGCCGCGCGGACCGACTTTGATTTTGATCGCCATCGTCGTCTCGAATCCGATGCTGTTGCCGATGCAGAGACGAGTGTCGTCTCATGGCAAATCATAACCGGATAGAATTCGAAAACACGGGGAATTGGAGAATATCGTTATGTCCGGTTCGCGCGGACACGTCACGCAAATCGGCTCAGGGCCAGAGTCCATGTGCCCGTACAAACGAATGCTTAGGATCGGGGTATGCGGGCTTTCGCAACCTGAGGACCCAATTCAAACCAACGGCTCAGTGCGGCGTGAGCCTTGTCAGCGTCGTGAGGCGCTCGGCCGTGATCTCTTGGCCCCTTGGACTTGGCGCCACCTTCACTTGCCGTTGAGGCATCCAACAGTGATGACAACCGTGATTTGAAATTTGCTTCAACCGCCCTGGCTTGCTCCATAACTCGCGCTAGGAGTGGCGCTGTCGCTTCTCCTTCAGCATCCTCTCCCGATGACTCTTCGCGCTGAGCGGCTCGCCCGACGCCTTTGAATCGACCGGCCAGAGTTTCAATCGGCGATGTCTCGTCTTGCGGAAGCGTGTCTTCAATTCGCAGCGGCACCAGTTCGCTCGGCGATTGTGAAAACACATCCCCCGTGTCTTCCACCGCGTCCAGGGCTTGCAGCCGCGTCAGCAATGAGCCAGCCGGTTTCTCTTGACGGAGTTTTGTCGGCTTGACCTCGGGTAGCACCGGCACCTCTTCCAATGCTTCCGGCTGCACCATTGGCTGAGGCATTTGCCGGACGGGCTCTGCCGGCACTGTGCGTGCGGCGCGACGCATCTTGGCAAGAACGCGGATCGGCATGGCCAGCGAGCGTGGCGGCAACCGAAGAGACGGCGCTTGTTCCATCCATCGCCTGCCCGGTCTTGCAAGCCGATGACCTGCGACAATGCCGCGACGGGCAGACCGTTTGATATGTTGAAAACGCGGAATGATCACCGCTCGGGCATTGAGTAGCCCACCTGTTCCGCGCGGTTTGGATGTCTGCTTGCCCGGGCGCTCGCGCTTGAGAAAATTCGTCGGCTTGCCGGTTACCGGATCGATCCCATCCATCGGACGAAATGAATTGATCCTGATGACTTTGACTTTTTTGACCCTTGGTTTCCGCCCCTTCCTGGCGCGTGTTTTTTTTGGCGGCGCAGCATTCGAAGATTCCGTTGACGACCTGTTGGATGCTTCGCGCGGTGACGTTGCCGGAGCATGCCGAATGACCCTGACACCGCTGTGCCGCCGATGAACAGACCGTCCCGGCGCCCAAGGCTTGATCGGCTCGCGAATGGGCCTGATGCCGAAAGACGGCACCGATCCAGCGTCTGCGACACCCATGTGAGCCGAGGTCCGACTGCTGTCGATCCGGATGACGATAGGAGACTGTGCCTCTGCCCGGCTTGCGGCACCGGCAACAATGCCTGAACCACGGACAAGCGTCTTGATCTTCCGGAAGTGTCGGCCCGTCGGCACCTGCCCGGCGGAAGAGACAGCCAAACCGCTGCACCTGCTTTTTATAGCCTTGCGAAAAAACACCCGGCCGAGGGTCGCCCTCCGCCGGACGATTGCCCCAAAGACAGCCGCATTTCTGTCCCTCATCAAGTGACACGACATCGTCGAGCCCTACGCTTCACTGCCACATGATCGAGCCCCGTTGGAGCGCACCGTGGCTCTGTGCCCACCTATTCTCTTCACTTTAGCACAACAGACATTGGATCGCGATGCGACCGACAATCTGCCGACGCAATCGAAAGCTGATTGTTGCAATAGCGTATCAGCCGTAACCAAGTGTCAGCTTCGTGTAACGCCACAACGCATTGAAAATATTACGTTTCTGAATATTCCGCGGATTTCGTATTTCAAAGTTCGACGATTCCGCCGGCTTCTCCAAATCCAATTTCAACAACGCAGCAAACGGCGCCCACCTCCGATGATCATGCAAAGCAGCGGACGGGCACCAAACCAAACTGGAGAGACCAATGAACAAAGTTATCAAGAACACCGTGCTGGCCATCGCACTTGCCGCTTCCACCATTACGTTTAATGCACCGGCATTTGCTCAGCAGCAGGACCCGACGTCCGGACGCCTTGAGGCTCGTGAGCGCGCACGTGAGCTTGCACGCCGCGCACAAGCCCTCAAGAAATACAACCAGTGTGCCGCACGGGCCATGCACTACTTCCGTGCCTGCAACAGCAATGCCGCTGGTAACAGCAACATGACCCGCAGCTGTCGCACCGTCTATCACGGCAAGCTCGACAACTGCCGCGGCCTCTATCTCTAAGAGCCGCCACACTGAACATCAAAGGAGGCGCAGAGCCAAATGCCCCTGGGCACGCATGCCACAACTCGCACGGCTGCACCGACCGGCAAAGCGCTCCTCTGAAATACAGGCCGAAGACAAGACGGCGACACTGTACTGGATCCCTACTCAACATGGCGGTCCAGGTGATCGGAACCACTCAATCCTCACAGGGATCCAGTGACGTGTCGCCGTCGCATAATCAAACGCTGAAATCCGCTACCGTATAGAACCGGCCGATCCAAAATCAGTCAGGTAACCTCGTGTAATAAGTAATCCGCTCCGACAGTACCCCCTCGCTGGACACCTTGATCAATCCGCCACCACAAAGACTGGTGCCAGGGACCTCCCACCAGCACGACGCGGCAAGTTGATCACCATCGCTCATTGTCAGGACCTCCGAGAGTTCCATGAACGGACCCGCATAGTTGGGGCCACGCTGCGATGCAACACTCTCCTTCATCCCGGCAAAGAACGCCTCGAAATCACCTTTTGAAACCTTTCTTGCGTTGGGATCGTCGAAGACGAAAGCGTCGGCAGTTGCGCCCAATATCTTGTCGGTGTCTCCATTGCTCCAACCTTCCGCGTATGCGCCAAGATACTCGGTCAATTTCATCTCAATCTCCCTTGTGACCAGAGTCCAGTCTAAGTCCCTCGAACGACACCCGATATCGGTCTCATGCGGTATTCTGCCTACAGCATTTGTGGTATCTCAAAAATCATCGGCGCAGCGCTGCTGCCGAAAGTCCATGATGCTGTTTGAGCGGATGCAACCCGTGAAAGAAGACGTTCTAACACCGCGAGAACGAGAGATTGCAGCAGCCTATGCGGACGGCGATAGTTATCAGCGGATTGCCAATCGCTTTTTTATCGCCCCTTCGACGGTGCGCACCCATCTGGCGGCGATCTACCGCAAGCTTGGCGTGTCTTCGAAGATCGAACTCCGCAAGATTCTGGAAACAGACAATCGACCCGGTGTATCGCAGGACGATCAAGCTATCCTTATTTCGGAATTGGCGTTGAGCCTCGAAGAGGCCATCAGCCACAGACGCGCGCTTGGCGCGGTTCTGAGAATAATCAACAGTGCGCAAGGCGATATCGAAAAGGTCATGGCTGCAGTATTGGACCACGCCCTTGAGCTCTGCGATGCTGAGTTCGGCATCCTCTTCGAATACTCCGCATACACTGGCTATGAGGCAAGATTCTCCAATGGTATTCCACCCCCATTTGGAAAATGGCTGAAAGAGCAAGGCTGGTTCCACGCAGGCGCCGAAACCGGGTTGGGCCGCATTTCTGCAAAGCGGGAATTCATCAATATCGCCGACGCGCGGGCGGAGGAAATCTACCGAAGTGATGATCCGCTGAGAACTGCGACCGTTGACCTTGGAGGCGCCCGGTCCTTCGCTGCCGTACCGATGCTTGCGGGAGATCACCTGCTGGGCGCGTTCACAATCTATCGTCAACAGGTTCGCCCCTTCGACGAAAAGAATCTGGAAGTCGCTCAGCTCTTTGCCGACCAGAGCGTGATCGCAATCGAAAATGCTCGGCTCATCAAAGAGATGACCTCAAACACCGACTAGCCAGACCAGTAATGTTCGTGTCGAGTTGAATCCCATCCGCATGACCAAGATCAAGGCACGGTACATGGCTCATCGCGAAACTAGCTCTCGTTGAGCATCGCGTCGGCAAGCGGATCTGGATCACATCCCATCCTCGCTTCGCCCCGATCCAGGAGAGGAACAGTGATCACCCTGTTCGCGAGCCGCATCTGCGGCACAATCATTCTCGCAATCGTTCTAACGACCGTCGGCGCCAGGGCGGCCGGGCAAGACGATCCACGCACAGCCGTAACGCTGCCTCCTGACATCGCTGCGAAATTCATGACGGAAATGCGCTCTCACATGGCCAACCTGGATGACCTGGTTGCAGCGCTCGCAGAAGGCGATTTCGCTGAGGCGGCGCGCGTTGCAGACATCCACATGACCTTCGGCCATCGTCGATGGGCCCAAATGGCCGAACGCGGAGCAAGCGACAAGGAAATCGCAGCAGCGAAGAAAGACTTCAAGCAGATGCGCGGGTCTCGCTCAGGAAAACCGGGTGAAGGACGCGGAAAGCAAATGGGGCGGGGTAAGGGAATGGGACACGGTTTCGGGCGTTTTATGCCGGAAGCGTTTCGCGCCATGGGCGCATCCTTCCATGAAGCAGCCGATGCATTCGCCAAGGCCGCAAGGACTGCGGAAACTCCTCCAACCTTCAAAGACTATAGTGCCGTCCTTACGGAACTGGGAGCCGTGACCGCCGCCTGCAGAAGTTGCCATGATGCTTTCCGCATCACGGTTGGGAAGTAACGCCACCGGCGTTTACGATTGACCCGTGTCGCATCAGGAGCTCAGCCAAAAGGCGGAACGTCTCGTCGGAGGTCAGGCTCTTGATGAACAAATGTCAGTGCAACCGATCCTTTGACATCACTGCCCTGCCCGATCGGAAGCGAACCTTCTAAATGCGGCGTGAGCTTTCGCTCATGAAGGCTGCTTTGGAATTTTCCGAGCGCGTCGCCCGACATTTCAAAACGGATGTTTGCCGCCTTGTTCGAAAAGAACACCTGATCCTCGATCCAACCGCCCGATCCATATATCGCTTCGCGCACTTCCAGAATGGCGGCATTGCGATCCATCTTCGTCATAATGCTGAAGCGTGCGAATTTCATCGGATCAACCCTTGTCTCGTCTTCAACTGTTTAGACCTTGCGCCCGACGATGAATCGAGCCGGAGGAGATGGGAAATGGTTCTCGGCTTCCACTGCATGGTCCGTTGGATTGAGATATGCGCGGATGCACGTCATCGTCCGCTCATAGACGTCCATTCTCTTGATGGGCTTTTGCGCATTTCTCTCCGCGCAGCTGTCCCAGAATGTTTCCGCATTGCTCATGACCGTCACTCTCATGCATCCGACAAGGCGTATCGGCGCTTCGGCGATACGTGCATTCAAAGTTGACATGCATGTGGGTACACACCGTGCGATTTGAACCGCTCACAACACAGCCGATACTTTGTAACCACCGGTCATTCGCGATCCGCCAGATGCAGGAGCGATGCCCTTGCGCTTTCTTGCCGACGCAACAGTGCCTAAACTAGCATCGAAATTGGAATCCCACGGCAGGGCAATATCGGGAGACAGGGGCATGGAGCGCCAGACGATCGGAGATCTCACAGTTTCTCGCGTGGTCGAACAGGAGGGGTTCCTGTTCACCGAGGGAGAAAGATTCTTCGAGAATGCAACTGTCGAAGCGTTTCGAGCACAGAAAGACTGGTTGGCACCCTACTTCTACGATCTGGAAAGCGATGCCATGAAAATGAGCATTCATTCCTTCATCGTGAAGACGGACCACCATACGGTGCTAATCGACACATGCTGCGGCAACGATAAAAACCGGCCGCTAAAACCGGCCCAACATATGCTCAATTCCACATATCTGCACGATTTGCAGGCCCAGGGTGTCACCCCTGAGGAGGTGGATTTTGTCATGTGCACGCATCTGCATTGGGATCACGTAGGCTGGAACACCAGATTGCTTGACGGACGTTGGGTTCCGACATTTCCGAATGCAAAGTACATATTCTCGCGGGCGGACTACGAGCACTTTCAGCGGATGCCCGAACCCGGTACGCCGGCCGCTCTCAGTGCAGCAGCCGGCAGCAGCGTGCAATCCTATGAAGACAGCGTCCTTCCCGTTGTCCAGGCCGGTCAGGCGGTTCTGGTCGACAATGACTACGCCATAGACGATACGCTTTGGATTGAACCGGCACCCGGTCATACTCCCGGCAGCTTTGCCGTTCATGCAAAGTCGCGCGACGCCCGTGCTTTGTTCACTGGGGACATCATGCATCACCCTATCCAGTGTGCACATCCCGATTGGGCCAGCAGGGCATGCATTGACCACGCACAGTCAATTGCCACTCGCAAGGTCTTCCTCGATCGATATGCGGAAACAGATGTCTCCATATTCGCGGGCCATTTCGCGACACCCACCGTCGGTCGCATTGTTGTGGGCGAACAGACCTTCCGCTTTCACGTCTCAGTATAAAACGGCCGAAAAGCCTGCATCTTTTCATTTGCGACTGTACATAGTCCTACCCAACAGAAAATCGAGACTGAGGAATATCAGTCCGACCTTTTCCCGTTTGTCGACAAAATCTATTTAGCGGACATTTGTGCCGGCCATTGGGGAAAAACATCAACATCGGGGCATACTCGGCCAAAAATCCGAATACCGGACATTGTCAGACCACCGCCAAATTCAAATTTCTTTAACCATCGTGTGTAAATAGTTAGGTCACGAAACTAACTTAAATCGAACCAAATGGGTCTAGTGGACGAGATCATAGCAGGACCGACTCAAACCAGCCGGACGCCAGAAAATCAGGTGTTTTTGGTGTGAGCGGGGGCCACTTCATCCAATTTGGTATGGGACAAACACGACAGATCGGCGACCCGTACGGAAGATACTCAGAGGCACAGTCCTAACAGCGACATCCGCTCAGATCAAACCGAGCAACATTTTATGAGCCGGAAAGATTGAAACCGTCCGGCCGAGAAATTTTTGGGGCAAATTCCATGACAACTAGCGACACCACTATCGACAACAAAAAATCATTCAATCTTACTTCGGCCTTTGCCAATTTGAAGCTCAAGACCAAGATCCTGCTCGGGTTCTCTGTCGTGTGTGTCATGCTCGCCGGCATATCCGGATATGCCTTTTACAGCTTCACAACGGTGGCGCATGACGTCGAGATTTACTCAGAAAACGTCGAAGAAGCGGCTCTGGTGGCCGAAATCAAGGCAGAGTTTCTCAACTTGGAAGTCTATGCCGTCGAATATGCCCAAACGGGGGAACCGGCCCTCGCGGAAAAGGTGCAAAAGCGGAAAAAGAAACTGGCCCATCTCGTTGCCAAAGCAATGAAACATGTGGTCGACCCGAAGGATCTCGAACTCCTAAAAGAAATCAAGCAGGCTGCGGCAGTCTATCAAAAGGACTTCGACAAGACGGTCCATTACAATACCGAGTTCAAGGCCCTGGTCGACAAGAAGCTTCGTCCGGTCGGAGACAAATTCTTAAAAGATCTCGATGATATAAAGAAACTGTTCTATGCGGAAGGCAATACAGAAGCCGTAGCCAAGACCCAATACGCAATACGCCATACCTTCGCGGCACGGCTCTATTCGAATATCGCCCTTGGTTCCTTAGACAAGGCCGCCTATGACAAAGCCGAGCATGAATTTGAACAGGTCGCCGTCGCGCTAAAAGCGATTGGAAAGGCGTCCCATACTTCGGAAGAAATTCGACTCCATAAGGAAATGACCGAACTGCTGGCCACATACAAGGCAAGCTTTGAATTGGCAGCGGCTGACAAGCAAAAGCTGGACCAACTCGTTCATGGAGAGATGGCCGAACTGGCGGGGGTTATTCTGAAGGACACGAAAATTCTGAACGAGAAACTCGTCGCCAACGAGAACCGCGTCCGTCAACTGACTGCCAGTCATATCGAAACCGCGGAATACAGCATACTTGGTGTCGGGATCGCCGGCGTCGTGCTCGGCATCGTAATTTCCCTGCTGTTGGGCACATTGTTGTCAAAGCCGATCGTGGGAATGACCGCGGCCATGATGCGCCTTTCAGAGGGCGATCTTGAAGTCGAAGTTCCGGCCCAAGATCTCAAGGACGAAATCGGCCAGATGGCTGGATCGGTTCAAATATTCAAGGAGAATGCGATCCGCAACAGGGCGCTCGAAGCCGACCAGGAAGAACAGCAGCGAGCCGCGGAGAGAGAAAAACGTCAACTCATGAACCAGATGGCCGACGACTTTGATGCAAGTGTCGGTGGTATTGTCGAAACAGTGATGTCAGCTTCGGCAGAGCTGAACAGCACCGCGCAATCAATGGCCAGTATTGCAGAAGAGACCAGCAGTCAGGCCAACTCCGTTGCCGCGGCATCCGAAGAGGCTTCGGCAAATGTCCAGACGGTCGCTTCTGCCACCGATGAAATGTCTGGCTCCATTCGTGAAATCAATCAACAGGTTGTCGATGCGTCTAATGCTTCGAAGAAGGCGGTCGAAGATGTCTCGAAGACGGCCAAACAAATCGAAACCCTAGCGGCCACGACCGATAAGATTGGCGAGGTCGTCTCCATGATTTCAGACATTGCAGAGCAGACCAATCTCCTCGCCCTGAACGCCACGATTGAGTCAGCGCGTGCTGGCGAGGCTGGCAAGGGGTTTGCTGTTGTGGCAACCGAAGTGAAGGCACTGGCAACCGAGACAGCCAAAGCCACAGACGGTATTTCCGAGCTTATTACCGAAGTCCAATCCCAAACAAGGTCCGCTGTTTCTGCGATTGCGGAGATCGGCTCGGTTATCGCACAGCTTGAGCAGACTTCGAGCTCCATCGCCGCGGCAATGGAGGAGCAAGGCGCCACCACTCAGGAGGTCGCTCGCAATGTCTCGGAGGCTGCGGCTGGCACACAGGAAGTTACATCCAATATCGCAGGCGTGACCCAGGCATCGCAGGAAACGGGCACTGCCGCCAGTGAGGTCACTGCTGCAGCGACAGAACTCTCCAAACAGTCGGTGACGATGAAGAAAGAGGTCGCCAAATTCCTCGAACAGGTCCGGGCGGCGTAATGGCGGTAATGGCGGCAGCGCCCCCAGCATCCATCATCTGATATCAGTCAATCTTATCAAAGAGGACAGCAGTTGCACTGCTGTCCTCGTATTCTGTCTGTACCGTCGCCACTTAAAGCAACCTAGTCGAGAACCGTCTGCTCGACGCGCAAATCTTCGATGATTTCCAGATCGGGCACGACGCCAATGCCGGAATCACCCGGCAGATCGACATGGCCGTCATCGACCGCCAAGGCCCCGGTTAGAACATGATCGCGCAGTGGGTTCTCATTCACGTCCATCTCGAGCAATCCGCCGCCGCCTGCGGCAGCCAGCAGCTGTGCTGAGTGCAGAAGCCCGACGCCGCCGCCAAGCCAGTGCGGGCAGTATGTCTTGCCGGCGGCAATCGCTTTTTGCGCAACGGCGAAGCAGTCTGAAACGCCGCCCCACTTGCCAACATCCGGCTGGATGAAGTCGAGCCAGCCGAATGCTGCCTCGATGGTGTTCATGCCTCTCAAGTTCTCGGCGCCTGCCAGCGGAAGACGTGCGCTGGCCTTGAGCTGTTGCCATTGCTCGACCGGTGCGTCCGCCACCATCGGCTCTTCAAACCATCCGACACCCGCTTCTGCGAGCCAATCGGCAGCATGAACCGATTGTTCGAGATCCCAGCGCTGATTGGCATCGACAAACATGCGTTCGCCCGCATTCATGTCATCCTTGATGCGTCGGACATTGCCCTGGTCGACGTCTTCGCCGAAACCGATTTTCAGTTTGAAGTTTCTGTGCCCGGCCGCGCGCTGGGCGATCACGGTTTCCGGTCCATCGGCTGGGTTCAGACCGCTTGCATAGGCCGGGATACGGTCGGCCGCGTTTGGATTGAGAAGTTTGCGCAGGGGTAGACCGGCCTTGCGGGCGGCCAGGTCCCACAGTGCCTGGTCCGCACCCGCAAGCACCGAGGCAACCGGCCCCGGCTCATCTGCCTGTACGGCGAGGACATGCAGTCGGTCGACAAGGCCATGATAGAAGCTCGGGATATCGTCGATCGTCCTGCCCAGTAGCAAATCGGGAAGCAGGAACGCCGCGAGACCGGCGCGATACTCGGTGGTGATCGTCGGAAAGTTTCCCCACATGTCCCCCCAGCCCACAGCACCGTCGCCGTCCTCCAGCCGCAGCATGGCAATGCCTCGGCTTGGGATGGTGCCGAATGAGGTTACGACAGGTTTGTCGACGGGTGCGCGAAACACATCGATGGTGATCCGTTCGATTTTCACAGTGCAACCTCATGCTGCGATAGGGTCTGCCGACTTGAAGCTGCGGTCGGAAACCACAACCACCGCCCGCACGGCACCTACGCATTTCAATTTTGGCGACTTGGAGGGACGGTTTGCGCTCAGGCCGCCCTCTCCTTCCTGGTCCGGAGCTCTGAGACATCGGGCGTCGCATCGCTAAGCGGCGGTAGTGGTGCACCGCCGGAAACACAATCGTCCTGACCGAATTTGCGCGCAAGAACGATCAACTCGTCTCGGCTCGTTCCGACAATCCGTTTCACAACGTCATAGACCTCTTCGAACAGCGCCTCCGTGCGTTCCTTCTCGTGCCCGCGTCCTTCACGGAACTCCGCGGTAACGATCACCATACGCTCTTCCGGCTCTGACGTATAAGGCCGGACCGCAACCCAAATATGCTCCCGAAACCAGGTCCGGGCGATACAACCATGAAGCTCCTTGCGGATTTCCGTTCGCTGTTCATGACTGAGCCATTCAGGAACATCGGCTCTTACGATTGGCATGGCACCACTCCTCCTTGATGCGTATGCGAGGCATTATGCGATTGGCACAAAGATAGTCAAAATACCAATCGGCCATGTTGTGAAAGCGAGAGACAAGTCCATCACAATATCCCAAACCAGGCATGGTTTGGATGCTGCCGAACCAACGTCTCCTTCAACCAAGTCCGATCTGCCGGCGCGAGTTTCGATAATGCATTCTCAAAGTCGATCTGGTCCTTCGCGCGGCATCTCTTTGCCTTGAATAGGAGCACGCCGGCAGCGTTCAAATAGGGAATGCCATCAGCGGAAATCTTGACCATGATAGACCGCGGCCGCTGGACCGAATGGTCGCGCTTATATTGCCACAAATGTGCATCGCCAGGCTCGATCATGAGATCGGCACGCCATTTCATCGTTGCGGTCTCAAGGATCCAAAACTGCTGTATTTCTAGAGACGGCTTTTCGTCATCGGCCAGATGAGTGACGTCCCCTCTGTGGACGGTGTAAATCTCGAAAGCTGAAAAGATGTGCCGGAATGTTTCGAGATCCTTCCTAAGGATGCAGAACTCCAGATCATCGTGCACGCGCGTCTCATAACCATGCCAGATGTCCAAGGCCCACCCCCCGACGACGTACCAAGGCGCGGATATGCCATCCAACTTTTGACGCAGTTGAGCAGGCGTCCATGGCTGCCAGGCGTCGACACCTGGTGGATCGGGATACGGCTTCATTTCTCAAACTCGTATATACAGAGACAGTCTGCGAAGTGTTGATCAACATGGTATCTGCTTATGCACCGATATTCCGATCAACGCGGCAAACGGCCAGTCGACTTGGTCGAACGATGAGGAGCCATCCATGCCACCGGCCAAATTAAACATCGTGGAAGCCGCTGACCGCCAGATCTCGTGCGTTTTCGATCCATACATCGTCGGCGACGTGAATCAATCGCAGGTGAAGGTCGCGAAATTCGGCGGAACGTTCGACTGGCACTCGCATAGAAACGAAGACGAAGGCTTCTTCGTTCTGCGTGGCCGCATCGCGATCGACTTCCGCGATGGAACCGTCGAACTCGGGCAAGGTGACTTTATGGTCGTCCCGCACGGCGTCGAACATCGGCCGCGGTCGCTGACACAAGAGCCCCTGGTGCTGATGTTCGAACCATCGACAACGCTCAATACTGGCGATGCGACCAGCGATCATACGGTCAGAGACCTGAAGCGCTTGCGTCCGTAGCACGACAGTATTTTTAGGGCCTTCCTAGAACTCGCCACACCATGTCATCAGGCGCACATCGATCGTCGCCCTCCCCAACCATCTCTTGGTACAGTGGATGGCGTAGGGAGACGTCAGCTCCGGTCGCTAATGCATTCCCACTACGTTCGCAGCTTTGAATTCTCTGGGCCCAAGAATCGACAATCTGCGTCGGCTGGAGATATCCTTTTGGATGCAAGATGCAATGTCCTCCGAAGCAACGACGCCCAGCAATGCCAGCAGCGGCTGGCGCCCTTCTGATCGGATCGCGCTTCCCCCAATCTATTCCTGGCCGCCAAGGCCTGTCGCAGTTGCCAAATGGTTGTTCGGTTTTCCCGGTTATCTGTGGCCTACGAATAGCCTGACGTTTGGCATCGCCCTCGTCACTTGGTTTTTTCTCACACCTGAACTGATGGCTATGCAGACCCTTGAAGTATGGTGGATTGCCTTACTGCTTGGGCGCAATCTGCTGTTAACACTCATCTTTTTTGGCGGTCTGCATCTGTATCTGTACGTGTTCAAGAAACAGGGTGATGCGCTCAAATTTTCCGACAAGCCGCTGGCAACCAACAACAAGCGATTCTTGTTTGGCAATCAGGTTCAGGACAACATGTTCCGAACCCTTTGCACCGGCGTTCCAATTCTTACCGCATACGAGGCATTGACCTATTGGCTGTTCGCAAACGCCTATCTCGGATTCCTCCCTTTCCCGGAAAATTCAAATGCGGTCTGGATCTGGTTTGCGTTGCTCCTTTTGATCGCACCAGTGATTCACGCTTTGCACTTCTACTTCAGCCATCGCATCCTGCACTGGCCACCGCTCTATCGAACCGTGCACCGTATTCATCACTTCAACACAGAAGTCGGGCCATGGTCGGGTCTTGCGATGCACCCGGTCGAGTTGGCGATCTACTTCTCAACGGTCTGTGTGCAATGGCTGCTTGCCTTGCATCCATTGAACGCCCTGTATCAAATTCACATTGCACTCTTTAATGCCGCGATCAGCCATACCGGTTTTGATAAACTGCTTGTTGGCGGCCCGATCAAAATCGAAAGCAACAACTACTTCCATTACCTCCACCACAAGCATTTCGAGTGCAATTACGGCAGTACCGTAGCGCCGATGGATCAGTTGTTCGGTACTTTCCATGACGGCTCGGATGATGCCCAAAAAAGCATGCGCGCACGTATGTTTTCGCGAATTGGCAATACAAACTGACCATGTCGGCACATAGCTGAACAAACGCAGCACCAACGCCGACTCTGGCCGGACCTGATCCATGTCGCACTATCTCAACGATCTGTATTCACTTGAACAAAACACGGCTGTCATCACTGGCGCGTCAAGCGGCATCGGTAGACGTATGGCGATCGCGCTCGCCAATGCCGGCGCTTCGGTCGTTTGCGTCGCCCGGCGTGCCAATCGATTGGAAACTCTGGCCGAACAGTTAAGTTCGCAGAACGGGACGGTTGCTATACATTGTGCCGACCTTGCTGGGATCTCCAATTTCGATAACCTTGCAGCAGAACTTTCGCAGCCCTTTGGCGCGCCGGACATACTGGTCAACGCTGCAGGTTTCAATCCGCGGATACATGCCGATGAGATGAACGTGGAAGATTGGCAGGCGACGATGCATCTCAATCTTTCCGTGCCCTTTTTTCTTGCACGCGCGCTCGTTCCAGGCATGCGCGAAAAGGGCTATGGCAGGATCATCAACCTGGCGTCGGGCCAGACCTTTCGGGCCTACCCTAACGGCATCGCCTATGGCGCAGCAAAAGGCGGAATCGGCCAACTGACACGAGCAATGGCTGAAGCCTGGTCATCTGACGCCATAACCGCAAACGCCATCCAACCGGGCTTCTTTGAAACGGAACTCACGGAAACACTTTTCTCCGAACAGAAGACGGCAGAGATGCTCGCCGAGAAGACAGCCGCGAAGCGCAATGGGGAATTAAACCATGATCTCGACGGTGCAACGATCTTCCTCGCCTCGAAAAGCGCTCGTTATGTCACAGGACATATTCTCGCTGTTGACGGCGGCCTAATGGCAATTTGAGCACCTTCCGGAAAACTGCGTGAAGAAAGGTCCGTTCCATTGGCGGGATATGTAGAACGCACCTTTCTCCGTCTTTCAAAACGCAACCGGATCAACACCTATCGGCGAACAATGCGGCCCAGGACTGCTGGTACTCGGAATTGTGTTGAGACGCGGCTGTTCCAACAAGGTTGTAGTCGGAACGCATGAGCGTGGCGCAGTGTCCGTGCTGGCTCTCAAGCCACTGCCTTACGGCATCCGCAGGCGTTGCTCCGCCATAGGCGATATTTTCGCCATAAGTGCCCGGTTGACAGGTCTGTTCGACACGGCCCCTTAAATCGCCGTGTCCGACGCCGCCTTGCTGACCTTGGATATCAAGATAGTTCTGCGTGACCTGGCTCATAGCGGCGTTGAACTGAACGGGACCGGCCGGCGGATATGTCCCCGCATTCTTACCGGTGCAAACCGCACCCTGTGCCCGCGCATTGTTGATTTCGGCAACAAGCTGATCCAACACGCCGCCACCGGCTGTCTGCGGCGGTGCGGCCGGTGCAGCGGGAACAGGCGGCAACTCGGGAGCAGCCGGTTGGATGGGAGAAACCGGCGCTGCGGCGCCAGGGTTTCGGGCAAACAGACAACCGCAACGGAACGGGCGGGTCACCTGCAGATCGGACCGCCAGTTGCCGCCGGCCTGTGCACAGATTTCAGAGCAAAATTCCGCTCCAGGAGCCTCGATCCATTCGACCGTATTATTCGGGTCGGCAGTCGTACGTGGCGCGGAACGCCGCGGCTGTTGCGATTGCGCTTCTGTCACGCCGGTCAAAGGCAGATCGATCATGACGAACGTACCCGCCAGGAGCGCGACCGGGACGGCGGCACAGACGAGAGACGACACGAGACGGCGAAGTTTCCGTAGTCCGTTTTTCATGACGACATTTGTTCCCTGGTTACTGAATTTATGAATTCTGAGTGCTTCGATTGATCGGTGATTCCTCATCACTGAAACGCGCACGCCTTCGGCCAACGACATATGCCTAGTCAGGATTGAAGTGGACGCGGATTTCGGAGGTTCCGGCTGCCTTCTTGCGAAGCATGCCGCGAGCTTGATACCCAGGCGGGCATCTCACCGTGCCGGCGTTCGCAAGCGACCAGTTCGAAATCTTGAACTTTCCATTCTTGACGCACATCTGCGTTCCGCCACGGATCGGCCACTGAAAGTCGCCGTTTTGCGAGTAGGCATAGAAATAGTGATAATCGCCATCGGGCGTATCGGTGAGCTTGATGCAGCTTTCCCGCGGAACCACCCACCAGCCTTCGATATCAACGCTATTGTTCCCGACCGGCTTGGCCATGGCGACATAGACGCTTTCCGTAATATCGGTGCACGCCCAGACGGCGACGTTCGTCGCGGGAACCGGTGGCAGTGGTAACGGCGGCGGTGGCGGTGGCGTCTCGGCCGTCGGTAGTGGCGGCAATCGCGGTTGCTGAGTCTTGGCAGCGTTGGCCTTACAAAGCGCGACTTCCTCTTCCGAAACGGCACGGCAGTTTTCCGCGCACTCGGCCCAGCTCCCGAAGCCGCCCTTCACCCAGTTGGTTCCGACACAAGCCTGGTTCATACAGCTCTGCCGCGCCCTGGCGCCCACTGCCAGGCAGTTCGCACCGGCCGCCGCCATGACCAGGGGCTGATCGGATGCCTGTACTCTCGCTGGTGAGAAAGAAAAAAAGACAAGTGCGGACAAGAGTCCGGCAATAAGCCGCCCCATAAACATCCTCCCAATGCCGCCCCCGGCAAATGAACTCTATCGCTGTGACAGCCGGATTGCCAAGCCCGTTGTCATCACAAAATGACCTTCGACACACTCAAAAGAAAATCAGCCGTCTCAATCATCTATATTATGTTGCTTCACGCATCACTCGGATGCTTCGTTTTCGACATTGACCAGTGCACAATACCGGATGGGATCGACGTTTCCGCCTGTCGTAACAACCGCGACTGTCTTGCCTCGGATATCAATCTGCCCATTCAAGACGGCCGCGATCCCGACGGCCGCGCCGGGTTCGACAACGATCTTGAACATATCGAAGGCGAACCGCATCGCCATGCGGACATCGTCATCGCTTGCAATCAGTCCGCCCGCGAGCCGCTCTCGATTGATCTCGAACGTGTGTTCGTTTGGCGTCGGTGTCATGATTGAATCGCAGATGGTCCGTTGACCTTTGGGATTGGCGACCCGCTTTCCCGCTTCGAGTGATCTGCGCGTATCGTCGAACAGTTCCGGTTCGACGGAATAGACGCGTGTTGCCGGAGTGAGTTTGTGCATCAGAAAGGCCGTTGCCGCGGTCAACCCACCGCCACCGCACGGTACGAGGACCGTATCAAGGGCTGCCTCCACCTCTTGAGCCTGCTGGAAGAGTTCAAGCGATGCCGTGCCTGCGCCGGCAAGGGTGCGAACGTCGCCGCTTGGCGGTACGACGATCCGGCCTGTCTCTTCCCTAAGGCGCGCAACGACCTCGTTGCTGTCCTCGCAATCCCGGTCGAACGTTACGACACGCGCACCCAGAGCCTTCGTGCTCTCGACCTTGGCAGGTGGCGTATCGGATGGCATCACGATCAGTGCCGATGTCTTCATCAACCGCGCGGCAAGAGCCAGTCCTTGCGCATGATTACCGGAAGAATAGGTGATGGCCCCCCGTTGCCGCTCCTCTTCGGACATAAAACGCAGCCGGTTATATGCCCCCCGGATTTTGAATGCGCCGGTCCGTTGCGCATGTTCCGCCTTGACCAACAGGCGCCCACCGAGCTGTTCGTTGACGTCAAGATTCTCAAGCAGAGGCGTTCGCGTCACGATTCCCCGCAACGCGTCCGCAGCTTCGTGAATGGCATCGATGGCGATTGGACTGGTGTCCAGGTCGGGGTGAGAACTCATCTATCAACCAGCTTCCGAAAACACGTCGCAATAGCCGTTCAGATGCCGCAATCTCGACAAGTCGGTCAAGGTCATAAGACGGTTCATTCGCCTGAATGGAATACTGCTAAGACTGTGCGGATCACGCCCCCGAGCCTAAAAGCAGGAGATTTACATTGAGCCGCAGAATTACATTATACGGCGCCGGCTATACACGTTCCGCGCGATGCTTGTGGACATTGCTCGAGCTTGAAATCGATCACGAATATGTCGACGCTCGCGCACTCATGCAGGGTGACGAAGGGCGTGCGATGCACCCACAGGCAAAACTCCCGGTCGCGATGATCGACGGCGAAGCCCTCTATGAATCCGCCGCAATCTGCACGCACCTGTGTGACCTCGCGCCGGAGAAAGGGTTGCTTGGCACGCCGGGTACGCGAAACCGCGGCTTACACATGCAATGGACCTCGTTTGTCCTGACCGAAATAGAGACCTGGCTATGGAGCAGCTACAAGCATCAAAAGGGCTATCCCGAAGCGATGCGGGTGCCGGCGGTGATCGGGGTCAACGGACAGGAAATCCGTAACGGTCTCGCCGTCGTCAATGACGCCTTGGCGGAAAGTGACTATCTGGTCGGAAACACATTTAGCGTTACCGATATTATCGTATCCTGGGCAATCAACTGGGCGCGCCGGATGAATCATCTCAACGAGTTGAATAACCTTTCACGCTATCTGGATCGTCTTTTTTCGCGGCCCCACTGCCGTTTGAATCCTGAATAGCACTATAGACCCAATTGCCGGGCTGCGAGGTCTTTGAGGACTTCAACGGTCCCCCCACCGATCGATAAAATCTTCGACTCTCGGAACAGGCGCTCGACCCGGGTCCCCGTGACCAACCCGTGGGCGCCGTGAATCTGAACCGCTTCGTTGGCGCAGGTCTCGTAGGTTTGCGCCGCCATGTTTTTGGTCATGGCGATGTCGGCGATCGGGGTCTCGCCATTATCGAAACGCCACGCGGCCGCATCCATACTTGCCTGCGTTGCCTGGATCAGGGTTTGCATTTCCACCAGCTTGTGGCGGATGGCCTGATTGGCGATCACCGGCTGCCCGAACACAACGCGGTCACGCGCGAACTGAACGGCGTCGTCCCAGCAGGCCTTTGCCGATCCCAGCATGATGGCCGCATTGCCGAGACGCTCCTCGTTGAAGTTCCGCATTGCCGAGCGGAAGCCCGTGTTTTCAGTGCCGATGAGATTGTCGACCGGGACGCGGCAGTCGTTGAATGTCAGGATCGCATTGTCCCAGGAGCGCCAACCCATGAGATCCTGCCGCTCCTGCGTGAAGCCGGGTGTGTCTTTGTCGATCAGCAATAGGCTGATGCCATCGAAACCGGCATCACCGGTGCGCACGGCGACGGTGTGGAAGTCGGCGCTGCATCCCGATGAGATATAGATCTTCTGTCCGTTGACAATGTAGTGGTCGCCGTCCCGCCGGGCCGACGTGCGTAGGTTGGCGACGTCCGAGCCGCCATCGGGTTCGGTGATGCCGAGCGCCGCGATTTTTTTGCCAGCCAGCACGGGAGGCAGGACACGCGTGCGGAGTGCATCCGACCCCTCGGCAATGATCGGCGGGATGGCGATGCAATGCGTTGTCAGGCCCAGCCGCACGCCGCCGGAGCCAAACCGTGCCAGCTCCTCCTTGACGATGAGTTTGTCGAAGATGTCGCCGCCGGTCCCGCCATATTCTTCGGGGAATCCTGCTCCGAGAATTCCGGCGTCGACGGCTTTCAGGCGAAGGTCATCCGGGAATGCACCGGCCTCTTCGTAGGCATCGACATTCGGGGCTATTTCTTCGAGCGTGAAGCTGCGGACTGCATGGCGGAATGCATTGTGGCGCGCGGTATGAAAAGGCCTGTTTTCATGTTCGAACTCGGGCATCGGTTTTCCTTATCGTCTTGCACCTGCAATCACAGCATTGCCGGATCAACGCAGTTGCACAGCAGCAATTCCCGTAAAGGAACGCGCCGCGATCCGTCGAAGCACATCGGGCACATCTTCAAACGCGCTCACCACATCAAGCGGGGGTGATAGTTTTGATTCAGCAATGGCTGCCAGAACCCGACCCGCCGAGGCGGCCAGTATCTCCGGTCTTTGCCAGCGATAATATCCCAGGACCATGCCCAGGACGGCGCGGTTCTTGATCAGCAATCGGTTGCCTTGGAAGGGCGGCGGCATTCCGGCTGCAAAACCGATGACCACATAGCGTCCATTCCAATCGAGCACGTGGATTGCTGAACCTGAAAAATCTCCACCTACGGGGTCCAAGATCACATCGACATCGCGCCCGTCATTGACGGCCTTTACGCGGTCACGCAGATCGTCGCCATACACCACGGCGGCGTCTGCGCCGGCGGCCTTGGCGACATCGCAACGTTCAGGCGAACTCGCGGCTGCGATTACCCGCGCATTCATCGCCTTGGCCAGCTGGATCGCACAAACACCGACAGCACCGGCGGCACCGCCGACAAGCACGGTTTCGCCGTCCCTGACACGAGCGCGCTCGGAAAGCGAGAGTTCGGCAGTCAGTGCGGACATAAGGACGCCGGCGGTGATCGCAGCATCGCAATCGTCCGGAAGCAGGAAGGTCTCGTAGGTTGCCGCCGTTGCATATTCGGCAAGGCCGCCGTCTCCCATAACAGAAGCAACGCGGGCGCCGATCTCGAATCCATCCGAGTTGTCGCCAACGGCAACGACACGGCCGACTGCTGTCATCCCGGGGCTGAACGGTACGGGGTGATGGACCTGATGGGCATCGGCAATCATCAAGGTGTCGACAAAACCGATACTGGCGGCTTCGACTTCGATTAGGACCTCGCCCTCTTTGGACTCCGGTGTGTCCGTCTCGCCGACGCCGACATTGTCGACAGATCCATGTTCGGTGCAGAGGAGTGCTTTCATCTGACGTTCACCACGGCGTCGAGAGCAAAGGCCCCCTTCCCGTTTTCGTCCACCACAAACGGATTCACATCGACACTCAAAAGACTGTCCCGGTGAACATCCGCGAATTCGGACAGTGCGACCAGCGCATCGGCCAGCGCATCGATGTCCGTCGGCGGCTTACCACGCACGCCATCGAGGATCGCGCGCGCCTTGATCTCGTCGATCAGCGCATGCGCTTCGTCGCACCCGAACGGCGCAACGCGGAACGCGACGTCTTTGGTGACTTCCACCAATATACCTCCAAGACCGAACATGATGACGGGACCGAATACGGGGTCGATATGAATGCCAAGGATCGTCTCGACGCCATTGTGCCGAACCATTGGCGCAACAAGGCAACCGTCGATCTTTGCATCCGGCTCGTGTTGCTTTGCGGCGGCCACGCAGCGCTCGAACGCTTCGGCAGCGGCATCAGCGTTGGCGATGTTCAGTGCAACGCCACCGACATCGGACTTGTGTACGATATCCTCCGACAAGATCTTGAGGACGACAGGGAAGCCGATGTCCTGCGCTGCCGCTGAGGCCTCGTCCGCCGTCCTTACAAGGCGGGCCTCGAGAACCGGAATTCCGGCGGCGCCCAGCACCTTCATAGACGCGATTTCGTTCAAGGTGCCCGTAGGCAGCTCCTGATGCGCTTGATTGCTTGTTGTGGTCGCGGGCGCGCGTTTCAGTGCGGCACCGATCTTGTTCATGGCCGCAGCAGCGCGGACCGCGGCATCCGGCTCCATATAGATCGCGCAACCACTCTCCTCGAACGCCATTCGAACGCTGTCCGGCATGCTGCCGGTGACGGCGATATGGATATCGGGATGGGTCTCGCGAACGGACGCCCAGGCTTTTTGGATTTCGAAGCCCTGCTCCTCGGTCCGTGCCGCGCCCGCGTTGAAACTGACCAGCGAGCCGAAGGGGTGATCCTCCAGGACAATGTCGATCATTTTGCCGAATTTCGACAGGCTGGAGACCATGTTGCCGGTCATGTCGACGGGGTTGGCGGTACCTGCATAAGGGATCAGTTCCTTGATGCCGGCCTGTGCTTTCTCCGAGAGCGGCACGACCTTCAACCCACCTTCGACGGCCTCGTCGGCCATCATGACACCGACGCCGCCCGAGACCGACAAGATACCGATATCCGCATTCGTCGGGCTCTTACCGACAGCAAACGCATAACCCAGATTGAACCATTCATTGACGGAATGAGCCCGGTAGGTGCCGCATTGCCGGAAGACAGCATCGTAGACGGCGTCCTCACCGGCGAGCGAGCCCGTATGCGACGACGCTGCCTTCGCCCCTTCCGCCGTTTTGCCCACCTTGAGGACCACAACCGGCTTTCCGGCCGAACGCGCCTTCTCCAGCGCGGCGATCAGCTTGCCCCCATCCTTGACGCCTTCGATATAGGCGAGGATGACTTTGGTTGCGTCCTGACCTGCCTGATATGCAATGGCATCGCAGAGATCGATGTCGCTTTCGTTCCCTGTCGTAATCCAGGAGCTGAACGACAGCCCGCGCTCGCTCGCCAGGTTCGCAACATAACCGCCGAACGCTCCCGACTGGCTCACCAGACCAATGCTCCCGTCGGGCTTCATCGGCGGTTGGAAGAAGGGCGAGAATGTTGCGGTCACGCCGCGGGCCACATTAACCAGTCCAAGGCAATTGGGACCGAGAATGCGCATGCCCGAAGTCTCGGCAATCTCGCTCATGCGGGCCTGTGCCCGGCGCCCCTCCTCCCCGAGTTCCGCAAAGCCTGATGAGAAGATGACCGCACCGCGGACACCGCCCGCCGCACAATCCTCAAGTGCGGCGATGACGCGATCAGCCGGTATGGCGATGATCGCAAGGTCGATCGGCTCGCCGACTGAACCGATGTCCTTGTAGGCCGGCAGGCCCAGGATCTCATCACGCGTTGGATTGATCGGAAAAATCCGACCGTCATATCCATAGAGCTGCAGCATGCGAACGGGAACACCGCCAAGCTTCCCGGGCGTCGCCGATGCACCGACTACGGCGATCGAGCGCGGGGACAGAAGCGCATCCATGTTTTCGGTATTGAGTGGCATGATCCTCTCTGAAGACTGTTCGTTTCGCCCTGGCAGCAAGCGCCGGCCCGATACCCGATCAACTCGCTCTAGAGCCACCCGCCCCGCCGGCCGACGGTTTTAGCGTACAGCCAAGAAACTGTCTTATCGCATCGCCCGATCCCTTCAGCGACACCGGATTGAAGGCCCCTGCCCAATGATAGGCGCGATCTCGCTGCGAGAATGAGAGTCGTTCAACAAACAGGTGGGTTCCCATTCCTCTTCGCCAACGGAATTCTCCCACGCTCTCAGGCTGGAAGGTGCAAGACAAACAAGGCAGATTGACAGAACGATGCACGCAAGAATGGTCTTGGGGGATCTTTCCATGAGTCGCCATTTCTCGATTTTGAGATGAATTCAGAGAAGCAGGAGCCAGGCACCCTTGAGACCGGATTGCCGAGCCCAACGAGGTTGGCACAAACGAGCGATGCGTGCCAGAGCGCAAGAAAGACCGGCTCCTTCTATCCGAAGCCACAGTAGACATTCAGACCGCCAACAAACATAGTTCTGACAACTGTCTGTTATGCCTTACTCTCTGTTTCCGGACCTTGTGCTGTGGCTTCATCCAAAACCAATTCGCTCGTCAAGGCGATCATCGTCGCAGTCGTAACGTCGATAAGCGTTCCGCTCCTGGGATCGCTTTTTTTCGCACTCCTCGTCGCGCCAGTCGTCTGGTTCTACGGGTTCGTTGTTGCGATCCTTGTGTTTCCCATAGCGTTCCTCTCGACACTTGCGGCATCAGTCTGGCTTGGCGTGCGGACCTATCTCAAGGGTTGGTTCAGTCTCGCGGAGGCAGTTGTTGCTGTGGTCGTAGGCGCGACAGCGACGAGTTTTTTGTTGAATTCCGATCGTATTCTCGGACCAAACACTTTACCGACTATCACGGGCGAAGGCCGATGGATCAGTCTTTCGGTGTTTTTGCTGATCGGACTCGCATTCGCCTCCGTCGGTGCCGTGGCGACTCAACTTCTTCTGGCCAAAATGTCGTTGATCCGAGATCCACGGTCAGAGGTAACTCCAGATGGCAATTAGATCGTATCTTGATCTTGTCGCCACCAACCGTTCACAAGCGTCACGCGGTTGGGATAAATAGGACGCAGGGTTGATCGACTGGCCAATTGTTCGGTGTCGCGCCCACGCGACGGCAAAAAAAGAAAAGGCTACGACTATGCAGAGTTCTGAAACTCTAGTGACTTTCCCCAATGCCATGAGAACGATCGTTTTCGGAATTGCGATGGTTTGTCTCTTGGCCCTTGCCGGTGCCTGGCCCGTTGACAGGGCTGCTGCCCAGGCGATGCCGACGCCCGAATGCGACGCAATTGCGAGTGAGATTCCGAATCCTGATACCCAGTGGGCGGGCACCATTGGTTGTGGTTCGGGCGGTCACATCTGCAAAGAGAAGGGCAGGATCGATGCCGAGTCGTGGGCACTTCAGTGCGAAATGAGATGTGGGCAGTCCTGGTCAAACAAAGAAGATCCAAAATTTGAGACCTGCGTATCGGCATGCGACAGCGCTCGCGATGAGTGTCCGATTGCCTAGTCTGCGTTCGGAGGTGCCAAAGACCCTCGTCTGACGTCTTGACAACCCGAGCCGGATTATTGGTCCGCTGGCTCCCATGCAGACAAAGGCGTGTCGCTGGTAAAGTGGTTCTCTGCCGGATAAATCACCGAATTCCCCTTATTCGTCAGATCTGACAACGCCAAGCGCGGTGTCCCTGTCGAAAACTCTCCAATGCGTGTAGGTACAAAAGCACCACTCAGGATCAGCGAAACGGGGGTATCCTTGTACGAAATCAATCTCTCCGAGTCGTATTTCCCCTGTCAGTTGGACGGCGAAGTTCGCGATATCACAGTCGGCGACTTATTGAGAGAGGTCGCGGGCTTACATCCGGACGCCGTGGCCCTTGTTGAGGTTGACGACTCCGGCAATTGCGGAAGGGAATGGACGTATTCGGCACTCATGAACGAGGCCGAACGGTTGGCACAAGTGCTCGCCAGCCGGTTTGCCCCGGGCGAGCGGATAGTTGTCTGGGCGCCGAACATCCCCGAGTGGATTTTCATGGAATATGCCTGCGGTTTGGCCGGTCTCGTTCTGGTCACCGCAAACCCATCGCTGCAGGCCAAGGAACTGCGCTATGTTCTTGAACAATCGGACGCGGTTGCTTTGTTCATGGTCGATACGTTTCGCGGCAATCCGATGGACACAATTGCAACCGACGCTGTCGCGGGGAACCCATCCATCCGTGAGGTTGTGAATCTCTTGGACGCAGATGCGCTGCAGATCCGCGGCAACCGCATCGACGGACTCCCCGATGTCGACCCCAACGATGCCGCTCAGATCCAGTACACATCCGGAACAACCGGCTTCCCCAAAGGCGCCGTTCTCAGTCACAAGAACCTGACCAACAATGCTCGTCTCTACTGCGCGCGCAAACAGGTTGGAGGCCACTCGGTCTGGGCCAATTTCATGCCGCTCTTTCACACGGCCGGATGCGCGACCGGTGCGATCGGTTGTCTTCAAGCAGCCTGCAAGATGCTGCTGATCAAACGCTTCGATGCTCCCATGTTTGCTCGTCTTATCGAAGAACAGGGAGTAACGACCTGTTTTGCCGTGCCGACGATGCTGTTCAATCTCCTCGAAGCTCTGGAAGATACCCCCCGCGACATGGCGTCTTTGGAAGTCATCAGCACGGGTGGTGCGCCGGTGCCGCCGGAACTTGTGCGGCGCGTGCGCGATCGTCTTGGATGCCATCTCTTGTCAGCGTTCGGCCAGACCGAGCATTCACCGATGATCAGTCTCAATCCGGTGGAAGCCACTCTGGAACAAATCGTCGAAACGGCCGGGCAGCCACTGCCACACACCGAAGTCTCCATCCGCGACCCGGAAACCAACACTGTCATGCCGCTCGGCGCCGCTGGCGAAATCTGCGCGCGCTCATATGCGGTGATGATCGGTTACAACGACAACCCGGATGCAACCGCCGCTGCAATCGATGCTGACGGTTGGTTGCACACCGGCGATTTGGGCACGATCGATACCCAGGGATTCATCCGGGTAACCGGGCGTGTGAAGGATATGATTATCCGCGGCGGCGAGAACCATTTCCCGGCGGAAATCGAAGCGGTCCTGATCGAACACGAGAATATTGACCAGGTTGCGGTGGTCGGATTGCCGGACGAGAAATGGAGCGAGATCATTGCCGCGTTCTTTCTGTCGTCAGAACCGCCAGACGTTGCGGCATTGAAGACCCATTGCCGGACCCATCTTTCCGCGCAGAAAACTCCAACAGTCTGGGTGCGTGTCCCTGAGTTCCCTTTGACGGGTTCGGGCAAAGTGCAGAAGTTTGTAATCCGCGACAAGTTTCTAACAGGCGGTTATGGCGAGGTACTCCATGACAGTGAGAGTTGAAGAGAACGGCGCAGTTTGGACTGTCATCCACTCCCGCCCGCAGGCGCGCAACGCAATGGACCCGGACAGCGCGCTGGCGCTCCATGATTCATTCCGCACCTTTGACGAAGACGACGATGCCAGCGTGGCCGTCTTCTGGGGCGAAGGCGGCGCTTTCTGCGCCGGTTGGGATTTGAAGCATGCCGCCTCGCTCTCAGGCGCCGACGCGTTGGAGCCCTATGATTTCCCGAATGAAGGCGAACCGCCGATGGCGGCAATGGGGCCGAGCCGGCTTGATCTTTCGAAGCCTGTCATTGCCGCGATTGCTGGCCCCGCCGTCGCCGGCGGCATGGAATTGGCGCTTTGGTGCGACATTCGCGTGATGGAAGAAAGCGCATTCATGGGTGTCTATTGCCGCCGCTGGGGTATTCCGCTGATCGACGGCGGCACCGTTCGATTGCCGCGTCTCGTTGGAGAGGGCCGCGCGATGGACTTGATCCTGACCGGTCGAAAGGTTGATGCGGATGAAGCGTTGCGCATCGGTCTTTGTGAATATGTGGTTCCAGACGGGACGTCGCGTGCAAAGGCCGAGGAATTGGCGCACGACATCGCCCGCTTTCCACAAAGCTGCATGAGGGCTGACCGTCGCTCAGCGCGCGCACAACATGGTTTGACCGAACGTCAGGCACTTCATGAGGAATGGTGGAATAGCAAAGCCGAGGTCACGAAAGGTGTCGAAGGCGCCGCCCGTTTTGCCGGCGGCAAGGGTCGCGGCGGGGATTTCAAGAGCATTTAGTGTCGGCACAAATGGAAAAGAAATTGAATTCAAACCACTCGATCCCATCGGGCTGCGCCAGACTGTTTGCTCATGTTACAGGTAGCGGCAATCCGGTCGTCTTTCTTCATGCCGCCGTCGCCGACAACCGCATGTGGTCGGCACAAATGGCTGGCATCAGTACGAGCCATAAGGCCATTGCTTACGATCGACGCGGATTCGGAGAGACAAGCTATCAAGAGGAGAACTTTTCCTCCGTAGCGGACCTGATCGCACTCCTCGATGCCGAGGCGGAAGACAGACCTGCTGTCCTCGTCGGGTGTTCGCAAGGCGGACGTATAGTGCTCGATGCAGCACTAGAGCATCCATCACGGTTCAGTGGACTTGTCCTAATCGCACCTAACGTTCCAGGCACTCCTGAGCCGGCGAACCCACCCGAAATCGAGAACCTGCTCGAACAACAAAGAGAAGCTGTCGAAACCGGAAACGTAGACCAGATAAATGCGATCAAAGCTCGTATTTGGCTTGATGGTCCCCTCGCGCCGGAGGGCCGTGTGACGGGATCGGAGCGTGAACTCCTTCTTGACATGAACGCCATCGCATTGAAATCGCCTCCAACGGGGACAGATATCGATGTCTCCGAATTTGTGCCAGCGTTCGACCGTCTTGAAGAGATAACGATGCCGTCGCTCGTGATTTGGGGCGATCTGGAATTCCCCCACATCCAGGAGAGATGCCGTCTCGTGGCGGACAAGCTGATGAACGGTTCGAGCCGTGTGTTGACCGGTACAGCTCACCTTCCAAGTCTGGACCGCCCGGACGATGTCACAAACCTGCTCATAGAATTCATCAACCGCTGTTCGCCATAGCGGTAAGTTAGCAGCTCATTAGGGACGGTCCTTCTCCCCTGCCCGCCGTCGTCTCTAGCCAATCGCTTCCAAGATCGCGCTCGTGCAGTCCTCGGTATTGGCGGATCCATCAAGGTCACCGGTTCGCGCAGCAGGATCCTTCAGCGTTTTCTCCATCGCCGCCTCAATGGTTCGCGCCGCATCGCCTTCGCCCAGATGATCGAGCATGGTCGCGGCGGTCCACACCGCCGCAATGGGATTGGCAATGCCTTTGCCAGCAATGTCGGGAGCCGAGCCGTGAACGGGCTCGAACATGGAGGGATAGTCGCGTTCCGGATTGATATTCGCAGAAGGCGCAATACCGATTGAGCCTGCAATGGCAGGGCCGAGGTCGGAGAGGATGTCGCCGAACAGATTGGACGCGACAACCACATCGAACCAGTCCGGATGCTGCACGAAGTGAGCCGTCATGATGTCGATGTGAAATTGCGCTGTTTCGATGTCGGGATAGCGTTTCGCCATTTCCGCAAAACGCTCGTCCCAGAATGGCATGGTATGCATGATACCGTTGGACTTGGTCGCCGAGGCGACGTGCTTGCGCTCCCGCGTGCTGGCCAGATCGAATGCATACTTCATGATCCGGTCGACGCCGCGGCGCGTGAAGATGGCTTCCTGGATCGCGAGCTCATCGTCGGTGCCCTTATTCATGCGCCCGCCGATCTCTGAATATTCGCCCTCCACATTCTCGCGGATGACGACGAAATCGATGTCCTTGGGCTCACGGTCTGCCAATGGCGATTTGATCCCTTCCAGGAGCCGGACATGGCGGACATTGGCATATTGGTTCAGCTCACGCCGGATCGGGATCAGCAAGCCCCAAAGCGAGACATGGTCCGCGACTTCGGGCCAGCCGACGGCGCCGAGATAAATAGCGTCGAAGTCCTTGAGCTGCTCGATGCCGTCTTCGGGCATCATGCGCCCTGTTTCCAGGTACCGCTCACAGGACCAGTCGAATTCCGTCCATTCCAGCTTGAACTGATGCTGGCGGGCAGCCGCCTCGGCAACGGCCTGACCCGCCGGAATAACCTCGGTACCAATCCCGTCTCCGGGAATGCTGGCGATGCGATATGCCTTTTGCGTCATCATTGGTCCTATTGCTTGGGAGTCTCGGCGTGTGGATACATGGCGCTCGACGGGCCGAGGGACATGTATGTCATTTCCAGAGCGACCGAAACAGTTTTCATCATCGGCGATGCTATGGCCCCGCAAACACCGCGGACTCAGTGGGCGTTCGGGCTTTCCATGAAACTGGTGATGGTGTCGAAATATCCTGGGAGAAGGTCAAAGAGCAAAGCGCGTCCTTCCGATGTCAGGGACAGACGCTTGATCCGCCTGTCCTCCTTGTCGGCCTCCACACTCAGAAGGCCGGCCTTCAAAAGAGTCCGAACGGTTCGCGTCATGACAGGTTTCGAGACATCCAGCTTCTCGGCAATTTCGGCCTGGGTGAGCCAATCACGATCGATCTCCCGGTCTATGACAATCATGATGAGAAACCGAAGTTGCGAAAGACCATTTGCCGCGAAGTAATGGTCGATGCGACGAACCAGAACGCTGGCATTACGCATCATGATCAAGGCCTGCTCGATCGATGCCTCGCTTCCGGGCGAAAAGCGATCTCCATAGCCTTCGATCATGCGCCGGCTTGGCAAGTCTCTTAGGAAGAACACTAGCCCTGCCCCACGCGTGACAGTTTGTGGATCGTCGGAGGCTTTTGCAGCCATGTCTCATAGGACGCGAAAACAGCGGCTGTGTAAGGCTGCTCGTAATGCGCATCGAGTGCGCCTTGATCATCCCATTCCTCGAATAGGTAGAGACTGCCGGGCGTGAGACCATTAAACACGTCGAAGGACCTACATCCCGGCTCGGTCCGCGTCCGCTCCACGATCCCGACAATCGCGTCTCGCGCATCCTCCAAATGCTGCGGCTTGGGTGTGATCTCCGCGAAGACAAAGAGAGAGTTACTCATTATCGGCTCCAGTAGTTATCATGATAACTATTTTAGTCCAATCTCCATCTCTATCAAGAGGCATCGAGAAAGAATTGAGAGCAACGCGCCGCCGAACCAATCAGGATCTTCATCCACTCGGCGATCGAACCAGTTCAGGCGGCCTTGCCTATAAGCTGCCACACTGCGAGTTTGCCCTTACCTTTGATATCGATCGGCTCAACCGATCTCAGATCGAATTCATGGCATAGCAACTCATAAGTGCTTTCTGTCGTTTGAATGACGGATGGCGACCCGGCACTCTCCATGCGGCTCGCCGTATTCACCGTGTCACCCCAAAGATCGTAGATGAACTTCCTCCGCCCAATCACGCCGGCAATAACAGGACCGGAGTTGATGCCGATCCGCAGCTTCAATCCTTCCCCACCCGGCGTCTTGAACTGAGCGGCGGCATGCCGCATTCCAAGGGCCAGATTAGCGACCCGTTCTGCATGTCGCTCATCGGGTTCAGGCAGACCGCACACCGCCATGTAGGCGTCGCCGATCGTTTTGACCTTCTCGACATTGTGGTAGTCGGCAAGCGAGTCGAATTCGCTGAAGAGCGCATTGAGCATGTCGACCAGCTCTCGCGGCTTCATCTCCTCAGCGAGGGCCGTGAAGCCCACGATATCAGCGAACAGCACCGTCACATTGTCGAAGTTGTCGGCGACATTGACCTGCCCCGGCTCTGCTTTGGTTTCGATAAGGCGATTGGCGATCGACTGCGGCAACACATTGATAAGGAGTGTTTCCACTTGCCTGGTTGCGCGAAGCAGGTCCGCGGCAGCTGAGTAGATCAGCCAGTAGAGAATTCCGATCACGGTGAAAAAGGAGAAAGCTTCGTAGCCGCGCAGATTGTATTTGTCGGATGAATGAAACACCCAACCTGCCGGATTGACGGGTGATACGTGCCACTTGTTGGTCACGCGCGGAAGCATGGGATCAATCGCGAGGATCGTAACCGCAAGCGCAACTGTCAGCATCAGATAGGGAAGCGAGCGCCGCGGACCTAGAAACGTAACGGCCGACGCCGGCATTAAGGCAAGAAAATAGAAGTCGCCGTCTCGGTTGCCATGGAGAAAATAGAAAGCTGCAAATATCGGAACAGCACCAGCCATAAGCGCGGCAAAGGCCGCGCTCAGATTTTGAGAGGTATGCAGAACCAGTACACATCCGAACAAGATGGCGATCGTCATGACGTCTGCCATTTGTTCAAGGACGGTCCGCTCCGGCATGAATGCCAGAAAAAGGCTGAAAACAACCAGACCACACATGAGAAAGACGAAGGTCGACTTGGATCGCCGCGCTCGTGTGTCGTCGGTCGCCAGGTGACCAATCGTCACGATTGTCTCAAAGGATCGCATAGTGCGAGTACCCCTCACCGAGCTTTGCGGATGAAAATTCCGGTCCGATCACTGGCAGTCGGCGAGGGTTGCAAGAAGAGACTCACTGTGAATCACGTCTTCAGATTGACGATTTAGTGAGGCCCGATACCGTCAACGAGCGTCGGTCATGAGATCGCGAGTCCGGCCTTCCGCCATCCGGCCATCAGAGCGTCGGCCAGTGCGTCATTCATGCATACGATATCGATCTCGCGCCGTGCGCGCTCGGCAAAGTCCGGGTAACTTTCCAGCAGGCTTGCGACTTCGCGCGTCGCGCGTTCACCATCGCCGGCATCGCCGTAATAGCTCGCGAGGAGTGCGTGGTGCCAATAGAAACCGGGCATCGGCGCCTCCTTCAACTCGACAATAGCAGCCGAGGAATCGCCGTTTAGGAAATAGTGGCACGACCTGGCAAGGTGGTACCAACCGGGATGGACCGGGCTCAACTCAATGGCGCGCGCGGTGAGCGGCAGGCCCCGCTCCCAATCGCCCAGCAGGCAGTAACTCGTCCCAATATCCGCGAGCGCATCGGCATGTCCGGGGTTGAGCTCTGTCGCTCGCTCTGCAGCCACACGAAATTGCTCAAACTCCCGCCGATGGAAGAACGCCAGTGCCAATGCCAGATAGGCGAAGGCGTTTTCTCGGTCCAGGCTGACAGATTTCTGCGCATATTCGAGAGCGCAATTCAGAGCTGGAAAATCTTGGCGGGCATTCAAATGAAAGCGATACTCGTCGAGCAAGACAGTTGATAGAGCGGCCCAGCCATCCGACGAGCCCGGGTCGTTCACGAGCGCATCCGCCAACCCGTGGCGGACATCAAAATGTTGCTCCGGATCATGTGACGCGTAGTAGCTGTAGAATCGCGTGATCCAGTCATATGTCTCCCAGCGTCCGGATTGTCCGTTTCGGCGCGCGCGCGCAGCATATGTGCCCAGCGGCCCATAGCGATCGGCTATCCGGCTGGCGATCCTCAAGGCGATTTCGTCCTGAATCTCGAACACGCCTTCTGGCGAGAGCGGACGTTCATACTGTTCGCTGAACAAGTGTCCATCCGTCGCAGCATCAATCAGCTGTGCTGTTGCGCGCACCGATGAATTGGATTTGCGCACGCTTCCCTCCACGACGAAATCGACACCGAGTTCGTCATGAATCTGACGAATGTCAGCGCCGTCACTTACCAGTCGGTTCGTTGTTGTGCGCGAATAGACGAACAGATCTCGAAATCGACAGAGGTTGGCGATAATTTCCTCGGTCAATCCATCGGCAAAGTACTGATCGTCGGGATCACTGCCGTAATTCTGGAACGGCAGGATCGCGATAGAAGGGCCCTTCTCATTCTGAAGTTGCTTGGTCGCCTGAGATTTGTCGGCCGGTGTTTCCGGGTCGAACATCACCTGAAACAATGGCCCATATTTCCCTTTGGGGACGAAGATCCGCAACGGATCGTCACGGCCCTGATCGGCGTAATAGAGATCTAGCCGACGGCGCAACTGACCAGCCTGCACCCGAACAATGGTGTCGGTCTGGGGATCGAAATCTTCCGGCCGGTCGAAGACCTCCAGGCCGATCGCATAACCTTTCAGCCTGTCGGAGCGATCCGACAGAGTTTCCTCGACAATAAAGCTCAGGAAACGTTTGAGCCTCGGCGCATCCGCAAAATGGGTACTTTCAAGGACCCGCGCGAGCTGGCTTCGAACAACGCCTGGCGGTAAGGAGACTGCACCAGCTGACGGTTTCTGATCTGACCCGAGCATCTCACCACATTGTTTTGACCAACAGGCTCAACGTTATGCGGGCCTCATCATACATACCCTTCACCGTGAATCACTCCAGAAACGTCATCGTATCACGCAAGTTGAGGGGGAGTTCGGATCGCAATGATCTGTTCGAACGGCCCCAAAAACTTCAACCACGGAGACGACATATGAGCGATCACCAGACCTTCATTGAACAAGCCAAGAGCCAGCTCGACAAGCTGAACAACGACCTCAATGAACTGGATCGGAAAGCCCAGACCGCCGCACAATCCGCAAGCGATTGGTCCACAGAGCAGATGGCCAAGTTGCGCAATGACTGGCAGGAAGCCAGCGCCAAGATCGAGAAGCTTGCCTCAGACGCCAACGCGGAAGCCAAGTCTTCTTATGACGAGGCCAAGACCGAGGCCGAACGTCATTGGAAAGCCCTGCACGCAGCAGTGCAGACTTATCGAGCGCAAACCGAGAACACCAGCGTGAACTGACAAGCGGCAGGGCGCATTCATCACCCCTGCCCCCCAAGCCGATCGCGCGAAGGCATACCCGAAACATGACTGATCGAAGCCAAGGCACGTTGCTTTGGCTTCAATCCTATTCATTACAGTCGGGCAAGAGACGATGAACGGGAACAAGTCGGATGGTTAGCGCCCAAGAAGCTAGAGCCTTCGTGCTGTCTGCGGTGGCGCTCGCTACCGGGATCTTCGGCATCGCCTTTTGGTTCGGTATTTTCCAGACAGTCTTTTTTGAGCATCTCTTCTATATCTGGGTCGCATCAACGGTTGCGTTTGCGGCCAGCTTGTTCGTGCCACCCATTGACGCGTTGCCTGCGTTGATATCCTGGCGCGGGCGGGCAGTCCTGCTACTGCCGACGATTTGGTTATTGTTGGAAGCGACGTCCGAGATCACAGTTGCAGCCAACTCCATCGATGAGAGGATTCTGTGGGCACTTTCGATCTGCGTGGTCGCCCTAACGCTACCTTATCTGCTGTATGTTCTGGTCCTGATCACCGTACCTGATGTCGATCGATTGAAAACGCCCAAATTGTGCCGGGCACTCTGTGGCATCGTTGTCGCTATTGCCATGGCCGGCTTCGCCATAGGGCAGAACCATCGGTTATTTCTGACCTGCCAGGACTTCAAGGTAGCCGGCGATGACGTTCCGATAGATTGTCGAAAGGCGCCATCCCAGACAAACGCGACCATCGTTCCGTTCAAGAACAACACGTCGAAATGACGAAGCCGTCCGAGAACGATGTCGCACCGCCGTATCTACGGCACGTATCGCTTCGACAACTCCGCGAGTAACCAGTTCTTGAAAGCAAGTAGTTTGGCATCGATCGACGATCTTTTGTGCCAAACCAGATAAAATCCCCGGCCCGTATGGAGCTGACCATCGGTTAGTCGCGCAAGTCGACCTTCGCGGATTTCGTCCTCGACCAGGCGGAAATCCGCAAGGGCTACTCCAAGACCAGAGACCGCTCCATCCAGAACCAGTGCCTGGGTCGGATAGGTGATGAAATCAACCTCGCCGCTGCGGCTGACGGCATTCTTTTCAAACCACATATCCCATTCGTCTTTACGGCCCGATGCAGTCAGGAGTTTTGTTTTAGCCAGATCAATCGATCGATCGCGGCCCTTTACGGAACGGGCGGCCTTTGCCGCACCGACCAGCCAGAGGCTCTCATCGAACAGTTTTTCCGAACAAAGGCCGTTCCACTCGCCAGCCCCATGGCGAATGGCGAGATCGATGTGCGCATGCTCCAAGTCCTGTCGGACAGAAGCGATATCAGTCTCCAGCAAAATGGAAGGGAAGCGCTCTTGGAATGAGGCGAGCCGTTTGAGCAGCCAGCGCGATGCGAATGAAGGCGCGACACTAATTCTCAACGTGCCGCTGAGGCCGCTGCTCTTAAACTGAGCCGTCGAATCCGCGAGAATATCGAGCGCTCTTTGAACTTCGCCCAGGAGCGGCAATGCAGCATCCGTAATGCGGACACCGCGAAACTCGCGATGAAAGAGCGGCGCACCAAGATACGCCTCCAACGCCTTGATCTGATGGCTGACCGCCGAGTGCGTAACGTTCAGCTCATCGCCTGTATCACGAAAACTCCCAAGACGCGCGGCGGCTTCGAACGCTTTCAATTGATTGAGATTGGGGATCTGCCTAGCCATGACGTGATGTTAGAAAAATTCATCTCAGGTGTGAAGAGCTATCGTTATTCGTGGCAGCCCATTCAGGGCACTATTTCACACAGCAAGCACAGCAATGGAAAGCACTGGCCCTTTGATCCACGCCTGCTCTTTCACGGGCCGAGGCGCCGCCCAAGAACAAGTCGATTGGATGAGTTTAAGTGAAGACCGATGAACCGAGCTGGCTCGCATTTGCACCTGCCTCTTTTCTATTGCTTTGGTCGACGGGCTATGTCGCAGCAAAGTTCGGTCTGACCTTTGCCGAACCGATGACGTTCTTGGCGCTCCGCTTCGGCTGTGTCTCGGCAATCATGGTCCTTCTGTTCCTGGCATTGAAGCCTCCATTGCCCCGAACGCGCGCTGATTGGCTGCATCTGGCCATTGTCGGTTTCCTTCTCCAGTCGCTGTACTTCGGCATGTGTTACATGTCGTTCAAGGCCGGGATCGCAGTCGGCACGCTTGCCCTAATCCTCTCATTGCAGCCGATACTCGTTGGTCTCATTGCGCCGAGATGGGTTTCCGAACGCGTTGGATGGAAACAATGGCTCGGCTTGCTGTTAGGTCTGCTTGGCGCCGGCATTGTCATCATCGCCAGATCGGCGATCGAGGCTCCGACTATACCGAGTTTGCTGTACGGCTTTCTTGCTCTCTTCGGCATCACCGCCGGATCCCTTTGGGAGAAACGTTTCGGGGTTTCTCATCATCCTGTGACATCGAACCTCGTCGGATACACCGTTGGTCTGATCGGGATTGCGCCTTTCATGCTGGCGCTGGAGACGATGCATGTTGAATGGACCTGGGCGTTTGTGCTGGCACTGGCCTACTTGATCGTCGGCTCCTCTCTCGTTGCCGTGGGCCTGCTGCTCGCCATGATCCGGGCCGGAGACGTCGCTCGCGTGTCAGCCTTGTTCTTCATGGTGCCACCGCTCGCCGCTCTCTTCGCCTGGCAGATCCTGGATGAAGTCATGCCGCCTCTCGCCTGGTTCGGCATGGCCGTCGCAGCCATTGGCGTGTTCCTGGCAACATACAAGCCGAAGGAACCGGCCCAACCACAACCCCAGGAAGGTTCATCGTGACAGAAAGCGCATACTATAGAGACCGTTGGATCGACATCGATCCCGGAGAATTGGAACGGTATCAGCGTATGTTCCAATGGAATTCCGGCTCAATGGTCTTTTACGCACCGGCCGATATTCGAGAGGGCCAGATCGTCGGTGAACTGGGATGCGGGCCGGGACATACGGCTGTCGAGATTGCGAAATGGGTCGGGGATACAGGACACGTCCACGCATTCGACATCAATGCCGGTTTCGTAGAGCAAGCCACTCATAATGCACGAGCTGCAGGATTCGAGAGCCGAATTTCGGTGCATCAATCCAACGGATCCAGCCTCCCCGTAGCTGCCTCGACGTTCGATCGCATAACAGCACGGAACACACTCATCTACGTCGACGACATCGCGCAGACGCTGCTTGAATTCAAACGCGTTCTCAAACCCGGAGGATTGATGCATGCGATCGAAGGCGATTGGCCGATGATGATTGTCGAACCGATCCCACAGGGCCGATGGGCTGCGTTCGTGGGAGCTGCAAGTCATGCGTGTCGAACGCCAAATATCGGCCGGAAGCTCTACGGCCATCTGGTCAACGCAGGGTTTGCCGATGTGGACGTTCAGCTGATCACCCGTCCCGATACGGAGGGAAGATTGCTCGGCATGATCACGAACATGGCCCGGTATGCAAAGGCCGGCAACACGCTGGATGGTGCAACCATTGATCAGGTTATCGCGTCAGTGGAAAAAGCTGTCGACCATGGAACCTATCTTGCCATTGCACCGCAGTTTGTCGTGACCGCCCGGGGCGTAGGCGGTCGTGGACCCAAACGCCGACCCGAAACAGATTCTACGAAAAAGGAAGAGACATGCCCTACACTCTCGAACAATTCAGCGCCAACATTTACACCGCGCTTGCGGCAGACGCGGGTGTCGCAGGACAACGCAGAATCCTTGAATTCGTCACCAAGGCACTCTTGGACGACACCTTTGTCGAACAACATCTAACAAGCGAAACATGCAAGCCAAGGAAGGTACTCTATGAAGATCCAGACCTTGGTTTCTGCATTTGCGGTCACGTCTACGACAAAGGCAAAGATGAGGTATGGCCCCACGATCACGGCCCGGCCTGGGCCATCTACGGCCTGGCCGGCGGTGAAACAGAAATGACCGATTGGGACGTGGTTCAGATAGGGAACGATACCAATCCGACACTTGTCAAACCGCGGCGATCATATGAGCTGAAGCGTGGTGACTGCCATCTCTACCAAGTTGGCGACATTCATTCACCGATCATAGGCGACGGCACAAAATTGATCAGGATCGAAGGCAAGAACCTGGACAAAATCCAAAGGTCCAACATCAAGGCGGCTTGACCGGGCGTGCTAGCCAAACCCGCTCGCTTCCGAGAGTTCAGAGCCGAGAGAGGATCAAGCTCACTCAAGCAAGTACCGCTTCGATTTGCCTGACGACCTCTTGGCATTTCCGCGGGTCCAGTGCATCGGGATGCGGTGCGTCGAACTGGCCTGAATCATTATCGAAATACTGGCCGGAGGCTGTCGCAAATGCATCATCAAGAGCAGCGCGACACAGTATGTCCGCACCAATCCCGATATCGCCGCCGGCGACGCCAAAAGCTTCTTTCACCATCTTGCTGCCGAGCATCGAACCGGGATTGACCGCGATGATGGCCGGGCCATTATCTCCTAGTGCGAGCGCCACGCTGCGAGACCACATCGTCAGCGCCAGCTTGCTCTGAGCATAAGCCGCACCGTCAGACAGACTGACTTGGCCCGAGAGCGCCTTGAGATCGACGGGTGACTGAGCTGCAGAGGACAGGTTCACGACGCGCCCTTCCCCGCTCATCAGCGGCAATAACCGTTGCGTCAGCAGATAGGGTGCGACCGTATTCACCGCGAACCTGATATCCAGTCCATCCTCTGTCGTGGAACCGGGAGCATAGATCCCTGCATTGTTGATCAGCACGTCGAGCTTGGCGTGCTTGTCGACCACGTCATTTGCCATTGCCTCGACATCGGCCATGCGAGACAGATCGGCTCTGTAGATTTCAATGTCTTTACTGCCGGAAAGCGAAGAAAGTGTCTTCTGCGTATCCGCCAGCTTTTCCGGGCTCCGCCCGTGCAAGAGGATGCGGTGCCCCTTGGAGACCAGCATCTTCGCCGTCGCCAACCCGATGCCATCGGTAGAACCTGTTATCAATACGGTCTTGTGCATGGTGTCTTCTTTCTCAATCGAGATACCCTGTATGGAGTAGAGGTGCTGCCGCAGACTCAGAGATCTGCAACATTGAAAAAACTCGGCCTGCCGACGCACCCGGCTTTGTAGAGCAGCTTTCCTCGCCTTCACCTTCCAGACGTTCTTAGCTGGATGTCCGGGTGAGTTTCACCTCACCGTGCCCGGCGACGCGTGCATTTGCGGGTTCGATAGAGGACGAAATCCAACTTTTGACTGTTGGCGTGACGGCAAGAACTGAGTCCTAGATCCTTACTCCCCTTGCTTCAGGGAATGCTCCCGAAGCTCTGCTCGGTTCCGGTGTTCTTCAGCAGATTTAATCCTTTCAGATTGAAAAAAAATGCCTCATTCGCGAGTTCAAAATTCGTGGTTTGGATATAATTCGATGGACTAAGACAACGTTCAGGTCTTCATCCGTGCGGCGGAGATATCGCGTATCAGCGCTGCCGGCCATTTTTTTGCGGCGAAACGCGACATCGATCACACGAATATCTCGTGTAGAATTGCGTGCGTCTAAATTCGGAGGCTAGTGCGCCGCCGGCGAAGGCTCACAGTAACTGCAATCTCGATGGCTCTTTGTCAGACAAAGCATCACCCATACGAGAACCAAGCTGGCAAGCCACCAGGTTTGCCAAAGCCCCCAACCTGTACCGGCCATGGTCGCAAGCATCGCAAAGACGGCGAGCCCCGTCTGTCCGAACAAGGGTGACACGCTTGCCAGTTGTCGTAATCCAAGCAGGCCGACAATGAGGGTGAGCCCGGCGCCAATTGCTCCTAGTTCAAGCCAGATCTGTAGATAGCCGTTATGCGCATGCCGGCCCGGACGCAACCGATATGGCGACTTCCTCTTCGCCTTGTGTTGCTCGACAATTGCCTGCTGCAGTTCGCGTGTTCCCCTTACCCCAATTCCCGTCAAGGGCTGTTCGCCAACCTTCTCGGCGGTAAAGCGCCAAATGTAAAAGCGCGAAGCAATACTCAGTTTCGGCATCCAGTCAGCCTCATGCCAACCCGACTTGTGAGGCAACGCACCGAGCGGAACCGCGAACATGAGAACCAATGTCCACACTGCCGCCAAGCCCCAACGCACAGCCTTTGCCGAGAAAAACGCTAGTGCGACAACCAACAGCTGCACCGCGAGCGCAACCTTGGCCGTGTCGTTTTCAGACAGCAGCGTGCTCAGGACAACGCAGAAAGCTAGCGCGACGAGTGCCGGAATGCGAGATGATCCTGAAAGCCGTTGGTGGATGAATATTGCGACAGGCAGTGAGAATATCACCATGTTGGAAACGTAAATGTTCAGGCGATAAGGCTCGACGTGTCTAATGATGCCGTCATGCGTCACAAGATCCTTACCGCCCCCCTCCGCGAGGAACGGAAACCATGTATGAAAGAAGATCAGCAGCGGTTGACCGACGACGATGATTACGAACAGCGCCGCCATGCCGGCCGCAATGCCACAGAACAGTCCTGTGGCGAGCGATAGCAACCGAGATTTGTCGAGCTGAGGCACAAGCGCAATCAAGACAATGCCGCTGACGGCAAGTAGTGCAAACAGGGTGGCTTTGCTGAAGGCTGCCGATTGGTTCGATGCCCAAGTGGCATTGACAAAGAGATAGAGTCCAAGAGCACCGACTGCGATCACCAGCGGCTGACGGACAAGAGCGCTCAAACACCGACGTTGCGTTACAAACAAGACCCCAAAGGACACCGCACCGCATATAATCATCAGTGCAGGAACCAACCGCGGTAACATGACCATCGAGAATCCTACGAGCACCGGCAGAGCAATTCGGATCCATTTCGTCATGCCGGCATTTGGTCTCTTATTATTCGCGGCCAGGCTGTCCCCGGACATGGTTTCTTAGTCGTCAGGGCATTGAGATGTAAGCAAAAAACAACCTTCGCATCCGACAAGGTTCGATCTCGAGCACTAAATTTATCAAGACAAAACGACAATCTCCCGGGCTGTGGAAAAGTCGGCATTTCAAATTCACCACAATGGATACATTTTCGTCTGAATACGTCATATTTCGCCCACACTGGGTTGTCTAGGCAGTTCCATACATGGATAATTGTCAATTGCCGTGTGCTTCAGGATCAGTCTGTTCTGAAGTCCCCAGCGGACCAGGAAGAGCCTTGTCGCGTCGATGCCTTAGGCCCTTGGTTCGGATTTTGGCTCCCCTTGTGGTGGTCGAACTGACAAAGAGACAATCCGCAGAATCGTGAGCGGCACTGGTCTCAAGGTGCATTTGCAATCATGGCTCAGCCCGAGAAACGCTATTGTATCATCGGTGCCGGCGCCTGTGGTCTCGCGGTCGTAAAGACGTTCATAGATCGGAAAATTCCCTTCGACTGTTTTGAACGGGAAACCGACATTGGCGGGATTTGGAATGATCAGAGCCCAAACCGTGTTTATGAAACGACGCACCTGAATAGCTCGAAACGGCTGACCCGCTATACTGACTTCCCCATGCCAGAAGGCTATCCACAGTTTCTCAGTCTTCATCAGGCACGCGACTATCTCCGGGCTTATGCCGATAATTTCGGCCTGCGCGAATTCATCACTTTCAGTACGGAAGTTGAGCGCGTCGAGGAGATAGAAGGGGGTGGGTGGAATGTGACGATCGCCGGCGAAAGTGCGCCACGATTCTACGACGGCGTCATCGTCGCGAACGGGCACCATTGGGACCCGAAGACACCGGACTATCCTGGCCATTTCGACGGCGACAGCCTGCATTCGCACGACGTAAAATCGCGTGATCAGATCAAAGGGAGACGCATGCTCGTCATAGGTGCGGGAAATTCCGGTTGCGACCTCGCAGCCGACGGCGCGCATCTTGCTGAGGCTGTCTTCCACTCTATGCGGCGTAGCTATTACTTCTTGCCGAGGTTGGTGTGCGGGCGACCACTGGACGTCATAATCGATCTAACGCAACGCTGGCCCCTCCCCCGCAAGTTCCTGCGCTGGATGTATTCGGTCGGGCTTTACATGATTGTCGGCCCACACGAAAAATTTGGCTTACAGAAGCCCGATCACAAGCTCCTTGAATGCCATCCGTCAGCCGCGTCGTCTTATCTGGACCATCTCGTCCATGGACGCATTTCACCGAAAGGCGATGTTTCGGAGCTGGCTGGCGACCATGTCGTATTCAAGGACGGAAGCAAAGAGAAAGTCGACCTGCTCATCTATGCGACCGGATTCAGGCTTTCGTTCCCATTTATGGATGAGAACTACTTTCTCGATAAGAACGGCCAATCGAGCCTGTTTCTGCACGTTTTCCACCGTGAGCGCGACGACCTCTTTGCCGTCGGCCTAGCCACACCCGCCGACGGTGGTTTCTGGCAACTGGCAGACTATCAAGCCCAGTTGATCGCAACCTTTATCGTTGCCCAACGGCGCGGTTCATCGCCGGCCAATTGGTTCAGCAGGCACAAAACCAAAGCTCTGCCTGCAATAGACCATGGCGTGACGTATGTCGCGTCCGAGCGCCATAGGTTTCAGGTTCAGCATTACCGGTATCGCACCTGCATCAAGCGCCTGTTGAACAAGTTCGGTCGAGACAGCATGGCCTCATTTCCCGAAAACATTCATCAAGCGACACTGGTAGAACCGTTGGAACGTAGCGCGCATCCAACTTCATAGGGCGTAATTGAACAACAGGAGAACCAAGACGGAAATCCAATCAATCCGTCACGCTCGACGTACTCGCCGTCCGCCCGGCAGCACGATGATGGCAAGCCCGAGTAGGATAAGCGCCATACCGCCATAGCGAATGGGCCCGAAGACTTCTCCGAACGCCAATGAGGACGCAATAACCCCGACACACGGCGCAATCAGTGCGAACGGCGTCACCATGGCTGCCGAGTAGCGATTGAGCAGGTCGCCCCAAATGACATAGGCGAAGATCGTTGCAATCGCTCCAAGGTAGATCGCCGCCGCGATGCTGGTCCATGATGCTCCAACCAACGCATCGGCGAACGACTGATCCGTATCGAAGGCGAGCGATACCGCAAACGCGGGAAGCGGCGGAACCAGACTGAGCCACACCATCAGAGGAAACATCTGGACGTCGCCGACGCGTTTAACCAGAGTGTTGCCAATGGCCCAGCTGAAGGCGCTTGCAAGCGCAAGCCCAAGCGCTAGCAGGGGCAGATCGACGCCAATCGTCAGCGCAATCAAAACAAGACCGCCAAAGGCCGTGAACATTCCAACAATCTGTCGTCTCGTCGGGATCTCTCGCAGAAAGGCCGCCGCCAACATCACCGTGAAAAATGCTTGAGTTTGCTGCGTCACCGACGCAAGACCGGCGGCAATGCCTGCCTTGAAAGCAAAGAACAGCAACAGGAATTGTCCAGTGAAGAGCGTAAGGCCGATGACAATAAGCACGACCCAAGGTATTTGCGGGCGCGGGACAAAGAGCACCGGCATACAGGCGATCACGAATCTCAGTACCGTCAGTTGAGACGCCGAGAAACTCTCGAGCCCGATTTTCGTCGCGACGAATGCCAGCCCCCAGATCGTCGAAACCAGTGCGGCAGCGAATATGTCCCTGGTTCGCATCCCCTTCCAATAGCTGCCCTATCGAGCACTGAACAGCAGGAACGTATTGCGAACTGCTTTTTCTTCACTTTATCCCGGTGCAATGCTTGAACCGATTGCCAGGACGGTGTCCTCCACGCCCGAACATTGCGGTTTCTCGCACTCAGGCAATAAAGTGATTGAAGGCAGGAAGAACTGGAGCACGCCTTTCCTAGGCAAACTGGTCGAAACGACCGGACAATATTGTAATACGGAAGTCCGCCCAATGCAGGACGTCACGTTCAAATGCAATGCTCTGATAAAGGGTCGCAATCCGATTAGCGTCGGTTCCGTCGTCGACAAAAATATAGAGCGGTTCGGAAACTGGATCGGCGGGACTGTCCTCCTGCGCGACGACCATCTCGTCTTCTCGACAAATGCCATGAATGCAGCGTTTCAGGAAGATGCCTCAGACGTTGTCGTGCCTTACGCCGAAATCACTTCAATCGAGCGTGGCCGAATGATGATCATATTCAAGACCGTTGACCTCGACACGAGCTTTGGCCGACTCCGGTTTCGCTGCATGGGATCAGCGAATGACAGGCTGAGTGATGAGCTACGACGACGCAGAGAGCGTGTTCCCGACGATACCGCGTCAATTGTCACTTCGTTATCAGCCCTTGCCGAAGTGCCCGTCAGCCAGTCAATCGCTGAGATCGCGGCGGTGTTATCCGGTAAGCAACTCAGGGTTGGCGTTACTGAGCCAAGCGAAAAGGGCGATGGTGCCGGAGGCCAGGAGATCGAATTCCTCGTAGGGCACGATGCGAACGGCGCCGCCTGGCTCTACCTGTACACCAGCGAGGAAGCGATGATCCGTGGCGGCCTCGATGGCAGTCTCAGTGTTACCATGCAATTCGATGAGCTTTTCAGAATTGCACGCCAGCAGAGCTTCGGGGGTTTCATAATCGATGCTGCACACAATGCCGACTGCCTAACAGCCGTACCTGCCGAATTCTTCGACGCAATGGCAGAGGCTCTCGGCGATTAGGAGACGATATTGCAAGTCGGGGACTAACTCAGGACCTCGATGAGTTCGTCCCGGAAATCCTCAAGCCCAGGCGTTTCCAAATTGGATACCTTCCCACGGTCGTCCCAGCGTCTCAGCGCGAGCGAGGCCTCAAGATGCGGATTGGCCCGCAACGCCGCTAATTCCTCTTCAGTCATGTTGCCGCCTTGGACCGCAAAGCTTCGCTTCGAAGCTTCCGACAGACCGTCGTAATATTCAGCGTCGGTCGTGCAGAGATAGCGCTTAGCCGGCACATGCAACCGGATCGGCTCGAGCACTTCTGGATCGAAGAAAGGTTCGAGATAGTCCGCACCGACGCTCTCATGACTCATGTCTTCAGCAAGAAAGTCGCTCTCGCCAGCATGCTCCTTCACAAGCAAGTGGCCAATGTCATGGAGCAAAGCACCAACGACTTGTTGCCGTGACGCGCCGGCTTTTCGCGCCAGTGTAGCGGTTTGCAAGGCATGCTCCATCTGCGTGACATTTGGATCATAGTTCGTGCTGCCATGGGCGCGGATATAATCAAGCAGCAGGTCCGCTTTCTCTTCTCTTGAAGCGTCATACAACGCATCCGCCAATGATCGATCAAGTTGGTTGCTCATCTTCCCTTGCCGCCTCCCTTACGAAATCACGGCCACCATGGTCCCTCAAACGATATCCCAAACCGGCTCAATCCTCCAAGAGCCCCGCTGCAGACCAACCCTCGTTTTATCTGAGGCAAGAATGCCAAATGAAGTATCGGTGCATTTTACTCGGCGACGTAGATTCCTGCACAGCAAGTGCGGCACAAGACAGCTGCTGACCAAGTTGCGCCAGCCATCGATTGGCGCACAAAAAACGTCCGGGAACCCGGTTCCCGGACGTCATTTCAACGATATCGAAACTTGCGGATCTAGTTGATCTGCACCTTCGTGCAAACCTTCTTGTGGATCGGCTTCAATTCATAGGCATTGGTTGAAGTGTTGTAGATCTCTTGGTGCCCGGTGACCTTGTTGACGCACGTCGTCTTGAATTTCGGCTGGTGCACGAGAACCTGCTTACAGACTTTTTTGTGGACCGGAGTCTTGACCAGGATCTTCTCGCAAACCTGCTTGTTCGAAGGCTTTCTCACCAGGACGTTTTTACAAACGTTTTTGTGGACCGGCTTCCTCACAAGAAACTTCTCACAGACCTTCTGATGGATCGGCTTCGACTCATACGCATAGGTATGGGAATTGTAGACCTGTTTGTGACCGGTGACCTTGATGTGGCACTTCGTGTCGTAGTGCTCCTTATGCACGACTTGCGTGTGACACTTTTTGACATAGTGCTCAGTGTGCACAACTTTCGTGTGGCACTTCGTGTCGTAGTGCTCCTTGTGCACGGTCTTCGTGTGGCACTTCGTGACATACTTCTCGGTCTTCACCGTCGGTTGGTGCGTGTAGGTGTCTTTTTGTTGCGAGTAATTGTCTTTGCCATAGCTGCCGGCCTGAGCAATAGCGGCTGCGCCAGCAATGCCGGCGAATACTGTCAATGTGAAAAAGGTCTTGCGGATCATTGGCTTCCTTCCCGAACTAATTTGTGCGTCGTTGAGCGTCCGGTCTGAGAGCTTTTGACATCGGATGCGCTGCGCTGTGCCCAAAGCTTAGCGCGACGCAGTGTATGCGTCGATGCTAATCGTCGTAGGGGCACGTTCACTATCTTCGTCACGTTGTCCAGCCCGACCTGCCGTTCAGTGATGGTGTCAACGACAATCTGATCATTTGGCTTGCCGCACAAAAGGCGGTGATGAGTAGAACGGCCGCGCCAGTTTCGATTAGTTCTTCGATGGCAGAATGAATGACCGGTTTTCCCTGGAACACACCAGGTTCTGCCGGCTGGAATATCGACACGGACCGCCTGTCTCATATGACGCCGGCCAATCTGAACGTAGCCTGAACGCAATTCTCAGCACCGGTTCAGTCCGCATCTGCCAAGCCGGGAGGGGAATCGACGCCGTCGATGTCGTGTGACCTACGGCAGGCATCATCAACCGAACGATTCCTCTCTGGTCCGCAGAATCTGTTTTGAGGCATGCAAAGATGTTGACCGAACTCCACACAGAACGGCTGTTCCTAAGGGAAATGCGACTTGAGGACGGTCCGGCATTGCAAGAATTCCAATACCGCCCCGAGCAATGGCGGCATATGGCGATGGAGCCAGAGGAATTCGCTGACGGCGAACGCCGTATTCAGCGTTATTTCGAGCATTGCGGCCCGGACGACCAACGCCGCATTTTTGGATACGTGGCCTTGGAAAAGGCAACGGATGCGATCGTCGGACAGGTGAGCCTTTCGCGGTCCCATCCGGCATTGGCAAGCCTTGGTTTCGGTACGGCCAGCCATCATTGGGGCAAAGGCTTTGCGACCGAAATGGCTGAACGTCTCATCGCATTTGGCTTCGACGATGTCGGCTTGCATCGGATCTCCGCCGACGTAGCTGTAAGCAATGCGGCGTGCATGCGCGTAATGGATAAGATCGGCATGCAGTATGAGGGCACGGCCAGAGACTGCATATGGGCTCAGGGCCACTGGTGGACCGAGGCGCAATACGCCATCCTTGCGACAGACGACAGGCAGGTGGCAAGTGCTGCCGTCGCGAAAGCCAGCTAAACTCCTGACTACAACACCGTCTGACGGGGAACGACCCCTTCGGAAAGTGCCACAAGCAGACAAGATCGCCCGCTTGCGGCAATGTCAGTTAGTTGCTTTCAGACATGAAGTCTTCGATCCCGACGACGCGCGCATAAGGCCCGCCAAGGGCGGCCATGAACGCTGCGTGGACGAGAGGTGCGGCGACATCCTGATTGTTAAACGACTGTTCCTTTGCCCCGCAGGCATCTTCGACGACCGTAACCGTATAGCCGAAGTCTGCCGCCGCTCTTGCCGTGGCATCGATGCACATCTGGCTCATGGCACCACAGACAATGACATCGGTAATGCCACCTGCCTGCAGGTCCTCATGAAGACTGGTTTGATGGAAGCTGTTTGGCTTGTGCTTCAGGATGACCTTCTCGCCATCCTTTGGCGTAACCGAGGAATGAATTTCGGCACCCGGTGTCCCGGGCCGGAAGAACGGTGCATTTTCGGCCAGGGATTCATGATGCACGTGGATGACCGTATCGCCGGCGTTGCGGGCGCGCTCCAGCAGACGGGCGGCGTTCTCAGAGACCTGCTGCATCTTGTGGACCGGCCAGTTACCGCCTTCGAAATAGTCATTCTGGATATCGACGAGGACGAGTGCTGTCTTGGACATTTGGGGCTTCCTTTCGCTTGATTGCCGCATTTGTGCCCTGTCTTCACACCAATGAAAATTGGCGTAAATGACATTTCTTATGCAATATTCGCCAAATGATAGAATCTCAAACCGCCGCGTCAATTGCGATTGTTGCTTATCCGAACGTGCAGATGTCAGCCGTCCTCGGCCTGGCCGACCTGTTTACAATTGCCAATCGCCACGCGCGGCAGGCGGGAAGCAAGACGCTCTCCGTCAGTGAAATCACAGAGCGTTCGATCGCCGTTTCTGCAGACCGTCGATTCGATGCGGTCATCCTGCCACCGAGCCTGGAAGGTGCCGACTTCGAGAATGCCGAGAGGCTCACCGCCTGGTTGCGGGCACAGCATGAGGTGGGCGCGATGATGTGCTCCGTCTGTGCCGGGGTCTTCTGGCTGGGGCATAGCGGGCTCCTCGATGGCCGTTCAGTGACCACCCATTGGGCACTCGAAGAGAAATTCCGATCGACGTTTCCCCACGCACGTCTGAATGCAGATCATCTTCTGATCGACGACAACGATATCGTCACCGCCGGCGGTCTGATGGCATGGCTGGATCTGGGGCTGTTTATCGTCAATCGCTGGCTTGGCCCTCAGTTGGTTTCGGCAACGGCCCGCCACCTGCTCATCGATCCGGGCGGACGCGAGCAGCGCAACTACCGCAGCTTCAGACCACCCCTCACCCATGGAGACGAGGTCATTTTATCAATTCAGCACTGGCTGGAAGGCAATGTGGAAGAGACAATCACCGTTGAGACCATGGCCGAACGTGCGCACCTTTCCGGCAGGACGTTCCTCAGACGCTTTAAGGTTGCAACCGGCTTCACACCCGGCTCTTATCTCCAGAATTTGCGAATAGAGAAAGCGCGCGGCCTGTTGGAGCGCACGCGTATTCCCGTCAATGAAATCGGGTGGAATGTCGGCTATCAGGATACATCCGCTTTCAGCCGCATCTTCCGTGCGACGACAGGCATTACGGCAAGCGAATATCGAAACCGCTTCGGTGTTCTTGCACGTAATGTCTCAAACACATAGCCGAAGCGCATCAATGAACGTCTAATCGTGTTGACGAAGGTGGCCAGTGATAGAGCGGCAAGCATACGATGGATGACACCTGCATCAGGCGAAACGCTTCGCACCTGCGACACAACCAACAACCAGCACAGTCACGCTGATCATCGCCCAACCGACTGTCTCTCCCAGAAGCAAGGCTGCCAGGACCAGACCGAAGAAGGGTTGCAGAAGCTGCAACTGACCGACACCGGCGATACCGCCAAGCGCCAGACCGCGATACCAGAAGACAAAGCCGACAAGCATGCTGAATATCGAGACATAGCCCAGGCTGATCCACGCAGGTGCGCTGATGCCGGCCCATACACCGGGAAGCGTTGCGAGTGCGATCGCCGCCATGATCGGCAGAGCCAGAACCAGGGCCCATGAAATTACCTGCCAACCGCCCAATCGCCGCGACAGGGTCGCACCTTCTGCGTAGCCAAGGCCGCAAAGAATGATCGCGGCGACCATCAGCAGATCGCCTTTTAGGGATAGGCCGCCGCTCTGAAACAGAGCAAAGCCGGCGACCAATAAACTCCCGGCACAGGAGAACAGCCAGAATGCCGGCTTCGGACGTTCTCCGCCACGCAACACCCCGAAAATCGCAGTCGCAAGTGGCAACAGGCCGATAAAGACGATCGAATGAGCCGACGTCACATGCTGAAGTGCGAGTGCGGTCAAAAGCGGAAAGCCGACGACCACGCCCAAAGCCACGATGGTCAGCGAAGCCAGATCACCGCGTTCGGGCCGCGCTTGTCGCAACGCCAGGAGCAGTGCCACCCCGAGAAGGGCCGCAATGACCGCCCTCGCCGAGGTGAGAAACAACGGACTGAAGCCACCGACCGCTACGCGAGTCGCCGGCAACGACCCGCTGAAGATCAAAACACCGAGCAGACCGCTGCCCCATCCTGCTGTCGTCGATTGCATCGTCTTTCCCTTTTCCGATCCGTCGGACTTAGAGCAAGAAGGCTGGTGCAGACAGCTACAAACCAGTACAATTAGACCAAACTGTACTGGCTCTACGATCCATACACTTCAAAGGGGCGATGATGACTGGCACACGCACGGGCGCCGTGATGGAGGCAATTCGCCGACAGCTTGCAAGCCGCGCCCTGACGCCCGGAGAAAAGCTCCCGTCCATCCGCCGTTTTGCGGCAACTATGAATGTTTCCCCCTCGACCGTTGTCGAAGCCTATGACCGGCTCGTGGCCGAAGGGGTGATCCGCTCGCGCCCCGGTTCGGGTTTTTTCGTATCGGGTAACGTCGCGCCCCTCAATCTGACTGATTTTGGGCCGCGCCTTGATCAGGCGATCGATCCCTTCTGGGTGTCGCGACAGTCGCTCGATGGTGGTCCGGACATGCTAAAACCAGGATGCGGATGGCTGCCCACCGACTGGATGCCCAATGCGGCAATCCGGAAGGCTGTCCGCGCCCTCGCCCGCGCCGACGATGTCGTGCTCTCGGAGTATGGCAGCACGCGCGGATCCTCCAATCTCCGACGCCACCTGGCACGCCGGCTTTCCGAAGAGGGTCTCGGCGCCGACCCGGACCAGATCCTGCTTACCGCCTCGAGCACACAGGCAATCGACCTGATCTGCCGCTTCCTACTTCGGCCTGGAGATGCCGTCCTGATCGACGACCCCTGTTACTTCAATTTCCGGGCTCTGCTGAAGGCACATCAGACGACGGTGATCGGCGTGCCATACACACCAACCGGCCCCGACATGGTTCGATTCACCGAGGCCTTGGCCGCTCACAATCCGCGCCTCTACATTACCAACTCGGCGCTTCACAATCCGACCGGCGCAACGATCTCCCCACAGACCGCCCATAAGGTTCTGACGGCCGCAGCAGCACATGATCTCGTCGTTATTGAGGATGACATCTTTTCAGGATTCGAGCCTGACCTCTCGCCTCGCCTTGCCGCACTCGACGGGCTTGATCGCGTCATCCGGATCGGCAGTTTCTCCAAGACGCTTTCCGCGTCGATCCGCTGCGGTTACATCGCGGCACGAGCCGATTGGATCGAAGCGATGGTGGACCTGCAGGTGGCGACAAACTTCGGCGGCCCGAGTCCAGTCGCCGCCGAGTTGCTCTTCTCGACACTGCGCGACGGCCGCTACCGCAAGCACATGGATGCTTTGCGCCAACGCCTCTCGCGCGCCCTACGGGAAACAGCCGCCAGGCTTGCCGAAATCGATATTCAACCCTGGCTGATACCCCGTGGCGGCTTCTATCTGTGGTGCGCCCTTCCCGGCGATCTCGACTCGGCAGACGTTGCCCGCTCGGCCTTAAAGGAGAATGTCGTGCTGGCACCCGGCAATGTGTTCAGCCCCTCGCAGTCCATGGCCGGCTATCTCCGTTTCAATGTGAGCCAGATGGCCGAACCTCAGATCTGGGAGGTGCTGCAGCGCGCCTTGTCAGCGCATGAATGTTCTCACAAATATCACTCCGAGCAACCGGTCGGCTGATCGAATCCGAAGCGAACCATCCGCTTTCGGAGTGTCCGTGAATACCTCTGCCCTCCACTTGCACGTGTTGATCTGAGGCGGATCCGCCTCAAAAGGCAAGAAGGCGCCATAGGATGCGTCGGGAACGACCGCAGGAACCGGATGGTCTGGGAAGAAGATGAAGCATGCGTGTCGGAAGACCGACATGCCAGTCGCCCGCGCAGATTGCAGCGCGGGCGACAAGGCATCGTGAAGACAGTTCTAGACGCGGTATTCCTGCGTTCGGGTGGTCTTGAGGGCGTTCAAGCCGTGCTGTTTGTACATTCTTTTCCAGGACAACAGCTCATCCAGCGACAAGGAATAGCGCTGGCAGGCCTCATCGACGCTGATCAAACCGCCTTCGATCGCCGCCACGACCTGGGCCTTCTTGCGGACAACCCAGCGAATTGTGTCTTTGGGAGGAAGATCAGCCAAAGTCAGCGGCGCCCCGTCCGGACCGACAACATACCGCGCCGGATGCCGATATCGACTATTCACACCAATCATAACGCACCTCTACTACCCTGTTTCATTTTGAACCTCTGTGGCCCTGAAGCCGCAAACGACATGCCAGTTGCTCTGGCCCAGTGCAGAAAAGTGCGGCGGAATCCAGAGAAAGCGCGGCAAGCGACCCGCGACGCGACGCGGTCGATTGAAAAGGAAAAAGAAGAGATGGCGCTCGCACTCATCTGGCCGGCGATGAGAAAATCCAAGGAATGGCGCGATATTGGTGTCTGCTCTGAATATTAACAGAGACGAGTCGATGTGCCGCCGAAACTTCGAAAAGAGAAAGGCTCCGCACTGACCAGGAGCGGATAGCGCAGAGCCTTAGAGTCATATATCGTCATACTCGACAATATCGACATAACTACCCTAAGCATTTGGAATAACTTGCACAACACATTCCGATGAGTCAGATTGTGGCAGCACGTTTGTATCGGCACCCCAAAAGTGCCACAGTTAACCGGATGTCGGGTCTTGTAGGATTGTAGACTCCCTTCCATTACCACCGGTGGTTGCATCGGTGCGTTCGCGAAAGAGGACAAGTCAATGTCTGTCAGACCCTCCGATGACAAGAAGGCTGTCGCGTCACCAAACACGCCAGCTGGACGCGCCCATGACTCCCAAAATCAGAGACCGACGGCGCCGGACGCCAGCAGAGGGCCCGGGAAACGGGGCGAAAGACGGGCTGTATCGATTATCGATGCGGATACCATGGTCACCGGAACGGTGACGTGTACTGGCGAAATGGAGCTGCGCGGCCAGGTTGAAGGCCAAATCCACTCCAAGAATCTCATAATAAGACAACACGGCCACATGAGCGGCGACGTTTTCTGCGAAAGCGTCATGGTCGACGGGCGGGTCGACGGCAATCTCCACGCAAACCAGGTGGATCTCAAAGCCAGCGCCAACGTCAATGGCGATATCCACCACACATTCCTGACCATCGAAACCGGCGCCATGTTCGAGGGCGATGTGCGGCGATCGCAAAACCCGACTGAAGTCCAGCGCGACCCGCAACCGGCCCCGCCAATGGAAGCGCAGCCGGCTCCTCCTCAGATGGAGCCTGCGATGGAGGACTTGCGAGATACTCTGACTGCCCCCGGAACGTCGGGGATGACGGAGGCTCCGAGGGATCCGATGGCGCAAGCCCCGGCGTCTCAGAATACCGACAATCTGCCGCCGTATCAGCCGCCGGCCCCGGACCCGCACGCGCAGATGACACCGAGCGGGCAACACGAACCGGCCCCCGCTCCAATGCCGTATCACGAGCCGTTGACGCGCTAACAGTACTCCCAACGAGAAGGGAAAACGCCCAATCGGTTTCGATTGGACGTTTACTGGATTAGAGCGCGACCGTTGTCGCCAGCCCGGCTTCTTCGGCCAGTCTCGCCGCTTCCGAGGCGACGGCCAGGTCCTGCAACCCAACACCCGAACCATCGAAGAGCGTTATCTCTTCGTTGGACCGCCGTCCCGGATGGGTCCCATTGATGACCTCACCGATCGCCGTGATATCGCTCTCTTTGATCAGACCGGCCGCAATCGCATGCTGAGGCTCGCCGATGGATATGGACTGCGCGATTTCATCGGTGAACACAGTGGCCGACGCGACCAATTCGGGATCGATCTCCTGTTTGCCTTCAGTATCTGTTCCCATACAGGCGATATGCGTGCCGGGTTTGACCCATGCCTTCATCAGGAGTGGTTCGAATGCTGACGTGATGGAGATGATCACATCGGCTTCGGCGCCCAAGCGGTCTCTCTCAACCGCCTCGAAGGCAAGGCCGACTTCATCGGCTACGGCCTTGAGGCTGGGTAGCATGTCGGGGTGGAAGTTCCACGCAACGACCTTTTCGAAGTCGCGCTGCTCTGCCGCCGCACGTAGCTGAAAGCCTGCCTGATGCCCTGCCCCGATCATCCCGAGCACCTTGGAATCGGGCCGGGCGAGATGGGCAACGGATACGGCGCTTGAGGCAGCCGTTCGAACGGCGGTGAGATAATTGCCGCCCACCAGAGCCTGTAACTGTCCCGTATCAGGATCGAATAAGAAGACCGTCGACTGATGGTTGATGACGCCCTTCGCCATGTTTCCCGGCCAGTAGCCTCCTGCTTTCACGCCGAGAGTCATACCCGCCTTGTCGAACCCGCCTTTGAATCCGTAGAGCGCGTCGGCATGGCCAATGGCTTCCCGGATGACCGGGAAGTTGTAGGCATCACCTTTCGCCATGGCGCCGAACACCGCCTCGACCGCAGCGAAGGCTTCCGGCCGCCCGACGATCTTCTTGCACATGTCTTCCGTAACAATCAGCATCCCTCAGTCCCCTTAAACGTGTCTCCCAAAAGTGGTTGCCGATTTTGGGATAAAGACACGCGCTAATTCCAAAATCTAAAGCGCGACACGCAAATCCAATCAGGTGTGACGCACTTTAGTAAGCCAGGCCACGCGCAGTGACGGGCCAGATCTTTTCGACCTTGCCATCGCGGACGCCAATGTACCAGTCATGGACATTGCAGGTCGGGTCGCAATGGCCCGGCACGAGCTTCAGCTTGTCATTGACTTTGAGTACGCCGTCCGGATCGGCGATGACGCCGTGTTCGTCCGAGCATTTGACATATTCAACATCGTCGCGGCCAAAGATCGTCGGCAGACCGCTATCGACACTCTGTGCCTTGAGGCCGGCATCGCAGATCGCCTTGTCGGCTTTGGCATGGCTCATCACAGAGGTCAGAATGAAGAGTGAATTCTCCCACTCGCCCTGATCGATCCGATTGCCGTCCTTATCAAGAATGCGGCCATAATCGGCATCCATGAAAGCGTAGGAGCCGCATTGCAGTTCGTTGTAGACACCCGAATTGCCCTCGAAGTAATAGCTACCCGTACCGCCACCGCCGACGATGTCGCATTCGAGATCTTCGGCCTTCAATGCATTCACGGCATCTGAGACCATGGCCACGGCAACATCGATTTTCGCTTTGCGGTCTTCGTAGCTGTCCATGTGCTGCATAGCACCCTGATAGGCCTGCAGGCCGGAGAACTTCAGTCCTGGTGCTGCGTGGATTGCACGCGCGATCTCCATCACAGCTTCGGTCGTGGTGACGCCGCAGCGTCCCGCACCGCAATCGATTTCGACCAGACACTCGATTTGCGTGCCATGCTTCTGGGCGGCGGCAGACAGATCGGCGACATTCGCAACGTCGTCAACGCAGCAGATCGTGCGTGCGCCCAATTTGGGGATCCGTGCCAGCCGATCGATCTTTGCCGGGTCGCGGACCTGGTTGGAGACGAGAACATCCTTGATGCCACCACGGACGAAAGCTTCGGCTTCTGAGACCTTCTGGCAGCACACGCCACACGAGCCACCCAACTCGGCCTGCAGCAGTGCGACATCGACGGATTTGTGCATCTTTCCATGCACCCGGTGACGGACACCCATGTCCTTCGCGAACTGGCCCATCTTTTTGATGTTGCGCTCAAGCGCATCGAGATCGAGCACTAGGCATGGTGTCTGAATATCGGCCTCATCCATGCCGATGGCTGCGGGGATGTCGTAGCCGACTTCATAGTCGGCAAGGCTCTTGGTCATGCTCATGGGTCGTTCCTTTCCCTTAGTCGGCCCGGTTCCAGGGCAGTTTATCCAAATCGACGTTGCCGCCAGTAATAATCACGCCGACACGCTTGCCGGCGAACCTGTCCTTGTTCTTGATGATTGTCGCGAGTGGCACCGCACAGGATGGCTCCATCACGATCTTCATCCGCTGCCATGTCAGTTTCATCGCTTCGACGATTTCGTCTTCGCTGGCTGTGAATATGTCTGTCACGTGGTTACGGACGAAATGCCAGGTCAGCTCCTTCAGCGGCACTTTCAAGCCATCGGCGACGGTCTGAGGGGCATCGTCGGCGATGATGTGTCCTGCTTTGAAGGAGCGATAGGCATCGTCGGCCTGCTCAGGTTCCGCAGCGAAAATCTCTGTTTCCGGTGCGATGTTCGACAGTGTCAGGCATGTTCCTGAGATCATTCCCCCGCCGCCGATCGGCGCCATGACCGCATCGAGATTTTCGACCTGATCGAGAAGTTCGCGCGAACATGTGGCCTGCCCTGCAATCACGCGCGGGTCATTATAGGGGTGGACGAATTCGGCCCCCGTTTCCGCAATCACTTCCGCAAACACCGCCTCACGAGAGGTCGTGGACGGCTCGCACTCGACAATCCGTCCGCCATAGCCACGCACGGCGGATTTCTTGGCTTCTGGCGCTGTGCGAGGCATCACGACCGTTGCCGGAATTCCACGCCGCCCTGCTGCATAACTCAGAGAAAGGCCGTGATTACCGGAGCTGTGGGTCGCAACACCCTTTGCTGCCTGCGCCCCATCCAGCCCGAACACCGCGTTGCAGGCACCGCGCACTTTGAACGCACCGGCCTTCTGGAAATTCTCGCATTTGAAGTACAGCTCGGCGCCCGTCAGATCGTTCATATAGGTGCTTGTCAGAACAGGCGTGCAGTGGATGTAGGGCTTCACCCGCTCGTGCGCTGCCAGCACATCGTCATAGGTTGGGATGCTCAGTCCGGTATCTGTCTCAGCCATTATCTTCAGCCTCCCTGTTTCCGTCTTTTCGTTTCGTCGGTGGCGTCTGGAGCGGCTGGCAACCCTCTATTGCCAGCCTCCTCTCAGTTGTTTGCCATGGCTCCTGCTTCGACCAGCGCTGCGACGCCTTCTGCTGTGGCAGCCGAAAGTGTCCAGCCCAAATGCCCATGGCCGGTGTTGTAAAACACTCTAGGATTCTTCCCGCGCATCACTCTCGGCATCATGTTCGGCATCATCGGACGAAGGCCTGCCCAGGGGACGCATTGGCGCGTGCTGATGTCCGGGAAGTGATACCGGCACCAGATGATCAGCGGATCGATCCGCTGCTTCGGTATCGACCTGTCGAATCCGTTGAATTCGGCGGTGCCGGCGACGCGGAATCTGTTTTCACCGAGCCGGCTGGTCACGATCTTCGCATTGTCGTCCAGAAGGCCAATCCGTGGCGCCGCGCTCTGATCGATCGCCTCCGGCAGATCGACCGAGATCGAATAGCCTTTGACCGGATAGACATTGATCCGATCCCCGAGCTTGCCGGCCAGCTTTTTCGAGTAAACGCCGGTGCTGATCACAATCTGGTCGAAGCGTTCGGTCCGGTCTTCCTTGCTGGTCTCGGCGCCTTTGTGCTGGGTATCACGGCTGACGACAATTATGCCGTCAGGTGCGCTGCGCAGATCCCGGACCTCCGACGCAAACCGCAGTTCGACACCGAGACGCTCACAGGCCTTGCCGAGACCGATCGTGAATTTGTGAATATCGCCCGTAAAGTCGGACTTCGTATAGAACCCGGCGTAGATATCGCCTTTAAGCGTCGGCTCGATCGAATGGATTTCTTCCGCCGTCACAGGCACCCGCTCGAGCCCGCCGCGTTTCAGCAATTCCGTGACGCGGGCCGCGACCTCATAGTCTTGTTTCGACTTGTAGAAATGCAGCATTCCGCGATCCTCGAGATCGAAGTCGATCCCTTCGTCACTCGCCATCTGTCGCAAGTGCTGGCGCGCCTCTATGGCCAGCCGCACCGTGGTGATGGTGTTGTGCTCATATTGGGGAATTGCCCGGATGAATTCGCCCATCCAGGAGAATTTGTGCCAGGAGGGCTTCGGGTTCACGAGTAGCGGCGCACCAGGCGTGAAGAGCCACTTCATTCCTTTCAGCACCGTCGACCAACTGTTCCAGACTTCGGCATTGGACGCTGAAAGCTGACCGCCATTGGCAAAGCTGGTCTCCATGGCCGGATAGCGGTTGGCGTCGAAGAGCGTGACCTTGAACCCGCGCTTGACAAGCTTGTATGCGGTCGTGGTGCCAGTAATACCGGCGCCGATCACGGCGACATGCTTTTGTTTTGAAGTCGACATCGGGCATTCCTTTCTCGTGAATCACGAGCTGAATGCCCCCTCTGTCATTGGCCTGAGAGATTCACGTCAAACCTTGTGATTTGACGCTTACACCATCGGCGGGAGCGCGATTGCTCCACTTTCCAGAGTGTTGTTCCAGTAGCGGTACAGGTGCCTGAGAGTTTCCGGGGCGGTTGCTCCTTCGGCGCCGAACACGATGGCCCAGCTCTCCCGCTATGCGACGGATGTACGCACCCAAACGATATGTGTCAAGAGATGATCGTTCGGAACGGTAACAAATTGAGTGGCCTCGATTGAATGGCTGCTTCCTCATTCTTAGCAGAAACAGTTGAAGAGGCTCGATGTTTACACACTCGCTGTGAGCAATTGGCGATGACGCGTTCACGGGCTGTCATACCATTCCGGCAGGTGCCATCTTCATCAGTTTTTATGCCAATGGGCGGCTAATTTGGGACTACTCTGGAGATCTTCAATTGTGGGGAGCAAACAATGAATATCGCGGCACGCGGTTATGCCAATCCGGATTTGTTGTGGTCGCCCGAAACACTGCAGGACCGGCTCCGCCAACCCGGCATCGCGGTTGTCGATACCCGACCTGCTGAGATGTTCGCCAAGGGCCATCTACCCGGAGCCCGACATTTCGATCTCTATTTCGTCAACACCTACGACACCGACCCCGCACCTCTGGCATCCTTCACACGCATGTGGGCCAATCTTTTGGGCTGGCGCGGAATACGAGAGACAGACACCCTCGTCTTTTACGGCACATTTACGGACATGTGTGCGGCGCGAGGGTTTTGGTTTGCCGAGTATCTCGGCCACAAGGACGTGCATGTGTTGGACGGGGGAATGGCCGGATGGTCAGCGGCTGGCCTTCCGTTGGAGACTGAATGCGAACCGCCAGGCTCTGCGAAGTTCGAGCACGAGGTCATTGCGGAGAAGGTCGCCACCTACGCCAGCGTCCTGAGGGCCATAGACGACCCCGACTGCGTGATCGTCGACAATCGCAGCCGCGAGGAGTTCATTGGAACGGACAAACAAGCCCGTCATGGCGGCGCCATACCCGGCGCCAGGCATTGCAACTGGGAGGACCTATACGATCACGACAGCGGCTGCATGAAATCGGCGGATCAGTTGCAAGAAGCCTTCGAAGCGCTCGATGCTCTCCCCGACAAAGAAATCACGGTCTATTGCAACACCGGATATCGGTCTGCCCATGCCTATCTGGCGCTGCGACTGCTCGACTATCCCCGCATCCGGAACTATGTCGGCTCCTGGCAGGAATGGGGCAACCGCGACGGACTTCCGGTCTGCGTGCCGGAGTAACCACCGCCCATATGTGTCGCTGGACCACATGCAAAGACAGAATTGCGATCGCGCAAGCCGGCAATCAGATGATCGGACCAGGATTGGCACGGCTGGACAAAAGGGCAAGCGGAGCCCGCAACGTGACGTAGTCTCGTTGGAGTTTTCCGAAAGTCAGACATGTTCATTTCACGAGGACCGTTCGATTCGCAGCGTCCACTTTCAGATTATCGAGGTGAGCCGTCTTCGGCTCACAGTGATCCTGCAATCCATATCGGCCGTATCATTGGCTTTGGGAAATCGGAGCAAAACAATGAATACCTGGTATCGCTCAATCATGGATCCTGAAGTTAATCCACTCAATGCGCTCTCCCCACTTCGGCGCTTTCAAATCATGAGTTACCTCAGCATGATGTGGACTGCGATCTTCTGCGCAGCCTCCGGTGCCTGGATGTGGTACGGACATCTGGCCATTGTCCACGTTCTCTTGGCGCTGGGGTTCCTGGTGACTGGTTGGACCTTCCATACTGCCCAGAAAGAAGCGCGACACGCCACGACGTATAGAGATCATCCATTGAATGACGGGACCGCGCGGTACGATGATGTCTGGGGCGGTTGAGCCGCGAAAGCCATATGCGCTGCGGGCTTCCTGCAAAAATCAACTGACTTGAGAATGATCAGTTGATCCGATTCAGCAGTCACAGCGTAGTTAAGGATACGCTCGCATCTCTCCTCCCCCCGCTGCGGGCGTGTTGGATGATCGGCCGGTCTACCTCCCCATTTGGACCGGCCGATAATCCACTTCGACGACCGGTTCAGGATTGCCAATTTCACAATGGCGCAAACACTTCAGATCGCAGTCCCCGTGTCGCTCGCTGCCGTCGCTTGTGTGCTGGGTCTCGGACTCTGGAACATGCTGCGTGCCGGTGACTCCAACCTGTCGCAAAAACTCATGCGCTGGCGTGTCGGGCTGCAATTCTTGGCCGTAATATTGATCATGGCAGCGGCGTACTTCATGAGGCTCCCGGCAAATTGAACGGTCTTGGAGCGAGACGACTGCAATTCTCGAAACACGAGCAAACGCATCCATCGTTGGGCAAAGCCAAGGCGCTTGGCGAGTCATTCCAGGCTGCGTCTTCCGGTGAGTGATCTGTCGCGTAGATGAACCCGTAAGCCCGGTACGACCAACACCGAGGAGTAACACCATGTCCATCACAGCGACGAGCGAAGTGACTAACATTCAGGATGCCAACCTGGAGCATCTCGCAACTTCGTTGGCAGAAACAGCGATTGAGACGGTCAAAGCCCAAAACTATCACTGGAACGTAACCGGAATGGCATTCGGTCCTCTGCACGAGCTGTTTCAGCGGATCTACGAGGATCACTTTCAAGCTCAGGATACGCTCGCCGAACGCATCAAGGCTCTCGGCGGACATGCCGACGGGCGATAATCGTCCTTTCTTGAGCGCAGCGCGATCAAGGAATGCGATGGCAGGATATCGGATAAAGAGATGTTGAAGAATCTCGCCGCAGACCAGGAAGCGCTTTCGTCCACACTTCTGAGACTGGCCCGTGTTGCGGAAAAGCGTGGCGACGCTGTCACCAACGATCTCGCCATCGAGCGCGCAGACGTGCACGACAAATTCGCATGGATATTGCGCGCTCACCTCCAAGACTGACGACGGAAGTTTTAGAACTCTCAAATTGGCCGAGCGATGTTCCCAGGCATATCCGGTAGGCATATGTCCGGGAACTCATTCGCTAAATTCATCACGGTGTTTCCGTCACATCCTCGCGTGCGGCGCGGTCGTCAATTCTTCGCCTGGCCCTTAATCGAGGTACCGCGTAGGGCACCTGTTCGCGATAACGTTCAAAGCGTCGACCGTATCTTTTCGCGAAGCGTCGCTCTTTGAGCATGGGCGCCAGAAGGCAGTAGGCGGTATAGCCGACCGCGAGCGTTAGTTGGTCTGGCGTCCACACTGGGACAGTCCAGAGTGTCAGCGCAAATGCCACATAAATCGGCTGGCGAACGATGCGAAAAAGCCCTTGGGTCGGCATGTCGGGAAACACCGGTCGAATGCGTGCCATCAGCGACATCCATCCCAAGGCGCCTGATTGCACCTCGGCTCCCGCATCAAAACTGGCCTTGATCAGCAGCAGCCAGGAAGCCGTGTAGAGACCGCAAATGAGCCAGAAGAACTTCCCCTCCGCTACCCACCAGACAACACCCGTCGGCGTCCATAGCGCAAAGAGCATGAACAGTTGCAATGAAGCGACAATGGCATATGTCGTTGTCGCGAGGGTCCTGCCGTGCGCACCCGGGAACAGGCGCGCCAACAATCGTCCACCGCGACCAGTCAGCAGCCATGAATGAGTCAACGGAAATTGAACAAGCAAGGCCGCATTCGCGAAAACTGCCCATGGCCATGGCACGCCGCCGAAACCTTCGCTCATCCCGAAGAACATTGCGACAATCATTGCGAGCACCGCGCATGCGAACAGTAGGTGGCAGATCCCACCAAGGATTAACGCAAGCGCGATCCGACCCCGTCCCGGCGGTGGCCGCAATGCCGCAAGACCGAGCACGCGCAATCGCTCAATGCGCGGATCACGTCTATTCATGCAATGCCCATAATATCTCGGGCAATCGCGTCGCCGCTTTCCCATGCCGCTTCGACACGCGCACCGAGGCACCAGTCACCGCCGACATAGACGGTACCGGACGCAGCACTGGCGAAAGGTCGACCGAGCGGATTCACAACGCGGGCATAGCGCCAGCGATGCGCTGCTGCATGGTCCGCGTCTTCAAGCGCAATGCCGATGCGTTCGCACAGGAGCGGTAGCATCAACGCTTCGATCGCCTTGAAGTCCAGCTCAAGATGTTCTGCGCTCCACGTTGGACTGGCCTGCGCGACCCAACAGTTTTCACCGGGACGGCCGGGCTTGGTACTGTCATGGGCAACCCATGCGAGCGCATCGTCGGGATCGGAACGACAAGTGAATTGCTGAGGTACATCTGTTCCAAACCGGGCCATCAGCGTCAGGCACGGCTCGAACCTGACGTCTTCGATTTCCGATACCAACGACTCATATGCACCCAAGAGAGCCACAGCCTGTGGCACAGGCACCGTTACGACGATCCGGTCGAACAAATGTGAAACGCTATCCGTAATGACCACCCATTTATTGTTTAGGCGCTGCAGTTCAGTGACCTTGATGCCCTGTCGAACATCCAATCCCTTCGCGAGATGTTTGGCGAAAGCGCTCATCCCAGGGGTACCCACGAACCGCGGATTGCTGTCTCCGTTGTCCCAACGGGCGATAGCACCCGCCTCAGTCATACCGTGAATCGCGCCTCGGAATGCTCTTGTCCGCGCCGTAAAATACTGAGCGCCATGGTCGAATTGTGCATTGCTTTCAGCGCGCCGTGTTGCCATTCGGCCGCCAACGCCACGACCCTTGTCGAACAAGACCGGTGACCAGCCTGCATCGGCCAATTGCCGTGCACATGCTAATCCGGCCACGCCTGCGCCGATGATACCGACGCGTCGCTGCTCCGACATCAAACGACCTCCAAAGCATGATCCGGTTTCGGGGTCTGCGTTTCGGATCTCCGAAAGCTCGCCGTCACAGACGGTGGATTGAGTTCACGCATTGTGGGTAGAGGCGACACGTTGGGATCTCCGAACTGTCAGGATTACTTTTTGTCTGACAATAGAATACGCCTCGAGGATGTGTTCGGATGACTTGTTCTGAGGTGATGGCCTGGAATTGTAGAGCGCATCCGTTGGGGGTTAGGACCTATAGAATCGAAAGAGCCGAGGAATACACATCTCAAAGCTGGTGTCAGTTTGAAGTGCTTCCGCATCGATGCCACTCTGAACATTCGCATGTCATGCGGTTCTCCATTGGAGAAATCTGATGGAATGAATTCCGCGTATTCGAACTGGGACAATCACTGATACCAGCGCGCTGTGGGTGCGATGCAGTTCTTCTATTCCGACACCTTTCATCTTCCACTTCCACCTGGACACCGTTTTCCAGGCGAGAAATATGCCATGCTGCGTCGGCACCTCTTTCGCGCGGGCATCCTTCACAAGGATCAGCTGCATCTGTCTTCAATGGCAGAAGCCGCCGACCTTCATCGGGCGCATGCCGTCGAATATGTCACCTTGTTTGAGAATGGAGAACTCGACCGTGATGCCATGCGGCGTATCGGGCTGCCATGGAGCAAAGACCTGGTTCGTCGGTCCCGAGCAACGGTCGGTGGCGCAATTACCGCTGCCCGCTCTGCGCTCGATAACGGAATTTCCGGACAACTTGCAGGTGGGACACATCATGCCCATCGGGAATTCGGCTCGGGGTTCTGCGTCTACAACGATCAGGCTGTGGCGGCTTTCACTGCTATCGAAGCCGGCTGGGTCGACCGCGTTGCAATCATCGACCTCGATGTACACCAAGGCGACGGAAGCGCAGCGATCTGCGCCGCACATCCATCCGTTTTCGTCTTTTCAATGCATGGAGAGAAGAATTTTCCGTTTCGAAAGTCGACCTCAGATCTGGATGTCGCATTGCCAGACGGCACCGATGATGAATCTTATCTCAACGCGCTTTCCGAGCATTTGCCGGCGGTGTTCGAATTCAGACCTGAGCTCATACTCTATCAAGCGGGCGTCGACCCGTTGGCTGAAGACCGTCTTGGACGGCTAAGCCTGACGCATAAAGGCCTAATGACACGCGATGAAGTGGTGTTTCGCGAAAGCCGCCGCCACGGCATTCCTGTCGCCATCGCGATGGGCGGTGGATATTGCAATCCGATCGATGCAACAGTCGTCGCTTATGCGAACACCTATCGGGTTGCCAAGGACATGTATGGCTTTTAGCTGCTTGCCCTCTTCTCGCACCTCCATTCTGGTTCGCGAATGAGCTGTTCAAGTCGATCAAGGACCAAATCCGGCTCGTTCGACAAAATGAGCTGTCCGGAATTTTCCGAAACGTTGAGATCGCATTGAGCGTGACGCGCGGCAAACTGGCGTACACCCTCAATCAGTACAGCTTGATCGTGGACCCCGTGAACGATCGACAGCGGGCAGCGAACCTGCTCCATCAAATGAGACCAGTCGCTTGAAACTTGTACCAGGTCGGATTGGAAGGCCTGGTGCCCTTGCCGGGTCACGAATTCGAACCGATCAAATATCAGCTCGCTGATCTCAGGCTTTTCGGCGGCTTCAAGATCGATCGCTGCGTCCCTGTAAAGGAGGCGCATCATCTTTGCTTGCTCGCCTCGCCGGATGAGCTGGATCCCGCCTCTGGTAAGGATTGGTACCAGCATGGGGGCGTGCCGGGCCGTCAACCCCGCTATTCTGTGCCCCTTTGACATGCCATCGAATTGCCAACGGTGCACCATTGGAACTGCGCCTGCTACGGACAAGATTGAACTCACACGTTCCGGATGTCGCGCAGCGAGCGAAACGGCATAGAGCGTTCCTGCCATATGACCAAATACGGGTAGCTCGCCAATTCCCAGATCATCCAGCAGCTCGCAGGCATAGGTGGCGAAGTCTCCCAGAACAGTCTTCTCCGAAACACAGGGGTCGGACCCGCCATAGCTGGGACGCGACGGAGCGATGAGCAAGACTGATCGTCGGGATAACTGTTCCAGGAGGGTTTGTGGAAAGCGGTTGCTGTCGATCATGCCATGAAGGAATAGGACAGGCGAACCGTCACGCGGGCCGGCCAGAACATAGTCGAGCTTACGGCCATTGCGCAGTTGGAGCACCGCACGGGATGAGGCCGCTCCGTCGCCGCCTGTGCTAAGCGCACCAGATCGCGACGAACGTTGCGATATCGGTTCGAAACGCTGCAGAAAGCCCATTTGTCGAACAAGATCGAGTTGAGAGGAAAATCCTGTTTTCGAGAGGATCGACTTGATTTGCGAGCGTACGGTGTGGAGCGAGGTTTCTCTCGTCTCCGCGATTTTCGCAGCATCGCTCCCACCCATGAGCTGGAAGACGATTTCGAATTCTGACGTCGTCAACCCGAAGAATTCTTTCACGGCTTGTTGCGTCTGCTTGCTCCACACCGGAGCGAGCGCCGTCAACAAACCGGCAACATCCTTATCCGAAGGGCATTGCGCACGGGAAAAGGCGAGCAGCACCGACTGGCGAGAAGTGGTGGAGGATATGGCGACCAGGCCGAGAACGCCCTGAAATCCACTTGCGTCCGCTTGAAGTTTCTCGATCAGGGTTCGCCAATCGACAGGGCTCTGAAATTCGATATCCGAGCAATCGGCAAGGTGTATTCCGTCTCGAACGCCAAGATAGGTCCGAGCCACCTCGTTCGCGCCAACGACCGTTCCGTCGCGCGACAACAATATTGCGGGGTTCGGGTCGAGTTCAATGACGTCGCAAAGTCGCGGCAATGTAGAGCCGTTCGATGAAGCGTCGAGCTTTTCGAGGATCTGGCTGGCTCGAGAGGCATGACCTTCCAATGCTTCGAAACCGGATGCCTCGGTGCCATGCCGCAGCGCCTGCTCAAGCGTTTTCTCCCATTCTACGAGGAGATTGTCGAAACTGAACGGATCGATTGCAACCTGATACAGGTGTTCGACGAGTTTCAGATGTTTGCCATCCATGACTGCGGTATTGCCTTTTGCGTTACCCACCTGTTGCGGTTTAAAAATCCGGTCCACCATGATCGGACTCACGCAAAGGCGTGAGTTTGATCCGTTCCTCGTTCGTCCTGTTTTGGCCCATACCTAATTGTGGGGATGCGAGCGGTTTGGCAACCCCTTACCTCTTCGCCTGGCCAGGACTTCATGCCCTCGACTCGTGAAGCAGCAGCCTCCGTCAAACCCATCAAACGACACACTAGAAACGCAAGGAGTTCTCAATGAAGTGGACTACGAAGTCGCCCCGCGCCCTCCTATACTTTGCGGCCTTTCTCGTGCTCTCAGCCATAAATCTGACCGCCGGTTCAGCCGTGACATCCACAGCCGCACAGGCAAAGCAATGCGTCTGGAACAAGGCTGGGTTCATCCTCAGGGCCCGCTGGTACAACAAACAGGATGTCATCACCTATCGCGACAGCAGCGGCAAAGTCGCACTTGGCATCAGGCAAGGTGCAAGACATGTCCAACTCGATGAATGGCCAATCGGGCAAGGGCGCTGCACCCGCGGCGCCAATGCAAACAAGGAACTCACCGTTGTACTCTCGGTTGTCGGCGGCAAGATTGCCGTTGAATCGGCGAATATCGGTGCGACGACAGGCGCGGCGATCGTCAGCGGTGTCGCCGGGGCCGTGGCTTGCGCAGGCACGCTTGGCACAGCTTGTCCGGCGGCCATCGCTGCGGGGGCTGTCGCAACCGGTCTGATTCAGGTTTCGGTGCAGGGAATCCCGGACGCCAAGGAAGTGTTCAAAGTCGCGACGCCAAGCAAAAAACGCTGGCTCGATGTCTGGGGTACCGTCTGGTCACCTCAGACGGGTCCGGGCGGCAACATCTAAACGTACCTCGCCCTAAGAGTCGCAACAGCAGGTTGGAAGCGATCGACAATTCTGCGCTTAGCCGAAATCGGCTAAGCGCAGTTTGAGGGCGGTCAGCGCGTCATCGTCAGCAATTCGGCAACCAACTCAGATGAAGTCGAAACCCAATTGTTTCAACTGCTCTCTAAGCTCCTGGCGCAGCTGCGGGTGAAACTTCTTATCGATATCGTTTGTCCAAGAATCCGGCGTCGTCGTCGTTCCAACGCTCTCATAATGTGCCGCCAAAGCCCGGTCGTAATCATCGAGCGCCATTTCGGCATCAAAGCCCTCACCCTGATTGCCATACCGCTCCCGGTGAACCATTGCGTCGAAAGCCATGCGCGGTTTTTGCGGTGTCACTTTTCCCGGCCAGCCAAGGCACATCCCGAAGACGCAATAGACATGTTTGGGTAGGCCGAGGATCTCGGCCGTCTTGACTGCGTTGTTTCGCACCGCGCCAATCATCACGCCGGCCAGGCCCAGCGACCGGGCACTGAGATAGGCTGACATTCCGACAAGCGCTACATCGATGCCGGAGACCAGCCCGATCTCGAGATTATTGTCTTCAATCGTGTGCCCATGACGTTGAAGCGCGCCATCGATCCGCGTCAGATCGGCGCAGAATGCTAAGAAAACCGGCGTTGCCTTTACATGCTTCTGGTTGCCGGTGACGACCGACAGCTTATCCTTCGTCTCCTGGTTCCGCACCACGATGACGCTATAGGATTGGATGTTGGACGATGTCGGTGCACGGAATGCCGCCTTGAGGATGGCATAGATCATCGCGTCGTCAACGGCTCGATCGCTATAATCCCTGACGCTCACGCGGCGCCCGAGATCCTCAATCAGCGGGCTGGTTGGTATCCCACTGACATCGTTGGAATTGACCTGCTCATTCATAGTAACTTCGGCTTTCTTTGAACCCTGATCGCGAGAACATAGTGGCGCTCCAACCAAGAGCCAAGGACAACGGATTCACGGCGTCAGCGTGTCGATGGGCAAGCGCTGAATATTGGTTTGAGCAACACGCAATTGACCGCCTCAACTCATATCCAACGGAAAAACAGGACGCCGCAATCGGACGAAAGGCAGCTTGGAAAGATCGTTCCCGGAAAGAGCGCCCGCATCGCAAATCAGAATATCCCGGGCAATCGGAGCAAAGGCCGCCCGGAAGTGCTGCATCGATTTCACGACAACGATATCCTTCTCGCGTGGATCGATTCCAGCATGTGTGAAGGCTTCGATTTCCGTGAGTTGCACCCGTTTGGACGACACCAGGATATCTATGCCTCCAACACGAAAGACAGCCGTCGGGCCCAGACGATGGGTAACGCCTTTCCAACGCGGTCCCTGGGCTACGTATGTGCCGTCGGTTACCCGCAGGACCGTTCCACTTAATTCGACGGGCGGTCCAAACATGGGATCGACCTTGCCGCCGAGGGTAACGCTAACATTAGCCCCCTCCCCGGCAGCGACCAGTTGCGCTGCCGCATCCACGTCGGTGACGGTCCCGAGACAGGCATTTTCAAAGCCTGCATCCATCAGACCCTGCAAAAGAAATGTGGAATCTCCGTATGCGCCGGACCCCGGATTATCTGAATAGTCGGCGACCACGATGGGCCCGTCTCCGGTTGTTACAGTCAGCTCGCATTTGAGCGCCTCAACGGTCTGCGGAACACTCAGATAGGTGTTGGAGTCGAAATGCCGGGTCTCCCAGGCATAATCCATGAACTCTTCGGCAATCGCGCGAAACCTATGACCGTCTCCGTTGCCGGTGATGCTCACGGTCGGACCGTTGTCGTGCAAATCCGCCGGGGTGAAGCCTGATTGCACGCTCACGAGCAAAATCTCGGGATCGGACTGTTCCAAGACGTCTGCGCGTCTCAGTAACTCCGTCATGGGATTCTCGGTTGTGGTGCGCCCATGGTCCATGCCGACGACCATATCCCTCCGGGCCGTGTACGAAACGGGACGGACATCTTTACGCATGGCTGAATCGAGGATGGCGGCAGCACGCTGCGCCGTCTCGATCTGATCGATGTGGGGATAGGTCCGGTAGGCACAGATAATATCCGCATTCTCCGCCATCTTGACGGTGACATTAGCGTGAAGATCCAAGGTGATGGCGATTGGAATGTCGGGCCCTAGAACAGCACGCAATGCCGACAGCAGTGCGCCCTCTGCATCGGGCTCGGCTTCAGCGGCCATGGCGCCGTGGAGGTTGAGTAGAACCCCATCGAACGGCCCCTCTTTCTGTGCCGCGCCGACAATGGCATCGTGTCCCATCAACCAGGCATCGTGCGCCAGTGGGCCACTGGGGGTCGCCCAGGCAACGAGTGTCCGGACCAGTTCCCAGCCATATCGTTGCGCCGCCCATTCGACGCCAGCCGGTTCGATACGGGCCCCCTCGATTGCAGCGGGCACATCATCACCAAACGCCAGCAGGTAGTCTCTAAAGTTATCGCGGGTGGTCGGGAGTTGGGAAAAGGAATTGCTCTCGTGACCGAATAGTCCTGTCAAAACCCGAAATGCCATGATGTCTTCTGGTGCTCACCATATTGCGTCTCTAAGGACTTCGCCCAATGTTCACTGCGAATTACAATCCGGACATTTTCGCATGAGATCTGAAAGGGACCGTTTCTGCCCGCCGTCGGCATCGAAATTGTCATCGTTCAGCCATGTCTGAAAGACCTGCTTCACACGCGGCCATTCGTCATCGGTCATGGCGTACCAGGCCGTATCACGATTGCGGCCTTTGACGATCATGTGCTTGGCGAAGATGCCTTCAAAGGTGAATCCGTAACGAATGGCGGCGCGCCGGGAAGCGGCATTCAGCGCATTGCACTTCCATTCCAGACGCCGGTATCCGAGGTCGTCGAACACATGCGCCATCATGAGATAGATGGATTCGCTCGCTGCCCGGGTGCGCTGGAGAGCGGGAGAAAACCAGATACTGCCAATCTCCGTCACCCCCTGTTTGGCGTCGGTTCTCAGAAAACTGGCCATACCGAAGGCCTTCTCGATACCGCGCGGCACGATGGAAAAGAACAGCGGATCTTCGCTCACCTCCATCTTTGCGAGCCAGGCCGTAAAGGCGGACTGATTAGCGAACGGCCCGAAGCCCATATAGGTCCACAAGGCACCGTCCGGATCGCTCGTCGCGAACGAGACAAACAAGTCCGCCGCGTCGCGATCCGTATCGACAGGTACAAGAGCGACGCTCTGCCCGTCGAACCGTTGGCGCTGCGGCTCCCGTCCATCCGGTAAAGGATCGACGAGAGGACCGACCGGTGGCTCAGTGCTCATCGCAATCGACCGCGACAATCACAGGTCCATGGCTGTGCCGACCGCCGGCACCACGACATTCTGTCCGCTCGCCTCGGCAATGAACTTGTCCGGAGACGGATCAATGATCGGGAAGGTTCCATAGTGCATCGGAATGACGGTCTTGAACTGGAAGTATTTACTGCAGGCAAGCGCCGCCGTCTTCGCGCCCATGGTGAAGCGATCGCCGATTGGCACCAGGCCGACTTGCGGCGCAAAGACCTCGTTGACGAGTTCCATGCCGGCAAAGATTTCCGTATCGCCCATATGATAGAGGCTCTTGTCACCTGCCCGGAACACAAGGCCGCAGGCAACGCCGAGATAGACCGGCTTGCCGTCGATCATCGTCGATGACGAGTGGAAGGCATTCGTGAAACTGACATCGAAGTCACCCTGGTCCAGGGTGCCGCCTGGATTGGCGGGATCGATGGTTTCAACGCCCTGCCCGTTCAGATAGACCGCAAGCTCATAGGGCGCGACAAGCTTGGCGCCGGTCCGCTTGGCAATGGCGACCGTGTCGCCAACATGATCGTCATGCCCATGGCTGAGGACCACATGGGTCGCGCCGGCACTCGCATCCTCCGGGCTTTGCCCTGTGGCTTCAAAGGTCGGATTGCCGGTCAGAAACGGATCGATCATGACTATGCTCGAGCCCATCTCGAGTCGAAATGTCGAGTGTCCAAACCAAGTGAGTTTCATCGAGCAAGTCCCTGTCCAGTTGCAAAAAAGAGTGTGTTCTTGTGCGCCTGAGTATAAAGCCCTGAATGCAGCCAACAAGCGTATCACCGCCGCAGGACGAAACGGAACCGCATGCCTGACCCAGTTTGCATTACAATCGAAGAACTCCCGGGCCTTCTGGACGCCAGGGCCCGCCTGCTCGGCCTCGACTGCGGATCGAAAACGATCGGTTTGGCGCTGTCGGATGTTACGCGGACAATAGCCTCGCCGCTCGAGACGGTTCGCCGGACCAAGTTCAAGCATGATTCAGCGCGGCTTCTGCAAATCATCGAAGAGCATGATGTGGGTGCGTTGATTATCGGCATGCCGGTCAATCTGGATGGCAGCGAAGGGCCGCGCGCCCAGTCGACCCACGCCTTTGCGCGCAACATGGCCGGCAAGACAGACGTGCCTCTCGTGTTCTGGGATGAGCGGCTCTCAACGGTTGCCGTCGAGCGGACGCTGCTTGAGGCCGATGTCAGCCGCAAGAAACGCGGTCAGGTCATCGACAAGATGGCGGCGGCCTTCATTCTGCAGGGTGCACTCGACAGGCTCAAGGAACTGGGTCGCGCAGCAGCGACGGAGAACTAGACATGTCCCACTTCACGACGGCCGATATTCTCGCATTTCTCTGGTTCGTGCTGTGCTATGGCGGCTACAGCTACTCGACGCGGGCCGGCATGCTCCGCGATTCAGGTCTGCCGACAGCCGTCCAACTTCAACGCGAACGCTGGATGCGCACGATGGCGACGCGCGACATGCGCATGGTCGACACGCTAATTCTCGACAATCTGACACGCGGCAATGCCTTTTTCGCCTCGACAGCCATCATCGTTCTGGGCGGTCTGACTGCCATGTTCGGCGCAGCCAAGACGGCGCAGTCGATGATCGAGAATATTCCTCTGCTTCATGCGACGAGCGAGTTCGCATGGCAGGTGAAAGTGCTCTTCCTCATGGGCATATTCATCATGGCGTTCTTCAAATTCGCCTGGGCCTTCCGTCTCTCGCACTACACGGCCATTCTCATCGGAGCGACACCGATGGCAAATGGAGACAATGAGGAAGAGTGCCTGCGTTGCTCTGAGGGTGCAGCGCGTCTGGCCGGTGGCGCCGGCGAGCATGCAAATGCCGGTTTACGGGCCTATTATTTCGGCATGGCTGGATTTGGCTGGTTCCTTCACCCCCTCGCTCTCGCGGTCGCCGCAACCTGGGTTGTCGCCGTGATGTACCGGCGGGAATATATGTCCCGGGCTCTCAACATCATCTCGAACCAGCCGCGATAGTGACCGGCAGGCAAATACCGCGTTTACCTCTTGTGGAAAGAGGCCAATCGCAGCCTTGCCGACCCAGCCCCATGCGCCTATACAGTCCGCTTTAATGAGCATCGCAGCAGCGCCGACCGAATTTTTCTTCGCGCACCGCCATCTCCTCGGCATCGAGGGGCTGTCCCCGGCGGAAATCACCGGACTCCTGGATCTTTCCGACGAGGCCGCCGAGTTCAATCGGCAGGTCGCCAAGAAACGGGACAGTCTGCGTGGTCGCACCCAGATCAACCTGTTCTTCGAGCCATCGACCCGAACCCAAAGCTCCTTCGAGCTTGCGGGCAAGCGGCTTGGCGCCGATGTCATGAACATGTCGATCGCGACGTCCGCCATGAACAAGGGAGAGACGCTGCTCGACACGGCCGCGACGCTGAACGCCATGCGGCCCGATCTTCTGGTGGTCCGGCACCATGCCGCCGGCGCTGTCGAGCTGCTCTCGCAGAAGGTCGACTGCTCCGTCATCAATGCCGGCGACGGCGGACATGAGCACCCGACCCAGGCCCTTCTGGATGCGCTGACAATCCGGCGCAATAAGGGACGCCTTGCTGGTCTCGTTGTCGCCATTTGCGGCGATATCCTGCATTCGCGTGTTGTGCGCTCCAACATCATTCTGCTGAACGCTCTCGGCGCGCATGTGCGCATCGTTGCGCCGTCCACCCTGCTCCCGCCAATGGCCGAGCGCCTCGGTGCCGAAGTCCACAAGTCGATGGAGACCGGGCTGGCTGGTGCGGATGTCATCATGATGCTGCGATTGCAGCGCGAGCGCATGGACGGCTCCTATGTGCCGAGCCAGCGCGAATTCTTTCATTTCTTCGGCCTCGATCTCGAAAAACTCGGCTGGGCCAAGCCGGATGCGCTGATCATGCATCCCGGCCCCATGAACCCGGGTGTGGAAATCGACTCGATCGTGGCCAATCATCATCGCAGCGTCATCGCGGAACAGGTCGAGATGGGCGTCGCGGTACGGATCGCCATTCTCGAAGCGCTGTCGCGCCACCTCCCGAACCACTGAGTCTCATGAGCAACACGTCGAACGAAAACGGGGCCCCAAACGCCACGGCCCTTATCAACGCGCGGCTGGTCGATCCGGCCAGCGGTACGGAAACCGAAGGCGGCCTCGTAATCGAAGGCGACGCCATTGCCGATATCGGGCCGCATCTGCGCCGCAACGCCCCGCAAGGCGCCGAGGTCATCGACTGCGCGGGCCATGTGGTGGCACCGGGACTGATCGACATGATGGTCTTTGCGGGCGAGCCGGGGTACGAGCACCGCGAGACGCTAGCAACCGCCAGCCGGGCCGCCGCCGCAGGTGGCGTCACCACGATCATCTGCATGCCGCAGACCGATCCGGTCATCGACGATGCGGCCCTGGTCGATTATCTCGAGCGGCGCGCACGCGATACGGCAATTGTCCATGTCCATCCCATGGCCGCCATGACGAAAGGCCTGAAGGGTAAGGAGATGGCCGAGATCGGTCTCCTCAAGGCGGCAGGTGCCCTTGCTTTCAGCAATGGCAAGACCAGCGTCGCAAACGCGCAGGTCATGCGGCGCACCCTCTCCTACGCCAATGATTTCGGCGCCCTGATCGTTCATCATGTCGAAGATGGAAAGCTCGCCAATGCCGGTGTGATGAATGAAGGCGAGATGTCGGCGCGCCTGGGACTGGCAGGCATTCCGACCGTCGCCGAGACGATCATGGTTGAACGCGATATCCGTCTCGTAGAACTGACGGGCGCACGCTATCACGCAGCTCTGATCTCTTGCACCGACTCGCTCGAAGCCATCCGGAAGGCGAAGGCCAAGGGCCTCAACGTCACGTGCGGTGTCGGCATCAATCATCTGACGCTGAACGAAAACGACATTGGGTCCTACCGGACTTTTCTCAAACTGCGCCCGCCGCTTCGCCGGGAAGAAGACCGCATGGCCATGGTCGAAGGCCTCGCAAACGGCGATATCGATGTCATCGTCTCGGCGCACGACCCGAAGGATGCCGACGTGAAACGACGCCCCTTCGCGGAGGCGTCCGATGGTGCGGTCGGCCTCGAGACCCTGCTGCCGGTCGCGCTACGGCTCTATCACAATGAACAGATCGGATTGCCGGCGCTTCTGAAAGCCATGTCGACCAGACCGGCCGAACTGCTCGGCATTCCAGGCGGACGTCTCGAAGTCGGCGCACCGGCCGATCTCATACTCGTCGACCTCACGACGCCCTGGGTCGTCAATCCGGCTGACTTGCGCTCGAAGTCGAAGAACACGCCTTACGATGAGTCCAAGCTTGAGGGGCGCGTTCTGCGAACCCTGGTTGCCGGCCGCACAGTCTACAATTACGCTGACGGCGAACGCGCTTAATAGAGCAATCAGCGGGGGCGCATCGCGGCCATGTCCGACACATTGCCATGGACGACATTGATACTGAGTCTGGCGCTCGGCTACGGGCTCGGCTCAATCCCGTTCGGTCTTGTGCTGACGCGGCTTGGTGGTCTGGGCGATATCCGCAATGTGGGCTCAGGAAATATCGGCGCAACGAATGTGCTGCGGACGGGCAACAAGGCGCTCGCGGCTCTCACATTGCTCGCCGATCTGTTGAAAGGCACTGCTGCCGTCCTGATCGGGCTTCGATGGGGGCCCGAAGCCGGATTGATTGCGGGTCTCGGTGCTTTCCTCGGGCATCTCTTTCCCGTTTGGCTGGGTTTCCGCGGCGGCAAAGGCGTTGCCACCTATATCGGCATCGCCCTCGGCTGGTTCTGGCCGGTGGCACTGGCCTTCTGCCTCATCTGGCTCGTTGTTGCAGTGCTCTTCCGCTATTCATCGCTCTCAGCGCTTGTTGCCAGTGCCGTGACGCCGGCTCTGATGGGATATTTCGAAAGCTGGCAGGGCGCGGCAATGTTTGCCGTCATGACGCTCCTGGTCTTCATCCGTCACAGCGCCAACATCCAGCGTCTGCTCGCCAGTGAGGAGACGAAGATTGGTGCCAAGTGACACCGGCTCAGACGATAACGGCCCGCCAAAACTTTCGGACACCGAACGCCGAGATCGCCTCCGTCTGATCCGCACGGAGAATGTTGGCCCGGCAACTTTCGCCCAGCTCCTGGACCGCTTCGAGACGGCCGGTGCCGCAATCGACGCCCTGCCGGAACTCGCCAATCGTGGCGGCACGCGGCGCATGAAAGTCTGTTCGGTCGCCGATGCGGAAAAGGAGATCGCGCGCGCGGCCCGCATCGGCGCCAAGCTGGTTGCGATTGGCGAGCCCGGCTATCCAACGAGACTGGCGGAGATCGACGCCCCGCCGCCGCTCCTCTATGTCCAGGGCCGTCCAGAATTGGCCGATAAGCCGATGATCGCGATCGTCGGTTCGAGAAACGGATCGGCTGCCGGCCAAAAGCTGACCAAGACACTGGCGAGAGATCTCGGCCACGCCGATATCGTGATCGCGTCGGGCCTTGCGCGCGGGATCGACGGCGCTGCCCATCAGGCCGCCCTGGATTCGGGAACAGCCGCCATGGTCGCGGGCGGCATCGATATCGTCTACCCGCCCGAACATGGGGACCTGCAACGTGCCATTGCGACACGCGGTTTGCTGATCAGTGCGCGTCCACCCGGCTTTCGCCCGAAGGGTCGCGATTTCCCACGCCGCAACGCACTCATCTCTGGCGCATCGCTCGCTGTCATCGTCGTTGAGGCTGCTGAGCGCTCAGAGTCCCTGATCACGGCCCGCATGGCCGGCGAGCAAGGCCGCGATGTCTTCGCGGTTCCGGGAAATCCGCTCGACCCACGCGCTTCCGGAACGAACCGCCTCATCCAGGAAGGCGCAGGGCTGGTCACCGGTGCCGATGAAATTATCGATGCACTGGGGCCGCTGCTCGAAGCCTATGACAGACATCCAACGCCGGCACCGCAGCCTGTTGCGCCGACTTCCACCCCTGCTCCGGTTGCCGAAGACGATGCCCGAAAAGCCGTGATGACCAATCTCGGCATGGCGCCCGTCGACATCGATGAACTCATCCGCGCCACCGGTCTCCCCACCAGGGATGTTCAAGTCATCCTGCTTGAACTCGATCTCGCCGGCCGTCTCGAACGTCATGGCAGGCAACGCGTGTCGCTGCGACCTGACGAAGGGTGACTAGCTGGCTCTGTCGGATCCACGCAGACCCTCTCGATCAAAAAACTATTGAAACGGACGAGCACGCACACCTATATCTCCTCCAGAATAGGAAAGCTGAAAAGGAGAGTTTTGTGATTGTCGTTGTGTCCCTCACCGAGGTCAGAGGCTAGATAGCTTACGGACGATTGCGGGCGGCATACGCCCTCCCTTTGCCTGTCTAATCCCCTATCTGGATTCTCTCGACCCGACCAAGAACCGGGTGCCTCCCTACGAGGCGGCGTCCGTGCGACTGGATTCTGTTTTGCGCCAGCATCTGCTGCTCAGCGCAGACAATTGTGAGAGATCAATGACATACCAGCTTTCAGACCTGGCCGAATTCGGCTGGAACAGTTTCTATTCTTCTCAGCTCGACTCTGACGAATTGATTACGGGCATCGCTGTCAGGGTGACCGAGATTCACCGGAACCGCATCCGTGTGGTTGGACCTGGCATCGACCAGGATCTTCCGCCTTTCCATTCAACCGATGGCGACGACGCGGCCACCGCAACTGTCGGCGACTGGCTGTTGCTTGACGCGGAGACCATGCGTCCAACGCGTCGGTTGGAGCGCAAGAGCCTTTTCAAACGCCGGGCACCTGGAACGGCACGCAAAGTTCAGTTGATTGCAGCGAATATCGATACACTTCTCATCGTTTCGTCATGCAATCAGGACTTCAATGTCGCCAGGCTGGAACGCTATCTGGCGCTGGCCCGCGAAGCCGACGTCACGCCGGTGGTCGTCTTAACGAAAGCCGACCTGACCGAGACAGCACAAGACTTTACCAAAGAGGCCATAAGACTTCTCCCGGGCCTGTGGGTCGAAACGCTCGATGCACGCCAACGGCAAGACGTCGCCGGCCTCGCCGGTCTCTGTGGCCATGGCCAGACGATCGCCGTCGTCGGCTCGTCGGGCGTCGGAAAATCGACACTGGTGAATACGCTTCTCGGCAGCGACCTAATCGAGACGCAGGGCATTCGCGAAGATGATGCGAAGGGGCGGCACACGACGTCGGGCCGCGCGCTCTATCGTCTACCCACTGGTGGCTGGTTGATGGACACGCCTGGAATGCGCGAGTTGCAACTGACGGACGTCTCCGCTGGCCTGAGCGAAGTATTCGCGGATATCGAGGCACTCGCGCGTGATTGCCGTTTTGCCGATTGCGGCCACGATACGGAACCAGGTTGCGCCGTAAGAGAAGCCATCCAGGACGGTGTCCTCGAAGATACGCGCCTCAAGCACTGGCACAAGCTGGCTGCGGAAGAGGCCTATAACAATGAGAGTCTTGTCGATCGTCGAAAACGGTTTCGAGCGCTCGGCAAGACCTATAAGCGAGCAAAGCTCGTAAAGCGTGCGAAACAGGGCGGCTAGGCTGTAAAACTCTGTGGTTTCGGTGCACCGGCATGCTTTCGCACAACCAATCCTCTCCCTTCGGGGAGAGGATTGTGTCCGCAACGATTTCAACTACGAGGCGGCGCTATCCGGCCTTGCCTGAACCAGTTGCATTCCGCGCACTGCTGCCAGCATCGACACTGATACCGCATCTTTGCGTCGATGTTCTTGTCGTTGCGCTCCAGCTCGCCCATCCTTCATAGCCTTGAACATTAAGAGAAAAGACAGGCTCTATGCGCGATGATCCGGCATCCATGTCGTCAACTGATTGACAGGACGGCGGCGATTCACCATTTTCGTGCGCCGAAACGGGAGGGAATGGGTGATCGCGTTCGCCGAATGCCTATTGGGGACCTCAAGCCAAGAAATATCGGACACTTTATATGGACGTCGTCATCGTCGAGTCGCCCGCAAAGGCGAAAACGATCAATAAATACCTGGGTAATGACTATCGAGTCTTGGCTTCTTATGGCCATGTACGAGATCTTCCGTCCAAAGACGGTTCGGTGAACCCGGACGAAGACTTCGAGATGCAGTGGGATGTTGATTCCAAATCTGCTGCACGCTTGAAGGAGATTGCCCAGGCCGTCAAAAGCGCCGACCGTCTGATTCTCGCGACTGACCCGGATCGCGAGGGCGAAGCGATCTCCTGGCACGTCCTCCAGGTGCTGGAGCAGAAGAAGGCTCTGAAGGGCGTCGCGGTCGAACGCGTTGTCTTCAATGCCATCACCAAGAAGGCTGTTCTCGACGCGATTGCGCAACCGCGCGAACTCGATACGCCGCTGGTCAGCGCCTATCTCGCACGGCGCGCACTCGACTATCTTGTCGGCTTCACGCTTTCGCCGGTGCTCTGGCGCAAGCTGCCAGGCTCGCGTTCGGCGGGACGTGTCCAATCGGTGTCTCTTCGGCTCGTCTGCGACCGGGAAGCCGAGATCGAAGCTTTCAAGACGCGCGAATACTGGTCGATCGAAGCGACGGTCACGACCACGGATGGCGCGACATTCGTCACCCGCCTCGTAAGGACCGGCGACGGCAAGCTCGACAAATACGATATTCCAGACGAGGCGGCGGCCCTCGCTTTGAAGGTCGCGATCGAATCCAGCCAGTGCGCCGTCTCGTCAATTGAGAAGAAGGCACATAAGCGGAACCCGGCCCCCCCCTTCACGACGTCGACTATGCAGCAGGAAGCCTCGCGGAAACTCGGTTTTGCCGCGCAGCGCACCATGCAGGTTGCACAGAAGCTCTATGAAGGCGTCGATATCGACGGCACGACGCAGGGGCTCATTACCTATATGCGAACGGATGGCGTGCAGATTGCGGCGGAAGCACTGACGGCCGTTCGCCAGCAGATCACGCAGGACTATGGCGACAAATATCTTCCCGACAGTCCGCGCCTCTACAAGACCAAGGCGAAGAACGCGCAGGAGGCTCACGAAGCGATCCGCCCAACCGATCTCTCCCGTGATCCGGAAACCGCCAAGCGGTATCTCGATGAGGACGGCGCCAAGCTGTACCGTCTGATCTGGCAGCGCACGATGGCGAGCCAGATGGAAAGCGCCGAACTCGAACGCACGACAATAAACATCGATGCAGCGAGCGGCGACGGCAACACTTACGGGCTTCGCGCCACGGGTTCCGTTGTGCGCTTCGACGGCTTTCTAAAGCTCTATGAGGAAGGCAAGGACGACAGCGCCGACGACGATGAGAAACGCCTCCCTGCCCTAAACGAAGGCGACAAGCTGGATCTCGGCAAGGTCGACGCCAAGCAGCACTTCACCGAGCCGCCGCCGCGTTATACCGAAGCCACGCTCATCAAGAAGATGGAAGAGCTCGGCATCGGACGGCCATCGACCTACACATCCACGCTCAGCACCCTGCGTGACCGCGAATATGTGCGTCTCGAACAGCGCCGGCTTCACCCGGAGGACAAGGGCCGTCTCGTCACGGCGTTTCTGGAGAGCTTCTTCAAACGTTATGTGGAGTATGACTTCACTGCCGCGCTGGAAGAGAAGCTCGATCTGATATCGTCCGACGAGCTGGCATGGAAAGATGTGCTCCGCGACTTCTGGCGCGATTTCACGGGTGCGGTCCATGAGATCAAGGATCTGCGGGTTTCCGAAGTCCTCGACGCTCTCAACGATATGCTTGGGCCGCACATCTTCCCCGATGCCGGCGATGGCAAGGACCCTCGCGCGTGTCCGAAATGCGAAGACGGGCGGATCAGCCTGAAGGTCGGGCGTTACGGCGCCTTCATCGGATGCTCGAACTATCCCGATTGCCGCTACACCCGCCAGTTCGTCGAGAGCGGCAAGGATGGTGAGAAGGCAACGGTCGAAGACACCGAACTCGGGATCGATCCCGAGACCAATCTCGCAATCATGCTGAAGTCGGGCCGCTTCGGGCCTTATCTGCAGCTTGGCGAGCCGGTCGATGGCGAAAAGCCGAAACGGGCATCGATCCCCAAGGGCATGGATATTGCCGAAGTCAATTTCGAGATGGCGCTCAAGCTTCTGGCGCTTCCGCGCCCCGTCGGCGATCACCCGGAGACGGGTAAGCCTATCGTCGCGGGCTTCGGTCGTTACGGACCGTTTATCGAGCATGCCGGGACTTACGCCAATCTGGACAATCCGGAAGAAGTATTCACGGTCGGTCTCAACCGGGCGGTAACGCTCCTGGCCGAAAAGAAGACCTCGGGCGGACGGCGTGGTGCCTCGGTTCTCAAAGAGCTTGGCGAACACCCCGAACTCGGCGGACCGATCCAGGTCCTCAGCGGCCGTTATGGTCCCTATGTGAAGCATGGCAAAATCAATGCGACGCTGCCGAAAGACCAGGTGCCTGAAGAGACGACAATCGAACGCGCGGTCGAGTTGATTGCGGAAAGGGCGGCAAAGGGCGGGAAAAAGCCGGCGCGCAAGAAGACAACCAAGGCCAAAGCGAAACCGAAGGCCAAGGCAAAGCCCAAGGCAAAAACAAAAGCCAAACCCAAAGCTGACGCCGAGGCCGAAGCGAAGAAATAGAGATCGTGGCAGGCAAGTCCTCGAAGCGGAAAACCGGAAAGCCCTCTCACCGAAAAGACTCCGGTGCCGGCACCCCAATGCCGAGCAAGGAAGACATCCTCGATTTCATCAGGACGGCAGGGACGACTGTCGGCAAGCGAGAGATCTCGCGGCACTTTCGCATCAAAGGCAGCGCGCGGATCGCACTCAAACGGATCCTGAAGGAGATGGCCGCCGAGGGCATGATTGAGGGCGAACGCAAGCGCCTGACGCCTGTTGGAAGTCTCCCCCCGGTTACCGTGATCGAAGTCTTCACTCAGGATGCCGATGGCGAGTTGATTGCGCGGCCCGCCAATGCCGAAGACAGCGCTTCCGATGCACCGCCTCGTATTCTGGTGATCCCGGACGCCCGCATGCGCGGCACGGCTCCGGGAATGGGCGACCGCCTGCTGGCGAGGATCGCCCCACTTGAAGAAGAAATCAGCGGCTGTCTCTACGAAGCACGCCCCATCAAACGCCTGCCCCGAGATACGAACCGTTTCCTTGGGATCTATCGGGAGATTGCGACAGGCGGCGGTGTCATCGATCCTGTCGATCGCAAGCATCTGAAAGAGTGGACCGTTTCCGCCGGCGACACCAATAATGCCAAGGATGGTGAACTCGTTCGTTTCGAATTGAAGAAGTCCGGGCGCCACGGCATCTCACGCGCCCGCGTTACGGACACATTGGGCAATCCCGATGCGCAAGGGGCGCAAAGCCTCATTGCAATCCACAGTCACGGACTGCCGGACGGCTTTGCGGACGATGTGATCGCCGAGGCCGAGAGCCTCACGAGCCCTGACCTCGGATCGCGCGAAGACCTCCGCCAGATCCCATTGATCACGATCGATCCGGCCGATGCCCGCGATCACGACGATGCCGTTTGGGCGGCACCGGACGATGATCCTGAGAATGCCAAGGGGTGGATCGTGATCGTCGCGATCGCAGATGTCGCCGCCCACGTCAGGCCGGGAACCGCTCTCGACCGCGACGCCCTGGATCGCGGCAACTCGGTCTACTTTCCCGACCGTGTCGTACCCATGCTGCCCGAACGCATCTCGAACAATATGTGCTCCCTGGTCGAGGCACAGGACCGCCCCTGCCTTGCCGTGCGAATGGTGTTCGACAAGTCGGGCAGGAAGCGCGATCATCGCTTTGTTCGCGGCATGATGCGCTCCGCCGCCAAACTCAGCTATCAGCAGGCACAGAGCGCCATCGATGGTAAGCCGGACGACAAGACCGGACCGCTGCTCGACCCCATTCTCAAGCCATTGTGGGCCGCCTATGACGCGGTTCGTGGCGCACGTGACAAACGTGCACCTTTGGAGCTGGACCTGCCAGAACGCAAACTCGTTCTTGATGACGATGGCAATGTCCAAGACGTCATCGTGCCTGAGCGCCTGGCCGCACACCGGCTCGTTGAAGAATTCATGATTCAGGCCAATGTGTCGGCCGCCGAAACACTGGAGCGCCGCAAAAGTCCCCTGCTCTACCGGGTCCACGATGCACCGTCGAAAGAGAAGCTCGAATCACTCGCCGAAGTTCTGAAGACGTTTCAGCTCGCGCTCCCAAAGTCGGGTGTGCTGAAGCCGGAGCATTTCAATCGCATTCTTGAACAGACCGCCGAGACGCCCCATGCCGAACTCGCGGCCGAGATGGTGCTGAGAAGCCAGGCACAGGCGGAGTACAATCCTGGCAACTACGGCCATTTCGGTCTCAATCTGCGCCGCTATGCGCATTTCACGTCGCCGATCAGGCGCTATGCGGACCTTATCGTGCACCGCGCGTTGATCGCTGCTCTGGATCTGGGAGACGACGGTCTGACAGAACGCGAGATCGACCGTCTGGAGCAGATCGCCGAATTGATCTCTGCAGCCGAACGGCGGGCCATGGCCGCAGAGCGCGAGACCGTCGACCGGTTGATCGCCGGCTTTCTCGCCGAAAAGGTCGGCACGACATTCAAGGCTCGCATCTCAGGCGTTGCCCGGCCCGGTCTCTTCGTCAGGCTGGATACAACGGGTGGCGATGGCTTTATACCGGTGTCTACGATCGGCGATGATTATTACGTCTACGACGAACGCCGGCAGGCCATGACCGGCGAGCGAACCGGGGTCGAGTACCGCCTGGGCGACAAGGTGGATGTGCGTCTGGTCGAGGCGATCCCGTCTGCCGGCGCCCTCCGATTCGAGATCGTGAGCGAAGGGCGCAAAGGCGTGCCGCGTTCGGATGGTCGGAAAAAGAAAGAGACGCGCGGCAGGCCCTACCGTCGCCGACGGCGGTAACGCGCCAGTGAGACCTTTCGTGTCATAGTGACGCGCGAGTACAACATGTCTTCCCGCAATTGAGCAAAAGCCCTATATAGCCGCCATGACCAGCAACATCGAACAACTCGCACCCACCGTCACACAAGTGTCCAATCCCCCGCGAAGCGTGGGCCAGGCCATGTGGAATGGTGCCCGCTCGAAATGCCCGAGCTGCGGTAAGGGCTCCCTCTTTCGGCGCTATCTCAAAGTGGCGGATTCCTGCAATCATTGCTCTGAGGAACTTCATCATCAACGGGCCGACGACGCACCGCCCTATCTGACGATCTTTCTCGTCGGGCACATAATGCTTCCCCTGGTGCTCTGGGTTGAATTAGCGATGCAACCGGCGCTCTGGGTCCATGCTGTCGCTTGGATTCCACTCACCGTCGCGATGTCGATGCTTTGCCTCAGCCCGATCAAGGGGGCTGTCGTCGGTCTCCAGTGGGCGCTCTACATGCATGGGTTCGACCCGGCTGGATCGATCGACGACCCACGGCCAAAGCCCGTCTGACCCATAGGCGATGGCCCAGGCCCTGACGGCCATAGTGTTGCTGGCCGGCACGCTCGCGGCAGCGATCGCCCTTCTCTATACGTCTGCCGCGTTCTCGCTGCTGGGTATCGATCCGCTGGCGCTGAATGTGGTCAACGGAACGCTCGACAGAGCCGCGCTCCAAACGACCGTGATCGATGGCCTTTCGTTCAACGAGCTTGAGATTGCCCACTTTCTCGATGTCAAAGCGCTTGTCGTCGGCGTCCGGTTGGCTCTCGCGATTCTGCTCGTCGGCCTTGCCATCATCGCTTGGCGCTGGCGCCACCTGATCCGTACCGGCGCCGCATGGGCCTTCGGCATATTCGTCGTGGCAACGACTTCCCTTGTCGGCAGCTACTTTGCGCTCGGCCATGTAAGGACATCCGACCTGCTGCACTCGCTCTTCTTCGAACCGGGTTCTTACGTCTTTCCGCACGGCACCCTGATGGCCGCCCTCTATACCAATGACCAAATGACGGCCGGCGCGGTCTTCGTCATCTGCACGTGGGGCTTTCTGCTGGGCCTCGTATGGATGAGCGCCCGTCTAATTCCCGCCAAGGTTTGACATAAGACGCCTGTCTCATCACGATGCCGCGCACCTCAAACCAGATGCTATGGAGAATGTTCGCGTGAACGACAGCACGGCCCGACTGAATTCTTTCGACCGTAAACAGGAATGGCCGAACGTCCGCCCGCGCGATGCCGCCACTTTGATGATTGTCGACAGCAGCGGCTCCGAGCCGCGTGTCCTGATGGGCAAGCGCAGCGACAAGCATGTATTTTATCCTGGAGCTTATGTCTTTCCGGGCGGCAGGGTCGACCCGGGCGACAGCCGGCTTGCCGGTCCTGACGACCTGCATCCCGAAGTCATGCGCAAGCTTCTCGTCGACATGAAGGGTTCGACCAGCCCCAACCGGGCACGCGGGCTGGCCAGGGCGGCTGTGCGCGAGACCTTCGAGGAAACCGGCGTCCTGATCGGCCATCCGAAATCCGGCGCTCACAAGTCGCGCTCGCCATCCTGGCGCGCCTTCCTCAACCATGGTGTCGCGCCGAGCCTGGATCGCCTTATCTTCTTCGCACGTGCCATCACCCCCCCGAGACGGCCAAGGCGCTATGACACGCGGTTCTTCTGTGTCGATGCCGACGCCATCGCCGAAACCGTCCGTCCGCAGGATAGCGAATTGCTTGCGCTTCACTGGTTGACCCACAAAGAGGCGCATGCGCTTGAACTTCCGCGCATTACCGAGGTCATTCTTGATGCCCTTTTCGAACGCCTGGCTGCCGGCGGGCTTCCCGGCGCGGATGAGCCCGTGCCCTATTTCTTTATGCAGAATGGACGCTTCGAGCGCAGCACGCTCTGAAAATGGCGTGTGATCCGGTATTAACAGCCTTGCGTATCCTTTCGGTCACTTGACATCGGCGCACACGAGGCTAGGTTGCCGCTTTGTTTATTGAGGTTCGTTATGGCAAAGCCCACCACACAGAAAATCAAGCTTTTGAGCACCGCGGGGACTGGCTTTTTCTACGTCACGAAAAAGAACGCACGCACATTGACGGAAAAATTGTCCTTCAAGAAATACGATCCCGTGGCGCGCAAGCACGTCGAGTTCAAAGAAGCCAAGATCAAATAGCGCAGCCGCGCGTCTCACCGTCTGCCCGACGATCTGGATATTTTTGTAATGTCCGGAAAGTTGAGGCCAGTCCCGCTACTACTCGGCAGCGGGGTAGATCCGAAATAGTAGACGGGACTGACCAACAAGCCAAATGGACCAAAGAGGGCCTTGGTCGTCTCTGGCTTGGTGGCCGGTCAAGAGTCGGCGTTAACGAGGAGGCCACTCAAGCCGCGCTCCGACCGGCCGAACCCTACGGACCCAGGAGATGCGGCGGACCTGAGCAAACCGCAGGGTTATCGGATATTCTTTGGGAGGCAAATTGGACGCCTGACACTCGCCGCGAGATTGTCAGCGTCACTTCCGCTTAATGCCTCCTCAATGCAATTGCCTGCTTGTGTCGCATCCACACTAACCAGAACCATCGCAAAATCAATCGATCTGCGTTACGCATTACACAGAATTGCGTGGCAAAGTAAAGCCTTAACCTAAACCGGTTCTGGCAAGGCTTGAGCGTTTTTGTTGCGAACGTAACCGCTGGCTGCACGTATTAGGGGTCGGCAATAGCTATTTATGCCGCGACTCGCAGCAGCAGACCAGCGTTTTAATCGACCATCATCTGTCAATTGACGCATAGCTTACCGACCAGTCGATAGACGAAAACAGTCATCATGGTTTTTTTGATCCATGACTGTTGGAAATCTGTCCGTCGAAACTGGACACGCGACTCGAAGCCTCTGCGAACCACACACGGAAGCCAGGGAATCCGGAACATCGTTGCGGATTGGCCGTCTTCGGCCTCAACAAGTGACCACAATCATAGATTGTATGTTGAAATTGCTACACTTTTAGGCGGCATCGGCAACGACGCGATTACGGCCGTTCTGCTTGGCCGAATATAGCGCCTGATCGGCCCGCTTGAGGATCGTGTCGCAGGTGTCGTCGACCCTTTCGAAGGTCGCAACGCCGACGCTGGCAGTCACCTCGAGAGGCCGCTCATATCCCGGTACGGAAAAGGGTCGCCCTGCGACAGATTGGCGCAATCTTTCCCCGACCATATAGGCCTTTGCCATGTCCGTTTCGGGCATTACGACCACGAATTCCTCGCCACCGAGACGGCAGGCGAGATCGATACCGCGGGTGTTGCGCCGGATACGCGCCGCGAAAGCTTTGAGCACTTCATCGCCGGCGTCATGCCCGTATGTATCGTTCACCGACTTGAAGTAGTCGATATCGATGATCAGCAGCGAAAGAGGCTTGCCGCGTTGGGAGGCTTCATCGACCAACGTCTTGAGATGGCTCTCCATATAGCGCCGGTTGTGAAGCCCCGTCAGCGGGTCCGTCAGCGCCATCTCGACACTTTCGACCAGCTTGTGCTTCAGCGTATCGGTATATCGTTTGCGCTTGATCTGGGTCCTGACGCGGGCCAGCAACTCGTTTCTTTCGATCGGACGCAACACATAGTCGTTGACGCCGATATCCAGGCCTCTGAGAAGCCGCTGATCGTCTCCCGGCTCCACCAGAACCAAGATCGGCAAATGACGTGTGCGCTCGAGCGTGCGCACCTGCGAACAGAGCCGCAATCCGTCGGAGCCATCGAGATTGAGGCTGACAATCAGGAGATCGAGTTCCATATCGGGAAGCATCAACAGTGCTTCCTGGGGATCGGACACAACCTCGACCGACTGTTCGCCCTGCAACGTCTCGACGACACGCTGCGCGGATCGGCTATGATCCTCGACGAGCATTATGCTGCCCCCGACACTGGATACGGCCGTGCCGCCGGCACGTTCGCTGTCGAGCCCCATCTGCTCGCTTGTCGAGGCACGCATCAGCATTTCATCGGTAAGCGTCTTGAGGCGCGAGAGGTTTCGCACCCTTGTAATGAGCGCGACATCATCGACAGGCTTCGACAGGAAGTCGTCGGCGCCTGCCTCCAGGCCCTGAATCTTGTCGGACGGCTGATCCAGCGCTGTAATCATGATCACCGGAACGTGCTGGGTCGCCGGGTCGGCCTTAAGCCTGCGACAGACTTCGAACCCATCCATCTCCGGCATCATGACATCGAGGAGCACAACGTCGACATTCTCACGCGCACATAGGTCGAGCGCCGCTGCACCGCTGTTGGCGGTCAACACTTCGAAATACTCGGCCGTCAACCGCGCTTCGAGGAGTTTGACGTTGGCGTCGATATCATCGACGACGAGGACGCGGGCTGTCATGGCGCTGTCAAATCCTATCTATTCTGCGTCGCCAATGAAGTGGCGAACGGTTTCGAGAAATGCTGCAACGGAAATCGGTTTGGAGATATAGGCTTCGCAGCCGCCTTCGCGAATACGTTCCTCATCGCCTTTCATGGCGAATGCCGTCACGGCCACAACAGGAATGCTGCGCAACTCATCGTCATCCTTGAGCCATTTGGTGACTTCCAGCCCGGAAACTTCGGGAAGCTGAATGTCCATAAGGATCAGATCAGGCCGATGCAACTTGGCGAGCGAAAGCGCCTGCGTGCCGTCCCGGGTCTGAAGTGTTTCATAGCCGTGAGCATCGAGCAGATCATGAAACAGCTTCATGTTCAGCTCGTTGTCCTCGACGATCATTACGGTTTTCGTCATAGGTTTATGCCGCGTGGGTTGAGACGCCCCATATTCGGTTATGTTTCCGGAATATGCCATGCCTACCGTTCTATGCGGATTGTTTGGGCCCCAGGGCCAGCAGCGGCGTCCAACCGCGTCCCCCACTCGCGAACCCTTATTTGACACCAAACGGGTAACTAACTGCTTAAGGTCAAGGCAAGACGTCACTTTGTTTGAAGGGTGCCCGCCGCAAAACTGGCGAAACACTCAGGAAAAAGGCTGAAAAGATGGGCCAATCGTTGAGAATCGGAATCGATCTCGGCGGCACCAAGATAGCCGCAATCGCGCTCGACGGCGATGGAACCACCCTGGCGTCAGAACGCATAGCAACGCCGCAAGGCGATTATCCGGCGACAATCGAAGCGATTTCAGACTTGATTGAGGGTCTCGAGCATCAGCTTGGCCGCAAGGGCACTGTCGGCGTCGGTATTCCCGGCTCCCTCTCACCGGACACCGGGCTCGTTCGCAATGCCAATTCGACCTGGCTGAACGGTCGCCCGTTCGACCGCGATCTGGCAGCGCGTCTCGATCGTCAGGTACGGATGGAAAACGATGCAAACTGCTTTGCACTTTCAGAAGGACAAGACGGTACGGGGGCCGGCGCGAAAAGCGTGTTCGGCGTGATCCTGGGAACTGGCTGCGGCGCTGGTATCGTCATCGAGGGCCAGTTGCTGAACGGTCCTCTGGGCGTATCCGGTGAGTGGGGTCACAATCCCCTGCCCTGGCCCGAAGACAATGAACATCCTGGCCCTGCTTGCTGGTGCGGCAGACATGGCTGCATGGAGACATGGGTATCAGGTCCGGCCTTGACCTCAGATCATGAAAGGCGGTCCGGGCAGCGACTAAGCGTCGAGGCGATCGTTGCCGGCGCCCAAGAAGACAATGGGGATGCAAAGGCGAGTCTGGAGGCCCATGCAAGGCGACTGGCGCGTGGATTGGCGGGCGTGGTCAATCTGCTCGACCCAGAAGTGATCGTTCTTGGTGGCGGCCTCTCAAGCCTCGCACATCTTTACGAGACACTGCCGGACCTGATGGCGCCCTATCTCTTTTCAGATTTCAAAGACGTCACGATCCGCCCACCGCGTTTCGGAGACGCAAGCGGTGTCCGAGGTGCAGCCAGGCTTTGGGGTGGTCCAGAAGGCGATGCGATTGCGCCACCTTCCGGCCAGGATGAGGCGACAGCCTCCTAAGGCTTATCTCATCCGAAGCTCGCCAAGACACGCCTTGTAGCAGCGGCAATCACTCGAACAACGAACGCAGCTTTTCGCCGCCGACAAGCTCTTCAGGTTTCATCGGCACGACAGCGAAGCGATCTGCCAATCCATCGCTGACTTTCGATATCTGGGTGGATTCAGATTCGGCCCGGCGCACCAGAAGAGGATGTTCCGTTTTTGCCGCCGCAAGAGAGGAATTGACGATCCAGCCCCATGGGTTGATGCCCGCGCGGCGCAGCTCGTTCTGAAGGTGTTCGGCTTCAAGCACGGGTGTCGTTTCCGGCAGGGTCACGATCACAATGCTGGTCTGCTCAGGGTCCTGAAGCCGCATCATGGGCGTCACGATCTCACTCTCCTGAGCGTCTGGGCCCGCATGGCGAACAATGTCGCGATGGTAGGACCCTGTGGCGTCCAGCAAGAGCAATGTATGTCCCGTCGGTGCTGTGTCCATGACGACAAACTTGTGCGAGCTTTCCTGGATGATGCCGGAAAAGGCTTGGAAGACCGCGATCTCTTCCGTACAGGGTGACCGCAAATCTTCTTCCAGAATAGCGATGCCGTCGGCACCGAGATCTCCGCCTTTGGATTTGAGGACCTCTTCACGGTAGCGTTCGGTCTCCAATTCGGGGTCGATGCGGCTTACTGTCAGATTTGGCAGGTCTTGACCCAGCGTTTCGACAAGATGGGCAGCAGGATCGGTCGTCGTAAGCAGGACTTCGTGCCCGCGCGCCGCAAGCTCGGTCGCGACAGCGGCCGCCATGGTCGTCTTACCGACACCACCTTTCCCCATAAACATGATGAGGCCTTTGCCCGGCTTCTCCAGATCATCAATCAGGGTGTTGAGAGCAGGCATGTCGGACTGAAGATTGATATCGCTTCGCGTTGCCTGCTCCAGTTTTGTCTCGCTCGTGCTGGAGACAAAGCGGTTAAGCGCGTCGATGCCGACCAGATTTTCGGATCTCAGCGGAAACATCTTGCGCGGCAGTTCTGCAAGCTCTGGCGCCATTGAGTCCAGAGCTGCCCTGTCTTTCCGGTTGAGCGCCGCCGCGAGCGGATCGGAGGCGGCATCTTCCGGCATCAAACCATTGATTGCGAGTTGCTGGTTCTTGATGCCGATGGACGCGAGTTCACCGGACGTGCGCGCAAGTTCGGTCATCGCCGATTCACGGGGGCGGGCCACAAGGATCAGCCTGGTCAACTCGCCGTCGCCCAACCGGTCGACTGCGGCGGCATACCGCTCTCGTTGCTTCTCGAGACCTGCCAGCGGGCCGAGGCAAGACGCATCGCCTGTGCCGGCTTCAAGAAACCCGGTCCACGCGCCCGGCAACTTCAAGAGGCGTATGGTATGACCGGTCGGCGCCGTATCGAAAACCACATGATCGTACTTGCTGATGAGATCGGTATTCGTGAGAAGACCGGTGAACTCGTCAAAGGCAGCAATCTCCGTCGTGCATGCACCGGACAATTGCTCCTCGATACTCTTCAGGGCTTTCTCCGGCATGATATTTCGGATCGGACCGATAATGCGTTCCCGGTATTGCTCGGCAGCCTCTTCCGGATTGATTTCGATGGCATCAAGCCCGGCCACTTGTTCAATAGGCGTGATCTGATTGCCAATCTCGGTTCCGAATACCTGTCCGACATTTGAAGCAGGATCTGTGCTGACCAGCAGAATCTCTTTGCCGTTACCAGCAAGGCTCAGAGATGTGGCGCAAGCAAGCGACGTTTTGCCAACGCCCCCCTTGCCCGTGAAAAAGATGAACTTTGGTAGATTTTCAAACATGGCGAAGCTTTTGATCCATCCGAGATTCAAACACGTAACCCAACTGCTCCAATCGGCTATTAACCGCAGCAGCTATTACCGGATGCCTCTTCACCTTTGCTGCTGTCTTGACCTTCCCCAGCAGCGTTGGCGGCCTGCGGATCGATACCCGCCATTTCTGCAAGCTCGATCCGGTCGGGGAACCGTCCACTGGAGACCAGCGTCTCCTCGGCCAGAATGGCTGGCAGTTCTTCGTCGCCTGACCGATCGAGGATCTCCTTCACCGCGCTGTTCTGGACAAAGCGCTCCGGCTCCTGTGCGAGGTTGTATCGCTGAACGGTCACACCCTGCGTTTTGAGCCATTCAAGATCGCCTGCGAATTCCGCCAGCTTCGGATCGACAGACGGGCCACAGACACCGGTCGAGCAGCACATTGGGGAATCGTAAACGGAGATGGTCTTCATTCGGTTTTTCCTTGATTGGGTCGATGAGTTCGATTCCGCCTTGGCGGGGAACAGGTAAAAAAGAGAGATGGCCCGGACACATCACTCTTGCCCGAACCGCTCGATTGCACTTAGCTATGAATTCGATACTACGGCATATGCCGAAATATCAAGATATAAAAACAAATTCCCTCTGTGGCCAACGGGATTCTATCGTGGAAATTCGAGGTTGGACTGCAAATATCGGCATTTCGGAGTTTAACGAACGATGGATCAGGAACATGCAATCGAGGCCTTTGCTTCGCTGGCGCAGGACTCCCGTCTGGCCATTTACCGGCTGCTGGTCCGCAATGAGCCCGATGGATTGCCGGTGGGAGAAATATCCCGGCAGTTGGATATCGTGCCTTCAACGCTTTCCGGCCACCTGGGTGTACTCAAGCGCGCCGGCTTGCTGAAATCCACCCGTCATCAAAGAGAGATCCACTATGCCGCGGACATCCAAGCCATGAGCGATCTTGTGCGTTTTATGCTCGAAGACTGCTGCAGCGGGCGCGTTGAGAATTGCGGTGAGATCATTACGTTGCTTAAGAGCGCTTAACGCCATCGAAGCAGGGAACAAGCTGCTTGTAGGCTCAAGACTTCCTGTTGTGCGGTGATCGCAACCGGATCCAAGCGGTTTGAATACTACTTGGGTCCGCTTTCCACCCGCGACCAGCTTGCATCAGCCAAATTCGGCAATCCGAACATGCCTCACCTCAAAATCGCAATCTCTCACTGGTCCAAGGCTGGCCGCATCGATCTGGGCCGTCCCGAAGCCTTGTTAGACGTCGCATCTCAACATCCAATTGCCATGTCGAAGCGTAGGTCGACCACGGATCCAGCAGGATTCGGACTGACATTGGCCCGTCCAACCGTATGTCGTGAACACACAAGGATCCCTCCGCACTTTTCGACGCCATCCAATCCAAATCAATTGGGTTCGTGGGCTGAAGAGAGAACCTGCAAAGGTCTTGCTGGGGACGCCTAAAACCGAACCATGTCGTTCCCGCCTGATAATACAGAACAATCCCTTCACCGCCGGTGACGCACCACGATTCATCTGGTGCGATCAAGCCGCAGGTTGGATCGCCATAGTGATGGCCCACGTCAATGACCGTGCTGGAAGCCTTGTGGTGAAGCTCGGCGCATTCATAATCATGCGTAAGCACAAAGTTCTCGGATTCGGCCAAACGTGTTTGCACTTTATCGCCCACGCCGAATCTTCAAGAGGTCGAGCAAACCATTGCGGGGCTTCGCAGGTCGCTGGATCCAGCCCGTTTCTGAGAGCAGTCTTGGAAGATAGATTTCACGTTCCGCGTATGGGACGTCGCGAATGATCAATCCAGCCTCGATCCGCATGACCGGTGATTCCGCAAGAAATCGGAATACACCGCTACAGCCAAAATATCCGAGATATTGCGGGTAACCCATACCACCGCGCGTCTTGAGCCATTCAATCAGATATTCAAATGTCCAAGGCCGCACGTGCAGTGGCTGTCTTTTCAGCTCCAGTGCATATGGAAGGTCTGGAAAGGCCAATTCCAATTTCGCGAGAACATCATCCGGTTCGCCGAGTGGCGCTTTGTCAGGACCTTCGATGTAAAAATTTTCCCACACGATTGATGATCTCGCCTAGCGAATTGTCAGCACAGAGGCTCTAAGATTGGATGCATTCTCAACATTGACGCAGACGAAAAAGTAAGCCCCGTCATTAACAATAGCAATGTCAGCAACTGACAAATCGCAGCTGAAAACGGATCGCTGCTATTGAGTCCGCTTTAGAATATAGATCGGCAGGTCCGGAAACCAAGACGATCACGCTTAAAACGCGTGAAGTGCCTTGTCTCTGGCCAAATCGGTCAGTCTACCGATTGCTGAGTTCGATGAGATTCCCATCCGGATCTTTGAAATAGATCGAATGCAATTCTCCTGTTGCGCCAAGGCGCTTCCCGGGACCATCAATGATCTCTATGCCTACGCGTTCCAGGCGCACGACAGCCGCCTCAACCGGCTCTTCCGTCAGCAGACAGAAGTTCCCACTGCCAGGAACTGTGCCACGTGCGATCGCTGGCAAAGAGCCGGGTTCCTGAAGACTGATCTTGTTCGCTCCGAAATGAAGCGACCACTTTCCTGGTTGCTCTTCTCGCGGCTCCATACCCAAAGCGCGTTCGTAGAAGCTGCAGGTGGCCGCAACGTCTTTGACACAAAGTACGATATGGTCGATCGCTAGAATCGTCATCACAGGAAACTCTACGGGGGCAAAGCGGTTGCCGGACGGATCGCATCAAGCATAGAAACCAACGCAACCGTGTCGAGATAAAGAGAATTCCTGAACCGGCACTAACAGCACCGCTTGCGCCCTACTCCGCTTTGCAGGGTGTCGTTTTCAGAAATTCCAATCCAGACAACGAACCCGCCACAGAGAAATCGCCATAATCGATGGACAAACGTCTGCTCACGCCATTTGCATAGAAGCGATAGGCAAGCTGATAGACCGGTGTCGTCTTGTCGGGATTGTCGCGGTCGTAGTAGCTCACGGCAATCGGCCATGACGGTAAGGTATCGAGCGCTGCTCCGTTGGCGATGGGCTTCAAAGCCTTGTTTGAACCGGGTGGTAAGGGGCGTCCAATAAAGGCCGATGTCTGATAGACTTTCTTGCCCTTCTCAGACCCTTCGTAAAGCACGGCCTCAACGACCTTTCGGCCGGATGCAGCGGCATCGAGAACGGCGCGGGCATGCTGGGCTGGGAACAGAACTTCGCCAGGGAGATTAAGTTTGGCCTTGGCCGGCGACTTGAGCTCGACCACAACGCCCTTGGCACTGGCTTCGCGGAGTGCGCGACCGCGGGTTACTTCGTTGAGTTGCTGATTGAGGTACTGGGACGAATTGAAGCTGAACTTCTTGCCCTTACCTTCTTCCCAGGTGGATGAGCGCAGATCGCTGGTTGTAGACCGGCCGGCGCTGTCGGTGATCTGGGTGACGAGCCGCGTATTGAGCGTATAGCCCTCACAGGGTGTACCGGTGAACTCAAACACCATTCGTCCGCTGACGCCTGAAACGCTCGATCCGGCGCGCGTGTCTTCAAGACGCATATCGTAGATGGCGCGATGAGGCGCGAGTTTGACCGCCTGGGCCGACGGCAACGCATTGGACGGAACGCTGGGATAAGCGACAGCCGCAAGGATCACGGCGAGTCCGAGACATCCCTGCATGAATTGCGCGGCCAGTTTTTTCATTCTGTATTCCTCGGTTCAGCAGCGACCCGGTCGCCCATCCGCACCAGATCACACGGATTGGGCCGAGATTGGGCAGTCTTAACGCTAGAAAAGCACGGTCGCTTATGCAATCTGTCTCCTGAACTAGGCCATGACCTAGGTCATAACCTCTATCGCTTGTATCAAACGAGCAAGACAAACAGTAAGGACGCCAGAATGCCTGGAACAGTTGAAGCTCGGCTTAACGACCTCGGTGTCGAACTCCCCTCCCCCGCGGCGCCTGCCGCAAATTACGTCCCCTTCGTGCTTACGGGCAAGCAGCTTTTTGTCTCGGGACAGCTTCCCATGGGCCCGGAAGGCCTCGCATTTGCGGGAAAAGTAGGTGCTGAGTTCGATATTGAAGCCGGCGCAGAGGCCGCAAAATTGTGCGCCATCAACATTCTGGCGCAGGCAAAAGCGGCCCTCGGAGACCTCGATAACATCGAGCAATGCGTGAAACTCGGCGGATTCGTAAACGCTGTGGCCGATTTTACGCAGCACCCGGAAGTCATAAATGGCGCTTCGGATCTCATTGTCGCCGCGCTCGGCGATAAGGGTCGGCACGCACGTTTTGCGCTCGCGGCCGGCAGCCTGCCACGAAATGCCGCCGTAGAAATCGATGCTATTTTTGCGGTCGCATAGCTAAAAGGTCTCATGGGAGACGCAGAACAGGTCGCCGTCCGAATCGAATCCGACATCCGGTCCATCGAGGCCGGGGTCTGGGATTCGATGGCGGGCGGAACCGACCCGGCGACGGCAAACCCGTTCGTCAGCCATGCTTTTCTGGCAGCGCTTGAAGAAAGCGGGTCCGTTGCGCCCGAAACAGGCTGGGCGCCGCAGCATCTCGTGCTGGAGGATGCCGCAGGGCAACCGCTGGCCTGCATGCCGTCATATCTGAAATCCCACAGCCAGGGCGAATATGTCTTCGATCATGGCTGGGCAAATGCCTTCGAGAATGCCGGCGGGGCCTATTATCCGAAGCTTCAGACGTCGGTTCCGTTTACGCCTGTCACCGGTCCGCGGCTGCTCATCCCGCAATGCGACGACCGCGATTTGCGCGAGCGGCTGCTGCTCAGTGCGGGGCTTCGCCTGTTGGAACACCACCAGGCCTCATCCTGGCATCTGACATTTCTGACCGAACATGAATGGGAAAGCCTTGGCGACCATGGCTTTCTGAAGCGCACGGACCAGCAATATCATTGGCGCAACGAGGGCTATGAAACCTTCGATGATTTTCTTGGCAGCCTTGCCTCCCGCAAGCGCAAGGCGATCCGGCGCGAACGGCGCGATGCCCAGACCCAGGACGTCGATTTCGTCTGGCTAACCGGGAATGACATTACCGAGGCGCACTGGGACCGCTTCTTCGATTTTTATCTCGATACCGGCGCACGAAAATGGGGTACGCCCTATCTCAATCGAGAATTCTTCAGCCTGCTCGGGCAATCCATGGGAGACTCCATCCTTATGGTCATGTGCCGGCAGGACGGCGTGGATATTGCGGGTGCTCTTCATATCGTAGGAGGCGATACGCTCTATGGGCGCTACTGGGGCTGCGTGGAGAATCTGCCGTTCCTGCATTTCGAAGCCTGCTACTACCAGGCTATCGACTATGCTATCGCCAATAAGATCGGCTGGGTGGAAGCCGGCGCTCAGGGCCAGCACAAGCTTGCACGCGGCTACTTACCCGAGACGACCTACAGCGCTCACTTCATCGCCAACCCGTCGCTGCGCGATGCCGTTGCCAATTATCTTGAGCGCGAGCGCGCTTATGTGGACCTCGAGTCCGAGGCCCTCAGAGCGCATTCGCCCTTTCGCAAGAATTCCGAAAGCGACGACAAGGAATCTTGACCCCGTGCCCATGACTTGGGAAGGAAGGGAATCCGAAACGATAGCTTGACGGTCGATCGGCATAGTTGCGCCCACATGGCTGCAACCGGATAGCGACTGATCAGACACCAGACGGACCGAGGGGACGGACCATGGCCTATGATGACGACAATATTTTCGCCAAGATCCTGCGCGGCGAGCTCCCTTGCCACAAGGTCTATGAGGACGACGAGACCTTCGCGTTTCTCGACATCATGCCGCGCTCGGACGGCCACACGCTCGTCATTCCCAAAGCGAAATTCGAGAACATCTTCGACATCGATGCCGACACGCTCGCCCGCCTGATCCGCTCGGTTCACAAGCTGGCGCCATTGGTGCGCACGGCGATGGGCGCCGACGGCATCATGCTGCAGCAATTCAACGAAGCGGCTGCCGGCCAGATGGTGTTCCACATTCACTTCCACATTCTGCCCCGATGGGAAGGCGAGAAACTCAAGCCGCACCGGGAGGAAATGGAAGACTCCGATGTCCTCACCGCCCATGCGGAAAAGATCAGAACCACGATCGAGGCGGCTTGAGCCGAGGATCTCTGAAAGGCGCGCGCAATGGCAGCAGTCCTGATTGTCGGCGCCAGTCGAGGCCTTGGCCTCGAGACGGTCAAACGCGCATTGCAGGCCGGCCATGAGGTTCAGGCGCTTGCACGTTCGGCGGACACAATCGCTGTCGACCATTCGAACCTTCACAAGGTTGCGGCCAATGTCCTCGATCCAGGTGTGCTCGATAATTCGCTCCCGGCAGTCGATGTCGTGATCACGGCACTCGGCATCGCACCCACGGCCTCGCCCGTGCGCCTCTTCTCAGACACCGCCACTGCCGTCACCCAGGCCATGCAGCGTCACGGCGTCAAACGTCTTGTCGCCGTGACAGGCATGGGAGCCGGGCCGACACGCCGGCTTGGCGGTTTGCTCTATTCCCAGATCCTGCGCCCGGTGTTTCTGCACACGATCTATGAGGACAAGGACCGCGAAGAGGCAATTGTTCAGGAAAGCGGTCTCGACTGGACGATTGTGAGGCCCGGATTCTTGACCCGCCTGCCGTCTCGCGGCCGCTATCGCGTTTTGACCGACCCGCAGGACTGGGAGTCCGGTTTTATAAGTCGTGGCGACGTGGCGAACTATCTCGTGCGCCAGATCGAAGATCGATCTGATGTGCACAAGACACCGTTGCTTGTCGGTTAGCGCGATCTCGACACATAACTCCGATTGGAACCTGCCGCTTTCCCCTCACCCAACCCTCTCCCCAGGGAGAGAGTCAGGACACTCGTCCCCTCTCCCTGGGGAGAGGGTTAGGGTGAGGGGTTGGAGGGGCCACATCCAAGCAGACGTCCGTCAATCTACATCACAGGCGTCACAATCACTTCGCCAACATTGACCCGGGCCGGCTGTTCCAACGCGTAGACAACCGCCGCGGCGACATCGTTGGCCGTCAATGCCTGCGGCTTCGGCTCATCGAAGAACGGTGTGTCGACCATTCCAGGAGCGATGACCGTACAACGCCCGCCCCATTCGTTCATCTCAAGCGTCAGGTTCCGTCCAAAGCCATGGACGAACCATTTGGTTGCGCCATAGACCGACCCCTTCAGGGCAACGGTCCCAGCCCGCGATCCGGTCAACAGCATGTGTCCTTTGGTCTTTTTCAACTCAGGCAAGGCATGCTTTACGGTGAGGCAGAGGCCCCAGACATTGATGTCGATCATCTCGCGCCAATTGGCGACATCGCCCCCTTCGGCGCCGGGCCCGGTCGCCCCGATACCGGCATTTGCAAAGACCGCTTCCAGCGGTCCGAAGCGAGCGGCTTCGGCTACGGCACGCACCACCTCATCCTCCTTGGTGACATCGCACGCGATCGCACAGGCCTTGTCCGCTCCAAGCTCCTGCGCGAGGCGGTCGATCTTGTCCTTCGATCGGGCGGCAACGGCAACGCGCCAGCCAAGCTTCACTGCGGCGCGTGCGGTTGACTCTCCGATCCCGGACGACGCTCCGGTGATAAGCAAAGTTCTATCGGTCATGCGATGTCCTTCGTGTAGCCAAATGGGGTTTCTGACGTCGAATTGGAGTCAGGTGTGTGGAACGATCCCGATGCCGACCGCATTGAATCCACCGTCGACGGCAAGCGTATGCCCGTTCACATAGCGCGAATCGGGTCTGGCGAGGAATGCGACACTCGCAGCGATCTCCTCGGGCGTGCCATAACGGCGGCTGGGAATGAGCTGATGAAAGTTCGCACGATCGCTATCGGTGTGGGCCGCACGGGTCAGCTCGGTGTCGACGGGTCCCGGCGCAATGGCATTCACTGTTACGCCCCGCTCGCCAAGTTCGAGAGCGAGAACGCGGGTGACCAGTTCCAGCCCCGCCTTCGAGGCACCGTAGGCCGCCCGGTTTTCACCGCCACGGTGACCGGCAATCGAACTGATATTGATAATCCGGCCCGACCCCTGCTCGACCATATGGCGCGCAGCCGCCTGTGCCATGGCGAATGCGCCGACCAAATTGACTTTCAGCACGCGCTCGAACGTTTCCGGCTTCATATCCAGTGCCGGTTCCATAACGCCGACACCGGCATTGTTCACGAGGATGTCGACGCTGCCCATTGCGGCGACCATGCGGTCGACGGCTTCCTGTGCCATGGCATGTTCCGCCACATCGAGTTTGAATCCGGCGGCCGGTCCTTCAGTGACAACCGGCAGCTCCTTGGCGGCAGCCTCGGCCCCTGCCGCGTCCAGATCACCGATGACCAGACGGGCACCATCGGCAGCCAGCCGTTTCGCAATGGCCAATCCGATGCCACGCGCGCCTCCCGTTACGAGAGCGCACAACCCTGAAAGCGGACGCTTATCCATGACTCACTCCCCCCGAATGAACCGGTCTATGTGAAGCGCGAACGTAAAACCGCGATGGCATCGCTGTCCACCAAGTGACTGCACCTTTGGTCTGGGTCTGGTTATTTCGAGAAATATGATTGTTCTCTACTGCTAAAGACAGACGCCATTATTACTGCGGGAATTTCCACTAAAAGACTGACTCGTATGTTGTTTTCAGATTTGGAGAGATTATCGAATGAGCGAAAAGCCTAGGGTCGCCATTGTCGGCGGCGGGTTCACGGGCGCTGCCACCGCCATTCATTTGTCACGTAATGCTCCGGCATCTCTTGCCATATCCGTCATCGAACCGCGCCCTGAGGTCGGCCGCGGCGTCGCTTATTCCGCAACAGACCCGGATCATCGGATCAACGCACCCTCCGGTTTTCATTTTCTCTACCCGGAAGACCCGGACGGGATCGAAAACTGGCTTCGCAAAACCGGTCGCTTCGATCGCGATGACGGGATTGCAGCCTTCGACGGCGCCCTGTTTCCCAGACGCGAGGACGTTGGCGCCTATTTCAACAGTGAGTTTGCTGCGCATATGCAGGACAATCCCTCCAAGTCGGATATGCAGCATATCCGCCAACGGGCCGTCCAGATGACACCGGCCGCGAACGGCTTCACTGTTACCCTTGAAGACGGTACGGAATTGGCTGCCGACCTCGTCATTGTGACGACCAGCAACGAGGCACCGAATGTGCCGACATCAATCGACGAAGCGCTCAGATCCCATCCCGGATTTGTTGCTGATCCGTGGGATGTCGGCCGTCTCACGTCCATCGACTCCAACGCCAATGTCATGATTCTGGGAGCGGGATTGACCGCAGCAGATGTTATCTCAACCCTCGTTCGCGACAAGTCCGGCATCACAATCGATGCTGTTTCCCGTAGCGGCATCCGGCCAACATCTCGGCCAAGGTCTCACGCCAGTCTGCCGCAACCCATCTGGGACCGGACGGATGCCAGGCCGTCACCCTTCGAGACGAAATACGGCACACTCAAATCGGTCCGCAAGATCCTGCGCGTTGTGCGAGAGGAAATAGCGGAGAACGCAGAACAAGGCATTCCCTGGCAGCCAGCCTTCGACGATGTCCGCGATTCGTTGCGCTGGCTCGCATTGGCGATGCCTCTTGAAGAAAAAAAGCGTTTTCAGCGTCATCTACGCCGTCGTTACGATTCCTGTCGCTTCCGATACCCACCGCAAAACGATGAGATTCTGAGAGAAGCCGAAGCGTCCGGACAACTGACGTTCCATCTCGGCAATGTCGACCATATTGCGGGAAAGGAAACCGGCGTTGAGGTCGGTTGGACCAAAGGCGGTGTTTCAACGGTCCGCGACTTCGATGCGGTCATCAACTGTGTCGGCCCGCCATCGCGCCCGGACCGGTCCGACAATCCATTTCTCAAATCCATAATTGCAGAAGGTCATGCGCGGGTGGCACCGCTAGGCGTCGGTCTCGATGTCGATGATGATTGCCGGGCAGTCGACGGACAGGGTCGGTCACAGTCCCGTTTGTTTGTGGTCGGCCCGCTGACCTTTGCCAAATTCGGCTACCCGCTGGGCATCCCATTTATCGTTCATCAGATCGTTCATGCGATGCCTGGAATGCTCGACGAGATAGGTGCGTCGATCAGCCGATCTTGAGTCCCGAAAAGAACAGCCCTTCGAGATCCTGGGCCGCTGTCTGCATGAAGGGGACATTGTGCTCAATCTCGTCAATGGACTTGCGGGTCGTGAGGGAATGGGTCGAGAGGAAGGCGCACGGTGCGTCGTTCCCATTCCGGACCGGAACGGAAGCGCCGACCATGTCGTCAAACCATTCTTCATCGTCGAGGGCGTAGCTGGCCTGTCTGATCTTTTCGAGTTCAGACGCGAATTGCCGGCTGCCCGTAATCGTGTTGCGGGCGTTCTTTTTGGGCTTGATGTTCTTGAACACTCTGATCGCGGCGTCATGCTCGAGCGAGCTGAGGTAGAGCTTGCCCGATGCACAACAATGCAGTGGGAGTGGATCGCCGATTTTGAGTGCAATCTGGAACGGCCAATTCGACTCGACGCGATCGAAATAAACCAGCTTCGTACCAAGTGGCACCGAGAGGCTGACCGTTGCATCCAATTGCTCCGATAACCGCCTGAGTATCGCCCGCCGCTCTGTCACTTGCGGCTCGTACTGCAGGCAGTTCAGAATCATCGACCGCAGCCGAACGCCAGGAATGATCCTGTTCGCCGGCCCCGCAGCAACAAACCCTTCTTCCGTCAAAGTCTCGATCAGTCGGTAGATCGTCGGCAGAGGAATCTCCAGCAACTCGGCGAGTTGCGCCGCTGTCCCATTGCTGGGATCGACACAGATCGCCTCGAGAACCTCGAGAATTCGCCTGGGAGAGGTTCGTTTTGCTTTCGATTCCATCTTTGGCTTTTGAATTGCCGACTTTGTTCGAACGGACATATATCAGACGCTATGACAGGGTTGGCAGGGAGAATTCCGGTCCGCTCGTGCCTTTGTTCGGCCAGGACATAGTTGCCGTCTTCAACCGCGTGTAGAAACGAACGCCTTCGGGGCCGTGCATGTGGTGATCTCCAAAGAGGGAGCGCTTCCACCCGCCAAAACTGTGGTAGGCGACCGGCACGGGTATTGGAACGTTCACGCCCACCATGCCGATCTTGCTACGCTCGATGAAGTGCCGTGCGACACCACCATCGTTCGTGAACAACGCCGCTCCGTTGCCGAGTTCATGATCGTTCGCAAGAGCCAGAGCGTCACCATATTGCTGTGTTCGGACAATCCCGAGGACCGGTCCGAAGATCTCTTCCTTGTAGATCGTCATATCCGGCGTGACCTGGTCGAAAATGCAAGGCCCCAGGAAATAACCGTTTTCATATCCTTGAAGCGACAAACCGCGGCCATCGGCAACAAGTTGCGCCCCTTCCTGCTCGCCTTTCTCGATATACCCCAGGACTTTGTCAAGATGACCCCGCGTGTTCAGCGGCCCATAATCGGAGTCCGTATCCGTATAGGGCCCGACCTTTAGTTTCGATGTGGCTTCAATCAAAGAGTCCCGAACACGGTCGCCGGTTTCATCGCCGACACAGACGGCCAGTGAGATCGCCATGCAACGCTCACCTGCCGATCCGAAAGCCGACCCGATCAGAGCGTCGGTTACACCTTCCATATCGGCATCGGGCATAACGATCATATGATTTTTGGCGCCGCCAAGGGCCTGTACCCGCTTATTGTTTGCCGACCCTGTCCGATAGATATACTCGGCAATCGGCGTCGAGCCGACAAAACTGACCGCCTGGACGCGCGGGTCGGTCAGCAGTGTATCGACCGCTTCCTTGTCGCCATTGACCATATTGACCACGCCGTCCGGGCAACCGGCTTCGCGTGCCAGTTCGACGATACGCAGCGGACAGCTCGGATCCTTCTCCGATGGCTTGAGGATAAAGGTGTTCCCGCAGGCGAGCGCAACCGGCATCATCCACAGAGGCACCATCGCCGGAAAGTTGAACGGCGTGATACCGGTACAAACGCCCAGGGGCTGACGGAGATTGAAGCTGTCGACGCCGGTACCGACATTCGCCGAGAACTCACCCTTCAAGAGTTGTGGAATCCCGCAGGCGAACTCAACGACCTCAATGCCGCGCGTGACCGAACCTCTCGCATCGTCAAGCGTCTTGCCATGTTCGCGCGACACCATCTCGGCCAGTTCATCGATGTTCTCGCTGAGCAGTTCCTTGAAGCGGAACATGATGCGGGCACGATTGATGGGCGTGCGGGAAGACCATTCCTCAAACGCAGCCTCTGCTGCAGAGATGGCCGTTCGCACCGTTTCGCTATCGGCCAGTTCCACTTCGGCGATCTGTTCGCCGGTTGCCGGATTGTACACAGGACCCGTTCGACTTGCAGCTGCTCCCGCATTGCTGCCGCCGATAAAATGACCAATCCGCTTCACGCCGCTCTCCTTAAATCGTGAGTTGAGATTGCCCTTAGCCTATCTCGCAAGGCAGCCGTTGAGAAGCTTAAATGAGAAATCTTTTATCATTTAATTGACATACCGTTTACGTCATCGCTAGTGTTGCGACATCGGATCAGCCTGCAGATGCGATCGCAATGGCGCCGCGTCAAAGTCGACTGGGGAAACGAATGCGAGAGACAGTTCGAGTCTGTATTCCACGTTTTCTCCAGGTTGGACGCGGCAGCGTTGAACACATTCCCGACATTCTCGCCAAGACCGGCGCTGCCAGGCGGCCGCTCATCGTCACCGACAAATTCATGGTGGAACACGGCTATTCCGACCGCATCACGCGCACGCTCGGCGAACACGGCATCGAATGCGGCGTGTTCGACGAAGCCGTGCCAGATCCGACAGACAGCGTTGTTCACAAAGGCATCGATGCACTCGAAGCCGGCAACCATGACTGTGTCATCGGGCTTGGCGGCGGAAGCCCTCTAGACACGGCGAAAGCCATCGCCGTGATGGCAAAGCATGGCCGTGATCTCCTGGACTACAGGCCGCCGAACGAATTCAATTCGCCGGGATTGGCAACGATCGCAATCCCGACGACTGCAGGAACCGGCTCGGAAGTCACCCATCACACGGTGATCGTCCATTCGGAAACGCGTGAAAAGATCTCCTGTCGCGGCGAAGCGTTTGTGCCCACCGCCGCAATCGTCGATTTCGAGTTGACGCTGTCCAAACCGAAGCGCCTGATCGCCGACAATGCCCTCGATACGCTGACCCATGCGATCGAGGGTTATGTCAGCCGCAAGAGCACCCTGTTTTCCGATCGCATGGCACTCGATTGCATGCGTCTCGTTGGTGCCTATGTTCAGCGCGCCTATGCGGATGTGGACGACCTGGAAGCCCGGGAATATCTGATGCTGGCCGCAACACTCGGCGGGCTGGCTTTCTCAAACTCGTCTATTTGCCTGGTACACGCGATGAGCCGCCCGTTGGGTAGCCTCTTCCATGTACCTCACGGCATGAGCAACGCGATGCTCCTGCCGACCGTCACTCGATTCTCCGTCGACTCGGCCTTTGAGCGCTATGCAGATTGTGGCCGGGCCATCGGTTTGGCCGACTTGGACGACAGCGACGAAGTGGCCAATCGGAAGCTTATCGACGGTCTCTACACATATAACGAACAGATGGCCGTGCCATCTATGTCCGCATTCGGCATAAACCAGGACGCTTTCAACGGTGCCTTGGACCAAATGGCGGATGACGCGGTGCGTTCGGGTGCACCCAACAATAATCCGCGGATAGCGGACCAGCAGGAAATCAAGGATCTGTTTTTGCAGGCCTGGTCATGATGCGGGCAGCACTCATCATGATGGAGACGGCCCGTCGGGATCAGATTCGAGAAACTCGTCAGAACCTACGAAATGGAGGAAACGTGATGACAAAGAACCGAAAGCGCGAATGTAAGAGGCTCTTGGGCAGAGGCATGCTTGTCGCCGCGGCTGCGACGGCATTGTTTGCTTTTGCACCGCAGAGCGATGCAACGGCAGCTGAAAAGATCCGCTGGAAAGTCCAGTCCACATTCAACACCGGTTGGCCGGCACTTGGGGACCCCATTGCCTATGTCGCCAAAACCCTCAAGGCCGCGACCGATGGCCGGATCAATCTGAAGGTCTATGAGCCCGGCAAGATCGTGCCGCCTCTCGAGATCTCCCCGTCAATCAGCAAGGGCGACCTGCCGGCTGCTTACAATTATATGGCCTATGACCAGGGCCGGATTCCTTCTGCCGTCCTGTTTTCAGCCGTTCCTTTCGGAATGGAGCCCTGGGAATACGCCGCATGGTGGTTCGAAGATGAAGGATCGAAACTTGCCGAAGAGATCTATCACAAACACAACATTCACCCTCTGCTCTGCAGCACCATCGGGCCGGAAACGGCTGGCTGGTACAGGAAGCCGATCAAGTCGCTTGATGACCTTAAAGGCCTGAAGATCCGGTTTTCCGGCCTCGGTGGCATGGTGCTGAACAAGATCGGCGCATCGGCCACATTGATGGCTGGTGGCGAAATCTTTGCCGCGCTTGAAAAGGGTACGCTGGATGCGACCGAGTATTCCATGCCAGCTATCGATGAAGTCCTCGGCTTCCACAAGATTGCGAAATACAATCTGTTCCCAGGCTGGCACCAGGTTTCGACATCCACGCACCTGTTGATCAATCTGGATAAGTGGAAAGCACTTGGCTCAGCCGATCAGGCCCTTTTCAAAATGGCCTGCACCGCAGCGACCATGCGTGCGATCACGACAGGTGAAGCCCTTCAAGGCAAGCAGATCATGACCTTCAAGGACAAGGGCGTGACGGCTGCCAAGCTTCCTGACAGCGTCATCCAGGAACTGAAGCGCGTTGCCGCCGAAGTGATGGACGAAGAAGCCGCCAAGGACGCAGACTTCAAGCGGGTCTGGGAATCCCAGCAGGCATTCCACAAGCAATACCAGGTTTGGAAGAACTGGGGTTACCTGCCTCGCGATTTCAAATAAATCGCCCTTCCGATCCCTCCCAGTCGGGAGTTTGGCGAAACAGTCTCCGCAGCCGGCAATGTCGGCTGCGGAGCGATTGGCGACAATTCGAGCCCACTCGTTGTTGCAAGTCATCCGTACAGCTACAATCGAATGTGTGAGCAAGGGCCTGTGAAAATCTGTCACGCAGGGCGCAACAGAACTGGGGGGAGCGAGCCGTGGAAACCAACACGCCTCGACACATAGCCGATCTGACGGATGAAGAGCTCTTTGAAGAGCCCGGCCACCACGAATTCAAACTACACGAAACCAAACTGACGCGATTACTCGACCAGTTCGTCTGTGGGATCGGCCAGGTTTTTCATTGGATCTGGGTTGTGCTCGTCGCGGTCATTATCGTGAATGTCGTCCTGCGATACGCCTTCAGCCAAGGCATGATCGAGCTCGAAGAGCTGCAATGGTATCTGTACTCCGTCGGCTGGCTCATCGGCCTCTCCTACACATTCGTCTACGACGGTCATGTTCGCGTCGATGTGCTGCACGAGAAGCTGCCTTATAGGGGCAAATTGTGGTTCGAGCTCTTCGGACTACTCTTCCTGTTTCTACCTTTCGTCGTTGCCGTCATCATCTGGTCGCTGCCATTCGTCGAATTGTCCTGGACAACGAATGAACGATCGACGTCGGCCAATGGCCTGCCGGCACGCTGGCTCGTCAAAGGTGCAATGCTCTTTGCATTCATTCTCCTGGCTCTCACCGGAATTTCCCGGCTGATCAGGGTGATCGCTTCGATGATCCATGGCGCACCGCCGAACGGAGCGCAGGCCTCGGTAGGCGCGGTAAGGGAATAGGTCACGGTCATGGAACTCGAACCGAGCCACTATATGGCGATTGGGATGTTCGTCTCGTTTATCGTCTTCATTTTCATGGGCTATCCCGTCGCCTGGCTTATGGGCGGATTAGCGATCATCTTCACCGCTATTTCCTACGCATCGGACACCTATCTCGACACCTTCTTTGGCGTTGACTGGGGGTACAGCCGCATCGTCGCGACCAGGATCTACGCGGTCATGAACAACTGGGTTCTCGTTGCCCTCCCCATGTTCGTCTTCATGGGCATTATGCTCGATCGCTCTGCAATCGCCGAAGACCTGATGCGCGACCTCAGCAAGCTGTTCGGCCGCGTGCGCGGCGGTCTTGCCATCACAGTCGTTTTCATCGGCGTCCTTCTGGCCGCATCGACAGGCATCATTGGCGCTGCCGTCGTGCTGCTGGCCATCCTCGGTATTCCGCTGATGCTGAAAGAAAAATACAGTCCTGAACTGGCTTGCGGCGTAGTCTGCGCAACAGGCACGCTCGGCATTCTGATCCCGCCCAGTATCATGCTTGTGATGATGGGTGATCAGATCCGCATCTCGGTCGGCGACCTGTTTATGGGCGCTGTGTTTCCAGGGTTGATGCTCGGCCTGCTCTACACGGTCTTCATCCTGACCTTCGCCTGGTTCAAGCCAAACGTCGCGCCGGCCCCAGAAGACGCAGAGCCCGTATCGTGGAAGATACTGTTCAATGTGTTTCGTTCGACCATACCGGCAGCTGCCCTGATTTTCGTAGTCCTGGGCAGCATCTTCTTCGGCATCGCAACGCCGACGGAAGCGTCCGGTGTCGGTGCCCTTGGCGCGACCCTCCTCGCTTTGGCGCGCGGCCGCCTGACCTGGAAAGGATTGCATGGCGTTGTCGAACAAACCACCAAGACGACGGCCTATATTTTTGCACTCTTTGTCGGTGCGACGGCGTTCTCACTCGTCCTGCGTGGATTTGGTGGCGACGAGTTGATCGAAGGCATGCTGACCGGGCTCCCCTTCGACAAGTATGGCGTGGTCATCTTCGTTCTATTTATCGCCTTCCTGCTTGGGTTTTTCCTCGACTGGATCGAGATCACCCTGATCTTCCTGCCCCTCGTCGCGCCCGTCATGGCCGATCTCGGCATCAATCTCGTCTGGTTCACAGTGATGTTCGCCGTCTGCCTGCAGACATCGTTCATAACGCCACCGGTCGGGTTCGCGCTCTTCTACATGAAGGGCGTTGCGCCAAAGGGGATTAACATCACCATGGTCTACAAGGGGGTGATTCCGTTCATCGTCCTCCAGGCCATCGGTGTCGCCAGCGTGTTCTATTTCCCTGAACTCGTGACGTGGTTGCCGACAGTCGCTTATGGCAATTAGAGTCTAATCGCCGCTGATGAAGCCTAATGATTTTGGGACCAGTTCTATGCCAGCAATCACTGTCTGTGAGCAAATATCAGCGGTCAGAACAAGACTGAGACCACGACATTATCAAAATTACGCGCTTCCAAGTCGCCGCGTGTGATCGAGAACTGCAGGATATCCACATCGTGCCATAGCCATCCCAGGCCAGTCATACTTGGAAACTGCATCAGTAGAATATGATCGTCCGATGAGCGACCATAGCAACTACCCAAGAGAGCGTGTTGGATGGTTTCTCTGTTATAGGCATTGACATGGATGGCGTACTGCCAGCGCTGCTCTTCTATCCACGATTCAGGAACATGAGCTGCGGCCTCGGCAGAATGTGACAGACACTTGCCAGGCCCGAGCTTGTAAGATTCGGAAAGTCTGTAGCGCACCATTCCGCGCGGATCTCTTCCTAGATCACCTGCGGAATCAATGGCGTTGTTGCACCATTCGTGAAACGCCGTTCGATCTGCACTCTGCAGCGCATTGAAGCGCCCCTTTTCTCGTGCTCGGGCAATCCAATCCTCGGCGTCATTCTTCATAGCCAGAACATCTGCTAGTTGCTGCTGACTATCCGCATCAAGGTCGCTCAATGAAGCAATCTTTTTTGTTTTCAAAAGTTTAAGAAACTGCGGCATGGCCCACTCACGCCACTCACTCATACTCATTGGCATTTTGGGTTTCGGCGCTTTCGGCATTCGCTCGCGGACGGCGCTACCTATCAGCGTTTCCTGAAACTCTTTGACGTCCAGCAGAAACAGGCCAAAGAAAATCTCGACACATATCCAGGTGAACGGATAGCCAGGTCCTCCAAACCCACTACGCCATTTTCCGATATCTTCCTTCTCGTATTCGGACCTGTCACTCTCAACGATTTTCGGAAATGCAGCAATCACTTCTTCTTCGTTCATGCTGCGCCGCAGGCGATCAAGAGCATTGCGTTCTTCCGCCGTTTTGTCTTCGACAACGTGCCAGCGGGGGTCGACCTCATAAGTCTTTACAACAATAGGACGCACTGCCCATTTGTCGAAGCAGCGAGGATATGGAAATTCCTCGGTGTGGCAACAATTCAACCATTTATGATAATAGTGTGCATCCTTGCCATAGCATGCGTGCAGTTCCGGGGGCTCATCTCGCGGCGCAAGACCAGCCGCATCGCCTGGCCAATATATAACTCTTCCGCCGGTTCCCGGCTTGCCTTCCAGGCTCGTTGCCCTGGTGAACGTGTCGAAAAAGAAATAGAGCATGCCCGATTCGGGCAGCATGTTCTTTGCATCAGACGGGGGCAAATCTGTGAGGTCGATTTGACCGATAAATGTCGGCGCAACATTTGCCATTTCTTCAAAACGGTATTCCTTGCCTTCTGCGTTCCGACGCATTTCCCAGTCCACGCATATGTCGTAGACAGGCCATTCGATATGGTCCGGCAAGAGTGGGCGGCCGCCGAAAAAACTGGTGGCAACGCGATCATGTTCGGGCGGGTAAACAGGCTCAAAGCAGACCGAAGTCCAACCGGTTGCTTCGATTTCAGATCGCAATTCCTCTTCCGTCATAGTGCTCTCTCGTTGATAGCCTCGACAGAAGCATTATGCAAAATTCTAGTCGTTCATTGAATTAATCAAGATTGCTGAAGTCGTTCTGTACACTCTGCGACGGTTTGCTCGATGATATCCGCGGCCGACTTAACAGAATCGATCAAATCGACCACCTCACCGCCGATGACCACACGCGTATCGAAATCCGTCATATCGGTCCGGTCATAGCGCTGGCGCTCGGCGTCGGGCGCATTGGCGAGGGTGTGAACATCCGCGTGCCAGCGCTCCGCAAACGCGTTCGACAGGACACGCCCCGTATAGTGCCAGGGCCAGTCCACGTTTCGGATCACATCGAAGACCTTGGTTCGTAGCGTGTCGTCGCCGCCGGCTTCGACGAGTTTCGCTTTGGCCTCATCCGGACCGCTTGCCTCGGTCGCAGCCCAGAACCGGGTCCCCATCATGACCGCATCGGCGCCAAGCATGAGGGACGCTGCAAGGCCGCGCCCATCGCCGATCCCGCCGGCGGCAACGATGATCTGGTCGTCTCCGGCCAGATCCCGCGTTGCCGGTAGCAACGACATGAGACCGCGGTCCATCCCGTGACCGCCGGCTTCCTGCCCCTGGACCACGATGACATCCGTCCCGGCCGCCAGCGCCTGACGGACCTGCTCAAGACGCTGCACCTGCCAGAATGTCGGGATGCCCGCCTCTCTGGCTTTGGCGACAAAAGGTTCGGCGTCACCAAAAGAGAAGAACAGGGCGGCGGGGTTTCGCTTGATGCAAAGATCCAGAAGCTCAGGCTGGCGTGCCAGACTCCAGGTAATGAACCCGACGCCGACAGGCTGATTGCCGGCAATGTCGAACTGAGCCGTCAACCAATCCGCTTCGCCATATCCACCCCCGATAATGCCCAGCCCGCCGGCAGCGGACACAGCGGCCGCCAGTTGTCCGCCAGCCACCATATCCATGGGTGCCAGGAGGATTGGGTGCCTCACATCGAAGCGTTTCGTGAACCGTGTCTGCAACATTGGATCGCGACCTCTTTCTGGCGGTTGTCGGACTGCGGAAGATAGCCAGACCATACCCTCTTGAATAATGATTTGATGCGATCAGTTACATCACATATTATGATGGAATGATGATCGATACAGCCCATATCCGTACGTTTCTCGCCGTTGCCGATTCCGGCAGCTTTACCGCCGCAGCCTCGGAGCTCTGCTGCGTCCAATCCAATGTGACGGCGCGCGTGCGCCAGCTCGAGGACCGGCTGGGTGTCCCACTCTTCGAGCGTGGCCGCCATGGCGCCAAGCCGACGCCCGCAGGCACCCGCTTCCGCGGCTATGCGGAACAGGTCATCGCGTTGCTTGAGGACGCGGAAGACGACATCAAGCAAACGAATGCCGCCGCGAAACCGCTTCGCCTCGGTTCGATGGAAAGCACCGCAGCCTCTCGCCTCCCCGCATTCATGAAACGACTCTATGAGGCGTTTCCGCTGGCGCCCCTCTCTTTGATGACCGGGACAACGGACGAAATGCTGAGTGCGGTCATGGAAAAGAAGGTCGACGCGGCCTTCGTTTGCGCAAAAGTCACAGATGATCGCCTCGATTCCGCTCCAGCCTTCATGGAGCGCATGGTTATCGCGCGCCCCGCCGGGCGAGAGATCGACCGACCGCTCATTGCCTTCAGGCAAGGCTGCACCTACCGCGCGCTTTCAGAGCAGTGGCTGCGTTCGGCTGGTCTTGCACCGGTGCCTATTGTGGAGATGGGATCGATCGACGGCATTCTCGGCTGCGTGGCCGCCGGTATGGGGATTGCCGTCATGCCGCGCATTACGGCCGAGAAGAGCGTGCATCGCGGCGACATCGACCTTCAGGACCTCACCGGTCCCTGGCGCGACTGCGAAACCCGGCTGGTCTGGCGCAAAGACCTGCGCATTCCGGAGACCATGCTGGCGCTGCGCGAATGGCTTAAATCGGGTATGTAGAAGCTTCGGACGTCGGCGTGCTCCAACCGGTTCGCCCCCCTCCTCCGCCTCTCCAAACGGGGATCGACATGACAGCAGAAGACCAAAGCCCCCCATCGCGCGAGCGGCTTGACGAGATCAGAAACGCTGTGGTGACACCCATGGCAACGCTGGCTGCCTTGGAACTCGGTGTTTTCACCGCGCTTGGCAATGGTGCCATGACGGGCCAGGCACTTGCCGATGCACTCTCCGTCAGGCCACGCCGGCTTGAGATGCTGCTGTATCAGCTGGTCGTCTCGGACCTACTTGTCCTGGAAGACGGCCTCTTCGCCAATCAGCCGATTGCGCAGCATTATCTGAATGCCGACAGCGCTGACTTTGTCGGGGCCATCGACGGCCTGTGGCGCGAACAGTTCCACTCTCAGATGCAGACCACAGAGTCCATTCGCACTGACAAACCTCAGGCCAAGATCGATTTCGTAGATGTCTCTGAGGACGATCTCTCCGCCTTCCTGAAAGGCCTGCATGGCATGACGGTCGCGGCCGGCAGAAGCCTCGCATCACGGCCGCAATTCGCCGAAGCCAAAACGCTGGTCGACTGCGGGTGCGGTTCAGCCGGCATCGCCGTTGCCGCATGCGAGGAACATCCTGGTCTGAAAGCGACAGCAACCGATCTCCCAACCGTCATTCCCGTGGCGGACGAGATGATCGCGGAAGCCGGCCTGAGTAATCGCATCTCGACGGCCCCGGTGGATATCGTCAATGAATCGCCGTCCGGCCCATTCGATATCGCCACGGCGCGATCGCTCTTTCAAGTTCTGTCGGCAGAACAATGCCGAAAGGCTGCTAAGAATATTGGAGCTGCCATACGTTCCGGAGGCACACTCTTCATCGTCGGCCATATTCTGGATGACACACGACTTGCGCCGGCCGGCAGCGTTGGACTGAACCTCGCATTCCTCAACGTCTTCGACGATGGTCAGTCCTATACGGAGTCCGAGTACTTCTCTTGGCTGTCCGATGCCGGATTCGAAGCCATGACACGGGAACCGCTCATGGCCGGCAGTAGCCTGATTACCGCGCGGAAGAAACAAACATTTCATTGCGTGCCTCAGACGTCGGAAGCCGGCATCGTCAATCACGATGCGTTGCCGAAAGACTGAACCGTGCATGAACATTGTCCTCCGAGGAGGTTCAGTCGGAGGCGCGTATAAGCCCTCCCCGAGCAAGAAGCATTTTTCGTCGGGCAAGAGACGGAAAATTCGATCGGGAGAGAAATGACGATGTTCTATTTCAATTGGGTGATTAAAGGCACAAGCGGCATTGATGTTCTCGCGGGAACGCCGTTTGCCGATACGTTTTACGGATATGGCGGTGACGACACCTTCGTTGCCTCTTCGGGCGGCGACAGCTTTTTCGGAGGAGACGGCAAAGACGGCGTGACCTACCACACGTCACCATCCAAGGTGACGGTGGATCTCAAGAAAAACGTCGGCAAGGGAGGATATGCTCAGGGCGATAGCTATGATCGCATCGAGCAGATCGAAGGGTCCCACTATGGCGACTCCATATCCGGCGACGACAATGCAAACACCTTCTACGGCATTGGCGGCAATGACGTACTCCATGGTCGCGGCGGCCGAGACAGGCTAAGCGGTGGGGAAGGTAATGACACCATCTATGGCGGGTCCGAAACCGACTTCCTCTCGGGCGGCAATGGCAACGACAGGCTTTTTGGTGGCGATCATACGGACAACGTCAATGGCGGCGACGGCGACGATCAGCTCTTCGGCGATGACGGCGACGACTACCTGATCGGTGCAAACGGCGGGGATTATATGGACGGAGGCAAGGGTTTCGACTACGCCTACTATCTCGGCAAAGTCTCGATCGATATGGCATCAGGCATCATGTTCGGCGATGACGCCAGCGGCGATACGCTCGTCAACGTCGAAGGAATCCTTGTCAGAGATGACTCGGTGCTCTTCGGCAACAGCGGAGACAACAGCTTCCTGCTCACAGGCGGCATCTCCATCGTCGATGGACGCGGCGGCGATGACCATTTCCGAAGCGAGGCCGTCGGCAACACGATCGACGGTGGCGCTGGGTTTGATGAAGTCGACTACACGTTTGTCGACCTTTCGAATCAAAACGACCTAGGAATGCGTATCGACCTGAATGCGGGAACAGCACAGAACATGGCGATCCCCAGCCGTGCCGCCGACCAGATTTCCAACATCGAGAAAGCGACGGGCAGTTGGGGCAACGATGCCTTCTTCGGCGACGGCAACGATAATGAATTTTCCGGCTTCGTCGGGGACGATACAGCCTTTGGAGGCGCCGGTGACGACAGGTTACTCGGCGGCGAAGGCGATGACATTCTCAATGGGGATGACGGCGACGACACGCTGGTGGGCGGCCAGGGCGATGACATCCTCAATGGCGGTCGCGGAAACGATGTTCTCACTGGCAGTTGGGGTGTCGACATCTTTCAGTTCGTCAATCGTCCGAACGACAATGACGACGATATTATTGTCGACTTCCGGGCCAATCAGGACAAGATCGACTTCTTCGACGATGACAACATGATCGACAGTTTCGACGAGTTCCGCGACCGCAGCAGCCAGGTCGGCAACGACACGGTGATCGACACCGGTGCCGGAACCATCACGCTGCAGAACGTCAATCGCAACAGCTTGGACGCGGATGATTTCATCTTCTAATCCGAAGATCGTTCGAACCCGTCGGCAACATCCAGTGCCAAGAGCCAAACCGCAACGCTCATGATGAGACGTTGGCGGTTTGGCGCCAGCTTGGAAAGTCACGTGAGATAGGACCCGCGATTCACTTGTGCAGCGATGAGCATCGATAGTCTCACGCGAGAATCGACTGTGCGACAGCAAGCCCCACCGCGCCAGCCACGACACCGGCCGCAAGTGACTTCCGCGAAAGCCAGAAAACGACAACCGCCAGCGCGAAAGCTCCAAGCCGGATCGGCAAGGCAACATCGGCAAGCGCGCCGGCCGGCAGAAGCACCATGCGTGCAACCAGTCCTGCAATCAGTGCCGTTGCGACCGCCCGCACCCAGACAAGTGCCTCGCTCTCGATGGTCAGGCGTTGCGCAAGGATAACGCCGAGAATCCGCCAGGGCGCCGTCGCGCCGAAACCGGCAATCAGCAGAAAGCCAAGCACCCATAGATAGCTTTGCCCGCCTAGCTCTTGGATTTGCGCCATTGGGCTCCTCCATAGGCAAGCGTGCCACCGATCAGGCCCGTGAGCAGCAGATCGAATCCGGGCGCAACCAGGAACAGCAGCGGTCCGAGGATCGTTCCAAGGCCCAAGGCCACGCGGTCAATGCTGCTCTCCGCAGACCCGAGAAGCGACAAATAGAAGTAGAGCGGGCTGACGAAGATGAGACCGGCAGCAATTGTGGGATGCACCTGCCCGGCTGCGACATGCCCAAGCAGCGTTGCAGCCATGACAGCGACGAAGAGCGCGGCGGCGAAACCTCCGAAGAAGGATGCCCTCAGGTGCGGCGGCACTTCGGGCAGGCGTCTCATCGCTTCCAGCCAGGACGTGATCGACACGAAATGCGAGAGGATCAATTCGACCCAGCGGCTGGTGCCGGAATCGCGTAGCACGGGCATCAGCGATACGGTCAGAGGCAGCAGGCGAACGGCGGTGAGCGTTACCGCAAAAACTGTCGTCGTCAGCGTGGCGCCGAGGACGATCTGGTCAGCCAGGACCACCTGCCCCGGCAATGCAAACATCGTCCCAGTGACGAACATGGTCTGGAAGAGATCAAGGCCGATATCGCGGGCGAGCGCACCGAATCCGATGAAGGTTGCGACGACAACGATGACGGGGGTGGAAGGCGCGGCGCGCACCCCGTAAAGGAATGCGCGCCATCGTGTTGCCTCAACTGTCCAGGCCGGCGAAGTGGGTGCCGTGGGTTGTTCCGACAAAGCCGGCTATTTGGCCGGAAGCGGAACTTTCGGAACAGGGCTCGACCCCTTCTTTCCGGTGCTTCCGGGCGGCTTGCGGTTCGGCCCCTTCTTCTTCGTCGCTTTCGGCTTTGCCTTCGGTTTTGTCTCCGAGCCGCCACCGCCATCGCCGCCGCCCTTGGGCTTCGGTTTGGCGAGCTTCTTCTGTGGCGGTGCCGGGTTCAAGAATTCGAAGCCGAGCTTTTTGGCGCCGTCCTTCTCCTCGACGATGACACGGACCGTTCCACCAGCCTTGAGTTTGCCGAATAGCAGTTCATCGGCGAGCGGTTTCTTGATGTGCTCCTGAATGACACGCGAGAGCGGCCGTGCGCCGAACTTCTCGTCATAGCCCTCTTTGGCCAGCCACTCATTGGCTTCCTCGGCGAGCTCGATGGCAACGGAGCGGTCCTGCAGTTGGGCTTCAAGCTCGAAGATGAACTTCTCGACGACCTTCGAAATGACTTCCGGCGGCAAATTCGAGAAGCCGATGATGGCATCGAGACGGTTGCGGAATTCGGGCGAGAACATGCGATTGATCGCTTCCTCGTCGTCCCCTTCCCGCTTGTCACGGTTGAAGCCGATCGGCGCCTTGGCAAGGTCCGCGGCGCCCGCATTCGTTGTCATGATCAGAATGACATTGCGGAAGTCGATGCTCTTGCCATTGTGGTCGGTCAGCTTGCCGTGGTCCATCACCTGCAGCAGGATGTTGAAGAGATCGGGATGCGCTTTCTCGATCTCGTCCAGCAGCAGCACGCAATGGGGATGCTGGTCGACGCCGTCGGTCAGCAGTCCGCCCTGGTCGAAGCCGACATATCCGGGAGGTGCACCGATGAGGCGCGAGACCGTGTGCCGCTCCATATATTCCGACATGTCGAAGCGCAGCAGCTCGACGCCCATGGTCATGGACAGCTGGCGCGCAACTTCTGTCTTGCCGACGCCTGTCGGGCCGGAGAAGAGATAGCAGCCGATTGGTTTTTGCGGCTCGCGCAGGCCGGCCCGCGACAGCTTGATAGCGGACGCCAGCGCGTCGAGCGCCTTGTCCTGCCCGAACACCACGCGTTTGAGATCGCGCTCAAGATTCAGCAGCACTTCCGCATCGTTCTTGGAGACCGACTTCGGCGGAATCCGCGCCATAGTCGCGATGGTCGCCTCGACTTCCTTCACGCCGATGGTCTTCTTCCGGCGCGAATCCGGGAGCAGCATCTGCGAGGCTCCGGTCTCGTCGATGACATCGATCGCCTTGTCCGGCAGCTTACGGTCATTGATGTGCTTGGCCGACAGCTCGACCGCCGTCTTAATGGCCTGGTTCGTGTAGCGAAGCTTATGGAAATCCTCGAAATAAGGTTTCAGGCCTTTCAGGATTTCAATTGCATCGGGAATCGACGGCTCGGCGATATCGATCTTCTGGAAGCGGCGCACAAGTGCACGGTCCTTCTCGAAGTGCTGGCGATATTCCTTGTAGGTTGTCGAGCCCATGCAACGCAGACTGCCGTTCTGCAGGGCGGGCTTGAGAAGGTTCGATGCGTCCATGGCACCACCTGACGTGGCACCGGCGCCGATCACCGTGTGGATCTCGTCGATGAACATGATGGCGCCCGGATAGGCCTCGATCTCGCGCATGACGGCCTTCAGCCGTTCTTCGAAATCGCCCCGGTACCGGGTCCCGGCCAGCAACGCGCCCATATCGAGCTGGAAGATCGTCGACGAGGAGAGAACCTCCGGTACGTCGTCCTCGATGATCCGACGCGCCAGCCCCTCGGCAATCGCCGTCTTGCCGACGCCCGGGTCACCCACGAACAGCGGATTGTTCTTCTGCCGGCGGCAGAGCACCTGGATGGTGCGTTTGATTTCGGATTCGCGGCCGATAAGCGGATCGATCCGCCCTTCCCGCGCTTTCTGATTGAGATTGATGCAATAGACTTCGAGCGCATCCGCACCGCGCTTCTTGTCTTCACCGCCATCCACCGTCGCCGCGTCCTCGTCGACGCCGCGCACGGGCTTGGCGTCTGACATGCTCGGGCGCTTGGCGATCCCATGGCTGATGTAATTGACCGCATCGAAGCGGGTCATGTCCTGCTCCTGCAGGAAGAATGCGGCGTGACTCTCGCGCTCGGCGAAGATCGCCACAAGAACATTGGCACCGGTGACTTCCTCGCGGCCCGAGGACTGGACATGGACAACCGCGCGATGAATGACGCGCTGGAATCCGGCCGTCGGTTGCGCTTCATCACTCCCCTCGATCACCAGACCGGAAAGTTCGGAGTCAATATATTCGAGGAGTTTTTCTCTCAGGACGTCCAAATCGACATCGCACGCACGCATCACTGCGGACGCGTCGCGATCGTCGAGCAGCGACAGCAGCAGATGCTCCAATGTCGCATATTCGTGGCTTCGCTCGTTGGCGTATTCGAGCGCTCTGTGCAGAGCGCCTTCCAGACTAGACGAGAATGAGGTCACGGGGCCGCTTCACTCCTTTTCCATCGTGCACTGCAACGGGTGCTGGTGCTGCCGGGCGAAATTCATTACTTGCGCTACCTTAGTCTCTGCCACCTCGTAGGTGTAGACCCCACAAATACCGACCCCCTTCCGGTGGACATGCAACATGATCTCAGTTGCCTGATCTGCCGTCTTGTTGAAAAAACGTTCCAGCACATAGACGACGAAATCCATCGGTGTGTAGTCGTCATTCAGGAGCAGCACCTTATAGAGGCTAGGCTTTTTCGTTTTCGGACGAGTCTTGGTAACGATATTCGTCCCAAGGTCGTCTCGCCCATCATCGTCGGTACCGTTCTCGGACATGAGAATGGTTTCAGTCATTTCTGGTCACACACTTGCGTGCGCCCCTTCGTCAATCGGTGATGCGACCAAATTCATCGCGACATTGTAACGGCATCATGTACCGGGTCGCAAATGCGCGCCCCAATATCCGCAAACATCCACGATGACCCAGTCCAGCATCCAAAACAGTGAGACATGTTGGCGCAATTTAAACGCCTCTCGCTGTTGGTGTCCGCTGGGCCGTGTGTTGGCGTTACCGATGTTGGTTAAAGATAGGAAGACACGTGGCTGAGCGCTAGGGCCTATGCGCCACAAAAAAAGACCCGGGCTTGCGCACCGGGTCTCTTCGTCGGTCGTTTGCGCCGGCGCCCGATCCGGGCGCGCCGCATTAGGCTTTCTTAGCGACAGCCGCTTCGACGGGCTTGTAAGCCTCTTTGGCCAGGCCAACATACATTTCGGAAAGCTTGGTCACTTGCGAAACGTAGTCGTCATAGGCCTTCTTGGCGAAGGTCGACTGGATTTCGATGGCCTGCTCGACGGACTTGGCGCCAGCAAGCTTTTCGAATGCTGCGGTGCCGTCTTCGAAGGCTTTCTTCGAATAGTCGGTCCAATCGGTTGCGATAGCCTGGAAACCCTTGTTGACTTCACCAAAGCTGCGGACAGTTGCTTCGATGTTGTCTTTGTTCATTTTCTGAAAATCTTCGATGCCTTTGATCATGTCACTGTTCCTGGTTCGTCTACGTCTGAATTCCTGGGATCAACGCCCTGGGGTGGCCTTGCTGCGTTGCAACATCGATATATGCACCGCACAAACGTAAGTCAATAAAGTTTTTTGCAGTGCAGCATTAGCCTTTCGGATAAGGCCTTCCGAGGGGGGTGTTGACGGCCTGGGAGGCGCTCAGTTAACTGTTTCGTAACGAGCAGGAATTTAGGCTCGGCTTCTGCGGTCGAATATGACCGTGATCACGGCCTCGTCGGGGGGTCGGTGATAGAGAATAAGATCGTGGGCCCGGATTCTGGCCGGAAGATCGTCAATAGGCTCAAAATGCAAGTGCTTGAGCAACATTGCTCGAATCGCGTCAGCATCGTAGTGTCCGATTTTGAAACGAATCGGCTGTACCTCGGGGGGTATACTTCGTGACTTCGCGGATTTTTCGCATCGCGTTTTCCCAGTCGTCGATCCGATGCGCATCGGTCGCATTGTCGATCATGGCGGTTTGCGCGATTGCGCTTCCCAATTCAGCGCATGCCGCGCCACGTAGCGCGTCCATCGCCATCGACGGTCATACAGGCCGTGTTCTCTATTCCAGAAACGCCGACAAGCCCCGTTATCCGGCATCTCTAACGAAAATCATGACGCTCTATCTGCTCTTCGAGTTTCTCGATCAGGGCAAGGTCGGGCTGAATACCAGATTCGTTGTGACACCCAACGCCTCCAAACAACCGCCCTCGAAGATCGGGCTGAAACCAGGTCAGTCGATTCGCGTCCACGATGCGATCAGGGCGCTGGTCACCAAGTCGGCGAACGACGTTGCGGCCGTGGTTGCCGAAAATCTCGGTGGAACGGTGACAAACTTTGCCCGGCTCATGACCGAGAAGGCCCGCAGCCTCGGCATGTCCAAGACGACGTTCAAAAACGCGTCCGGCCTGCCAAACTCGAAACAGCTGACGACCGCCCGCGACATGGCGACGCTCGGGCGCCGCATCCAGAGCGACTTCCCGCAATACTACAAATACTTCCGGACGAAGTATTTCAAGTACAAGGGCAAGCGCTACAAGAACCACAACAAGCTGCTCTTCAGCTACAAGGGCACGGACGGCATCAAGACCGGTTACACGCGTGCATCGGGCTTCAATCTGACCGCATCGGTCCGCCGCGGCCAACGCCATGTGATTGCCGTCGTTATGGGCGGCAAGACGGGTAAAGCCCGCAATGCGCAAATGGCAACTCTGCTCAACCGCAATATGCGTAAAGCGGTGGCACGATCAACGATCCGGGCAATCCCTCTGCCGACGCGCAATCCGGAAACCAGACTCGCAGCGGCGCGAAGAGCGGAGAATTTTCAAGTCGCATCCATCGCCTCGGCAATTGCAGCACAACCTGCTGAAGCTGCTCCGAAACCCATGATTACGGCGACTGTATCAGCGCCGATCGCGGTGCCGACACGCACGGCCGGATCGCGCCCCGAGCCTATGCGTCTTGCAACCCCGCCGCCCGACACCCATCACGTGCAGGTCGGCGCCTATGCTTCCAAGACTCTCGCCAGCAAGCGGATCGAGAAGGTGCGGAAGGCCGCAGGAAGCGTGCTGAGAGGGCGCAAAGCTCTCACGATCCCATTCCGCAAAAAGAGCGCCCAACTCTACCGTGCCCGCTTTGCCGGTTTCTCGGATAGAGCAAGCGCAAAACGCGCCTGCAGCACTTTGCAGAAGCGCAGGATCAATTGCGTCGTAATGCGGGCTGAATAACCTTCATTTGTCGGGTCAGCAGATCGCCATCGACCTATTCGCCTAACAGCAGATCTTTCGCCTGATTGATTTTGGCTGCCAGATAGGTCGAGCCGCCCTGGTCGGGATGCATCTTCTTCATCAGACTACGGTGGGCGCGGCGGATATCGTCTTTGCTGGCACCGGGTCCAAGTCCCAGCACGTCATAGGCTTCGTCGATGGTCATCGGCCCGCCACCGGACCCGCGTTCCTGGTCAGGTCCGGCACCTGCGCCGGCATGGTCGCGCCAATCCGGGTCCATGCGGTCCAGATAGGCGGCAAGCAACTGGGCCGATTGCTGGTCTTCCTTCTGGCATTCGGCCAGGAGGTCCATGAGGGCCGCGCGTCCGAGTTTTGAGAGTTGCTCTCCCTGATTGCGCCCCTTGAGCACGACACCGTCCATTTCGCCCGTGTCGTGATCCAGCAACATTTCAAGATAGATCGTGCGAACTCGCGATTGCTGACCTGAGGACTTTCTCGCGCGGCCCGGAGAGCCAATGGAAAAGGGCGAACGCCCGCGCAGGACCATCATCCCAAGGAACGCCGCGGGAATTGCCAACGCGATCTGCCCCGTCACCGCGAACAGTGCCGCGAGAACAAACAGGCCAATGGCGCCGATCCGGCGAACGGACTGTGCCATCGTCTTTGTGTTCGCATTCACGAACAGTCTGGCGATTAGCAGAAGCCCCAGAAGTATGCCGAGCCCCAAGAGAAAGAAATGCATTGCCTACGGTATTCCCTGGATCAACCTCTGCTCGGTCGAATTTGACCAAGCACAGAGAAGTTGATCGATTCTGCGCTGCGAGAGCAACTTATGAACATCTGACGCGGTCCACGTTGCTCTAGGTCATGAAGGCGCGCTCCTGATGAAACATGGATTGGTGAAGGCCCTTGATGTCAACTCAACTGTTCAAGCAGAAGTCGTGCACCACCGGCATCTCTCCCGCTCAGATCCCTGAGAGCCTTCTGTCCGCCGGCTGCATAGACGGCGACGGCCGCGAGGAGTTCGCGCAACTGATCGGCCGCGCCCGCATCGAAGCGGCAATAGGCGCCGCGGGTCAACCGGGCAATCTCGCGGAACGCCGCTTCGGCCGTCGGATCGTGCCCCTCCTGGAAGAGAAACACCGGAAGCCCTAGCAGGCTGAGCTCGCCGGCAAGCGCGGAGAGATGGTCAATGTCCTCCTCCATGCAATCGCCGACATAGACCAGAGCGCTGACCTTGTGATCGTCGGTCTCGCGCCGTGCGTGGGTAAGCACCTTGCCGATCTGCGTATAGCCACCGCGGCAGGTGACCTTGCTCATCAAGCGGGCCAAGGCGTCAGGATCGCTAACCCACTTGCTGGAACGGCACTCGCCAAAGCCGCGAAAATAGACAAGTTGGACATCGAGACCACCAACAGTCTTGACCGCGTGAAACATGTCCGCCTGGAGCCCGAGCGCCAGGTCCCATGTCGGCTGACGGCTCATTGTCGCGTCCATCGCGAAAATCATGCGCCCGCGCGAACCCGGCTTGCCAGACGGTTGCATGGTCCGAACCTGGTTCAGAAAGGCGTCGATATCGCTCGCACTCGAAGGCGCATCCGACACCGCCTTATCGCCTGGCCGTTCGGCAATATCCTTTTTGTCTTTTCGTACCATCACACTGCATCACTGTTCATGAACGACAGTCTATAGATGGTTGCGAAGCATTGGGTGAACAATGTGCCGCATGACACAGGCGCTCGACCGCTTTCAATCGCAGGAAAACCACGCCCACGGACCGCGGTCAGTCGTCATCCGCATCCGCTGAATGCGGGCGCAGAGACAAGAGCTCCGGATTGCCGCCTGATGCCGTAATATCACTCGAGCATGCACGCTCAACAGCATAGCGCAAAAGGGTGTTTGGCCCTCCCGCTTTCGGCCCTGTCCCGGAAAGCCCTTCACCGCCAAAGGGTTGCACACCCACAACCGCACCGATCTGGTTGCGGTTGACATAGATGTTGCCTGCCCGGACCCGGCTTGCAATGCGCTCGGCCCTGGTCCCGATACGCGTGTGCAATCCAAGGGTCAGCCCATAATCGGTGGCGTTGATGGCATCGCAAACCTCGGCGATCTGGTCGGCGGCAAAACGCACCACATGCAGAATCGGCCCAAAAATCTCCCGGTCCAGATCAGCGATCGCATCGATTTCATAAACTGCAGGGGCAACGAACGAGCCATTTTTGGCACCGTCGGGAATTGGCAGATCAATCAGCTCGCGCGCCGTCGTGCGCATCTTGGCCTTATGATTTTCAAGGATGCGCGCCGCATCGTCGTCGATAACCGGCCCGATGTCGGTTCCATAGTCGAGCGGATCGCCGATCTGCAGCTCTTCGACGGCACCCACAAGCATTTCAAGAAAGCGGTCGGCGATGTCGTCCTGGAGATAGAGAACGCGCAACGCGGAGCATCGTTGCCCTGCGCTATCGAACGCCGAGTAGACCGCATCCCGCACGACCTGCTCGGGCAGAGCCGTGGAGTCGACGATCATTGCATTGATGCCGCCTGTCTCTGCAATAAGGGGTACAATCGGGCCCGGCCGGTCCGCAAGGCCGCGATGGATGATCTTCGCGGTTTCATTCGATCCCGTAAAAGCGACGCCGGCAACGACCGGATCGGCTGTCAGCGCCGTACCGATGGTCTCGCCCCGGCCAGGCAAAAGATGCAGAACGTCGTGCGGAACGCCCACCCCATGCATCAGCTTCACGGCCAGGAACGCCGTCAACGGGGTCTGCTCTGCGGGCTTCGCCAGAACGCAATTGCCGGCTGCCAGCGCAGCGGCAACCTGTCCTGTGAAAATCGCCAACGGAAAGTTCCAGGGCGAAATACAGGCTATGACGCCGCGGCCGTGAAGGGAGAGGACATTCTCTTCGCCTGTGGGGCCCTGAAGCGGCTTGGGTACACCGAACTGTTCGCGTGCAAGGCTTGCATAGTAGCGCAGGAAGTCGGCTGCCTCGCGTATGTCGCCAAGTGCATTGTCGAGAGTCTTGCCCGCCTCGCGAACGATAACTGCCATGAGTTCTTCGCGGTTGGCTTCGAACTGATCGGCCGCTGCCTCAAGAAGGGCAGCACGCTCCCCGCCGCCGCATGCATCCCAGCGATGCGCCGCCGCGTCCGCTTTTGTGGAAGCTTCCGCAACATGCGCCACCGTCGCTTCCGCAATCGTTCCGAGCGTAACCCGCCGGTCATGGGGCGACACGATCTTCACGACATCTCCGTCGAAGCGGACAGTGCCGTCGACAATCGGGCCACCGCGATACTGGCCGGTCAGGTGGTTTTCAAGCCTGCCGGTGAAGGCTGTGCGGACGGTATTCTCCCAGAAGGGCACACCTAAACTGTTGCCGCGTTCTGGCCGGTAGAGGTCGGGGGGCAACGGAATGTTCGGATGGGACTTGCTGTCCGAACCTGCCAGACGATCGACGGGATCTGCGATGATCTCGGCAATCGGCGCCTCGTCGTCGGCAAGCCGATTCACGAAGGATGTGTTGGCCCCGTTTTCCAGAAGTCTGCGCACGAGATAGGCCAGGAGTTCTTCGTGGCCACCCACGGGCGCATAGATCCGCACTGGGCGCGCGAATTTATCGGGCGCAATTACGTCTTCATAGAGCGCCTGCCCCATACCGTGGAGACGCTGAAGTTCGAAGCCGCCCTCCTTGCCCGCTCGGCCAAGGATAGAGGCGACCGTATGTGCATTGTGTGTCGCGAACTGCGGGAAGAAGGTCGCTCTATTGTCGAGAAGATGCTGAGCGCAGGACAGATAAGAGACATCGGTACAGGATTTGCGCGTAAACACCGGATAGTTCGGCAGCCCGTGTTCCTGTGCGAATTTTATCTCGCTGTCCCAATAAGCCCCTTTGACGAGCCGCACGGGCAGGCGCTTGTCGGAAAGCCGCGCGACTTTGCCCAGCCATTCAAGAACCGGCATCGCACGTTTGCTGTAGGCCTGGACCGCAAGTCCGACACCGTTCCAGTGTTCAAGGCCGGGATCCGCAAGCACATCGCCAAAGAGCTGCAGGCTGAGCGCCAGCCGATCTGCTTCCTCCGCATCGATCGTGATACTCAGCCACCGGTCCCGCGCAAGATGAACCAGACGCCTCAGTCGTTGGCCGAGTTCGCGGCGCACCCGCGCCTCCTTGGCGGCTTCATAGCGGGGATGCAGGGCGGAGAGTTTGACGGACAGATTCGGCCGTGTCCAAAGCACGGCATCGCTTTCTTCTTCCGCGGGCCCCGCGGCCTTCGCCACAGCCTCGAGTGCCGCGACATACTTGTCGAAATACCGGTTCGCGTCGGCCTCCGTCCGTGCCGCCTCCCCCAACATGTCGTAAGAGAAGCTGTAGCCTTTCTCCTCATCGGACCTGGCGTTGGCGAGCGCCTCTTCGATGGTGCGGCCCAAGACGAACTGCTTTCCGAGAATGCGCATGGCATGGCGCATCGCCTCACGAATGATCGGCTCGCCGCTTCGCGACACCATGCGTCCGAGGCGGCTGGTCGTCTCTTCCGTATTGCTCCCCTGAAGACCGATAACGCGACCCGTGAGCATCAGCCCCCAGGTCGAGGCATTGACGAAGAGCGAGTCGGAATGCCCCATATGCCGCTGCCAGTCGCCACCGCCGATCTTGTCGGCAATCAGTCTGTCGACGGTTTCCGAATCCGGTACGCGCAGAAGGGCCTCGGCGAGACACATCAGAATGATGCCCTCTTCGTTGGTCAGCCCGTACTCATTCATAAAAGCATCGATACCGCCAAATTGCCGCCGGCCGGCGCGGGCGGCATGGACGAGTTGGCGGGCGATCCTATCCACATCCCGGCGCAGTTCCGGCCCGACCCGCGCCTGCTCGATCAAACCATTCACCATCTCGGTTTCATCGGACAGATAGTGCGATGCGATCTCGTCGCGTCGTGGCAATTCGCTGAGGACTGGCTTGGTCATGGCATTCGCGGGGCTCATTATGGGACGGGATTATTGTACCAAAGGATCGCGCAGATGCCTCATAGATTGGTGCGGTTGTTGGCCATGAAACTCATCAATGACCGGTTGTCGCAAATCTTCACGTTGGTGCGTGAGCGCGTCGAATCGATTTGAGCGCTAACGGGTTCAACGCGCAAACGGACAGATGTCGAACCCGCATTCATTTATGAGTTCATGCCGCTCAGTCCGGCTGATATGTTCGCCGCCATGGCACGCCGACTCGATACCGTCCGAAGGGTACAGACACTGCGCCGCCGCGTCGCAAAATGGCGCGAGGAAGGCCAGACCATCGGGCTTGTCCCGACCATGGGAGCCCTGCACGAAGGCCATCTCTCCCTGGTCAAATTGTCACTCAAGAAGACGGACAAGACGATTGTCACGATTTTCGTCAATCCGACACAGTTCGCACCGGGTGAGGATCTGGACCGCTACCCACGCAACGAGACCAGCGACAGGGCCCAGCTTTCGAAACTCGGGATCGATCTCATCTATGCGCCCTCGCCCGACGAGATGTATCCGCAGGACTTTTCGACACTCGTCCATGTCGGCGGACTAGGCGAAGGCTTGTGCGGCGTGTCGCGGCCCCACTTCTTCGGCGGCGTTGCGACCGTGGTCTCGAAGCTGCTGTTACAAGCGCTTCCCGACATCGCTATCTTCGGCCAGAAAGACTATCAGCAGCTGCTGGTCATCAAACGAATGGTACGCGACCTCAACATTCCGGTATCCATCGTTGGCGGCCCGACCGTGCGCGAAAAGGACGGCCTGGCACTCTCGTCACGCAATCAGTATCTGACGAAAGAACAACGCGTGACCGCGCCGATACTCTATCGGACGATCAAGGACGTTGCGACAGACATAGGGAATGGTCGTGTGGTGGAAGATGCCCTTGCTTCGGCAAAGGCCAGACTGGAGGGCAGCGGTTTCGATCTCGACTATCTGCAGGTCTGCAGTGCCTACGATCTAACGCCGCTAGAGGAGGATGTCACGGAACAGGCCCGGGTCTTCATCGCCGCAAATCTTGGCAAGACCCGCCTGATCGACAATGTGGCGGTGCCACCGCGCAAGAAGCAAACCAAACCGACAAAATGGATGCTGTATTAATCGCTCCGACCGCAATCTAAGAGGATCGAAGGCGGAGCGACCAATCAGCTTACAGTCCGACTAAAACGCGTTGACGCCCTTGTCGGCGACTCTTCGGATCTCGGCGATCTTTTGGCTATCATAGCCAAGATCTGTCAGGGCCGAATCGTTCAGATTGGCGAGATGGGCGTATGCCACTCGAACGCCATGGTCAGCACGACCCGCGAAGAAATGCTTGAAACCTCGGACGAGGAAATCCAGCGGTGATTTGCCGGATGTGCCTGTGCCAAACTGGCCGGCGTCTGTCATCGTTGCGTGTGCTGCCATCGTTCATCTCCTTGAAATTGAACCGCCGTCTCGGCGCAGGCTGCATCCGGGCAGCGGTTCGTGTTGACACAGAGATAAGCGCGCTTCTTCGACTTAGGTAGGATGCCTTCCGCATCGCAGCATTGCAGTTTTCGCATATGTGAATATGGCTGGCTTGTTAACGAATCAGCTGAGAACCCAAAGCCGAGGCCGGTTTGAAACGCTTGGAAATTCGCTCCCAAACATGCACCCACAGCCGCGATGTGATCAGGCTGAAACGCTAAATCTCACGAATTGGTGGACATCGACCGGATCCAGAAACGAATGGCGCAAAACCCCAATTTCTGCACGTTCACGCAAGCCGCTTACAACGATCACGAATTCTCACAAACGCTCCACCTCCACTAGAATACCGTCCGTGGACTGTTATTTAATGGCGGAACCGAACATCCCCGAGGAGCAGAAGTCCGATGAACCTTAAACAGTTCGCACTCGCCGGCGTCTTGGCCGCAATGATCTCAAGCCCGGCGCTCGCCGGCCCCCAGTTTGTCGATAAGAGCGGATATGCCGTCAGCGGCTATGACGTGGTCGCTTATTGGAACCTCAAGCAGGTCCCCGTCGGCCAATCTCAGCCCAAAGCAGTACCGGGCAAAAAAGCGTTCACTGTCGAACATAACGGTGCCAAATGGGCCTTCTCGACAGCGGCCAACCGCGACGCTTTCTCTAAGAACCCCGCAAAATACGCACCTGCCTATGATGGCCATTGTGCCTATGGTGCCGCCCAGGGTGGCAAGGTACCAGGCAATCCCAATCTCTGGCGCATCGTCGACGACAAGCTCTATTTGAACATCACACCGAATGTCGTGGGCTTCTGGGAGAAAGACGTCCCCGGTCATATCGTGACGGCCAATAAGAACTGGCCCGGCCTCGAGCCCAAAGAGTCTCCGAACCGCAACGCGCCCAATTTCGACAGCTCCAGCGCGCCCATTGCGCAATAGTCGAGTCTTTACCGCGCCGCCGCCGAGCACCTATTCGAAGGTGACCGGTCTGGCGGCGCGTGTGGTTCGTGATTGAGAGGAAGAGGCCCCTATGGAAATCGATTTCACAAAACTGCCCAATAGCAGACTCATCGACATGTCGCGTGCGGCAGATGAGGTTCTCGAAGCCTTTCGGGTCTTGGGCAAAAGCGGCGCAAATACGGTCGGACAGGTGCTCGCAAACAATGGCGAGTTCTTCGAGATGGACCACTATCCCCCCGGCGACATCTACGATCACGAAACCGGATCACAATATTATTACCACGCCCATCGCCCAGAAAGCGGCGAACACGGCCATTTCCATACGTTTCTGCGGGCCGATGCCATCCCCGATACCATTCAACCTTATCCCTATACAGGGGACGGAGAGCGTCCTCTCGATGACGAGGCCATTTGCCATCTCGTTGCCATCTCTATGGACAAGGATGGGTTGCCGACAGGGTTGTTTACAACCAATCGCTGGGTCACGGGCGAAACATTCTATGCCGCCGAAGACGTCATAGCGCTTCTCGACCGATTTGCGATTGATCAGGCTAACCCCTGTCTGGCCACAAACAATTGGCTGACGGCCATGGTTCGGCTGTTCCGGCCGCAGATAGAGATGCTTTTGAGGGAACGCGATCTTCGGATCGAGGCCTATCAGGACGACCACCCTGATGGGGACGTTTTCGAAGATGAGGAGTTGGAGGTCACGTCTGAAGTCGCCATCGATATAGACGAGCAGATCGAACGCATCGACCGGAACCTGGCACAACGGCGCACGATCCAAACCAGTGAAGGTTTGGACGGCACCGAACAGATGATTGCGGCCGCTTAGTCAGTAAACGGATAGTATTTACACGGAGCATGACTTTAATGTGATTAGAATGTCATTGCCCGATTGCCTAGTTTTTCCCTGCAGTACTAAGAAAGCCCATAGAGGACATTATCGAATGAGAAAATCTGCCAAAACACTTTTGAGCGCAGCCGCTGCCCTTCCGATTGCCGTTGGCGTTGCCGCAACGACGCCGGCTTTTGCCGCAAGTCATGCCAAGCCTTGCGCAGCCAAGAAGGCCTGCAACCCGTGTGCAGCTAAGAAAGCTTGCAATCCGTGTGCAGCCAAAAAATGTAATCCTTGTGCAGCCAAGAAATGTAATCCTTGCGCAGCCAAGAAAGCCTGCAATCCTTGCAAGCCTAAATGATTTATCCTCGCTGAGGATTCGTTTTTCGAACGGATCGCAGCGAGATTTGCGTTTCGAGAAAGCCGGGCTTCGTGCCCGGCTTTCTTGTTTTACGTGGCCGACGCGCACGCCCAGCCGCGCCCTGCTCTGACAAGGATCAATGCACTACGTCTCGCTGCCCCCTCTATTCGTTGTGCCATCAGCAGAAGATGAGAGGGGTTCATGCGAACACTCATCCTGTTTTACTCACGGTCAGGAACGACGGCGGCAGCTGCGTACTGTCTTGCCGAGCAACTCGATGCAGACGTCGGTGAAATTGTGTGCGACCGCTATCACTTTCCATTTCTTGGATACGCCCGGGCAGGACACGACAGCCTGAAGCGCGTGCTGCCGCCGATCACAGTCTCAACAGAGAATATCGCATCCTATGACCGATTGATCCTGGGCACGCCAATCTGGACCAGCTATCCGTCGACACCGATGCGTGCGTTCCTGTCACAGAATACGGACTGGCCAGAACGCATTGCAGTTTTCGTGACCTATGGCGGCCACTCGCAACCCGACAAGGCGCTCGAAGAAATGGAATCGATGCTGCCGACGGAAGCCGAGGCGCGCGTCGCACTGCATGCGGACGACATCAAGGGAGGACGAATTCTCGATAATGCCGCCGAATTCATCGAGCGGCGTTCCAACAGCGCATCTTAGCAGCGGCGACTACCAGTCTGCCGCTGGAATCACCCATACAGCGTCGGCTGAAAACAGAAAGCCGTGATTTAGGCCGGTCTCGGTCCGAATCTGCTTGAACCGCGTCGTCCCGGCCGTAAGCACCTCATTGTCCGGGCAAGGTCCGCCGATCGTATCGCTGTCGTCATAAATCGAGAGAACATGTCCCGTCAGTTTTGGTGCAAAGGTCTTGAGCGGACCTGAACTGCAGCCGCCGATGATGACCCAGCGGGCATCCGGCTCGGCAAGCATCGTACTGGCCAACATCGCTATGACACCGCCCTTGGAGGCACCAACGACTTTCACGGTCGAAGGTTTTCTGCCAGTGGCGAGCTCTGCACGGATCAACGCGACGACGTCTTTCGCCGCCTCCATTGGATCGGCATCCGGCCCTCTTTCAGGCGCGCGGAAATCCACGCCCTTGCCTAAGGCCACGTGAATGTCCTTGAGATGATAGACACCAAACTTCGGATGCGGCGTACCGTCCTTGTGTTTCTCGTACCAGGCGTTGTGCAGATAGATGACAAGATCATCATCAGCATGGGCGGACTGGGCGACGCTCATTGCAAGACATATCCAAACGGCGACATGGGTTACTCCCCTGCTCCAGCGACTTTCGAGTTTCATCGAATGTGATCCCATCGTGCAGGCTCACTCACCAAACCGGAAAGTCCCGGACTTGATCCGGGACCCGGGGCGACACGACCAATCTTTCAGTTAGCCCTGGGCCCCGGATCAAGTCCGGTGCGTTATGGGTTCGATGAGAATCAGGATATCCCTCGCCCGTTGGAAATTCACATCTGTTCGGCGACGCCGTGCTTGATGGCATGTTTGGCAATATTCAACTGATGGATTTGAGATGTCCCCTCAAAAATACGAAGCAGACGAACATCGCGAAACAGGCGCGCGATAGGATGGCTCTCCATATAGCCCATTCCACCCAGAATCTGCACAGCCTGATCGGCAATACGCCAGACCATCTCGGAGGCAAACAGTTTCGCGCAGGCGATATCGATGAAGGGGATCGGACCGGCATCAAATTTCCGGGCAACCTCGAGTGTCAGCGCTTTAGCCGCTGCCAGTTCCGAGCGCCCCTGGCCCACCATTGTCTGGATGGCCTGGAAGTCGGCAATCGGCTGACCGAACTGCTGACGTTGTTTCGCATAGGCGATGGTCTCGTCGAGGATTCTGATACCCTGGCCGACACAGGTTGCAGCGACATGGGTGCGCGCATGATTGATCCCGCGCAGCGCCATCTTCAGCCCATTGCCGGTTTTGCCGCCAAGCAAGGCATCTTCGCTAACGGCGCAATTCTCGAAGAAGATCTCGGATACATGGGAGCCACGCTGCCCCATCATCCGCTCGCGGGGTCCCGGCGTGAGCCCTGCCGTTCCCTTCTCCACCAGGAACACCGACATCTCTTTCTTGCCGTTCGCTTCCTCTCCGGTCACAGCCATGACGACGAACAGATCCGCATCCGGTGCGTTGGTGATGTAGCGCTTGATGCCGTTGATGACGTATCCGGCGTCTGTGCGCTCCGCCGTTGTCTCGAGTGCACTGGCATCGGAGCCAACATTGCGCTCGGTCAGGCAGAAAGCACCCGTGATCGCACCGGTCGCCATGCCGGGCAGACATTGCGCTTTTTGTGTCTCGGAACCGTAATCGAGGATCATCTGGGAGCAGAGGCCGATGGTGGTGGAGAAGCGCGAACGGAAAACCGCGCTTGGCTGGGTAAACTCGAAAGTCAGTCTCACCTGCTGTTCCTGGGTCAATCCAAGTCCAGACCATTTCTTTGGCAGACTGATTCCGAACAATCCGATTTTCCGGATCTGTTCGACGATGTCTTCCGGGATTTCATCAGTCTCTTCGACCACGTCCTCGGCCGGACGGAGGACATTTTGAGAGAAATCCCGAACCGTCTTCAGATAGCTCTCGAAATCATCGACTTCCGAAACGACTGCTCCAGCAACGTCTTGCAATGGTCTGTTTCCCTGTTTCTTTTGCCTGTGCCGAGGCACCTTGCCACTATCGGTGTGTCGGACCGTTATGGCAGGAATTGAAAACGGTCACCATAGCTGGCGCAATCTCAAGGCTGGCCCAGTTGCCGTTGCAACATCTTTGTGACGATTTGGACTTCCTCCGCCGTCAGGCGGCCATGATTGCCGAGAAACACTTCGATGTCCCGGCCGGTATAGCGCCCCATGAGCCTGCCATCGCGCATGATCAGCCAGATCCGGGCGAGTTTCACAGCCGGCTCATGGCAGAGAGTACATTTCTTCTGATAGATCCACCCCGTCGTCATCATCGCTGCGAAGTGGTCGACCAGGGCACGGATTTCGGCGCTCGTCAGATTGGTGCCGCGGTGACCATCAAGTAGCGCGGAGAGTTCCTCTCCGGTTTCGATGCCGATAACGACATCGCCCTGCGACTTCAACTGGGCACGCGCAAACGCGCTTGCATGGGGCTCATGACAACGCGTGCACCGGCTCTCGTATAGCGCATGAGGATCGATGGTTTGGGCGTGAACCGGCAACCCGCCAAGCAGGACTGCCAATGCGACTAACAACAAGCCAAGACATCTGCGGATCATCGGACCAAGGGTCTCCAAAGAGGCCCTGAATAAGATCCCATATCGTGATGCTTCGCCTTGATCGACATCAAACCCGCGGTGGACAATGGTATCAGCGAACTATGCTATTGCCTCGCAATCGGTCTCACCATCATTCCATTCCGGGAGCTGCACTGTGCCGAACACGCAACATGTCCGAAAAGTCAAAACCGACACCCTGGAGATCGCCTATGAGGATCACGGGGAGCCTGGAGGCGTCCCTGTCATCTTGCTGCACGGCTTCCCGTATGACGTGCGGGCCTATGACGATGTTGTCGGGCTCATCACGACTGTCGGCAAACGCGCCGTCGTTCCCTATTTGCGCGGTTATGGCGAAACACGCTTCCTCTCGGACAACACGATCCGATCCGGGCAGCAGGCCGCTCTCGGCCATGATCTGCTTTCCTTTATGGACGCTCTGGATATCTCCAAAGCGGTGGTCGCCGGTTACGACTGGGGTGGGCGAGCCGCCTGCATCGTATCGGCGCTCTGGCCGGAGCGTGTCCAGGGGCTCATCACAGGCAACGGCTACAACATTCAGAACATCGCCAGATCGGTTGAGCCAGCGGCGCCACTCGATGAATTCCACTATTGGTACCAGTACTATTTCCATACCGAACGCGGACGCGCCGGCTTGACGAAAAATCGCGACGCACTCTGTGAGTTGCTGTGGAACCTCTGGTCACCCACATGGGATTTCGACGACGAGACGTTCAACGCAACCGCTGCCTCGTTCGATAATCCCGACTTTGTCGACGTAGTCATTCACTCCTATCGCCACCGCTACGGATATATCGAAGGCGATCCGGCCTATGACGAACTGGAAAGGCGTCTCGCCGAGCAGCCGGAGATTACCGTCCCCACAATTTCCCTCCATGGCGAAGACGACGGCGTCATGCCCGAGGAAGCCTCGGTCCTGCACAAAATCTTCTTCTCTGGAACCTATGACCGGCGTGTGCTGCCGGGCGTAGGGCATAACATTCCGCAGGAGGCATCACTCGCCGTTGCTGCTGCTGCTCTTGAGCTTTGCGACCCTGACCAAGAATCGTCCACATAATCGCAGTTTGAGGAAAACGCGCCCTGCCCGTTGACATGCACGCCTGTTTATATAACAGATACGTTATGGAACAACTCAGTTATACAGAGTCCCAACCCAATCTCGATGCCGTTTTCGCGGCACTGGCCGACCCGACGCGGCGCGCCATTCTATCGCGTCTTGCCGACGGACAGGCGACCGTCAACGAAATCGCCGCGCCTTTCGAGATCAGCCAACCTGCCGTCTCGCGCCATTTAAAGGTGCTGGAGCGGGCGGGATTGATCGAGCGCGATGTCGATGAGCAACGCCGCCCTGCCCGTCTCAAAGGCGAGAACATGAAGGCAGCCGTCGACTGGCTGGATGAATTCCGCGTTTTTTGGGGAACGAGTTTCGACCAGCTCGATGACGTTCTTGAACAGATGAAACAAGCCGAAGCAAAGGAAACAGGCGATGAGTGATCTACCGGAGTATGTCTTGGACCGGGTGTTCGATGCGCCGCGTGAAATGGTGTGGCGGGCCTGGACTAATCCTGAACTCCTGTCGCGCTGGTACGGACCGGGCATCGATACGATCATTCACAAATTCGACCTGGAGCCAGGTGGCATGTGGCTCAACGAAATGAAGTGGGGCGAGAAATCGGATCTCAGCAAGATGGTGTTCCAGGAGGTCGTACCGCTCGAGAAGATGGTCTGGCATCACTCATCGACGGATGCCGACTGGAATGTGGTTTCGAACCCGATGATGCCGGATTGGCCACGTGTGCTGCTGACCACCGTGACCTTCACCGACGATGGATCGAAAACCAGGGTGCGGTTGTCGCAGGTGCCGCTCGATGCAACCGACGCCGAAATCGCCTGCTTCGCCAGCGCCATGGCTGGAATGGACAAGGGTTGGGGCAGCGGCTTCAAGATTATCGAAGAGATTCTCGCAGAGTTGCAGGCGGAAAACGCCTAGTCGCACAGCAATGCCATGTGGAGCAATGCACCTTCGAAAGGAGGTGCGTTATTCATGGCTGTGGGCTCCTAATTACGAGTACACTCAATCGAGATGGATGACGTCCGGTTACCTACCGGATTGAGCCGTTCCCGGATTGAACGTGATCCAGAGAGAATGCGCCACATGCAGACTCATATCGTCCATCAGCTATCGCCCAGAAAGAATCTCGACGCTATTGCGCCCAACGCCGGCGGGCACGTCAATTATAGAGGCAGATTCACACAGCTCCGGTTACATTGACGCCTTAGAGTCAAGCACCCATTGTTCCGCGCCGATACCGTGTCCTTTGCAACTTCAGTGCAGACTTCGTATGCCCGTTGAGGGGTGCGTGGACAGTTATCTATTTCAATGTCGAACTTGTCTCTCCATCTTTGAAGGCAAACGCGGCCAGCCTCTGCACAGCTCCGCAAACATCCAGGAATGATCGCTGGCGCTTTGTTCTGCTCTGATTTGAAGTTTTTCAGAAACTCCTTGGTTGAACCACCGAAGTTGTCCTCTGCAAATGCATGCCCCGTGCCGCCAACCGCGAATATCGCGAGCACAAGTCCAAGAATTGTCCATTCTCTCAGCCAATTCATGCCTTGCCCCATTTAAGAGCAGAAAAAAACTGCATGAACGATAGCGTTGGCAGGCAGTCCTTGCAAAAGGAATTTAAGCAGCCCGAACCTGATATGCTCGCACTGAATCGGCGTCCACAGCATTTCCCGTTCAGACGCCAAACGGACAATCCTGACCATCGGTCAGACACAGGATCGGATGCCAAATATTCTCGTGCCATGACATTCGGCCTCGATGGAGTGCACATTTGCATTCTGACGCTACGAGGCTTGAACTGCTATCCACGCCATGGCGAATTCTGCCAAAGCGAATTATGCTCAGCGCGTGTTGAGGACGCTTCTGCAGGAGAAATACACCGGTGCCTCTCAGATCCCTCCTTCTGACCCTTGCCATCGTCATCATACTCCCCCTGTCCGGATCTCACCTATCTCGGGCGGCCGTGGAGTCCACAGATATTCCCGCGTGGCTGCGAGCGCATGTCGGCACAGGCGACGGCAAGATCGCTCCAGTTGTCCTTAAGAGGGCGCGCGCTCTATATCGCCAGAAAGTGGACGAAGGGGCGGTTAGAAATCCCTGCTACTTTGCCATGGATGCGACGCGCCCCAGCACATCGCGCAACGGTCGATTGGGGCGACGGTTCTACATGATCTGCGAGGCAGACAAGTCCTTCCGCGCGATTTCGTCTGGTTATGGCAACGGGCGCAAACTGCGACGCGCGAATTTTTCAAACGGCCGGCAATGCGCGAAGAATTTTAGCAATGCGGAGGGGTCGAACCTGACCACCGGCGGCGCCTATATGACGGCCGAAACGAGAGAGTCGTTCAAAGGCTATTACCGCCGTTCAGGCAAAAGGATACCCTTCGTTCGGGCGTTCTTGCCCTTTGTTGGAGAAGGCGACACCGCGAACGCCTGGGAGCGGGCCATCGGCGGACATCAGGCCGTAACTTTAAGACGGCGGTGCCGCTACAAAAATCCGAAGAGCCCGTATGCGGACAAGGAAGGGTACGTTCCTTATGGAAAGTTGGTGAACTACACCAGCGGCCGCAGCAACGGATGCACGACCTGGTCGCCGTCAAATTCCAAGAAGATTATGGCGATGGTCCGAGAAAACCCGACGACGATCTATATCTATCCCGAGTCCCGCGACATCGACGCTGTTGCGAAGGCAGTTAAGAACCGGACGTCCCTGGCGCGTACCGGATTGTATTGGAACTCCAACTGTCTGAAGGCAATCGGCTCTCCCAAATTCTGGTCCAAGGAAAAGCTTCAGCCGATTATCAATGAATGGCGGCGTTCACTTCCGAAACGTCCGCGCCGTCCATTGCCGATCTGCAAGTGACGGCACTGACGCGCGAGGCGGTGCGTGATGAAATGCCCGAAGGACAAGTCTCGCGGCGCGCCGCGCGTTGACGATCGGCAGGTTCTGACGGGGCGTTTACGATTCCACGTCCTAGTTGCGCGATCGCAGTTTCAAGCTAATGGTCAGTAACAGGCGCTCGACGTCACTCATCTCCGCTCGCTCATTGAGAACGGAACGGAGCATGGCGGGATGATCGGTAATGATGTTGTTGACGCCGATGTCGATCATCGTGTGCATTCCAGCCTCATTGTTGACCGTCCAGACATGGACGCCAAGGCTTCTGCCTTTCACGCGTGAAACCGTCTCAGCGGTCGCGAGCTTTTGCGACAGAGAGAGAAATGCGACATCGGTACGCGTCAAGTCACCAATATGAGCAGACACGATGAGGCCGGTCTTCAAACTCGCATCCAACGTGGCGACTTTCTCCAAAGCTCTTTGGTTCAGAGAGGTCACGACAGAGTCGGCCTCAAACCGGTTCGTCTTGATAAGGTCGACGACTCGTTCGGCGAGAGCCTGGTCGTGACCATTGAATTTGAGCTCAATGTTCAGCTTGATACGTCCGCGCGCCAGATCGATGACCTGCTGTAAGGTTGGGACTCTCTCGCTTGCAAACTCCGGTGCAAACCAGCTCCCGGCATCGAGATCCCTGATCTCGTCATAGGGCGTCTGCCAGATCTTCCTGTCGATGCCGGCAATCCGTTTCAAATCCGTGTCGTGCAGAAGAACCAGAACGCCATCGGAGGTTTCCTGTACGTCGATCTCTGCATAGTCCGCTCCGTCCTCTATCGCATCACGGACCGCCGCGAGTGTGTTTTCGGGTGCGCGACTCGAGCTTCCTCGATGGGCCGTTATCTCGACCGTATCGCGAAGATCGGCTGTCTCGACCAATGCGTAGCTGGTGCCGATTGAGAGGGCGGCAAAGATGACGGTGCCGACCGCAATCGCCCGGCGACCCGAGATCCGTTGCAGCAGTCCGTCCCGGATACGCCCTGCCCCAGGCAACGACATGGAAACTTTATCGCCGCGCAACGCGGTGTAGAGTCGCTCGACAAGGAAGACATATCCCGCTGTACCGACCAGTCCGATTGCCCCAGTGATACCGTCTATGACCACAAGAAGACCGCTGGTCGTCGCTATGATCGAACCTGTGGATTGGGGGACAAGGGCGAGGATCAGTTCAGCACTCGCAACCAATCCCCAGACAACGAGCCCGGAGACGCTTGCCACGGCTGCAATCCAAGTCAAAAGCAGGAGTCCGATGGGCCGTGACGAGCCGCGTGTCGCCATCCAGCTTTCGGCCAATGGCGCCGACCATGATGCCCCCTCGAGCAAACAGATAGGCAGTGCCAGGCTCCAGCGAATGATGAGGGTCGAAACAGCGATGGCCAATATCGCGGCGCAGACTGTCGCGAGCCCCGTAGCGATGATGAACCGAGGCGGCCAAACAGCAAGATAGTAGTTGATGTCCTTACCGGACAGGAGAAGCCAATAGAGCGCGGCGAGCGCCGTTCCAGCAACAGTTACAAGACCGAGAATCGCCAGTGCCTGGAGCAAGGCGGCGGACAACAGCCGCGGCAGACAGCGCAGGATCGCAAACAGATTGTCGAACAATGGGAGCGCGCGACCTTCACGTGCGACCCGTGCGATGTGCAGAAAGCCGGACTGTTGAATGAGAAGAAGCACCAGTCCGCTCGATGCGCCAAGAATGAGCCACAAGAGCCCCGGGACCGAGAGGAGAAACTGCGCAATCGCAAAGTTCGAGATTGCCGAATGTCCTGTCGTCTCCACAAACAGGCGCAAGAGAGAGCTCCGAACCGGTGTCAGAGCAAAGACACTCAGAACGTGAAACATCAGCGCGAAGATGATGAGCGTCTTCGCGTTGGCTCTCACGGTTTGCAGGCATTGCAAAACGACAGATCTGATCGAGATATTTGAGACGGGAGCAGACATCGCCGGTTCACACTATCACTTGTACCGGCCGAATTGTGCTGTCCCTACAATAGCCCAAGTTCCATCAACTCGGCTTTCAGCTCCGGTGGCATTTCGTCATCATCGACACCTGCTGGACCAAGGTCCGGCGGCGCGTCGTCGGGTTCGAAATAGCGCCAGCCCTGGAAGGCACGACGGCGCTGGGAACGCGTCGCGATCAAAACCGGGTCCAGCACGATATCGCAGCGATTGATTCCGTCTTCGCCGCGAAAGGCACGCAGATCGACAATCTGCTGGCGGAGTTGGATCACGCCCTTGATCACCCAATAGAGCGAACCGCCATCGAGAACCTGCTCGCGCCTTCGCGGTGTCTGGCGTGTGCGATGAAAGAGAAGTTGTTCTTCACCGGCCTCTTTCTGGCGTTCTAACCGGGCTGCCTGCACGTCACGCAGATGCGTGATCGAGTCGATCCCGACGCACAACTTGACGAGATGGAGGGTCATGCCTCGGTCTCACCGATGCGGGCAACGAGCGCGCCCTCCTCCACCTGCGTTCCGTCTTTGACAGGAAGGGCCTCGATGATGCCGTCATGAGGCGCGTGCAGAATGTGTTCCATCTTCATGGCCTCCAGCACAGCAATGCGTGCGCCCTTCTCGACGGCCTGCCCTTCTTTGGCGAACACCTGCGTAATCTTGCCATGCATCGGCGCCTTGATTTCGCCGCCGGCACTGGCCCCGTCCGCTTCGCTGCTGGCGAAGTCGGGAAGTGCGATTTCCCATTGCCGCATATCGTGGACAACGAGAATGCCAGCATCCGTCGGCACCATATGAACCGGTTGTTCGCGGTCCGCGTCGGGCATTGCCACGCCGGAAGCTGTCGGTCCATCCGGACCCCAGGCGACATCGACAGCCATAGGCTCTCCATTGCAGAGAATCTTGACCGTGTCCGGCCGGCGGGTACCGAGCGTGAAACCGTCACCAGCGCTCCAGGGGGATGCATGATCGTTCGATCCGTGGACACGGCACGCCTCGACTTGCGTTTGCGCCATCGCAACCAGCGTCTCGGTGCCGCGGGCAATCGCAACGGGATCGACGCCTTCTGGGAGAAGTTCGGGCAGAACCCGCTCGACCAGTCCCGTATCCGGCACGCCTGCCACGACATCGGGCCTGTCGAGCAGCGTGTGCACGAAGTTCAGATTGGTGCGCGGCCCTGCGACAACCGTCTCGGCAAGCCCGGATTGCAGCAGCGCCATGGCCTCTTCGCGGGTCGGGGCATGGGCGATCATCTTGGCCACCATTGGATCGTAGAAGGGCGTGACCTCATCGCCTTCGCGCACGCCAGTGTCGATCCGAATACCGTCATGCTCCGGCCATGCCAGACGCTTGAGCTGACCGGATGATGGAATGAAACCACGCTCGGGATCCTCGGCATAGACACGGGCTTCGACAGCGTGGCCCTGCAGTTCGAGCGCATCCTGGCCAAGCGGCATAAGACCGCCCGAGGCGACCAGAAACTGCCATTCAACCAGATCGGTTCCCGTCACCGCTTCCGTTACAGGATGCTCGACCTGAAGACGCGTATTCATTTCAAGGAAGTAGAACGGCGTCTGGTCGCCGAGCGGACCGCCTTCGGTCAGAAACTCGATCGTGCCCGCACCCACATACCCGACAGCCTTTGCCGCGGCGATAGCCGCATCGGTCATGGCGCTGCGCAACCCTTGGGTCATGCCAGGCGCCGGCGCTTCCTCGAAAATCTTCTGTTGGCGGCGTTGCAGCGAGCAATCGCGTTCGAACAGATGCACACAGTTTCCGTGGGCATCAGCGAAAACCTGCACTTCCACATGGCGCGGCCGCTCAAGATACTTCTCCACCAGTATCTTGCCATCGCCGAATGCCGCTTCCGCTTCGCGGCGTGCCCCTTCCACCGCGTCCTTGAAATCGTCAGGCGAGTGGACCTTGCGCATGCCCTTCCCGCCGCCGCCGGCAACGGCCTTGACCATGACCGGGTAGCCAATGTCTTCCGCAGCTCCGAAGAGCGTCTCGACGTCCTGCTCTTCGCCTGCATAGCCCGGCACGGTCGGAACACCGGCCTCTTTCATGCGCGCTTTGGCAATATCCTTGAGGCCCATGAGCTGCAGGGCCTCGATGGGCGGGCCGACGAATGCCAGGCCTTCCTTGGCGATCGCCGCTGCAAAGAGTGCGTTTTCCGAGAGAAATCCGTAGCCTGGATGAATGCACTCCGCCCCGCTTTTGCGGGCGGTTTCGATGATCCGATCGATGTTCAGATAGCTGTCGACGGCCGCTGCCGGGCCGATTTCATAGGCCTCATCCGCCATTGCAACATGCATGGCATTGCTGTCGGCCTCGGAACAGACCGCGATGGTGCGCATACCCAGCCTTTTGGCGGTGCGCATGATACGGACGGCGATCTCGCCCCGGTTAGCGACGAGCACTGAAGAGAACATGGCTCTGTTATGTCATCGCAGGCGGCACAAAGGCAATCGTTCGATCGGTGCGGTACCAGCGTTCGTCCACAGGCACAGCTATTCCAGTTTAGTGGCGCCCATACCAAAAGCAGCCCGCTCGCCGGCCCAACCATCCAATAAGGTGGTCTTACCGGGCGGAGCGGGCCGGCATCAGGGCATTCGCGTCAGACTCTTAGTGAGCCATCAACACCGGAACGGTCATTTGCTCCAGAATCGTCTTGGTAACGCCGCCAAGGAAGAATTCCCGCAGCCGGCTATGATGATAGCCGCCCATGACGATCAGATCGGCGCCGAAATCGGCTGAGCGCGACAGAATCAGATTGCCGATATCCGTGTCGGCGCCGGGAACACGGGAGACCTCGGCATTCACATCATGGCGCGCGAGATGGCGCGCCAAATCCGCACCCGGCTCGGCGCCATGGGCCGCACCCCGGCTTTTGGCCTCCGCAACGAAGATGATCACCGATTTCGCTTTCCTCAGCATGGGAAGTGCGTCGTGCACGGCGCGCGATGCAGTGGGGCTGCCGTCCCAGGCAACCATTGCCAGTTCAGGCGGTTTCGCGGGCGCGCCGACATAGGGCACAATCAGGATCGGGCGTCCCGTGGAGAACAGCAGGTCCTCGAACAGAGCCAACTGATCGCTCGATTTGGAATCGACATTCGGCTGGCCGATCACGGTCAAATCAGCGTGGCGTGCATGGATTGCGAGATGGCGAGGCAGTTCGATGCCGGCTCCTTCCAGCAGTCGCGGCTCGACGGAAACACCACGCTTTTCGCCCATGCTCATGAAATTATCGAGCGCACCCTGCGCTTTCTCTTCCAATGTCTTGAAATACTCCTGCGGGGGCGGAACCTGGAGTTCCAGGCCGCCCGCATAAGGCAGGCTTCCAATGGGTGAAAACACGACACCGGCGACGTGTGCGCCATGGGCCTCTGCAAGGGCCAAAGTATATTCGAGGCGGGCATTCCCCGCGTCGGATGTGTCGACGTGAACGAGCAAATCCTTGAGTGGCATCGAACCGGTCTCCATTGCCTCAGTGGAAAAGGCAGTCGGGACGGCGGTCCCACTGCCGAAAATCAGGTAAATGCCTGCCGGCTGGGCCGGATGGCTTGGTACCGTGCACGCTAAGTGTTTGGCTGATCATGCTACTTGACGTAGATCAATTTTGGCTTTGGATTGGCATTGTCGGTCGGCACTACGGTTGCCATGCAACCGTCGGGTCGGCGCGCAGAATTTCGCGCGCGCGTCAGTTTACCAGCGCCCCGTGAGTATGTGCCGCACTGTGCGAAACTCTGTCAGGCCGCAGGCAAACGCTGAATAACCTACCCATTCAGGTCATTCAATGAGCCGGAAATGACCTAATCCAGATAGGAACAAAGGAAGCCGTCGTGGACCCATCCTGACACGTGCAGACTCTTATAGTTCTGACGTCGTCCATTAGTCGTATGCGTTCTGTAGGCAGTCAAAACCCGGACCCAGTTGCCGCGCCTTTGTCCGGAATCAACTTCGATTATCGCAAGTCTTTTCAGACTGCGGTTCACGCGATGGTTCGTTCCCGGTCCGCTGCGGATGGATACGAATCCGTCGGGACCGTTCACATTACAGACCATCGTGTTTTCTACACCGGGAGGATTATTCGGCCAGTCCGTATTCCTGACAAGACCGGTAAGATCCACAGATCCGTAAGTTGCGAATTCGGCAAGCGCAGCGTTTGCAAACATAAAAACGCCAACGAACCCAGCCAATAAGATTCTCATCAGCACTCACTCCCTGAAGCACTCTCCCCCGGATGGTCGACAATAGCTCCGATCACACTGCAAGTGCAATCGGCCTCGATCTCTCTTTGGCCGAGCTATTTGCGCTTCACGAGCAATCCATAGTCGAAGGAGTAGATAGTCTTCGCCCCCTGCCCTCCGCCGCGTTCGTAGTCGACGATTTCGCTAATGCCGTCTCCGTCAATGTCTTCGATCTGCGCCGTGGAAAACGGAAGAACTGAAAGCCGCCACCAGGAGTCTTTCCAAACGACAATGCCGGTGGTTGCACCATAAGTAGACGTACGGTCGAAGGCCGGTATGTAATAGGCATTCTGGCAATCGGCGCAGAGCTTGACCTGGATGATGGAAGCATCATCGGTCATTGCATTGGCAAGGGTATAGGCTTCGCTGATCTGCCCGTCAGTCAGCAAAGTCACCGTAAGCGTCCGGTCGGCGCTGTCGCCGACACGCAACGTCGTCCCCTCACCTAGATCGAGGTTTTTGGCAAACCGAGATTCGGCCACGGCAACCGATACACCGGCAATCAAAGCGAATGCGAACGCTATCATCCGTTCAACCCGCATGTCGTACACTCCTGAAGCGCGGAGTAGCGCCATCAATTCGCAGCAAAACCATTGTAGCTCTCGCCTTCATCGTTCCGGCCAAGAATGCTGGTACGCGATTCATGGTTTGTCTGAATTCCCTGTCAGCTGATTGCGAGAACGCTGCAGCTTGGAGGACTCTGCCATGACAGATCAAGAGATCACTTGCTGCCAATCTGTATTGCGCGACGCTTGCTGCTCGATATCAAAACCGGACTGGCATCCGCCCAGCATCGAAGAACAGGCTTGCATACGCACCAGAATCTCTGCGTTTGAACGTCGGAATTCAAACCAGACATTCGAAAACCTCAGCACTACCGGCATACTTGGTTCATTGTCAGTTCAAGTTACCTATGTGATGCTGACGTCCCAGTTTGCTGTGACACATGGGATTCGATTGGGGAGACTGCCGTGCACAATTCTGCAAAAGCCATAATCGTATTCACCCTCGTATTCATTGGCCTGTCGAGCCCGGCAATGGCCAAACGTATGGCACTCGTCATCGGCAACGACACTTATAGGAATCTTCCCGCCGCCCAGCAGCTAAAGAAGGCGCGCAACGATGCGCGGGCCGTTGCTGAGACACTGAAAGAACGCGGGTTCGAGACCACACTGGGGCTGGATGTCACGCGGTTCGGTTTCAATCAGAAGATCGACGCTTTCGCCAAACAGATCGAACCGGGCGATGTCGCTACCGTTTTCTTTGCAGGTCACGGTGTGCGTATCGGAGGCAGAAACTACCTGCTGCCATCCGATGTGCCGGACATGTCGAACGGATCGCAGGATCTGCTGGCCGGCGAGAGCATCGCTGTCGACAAGATCACAGATCGTCTCCAGAAAAGCGGCGCCCGTATATCCATGCTGATATTGGATGCGTGCCGGGACAATCCGTTCAAGAGCAGCACCGGCCGTTCGATCGGCGGCTCGCGCGGCCTTGCCCGGGTCGAACCGCCAGAGGGTACGATTGTTCTGTTCTCCGCTGGCGCCAATCAACAAGCGCTTGACCGGTTATCGGACGACGATCCGAATCCAAACTCCGTCTTCACGCGCTCGCTGATCCCCATGCTCAAGCAGGACGGACTCGAAGTGGGGCGGATGGCGCGTCTGCTACGTCAAAAAGTTCGGAAACTCGCGGCGACCAAGAATCATACACAGACCCCGGCGGTCTATAACGAGCTGACAGGGGATTTCTACATCGGGACCGCCAAGGCTAGTCAAGGCGCCGGGCCACGGCAGATCGCGGTAGAACCCAAGTCCGCCCCTGTCAGCAAACCACAACCCGTGCGCCCGCAAGCACCGACGACCTCCGCTGGACCGAGCCGGGCCGCGGAAGCCTGGGGCATCATCGGCACGACAGAGGCAGTTGAAGTTCTTGAGGCATTCATCAAACGCTTCCCCGATACCTTTTATGCAGACCTCGCAAAATCGCGACTCAAGAAGCTGAAAGAAAAGAAGGTCGCTGTCGGAACATTCCCGAAAAATCCAGAGCCTCCCCAGACGACCAGAGGCGGACCGACGCGAGCGCCGACGCCCGAGCCGCGACCGATTTCGGTATCGAAGCGCCATTCCTGGAAAGTCGTTTCGACGTTCCCGCGAGGATTTCCCCAGTTGCACGACTCCCTTGAGCGGTTTTCAAAGGACCTCAAAAGGTTGACCCGCAACAAGGTGAAAACACAGCTTTTCGCAAGTGGAGAACGTGCCGGAGCGTTCGAGGTTTATGACAGGGTTGTTTCTGGCAAAGACCAATTAGGCTGGGCCTTTATTTATTACTGGAAAGCCATCGAGCCGGGTTACGCGCTGCTCCCTGAAATTCCCTTTGGCTTTACACCCGAAACGACACTTGCCTGGAGACTCAGCCCGGACGTGAAACGCATTGTCAACGAGATGACCGCGAAACACGGAATACACACGATGCCCTGCGGTGCGACGGGACGATCCGGTGATTTCTGGTCCAACAAAGCCATCCGGTCTGTCAATGATCTAAGAGGATTCAAAGTCCGGGCACCGGGATTGGTCGGTGACATTCTTAAGCGGCAAGGGGCCTCGCCGGTTTCGCTCCCTGGCGGAGAAGTCCATACGGCTCTCTCCACCGGCGTGATCGATGCCGTAAATTGGGTGAACCCGCAGCTCGATTACTACATGAAACTCTATGAAGCGGCGAAATATTACTACTATCCAGGATTTGTTGAGACTGGCTCACTCATCGACCTGATCGTCAATTTGAGAGTCTGGAAATCCTTGCCATCGAAGCTAAAACAGACGATCGAAAACATCTGCATCAAGAATGTTGAGAAGGATCTCGCCGTGGCGGCTCGTGAAGATGCGAAGCGGCTAAAGTTCTTTCGCAACACGCGCAGAACCAAGGTCCAACCGCTACCGTTGAAGGTGCGCCGCTCGCTCCTCTCTTCCTGGCAGGATATCGCCAGAGAGGAATCAAGAAAGTCGACTTACTTTTCGCGCCTCTACAAGACGCTCGATCAATATGAAGGTGGAACAATCGCCCAGGAATCGCGATAGCGATTGCGGCAACGATTTACGTGACCACACTTAAGCGCGTGGATCGGATAGCCGTCCGATAAACAGAATGGCGCCCGATGCGCGGTCGGTGATCATATAAAGAAACGGCCGGTCGATAATGAATTCCGGAAATTTTGGCCGGATGGACCGTCCGCTGAATTCAACACCGGTCACTGCCGCTGCCTCTGTCCCTGCCTCATCGACTTCGATGACCGCCTTGTGACGGACCTGCGAAATATGGATACGGTCTTTCTCCTCGGCACTCTCGGTCATGCCTGTGAAGTCCGCCTTATCCTCATTAAAGGGCTGCTTGAGACCGAGGCTTTCCAATGCCGGCACGAGGTTCGAAGCGAACTCTGTCTTGAATTTCGGCATGGTCACCAGGACCGTCTGCCTCTTTTCCTTGTTGAGCCCGTCGACGATCGCCTTGGCCATCTTGTCATTCAGCTTGATGGTAGCTTTTTGCTCGTCACCTTTGCCGCTAGGTAGCAGGACGATCATGTCCAGAATGTTGCCCTTGTAGGGCAAAGCAATCGCATCGAACCCGGCTCCGCTGCGCATGCGGAACTCGTTCGTTGTTCGCATCGTGTCGACCTGGATGGTCTCATCTTTCGACAGATGGAATTTGCGGGGTTTGGTCTTGTCCTCCGGGAATGGCAGTGCCCAAAGACCTTTGAAACGGATGGCGTTTAGAAGCACGCAAATACTATTGGGGTCGAGCGTGTCGAGGAGCTTGTCGATCTTGCCCGACGTCTTGTCTTTCACCCACCCATTGATGGCCGCAAGGTCAGAACCACGAAAGACTTCTGCCCCGAACTTGTCGCGAACAAGCGTCTGGTAGGCTTTCGATATGGGACCATCGGTGCGCGTGAGGTGGAGCGCATTAGCGAGTGTGATCGAAACGCGTTCATCGGACGAGCGCTTCGTAACGCGACCGTCAAGTGCAGCGCTGACGTCGGCCACAGTTGACGGTGCAAATGGATAATCCAGGCCTTGCACCATCTCCTTTTCTGTTGTGCCTCTGGCACCTGCCGCCGCCATCGCAAGCGCGGTCCCGATGCTATAGGGCGACATGACGATATTGCCCGACGTGTCGGAGAGTTTGGCGAAAAGTTCGATTCCGGCCTTGTTGTAGGCCTCTACCAGTTCCCTCGGCTTGTCCTCGGCTGAAGCCGTATGACTACCCAAGGAGGCGGTGACAAGGACGGCAAGGGAAACGAAAGTTTTTCGCGCAATTTTCGGCATCTGGCTTCCTAATCGATAGAATGCTCGGCCATCGCCGGGAACGCGTGTTTCCAGACCATGGACAGAATCGGTCGTCCGCCCTCGGATTTGTATGCAGCTTATATGGGAACGCGGCTTGAAAGAAACCAGATCCGCCAAACTATTCTCGATTCAGAGCTCAGCCACGATGTCCGCTGAACCTCGGCGCTAGGTCTTGCGCGTCATGCCCAAAGGCAGGTCGGACACACGCGCCATCTCACCTGATGCAAACATCCCTGGGCTCTCCAGGTAGCTGAGCAGCATGCCGGTGGCATCGTTGCCCCAAAAAACCTCATTGTTGACGACAAAGGTGGGAACACCGAACGCACCGGCTTGAATGGCATCATCGGTATTCCGTCTCAAGGCATCTTTTACGGATGGGTCCGAGAGACTGGCCTCGACGTCTCCAATGCCGATCCGTTCGGCCATTGCGGCGATGCCGTCCTCGGTATCGGGTGCCCGCCCCTGACCAAAGATGTGATCGAAGATCGCTGTCGCAACCTCGACGCTCGGGCCGGCAGCCAGAGCAAGGCGCAGGGCGGGAAGCGGATTGAATGGGTGTGCCGGCGGCATGACGAACGGAATGCCCAATTGGTCTGCCTGCCACTGAAAGAAGCGATAGATGAAACGGCGCTTGGGCGGAATCTCGGCGGGCCCCAGTTGTCCCCAATGCTTCAGCAAACCTGCGAACAGAATTGGCCGCAGCTCGATTTCAAGATCCTTGGGCAGATCATCGAAGCGATGAAGTTGGAGATAGGCGAAAGGCGAAATGAAATCGAAATACCACTGAGCCTTTGTCATCTTTTGCGACATCTCCTCTACTTCTCGGCAGTACCGAACAGTTGTTGTTTCGCATCCGCCGAGGTTGCAATTTCGACATACTGGTCTCGCAGGATGTCGATGCCTCTACCAACGGCCGGCCGCCTGCGGATCTCGCCATACCACCTCGCGACATTTGGAAAATCCGAAATGTCCTGGCCGCAAAGCTTGTTGATTCGCACCCATGGAAAACAGGCGATGTCGGCGATGGAATAGGCGTTGCCGATATAGGCGCGGTCCGCCAGCCGATCATCGAGAACGCTCAAAAGGCGTGACGTTTCTCGAACATAGCGGTCGAGCGCATATGATACGGTCTCGTCCGCATGATGAAAGAAGTGCTCGGCCTGTCCCATAAACGGTCCGAGCCCGCCGATCTGCCACATCAGCCACTGTATGACCTCGGAGCGTTCCACCGGATCGGCAGGGAGAAACTTTCCCGTCTTCTCGGCCAGATACAGCAGGATTGCGCCGGTCTCGAATACGGTATGCGGCGTCCCATGCGGACCATCGCGATCGATAATCGTCGGCACCTTGCTGTTGGGATTGAGCGCACTGTATTCCGGCGCAAACTGATCGCCCGCAACGATGCTAACGGGTTTCACCTCGTAGGGCAGACCGGTCTCTTCCAGCATGATGTGGGCTTTGTGCCCGTTCGGGCAGAACCAAGTGTAGAGTTCAATCACTTTTGCACCGGAAGAAACGCGCAAGACAACGCAGGACGACCCCTCTGTCCCTTACTGATCGATTGCGACGATTGCAACATCGGCGAGGTGCACTCGGTCGGGTGAGCTACTCTTTGAGTACGAACTTGCAGAATAGCTGCCCCGACCGGTCGCATTGCTCTTCGACCTGTGCTCCTGTCACATCCTGCAGGAAGGTTGCAACCATGGAACAGACACACGGCTCCTGACGCACGGCTCGACCAAGAGGACAACTGAAACTCCTTACGATGGAGCCATCGTTTGTCGTCTCAACCACCGTCTCCGCACCCATATCATCAACGAAGTCGGTTGCGAGCTTCAGTCGGTCCGCGAAGCCCAACTGTTCGTCGACCTGCACTTGCAACGCCATTTTGTGGCCAACCTGCTCCATGAGTAGAGCAACCTGATCGCGGGAAAGATGCTCCGGCAATGCCTGCATCATCAGCTCGGCAAAAGGCGGATAGGCCAGAGATGAAACGTCCTCCCTGCCTGGCACGGCCGAATACTCGACAGCGGGTTTGCCGACCCGTTTTTCCTGCCGTTTCACACCCTCGACCAAACCGTCGGCTTCAAGCTGGCGAAGCGGCACAATCACAGCATTTCGCGTGACGTCCAGCCGAGCCGCGAGCTCGGGTACTGTCATAGCTTCGCGTCTCAAAAGCGAGAGGATGTTTTCCCTGGTGGACATACGACACCCAATTTCTGATTCCGGGGCTACCTTATGAAAAACGGCGTCACAATCAACTTAATACAATTCTGACAATAAATATTGTCTTTATTGTCACAGCATGATACCTCCTGCCCTTGAGACGCAGAAAGGAACACGCATGTGGCACACGACGAGAGCCAGACTTTCCTCAGCCGTTTTGAACTCCATTCCGAACCAGAGTTGCTCTACGCGCGGGAAACGATCCCATAAGCTTCTGATTCAAAATCTTAAATCGCTAATCATAGGGATGTTTGCCATGACACTTCTTGCCGGCTCGTCAGCCGCTACCGACACCGCACATTCCACCGAAGTCAGCCCGGAAGATACGGTCAACGCGCTGAATGGCGTGTTTGGTCGTCATGCAAAAGAGAGAGGGTCTCATGCAAAGGGGTTTTGCGTTGCCGGTCAGTTCGCGCCCTCCGATGAGGCGACGAAATTCGCGACAAGCCCCCTATTTTCCGGTGGTACAATTCCCGTTACAGCCCGCTTCTCGATCGGTGGCGGCAATCCCAAAGCGTCGGACACGGATCGGTCGGTTCGTGGACTGGGTATCCGTTTCCATCTGAAGAACCAGGAAGAGCTGGATCTGGTGATGATCTCGGCCCCGGTCTTCTTTGCCGCTACGCCGAAGCAGTTCGTCGAATTCCTGAAGGCCCGTACGGCCGACCCAGCAACCGGGCAGAAGGACCCTGCCAAGATCAAGGCATTCAATGACGCCAACCCCAACGTCATGACGCATCTGAACTATCTAACCAAAACACCACCACCTGCAAGCTACGCAACCACTCCCTATTTCGCTGCCCACGCGTTCCTCTTCGACACCAACAGTCCCGGCAAGACCCATGCACGTTGGCATTTCGAACCTGTTGGCGGGTTCAAGGGACTGTCAAAGGAACAGGAGGAGAGCTTTCCCGACAGTTTCCTCGAGACGGAGCTTGCAGAACGTCTTTCCAAGGGACCGGCACAGTGGGACATCTTCCTGCAGGTCGCTGAAGATGGAGACTCCATCGTCGATCCCACGGCCGTTTGGCCGGATACACGAAGGAAGATCAATGTCGGTCGTCTGACGATCGAACGGACGATCGACAAAGATGCTGAAAACGACTGCACGGGCTTTGTCTACGACCCAAATAATCTTCCAACAGGCATTGCGGCAACGGACGACCCGATCCTTGCAATCCGAAGCCCCGCCTATGCCGTCTCCTTTGCCCGCCGCGAAGAATAGTACGTCCCCTCCTCTGCGCGCTGGTTACTGAAAGCGCGCGGGGGAACGCCTGTCGCTGTCAGCTACGCGTCGGCCAATATCCGAGAGACCGCCTCATGCGCGGCAGTGCGCCCACCCACAAAACACTCAGCCAGATTGCCGCCGGATATATAGAGATGACCGAACACACTGCCCAACTCACCGGCCACATAGAGCCCGTCGATAACCTCGCCGAAGGGATTGAGCACGCGTTGGCGACCGTCGTGCACAGGCCCGCCCTGGGTATTGCCCACCATGGGAAGTAGCGGCGTCGTATAGAAAGGCGGCTTTTCTATTGGAACCAGAGATTCAGGAATTCGACCATAGTCGGTGTCCTCACCGCCGGCGCAATGGCTGTTCCACCGCTCCACCGTCTCGATCAGAGCGTCTGGATCTGCCCCCATCTCACGAGCCAGTTCTTCCAGGCTGTCGGCACTTCGCAGGATTCCAAGATCGACCTCCTGAGAGTTGTCTTCGCTCCACACGAAGGACTGCTTGGGATCATTATAGGTTTGCAGTCCCAGCTGTCCGGCTGCCAGTCCATCCGCATCGATCACCAGCCAGGACGGAATACGGAGATGGGTTTGCGTAACCGGGTCCATCACTTCCATATCGCGGTGCCCAGTATCCTGTAGATAGGGAGGATATTCGTTCATGAAGCGCTTCGCCCGCGCATCGACGATGATCCATGGCATGCGCTTGCCCTGCCCGAAATACTGCGTGAAGAACGCCGGCACGTCTTCGGGCTCAGCCTCGCCAGGAACCCAGTCGGGGAACTTCGTCAGCCGAATGCCATAGGGATAGGCAGGATCTGTGTGCCGCATGCCATAGGTGCCGTGATAGTGCCACATGTGCCAGATGTCAGCGCCGATTGCCTGTGCCATACGGATGCCATCGCCCGTATTGCCATTGTAAGCCTGCGTCAGAACCGGTTTGCCCTGCCAATACTGCGCCTGCATGGCGTCATCGCCCTCGAAACCACCGCACGCCAGGATAACGCCGCCGCGTGCGCGCACGCGCTTGGTTCCCGCATCATCGCGCAGGACGATACCGTCGATTCCACCGCCGGGCGCAGTTATGAGTCGTTCTGCCGTCGTGGATACACGCACCGGGATGCCTCGCGCCTCGACATTGTGTTCGACGGCAGCAAAAAGACGGGCACCGCCACGCAGCCCCCTTACATGAGGATAGCGCTCGCGAAGATCGAGACCGGGAAATTCACCGATCGAGATAAAACCGAAAGTCTCAAAGCCCTCGAATGCGTAGGTGCCGCCCATCCAGTTGATGACCGGTTCAGCGCCCGCGGCCTCGGCCAGGTCTTCGATGAAACCGGAGATGGCGACCATGCCATCGGCAAGAGCGGCGAGAGGTTCTTCGGGAGTAGTTCCCGCGTTTGTTTCTAAGAGGTAGGCAAGTGCGGCGTCGCGATCCTTAGCGATACGAACGCCTCCGGCAGAGCAAATGGATGTTCCTCCGGGGTTGGTGTTTTTCTCGATGAGCAGAACACTGGCACCGCGATCATGCGCCTCGATCGCTGCCGCTGCACCGGCAAATCCATAACCAACGACGACGACATCTACCGTCTCGTCCCACTCCTCGACACGTGCGTCCAAAACATCCCTCGCCTGCAAGTTCCTGATCTCAGAATGAATTCGCTCTGATTGATTGCCGCAATTCAAACGTCAGTTGGTTATTCGGTCAATCACATGTCCGGCGTCGGCACCAAACCTATGGCCATCAGAACAAGAGAGCCAAACTCCGCTCTACTCTTTGGGTTCCGACTCCGGCTTTTTTGTAAAGAGCAGTAACGCCAGACCAACGAGCGTGAACAATGCACCGGCCGACATGATCATGTTCATAAGACCGAAGGGTCTGCCGGCGTTGATGTTTTTGATCACCAGAAACTGCTGATCGACAGCAATGTCGGCGCCCAGAAAGCAGACGCCCACGGCAATGAACCGAATAAACCACTGGCGTGGATCCGGCAGCAGCAGGAGCAATCCGACCAAACCGATAGCGGTCCGTTGCGTTCGGCAATAAACGCATTCATGCACCAGCCCGGAAAGGTCCACCCACCAAGTGACGGCAGAAATCACAATCGCAAAGACGCCGAGCAATCGAAGGTTGCGGCTCAGCCAATCGAGCAGTGCGTTGAAGAAAGGTGCCATGTTTCTGAATTTCCGCTTTGTGACCGACTCGCAAAATCGAACCAAGGGTGTGTCTTTAGCGGCTCCATCGTCAAGTTGGGCGCGCAGATACCGGTCCTGTTCGACGATGCCCTTGCAACACCGCCAGGGCATGGCAATAGACCGGCAATCTCGGATGCCATAACAATAGCCATGAACCGATCGTCCGGAACCAGATGTTGAAGGCTCCAATCTACACGATGATAAAATGCGAAGATTCCACCCTCCTGATCATCGATATTCAACAGCGGTTGATGCCGGCGATTGACCGTGCCGACGATGTCGTGGCGAATGCAAAACGACTGATCGATGCAGCATCCATTCTGGCCATCAAAACCATGTTCACGGAACAGAATGCCGAAGGGCTTGGCGGAACCGTTCCAGGATTGATTCCCGGCACCGAGCCTACGGTCCTTCACAAGAAGCACTTCGACACCACCAAAGAAGGAGAGATCCTGCCACTCCTTCCAGAAGATCGAGCGCTAATTGTCGCGGGATGCGAGGCGCATGTCTGCGTCTTGCAGACGGTTCTGGGCTTGAGGGCAGCCGGGCGCCGTGTCTTCATCGTATCCGATGCCATCGGTGCACGGTCGGATCACAACAAGGTCGCGGCAGTCGACAGAATGCAGGCCCATGGTGCTGAGGTTGTTACGACGGAGATGGTGCTATTCGAGTGGTTGCAGACATCGGATCACCCACAGTTCAAAGACATTCTGCATCTCGTGCGATGATTATTCGTCCAGGTTCGTCGACATTTCTACACTGTCAGCCCATAAGGTCTGGTCAGACTTCCTCCAGCCAAGGTTGCCGATCATGATCGCCCACAAGTACCGAATTGCCGTCGTCAGCGCATTCCTTTGTCTGCTTATGCCTGTTGTGGCGCACAGCTGGACGCCGGGCGAGCCCGATGGAGAAGGTGGCGTCTTCCTTTACGAAGAGAAGGTCGAAGGCGTTTACGGCAATAACTGGTGGGGCAAACCGCTCGGACCTATCCCGGACCGGTTCATCGAAATCAAGGTTACAGCCGAAGGCAAGACAGCCGAATTCGACGGCGTTCTGAGTCTCGACTGCCGAATGTCATCGGGACATCAATGGAAGGCGGCGTCGAACTTCCGTGGGTCTGTGAACGCGGACGAAATCGTACCGCGCGAAGTCCCGGTCAATGCACGCAAGTTCTTCTGCCCTTGAGACAAGCGCCATTCGATATTGATATTCCCGGTCCGTCGCATCCTTGATATAGGATACGGGTAGCCTGCGGGTCTATGCACGGGCACAGATCACATCCATGGCTACATCATACGGGGGCGTATGACATTCTGGGGATCGTGAAGACATGACAAAACGTTCAGGTAACACACAGTTTCTGGCAGGCGCCTCGGCGGCTGTCGCGCTCTCACTGACCGCCATGATCGTTCCCGCCAATGCAAGCGGCGTTCAGAGCTTTTACAGCACTGGCGACTACACATACTGCGATGCAAAACTGCTTTCGAATTACTGGCGCCAGACGCCTTTTGATTCGAAAATCCGAGCCGGCGACAAAATCGCACGCGGCGAAGACTATGTCGTGAAAGACTATCTGACGAGCGCTCGAAAATACGCGCTTGAGCACAATGTCCGCTGCACGTTCGAGGATGCCAACAATCCCGACTATAGCTATGACGATGCCTCCAGGCTCGCGCGCTATTGGGGCAATCAGTCACCGCACGAAGCCAAGCTGAAGATCGCCGGTTTGCTGCAGGAAGGGCGCAATAAATATGTGCGCTCGTCTCTACAGGCAGCCATTCAGGGCCGTTACTGAGCAGCTTTCCGATCGTGGAATGGCAAATGTGATGACTCCGACCGTCGACTGGAAGGTCGGGTTCGAAATTGAGCTGCTTGCACCGCGCGGATTGAGCCGCAGGGATCTCGCCATCGCAATCGGCGATGCGCACGATGCTGCGGTTCACCCCTGCTTTCATCCTCAGGCGGAGTTGAGCGAAGTTCCCGGCGCTCCGGTTTTCGAGAATCTGACCCTCGGCTACGATGTACTGAACGAGGATGGCGAGCGGATTGCGCGCTGCGCCGACGATTTGACTTTGCAGGCCGATCTGGACCGGTCAGCACCGCCGAAGCCCGGCTGGTATCGCATCGCAGGCGATGATGCCCGCCTGCTCCGGCTCATCATGGCACATGCCGATCCTGCAGATCCGCTCGATAAAGTGCTCGATCCGATCGCCGATTTGTTCGAGACAGAGCCGACCGTTTTTCCCGATGGCATGGTCCGCCTGGCGGATAGCTTCAATGCCTCCATTGCCATCGCAGCTCCTCTCCCGGGCGAACGAGAGCGTCCCTGCGAGATCATCACACCACCCATCTTCACCGATCACTGGCACAGATTGGATGCGCTGCTGGCACCGGCACGAGATCTTGGCTTCGCCGTTCCCCTGGAGGCTGCAAGCCATATCCATTTCGATGGGGAACGGCTCTGTACGGCCATAGCGATCGCAAACCTGGTACGCGTGCTTGGCGTCCATGGCGACGGCCTCAAACGTCTCGTCGGAACGAACGCAATGTGCCGGCGTCTCGGCGGTTGGCCACCCGAGCTGTCCGAAATGGTCGACGACCCGGGCTTTCAGAACCTTCCATGGGAGGATGCCCGCGCGGCCCTCGAATGCCTCGATCTCACCAAATATTGTGATTTCAACCTTTTCAATCTGGTGCACGAGCCACCCGGCAAACACACATTCGAGTTTCGGATTCTTCCGGTAAGCCTCGATACCGACCCACTGGTTCAAGCGGCGGTGCTATTCGAGGCAATTCTGCGATGGTCGATCGAAGATTCGGGCCAAGTGAGGGGCATACCGTTGTCATTGACGGCCTTGCTTGCCGAGTTGCAGATGGATGACGGGGCTCGCGAGATATGGCTATCTGGATGCGAGAAATTTGCGCCCAGCGGCACATGACCTAATATCGGCGCGAAGACGCCTGAAGAATCAGCGGAATTTGAGCCGGTACGCGCATGCACATTCTGATGAGGGGCAGCACTGCCCAGCGCCTTCGCCTCACGACCGGCCTGATTCTGTTCGTCTTCGCCCTCACCCATTTCCTGAATCATGCCGTGGGCCTGATCAGTGTCGAAGCCATGATGTCGGTTCAGGAATGGCGGACAATGATCACTCGATCGATCCTGGGAGCCACCATTCTTGGCGTCTCTCTCCTGCTGCATGCATCATTTGCTTTGGCCCGCCTTGCCAATCGCACCACGCTGCGCATGTCTGGCTGGGAAATCACACAGTTGATCCTCGGCCTCGCCATCCCCTTCACCCTGCTGCCGCATATCGTCGGGACCAGTGTCGCAAGCCGCGTGTTCGACGTCGATGACACCTATCTCTACGAGCTTGCCAATCTCTGGCCGGGCCTGGCCATTGAGCAGAGCCTTCTCCTGGTGATTGTTTGGGTTCACGGTTGTGTCGGGATTCATTTCTGGCTCCGACTGAGCCCAAACTACGAACGCTATTTTTTGCTGCTGTTCACTCTGGCCGTCATCGTACCTATTCTGGGACTGGCTGGTTTCATGGCTGGGGGACGCGCCCTTCAAGTCGAACTTGCCGATCCCGACTTTGTCGAAGAGTTGCTGGACATCACCAACTGGCCGGACGAAGCCGAACGGGCAACGCTGCTGTTCTGGTCCAAGGTGTCGCGCTATGGCTTCTATGGCGCCCTGGCGACGGCCGTCGCCATCATCGGTTTCAGAATGTTGAGGGCCCATCTCGCCAAACGTATCGAGGTCGATTATCGGACCGAACGGAAAGTCCGCGCGGCACCGGGACCGACGCTTCTTGAGATTTCTCGCATGAACGGTATTCCACACACATCCGTTTGTGGCGGCAGAGCACGTTGCTCGACCTGCCGGGTCGAGGTCCTTAGGGGAGCAGAGAATTTGTCTCCGCCACTCGGTGCCGAAGCCCACACGCTGCAGAGCATCGGTGCTAGCGAGAATGTTCGACTTGCCTGCCAGGCACGTCCCCTCGACCATCTCGCCCTTCTACGATTGGTGGTTGCAGAACCGGTTCCTAAAAAACGCGAGCATCAGACGGACGCGGATTCGCAAGGTGTCGAGCGCGCACTCGCCGTACTGTTCTTGGATGTTCGGAACTTCACCGGCATCAGCGAGGACAAACTCCCTTATGATGTCGTCTTCATTCTGAACCGACTGTTTGGGGCCGCAGGAGCAGCAATCGTCGCCAATCAAGGCTGGATCGACAAGTATCTCGGAGACGGCATGATGGCCGTTTTTGGACGCGAGACAGGCGCTGAAGATGGTTGCCGGCAGGCGGTGGCCGCCGCACAGGCAATCGACCAGGCGCTCGACGACATCAATGCGGACCTGGCAAGCGAGGTCGATCAACCCTTGAGAGTGGGCATCGGCATCCATGTGGGTCCGCTGGTCCTCGGCAGAATCGGACATCCCGAAAATGCGTCCATGACCGTTATTGGCAAGACCGTGAACGCAGCAAGCCGGCTCGAATCCCTCAGCAAGGATCTCGGTTGCCAGCTGGTCGTATCGGCCGATGCGGCCCGTTATGCCGGCCTCGATCTTGACCGGCTTGACCTGCAAAGTGTGACCGTACGCGGTCTTACCCGGCCGCTCGACGTGGCGAGCTTCAAGAATGCCCGCGACGTTGCGCATGTCCTCTCTGACGGGACGACGTGACAGCAATGAGTGAGCGATCACAATCACTTGAAACATTGCTTGCCCGCATAGCACGCCAGGACCGCGATGCCTTCCATCAGCTTTATAAGGAGGCCAGCCCGAAACTATTTGCCGTCGCCGTACGTATCCTAGGAAGGAGCGAATTGGCAGAGGAGGTGCTACAGGACGCCTTTCTGACCGTATGGAACCGGGCAGAACGCTACCAACCGGACATTGCATCGCCGTTGAGCTGGATGGTCTCGATCACGCGCAACCGTGCCATCGACGTCCTCCGCAAGCGTACGGAATTCCCGTTATCGGAAGATGGGCAGGAGATGGATCGCGCAAGCGATCTGCCGGACCCTTATCAATTGGCAGAGCAAAGTTCGGAATTGCAGGCCCTGCTGGCTTGTATGGAAGGCATCGAAGCGAAGCACCAGACATGCATTCTGATGGCTTATTATTATGGATATACCCATGACGAAATCGCAGGTGAAGTTGGCGTCCCGACGGGCACTGTAAAGAGCTGGCTGAGTCGCGGATTGAAGCGCATCAGGGATTGTTTGAATCATGGCTGAACAGGATCGGGATAATCTCGCCGCGGGTTTGGCCCTTGGCAATCTCGACGCCGACGAGCGCGCCGAGGCCGAGCGCCTGTCGACAGCGGATCCAGACTTTTCGAGCGAGGTCGATGCCTGGCAGAGCCGCCTGGCGCCGCTTGCCGAAGCCCTCCCCCCGATCGAACCGCCACCGGGTGTCTGGCAGCGGATCGCAAACGCATTGCCGCCGATTGTCTCCGCCAAGGATGCATCGATAGGCGCCGTACGGAGCGAGTTGGAACGTCTCAGACAAAGCCTGAACTTCTGGCGATACTCTGCTGTATCAGGTATCGCAGCAGCGTTGCTCATCGGCGTGGTCTGGTTTGGCGGCCTCCTCGATCTTCAGCCTTCATCCGAGCGCTATGTCGCCATGCTCAATACACAGCAGGGCGAGACGGGTTTCCTCGTCACTGTCGATGCCACCGAAGAGAAGGTCCTTATCCGCTCTCTTGGCGCTACCGCTCCGGCGCAGAAAGCCTATGAGCTCTGGGTGATGAAAGACGACGGCAGTGAGCCTCTGACCCTCGGCATTATCAAAGCCGGCCAGTATGTAACACTGGCCATGAACGAAGAAATGCCAATGAAAGACTGGGACCGCAGCCCGAAGCTCGCCGTCAGTCTGGAGCCGCCGGAAGGCGCCCCATCGGGCTGGTCCATGGGCCCGGTCGTCTATGCCGGCACTGTGATCAGGCAGACACCCTGAGCTGCTCGCGCGCTCCGTCCATCTCCCGTCATGTACGCCGCCGGTGTTGACCGCACAGCATTCGTTTGCCAAGTCGGTGACAAGTGACGGCTGGCAATTCGGGCATTTTGTCCCGCAATGGAGTTCTGTGCCTGATGACGATCTACCTGAATGCCTCAAGCCATGGCCTGCCCTCGCAGCAGACGATGCAGCGCATGCGCGACCACATGGAAATGGAGTTGGAGATCGGACCGGTCGCAGCCAGGAACCGGGTTGAAAATGAACTCGCTACGATCAGACAGAATGCGGGAACTCTGATCGGTTGCCGACCGGAGGAATTGGGCTTTGCATCAACCACCTTTTCCATTTGGACATCCATCGTCAGCCGCTTGAATATCGCTGGAAAACGCCTGCTGATCGCACCGCACGAATGGGGTGAGAACATTGCAGCCCTAAAGATTCTCGCGGCCAATACAGGGGCAACACTGGAACTCCTTCCGCCGCTCGCATTGAAAGAACCGGACCTTGGCGCGTGGGCGACCCGGATCGATGACGATGTGGCTGGCATCTTCGTACCTATGGTGACCAGCATTGCAGGACACCGCTATCCTGTAGAGGCAATCGGATCCCTGCCAAGACCGCGAGGTTGCAGTTTCGTGATCGACGCCGCCCAGGCGCTTGGACAATCACCGATCGACATTTCGAAACTGTCTTGTGATGTGCTGGTGGCGACCTGTCGCAAATGGTTGAGAGGGCCGCGCGGCACGGCACTGTTCTGGCTTGCGCCTTCGCTGGGAAACGGGCTCGCCCTCGAAGACGTCGAGCCGTTCGACGCCAATGTAGCCCTTCGCCTGGGCTTGGGCGCGACGCTTTATGAAGCGCTGAACACAGGCGTGGATCAGATCGCAGAGAAGATTGCGCACCTCACCGGTTATGCCTACATGCGGGCAAATTCGATCGGCCTGGATACGCTGAGCACAGACAGGCCTGATACCGGTGCTCTCTGCCTTGGAATTCCTCCTGCCAAGGTCTCATCGATCGCCAGAATTCTGGCAAGTGCAGACCAGCATGTGAAATGGCCGAATGCCGCGAACGATGAGCCCGGCGCAACCGAGCAGTTCGGAGGCCTGACCGCTCTCAGGATTTCTCCGCATGTCTACAATTCAACCACGGAAATCGATGCCGTTTTCGACTCAATTGGTGCGGGCCTCTCTTCAAACGGCTGACCAATCGCGTATTGATTTGAGAACGGAATGCACAAGGCACAAAGCCAACAGCACCCCTGACAAATCCGGCAGACACGTAACATAACTACATCGCTTGGCGCTCATGCAGATTCTGCGATAGATTGCTTGTCGCCGGGGCTGGCATCGTGAGGTTTGTTATGGGGCGGCTTTTCGCTGGGCTCTTGTCCATCATTTTCATCATTTCTTATTCACCCGCACAAGCGCAGGGAACGGAACAGATTCCGATCTGGAACGAGGCAACAGGTCAAGGTATCTACCAGGTCACACTCTCCAATCTCGATGGCGCCTATCTCGCATTCTCGCGCAATGATGGTGGTGTTGGAGAGCATAAGGCAGGGTTCGAGTTCCACTTTCCAGGGATCGAGGCTCATGCAGACAAGGAAAAGACCCTGACGTTCATCATCGATGGTGCTGCCACCAACTACTATTTCAGCAAAGAGACCTATACGGATCTCGGCGAAGCGCGCGCAGACTCCTGGTATTGTCCGTTCGTTAAATCGCTTCGTGCCGGCCGAAGCCTGAGGATCGTCTCCAGAGCCGTTGGCGTCGATCAATCATTCTCTCTTGTGGGCGCCGCACAAAAACTCAAGGGTATGGAATGTAGTCTGAGCCTATGCCAATGCGCTGTTGCGGCCGCAGCGCCTCAACAGGGTGGACAGGCAGGAAGCCGCCCGGCCGCACAGAGACAAGCAGCACGCGTGCCCGCCCGACAACGTCCCGCTCAGCAGCAAGCCGCTCCGATACCACCACGGCAACGTCCCGCCCAACAGCAGGCCGCTCGGATACCACCAAGGCAACGTCCCACCCAACAGCAGGCCGCTCCGATACCACCAAGGCAACGTCCCACCCAACAGCAGGCCGCTCAGATACCACCAAGGCAACGTCCGGCACAGCGACAGGCCGCACGGGTCCCTGCTCAGCCACCACTACCGCCGCCGCATGTCGATACGCCCACGCCAACAACTCTCTGGGTCCTCGTTATCCGGAAAAGCCTCGGTGTCCTCAGTGCGAAGGAACTTTCGGGAGCCGTCGTCTGCACCGTGGCCGGTTCGCAAGCAGCAACCGCGACACAACGTTATTTTCGAACCAACGGGATCGATGTCACTTATGTCCTTGATAACGACATTACAGCAGCGGTGGCGACTTACGAACAAGGTCGCTGTGACACAGTGGTCGTTGGCGATGATCTGGCCAACAACCTCGCCAACAATATAGCTGAAGCAGACGCCCATCAGATCCTGCCAGAGAGACTTCGTTAGCGCGGTTGTCGCGTCGCTCTATTTTCTTAACTGAGCGGCGCAGGACGCAGTATGGCGAGAAGAACGACCGAGGCGAAGATGGTTGCGCTCAAACCAGAGAACGTGATCTGGCAAAATACCAGCGGACATCCGGAATTCTCCGAGGCGTCATTCATCTCGGTATTGCATGAGGACAACATCTGGGATGCGGCGCTCTTCTGGCCGGTCGACAAGGCCCTTCTCGAAATAGCCGGGTCATATCGCAAGACATCAATGCCGAAAGAGCTCGTCCTGGCGATCTACGATTTCCAGCAATACACGTTCGGTCGCCTTTGCTACCACCGCATGCCGTCCGACTTGTCCAGGATCGACAACCTATCAGACGAACTCTGCCATTCCTGGTCCGAACGGCTCAACGCTGCGACGCGCGCCGCGATTGGCGGATACCGAATTGAGAATGAGCACTTTGAGTTGGTCAATCCGCTCCTATGAGCGCGGAAGCGGACAGAGGGCTACGGCAACCGATCGAACGCGCCTCTCGGGATAGCGTGATATAGTCTGATGGAACGCTGCTGTGGCTGACGCACTAGATGCAGTGACCGTCGTCGCCACCGCCAACTGTTCTCGGCTGACTGGATCACTGGAGGAAACGAGCCTTCTTGACCTAATCGCCAGCAACCGGCGGTAGTTCCAACATATCCTCAAAAAACCAAGCGGCTAGCTCATTCCGCCCCGTCACTCCGGCTTTTCGATAGACACTTGACGCTTGTTGACGAACCGTCTTCTCTCGCGTTTCCCGGAGCGCTGCTATTTCTCGAAAAGACAATCCCTTCAACATCATGATCACGACATCCTGCTCACTTGCGGTGAGATGCCAGGCATCAAATTGCTTTTGCATAACAGCGCGATACTGGCTCGCGAGTTTTTGAGATCGAGTGTCAAGCTGAACAAGTCGACCGCGACCCTGTTCGAGTTGCTCTCGCAGTTTCCCGAGCGCTTTTTGCTGAGAGAGAATTTCCACAACGAACACAGCCAACACGATCGCGCCGAGGACGAACCTGGTCACATCATCGGCCATCGAACCGAGTGCCTCCCCGGCAGCAAACTCGGAGATAATTTCAGCGGCGCTCGTACCAAGGACAAACAGCACGAAAGCTGCAAACATCGTCCGCCGGTACGGAATTTGTCCTAATGCATCGAACATAGTGCTTTCCTCAATCCTCCCTTGCAATCAAGCTATTAGCATCCGGTCAGTTGCCCAAAATCGACCTTATGCCGGATGCGCCTAGCCCCTTCATCCGGCATGTGTCCGATAGACCGTACGGCTCAAGTCAGTCAGCTTGCGGCCTCGTTCGCCGAGCCGATGCGCCCATTTGCGGGCAACAAATCGGCATTCCATGGGTTCAATCACGTGAAGAGCAACAAACAGACCGAAGGATGTCATGGATCGGCAGCCAAGTTCCTGCATTGGAGCACCACGGGCCTCATCGCCTACGGTTATCTCACAGGTGTAGATGACGTTTCGGACCTTGCAGATCCAGCCCGTTTTCGTACGGAGCTCATCTTTGCGAGCTTGCTGGGATCACTTCTTGTAGCGCGATTCTTATGGATGCATCTGATCAATGGGCACACGCGCTTGTCAGCGCATGCACCTCATTGGGAACGCACCCTCTCGCGATTTGCACACTATGGAATGTATGTCGGGGTCGCCGCAGTAATCCTGTCAGGGTTCGCCATCGGACTTGGCATTTCATTACCCGGCTTGGGTGGGTCCTTCGTCTCGACGATGATCGCCATTCATGAATTTCTGCTCGCCGTAACCGCAATGTTGATGGCAGCCCACGTGCTGGGAGCCCTCTGGCATTTGCTGATTCGAAGAGACGGCGTCTGGGGATCGATGATGCCAGTCTTTGTTAGGAAAAAGATAACGAGATGGAACAGAAGACTATGATTACGAAACACTTTGCGAGAGGTCTTTCGCTTGCGTGCCTGACCGTCACGCTAACGCTAGGCTGGGGTTCAGTATCCAGAGCGGACAATGGCCTCTATGTCGAGCGGAGTATTCCTCTTTCGTGGGCGCTTGCCGCCGCCAAACGCGCTTCTGAGGAGTGTCTCGAAAAAGGTTTTCGAACGACGGTCACGGTCGTGGATCAACGCGCACAGCCCCGTATCCAGCTCATGCGGGAAGGCGCGTTTCCCCATACTTTCGAAACAAGCAAGCGCAAAGCAATCACGGCAGCTTCAAGACGCGAGGCAACCGCAAAAATCGAAGCTGAGAACGCGCACGAACCCACACTTGGTGCCGTCTTCAACGAGATTGGGTTGATCACGCTATCAGGCGGTCTTCCTATCCTCTACGAGGGTACCGTCATCGGCGGAATCGGTGTTTCCGGTGCCCCGGGGGAGGACGAACAAGGGCGTGATCTCGATGATCTCTGCGCCAACGCCGGCCTGGCTGCCATTTCCGACAAGCTCAAATAGCTGACTGCACAACGGAGTGTCTGATGGAGAAGTTCGATCTTTCCAGATTTGCCGCTCTCGCAATGGCAGCGGGTACTATCGTACTAACCATATCAATTGCGTCGTCCGCCGAACTCGAAACCGTTGCTCGTTCTGCGAAGTTTGCAATGAACGGCGTTGCCGTCACCAAAGCGGGTCGGATCTTTGTCAGCATACCGCAATGGACCAAACACAAGTCGCCATCGGTAGCCGAAATCAGGAACGGCAAGATTGTTCCTTATCCGGGAAACGATTGGAACAGGTTTGACCTGGCACACGCCAAGGACCGGTTTGTCAACGTCAATGCCGTGCATAGCGACGGTGCCGGGTCCTTGTGGGCGGTCGACTACGCGGCCCCCAACTTCGGACATGTCGTCGATGGCGCTCAAAAGCTTGTGCGCATTGACCTTGCAACCAACAAGGTCGCCAGGGTCTACCGGTTCGACAAATCCGTGTTGCCGAAGGGCGCCAAGCTCAACGACGTCCGTGTCGACGTTGAACGGGGCATTGCCTACATCTCCGAATTCGGTGTTGGCGCCATCATTGTCCTCGATATCGACACCGGCAAGGCATTCCGAGCGCTCGACCGGCACTACTCGGTTCGCGCCCACCCCGATGTTCGCACAACCTTTCTCGGCAAATCGTTTCGCACCCACTTCCTGCAAGTCAACGACATTGAGTTGGCCCGAGATGGCCAGACACTTTTCTACCAGCCGACCGGTGGGCGCGTATTGTGGAAGATTGCAACGAATAAGCTGATCGAATCGGCAAGCAATGCCGAACTCGAGCCTCATGTTCTGATTGCCGGTAAGTCCATGACAATCGGCGGCATCACCCGCGATGCCAGCGACCGGCTCTATCTGGGAAGCGTTCAGGACAATGCCATTTGGTTACTGGACCCGGTCACGCAAAAGTCGCACAAGCTCTTTGAGGACGCACGTTTGCTCTGGCCAGACGCAATGAGCATTCACGACAGCGATCTCTATATTCCGGCCCCGCAGCTGAAGTTGTTGCCGAAATTCAACGGAGGTAGCGATCGTACCCGCGGTGACTTCTCAGTTTATCGCGTCAAATTGAAATCGACCTTTCCTTAAGCGCGACCCCGAAGTTCGACCTCCAATAAGACATCGGTCTTCGATCACGCTCCATCTTCCAGGAGCCCTTCACTTTGAAGAATCGGAACGATGCCCCCATTCTCAGCAATCTCAAGCAGTGCATCTGGTAGCGGCGTTCCGATCGTTTCCGAGCCGCTTGCAAGATTGCGGACCTCTCCACTCTTCCAATCGACCGCGATAGGGTTGCCATCATCGACAACCGAGGCGATCTCAGGACAGGTTAGAACGTGGACACCGTAGTTCACGCAATTGCGAAGGCCGAGACCGTTGAAGGACGATGCGATCACACCGACAACCCCGAGCTTGGAGAGTACATTGCCAATAGGGCGAGCAGAGCCAACGCCGAAATTCACGCCGGCAACGATGATATCGCCGGGCTCCACCTGATCGCTCCATCCAGGCCGATTGGCGGAGAAGCAATATTTGACCTGCTCTTCGACCGGCAACAGAAACGCGGCGCCGGGCAGGATTAGATCCGTGTTGATGTCGTCGCCGAATACCCACGCCCGGCCTTCCACCTGCAGCGCCATACCTCAAGCCTCCCGCGGGTCCGAGATCGTCCCCGCGATGGCGGACGCGGCCACGGTCGCCGGAGACCCGAGATAGATTTGCGCCTCAGGGCTGCCCATTCGTCCTTTGAAATTCCGGGTGCTTGCCGTGATGCAGACCTCGCCATCGCCGAGCACACCCATGTGCCCGCCATAGCAGGCGCCGCAGGTCGAATTGGTCACGACCGCGCCCGCGTCCATCAGGGTTTCCACATACCCCCTGGCAACGGCTTCCTTCATGACGCTTGTGCTGCCAGGGGTCACAATCATGCGCACGCCCGGCGCAACCTGTCTCCCGCGCATAATCTCTGCGGCGATCTCGAAATCCTCGATACGGCCATTGGCGCAGGAACCGATAAAGGCCTGGTCGATCCTGGTTCCGACAAGGTCGCGCGCCGGCTTCGCATTGTGTGCGATCTTGTCCGGGAGCACGACCAGTGGCTCCAGATCCGACACATTGACGCGGATTGTCTGCTCATAGTCGGCATCCGGATCGGGATCGACGGGCTCATAAGGCTTGCTGGCCCGCCCCTCCAGATAGGTGGACGTAACGTCGTCGTGCCGAAACAAGGAAAAGTCGCAGGAAAGTTCGGCGGACAAGGTTGCCAGTGTGAAACGCCCTTGCATCGGCATGGCCGCGACCGCGTCGCCGTCCCACTCCAGATTGCGACCCGGAAATGAGCCGTGAACATTGGCGATGTGATGCATGATATCCCGCGGGTAGACCCTCTCTCTGAGTTCGCCTTCGAGCATCAGTCTGACGGTAGGGCCGACCAGATACCAGGCCTGCCCTTTGCAGAGCGCGTACATCATGTCCGCCAGGCCCAGCCCGCGCGCCAGACAATTGAGTGCGCCGGAAGAACAGGAATGGGAGTCGTCACAAGCCAGCGTCGTACCCGGCAGCGCCAGACCATCTTCGGCCAGGACCACATGTGCAATACCGTGTCGTCCCTCCGCATAGAATTTCTTGATGCCGAACCGCTTCACGAATTCCCGCATGCGCACCATGGCATTGGCCGCGGCAATGCTCGGCGCAGGGACGGTGTGATCGGCGACCACAACGATCTTGTCGGGATCGAACACGCGCGCGGGCGTTTGGTGCCCTCCAGTGATGCCGAAAACGATATCCAGGTCGACCACCAAATCGAGGTCCGCCATGACGATATCGCCCGGGTTGACCTCGCTCTGTCGCGAATGAGCGGCGAGAATTTTTTCTGTGATCGTTTGGCCCATGGATTTCCGAGACTGCTGCGTGACGTGCTGTTTTCGAAAGCGACGGCCTGAGGCGTCGGCAGGGATGCGCTGTGATTGCATAGGAGGCGATGTCGAGCGTCAAGTGCAGGCTGGGGCAGTAAAGTTGCGAAATGCGCCAGGAGCGGTTGTCAGCATTGCCAGGCGGCATGCGGTTCCCCGGCAGATCATCATCTTGTTGGACGTTGCGTTCAGCTAAAACCAGCAGCCTTTTTTTGCTCTTCGACGTACTTTGTTTGAAACTGCTCTTTGCCTGTTGCAAATCGCACGCCTGCCGAAAGGATGGCCGAATCGGGCGCAATGTCGAGCGGCCTGTAGGGCGTTCCAGGAACAACTGTCTTGAACGGGCTGTTGTGCTTGGTGTTGTAGCAAGCCAAGAGGGTCCACCGGCGTTTTTCAGATCGGTTCTGGTCGGACCGGTGCAAGGTATTGCAGTGGAAGAACAAGGCGTCGCCTGGTTCCAGCTCGCAATGAACGTGATCGGCCACCTTTTCCACTTCCTTTAAACGATCTGGATCGACACGGTATTGCCCACCAGTCGTAAATTCATGCCGCATGAGGCCCATTCTATGGGACCCTGACAGCACCTGCAGGCCACCATTCTCTCGGTTAGACGCGTCCAGTGCCAGCATCATGCTTCCCATGTCGGGATAAAGACAGTTTTGCTCGTACCAGTAGCCGAAATCTTGATGCCACTCCCAGGCACCACCCTTCCGTGGTTCCTTGGCCGTTAGCTTGGCTTGATAGTGATAGACCTCATGCCCAAGAAGAGCGGACATCGTCTTGGCCACACGACCAACACGCGCAACAAGGCCATATGTACTCTCGCCTGGCTCCAGCCAGACTACGGCTTTGGTTGCGGCACCGGTCGCGTCGGTGCGATCGAACATACTGCCCCGGACAACCGGGTCCTGCTCCATGGTTTCTCGGATGAGGCCGGTTTCTTCCTCACTGAAAAGACTGCGCACGATGAGATAACCGTCTCTTTGGAAAGACGCGACCTGATCATGGGAAACGATGAAATCTGCCCCCTGTCCACTTTGTCCCATGCCGAGTCCTCCAAGACTGCCCGAGTGGCATTTCGCGTGCGCGCCGTCTTTCAAGACTAGCAGCACGGTCCGCTTCCCCATAATCGATAAATCCGATGAGAGTGTTCACCGAATTGATCTCAACGACCCACGCACAGGCCGCCGCCACTCGAAACAAACCTCTAAGGGCTACTTCCGGTCATAAGGAGCCAATCTCACATTTTTCCTTTACGGCTGCTTGCAAGACGATATCGGTCATAGGTCCCATACTAGGACCTCGAGGGGGGTATTGCCGGCCATAAACGGGTTGCTTCTTCCCAAAGCCCGTTCATAACCATCGCGCTCATTCCTTCCAGCCTATGGCTTCGCACCAGACAATCGCCATGAAGGCATCGCCATGCCCGCCCCAGCTTTCGATGGCGTGGACCGCTCGATCCATCTGGGCTTGATCCGCCCATCCCTCTTGAATGGCCGCTTCCGTGATTTTCGGTCCGGTGAACTCGGCTTTCAGAACCGGCATAAATGACTGGACCAACTGCGGCGTTCCCCAGGTTTCGCTGGTTGCAGTTCCGCTCGTGTTCCTAAAACCAGTCTCCCGCAAAAGGGCCCGAAGGCGGCGACCGATAAAGGGGTCGCCTCCGCAATATTGTCGATATTTGAGCCAGATTTCGTGGGCCGTTGTCAGCGCGGCATCTTCAGGTGCAATCAGGGTTGCAGCCAGATCGATTGTCCGAATACCGATGAGCCCCCCTGGTTCCAACACGCGGTACATCTCTTTCAGCACCGCCGTGGGATCTTGCATGTGCTCCAGCATTGCGTTGCTGAAAACAACATCGAACCGGGCGTCCTGATAGGGAAGTTCATAGACGCTGCAGCTTTCGAACGAGAGGTTGGAAAGGCCCTGCTTGGTGGCGTTTTCTCGAGCAAGCTCCAACTGCCCCACTTCGAGATCAATACCGATCACTTCTCCCGGGGATGCGACTTCAGCCAGCCCCGCGGTGATCGTGCCCGGACCACAGCCGCAGTCCAGGAGGCTCATACCACTACGAAGATGCGGCAGGAGAAACGCAGCATGCGTATCTGCCCTGCGCCCCATGATGACCTGCTTGGTCAGCACTCCATCATAGTCGTGCATGTAATCTTCTTGGCGAATCCCATTGCGGGCATCTTGCCTCACGTCTGCCCTCCCCGAGCGATATCCCAAGCGCACTCGGCCATCTGCCGGTACGTCCTGCCGCGCTCGACCGCCGTTGGGTCCGACGCGTTGCCATCGAGGCCTCGTCGCATGACACCGGCCAGGATTGCCGACAGCCTGAACATCGAGAAGACGACATAATAGTCGAAATCGGAGACCTCTCCGAGATCCCGGTGTTGGCAATAGGCCGTAAGCATCGCCTCTTCCGAAGGGATGCCAAGCCCATCCAAATCCAGATCTTTGATGCCGTAGGACGATACGTCCGACGGCAAGTGGTACGGCATGCAAAAATAGCCGAGATCGGCAAGGGGATGTCCGATGGTGGACAACTCCCAATCGAGGACAGCCGCAATCTTCGGCGAGGCCGGCTCGAACACCATGTTGCCGGGCCGGTAATCCCCATGAACGATACTCGCATCGTCATCGGCCGGGGCGTTGCGCGGCAACCAGGCAATGAGCTTATTCATCGCCTCGCAGCTCTCGATCTTCGAGGCTTCATACTGTTTGGACCAGCGCGCGACCTGCCGTGCCACATACCCTTCCGGCCGGCCGAATTGACTGAGACCAACCGCGCTATAGTCGACCTGATGCAGATCGGCGAGCACCTCGATCATATTGTGGTAGATTTGCCGGCGTTCCTCCCTGGAGCAACCTTCCAGATCGCGCGTCATCATGATCCTGCCGGGCACATGGCCCATGACATAGAACATCTGGCCGATCACCGAAGTGTCTTCGCACAGGAGATGTGGCGTCGGGACCGGTACGCGGCTGCCGGCAAGAGCGCTGATGACTTTGAACTCCCGATCGACCGCATGGGCCGACGGCAACAGGTCTCCTGGCGGTTTCTTGCGGAGGACGTAGTTCGTACCACCAACCTCAAGAAGAAATGTCGGATTAGACTGGCCGCCGCGAAACTGGTGGACTGTCAATGCCCCGTCGAAACCGGGCAACCGATCTTTCAGATAGAACGCCAATGACGCTTCGTCGAACCGATGGGCATCGAGCACCGGTCCAACCTGCGCGGCACCAATCTCTGTCTTCATCGTCGGCGCCCCCAACTGCCATTGAACATCACGACCCGGTCCGCAAGCGCTCTATTGCCGATACTTCTTCAACTCCAGCCGAGCGATCTGATCGCGATGGACTTCGTCAGGCCCATCGGCCAGCCGAATTGCCCGGGCACGAGCATAAGCATAGCCAAGTCCAAAATCGGTCGTCACACCGCCGCCGCCATGCATTTGGATCGCCCAGTCGATCACCCGGCAAGCCATGTTGGGCACCGCAACCTTGATCATGCCGATCTCTTTGCGGGCTTCGCGGTTTCCAACGCGGTCCATCTTGTCCGCGGCTGCCAGGACCAGCAGCCGGGCCTGATCGATCAGAATGCGCGATTCGGCAATGCGTTCGCGCGTGACACCCTGCTCGGCGAGCGGTTTGCCGAAAGGTTCGCGGTCGAACGCCCGCCGGCACATTTTTTCAAGCGCGACTTCGGCCTGTCCGATCAGACGCATGCAGTGGTGGATACGGCCCGGTCCCAGCCGACCCTGCGCGATCTCGAAACCACGCCCCTCCCCGAGCAGCATGTTTGCAGCCGGCACGCGGACATTCTCGAACGAGACTTCGCCGTGACCATGCGGCGCGTCGGAAAACCCGAAGACCGGCAACATGCGTTTGATCGTGACGCCCTCGGTGTCGACAGGAACCAGGATCATTGATTGCTGGCGATAGATATCGGGGCTGTCGGGAGCCGTCTTGCCCATGAAGATAAAGATCTTGCAGCGCGGATCGCCAATGCCGGACGACCACCATTTGGTACCGTTGATAACGTAGTCGTCGCCATCGCGCAGAATGGTCGAGCGAACATTGGTGGCATCGGACGAAGCCACATCGGGTTCCGTCATAGCGAAGCAGGATCGGATCTCGCCGGCCATCAGCGGGTCGAGCCATTGGCGTTTCTGTTCTTCGGTGCCGACGCGCTCCAGCGTTTCCATATTGCCGGTGTCAGGCGCCGAGCAGTTGAAGACTTCGGGCGCCCAGCCCACGCGACCCATCGTCTCGCAAAGCGGCGCATATTCGAGGTTCGTCATACCCTCTCCGCCATCGGAGGGAGGGAGAAACATGTTCCAAAGACCTGCTTCCCGCGCTTTTGGTTTCAGTTCCTCGACAATCGGAACCGCACCCCAGCTCTCACGCCACGGCCCGTCCATATCGGCCAACTGGCGTTGATGGGTCTCTAAGTTTGGATGGACATGCTCGTCCATAAACGCCTGCAAACGCGCCAGCAGGTTCTTTGTCTTTTCGTTATGCTCGAAATTCACCAATAATGCTCCCGTGGTGCGTGATCGTGCGTTGCGGTCCGAAAGTCCAGAAAATCGAACCGCTCTTACCTCGGCAACTGTTTACCGCTCTGGTTGCCTCACGATAAGGGCCTATTTCACACGGAGACATTTCCAGGACACGATCCTCGCAACATACCGGCAATCAACGACAACCCTGACCATGTCCGGTTGTCATTTACAGTCGGTCAGAAGCTATGTCAGGGTTTGGATCTGCACCTTCGTCTACCGCGGGAGACAGACCATGAAACAGTTGTTGGCGCATATGGCCTCGGCATGGTTTGCACTATTGTTGCGCGGGAGTTCAGCAAAACAGCAAATTCTCGCTCTGGTGGCCTCAACTGTTTTTATCACCGCCGTCGCATTCAATGGATTCCCCGCTACAGCCCAGTCGAACGAGTTGCGTGTGCTCTATGAGCGTTATCTCAAGAACCAGAAGGCCGCGAGATATCAGGAGTCCGAACGCATAGCCAAACGCATGCTTGCAATCAGCGCAAAGCATTACGGAAAGGACAACACGCTCTACGCCGACTATCTCATGAACTTGGCGATCACCTATATGTTCCAAGCGCGCCACACAGAGGCCATTGCGCTTTTCGAACAAGCACTGGCAATCACGGAGCGGAAGGTCGGGCGTGAGCACAAGGATCTTGCTTACATCCTGAACAATTTGGCATTGACCTACGGGAAAACAGGTCGATTTTCTGACGCGATCCGACTGTACAAGCGCACCTTGGAAATCGAGGAAAAGGCCAATGGGCTCGAGCATAAGAGTGTGGCCGATACGCTCAACAATCTGGCAGTCGTGTACAATAAGATTGGCCGGTATGCTGACTTGATTCCTCTGTATGAGCGCGCAATCGCGATCTACGAAAAGACCTTAGGCGATCAGCATCCAAGCCTCGCCGATGCACTCAACAATCTGGCGATTGCCTACAGAGATCTCGGGAAGAGCGAGCAGGCACTTTCAACATTCGAACGGGCCTTGGGGATTTTTAGAAAAAGCCTCGGCAGTCGACATCCCGCCGTCGCAGACGTGCTTAGCAATTTGGCCAGTGTGCACAACGCTCAACGCAAACATGCAAAGACAATCCCGCTCTTAAGACAAGCACTGTCTATACACAAAAAAACGTTTGGGCCCGCTCATCCAACTTACGCCAGCACCCTCGGCAATCTCGCAAGCGCGTATCATGGCAACGGCCAGCATGCGCAAGCGATTTCACTTTTTAAACAATCGCTCAAAATCAAAGAAAAAGTGTTTGATCCAAATCACCGGACAATTGCCATTACGCTCGACCGACTAGCGCGCGCGCACCATGAGAGCCTGCAATATCGCGAGGCATTCTCTTATGCCCGGCGTGCAGCAAGAATACTTGGCAGTGGTCGGCCTGGCACCAACGCTTCTCTTTTAGCGAGCGGCACCAGGCAAAAAAAACACCAAGTTCGCATCAACTCCCGGCTGGTCCGGATCGCCTACGATTATGTCCCAAAGGACCAGACCCAGCGCTCCCTGATGATCGATGAAGCTTTTACCGCTGCCCAGAGGTTTACCAAGACATCGACGTCGGGCGCTTTGTCACAAATGGCGGCCAGATTCAGTGCGAGGGACGACAATCTGGGAAAACTCGTACGCGAGCATCAAGACCTCGAAACCAAGTGGCAGGAGCTTGATAAGAACCTCACCAAAGCACTTTCGCAACCGCCAGGGAAACGCGATCGGAATGCTGAACGCAAATTCAGGCAAGACCTTGCTTCTACTGAGAAAAGGATGCGTGTATTGGCATCCAGATTGTCGGCAAATCATCCGCAATTTGCAGAACTTGCGAACCCAAAACCGCTTACTGGAAAAAACACCCAAGGATTGCTCGGTGCCGATGAGACGCTGATTTCATATGTGGTTCTCGATGATGAAACCTATGTCTGGGCCGTCGATCAGGACAACGTCGTGTGGAAGAGGGTTGGCAGGAATAAGGAGTATTTCGAGAAACACATCACTGATCTGAGGACGACGCTCGACCCTGTCGCAGCATCTGCGTCGCAGGGGCGCGGCTTGTCGCGCGAAAAGGTGTGTCGCGACCTGCGAAGAGAGACAGACCCATGCAAGGCTTATGACACCGACCTGGCGATTGCACATGATCTATACAAAGACCTCCTCGGCGCGATCGAGCCGATGATCGTCGGGAAGAAGCACATCATCATCGTTCCGTCCGGACCGTTGACTGCACTGCCATTCAACATGTTGGTGACACAAACACCGCCGCGCGGGTCGACACGCATAGCGCGATACAGGCGGGCGCAGTGGCTGATCCGACGCCATGCAGTGACCATATTGCCTTCCGTAGCATCACTGAAAGCCTTGCGCATCGGGGCGCGCAAGAGCCAGGCGAAACGCCCGTTCATCGGAATTGGCAATCCAAACTTCAGCAAACCGCGTGAAAAGAAAAACGACCGGCGGAACGTTGAAACGACCCGAGGCTATTCGACCTATTTCCGGGACGGCCTCGCCGATGTGAATGCTCTATCGGGTGCAATCCCACCCCTTCCCGATACCGCGGATGAGCTGCGTGCGGTGGGAAAAGTACTGAAGGCGTCAAGGAATGAAATTCTTCTCGGACGTCAAGCCAGCGAAACAGTCATCAAGAGGCTCAGTGCAAAAGGTCAACTCGATGACTACGGGATCGTACATTTTGCGACTCATGGCCTGATCGCGGGCGAGATCAAGGGGCTCGCCGAACCCGCACTCGCACTTTCTTTTCCAAACAAAGCAACGATATTGGATGACAGTCTGTTGACGGCATCCGAAGTTGCTCAACTGAAACTCAATGCCGACTGGGTTGTGCTCTCTGCGTGCAACACGGCTGCAGGCAATGCCCCTGGTGCCGAAGCGTTCTCTGGCCTGGCACGCGCTTTCTTTTATGCAGGCTCGCGCGCAATCCTCGTTTCCCACTGGCCGGTGGTCTCGGAGGCAGCGGTAAAACTGACAACAAGGGCCTTCGACCTCATGCAGGCAGACCCGACGATAGGGCGCGCGGAAGCTTTGCGCCGGTCCATGCTGGCCTTGATCGACAAAGGAGCACGGTACGAGGCGCATCCAGCCTACTGGGCTCCTTTTATCGTCGTTGGCGAAGGCGGTGTGTATGAAGCGGATACTAAGAACCGGCGAGAGAAACCCGTTGATCCCGACGCTCTCTATACACTCGGTATGAACCTCCTCAACGGTGAAGGTGTCACCCAAGATCTCGTCAAGGGCCGGAAGACACTCGAACAAGCAGCCAAGAACGGACATTCCGACGCCATGCATGTAGTCGGTGTGGTCCACCAACGCGGTTTCGGAGTTCCGAAAGACGGTTCAAAAGCCGTCGAATGGTACGAGAAAGCAGCCCGTGCAGGCCATACGCTTGCCATGTATCGGCTCGGACTTGCCTACAAGCATGCCGACGGTGTGAATGAGGACTTCGACAAAGCACTTTTCTGGATAGAAAAAGCAGCGAATAACGGCAATCTCGATGCCATGGGCTTGGCGGGCATAATGTATTTGCATGGTGGCGGAACCACCCGGCAGGATCATCAACTCGCTATCAAGTGGATTGAAAGTGCTGCGGCCGGTGGGCTTCCGGCTGCAATGTGGAAGCTCGGACAGTTCCATGAAGATGGCTGGGGACGCCCGAAAAACCTCAAAGAGGCAAAGGCCTGGTATAAGAAATCTGCAGACAAAGGCTTCAAGCACGCAATTGACGCTCTGAAGAGGCTCAAATGAATGCGGCGTAGCGGTTGAAGGCAAACTTCAGCGGCCCATCGCACGGTTGCCTGTTGGGCCTCACGCCGATCCACCTTGCAACAAGGCTCAATCGTCATACTCGGCGGCCTTCACTTGACCGATCCTGCACCTTCCCCAACCACCACGAACGGCGCCCAGTATGCTGGATGGCGCTGATAGGGCGCCCCCTTCTCAATCAGCGCCAGCATCGACCGGCGGAGCGCCTCGGCTCTACCGATAGTGGGGTTACTTTTCATCTCGGAAAAGGCAACGGTGGTGAGCTTCACTGCTGCTTCGGAAATCACCGGCCAGTGAGAGACGAGCAGTGCCCGTGTACCCGAATAGAAGAACGCTCGGGCCAACCCCGAGAACGCCTCGGCGCCAGGCTTTTCTCCAGCCGCCGTGTTACACGCCGAGAGGACCACCCAGTCCGCATTCAGCTTCAATTGTGCCACTTCCGATGCGGTCAGCAGTCCATCATCGTTCTCGGTCGCTTTGCTCGGTAGAGACAGAGCGAGTGCCGGCTCGCCCAGACCTTCAAGCTCGCCTGCGATCAAACCATGGGTTGCGAAATGTACGATCCGGTAGTCGTCGAGATTTCCGCCACGGCTCATTTTCTTGATGACCGTCTCGCTCGCCTGCCGTCCGAGAATGATTTCACTCTTGCGGGCTTTGAAGACCCGCCCCACGGCCTTTAGTTCATCCGCCGTATCGGGTAGCGGTGGAATACGTCCCGATAGAAATTCGACATCCGCAAGCCTTCCGCGAAAATAGGCAGAATAACCACGCGTTGCCTGGACGGTGCGCGTCCGGGCACCGGGTCTGGATTGGTCTTGCGGCGTGAAGAAATCAGGATTCCCGAATCCGACAAACGGGCGTTTCGCCCTGCCCTTGCGCTCGGAAACACGCAAAGCCCGGAGCGAGGAAACCGAAGGCAGAACTGTCACGGCGTGGCGGCGGATCAACCATTCGGCCTGCTTGAAACGATCCTCCAGTGCGCCGCTGTTCGGCGGTGGTGCCGCCACCAGCATGTGGAACGGCAGGCCAGTCAGCGGCCCGGATGGCACAACGACCAGATGGCGCTTGCCTTCCACAGCGTCTGCGACTGGACCGATAAGATCGACATAGAGCCGGTGGGCCCGGGCCAGATCTGTGTCATAGGCCTCACAAGGCTGGTCCAGCCGCGCGAGACCACGGCAAACCTGCTCGCGTGTGAGGCCGCGGTTATCAGTACCGCCAAAGTTTGTCGGATCCAGCGATTTCCTGAGAACCGAAATCTGTTCCTCGAAATAGGCGCGTGGACGACCGACCCTTCGCCACTGAACAGCGTCGCGGGTGACGGCCCAAACGTATAGATTCCGGATCCCCGAAAAATAGTACAGCAAGGCATCGTCTTCGCCGAGCAGCGCCTGCGTATCCGCTATCTTGAGAGTAGCTGCCTTGATCAGTTCCGCATATTCAGGAAACTCGGCGCCGATCAGACGTCGGTTCTGGTCGATCCGACCTGTCAACTCCCCGACACGGCGACGCAAATTCTGAATGGCGGTCTTGTTTTGATCGGCTTGCGCTGCCGAACGGGCATCCTGCAAAGCTTTCTCTGCGGCTAACCGTTGGCTGAGGAGGTCCTGCCCCTCTCTGATACGCGCCGCAAGAGCACCGTCCCCCGCACCAAAGCGGGCAGCCATTTGCGAGACAGCGGCAGCCGTCGATGAGGTGCCGTAAGACTGGGCCGCTTCGAAGGCTTCACCAAGCGCCAAATCGGCCGGCTCGCTTTTTCCGCCCAGCGCACTGATCGTCGAGATCAAAAGCTCGAAGGAGGTCGGGTAACTCAAACCCGGCTTCTCCTCGAACCGAATGTTCTCGGCGTGTTGTCCGAGCGCCCTCTTCCCCGGATCCTGCTTGATAACGCCCACCGCCTTGCGAGCAAATGGCAGCGCTTTCTTCGGATTGCCTGCCCGCACCAATGTGTGGGCGAGCGACTTATAGATATCTGCCGTCCTTGGGTGCTTCGATCCGTATAGCTGTTCTGCAATCCCAAGCGCTTCGCGGAGCTGGACTTCCGCGGACTGCAGATCCCCCATTCGTTCATACGCTTCGCCAAGACCGGACAAGGCAAAGAGGATCGACGGGTGGGGCGAGCGATAGGCTTTCCTCGCAACCTGTAAAGCCTCCTGGTGATACCGAACCGCATCGTCGTCGCCGACCTGAAGGGAGCCGAGACTCTGCAGAGCCGACGCCAGGCGATCGGGCCTTGCATTGGGAACCTGTCTCCACATTTGCAGAGCACGCGCGAGAAATGTGCGCGCCTCGTCGCGCCTGTTCTGAGCGCTTAGATTGAGCCCGAGATTTCGCAAGGCGTTTGCGACGGAGTCATTGGGACGCGCATCGGCCTCTTCGAACTTCGCAAGTGCCCTGCGCAGAAATCGCTCGCCCAGTTCAAGCTTGCCCATCGAATTGTAAGTGATGGCCAACCCGTGAAGATATCTTGCGTGGTCGACATGGCTTGCGTCCAGATGCTTCTCCGCGACCGCCAAGGACAGAAGGAATTGTGCCTCCGCTTTTTCGAGGCGTCCTTGTACAAAGTAGACACGGCCGAGTGTCGCCGCCGATGTCGCAATATTGGCTGGTGCGGCATTGGTACTCCGGTAGATCCTAATGGCCAATGCCGCAGCTTGCTCAGCGTCTGCGAGGCGCCCTTGATTCATCAGGATGCTCGAGCTGTTCTGCAGATTCACAGCATATTGCACGCTGTTTTCGCCATAGGCCGTTTTTGCGATTTGGATCGCCCGCATCTGCAATTCGTCCGCGCGTTCATAGTTGCCAAGGGAATGATAGAGGTTCGCCATATTGCCCAAGGGTGGAACGAGACCACCGTCATGAGCACCACGCGCTCTTTCCAATATCGATATCTGGCGCGCGAATTGCCGAATTGCGTCGTCATGGCGGTTCATCCGGTCATAGATGACGCCAAGGGTGTTGAGAGCCTCACCAATGTTGGGATCAGTTTTCGAGTAGGCGGCTTCATGGATCGCGAGGGCACGTTTGGCGGATCGTTCCGCATCGATGAAGAGCGCGCGCCGCGTTTGCGCTGCAGCAAGTTTCAGATAGGTCCTGCCGGCCAGGGCATCGTTTTTCGACGCCACCTTGCCGAGAATCGCCAAAGCGGCCTTGAACCGTTCGATAGCGTTCGCGTCCTGCCTCATGGCGAAATAGGTCGAACCGATATTGATTTCCCCAATCGCAACCGAGCGGTCGTTCCTTCCACGGGCCTGGCGCAGAATTTTCTGCGCACGCTTGGCGACCAGAAGCGATTTTTCGAAATTGCCGGATTTTTTCAGGACGGACGCCTGCAACCGCAAGATGGCCAGGTTTGCCTGATGATTTTCGCCGATCGATGATCTGATAATGCGCGAGGCTTCCTCAAGCTTCCCGAGTGCCTGCTGATGCTTGCCCTTTTTCAAGAGTTCGAGCGCCAACTGATACGCCCGAGCAGCATCTCGCGGCACCTGGCCAAATGCGGGTGTAACAGCGGCGACTGCCACCGCAACAAAAATAGCCATAAGAAAGCTCTGCACATGGACCTTCAAAGAATTCATCTTGAGGACACCCGATTTACAGAAGATTCTCCGGATACTCTGATTGCCTACTCTCTACGATATCCTGGACTGAGGACATGGCCAAGATCAGCCCACATTCAATGTCGACACGCCGATCGAACCGCCAGCCATGCATGTTCACCCCTGTTAAAGCGCAGGCGGACAGCGGTTGAGCGCATTCATCAATCATGTTCTGTGCTTCTTGCATGAACACCGACACAGTAACCGTTCGCCTCGCCGAGCGTGACGACCTTGCAGAAATCGTTCATCTCCTTTGGGATGACGACTTGGGCAATCGTCGTGAGAACCTCTCCGAAACTGCGATGGAGTCTTATCGATCGGCATTCGATGACATTTCCGAGGACGCGAACAGTGCACTGCTCGTTGCAGTGGACAGCGGCAGGATCATAGGCTGCCTTCAACTGACAATAATCTCAGGTTTGTCCTACCAAGGCATTCGCCGCTGCCTGATCGAAGACGTCCGCATTGCCAAAAATGAAAGAGGACGCGGCGTCGGAGCGCGACTCATGGATAAGGCCGAAGCGTTGGCCGTCTCCCGAGGCTGCAAACTTATGGAACTCTTCGTGCACTCCGACCGTCTTCCGGCCCACCGGTTCTATGAGCGCCAGGGCTATGGCGGCCATCATCTCGGCTTCCGAAAAACGGTCGGCTAGAGCCGAGAGCCCCCGTCGGTCACCACATCTGTTCGGACAGTGCCATGTGTCTATTGCGCGGCGTCAGCGTTCTGAGCATTGCGGAAGCCGAGCGGCTCTCAATGGCAAAACCATCGCACTGACCATTCTCGTAGCTCCCGACAGCCGCGCCGCTGGCGTTCACCACCAGTGGGCTATACGTAATCCCATTGTTGCGCATGTACCTGTCGACAGCTGCCTTGCCCTGCGAACGCCCGACCACGCAGAGCGTCGCGCCGTCCAACTCCGTCGCGCGTCTGACACCGAGATTCTTTTTGACGATGATCACCCAGGGGCCGCTGCCCTGTTGCGGTGTCTGGCCGCTGTTCACAGCGTTCTTGCGTGTGCATCGACCGCCGGAATAGACGTATCCCGACGGACAGGTCGGTGTCGGTGCCGCCGCGGTAGCCCGGACGCAGTTGTTGCCGGAGAGCACAAAACCTGATGGACATGTGGGTTGGACATTGACCGGGTTGTTCGGCGCTGGATTGCTCGTCGCAACATCGTCGCCCTCACCCACATATGTCAGCACGAAGGTAAAGCTTCGGGTCGAAACCTGCCGGCAGTTTCCGTCGAGTTCCGGTATCCGACCGGAGAGACGGATCCTATTGTTTTTCATACTGCCGCGGACACTGAACGGAACGGTTCCGCAGTCGGGCGTGAAAACCCTTGCCGTACCGCGAGGCGCATCATTGTCGACCGTGCCCTCGAACCAGAGTGTTCCCCGTCGCACGCCCATCGGCTTCAAGCCCGATCGCGGCGAACGATATTTTATGGTCAGGGCACCGCTTTCGCATATCGTGGCATCCAGATCGGAGCCGTTATACTCGTAGACATCAACCCAACAGCTGCCAGCCTCGGCACGAGGCGCAAAGACGCTCACCGCGACGAAAGCCGCGGCCAGAAAGAACGGCAGTTTCATGAGATCTCTCTCCCAGATTATCTCAGCCCCCACCACACACTAGACCATTCTCATCAGATTTGAAGTCATTTGGACAATCCAGCCTGTAAAGAAAACCACGTGACAGCGGTTGTCTGGGATGAGGACTGATGCGGTCATTACCGGTTTTCCCCACTTCTGTTGCCTGATGGCACCAGTCCAGAGAATTCCAGACCGTATCAGTGCAAAGGCACCGCCGCTATCGGTACGACCGCCTATTATTTTCACAAGGCGAATCGCAGACGGAGGCTGGCACGATGCACGTCCGACCGATCGGTACCACCGTGGTAGCAATGGTCCTTTATCTGGTTTTGGCGGCACCTTCGGATGCGCAGGAGGCAAGCACACTACAAGATAAAAAGGCGACATTCAGCTTCGGTGCCGGAACGGCAATCCTGACACTCCCGGATGTGCCGTCATTTGTTTCGCTAGCTGGTGTCACAGTGCCATCTTCATTTCAGACCGGCACCTTTGCACTATCCGATGGGTTCGATGACGAGGTCGGCGCAAATATCAGCGCATCGCTCAATCTGCCGCTGACAGACAGCAATAAGGCAATTGCGCTCAGTGGATTCTGGTCGACGATCGAGGTTAAGACAACGTCGACCTGTCTCGATGGCGACTTCAACAATCTGTGCATGTTCGCCCCCCTTGTCGACAATCCCAACACCGCGCAACGCAGTCTGACCGCCGCCATCGGTGAGACGATCACGACGACGACGAAACGAGAGGTCGACCATTGGGGCGCATCCGTTGAAGCCCTATGGCAACGCCCCTCGGACATAGCAGGCGTGACACGAACACCGCCTCGGCGGCACCTCGCTCTCGGCGCCGATATACGAGGCATCCAACAGGATCTCGACGTCGAGATCATCAACACGCGGCCAGGCTTCACCCCTGCCACATATGATGAGAGACTCGATACGACATACTACGGCATTTATGCCTCCTGGGGACGAGACTACACGCTCCCTTTCTTCGGGCAGATCACACGGGGATTGGGCTTGCAATCTTCGTTCAAGGTTCGCGGCGGCCTCTACTATGCCAAGACCGACTATGAAGGATCACTCGTGGATGGGACATCGGCATTGCAACAGGCAACCGGCGCTCTTTCGCTCTCACGCGACGATGCAGCCTTTATTGGCGGATTGGTACTGGAGACGACGAAACGAATTGGGAAACGCGCGGCCCTGACCCTCAAGAGCGAGTATGACTACTACTCCTATGTTCCGGCCATGGTCTACAATCAGGTCGACGCTTCCAATCTTGGCGTGACAGCGATCGGCGGCCAGTCCGGCACTGTCATCAAAGATGACGACGCATTCTCAGCGCGCTCGACATTGCGCTTCACAGTCGGGCTTGGACCTGACGAACTGCATCGTTGAGCCAAGGCAGGCCGATCGGACCGCTCGAATTTTTCCGTTGGATCGTCGCAGGTCGGAACGGCTCTAGATTGCGATGCCCAGGGCAAGGACGCCAACGACAGCCATGAGCTGCAGGAACGCAATCGCGTAGAGAATGGTCTTGAACGGCTGCTTCTGTGTCTTGTGACGCAATTGCCGCGACGCAACGATCGCCCCTATCGAACCACCAACGGCTGCCAGTCCCAACAGGGTGCTTTCCGGCACGCGCCATCGGTCGCTGCTCGCGCAATATTTATCCCAGGCGAAGGCGGCAAATCCCGCGACATTGATCGCAGCCAGGTAGATGAGGATGGCAAATAGCATTTTTCGAACCGAAAGATTGATGCACAAACGCAGGTTGATTTTCCTGGTTGAGGCTATAGTCCATCGCGAAACGATCGGCAAAGCGGCAACCGGATCGATCGGCTGACTTTTTATCGACGCAGCGAAAGCGGCAACCATGCGCGAATTGGCAATTCTGACATTCACGACACTCGACGGCGTGATGCAGGCACCGTCTCAACCGGAAGAAGATTTTTCCGGCGACTTCAAACATGGCGGCTGGGCCCGGCCCTTTTGGGACGAGGTCATGGAACAAGTCAATGAGGTGGCGATGGCAGAGCCTTACGATCTCCTGTTGGGAAGAAAAACCTACGAACTCTTTGCACCCCATTTTTCGACCGCTGACGATCGCGAAGCCGGCCCTCTGAACAAGGCTCGTAAATACGTTTTGACGAATTCACTGAAGGCCCTCGATTGGAACAACGCGGTCCCTGTTTCCGGCGACATTGCTGAACAGGTGACCAAGCTCAAATCGCAGGAAGGCCCTTTGTTGCAGGTGCATGGCAGTTGGCAACTGATCCAGACGCTGCTCGCAAACGATCTCATCGATGAATTCAGGCTGTGGACGTTTCCGGTGGTGGTTGGTTCGGGTAAACGTCTATTCAGCGAAGCCCTCGATAATAGACAGTTGAGACTTGTCCAATCGAAAACCACATCAAACGGTGTTGTAATGGGCATCTATCGCCGCGATAAGCCAACCAACGCTTGATACGCATTGGCGTCACAACTGCGGACCGTTTCCGACAAGGCGGAGGCATACGAGATGACGAACGAAAAGCCGACGGCGAATACACGTCTGGCAATCTATGGGAGCCTTGCACCGGGACAGGCCAACCACAATCAACTCGCAGAGCTGCAGGGCGATTGGCGACAGGGCACGGTCCGTGGACGGCTGGTCGAAGCCGGTTGGGGCGCAACAATCGGCTATCCTGGATTAATCCTCGAGCCGTCGGGAGAGATCATCGACGTTCACTTGTTCGAGTCGCCGGATCTTCCCGGACATTGGTCCCGCCTCGATGCCTTCGAAGGCACTGGCTATCGAAGGGTGATCACGCAGGTCTCCACAATCGATGGAGACCTGGATGCATCGATCTACGCAATCGATGCCTGAGCATGAGCAAGATCTCGATACATCTTGCGGCTCGCGCTACCGGGCACCAAGTCGCCGCAGTCTTTGTCTGACATCACCGGCATGCGCTCCATTCGGGAAGCGCCTTAGATAGCCGCGATAGGCACTGATGGTGCCCGTGTTCACTGCGTCGCTCCAAGTGGCATATTCACCTCTGGTATCTGGACTTGGCATTCCCGTACTCATGCCGAGCAGGCGCAGCCTTAACTGGACATCAATGGCGTGAGCCCCATGCGGGAACCGTCTGAGATAGTCGCGATACGCAGCAGCGGTGTTTTCGTTTACCGCTTCACTCCAGGTTGCGTATTCGCTGCGGCGATCGGATGGAACCGGCGTTGAACCGAACCTGACGACGGCGTTCTGCCCCGTGGATCCGAGCCGGCGCAACCTCTCTCTGACATCAAAGGCATGGGCTCCGTTGGGGAATCGTCTGAGATAATCACGATAGGCTCCCACCGTGTTTTTGTTTACCGCATCGCTCCACGTGGTGTATTCGCCGCGACGATCGCGCTTGGCCGGCCTCGGATCGACTCTAACGGCTTTCTGCCGTTTAGGCCGTTGCGGCCTTTGGACCTTCTTGGGTTCATTTCGTTTGCTGAGTTCTTTGAGCTCCGCGATCCGGGCTTTGGCAAAGGTTGCGTAGATGCTGTCTGGGAATTCATTCACGAAGGCCTGCAGAACGGCAACGCTTGTGACATCTTCAATCGCATTCCAGGCCTCAGCCGCCGCACTGACGGGCGGTCTTGGCTTTTCAGCCTTGGGCTCGACGACGACGGACCGCCCCGCCAAAAAGACATCGCCGATAACTTCGTTGTAGACGGCAGGCGTCTGTACGTGGCGCACGGTTCGAGCCAGAGCGCGCACTTCTCGCTTCACCCGGCGTGTGAGTGTCGAGAGCTCCAGGTCCTTTTCCTTTAACAATGGCAATACCGTGCGCGTGAACACCGAGTTGGGATGGGCGTCATCATCGCTCAGACGGTCCAAGGCGACTTGCCCCGCACCGGCGGAAAACAGAACCAGCGTTCCTTCGGGTGGATCCACACGCGCCAGGCCGCGGCCTCCGCCAATGGAACGTCCGCGCGAATTCTTGAAGGGATTGTTTCGGCAAGCGTCGAGAACGAGAAGACTGAGACGAGCGCCTCTGCTGCGAATGGTATCGACAATTCCATCGACGCGAATGGACTCCGACTTCAGTAGGTTTTTCTGGCCATCTCCGATCTTGGGTGCATCGGACGGCAGCAGATAGTTGAGGCCGCCGATCTGGACGCCATGACCGGCAAAAAAGAACGTGGCCGTGTCGCCAGGCGAGATGCGGTTGGCAAAATCCTGCAGTTTCAGGTTCAAAGCAAAACGGCCAAGATCGAGCCCGAGATCGACGTCGAAGCCGAGAGTCTTGAGCGTCTTAGCCATTGCTTTGGCGTCGTTGCGTGCCTTCTTCAGCTGCTGCTGCGACCCAAGATTCACGTAAGAGTCGTTGCCCACCACAAGCGCCACACGCTTCGCTGTCGCCGATGCAGACAGCCCCATGACAAACAATCCGAAGAAAAGAACAAATCTAGTGAAATGGCCCATACAACCTCCCCAGACCTGACCCTGTATCAGATCGCCCGGTTCCACCGACGAGTATCATACAGCTAAACTGAACCGTTGCTGAACCAGCCGGATGCCTATTGTAAGGCTATCACGAGTTCGCAGACCTGTTATTCTGCTTGCGACAACGAGCCGACCCTTTCGACATTTCCGGTGCATAACAGTTAACCGATTTGGAGAGGCCGTGCGTGACAAAGTCACCATTAAACCGCCGTAAAAATGTCCAGTTTCAGAGAGTTACTGGGCTGTCTGAGGGAGAATCAGCCTTTTTGTCGCGCGCGAATTTACGCGTGCATCTCTAGACGTACTACAACCTTCGGTTCACAGTGGGCCTGCGGACGCCAGCCGCAGCCTTTGGCGCATTGGTAAGGACGTAAGTCATGACTTCTCTTGTCGACCGCCTGCAGATCGAGATCCCCCAGCTTCTCAACCAAGCCGCGGCGGACGCTCAGGCACTGCAATCCGAGAGCGACCGGCTCAAGAGCGAGTCCAGCGAATTGCGCATTCAGTTGAACCAGGCAGTAAGCCATATTGAAGGCGTAGAGAGTGATCGCAATCAGCATCGCGCTGATGCGGAGGCTCTGAGGCAGCAGATGAACAAGGCGCTGTCATATATTCAGGCGCTCGAGCAGGAACGCGATCAACTCCAGGACGAAATCGTCAATCTGCGCCACCAGATGACTTCATTCGGTCAGGCGCTGGACCGCATCCGGGCCGACAACGAAAATCTGGTGAAAATGCAGGCTGCGCCGCGACGGCAAGCTTAGAAAGCGTCACTGCGATTGTCCGCAATGATGTCGAGACTTGCTGACATTCCTTAGCCATGAGACGTGGCGTCCAGGCTAGATATCCTCGGCCAGCTTGTTATCTCATGAAACCCGCTTTCGAATCCCAAACCAAAAAACGACGCAGAGCCGCTGTTTGCCGGGGGCGGTGAAACAGCAGCTCTGCGAACGTTGAACTGTCAGATGATGACAGGATTAGTAGCCCTTGTGGCAAACCTGGTAGGGAACCTTCTTGTAGAAAGTCTTCCAGATCCACTTGTAGCCATAGCCGTAACCATAACCGTGATGAGTCCGGATCTTGATCTTCTTGCGGTAGGAAACGGTCTTGTACTTGGTGTGGCAGACCGGCTGGTATGTGTGGTGATAGGAGCTGGTGTAGTTGTAGTAGCCGGCCGAAGCGGTGTTGGCACCGAAGGACAGAGCCGTGGTTGCGATCGCGACTGCAGCGGCTGCTGAAAGAAGTACCTTTTTCATCTCAAATTCTCCCGAAGCTTGAATTGTTCTAATGGCGGAGCGTTGCTCCTTACCGTTCACTATCCAAGAGATGGGTAGGGGATATGAGAAAGCGTGTGCGGCCCGTCACACCGCAACTTGATCAGGAATAATATTGTTATTTATCAATATGTTAAATCTACATAACATTGCTCAAAGCCCGTTGAGGCGACGGACTAATGACCTGCTGATGGCCTTTTCCAAGGATAATCAGGCACGATTAATTGAGACACCACCATCGACCACCAGCGCCGAGCCGGTCGTGAAACTCGCGGCATCCGATGCGAGATAAAGAACCGAGCGCGCGATCTCCTCGGGCGTTGCCATTCGCTTCAACGCATGGAGACCTTCCACAAAGGCTCTTGTTTCAGGTGTACTGGCAAAACTCTGCCCCATCGGCGTATCCGTTCCGCCGGGCAGGATGGCATTGACGCGAATTCCGCTCACTCCGCCCTCTACGGCAAGCACCTGAGTCAAACCGATCAATCCAGCCTTACTTGCCGCATATGCGGCCAAGCCGGGAACACCGACGGCATAGCCAACGAAGGTCGACGTGAAGATCAACGATCCTCCTCCCCGCTCTGCCATCGCCTGCATCTGATACTTCGCACCGAGAAAGGCACTCGTCAGATTTGTCTCCAGCACGTTGCGCCAGTCCGCAAGCGAAATGTCGGCGACCGGACCCATCTCTCCAAGCGTGCCGGCATTGTTGAAGGCGATGTCCAAGCCGCCGAACTCACCGGTTGCAAGCTCCACAAGAGCGGCGGCACAACCCTCGTCTTTGGCATCGCAGGCAAGCGCTGTGGCCGTTCCGCCTGCCACGACGATATCGCTGACAAGGCGATCCAATTCGTTTTGGCGGCGGGCCGAAACAACGACCTTGGCCCCCTCCCCGGCAAACAGTTGCGCTGTTGCCCGGCCAATGCCTGAGCTCGCACCTGTTACGATTGCGACCTTGCCATTCAATGCCTTCATGAATTTGTCCTCTCACACGCCGGTTTCGGCGCGCAGCGATACCAGAGCGCAGGAACATCAACCACCCGTTTCATGCGGATCGGTGCATCGGAAGGGATTGGAGATCGAAGAACATCAATGCATGCATTTCTGCATATCAAAGCTACGAATTTCCACAGTTTAGGTTGGGATCAAAGTTCGGTATTGAGCCCTCGAAAAGCGCAATCCCGCGCCAGCGAGAACATGATGCAAGAGCCGAAAAAGTTCTGGGACAAGACCGCAAAGAAATACGCGAAGTCGCCCATCAAAAACATCGAAGCCTATAACCAGACGATGGAGCGCACCAAAGCGCACCTCTCGAAAGATACATCGGTGCTTGAGGTGGGCTGTGGAACGGGCTCGACCGCTCTGCTACTGGCGGAAAGCGTAAAGCACATTACAGCCAGCGACATTTCGTCGGCGATGATCGAGATTGCTCAGGCCAAAGCGGTCGAGCAACAAGTCACGAATGCCACATTCGTCGAAGCCGGCCTGCCGGACGAAAGGTTGAATACGGCAACCTACGACGTTGTCCTGGCGTTCAATCTGCTGCATCTGCTGGAGGACTTGCCGGCCGGTCTCCAGCAGATAAGATCGCTGCTCAAGCCCGGGGGCATATTCATTTCCAAGTCTGTCTGTCTGTCAGAGAAAACCAGTCTATTGCGCGTGCTTGTCTACGTCATGAGACTGGTTGGCCTGGCACCGCCTGTCAGCTTCCTCACCTTTCGCCAACTCGAGACCGAGATCGCCGATGCAGGCTTCGATATCGTTGAGGCAGGCCTTTTTCCAGGCGGGGCCATGAGCCGGTTTGTGGTCGCAAAGAAAATCTAGAGCCCTTTCCGACCATATAGGTTCAGTTGATGGAGCCGGCTCGCTGTCCACAAGTAGGCCTCAGTGGGTGTCGACGCTGTCGTCGCCGGGCGACAGTTAGCGCAACTTGATTTGCTCCGGCAAAATCATATTGGCACCTGCCGGCCTCAGACTTCCAAGCATCGAATGAGCCCGGCCACTTCCAACGACAAATGCATCGCATCTTCCCGCCTGGAAGAATGTTGTGGCCTCATTGATCGCGTTTGTAGGAACCGCCTCAAACTGCATGTTGTTGCGCTTGAAGTATCCGCTCACGGCCGTCTCTGCTTGCGACCCCGTCACAAGGCAAATGGCGGCGCCGTCCATCTCCAGGGCACTCTTTACGCCAAGGGCCTTCGGGATTACGAGAGCCCATGACGCGGTCGATGATGGAACAGGAGCACTGCCGCGAACGCACTGGCCGCCGGAAAAAACAAAGCCTGAAGGACAACTCGGCGCGATTGTTTGAGGGCTGTCGCCGCTAGCACCGCCGCCTTGTGCATGCGCACCGGAGGCAAAAATTATGAGGGCTGGCAGAATGCTGAAAAAAAATCCCAGAACAGATTTTGTCAGTTGGTCCATAACGGCAGTCTTTCAATTCTCTTAAGCACACATCACATCAGCAATGCGCGAATCTAGATGCGGGTTTGTGGGATGGTTCGAATTCGATGAGCAATTGGTTTGGAGTCTGACATGTTTGTCGCCCGATGTCAGACGGGATGGTTGTGTATCATGAACCGCCATATCTCAAGAGCCCGATTCCTGGAAATAGAGACTGAATACGGTCATGCAGGACCCATGATCGAGGAAGACAAATGGTTTGACGACCTGAGAGGCTTTCTGCGCGAACCTCCATAACAACGGTGCGACGTCGATATCGCGGTTGCAATCACGCCGTGTTAGGTCTCCGACAATGGGAAAGCACGGGAAAGTACGAAGACATGAAGATCGATGGAAGTTGTCATTGCGGCGCGGTCACATATGAAGCTGAGGTCGATCCTGATAATGTCATAATCTGCCATTGCACCGACTGCCAACGATTTTCTGGTGGACCTTTCCGCCCCCTCGCGCCAACGAATAAGAACACCTTCAAGCTTCTCAGCGGTGAGTTGACGATCTACAGCAAGACCGGCGAGAACGGCGCTCTGCGCGCTCAGGCCTTCTGCCCGAATTGCGGGACACCAATTTATTCGTCGGCAATGGAGGACAATCCGCAAGTGCGCAACATCCGCTTGGGGAGCGTTCGACAACGGAATCAGCTATCGCCAAAGCGACAGATCTGGACACGCTCCAGACAAAGCTGGATCAATGAGTTAGCTGATCTGCCCCAGATGGAAAAGCAATAGGCCATCCCGCCTTGTCTACTCTTTTCCGATCTCCACGCTATCGCGTGGGCCGGCTCGCGGAGGTCAATCCTAAAGCGCTTTCGCAATCCTCTATCCACCGTGCAATGCTCGGCCAGACAGCCATCACGAAACCGCCCTCGCCGGCAAGGCGCGTGTATGCGAGAAGAGAGATGTCGGCGACGGTTATCGTCGATCCCACAAGCCAGTCGAATTGCGACAGATGTTTCTCCAGGCGATCGAGCGCTTGCTCGCCACGCTCCACGCGCCATGCCTCACGCGTCTCCTTGGGTTTGTTCAGATACACCATGTGGAAACGACACACAGCGATGTATGGCTCATGGCTGTACTGCTCCCAGAACAGCCATTCATCGACTTTGGCTTGGACGTACCCGTCATCCGGTAACAGCGACGAACCGCGTGCAAGATACCGAATGATCGCGTTCGATTGCGCCAATGTTCTCCCGTCTTCAAGAACCAGCGCCGGCACCTGACCCTGAGAATTGATTGAAAGAAAGGACGGCAATCGGGACTGACCCTCGAGAATATCGACCACAATCCACTCGTACGGCAATCGGAGATAGTCTGCGGTGTATTTCACCTTGAGACAGTTTCCCGATTTCAGATCGCCGTAGATTTTCATGTTGCTTTCCTTCGTCAGCATCAGCCTCAGAAGTTAGCCTGCATGAATCATTCAGCCAGTGGCATATATGACAATATACGTTAAAATCTTGCCATGACTGCGAAACAGGAAGATCAACCGCACAAGGTCGCTGTTCTGACCTATGACGGCCTCTGCGCTTTTGAGTTCGGCGTCGCGATCGAGATTTTCGCTCTGCCACGACCGGAAATCGATGGCCCCTGGTATGCTTGCCGGGTCTGCTCCCTGGACAAGAGACCGCTAAGGGCGGACGGAGGCCTGTCGATCGCCGCCCCCTACGGCTCACGTGCGCTCGCATGGGCTGATACAATACTGATCCCGGGTTGGAGTGACGTAGACCAGCCTATCCCCAAGAGGCTTACGAGAGCGCTCTCCAAGGCGCATGAGCGCGGTGCCCGTCTCGTCTCGATCTGCTCCGGTGTCTTCGTCCTTGCCGCGACCGGACTCCTAGACGGTAGAAGTGCAACCACCCATTGGCGCTATGCGGACCGGTTGCGAGACGCATATCCTTGCATTCAGGTGGAGCCGGATATGCTCTACGTCGATCACGGCAACATCCTGACATCGGCCGGCAGCGCTGCAGGCATCGATCTCTGTTTGCATATCGTCAAGCGAGATTATGGAACGGCAGTGGCCAATACAGTAGCTAGGCGACTGGTGTTGCCGACCCATCGGGATGGCGGGCAGCGACAGTACATTCCGGCACCGGTCCCAGTCGGTCCTCGGCCGCTTGGACCGTTGCTGGATCAGTTTCGCGCTCAGTTGCATATCCCGCATACAGTTGCGTCAATGGCCGATCAAGCCGGCCAGAGTCAGCGCACGTTCATTCGCCGATTTCGCGAGTCGACGGGAACTTCTCCTCATGCCTGGCTTACACACGAGCGCATTCATTTCGCGCGGGCCCTGCTGGAGACAACGAAGCTGAATAGCGATCAGATCGCCGAGCGCTGCGGTTTTGCAACCGCGGAGACTTTTCGACATCACTTCCGGCGCCTCATCGGCGTGCCGCCCATGCGTTATCGTGCTTCGTTCCAGGCAAACTGAAGAGCAAGACGATCGGGCCTAAGGCGTTCCGTTCCGGCCGTGCTTCACGAAGGCCGGACGTGCGGACAAGCGTTCATAATATGCCTTCACAGCAGGAAATACCGGCTGTTCGAATGGCGTCATGAACCAACGGTTTACTGAGAGACCGATCGGAATGTCAGCCAACGAGAAGTCTTCGCCAGCGACATATTTGCCGGTCTGCTCTAATTGCCCGTTGAGTATGGCCACATGCCGAGTCCATGCCTTCAGCGATTGATCGAGACGTTCCAAGTCCGGTTCCGCCGTGTTCTTTCTGACAAGGACACCAAATGCATAGCGCCAGGAATTGTTGAATTCCGTTGCCTGCCAATCCATCCACATCTCAACCCGGGCCCGCGCACCTGCCCCGGCAGGAAGCAAATTCTCATAACCATATGCGCTCGCCAGATAACGAATAATCACGTTGGATTCCCAAAGCACCAATTCTGCGTCCTCGAGGACCGGAACCAGCGCGTTTGGATTGCGAGCGAGAAATTCCGGCGCATTGGTTGGCTTGTAGCCGTCGCCCCAGTCTTCCTGGGTGACGGCCAGATTCAGCTCATCGCATGTCCAGAGCACCTTTCGGACATTGATCGACGTTGCTTTTCCAAAAAGGCGCAGCATGAGATTCAAACTTGGATCGGCAGAGGAACGGCCCAAAACTAGTTCGTCGGAAAGGCCGTCGACGATTCTTCTTTTTGCCGGCGGGCACGCGCGCGAGCACGCTCGCTTTGCGGCGCCTGTTGGCGCTGCTGGAATTGCTCGTTGCCGGGACCGCCTCGGAACTCGAAGATCTGTCGGAAGATGCCAGGCGCGACAATCGACACAGGATTGACGCGTACCAGCGGCCTTTCGGTCGTCCCCTGGATCGCGAAGGTGATACCGAGCAGTCCCTCGCCGCGACGCCCAACAAAAAGATTGCCGATAAGCGGGATCGATCCGAGCGCGGAGTTCAGACCGTACAGCGGCACATAGGTTCCGTGCAGATTGATCTCCTGAGAGGCAAAATCAACGCCGCCGCGCAATGTCGCGCCAAGGCGCGGTCCATTGATATAGGACCGGTGCACGATGAACCTCCCGCCACCAACCTCGAAGGGCACGCGAAGCTGGTCGAAGTAAACCCGCGTCCGGCCATCCGGATTCTGGCGCTGTGGATCCCTCGCTCGGTCCGTCGCACTGAATCCCGGCACCGAATCGTCTTGCGACTTCGATATGACCTCGCTGACGACCTTGTCGCCCAGAATATTGAAGTTCCGGGCCCAGAGCGTTCCCGTCTTGGTTCCGGCACCCGTGCGGTCCATGTCGATCCGGATCGAAGCCTGACCGCCCTCGATCCGCGGATAGAAGCCAACGAGCCGGAACGCGCCACCAGCATCCTCGCTCTCTGCCAGAACGACCCGCCCCTGCCCCTCTTCTTTTTGAAGTCGGACCGCGAGCGCCGCCGTGCCGTTGAGCTTGCCAGATGCCGTCAGCGCCTCCAGTGCGCCTTTGCGCTTCTTGAGATCGATTTTGACATCGCGGACAGTGGTATCGAAGAAACCGAGCATGGTTCCGATCCGCGCGGTCAATTCAAGGCCAGGGCCTTTCTCCGGCAATGCCGGCTGATCCTCCGCCAGCTGCCCGGCAGAAAACAGGCTTTCAAAGAACTGCCGTCCGTCATAGCGAGCCCCGGCGGCCTTCACCTTCCAGACATTATCTTCCGTCAACTGACCGTCGACGCTGACATGGGTGACGATATTGAAGGAGAGATCCGGAAAGCTGAAAGCCGTCGGCCGGTTGTCCGCTCCGAGCGCAATCCACCCCTGGATCGCAATATCCTCACCCTTCACATTGAAGTTGTTCAGCCGCGGCAGGTCGTTCTCATCGTGACCGATGTCAAATTTCAGAACCGCTCTGTGTCCCGGCCTTTTGCGCCAACCCATATGGGCCAGAATGACGTCTGCATTTGCCAGATCGGCCTGAACGCTGATCTTCTTGCCACCTTCCGGACGATGCCCGACTGATACAATCACCGGAACTGGCCCTCGAAGAATGTGCTTCATGTCCAGGCCAAGCTCGTCGCGGGACTTGTCGTCAAGCACGGCAGAGACGCGAATGTCGGGCTGCTGATGTTCAGGCGCGGCAAAGATCCGTTGCCAGGTCATCAATGCCGGCACGCCATTCACAAGAACATCGCCACGTGCATCCAAGGCTTTCTCGTTGAAGCTGAAATCGATCGTGCCCTTTTCCAGACTGACCTTTTCGACCACACCGTTGGCCGCAGCTTCCGTCAACTGCACCTCGCCATTCAGCGTCAGATGGTGAAACTCGAGATCCCTGAGCAGGGGCATGCCGATGGTGACGCGCCCTGTTGCCTTGCCGCTCACGTCGGACGGCTTGATACCGACCTCTTGGGCGTAGCGAAGCCGCGGCTGATCCATCAGTTCGAGCATGGATTCGGCACTGCCCACCGTATCGAAGGTAATCTTGCCCTGCTGCGGGTCGGGCCTCAGATCGTCAATCGCGAACCGGCCGTTGGCGAAGGCAACCTGCCGGCCGGACGGCAAGACGACCCGTGCCGTCGGCGCGTCGAACTTGAAGGCGCGTCCCGTGATGCGCAGACGTCCATGATCGGACAAGAGCGCCGGCATCCCGGGCAGATATTCGATCTTGAGTGCCTTCATCTCCATTTCGAGACGCATGGCATCATCGGGGATATCGCCCCCCTTCACGAGACCGGCAATCATCCCGGCGGGCATGTTGATATTGAGACTGCCGCCGGTGACCTGACCTTCCGGCACACGCTCGCCTACCCATTCACGGGCACCGCTCGCCAGGAACTTGGGCCAGAATTGCTTGACGATCGCGATCGACATCGGACTCAGGCGTCCCGATAGTCTCACCGCCGGTGAGCCCTCGCCGTCTTTGACAGTGCCTGCGAGTTCGACAGACGCGCCACCAGCCTTGATGACGAAGCGGTCCAGTTTCATGTCGCCCGTTTCAGGCGTGACACTGCCAATGGCATGCCATTCGTCGACGCGCATGGGCGCCAATCCGAACTCTTCAACCGCCAGTACCGCATCGCGTGCCTGCAACCGAAAGCCCCAGGTCTTGGCACCGCCGACACTGGCAATCGGTTCGAACAGGCCTTCAATGGTCGCCTTGCTGGCGCCCCACTGAATGACAGAGGGAAGAAGCTCGACGCGTTCGCCTTCCGCCTGATAGCGAATATGGAAATCGCCTTCGTCGATTAGCATGGGATGCTCGAGGTCCCAGGGCACCACGATGTGCCCAGCCGCGAGCTTGATCTTGGCTTCAGCGCCCTTGATCTTTCCATCGCTCGAGAGTTCGACGCTCGTCTCGCCCTCGATCGGCATATCGAGACTTTTCAATGCCTCGACATTCGGAAACTGCTCGGCAAGCCCATTGGGCACCAGATCCTGGACCAGGGCCGTGAATGTAAGGCTCTTCTGGCGCTCAGACTGCTCGGTCTTGAATTGGAGATTCCATGGGCCCGATTTTGCATCGATATTGGCCTCGCCCAAAAGCACGCTGCGTCCATCGCCATGCTCCAGATCGATCGAGAAATCCGGCACCTGCCAATAGCTCTGTTCGCCACCCTGCTCGAAGACCACGACAGCATCTTGCACACCGAAGCGCGACAAATAGGAGGACGCCGTTTCGCGGCGCCTGGCGCTTTCGAATGCCGATGTAATCGTTTTCGTAATATCGATTTGGCGCGAGCGCGCGAAGAGGCTGGCCTCAGGCTGGTCTTCGTTCGTGGCAATGACCGCATTGGCATCCGGATTGTCTTTGCCGGCGCCATCGGGAGGCACGCTGCCACGCAGGACGGTCGGCTCAGTCCGGCCGTCTGCAAATGTCAACGACAGGCCACCGTCGGCCGTATAGAAGAGAAGCAGTCGCGGCCCAATGAAATCGACACTTCCGGGAGCGATCGTGCCGCTGAAAAGCGCCCGGCCACTGAGGCCGATTGCCGCGAGAGGCGCCTGAGCAACGACGGCGCCGCTCTTATCGATCAGACGGACGTTTCTTAGCCTAAAGCGGACACCCGCACCTGCATCGGTTTTTTGCACGACCGCATCGTCGATCTCGACTGTAACATCGACCAGTTCGCGATTGATGGCTTCTTCGAGAATCGGGACCACAAAAGCGAACGATACCGGCCCCTGACTGAGGCGCCCATAAGCCAGGACAAAAAGCACTGTTGTGACGACCAGGAGCCCGGCGAAAATCTCCACCGTGAAACCAAGCGAACGCTTCGACGCATGCTCGAGACTGAGTTGTACGGGTTGGGGCAGCTTGCGATAGATGTCGATGCTTTTGCCGGGGATCGCGACCAAACCACGCCCAGGCTCGGAGGAAGCAAATAATCTCCGCACACGCTGAAGCACAGCGCCAAAACCGCCGGTGCGCTGCACAGGCGGGGCGACTTTCGACCGCCCTTGCCCACGGAGCGACTGGAAAAAGTCTCGCACCATTACGTCACGGTCCAATGACACAGCCAAGCCCGGCTACTGCCGGCCCGCTGTGCGCCAACGGGTTCGATCTCTCACATGTCGCTTGGGAGAAACAACCAGTTGCTACCAAACACCGCCCCCGATAGGTGGGCACAACCGGCTTAGCGATCATGGATTGCGACATTCCCCCATTGCTCTTAAGAAACCGATGACACATCAACGGCCTCTTTCGAATAATCGTGGGTACAGGCCAAAATCGACGAAAGGAAGGCGCAAAAATGCTGGCGGAAGGCGATAAAGCCCCTGATTTTGAACTCGCAACGGACGGGAACGAACATATCAAGCTCAGCAAATTGAAGGGTGGCCCGGTGGTTATCTTTTTCTATCCCAAGGACGACACGAGCGGGTGCACCAAGGAAGCAATCGCGTTTTCGGGTTTAAAGAAGGATTTCGAGGCCGCTGGCGCCACGATCATCGGCATCTCACCCGATTCGGCCGCAAGCCATGATCGCTTCAAAGCCAAACATGATTTGACAGTGACCCTCGGAGCCGACCCGGACAAGACTGTCCTCAACGATTACGGGGTCTGGGTCGAGAAAAGCATGTACGGACGCAAATATATGGGTGTCGAACGCTCGACTTTTGTTATCGGCGCCGATGGGAAAATTACCAATATCTGGCGGAAAGTCCGCGTTCCGGGGCATGCGGAGAAAGTTCTGGATGCGGTCAAGGAACTCGCCGGCTAGGCGTTGTTGACTGGACATGTCATCCGGCGCGGCAATCCGCCACCGATGTTGATTTCATGATAATGTCATAGAATAACCCTGGATTTCTGCCACAAACAAAATGACAGGGTTTGTCTCAGATTGTATCGTGAGTCGTTGCAGCCGACTGTCTTGTTTCGATGTGTCATGAGTTGCGTACGGAGTGCGAACGCCTAGGCAATCGCAATGTCCCGTGGACTCACAGAATCGCTTTATGATGAGCCACTGTTGACGTGGTGATTACGGTGCGCGAGCCCCGGGGAGGTCGTGTTTCATGTTTACAAGAAAGCCAGACCAAGATGTCAGGCGTGATCAGCCGCCACGACCGACGAATCCACAGAGGCGCCTGGAGACTGGTGGGACACCGCAAATGGCAAATCCTTCACAGATGGCAATGGGATCCGGCGGGACAGCATTGTCTGTGATCGGCGACGATTTGACGATAACCGGCAATGTCGTATCGAAAGGCGAGGTACAGATCGACGGCCTGGTCCAGGGCGATGTGCACTGCGGTACGTTGCTGGTTGGCGATCAGGCGCAGATCACGGGAAGTGTCTTCGCCGACGATGTCGTTGTACGCGGCCGTGTCCTCGGTTCGGTGCGCGGAACACGCGTAACGCTTCAAGACAGCTCGCATGTCGAGGGTGATATCTACCATCAGTCGCTGGCAATCGAGCAAGGCGCCTATTTCGAAGGCAAGTCGCGGCGAAGCGACGATCCTGCCATCACGCCCGAACAGGTTCAGGAAGCAACACGCGAATCTAGCCAGCCGCAACAGGCCGCGCCACAACAGAGCTATGCGCAGCAGCCAATCAGCCCGCAACCGCACGGCGGATATCAGCAACCGTCATCGAAGCCACCACGGGCCGCGGAATAGAAGACACTTTTTCTTGAGAGTCCTGAAGCCGGCCCGCGCCCCCGGCCCAACCACCCAATAAGGGTACCCTCGGGGTGGTTGGCCCGGGGGCGCGGGCCGGCTTCAGGACTCTCACACAAAGAACCAAAATCTCAATCAAGCGCTTCGCAAGCGTCAGCCAAGATCTTCGACCTCGTCGCCTTCATTGCCATGCACCTTCTGCGCAAGAGCCGCTTCGATAAAGGCATCAATATCGCCGTCGAGAATCGCCGATGGGTTTGAACTCTCGACACCTGTCCTCAGGTCCTTGACCATCTGATAGGGCTGGAGCACGTAGGAGCGGATCTGGTGCCCCCATCCAATATCGGTCTTGGCATCGGCCTGGGCCTGAGCCTCGTCTTCGCGGCGCTGTAATTCCGCTTCATAGAGACGCGCCCGGAGCATGGCCCATGCGGTCGCGCGGTTCTTGTGTTGTGAGCGCTCATTCTGACACTGCACCACAATACCTGTCGGCATATGGGTGATCCGAACCGCACTATCGGTCGTGTTCACGTGCTGACCGCCCGCACCGCTTGCGCGGTAGGTATCGATCCGAACATCCTTGTCTTCGATCTCGATTTCAATCGAGTCATCGATCACCGGATAGATCCAGGCCGAGGCAAAACTGGTATGGCGGCGGGCATTCGAATCATAGGGTGAGATTCGCACCAGCCGATGGACACCCGATTCCGTCTTCAGCCAGCCATAAGCATTGCGCCCGCTGATCGACAGGCTTGCCGACTTGATACCGGCTTCCTCGCCCGCATTGTAGCCGATGGTCTCGACCTTATAGCCTCGCGATTCAGCCCAGCGCACATACATGCGCATCAGCATCTGTGCCCAGTCCTGGCTTTCTGTGCCGCCCGCGCCGGCGTGGATCTCGATATAACAATCATTGCTGTCGGCTTCGCCCGACAACAATGTCTCGACTTCTTTGGATTGGGCTTCGCGCTTGAGAACGGCCAGTGCTTTCTCGGCTTCTGCGACGACCTCCTCGTCGTCTTCGGCCTCACCGAGTTCGATCAGGTCGATATTGTCAGCGAGATCGCTTTCCATGCGCTGGAAGCCTTGCAATGACGCTTCCAACTCCTGGCGCTCGCGCATAACAGCCTGCGCCGCCGACTGATCGCTCCACAGATTTGGGTCTTCAGCCTGCGCGTTCAGTTCCGCGAGACGGCGTGTCGCACGATCCGGGTCAAAGATGCCTCCTCAGCAGTTCCAACGACTGCTTGATTTCATCGATGATAGACTGAGTTTCAGCGCGCATGGCGATCTCTTGACAGTTGAAGCATGGGCTTCATTCGGTGAGCCGTGGTTGATGTGATCCGCGGAAGGAAGGTTTAGCCGGCCTTGTACAAGCTAGTAAAGGCCGCGCGTAAGCACATCGCTGGAATCCGGACCAGAGAACCAGGAGTCTGAAGGTCGTGGTTCCGGTGTGTTTGCCGGTGTCGGCTGCGGCACCTGGGTCTCGTTCTGGATTGCCGCATAGTAGCCAGCGGGCTGAGAGCCAGGCTTGAATGCTTCAAGAATAGCCTTTGGATCGCCCGACTGCGCCCGCATGCCCGTGGACGAGTTGATCCGGATCATCTGGATACCGGGCGGAATCCGAAATGGGATTGCCGGCTTTTCCTTGAGAGCCATCTTCATGAAATCACGAAAGATCGGCGATGCAAGACCGCCACCGGTTTCACCCTTGCCCATTGGTTTCGGTGAATCGAATCCAACAAAAACACCGACGACCAGGTCCGGTGAAAAGCCAACGAACCACGCGTCTTTCTCTTCATTGGTTGTGCCGGTCTTACCGGCCAGCGGCTTGCCGACAGCCTTCACTCTGGTTGCCGTTCCGCGCTGGACCACACCTTCCATCATAGATGTAATCTGATAGGCGCTGTGCGGATCCACGACTTGCTGCCGATCATCCTCAAGAAACGGCTCCTCTTGGGCATCCCACGTCCGTGCTCTGCATTCGGCGCATTCGCGAGCGTCGTGACGCCAGATCGTGCGCCCATACCGATCCTGGATTCGGTCGATCAGTGTTGCCTGCACCTTCTTGCCGCCGTTCGCAATCATGGCGTAGCTCGTCGTCATCCGCATGAGTGTCGTCTCGCCGGCGCCAAGCGACATGGACAGCAATGGCAGCAGATTGTCATAGACACCGAACCGCCGTGCATATTCGGCGATCAGCGGCATACCCATATCCTGGGCAAGGCGCACTGTCATCAGATTGCGCGAGCGCTCGATGCCGACGCGCAAGGTCGACGGACCGGCGAATTTGCCGCCATAGTTTTTTGGCTGGTAGAGCGGCAGGCCAGGGCCCTGCTCAATCGATATCGGCGCATCGAGCACTACGCTTGCCGGCGTATAGCCATTGTCCAGCGCCGTGACATAGACAATCGGCTTAAAGGATGAACCGGGTTGACGACGGGCCTGCACAGCACGGTTGAATTCGCTCTCGGCAAAACTGAAACCGCCGACCATGGCCATGACGCGACCCGTATGCGGATCCATCGCAACCAATGCGCCATCGACCTTGGGGATCTGCATGAGTCGCCACTCATTGGCAACGACCGCACCAGTTTCCTTATCGAGCCGTGGAGCCACATAGACAACATCACCCACCGCAAGGCGGGCCGTGACAGTCTTCGGCGCCTTTCCTTTTCGTTTCGGCTTGCCGTTGTTGTATTTGCCTCGATAGGGACCGGCCCATTTCACTTCGGACAGCGGAATGACACCCTGATCACGTGCGCGCTCGAGTTTGCCTGACGAAGCCCGTTTCGGTTGAAGCCCAATGACCGCCTGCTCGGCAGTCGCATCAAGCACAACGGCAAGACGCCATGGATCGATATCGCTGAGGGCGCTTATCTTGCCAAGCTCGACGCCCCAATCTCCACTGACCTGGATCTTCTGAACCGCACCACGCCAGCCATAACGCCTGTCATAGGATACCAGGCCGTCCACCAGCGCCTTGCGCGCCTGGCGCTGCATCTTTGGATCAAGAGTCGAGCGCACCGACAATCCGCCGGTGTACAGCTTGTTCTCGCCATACATGTCCAGGAGTTGGCGGCGCACTTCCTCGCCGAAGAACTCGGCCGCAAAGATATGGGCTCCGAACGGGCGCGGATCGACGTTAAGCGGTTGGGCTTTGGCCTGCTCGGCCTCTTCGGACGTCGCATGGCCATTCTCGACCATACGATCGATCACCCAGTTGCGCCGGGTAATGGCCCGCTTGGTCTTTCGGAACGGATGGTAGTTGTTGGGCGCCTTCGGCAAGGCTGCAAGATAAGCCACATCGGCAAGCGTCAGCTCACCGAGGGATTTGTCCCAGTAATTCAGTGCTGCCGCTGCAACACCATAGGATTTGAGCCCGAGATAGATCTCATTCAGATAGAGTTCGAGGATCTGTTCCTTGGTGAAAGCACGCTCGATTCGAATCGCGAGGATGGCTTCTTTGATCTTGCGAGAGAAGGTCACGTCGCTCGACAACAGAAAGTTCTTGGCGACCTGCTGGGTAATTGTCGAAGCACCGACGAGCCGCCGTCCCTTGCCGAGATTGTCGACGTTTTTCAGCATCGCCCGAATGATGCCTTGGATATCGAGGCCGCTGTGCTGGTAGAAATTCTTGTCTTCAGCAGACAGGAATGCCTGCAGCAAGCGTTCCGGAATCGCATTGAGCGGCACGTAAATGCGCCGTTCTTTCGCGAATTCGGCGATCAGGCTGCCATTACCGGCGTGCACGCGCGTCATGACAGGCGGCTCGTACTTGGCGAGCACTTCATAGTCGGGAAGATCCTTGGAGATATCCCACAGGATGTAACCGACTACCGCAGACGCAGCGACGAAAACGATCATCCCGGCAGCAAACAAAAATCCCAGAAAACGCAGCATCAAACTGCTACGCCGTCTCCGCTTGCGTTGCTCCGGAGGTTTGATAGGTGCTGTAATGTCCATGTGTGTTGGCTTATTTCAGCCTTCCCCAACCCAAATCGCTCTATATCGGACGTGAATCCCGGACCTTGTGCCACACTAGCAAACAATGTGGCAACAAAAGGCAGAGCATTGTTTTTCAGCCAAGAAAAGGCCGCTGATTACCTGTTCTACTACGGTCGATGGGCGGCGATCTGTCGCGACAGGAACTTGTCGACCGACTTCACAACGGCATTACTGACGCGATTTCGCCAGTCCTTGGACTGCAGGCGTTTCTGATCGTCCGGATTCGTCAGATAGCCAAGTTCGAACAGAACGGACGGCACGTCCGGTGCCTTAAGCACCGCAAATCCGGCGAATCGATGCGGTTTCTTGTTGAGTGTTGCTACGCCTTTGAGATTCTTCAAAAGCATGCCGGCAAACGTGATCGAGTGATTCTTTGTCTCGCGCTGAGCCAGATCGATCAGAATGCTGGTGACTTCGCTCGATTGGCCGGGCAATTCCACGCCGGCAATGATATCCGCGCGGTTTTCCTTCGCCGCCAGCGCTTTCGCTTCCTCGTCCGACGCTCTTTCTGACAATGTATAAACAGTGGCACCGCTGACATCTTTGCCGTTTCGCCCCGGCAACGCATCCGCGTGCAAGGAGATGAAAAGATCTCCCTCCTTGTGTCGGCCAAACTCAACCCGGTCGCGCAGGGGCATGTAGGTGTCGATTGTACGCGTCAGGATCGCATTGTAGCGGCCGGTGGCGGCCAACTTCTTCCGCAACATCTTGGCAAAGGCAAAAACGATGTCTTTTTCTTTGATTCCGGATTTTGTGACAGCGCCCGGATCGATTCCACCATGACCTGGATCGATGATTACAACCGGCTTTGTAGACCCCGATTTTTTCTTCGTTCCAGGCATTCGCAACACCGCTTTTGGAAGCGTTTGCGTCTTGCCTTTGGCGGCAACAGGTGCATTCACCGTGCGTTTCTTGCGCAGATTCGCAACGAACGTCTTGCGATCTGTCCGGATAATATCGACCACCAACCGCGCCGGCTGCTTGCCGACCGCTCTCAAAACGAACGACTTGTCCACAATCACCGGCGACTTGACGTCGATCACAATTCTCGACTGGCCTGGCGCCACCAGACCATAGCGAAATCCTTTGACCAATCCCCGCCCGCGCCGACCAAGTCCTGCAGGCAGTTTAAACTTAACATTGGGGAGGTCGATGATCACACGATAGGGATTATCGAGCGTAAACGCCCGAAATTTAACCTTTTTTGATAGGTCGGCAACAAATCGCGTTCGCAGCTGGTCGCCGCCGATCCTGGCGTCTTTCGCAACGGTTCCTGCAGCCGAAGACGGCCCGGCCAGCCCGCCAGCGCTCAATAAAACAGCAATAAGCACGCCGACAAAGAAACCAGACCAGGAACGGTCTTGCCCCTCCGAATCGCTTTTCATTCCTTGCCCCGAGTCATCGTCCCCGCTTCAGAAGGCTATGCAATCGCTCGAAAGACAATACGCCTAACCTTCTCCCACTTGCCAAGTATGCCCATCCTGGGCGCAATGATAAAGCATCTTGAGTTAATCCATTATTGTGAACAGTTCGGGGCAGCGCGCCACGCGCACTTGCCAAGCCCACCAATCACCTCGTACAAAGAAGCCTTGTCGCCGTAACGAACCGTACAAGAGGCAAGAATAGCGGTCCGGTTCGGCCAAGGAGCGCAGCGATGACCGATCTCCGAGCCAATCATTTGGGGAATTCGGGTCAAAACGCGGCGCGGGCGACTTAAGACGGAGGCCGTCGGCCGGCGCGATATGCGGCCCTCGGTAAACGCTCCGTTCACAGAGTTTTCGCTTCCGGCCCTCCCTCTTTCCGGTGCCGGAGCTAGTTCAGAGATGCGGGCACAGTAACTGCCAAGGCGCCTTTGCGCGACGGCGGCATCTGTGCCGCAGATACCATCGGCCAAAGGGCCAATCGAATGGCAATGACCGGCGCACAGGTTTCATACCCGGTAAAAGCAGCGGAAAAGGCTGGCTACGGCCGGTATTCCTATTATCCGCGTTGCTTCGCAGCTACCGCTGGAGAGAGACATGCGCCCGTCTTTCACAAATGCAGGACGAACGATGGCACCCCTATGTTGACAGGGGCGACCCGTTCTATCGGCCTGCCGGAGAGTACAGAACATGGGCAGCAAGATGCTTATCGATGCTGCGCACCCGGAAGAGACGCGAGTCGTCGTGGTGCGCGGGAATCGAGTCGAGGATTTCGATTTTGAATCCGCAACGCGGAAGCAATTAAGAGGGAACATCTATCTAGCGAAGGTTACCAGGGTCGAACCATCACTTCAGGCGGCCTTTGTCGATTATGGAGGGAACCGTCACGGCTTCCTCGCCTTCAACGAGATCCATCCCGACTATTATCAGATCCCGGTCGCCGATCGGCAGCTCCTCCTCGATGAAGAAGCCGAGGATGAGAGCGAAGCCGCTGCGGCCGAAGCCCGCGAAGACGAGGAAGCGGGCAGCACCGATCACGAGTCGTCCTCAGACTCAGCCGACGACAATGATGAATCGACAGAGGATGGCGAGATCGCCCTTGCTGCCGAGCCGGCTGCCGAGACCGTTACGGAGGAAGCCGATGCAGCGACGTCTGATGACGCCGATTCGGCCGATGAGCTGAGCGACGTTCCGAAAGCACGGGGTCTGGTCGAAGACGAGGGTATTCACGACGTCGTCGAAGAAACCGATAGCGAAACGGACTCCGACGCGGATGAAAACGGCGACGGAGCCGCAGTCGAGTCCGTGGGTTCTGAAGACGCCCTTGAAGAGGTTCCCCAGCGCAAGAGGCGCCCGCGCCGGATCTACAAGATCCAGGAAGTCATCAAGCGTCGTCAGATCATACTGGTACAGGTGGTCAAGGAAGAACGCGGCAACAAAGGCGCTGCGCTGACAACCTACCTGTCGCTCGCCGGGCGCTATACGGTCCTGATGCCGAACACCGCACGTGGCGGCGGCATTTCACGCAAGATCTCAAATCCGACAGATCGGCGGCGCCTACGCAAGATCGTTGCCGAACTGGAGGTTCCGAGCGGGCGCGGTCTGATCGTGCGGACCGCAGGTGCGAGCCGGACCAAGGCCGAGATCAAACGCGACTTCGAATATCTGCTGAGACTGTGGGAGAACATCCGCGACCTCACGCTTCACTCGACGGCGCCCTGCCTCGTTTATGAAGAAGGCAATCTCATAAAGCGTTCCATTCGCGATCTCTACAGCAAGGAGATCGAAGAGGTGCTGGTGTCGGGCGACCATGCCTACAAGGAAGCAAAAGGCTTCATGCGCATGCTCATGCCGAGCCATGCCAAGAATGTGCAGCCTTATAAGGAACCGGAACCGGTCTTTGTCCGGCACAAGATCGAGCGCCAGCTCGCGGCCATGTTCAGCCCCTTCGTCACCCTGAAGTCGGGCGGCTATATCGTCATCAATCAGACGGAAGCTCTTGTGGCCGTCGATGTGAACTCCGGCAAGGCCACAAAAGAGCATAGTATCGAGGACACGGCACTCCGCACCAATATGGAAGCCGCCGAGGAAATCGCACGACAGCTTCGTCTGCGCGACCTTGCCGGACTGATCGTCATCGACTTCATCGACATGGAAGAGCGGCGCAACAACCGGTCGGTCGAGCGCAAGATGAAAGAGTGCCTGCGGAACGATCGCGCACGCATTCAGGTCGGGCGCATCAGTCATTTCGGTTTGCTGGAAATGTCACGCCAGCGCCTGCGCGCCGGCGTCCTTGAAGGGACGACGTCTCAGTGCACCATGTGTCAGGGAACGGGTCTGGTTCGATCGACCGAATCTGTCGCACTCGACGTCCTGCGTAGCCTGGAAGACACGCTCCTGACCCAGGGGCGCTCGAACATGGCGGCAACGGCTTCCGTCGAGGTTTCTCTCTACATTCTCAACTACAAACACCACAATCTGCGCGACATCGAGAAGCGCTACAATGTCGAGATCGTCATTCAAGGCGACGACGAAATGCACGGTGCGCAATTCCAGATCGAACAAACGGCAACCGTCGGTGAAGACAGCCCGAGTGATGTCGTCATTCAGATGGATTGGGCTTTGCAGAACGCCGAGGAAGACAAGGCAAGAGACGAGGTGGCGGCCGACGCCGGTGCGGATCAAGGCGAAGGCGAGAAGAAGAAACCGAGACGACGGCGGCGCAGACGGCGCGGACGCGGCGAGCAGTCTGACGAGGCGGCACTTGCGGAATCAGGCGCTGAACAGGAAACAACCGAGGACGCGGAAAAAACCGCCGAAGCATCTGGAGATGAGCAGACCGACGGTGGCGAGAGCGAGGCCCCTGCCCCGCGCCGACGTCGTCGGGGCCGTCGTGGCGGCCGGCGCAATCGACAGGGCGCCCGCGCGCAGACGGGCGAGGCAGCCGAAGCCAATGGCGAGGCACATGCACAAATGGCCAATGGCGCCGAGCGGCCCAAGACCAATGGCGATGCAACGTCAGCCGAGCAACAGGGCGATGTGGCCGCGACCTCGGATATGCCGGCAGAGACAAGCGATAAAACTGCCGACCAAGCCAAGGCCGACAGTCCGTCGGAGCCCAAAGCTCCCCCTCCCGCTGCGACCAATGATCGGGCGGAGGCAGCGGTGGTGGACAAACAACCGAAAGTCGCTTCCGCTGAGAACGGCGCACAACCAACAACCGAGCCAACGCCCGTCAAGGCGGACGAGACTGTCACCGCCAGCGATGACAAAGCGAAGCAAGAGCCGCGTCGCGGCTGGTGGCAGCGCCGGTTCCTGTAAGATCCGACGAGCGCTCCTTCGTCTTCGACTGAGCGCTTGTCGATTGCCCCACGCCAAATGATTAGACTTTGGCTGATTCACGACCCTCAGCGTGACCAGGCAATCAGTCGGCGCGCGGCCTCAGACATTTCATCGGTCGCACCGGCGTAGGAAAAACGAATGAAACCGGTACCCCGGCGCGCATCGAAGTCGACTCCGGGTGTGACTGCGACTCCCGTCTCCATCAGGATCCTGCGCGCGAATGCGGCGCTGTCGTCTGTCATTCCACTGACATTCGCATAAAGATAGAAAGCACCGTCTGCGGGGACGATGTCAGAAAAACCCGCTTTCGGCAGCTCGTTCAGCAACAGTTCTCGATTCCGAACATAGACAGTCTTCAAGACTTCCAGGTCTTCAGTCGCATCGAATGCAGCCGTTGCGGCAATCTGCGACAATGTCGGCGGCGAGATATAGATGTTCTGCGCCAGGCGTTCGATGACTCGGGTCAAGGCCGGCGGGACCACCATCCATCCAATGCGCCATCCGGTCATTGAGAAGTATTTCGAGAAACTGTTGATGACGATGGCCGAGGGAGACACGGATACGGCTGTCCGCGCCCGCTCGGTGAAATCGAGTCCGTGGTAGATTTCATCCGAAATGAACCAGAGCCCCAGACGCTCTGCCGCCCGGGCGATATCATCCAATGCGGGGCCCACCAGCATGGTGCCGGTCGGATTGGCCGGACTTGCAAGGAGCAGGCCCTTGATTGCGTGTTCGTCTGCCGCGGCTGCCAACTGAGCCGGCGACGGCATCCACCGCGTGTCTGGTCCCGTTTCGATCGTAACGGGCTCGCAGCCAAGGGCGCTCAGGATGTGCCGGTAGCAGGGATAACCGGGCGATGGCAGAGCAACCCGGTCCCCTGTGTCCATTGTCGCAAGGAAGGCCAGAAGAAACCCGGCCGACGAGCCGGTTGTGACAACGATACGATCAATGCCGACATCGCACTGATAACGCTCCGCATAGTAGCGCGAGATGCGCTCACGCAGTTTCGGCAGGCCGAGTGCATCCGTATATCCAAGCTTATCACCGTCGAGGGCTGCCTTTGCTGCGTCGATCACCGTGCGCGGCGCCGGTGTCGCAGGCTGGCCGACTTCCATATGAATGATGTCCTCTCCCGCCGCCTGGCGCTCATTGGCAAGGCGCATGACGTCCATCACGATGAAAGGGTCGATATCGCTGCGCACAGCCGCCGGGCGTGGCAGAGGCGTCTCGGCGGCGGACATGGCTTCGGGAAGACTCATCGGTATCAACCTTGCGTGAGGGAGGGCGATCAAGACTGGGAGTCGCCACTCTATAGCCCTAATCTGGGCAATCAATCCGCGGATCGAGCAGTATAGTGGCTCGCGCGCCAAAGATCTCGAAGGTGTTGGGCGCGTAATTGGGTCGCGTTATGGCCGGATTGACCCTGGTGAAGAGGCGCACTAACGTGAAGCTGCTTCGCGCCGCCGGCATTTTTGAGCCGAAAATAGAGTGTTTGCCGATGTTGGCGCATGGATCGAGGCCATCATGAAAAGTCTTTTTGGCAGCAGTCGGCCTCTCAAAGGTCGAACGATCAGACGCAACGGCAAGCTGTTGGCCACAGCCGTGGTCTCGGCGATGCTTGCCTTGCCTGCCCCTGCAAACGCGCAATTCATTCGTGATGCCGAGATCGAACGTCTACTGAGCGACTATGCGGCACCGATCCTGAAGTCGGCCGGGCTCGGTGGCCAAAACATCAAAGTCCATATCGTCCGCGATGACAGTTTCAATGCCTTCGTCGTGGATGGTCGGAACATGTTCATGAATTCCGGCACGATCATGAAATCGGCAACGCCGAATCAGGTCATCGGAATTCTTGCCCATGAGACCGGACATATCGCGGGCGGCCATCTTTCGGGTCGGCGTCAGGCCGCAAGCCGGGCACGATCCGCCGCGTTGATGGCCCAAATCCTCGGACTTCTGGGAATCGCTGCCGGCGCCGTTGCGGGTGGCGATTCGGAGATCGGCCCTGCGGCGTCGGGCATCATTTTCGGCGGCCAGTCGATCGCCCAGCGCACACTTCTCTCCTATGTCCGCGCCCAGGAGTCGGCCGCTGACCAGGCAGCGGTCTCCTATCTGAATGCGACGCGCCAATCAGTACGCGGCATGATCGAGACCTTTGAGTTCTTTGCCGACCAGGCATTGGCTGGCCGACGCTTTGCCGACCCATACGTCCTCAGTCACCCCATGCCGCGCCAGCGTATTGCCCAGTTGCGGAATCTGGCAAAACGCAGCAAGTTTTTCGACAAGAAGGACCCGCCGGAACTGCAGCTGCGGCATGATCTCGTACGCGCCAAACTCTGGGGATTCCTGGAACGTGATCCACGCCTTGTGCTCAATCGGTATCCGAAGTCGGACCAGAGCTTGCCGGCACGCTATGCTCGCGCCATCGCCCGCTGCCGCGGTCAAGGCCCCAAAGCATGCATGCCCGATCTTGATGCGCTGATCAAAGAGCGGCCAAATTACCCCTTCTTTTGGGAACTCAAGGGCGAGTGGCTTATTCGCGCCGGTAGGCCCGCAGACGCGATTGCTCCATTGCGCAAAGCCGTGTCCCTCGCCCCGCGCGAGAGCCTCACGCGCATCATGTACAGCCAGGCACTGCTGAACTCTGGAAAAACCGGCAAGAGCGTGAACGAGGCCATCAAGAATCTTCGCAAAGCGCTCGCGCGCGAGACCGAGCATGCTCTTGGCTACCGCATGCTTGCGACAGCCTATGGCCGAAAAAAACGCTATGCGGAAGCTGAATTGGCGTCGGCGCATGCCTATCTCTACGAGGGCAATATCAAGCTGGCGAAGGTGCAGGCCACACGCGCCAAGGCAAAACTGCGCCGTGGATCCGCAGCCTGGGTGCAGGCTGACGACATTCTCAACTTCCAACCGCCCAAACGGCGCTAGAATTATCTGGAGACTCCCTGCATGAAGCAACTGATATCGATCGCGCGCCGCGTGGTGATGGTCGCCATGATCTTCGCTGCCCTTGCCGTCGCGCCTCACAAGGCTGTTGCCGCGGACACTGCGTTCAACGACGACCAGAAAAAGGCGATTGAGCAGATTGTTCGCGACTATCTCATGAACAATCCCGAACTCATCACCGAGATGCAGGAGGCATTGCAGAACAAGGTTCTGACCAACGCCATCACACAGAATTCCAAAACCCTGTTTCGGTCAGAATTCTCCTACGTTGCCGGCAATCCCAAGGGGGATGTCACGGTGGTCGAATTCTTCGATTACAATTGCGGCTTCTGCAAGCGAGCGCTTGGTGCCGTCTTGAAGCTGATCGAAACGGACAAGAATGTTCGGGTCGTCTTCAAAGAGCTTCCGATTTTTGGCGAGCATTCCGTTGCTGCCGCCCGGGTCGCCATGGCCGCCGCCGAACAGGGCAAATATATGGAAGTCCACAACGCTCTCATGCGAACGCGCGGTCAGGTCAATGGCGATGTCGCAATGTCAACGGCGCGCAAACTGGGTCTCGACATGGACAAGCTGAAGGCCGACATGCAAAGCAAGAAAGTCGAGGGCGGGATCCAGGAAACCATGGCACTTGCGCAATCGATCGGCCTTGAAGGTACGCCTTTCTATCTGGTCGGCGACCGTGCGATTCCGGGTGGACCGGCGAATCTCTACGATCTGCTCATGGAGTATGTCGCGGACGTTCGCAAGAACGGCTGTACGGCGACGTGTTAACGGCAGTGACTTGAGCGCTTTGCAAGGCGCATGAAAAGCTGTTAGACGGAGCGCGAAGGAACCGGGTGGGTCTCATACGCGCGCCCGTTTTCCAGCCCTCCAGTCATGCTTTCGCACAGACGTGGACCATGCCAAAGCCCATCTACGTCCTTAACGGCCCAAACCTCAACCTGCTCGGCACCCGCGAGCCGGATATCTATGGGTCGGCAACATTGGACGATGTGCGCGATCTGGCAACGAAACAGGCCACGGAACTGGATCTTGAAGTGGTGTTCCGGCAATCCAACCATGAAGGCGAAATCGTCGATTGGATTCAGGAAGCACGCGATCAGGGATCGGCGATTGTCATCAATGCCGGTGCCTATACCCACACGTCGGTCGCAATCCTTGATGCCCTCCTCGGTGCAGAACTGCCTGTGATCGAATTGCACATTTCAAACATTTACCGTCGTGAGTCGTTTCGCCATCGCTCGCATATCTCGCGGGCGGCAACTGGCGTCATCTGTGGTCTCGGTGTTTCCGGTTATGCGCTCGCGGTTCGAGCAGCAGCGGATCTCGTCGATACCTCAAACACGGCGAACGGCTAGGGTCAGGCCATGGCAAAAGAGACGACCAAAACAAAAAGCAATGTCGACCAGGAACTCATTCGCGAGCTGGCCAATCTTCTCGGCGAGACCGGACTGACGGAAATCGAGATCGAGCAGGAAGGTCTTCGCGTTCGTGTCGCGCGCAATGTGAGCGTGAGCGCATCCGTACCAGCAAGTCCGCAGCTTCGCTTGCAAGCTGAGCCCGACCCCGGCACACGAGCGACAGGTGGCGGCGAGCCCGATATCGCATCCCATCCGGGCGCTGTGACGTCGCCGATGGTTGGAACGGCCTATCGCGCCGCCGAACCGGGTGCCCCACCATTCATCGAAGTCGGCACGACAGTTAAGAGCGGTCAGACAATACTGATCGTCGAAGCCATGAAGACAATGAATCATATCCCGGCATCACGCGCCGGGACGGTCACAGCAATCCTCGTCGAGGACGGCCAACCGGTCGAATATGGCGAACCGCTTGTCATTATCGAATAAACGAGCCGTCGCCGTTAGGGCCTATTGAGCATGTTCGACAAGGTTCTCATTGCCAATCGTGGAGAGGTCGCGCTCCGCATCCAGCGTGCCTGCAAGGAGTTGGGCATCGTCACAGTCGCGGTTCATTCCACGGCCGACGAAGATGCGATGCACGTCAAGCTGGCCGACGAAAGTGTCTGCATCGGACCGCCTGTCGCGAGCGAAAGCTATCTGAACATCCCGGCGATCCTGGCAGCATGTGAGATTACCAACGCCGACGCGGTCCATCCGGGCTACGGCTTCCTGTCGGAAAATCCGAAATTCGTCGACATACTCGATGAGCACGGCATCACCTTCATAGGCCCGACAGCCGATCATGTCCGTATCATGGGCGACAAGATCAAGGCCAAGGAGACGGTCAAAGCGGTTGGCATTCCTGTCGTCCCCGGCTCTGAAGATGTCATTACCGATGATGGCGTCGCGGCGGAAATCGCAGACGAAATCGGTTATCCGGTTCTGGTGAAGGCTGCGGCCGGTGGCGGCGGACGCGGTATGCAGGTTGCGCGCACACCGGACGAACTCCCGACAGCGCTTTCAACGGCGCGGGCCGAAGCGAAAGCGGCCTTTGGCGACAATCGCCTCTATCTTGAGAAATACCTCTCACTGCCGCGCCACATCGAGATCCAGGTCCTTGGCGATGGCAAGGGCCGTGCCGTTCATCTCGGCGAGCGCGATTGCTCGCTGCAACGCCGCCATCAGAAGATCTGGGAAGAAGCCCCCTCGCCCGCCCTTAATGCCGAGGAACGGGAGGCGATCGGGACAACCGTGGCCAAGGCCATGCAGGACCTGAAGTATCGCGGTGTCGGAACGGTCGAGTTTCTCTATGAGCAGGGTGAATTCTACTTCATTGAAATGAATACCCGGCTTCAGGTCGAACACCCGGTCACGGAAATGATTACGGGCATCGACCTGGTGATCGAGCAAATCCGGATAGCATCGGGCGCTGGATTGGCGATTACACAAGACGAGGTCAAGTTCGAAGGTCATGCCATCGAATGCCGGATCAATGCCGAGAACCCGTCGACCTTTATGCCTTCACCCGGCAAGGTGACCCAGTTCCATCCTCCGGGCGGTCCGGGTACGCGTGTCGATTCAGGGGCTTATGCCGGCTATACGATCCCGGCCTATTATGACAGCCTGATCGGCAAGCTGATTGTTCAGGCTCGCAATCGGAATGAATGTCTCATGCGGTTGCGGCGCGCTTTGGGCGAATTCGTCATCGACGGAATTGAAACAACCATCCCGCTGTTCAACGCGCTGGTGACGGAGCCCGACATCGTCAATGGCGCCTACGATATTCACTGGCTCGAAAAACACCTCCGAAAGCCTTAAAGTACCTTCACGACACTCCGGAGGCACATGAGTTCGATCAACGACATCATGGTGGAGATCACCCCGCAGGTCCTCTTGAAGGCCTATGCGTGCGGTATTTTCCCGATGGCCGAGAGCGCCGATGACAATGCGCTCTATTGGATCGAACCCGAGCGTCGAGGCATCCTTCCCCTTGACGGCCTGCATGTGCCCCGAAGCCTAGCGCGAACTGTCAGACGCGGTTCCTTTGAGATCAAGGTCGATCATGATTTTGAGGGCGTCATTGACGGCTGCGCTGAAGCCAAGGAAGGGCGGAACAGCACCTGGATCAACAACCGCATCCGCGCGCTCTACAGCGAATTGTTTGCGTTGGGCTTCTGCCACACCGTCGAAGCCTGGAAGGACGGAAAGCTCGTCGGCGGGCTCTACGGCGTCCATCTCGCAGGCGCTTTTTTCGGCGAGAGCATGTTTTCGCGCACACGCGATGCCAGCAAGGTCGCGTTAGTCTATCTGGTTGCGCGCCTGCGCCATGGCGGGTTTCGCCTGCTGGACACGCAATTCGTGACGGATCATCTGGTCAGATTCGGTGCCGTCGAGGTCAGCCGTGAAAAGTTTCAGGGCCTTCTGGAGGATGCCCTGTTGGGATCGGCCGATTTCTCCAGGTTCTCTTCCAGTGCGTCGCCTTCGGACGTCTTGCAGGCTGTCAGCCAGACATCGAAGACGGGATGCTCGACCGCGTGAAGCCCCGGGCTTTCCGCAAACATCCAACCCGTAAAGATACGCTGTGTTTCGCCGTTGAGTTTGATCTCGTCGACCTCGATGAAACCGGACGTCAGTGGCGGCTCGGTCGGGTCCCGCGAGAAACAAACCCTCGGCGTAACAACCAATGCGCCAAAGCGAATCTGCTCGCCAATCGGGACCTGCAAGTGAGAAATTCGCGCCGTAACCTTGTCGAGTGCCGCGAAGACAGCGATATCGTTCTCAAGTTTTTCGGCCAAGGCGGTACGGCTCGGCGACACGATCAGAAGCAGAGCCGGCACGATCATGGCAGCAAGCAACAGGTGCAGAGCACCTCGCTGGCGATTGGCCCGTCTTCGCACGCTAACCCTCATGTCTCATTGGCTTGTCTCTCGCGCTGTCTGAATCTTTTCGGATCGGAAGAGTCGATCATCTCAAGCTATGCTCGAAACGTCGGACACGCATTCAATCCCGATTTACATAAAGCAGACCTGATCGATTGTCCCGATCCTATTCCGGCGTCCAGGCGTCATAATCCCCTGTTGCCGCAGGCCGGCGAGCGGGGGTCAATATGCTTCCAGCCGGCCGATATGCGTTTTCGGACCCCGTTCCGTTCGGCTGGTGCGGCTTCTGCCACGATCTCGCTTTGTAGTCTACCTCACTCGGCAGCTCATCAACCGTATGATGGAGCCAACCGTGCCATTCGGGCGGTACGCGCGAAGCATCCGCCAGGTCCTTGTAGACGACCCAGCGGCGGGAGCCTTTCCGCTCACGGAAATAGCGGTTCCCGAGGCTGTCCTCGCCAACCTGCTCTCCCTTGCGCCAGGTGAAAAAGCGCGTCCCGATGGTATTGCCCGTCCACCAGGCAAAGACTTCCGTGAAGAGTCCCATCCCGATTCGGATCCTCATTTCTAAAGGCGCCGGACTATGGCACCCGACCCTTTGCCATGTCCAGAGCTCGCCGGTATCCATCCATTTGTCGATGGCATGCCGATTTGCACATCCAAATCATGCTTTTTTTAGGCCGGAATCCGTCCAATAGATATGCGTCAAACGATGCATCTGCGTCCTTTTTGACACAGCTCAAAACATACATGCGCGAACCGGCTTGCGCGCCTACTTGTCCCCAAGCGAGTCCGCACAACGGCGAATCGGTCTATCATCCGCCTAACGCTAGGCGGCACGGGGAATTTTGCGTCCCAACAGCTCGCTTCGTTCACAGGATTTCCACCGGTTGGAATCGGTTTTCCAACGGCCACCCACAACATTTAGCGTTTCGTTCATCCATACATACTAATGCTTGACGAGGTGACCGAGTCGTCATAGCTTTCGGGACCGCGAACAAACGAGGTTCGAGGAGAGCGTAAGGCCCACAAGAGCGGGGCTCTCGAACGGCCGAGACGATGCGGCGTAGGCAGTGCGTGGACACTGTGGGGTTAGCCGAGCTTGGCAAGTGTGATGTTCGTATCTGTGCGTACTACATTCAAAAAAAACGGCCAGTTGCGGCGTCAATTCAGTGTGCGCACCGAGAGTGAGCATCCAACACGTTTGGATAACGGATCAAAAACACGAAACGAACGGTGTGGGCCGGGGCTGGCTCATGCTTCAAATTTTAGAGGGCATGAAAAATAATGCGGATCGAACGTCGATTCACTGAGAGAGGCAAATCTCCTTACGCGCTGATGGCATTTCGCGACACCCAAAGCGAAATCCGAAACCCTGACGGCTCCGTGGTCTTCAAGTTGGACCAGTTTGCGGTACCAGAGCAGTGGAGCCAGGTCGCGGCAGATATTCTGGCGCAGAAATATTTCCGCAAGAAAGGCGTGCCTGCGCGGCTGAAGAAAGTTGAAGAGCCCACGGTTCCATCCTGGCTCTGGCGCTCGGTCCCGGACGAGACGGCACTCGAGGTCCTTCCCAAAGAAAAGCGCTATACCAGTGAAACCGATGCACGGCAGGTCTTCGACCGTCTCGCCGGTACCTGGACCTATTGGGGCTGGAAGGGCGGCTACTTCAGCGAAGAAGCCGATGCCCGCGCCTACTTCGATGAAATGCGCTACATGCTCGCCATGCAGATGGCGGCACCGAACAGCCCGCAATGGTTCAATACCGGTCTCCACTGGGCCTATGGGATCGACGGTCCCGGCCAGGGCCACTTCTATGTCGACTACGAAACGGGCACCCTCACCCGCTCGCGCTCGGCCTATGAGCATCCCCAGCCTCATGCCTGCTTCATCCAGTCCATCGAGGACGATCTCGTCAACGAGAACGGCATCATGGATCTCTGGGTGCGCGAAGCGCGGCTGTTCAAATATGGCTCAGGGACGGGTTCGAACTTCTCGCATCTGCGCGGCGAGAACGAGCCCCTCTCGGGCGGCGGCAAGTCATCGGGCCTGATGAGTTTCCTCAAAATCGGCGACCGGGCAGCCGGTGCCATCAAGTCCGGCGGCACGACGCGCCGCGCGGCCAAGATGGTCGTCGTCGATATCGATCACCCCGATATCGAGCAGTACATCAACTGGAAGGTCGCGGAAGAGCAGAAGGTGGCGGCCCTCGTCACAGGCTCCAAGATCTGCGCCAAGCGCCTGACGGCCATCATGCGCGCCTGTACCGACTGCGTGATCCCGGGCGCCGAAGACGATTGCTTCGACCCCTCCAAGAACCTTGCCCTGAAACGCGAGATCCGCGCAGCACGCAAGGATCAGGTGCCGGACAACTACATCCAGCGCGTCATCCAGTTTGCGCGCCAGGGTTTTACGGAGATTGAGTTCGACACCTATGACACCGACTGGCAGGGCGAAGCCTACCGGACGGTATCGGGCCAGAACTCGAACAATTCCGTGCGCGTCACGGATGATTTTCTGAAAGCGGTTGCGAAGGATGAGTCCTGGGATCTGATCCAGCGTACCGATGGCGCAGTCGCCAACACCGTTCGGGCCCGGGATCTGTGGGACCAGATCAGCTTTGCAGCCTGGGCCTCCGCCGATCCGGGCATGCAGTACCACACCACGATCAACGACTGGCACACCTGCCCGCAGAGCGGCCCGATCCGGGCGTCCAACCCATGCTCCGAGTACATGTTCCTGGACGACACGGCCTGCAATCTGGCCTCGCTCAATCTGATGGCGTTCCGTGACGATGCCAAAGATTTCGATACAGGCAGCTTCGAGCACGCGGTGCGGCTCTGGACCCTGACGCTCGAAATCGCCGTTCTAATGGCTCAGTTCCCCTCGCGCCAGATCGCAGAACTGTCCTATCAGTATCGCACCCTTGGTCTTGGCTACGCCAATATCGGCGGCATGCTAATGGCGTCGGGTCTTGCTTACGATAGTGACGAAGCCCGGTCCCTGTGCGGCTCCATCACGGCATTGATGACAGGTGTCTCCTACGCCACGTCGGCCGAAATTGCCCGAGAGCTTGGGCCCTTCCCGGGTTTTGCGCCGAACCGCAGCGATATGCTGCGCGTCATTCGCAATCATCGACAGGCGGCAATGGGCGAAGACGATGGCTATGAATCCCTGTCGACAAAACCGATCCCGCTCGACCGGGCCTCTTGTCCCGATACGCGGATCATCGACCGGGCCGTGATCGCATGGGACAAGGCATTCGAACTCGGCACTGCCCATGGCTTCCGCAACGCGCAAGCCAGTGTGATCGCACCGACCGGCACGATCGGCCTTGTCATGGATTGCGACACGACCGGAATCGAACCCGACTTCGCCCTGGTGAAATTCAAGAAGCTGGCCGGTGGCGGCTACTTCAAGATCATCAACCGGACCGTCGAAGAGGCTCTGCAGACGCTTGGCTATGAGGCAGACGCGATCAAGGCCATTTCGGACTATGCGGTAGGACGCGGAACGCTGGCCGGTGCTCCGGAAATCAACCACGTCACCCTGACGACGAAAGGTTTCACCGAAGAGGCCATCGAGAAAGTTGAAGAGGCTTTGAAGACGGCCTTCGACATCTCGTTCGCATTCAACAGGTGGACGCTCGGTGAAGCCTTCTGCGTCGAAGATCTGGGTATCGATGCAAAACGTCTCGATGCTCCCGATTTCGACCTGCTCGCCGAGATCGGATACTCGCGAAGCGAAATTGAAGGCGCCAATGAGTATTGCTGCGGTGCCATGACGCTCGAAGGTGCACCTGGTCTCGACGAAGCTCATCTTCCGGTCTTCGATTGCGCCAGCCCGTGCGGTCGCAAGGGCACGCGTTGTCTGTCGGTGGAGAGCCACATTCGGATGATGGCTGCGGCACAGCCGTTTATCTCAGGTGCTATCTCCAAGACCATCAACATGCCGAACAACGCCACTGTTGAAGATTGCGCCGAGGCTTATTGGTTGTCCTGGCAGTTGGGGGTCAAGGCCAATGCGCTCTACCGTGACGGATCGAAACTCTCGCAACCGCTGAATGCGCAACTCCTGTCGGATGACGACGAAGAGGAGGAAGATGCAATCGAGGCGGTCATTGCTGACAAGCCTGCCGTTGCACGCGCCGAGAAAGTTGCAGGAAAGGCCGCCATCAATGCGCTGGAGAAAGCGGTTGCCCGCGAGCGGGAGCGACTCCCAGACCGGCGCATGGGCTATGCCCAGAAAGCGATCGTCGGCGGTCATAAGGTCTATCTACACACCGGCGAATACAAAGACGGCCGCCTTGGGGAAATATTCATCGACATGCACAAGGAAGGCGCCGCCTTTCGCTCGCTGATGAACAATTTCGCCATCGCCGTCTCAGTCGGCCTGCAGTATGGCGTCCCGCTCGAGGAATATGTGGATGCGTTCACATTCACGCGCTTCGAGCCGGCAGGTCTCGTACAAGGCAACGAGACGATCAAGAACGCAACGTCGATCCTTGATTATATCTTCCGTGAACTTGCCATTTCCTATCTCAGCCGGAACGAGTTGGCTCATGTCGACCCGGTCGAGATCGGCAACACGGCAATGGGTTCGGGTGTCGATGAGGGCCGTGAGCCCGAAGTCGATGCTGCAGCGGAAATCGCGCGTAATATTTCCAGTGGCTACATTCGCGGACAGCGCGAGAAGCTGTTCGTTGTCCAGGGGTCTGCCGCGTTAGACCATGCCCCGGATGGCCCTTCGAGCGAAACGCAGACGACATCCTCCCAGACGCTCGAAGAGACCGTGTCCCGGCCGCAAAGCGTCGGCGCGGCGGCGGCGCCGGGGGAGGCTTTAACCCCTCCCCCGGCCGTCACAAGCGGATTGGTTGAGCCCTATTCGGCTGTGGCTGTTGCCAAGGACCCGGCGCCGGTGGAGCGCAGCGAGGAAAGCCTGATCATGGAAGCGCGTGTGCGCGGCTATGAAGGCGAGGCCTGCGGCGAATGCGGAAACTTCACGCTGGTCCGCAACGGCACATGCCTGAAATGCGACACATGCGGTGGGACGACCGGATGTAGCTAGATCGATCCTGCGTTCTTCTTGAACGCAACGGGCGAAAACCAAGGCGGCTGGCAAACATTGTCAGCCGCCTTGTTCGTCTTGCCACCCAACGCCTCTTGGGCAAGACTAACGACCCTGCGTCACTTTCAGGAACAGCAATGTCCGAACCCATTCGCGTCGCCACTGTCGGCACGGGCTACTTTGCCCAGTTTCATCACGAAGCCTGGGCGCGCATGGATGATGTCGAGCTCGCAGCCGTTGTCAGCCTCGATGCTCAGGCCGCACGCGAAACGGCAGACACATATGGCGCTCCAGTGGCGTCTACGGATGCCCGCGACACGCTCGATGGGGTACGGCCCGATCTGCTGGACATCATTGCGCCGCCGCCGGCCCATCTCGATCTTATTCGCCTTGCGGCCGGTATGGGCGTCGATGTCATTTGCCAGAAACCGTTCTGCGGCGGCTTGGAGGATGCGCGCAAAGCCGTCTCCATTGCGCGGGAAGCCGGCATCAAGCTGGTCGTTCACGAGAATTTCCGCTTCCAGCCCTGGCACCGCGAGCTCAAGCGTCTGCTGGACGATGAAGAGATCGGCGATCCCTATCAGGTCACTTTCCGTTTGCGTCCGGGCGACGGCCAGGGTGATGACGCCTATCTCGATCGCCAGCCTTATTTCCAAACCATGGAACGCTTTCTCGTGCACGAGACTGCAATTCATCTGGTCGACGTCTTCCGCTATCTCTTCGGCGACGTCAGACGGGTCTTTGCGTCTCTTGCCAGAATCAATCCGGTCATTGCCGGCGAAGATGCCGGCCTCATTCTCTTCGACTTTGAGAGCGGTCCACGCGGTCTTTTCGATGGCAACAGACTTGCCGACCACATCGCCAGGAACCGCCGACTGACGATGGGCGATATGTGGATCGAGGGTTCTGACGGAACGCTTCGCCTCGACGGCGATGGGCGTCTCTTCGTTCGGAACCATGACGCCAACGATGAGGTGCAATTTACCTATGCCTGGGAGGAACGGGGCTTTGCCGGCGACTGCGTCTATGCCCTCCAGCGCCATGTCATCGATCACCTGACAAGCGGTAGTGCTCTTATGAACACGGGCGCCGACTATCTGACCAATCTTGAAATCGAAGAGGCGATCTACGCTTCAGATGCGAGCGGGACCTGGGTCACATTTCCGTCTGACTGAGAGTCCGGCTTCAGGACTTGTGAATCAGGCCCTGACATCTCTGGGCGGGTTCTCAATTGCCGCCCTTATCAGCAGATACAAAGTGACGGCATTCAGGATGTGCCAGAAAGGGTGCGTTCCGATGGCAAATTCCAGTGTCCCGTCCGATGCCGGATAAAAGAGGCAGCCCACCCCGCCGTCCAAGGTGCGAGCGATGAGAGACACAAAAAAGACACCGGCCGCTGTTGCGATCCATCGCCCTGCGGGATGGCTTCGCCGTACGAGGACCGTACCGATGATCACCATGCAGGCGAGCGGCGGTGCATATCCAAATGAACCGTTGAACCAAGGCGGCATCAGTTGGCTGCCGACCCCGACACCCAACGCGACAACGAAGGACAACCAGATCGGTAACGCCAGGAACCATCGAAGCGCCACGAAGAGATAGGCAACGACGAAGATCCCGATGGGGATGACATCGGCGAGCGCCGCCCAACGTGTTGCGAAGGTATGGAATAGAAAGCTTCCGACGCCGACGACCATGACCCAGAATATGAGAAAGAGGATGATCGTCCCGCCCCTCTCCGGCGAGCGATGGCGGAAGTCCGTATAGGCCATGACCGCTGCGATGAGAAAGGCCAGGTTCGACATCGCATTGAGCGGCTCGCCCCAGAAATCTGGATGTGCGACCCGTTCGCAATAGATATCGACGTATTCCCAAAGACCTCTATCCGCCACCACGCAAGCCCTTTCCCGGAACCGGGATCGATTCAGTCGGTATCCCCACCGACGTCTCTGGCATTATCGGCAAAGCCGGCGTCGCGCAGCATCTGCCAGATGGCAATCCGTGCCTCTTCCAAGCGCGGCTCATCCGTGCCGCGCAGGACCAGGTGACTGCCAAGTGTTCCCTTCTCGAAGAATGGATAGCTGCCCATCTGCACATCTCCGAAGGCCGCCTGGACGTTGCTGAGGCCCGGTGCCAGATCGCCTTCCGGCGCTTCGACACGGACGGTTCTGGATAGCATCTTACGGCCCTTCTTCAGGCGGGGCGTCACGGCATCGAGCATCACCTGCATGATCCGCGGCACGCCGGCCATGACGATCACATTCTCCAGCATGAAGCCGGGGGTGATCGATACCGAATTGTCGACGAGATCGGCACCGTCCGGAATGCGCGCCATCCGCAGGCGCGCTTCTGTCAGGCGTTCCGGTTCATAGCGCTGGCGCATCAACGCCAGTGCGCGCTCATCGATATCGATCGCAACCCCGAAAGCCTTGGCAACGGAGTCCGCGGTGATGTCGTCGTGAGTTGGCCCGATACCACCTGTCGTAAAGACATAGGTAAACTGGGCACGCAGCGTATTTACAGCTTCGACGATACGGTCTTCATCATCGGGAACAACACGCACCTCCTCCAGCCGGATACCGATCGCCGTCAGATACTCGGCAAGATACCCGATATTCTTATCTTTGGTGCGTCCGGATAGGATCTCGTCGCCGATCACGATCAGCGCTGCGGTAACGACTGTTTCGCTCACGTCTTGAGAAGGATCTTCGGCCATGGGCAGTGTCTGTCCCGTGTCAATTCACATCGATTTTGCGCCTTTCATAGCATTCAACACAGGTTGACCGCCACGCCTTGTCGCCATGCATATCTCGGCCTAATCTCCGCGCCATGCAATTCCCGAATCCCCTTATTCCCGGCACCTTGATCAAACGCTACAAGCGCTTTCTGGCAGACGTTCAGCTTGAAGACGGCAAGGAAGTGACGGCACACTGCGCCAATCCTGGTTCAATGCTCGGGCTGTCGGAGCCCGGGTCGCGCGTATGGCTTTCGCCCAGCAATAATCCAAAGAGAAAGCTCAAATTCTCCTGGGAGCTGATCGAGGTGGATCTTGGCAAGGGGCCGGCTCTCGTCGGCATCAATACGAGCCATCCGAACGGCTTGGTGGCGGATGCGATTGAAGCGGGGCAAATCGAGGAGCTTGGCGGTTATGGCAATCTTCGCCGCGAAGTGAAGTACGGCGAAAACAGCCGCATCGACATTCTCCTTGAAGATGAAACCAAGCCGCTCTGCTATGTCGAGATCAAGAATGTACACTTGATGCGCGATGCCGGATTGGCGGAATTCCCCGATTCTGTCACAGCCCGCGGCGCAAAGCATCTGAATGAGCTTTCACAGATGGTTCGCGATGGCCACCGGGCCGTCATGGTCTACTTGGTACAGCGGGACGACGCCAAGCGCTTCGCCCTCGCCCGGGACATCGACAAGAATTACGCCGCAGCCTTCGACGCCGCGCGCGAGGTCGGCGTCGAGGCCCTGGCCTATGACTGCCGGCTCACACCCGAAGGAATCGAGGTCTCCAAGGCGCTCCCGTTTGCCGAATAAGGCAACGACTGGATTGCGCTAATCTTGCACAGGCACCGTCGAGGTCTTAAATCTCTATCGAGGGTGATTCGCACAAGTCGATTGGTCAAAAATGATGCACATGATGCAAAATCTCGAACGCGCTAGATCTCTGGCCCGTGAGCCGCAGATCCGCCTGCATGGCCCCGACGCCTTTGAAGGCATGCGGAAGGCCGGGCATTTGACTGCTAAGGCATTGGATATGCTGGTAGATCATGTGAGGCCGGGCATTACCACGGCAGATCTGGACGACATTGTGTTCGACTATGCGATCGAGCATGGCGCCGTCCCTGCCCCATTGAACTATCGCGGATTCCCGAAGTCGATCTGTACGTCCCTCAATCATGTGGTCTGTCACGGTATCCCGGGCGCGCGCGTTCTCAAGGACGGCGATATTCTGAATATTGACGTCACGCTGATTGTCGACGGCTGGCATGGCGACTCAAGCCGCATGTATCGCGTCGGTAACGTGCCGCGCGCCGCCGACCGATTGATTGAAGTGACATACGAGTCCCTTATGCGCGGCGTTGCGGCGGTCAAACCCGGTGGAACCACTGGCGATATCGGCGCGGCCATTCAGACATATGCCGAAGCCGAGCGCTGTAGTGTGGTTCGCGATTTTTGTGGCCATGGTCTCGGTCAGGTGTTCCATGATCGCCCGAACATTCTTCACTATGGCGAACCCGGCGAAGGGCTGCGGCTCGAGCCCGGCATGTTCTTCACGGTCGAGCCCATGATCAATCTGGGCAAGCCCCACGTCAAAATCCTGTCGGATGGCTGGACAGCCGTGACGCGCGACCGGTCTCTGTCAGCCCAGTTCGAACACACGATTGGCGTGACGGACGACGGCTGCGAGATCTTCACCCTTTCCCCAGATGGATTGCATCACCCGCCTTACACACGTCACTGACTCGCGTCGTTCATGAGTCCGGGCGAACAGAGTAAGCCGCACTATACCGGTCACCGAAAACGGTTGCGCCAACGCTTTCGCGAGGGCGGTGGAGACGCCATCCCGGATTATGAGTTGCTCGAACTCATTCTCTATCGCGCCTTGCCGCGCAAAGACACGAAGCCGATCGCCAAAGATCTCTTGGAAGAATTCGGATCTCTTGCCGAAGTCTTCAACGCGCCCGATTCCCGTCTGTCGGAAGTGAGCGGTGTTGGCGAGACGGTCATCACCGAGTTGAAGCTCGTGCGCGAAACGGCACTTCGCCTGTCGCGCGGCGCCTTCAAGGATCGCCCCGTCCTGGATTCCTGGACGTCGGTTCTCGACTACTGCCGGACTGCCATGGGCTTCGAAGCGCGCGAGCAGTTTCGGCTTCTGTTTCTCGACAAGAAGAACCGGATTATCGCCGACGAGGTGCAGCAGGAAGGCACCGTCGATCACACGCCCGTCTATGTGCGCGAAGTGGTGAAACGGGCCTTGGAGCTTTCGGCGACCGCCATCATTCTGGTGCACAATCACCCATCAGGCGATCCAACACCCTCCCAGGCCGATATCCAGATGACGAACGAAATCGTATCGGCCGCCGGCAAGCTTGGGATCGTGATCCATGATCACATTGTTGTTGGCAAACAGGGACATGCAAGCTTCCGCGGTCTTGGCCTGTTGAAATGACGAAGCCGACCGAACCGGAATAGTTTTCGGCAAGAACGCGCAAGCTATGACATCCCGCACTTGATGCGGGATCCAGGGCCACGATGCATTAAAGTGCTATTTTGCCCTGGGTCCCGCATCAAGTGCGGGACATACAAATCGCCATGCAGAGTGGCTCGCCAAAAGGCCCTAATCACTCTCAGCGGCAACGGTCACATCGTCGCCTGCGTGAACCGCAGCAAGCCGCGTTACGTCGTCGATTGCGCGCGCCCAGATGTTGCAAGGGCTTGCGAGGCGCGTCTCGTCTCCGACCGATATGGGTGTGCGGCCGTACCCGATGGCAATGGCATCGCCATCCGGCCAGAAAGCGATCTCACCCGGTACGACGACTTCGCGTGCATCGTCTTCAGGCACCACGCTGACAGGCGTTGAGAAATAGACTTCCTCGCCCCATGTTTGAGCACGAGCGCTAATTGGAAGCGCCGCCCAAATCGCGTCGGCTGTCGGCGTGTCGAGCAGTTCGGCCCGAATAGCGGTATCGCCTGCGGTAATCAGGATCTGTCTCATGAGCGTTCCGGATATCCAGTCGGCCAGAGTGGTTTTTCAGACGTAATTAGGTCGTGGGTCTGATGTGACGCGCGCTGTCTCAGGCCGGGTTCGGTCCAAAGACAAGAACCGCATTGAGCCCGCCGAAAGCGAATGAGTTGGACATTGCGTAGTTCACTTCACGCTCGCGCCCGACATTCGGGATATAGTCCAAATCACATTCCGGATCCGGCTCGTCGAGCCCGATCGTCGGCGGCACAAAGCTGTCGTTCATCGCCATGATTGTCGCCGATGCCTCGATTGCGCCGCTGCCGCCGAGGCAATGGCCGTGCATCGACTTTGTCGAAGACACCACGAGATCGTTCGCGGCATTGCCGAAGACGTGTCGGATAGCATTCGTCTCGTTGACGTCATTGACCGCCGTTGCCGTGCCATGCGCGTTGAGATAATCGATGTCACTCGGCGAGAGTTGCGCCTCGTCGAGAGCCATCTGCATGGCGTGCGACGCACCCTCGATGGAAGGATTGACCATATCGGCAGCATCGGCCGTCATGCCGAACCCAACGACCTCCGCCAGAATTTTGGCGCCGCGTTCTTTCGCATGTTCATATTCTTCAAGCATCAGCACGCCCCCACCTTCGGCCAGGACCGTCCCATTGCGCTTATTCGAGAATGGAAAAAGGCCATCGGGACTGCACACGCGCATGGCCTGCCAGGCCCGGGTTGCGCCCCAGTTGAGCGAAGCTTCCGTTGCGCCCGCCAAGCCGAGATCCACCACGCCTTCGCGAATCATTCGGTAGACGTTGCCGATAGCATGCGTTGCTGTCGAACATGCACTCACGATCCCGTAGCAGGGACCGGTAATGCCATATTCGATACTGACATGTGCCGATGCCGAACTACCGATGGATCGCAGCAGCGTCAAAGGATGCGTTGCCCGCTTCTTCTCCTGGAAGAGCATCTTGTAGGAGAATTCCAAGGTCGTCAGTCCACCAACACCTGAACCGATGATTGCGGCCGCTCTGTAGCCCTTTTCGCCCTTGAGGGGCATCTCCATGCCTGATTGGCGAACGGCTTCCTGTGCGGCACACCCTGCGAACTGAGAGTATTTGTCGGCATGCATCCACTGACGGCTCTCAAGCATCGTCTTGGCGTCGAAGTTCGGAACTTCGCCGGCAATCTTGATGTGAAGATCGTCTGTGTCGAAGCCGGAGATTTCCCGGATCCCGCAATCGCCGCGCTTCAGGGCCGCCCAGAAGTCGTCGACACCCACACCCACCGGCGTTACCACGCCATGGCCGGTCACTACGACGCGTCTGCGACCATTCGCTGCTGTCATATAGATAACGAGACCGCGCTCTCGCGCGGCCACCCGATTTCAGTTGAAAAGTGGGAAGTTAAGTTTAGGCCGCCGCGCCGGATTCTTTTGATTCGGAAATGATCGCCTTCACTTTGTCGACCACCGCACCGACGGTCGAAAAGTCATCGACTTCCTCATTGGCGTTGTATGGGATCTCAATCCCAAACGTGTCTTCGATATCGAACACGATGACCGCAAGATCGAGACTCTCGATATCGAGCTCGCTTAGCGGCGTCTCCAACGAGATGTCGTCGGAGGGCTCCTTCATGTTCTTCTTTAGAATCTCGACAATCTTTGTCGCTACATCATCCATTTCGCTCTCCCTGGCCCCGAGCCTACGGGGATCGAATATCAGCGCTCATCTGCTAAAGCAGAGGGTTCGAATGAGCAAGCCGAGCGTTCAAATAGTCTTAAAATACGGAGGAGTCTAGCGTCTGTATTGCCTCCGTAAACCGCACAATGCGCGGCGTCCAGCCCTGCTTGCACAAACCGCCCCGTTTGCGCAGTCCATTCCCGCCGAAATTGTCGGGACCCAGCCCGGCCCGTGCCTCCTGCAGACGCGCTTTCATGCTAGAGTGCGAAAGGCCCGACCACCGACTGGGCATCACACGCACAAAACCGCTGTTAACTATCCGCTCCACATATCATATCAGGTGATGTGTTGCAGCGAAACGCTTCTAAAAGGCTAAATGAAGCCATGAATTCAATCGACGAAACCCCAACTGATTCGAAAGGCAGCCGCTCCACTGAGCCGCATTCCGGCGAAGCTCATCCCTGGATTGCGTCCTATCCTTCTGGAATCGATTGGGAAATCGAGTTTGAACCTCAACCTCTCGGCCACGTCCTGCAAGAGGCCGCACACCGATTTAGCGATCGGACTTGCACATATTTTCTTGGCAAGACGATGACCTATCGCATGCTTTCCGACCAGGCCGAGAAAATTGCCTACGGTTTGCAGCAAAAAGGAATCGGAAAAGGCTCGAAAGTTGGCCTGCTGTTGCCGAATAGTCCCACTTACGTCGCCTGTTTCTTCGGCGTGCTCATGACCGGAGCAACGGTCGTTAACTTCAATCCGCTCTACACGGCGGAAGAACTCGCACGGCAGGTGGAAGATTCCGAGACCGAGCTAATGGTGACGCTCGATCTCACGGTTTTGTTTTCGAAGGTCGAATCGCTTCTTGAATCAGGGGTGCTTCAGAACGCCGCAGTCTTCTCCTTTTCCAGTCTTCTGCCGCCCTTGAAATCCGTCCTCTTCGGTCTTCTCAAATCCGGCGACGTGGCCAAGGTCGACCGCTCGTCTCAGGCTGCAAAGATCATTGCCGAAGCAGACCTCACAGAGAATGACGGTTCCTACACCCCTGTCGACATCGATGTGATGAAAGATGTGGCCGTCCTTCAATATACCGGCGGCACCACCGGCATCCCCAAAGGCGCCATGCTCACCCACGCCAATCTCAGCATCAATCTGCAGCAAGTGCGATGCTGGGGCACGAACCTGGTGCCCGGTGAAGAGAAGTTCATCGCGATTCTCCCCTTCTTTCACGTCTTTGCGATGACGGCCATTCTCAACTACGGCGTATCTGTCGGAGCTGAACTCGTCCTGATGCCGAAGTTCGAGCTCGATGAGGCGCTGAAGCTGCTTTCGGGCCGTAAGGTGACAGTCCTTCCCGGTGTCCCGACACTCTTCAACGCCATGCTTCATCACCCAAAAATCACCAGTTTCGACCTGTCAGCGTTGAAGTTCTGCATTTCAGGGGGCGCCGCACTCCCGCTGGAAGTGCGGCGCGGTTTCGAAAATCTTGCCGGATGTGCACTTGTTGAGGGTTATGGGCTCAGTGAGACCTCGCCGGTCGCCACATGCAATCCGGTGAATGGGATTGAGAAGGACGGCTCCATCGGCATCCCCCTCCCCCGGACCTATATCTCCATTCGGTCTCTCGAAGACCGGAACGAGATCATGCCGCTCGGTGAGAATGGCGAGATCTGCATCAAGGGTCCGCAGGTCATGAAGGGCTACTGGCAGAGGCCCGACGAGACCAGCGAGGTGATGGTGGGCGACTATTTTCGCACAGGCGACATCGGCTACATGGACGAGGATGGCTTCACCTATATCGTCGACCGGCTCAAGGACATGATCAATTGCTCGGGCTTCAAGGTTTATCCGCGCCAGGTCGAGGAAGCGATTTACGAGCATCCGGCCGTCGAGGAAGTCACGGTCATCGGAATTCCGGACGAGTATCGCGGTGAAGCACCAAAGGCCTACGTCAAGCTGCGTGCCGGCCAAAGCGCCGATGCAAGTGAGATTTTCGCTTTTCTCAAGCCGAAACTCTCGAAAATCGAGATGCCAAGCCAGATCGAATTTCGCGACGAGTTGCCCAAGACAATGGTCGGGAAACTCTCGCGCAAGGAGCTTCGCGAGGAAGCGGATCAACAGTCTGAATAGAGATGATTGGACGCCGATTGGCATTCGCTAATCGTGTGGGGCGCAGAGCCATCGCAAGTTATGGGATTGCGGTCATCAGACCTTGCAAGGATTCACAAATGCAAACGCCCGGCCTCTCGAAGAGACCGGGCGTTTGATTGTTCAATCAAACTGACCGCGATGGGCTAGCGGGTGCGGACCAAGCAATCGTTCAGACCTGATGCAATCAGCTCTGCACAGAGATCCTTTGCATCTGCCTTGCCGCGCAAGGTTCCGAAGCGAAGCCGGTACCAGATACCGCTATCGCCAAGATCGGCGCGCTGAATGGTAGCCTCATAGTCCTGCAGCATCGGATACCGTTTGCGTAGCTTGGCGACACCAATCCTGGCGCTTTCCTCGCTACGTCTTGCCGACAACTGGACGACGAAACCCTGACCGCTCTGCGCGCTCGGAACGCGCGGAGGCGGACTTGCGACAGCGCGTGGCGGCGCGATCCGGGCTTCGCGAATGGGTGCAGGCGCTGCAGCACGTGGTGCCGGTGCAGGCGTTGGTTCCGCTGCCAGAGCGCGTGCTCTTGGTGGAGCCGCCTGTACCGGCGGAGCCGGCGCACGTTGAACGGTTTCACGACGCGGTCGCGGTTTCGCCTTCTGACGCGCGGCGGCAACGACCTTCTTTTTCTTCGCCGTATGCTTCGTGCGGGTCCAAAGCTTGTGACCGCAGACAATGCCCATGACCTTGCAGCCACGAAGCTTCAATGTCCGGCGATCGACAACACTGACCTCGATATTCTGGTAAATCTTACCTTCCTCGGGACTGTAGACGGCACCGATCCAAAGATTGGGACCGGCCTTCCGCATGTCCTGGAACGTCGAAATTCCGACAACTTTCCGTTTCCTGAGGGCTGGATTGGGATTGTAGCCGTCTCTCCATGGCCTGCCACGTTCATCCAAGGGATCACGGAGCCAGACGATTTTCGCGCACAGCTTATTGCCGCACTTCGAGACTTGCACCTTCCCCTTGCCGGTATCGGTCATCCAATAACCAACAGGCGACGCTGCGTGCGCCGCCGTACTCGCCCAGAAGGGCAAGATCGGCAAGAGAAGGACGGGTGCCAACATGCGAGACCACATGAAGCATTCTCCTTTTCCTACGAGCATCCGTGGCCCTAAAGCCGGCGGTATGCTTCAAACGTCGCCTATCCCGTAGTCGTTTCCGAGCCCTCGTCCGGGCTTTCTCGTTTTTCCTCGTCGGCTCCCCCCTCAGCCAGTGGTCCGCCGCCAACCGGCGCGGTACTTCCATTGGCCTTAGAAGCCTGAGGCGCTACGTTTTCATTCGTCGACGCAGCCACGCGTTCCGGTGCTTTCCCATTATGCGCACCTTCGAGTATGGCCGCTACCCCCATGCCACCCGCCGTACAGACTGAGATTAAACCACGCCCCCCGCCATTCTGGGATAAGATTTTGGCGAGAGAAGCGACAATCCGTGCCCCTGTGGCGGCAAAAGGATGTCCGAATGCAATACTGGAACCATTTACATTTAGTTTACCACGATCAATTTCGCCAAGAGGCGTATCCCGTTTCAGCATTCTTCGGCAGTAATCTGCCGATTCCCATGCCTTTAACGTACATAGCACCTGCGCGGCAAATGCTTCGTGCACTTCATAATATTCAAAATCTTGCAGCGAAAGACCAGATTGTTCCAGAATTTTGTTAACAGCGATGGTCGGAGCCATCAGCAATCCTTCGCCTTCGACATAATCTAAGGCCGCTGTTTGGGCATGGGTCAAATAGGCCATTGGTTCCAAACCATGCTCTTCTGCCCACTCTTCCGACGTCAACAGAACCGCTGCTGCACCATCGGTCAACGGCGTCGAGTTAGCCGCTGTCAGCGTGCCGCGCTTCGACCGCTCGAAGGCGGGCCGTAGCTCTGCAATCTTGTCTGCATCCATGTCGGCGCGCAGATTATTGTCACGAAACACCCCGGCGCACGGCACGAGCAGATCGTCCATAAACCCATTATCATAGGCTGTTGCGGCGTTCTTGTGACTTGCCAGCGCAAGGGCGTCCTGCTCCGCGCGTGAGATCTCCCACTTCTGCGCCATCAACTCACAATGCTGGCCCATATTGAGCCCGGTCCGCGGTTCGGCGACACTGGGGGCCTGGGGCGCAAGTTCCGCCGGCGAAAAGCCTTTGAACACGCCGAGCTTGGCCATGGCGCCTTTGGCGCGACTCAACTCGACGAGCCTCTGTGCGAATTTCCGCTTAAAGACGATTGGTGCGTCGGACACCGTGTCCGATCCCACGGCAATACCGCACTCGATCTGGCCAGTCGCAATCTTGGCACCCATGCCCATCGCCGCCTGCAGGCTTGTGCCGCAGGCTTGCATCATGGTGATGCCGGGCGTCGATGGCGCAAGCTTGGTGCCGACAACGGCCTCGCGCGCAAGATTCCAGTCCTTGGCGTGCGTGACAACCGACCCACCCACAACCTCATCGATATGGACGTCTTCGAGCCCATACCGCTCGACCATGCCGTTCAGCACGGTCACCATCATGTCCAGATTGGTCAGATCGCCATAAGCCGTATTGGAACGGCAGAACGGAATTCGCACACCGCCAATAACCGCCACGCGTCTGAGAGTATCACCTGCCATTAGGTCCGATCATCCTCGTCATTCGCTCACGCGGCTTCCGCCGGTTTGTTTCCTGAGGCATCTTTCGATGCCAGATAATGCAAGGGCCCGCCGCGGAATGGCGCAAAGCCGGTTCCGAAGATGACGCCGGCATCGACATGGTCGGCACTCTCGACCACCTCTTCGGCAAGGCATTTTTCGCACTCATCCAGCATCGGCTGCACGAGTTCTTCACCCAACTTCATAAGGTCGTCATCGTCGAAAGCGTCATCGTCGATGTCTTCCCGAACCGGCTTGTCCTTTTCCCAGACATAAAAGCCTTCGCCCGATTTCTTGCCGAGCTTGCCGCTCTTGACCATCAGATCGAGTTTGCTGCCGGCCGCGGGCGCAATCCCCAGGATCTCAGCAACATGGGCGCAAATGTCGATGCCGACCACGTCGGCGAGTTCAAGCGGTCCCATGGGCATTCCGAACTTGAGAGCCGCTTCGTCGATCTTTTCGCGACTCTCGCCATCGTCGAAACGCTGCATGGCCGTCATCATGTAGCGTGCCAGCACGCGATTGACCAAAAAACCGGGCGTCGATTTGGTGACCAGCGGAAATTTGTTGATGGCTTTCACAAAGGCCGCCGCTTTCGAGACTTCGCCCGCATCGCTGTCCGGGGCACGGACAATCTCGACAAGCGGAAGCTTGGCCACTGGATTGAAAAAGTGGATCCCGACCAGACGGCTGGGTCTATCCAGATCCTTGGCGATATCTTCGATCGGCAGCGAGGACGTATTGGTGGCCAGAACAGCATCCGGCTTCATGCGCTGCTCGAGACCGCGCAAGACCTTCTGCTTGATATCCAGCTTTTCGATCACCGCCTCGATGACTACATCCGCCCGCGCGACATGACGGCCCTCAATGTCCGGTATAAGGCGTGCCATGGCGGTCTCAACGTCGCGCTTCTTCTTCAGACGCTTGCGGAAGAGCGACTTCGCCCGTCCAAGCGCCCGCTCGACGGTTTCGCGATTGAGATCCTGCAAACTGACTTCCATATTCGAGAGCACGCACCACGCAGCGATATCGCCGCCCATGGTGCCGGCCCCGACCACATGAACACGCAAGGGTTTGAACCCTTTCACCGGCTCGTGCTTCTTCAGCATTTCGCTGAGGCGGAATACACGACGCAGATTGCGCGCCGTATCGCTGACCATGAGTGGCGCGAAAGCATGGGTCTCTTCGACTGCCATCCGTTTCAGATTACCGCCATGCTCCTCGAACAGATCGATAAGCCGGAACGGCGCGGCATAGTGCTCCTCGCGTACCTTATCTGCAGTCTTCTCGCGTATCTTCTTCGCCAGAAAACCGCGCGCCGGCGGCATGGCCATGATCCGCTTCCATAGCGGCAAACGTTTCGGACGACGCTTCTGGAGAACGGCCTTCCGGGCGGCCCAACGCAGATTATGGTGGGTCGGCACCAACTGGTCGATCAAACCCATCGCCCGCGCTGGTCCCGGGCGCAGCATGCGTCCCGTGAGCATGATGCCCATGGCATTCATGGCGCCCGCATGTTTGAGAGACCGAACAGAACCGTTGAGCCCGGGAAAGATCCCCAGCTTGACTTCCGGGAAGCCGAACCGCGTTCCGTCTTCCCGGTCTCCGATCCGGTAGTGGCAGGCCAATGCCAGTTCGAGTCCGCCTCCAAGGCAGAAACCATGGATCGCAGCCACGACCGGAACCTTCATCCGCTCGATGCGATCGAAGAGGGCGAGCACGGCTTTGACGGCGGCTTCGACTTCGGCCTCCGAAGTAAGATTATCGAACTCCCGAATATCGGCACCGGCGATGAAATTATCTTCCTTGCCGGACATGATCACAAGTCCGCGGATATTGCCCGCACTCGATCCGTTTTCGACGGCGGAGACGATGATACCGAGCTCTTCGGTGGCACGTCGGCCGAGCGAATTCATGGCCTCGCCTTCGCGATCAAAGACCGCCCAGGCAAGTCCTTCGAAATCGACGGTGAAACGCCAGTCCTTGAGTTGGCTGGTATCGGAGGCCGATTTGGCCACGGCTTCAGTACTGGTCATTCGGCGGCGACACTCCCGACATCGGGCTCTTGAGCCTTGCGCGTGATCTCTTCCGGAGAGAAGTGATCGACAGCGATAACCGCTTCGACGAGATCCTCGACCTCTTTCAAGGCTTTGGCTTCGTCCACGGTGAGGATGCCTTTTTCCTCTGCTTCCCCGATCCAGTCAATCGTATGATAGCGCCTGACGAGGCCCTTACGCACAGCCTGCTCGAGTTTCTTGTCCGCATCCTCGGCCGCGATGACCTTGGCGAGCGTGTATTCGAGTTTACCGATGGGATCGTCCGGATCTTCGGTAACGAAGATGTCGCGCGTAAGGCGATCGCGGACTGCACCCGGCTCAATGACGAGGCGCACGACCGACTTGGCAAGCGCATCGCTTGCCGGCGCATGACGCCTGCCTAGCGGGAAAGCCAGAACGCGGAGCATTGGCCGGGCCCAGAAAACGGGGAAATTGCGAACCGCACCATAGAGCGCATCCTCGAAACGGTGCAGTGCGTTGCTCGCACAATAATCCAGGATCGGCAGATCGGCGGATGGCATCCCATCGTCTTCGAAGCGCTTCAGAATGCAGGAAAGGAAGTAAAGTTCGCTCAGGGCATCGGCAAGACGCCCGGTAAGCTTCTGCTTAACCTTCATACCGCCGCCAAGAAGCGCCACGGTCATGTCGGCTACAAGCGCAAAATTGCGGCTTCCGCGTGAAAGCTCCTTATACCAGCGCCGCGTCCTGCCCGAGTTTTCGGGTGCCGAAGACAAGGCCCCGAAGGTCAGATTTTGGGCGAAGGCGCCGAAGATGTTCGCCATTGCAAAGGACACATGCCCCTCGAAAGCTTCTTCGAAGTCGTCGAGACCTTGTTCTTCGTCCCAATGCTGCAGCGCTTGCACCTCCTGATAGAGCCAGGGGTGGCTCCGCAACGCTCCTTGCGCAAAGGTAATGAGTGTGCGCGTCAGGATGTTTGCGCCCTCGACCGTGATGGCGACCGGCACCATCTGGTAGGCGGACTGCAAGTAGTTGCTTGGTCCATCGCAAATCGCGCGCCCGCCATGAATGTCGAAGGCGTCGTTTACGCACTGGCGCATCCGCTCGGTCGACTGATATTTGAGCAGTGCCGAGATGACGGCCGGTTTTTCGCCGGCCGAAACCATCGAGGCCGTCGCTGCCCTCGCAGCCTCCAGGACATAAGCGGACTCCGCGATCCGCGCCAAGGGCTCTTCGATCCCTTCCATACGTGCAATCGGAAGGCCGAACTGCTTACGGATCCGCGCATAGGCCGTCGAGGTTCGCAGCGTCATCTTGGCCGCCGCCGTGCTCGACGCCGGCAGTGAAATCGAGCGGCCCGCGGAGAGGCACTCCATCAGCATGCGCCACCCCTGCCCGGCACGCTCCGATCCACCGATGACCCAGTCCATGGGAACGAAGACATCGCGGCCCCAGTTGGGACCGTTCGGGAAAGCCGCACCGCATGGCAGATGCCGGCGCCCGATTTCGACGCCCTTATGGTCGGTAGGGATCAAGGCCAGCGTAATTCCGAGATCTTCGCCGCGGCCAAGTTGGTTCTCAGGGTCGAACAGGCGGAACGCCAAGCCAAGCAACGTCGCGTTGGGGCCAAGGGAGATATAGCGCTTATCCCAATTAAGGCGGATGCCCAGCACTTCCTTGCCGTCATGCATCCCCTTCTCGACCATGCCGATGTCACGCATGGTGGCGGCATCGGATCCGGACGTCGGCCCGGTCAGCGCAAAGCACGGCACCTCATCGCCGCGCGCCAGTCTCGGCAGATAATGAGATTTCTGATCATCGGTCCCGTATTTCTCGATCAGCTCGCCAGGCCCGAGCGAATTCGGTACCATCACGATCGTCACGGCATCGGGACTGCGCGACGCGAGCTTGCCGAGAATGAGGGATTGAGCCTGCGCCGAAAATCCAAGTCCGCCATGCTCGCGAGAGATGAGCATGCCAAGAAAGCCCTTCTCGGAGACGAACTTCCAGACATCCTCGGGTATTTCCCGATGATTGTTGCGAATGTCCCAGTCGTCGAGCAGCTTGCAGAGCTCTTCCGTCGGCCCGTCGAGAAAAGCCTTCTCCTCCGCCGTCAGCGCAATCGGCGAAACGGATTCGAGTTTCGACCAGTCCGGCTCGCCTGAGAAGAGTTCGGCATCCCAACCGACGGTCCCGGCCTCAAGTGCTGCACGCTCGGTATCGGACACCCGCGGCATGATTTTCCTGAGCATTTTGAATGCGGGCTTGACGACCAGCAGCCGCCGCACGGGCGGGATCGAAATCAGCGCCAAAAAACCGGCCAGCGCCCATCCGATCAACCCAAGCCCCCAGAAGGAGACAAACCCATCCGCAAAGGGGAGTCCGATCTGGGCAATCAAGGTCAGGAGGGCAATGGCTCCCGCCCAGACAATCAGCGGCTGACGCCTCAGTGCGAGACAGGTCAAGGACGCAAGCGCAAGCAGAAAAAAGAGCAGCGCAGACATGATTCACATTCCTCAAGCTTCGGTCGGGCGGACAAGACAGTCGGCCCTACCGCATTTCGCAACGCGATTCTCTCGATTCAAGGTGATTATACCCCGACTGGCGCCCGCGGCGATCAGAATTGAAGAGAATTGACCATGCTACAAGACACCACCTTGCGGATGCCTGTTGCATTGCCTAACGTCAAGTCGTCGCGGAGGAAGCGACAAGCCGGCAATGGAACAGCATGGCGCATATCACAGACAGCCGGACCGATACAGAATCCGGCGAAATTGAACCAAGCGTAACCGAAGAGACTCGGGCAGCAGCCAATGCCGCAGCGGATCTCCTGCGCGCCATGGCGAGCCCCCATCGCATGATGATCCTCTGCCTCCTCATGGAAGGGCGCAAGACCGTCACCGAGATCTGCCAGGCGATCGGTGCCCGCCAGAGTCTGATTTCCCAACATCTCACCCGCCTCAGGCTCGACGGTCTGGTGAAGGCGGAGCGGCGCGGCCACTACGCCTACTACTCCCTCACCGACACGATCGCCAAAGATCTCGTCTCCACACTCCATGCGCATTTTTGTTCCGGTGAGAAAGCTGACAACGCGTCGCGGTAACTAAGATCAATTTCGGCCTTGGACATGCACATGGTCGACAAAAAAGCACTCAAGCGGCGATATCGCCGGCTAGCGAAGATCTGCGAAGCACTCTGGAATGAATTCGATCCGATAGGTGTCGTGGACGACGAGATTCATGACGGCGGAATTCCGATCTTGGACGAGTACAGTTCGTATGTTCCGCAAACTGTGAGACTGGTCCTGGACGGAGCCGATCGAAGTCAATTCCGCTTTTACATCGAATGCGTCTGTGAAGATCAGATAGGCTTAACAGGATCGTCGTCCGAGATTGACGTGTTTACGACGAAGCTTGCTGCTCTGGCTGAAGCGGAGGCGAAATCGGGGCACCACGCTGAAACTCCCGACTGTGGCAAATAGCGGAACTTGTCTTGAAAGCCTGGATTCGCTAAGCGTCGTCCTGCCTTGCAGAGGGCGTATTCTCAATCGCGACAGAGGACGAAAGCGATGGCAGACGATCCGATTCCGGCACAACTCGGTCCCTATCTCGTCGAAGTCGAGGAAGGCCGGCGCTATTTCTGGTGCCGTTGCGGCAAGAGCCAGAAGCAACCGTTTTGCGACGGCTCCCATAAAGATACCGGCATCGAGCCCTACGCCTTTGTTGCCGAAAAGACGGAAACCGTGAATCTCTGCGGCTGCAAGGATACGGGAGACGAGCCTTTCTGCGATGGATCGCACAATCTCATGTAGACTTAGGGCTTAGACGCCCCGCGCTTGCCCTCTCCTGCCGTTGTCATCACTCGGCCCATGGGGTTAACTAGCTGCTCAAAACACGACGGGGCTCGTAGCATACTGTCGAGCATTAGGTCATGACCTAGTCCGCGTGCCGTTTTTTGGGGGCAAATTCAGGCAGGCGCTCAGCATGGAATATTTTCTTCAGCAGTTGATCAATGGCGTAACGCTCGGCTCGATCTACGGGCTCATCGCCATCGGCTACACGATGGTCTACGGCATTATCGGCATGATCAACTTCGCCCATGGAGACATCTTCATGGTCGGGGCCTTCATCTCGCTGATCGTTTTCATTGCACTTTCCGCACTCGGCATCACCTTCGTGCCACTGGCCCTCGTGCTGGTATTGTTCATGGCAATGTTCTTGACGTCTGTTTGGGGATGGACGGTCGAGCGCATTGCCTATCGCCCCTTGCGCGGTTCATTCCGACTAGCACCGCTTATCACTGCAATCGGCATGTCTCTTGCGCTTCAGAATTTCGTCCAGATCGCTCAAGGCGCACGCGTGAAGCCGCTTCAGCCTGTCATTACCGGCAGTTATTCCCTGATGGAGACCGACGGATTCATTGTGAATCTGTCGAACATTCAAATACTGATTGTTCTGACCACGATCACCCTTATGGGCATCTTCTCACTGATCATTGCAAAAACCTCGCTTGGCCGGGCACAGCGCGCCTGTGAACAGGACCGGGTCATGGCATCGCTCCTTGGCGTCAATGTTGATCGCACCATCTCTCTGACATTCGTGATGGGTGCATCGCTCGCCGCCGTCGCAGGTTTGATGTTCATGCTCTATTACGGTGTCATCGACTTCTATATCGGGTTCGTCGCGGGGATTAAGGCTTTCACCGCCGCCGTTCTCGGGGGCATCGGATCCCTACCCGGCGCCATGCTCGGCGGTATGATCATCGGGTTGATCGAAGTCTTCTGGTCGGCCTATTTCACGGTCGAGTATAAGGACGTCGCGGCCTTTTCGATTCTTGCCATTGTGCTGATCTTCATGCCCTCCGGCCTTCTTGGTCGTCCCGAGGTCGAGAAAGTATGAACCGCGTGGCGTCGGACATGGAACCCTCACCGGCTGACAGCAACAACGCCATACCATCCATCAGCAGCACGCTCCCGGCCGCCCTTAAAGATTCATTGATTGCCGGAGCAATCGCCCTTGCCCTCGCGATCCCTCTGCTGAGCACCCAAACGGTCCAGGAAGCCGACGGGCTCACGGTTGTCGGGCGGTGGTCCTACGCCCTGGTCGCTGCGGGTGTTGTGTTTGGCGGACGTCTTCTCCTGCGACTCTTCTGGTGGGACAGGCCATCGGCACAATCTTCGGCCGGCGATGCAGCCGCCAGCCTTGTCCGCCCGCTTGCGTTTGCCGGCAAGGCGATCGCGCCGGTTCTGTTTCTGATCGGGGTCCTGCTGCCGTTCCTGCTCCTCTCTTTTCTGTCTCCGAGCCAGTCTCGCCCCTGGATGGATCTCGCCATCCTGGTCATGACGTACGTCATGCTCGGCTGGGGCCTGAACATTGTGGTCGGATTAGCTGGATTGCTCGACCTCGGCTATGTCGCCTTTTATGCCGTTGGCGCCTATTCATTCGCCCTTATCTCGATCCATTTCGGTCTGTCATTTTGGATCTGTCTGCCGCTTGCCGGCATCCTGGCGGCGTTCTGGGGGATTATTCTCGGATTTCCCGTTCTACGCCTACGCGGCGATTACCTGGCGATTGTGACCCTTGCCTTCGGGGAGATCATCCGCGTCGTCTTATTGAATTGGTATGAGTTGACCAAAGGTCCCGATGGCCTCTCGGGGATTCCGCGCCCAAGCTTCTTCGGTCTCGAATTCAAGCGGTTTGGTGAGGGAACGTTTGCCGACTTTTTCGGCATCGCCTATTCGCCGATCCACCGGATCATCTATCTCTATTACATTATTTTTGTCCTGGCGCTGATCACCAACATGGTGACACTGCGATTGCGGCAGTTGCCGCTCGGTCGCGCATGGGAAGCGCTACGCGAAGATGAGATCGCCTGCCGTTCGCTTGGCATCAATACGACCAACACCAAGCTTTCAGCCTTTGCCATCGGCGCCATGTTCGGCGGCTTCGCGGGCTCGTTCTTTGCAACGAGACAAGGCTTTATCTCTCCGGAATCTTTCACTTTTATCGAGTCTGCCATCATCCTCGCGATTGTCGTGCTTGGCGGGCTCGGCAGTCAGGTCGGTGTCGTCATTGCCTCCGTCGTCATGATCGGCGGACTTGAGATGCTTCGTGATCTCACATTCCTCAAGACGCTCTTCGGCGAAGGATTCGATCCAACGGTCTACCGCATGCTTATCTTCGGGGGGGCCATGGTGGCGATCATGGTCTGGCGGCCGCGCGGTCTGATTTCGACACGCACACCGTCGATTGCGCTGAAAGAACGGAAAGCCATATCCAGCGATCTGGTTGGCGAGGGTCACGGATGAAGGCCTGGGAAAACGATCCGGTTCTGAACGTCGAGCATCTCACGATGCGCTTCGGCGGTCTCGTGGCCATCGACGATTTGAGCTTTGCGGTTGCGCGTCATGACATCACCGCCCTGATCGGCCCCAACGGCGCCGGCAAGACGACCGTCTTCAACTGCATCACCGGTTTCTATCAACCCTCGGAGGGTATGTTCACCCTCACCCACGACGATGGCACGTCGTTCCTGCTGGAGCGGCTCGATGACTTTCGGGTATGCCGCGCCGCGCGTGTCGCACGTACATTCCAGAATATTCGTCTCTTCGCCGGTATGACCGTTCTGGAAAACCTGTTGGTCGCGCAGCACAAACCGCTTATGCAGGCATCCAATTTCACGATCGGCGGGATTCTGCGCCTGCGCCGTTTCATGAAAGCCGAACGCGAGGCTGTTGATTTCGCAAGCTACTGGCTCGAGCGGATCAATCTGATCGACCGGGCCGACGATCCTGCCGGCGATCTCCCCTATGGTGATCAACGCCGTCTCGAAATTGCCCGCGCGATGTGTACGCGCCCTGTCCTTCTCTGTTTGGACGAACCGGCTGCCGGCCTCAATCCGAGGGAGTCCAACGACCTCAACCAATTGCTGCTCAAGATCCGTGAAGAGGACCAGATCGCAATTCTGCTGATTGAGCACGATATGGGCGTGGTCATGGGAATTTCGGACCATATTGTTGTGCTCGACTATGGCGAGAAGATCGCTGACGGCACACCGGATGAGGTGCGGAGCGATCCCGCGGTCATCGCCGCCTATCTCGGTGTCGAAGACGAAGAAGTGGAAAAGGTCGAGCAGGAGATCGCATCATGAGCGAGCCTCTCCTCAAGATCCGCGGTGTCGAGACTTACTATGGCAAGATCAATGCGCTTCGCGGCGTCGACATCGACGTGCAGGAAGGCGAGATCGTGACAATGATCGGCGCCAACGGTGCCGGCAAGACCACCCTCATGATGACGATCTGCGGCAGTCCACGCGCGCGTTCGGGCCAGATCATTTATGACGGGCGCGACATCACCGGACTCGCGACCCACGAGATCATGCATCTTTCGATTGCCCAATCTCCGGAAGGCCGCCGCATCTTCCCGCGGATGACCGTACTGGAAAACCTCCAGATGGGTTCTGTCCTCGCTCATGACGATCATTTCGAGGAAGATCTCGCCATGGTCTATGAGCTGTTCCCGATCCTGAAAAAGCGCGCCGTGCAACGCGGTGGCACGCTTTCGGGCGGCGAACAGCAAATGCTTGCAATTGCCCGCGCGCTGATGGGCCGGCCCAAACTACTCCTGCTCGATGAGCCCTCACTTGGCCTTGCACCTTTGATCGTCCGCCAGATCTTCGATGTGATCAAAAAGCTCAACGAGGAGAGCGGCATCACGGTATTTCTCGTTGAGCAGAACGCCTACCATGCACTACGCCTCGCACACCGCGGCTATGTGATGGTCAACGGACAAATCACGTTGTCCGGCACGGGCGATGAACTTCTGCATATGGAAGAGGTTCGCGCGGCTTATCTCGAAGGTGGTGTCTAGGCCATGGGCATATTGTGGGAAGCCTCACCTTGGACCTTCGTGGTGTTCAATTGCCTGATTGCTGGCGGCGCCGCTTGGATGTCCGGTCGCGGCCTGGCACTTGGATGGAAACCCTTCTGGCTCCTGGTTGCCTATATGGTCTTGTTTTCGTTCGCCGTTCGCTTTTTCAACTATGCACTGTTCGATGGCGAACTCTTGTCCGTGCATCATTTTCTGGTAGCCATGATCGTGGTTCTGATTGCTGCAGCCCTTGGCTATCGCATGACCCGGACCAGCCAGATGGTCACCCAGTATGGCTGGCTCTATCGGCGCACCAGCCCTCTGACCTGGACCGATCGTTAGACAAAGCTCAACCAAGAACGACGTCCACTTCATTTTTAGGCCTCCCAAGCAGCGCCATTTATGGTAGCGATGGGCCTTGGATTTCCATGCGTTCCAATGGGAGAAAATCAGTGATGAAGAGAACCGTGTTTGCTGCGGCAGCCCTGCTTGCGGGGCTGGGGCTTACGACCAGCGTTCAGGCCGAGTCGATCAAGATGGCCGTTATCGGCCCGATTACAGGTCAGTACGCTTCGTTCGGCGCTCAGTTTAAAGCTGGTGCCGAAATGGCGCTTGCGGACATCAACAAAGCCGGTGGCGTCATGGGCAAGAAGCTCGAAATGACCATCGAAGACGATGCCTGCGACCCGAAACAGGCCGTGGCCGTTGCCAATAAGGTCGTCGGTCAGGGTGTCGCGTTTGTTGCCGGGCATTTCTGCTCAGGCTCATCGATCCCCGCCTCGAAGGTCTACGAAGAGGAAGGCATCATCCAGATTTCGCCGGCCTCGACCAATCCGAAGCTGACCGATGAAGGCGGCCCGAATGTCTATCGCGTCTGCGGACGTGACGACCAGCAGGGCAGCGTCGCAGGCGCCTATCTTGCCAAGCAGTTCGCCGACAAGAACATCGCCATCGTTCATGACAAGACTGCCTACGGCAAAGGCCTCGCCGACGAGACTAAAAAAGCCATGAATGCGGCTGGCAAGAAAGAAGTCCTCTACGAAGCCTATACGGCAGGTGAGAAGGACTACACGGCCCTCGTCTCCAAGCTGAAGCAGAACAAGATCGATGTTCTGTATGTGGGTGGTTATCACACGGAAGCCGGCCTCATGGTGCGTCAGATGCGTGAGCAGGGCATGAAGACCCAGCTGATGTCCGGCGATGCGCTGGTGACGAAGGAATACTGGGCCATCACGGGCGATGCCGGTGAAGGCACGCTGATGACGTTCTCGCCCGATCCGCGCAAGAACCCGGCTGCAGCCGAAATCGTCAAGCGTTTCCGCGCTCAAAAGATCGAGCCCGAAGGCTATGTGCTTTACACCTATGCTGCGATCCAGGCTTGGAAGCAGGCTGTGGAAACTGCAAAGTCGATTGACCCGGCAAAGGTCATGAAGGCTTTGAACTCGAACGAGTTCGATACGGTGATCGGCAAGTTCCGTTTCGACAAAAAGGGCGACCCGAACCTGCCGCCTTACGCCTTCTACACCTGGAGCAAAGGCGACTATGATCAGATCAACTGATCGCTCTTAGTCAATCGAATAGGAGAAGCCCGCCCTTTTGGCGGGCTTTTCTTTTGCCAGAGCCAACCCCGGCCGCTAAGAGAGACCGTGATGATCAAGGCAGGAATGCGCAATCTCATTACGGACGTCCCCGGCCTGAAGGTCGGACAGGCAGACGACGCAACCTTGCGTTCCGGCGTGACAGTACTTTTGCCTGATGCACCGATGAAAGCCGCAATAGACGTGCGCGGCGGCGGGCCCGGTACACGGGACACGCGCACCTTGGCCCCGGAGAATCTGGTTCAGGAAATTCATGGCCTTGTGCTGTCGGGCGGCTCCGCATTCGGCCTCGACGCAGCCACGGGCGCACAAGCCTTCCTGCGCGAAAAAGGTATCGGTTTTCCCATCGGCAATGAACGCGTCCCGATCGTGCCGCAGGCGATCCTTTTCGACCTCCTCAACGGCGGCGACAAGGACTGGGGCCGCAGACCGCCCTATCAGGATCTCGCTTATCAAGCTTGCGGAACCGCATCGGAAGAGTTCGCTCTCGGAACCGTCGGCGCTGGATATGGCGCCACGGCAGGACGACTTAAAGGCGGCCTGGGCAGTGCCTCTTTGCAATTGCCAAATGGCGTAACGATTGGCGCCCTGGTTGCCGTCAATTCAGCAGGCGACGTCACGGTCGGCGAGAGCCATCACTTCCTTGCATCCCCCCTTGAGATCGGGACTGAATTCGGCGGTCTCGGCTTGCCGCACCCCTGGCCGCCGGAGGCCAACGTACTGCGTATCAATGCCGGGCCGAGCGAAAATACCACGCTGGCAATCGTCGCCACGGATGCGGCTCTTGAGAAAAATCAGCTCATGCGTATGGCGATCATGGCACAGGCCGGGCTTGCTCGTGCCATCTATCCGGTTCACACCCCGCTCGACGGCGATGTTGTCTTCGCCGTATCGACGGGTCGTGCCCCTGCCCCTGATCCCGTTGCCGGCGTTACGGAAATTGGTGTTCATGCGGCAAATACACTGGCCCGAGCCGTTGCGCGGGCGGTATTCGAAGCAGAGGCATTTGAAGGGGCAAAGACTGCGCATCCCGCATTTCGCGATGGGCAAAAGTGATAAGTCGGATTGCGACGGTGGCGATTGCATGTTTATTAGCCTCCGCTGGCGACTGGCCCTCCTGGGCGTCGTCTTTGAAGACCAACCGATCGATCGACAGCCCGTCATTCCGGCCACGCCATGCCTCCTGCGATAACTACCTATTCTTCTGGAGCGCGGGCTCTGGATTGGGGTATGGATTGGCAATTGGGCCAACCGGTCGAATTCAGGACCCAGGGCAAAGGATAAGATCATGGAACGCGGCATGATGAGTCTGATCGTGGGAATTCTTCTGGCGCTGCTTTTTGCTGGCGCAATGGCCATCTCGAGCGCCGGAATCCTTGTGACCGAGTTCATGGCGCCCGGCCGGGCGCTGACCGACCAGGCGCGCCAGACGCTCATTGTCGCGGCGATTGCCGGCGGGCTGGCATCCATTCTTGCCTGGGTCTTGCAGAACTTCGTTGCCTCCCGCGGCTTTTTCACCCGCTTTGCCTATGCCGTTCCAACATACGCTTTGGCCTTCTTCGCCCTTGGCGGAATGCTTGTCGTGATGAGCAATTCGTACGGCAGCCCGAATCCGCAAGGCCTGGGCCTGTCGGAACTCTACAGTGCGTCGGTCAGCGGCTTCTACAGTTTCGTTCTCTTTATCTTCGCCCCGCCCCGCCTCGCCTTCCTCGGGCTTTTGGTGGCTGCGGGCTTCATCATTGCGGTCATCGGCCCCCGTCGGGAGCCCGTCCGCGAACACGATAGGTGGCGCTAATGATCCCTCGCTACTCGCGCCCGGAAATGGCCGAGATCTGGACCCCTGAATCCAAGTTCGGTATCTGGCTGGAAATCGAAACCCATGCGACCGAAGCGCTGGCAGATCTTGGCGTCGTGCCGAAAGACGCAGCAGAAGCGGTCCGGGCCCGCGGTGGGTTCGATGTCGACCGGATCGACGAGATCGAGCGCGAGGTCAAACATGACGTCATCGCCTTCCTGACAAGCCTGTCGGAGCATGTCGGACCTGAAGCGCGTTTCGTCCATCAGGGAATGACCTCGTCCGATGTTCTGGACACGTGCTTCAATGTTCAACTCACCCGTGCCGCCGATATTCTGCTCGCCGATCTGGACACTCTGTTGACTGCCCTTGAGCGCCGCGCCCGCGAGCACAAGGACTCTGTCTGTATCGGCCGAAGCCACGGCATCCACGCCGAGCCGACTACCTTCGGCCTCAAACTGGCGCAAGCCTATGCGGAATTCGCACGCTGCCGCACGCGCCTGGAGCATGCGCGCGAAGAGATCGCCACCTGCGCCATTTCCGGCGCCGTCGGCACATTCGCTACAATCGATCCGCGCGTCGAGGCCCATGTCGCAGAGAAGATGGGCCTGACGCCCGAGCCCATTTCAACCCAGGTCATTCCGCGTGACCGGCACGCCATGTTCTTCGCAACGCTGGGCGTCATCGCCTCATCGATCGAACGCCTGGCCACTGAAATCCGTCATCTGCAGCGCACCGAGGTTCTGGAAGCGGAAGAGTATTTTTCCGCCGGGCAAAAAGGCTCGTCCGCCATGCCCCACAAGCGCAACCCGGTCCTAACCGAAAACCTCACCGGACTCGCCCGCATGGTGCGCGCCTATGCAGCGCCCGCTATGGAAAATGTCGCGCTTTGGCATGAGCGCGATATTTCCCATTCTTCCGTCGAGCGAATGATCGGCCCCGACGCGACCGTGACGCTCGATTTTGCCCTCGCTCGCATGGCAGGTGTCATCGAAAAGCTCGTCGTCTATCCCGAGCGCATGATCGAGAATCTCGACCGGCTCGGCGGACTGGTGCATTCGCAACGCGTCCTCTTGGCGCTCACCCAGGCCGGTATCAGCCGAGAAGAATCCTATCGGCTGGTTCAGCGAAACGCGATGAAGGTCTGGGAAGAAGGCGGTCACCTGCTCGATTATCTGAAGGCAGATGGCGACGTCACAGACGCGATCGCCGTTCCGCAGCTCGAATCCCTCTTCGACCTGGCTTTCCACACCAAAAACGTGGACACGATCTTCGCGCGCGTTTTCGCGAACGGTTGAGGTCTCATAAGGAAAAGAGACCCTCTCCCCAGGGAGAGGGCTTTGAAGCCTCAAGCCAAGCCAGTTTCGTCCCTTCTCCCTGGGGAGAAGGCTAGGATGAGGGGCGAAGCTGCAACTTGGGAATCTCAATTTTTTTCTGAGAAATCAGACAATTGCAGGCTATTCGCCAATCAACGCTGCACGCGCTGCTGCCATCGCCCTCGTCAGCGTTCCGGCATCGGTCCCGACCGTGATGACGTCCCAACCGGCCTCGGCCAGAGGCTTCGCATAATCGAGATCGTTGGCGAAAATGGCAGCGATGACGTCATGCTCGCGGCATCTACGCAGAATTTCATCCAGCGCGTCCGTCATTTCAGGTGCCCGGATATCCAGTTTGCCGCCGCTGAGCGCCACACTCAGGTCATTCGGTCCGACGAGCGCCATATCGAGGCCATCGAGACCCAGGATGGCATCGAGATGCTCCATCGCGCCTTTGGTCTCGATCTGTGCGCAGGCGATAGTCCAATCGTTGGCCTGCGCAAAATAATCGCCGTCTATCAGATACTTGCCGCGGAACGGCCCCCAGCTTCGCACACCGCGCGGCGGGTACTTTACAGCCTGTACCAGGCGTTCCGTATCGTCCGGTGTCGAGACAAGCGGGCAAACGATGCCTTGGGCGCCTGCGTCGAGGGCGCGGCCAATCAGGCCCATATCGTTGTTCGCAACGCGAACCAGGGCCGGTAGCCCCGCTGCCCGAGCGCCGATCAGGCAATTGACCAATGCATCATCACCGCCAATGCCATGCTGCTGGTCGATCAGGACGACATCGGCACCAGCTTCCCCCATCAACTCGATGACATAGGGGCTGCCGATTGTGGTCCAGGCATTAAAAAGGGGATGCCCGGCGCCGCGAGCATCCCGGAATTTGTCTGATTGTGTCATGGCCTGCGCCGCGAAACGCTTAACTGGCCTTCGCTTCGTTCTCGATCTGCGCAACGGCCTCGGCCATCAGATCGCCCATGGTTCGGCGAACCTGGTGATCGGACTGATCGACACTGTTGTCGTCGAAGTCTTTGCGAATCTTGCGGAAAACGTCCTCTTCGCCTGGCTCCTCAAGGTCGCAGAGAACAACATCCTTTGCGTAACTCTCGGCTTTGTCGCCTGTAAGACCAAGCTTTTCCGCCGCCCAACGGCCAAGCAGCTTGTTTCGCCGCGCCGTTGCTTTGAACTTCAACTCCTCGTCATGCGCAAATTTCGACTCGAAACCTTTCTTGCGATCTTCGAAAGTCGTCATTTCTCTAGCTCCTAGTGGGTTAGGCCGATACCTAAGCCCCCGAATATCTGGCTTCTGGCGAGGAGGCATAGCCCGCTGGCGGGCGCAAATCAACAGGATGGAATGTCGCCTCTCATGTGATTGTTTCGAGGGCCCCTATCGGCTAGTTTCAAGCAGGACTCACAGGGCGATTCAGACTCCGGCAATATTGACGACCTCTATGACCACGCGCATTGAAACGCCGGGGATGATCTAGAGCGCGATGGATATCTTGAAAGGATCAGGCAATGAATCGGCGGCGCCGCGTTTATGAAGGCAAGGCGAAGATTCTCTACGAGGGGCCTGAGCCCGGAACATTGGTGCAGCATTTCAAAGACGATGCTACCGCTTTCAATGCCCGCAAGCAGGACCGGATAGAGGGCAAAGGCGTCCTCAACAACCGGATCTCAGAATATCTGTTCTCGCGGCTGGCTGAGATCGGGATTCCAACCCATTTCATCAAGCGGCTGAATATGCGCGAGCAGCTCATCCGCGAGGTTGAGATCATTCCGATCGAGATTGTCGTTCGCAATATTGCCGCCGGCTCACTGTCGACGCGGCTTGGTCTGGAAGAAGGCACTCAACTGCCGCGCTCGATCATCGAGTTCAACTACAAGTCCGACGAACTCGACGACCCGCTCGTCGCCGAGGAGCACATCACCGCCTTCGGCTGGGCCAGCCCGCAGGAGATCGACGAGATGATGGCCCTGGCCCTGCGTATCAACGATTTTCTCACCGGCCTGTTTCTTGGCGTCGGTATCCGGCTGGTCGATTTCAAATGCGAATTCGGCCGCCTCTACGACAACGAGGTCATGCGCGTCATCCTGGCGGACGAAATCAGTCCGGACTGCTGCAGGCTGTGGGATCTGGAGACCGACAACAAGATGGACAAGGACCGCTTTCGCCGCGATCTCGGCGGATTGGTCGAAGCCTATCAGGAGGTTGCCCGCCGGCTCGGCATTCTTATGGAGAACAAAACGGCCGAACGAACAGGCCCCGTTCTCGTCACGTCGAAATAATCTCGGATGAGCCACTGATCGATCATGAAAGCCCACATTACGATTACATTGAAGAACGGCGTCCTCGACCCGCAGGGCAAGGCCATTGCCAACGCACTCGGTGCACTGGGTTTCGGCGGCGTCGACGGCGTGCGGCAAGGCAAGTTTATCGAGCTGGATCTCGATGAGCAGGATCCGGACCGTGCCCGCGAGAAAGTGACAGAGATGTGCGAGAAGCTGCTCGCCAACACAGTTATCGAAAACTACTCCTTCGAGCTTCAGACGGCATGAGAGCATCGGTTATCGTCTTTCCGGGATCCAACTGCGATCGCGATGTCGCCGTGAGTCTCGAGGCGGCTATGGGTCGCGAACCGGCGATGGTCTGGCACGGCGAAACGAACGTACCGGACTCGGATCTCATTGTTCTCCCAGGAGGCTTCTCCTACGGCGACTATCTGAGGTCCGGCGCCATGGCAGCACAATCGCCAATCATGCGCGATGTGGTGGCGAAAGCGCGCGCTGGCACGCCGACCCTCGGTATCTGCAACGGCTTTCAGGTGCTCACCGAATCCGGCCTCCTGCCCGGCGTACTGATGCGCAATGCATCGCTGAAATTCATCTGCCGCGATGTTCACCTCAAGGTCGAGCGGAACGACACGATGTTTACGCGCAATTACGATGCAGGCGGTGTCATTCGCATTCCGATCGCCCATCACGATGGCAACTATGTCACCGACGACGAGACACTCGAACGCCTCGAAGGCGAAGGCCATGTCGCTTTTCGCTATGTGAGCCCCGAGGGCAAGGCATCGGACGACCACAATCCGAACGGTTCCAGAAACAATATCGCCGGCATTACCAATGAGGCCGCGACGGTCCTTGGCCTGATGCCTCATCCCGAGCGCCTCGCAGACCCGGCACTCGGTGGCACGGACGGTGCGGGGATGTTCGAATCCCTCGTCGGAGCGTTGAACTGATGAGTGAGCAAGCAGCGGCGCATCTGGCGCCTGAGATCATCGCCGAGCATGGTTTATCCGGCGAGGAATATGAACGCCTGCTTTCGATCCTGGGCCGAGAACCGAGCCTTACCGAACTCGGCATCTTCTCGGTTATGTGGTCGGAGCATTGCTCCTATAAATCATCGCGCGTCTGGCTGAAGACCTTACCGACAACCGGGCCACAGGTCATCCAGGGACCGGGCGAAAATGCCGGTGTCGTGGATCTCGGCGATGGTCATGCGGCCGTTTTCAAGATGGAGAGCCACAACCACCCCTCTTTCATCGAGCCTTATCAAGGCGCAGCCACGGGCGTTGGCGGCATCATGCGCGATGTCTTCACCATGGGCGCGCGGCCCGTGGCCAACCTGAACGCCCTGCGCTTCGGCAGCCCTGATCACCCCAAAACACGGCACCTCGTCTCTGGCGTCGTGGCCGGTATCGGCGGCTATGGCAACTGCATCGGCGTTCCGACCGTTGGCGGCGAGGTCAATTTCGACAAGGGCTACAACAACAATATTCTGGTCAATGCCATGTGCGTCGGCCTGGCGCCCGCCGACCGCATATTCTATGCGGCCGCGAAAGGCGCTGGTCACCCGGTCGTCTATGTCGGGTCGAAAACCGGACGTGACGGCATTCATGGTGCGACCATGGCCTCGGCCGAGTTCAGCGATGATGCGGACGAGAAGCGCCCAACCGTGCAGGTCGGCGATCCCTTTACCGAAAAGCTCCTGCTCGAGGCCTGCCTCGAGCTCATGGCGACCGATAGCATCATTGCGATTCAGGATATGGGCGCTGCCGGTCTGACATCGTCATCGATCGAAATGGCGGACAAAGGCGGGGTTGGCATTGAACTCGATCTCGATATGGTTCCTTGCCGCGAAGAAGCGATGACGGCCTATGAGATGATGCTGTCAGAAAGCCAGGAGCGGATGCTCATGGTGCTGAAGCCAGGTGCAGAGGCCGGCGCCCGGGCCATTTTCGACAAATGGGGTCTCGACTTCGCTGTCGTCGGAAAGACGACCGAAACAGGCAGGATCATTGTCAGCCACAACGGTGAAATCGAAGCGGACCTTCCCGTGCGCACACTTGCCGATTCGGCGCCCGAATATGAGCGCCCCTACACCCTGCGCGATGCTCCCCCCCTATTAGCGCCATCCGACGTCCCGGCACCGAACAGCCTCATGGACACGCTCAAACAGATGCTCGGATCACCGAATCTGTGCTCACGCCGCTGGGTGTGGGAGCAGTATGATCACATGGTCATGGGCGACACGGTCCAGCGGCCGGGTGGCGACGCCGCGGTCGTCCGGGTGCATGGCACGACCAAGGGACTGGCCGCAACAGCCGACGTCACGCCGCGTTATGTGGCTGCCGACCCCCACGAGGGCGGCAAGCAGGCGGTTGCAGAAGCCTGGCGTAATCTCACCGCAGTCGGCGCCAAACCCATCGCCATCACAAACTGCCTCAACTTCGGTAATCCGGAACGCCCCGAAATCATGGGCGAGTTCGTCGGTGCCGTTCAAGGCATGGGCGAAGCGGCCGAAGCCCTGGATTTCCCGGTCGTCTCCGGCAACGTATCGCTCTACAACGAGACCAACGGGACTGCCATTCCACCGACCCCGGCGATCGGCGGCGTTGGATTGATCGACGACATTGCGGACATGGCTCACTCGGCGTTGAAACGCGAGGGGGAGCATCTCGTTCTGATCGGCGCGGAAACCGGTCATCTCGGACAAAGTCTCTATATGGATATCGTGCTCGATAAGCGTGAAGGCGGCCCCCCGCCCGTTGATCTGGACGCCGAACGCCGCACGGGTGACTTTGTGCGCGAGGCGATCGGCGACAAGCGCCTCAGCGCCGTTCACGACGTATCCGATGGCGGACTGCTGATTGCCGTTGCCGAAATGGCCCTGTCGGGAGGCATTGGCTGCTCTCTGGAAGCCGGCCCTGACTCACTGCCAGCGCACGCAGTCTGGTTTGGCGAGGATCAGGCCCGTTACGTCGTTGCCGTGTCCGACGAAGCGTGCGACGGCCTGCTACGGGATGCGGCCGACGCAGGCATTCCGGCGCGCAAAATCGGCCGAACCGGCGGCGACAGTTTTTCAATCGCCGGTGAAGAATCTGTTGCGCTAGAGGCGCTTCAGACCCTACAACAAGTTTGGTTGCCGAACTATATGGGGATTGGTTAGTATCCCATCCGATAAAGGAGGCTGGTGCCATGCCGATGGACGCAAACGAGATCGAGCGGCTCATCAAAACTGCATTGCCGGACGCTGACGTCACGATCAGGGACCTGGCGGGCGATGGCGATCACTATGCCGCCACCATCGTATCGGAGGCGTTTCGCGACAAGACGCGGGTCCAGCAACACCAGCTGGTCTACGAGGCGCTCCAGGGCAATATGGGCGGTGCATTGCATGCGCTGGCGCTGCAAACGTCCGCACCTGAATCATCTTGAAGGACATCGAAGACATGAGCGAACAGGAAATCAACGATTGGATCCGCAAGCAGGTCAACGACAATGATGTTGTCGTGTTCATGAAGGGGAATCGTCAATTCCCGCAGTGCGGTTTCTCGAGCCAGGTTGTGCAGATTCTCAACTATCTCGGCGTTGAGTTTACCGACATCAATGTGCTGGACGACCTGAGCCTGCGCGAAGGCATCAAGACCTTCACCAACTGGCCGACTATCCCTCAGCTCTATGTGAAGGGCGAGTTTGTCGGTGGCTGCGACATCATTCGCGAGATGGCGCAGGAAGGCGAACTCCAGGAGCTACTGACAAAGAAAGAGATTTCCTTCGCTCAGCAGCCTCAGATCGCGTAGCGCGCCTAAACTCTCACGATAAAAATAGCAACGCCCCGGACTTGATTCGGGGCCTAGGGCAGCACGGACAGTTTGTGCGATTGAGCCCTGGGCCCCGGATCAAGTCCGGGGCGTAAATGTTCTGAAACCGAAGACTTCGGCCTTAGCGCGAGTAGTACTCGATCACCAGATTCGGCTCCATCTTAACGGCATAGGGCACGTCAGAGAGAACCGGGACGCGGTTCAGGCTCGCCTGCATCTTATTGTGATCGACATCCACATAATCCGGGACATCGCGCTCAGGGCTCTGAGAGGCTTCCAGAACCATGTTCATTTCGCGTGACGTATCCCGCACTTCGATGAGATCGCCAACCCGGCAACGATAACTCGGAATATTGACACGCCGGCCGTTCACCAGCACATGGCCGTGATTCACGAACTGGCGGGCGGCGAAAACCGTCGGCACGAATTTGGCGCGGTAGACCATTGCGTCCAGGCGCTGCTCGAGAAGACCGATGAGATTCTCACTCGTATCGCCCTTGATTCGCTCGGCTTCGCGATAGATCGCCTTGAATTGTTTTTCGCTGATGTTTCCGTAGTGCCCCTTCAGCTTCTGCTTTGCATGGAGCTGGACACCATAATCCGAGAGCTTGCCGCGACGTCGCTGGCCATGCTCTCCAGGACCGTATTCTCGTTTGTTGAAGGGGCTTTTCGGCCGACCCCAGATATTCTCACCCAGGCGACGGTCGATCTTGTATTTGGCGCGCACGCGCTTCGTCATCTCTTACACTCCAATGTGTATAATGTGCTCTGTCTAATATGAAACGCGCCCTCCTCTGCCCTCGTTAGAAGGCCGACAGTCGAGACCAGATATCGGAGAAACCAATAGTGGCGCCAACGCGGATGCGTCATTTCACGCGGGCCCTAACGAGCCCGCGCGGTTCTTCAAACAAATTTGCTGAATTCTGTCAACGAAAGCCTGTCCGTCGACCAGAGCCCTATGTCTTCCCGGCCGATCGGACGAATGCCTCGATATTGTCGATGACACGCTGTTTCATTTCCGGCGTACAAGGGAACTTCTTCTTTTCCTTGGAAATATCCTTGAGTTTCTCCTCGACGGAACGCTTGTCGTTATCGTCGGACTCAATGAAGGCCTTGATATAATCCATGCGGGCTGCGAAGGCCGTAAAATGCAGGAAATGAATAAAGAGAAGCTGCTCTTTGCTCCATTTCTTGCGGCCCTTCTCGATCTTCATCAGCTTGATCTTGTTGGCCGCCTGATGGTCCGGCAATTCACACATCTGAGCCTGGGCAGAGATATTGCCGCGCCGAATGACGCGCCGGGCGTCTTTCTTAGGGATGTGAAACTTCTCTGGTTTGAGATCGTTCACCAAACCTGCGGTCTCGGGCTTCGCGCGATAGTGATCGAGCACAAAAATCCAGGTGAAGTTCTCCAACACGCGGATCGTACGATCGCTCGGCAACACTTTTGGTTTCTTGTCTTGCGCGAAGCCAACTGACGACGTGCTCAAGACGGCAAGCAGTGAAACGGCGATGACGCTTACTGCGCTGAACAAAACCTTCCTCATAAACGGCACCTATCTTCCCATGTCTGGTCCGTTACAACCCGGTCAGGCCATCGACAGCCTACAAACCGGGCGGAACTATGACGGCTCCCTGCGTGTATTACGATCACGCGTCAAGGACGCCACAACGCCTCTCAAAGTTCGCACTTCCTGCTCCGTCAGCGCCGCACGTAGAAACATGTTGCGGATGTTGCGAACCATTACCGGCCGCTTCTCTGGCGGCCTGAGAAAGCCCGACCCGTCCAACTCGCGCTCCAAATGCTCGAAAAAAGCAATAACCTCGGCGCGGCTCGCTGGACGCGTGGCCTGCATCTGTAGCCCCTCTTCCGCCGGTCCGTCAAACTCTGTCTGCCGTCCCAGACTGGCGCTGCCCTGCGCCTTTTGCCACTCATAGGCTATCAGCGCGACACTCTGCGCCAGATTGAGAGAGGCGAAGGACGGATTGACCGGCGCAGTCACGATCGCATCGGCCAGCGCAATCGTGTCATTGTCGAGCCCGGCATTCTCGGGACCGAAGAAGAGACCGCACCGCTCGCCCTGCCCTGTCCGCTGGTAGATTTCGCGAATGCAGCTCTCCGGCGCCAGAACCGGTTTGATCATGTCTCTTGGACGTGCCGTCGTGGCGCCAAGATAGGTCAGTTCACCAACCGCATCTTCGGCGCACTCATAGATTCGCGCGTCATCCAGAATCCAGTCGGCACCCGATGCAGCGACCTTGGCACGCGCGTTCGGCCAGCCATCGCGCGGGGCCACAAGGCGCAGGTCGCCAAGGCCAAAATTGGCCATAATCCGGGCAATTGCGCCGATATTCTCACCAAGCTGAGGACGCACCAGGATGATTGCCGGAGCGTCTAGAGCATCAGTCTGAGTAGGTGGAGATAGACTCATTTGGAAGACGCCTTCGTATCATGTCTGACAGTATTCAAGGATCTGCTCCATTCGTCTTCTTTGTCCCTCTCCGATGCGGTGCTATAGGTTGCGCCGACCGCCGGGAATCGAAGGCGTCGGACGTTCGACCGCTGCCTTTTTCCACGGCCCCATACACCCCGCTTCCCGCTTCTTGGAGGGCATCCCATCATGGGCAAAATCAAGGTCGCAAATCCTGTCGTCGAACTCGACGGCGACGAGATGACGCGCATCATCTGGCAGTTGATCAAAGACAAGCTGATACATCCTTATATCGACGTCGATCTCGTTTACTATGATCTCGGAATGGAGCATCGCGACGCGACCGACGACCAGGTTACGATCGATGCGGCCGAAGCGATCAAGAAACATGGGGTCGGCGTGAAGTGCGCGACCATTACCCCCGATGAGGACCGGGTCAAGGAATTCGGCCTCAAGAAAATGTGGCGCTCACCCAACGGAACGATCCGAAATATCCTGGGCGGCGTCGTCTTTCGCGAGCCGATCGTCTGCCAAAACGTACCTCGCCTGGTGCCCGGATGGACCCAGCCGATGGTCATCGGACGTCATGCCTTTGGCGATCAATACCGAGCGACCGACTTTCTCGTGCCTGGCAAGGGCAAGATGACCCTTAAATGGGAAGCCGCGGACGGGTCCGAGACAATCGAACATGAAGTGTTCGATTTTCCAGATTCCGGCATTGCGATGGGCATGTACAATCTGGACGAGTCGATCCGCGATTTCGCGCGTGCCTGCATGTCATACTCTTTGGATCGTGGCTGGCCGCTCTACCTTTCGACGAAGAACACCATCCTCAAAGCCTATGATGGCCGCTTCAAAGATGTCTTCCAGGAAGTGTTCGACGCCGAGTTCAAGGCCAAGTTCGACGAAGCGAACATCACCTACGAGCATCGTCTCATCGATGACATGGTCGCAGCCGCTCTCAAATGGTCGGGCGGATTCGTCTGGGCCTGTAAGAACTATGATGGCGATGTGCAGTCGGACACGGTGGCACAGGGCTTCGGCTCACTCGGTCTGATGACTAGCGTGCTGGCAACACCGGACGGGCGCACTGTCGAGGCGGAAGCCGCACACGGCACCGTGACACGTCACTACCGTGCCCATCAACGCGGCGAAGAGACATCGACCAATTCGACGGCGTCGATCTATGCCTGGACACGCGGTCTCGCGCACCGGGCGAAACTGGATGAGAATACAGAGTTGGCCAACTTCGCTTCGACGATCGAGAAGGTGGTCGTCGACACGATCGAGTCCGGATTCATGACGAAGGATCTGGCGCTCTTGGTGGGCGACGAGCAGGCATGGCTCTCGACAACCGGTTTCTTGGACAAGATTGACGAAAATCTTCAGAAGGCCATGGCCTGAGGATCAACGACGTTAGAGACCTCGGGGCGGCTGGATCGACGGCTGCTCCGTGGTTGCTTCGCGATGTCGTTCCGATGTGCAGGTGCTGTCCGGTGGGATCGCGGTTGGCTGAACCATTTGAGTTCATTTCGCTCACGGCTATTCCGCGCTGATGCGCGGGCCTCCGCGGGGGCGGCCTGACCGGCCGGCGCGCAGTCGCGCTTGCCGCGCCGCGAAGGCGCGGTTGTCTCGGACCCAATGCAAATCGTGCCGTATAGCACCAGCCATACGGCACAATCTCGCATGGAACCAAAGAATACCGAGCGACCAGCGAGGCAAGGCCAAGCGGCCGCCGCCCGGTCAGGGCGCCCCCGCGGAGGCCCGCGCCAACGGCGTGGAATAGCCGTGAGCGAAATAAACCTAAATCTCAAATCAACGGCACCATCCCGCCGTACCACACCAGCGACACGGCAAAGTCGCGCACACCACTCAGCCGCGCTCCGGCCCAACCGCCCTGCTCCGCTCCGCCGCAACCTCGCGAACGGTGCGAAACAGGTCCGGCAACCGCATGCACAGCAGGTCGAAATCATCCCTGTCCAGAATCATCAGACGGCATTTCGTGCCGGCGCTAACCGCGTGAAGATGCGGTCTGTGATCGAGCAATGCCATCTCGCCGAAGAAATCGCCTTCCGCGAGGACAACCGGACCATGATCGGCTTCGACGGTCACCTCGCCTGCCGCTATGAAATACATGGCATCGGCTTCGTCGTCAGGGCGCATGATTGCGGCACCTTCCGGATAGGTGCGCGCGTAGAGAAGCGCGGTAATCTCGGTGACTGCACCAGCGCTCAGATCCGCAAAGAGTGGCACCCGTGCAACCATGCTCCAGGTAACAACGAAGTCCCGCCGGTTGGCTTCCTGCGCGAATCCGCTCGCGACAATCGCAACCGGGAGCGCAAACATGCCAAGCCCGAAGATCATGATGAGACCGCCGAGGACCTTTCCTCCAACAGTTACCGGTACGATATCTCCGTATCCAACCGTGGTCAGTGTCGCGAGCGCCCACCAGGCGGCGGATGGAATTGAACTGAAGACATCGGGCTGTGCATGGCGCTCAAGGAAATAGATTCCGCTGGATGCAAACAACAAGAGCGTCACCATCACCATCAACGCGCCGAGCAGCGCGCGGCGCTCGTTGGCGATCACCCGGCCGATCGAGTGCAATGCTGGGGAATAACGCGCCAGTTTCAAAAAGCGGAACAACCGCAAGACACGCAAGATGCGCAGATCGATCGCGAACAAAACACTCAGATAGAATGGCAGAATGGCAGCAAGATCGATGAGCTGCATGGGACGCACGGCGAAGCCTAGGCGCGCGCGCCACCGGGGCATCGTGCGAAGGACCGGGCTCTCGACAGCACTCCAGATGCGAAGCACATATTCGATGGTAAAGATCGCAACCGACACGACATTGAAGATTTGAAACGCTGCCCGATTTTGGTCACCGATCTCGGGAACGGTCTCGGCGGCAAATGCAATTACGTTCAACAGAATAAGAGCGACGAGTGCACTGTTGACGCAGACAGCAACCTTGTCGTCGTTGCCGCTATGTTCGAGAATTTCATGCGTACGGCGACGTAGGCTCACCCGGGATGCGGATCGCTCCGCTCTATAGGCGTCAGGTCCCGGCACGCTCACTGACCTCGGCTGCGATTGCATCGAGGGCGGCGTCCGCCTGACCTCCGTCCGGACCACCACCTTGCGCAAAGTCCGGACGCCCGCCGCCGCCTTTGCCGCCAAGCGCCGCAACGCCGACCTTCACCAGGTCAACGGCACTGTTGTCGGCCACCAGGTCTTCGGTCACCCCGACGACGAGGCTGGCTTTACCATCTTCACTTGTCGAGACGATCGCAATGATGCCGGATCCCAGCTCGCTTTTGCCGTCATCGACAAGACCGCGCAAATCCTTCGGCGCGATACCCTGAACGGTTCGCGCAAGCATCTTGACGTCGCCGAGCGAACGGACCGCATCGACAGCACCATTGGCGCCGCCGCCGACGGCGAGCTGCTTCTTGGCTTCTGCAAGTTCTCGTTCAAGCTTGCGTCGATCTTCGAGCAGCGCTTTCAGGCGTGGCACCAATTCGTCCGGTCTGGTCTTCAGGACCTCGGCGGCTTCACGGACCCGTGCATCCTGGGTATCGAGATACTCGCGCGCACCTTCAGCCGTCAGCGCCTCGATCCGGCGGACACCCGATGCGACGGCGCTTTCGCCAACGATCTTGACGACACCGATATCGCCCGTTCGCCGAACATGCGTGCCACCGCATAGCTCGACGGAGTATGTTCCGGTCTTTTCGCTACCCTCAAGCGCCTCACCCATCGAGACCACGCGAACCTCTTCGCCGTACTTTTCGCCGAATAGAGCAAGCGCACCGTGTTCGATCGCGCTGTCCACGTCCATCAGACGGGTCTCAACGGGAGCATTCTGCAGGACGACCGCATTCGCGATGTCCTCGATTGCTGCCATCTCGGACGCATCGATTGGTTTCGGGTGAGAGAAGTCGAAGCGCAACCGTGTCGGCGAGACCAACGAACCCTTTTGCGCAACATGCAGCCCCAGCGTCTGACGCAGAGCTTCGTGCAGAAGATGGGTTGCCGAATGATTGGATCGGACCGCCAGACGGCGCGCGTGATCCACATCGAGTTCTGCGGCGTCGCCAACCTTGATCGATCCGGATTCATTCGATCCGAAGTGGCAGAAGAAGTCGCCTAGCTTCTTCTGCGTATCTGTCACCTTGAAGCTTGCGCCATCAGCCGTCTTGATCGAGCCGGCATCGCCGACCTGGCCGCCCGACTCGCCATAGAACGGTGTCTGGTTGAGGATGAGGACACCCTCCTCTCCGGCCTCGAGCGACTCGACGACCTTGCCATCCTTGACGATGGCGATGATTTCGCCTTCGGCCGCTTCCGTCTCATAGCCCAGGAACTCGGTTGCACCGAGGTTCTCACGGAGCTCGAACCAGATCTCTTCCGTTGCCTGGTCGCCCGATCCCGCCCATGCCTTTCGCGCATCGGCGCGCTGGCGCTCCATGGCGGCTGCGAATGCGTCCGTATCGACAGTGATACCGCGCGGCCGCAGAGCGTCCTCGGTCAGATCGATCGGAAAGCCATAGGTGTCGTAGAGCTTGAATGCCACCTCGCCATCGAAGACATCGCCCTCGCCAAGATCGCCGCTCGCCTCATCGAGCAGGCCCAGGCCACGGGACAGCGTTTTGCGGAACCGCGTCTCTTCGAGCTTGAGTGTTTCGGTGATCAGCGCCTCACCGCGGCCAAGTTCCGGATAGGCCTGCCCCATCTCGCGGACCAGAACGGGAACCAGACGGTGCATGAGCGGGTCTTCGGCACCGAGCTGATAAGCATGGCGCATGGCACGGCGCATGATACGCCGCAGCACATAGCCGCGCCCTTCATTGCCCGGAAGAACGCCGTCGGTGATGAGAAAACTCGATGCCCTGAGATGATCGGCGATGACCCGATGGCTCGGGCCGGCTTTGCCTTCATCCGGCACGTTCGTCGCTTCGACCGAAGCGCCGATCAGTGCCTGAAACAGATCCGTTTGATAATTGTCGTGCGTGCCCTGCAAGGTCGCAGCAATACGCTCCAGACCCATCCCCGTATCGATCGACGGCTTGGGCAGATCGACGCGCTCATCCGGCGTGATCTGCTCATATTGCATGAAAACCAGATTCCAGATCTCGATGAAACGGTCACCATCCTCGTCCGGACTGCCGGGAGGACCGCCCGGTATATGCTCGCCATGATCGAAGAAGATTTCCGAACACGGACCGCATGGTCCGGTGTCGCCCATAGCCCAGAAATTGTCGGACGTCGCAATGCGCAGAATGCGGGACTCCGGCAGACCGGCTATCTTCTTCCAAAGATCGAACGCTTCATCGTCATCCGCGTAAACGGTGGCAATGAGCCGGTTCGGGTCGAGACCGAATTCCTTGGTGATGAGACGCCATGCGGCCTCGATGGCGACATCCTTAAAATAGTCGCCGAACGAGAAGTTTCCGAGCATCTCGAAGAATGTGTGGTGGCGGGCCGTATAGCCCACATTGTCGAGATCATTATGCTTGCCACCGGCGCGGACGCATTTTTGTGACGTTACCGCGCGCTTGTAATCGCGCGTCTCGGCGCCGGTAAAAACGTTCTTGAACTGCACCATCCCGGCATTGGTGAACATCAACGTCGGATCGTTCAGCGGCACCAGGGGGCTGGAGGAGACGACTTCATGGCCCTCGCCCCGGAAATATTCGAGGAAGGCCGTTCGGATTTCATTGACACCTGTCATCGCTCAACCAATTGCCGTTTCAGTTCCGGGCTCAAGGATCGCCTTGTGGCAACACACCATCTGCCTCATGTGTATCTGGAGGTTGGACAGTCTTAAAGCCGCGGCAATAGCGTGTCCAGACGCGCCATCAAGGGTCAGAACATCCGTTTGGATTGAAAGATCGGCTTTCAGAATCAAAAACGGCGCCGACACGATCCAACATCGCATCTGCGCCGCCTTTTCAAAAGATTTCTCGGTCTACAAGGTTTGGGCCGGACGATGCCAGCCCACGCCAAATGCCGTTAGCTGCCCGACGAGCGCTTCTTGCCGCGGCCTGAACTGGTTTCGGCGGCTGGCTCATCCTTTGCGGCTGGTTTCGATTCTGCCACCTCTTCGGGAGGCGCATCGTCGTCGTCCTCTTCCTCCTCGCCAGCCAGAATCTGATCGGCAATGAGGCCGGCATTCTGCCGGATCGCATGTTCGATCGCACCCGACATCTCCGTATTCTCGCGGAGAAAATTCTTCGCATTCTCGCGGCCCTGACCGATGCGCTGGCTGTCGTATGAGAACCACGAGCCCGACTTCTCGACAATGCCGGCCTTGACCCCGAGGTCCAGGATCTCACCCATCTTGGAGATCCCCTCGCCATACATGATGTCGAATTCGACCTGCTTGAAGGGCGGTGCCACTTTGTTCTTGACGACCTTGACCCGGGTCTGATTGCCGACAATCTCATCGCCGGCCTTGATCTGGCCGATGCGGCGAATATCGAGGCGCACGGAGGAATAGAATTTAAGTGCGTTGCCGCCGGTCGTGGTCTCGGGCGAGCCGAACATGACGCCGATCTTCATACGGATCTGGTTGATGAAGATGACCATGCAATGGGATTTCGAAATCGAGCCGGTCAGCTTGCGCAAGGCCTGACTCATAAGGCGCGCCTGAAGACCGGGCAGCGAATCGCCCATCTCGCCTTCCAGTTCCGCCCGCGGTGTCAGTGCCGCAACCGAGTCGATGACCAGTACGTCAATCGCACCGGAGCGCACGAGCGTGTCGGCGATTTCGAGCGCCTGCTCACCCGTATCGGGCTGCGAGACAAGCAGCTCTTCGATATCGACGCCCAGCTTGCGCGCATAGACCGGGTCGAAGGCATGCTCCGCATCGACGAAGGCGCAGATGCCACCAGTCTTTTGCGATTCGGCAACCGTATGAAGCGCGAGGGTCGTCTTGCCCGACGACTCCGGCCCATAAACCTCGATAATGCGTCCCTTGGGCAATCCGCCAATGCCGAGCGCGATGTCCAGCCCGATGGACCCGGTCGAGACCGTCTCGACTTCGACAACGATGCCTTCCTTGCCAAGGCGTGTAATCGAGCCCTTGCCGAAGCTGCGCTCGATCTGCGCCAAAGCGGCGCCAAGCGCCTTTTCCTTGTCCATTGTGTCTCCTTCGACGAGGCGAAGAGTAGGCTGTGACATGATGATGTTCCCCTTATTTCATAAGCAGGTGTGGCTGGCAATTACAGACCAATGTACACTTTTTGTTCTCATTGGCAACAGAATCTGCAACACACTGGTAAACATCATATAAACAGCCTATGTTCAGTCTGTGTTCACGGTGAACAACACGGCACATATCCCCTTGGGATACGTAAAATGTTAGCATATTATTCCACCGTGATTCGAAGCGTTATCAACGCCTTGGCTAGCAAGAACCAGCGAGTCGGGGCATGGTTGGAGATATGCAACGACCCAGAACAATCGGCGGCTGGTGCTTCGCAATATACGTTGTAGTGCGCGGCATCATGGATTTACTGGGTGCGATAGATTTTATTGTAGAAAGAACCAGCGATCCCGGTTGGCTGAGCACAGCTGTACGATATCTAGTTGACCCGCCCGCGTGGGTTCCGCTCCTCTTAGCATTGGCCGCGCTTGGTTTGATATTATGGCCAGACAGAGAAAAGAATTGGCCAAGGCGGCCCACTGTAAAAGATGCACAATTGATCGCTCCATTATTCATAATAATCGTAAGCACGATTGGACTTCTGGTCGGGATCGCTTGGCTTATAACCGCTCAGAAAAATGCTGAGTCGGCCAACGCAAACCTTCTTGCCGGCGAGCAGTGGGACGCGGCAAAGATCGCTATTCTCGATCAAATATTCCGCATCCTAAAACACCAAATGGAGCCAGCATATGACGCTCTCGGCGATAAGTACGCCTCACCTTGGCGCAAGCGGATTCTAGAAATCGGACCACAGGAATACGTAAAGGAAATCCATGCAGGCTTGCGGGGCACTGCAAAGCCGGTCGGGGATCTTTCTGCTTTGTTAGAGGCGCAGGCGATCTATCCCGACTTAGTAGAGGAATTTAGGGGCGGCCCAGAACAACAGAATAAGTTGGTGGCAGCCGCCAATGAGTTTCAGGCAGAGCTTCAGCATCTTTCAGATCAACCGGAGGAGCGAAATCTAAACCTCGTCAAGACTGAAGCAGAGGCGTTCAAGAGTGCCGTTGGCGCTTTCGGTCAGTGGGCGCGTGCGCACATCCAAAAAGCGGTAGAGTTGAAACAGGCTGCCGCGCCGCAGCCTGCCGGGACATGGAAGAACAATAGATACATTTATGATGCGCCAAGACTGATCCAGACTTTCAGCGTTGGTCCGGAAGATGAAGGCCGTTTCTTTCGATTTCGAGTTAACGGGGTCGCCTCTGAATCGTACGTGCAGTTCAAGGTCGAATACGACGGTGGGATTGCTACTGCCTTGATAGTTCCCCATGAAAAGCAGCAAGTGAATTGGCGGAGAGTGACACGCAAAACACAAGCCGCAGTCCGACTTAGAAATGACAACACAACTGTCTTGAAAGTGCATGTGCCGCCACAATCAGATATGACGGTAATAAGGATTTACGCACTTTGGTGGGAGAAGCCGGATGGCTAGAGGCAAATACCTATCCCTAGAGGAAGCCCGCAGACAGGGGCTCCTTGACCAATTCGCGAAAGAACATCCGAGTGAAGGCGATGAATTGCTCTTCGACCGCTTGCTAGGCGCTATGGCCTCGGGAAAGTCTGCAGCAAAATCTCGAACATCTCGTTCGGTCGGTCGCGCAGGTTATGGCGGTACTCGAACTCCCAAAGGTACTTCTGGAGGTGCTTCTTAGACACCCAGATATGAGTGCCTTGGATGCCACGTTTCAAGTTCGCCCAAAAAGCTTCAATCGTGTTCGTATGGACCGGTCCACGCACATATTCTTTCTTGCGGTGATTGACAGTACCGTGGCTGTAGCCGTGCTCTTTTAGTTCGTTGAACGCCTTCGCCTCATCGGTCGCGACACGCGATCCTGGTTTAATCCATGTCACGATATGAGGCATGATCGTGTTGGCACGACGGTCGTCAACGACGCGCGTAAGAACATCGCCACCGCGGCGTTCGGCCATCCCCAAGACAACCGTCTTGTCATCGTGGCCTTTCTTGTCCTTGCCGCCGACAAATGTCTTGTCGACCTCAACAACCGGATATGCGGAACCAAAACCGCCAAGCCGATTGTCGCCGTCAGAGAAGCCCATGTATTTGCGAAGCTCATGGCCAATTCGCCATGCTGTTTTGTAGGTCACGCCCAACTGGCGCTGCAATTCCTTCGCCGCGACACCGTTCCGCGTCGTGGTGAAAAGGTACATCGCGTAAAACCATTTTTGGAGCGGCGTGCGAGAGCGCTCAAAAGGCGTTCCTGCCATCGGGTGAATGTGATGGCCGCAATGTGGGCAGCTATACGCCTTGTGCTTCGCGAGCTTCGCAAACCGCGAATGTTTGCGGCATTTTGGGCAATCAAGCTCTTCGCCGTAGCGCGTCACCATCAAATGATGAAGGCACGCATCGTCGTCCGGAAAGCGCTTGAAAAAGTCCTGAATTGTGAATGTCTTGTTTCCCATACCTAGAATATAGGAAGTCCAGCTACGTACTTCAAGGGGATACATGCCAACAACACCGCCTATATCCCATAGGAGCATGTAATCGTTGAAGTGATGTAAAATCCTGATATTCTCCATGTAGTTAATCGCGACTGCGGGAGATTTATTGTGGATAGGCGGGTGACAGTAAGGTTTTTCCGAGTTGAGGGGGTGGATGGAACAGTTCCCGAATTCCGAGATGTTCTCAAAGAAATAAGCGAAATTGTCAGCCCCGAAGAGCGTATTCGTAATTCCAATTTTGAAACTGCGGAAGAAGTTAAGGTGCGGCTTGAGCGTCTCTCCGTGGATGGAGATTTTGTTAGTGGAGAGTTTACGCGGCTCCAAACAGACAATATTCCACCTGAGGTTGGTAAGGATGGATTAAAGCCAATCGTACTCAGCGATGGCATCGGTCTGGGGCACGTTGCGGCGTTCAGATATCATTCGCCGACAAAAGTTCTGGCCCTTCAGCACAATTCACGGTCGGTTTCGCACAAGAGTGTTGTCAATTATTTGATGTCATATGACGACGTTGCAAAGTACATAATGAGCGTTGTTGTGCGAAGGGACGTGTGGGACAAATTCGCAGCTTCAGAGCCACGATCCTTTGAAATAGCCGTTGCCAGCCCACAGAATTTGCACGTCCTTGAAAATGAGAACGACGTCGTCGTCGACGCGTTCCAAAACTTTGGGGCGGCGATGGACGGATTTGTAATCACGCTGGGCGCGCGCGTGAGCCGCAAGCAAGATGATAAGCTCAATAAAAATAAGATCAGAGAATACATCAATTTATTCTTGGGTTTAAGGGAGCGGAATTCGGCTGAAGTCAAGACACTAAAAGTAGTGACGGACCAAAGGAATGATGCCGGCGCTTATGATAGCATCAATTTTCTGAGGGAATATCTTGTGGAGAGAACGTCACTGGATTTGCCGAGCGATGATGACGAGCGAAATTACGAACTCAGGAGCGAGTGGATAAAGACAAAAATGAACGACAACCTGGATTATCTTACGGAAATATTCGTTTGAGACGATTTATTAGAGTGCAGATGGAGCGTCGCGGCCCATTGCTGTTGGGCGGCCTGTTGGCGGCTGCTATCGCTTGGAAGGGCGTCTATTGGCTTGAATGTGCCGCCCGCCAAAAATGGCATGTCGAAGTGCTCTATTCTTCGATTTTTGATCTTTCGTCAATGGCGGCAGCGTTTCTATTCGCGTTCTTTACATTTGCAAAATCGACAGACACAGAGTTCATGAAGAAAGTCCGGAAGACGGGCAAATTCAGACTGTTTATGGGCTATCTAGTGACGGCGATGCTGGCTACGGCATTTCTGGCGGTGCTCAGTATCCCGCTCATGATAACGACCCCTCGTCCGGATGTTAGGTGGGAGCTGGTGCACTTTTTTCAGATGTTTTGGGCATTCATGGTAGGCTTTGCCGTATCTGCTACATGGCGAGCGACTCGACAGTTCGTCGTTCTTGCCATCCAAGATGGAGAGACCGGTGCGTGAGCCCACCTCAAGCGATACCGTCAAGCAACGCTTTGATCGTCTTCTTGACGCGATGGTGAAGGGTAAACCGCCCTTGGAAACGCCAGTAAAAGAAGGTCAAACATCACGTGGGGTGAGCGCCGCAGGTTATGGCGGTACTCAAACTCCCAAAGGTACTTCTGCAAATGCCGCTTCGAAACGGAAACGTAAGTCCCGTTGATGCCGCGCTTTAGATTGCCCCAGAACGCTTCGATGGTGTTCGTGTGAACCGGGCCGCGCACATATTCGCCTTTGCGGTGGTTGACCGTTCCGTGGCGGTATCCTGCATCTTTGAGATCGCCAAACGCTTTCGCTTCGTCAGTAGCGACACGCGAGCCCGGTTTTACCCATTTAGCGACCTTGGGAAAAACAGTGAAGGCGCGGCGGTTTGGGATGACGCGGGTTAGAATATCGCCGCCCTGTCGCTCTGCCATTCCGAGCACGATAGCTTTGTCGTCATGGCCTTTTTTGTCCTTGCCGCCGACGAACGCTTTGTCGATCTCGACAGCCGGGTAGCCGGGGCCGTCGCCACCTAAAGGCGCGTCTCCGTCAACGTAGCCCATGTACTTCCGAATTTCATGGCCCATCCGCCATGCCGTCTTGTACGTCACGCCGGTTTGCCTCTGGATTTCCTTGGCGCTCACGCCGTTACGTGACGCACTGAACAGAAACATCACATAGAACCACGTTTTTAGGCTTGTACGGGACTTCTCGAAAGGGGTTCCAACCGTCGCGAAAATTTGGTTGCCGCAATGCTCGCACTCATGGCAGCGGCGTTTCTTCACGCGGTAATACTTCGCCTTCTTATCGCACTTAGGGCACTGGAAGCCATCGCCATAGCGCACACGAAAGATGTGCTCCAGGCAGGCGTCATCATCTGGAAATTGAGAATCGAATTCGCGGATCGTCATAGGTTTCTTTGCCATGACCTATATATGGCGATTCGCTATACATGTTTCAAGGGGATACACGCGAACAACACAGAACGTGGCATGTCGGCGCGTGCATCCGCCAGCAAGGTGTCGGCAGAATCGCCATGTTCCGCTTCAAGAGGGTCTTCCTCGACGCTCGAGGCGTCGTAATGAGCCCGCCAGCTCTGAATAAGTGCCTGGCTTTCATCCGTTTCTGCCTGGCAGGCGAGTTGCCGCAAAGCGATGCGGACACCGGTTCTCCGCAAGCGCGTATCGGCTATATCGATCGCATCCGGGCTGCTGCCGGAGTTGATGGCGTCACGGACGTGCATCTTCGTTTTCACATAATCCGGCGCACCCCAGAGCTCCAGATCGTGCTCGAATGCCTGATGCAGTCCAGCGTCATAAGGCTTGTCTTCTCCAAGCCCCGTGGCAACGGGACTGTCCGGATAGACCCAGGCGCAAGGGACATGGCCTTCCGGCACAGGTGTGTTGGATGAATGCGTACGCCCCGCCGCCAGCAGTTTGGGCAGGACATGCGTATGCGGCCCTGCAGGCGACACGCCTCCGGTCGCCGGTCCCCCGATCGGCTGATAGACCTCGACGCGTCCGAGGCGGGTCAGCGCGACACGATGTGGATGAAGCTCCAGGACACCGGCCATAGCTGAACAAGCCGGATCGAAGATCGACTGCCCCTCGGCAGCGCGAAGAGTTGAAAGTAAGACCGGGTCCGATGTCCGCACACAGAAGTCGACCTGCCGGCATGCCGGCCCGAGCACGCTGAGCCCCATATCGAACAGGACGGCCTCGCGGTCTTTATCTCGGATGGCGTCGGTATCGGGACCGAGTTCTGTCACGACCTGTCTTTGCGACATGAGCGCCTCGTCTTCCGGCAGACACAGCGCAATCCCATGACTCCATCGTCGTGGATTGGCGGATAGCATCTCATAGGCGAGCGCACTCGCATCTTCTGGGAGCATCAACCGAATGGCGCCTTTGGCTGTTGCCAATGTCGTGCTCGCATCGCCGCCGGAGAGTGTTCTTTCCTCAGCCTCGCGATGGAACTCTGCAAGAGCGCCGAACGTTCCCATGCCCCAACTCGTGCCGGCATCGCTCAGACGGCGTGTCATTTCAGTGCGCAGGTCCATCTTGTCCTCCATGATCAATTCCAGATTTGTCGTCTTCGCAGACAGATTCAATGTCCGGTTTCATCCTTAGACTCGCGATTGGCACAACAAAGGGTATGTCCTCGACGGTGCCGAGATGCGCCGCCAGCCCGTAAACCGTTCCCAGCACATCGGCTGTGAGAACATCAGCTGGCGCTCCGGTGGCACGCACCTGCCCTTCCCGCATGATGATCAATCGGTCGGCAAAACGAGCCGCGAGCGAGAGATCATGCAGAACCACAACCACGGCACGGCCTCGAGAAGCCAGACGCCTGAGGTGAGTGAAGAGTTCTAGCTGGTGAACGGCATCCAGACCGGCAACCGGTTCATCGGCCAACAGGATTGCCGGGTCCTGGGCCAACGATCGCGCAATGAGAACGCGCGCGCGCTCTCCGCCGGAGAGTTCCGTCACCGCGCGATCCGCAAATTGCACAATATCCATCGTCTCCAGTGCGGCGGCGACAATGCGCGGCCAAGCAACAAAAGCATGATGATACCTGGAACGATCATTGGCGCTGCCAAATGGACATGGACCATGCTGCGGTCGGCGAGAGAGCCGAGCATCCAGAAAACGATCTCTAGTGCAGCGAAGGGATTTGAAGAGAGATTCAGGGCAAGGGACATGAGAGCCCCGGCGAACGAGGTCACGGCGACGCCTGCGAGTATGAGCGTCAACGGTCCGCCTTTTACGCCGGCCAATGCGTGGACCAGCAGCACGGCCGCGAAGGCACCAACAATACCGCCGAGCGGGAGGGCCAATGCAAAGGCCGACGTCAGCCCGATATTGATCGTCACGACGGCTCCAAGGGCGGCACCTGCCGAAACACCGATAAGACCGGGCTCGGCAAGTGGATTGCGCAAATAGCCCTGCAATGCAGCGCCGGAAAGCCCGAGCGCCGCGCCGATCAACAGCCCAAGTATCGCCCTCGGCAGCCGGATCTCGCGCATGATGAGGACAGCGGCTTCCGTTTCCTTTTGCGTGCCCAGGAACAGCGCATGGAGGAATGTGTCGAATCCAATCGCCGCCGGACCGACGGACAGGGATGCAGCAAAGGACAGACAGAGGAGAACCAACAGGGAAAACAGCAGCCGTCCATAGGCTCGGTCACTACGCGACAAGCGCTCTGCTAGTATCGCGGTGTCGCTCATGGCCGGTTCGCCTTTGCGGCAATACGCCCATGCGCTCCGACCAGACGTTCGACGGCCTGGAGCGTGTGGGGTGTTCCGCAAATCGTCAGTTTGTCGGGCACAACAACATGGGCCACGCGCTCCAGCATTGTCTTGAACGCCGGATGCTTCAAATTCTCTGCCGTAACAGTCTGGTATTGCGCACGCGAGCGCCCCAGCACGACCAAATCCGGATTTCTGGTAATCAGATGCTCGAGCGCCAAACGTGCGGTTCCGCGCAATCCCATATCGGATGCAAGGTTGCGAAACCCGGCTGCACGGATAATGTCGTCCACCAGCGTTGCGCTGCCAGAGGTATAATTGCTGGCATAATAGGCGGCAGCGACCGGTCGGACCTTCGGCAAGGTGCGTGCATAAACAGCCAGGCTTTGATCGAATCTGTCGATCAGAGCGCGCCCCTTCTCCTCCTCTCCGACGGCCCTTGCAATCGCCGCAACATTCTTGCGGATTTCGTCGAAGCTATAGGCAGGTGCGACCTCCAGCACCCGATAACCCAGCCGCTCCAGAAGCGCGATCGTCGGTCGTGTCGTAAAGGTCCCGGCAATGACAAGATCCGGTTTCAAGGTCAGGATCTCCTCGGCAAGCCCGGAGGTGACGGTCAGGCTCTGCGCCTGATGCGCCATCACAGACATATTCGCATCGAGGCTGAGGCGACTGATCGCAGCAATGCGGTCCGGCGGGACCAGCATCATGACGATCTGATCCGTGCAGAGATTGAGCGACACGATCCTTTGAGGCTTCACCCGGTCGTCCGCCACACCGATGGCGGAGGAGACCGGGAGAAGGATCAGAGCAAACAGCATGGCCACCATGTGCCGCATCGAACACCTCACTCTCATTTCACCGGTTCGTCACCAGCAGGCACAGCGTCGCCGCCGAATGTGAGCCGCAATCCGGCATAGGCTGCGATATCTGCTGTATTGAAGCCGAACACCTCCTCATAGTCCTCGTTGAAGAGATTCTCGACACGCCCGAACACACGGACATTCGGGTCGATATCATAGTGGACGGCCACATTGGCCAGGACGTAATCATCCAATGTCAGGGTCGAGGAACGGAAGGTGAAGGCATCGAACACACGATCCTGCATCTCGCCATTGTAGACGACGCCAAAGTTGAGCAGCCCACGCCCGCCGCCGAATTTGTATGCCGCATTGATCGAACCTGAATGGGTTGGCCGGCGCACTTCCTGTATACCGCCGGGCTCTTCGGCGCGCAGGAACGTATAGGACCCGACCACTTCAAGTTCCGTCAGAGGCCGAACCGTCGCCGATACTTCGATACCTTTTCGCGTGCTCTCTCCCGTCAGATTCTGAGATGTGCTTAAGAAGGTTCCGGGAACTGGCGCTGAAGCAATCTCGTTGGTCAAATTCTGATCGAAATAAGTGACGTCGACGACAAGCCTGTCCTGGAACAGGCTCTGTTCGATACCAGCATCCCATCCTTCCGACTCTTCGGGCAGCAATGTTGGATTCGGCAGAAAGGATCCGGGGACAAATCCGAACTGTTCGAACATCGAAGGAAAGACGACACCGGTTCCGTAACTTGCATGCAACCGGCTTCCCGTACGTTCGATCAAGCCCGCCACAGCGGCCTTGTAAGTGGTGAAATCATCGAAAACACTCGAGTCGTCATGCCTGACAGACCCATCGAAAAAGAGTTTACGGGCGAACTCGCCGCGATACTCGAAGACATAGGAGTCTTTTTCACGCGAGCGCCGAATATTGTCCGATGAAGGCGTAAAGAACTCGACTTCGCTCTCGGTAAGCCCCGTAAAGACATGTTTGGAATCTGCCAGGCCCGGAGTCGGGAGGTTGATGGTCGAAAGAACGCCGACCCGGCCTCGCTCACTCAGATTGAAAGAATTGCCGAAGACCGGATTCTTGCTGCTTTGGTCCGTTTCGTGACTGTTGCCATAGAGCTTGGTCGTCCACCGACCATCCAGCAGGTTGAACTTCGCGGCTCCGCTATAGGTTGTGAGGTTGGTTTCCGACAATGCACCAATCTGATCCGTCGCCACCGCGAGATCGCCTGCGACGGCGCCGGGCGCGGCTCCGAAACCGTCCGTGTCGGTCTTATTTCCCGTGTGTCGGATAAAGCCTTCAACGCTCAATCTCTTAGTGAGCTTGAGCCCGCCCTTGGCATGAACAGAGCCGATATGGGCACCATCGTCCTCGTTGCCATCGTCGGCAATATTGAATCCGTTCGTCTGGCGTCCGACAAGGCTCAAAGCCCCATGAGCACGTTCTCCGCCGCCTTTGAGGCTGAGAGCGAGCGCGCCCGTTTCAAATCCGCCGCCTTCCATGAGGACGCGGGCCTGTGCCGGCCCCTTTCCGCTATGCGTGACGATGTTGATGACGCCAGCGAGCGCATTCGAGCCATAGATGCCGCTTTGGGGACCGCGGACCACCTCCAGTCGCTCGATGTCGTCGGCAAGCAAGCTCGCGAAATCGAATTCACCATTGGTGGTATCGTTGACAGGAACACCATCGATCAAGACGAGAACATGATTGCCTTCTGCGCCACGCAAACGGACCTGCGTCAGACTGCCGAAAGATCCGGATCGGCTCACCGATACACCGGGGACAGTGCGCAACGCATCGGCCGCATGACGGACCTGCCGTTCTTGAAGCTGCTTACCCGTCACCACACTGACCGCACTTCCAACGGTCTTCGCTTCAACGGGCTCTTGCGACAAGGTTGCGCCCTCGACGACAATCGGCGCCAGGCTGGTTTCGCCGGACGTCTGCGCGGCGGCTACCTGGCTCATCACCGAGCCACCAGCCAAAAGCATAGCCACGAAAACTGCTTTGCGCCCGCGAGCAGTGGCTCTGCTCTCAAAGGTCTCCAGACAGTCTCTTTCGTTCGTCGTCGCGATACGCATAATTGTCTCCAACAGCAGAATGACTGATCTGCGCGTGGAGCCAGACGGATTGCTCGATTGGGATTGCGAGACGTAGCAGGACGCCTGTGCGCGACCGTAAAGGCGGCGCACCTATGGACATGGATATTTTGCTGTTCGACCTGCACATACCGTTCGTAGCTCCAAGCACATCTTGAGCTGTCGCCACGACGGTTCTCCGCACCCATGAGCGCCTCGCACACAGGATGGACGACGTGCGCTGGCAGGTCTCCTGGCTCACGGTTCAAACACCTCGCTCCAACCTTCCCGGCACATTCGTCTATGCGTGCCAGTGGCAATATTTGGAGCGGGCTCGCCGCTTACAGTTGCGAGGGCAGCCATGGATTTAAGATCGCGAAATCTCGCACCATGTTCCCTTTTGACTGCTCGAGATATTCACCCGATGCAGTACCAGCGCACCTTTAGGGAAAGGGAAGTCAGGCAGCAGGTCAAGCTGCAAACTGTCCACTTCATATATTTACAATCTCTGTTGCAACATTGTTACATGTCTGCTGTTGAAGTGTCCTGCCGATCGGTCTCTTTCAGCCACGTCTCGACACCAACGCCAACAACTACGCGTACGGCCTGACCGAGAGCCTCACCCAACGGTGTATGCAGTCCGGCATAGGCATAGGTACCGCTGCCACGTGGCGCAGCCACCGCAATACAATCGGTACCGGTCCCGGTCGCGATCCCGGTTCCGCAATCGTGTTCCCCTTCCAGTACGGCGACCGTCCGGGCCTCCGCTACGATTGAGATCGCTTCAACCATCGCCGCCTCGGTCAGCGGCACGGACGTCTTCACAAGCACATTGATCGTTCCGATCTGATCGATTCCTGACCTGCGCCGACCGATCCGTTCCGCATTAGAAAGACCGACCGTAGCAACACATTCCACCGAAACCGCTTCGACCGCCACCCTTGCTGCATCATGCCGGATGATCTCGCAAGATGTCATCATCGCGACCGTGTCTGATAAGCCGTCGCGTTTCAGTTCACTCATCAGCCACTGCTTCGGATCGAGTTCTCGCGGCAGGTCTGCATTGCGCACCTGCCGCCACACAACCTGTCGTGTCGATGTGAAACCCGGACGATTCAATGACCAACTCAGAACGTCATGAGTGCAACCAAGATCGGCTACGAGCCACGGCTCACACAGTCTAAGCGAGAGATCTCGCAAAGGAGACATGGAAGGACGTTCGAGATTACTCATCGTCGACTGGCGTTTGTGAAGCAGGACAACTGACGGCACGAAATGGAAGGGGAACAGATTTTACCGGCTGTATGCACGCGGCACGCTGCGTCATATCAGCCGGCAAGCGATCCGCTCGAAACAGGACGCCGATAGGGTCCGAAGAGACAGGCAAGACCAAGGATCAGGCCCGAGACGGTTGCGATCATCCCGGCTGCACTGACGGCATGCTCGCTGCCAAACCACAGAGGACCGTAGCCCGCAAACACATAGCCGAGGATCGCGGAAAGCGCCGCGAACAGCACGCTCCATAGAACCTGCGCCTCGAGGCGGTTCGTCATCAGTCGTGCGGCAGCCGGCGGGCAGATGAACATCGCGATAACAATGATAGACCCAACCGCATCGAAGGCCGCAACGGCGGCAATCGCTGCCACGACGACGAGTGCGAAACTTAGAACACCGGTCCGAATTCCAACCGTGCTGGCAAAACCTTCGTCGAATGTTGAGAGCTTCAGCGGGCGCCAGAACACAAGCGTGAATGCGGTCACCAGGACGGCGACGGTCGCCATTCGGCCAAGCTCCGGCGGCAACTCGGCCAACGCCACCGGATCGATTAGCGAGCTCCAGTCGTCGGCACCAAGCCAGATCAGACTTTCCAGATTCCCGAACAGTGCATGCTCCACATCCAGATGGACGCCGCTTGTGTCGCTCTGTTCGAGCAGGAGCACGCCACCGGCAAAAAGCGACGTGAAGGTCACGCCCATGGCGGCGCCGGGCTCAATACGACCCAGCCGTTTGATCGCTTCGATCAAGACCACAGAGACGACCGCGGCGCCGGCGGCACCAATCATCATCGGCCAGGTCGAAATAACGCCCGTCACGAGAAACGCGACGACGATACCGGGCAGAACGACATGACTGATCGCATCGCCGATCAATGCCTGCCGGCGAAGAATGAGGAAGTTGCCCGGCAGTGCGCATGCAATGGCGCCAAGGATGCCGATAAGCAAAGGCGTCAGACTGAGCTGGACGAATTCAGGTCCCATCATGCACTGGCTCCTGTGGGAACCCCGACCGGCGGGCCGATGAGACGGTCGATCTCTCCGATCTCATCATCCGTCAAGACGGCCTCAATGGGCGTCAGACCATCATAACGACCGACAACACCCATATCGGGATGGATCTGGCGTGCGATCTCCCAGCGCTTTTCGTCGCGAAGCGCTTTGGATGCCTGTGCCTTGCCGTCCTCTGTGGCCACGCCATCAGGCCGGATCAGCTTCGCGCGGCGCAAAACGGCAAGCGTCAGGCGGTCGAAGACAAGTTCACCACGCGCAAGCGCAAGAAGCCCCTGGCGGCGATGGACACGGATTTGAAAGCGGCGCTGGCGAACAAGGGCGGCGAGCAGACCGCGGTTCGGTGCGAACAGCAGCGACACGGTGAACAATGCGAAGCTGACCAGCACGATGATCGGTCCCGTCGGCAGGTCGGGTGCCGATGCCGAGATGGCAGCACCGACATAGCCGGCGACACCACCAAGGACACCGGCAATCCACACAACACGGTCTGTACGATCGGTCCAGAAGCGCGCCGTAACCGCCGGAATGATCAGCATGGCAACGATCAGAATGAGGCCGACAAGCTTAAGGCCAATGACCGTAACCGCCATCACCAACCCCATCATGGCGAGATCGATCCGCCGCACATTGACGCCGGAAGCGGCAGCGAACTCCGGGTCGAACGCAACGAGCGTCATCGGGCGCCGAAGAGCGAAAACGGTTAACACAGCCAAGGCGCCGCCGAGCGCGATGATAACGGCGTCGGCAAACAACATCCCGGCTGTGGAGCCAAGCAGGAAGCCTTCAAGACCGGCCTGTTTGCCGGCCGACATGGTTTGGATGACCGTCAGGAGGACAATACCCAGCCCGAAGAAAACGGAAAGTACTGCGCCGATCGCAGCGTCCTCGGCGAGCCGCGTCCGCCGGGCAATCCATTCCACCAGAAAGAGGCCGATACCGGCAGAAACGGCTGAGCCCAGCAAAAGGCCGACAAGATTTCTGCCGTCCAATCCGAGAGCGACCATCACCATGAAAGCGATGCCCACGCCCGGCAGAGTCGCATGGGCGACCGCGTCAGATACGAGCGCACGTTTTCGTAGGAAGAGGAATGTGCCGGCACTGCCCGCCGCGATGCCCAGAAGCGCGGCGCCGATCGCGACCAGCGCGCTGTTGTATCCGGCCTGTAAAGCAAGGGCCTCTAGGAGCGGGTTCATTGCATTCGTGTCAAGCCGCAGGCAGGTGCAGCTGATCGATATGCGTTGTTGCGAGGCGGCCGCCATAGGCCGCTTGGAGATTGTCCGCCGTGAAGGTCGTAGCGATCGGGCCTTCGGCAATCTTACGCACGTTCAACAGAAGCACGTGATCGAAATAGTCGGCGACGGTCGCCAGATCGTGGTGCACGCAGATGACTGTGCGCCCTTCTGCCTTCAATCCCTTAAGCACATCGATGATCGCTTTTTCAGTCGCGGCATCGACACCGGCGAGCGGTTCATCGAGAAGATAGAGATCGGCGTTCTGGGCGAGTGCTCGCGCGAGAAAGACACGCTGCTGCTGTCCCCCTGAAAGCTGACCAATCTGGCGGTTAGCGAAATCGGCCATACCTACGCGTTCAAGACAGTCCAATGCCGCCTTGCGGTGACGGGCACGCACGAGCCGAAGAAGTCCGAGATCGCGGTAGAGACCCATCAACACCACATCGATCACCCGCGTCGGGAAATCCCAATCGATGCTGGCACGCTGCGGCACATACGCAATCCGATGGCGTGCCTGGCCAAGGGACTGACCAAAAACCGAAACCGATCCCGATACGCACGGAATAATGTCCATGGCCGCCTTGATCAAAGTCGACTTGCCTGCGCCGTTCGGCCCAACGATGGCAACCATGCTTCCAATGGGAACCGTCGCATCGACCGAGAAAATCGCTGGCTTTTCACCGTAGGTGACTGTCATCCCACGGACAGCAAAAGCGCTCTCCTCAAGTGACTGCGGTTCAATGGGAAGACCGTCGGCAGCTGCGAGTTCGATCGTTTCCGAAGCCAGTGTCATGGTATCGCTCAGCTCCCAATCGACAGACGACCCGACATGCCGCGGTCCGGCGCTTTGCCGCCCAGTGCATGGGTGATCGTCGTCGCATTGTGATCGATCATTCCGATGTAGCTGCCCTCATAAGTCCCGTTCGGACCCATGGCGTCGGAGAACAACTCACCGCCGATTGTCACTTTGTGTCCACGAGCGGCCGCACCTTCGATAACCGCACGAACATTGCGGTCCGAGACAGACGACTCGACGAAGACGGCCTGAATGTTTCTAGTCACCAGGACATCGACGAGTTCCGCGACCCGGCGCAGGCCAGCCTCGCTCTCCGTCGATATTCCCTGAATGCCGATGACCTCGAAGCCATAGGCCGTCCCGAAATAGTTGAAAGCGTCGTGGGCCGTCAGAAGGATGCGGCTCTCGGCAGGAACCGACGCCAAGACCTTCTGCGTGTAATTGGCCAGCTTTGCGACCTCTTCCAGATGCTGCGCGCTGTTCGCCTCGAAAGCTGCGCGTTTCGCCGGCATCGCCTCGATCAAAGCGTCGCGAACCGCGAGAATGACCTTCGACCAGAGGTTCGGCGCCATCCAGACATGGGGGTCATACTTGTCTTTATAGTCGTCGTGCGAGAGCAACAGGTTCTTCGGCAGCCCCTCTGCGACAGCGACAACCTTCCGCTTCTTGCCCAGCGAAAGCATGAAATCCTGGAGTTGCGCTTCGAGATAAAGGCCATGCCATAGGACAAGATCGGCCTTGGTCATCGCGACGATATCCGTTCGCGTCTGACGATAGGCATGCGGATCGACGCCCGGTCCCATCAGTGTTTTTACCGTGACCGCGTCACCACCAATGCGTTTTGCCGCATCGCCGATCATGCCGGTCGTCGCGACTACTTTCAGTTTCGATGGTTCCGCAATGGCGGTCGGCACCGGCAGTGCGACGGACACCGCCAGCAGTGCTGCTCCTGCAATCACAAACCAACGCTTCGAAACTTTCATTCCCGCTCTCCGGAATCCTAGCCAAACACTCTCCAAAAAACCTCTTAAATGCATATGCGAATGATTTGCAACAAAGTCAACTGGAATGATTCTAAGATTTACTCGCAACTGGCGGATCGAGCGTCATGCGTCGGCCTTAGAGATGGGAAAACCCATTCCAAGTCAGTGGCTTATACTCGCTGACGCGTGTTGGGATAGAATGGGCCCTAAATTGGCGCCGACCCGGCAATCGTCGTGCGATGCATCATGCGCCGCTGCGGCAGGGCATAATCGCAGATGGCGATATGCTGGGTCGGAATATTGTCCCATATCAGAAGATCGCCTTTCCGCCACTTGTGCCGGTAGACGAATTCGTCCTTCGTAACGTGCGCATAGAGCTCACCGAGCAACGCCCTGCCCTCATCATCGGCCATGCCAACGATCCGGCTCGTATGGCCTTCATTGACGTAGATCGATCTGCGTCCGGTCAATGGATGGGTGCGCACAATCTTGTGCACGACGGGCGGCGTCTTGTCGGGATGCGTATCGGTCTGCGCTGCGCTTTTGTCGCCATCAGTAACCAGCTTGGCCTGTTTGTTGGCGAGGCTGAACTCGGCCGATAGAGCATCGATCTTTGCCCGCCGGCTTTCTGTCAACGCCTCGTAGGCTGCCGCCGAGCTTGCAAACAGCGTATCACCGAGAGGCTTGCCGTCGTCGTCATGGGGCACTTCGATGGCATAGAGCAGAGAACCGCGGCTCGGCTTCGCCATGTAGGAGAGATCCGTGTGCCAGTAGCGGCCAGCATCCTTGATACCGACATTCCGACCGCCTTCCTCGACATTGGAAACGACCAGAATCTCCGGATGGCGTGGATGGAGATATTGATCGAGCACATGAATCTCCAGCTCGCCGAAGCGCCTGCTGAAGTCGACATGCTGTTCCTCGCTTATATCCTGGCCGCGAAACAGCAGTAGAGAATACTCATTGTAGGCGCTTTCGATTGCGGCGAACGTCTCGTCGTTCATGGGTTTCGAAAGGTCAACGCCGTGGATCTCGGCACCGAGTGGGGCATCGAAAGGGCGAATTTCGATTGGCATGACACGGTTCTCCAAATGACCGGTACGAGCGTCGCTATGCACACAAAATTTCGGATATGCGGCTGACAAGAGCAATAGGCAATTGCTGACGTGTACGAGCCACTCGAAAACTACAGCGCCCGAAATGAATGATGTGACCCATTGGTCACACAACTTTGCTGAATAACGCCGCGATTGCTCTTGGAGTTGGAATGCTGCCACATTTCCAGTCCGAAGATCGGCGATCGTATTGCGTACCGAGTTGTCGATGTTTGCGTTCCTCATCAGAGTTGCAGAGACGTTTGATCATCCGGCCAAACCATTGTCCGGCGACGATGTCGTGGGATGCCGCGAACCTGCCGCGGGACGACCTCTTAAGGACCGTGTGACTGGCAGCAGGCTTTTGCGCCGGTTCATGCTCGGTGCTCTTGTCATATTCACAGCGTCTGCGGCAACGCCTGAGACGGTGCATGCGCAGGCGGCCTGCCCAGCCGCCACCGGCGCGGACGGCAATGCAACCACAGTTCGGCGGGTGAGTGTCGGGCTGGCTGGTATGGGGTCCTGCGACAGCCTGTCGACCGGGGCTTCCGGATATGACGATCCAGCCAGCAGATTCGTTGACTTCCAACTGCTTCTGCCGGGAGATGAGCCCCGGACCGGGGCGACGAACCCGGTCAAAATCAACGTAGAGAACGAGGTGGACGTCGACCTGAACGTCACGAACCTGAGCTGTCCCGGCGGCACGATCGGGGGCGTCGACACGACAGTGGGCACCGTGACATTGGACGATGGCGAGTCCTGCCAGCTGACGGTGTTCTGGGCGAACGGCTTCCGCAACATCTCGTTTGCAGGCGGCACGCTCAGCCGAACCGGCGATATTTATGCCATCGACGCCAACGGCGTGGTGACGGGCGGGTCTTTCGGCGGCACCGTCGAAACCACACCGCCGGCGCTGACCGCGTTCACCCGCCAGACCCCGGCCACGGCGACTACCGGCGCCGACACACTGGTGTTCCGGGCAACGTTCAGCGAAGATGTGCGGAATATCGATACGGCGGACTTCGCGGTCAACGGCACGACAACGGCGACCGTCACCGATGTCACCCAGATCAGTGCGTTGACCTATGACATCACGGTGTCCGGCGGCGATCTCGCGACCTTCAACGGCACTGTCGGCATTGATCTGGCAGGCGGACAGAACATCGTGGATATCGTCGGCAACGCCCTGCCCGCCGGCGAGCCGGCGACGGATGAGGTGTACACCGTCGAGAACGACGTCATCGCGCCCACCGTCACCATTACTGCCCCGGCCAACACGCTCGGCCCTTACACCGCCACCTTCACCTTCTCCGAGGATGTGACCGGTTTCGCCCTTGCCGACATCACCGTCGGCAACGGTACAGCCTCCAACCTTGCCGGCGGCCCCGTGATCTATGCGGCAACCATCACGCCCACGCCTTCGGGCGCTGTGACGACGACGGTGACCATCGACGTTCCTGCCGGTGCAGCAGAAGATGCTGCCGGTAATGACAGCGTGGCCGCAGCGCAAGTCTCGACGATCTTTCTGGATGAAAACTACGTACGCACGCGAACGAGCCGCGCGGTCTCCAACTTCATGGCCCGCCGGGCCGACCAGATCACGGCGAATGCGCCCGACCTCGCCGAGCGGATGCAAAAACGCAACGGCGTGCCAACCGGCGGACCGGTGGGCTTCATCGCCGAAGGCGATCTCGACAATAATAAGCTGTCATTCTCAACCAGCCTTCGCCGGATCGCCGGGTTCTCTGAGATCCGCCAGACCGCTCGGCGTGAAGGATTGCATAATCTTCAGGCCTTCGGGCAGCTGAATCTTGCCTCCAGTGCCAACACCGACCTCGAGGAAAACGGCCTCGATATCTGGGTTCAGGGCGAGGTGTCACGGATCGACGATCAAACAAGCGATACCGATCTCGGGCAACTCTATGTGGGGCTCGATTACAGGGTCAGCCCATTATTCCTGGTCGGTCTTCTCGTCCAGTTCGACTGGACCGATGAGAAAGACAGCACCGAGAATGTTGCCATTGACGGTTCGGGCTGGCTCGCCGGCCCATACATCGTCGCACGCCTTCGCGACAATCTCCTGTTCGACGCCTATGCGGCCTGGGGGCGATCGAACAATGATGCGAGCGTTGCCGGAGGGACCGGGAATTTCGACACCGACCGCTGGTTGGTGCGTGGCACATTGACGGGAGATTTCAACATGGGGCGCTGGCATTTTGCTCCGAATGTCGGCGTGATCTATTTCACCGAGGAGCAGGAGGCGTTCACCCACAGCCTGAACGTTGCCATTCCCGGGCAGCGGGTCTCGCTGGGACGCGTCACCTTTGGCCCGAAAGTCAGCACCAGTTTTGTCTCCGCGGACGGCAATCTGATCACGCCTCATATCGGCATCAAGGGGATCTGGGACTTCGAGACGGCAGATATCGTCAACCTCGATACGGGGCTTGCAGCGGGTAGCGATGGTCTCCGCGGCCGCGTCGAAGGCGGTGTCTCAATGAGCCTTGCGAATGGCTGGAGCCTCGCCGGCGAAGGCCACTATGACGGCATTGGCGCCGACGCCTTCGAGGCCTATGGGGGCAGCGTACGGGTGAATGTCCCGCTGAATTGAGATGGGATCGGTTCGCCACCTCTACCTTGCTGATTGCGGGCCAGGTTCTCGGCCGGCCTGCATCTTGGCTGTGATCAGTCGTTACTTCTTGTGGGTATCGCGGTTATAGCCGACGCTCTTGCAGCTAATCCCGACAGGAACGCGGCCGTCACCTGAAAGCCGAAACGACATCTCCTTATCACCCTAAGCTGTCATTCGTCACTCATCGCCAAACACGCGAACCTTATTCGTCATTTGAAAAAGCAGAAATCAACTACGCTCAGTTTCGGCTTCTACATCTTCAAGAGACGGCGGTGACCAACCGAGGTCGGCACGTGCACCGTAGTCTATGTCTTCGCCCTTTAAGATCGCTTCGTTCTCTGCCCGAATTTCCTGCAGACGCTCAACGTAGACCTCATTCTGATGTGCTGGCACGTCGGGATCATAAACGTCAGCCAAAGCAGCGAGGGTTCTGCGATCGTAGTCGACGAATTGACGGGCACGTCTCTCAGCCTCGAACGGATGAACGCCGAGCGCCTCCAACGCTGATCGTCCCGCACGCACACTGCTGTCAAACGTCTCACGGATGATATCCCGGCAGCCAGCGGCATATAGTTCGTACACGTGATGCCGATCAACTGCGCGGGCGACGACATGGACGTGAGGGTGATTGTGGATCACGTATCGAACGAGCTCCGTGATGTGTTCGCGATCATCAATGGCCACAACAAGCATCTTCGCTTGATCAATGCCGGCGGCGTGGAGCAAGTCGGGTCGGGTCGCATCACCAAAGTAGGCAGGAAAATCAAAAGCTCTCAGCATTTCCAATTGCGTTGAACTGTAGTCGACGACTGTCGGTTCATACCCAAGTCCACGCAGCATTCGATTGACAACACCGCCGAAACGTCCAAGTCCCGCAATAATGATCGATCCTTCGGGGATATCAGTGTCAGCCTCGCGGGATTCCGGCGAAGTATGTCGCGGTGCGATCACTTTCTCGTAAAAAATAAAGAGCGCAGGCGTCAACAACATGGAGAGCGCCACGATCAGCAGCAACTGGTCTGCAATTGATTTGGGCAAAACGCCATTCGCAACCGTGAACGACAACAGGACGAAGCCAAACTCACCGGCTTGTGCCATCCCGAGTCCGACTAACCACTTGTCGGCACCTTTTACTCCGAACGCATGCGCCAGAAGCAGCAGAATGCCCGCCTTTAATGCGATGAGGCCGAGTGTTAGCGCCAGAGTGATTGCAAGAGTGTCGGATAACAATCCGAAATCAATACTCGCCCCGACCGTGATGAAAAAGAGCCCCAACAGAAGCCCTTTGAACGGATCAATGTTGCTTTCGAGCTCATGCCGATATTCGCTGTTGGCAAGGACAACACCGGCCAGAAATGTCCCGAGTGCCGGGGATAAACCAACGAGCGTCATGAGCAGCGCGATGCCGATGACACACAACAACGCCGCCGCGACAAATATTTCCCTAAGACGCGCAGTGGCAATGTAGTTGAAAAGCGGTCGAGTGAGGTATCGTCCTCCGACGATGACCGTTGCAACAGCGCCAAGGGTTACCAAAGCCTGCAGCCAACCAACAAGGCCGTCGACCAAGCTCATGGTATGCCCATGATCCTCGTTGCCCCCGTGGCCGTGCCCCGGCGCAAGACCATCTGCCAACTCCGGCAAAGCCAACAGCGGTATGAGCGCTAGCATGGGAATGACGGCAATATCCTGAAACAGGAGAATTGCGAAGCTCCCTTGGCCACCATCACTCTTCATCAGGCCTTTTTCATTGAGCGTCTGCAGAACGATGGCTGTCGACGAGAGCGCCAGGATCAGGCCAATCGCAAGCGACACTGTCCACGGTTGCCCGAAAACCAATGCAACCGAGGCAATGGCCAGTGTCGTCAGCCCCACTTGCATTCCGCCCAGTCCAAGCAAACGCGTCCTCATTTCCCAAAGGAGACGAGGTTCGAGTTCAAGGCCAACAAGGAACAGCATCATCACGACACCGAACTCGGCAAAATGTTGAATGCTCACAACATCGACCTTGAAAGCTGCCAAGAGCGGGCTAATTAGAATCCCTGCGATCAGGTAACCGAGAACGGAACCAAGCCCGAGCCGCGACGCAAGCGGAACTGCGACCACACCGGCGCAGAGGAATACAAATGCTAGGAAGAGGAACTCGCTCATTGTGCTCCCCTTTCGCGCAAGGGAAGGGTGGCATGACTGACGACATCAAGACCTGCCGCCTTGACGAAGTCATAGGTCTCGTCGCGCATTGCCTCGATGATTTTCACATATCCTTCAACATGCAATCTGACCCGTTCGGTCTTTCTCGCCTTGAGAGACGAATACAGGACATACGGCGCAGAAAAACTCATTTGGCATAGACGTGCTGTTTGCTCGAGCGGTGTCAAAAAAGTCCGCAATGGGTAATGTTGGAATCCTTCTGATGTGTAAGCGTCTTCCGGCCCCGCGGCGGTCACGGCAAGCATCATATGTTTTCCGGCCAGGCGGTCACCGCCCGCGCCATATGCAAACCCATGCTGTAGAACAAGATCTTGCCAGTCCTTGATGATCGATGGCGACGAGTACCAAAAAATCGGGAACTGAAAGAGAATGACGTCGGCAGAGAGCAAACGCTCCTGCTCTGCAGTGACGTTGATGTCATGGCGCGGATACGCGCTATACAGATCGACAAATCTGATGCCATCTATCGCTGCTGCGGCTTCCGCCATCGGGCGATTGACCTGGGACGACTGGTGCCCAGGGTGCGCGTAGTAGATAAGGATCCGGTTCAACAGATTTCATTCCCCTATTGTCGCCTTGTCGATCGAGGTCGCTTGTCGTTCTTCAGAGTTCGACGACCACTTTGCCCATGGCCTGTCCACCGGCCAGATGCTCGTGTGCCTGCCCAACCTCCGTAAGCGTGAAACGCTTCTCATCGACCAGTGGTTTCAGCGCGCCGGCATCGACAATTTCTCCGAGCTTCGAAAGGATCGCACCGTGCTCTTCTCGTTTGTGGTTGTAGAGCATTGGAATCAGCATAAAGACAACGTGCAGAGACAGACCTTTGAAATGGGCCGGCGTTAAATCTAACTCGAGCAAAGATACTGTCGTCGTGACGTGGCCGTTCAATGCGGCGGCTTCGAAAGAGTTGGTCATGTTGACACCGCCGACGGAATCAAAAACCAAATCAAACCCGAGCCCGTCAGTGTATTTCGTGACGTACTCGCCAACTTCCTCGGTCGTGTAGTCTATCGACGTTGCGCCGTAGCTTTCGATAACGTCTATCTGTTTCCCACCGGAACATGTCGCATAGACGTCCGCTCCGAAGTGCTTGGCCAACTGGACAGCAACGTGCCCAACGCCGCCCGCTCCACCGTGAACGAGAACTTTTTGTCCGGCATGAACACCCGCTCTTTGCAGTCCCTCATAGGCCGTAATGGCAACCAGCGGCAATGCCGCTGCCTCTCGCATTGAGAGGGACTTTGGTTTGTGAGCAATCAGCTTCGCATCGGCAAGCATAGACTCAGCCAACGCGCCTGGTATGTCTGCAAGACCGCCTGCGCAGCCATAGACTTCATCGCCTGGGGCAATGCCAACGACACCGTCGCCGACGGTTTCCACGGTGCCTGCGAAGTCCATGCCGAGGAGCGCTGGCAGGTCCGGCGAGAGTGGCAAATCCTTCCCCATCAGACGGATCATGGTGTCAACTGTGTTCACGCTTGTTGCCGCCACGCTTACAATGACGTGCCCAGGCTTGACCGTTGGCTGAGGCAACTCTGCTGGTTGGAACTCGGCTCCCTCACCGTATTCGTTGAGGATCATCGCTTTCATTGGTTCGCTCCATAATGTTGGTCGTACGGGCTGCGACACGAAGGATGGCAGCACAGTCGTGTGATGTCGGGCAGATTAGGTTTTTTGATCACTCAGAGTTGCGTCTATGGATTTGAGCAGGCGCTCGCATTTACCGGGATCAAGAGCATCGGCATTTGGCCGACCGGAATGACCAGAATCATTGTCGAAATGTTTTGCGCCTGACGAATTGACCCCAACCTATCCATATTATTTTTTGAGATAAATGGCCCATTTTCGAGTTCACAATTCGGGTTTCGACGATAATGAGACTGCAGAAGCGATATGCCTGCTCGTCCTTGCGGCGGAAACCTCAATATCAATGCCGACGGGCGGGCGCACGATTGGCCAAACTAGAAAGAGTGCTTGGTACTGACCGCAAACGACTGAGCTTTCATCGTTTTTTTTGGGAGAGGATTGGTGAGACGCCAAAGTGGATCGGCACCTGAAAGCGACCCTCATCTATTCAAGAGCGGACGTTTCCATCCAGCCGTGGCTTGTCCTTGGGCGGCCGCGATCGTGCGACATGCTCATACCATTCCACCGTTCCGGCAAAGTCCGGTCCGCAATGGTCTGGCTACACCGGCCCGTCACAGCTCATCGACAATTCTCATAGCGACGCTGTTGGTATCAAATGCAAAGAGCGTGATCTCAAGAGAAATCGAGCCATAACTCGAGGCTAGCGACAAGAGATCGCCTGATGACAGACCCTCGCGGCACATCGTTTTGGGTATCCAACTCACCCCGGCACCACGGCTCACAAGTTCGAGCAGAACCACAGAGAAAGCGGACTCGACTTCCCGTCCATCTTCTGATTTTCGCCGAAATGCATCCGACAAACCTGTCTGGGCCAGAAGTCGCCCGAAATGGCTATCCGTCGGGTAAGACAGGACTGGGACGTTTTCGCTCAGTTTTTGGTTGGCGTCGACCTGGTAGCGAAGCGGTCCGCCAACCACAGGAATAAGCACATCCTGCCCCACCACACGGCGCTCGACCGTCGTATCGAAAGGCAGAGGGGGAAAGCCGTGCGCTTCGTAGCAGAGCAACAGATCGGCATCACCGTGTACGAAGAGCGAGACACAATCCTCACGGTTCAGGGTTCTCAAGCGCCATGAAATCTCGGGCCGACGGTCGGCCAGACTAGTGAAGGTGCGTGGAAAGGCATCGGCCGCCAGAGCGTGCTGGGTGGCGAGCACCACAGGCAGTGCGTGGCCCTCGCGGGATGCCAGCCTTTGGCGCAACTTCTCGGCGCGCGCCAGAATGGTGCGGATTTCCGGTTCGGCTTCCAGCAGTTCACCTGTCAATTCAACCTGGTTGTTTCCGCGCTTCAAGAGCGGGGATCCGACCCAGTCTTCAAGCCCGCGAATGCGCCTTGAAAAAGCAGGTTGAGTGACATTTCGACGAGCGGCAGCCTTGCTGAGATTACCGCATTCGATCAGGGCGAGCGCATCTTCGAGTAGCTTCAAATTCATCTTCACTCATACCATACGGCATAGCGCCGAACCAGATAAGCATTTGATAAATGCCCTGAGCTTCGCAACCCTTAGAAAAATGCGGTGCGATGGGGAGCCCGAATAGATGACCGTGTCTGATGTTACGCAAAAGAGCGGAAAAGCCGACCTTGCACGGAGCCTTGCTCAACTTGATGCCGTCCTCAAGCAGTTCCCCAGAGTCAGCCTCGCGCATCTTCCGACGCCGCTGGAGCCGATGGATCGCTTGAGCGAGGCGCTTGGCGGACCGCGGTTCTGGATCAAGCGTGACGATTGCACGGGACTGGCAACAGGCGGGAACAAGTCCCGAAAGCTCGAGTTCCTCATGGCAGATGCGCTTGAAAAAGGTGCCACCGCAATCGTGACCCAGGGCGCAACGCAATCCAACCATACCCGCCAGAGCGCAGCGGCCGCCGCAAAGCTGGATATGAGCTGCCATATTCTGCTCGAAGACCGCACTGGCTCGACAGACAAGCAATACAACAACAATGGCAATGTGCTGCTCAGCCGCATGTTCGGCGCGCATCTGTCAAAGCACAAGGGCGGAACGGACATGCCCGCCGAGATGGATCGGCTGGCCGAGGACCTCAGGGCGCGGGACGAGACGGTTTACATCATTCCAGGTGGCGGTTCCAACGAGGTTGGCGCGTTGGGATATGTGGAATGCGCGCGGGAGACGTTGAGCCAGGCAGCGGCCATGAATCTCGACATCGACATGATCGTCCAGCCGACAGGCAGCTCGGGAACACATGCGGGCATGGCAGCCGGTCTCGAGTTTCTCGGCAGCGAGATCGAGCTGTTCGGCATTGGAACGCGTGCTCCGCGAGAAAAACAGGAACAGATGGTCCATAGCCTCGGCACCCGGGTGCTGGAACTGCTCGGCGGATCCGGTCCGCTTCCGGCATCACGTGTTGTCGCCAATTGCGACTATGTGGGCCAAGGATATGGCATCCCGACAGATGGCATGTGCGCAGCAGTCCTGATGCTTGCGCGGCTTGAAGGCCTGCTGTTTGACCCTGTCTATTCGGGCAAGGCGCTGGACGGACTTCTTGATCTCACCCGGAAGGGCTTTTTCGACGGGAAGCAGAATGTCGTCTTCCTGCATACTGGCGGCAGTTCCGCCCTGTTTGGCTATCCTGACGTTTTCGGACTGACGGCAGAGGCAGCTTAACGAACGGGCACCGGCAGCCGTCGAACGCTGCCTTCCCAGACACACGGACCATCGGGCGGCTAACCAATCCCTGCCCCCAAAACCAGAAAGGACCTTTCAATGAGGCTCTACAAGACATTTCTCAGAACTGCATTAGCGACTGCGGCTTTGGCTGTGGCAGCAACGACCGCTCCGCTCACCACATCGGCGCAGGACATCTCGATCAAGTTGGCGCATCCCAACGTGCCCGAGCATCCGATGGGTCAGGGCTTTGAATACTTCAAGAAGATTGTTGAAGAGCGCTCCAAGGGCAGGATCGGCGTGACTGTCTTCGACAGCAGCAAATTCGGGAACTTCGACAGCGTCGTTCAGGGTCTGCAGAGCGGATTGCTCCAGATGGGGTCTGCATCGACGCCGAACCTGGCGCCGTTCTCAAAAGACTTCCTCATCTTCGATATGCCGTTCCTGATCCCGAGCTACAAAGCTGCCGATCTGATCACCGATGGAGAAATCGGTCAGAAAGCAGCACAGGCCCTGAAAGCCACCGGCATTCTTGGTATGGGCTATATCGAGATCGGTTTCCGCCACAACTTCAACAACACGCGGTCAGTCAAGGCACTGGCGGATATGAAAGGCATGAAGATCCGCTCCACGCCATCCAAGGCTCATATCGCAACGCTTCAGGCGCTGGGTGCAAATCCGACGCCGATTGCCTGGAGCGAGGTCTACACCGCCCTCCAGCAGAAGACTGTGGACGGGATCGACATTGACCTTAACCTCGCATGGTTCAACAACTTCCACGAAGTGACCAACAACCTGACCCTCGTGGGAAGTCTCTACAGCCCGCATCTGGTGATGATGTCGAACATCTTCTTTAGTGGGTTGTCCGCCGAGGACCAGAAACTGATCAAAACCGCCTTTGCGGACATGCAGAAGTTTCAGCGCTCGAAGATCCGTGAGAACGAGGCCGACATCCTGAAGAAGCTCGCCAAAAAAGGCATGACGGTCGTCGAACTCACCAAGGAAGAGCGCAAGGCATGGCAGGCGGCGGCACAGCCCGTGGTTGATAAGTTTGCCAAAGTGATCGGTGCCGATCTGATCGAAAAGGCGCGCAAGACAATCGCCGACTCGGGCCTGTAGGCACGCCTCAAGATCGTTGCGGACCTGCCGATGATCCGGCGGGTCCGCACAATTTCTGTCTGACTTCGCGAGGGGCTTCATATGTTGGCACGAATTGAAGAAACGATTTCCGGCATCTGCATGGCCATCATGGTCGTCGTCATCGGGATGCAGGTATTCAATCGCTACATTCTGGACTCGTCCCTTGTCTGGTCGGAAGAGCTGGGCCGCTTTCTGTTCATCTGGTCGGTCTGGATCGGATGCAGTTACGCGATGCGCGAAGATCGACATTTGCGTGTGACCGCGCTGGCTCATTTTGCCGGGGATCGCGTCCGTCTGGCGCTTGATGCATTTGCACAGATTTCGACGCTCGTCTTTTGCGGCTTTGCGGTTGTCTGGGGCACCAACATGATCCTCTTCCTGATGCGCACCGGCCAGGAGGCGCCCGCATTGGAGATCCCGATCTATTGGGTCTACCTCGCACTTCCGCTGGGTATGAGCATGATGGCCATCCGCTGCCTGCAGAACCTCTATCGCCTGTTCAAGGGCCAGCCGGAAAGCGCTGCGTCCTCATGACCCTATTTGCAAACCGGAGGAGCAGCCAGTGACCATAGTGCTCATATTTACGACGCTGTTTGTGCTGCTCGTTTTGGGCACACCGATCGGCGCCGCGATCGGATTAAGCGTCATCGTCGGGATGATCGTCGGTGACATTCAGTCGATTTTCCTGATCCAGAAACTGGTCACCTCGCTGGATAGTTTCCCCCTCCTGGCTGTGCCGTTTTTCGTCATGGCAGGCGAGATCATGCAGCGGGGCAGCATGGCAGAACGCCTGCTGGCGCTTTCACGCAGCCTCGTCGGCCATATCACGGGCGGAACCGCTCATATATCGGTTTTGACCAGCTTGTTCTTCGGCGCTCTTTCCGGTTCATCTCCGGCGACGGTCGCGGCCGTCGGCGGCATCATGGTGCCGAAAATGAAAGAGGAAGGCTACGACGTTGGGTATGCGACCGCAGTCAGCACGTCAGCCGGCTGCCTCGGCGTGATGATCCCACCCAGTGTTCCGCTGATCATCTATGGCACGACTGCGGGTGTTTCCGTGGGCGATCTGTTCATTGCCGGTATTCTGCCGGGCATGTTTGTCGGCCTGTCGTTGATGATCTGCGCCTACATCATCGCCAAGCGGCGCGGCTATACCGCGACTGCCCCCAGAAGCTCTGTCATCGAGATTGGTCGGGCCTTTGTGGGGTCAATTCATGCGCTGATGGTTCCGATCATTGTGCTTGGCGGGATCTATGGCGGGATCATGACACCGACGGAAGCTGGCGTCAGTGCCGTTGTCTATGCACTTGTTGTCGAGACGGCCGTGTTGCGCCTGCTCGGGCCGAGAGACATCTGGAACATCCTGAAGTCGACGGTTCTGACCACCGCCTCGATCTTCTTTCTGGTGGCGACCGCGACGGCGCTTGGACAGATTCTCCTGTTCAACAATGTGCCGGACCAGATGGTTGCCTTCATGACCAGCATCTCCGACAATCCGTATATCCTGCTTGTCCTGATCATCATTCTTCTTCTGGTGGTTGGCACATTCATGGACGCGCTGGCCAACATCCTCATCTTGACGCCACTCCTGCTTCCGGTCGTGCGCGAGGTTGGCATTGATCCCATCCATTTCGGCATCGTGATGATCGTATCGATCGCCATTGGCTTTCTGACACCGCCGGTGGGTGTGAACCTGTTCGTCGGGTGTTCGATCGGCAAGATTACGATCGAGCAACTATCGGTTGCGGTACTCCCATTCCTTGCCGCGATGATCCTGGCACTGCTCGTTCTGGCATTTGTGCCCCAGATCAGCCTCATCCTGCTGTGACGCCGCTCTGGCGGAAAACCGACTGGGCGGATAGGTATGCGGCAGGGCGAGACAACGGCGCACGCCGCAATCGAAAGGGCGCTGGGTCGATGAGCCTTGCGAATGGCTGAGCGTCGCTGGCGAAGGCCATTATGACGGCATCGGCGCCGACAACTTCGAGGCTTATGGCAGCAACGACGAGCCAGCGCTACTTCTTGTGGACATCGCAGTTGTGGCCGCCGAGCTTGCTGCTGATTCTGACAGGAAAGCCGCCGTCATCGGAGAGCCACGATATTGGCCTCTTTTGACCCGAAGCGGTCCCCGGAGGCTACCGCTGGTCGAGCGGATTTTTCACCCGTGCCTTGGCTGATGCGTCTTAGTCACTACCCATGATGTACAGGCTGGCGAGGCCGCGTTCCACGGTTGGCCCATTGGCAATTGAGCCCAATCTTCTGGCCCAGCCGCATTTTTGCATAAGATCGACCGAAACAGGGTCAATCATATCTACATAATTTCGTGCGATTATGGATCGGCTATCATCGGGGGGAAGAAAAATGTCCTTACTAAAACAGCCAATCAGTGATGTTCCGCATAGTGATAGTCACTCCACAACACGCAACGGCGAAACGGACCGAGGAGGCTTGATGCCTGGGTCAAAGGGCTCACTTGTAAGGCACGTCTCTGAAGCCATTGCTACATTCGCAGCACTCGGTATTACAACTGAACAGATGGAGCCTCTGTTTCAGCTTCAAGAGGTCCTTGGGGGAACGGCACCAAGAGCTAATAAAGCCCCGACTGATAACAGGCGAGAACAACCCGCTAGTGATATAATTCTCGGTCGTGCGTGTGCGATCATCGATCTCTTCATTTTCTCAGGCAAAACTCCTGAGGAAGCAGCACAGACCGTTACGCGGCAGTTAGCATCTACAGAGGTTTTTTTGTCGGAGCAGGGCGGAGATTCACGTGCGTGGAAACGGCTGTTGAACTATAGAAACCTTCTTCTGCACGGGTCACAGTCACAACGCACAGAATCTCGTGAGGCATACATCCAGCTTAAGAATGATCTGCGCCAAATTCCTCCTGAAAAACGAATTCAAGTTGCGCTTGAGGAGCGGCTTTGGGATCGGCGCGGTGGCTCCTGACAGCCTCAGAAATCTGTCTCCAATATTATTTAGCTATGGAAGTCGAAGCCAATTGTTGTCCTGCCGGTGAAAGTCTTGCCTGCTTGTTTTTCACAACGAGTGTACTTCCGGGTTTGGCACGAACCCGTCGGTAATGGCATCTTTGGCTTGCAGCGGCTAACGGGAGTATTGCAGCCACTTGTCTCTTCTTCGGAGGCTATGCTCCCGATACTTGCCGATCCTGCAAGCCTTGCCCGATCGGCTGCAGGTGACCCTAAGCCAATATTCATGATGCCGAATATCAGCGTGGGTCTACAGGACGAGTAGACTTATGAATCAGCGGCCTACACTAGGATTCCGCGGGGGGGCGATAAACATCTCTACCGCACCAGCTATCGAGAGACCGCACGCCGCTGCCAAACCCTAGTATATTCACCTTGGTCGGCTCCGCAATCGCAATCGTGTGCCATCACAATTTGTAGAGTATCAGGCCCATGCGAAAGTCGGGAACAGGGCCAGAAAGATCCGAAGAGAAATGGGTGTTCAGGGTGTCGACAAGGGTCTGTCCAGGCGATCGGTGTGACTCAGTATAGCCTCGGCCACCTCGTATGCCATGGCTTGGTAATCCTGGATCGGTCGCTGCCGATGGCTAAGCTCAGAGGCTGGCAATTCCAGGAGCTTGCCTCGGCTTTGCGCGATCGACAGGGTCAGCGCAACGTCAAATCCCCAATTATTTGGGAGAGCGAGGGAGAGGATACGCTGCCGTTCGATGGCAACAATACCACCGAGCGGCTCCTCGATCTTCAGCTCGGGAAATAGATGCTGCAGCAGTGGCACCGCCAACAGCGTGGTTACCGGCGCGTATTCGGCAGCTCGTCCCATGGCGAGCCGACACAAATCGGCTTCGCCCGTTTCAACGCGCTTGACGGCGGCCAAAACCTTTTCATGGGTCAACCCGCGGACGTCGGCATCGCAAAGAAACACGTAGTCGGCGGACGAACCGCGAAGTCCGCTCTTGACGGCATAGCCTTTGCCAATTCTGGGCTCTGCTATAACGGTCGCACCGGCTTTCGAGGCGATCTTTCCCGTATCGTCCTCGGAAGCGTTGTCGACGACGAACGTACGCTCGACTTCCGGCCAAGCAGTGACGCTGCTTACAATGTCGGCGATGAAGGACGCCTCGTTCCTTGCCGGGATAATTACATCGAATCGCATTGTTCCGTTCGCCTCGGAGTCGGTTCGTCCACTCGGTAACAATCAGAGACAACAATGAACGGGACAGTGCGATAAAGGAACCGGTCAGGCCGCCAAGACCATATCCTGTACCGAAAGCATGTCGCACGCAAGCTGCAGCCATGTGTCACCCGTCATTCCAGACTCGAAGCTTTCATAATGCAGTGCCCCGCTATTGGGGAGAGACGAAAAATCGTATGCAGGTGCTTGGCGAAACCTTTCGACATCGCACGAAAAAATCGAGAGATTGGCTGCCTGGGTGCTATGCGCCGCAAACACCTGCCTCTTCAGTTCTCTTTGTGCCGGACTAAGCACGCAAACAATCTCCTCGACGCCCGCATGAGGAACGAAGCGCTGGTGAACCTCACCGTCCGGACCGGCGAAGTAAGACGCCATTTCGATGATTTCTGGGCGCTTCCGGCCCTGTGCGGCGAGAATTGCGCATGCGGCATGGACTGCCGCTGCAGTCGCGTCATGATCCGGATGCCCCCCTTCATAGGGATGGGTGAGCACGATCGAAATATCCTTTCTTGTAAAAAGGTCAAGGAGTCGCTTTGTAATCTCTTGAATTTGGAATGCCGCCTGCTGATCGCGAATGCCCAACCGGATTTGCTGCCGGCAGGAAATACCGCAAAGCGACAGAGCCTGACGCAGCTCATGTTCCCGCACCGCGGCGTAGGCTTCGCGGGTCTCTATTCCGCGCTTGCGTGCAAATGCAAGATTTTCCGGGGACCCGTCCGTGACGTGCACGATCGAGACATTGCGCATCCTCGCCAATTGTCCGCCTACGCCAACGGCCTCGTCATCGGGATGAGCGACGATCACCGCGACGTTTGCCGCGGTTATCGGGCCGCCAGCCACCGCCGAAATCTCGTTTAAAAACGTCTCGGACGGGCAGTGTGCGAGAATAGAGCGCCCTGTCTCGAAATGATGCGATTTTGACTGATACACCGTACTGGCCTCCTGCATAGCCCCACACCACGCAAGACACATTCCAGTAACTCGCGCAGCCTATGCACAACGATAACCAGGTATCTTTAGCATATTTCAGGTTGAAATCTGTTGTGAATTTAACTATATTTTAATTATTGTAAATATTTAGTTAATAATTGTGGTTAATAATTCTCATATTGAGACACAACGATCTCCAATGACAGCTCGAAACAGCACAATTAGTACAAGAATAAGGTGCCGCTCTATGCATTATTTACTTTATCATTGCAGACTGATGGGTGAGTGGAAGCGTTGGCGGTGCTTATGAACACCGCAGATCAATTGCCAGGCCCGAGCTATGCGACCCAATGAACTGGACATGCTCATTCGCACGACCACCGGGGCGAGGAAGTCGACCTCCTATCGTCATATCCGGAGTGCGTGCCGGATCATTTTGGACGATGAAATCGTTCTCTCGGCGGCTCCAGGCTCCTATCAGGATAGGTCTGGCCTCTTCATCGTTTCGGATTCACGGGTGTTCTTCGTGACGCGAGCGCAATTGGGCGGCATTCGAGTCGATGAGTTTCCTCTCAAGTCGATCAAGTCCGTCAGTTATCAATACGGTGTCTTCAAAGGGATTCTCGAGATCAAAGCTGACAACGAGATCATCTGCATCACCAAGCTACACAAAGCCGGTATCGCGCATATGACAAATGCCATTCGGCTTCGCCTCAACGGTTGCGCACCTGATGTTGGTCCACGATCAGACGCGGGCGAAGCACGCGCACCCAAGACGCTTGAGGCTCGAGAAACGCGTGAGGCTCGAGAAACGCGTGAGGTCCGAGAAACGCGCGAGGCTCAAGAAATCGCACAACTGGATCGTCCGACCGACCATAAAGCTCGGCACGGCACTTTGGTTGAGGCCCTGCGCAGCACAGGCTAGAACCAAACCACTGGAACGGTCACAAAGCGGTCTCTCCCAGATCCGACAGTCTACGCCCGTCAACTGTCGACGCGCCGATCGATGCGCAGCGGATAGCGATCCGGACCTCCGAAGCGCCGGCGCCATATGGCCTTTGGGCGGATCATGACTATAGTGCCAACCTCTTCCCAACCCAGACGAATATGGGTCTTCCAGGATGACGCGTTTGCGGCGCTGACACGCGTGTATGCATGGCGCCTTCCTGCTTCTTGGGCGCAAATCAGGAGACGTGACAATAGTTCTGTATGAACGCCTTGACCGCGATGATTCTCCATAGTCCTGGCGTCCATGCAGTAAACGTCGGCCTCATCGGTTTCGACAAAAAAATATGAATCCATCGTGTTGCTGAATACAACCCAGTTGAAGGCCAAGAGTTCGCCGTCCAGTTTTGCTACGAGACAAATATTGCCGGCATCGAAGCGTTCCGTCAGCACTTCGGCGGTGTGAAACTTGGTCGACCCGACGATCGCCGCGATGTCGCTTCGGTTTGCCTGGGTGACGATCGTTTTGAGGCTGGCTTCATAGACTGCGAGGGGTGCATCGAGCTTCATGCGATAGAGCAGACTCCATTCAAAGTCGGCTACCGGTGAGAATATCGCTTGCAGCGTCCGCGCGAGGTAGCTGCGCAAATAACTGAAGGCTCCGCCCATCATTGCATACGCTCGAAGCCGCGAGTGCAAACGTGCTCGTCTACGGCTCCCCAACGATATTTGTAGGCTTCATGTCCGGATAGAAAATCGAACGCCAGGCAGCCTTCTCGCACGGCCTCTTCGATGACGTGGCCCACGAGAAGGGTACCGAGCGCGAGGTCGCGCATCTCAGGATCAAAGCCACCAATGTAGTAATAGAACCGGTCGTTCCAGCGAAACCCATAAAGTGCTCCAACGTACTGCTCCGAAATTTTCATCACATAAATCCGAAGCAGTCCGGCTTGTGCGAGATGTGGGATCGCCGAATGGTGAAAACGCAATACTGCGGCATCCGACAGGACACCTTCCATTCCACAAGCGGCCCAGCGTGCCGAGTGAAGTGCGACGAGCCGCTCGAAATACTCGACAGCGTTGTCTGATTGGGCACGGTCCACGCGAACCGAGCCGCGCTTGAAAGCGCGGCGCCGGTAGTAGCGAAGCTGTTGAATCATTCGTTTCGGTATTGTCTCGCTCAGAGCCCGTGCCGGCTCGGGCAGACCCAAAACAGGCCGACAATCGGACCCGGTATCGCTCTCTTTGGTCCAGCCTGGCGGAACTGATACATTGAGCAGCACGGAACCGTTTGGGATTTTGCGCAAATCGACGCGCCTCAAGCCCGGTTCTGTATCGCACAACTCATACAAGAGCCGGTCAGCGACCTCAGGGTCTAACTCCGGTTCGAAAACGCCATCTTGGTAGTCGGTGATGCCGCCGCCGCAAAGCCGCGCCTCCTCGCCATCAATATCGATCGGCAGCAGACCCACCAATGCACCTTTCCGGCGGGCGCATAGGATTAGGAAACGATCTCGAGCGAACTCGCGGATCCAAGCGGCGAGCCACGCGGGCGATTGAAAGGGTGTCGCCGAAGGACATCGCCGCCAAAGCTGCCACCAATCCGGCAATAGCTGCTCGAGCGCCACGGGGTCGCGTACAGTCTCAATGGAAAGATTGCCCTTCATTCCGCTCACGATCACATGCCGAGACCTGCATTCGAATCCAACCGTAGGCGATACTTTACGTGCAGCATTGCCCAATGCATACGCAGCTTACGAAATTTTGCACAATCCATTTGTATGCGATTCGCATTCTGAATAGGGTCGCGCCATGACATTTCGACGGCGTCTCGGCATATTACCCTGGTATCGCCTATCGGCTTCCAATGCTCGCCCGCGCGCGCCAAACCACCGACAATCGCCCAGCTATGCCCCTTTTCTGGCGACGTTGTCGCGGGACCGAGGTGACTTCGTGACACCAGGCCCAATAGCTATCGTCGTTGCGCATCCCGACGATGAAAGCGTGGGCGTCGGCGGGCAACTTGATCGTTTGACCGGCGCAATCATCGTGCTGGTTACCAACGGTGCACCCGACAACTTCATCGGGGCTCAGCGCGCTGGTTTTTCGACGGACGCGGCTTATGCGCAGGCGCGGAGGCATGAATTTCAGAGCGCGATGGCAGCGGCCGGCATACCCCAGCGCAACCTTGTCGCTCTTGGCATCAAGGACCAGGAAGTAGCCTATTGCATTCCCGATCTGGCGACACGACTCGCAGGCCAATTCGTCGCGCATCAGATCGAGATGGTCCTCACCCATGCATTCGAAGGCGGCCATCCCGACCATGACGCGACATCATTCGCGGTACAGGCCGCCTGCATATTGCTGAAACGAGCAGGCCGCTGTCCGCCACTCATCATCGAGATGCCTTTCTACCACCGCGACAGTGGTATGGATGTTTATCAACTATTTCGTTGTTCGGACGGGGTTCGCGAGACGCGAATTGCTCTCACCTATCGTCAAAGAAGCCGTAAGCGTCGACTGCTCGACTTCTATGTCTCGCAGTCGGTGCCTTTGGCTCATTTCTCGGTCTGCGAGGAAGCGTTTCGGCTGGCGCCCCGGCATGATTTTCGATCACCACCCGGCGATGGGTCGACTTACTACGAAGAATATCGGCTCGGCATGACCCGAGAGGAATGGCATAAAACAGCAGCCGCCGCGGCCAAGGAGCTTTCAATCCGCTTGACGCCATAGTTGAGCGAGGCAAGTTGCCCCAGCATGACCCGCATTCAGCCGACACCGGCCGGCATCGCCATCTCGACCAGCCTTACCCAATAAGACGTTCCGTAAGGAATGGCCTCGTCGTTGAAGTCGTACGAAGGATGGTGATGTTCCGACGACACGCCGTTTCCGACGAAGATGAACGACCCCGGGCGTTCATTGAGCATGAATGCGAAGTCTTCTCCTCCCATTTCGGGGGGCATCGCCTGATCAACCTTGTCCGCGCCTGCGACATCGGCCGCGACCGATGCCGCGAACTCGGTTGGTGAGTCATGATTGATCGTTGCCGGATAAACCGCGCGATATGTCAGCGTCGCCTCTGCTCCAAAGGCCTCAGCGATCGACGAAACGAGGTCCGAAATCCTCTTCTCCACATGGCTGCGGACGTCCGGTCGCAGGCTGCGAACGGTTCCTTTCAGCAGACTGGATTGCGGGATAACGTTGAACGCCCGGCCAGCCTCGAATTGCGTGATCGAAATCACTGCGGCATCGAGGGGATCCAGGCTGCGCGATACGATCGATTGCAGCGCCGTGACTATGTGAGCCCCCACCAAGACCGGATCGATGCAATGATGCGGCTTAGCCGCGTGCCCGCCTTTCCCCTCGATCTCGATCTGCAGCTCGTCAATTGCCGCAAGTGTGGGGCCGTTCCGTATGGCGAATTGGCCGACCGGCAGCCCGGGCTTATTATGCAGACCGTAGACTTGCTGGACGTCGAACCGTGTCATCAGACCGTCCTCGACCATCGCCTTGCCACCCGCTCCTCCTTCTTCTGCCGGCTGAAAGATAAGCACTGCCGTCCCGTCGAAGTTTCGAGTGTTGGTCAGATACTTGGCGGCTCCGAGCAGCATCGCCGTATGGCCGTCATGGCCGCAGGCATGCATGCGGCCGGGTTTATTAGATTTGTAGGGAACGTCGGTTGCTTCCTCGATCGGCAAGGCATCCATATCGGCACGAAGGCCGATCACCTTGCCGGAACGCGTGTGCTTACCGCTGATGATACCGACTACACCGGTACGCCCGATCCCAGTGACCACGTCGTCGCAGCCGAAATCTTGCAGCTTGTCGGCAACGAAATCGGCCGTTTGCTCGACGTCGTATAGCAGCTCCGGGTTTGCATGAAGGTGATGCCGCCAAGCGACGATCTCTTCCACACAATCTGCCAGCCGGTTCAATACGGGCAAGCTCCTGCTCCTTCATGGTTATCAGCGGAACCCGACCCTTGATGTTCGGTCGCTGCAAGATTCAGTTCGTATTGATTTCCAATCCGAAGGGATCATCCTCGCTCCAGCGACCGACCTTCAGCCGCCCCAAGTCATAGATCATCGCGTACCCGAAGACGCGTATCGCGACCACATGTCGGAGACGTCTGTAGCCGACCTTTTCGTCGGCGCGCAGTGAACTGCGGTAAACGCTGTCGACTGTGCTGACGAGTCTTGATGAATCCCGGTCCAGGCATTCCAGTCGCGCTTGCCGGTTGAGGCGCGGACCGAGCCCCTGCCCGCGATGACTAGGCGCCACCCAGACCGCGACGCCGCACATCGCATCGGCCGGTGGTCGCAGTCGCAAATAGCGATGCAAGCCGACTCTGAATCCTTTGCGCTCCAGCCACATGAAAGCTGCGGGCGCGCCGCCAAACTCAAGAATCAGGAATAGGGTTTCGGATGTCGGCGCGACGGGCAGGAATGAAGGCGGGACACCCATCTTCTCTAAGGTGTCGATATCGTCCGGGAATCGCCCGTGGCGGATTTCGGGATCTCCGGATTCATCTTCAGCGCGTCGTCCGAGATCCCATTGGCAGACATAGAAGGACTCAAGTTGAATTGGGAGCGTTCGTTTCAGAATCCACACCAGCGAAAGCAGAGCCCCTTGACCCCGAAAACGCTCCCAGAACTTGGTCCAGGGACTGGTTGTGCCGGTGAACTTGCGCGGAGAGAGGACTTCGAACTGGGCTGACATCGGCCTCGACCAAGCGGTTCTAGACGGCATTTTTGGCCCCACGCGGGTTGACCATTTGACCGCTGCAAAATCATAATCTAGCGGCGAACAAAATCTCGAACGCGTCCTCGTCCGATAATTCAATCCATAATGACCGCTATTCTCCCACATTTTAACCGGCAAGAATGAAGCATGCGTTAAGTCAAGGGACCGGCCCGCGCCTTCGATAGTTGCGCGACATCAGCAAGGTTGAATACTATCTGTGAAGTCAACATATCTCAGAACAGCGGCGAGATTCTCAGGCCCTTGCCTCCCATGATGATAGTTCCTTAGGCGACCAAAGCCATGCCGAGCGCGCCTCAGCTAGACGTGAAAGACGTCTCCAAGCACTTTGGAGGTCTGCGCGCCAATGACCGGATATCGCTGAGCATTGGCAAGGGAGAGATTGTCGGACTGATCGGGCCGAACGGCTCGGGCAAGACCACGCTATTCAATTCAATCGTCGGACATCATCGCGTCGACGCGGGATTTGTGCGTTTCGAGAACAAAGACATCACACACTTGCCGGGACAGAAACTGGCGAGGCTCGGTATCCTTCGTACGTTCCAGCAAACGCGCACCTACCACGGTATGACCAGTCTGGAGAATGTCGAGATCAGTCTTCCGCCGCGGTATCTGGAGCTGAAACGTCTGGCGCTGCCGCTTCCTTCTGATGCAACAAACCGGGCGCTCGAACTGCTCGACTTCTTCGAATTGGCGGATAAGCGTCATATCCGGGCTGGTGAACTCTCATTCGGACAGAGACGCCTACTGGAGTTGGCCATGGTCTTTATGAACGAGCCGAAGCTCCTACTGCTCGACGAGCCGACGGCCGGGATTAACCCGGTTATCATCGAGATATTGATGGACCGTTTGCGCCGGAGCAGCCGTGACTTCGGCATCACGCTGGTGGTGATTGAGCACAACATGCCGGTGATCATGGGTCTGGCGGAAAGGATATACTGCCTGAATCGGGGGCGGGTCCTATCCGAAGGCACGCCGAAGCAGATCCAGCGAGACTCGCGTGTGATTGATGCCTATCTCGGTGCACGCTGATAATGCGATCTTGGAGCAATTCCGGAATGAGCAACGGCAGAGCGGGTCGAGATGGCGCCGAAGCCCTTGATACTTGATGGACGCGCCCTCAACTGATCGTCTGACCAAGCTGAGCGGGGAAGAACCGTTCGTGGTCCTGCGTGATCTGTGCGCCGGCTATGGCACGGTGGAGATCGTGCACGGGTTTACCCTGATCCTTGGCAAGGGAGAGTCCTTATGCATCATCGGGCCGAATGGCTCGGGTAAATCGACTGTTTTGCATGCGATGTTCGGTCTTGCCGATATACACGGTGGTACGGTCGAAATCGCCGGAAGCGACGTGACCAAAGCATCTGCCAGCGCCATGCTGACCCGGTCGAAGGCGGCTTACGTCATGCAGAAAAGCTCAATATTTCCCGACATGACAGTCGAGGAGAACCTGTTCATGGGCGGCTTTCTATTGGAGAGCAGGGGGCGTGCCGAGATTGCGACGGAGCGCATATTCGACGAACATCCCGAGCTGGCGAAGTATCGTAGCGACCAGGCGGGTGTCCTCTCGGGGGGGCAGCGTCGGGTGCTGGAAGTTTCGCGCGCCCTGATGCTGGAACCGGAAATAGTCGTGATCGACGAACCTTCTATCGGGCTCGAGCCGCGTGCCGTAGAAACGATTTTCTCGCTACTGGGCCGACTTCAGCGCGAAGAACAGAAGACCATCATTCTCGTCGAGCAGAATGCCAAGAAGGGACTGGAGTTCGCCGACATCGGATATGTACTCGTGTCGGGCCGTGTCGCGCTTGCTGATGCGGCTGACAAGCTGCTCCGCAATCCACGCGTCGGGCGGCTCTTTCTTGGCGGCCGGTAAAGTTGTTCAGACAGGGGCCGAGGAACCACGGCGTCGGGCGGAGAATATGTCCAGCAGCATTTGCTTACGTCTACGCGCGAATTCCATGAAGCCGTCCGGCATGTACAGAACGATCAGCATGATGCCAAGGCCAAAAGCGCCGAGGTGATAGTCGAGGAATTCGCTCCAAAGGATCGTCGATGCGTACTCCACAAAAAAGGCGGCGACGACGGAACCGAAAATGGTGGCGGCGCCGCCCAGAAGGAAAATGACAAAGCTCTTGACGGCGATAAGCATATCGAACGCCCCTGGGGGGTCGACATAGCTGAACCAGTAGGCGTAGACGCCCCCGATGAAGCCCGTCAAAGCGGCGCTGATGGCCCAGGCGACCGATTTGACCGCCGTCGTCCGCACGCCCATTCCCTCCGCCTTGACCTCGTCATTGGCGATGGCAAGCGCCGCGCGGCCAAGTCGGCTTAGTTTGAACCAAGCCCCGACCAGGACGCTCGCTACCATCGCAGCAAGTAGAAGATAGTAGAACACATTCGCCGCCACGGCCACGTCCCAGGGCGGAAGCGGCAGCGACATGCCCATGCCTCCGCCCGTCAAATCCGAGACATTGCTGACGACCGCTTTGACGGTCTCGTTCAGCCCGACGGTGGCGATGGCAAAATAATGACCGCGCAGCCGCAGAAGGGCTGGACCGACCGCGAGTGCGGTCAACGTTGGAATGATGACAGCGGCGATGAGGCCGGTGGAAAAACTCCCCCCCAACTTCACCATGACGATCGCCGTGCTGTATGAACCTAGACCGAAAAAGACCACGTTGCCGAAAGCCGGGTAGCCAGTGAATCCCGCGATTAGGTTGATGGCCTGAGCCAGCACCGCATACATAAAGATCACCGAAAGCACGCGCATGCCGTAAAGGTTGACGAAAGACGGGGCAACCAGCAGTAGCGCCAGCGAAAGTGCAACCACCGCTGCCGTGATCAGCCGTGTCCATCGTGTGCGCCGCACTGTCACCGCGGTCGTGGATCGATCCGGTTCAGGCACGGGAGGTGGCATATGACTTCTTGCCCAGAAATCCTGTTGGACGGACAATCAGGACTAGCACCAGCAATCCGAAGCTGACCGCGTCCCTGTAACCCGGATTCCCGAACGCAGAGACGAGGTTCTCTGCCACGCCGAGAAACACGCCTGCGATAACCACGCCGAAAACATTTCCAAGCCCGCCCAGGATGACGATTGCAAAGGACTTCAGCGTCAAAGGGTCCCCGATCAGCGGCGAAAAGGAATAAACTACGGCGACGAGCGAACCGGCGGCGCCGGCCATAGCTGCCCCTAACGCGAATGTGACCGCGTAGACCCGGCCAGTGTTGATCCCGAGCACATGCGCCGCATCACGGTTCTGGGCCGTGGCCCTGATGGCGCGACCCGTGCGCGACCATTTGAGATAAAGATGCAGGCAGTACGTCAGCGCGAGGGCCAGAATAAAGACGATGATTCGCGAATAGGCCAGCCGCACGCCGCCAATGTCGAGGGCCGCACCGCTGTACCAGGTCGTGATTGAGCGCACGTCCGCCGAGAACAGCGCGATGCTGAAATTGATAAGAATCATATTCAAGCCGAAGGTGACAATCAGCGTCAGGAATGCGGACTTAATCATCACCAGATTCATTACGTGTCGTTGCAGCACATAACCGAATAAGAACAGCGTACCGGCAGAAAACGGGATGGTTAGGATCGGGTCAATCCCGAATTGCGAATGAAGGGCGAAGGTGATGTAGGCACCGAGGACGATCAGGCTGCCATGAGCGAGATTGATGATGTTCATCACGCCCCATATGACGGAAAAGCCGATAGCCATGCAGGCGTAGAGACCACCGAGAAGCAGCCCGTTCAAGATGACTTGGACCAACAGCATAGACCTAATCGCCCACCTCGGGTATTGCCGCGAATTGACCGGCCCCGGAACCGGGCGTCAGCCTAGAAGTGATAGTTAGGGCCGCTCCCGAAGGAGGGGCCCTGTCTTCCATTAGTAAGGCTTGGGATAGACAAGTTTGCCCTCTGCGACGGAAGAGGGGAATACGACCTTGTGTTTGCCGTCCTGCAGCTGCACTACGGCCATGCCCTTGCCGATATTCTTTCCCTGGGAATCAAATTTCACGGGGCCATAGAATGTCTGGATGTCGAGCTTGGCGATCTCGTCACGGACCTTCTGCGGATCGGTCGTCCCGGCCCGGCTCAGCGCATGGTAATAGACCATCACTGCCGCTGAAGACTGCGGCGGATGATAGTCAGGCTCGTAGCCCTTCTCTTGCTTGAACAGCCGCGCATACTCCTCCGCGCTCCAGCCCAGCACCTCATCCTTCCATGTCATGCTCTTGGCCCACTGGACTGGCTCGACCATGTAATTGGCGTCGTTCTTGAGGGCCTCCATGAAACCGGGCACCGTTGGGCCCAGCAGAAAGCCGAAGAGCTTCGGCTTCACGCCTGCTTCCTTGGCCTGCTTGGAAAGAAGAATCATGTCGTTGATGTAACCGGCGGCCAGCAGTATGTCGGGATTCTTGACCTTGACCTGGGCCAGCATCGACGAAAGATCGGTGGTCCCGCTCGGGTAGATCTCGTGATAGAGCACCTGGATACCGAGCTCCTTGGCAAGCGCCGCCGCGCCGTCCGCACCCAGTTTCGGGAACAGGGAATTTTCGGCGATCAGGGCGATCGATTTCGGAGGTTCCGGTAACTGCTTGGCCATTTGCAAAATATTGCCGAAATACTGGTCGACCGTGTTCAGGGTCGCGAACAGATATTTGTAACCCCGGTCGAAAATTGTCGTGGCGGCGCCATGAGCCTCGACCATCGGAACCTTATGCTTTTCGGCGACTGAGCTTGCCGGGAATGTTACGCCGCTCGAATAGGGGCCGAGCAGCAGCTTGATGCCATCTTGCACGATTAGCTTCTCGACGAGCTTCACAGCCGTCTTGGCATCGCTCTCGTCGTCGTAATACTTAATCTCGACCTTGTATTTCTTCCCGCCGACCGGGATGCCACCGCGCTTGTTGATGTGATCGACTATGAAATCGTAGCCGTCCTTCACATTCTTGCCGTGGGTTGCCAATTTGCCGGTGAGTGACAGGGCCGCGCCAAGTCGGATCTTGTTCTCCGCACTCGCGGGCACCACGCAGAGTACCCAGACCAGGGCAGCGAGGACAGTCGGGCATACCCAGTTTCGAACCGACATGATCGATCCAGATATTCTTATTGATCCAATAGCGGTCATAACGCCTCCTCTAATGATCGCACTCTATTCAACCACCCATTGCGCTCGGCGAGCGCAGCATGCACTCAGAGGCGCCGGTCAGCGGCCTAACCTTAGCTTCCGATAAAAAGGCCCTGCTATCAATCTATAATTGCTGTCGAAAAAATTGTGGGCCCAACCGAAATTTGTGTGCGTGATAAAGATGCTGCCACGAACGAACCAAATGCATTGCAACGGTATTGGTTCTTGAGACTCAGAACCCAATCAAAGCGGAAGGGACGAACCGTCAAACGCGGATTGGCCATGGAGTTGCCGGCCGACCCCAATTTTCGGAAAGATTATCTTGGTATTTAACCGGTTAGACTGCGGGACCGCGAATCGAGAGACCGCAAACCATGGACCATTCACATCGTCCCGAGTGTATCGCCATTGCCGGCACAGGCAGCACCGTCCGCGATTCCATCGTCGAACGGCTCATAACCGACTTTCCGGGGCGAATTGTGCCCATCGACCCGAGCAGGTCGGAGATCTGTGGCCTTGCGACCGTGCCCAGTCCCGCAGCCTTGACCACCTCCGTAGACCTGCTGATTTCAGTTCTGCCCAACGAGAATTTGCTGCCACTGGTGGAAGATTGTGCCCCGAAACAGGTAAGATATCTGCTTCCGCTTGGTATCGGGAATGACGAGGAAGAGGCGACTGTGTGGGAGAACCGACCGGCCATCGAGGCGGCAGCGCGAGAGCGGGGCATCCAGGTGATCGATCCGGCACTTCGCAGCCTCAAGCGTGGGACCATGGACGGCTTGTTCGCTCCGAAGAGCATTGCGCTAGCGGGGGCCAGCAATTCAGACGGCAAGATCGGCAATCTGATCATGCAACGATTGCTGGCGGACTACAGCGGCGATCTCTATCCCATCCATCCGCGCGAGGCGCAAATTCTCGGAGTAGACACCGTTTCCACCCCGAGTGCCCTGCCCGGTCCGGTCGATCTCCTCATTGCGTTGCTGCCCGGCGAGCGGCTGCTGTCGATGGTTGAAGATTGCGTGCCCGGAAGCGTGAAATATCTCCTGGCCATTCCGAGCGGTTTCGGCGAGGTGCCAGGGCAGGGCCGCCGGGATCAGGAGGCCATCGTGGAGGCCGCGCGTGCGCGAGGCATGCGCGTCGTCGGGCCAAATTGCATGGTCTTGTCAATGCCACGATCGGTCTCAACGCGTCGCTTGTGCCAGATATGCCGGCAGGTGGGCAGGGACTCTCTTTACTCACACAAAGCGGCGGCTTCGGCATCGCAACGACCCTCTATGCCTTGGATCACCAGCTGCCGATCGCCAAGATTTGTGATCTCGGAAATACGTCAGACGTGCAGGCTTGCGAGGTCATGCGCTATCTCGAAGACGACGCGGATACGCAAGTGGCAGGCCTGTTGCTCGAGAATGTCGGTGAGCGGGCGGCATTTCTCTCAAGCCTTTCCAGCCTCGCGGAGAAAAAGCCCACGGTGGTCAACTTTCTTGGCCGGACGGAGGCCGGTCGGCGAGCGTCCGAAGCCCATTTGGGCATGACGCCGCACGACGGTCCGATGGCGGAGGTCAAGCAATCGCGCGCGATATTTGCTGAGACGGGGCGCGATCTGCATAATATTTCGAAGGCACTTTGCTGGCAGCCCCTGCCGCGCGGAAACGGTTTGGCCGTGTTGACGGGCACAGGCGGTGTTGGTGCGGAGATTGCCGATCTCGCTACCGAGAACGGCCTCACTGTTCCGCCGCTCTCCGATGCCACGCGAGAGGGGCTGGCAGCTTTTGTGCCGCCTTATGCGGGACTGGGCAACCCAGTGGATTTGACACCGATTTGGCGGCAATACCCGGACGTGTATCCAGCCGTCCTTCGTCTTATTATCGCCGATGAGAATATCGATCAGGTGATTGTTACGATCACGGATGTTGCCACCGGGGTGGACCCCCTGGCGCCGGCGATGACGGCGCTGATGCAGGATCCGGATATCCGGAACGCCAGCAAACCCATATACGTATTCTGGGGCTCGCGAGACGATATGTTGGCCAATATGAAGATACTGGAGAGTGCACGCCTACCTTGCTATCGGACGACGCTGGAGGTTGTTCGAGCGGTCGCGGCGATTACCAACTATGCTGGCCGACAAGAGACGGACTAGGAGCGAAATTCAAGCGATGGCCTTGGCGGATCGCTGAACGAAGAAGTGCGGGAGCGCTTCAATCGGGGGTATGAGCGTCAGCATTCCCGCTACACAGAGAGTCTAGGTCGAATATCTCGACTGGGGGATAGTACTCCTTCACGATCGCAAGGTTGCATCTTCAAGGGTGAACCAAAAGATTTCCACGACTTTGACCAGCCTGCAATGATTGGTCCAGTTCCCATGTTCTCACATCGCTCACCTCTGGTCCAAGGGCGGCGCTGTGAACCACAAGAGTTTGTGTTAGTAGGATCGGTTATCAATCAATTCTATTTTAGTGTTGGACGCCCCTCGCCAAATTGCTCTTCTCTGAATGAGTAGGTGAGCACCAGGCTTGGCCCTAACGGTTTTTCTGAGAAGTGCTGTGCCAGGATCAGCGAAGCGTTGACCACCCTAAGGTACTCTCTAGCAACCGACAGCATGTCATTTTTCATATCTGAAGCGGTCAGGTCGGGAAAAAATTGTACGAGCCAGACTGAAGAATCAGTCTCCGTCGAAGCAATCGGCCTCGTCGTACAGCTTCTCAAAGATTTCATTTATCCGACTTGCAGTATCGGGTGGCATACTCGGCAAATTCCCAACTTGGATACGCTCACTCTCCCTACGCGTCTGCTCGGAGATTGATCATTCGAACTGTTTCGTGGGTCGGCTAAGGGGTGTTGAACGTGGCAATCTGGCATTCCTGCGATGTCCGGAGTTGGCACATTTTCCCCGTGCCACAGTCACCTCGCAAATGGCTTATATCGAATGGTAACCGGTCGTCATCCGACTTGGGTCATCCAACGCGCAATGATGGGTACACAGCCTCAATATGCGACCTCATTACACCCGTGAATACGAGGAACAACTTCAATGCTGCTGATCAGGCCGACTAAACGCAACCCGGCTCCAGGGTTGCGGGTGAGATCCGCCCCCTACCCGATCACCTAATTCATCTGCTGGCGCAGGCTGTAGCGTTCACCATCGAAGTCGCCGAACAGTTCATCAGTGAGCGGATGCACGATGGGACATGGCGTATCGACAGGCTCCATATTCTGCTCTGCCACATAGGTGGTGTGTGCTTCACCATTCACCAGGACATGGTACCAGGGTTTGTCCTTGGGCGGCCGCGATCGTGCGACATGCTCATACCACTCCTCCGTTCCGGCAAAGACCGGGTCGATATCGAAGATCACGCCGACATAGTCGAACTTGCGATGCTGAATGATCTGGCCAATTTGGAACTTGGCTTCATATGCCGCCATGGAAGCACCATCTCTTTTCAACGCGTCGCCCCCGACAGAACTACCTAAGCGCATTTGCGAGTGGCAACAAGGCGAAACGCGTCGCTTCCCTAATGTACCGAGAAACAGCCGATGAGAGGTCGCCCGCATGACAATCGAGACACTGGCCGGCGGATGCCAATGCGGCTCTGTGCGCTACACGATCAAGGCGCAGACCGTCGCCGTCTATGCCTGCCATTGCCTCGAGTGCCAGAAGCAGTCGGCCTCGGCATGCGCGCTCTCGATACCGCTTAGTCTCGATGCTTTCGAAATTGCAGGGCCACTCAGATCCTATGGACGACCGACGGATAGTGGCACGACGACCAACTGCTGGTTCTGCGAAAACTGCGGGACGCGTGTCTATCACCAGTCCGCGCGCTCTTTACGGTTCATCACGTTGAAAGGCGGAACACTCGACGATACCGGCAGCCTTGCACCGGTGGCTCATCTGTGGACCAGTCGCAAGCAATCCTGGGTCATTCTTCCGCCCGACGTGCCTGCCTTCGAAACGCAGCCAGCCGATCTGACAGCATGGCGGAAAACGCTTGTCGGGGCCCAATCAGATCCGTGACATCCAACCGGACTCGAAACCGCCAAAATTCAAGATATTGCGGGGTTTGGTGATGGTCGCCGGCCGCGCCAATCTTGCCTGAGGGATGCAGGGATCAGCACCTACGCGGACTAAAGGCCACTACCGGACACGGACACTGACAAGCCAATCGGCCGAAGCCTTAAACTCGTGACAATTTACGCGTTACCGGCCAGTACGTTTCCCCCGGACCAAACCCACCGTCAAAGGTGCGTCCAGGAGGAGGTTTGTGACCAGCGACCACCGATTCGATATATAGCAGATTTTTTGCACAAGGTAGAGTCGCGATGATCATCGCGAGGCGGTCTGATGGCTCGGTGGGCCAACGATAATGTAGGCCCCCCAAGATGCCGGATGCGCGTTCAAAGCCGACCCTTTTTCATCGATCAGTTTGAGAACGGATTGGCGCAAGGCCTCGGCCCAACTCACTTTGTCGGGCCCCTTCTTGGCAGCGATCATTCCGGTTGTGATCTCGACCGCCGGCTCAGAGGGTATCGCCCAATGGGTCACCATGAGGCGCCGTGCGCCGGCGTAGAAAAAGGCCTTTGCGAGACCCGACAACCCCTCAGCTCCCGGACGACCATCGCTGGCCGCCGTATTGCAGGCCGAGAGGATGACAAGATCGGCATTCAGTTTCAATTGCGCGATCTCGCTGGCAGACAACAAACCGTCATTGCCGCCGACCGCTTTTTTCGGCGTCGCCAGCAGGAGCCCCGGTTCTGCGAAGTTTTCCAACTCACCTGCGATCAATCCATGCGTTGCAAACGCAATGACCTGGTACTGCTCGAGGTTGCGGCGGCGCAGTTCGGCCTCATTGGCAGCATGACCCAGGAGCAGGTCGGAGGCCGTGTCGGCCCCCAAGAGGCTCGCAATCGCCTTGATCTCGAACTCAGTCTCGGGCAGCGGAGGCACTTTGACCGTCGCGCTTCTTCCACCCGCCAGATTGGCGAGGCGAATGGTTTGCAAGTTTCTCGTGGAGGAAGTGTCTTCGCTAACCTCTGCGAACACGGGATTACCGACGCCGAAGAACGGTCGCTGCGTAGCCTCTACCGTCTGTCGATTGCCGCGAAGAATCTTGAGCGCAGCAACTGAAGGCAATGTACTCACTGCCATCTTGCGAATGAGCCAGTCAGGACGCTCTTTTCTGATCTCTTCAATGGGCAGGCGGGCCTGGTCGGGCGCCTCAGTCACCAGGACACCGAGCGGCAGTCCGTCCAGGGACCCGTTGGGCACAAAATACAAATGACGGGCCGACGCCAGCTCGGCTTCGAACGGACCGAGGATTGTCGTGTAGAGTTCATGTGCAGCGCTGAGATCGACATCCGACAGATTGGTCGGATCGAGATTTTGCCGCAGTGCGGCCACCTTCTCCCTCAGTTGGTCCGGGGAGATATCGAGTTTCGCAAAGCGTGTGCCCTTGCTGGACACCCACCACGCATAGACACTCTCCGACCCAATGTAGGCCGAAAGCAGCGCTTCTTCGTTCGACATCAATTCACGGACGTCATCGAGCCGGGCGATCTGCAGGCGGGCATGCGCGAAATAGTCAGGATCGGCTTTCGTGAGTTTGTTTCCGATAGCCTGAACGCGTGCTTCCTGACGCTCTATTCGCTTGAGCAGCGGCGCAGCTGCATCGCTTTGCTGATCAGCCAAGGTCTTGTAGAGCCGCGCCAGGGAACGCCGGCCGTCCTGATGCTGGCGAATGAGGCTGGCGATGGATTTGTTGCGCGCCTTCAATCGGCTTGCCAATCGGCCGACCGTCGCCCCTGTTTGCGTCGCCTGAAGATACTGCCCAGCGAAAAAGCTCTCGGCCAAACGAGACGCGTCCATCGAGTTGTCATCTTGCGACACGAGCGCCAGGTGCGTCTGCATGAGACCGCGAAGTCGATTGGCCCAGCTGACGACAGCGTCATCCTGAAACGAAAGCCCTTTCTCGAACTTTGCACGGACAGCAGAGAGTATGGGCCGTGTTATGTCCGCCGCAGCTTTCAGCTCACCGAGTTTGAGATTTGTTCGAGCCAATCCGTCGGCAGCCCTGATCCTGGTAATGTCGCTCAGCACTGAGCGTGCGTCACTGTTTGCGTTATAGACGTTGCCGCCGGCGATCTCGAAATAGGTGCGCGCCAACCTGTATCGCCCCAAAGCTTCGCGCTGCTCGCCTTCGGCAATCGCCATCTCCTGGATTCGATCCAGCTCCGCAACGGTCGCGCTTGCACCGCTCCAGTTGATAACAAAGGTGTTCGACAAGTTGTCGTATATTTTGTCCGCTATCTTTATATTACCCGCCTCTTCCGCCATGAGGCCAAGGAACTCGCAAGTCTCGACCGACACACAGCGATGGTCATTGGGCGAACGCCCTTCGGCTTTCCGAAACCGTTGGATCGTCCGCTCAATGCGTTCGGCACCCGGTTGCAGACCCTCAAGCACGAAGATCGTCCCGATCTGTGCGAGAACAATATCGACATAGTTGCCGGAACCGATGCGATTCAATCTGTCGTCCGAAAGTCGTTTCAACAGTTTGGGCAGAAACGGCGCAAACCACGCTCTCTTTTCGTGCCTTGCGAGATTGCGATAGATCGCCTGGATAGCTTCCAACTGCTCTCTGTTCTCGACCTTCGAGCGATAGCGACCTGGAACAACAGGCCAGAGCGAGTCATTGAAGACCGTTTTGAGAAGCCGCGCGACGCTGGGGCGATCATCACGCAACGCGTATATCGCTGCAGCCTCTCCAAACATTTCGGCAGACAGGTTTGGATTGGCGTAGTTGCGCTTGTACCCATAGACATGTGGCCGGTTGCGACCGAAACAAGCAAGAAACTGATCTGCAGATGACGCTCTGGCGCCAGCCGCTGCAACCTCCGGCGACTCGGACAGGATCTCCTGCATCGCCGTGCGAACCTCATAAACTCTGCGCTTTTTGACCGGCGTGGCTGCCAGGCATTCTGTCGCGATCGCCTTATCCAGATTGCCAAATAGCTCCTGTGCTCTGGCACTTGCCGGAGACTCCTCGACACCTTGCCGTCCTCGCTCCTTCTGAATGCTTGCCAGAAGATTTCGCAGTTTCTTGTTGTGTTGCTTTGCACGCCGCAAACGCTTCTTTTCAGCAATCAGTTTCAGCGCTCGATTGGCATAGGCTTCGCTTTGAGCATGATCCCCTGCGTCAAAATAGTTCTGCGCAGACAAAACCAGAATTTCCAAACGCTTCGTATGGGCACGACGTCGTTCAGCAGCCTTCAAGGCACGGCCCAAAATCAGGTTGGACGTGTCGTAGTCCTTGGCGGCCGTGAAGTGCGTCGCAAAAGTGACCGGGTCGGAGCCGAACCGGCGATAGAGGCTATCGGCCAACTTGAATGCGCCATACCGTTCAAGCCGGGCACCCATACTCCAGACATAGGAGATACCGGCATTGTAAGTGTGCATCTTCTTGCGAAAGAACTCGTTCACCTGGCCCTGCAGGACAATCGTCAGCTCATCCTTCAATCGAAGGCGATGCAACGCTTCCATCGTCTCATCGCCGATATCCTGCTCGAAAGCTGAGTCGGTTATGAAGTTGATACCTGACGATTGCCCAGTGAGATGCGACCGATAGATCTGAAAGGCAGTCTTGAAACTGCGCCTTGCCAAAGCATCGTCCTTGCTCTCCGCCTGAGCGACCGCGAGATCGAGCCGAGCCCAAAAGCGTACCAATGGGATTTGGATCGTGTCGGCGACTTCGGCACGGCGTTGATATATCTCAATTCGTTGCTTGATCTCAGGCACACACTCGGCAGCCTTACGCAGCCACCCGACCTGCAAGGCATCTGTGCCAAACACCGATGCATGCGTGTCGACAGCCTTCAGCCAAAAGCCGGCGCGCTCTGAACGCGTAATCTTGTATGAGTTCGTCGAGTTGCAATACAAACCACCGCCGGCGATCGCCGTTATTGCTTCCAGACGCTGCTCCGCCAGAACACGTTTGATCCGGGCGTCCTGACGATCGTATCCGGAGAGATAGTCGATCGCGCGCTTTTGGGTCTCTCCGAAGCGTTTGTTTGCTGCAGCAACCTCATCCGCATCGGAAGTATCCTTGAGATCGCGACTTTGCGCCTTCGCGAAATCGACCAAGACATTCCCCTCAAGAGCACTGCCCGTTCCGTGTTCCCGACGGATGTCTTCCATCAGCTGGTTGAGAATAGACATCGCTTGGCGAACTTTTCTCAGATCGATTTTTCCTTGAGCAGTCTTCGCATTCGCGAGAGCCACGGCACGCTTGTGAGTTTGCGACCAATAGAGTTTTTGTCGCGGCGTGTATTGATACAACCCTGCGATTTTCGTGTTGATCGATGTCGGTTCTCGGTTCCGCGATGAACCCGGCCATCGTTCAATGAACAGTCGTGCGTATGCATTCGCTGTGGTTTGCGGCGTCGCGGTTTTGATCCCGGATACAGCACCCGTGAACGAAACGCGTTGACCGGCGCTTCCCTTCAAAAAGCACCATCCTGATATCGTATTGTAGGTGAAGGCTGCACATCTGGTCTCGGCCGCACATGCTGCCTGGCACCCTGGCACCCCAATCCGTTTCAGCGACGGATCCGTTCGCGGGTCACGAATGTCGTCACCGCGCAAGTCCGTATGGATAAAGCGCTGGAATTTTTCACCCTGGTTTTGGACTCTGGTTTGCGTCGATTGGCGATCGGTTTGGATGTTCCGATTGTTTCTGCGGGCTGCCATCGCCTTGTTCGCGGCCAGCAGCAACGCCTTCGTCTGCTCCCCGGTCAAACGTCCGGTTGCCTGAACACCGATGGACCTTTGATATTTTCTGATCGCCAACCGGGTTTTTCGGCCAAACTTGCCATCCACGGTACCGACATCGAAACCCAGAATATTGAGAGCCAACTGGACGGAGTGGCGAATCTGGCTGAAATCGACGTTTCGGTTGCCTGCATCCCTCGGCTGCGCCTCAAGGCCTTGCGGTATCAGCAATGCCAGGAATGCAAATGCAAAAATAAAGCGTCCCCGGACCATCCGGTCCCTCCCAATCTGACGTGTGGCTCAGCTGCAGGCACGACATATGTCACATGTTCGTAGTGTACGCTGATCATCTCCGCATTTAAGAGCCAAACCGTTCGAAACACTGCATAGAGTGGAAGAACCACGCACAAGAGTCGCCAATTCCAACTATTTTTTGGCGTACTTCTCTTCCGAACGCTGTCATCCTGAGCGCTTTGGGCCATTGTCCGCTCACGGAAAATTGGTCGAGAATATGCCGAATCGTGATCACAATTGCCCGCTGAGACGTAATAGGTTGTCATCGGAATTGACGGAATTCGGTCGTTTTGCAGCCGCTTCACCATTTGAACGCGTCGCTGCACGACCTATATCCGGCAGACCGTATGTCGCCGGTCGGATGGACGGCCCAAATTCTGTAATGTTGATCCGTTAAGACCGGCCTCGTTCCCAAAGTGCAAGAAAGGGTGGAAAACATGAAAACATCAACAGCAATCGCCGTTGCCGGTGCCTTCGCTACAGCTCTGACCGTCTCCTCAGTTGGCCAAGCCGATGCGCAAGAGCGTGAGAAATGCTACGGCATTGCCAAAGCCGGTCAAAACGACTGTAAGGCCGGACCGGGCACGTCCTGTGCCGGAACGTCGACGATCGACTATCAGGCCAATGCCTGGAAGCTGGTACCCAAAGGCCAATGCATCAAGACAGCCGCGGCCGCGACCGGTGACGCTAAGGGTTCGCTTACCTGCAAGGTCGCTGAATCGCTTGGCGCACAAGGCAAGTGCTGAGCTCGCGCTGACCGAATGGACCAATTGGTCACATACAAAGTTTCGAGCTCGATTCCGGCCCGTGCCGGAGTCGGGCTCAAACCCGACCATTATCGGGATATTCTTGATACCCAGCCGGATCTTGGCTGGTTCGAGGTCCATCCCGAAAACTATATGGGCGCGGGCGGACCGCCGCATCACTATCTCACCGCTATCCGAAACGATTATCCCTTGTCGCTCCATGGCGTCGGGCTTTCTATCGGGGCCGATGGGCCGCTCAACCAGGACCATTTGGGCCGGCTGAAGGTGCTGGCCGACCGGTATGAGCCGGGTCTCATGTCCGAGCATCTTGCCTGGTCCACACATGACGGCATTTTCCTGAACGATCTCCTACCGGTGCCCTACACGACCGAGACTCTCACGCGCGTTTGCGATCATATCGATGAGCTGCAGGAAACGGTCGGTCGAACCATCCTGCTGGAAAACCCGTCGACGTATCTCGAATTCGAGGACAGCGAGATGAGCGAACTCGCGTTCCTGAAAGCGATTGCGGAGCGGTCCGGCTGCGGGCTGTTGCTGGACCTCAACAATGTGCTTGTTTCGTCAACCAATCACGGCTTCGACGCCGAGGCCTATGTTGACGCATTCCCGGTGGAGCATGTCGGCGAGTTTCATCTGGCGGGTCATGCAAGCGACCTGGACGATGCGGGCGAGCCTATCCTCATCGACGCTCATGGATGCGAAGTTGCCGATCCGGTCTGGGCGCTCTACGCACGCGCCGTTGCGCGCGCAGGCGAGCGCCCGTCGCTGATAGAATGGGACAATGACGTACCTGCATGGGACACGCTCTTTGCCGAAGCCCAGCGCGCCGAACGCGTGATGACGGCGAGAGGCTCCAACTATGCCACGTCGAACTGAAGATCAAGGCGCTTTCGTCGCCGCCATATTCAATCCCGAGCAGGCCGTTCCGAAAGGCCTCACGAGCCGGACAGGACCCCGTCCGCTTAAGCGCTTCAACGTTTACCGAAACAATGTATTCGTCAGTCTGATAGACGCTCTGGAAGGCCGTTTTCCCGCCGTATGCCGGCTTGTCGGCGAAGAATTCTTTCGAGCAATGGCACGGGCATTTATCGAGAACCACCCTCCCCGTTCGCCGGTTCTGCTGCATTATGGCGGAGAGTTTCCAGGATTTCTGGATGGTTTTGAGCCTGCTGAGAGCGTGCCCTATCTGGCAGACGTCGCAAGGCTCGAATGGGCGTGGAACGAGGCTTATCACGCACCAGATGCTTCGCCCCTCAGTGCCGATGAAATGTCTGCATTGGCTTCGGCCGACATCGCCAATGCCACAATCACCCTGCATCCCTCACTTCGTTCTGTCGCCTCCAACTTTCCAGTCGTCACGCTATGGACCGCGATGACCGATGAGACTGACCTGGACGAAAACACCTTGGACGCCGGACCGGAGGACGCGTTGATTTTGCGGCCGGAGCTCGACGTCGAAGTCCGGCAGTTGCCGGTCGGTGCCGTCACTTTCATCGCATCGCTTGGCGCCGGGAAGACATTGCTGCAAGCGGCTGAAGCAGCCGGTGCTGAAAATCCTGAATTCGATTTGAGCGCCAACCTCACCGGGCTGATGCAATGCGGTGCCATCTGCGATATCGCTCTGCCGACCGCCAGCGAACAACCACCAAGCCAGAAGGAATTGAACCATGTCTGATGCAGCGGGAGCCGGCGCGGAGGCCGCAAACAAAGATCGGACATCGATGGGACGCTTCGGCGATTTCCTCTTCGGTCGCTCCGCCTTCATTTCCAACATGCCGATCGCTGTCGGCTTCATCATCTCCCTGGCGCTCCTCGGCGTGCGCTATCTGTTGGCCGAGCCCTTCTTCAAATCCGGGCTGACGAAGTGGGAGGGCTTCTTCAAGATTTCAGGCGGAGCTTCTTATCTCTTCAGCCCTGGCTGCGACTTCGAGGAGTGCTACAAGCTGCGCCTATTCGGCGAAGCTTATAACTTTCCGTTCCCCAATGTCGCGGTTCACATGGCGGGCGTCGCCGAAATCGTGCTGCCGATCCTTGTCATGACTGGATTCTTGACGCGCTTTGCCGCCCTCGGCCTGCTGGTCATGACGGTTGTCATTCAGATCGTGTTCTTCAGCGGCTGGCCGACCCATATTTATTGGGCCGGCTATGCACTGATCCTGATCGTCCTCGGACCGGGTCTCATCTCTCTCGATGAAGGTGTCCGGCGCCTCAAATCCCGGACCAGCTAGCCCGGGCCATGCATTAATCCTGCACCCAAGGCTATTGAACCACCAGTTGTCATGTTAGTTCGGGAACGCTACCATTTGACATGGCTTCGAAAGAGAGTCCCACAGCCCTTTCGGCGGCAGAGATGGTCTCCCATCTGGGACGCCTTGCACAGGGCGAAGGTTTTCGCTGCGGTTTGACGACTGCGCAATGGACGGCTTTGCGATACTTCGCGAGGGCGAACCGATTCTCGCGCACGGTTTCGGCATTCGCCGATTATCATGCGACGACACGGGGAACCGCTTCGCAGACGGTGAAGAGCCTGGTTACCAACGGCTATCTGGAACGTGTCAAATCCACATCAGACGGTCGCAGTGCACGGCTCGATCTTACGGCCAAAGGACAGGCCCTTCAGGATCAGGACCCGTTTGAGGATCTGGTCGCAGCGATTGCGGAATTGCCAGGTGGGTTGAGACAACAGTTATCCAACGCACTCGAACGCGTCATGAGTTCTGTCGCCAAAGTCAGGGGCAAACGAACATTCGGAACGTGCGACTCGTGTTGCCATCTCGAAGAGTGTCTTTGTCGTGCGGCAGGCGAGCCGCCATTCCACTGCAAATATGCCGATCAATCCTTGCAGACCGGAGAACTCGAGGAGATCTGTATAAACTATGCTCCCGGTCCGAATGGCGGTGGGCGGACTGTTGCCAGGGACAATCCATCTCCCGATTAACGGCTATTGCGCCAGATTGACAATCTGCACGCGCCGGTTTTCTCCGGAATTCGGGCTGCCCGGTAGTTTCAGCTGTTCCTCGCCGAACCCGATTGCAATAAGCGTCGACTCGTCAAGCTTGAACGACTTGGTCAGAAAATCTCGCACCGCGGCTGCCCGGCGTTCTGAAAGCGTTTGGTTATAGCTGTTAGAGCCCTTTGCGTCGGTGTGCCCCGCCACCAGGAATGTCGCCCCTTCCAAATCCGCACTGCCGAGCGCTTTACCCAAGTTGATCAGTAGCGGCACGGATTTCGGCTGGATCGTCGCTGAATTATAGGCGAACAGAATCTCGAGATCGACGCTCGGTGCCTTCGACTCCTTCACGATTTTCGCAACCTTGGTCCGTTCTTCGACGGAGATTGCGCGCAGTTTCCTGTTCTTCAAGCTCTTGATGAAGTCGGACTGTGCGGGCGCTGCCTGTTTTTGAACATTCACACCGCGCACTTTGAGCTTTTTCTTTTTCAACGCGTTGATCAATGCACTCGTGGACTCCGTATCATCTGCGGCTGATACCGGTCCAATCAGAGCGAGGCTCAGAGCGCCGGCAAGCAGAAGCATGAGCGGGTTACGACGAAGCATGATGCACCTCCGAAATACATAAAAAGCGGCAAATTCACAGCCGATATATAGAATCTAGGCTGAATGGCCGATGAACGGAAGTCTTTGGCGAAACAGTACTAAACGAGCCAGATCGCAGCCAAGCCGAGAAAGGCAAAGAAACCAACGACATCTGTAACCGTGGTTACGAACACACTCGATGCAAGGGCCGGATCGATATCGAGCGCATCGAGCGCCAGAGGGATCAGGATACCGGCCAGCGCGGCAACAAGCAGATTGATGATCATGGCGGCCGCAATCACGATTCCCAGCGTGTCGCTGCTGAACCAGAAGAGCGCCACGGCCCCCATAATGATAGCAAACAAGAGGCCGTTGAGGATGCCGACGAGCATCTCTCTCTTGATCACGCGGAACGCATTCACACGCCCAAGTTCCTTGGTCGCCAGCGCGCGCACGGCGACCGTCATGGTTTGCGTCCCCGCATTGCCGCCCATGGACGCAACGATGGGCATCAGGACCGCGAGAGCAACCATCTGTGCGATCGTTGCATCGAAGAGGCCGATCACCACCGAGGCCAGGATGGCCGTCAGCAGATTCACCATCAGCCATACGATCCGGCCGCGACTCGTGCGCCACACAGTATTGGCAAGCGATTCATCGCCGACACCACCGAGATAGTGGATGTCTTCCTCGGCCTCTTCCTGAATGACTTCGACTACGTCGTCGGCCATGACCACGCCGACCAGCCGGTCGTTCTCATCGACGACCGGCGCCGAAATGAGGGCGAAGCGCTGGAATTCGCGTGCGACTTCTTCCTGGTCCGTTTCAGCGGAAAACCGACGAATGTCGCTCTCGGCAATATCCTCGATCCGCACAGGGCGTTTTGTTCGCAGCAGGCGGTTGAGCTGTACGCTGCCTAGGAGATGAAAGGCCGGATCGACGAGGAAGATTTCCGAGAACGCATTCGGAAGGTCGTCGTCTTCGCGCATATAGTCGATGGTCTGACCGACGGTCCAAAACGGCGGTACTGCGATGATTTCTGCCTGCATCAGCCGGCCGGCTGAATCTTCAGGAAACTCCAGCGACCGCCTGAGCGTGACGCGCTCGCCGACAGTCAGCTTCGCAAGAATATCCTTCTGGTCGTCCTCATCCAGGTCTTCAAGCAGATAGACCGCGTCATCCGACTCGAGGGCACTGACCGCCTCGGCCACCTGCTCATTCGGCAACACGTCAATGAGCTGGTCGCGAACCGGCTCTTCAAGCAAGGGCAAGGCTTCGACATTGAAATCCGGCCCCAGCGCATCGATCAGCCGGACTCGTTCATCGGGCTGAAGGAATTCGATCAGATCGGCGAGATCCGCTTCATGCAGCGCGCCGGCCAGCGTCTGAATTTCCGTATCGTCTTCCGACGCGAGCGCGTGCTCGACCGTGCGCACGAATTCGGGCAGGAATGCACCTTCTTCGTCGTGAAGCTGTAGCTCTTCGGTCGCGTCCTGCATCGTGCCATCCGTTGCATTTAGAGCGGTCCGCGTCGTTCTGGGCTCAGACAAGCTGCTCTAACACGTTAGAATCGAATAGTTTTCCGGCGCTCGCTCGACTCCGGTTAGGTGTCATTTGATCCGATAGCGGCAATCTGACCACGCGCCGCATTTTTCAAACTTAAGGCAAGGCCCCGCCCCGCAATTGCCATCCTTTAGGCGATGAATGGCGGCCGCTGGTATTAACGCCTGTTTCGGGCGAACTGCCAGACAAAAATTGAATGGCCACCGATGCGGCGGTGGCGGCAGTTAGAGGTCAATTCAATGCAACTCGCGATCGCGCGGCTCGCGGCGTGCTTCCTTTCTGCGTCTGCGACGCTGGCCGGTGCCGCAGCCCACTGCCCGGGAAATCCAAATGCGCTCGGCGTCTCCCGGACGCTGGTCATCGATTCAAGCGACGGTCCCAGATTCGGAACATGGCAGTATCCGGCCTATCGACATCTCAAGCGCGGTGCCCCCAAGGGGCTGGATCTTGCGCCGGGCGAAGTCGTTCTTACCTTCGATGACGGACCGCACCCGATCTACACGCGCCGCATCCTGAGAGCGCTGGATCGCCATTGTGTCAAAGCAACCTTCTTCCCGGTCGGTCGCTGGGCCCATCACGTGCCTCATGTCGTGCGCCAAACCATAGCGCGTGGCCATACTGTGGGCGCGCATACCTGGTCGCACCCGCACCGGATCGACAAACGCCCCTTCGGCTTCGCCAAGAAGGAGATCGAACGCGGGTTCGAAGCCGTGCGCAAAGCGGCCGGCGGCACCATCGCTCCCTTTCTGCGGTTCCCGGGCCTGCGCGAGACAAATGCCATGAACGCCTTCGCCGCGACCCGTGGCTATGCTGTCTTCTCGACCGATGTGACGAGCGACGATTGGACCGGCATCAGTGCACAGACAATCGTTCGACGGGTCATCGGACGGATCCGGCATCAAGGCCGCGGCATGATCCTGATGCACGACCCGAAACCCGAGACGGCCAAGGCCGTGCCTGCAATTCTCAATGCCCTGAAAAGGCACGGCTTCCGCGTTGTTCACCTGGTGCCGAAACAGCCTTTGAGCGGGCCAAGAAAGACTGCCAAGACGGCAGTCGATAACGATGGGCTACAAAAGGAGAGCCCCCAGCACTAGAGTGGTTCTCATGACGCCCGACCTCGAACGTATGACGGCTGACCTTACACAGCTTGTCTCGACTCCCTCGATCAATCCCTACGACAATCCACCGGCCCCTGGCCTGCAGGAAGCCGAAGTCGCCTATTGGCTTCTCGGCGCCATGGAAGACATCGGACTTGAGACCGGACACCGCGATGTCGTCCCTGGTCGGCCGAATGTCTGGGGGCGGCTCCGCGGTACCGGCGGCGGGCCCTGCCTGATGCTGGCAGGACATATGGATACGGTCGGCGTCGAAGGCTATGACGGCGATCCCTTTGCCGCCACGTTGCGCGACGGACGGCTGCATGGCCGCGGCGCCTGCGATATGAAAGCCGCCCTCGCTTCCTTTCTTGAGGTGGCAAGACTATTGGCAGCCGCCCCGCAGGCACTGGCGGGCGATCTGTTGCTTATGTTCGTTGCGGATGAGGAGCATGTCATGATCGGCTCCAGGGATGCCGGTCAGAACGGCCCCCACGCGGACTACTGCATTGTCGGCGAACCGACGGAGCTCGCGATCTGCCCCGCACACAAGGGGCAAAGCTGCTTTGAGATTACGGCCCATGGAAAAGCCGTCCATTCCTCCATGCCGGAGCAAGGCGAAAATGCAATCGGTCACATGCACCGCATTATCACGGCCCTCGCCACCTATCCGGACGAGCTTCAGGAGCGGCCAGCCCATCCCCTTTGCGGCAATGCACGTTTCTCGCCCGTTCAGATCGGAGGTGGTCAATCGCATTCCGCCATTCCCGAGCGCTGCACGCTTACGGTCGACCGACGCACCCTCCCGGGCGAGACGTCAGCCAGCGTCGCCGATGAAATTCGCGAACGGCTGGAACCTCTGAAAAGCGACGGGATTTCATTTGAGATTTCGGCGCCGATCCTCGATGTGGCACCGTTGGATACCCCAGCCGATTCACCGATCACAGCCGCTGCGGTGAGCGCCGTTGAGACCCTGAACGGCGCATCGGCCGTACTGAGTGCATTCCCCGGGGGGACCGACGGACCGAATTTCGGCTGTCCGGCCATAATCTGCGGCCCTGGATCGCTCGGCCAGGCGCATACGATCGATGAATATGTCGAACTCTCACAGCTCGAGGGTGCGGCACAAATCTATCTCAGCGTCGCCAATTCGCTCTTGGCATCGGCTTGAGAGACCGCGCGCGGCATGCCATGCCAGCACAGTGGCCCAAGACCTAAAAGGATCGGAAAAACCAACACATGGCAATTTTGCCAGTGAGAGGTGATGGTGCGGTCGAGAAGACTCGAACTTCCACCCGTGTTACCGGACAGCGACCTCAACGCTGCGCGTCTACCAATTCCGCCACGACCGCAAGTCGCGCGCCCATATGTGAAGCGCGCGAGGACTTCATGTAGCAAACCCGTATGGGGCCTGCAAGCGCCAGAAATAAACGAATTCGCCTACTTGCCAGTCGCCGAGCGCTTCAGCTTTTCGCTCACCGACACAGCGATCTTCTCGCCTTGCACGATCACTTCGCCCCTGGCGATCGGTGCGTTGTTGGCAAGGATCTCGACTTCTTCGTCCTCGCCGGTATCGAGTTCGATCACGGCACCGCGTCCCATCCGCAGCAATTGATGAACCGGCATGGACGTTTTGCCGAGCACAACTGTCACCTCGATAGGAATGCTATTGATGGATTTCGCTGCTTCGCTCAAAACTGACAATCTCCGCTGTGCGTAAAATTCGACCTTATGGTTCTTGAGGATCGATTGTTCACACTTATGGTTACCGGATCGTAAAGGCCGACACGAAATGGCACAGACTTTCATGCAGCAACCCGGCCGCGAGATGCCCGTCGAATGGCGGGTAAGCGAGCATTCTGTCCCCTATGACGAAGCGCTGGCGGAGATGGAGCGCCGGGTGGCGGCAATCGCGTCGGGCAATGAACCTGAATCGGTCTGGCTTCTCGAGCATCCGCCACTCTATACGGCAGGCACCAGCGCCGATGACGGCGACCTCGTCGATCCGGACCGGTTTCCGGTTTTCCGCACGGGACGCGGCGGCCAGTACACCTATCATGGGCCCGGCCAGCGTATCGCCTATGTCATGCTCGACCTGAAACGCCGCCGTCCCGACGTGCGCCGGTTCGTCTGCGCCCTCGAGGATTGGGTCATCGCCACCCTCACCCACTTCAATGTGACGGGCGAGCGGCGCGAGGGCCGTGTCGGCGTCTGGGTGGCCCGGCCGGAACTCGGAGCCACCCGGGAAGACAAGATCGCCGCCATTGGCGTCAGGGTCCGCCGCTGGGTCACATTTCACGGCATCAGCCTCAACGTCGATCCGAACCTGGACCACTATGCCGGTATCGTTCCCTGCGGCATTGCCGAACATGGCGTGACCAGCCTGGTCGATCTCGGCCGGCCTGTGACCATGAACGACGCCGACATTGCCCTGCGCGCAGCTTTCGAAGAGACCTTCGGTCCGACGCAGAGTTGTTAGCGGATTGATTTGAGAATCCTGGAGCCTGCCCTCTCCCCCGGCCCAACCACCCCGAGGGTACCCTTATTGGGTGGTTGGGCCGGGGGAGAGGGCAGGCTTCAGGTCTCTCAGGTAAAAACGCCTAATCTCCAACAACGATGAACGGCGCCCAAACCGCAGGATAGGCGTTCAACGGATCTTTCTCATCGGCAATCAGCGCGACCATGGAGCGCCGCAGGGCTTCAGCCTTGCCAAGGGCTGCGTCCTGGGCCCGGGCATCGAAGATTTGCGAGGTCAGAGTGACTGCAGCGCTGGACGCCACCGGCCAGTGCGAGACCAGGAGTGCACGCGCGCCGGCATAGATGAAGGACTTGGCGAGACCCGACAGAGCCTCCGCGCCGGGCTTGTCGCCGGCGGCCGTGTTGCAGGCCGAGAGAACGACCCAATCGGCATTGAGTTTTAGCTGGGCGACTTCGCTCGCGGTCAGCAGACCATTGTCGATGTCGCTGGGAGCGCTCGGCACGGTGAGTGCCAATGCTGGTTCCGCTGCTGTACTGCCAAGTTTCTCCAGATCGCCTGCCACGAGACCATGGGTTGCGAAATAGACGACGCGGTAGTTCTCCAGCTTCGCGGATTTCACATCGCGCTCCGTTGCCGTCGCGCCGAGACGCAACTTCGTCCCGTCCGCACCAAGCCGTTCGGCCACGTGCCGCAACTCGTCCGCGGTATCGGGTAGCGGCGGCAAGCTATCTGAAAGCAGACGCAGGTCCACCTGCCCCCCGGGTTTGTAAAAGTTTGAGAAGGCTCGCGTCTTCACGGCCGTAACCTTGGTCCCTCTGACTTCACCGGCGTCGCCGCCTCCGAAATCGGGATTGCCATAACCGATGAAGGCATCTCTCGCCGTCTGTTTGCTGGCAAAGACACGCAGAGCCCGCAGTGAAGGAACGGACGGCAATATGGCTATGGCATGCCGCTTCACCAACCAGGCAACATCCCGGTAGCCGGTCATTACCGGGGGAATCGCCTTGGCCGGCGGATCGGTGACAAGCACGTTGAACGGAAGACTGGTCAGGGCGCCGACCGGCACCATGAGCAGTTTCCGCTTGTCGGCAATGACGTCCTCGACCGGACCGAGCAGATCCTTGTAGAGCGCGTGGGATTTCTTCAGGTCGAAGAGATCCTCCTGACGCTGAAGCGCTTCGAAGTCGAGACCTTTGCGCAAACCAGCCACCCTAGCCGAGAGGCTCTCAGCCGACTGGGCATTGGGTAACTTCTGCCATCGCAGCGCATCGTCTGTAATGGCCCAGACATACCCCTCGCCCTTCATGAGAAGGTAGACAACCAGCGCCTCGTCCTCTTCAAGCAGGTCGCGGATATTCTTAACCGAAAGCGGAGCCGGATTCGTCAGTTCGCCATAGCTCGGAAACTTCTTTTCCAAACGCGCGGACAGTCTGGCGAGCCGCTTTTCGACAGTGCTTCGTTCACGTCGCAACCCGGCGGACACTTTCGGATCCCGTGTATTGGCGGGTTTCGTGAACTCCGCAACCAGTGTCTTCTCGATTTTCTGGAGTTCGGCAGTGAGATCCTGCTGTTCGCGAACAACCTTTCCGAGCGCCTTGTCGTCGGTTCCGAAGCGGGCTGCCATCTGTGACAGCGCCGCAGATACGGAAGTCGTGCCATGGCGTTGTGCCGCCGCGAGCGCCTCGTCTGCAAGCGTCTCCCGATCGTATTTCTTTCCGCTGCCGACTTCGAACGCGATGCTGACAACCTGTTCATACACATGGTTCAAAGGCTGCGTTCGATTGTCGTCCGTATCCGAACGGCTTGCGACAGAACGCTCCTGCATCGCAGCGACGGTCTTTGCCGCATCGCGCGCAGCGCTCAGTGCCTTTTTAGGTTTTCCGTCAGCCTGGTTCACAAATGCGAGTTGGCTGAAGATTTTGGCAATGCTCGAATTGGCGCGACCGGCGGTCTTTTCTGCGATCTTACGGCCGCGTTCGTATAACGGGATTGCCTTGGGAAACGCGCTCTGTGCCACATGTGCATTCGCAAGATTGAGTATGCTGTCAAGAACCGCAGGATGGTCTTTTCCCAACGTCTTTTCCCGAATGACCAAAGCACGCTTGTGATGCGATACCGCTTTGGCATGCTGACCAAGGGAAATGTAGGCAGTCCCTACATTGTCTAGCGCGAGTGCGGTTTGGGGATGCGATTTCCCATAGACCTTGTTGTAGATCTTCAACGCCTTTTTATAGAGGGTTAGTGCGTCTTGAAAGTCTCCTCGTAAATTGAGAGCGGCAGCGTAGTTGAGATAGCTGTCGCCAACACGTGGGTGTTGAGGGCCCAACGCCTTTTGCTTGATCGCGATTGCACGCTCGAGCAGCGGGACGGCCTCATCGAATCGACCCTGTTCGCTGTAGACACCGGCGAGATTCTCACGCGTATTGGCAAGATTGACGTTATCATCGCTCAATCTTGCATCGTAGATCGCGAGCGCCTGCTTATAGAGCTGTGCCGCCTTCGGGAGATTATCCAACCCTTTGTAGATATTCGCCAGATTGTTGAGCGTGGTACCGACATTCTCGTGCGTGGGTCCGTGGACCTCTATGAAAATGTCGCGCGATTTCTCCATAAGAGAAATGGCCTCGTCATATTGCCCCATGCTCCGATTGACGTTCGCCAGATTGCCGTAGGTGTTGGCCACCACAGCGGTTTTCGGACCAATCACCTGTTTGTATGAGGCAAGAGCAGACTCGAAAAGCGAGAGCGACTCGTCAAAACGGCCAAGCAAATGCAGGACATCCGCGACCCGCTCGCGGGCACCGGCCGTTTGCGCCGCCGCAGGACCGCGCGCATTCTCAATGAGTTCGAGATTGCGCTCTAGGAGCGGCAAGGCTTCCCTGTAGCTCCCTTGCCGATAGTAGGCGCTGGCAAGATTTCCGACCGTATTCGCGATACTCGGATTATCAGCCTTCAGTCTCTTTTCGTAGATCTTCAGCGCGCGCTTGTAGAGCGGAATTGCGGTGGCTGGCTTACCAAGGTTGAAGTGAGCGTTCGCCAGATTATTGAGTAGATCACCGATAGCCGCATGGCTTCGCCCCAGTGTCTTTTCATAGATCGGCAGAGCTTGCTTGTAGGACTTGATAGCGTCGCCATAGCGTCCCTGATTTAGAACCGCGAGCGCGAGATTATTGTGGCCGAGGCCGTAGTTGATATGGCGCCTTCCATTGCGCTTGCGCGCGATGGCGACCATGCGCTTGGCGACACGTTCGGCTCCCGCGAAATCACCTGCGCCGATGGCTTTCTGATATGCTGGTTTCAAAGCCTCGAAGCTGTTTTGAGCCGCCGCAGGGTCGGCGCTCAAGGAAAACATACGTGCTGCCAATGTGACCAAGACAAGAGCCAGGCCGCAGCCCTTCAGATACCGCTCCATCGATCGAAATACTCCCTTTCGCAAATAGAACGTTCCGCCCCCGGATCGGTTCCAATGCTGTGAGCCTATCACCCCGACACCACAACACATTGATGCAAAAAGACTATCACAGACTTGCAAAGTGCGAAGATCAGGCTGTTCAGGACCTTAACAAGCGACAAGAACTCAATTCGATTTGTCGGTTTCTCCTAAAGCCGGAATGGCGAAATCGAAGTATGACTTAGGCGAAGCCTCACGCACATAGGTGAAATGCCACCACTCACCTGCATAGTTTTTGAACCCGTGTCGTTTCATGACGGTCACGAGGAAATCGCGATTGTTGCGATGGAGTTGGCCGAGGCCGGACGCTCGGGTCTGGCTCATCGGATCAAAGCAATCGAAGGCCGTGCCCATATCCATCTCAGCGCTCTTCTCGCTGAAGTCCTTCCCATTGCGGCAGGTTTGCAGCTTTGTGTCCGCACCCATCGCTCTTCGTTTCGCCAGATCGACGATTGTAAGATCGACAGCGGTTCCTTTGGAATGTCCGGACCTTGTGGCGATGTACCGAGGAAAGAGTTTGGATTTGGCGATCCGGGGATGGTATCGGGCCCGTGTTTCACGGTTCGCGGAACGCTTTGCCCAGCGAACCATTTCGGAAACCGCGCGCGCAGGCCGGTAACAATCGAATACTTTCAGCGCGAGCCCTTCGTCTCTCAGCTCCGCTTGCACCTTCTTGAGCGCGTTTGCAGCTTTGCCGAAGAGAACACATTCAGCCACATCGTATCCGGGTAGACGCTTTCCAACGAAGTTCTGCGGTGTCGCATAACGAATATCCTGGAGAATGGTTGGGTCCACGGCCCGTAGGTGCACGAAACCCTTCGGCATATCCTTGGCCGACGCCTCCATTGGGGTCATGAAGGTCGGCGACATCAGGATCAGAACGGCTCCAATGGTCCTGACCACTTTTGGTCTGGCGCTACTGCCAAGACATGACGGCAGCCTGCTCAATGCCGAACCCGGAGTTCGCTAATTGCCGTATCCTGATACTTCCAACCGGGATAGACCGACAGGATCTTGATCTGAACCCACATGGTCTGCGGGCTGCCGCCCAATCCAAGCCGCTGTTCGCGCGCCTTGTCGGCCAGCATGAAGCGTCGGGTCTCACCGTTCGAGAACCGAACCTCGATTTCTTTCACTCGGCTGTTCTTGGAATAAATGTCCTGGTTCTTGCCGAGTCCGTTGCTGATGTCGATCCGCATCGCCTGCTGCGGCTTGTCGAATTCCACAACAATCCATTCACCGATTCCCTGACCTCTCTTGCCTTCGACCCAGGCCGTGCTCTCGCGCCCGTCCATCATGCGGGCAACCTCATAAGAATACCGGCCCTGCGGCGCCAAGGTCGAACTCACGCAGTAGATATCGCCGCGCCGCCGCGTACAGGATTCGCCGGCTGCACGAGGGCGCGGCAAATGGGTGGCGCGCGTTGCATCTTCGCGTGGAGCAACAGCCGCGACCTGTTGTTTTGCCTTGGCCTCTATCTCCGACAATCGTGCCCGTGCAAGTTCGGCGTAGATGCCCGTAGAGTAGCGGTTCAAATATGCCTTCAGGACGGCGACGCTGTTGCTGTTCTGAATAGTCGCCCAAGCTTCGGCCGCTTCGTTTCGGCGCGGCGTCGAAACGCTGGGTGTCGTTGCTGGCTGAGCTGTGACCGTGCCTTTCCCGGCGAAGAAGAAATCGCCCGTCAGCGATGAATTGTTCCAGGGCACCTGGCGGCCGGATGTCTTGGCGATGACGTCCTTTCGAACCCGCCGCATAAGTTGCGCGACGTCCAGACTGGGTGTCTCGATATGCCGTAGGAGCGCTGTCGTGAAAGGACTGTTCGTTCCATCGCCATCCAGCGCGACATTGCCCGGTTCCGTGGCGAAGGCGATCATGGTGCCGATCCCTGATTTGACCCGCGCAAGCCCGCGTCCAATGCCGGCGGAGCGCGTTGCCATAGATCGCGCAAGATTGCGTGCCAGGGGATTGTTGCGGCACGCATCCAGGAACACAAGATTGGTTTTGGTCTGGCGCTCCATCTGTTTAAGGACCGTGCGCACCGGCATTGCTTCGAAGTCGAGATCGGCTTCGTCGTCGAGCGCCGCGTCTATGGGTGCCAGATAGTTCTGCCCCTTCACCTGCAGGCCATGGCCCGCATAGAAGAATAGCCCGACATCGGCACCGCGCAGGGCCTTTGAGAATTTGCGGACGGTTTTTTCGAATGCCGCCCGCTTCAGATCGACACCCATGACGACTGTGAACCCGAGGCGCTCAAGCACTGCAGCCAAGGCCATAGCATCGTTATTGGGGTTTTCCAGCGGAGTCGCATGCTCATAGGCGGAATTGCCAATGACCAAGGCAACACGCTTGGCGGCTTCGGCCGGAAGGGCCAGCCCAATCGCCAAAAAGCAGACCAATGACACAATCCGTGTCATGCCACCCATTGCAAAATGCTCCTCACAGTCCACTCTTGATATAGTGTTGCATTGTTCCCGTTGAAGAGGGTTCTGCCAAGAGGCATCGCTGCGTCTGGTTACACTGTCGACCTGATCTCGAAACCGGCGGCGACACTTCCGCCCTCCTGGATGAGGGCGACATGCCTCACTTTCGATCCAAACGGCCCCTTGCCGCAAAGGCTCTGCATGGCCGCGACCGCATCCGGCGGGCCCGAAAACACGGCTTCGACGGCGCCATCCCGGCGATTGCGAACCCAGCCGTCGAGCCCTAGTCTTGCGGCTTCATTGCGAACCCAATAACGGAAGCCGACACCCTGGACCCGGCCCTCTATACGCAGATGAATGGTCCGGATTGCGATGTCGCCGCTCATTGGCGCGGGAACCGGAGCGCCTTGCGACCACCGCGATAGCGCGTGCTGACATTGCCGATCGGCCGGTTCGGGAGCCAGGATCGCAGTTCGTCGAGATATGCAGCCGGCAGATCGAATGTCTCGGCACCCGGCAATACGGCGGTCATGATATAGTTGATCCGAGGCCGACCGTCATAGCGCCTGGAGCCGATATAGGTGACCGCTGCAAGCGCCGATTGATCGTTTTCCCAGACATGAATCTGCCTGCGGTGATAGTTGCCCCAGCGCACGCCTTCGAAGTGATCCAGGCGATTGATATGCCCGGCATCGACGCGCCAGAGGACGCCGTGAACCTCTGCATTCCCGTCCGGCTTGATTGCCGCAGAACCGCGCGTGTTAAAGAAAAAGCGCCAGCCGGGAAGTTTCGCTGTCCCCACTGCCCGAGACCCGGGACACCGGTCGGCCATCTGTGCAGGCAGCATGTTCGAGCCATATGCGAAATAGAGCGGCACCAACCCTATTCGAACTCCATAATCATCTCGTCGACCGCGAGACTGTCGCCGGCCTCCGCGTGGATCTTCCCGACCACGGCATCACGCTCCGCTGTCAGGACATTCTCCATCTTCATCGCCTCGACGACGCACAAAGGCTGCCCCGCTTTGACCTTGTCGCCTTCGGCAACGTCGAACCGAACGACAAGACCGGGCATCGGGCAGAGAAGCGCCTTCGATGTATCCGCCGCTTCTTTGACGGGCATGAGACGAGAGAGTTCTGCCCGCAATTCGCCGGCAACGAAGCTCTGAGCTTTGACGCCGCGATAAGACAGCTCGTATCCATTGAGAATTGGATTCACCTGGACAGCAACTTCTACACCGTCAACACGGCCGAACCAGATGGGCTGTCCGAACCACCACTCCGTTCCCACATGGATTGAACGACTCACACTCTCATCTTCGTTCAAAAAGCCGACTTCATAGTCCTCGCCAACGTCCAGGACCCTGACGACCTGCTCATGGTCATTCACTTTGACGACGCGGACCGCACGTGGCTCGGACCACTCTTCCTGGGATTGTTGCGAGATCTGCCGGCGCCGGCGATGGCTCATATGGTCGATGGCCGCGGCAACGCCGACCAATATGGTCAACTCATCCTCATCCGCTTCTCTGGCAGCAAAACCATCCGGAAACTCGTCGGCTATGAAGCTTGTCGAGAGCCGCCCCTCGCGCCAGCGCGGATGCTGCATGATCGCAGCCAGAAACGGGATATTGTGTTGGATGCCCTTGATATGGAACGCGTCCAGCGCACGGGCCATATGGTCGATAGCCAGGTCCCGCGATGGTGCGTGCGTCACCAGCTTGGCAATCATCGGATCGTAATAGAGCGAGATCTCCCCACCCTCATAGACCCCGGTATCGTTTCGCACGGTCAGGCCGGTATCCGTCGTTGCTTCTTCCGGCGGGCGATAGCGCACCAGGCGCCCGATCGAGGGGAGAAAATCGCGAAACGGGTCTTCCGCATAGATGCGGGATTCGACCGCCCAGCCGTTCAAGGCGACATCGGACTGCGCGATACTCAGTTTCTCTCCCGCCGCGACGCGGATCATCTGTTCGACAAGATCGATGCCCGTGATCAGTTCCGTCACCGGATGCTCGACCTGCAGGCGTGTGTTCATTTCCAGGAAATAGAAATGCTTGTCCCGATCGACGATGAATTCGACCGTACCGGCACTTTCATAATCGACGGACTTGGCGAGCGCGACAGCCTGAGCCCCCATGGCTGCACGCGTCTCTTCATCCAGAAACGGGCTCGGTGCTTCCTCGATGACTTTCTGATTACGGCGCTGGATCGAGCATTCGCGCTCTCCCAGATGGATGACATTGCCATGCTTGTCCGCAAGGACCTGGATCTCGATATGGCGAGGCTCCTCGATGAACTTCTCGATAAAGACCCGGTCGTCGCCGAAGCTCGATTTGGCCTCATTGACCGCAGAGCCAAAGCCCCCTTTGACCTCATCGCGCGAATGGGCGATCCGCATGCCCTTGCCGCCACCGCCGGCAGACGCCTTGATCATCACCGGATAGCCGATCTCGTCGGCGATTTTCACGGCTTCTTCGGCGTCCTTGATGACACCGAGGTAGCCTGGAACCGTACTGACTTCCGCATCGGCCGCGAACTTCTTGGATGCGATCTTGTCGCCCATCACTTCGATGGCCTTCACATTCGGTCCGATGAACGCAATGCCGGCTTTCTCCAGAGCTTCGGCAAACGCCTTGTTCTCGGACAGAAAGCCATAGCCCGGATGGATTGCTTGTGCCCCCGTCTCTCGGGCGGCCTCGATGATACGATCGATCAGAAGATAGGACTCAGCCGCCGGGGGCGGACCGATGGCCACGCCCTCGTCTGCCATTTGCACATGGAGCGCATGACGGTCCGCTTCGGAATAAACGGCGACGGTGGAAATGCCGAGCTTACGCGCGGTCTTGATGACCCGGCAGGCGATTTCCCCGCGATTGGCAATCAGGATCTTATCGAACAGAGGCATTGGAATATCCGGCTAATGCAATTCTAGAGGGTTCGCGATCTTATACACCGCAACGCACGGCTTAAACTGACCAATAGGGCCTAGATGGGCCGTCTTGTCAGCTATCTTGTCGCAGGTCTTTCGCCCAATGTCGTCTGCGGATCGGCGGCCCGCCGTCGCTTGCTACAAGTCAGCCCGAACAGGCATTAGAAGACCAAGCAGATCTATAACAACCAACACATTGATAAATAACGATATTTCTGTTATATCATTACATGTCAGCAGTCATTCTCATACACGCGGATTTGTATGACAGGCGTCGGCGATCGCCATAGTATGGCGCCGGGGCAAAACACACCCGAAGGAACGAAAATGTCCGAAGGAAATTTGCGCAGCTCGGTCGCTCAGAGCCTGGTTCAGAACGTTGCGAACTGGCTTATGGAGCAGGCATTGCGCGACGCCGATTTGGAAACGGTCGTCCTGGGCTGCTGCGAAAGGCTGCATGCGGCCGGAATCGAGATCGATCGCGGCTATTTCGCGTTTACCGTGCTTCACCCGCTCTATCATGCCATGGGCCTCACCTGGACGCCGGCGCAGGGCGTTGTCGAAGAGGGCTATCCCCATGTCCCTGGCGGGTCCGACGCGTTCCGCAGAAGCCCTCATCACTACATGATGGAGCGGGAGCTCGACTATCTGCGATGCCGCCTCTCAAGCAGCACCAGCATGCAATTCTCCATTTTCGATCAATTGCGCGAGGACGGTCTGACCGACTATCTGGCCTTTACGGGTAATTTCACGCCCGGTGACGAAGACGGCATGATCGGATCGTGGGCAACGCGAAAGCCGGAAGGTTTCAGCGAAGACGAGATCAGCGCCCTTCTGCACATTCAGGATCGTCTTGCCGTCGCCTGCAAGATGGCCATTCGCTCGCGCCTCACCGCGAATGTCGCAAGCACCTATCTCGGGGCTGAAGCTGGCAGCCGGGTTCTCTGCGGTCAGATCAGGCGCGGCGATGGCGATACGATCGGTGCCGCGATCCTGTCGGCGGATCTGCGCGGGTCCACCATGATGGCAGACAGCCTCGATCGACAGGATTTCATCGACGTTCTGAACGCCTATTTCGACGCGGTTGGCGGCGCTGTGCTAGCGGCAGGCGGCGAAATACTCAGCTTCATCGGCGACTCCGTTCTTGCAATCTTCTCGACGGGCGAAGACGACAAGGACCTGACCCGCGCCTGCCGCAACGCGTTGCTCGCGACGGCCGACGCCTGGGAGCGACTGGACAAAATCAATGAAGAGCGCTGCAAAACAGGTGTCTGCACACTGCAATTCGGTACCGGGCTCCATGTCGGCAAGGTCATGTTCGGCAATGTCGGGATTCCGGAAAGACTGACCTTCTCTGCCTTCGGCTCGGCGGTCAACGAGGTCGTTCGGCTGGAGCAGCTCACCAAGGAACTCCATGAGCCAGTCTTGCTCAGCGCCGAGTTCGCTGCTGCCATCGGCGAAGAGTGCCGTGATTGCGGGTCACAGTCGTTGAGAGGATTTTCAGAGCCGATCCCCGTCTTCGCACCGCCATCGTCCTATTCGAAAACCTATGGCCACGATGGATGCGGTTGCGGCGACGGCACAATCGCTCCGCTCCTGCAGGCGAAAGCAGCGAACGCTTGACGGCGTGCGGCTATTCAGCCGTCCTCAGGGACATCACGTAAGCCACGAGGTGCGCAATATCGGTTCTTGTGAGGTTGAATGTCGGCATCGGATGAGCCGGCAGAATGATCTTGCCCGCAATCGATGCCTCCGTGCGCCCTTCCAGATTGGCGATCTCTTTGAAGGTTGGGACATCGGCTTTCACCGGCGCTTCGGATGTCGCCTTGGACACATGGCAACTGCTGCAGAGTTTGGCTGCAAGTTCGGCACCGACAGCAGGGTCGGGCTTGCCCGGAATCGATTGTGCTGCTGCGACGCTGGTACCGAGACCGATGACGGAAACGAGCAATGCCGCTCCGAATATGTGAGTCGTATGATTCATGATGGTCTTACGCTGCATGATTTCTCCGGATGGCAGTCTGATCTCGATCAGATCTCTAAAAAGCATAACCGAAAAGCGCAATCTCACGAGCATACCATGCTCCCATGAGCGTGCGCGTATCGTCTGTGTAGTATGAGCGATAGTCACCCTCCTCCCGCTCACGCGAGACATTCGTAACGGGCAGAGAAACCTGTCCGTCGAGACCAACGGCCTGCATGGCGACAAGAAAATCGTCGGCAAGCGACTCATACCGCCCGACAAAATCAACCGCCAGCACATCATCGATTGCGTAAAGGTCGTAATTCTCGACCCAGGCGCGACGCTTGTCGGCCAGAAACGTGTCGAAAGACGGGCGCTGCTTTTTGCTCTTGGTCTTGTAGAAATACCATGAGACCTGGCGGTCCCATGGATTGCGCTCGAACGTGAATTTGTAGTAACGCGACCAGATCTCGTCTCCCAGATACGCCTTCACACGCCATGCCGGCATATGCTCATAATAGCCGACGCTCGGATGGTATCGGCGTTCTGGACGCCCGAGCAGCCGGCGCCAGAGGGGGCGCTTGGGAACCAGCGGATGATCGAGCCGATAGTTTTGCGCCAACCGGCCCTTGCGATGCGCCATGAGCGTCTCGCTTGCCGGCGTGATGATATCGTCCGGACCGCACGCACCTGCCAAAGCCGCTTCGATGCTCGTCGAAGCGGTCTTGTAGGTCTTGATATAGATGAAGCGGTGGGTGTGGCTGACGATCATGAATTCGGTTGCCTATGCGCGTTTCCGTCGAACGCACTGCGTGCTAGCGAAACCGAACTGCGGTGCCATTGCAGGACACCATGAGCATGGTGTTCGTCTCACCCATCGCCTCATAGTCGAGGTCCATTCCGACAATGGCATCGGCGCCCATTTCCTGCGCTTCCTCGACCATGTCGTTGATTGCAGACTCGCGTCCGCTCCTCAGGACTTTCTGGTACCCACCGGCACGCCCGCCCACGACATCGCGGATCGACGCGAACCAATCGCGAAAGAAGTTGGCGCCGAGAACCGCCTCTCCTGCGACAGGCCCGAGATACTCAGCGATTTCACGGCCTTGGATGTCACTCGTTGTTGATACGATCATCATTGGTCTCCCTGAATCTGCGTCGCCGGACTTTACACGCTGGGCCGTGCATTACAATCGATCCCGGTTGTGCTATCGTTTTGATAGCAGGGGCGATTCGATGGGACAGATTATTGTCCGAAATTTGGACGACGCCGTTATCCAGCGGCTTAAAGAGCGCGCGCGCCTTGCACAGACGTCTCTAGAGCAAACCGTTCGAAACATTCTCTCCGACGCTGCCGAACCCGACGACGGTCAGATCTGGGCCGATATCGATCGTATTCGTGAGCGTATCGGTACGATCGATCGCGACCTGGTGGATATGGATATGGAAGAGCGGGAGCTGCTGTGAACCTCGTGGTAGACGCCACCATTGCCATTCGCTGGTTTGTTGCCGCACCGCGCTGGGAAGCGGCACGGGCCCTCAAGGAGCCTGGCGTCCAGTTTTTCGCACCGGAAATTATCCTTGCCGATATCGGCGATCTCCTCGAACGTCTGGTCGCCGAGCGAGAGCTCGAAAGTGACGATGCGAAACTCGTCATGCACACCGCACCGAAGGCCTTTGCCCGGCTGTTTCCCGTAATGCTGCTGCGCGACCGGGCCCTGGCTCTGGCCCTTGAGCACCAGATGAGCATCGCTCGCTGTTTCTACCTTGCGCTTGCCGAATGGGAAGGCGCGCCGTTCGTCACGAGCGACAACAAACTCCACAGCACCGCCAACGGCTTGAAAAGCGTCGAAGCCCGACTGCTCGCAGCCTGATTGTCTGACCCCAGAATCCTAAAACCATCCCTCTCCCCCGGCCCAACCACCCAATAAGGGTACCCTCGGGGTGGTTGGGCCGGGGGAGAGGGATGGCCTCGGCAATCAAAGTCGCCATTGGGCGGCTTTCGGGCCGGACACAAAAAAAATCAGAGCGGAATGTTGTCGTGTTTCTTCCAGGGGTTCTCGGTGTGCTTGCTGCGCAGCATGTTGAGCGAGCGAATGATGCGCCAGCGGGTGCTGCGCGGCATTATCACTTCATCGATAAAGCCGCGCTCTGCCGCAATGAACGGATTGGCGAAGCGTTCCTCATAGTCCTTGATGCGGTCCGCAATCTTGTCGGCATCATCAAGCTCGGAACGATAGATGATCTCCGCAGCACCTTTCGGCCCCATGACCGCAATCTCGGCGGAAGGCCAGGCATAGTTCACGTCGCCTCTCAGATGCTTTGACGACATGACAACATAGGCACCGCCATAGCCCTTGCGCGTGATCACCGTCACCTTGGGAACGGTCGCCTCCGCAAATGCGAAGAGAAGCTTGGCGCCATGCTTGATCAGCCCGCCATACTCCTGATCGGTTCCGGGGAGAAAACCCGGTACATCGACGAAGGTGACCAGGGGGATCGAAAAGCAGTCGCAAAAACGCACGAAGCGCGCCGCCTTCCGGCTGGCATCGGAATCGAGGACGCCGGCGAGAACCATCGGCTGGTTCGCGACAACACCAACCGGCGCGCCGTCCATCCGGGCGAAACCGACAACCATATTGCCTGCGAAGGCCTCCTGGATCTCAAAGAACTCACCCTCATCCACGACCTTGGTGATGAGCTCCTTAATGTCATAGGGCGTATTAGGATTGGCTGGAACCAGCGTATCCAGCGAATGCTCGACCCGGTCAAACGGATCGCGCGTCGGCAGGCGCGGGACACCGGCCTCGTTATTGAGGGGCAGAAAGTCGACCAGCCGGCGCATCTGCACCAGGAGTTCAACGTCGTTTTCATATGCGCCGTCTGCGATCGAAGACTTCGCGGTATGCACGCGCGCGCCACCAAGTTCTTCGGATGTCACTTCCTCATTGGTGACCGTCTTCACGACGTCCGGGCCAGTGACGAACATGTAAGAGCTGTCTTTGACCATGAATATGAAGTCGGTCATCGCGGGTGAATAAACATCGCCGCCGGCGCATGGTCCCATGATCAACGAGATCTGCGGAATGACACCTGACGCCATCACGTTGCGCAAAAAGACTTCGCCATAGCCGCCGAGCGCCGCAACGCCTTCCTGAATACGCGCGCCACCAGCATCGAAGAGACCGATGATCGGCGCGCGGTTGCGCAGCGCCATATCCTGGACCTTCATGATCTTCTGTGCATGCGCTTCGGACAAGGATCCGCCGAACACGGTGAAATCCTTCGCAAAGACATAGACCACGCGGCCGTTGATCGACCCCCAACCGGTGACCACGCCGTCGCCGGGAATCTTGTTGTCCTCCATGCCGAAGTCCGTGCAGCGATGCTCGGCATACATGTCGAACTCTTCGAAGGAGTTGTGGTCTAGCAAGAGAGAAATGCGTTCGCGCGCAGTCAGCTTGCCGCGCTTATGCTGGGCATCGATCCGCTTCTGGCCTCCGCCGGCCCGTGCATCCGCACGCCGTCGCTCCAGCTCCTCGATGACGTCTTTCATTGTACCCACCCAAATCGCCAAAAAGAGATAATGGTCAATAGCATGACGCCTTAGGGCATGGGAAATCCGCCCTTGGACGAACAAATAGGGTGATATGGGCCGGTGAACCGCGACCGATGCACGCAGTATGAGAAATCCAGGCTAGGCAGCGGGTTCCCGCGTGTCACCCCGATAATCCTCTTCCTCGTCCTCAAGGCTCGGTGTCGAGCGCGCCCACAGAACGAGCGATGCGAGAATCGTCACCACAACGACAATCCGGCAGGTCGCAAGGAAAACGGTCTCAGAGATGATGCCGCCGATGTCGAGGAGCCCGACAATGCAAAGCGTGACAACGCCTGCCCAAAGACCCATGTAGCCATCGAACCAATTCCGGCGCGCAACGGGGTTCTTCCCGTTCGATGAATCTGTGAATGCGGCAATGATCGCCAACGCGAACAGCGGTCCGATGAAAATCAGGAGTGATGGTGTTGTTTCGATACCCGTCTGCATGCCCCTGTCCCCCGACAAATAAGCCTGGCGGACAGTATCGGACCAGAAGATTGCATTCGCCTTAATGTGATTGGAAACCCGACATCATGGATCGATTGCCGGCACGCAGGAACGTGTTTCTACACGTCCCAGGTCTGATATTTGCTCCGCATATAGTCCAGATCTTCCAAGATGATCTCTTTGAGGACATCCATATCGATATCGGCAAGCTTGTTGACATAGAGGCACGCTCTGCCGGTCTTGTGTTTTCCCAGGCGTTTCATTTTTTCTGGCTTGTTTCTGAAACCCGACATGACGTAGAACGAAAGCGCACTCTTTCGCGGACTGAATCCAGTCAGCATGAACTCGCCTTCGCGGCCGCTGTCATATTTGTAGTAGTAGCGGCCATAACCGACGATGCTGTCACCCCACATACGAGGCTCCAGACCGGTGACGTCGTTGAAGAATTCCAACAGGACCAGCCCATCCTCGCGGCGGCGCGGATGATCGACCGACGCGATAAAGTCGGCAGGCGATGCCTCTGTCTGCTTGGTCTTGTTTTCCGATTTGGCCATGGTTGTACCTCTTCGCAGTGGCGGTAACGACGGCTTTATCGACAAGTGGTCGATCTCACGCCGGCTTCTCATTCACAAGTGCGAATGTCCGGCTCGCCACCTCCATTTCCGCCCAGCGCTTGGTGCGCCGGGCAGCAGCTTCCTCATCCTTGCCCCATTGGGAAATCTGCCAATCCTCATCCACATGGGCGGCAGTCCAGGTCGCCTGAAGATCGAACAGGCCAGCAGCATGAGCAATGGAGAGCAATGTCGAACCCGTCAGGCTTGCCATGACGTGAAATGCGGCCAGGGAGAACGGATCATAGGGCTCGAGGACGGCGCGCACGCGGGCCAGCGCCTCTGGCGACTGCTCGACATGCATCACGCCTTCGCTGGTCTCGAAGTCTGCGCCAAGATATTGAAGCACCCAATCGAGGACCGGACCCCAGAGCGCCATCTGCTTCATGACCAGTGCATCCGGCGCTTCGGCCCGGTAGCAAACCAGATCGGTCGCGGCAAAGGCCATGATGGCGTCTATGACGTCCTTTCGGTTGTTCGCGACCCCGTCGATCGCCGAGTTGCAGAGCTTCGTATAGGGCATGCTGTTCGGGTCGATCTTTTCCCCCTGGACACGCCATTCCAAGGCAACCTCTTCCGCCAGTCTTTCGTTCGGTAGCAGGAACTCCGCTTTGGCAGGTGTCCGAAGACTACGGTCATCGAGCAAGATTCGAACGCCGGCATCATCGGATGCAAGCGAGACGTCCTTGTAGAAGCGCTTTGCCAGCGATTTTTCGTTGTCACTGCTCATGCAGCCCCCCCTATGCCTCGCCGCGCTGCAGGCAGTTCATCAGCTCACCGAAGTCCTGCGCGACATGATCGGCACCGGCTTCGACAAGATCGGATTCAGGGTGATAGCCCCATGAAACGCCAAGCGCCCGAGCGCCGGCCCGCCGCGCCATTTCCATATCAAAGGACGTATCACCGATCATCACCGTATTCTCAGGCGTTGCACCGACCGCGTCCATAGCCTGCTCGATCATCCCGGGATGCGGTTTCGAGGGGGCATCGTCCGCCGTCTGGATGGTCGAGAAATGTTCGAGCAGGCCATAAGCCGTCATGACACGGTCCACACCGCGGCGGGATTTGCCTGTCGCGATGCCGAGCGCGACCTTTTCCTGTCCCGAAAGGCTGTGGACCGCGTCCTTCGCACCCTCATACAGCGGCTCCATATTAGCGGGATCCAGCCGAAGCTCACCGAAGGCTGTCTTATAGCCTTCGGAGATGGAGAGAATTGTCTCGTCGGGCTCGTGAGGCACCAGGTGAAATATTGCCTCGGGGAGCGACAGACCGACAATGCCCAGAATGTCTGTGCGCGATGGGGGCGTCAAAGCATGCGCCTCGAAGGCATTTGCCATGGCGGCGACAATCATGTGCTGGCTATCCACCAACGTGCCGTCACAATCGAAGATGATGAGTTTCAAAGTCATATCTTTCTGCGATCAATCGAATGGCTCGAGCAGCATATCGTCATAATCGGGATCGAAACCGAACAGCGACCAGGTGAAAGCCATATGATCGGGCAAAGACGCCGTCAGCTCCAGAGGCTTTCTGGAGCGCCTGGGCACCACCAGCGTATGCGCATGGAGATGGAGTTTTGAGGGGATCTCACCGCCCGGATGGGCTTCCGCGCCGCCATACTTCCCATCGCCGACGATCGGGTGACCGACTGCGGCCAGATGGGCGCGCAATTGATGGGTCCGCCCCGTTACCGGCGAAAGGGCAAGCCAGCTCAGTTTCTGACCGGCGATCTCGACAAGCTGATAGCGGGTGAGAGCATCCATTGCGCCATCTTCGCCGGGTTCGGCAATGCGCGAGCGCTCGCTGCCGGCACCGCCACGCTTGATCAGCGGCAGGGCGATTTCACCCTGCTCCAGATCCGGAACGCCAATGACGAGTGCCCAATAGATCTTGATGACCTCCTTGGCCTTCAGAGCCTTGCCGAGACGCGTTGCCTCGGCCCTCGTGCGGGCCAGAAGCAGGATGCCGCTCGTATCCTTGTCCAGACGGTGAACCAATCGCGGCCGCTCGCCCTTTTTCTTTTCCAAGCCGTCCAGCAGACCGTCGATGTGCCGGCCTGTCTTGGAGCCACCCTGCACAGCGAGGCCGGCCGGTTTGTTCAAGGCAATAACGTGATCGTCGGCGTAGATCACCAAGCTCTCGATGAATTCCCGATCCTTTTTGGAGAGCGTGATGGGCTTGCGCGCAGCCTGCTTCGGCACATCGAGAGGTGGGACGCGGACACTTTGGCCGGGCGCAAGTCGTGTGCTGGCCTTGACGCGGCCGCCATCGACCCGGATCTGCCCCTTTCGCAGAAGCTTCTCCAGGCGGCCATGGGTGAGCGACGGATAGTGAATCTTGAACCAGCGATCGAGGCGCAGATCCGCCTCGTCTTCGACAACTTCCTTCATGTGGACGCCGCTCATTGCAGCACCGTGCGGGCGAGCCAGAGCCCCATGAACAAAGCCAGGATCGAGAGGAAGACCGATGCGCCAAGATAAAGGCCCGCCAAACCATACGCTTTGCGTTCGAACAGCACGGCAAAGTCGAGAGAGAAAGCCGAGAAGGTCGTGAAACCTCCGAGAATGCCTGTGGTCAGAAATGTCCGCATTTCATTCGAGATGGAATAACGGAGAGCGATGGCCTCGATGAGCGCACCCATGATAAGCGAGCCGACGATATTGACGATGAGGGTACCCCATGGAAATCCGTGGCCAAGGAGCCTGACGGCTCCAAGCCCCACCAGATAACGTCCTGCGGCACCGATCGCACCGCCGGCCGCGGCATACAGCATGAATTTCAAGACGTCCCCCTCCCTTCGCGGAGTCGCCGCCAGGCGGCCAGACGATCCCCTATCGTCTGTTCGAACCCGCGATCTGTCGGGCTATAGAATGTCGGGCGCTCCATACCATCAGGAAAGTAGTTCTGTCCGGAAAAACCCTCCTCGCTGTCGTGATCATAGGCATAACCCTCTCCATAACCCTGCTCTTTCATCAGGCTGGTCGGAGCGTTCAGGATATGTTTGGGCGGCGACAGTGACCCCGCGTCCTTTGCAAGCCGCTGGGCCGATTTGAAAGCCGTGTATGCCGCATTCGATTTTGGAGCCGTCGCCAGATAGATCGTGGCTTGCGCGATTGCGAGTTCGCCTTCGGGCGATCCCAAAAAATGATAGGCGTCCTTGGCAGCCAGCGTCTGCGAAAGGGCCTGGGGCGATGCCAACCCGATATCTTCGACGGCCATCCGGACCAGCCTCCGGGCTATATAGAGCGGATCCTCGCCACCAGCGAGCATGCGCGCCAGCCAGTAAAGCGCCGCGTCCGGGTCTGAACCGCGCACCGACTTGTGGAGCGCGCTGATCAGATTGTAGTGGCCGTCCTGTCCCTTGTCGTAGAGAGGCGCGCGTTGCTGAACGAGTTTTGTCAGCGCTTCCGTTTCCAGAGGCTCGGCCGTCTCCGTCGTGGCCAGCAGAACATCCTCGGCCAGATTGAGCGCCGCACGCCCATCTCCGTCTGCCATCGTGCGCAGGGCCGCACGGGCAGTCTCGGTCAGCGGCAAATTCCGGCCCATCTCCTTCTCTGCCCGGGTAAGCAGCGTTTCAAGCGCGTCATCATCCAAACGTTCCAAGACAAGGACCGTCGCACGGGACAAAACGGCGGCATTCAATTCGAAGGAAGGGTTTTCTGTTGTGGCGCCGACCAGCACGATCGTGCCGTCTTCCATATGCGGCAGAAAGGAATCCTGTTGCGCGCGGTTGAAGCGATGGATCTCGTCGACAAACAGGAGTGTGCCGACACCGTCACCGCGACGCTTCTTGGCTGCATCGAAAACCTTCCGCAGGTCCTGCACGCCCGAGAAGATCGCTGAGAGTTGCTCAAAGTGCAGTTCGGTCACATGGGCCAGAAGCCGCGCGATCGTCGTCTTCCCGGTCCCTGGCGGCCCCCAGAAGACAATCGACGACAATCGGTTAGCGGCGACCATTCGGGTCAGCATCCCATCGTCGCCAAGAAGATGATCCTGCCCGACAACCTGCTCGAGACTTTCCGGCCGAAGGCGGTCGGCAAGCGGGCGCGGTGCCTCGTCGTCCAGCCCCGCAGCTTCGAATAGGGATGTCATGACCTAGGGCCCGTTGAGGTATCGTCTTGTCGCACCGGCAGAGACTGCCCTACCCCATGCCAAGCAGCAACTCTCCAGTCGACGTCAACCGCCGACAACAACGTTGAGCTTACGCCCGCCTCTTTCAATCGTCAGTTGCCAACGGCGTGCACGTCTTTCGACGATCCGTGCCAGTCCCTTGACCGATCCAATACGGTTACCGTTGAGGCCGACGACGATATCGCCGCTTCTGAGGCCCAGGCGCGAGGCCGTGCTGCCGCGTGTAACGGCCAGCACGATGACGCCCTGCGCATCCTCATCGATCGATAGCTCCTCTGCCAGAGCCGGCGAAAGGTTGGCGACCTTCGCGCCATCGAAGGGATGCCGGCCCGTCAGCTCACGGATATCGCGTGGCGGATCTTCCGGAGCGGCGAGTTGTTGGACGGAGGCGGTTCGGCTCTTTCCGTTACGAAGCAGGCTGAGCTCAGCCTTGCCGCCAATGCCGCCGGTCGAGAATCGGTAGTGAAAGGCCCGTGGATCGTCGACCTCTCTGCCATTGACTTCGGTGATGACGTCACCGGCACGCAATCCCGCTTTCTCGGCAGGGGAATTCTCATAGACCTGCTTCACCATGGCACCGACAGGCCGGTCCAGATCGAGCGCCTCGGCAATTTCCGAGGTCACCTTTTGCAGCTTGGCACCAAGCCAGGGCCGTTTGACGGCTTTGCCTTGAAGCGCCGACGTTACGACCAGTTTCACCATGTTTGCCGGGATCGCAAAACCAATGCCGTGAGAGCCGCCGGTGCGCGAATAGATCGCGGTATTGATGCCGACGAGGCGGCCCTTGATATCGATCAGAGCGCCACCGGAATTGCCGGGATTGATCGCCGCATCGGTCTGAATGAAGGATTGATAGTCGGATACTCCGACCCTGGTGCGGGCCAATGCCGAGACAATACCGCTGGTAACCGTCTGACCGACGCCGAACGGGTTGCCGATAGCGAGGACAAGATCGCCGACCTCCAGCGAGTCGCTGTCTTCGAAATTCAGAAACGGAAAGGTGATCCCCGGCGCATCGATCCGCAGTACGGCAAGATCCGTGCGTTCATCTTTGAGGATGACCGTTGCCGCATATTCGCGCTTGTCGGCGAGAACGACTTTGATTTCCGCTTCGCCGCGCCCTTTGATCACATGATAGTTTGTGACCACGACACCTTCCTGCCCGACAATAACGCCCGACCCAAGCGAGTTGTTGACCCGCTGACGCGGTGCGCCGAATCCGCGGCCCATAAACTGGCGAAAGAACGGATCGTCGAAAAATGGCGAACTTCGTTCACGCACCAGCCGGCGGACATAGACATTGACGACGGCCGGCGTCGCCTTCTTGACGAGCGGAGCAAAGGAGAGCTGAACCTCGGCCTGGCTCTGCGGCAGCTGGCGCTTCTGAGCGTCGGCGCTGCTTAACGGCAGACCGCAGACGACCAGAACCGGCAGCGCGACGAACGCTGTCTGTCGAACAAAACGCTTCAGAGAAGGCAGCATGGACATTTTCCGGTTCCACTCGCAGCGTGCGTCGATCCTGCGCACCTAATACAGAGTTATAATCACTCGACAGCCCACAAAAAAGGGCGGCGCGAAGCCACCCTTAAGAGCCAATCGGCACAAAGCGCGTTGATCACGCGGCTTCCTGCTCGGGTGCCTCGTCTTCATTGTCCTGTGTTGGGCCAGAATCCTGGCCGCGAGCATCGGGATCGCGGTCGACAAGCTCGATAACGGCCATCGGCGCCGAATCGCCATAACGGAAACCCGCCTTCAAAACGCGGGTATAACCACCATTACGGTCTTCGTAACGTGGTCCGAGGACGTCGAACAGCTTCTTGACCATCTTCTCGTCGCGCACGCGGGCCACCGCAAGCCTGCGAGAATTCAGATCGCCGCGTTTGGCAAGCGTGATCAGCTTGTCCGCCACCTTTCGCAGCTCCTTCGCTTTCGGGAGCGTGGTGACGATCTGCTCATGCTTGATCAATGCCTGGGCCATGTTGGCAAAGAGTGCCCGACGATGGCTGGCAGTGCGGTTCAGCTTGCGCCCTGCTCTTTTATGACGCATGGGACGTCTCCTTACTCGATGTCAGGCGCCGGGTCACAGGTGATCCTCGAAGCGCTTCGCCAGATCTTCGATGTTTTCCGGCGGCCAGTTGGGAACTTCCATACCGAGATGGAGCCCCATTCCGGCAAGGACTTCCTTGATCTCGTTGAGCGACTTGCGGCCGAAGTTCGGCGTACGCAGCATCTCTGCTTCGCTCTTCTGAATGAGATCGCCGATATAGACGATATTGTCGTTCTTCAGGCAGTTCGCCGAACGGACCGACAGCTCCAGCTCGTCGACCTTCTTCAGCAATGCTGCATTGAATTCCAGTTCCGGCTGACGTTCTTCGACGACCGGTTTGCTGGGCTCTTCGAAATTCACGAAGATCGACAGCTGATCCTGAAGGATCCTGGCAGCCAGCGCCAGCGCATCGTCAGGACGCACCGACCCATCCGTTTCGATGTCCAGGATGAGCTTGTCATAGTCGAGGATCTGCCCTTCGCGCGTGTTCTCCACCTTGTAGGAGACCTTGCGGACCGGGCTGTAGAGGCTGTCGACCGGCACGAGGCCGATCGGCGCATCGTCAGGACGGTTGCGGTCGGCAGGTACATAGCCTTTGCCGAGTTCGCTGGTGAACTCCATCCGGATCGACGATCCCTCGTCGAGCGTGCAAATCACATGCTCGGGATTGAGGATTTCGACATCGGCACCCGTTTCGATATCGCCTGCGAGCGCAACGGCCGGGCCTTCCTTCCGCAGAACCAATCGCTTGGTTCCTTCGGAGTGCTGGCGCAGCGCGATTCCCTTAATGTTGAGGATGATGTCGGTCACATCCTCACGAACACCAGGGATCGACGAGAATTCATGGAGGACGCCGTCAACCTGCACGGATGTAATCGCCGCACCCTGGAGCGACGACAACAACACGCGGCGCAGTGCATTGCCGAGCGTCAGACCGAATCCACGTTCCAACGGCTCTGCAACGATCGAGGCTTTCGCACTCGGATCGGTTCCGGCCGTCACATTCAATTTCGTCGGCTTGATCAAGTCCTGCCAATTTTTCTGAAGCACTTGATTACCTCTTTGCTTGTCCAGATCGGAGAGTGCCCTGGAGCCTCTCCGCTATTGAGATCGCACGAAAATTAACGCGCCGAACTGTTCGCGTCAGACGCGGCGGCGTTTACGAGGCCGGCAGCCATTGTGTGGGATCGGCGTCACGTCGCGAATCGTCGTGATCGTGAAGCCCGCAGCCTGCAGCGCTCTCAGAGCCGATTCACGACCCGAACCCGGACCGCGAACCTCGACCTCGAGATTCTTCATGCCGTGTTCCATAGCCTTCTTGCTCGCATCCTCAGCTGCAACCTGAGCGGCATAAGGCGTTGATTTACGCGAACCCTTGAAGCCCATCGCACCGGCAGACGACCATGAGATGGCGTTGCCCTGGGCATCGGTGATCGTGATCATCGTATTGTTGAATGACGCGCTCACATGCGCGACACCCGAAGTGATATTCTTCCGTTCGCGGCGGCGAACCCGCGTTTTTTCTTTAGCCATATTGTCTCTCTCGGTTAGGTCGGCGCGTCAGGGAACGAACTACTTCTTCCGGCCGGCGATCGGCTTGGCTGGTCCCTTACGGCTGCGCGCATTGGTATGTGTTCGCTGTCCACGGACGGGAAGACCGCGACGATGGCGCAGACCCCGGTAACAGCCCAGGTCCATGAGCCGCTTGATGTTCATTGCAACTTCGCGCCTGAGGTCGCCTTCGACCATATAGTCCTGATCGATGACTTCCCGAATCTGGATAACTTCCTGATCCGACAACTCATTGACGCGACGCTCTGTCGGGATCTTGACCTTGTCGCAAATATCCTTGGCATATCGCGATCCGATGCCATGAATATAGGTCAAGGCGATCTCGACGCGCTTGTTAGTCGGTATATTGACGCCTGCTATGCGAGCCACGCCAGTCTCTCCTTCGAACACTCGCATGCCGAAAACGGCCGTCTGCGAAATGCTTATGATGCGGTGAATGCGACAAGATCGGTTTCCAGCGGTATACCATACCGGCCGGACCGATCGTCACTGCCTCCAAAATGATCGGCCTATGTAGCGGACTCCCGGGCTTTCCGTCAACTCCCAGATTCGCCCGAAAATTGCATTTACGACGATTTGTTGTCGAGCGCTGCCGAGATGTCCTTCGTAACGGTGTCCATGTCCCCCATACCGTCGACTGACCTGAGCGTGCCGCGAGCCCCATAATAGGCCACTAAAGGCGCAGTTTCCGTATGATATGCGACCAATCGGCTGCGTACAGCTTCCTCATTATCGTCCGCGCGGCGGGTGAATTCCTGCCCTCCGCATTTGTCGCAAACACCGTCGACCGCCGGCTTCTTGAAGCTGTCGTGGTAACCTTCTCCACACTTTGCACAGGTGAAACGGCCCGTAATGCGCCCGATGAGGAGTTCATCGTCGACTCGCATCTCGACAACGGCATCGAGTGAGCGCGCCTTTTCCTGCATCAATTGGTCGAGTGCTTCAGCCTGGGCAACGGTTCGCGGGAAACCATCGAGAATAAAACCACCGGCACAATCGGGCTGATCGATTCGCTCAGAGATCAGTCCGATGACGATTTCGTCGGAAACGAGTTCACCGCGCTCCATCACGGCCTTGGCCTGGAGTCCGATTTCCGTGCCAGCCGCGACGGCCGCACGTAACATGTCTCCGGTGGATAACTGCACAAGCCCTCGGTTCGTCTCAAGCCGTTTGGCTTGCGTTCCTTTTCCCGCACCAGGGGGCCCAAGCAGTACGATATTCACCTTCGGCGCGCGCCTCTCAGCTTCGATTTCTTGATGAGCCCTTCATACTGATGGGCTAGGAGATGACTTTGCACTTGCGCCACCGTATCCATTGTCACGCTCACGACAATTAGCAGCGAAGTACCACCAAAGTAGAACGGAACGGCCGCGTAGGAAATAAGAAATTCCGGCAAAATGCAGACCACGGCCAAATAGGCCGCACCGACGACGGTGATTCGCGTCAGCACATAGTCGATATATTCCGCCGTTCTCGCACCCGGCCGAATCCCCGGAATGAACCCGCCATACTTCTTGAGATTATCGGCAGTCTCTTCAGGATTGAACACAACCGCCGTGTAGAAGAAGGCGAAGAATATGATCATCGCGACATAAAGGATGATGTAGAGCGGCTGGCCATGCCCGAGAAGTGCGGTGACCGTATTCAGCCAATCCGGCCCCTGCCCGCTCGAGAAGTTCGCGAACGTCACCGGCAATAGCAGCAGCGACGAGGCAAAAATCGGCGGAATAACACCGGCTGTATTGAGTTTGAGCGGCAGATGCGAGGTGTTGTCCTGCATCATGCGGTTGCCGACCTGACGCTTAGGATACTGGATCAGCAGCCGGCGCTGGGCACGCTCCATGAAGACGATGAACGCAATGACGAGGGCCGACATGACCAGAAGCGCAATAATCAGCGCGGTCGACAGTGCACCCTGGCGTCCCAGCTCAAGGGTTCCGATAAGTGCAGCAGGCAATTCCGCCACGATCCCGGCGAAAATGATCAGCGAGATACCGTTCCCGACGCCGCGCGCCGTGATCTGCTCACCGAGCCACATCAGGAAAACCGTGCCGCCGACCAGCGTGATGACGGTTGTGATTCGGAAGAACCAGCCCGGATCCATCACGATCCCGCTGCCACCTTCCAGCCCGACGGCAATGCCGTAACCCTGCAGTGTGGCCAGGAACACCGTGCCGTAGCGCGTATACTGGTTGATCTGCTTGCGGCCCTGCTCGCCTTCCTTCTTGAGCTGTTCAAGATGCGGTGAGACCGTTGTGAGAAGCTGAATGATAATCGATGCCGAGATGTACGGCATGATATTCAGAGCGAAAATAGCCATCCGTCCGACGGCGCCGCCGGCAAACAGATCGAGCATGCCGAGAATGCCCGCCTGATTGTTCGAAAACGCGTTCGCCAGCGCCTCTGGATTGATACCGGGGATGGGAATGTAGGTCCCGAGCCGATAGATGAGCAGCGCTCCCAGCGTGAACCAGATGCGCTTCTTCAGCTCTTCCGCCTTCGCAAAGGCGGAGAAATTCAGGTTAGAGACGAGTTGTTCAGCGGCAGAGGCCATGATTTAGCTCCAGGGCCGGTGAGATGCACGATTTGCACCCACGACGCCCCTCTCAGATCGATCTTACCTATGCGGCGATTCCCACCCTTATCGGAAATCACACGCGCCTTCTCGTCAATACCGGACGCATCGCGGCGTGTAGACTGACAATCGCGCGATCTGCCCGGAGCACATCAACCGAAGACTAGTCCTCTTTCGACGTCTTGGCCTTTGCGCTCTTCTTCGCTTTTGCGCCCTTTTTCTTGGCGCCGCCGGATGCATCATCCTGCGCTTTTGCCTCACGGCGGGGAAGCGCAACGACTGTGACACTTCCGCCCGCTGCTTCCACGGCTTTGACGGCAGCTTCAGAAGCGCCCGTCACTTCGAGCGATACTTTGTGATTGAGCTCACCTTTTGCAAGGAGGCGCACGCCCTGCATCGTCCGGCGAATAACACCCGCTTTGAGAAGCGCATCGACCGTGATCGGTGACGATGCATCCAGTGTGCCTTTGTCGATCGCCGACTGGATGCGACTGATATTGACCGCATTGTAGCGCTTGGGCCGCGGGACATTGAATCCGCGCTTCGGAAGGCGCCGATGGATCGGCATCTGCCCGCCTTCAAAGCCCTTGATCGCGACACCACTACGAGACTTCTGACCCTTGTGGCCCCGCCCCGCCGTTTTGCCTTTGCCCGATCCGATACCGCGTCCAACACGCTTGCGTGCGGTTGTCGCGCCCGGATTGTCCCGGAGATCGTTCAGTCTCATTTGCCTGTCTCCGCTTCGTCGACGACGCGTACCAGGTGATGCACAGTCTGGATCATACCGCGCACTTCCGGCGTGTCCGGCAATGTGCTCCGGCGATGCATCTTGTTCAACTTCAGCCCCTTGAGCGTATCGCGCTGATACTTGGGACGCCGGATCGGGCTGCCGGTCTGTTCGACCGTAATCGTCGCCCCATCTTTGGCCTTTGCCATCTTGCTAACCTCTTAACTGCGCCGTCGGCTCGTCGCGACGCTGCATAAATTCGATATCCGGCAATGCGTCAGCCTTGCGCTTCCGCGCCTGTCGCCTCACCGGCTCCGTCGCGGCGGCGCGAGACGATCTCACTGACCTTCTTGCCGCGCCGTGCAGCGACGCCCCGGGGGCTGTCTTCGTGCTTCAGTGCGTCAAACGTCGCCCGAACCATGTTGTAGGGGTTGGACGTGCCGATCGATTTGGCAACGACGTCCTGGATCCCCAAGGTTTCGAACACAGCGCGCATCGGACCGCCGGCGATAATGCCTGTTCCGGGCGGTGCGGCGCGCAATACAACGCGTCCGGCGCCATGGCGGCCCTGAACATCGTGATGTAGCGTGCGCCCCTCGCGAAGAGGAACGCGGATCAGATTCTGCTTGGCAGACTCCGTTGCCTTGCGAATGGCTTCTGGAACCTCGCGAGCCTTACCATGGCCGAAACCGACCCGGCCTTTCTGATCCCCTACAACGACGAGCGCTGCGAAGCCGAACCGTCGACCGCCCTTGACCACTTTGGCCACGCGGTTGATGTGCACCAGCTTATCGACAAACTCGTTATCGCGGTCGTCGCGGTCTCTCATCGGCGAACGTGCCACGGCAATGTCCTCTCAAATTCGTCTATCTAAAAATTCAGACCGGCTTCGCGCGCCGCGTCGGCAAGCGCTTTCACACGGCCATGATAAATGTAACCACCGCGATCGAAGACCACGTCCTTGATACCGGCCTCGGCAGCCAGTTCAGCCACCCGCTTGCCAACGGCAGCAGCCGCATCGCAATTCGTGCCCTTTTCCAAAGTCGCGCGCAGTGTCTTGTCATTGGTCGACGCTGCAGCAACCGTGTGTCCTTTCACGTCATCAATCACCTGCGCATAGATATGCTTGGATGATCGATAAACCGAGAGCCGAGGCCGTCCGGTTCCGACCTTCTTCAGGGCCTTGCGAACACGCATTTTGCGTTTCGCAAATGTTTTTTGAGACACGCTCATGGCTCGCTCCGCTACTTCTTCTTGCCTTCTTTGCGGAAGACATACTCGCCTTGATAGCGAATACCCTTCCCCTTGTAAGGCTCTGGCGGACGATAGCGCCGGATCTCGGCGGCCACCTGTCCAACCTTCTGTTTCTCAATACCGCTGATGACGATTTCCGTCGGCTTCGGACACTGGACCTTGATTCCATCCGGCACCGGATAGAGCACTTCATGGCTAAGGCCGAGCTGCAGTTGCAGGTTCGACCCCTGCAAGGCAGCACGATATCCAACACCTTGAATTTCAAGTGTTTTCTCAAACCCATCCGACACGCCAGTGACGATGTTCTGGACCAGAGTGCGCGACATGCCCCACATGGACCGCCCGCGTTTGGTGTCCGCGCGCGGCATCACAGACAGGCCATCGTCGCCCATCTCAGCCATGACTTCATCAACGAGGACAACCGACAGCTCGCCTTTGGGTCCCTTCATCGAGACCTGCTGTCCGTCGATCGTCGCCGAGACGCCCGATGGAACCGGGATTGTCTTCTTGCCGATGCGTGACATCAGTAAAAACCTCTTCTCATCCTCAAACCGCAGGCGCCACTAAAAGACGCTGCAAAGAATCTCGCCGCCGACATTCTCAGTCCGCGCCTTGGCGTCCGACATGACACCCTTCGGCGTTGACAAAATCGCCACACCGAGACCGTTGGCGATGGTGGGCAGATCGCGGACCGACGAATAGACCCGTCGTCCGGGCGTTGAAACGCGCTTGATCTGTTTGATCACCGGCAGACCATCGAAATATTTCAGTTCGATCTCGATCTCCGACTGACCACCGTCATAATCGATCTCTGCATAGCCACGGATGTAGCCTTCCTCTTTCAGCACGTCGAGCACATTGAGACGCAGCTTGGAGGCCGGCGTTGAAACTTTGGTTCGCTTGCGCATCTGTGCATTACGGATGCGTGTGAGCATATCCCCGAGCGGATCCGACATCGTCATTTGGGCCGTCTCCCTACCAGCTCGACTTCACCATGCCAGGAACCAGGCCATTCGAAGCCAGGAGCCTAAGCGCGATGCGTGAGAGTTTAAGCTTGCGATAAAAGCCGCGCGGACGTCCGGACAGCTCGCAGCGATTCCGAATCCGCGTCTTGGAGGCGTTTCGCGGAATCTCGGCCAGCTTCAAACGCGCCGCAAAACGCTCTTCCGCGGGCATTGTCTGGTCGGCAGCGATCGCCTTCAGCCGTTCTCTGCGGCCGGAGTATTTCTTCGCCAGCCGGCGGCGCTTGCGATCCCGTTCCACGGCACTCTTCTTGGCCATGCAGTCCTCCTAATTCAATCCCAGCATTTCGATCAGCTTGGGAAAGGAAAGTTCAATCCTTTAAGCAAGGCGAGTGCCTCGGCATCCGTGGGGGCGGTGGTGCAGACGACCACATCCAATCCCCAAACCGAGTCCACCTTGTCGTAATTGATCTCAGGGAACACGATGTGTTCCTTGATACCGAGTGAGAAATTGCCACGCCCGTCGAAGCTCTTCGGGTTCAGACCGCGAAAGTCGCGAACACGGGGCAATGCAATGGTCACCAGCCGGTCGATAAAGTCGTACATGCGCGTCTTGCGCAGCGTGACCTTGGCACCGATGGGCATGCCCTCGCGAACCTTGAAGGTCGCAATCGACTTCCTTGCCCGCGTGATAATCGGCTTTTGGCCGGCAATCTTCGCGAGATCCTCGGCGGCAATACCAGCCTTCTTCGAGTCGTTGACAGACTCGCCGACACCCATATTCAGCACCACCTTGTCGAGGCGTGGGATCTGCATTTCATTCTCGTACGAGAATTCCTTGCGGAGTTCTTCCCGCAGCACGTCGTTATAGTGCTGCTTGACCCTCGGCATATAAGCTGCCTCAGCCATCGATCACTTCTCCCGAACGCTTGGCGAAACGTACCTTCCGCCCGTCATTCAAAATCTTGAAACCGACCCGTGTCGGCTTCCCGTCCTTGGGATCTTCGAGCGAGAGGTTCGACAAATGGATCGATGCCTCCTTCGCGATAATCCCACCATCCTGCTGCGCTGACTGGCGCTGATGGCGTTTGATCATGTTGACACCCTGGACAATGGCGCGCTGCTCTTTCGGCAGCATCTTCAGGACTTGACCGCCCTTGCCCTTGTCCTTGCCGGACATCACGACGACATGGTCGCCCTTTTTGATTTTCGACATCGCCATGGTCACAAAACCTCCGGAGCGAGCGACACGATTTTCATGTGCTGCTTGGCGCGAAGCTCGCGGGTCACCGGACCGAAAATACGTGTTCCGATGGGCTCGCCTTGATTGTTCACCAGGACCGCCGCATTGCGATCGAAGCGAATAAGGCTTCCGTCCTGACGCCGCACGCCCTTGGCGGTGCGCACGACAACGGCCCGCATCACCTGGCCCTTCTTCACCCGGCCACGCGGGATCGCTTCCTTGACGCTCACGACGATCAGGTCGCCGACCGAAGCGTATTTCCGCTTCGAGCCACCCAGCACCTTGATGCACTGGACCCGGCGCGCACCCGAATTGTCGGCGACATCGAGATTCGTCTGCATTTGGATCATTGGTCTTGCTCTTTCATCGCCTGAACCCGGCCTCGGGGTACCGGTAGGATCAGCTTGCCGTTACCGTCCAGGTCTTCAACTTGGACTTGGGCGCGCATTCCTCAATACGAACCTTGTCACCCACCTTGCAGGCGTTTGCCTCATCATGAGCGTGGTACTTCTTGGAGCGGCGGACGGTCTTCTTCAGAAGCGGATGCGTAAAGCGCCGCTCGACCTTCACAACCACCGTCTTTTCATTCGCGTCGCTCACGACGACGCCTTGCAAAACGCGCTTAGGCATTTGTTTCTTCCGTCACGTCTTATGAGGACGCTTCGGCCTCCTTTTGCGCCGCGAACGTGTTGATGCGCGCAATATCGCGCCGCACCTGGCGCACACGCGCGGTGTTCTCGAGCTGTCCCGTCGCCGCCTGAAAGCGGAGATTGAACTGCTCTTTCTTCAGCTTCACGAGCTCGTCTTTCAACTGATCGCTCGTCAAATCCCGGACTTCACTGGCCTTCATGGTGCAATTCCTTCCTCACTGCTCGCCGAGCCGGGCAACAACCCGGGTTCGGACCGGCAATTTGGCGGCCCCGAGCCTGAGCGCCTCTCGCGCAACCGGCCCTGTTACACCATCAAGCTCGAACATCACACGGCCGGGCTTGACTTTGGCGGCCCAGAATTCCGGCGCGCCCTTGCCCTTACCCATGCGAACTTCCGTCGGTTTTTTCGAAACCGGAACATCGGGGAAGATGCGGATCCACACACGTCCGGCACGTTTCATGTGACGGGTCATGGCACGCCGTGCAGCTTCGATCTGCCGCGCTGTGACGCGCGCAGGCGCCAGCGCCTTCAGCCCATAGGAGCCGAAGTTCAAACTCGAGCCGCCCTTGGCTGCACCCTTGATGCGGCCTTTATGCGCCTTGCGGAATTTCGTTCGTTTCGGTTGCAGCATTGTCTACGTACCTGATGCTCTTATTTCTTGCCCGATCGGCCCGGCCCACCGCCGTCGCGGCGCATGCCACCCCGGCCACCTTCTTGGGCTTCCATCATGCGGCGTTCCTGAGCCATCGGGTCGTGTTCCATGATCTCGCCTTTGAACACCCAGACCTTGATGCCGATGATGCCGTATGCGGTGCGCCCTTCAGCCGTGCCGTAATCGATGTCGGCGCGTAGCGTGTGCAGCGGCACCCGCCCTTCGCGATACCATTCCATGCGCGCAATCTCAGCGCCGCCGAGACGGCCGCCGCAATTGATGCGAATTCCCAGTGCACCGAGCCGCATTGCCGACTGAACGGCACGCTTCATGGCGCGGCGGAAGGCAACCCTGCGTTCGAGCTGCTGGGCAACGCCTTCGGCAACGAGTGTCGCGTCGAGTTCCGGCTTGCGCACTTCGACGATATTCAGATGCACATCCGACTCGGTCATCCCGGCCAGTTCACCGCGCAGCTTCTCAATATCTGCGCCTTTCTTGCCGATCAGAATGCCCGGGCGTGCGGTATGAACCGTGACGCGGCATTTCTTATGGGGCCGCTCGATAACGACCCGGGAGATGCCGGCCTGACCGCGCGACTTTTTAATGTGGTCGCGGATGCGGATATCTTCATGAAGAAGATCAGCATACTCGCCCTTGTTTGCGAACCAACGAGAGTCCCACGTTCGGTTGATACCGAGACGAAGGCCGATTGGATTGACTTTTTGACCCATATCTATGCGGCCTCCTGGACTTCGCGAACGATGATCGTCAGCTGCGAAAACGGCTTGACGATCCGTCCGACACGCCCGCGTGCTCGCGGCCGCCAACGTTTGAGAATCATATTCTTGCCGACAAAGGCTTCGGCAACGACGAGCGAATCGACATCGAGATCGTGATTGTTTTCCGCATTGGCGATTGCCGACTGCAGCGTCTTCTTCACGTCCTCCGAAATCCGCTTACGGGAAAATGTCAGATCAGCGAGCGCTTTATCCACGGACTGACCACGGATCATCTGTGCCACCAGATTCAGTTTCTGCGGCGAGATCCGCAGAAGCCGGGTCATGGCCTGCGCCTCATTGTCTTTAAGCGTGCGTTCGCGCTTACGTTTGCCCATGGCCTTAAGACCTTCTTGCCTTCTTATCCGCCGCATGACCGTAGTAGGTCCGTGTCGGAGCGAACTCGCCGAATTTGTGCCCCACCATGTCCTCGGTCACCAGGACCGGCACATGCTTGCGCCCGTTATGGACACCGAAATTCAGGCCCACAAATTGCGGCAGGATCGTCGAACGACGGCTCCAAATCTTGATAACTGAGTTCGAGCCGCTGGCGCGCTGAGCTTCTGCCTTTTTGAGCAGATAGCCGTCGACAAACGGACCCTTCCAAACCGAGCGTGACACGTGGCGCTCCTTTATCTCTTCTTCTTCAGATGCCTGCTGCGCAGGATGTATTTCGTCGTCGACCGATTAGAGCGCGTACGCTTGCCCTTGGTCGGCTTACCCCAGGGGGTCACCGGATGACGGCCACCGGATGAACGCCCTTCGCCACCACCATGGGGGTGATCGACCGGGTTCATCGCGACGCCCCGAACCGACGGTCGCTTGCCGAGCCACCGGTTACGGCCGGCCTTACCAAGCTTGATGTTCGAGTGATCCGGATTGGAAACCGCACCGATGGTTGCCATGCATTCGGCCCGCACCATGCGCGTTTCACCCGAATTCAACCGGAGAATTGCATATCCCGCATCTCGCCCGACCAGTTGCACATAGGTTCCGGCGGATCGCGCAATCTGCCCGCCCTTCTTGGCTTTCATCTCCACATTGTGGACGATCGTCCCAATCGGAATGCTGGAAAGCGGCATTGCGTTACCGGGTTTGACGTCGACGCGCTCACCGGAAATCACGGTGTCGCCCGGTCCAAGACGCTGGGGCGCCAGAATGTAGGCCAGTTCTCCATCTTCATACTTCAGCAGAGCCAGGAATGCGGTCCGGTTCGGGTCGTATTCGAGCCGCTCGACGGTTGCCGGCATATCGAATTTCTGGCGCTTGAAGTCCACCTGGCGGTAGAGCCGCTTGTGACCGCCACCACGCCGTCGTGCGGTAACGCGCCCTTTATTGTTACGACCACCATTGCCCGTCAAACCTTCGGTCAAGGCCTTAACCGGTTTACCACCCCAAAGATGGCTGCGGTCGACGAGCACGAGACTGCGCTGTCCAGGTGTCGTCGGCTTATAACTCTTAAGTGCCATTTTTGCTTCCCGGTCGGGCCCAACGGCCCTCCTCGCCTCTTGCTTGTATTCCGGTTGGGCTCAACAGCCCGCTTCGTCCCTTGAGCTCTAGAGCCCCGTCGTGATGTCGATGCTTTCGCCTTCTTCGAGCGTCACGATTGCGTTCTTGATATCCTGCTGTTTACCGAGCATGCCGCGAAAGCGCTTCAGCTTGCCCTTCCTGTTCAGCGTATTGACGGCTTTCACCTTCACACCGAACAGCGTCTCCACGGCAGCCTTGATCTCCGGCTTCGTGGCGGAGCGACGCACCCGAAACATCACCTGATTGTATTCGGACGCCATCGTCGACTTCTCGGTGATAACCGGTGCGAGGATGGTGTCGTATGCCTTGAGTTGATGCATCTGTCTGTCTCGGTCTGACCTAACGGCCGCCCTTGCCTTTTCTAATGTCTATCTACTTCGCAGTCGCGCCTGTGAAACGGTCGGCAAGTGCTTCAACAGCTGCCTTCGTCAAGACCAGTTTTTCGCGCCGCAGAATGTCGTAAACGTTGATGCCCTGAACCGGCAGGATGTCGACATTCGGAATGTTCCGTGCTGCCATCTGGAAGTTCGCATCGACTTCCGAACCATCGATAATCAGAACCGACTTCAGGCCCAGGCCATTAAGCTGCTTCTTCAGACCGCCGGTTTTCGGTTCGGCAACGCTCGCTGCATCCAAAACAATCAACTCTTCAGCTTTCGCCTTCGCCGACAGGGCATGACGCAGCGCCAGCGCACGCACGCGCTTCGGCAGCTTGATCGAATGATCCCTCGGCTTCGGACCGAACGCCTTGCCGCCGCCTCTGAGTTGCGGCGCTTTGGCATTACCGCGACGCGCACGGCCGGTACCCTTCTGGCGATAGAGTTTTGCACTCGAACCGTTCACTTCTGAGCGATCCTGAACCGATACGGTTCCACTGCGACGCTTGGCGAGCTGGTAGCGCACCATGCGGTGAAGAATATCGCGGCGTGGCTCCAGGCCGTAAATATCGTCGGCCAGATCCACCGTGCCGGCGCTGCCGGCATCGAGTGTGGTGACGTCAGCTTTCATCACTCTGCACCCTTTTCTTCAGCCGGAGCCTCGCTCTCGGCTGCTTGTGCGTCTGCCACTTCGGCCGGGACTTCTTCAGCGGTGTCCGGCTTGGCATCGGATTTCTCTGGCATGCGGAACGATCCAGGCATCGGCACGTCATCGGGAAGCGATTTTTTGACTGCGTCCTTCAGCAGAACCCAGCCACCCTTCGATCCCGGCACGGCACCACGCACCATAACCAGGCCGCGCTCCACGTCGGTCTTTACGACCTTTAGATTTTGTGTCGTGACCCGCTCCGCGCCCATATGACCGGCCATCTTCTTGCCTTTGAAGACTTTGCCGGGATCCTGACACTGACCCGTCGAGCCATGACTACGGTGAGAAATCGAAACACCGTGCGAAGCTCTCAAGCCGCCAAATCCGTGCCGCTTCATGGCACCGGCAAAACCTTTACCGATGCTCGTACCGGACACGTCCACGAATTGCCCCTCGACAAAGTGGTCAGCCGTAATTTCAGCGCCCACGTCGATCAGATTTTCGGAACTGACACGAAACTCGGCAAGACGCCGTTTGGGCTCGACATTGGCAACGGCAAAGTGACCGCGCGCTGCACGCGACATGCTTTTCACTTTCCGTGTTCCGACGCCAAGCTGAAGGGCGCAATAGCCATTCGTATCGTCTGTCCGTTGGGCGACGACCTGGCAATTGTCGATCTTCAGCACCGTGACGGGGATATGTTCGCCTGCGTCTGTAAAAACGCGGGTCATTCCCAGTTTCTGCGCTATGACACCTGACCGCATCGGTCTATTTCCTGTTTCTGCACGCGGGTCGGGCTTGATGCGCCCGCCTCGCCGCTAATTCAAAGTCCTAAAGCTTGATCTCGACATCCACGCCGGCGGCGAGGTCTAGCTTCATGAGTGCGTCGACCGTTTGCGGTGTTGGATCGACAATATCCAGCAGCCGTTTATGGGTACGCATCTCGAACTGCTCGCGACTTTTCTTGTCGATGTGAGGCGAACGGTTCACCGTGTATTTTTCGATCCGGGTCGGCAGCGGGATCGGGCCACGCACTTCCGCGCCAGTGCGTTTTGCGGTCGCCACAATTTCCTTCGTCGACACGTCGAGGACGCGATGATCGAAGGCCTTGAGCCGAATACGGATGTTCTGACTTTGCATTATTGACTATCCAGAATGACGAAGCGCGCCCCCATGGCGCGCTTCGAACTTGGCCTCTTATTCTATGATGGCTGCTACGACGCCGGCGCCGACGGTCCGGCCGCCTTCGCGGATTGCGAAGCGGAGGCTTTCCTCCATCGCAATCGGCACGATCAGCGTGACCTCAACCGAGCAATTGTCGCCGGGCATCACCATTTCCGTCCCTTCAGGAAGCGTCACCACACCGGTCACGTCCGTCGTACGGAAGTAAAACTGAGGACGATAATTCGTGAAGAACGGCGTGTGACGGCCACCCTCCTCTTTCGTCAGAATGTAAGCCTCAGCCTTGAACTTCGTGTGCGGCTTAACGGAGCCCGGCTCGCAAAGAACCTGACCGCGCTCCACTTCCTCGCGCTTCGTGCCGCGAAGCAGAACGCCCACATTGTCGCCGGCCTCGCCCTGATCCAGGAGCTTGCGGAACATCTCAACGCCCGTACAAGTCGTCTTCGTCGTGTCCTTGATGCCGACAATCTCGACTTCATCGCCAACCTTGACCACGCCGCGCTCGATACGGCCCGTCGTCACCGTGCCGCGACCGGAGATCGAGAACACATCCTCGATCGGCATCAGGAACGGCTGATCCTTCGGACGCTCGGGCTGAGGCACATATTCGTCAACGGCCGCCATCAGCGCCATGATCGATTCAGCGCCAATCGCCTCGTCACGCCCTTCAAGAGCCGCAAGCGCAGAGCCTTTCACAATCGGAATATCGTCGCCAGGGAACTCATAGGACGACAGAAGCTCGCGCACTTCCATCTCGACGAGCTCCAGAAGCTCCTCGTCATCCACCTGGTCGACCTTGTTCATGTAGACGACAAGCGCCGGAACACCGACCTGACGGGCAAGAAGGATATGCTCGCGCGTCTGAGGCATCGGGCCATCGGCGGCAGACACGACCAGGATCGCGCCATCCATCTGGGCGGCGCCCGTGATCATGTTCTTCACATAGTCCGCATGGCCCGGGCAGTCGACATGTGCGTAGTGACGGTTCTCCGTCTCATACTCAACGTGCGCCGTTGAGATCGTAATCCCACGTGCCTTCTCTTCAGGCGCCTTGTCGATCTGATCGAAAGGCGTCGCATCCGCGCCGCCAGCCGTCGCAAGAACATTCGTGATCGCTGCCGTCAGCGTCGTCTTCCCGTGGTCAACATGGCCGATCGTGCCGATGTTGCAGTGGGGCTTATTACGCTCGAATTTCTCTTTTGCCATGATGGCGCTCCGTTTTTCTTCTCAAACGCTCTTATGTCTCGAATTACGACTTAGGCGAACTTCGCCTGAACTTCTTCGGCGACCGCTTGCGGCACCTGTGCGTAGTGGTCGAACTGCATCGTGTATTGCGCCCGGCCCTGGCTCATCGAGCGCAGGTTGTTCACATAGCCGAACATGTTGGCCAGCGGCACCATCGCGTTGATGACGGCCGCATTGCCACGGGTTTCCTGACCGCGCACCTGGCCACGTCGGCTTGCCAGATCGCCTGTGACACTGCCCACATAGTCTTCCGGAGTGACCACTTCGACCTTCATGACCGGCTCCAGCAACTTCGGCGAAGCTTTCAGAGCCGCCTCACGAAATGCCGCACGTCCAGCCATCTCAAAGGCCATCACGCTCGAGTCCACCTCATGGTAGGCGCCGTCATACAACTCCACCTTCAGGTCCAGCATCGGGAAACCTGCGAGAATGCCGGATTCCATGACGCTCTTGATGCCCTTCTCGACGCCAGGGATGTATTCCCGAGGCACCGATCCACCAACGACCTTCGAGTCGAAGCTGTACTCTTCGCCCTCTTCACATGGCGAAACCCGAATTTTCACACGTGCGAACTGACCGGAACCACCAGTCTGCTTCTTGTGGGTGTAGTCAACTTCGACCTCTTTGGTGATCGTCTCACGATAGGCCACCTGAGGCGCACCGACATTGGCATCGACCTTGAACTCGCGACGCAGTCGATCAACGATGATATCCAGATGCAGCTCACCCATACCGCGGATCAATGTCTGACCGGACTCCTGGTCGACCGAAACGCGGAATGACGGGTCTTCCTGAGCCAGCCGACCAAGTGCGGTGGAAAGCTTTTCCTGGTCGCCCTTCGTCTTCGGCTCCACCGCGACCTCGATGACCGGGTCAGGGAATTCCATGCGTTCCAGGATCACCTGATCGTTCGGGTCGCAAAGTGTATCGCCTGTCGTCACTTCCTTGAGACTTGCGATCGCAACGATATCGCCGGCATAGGCCTCTTTGATATCTTCACGCGAATTCGAATGCATCAGCAGCATACGGCCGACACGCTCGCGCTTCTCCTTGACCGTATTGTAAACGCCGGAGCCTGCTTCAAGCTTGCCGGAGTAGATACGGCAGAAGGTCAACGATCCCACAAACGGGTCATTCATGATCTTGAAGGCAAGCATCGAAAGCGGCTCATCATCCGATGACTCACGCACGATCTCTTCGCCGGTCTTCACATCGATGCCCTTAATCGGAGGCACTTCGACGGGAGACGGAAGATAGTCGACAACACCGTCAAGCAGAGGCTGCACGCCTTTGTTCTTGAAGGCTGAGCCGCAGAAGATCGGCACGAACGTGTTTTCGCAAGTGCCCTTGCGGATCAGACGCTGCAGCGTCTCCACGCTCGGCTCGTTACCCTCGAGATAGGCTTCCATCGCCTCCTCGTCGAGATCGACGGCCTGTTCGATTAGCTGCTCGCGAAATTCTGCAGCCCGCTCTTCGAGATCGGCCGGAATAGCTTCTTCATGGAAAGCCGCACCGAGCGTCTCATCGTCCCAGACGATGGCAACCATTCTGATCAGGTCGACGACACCATTGAAAGTGCTTTCGGCGCCAATCGGCAACTGCATGACGGCCGGGTTCGCACCTAACCGGTCACGGATCATTTCGACCGAGTTGTAGAAATCGGCGCCGATCTTATCCATCTTGTTGACGAAGATCATGCGCGGGACTTCATACTTGTCCGCTTGCCGCCAGACCGTTTCGGTCTGCGGTTCGACGCCGGCATTGGCATCCAGCAAAGCAATGGCGCCATCAAGAACGCGCAGGCTCCGCTCGACTTCAATGGTGAAGTCCACGTGACCGGGCGTATCGATGATGTTGACGCGCTTGTCGTTCCAATAGCAGGTCGTCGCGGCCGACGTGATCGTTATGCCGCGCTCCTGTTCCTGCTCCATCCAATCCATGGTGGCAGCGCCATCATGGACTTCACCGATCTTATGGCTCTTGCCGGTGTAGTAGAGGATCCGTTCGGTCGTTGTCGTCTTACCGGCGTCGATATGCGCCATGATGCCGATATTGCGATAGTCTTCGATTGGTGTCGTGCGTGACATTCGATCACAAGCCTCGTTTTCGCCGTTACCAGCGATAGTGTGAAAATGCGCGGTTCGCTTCCGCCATGCGGTGCGTGTCCTCCCGCTTTTTCACGGCTGAGCCGCGATTATTGGCCGCGTCGAGTAGCTCACCCGACAGACGATCCACCATGGTGTTCTCGTTGCGGCCGCGGGCTGCGGAAATAATCCAGCGAATGGCAAGAGCCTGTCGCCGGTCCGGGCGAACTTCGACCGGAACCTGATAGGTGGCGCCACCGACACGACGCGACCGCACTTCAAGTGCCGGCATCACATTGTCGAGCGCCTGATGGAAGAGATCGACCGGGTTTTGCTTGGTCTTCGCCTCCATGACATCCAGAGAGCCATAGACGATGGTCTCCGCGGCAGACTTCTTGCCGTCCTTCATGATGGAGTTCATGAATTTTGAGAGAATCAGATCGCCGAACTTCGGGTCCGGGTTGATCACTCTTTTTTCAGCTCTATGCCGACGGGACATGTCGTTCTTTCCTAATCTTCGGAGCGTAAAATCTGCTTGATCGGTCCTGCCTCAATCGAGGCCTACTAACGTGATGTGCAAACCCATCGCCTCACGGCACAGCCGCGAGCGTTCCTTGCACAGATGTTGACTGCTTTTTGTTCGGCCGCATAACGGGTCGGGCCCCATGCAGCTCCAAAACCATTGCCACGCCCGACAGCCAAAGCGCCGCATGCGTTTCGGAACCAGGTGGCGATGCGGCAACCACCGCCGCGCCGCCTGCATTCGTTCATGGCACGCGTTTCAGCCTGACCGCGCGAGCGGTAATCGAAGGAATAGCCTTCCGCTCCATTTGCCTGCGAGAATGCAATGGCGCCATGGAAGTCGGCGGAAGCCAATGTCGGCACGAGGCCGGTGAACAGCATCGTGGCGAGGATGAGCGCCAAGCGCCCCGATGCGGTTCGTCGTGTCATTTCGGCCGCTTAGCCCCGTATTTGGAGCGGCGCTGACGCCGGTCTGACACACCCTGGGTGTCAAGCACACCACGAATAATGTGGTAGCGCACACCAGGAAGGTCCTTTACGCGGCCACCGCGGATCAGCACCACCGAGTGCTCCTGCAGATTGTGGCCCTCGCCAGGAATGTAGCTCGTCACCTCGAAGCCGTTCGTCAGCCGCACGCGCGCGACCTTACGCAGCGCCGAGTTCGGCTTTTTCGGCGTCGTGGTGTAAACGCGCGTGCACACGCCGCGCTTCTGGGGACAGGCCTCCATGGCCGGCACCTTGTTCCGTTTCACCGGCGCTTTGCGCGGCTTACGAATGAGTTGTTGTATTGTCGGCATATATCTCTCTGTCCCGACCGCGCCTAATTCGTTGTTCGTTACCAAACACAATCGCTGGACTGCCTAAACCCCACCATCCAATGGCGAGGCGTCGAGCTGCCCAGCTTCTGATACCAGAGGATCTTGCAACACCGCCAAGCGGCCAGAAGATCTTGTCCCAGTATTGATCCGGTTATTATGCGGCAGCGTCTAGATCGAACTCGCCATGCGCTTGGCGCGCAACAGCGAGCGGGCCTACCGCCTGCCGCAAAGTGGGCGAAACATACTGATGCGACCCGACCCCGTCAACCGCAAACTCCAGGGTTTTTTTCTTCGTTTTTCAGGGCCTGAGCTAGCGATATGCAAGCCTGGCTCGCGAGCGTAAATTTGCACCCTTGTTATAACTATATTTCTAGTTATATAGTGATGACAGAATCGATGGAGCGCCTTTACCATGAATGACGTTCGTTCAACGCCCGCCAAGCCCCAAACCTTTGCACTTGAACCCGACGCGGATGCGGCTGTTGCCGGCTTTTCAGCGCTGGGCAATCAGACAAGGCTCGCTGTTTTTCGCGTTCTTGTGCGGGCGGGCGCCGACGGCCTTGCGATCGGTGATATTCACCACACATTGGGCGTTCCATTGTCGACTTTGGCCCATCACCTGTCCGCCCTGGTGGGTGCCGGGCTTGTCCGGCAGGAAAAGCAGGGCCGGACCGTTGTCTGCCGGGCCGACTATGGATCAATGCACACGCTCATTGCCTACCTGACCCAGAATTGCTGCGAAGGCGTCACCGATGGCCCGGCAAAATCCACCAGCCAGCGATCACCTGAAAACGAGGAAATCGAATCATGACTTTGGCCGATGCAACCGCGATCGGGCGCCAGTTGACGGCAAAAAAGCCCGATCCCGCATGGATCGCAATTGCGCTGATTCTGTTATTGCTGGGACTGCTCGACACCCCTGTCCTGCTCACCTCACTTACATTTCTCCTCGAAAACTTCCTTTACGTTCTTCCTTTTCTTGCTCTTGCCGTTGCGCTCGCCGCTTACGCCAAGGCAAGTGGTGCCGATAACATCATTGCCCGAGCATTCTCCGGCAACCTGGTCCCCATGATCATCCTGGCAGCCTTGATCGGCGGCCTTTCGCCATTTTGCTCGTGCGGCGTCATTCCCTTGATCGCAGCGCTTCTTGGCATGGGTGTTCCCCTCGCCGCCGTCATGGCGTTCTGGCTGGCCTCGCCGCTCATGGATCCGTCCATGTTCTTTCTGACCATGGGGACACTTGGATTGCCCTTCGCACTGGCAAAGACCGCCGCCGCCGTCGGCGTCGGACTGGTCGGTGGCTTTGGCACGGCCCTGCTGTCGCGCTCGGGCCTGTTCCAGGACCCGATCAAGGGCAGCGTGAGCACGTGCGGTGCCGGCGCGGTCCGGGACCCTCAGCCGATTCGCTGGGCGATGTGGGAGGAGGACGAGCGCCGCAGCGTCTTCTGGCGCGAGATCGGCAAGAACTTCCTATTCCTTGGCAAGTGGCTGGCACTCGCCTTTCTGCTCGAGAACCTGATGCTGAGCTACGTTCCCGGCGAGTGGATTGCCAACTTCCTCGGCGGCCAGGGTCTTGGTGCAATCCTGGTTGCGGCCCTGATCGGCGTACCCGCCTATCTGAATGGCTATGCCGCCCTGCCCCTGATCTCCGGTCTGATCGAGCAAGGCATGGCACCGGGCGCAGGCATGGCCTTCCTGATCGCGGGCGGTGTCAGTTCCTTTCCGGCAGCCATCGCTGTCTTTGCACTGGTCCGACTCCCTGTCTTTGCCACCTATCTCGGCTTTGCTTTCCTCGGTGCCGTGCTGTCGGGGATCATTTTCGGCCTGTTCGCCGGATAACACACGAAACGCGATAGCCTCTCGATAACTGTCTGTATTATCGTGTAAAACCTCTAGATACCCTTGCGCCCGATGGGATTCCATCGAGCGCGGGGGCCCAACACGATTGTTCCGGCTCGATTGCGCGGAACCTAAAGGTTTGTCACGAGGGGCTGCGCTTGGTCGATCTCACACAACGGTTCGATGTGGTTGTCATCGGCGGCGGCAACGCGGCGCTTTGCGCTGCCATCAGCGCGCGGCAACGTGGCGCCAGCGTGATCGTGTTGGAAGCGGCATCGGAATTCCATCGCGGTGGCAATACCCGACATACGCGCAATATGCGCTGCGCGCACGACACGGCCACAGACACACTGACCGGCCCCTACAAGGAAGAAGAATATTGGGACGATCTTCTTCGTGTGACCGAAGGCCATACGGATGAAGAATTGGCCAAGCTCATGATTTCCGAATCCAAGGAGATGCTCACCTGGATCGGCCAGCAGGGTGTGCGGTTTCAACCGCCACTTGGCGGAACGCTTGGTCTGGGGCGCACCAACTCCTTCTTCTTGGGAGGCGGTCGCGGCATGTTGACTGCGCTCTATCGGACCGCCAGAGGACTCGGCGTGAACGTGCTCTATGAGGCGGAGGTCGTGGACCTGGAATTGAATGGCGGTCTGTTTGTCTCGGCAACCGTCGCACATGACGGCAAGGAAATTCAGGTACGCGGCGGATCGCTTATTGCCGCCGCCGGGGGGTTCGAATCCAATCTCGAATGGCTGAAAGAAGCCTGGGGCGACGTCGCCGATAATTTTCTCATCCGGGGGACGGCCAACAATCGCGGCACGATCCTCAGAATGCTCCTCGACCGCGGCGTTCAATCCGTCGGCGATCCCACCCAATGCCATGCCGTTGCCATCGACGCACGCTCGCCGAAATTCGATGGCGGTATCGTGACCCGTCTGGACTGCGTGGTCTTTGGTATCGTCGTCAACAAGAACGCCGTCCGTTTCTATGACGAGGGCGAGGATATCTGGCCGAAGCGCTATGCGATCTGGGGCCGTCTCGTCGCCGCGCAACCGGATCAGATCGCCTATATCATCTTCGATTCGACCTCCCTCAACAGTTTCATGCCGTCCCTTTATCCCCCCATCAAAGGCGACACGATCGGGGAGCTTGCGACGCAGTTCGAACTCGATCCGGAAACACTTCAAGATACGGTCGACGACTTCAATACCGCTGTGCGCGACGGCACGTTCGATCACACCGTATTAGACGACTGCCATACAGACGGCTTGACCCCGCCAAAGTCCCATTGGGCCCGGCGCATCGAGACGGCGCCCTACTATGGCTACCCGGTGCGACCGGGGATCACCTTCACTTATCTCGGCACGAAGGTCGATAAAGACGCGCGTGTCGTCATGCAGGATGGCGCGCCTGCATCGAACATCTTCGCCGCCGGCGAAATCATGGCCGGAAACGTTCTTGGCAAGGGCTATGCCGGAGGAATCGGAATGACCATCGGCAGCGTGTTCGGCCGGATCGCAGGTCGGGAGGCTGCAGCTTATGCCCGCAACTAGCGACGCGAGCCTCGAAGAAGCCGAAAGGCTGATGACAATCTGCAATGCCTGCCGCTATTGCGAAGGGCTTTGCGCAGTCTTCCCAGCCATGGAACTGCGCCGCACATTCGACAAAGGCGATCTGAATTATCTGGCCAACCTCTGCCATTCCTGCGGTGCCTGCTACTATGACTGTCAGTTTTCGCCGCCGCACGAATTCAAGGTGAACGTCCCGAAGACACTCGCCGAGGTCCGTTCCAACTCCTATCAGCGCTATGCCTGGCCGGGCTTCCTCTCGGGCCTCTTCGCACGAAACGGTCTTGTTATCGCCACTGCCGCAGCGCTGAGCGTGGCAGGGTTCATTGCCGGGTTCATCGCCTACAACGATCCGACCATCTTGTTCGGCACCCACACGGGCCCCGGCGCCTTCTACAAGCTGATGCCACACGATGCGATGGTGATGCTCTTCGGCGGTGTATTCCTCTATGCAATCCTCGCCATGGTGATGGGGTTGCGCACCTTCTGGTGCAATATCGGCGAACCGCGATCGACGCTGACCGAAACCAGATCCCTCTGGCAGGCCATGAAAGACGCTGGAAGACTAAGCTATCTGGATGGTGGCGGCGTTGGCTGCATGAATGAAGACGAAGAACCGACCGACACAAGGCGGACCTATCACCACCTGACATTCTACGGGTTCATGCTCTGCTTCGCCGCAACGTCTATCGCCACGCTCTATCATTATCTGCTTGGCCGCGAAGCACCCTATCCCTGGTACGACCTACCGGTCGTTCTTGGAACGATCGGCGGTATCGGTCTGCTGATCGGGCCCATGGGTCTGCTTAAGGCAAAGATGAACAGAGACGAGGCGCTGCGTGACGAACCACGCGCAGGGATGGAGGTCGCCTTTCTGGCAATGTTGTTTTTCACCAGTCTGACCGGACTTGCCTTGCTTTTCCTGCGCGAGACCCCAGCAATGGGATTGCTGTTAGCGCTGCATCTCGGGGTCGTCTTCGCGCTCTTTCTCACCCTCCCCTATGGCAAGTTCGTTCACGGCCTTTATCGCTTTGCTGCACTGGTTCGCTACGCCAAGGAGCGCCAGGAAGCCTGAGGCCCCGATTGATCCACACGCGATCAAGACCGGTCGCGGGGTTGAAAGCTAATCGATTCCAACGACCTAACACGACTCAGATACCGCCCGCCGGAGACTGAGTGATCCTCTGCCAAAAACAGACACATAGAAGGGTGTAGACTAGGTGCAATAACGCACGATTCGGGGCCCTTTCGGGAGGATGTGATGGATTTCGTTCTTTTTGCCGTGGTTGGATTCGTCTTGGGGATCCTGGTTGCCTGGTTCTTTCTCGACAGCCGGTGCAGAAAGCAACTGGCCGAACAGGAGGAGCGCCTGAGAGCCTCCAACAGCGCGACCAGCCTTTCGCTGACCCAGGAGCAGGATGAGCACAAAGAGACCCGGCGGCGTCTGGCCGAGATGGACGCGCGCGACGGCAAGAACATTCAGCAGATCGCCGATCTAAAGACCGGACTGGAGAACGCTGCCAAGGATCTCGACACGGCGAAGAGCGAAGCCTCGGATGCAAGAAAAGAGCTTGAGGTCGCCCACGGAGCGCTCAAGGACATTGATGCATTGCGCAAGGCGGAAACGCAGAAGGACCAGGAGATTGCCGATCTGCAGAAATCCCTCGAGTCCACCAGCAAGTCTCTCGAAGATGCTAACGCCGATGCCATTCGTCTCAAAAACGAGCTGCATGGGGCGCAAGAGACGCTAAAGGATGCAGAGGCTCAAGCCGCGGATGCGTCCAGTCAGGCTGCAACCGAGAGCGCAAAACGCATTGAAGGTCTGCAGACTGACCTTGCGGCGGCCAAGGCGGATCTCGAGCAGTCTCAGTCCGAACTCTCAAACTGCAAAGCCGAGGGAGAGCGACTTCGTGCAGAACTCGAGGACGCCAAGAACAATGCCGCTGTTTCATCCACCGATGACGACGAACCGGATGACGGGCCTGCCGATGTGCCTGCCGAACCTGTTGCAGCGGAAGAACCTGCGGAGCCGAGTGCGCCGTTGACCCTCGTCTCGACGACGACCGACAAACCCGATGATCTCACGAAGATCAAGGGGATCGGCAAGGTACTTAGCCAGAAGCTGAACGACCAGGGCATCACGACCTTTGCGCAGATCGCCGCATTCAGTCAGGCGGATATCGACAAGATCAACAAGGTGCTGGATTTTCCCGGTCGCATCGAGCGCGAGAAGTGGGTCGAGCAGGCCAAAGGGTTCCTGAACGACGCGGGATGATCGCTGCGACAACGCTTACGCACGAATTCCGTCGCCGCCATATTGGATACAACATCGAGACGCTATAGGCTGCTCTGAACGCGAACTGCGGTTCCGAGTGAGGGAGTACCCATGGCGATCGACAATCTCGACGAGATTCTTCAGCAGGCATTCGACGAGAGCACACGGATTTATGGTGAGCGAGGCTTTCAGCGACGCATAGGCTTCGGCAAAAAGCCCGCTCTCGTGAGCATAGATCTCGCCAACGCCTGGACCCGTCCCGGCAATCCCTTCACCTGCGAAAACATCGATGAGCAGATCATTCCCGGCATGCAGCGGCTGCTGGAAGCCTGCCGGGCCAATGGACATGTGGTCGTCCATGTTACCACCGCCTATCAGAATACAGACCGGAACGACCCGGCAAGCGACATGGGCATGTGGCATCACAAGATTCCGGTAGAAGCCGTGGACCTTGCCGACGAAGACCTCTGGGCGATCGACTCGCGCATCGCACCCGTCGAAGGCGAATATGTCATGCTGAAGAAACGCGCCAGCGGGTTCAGCGGCACACCCCTCGCCGGTTATCTGCGTTCCGCGGGTGTCGACACGATCCTGGTGACAGGTGTTACCGCAACAGCGTGTGTGCGAACCACGATCTGTGACGGTCTCGCGGAAGGCTTTCGCACGATTGCCGTACGCGAGTGTATCGGCGACCGGGTTCCCGGCGCCGTCGCGTGGAACCTTTTCGATATCGATGCCAAGTTCGCCGATGTCGAATCCGTCGACACGTGCGTCAACTATCTCAACAATGTCGAGGGATGGAACGACGGGAAAGCTTGAGGCGTCGAAGCCTCTCGCAAAGGATCGCAGAACACATCATCAAAGGGCGCCTTGTGGTTCGGTGAATCACATCAAGTCGATTTGCATTGTCTCTGAATTCCGTTTGAATACATCTATTGGTGAACAAAGACACGAGTGCGCCGGGAGTCGACCTGATCCATGCGTGACCAGATGATGCATGACATGGAAGCTCACATTTTCGGTATGTGGGTTGCCGCCGTCCTCATCGTCATGATGTTCACTGCCCTCGTGGTCTTTTTCACGAGACGTGCAGCAAACGATCGATCGGCTATCAACAACCTTGCTGCCCGCTTGGGCGACGACGTTATACCGTCGCGCGATCGTGGTTCAAAAGAGAGGATCGGCGGCGACAAAGCCGATGCTCGTGACACGATTTTTATCCTCCCGGATATCAGCCATTATTCCCGGTTCATGACGCAGAACCAATTTGCGTTCGGTCATGCTCAGCAAATCGTTTTCGCACTTATCAATGCCATAATAGAAGCGGCAACCAACACGATCGAGCTGTCGAAACTCGAAGGCGACGCCGCCTTGTTCTTTGTCGACGCGGAGAGGCATTCCAAGGAAACGGTGGGCCAGACAATCATGGAAATCCTTGGCGCCTTCTACAGTGAGCGGCGTCGATTGATCGCATCGAACATTTGCCCTTGCGCGGCATGCAGACAGATCGGTGATCTCGAACTCAAGGTCTTCGTTCACAGAGGCCAAGCCTCTCGGTTCAAGTTCAGAGGAACTGTCGATCTCTTCGGCACAGACGTCATCATCCTACATCGGCTGATGAAGAACGGCGTCCAGGGCGATCGATATGTCATGGTCACGGACGCAGCCAACGACTCTGTAGCGCTGGGCGATCCAGGTGTGACCTATGAAGTGGAAGAGCACGTTCCCCATGTCGGCAAGGTGCATGCCACGATTTTCGAGCTCGACGACGACACCGTGACAGAACTCTCGCAGATGGAACATAAAGAGCCGCTGTCATCAATGAAAGATACACTACACAAGCTGCGGGAGAACGTCAGATCCATAAAGACTGCACTCAGCCCAGGAACCTGAAACGACGTCCTGTCTCGATATATTTGCTGACAAGTGGTTCTCAACCGCTTTCAGGTTCATCGGCCCGACTTGTTGATGTGGCCGGCATGCAACGGTAAACAAAAATTGTCCGATTGAACGCCTTAGGACGATTGACTTTGCAAGAATGCAAGGCTCATCGTTATCACATCTGGATCTTGGTGGAGCGCAGACCTTGCTACGCCGTTGTCTGTCCATTCTGTTGGCTCTGGCCGTCGTAGCGGCGCCTTGTTCGATGATTGGCGCCGACCAATCGCTTGCCGGAAACGCTAGCATCACGTTGCAGACGATGGCTGGGCATACGCACGATATGCCTGCAGCAACGCCACATTGTCCGGGAGATTCCGGAGGTTACGATCAAGCCTGCGCCACCGACTGTCACGCATGGAATATATCCAGCGTCACCGTTTCCGCTTACCAACAGTCCGAACACGTTTCGATCGACACAGGCTTCGGCTCCGGCGCTCTTGCTCTGATCACGACTGAACTGTCGGCCAGCGGGCCGCCGCCCACTGTCTTTACAGACATGCTGTTATCGGCCGATAGCGGCCCGGTTTACGCACGCACGCAGCGCATCCGCCTCTAACACAACCTGACATCGCAAATCCTTGCAGTCCGAGGGCTTTTGTCCTGGCTGCGCATATTTTGCATCCGCACCGGTCAATAGAAAGACCGGGCACTAACCGGGGGGTTAGAGATGTTAGGTCGTGTCACACTACTACTCATCGCAACCATTGCCATTGCCGGCTGCCAGGGGCGTGTTCTCGACGAATTTGTCGCGCCCTCAAGCCATCCGGCCAGTCCTGCCGCAGCCACTGGACAACCACTGCGTATCAGCCGCGCGCTTGAACCCGAATTCGAGAACGTTCAGCCACAGCTTCAGCGCAAACCTGCAACCAAGCGTCCCGCCGCTCCGGCCGGCGGTGACGCTGTCCAAAAACACCATCAGCACTAGGGAGGCGGCAATGTTCAACAAGCAAACGGTACGCCTTCAAGTTATCGCCATGTCAGCCCTCGTGGCACTTGGTGGATGTACAACAACGTCTCCCGACGGCGCTTTCGATGAGGTCGCTCAAACCATTGGCGAAAGGAGCGGCAAACGCGTTGCCTGGGATCGCGGCACCCAAGATATTGCGTCGTCGGATGCAGACATCCGAAAGCTACTATCACGATCTCTGACGGCATCATCGGCTGTGCAGATCGCGCTTCTGAACAACCGCGCGTTGCGGGCAACCTATGCAGAACTCGGCATAGCACAGGCAGACTTGGCGCAAGCCACGCGATTACCAAATCCGATCGTCGATGGCAGCATCACGTTCACTGACGACGGCGTCACGAACCTCGTCTTTGGCGGCGCGCTTAAGGTCATCGAGATTCTCTACATCCCGCTCAAGAAGCGCGTGGCGGCATCGCAATTGGAGGAAGCGAAGCTTCGGGTGGCGACTCAAGTCCTGGGCGTGGCAAGCGAAACGCATCTTGCTTTCATCGACTATCAATCGAGTCAGCAGCTCGTCGCTCTTTTCGGTGACGTACTGAAGTCGACACGAGCGTCAATGGCTGCTGCAAAGAGCTTGAGGGAAGCAGGCAACATTACGGCACTCGAGTTCGAGACGCAGAACAGTGAACTGGTGCGCGAAAAACTGTCGCTCGCCAAATCAGAGGCACGTTCTACAGCGGCGCGAGAGGCGCTCAATGTGCTGATGGGGCTAACAGGGTCTCAAACCCGCTGGACAGCAGCCGGCAGCTTGCCAGCCATTCCGAGCCGAAGCGTTCCGACCCATCGCGCTGAGCGCCGTGCCATCGAAGCAAGCCTTGAGTTGGCAGCATCGCGACAAAAGCTCATCACCCTCGCCAAGACCTATCGTCTCAAGCGTGCCGAGTCGCTTGTTCCGGACCTAGAGGTCGGCGGCGAATGGGAACGCGACGATGGAGAAGAGGAAGCGGGTCCTAGCTTGGAAATCCAGTTGCCGCTCTTCGATTGGGGGCGACCACGCAAGGCCAAGGCTATGATGGAGCTGGCGCGTGCACGGGACACCTACACCGCGCTAGCCATCAGAGTCCGCTCGGCGGCACGTCTGACGAGAGCGTCACTTCTCACCGCTCGTAAGACGGCGTTCTTCTATCAGAAATCGGTTCTACCACAGTCTCGAAGACTGCTCACCGAAACGCAGCGCCAGGTCAACGCAATGCAAGAAAGCGTTTTCCAGCTGATCCAAGCCAAACAACGGCAAATACGTGCATCCCAGGAGTCTGTGCAGGCACTCGCCGATTACTGGCGCGCACGCGTCCGTTTCGGCGTGCTCATGAGAGGCAAACTTCCGGCAAATCAAACAGGCGGTGCTGTCCAAATGGCTGCCGCTGACAACCAAGCTGACTCAGGAGGTCATTGATGAAGATCACACGTAGACAAGCATTGGCGACCTCGGGTGCAGCGATCGCCGGAGCCGCCCTCGCCGGCCGTGAAGGACTGGCACAGTCGGACCTTCACAAGGGCCACGACATGCGCGGATCCCATCAAGGCCAGGCGATGGACAAACCGAAGGCCCACCCGGCGGCGTCGAGCGAACGTTATTTCACACCGCGAGGCAATGACTGGTACGCGCGGACCGTCGATCCGGACGACGACTTCACGCCGGGTATGCCTGGCAAACACTACACGCCCGTGGTGGTGCCGAACGGTGCCACCCTCCCCTTCAGAATCGTCGATGGGGTCAAGATCTTTCATTTGGTCGCCGAGGACGTCTTCCACGAATTCGCCCCCGGCTTCGAAGCCCAATGCTGGGGATATAACGGACGCACGCCGGGACCGGTTATCGAGGCCGTCGAAGGGGATCAGGTCCGCATTTATGTCACGAACAAGCTGGCGGTGCCGACGTCCACCCATTGGCATGGCATCATCTTGCCCATGGGTATGGATGGCGTGTCGGGTCTCACGCAGCGCCCGTTAAAGCCGGGTGAAACGTTCCGCTACGAATTCAAATGCGTTCAGCATGGCACGTTCATGTACCACTCTCACAAGGACGCAATGACCCAGGAGGGAATGGGTCTTGTTGGCATGTTCGTGATTCATCCGCGCAGGCCCCGGCGGCAGAGACCTAATCGCGACTTCTCACTGATGATGCATGAATGGGATATCAAACCGGGCACCTATCGGCCCGACACCAGTGTCTCGAGCGGATTCAATACCCTGACGCTTAATGGGAAGGTTTTCCCCGGGACAGCACCACTGGTCGCAAAAATGAATGAGCGCGTCCGCATCCGGATCGGAAACCTGTCGGCCATGGACCATCATCCGTTCCACGTTCATGGCTATGCGTTCCGTGTCACAGAGACGGACGGCGGAGAGATCCCGGAAGCAGCACAGTGGCCTGAGACGACGGTGCTCGTTTCCGTCGGGCAGACCCGCAACATTGAGTTCGTCGCCGATAATCCAGGCGATTGGGCCATGCACTGCCATATGACGCATCACACGATGAACCAGATGGGGCACGGCCTACCCAACATGGTCGGCGCCGACCCGGCCACTATCGACAGTAGGGTCGCAAGCCTTGTCCCTGGGTACATGACCATGGGCACGGACGGCATGGGCGACATGGGCAAACATGCCGCTCATATGGACATGCCCGAAAACTCGATCCCCATGGTCGGTGCGCAGGGCCCTTATAGCTACATAGGGATGGGTGGCATGTTCACCATTCTCAAAATTCGTGAACAGCTCAAAAGCTATGCCGATCCAGGTTGGTATTCGCCGCCGAAGGGGACCGCAGTCGGACCTGCAACCGCTGCCCAGCTCAAACGCGATGGCATCAAAGTTTGAGAAAGGACGGTTTCATGAACAAGACATCGCTTTTCATCCTTGCATTAGCGGTAACCGCAGGGCTCGGTTTTGTGATCCTGCACCGGTCGAACACCGGCAGACATGTCGATGTCCGGCTTCCGCCAAGCTTCACGGCCGAGGCCGCAGCAGGCAAGGCGATCTTCGAAAAGAACTGCCGCGTTTGCCACGGTGCAAACGGATCGGGCACCAAACAAGGCCCACCTTTGGTGCACAAGATTTACGAACCAGGCCATCATGCAGACAGCTCTTTTCATGCTGCCGTTAAAAACGGCACGCGAGCGCATCACTGGCCTTACGGCAACATGCCCCCGATTCCTGACGTAAGCAGCCAAGACGTCGATCGCATCATTCGCTACGTACGCGAGTTGCAGCGCGCAAACGGCATTTCCTGAAACCCAAGCCCACAGTCCGGGCGAATACGCTTCAACAATAGGAGACAGCAGCAATGTTGATTGAGAACTTAGATGGGAACGAACGCCGCGGTACTCGCCAATTGGGCACCATTCCATGTTTGCTGATTGTCGCAGGCGTCGCCCTTGCCGGCATGTCGCAGCCGGCGCTCACTGGAGCTGGCAAAGCCGGGCATCACCATGGCAAAGGCCATCATGATAAGGCCGTCAAGAAAAAGGACGACGGACACCATCATGGCATGCATCAGAATCATCAAGGCCATCACATGGATCACGCCAATATGCCCGGCGGCAGACCGGGCAAGGCATCCGAAGTGGATCGCAAGATCGAGATCCTTGCCAAGGACATCGAATTCAACCTGAAAACCATCGAAGCCAAGAACGGGGAGACGATTCACTTCGTCATTCGGAACACCGGCGAGCTGGTGCACGAATTCACGATCGGCCTACCCTCTATGCAGAAAGCGCATCAGGCTGAAATGCTGAAGCTCATGGAGTCCGGCAAGCTGGAGGCTGATCGCATCGTCGACGACAGCGGACATTCGCACCCCAACACCGTGCTCGTCGGTCCGAAAGAGACCAAGGAAATTATCTGGACGTTCAGCAAGGCCGAGACACTCGAGTTCGGCTGCAATATCCCAGGGCACTACGAGGCAGGCATGAAAGGAAAGTTCGTGTTCACCGAAGGCTGAACAGTCGTCATCTCACCAGCCGGTTGCCATCGCACCTCTGTGTGCAGGTACTCGGCTGGTTGCTTTATCGACTGCGTGCGGCGCGTTGGTCGGCTGCGAGGAGTCGACCGCCGCCGATAGTCGCGATCCATGCGGTCACGGCGCCTCTCGCGCCTAGTGCGGGTCGCTCGACCCAATGCCATGACGCCATAGCGGCAAGCAGAATGGTTGGCGCGACCGCAACAAAAAGCGTGAGGGGTGAAACCTCGGGAGCGATCATGACGGCAATCTGTTGAATGGGCCACGCATAGATATAGAGGCCGTATGAGTAGTCGCCGATCTCATTGAATCTCCGAATTGCACCATCGGGAACCAAGGCGACCCAGAACACCCCGTAGGTCAAAGCGATCTGCAGCACCAACTCATAAACAGATGACCCGTATGCCAATACAGCCATAACGAAGAGGAACACAGCGATGGCTGGCTTCAATACGATCCGGTCGGCAACCAGATAGACCATCGAACCCAGAAAAAAGCACAGCCAGAACCTCATTAGGCTGTCAATAAACGGACTATGGTTTCGCCAATCCGTTACGATCGTCACCACTACGTAGATCCCGAAAAATGCTAGCGTCGTGGCAACGCCGCGCGCCCGTGATGATAACAGCCCAACAAGTCCGATCAGTCCGAGCGCGCCATATGAAAGGGCCTCATAGCGCAATGTCCATAGCGGGTTATTGACGATCGAGTCTCTCGGCAGAGCGTCGAACACAAACGGAAGGGTTTGTGTTGGTGACAGCAGCGAAGCTGTTAAAGGCACATAGAGCCAGGTCCGCATGTCGGAGAAATAGTGTTCAAGCAAACACAGACAAACAATCGGCCCGATAACGAACGCCAGCAAACACGCTGCAGCCACCAATCCTGGAAAAAGTCTCAGCGACCGACCAACCCAAAATGAAATGGTACTCTCGCTCGATAGCCAGCTCTTGGTAATCAGGAAACCGGACAGAATGAAGAAGACGTTGACCGCGTACCAACCAAGGTTCCCGGCTTCCACGAATGGAAGAACCCAGCCTTTCGTCTCGCCCAGCAACACAAGGTAGCTGTGATCATAGATCACTGCCACGGCTGCCGCGCACCTGATGAGGTTGAAGTTGTTGTCCCGCCCACCAAGCAACTTGTGAACTGTCTTACACATTCGTCAAATTCGTCTCGATTTTGGTTTCCTGGTGCAATGCGAGGCCAATGATCGTCGACAATGATACGATCGCCGCACTGGGACCATGCAAGGATCTTGCCAGCACTTTGGAAAAAAGCTGATTTGAGACGACCGGTGATTGTCGAACACGCGTATGTTCGCAATGCCGCCGGTTAGTCACTAGCGGGCTTGATGACGATGCAGCATTGGATCAATGCCACCGATCGGAGACACTTCCAGACCTCCGCCAGCGTGGATCCGCAATTTCGGAGTCGATAATGAACACGCCCAAAGGGTTCTATCCGGCAACCGCTATGCCGGATCGCGATTGGTGGGCCACCCTATGGCCGGATCCTGAAAACGTGTTGCGTTCGCTGGGGATCGTGCCTGGCATGGTCGTGGTGGACTTGTGCTGCGGCGATGGTTATTTCACTGCGCCTCTCGCTCGCATCGTCAAAGGCGCAGCGTATGCCGTGGACATCGATCCCGAGATTTTGAAGTTGGCTCACGCTGAACTCGATCGCGCTGGAGAAACTGTGCTGGGTTTCATCTGTGCGGACGCGCGCGATTTGCCGGATCTGCTCGAAAAAAAAGTAGACTATGTACTCATCGCGAACACGTTCCACGGCGTCCAGGAGAAAACCGAATTGGCACGGGCTATCAGCACTATGCTGAACCCAGGTGGACGCTTCGCAATCGTCAATTGGCATCAATTTCCACGCGAACGCACCGTTGTACTTGGTTTGCCAAGAGGGCCGAAGACCGAGTTGCGCATGTCACCAGAAGATGTGCAAAAAGTGGTCGAGCCAGCAGGTTTTGAACTTGAACGGATCGTCGAATTGCGCCCCTACCATTATGGCGCGATCTTCCGTGTCGGATCGCAAGAGACTGAAAACCGGCAAAGGGCAGAATAGGTCTGGTCCATCCGCGACATCACTGCCGATAGCGATCGAACAGTTCGACCAGTTCGTTGAATTTCTCTTTCTGCTCGGTCGCGTCGCCACTCTTGATCGCGTCCACGACGCAATGATCCGCGTGGTCCTTCAGGACTTCACTTTCCACCTTGTTGAGCGCAGCTTTGATCGCACGGATTTGAGTCAGAATATCAATGCAGTAGCGCTCATCCTCGATCATGCGTGCAACGCCTCTGACTTGCCCCTCGATTCGGGACAAGCGTGAAAGGCAGTCCTTATGACGTGGTTTCATCGTTCTTGTTACTTCCACTTTCATCGTTCGTCGTCGTTCGTGTGACTGCAGTCATAGCCGGTTTGAGTTCGCTGCTCATATCCTTTTCAGAAACGTGATCACAGTACATGCTATCTACGATTGACATTATACCTATAGGGGGTATAGGTATAAAGACAAATAAAGTGACGTCGTTTGCGACAAATCAAAACGCTTGAGACCAGCGAACCGGAAGCGTGGCGGAAAAGGCAGATGCGTATCACACCAAAGCCGCTCTCAAAATATCCTTGGTACCTGCGCCCGTTCTTTTGGAACCAGAGGCGCAAATACGGATCGGTACTCGATGCCGCGTTGCTGTGGGCACGTTCGCCCAAACTGTTTCTCGGCGTTGCGGGTCTGTATGGCATGATCGATCGCACCTCTTCGCCAATCGGTCCGGCGCTGAGATCCCTCATCACGGTACGCATCTCTCAGATCAACTGGTGTCGGTTTTGCGTTGATTTGAACGCGGCCACGCTCCTGAAGCGGGGAATCGCTGCGGAAAAAGTCGAAGCGCTTGAGCACTGGCGTGACAGCGATCTGTTTGGTCCGTCCGAGCGTGCCGCGCTTGACTATGCAGAGGTGATCACACGCACCGACCTGCAGGTCGAAGATGCGCATTTGCAGGCCCTCGGCACACATTTCGACGATGACGCGGTGGTCGAGTTAACAGGACTCATCGCGTTTCAAAACATGTCGAGCAAGTTCAATTCCGCACTCGACGTCCCACCGCAAGGTTTCTGCCGCATTCCTTTTGCCGCAGCAGCGCCGATGGAAGACCCGAAGCCATGATGCAAGAACAAGCGACCGATACCGATTCGAGAAATGCAACTGAGTCTCAAAAAGCGCTCGATCCGGTCTGCGGCATGACGGTCGACACTGCCTCCAGCCAGTATCGCAGCACGCATGACGGCAGGCACTACTATTTCTGCCATGTCGGCTGTCAGACAAAGTTCAACGCAGAGCCGGAGCGCTATCTGACGCCGCAACCGGAACTGGAACCAGCTCCACCCGGCACGACATACACCTGCCCGATGCATCCGGAAATCGTGCAGGAGGGACCCGGCACATGCCCTCTGTGCGGCATGGCGCTCGAGCCCATGGGTATCCCTGCGGGCGATGAAGGACCAAATCCCGAACTGGTCGATTTTGCGCAGCGGTTCTGGGTTGGCCTCATCTTCACTCTCCCCGTTCTGGTACTGGCAATGGGGCCCCTGATCGGCTTGCCAGTCAAAGATTGGATCGGCCATCGCGTCGCTGCATGGGCCGAATTGATACTCGCGACGCCGGTTGTTCTCTGGTCAGGCTGGCCCTTCTTCGAGCGATGCGCGGCATCGTTTCGCAATCGCAGCCCCAACATGTGGACCTTGATCGGCATTGGAGTCGGAGCCGCCTATGTCTATTCCTGCGTAGCAGTGATAGCCCCCCAGATGTTCCCCGAAGCCTTTCGGAGCGACGGCGGTACTGTCGGCATCTACTTCGAAGCGGCCGCCGTCATCGTGGTGTTGGTCCTCCTCGGCCAGGTCCTGGAGCTCAATGCACGAGAGCGAACCGGCGGCGCCATCCGAGCCCTGATCGATCTGGCTCCGAAAACGGCACTCAGGCTCACGGACGGCGGCGAAGACGAGGAGATTTCTCTGGATCAAGTGAATGTCGGTGACCGGCTGCGTGTCCGCCCAGGTGACTCGGTTCCCGTCGATGGCGAAATCACCGATGGAGCCTCTTCGATCGACGAATCCCTGCTGACCGGCGAGTCGATACCGACCGAGAAGACAATCGGAGATTCCGTGACCGGCGGGACCTTGAACGAAACGGGAAGTTTCGTGATGGAAGCGAAGCGCGTCGGTACAGACACGATCCTCGCCCAAATCGTCAACATGGTTGCGGAGGCGCAACGCAGCAGAGCGCCCATTCAAAAGCTGGCCGATCTCGTTGCCGGTTATTTCGTACCTGCTGTCGTCGCGATATCCGTCATCGCTTTTGTCGTCTGGTCTATCCTCGGACCCGATCCAGCAATGGCCTATGCTTTCATCGCCGCCGTCTCTGTCCTGATAATCGCCTGTCCCTGTGCCCTGGGCCTGGCAACACCCATGTCGATCATGGTTGCGACCGGACGAGGCGCTCAAGCGGGGGTCCTGATCAAGAATGCCGAAAACCTGGAACGTTTCTCCGACGTCGGCACGATCATCCTGGATAAGACCGGCACCCTGACGGTCGGCTCACCAAAACTAACGGATGTGTTGGCATTCGAAGGTTTTGAGAGCGCCGAAATACTCGCGAACGCAGCGAGTCTTGAGCGCGGCAGTGAACATCCCCTGGCGGAGGCCATCGTCACTGGCGCCCGCGGGCAGCGCGTAGCGACCGTCGTCGCTGAAGAATTCCAAGCTGTCACGGGGAAAGGTGTACATGGGCTCGTTTCGGGAATTCCTGTGGCACTCGGTAACGCCCGGATGATGAAAGATATCGACATCGCCACAGTAAGCCACGAAGAGGAAGCCGACCGTCTTCGAACAGAAGGCAAGACGGCAATGTTTGTCGCAATTGGAGGCAAGCTTGCGGGAATTGTCGCTGTCGCCGATCCGGTCAAGGAAACGACGGCCGCAGCCCTGACAGCTCTTCATGCGGAGGGATTGCGGATCGCAATGGTGACCGGAGACAATTTGCGCACCGCGGAGGCGATCGCCGGACAGCTTGGTATCGACGAAGTCCATGCCGATGTACTCCCCGACGGCAAGGCAAGGATCGTCAAGGAACTCCAGGACAGCGGGGCCAAAGTCGCCATGGCGGGCGACGGCGTGAACGATGCGCCGGCCCTGGCTCAGGCCGATGTCGGCATCGCCATGGGAACCGGCGCCGATGTGGCCATCGAAAGCGCCGGTATTACGCTTGTGAAGGGGGACTTGAATGGCATCGTGCGTGCACGTCGCTTATCCAAAGCGACAATGCGCAACATCCGGCAGAACCTGTTCTTCGCTTTCATCTATAACGCACTTGGCATTCCGGTCGCGGCAGGTGTGCTCTTCCCGGCTTTTGGAATTCTACTGAGCCCCATGATTGCAGCAGCCGCGATGAGCCTGTCATCCGTGTCAGTTGTCGGCAACGCGCACAGATTGCGCACAGCAAACCTGTCGTGATTGCCATGACACACTCACACGCACATTCCCGAGTGACTGAAACAACCAAAACACTGTTTCTCATTTTCGCCTTCGCAATGACTCTGCTCGCCGGATTCGTCCCGGCACTACACTCTTTGAGAGCAGTAGCTCACGAAAACCATGATCGGACACCCGACGTCCGCATGCCTCTGATGCTCAATCGCGAGTTAAGCCATGGTCAAAAGACCTTCAACGCCAATTGCGCATCGTGCCACGGCCGACAACTGGAGGGCTCGCCCAAGGGTCCATCCCTCATACCCTATGATCGCGCGCACCATCCTGACGGCACCTTCGCGACAGCCATGAAGTCGGGCGTGAAGCAACATCATTGGACATTCGGAGACATGCCACCGGTCGAGGCGCTAACCGATTATGATATTGAGACCATCATCGACTATATTCGGGAAGTGCAAGACTTTAACCTCGACGATGAGATCGATCGCTAGGGCTGCAAACTTGCAATCGCAACCGCTGCCGGCATTAGTCAGCGCCTGCCTCCAACGCCTCCATATCCGCATCGGACAGACCAAAGTGATGACCGATTTCGTGGACAAGCACGTTGTTAACGACGTCAGTTACGCGCTCACCTTCCGCGGCGGCGTAGGCTAATATTGGCTCGCGGTAGAGAAACACCATGTCGGGACCGTATGGCAGGTCGCCGACGCTTTTTCGATCGAGACTGATCCCTGAATACAGACCCAGAAGACCGTAAGGCGACGCGATACCGAAATGCGAAAGCACGTCGTCCTGGGGCCAGTCGAGAACTTGAATGGAAACGTTCGCGCACATGTTGCGGAAGGAGTCCGGCAATCCATCGAATGCCACCTGAGCGAGCGATTCAAATGTCTCAGAGGATTCTGCGTAACAATCTTCTGTCATAGGGCAAAGGTGGGCACCAATCGTGGATGCGTCAAGAACGCCGCCGCACCTGCCAGTTCAAACAGATCGTCGCACCCAATCATGAAAAAGGGCCACCCGAAGGCGGCCCTTTTCACTGGTTCGTTTCAGATCCGCTTGCCCTATTCGGCAGCGCCCTGTGTCTCTTCGGCGGCACTGGGAAGCAAGGCGGCATCTCCGCCCTCTGCCAGTCTTTCGGCTGCCGACCGGGCACGCTCCTCGATAATCAGCTCGTCGCGATGCGTCGCGACTTTGCGGAGCCTTTCGAGCATGCCGCCTGTACCAGCCGGGATGAGCCGGCCGACGATGACATTCTCTTTAAGGCCTTCGAGCGAGTCCGTCTTGCCATTGACCGCCGCTTCCGTGAGAACGCGTGTCGTCTCCTGGAACGAGGCTGCGGAGATGAAGCTCTTCGTCTGCAGCGAGGCCTTGGTGATGCCCAGCAGAACAGGACTTCCCTTGGCAGGCTTGCCACCACTGGCCTCGACCTCCGCATTGGCCGCATCGAAATCGGTTCTGTCGATCTGCTCGCCCTTGAGCAGCTCGGTATCGCCGACATCTTCGATTTCGACCTTCTGCAGCATCTGCCGGACAATCACCTCGATATGCTTATCGTTGATGGTCACACCCTGGAGGCGATAGACCTCCTGGATTTCGTTGACCAGATATGCTGCGAGCTCTTCCACGCCCTTAATCGCCAGGATGTCGTGCGGTGCCGGATGTCCATCGAGAAGGAACTCACCCTTGTCGATCCGGTCACCTTCCTGAACGCTCAAATGGCGCCCTTTCGGGATCAGATATTCCGCAGTCTCCTCCGACTCGTCCTCTGGAACGATGGAGATGCGACGCTTGTTCTTGTAGTCGCGGCCGAATTCCACGATGCCTGTCGTTTCGGCAATGATGGCGTGATCCTTCGGACGACGCGCTTCGAACAGCTCCGCCACACGCGGCAGACCACCCGTGATATCACGGGTCTTGGCGCTTTCCATCGGGATACGGGCCAGCACGTCACCGGCCTTCACACTCTGGTTCGGCTCGACAGACAAGATCGCCTCGACGGACAGAAGGTAACGCGCCTCGCCGCCACGCGGCAGCTTGATCACCTCGCCCTTCTTGTCCTTGATCACCATCGCCGGCTTGAGATCCGCGCCGCGCGGGCTCGCACGCCAATCGACGATGACGCGGTTCGTGATACCGGTCGACTCGTCATACTGCTCGTTGACCGACATGCCTTCCACGAGGTCCTCGAAATCGACCAGACCGTCGACTTCCGTAAGGATCGGACGCGTGTAGGGATCCCACTCGGCAAGACGTTCGCCGCGTTTGATCTTGTCCCCGTCGTCGACACGCAGATGACTACCGTAAACGACCTTATGGACGGCCCGCTCGTTTCCATCGTCATCGACGACGACAACGGCCTGGTTCCGCGCCATGGAAACAAGGCGACCCTTCGAGTCCCGCGCCACGTTACGGTTACGGATCTTGACCGTGCCTGAGAAGTTGGACTCCAGGAACGACTGATCGACCACCTGCGCCGTACCGCCGATATGGAATGTGCGCATGGTGAGCTGCGTACCCGGCTCACCAATCGACTGGGCCGCGATAACGCCCACAGCCTCACCCATGTTGACCGGCGTGCCACGTGCAAGGTCACGGCCATAGCAATTGCCGCACACACCGACCTTGCTCTCACAAACAAGGATCGAACGGATGCGAACTTCCTGCACCTGTGCCGCTTCGATCTCCTCGACCTGAGGCTCTTCGATCAGCTCGTTGCGCTTGACGATGACATCGCCGGTTGCGGGATTGAGGATGTCCTCCGCCGCGGTGCGCCCGAGAACGCGAGCACCCAATGAGCAAATCACCTCACCGGCATCGAGAACCGCTGCGACCGTAATACCGGCATCCGTACCGCAATCGACTTCGTTGATGATGCAATCCTGCGCAACATCGACGAGACGGCGGGTCAGGTATCCGGAGTTCGCCGTCTTCAACGCCGTATCGGCGAGACCCTTACGGGCACCGTGGGTGGAGTTGAAGTACTCGAGAACCGACAGGCCTTCCTTGAAGTTCGAGATGATCGGGCTTTCGATGATCTCACCCGAAGGCTTGGCCATCAGACCACGCATCCCTGCAAGCTGCTTCATCTGTGCCGGTGAACCACGAGCCCCGGAGTGAGCCATCATATAAATCGAGTTGACCTGCTCCTGACGTCCAGTCTCCTTATCGAAATGATCGGCCGAAATGCGGTCCATCATTTCGTCGGCAACACGGTCGGTACATTTGGCCCAGGCATCGACGACCTTGTTGTACTTCTCGCCCTGGGTGATGAGCCCGTCATTATATTGCTGCTCATATTCCCGCACGAGGTCGCGCGTCTCGTCGACGAGCTTGTCCTTGTTGTCGGGAATGACCATGTCGTCCTTGCCGAACGAGATGCCGGCACGACACGCATAAGAGAAGCCGAGACCCATGATACGGTCGCAGAAGATGACCGTCTCCTTCTGACCGCAGTGGCGGTAAACCACATCGATCATGTGAGAGATCTCACGCTTGGTCAGCAGTCGGTTGAGAAGGCTGAATGGCACATTCTTCCGTTTCGGAAGAAGTTCACCCAGGAGCATACGACCCGGTGTGGTCTCGTAGATTCCGTCGGTGAGATTGCCTTCCTCGTCGACAGTCGAGAACCGCCCCTGAATCTTGGTGTGCAGAGTCACGACACCCGTGTCGAGGGCGTGCCGGATCTCGGACACATCGCCAAAGGCCATGCCTTCGCCCGGCTCATTGTCCATCATGATCGACAGATAGTAGAGACCGAGAACGATATCCTGACTGGGTACAATAATCGGCGAGCCGTTGGCCGGGTGCAGGATGTTGTTCGTCGACATCATCAACACACGGGCTTCAAGCTGGGCTTCCAGCGAGAGCGGCACGTGCACGGCCATCTGGTCCCCGTCGAAGTCGGCGTTAAACGCGGCGCAAACCAATGGGTGAAGCTGGATCGCCTTGCCCTCGATCAGAACCGGCTCGAAGGCCTGAATACCCAGCCTGTGCAAGGTCGGCGCACGGTTGAGGAGCACGGGATGTTCCCGGATCACTTCATCCAGGATGTCCCACACCTCGGGCTTTTCGCGCTCCACAAGCTTCTTGGCCTGTTTGACCGTCGCCGCCAGTCCCTTGGCATCGAGCCGCGAATAGATGAACGGCTTGAACAGCTCGAGCGCCATCTTCTTCGGCAGGCCGCATTGGTGAAGCATAAGCTCGGGGCCGACCACGATCACCGAACGGCCGGAATAGTCGACGCGCTTTCCGAGCAGGTTCTGCCGGAAACGGCCCTGCTTGCCCTTGAGCATGTCGGCGAGCGATTTCAACGGACGCTTGTTGGCGCCGGTGATGACCCGGCCGCGGCGTCCGTTGTCGAACAGCGCATCGACGGCTTCCTGAAGCATGCGCTTCTCGTTCCGGATAATGATGTCCGGTGCGCGCAGCTCCATCAGCCGCTTAAGACGATTGTTCCGGTTGATGACGCGGCGATAGAGATCGTTCAGATCCGAGGTTGCAAACCGACCTCCATCCAGCGGCACCAGTGGGCGCAGCTCCGGCGGGATGACGGGAACAACGGTCAGGATCATCCATTCGGGACGGTTGCCCGACTGGATCAGAGCCTCGATCACCTTCAGACGCTTGGCGAGCTTCTTCGGCTTCAACTCGGTCGTTGCCTCGGCAATCTCGACCCGCAGATCTTCGCTGATCTTTTCGAGATCGAGCTGCATCAGCAACTCGCGAATGGCCTCGGCACCAATGCCGGCGGTAAAGCTGTCCTCGCCGAACTCCTCCTGCGCCTGCATATAGTCTTCTTCGCTGAGAAGCTGCTTCGGCGCCAGGCTGGTGAGGCCCGGTTCGATAACGATATAGCTCTCGAAATAGAGCACACGCTCCAGATCCTTGAGCGTCATATCCATCAGCAGACCGATGCGGCTCGGCAGCGACTTCAGGAACCAGATATGTGCGACAGGCGCGGCCAGCTCGATATGGCCCATACGCTCGCGCCGCACCTTGGCCAATGTGACCTCGACGCCGCACTTCTCGCAGATGACGCCCTTGTACTTCATGCGCTTGTATTTGCCGCACAAGCACTCATAGTCCTTCACAGGGCCGAAAATACGGGCACAGAACAGGCCGTCCCGCTCCGGCTTGAAGGTTCGGTAGTTGATTGTCTCCGGCTTTTTGATCTCGCCGAATGACCAGGAATAGATCTTCTCAGGACTCGCAATCGAAATGCGAATCTGATCGAAGGTCTGCTGCTGCGCCTGTGGATTGAAAAGGTTCATCACCTCTTGATTCATTCCAGTCTCCTATCAGGGCGTGCGCCGGGTGCGCCCTTCTTGATCGCGCTAATTCAAAAAACTCGTGAGTGAAGCCGCGGCGTTTCCGCCGCGCACTTCTTGCTACTCCGCCGCTTCCTGCGGCGGCAGTGCCGGTCGGTCCGGTCCATCCACCCTCGCCTGCATGAGCTCGACATTGAGGCCGAGTGCACGCATCTCCTTGACGAGAACGTTGAAGCTTTCCGGGATACCGGCTTCGAAGGTGTCGTCACCACGGACAATGGCCTCGTAGACCTTGGTCCGTCCGGCAACATCATCCGATTTGACGGTCAACATTTCCTGCAAGGTGTAGGCCGCACCATAGGCTTCCAGGGCCCAGACCTCCATCTCACCGAAACGCTGTCCGCCGAACTGCGCCTTACCGCCAAGCGGCTGCTGGGTCACGAGCGAGTATGGCCCGATCGACCGAGCGTGGATCTTGTCGTCCACCAGATGGTGCAGCTTGAGCATGTAGATGTATCCGACCGTCACGTTCCGGTCGAAGGGCTCGCCCGTCCGTCCGTCATGCAACGTCACCTGACCGGTTCCGCTCAGGCCCGCCGCTTCAAGCAACTCGACGATATCGGCTTCGTGGGCGCCGTCGAAAACAGGTGTCGCAATCGACACGCCATTCTTCACGCCTTTGCCCATATTCTCGAAGTCGTAATCGTTGAACGTCGCAACAAGCTCGTTGTCCGGATAGACCATGTGCACGAGATCTTTGAGCGGCTTGACCTTGTTGGTCTGCTTATACGCCTCGACCGCGTCGTTGATCTTGGTTCCAAGCCCACGACAGGCCCAGCCGAGATGGGTCTCGAGAATCTGACCCACATTCATACGGCTCGGCACGCCAAGCGGATTGAGAACGATGTCGACGGCCGTTCCGTCATCGAGATACGGCATATCTTCGACAGGCACGATCTGGGAGATCACACCCTTGTTGCCGTGCCGACCGGCCATCTTGTCGCCTGGCTGGATCTTGCGCTTCACGGCCACGAAGACTTTGACCATCTTCATGACGCCCGGAGGCAACTCGTCGCCCCGCTGCAGCTTGTCGACCTTGTCCACGAAGCGCTGCTCAAGGCGCTTCTTGGAGTCTTCATACTGCTTGCTGATCGCCTCGACCTCGGACATCGCCTTCTCGTTCTTGAGGGCGATTTCCCACCACTGGCTCCGCGGAATTTCATCCAGCATCGCCTCGGTGATCTTCGAGTCGTTCTTGATGGCCTTCGGGCCCTTGGCGGCAACCTTGTTGAGCAAGGTTTCGTGCAGACGGCTGTAGACGTTACGGTCCAGGATCGCGAGTTCGTCGTCGCGGTCCTTCGCCAGGCGCTCGATTTCCTCGCGCTCGATGGCCATCGCTCGTTCGTCTTTTTCGATACCATGGCGATTGAAGACGCGCACTTCGACAACCGTCCCGGCAACACCCGGAGGCAGTTTGAGCGAGGTATCGCGTACGTCGGACGCTTTCTCACCGAAGATGGCGCGCAGAAGCTTTTCTTCCGGCGTCATGGGCGACTCGCCCTTCGGCGTGATCTTACCGACGAGGATATCGCCAGGCTTCACTTCCGCTCCGATGTAGACGATGCCGGCCTCGTCGAGATTCTTCAGCGCCTCTTCCGAGACGTTCGGAATGTCGCGCGTGATCTCCTCCGGCCCAAGCTTCGTATCGCGGGCCATCACCTCGAATTCTTCGAGATGGATCGAGGTGAAAACGTCATCGCGAACGACGCGTTCGGAGATCAGGATCGAGTCCTCGAAATTGTAGCCCATCCAAGGCATGAAGGCGACGAGCACGTTACGGCCAAGCGCCAGCTCACCGAGATCCGTCGACGGACCGTCGGCGACGATTTCGCCTGCCTTGATGTCATCACCCACACGCACCAGCGGACGCTGATTGATACAGGTGTTCTGGTTCGAGCGCTGGAACTTTCGCAGATTGTAGATATCCACGCCTGACTTCGACGGATCGGTCTCTTCGGTCGCCCGAATGACGATACGTGTCGCATCCACCTGATCGACCACACCGGTCCGGCGGGCTGCAATCGCGGCGCCCGAGTCCCGGGCCACCACCTCTTCCATGCCCGTACCGACAAACGGCGCCTCCGCCGTAATCAACGGCACAGCCTGACGTTGCATGTTCGAGCCCATCAAGGCGCGGTTCGCATCGTCATTCTCCAGGAAGGGAATGAGCGCTGCGGCAACGGAGACCAGCTGTTTTGGCGACACGTCGATAAAGTCGATCGCATCCGGCTCAACCATCAGCACATCGCCTGCGCGTCGACATGTGACCATGTCATCCACGAACGTGCCCTTGTCGGACAGATTGGCGTTGGCCTGCGCAATCGTGTAGCGCGCCTCTTCCATTGCCGAGAGATAGATCACCTCATCTGCAACACCGCCTTTTTCGACACGCCGATACGGGCTCTCGATAAAGCCGTATTTGTTGACGCGGGCATAGGTCGCAAGTGAGTTGATCAGACCGATATTCGGTCCCTCAGGCGTCTCAATCGGACAGATCCGGCCGTAATGGGTCGGATGAACGTCACGCACCTCGAAGCCGGCTCGCTCGCGTGTCAGACCGCCCGGCCCAAGTGCCGACAGACGACGCTTATGGGTAATCTCGGACAGCGGGTTCGTCTGGTCCATGAACTGCGATAGCTGCGATGAACCAAAGAACTCACGCACGGCAGCAGCTGCAGGCTTGGCGTTGATCAAGTCCTGCGGCATGACCGTATCGATATCGACAGAGCTCATACGCTCCTTGATTGCACGCTCCATGCGCAGCAGACCGATGCGGTACTGGTTCTCCATCAACTCACCAACCGAGCGCACCCGGCGATTGCCAAGGTGATCGATATCGTCGATTTCGCCCTTACCGTCGCGAAGACCGACCAGCGTCTGAATCACGGCCAGAATGTCTTCTTTCCTCAAAGTGCGGACAGTGTCTTCGCATTCGAGATCGAGCCGCATATTCATCTTCACGCGGCCGACCGCGGAAAGGTCATAGCGCTCTGGATCAAAGAACAGGCTGTTGAACAGCGTCTGCGCGGCCTCCGGCGTCGGCGGTTCGCCCGGGCGCATCACCCGGTAGATGTCGATCAGTGCTTCGTCCGTGTTGTTCGCCTTGTCGACCTTGAGCGTGTTGCGAATGAACGCACCGGTATTGACGTGGTCGATGTCGAGAATGGGCAGCTCTTTCAGACCAATCTCGCGAAGGGTCGCGGCCATCTCCTCGGTGATTTCATCGCCGGCTTCGCCGTAGATCTCGCCCGTCTCCATATTGACGATGTCTTCGGCAAGATAACGGGTAACCAGCTCGGCATCGGTGATCAGAAGTTCCTTGAGACCTTCCGCCGCCAGCTTGTTCACAAGCCGCGCAGTGATCTTGCGGCCGGCTTCGACGACCACATCGCCGGTCTTGGCGTCCACCAGATCGCTCGCCGGCTTCATGCCGCGCAACCCGTCGGGCATGAAGGGCATCCGCCAGCCCTCTTTCGACTGCTTGAGCATGATCGTGTCGTAGAAGATGTCGAGGATTTCCTCATCATCATGCCCGAGCGCATAGAGAAGCGCCGTCACCGGCAGCTTCCGCCGGCGGTCGATACGAACGAACACGATGTCCTTGGCATCGAACTCGAAGTCGAGCCAGGAACCGCGATAAGGAATGATGCGCGCGGCAAACAGCAGCTTGCCGCTCGAATGCGTCTTGCCGCGGTCGTGGTCGAAGAAGACGCCCGGCGAGCGGTGCATCTGACTGACGATCACGCGCTCGGTGCCGTTGATGACAAAGGTGCCATTGGGCGTCATGAACGGCATGTCGCCCATATAAACGTCCTGCTCCTTGATATCCTTGACCGAACGGGCGCCCGTCTCTTCGTTGACATCGAACACGATCAGCCGCAGCGTCACCTTCAGGGGCGCTGCATAGGTCATGTCCCGCTGCTGACATTCGTCAACGTCGTATTTCGGCGGTTCGAACTCATAACGGACGAATTCGAGCTGGGCACGCTCGGAGAAGTCGGAGATCGGAAACACCGACTGGAACACGGCCTGAATGCCGGTTTCCTCGCGCCCGCCCTCGGGCTCGTCGACCATGAGGAACTGGTCGTATGACTGCTTCTGTACCTCGATCAGGTTCGGCATCACCGCTGCATCGGCAATATGGCCAAACTTTCTTCTGACACGCCTGCGACTCGTGATGGTCTGCTGCGCCATGGGGATCCTCATTCTGCTCGTGAACGGCTCGCCTGAAATCCGCGTGTCACGGATCTAAGGGGGACCGTCCCCTCGATCAACCTGCGTTCCCCTGAACGCAGAAAAGTTGATCGTTTCCAAAGTGTTAGAGCAACTTATGTGCGTCGAACTTCGACGCACGTTGCTCTAGGTAGACGCCGGGTCCAGCGTACGCCGCCGAACCCGGTATCCGTATCAACAACTACTTGATTTCGACGGTCGCACCTGCGGCCTCGACTTTTTCCTTGATCTCGGCGGCTTCTTCCTTGGAAACGCCTTCCTTGATCGCCTTCGGTGCGGCTTCGACCAGGTCCTTGGCTTCCTTGAGGCCAAGTCCCGTCACAGCGCGCACTTCCTTGATGACGTTGATCTTCTTGTCACCGACGGAAGCCAGAACGGCGTCAAATTCGGTCTTCTCTTCGGCTGCAGCTTCGTCGCCACCACCAGCGGCACCCGGCATGCCCATGGGCATGGCCATCGCAGGAGCAGCAGCAGAAACGCCCCACTCGTCTTCCAGCTTGGTTACAAGCTCAGAGACTTCCAGAACGGTGAGCCCGGAGAGCTCGTCGTAAATTTTATCCAGTTTGTCAGACATGTCTTTTCCTCAATTGTGTTTGGCTCATCGCCGCGCGATCCGCTTTGGATCCAATCGGCATCGATTACGCCGCCTCTTGCTGTTGTTTGCGGGCCTGAAGGACATTCATCAGATTGCCTCCAGGTGCAGCCAGCGTGCGCACCAGTCGACCGCCAGGCTCGTTGAGCGTGCGGACCAATTTGGTGCCAGGTGCAGAGAGAACACCGACAAGCTTGCCACGAAGCTCGTCCAGGGAAGGCATCTTGGCGAGAGCCTCGATACCTGCCTTGTCGATTGGCATATCGCCGATGATGCCACCGAGAACCACGAGCTTTTCGTTGTCCTTGGCGAAGGCGGTTGCGACTTTTGCCGGCGCAACCGGATCATCCGCATATGCAATCCCGACCGGTCCGGCGAACAGATCTGCTGCTCCCGTCCGTTCGGTGTTCTCAAGCGCAATCTTGGCGAGGCGGTTCTTCGCGACCTTGAACAGGGCTCCTTCAGCGCGCATGCGCCGTCGCAGATCCGTCAACTCGGCCACTGTGAGCCCGGCGTAGTGTGCAACGACAACTGCACCGGCCTCGGAGAAGATCTGGCCCAGTTCTTCGACCATCTCTTGCTTTTCGGCTCTATCCACCGCGTCTCTCCAAGTGATGGTGAGCGTGTCCCTTCAAAGAAGGTCCCCACCCACCGGTTTCGTTCGGCTTGCCTTGTGGGCGATTGTCACCCAAAGCAGCAGGCCCGTTGGCCTGTCCCAAGGTCTCGCCGAACCAGCCAAACACAGCTTGGCAATTTCCGGCTCGTCCCCGTCTATTGCTGGCGAATATTAAGCCGGTGACCCGGCGCCCGCAGTCTCGGACAGGTAGTCAGGAAAAGGTCTTGGAGGACCTCCTCCTATCCCAGGCCGGAGCCTGGAAATTCTTGTCGGAACCTCTCGGTTCCGGTTTATCTCTCGTTCGTCATTCCTTCACGCGTCTCGCCTAATCGGCCGACGACAGGCTCTGCGGCTCGACCTTGATACCCGGTCCCATGGTCGAGGTGATCGCCATCTTCTTCAGATAGGTTCCCTTGGATCCTGTCGGCTTGGCCTTCATGACAGCATCGGTCAGCGCCTTGATGTTCTCCACCAGCGCATCTTCCGCGAAGCTCGTCTTGCCGATGCCGGCATGGACGATGCCCGCTTTCTCGACACGAAACTCGACGGCGCCACCCTTCTGCGCCTTGACGGCCGATGCGACATCCGGCGTCACGGTACCGACCTTCGGGTTCGGCATCAGGCCTCTTGGGCCCAGAATTTTACCGAGACGGCCAACGACAGGCATCATATCAGGCGTCGCGATGCAGCGATCGAACTCGATCGTTCCTTTCTGGATCTCTTCAGCAAGATCTTCAGCGCCGACGACATCGGCACCGGCTTCTTTCGCTTCGTCGGCCTTGTCGCCCCTGGCGAAAACCGCGACACGGACACTCCGGCCGGACCCATGCGGAAGCTGCACGACACCACGAACCATCTGGTCGGCGTGGCGCGGATCGACACCCAGATTGACAGCAACCTCGACCGTCTGATCGAATTTGGTCGCACCGGCCGACTTCAGCAGCTTGACCGCTTCCTCGATCGGATAGAGCTTGCTGCTGTCGATTGCTTCGCGCGCAGAGCGCAGTCTTTTAACAACACGCGTCATAGAATTATTCCTGCACCTGTAGGCCCATCGACCGGGCAGAGCCTGCGATGATCTTCATCGCCTGTTCGACGGAATTGGCATTGAGATCCACCATCTTCGCTTCGGCGATCTCTTTGAGTTGGTTCTGCGTCACCTTTCCAGCCGTATCCTGACCGGGAAGCGACGAGCCTTTGTTGACCTTGGCCGCCTTCTTCAAGAAGTAGGATGCCGGCGGCGTCTTGGTCTCGAAGGTGAACGACTTGTCGGTAAACACCGTAATGACGGTCGGCGTCGGCGCGCCCTGTTCCATGTTCTGCGTGGACGCATTGAACGCCTTACAGAATTCCATGATGTTGATCCCGCGCTGACCCAGCGCCGGGCCGATTGGCGGCGACGGATTGGCCTGGCCGGCCGGCACCTGAAGCTTTAAATAGCCTTCGATCTTTTTCGCCATTACTCAATCCTTCTACAGCGCTTTGCGCTTATCTTGTTTCTTGCCAGCCCCGTCTCTCAAAGAGCTGTCCGGCATCGCGATCGACAATTCCAACCGCTACAATTTCTCGACCTGGCCATATTCGAGTTCGACCGGCGTTGCCCGTCCGAAAATCGAAACCGCCACCTTGAGCCGGGCGCGCTCTTCGTCCACTTCCTCGACCAGTCCGTTGAACGATGCAAAGGGCCCGTCGGACACCCGCACCTGCTCGCCAACTTCGAACGTCACGGACGGCTTCGGCCGCTCGACACCTTCCTGCACCTGCTGCAGGATCCGCTGCGCCTCGTCCTCTGAAATCGGGATCGGCTTGTTTTCCGTCCCGAGAAATCCTGTAACCTTCGGCGTCTCCTTGATCAGATGATAAGTCCGATCATTCATGTCCATTTTCACCAGCACGTAGCCCGGGAAGAACTTGCGCTCCGAGGCCACCTTGCGCCCGCGTCGCAACTCGACGACCTCTTCCATCGGAACGAGAACCTCGTCGAAATAATCTTCGAGCCCGCTATTGTGCGCCCGCTCCTTGATGGCATCGGCGACCTTCTTCTCGAAGTTCGAGTAGGCGTGGACGATGTACCAGTGTTTGGTCATTTAAATTTCCCGGTCGGGCCTGCGGCCCTCCTCTTTATTTTGCGTCCCGGTCGGGCCTGCGGCCCTCCTCGCCTCTTACTCAATCTACAAGTGCCCAACTCAGAAGGTTCTCCTTGCTGCGCACCATTCTCCATATCGTCATTGCCGGACATGGTCCCGCAATCCAGGGGTTCGCCCGCCGCTACTTCGACTACCTGCCGCCCCCAATTCCGAGCACGAGACTGACCAGCCAGCTCAGGATCTGATCCGCGGCAAGAAAGAACAGCGCCGCAATGATGACCATCACAAACACCATCGCCGTCGTGACCATCGTCTCCTTGCGCGTCGGCCAGGTGACCTTCGAGGTCTCGGCCCTGACCTGCTGCATAAACTCAAACGGGTTGGTCTTCGCCATTGTCAGATGGTCCTTCCGACCTAAAACTCTGTGTGACACACGACCCGTCCGACTTATTCATCCGTCGGTAGGATCAAACAGCTCGGCTTCGCCATTCCATTTGCAGGCTCCTGGCAGGAGTGGAGGGACTCGAACCCACAACCCCCGGTTTTGGAGACCGGTGCTCTGCCAATTGAGCTACACTCCTACAAACGCGACGTCCGGCCGAAGCCGGATCGCCGTCAATTCCCGAGCCAATTCGCGCCCTCTCTCGTCTATTCTATGATGGCTGCTACGACGCCGGCGCCGACGGTCCGGCCGCCTTCGCGGATTGCGAAGCGGAGGCTTTCCTCCATCGCAATCGGCACGATCAGCGTGACCTCAACCGAGCAATTGTCGCCGGGCATCACCATTTCCGTCCCTTCAGGAAGCGTCACCACACCGGTCACGTCCGTCGTACGGAAGTAAAACTGAGGACGATAATTCGTGAAGAACGGCGTGTGACGGCCACCCTCCTCTTTCGTCAGAATGTAAGCCTCAGCCTTGAACTTCGTGTGCGGCTTAACGGAGCCCGGCTCGCAAAGAACCTGACCGCGCTCCACTTCCTCGCGCTTCGTGCCGCGAAGCAGAACGCCCACATTGTCGCCGGCCTCGCCCTGATCCAGGAGCTTGCGGAACATCTCAACGCCCGTACAAGTCGTCTTCGTCGTGTCCTTGATGCCGACAATCTCGACTTCATCGCCAACCTTGACCACGCCGCGCTCGATACGGCCCGTCGTCACCGTGCCGCGACCGGAGATCGAGAACACATCCTCGATCGGCATCAGGAACGGCTGATCCTTCGGACGCTCGGGCTGAGGCACATATTCGTCAACGGCCGCCATCAGCGCCATGATCGATTCAGCGCCAATCGCCTCGTCACGCCCTTCGAGAGCCGCAAGCGCAGAGCCTTTCACAATCGGAATATCGTCGCCAGGGAACTCATAGGACGACAGAAGCTCGCGCACTTCCATCTCGACGAGCTCCAGAAGCTCCTCGTCATCCACCTGGTCGACCTTGTTCATGTAGACGACAAGTGCCGGAACACCGACCTGACGGGCAAGAAGGATATGCTCGCGCGTCTGAGGCATCGGGCCATCGGCAGCGGACACGACCAGGATCGCGCCATCCATCTGGGCGGCGCCCGTGATCATGTTCTTCACATAGTCAGCATGGCCCGGGCAGTCGACGTGTGCGTAGTGACGGTTCTCCGTCTCATACTCAACGTGCGCCGTTGAGATCGTAATCCCACGTGCCTTCTCTTCAGGCGCCTTGTCGATCTGATCGAAAGGCGTCGCATCCGCGCCGCCAGCCGTCGCAAGAACATTCGTGATCGCTGCCGTCAGCGTCGTCTTCCCGTGGTCAACATGGCCGATCGTGCCGATGTTGCAGTGGGGCTTATTACGCTCGAATTTCTCTTTTGCCATAAGTTCGGCTCTCTTGTTTGCTTCCCTGTCGGACCTGGCGGCCCGCTTGCTTGCTTCCCGGTCAGGCCTAACGGCCTTCCTCGCCTCTTGTTTGTCCTACTACCGGACCTTTTGGCTAATGCGCCTCTTTGCCTGCAATCCTTCAGGGCTCGTCTGCCCTTCGCTTCATGGTCGTCTGTTCGTCTTCGTTTCTCTTGCCTGGAATGCGCAACAAACGGGATGTTGGAGCGGGTGAAGGGAATCGAACCCTCATCGTCAGCTTGGAAGGCTGCTGCTCTACCATTGAGCTACACCCGCCTCACGCCTTAGGCTCCGGCCCTATTTGGTCGCGACTACCCCGCATCTGCGATTCCAGTCACTTTTTGGATTGGTGGAGGGGGTTGGATTTGAACCAACGTAGGCATAGCCAACGGGTTTACAGCCCGTCCCCTTTAACCACTCGGGCACCCCTCCTTATCCAAAGTGAAAAAAACCAAACGAAATCGCCCCGCCGTCGCCGGCAGGGTCTTGGGAGGTTTATGGAAACCGATAGTCTTTATGTCAACTCCAAATCCGCACAAATTTCCCAAAACCGGCAGAACACGATGAACGGCCACTCAAACCGTCGTGATCAAGCACGGTCCACCCTCAGGCAGCCACATTAACGCCGCAGGCCCTATCCCGCGCCGCCTTGCTCCCCTATACCAGGGCTCATGGCTACGAAACGCGGCACGCGGCGACCCAATCGAAAACCGAAATCGGACCGCCTCATTATCTATGGAACCCACGCTGTCGAAGCTGTCGTGGCCAACCCCAAGAGGGTGGTACACCGCCTGCTCGCAACACGCAATGCCGCGACACGCCTGACGACTGCATTAAATACACGCGATGTCGAGCCCGAAATCGTTTCATCCACACAAATCGAGCGCCTGACCGGCTCGCAGGCGGTTCATCAGGGCCTGGTGGTCGAAACCGAGCCCCTGGCATCGCTGGACATCGACGACCTGGCAAACATGCCGCTGGTCGTCGTACTCGACCGGGTCACCGACCCCCACAATGTGGGGGCGATCCTGAGGTCGGCGGCCGCGTTCGGCGCCGGCGCCCTGATCATGACCGAGCGCCACGCCCCCCAGGCAACCGCAACCCTCGCTAAATCCGCCTCGGGCGCGCTCGAACATGTGGCTCTCGTTCCGGTCAAGAATCTCGCCCGGGCTCTCGATATGCTTGCAGATCACGGCTTCGAGCGCATCGGTCTCGACAGCGCCGAAGCCGAGCCCCTCGAAGATTATGCCGCCACCTCACCCGTAGCCCTCGTGCTTGGCGCGGAGGGTACAGGTCTGCGCCGTCTGACCCGCGAGAACTGCGACCGGCTCTTGCGCCTGAACACCACCGGCCCGATCGCGAGCCTCAATGTCTCCAATGCGGCCGCCGTCGCACTCCACACCATCGTGACGTCGAAAACGTGGAAATCTTAGATAGAGCCAAGTTCTGTCTCGACAAACGTTTCCGTTTCCGGCCAGTCACACCGGAAAACGGCCAACGTCCCGGCCCCCGAGCCGGGACCCAGGGCAACAGTCTCCCATTGAGCCTTTAGCCCTGGGCCCCGCATCAAGTGCGGGGCGTAGTTCTTTGATATGTCGAGATAAATTCGGACGATGACAGCTCACCGATCAGAATCATTCGTGAGCAGTTACAAAACTGGCACCCGCCGGCAAAAAGCCGACGGGTAACCATTTGATAAAATGAGGATTTTTACGCCCTCAGATCAGTAGCAGGACTGGCGAACGTCCCATCCGACGAACTTGCAGCTTCGTTTGCTCCAGCACTTTCCGCCTTTGCAAACCTTGTGGTAACCGCAATCCTTGATGGGATAGCGGATGAAGTCGCAATAGCCGCTCTTGCGGCCGACGCCAACCCAGCCCTGTTTGGGATAGGGTGTTGAAAATTCATGATAATTGCCAACCGTACCAGCCGACATCGCCGGCAGAACCGACGTCATGACAAGCCCTAGCATTGTGGCAGCACCAACGAGTGTCTTGATCATTTCTGACCTCTCATTAACCGGTGACTGCCCCCGGAGTGCTCTGCATATGGGCTTTCCGGACGGTATTTCCAAGCCTTAGCCGGTTTTCCGAGAGCCAATATGCAAAAGGGCCGCCCATCCTAAGACGGGCGGCCCGCAGGCATGATCGTGATTTCGCTAGCCTAAAGGCGCCCTGCTCCCAAGTGCGCCTAGGAACGGCTTACCAACGGTAGTAGCGGTAACCGTAGTAACCCCGGTGACGGGGCCGGTAGTAGCCGTAATGGTGCTTGCGGTAGTAGGGCCGATAGGAACGCCGATAATTGTAGTAGCGCTTGTAACCATAGTTGCGCCGATAACCATAGTGGCGTCCATAACCTCGGTAACCGCGATATCCACGGCGGTAGCCATAGTAGCCGGCCTTATGCACCAGGCCTTGCTGGCTCACCGGGTTCGTCAACCCGTTTGCCAACCTTGCGTCGGCCGAAGCCGGTCCCGCCATCGCAAACACACCGATGGAGAACAAACCAGCCAACAGTACAGACGGAATGAGTCGCATCCGCGCCTCCTTTCCACGCATCTTCAAGAAACCCCCGGATAATAGATACTAGCGTATCGGCGAGACACTTGGTATCACGCGCGTTGACGAAACCGTGACATTTGCGGCGTCAGGATGACGCAGCACCGAATTGTCGTGGATTCGGGTTGTCTGTGCGGCATTTACGAGAGTACAGAGAGGCGACGAGCCGATTCCCCTGCCAAAGCAGGCCGAATCGGAGATCGCCAGTTGCCGGCTTAGCTCAGTTGGTAGAGCGGCTGATTTGTAATCAGTAGGTCGGGGGTTCGAATCCTCCAGCCGGCACCATTTTTTTCAATGGGTTAGCAGGGATTATTTAGGCGTGGGCATTCGTCGGGGTAACACATGGGTAACAGATTGACCGATTTCGCATCCAACTTCGACTAACTCATGATGTTCTCGGCATGGCGTAATAGCTCGACGTGCCTTGCTTCGATATCAGCCCTAGTCCATTGATTCTTGGATGCCAGCATCACCGTGAGAGGGAATAGCTGGCTCTCTACTGCCCCGAACATCTTTTCCTTCTTGATTTGGAAATCATAATTGCGGTTCGAGCGATTGATCTCGGCTGTCAGAATAGTCAGGTTCCCTAGCTGATGAGTCAGACGTTTTCGCTCTGCATCATTTGGAAACACCTGTTTCCATTCGCTGTTCTTTGCCGGGCGCTGAGGCAGAATGTGCTCAATTGTCACCGAACTGGGAAAATGTGGCGGGATCGTAGTTGTGAGCATCTCCGCATTGAGCCGAAGGAGCAGCGGTTTCACAAACTTTCGTGCTGGCCTGATCTCTCCTGACAGTATCTCCCTAATCTTCCGTCGCTCTGCATCACTCAGGTATAGCTCGCTGCTTGCGGACGTAAACACCGTGTCTCTTTCTCGAATGACACGCTGGGTTATTTGATTGAAGCGCTTGGCTCGCTGCCTCTTGGTCTTGCCAAGCACCAACATCCCAAGTGCCAGTCCGTCCAACCTCCGGAAGAATTTCAACGTGTCGCGAGCAGTAGGTTGGAAAGCAAGCCAGATTAGCGCCGGTTCCTGCCATTCGTCGTCCGGCATATTGCGCAGACACAACACCACTCGATTGATCACGGCACTATCATTGCCGAATTCGAGGGCGGCATATTCGAGGTTTGTGTAGTGGTTCAGAAAACCGCTCAGGAACGTCGTGAAAGTAGCTGCCCTGGATGGATCGCTGAGCACTTCACGCACTCGATCACGCAACCCACGATCGTCTGCCCTTTGCTGTACCATTGAAAGTATGGACTCGATGTATGCCTTAAGGTCATTCGAGCCGATCTCACTCTCAGCTTGGTTCCAGGCCTCCGCGAGCGCGGCGGCTTCCTGCATCTGGTCGGACTGCTGTCCAAGTATCTCAGCCTTGGCTAGGTCTAGCTCGTCGAGCGGCTGCCCTCTGCTGTTGAGACTTCGAAATAGAATATAGCCATCATCGAGATTGTGGGTTGTGATCTGGACAACGCTACATCTCTTGACGACGAACGAAGCAAGTCTCTGAAGAAAGGCATCGTGTTGGCGCCCGATCTCAGAACGAATGCGACGAATCGAGCTAAGCAATCTGGAGTTAGACTCTGTATCGGCCTCAGTCGGAAGTTGTCGCGTTGCGCCATCCTGAAGGATCCATCTTTCATAACACTCCTGGTTATCTTCTCGCAGGCCCACGCGAGGAAGCCGATCGAGACCTTGCACGCGGCTCTCTCGCCGCCAAAGCATACGCTGCAGCTCTTTGCGTCGTGGCTCTTCCTGCAGCTTGTCACGAATAATGGCGAGAATAATTGTTAGGGCGACCAACCGTTGTTGGCCATCGATGACATCGTAGATTTCAGACCGACGGAGCTGCGCAACAATGACGGGCCCCAAGAAATACTCTGAGCCGCTACTCGCCCGCCCAGTCAATGAACCAGACCGTTCGAGAGCTGCGTGAATATCGTCATAGAGTTGCGCTGCGGTTTCCTCTTCCCAAGAATATGGCCGCTGGAAAAGAGGCATTCGGTAAATCGTGGTGCCAGAGAATAGCTCAGCGACAGTTTGCTTCTGAGTATCGAATGATAGCGCCACCCCTGCCCGCCTCTAAGCATAGCGACGCACTAACCAGCATGGCCATAGTCGCTAGATTTCTGGAAACTTGCTACGCGATACCGAGATTGACAATTTTGGGGGAGCAAAGCAACGGCACGACAATAGAATGTGCATACTATGCCCACGGGATAATAGGGTTCCTCATTACAAAAAGACTTCTGTGCGACCACCAACAGCGCGCCACTGCTGCTCAGTTCCCCTTCATGGCTGCCTGACAAAACTCACATCAGTTGGCGCAGTAGGTTCTGCGAAGCAGGCGACGCCTTGGTCCAACAACGCCGACTTCACACAATCTGATGAGTGTCGAGTTGTGATGTGCTGCTGTCGTTCCAGATATCTGATGCTGTTAGGATGAAGGCCTGCAAGCTCTGCCAACTCGGTTTGCGTAAGGCCCGCAAGCGCACGTGCTGCGCTAAGCTGAGCGCCGTTGATGAGCGTCTTTGTCGACATTACGAGCTGTCTCCGCTAACTATTGATGCTTACCTACACATGATGAGGACTTGCGGCATGAGCAGATCCGACAATATCGGCAGCGTTGAGCCGACTGTCTTGGGCTTCAGCAAAGTGCAGTGGGCTGGCATTGGGCTGATTGCTTTGTCGATTGTGGCAATGGTCATTCATTGGGTGCTTGCCGCATTGGTTGCCGGTGCCGGGGTTTGGCTCTATGCCCAGCCTGCCATTCGAGAATACGGCGCCCGATCTGTTGTGCTCTCCACTGCAATGGGAATAGCCGTCACTGTGGCGTTAGCCTTTGTGGCGGTATATTTCTTGGATCGAGCTGGACTGCTTGAAGGCTCGTATCTGGCTCTCATTTTTTAGCTCGCCTCTGCCCCTCAAATGTCCCTGCCTGTTGACCGGCAACAGATCCAGCCGCAGCCCCTTTGTTGGCGGCGCGAGTTTCTGTCTTCCGTATCTTCTGCTGCGCCGCCGCAATCTGTTTCATGAGCGAGCGAACCTCATTCGGATCCGACTCCAATAAGACCCGCAACGTCGCCTCTGAGTTTTTGGAACTGATACCGCGTGTCAGCCGATTAACGACGTTCCGGCCCAATCCGCGAATGTTCATTGTCGCAATGTTGGCCGCGGTCTCGGCAAACTCTCGCTGTTCTGCAATCTCTTCCGCCAAGGGTGTTGTGCGTGAACCTGACAGAACAGCATTGCGCGTGCGGGACTGCTGATCGAGGGCCTTCATCTCGTTCAGGAACCGTCTGGCCCGATCATCGCCAAGCACGCGATTGAGTTTGTCCCGAGCTGCTCGTGTCGTGAATTGATCCGCGACGTTACGGCCGGGTGGTGCGTTGTCGATCGTGTCCCGTATCTGATCGCCGGACAGTGCATTGTCCAAGATGCTGGCACCGTCGGCACGGGCAAGATCACGGGCGGCAGGAAGTTGTCTCGCAATCAACGGCTCATCCAGAAACTCGCGAAGCTCATCGTCAATCCGTATGCCCGGCTGATTGTGCAGGGCTGTGTAATTGGCGCGGGATACGTCTTGAATATCCTGAGTGAGACGTGCGCTTGTTCGCTCGAAATCAGCCGCGCCGAATGCATCGTCGATGAAGTCGTTCACTTCCGCTCGTTGGCCGATTTGCCGCTCGTCCAGGAGGCGCTGTGCCTGTACTTGGCCACGTCCCGGCACACTTGCGGCTGCCCGTGCTGTGCCGGCCAAAGCACGTGAACCACCTGGCTCTGCAAGCTCGGCAAGCGCGGCGCTGCCTTCATGCTGTCCCCCGATGCCCGCCAGGTCCGCTTCGGCCTGGGGTATGGCAGCAATGACCCAGTCCTGTTCGATCTTGCGGGCGAACGCCTGGTAGTGTCGCCAACGGCCCCCGCCCCGTTCCTGAAGCCCGATACATCGGGCTTGGATGTCACGGGATGGAAGAACACAAGGGAGCCCAAGCTCGGGGGCACCCCCCTATCCCTCGATCAATACGAGAGGTCACGGTCCTTGGCCGTGCTGCCGGATGCCTCCGGCTTCGTGCTGGGTGCGAACTGGTCCTTGCGTGCCTTCGCCCGTGACGGGACTGAGCGCTGGAAACAGGACGTGCCGGCCACCGCATGGGGCGTGAATGTCTCCCAGGACGGCAATCTGGTCGTTGCGGCCTATGGGGACGGCACCATCCGCTGGCACCGGGTGTCCGATGGCCAGGAGCTGCTGGCCCTGTTCGTCCACGCCAAAGACAAACGCTGGGTGGCTTGGACACCGAAGGGATACTACACCGCCTCTGCAGGCGGTGAGGATCTCATCGGATGGCATGTCAACCGCGGCTGGAGCGATGCCGCGGACTTCTTCCCCGCCTCCCGCTTCCGCGATCGCTTCAACCGGCCCGATATCGTCAAGCGCGTCCTGGATACCCGGGACGAGGCCAAGGCGGTGACCGAGGCCAACCGGACCGCGAAGCGGCGCACGCAGAAGACCGATATCCGCAAGCAGCTGCCGCCTATCATCAAGCTTCTGTCCCACTCGCAGGATGACAGCTTCAAGACGCGCAGCGTGACTCTGCGCTATCGCCTGCGCTCCCCCTCGGGCCTTCCGGTGACCAAGGTCCAGGTTCTGATCGACGGGCGCCCCACACGGGGGCTTAAGCGTGTGGATGTTCTGATCAAGGGAGAGAAAGAGGACAGTCTTACAGTCGAGCTGCCGGCGCGCGATGTCCAGGTCTCGCTTGTGGCCTATGCGGGCGGGATTGCCAGCGTGCCCGCAGATGTGTCTTTGAAGTGGGCCGGCCGGAAGGTCCCGCGTGGCTCCGATCTCTTGAAGCCGAAGCTCTATGCACTGGTTATCGGCGTGAGCAAGTATGACGATGATAGCTTACAGCTGAAGTATGCAGCCAAGGATGCCCGTGACTTCGCCGCTGCCCTTAAGGCCCAGCATGGTGGGCTCTATGGGGATGTGACGGTGCAAGTCATCACCGACAAGGAAGCCAATCGGGATGCCATCATCGATGGATTGGACTGGTTGGACCAGGAGGTCACCAGCCGGGACATGGGCCTGCTGTTCATGGCCGGTCATGGGCTGAACGACAAGCGGAACAACTATTACTTTATGGCTTCGGATACCAACACCAAGCGTCTGCGCAGTACTGGTGTGAGCAAGGACGATATCCAGCGCGCGATGCGGGATCTTGCGGGCAAGTCGCTGGTGTTCCTTGACACCTGCCATTCTGGCAATGTGTCCCTGACAAAGACACGGGGTCAGGTGGATGTAACATCCTTCGTGAACGAGTTGGCCAGTGCGGAGAATGGTGTTGTGGCCTATGCCTCTTCGACAGGGCGGGAAGTCTCGCAGGAGCATCCCGACTGGCAGAACGGCGCCTTCACGGAGGCTCTGCTGGAAGGCATCGGCGCCAATCGAGGTATCAGGGGCAAAGCCGACTTCAACAATGACGGCTCCATCACCATCGCCGAGCTGGATGCGTGGCTCGCCAACCGCGTCAAAGAACTCACCAGAGGCAGCCAGCATCCCGTCATGACAAAGCCGGCAAATATGCAGGCGTTCCCAATCGCTATTGCCAGGTGAGAAACGTGACGGCATGTGATGCTGGTATGTCACGCGTCACTTCCACAATGAACTTGTCGGGCATACCAAATCTGACCGTGGATTCGAATTGTGACATTTTACAGTGACGTTTCACTAAGCACTGAGATCCCATCAAAATGATACTATGTGATTCTCGAATCCAAGCGTTTCACACCGCTGACCCTAAGGGCCAGCGGCGCTCATTCCATCAAATCAAGAAATCACCTGCATTCAGATCCGTCGCAGTCACATTCTGCAAGATCACAGTGTCACCGAATTCGGTCGTGATGTGCGTGTCGCTTCCCATCTGATTGATGCTCAACTGATCCTGGGTCGTGCCGAGAGCGAGGAAATCCAGCCTGTCGAAGGCGCCGTCGCCAGCCTCGAAATCGGTGATGGTGTCGGTGCCACTGCCCTGCTCGAAGAAGAACCGGTCACCGCCGTCGCCGCCCGACATTGTGTCATCGCCCTCACCACCGCCAATCTCATCGTCGTTACCGCCGCCGAAGATCTCGTCGGCGCCGGCCCCGCCGAACAGCTCGTCATAATAGTCACCGCCGACCAGGAGATCGTTGCCGGCTCCGGCAAAGAATGAATTCTGCCCGTCGCCGCCGATGGCCTCGACGCGGCCGCTGTGCTGCGTTGTATCGAGCACGGCATCGCCTTGTCCGAAGTTGATGTCCAGAGATTCACTGTAGAGCGACGTCAGATCCTCATCCACGACCAGACTATCGTCGCCGTCGCCGAAATCGAAGTTCATAAACTCGACCTTGTCGAGCACCAGGTCCGAAGCGAGGCCGCCGCCGGAAACGCCCGCATCCACTTCGATCGCCAGGTCGAGGAAGGTCAGGCCGATATTGATGTTAACGCCCTCGTTGGAGTCATCGATCAAATGGAGCGTATCCTGGGTGCTGTCGCCGAAGTCGACCTGACCGCCACCGGGATGCCCCTCGCCTTCTTCGAACCGCCATTGATAGGTAATGGCCGTATCGGTATTCGTCGCAAAGAGATCATCATCGCCCGCGCCGCCATCATAGATGATGTAGCCATCTTCCATATCCGTGCCCGCGAGATTGTCGACGAAGAGATTGTCGTTGCCGTCCCGGCCATTCACCTGGATCGTCTCGACGTCGATGATCCGCGCTTCCGTGCGCTCCGGCTCGTCGGGCTGATCGGTGTTGATGGATGAGCCTGCACGCAGCAGGACATCGAAATCTCCGCCGCCTCCCATCTCGGCCGGGTTGACCAGTTTTTCCGAAACAGTCTTCTGAGTGTCATCGGTTTTTAAGCGCAGTTCATCCGCTTTCGACGGATTCTTCAGCATGTCGCCGCGCGCCGCTGTTTCGAACAATTGCTGGCTTTCGAACAACGATTTGCTTTGCGGAGTCGTCTTGGCTGCGAATGACAATGGCGGGTCGGTGCGGTCGTCATCTCCATCGATCTTTTTGAAGCTAAAGGCTCCTGGCCCCACGCCGCTCTCCAACGCCGCGATACGCTCGATGTGAATGCTGTCGCTCCAGTCGCTGTTGAGACCGTTGTGCACGACCGTGTCTTCGTCGGCGCCGCCATAGATCGTGTCGTCGCCCTGTTCGGCATTGAAGATGATCTCGTCATCGCCAGCGCCGCCGAAAACCGTGTCGTCGCCGCTGCCGCCGTTGATGGTGTCATCGCCGTCGCCGCCATAAACCGTGTCGTCGCCGCCGGCCGTGTCCATATAGTCGTTGCCGTCATAACCGAAGACGGTGTCGTCATGGCTGAAGGTGACGATGATGTCGTCGCCGGCCAATATGGTCGGCCAGAAATTGGCAAAGCTGTTGGCGGTCATCTCGGCAAGCGAAGCATCGCCCAATACCAGGCTGGCGATCTCGTTGCCGATGGCATCGCGCAATTCGATAACCTGAACGGTTCCGCCGGTCGGGTTGCCCTCTTCATCGTAGGTAAAGCCGGAGCCGATCAGCTCGACGGTGTTTCCTGATGGCGTTTCAAATTCGAAAAGCGTTTCGGATGTTGATATCAGACTGTCGAAACTCCATTGGGACCAGTCCAGAAAATCCAGAGCTTCATTGTAGCCGCCTGTCAGATTGGCCATGACTTCATCTCCCTTGCGCTTGGCTCCGCCTTTGCGACGGAATGCCTTCCTCTCTCCCAGTGTTCGTCGCGCTGAAGGGTGAAAAGGTTCAATTCGAAATGCGGTAAGGGCTGGCCAGCCTCGCTTTCACGGACAGACTGATCGCACTTGGCGGCAAACAATTGCAGGGAAGAAGCGCAAAAAACCGCCTCATTCGATGACCATTTCCGATCAGGAGCCAGCGGCTACCTTGGACCGATAGCGACCGCCGACGAGGTAGTAGATCAGCCTGGAGACTTCCGCGACCAGGATCTGGGCTGAAAGCTGGTCGGACCACCAATGCTGAGACAGGCGTCCCTCCGGTGGCGCGGCCATCATGATCGTCGCTTCGGGGATCACATCGGCGAAGATCATTTTTGCCCGCCGTGTATGAGCGGGCGACGTTACAACGATGAGTTTGACCGAGCGTTCCGACAGATGCCTGCGTAGCGCTTCGGCTTCCTCCACTGTCGAAATGTGGCCATCGCCGAACGCCTCGGTGGCCTCTTCCGGCACACCCAATTCCGCCAGCATCTGTGTGCGGAAAACGCGCGGGTCCGTTTTCGGATACCCCATTTTCCATCGCAGCTTCTGTATCCGACTTGCCGGTCTCACACGGCTGTTGGAAAGCAGCACTTTGGGCGCCAACCCCTCTCTATAGAGTTCGGCAGCTTTCATGAAGCGATGTGCATTACCGGCAAGCGGGACGATATAGTCTGCACGCTCGAGCCGGTCTTCGACTTGCAGCCAACCCGGCAAGAACCAGAGACTGATGAGTGCGACAACGCCGACCAGAACAGTGGCCGCGCCTATCGCCTGCAGGACCGTTCGGAGTAATTTCCACATGCGCGATTGAAAGCCAATATTGCGGGTTGCCTCACACGTTCGAGGCCCATGGGGATTGTCGCGTAGCAACAAATCCGGATTCGATCAAAGCCAGTTTTTTGTGCACTGGCACTCTGCGTTCCGGGGTTGCGCGTCGACTTCGACCGATGCGATGTTCGACTGCGGGGAACTGTAAACCCAGTTGGGGGCGACATGACAGAAGCTGGCAGCCCGAATGAGCACACAACGTGTACTGACTTCTACGAGCGCGGCCCCGAAGCGCCATTTGTCGTCGGTGCGCGGTCGGCCGGAACCGATCCGGTCCATATGTTCAATATTTACAAGCCAGCAGGGGAATATCCATTTCCCGGTACACGCGATGTTACCCTGGTCCGTGTGTTGGGTGACAGCGGCATGGTCGACTATGAGCATGGTGGCTTCAAACGGAGCCCCTATCGATACGCGCATGGGGAGCTTGAGATTACGCCACCATGGACCTCTGGCAACATTGTTGCGGATGCCAGCGGAAGGCTGATGGTTCTGGCTCTTCCGCTCGAGCAGCTACGCAATGCGGTCAGGGAAGCGGAACCGGACTTTGATGGGAGTTTCGGCGAACTGCATGCAAGTACGTTTCGCTCGCCATTGATCAACATCCTCTGCTCTCAGCTCTGGCAGCATAGCTCGTCGGATAACCGTTATGGCAGGTTGTTCGCCGACGGCATTCTGCTGGCCATGGCAGCAGAGCTGTTACGTCTCGCCGACAAGGACTTGCCCAACGAGACGCAAACCGGCGCCACGCTCTCCAGCGTCGTGAAGAACAGGTTGAACGAATTCATCGACGCACATTCCAGCGAGAAGCTGGCGCTTGCCGATCTCGCAGGACTGGCAGCGATGCCTGAATCCACATTCCTCCGAGCATTCAAAGCGACAACCGGACAAACGCCCTATCAGTTTGTTCTGGATCGGCGGATCGCTCGCGCGCTCGACTTGCTGGCATCGCCACGTCACTCGCTCTCCGACATTGCCTATGCCTGCGGGTTCGCCTCGCAAAGTCACATGACCGATGTTTTCAGACAGAAAGTTGGCGTGACGCCGGGTCAGTATCGCCGCGAGTTGAAAAGCTGACGGCTTTCAACGGGACAGATGAGCATCTGGAATAGGCTTGAAAGCCAGTCCTCGCGGGAGCATGCGTTCTTCTCAAGCTGGTGGGAATCTGGAATCCTGGCGATTTGTCAGAATACCGTTGCCGCGTGCGGCCTTAGTATCCGCCTTGGTCCCAGTGCAGAGGACCGCGACCGTGGCAGGGATTATTGGCAGATTCTCAGGGCAAGGGCGGGGCTCGTGCGCTTTCTGATGATGCACAATATGCGCGCCTGATCGCACAACTTGACCGCACCTCGCATGAACCGCTCGCCTGGCGCGACGTTTGTGACGCACTCGCGAACCTGGTCAACGCGACCGGAGGCGCACTGTTCCCGTTTGACGAAGACAACCGTGGCTGGGTCATCCCGCATTCCGCCAGCCTGAGCCACGCATTACAGCAATATTTCGTTGGAGGATGGTACAGGGGTCACTTGCGCCCCGAACATCTGTCGGTTGCGATAAGCAGAGGTTCGATTTCGGATGAGAATTTCATCTCGAAACAAGATATGGCACGTCATCCGTTCTATACGGAATACTTGGCATCCTGCGGCCTCATGTGGTTTGCCGGGATCACGCTGAACGTAACCGGCCATTACTGGTGCGCCACTGTTCACGGTCCATCGGACCGCGGTCCGTTTTCCCCAACCGATATCGACTTGCTCGCACGTGCACGCGCCGATCTCATAGCCGCGGCAGAACGGGCAGCCACCCTTGGGCACGGGCGTCTTCGTTCACTCGATCACGTCTATGGCGCATGCGGCCAGGGTGCGGTTTTGCTCAAACCCTCGGGCAAAATCAGTTGGCACAACACACAAGCCACGCAGTTGCTCGGCGATGCCGGCATTACAATCGATGACCGGCTTGTCAGCGACGATGCGCTACTCGATGCCAAACTTCAAAGGCTTGCAAGGTTTATGGCGCGGTTTCGGTGCTGGCCCGAAACGGTTACGCCGCCACCCATTCTTGTTTCCGCGCCCGGTGGACGGACACTCTGCATCGACATGATTCCATTTGCATCGGATTTTCAGATGCTGCTTCACGGCGCCAGCATGCTCGTAACCGTCCGCGAAGTGTCGAAGGTGCCACGGTTGCAGGACGAGGCGCGGGAGCGATTCAAGCTGACCAAGCGCGAAGTCGAGCTCTTGTCACATTTGCTGGCAGGACTGTCGGTCGCCGAGACGTCCGCAAAGATGAACATAACGGTCCATACCGTGCGTCAGCACTTGAAATCAGTATTCGCAAAGACCGGAACCAGGCGGCAATCCGAACTTGTCTCCTTGTTTCTGTCCGCATGAAACCGAAGCAGACCGCCAACATCTGAAGACCTCTCCTCACCCAGCTGCAGATGGCATCCCGGTCCCCGAACACAACGCGGGTTCGGTTGTCTGGTCAGATTTCGTTGAAGCATCGAACCAGAAACAGACAAATCAACTCTAAGTTGCAAACATGAAGAGCTATCAATTCATAAGATTGATCTGATAAAGCACTGGCTGCAATAATATATCCTCACAGTTCTTTACTATTTCTGCACATCTTACTCAAATGAGGGATATTCTTCGCCAATTGGGTGTGAAACTGTCAACGCGAAAACCATCGATTTCCGACGTCATATTCGTGGTGCAGTTTGTTGGGCGCGCAGACTCAATATGATCATGCCGCAAAGGCTGTCAGATCGCAGCTCGTTCCGGTGTTCGTTTTCAGTTTCGTGGCAAATTTGCTGCTTCTGGTGACATCCATCTACATGATGCAGGTCTTCGACCGCGTGCTGACGAGCGGCTCGCTACCGACGCTGTTCTGGCTGACCGTCATCGCCTTTGTCGGCCTCGGGGCCTATGCGCTTCTTGAGATCGCACGCAAATCGGTCCTGACCGAAACCGGTCTCTGGTTCGAAGCGCAACTGGCCGTACCGCTTCTCTCCCGCCTCGTTCGAACCAACCTTTCCGGACAACCACCGAGAACATCGCTGGACGATGTCGCGGACATCAAACGGTTTTTGTCGGGAGACGGTATCCTCGCATTTCTGGATGCGCCATGGATGCCACTCTTCCTGTTGGTGATTTGGTCGATGAACCCGCTCTTGGGCGCACTTGCCGTCGGCGGGGCAATTGCTCTCTTTCTGATTGCGCTCCTCAACTCCTTGATGACGCGGCATGCATCGGCACAACAAAGCGCGCACGCACGCGAAAACCATTCTGATGCGCAACGGATATTGGATCAGGCCGAGACTGTCACTTCGCTTGGCATGGTCGACGGATTGCTCAGGCGGTGGCAATCCATCCAGGCGAAGGCGCATACGGCAAACCGGCGCAGTTCCGATGCCGTCAGCCTGTTCACCAATCTGTCGAAATTTGTCAGGCTTGGCCTGCAGGTCGGCATATTGGGGACCGGTGCATTTCTCGTGCTTGACGGCCAGCTCACAGCCGGCGGAATGATTGCCGCTTCAATCATCCTGTCGCGTGCACTGTCTCCAGTCGAGAGATCGCTGACCGCATGGCGTACGATGACGTCAGCGCGCGCGGCGCGCGGCCGTCTTTCCCGGTTCTTTTGCGATACACCTGAGAAGACCTATACGCGCTTGCCTGAATGCAGAGGCTTCGTTGAGGTGCAGGCGGCCGGTTATGCGCCCACCGGAGCGCCGAACGTCCTGTTGAGGAACATTTCCTTTTCTGCATTGCCCGGCCAGACAATCGCAGTGGTGGGGCCGTCGGGATCAGGCAAATCAACGTTGTGTCGGCTCTTGGTAGGAACCTGCACGCCGCAAGCCGGCCATATCCGGCTCGATGGTGCCAGCCTGGACGACTGGGATCCTGAACAACTCACCAAGAATATCGGCTATCTTCCTCAAGGGGTGGTCTTCTTCTCGGGTACCGTCGCGCGGAATATCTCCAGGATGCGCGAGGCATCCGATGAAGACGTCATTGCTGCGGCAAAGCTCGCCGACTGCCACGACTTGATCCTTGGGCTGCCCGATGGATATCAGACCGATATTGGCATGTTCGGACATCGGCTCTCGGGGGGACAGCGCCAGAGGATCGGTCTGGCCCGCGCGTTGTTCAGGGACCCCAAGCTGATTGTCCTGGATGAACCGAATGCCAGCCTCGACTCTGATGGCGAGCAAACGCTCGTGCACACGTTGGAGGCACTACGCGCGCAGGACAAGACAATCGTCATTGTCGCCCACCAGGCAAGTATGCTGCGGACGGCCGACGCTATTCTGATCCTCAAGAACGGCCGTGTCATCGCCTTTGGGCCGCGCGAGGATCTGGTCAGAAAACTACTCCCCGAAGCGAAGAACCGCGTGCTGCCGCTCTCTGCTGATCGCAAGCCACCCACCGAAGATGGCGACTTAGCGCCGGCATCCGGAACGCAGGGAGCATAGGCGATGCCGGGACTGCATCAATTGTTCGAGACGTTGCGGTCTTACCTGATCGGCCTTGTTGCCAATATCGGCCTGCCAGGACCATTCGCAAGATGGGGCGTATCTTTCGATCAACTCGCTCTTGCAGCGGCGGCGATCCTGTTTGCCGTCGTCGCGGCCGGCCTTATACGGCGATCATCCCGCATGGCGCGCGAGGGTGGCAGTGACTTGAAGGCACGCACACGTCCGGCGCGCTTGCTCGGACATTCCACCATCGCGATCCTTACCGTCGGTTTCGGTGGATGGGCAATGATTGCGCCGCTCGCCAGTGCTGCTCTTGCGCCTGGTGTCGTCAGCCCGGAAGGCAGCCGGCGCGTCGTGCAGCACCTTGAAGGCGGTATCGTCAGCGAGATCCTGGTGCAGGAAGGCCAAGTTGTCGTCGCCGGCCAACCGCTCGTCATATTGCAGGACATCAAGGCGCAGGGCGAGTTCAGGCAAATCAAGGAACGCTGGTATCACCTGCTGGCCACAGCCGACAGGCTTGTTGCCGAACAGTCCGGCGATGGCCCCATCGTCTTTTCGGAGGCTCTGAAATCCGGTTCGCGGAGCGACGCGGAAGCCTCGCTCGCGATGAAAAGCCAATCGGATCTCTTGTTAAGCAGGCGCGAAACACTCGCCGGCCGCAAGCGTATCCTCAAGCAGCGCATTGTAAGGCTGGAAGAGGAGATTGCTGCGCTTCAGGCCGCGGTTGATGCTCAGGGCACCCAAATCACCCTCACCGCTGAAGAGGTTGTCGGAGTCGCGGCGCTTGCCAAGAAGAACCTTGTGACCGTCAGACGGACGCACGAGCTCAAGCGTCTTCACGCCGGCCTGACGGCGGCGCGCGCGGAGAACATGGCCGAGATCGCCCAAAGGCAGCGGCTTATAGGGAATGCGGAGTACGAACTGATTGCGATCTCCTCCGATCACCGGGAGAAAGTCGATGAGGAGTTGGCGAAGGTACGCGCCGAACTGGCCGAAGTGCGAAGCCTACTGCCCTCGCGCGAGGACATTGTTTCACGCACCATGGTGACCGCGCCAATCAACGGCGTGGTCCTCAACATGAACATCAAAACCGAGACAGGCGTGATCGGCAGCGGCGAGCCGATACTCGAGATCGTTCCAAACGAAGCACGGCTCCTAATCGATGCACGGGTGCGCCCGCTCGATATCGACAGTGTCCATGCCGGAATGCCTGCCCGCATCGTTCTCACGGCCTTCCCCCAGCGCAACCTGCCGCAAATCACCGGGACGGTCCTGACGATTTCCGCCGACCGCCTGACGGATGAGCGCACCGGGGAGGCTTACTTCCTCGCGCAAGTTGAAGTGAACGACGCCGATGCGGCCAAACTACCCAATGACTTGAAAATGAGCCCGGGGATGCCGGCGGACGTCATGGTGATGACCGGAGAGCGAACGCTGTTGGACTATCTGATCCGGCCGCTCATGGACTCGCTCACCAAAAGTTTCCGGGAAACGTGAATTTCCGAAGTAAACACGAACGAAAACAAGGAGTGACGACAATGGCAGTAGACAGAACCGACCCGGCAAACAGGATTGTCGATTACACAGACAGCGACCGTGCGGTCGGTCGCATCGATATCGGCGACCGGGCCTCAACCTACATCTTCAACGAGAATGGCCCCAGCTCGTTCAAATTCATCGGCAAGGATGGTGGCAGTGGCGCTCGCAGCGCGCTCAAGGAGATTGCGGCCACCGGTGACAGCAGGGCCGAGCGAAAGATGGAGGGCGATGACGGCGAAAGCCGACAGGCGGTGAACTTATTCGATGGCGATGGCAACCCATCGGACGATTTCATTGCATTGGTGACAAAGGCCAAGGCCGGCGAAGGCGGTCTGTCGCTTGTGGTGAACTCGGACAATGAAATCGAGGTTCACGTCGAAGGTCGCTGGAGCACCGACATTCTGAAGTTTAGCGGCGGATTTGTTCAGGACGCATTGACGACATCTGGCGTTCTGGATCCTCATGTCAATCTCTTCGACCGGAATGACCAGACGGCGATCTACGATTTCGATGTGATCGGGAAACCGGTTCTCAACCTATATCACGGCCGCGATGACGCGCTTGATCAAAGCCCTGACGGCATTGGCAGTATCTTGAACGGTAGTAGCCTCAAAGAGGGTGATGAACTCGATGCGCTGATCAAAGCAGCGCTTGATGAGAAATACGGCCTTGGTGACACCAAGGGACTGGAATTTGCCGGTAACGATGACGACAGCATTGTTGTCAAAATCACCAACAACAACGTGCTCAATCCCGGTGATGACAACCAGAAAGGCCCGGGTGTCGATACTCTGATCCTGAAGGGCGAGGCCGTCGAAGCTGCGATTGCAGACTATGCGGGCGACAAGATCAATCTGGCAAACAAGAAGGAGGAGGTCGCTCTCCTCGATGACACGGGTGGCCGGATAGGCGTCAATGAAAGCGGGTTCTTCTCTGCCGACAAGGTCGAACTGGGCGACGGGGAAACCACGCTTGAGGAATTCGACGGCCAAGGCATCCAGGGCGATGAGATCGCTGCGATCGTCAAACTTGCTCTGGAGCATCAGAACCCCGACAGTAGCGGCGATGACCAGTTCGCTGCTGGCGACGATTTGAAGATCATCTCCGGCGGTCAATCGGGCGACGACCACATCACACTTGGCATTCAAACGCCAAAGGGCCCGACTGATGTTATGATTTTCGAGGGTGAAGAGGTCGAGCAGGCGGTCGCCGATTACTACGACTCCATCGCCTAAATCCAGCGAACGAGGGTAGTGAACAGCCCTGCCTGCAAAGGCGGGGCTGTGACACGTTTCTCAATTGGGGATCGGTCCGCCATTTGCCTAACCGAACCAGCAATGCGCTGAATGCTGCCTCCCGCCAGTCTTCCATAGCCAAATCATGATTGGGGCGGGCGCACGATTGTGGCCGGTCCGCTCAACGCGCGCCTTATTCAATTCCCATATTCTAAGAAACCAGCGCCGGGTTTGGCGGTTTGATCCGTATAACAGGCACATCGAGGCTATGGAGATCAGTCCATGAAACGCACGTCAATCGCGCTCGCCGGCGGCCTTTTGCTGACGGCTGGAGCAATCGCCCTCCCCGATACGGCAGAAGCTCAGCGGGGTGGCTACTACTATGACCACTATGCGCAGGGCTACAGCCCGTACTACTACGATTACAGACGCGATTACCGGCCACGCTATGGGTACGACAATTACGACTATCGCCGACGCGACCGGCGGTCTTATTACGACTATCGACCACAGAAACGCCGGCCAAAATACAAGGAACCGCGCTACAAGGAGACGCACATCCCTCCCAGTCCAAACGAGCTTAACCGACGGTCGCGGGCTGATCAGGGCGGTGAATGATCTGACAGCGAAACTGAATTTTTGGAAACCAATTGGGTCGGCTATATTATCAATAGCCGACCTGTAAATTTATAGGCACCGAGCTCAATAGTCGCGGCGTTAACCAATTAGGGTTTGCGCCGAATCCACGATGTTGGTATCAAAAAGGCGTCAGGCGATTCGCGCGAGCAAATCCGACGACAACCCCCGCACAAATTGTGTCTTTTTGCGTGTGCTGGCTAGAGGAAACTCAAGCTTGGGAATGTTTGTGCCTCCCCCTCAAAGGTATCGAACCCCTCATCTGGATTTTCTTCATCGACGGACGCCGCATCGTCGATTCAGGTCAGCGAGTTCCGCGTGGGCCAACGTCCGGCTCATTTCCCCGATGCAAGCTTCGACGTTGCTCATTCAGTAGTGTTTGTTGCGTTGTTCCCAATCATCCGAACCAAGCAAAAACGGCGATTGGACTCAGTCATCTCGGGAGACACGGCGGAAGGTCTTTTATGTGATTCCCCGATCACTTGACCCTCCTCCGGTTTCGGTATCAACGCATTCCGTCGATTAGTGAACGATGGGACTGTGCGTACCACTCGAGAGCGTCGCGTAGGCCAGCATGCGGCAAACCATTTCCCCGATGAACGCCGCGGGCCCTGTAACCATGTAGCGTTTCCGTGTTCTCTCCCAATCGCCTGGACCAAGCAAGACGGCGTGCGGGCCCCTTACTCAGGAGGAGCGGCGGAAGGTTTGAAGCGAACCCCATTCGCTTTGGCCTTCCTCCAAACCTGGACTTGGACTGTTGTGGTCCGCTGTAGGCGTATCCGGAAAGCACTCTTTGAGACCGTGAGCGTAGGCCAGAGTTCGGCACACCATTTCCCCGATGACCGCCGTGGCCCGAGTGACATGTTGCGTTACAGCGTCACCCCCAATCGCCTGAACCATGGCGAACGGGACCCAAGTCTACGGAGGAAAGGTGGAAGGTGCGAAGTGATTCCCCGATCGCTTGGCCCTTCCGCCGTCCGTAAGCCGCCTCCGTTGGCATCGGCCGGGACGAACGGCACTATCGTGATATGGACTGTGCCGACCTATTGGTTAACGCATCGTTAACGAACGAGCCGATGACCACAACGGGTAAAACCAAGATGTTCTCCCGAACTGTTCTATCTTTCAACAAAGAGCAGCCCGAATGCATCTATCCTGACGGGCTCGCACTACTTGTCTTGCCTGACTATTCGGAAGCTGCCAGTCTTGGATGATCTGGAATTCGAATCGTCCGAGCTCGTGCACCAATGACTCTTTCGACAGCGCAGCAAGATTGGTCTGACGTTCATATTCCCGAAGTCATACGCGATGTTTTTCAGACATCGCAGATCCCATTGACTCTGGCATCCTGCAGTCTCGATGACCTCCCGCTAGTACTCGCGAATGAGCCATTTGAAGAGTTGACCGGGTATTCACAGGCGGAATTGTTAGGCCGAAACTGCCGATTTCTGCAGGGCTCGAATGAATCCACCGTTCCAAGATCGGAAATTCGCGCGGCAATCGAGTCCAAACGCGACGCGTGCATCTCCCTTGTCAATGCACGCAAGGACGGCAGCCTGTTCTTGAACAAGCTGTTCTTGTTTCCAATTTTCGCGCTTGAAGGAGGCCTTGAGTTCTATCTCGGCACCCAATTTGAGGAGCAGCAAACCGACCCTTCAAAAACCGTCGGCCGCCATATGGCCACGCTCGGGCAGCTCTTTCGAAGCGTCGACGACACTCTAAGTGCGGATCAAGCCCGATTTGGCATCGATCATGACAGTCGCGATCACATGATCAGCGCATCTGGCCAAGCTGTCGATCAAGCCCGCCGTCATGTCTCCATATCCGTTCAGTCGATCATTCAATCCAAGCTGCTCGTAGCGGATTGACGACGAAATGGGTCTGCACCGCGAGCGAGCCTTGCGGCGAGCGACTGCCAACCTGTCCCGGGCTGCAATGCATCATCAACAAGTCCGGAGCACAGTCATTCGCCGGGCAATAACCGATCCGCTAAGACAGGATCCGGACATTTTCCAGCGCCGCGCGCTGAGCTGCCGCTTTTTTGCGAACCGCGGAGGCATGGGCACGTGTTTGTTGTGAGAACTCACGCAGACTCCGACTCATCATCAAGAGCTTGCCGGTCTGCTCCGTCGCCATCTCAGCATCCAAAATATCTCTGATATCCGTGTGCTGTAACACACGACACGCCAAGCGCAATTGACTGTCATGCTGCGATGACATGCCCGCTCCTGCACACATCTTTCGGCCCCCTTCATCATCCGCCAACCGCCAGCACTTTCTTGAAAGGCACATGGTTAACAAATGGTTAACGAGGGGGCGGTTGCAGGAATGAATTCAGCGGCAACGACGAGGATTGCTCTAAGGTGATTGGTCATCCAACCGATACTGGCTTGCTAAACAAACCTCAGGATGCCTGTGACCGGAGCTGCTGTGCGAGGCTACGAATCTGCGCGGCCATCGCTCTAACCGATTGACTCGAATGGCGCACTTGCTCGGAGAATTCGATCAAATCGACCGAATTGGTGGCCATTTCTGCTTTTCTCCTGGCCAACATCAATTTTGATTGTTCGAGTTCCCACTGCACCTCGATTTGCTCGAGTGTCTGTTCCATTATTGATTCCCCATTGTTGTTGTAGGCTCGATTTTGGGTTTGCAGAGAGACATTCGATTATCTGATTTGCGAGGGGCTGTGAAGCACTTCAAGCGCTCCTGCATCCAAATTTTTCTGCCACCATTGCATACCTGCACAACGATCAACCGCTGAGCTATAATTACAGTCGCGGAAAGTTCAACGGGGGTTATTTCTGGAGATCTGCGTGAGCCTCTAAAGTAAGTCTCGAGACTACACACCTGGTTAGCAGTACAATTGAAATTTATGTCATCAGGAGCGGGCGATGACAGCGACGCGGGACGAATTCGGACCGACGGCCCAAGCGGCAGGGTCGGAGGCCACGTATGAGAAACAGCCAATAACATCCAACAAGAGCGAGCGGAATTCGGAGTGCGAGTCCGTCCGCGTGGTCGCGATCGGCGCCTCGGCAGGCGGGCTGGAGCCGCTCGAACAACTGTTTGATGCCATGCCGACCGATCGTGGCTTGGGTTTCGTTATCATCCAGCACCTTTCACCCGATTTCCGGTCGATGATGGACCAGCTGCTGGCGCGCCATTCATCGATGACGATTCGCCACGCGGGCGATGGCATGAAGGTCGAAGCCAATGTCGTCTATCTCAATCCACCGCGAACCGAACTGACCATCGAGGACGGGAAGCTGCATACCCGGGAGCATCCGAGCCCGGAACTTCTAAGCTTGCCGATCGACTCATTTTTTCGCTCCCTTGCCGAAGATCAAGGCGAGATGGCTATCGGTATCATCTTATCGGGGACAGGAAGTGACGGCTCACGCGGCGGGAAGGCAATCCGCGAGGCAGGTGGCACTCTTATTGTTCAAGAGCCGACCTCGGCAAAATTCGACTCCATGCCGCGCGCCGCAATCGAGAGAGGGACAGCTACGGTCACGGCGCTACCACAGGACATGCCGGAACTCTTGAGGCGCCTCGTCTCGGGAGATGATATCGACGAGAACGATGACCCGGACTATAGCTCAAGTGAACCGGAAAGCGTCATATTGTCTTTGTTGGAGCGGCGCTACGGTGCCGACTTCGGCTATTACAAACAATCGACGGTCGGGCGACGCATTCGGCGGCGCGCCCTCCTCAATCAAACCAACAGCATCGATAAATATGTTGAGATGCTGAAGAACGACATGGATGAGCAGGAAGCACTTTACTGCGACCTGCTGATTGGCGTTACCTCGTTCTTCCGCGATCAGGAAGCCTTCGATGTGCTGGCAACCACCGTGCTTGCCGACGTCGCGAGCGTCATGTCGCTGGAGCGGCCGCTAAGGGTATGGGTCGCAGGATGTGCCAGCGGCGAAGAGCCCTATTCCCTGGCCATATTGATCAGCGAATTCGCCAGAACGCATGGGCTGACGCTGAACGCCAAGATCTTTGCGACGGACATACACTTCAATTCGCTTGAAGCCGCAAGTGCCGGTATCTATGCCCGGGATCGGCTTGAAAACATGCCGCCGGAACTCATAGAGCGATATTTCGATCAAATAGGGAATGAATATAGCGTCAAGCAAATCATCCGAAAGCTCGTTGTCTTCTCGCCACACAATCTGATCAAAGACCCGCCATTCACACGCATGGACCTGGTTACGTGCCGCAATCTCCTGATTTATCTGGATGACGTGGCTCAGAAAAAAGTGCTCGCGCTATTCCATTTCTCACTGCGCAAAGATGGCGCTCTTTTCCTTGGACCAAGCGAAAGCACAGGCGATCTGGATGGCGAGTTCGAAACCGTTTCGAAGAAGTGGCGAATTTTCAAGAAGCTGCGCGATGTACGGTTGCGCGAGTCCACACAATTGCTTCCGCTCAGCAGTAGCGATACGCATCACGCGGAAACGCAACTTCGTTTGAATGAGTCGCGGTCTTCGACCATAGACGGCATGCATGTTGCCGCTGCACAACGTCAGCTCTTGCTTCGCGCTTATGACGAGGTGTTGAAGAAGTATGCGCCTGCCAGCCTTCTAACCGATCGAAATGGCGAACTGGTCCACATTTTCGGAAATGCCGACAAATTTCTCAGTATCAGAAGCGGTCTTTTCTCCAAAAGGCTCGTCGATATTCTGGTGCCCGATCTGAAGCTTGTCGTCAGTGCTGGAATCGAGCGCGCACTTGCCCAGCATTCCGTGCCGTTTCGACGCAAGACAACGATTCGTTCCGACGACGGTGTCGAGCAGACTGTGAGCGTAGGCATTGAGAAATTATCGACGGAGGGGAATCGCGCCGACCACCTTCTGATCACATTGGAGGAAAAACAGGAACCGGAAACATTGATCGCTGCCGGACTGCTTGGCGAAGAGTCCGATCAAGCCTTCTTCACACAACGGATTGTGGAGCTGGAGCGAGATCTGAAAGTCACCGAGGAAAGCCTGCAAAGTACGATTGAAGAGCTGGAGACCAGCAACGAAGAGCTGCAGGCCACAAACGAAGAGCTGATGGCCTCCAACGAGGAGCTGCAGAGCACGAACGAAGAACTCCATTCCGTGAATGAGGAACTCTACACTGTCAGTGCGGAACACCAACGCAAGATCGAGCAGCTGACAGAGCTGACCGAAGATATGGAAAACCTTCTTCGAGCGACAGATATCGGCACGATCTTTCTGGATTCAGAACTCCGCATCCGGCGCTTTACACCGTCAGCCGCACGCACGTTTAATCTGGTCTCCCACGATGTCGGCCGTCCACTCACCCACATTACCTACCGTTTCGAATATGACGATCTGGTTGCGGACCTGGAGCGCGTTCTCGCTGACGGAGAACGCCTTCAAAGACGAATTGAAGTCGAAGGAGCTGCCTATCTTTTGCGCTTGCTGCCCTATGACAGCGATCGAGAAAACAGTTCAGGCGCAGTGCTGACCATCATCGACATCAATGAGTTGGAGCAGGCACAAAATCGGCTCTCCGAGCAACGCCAGCTTTACGAAGCGATCGTGGCTCAGCAATCAGACCTGATTTGCCGCTATACCCCCAAGCTCGAGCTCACCTTCGTCAATGAGGCTTACTGCGACACCTACGGCAAGACCAGCGAGGAATTGATCGGTACGAGCGTTCTGGACTTGGTTCCTTCGGAATATCGCGACGCCTTCGTTGCTTCCATCGACGCGCTGGACGCCGGTCAGTCGAACGAGTTCGGCAACGAGCATATCGGTGCTGACGGGACCAAGCGCTGGTTCCACTTCACGCGATACGCACAACCCGGAAAGAATGGCGATGTCACAGAAATACAAGACGTCGGCCGTGATTTGACCGCGCTCAAACAAGCCCAGGAAGAGCTTGCCGAACTCAATAAGCTGATTACGACCGAACGAGAGCGATTGGACCAGATATACCGCGCCACACCAGTCATGCTGCACTCCATTCTCGAAGACGGTGAAATTGTCGAGGTGAGCGACTATTGGTGCGAAAAGATGGGTCATTCACCCAGTGAGGTCATCGGGCGTTCTATCTACGACTTCATGGAGGGATCTTCGGTAACCCGCATGAAGCAGGAGAGCGTCCCGGTCCTATTCGAAGGCGGGGCTGTCGACAATGTTCCCTACGCCTATATCCGCAAAGATGGCAGCCTTATGGATGTAAGGCTGTCGGCCATAACAGCGCGCGGACGGGATGGTGAGCGACTGCAGACATTCTCGGTTGTCTTTGACGTCACGGAACAAAAACAAACTGAACGCGCGCTCGAAAAACAGAATGAGGAGTTGGCGCGCATCAACGACAACCTCAACCAGTTCACACACATCGTCAGCCATGACCTGACGGGACCTCTGAGGGCCATAGAGCACACCACCACCTGGATCGAGCAGGACACGGCCCCGGAAACAAGGAAAGGCATCCAGGAACATATCGACCGGCTCAAGGATCAGGTTGGCCATCTGGGCAGTATGCTGTCCGATCTGCTGGACTACTCCCGTGCAGGCACCAGTCAGCAGGCCCCTGAGATTATCGACCTGCCCCGGGCGCTAAACGATATGTTCGATGTCATCGAGAAGCCGGACGGCATGACGTTGGCCATCAAATCTATGCCCGATGATATCGTCACCTACCGTGCTCCACTGTTGCTGGTCTTCCGGAACCTCCTACCGTGCTCCACTGTTGCTGGTCTTCCGGAACCTCATTGAGAACGGCGTGAAGTATCACGATCGCGAGGTTGGCAAGGTCACCGTGCGCGGCGAAGATCTAGGGGACAAATGGTCCTTCTTCGTGGAAGATGATGGCCCGGGCATCGATCCCAGTTTCCACGAGAAGATCCTTCTCCCTTTCCGCAAACTGGAGCGCAAAGACAAAGCTCCCGGAAACGGTATGGGTCTGGCTCTCGTCAAGAAAGCCGTTGAGTCCAACGGGGGGACGCTGGAAATCTCATCGAATCCTCTCGAAAGGCCCGGCACCCAGTTCATCTTTAGTTGGCCCAAGAAACACGATCACGCGGTTGCGGCTGAGTAGCGCCAGCGCCGACGTTAGAACCGGTTTCAGGCCGGCAGATGTACGGCAGCACAATAGTCGAAGATCATTTCGACGTGCTTCGTGAGCGTGTTCGTCGGCACCTGCTTTGACAAATAGCCGGCAACATTTTGCCGGTAGGCCCGTTCTATATCGCCTTCCAGTCGTGAACTCGACAGCACGAATACGATACTATGCTTGAGCAAGTCGTCTGACCGGATCTCTTCAATCAATTCGTGTCCCGACATTCCGGGCATGTTCAGATCGGTCACGATGACGAAGGGATGATCGCTCGCCTTCTCATCGCGCAAAACCTCCAATGCTTCGCGTCCGTCACGCGCCACGGTGAGCGGCACATCGCCGGAATGGCGCGCAAGGCATCGCTTCACGAACAACACATCGGTTTCGTCATCCTCGACCAGAAGAATGTGCGGAGGCTTTCGTTCGTGGTTGTTGAATGACCTTGATGTCATATCTGTTTTACCGACAAAAGCGATCTTGAGAGCATGTCGCTATTCTACGCAGCATGCTTGTCGCTCTGCACCGTCGGCAGACGCAGGATAACGCATGTCCCCTCCCCGCTCGTGCTATCGATTTCCAGCTGGCCGCCATGCGACGAAACGATATCCTGTACGATCGACAGCCCGATACCCGTTCCATCCTGGGTGACATCGGACGGAAGCTCCACGCGACCGAAGGGAAGCAGAGCGATATCGACATCCTCTTTGCTCATGCCGATTCCATTGTCCACGACACGCACCTCGCTGTAGCGCTTACCAGCGCTTAGAGAGACCTTTATGAGACCACCATGCGGCGTATACTTCACGGCGTTTGACAGGATGTTGACGATCGCCTGGGTCAGAACCGACTTCTGGCAGTTCACTGGAATACTCCAGTCAAGCAGCGAGACGTCAAGCGTATGCCGGCGGCTACTTGCCAATGCTTCCATCATCGAGACCGCCTGTCGGACGACGTCGTTCAGATCTGCACTCTCGAACCTTCCGCCCGCATAGGAGCTTTGGCTGGCTGCGTGATGGATAATGTTGTCCAGGACCTCAAGAAGATGCTGCCCTCCGGCGAGGATGTTGTCGGCGCAATCTGAATATTTCTGCAGGTCCGAAGTTCCGAACGTCTGCAAAGAGATCATCTCGGAATAACCCAGTATTGCGTTGAGCGGCGTTTTGAGGTCATGGCCAACCCGTGCAAAAAAATCCGCCTTCGCACGATTGGCCAATTCCAGATCGACAATCATCTCCTGCAGCTTCGCTTCCAAGGCGTGGGTATGGAGCGCACTACGGATCGTCGTTTCCAGCAGAACAGGATTGAGTTGGTTCTTGTTGAGGCATTGGATTGCGCCGGCTTTAAACGCGATTTCTGGAATGTCCTGCCCCGGCATCCCGGTCAGCAAAATGACGGCTGCCGAGCCAAGACGCCCTCCCAGGTCCTGTATCGCCCTCACACCCGTATCGATGCCAAGGCAGAAATCGACGAGAGCGACATCGAAAGCCTGATCGTTGCAGCGACTTCTCGCCGTCACAAGGTCATGGGCGTGCCAGACTTCGGCGCGAAGCATGTCCATGAGCTGAAGCGTCTTCTTGATAATGCGAACATCGGATTCGCTATCGTCGATAAGGAGAACTTTGATGGTCGCCGGCTTCGCGGTGTTGCTGTGATCGCCGCCGGCCCCTGTGGGCGGCTCAGATTTAAAATGATCAAAATCGGAATCGAATGCGAATGATGACCGCATGTGTGCCTCTCGTATTTCCTAGCGTGAAAGCGAAACGCGAACGCTCACTTTCGCCGGAGGTCACACCTGAAAAATCAATCCAGCGAATCAATCAACATCTAGAAATTACTTAAGATTCGTTAACTTATCCACAGACAAGCGAGCAGTCGGATTTAATCGAATATGCAACTGTTGCAATTTTGCCGACAAAGCATCGTTGTCACCCGATATATTGTATATGAACTCGGTCGCACCCCAATATATGCCAACACCGCGCCTGCAGAGATTGGATCACTTTTCTCGCTGCGGGTAGCATCTCTGAGAATGCATGGATGTCGCCTCGACAGCCAAGTGTCTGTCTTCGCTAGCGCTAACCGGCTGACCGTTCGTCGTCTCGCGCGACATCCTCAGATGCGTTTTCGCTGTCTTCTTCCAGCTTGTCACGCGTCACCTGCTCGCCTGGCTTCGTCGTGCGCACGACGAGAAGGATCACGACGACGCTTCCGGCCAGGATCGAGAGAATGAAGGTATTGAAGTGGATCACGTGCAGCTTGGCGTCGCCGGCCCACCACAGAAGTGCAGCGATGGCTGCAAGCAGTACCCAGTGCCAGACCTTACCGAGGAAAATCTCACGCATCGCTCGCCCCTTCCGCTCGCGGTCTCATGGCACCCATGATCCGGGGCGCCAGCACGAAGCCGGCAATGCAGACGCCGGCGATCTCCCAGAAATACCCGGCGATGCCGAAGATCGTGCTCGTGGGCGGCAGGAGGATCATGGCAGCTGCAACCAACGTCACAAGGCGCGGAACCACCGTAAGAGGTCCGCGGTACCAGCCCTCCAGACCGATGGAAAGGACCCATAGACCCAACAGGACGATGATGCCCGAGATCGCCGTCAGCCAGAGGGGCCCGACGAACAGCAATGACGGGTTATAGACAAAAACCAGCGGCACTAGATATTTGGCGATTCCCACTCTCGTAGACTCGATTGCGGTCGCCATGGGCGGCGTTTTGGAGATGGCCGCGGCAGCGAAGGACGCCAGCGCCACAGGCGGCGTGATCGTCGAGACGACGCCGAAATAGAAGGCGAACATATGCGCCGCGATGGGCTCCACGCCGATCTTGATCAGGGCGGGCACGATCAACGCCGCGACGGTGATATAGACCGCTGTCGTCGTGATCCCCATACCGAGAATAATGGCGGAGACACCGGTTAGCGCCAGAAGCACAAGCAGATATCCGCCGGAGATCTCGATCACCGATTGGGTGAATTTGAGGCCAAGCCCAGAGGCAAAGACCGAACCGATGATAAGCCCGGCGCAGGCGCAGGCGATGGTGACCGGCACCGTCGCGCGAATACCCGCCTCGAGTGCAGCGAGCAAATCGACGGGACTCATACGCGTCTGCTTGTTGATGAAGCTCAACGCGAAGAGCGAGACCAGCCCCCAGAATGCCGATTTCATGGGCGTGTAACCGGAGATGAGGAAATAGATCAGCACGAACAGGGCGATCAAAAGGTGCCAACCGCCGCGCAGCACGTCCTTCGTCTGCGGCAGCATTGCCTTTTCGATCCGGCCGATACCGTTCTTCTCCGCCTCCAGATGGACCATGAAGTAGATCGTCGCAAAGTAGAGAAACGCCGGAATGGCGGCAGCGACGATGATGTTGACATAGGCCGTCGTCAGGAACTCGGCCATGATGAAGGCAGCCGCACCCATGATGGGTGGTGTGATCTGACCGCCCGACGAGGCGCAGGCCTCGACGGCCGCGGCAAACTTCGCGCGATATCCGAGGTTCTTCATCAATGGAATCGTGAAGGAACCGGTTGTGACCACATTGGCGACCGCGGAGCCCGAGACCGTGCCCATAAATCCGCTTGCAACAGCAGACGCCTTCGCCGGTCCACCGATCCTGTGGCCCGTGAGTGAAACAGCCAGATCGATAAAGAACCGCCCGGCTCCCGAACGGATCAGCAGAGCACCGAAAATGATGAAGAGAACGATATAGGTCGCGCAGACGTGCAGCGGAATGCCGAAAATACCATCGCTACTCATGAAGAGCACATCGATGAATTTGCCGAAGCGAACCGGCGGACCGTAGAAAAATCCGAAAAAGTAATGAGCGTTGAGAGCGTGAATAATGAAGAAGCCGGTGATCAGCACCATCGCCCACCCGACGGCGCGGCGTGTTGCCTCCAAGACCAGTGCAATGAAGATACCGCCGACAATCAGGTCCGGTAGGTCCTTCTCGCCAAACCGCAGATGGAAGGCATCGATGTCATAGATCGTCCAGATCTGGACGAAGATGACCAACCCGACCAGCACGAGATCGATCCCGAATCCGAGCCAGCGTAATCCCTGACCTGGCACGCCGGGATTGTTGATCGGATCCCAGATCGATTTGCGGAACAGAGGATAGGAGAAGATCGCCAGCACGAGCATGACGGTAAGATGCACCGAGCGGAACGACCGCCCTTCGGGCGTGCCGAAAGCGGCGACATAAATGTGGAAGACCGCGAGCGCGATAGCGATGACCGTACAGAACAAAAGAACGACATGGGCAATGTCGAACTTGCGATCAATCAGGAGCCGCTCGAGAAAGCCGAACTCCTGCTTTTCCTCATAGCTAATGCGGGATTCGCCGGCACTCATCGCTGGATATCAATCTCTGGATTTGTTGGATTTGCACAGCACCGGCGTCGGTTCTGCATCGAAAGAACCGGGAATGCCGGCATCAAGCCGGCATTCCCATCGTTTGAAGCGTGCGTTTCGTGCCTACTTCACACCGAGCTCGGCATAGCATTTCGCGGCACCCGGATGCACCGGGATCGCGGCACCTGCGAGCGCCTGCTCGAGCTTGACGCTCTTCCAGGTCTTTTTCACTTCCACGAACGTGGCGTGGTTTTCCCAGAAAACCTTGCACATCTTGTAGACCAGCTCTTCCGGAAGGTCCTTATGCACGACCATGTTGGTCACGATTCCGAGCGTATCGAGATCTTTGTCGACGCTCTTATAAACACCCTTCGGCATCATGCCCGGAATGTAGCCGGGATTCGCATCGATGATCTCTTTCAGCTTGTCCTTAGGCAGACCGATGAAACGAATGCCCGGGCTGTGCTCAAGCTCGATGAATGAGGACTGAGGCATGGACGTTGCAGCCATGAAGACATCGATATGCTTGTCTTTCATCAATGCAACGGATTCGGTGTAGCTCACATGGTGCACCGTGCCGCCAGCCGCCTTGATGTCATTGAAGCTGATGCCATAGGCTTTGAGAATTGACTCGGCGAATGCCGTTCCCGTCCACTTTGCCTTTCCAGGACTGATGTTCACCTTCTTCATGTCTGCGAAAGACTTGATCGGCGAATCCTTGCGCACGGCGACCTGGAACATGGCCGGATATAGCGTTGCGAAGTGCCGGACATTCGGCTGCGGCTTCTTGAACTTGCCCTTGCCCGAATAGCCGTTGAAGGCCGTATGCGCATAGGACCAGCCGATCTCGGCATCGCCGCCGCTGACCGACAGAATGTTGGAAATACCGCCGCCGGATGTGTTCGACGTCGTGATGCCGCCGACCTTCTCGTCGAAGACCTGCATAATCTTGGCGCCTAGCGGATACCAGGAGCCGCCGGACGGACCGGAGACCATGCGGACAAACTGTTCGGCATGGACGGTCGGGCTGGCCAGTGTGGCCGCAAGCACAGTGACCGCTGCTGTGAGTTTAAGTTTCATGGGGATCCTCCAATTTATTGACTTTGTGTTTTTGTTAGTCGCCCCCAGCCTACATCAAACCACCTTGCAAGCAACACACTGAATAGCGCGCTGAATTGTCCGGGGGGATGAAGTCTGGGGATTGGAGAAGGATTGTTGTTTGGTACTCTTGTTTGTTTCCCGGTCGTGGCTGCGCCACTCCTCGCCTCTTGTTTGTTTCCCGGTCGTAGCTGCGCCACTCCTCGCCTCTTGTTTGTTTCCCGGTCGTGGCTGCGCCACTCCTCGCCTCTTGGAGAGAAACTAATGAGCGCTGCAGCGCAACACAGTTTCTAAAGAGAAGTCTTCAACGCTCTCGGCGCGATGCACGCTCGCTATGGCAAACAAATAAGAGGCGTGGAGTGGCAAAGCCACGACAGGGACACAAAAGAGAAAGGCGCCATCACGCAGCGTCGAAAGGGAATACCGCAACGCGCACGGCAAACCGCACCCGCGCGATCAAGACCAACAAGAGGCGTGGAGTGGCGCAGCCACGACCGGGAAGCAAGAGAGAACCTATCCCCTCACCGACCGAACGCTTTTTCCTCGATCACTCGCGCCACCTGGTCTGCGATATCGGAACGTTCTGCCGGTTTGATTTCTTCGGTCGTCACAGACTCTCTTGAGATACAGTTCGGTCCGTCCAGAGGTTTCTGGTCGCAGTAGGGGAGTCTCGGGCCTTCGCTCGAAACGCTCTGCGGTGTGTCGAAAATCACCAGCCCGCCTGAAAAACCGATCCCCAAAGCCATAAACCAGGCCGTTATCAGCACATATTTGCTTGATAGTTTTTTCATAGTGCGCCCCCGCATTTTCATCCTGCGAGGTTATAATGCGGTAACCTTCGTTAAACGTCGGTTAACGAAGTCTCTTTGGCACTCTGAGTCGATCGCCCTCTAGCCGTCCAGTTCGCTCAGATCGACAACCGTGGATTCCGTTGCGACATCTGTTGCGGGAAAGATGTTGCGCGCCATCGACAGAATATCGAAGACTTCCGTATCGCTTCGCTCCGGGTCGTGATGAATGAGGAACAGGCGATCCACGCCAGCCGCTTTTGCGGTCAATGCCGCTTCTTCCCAGGTGCTGTGGCCCCATCCGGCCTTGGCAGCGAGTTTCTCTTCAGGATGGTATGGCGCTTCATGAATGAGGACCTTTGCGCCCTGGGCAAATGCCACCACACTTGCGTCCAGGCCGTCTTTCGGGTGCTCGTGATCGGTGATCACGCAGATTGTGCTTTCGGGCGTTTCGAGGCGGTAGCCGAGCGCGCCATTCGGATGATTCAGAGCTGTTGTTCTGACAACAATATCGTCACTGACGGAGACATTTTCGCCTGCCTGCAGCGAATTGAAGGTGACGAGCCCCTCAAGCGTTTCCATGCCGATCGGAAAGTATGGCGCCTGCATCTGGTCGGCGAGGATATCATGCAGTGTCAGGCGGCTGCTTGCCTGCCCATAGAGATGAAACCGGTTCTGCTTACGAAAGGCCGGCGCAAAGAATGGCAGGCCCTGAATGTGATCCCAATGATAATGACTGAGGAAGATACAACCGGCGATGTCGGCGCGCTCTTCTTCCAGATACCGTCCCAATCGGGCAATACCCGTTCCGGCATCGAAGATAAAAAGATGTCCTTCCCGCTCGATGCTCAGGCACATCGTGTTGCCGCCAACCGCCAATGCATGTGGCCCCGGTGTCGGTATCGAGCCTCTGACCCCCCAGAAGCGCAGTTCCATATTGATGGCCTTTCCATAGTGGGCAGCGCGATGGTGCCAGATCACGCAATATAGCCGCAAGTGCGCATAAAGGCTTGAAGTCCCGAAATGCAATAGTGAGAGTGTCGAACGGCGGTTGTCTGCCGCAAATTCTCATGCCGCGATTGCAAGTGTGACCATGCTCGAAGATGTCCAGATACGCGAAAGCCTCCCGAGTGACGCAGCATCGATCGAGGCACTGTATCCGGACGCCTTTCCGGACGAGGATTTATTGCCGGTGGTGAAGGCGTTGTTGAGCGATGACTCTATCTGCCTTTCTCTTGTCGCGATTGCCGATCGGGCTCTGGTAGGACATGTCATTTTCACCACGTGCAGTATTGATGGCAGATCCGAAAAAGTATGGCTTCTCGCCCCTCTCGGTGTTGCCTCCGTTTGGCAAAGGCGAGGTGTCGGCAGCGCACTCGTTCGCCAAGGACTACTGCGGCTTGAAAGTTCCGGTGCGGCGCAAGTCTATGTGCTCGGCGATCCCGCCTATTACGGGCGTTTCGGTTTTAGGACTGAAGCAGGTGTCGCTCCACCCTACCCCTTGCCGGTGGAATGGCGCGGGGCATGGCAATCAGTCAGCTTGAACAACGACAGACCGCCTGCAGAAGGAACGCTTTCCGTGCCGCCGCAATGGCGCCAACCAGCCTTGTGGGGCCCTTGAACGGCTTGTGTACGTTCAAACAGCACATGGTTTCTCTACCAGCTTAGAGGCGATCAACTTTTCTGAGTTTAGTCGATTCCGACTAAGCGCAGGTTGATCTGGTCCTAATCGAAGGGCAACCGGTCGGTGACGAACTTTGCATGCAGATCAGTGCTTGAGCGGCGGCCGACACATTCAAGAGAGCTGTCCAGCCAACTCTGGGCGCGCGCGCGCCCCTCATCGCGCAAGCTCTCGATGAGTGGCCAGTCGGGCCGCGCTTTCGTCTCTTCAGCCAACGATAGGGTGAGCGGGCTCGCATCGATCAAATGCGTATGTTGGCTTGCAAGACGCCGCGATGACCGCCTGGCGACGCCCGACATCGGCCTGGCGCCACGGCATGCATGAAGCGTTTCGATATGGTGCCGAAGCGGTTGATTGAAGGTCAACCGCGCAATGCTTGCCGCTATGGCCTCACTGGAGGTCGGCAAGGTCGGATTGCGATCGGGACTGATCTGCACGAGCACCGTGTCGTTCGCGTTCGTCCCGGCAATCAGCGTGATCAGATCGGGATTGGCGGAGAAGCCTCCATCCCAATAGCGAAAGCGGCCGACACGGACCGCCGGTGACAGGACAGGGAGACAAGCCGATGCCATTACGGCTTCGACGCTGATTTCGCTGTTCCGGAAGATCCGCGCCCGGCCGGATGTGACCTCCGTCGCCGCAATAAACAATTGCACCGGCGCCTCCTGTCGCAGGCGCTCAAAGTCAATTTGTGCTTCAAGGATTTCCTTGAGGGGATTGATGTCGATCGGATTGAGATCGAACGGCGACCAGATCTTGAGGAGTTCACGGAATCCGCGTTCCATGAGAGCACTGGACAGGGCCAGGGTCCTGGCATCTGCGAATGCCCCCATCGGGTAGGACGCCGGCGAGCCGAACTTGCTGATCGAGCGCCAGGTCGCATCGAGCTTCTCCCTGGCGCCTTCCGCACCGCCATCCAGCATCCCTGCTGCAAGGGCCACCGCATTGACCGCGCCGGCGCTGGTTCCGCTGATGCCGTCGATTTCCAGCGCATCGCGCTCGAGCAACGCATCGAGCACACCCCACGTCAATGCACCGTGGGCGCCGCCGCCTTGCAACGCCAGATTGACCTTCGGCCGTCGATGACGGCTCAAAGGATTGGATAGAAATGTGCCCCATGCCTCCCGCCATGGCGCAGTTCGCTCTTCAGTCATGGTACCTTCTTGCCGCCGCTGGGTGCCGAGATTTGTTATGCGCAAAGCCTGCGCATTTGCCTTGAATCACGACGCCGGCCGGATTGAATGCGACTTTCCAGCGCGGAGCAATAGAACATTGTGCGGTGCACAATGATGGCAGACGCCTACGAGCCGCCACAATTGATGTAGAGTGAGGTTAACTGGCGCTTTGACGGGGCATAGAACCATGAAAAATGCCTACCGAATTATGGCGATCGCACTCGTTTGGCTCGGCATTTTCCCGTTTCAGGGTCACGCTGCACGCGAGGTCGATCTCGAGTTGGTACTTCTGGCCGACGCGTCCCTCTCGATCGATGACGCGGAAATTCGGTTCCAGCGCGAAGGTTACGCCACCGCCCTCACACATCCTCAGGTTTTGAACGCCATTCGGCGTGGGCTCCTTGGTCGGATCGCGATTACCTTTGTGGAATGGGGTTATGAGGATAGTCAGGAAGTCGTCGTACCGTGGACAATCATTGACGGCGCAGTTTCGGCTACGCGTTTCGCGAATGCTCTTCTTGCCGCGCCACGCAAGGCCTATGGCATGAATGCCATCGGCAGTGCCCTGGCAGCCGCCCACGCCTTGATCGAAGGGAACGATATCAGCGGCCTGAGACGGGTGATCGACCTATCCGCCGACAGTGCCAACAACTGGGCCGGTATTCCTATTCCTGTCGCCCGCTCGGCAGCACTCAAGGCAGGTTTAGTCATCAACGGCCTTGCAATTCTCTGCCGGGAAGAGGCCTGCAGCGGACAACCGATCGCCTATGATCTCGTAGAAGCTTTCAAACAGCATATCATCGGCGGCCCTGGCAGCTTTGTCGTCACCGTCGACGGCAAAGCGAGTTTCGCTGAAGCCGTTCGTCGCAAACTGCTCCTTGAGATCGCCGGCGACCAAAAACCAGTCGTAACGTCACCTCGCCATGCCCGAACGCAACCCCGAAAAGGACTGAAATGAACGTCGAGCCATCACATCCTCTGAGCATGTCGATCGAAGAGGCTGCCCGCCTCTTTCCCGGCGCTGGTCAAAGCACGTATCTCAGCACCTGCACCAGGGGACTGCTGCCGCGCCCTGCCCGCGATGCCGTCGACGCTCATCTCAATGATCTCGAAACCGGTCAGACCGACAAAGGCGGGTTGTTCAACACCGTGGAATCGACCCGGGCGGGTTTCGCAAGGCTGATCGGCGCGGGGCCGGATGAAATCGCCTTGACGAAAAACGTCTCGGAAGGTCTGAACGCTATCGCCGCGGCGATCGATTGGGCTCCTGGCGACAACGTCGTCGTCTGCCTCGCCATGGAGCATCCAAACAATGTCTATCCATGGCTCAATATGCGCGAGCGCGCCGGGATCGAGGTGCGCATTGTGCCTGACAGGGATGGCCATGTGGACGCGGAGCGGCTCATCGACGCAATGGATGACCGCACGCGCCTTGTTACTCTCCCAACGGTCAGCTTCTCACCGGGCTTTCGCACCGATGTTGCGACAGTTGGCGAAGTCTGCCGCGCGCTCGACGTCTTTCTGATGGTCGATGCGGTTCAATCGGTCGGCATTCTCGATACGGATGTGGATGGGCTTGGAATAGACGGGTTGGCGGTATCGACACAAAAGGGCTTGTGCGGACTCTATGGACTCGGGTTCCTTTATTGCCGCAATGCCTGGGCGGACAGACTCAAGCCAGCCTATCTGGCTCGCTTCGGGGTCGATCTCGGCGAACAGCACGAAGCTTATACCGGTTCCGACAATTATCATCTCATGCAAGGCGCCAGACGGTTCGATCTCGGGAACTATAACTATCCGGCGGCGGCCGTCGCCGAACAGACTTTGGCAATTCTCAATGGCGTCGGAACGAGAGTTATCGAAGCCCATGTCATCGGCCTCACGACCCGCCTCATCGACGGCCTGATGGCGTGCGGGCTACCGGTTGCCGGGGGGCCTCCAGGTCCGCATACGACAAGCATTATCAGTATCGGGCATCTCGGTGCCGGAGGACACGACACAACCGACGACGATAGAATTGCGTCACTGTCGGATCATCTCACCAAGGGCGATGTGGTTCATTCCATTCGGCGCGGCATGGTTCGGCTGGCCTTCCATCTCTACAACACCGACGCAGATGTCGACCGCGTCTTGGAACGCGCAGCGGACTGGCAACGGTCGCCATAATGCACGTCCTCGCATTGACGCTGGGCTCGCGCGGCGATGTCCAGCCTTATATCGCGCTCGGCACCGCTCTGGCAGCCAGGGGCCATACACTTACGATTGCGACCGGTAAGGGGTTCGAGGATGCAATCGAAGAACATGGACTGAAAGCTGCACCGCTCAATGTCGACATCCGGGCGATGATCAATGATCCTGAAATGCAGCAAGCGCTTCGCACGTTCTCGGGCAAGATCAAGGCATGGCGTGCGTCGAAACCGCTCGTTCGCGGAATCCTGGACGAGATGTGGGAGGTGTCCCGCGCAGTGCAACCGGATCTGATCGTCTATCACGTCAAGGGAACGGCGGCGCCGCACATCGCCGAAGCGCTCGGTGTCAGCGCCATCCCGACATTCCAGATTCCAGCCATGGTCCCGACCAGAGCCTTTGCCAGTCCACTCCTTCCCTTCAGTGAACTTGGCGGTTTTGGCAATCGGCTCAGCCATCGGTTCATCGTCAAGATGATGTCGACGTTCAACGCCGGCCTGGTTCGCGAATGGCGCTGTAGCAAGTTGGGCCTAACCGGATCCGGACCGCGCAATGCGGTCGACGGATACGATCCGGACGGAAAAGTCGTGCCCCGGCTTCATGGCTACAGCCGCCACATCATTCCGCACCCGGACGACTGGGGTGAACGAGAGGAAATCACGGGCTACTGGTATCTCGATCAGGCGACCAACTGGACCCCGCCCTCGGCCTTGAGCCGATTTCTCGATGCCGGTCCCCCGCCGGTTTATATCGGCTTTGGCAGCATGCCGTCCGAAGATGCCGAGAAACTCACTCACCTTATCGTAGAGGCCGTTGCGGCATCCGGCCAAAGAGCGGTCCTTGCAACCGGATGGGGCGGCCTTGCCGACAGTGCCGTCCCTGAATCCATCCATCTGCTCGATGCGGCACCTCATGACTGGCTGTTCCCGCGGTGTAGCGCCGTCGTCCATCACGGTGGTTCCGGCACGACTCATGAAGGCTTGCGATGGGGGCGTCCGTCTTTGATCTGCCCGGTTTTCGGCGATCAACCCTTCTGGGGCCGGCGGGTCGCCATGCTGGGCGCCGGGCCGCCGCCCATCGCTCAAAAAAAGCTGACCAGTGAGACGCTGTGCCAAGCCATTCAAGCCCTGCAGGACCCCGCAGTGATCGCGCGGGCGGAAGCGACCGGCTCTGCAATGCGTACCGAACGGGGCGCTGACGCAGCAGCCGAAAGCCTGATCCGCTATGCGGGATAACCCTTGCAAACGAATGCAAGGCGCGGTCAATGATGACAGCCGCTCATAAACCCTTATCCGACACTGAAACATTGTAACGCCTTGCTCTCTGCCAATGCGCCCCAACATGTGCGGCACAGCACAGCAACAGGCATGAGAGTCCCTTATGAAAAAGCATCATGTTGCCTTGCCCCAGCTGGGCGGCACCCTCTTTCTGACCGACAGCGGCATGGAGACCTTCTTCTGTTTCCAGGAGGGAATCGACCTTCCGGAGTTTGCGTCCTTTCCACTCATGGATACCGAGGAAGGCCGGAACCACATCGCGCGTTATCTGAGCCGCCATGCGGCAATCGCCCGCGAAGCCAAGCTTGGCTTCGTCCTGGAGACGCCGACCTGGCGCGCCAATCCCGACTGGGGCGGCCGTCTCGGCTATGACAAAGACGAACTCGACCGCATCAACCGCGATGCTGTCCAGCTCATGTTTGATATCCGCGCGGAGTATCAGACTCCGACGACACCAATTGTTGTCAGTGGTAACATTGGACCGCGCGGCGACGGCTATCGTCCGGAAGAGTTGTTGAAGCCCGATGCTGCACAGGATTATCACAGCGCTCAGATCGAGGCCTTCGCAGACGCTGGTGCTGATATTGCGACCGGTTTTACGATTACCCATGCCGGTGAAGCCATCGGTATCGTGCGGGCTGCAAATGCCGTCGACATCCCTTCGGTGATTTCATTCACAACGGAAACGGACGGGCAGTTGCCGAGCGGGCAATCGATTGGCGAGGCGATCGAGGAAGTGGATGAGGCAACGAACGGTGGCCCAACCTATTATATGATCAACTGCGCTCACCCGACCCACTATGAGAATGCGTTGGATGCCGGCGCCGAATGGGTCACGCGCATTCGTGGCATGCGCGCCAACGCATCGACCATGAGTCACGAAGAGTTGGACAATGCGACCGAACTCGACCAGGGCAATCCGACCGAATTCGGCGCGCAATATCGGGAGATCCGCAAACGCCTACCGCACATCTCGGTGCTCGGCGGTTGTTGTGGCACCGATCATCGTCACGTTGAGGCCGTCTGCATGGCCTGCGCCGCATAACAGGCTGACTTGCGAGTCGAGCGTTCTGGCTTCTGGATTGATTGGGTAGAGCCTGATCAGCCGGCGTTCAGTTTCTGGATCAGGAAGTCGAGGCACGTCTCCATGGCGTCCTCGTCTCCGATCGACCCGCCTTTGGTGACAAGACGCAGACCGTCGAGGCGCCCGCCGCTGAACGCGACATGGGCCGTAAGCGGAATGACATCACCATAGACTTCGATTGCTTCGGTTTCGGCGCACTTGAAGAGGGAGGCGGTCACATCGCCCCCGCTCGGAAAACAGCCGCCAATGGTTCCATCCGCTCGCTCGATGATAGCCATTGTCGCGACAGCCAGGGCGTCGCTGATTTTCTTCGAAAGAGCGTGTGGCGTCAGTCCGCTCTTGCGCGCCCGCTCATCCAGATCGAGCGGAGCATGATCGATGTGCCGCGTTGTGACCGCGAGCACGGTCGTATCGGGCAACCGGGCGAGACCTTCCTCGACCGCCGACGCGATTGCATCTGCGCGTTCCGCTTCGCTACCGAGAACGGCATCCGGGTCGAGCCAGACCGGTTCGATGCCGCGCTTCGAGACCAGGCTACGAAACTGAGCGAGGGAAATCGGGGTCACGCTTCCCAGAGCCAGGATTACTTTGCTCGACCGCCGCGCCTCATGCGCAGCAGTTTTGCAGGCTTTCAGATACTGCGCCGACAACGGACCCGGATCGACCGGAATGAGATTGTGGTCAAGCATCGCCATCGCGGCGGCGATCGTTGCCACATGCGCATCCGTTTGCGCATCGACAACTGCGACACGGGTTCCTGAGCCGGCCATAGCGCGAAATCGGTCCGCGAGATGAGAAGCGCCGGCCTCAACATCCTTGAGCGCAGCGCGGGCGACCTCCGAATTGAACTGTTCGCCAATTAGGGCGGGAATATATGATTGTGTGACAGGCGCGAACGGATCGTTGGCTGCAACGGGGTTTGTGTGCACCGGCTCGCCATTCACCATCAGCTGACCGTCAACGATACAACGACCAAGCACAGGGAAAGCGGGCGCGACAATGGCCAACGCATTTGCGCCTGCACTTTGCAGGATACCCTCGGTTTCGGCACCGATATTGCCTCTCAGAAGATTATCGACGCGATTACAAAGGATCTGGGCACCCTGCCCGATAGCCCACTGTCCTGCAGCAGCAACGCGCGCTCGTGCCTCATCGGCCGGCAGATAACGGCTGTCCGTATCGACCGTCACGACTTCGCATCGCGACGGGAATGACGGTCGCTCATAACTGACCGTTACGGTGGCAAGTTTTTCCTTTGCCAGCATCACGCCGACATTGTTTGCGCCGGTTAGATCGTCTGCAATCAACGCCGCCTTCATGACCGGCACACGGCTCTGCAGTCCGCCACACTGATATTCACGCCATCACCGTCGCCAAGCTCAGGGACAACGCGCGCTGCACCCGTGAAGTCCTCGTCTGCGGTGTAAGATGCCGTTGTCACGATGCACTTCATTCCGGCAGCACGCGCAGCACGCAACCCATTATTGCTATCCTCAATAACAATGCATACGGCCGGGTCGACCTCGAGCTGGCTCGCGGCTAGCAGATAGATCGCGGGATCCGGTTTCTTTGCCGGGACCATATCGCCTGCGAAGATCGGGATATGAACGGCACGCCGGGTTCCGAGCATCGTATCGACCACCGCCTTCACGGCCCGCTCATTGGATGTCGAACAGACCGCAAGAGAAATACCATTCTCGATTGCCTCATCGACAAGGCGCGCCACACCCGATCGAAGTGGCAGCTTGCCGCTGACAATCAGATCCATGAAGATATCGGTCTTTAGCGCATGCAACTCCGCGATCAGGGTATCGCGCTCAGCCTCCGGCACGGGCCAACCCGTTTCGTCGAAATGCCGGCGCATGCGCTCCTTCCCACCTGCCGTTGTGAGTAGCGCACCATAGCGTTCGACAGACCAATCGATATCGAACCCCTTGGCCGCAAAGGCCTCATTGAACGCGACCCGGTGACCATCGCGTTCCGTGTCGACCAGAACACCATCGCAATCGAAAAACAGTGCGTGCATCGGCGGCACTCCAACTCTGTATATCTTGAACGCCTGACGGCCCGGAACGAGCCGCCTTAGCTGTAGACGGATGCCGCTTCCGCAGCTTTTCCTTCGGATCCGAAAATCCGAACCATATCCCGCACGTCCGACTTCATGGCGTCGTATTGCGCGGAGATGAATGGAATTGGTTCGCTCTGCTCCGGTTCTGCCGTGCGCAGGCCAACGAAGCCTTCGATGAACTGACGCTTGTGCATCGTCGAAATGTTCACCTTCGAGCATCCGGTGTTGATGCAACGATGAAACTGATCGTCGGATAGTCCTGTGCCACCGTGCAGAGCGATTGGAATGTCGATCGTGCTCGTAATCCGCTCAAGGCGTTCATAGGCAATCTTCGGTGTGCCTTTGTAGAAGCCATGGGCTGTGCCGATCGCCGGCGCAAAGACTGCAAGTTCGGGAAGTTCCGCGCAGAAGGTCAGGCATTCGTCCACGTCCGCCAGGATTGCATCGTCCTCCGCCACGAATTTGTCGTCCTCGGTGCCACCGATGGCACCGATTTCCGCCTCTAGTCCAACACCTGCCGCCGTTGCCAGCTCATAAGCCTTTCGGGTCTCGGCAAGGTTTTCAGCAAATGGCAGCGCCGATCCATCGAACATGACCGATGTCCAACCGGCGTCGATACATCCCTGGATGACATCGAGGTCTTTGCAATGATCGAGATGAAGCGCGACTGGAACATCAACATCGCTCGCGAGACTTTTTACCCAGTCCGCAATCGGCTGATGTCCCCACAATTTGATGGTCTTCACGGAGACCTGCACGATGATCGGCGCATCCAGTTCTGCTGCGCCATCAACCACAGCACGCGCGCTGTTGTAGTCAATCATGTTGAAGGCGGCGATGCCATATTTGGCACCCTGCGCCTGCTTCAGCATCGGTTTCATTGTCACAAGCGGCATTGTTTCTTTCCCTCAAAGAAATATCGCCGCCGATTTTAGATCAAACGCCTGTCTGCCGGAACCGCTGGAGGACGAAAAAGACCATCAATAATAACGTTCTAGAGCAATCTAGTTGACAGCAATCAGGGACGTTTTGCCCCATAATCGACGGCTTTTTTGCCAATGGATTTCCGGATTTCTCATGCTGTCGACTGCCGCGGAAGGCCTTGATCGGCAGGCGGCTCGATGGCGGACGGGCTTGGCTCTGGATCGTTGAGGCGACCAGAAGGGACTCGGTCTTCCTTTTTTCCCGCCGGCAGATCCGTGCTGATATCCAGCAGAGACAGAAGCGGGGCCGGCAACAGAGAGGGGTAGGTCCTGATCAACGCCGGCGTTCCAAGCCATACCAGGAGAGCGAGGAAGACCCCAACGCGAGCCAAGGTTCGGCCAAAGCTGCGACCGGTGATGTCTTGTTCACGGCGAGCCGCCCTTAACAGGCCAATACAGGACCAAACCAGAAGCGGCGCCGATCCGATTAGCGCCGTGAGCAGGGCGACGTCGCCCCAAATGGCCGAATGGCGCCCAGAGGCCGCGATCATGGCAACACCAAAAGCAGCCACCAGAGCGGGCGCAAGCGTATTGACCCAGAACGACCACAGCAAACTCTGTTCTCCCTGCCAGTGGCGGCGAATATATCCAGCCGGCTCAGCGGTTTGCGGCGGCACTTCGAAAAGTTCGCCATGTGTCGCGTCAACCGGGAGTTCGCCGCCGCGCTGATGCTCTTCCTCATCATGTGGAGGATTGTCGCTCTCGCCAGGGCGGGCCGGGCGCAAGTCGATCATGTCCGTGTCGGCAGGCGCAATCGCCTCAAGCGCAGTCGTCAATCGCCGCGCCGGTCGGGGCACGGGCTCCTGATCCGGCATGGCGGCCAAATAGTCGACGAGCCCTTCGATCGCTCCTTTCAGACGACGACGGTCGTCTGCCTCCTTCTCGATCGCCTGCTCGAGCCGGGTGACGCGTTCTGCCAGAAGACGCGTCGCCTCTTCGCTTCGCTTGACCACATTGTCGTTGGCATGGTCCTGCGGATCGCCGTCGGGTGTCGGCAGCGGTCTGGCGGCAGCAACGGCACCCCGTGGTGCCATTGGTCGTGAGGCAAGCATGGTCGGTGCCGGTTCCGCACGCTCGCCTGGTGCAATCTGGCGGCGAGCAGGCCCTTTGGGGGCTTGACGAATAGCCGCCGGTCTTTCTGCCTCGTTTGACTTGGCAGCCGATGCCTCAATCGCCGGTTGCGCCGCCCCGGCGCGCCCGATCTGAAAATCGATTGCAGCGTCAGGCTGGCCAAAGGGAGGCGGCTGGAAGAGCCCATCCATATCGCTCGCCCGCTGCCATTTCGGCAGACCGACGCTCCAGACATGTGCATCCGGCTCGAGTTTGGAAATGCGCGCGAGATAGAGCAGTTCGCGCTCCGTAATGGGCCCGTACTGGCGGCCGTCTTGGTGAATGTACCAAAGCTGATGCTTCACCCGAGAACTCACATCCGGATCGTTACGTCTGACCTCCGGTGCAGTCTACGCGGTACGTGACGCTACTCTTAACAACCGTCGATAATATGCGTTAACGGCGTTTTAAGGATCAAATTGACCCTCTACTGGGATAATACCGGTCGATTGATCCATCAATCGACGCAAATTTGCCTAGACCGGGCCGACATATTCGGCCCAGATACGGATATTGTGCCCGACAGATTCCTTGACGCCTGTCAGCGCAGGATGATTGGAATTGAGGGGCGTGATACGCCCTCGCGGCAGCGGATCCTCGCTCGCGTCGGTGTCATAAAGGTCGGCCAAAGTCGCCTGGATCAAGGCGGCAAGCTCTTCGCGTTGAAAGGCTGTCCCGTTCATATGGCCATCGAAATAGCCAATACGGTAGGCCTTCAGCACCATTTCCTCGAGTTTCTCGTCCGCTGTCGCCAGAACTTTGGACAACCGATCCTGTTGCGCGTCGATGCTTGTCGCATGCCCGGCGTTGCGATCATCCTGGGTCGCCGCAGGCGCATCGGACTGCTTTGACTGATTTGCGCCACGGCGCGCCATGCGGATACAGGCCTAGCGGCCCTGGATCCTGACGACCGGATCGCTCATGACTGGATCGACGGACGGTCGCGAGTCAACAGGTGCATTGTCATTCCGCCTTGAATCGGCGGGGTGAGACGGCGCCTGCTGCTGCTGCGGGCTTGTGTCCAAAGCCTTGGTGAGCTGATCCTGATGCGCCTCGACCTGATGGGTATAGTCGGCCACGGAACGCTGGTACATGTTGACCAATTCCCGCCTTTGATACTCAGATCCATCAAGAAATCCAACGCGATAAGCCTCTTGAATGAGGCGCCTCATCTGCGCGGTGGAATCCGAAACAATATGCTCCACGCGTTCGTAATCGACTGGCTGCGACACAACTTTTCTCCCGGCCCCGGTGAGTACAGAGCGCGCAGATTAAACCATGTACGCCCTGCAATACCAGTCCGATCATGCGGGTTCTGTCGCATTCTCTCATTTGATTGAAAGACGTGGCAATCAAGGCACAGAAACAGACTTCAGATCAGGGTCTCTCGCGCCAGTTCCGCCCCTGCCCCCAGAGCCTCGAGTTTGGCTTCGGCCACGCTGCGCGGCAAGGGTGCGAGCCCACAATTGGTACAGGGCAGGATCTGTTCCGCATCGGCATATTGGAGCGCCTCGCGGATCGTCTCTCTGACCGCTTCGGCACTTTCGGGCTGAACGTTTGCGACATCGATCACGCCAACCATGATCTCTTTGTCTTTCAGCAAACCGATCAATGACATAGGGACGTGGGAGCCAGCACATTCGAGGGAAACCTGATCGATTTTGCTGGCATTGAGAGGCGGGAAAATCTCCTCATACTGGCGCCACTCGGACCCAAGCGTGTCCTTCCATTGCCGATTGGCATCGATGCCATAGCCGTAGCAGATATGAACGGCGGTCTTGGTTTCCAGCCCTTCGGCCGCACGCTCGAGAGCGGCAATCCCCCAATCCTTGACGTCGCTCATGAAGACATTGAAAGCCGGTTCATCGAACTGAATGACATCAACCCCGAGGGCCGCCAACTCGCGTGCCTCGGCATTCAGCACCTCGGCGAAAGCCATCGCCATGTCGGCGCGACTGCCATAGTGGGCATCGGCAATGGTATCGCAAATCGTCATCGGACCCGGCAGCGTGAATTTGAGCTTTTGCCCGGTATGCGCCCGGGTGAAGCGCACCTCGTCTCCATGCACGGATTTTGAGCGGGAGACCGGCCCCGTCACGGTCGGGACCTCCGCCTCGTAGCGGTTGTCCCGAATGCCCATCATGGTTTTCTTCTGCCAATCGATGCCGTCGATCGCTTCCAGAAATCCATGCACGAAGTGGACACGGAACTGCTCGCCATTCGAAACGATGTCGATGCCGGCCGCGCGCTGCGTCTCGAGCCAGACGATGGCGGCATCCTGCTTTGCGGCCAGCAGCTCTTCACCTTCGTGACGCCAGGGCGCCCACAGCTTTTCCGGCTCGGCCAACCATGAGGGCTTTGGAAGACTGCCGGCAACCGTCGTTGGAAACAGATGTCCGGTCATCGGCAGTCCTCCTGATTTATGATTTCGACGCCATGCCTGGATTGACGCCCTGCCCTTCACGTTCCTTCACGGGACGTGTCGGCAGTCCATAATGGCGCGAACGCTCGAAGATCGGAAGGCCCGGTGCCAGCATCGAGTGGAAGAACCACATCATGGCATCCGAAAGTTCCTTCGGGCGCTCGAGCGTGACGAAGTGGCCCGCATCCATGATGAGAATGGCTTCCAGTCCCGGCACATGTTCCTCCATGCCGCGCGCATACTCGATGGGCTGACGTGGATCGAACTCGCCCTGCACGTAAAGCACTGGCATCGTGAAACGCGAATAGTCGACGGGTTCGCTTTTGGAGGTATCTCGGAAATAGCGTGGCACGGCATCGGCGACGCCGGGATAGGAAAACTCGTCGATGACTTCCTGCAACTCTTCTTCGGACGGCCGCGTCTCCGGTTTACAGGATGTGTCGAACCAGACCCGAACATAGGCATCCGCATTGCTCATGAGCCCGGTTGCCTGATCCGGGTTCGCACCATTCCAGAGATGATGCAGAGAATTTCTGGGATCGTAGCAGTGGAGCGACAGGCAGCAACGGACGTAGCGAGTGACGCGCTCGGGGATCTGGTTACAGATATTGTCCGCAATCATCACTCCCCAGTCGTGGCCGGCAATGTGAAACGTGTCGACGCCGATTTCGTCGAGCAACGCAATCGTCTCACGCGCCACCTGTGCGCCGGAATAGTCGCCCTCGCGCTTGTCGGACTGGCCATAGCCTTTCATGTCGATCGCAATGACGCGGAATTGTTTCGCGAGGACTGGAATCTGGTGCTTCCAGCAACGCCAGCTTTCCGGAATGCCGTGCAGGAGGACAACGGCAGGCCCCTCGCCCATCTCGACCCAATGCCAGTCGAGCCCTCCGACGGTGGCATTGCAATGCTTGAAATCAGGCTCGGTGCTCATAGAGATTCCCTTTGTCCTTGTCCCGGTTGGTGGAAGAGGCGCTGGCTCGGAGCGCTCCGGAAGTCGCAAGTCTAATCGAGCCAGCAACGACGTTTGATACCCAAAATGATACCAAACGTCTCAATTAAGTGAAATTCGCATTCAGAAATGGTGTTTTAGGATTGTCGCGGCAATCAAGCAGTTGACAGCCAGCGCAAACAATCGACGGCTGATCTGAGGCTTCGTCGCTCAATGCGCGCAATCCGTCGACGGCTAATCTGAGGCTTCGTCGCTCAATGCGCGCAATCCGTCGACGTCGACAATCTGAATAAGCTGCCCGCTGAGCGAGACCAGTCCGATGTTCTGAAGACGCTTCAAGGTCTTGTTGGTCCATTGCCGCGAGGCTCCGACAAGCGTCGCAATGTCGCTCTGATTCATTCGATGCTTGATGACGATGCCGTCGGATGCCGGCACGCCGTAGATATCGGCCAGCATGAGAAGCAGCTTGGCGAGGCGCGGTCCGACAGCTTCCGTGCCGCGCAGTTGCAGAAGGATCGACAGCCACCGCATCTTGAAGGCCATCATGTCGGCAATCCAGAGCGAGATTTCGGAGTTTGAGCGCGCTAACTCTCTCAAATCCTTGCCGGAGATCCCAAGCACATTGCTATTGCGAAGTGCGATCCCGGACCAGACGTGAAATCCACCGCCGAAGAAATTCGGTCCACCGACCAAATCTCCGCGCGACCAATAGGCCATCGTAACTTCGCGTCCGGAGGTGGCCGTATAGAAGGTCCGTACCAGACCATCGCGAATAATATAGGTCGCACTGTGCCTCGCGCCTTGCGAAAAGATCGTCTCGCCAGACTGGAATGTCAGCTTCCGGCAGCGCGAGAGAATCCGATCCTGGAGGAATGGTTCCAGGTCAGGCAGCGTTCCGTGAGATCGGCGAATGCTCGCTTGTTGCTCAGAGATGTAGTCGCTGTCTGGGATGTCCATTATCGGCTCAATTGGTTCCAGGCTTGAACGGATCCTCGATCACAAAGTCATAAATAACACATACACAGGCGTCGACGCCTTGTTCTAAGACTCCTTAAAGGCTCTGGCAAAGCTGTCGGTGATCGGTTTCATCAGATATTCGAAAAATGTCCGTTGCCCGGTCTGGACGAACACTTCAACCGGCATGCCCGGCGCTATATCGAGATCTTTCACCCTGGCCAGCGCCTCTTCCTGCAGTTGAATGCGTGCGAGATAGTAGATCTCCCCCGGTTGCTTGCCCTCGATGGCATCGGCAGACACATAGACGACTTTACCACTGACCGTCGGCGTTGTTCGCTGATTCAGCGCGATGAGCCTCATCTGCGCCTCTAAGCCAACACGCACCTGATCGATGTCGTCCGGACGCATCTGTGCCTCCACGATCAGCCGTTCGTCGGCTGGCAGCAATTCGAGAATGTCCTCGCCCGAGGCAACGACACCGCCCGTCGTATTTTGATGCATCTTGACGATGATACCGCGCACCGGCGCTTTGATTTCGACACGCGTCAACACGTCACGGGCAGACTTGATGCGCTCCTCGATATCCCCAAGTGTACTCTTGGTCTCTCGGAACTTGGTCATGGATTCCTGACGACGCACCGATTTGAGGTGCACAACCTGGCTCTCCGATTCCGTAATTCGTTCCTTGGCGCGTCCGATATCGGCTTCGAGCTTGCCCTTCTTCCCCGTGAGTTCGGCGTGCGCCCGCTTCAATGCCAGGAAACGAGAGCGCTTGGTAAGGCCTTTTTCCAGAAGTTTCTCATTGTCGTCGATTTCTTCCGTCAGCAGGTCGATTTGGGTTGCAACCGATGTTTTCTGGGCATCCAGTCCGCGGATTTCCTGGCGAATGGCGTCGATCCGGTCCTGGATGACCTTGATCTCACTTCTGTGCTCATCGAGTCGGGCGGCGAACACCTCCTGCTGGGCATCCAGAATGGCCGCGATTTCAGCTTCAACTCCCTGTTCGGACAGCTCAGTATCGAAGGTGAATTTCTCTTTGCCTTGACGCTCCGCGTCGAGCCGGTCCGCGATCGCACGTTCCGTCGCGCGCTTCAGTTCGAGACGCTTCAACTCGGCCCGTGCCGATGTATCGTCGAGAATGACAAGCGGCGCACCCTTTTCGACCAATTCCCCTTCGGCCGCACGGATCTCTTTGATAATGCCACCTTCAAGATGCTGGATCGTCTTGTTGGAGCCGGTCGCAATAAAACTGCCCCGCGCGACGGCGGCACTCGACAACTCGGCTGTCGATGCCCAATAGGCGAATCCCATCACCCCGACCACGAATACAACCAGCCCCAGTAGTGCCGGACGCGTAATGCCGACAGGGACTTTGGCGTGCCATCTATCGAGATAGGCTTGCGAATCTATTCGCGCTTCCTCGTTGCTCATGTGTCAGCTGCCGTGTCTTCCCGAGATTCGATTTGATCGGCTGGCCCTTCGTCCACCACCTGGCCCGGCTCTTCCTTGGCGCTTTTGACTTCCGGAGCGCCGTCCTTACGGCCGAGTACGACATTGCGCGGCCCATAGGCCTCAATCTTTCCATCCTTCATGACGAGGATCTTGTCGACAAACTCCAGCAATGTCGGACGCTGTGTGATCGTTACCGTCGTGACGCCGCGCTTCTTGGCCCGCATCAGCGTCTGCACAAGCGCCTGCTCGCCATCGCGGTCGAGATTTGCGTCCGGCTCGTCGAGGACAACCATTTTCGGCATACCGAAGAAAGCTCGCGCCAGTGCCACGCGCTGACGCTGGCCGCCGGAAAGCGGCGCACCACCCAATCGGATTTCCGTCTCATAGCCGCCGGGCAGACGCGTAATCAATTGATGGGCACCGGCGAACTGAGCCGCTTGCGTGATCTCCTCGGAGCTCACGCCTTCTTTCAACCGCGCGATATTGTAAGCGACCGTTCCAGGAAAAAGCTCTACGTCCTGGGGCAGATATCCGACATACTTGCCGAACTCGGACCGATCCCAATGGTGGATGTCTGCCTGGTCCAAGCGCACGACACCTGCGCTGGGCGGCAAGGCGCCAACGAGAATGCGAGCGAGTGTCGACTTGCCGGCGCCGGTCGGACCAACCACGGCAATCGAGTCGCCGGCACGGATACCGAATGTGATGCCTTTGATGAGCGGTTTCGCTGTATCGGGACTCGTAAATACGAGTTTTTCGACAACAATCTCACCTGCCGGTTCGGGCAGCGACGTTGGCACCGTCTCGTCAATACCAAAGCCCACCAGATCCTTGATCCGGCGATAGGCCTGACGCGCCTGCACAAATGACCGCCATCCCTCGATCGTCCCCTCGATCGGCGCCAGTGCCCGGGAACCGATGATCGAGGCCGCAATCATCATTCCGCCCGTGATCTCGTTGTTGAGCGCCAGATAGGCTCCCCATCCAAGCACGGCAATCTGCAAGACCAGGCGGGCGAGTTTCGACAAGCCCGTCAGAATGGCACTTCTGGCATTCGCCTTGGACTGCGCCTCAAGCCCGGCCGCACTGTCTCGGCCCCACGCATCCACACATTGTGGAAGCATGCCCATAGCCTGAATGACCTCGGCATTGCGCGTGTGGGCCTGAGCCGCAGCAAAGGCACTGAGACTGTGCGCACCGGCAACGCGCTGAGCGGCTGCAGTGGCAGCCTGATTGGCAAGAGCCAGCATCAGCAGAACGGCCGCCCCGACGGCGGTGATCAGACCGAGTTGTGGATGGATCAGAACAACGAACAGGATATAGACCGGCACCATGGGTAGATCGACCATGAGCGGCACCACGGGACTGGCCACAAAGCCGCGTACTTGCGCCAGGTCCCGCAGTCCCTGCGTGTCCTCCGATGCGCCTTGTGCCGTTCTGCGGATGGCCGCCGTCAGCAGAGGCCCGCCAAGACCGGTTTCGAGACGGCTGGCGACCCGCGCCAGAATCATGCGTCGGACGACCTCAAAGAGAGCCAGCGCCGCAACGGCTGCGATCGCCAGATTGGTCAGGACGAGCAGCGTGTCCGTACTTCCCGACAACAGGACGCGATCCGAGAGCTGCATCAGATAGATCGGGATTGTCAGCATCAACAGGTTGATGGCGAGCGAGAAGAGGATAACGAGGAAGAAGGCCTTCCTGCTGGCTCCCAGGCCGCGCTCCATTAGCGTCCGCGTGCTCCGCCGCCGCTGGTCTGCGCGCTGTGTGGAAACCGCCCGTGTCTGTGTCCCTGCCTGCTTCGCCATCGTTATGTGCTCCGCTCTGCAAGCCGGGTTTCCCCGATTAATCGCCCTTGGCCGAGATTAACTCAGATCTTCCGAGATGCGTTGATTGAGTTCGACCGGATCGCTCAGGACAAGCGCACCACGGTTTTGTTCGATAATACCGGCCTTTTCCAGGGCCTTCAGTTCGCGGGATACCGATTCGCGGCTGCTGCCGATCCGATTGGCAAGATCCTTCTGGATCGGCGGTGGCGAAATGATCCGGTTTTCCGGATTATTGGGTCTTGGCCGCGCCATACGCAATAGCTCGGAATAAAGCCGCTGCTTGGCCGTCAGATAGGCATGCTCCGCAAGCTTCACGCTCAGACGGCGCACCCGCTCCACCAGGGTTTCCAAGACTTGCCGGCTCAGATCAGGTGTGTGTGTAACCACATCGACAAAGACCGATGCTGGCATGACAACAAGCTGGGAGCGTTGCAGCGCTGTGACGTGCGCTGAACGACCGTTGCCGTCGATCGCCGCCATTTCGCCGAAAAAATCGCCACCTTCGAGTTCGCAGAAGATGAACTCCTTGTCGTTGGGAGTCTGGTAGAGCACCCGCAGACGGCCCGAAAGCAGAAACCACACGTCGGTGGTGGCATCGTCATAATCGATCACGAGGTCGGTAGCCTCGTAATTCCGCTTCTTGCAACGCATTTCGATCGCGCTGATACGATCTTGCGGCAAGCTTGAAAACAGCGCCATTTCTGCCAGTGACTGCAAAATGCCTCCTCACGGGACCGTGAACGATCGGTGGTCTGATCGCCAGCCTATCCGAAGACCGCTGAAAGGCAAGGCATTGCGGAAAGCAGCCATGCGCTTGGAAGATTGCCAATCAGACGCATAGACATGGCCGGTCCGCCCGTCCTATACGGCGTGCGAAACAAGCCTGGAACCTCGTGAGGGAATGTGAGCGCCATGGAACCACTCGCCCAACCGATCGGCGAGATCAAACCGCACTATGATCTGGTCGTTATCGGATCTGGATATGGCGGGGGTGTCACTGCATCGCGCATGGCGCGTGCAGGCCTCAGCGTCTGCGTGCTTGAACGCGGCCGCGAGTTTCCCACTGGCAGTTTCCCCGACAGATTTCCGGACATTCGCCGCGAGTTGCGCGTGCGCGGCGGCAAAGTCGACATGGGCTCCGATACAAGCCTCTTCGACATCAGGATCGGCCAACATATCCACGTTTTGGTCGGCTGCGGCCTCGGCGGCGGTTCGCTGGTCAATGCCGGTGTCGCGCTGAGGCCCGATGACCGCGTTTTTGCGGATCCTGCCTGGCCGGAAGCCCTTTCCGGCGACGGTCTTCTCGACGAAGGCTTCGACCGTGCCAACCGCATGCTGCGCCCGGCGTCCTACGCGGATGCCAAAAACCTGACCAAATACAAGGCGCTGGAGAATGCCTGCAAGCCGCTGAACGCGGGACCGCAACCGGCAGAGGTCGTCGTCAGTTTTGACGAGACCGTGAACCCGGCCGGCATAGCGCAACCGGCTTGTACCCTGTGCGGCGATTGCTGCACCGGTTGCAATGTGGGCGCCAAGAACACGGTCGCAATGACATATCTGCCCGATGCCAGGCATCATGGAGCAGAAATGTTCACCGAGACGTCCGTACGCCATGTGGAGAAAACATCATCAGGTTGGCGCATCCATTATGCACCTGCCGGGAAAAAGGCAAACGGATCGGAGCCCGGATCAATCAGTGCGGACATGGTCATGCTGTCCGCCGGCACATTGGGCTCGACCGAGATCCTGCTGCGCTCGCGCGAGAACGGGCTGGCTGTATCGGATCGGTTGGGCGCTGGGTTTTCCGCCAATGGGGACATTATTGCCTTCGGCTATGGCGCCAAAACGCCCGTCAATGCTATCGGTGTCGGTCATCCTGCAAAAGCGGAAATCGAAACCGTCGGCCCCTGCGTTGCCGGTCAGACGCGCATTAACGATCTGGAGGATCTGGACAAGAGCCTCTACATCCAGGAAGGCGTCATGCCGTCCGGCGTTGCACCTCTCCTCCCGGCACTCTTCGTGCCCGGCGGGCGAATCCTTGGTGCCGCGCAGAGCCTCATCAAAGGCGTCTACAACGGCCCCTTCCGCAATCTGCATACATTCTTCGTCGTATCACACGACGATGCTGCCGGCCGGATGGAACTCGATAGCGATCGCCTTGCCATCGATTGGCCGGATGTTGCCGATCACCCGGTGTTTGAGCGGGTCGACAACGTTCTCGATACGGCCGTTACGTCAGCTGGCGGCAGCTATGTGAAACACCTCTTTGCCGCAACCTCTGCCGGCAAGAAACCGGCAACGGCACATCCGCTCGGAGGCTGCGGCATGGGCGAGAGCGCTGAGACCGGCGTTGTCGACCACAAGGGCCAGGTTTTCGACGGGACATCGGGCGAGGTTCACCGCGGTCTCTACGTGTCGGATGGATCGGTGATGCCCCGCTCGCTCGGCGTCAATCCCTTGCTGACGATCACGAGCCTGACAGAGCGCGCCATGATCCATATGGCCCGCGACCTCAACCTCAATTTTGACGATGCGCCGATTACGGCCGAATAACGGCTTGAACCTGCGCTGATCATTCTCTCGCTATTCGAATGCGATGACGGCCGAGCCCAACGGGCCAAAGTCGGCGCGGGCGACATCCCCAGGCTGCACCGGATCCAAGCCGGTGCATGTCCCCGTGGCGACGATATCTCCGGCCTTTAGGCTCACACGGCGCCTGGACTGAAAGTTCACCAGCCATTGCAGGACGTTGAGTGGATCGCCCAAAGCCCGGCTTCCCGTCCCACTTCCCCTAATGGCGTCATTGATCGTCATCGCGACGCTATGCTCTCGCAAATCCTGTTCGCAGAATTTCGTCCAGTTCCCTGTGACCAGTGCAATGTTCACACCGCCGTCAGCCGTTGTCAGCAATCGTCCCTTTCCATCCAGTCCGCCCGAAAAGCGTGTCCCCACGACCTCGATGGCACCTGCGATACCGTCGATGGCGCCAGCAATCTCAGTCATCGCATAAGGTTCGGCACGCCAAGGGAGATCCTGGCCGAAGCGAAAAGCAAACTCTCCTTCCACTGCCGGCATCTGTTCTGGAACGATCTCAATCTCCGCAGGGCTCTCGTGAACGAATGGCGCCAAGAGAACACCGGCACCGGGCTCGTCCGTGCTAAGGAGCCGCTGGGCCTCTTTGCTCGTCGAGCCGACTTTGTAGCCACATCGGGGCAATCCACTCAGCTCGACGATGGTCTCCTGCACCTCATAGGCCTCGGTCTTGGTCTTCGGCAGATCATCTCTCGCAGTGCTAATCGTGCGCCCGAAGCGTCGTGCATCCCAAAGCTGCCTAGCTAAATCGTTCAATACACCCTCCAATCAACCTTCGTTTGTTTTCGGCATATTAGGACGCGGACTCTTTGGCTCCCAGCCACAATCCGATTGCTACGCGATTAATCAAGCCAAGTGAGTTCTCCGGCTCCCTGTGAGCCAAAGCGTGAATGCAGCCCGAGCCACGCAGAACTGAATTAGTGGGCAGATTAAAGATCCCAACGTGCACTCCGGTCCTTCCATTGGTGTGTGCGGTCGAACTTCCGGGACGTCTGAGACTTTCGTCGCAACTCAATGGCGATCCAGCCCACAGCGGCGAGGTATTGATGCAGATCAAGGGTGCAGCCAGAGTTTCCTGACTAACTCCGCAAATCAGCCTCAGGGCTTTTTGGACATGTGTGCAAATCGCTTAAGCTCGGGATCTGGCGTCCGACCTGTCGGTTTGTCATACGGAGTGTGTTTCGATGAACATGCGAACATGGATTGTCGTAGTCGTCGCGATCGCCGCGGCAGCTGTCGGGGGCTACTTCTATTGGCAGGATCGACTCAACTCCCGGCTGCCCGAGGGTATCGCCTTCGGCAACGGAAGGATCGAAGCCGTTCAGGTCGATATTTCAACCAAGATCGCGGGCCGGGTCCAAGAGATCTACGCCAAGGAAGGTGACCTGGTTCAGCAGGATGAAAAAGTTGCGATCATAGACACGGCACAACTCAAGGCGCAGCATTTGAAGGCGGAAGCCGACATCGCGAGTGCGGTAAGTCAAGTTGCCGCCGCGAATGCGACCATCGCACAGGCCAAGGCTCAGCTCGTACTGGCGGAGCAAGAACTCGACCGTGCCAGCCGTCTGGTCAAACAGGGGCATACGAGCAAGGAAACCTACGACACGCGCGTTAGCAATCGCGATGTTGCTGTTGCCAATCTCAAGGCCGCGGAAGCGATGCTCATCTCTCAGCAGCGCAGCGTGGATGCGGCGCGCGCAGTCGCGCAGGAGATCAAAACGCAGATCGACGACAGTCTGCTCGTGTCACCGACGATCGGACGCGTGCTCTATCGACTTGCGGAACCGGGAGAAGTCCTCGGCAGTGGCGGCAAGGTACTGACGCTCATCAATCTCACAGATATCTATATGGAGTTTTTTCTGCCGTCTGCCCAGGCGCACCGCGTCTCGATCGGTGGTGAAGCGCGTATCAAGCTCGACATTTTCGACTTCGCGATACCGGCGAAGGTGAGCTTCGTGTCGCCCGAGTCGCAGTTTACGCCAAAGCAGGTCGAGACCCCGAGTGAACGCGAGAAACTGATGTTTCGCGTAAAAGTCCGTGTGCCGCAAGAGTTGGTGCTCAAGCATATCGACGAGGTCAAGACCGGTGTTCGAGGTGTGGCTTACGTCCGCCTTACAGGCAATCCGACTCCCGAATGGCCCGCTTTCCTGCAGAAGTTGCCGCCGGACGCTGCCCAGGCTGTGAGCACGAACTAGAGCAACATAGAATCGATCAGCTTTTCTGCGCTTGCCCGATACGAATTAGCGCAGTCTGATCCAGAACCGGATACGAGGCATGGTTAGTCACGCCCAACCAGTCGCGCGCATCGACGGGATCACACACGTCTATAAGAAGGTACGAGCGCTCGACGATATCACTCTAGAGATCCCTTCCGGTCAGGTAGTCGGCTTGCTCGGTCCTGACGGGGTTGGCAAGTCGACCCTGCTCGGGCTGCTGTCGGGTGCGCGCAAACTGCAGACGGGAAGCCTGCAGGTTTTGGGGGGGAACATGGCTTCCGGCAAACATCGCCGGGAGGCGGGTCCGCGTATCGCCTATATGCCGCAGGGACTTGGCAAGAACCTCTATCAGGAATTGAGCATTCGCGAGAATCTCAATTTCTTCGGGCATCTGTTTGGGCAGAGCAGAAACGAACGTAAGGTGCGCATTGACCGTCTGACGCGGGCCACCGGCTTGCACCCGTTTCTGGATCGACCGGCGGCGAAACTCTCAGGCGGCATGAAGCAGAAGCTGGGACTTTGCTGTGCGCTGATCCATGATCCTGAATTTCTGATCCTCGATGAGCCGACGACCGGTATCGACCCCTTGTCGCGACGCCAGTTCTGGGAACTGATCAACGAAATTGCGGCCGAGCGGCCTGGAATGAGCGTACTGGTCTCCACCGCCTATATGGATGAGGCTGAACGGTTCGACTGGCTGGTGGCCATGGACGCCGGCCGGATTTTGGCGACTGGCACCCCGAACACGCTCAAGGAGGAAACCGGGGCTGACGATATCGAGACCGCGTTCATTCGCTTACTACCCGGTGAGAAGCGGAATGGGCGTGGACAGCTGTCAATTCCACCGCTGAAAAAAGTCGACGGCGCACCGGCGATTGTGGCCAAGGATCTGACCCGCCGCTTCGGAGATTTCACAGCGGTCGATCGGGTGAGCTTCGAGATTCAACAGGGTGAGATCTTCGGTTTTCTCGGTTCCAACGGCTGCGGCAAGACGACAACCATGAAGATCCTTACCGGATTGCTGCCCGCTTCCGAAGGCGAAGCATTTCTGTTCGGCAATCCCGCCAATGCGCACAACCTGGAGACCCGCAAGCGCGTTGGTTTCATGTCGCAGTCATTCTCGCTCTATGGCGAACTGACGGTCGCGCAGAACCTGACCCTGCACGCCCGCCTCTTTGATCTGACGCCGGAAAAGACCGAACAGCGGATCAGGGAGACGACCGAACGGTTCGGCTTGATCGAGCATATGGACCAACTCGCCTCCGCCCTGCCTCTCGGCATGCGGCAGCGACTGTCGCTTGCCGTGGCAATCATCCATGAACCGGAGATGCTGATCCTCGACGAGCCAACATCGGGGGTCGATCCAGTCGCACGAGATGAGTTCTGGGAGCTGCTTGTCGGGCTTTCGCGCAACGAAGGCGTCACGATTTTCATCTCAACGCACTTCATGAACGAGGCGCTGCGCTGCGACCGCATCTCTTTGATGCATGCCGGTCAGGTTTTGGTCTATGACGAGCCGGAAAATCTCATCCGTGCCAAAGGCGCCGCGACGCTGGAAGAAGCATTCATCTCCTATATCGAGGAGGCTGTCGACGAACCGGAAGACAACGGCACAGCAGCCACGGCCCTGCCGGATGCACCGACACGAACCACGCAGGACCAGAAAACACTGCACCGCTTCAGCATCACGCGATTGCTCGCCTATAGCCATCGCGAAACGATGGAGGTGCTACGCGATCCGGTGCGCCTCGCCTTCGCTTTTCTCGGTAGCGCCATCCTGCTTATCGTCATCGCCTACGGTATTTCGACGGATGTCGAGGATCTGAAATTCGCAGCGCTTGATCTCGACAAGACACCGCAAAGCCGCGCCTATCTGAGAAATCTGTCGGGTTCGCGCTACTTCATCGAACAACCCGATCTGGAGAGCCTGGGCGACCTCGAAAAACGCCTGAAATCCAATGACATCACGCTTGCCGTGGAAATACCTCCGGGCTTTGGCCGAGAACTCAAGAAAGGCGGGACGCCCAGTGTGTCGGCCTGGATCGACGGCGCCAACACCGTGCGTGCCAGCACGATCGAAGGCTATGTATCGGGCGGTCACAGTGTCTTCATTTCCGGTCTTTACCGAGCGGACGGCATCGACCTGGCGGCGGCGCAGGTGGCGACCGTCGAGTCGCGCTTCCGTTACAATCCGTCCTTCGAGAGCATTTATGCAATCGGCCCGTCATCTCCGGCCCTGCTGCTGCTGCTGTTCCCCGCGGTTCTCATGGCTGTCAGTATCGCCAGGGAAAAGGAAATCGGCACCATCACCAATTTCTACGTGACGCCGACCAATCGGATCGAATTTCTGGTCGGCAAGCAACTTCCCTACATTGTCATCGGTCTGGCCAACTTTGTTATTCTGGCGCTGCTCGTCTCGTTCGTCCTTCAGGTTCCGCTGAAGGGAAGTGTTCTGGCGCTGTCGGTGGGTGCCGCCCTCTACATTGCCGCGTCGACCGGCTGGGGGCTGCTGATCTCGACGATGACGCGCAGTCAGGTCGCTGCCGTCTTCGCCACAGCAATCCTTTCCATGCTGCCGACCATGCAGTTTTCAGGCTTTATCCGACCGGTATCCTCGCTTGAACCGACGGGCCAGTTCATCGGCTCCCTGTGGCCAACGACCTACTACATGCATCTGAGTATCGGGGCCTACACCAAGGGCCTGGCGTTTCCCGATCTGGCAGCTGACCTTCTGGCCTTGGCCGTGTTTTCTCCCCTGTTCGTCTTCCTTGCGGCGCTGTTTCTGAAGCGGCAGGAGGCGTGACGATGAAAATCCTGGTCAATATATTCTGGCTTGGCACCAAGGAATTCCGCAGTGTGTTCAGCGACATGATCATGCTCTTTCTGATCATCTGGTCGTTCAGCTTCGCCATCTACGAGCAATCGAATGCCATCGGCGAGACCGTCAACAACGCGTCCATCGCCTTTGTCGACGAGGACCGTTCGGCGCTTTCCCGCAAGCTGCGGAGCGCGCTCTATCCGCCTTATTTCCAGACACCGCAGGTGATCGACGCGTCAAGCATCGACCATCTCATGGATCAGAATAAGTTCATGTTCGTCGTCGTGATCCCGCCGGATTTCGAGGCGGATGTGCGCAGTGGACGCCAGCCTGCGGTCCAGATCAACATCGATGCGACAGCGGTCGAACAGGCGAGCCTCGGGGCGGGCTACATCCAGAATATCGTGTTGGACGAGGTCAACCGCTTCGTGGCGCGTTCGGAACACGAGGCGAGTTCGCCGGTCAATCTGGTTATCCGACGGGCCTTCAATCCCAACGGAACGCAGAAATGGTTCCAGGCCATCGTCGCGCTGCTCGAACAACTGTCCATGTTGACGATCATATTGACCGGTGCGGCACTGCTCCGCGAGCGCGAGCACGGCACCATTGAGCATTTGCTCGTCATGCCGCTGACCCCGTTTCAAATCGCCATGGCAAAGGTTTGGGCCAACGGTTTCGTAATCCTTGTCGCCTTCACGCTGTCGCTGATCTTCGTTATCGAGCATTCGCTCGATGTGCCGATTGCCGGCTCGAGACTCTTGTTGCTAGCCGGCACAGTCATCTACCTGTTCGCCGCTGCAGCCATCGGTATTTTTCTCGGTACCATCGCCCGCACCATGGCGCAGTTCGCACTCCTGATGATGATGACCGTCATCCCGATGAATATGCTGTCGGGCGGCATGACGCCGATTGAGAGCCAGCCCGAGATCGTGCAGTATTTCACCTGGCTCCTGCCGTCGCGCCACTACACGGCGTTCTCGCAAGCCGTGGTCTTCCGGGGCGCCGGACTCGATATCGTCTGGCCTGAATTCCTGATAATCGCCTGTTTCGGATCCATCTTTTTTGTATCAAGTCTGATGCTGTTTCGGCGATCGATTGCAGTCAGCAAGTGAAGTCACAGAAAAGAGCGCTCGGACTAGTCGAAAGTCACCGAAAGCGGTGAGTTTTTTGCGGGCCACACGCCGCGCTTCGTTGCCTTGCGCCCTTCGAAGACAATGTAGCTTTGTCGCTTATAGTGCGGAAGCGGCCGCACGATCGCTGTCAGCGCTGCATCATCATTCGCGTCGACAACCAGAAGTGGGTCGCCTGTTTCTCTCCGGCGCACGACCCAGGCCCGAGCGGTTCCCTGCCCGTTCAACATTTCCGGTCTTGTTGGCATCCCTGATGAGGCGAGGATGGCCGACACTTCTTTTTTGGTCCCGATCAGCATCAACGGGCCTTTTGGCAGGGTCCTCTCAACATCTGTGCGGATGCGGACCTTGCTATCGGCAAGCCTGCGCGCAAGCTGGCCAGCCGCCTCTCTTGCACCTTTTGTCTCGACGGCCACGATCGCCGTAACGGTCTTGGCAAGCGTCACGTCCCTCAGGATAGGAGCCGCCTCTCCAGGCGCAAGGCGGCGAAAGAGATCGTGGCCCGGATCGATGAATAGCGTTCGGGCTTTTGCGGGAGCCTCAACGCTGAACCGCTGTGCCGGCTTCTCCAGTCGCACCCATTTAGCGTGTGACTGACCGGGCGTCTCGATGACAATCGGTACACGGAGGCGGTACGCCGGCTCACCCTGGACCAGCGTGAATGTCAGCACGTGTTTCCCATCTTCTATCTCGGCCTTTGGGTCGACGAGCCTTAGGCTTGGAGCCCCAACCCGCTCGACCCATTGCTCGAAGAACCAGGCGAGCTTCATACCGGAGGTCGCTTCGAAGACCCGCTGCAAATCCTGCCAGCCAGCGATCGCCGATTTGTATTTGCGCCAGAGCGCTTTCAACCCTTCCTCGAATGCCGCAGTGCCAATCTCCTGGCGCAGCATGTGGAACAGAAACGCCGTCTTGTCGTAACCGACGACCTGCGAGGCATCGTGCCCCTTCGACTGAAAGGCTGAGAGCGCCGTGTCGCGCTTTGCCGGGAGAGCCGCATAGTCGCGGAGCCATCCGAGACGCATCTCCCTGGCCCTTTCGGCACTCCTGCTTTCGGTAAGGCCGTAGTCGGCGAGATAGGTCGTCAGGCCTTCCGACCAATTTCCGCTTTCGTAATCGACGCCGATGCCATTTCCCAGCCAGGCGTGCAGCACTTCATGGGCGAGAGACCGCTCGCGGATAAAGGGCAAAGGCAGAATGCGCTGGCCGATATAGGTCAGGTTGGGAAATCCCAGACCGACCGGGACCGGCGCTGCAACGATATGAAACTCGGGATTTGGATAGGGGCCAATCCGTTTTTCGAAGTGAGACAGATAGCGGGCAGCAGCCTCAAGGTAAGACGGCGATAGGGCTTCGAGTTTTTCGGGAAAATAGGTACGGATCCGCATCTCGCCGTGCCGCTTTTCCGCAATCCTGTAAGGCCCGACGAAGACTGAGGGTGGCCAGACAGCTTGGCTGGAACGAAAGACGGCATGGTTGCGTTCGCTTTTCTTACTCTCGCTCTCGAGCGGACCTGTTACGACGGCCCGAAAAGGTGCCGGAACATCGATCGCCAGACGGTAGGTAATGCGTTCACCGGGATTGACTGGCATCCATTCGGAGTAATTCGGGATAAATGCGCCTTCAGCACTTGCAAAAGCTCCGCTGGCACGCGCGCGATTTTTTGGCAGCGCCGGTACCTTGCCTGACAATTTGAGCTGCACGCGATGCCGGCCTTGATCGCCGAGCGCAATCAATCTGAAATTGCCGGTGCGCTGGACTTTGATCTTGCGGCCATCCTTCCGGGCTTCGTCGATGCGAAGCCATTTCGCCAAAGCAAAATCCAACCGCTCGTGGCCGATAATGGTGATCGTGTCTTCAATTTGGATGGTCCGACTGACCGGGTCGAAACGCATTTCGATGGCATGGTGATTGGCATCCAGTACCATCTCGTCCAAGCCGTCATCCGCTGCGGACAAAGGCGCGATGCTCATCCCCACGACAAGGAGCAGAGCCAGACCGGTAGACCGCATCATTCGGTCTTGCCCTGCAATGCTGGAAACCTTGCAACGAGCCCGAGCATTTCGTCGCCGCGCTGCACGATCAGGGGCAACCATGTCCCAGGCGCCTGACGCCTCACGATTTCGACGAGTTCAGATGACTTTTTGACGTCGGTGCCAGCCGCGCTAACGATGAGATCACTGTCTTGCAATGTCGCCGTTTCCGCGACGCTGCCATCAACGACCTTCACCACACGAACGCCTTTGTCGCTTCCCTCGATCATCACGCCAAGGCGTGGATAGGGCGCAGCCTTTTCGGCCTCACCGCCCTTGCCCAATAGGAACGCCGCGTCTGCAAGGCCGGCCTCGAGATCGGGACAAGCGCCATCGACACTCTCGGTCAGAAGCACCGCACTGTCGGCAATGCCGAGATCGGAGAGCTGATGGGAAATGCCATAACCGAACTCCAAATGCCCGCGTCCGATGATGCCGACAATCGATGCGCCTTCATTGGCACGGTGCGCTTCACTCAGGCCTTCGGCCATCGCCCGGTCCCAGGTCAGTTGTGCATCGACGAAGTTGTCGAACGCCTTGGCCCTCTTGGCCTTGCCTTCATCGCTCTGATCATCGTTGGACCCGTGGGCCGCGAAGATCGCCTTAAGCCGCTTGCGATAGCGCTCACTTGCCGGAGCAGGATCGCCGATACCCGCGCGCTCTTCCTTGGGCACTGCCGCCCACCCGTTCCGGCCGACCTTGGATATGAGCCTCCTCTCGACATTGATCGCCCGCATCGGAATGCGGTTTTGCCGTGCGAAATGAAATATCGGCAGATAGAGATCCGCATCAAATCCCCACACGGTGTCCCACTTGCTCTCCTTCAGGAAAGCACTGACGCTCAGCTCGCCTGCGACCCAGCGATCGAGCACAGGCTGTGCCGAGCGCGGAAACATTTCGAAACCGATGACCATATTGGGATTGAGTGCATGCAGGGCTGCAAGCGTGTGCAACTGCCAGCGATGATCCTCGGCACTGTCGTGAATCTCACCGAGCAGAACCACCGGTCGTTCGACCATTCCGGCAATCAGTTCGTCGGAAGGCAACGCACCGGTCTTGCCTGGAACGACCCATCCACCGACATACTCGCATTGCTCTGCGGAACGTGCCCGGTCCGCCCCAACAACAGTCATTGCCATGAAGATGATGGCCACTAATGATCGGTTATGGCGCCAGCGCCATGAAACTGTTGTCATTGCTGCTCCTCTTGCTCCGCTGAAACAGTCTCGCGCTCCAAGACACTGGATGATATGCGACAAAGGTGTGCGGCAAGCATTTGCGACAATATCAGACCTTGGGATCACGGTATCCAAGCGGCGAAACTGAGGTCACTATGCCGCATTTCCGGTCGGTGCCGTAAGCAAGGATATCCACCTTCAATGGAATATGTTTGGGATTATCCACGACCACCGCGGCTGGCGGCCGAACCGCGTCTTCTCTCCGTCACAGCCGGCGGTAGGCTTATCGCCGAGACGATGAGCGGGTACCGCGTATTGGAGACCAGCGCACCGCCGACCTACTATTTCCCACCAGACGATGTCGATCTCAGTGTTCTTACCAAAAACCCGGCGCAATCCTTCTGTGAGTTCAAAGGCGACGCCAGTTATTGGGACATCACGGTTGCCGGCGAAACGATTCAGGCGGCGGCGTGGAGTTACGCCGCCCCCAATCCGGACTATGCGGCACTAAAGGATTATCTTGCCTTTTATCCCGGACGCCTTGAAGCCTGCACCGTCGGTCAATTTTCCGTTAGGGCTCAACCAGGAGATTTTTACGGCGGCTGGATCACGCCCGATCTGGCTGGCCCTTTCAAAGGGGCCGTCGGAACCGTCAATTGGTGACCACCGCCGGCCGTCAGTCGATGGCCGCTTCCGGTGAATCCTCGGAAATCTCAGGTTCAGGATAGGTCGGATAGACGCCTGCTACACGCCCCATCTGTTGCACCAGCGCCAATACAGCGTCGATGTTCGGGGTTTGCACGTCGACCAGCCGGCCCATTTCCTGGACCGATGTCAGTAACGCATCGATCTCAAGCGGACGGCCCTTGTCCAGATCCTGCAGCATTGACGTACGGTGGGCACCAACACGGGCCGCACCATTGATGCGCCGCTCGACATCCACGCGGAAGTGGACGCCGATCCGGCGGCCGATCGTCTCGGCCTCCTCCATCATCTTGCGCGACAAGGCACGTGTACCTGGATCGGTTGCGACGACATCCAATGTCGCGCGCGTCAGGGCGGAGATCGGGTTGAAGCACAGATTGCCCCAGAGCTTCAGCCAGATATCGTTGCGAATCTCCGGATAAACACGTGCCTTCAGACCGCCAGCTTCAAAGGCTTCGGCCAGCTTCACAACACGTTCAGACTCTTCCCGGTTCGGCTCGCCCAGACCGAACTTGTCGCCATAGATGTGGCGGATAACGCCAGGTTCGACGATTTCGGTCGCAGGGAACACAGTCGCACCGATGGCACGTTCCGGCCCAATGGCATTCCATTGCCGGTCGCCAGGATCGACGCTTTCGATGCGCAAATTCGCATACTGACCTTCGAAGCCGTAGAAGTACCACCAGGGCACGCCGTTCTGCATTGTGACGACAGCCGTATCGGGACCAAGCAGCGGCTTGAGAGCCTCGGCGGCTTCCCACGCCTGATGGGCTTTCAGCGCAACGATCACATAGTCCTGAGGGCCAAGATCGGCCGGATCATCGGAAGCCTTCAGGCGGGCGACCTTGTCACCGCCTTCCATCTTGAGCTTGAGGCCCTTTTCCTTGATGGCGGCAAGATGGGCACCGCGCGCAATGAGCGAGACATCGGCACCGCCCTGCGACAGCATCACACCGACATAACCGCCGATCGCGCCGGCGCCATAAATACAGATCTTCATAATGACTCCTCCCCCGAGGCCGGACAGACGTCCATACCCAACGGCTTGTTGACTTGCCGCCTCGTCTGTCGGGTACCGCTATTCTGCCGCTTCGGCAACCCCGCCGGCCGGTTCTACACGGGCAGCGCAGAACTTGAACTCAGGGATCTTGCCCATGGGATCGAGCTGCGGATTGGTGAGAAGGTTGGCAGCCGCTTCAGCAAAGCAGAAGGGGATGAACACAACGCCTTCCGGCACATCGCGGTCCTGACGCGCTTTGAGCGTAACTTCGCCTCGCCGTGTCGCAACCCTGACGAAATCGCCTGCTGCAAGCCCCAGTCGGGATAGGTCGCGCCGGTTGAGACCGGCAATGGCTTCCGGCTCGAGCGCATCGAGATTGCTCGCGCGGCGCGTCATCGCACCGGTGTGCCAATGCTCCAGCATCCGTCCGGTTGTGAGCACCATCGGGTAGGCTTCGTCGGGAAGCTCATCCGGCGGCACCAAATCTGTCGGCACGATCTTGGCCCGGCCGCTCTCTGTCGGGAAGCCGGCGCTGAAGATGATTTCGTTGCCCGGCTGGTCAGGCGCGTCGCACGGATAGGTCACCGCATCTTCACGCTCGAGCCGCTCCCACGTGATGTTGTTGAGCGACGGCATCACTTCGCCCATCTCGGCGAATACATCGCTTGGATGGCTGTAGTTCCAGTCAAGCCCGATACGTTGGGCCAACTCCTGGACCAACTCCCAATCCTGGCGGGCTTCACCGGGTGGATCGATGACGGGCCGGGCGATCTGCACCTGCCGGTTGGTGTTGGTGAAGGTGCCCCACTTCTCCGCATGCGCCGACGCCGGCAACACCACATCGGCATGCCAGGCCGTTTCCGTGAGGAAGATGTCCTGCACGACCAGATGTTCGAGTTTCGCAAGCGCCTGCCGGGCATGATTCTGATCCGGGTCCGACATGGCCGGGTTTTCGCCGAGGATATACATCGACTTGATCTGATCATCCAGGATCGCATTAATGATCTCGACGACGGTCAGACCCTTGTTCGGATCGAGCTCACGGCCCCAGAACTCTTCATACTGCGTGCGTATCTCGACATTCTCGACTGACTGATAGTCCGGATAGACGATGGGGATCAGTCCGGCGTCCGAGGCACCCTGTACATTGTTCTGTCCGCGAAGCGGATGAAGCCCCGTTCCAGGTCGGCCCACCTGTCCAGTGACCAGCGCGAGGGCGATCAGGCAGCGTGCATTGTCGGTACCGTGCACATGTTGCGAGATTCCCATGCCCCAGAAGATGATGGAGCGCTCCGACGTTGCGTAGATCCGCGCGACCTCCCGGATCGTATCGGCAGGAACACCGCAGACTTCCGACATCTTCTCTGGCGAGTAGTCTTTGACCTTCGCCTTTAGGTCTTCGAAGCCCTCCGTGTTTGCCTGAACATACTGCACATCATAGAGGTCTTCCTCGATGATTGTATGCAGCATGCCGTTCAGAAGCGGGACGTCGCGGCCCGGACTGAACTGAAGCATGTGCGAGGCATGACGCCCGAGGCCTTGCGAGTGGCCGCGGGGATCGATGACGATCAGCTTCTTGCCTTCCTTGGTCGCATTCTTGAGGAATGTCGCGGCGACGGGATGGTTCTCGGCCGGGCGTGCCCCGATGACGATGATGCAATCGGAATCCTTCGCGGCCGTAAACGGCGCCGTCACGGCACCCGAGTTCACGCCCTCCATAAGCGCTGCCACCGACGACGCGTGGCAAAGCCGGGTGCAGTGATCGACATTATTGGTGCCGAAGCCCTGACGGATCAGTTTCTGAAAGAGATAAGCCTCTTCGTTCGAGCATTTCGCCGAACCGAAGCCTGCGAGTGCCTGACCGCCGTCACGGTCGAGCACCGTCTTGAGGCCGGCCGCGGCCTTATCCAATGCCTCTTCCCAGGTCGCCTCACGGAAGACGGCAGAATAATCGCCATCGGTGAGCTGCATCTTGCTATCTTTCGCGACATCGTCGCGGCGAATGAGTGGCGTTCTCAGGCGATGGGGATGCGCAACATAGTCGAATCCGAAGCGGCCCTTCACGCATAGACGGTTTTCGTTTGCCGGTCCGTCTCGTCCGTCAATGTAAAGGATCTTGTCGTCCTTGACGTGTGCGGTTGTCTGACATCCAACGCCGCAAAACGGGCAAAGCGTGTCGACCGAGCGGTCTTCGAACTCTGTCCGCACGCCCTGCTCATTAAGAAGATTACCTTCCATCAAGGCGCCGGTCGGGCAGGCTTGAACACACTCGCCGCAGGCCACACAGGTCGAATGTCCCATCGGATCGTCGAAGTCGAAAACGACTTTGGCGCCGTGACCACGATATCCCATGCCGATGACGTCGTTGACCTGGACCTCGCGACAGGCACGGACACACAGGTTGCAGTGGATACAAGCGTCCAGGTTGACGGCAATCGCTGTATGGCTGGAGTCCGGCGCAACATCGACGCGACCAGGAAACCGGCTCGTCGCCGCAATGTCCATATCGTCGACCCATTCCCAGAATCGCGATTTGGAATCATGTGCTTCATCGCGCTTCGGCTGATCGGCCAGCAGAAGTTCAAACACCATATCGCGCGACTTTTTCGCACGTTCAGTGGCGGTCTTGACCTTCATGCCCTCGCTTGGTGTGCGAATGCAGGACGCTGCCAATACCCGTTCGCCTTCAATCTCCACCATGCAGGCGCGGCAGTTGCCGTCCGGCCGATAGCCAGGCTCGTCCAGATAGCAGAGATGTGGAATGCGCGTGCCTTCGCGCTTTGCCACCTGCCAGATGGTTTCGTCAGCGGCTGCCTCGACCTCTTTGCCGTCGAGTTCGAACTTGATGCGATCGCTCATCGCAGATCCTCCGGGAAGAATTTCATCAGGCATCGCAGTGGATTGGGAGCTGCTTGACCAAGCCCGCAGATCGAGGCTTCGGCCATGACTTCGGTCAAATCGCCCATCGTCTGGGCATCCCAAATGCCTTCCTGCATCAGCCGCACGGCCTTTTCGGTGCCGTTGCGGCAAGGTGTGCACTGGCCGCAGCTCTCATCCTCGAAAAACTTCATAAGGTTGAGAGCAACATCTTTGATATCGTCTTTGTCAGACAGGATCACGACAGCATGGGAGCCGACGAAGCAGCCATGCTCCTCGAGCTTGCCGAACTCGAGCGGGATGTCGGCCATGGACTCAGGCAGAATACCGCCCGACGCACCGCCCGGCAGATACCCCTTGAACGTCTGGCCATCGACCATCCCGCCGGAATGCTCTTCGATCAACTCGCGCGCGGTCGTACCTGCCGGCACGAGTTTGACCCCCGGCTCCTTGACCCGGCCCGAGACGGAATAGCTTCGTAGTCCCTTGGCGCCATTCTTGCCTTTCGAAGCGAACCATTCGGCGCCGTTCTCGATAATCTGAGGAATCCAGAACAGCGTCTCGACATTGTTGACCAATGTCGGACGGTTGAAGATGCCGACCTGAGCCACATAGGGCGGGCGATGACGCGGCAGGCCTCGTTTGCCTTCAATCGACTCGATCATCGCCGACTCTTCGCCGCAGATATAGGCGCCGGCACCGCGACGCAGATCGATCTTGGTATGATCGGCAAGTCCGGCCGCTTCGATTGCCGCGATCTCCTTCTGAAGGATCTCCCGCGCAGCTGGATACTCGTCTCTGAGATAGAGATAGATCGTCTCGGCTTCGACAGCCCACGCGGCGATCAACATGCCTTCGAGAAACTTGTGCGGTTCACTTTCAAGATAATGCCGGTCTTTGAAAGTGCCTGGTTCGCCCTCATCGGCGTTGACAGCCATGAGGCGCGGCTTTGCCTCAGCTCTGACGAACTGCCACTTGCGGCCAGTCGGAAAACCGGCGCCGCCCAGACCACGGAGCCCCGCGTCAGATACGATGTCGATCACCTGCTCGACCGTTCGCTCGCCTGACAGACAGGCTTTCAGCGTTCCATAACCGCCATCGGCGCTATAGGCGGCAAAGTCTTGGTAATCCGGGATCTCGGGATGGAGATGGCCGTCCGCGACCGTCTCGCGAATATCGTCGACCGTCACATGGTCCAGATGCTTGTGACCAGCTTCGCAGACCGGTGCAGACTGGCAACGTCCCATACAGGGTGCACGCAAGACTCTGACGCCGTCGATACCGGCTGCCTCAAGATCGGATATAAGTGTCTCTGCTCCAGCCATCATGCAGCTGAGTGAGTCGCAGACCCGAACCGTCACCGGCGCCGGCCTGGTTTCCCCGTCGCGAACGATGTCGAAGTGAGCGTAGAAGGACGCCACCTCGAAGACTTCGGCCATAGGGATGCGGAGTTCTTCCCCAAGCGCCTGCAGGCGTCCCGCCGGCAAGCACCCTTCTGCATCCTGGATGAGATGCAGATACTCGATCAATCTGTCTCGTGCCCGCGGCTCGTCCCCAAGGAGGTCGCGCACGAATGCGACGTCTTCCGGATCGAGAAGCCGTCCTTTCGGAAAGACCGGCGCTTTACGCCGGCCCGAGCCTGGATGTATGGAGCGATCACCGCTGCCGTCGGGCATATGCTTCATTCCCTTAATTTATCAAAGCCTGGCGCATTGTATCTGCGACCTGATGTGCGTTTTGTGCAATGTGGACCCCTGCAGAACGCAGGCGATCAATCTTGTAGTTCGCGTCACCGCGACCGAACATGGTGAGCGTTCCAGCATGTCCCATACGCCGCTCAGGCTGGGCATGCCGGCCGGCAACGAGGGCGACGACGGGTTTGGAAGCCTTCGACTTCGCGAGAAAGTCGGCGGCCTGCTCCTCCTCGGAGCCCCCGATTTCGCCAAGCAAAATAATGCCGTCGGTTTCGGGGTCCGCCAGGAACAACTCGATGCAATCGACGAAGCTCATGCCATGAACCGGGTCGCCACCGATCCCGACCGTGGCTGATTGGCCGAGCCCATTTGCCGTGGTCTGCGCAACGACCTCACTGGTGAGAGTGGCCGAGCGCGATGCGATGCCGATACGGCCACGCCGCTCGTGAACGGTCGACATGACGCCGAGCTTGCATTGGCCCGGCACCAGAATCCCTTGTGAATTCGGTCCAACAAGGCGCGTCTTCGATCCTTCAAGCGCCGCCTTGACGCGCACCATGTCAAGAACGGGAACGCGCTCGGTCACAGCAACAACAACCGGAATCTCAGCTTCGATTGCTTCAATCATTGCGTCTGCAGCATTAACCGGCGGAACAAAGACAAGACTGGCATCCGCGCCTGTCTCCTCGACCGCCTCCGCGACCGAATTGAAAACCGGTCGGTCGAGATGCTTCGTCCCGCCCTTCCCCGGCCGAACACCAGCGACGACGTTGGTGCCATAGGCGATTGCGCGCTCGATATGATAGGAAGCTGCGCGTCCGGTCATTCCCTGGCATAGGACTTTCGTGTCTTTTGAGATCAGAATTGCCATCACGCCGCCTCCTTGCCCGCTAACGAAACAGCGCGATCGACTGCATCGGACATATCCTCAGCTTCGACGAAATTTATGCCGTAATTCTTGAGAAGCGTGATCCCATAATCTGCGTTATTCCCTGCAAAGCGGACAATGATCGGCAATGATCTATCCTGGCGTTTCATGGCGACGCCTACGCCTTCCGCAATCGTATCGCAGCGCTGCATCCCGCCGCCATGCACATTGATCAGCACCGAACGCACATTCGGATTTGCCAGAAGGAGCGAGAAGCCTTTGGCTATATCGAGACTGGATGCGGTCGTACGAATATCCATGAAATTCGCAGGATTACCGCCGGCGTCGCGCAACATGTCATTCGTCGCCAGCGCCAAGCCGGCACCGTTGACGACAATACCGATATTACCATCCATGCGGACATAGTTGATCTGATTGGCCTGCGCTTCCATCTCGACGGGATCAAGCTCGTCCTTGTCGCGCATCCCCCTCAGGTCCGGGTGCCTAAACAGGGCATTGTCATCCAGGACCATCTTCACGTCGAGCGCAACGAGCTTGTTGTCGAGCGTTATCGCGAGTGGGTTGATTTCGATGAGGCTGGCATCGAGTTCAATAAAGGCAGACACGAGCGAAGAAAACAGACTGGCCGCATCCTTCATCAACTGACCTCTGAGCGTCAGTGATTTGGCAAAAGTCTCATAAACCTCTGGATCGACTTTTCCGTCCGCGCCAATGACAAGGCTCTTGATGAGGCCCGGATCGTCTGCCGCACGGTCTTCGATATCTTCGCCGCCCTCTTCAGCCCCGATCAGAGTAACGGCGCCTGCTGGTCGGTCGACCAGAACGCCCACGTAAAGAAGACGCTCGGCTTCAACGGCTTGTTCGACATAGACACGGCGTACCGACCGGCCTTCGGGCCCGGTCACATCCGTGACGAGGCGCATTCCGAGTAATTCATCTGCCGTTGCGCGCACTTCCGCAGGCGAGTTGACGAGCCGTACGCCACCGGCCTTGCCGCGGCCACCGGCATGCACCTGCGCCTTCACCGCAAACCGGCTTGCGTTCAGCGCATGCGCCGCCTCTTCGGCCTCCGCTGCAGTTGCTGCCACCCGGCCTTGCGGCATTGGCACGTCATACTCCGTTAGAATGTCTTTGGCCTGAAACTCATGCAGATTCATGGCGTTCTCCCGATCCGACCGATTGAAAAACCAGCACGCACAGCCGAATCCGTTCCAGCCTTCTATACGGCGTTGGCTGCGAGGCCTCTATTAAGTCTCTCGAAAGTCTTGATCGGCCTGGGCTTGGTATACAATATGCCAGGATAGGAGGGTTTGCGCCGCATCGCAAGCAATTCCGACCCTCACGGCCGCGCATTTCGGTCAAAAAATGGCCGTTCAGTCGCATCGCATCGCATACAGCCGTTGCATTGAAAAATCCTCTGGTATACAAAAGACCAGATACCAAAATAAGAATTCGGCCGATCTCCGTACTGCTTTTCACCACGGTAACAGGCTAAAATGCATCACTCGGTGTCACCAAGAGTGCAGAAGCACTCAACTCTAGGGAGGAATTCTATGCAGCAGACCAGAACACTTGCGCTCGCACTCGGCTTGGCCGCCGGCTTCGGGCTTACCGCCGTCGGCACGGCTGAGGCGGCCTGGGAGCCCAAAAAGCCTGTTGAGTTTATTGTCATGGCAGGTAAAGGCGGTGGAGCCGACAAGGCCGTGCGCCTTATGCAATCCATTATCGCCAAGAACAAGCTCGGTGCCACGGTGACGCCCATCAACAAACCGGGCGGGTCCGGCGCTGAAGCACTTGTCTATCTGAAGCAGAAGAAGGGTGACAATCATGTCATCATGTTCACTCTGAACAGCTTCTACACGACCCCGTTGCGCCAGAAGGGTCTCGGCGTCGATATTGAAACCTTCACGCCCATCATGCGCATGGCCGAAGACACCTTCTGCCTCTGGGTGAACAAGGCCCGCAAGGACGGCAAGGAAATCAAGACGGTCGACGAGTTCGTGGCTGCAGCCAAAGCGGGCGGCAAGGACTGGATCATGGCCGGAACGGGCAAGGCATCGGAAGACAATCTTCTGACCGACTTCCTGAACTCGGCTTATGGCCTTGAGATGAAATATGTCCCCTACAAAGGTGGCGGTAAGGTTGCCAAGCAGCTCGCGGGCAACAATGCGGACTCGACCGTGAACAACCCCTCCGAGCAACTCGGCTTTTTCGAAGGCGGCAAGACCCGTCCCCTCGCCTGCTTCACCGATGAGCGGATCGGCCTCTTCAAAGATGCCCCGACCTTCAAGGAGATTGGCAAGGACTTCGTCTATTACATGCAACGCACCGTCGTCGGCGCGCCTGGCATGAGCGACGATGCCAAGGCTTACTACAAAGGCCTCTTCACGAAGGTGTTCAACTCCGACGAGTGGCAGACCTACCGCAAGAAGAAAGCCCTGCAAGGCGATCCGCTCGAAGGGCAGGCGCTGATGGACTATTGGAAGAAAGAACGCGATGTCCATAAGGCGATGCTGAAGAAGATGGGCGCCCTCTAAGAGGCTCTCACCGAAAACCAATCGGATAGCGGGGAGATCACCGTCATGCGCCGTGCCGAACTGATCATGGCAATCGTGATGGCGATCTTCTCCGCCTATCTGATGTGGAAGAGCACCGAGCTGGAAATCGGGTGGATCCCCGACGAGGGTCCTGGCGGTGGCGCCTGGCCGTTCTGGCTCTCCACGATCATGTTCGGGTCCTGCATCTGGATCATCGTCAACTGGGTGCGACGCGCATCGCCGCCATCGCAGTCGGGCGAGGTCTATATCGACAAGGAGACGCTGGTCGATGTGTCCCTCGTCGCAGGCTCTCTCATTATCACGGTCTTCCTCTTTCACTTTATCGGTGTCTACGGCGCGCTGCCCTTGTTCCTGATCTTTTACCTGCGTTTCCTCGGACGCCATTCGATCGCCATGACGGCGACGGTCAGCCTGCTGACGCCGGTGGTGACATTTTTGTTTTTCGAGATTGCGCTGAAGATCACGCTGCCCAAGGGCTATACGGAACCGGCGTTTTACCCGCTGTATAAATTGCTTTTGTAACAACAGCTTAGTGCTGTCACGCGCTTGCGAATTTCTATCGGCTTCAGACGCCGTGACCGAGAGAGTTACGCCTGTCGCGTAAGCGCAAAGGGGGGATGAGAGAATGGTCGAAATTGCCGGTCTGCTCTGGGAAGGCTTCGCCATTGCATTCCAACCGCTGAACCTGGGTCTGATTGTCCTTGGTTGCACGGTCGGCCTCTTTATCGGCGCGATGCCGGGCCTCGGCTCAGTGAACGGCGTTGCCATCCTTCTCCCTCTGACCTTTCTGGTTCCGCCGACTGGCGCCATCATCTTTCTGGCGGCTCTCTACTATGGCGCCATGTATGGCGGCGCGATCTCATCCGTCATGCTCGGCATACCCGGCGCCTCGACGGCGGTTGCGACGACATTCGATGGGCGTCCGCTTGCAAAACAGGGACTGGCCGACAAGGCTTTGACCGCCGCAGCCGTCGCATCCTTTGTCGGCGGGACGATTTCGGTCATCCTCTTCACGCTCTTCGCACCCCCTCTCGCTCATGTGGCCCTTGTCTTCGGCGCACCGGAAGAATTCGCGCTGATGATGCTGGCCTTCGCGACCTTTGTCGGCCTCGGCGGCGACGACATTGCCAAGACCATCTTCTCGATCTGTATCGGCCTGGTGCTGAGCTCCGTCGGCATGGACATCATGACCGGCGAACCACGGCTCATCTTCGGCGGTATCACCGGCTTCTTCCACGGCATCAACTTCCTCGTGCTCGCCATCGGCATCTACGGCATCGGCGAGATGCTGTGGACGGTCGAGGAGAACCGCAAGGCCGGCGGCAAGTCGATGATGTCCGAGGCCACCGTCTCCTGGGCCCGAACGAAAGCCAATCTGAAAGAGCTGGTTTCCACTTGGAAGACCCTCGTCATGGGCTCTTTCCTCGGATACTTCGTCGGCATTCTTCCTGCAGCGGGCGCAACGCCCGGATCGTTGATGTCCTACGGCGTTGCCAAGCAGATCTCCAAGGAGCCGGAGAAGTTCGGCAAAGGCGCGGTCGAGGGTGTCTGCGCGCCTGAATCGGCAAACAATGCAGCCAGCACAGGCTCCATGCTGCCCATGCTGACCCTCGGCATTCCCGGCTCGCCAACCACGGCAATCCTGCTTGGCGGCATGGTGATCTGGGGGCTCGAGCCGGGCCCGCAACTCTTCGTCGAGCAACAGGAATTCGTCTGGGGTCTGATCGCAAGTCTCTACGCCGCCAACCTGTTTGCGGTGATCATCAATATCGCCTTCATTCCGGCCTTCATCTGGGTCCTCAAACTACCTTTCACGTTGCTGGCACCGCTCATCTTCGTGCTTTGTCTCATCGGTGGTTATGCCCCGACACAGGACATGCACGATGTCTGGCTGATGCTCATCTTCGGCATCGTCGGCTACCTGATGCGCAAACTCGACTATCCTCTGGCACCGGCCGTACTCGCCATCGTGCTCGGGCCGCTTGCCGAGCCGGCACTGCGCCAGTCGCTGCTCATCAGCAATGGCGAGTTTTCGATCTTTTTCACGCGTCCATGGTCCGGACCGATCATGGTCACCGCCATCATTCTGCTGTGCCTGCCGTTGCTGAAACCTGCCATGCGCCTGATCCGTTCGCGCCGAGGCCAGACATCATGATCGCGACAAAAAGGGCGCCGGCTGCGACGTCGGCGACAGGCAATCCCGGTTGCGAAGCGACATGTCCGTGGTGTATGGTATACCAGTATACCACGCGCCCCTGTTCGACCCGGGCTACGGGCGTCATCTAAGGGTTTTCCATGGCTGATCTTGAACTCGAAATTGCGCCAATCGATGAGGCCTTCAGCCTCAAGACGCGCATCTACGAGTCGCTGAAAACGGCGATCACATCCATGAATATCTACGCCGAAGACGCAGAGCTTCGGCTGGACGAGCGCCGGCTTTCCGAGCAGTTCGGTATCAGCCGCACGCCGCTCCGCGAGGCCCTTGCGCGGCTCGACCAGGAAGGTCTGGTGCGCATCGTGCCACGGCGCGGCATCTATATCGTGCGCAAATCGAAGGCCGAAATCCTGGAGATGATCACCGTCTGGGCGGCGCTCGAAAGCATGGCCGCGCGGCTGATCACCAAATATGCCGGTGACGAAGAAATCGCCACCCTCAGGGATATGGTCGAGACCTTCGAGGCCCAAGGCATCCACGATCAGATGGACGAATATTCCGACGCCAATATTCGCTTCCACCAGGCCATCATCGCCATGAGCAAATGCCAGCTCATCGCCGATATTACGAACGGCCTTTTCATGCATGTGAAGGCCATCCGCCAACGTACCATCTTCGAACAGGACCGGGCCAAACGCTCCATCGTCGATCATCTCGGCATCATCGATGCGCTCGAAAAACGGGACACCGATCTCGCCGAGCGGCTTGTTCGCGAACACACTATCAAGCTCCGCGATCATGTCGCCGAGCATGTCGATCTGGATTGAAACCAACGCACAGCGGCAACGCACAACAAGGAGGGTCGCATGTCGACCACAGCAACCGACACTCTTAGACAAAAGAGCACGGACGACGACGTTATTTCCGGCGGCCATCTGGTCGCAAAGGCCCTGAAGAACGAAGGCGTCGATACGATCTTCACACTCTGCGGCGGGCACATCATCGACATCTATGACGGCTGCGTGGACGAAGGCATCCGCATCATCGACGTGCGCCACGAACAGACTGCCGCCCATGCGGCCGACGGTTATGCGCGCCAGACAGGCAAACTCGGCTGCGTGGTCACGACAGCAGGCCCCGGCTGCACGAATGCGGTAACGGGCGTTGCTACGGCTTTCCGCTCCGAAAGTCCGGTCCTCCATATCGGCGGCCAGGGCGCGCTGACCCAGCACAAGATGGGCTCGCTGCAGGACCTGCCCCATGTGGACATGATGTCGCCGATTACCAAGTTCGCCGCCGGTGTCCGCTCGACAGAGCGGATCGCCGACATGGTCTCCATGGCCGCGCGCGAATGCTTTGCCGGCGCCTATGGCCCCTCCTATCTCGAAATCCCGCGCGATGTCCTCGACAACGAAGTCGACCTCGACAAATGCACAATCCCTGAGCCAGGCGCTTATCGCTCTTCGGTCAAGTCTATCGGCGATCCGGCCGATGTCGAGAAACTGGCCGATCTGCTGGTCGATGCTGAACGTCCCGCGATCCTGCTCGGATCGCAGGTCTTTATGGGTCGCGGCCATGAAGCGGCACTCGACCTCGTTCGCAGCCTCGACATCCCGGCCTACTTCAACGGCGCCGGACGCGGCCTTCTGCCCCCAGGCGATCCGCACTATTTCAACCGCACGCGCCGCACCGCATTCGACAAGGCAGACGTCATCATCATCGTCGGCACGCCCTTCGATTTCCGCATGGGCTATGGCAAGCGGCTCCGGTCCGATGCGACGGTCGTGCAGATCGACATGGACTACCGCACGGTCGGCAAAAACCGGGACGTCTCTCTCGGCCTCGTCGGCGATCCGGGTGCTATCCTTGCCGCGGTCAAACAGGCCACGACTGGCCGCATCGACAACGGCAAAGGCCAGTCCCGCAAGGACTGGATGGCGGAACTTCGCGCCGAAGAAATCGCCCGCACGGACAAGCTCATGCCGCTGTTCCTCTCGGACCAGTCGCCGATCCACCCCTATCGCGTTGCATGGGAAATCAACGAGTTCCTCACCGAAGACACGATCTATATCGGCGATGGCGGCGACGTGGTGACGATCTCGGCGCAGGCCGTGCAACCGCGCGGCCCCGGCAACTGGATGGACCCGGGCGCCCTCGGAAGCCTTGGCGTCGGCACGGGCTTCGCCATGGCGGCAAAGCTCGCGCACCCGAACAAGGAAGTGCTGTGCTATTATGGCGACGGCTCGTTCGGCATGACCGCATTCGATATGGAAACCGCCAACCGTTTCGGTGCCCCCTATCTCGCGGTCATCGGAAACAACTCCGCCATGAACCAGATCCGCTACGGCCAGATCTCGAAATATGGCGAGCAGCGCGGCAGCGTCGGCAATCTGCTGGGCGATGTGCCCTTCGGCCAGTTCGCCGAGATGCTCGGGGGCTATGGCGAGGAGGTTCGCGATCCGAACGAGATCCAGCCGGCACTCCGCCGCGCCCGCGAAGCCATTCAGCGCGATGGCCGCTCGGCGGTGGTCAACATCTGGGTGGACCCGAAGGAATATGCACCGGGCACCAAAGCCCAGACCATGTACAAGTAGAAGACTGGGTACGAATAGACAGCCGATTGACGGACGACCCGACGGCCCGAAGGGAATTGAGAAATGGAAGCACTTAAAGGCGTAAAAATCCTGGATATGACCCACGTTCAATCCGGTCCGACCTGCACCCAGCTGCTGGCCTGGTTCGGCGCCGACGTGATCAAGGTGGAGCGCCCGGGCGTCGGCGATATCACGCGCGGCCAGCTGCGCGATGTCGAAGGGGCTGACAGCCTCTATTTCACCATGCTGAACTCCAACAAGCGTTCGATCACGCTCAACACCAAGAGCGAGGAAGGCAAGGAGATCTTCGCCAAGCTCATAAAGACATGCGATGTCATGGTGGAGAACTTCGCCCCCGGCGCCATCGACCGCATGGGCTTCCCCTGGGAGAAAATCCAGGAGCTGAACCCGCGCATGATCTATGCGTCGGTCAAAGGCTTCGGACCCGGGCCTTACGAAGACTGCAAGGTCTATGAGAATGTGGCCCAGTGCGCCGGCGGCTCCGCCTCGACCACGGGCTTCCTCGACGGCCCGCCACTGGTCACCGGCGCACAGATCGGCGATTCCGGCACCGGCCTTCATCTGGCCCTGGGCATCGTGACGGCGCTCTATCAGCGTGAGCAGACCGGGCGCGGGCAACGCGTCCTTGCTGCCATGCAGGACGGCGTGCTCAATCTCGCCCGTGTCAAACTGCGCGATCAGCAGCGCCTGAAACACGGACCGCTGAAGGAATACAGCCAGTATGGCCGCGGCATCGAATTCGGCGAGGCAACACCACGCGCCGGCAATGATTCCGGCGGCGGTCAACCGGGCTGGATCCTGAAATGCAAAGGCTGGGAGACGGACCCGGACGCCTATATCTATTTCATCACCCAGGCGCCCGTGTGGAAGAACATCTGCGATGTCATCGGCAAGCCCGAGTGGAAGGAAGACCCGGACTATGCCACGGCCCCTGCCCGCCTCGACAAGCTCTCGCAGATCTTCGACACCATTGAAGAATGGACCAAGACCAAGGACAAGTTCGAGGTCATGGCGATTTGCAACCCGCTGAACATTCCCTGCGGGCCGATCCTCTCCATGAAGGAGCTGGCCGAGGAGCAGTCGCTTCGCGAGACCGGCACAATCGTCGAGGTCGATCACCCGACACGCGGCGCGTATCTGACCGTCGGCAACCCGATCAAGCTGTCGGACTCGCCGGCTGACGTGCAGCGCTCGCCGCTGCTGGGCGAGCACACGGACGAGATTTTGCGCGATGTGCTGGGACTCTCGGATGCCGAGATCAGCGACGCGAAATCGTCGGGCGCCGTTGGCGACGAGCCGCCGGCTGCGAGTGTGGCTGCGCAGTAGCGCATCACCCGCACACAAACACACAATCGACGTCCCGGACCTGATCCGGGACCCAGGGCGATGAAACTCGGATCGAGCCAATAGCCCTGGGCCCCGGATCAAGTCCGGGGCGTTTTTTATTGTTCTGGTTCTATGTTCTGAGCCGTCTCTCAATTCTTTCGCTCAAGCTGCAAAAATCGTCATCCCGGCGCGGGCTGGAATGACGAATTGGGCCCTTTGCATGGGGCTGTTCCTCGATTTTGGCGCATCCCCCCTGTTTTCGGGGCCCTATTTGATTGCAGAGAGTCTCGCGGAGTCGCATGCAACAGGCAATGCACTTGAGTTTATCTGATCTTGCAGGGCACACTCCCGAACGGTCGGAATACGGTGTCGCGAGACAATAGCAAGATTGATTTTTCCCAGTTTCGGAATCAGACTGCCGCATATTGCAGTGACAGTTTATCTATCCTCGGCAATTGATGGATATCACACATGGCCCGCCTTGCTCGCATCGTCGTTCCCGGCCTCCCCCATCTCGTTACCCAACGCGGAAATCGCAGGGAGCCAACCTTCTTCGAAGAAGACGACTACGCCCTCTATCTTGATCTGCTTGCCGAGAGCAGCGCCCGTGCCCGGACCAAGGTCTGGGCCTATTGCCTGATGCCGAACCATGTCCACATGATCGTGGTGCCCTCGAACGAAGATGGGCTGCGGCAAACCTTTGCCGACCTGCACCGGCGCTATACGAGCTTCATCAACGCCAGGGCCCGAACAACCGGACATCTCTGGCAGGGGCGATATGGGTCCGTCATCATGGACGAGGCCTATCTTTTGACGGCGGTTCGCTATGTCACGCTTAATCCCGTTCGGGCACAGCTTGTGAAGAGAGCCAGGGATTGGAAATGGTCCAATGCCCGCGCGCACTTCAAAGGCAAGGACGACCATGTGGTGACGGTGAAACCCGTGCTCGACCGTGTCGAAAATTTCGGCCAGTTCCTTCGCGCACGCGGCGATGACGATGTCGACTATGCGCCCCTGCGCCGGGCGGAAACGATCGGCCGCCCTATCGGCGACGCCAAATGGTTGAAGAAACTTGAGGCCAAGACGGGACGGACACTCGCACCGCAGAAGAGAGGCCCGAAGCCGAAGAAAGTGTAGCGGATCAGTAACGCGCGACTGCAATCTTATTCAATTGGATAGATGCCGATATGAGTCCGATTCGTGCTGAATCCATGTTCAGCACAGCCAAGTCTGCATTTCACCCAGAGCCGAAACAGTGCAATCAAGTACACAGCGAGGCCGAACAGGAGCGCGTTGAATAAAACGAACTGAGTCGCCGCGCGCCTGCACCCTCAGGTTGATCCGAATCGTTGCGTGCAATCGTATTGCTTGGTGCAGTCTAAAAAATGGCGCAAAAGCGCCATATCGCAGCGAGGCGATCACTCAACTTTAGTCTACACACAGATTAACCTTCAAAACTCTTGAATGAGTGAAGATCAATGCACAAATGCTATTCCTGGTTGTTGTGACTATTTTTTGGTCAATCGCCGCGTTGACAAATGTCCACCTGAAACCCACTGGAGAAGTCATTGCTAACCATTCGATGCAAAGCAAAGAACGGGACGGTTTACTACGAGGAATGTTCCTGATACATGCCGGGTCTTGCGGGCGGATGCGCCCCACTGGATTAGCAATTGCGGAGACTATCATCCGGGCATGCGTATTTCGGTCACATCCATTCCGTAATTGATTTGTGTTTTCAACAGTTGAACCATCACCCACGTTTGACAATCACCCCCTTGCTTCTCATACAGAAGCAATTTTTTGAGTCTTATGAGTTGGAAATCTGGAGAAAAATATCATGACAGACGCACCTGAACAGTCACATCTTACGGAACTAACCGCCGACATCGTTTCGGCCTATGTTTCCAAGAACACGATTGTTCCCGCTGAGCTGCCGAACCTGATTGCAGAGGTCAGCGATGCGCTGTCCAAGGCAGCAGCCAAAGAACAACAGCCTCCGAAGGAAGATCTGAAGCCGGCCGTTTCGATCAAGAAGTCTGTCACGCCGGACTACATCATCTGCCTGGAAGACGGCATGAAGTTCAAGAGCCTCAAGCGGCACCTGCGCTCGCACTACGACATGTCGCCGGACGAGTACCGGGCGAAGTGGGGCCTGCCGCATGACTATCCGATGGTCAGCCCGGCCTATGCCGAAGCACGCTCGAAGCTGGCAAAGAAAATCGGACTGGGCCGCAAAGCCAAGCGCTAGGTCCCGTCTCTCGGTCGACCTCTTTTATCCAAGGTCCCGACAATTGGCATAAGCGCCGGGGAGAGCGTCTCATCGAGACGCCAACTTCCCGGCGGCCATTTTTTTCCGAAACATATCGAACGTCCGGTTGTCACATTGAAGTGACGGTGTCGTACTGCTTCGCGCTCACGAAGCAATCGGAACGCCATCCCCTCACGCAAACCTCCCTCAGGGAGAGGACTTCTCACCGCCCTCTTCCGCCTTGGTCTCGACCGTGCGAATGGCGACTTTGCCCTCGCCGTCCCTTGCTCGGATCTTGTAGGGCGTCCCCTTGAAGACGGCCTGCCCCAGGCGCTGGAGCATGGCCTTGACCACGTCTGGCGGGCCGATGGCGTCGATCAGCCAGGGGATGTCGCCGCTTTTCCACTCGTCTGGGCGCAGCCGCATGGGGCGGTCCAGATTTTGCGACAGCTTTTCATCGACTTCCGCCGATACGAACGCCCAAAGCGCCACGCCGATGGGCGCAGGGATGGCACCATCCTTGGTGCGCGCCTCAGCCAGCGTGAACTGATTGGCGAGAAGCGGCGGCACGACGAGCCACTCAAGGTCCGTCAAACTATAGTGTTTGTAGTGGGGCGAGCGCATGAGAACGGAGACGATCTCGCCGAACCCGGCTGTCAGCATCTTCGCCTGCAAAGCCTGACGGGAAGCCTTGGCCTTCTCCGGATCCGCACCATCGGGGCTCTGGTCGTCCAAACCGGTTTCTGTGTTCGTCTCACTGTCCGATGTCATGGGCCCCTCCCGAGCTTTGAACTGAAAAGATGGATGCCAAAGCTTCTTTTTGCCACGTTTTAGTCTTGGAGAATATTGCGACTTTTTTTGCATCACCGATGAGATGACCATCCTGCGGCCGAAAAAGGCGATCCCCCCCGCAGGATTATTTTCGTTCCTGCCCCGGCCAAACGTAAAAGCGCCACTTTTGCGAAACAAATTCGTCATGCAGCGAAGCGGAAGCTGCTGACACGAGGTCTTCTGACGTTCACTCGGAAAATGTGTCGCTCGGGTTACCCGGTGTGTTTCGCCGGTTTATGTAGGAAGTCGTTCTCCCACTGGTACAGCGTTCGGGGGGCAATGCCGTAAGGCAGACGAGGCTGTATCAGGAGTGTTTTAGAGGGCGATGACACAATTTGAACGTGCAGGATGCGCAGCGGGGCGCGTCATGCAAATCAGGCACCGGGTGGCGGTAACACTTGGCGCTCTCATGCTGACGGTCGGCATGACAGGCGGAGCCATAAGCGAAGATTACAGTCATGAACCCGGCGAGGCAGCCGGCCCGATGATCATGGCAGAAGCGCCGATCGTATCAGCCGTTTTTGCAGACCCGCGCTATTGGGGCCTGCAGCTTAAGGACGACGCGCCGGCAGATCCGCAAGACGCGCCCGATCCGGAGCGTTGGCGCCTTGGTCTAGGCGACGGGCAACAGACCGTGTCGGATGAAATACAACCGGTCGACGAAATGGCTCACAACGCTGCGCCGGCCGAATGGGACAGGCCCTTACAGGATGCGGTGCATCGGGTCGAAGACGACCTGGAGGATTAAAGGCACACGGCTCAAAACGGCGGGACCTGGATTTTGCGCACGATCTCGTAGACAGGTTTCCCCCCGGCATCGGTGAATGGCGCCGCACATGCCCGAGCCGTCTGGATAGCGGCACCAAACACCGGCGCCCGGCGATGGTTCGCCATCGCCGGGCTGATTCTTTTGTTCTTGCCTGCAGTGTGGCGGACCAAATAACCATCGTCACCCCTCACCCCGGCCCTCTCCCCAGGGAGAGGGGGAAAAATGAATAGCCCTCTCCCTGGGGAGAGGGTTGGGTGAGGAGATCAAGACTCTCCGCCCTTCTCCATTTCGCACTTTGCACAATAAATCCGCCCACCTATCATTTTCGTAATGCCATCATTTTCCTGGGGTGCTATCGCAAAGCTTGTGCTATTTGTTGCGTCGCCGGGGGCATGCGCAAAACCGGGGGCGGTTTTGGTCGGACCTGTACCAGGAGGTATGCCCATGCGCTCTCGCGCGACCGTGGTCACTTCGTTTCTCTTCATATTCGCTCTCTTCTTCGCCGCTTTCGCGCAGCCCGTTCGCGCTGCGGACGAATTCGTGCATGACGAGATAGCCAAGAGCGCTGCCAATTTCGAAGCCCTGCTCAAGGCGCGCAACGACCCGGGCAGCCAATCGGCGCGAGCCTGGTTGCGGATCGGGCTCAGGGCCTTGTTGCAAGGCGATCCGAGGCTGGCGCGCGCGGCCTTTTCCGCCGCCGCCACACGGTCCCCCAACGATGCCAACATCTGGCTGCGTCTGAAAGAATCCATCGAGGCGATCAAGCCGGTCAATTCCAACGAGCGCTATCAACTGCCGGAACAGGCGACCTCTGCGGCCTATCTGGCCTACCGCCGTGCAAAGACCGACACGGTCAAAGCGCAGGCTGCCGCGAGCCTGGCGGAGGCTCTCGGGAAGCGCCAATATTGGCGCCCTGCCCTCAATGCCTATAAGGCGAGCCTCAGTCTGAATGAGGTTGCCGTTATCCGCGCCGCCTATGAAGCGATGCGCGAAGAGCACGGTTTTCGCATTCTCGACTATACGGTCGAATCCGATGCGCTGCAGCCGCGCATGTGCGTGCAGTTTTCCGAGCGCCTCTCCAAGGGCCGTGTGGATTTTTCGAGCTTCGTACGGGTCGACGGAAAGGATGCAGCCGCGGTCAAGGCAAAAGGCCAGCAGGTGTGCGTCGAAGGCCTGGAGCATGGCGAGCGTTATCAGGTAGCCATCCGTTCGGGGCTCCCCTCCAATGTCGGCGAGGTGCTGACCAAGGCCGGCGATTTCACCGTCTATGTGCGCGATCGCCAGCCTGCCGTCCGCTTCGTCAGCCGAAACTATGTGCTGCCGCGCAACGGTCAGAACGGACTGCCGATCGTCTCCGTAAACACCAAGGCGATCGATCTTGAGATCTACCGCATCGGCGACCGTGGTCTCGGGACGGCGATTGTCGACAACGAGATCCAGACTCAGCTCTACGGCAGCCGCGTCTCAGAACTCGCCGCAACCAAAGGCGAGAAGGTGTGGACGGGCCAGATGCCGGTCAAGAGCACCCTCAACGAGGACGTGACGACAGCGTTCCCGGTCTCCAAGGCCCTGCCCGACATGAAGCCGGGCGTCTATGTGCTGGTGGCAACGCCGACCGACAAAGAAACCAAGTATTGGGACGAGCAGGCCACGCAATGGTTCGTGGTGTCCGATCTCGGTATCGCCGCCATGTCGGGCGCGAAGGGCATCGATGCATTCGTGCGCTCGCTCTCGAGTGCCGATGCGCTCGACGGCGTCACCGTGCGTTTGATTGCCCGCAACAATAATGTGCTCGCGACGGGCAAGAGCGATGCCCAAGGCCATGTCCATTTCGACGCCGGCGTGACGCGCGGCGAAGGCGGCAATCAACCTGCCGTGCTCGTGGCCCAGTCCAAGGATGGCGACTATGGCTTCATCAATCTGACCAAGGCCGGGTTCGACCTGTCGGACCGCGGCGTTGCGGGCCGCGCGGCACCGGGCGCCATGGACGCCTATGTCTTTACCGAACGCGGCGTCTACCGGCCGGGTGCGGAGGTCCACATCACGGCTCTGCTGCGCGACAAGGCCGGCAAGGCCGTTACAGGCGTGCCGCTGACGCTGCAGATCGATCGGCCCGATGGTGTCGAGTATCGCAAGATCCTGGTGGCGGACGAGGCTCAGGGCGGGCGTTCGATCCCCGTGCCTCTGCTGAGTACGGCGACCACTGGCACCTGGCGCGTCTTTGCTTTTGCGGACCCGAAAAGTGCGCATATCGGCGAGACGACGTTTTTGGTCGAAGACTTCGTACCGGACCGGATGGAACTGACGCTGGAATCCAAGAGCAAGTCGGCCGCGCCCGACAAGCCCGCCAAATTCAATGTCGAGGGACGTTATCTCTATGGCGCACCGGCATCGGATCTTGCGCTCGAGGGCGATATCGTCGTCGCGCCGCGGGAGAAGGATTTCGAGGATTTTGCGGGCTACAAATTCGGTCTCTCCGACGATCCGATTACGGCGATCCGCCGGCCGCTGTTCGAGTTGCCACAGACGGATGCTGCCGGCAAGGCGGTCGTGACCGCGCCGCTCCCCACCCTGCCGCAAACGACCCGGCCGCTCGTCGCGAAAGTCTCGGTCCGGTTGCGAGAGTCGGGCGGGCGCGCAATTTCCAAATCGGCCACCCTGCCCATCGAGGCCACCGGTCCGATGATCGGCGTCAAGCCGCAATTCTCAAAAGGCCATGTGGGTGAAGGCACCGAGGCCCGCTTCGATGTCGCCGTGCGTGCACCCGACGGAAAGCGGACAAGCCTTACCGGCATCAAGTGGGAACTCTTCAAAGTTACACAGCGCTATCAATGGTACCGCCAAAATGGCAGTTGGTACTCCGAACCGGTCACCTATTCGGAACGCGTCGGGGAAGGCAAGCTGGACGCCAAGGCGGATGGCGCGGTGACCATCGGGGCGCCCGTCACCTATGGCCGCTATCGGCTCGATCTTGCCCAGGGCGGACCGGACGGACCCGCAACCAGCATGACGTTCACTGCCGGCTGGTATTCCTCGGATGCAGCCAAGACGCCGGACTTCCTGGATATTTCGCTCGACAAATCCCGCTACCGGCCCGGCGATACGGCGCAGGTGCGGATCGTTCCGCGCGGCGCGGGCAAAGCCGTCGTCGCTATCGTCAATGACGGCGTCGTCGCCATGAAGACTGTTGCCGTCACCAAGGACGGCGCGACGGTTTCCTTCCCCGTCAGCCCCGAATGGGGTCCGGGGACCTATGTGACGGCGAACCTCTACAGGCCCATGGATGTGGGCGCCAAGCAGATGCCGCGCCGCTCCATCGGCGTCTCCTGGCTTGGTGTCGATCGCAGCGAACGCACTCTTGGCGTGGAACTGACATTGCCGGAAACGATCCGCCCACGCGGCGATCTCGTTATCCCGATTGGCGTGAGCGGTCTCGCACCGGGTGAAAAGGCACACATGGTCGTGGCGGCCGTGGATGTCGGGATTCTCAATCTCACCAACTACAGGCCACCGGCGCCCGAAAGCTGGTACTTCGGCCAGCGCCGGCTTGGGGTCGAGCTTCGCGATCTCTATGGGCAACTCATCGACGGCATGCGTGCCAGCCCCGGCCGGTTGCGGTCCGGCGGTGACGGCATTGCAACCACGGCGAAAGGCAACCCTCCGGCGCAAGCACCCGTCTCACTCTTCTCAGGCATCGTCTCGGTGGATGAGAACGGCAAGGCCGAGGTCCAATTCGAGGTTCCGGCCTTCAATGGGACGCTCCGCGTCATGGCGGCTGCATGGACCGGCGACAAGCTCGGTCATGGCACGAAGGATCTGATCGTTCGCGATCCCGTGGTCCTGACCGCCAGTCTGCCGCGCTTCCTCAATGAGGGCGATACCTCGCGCATGCATATCAGCATCGACAATGTGGATGGCGCTGCCGGCGACTATGAGCTCTCCTTGCAAATCGAAGGAACGGTGAAAGCGAAAGGCGACACGGCCAGAAATCTGACGCTTGCCGCTGGTGCCAAGACCGATCTCTCGATACCGATTCTCGGTGCCAAGATCGGCGATGCGACCATAACCGCTTCCCTTTCCGGACCGGACGATCTGCTGCTCGATCAGGAACTAAAGCTTCGCGTTCACGCCCCGTCGCCTGAAATCTCGCGACGCAACGTGCACGAGCTGATCGCGAGTACCGGCACGATCAAGCTGAGCGAAGACCTCTTCGCCGACTTCGTGCCGGGAACGGGCAAGGTAACGGTGAGCGTCGCACCGGGCGCCGCACTGGATGTGCCGGGCCTCCTCCTGGCACTCGATCGCTATCCGCATGGCTGCGCCGAACAGATCACCAGCCGGGCGCTGCCACTCCTCTATGTCAATACGATTGCGGAGCGAACCGGTCTCGGTGCCGAGAAGGCGATTCCGGAGCGCATTCAGGCGGCAATCGACCGCCTGCTCGGGCATCAATCGTCCACTGGCGGCTTCGGTCTATGGTCGGCAGGCGGCGGCGATCTGTGGCTCACCGCCTATATCACCGACTTCCTGAACCGCGCCCGCGAGCAGAAATATCAAGTGCCGGATCATGCCTATGAGTCCGCGCTCGACCGGCTGCAGAACTTCGTCGCCAATACAAGCGATGTCCGTGGCGGCGGCGAACCGTTGGCCTACGCACTCTATGTTCTGGCCCGGTCGGGACGGGCAAGCATCGGCGATCTCAGATATTTCGCGGATGCCAAGCTCGGTGACTTCGCAACACCCTTCGCCAAGGCGCAACTTGCCGCATCGCTCTCCATGTATGGCGATACGGACCGTGCCAAGTCGACCTTCCGGGCAGCCATGTCGGCTCTCGATCAGACACCGTCAGATAAGACCCGGACAGACTTCGGGTCGCTGCTGCGGGACCGGGCCGGCATTCTGACGATTGCCGCCGAGACCGGAATCGATGCCTCCGCCATACCCGCCATCGCCAAAAAGCTCGACGCATCGCGCAGCAATCGCGCCTTGACCTCGACCCAGGAAAACGCCTGGCTGATCCTGGCGGCCCGCGCCCTCTTCGATCAGGCCGGCAAACTGTCCCTACAGGTTGGCGACAAGGCTCATCAAGGCGCGTTCTTCGGCACCTATTCGGCGAAGGAACTGGCCAATGGCGAGATCTCAATCGTCAACAAGGGCGATGCCGCCATCAGCGCGACCGTAACGGTGACAGGCGTTCCCACTACGCCCGAGCCCCCTGCAAGCAAGGGCTTCACGATCGAGCGTCGCGTCTTCTCCATGGAAGGCAAACCGCTATTGCTCGAAAAGGTGGAGCAGAACCAGCGTGTGGTTGTCCTGCTCCAGGTTGCCGAAGCGGAAGCCAAACGGGCCCGCATCGTGGTGGTCGACAGCCTGCCGGCCGGGTTCGAGATCGAGAATCCGCGACTGACCACCAAGGGTGGTCGGCTGAAACTGCCGTGGCTGATCACACAAGGCTTTGCCGAGCATACGGAGTATCGCGACGATCGCTTCACGGCCGCTTTCAACCGCGCATCGAGCAAGCCCGGCGTCATCAGCGTGGCCTATGTCATGCGTGCCGTAACGCCGGGTAATTACATTCAGCCACCTGCCCTGGTGGAAGATATGTATCGTCCGGACCGGATCGCGCGCACGGAAACGGGCACGGTGGAGATCACCGCACCCAAGCGCTGATATGAACGGACCAGACAAGAGAAATGCCGGTGGCGCCAAACGAGGCGCCATCGGATGGCGCCGTTGGGTGATTGCTCTGGCGATTGCAGGCTTCGCGTTGTTCGCAGCCATCAGTTCCGGGCTCGGGATCGCCTATTCCCGGATCGGCCCCCTGCCCTCGACAGTTGAGCCAGCCCTTTCGACTGTGGTCCTGGACCGGAAGGACCGGCTGCTTCGTGCCTTCACAACACCGGAAGGGCGATGGCGTCTGCCGGTCACACCCGACGATGTCGACGGTCGCATGCTCAAGCTATTGATCGCCTATGAGGACAAGCGCTTCTACGAGCATCGCGGCATCGACCCCTTGGCTTTGGGGCGGGCCCTTTGGCAGATGATCTCGAATGGCAGGGTCGTATCGGGCGCCTCCACGATCACCATGCAGGTTGCCCGCCTGATCGAGCCAAGACCGGAGCGGTCGTTTTCGGCCAAGCTTCGGCAGATGCTGCGTGCTGTCCAGCTCGAACGGTCCCTGAGCAAACGCGAGATTCTGACCCTCTATCTCACGCTTGCCCCCTATGGCGGTAATCTGGAGGGTATCCGGGCCGCCTCGCTCGCCTATTTCGGCAAAGAACCGCGCCGGTTGAATCCGGACCAGGCGGCCCTTCTCGTCGCCCTTCCGCAGTCACCCGAAACGCGCCGGCCGGACCGGGTCCACCGACGCGCGAGAGATGCGCGCGATCGCGTCCTGGTGCGCGGACTGCAGGCGGGTGTCTTCTCGCAAGCCTCTGTAGAGGCCGCCCAGGCTCGGCCCGTTCCGACAGCACGGAAGCGTTTTCCCCAACTTGCCCCTCATGTCGCGCGTGAGACGATTGTTCGCTCCCCTCGACGTGAAAGCCATCGCCTGACGCTGGACCGGGATCTGCAGCGCGCTCTGGAGACATTGGCCCGAGACCGGGCGATCGCTCTCGGTCCAAGCCATTCGCTCGCAATACTGGTTGTCGAGCACCGCACCGGCGATGTGATCGCGCATGTCGGCTCGGCTGAATTTCTCGATACGGCACGATCGGGTCACATCGATATGATCAAGGCCATTCGCTCTCCGGGCTCAACCTTGAAACCAATTGTCTATGGCCTTGCATTCGATGCAGGTCTTGCTCATCCCGAAACCTTGATCGATGACCGCCCCGCTCGTTTCGGCACCTACGCGCCGCGGAACTTCGATAAGGCCTTCCAGGGGACGGTGACCGTACGCGATGCTTTGCAACGCTCGCTGAATGTGCCCGCGGTCAAGATGATGCACGCCCTTGGCCCGATGCGCTTTGCCGCTCGCCTCGAGCGCGCCGGCACCCCCCTCGCCTTGCCTAAAGGCGGGAAGCCGGGACTGGCCGTGGCGCTTGGCGGCACCGGTATTCGGCTCGCGGATCTCGCACGTCTCTATGCTGCGATAGCCAGAGGCGGTGAACCGGTGGACCTCCACTATCAGCGCGAGCGGGAACTGGATCTGTCGGCACCCCGCAATGCGAGACTGCTATCGCCGGTTTCCGCCTGGTACCTCTCCGATATGCTCAGCGCCGCTCCGGCGCCGACGAACGCGACCACGGGCCGGATCGCATTCAAGACGGGCACGTCTTACGGATACCGCGATGCCTGGGCCGTCGGATTCGATGGGCGCCACACGATCGCCGTGTGGGCCGGGCGTCCCGATGGCATGGCGTCTCCGGGCCTGTCGGGCATACTCACAGCCGCGCCGATTCTGCACGATGCGTTTTCACGCCTTGGCGGACAGCTCGAACCGCTCCCCCGGGCGCCGCGCGGGAGCGTCATCGCCACCACGGCCGATTTGCCGCCACCGCTGAGGTTCTTCGGGGCCGAGGGCAAGGACAGCCGGTCGCCAAGCGGCACGGCACCAAAGATCGCCTTCCCGCCGAATGGTGCCGAGGTCGCGCTCTCGTCTCAAACGGACAGTTTTTCGCCATTGCCGCTCAAGGCCGAAGGCGGACGGCTGCCTCTCACCTGGTTCGCGAACGGTGTGCCGGTGAACTCGCAGGCCCGCAAGCGGATCGCATTCTGGCAGCCGGACGGCGGCGGCTTTGTCAAACTGACGGTGATGGATCGCGCCGGGCGGACGGACAGTGTGACGTTCAAGGTCGAGAAGGCTGAGTGACACTTCGGCGTTATGGAGTGTGCTGGTGCTGTCCGGCGAGGTGGTGCCGTGTTGGTAGATCTGGGTTTGTTTCGCTCACGGCTATTCCGCACTGATGCGCGGGCCTCCGCGGGGGCGCCCCCGGATCAGGTCCGGGGCAGGCTCTGACCGGGCGGCGCGCGGTCGCGCTTGCCGCGCCACTATGGCGCGGTTGTTCGTGGTCTCATTGCGAGCCTTGAAAGGCGCTGGTGCTGTCCGGCGACATCGGAACTAGTTTGATCATCTGAGTTTATATCGCTCACGGCTATTCCACGCCGTTGGCGTGGGCCTCCGCGGGGGCGCCCTGACCGGGCGGCGCGCGGTCGCGCTTGCCGCGCCACTATGGCGCGGTTGTCTCGGACCCATCGGAAATAGTGCCGTATAGCACCAGCCATACGGCACGATCTCTCCTGGAACCAAGAATTACCGAGCGACCAGCGAGGCAAGGCCAAGCGGCCGCCGGCCGGTCAGGCCGCCCCCGCGGAGGCCCGCGCGTCAGCGCGGATTAGCCGTGAGCGAAACAAACCTAGATCTCAAACCACGGCACGATCCCACCGGACCGCACCAACAACACGCCACCATCCCACCGTAACTCATCACCACACGGTGCCAAGGCCAGCCAAGCAACCCGCGCAGACGAGCCATGCCCCTCCGTACTTTGGCCAAATCCCCCCCGCTGCTATAACCCCACCAAATCAACAACAATGGACCCGCCCCTTGGTCGCCCTTTCCGATCCACCGCCACAAGCCGCCTGGAAGAAACAAGTCCCGGCCATGCTTGTCGGTGCCGGTCACGGCGGTACACATTGGATTCTGGCGACCTTCTATATTCTGCTGCCCTTTCTCTCCAAGGAACTCGGATTGAGCTACGCGGCAGCCGGCGCCCTCGTCACGCTCTTTCATGCCTCGTCCCTCACAGCCAATGTCGCAAGCGGTGCCGTTGTCGACATTGCCGGGCGCCGCGTGGTGATCCAGGCACTTTCTCTTGTGATCGGGGCGTCAGCACTGATTGCCGTTGGCTTCAGCACAGGGCTTGTCGGCATCGCCGTCGCCGTGATCTTCATCGGTCTGACAAACAATCTCTGGCATCCGGCCGCGATCTCTTATCTTTCGCGGGCCTATCCACAGGCCCGAGGATTGGCGCTCTCGATCCACACACTCGGCGCAACCTTCGGCGATCTACTGGCACCCCTTGCCGCCGGCGGACTATTGCTTGCCTTCTCTTGGCGAACCGTTGCACCGATCAGCGCCCTGCCCGTCTTCCTGGTCGCAGCACTGCTGCTCGTCATCCTGCGCGAACGCCCGTCAGAAAATGGAGATGACCGCATCACCGGCGGCGCAAGGACCTATTTCACCGGACTGGTCGGCCTGCTTCGCGACAAGGCACTGATTGGCCTGTGCGTCATGTCAGGATTTCGATCTATGACACAGAACGGCGTTCTGGTCTTTCTGCCGCTCTATCTGGTCGGCGTCCTTGAAGTCAGCCCGTTCGTGCTTGGCCTCGTGATGATGACCTTGCAGATCGGCGGGATCATTGCCGGGCCGGTTGCCGGCACTTTGTCAGACCGGATGGGCCGACAACCCGTCGCGCTTGCTGGCCTCGCCGCAACCTCTTTGGCCGTATTGAGCTTCGCCTTCGTCGAGGCAATCGTTCCCTTCGTTGTCCTCGTTTTCGTTCTTGGGTTTGCACTTTTCTCGATCAGACCTGTGATCCATAGCTGGACGATGGATATTACCGAGGATCACATGGCCGGTACGGCAGTGAGTGTCCTGTTCGGGATCCAATCCGCCTTCACACTTGTCATTCCCGTACTCGGCGGCCTCATTGCTGACCATTGGGGACTGCAAACGGTCTTCTACCTTCTCACAGCGACTGTCGCGATCGCCACGGCGATTGCATGCGTTCTTCCAGAGGCCAAACCGCGCGGCAGCTCTTGACGAGATGAGACTATCCGCACACTGATTTTGCTGCTTTTTCGAGCAACGCCGCAAAACTGTTTCGCCGCACGCCTCAACCTGCTTATCTTGCATCATGCTACAAGTGCATAAGGGCCGAAGGCTCGAAAAAGTAGGAACATTCGGAGGATGGAATGCGTAAATCCCTAGCCGCTGTCGGCGGCGTGCTCGCTCTCTCGCTGACGGCCGTTACGCCGACGGCTCCAGCCCATGCGGCTGACATCGCCTGTGATACCGCAAAACTCATCGTGCCCTGGAAGGCCGGTGGCGGCACCCATGTGATCTTCTCGATCTTCGAGAAGACCATTCAGAATCTCGATGTAAAACCGAAGATCAAGGTCGTGACCATCCCTGGCCAAGGCGGCAACAAGGGCGCCAAAGAAGCGCAGAAAGCAAAAGCCGACGGCTGCACGCTTTTCGCGATCCACCAGAGTGCCATCACCAGCTACCTGAATGGCCGCGTCAAATTCAGCTTTGAGGCTTTCGATACAGTCGCATTGCTCACATCGACGCCGGACATCGTCGGTGCTGCAGGCAATGCACCGTGGAACACACTCGGCGATCTCAAAAAAGCCGCCAAGGCCGCCCCGGGCACGCTCCTGACCGGTGCCACCTTCGGCTCGACCAGCCAGTTCATGTGGTTGCTCATGGAAGAGATGACCGGCATGAAGTTCAAATATGTGCCGTTCGACGGGACCCGCCAGCGCATGACGGCGTTGCTCTCCAATGCCATTCAACTCGGCACACTGAACGTTGCGTCTGGACGCAAATATCTCGAGTCCGGCGAACTCAAAGCCTATGGCATTGCGGCGGAAAAACGCTCCAAGCATCTCCCGAACCTGCCGACCCTCAAAGAGCAAGGTGTGGATCTGATCTATGCGCTGAAACGTGGCATCGTCGCACCCAAGGGAACGCCGAAGGCCGTCATCGACCATTGGGCAGAGATCTTCAAGAAAGCCGCTGCGGATCCTGAACTCAGGAAGCAGATGGATGCCAAGGGCACCGATGTGGAATGGGTTGGGCCTGCGGACTATCGCAAGTGGGCTGAGACAACCTTCGAAGACCACAAGAAGGTCGCGATCAAGATCGGCATGTACAAGCAATAGCCGAACGATCCGATTCATGAGCTAAGGCGGGGCGGCGCGATCCGATCGCCCGTCCCGTCCATTATTGGCGCCTCATAGGGCGTCAAGGGGGGGAACCATGCAGCGTGTGACCAGCGATGTCGTGATCGCCATTGGACTGCTTGTCTTCTGCGGCGTGTTTTTCTGGGCAAGCTTCGATATTCGCGAGCCCGACTATGGTACGTTGGCGCCCTCGGCCTGGCCGCGCGCGATCCTCGGAATTTTGTCGTTTCTATCGCTCATTTATTTGGTGCAATCGTTGCGCAACGCACCGGATGTCAAAGCCGCTGCCGCAGCAACAGACCAGGACGACACGCCTCGTTCCGGCGGTCTCATCGGTTGGCTCGCGCACTGGCGCAATGTCATTGCCTGTTTTGTTTTGTTCTTCGCGTATCTGGCCACCCTGCCCATTCTCGGCATGTTGATTGGCGGCATTCTTTTCGTCTTCCTGTTACTGACGATACTCGGCGGCTGGTCGCTCAAAAACCTCCTGCTGCATGCGCTCATCGCCTGCGTTTCGATCGGTGCAATGTGGAGCCTTTTCACATTCGGCCTCGGCGTGCTTCTGCCCCAAGGCATAATCTTCAACCCATTCTGAGGCCGATCCCGTGATATTCGAAAACGTCATTGCAGCATTCGGCGAGATCGCCACCGCCAAAACGCTTCTGTTGATGCTGATTGGCGTTGCCGGTGGACTGGTCGCAGGGGCCATTCCCGGCTTCACCATTGCCATGGCTGTGGTACTGACCCTGCCCTTCACATTCGGTATGCCGGCTTCGCAAGGTCTGGCGACCATGGTCAGTGTCCTGGTCGGCGGTCTTTCGGGCGGTCTCATGGCCGGCATTCTGACCGGTATTCCGGGCACGCCATCATCGGTCGCAACGACATTCGACGGCTTTCCCATGGCGCGAAAAGGCAAGCCTGCCCTTGCACTCGGTCTCGGCGTCTGGTCGTCCTTTTTCGGCGGCATCATCAGCGCCATCCTGCTGGTGACGTTTGCCCCGCAGCTCGCGCGCATCGGACTGGAGTTCAATCCCTGGGACTACTTCATGCTTGTGATGTTCGCCCTGACCATCACCGCAAGCCTTGCCGGCGAGAACATGATCAAAGGCCTTATTGCCGGAGCGCTCGGCTTGCTGATACGCACCGTCGGCGAAGACGAAGCCATCGGCATGGCGCGTTTCAATTTCGGTACCGACTCCCTGCTACAGGGCTTTGACTTTATCGCCGTTCTGATCGGGCTCTTCGCTTTCAGTCAGCTCTTGAGCGACGTGCGCAATCCGGCCACGGCACGAAAATCCCTGATGGAGCGGGGCACGATACAAGCGCGGATCGAGCACATCCAAGCCATCAAACAGATTGCAAGGCACTGGACCGTTGTCATCCGCTCAGCATTCATCGGCACCTTCACCGGGATCCTTCCGGGCGCCGGCGGGTCGATCGCCAATATTCTCGCCTACGACCAGGCGAAGAAAGCCTCAAAGACCCCCGAGAAGTTCGGCAAGGGAACGCCCGAAGGCATCATTGCGCCGGAGAGCTCAAACAATGCGGTCGAAGGCGGCGCCCTGATCACCATGATGGCACTCGGTATTCCGGGCGATGTCACTACAGCGGTCATGCTTGGCGCACTGCTCATCCACGACGTCGTTCCAAGCCCCACTTTCATCAGCGAGGAACCTGTTCTCGCCTACTCGATCTTCATCGCCTTCTTCCTTGCCACCTTCATGATGGTGTTTCTGCAGTCGTTCATGCTGCGCGTCTTCGTACTCGTGACGCACGTGCGCATGTATATGATTGCCGCGGTGATCCTCGGGTTCTGCGGCATTGGCGTCTTCGCCATCAACAATGTGACGTTCGATGTCTGGACCTTGTTCTGGTTCGGCATCCTTGGATTCCTGATGCGCCAGTTCGGTTTCCCGCTGGCACCAATGATCCTGGGTGTCGTTCTCGGGAATATTGCAGAACTGAACCTGTCCCGGGCCATGGCGATCACAACCGATCTCAGCCCGTTCATCACCCGGCCGTGGTCCCTCTTCTTCCTGATCCTGGCGGTCTTTTCTGCATTCTTCCCGATGTATCAGAAGGAACGTGGCCAGAAGACATGGACCTTGTTCTATCCGGCATTGTTGTCACTGGCACTGTCTCTGCCCGTCTTCATGATGGGCGGCCTTGTGCGTCCGGTTCTTGCCGCATGTCTCATCGCATTTGGCCTGTTTCTTCTCTATCGGGCCAAACAGACACTGGCGGCATAAGGCAGAATTTTTGACTGGCTCTAAATGTAGGCGACTGCAGTGTCGCTATCATATTCGATATTGTCCGCGGCAAATTCGGATGTGATTTCATCCAGCACGCTACGCGGCTGCGGATCGCATTCGTCGAGATCGAAATAGCAGGTCCATCCCAGGTCGGCAGCCTCTTCGATTTGAAAGACGCTTTCGTGGCGTTCGATCATCGATTTCGCAACACCGAACGCCAATTCGGCGCCGCGAGCCATCGAGTCGGGCTCCTCTGGCGTCTCGCTGTTGTCCGATATCAACAGCTGAAGCTCGTCGGGAGCACTGGCGCCTTCGACGACAAGCGCAATACGGATCTTCCCGTTTTCGCGCGACAGGCGTAGCACAGTCTCGGTACCCGGCGCCGAGGATCTGATCGCACTCGACAGGAGACGCGATACCACACGCTGCATCCGGTCTTCGTCGACCTCGACTTTTGCATCCCCAACCGTTTCCTCGAGCCGCAAATCGACTTCCGATGCGTCCTCCAAAGACATCACATGCTCGATCGCACGGTCCGCCAGATCGACAATCTCGATTTGTGTTTTGTTCAACGCCAACGCGCCCGACCGAATGGCATCCATTTCAAGAATGTCTGCAATCAGAGATTTCGTCGTATCGGCATCGCGATAGGCAACTTGCAACAGTGGCCCTGTCATTTCCGGGCTTGGTTGGCGTCCCTCCATGCCCGCCAGCCGTAACGCCTCTACAAGTGCCTCGAGAGGACCGTGGATTTCGTCGCTTATAAAGGACAGAACATCATCGGAAGAGTGGACGGGAGTTGCAGCCCCATCGACTTCCTCGTGAGTTGCCACCCAACTGCCATCGACGAGCGGCACCCGCGCTATTCGGATCGTTCGACCGTCACGGAGCGTTTGATAGCATGCCCCTTCATGCTCCCGATTGCCGCCCCAGTTGAGCCGTTCTTTCAGATAGTCGTTCGGGCTTTCACCCGCGAAAGCGCCTGCTTCCACGCGCGCGTGCAGAATCTCTTCGAGCGAGGTTCCCGGTTTCACCTTGTCGCTCGTCAAGCCATAGAGGCTCGCATAGCGATCGTTGCTGACCACGACCCGCTGGTCCTTGTCGAAGACGCAAAGACCCTGCGCCATGTTCTGCAGCGCCGTTGCGAAATGTGCATTCTCAAGCTGCAAACGCTGTTCCAACTGTTGATGCGTTTCGTAACGGTTTGCGAGGTCCGCATGCGACTCGACCATTGTCTGCAAACGGTCGAGCACAGCATTGAATGCGGCGACCAGGTCGTTGAATTCAGCCGATCCCTTAGCAGAAATCCGCTGACGAAAATTGTCTGCCAAGCTGAATCTTGAGAGCTCGCCAGCGAAACGCCTGATCGGATTCGTCGTGAAATAGGCTGTTGCTACGGTGCCGCCGGTCAAAGCCAGTATCGCGAGTATTATCGCGACAGTGAGAGCCAGTTTCAGACTGTTCATAGCAGCAAATGCGACATGGGCCCGTTCAGCGACCGTCACCTGAATTCCCGAGTAACCCGGAACGGATGCGTGCGCCTGAATCCAACCATCACGTTCGGCTGTGCCGGCACGAAACGCTTCGGCAAAAACAGGATCGGACGTAAAAACGTCGCTCTGCGGTGTCGACACATGGGCTGCCTTCGCACCCGCAGAAAGCCCGAAGACATCAGCCATCATATTTTTGGGAAAGGAAACGACGATGGCGCCTTCAGGTTTGCCGTGATAGTCGACAGGAACAACAAATACGGCACCCTCCGCACCGAATTGCAGATATTCCTGGTCGCTTTCGATCACGCGCGACAACCAGATGGCATCGGCTTGATTTGGGGCATTCCAATTCGAGGCGATAACGCGGCCTTTGTGATCCGTAAACGCAATCCGCCCTCCCGGACCGAGGCCTGCCACCTGCATCTGATTGAAAAACAACGGGAGGTATGCCTGGCGCGCTTCAACGTCTACCAATCCGTTGATAACCAGTTCATTCGACGCAATGCTCCGAACCGACCGGAGAATTGCGGTCAAACTCGCGCCGACGGCCTGCGCACCGTATCGCGCATCATTCATCATGTTCGCATGTGTTTGGCGCATGATCGTCGTCTCAACGATCCGACTCGTTGCCATTCCGATGCCAAGCATGACAAGAATTGTGAGCGGCAACACGCGCACAATGGCGCGCGACAGAAGGCCGGATGGCAACAGACGATCGATCATTGAGATGCCAAATTGTCTTGCGGCACGATGATGCCTGATGTCGCAAAGCGGCTAAGATGAAAATCCGTCGCGTCCAATGCATCATGCCGTGTCGCGGTAAATGGCGGGTCATAGGTTCGCACGAGACCATCATGACGCTTCACACGCTCTAGCGCATTTCGCACCTCTCCCCTGTCGAGCGTACCCGCCAACTCGATGGCGCGGCGCAGTATCTGCACCAGATCGTACGCATGTGCCGTTCCGACTGGAGAAACGATCTTGCCAACCGAACCACAAGCATGGAATTCGGCGCAATAACTGTCGACGACCTTTTGGTTCCTGTCAGGAGCATTCGGTGCGAAGAATGAATAGGTCTGCAGGAAGGTTAGATCGACAGCCTCGAAGGCAGCCGGATCCCAATTGTAAATGTCGGCCCCGGTTATGCCCCAATGCGAGATGATCGGCACCCGCTTATGTGCAGGAAGCGCTGCCATGGCCTGAACGATCGCCAACCCTTCGCACGCATTGGCAACCAACAAGATCGCGTCGGCGCCTGCCTCAAGCAATTGATTGAGCTCGTCGCCGATTTGCTTTTGGCTTGAATTGAACCATTTGACGCCTGCACTCCTGGCGCCATGCAACGGTAAGGCGCGCATGATTGCGCGGTGATTGGATCGTCCCCACCCCGTTCGCCAAAGCAGCAAGCCCGGTTTTCGGAAACCCCGCCCGACCATCTTCTCAACGAGAAAGTTGCCAACCAGTTCGTCAGGGGCAGAAATCCTGAAGACGTAATTTGGCTCATACCCGTTTTTGACAATCGGAGTTCCCGCGGCCCAGGCCCCCAGATATGGGATACCGTGACGATGAATCGTCTCGAGCTGCGCCAGAGCGACCGGCGTATGCAGACCGCCGACCACGGCGACCAGATCGCGGACCTTGGCAAAATCGTCCATATTGTCGATGCCGCGAGCCGGAACGCCCCGATGGTCCTTAACAACCAGCTCCAGCGGTCGGCCCAGAACGCCGCCACTTTTATTGATTTCTGCAATCGCGAGCCTGACTCCACGCTCGATCGCGACACCTGCCTGCCCCATATGACCCGTCATCGCAGCGTCCAGGCCAATGCGGATACTGTCCTTGGAGACGGGTTTGGGATCAGATTCGCGAGGCGTTGTGAGGCGCCCTGTATCGCTGGATGACGCCATGGGGTGGGCAAACGCCGATGGAACGAGAATTACGCACAAAAGGCTGAGAAAGACGCTTCCCACGCGCCAAGAAGCTCCGACAATGTGCCGGTACTTTGAATTCATAACACTCCCCCCAAACGCAAATCCGCCAATTTTTTGGCTGAACGATCAGCATTTTCGACTGCCTGCGTGTATCGCAGTCAGAATATCCCCCTAAGATTGCTGCAATTTATCAGACCAGTCATAACGTTCGGTTAGCGGGCTTCATTTGTTTCACATCCTTCCAAAATCCAGCATTTCCTGGGTCGAGCGGGACGACAGCAATGCTGCGGCGCGTCGACACAATGAGCATCGTTCGACTTGTCCACTGGGACGTGTTGCGGGAAAGATGTGGTCGTCGGACCTTAAAGATGCGGGCGAAGCTGAAGGAGTGAAAATGGGACGCGGTCGATTCTCTCTTACGTATGCTGTTCTCTGCATCACGCCAGTGCTGATCATATCCGGCCATGCCGTCGCTGAAACAACAGCAGAAACCGAGCGTGCGGCTCAATCGCGGACGCTCGTGCAAGACTTCGCGAAGACCCTCAAGGGCGAGTTGGTAAAGGCGATGAAATCCGGCGGTCCGGCTGCTGCTGTCAGCGTCTGCCACGCCGCTGCGCCTGAAATTGCAGCGGCGAAGAGTGCTGCAACCGGTTGGCGCGTGGCACGGACCGCTTTGAAACTGCGAAATCCTGAGAATGCACCGGATGACTGGGAACGCGCTGCTCTTGAAGCGTTTCTTGCCAAAGCCGAACAAGGCGCCGATCTGTCGAAACTCGAACACTATGAAACGGTGTCGCAGGGCGGCAAGCGCATGTTTCGCTATATGAAGGCTATACCTGTGGGGAAACCCTGCCTCACCTGCCACGGACCTGCCGTCAAGCCTGAGCTGATTCAGTCAATAAAAGAGCACTATCCAGACGACAAGGCGACTGGATTTAAACTTGGCGAACTGCGAGGGGCATTCACAATCACTCAGCCCCTCGGGCGCGATTGAGCCGCATCCGCTATTGTCTTCAGCCACGCCGCAACCCGTTTTGCCGACGATGTAAGGTCCGCATCCCTGGCATGGCAGAGAAAGAAGCTGGTGGCCGACCGTGATGCCATACCGAAAGGCGCGACGAGCGAGCCGTCGGCTAACCGGCCATCGATCACCGGACTGCGGCCCATTGCAAGACCAAGCCCCTGCCCCGCGGCCTCGATGACCTGCTCCTGGGCCTCCAATCGCAATGCGGTTGAGAGATCGGGCGTCTCGAGGCCACGCGCATGAGCCCATTCTTCCCACTCATTCGCATAATGGTCACTTGTGATCAGGCGGCATTCCACAAGTGCATCCTGCGGACTCCAGTCGTCCCTTCCCTCTAGCAGCGAGGGATGACAGACCGGCATCGCCAACTCATGCATGAGGAATTCCGATTCGACTCCGGGCCATTTCCCCTTTCCGTTCCGTATCGCCAGATCGACGCGCTCGCGGCGCAGATCGACGACGCGTGCCGATGTCACGAGGTTGAGCGCAATATCCGGGCAGGCATCCTCAAACGCGCCAAGGCGCGGGATCAACCACAGCATCGCAAGCGACGGCGGCAAAGTTAGCGAGACACGCCCCCCTTCCGCTACTCCCATAAGGGCACGTGTCGCAGTTGCTATCTGGTGGAGCGCCGGATCGATCGCGGCGTGATAGCGCTCACCCTCCGATGTCAGGACGAGGCCTTCGGGGCGTCGATGGAAAAGCGATTGCTGCACATAGTCTTCAAGCCTTCGGATTTGATGGCTAACGGCCGACTCTGTGATCCCAAGTTCGGCGGCCGCGCTTTTCAGCCGACCGCGGCGTGCCACGGCATGAAAGGCACGAAGAGCCGGAAATGGCGGCACGTCATATTCATCGGCTCGGCGCATCGCTGCCTCTATTGAATTTTTTTCAAGTTGGCCTTTATGCTTTTCGTTTGAACAAGCTATTTTCAACGACAATATCAAAGACCAGAGCATAAACCTAGCCATCTCACTTGAATCATTGTCAAGCATCAAATGTGAAGGGAATACATCATGTCTGCCGTGGCCCAGCAGTTATCTATGCCCGTCGCGCACCCCAAGCAGTCACATTCAACAGACCAGCACGCATTGCCGTCCGATGACCGTGGTTCCACGTCACCGGACCAACCTGGAGCCGTGAGTGCTGAATTGAAATTCGTTGCCGACAGCGCGATTCCGCCGACTGTACATATCGAATCGGGACATCGTCCGTCGCGGTATTCCGGCGAGTTTGCGATGACAGCGGTTCAGATCCAGGACGGACGGCCACTTGCCGGCAATCTATCGCTCGACAAGCATGGCTTCGCGCTCCGAAAGATCGGCACCGGTCGCATCGACTTCGAGAATGACGATCAGGTGAAAGCAGATTACTTCCCTGAAGTCGAAGCACTCGTCAAAGAGGCGACAGGCGCATCGCAGGTTCTCATTTTCGATCATACCGTGCGTAAGGATGGAAACAGCAATGGACGAACGCCCGCCCGGCACGTTCATGTGGACTATACGGAGACCTCAGCCCCCAACCGCGTGCGCGACTTCGTAGGCGAAGCCGAGGCCGCCGATCTCCTTGCAAAGCGATATGTCCAAGTCAATGTGTGGCGCTCGATCCGGGGTGCGGTGGCACGCTCTCCGCTCGCACTCCTGGACGCGCAAACACTTGATCGGGAGGATCTGATCCGAACGGAACTCCATAACCAAGCGCGCGTCGGCGAGATCTATAGCCTGCGCCACTCACCACACCAGCAATGGTATTACTTTCCGAGAATGGCGGAGGACGAAGCCGTTCTGATCAAAGGGTTCGATTCAGAACCACATGGGAAGGCGCGTTTCACGCCACACACGGCATTCGACGACCCGACGACACCGACCGATGCTCCGCCGCGTGAGAGTATCGAGGTCAGAACATTTGCGTTCTTCGACTAGAGCCATGCAGCCGGTTTTTCTCACCGCCCATTGCCTCTGATGAAGCAGGCTGGACGGAGGGACAAAGCCGGCTGTCGCGAGGACAGGCGCTACTCGGCGGAAGCCTGACGCATTTCCGCGACACGGGCCAATGCATCTTCACGCGATGCAACGAGATTGGAATCCATATCTTCAGCGCGTGCACGCTTCAGAATTTCCTGCCGCGTCGCCTCATGCGGATTAAAGCGCACCGTCCCAAGTGAGTGGGCGTTATTCAGTTGTTTGCTGCAAAGCGCCCAGCGGTACCAGGCATCGGGCAGAATTTCGGTGTCCTCGTAGTTCACCAGGAAATACCAATCCTTTTTCGTCTCGGCGATTTTCGCACCGATCGCATCATAGAAAGCGCTCACGTCGGCACTGGTCGCGAACGTATATTTGCTGAAATCGACCTCCATGATCTCAAGATCGGAATGAAACGTGATCCGCTCTTCAATCGACGGTCCGGGCGGTTCCGTCTCCTTCGTGATGGTCATCTGGTAATCTGCAGTAGGGATTTCTGCCTTCAGATCTCGGAGATGAGCAAGCGCTACGCGACGAGATGGAAAGAGGTTCGGGTCGAAATTCTCTTTCTTCGATCGCTCGAGAATGTTCTCTGTCGTTGCGCTGCTTGCTGCGAAACGAGCACTTCCGAGTGAATAGGCCAGATTCACAGCCTTCCCCCGATGCGCAAATGCAATCCAGGCTTCCGGCATGATGTTGCAATCACGATAGTTGACCAAGAAGAACCATTTTTGACCGGTGGCTTCCAGTTGACGCGCAATCTCGTCATAAAAGACATTGACCGGTTTCGACATATCGAATGTGAGATCGCTGAAATCGACTTCCATCACCTGAAGGTCGGGATGGAACGTAATACGATCCTGGAAGATTTCATCAGTCATCGGAAAATCCCTCAGTAATGATCCCGCGCAGAAGCATGACCGGTCAGCAGCACTGACCGATTTAGATACACCTCTCCTGCAGCCGCGCGTTGATTTCGGTCAATCGCAAGACTTGTTGGCCGTTAAACGGCCAATAGCAGCAGTTTCAAGCCATGAAGTTCAGTGATACCCGGTCCAGGTCGTGACCTAGATCGCCAGATATCTGTGTCTTAAATCCTCGTCATCGAGAACATCCTGAGCCGCTCCGTCATAGACGACCTGACCCGTATCCAAAATTATCGCGCGATCTGAAAGCGTTAGAGCCGCTACCGCATTCTGTTCGACGATAATACTCGTAATACCCGAATTGCGGACCTCGACCAGAGCTTTCGCAATGTCTTGGCGCACAACGGGCGCCAATCCTTCGTAAGGCTCGTCGAGCAAAAGGAGCTTCACCTTGCGCGCTAGTCCTCTCGCGATGGCAAGCATCTGCTGCTCGCCGCCCGACATGGTTGTACCTTCTTGCTTACGGCGCTCCGCCAGCCGAGGAAAAAGCTCGAATATCCGATCGAACGACCAGCCTTTCTCACCAGAGATTTGCGCGAGTTCCAAATTCTCTTCGACCGTGAGGCCTGGAATAATCCGCCGGTCTTCCTGAACGAGCTGTACTCCGGCCAGAGCAGCCACATAGTTTGGCTTGTCATGCAGCGGCATACCGTCAAGATAGATTTCGCCTTCGCGCAGTTGAGGATCCGAGGCACGCGCTATGGCTCTCAGCGTCGATGTCTTACCGGCACCGTTCCGGCCGAGTAGAGCCAGAATCTGCCCCTCTTCGAGCGCCATCGAGACATCTTGGACAATGTAACTGTCGCCGTAATAGGCCTTCATTCCGGTGCAGGAGAAAAACGGTTTGCCGCCTGTCTTGGTATCCGCGCTTTTCGCCTCCGGCGTCGGGCGCTCTTTCGTATCGACGGTCATACCTGCTCCTCACCCAAATAGGCCTCAATGACTTTAGGATTGCCTTTGATCTCATCCGGCGATCCCTGCGCAATGATCCGTCCACCAGCCAAAACCGAAATCCTGTCCGCCAACGAGAAGACCACATGCATGTCGTGCTCAATAATGACGATCGTAATGCCACTCGTCTTGATGGTCTTGAGCAGATCGATCGTCGCATTGGTATCATGCCGGGCCATGCCAGCGGTTGGCTCATCCAACAGCAGCAGCTTGGGCTTCTGAACCAGACACATCGCCAACTCCAGACGCCGCTTGTCCCCGCGCGACAAGGCGTTTGTCAGATGGTTGATATGATCGCCCAACTCCAAATCGTGCAGCACCTTAGCGGCCGCCTGTTCAATGTCATCCTGCTCATCAAAGCGCGAAAACGCGTTGAGACTGAAGGCACCGTTTTGCTTCGAGAACATCGGCATCATGACATTCTCGATAACCGTGAGTTCCTCCAGAATCTCAGGCGTCTGGAACACGCGCGCGACCCCGAGCTGATTGATTTCGTATGGCTCTTTGCCAGTCAGCTCCGTTCCTTCGAACAGCACTTTGCCATGGGTTGGCGGCAACCGGCCGACGCAGACATTGAGCAATGTCGACTTGCCGGCACCGTTCGGTCCGATAATCGCGTGAGTCTCTCCTTCGCGGATATCGAGGTTGATATCGCTGAGCGCATGCAGCCCGGCGAAGTATTTATGAACATCGTCGATATGGAGGACGATATTTTCCATGATCAAATGTCCTCACTCTGCCGGCTGCGTCTGTGGTTTCGATTTGGATTTCGGCGGCTCTTCCGTGTCGTCATCGATCGCGCCCTCACCGAGGATGTCACGTTGTGCAGATTTCGAAACGGATTTGACGTCCGGCGAATGCTTGATGCGGAACAGCTTCATCACGCCTTCCATAAGGCCGCCTGGAAGAAAGATCACCACGACCATGAACAGAAGTCCGAGAGTCAGATGCCATCCCTCTCCGATGAAAAGACTGGCAATTTCGACCACGAATTCACGAAGGCCGTCTGGGATGAAACTGAACGCATCTGTCAGAACGGTCTTGTTGAAGGCCGAAAAGATATTCTCGAAATACTTGATGAGACCGGCCCCGAGAACCGGACCGAGCAGCGTCCCCGCACCGCCAAGGATGGTCATAAGCACAACCTCACCCGATGCGGTCCATTGCATACGCTCTGCACCGGCGAGAGGATCGGTTACAGCCATCAGCGCACCGGCCAAACCGGCATACATGCCCGAGATGACGAAGGCACTGAGCAGGAAGGGGCGCGGATTGAAACCGGTATAGCGCATCCGATCCTGGTTCGATTTGATCGCCCGCAAGGTCATACCGAACGGCGAGCGGAAAATCATGATCGAGATACCGAACCCGATGACCAGCATCGTGGCGCAAAAATAGAAACCAGGCCAACCCGTCATTTGAATGCCGAACAGATTGGTCGGCGGGAGCGTCGCGCCGATATCGCCGCCGAAGAGCGCATCGAGATAGCGCGGATCCGTCCTGAGCACCCGAAGGCCGGTCTCGCCATTCGTAATCGGCGTCAGGACCGAATAGGCCAGATTGTAAGACATCTGTGCGAAGGCCAGCGTCAGAATCGAAAAGTAGATGCCCGATCGCCTGAGGCTGACATAGCCGATCGCCAGCGCAAAGATCGCGGCAAGAATGATGGCGAAACCCATCGCTGGCAGCGCGTTCATCGAAAAGAGCTTGAACGACCAGACCGCGGCATAGGAGCCGACGCCGAGAAAGGCAGCGTGACCAAAGGACAGATAGCCTGTCAGTCCGAACAGGATGTTGAAGCCAATCGCGAAGAGACCGAAGATGGCAAACTTCTGGAGAAGATCCGGATAGGCCGCTCCGAACGGCTGGAGAACGATAGGCCCCGAGAACACCGCGACTGCGAACAACACCAGCAGCAGCAGATCGTTGGTTTTTGAGATCCGAAACACCGTCTAGCCCTCCATGACGCCTTTGCGCCCCATGAGACCGCGCGGTCGGACCAGCAGAATGATCACCGCTATCAGATAAATGATGATCTGGTCGATCCCCGGCAGTATTGATTTCACTTCGTTCATGGATGCGAAGGACTGGAGAATTCCAAGAACGAAGCCTGCCATTACGGCGCCTCCAAGCGATCCCATTCCGCCAACGACAACGACAACGAATGACAACACCAGGAAATCCATCCCCATATGATAATCCGGTGGAAGGATCGGCGTGTACATGACGCCAGCCAAACCGGCGACAACCGCCGCGATGCCGAATACGATCGTGAAACGGCGCTCGATATTGATCCCCAACAAACCGACCGTCTCGCGGTCCTGCATTCCTGCGCGCACCACCATGCCGAACGTCGTAAACTGCAGGAAGGCAAAGACCGAACCGATCGTGACCGCCGCAAAGCAGAGATAGACGATACGCCAATAGGGATAGACGATTGTATCCGTGATGCTAACGCTGCCCTCGACAATCGCCGGTGCAGCTTGCGGTATCGGATTGGCGCCGAAGAAATGTTTGACGATTTCTTGCAGAATAATTGCCAGCCCGAAGGTCACCAGAATCTGATCGGCATGCGGTCGTTTATAGAAATACTGAATAAGCCCGCGTTCCATGATCAGACCGATCAGGAGCATCACGGGTATCGCAACCAGTATTGAAACGGGGACCGAGAAATCGATAAGAAATTTGCCCCACTCGCCGAGCCACGCCTCGATATAGGGCGTACGAACCTCCAACGGCGTCCCCCATGGGGTCGTCTGGCTCGGGTCGATAACAACACTTTCGAGCTTGAGAAATCGATTAAATGTCACGGCACAGAAGGCGCCGAGCATAAATAGGGCACCGTGAGCGAAATTCACGACGCCCAGTGTACCAAAAGTGAGCGTTAGCCCGAGGGCTATCAAGGCATAAGCCCCGCCCTTATCCAGGCCGTTGAGAATCTGTAGAAGAATTGCGTCCATGGGAAGGCTTGCCTCCTCCAACCATTATCGTTCTGAGGTCTGTTCTTAAAAACCTGACCGGGTTCCGGCCGCCTCCGAGTTGGAGGCGGCCGATAGTTCCCAAATGGACTATGAAGCGGTCAGTTGGTCAACACTTCTTGGCGTCGCCTGAACCAAGTTCTCCACCGAGTTTCTTGTCATCATACATGATCTGCTCGACGGGCACTTCTTGAACGACCTTCAAGAGGTCGAACTTGCTCTTCGCATCCTCGTTGCCTTTCACAACCAGCACCTTCTTGAAGCACTGATGGTCTTCGGCACGATAGAGCGTCGGGCCGTTGCCCATGCCATCGAACTTGAAGCCTTCGAGGGCCTTGATCACACCCGGAGGTGAGAATGTGCCGGCCACTTCACAGGCGTTTGCATAGAGCAGCGTCTGGACGTAGCAGGTATGAGCGGCCTGCGAGGGCGGGAAGCCATACTCGGCGCCGAAGGACTTGACGAATGCTTTTGAGCCCTCGTCCTGCAGCGACCAGTTCCAGTTTGTTGTGCCATAGATGCCGGCAATGTTCTTACCAGCGCCCTGAGCCATGAGGCGGGAATAGAGCGGAACGATGATCTCAAAGGTCTTACCGTTGACCTGCTTGTCGCGCAGACCGAACTGAACGGCCTGAGTCAGCGAGTTGACCATGTCCTTGCCATAGTGGTTCAGGACCAGCACGTCGGCACCCGAGTTCAGAACCGGCGTGATGTACTGAGAAAAGTCGCCGGCGCCGAGAGGCGTGCGGACGGCTTTTGCGGTCTTCCAGCCAAGGCCTTCCGTGGTTGCCTTGATCGAACCTTCCTGCGACCAGCCCCAAGTGTAGTCGGCGGTCAAGTGGTAGGCCGTACGTTCCTTGCCCATCTGCTTCTCGAGCACCGGACCCAGCGCAGAGCCGGACATGTCGGTGTTGAAGAAGTGACGGAAGCCGTAGCGGCGCCGGTCCTTGCCGGTCGTATCGTTCGAGTGCGTCAGGCCGGCCATGAAAATGACACCGACTTCATGGCAGAGCGACTGCACCGCAATCGCGACACCGGAGGACGAGCCGCCGGTAATCATGATGGCGCCATCTTTCTCGATCATCCGCTTTGCGGACGCACGAGCCGCGTCAGATTTGGTCTGAGTGTCGCCAGTCACGAACTCGACCTTCTTGCCGAGGATACCGTTCCCTTTCAGGGCTTTCGGCTTCATCGTGTTCAGGAGACCGCCGTCGCCTTCACCATTCAGATGCTTGACGGCCAGTTTGTAGGCACGCAACTCGTCGGCGCCTTCATCGGCGTAAGCACCTGTTTGCGGTACGTTGAAGCCGAGAATGACAGACTTGCCCGTTGGCATATTGCAGAAGTCAGCTGCATGGGCGCCGCGGGTAAAGAAGGTGGGGGTGGCCAGAGCAGCCACGCCGGCTGCGCCTGATTTCAAGATAGTCCTACGCGAGACAGTCCGCTTAGGTCCACTCATGAGTTATTTCCTCCAGTAGTTTCAATAATTTGTGCCCTGCGCAGGACCCTCAGCTCAAAGTGTCAGAGATGCGCAGGACGCATGGCGCAGTTTTAGATTTGCGAAGAGTTTGATTGCGCATGGAAACCGTAGGATGGAGCATAGGCAAAGTGAAGACAGACCAACGGCCTAGCCCGGATTTCCTACGCCTCACGGTCTAAGCCGAAGGGATAATAAACTTTGGTTTAACTCAACCTGGCGAAGCCGCGGTCTTCAGCCAACTGACGGTACATCGTTGTCCGGTCTTACGGCTAAGCGCTACAGATCCTGCCCCGGCACTTCGATCAGCATCGATCTTTCCCGCAGGAATGGGTGAATCTTCACGGCCTGTCGCAACGCATCCTGGCCCAGTGACATCCGCCCCTGCCGCATCAGGATTCGCGCCTTCCCCGCCAGCGCCCCGAAGTGTCGTGGCTCCAGTACCAGTGCCTTGTCGAGATCTTCCAGTGATTTGTCGTAACTCTCGCGGAGAAAATGGATGAATGCGCGCTGGTTCCATGCCTCCGACCAATTGGGTGCGGCAGCAACGGCTTTATCCAGGAATTCCAAGGCACCGGCATAGTCGTGCCAGCGACGACGTTCCATCGCACGGGCAACCAGTTTCGTGGCTGTCTCATTCGGACCGCGCAGCCAATACTGCCAAATCTCATTCTCCAACAGCCGTGCATCCGTCTCGCTGTTGGACAGGCGCAACGCGTTGAAAAGATCATCGGCCTTATCCGCACGCGCTGGCGTGGCGAGAAGAAGCACAAGAAGGGCAAGGCGCAGGATCGTCATGGCAACAATGTAGCGCGCCGGTCTGCTTCCCCCAACAAAAGTCTGATCAAACAAGCGCGAGCAGGCGTCAGGGCCTCCGGACAGCGGCCATGCCCTAAGGCCTCAAGACAATTTTTCCAGCCGCTACGCGACCGTCGCGCAATTCCTGGAATGCCGTAGCCCCCTCGTCCAAAGCGCGCTCTTCGAACCAGTCGATGGACCCGAAAAGCCCCTTATGCAGACCATCCAATGTCTCGCGATAGTCACCCATCGTATAGGTGTAGGTGCCGATGAAAGTGATCTCCTGCAAGGTCATCTTGCGGACATCGAGACCTTCACTGCTGCCACCGAGGCCGATGTGCATGACAACGCCGCCCGGTTTGACAAGCCGGCACGCTTCGGCACGTGTCGGTGTAAATCCCGCCGCGTCGACAACGACATCGAAGGTCGAGTCGTCTGGTTTGCCGGCCGCGGTTGGATCGTAGGAGTCGGCGATATCCCAACGTGCCATGGCCTGACGTCTGAGAGGATTGGTCTCGGCCACAAGAATGTCTTTGCATCCCCGGCTCTTGAGAACGCCTGCTGCAGCTAGACCGATGGCACCTCCGCCCATAACGGCCACCTTGCTCGCAGCGAGAGGACGATGAGCAGCCCGCTCACCGAGATTGACCGCGTGATATGAGGTGGCAATCGGTTCGGACAGCGCCGCGACGGCAAGGTCCAGATCATCTGGAACGGTGACGAGATTGCGTTCCGGCACGCGCACGAAGTCTGCGAAAGCACCGGGGCGCGGAGGCATGGAAATGATCTGGCGGTCGGGACAGATGTTCGAGCGTCCGGACAGGCAATTCTCACATTGGCCACATGTCACCAGTGGATTGATGGCGACACGTTCACCTTTACGGGGGCCGGTTGCGATATGACCTGCCGCCTCATGGCCGAGGACCAGGGGCGCGGGCCGGCGTTCGTCATGCCCGAGATAGGCATGCATGTCCGAACCGCAGATGCCGCAGGCTTCGACGGCAATGACGACTTCGTCTCCGGCGTCCGGATCTGCTTCGTCGCGCATTTCCATAGCCTCGGGGCCGGTATAGACGAGCGCTTTCATATCGATACCTTACTTGGCGGAATACCCGCCATCGATGGCCAGAATCTGGCCGGTAATATAGGCCGATGCAGGCGATGCGAGAAATACGGTGGCACCATCGAGATCCGGTAATTCGCCATTGCGCCCGATCGCCGTCATCGCTGCATGATGATGAGAAAGCTCGGAATCGGCAAACACCGGACCCGTGAGTTCCGTTGGAAAGAACCCCGGCAGGATCGCATTGGCCGTAATGCCATCCTTCGACCAGGCTTCCGCCATGGCACGCGTCAGCTGGGCAACGCCGCCTTTCGAGGCGCCATAGGCTATCCCATTCGCGAAGGCACGAAAGGATTGAAGCGAAGCGATATTGATGATGCTTCCCCGCCCTTTCTCGCGCATAGCCGGGACACAGGCCTGCGCCAGAAAGAATGGCGCCGAGAGATTGAGATCGAGGGTGCGGGACCAATCTTTCGGCGTAATCGTGTCCGCAGGCTGTCGGGGATTGACCCCGGCGGCGTTCACGAGAATGTCCGGCGCCCCGAAGGCTTCGCCTGCAGCCTCATGCAGAGCCGGTAGCGCATCGAGATCGGAAACATCCGCGGCCGCGATTGCTGCCTTTCCGCCTGCGCCTTCGATCTCTGCAACGACCTCGTTCAACGCTGCCTCGCGGCGCGCGACCAGCACCACACTGGCACCGGCCATCGCAAGCGCATGAGCCATACGCCTGCCGATCCCGGATGACGCGCCGGTACAAAGCGCGACGCGGCCATCAAGTGAAAACAGATTTTCCAGATAAGGGGACACCGTCAGTTCGTCTCCATAGTTAGTGTAAGGACCGGAGGCGGAGCAATTTTCGCGCTTCTGTGGGCGTCGCCGGATGGCGTCCGTACTCACCGGCAACGCCGACGATCTTCGAGACGAGTTCGGCGTTGCTGACTGCCAGCCGATCCTTGTCGAAGCGTAGATTGTCCTCAAATCCGGTGCGACAATGGCCGCCAAGCTCGAGCGCCCATTTGTTCACTTCGAACTGGTGCCGCGCAACGCCCATGGCCGACCAGGTCGCATCGGGCAGCACGTCTTTCAATTCCGATATCAGAAACTCAAGCAGCGTCCGCCTGACGGGCATGGCATTGGGAATACCCATGACGAACTGCACGTGGGCGTGCTCGTCGAGCAAACCCTTCTTCACAAGGTTCGCCGCATTGTAGAGCATGGCAACATCGAAGACTTCGATCTCCGGCTTCACCTCGTGTTTCTGCATATCTGTCGCCAACGTCTCAACAAAATCCGGAGGGTTCTCGTAGATATTGGTCGGGAAGTTGACCGAGCCTGTAGCCAGCGATGCCATGTCGGGTTTGAGATAAAGCATGGCAGCCCGCTGTGAAGGCTCACGACCACGGCCACCGGTCGAAAATTGCACGATCATGCCGGGACAATGCTTGGTCACACCTTCCTGGACCTGAGCGAAGAGATCGGGATCGGAACTCGGATCCTCATTCTCATCGCGAACATGGATGTGAACGAGGCTTGCACCGGCTTCAAAGGCCTCATGCGTCGACTCGATCTGTTCGGCAGGTGTTACAGGCACGGCAGGATTGTCTTTCTTCTTCGGCAGGGCGCCCGTGATGGCTGCCGTGATGATACAGGGCTCAGACATTCATAAAAACTCCTATGAGGTCAGACAGATGTCTGAACGAAATGAAACGATTTGATTTGATCGCGGTCGGTGATTTCCTTCACCAATGTGAGCAATGGCGTTTCCATCAGCGGATAAGCTGTTTCGATGGACCCTGCCTCTTTGAGAGCGCCATACTGTCCCTCGTCATAGAAGACAGCCAGTAGCAGATCGTCGTCCGACTCGAACGGACCGCGCGTTCGCCGGACGCGCGCCAATGACGGCTCAACAAGCAAGCCCGGACGCTCGGTGATCGGCTCGGCACCGCGCGTGATCTTGTCATAGAGATCGGGATCGATATCGCCCGCGATTTCTCCGTAACCGCCGCGAACATAAAGCCGCACTTCATCAGGAACAGAGTCGTATCGCTCCTTGCCCTGATCGACCGCCATTACATTGAGCACGGACTGGGTGACAATGTACTGAGCGAAAGGGCTCACGACGATCGGATAGCCAAGATCGGCGCGCACCTGCCCGGCTTCGTGAAGGATATCATTCAGCCGATCCTCGAGACCCATGGTTTCGAGCTGATATTGCAGGTTCGAGACCATGCCGCCGGCACACTGATGGTGATAGTGGAACTCGTCATATTCGTTGGGCGTTCCGACAGGCTTATCCTCGCGCGCGGCGATATAGCTGAGGCGATCGGCAACCTCCTCGATGGGTTCAAGATCGATATCCACGTCATAACCGCGGCGTCTGAGGTTTTGCGTAACCAGCTCCGTCGGCGCATGCGAGACGCCATTGGCTAATGTCGACGTGGCCGTGTGCACGACCTCGACACCGTGCTCGACGGCCTGAAGGACCACAAAGGGCGCCAGGCCGGAATTGCAGTGCGTGTGAATCTGCAGAGGCATCTCGCCGATTGCCGCCCTCACCGCCGGAACCAATGTCGGCATGCGTTCCGGGCGCAGCAATCCGCTGGCATCCTTCAGGAACACGGCATCGACGCCGAGCGCCGCCAGTTCCTTTGCCTTGCCCGCATAATACTCGTCCGTATGAACGGGGCTTTCCGTATAGACCAGTCCACCCACGACATAGAGGCCGTGCTCCTTTGCCGCACGAATCGGTATTTCGAGATTCCGCATGTCGTTGAGCGCGTCGTAAGGCGTGTGGTAGCGCATGCCGTTTGCGGCGAATCGCTCTGCCGCCAGTTCGACGACGTCGTCGGGGAAAAACTCGAAGGTGAAGAGGCTCTGCCCGCGGGTGTGAATGATGAGCGGTGTCTCCGTGACCCACTCATTCAGGATGCGCATGCGCTCCCAAGGGTCCTCGCGCAAATAGCGCACGCAGACGTCGAAAACGGCGCCTCCGACAAGGTCGATTGCCTCGAATCCCGCGCGATCCAGGCGTGGCGCCAGCTCCCGCATCATCGCTGTCGTCATGCGTGTCGCCCATAGGCATTGATGCGCATCCCGCAGCGTCACGTCGATCAGTTTGATCGTTCGACCCATAGCGTCCTTTCGATCGGCCCCCTTATGCGATCGTCTCGTACCGCAAGACGATTGATTTCAGTTTTTGACAATAGCATAGTGAGGAACACGTCATTTTCCTGTCAAGACAACGATGATGAAAGCACGCAAAAAACGCAAATCGTCAGAGGTGAAATCGGAACCTATTGGTCGCCCGTCCAGAGCGCGCGGCGCGCAAAGCACCGAACATCTCTTGCAGTTCGGTGCCATGGGCAAAGCCTTCACCATTCTTGAGACTGTCACCGGCATGGATCAGCCGATGTCGATGGCGGAAATCGCGCGCCTGACCGGTCTTACCAAACCGACGGTACACCGCGTCATTACTCTGCTATCGGAAATCGGTTTTCTCGAACGTGATCATTCGGGCCGCGGTTACACAGAGGGACCCCGTTTGCTTTCGTTTGCGCTGAATACACTCAGCGCGGCATCGCATCGTTCGCTTCGTCATGGCATTCTCAGCAGATTGTCGGAGACCCTCGGGGAGACATGCAATTTCGGGGTTTTGACAGGCTCGGAAGTGGTTTATCTGGATAGGGTCGAAGCCAAATGGCCACTTGGACTGCGATTCGAATCGGGGAGTCAGGTCCCGGCGCATTGCACGGCGATCGGCAAGCTTTTGTTGAGCCTTCAACCGGAAGCCGAGCGTGAGGTGATTTTGAGCGCCATGCCTCTGACGCGCTATACCAGCGAAACGATCACAGATCGGAAAGCGTTGCGTATCGCCTTGGAAGCGACGGCCAAGAGCAGGATTGGAACGGACGATCGGGAGTTCATGTCCGGCGTCGTCTGTATCTCGGTCCCGGTCATCACGCAAAGCGGCCAGATCGTTGGTGGCATTGCCGTCTCGGCGCCCGAGGCACGGATTACACTGAAGGAAGGCCTGGCATTCGTGCCCGAAATGCGTAGTGCGGCGTCTCGTCTCGGGGCAACCTATGAGCCGGGCCAAAATGCGGACAAATCGGAAGTGCAGCAATGACATTGAGCTTTAAGGAGGTGGCAGAGATCCTCAAGCTGATCGATGCCTCGGACTGTGACGAGGTCGTACTCGAACTTGAAGGCACGAAGCTGGTTGTGCGACGACGCGGCAACGAGACCGAGCCGCAGTTGGCCCCTGCTGTGCCTGCTCCAATGATTGAGGCCGTGCCGGAAGCAAAGGTTCAAGAGTTCCCCGTGAAAACCGACTCGCGGCCAAATCTCGAGTTGGTGCCGGAACCCGCCGCAGCGGAACCGGAACCTTCCGCGGGCCCCGAAAACGAGCCGATGGCGGAAGAAGGTCTCGTTGCATTGCGGGCGCCGATGGTCGGCACGTTCTATCGTCGGTCCTCACCTGAGGATCCACCATTTGTCGAGGTCGGGACCGAGGTCAAAGCCGGCGATCCTCTGTGCCTCATCGAAGTCATGAAACTCTACACAACCATCGAAGCACCGGAGGATGGCGTCGTCGAACAGATCGCCGTCGAGGATGGGACACTGGTCGAGTTCAATGCACTCCTCTTTCTGATCAGACCCAAATAAATCCAGATGGATCCGCTTTTCGCGCTGCAGGACAAATCGATCCTTGTCGCCGGGGCGGCCGGAGGGATCGGGAGTACGCTCGCCGCTCGTCTGGCTTCACGCGGCGCACGCCTTCTCCTCACGGACATCGATCCTGACCGCGTGAGCAAGCCCGACGGCGCCGAAAGCATCGTCGCGCCGATGGATGTAACCGACGAGGGTTCGATTGCCCACGCGGTCGACACGGCCCTGCAGCACTACGGACAACTCGACGGTATCCTGAATGCTGCCGGCATCCTCACGATCGGTTCGGCACTCGATCTCACCGAGGATGCCTTCCAAGCGACACTCGACATCAATCTCAAAGGGCCATTTCTTCTGTCCCGCGTTGCGGCGCGCGCCATGAGCGCAGATGGCGGCGCCATCGTGCACATCGCCTCGATCTCATCAAAGATGTCGAACGCCAACTACGCGGCCTACGCATCGTCAAAGGCCGGGCTGGCGCAACTTGTCCGCGTTCTCGGGCGCGAGTGGGCGGATCGTGGCATTACCGTGAACGCGATCGGTCCCGCCATTATCGAAACTGGCATGACGAGCAACCATCTCGACGATCCGGATTTCCAGCAGCGCTATCTCGATCAAATCCCCATGGGTCGCTTGTCGACTCCCGACGATCTCATCGGAACCGTTGTCCTTCTGTTGAGTGCGGCGGGGCAGTTCATTACCGGACAGACGCTCTATGTCGACGGCGGCCGTACCCTGGTCTGACGCTGAGGCCGGCATGGCGTAATGTTTGACCGAGCACATCGAAAGGTTGAGTTCAGATGGCAAATTCCCATGACTGGAATCATCAGACGGTCAATGCCAATGGGATCTCCATCCATTATGTGCGTCATGGCAATCCGGCGGATGATTCGCGCACGCCTCTGGTTCTAATCCATGGCTGGCCGGAGTTCTGGTACACATGGTCGAAGACGATCCCGGCGCTGGCCGAGACGTACGATGTTATCGCACCGGACCTTCGCGGCTTCGGCGACACGGAAAAACCCGATACATTGCCGCGCATGACCGACTATGTCCGCGATCTCGTCGGATTGCTCGATGCCCTGGGCATTGAGCGCGCCGGTTTGATTGCGCACGATGTCGGTGCCTATATCGCGCAGGGTTTTGCCATGGCCTATCCGGATCGCGTATCAGGCTTGTTCTTTTTCAACTGCCCTTATCCCGGTATCGGCAAGCGCTGGGTCGATCCGACCAGCGTCAACGAGATCTGGTATCAGAGTTTCAATCAACTCGATTGGGCGCCTGCCCTGCTCAGATCCAGCCCCGAGGCCTGCCGACTCTATTTCGGCAATCTTCTCGCGCACTGGTCGGGCGATCCGGACACGTTCACCGAAGAACTCGACATTTGGGTCGAGAACTTTCTCAAACCCGGAAACCTCGAGGGCGGCTTTGCCTGGTATCGTTCTCTGAACGATGCCCGACTTGCCCTGATCCGCGACGGAGCTCCAAGGCGCCCGAAAATCGCCGTGCCGACCTATGTCTACTGGGGCGGGAAGGACCCGGTCTTGCGCGCCGAATGGACGGACCGCCTCGATGACTATTTCACGCATGTCACCGTCGAGATCGCAGAAGATGCCGGTCATTTCGTCCATTACGAGACACCTGATGCCGCGAATGAGCGCATCGACCGCTTCTTTGGCGATCGCAACCCACAATGAACGACCTGATTGCCTGGGCGGACCTTGGTCAGCTTGATCTTTGGAACACACGCAATCTCATGGTCCTTGCCACCTTGATGGTTGGTGGCCTGTTGCGTGGCTTCGTCGGCTTTGGCGCCGCCCTTGTCATCATTCCAATCGTCAGCTTGCTCTACAGCCCGAAAGACGCAGTCGCACTTCATGCGGTTATCGAAATTCCAGCACTCTTCCGACTTGTCCCGATTGCCGTTCGTCATGCCGACGGCAAGCTTGTCTGGCCGTTAATCGCCGGCCTTGCCATCGTGATGCCGATCGGATCGTGGTTTCTAGCCTACATCGACCCAGAAATCATGAAGCTTACGATCGCCATCATCGTGTTGACCCTGGTGATCCTGATTGCGTCCAATTGGCGGTACAGAGGGACGATCGGCAAACCGGTATCGTTCACGACCGGCGCCGTCAGCGGAATGATTCAAGGCGCAGCAGGCGTGGGCGGCCCGCCGATTGTCGCGGTCCTGCTATCGCGCCCCGATCCGCCGGACATTATCCGCGGCAACATCCTTGCCGCCATGGCTGCAATTCACGTCATCGCAATCGGCGTCTATGGAGCCTACGGATTTTTCACCAAAGATATCATTATCTTAGGCATCCTGTTTTCGCCGCCCTTCATTCTCGCGATCAGTCTTGGTGCGCGCCACTATGATAAAGGCGGAAGCAGCTACTACCGCCGTGCGGCGCTGACGGTCCTCGCCTGTGTCGCGCTTGTAAGCCTCTACACCGTGCTTACGTCCTGACCGGCTTCGATCACGTCCCTCACTCTGCAAAAACTTAGATTCTTGACTTGAAAGTCCTGAAGCCGGCCCGCTCCCCCGGCCCAACCACCCCGAGGATACCCTTCTTGGGTGGTTGGGCCGGGGGAGCGGGCCGGCTTCAGGACTCTCGATACAGCCTCCAGGTGACGCTTACCTAAACGGCCCATTCAGCGTGGGTTCATGCTGGTTTTTGTACATTTGTTACAGAGTTGATCGAACCGCGCCCGATCGGCGGTTCAAGGGAGGCAATGATGCTGAGGACACTAACCAAATTGATCGTGGCGACACTGGCGCTTGCAGCTGCCTCTGTCCCCGCTTTCGCGGAGAAGCGCGTGGCGCTTGTCATAGGCAACGCCGCATACAAAAACGCTGCACCGCTGAAAAACCCTAGGAACGATGCGGGCGACATGTCCGCCAAGCTTCGTACCTACGGGTTCGAAGTCATTTCCGGAACCGATCTTGACCGCAACGGTCTCGAGCGAAAGATCCGCGAATTCTCGAGCGCCATCACCGATGCAGATGTGGCGCTCTTTTACTATGCAGGCCACGGTCTGCAGGTGAATGGTACCAACTATCTGGCACCGGTCGATGCAACGCTGGGAGACGAAGCGGATCTCGATTTTGAATCGATCCGTCTCGATCTCGTACTGCGTCAGATGCAGCGCTCCAAGCGCGTCAATCTCGTATTTCTGGACGCCTGTCGCGACAATCCCCTTGCCCGCTCACTGAGCAAGGCCAGCCGCTCGCTGAATGTCTCCTCAGGCCTTGCCGCCGTCGATAAAACGGCCGGCATGCTGATCTCATTTGCAACCGAACCCGGCAATGTGGCGCTCGATGGCGATGGCCGGAACAGCCCCTTCACGACCGCCCTGCTGAAGCACATGGACGAGACGGACGCGAGCATCAACGATGTGATGATCGAGGTCCGCAAGGATGTGATGGCGGCAACCAACAGCGCGCAGATCCCCTGGGAAAACTCTTCGCTGACAGGTCAGTTCTACTTCAACCCAAACCGCTCCTTGACGGGCAAGACGGCCGCTACGACCGAAGCACCGACAACAACACGCCTTATTACCGTCGCCGATTCCACCGTCGAGCACACCTTCTGGACATCCGTTGAATCCAGCAAGACGCCGGAGCTCTACAAAGCCTATCTCGAGCGTTTTCCGAACGGCGTTTATGCCCCGATTGCAAAGGCGCGCCTGAGCGCAGTCCGGTCTATTGCCGTGGAGCCCCGCGAGACGGCAACAAGCGCCAAGACCGGGACGACCGGTACCAAGTTCGCAAATCTCAATACGGGCACGGCTACCGACGCATCGACAACGGCACCGATTGCAACAGCCGCGGCGCCGGCTGTGGTGACGCCCGCACCGGTCGCCAATCCTTACATGATGGCGGTTCAGCTTCAGACCGAGCTGAAGCGGGTCGGATGCTATCATGGCAAGATCGATGGTGTCTGGGGCCGTGGCTCTCGCGGCAGCATGCATATGTTCAATGCACACGCGCAAACGGGACTTGATGCGAATACGCCGGCCCAGGCAACGATCGATGTCGTAACAGCGCACACAAACCGTGTCTGCCCGGTCGTCCAACAGGCCCGCCGCAAGCCGCAGGTCAAGCGCACGCGTACCGTCGCTCCGCGGCGTCACACGACGACACGTAAGACGCGTCAACCGCGTCGCCAGCAGGTGCAACGGCATCGTCCGGTCGCCCCTGCTCCGGCACCCCGGCCGCGTGTCACGCTCGGCTTCTCGAAGCGCGGCGGCAAAAGCAGTCTAAGCATCGGCATCGGTGCTGTCGGTGGAATGTTCCGGTTCTGAGTTTCCGCCAAACAAATCCGATTGACCGAAGAGCCGGGGCCTGCACGCCCCGGCTCTTTCATTTTTGTTGCGCGCAATACGCGCATTTTTTCAACCTGAGGTTTTAGTGCCACACACGTCAATATCTTGTGGCGAACTACGGGCATCGTACCAGAAAAAGGAACTCATCGATCGCAAACCGATTGGGCACTCGCCCACGAAATAATCAGACGAACGACGATCCGCCCTTGCCAGAGCGCAATTGACTCCCAATATCAACTAATTGGCGACAGATCGCGGGCACAATCGCATTTGTCTTGCTATCGGTCATGGATACCTTCATGACCGAGCGTCCAGGATGGGGACCTGCGCGTCGTAATGCCTGATTTGTTAAGTGATATTCTGCTGGCCTTCGCGATTCTCTCCGCGAAGCACACCATTGCCGATTTCTTTCTGCAATCGCCCTACCAGTACATGAATAAGGGTGTCTACGGACACCCCGGCGGACTGATCCATGCCGGCATTCATGCCATTCTGACCCCTCTGGTCTATCTGGCCCTCACGCCTCAGACGCTGTTGTTGGCATTCCTGATCCCCGCGGCCGAATTCATCATCCACTACCATATCGACTGGGTGAAGGAGCGGATCGGCAAAATGGGACGCTGGACGACAGAAGATCCGGAGTTCTGGCGGGCCTTGGGCGTCGATCAACTGGCCCACAATCTGACCTATGTGCTGATAATCGCGGTGCTGATTCCCTGACACTAATTCCTCACCTAAGGAAATCCGGCAGAACCTCGTCGGCCAGACGTTTCAATGTGGCCTCGATATCCGCCTGATTGAAACGCAGGTTCAACGCGACGTGGTTCACGCCGATCTCTTTGCGCGTGTGCAGATAGTCGCGGAGATGGCGTGTGCCCAGGCGGAAACCGAGATGTATCGGCTGCGGCAGCGTTTCCGGGTCATCGGCGAGATCAATATAGAGCGGTTCCATGACAGGCCGATCAGGATCGCCTTGTGCCGCAATCCGGGTGCGCCATTCCCGAATGATCTGGGCTTGGGTCCTGGCGTCTCGCGGATAGAGCATCCACCCATCGCCATTGCGAGCAATCCACGCCTGATCTTGCTGACACCCTCCGGTAATCAAGAGAGGAAGCTTGTCCGCTTTCGGTTTCGGAAGCATGTCGATACCACCGCCGGGGCTGCCAAACCGGTTATCGAAGACCGGCGCGTCCGCACCCATTTGCCTGATATAGTCGAAGCTCTCATGAAATCGGACGCCTCGTTCCGCAAAGGGCACGCCCATTGCCGGGTATTCGTCCGGCCGATCGCCCGATGCGACACCCAGGATGACCCGCCCGCCTGACAACGCATCGGCGCTGGCTGCCGCCTTCGCGACATGCGCTGGATGCCGCAGCGGCAGAACGATACTGGCAACGCCAAGTGCAATCCGTCTCGTCTGGCCGGCCAGCAATCCCAGATAGACGAACGGGTCAAAAAGCTGTCCGGCATCACCGAACGACGGAACATTGAAAGGTACGTCCCGCAACCAGACTGCAGAGAAGCCCAGTTCTTCGGCACATTGAACGCGTTCGATGTGCCGGGCCATGGTCGGCACCGGACTGGTGCGATAGGTTTCCAACGGCACCACCAGCCCGACACTCAGCCGGTTCTGCTGGAATACAGCGTCATAAGCACGGTTGATGGGTGCGAACCCTTGGTCATCGACCCTCACAAGCATTTTCTGCCTCCGTCGGGAAGAAGGACACGCGTGAACAAGAGCTGCCGGTCCTCCTGGATTTCGGTTCCCGCTACCTGATGTCCTGGACGCCGATCACGAGGTCTTCCCAGGCGCGCTGATTGTTCATGTCGAATTGTGCGCCGTTGTCGTCGGCCCATGCGAAACGTTTAAGAGCCGGCGTCTGACTGGTGGCCTGATAGAGCCAATAGGCTTCTTCTTTCAGAGCCTCTTCGATTGGCTTGTCGATCGATGCATAGACAGACTGTTTGCAGGCATTGATCGATTCAGCTGGCCAATTGGCGATGCGTTTGGCTAGGGCCTCGACAAACGGACCGATCTCTTCCGGGTCGAGAGCCCTATTGATGGTGCCAAAGGCTTCGGCCTGATCGGCATCGTAATCGCGGGCACCCAGGATGATCTCCAGCGCACGGCCCAGACCCGTCTGGCGAGCCATCCGCGAGGCGCCTCCACCGCACGGCAGGATGCCCATTGCGACTTCCATCTGCATAAATTTGGCCTTGCCGCGGGCGGCAAATCGCATATCACAGGCGAGTGCGAATTCATGACCACCGCCACGTGCGAAGCCTTCGATCTTGGCGATTGTCGCCTGGGGCAGTTTGCTGACGCGCTCCAGTACCCTCTGAAGGTCGAGGAGTTTCACCTCATCGCGAGAGACCGCAACGCCGTACATGTCCTTGAGGAAATTCGTGTCGGCATGCGCCACGAAGATCTCAGGGTTGGCTGATTGGAAGACAACGACTTTGACCGCGCGGTCCGCTTCGAGTTTCTGTGCAAGCATGTCGAGATCGGCCAACATCGGGAGACCCTGAATGTTGACCGGTGGATAATCGAACGTAACCCAGGCAATAGCGTCCTCGATCCTGACGTCGAACGTCTTGAAGCTGTCATAGTCCATTTGGCATCTCCTTTTGCGTTGACGGGAATATATTGCTTTGGAATTCGATATAAATATCGTATTGATGATTTTATAATTCGGATTTTGGATATAATAATATGGATACCGACGGCGTACGCCTCTTCGTACTCGCGGCAGAAAAGCTGAACATCAGCGCGGCCGGTCGAGAGCTTGGCATGGCACCCGCCGTGGCCAGCGCCAGGCTGGCAAAGCTGGAAAACACACTTGGCGCAGACCTGCTTCACCGCTCCACCCGAAAGGTGGCTCTATCGCTGGAGGGAGCCGAGTTTCTGCCTTACGCGAAAGAAATGCTGGCCCAGGAAAACGCGGCGCGCGCGGCATTGGGCCTAGGCAAAGCGTCAGCGACCGGCACCTTGCGTTTCGCTGCACCGAGCACCTTTGCGCAGCTCTACATCGCGCCGCTCCTGCCCGAGTTTCTGAGGCTGCATCCCGGTGTCGATCTCGACCTGCGGCTCAGCGATACGCAGTTTGATCTGATCGAGGGCAGTTTCGATCTTGCCTTGCGTAACGCCTCACTTGCCGACAGTAGCCTCAAGGCGCGCAAGCTTGCCGACGACAAGCGGATCCTTTGCGCATCACCTCAATATCTTGAACGACACGGGTCACCGCAAAATCCAGATGAGTTGGCAGCACACCAGTTGGTCGGCTTCAGGGATCAGTCACCCAAAGAGCTGATTGAGAGAGAAGGTCGTTCAGGGCAGTTCGATCCCCGAGGCGCGGGATGCCGCGTGGTCGTCGATGATGGATCTAGCCAGAAGATTGCCACGATTGCCGGGGCGGGAATATCGATGAACTCGCTCTGGAGCGTCTACAGCGAGATTGCCGCCGGCTCTCTCGTCCGCGTTCTGCCCGACTATGAGATCAACGATCAGGTTGCCTTGTGGCTCGTCTATCCGGAATCCAATGTCATGACGGCGAAAGTCAGAACCTTCATCGATTTTCTTCTGGAGAAGATCGGCAAAGCCCCACCATGGATGGAAGCATGATTGCGACAAAACCGCATTCCGTCCAACTTACCATCTCCAGCGATCACCGCGCTGTTGAAGGAGTCAGTTCGGCGTGAGTGACGGCACCAACCGTAGTTTCGCCACCAGGAAATCGGTAAAAGCGCGCACCCGCGCCGGCGGGAGCTGGGACGGTGAGCGCACGGCAAACACGTTCCATTCGGGCGCGACTGTATGGCTGCCGAGGACAGTTTCGAGCGCGCCAGTCGCAAGATGTTCCGCTATTTCCCAGCGACACTTGCGTGCGATACCAAGGCCGGACAGCGCAGCCTCGGTCATCGCCTCAGCGTAGTTCGCCGCGAAATTCCCCGATACTTTGATATCGCAGACCGAACCATCCGGCGCGGCAAGCGACCAGTTTCGCATATCTCCGCGTGCCAGGCAGTTATGCGCTTTTAGGTCGGCAGGTTTTTCCGGTGCGCCTTTGCGCGCGATGTAGCTGGGTGCAGCAACCAGGACGCGGGGGCTCGCCGCGAGCTTGCGAGCCTTCAGCGTCGAGGGCGCCAACTCTCCGAGTCGAATGGCGAGATCGAATCCGTGCTCAATGATGTCGACGACCGAGTCGCTGAGGCTAAGCTGGATCGAAACCTTGGGGTAGGCCTCAAGGAACTCTGAGACGTAGGGCGCCAGATGCTTGCGACCGAAAGAAGCCGAACCGGCGATCCGCAACTCCCCCTGGATCGCCTGAGGGTCGCACTGCACATCGGCAAGCGCATCTTCGACATCGACGATAATTCGCTTGGCGTGAGCGAGAAAGAGCTCTCCATCCGCGGAGAGCGAAACGGCGCGCGTGTTGCGATGGAGAAGCTGCGCGCCAACAGCCTTTTCCAATGCTTGAATACGCTGCGTGGCTGCCGTGGGAGAGAGCCCGAACTCGGCACCAGCCTTGCCAATGGCACCGACGGATGCCACGCGGATGAAGAGTTCTACGGATTTCAGATCTAGCGACATTATTCACGAATAGCGGATAGTCATTTTGCTTGGAACGCGATTGCTTGTCTCCATGCATGCCCCAAATACTTCGTTGTTGATGGCAGCACAGTTGTGACGCCATTTGAAAACGAAGGATACACCAATGATGAAATCCTTGCTGATCCCGGCACTGGCGATCACAACTGCCATCACGACGACCATTGCCCAAGCCGAGCCAATTGCCGAGGTTGTCCCACGGTCGGAGATCAAGTTCCAGCCGCTCAATCCTCTCCGCGGCGATGCCAGCCCGAAGGCCGGGGTTCTTTGGGGCGACATCAAGAAGGATGGGACCACCGGCACGCTTATCAAGTTTGCCGACGGTTTTTCCTCACCACCCCACATTCACAACATCACCTATCGCGCCGTCGTGATCAGCGGCAAGGTCCACAACGATGATCCCGATGCCAAGACGATGTGGATGGGGCCCGGTTCCTTCTGGACGCAACCGGCCGGCGAACCGCACATCACATCCGCCGCGAAAGGAAGCAACGCTACGGCCTTCCTGGAAATTCTAACCGGTCCTTACCTTGTCCAGCCATCCAAAAAGGCGTTCGACAATGGCGAGCGACCGGTGAACATCGAGGCCAGAAATGTCGTCTGGCTGGACGCATCGGACGTGTCCTGGATCGCAGCATCCGGGATGCCTCCACCTGCCAATGGGCCGAAGATGGCATTCCTTTGGGGCAGTCCGCAGGCTGGTCAGAAGAACGGGACATTTCTCAAACTGCCGGCCGGTTTTAGCGGCGAACTACGCAGCAATGACTCCTGGTTGCGCGCTGTCGTGATCCAGGGACAAACCAGTCACCAGCTATCCGGCAAGACTGACATCACGAACCTGGAACCGGGCAGCTATTTCGGTTCGAAAGGACTTACAGCGCATCGCATCTCATGCAGGTCCAAAGACGAATGCCTCATCTATGTCCGTACCGAAGGCAGATACGGTGTCGTGCCGACCCAATGACGCCGTTCCACCCACGCCAATCGGGGCGGACGGAGCAAAAACCAGATATGGGCATGGTCAGTCAATCAAGTGCCATCGGAGGTCAGGCGTCGTCGTTGCTAGAGCAACGCTGAGATTTCCCGGTTGGCAAATTCCAGACGATCGGACAGCACGCGAACGATGAGGCTATGGAAGTCGGAGACCAGGTCCGGGTCTTTCTTCTGCATGCGCTCGAAGGCGGTGCGTGTCAGCCGATAGGCAATCGTCGGGCCTTCCGCAACGACTGAGGCGGTGCGTGGAGCGTCGCGATAAAAGCCCATTTCGCCAACAACTGTTTGTCCGGCCATACGCCGCAGTCGAAGCGGCCGACCGAATTCGTCCTCGATCATGATGGCGAGCGAGCCCGATGCGATGAGATCGATACTGTCGGCCGGATCGCCCTCATTGATCAATACATCCGCAGCCTCGAGTTCCAGCCGCTCGAAATAGGAAATCAAACGATCGATATCGGCGTCGGTCCCCAATTCACGGATCAACCAGTCCTCGATTGTGATCGATGCGTGATCATCGCCTTCATGGGCACTGAGCATGCTGTTCTCACACCATTCAAGCGCCTCGTTTCGGGTTGCAAACACGCGGTGCGGCCGCTCGCTTGAGAAGAATCCCGCCGCATCGAAACTCGTCATCATGCGCGGTGTCAGGCCGGAATAGATCAGAGCAGCGCCGTGCTCGTCGCAATAGTTCGAGAGTTTGACGAGACTCAGGACGGCCGATGTATCCAATCCCGGCACGCCCGAAAAATCGAGCACGATGTAACGGACTGGCGGGTCGTCCTGCTGGTCGATGCAACGGCGCACATATTCGAACAGGCCGTTCGAGGAGCCGAAGAAGATGAAACCGGATAGCCAGAAGACATGAATCTGCCGGCCATTCTCATTGAGGAGTCGTGCCTCCCATAAGGGACGTTCGACATTCGAAGAGAAATCCTGGCGAGTCAGATGGCGGCGCACCACGCCGATCCGGCTGTAGCTGAATGCGAACAGCAGGCAGGCGCCGATAACGCCAAGCAGCACGCCGAGAAGATATCCGAAGTAGACAATGCCGAGCATGATGGCACCGGCAAGGAGCAAATCGGTCCGCGAGCGCTGGGCCGGGGAGCGTATCAAGGCCTCGGTCAGAATGACCAGACCGACATAGCTGAGCAGTCCACCAAGCAGCGGCTTGGGTATCAGGCTGGCGATCCCGCTACCGAAGAAGAGCACAAGAGCGGAAACAATCGCAGCCGCCGCACCGCTGAACCGCGTGACGGCGCCAGCCTCCTTGATAAGGACGCTACCGTTCAGCGAGAGATTTCCAACCGCGCCGCCGAGGAAGGCTGCCGCAACGTTCGCAATGCCGTTGGTGCGCAACTCTTTGTCCAGATCTGCCGATTTCTGACGCACGACTTCAAGGCTCGAAACATCCAGCAGCATCGAGACGGCCGTCACCCCGCCAACCGCGCCGATTTCCGCAGCACTTCTCGCCAGTAGCCGCCAGTCGATGTCATGGGCTGGAATGACGGTAACCGGTGACCACAACCCAAGCTCGCCGACATCTTCCAGGAACCAACTCTGCGTACCGCCTGCATAGTCCGCCCAACCAAGCCCGAGGAGCGCACCGTTCAACAGGATCAGTGATCCGATGAAGGCAATGGGCAGCACCAAAAAACTCTCGACCCGGCGTTTGACAACAAAGACACCGATCGCAAATCCCAACCCGATCAAAAGCTGCGGCAGCCGTTCCGGATCGGAAATATCCGAAATCGAGTCGCTGGAGAGCTCGGGCGCAATCCCCGACATCACTTCGACCCCGCCAGCGATCAGCAGCCAGCCGGATGCTGCCAGAAATCCGCCGATCACGGGATAGGGAACGAAGCGCAGCCACACGCCAAGCCGGAACACGCCAAGCCCAAATAGCAATAATCCGGTAAAAAGTGTCGCCACGGTCAAAGCCGTCATCACATGGATGACGGCGAGTTCGGGGCCAAGATCCTTGGCGCTGAAGAACGCCGCAGTCGATGCCGCCAGCACGCTCATGACGGCAACGGCCGGCGTGTCCGGCCCTGCGTCGGCCGGCGCAAGGGTCGTCGTCAGGGTCACGATCAGGCCCGTGACCGCGGTTCCCATCAAGAGGGCGGACAGGCCCAGAGCAAATCCGTCGGCGATATATCCTTGAAAAATCAGCGCACTGAAGGATATGCAATAGGCGACCGTTACCAGAGACGCGATAACACCACCCAGGGCATCGCGTGCCAGCGTCGCCGCACCGATGTCACTGACCTGCGTGCGGACAAATGTCTGAAGTGACTTCAAATTGAATTCACACCCTCAATCAACAGCTTCGGGAACCAGGCACCCCCTCACCCGTAGCATATTGCCTTATATCAGACCGGCGCCAGAATGGAGCCTCGACGTTGTCACATCCGGCAGATTCATGCGCGCCCGAAGGCAGATCTATTCCCCCGGCGAGCGATCGAGACCGCAAAGTCTCTGAATTTCGAGATAGCTTGCGGCATGATCGCGTTCTTCATGCCCGTTTTCGGCCAGAGAAACATAGAGTTCCAGCGCCTGTTCCGTCATTGGAAGGGTGAGTGAGAGCTTATCGGCAAGCGCTTTCGCACTGCGCATGTCCTTGAGCTGAATCCGGGATGGCGCACCCGGATTGAAATCGCCTTCGATCATGCGCCGGCCATGATTTTGTAGAATCGGCGAATCGGCAAACCCGCCTTTGAGCGCCTCGATGACGGCCTTTGGATCCGCGCCTCCCTGCTCCGCCAAAATCAGGGCCTCGGCAACCGTCGATATGGTGTTGCCGACGATCACCTGATTGGCCAGTTTCACGAGCGAGCCTGCTCCTGCCGGGCCTACATGGGTGGCCCTACCCAAAACCGAGAACACATCGTCAAGCGCATCGAAAACGGACCGGTCGCCTCCAGCCATGATCGCCAATGTTCCATCGCGGGCACCCGGCTCACCGCCCGACACTGGGGCATCCAGATATCCGAGCCCGCGCTCGGTGGCTGCTGTGGCTTGGGCCTGCGCCGTTTCCATCGGGATCGAGCTCATGACAACAAGCGTGGCCCCGGCAACCATCGTGTCCAGCAAACCTGGCGCATCGTCACCAAAAAGCACCCGGTCGCTGGTCGGCCCGTCCGAGACCATCACGATTACCAGATCGGCGTCTCTGCCCGTATCGCAAGCCTGCCCCACGACCGAGACGCCGAACGGCTTCAGCCGCTCCGCCTTGTCGGCCGTCCGGTTCCAGGCGGCGACGCGATGGCCGGCTTCGGCCAATCTGCGCGCCATTTGAAAGCCCATGATACCGGTGCCGACGAACCCGATCGACCGCGCCCCGTTCATAAGTGTTCCTCCCTCGTCATTGCGCCGCGATCGTGTCAGTTTGCGCCGATCAGAACAACAGCAAAGGACGCATAAACGTGGGCAAGCATCGCATCGCTCTTATTCCCGGAGACGGCATCGGAAAAGAGGTGATTTCCGCCGGCCAGGAGGCACTCGAAACGCTCTGTGAGGTTTCGGGCAACGTTGAACTGGAATTCGAGACGTTCGATTGGGGGAGCGACCGTTACATCGAGACGGGCAGCATGATGCCGGACGATGCGCTTCAGACACTGACCGGCTTCGATGCCATCTACTTTGGATCGGCAGGAGATCCGCGCGTTCCCGATCATGTGAGCCTGTGGCAATTGCGGCTGGCCATCTGCCAGGGCCTGGATCAATACGCCAATGTTCGCCCGGCCAGGCTGCTGCCCGGACTTGTAAGTCCCTTGCGCGATGCCGGACCGAAGGAGATCGACTGGATCATCGTGCGGGAGAATTCGGAAGGCGAATATTCAGGGGCTGGCGGGCGTGTGCATCAGGGCCATCCCCTGGAAGTCGGGATGGATGTCAGCGTCATTACCCGTGGCGGCGCCGAACGCATCCTGCGCCACGCCTACGGGATTGCCCAATCGCGACCGCGGCGCAAGCTCGCCTTTGTTACGAAATCGAACGCACAGCGTCATGCCATGGTCCTGTGGGATGAGGTCTGCGAAAAGGTTGCCGCTGACTTTCCCGATGTGCTGACCGAACGCGTGCTGGTCGACGCGATGGCCGCGCGTTTCGTCACCGATCCAGCCAGTATCGACGTGGTCGTGGCCAGCAATCTACATGCCGATGTCTTGAGCGATCTGGCCGCAGCACTTTCCGGGAGTCTTGGGCTTGCTCCCACAGCCAATCTCAATCCGGAACGCGCAACCCCCTCAATGTTCGAGCCAATTCACGGGTCGGCCTTCGACATTATGGGCCGCGGCGTTGCCAATCCACTCGGCGCGATGTGGTCGGCGGTGATGATGCTGGAGCACCTGCAGGAAGCGGACGCCGCAGCAAGATTGATGGGTGCAATAGAAGGTGTCACCCGGGAGGGCACACATCTCACCCGCGATCTGGGCGGTCAGGCAACGACAGTCGATGTCACATCGGCCGTTCGCTCAGCCCTCGCATCATGATGGGTCCGTTGCTCTAGACCAACCTGCGCTTAGTCAGAAGGGCAGAAGAGTTGATCGATTCTAAGCGACTAGAGCAACTATTGTGCGTCAGACTCGACGCACGTTGCTCTGGGATCCCAGCTTCCGACATCCAGGTCTTCGTCGACAAACCAGCGCCCATTCTTACCTTCCAAAGCGCACTGCTTGGCAAGAATGTCATTGAATTCGCGGCGAGGAATGAGATTGAAGCCGACATGGGTCAGATGGCCTGTCGGCTGTTTGCCGTCATTGAGAACATAACCCCAACTCTGCAAATGGCGGTTCAAGGTTGCAAATCCGACTTTGGAAGCGTCGCGGACACGGACAAATTGGGACTCTGTAAAAAAGACGCGTCCAATGCCGATACCATAACAGCCGCCTGCCAGATTGCCGTCCTTGTCCCGGACTTCGACGGAATGGGCGTGCCCGGCTTCGTGCAGAGCATTGAATGCAGAAACGACGCGCGGTGTGATCCAAGTTAGATGTCGGCGGCCCGGGCGTGCCTCTCCACAGGCTCGAACGACCTCCTCGAAATTCTGATCGAACGTCACGCTGAAGTGCTTATTGCGCAACCGCCGGCGCAAATTCTTCTCCATACGGAAATCCTCGATGAAGAGGACCATACGCTCCGACGGCGCCCACCATTTCATTGGCTCGACGTGACAGAAGGGGTAGAGACCGGACCGGTAGGCGGCGAGTAATGTCTCCACGCTGAGATCGTTGCAAACGCCGGCAAGACCGTCCGGGCTGGACAAGGCTTCATCCGGGTTCGGCAGGACACGACGATTGGCCGGCGATTTCAGATAGTGGGACGCGACTACGCCAGCAACCCCTGGAACAGAACCCAACCCTTGATGCTTGATCGACCATGCAGATCCAAGCATGCGCCGACGCCAACGATCGGCAAACGGCTCGGTTTCTGGTGCCGACCGGGCATCATCATCGACAAACGCCAGCAACTCAGTGGTCGCGTCACTCTTTGAACTCATAGAATCGTCTCTCGCATTCTGCGGTCTTGGTGCCGCCCCTCGTGTGGCGGTTTCCCCTGCAACAGCGTCCTCGAGCGGACGCCCCAAGACGGAAGTCCTCGATGTCATATCAGAGGGATATTAAAATTGATTTTCGCTGGCCATTCATTGCGACCAGAAGCGGTTAATTCAGTCTTACCGTCTGATTCCCAAGCAAAATTCGGCGACTCGTTAAAATTTGAAGGATTTCCCTAACGCGATATCACGCTTTGTCTGGCAATGTGCACCGTGGTTGGGGAAAAGACTGCGCGAAAAAACACCCCCAATGATGCGAATGACTGATAGACTTGAGGGAACGACGTGCCGATTGACCGGGGAATGCGGATCAGAACGTTTTTGTGGGAGTCCTCGCCGATCGGCCAAGAATTGGAGGCGCAAATGCCATTCTTTTGTACGGCTCAGCCGGAACAGGCATTTCCAAAACAATATTGGCTCGGTTTAGCCTTGGCGGGGCTTCTATGGGCCGTACTCGGGATTGGAGCCACACTGGTTTAGAACCCGAGAAAATACGAGAGTGATATCTGAAGCGGCGGGTCCAGCGGGGTCCGCCGTTTTCGTTGGTACTGCTTCCATTGTTATTTAGTGAGAACGCGCTCAACGGCTTCCCGCCATCCGTCATGGCGGTCGTTGCGCCAAGTATCGGTTTGTCTTGGATCAAAGCGTATCGATGGCGGCCGCAGTCTGGCGACATGGGCCTCGGATTCAAAAAGTCCACATTGTAATGCGGCGTGGATTGCCGATCCGAAAGCCGTGGTCTCTGTTATCGGCGCCACCTCGACAGGCAACCCGACCGTGTCCGCGATTGTCTGCATCAGCCAGCGATTGGACGTCATGCCACCGTCGACACGCAAGGTCGTGGGTGCATCAAGGCCGGCTGCAGCCATGTCGGCACGTATGGCATCGAGGAGATCGCGGGTCTGGAAGGCAACCGCCTCGAGCCCGGCTCTAACGATATCGTTTGGCGTCGACGCTCTCGAGAGCCCCAGAATCGCGCCCCGCGCTTCGGCGTCCCAATCCGGTGCGCCAAGCCCTTGGAATGCCGGTACCAGATAGACTGCGGCATCCGGGTCGCCAGCAACCGCCATGGCTTCGGTATCGGCTGTGTTCTTGAAAAGACCGAGACTGTCGCGAAGCCACTGGATCGTGGCACCGGCCATAAAGATGGAGCCTTCGAGGGCGTAGGTGGTTCGGCCGGCCAGTCGATAGGCGATGGTCGTCAGCATTCGGTGATCGGACGCGACCGCGACGTTCCCGGTATTCACAAGCACGAAACACCCTGTCCCATAGGTCGCCTTGATCATGCCCGGCTCGAAACAGGCCTGGCCGACCAGTGCCGCCTGCTGATCCCCTGCCACGCCAAGAACGGGGATCGGCTCTCCGAAATGCTCGCTCTGCGAGTGGCCCAACGCGGCCTGGCAGTCCGTAACGGACGGCATCATTGCGAGCGGTATGTCCAGCACTTCGAGGAGCTTTCGATCCCACACTTCACGATGGATATCGAAGAGCATGGTGCGGCTGGCATTGGTGGCGTCGGTAACATGCGCGGCACCGCCCGTCAGGCGATAGATCAGCCAGCTATCGATGGTGCCGAAACAAATCTCGCCATCGGATGCCCGGGCGGCCAGATCGGAATCGTTGCGCAGGGCCCAGGCTATCTTCGTCGCCGAGAAATAGGGGTCGATGACAAGCCCTGTCGTCTTACGGATATGGGCCTCAAGACCATCATCCCGGAGCTTCTGGCAAATGGATTCGGTACGCCGGTCCTGCCAGACGATTGCCGGGCCGCAGGGGTTGCCAGTTTCCCGGTCCCAAAAGACGACCGTTTCACGCTGATTGGTGATCCCGATGCCGGCAATCGGGGGATTGCCCGTATCCCGCAGCACGTTTCTCCCGGTCGCGAGTACCGCGTCCCAGATCGCCTGCGGATCGTGTTCCACCCATCCGGGATGAGGGTAGCTTTGTTCAAGCGGCGCCGATGCCGTTGCCTTGACCCGTCCTTCGGCGTCGAACAGGAGCGCCCTGGTGCTCGTCGTCCCCTGATCGATCGCCAGGATATGAGGCGCTTGTGACATGTTCTATGACCTAGCTGCCGCGTGTTGATTGAACGGCTGTCTGCTCCGCGATCCAGTCTGCAAATGCATCCGAACCGCCGGACGTCTCGAGAACCAGAAGCGCTGGTGTGTCGTAGGGATGAAGCTGCTCGGCCGCCTCGAGCGTTTCTTGCTTGAGACCAGACCGAGTCTTGATCAGCATGGCGACCTCGTCCGCCTCATCCAGCGCGCCCTCCCATTCGAAGACCGAGATCATGCCAGGGAAAATATTGACGCACGCGGCCACACCGGATTCGACAAGTGCGCGTCCCACACGCTTTGCATCCGCCGCGCTGCCAAATGTGGTATAAATCAAGATCGGTTTATCAACTGGCTTGACGTCCGTCCGCTCCTGCCCCATCCCGCTCCCCCGATCTTTCGGTCGTCCCGCCTAGTCGATCTGCTTTTCCGCAATCCGTCGGTTTTGAGAGATGCCGACGTTCAGCGGAAGAATCCAACCGTTAACGAACGGCGCGAATGCCACGCACAATTTCGCGCTACCTCCTATAGTGCCGGGTGTAACTGAACGGGCCAAGTGGAATGTCAATCGAGACCCGATCCTTCGAGAAACTCGCCTTCGTCGCAAGCGATGTTGCAGAAGCGCAAGAGGCGGCAACCCGATTGCGCCGCCAATATGGCGATATTACACCGGACCGCGCCGATGCGATCGTCGCGCTCGGCGGCGACGGCCTCATGCTGCAAACGCTTCACGCGCACATGAAAAGCGGTATTCCGATCTACGGCATGAATCGGGGGTCGGTTGGATTTCTGATGAACGAATATCAGGAGGATGACCTCGTCGCACGTCTCTCGGCCGCGGAGATCAATGTGATCCATCCGTTGCAGATGACGGCCCGCGATCAGGACGGCGCGGAACATGAAGCCCTCGCGATCAACGAAGTCTCTCTCTTCCGCCAACGCTACCAGGCAACGAAGCTGCGCATTTCCATTGACGGCAAGGTGCGCATGGAAGAGTTGATCAGCGACGGAATTCTGATTGCGACACCTGCCGGCAGCACAGCCTACAATCTGTCCGCTCATGGCCCGATCCTGCCGATCAACGCAGCCCTGATGGCGCTGACACCGATCTCCCCATTTCGTCCCCGGCGCTGGAGGGGCGCGATCCTGTCCAACGAGGCACATGTCCAGATCGATGTGCTGGAAAGCGAGAAGCGCCCCGTCAGCGCCGTTGCAGACCATCATGAGTTTCGCTCGGTTGTGACGGTCAGCGTCAGAGAGAAGGCGGATATCGATCTCTTGATGATGTTCGATCCGGGACATGCCCTGGATGAACGCATTCTGATCGAACAGTTTCGGTTCTAACGCTGGATTCTGCAGATTTCTAGCTTTGCGCGAGTTAGAGATTCCAGATTCGCGCGCTGCGTGCATGTCGCGATTTATGAAATCTTAAGCCGGATCGCGAAACATCGGCGAGTGTCGGGTTTGCCACATATTCGTTCGGTTCCACGGCACCAGCCCGTTCGAAAAGCATGGTCAAGATAGCGTTCGAAGAGCTCAAATTTGTCGTTGTCGACGACAACGCGCACATGCGCGCCATTCTGGTCGCGATCTTGCGTGCGTTCGGATCGCGGGAAATCTATGAGGCTGAAGATGGAGCATCCGGTTTGGAGGCGGTTGAAGCCTATTCACCCGATATCCTCGTGTCAGATCTAAAGATGCCAATCTTTGATGGCGTTGAACTTACACAGATGATCCGCAATCCGGACGGTTGCAAACACCCGTTCCTGCCCATCATCATCGTGTCGGCCTACTCGGAGAAGAAACACGTTCTTGCAGCCCGAAACGCAGGTGCGACAGAGTTTCTCGCCAAGCCTGTCTCGGCAACGGCTCTCTTCCATCGCATTCAGAATGTCATTGCCAATCCGCGCCCCTTTGTGCGCACGAAAAACTATTTTGGCCCGGACCGGCGACGCATGGACGCGCCGGGCAATACCGATGAAGATCGCCGAATAAACGACCCCCAAAGCAACATCGTCGAGCAGCAGACTGTTGTACTAGACTTGTAGAAAGGTGCGGTTATGGCCGGATTGAAAAAGAAGCAAGCAGACGACGAAGAAATCCTGGATTCGTTTACAGCGCAGAAGACGCTGGGCGAGCGGATCCTGAAGCCAGGCAATGGAAAGCTGGCGGCAGCCAAGGCGATCGCCAATGCGGAAAGTGCGCTTGAAACGCTGTCGGTGAACTTTGGCAAATGGATGGTCGAAGAAGTCGCAAAACTCGCCGCAGCCCGCGACACGATCGTCGCCGACCCGGCGAATGCAAAGGCGCTGGACGAACTCTTTGCAGCATCGCACGACCTCAAAGGACAGGCCGAAACGCTGGGCTACCCCATTGTTGGAAACATTTGCGCATCGCTTTGCAGGCTTTTGGAATATTGTCCGAAATCCGTATCGGTACCGCCCGTCCTGATCAATCAGCACGTGGACTCGGTGAAAGCGATTGTCCGCGAGAAGGTCACCGGCACCGAACACCCCACAGCGGCTGCGATCGCAGACAAGCTGCATGAAGTCGTCGAACACTTCCTTGCGACAAACGTCAAATCCAAGAAGTAAGAAATCCAAACCGAGACAAACGGCAGTCGATCGGACTTGGCCAGAGCGTCTGCAGTATTGGATGAGGCTCTGGCGTTAGGCTCCACCCAATTCAAAGCGCCCCAGGATATCCTCCGAAAAGAGGCTGAATGCCGCTGATGGAATGCTGATGGCTTTCGGCTGCGGACTGGGATCAGGCCGATTACCGGTTGGTGCAGCGGGCGCTCGTTTATCGGCGTCCAAAGTCGGTGTTGCCTGCCCCTCGACAGGGAGACGTGTGATCGATCCGGCGACCCGCGGGGTCACGCGCGGCGATGGCGCAAACGCACCCGCCTCATCGGGACGATAGATTGTTGTCGTCCATGGTCCGATGGCGCCGGATGCCGGCGCTTTTGCGGCCTCGGCCAATTTTGCGTTGGCAAAGTGACTGGCATTGGAGAAATGACTGGCTGTTGCCGTCTCAGTAGTCGCCGCGGCTTGCGGCTTGCGTGCAGGCAGATCGTGGTTGGCCGCAACCACGGTCTCGCGCGTTTGCGGCGCTTGAACGGGCGGCAATGTCTGCGGTCCATGCTTGCGTGTCAGTACGTCGTAAACGTCCGAAACGGATCGGGCCCGGCCACCGGAATAGAAAATTGCACGATTGGCTTCTGCCGCCTGCGGGAAGTATTTGTCGGCGCGAACGTCCGGGCGACTTTCAGCAAGCTCGATGAGCTGCGAGGCTCCGCTCGCTCCAAGCACATGCGCCATATAGAGCTCGCCGCTGGTTGGCGTCCGGCCAATCCGGGACTGCATATGTGCTTCGTTCTGCTGAGTCAGGGCTCCGGCCATCAAGGCGGAGAGTTCCGGATCTTTCCGTAGTTCAAGGATCTCTTTTCGCAATCCAGGGTCTGAAACCGAAAAGCGACCGTTCCTCCCTTTGAGAATGAACGAGGAATAGTCGCCAAGACCGAGTTCAGGCCCCTTCTCCTTGACCATCTGCAGCCAGGTGTTTTCAACAAACTGGAAGAGCCCCGTCGCACTCGAAGTCTTGGCTTTCACGTTGGGTCTGAAGCTGCTTTCGCGCGCGGCCGTCTTAAGGAGATAGTCGAAATCCGTTCCCGTCGCCTGGCTCGCCTTCTTGACGGCACTGGCAATTCGCTGAGGTGCTTGAAGAACAGAAACGTCGGACATTGAGACAGCACTCACACAGATACGGCACGGACTTAACGCGCGTCCCCGGGATGCAATCTGCGCATCCAATTCCGGTGACGTCTCGCCGACACTAGGCGCATATGGTAAAGGGCGCGTTAAGTCGCGTACCAATGCGGCACACTCACAACGAAAAGAGGAGGACGTGCCCATGCCGGGGCTTTACTTCGAACAATTCGAGACGGGTCAGAGGATCGATCACGAGATCCGGCGCACTGTCACGGAAATGGACAACACGATGTTCTCCGCTCTCACCCACAACCCGCAACCCCTGCATATCGACCATCACTTCGCCAAGACCGAGACGGAGTTCGGACGCCCCCTGGTCAACAGCCTTTTCACGCTCGGGCTGATGATCGGTATCTCGGTGAACGACACAACCATCGGTACGACCATCGCCAATCTCGGCATGACCGACGTGAAATTTCCGCACCCGCTGTTCCACGGCGATACGGTTCACGTGGCAACCACGGTTGTCTCGAAACGCGAAAGCCGCTCGCGCCCGAATGCCGGGATTGTCGAGTTCAAGCATGAAGCCTTCAACCAGGAGGATGCACTTGTTGCAAGCTGCATCCGTCAGGCCTTCATGCGCAAAGCGCCGGAGGCCTAGATGCGCTCGATTTTGTTTGTGCCAGGCGATAGCGATCGCAAACTTGCAAAAGCACCCTCCTCCGGCGCCGATATACTCGTTCTCGATCTGGAAGACGCCGTCGCGCTGGATGCGAAGCAGGCAGCACGGGAGATGACCGCAGCCTATCTTGCCGAGCACACAGACAGAGAGAAACTGCCCCCGCTCTATGTTCGCATCAACGATTTGCAGACCGGCCTTGCCGAAGACGATCTCGATGCCGTGTTGCCGGCGCGGCCTGCCGGAATCATGCTGCCAAAACCGCGCTGCGGGAGCGACGTCACGAAGCTGGGTGGACTGCTCGATGCCCGCGAAAGCGCTGCCGGGCTGGAGCCAGGATCACTGCCTATTCTCACGATTGCCAATGAGGTCGCGAGCGCGGTTGTCAATATGGCGTCCTTCATCGACGCAACTCCCCGTCTGGAAGGTCTTTGCTGGGGCAGCGAGGATCTGGCGACCGCCATCGGGGCCAAGGCCAATCGGGATCACACCGGCGCGTACATCCCGCCCCTCCTCTTTTCGCGCAATCTCTGCCTTCTGACGGCAACAGCGGCAAATGTCTTTGCCATCGACACCGTCTTCACGAACTTCCGCGACTTGGCCGGTCTGGAAGCCGAAGCCCGCGATGCCGCGCGGGATGGCTTTACCGGAAAAATGGCGATCCATCCGGATCAGATCCCCATCATCAACGAGGCGTTCACACCGAACGGCGACGAAATTGCAGACGCAAAGATGATCATCGAGGCGTTCGAGGCCGACCCCGGCGCCGGTGTCATCAATCTCGAGGGCCGCATGATTGACCGGCCACATCTTGAGGCAGCGAAACGTACGCTTAGGCAAGCGCGGCTTGCAGGGCTCTAAGTGCGTGTCTTTATCCCAAAACCGAAATCCACTTTTTAGTGACACGCATCAGCTTGGATCAGGCCGGCGCTTTGACCCTTGGGCGCTCGAGTGAAAACACCTCGTCGACGACCGTGTAATCCATGTAACCCAGGCGGGCGATAGGCCTCAGTTTCGTGACATCGACCAAGCCGTCAGCAATGGCGCTGTCGTCGATATGAATGCCGACGACCCGCCCGATGATCATGGCGTAGGCGTCGGACGACTCGTCTAGGCCAGGCAGATCGACGGTCTTGAAGTAGGTGCATTCGAAGGCGACCGGCGACTCTGCGACCCTCGGCGCCTTTACCAACCGGCAAGGCGCCGGCGTGAGTCCGGAGAGCGCCATCTCGTCGACGTCCGGGTCCACCATAGCGGATGACTCGTTCATCTGCTCCTTCAGGTCGTACGTCGCCATCGAGCACACGAATTCGCCGGTCGCTTCGGCATTGACCTGACTGTCCTTCCGGCCTTTCGAGGCAAACATGACATAATGCGGATTGTCGCTCACGCCGTTGAAGAAGCTGTAAGGCGCCAGATTGATGACACCGTCGACCGACAGGGTCGAAATCCAACCGATAGGCCGCGGCGAAACAAGCGCCTTATACGGGTCATGACGCAGTCCGTGTGCGTTTGTTTCGGTTTCATAGAACATGCAGAACTCCCAGGCCGGCCGGCATTGAACACAATCGTCTTTTCCCTATCCCATAGATCCGAGCAGAACAATCACCAGCAAAACGCATTCGGCGCATGAATGGGCGCAGAACCGTGGGCCATTTGTGAGTTCATGACCTAGACCGGCGCGCAACCTCGCACTATTCTGCGAATGCGATTCTCCGGGCCGCCTGAAACGGCGACGACCCGTGTTCTGCCAGCGTAATTGACTTGGCCGGCCTTCGAACGCGACGCAAACTTCAGTTTGACCAGGAATGGCACTTCGATATGCGATGCACGCCTCATCTCTGTTCTGTATTTGCGCTAGCCGCGACCACGGCGCTCACCGTGACGACCGCGCATTCCCAGAGTGCCAAGCCCAATGTCGTGATGATCCTCGATTCCTCACGCAGCATGTGGGGCCAAATCGACGGCATCAACAAAGTCGTCAGCGCCCGGACCGTGCTCGAACAGATTGCCAAGGATTATGCCGACAAGACCCAACTCGGTCTCATCGCCTATGGGCATCGCCAGTCTGCAGGCTGCACCGACATCGAAGTTGTCCTGCCCCTGGCGAGCTATACACCCAAACGCATCGCAAAGGTTGTGAAAGGCATCAAGCCAAAAGGATCGACGCCGATTGCGGACTCGCTGATCCGCGCAGCCAAGGCGGCCGATTATAAAAAGAAGAAGGCAACCCTTGTTCTCCTGGCCGACGGGCTGGACAATTGCAAAGGCAATCCCTGCGCAACCGCAACAAAGCTGAGAGAAGATGGTAAGAACCTGAAGATTCATGTTGTTGCGTTCGACCGCAAGACTAAGACGAAGCTCAAATCTCTGAGTTGCGTCGCGGAAAACGCGGGCGGCACTTTCGCGTCGGCCACAAGCGAAGCGCAGTTGAAGACGGCCCTGAAAGCCGTGATGGCCGCGGCAACAAAACCGGCCATGATCAAACCTGCGGAAATCGCCACCGATCAACCGTCCCTTCGGGCATCCCAGGAACTGGCAGCGGTCGAAGAGAGTCCGGCCGAACAGGCCGTCGATCCGACGACAACCGGAGCGATCCCAAACCTTGGTCTGCCGGTACCATCGCCTTTGAGGACCCAGGTGGTAGAGCCTGCCGTTGATAAGAAAACCGAACCGGCGACAGCCGCGCCACCGGTCGAGCAGGACAATGCGGCAACACTGAACGATGCGCCCGTCCCGATTTCTCTGCGTGCGCTTCTCACGGATGCCGGACCGGAGATCAAGGCCGGCCTCGTTTGGCGCATCTTCAGAGACAAACCGAATGCACGAGGTCGGTATGATCTTGTCAGCACGCACCGGGAAGCCAGCCCCACAGCAGCCCTTTCTCCGGGTGCCTATCTGATCAATGCCGCTTACGGCCTCTCGCACATCACCAAAAAAATGACTGTGCTACCGAGCGTCCCGGTCAGTGAAACGCTGGTCCTGAACGCCGGCGGCCTGCGCCTGGCGTCGGTGCTGGCAAATGGCGAGCCGATCACACCGAACAGTGTGCGTTATGACGTATTCGAGGATGAGACCGATCAGTTCGGCAATCGAGACAAGATCCTTGGCGATGCGAAACCGGGATTGATCATCCGTCTCAATGCCGGCGTCTACCACATCATCAGCGTCTACGGCGATGCCAACGCCGTGGTGCGTGCGGACGTGACGGTGGAGCCGGGCAAGCTAACCGAAGCGACGATCAATCACTCGGCGGCACGGGCAACGTTCAAGCTGGTGGTCCAGCCTGGTGGCGAGGCGCTTCCTGATACCCAATGGAATATACTCACGCCGGGCGGCGACGTCGTGAAGGAAAGTGCCGGTGCCCTGCCGAGCCATATCCTCGCAGCCGGAAGCTACACGGTCCTTGCTAGACACAAGGGCAAGAATTATTCGCGGGAATTCAAACTGGATATCGGCGAAGATCGCCAGATCGAGGTCGTGATCCGCTGATCAGTATATGAGATGGGGGCTGCGAGCCTCTGCCCATGCAGCCTCATCCGCCGACAGGCGCCGATCGAAGTCTCCCAGTGTGGCGGCGGGATCATCCACCCATTCGCGAAGGAAAGATCCTCCGCTCAGCAGATCGATCGCCAACCTATCGGTCTCGTATTCATAGTGAAAATCGCGCCATATCTCATAGTCCGGATGCTCCAGACGAACGGCCTTGAGCAACAGCGCCGAGATGCGATAGGGCCGGAACGCCCCGTGGTCGTAAGCGACACCATCTGTGTGAAACTGGAGTCCGGAGCACAGTTTGCCAACATGCTTGTGGAAGGTCGGCTCGAAGAAGCAAGGTCTGAGCGACACACCCTGCAGCCAATCGGAGGCCAGATGCTCCATGCGCGCCAGAATGCGTTCGAAGTCAACATCGGATGCTCCGATGACCTCAAGCGATGTGGTCGTACCGCGTCCCTCCGACAGAGTCGTTCCCTCGAAGAGAACGGTTCCAGGGAAACAGCGCGCCATGTTCAGACTTGATGCGTTCGGACTTGGATTGACCCAGGAGAGAAAACCCACCGGCCATCCATATCCTGGTCCGGCATCCGGATCGTAACCTTCCATCGGTACAATCGACAGATCCACATCCAGTGCCTTGAGATCCACATACCATTTGGCGAGCTCAGCAAAGGTCAGACCGTGCCGCATGATCAATGGGCCGGCACCGACAAAACTCTCCCACCCCTCTTCCAGGATCGTACCTTCGATCGGGCGACCGGCCGGATTGGGGCGATCGAGGATAGTCATGCTCTTGCCGTGCCGGGCGCAGGCCTCGAGCAAGTAGAACAGGGTCGTCACATAGGTATAGATCCGGGTGCCGATGTCCTGAAGGTCGACGACGAGCACGTCGAAGGCCTGCATCATTTCGTCGGTCGGGAAGCGCACATCGCCATAGAGGCTGAAGACCGGAATGCCATGCTTCGGATCGGCATAGGTCTCCGTCTCGACCATGTTGTCCTGCTTGTCACCGCGCATGCCGTGCTGCGGCCCGAATGCCGCTGTCAGGTCAACATCAGACAGACCTGCAACCGCATCGAGCGTATGGCGCAAATCGCTGGTGACAGACGCCGCATGACCAAGAAGCGCGACACGGCGGCCGGCAAGCGCCTTGCGATACTCTCCTGACGCCAGAAAGCCATCTATTCCAAGCTTCATCGTAGGATCTTGACCAGTTTGTTGAGAGAGCGGCGTGGATGCGGTGTGATAGGCGGTCCGTGTGGCGATTGTCCAGGTCAATCCGCGATCCCGCCATCAGTCGGCAATCTGCCTTCGACCGAACAACCGAAAGTTGTAGAAAACACTCACGCGCAGGTAGAGCACAGTAAATATCGCCCAATCATAAGTTGCATAAGCTCAAAATAGTTCGAAAAATGACCTGATTGCCAACTATTTGAGCTATAATTCTTTACCCTACCGTAAAGGATACACATCAGATTGATGGTATCATGGTGCCGAAATATTCACCCCTTATCGTTTATCATCCCATGATGTGGCGAATCCTTGTTTTTGCACAGGCATAGGCAATGGCTGACCAGCTGGAGATTCTGAAAGAACTCGCCGATCTTGCCCATGGCCAGATGTCGGACAACGATCGGCGTGACCTGCTGCGTCGTGTATCCGATGTCTTCCTGATGTCTCCGGATACCTACTCAGACAAGCAATCCTGCTACTTTGGCGACATCATGGAGTCGCTCGCCTACGACATGGAAGTCGAGATGCGGGAAGAGCTGGCACGCCGCATGGCCGATGCCGCCCATCTCCCACATGCCCTGGCAAAACGCCTTGCCAGCGATGAAATCTCCGTCGCCGGTCCCATGCTTGCCGAGAGTCCGGTCCTCAGTGAAGATGACCTTATCGAGGTGTCCCAGGGCGGAAGCCAGGACCATCTCCTGGCGATCACCAAACGCACGGATATCGGATCACGCCTCTCGGCGGCGCTTGTCCACCATGGAAGTGACTCGGTCGTTGATCATCTGGTCCGAAACGATACGGCCAGCATCGCCGACGAGACACTACAAAAGGTAGCCGTACGCGCCTCGCAGTCGGAGACATTGCAGTCGGCGCTGATCGATCGCCATGCCGTACCGCGTCAGATTCTGCTCGACATGGTCGACCACGTGTCCGAGCGTCTGCGCCAGTCCCTCGTCGAACAATTATCAACATCGGGGAAGGATGCGCTCGACGACATTGTCGGCAAGATGAAATCCAGGATCGAAACGCAGGAAGCCACACCGACCGAACGCGATATCGAGAAACTCGTTCGTCAGGAAGCACTCAATGAACAGATGCTTCTGAGATTCGTCTTTGACGAGAAGCCGATGGAGTTTCGCCTCGCCATCGGAGCCTATCTCGACATTGAACAACACACGGTCGGTCGCATTCTGTCGGACGAGACCGGTCGGGCACTGGCGGTCGCCTGCCGGGCTGCGGGTCTCAGTGCCGGCGCCTTCAAGGAAATCGCGGTCTGCAAGATGAGCAGCATTCCATCGGATGCGCGCACCGTGATGCCACTGGTCCGGATCTATCAGCGACTGTCCGTAGCCAATGCCCAGCGTGCCATGCGCTACTGGCGCACACGCAATTTCGTTGGGCGATCCGGCGAGGAACGACGTAGCGGGACCGACACACGATCAAGCGCCGAAAAACAGCGCGTCGGCGAACGACGATCGGGCCGCGACAGGCGTCGCGCCCTTTAGGACCTACTCAGTATCTGACAAGATGCCAGAATCCGGTGGCACCGCTTCCTCAAGCACCGCCGCAATCGCCTCATCGAGCGGTAGAACCTGCTGGTTCTTTGAGCCGAGGCGGCGGATCGAGACGGTCCCCTCCTCTGCCTCACGCTTGCCGCAGACGAACAGCACCGGCACCTTGGTCACTGAGTGCTCGCGGACCTTGTAGTTGATCTTTTCATTGCGAAGATCGATTTCCGTACGAAGTCCGGCGCGCTCAAGGGCCTGACGAACCTTCCCGGCATAATCATCGGCCTCCGAGACGATGGTTGCGACAACGACCTGGGTCGGCGCAAGCCACAGCGGCAACTTGCCCGCATAGTTTTCAATCAGTATTCCAGCGAAGCGTTCGAGCGAGCCGAACATGGCCCGATGCAACATGACGGGACGATACTTCTCACCGTCCTGGCCGATGTAAAACGCATCAAGGCGTTCCGGCAGGTTGAAATCGACCTGTAGCGTTCCGCACTGCCAATCGCGCCCGATGGCGTCGCGCAACACATATTCGAGTTTCGGTCCATAAAAGGCGCCCTCGCCCGGATTGAGTTCGAACTCGGCACCGGCGGCGTTGATGGCCACACGCAGCGCTTCCTCGGCCTTGTCCCAGACCTCATCCGAGCCGACACGTTTTTCCGGTCTGTCGGAGAATTTGATCAACACATCCTCAAAGCCGAAGTCGCGATAGATCGACAGGATCAGATCGTTGACCTTCACGCACTCCTCTGTGATCTGCTCATTGGTACAGAAGATGTGCGCATCGTCCTGGGTGAAGTGGCGCACGCGGAGAAGCCCGTGCAGCGCCCCCGACGGCTCATAACGATGCACCTTGCCGAACTCGGAAATCTTGATCGGCAACTCGCGATAGCTCTTCAGCCCGTGCTTGAAGATCTGAACATGGCCCGGGCAGTTCATCGGCTTGCAGCAATAGACGCGCTCGTCCGGCGTCTCCGTCGTGAACATGTTCTCACCGAACTTTTCCCAATGGCCTGAGCGCTCCCACAAGGAACGCTCCATCATGTCGGGAGAATTCACTTCGAGGTAACCCGCTTCGTCCTGGCGGCGACGCATATAGTTGATCAGCGCCTGAAAGACGTTCCAACCCTTGGCGTGCCAAAAGACCGAGCCCGGCGCCTCTTCCTGAAAATGGAACAGATCCATCTCACGTCCAAGCCGGCGATGATCGCGTTTTTCCGCTTCCTCAAGTTGAAGCAGATGCGCCTTCAGCTCTTTCTCCGAGCCCCAGGCCGTCCCGTAAATCCGTTGCAGCATGGGGTTGTTGGAGTCGCCGCGCCAATAGGCGCCGGCAATCTTGAGCAACTTGAACCCATTTCCGACCTTGCCGGTGGCCGGCATATGCGGCCCGCGGCAGAGATCCAGCCACTCGCCCTGTTTGTAGATGCGCACGTCCTCGCCATCGGGGATCGCGTCCAGCAACTCGACCTTGTAGTGCTCGCCTTTAGCTGCGAAATGCTCTTTGGTCTCCTCGCGGCTCCACACTTCCCTCGTGAAGGGTGCGTTTCGCTGAATGATCTCACGCATCTTGGCTTCGATCTTCGGGAAGTCGTCCGGCGTGAACGGCTCCTCTCGTGCGAAGTCATAATAGAACCCATTCTCGATCACAGGGCCGATGGTAACCTGTGTACCGGGATAGAGTTCCTGCACGGCCTCGGCCATAACATGAGCCGCATCATGCCGGATCAGCTCAAGCGCGGCGTCATCATCGCGCGTGATGATCTCGATCTTGGCATTCGCTTCGATTGGCAAAGACAGATCGGCAAGATCGCCATCGAGGCGCACGGCAACCGCCTTCTTGGATAGGGATTTCGAGATCGACGCAGCAACATCGCCGCCGGTTACACCGTCGTCGAAATCACGGGAAGATCCATCGGGAAATGTCAGGGAAACCATGGCTGACTCCTCTCACTCTCTGCAAACCACGCAGGTAAGACGGATGGTGGCGATACGATTCGCAACCGTTATGAAGATGTGAGCTATTTGGCGCCCCGGCCGGCCTCTGTCAAGGCGCGGATCAACTTGCACTATCCTGGACGGCCAACATCACTCGAATTTCCAGAAACGCGCCACTCCCCATAACGCCAAGGGGCATACCAGGGATGGCGAACAGAACTCAGATCCGGTGCTGGGTCGAATCCCGAACTCCCCCAGGGATTGCACCGCAAGAGCCTTGCAAGCGTAAGCCAACCGCCCTTCCATGCCCCGTTCCGATCGATGGCGTCGTCGGCATATTCCGAGCAGGTCGGTAAATGGCGGCAATTCCAGCCGACGAAAGGCGACAGTGTATAGCGATAGAGCCGAATCGGCGTTTTGAGGACGGCCTTCGCGACCACTTCGCCTATATGACTGGCTGACGTCACGACATTGCACCGGAATCGAGTACTGTCAGAACGGCTTCAGCGGTCATCAGATCCAGATGAGCACCGCCAGCATTCTTGAAGAGCGTGATGTCGTCGGCATTACGCCGGCCTTCGCTCCCCGCAGCAAGGTCATATAAATCGCCAAGCACATCGGTTTTCTCGATGGTGCCGTTGGCGATCGGCAGGAGAATATCGCCAACACCTGCAAAAGCCGACTCGTGGCTATCGACGAAGACCCTGGCCGTTGTGACAGCATCGTCGTCGGCCTCCCGCATATCCGGCGTCCAGCCGCCGACGAGATCGAGATGAGTTCCAGGAGATAGCCAATCCCCTTTGATGACCGGTTCCTTCGCCATCGTCGCGGTCGAGATGATGTCGGCCGATCTCGCGGCGGCAGCCAGATCCGTGACCACATCGGCCGCGATACCATCTCTCAAGAGATCGCCGGCAAGCTTTGCCGCTCCAGCCGGCGACCGGTTCCAGACGAGAATCGTCTCGATACTCGGCCTCACGCTGAGATGAGCCCGAATGAGCCATGGCGCCATACGGCCGGCGCCAACCATCAGAAGCGTTCTCGCGTCGGGCCGGGCCAGGAGCTTTGCGCCAAGACCAGAATCCGCGGAGGTCTTCCAGTATGTGAGTGCCGTTCCATCCAGCATGCCTCGCGGCGCACCGGTTGTGCCATCAAACAAAACAAACACGGCCTGTATCGATGGCAGACCCGAACGCTCTTCATTGCCCGGCACGACCGTGATCAATTTGCTACCGAAGGCTTGTCCCGGCGCACCAGTGGAACGAACGAAGTATTTGGCCGAGGCATCGCCGATGATCGTTTCATCGACCGGCGTTGGCGGTTTTCCATGGCCGGCTTCCAGGGCAGCAATGAGTGTATCGAATGTCAGGGCACCGTCGATTTCTTCGCCGGTAACAAAGCGCATATCGGTTTTGTCCTAAGCTCCGATCGCCGGTCGATCATCAGAACCGCCAGGATCGGCGTTCCGCGCGTTCTCGATTTGCGCGATCGCATCCTCGACCGCATCGAACACGAGCAGGGTAGAGGTGTGGCGGGCCTTGAAGTCACGGACAGGCTCAAGCACTTCCAAATCCGCCCATTTCCCGGTTGGCGGCGCGCCGTCTTCCTTCAACATTTGCCGCATCTCATCGCCAACTTTTCGCAATTCTTCGGCGCTGGTGCCGACGATTTCGCGCGCAAGGATCGAGCAGGCAGCCTGTCCTAACAGACAGGCTTTCACCTTCTGGCCGTAGTCGACCACTACGTCGCCGTCCATCCGCAGATCGACGGTCACGGTGCTCCCGCAAAGCTTGGAGTGCGCGACGGCACTCGCATCCGGACGGTCAAGCCTGACCGCACGCGGGATATTGGCGGCCAGCTTGAGGATCCGATCATTGTAAATATCGTTGAGTACAGTCATACCGGGTTCGTTCTCACGTCATGCCCACCGACCTTGCGGTCGCCTGTTTCCCATCATATATGGATAGCGGAGTTGTGCCGAGCCCTAGGTTATGCGTTCATGGCCTATCACGGTGGCAGCGTCAGCAAAGTATATCAGACTTGGCGATGGCAAGTTCAAGTCGGATATGGGGTCAACTGGGCGCATTCGCGCCGTTTGCCGCACCGGAATTCATAAATCCCCATAATCGGTTATAATGAGCCACTTCAATAAAAGAGCGGATCGCTGAGACAGCGTACGTCGCCACTGCCGAAAGAAGGACGAGAATGGACGCCATCGTTAAGAAGATGCCCCTTGGCCCGCAAGCGGGCGAGCCTGAGGATGATTTGAAGCGTCCGACACGCGAGGAGGCCGAGGCCGCGGTGCGCACACTCATTTCGTGGGCCGGCGACGATCCGACCCGCGAAGGATTGCTCGATACACCGAAACGCGTCGTGTCAGCCTATGGCGAGTTCTTCGGCGGCTATGACGAGGATCCGATCAAGGTACTCGAACGCACTTTCGAGGAAGTTCACGGGTATGACGACATGGTCATGCTGCGCGACATCCGGCTGGAATCCCATTGCGAGCATCACATGGTGCCGTTCCTGGGCATCGCCCATGTGGCCTATCTGCCGCGGGATCGGGTGGTTGGCATCTCTAAACTGGCGCGTGTGGTGACTATCTTTGCCAAGCGCTTGCAGACGCAGGAAAAACTGACTGCGCAGATTACCAGCGCCATCCAGGAGGCGCTTCAACCGCGCGGCGTCGCCGTGCTGGTCGATGCACAGCATCAATGCATGACGACGCGCGGTATCCACAACACGGATGCCGCCACGATCACCACCCGTTTCGTTGGCGTCTTCAAGGAAGATGCGGATTATCGCGATCGCTTCATGCAGATGGTGCATGGCCCGCGTCTTTCCAGCAGCTAATCGATCAACACCAGCCAGGTCTCGAAATCCATGAGCGATCTCGCGAAATCATCGTTCGCCAAACGCGTCAGCGTCGAACAGGTCGAAGAAGGCAACGATCTTGCGCCCAAGTTCGATGAACATGGCGTACTCCCGGTTGTCACGACGGATGCGGAATCCGGAGACGTGCTCATGCTCGGCTACATGAACGCCGAGGCACTCGCTCTTACGATCGAGACCGGCGAAGCTCACTATTGGAGCCGGTCGCGCAAAGTGCTTTGGCACAAAGGCGCGACGAGCGGGCTCGTTCAACATGTGGTCGACATTCGCATCGACGACGACCAGGATTCCGTCTGGCTGAAAGTTAAAGTCGCGGGTTCCGGCGCCTCGTGCCATGTGGGATACAAATCCTGCTTTTATCGCTCCATTCCCACCGGAAAAGCGCCCTCGCCTGACCTGGAACTTGAATACCGCGAGCAATCTAAGACTTTCGACCCTGTCGAAGTCTATGGGGACGCGCCTAACCCGACACAGATTTGATCCCAAGGAACCGCGGCACCCGCGTCGCAGATGATCTGTCGGGTTGCCGTGATAATCCCGTCGGCTTTCGGCCCTGAGCCCGCCCTCCGACAGGCAGTCTTAAGATAGCGTTAACCACGTTGCGATAATCTCAATCGTTGACCCCGATGGGTCCAGAAGCACCGGGGTCATTCGGCATGACGCTTGCAATGGTGCGGGAATGAACAAGCCAAAAATCGGACTGGCCCTTGGCGGCGGCGCAGCACGCGGTTGGGCCCATATCGGCGTTCTCCAGGCGTTGGAGCGTGTCGGCCTCGCCCCCGACATCATCGCCGGCACATCGATCGGCGCTGTGGCCGGAGGCTGTTTCGTTGCCGGTAAACTCGATCAGCTCGAGGAATTCGCCGCGACGCTGACCAAGCGCCGCATGTTCGGATTTCTCGATTTCAATTTCGCAGGCTCCGGCCTGATTTCCGGCCAAAAACTGGGCGGGCGACTGGAAAGTCACTTGGAAGACGTGATGATCGAGGATCTCGATCGCCGCTTTGTTGCGGTGGCGACGGAACTCGGGACCGGTCATGAGATCTGGTTGAACAAGGGGCGTCTTGTGGACGCAATGCGTGCTTCCTACGCGCTTCCCGGCATTTTTCGGCCCGTCAATATTAATGAGCGCTGGCTGATCGACGGCGCATTGGTCAATCCCATTCCGGTATCGGTCTGCCGTGCGCTTGGCGCCAGGGTCGTTATTGCCGTCAATCTGCATTGGGACGTGTTTGGCAAAGGCGCCGTCATTCCCGACCAGGCGGCCTTCGAAGATACGGAAGTCCCGGACGACGAGACAGTCCCCCCCAAAGGCAATGGCCGAGCGGCCCTCCATCTGCTTCACCGACAGTTCTTCGGACGCCCGGATGGCGCCCCGGGCCTATCAAGTGTGATGGTGGATGCGTTCAACATTATCCAGGACCGTATCGCGCGCTCTCGTCTAGCCGGCGATCCTCCCGATATCACGATCGCACCACGCCTCGGAGACATCGGATTGTTCGACTTTCACCGGGCTGCCGAAGCCGTCCCACTCGGGCTCGAGGCGACCGAGCGCGAGATCGAGGAAATCGAACGCGCCGTCTTTGCCCTGGCTGCCTAGAGGCTGATCCAAAGAATCTGAAGTCAGCCCACGCGCCACAGCAAAGGATGAAAGTCGCCTTCGGGTGACTTTCAAGTCCGACGCTTGAACGTGACGATGTTACCCGGTAGCGATGTAATCACGCATGGCCGCCGCTTCCATTTCGGCCTCGGCAATCCTCAGCTTGACCACGTCGCCAATCGATATCAGGCCAACAAGCACATCGCCATCAACCACGGGGAGATGGCGAAACCGGCCTGTCGTCATTTCCGCCATGAGCTGATCGATCGTGTCGCTTTCCCGGCAGGTCACAACATTTTTGGTCATGCAGCTCGAAACCGGCCTTTCAAGCGCACTCATGCCGATACTCGCGATACTGCGAACGATATCGCGCTCCGACACAATTCCAACGATGGTCTTGTCGGCCTGCGTGACCACGATGCAGCCAATCTTGTGTTTTGCGAGTGACTTGGCAATCTCCTGAACCGGGGTCTCAGGCGTTGTCGTGATGATCGTGCGGCCTTTCGATTTCAGGATCGTAGCGACATTCATGGGACATCTCCCAGTCTTGCTAGAGCAAAACGGTGTCCGACAGGACGCGGGAAATTGCTCTAGAGCATTATAATCAATCAACAATTCATGCTCTATCCAACGAGACAGAGCATTGTTGATCTGGCCTCTAAGCCGATCCGTCCCGTTGGGTTCTGCATGGTGCCTCTAGCGTCACGGTGGACTGTTTCGGCACGCGATGCACGGTACGGCTCATTTGAACTGTATGATGACGGTGCCGGACGCTGGGCGCAATAGGCGAGCACCGCCCTTATTAATCTACGGCTCGCAGGTGCGGCGTCCGATCTGAGGGCGGATCGAACAGTCCGAATGTCAAAAGGCCGCAAATAAAGCCGCCAAGGTGCGCTTCCCAGGCAATAGAACCCCCTTGCCCATCCATCTGCACGTAGCCAAGGCCAAAAATCAGGTTCAATGCCGCCCAAACGGCCATAAAGGTCAGAATTCTGGGATTTCTGAGCGTTTCAGGCACGCTCTGAATGCGAAAAGATCGAGGATCCGCCCGCATCGCCGCAAAACCATCGGGACCAGCGCTGAACAGGAATCGCAGAGCACCTGCCATCTGCCCGGATATCGCCGCTGAAGCGCCGACAACCGGAACGAGTTCGCCAATATGCAGGACCCAATGGAGAAGAACGCCCGCAATGCCTGCCAATAGCGAGAATGCTGCAAATCGCATCCCGCCGAGCCGTTTTGCAACAGCACTACCGAAAGCCAGCATCCATATCGCATTGACCATGAGATGCATGAAATCGCCATGCACCAACATATAAGTCACGAAAGACGTTATGGCGGCAATCTGCCCCCCTGGAATGCCAACAATTTCAGTCCCATAGCGGGCCGGAATGAAGGCCAATGACAGCATCAAGGCCAGATTATCTTCGGCGCTAAGGATATTGCGCAGTCCGTGAACCAGGACAATCGCGACAAGAGCGATCACGACGCTCAACGGCACGTTGAATGCCGGTACATGCTTGGTTCCGTCCGCCTGCGGATGCATCGCGCTTGTCCTCTCTGGGGCTAGGTCATGCCTGGATAACGACCTGTTCCGTCGGCGGCAAGCAGGCCCTGCTCTGATGTCTTGCCAAATCGTTAAGGATTAATCCTTCGCACGCCGGCTGAATGCGCTGATTGGCACGCGTTCTGCTCAATCCCATGCAAATGCCCGGACCAATCGTGCACAGCGTGCCGACATGGGGCACCGAACCATGGGTCCGTGCCGAGCGCAACGAAAACGCACAAAGCGAAAAAAGATGCCGGATCAAAGCAAGCAGCAATCGACCACACGTAATCTGTACGCCTATTGGAACGATGTTCGGAACAAGCGGGTCGCCCCTCGGCGATTCGAAATTGAACCGATGAAAATCGCCGCGCTGCTCCCGGAAACGTTCATCGTTGAATGCAAGGGATTGCTGGATTTCCGCTTTCGGTTGGCAGGTACGCGGCTCTGTGAAAATTTCGGGCGGGAACTTCGAGGCCAAGGCCTCCTTGATTTCTGGCAGGACGCTGATCGCGAGGTCTTGCGCGTGATGCTGAACCGGATCGTCATCGACGCCCAAATCGGCACCGTTGTTTTCGACTCGATCACAGATGACAATCGTACGGTCCGTTTCGAGATGCTGCTTCTGCCGCTGATCCATAATGGCGCTTCGATTAACCGGGTCATGGGCAGCATTACCGCGGTCGATGCTCCGCTATGGTTGGGATCGCGGGCCTTGGTACGTCACGCGGTTGTCGAAACCGAGGTTTATGCGCCCGCGAATGACGGCAGCTATTCAGCATTGTCCAACGCAGGGAATGAAGAGGCAGATCAAGCCACCATTGTGCAGCAGGGCGATCGGCGCTTCCGTGTTTATGAGGGTGGACGCCCGAGTGAACAGCCCGATATCTAAGCCAGCCTGGCTCAAAATCGTCGTTCATTTAGCAGTTCCTTAAGGCCCATCGACTAGTCTCGGCGCCGGTCTCTCATTCGATTCTCTCTTTTGGGACGACCGCAAGCCTCGACATGTAAGGGCCGAAATGCGCGCACAATCCGAAGCACCACTGCTTGGCGAACCTGCCCTTCCGCAGCGTTTGGTGACACGGCGTTCACCAAAGCTCATTCCGGACAGGAGGGTCTTCCAGCGCGTACGAATCCGGCTGCTCGGACGCTTCATGCGCGAGGACAAAGAAGAATATCCCTGTCAAATCGTCAATATGTCGGCCGGTGGCTTGGCTATCCATGCGCCCACAGCCGGAGCTCTTGGCGAGCACCTGGTCGTATATGTCGACCAGATCGGGCGCGTCGAAGGCACTGTCAGCCGAACGTTTCCGGAAGGTTTTGCTGTCGAGATTTCTGCGACCAACTACAAGCGCGAGAAAATCGTTAATCAACTGACGTGGCTAGTCAACCGGACGCGTCTGAATATGGCTGAAGAGCGAACGCACGAGCGCGTCAGCCCCAATAGGCCAAACACACAGATGACATTACTGGATGGGTCTGTGCTGCCGTGCCAGGTCCTCGACATTTCTCTCTCCGGCGCCTCCGTCGCGGTCAATCCACGTCCGCCGATGGGTCAACCCGTTGTTCTCGGCCTCACTCGCGGCAGCATCGTCCGCCATCACGAGCAGGGTGTCGGCATCCGCTTCCTGGACATCCAGGATCCGGCAACGATCAAACGCCAGTTTGGCTGAAAGCCGGAGCCGCTCGAAACGCGGTTCCTCCTTCAAACAAACACCAATAACAGCAAAGCCCGTTGCACCTGACATCGGGCACACTCTGCTGAACATCGACATCCTGAATTTTTTTTGCCCCGGAATTATTGATTTTTTTCTCGCTACACGCAGCATTGGACTGTCCGGATTCGCGGCACTCTCAGCCTCCAATACGCCTAAAGACTCTCCTGTCGTGAGCTAGCAGCGCCTTTGCCAGCCGTGGACCAGGCTCATCTGGCAATATCAAAAAACGGCGTATTTGCTGGACTTTTTGGCGAGTGTTTGTGTTGACCGCGGCAGTGTAACGGCATTGGAACCGCGCTTTCGGGTGACCTGCAAAAATCGATAAAATTTTAGACAAATTTGAATACTTCAAATTTGATCTAAATATTGTGAAAAACTATCGATAATGCAACTATAAAACCACCGTTTTACTTCGCCTAATCTCAAACCCTATGTGAGAGGGTGCTCCTCAACAAACAGTGCTGGGGGGCATGATGAAACGGTTCGAAACACTTCTACTAACAACCATGGCCATGGCGATGATGGCAGGTCAGGCACATGCGGGTGACCGCAACCAGACCCAGGGACAAAATCCGAACTCCGTGTTCATGCGGGTCTTCGGGCAAACTCTTCCGCCGATCGGCCATGTCGGCTTTTGCCGGAGACACCCGAGCGAATGCCGGGCACAGAGAATTGGACGCAAGCGCGTTCCGTTGACGGCCGACAGGCTCAATGATCTGCAATCGGTCAACAGAATCGTCAATCGGATGGTGAAGCCTGTTACCGATCTCAAATTGTACGGACGTTTGGAGCATTGGACCTATCCATCCAAATACGGCGATTGCGAAGACTATGTCATTCTAAAGCGCCGCCTTCTGATCGACCGCGGCTGGCCGGCAAGCGCACTCCTGATCACCGTCGTTCGTGACGAGAACAACGAAGGCCATGCCATCCTGACAGCGCGCACGGCGTCGGGAGATTTCATTCTCGACAACAAGCGCTCCGACATTATGAGCTGGAAAGACTCGGCTTACGTGTTCGTGAAACGGCAGTCCTACACAAATCCCAAGCTTTGGATGTCACTGGCATCAGGCCGGGACCGTGCGGCACCGCGCGTTTCAGGGACGAGACGCAGATAACCCAGATGGGGGGACAATTCCCGAATTCGATTTCGGCCCGGTGACCCATCCCCCCTCCTTCCCCGACCCAGCCGGGCCAAACTGGAGCCGGTCTCGCAAGAGACCGGCTCTTTTTTTCAGCAGGATCCGAATTGCAAAGTCCGACAAGTGCTCTGGCCATTTGATCCGATGCGTATCCAAGGCGGATACACTCCGTGACATTGGTCGAGAACGCGCTGCTAGTACTAGTGCTCCCGCGGCGCAAGTCCTGTGCGATAGCGCTGCCAGTTCTGCACATAGTGCTCGGCGAGCCAGCTGATCTCCCGGCTCCCTTCCTTATCGACCTCGCGCACAATGCGGCCCGGCGTACCAACAACCAAGGAATTGGGCGGAATGACCTTGCCTTCCGGCACAAGGGCGTTTGCACCAATAATGCTATTTTCGCCAATTTCGGCGCCATTCAAGATTGTCGACCCGATCCCGATCAGACAATTCTGTGCAATCGTACAGCCGTGCAACATGGCGAGGTGTCCGACGGTGACACGGTCGCCGATGGTCAGCGGATAACCCATATCCGTATGGAGAACGCAGCCATCCTGAATGTTGCTGCTCGCGCCAACATGAATCAGTTCATTATCGCCGCGCAGGACCGCACCGAACCAAATGCTCGCCTTGGGCTCGAGTTTGACCTTACCGATGACGACAGCATTCGGAGCAACCCAGTAGTCGTCTTCTGGCGGCAGGTCGACGTCGATACCTTGAAACCGGTAGATGGCCATGCATTCCCCCTTATCGAATAAGGCGCGCACTTTGCCACGACCGCATAGGCTCCGCCAACCACCCGATTTGCTGCGAGAAAATCGCCAATCGAACCGACGAAGACAGGATTTTCTGAATTTCGAGAAGTGAAATCTAGATGACGACCAGGAGCTCCAAGACCACCGCTCCGGAGAAGAAGCTCCAGAATGTCGCAATCAGTGTTGCGAGGGCGAGCCAGTGCGCCTCTCGCTCTTCGATGAGCGCACCGCGTATGGTGTTGCGCATGATGATAACCGGTCCGGCAAAGACGCGCGCGATAACGCCCGTGAACGCGGTGATAATGGTTCCAGGCTGAAATGCAAAAGTGAGCGGCCGCCCCGTCACCAGTTTCGTGAAACTCGTTAGCAATCCACCGACGACAAAACCGATTGCCGTGACATAGGCATAAAGCGCGTACTCGTACATGACCCCACAAACCTCGGACTATCTGCACCCCAGGTTTGCAATTTGCACTGGCCCGCCAAACAGGCGCACGCTCTTCCTTAATGAATGGTTAACAGGGCCGGTTTTCAGCTCTGCAGATCGAATTCAAGGATCGCCATCTGAAAGCTGTATGACAAATCGTCGTCTTCATCGTCCCTGAACAGGACGCCGATGAACTCGTCGCCAATATAGACTTCTGCCGAGTCGTCTTTGTTCGGGCGCTGACGCACCTCGATCGTATCGAGCTTGAACAGCTTGCGAAAATAGTTTTCCAAGCTACGGATTTCGTCTGCTTTCATTCGTGTCCCCCAAGCTGGGTCATGACGTCATGACCCGCCCGGACAATCATGTCCGGGCAAGTGTTCGCTATTCGCCTTGTTCTGGCTCAATTCCAAGCATCTGATCCATCGATCGCGCCGGCTCCTTGCAACCTGCAACACCGACAACCTTCGCCGGAACGCCTGCAACAGTCCGCTCAGCCGGTACGTCTTTGACCACAACGCTGCCCGACGCAACCCGCGAGCAATTGCCGACAGTGATATTCCCGAGAATCTTGGCACCGGCACCGATCATCACGCCGCGACCGATCTTCGGATGGCGATCACCGCTTTCCTTGCCGCTACCACCGAGTGTGACACCGTGTAGGATCGAAGCATCGTCCCCGACACGCGCCGTCTCGCCGATCACCAAGCCTGTCGCGTGATCGATCATGATTCCGCGACCGATTACGGCTGCCGGATGAATATCGACAGCGAATGTACGCGACGACATGCTTTGGAGATAAAGCGCAAGTTCCCGCCGTCCTCCATGCCAAAGACTATGCGCAAACCGATGTGTCTGCAGGGCATGAAACCCCTTGAAGTAGAGGATCGGATCGATGAAGCGATGGCAAGCCGGGTCCCGGTCATAGACAGCGGCGAGGTCAGCTCGGATCGCCTCCGCCAATTGCGGATCGGCCCGCAGGACCTCGGCAAAGGTCTGGCGCAGCAATCCTGCATCCACGTCCGTGTGTTCGAGGCGCTGGGCCAATCGATGGCTTACGGCCTCCTCCAGCCGCTCGTGACTGAGAATCGTCGCATAGATAAAGCTGGCGAGCGCCGGCTCTTTGGTTGCAGCGATTTCGGCTTCGGTCTGCACCTGTGCCCAGAGCGGATCACATGTCTCGAGACTTGGTTGGGCATTCGTACCTGTTTGCGGCATACCGCCTCCAATCGCCCTTCAGTCCCGGCCAGCGGACCCTAAGGGCAGTGTTTCGCAGTTGCGATACTCATATAACTATGGTGGGCGCACGTCGAGCACAATGGACGGCTGGCGTTAGCGCCTGAAATCAGCGGTTTTTTTATCAGGGAAGTCGACAAATATGGCTGTCATCGGGCGTTGCTGGTGTAGTATCGACACTGAAATCGAACCGCATCCCCCCTTCCCCGACCTCCATCACATGACTTGGAAAGTGCTGTGACAGTGACATCTGACCCCACGCCGCCCTGTATCAGAGCGCATAGCGAAGGCCCGCTCCGCTGGATCATCTTCGATAATCCGCGCCGGATGAATGCCTTAAACCTCGACATGTGGGCCGCGATCCCGAAACTGATCGCCGAAGCGGTCGCAGACGACAATGTTCGTGTCGTGATTTTGCGTGGCGCCGGGGACCAGGCGTTTTCTGCAGGCGCTGACATCTCGGAATTCGATCAGGTGCGCTCGGGAGACAAGGCCAGGCATTACGACGCCGTCAATCATGCGGCGTTCGAGGCAGTTGCCAATTGCCCGAAGCCGACCATCGCCATGGTGCAAGGTTTCTGTCTCGGCGGCGGCCTGCTGCTCGCACTTTCGTGCGATCTGAGATTGGCATCGGAAGGTTCGAGTTTCGCGATCCCCATGGCCAAACTTGGCGTCGGATACGACGCGCGGTGGATACGACCAGTCTTCAGATCAGCTTCGGCAGCGAGCGCAAAAGAGATTCTCTTTACGGGGCGACGCTTCAGTCATGACGAGGCGATGGCAATGGGGTTGCTAAATTCGGTGCACGGCCTGGACGACATCGAAGCCAAGACACAGGCCCTTGCCCAGGAGATCGCTGAAAATGCTCCTCTGTCGCTACGCGTTGCAAAGGCAACCGTGGATGAGTTTTCACGGGCGCCGGAAAATCCAGACCTCGCCATGCTTGATGCCATGATCGATGCCTGCATCAAGAGCGACGACTACCAGGAAGGTCGCACCGCATTCATGGAAAAACGCAAACCGCAATTTCGAGGGCGTTAGCGATTGACGAACCGGCCCCCCAAATTCGCTTTGGTTCTCTCATCAACACTAAAACGCCCCGGACTTGATCCGGGGCCCAGGGCAACACGAATCATTCCTTGGGTTTCGCCCTGGGTCCCGGATCAAGTCCGGGACGTCGTGTTTTGACAAGTCAGGGCGTCAGCGGAATCAGGGGCGCCGGCTGAGGAAATCCAGCACGCCGTCCTTATACTGCCTGTCGCCAACGGCCTTCATATGATCGCGGCCCTCAATTTCCAGCGCTTCAGCACCAGGGATCAGCGCGGCAAGATCTGTGGCTGACCCGCCAATCACATCCTTCGTGCCGACCGCAACGAGAACGGGTACACCGATGCGCCCGACATCCTCCGGCGTGATTTTTTCGCGCGATGAGCGGATGCAGGCTGCTAAAGCCTTGAGATCGCTGCCAGTCGACTCGGCGAAGGCGCGGAAGGTTCTTGCCGTTTCATTCGTGACCTCATCGATGCTTTCGGCCTCCAGGGCCCGGGCGATCGGTCCCGTGCCGCCGACGCCGCGCACCATGTTGTAGCCGAGACCGGCAAAGACGGCACTCCGGACGCGCTCCGGATTCTGTAGCGACAGGAAGGCCGAGATCCGGGCCCCCATGGAATAGCCCATCACATCGGCACGCTCGAGACCGAGATGATCCAGCAGGCGACATGCATCGCCCGCCATGAGCGGTGCGCCATAAGCTTCGACATCATGGAGCTTCTCGCTCTTCCCGTGCCCGCGATTATCCATCGCGATGACCCGGTATCCCGCGTCGTTCAACGTCGAGACCCAGCGCGTCGAGACCCAATTGACCTCGACATTGGATGCAAAGCCGTGAATGAGAAGAATGGGTTTCCCCTCCCCCTCGTCTATGAAGGCGATCTCGACGCCATCTGAATCGAAGCTGCTCATTGCGCGACTCCTTACCCCTATGCAGAGACCGAGGCAACGCGTATCGTGGCCGCGGAATCGAGAAAAAGCTGGAGTCTTATCGAGCCATGGCAGATCCGGTCGTCCACCATTTCTGCAACGATGCGGGCGTCGAGCGCATTCGCATCGGCGTGAAGGAATTCAAATGCATGGGCGCCCGTGCGCCCTTCGATCACCCGCACATTTTCCTGGATATGGGAGCGGACGAGCAAATCATCTGTCCCTATTGTTCGACACTTTATGTCTTCGACGGGAAGATCGGCACGTTCGGCTCCGACCCCGTTGGTTGCATCGTCGACGATGCTGCTTGACCCAGCCGGGTTATGAACGGGCGTGACAAAGACACACCGGTTCTGATTGCCGGCGGGGGTATTGGTGGACTTGCGGTATCGATCGCGCTGGCGCGCCAAGGGATTGCCTCACGCATTCTGGAGCGCGGATCGACCTTTACCGAAGCCGGTGCAGGAATCCAAATCGGCCCGAATGTCATGCGTGTTTTGAGCGCTCTGGGTGCAAGTGAGCATCTGGCCCCTCATCTCGCCTTTCCAGACGCCATTCGCATTTTCGACGGACGAACAGGACGCCCTCTGACGGAAATGCCATTGGGGCCTGTCGCAGAAACCCGATACGGCGCTCCATATGCCACGGCCCACCGGGCCGACCTGCAGGCCGCCCTTGTCGAGACGGCACGCGAATGCCACGAAATCGAGATCAGTATGGATTTCGAACTGTCTCGTTTCGTCGAAGAGGATGACCGCATCACCGCGCATACGGTTAGCGACGAACGGGCGGAGGGTTCGATCCTGATTGCGGCCGACGGGATATCATCGCGTGTCAGAGCCCAGCTCGATAGCAATGCCAAACTACAGTTCTGCGAACGCACAGCTTGGCGAACGCTGATCGATAGGGACGATGCTCCTGCCCTCCTGCGTGAGAACCAGGTTGGACTCTGGCTGGGCCAGGAGGCCCATCTCGTCCACTATCCCGTGCGCGGCGGCAACGCGATCAATCTCGTTGCCGTCATCGAAGACGGCTGGGATAAGGAAGGATGGAACACACAAGCAGATCCGACGGATCTGATGCCGCATTTCTCGCGCTGGTGTGGAGAGGCTCAAACACTTCTCAATGCCGGCCCGGCGTGGCGTAAGTGGGCGTTGTTTGCGCTCCCCGACCTGGAGCGCTGGCACGGAAATCGAACAATTCTCCTCGGCGACGCTGCCCATCCGGTTCTGCCGTTTCTCGCCCAAGGCGCCGGACTTGCCATCGAAGACGCGCTGTCGCTGGCAAGAGAAATCGCTGCGAACGGGACAGACAATCCCTCTCCGGCATTTGCGAATTATGTCAAAGCCCGGCGACCACGGGCCACGCGCCTGCAGACAGAGTCGCGGCGCATGGGGGCCATCTACCATTATGGCGGCGCCATGGGCAAAGCACGAGACGTTGCGCTCCGCCTGAGCAGGCCGGAACAGAATCTCGCACGTTTCGACTGGCTCTATCAGTTTGAAGTCTGAGCCGGCGTAACCGCGGGAGCCTTGATCAGGGTCTCGGCACGATCGTCGGCGGTCGGCGAGGCATCCGGTTCAAGCATGGCGTTGCGCGGATATCCGTTGGTCACGAATTTCAGACGCACGCGGCGCACCGGCGCACCACCCCCACCCGTCGACACGATGAGATCCCGCCAGCCATTACTTGAGATATCCGCGACACGCACCGGGCCACGCACCCTTACTGTGCGAAAGCTCGGGCGATAGCCGTGTTCGCCGGCAACAAACACGGCCATGGAACAGCCGGTTTTTACGCACCAATCCTCGCCTCCGAACAGAACAAGAGCCTCAGACTTCCCGTTCCCGTTCAAGTCGGCGCCAACAAGTTGATAGGGTCCAGGCGCCCGCTTCTTGTTGATCCTGTACCGCTCAATCGCGCGGCGCAAATCCGCTTCATTGAGATTTCGGCGCACAGAAGCAGCCGCGCCAGGCGTGCCATTGCGTGTCAGTTGCACAGGGGCGGCGCGGTCCGTCGCATCAGCTCCCGGATTCACGCCACCGCTACGGCAGCCGCCAAGGCTCCCTGCAACAACAAGAGTCACCACGATTGTGGCATTGCGGCGAGACTTTCGTGTCATCTGCAAAGTTTTGCGCAATCCATTCCAAACAAACAATTAGATAGCGCGGATATTGAGCCATTTTTGCGGCATGGCCAAGGGCAGAAACTGGTGCGGACGGCGGGACTCGAACCCGCACGAGGGAAACCCTCTCAGGATTTTAAGTCCTGTGTGTCTACCAATTCCACCACGTCCGCATTGCGCAGCTATATGCGCCGACAGCACGCGCATTGCAATCATGCCGCCCAACTATCGCCGCCTCATGACCGGACAATCTGTCACGCAAGCGTGTCCTGGACCAGCCTTTCACCGGGCGGCGATAGCCCTTAAGTCAATGGGTAGAGAATTCCGATCAACCTGAAGAGGCTCGAAATGCGAGCGACGACCAACGCGAACACCACCCTTGCCGCCCTCGTCGGGTTTGGCATTCTGGCATGGTCGGCGGCACCGGCAGACGCCGTGAAGAATCGCCAAGGCAAACAACCCTATCGTTCAATCACTGTCGAAAGCGATTACACCGCAGATCGTGTGACGGGATATGTGCGCCAAGGTCGCCGCGGCCCGGAGGTCCAGTTGCCGAGTGGTGCGTGGATCCCCTGCAATCTCGGCTGTGCGTACACATTGCGCACGCAGACGATCGATTTCTACCACTGGATTGACGAGAACAGCCGCGATTAAGCCGCGTTGGACATTCGGAACAATCTCTTAGCTGCTTGCGGCTTTCGGCGAGGCATTGTTGACGACCACGAAAGGTTTTTGGACGATCTCTGCCCGCGGACGGCCGCAGAAATATCCTTGAACTTCATCGCAGCCAAAGGCTTTGAGATATTCGAGCTGTTCGGCGGTTTCGACACCCTCCGCCGTAATGGTCAGATCCAACGAATGGCCGAGCCCGATAATCGTACTGACGATCGTATTCTTCTGTGAGTCGGATCCGAGTTCGCGCATGAAGGAGCGATCGATTTTGATCTTGGTGACCGGCAGCCGCGTCAGATAATTCAGGCTTGAATAGCCTGTTCCGAAATCGTCCATAGCCAGAGACACACCGAGATTGTCGAGCGCTTCAATCTGGGCAACGATATCTTCGGAGTTGGCGAGGAGCACACCTTCGGTCACCTCGAGTTCCAATCGGTGGGCCGGGAACCCGGTTTCCTGCAGAATTGCCGCGACACATCCAGGAACATTCTGACTCTTGAACTGCAACGGGGAAAGATTGACAGCCAGTCTGACATGATCCGGCCAGTCCACCGCATAGTCGCAGGCCGTCCGCAACACCCATTCACTCAACTCGGCAATCAGTCCCGCCTGCTCGGCGACGGGAATGAAGACACCAGGAGAAACATCGCCGCGCTCGGGATGCTGCCAGCGTGCCAACGCTTCATAGCCGTTGATATTGCCGCTTCGAACGTCGAACAGAGGCTGATAGTGAAGATGAAGCTCACCGCGATTGAGAGCACCGCGTAGATCCTTCTGCAGCTGGCGCTCGGCCTGCAGCGCCTCGTCCATCTCCGCTTCAAAGAAGCAGAAGCCATTGCGGCCATTGTGTTTGGCACGATAGAGCGCAATGTCAGCTTGACTAAGCAGAACGGCAGGCTCGACAATGTCCTCAGGTCCGAACGCTATGCCGATACTGGCTGACGTGTGAATATCCTGCCCATCGATACGGTAAGGCTTGGAGAGGGAGTCGCAGAGCCGGTCGGCAAGCGCCGCCACATGGTCCGGTGCCGCAAATTCCTCAGCAACGATGGCAAACTCATCGCCACCAAGACGCGCGACCACATCGATTGATCGCACGACCCCTTTGATCCGCGCCGCCACTTCCGCCAGGAGCGCATCGCCGGCAGGATGCCCATGCGTGTCGTTCACATCCTTGAAGCGGTCGAGATCGAGACAAAGCACGGCCATATAATCGCCCCGTCTCTTTGCGCGGGCCAATGCAAGCTGCAGGCGGTCCTGCAACTGGTTGCGATTGGCAAGGCCGGTCAACGGGTCGTGATGGGCGAGATACCGCAACTGTTCTTCGGCCGTCTGGCGTTCGCGTATGCGGCGCGAAGCGACTGCTGCCGGGACAACGAATCCGAGAACCATTAGAAGGGTCGTCACCAGCGAAGATTGCGTCAGCGCATCCTTGGTCATTCTAAAGGCTGACGACTGATCCAGGCGCGTGACATAGACACGCTGGACTCTCGCCTGCTCGACGATCGGAACAATCACATAGAAGCGATAGTCGCCGGCATCTTCACCACGCCATAGCTTATTGATGTTGAGAAGTTTAGCGCGCCGCTGAACGACCGCCTGATCAAAGACCGGTCCAAAGGCTTCTGATTCCCGGATCACTTCAAGCTCAGCCTCGCTGAAAGACTGACTGCGCGATATTGGCGCCATACGCAGGTTCAGAAGAGCATAGTCAGCGCTTGGCGCGGTCTTGACGTCGCCCGTATGCGACGAGGTGTGAACCTGATCAGTCGGTGTGGGGGTCCGTTGCTTGCCATTGCCGTCCGCTCGGCGCGCTTCCAGATTGCGGGTCCAATCGGTGGCGGCCTGCACCGCATAGCTCTCAAGGGCCTGGTCCAAGACGACACGGCCAGACATGAAACCGGCGGAAATCGTCGCCAGACCCAGCACCAGAAGTCCGACCATCACATAACGGTCTTGTGACGAATTCTCCCGCACCATGATTTGCAATCCCATTCGATGACAATGGGCAACACCATACGGGCGGGATCAAAAGATACCGTTAGATCGAATGCTCCAATTTTATGCGATGTCGTTTCAATTAACCGGTTATTGATGGCCGCTTTTGCACCAGTGGCCGCCGCGGGGACTACTTGTCTTTAGGCATCGACAATCGAATGTGCAGATCGCGCAACTGCGCCTGCGACACATCCGACGGCGCGCCCATCAAAAGGTCTTCCGCCTGCTGGTTCATCGGGAACATCGTGACTTCGCGGATATTCTCCGTATCCGAGAGCAGCATCACAATCCGGTCGATCCCAGGCGCGATACCACCGTGAGGCGGTGCGCCATACTTCAAGGCGCGCAGCATGCCGCCAAACTTTTCCTCGACGACCTGAAAATCATGCCCGGCGATCTCGAAGGCCTTGACCATGATCTCCGGCTTGTGATTTCGAATTGCACCCGACGATAGCTCGATACCATTGCAGACGATGTCGTACTGCCAACCGAGAATTTCGAGGGGGTCCTGTGTCTCCAGAGCCTCCAACCCGCCTTGGGGCATAGAAAATGGGTTGTGGGAGAAATCGATCTTCTTCGTGTCCTCGTCCAACTCGAACATAGGAAAATCGACAATCCAGCAGAATTCAAATCGGTCGGTCGCAACGAGTTCAAGGACTGTCCCGACCCGGTCGCGCGCCCGGCCGGCAAACTCGGCGAACTTGTTGGGGATACCGCAGACAAAGAACACTGCATCGCCATCGGCGAGACCGAGCTCGGCCCGCATGGTCTCGGTAACGTCAGGGCCAAGATTTTTGGCGATGGGTCCGGCACCCTCGCCGTCTCGGAAAAAGATATAGCCAAGGCCGGGCTGGCCCTCATCCTGCGCCCAACTGTTCATGCGATCGCAAAAGGCCCGCGATCCGCCTCCTTTGGCGGGAATGGCCCACACCTCGGCATTCTCGAACCACGCGCGGCCACCCGAATGCTTCTCAAGTTGGCCTGCAAAAATCTTAAAGCCCGACCCGCGGAAATGCTCGCTGACATCGGACATCTTGATCGGATTGCGCAAGTCCGGCTTGTCGGTACCGTAGAGCCGCATGGATTCGGCATATGGAATGCGCGGAAACGTCTCCGTCACCGGCTTGCCGTTCGCAAACTCCTTGAAGAGATCGCGCAGAACCGGTTCGACCGCCTGGAAGACATCCTCCTGGGTCACAAAACTCATTTCAATATCGAGCTGATAGAACTCGCCGGGGCTGCGATCGGCGCGGGCATCTTCATCGCGGAAGCAGGGCGCGATCTGAAAATAGCGGTCAAACCCGGCGATCATAATCAGCTGTTTGAATTGCTGCGGCGCCTGCGGCAAGGCATAGAATTTGCCGGGATGCATACGAGAAGGAACAAGAAAATCGCGCGCGCCTTCCGGGCTCGAGGCCGTCAGGATCGGTGTCTGATACTCGGCAAATCCGCTCTCGGTCATTCTGCGACGCAGCGACGCGATGATCTGAGACCTGCGAACGATGCGGGCATGGAGGCTCTCGCGGCGCAAATCGAGAAACCGGTATTTGAGGCGCGTTTCTTCCGGATAGTCCGGCTCCCCGAAGATCGGAAGCGGCAGCTCGTCCGCCTCTGAGAGGATCTCGACATCGCGGATGAAAATCTCAACTTCGCCGGTCGGCAACTTGGTGTTGATTGTCTCGTCGGTCCGCCGACGCACCTCACCGTCGATTCGCACGACCCATTCGGCTCGCAACTGCTCCACCGTGGCAAATACAGGCGAATCGGGGTCGGCGACACATTGCGTCAAACCATCATGGTCCCGCAGATCGACAAACAAGAGTCCACCATGATCGCGAACACGGTGAACCCAGCCCGAAAGACGTGCCGTTTCGCCAACATCGTCAGACCGTAATTCGCCGCACTTGTGTGACCGGTACGCGTGCATGATCGCCCCCGAGTTTCCGCTAATTTTCTGATTGCATTCCTGTGGCAAGCCGCCCTGCCCCAATCTCGGCGGGAAAAGCGCATGAGCACTACCGATTGTCAAGGGAACAGCGGATCATCCGGCATCGAAGCGTTCTGGCTCGAAAGTCCTGAAGCCAGCCCTGCCCCGGAAGAGCGCTGGCCAACGCGAGGAAAGTCAACATTGAGAGACATTCAAAACAGTCACTAATCAGGGGATTGTCGGGTATTGGGATCGCTTCGTGAGGCGACAAGCGGGCGCGGCTGCGCTATACCCGCTGCCCATGGACGTCATCACCAGTACCGAGTCTCTCGAAGCTGCCTGCTCCCGCCTGGCCCAATCCGACTATATCGCTGTGGACACCGAGTTCATGCGCGAATCGACGTTTTGGCCAAAGCTCTGCCTCGTGCAGATGGCTGGCGACGGATGCGAGGTCATCCTCGACACACTCGCGCAAGATATTGATCTGGAACCCTTTTACCGCCTGATGGCCGACAAGTCGGTCGTCAAAGTGTTTCATGCTGCGCGCCAGGATGTCGAGATCATTCATCACCAGGCCGGAATTATTCCGGACCCGATTTTCGATACGCAGATCGCCGCGATGGTCTGTGGTTTTGGCGAATCGGTCAGCTATTCGATGCTGGTGAAGAAGATGTTGAAGATCAATCTCGACAAAACGTCCCGCTTTACCGACTGGAGCAAACGGCCCCTCGCCGATCGCCAACTCACTTATGCGCTGGCCGATGTGACCCATTTATTTGCCCTCTTCCCGAAACTTCGCGAGCAATTGCGCAGTTCCGGGCGTGCCGATTGGCTGGCAGAAGAGCTCAATGTCCTGACGGATCCCGCTACTTACGACATCGCTCCGGAAGATGCCTGGAAGCGATTGAAAATGCGGGTAAAATCGGCCAAGGCTCTGGGCGTGATGATGGAGCTGGCTGCGTGGCGGGAGCGCGAGGCACGCGACCAGAATGTGCCCCGCAGCCGTGTTCTCAAAGACGATGCAATCTACGATATCGCCGCCCATGCGCCGCGCTCCGTCCATGATCTGGGCGGCTTACGATCAATCCATGGCGGGTTTGCGCGATCTGCACGCGGTCAGGCAGTTCTCGATGCTGTCGGTGTGGGGCTCGACCGCGATCCGTCGACGATTCCGCCCATTAAACGCTCGGATCCACTAAGCGCCGAAGCGGTTGCGGTTGTCGACCTTTTGCGCGTGCTGCTGAAAACGTCGGCTGCTCGCCATGGCGTCGCACCCAAACTCATTGCGACGGCTCAGGATTTGGAAAAGATTGCCCGAAGCGACGATGCGGACGTGCCTGCGCTCAAGGGCTGGCGGCGCACGCTCTTCGGCGACGATGCTCTCGCAATCAAACGCGGTGAACTCGCCTTGGCTGTTCGCAAGGGAAGTATCGCGATTCTGTCTGCCGAGGACATGGAGCCCGTCTCGCGCAAAGCAAACAAAGGGCGCGCGGATTCCGAGGCGTCGCAGGATACGGCATCCGAACGCTCTCCCGCTTAGAAATTTTGCCAATTTGCAGCCCGACGCCGGGCACGCACAGACTGTCGCCTGCCGGTCAATCTGTGCGGTAGACGCGCTCTCTGCGTTCGTGGCGCTCCTGCGCCTCAAGGCTCAGCGTTGCGATGGGGCGGGCATCCAGACGCTTGAGGCCAATCGGCTCGCCAGTCTCTTCGCAGTAACCATAACTGCCATCTTCGATCCTCAGCAGCGCCTCATCGATCTTCGAGATGAGTTTCCGCTGCCGATCTCTCGCCCGCAGTTCGAGGGCTCTGTCGGTTTCTGACGTCGCCCGGTCCGCGATGTCGGCATGCTGAGCCGATTCGTCTTGAAGGTTTTGCAGTGTGACTCGATTCGAGCGCACGATCTCCTCTTTCCAATCCAGCAGTTTTTGGCGGAAATAGGTCTTTTGGCGCTTGTTCATAAACGGTTCGTCGTCAGACGGCGAATAAGTGCGCGAACGTTTTTTTTTGCCGCTCATGAGATCCTCTTGAAGCGTACCATTCACAACAAGTTCGACATCCAATCTTGCTGACGCCTCTACCGTGCCGATATCGGCGAGCGTGCCCCTATTTACGGATGCATCTTGGCAAGTCAAGAAATCAGAATCGGATGACGCCTTCGTGATGTGACGCAGATGCGGCCTTTGGAGGGCATGTGCCGCAGTTATCCTGGCTGGAAAGAGCCCGAAAACCCTTCTCCCAGCGTTTTAGATCGGCGCAGTTTTTTTTGCGTTCAAACGGTTGGCGTCGGACTAGCCCTTGTTTTGGCGGTATTTTGCCAATTCGACCCGCGCGCGGAGATCCACGGCTTTCAAGATTTCTGTGAGTTTCGGGTCGACATTCGAGATCTGGTAACGGCTCAGAGCCCCTTCCAGCCTCGCCAACCGGTCACTTGTGAGCTGGCCTGCGAGCAAGTCGGTTTTGATCGAATCAAGCAGGTCCAGCATTTTGTTGCTGTCGTCGATTGCCTGTTGGCGCTGATCGGCAAAAGGCTCGACCTCTTGCAGAGACAAAAGCGTATCGATACTGCCTGTAGCCTGCGGACGGCTTGTCTTCGCAACATCTTCGGATGCCGAGCCAAAATCGATTGAGAAAGTGCCGCCGTCGCCTTGAATGCGGCCACGCTTTCCGGCCTTCGATGCGCCTGAAAGCCCGTTCGTCGCCTTCACCTGCATGCTCGCGTCCCTTGTCTTTATTTCTTAAGGACAGAGAGTGAACGCAGCCGATTAATGGTCCGTTAAACCACGGAAAAATTTGCCGCCTTTGCGGCAGTTCTTGCTTGTTTTTCAACTTAGGCACATTCCCAGAAATCTAAAAACTATCGAAATATCAATTAGTTACATGAAAATCCCATTTTGGCACGCTTCTCGCGAAGAAGGGGGCGAACGAGTGAAATGGATCGCTCGCCATCTACGTGCAGGGGATGGACACACGTGACTATCGAAGGACAAATCCGTCCGTGGTCGGGGCGCAGCCTGATCGCTGGACTGGTTCTGATGCTAACACTGCTTGCCTCGTCAGCCGAGGCGGCATCGCGCATCAAGGACCTGGTGGACTTTGAAGGTATCCGCGAGAACCAACTCGTTGGATACGGCCTGGTCGTGGGTTTGAACGGCACGGGCGATTCGCTGCGAAACGCGCCCTTCACTCTGCAGAGCCTGCAGGCGATGCTGGAGCGGCTCGGTGTCAACACGCGTGATGCGAACCTGCGGACGGCAAATGTTGCCGCCGTCATGGTGACAGCTAATCTCCCAGCTTTTTCGACCCAGGGTACACGTATTGATGTGAGCGTTTCTGCTCTGGGCGACTCATCCAGCCTTCAGGGCGGAATGCTTTTGGTCACGCCGCTACACGGCGCCGATGGCGAAGTTTATGCCGTCGGACAGGGCGCTGTCGCAATTTCAGGCTTCAGTGCCGGCGGCGACGCAGCGACGATCGTGCGCGGCGTGCCGACAGTCGGGCGGATCACGAACGGCGCCATTGTCGAGCGGGAAATCAAATTTGCGCTGCGGCACAAGCGTTCGTTGCGCCTTGCTCTGCGCAACCCCGATCTGACCACAGCCAAGCGGATCGCCATCTCCATCAACGCGTTCACCGACCTCAAGGTCGCCAACGCACTTGATCCGGGCACGGTGCTCCTGGAGCTTCCAGCGGACCACAAGACCGGCCTTGTCCCACTCTTGATGGAAATCGAACAATTGCGAATCGAGCCCGATCTGCCAGCGAAAGTCGTGATCGACGAGCATTCCGGAATCATCGTCATGGGCCGCGATGTGCGTGTGAGTACGGTCGCAATCGCACAGGGCAATCTGACTGTGACCGTGACGGAAGCCCCGCAGGTCAGCCAACCGGCCCCCTTCTCGGAAAATGGCGAAACGGTCGTCGTGCCACGCACACGCGTCAATGCGGACGATGAAAATGACAACAAGCTGGCGGTCGTCGAGGAAGGCGTTTCGCTCAGCGACCTGGTCGACGGATTGAATGCACTCGGCATTGGCCCGCGCGACATGATCTCCATTCTACAAGCCATCAAGGCGTCTGGTGCCTTGCAAGCCGAAATCGAGGTGCTGTGATGGATTTTTCGCTCCCTCTCGCAACCACCGGTCTCGGCGCGCAGTCCCGCGCGGTCCTCAACAATACCGAAGCCGGATCCAAGGATGCGTTGAAGATCAAAGCGCAGGAAGCCGCAGAAGAGTTCGAGGCGGTTTTCCTCAATACCATGCTCGAAGGCATGTTCTCCGGGATCGAGACCGAGGCACCCTTCGGCGGCGGCCCGGGCGAAAAGACCTACCGATCGCTCCTGGTCAACGAATACGCGAAGAACATGGCCGGCAATGGCGGCATCGGTCTCGCCGATCACGTTTATCGCGAGGTTCTCGCGGCTCAAGAGAGTGCCAATAAATGAATCTACAAGCACAAATAGCAGCACAGGAACAGGCGGTCCCCCGCGTCGAGACCGCTGAAGCGGCAGATGCACTCTGTGTCCGGCTTTCCGAGACCATGACCGAGTTGATCGATGTTCTGGTGCGTGAAACCGACCTTCTAAAACGCGGCAAGATGCAAGACATCGCTGCGCTTCATGCGCGTAAGACAGCACTCAGTGCCGTTCTGACAAGCGACATGAAATTGCTCGCACGAGATACCGAATTCATCAAACAGGCAGTTCCTCGAAGAATTGCCGAAATCCAGGACCAGCACGGGAATCTGCAATCGTCGCTGTCCGCAAACCAGGATGCGCTCCACGCCATGAAGGCGGTCTCCGAGCAAATCCTGCACACGATCGCGGAGAAGGCCGGGGCAAAACGCTCCGGTCCGGAGGTCTATGGAAATAATGCAGGGTTGGCAGCTCCCAGTCCGGTTCGCCCGGCAGCAATCTCTGTGGATCGAAGCCTATGATCGTATTTTACCCGCAGGCCTATGCGGCCAACACCCGGAACGACCCACGGCACAGCGCCCTGGTCGGCAGTAATCAGTTGCGTAAGCGTCTCGCGCCATTGCGCGATTTCATCAAAAACCAGTCACGCGTTAGCAGCTCTCTTGGCTGGGTCCTCAAATGGCGCCCGAGCTCCAGAAAGAGCCTTCGTGCCTCTCAATCTAGAAAGGATTTCTAGCTATGGCTGATATCACCCTCTCCTCCGCGGTTCGCAGTAACCTTCTGTCACTGCAGAACACCGCCGATCTCCTGGAATCAACGCAGGAACGTCTATCGACGGGCCTTAAAGTCAACAGTGCCCTCGATGATGCAACGGCGTTCTTTACCGCATCGTCATTGAATACGCGGGCGAGCGACCTCAACCGTCTTCTCGATTCGGTCGGTAACGCTGTGCAGACCGTTACAGCGGCTGACAATGGCCTTTCCGCCATTACCGACCTTGTTGAAAGTGCACAGGCTTCTGCCCGGCAAGCTCTTCAAACGACTGGCGCCGTCACGACAACTGCCGTCACTGGTGCAACCAGTGCTGGTTTCGATCCGCAGGCGACGACATCGGTCGTTGGCACAGGTTCGACCCTTACGGCTGACGCATCTGCTACACTTCAATATACAGGCAACCTCGGTACGGATGCAGCCAACGCCGTGGCAACAGGTGCCGACATCGGTAACAGTGCCGACCTTCTGTCCGCCATCGGTACAGCACCGTCGAACGGTGATCAGTTGATCATCGAAAATGGTGCGAACACCCTGACCGTCAACTTCACAACGACCGGTGCGGCAGCACTTTCCTCAGGCAACACTGTTCTGACCATCGGTATCGATCAGACCGTTGCTGCATTGGCAACCGGCTTGAACGGACTTGACGGTATTTCGGCAACAGATACCGCCGGTGTCTTGGCAATCACATCGGCTGCAGAAGATACCCTGCGTATCCGTGACGGCGCTGCCGGCACGAACACTGCAGATCTCGGCTTCGGAGCCATTGGTATCGGTGGAGATGCCACAAACCGGTTGATCTCCAAGAACACGGCGCTCGACGATCTCGTCAATGCCGGCCACACGTTGACCGTACAACGTGGAACCGACACGGCAACGACAGTGACCTTCGGGACCGGTGCGGGTCAGGTTCAGACCAAAGCGGATCTGATTTCCCAGCTCAATGCCGCCGTTGGCATCAACGCGACAGAGACCGGCACCAACCAGCTGACCTTGGCCAACTCCACGACCACGGACTTCGATACCGCGATTTCGGTCACGACATCGGACGCCTCGGTCTTCACCGCAGTAGGCATCACCCCCGACACAGGCCAGACCACGCAAGCAACCATCAACCCGAACAACCTGCTCACGCAGACGGGTGGTCTCACGGCTGGTCAGACCCTCCAGGTCAACTTCGGGTCGCAAAACAACACCATCACTTTCGGTAATGGTACGGGCCAGGTGAGCAGTCTGGCAGAGCTGAATACCGCGTTGAACACCATTACCGGCGGCGCGGCTTCGGTCGGTCTCACAGGTGCCTCACTCGGCAATATCTCTCTGTCTACGACCAATGCATCCGATACGCTCGTTATTGGTGGAACAACGTCGGCAATCGCCGAGTTCGGAATTGCGGCAGGTGAGTTCACCAACCTGATCAATGGGACAACGGGCCCGGTTCAGCAAGGCGACACATTGGATATCACTGTCGGTACCAACTCGACCCTTTCGATCACGTTCGGCACGGGTACGGGTCAGGTGAATACGCTGAGCGAGCTGAACACGGCCTTGTCTGCCCTCGCCGGTGGTTCAGCCAGCGTCGACTCCCAAACGGGCGCCATCAACATCACGGCAACCAACGGGACCGACAATATCGTCGTTGCCGAGGGCAACGCCCGTGAGGCGGCCGCTTTCGGCCTAACCGCAGGCACGACCACATCCACCACCACCAACAGTGCACAAAGGACATCGCTCGAGGATCAGTTCAACGATATTCGTACCCAGATCGACCAGCTGTCCCGGGATGCAAGCTTCAATGGCAATAATCTGTTGCAGGGCGACAATCTGAACGTCATCTTCAACGAAGACGGCACAAGCTCGTTAGATATCGACGGTGTCACATTCAACAGCGCCGGATTGGGGATCAACGCAGCAGCGACCGGTTCATTCCAGACAGATGCCAACATCAATATCTCTCTGAATGAACTCACCAACGCCTTGGCCACGATCCGATCACAAGCCTCGACTTTCGGCTCGCAGCTCTCGACGGTCGAGATCAGGCAGGAGTTCACGAAGGACCTGATCAACACACTCGAAACCGGCGCAGCCAACCTGACACTGGCTGACACGAATGAGGAAGGTGCCAACCTGCTGGCCCTGCAGACACGCCAGCAATTGTCTTCGACAGCCCTTTCTCTGGCATCCCAGGCCGATCAGAACGTTTTGCGCCTCTTCGGATAAGAAGAGACGCGATAGAAAAAAGAAGGCGGCGGGGATTTTCTCCGCCGCCTTATCTATTCATTAGGAGATTGTCCTATCACGGGACAGAATCACTCAATTTTATTGATCTTGTAAGGCAATTATCAACCATATGAATCGCCAAAAAGCGTGATTCATGAGTCACTTACGAATTCCCCGCTATGACCGAAGTCAGCCGGCGCCAATGTGTGTCGGTCGGTGTCGTTTTCAGGGATAAATCCTGGGAAAGGCGTCTGAACTCCAGAAGGAGTTCTTGTTCTTCGTAACCTAGAAAGGAATTCTAGACATGGCTGATATCACTCTCTCGTCCGCAGTTCGCAATAACCTTCTCTCATTGCAAAACACTGCCGATCTCCTGGCATCGACGCAGGAGCGTCTTTCCACAGGACTTAAAGTCAACAGCGCCCTCGACGATCCGACGGCGTTCTTTACCGCTTCCGCTTTGAACTCACGTGCCAACGACCTTAACCGGCTGTTGGATTCGGTTGGTAACGCCGTGCAGACCGTTAGTGCTGCCGACAATGGCCTCTCCGCCATTACCGACCTCGTCGAAAGTGCTCAGGCTTCTGCCCGTCAAGCACTCCAGACAACAGGTGCCGTAACATCAACCGTCGTCACAGGTGCAACCAGTGCCGGCTTCGATCCGCAGGCACTGACCTCCGTAGTCGGAACAGGTTCAACCCTTACGGCGGACGCATCTGCAACCCAGCAGTACACTGGCAACCTCGGTACGGATGCGGCTAACGCCGTTGCAACAGGTGCCGACATCGGTAACAGTGCCGACCTTCTGTCTGCCATCGGTACCGCACCGTCGAACGGCGATCAGTTGATCATCGAAAATGGTGCGAACACCCTGACCGTCAACTTCACGACCTCAGGTGCAGCCGCACTTACCTCCGGTAATACGGTTCTGACCATCGGTATCGACCAGACCGTTGCTGCATTGGCAACCGGCTTGAACGGACTTGACGGTATCACAGCGACCGACACCGCCGGTGTCTTGGCAATCACATCGACTGCAGAAGATACCCTGCGTATCCGTGACGGCTCTGCCGGCACGAACACCGCAGATCTCGGCTTCGGAGCCATTGGTATCGGTGGAGATGCCACAAACCGGTTGATCTCCAAGAACACGGCGCTCGACGATCTCGTCAATGCCGGCCAAACGCTGACCGTTCAGCGTGGAACCGATACGGCAACGACCGTGACCTTCGGGACCGGTGCAGGACAGGTTCAGACCAAAGCGGACCTGATTTCCCAGCTCAATGCCGCTGTCGGCATCAGCGCTACGGAAACCGGCACCAACCAGCTGACCCTTGCAAACTCCACGACCACGGACTTCGACAGCGCGATTTCGGTCACGACGTCGGATGCCTCGGTCTTCACGGCAGTGGGTATTACGGCTGACTCCGGTCAGACCACGCAAGCGACCATCAACCCGAACAACCTGCTCACGCAGACGGGCGGTCTTACGGCTGGTCAGACCCTGCAGGTCGACTTCGGCACGCAGTCCAATACCATCACTTTCGGTACGGGCACGGGTCAGGTCAGCAGCCTGGCGGAACTCAACACAACGTTGAACGCCATCACAGGCGGTGCGGCTTCGGTTGGTCTGACAGGTGCTTCGCTTGGCAACATCTCGCTCACGACGAGCAGCCCATCCGATACGCTGACGATCGGTGGTACGACGAGTGCAGTTGCCGAGTTCGGTCTGACGGCGGGTGAGTCTTCGAACCTGGTCAATGGAACGACCGGCCCGGTCCAGCAAGGCGACACGCTCGACATCACCGTCGGCACAAACTCAACCCTGTCGATCACATTTGGCACAGGCACGGGTCAGGTGAACACCTTGGATGAGTTGAACACGGCCTTGTCCGCCCTTTCAGGTGGAACAGCCAGCGTTGACTCGCAAACGGGTGCGATAAACATCTCCTCAACCAATGGTACCGACAGCATCGTCGTTGCCGAGGGGAACGCCCGTGAAGCGGCAGCTTTCGGTCTGACGGCGGGCACGACCACGTCCACCACGACCGCAAGCACAGAACGTGCGGCACTCGAGTCGCAGTTCAACGACATCCGCACCCAGATCGACCAGTTGGCTCGGGACGCAAGCTTCAACGGGAACAACCTGTTGCAGAGCAACGACCTGAACGTCATCTTCAACGAAGACGGCACGAGCTCGCTGACCATCTCCGGTGTCGATTTCGACAGTAGCGGTCTTGGCATCAATGCCGCGGCAAGCGGTTCGTTCCAGACCGACGCTGCTATCAACACCTCGTTGGACGAATTGTCGACGGCTCTGGCCACGATCCGGTCTCAGGCATCGACATTCGGTTCACAGCTTTCTACGGTTGAAATCAGGCAGGACTTCACGAAAGACCTGATCAATACCCTCGAAAGCGGTGCCGCCAACCTGACACTGGCCGATACCAATCAGGAAGGCGCCAACCTGTTGGCCCTGCAAACACGACAGCAGCTGTCATCGACAGCTCTGTCTCTGGCTTCGCAGGCCGATCAGAACGTGCTGCGTCTCTTCTAAGACAAAGCAACAAATACACGCCTATGAGGCGGTGGGGTCCTTCCCCACCGCCTTTTTTTGTTCCATCATAACGATCAAGGTTCGTCAAACCGGTCAAATTCGACATCGCAATTGCGACGCCGGTCGAAAATCGACAGCCGTTAACACCCCATTAGCCAAGATCTATGAGACTGGCCCCTGAGCTCCAGAAGGAGCCATTGTATCTCGTAAGCCTAGGAAGGGTTTCTAGTAATGGCTGATATCACTCTCTCGTCCGCAGTTCGCAATAACCTTCTCTCATTGCAAAACACTGCCGATCTCCTCGAATCGACGCAAGAGCGTCTTTCCACAGGTCTTAAAGTCAACAGCGCCCTCGACGATCCGACGGCGTTCTTTACCGCTTCCGCTTTGAACTCACGTGCCGGCGACCTTAACCGGCTGTTGGATTCGGTTGGTAACGCCGTGCAGACCGTTAGTGCTGCCGACAATGGCCTCTCCGCCATTACCGACCTCGTCGAAAGTGCTCAGGCTTCCGCCCGGCAAGCACTCCAGACAACGGGTGCCGTCACTTCAACCGTCGTCACAGGTGCAACTAGTGCCGGTTTCGATCCGCAGGCACTGACCTCCGTAGTCGGAACAGGTTCAACCCTTACGGCTGACGCATCTGCAACCCAGCAGTACACTGGCAACCTCGGTACGGATGCCGCTAACGCCGTGGCAACAGGTGCCGATATCGGTAACAGTGCCGATCTCCTGTCTGCCATCGGTACCGCACCGTCGAACGGTGATCAGTTGATCATCGAAAATGGTGCAAACACCCTGACCGTCAACTTCACGACCTCAGGTGCAGCCGCACTTACCTCCGGTAATACGGTTCTGACCATCGGTATCGACCAGACCGTTGCTGCATTGGCAACCGGCTTGAACGGACTTGACGGTGTCACAGCGACCGACACCGCCGGTGTCTTGGCAATCACATCGACTGCAGAAGATACCCTGCGTATCCGTGACGGCTCTGCCGGCACGAACACCGCAGATCTCGGCTTCGGAGCCATTGGTATCGGTGGAGATGCCACAAACCGGTTGATCTCCAAGAACACGGCGCTCGACGATCTCGTCAATGCCGGCCAAACGCTGACCGTTCAGCGTGGAACCGACACGGCAACGACCGTGACCTTCGGGACGGCTGCAGGCAACGTCCAGACCAAAGCGGACCTGATTTCCCAGCTTAATGCCGCTGTCGGCATCAGCGCTACGGAAACCGGAACCAACCAGCTGACCCTTGCCAACTCCACGACCACGGACTTCGACACAGCGATTTCGGTCACGACGTCGGATGCCTCGGTCTTCACAGCAGTGGGTATTACGGCTGACTCCGGTCAGACCACACAGGCGACCATCAACCCGAACAACCTGCTCACGCAGACGGGCGGTCTCACGGCTGGTCAGACCCTGCAGGTCGACTTCGGCACCCAGTCCAACACCATCACTTTCGGTAATGGTACGGGTCAGGTTAGCAGCCTCGCGGAACTCAACACTGCGTTGAACGCCATCACGGGCGGTGCCGCTTCGGTTGGTCTCACAGGTGCGTCTCTGGGCAACATCTCGCTCACGACGAGCAGCCCGTCCGATACGCTGACGATCGGTGGTACGACGAGTGCAGTTGCCGAGTTCGGTCTGACAGCGGGTGAGTCTTCGAACCTGGTCAACGGAACGACCGGCCCGGTTCAACAGGGCGACACCCTCGACATCACCGTCGGCACAAACTCAACGCTGTCTCTGACATTCGGCACTGGCACAGGTCAGATCAACACATTCGATGAGTTGAACACGGCCTTGTCCGCCCTCTCCGGTGGCACAGCCAGCGTCGACTCGCAAACGGGTGCGATCAACATCACCTCAACCAATGGTACCGACAGCATCGTCGTTGCCGAGGGGAACGCCCGTGAAGCAACGGCCTTCGGCCTGACGGCGGGCACGACCACGTCCACCACGACCAACAGCACCGAACGTGCGGCACTCGAGTCGCAGTTCAACGACATCCGCACCCAGATCGACCAGTTGGCTCGGGATGCAAGCTTCAACGGGAACAACCTGTTGCAGAGTGATAACCTGAACGTCATCTTCAACGAAGATGGCACGAGCTCGCTGACAATCTCCGGTGTCGATTTCGACAGTGGCGGTCTCGGCATCAATGCCGCAGCAGCCGGATCATTCCAGTCCGACGCTGCGATCAACACGTCGTTGAGCGAACTCTCAACGGCCCTGTCGACCATCCGGTCACAGGCATCGACCTTCGGTTCGCAGCTTTCTACGGTTGAGATTCGTCAGGACTTCACGAAAGACCTGATCAACACCCTCGAAAGCGGTGCTGCCAACCTGACACTGGCCGACACCAACCAGGAAGGTGCCAACCTGTTGGCCCTGCAGACACGACAGCAGCTGTCATCAACAGCCCTGTCCCTGGCTTCGCAGGCCGATCAGAACGTGCTGCGTCTCTTCTAAGACACAACACACAAAACAAACCGACAAGGCGGTGGGGTCCTCCCCACCGCCTTTTTCTTTGTCCGAATCAGCAGGTCGAAACCAGTCGCCATCCTAAGATTGCGTTAAGGTGTCTGTGATAGTCTCGACCGTGGTGCACTGTATGTCTTCCAAAAAGGGCGGGGAGAACATGCAGGAGTTCAGACAATGTTTCCGATCGCACCGGTCAATACTGTCCAGCTGAAGGTGCCTCTCGAGGCGCCCAAGCCGATCGACGCAACGGCCATTGCCGGCAGCAAAGCGGTTGAGAATCAACCTGCCGCTGTCGTTGCCCCCATCGAGCCAAGTGAAAAACTACGTCAGCCGGAAGTCCGCAGGCGTCCACAGCCCCCCTCACCCCTTGAGACGGCTATCAGCAATCAGGCCGAGGGTAATGTCGACGATCCAGCCAAGAGCAACACCGTACGCAATGTCGAGATCGATCCGGAGACCAATAGTGTGATCTTCCAGTCGATCAGCAAAAAGACCGGCCAAGTCGTTATCCAGGTTCCGACAGAGACGTTTCTGAGGATCCGGGAATTCGCTGACACGATCACGCCGCCACCTTTAGGCACAGCCGAACAAGGCAGTCGATAGCGGGACGACTGTGACTCTGCCGCTTGTGTGCCTGGCGGCACCGTCTGCTACCGGCACGTGCATTTCTTGATCTGACGGCACAATTACGTGTGAGCGTTAACGCTCTATTAGACTTAACAAAACATAATCAAGCCATGATCCGAACGGCAGGCGGCACAAGCATCTTATCGGACCGCTACCGCGACCAATGCTTCTCGGTCATCTCGCCGGATATCGGCGCGACAGACAATTCCCCTGACGCTCCTCGCGTCGCTGCAACCGCACATTGATCCGAGAACGCTTCCGCACATGGCTCTCAAGATCGAAATCAAATCCGGTGAACGTGTCATTATCGGCACGGCCGTCGTGACGAACAGCGGTCCGCGTGCACATCTCGAGATCGAGGGAAATGCACCCATCCTTCGCGAGAAGGACATCATGCGGCCGGAAGATGCGAACACACCGTGCAAGCGAATCTATCTGTCGGTTCTCATGATGTATCTGGCAGACAAGCCCGAAGAACACTTTCCGATCTTTTTCGATCTGGTGAAAAGCACCCAGGAGGCCGCGCCTAGCACGCTGCCGTATATCGAGCGCATCAGCAACGAGATTTTAAGTGAGTCCTTTTACAAGGCACTCAAGGAAACGCGTAAGTTAGTAGAGTACGAGACGGAGCTATTGGAACATGCAGGAAGCTATTAACGCCTATGCGGAGACCGGCCGCGCCACCAGTAGCCCCCGCGAACTGGAAGCGTCACTTCTCCTGAAGTCCGCCGCCAATTTGCAGCGGATGAAAGAGGACTGGCTGGAAAGCAAACAGGATCTCGATGCGGCACTGCTCTTCAATCGCCGTCTTTGGACAGTGTTTGTCTCCTCGATGGCGGAAGAGGACAATCAGCTCCCCCTAGAGGTCCGCAACAATATCGCTTCTCTCGGCGCCTTCATTTTTCATCATACGATCACGATCCAGACCGAGCCTTCTCCTGACAAGCTCACCAGTTTGATCATGATCAATCGCGAGATTGCCGCCGGCCTTCAATCAGCGCCTGGCGAGCAATAGGTCCCCCATAAGACCTGACGTTAGTAATGCGTAGGAAAAGCCGCACCGGATCACCGGGGCGGCTTTTTCATTGGGGCTTCCAATGATTGATTAGGTCTGAAGTCCACCCATCAATCTGCAGATATTCCGCACTTGATGCGGGATCCGGGACTATGACGAAAAGTGGTGCGGGATTGCCCTGGGCCCCGGATCAAGTCCGGGGCATGCTTCTCATTGTAAGGTAGGCCTGCATTCAACCAGAATTGCCTGGCCGGAGCGGCTTCAATCTACAGGAAGTTCGTCAGAGACAACTGACTGAGGCTGGCAGTAACGCGCAGGCTCGCCTCGATCCGCCCCTGCAGCGCCAGGATCTGCGTGCTGACTTCATAAATATCGGCAACCTCCGAATCGGCGACCAAACCCTCGAGGAGCACATTGTTAGCGTCGTGTCGCTCCGATGCCTTGCTCATCGTTGTCTTGGAAATTGAGAGTTCGGTGACAATCTGGTCGACGGATTGAGTACCCGCAGGAAAACTCAGTGCATTCGAAGCCCGTTGTGTCAGTTCGTTATAGCGATCTTTGGCAGCCGTATCGGTTGCGGAGAAGGTTTCTACTGTAATGGCCGCCAATTGCTTGATCGTTGTCGTCAACGCTTGCTCGTTGGCGCGCGCACCGATCGCAACCGTAATGGCATCATCGGCGCGGACAATTTGTGACTCGCGCGCCGAACTGGTGGAGACCTCGCCTTCATACCAGAATACGGTGTTCGCCGTCGTCGCGTCGACAAGCGCCGTTGCGGAAGAGAAAGGCGGTCCATCAACCCGTTGCGGCGGATTAGCGGAATCGAAGTCGAAGAAATTATCGGCAGCTTCAATGGCAGACGCCGCGCTCAAGCTGCGCGAGGCTTCATCTTGAACGACTTGATCGAGCGCCGTACGAAAGTTGGCTGCCGTTGTCGCCTCATCGACACCGATCGTGAATTCACCGGCTCCTGCCACGCCTGTAGTCGCCGTCAGAGTGACACTCGTCTGTGTCCCATCGGGTAGATCAAATGTCAGACTCAGAGTCTCGCCATCGTTTGGCAAGGTGGCGGTGAACGTAACGTCCACTGTTGCAGGCGCACCGGCAGGACCAGCCACGGTTGTTCCTGTCAGTGTCGATCCAACTGACGACAATTTGAAGCCAAATGGATGACCGGCAACGTCTTCTGAGATACTGGACGTTGCAACGGCGACAGCCGGAAGCGTCAACCGCCCTCTCCCATCGGCCCCGAGATCTGCGTCGCGGCGCTCGCTGACGATTTGCTTGAAACCGGCCTGCGCTCCAGCACCGTCGAGAATTTCGGACGCCGGCCGCACAGGCTGGGCTTCCGTATCCCGGCCAGCAAAAAGATAGCTGCCATTGATCTGCTGGTTGAGGAGAGAAACAGTCTCATCGAACTTGGCGGCAACCTGACTTTGATAGATCGTCTGTCCACCTGCATGCAATTCGAACCCAGTCGCCAGCGCGTCGGTTTTCGCTTCCGTTCCAATCTCGCGGAGCCGCTCCAGCGACTGGACCAGCACATCGATGCGAACATCGGCATGGGAGATTGACCGCTGATAACTGTCCAATTGGCTCAGTTCAGAGCGGAACGACAAGATCTGCGAACGGTCTGTCCCCAGATCTCCGTAACTCGAAACCTTCTTCTGGGTGGCGAGTTGGTTCTGCAGATCGCTAAGCAAGTCCCGGCTATCCGCAATGCTGCGGGAAAGACCGATGTTTGGTGAGACCAGGGAAATCATCAGTTAGACCTCTAGATCTGGAGCAGTATCTGCATCAATTCGTCGACAGCCTGAATGATCCGGGCATTGGCCGCATACGACGTCTGCAGATTGATCAGGTCGGTGAGTTCGGCGTCCGTATCGACACCGACTTCGTCGTCGAAGCGAATCTGCAAAGCCTGCAACGCCACGTCTCGCGCTGCCTTCTCTCTTTGCGCGCCTTCGACCTTGCCGGTTTGCTCGGCAATGACGCGATCGGCAAACGCGGTGATCGTCGTCTGGACCGGATTTTGCGTGGATCCGATGCCTGATGCGGGCGAGAACGTAAACGTCCTCTCGGACAGGCGCGCGAAGAGCTCGACCGGCCTGTCCGGATCGCCCAAAGGTGTCACGGGCGACGTCGAATGACGGACAAGCAGCTCGTTGTCCTGCTGGACGAGACTATTGACCGAGATCCTGGAGGCAAAGCCGAGTTTTTGGGAACCACCATCGAGACTGGCCGTATAAGCTTGCGGCGAGAATCCACCGTCTATGAACAGCGGCAGCCCAAGGCCAGCATCTTGCACGGCCGTTGCTGTCACCGTTGCCGATACGGCGGTGATGTCGGTCGTGCCGATCGCGCCATCGTCGAGGAACCTCAGGGTCGTACCGGCCGGATTCGAGACCGTAACGCCTGTTCCAAGCGCGGTGTCGATGGCGGTTGCAGCCGCGGCAACGCCGCCTGAAAAATCGATGCCGATGACCGTATCGTTGGGATCGGTTGTAACATCGTTCGACAGCGGCAGCTGGGATGCGTCATCGACACGGATGATCGTAACGGTCTGCGACGTTCCCGGAGGCGTCGTCGTGTAGGTTACGCTGACCGGATTGCCCGGCTGAAGCGCTGCGACGTCGACGTCGAAGCCTTGTGCCGCGCCCACTGTGGCAGCGACTCCCTGAACCTCACTATTAGACAGCGCCAGTGCCAGACCATGGGCCAGCTCGTCCAACTGGGCCTGCGCCTCGACAAGAACATTGTCACGCAGATCGACAAGAGCGCCGATCCGGCCAGTCGTCAGACCATTGTTCTGAATGAGGTCTATCGTAAAGCCACCACTGGACTCGAGAGTGATTGTCCCGACGCTGCGATCGGCAGCGTTCCCGCTATAGAGGGACGTTGCCGTTATGTCACCGCGTTGATCAAAGGACAGCGTCACCGGGCTGTTCCCAAGCAAGGTATTGCCGGAACGGCTCACGATCGAAACGGAACCATCTGGCTGCTCGGTCACATTGATCTCGATAAACTGAGAGATCTGACCGATAAATTTGTCGCGCTCATCCAGCAGATCGGCTGATGGTGTGTTCGACACGGCACCGAGAGCAAACTGCCTGTTTATGTCCGACAGAGACTGAAGAGCGGAGTTCAGCTCGCCGACATCTGCGGCGATGGTGTTCTCCGTCAGTTGACGCAACGATTGAATGTCACCGGATAGCTGCCGCAATTGTTGGGCAAGTGCTTCGGCATCGCCGACAACCTGAGTCCGAGTCGCGAATGAGTCCGGGGCACTTGTCAGCTCCTGGAGTGATCCGGCAAAACCATCCACAAGCGTGTCAAGTGAGTTTGCTGCACCCGGGGCGCCAAACAATTGGTCGAGACGCTCGAGAAACTGATGGCGCACATCGGCATTGTTGAATGCCGCTGTCTCGGTCCAGATCTGACCTTGCAGAAACGTATCGACCGTGCGCTGCAGCTCGACGCCGGTGATACCGACCTGGGTACCATTGTCGAGAAGTCGAACCGGCTGAAGCGATTTCTTCGTATAGCCAGCTGTGTCGGCATTGGCGATGTTCTGCGCAACGACATCCAGGGAGCGCTGGGTCAGATTGAGCCCCTGATTGGCTGTCGACAGTACTGATCCTAATCCCATGACACGAACCGCTTGGTCAGGCGGGGCTCGGAGGCCGACGCAACACTTTGCGGCCCTCGAGATCCACTGTTGTTACGCTTTACCGCACGATATTCAGTGCTTCCTGCAGCATCTCTTCAGCGGTCGAAATGACCCGCGTATTCGCTGCATATGCTTGCTGTGTGACGATCAACTTCGAGAACTCATCCGCGATATCCGTATTCGAACCTTCAAGCGCGGAGCCAACAACGGCGCCGAATGCTCCAAGGATCGGTGAACCGGATTCCGTGGTTTCTCGAAATGCACCACCACTCGTTTTCGCGAGACCGTTGTCTCCGTTGAAACTGGCTAGGACGACCTCGGCGAGATCTACTGTCCGACCATTCGTATAAGTGGCAACGATCCGGCTATCTTGAGAGACGGTCACGCCCGTCAGTTCACCGGCGGCAAAACCATCCTGGTTAACCTCTGTGACACTGGCGGTGCCGGACGAGTCAGCAAACTGGGTGATGCCACTTGAGCCGTGATTCAACAGGATATTGCCGAGATTGTTTCCGTTGACGGTCAGATTGTTGATCGTCAGATTGGTGACGGCTGGGTTCAACTGGCCGTTGGTTCCGAAAACATAACTCTGCCCGACATTGGTCCATGCGGTGTTGGTGCCTGTGGCATTGGAATCGCTGAGATAGAAGAGATTCCATGTGTCAGCACCGCCTGTTGTCGCCGGATTTACTGTACCCGCCGTCATGCCAAGGCCGGTGATCGCGGCTGCATCACCAGCAACCGTGAACGCTGTCGACACATCATCGCCCACAATCTGAAGCGATGAACCCTGTGCGCTGGCTGTAACCAGGTTGCTCAGAGTTGCCGTGCCATTGATGGCATTGACGAGATCGGTCAGCGTGTTGACCTCGCCGGCACCCGTACCGATTGTGAAGTCATAGTCGGTTCCACCGACTGTCAGACGGAACAGGTCGTTCGTTCCCGCACCATCGTTAAAGCCGGCTATACCTGCACCAAGATCGGCTACGTTACCGATGGCTCCACCGGTTTGTATCGCCGGCACGCTACCATTCCCGATCTTGGCCCAACGCAACTGAACATCAACTGCATTACCCGTTGAATCGAACGTCGTGACCGAACCACCTGACAAGGAGTCGGCAATGAAGGTGGTGGCATCGTTCGCCTGGATGACCCCATCGCCAGTTGCCACGCCATTGGTGGTCGGATCGTTCGCGTAGGATGACGCGACCAGCAACTCGCTATTGGCGACAGACGTATCCGTGTCGCCGGTCAGTGGAAAACTGGCAAGGTTGGCCCGATAATCGATCCGTGTTGTTGCACTCGCCGGAATGAAGTCATTCGTCACGCGAATGGTATCCGGCACACTTCCCGTTGTGTTATTCGTTACTGGATCAATCGGCAGGCCCTTCAGGTAGTAGCCGGCCGAATTTACAAGGAACCCATTGCGGTCGAACTCAAAATCACCGCGCCTTGTGTACAAGTTCTGAGAGTCGATAACCGGGAGACCATCGACCGTTTCCGACGCTTCGCCGACGATGAAGTAACCGTCGCCATTAATGGCCATATAGGTATCAACCGACTCGTTGGTGATATCCCCCTGGATCGTGTTGGTTGGCCGTGAAAACGCATTTACAACACCGAGAGCCTGCTGCGTTGCAGGGCTGTCGGGAACAAAGTCTGCAAAAGAAACATCACTACGCTTGTAAGCAACAGTTTGCGAATTGGCGATATTGTCCGAAATACGCTCTAGCGAAAAAGATTGCGCCCTGAGCCCGGTGATCGCCGTGGTCATCGCACCGAAAATACCCATCCGTACATCTCCTAGACTGACTCCGGCGTCATCAACGCGCCGGACGCAACTGAACCCTGCCAATCTAGGAGCAAGGAAGAGGCCAGTTCGATTTTTCTATATTTTTCAATTGATTAACTATTTAAAAACCACAAAAAAGCGGACATTTGCCTGGCAAGATGTGCCTGAGCCGGCAATTCTTGCCTGTCAATTCGGGACTGACAGGCAGATCTTGCGACAGGCAGCCGAAATCAATTAGTGTCGCGCGCGGTTCTGTTCTCTCAGCCCGGAGCGCTTATGAAATTCTCAGGTACGCAATCCTATGTCGCCACGGAGGACCTTCGTGTCGCGATCAATGCAGCGATTACGCTAGAGCGCCCGCTTCTCGTTAAAGGCGAGCCTGGCACCGGTAAGACAGTACTCGCACATGAGGTTGCAAACGCGATTGGCGTTCCGCTCCTCGAATGGCACATCAAGTCGACGACAAAAGCGCAACAAGGCTTGTACGAGTATGACGCGGTCAGCCGTCTGCGGGATTCCCAGCTTGGCGATCCGCGCGTCGAGGAAATTTCCAACTACATCAAGCGCGGCAAGCTATGGGATGCCTTCGAAGCGCCGAAGCGACCGGTTCTGCTGATCGATGAAATCGACAAAGCCGATATCGAATTTCCGAACGATCTTCTGCAGGAACTCGATCGCATGGAGTTCTTCGTCTACGAGACCGGTGAAACGGTGCAGGCCAAAGAACGACCAATCGTGATCATTACGTCAAACAACGAAAAGGAGCTGCCTGACGCATTCCTCAGGCGTTGCTTCTTCCACTACATCAAGTTTCCCGATCCGGATACGATGGAAGAGATCGTCGAAGTCCACTTTCCCGGTCTGAAAAATCGCCTCGTTTCCGAAGCCTTGAAACGGTTTTACGAGCTTCGCGACGTGCCGGGCCTGAAAAAGAAGCCGTCGACATCGGAACTTCTCGACTGGATCAAGTTGCTCCTGAATGAGGATGTCAGTCCCGAGACACTACGGGAGAAAGATCCGCGAAAGATGATTCCGCCTTTGCACGGAGCCCTGCTGAAAAACGAGCAGGATGTCCATCTCTTTGAACGGTTGGCATTCATGGCCCGAAGAGATGGTTCTTAAATTTGCAATATCAGCGCACTAGCGCGTTTACTTAAGAATTGAACTCAACATAAAGCCTGTCCGAAATCCGGCCTCAGCCGGGATGAACCAACGATGAACGGCGGCTTCAAATCCGGTTCAGTGCCACTTCGCTAACCTGCCGACAAATGGGGCAAAACTGACGACGGAGATGCGTCAGCCCCGGCGACAGGGAGTGCGCAATGAACCATGATGTCCTACGTGGCATGATGCTGATAGCAATGATCTATGCGTTGCTTGCCGCATCGACCGTGATGACCACGTTTTTGACCTTTCCCTTCTAAGACTGTGACAAGGATGAGGCGATTGCCGTCGATCGATCGATCGCCTCATCCAATGACATGTCAGCCCTTTACCGTCCGCATTCACGCCACTTGATTTTGTTGCAGCATCCCTGCTTGCGTGGGATGCAGATGCATCGTCTCCGATATGGCGATGCGCATGCAATGAAAGACGCCCCGTGAAACTTCGAGATTTAGCCGAGCAAGCTCAAAGCGCGCTCGAAAAAGCCGGCGCAAAGGCCGGTGATCTTATGCAGCCGACCATCCGACTGGGGGTGACGGGTCTTGCACGCGCGGGCAAGACGGTTTTCATTACGGCGCTCATCCACAATCTGCTTGCGGGAGGCCGGCTTCCGTTTTTCGGGCCCTGGGCGGAGGGGCGCATCCGGCGTGCCTATCTCGAGCCCCAGCCGGACGATGCCGTACCGCGTTTCGACTATGAACGGCATTTGAGCGATCTGAAGAGCGATCCGCCGACCTGGCCGGAAAGTACCCGTCAACTCGCCCAACTCCGCCTGACCATTGAATTCGAACCGGTAAGCTTCCTGAAGCGTCGCCTTGGGCAGGACCGCTTGCACGTCGATATCATCGACTATCCGGGGGAATGGCTGCTTGATCTGGCCCTCCTGGACCAGAGTTTCGAGGAATGGGCAGAGTCCACTCTCTCCATGTGGGCGAAACGCATGACGCCCGGTGCCCAGGCTTGGAACGAGGCCATTTCAAAAGTCGATCCGTCCGCACCGGCAGATGAAGCGACGGCAACAGATCTGGCCTCGACTTATCGTGACGCTCTGAGTGATGTACGCCAAGACCCTGATGCCCCTCTTATCGTCGCACCCGGTCGCTTCCTGATGCCCGGTGAATTGGAAGGATCACCAGCCCTCACCTTTGCGCCCTTGCCGCCAGTCGCCAAGGCCGGAACACCGTCCAACACTCTGTGGGCAATGATGGAACGTCGATATGAGTCCTATAAGGCTCATGTCGCAAAGCCCTTTTTTCGGGATCACTTTGCGCGACTGGATCGTCAGATCGTTCTTGTCGACGCACTGTCAGCGCTCAATCGCGGCCGGGACGCAACTGATGAGCTCGGTGCCATGCTGGCCCGTATTCTGGCGACGTTCCGTCCAGGGTCCCGAAGCTGGCTGGCGCCTATTCTCGGCCGCCGGATCGATCGTGTGGTCTTTGCTGCAACGAAGGCCGATCACCTGCACCATGAGAGCCATGACCGTCTCGAGGCCATTCTTGGACGCTTGACACAGAAGGCGATTGCCAGAGCGGAACGCAAGGGTGCAGAGGTGCGTGTCGTTGCCATGGCCGCCTTGCGGACCACGCGCGAAGGAAAGGTTCGGCATAATGGCGAGGAACTCGCCTGCATTCTGGGATACCCCATGGCCGGTCAGACGATTGCCGGAGAAACCTTCGACGGCGAAACCGAAGCGGCAATCTATCCCGGTGAATTGCCGGAAGACCCCGACGACGCGCTTGCACATACCGGGGTTGGCCTGGAAGGTGGAGACTGGCAGTTCGTAAGATTCCGGCCGCCCCGGATCGAACATGATATTGCAGGCCAGCCGATTGCGCTGCCCCACATCCGGCTGGACCGCGCTCTTGAAGTTCTGCTCGCGGACAAGCTCTCATGAAGGACGCCAAGAAAAGCCCCAAGGCATTCCGGCCGGATGACCCCAATCTGGTGGTCGAAGATACTCGATCGGAAGTCCGAATGGCACAGCCGCTGGACGAAGATGCCTTGCCGGTTCCGCGCCAGGAGCCGCCCGCACCGAAAAGAGGATTGCGCTGGGGCACGCTTTTTCTTTCGGCGATTGGCGGGCTCGTGACCCTTGCCGCCGGTGTCTGGCTGCACGATCTTGTCATGGGACTGCTGGCCCGCGAGGCCTGGATCGGATGGTTGGCGACGGGCTTGGTCATTCTTGCCGGGATCGCGGGTGGCGTTCTCGCCATCACAGAAGCCTTAGCCCTTGCCCGGCTCTCACGGCTGGGCACGCTTTCGCACGACGCGACGTTAGCGCTGGATCAATCCGACAAACCCGGAGCACAAACGGTCATCGAGGGACTTGAGCGCCTCTATTCGGGCCGGCAGGACATGGCCTGGGCACGCGGGCGATTTGCCGATCATAGCGGCGACATCATGGACGCCCGAGAACTCCTGACACTTGCAGAGCGCGAACTCATTGCGCCGCTCGATCGACAGGCTCACGACGCGGTGGCGCAGGCAGCCAAGCGGGTTTCCGTACTCACGGCCGTCAGTCCGGCAGCGTTCCTCGACATGCTGCTCGTTGGCGTCGCCAACCTTCGTATGCTCCGCCAAATCGCAACAATCTATGGCGCGCGCCCTGCAACTCTCGGCCTCATGAAGCTTGCGCGCATGGTCGTGTCGCACATCGTCGTAACAGGCGGCATCGCCATCGGCGATGACATGCTACAGCAAATGCTCGGTCAGAAACTGACAGCCAAGATTTCTGCACGCCTTGGAGAAGGTGTTTTCAATGGGGCCCTGACAGCCCGCATCGGTCTTGCCGCATTGAATGTCTGCCGTCCCCTGCCCCATATCGATACCGGGCCTCCGCGCTTTCGCGATCTGGCCAGTCGTGTCCTCGGTCTCGCAAAAGACACGGGCAAGACGTAGCGATCTTATTCCAGCGGCGGTCACTATCGCCAATGCGGGGGATAGGCGCGATCATAGCCGGGCATTGCTTCGATCCGTGCTGCCCAAGCCCCCAGGTTTGGAAAGTCGCGATCGAGCGGAGCGACGCCGAGTTCATGAACATCGGCACCTTCTCGTGTTGCCCCTCTCTTGAGTTGCATCAGCGCCGGGTAGACGACGAGATCGGCAGCGCTCAGCGTCTCACCGGCAAGAAAACGCCGGTCTTTCAGACGCGCATCCAGTGCATTCATCTCCGAACGCACAGGTTTGATCGTCTCGGCGATCACTTCCATCATTTCACCACCGCGGCCACGAAAAATCGGCCGGGTGATGTTTCCGATCGGTGTGCGCAACCGCTCTTCGACCTCACAAACGACTTCCCAAATCTCCGCCGCCTGCGCCGGATCGCTGCCGAACAAGGATGGTTCGGGATATGCACTATCCAAATAGGCAAGGATCGCGTTGGTCTCTCGTACGGTAACATCTCCATCGACTAGAACCGGCACACGACCACGGGGATTGATTTCTCGAAACGTCTCGCTCTTCTGATCGCCTGCCGAATTGCTGAGGCGTTTCGGTTCGTACGAGACGCCTTTAGCCTCCAGAGCGAGCATGATGCTCCAACATGGCGGGCTACCACTGATAAAATAGCACTGGGTCTTAGCCATGGTTCATCCCACTCGGTCGTCGCCTAATCGGCCGGATAGGCCTGATAGCCGTCAATTCACGATCTCACAGCCATCGACTGTCACCTTACGCGTTTGTTCGTCAGCAAATGCGACAGTCACTGCGACAGTCTTAGCACAGGCCGCCCCACCAAATTTGACGCGAAAGTCATTCTTGGAATCTTCGGAGGACTGCTCGGGAGGCTGTGCCGACGGCGCATCGAACACATATGCCACGGATTTTGCTTGCGACTTGATATCGTCCGGCATCTCCAACCAGATATCGAAGCGATAGAGCGGTATACCTTCGGCATCAACGCCACCGACAAACTCGCGGGCCTGAATACGGATCCATTCCTCGATGATTTCTGGTGCCGGTAGCTTGCTGACGGCCTTGGACTCTTCCGGTTTCGGTGGCTCAACCGGTGTATCGGGTTTGGGAGGCACCGTATCGTCGACCTTGCGCCACGCCTTGCCGAGTTCAGGGGATTTCGTGGAAGGGTTCTGCACAATCTTTGCCGGCGGAGGATCCGATACACTGACGACGTGAACCCCCGGTATGCCCACGACGCCAAGCGCAATAGCCTGTGCTGCCTGCCAGGCAACGATTGCCACAACGAGCAACAAGAGCAGCTGACCGCGCCGAGCACGTTGTGGTTTTGAAGGATCGCTCATATTTCACTCCTCCGGCAGCATTGGGACTGCAGCACCCGCCAGCACGCTGTCTCGGACTCACGCAGCGCTTTCGGTGGTCGCCTGCAAATGAACCGCACAGATCTCACCGATCAAATCACCCAATTCGCTGAAAGCCTCAGCGCGCGGCGACGCCTTCCGCCAGGCAAGCCCGATCATTCGCCCCGGCGCCGGATCGGCGAAGCGGATCAGCCTGATACGCGGATCGTGCGCTTCGAGATCCCGACACAGCTCAGGCAGCAATGTGACACCGTAACCGTTGGCGACCATTTGCATCAAAGTCGTCAGACTGGCTGCCCCGAAATTTTGCATGGTTTCAGGGCGCGCAAGTGAGCAGAAATCCAAGGTCTGCGCTCGCAGGCAATGACCTTCCTCAAGCAACAAGAGCTCTTCATCGACCAGATCGGCTTGCGTGATCTGCCGATCGCCATAAATGTCCGGCTCACTTGGCACTGCAAGCACAAAATGGTCTTCGAACAGCGGCTTCGACTCGATGTCCTTCTCTTCAACAGGAAGCGCCAATAATAGGACGTCGAGCTGGCCCTGCTGCAGTTCGGCAATCAGTGTATCGGTCTGCGTCTCGCGGATCTGCAGGGTCAATCCGGCATAGTGCTCGCGAACCGCCGGTAGCAAACGCGGGAGCACATAAGGCGCAATCGTCGGTATCACACCGAGACGTAACGTACCGCCGAGCCCCTCTCCACACTGCTGCGCGAATTCTGCAATGTCTCCCACATCGGCCAGCACCCGGCGTGCACGCTCCAATATTTCTTTCCCTTCAACCGTCAGATCGACATGTCCACGCTTGCGCTCCACCAATCCGATGCCGAGAGAAGCCTCCAATTCCTGGATCTGCATGGACAGGGCGGGTTGCGAAACGGCGCACTCTTCTGCGGCGCGGCCAAAATGACCGACGCGTGCCAATGCTTCGAAATAGCGCAATTGACGCAGCGTGATCATGGTCATTTATCCAGTCTTTTCAGCATTTTACACCCCACTCCCAAGGGGTTGCGCGATCACGATAATGCGTGTTTATCGAACCATAAGGAGAAAGAATTGGCACCATCTCCCCCCTCTTCCCATTTCCTGATCATCGCAGTGAAACAATTCGCCAGGAGCGAAGAAAAACCACGACCTGACCCTACGACCCTACTCCCCCGACGCGGGCCCACCGCGTCACTTGCCTAAAGGCGGCACGGTCCTCCCTCCCCATCCGTGCCGCCTTTTTACCATTCGTATTCCTCCTATAAAATGATCGGATTGAACGCAGGGCGCCGTTCGACCAATATGTCGCGCTAGATTGACCCGAGCCTAGTCGGAATCGACCAAGCTCAGAAAGGTTGATTGATTCTAAGCTGCTAGAGCAACTTGTGTGCGTCTGAGTTGACGCGGGTCGCTCTAGTCACGGATGGAACAGGTGCATGTTCGCCAAATTCTTTGATGAACTCAGAGCGGCCAAACTGCCGGTCACGCTCAAGGAGTATCTGACTCTCATGCAGGCGTTGGACGCCGATGTCGCCGAAAGCCGCGTGGATGATTTCTATTATCTCTCGCGCGCGACATTGGTGAAAGACGAGCGCAACCTAGACAAGTTCGATCGCGTCTTCGGTTCCGTCTTCAAGGGACTTGAAACGTTGGAAGACGCAATCGAGGCGGATATTCCGGAAGAATGGCTGCGACTTGTTTCGGAGAAATTCCTCACCGATGAGGAAAAGGCCGAGATCGAGGCGCTTGGCGGCTGGGAAAAGATCATGGAAGAGCTGCGCAAGCGGCTTGAAGAACAGAAGAAGACGCACCGCGGCGGCTCCAAGTGGATCGGCACGGGCGGAACCTCTCCGTTCGGTGCTTACGGATACAATCCTGCCGGTGTCAGGATCGGACAGAAAGAGGGGCGGTCGGGACGCGCCATCAAGGTCTGGGATAAACGCGAATACAAGGATTTGGACGGCTCGGTCGAGTTGGGAACGCGCAACATCAAGCTGGCGATGCGCCGTCTTCGCCGGTTTGCGCGCGAAGGTGCGGCGGAAGAACTCGATCTCGACGGCACGATCAAGGGCACGGCAAACAAAGGCTATCTCGACCTCCGCTTTCGCCCGGAACGGCGCAATACGGTCAAGGTCCTCATGTTCTTCGATGTCGGTGGATCGATGGACTGGCACGTCAAAGTCGCCCAGGAAGTTTTTTCCGCGGCGCGCGCCGAATTCAAGCATATGGAGTATTTCTACTTCCACAATTGCCTCTATGAGTTCGTCTGGCGCGACAATGCGCGGCGCTGGACGGAACGAACCCCGACTTGGGACGTGCTGCACACCTATCCCTCAGATTACAAAGTTGTCTTCGTCGGCGACGCGGCCATGAGCCCCTATGAGATCGCGATGCCAGGCGGCTCAGTCGAGCATATGAACGACGAGCCTGGCGCTGCATGGCTGCAGCGTGTGACCGATGTTTATGAAAGCGCCGTGTGGCTCAATCCGGTCGACCAGAACTATTGGGAAATGACCCAGTCCACGCAGATGATCCGCCAGCTTATCTCAGACAGGATGTATCCCCTGACACTGGACGGCATCGACCGCGCGGTGAAGGAACTTATGCGCTAGATCAACCTGCGTTTAGTCGGAATCGACTAAGCGCAGAAGAGTTGATCGATTCTAAGCTGCTAGAGCAACTTGTGTGCATCCAAGCAGACGCACGTTGCTCTAGAGCGCTTCCCAATCTACCAGAACAGCGCAGGCCCCTCGAGAAACGCTTTTTCCGCTTCTGTGGTTTCCCTGCCGAGACAGTCATTGCGGTGGGGAAAGCGGCCGAACCGGTCAATGACCTGTTTGTGGCTTTCGGCAAACTTCTGCTGATCGGCATCGTTCAGGCTCGCGAAGAGCTCCACGGAGCGCGCCTGCACATCTCTGTCTTCCGAATGCTGAAAAGGCATGAAGAGAAAGCCCTTTTCCCGCTTCGTTAGTGTCTCGTGCAGACCTTCTTCGATCGTATCGATAGAAAGTGCCAAGGCGGCTTCGTCGGTGACGAAAGCCCGATAGCTGTTCCGGAACATATTCCGCGGAAACTGATCGAGCACGATCACTGCGGCTAACCGCGTCCGTGCTGTGCCGAGCCACGCGGATGGAACACCGCAGGCCAGTCGCTCGTAAAGACTGAAGAAGCGCGTTCTGATCGTATCGTCTACGGCAGGATCCGGTTTCCACCATTGCTCGGGCGTGAGGTCTTCGAACCAGAATTCAAGAACCTGTCCGGCTTCAGGCGGAGCGCCGCTCACTCGGTTTTGTTCCCTTGCTTGGACGAGGGTCCCAACAGTGTTCGGACAGACGTTGCAACAATGAAGATCGTCACGAGCAGAAAAGCCGCTGCCGAGACCCACAGCAGACTTGTCCAAAGGGTAATCCAGCTATCCATACCTGCGATCCATGATCGATTGACCCGTTACTATATGGGCCTGGCAGCCATGTTGACCAGAAGCAAACTTGACCAAACGCATCTGCCCCCTATGGTCTGGCCCGACCTATGCTGACGCCCGCCAATCTTTCCCGCCACCGGCTGCCCGCGTCAAAGATCTGAGGAAATAGTCATGTCATTGACGCTCTTGGCCGCGCTTGCCGTGGCGGTTGCTGCCGGATTGATGCGAGGATTTGCCGGTGTCGGTTCTGGCATGTTCATGGCACCTTTTTTCGCCGTGCTCTACGGTCCGGTGGCAACGGTCGGGATCATCATCTTGATGGAGATTGTCGTTACGGCACAACTGCTCCCCGGCACGTATCGCGATATCAACTGGCGGGTGATCGGCCCTATGGGCGCCATGGCTGCCCTGTTCATGCCGTTGGGTACATGGGTGCTGGTCTCGAACGATCCGGATCTCATTGCGCGTATCACCGCTGGCGTCGTTCTGGTTTCGGCGCTCGTTCTGCTTACCGGCTGGCGCTACACAGGCAACAAGCCGCTGCCCGCGACGATGGGCGTCGGCGCCCTATCCGGCACGCTCATGGCGGCGACAAGCCTCGGTAATCCGCCGGTTGTCGTCTATTTTCTCTCCAGCAGCGACGACGCGAAAACCAATCGCGCCAATTTCACCGGCTACTTCGCCATCACGCTCTCCGCGTTGATTCTCTGGATGCTTGCAAGGGATCTTTTCACGGGCGAAGCGGTAAAGACGGCACTCATCCTCCTGCCACTGTTCATGGGATCTGCATGGCTCGGCGGTCGACTCTTTCGCCAGTCGAGCGAAACGCTCTATCGCCGGGTCGCTCTTGGCATGTTAATCGCCGCGGGCCTCTATGGATTGCTGCGCTGAACCGCTGCGGCGTCTTCAGGCGGCGTATCGGTCAGAGAGCCAACAACAAACCCCAGGATTGAAAGGCCGATCGCGCTGAACCCGATGATCGCTCCCGAAAGATGCTCCAATCCGATCGCGGCCTTCAGCGGCGCCAAGCCGATAATGGCGGAGAAGCCGAGAATGAGTGCCCAGAGCGCTCCTCGCCGGGTTGCACGACGCCAATAGAGCCCGCCGGCCATCAGCACGATACCCGAGCAGAAATAGATGGAGCCTGACACTGCAAGATAGTCCCAAACATCTTCCTTGCCCTCGTAGATCAGGCCCCAGTAGAGCTCGTAGAGCGCAATAAGGACAATGCCGATGCGGGTGGTACGCATCTGGAATTTCTCCGCGTCGATTTTCCCGGTCAGAGGGCCGACAATGTCGCGCGAGATGATACTCGACCAGCAGAAGAGATAGCTGTCCTGGGTCGACATGAAAGATGCGAACATACACACGGCAAGAAAGGCCAGAAGCCAACCCGGCATGGCATGTCCCAGCATGAAAGGCGTTGCGACAAGATCGGAGTCGTCGCCATAGGCCTTCAACAATTCGGCGCTTTCCGATGAACCCGCGCCATTGAAATAGCAAAAGGCCAGGACACCGAGAAAAGCCGGAATGATCATTCGCGAGAGAAAAATGACCGACGCGATGAGATAAGCCGGCGCAACGTTTTCCTCGCGCTCGATGCACAAAGCCCTGGTCAGCGCGGTCGGCCAGATTGCCGCGCTGACGACTCCGGCAACCAGAACCATCCAAAGCGCGTAGCTCGGGCCGAAATTCTCATTGCCGAGCGGATCGAATCCAGCCTCCCCCTTATGCGTGCGCACAATCTCGATTGCTTCACCCATGGGGATAAGATTGTTGAGATAGGCGATTGCCGCCAGGAGACCGAGAGACAGGAGAATGAACTGAAAGACATCGGTGATGATGACCGAACGCATCCCACCGTAGCAGGTATAGAGAACACTTACCGCGATCAGGCCGACCATCAAGAGGTCAACCCGCATCGATACGCCATTGGCTGCAAGCATCGCGGCAAGGAACGCCGACGCGACCTTCAAGAACAAACCCATATTCAGAATGCCGCCGAGCGCCATCACGATCGCACCGAAGATACGAATATCTCGGCCAAAGCGGACTTCGTAATATTCGGGAAGCGTCAGGACGCCGGTGCGCCGAATGGGTTTGACGACAAAGCCGAACAAACCGACCAAGGCGCATCCGATCAGAGCGGCAAGACCGATATGAAAGGCCGAGAAGCCCTCATTGAAGCCCTTCTGCGCATTGTAGGCGATTGTGATGAGGCCGATCTCTGTCGCACCCAAAGTCGCGATCGCCGTCCCCAATCCGAGATCGCGACCTGAAACAAAGAATTCGGTGAGACCTTGACCGGCAGGCGCCTGGTGCCGGTGTGCCGCAACGATCAAGATCACATAAGCGATCGAAAAAACCACCAGAAAAGTGACGGTGCTACTCATCTTTGCCCCCCAAGAACAGGCGTCCCCACGCTTTTTCGACGCAGCTTTTCGTTACGGCACGACGCTGCCTATCAGGACATGACATAGCACGATGGGGCCAAAGAAGAGCAAGCGGACGGTGAATCCAGATATCCGCAACCTGATCGCAGGTGAATTGTCAGAGGTTGAGTCAAACGTCCTCGTGCCCGGCCCCTCCCTTAGCTCAATCACCGCGAGGGTACCCTAATCGGATGATTTGGGTCGGGTGAGCGGGCAGGCTTCGGGATGCTCGTGTCAAGGCACTCAGCGATCGAGCGTCTGCTTGCGTGCTACCGCTGCCACGCGTTTCATCTCCGACTCTTCCAGACGACCGGTGAGAACATAGCTAATGCCTTTATCCGACCAAACGGCCGCGATCATGCCGGCTATCGGGCGCGCGGAAATATCTGACTGCGGGCTAGCGTCCGGTTTGGCATAAAGTGCGACAGGCGCACCAATCGCCGGCAGATAGGAGAGTTGTGCAAACGGCTCACCGCGATGGCGCAGAACCTGCGCACGCGCAAACTTGAACCCATCGGCCGACAAATCGGGAATGACCAGTTCGGCTCCGATCGCCTTGGAGAGCTGAAAGCGCACGAACTCCAGATTGCCCTGAGCCTCGAGACCAACTTCCAGACTTTCCCTGGCGAAGAGAGCCTGCATTCTGCCGACTTCTTCCTGCCATGTGGCCAGGACCGGATTAGCCGGCAATGTCGGATCTGTCTGATCGGCGATTGGCGCCGTGGCCGGCACAGACGCTGTTTCAATAACAGCCAGTTCGGATGAGGTTTGATCTGGCGATGGTATCGACCCAACGACCATCGGATCGGCTGCCGGTTCGCTGACTGGAGCTGCGCCCTCGCCGCCCCAAATCGCATAACCGGCGGTCAAACCGCTCAATGCCACCACAGCGGCAGCGCCTCCGAGAGTCGCCGTCCCCCACTGCGCAATACGATCGCGCAACGAAGGACGCGGCGGTGGCGATGGCGGTGGCGGCTCGATGTCGCCGAGCAAGAGCGCCCGTTCATCGTCAAGAAGCGACTCGAGGACCCACTCAAGGCGGTCATGGGCAAGACGGAGGGACTCGGCGCGATGGGCAGCAATGTGATCCTGATCGAGCACACGCTTGACCGCCCGTGATTGGTCCCGTGCCAGTTGGCCGTCCACATAGGCGACCAGAAGATCATCGCTGAGTTCTGTCATGAGTTCGGCTGGCTCTCTGCTGGGTAAAGTGTTTCCACCTCGGCCTCGGAATAGTGTTCCGGCGACCGCATCTCGAGCCGGTCGACGAGTGCCGCCAGCCCACGTACCGCGCGGGTTGTTACGGTCTCGATTGTCGCATCCAAGACCGCAGCCGCGTCTTCGTATGAGAATTTCTCTCCGAATATCAAGAGAACGGCGCTGCGCTGTTGCGGCGGCAAACTCGCCAGGAATGTCCCGACTTCCTGCGCGTCCGCATAGTCCTCATGATCGCTCAGACAGTCCGGGCAATAGAGGCTCTCGTCTGCCCTTACGAGCGCAATAGGATCGTTGTGATCGCGAAGACCTGCCATCCAGTGATTGTGAATATGCGAGAAGGCCCAGCGATCGAACGGGGCGCCCGGTGGATAGTCCTGGGCGTTCTCCAGCATCCACTGCAGACTTTCGCGCAGCAGAATGTCTCGGCTCTCCTCGTCACCTGCGAGAACGCCGGAAAAACGGCGCAGCCGCGGCAGCGCCATGATCAGGTTCGACCTGACCGATTGCCCCTCGAATTGTATGTCCGCCATGTCCCGTCGCCGCTCACGAGCACCGGTGCGCAGGGACGCCGCAAAGTCCCCACAAACGAATCACATAGTACCATAGTTTCAACGGCTTCTGCGCCTACAAGGCATGGATTGAGCATGCTGGCAGGGCCGTCCACATTGCGCTATGGTTGCAGATGTTTGCAGCACTTCGCGTATGGGGGAAACGTGCTCAACGAGATCAGTTGGTTAGGTTAGTATGGTCGACCGTCCGGATCATTCGAGCGGCGAAACGCCACGCGCGCCTCGCGAGACTGCGGAAGCGGCAATCGCGCAGGTCGCCGATCGCATGCGTTCGCTGGCCGGCAAAGCACATGCGCAGAGCCGGACGGCGGTCCACAAGAGCGCCCATCAACTGAAGACCCAAATCGGACCGCGTGTCGCGGATGCGAGTCGCGATATTGCCGGTCATACGAATGAAGCCGGTAAAGCCCTTGGCAAGCTGGCGCGAACGCATCTGTTCCCGCCGCTCAGCCGCTTCTTCGAGAATCTGGGACAGCGAACCAAGCCAACGGTTCTTAAAGAAGACTACCGCCGGATTTTGATGTTCATTCACGAGACCATTCTGGACCGTGAAATCGAACGCGTCTTGTTCGTGCCGACCCGCGACCACATCAGATTGTCGGAACTTTCGATCCGAAGCTTGATGCGATTGTCGGGACATGACTACAAACCAACGCCCGCAAAGGTGTTCGAGTGGGCAATGGCTCCGCTCGCTGTCGAGCATGAACGCTCGCTCTTTATCGATATCGGCGCCGGGCGCGGCCGTGCACTTCTGATGGCATCGCACTATCCGTTCGAGAAGGTGCGAGGCGTCGAGTTCGCCGATGAGCTCCATGCCGATTGCCAGATGAACATCGCGCAATATCCACGCTCACGGATGCAGTGCCGAGATATCGAGTGCGAACTCGAGGATGCGACGCATTTCGATGTGCCCGACCAGAGTGCCGTATTCTACTTTTTCGATCCGTTCGAGCCGCAGATCTTAGAAGAGGTGCTGATGCGGATTGCGCGTGCCCACGCACGCCACCAGCGCCTCTGTCATCTTGTGTTTGTCGACCCTCCTGATCCGGCAGCAATGCGGCGCTGGACAATGTTCGAACCCGTCACAATCGATCGGTTGCTGGCACTTAAGATCAAGCTGTTCAGTCCCTACGATATCGCTGTTTATCGCACGCGAACCTAGAGCCCTTCCCCCAGAGAGTTGCGCTCCGACTCAGGCGCAGATGGGCCTATCGCGGAACAGCCATTCCGAGATAATGGAATCCCAACACCTCCGGCGTCAGAGGTAAGACGTAATTGTCCACGCTGACCACACGGAATCCGGAATTGGCGATAAGGCGCGAGACATTCCGATTGAGACTGCAACCGCCAGTGAGCAATTGCCACATGGGCGTGAACCGGTCCTGCCATTTCGCCGTTCGCGGATGGTGGGAGCGCCCGTGTTCACAGAACAGCAACTGTCCGCCCGGCTTAAGAACGCGTTTCAGCTCGGTCAGGACAGCCTCGACGTCGCGGAGGCTGCAAAATGTATAAGTCGCCAGAACCGTATCGGCTGTTCCCGTATCCAGTGGAATCTCTTCGGCTGACACAGGGAGAATGTCGACGTCGAACGGCGCCGCTTCGGCCCGCTCGCGCCCCATCCGCAATAAGACAGGATCCGGGTCAACGCCTATAACGCGTGACACGCGCGCAGGATCATAGTGCGGAAGATTGAGCCCCGACCCGATACCGATCTCGACGACGACGCCGGATGCCTGCGGCACCAGTCTACGGCGCTGTTGGGTGATCGGTCTTAGCGAGCACCCTCCGTGAAGCAATCGTGGGGCGATCTCGCGCCCATAGAATCCCATTGCGGCCGCAGTCATGCCGGTTTCCTCCCTTCGACCTGACCCGCGCAGGTGGGAGTCAAATAAGGCAACTTCAAGCAGTTGTTACATGAGGAAAAGATTTGTGATGCGCCAGTGTCTGATCCGAGAGTCGTCTTGATGGACGACCATCTTTGTCCGAGACGACCGGCGTCAGGGCTTTCGACAGAGAGTCTCAGGCAAGCACAATGTCGAAGATATAGTCGGACGGGGCGCCTGGTTTCTCTCTGGCTGTTGCAGCATCGCGATGGGCATCGGAGGCCAAAGTGGAAAAAATCATGTCACTCTCATTCATCGGTTCACGCGGGAAATACATTTGGGTTGCAAGCTCCCGTGCTCCCGTCGCCACAACGCGAAAATGCAAGTGGGGCGTTCGCAAGCCAAATCCGGTGTCGTAATAGCGCGGCCGAATGGTACGGAAACGAAACACGCCATCGGGCCCCGTGCGGACCGCCCCATAGCCTTGAAAATTCGGGTCCCGCTTCGCCCGGCGGGGTTCGCGCGGATGGTTGTAGTAACCCTCGCTGTCGGCCTGCCACAGCTCAACCAGGCTGTCGGGCAGCGGCCCTTTTTGCACCGACAGTACCCGGCCGGTCACCTGGATAACCGTCCCCTTCGCTGGCCCATTCGCTCCTTTGATCAAAGAGAGATCCGCATCGGAATCGAGCGGTTTGGCAACGGGATAGAAGGGGCCTGGCGTCTGAGGCGGCGTCATCTGCTGTGAGGCAAGTGCGCTACGAGAGGCGAGCACGCTGACAATTCCGCCAACGAGGCTCCGCCGTGTCAAGAATAACGGCAATCCACGCTTGATCATCGCCCCACTCTAGTCGGGCGAACCGCCATTGTATCATGCAAGGCGTTCAAATCTGGGTGATGGGTTCAACCATAAGTTGGAGAACACAACCTGTTTGAAACCTTATATTTATAATTTTCCGCAAAACATTAAGAGACTTGATGGTTTCTCCGAATCCGTTTTCTCAAATGCTCGCCTTTTGAGCCTGAATGCTTTTGCGATTGAGACAAAATAACCGGAATGAAAACGCTCTCGCGCACTTTTAATACGACAACACAGGCCAATAGGCGGTTAGCCGTCTATTTTGCAATGACGGCCTTCGCGATAATCGGCGCGGTCATGCTTTCCGGCACGCAATGGCAAACAAGCGCATACACACACACGACGGTCGAAGCGGCGGCGACACTGCTGGCGGCATTGATAGGTATCATCGCCGTTACGCGATACTGCGCCCGACGAAACGGTGCTGTCCTTCTGATTGCCGGAGGATTTCTCGGTACAGCAGCAATCAACTGCTATCACACAGCCATAACGTCTGAAGCGTTTATTGCGCGGTTGCAGTCTAATGTCGGTGACCTGATGGCCATCAGCGACATGGCCGTTCAGCAATTCTTCGCAATCGTGCTACTCGCAAGCGCCATGGCACGACCCGCGGCCCAGGCGAAGGCCGCGTCACTTCACATGAGATTCTGGCTGCCACGCGCCGCGGTAATGCTGCTCGTGGTTTGTGCATTTGCTTCGACCTATTTGTTCGATCTCCCGAGCTTTCAACTGTTTGGCGTGGTCATTACCAACCCGGTCGAGCTTGTGGCAGGCTGCTGTCTGGCAGCAGCGTTCCTGGCCTCCCTTATCAAGGGTGATTGGCGCCACGACGCATTCGATCATTGGGTCATGATCGCGATCATCATTGCGTGTGCCTCGGATATGCTCTTCATGTCGCGCTCTTCTTGGATGTTCGACTTCGAGTTCAACATTGCCCACGCCCTGAAGATTGTCAGCTATCTATGCATTTTTGCCGGTCTGATGATGAGTCTCTTTCACACGCTCCGTGGTGAAGAGCAGCGCGCCGATCAGCTCGATGAGGCCAAGAACGAAGCTGAACACGCCCTGGCCGAGATCGCCTGTCACAAGCTCGCGCTCGATCAACACGCCATCGTCATGGTGCTCAATCTGCAGGGCCGGATTTCCGATGGAAACGATCAATTCTGCCATCTTACAGGTTACACACGGAAGGAACTGGCGGGACCGTCCGGCGACGGCTTGGCGGCCAGTACAATTTTCATTACCTCTTTCGATGACCTTTGGTGGACTGTCTGCTCTGGGGACACCTGGAAGGGCGAGATCGAAATCCGGTCAAAGGATGACTCCCGATTCCATCTGTCGACGACAGTCGTACCGTTTCGGAACGAGCGCGGCCATATCACCTACTTCATGGTTGTTCAGACCGATGTCACCGATCATCGCGAGGCCGAGTATGAACTGGCTGGGCACGCGGCCCATACCGCGCTTCTGAACGATATCTCCGTCGCGGCAAACCAGTCGGACGATGTCGAAGCAGCGGCCAGATATTGTCTCGAAAGGATTTGCCGCTTCACCGGTTGGTCTTTTGGGCAGGTCCTTCTGCGGGACGAAAATGGGACCGCCGACTTCAGCGCTCCAGGCTGGTGGCATAGCAAGGAACCGGACCGTCACCAGACATTCATCAGACAAACGGACGAGATCGAGTGGAAATTCGGCATGGGCCTTCCAGGGCATGTCTTCGCCGGCGGCAAACCGCGCTACTGGAACGATACCGATCATGTCGAATGGTGGCACAGGGTCAGTGCTTTTCAAGAGTGCAACTTCAGAGGTGGAGCGGCCTTTCCGGTCAACGTCAAAGGCAAAGTCGTTGCGATCCTAGAGTTCTGGGCGCCCTTCACCATCGAGGCCAGCTCGCATCTCAAGGAGATTCTGGCTCATACGGTTTCGCAACTCGGCCAGGTATTCGAACGGACACGGTCTGAACAGGAACTCCTGGCCCACCGCGACCATCTTCAGGAATTGGTCGATGCGGCAACCGCCAACCTGAAAGAGAAGGCTAGCGAACTGCGCCAGGCGCTCGACAAGGAAAAGGAACTCAACGTTCTGCAACGTCAGTTCGTGTCGATGGCAAGTCACGAGTTTCGAACGCCGCTGGCAATCATCGACTCAGCCGCGCAGCGAATGAAAAGCCGGATAAAGCGCGATCGGCTTACGCCGGAAGATGCATCGCTTCGCATCGAGAAGATTCGAGCAGCCGTTCAACGTATGACGAGGCTCATGGAAAGTACTTTGTCTGCGGCACGGCTCCAGGAAGGAAAAATCAAGATCGAGATTGCGCCGTGCAATGTCGCGCAAGTCGTGCGGGAGACATGCGAACGAAACCAGGAAATTGCGCACAATCATCTGATTTCCTGTCGGATTGGCACACTGCCCGAGACGATACAAGCTGATGCAGGTGCACTCGAGCAGATCCTGACCAACTTGCTCTCCAACGCTCTGAAGTATGCTCCCGACGCACCCAGCATCTCCGTGAACGCCGACAGTGACGGCGACGATGTTCGAATTGCGGTCCAAGACTATGGACTTGGCATCGATGCGGACGAGCTTGAGCGAATTGGGGAACGCTTTTTCCGAGCCAAGACGTCGACGGGTATTGAGGGTACCGGAATCGGTCTCAACCTCATCAAGACGCTGGTCGAAATGCATGACGGCACAATCATGGTCGAAAGCACAAAGGGGAAAGGCAGTACCTTTGTCGTGCGCCTCCCTGTTTGTGGGCCAGCAACATCGACGACAAGCCAGGTGGATGCCGCCTAGTCGAAGGGCAACGCTTGAAAGGCGATAGAGGGTGATATGGCAACGATTCTTTGCATAGAGGACGAAGCCCATTTGCGTGAAGATATTGCAGAAGACCTGGAAGATGCCGGCCATGATACGTTTCAGGCACGGGACGGCGTGGAAGGTCTGCAAATGATCCTTCGACACAAGCCCGATGTGGTCATCAGCGACATTTCAATGCCTCGAATGGATGGTCGTCAACTCGTTGCGAAATTGCGTAGCGAGCATCCCGAATATTCCGACATGCCTTTTATTTTCCTGACCGCCTTCACCGATAAAAAGGACATGGTGGAAGGTCTGAAGATTGGCGCAGACGACTATCTCACCAAGCCCGTCGACTATGAAATGTTGCAGATAAAGATCGCTTCTGTGCTTCGTCAGGCGGGCCGCATGATCGACCGGCGACAAAAAGAACAGGTGCGCCTCTACAAATCCCTGATCAAGGATGAAGCAACAGCTGCCTCGCAAGCTGAAGCCAAGCCCAGTTACGACCTTCCCCATCATGAATTCGTGCTGGTTGGCGCAAGCGACCCCGGCCTCTGGGCGATACAGCGGCAACTCGAAGATCTCGGTCAAACGGTTCGCATTTTCACAAGCGGTCGTGCTTTTCTTGATAAGAGCGAGGACCTGAAGTCGGATTTCGTCTTGCTCTGGCTTCAAAGCGACGACATGCAAGCGCCAATGATTGCGACAATGATCAAATCGCTCGGTATGAAAACAATCGTCGTCATTCCGGAAGCTCTCGCAGGACCGATGGCCAACCAAGAAATGAACGGCACGTGCGACCTTGTTGCCCTGCCGCTGGATACCGATCAACTCGCTGCAAAGATCAAAAAGTGGATCGCCTGCTAGGACGCTGCATCGATAGACCAGAAGCCGTCTCTCCTACGCGGCCCTTTCACAACGAAGGGCCCCTTATTGGTTTGCAGGGCCTGGAAGAAGATTTGCTCTGGCGTAGAAAATCACCCACCGGCGACTCTCGAAACAAGTCCCATCTCGCAAGTGTCAATTGACGCCAAGCTTCTTCTGCAGACTCGTCGAAGACGTCGTGTATTGAAAGACCAGTCGCTTGTCCGGATAAATCTGCGCATGTACGGCTTGCGACATGAGCGCTGCCTCATGGAAACCGGACAGAATCAGCTTCAGCTTGCCGGGATAGGTATTGATATCACCGATTGCGAAGATGCCATCGACATTCGTAGAGAATGTCTCGGTGTCGACCGTGATCAGGTTCTCATTGAGATTGATGTTCCAGTCCGCAATCGGACCAAGCTTCATCGTCAATCCGAAGAACGGCAACAGCGTATCGCACGCGTGCGCATATTCCTCACGCTGCGGATCGCGGATCGTCACCGATGTCAGCTTACCGTCGCTACCCTGAAGCTCTGTGACCTGACCAAGCTTGAAATCGACCTTGCCTTCGTCGACCAGCGCCAGCATCTTGTTCACGCTATCGGGCGCGGCGCGAAACTTGTCACGGCGATGGACAAGTGTCAGACGCTTCGCCACATCGGCCAGATTGAGCGTCCAGTCGAGCGCAGAATCGCCACCACCGACGATGAGTATATCGCGGTCCCGGAAAGCTTCGATCTGCCGCACCGAATAGAATACCGACGTCCCTTCATAATCTTCGATACCGGGCAGCGGCGGGCGCTTGGGCGTGAACGATCCGCCACCGGCTGCAATGACCACGACCTTGGTGTGGAACTCAGTGCCAATATCGGTAACAAGCCGAAACCGGTCGTCATCGAGCCTCTCCAGAACATCGACCCGCTGCTGCAGGTGGAAGGTCGGTTCGAATGGCTTGATCTGTTCCATCAGCCGGTCGGTAAGTTCTTGTCCACTCACGACGGGAAGAGCGGGAATATCGTAGATGGGTTTCTCAGGGTACAGCTCAGCGCATTGACCGCCTGGTTTGTCGAGAATGTCGATCAGGTGCGCGCGGATATCGACGAGGCCAAGCTCAAAGACGGCAAACAAGCCCACGGGACCGGCGCCGATGATCACGACATCGGTTTCGATTGCGGCCCCTCCCCCATTCTCAGTCGAATTCATGTCTTTGGGGTTCATTCGAAGTCTCTCAATCCTAGGCGTTCAGCCGATAAGCAAGCGGATTCGATTGGCTCACGTTTGATCCGAGGCAATGATGTGTTGTGGGCACCAGACAATCGTAACTGATCAGCCCGGCCGCACTCTATCCGTGCCGATGTTGGCTCAGAATTGCTTTTCAGGAACCGTGACAATCAGTCCGTCGAATTCGTCCTGCACTTTAATCTGACAGCTGAGGCGGCTGTTTTCACGAACGTCGAACGCAAAGTCCAGCATGTCCTCTTCCATCTCTTCCGGCTCGCCGGTCGCTTCGCGCCAGGCACCATCCACATAGACATGGCATGTCGCACAGGCACACGCCCCGCCGCACTCTGCTTCGATGCCCGGAACCATGTTTTTGACTGCGGCTTCCATCACGGTCATGCCGGTTTCGGCCTCCACGACATGCTTTGTGCCGTTGTGCTCGATATAGGTGATTTTGGGCATTACGTGACGGTCCTCGCGCGGGTCGCCTGAAAATTGTCGGACGGCGGGCGCGAAAACCCTATATCGAGTAAGCCGCGCCGGCTGGAGCGGGCCTCGTATAAGCCAAATATGTTTGAAGAGCAAATGCCGACGGCGCACGTCCAAAAGGCGCTATGCGGATCGACTGCCAGGACGATCCGCTTGACGCTAGCCGCCCGCAATCATGAGCGCGTGACGGCGGCCGCGTGCATATGAGAGTCGAGCGAAATGCCGATCCTCAATCGATTCCAATCGAACCTCTGATTGACTCAGAGGTCCGCCAGAACCTTGGAAATGAAACCGTTGGTCTGTTCAATTTCCGCGGCGATTCCGCGCACCATCGCTGCCCGGCGCTCGACCAGTTCCTGGCCCGCAAGGCCCTCAGCCATTTCGGCCGCTGCGGCAATGCCCCAAGCGCCAATACCCCGTGCCGACCCTTTTATCGTATGGGCCGCATCGCTCCACGCCTTATCCGTTTCGGCTCCTTCGAGCCTGCGCAGACAAAGCCCGGATTGAGTCTTGAACAGCTCGAGAACCTCCCGTTCCAGCGTTCGGTTTCCAAGCGTATATCGAGAGAGATGGACGAGATCGACGGGTCGCTGAGGCTGTGCCTCCATGCCTGCCGGCATCGCCGTTGCTGTTTCAATCATTTGATCCAAAATGCCCCTTGTTGCAGCGCAGCATGCGGTTGCCCCTGATGAACCCAGAATTCAGGCTATTTTGTGGTCTTGATCGCCACCTGCCTGCAGGCTCTCGCCAGGTAGGACGAGACTAGCTGATCCCCGTTAATTCAAGGTTAACGACTGGTGTGTGGAGGAAGATTCGCGCTGGCGGAAAAGCTCCTCGCATGCCGGCAGTTTGCCGTGGGAATAAAGGATAAGGACTGCTTTTTCTTTTGGAGATCGCCTCTCTATGAAACAGTGCAGTAACCAAAGAGAGACTGGAATCCCTCCTGATTATCGTCGAATCGATCTGTGTTGGGCGTGAGGAACTGTTGCAGAAAGAGCACAGTGAAAAGGGTGCATGCTGGCGACAAATGGCCTAAAACAGTCTGAGGTAGGTATAGAGCGGGTTTGGTAATGGCGAACGAGCAGTCGAAGGAAGCTGACGCGTCGATGCGCGGTGCGCGCCCACAGGATACTGAGCGCCCGGCAATGGCTCTTGGAACGCACCGTGCCGAAGCCACGAGCGAGCCTGAGATCCAAGCTCCGAACGCCGCCCGGCCCAGGCCTCAAGGACAGGATGTTCCCGGCCAGAATCGGGCCGCGCAAGATCCGTCCGACGACAGTGGCGCACGGCGCGCCGCCGAGACACCGCGCCGACAAATAGCCGCAAATGATGACCTGCCCTCGATCGGCGGGCTGATTTATGCGCTGCAACAACGTCCATCCCGATCGACCTTTATGGTCGCACTGGTCTCCAGCATTATCTGGCTGCTGTTGTCGACGACCATCGGCTGGTCGTTGCTCAACAATCAGATTTCGGAAGTCTCAGGTGTCTCCGAGGCCTTTACGAGCCCCAATATCCTCGCCTTTGTCGCTACGATCATCATTCCGATCGTCTTGTTTTGGTTTCTGGCTCTCCTGATCTGGCGTGCCCAGGAGCTCCGGCTCATGGCATCGGCCATGACCGAGGTTGCGGTTCGTCTGGCGGAACCCGATCAGATGGCCGAGCAGTCCGTAGCGTCCGTCGGCCAGACGATCCGACGCCAGGTTGCGGCGATGAACGATGCGATCTCGCGCGCTCTTGGACGGGCCGGCGAGCTTGAGGCCCTTGTTCACAATGAACTTGCGGCCCTTGAACGGTCTTATGGCGAAAATGAACTCCGGATTCGCGGGCTGATCGAAGAACTGACAAGCGAACGCGAAGCGCTTGCCAATAACAGTGAACGAGTCAGTCAAGCCCTTACGGGCATCGGCAACCGCGTCTCTCGCGATATTACGATGGCCGGTGAGCAGGCAACAAAAGCTCTGGCATCGGCCACGACGACCCTTGCGGACACGCTTGCCGCCAAGGGCGACAAAATCACCGCAGCCGTATCGGCGGCAGGCACAGCAGTCGACACCCGTCTGGCGGAACGCGGCGCGCAGGTCACCGAGCAGCTCGTTGGTCAGGGCCGCGCTGTCGCCGAAAAACTCGACGGTGCCACCCGTCAGGTCGCGCAGATGCTGCAAGAGACCACCAAGCACGTTACGGCGTCGATCGAAGCCAATCGGGACACTTTGTTCCAATCCCTCTCAAACGTCTCAGAACGGATTGAGAGTGAGGTTCCACTGCTTCTTGAGCGCCTCGACAAAGAACAATCGCAGTTGAGTTCGGCGATCAATGAGGCGAGCCAGAGCATTACGGCGCTCGAGACGGCTGTGGCCCAAGGGACCGGCAATCTCAACGCTACCCTGCATGAGCACTCGAACACCATCCAGAATGTCTTCACCCAGAAGACTCAAATGCTGGATTCGCTGTTGGCACAGAAAGCCCAGGCGATCGAACATGCACTTGGCCATCGCTCTGAAGCCATCACCGCGACCATCGCCGAGAGAATCAAGGCGCTCGACTCGGCCTTCACCCAGCAGTCCGGACAGCTTGAGACGAAGATGGTTGAGCACACCCAGAATCTGGGTGCCATCATGACGGAAGGCATGGAGACCGTCCGCAGTTCGACAGAGCTGATGAACCAGCACTCCGACAAGGCAACCAGCGATCTGTCCACGCAGGCAGAGAATCTGCGCGGCGTCTCCAAGGGCCTGCTCGATCAGATCCACAGCCTGACCCAGCGCTTCGACAATCAGGGACAGGCGATCATGTCGGCTGCGCAGGCGCTGGATTCCTCGAACTCGAAGATCGATTCGATCCTGCAGCGCCGCCACGAAGAAATTTCCGGCCTCTTGGATTCTGTTGGAACCAAGGCACAGGATCTCGACAAGATGATGCTGTCCTATTCGGACTTGATCGAGAACTCGCTGGTCAAGACCGAAACACGGGCCAAACAGATTGGCGATTCTCTTTCCAAGCAGACGGAAACACACTCGCAGGAGGCCCTCGCCCAGATCGAGCATCTGCGCGCCGAAGCCCGCGAACGCACGGAAAAAGCCGTCGGCGAACTCAAAGGAAACTTCGAGCACATTACCGGTGTGGTGAACCAGCAACTGACCCATCTCACCACGCAGTTCGGCCGCACGGCACATGAAGTGAAGGAGCAAACGCAGCGAACGGCGACCGAGCTCGAGACCACACGCGAAGCACTCCATCGCCGTATGCGGGATCTTCCAAATGAGACCAAAGAGAATGCCGAAGCCGTCAAACAGGTGCTCTCGGAACAGATCAAGGCACTCGGTGCATTGTCAGCGCTGGCGACAGAGACCAACGCCCTGGACGATATCTCGCGGCCCGGCGACAGTGCTCGGCTCGTGAGCCGTGATAATGGTGCAGCCGGTGATTTGCAGCGGCCGGCCCTGACTGTTGAACCGCGCCAGGCACCAGCAGCCATCGCACCGCCTCCTGCTGCGATTCCAGCAAGCCCCGAATTCCAGCGCCAGCCTCAGGTTATTGCACCACCGCCGACAGCAACGCCTACTCCGGCTGCCGAGCAACCGCGCGCGCAGCAACCCAGTACACCGCCGACGTCGGCCCCGAGACCTCCCGCTGCACAGCAGCCGTCTGCACCTTTGCCGATCCCTCCGGGCGGTAATCAAGGACGGTTCTCGTATGTCGACGCGTTGAGTGGAGAAGGTCAACCGGTCCGGCAGCGCCAGATTTTGGAGCCGCCACGCACGACGGAAGCCAAACCCGGTCAAGACGCGCGACCTGTGAATCCGCAGTCTCCGGCAGCAACTCCGCCGGCCCAGCAACCGCAACCTGTGCAGAATGCACCCGCAACTCAGCAGGCAATGCCGTCTGCACCCAGTAATGGGGCAGCTGCAACGCAACGCCCTGCGGCATCCAATCCGGGGCCGGACCTGGCGTCCGTGACCGCGCATCTGGCGCAGAAGCTCAGCATTGCAACGCCACGTGACGAGCAGGCCCAAGCTGCACCGGCTTCCGGTGAGGCGCCAAAAGCCGACGGCGGCAAAGGATCATGGTCTCTTGGGGATCTGCTTGCACGCGCCTCAGAGCCCGAAGACGAGAGTTTCAAGCCTGATGCCGATATCGGTCCCGCACCGGAGTTTCTTCAATCGCGGCCGGAACGCGCTCCGGCACATGAACCACCGCCAAGGCCACAGGCTCAACCGTCGCCCGGCGTGCAGGAATCGGCTGGTGGCGATCCGTCGGCAGCCCTCAGGCTCGACGATCTTGCAAACGCCATCGACCACAATACCGCTGTCGAAGTCTGGCAGCGCTTCCGCCAGGGCGATCGCGGCGTTCTCAGCAAGCAGCTCTATAGCCACGAGGGTCAGGCCGCATTCGACGAAATCAATCAGCGCTATCAGAGCAACGGCGATTTCAGGACGACCGTTGACCGGTATATCGGTGACTTCGAACGCCTTCTCAAAGAGGCCGAGACAAAGGATCCGTCTGGAAGCCTGCTACAGAACTATCTGAGTTCGGAAACGGGTCGCGTCTATCTGATGCTTGCCCACGCAAGCGGACGTCTGCGCTGATCCAATTGGGTTTAGTCATAGCGAGCGATCGAGCCCGGCGAGCCGGAACTGCCAAGGCACACACTCGTCGAGAGCTTCAAACCTATGTCAGGTAATCGTCAAATCCAGGCGATCAGATCTGTTTATGCTGCTTGGCCACCCAAGGTACGATCTGACGCAGGACGGTGTCGAAGGCGCGATTGAGAGACGCCACCATTTCGCGGGCATCTTTGGGGTCGCTTGGCGCGGTTGTTTCGAAGGCCCGAGAGGCAATCATCTTTCCCGCGTTACCGTCGATCACTTTGACAAAGATCGCGACACGCGCCGTAGCACGGCTACCCTCGACTTCCACCTGGAATGCGTTCAGTTGCGATGCCATTTCGATATCTGCATCTAGGCGGTCGCTCCGCGATCCAACGGCTTTCACCAGACCCGCATTCTGGAATGCCTGCACCATCCGGTCTTGGATCAACTTCGGAAGGCGGTCGCTCCATGCGGCGCCTTTGAAAAAGCTGATCTGATCCGCGCCGGGCTTAACAAGCAACCGGTCGGTCCCAAGTGAACGAACAGCCGTCGGTTGATTGACGACGAGCTGAAATGGCGCTGCACGCGGCGGTGTAACGGTTGAAATGCGCGTTGGAATAAGATCGTAGGTCGCGGGCGCAGGCGCAGTACTACCAATCACCGCCCCGCACCCAGCGAGTGCGATACACGATGCTGCGGCAGAGACTATTGCGGCTGCTCGCATGTTTGACGTGCCCTGGTCGTTCTGTAGCGGAGACTAGGTTCCGCGTACGGCCTGCCCCATTTATTGGCTCGGATTGTATTCCGGAAGCTGCGAACCGCCAAACAAAAAACTCTTCGGGTCCTTTTCGAGCTTTTCCATAACCCGATCAAACGATTGAACGGCACGCCGGCCATCCCTCATGAAGAGTTCGAGATCCTTCAATCCGGTCTTGGCGAATCTTGCCAGACCATCGGCACTATTCCCTACGGAATCCTCGAGTTTTGTCGCTAAACGCCGCAAGGATTTGGCTGCCTCCTGGGCTTGCATGAGGAAGGATTCACTGTCGGAACTAACCACTTTTCGAAAATCATCCACAGCGACCTCAAGTTTGCTGGCCAAACGCTTCAATTGCCCCGTCAGAGCACGCGCATCCGTAATAATTGCGCCAATGTCCTCTTTTCGACCATCGAGCATTGTCGAAAAGGATTCGACATTTGTGACCGTTCGGCGAATCGAATCCTCATTATTCGCCACCAGATCATTGAGTCGGACCAGCAGCGCATTGGCATTGCCGAGCGCCTCCGGCGCGGCGCTGAAGAGAGAGCCCGATGCGGCCCGGTCCGCCTTGATCACGGCAATCTCCTTGCCGTCGACAGATGCCAACAATCCAGCATCCGGTGTTCCGGCGCTGATTTGAACGGCAGAGCCACCCGTTAGCCCCAACTGTACGATGCGTGCGCGAGAGTTGATCCGGACAGGCGTTGAGGCGACGATGCCGACAACAACCCGAACGCGGCGCGGGTCCACCGGATCGATAGCCAGGCTCTCGACACTCCCGACGCCGATACCGTTGAACAGGACCTTGCTCGCGGAGGTCAGCCCTGTGACAGAACCTTCAAACAGGATGGCATAGCGTGTCGTGCCGCCGCCGCCGAGATTCTGCAGCCAGTAGACGAACCCAAACCCAAGGGCTGCCACGACCAGCACGAATGCGCCGATCATCAGGTGGTTGGCCTTCGTCTCCATGCGCGCTCACTCTTGTTTGTTGCGTTGTCGTGGCTCGAAGAGCCTTTCACTGCCTAAGCCGTTGCGGCCCTTGCTCGCTCGCCACAGAAATAATCCCTGATCCATGGATGGTTGGGCTGTGCCCTCAACTCGCTCGGCGATCCGGTTCTGACCACGGTCCCGTCTGCGAGAACGGCCACCCGATCACACACCGAGAATATACTATCCAGGTCGTGAGTGACCATATAGACGGTCAATCCGAGGGTTTGCTGCAATTTTCGTATCAAATGGTCAAAATCCGACGCACCAATCGGATCGAGACCAGCGGTCGGCTCATCCAGAAAGACAATTTCCGGATCGAGTGCAAGTGCGCGTGCCAGGCCGGCGCGCTTGCGCATGCCGCCCGAAAGCTCTGACGGAAATTTGTGGGCGGCATCCGGCCGTAGTCCGACCATGGTCAGCTTCAGAAAAGCCAGATCGTCCATGAGTTTCTGGGGCAGATCCAGATGCTCGCGCATCGGAACCTGGATGTTCTGCAGTACGGTCAAAGACGAAAAGAGCGCACCATCCTGAAAGAGCACACCCCAGCGCGCCTCCATATCGCGCTTGCCTTCCTTGCTCAGACCCGAGACATCATGACCAAAGATCTGAATGCGCCCTGCGTCAGGGCGGACCAGACCGGTGATGACGCGAAGCAGGACGGACTTGCCCTGCCCCGATCCGCCCACAATTGCCAGGACTTCGCCCCGATACACGTCGAGATCCAGATTGGTCCAGATCTGCTGTGTCCCGAAGCGCTTGGCCAGGCCACGGACTTGTATGATGGTCTCGCCCTGAACGAGCATGTCAGATCCCTACTGCCGAAAGGAACATGGCAAAGACGGCATCAAATACAATGACCAGAAAAATGGCCTTAACAACGGCACTGGTGACATGAAAGCCCAGCGACTCAGCACTTCCAGTGACTTTCAGACCTTCAAGGCACCCCACAAGGCCGATAATCAACGCTGCGATGGGCGCTTTCACCATTCCTGCAAGGAAGTGGCGGATATCAAGCGCACCATGCAGGGCCTCGAGATAGGCTGGAATATCGAGCCCGAGATACACCATCGCCATAAGACCGCCTCCGACGAGGCACATCAGGTCGCCGACGAATGTCAGAAGCGGCATGACGACAACAAGCGCCAGCACGCGCGGGGCGACAAGGGTCTCCATGGGATCGATGCCAAGTGTTCGCATGGCATCGATCTCCTCGCGCATCTTCATCGAGCCGATCTCTGCGGTAAACGCTGAACCGGATCGACCTGCGACCATGATAGCCGTCAGAAGGACGCCAACCTCGCGCAGCGACAGAATGCCAAGCATGTTGACGGCAAAGACATCGGCACCGAATGGACGGAGCTGAATGACGCCCTGCTGCATGACGACAGCACCGATCAGAAGGCAAATCAGGGCGATGATCGGTACGGCGCGCAGCCCGGTATGTTCCAAATGGTGGATGAAGGAAACCGGGCGAAACCGCCATGGCTCCTTGATGATACGGCCAATGGTCGCTGTGACCTCTCCAAGAAAAGCGGTGAGCATGATGCCGTCCTGACCGACATTGCGGACGGACTTCGCGAGATCTCCGGCAAAGTCGGCAATTGTGAAATCGCTGTCGACGGCGGGACACGTCACGTTGGAACGCTGACGCACCTCCTCAATAAGGATCTTAAAGCTCTCGGTTGCACCGGAATAATTGGTGCGAAGGCCGGTCGCAGACCAGGCGGTTGCCATACGATGCAGCAGGAGCGCGCCGGCCGTATCGAGTTCCTCAATATCGGTGAGGTCCAGATTGCCGGTAAAGTCCGGCGATGGCGGTATCGGAACATGCAGACGCTTGAGTTCGGCCTCGAGCTTGCCGGCTTCCCGGACCGTCCAAGAGCCGGACGCCAGAAGGCAGAAAACCGTTCCCCGCAATTCAACCCGAAAGCCAGGTGTCTTGACCCGGGTCGGCAAAAGAAGCCGACTGTCTCGCTTCAGCATCGCAAACCTTGTTGAATCATGAATTCTGGTCGCCTTACGGCGCAGCGCAAATCTCGGCGGCAGTTTAGGTCATGAACTCACAAATGACACCAATCGCTGGAACTCGCATCATAATGCGGGTTATTGGACTGTGGTGCGAGATAAGGGAACGACATGGGTAAACGCTCGATCAGTGTGGAAATCAGCCAGTGGCCGATCCGCGGGCATTTCGCGATCTCTCGAGGCGCCCGCACCGAGGCGACCGTCGTGGAGGTTACGATTGTCGACGGACCACATAGTGGCCACGGCGAGTGCGTCCCTTATGCCCGCTATGACGAAACCGTCGAGAGCGTTCGCGATGCCATCCTGGCGCTATCCGATGCACTCGAAACAGGACTCGACCGCGTTGCATTGCAGGCGGTAATGCCGCCAGGTGCTGCTCGAAACGCTATCGATTGCGCCCTGTGGGATCTCGATGCAAAACAGTCTGGCACGTCCGCTGCGCACCAGGCAGGCTTCGATTCGTTGGAGCGTTTAGAGACTGCATTCACCATCGGCATCGATGATCCAGAAACAATGGCGCGCAAAGCCAGCGAAGCCTCCCAACACGGACTCCTTAAAATCAAGCTCGGGGCTGAGGGTGATCTTGCACGCCTTACCGCTATCCGTGAAGCACGCCCCGATGTCCGCCTGATCGTCGATGCCAATGAAGGCTGGCAACCTGACGCCCTCCCCCATTGGCTGGCTGCTTGCAAAGAAGCACGCGTCTCGCTCGTCGAACAACCGCTGCCTGCAGCACAGGATGCCATTCTTGAAGACACGCCTCGCGACGTTATCATCTGCGCTGATGAGTCTGCCCATGATCGCAGCAATCTGGAGACTGTCCGAGCGCGCTACGATGCCATCAACATCAAACTCGACAAGACCGGTGGTCTGACCGAAGCTCTTGCCCTGGCGCGCGAGGCACGGGCAATGAATCTCAAGATCATGGTGGGTTGCATGGTCGGGACGTCCCTCGCGATGGCCCCTGCCCTCATCGCGGCTCAAGGCGCAGACTTTGTCGATCTCGACGGCCCGCTGTTGCTCGCGCGCGATCGGGATCCGGGATTGGCCTATGACGGCGGCATCGTTGCGCCGCCTCCACCGGAATTATGGGGCTAGACGTCTGCTCTCATCCCGATAGCGCACTATTGGACAATATCCGCTTTCCGTCCCACTTCTTGAACAGCACGAGAGCGGCAACGAACGACACGATACCCAGCGCACCCATCACATAATAGGATTCGCCCCCCAACGCGCGATAAAGTAAGCCGCTGACTGCCATCATGCTTCCCATCGCGATTCCCGACGTCACCGACGCATAAACGCCTTGCGCTGTTCCCGCATATTCTTCAGGCACGGCAGCCGAGATGAAGTGGACGGCACCCAGATGCGCCGCTCCGAAGGTGGCGCCGTGAAGGATCTGGATGACGAACAGGAATCCAATGGCCGGATCCATCGCCGTGAGCGTCCATCGAACGGCAGTCGCCATGCCTGCGATACAAATCAAGCGCAAGGGCCCAATGGCACGAACAATCTGCGCCGACTTTGTAAACAGCAGAACCTCGGCAATGACGCCGATGGCCCAAAGCATTCCGATGACGCCGGTTGAAATGCCGAGCCCGCGCCAATGCAGCGTTCCGAAAACATAGTAGATCGCATGGGCACTTTGCGCAGCGCTGGTCGCTAGCAGGAACAAGAGAAAGAGTGGCGCTTTCATCAGTGCCACAGCATCGCGCACCCGTATGGGTGCCATTGTCGACCTACCATTCGTTTTGGCGCTACCATTCCCATCAGGACGAGGCAGGAAATGAGCGCCGACGACAATGGCTGTCGAAGCAAAAATGAATGTCCACAGGGCCGCTTCCGACCCCCAACGCTGAATGGCAAACCCGCCACCCGTGCTCGCAAGAATGAAACTCAGCGACCCCCAAAGCCGCATGCGCCCATAGTCGAGGCCTGCACGCCTCACGCCCGCCATGGCAGTCGCCTCCGCCAAGGGCATGATCGATGTCCAGAAAACCGCAAAGACAATACTTGCAGAAAGTATCGTCCAGAATCCGTGGGTTTGGGTAAAAACGAGGCTGGCACCGAGCGTTCCCCAGGCCAGCATAATCAGCATGCCACGCCGATCACCGGTTCGGTCGGCCCTGAAGGAGATCACCGGTGTGATCATGACGCGGACCATGAGCGGCGTTGCCAGGACGATGCCGATTTCGCTCGCCGACAGGCCACGCCCATCCAGCCAAACGGCAAAATAGGGTAAAAACCCACCGATTAGCAGGAAGACAACCCCGTAAAACATGCCGAGGCGCAAACTGAACCCGAACCGAGTGGCCGACTGGCGTTCGGAATCGGCCCATCGGTCGTTAACCACTTGCTATCCCTGAACGGTTAACTCTTAGAGAGCGAAGATCAGACGAATCACGTACCATTACACTTTGAACTGCTTACGCGCCGGCTATCAATATGACCACATCAAAGCCACCCTCTACAATTCCGACCGGAGAATATGAAGCTATTGAGGAGGCTTTGCTTGAATCGGCACGTGGACGATGGTTCCTGGATGAGTTTTCGCGCCGCAATCGCAGTCAGGATACGCAGGTCCTACTGGATGCAATCGAGCGTCTTGGAACAACCATCGCTACCCCTAACACCGGCGCCAACCCCGAGCTGATTCGCCGCGATCTTATCGAGATGAGCGAGGCCATATCGCGAACCAGGCAGGAAATCGCCGCGATAAAACCACCGGACGAAAACGACAGCCAACTCATTACTGCAACCGAAGAACTCGACGCGATTGTCGAGGCAACAGAAAAGGCCACGTCGGATATTCTGGAGGCGGCAGAAGAGATTCAAGAAGCCGGCTGGCTCTTGCGCGAGACCGGAGAACATGGCGAGATTTGCGACAAACTCGACCAGCGCGCCACCGACATCTACATGGCCTGCTCTTTTCAGGATATCACCGGTCAGCGGACCGATAAGGTCGTTCAAGCGCTGCGCTTCCTCGAAGCCCGTATCAATTCCATGATGGAGATATGGCAGTTGGGCGAGGTCGCGCCGGCCGCCAAATTGGAAATTGAAGACAGCCGCCCGGATGCTCATCTGCTGAATGGGCCCCAGATGGATGGTAGCGCCCTCGAACAGAACGATATCGACGCGATGATCGTCGATACTGGCGAGGATTTCGACATCATCGACCATGACGATTTTCCGACAGCGTCCGAGACCTCCGACAGCGTTGCGAACTTGGCGGAGGATAGCGGCGACAGCCAGCCAATGGCTGCAGCGGACATCGACAATATGGACTTCGATTCGGTCGCGGCGCCGGAACAGGCGGACGACAATCCGGACGCAATATTGTTTTCGAGTGATGACTTTGAAGACGATATCGTGATGGAAGCGCCTCAGGTTCATCAAGATGCAGAACCAGAGGCACTCGATCATGTGCCGGATCCTTCACCGGAAGCCGAATTGGGGCCTGAACCGGAGTTGCAATCGGAAGAAGAACTGGCTGTAGAGGCAGAACTGGCTGCGGAAGTAGAAAAAGCGGAATTCGTTCCAGAAACTGAACCGGCACCGGAAGCGGAGTTGACGCCCGTATCGTCTGCTGATGCAGAGCCCGAAGCGATTGCTGTCACTGAATCGGTCGATGAATCTGACGTTGAGGCCTTGAACGAGAGCGAACGTATCCTCGCAGAAGCCGTTGCCGCGATCAGCAAGGCGAGTGCCCGCATCGAAGTGCGGCCAGCCATGGATGATGCGGCCAGTTCGGTGGTTGATCCAGTCTCGCTCGTTGCTGAAGATCCGACTGTTAGCGATTCGATCTCGACGGAAGATGAACTGATCGCAGATCAGGCTTCGGTCGCCGAAGATCTCGAATGGGGCAAAAGCAACGCGCTCTTCAGCTAAGTTTTCGTCGCCCCAGAATCTCGGCGAATTGCACGGGATCGACATTTCCACCTGACAACACAATTGCCACAGTCCGATCTGCCACTGGCAGCCTCCCACTCAAAAGTGCAGCAAGCGCTGTCGCGCCTCCCGGCTCCACGACCAGTTTCATCGACTCGAATGCAAACCGCATTGCCGCCTGGACTTCATTGTCGGCGACAGCCAGTGCACCAGCCAGAGCATTTCGATTGATCTCGAACGTCAACTCGCCTGGCGTCGCTGCCAGCAGAGAGTCACAGATCGAGCCGACGGGCGATGGGTTCCGTTCGCGATGCCCCGATGCAAGAGAGCGAGCAAGATCATCGAACCCTGCAGGTTCGACAGCATAGATATCTGCCGTAGGACAGGCATGCTTGAGCCAGAGAGCAATGCCGGAAATCAGACCACCGCCTCCACAAGGCGCCACGACCATGTCGATTTCCGCGCCGAGGTCTTCGGCATCTTCGAGGATCTCATGACCAATTGTCCCCTGCCCTGCAATGATATGCAGGTCGTCATAAGGTGGCACGAATGCAGCCCGGCGTTCCTCCGCAAGTTCGGCAGCTATCGCATAGCGATCGCTCTTCACACGGTCGCAGGTCAGGACTTCTGCGCCGGCGGCTCGGGTTCCTTCAAGCTTCAACCGCGGTGCATCGTCAGGCATGACAATGGCGGCATCGAGCCCCAGTATGCGGGCGGCTTCTGCTATGCCCTGGGCATGATTGCCCGACGAGCACGCCACGACACCACCGGGCCAGCGTTCTCGATCCAGCCGCGAAACCGCGTTGAAGGCACCGCGGAACTTGAAGGCGCCAATACGCTGCAGATTCTCCGGTTTTATCAGGACTCTTCCGCCTGTCCGGGCATTGAGCACCGGGAATTCCAGCAATGGCGTGCGCACGGCCTGCCCTTTTAGACGCTCCACTGCTGACGAGATGTCGTCCGGTTTCGGCAGCCTCTGCGCAATCATGTGATCTCCCGATAAAAAAAGTTGGTCCGTACGGTTGAAACCCGGTTTTGCTCCCCTATCTCTATGAGGACCAAAGTTCCCCAAGCGTCCCCCGCACCGACGCTTAGACCAAATCCTGCAAGGCCCGGCCCCCCGACCGGGCCTTTTCTTTTGGCAAAAGCGGAATCAATTTGCGTGCATCTCATTTGACCCACGCCCATAGCGGATCAGTTTACACGTTCCAAGCGTTGGCCGCACTTGCTTGAACGAGATTATCCAGAAAGCTTTGGGCACAATTGGGCCAGCTATATTTCAGCGCATGATTGCGGCACGCCGATGGGTCCAGATCCAGAGCTTGCAAAGCCGCCTGCTCAAGATCGTCTCCAAGAATGCCTACTCTCGGATCATCCACCACATCTTTCGGACCGGTCACATTGTAGGCCGCGACAGGAACGCCTGATGCCAGAGCTTCCAAGAGAACCAGGCCGAAAGTGTCTGTCTGGCTCGGGAAAACGAAAACGCTTGCAGAAGCATAGTGCTGTGCGAGTTCATCCCCGAATTTGGGACCGGTGAAATGCGCTTCGGGATAGCGCGCTTGAAGTTGTTTGATTTGCGGACCGGATCCGACAACGACTTTTCTACCGGGTAGTTTGAGTCTCAAAAAGGCTTCAATGTTCTTCTCGACCGCAACGCGGCCGACATAGAGGAACACAGGTTCGCTTGTTCCGAAAAGCTTTTCAGAGCGCGGCCGATAGAGATCCGTATCCACACCGCGTGTCCAGGGCAGGATGTTCAGGAAACCTCGCGCGCGAAGCTCATCGGCTAATGATGCCGTCGCAACCATCATGCCTTCGCCAGAGTTATGGAACCGGCGCTGCAGAGAATAGCACCAGGACTCACGGACTGGAAAACGCGCCGCGACATACTCCGGAAATCGGGTGTGATAGCTGGTTGTAAATGGGTGGCGTGCCTTCCGACAGTAAGCGCGTGTCATGATACCGATCGGTCCTTCCGTTGCCACATGGATATAGTCGGGACGCGACGCACGAATGCGACGACTGACACGACCGGGTCCTGTCAGCGCCAAACGGATTTCCGGATAGGTTGGGCACGGAATTGTCGAAAACTCGCTGGGCGCCAATATGTCGAGCGAACAGCCAAGTGCCTCAACTTCTTTGGCCAGACGTTCATAAGTCCGAACGACGCCATTCACTTGCGGATGCCAGGCATCAGTCGCGATCAAGACACGCATCGGATCGCCAGATTGCTCGTCAACGCCGCCATATCCGTTTTGATGTCGAAATCTCGATCAGGCTGGCTCGAGGCTTGAGACGTGTTTGTTCTCAGCGCGACTGGCATCGGCAAGCCCTGCCCAACGAATGATTTCAAAGGTGCCATCGTGGGTCTCACCAACAGCCGTACAGCTTTCGACCCAATCGCCGGTATTGATGTAGAGCACATCATCGATCTTGTGCATGGCCACATGATGGATATGGCCACAGATGATGCCATCCGCACTGTGGCGTTGTGCCTCGTGAGCCAATGCGGTCTCGAACTCCCCGATATAGTTGACCGCTCGCTTGACCCGTTGCTTCAGGTAAGCAGATAGCGACCAGTACGGTAGCCCAAGCCGGCGCCGAGCCCAGTTGAGTCGCGTATTGATCCAAAGCGCTAGGTCGTAGGCGCCATCACCAAGAAAAGCCAGCCATTTGGCATAACGAACGACGACATCGAATTCATCGCCATGCATGACAAGAAACCGGCGCCCATCAGCGGTTTGATGAAGAACCTGACGATCAATACGTATGCCGCCGAACTTGCCACCACAATAGGCCCTCATGGCCTCATCGTGATTGCCGGGAATGTAGATGATCTCCGAACCCTTGCGGACTTTGCGGAGAAGCTTCTGTATGACGTCGTTCTGCTCCTGCGGCCAGAAGGGACTACGCCGGATACGCCAGAAATCGATTATGTCGCCGACGAGGTAGATCATATCCGCCTCGTGATGCTTGAGAAAATCGAGCAGTTGATCGGCCTGGCAGGCCTTCGTTCCGAGATGGATGTCTGAGATAAAGAGAGCGCGATATCGGTTATCGGATGAACGTGTCTTCACCGGTCTGTCCTTCCCCCCGCGATTTGTAAGGGGATGAAGACGCGATTCATGTTTCAAACGTATGACAGCCTAATAGACCAGTGATCGTCAAAGTTAACGCGTAGCCGACGTCCGGCCTCAGTCGGTTTCAATCGGCAATGTCTCATCTGTGGCCCACTCGCTCATTGAATTGTCATAAACGGCGACATTTTCAAAGCCGAGCTGATACAGCAGAAAGGCATCGAGCGTGGCCGCGATTCCTCCCCCGCAATAGACGATCGTTCGCTTTGACCGCTCGACGCCAATCCGAGCAAAAGCGGCCTCTGCATCGGCTGCCGAGGGAAACACACGGTTCTCAGAATGCTGGAGATTGACAGCAGGAAGATTGACACTGCCGGGAATCCGACCGGGACGGCCGTATCGCGGATTTTCGCCGCTATGGAGGTCCTCGCTCAGCGCATTGAGGATGCAGACACTCGCCTCCCCAATGGAGCTACCTACGGTGCATTTGTCTACGAATAGTTCCGGCCGCGGTTCGACCGTGAATTGAGCCGCCGGATAGGTAAGTCTCTCGCTGGAGACAGGTCTGCGCTCCTGGCACCATTTGTCCCAACCACCATCGAGGACAGAAGCCGTGTCGAAACCGACCCAGCGGAGCATCCACCAGATGCGCGTCGCCCATTGCATATTGCCGCGGCTGTAAAGAACCACACGCGTCCCGTCGCCAATGCCGGTGGCCTGGAAACGCTCTGCAAGGTCACTGACGGACGGAAGCGTAAACCGGAACGGGCTGGTCGTGTTGGACAATGCGCCCTGCAGATCGAGAAAGGCCGAGTTCGGGATATGGCCCTCGTCATAGTCGGCTTGGCCGCTGACGACCCTGTATGGGCTGGCGTCGCCCGTGTCGTAATGGAGATAGGTCGTACAATCAAATATTCGGATTGCAGGATCGTCGATCCGCTCCGCTAACCAATCGGTTGAAACCAGAGCCTCCGGATATCGGTACGCCACACTATCCATCCAAATGCCCTTCCACGATGACGATCTCAGAGTCCGAAAATGCCTGACGGAGTTTGGCTGCTGCCTGATACTCGGGAGAATTATAGCAGGCAAGTGCCTGCTCGTAGCTTTCGAATTCAATCACAACATGGCGTTCACGGATCGGTCCCTCGGGGCCTTCACATTGCCCACCTCTGACAAGAAACTGAGCGTCATACTTTTCGAACGCTATGGCATCGGCTGCCAGATACTGAGGATAGTTCTCCGCATCCGTAACCGTGACATGAACAATCCAATACCCCTTGGCCATCTCGACAATCTCCAAGTTCTGCGACAGGACGACTGCCAACAAGCCTAACGCAGCCTCGCAATGACAATTAGCTGCCCAGCGAGCAAAACACTGCCTCATCTCGCTTTGTCTCTGCATGCCTTGGCTTGCAGAACGCCCGCACGCCTTGTACGCATCGGCAATTCATTATTTCCAAAGGGAGAGACGCTATGGATCTCGGAATCGCGGGCAGAAAGGCGATCGTTTGCGCATCGAGCAAGGGCCTAGGCAAAGGCTGTGCGATGGCGCTCGCTCAAGCCGGAGTCGATGTCGTCATCAACGGCAGAGACGAAGCGGCTCTCAATGCGACAGCCGATGAAATTCGTGCAGCGACCGGTGCAACGATCACACCCATATTGGCCGACGTCAGTACCGAGGACGGTCAATCGGCATTGCTCGCCGCATGCCCGTCGCCGGATATTCTCGTCAATAATAATGGCGGCCCGCCGCGCCGTGACTTTCGCGAGATCGACCGCGATGCAATGCTTCAAGGTGTGGTGATGAACATGGTGACGCCGCTGGAACTCATCCGGGCAGTTGTCGACGATATGGTGGAACGCAAATTCGGACGCATCGTCAACATCACATCGGGCTCTGTGAAAATGCCGATATCTGGCCTCGACCTGTCGAGCGGCGCACGCGCGGGCCTTACCGGTTTTCTCGCCGGCGTCGCGCGTGATGTGGCCCGACACAATGTGACGATCAATCACATCCTCCCCGGAGCATTCGATACCGAACGTCTTCAGTCAGGTCTGGCCGGCAACGCAAAGAAGTCCGGGCGTGATATTCAGGACGTGATCGATGCTCGCCGGCAATCGATCCCTGCCGGGCGCTTCGGACAAGCCGACGAGTTCGGGAAAGCCTGTGCTTTTCTCTGCAGTGCCGATGCCGGTTATATCGTCGGGCAAAGCCTGTTGATCGACGGCGGCGCGTTTGCCGGCACGATGTAGGCGCTGCCAAAAGGAGTGGTTCAGCTGCACTTGAACAGCCTCAAACGCGAGACCGAACCCCAGAAATCATGGTCAGAAAATAAAAGGACCGGCCCGGATATTCCGGACCGGTCTTCCCTGCAAACGAGCTAGAACCCTTTTTGTGCATTCTTTGGGGTTCCGGCTCGTCCCCCCCGAGTAACTGTCTTGAGCCACTTGTTGCGGGACTGACCGTCTGGCGTTTTCGCCTTTTTGATCGATCAGCCCTTCGAGTGCTCCTGTCCGTTTCTCGACGCCTGTTATCGAATGAACCGTTGAGTAATTTATCTCACCGGTTGCATCCGAATTCAACAGCTACCGGACCACTTCGCAGATGCTGTGAAATCGTGCCTCAGACGGTGACAAGAGCGACGGCAACAGCACCTCAGAATTCCACGATCCGATCCCTAGCCCGAAGCACAACATCATGAAACATATGGTATTTAAGGCTGAGTACGCGACCTGAACTGACGTGAATTCCGGCAGGTAGGAGAAGGCTTCCTAGTCGCTCAAGCGGCTCTACAAGCAGCCTCGCAGAATCGCTTTTCTCGATGTCTGTTGCGGATTTGCCACGTCCCGGTTCAGCCGACTTCTTATTCTGGACAGGCCGTCGTACGGCGGCTCAGACCGATGATTTTGGGGGGTCATTGTGGGCGAGAAAGGTTGCAATACGATCGATCGCGGTATCGATATTCTCGCTGCTATTGGCGCATGAGATCCGGATGAAACCACTTCCCTCTTCGCCAAAATCCGTACCGGCGATTGTCGCGACACCGGCCTCATCCAGCAAGGCAGACTGCAGGTCCCGCTCATTCCATCCTGTCCCGGCAACATTCGGGAAGGCGTAGAATGCACCTTTCGGCACTGCGCAACTGACGCCCGGCAGTTGGTTCATGCGCTGGGCGACCAAAGAGCGCCGGCGATCAAACGCGCCGACCATTTCAGCAACACAGTCCTGCGGTCCCTCAAGAGCGGCGATGCCGGCAAACTGCGCCGAAGCGTTGACGCAGGAATGACTGTTCACTGCCAGTTTGCGCGCCTGGTTGATTAGGGAGGACGGCCAGACACCGTAGCCGAGCCTCCAGCCTGTCATCGCGTAGGTCTTGCTCCAGCCATTCAGCAGGATGACGCGGTCGCGTAGCGCTTCGTATTCCAGGAGGCTCTTGTGCCTCAAACCGTCATAGGTCATCTGGTCGTAGATCTCATCGGCCAGAACAGCGACGTCAGGCCATTTGGCGAGTCCCTCGACCAGCTTATCGATCTCTGCTGCTGGCGTGACGCCTCCCGTCGGATTGGCTGGTGTGTTCAGGATAATGAGCCGGGTTCTCTCATTGATCCGATCAAGCAACTCGTCGGCGGAAAATGCAAAGTCATTCGCTTCCCGGATCGGAAGAGGAACCGCTGTCGCCGGACTGAAATCGATCATCGACTTGTAGATCGGAAAGCCCGGATCCGGATAGACGATCTCAGCACCGGCCTCAGCAAACATCAGAATGGCAAAGAACATAGTGACCTTGCCACCAGGGACCACAAGGATCGTGTCCGGATCGACTCCGACCTCGTAGCGCTTGTGCAGATCGGTAGCGACGGCTTCACGCAGCGGCAGTATTCCATTCGCCGGCGTATAACCATGGTGGCCGTCCCTTAGCGCCTTGACCGCCGCTTCGACGATATGAGGCGGTGTCGGGAAATCGGGCTGGCCGATGCCGAGATTGATGATATCGCGCCCTTCGGCTTCGAGCGCTGCGGCTCGAGCGAGAACAGTGAATGCGTTCTCTTCCCCGAGACGCTCGAAGGCTTTGGCAATTTTGATCATGATGACAGTGTGGTGACGGCGGCCTGCTTGAGCAGTCCGAACTGCATCCCATCGGACGCCGACACATTTCCCTAGCAGAAATCAGCACCGACAAAAGTGGCGCTCGATAGATCGATCGGATGGGAAGTGATCTATCGTTTCAATGCCATGTTCGCAAGCGGCGTATACTTGCCGGAACCGGCGTCAAACTGCGTGATCTTCACCGTATGTTTTGATCGGTTGGACAAGGTGATCACCATGCGGCCGTTAAATTCCTTGCTCGAAATGCGCAGGTAGACACCATTCCCCTTTGCCGATCCACGCACGCTCCCACCAACACCGTAGGTGGACTCGCGCCAGGATCCGGTGATTGTTGTGCCGGATAGACTCAGATTTCCGGTTGCAGAAATCCGATAATCGGTGCCTGCGCAACGAAGGGTCTGCGTAATGCTGCCACCGGAAACCTGATATCCGACACGGCAACTGACCCGCTCTGCGCGTCCGCCAAGCGGCGAGACCTGGCCGCTGCCCTTCCACGATCCGGATAACGCTTTGAATGGATTGGCGCTCGCAGTGCCGGCCGACATCAATGTGGCAGCAACCAGAGTAAAAGCGACAGTCAACGGTTTTGCACTCAGCATGGTGTATCCCCGCATGCGACCTCCTGTTTCACGAGCCGGGTCGGCCTTTGGTTCATCGGACAATCCGGCACAAAAGGCCGGAATATCAGACCTCGCTTCGCACCAAACCCAGTTTACGCAACGACAATATGACAGCCGGAAGAATCAACACGTCGCCAAGTAAGGCTGCCGCTAATGTGGTCATGAAGAGAGTGCCAAACAACCGCATGGCAGGCAAATCACTGAATACGGTCACGGCCAATCCCACCACGAGTACGAGCGTCGTCACGATAAGAACGGGTCCGATCCGGGATATCGTGTGATGCACGGCTTCGGCGACCGTCGCGTTGCGGTCCGTTTCAATCTGGAAGCGATTGAAAAAGTGGATCGAGTCGTCGACTGCAATTCCGAATGCGACCGTCAGAGCAATGACGCTGGCATATTCGAGACCGCCACCCGTCAGATAGATAACCGTGCCGGCGGCAACAATGGGAAACAGATTTGGAATAATGCTCAGAATCGCGATGCGCAGCGAGCGGAACGCCGCGCCGATCAGAACAATCACCACAACGATTGCAACCATCAGTCCGCGATTGAGCTGCGCGATCATGTTTGAGCTTTGCATGGCTGAAACGGCCGAAAGCCCTGTGACGGTAAAGGTGATATCGGGATAGCGCTCACGAAGCGCACCGAGCCTTGAGTCCAGATCTCGCAGCATGCCAACCGAGTCGCCTGCATCCAGATTTGGCAGACGCCCCGTAACGAGGGCTGCGTTGGCTTCATTATTGACGAAGCGTTGAACGAGATGCACCGGCATGCGACCGAGATAGTCGGCCAGGTCAGCCGGTGTGGCTTTGTCGATGTCGGCAAGCCAGCGGCGAAGGGTTTCGACCGACCAGATATTGCCGATGCCTGCCTGTTCCTCGAGAGATTCATGCGAGTCTTTGATGGCCGCCGTGATCTCGGGCGTCGTGACCGTCTTGCCCTTCTTCCATTCGAGCATCACATGGATCGGAAGCGCACCGGTGAGTTTTTCATCGAGTCGTTCCGATGCGGCAACGGACTGCTTGGTATCCGGAACCTGATCGCTCAGCCGGTAACTCGGTTTGAGTTGCAGATGGAACGCCGTGAATATGACGACCAGAACGACACCGATTGACGCGACCTGCAGATGACGCGGCTCGATCCATGCGGCCAGAGCGGCACAGCCGCGTTCGAGGCGGGCCAGGGCCTGGCCGCGCGTTCTCTCCGTCTGCTTAAAGTTCTCGCCGTCCTTGAACAGAAGCACGACCATGACCGGAACCACGACAATCACGGCGATGAAAGCCAGGAGTGTCGAAAGGGAGGCGGCAAATCCAAAAGTCCGAATGAGACCGGAGTCAGTCAGCGTGAGCGACAGAAACGCGATAGACGTCGTCAGCGATGTCAGGACACAAGCCGGACCGACGGTCTTGACCGCATGACGCGCAGCTTCAAACCGGTCGTCCCCAGCAGACAGCCGCCGTCTTATCGAAAAGATCATATGCATCGCATCGGTGAAGGCAATCACCATCACCAGAGGCGGTATGACGTTGATGAATGTGTTCAGACGCAGATCGAACCATCCGAGCAAACCGATAGCCCACAGAACGGAAACAGCCGTACAGACGGACGTGATCACGACGATCTTCACGCGCCGGAAGAAGGCCAGTGCGATAACGAGGCCGACCAGAAAGCCGGATGTATTGTAGATCAATCGGTCGCGCCGGATCGCCTCGCGGATCTCGCGCTGCATGACCGGCGCTCCGGCGAGCTGCACTTTGATCCCTGCCGGCTCGAGTATCTCCCGCGCGATTGCATCGATCTCGTTGATTGCCGGCGAGTTACCGACATTCGCGATGACCTCGGGCTTGAGAGACAGGATCAGCAATGTGATCTGGCTATTGCCTTTGCCCGGCAACGATAGCAGTCGGTCGCCCACAAGAGGATGAGCCAAGGCTCTCTTCGAGAGTTTCTCGAAGGCTTCACCCTCCGGCAGTTCCGCGGGAAACAAAGCTTCCGGAATGCCGTCCGCATCCGGTTGTAGACGCATGGAAAAGATCGACAGGACACCGTCAATGGCCTCTACCAGCTCAAGATCCAGATGCAGGGTGCGGATTTCTTCCAGCAACTCCGGGCGCATCAATGTCGGCGCCTCTGCGACAACGAGCACATCGAATTCGCTGGTCGGAAATCTATCGCTCAGCTTCTTGTAGGCTTCATATTCGGGAGTCGATGAGCGAAAGAGTTCGCTCAATGAGTGGTCTGTCTTGACCTTGGTGACGCCGATGGCGCACATGACGGAGAACACAACAAAAATGGCAACGGCGATCTTCGGCCTGCGCAAGGCGGCCAATCCGACGCGTTCGATTCCGAAACCGAGAGAGGACATTACGCAGTACTACTCGCTGCGGTCGTTGAACAAAGTGTGCGAGAGCGCCGAATGATCCTGGCGATCCCCTTCCCCGCACCCATCATGCAAACAAAAGGCTTAAAATGAAACTTACAATGCCTTCACATGTCAGAAACATGTTCGTAAGCGCAAGCAGTGCATTTGGTTAACATGTTGAGATCCTTGATTAAGCTGCAGAGCCCCAAGGCTGATGCCATTCACGCATCGCAGCGCCAATCACCGCAAAAACCAGCTCGGAGACCGGAATGACCCCTATCGACATGGTCTATCGGGCAGCAAGAACCTTTGTGAACGCAACCGCCGTCGAGGCAGATGACGTCAAGTTGACCTATGCCCAGCTGCTCGATCGCGTCCTGCCACTGGCGGCCGCCCTGCAGCAACGCGACCCGACGCCTGGCTCCCGTGTGGGGCTCTGCGCATACAACACGCTCGACAATCTGATCGCATTTCTCGCCATTTTCGCGGCAGGCAAGACCTGGGTGCCGCTCTATCCGCGTCTTGGGGCGGCGGAACTGCCGAAAATGGCCGAATTCAGCGAAGCCGGGATTCTCATCGTTGAAGCGCAGAGCCTTGATCACTTTGCGGGCCTCAATGCGGAGATCATTGTCATCGGCGACAATGGCCCGGGCACGCTTTCAGCACTTGAAGCCGCCGCAGCAGGTCGCCGTCCGCAGCACCATGCCAGACCGCTCGACGCGACCCAGGCCCTCAAATTCACCGGTGGTACAACAGGCCGACCCAAGGGCGTCATGCAGCCTTATCGGGCCTGGAACACAAATATCGTCACGCAGATCGGCGCCTGGGACATGAAACCGGGCGACCGGACCCTGCTTGCAACACCCATGACCCATGGGTCGGGAACCTACATCATGCCGACCTTGGCAACGGGTGGAACGCTGGTGATCGTCGACCGGCTGAGACCGCCCGACCTCCTGGCAACACTGCACGATCAATCGATTGCGACGGTCTTTCTGCCACCAACCGCCATTCAGACCATGGCAGACCTGCCAGAAGCTGCGCAAATGTCCTTTCCTGCACTGCGGTCGCTCATCTATGGCGCCGGCCCGATGCGCACGGAGGCTGTGGCAAAGGCACAAAGCGTCTTCGGTCCCTGCATCGCGACGACTTACGGCCAGACAGAAGCGCCTCAGATCGCGACTTGTCTCAGCGCGGAAGAGCTTTGCCAGCCAGATCGTCAGGCAAGCGTCGGCCGTGAAACACTGCTCACGCGCGTTGGGATTATGGACCCGTCGGGCGCACTACTACCGCCTGGCGAGATTGGCGAAGTCGTTCTGAGAGGCGACCTCATTATGACGGGATATTGGAATCAACCCGACAAGACGGCAGAAACGATTATCGATGGCTGGCTTCACACCGGCGATCTTGGTTCGCTTCAGGAAGATGGGCTCTTGTTTCTCAAGGGACGAGACAGAGAGGTCATCATCACTGGCGGGTTCAACGTCTATCCGAGCGATGTGGAGCATGTGCTTGGATCACATCCCGGCGTCAAGGACTGTGCGGTCTTCGGCGTCCCGGACGACAAATGGGGCGAAGCGATCCATGCCGCTGTTGAACTGACGGTGCCGACCGAAGCGGCTGCCCTCGTCGATCACGTCAAATCGGCACTCGGTTCGATCAAAGCGCCCAAAGCCATCCAGGTCGTGGAGGCTCTACCGCGCAATGCCTATGGGAAGCTGCAACGCCAGGAACTCATTGACGCAACCCTGCAAGCCCGCGAAGGCAAAGGAAGCTACTGATGTCAAAATCCGATATTCCGACAACCGCGCTCTGCCGCCACAGCCTGACAAACATCCACTACCGGGAGAAGGACCTGGTGAGCGAACTGCTCACTGGCGAGTCGGATTTTGTGAAGGTGATGGCGGAACACATCCTCGCCCGCACGCTCAGCCCCGAAGAAATCCGCGTCCTCAATGCGATCCTCATTGCGATCATGGAACATGGCCTGACACCTAGCGCCATCGCGACGCGGCAGATCTACATGAGTGCACCTGAAAACCTGCAAGGCGCTGTGGCTGCGGGCCTGATGGCCGTCGGCAGCAGCTTTGTCGGCACGATGGAGAACAACGCGGTGCTCTTGTCTGAACTCGTGGCTCTGCCCGACGAAACGGCGAGACGCGAGGCTGCGCAACGGATTATTGCCGAACATCGGGAAAACCGGACACCCTTCCCGGGATTCGGTCACCACCTGCATAAGCCGGACGATCCACGCGCACAGCGGCTCATGGAAATGGGCCGGGAGGCCGGGTTCGATCAGGGATATCTCGATTGCCTGGAAATTCTCAGCGAGGAAATCGATGCGGCGCTTGGCAAGCACCTGACCATCAATGCGACGGGCGTCACGGCTGCACTACTCGGCGAGATGAACGTACCGGTAAGACTCATGCGAGGCTTTGCAGTGATCTCACGCGCAGCGGGCCTCGTTGCACATATCGCCGAAGAGCAGGAGCGTCCATCAGCCCGTTTCGTCTGGGATCTTGTAGACCACACGATGCCTTACGAGGCTTGAGGCGGCCACAGAGCATGGAAATGATGCACGGGGCCGCTGCCGTTTCCAATCTTGAGCTCGTCTGCGTGTCGTAGGCTCTCGGTCACATAGGCCTTGGCTGAGGCTACGGCATCGGAAAGTGTCTCGCCCTTTGCCATGAAGGCGGCAATGGCAGACGAAAGCGTGCAGCCGGTTCCGTGACTATTCTCGGTCTCCACACGCGGCGCACGCAACACGTGCCACTGTTCGCCATCGAGGAGAATATCAACGGCGTCGGCGCCTTCCCCATGGCCGCCCTTTATCAGCACAGCCCGGGCACCAAGGGCGAGCAATTCCTCTGCCTGGCTTCGCATCGCGGTTTCATCCGGCGCAATCGCACTGTCTAGCAGTCTTGCGACCTCCTGCAGGTTGGGTGTGATCAGATCGGCAAGGGGAAAGAGCTCTTCGACCAGCGCGCGCTCTGCCCCTGCGTCGAGGAGAGGATCGCCCGAGGTCGCCACCATGACGGGATCGAGCACGACCGGCGCCCCCTTCCACTGCCGGAGACCGTCCGCAACCGCCTCGATCGCCTCAATGCCACCGACCATTCCGATCTTGACCGCTTTGACGGCCAAATCCGAGAAAACCGCATCCAACTGATCATGGATGAAGGGGCCGGGAACGGGATGAATCGCCCGGACCCCGGTCGTATTCTGGGCCGTTAAAGCCGCGATTACGGATGCGCCATAGACGCCGAGCGCCGAAAAGGTCTTGAGATCCGCCTGAATTCCGGCACCGCCCGAAGAATCGGAACCGGCAATGGTCACTGCTATAGCCGTCATGGCCGCAGACTAGGCCGTAATTCGTGTCTGCAACAGCCTAGCCGATCACCTGAAGTGCCGGGAACATTTCGAGCAGCCAGATCCCGATCGTGTTGATCGAACCCGTCAGGAACAGGATGCCGGTCACCACGAGCAATCCGCCCATGACTTTTTCGACCACGCCCAGATGGCGCCGGAACCGTTTCATGAAGCCCATGAACGGGCCAATGAGGACAGCCGCCAGGATGAACGGAATGCCAAGACCGAGCGAATAGACGGCCAGCAAGCCCATTCCCTTTGTCACGGTTGCTTCCGTCGCTGCAAAGGTGAGGATCGTTGCCAGAACCGGCCCGATGCAGGGCGTCCAGCCGAATGCAAAGGCCAGGCCCATGACATAGGCACCGAGGAAACTGGCACGTTCCACCTTGGCGTCGATGCTGGCCTGACGATACAGCAGCGGAATTTTGACGATTCCCAGGAAATGCAGCCCGAAAACCGAAATGATCAGACCTGCCGCTATGGCGAGTTCGGCTTTGTAGATGGCGATAAACTGGCCAATAACGGACGCTGCAGCACCCAGGGACACGAAAACGGTTGAGAAACCCAGGACGAAGAAGACAGCGGCCGCGATGACGCGGGCATAAGCATTTGAATCCTTGCCCTCACCGTCACCCGTCATTTCGTCGAAGGTGGTTCCACCCAGATAGCCGAGATATGGCGGTACAAGCGGCAGAACGCAGGGCGAAAGGAAACTGATCAAACCGGCAAGTGCGGCGCCAATAATCGTTACGTCAAGCCCGCGGACTTCGCCGATTCCTATGGCACTGGTGAGATACCAGACGCCAAAGACGAAAGCCAAAACGATGGCGCCGATGCCGACAAGCACCATCAGGCCGCCTGCCACGGACCCCATGGCGGATCCGGACTTCGTGTTCGCCTGTTCTTCTTGCACTGCCACAGCAGCTTCCTCCGTCACTTTGCGCCGCCAGAGGTCCCACCTAACGGGCTAATTCGATCAGCACAATTCATATTCTGTTGATCTGACCATAAGTGATTTCCCCCAAATCACAATTTGCTGCTTTGACCAGTAACGATCCGAGGCCTAAATTAGTTCCGTGTTCTACCTATCGACCGGTCTGTGAGATGTGCCTCGCTGACCGGTATTCATTTGGAGACATGCATGACTTTGGCTCAACAACTGGATGACATTCGTGCCGCCGGCGCGAAACGGATTCCAGAAGACAAGCGCGCCATCATGGGGGCTGCGACCAAGGAATTGATCGCATCCGACATCATGAATGGCGTGATCAAGGTCGGCGATCCACTGCCAGATTTCTCACTCCCCAACTCAGCGGGCGTGAACGTGCAGTCGGCCGACCTTCTCAAGAAAGGTGCCGTCGTCCTGACGGTATTCCGAGGCGCCTGGTGACCTTACTGCAACGCGGAGCTGTATGCTCTGCAAGCAGTGAATGACCTGATCAACGACCTCGGCGCAACTCTGGTTGCGTTGACACCCCAGACGCCAGAAAAAAGCCATCCGATGGTCGAAAAACACAAGCTGTCGTTCGACGTGCTCAGCGATAAGAACAATGCTTACGCTGATAAACTCGGATTGGTCTTCACCGTTCCACCGGCCGTACAGGAAATCTACAGCGCTTTCGGTATCGATCTGCCTGGTAGCAATGGCGACGACAGTTGGACGCTGCCGATGCCGGGTCGGTTCGTTATCGACTCTGGCGGGATTGTGCGCGTCACTGACGTTCACCCAGATTACACGACGCGTCCGGAACCAGAAAAGACACTGGACGATCTGCGGGCGCTCTAAAAAAGACCGCTCAGGCATCGATCAGTCGGCGATCCTTTGAAGGGTCGCCGACTTTTTTATTCTCCAACAATCTCAACTCGCCTCAGACGACCGGGCAGAGGCCGCCGTCGACATTTATGGCCGTCCCGGTGATGTACGATCCGGCATCGGACGCAAGGAAAAGTGCCGCATTGGCGAACTCCTCTGCTGTACCGACACGGCCCATCGGCAATGGCCGCGCCATCTCGGCATAGTATTCTTCCAGCGATCGGCCTTTGTCTTCTGCCGCATGTCGCCTCACCCATTGATCGGATTCGATCCGACCGACATGCAGTGAATTCACCAGAACATTGTCAGGTGCCCCCTCCCCGGCAAGAACCTTCGTAAGGGCCATGCCTGCTGCCCGCGTCACAGCCGTTGGCGCACCCTCTGCGGGAGGCGCTTTTGCACCGGTATTGAGAACATTGATGACGCGGCCCCATCGGCGGGCACGCATCCCCGGGAACGCCATTCGCGTCAGGCGAATGGCCGCAAAGAGCTTGAGATCGATATCCGCCTGCCAGTCCGCGTCGGAGACGTCAATAAACGGCGCCCGCGCTGAGGACCCTGCATTGTTCACAAGAACATCGATGTGACCCAATGCCTCTTCGGCCGCAGCAAACGCCGCCGCACAGCCGTCTGCCGTACTGACATCTGCCGAAACCGCGACGACTGTACCGTCTCCACTTTTCCGGATGTCGTCGGCCGCCTCGTCCAAAGCGACCTGACGGCGCGCAACGATCGCAACGCTGCCACCAGCCTCGACAAAACGCTTGGCGATCGCTCGGCCGATACCGAGACTGCCGCCCGTGATCAGGGCATTGCGCCCGTCCATCGTCAGTTTCATGGAATGTCTCTCTCTGGTTGTTGTTGTTTGGTGGATCTCAAGCGACATCACCGTGGTACACTGGCGAGCCGGAAACGAGGAGCGTCATTGGACTACCTACTTTTCATTGGAATTGCACTGGTCGGTTCGACGCTCTCTGCCATTTTCGGTCTGGGATCGGCTCTCTTGGTCATAGCGGTCGGCTCACACATTCTTCCGATCCAGGAGACGATCGCACTTGCGACGGTGATGTTCACGGCAGGCACGCTATCGCGAACCATCGTCTACCGGCATGACATCGACTGGCGACTGGCAGCCCTGATGACTGTTTTCAGCGTACCGTTCGCTTATCTCGGCGCCATGGCTCTCGCCGTCGCTCCGGTTGATTTCCTCAAAATCTCTCTTGGATCCATAGCCTTGCTATACGTCGCCTTGGCATTCTCGGGGTGGAAGCCAAGACTCACCGTGGGGCGCGGCATTATCGTCCTTGGTGCCTCGGCCCATGGCTTTATGTCGGGTTTGCTGGGTACGGGGAATGTCATCAAGGCCATAATTTTCGACCATATGGGTCTTCGCAAACAGGCCTTCGTTGGCCTAATGGCGGCAACCTCGGTCGCGGCAAATTTCGCGAAGATAAGCCGGTACATAACCGATGGACTCATTTCCGAACGGCATGTCCTACCAAGCATCGGCCTGGTATTTTGCGTCGTCCTGAGCACGGTCGTTGGACGCCTCTTGCTAAAGCGTGTGCCAACCGATCATTTTCGCAACGGCGTGCTGCTCGCTCTGACAGCCGCTTCCATCGGCCTCATTGTCGGATGATCGCAAAACAACGTCAGACACAGACAACCATGCCGTCCTGCAGTATTCCGACACTTCCATATCAGCGGACGAACGCCCGCCAAAGAGCGCTTGCGGCAGGAATGTCTGAACCCAAATGACTTGGCTTCTCATATTATCGATCGGTCTCGGTGCAGGCACGCTGGGGGGCATTATCGGCTTCGGCGGAACAACGATCTTGATGCCGGTTCTGGTCTTGTCCTTTGGACCGAAAGCTGCCGTTCCGATCATGGCCATTGCGGCGATCCTGGGCAATCTATCCCGCGTTCTCGTCTGGTGGTCCGTCATTAGTTGGCGGGCCGTCGGTGCCTATAGCATTGCAGCCGTTCCGGCCGCTGCATTGGGGGCGAGAGTTATGGTGGAGCTCGATCCGATCATTCTGGATGTTGTGCTTGGGTTGTTTTTCATTGCGATGATTCCTTTACGCCGGTGGTTTTCTGCGAAAGGGTGGACGATCACGCTCATGGGCCTCGCGATCGTCGGCATAGTCATCGGCTTTCTGACAGGCATCGTTGCCAATACGGGGCCCATTAACACGCCGTTCTTCCTGGCGCATGGCTTGATCAAAGGGCCGTTTATCGGCACCGAAGCCATGAGCTCCCTCGCCATGTTCTCATCGAAATCTCTGGCATTTCGAGAGCTCGGCGCCCTGCCCAACGACATTATTGTCAACGGTCTCATCGTTGGCTCGTCCCTGATGGCAGGCTCGTGGATTGCCAAACGGTTTCTGCAGAAGATGGACGAAAGTCAGTTTCACGGACTTATGGATATTCTCCTGTTTGTCGCCGGAGCCGCCATGTTGATTGGCGCATGGGTCCAACTGCAGAGTTAACGGCATACCCGATCAACCGAGCGAAAACTTGGAGAGGATGTCGGCTCTGACTCAATCATGAGCCGTTCTTAAGATCGGCACGTCGGATCGAATTCTGCCTCCGACAACAACCAGTCTCGAAAGGCAGCGACGCGGGGCGACAGCGTGCCACCACTTGCGGTCACAACATAATAGGCCTCATGACTGGACAGCACTGTCTCGAGAGGTGTCACCAGGCGCCCGGACGACAAATCATCCATGACGAATGGTCGATGCCCGATCGCAACGCCAAGGCCTGCCGTGGCCGCAGCCAGCGCCTGGTTGGAGCTTTCAAATGCAATCCGACTTTTGGGTTCGAGCGTCTCGACACCCGCAGCTGACAACCAAGTCCACCAGTCGTCTGCACGCGGCTCCGCATCGACCCAGAGCCAGACATGGTTTGCGAGATCCTGCGCCCCCGTGATCGGCAGCGCATCCTGCAACTGTGGACTGAGGACGGGCAGCATGTCGTTGGCCATCATGAAGGTACTCTCGCAGCCTCGCCAGGAGCCACTTCCGAACCGGATTGCCAAATCCACATCGTCGCGCTGCAGATCGACCAGGCGGGTCGTCGTTGAAAATCTGACCTCGATGTCGGGGTGCGCGTTTTGAAACGTGCCGAGACGTGGAATGAGCCATCGCTGTGCCAGCGTCGGCAGCAGCGAAATTGTCAACGCACCGCTCTTGCGCTCCTGACGAAGCAGGTCGGCTGTGGCAGCACCGATCTCGGCGAAGACACCGGACAGTCTATCGGCGTAGGCACGCCCTGCCGGTGTCAGCGCAAGTCCCTGCCCTTCGCGATATATGAGGCGGATCTGCAGGAATGCTTCAAGTGCCTTGATCTGTTGCGATACGGCCGGTTGCGTCACCGCCAACTCGTCGGCAGCCCTGCTCATGCTGAGATGTCTCGCAGCACTCTCGAAGGCCCGTAGAGCTTTCAGGGATGGTGGAAAAACAGTCATATCAGCTTATAATTTTTTCTAATGACCTATGCAAATAATATGACTGTCCCAAACGGTTCAGCACAAATAGCTTGTTCCAATCATAATTTTTCATAGCAGGCTGTGGGGACGGAAATGCTTGATCTTTGGATTCCGCTGACGATCGCGGGCGCATTCTTCCAGAATCTTCGCTCAGCGCTTCAAAAGCACCTGAAGGCGCACCTGTCGACAGCCGGCGCTACCTATGTTCGCTTCTTCTATGCATGGCCATTTGCGGTTCTCTACGTCTGGGGCCTCACGGAGTTCGGCGGATTCGCCATTCCGGCGATTAATGGAACATTCCTGATCTATTGCGTGCTTGGCGGGCTCTCGCAGATCATCTTTACGTTTCTCCTGGTCTGGCTGTTTTCGTTCCGGAACTTCGCGGCCGGCACCATCTATTCGAAGACCGAAACTGCGCAAGTCGCGCTGCTCGGATTGTTGATCCTCGGCGATCCACTGACCTTCGGAGCCGCAATTGCCATCGGCATATCGCTGATAGGGGTTTTGGCTCTCTCAGTTGCCGAAACCAAGATCACCGTTCGCAATCTTCTCAGCAACCTGTTCGGGAAAACGACGGCGATCGGGCTGACCTGCGGTGCGTTTCTCGGTGCCTCGGTCGTGTTCTATCGTGGCGGAGCACTCGCATTGGGCGGCGATGGATTTCTCATGCAGGCCGCCATGACCTTGGCGGTTTCGGTTGTCTTCCAGACAATCATCATGGGCGCCTATTTGGCCATTCGCGAACCGGACCAAATTCGCGCGGTGCTCGTTCACTGGCGTCCGTCCCTTTCGGTCGGAGTCGCCGGCGCGCTGGCATCCGTCTTCTGGTTTTCCGCCTTCACACTGCAGAACGCCGCCTATGTTCGCGCGCTGGGTCAGATCGAACTCGTCTTCACCATTCTGGCCTCAGCAGTCTTCTTCCGAGAAAGGATCAAGCAGCTCGAGCTTGTCGGCATCTTCTTCATTGTCAGTGGCATTCTGATCCTGGTTCTCACGAGCGGCTAGGCGTTCTCACGAGCATAACCAATCTCACTTCTTTTCCTGGATCAGAGATTGCAAAGCTATGGTTTCCATACGGTTCCAGATACGCCTGCAATCCCAGGTAGCAGCAGACAACTAGACCTTCCTCCTAGTTGCATCATGTTGTCGAGGCATGCCGGAGTCGATACGCTCAGTATCCAAATTAATGTTCCTTCCGCTTGGAACCGTAAGTCTGGCCAGGCGTCGCCGATTGCAGTTTGAGGAAGTCTTCCATGTTCAATACGCGGATCAACCTACAAAGCGGCTTGTTTGTGTTGCTGGGTCTCGCCGTTATTTACAGCACATTTCCGATCGCAAAGAGTCACGCCGCCCAGCACGGAGCCTTTGCATATTCCAATAACACCGTCCGGTGGGGTACGGCATGGGGTTACAATTCACCTCAGGCCGCAAGAAATGCCGCCATTGCCAATTGTGGTGCCCGCGATTGCACGATCAGGCATAATATCCCGCCTGGACAATGCTTTGCCGTCGTCCATGGCAATCCTGGCCATGTATCGTGGGGTTGGGGGGCGTCGAAACAAATCGCGAGACAGGCAGCCCTCAACCAATGCGTCCAGGACGGCAATACGAAATGCGAAGTACCGAGCGGCAATGCCAGCCTGTTCTGCAACGCATCGCACAGACCACCGCCTCCTCCTCCGCCGCCGCCCCCTTCAGGCCGATTCACGGTCCTGCACGGCTATGACCTTTATGGCGGCGACTACTACAAGCTTCCTGGCCGAGTGAGCTACAATCGCTGCATGTCGGCGTGCCGGAGGGACGGACGCTGCCGGGCATTCACATTCAATACGAATGTGTCGGCCTGTTTTCTCAAGTCATATGTGCCAAACCGGTCGCCCTTTAACGGAGCCATATCGGGCATAAAAAACTGATCATCTGAGAGAGTGAGACACGGGGCGGCGTCTGATGGACAATCTATCGGATACCGCCCTTTCTCGTTTCAGATCGGCAACAGGGTCTACAGCCGTGTGAGATGTCATGCCACAACCAGCCGATGTGCTCTACGGATCAAAGCAATATCAGGAATGGCTGAGCGCGTTGAAAAAGCGGTCAATGCTTGAGACTCAGAATCAGAGCCAGGCAATGATGCGCGCGGTCATGCATGAGCTGCGCCTTTACCTGGAGACGGCCGACGTCTTGACCTTTGCCAATGCGATGCCGCCCCTCCCACGCGGCATTTTCATCGAGAATTGGGAGCCGAACAAAACACCCGCACCGCTCGCCTCTGCCGAGCAATTCACACAAGGCGTGGTCAGCCGCCTCTCACCACATTTCGTGCCGCCCGATTCAATCGTCAGGGATGTTTTCGCAGTCTGGGCTCAATTCCTATCGCCCTTGAATGCCCGTCAGATCAGCGCGGTTTTACCCGAGCCGTTAGCAGCATTGTGGCCGGAGCATACGATCTCCAGAACAATGTCCGCCGGGCCAAGTTCGTAGGTATCGGGGCAAAGCGAGCTGATCGCTTCTGCTCAAGCGAGTTCCTCGGCGAGAAAGTCGAAGACCATCCGAACGCGCCTGCTTGTGTTCAACTCTCTATGCGTCGTCAACCAAATCGGAAAGATGAACGGGTCGACCGAAGAAAGGGCCCTGCGGACCAGCGGCTCGGCATCGCCGACATCTTCGGGAACCACGCCAACGCCCACGCCTTGCTTGACCAATTCCCAGTGGACAAGATGGCTGCTTGTCAGAACGGGAAAACTCCGCTGCGTCAGGTTTAGGCCGAATTTTTTGAGACCATCCAACATCAAACCCGTTGTATCGAAGCCGATGAAATCTGCTTTGCTGAGTTCCTCAAGTGTCTCTGGATTGCCGATCCGGTCGAGATACGTTCGCGCGGCATAGAGCCAGCCCGTGTCATCCTTCACCTTCTTAGCGATCAACTCCGGTTGGGTCGGACGGAAACTACGAACAGCAATGTCCGCTTCGCGCTTTCGTAGATCCATTGCGTCGTTTGACGCCACGATCTTGATCTCGATGCCGGGTTCTTGCCGGCGCAACTTCGCGATAATCGGCGGTAGGAGAAAGGCGGAATAGATCTCACTGGCTGTAATACAGATCGTGCCTTCGATGGACTGGGATTGCCCACCTGCAGCCAGCGAGACACCGCTTGCGGCCTCCCCCATGGCACGGACATGGTCGAGCAGTTCCAGCCCGCTCGGCGTCAGCGTAAGTCCACGTCCGACACGCTCGAAAAGAACAACGCCCAGCTCGTCTTCCAGCGCATTGACCTGACGGCCAAGCGTTGGCTGCGCAACGCCGAGCGCCCGCGCGGCTGCCGATAAAGAGCCCTCCTCCGCCGTAACGAGAAATGCCCTGGCCCGATTCCAGTCGAATTTTACGGAACGCCAATCCATGCGAAAATGCATATCATTCGCGAATTATCAGTCAATCTAATTGCGAAAAATGCATAACACCGGGTGGGGCGGCGTCATGCCAGACCGTTTCGTCAGGCTGTCAGGGCCGTTATCCATGAACTGATGTGATGCCAGTGGGCCTTCATTATCCATTCATGTTCCACCTGGGATGACATATGACTCTGGGTTCGTGGTCGGAAACCGTTCCGACAAGTGATCAAGGCATTGGCGATCAGGGAAAGACTCTATGACGTGCGTCTTGCTTCCACGTAAAGCTCTTACGGCTCTCTCTTTTTTGGCGATTGTCGCCACATCTCTTGCCCCCGCTCATGCGCAGGATCCACGTGCGCTGTTCAAAGCGTTCAATGACAATTTGAAGGCCGGACGCTTTGCCGCAGCGATAGAGCCCGGAGAGAAGGTTGTCGCCATCTGCCAAAAGCGCTTCGGTTCTGACAGCGCAGATTGCAGCTCTCTCATTTTCAACCTCGCGCTTGCCTATGACAAACTAAAGAGGCGCGACGACGCCATTCGCCTCTATGAGCTGACCATCAAGATCCGTGAGAAAGCGCTCGGGAAAGCGCATCCGGACCTCGCATCATCGCTCAACAACCTTGCCAACAACTATGACGATCTGGGTCGCTACAAGGACGCAACGCCTCTCCATGAGCGCGCGCTTGGGATCAAGGAAAAGGTGCACGGGAAGTCTCATCTATCCGTTGCATCGAGCCTGAATAATCTTGCGACCAACTATGAAAAACAAAGCCGCTATGAGGAAGCGCTCCCGCTCCATAAACGTGCCCTGGCAATAAGGGAAAAGCTGCTTGGCAAATCGCACATCGAGGTGACCCAATCCCTGAACAATCTCGCGGTCGTCTATAAGGGGCTGGGACGCAACAAGGATGCCATCTCTCTTCTCGAACGCGCCCTGGCCATACGGGAAAAGGCACTTGGGCAATCCGATCCACGCGTCGCCAACGTGCTCTTCAATCTTGGCAATGTTCATCGAAACCAAGGTCGCCACTCGGAAGCCATATCCTTGCACAATCGCGTCTTGGAAATAAGAGAGGCAACATTGGGAAAAGCCCACCGAGGCCTGGTCCCAACACTGAATGCTCTGGCGGCATCCCATGAAGAACTGGGACGCTATCGGGACGCAGTCCCACTCTACGAGCGCGTGCTAAAAATCCGGGAAGCAACGCTTGGGACATCCCACCTGGATACGGCCGCATCATTTCATAGTCTGGCAATTGTCTACCAGGAGCAGGGTCGTTATGCGAATGCCATCTCAGTCAATGAGCGGGCTTTGTCGATCCGTGAGAAAGTGCTTGGAGCGTCGCATACGGACACGGCAAACTCTCTCGAGGTGCTTGCAAATACCTATTCGGAACTCGGTCGCGTCGATGAAGCGGTTTCACTCTACAAGCGGGTTCTCGACATCCGAGAAAAGAAACAAGGCAAAGCGCACCCTCGCTACGCCGCAACTCTCAACAATCTGGCAGTTGCCCATTACCGTCAGGAACGCAACGAAGAAGCCATTGCCCTATATGAACGCGCCGTCGAGATAGAGAAAAAAGCATTTGGAGAATCGCATCCCAGAGTCGCCACAGCGCTGAGCAATCTCGGCGTAGCCTATCGAAAATCAGGGGATAGCAAACGCGCCATTCCCCTCTATGAGCGCGCCCTCAGAATAAGAGAGAAGGAACTTGGCAAATCACATCCGAATGTAGCGACAAGCCTCAAAAACCTGGCCAGCATGTATCTGGAACAGAAACGCAACCAGGATGCCTTTCGTCTCTATGAGCGTTCGCTGGCGATCAACGAGAACGCATTCGGCGAATTTCACCCAAGTGTCGCCAGCAATCTGAGTGACCTCGGCGCCATTCACCGCCATGCCAAACGGTATGACAAGGCTCTCGCCGCCGTCCGGCGCGCCGCCGCGATCGAGACCAGACGGCTGAAGGCCACGGCGAAGACGACGCAGAACGATGCTGATGGTACGCGATCCAACGCGTTTCTGAATCTCATCGCGACAGCCTTCGATGTCGCTCTGAAGAAGCCGAAGCAAAGATCCGCCCTCGCCGATGAAGCATTGGCCGCAGCACAGCGGGAAAGCGCTACGACCGCAGGAGCGGCTCTTGCGCAGATGGCGGCACGGCTAGGCACTCAGGACACCGCGCTGGCGAAGACTGCACGCGAGCAGCAGGACCTGATCCGTCAATGGCGTACTCTGGACAAAGCGATAACGGCGGCGATTTCACGTCCTGAGCCGGAACGAGATGCCGATGCCGAAGCGGCCTTGCGAAAACAACGGGACGACACAGAAGCAGCGATCGCGACCATCAATGCAACGTTGGCACAGGACTTCCCTAACTATGCGGCACTCACCAACCCTGAACCGCTGACGCTCAAAGAGACTCAGAAACTTTTGAGCGCCGACGAAGCCATCATCGTCTATCAGCTCGACAAGACGAACGGATATGTCTGGGCCGTTACGCACGAGAATATCGAGATCGTGCGGTTCGACCCGGGCGTTCAGGAGATTGCAGACAAGGTTGCCGCCATTCGCAAAGGCCTCGACCTGGCGGCGCTCAGTCAGGGAGAGGTCGAGCCGGTCGACCTTGCCGCTCTGCACGAACTCTACCTTGAGATCCTCGCCCCCGTCGCAGAATCCATCGGGAAGAAACAGCATTTGATGGTCGTGCCGACAGGCGCCCTGACAGCGCTACCCTTCCATATGCTTGTGACGGCACCTGCCAAAAAAGGTGACTATGCAGGCGCAGACTGGCTACTCAAACGCCATGCCATCACGACACTGCCATCGCTTCCGAGCCTTCGGGCACTTCGCGTCCTTGCCAAGGGCGGCAAAGCCACAAAGCCATTGATCGGCTTTGGCGACCCCGTCTTCGGCGACAAGAAAGCGAAAACGAACGGTTCGCGACAGCTGGCCAGCACACGCGGGTATGCATCGTTTTTCCGCGGCACCCGCGCCAACCGCGAAATTCTTGTTGAAGGCTTGTCGCAACTGCCGGGTACGCGAAGAGAGTTGAAAGCGGTGGCCAAGAGCCTTGGCGTCCGACAAAGCGCAATCAAGCTCGGCAAAGCAGCATCAGAGGCCGCAGTGAAGAAGGAGAAACTGGACCAATATCGCGTCGTGTATTTCGCGACGCACGGTCTGGTCGCCGGTGAAATTGGCGGCCTTGGCGAACCTGCCCTCGCTCTCACGATTCCGAAAGAGCAGACGGATCTCGATGACGGGCTTCTGACGGCCTCCGAAGTAGCACAGCTTAAGCTTGATGCTGACTGGGTGGTTCTGTCGGCCTGCAACACGGCTGCCGGCAGCAAGCCGGGAGCCGAGGCGCTCTCCGGATTGGCCCGCTCCTTCTTCTATGCCGGATCGCGCGCGTTGCTCGTCACCCACTGGCCGGCGGAAGACGCCGCTGCCGCACGGATCACATCTCAGACCTTCGCCAACCTTACAAAAGACCCGTCGATCGGTCGCGCGGAAGCCTTGCGCCGCGCGATGCTGGCAATGATCGCGGATACGTCCAATCCAGCCAATGCCTATCCGGCACTCTGGGCGCCCTTCGTAATTGTCGGAGAAGGTGGAAACAAGCGGCCAATCGCCACTGCCGCAGCGAAGAGACCGGCGGCGGAACAGAAAACAGCAGCACTCGCACCATCGGCCGCAAAAGAGCTCAAGGCCTCGAGCAAAGTACCGTTGCACGCTTGTGACCGGCTGGCGGCAGCCAACTACGACATGCACCGTGTCGGCAAAGGTGTCAGCAACAGTGAGCTAGACGGCAAAGCAGCCCTGAAAGCCTGCACGGCCGCCGTCCGGGCACATCCAGACACTGTCCGGTTCCAGTTGCAATTGAGCCGCGCCTATTATGCACTGAACCGCGTTAAAGACTCCGCAAAATGGACCCGCAAGGCCGCCGCGAGTGGACATTCCACCGCCATTGCGGATCTCGGGGTGCTCCATGCTCATGGTCACGGCGTGAAGAAGGACTTTGCCAAATCGCTGAACTTGCTCCGCAAGAGCGTGAAACTCGGCAATCCATACGCCATGTCAAATCTCGGTGCGATGTATGCCAATGGATTCGGCGTCGCCAAAGATTTCGCCAAGGCAAAAAGCTTCTTCATCCAGGCTGCCGACCAGAACGATGCGAATGCAGAGTATTGGCTTGGCGTTCTTCACGCAGAAGGCTGGGGTGTGCAGCAGAGCTTCGATGAAGCCCGCAAGTGGTTTGAGCGCGCGCTAGCGTCCGGTGAACCGGATGGCGCATCGCGGATCGGCTATCTCTACGAAGAGGGTGTCGGTGTCCCGAAGAATCCGGCGGAGGCCATGAAATGGTATGTATTGGGCGCCGAGAAAAACAGTCCGGAGGCGCACTATCTTGTTGCCTATTATGTCGACGAAGGACAACGCACGCCTTTCGACGCGGATAGCGTTGCGCATCACCTGCTGACGGCAGCGCGCCTCGGCGATGTCAGTGCGTTGCAGGAACTCCGGGCTGGCTTGAAGAACTGGAATCCGGAAGGCAAAAAAGCAGTTCAACGCAAACTGAAGAAGGCCGGTGTCTATAAGGCAAAATCGACGGTAAACTGGGCAAAGGAACCCAACGTTCGATCGAGGCTTATCTGAAATTGGGCTGATTGTCCTGCATACCGGAGGCGCCCGGTTCAGCCAAGCGCCTTGCTGGCCAGCATCTCGGGTACATCATCCAGCCGGTCGATAATGGCATCTGCATCGAGCTCGGCCACGGGCACCAGCGTGTAGCCATATGAGACAAGAATAACCGGCATACCGGCTGCTCGAGCACATCCAACATCTGCGCCGCTGTCGCCGACCAAGAGCGCGTCACTCGCGGAAACGCCAAGCGTGTCGCAAACCTCATTGAGCGCAGCAGGATCGGGCTTTTTGGCCCGGTGCGGCTCGGCACCGACCACGGCGCCGAACACATCGAGCATACCGAGATCACGAAGGATCTGTACGCTGATATCGGTCGGCTTGTTGGTGCAGACACCGAGCGCCACGCCCCTGGCCTTCAAGGCATCGACGGTCTCGCGAACGCCCGGATAGAGATCGGTCTTGTCTGTCGCGATGGTCTTGTAATAAGCGACATAATCGGTCGCGAGACGTTCCAGTTCGCCATCGACGAGTTGGAGCCCCTGGGCATCATGGGCACGCTCGATCAACTTCGAGACACCGCCGCCGATCATGCCGCGAACCTCTTCGATACTATGTGTCCCCACCCCTTTTGCCGACAGGATATGATTGAGCGCCGCACCAAGATCAGGTGCGCTGTCGACAAGTGTACCGTCCAGGTCGAATATGACGGCGCGAGGCCAGTCGGCCGCGCTATTTCCGCCGCTTTCACCACTGCTATTGTTCACGCTGCAGCACTCTTTGCCTGTTCGGCCGCCGCGCGGATCGCCGAAATATTCTCGCCGTACTGGCCGCCTTTGAAGACGCCCGAGCCTGCCACCAGCACATTGGCCCCGGCTTCGGCGACCATTCCAGCGGTGTCCGGGTTGACCCCTCCGTCAACTTCGAGATCGATTGGTCTGGCGCCGATCATCGATCGAATGCGCCGGATCTTATCGCACTGCGATTCAAGAAATTTCTGTCCGCCGAAACCCGGATTGACGGTCATCACCAGGATCAGGTCGATCTTGTCGATGACATATTCGAGCACATTCTCGGGCGTCGAAGGGTTCAGCGATACGCCAGCTTTCTTTCCAAGGCCGCGAATGACCTGCAGCGAGCGGTCGAGATGAGGACCGGCTTCGGCATGGACGGTGATGATGTCCGAGCCTGCCTTCGCGAAGGCTTCGAGGTAAGGATCGCACGGTGCGATCATGAGATGCACGTCGAGCACCTTGCTCGTATGAGGGCGGATCGCCTCCACGACACAGGGGCCGAAAGTGATATTTGGAACGAAATGCCCGTCCATGACGTCAACATGGACCCAGTCGCAACCCGCCTCGTCGATCGCCCGGACTTCTTCGCCCAGTTTGGCGAAGTCCGCGGACAATATCGAGGGCGCTATCAGTGTGCCCGTGGTCATTGCGCCTGCTCCTCACGTTCCATTCTCTTTGCAATCTCAAATATTCGGCTGGCGAGTATGTCTGGCGCATCGATGGTCGAGAGATCCTCCGGGCCGATCGGGCCTTGAGCGGAATCGAACAGTCGATTTGCCTGCCGCAGACGCGCGCGGTCCAGCGCATTGCGGATCGACCGAGCATTGGCGAAAAGCGGCTGTACGCGGCGCTTTGCGATATAGTCTGCAAAAACGTCGCGGGCCTCCGGCGAGAGCTGATAGTTCTGTTGCTTCAGCATGGTTTCCGCAATGGCCAGCAGTTGATCGTCCGTATAGTCCGGGAAATCGATGTGATGAGCGATGCGTGACCGAAATCCCGGATTGCTTTCGAAGAAGCGATCCATGCGATCTGAATAGCCCGCCAATATCACAACCAGATCCTCGCGCTGGTTCTCCATGATCTGGAGCAGAATTTCAATGGCTTCCTGTCCGTAATCCCGCTCATTTTCCGGCCGATAAAGATAGTAGGCCTCGTCGATGAACAGAACGCCGCCCATAGCTTTTTTGAGGACTTCCTTCGTCTTCGGCGCTGTATGACCGATATACTGGCCAACCAGATCGTCACGGGTGACCGTCACCAGTTGCCCTGTACGCGCATAGCCGAGCCTGTGCAGAAGATCCGCCATCTTGAGGGCGACAGTGGTCTTGCCGGTTCCGGGATTCCCCGTAAAACTCATGTGCAATGTTGGCGTTTCATGAGCGAGGCCGAAGCGCTTGCGTGCCTTCTCAACCAACAACAATGCCGCGGTCTCGCGGATCCGCTTTTTGACTGGCGCCAGACCGATGAGTTCCTCGTCCAGCTCACGCAGGACCTCCGAAACGCCTGAAGACTCGAACTCTTCGCGCAGGTCGATTTTCTCCGGCCGTGGTTGATCGTCGACCTGGCCGTCCACTTCCGATGCCTCTTCGCCCGTTTGGTCGCTCATACTCATCCAACCTCGCCGGCTGTCAAAGGTCGCCAATATCCGCTATCGACCACAGCCATCGCTGCGCATCACGATCAGCCAGAGTGACGTGTTAGCGCCACAACGCCCGGCAGTTCGCGGCCCTCGAGCCATTCGAGAAATGCACCGCCCGCTGTCGAGACATAAGTAAAATCCTGGGTAACGCCTGCTTTGTTGAGCGCGGCAACCGTATCGCCACCGCCCGCAATGGTTGCCAGGGAACCTGCTTTGGTCAGCCGTGCGGCTTCTCTTGCCAGTGCGAATGTACCGTTTCCAAAAGGTTCGATCTCAAAAGCTCCGAGCGGACCATTCCAAAGCAGCGTTCGACATTTTCCAACACGCTCGACAAGGTCTGCTACCGACCGCGGCCCAACATCGAGAATCATGTCTTCCGTCGGAACAGCATCGACATCGACGATTTGACTCGGAGCGCCAGCCTCAAATGCCTTGGCGACCACGGCGTCGAGAGGCAGGACGATCTCGCACCCATTCTCTTTCGCGCGTTCAGTGATCTGCCTGGCTTCATCCAAGAGGCCGGGTTCCGCCAGCGATCCTCCGACATCGATCCCATTGGCCATCAGAAACGTGTTGGCCATGCCTCCACCGATAATCATGACATCGACCTTGGCGGTCATATTGGTGAGCACAGGAATCTTGGTTGAGACTTTTGCACCACCGATAACGGCTGCGACCGGGCGTTCCGGCTTTTCGAGCGCCGTCCGCAGGGCGTCGATCTCCGCCATCATCAAGGGGCCGGCAAAGCCTGGCAGTTTATGTGCCAAACCTTCGGTCGAAGCATGGGCACGGTGCGCTGTCGAGAAGGCATCGTTGACGTAGATATCGCCGATCTCACTCAGGGACTCTGTGAAATCCGGCGCATTTTTTTCTTCGCCCGCGTGGAACCGCAGATTTTCAAGGACAGCAACCTCGCCTGAGGCGAGTTCTCCGACGCCTTCGCTGACCGATGCTCCGACGCATTCGGGAAGAAAGCGGACGGAGATACCGTTGAGCATTGTGCCAAGTTTCTCGGCCACCGGTTCAAGCGTCAGATCCTGCCTATGCTCGCCTTTGGGACGGCCAAGATGGGACATGACAACCACGCGCGCACCGCGTTCAGACAGAGACCTGATCGTCGGGACGACACGCTCCAGGCGTGTCGCATCGGTTACGCGGCCATCGGCCATCGGCACATTGAGGTCGACGCGCACGAGAACGCGCTTGCCGGCCACATCGGCCGCCTCCATAGGCTTGAGATTCTCCAGCTGCATCGATCAGCCCCGCCCCATGGCGGCCCGGGCAGCATCGGCGACGGCGGCAGCTGTAATTCCGAAATGTGCATAAAGGTCGTTGATCGGGGCCGAAGCGCCGAAGGATGTCATCCCGACAAAGCGGCCGTCCTGACCGAGCCATCTGTCCCAGCCAAGCCGGGCCGCAGCCTCGACAGCAACCCGCGGTGCGGTGCCGAGAACCGAGTTGCGATAGCTGTCCGACTGAGCATCGAACAACTCCCAACAGGGCATCGATACAACAGCAGCTTTAATGTCGTCAGCCGCCAGGGCATTGGCTGCTTCTACTGCGATTGCAAGTTCGGATCCTGTTGCCAGCAACGTGACATCGCGTCCGCCCTTGGCTTCCTTGAGCACGTAGGCACCCTTCAAGGACTGGTTGTCGTCATCGTGCACGGTTCTCAGCGTCGGCAATCCCTGACGGGTCAGAGCCATGATCGAAGGCGTATCGGCTGTTCCCAAAGCCGCCTGCCAGCACTCAGCACACTCGACAGCGTCGCCGGGCCTGTAGACATTGAGGTTCGGCATTGCCCGCAGGCTAGCGAGATGCTCGACAGGCTGGTGAGTCGGCCCATCTTCGCCAAGACCAATGGAATCGTGGGTCATGACGTAGATGACCCGCTGCTCCATCATCGCTGAAAGGCGAATGGATGGACGGCAATAGTCGGTGAAGACAAGAAACGTGCCGCCATAGGGAATGATTCCCCCATGCAGCGCCATTCCATTCATCGCGGCAGCCATGCCGTGCTCGCGCACGCCGTAATACACATAGGTACCGGAGAAGTCCTCCGCACTGACCGGCGTGTGGGAGCTTGTCAGCGTCCCGACGGACCCCGTCAGATCTGCCGATCCGCCAATGAGGCCCGGCACGATGGGAACAAGCTTCTCCAAGACCTTCTGCGAGGACTGGCGTGTTGCAAGTTTCGGCGCTTCACTTGAGAAATCGGACTTGATGGCCCGTACGGCCGCGGCTACATCGGTCGAGACCGAGGCCGTCATTGGATCGGTAAGCTGGGCACGGGCCTGGTCGTCAAGCTGGGCAGCCGCCGATTGCCAGGTCTCCAGCGCGCTCCGATTGCGCGTTCCGGCCGCACGCCATTCAGCCAGGACCGCTTCAGGCACTTCAAACGGCGCATGTGGCCAACCGATAGCCTCTCGCGTGGCAGCAATTTCATCGTCGCCAAGCGGCGCGCCATGGGTCGATGCGGTGCCCTGCTTGTTGGGCGAACCGAAACCGATGACTGTCCGGCACGCAACCATTGACGGCTTGTCGGTAACATTGCGTGCATTCTCGATTGCCAGAGCAATCGCATCGGCATCGTGCCCATCGACACTGGCAACATGCCATCCGGCGGACTCGAACCGTTTTTGCTGGTCGTCGGAAACGGAGAGATCGGTTGAGCCGTCGATCGAGATGCCATTGTCATCGAACAACACGATGAGTTTGCCGAGCCCCAGATGGCCGGCAAACGAGATCGCCTCATGGCTGATTCCCTCCATGAGACAGCCATCGCCTGCAATCACATAGGTGAAATGATCGCAGAGCTCATTACCGAGCCGCGCATTCTGCAAGCGCTCGGCAAGCGCCATGCCGACGGCATTGGCGAGGCCCTGGCCGAGCGGTCCGGTCGTCGTCTCAACCCCGATCGTGTGGCCATATTCCGGATGGCCGGCCGTATTGGAGCCGAGCTGCCGAAAATTCTTGATATTGTCGATCTCCATTCCCGGAAAACCCGCAAGATAGAGCAGCGCATATTGCAGCATCGATCCGTGGCCGGCAGACAGGACGAAGCGGTCACGATCCGGCCATTGGGGATGCGCAGCGTCATATTTCAAAAAACGGGTGAACAGCACTGTCGCGACGTCCGCCATGCCCATGGGCATGCCTGGATGGCCTGAATTCGCCTTTTGGACGCCGTCCATGGACAGCGCACGAATGGCGTTCGCCATGTCCTTGTGCGCAGCGCCTGACGCGCCCTGCTCGTTTATTCCTGCTTCGGCCATTGTCGTCTTCCTTCAATCTCATGCCCTAAGGTCGTGGACTCATAAATGGCACACGGTTCTGTTTGGTGAGGAGGGCCCGCCTGATGGCAAACATTGCTCGAAAAGGCAAAACGCCTTCTCTTGCGGTTGTTTCCTATCATTCAGGCGCTCCGGATCAAACAGAACCGTGAGCTATTTATGGGTCCATGCCCTAAACAGCACGCACGCCGAGCGCCGCCTTCACCATGTGAAAGCCGACGAGCAGCTGCGTCAGCGCGAGCGGGTGACTGACATTGTTGTGTCCATTTGCACCATCGAACATTCCGACCCGATCACGCAGATGGCTGGCCTCAGGAATGAGGTTCCACAACAGATCCTCGATGCGTTCCGCCCGCTTATCGGAAATGCTCCCATTGATCTCGAGGACATCAACAGGCTTGCCGTCATTGTCGCGGGCGAGCTCAAGATGCAACCCCCCATTGCTCGCACCGTCGAACAAAGGGGAAAAATCCGGATGCGGCAAGGTCGGTCTTAGTATATGGCGCACATCGAGGTGCGTATCGGCACCGTTTGCGCCGAGTGGTCGCTGGAATCGGATCACAATATCGGCGAATGTGCGTTGGGGGTGAATGAAGGCAGGACTGTCGTCTTTACGCTTCTCGAGAGACGTTAGAACCTGTTCTTCCGTGTATCCCCGCTTGGTTGTGTCGCGATGCACTTTCCATTTCATGCGCAAAGCCTCTTCCGGATCGAGGTAAACCTTGACGTCGAAGCAATTCCGCATTTCGCGCGTCGTGTAACCAAGCAATCCCTCTGCAATCACATAATCCAATGGCTTTACGTAGACCGGCCTGGACAATGTCCCGTCTGAGTGGTCGTAGATAGGTTTAAGTATTGGCTTTCCATGGCTCAGATGGGTCAGATCCTGTTCCAGAATATCAATATAGTTTCCACGCGGATCGAGCGCCGAAATACCGTTTTCGACACGCTCGGCACGATCGAAAGCGTGGTAGTCATCCGTACAGATGACAGTACAGCGGTCGGCACCGAGTATTTGGGCAATCCCATTCGACACCGTGGTCTTGCCGCTGGCAGAATCACCAACAACCCCCAACATGACCGGACGCTCGAAGTGCTTCCTCAGCATGACCCAATCCCTAGCGCATTGTTATCATTATCGTTCGCATGACTTATCCGGCGGGTTAGGTCACCGCCGTGTTCGCGGTGAAAGCAGCGACTTGTTCATCCGTCAGATAAGTCGTCAGAATTTGCCGCTCACCCGTGACTCCCGAGATCATCAATGTCTGCAACTTGTAGTGTTCGGGCGTGCGGGCGACACCATCGAGCATCAACCCGGTCGTGATTCCCGTTGCACAAAAGAAAATATCTTGTGAGGAGACGATTTCGTCACGTTGATACCATCGGGTGGTGTCCATGCCGGCCTCTGCGACGGTTCTTGCTTCCGTTTGCAGCTGTGGATCGATTCTCCCCAGAAACTCGCCCCCGAGTGCCCGTATCGCGCAGGCCGACATGATACCTTCCGGTGTCCCACCCGTTCCCATAAGCGCGTCGATTTCGGAGTCCGGCATCGCCGCTAGAATCGCACCGGCAACATCGCCGGCCGGATAGAGCGCAACACGGGCACCGGCGTCATGGATTTCTTCGACCAGATCGCGATGCCGCGGTTTCTCCAGCACATAAATTGTGAGCGCGCCGACGGGCTTACCGAGGGCTGTTGCCAGAGCTTTCAGCTTCTCGCGCGTTGATGCCTTGGGGTCGATTTTGCCCTTGGCGGCCGGCGGCGCGGCGAATTTCTCCATGTAAAATGCTGGTCCCGGATCCAGCAGTTTTCCCCGGGGGGCGACTGCGATGACTGCGAGTGCGTTCGTCAAACCCTTGGCAAGGTAGGTCGTGCCTTCGACGGGGTCGACAGCAATGTCGACTTTAAACGGCGCATCCGGAATACCGATCCGTGCGCCCTTGTAGAGTTGAAGAGCTTGGTTTTTTTCACCCTCCCCGATCAAGACCAAACCGTCGATCTCGACATCCATCAGGGCTCGGCACATGGCTTCGACCGCCGCACGGTCGCCTTCGACCTTCTTGCCACGCCCGATCCAGTCATATGCCGCACGGGCGGCGTGCTCCGTGGCGCGGCGAAGCGCATAAATCAATTCTGGCCTCGGCTCCACAGTCTCGGTCATGTCCCTCCCCATCCGGTTACCGCGAGCCTGCCCTTGGAGACCGCATGTGACCAGTAATCCTGACGCTAGGCCCTGCGATCAAATGCACAAACAGTCCCCCGGGTAGGCACTGAAGATCAAAATGACAGGAGTTAACCTACCCGAACGGATAGTTGTGGGTGAAGCGATTCGGTCGATGGCGATCTGGCTTTCATGTGCGTGACATGAGAAGAGCCACCGCCTCCGCCCGGTTTCGAACCGAAATCTTGCTGTAGATATTGCGAAGGTGAAATTTGACCGTGTTTGTCGAAACGCCGATGACCGCGGCGATCTCGGCATTTGTCAAACCTTCGGCAAGCCGCTCCAAAAGCTCACTTTCGCGCGGTGTCAGCACGGAAAGCGGGTCATCCCCGAGTGTTCTGACATCGGTGAATGGAAAAACCATGGAGCCTCGAGCGACCGTATCGACAATCTGCATTAGCCGATCGGGCGGTTCACTCTTGGCGCAAAAAGCAGCGGCCCCAAGGCGCATGGCCTGGCGCGGAATATCGGGGTCGGGATCGCCAGTATAGACGATTACGCGGGGCGAAATGTCGCGCTCGCTCAACTGCTCAAGAAGGCAGCGCCCATTGCACACCGGCATTTCCCAGCCGGAAATCACGATGTCGAGCCGCAAACGGCTCAGAGCGTCCAGAAGGCGTGCGCCATCGGATGCAGAAGCCACGAGTTCAAACCGACCGTCATCGGCAAACAGCGTCTTGAGCCCCTGCACAACCAGCGGGCTCTTGTCGACGATTGCAACTTCAACAGGGTAAGCGATCATTGCGGTGCGCCCAATGTGAGCCTGCCAATGGTTTTCTCATCGCTAAGATCACGGATAGATCGTGAATTTACAATCGGCAAAGGCAAGCGGCTCGTTCCAAGCGGTACCATCGAACGGATGAGTATTCTTTCAATGCATATTCCGCAGTGAAAAAACTTCTCACATTCCCGCGACAGTTCCAGACATGCTGAACCGTACTCCCTATGTATCCTTGTTCTTGGTCCTGTGGGCACTCGCCTTTCCAGGCGGAAGCCAGAAAAGTCCTAACCGGCAGTCGTGGTGAAGTGTCGCAGCGCTTGAACACAGTCGACTCCGGTAACTTTACGCGGCAATCACGACGTCATGGTTGAAGCCTGCAAATGTGAAAATGCGACACTGCTTTTGAGCGCCTTCACTGTTTGTGGACGCAGGGCCGAACCGAATCCGAGCATCAATCCTACCGAATTCATGAGATGGAGTGGTTTTCGATGAACTGGCAATGCGGCATCTCCGTCTGCATGAAAGCAACCGCAGCGATCGCACTATGCGCAGCATCAATCCTGATCGGTCCGGGCATGGCGGCCCACGCCCAACAGCCGCCGCCTGTAATCGTCTCCGAAGCGAAGACCGATCGTTTTGTCGACCGGGTCGAAGCGCTTGGCACGTTGCGCGCGAATGAAACCGTTATCCTGACAGCACCCATAACGGACACCATTTCGGCCATACGATTCGACGATGGGCAGCGCGTTGAAGCCGGCACGATCCTGGCGGAACTCTCGAATCGTCAGGAAAAGGCGGAACTCCAGGAAGCCCGCGCGACCCTCTCCGAAGCCGAACGGCAATATGAACGCGTCAAGCCATTAGCCGAGCGTGGCTCGTCGCCGGCAACAATTCTCGACGAACGGCGCAGGCAGTTCGAAACCGCCAAAGCCAGGCTCGAGGCAATCGAAGCGCGGCTGAGCGACCGCCTGATCAAAGCGCCCTTTGCGGGCGTCGTTGGATTGAGAAACATCAGTGTCGGAGCTCTCGTCACGCCCGGCGACGTTATCACCCGGCTCAGCGACGATAGTGTCATGAAGCTCGATTTCACTGTTCCCGCGACCTATCTCAGCGATCTGCGTGCAGGATTGCCGATTGTCGCCAAAGCCCGCGCCCTAGCTAGCCGCACATTCAAAGGAACCGTATCCAGTCTCGATGCCCGTATCGATGCCGCGACCCGTTCGATTACCGTGCGTGCCCTGCTTCAAAACCCGGACCGGGTCCTGAAGCCTGGGCTTCTGATGACAGTCGAGCTTCTCAAGAACCCCAGAGATGCCATTGTGATTGCCGAGGAGGCCCTTATTCCTCTTGGCCGAGACAACTATGTTCTCATAATCGACAAGAGCAGTGGAAAACCAATTGCCAAACGCGTGCGGGTCGAGGTGGGCGCACGTCGTCCCGGTGACGTTGAAATCCTCTCCGGCGTCTCCCCAGGGGATCTCGTTGTGACCCATGGCACCCTGCGCGCACGGCCCGGCCAGCCGGTTTCGATCACGGCGGTCGAGAACGGCGACGAACCGCTCGACACGCTGCTGAAGAAGAAAAAGCCCGGGCCAAGCTGATGGTACTCTCCGACCTCTCGGTTACCCGTCCTGTCTTCGCGACGGTTCTCTCGATGTTGCTGATCGCATTCGGTCTGGTCGCCTATGACCGGCTGCCGCTACGCGAGTATCCCGATATCGATCCCCCCGTCGTCTCGATTGAGACGATCTATCCGGGTGCCGCTGCAAATGTTGTCGAGACGCGGATAACGGAAGTTATCGAAGAGCGCATTTCCGGCGTCGAGGGAATTCAATTCGTTGAATCGTCGAGCGAGGACGGACGCTCAACGATCACCGTGGAGTTCGATGTCCGGCGCGATGTCGACGCTGCAGCCAACGATATCCGTGATCGTGTCTCGGCCATCCTCGACGATCTCCCGGACGAAGCCGATCCGCCGGAAATCCAGAAAGTGGACTCCAACGAGTCCGTCATCATGTGGCTTAACCTGGTCAGCGACCGGCTGACCGTCCCGGAGTTGACCGACTATGCCGAGCGCTATCTGGTAGACCGTTTCTCGGTGCTGGATGGCGTGGCACGCGTTCGCATCGGCGGCGGGCAGACATTCGCCATGCGGGTATGGCTCGATCGTAAAGCCCTCGCCGCGCGTGCATTGACGGTTACCGACGTGGAGACAGCGCTGCGCGCCGAGAATATCGAGCTGCCCGCCGGCAGCATCGAGTCGCACGAACGTCAATTCACCGTCCGTGTTCAACGCTCATTTCGCACAGCCGACGACTTTCGGCGCTTGGTCCTGACACGCGGAACAGAAGGCTATCTCGTGCGCCTCGGCGACGTCGCGCGTGTCGAACGGGGCGCCGTCGAGAACCGAACGTTCTTCCGCGGCAATGGTGTGCCGATGGTCGGGCTAGGTATTATCAAGCAGTCGACCGCCAACACCATCGAGGTTGCGAGGGCCGCCAAGGCTGAAAAGGACCGGTTGAATCCGACCCTCCCCGACGGCATGGAAATCAAGCAAAGCTACGATACATCAGTCTTTGTCGAGGGTGCCATCAACGAGGTCTACAAGACGCTTTTCGTTGCCGTGGCGCTGGTTATCGCCGTCATCTTTCTGTTTCTTGGCAGTGTCCGTGCAATGCTGGTCCCGGCGGTCACGGTCCCCGTGTCGCTCGTTGCAACATTTGTCGTGCTCTACGCCCTTGGCTTCTCGATCAATCTACTGACGCTCCTGGCGCTCGTGCTGGCGATCGGCCTTGTCGTCGACGATGCTGTTGTGGTGCTCGAGAATATTCACCGGCGCATGGACGATCTTGGCGAAACGCCGCTCGTTGCCGCCTATCGCGGTACGCGCCAGGTGGGCTTTGCCGTTATTGCGACGACCCTGGTGTTGATCGCGGTCTTCGTCCCCATCGCATTCCTCGAAGGTGATGTCGGACGTCTGTTTTCAGAATTCGCATTGACGATGGCGGCAGCCGTCGCGTTTTCCAGCATGATCGCACTTAGCCTTTCCCCCATGCTTGCATCGAAAGTGCTCAAGAGGGGCGACAAAAAGCGAGGGATGACCGGGATTCTGGACCGCTTTTTCGGTCGCATCCAAGTGGGTTACGCTGCCGTGCTCAAGGGTGCATTGCGCGTCCCCATCGTCACCGTTGCAATCTTCGCTGGCATTGTCGGTGCCTCCGTCTGGCTCTACGACCAGATTCCGACAGAGTACGCGCCAAAAGAGGATCGTGGCGCATTCTTCGTGATCGTCAACGGACCCGAAGGCGCCTCCTATTCCTATATGAAGGAATATATGGACGAGATCGAGCGGCGCATGATGCCATTGGTGAAGGCCGGTGAAATGACGCGCCTTCTTGTAAGGGCGCCGCGCACATTCAACAATTACGAGAACTTCAATACCGGTATCGTGATCTCGGTCCTCAATGACTGGGCCGCGCGCCGAAGCGCCTGGAAGATCATGGCGGATGTGCGGAGCCGGCTGGGAGATCTGCCAGGCGTGCGAGCCTTCCCGGTGATGCGCCAGGGATTCGGCGCCCGTATCCAGAAACCCGTCCAATTCGTCATCGGTGGCGGCACTTACGAGGAACTTGCCGAATGGCGAAACACGCTTGTTGCCAAGATCAATGAGAACAATCCAGGTCTCATCGGCGTCGACTGGGACTACAAGGAGAGCAAACCGCAGATCCAGATCAAGATCGACTATGACCGGGCGGCAGAGCTCGGCGTCACTGTCGGCAATATCGGCCGTACACTCGAATCCATGCTCGGGTCCCGCCGCGTGACGACCTATATCGATTCAGGCGAGGAATATGACGTGATCCTGGAAGGTGAGCGCGACGTCCAGCGCACACCGACCAATCTGCAGAATATCTATGTCCGCTCAGCGCGTACCAACAGTCTTATTCCTCTGTCCAACCTGGTGAAACTGGAAGAATTTGCAGGCTCGACAAAACTCAATCGCTACAACCGGGTTCGGGCGATTACCATCGAAGCCAATCTGAAAGACGGCTTGGCCCTCGGCGATGCCCTAACCTACCTCGAAGGACTTGTGCGTGAGCATCTGCCGCAGACCGTTATCGTCGACTACAAGGGCGAATCTCAGGATTTCAAATTCTCGGGCGATTCAATTCTCTTCGTTTTCATTCTCGGCCTGATCGTCGTGTTCCTCGTGCTCGCGGCTCAGTTCGAGAGCTTCGTGCATCCTTTCGTCATCATGATCACGGTGCCACTCGCCATGGCTGGCGGACTGCTCGGCCTCTATATCACCGGCGGCACCCTCAATCTCTACAGCCAGATCGGCCTGATCATGTTGGTTGGATTGGCAGCCAAGAACGGAATTTTGATTGTCGAATTCGTCAATCAGCTTCGGGACCAAGGCAAAGAGTTTACGAGCGCAATCGTCGAAGCATCCTCGGTACGGCTACGACCGATCCTGATGACAGGCATTACGACTGCTGCAGGAACCGTCCCCCTGATCCTCTCTTCCGGCGCTGGTGCTGAGACCCGGCTGGTGATCGGTGTCGTCGTCTTGTCAGGCGTTCTCGCCGCCACTTTTCTCACATTGATCGTGGTGCCTGTCGCATACAGTCTATTGGCACGCAGAACTGGATCGCCGGGTGACGTGAGACGGCGGCTTGAGGAAGAAGAGCAACTCTCTGCCAGCGGCGCCTAGGATCATTTCCCGGCCAAAGGTGTGGAATGATCAGGAGTTGCGTCGAATTATGCTCGATGATTTTTGCCGCCGCTGCATTCCGCAATGCAAGACCGATCTACGATCATTGCTCTCGGAACGCACGTCGGAAACTTCGCGTGATCGGCGCGGCGACGTATTCAAGGAACGATCGCTCACCCGTGAGAATCATAACCTCTGCGGGCATACCAGGATAAAGCCCGATTTGCCCAGCCAAGCTAGGCGGCTCGGCAGTCAGTTCGATGCGTCCCAGATAATAGCTGCCCTGACCGTTCGGATCGGTCATGCGATCTGCCGAGATCCACGCCACGTGTCCTTGCAGAGGCGGTGCGTCACGAGCATTGAGTGGCGTCAGACGCACCTGGGCAGAGAGCCCTTTATGCACAATGTCTATGTCATTTGGGTCGATACGGGCTTCCACAACGAGAGGTTCGTCCTTTGGCACAATCGAAAGCAGCGCATCCCCGGGCTTTATCACGCCACCGGCCGTGTGGACCTGGAGCCCAACCACCGATCCCGCAATGGGTGCCCGAATTGTCGCTCGCTCGATGACGTCTCTTGCTGCGTGTAGCTGGGCAGAATGCTCCGTTCGCTTGCCAGTGATCTCGGCTCGGCGGCGATGAAGACCAAGAACACGCGACTTGCGTGAGAGACCTTTCGCGAGCAGCTTTTCGGCATCAGCAATCTCTTCGCCCAGCAACGCCAGTTGTTCTTCCTCTGATGCGATCTGTGCATCCAGAAGCGCGATCTTGGCTCTTGCCTGAGTCTCATCAAGCCGCAGCAAGATGTCGCCCTTTGCAACATCCTGTCCCTCTCGGATCAGGATATCCTTCACGATGCCTCCTTCGAGGTGCTGGACGGTTTTTCGATAGGTGTCGAGATTGACACTTCCATGTGCGATTGCCGCACTCTGCAAGGGGGCTAGCGCCGCCCACGTCACAAACCCACCCACCAACAGCACAATGACCAAGATACCGATCGTCACAGTGCCACGGACTGACGGACGATCCGCCACAGATGCTACAGGATCTGTCATCAGGTGAGTCATGCTGGCACCACGCTTGATTGTTGAGCTGGCTGCTCGCGTGTTCCGGATCCGGGCCGGATCTGTACGTGTGTCAAGATCTCGTCTCTCGGTCCCATCATCTCTATGCCGCCTTCGCGGAGAACGAGAATTTTGTCGACTGTTCTGAGGACACTCGGTCGATGGGCAACGATGACGATGGTCGTTCCTTTGTCACGCAGATGGGAAATTGCCTCAAGCAGCGCCGCCTCGCCTGCCAGGTCGAGATTCGAATTTGGTTCGTCGAGTACAACCAGTTTCGGCTCGCCATAAGCGGCGCGGGCAAGTCCGAATTTTTGCCGTTGCCCTCCCGACAGCGTCATTCCTCCGACGCCAATCTCAGTGTCGTAGCCATTCGGCAGAGCTAGGATATCTTCATGGACCCCGGCGATCTGAGCGGCCTCATACACTTGCTCGATATCGCCTTCGCCAAGACGTGCAATATTCTCTCGAACCGTACCGTGGAAAAGTTCGATATCTTGCGGCAAATAACCAATATGGCGCCCACGGTCTCGCGCATCCCAAGCAGCAAGATCGGCCCCGTCAAGCCGGGCATGCCCCATCTGGGGTTTGAGAATGCCGATGATGATACGCGCCAAAGTTGTCTTGCCGGCCGCAGTCGGACCGATCAGACCCAGACTTTCGCCGGGTTGCAGCTCGAAATCGATGTTCCGCAGCATCGGTGCCTTGTCACCTTGATGCGCATAACAAACCCCCTCAAGGGTCAGGCGACCTTTGGGTTCAGGGAGCGGAGTCGGCGGTGCTGGTCGGCCGGATACGGTCAGGATCCGCGCGATACGGCGAAGCGCAGAACGCGCGGCAATGGCTGAGCGCCATGAAGCAATCGCCTGTTCCACAGGCGCCAATGCGCGCGCCATCAGGATCGATCCTGCAATCATTCCACCTGGTGACAGTTCACCGCCGAGCACGAGCCAGGCACCGACGCCAAGCACACTAATCTGGAGGACTTGGCGGAAGAATTTCGATGTCGCCGTGATGAGGCCGTTTCGCCTGCTCGATCGAGCTTGCTCCTCAAGCGATCGGCGTGAAGCACGCATCCAGCGTGAAATCAGCTGAGACATCATACCCATGGCTTCTATTGCATCGGTGTTGCGCACGGCAGATTGCGCTTCGTCCAATGCTCGGCTGCTTGTCTCACCCGCGCTCTGCAGCAGACGGCTGGTTGCGAACCCATTCAACACAGCCAGCGCGAACAGGATGATCGTGCCAGCCAGTCCGATCCAGCCAAGGATCGGATGCAGTAGGAAGACAACAGCAAGAAAAACAGGTGTCCACGGCACATCCAGGATTGGGAACAGCCCGGGACCTGTGACGAAATTTCGGACCATGGAGACGTCGCGCAGCGGTTGAATCGAGGCACGTTGTCGTTCTGATGTCGCGGCAAGGCTCGCGGCCAATACATCGCCGCTGATCCGCTCATCGAACCAATTGCCGAGAGAAATCATTAAGCGGCCGCGAAGGACATCGAGGCACCAAAGCACAAGGAACGCGAACACTGCGATAAGTGTCAGATAGAGCAGTGTTTCAACGCTTCGGCTTGTGAGAACACGATCGAAAACCTGCAGCATATAGAGCGGCGCCGTCAAAAACAGCAGGTTGATGACCAGTCCGAAAGCAACAACGGCCAGGAAACCCGCGCGGCATCCTTGGAGGGCCATCGTAAGTGGATTGGGCCGAGACGACCTATCGATCGCCTCGGACCACCCACCGGTTCGCGAACCATTGTCGGGAGGATGATGCATTGGCCGCGTCCCTTTTCGTAGCAATCAGAATATGAAGTCGTCCGCATCGAGACCGGCGATCGCGACGTTCTCTATGAACACCTCGTCCCCAATGCCGGTTACGCCATCCTGATCGAGGTTTATCGTCGTACCGGTACCGGATGAGTCATCGGCGTGCAGGACCAAGTCAGCAAAGTCGACAAAGGAAAACGCCGAGACGTCGATACGGTCCGCAATCCCACTCCCGCCTTCAAAGTCCTGGATCACATCCTGGCCTGTGCCAATGTCGAAGACGAAGACATCGTTTCCGCCACCGCCAAAATCGCCGGCGAGGAAATCATTGCCGGCCCCGCCATTCAACGTGTCGTTGCCGCCATCTCCCAGGAGCGAATCGTCACCGCCACCGCCGAACAGCATGTCGTCACCGTCAAAGCCATTCAGAACATTGGCATTGCCGTCACCGTGGAACTCGTCCGCATTGACAGTTCCGAAGACATCTTCGAAGCCGGACAATGTATCGGTACCGCCAACCCCATCGGTCGCCGTTCCGGCCGCAAGATCGACAAAAGCACCTGGGGAGGCCGGGAAGATCGCCGCGTAGCTGATCTGATCGCCAATACCAGCACCGCCGTCGAGCACATCGTTCCCGCCGGTTGCGAAGACAGTCTCGAAGTCAGCCGCACTCATCGTAATGATGTCATTGCCATTCGTGCCGAGCGCGCTCTCGATACTGGTGAAGGTATCGACGGTCACACCATCTGTATCGATGGCGGTACCCTGACCAGGTGCCGTGAACGTGATTGTCACACCCTGGTTTCCGGGTCCGGTAGACGCGTTCTGATAGGCCAGTTGATCGTTGCCGGCACCGCCGTTGATGATGTCCATACCGCCAAGCGCATCGAACCGTTCGTCGGCATCGCCGCCATTGAAGATGTCGTCGAAATTAGTACCTTCGACCCGCTCAATACCCGCCAGAATGTCAAAGCCGATCGATGGACCACCAACAACTTCTGCACTGCCGACAGCAATGCCGTTGAGACCTGTGCCGCCCGTATAAGTCAGACCGCCGGTGGCCCCAAAACGATAGCTGACAGCATCAAAGTCACCGCTACCATCGACGCCGACGGTGTCGCCGCCATCGATTGTATCGTCGCCTTCGCCCGGGATAATGAAGTCCGAACCGCCATTTCCGATGATGACGTCATCGCCGCCACGGCCATCGAGCGTGTTGCGGCCATCGTCGCCGATGAGCGTATCGTCGAACAACGAACCGCGAAGCCGCTCGATTCCGATGAGCGTATCGGTGGTGCCGAAGCCACCCTGCGCGATCCCTGACCCGAGCGCCGGATCGGCTGTCAGATCGGCAAAAACTCCGGTGGGCGAGTTCAGATAGTCAGCCCGGTCCTGGCCACCGAGGCCTCCATCGATCAAATCGTTCCCGGCCTGTGCCCGAATGGATTCGGAAACAAAGTCCGCACCGGTAATGATATCATCGAAGTTGGAACCGCGGACCGAGTTCACACCGGTGAATGTATCCGTTCCGATATTCGCGGCATCACCCGGATTGGTCGAGGTCGCGGTCCCAGCGCCGGAACCCGAGAAGGTCACTGTCACACCGTCAGCAGCGTGCACATACCCAATGCGGGTATTGCCATTACCGGTGATCAGATCGTCTCCTCCCTCACCCTCAACCTCATTGAACGAGCCGTATTGGCCGCGGAAGCTGCCATCGATCGTAAAGGTGTCATCGAAATCAGACCCGAAGACGCGCTCGATATCGACGAGCGTGTCGGTCCCGACTGACGCATCGCCAAGGACGGATGAAAGACCAAGACTCAAACCACCCGTCAATGTCACATCGATGCCGCCGGTCGCTGTGCGATAGTCAGCCCGGTTCGTATCCAAAGACAACCGACCTGCACGCAAGCCGCCGATCAATGTATCGTTCCCGGCGCCGCCCACCAGTTCATTGATGCCAACACCAGCGTCCAGCGTATCATCGCCATCGCCTCCAAACAGCCGATCGACGCCAACTGTTGGGAATTCGCTGAACAGGGTACTGGTATCCCCGCCGAAGATCATGTCGTTGCCGGCACCGCCGAAAAGCTGGTCGCCACCGTCGCCGCCAAAGATGACGTCGTTGCCGAACTGGCCGGTTACCTCGTCATTGCCGGCAAGTGCCTGGACCGTGTCCGGACCAGATGTGCCGACCAGGACATCATCGAATTCCGTCCCGACTATCGTTGAGGGCGCTGCGAACACGAAGTCGCTGGCCTCGAGATCGGCGATATTGACGTTGTCCAAAGTGAGTTGATCACCGCCTGCCTGTTGGTCGAGATCGATGACCACATTCGGCCCAACGTCCGTCGCAACGGCAAGGAGTTCCGCCAGCGAGGCAAAGCCGAACGCGCTGACGTCGATGGTGTCCTCCGTTCCTGCTCCGGCCGCGAAGTCGACGATCGAGTCGTTCCCGTCACCGACTCGAACCACGAACAAGTCGTCACCCTGGCCACCTTCCATAATGTCGTCGCCGGCACCGCTGGAGATGCTGTCATCGCCATCAAAGGCAACGATGTTCTCGCTCGTGTCGCCCCCAATGAACGTATCGGCAGAATCGGTGCCCTGGATCTGCTCAATCGCGATCAATGTGTCGTTGCCTATTGAAGCATCACCGGTGACGGTTGCGGCCCCGCCTCCAACACCACCGGTGTATGTGATGCCGCCGGTCGGCGTCGGGAGTCCGATATAGCTGACAATGTCATTGCCACCAGCGGTGCCATCGACAATGTCGTCACCGGCGCCTGGCTTGACAAATGTCTGCGTGGCGCCCGTTGTAATCGTATCGTTGCCGTCAAAGGTGTCGATGCCGAGAAAATCAACATCATTCACAACGATCACATCGTCGAAGACCGTCGCATCCAGTTTCTCGATGTTTATGATCGTGTCGGTACCGACAGAGGCGTCGCCTGTTACAATACTGGGAGCACCGCCTATACCGCCCGTGAAAGTGATGCCACCAGTAACGTCGTTGTCGAAGAAATAGTTGACCGTGTCGAAGAAGCCGGCACCGCCATCGACGAGATCATCACCCGCACCAGGTAGGATGAAGTCGTCGCCATCACCGCCGTTGATGATGTCGTTGCCGCCGTGGCCCACGAGATTGATGAAACCGACATCGCCACCGTTGAAAACGTCATCGAGATCTGTGCCATTGATGGATTCGAAATTGGAAACCGTATCGGTGCCGATAGACGCATCGCCCGTTACGATGTCCGGTGCGCCGCCAATGCCGCCGGTATAGGTTATCCCGGAAGTTGGATTATCGAACCGATAGCTGAGACTGTCGAAGTCGGCGCCGCCATCGACCGTATCATCTCCCGACCCGGCCTGAATGAAGTCGCTCCCATCGCCGCCGAAGATCGCGTCGTCACCAGAATCACCGCGAAGAAAATCGTCTCCTGCACCGCCGATCAGCGTATCGTTATCCTCAGCTCCGATGATCTGATCGTTTCCACCGCGACCATCAATCGTGTCATTGCCATGCTGTCCGCGAAGATTGTTGTCTCCATCGTCGCCTATGATCGTGTCATCGAACTCCGAACCACGAATCTGCTCGATGTTGACCAGTGTATCGGTTCCGCCAAATCCATCCTGAACAGTCCCTTCGCCGACGGCGCCAGCCGACAGGTCGGCAACGATTCCGCCCGGCGAATTTCGATAGTCGGCCCGATCCTGACCATCGGTGCCGCCATCGATAAAGTCGTCACCACCGCGCGCCCGAAATGACTCGAAGCCACTGCCATCCGATCCAAGGAGAATGTCGTCGAATTCGCTGCCCTGGATGGCGTTCACACCGGTAAACGTGTCAACGCCGATGCCGGCCGTATCGCCTGCATTGGTCGAAAACGCCTGGCCGGTGCCGAAATTGACGGTGACGCTGTCGAGCGCATCGCCGTAACCGATACGTGTGCTACCATTACCGGTTATGACGTCGTCGCCATCACCGGGACGAACGGCGTTGAAGGCGCCGAACTGAGCGCGAAAGCTGCCATCAACCGTGAAAGTGTCGTCAAAGTCCGTTCCGTTGATCGCTTCGATATCGACCAATGTGTCGGTTCCGACCGAAGCATCTCCTGTGACAGTCGAAAGACCTGTCCCCAATGCTCCGGTGAGTGTGGTGGTTATTGCGCCTGTCGCATCGCGATAATCGGCCAAATTGAAATCGACGAATGGGATATTGGTTTCACCGGCCTGTCCGCGTGTTCCTCCAATCAGGGTATCGTCACCTGCTCCGCCGACGAACCTGTTGAAACCGACACCACCGTCGAGCGTATCGTTGCCAGCGCGGCCGTTGAGCATGTTGTCACCGTCGTCGCCGGTCAAAACATCGTCGTGTGCAGAGCCTGCGAGATTTTCGATATCGACCAGTGTGTTTAGGCCTGATGGGAGTGTCGCGACACCGGTCGCAAGGTTGGCGTCGACACCGACCATTGCATTGAGAAAAGACGCGGTGTCAGAGCCGGCACCACCGTCGAGCAGATCTACACCTGCACCCGGAAGCAATACATCGTCCCCGTCACCGCCGAACAGTTGGTCGTCTCCATCGACACCGGCAGGCCCGCCGATTAGCGTATCGTTGCCATCGCCGCCATGGATGACGTCATCACCTGAATCGCCACGCAATAGATCGTCGCCTTCACGACCATCGATAACGTCGTTCCCTTCCTGCCCTTCGATGACATTCGCAATGGCGTCACCGCGCAGGTTATCGTCCAGTGACGAGCCACGCAGATTTTCGATGCTCACCATGGTCGCGACGGCCAGCCCGCGCGTCGCGGTGCCTAGGACCAAGTCGGCAACTACAGATGCAGTCGCATTTGAGAACGTCGCGGTATCGTTACCTTCGCCACCATCAAGCAGGTCCGTCGGACCGCTGCCCGGCCCCAGCGTGTCGTTTCCGGCTTCACCGAACAACATGTCGTTGCCCGCCTCGCCCCGCAGAACGTCGTCACCGTCGCCGCCGAACAGCGTATCGTCCCCGTTGCCTCCCGTCAGGTCATCGGCATTTCCGTCGAAGAGGGGATTTCTAACTACGAACAGGTCTGTGTCGGGATTGTCATCGTTCGGATCGAGATTTGTGGCCCTCGTTTCGAACACAATGGTCGAGCCATCAGCACTGATATCTGGCTCTCTGACTTGATTATCGGCCTGAGTACCGTCGGCTGCGACGCTCACACGCGTGATCGCTCCTGTCTGAAGATCCTTCACGAATATGTCGGCTGAACCATTGGTATCCCCCGGTACCAAGTTGTTCGCACTGCTTTGAAAAGTGACGAACCGGCCGTCAGCGGACAGGGATGCGCCGCCTTCGCCCGAGAAGCCGTTTCCGAGCACACCATCGACCGTTGCGCTGGCAACCTGAATATCTCCCGTGATCAGATTCTTGACGTAGAGCTGCGCCCCGGACACACCGGGTACGAGGTTGGTCGAACCGCTCGTAAAGGCCACGATCTGACCGTCAGCAGAGAGTGCGACGCCCGAACCGAAACCACCGAAATTTCCCGGCGTCCCGTCGGCTGCTGTGCTGGCCAGTTTCAATTCCCCAGTGGCAATGTTCTTGACATAAACGTTGTTGAACGAAGTTCCGTCGACGCCTGGAATGAGGTCGTTTCCTACATAGATGAAACCGACATGGGTTCCATCAGCTGACATGCCGAAGTCGCGTCCGCCTTGACCAGCCTGGCCGGTGCCCAAGTTGCCGTCACTGGCTGAGGAGACAACGGTCAGTTCACCGGTAATAAGGTTCTTGTGGTAGATCCTCGGCAATTTTCCCCCGCCACCGGCGAGTTGATTATCATTGTGCAAGAACGCAGCGAAATCGCCGTCAGCCGAAAGGGTCGCCTCACCGGGCCCGAACAAATTCGACTCGGATCCATTCGACGTCGTATTGACCCGAATGAGCTCACCGGTTTGCAGATCCTTCCGAAACAAGTCACCCACATTGTTGGTATCCCCAGCGACGAGATTGTCTCCGGCAGCTTCGAAAAGCACGAACCGACCATCATCTGACACGCCCCAGATATTTGTGTTGCCTCTGTTGTTGGACTGCTCGCCATCGGTGTTGGTGGAAACGAGCTGTATCTCGCCGGTCGCAAGATCTCTCAGAAACACCTCTGTGCCACCAAGACCATCCTGCTCCGGAACGAGGTCACTGGCCGTGCTTGCGAAAGCCAGGAAACGGCCATTCTCGGATAGAACTCCTCTGTGCGAATTGACACCGCCCCCTGCTTGACTGCCGCCATTGTCAATCAGCGTCACCTCGGCGAGAACACCGGGAAACACATCGCTATCGCCGAACAGCACGTCGTCGCCGTCCCCCCCGGAGAGAACGTCATCTCCGCCATTACCTATGAGGGTATCGTTTCCGTCGCCGCCAAGGACTGTATCATCGAGCATGCCGCCGGTGACCGTGTCGTCGCCGGCGCCGGCATCGAAGGCCGTGCCAACGGTATATCCGGCAGCGGCGGCGGCCGTTGCATCTGCAGCAAGCACGACCGTGTCGTCGCCGCCGAGCGCCGCGAACTGAGTGCCGTCGGCATAAGTGCCTGAGACGACTGTGTTGAAATCGACCGCATCGTCGTTCTCAGTGAACAGAGATGGTAGTCCGCTGGTCTCAAAGATGAAGTCGTCTTCGTCGAGTTCGGCAACAGAAACATTTGACAGCGTGAGCGTATCGCCGCCAGCAAAGCTGATAACAGTATCGCCGGAGACATCTTCGGCTAGAGCGACCAATGCCGCGAAAGTCGCGACGCCGGAATCCCGCAGCAGGATACGGTCGTCCGTCGTCGCGCCCGCTTTGAAATCGGCAATGGTGTCGCTGCCAAATCCCGCGTCGAATTCGAACAGATCATCGCCTCCGTTTCCAGTCAGCGCGTCGTTGCCCGCACCACCGACAAGTCTGTCGTCACCGGAACCACCGCCTAAATTGTCGTTGCCTGCACCACCTACGAGCACATCGTCACCGGCATTGCCCAATAGGTCATCGTCGCCATCGCCGCCGGTTAGCGAGTCATCGCCTGAACCGCCAGCGAGATCGTCATTTCCATCGCCTCCATCGAGCGTGTCATCGCCGGCATTTCCAGCAAGGACATCATCGCCCGCGCCACCGATGAGTTCGTCATCACCTGAACCGCCGGTCAGGTCGTCATTGCCTGCTCCGCCGTCGACGACATCATCGCCAGCATTGCCGGTGAGCGTATCGTCACCCTCATCGCCCATGAGCACGTCATCGCCCGCATTTCCCGCAATATCGTCATCGCCTTCACCACCGGTGATTACATCGTCTCCTGAACCACCCGTGAGATCATCGTCACCTGTACCGCCATCCAAGATATCATCGCCTGAACCGCCAGCGAGACGATCGTCGCCTTCACCGCCCGTCAGCACATCGTCACCCGAACCACCGATCAGATTGTCATCACCAACGCCGCCATCCAGCGCGTCATCGCCCGATCCACCGACAAGTCGATCATCACCTTCGCCGCCCGTCAGCACATCGTCACCCGAGCCACCGATCAAATTGTCATCGCCCGCGCCACCATCAAGAACGTCATCACCGGCCTTACCGATCAATTTGTCGTCGTCGCTCGTACCCGTGAGAATGTCGTCGCCGTTCGTGCCCTTGATCGTTGCCATGCTTTCACTCCATTAGCTTAGTTAGCGGTCTATCCACGCAAGCGTTGTCATCTTCCGTTTCGCTCGAGCCGGAGATGTCCGGACCGATGTGAATTCGACAGCAATGCTCATCCGATTTGCTGTCGGCCGTCGCAGTCCCACTAGGGGCCGAAGACGCTATCGAGCACGGAAAATGTTCGAGGAATTGCGTGCGGCGCTCTACTCCCATTTGGGAGCCAATCAAGATGAAACTGAGAGTTGGACAGTAGGACAGATACATCATGTCAAGGCATCCGAAGTCTGCATCAACCAAGCAGGGCTATTGCTTACGAGCCGAATGAGCTCGCTTTGTCGGTTCGTTCCTGTCTTACAGAAAATGCGCTTTAGATAGCCGCGCGCCGTCCCCTCGGATATTTGATTCAGATGACTGGCTTCCTTCAGAGTTTTGCCATCTACGAGGACTTTCAATAGTCGCGCCTCTGCAAATGTCAGCCGGAAGAGGCGTGCTAGCAGGCTCTCCGATATACCGCGACGAAGCTTAAAGTCGCTTACATAAACAACCGCCAATGGCTGCGGATCTGACGTCTGATCGCCTAAATGAACGGTGCTTACGACCGCCGTGACAATAACCAATAGAGGCGTGTCGCAACTTGCCCTCTCAATTGACATGGCTGCATTGCCGACCGGCCTCCCAGAATCTGCGTTCTCAATAGAGGATCTGATATGGTCGTGCAGGTTGCGTGTGGCGGTTGGGCGATTGCACAGCAGCACACCTCGGCGCGTACAGAGCCCATCGCCTTGCGCAGTGATCAAATTCGCGATCCGGTTTGAAAACCTGATCTGAGAGAGACCGTCACAAACCATGATGCCGATTGGCAAGTTCTCGAGCAACTCTACAGCAGGTATAGCCAGGGGATTCCAATTGTCGATGTCGACTGGTTGATCCATGACCGTTCCTCGCTGCGATGCTGAGAGACCTAACAGCGCGCTTGGCCACCTGCTGTCGACATTCCGACAGCAAAGACAGTCGGCTCTAATGCCGATTACAGATTGCCATTCACATGAGTAGATTGGATCGGAAAAGGCAGTTCAGATTATCGGTCACGAGACTGCGTCAGACGCGGATTGAGCGCATCGCGCAACCCGTCTCCGACCATGTTGATCGCCAGGATCAAGACCAGGAGCGCGATACTCGGCAAGATGGTGATCCACCACACGCCTGAGAGTATGACATCGAAACCGGCACGTATGAGCGCGCCGAGAGAGGGCTGGGTTGCCGGCATCCCAAGTCCGAGAAACGACAGCGCGGCCTCGGCCATAATGGCGTTTGCAACCTGCACGGTCGCAATGATGAGCAGCGGAGAAGAGATGTTCGGGAGGATGTGCCGGCGCACGATATGGAATGGCGCCAAACCGAGCGCCTGCGCTGCGAGAACATAATCCTTGTTTCGCTCAGCCAGGACGCATCCGCGCACGGTCCGTGCAAAATGCGGCCATTCTGCCAAGCCGATGACCAGGATCAGCATCGGTACAGCCAGCACGCCGAATTGCTCAGCGCCAAACGACTTTTGAAACAGAGCCAGCGCGATGATTGCAACCATCAGCGTCGAGAGCGAAAGCTGGATGTCGGCAAGGCGCATGAGAAACGCATCGATGCGACCGCCCACATACCCCGCGAGCAGACCGAGCGAGATACCGAGGAGTGCCTGGATCGCGACGGCAGCCAGACCGATCAGAAGTGAAATCCCGGTGCCATAGAGGATGGCACTAAGCATATCGCGTCCCTGCGTGTCGGTGCCGAGCAGAAAGCGTGTATCGCCTTCCACCTGCCAGACCGGTGGCAACTCGGAATCGAGAATGTCGATCGCACTTGGGTCGTAGGGATCGTAGGGCGCGATCAACGGCGCGGCCAGGCAAAGGCCCGTCAGTAGTCCAAGAAGCAGGAGTGCGACAAACGCAGCGCGATCCTTTCTGAAGCGCTGGAGGCCGTTGGCTCTCTGACTGAATGCGCTCACCGGGATCCGCCCTTCTGAAGACTGACCCGCGGATCGACGAGAACGTAGAGCAGATCGACGATCGTGTTGACGACAACGAAGATGAGACCAACGACCATGATGTAGGCGATGATCAGCGGCACATCTGCACGCGTTACAGCCTCCAAAAAAAGAAACCCCATACCGGGCCACTGAAACACGGTTTCCGTCAGGATCGTGTAGGCCAGCAGCGTTCCAATCTGAAGGCCGCCTAGCGTGATGATGGGAACGGCGGCATTTCGCAACGCATGAGCAATCCATACGGCGCGGCCCGATAAGCCTTTCGCCCAAGCTGTGCGAACAAAGTCCTGCCCGAGTACATCGAGCATCTCACCGCGAATAAGGCGGATAAAGAGCGGCAGCATGATCGATGCGAGCGTAATTGCCGGCAACACGAGATGTTTCAGACCATCGAGCGTCAGCAGTCCGCTCTTCCAACCGCCGATTGCGAGTGTTTCGCCACGTCCGAAGGATGGAAGCCAGCCGAGCTCAACAGAAAAGACCGTGATGGCCAGAATTCCGGTCAGAAAGACCGGCACGGAAAGCCCGAAAAGACTGAACGCCAGGATAAGGCGTGCGGCAAGGCTGCGTGGCCTTATGGCGCAATAAAGCCCTAAGGGGAGCGACAGGAACGCTACGATCAAGGAAGCGGCGAGAACAAGTTCGAATGTCGCCGGAAATTTGGCCGCGATGACCTCCAGCGCAGGCTTTTTAAAGAAATAGGACGTCCCGAGATCGCCTTGTACGGCGCCGCGTAGAAACCGCCCATATTGGACCACAAAAGGATCGTCGAGACCGAGATCACGGCGCAATTCTGCGCGGTCTGCCTCAGATACCTGCTCCCCGACGAGCTCGCGCAGCGGATCCCCAAGACTATCCTTTACCGCAAAGCCAATGAACGAGATGGCCAGCATGACCATCATCGCCTGTATCAGACGTCTTGCCAGGAAGTTCAGCGCACCAATTATTCTGCCCCCCAAATGGCGGTTTTCCAGGCTGTTTGACGTCTACGATGGTTAATCGTCAGAGTCGTTTGGACCTTATGCCAAGCTCGTGCCGCTGCGGCTAGGTTTTCACGTGACGTCAAGACTCTGTGAGGTCGATTGATACGACAGTTTTATGACCCATTTGAACAGTCATGAACGCCGATTGGGAGGTCGGCAAACTAGGTAATCCAAGGTAGAGACAAAAATGCGTACGCTCTTTATACCGGCAGCCTTCCTAACGGCCTTTTCCGCGCTGTTGCTGTCGCTTAGCTGGACTGCCACACAGGCCATCCAGCAGGCCGATTCTCCTATCGGTATTAACGTAATGCAGACAATCGCGGGGCCCTGGCACGACTGGCAGGCTCCGCAAATCCAGAGCCGTGAAAGCGAGCATGTGGATGAAGTCGGCTTCGGCTATATCGACGAATAACACGCATTACCGGCGACGCCGACATTGAATGGGCGGCGTCTCCGACGCTAAACCGTCGATCCACATAAAAGACGACGTCCCGGACTTGACCCGGGACCCAGGGCCTCAGAGTCAGACTCGCTTGTGGCCCTGGGCCCCGGATCAAGTCCGGGGCATATTTCCTTGGGCGACAAACACGTATCGGCATTGAAACCCGAAACTATTCAATCACCAGATCCCCGAGGAACGGAAAGTTCATTACGTTGACGACGGGTTCGATCTTGACGTTTTTGCGTGCTGCCCAGGCGAGATGCTGCCAGTGAAGCGGCACAAAAGCGGCATCGTCATACAAGATCTGCTCCACGCGTCTGAGGATTTCGCCACGGGCCGCCATGTCCGTAAGAGAGCGACTCTGCGCGATGAGCTGGTCGACAACGGTGTTGGAATAGTTCCCCGAATTGTACTGACCAAGCCCGGTTTCCTTGTCCGGGGTTACAACAAGGAATTCTGAGAAATTGGCTGAGTCTTCGGTATCCGAATGCCAGCCGATCATCATGATATCGGCCGCCCGCTCGTCGAATTTTGGCCAGTATTGCGCCTTCGGCATTGTCTTCAAATCGACCTTGATCCTGATCTTCGCCAGCATTGAAGTCACGGCTTCAGCGATCTTCTGGTCGTTCACATAGCGATTGTTCGGCGCCATCATCGTCACCGAAAATCCCTGTTCGTATCCTGCCTCCTTCATTAGCTTGCGGGCGAGCCTGACATCGTAGCGGGGTGTCAATTTGGGGTGGTGTCCGGAATATCCAGGCGGGCTTTGTTGTCCCGCAGCCGTGGCAAATCCCCGCATGATCTTCTTGGCAATGCCCGCATTGTTGATCGCGAGGACAACCGCCTGACGCACTCTGGGGTCCTTGAATGCGGCAACTCGTTTCTGGTTGAGCTGCAATGTGATGACACGTGTGCCCACCATCGTAACCAAATCGATCTCGGAATTTGCGCGCAGCCTGGCAAGGTCTGCCGGCGGTACCGGGGCGATGAAATCGACCCCGCCCGAGATCAGGGCCGCAATCCGGGTGGGGCCTTCTTTGATCGGGGTGAAGATGATTTCCGACACATTGCCGGGAGACGATCGATCCCAATAGTCGACAGCTCGCTTGAAGTGAATGCGAACCCCCTGCTCGCGTTCCGCAACAATAAACGGCCCCGTCCCCGATGCATTGGTCGAAGCGAATGTTGCGCCATGCTTTTTGAGTTCGCCTTTGGGTTTTCCACGTGCATCCGTCCCGGAATAGAAGACAGAATCCATCGGAAAAATGTAGGTCGCGAGGTTGAGGAGCAACGGATGAGGCTTGTCGGTCGTAAAGTCGACCGTGTGTTCATCGATGGCCTTTGCACCGGTAAAAGACGCAAACAGCCCCTTGAAATCAGGGCTCGCTTTTAAGCGATCGAATGTCCAAACGACATCCTTTGCCGTAAAAAGGTTGCCCGAATGAAAACGCACATTGCGCCTGAGATAAAAGCGCATCGTCGTATCGGTCACGCGCTCCCAGCGCTCCGCAAGGCGTGGCTCAAACGTAAAGTCTTTTCGCCAGCGGACAAGCGGATCGAACACCATATGAGAGAACTGCAACGTGCCGCCGGAAAGCTGCTCATGCGGGTCAAGCGATACGGGATCGGCGTCATAAGCCATCCGTAAGGTCTTGGCTTCGAGGACTGGCGACGCCATAAGAAGCCAAGCTATGGCAAGACACGACAAAAGTTGCTTCATCAATTTCCTCCGGCCGGGCGGTCACAAAGCAAGATCGGACTGTAGTGCCAATGCATGTCAGCCGTTCCCGTCCACAATGGGGCAATCAGGGTCATGAACGCACAAATGGCACAGGCGCAATGAAATACTTCATCGCCGGAACCGATACCGACGTCGGCAAGACCGTTGCCTCTACATGGGCAATGCTGCAACTGGATGCCACCTATTGGAAGCCTATACAGGCCGGTTTGGAAGATGAGACCGATGAAGAGGCCGTAAAGCGTCTGACCGGCGCTTCCGCCGACCGATTCCTGCCCTCGGCTTACCGGTTGCCGGAGCCCTTCTCGCCTCATGAGTCGGCGAAACGGGCGGGCGTCACGATTGAAAACGACCAGCTGGCCCTTCCAGACCATGCCGGCCCACTGATTGTCGAGGGCGCCGGCGGATTGATGGTGCCACTCAATGCAGACACCCTGATCATCGATCTCATCTCCTTGCTGGACCTGCCGGTCATTCTGGTTTGCCGATCGACACTCGGCACCATCAACCACACGCTCCTGTCGCTCGAGGCACTTCGTCGGCGTGACATCACAATCGCCGGAGCCATTCTCAATGGGCCGCCATCCCCGCACAACCGCGAGGCAATCGAAAGCTACGGCAAAATCCCAATAATCGCAGAATTGCCGCAGCTCGATCCATTGACTGGCGAAGCCCTATTGCGCATCAAGCCTGAGATCGACCTATAGCAACATACGAGCAGAACCCTTGAGCGATATCCTCGCGGCCGACCGACGTCATATCTGGCATCCCTACACGCAGCACGCCACGGAAGCGGAACCAATCGTGGTCGATCGCGCCAAGGGCGCATCGCTCTTTACTGAAGACGGCTCGGAGATCCTCGATCTCATTGCGTCCTGGTGGACCTGTGTCCACGGACACGCTCACCCTGAAATCAACAGAGCACTATCCGAGCAGGCCGACCGAATGGAGCACGTCATGTTCGGCGGCTTCACCCACAAGCCTGCAGCAAACCTCTCCGCGGAACTCGCCCGCCTTCTGCCGGGCGATCTCGACCGCGTGTTCTACTCCGACAATGGCTCGACGGCCGTCGAGGTCGCGTTGAAGATTGCCTATCAGTATTGGCGCAACATCGGAGAAGATAATCGCACCCACTTTCTCGCGCTGGACGGCGCCTACCACGGCGATACGCTCGGTGCGATGTCAGTCGGACGCGGTTGCGACTTCTTCCCGCTCTTCGAAGGTCTGATGTGCCCGGTCGAGGCGATCCCGTATGCGGATACCTGGGAAGGCGACACCGAAACAGACGCGCGCGAGCAGGCAGCGCTTGCGAAACTCGACGCCATGCTCGCCGATCAGGGAGCAAACGCGGCCGCACTGATTGTCGAACCGCTGATGCAAGGCGCCGTCGGCATGCGGCTTTGCCGCCCGTCTTTCCTTCGTGCTGTCGTGGAGAAAGCGCGAGCCTACGGCATTCTCATTATCTTCGATGAAGTCGCGACAGGGTTCGGGCGCACCGGCACCCTTTTCGCCTTAGAGCAGGTTGGCGTCGTCCCTGATCTTGTCTGCCTGTCGAAAGGCCTAACATCCGGCTACCTGCCTCTCTCGGCAACCGTGGCAAGAACAATGCTCTTCGAGACATTCATGGGAGAAACGTTCGAAAAGGCCCTGCCCCACGGACACACATTCACGGCCAATCCATTGGCCTGCGCCGTCGCCTTACGGTCGATCGAATTATTTGAGGAAGAGGCAACGCTTGAACGTGTCGCGCAGATATCCGCTCGGCATCAGGAACAACTTCCAATACTCGCCGATCATCCGAGAGCCGCACGTCCGCGGGCACTCGGAACCTTGCTCGCATTCGACCTTGTCGATGGAGGCGATGGCTATAAATCCGACGCCAGTCTGGCACTGCGCGACTGGTACATCGACAATGGATTCAACATCCGTCCTCTCGGCCCGGCGGTCTATCTGATGCCGCCTTTCTGCATCACGGATGAAGAACTCGATCGCGCCTATGCCGGTCTCATCGAAGGGCTGGATCAGCTGGATTGAGCGTGTCGTCGTTGCAGCATCTATTGGGCGGACAGATGCCCATAGACCAGATGCCAAGTCACCTGGCCGCCGTGGAGTCGATCCAGATCGCGGACGGCTGCCCGCAGCGACCCGGCTGACAGCGGACGATAACCATCGCGCGGCGTTGCAGCGCCTATGGACTTCATCAGACGCAGGAACTCGAGCCCACTGTCGAGATCGAGCTTTTTGCGCTCTTCTTCGATAATCCCCGGCAGTGCATCGGGCACAACGATACCATCGGGCTGACCGCGTGCGGCGAGGACCGAACGCCACTCCGGAAAGCTCTCGGGCCCCAATGTTCCAAAGACAAGTTGACCTCCTGGTGCGAGCTGTCTTTGAAGGCGCTGCAAACCCGTTGAAGGATTGGCGAACCATTGCGGCGTCATGCTGGTCGCAATGAGATCATATTGCTGATCGGTCTCAGGCGCTTCTCCATCAAGGATTGCAAAACGAATATTGTCGCGCTCAGCTTCACAAATGCTGGCGCGGCAGGTGTCAAGCATGGCACCGGCAATATCGGTAATGAGAAAGTCGCCATCCTGGTAAGTCTGCAGAAGGTGGTGTGTGAGGAATCCGGTCCCACACCCAACCTCCAAGACCCGCGGTGCACGAAGCTTCGGGAGATGCCGTGCCAGGCGTGCCGCCACATGAATCTGCAGATCTGCATGATTGGCATAATCCTTTGCCCTCGCCGCAAAGGCAGAGGCGACGCGCGATTTATGGATCGATAGCATCGAGAAACCGATTAATCTCGCCAAGGCACCATTCCGGTTCCGTCAGCGGCAGGGCATGCCCTCCAGCAGACGACATCTGAAGATCCCTTCCCTCCCAGACGGCCTTGCTCATGGCACTCGGCACGATCGCATCGTCCTCGCTAGCAAGAGCCAGAAACGGGCAGTCCAGCGCCGCCATTTCTTCGCGCGCATCCCAGCTACCCAGCCAATCCAAGCCAGCCTTAAGGGTTGCCGGATCTGGTGATGAAGGCTCGATTGGCTTCTCAAGACCACAGGACTGCCAGAAAGCGCGCATCTGAGCCGGCGCATTGCGGTCGAGGCCGTCTTTCATTTTCGCAAGCGACTCCACATCACCATGCTCGTGAAAACGATCGAACCCACCGATGCTAATCAATCCACGCTTGTTCCGAGGACCATGCTTGAGCAGCCACAGTAGACCGAAGGAATGACCGACATAGACGGCATTCTCCGGCCATGAGCCGATGCCGTTGGGCCCGTCCCGGATAAAACCGAGATCGACCAAACCATGCTCCAGGCCCGAGATCTGCTCGCGCATGGCTTGCCAGAGGCCGCCGTGAAATCCCCAACCGTGTACAAATATGAGATCCATGCTTCTTACCGTCATGTTCCTGTTGATCGACCGGCCATATGCCTAAACTTCACACGCCAACCGGCTCCGCTGTGGCAGTAGCCCTGGTCGGATTTGCCGCTGCCAATGCAGTGATGAGTTGATTGATATCATCTTCGCGGTGCGCTGCCGAGAATGCGACTCGCAACCGTGCGGTTCCCTTAGGGACGGTTGGTGGGCGAATAGCCGTCACCCATAAACCGGCAGCTCGCAATGCGCCGCTGAGCGCCAGTGCGTCTTCTGCGCCACCGACAACGATTGGAACGATCTGTGTCGAAGATCGAGCGGTATCGTAACCAAGTGCTTTCGCTTCGACCCTGAAGTCCTCGGCGAAGCGCGAAACGCGGCGGCGTTCTTCGTCGAGCTCAGGCAGAAGATCGAGCGCCGCATCCATTGCGCCAAGTACCGCCGGCGGAAGTCCTGTCGAGTAGATGAGACCGCTGGATCGGTTGATCAGATAGTCCTTGATGGTGGGAGAGCAGGCAACATAGGCACCGAAACTTCCCATGGCCTTCGAGAAGGTGCCGATGACGATGTCGGCGCCATCGCTCATGCCGCGGCCGTCTGTTCCAAGAACGCCGGTCGCATGGGCATCGTCACAAACGACAACGCAATCGTTGGCTTTTGCATGCGCGACGATTTCAGCCATCGGAGCGACATCGCCATCCATGCTGAAAACACTCTCGGTCAGAATGAATTTCGGGCGATCGTCACCCGCATATTTGGCAAGCTGCTCCGCCAGATGATCTGCGTCCAAATGGCGATAACGAATTTGTCGCACGCCTGCCGCAGCGCAACCGAAATGCATGCTGGCATGGTTGAGTTTGTCGGCAAATACGAGCGGCTCGGCGCCGAGCACCCTGCGGTCGAATAATGCTTCCAGAACAGCTGCATTAGCCTGGAAGCCCGATGCCATAACGAGCGCCGCCGGTTTGCCTTTCAGCTTGGCAACCTTGTCTTCGATCCGGGCGAAACCCTCCAGATTGCCGGTCACCAGCCGCGATGCCGCGCTTCCCGCACCGAAACGCTTTGTCCATTCGCGCGCACGCTCAATCAGCTCGGGACGTACGGACAGACCCAGATAGTCGTTGCTCGCCAGATTGATGTACGAGCGGCCTGCAACAGTGACAGTCCGTGCGTCGGCGCGAGTGACCGAAATTAGGCGTCTTGCCAAACCGGTCTGATGGCGATCGCCAAGATAGGCCTGGTACTGGGTTTCTCCGCGGCTCATGTTCCTGTATTACCGGAGCGCTGGGTTGTCAGCAATGCGGCAACGCAGCATTTGAGCTAGGTGGATCAGGCGGAAAGCATGGAAAAGCAAAGCGAAATCACTCTTTCGGAACCACGTGCCGGTAATGGTCAGCAGGCGGATTCAGCCACGCTGCGCCACGATTGGACCGGTGAAGAGGTATTGGAGATACTCGAACAGCCTTTGACCGAATTGATCTACCAGGCCCAAACGACCCATCGCGCGCACCACGTCGACAATACGGTTCAGCTTGCCAGCCTTCTCTCGATCAAGACCGGCGGATGCCCTGAGGACTGCAAATATTGCCCTCAATCGGCACATTATTCGAAATCGACGGGCCTCCAGAAGGAACAGCTGCTCGATGTCGACGACGTGCTGGCCGAAGCCGGCGCCGCCAAGGCTGCCGGTGCCACGCGTTTCTGCATGGGCGCGGCCTGGCGCGAAGTGCGCGACGGGGCCGAGTTCGACCAGGTCCTCGATATGGTCCGAGGCGTTCGCTCAATCGGCATGGAAGCCTGCGTGACGCTCGGGATGTTGAATCAGTCTCAGGCCGACCGTCTCGCCGAAGCAGGTCTCACAGCCTACAACCACAATCTCGATACCTCGCCCGAATTCTACAGCGACATCATCTCGACCCGGACCTACCAGGACCGGCTCGACACTTTGGAGCGCGCGCGTTCTGCCGGCATCACCCTTTGTTCGGGCGGCATTATCGGCATGGGCGAAAGCAATATGGACCGGGCCCGCATGCTTCAGGTTCTGGCCAATATCGACCCGCACCCCGAGAGCGTGCCGATCAATGCCCTGGTTCCCGTCGAAGGCACACCAATGGCGAAACGTGATCTGATCGATCCGATCGAGCTGGTCCGCATGGTGGCAACCGCCCGCATCATCATGCCGCAAGCGCGCGTGAGACTGTCGGCCGGTCGCAAGAACCTCACGAAGGAAGCGCAGGTCCTCTGCCTACTCGCCGGCGCCAATTCGATCTTCTATGGGGAGAGCCTTCTCACGACGGCCAACAATGAGACGGATGAGGATGTTGCCTTGATCCGCGAGGCCGGCCTGGAGATTTTGGGTTCCGATCCCGATAACGATCCAGTTCACAACTAGAGTCTTGAGACGCGTCCCGGTAACAATTCGAGTTTCGGCAAAAATGTGAGTGCCATGTTCCGTAACTGTCCCACTCGGGCGATCTTCGATCGTGCGGTTTTCCTGTTGGATCAAGTGCGATGATCCTGGTCGCATTCGATATCGGAGGGACATTTACGGATCTCGTCCTGTTCCGCACGCACGACAAGGAACTTTTCGTCCACAAAATTCCGAGTACATCCGCACGTCCGGAAGAGGCAGTGCTGAGCGGCATCACCGAGCTGTTTTCGCAAGCCGGTGCTGATCCGGCCGATGCGGATACGCTGTTCCACGCGACAACGATCGCAACGAACACCATCCTCGAGCGTAAGGGCAGCCGGACGGGGTTGATTGCCACACGCGGCTTTCGGGACGTCCTGCTGATCGGTCGCCAAAAACGTTATGACACGCGCGACCTGTATCTCGACAAACCCGAACCTCTGACCAAGCGGCGCTACATCCAGGAGGTGGCGGAACGGGTCAAATTTGATGGATCGATCCATTTCCCGCTCGACGAGGAGAGCGTCGATCAAGCCGTCGGCGCGCTATGCGACGCCGGCGTTGAGTCGATTGCTGTCGCGCTTCTTCATAGCTACGCCAATGACACGCATGAGAAGGCGATAAAAGAGCGGATCAAAGCTCTATCACCGGAGATGAGCGTATCGATCTCATCCGAGGTCTCCGCCAAGTACCGTGAATATGAACGGACCAACACGACAACGGCGGATGCTTACGTAAAGCCGATCGTCTCACGCTACCTTGGCACCTTAAAATCGGCACTCAGCGAACAAGGGTTCGCCAAAAGCCCATTCATCATGCAATCGAATGGCGGCGTGGTCTCAGCCGAAGTTGCTGCCGAATACCCTGTTCGCATTATCGAGTCCGGCCCTGCTGCGGGCGTCCTGATGTGTGCTTCCGTCGCCAAACAGGAAGGCTTCGATCATGTGCTCACATTCGACATGGGCGGTACGACTGCCAAGATCGGTGCCGTCGACCATGGCGAACCTGCGCTGACGTCAACCTTCGAGGTCGATGCGAAAAACTACCGTCGCTACTCAGGATTGCCGCTGAACGTTCAGTCGATCGAACTGGTGGAAATCGGCGCAGGCGGTGGCTCCCTCGCAGATACGGATATGGGATTGATCAAGGTCGGTCCGCGAAGCGCTGGCGCTGTCCCCGGCCCCATCTGCTACGGCGGAACAGGCACCGAGCCGACCGTCACCGATGCGAATCTCGTGCTTGGCTACCTCAACCCGGACAACTTTTGCGGCGGCTCCATGACGCTCGACGTGGACGCTGCAAAGGATGGGATCCAACGCTCGATCGCAGACCCCATGGACCTTACGGTCCCGGACGCGGCATGGGGCATTCATGCAGTTGCCAATTCCAATATGGCGGCAGCCATGCGGGTCATTTCGGTCGAGCGTGGTCGTGATCCGGGTCAATGCGTAATGGTTGCCTTCGGCGGCGCAGGCCCCTTGCATGCAACAAGCCTTGCGCGAGAGCTCGGCATTCCGAAAGTCATTATCCCGAAGGGCGCGGGTGTCGGTTCGGCATTGGGAATGCTCGCCGCCGATACCCGGCTCGATGTGTCCCTAACCCGTATCCTTCAACTGAACGATACAGATCCTGCAGTTATCGCCAATATCTATGACGAATTGGAAAAACGTGCGCGCAGCGAAATCGTATCGATGCTCAATGGCCGTGAGCCTCTTTGGCAACGCTATGCCTATATCCGCTTCAAGGGGCAAGGCTCCGAACTCAAGGTCGACCTACCTTCGGGCAACATCGATACAGACTACCCTCAGAAGGTAATCGATGCCTTCCGTGCCGAGTATCGGAAGAATTTCGGCTATTGGGACGAGGACAACATCGCCGAGAGCGTGGATTGGCAACTCGTCGCAATATTGCCAACCGAGGCTAGTCGCCTCGACTTTGGGGGCGTCGCCCCGACCGCGCATGACACCGACCCGGTCGTTGGCACGAGGCAAGCCTATTTTTCCAATCTTGGTGGTTACACGGATACCAAGATCGTCGATCGTTACAAGATCGGACCGGAGACGCGCATCGTCGGCCCTGCTGTTGTCGAGGAGCGGGAGGCAACAATCGTCGCGATGCCCGGCGACGTGATTTCGCTTTCCGAGCACGACAATCTCGTCATCACCATAGCCGAGGAGGCGAACAGATGAGCGCGCTGAACGCGCCCAGCGGACAAACATCCATCGATTCGATCACGCTCACATTGCTGTGGAACAGACTGCTCTCGATCACGGAAGAAATGGGCAGCACGCTCCGCCGGACTGCCTTTACTGAAGCTGTGCGTGAGGCCGATGATTTCTCCACCGGTTTGTTCGATCGTCATGGCAGGCTCATTGCCCAGGGAAACTTTACCCCGGGTCATCTTGGCTCGATGCCATCCGTGGTCCGCAGCGTCCTCGAGATCTTTCCTTCCGACACGATGAAGCCAGGCGACGGCTTCCTAATGAATGACGCGGCACTTGGGTCCGGGCATTTCCCGGATATCTTTCTCGTCACGCCGATCTTCCTCGATGGCGGGCTCATCGGTTACGCCGTCGATATTGCTCACCATGTCGATGTTGGCGGTGCCGCGCCGGGCTCGCAGGAAGTCGCCGGCGTCAGCGAGGCATTTCAGGAAGGCCTGCGGATCCTGCCCGTCCGCTTCGTCCGCAATGGCGAATTCGACGCCGACATTCTCCGCATCATTCTTGCCAATGTGCGCGTCCCCGATAAGCTGCTCGGCGACCTCAAAGCCCAGCGAAACGCAAACTTCGTCGGCGCGAAGCGTTATGCCGAACTCTACCAGATGCATGGCGCAGACAAGATGGAAACTGCCATTGACGAGATCCTGCGCCGCTCGGAAGCGCGTATTCGCGAACGCATCGCCGAGTTGCCGGACGGCGTTTATTGCTTCGAGGACTGGATCGACGATTCCGGTCCCGGCACCGACCCGGTCCGGGTCCACGCTGCGGTGAAGATCGATGGCAATGAAATGATCATCGACTTTTCAGGAAGCAGCGATCAGGTCTCCGCCGGCATCAATTCCTATCTCAACTACACCAGCGCCTATGGCAGCTTTGCAGCTAAAGTGTTGGCCGATGCGCTCGTGCCCCAGAATGATGGCACCATGCGTCCGATATCGGTGACGTCGCGGGAAGGCTCTTTCTTCAATCCGGTGTTCCCCGCCGCGAGTGGAGGACGAGCTGCGATTCAGGTTCGTATTTTCGAAGCGGTCAATGGGGCTCTTGCTCAGGTTCTGCCCGAGCGAGCGATGGGCGCTCATTCCCACTGGTCGAACCCCAATATCAGTGGCGTCGACGACCGTACCGGTGAGCGCTTCGTCCAGTACGATCTTATATTCGGCGGTCTCGGCGCCCTCTCCTGGAAAGATGGGATGGAGTCGCTTTCTCCCGTAATGAACTGCAGCAATATCCCGATCGAGGCGATGGAGGCGGCCAATCCGATCCTCTTTCACTGCCTGGAGTTCATTCCGGATTCGTGCGGCGCCGGTCGTTATCGCGGCGGTTGCGGTATCCGGAAGGATGCCGAAATTGCGAACTCCAGTGCGCTCGTGACACTGCTCGGCGAGCGGCATGAACATGCCCCTTACGGCCTCTTTGGAGGCGGAGAAGGCGCGCATGCCGAAACGATCCTTATTCGCAATGGCGAGGAACGTTCACTTGGTTCGAAGGAAAGCCTCACCCTCGAGCGTGGTGACATTATTTCCTTCCGGGTCTGCGGCGCCGGCGGTTACGGCGACCCAAAGGAGCGATCCCCTCAAGATATCGCGAATGACATCGCCGACGGCTTCGTCACACAAAGCCGTGCCGCGGCTGACTACGACTTCAAAACCTCGGAAACTTAGTCTCCAAAGTCAGTTCGTTCCGAATAGAAGATTGGGCAGCCAGAGAGCGATCTGCGGGAAGAACAGCACGATCATCAATCCGAACATCTGGATAACCATAAACTGCATCATCCCAAGATAGATATCCTTGAGGTCCCAGTCCGGGACCACCCCTTTTATGTAATAGGCCGACAGCGCCACCGGTGGCGACAACCAGGCTGTCTGCAGGCAGACGGCAACCAACGTGCAGAACCAAACCAGGTCGATGCCGAGCTTCGTCACGGCCGGCAACATGATCGGAACGACAATCAAAATGATCGGCACCCATTCGAGTGGCCATCCAAGGATAAAGATCAGCGCCAGGATAACGAGCAGGAGGACAGTCGGCGGCAGGTCGAGTCCCAGCAACGCTTCGGCGATCATGGTTGCCGAACCGAGACGTGAGAAAACGGCGCCGTAGAAGTTGGATGCTGCAACGAGCAGCATGATCATGCTTGATGTTATGATCGTCGAATAAACAGCGGTCTTGAGGCGCTGCCAGGTAAGGCGCCGATAGGCAAGCGCCATGAGGAACGAGCCCATGGCGCCCATGGCGGCCGCGTCAGTAGGTGTCGCCAATCCGGCCAGAATGCTGCCTAGAACGGAAATGATCAGTACGGCCAGCGGAATGATTCCGACGAAAAGCTCTCGCAAAATCTCATAGCTGGACTCCGCGCGTTCCTCGACCGGTAGGGCGGGACCGAGTTCCGGACGCAGGTAACTACGGACGACGGCATATCCCATGTACAGGCCAGCAAGCATAATGCCAGGGAAGACAGCAGCGGCGAACAACTCAGTGATCGGCACTCCGACCACGGGGCCCATGACGACAAGCATGATGCTTGGTGGGATCAACATCCCGAGCGTGCCACCGGCGGCGATGGAGCCGGCGCTCAACCGTGGGTCGTAGCCGCTGCGATTCATAATCGGCGCGGCCATGACACCGAGGATGGTCACCGACGCGCCGACGATGCCGGTTGCAGCCGCGAACAAGGTCGCGGTGAACAATACGGCGATGTAGAGGGATCCTTTGACCGACGCGAGCATAAGCCTGAAACCGGTAAAAAGCCGATCCATCAGCCCTGCCTGCTCGAGGATGTACCCCATGAAAAGGAAGAGCGGCACGGCGGCAAGCAACGGCTCGCGCATAACGGTGAAAGTCTGGAGCACCAAGAGATAGGTGATGGCGTTGATTTCGCCGATATAACCGAAAACGAGCCCCAGAAATATCAAGGTGAATGATATCGGAAAGCCTATGAAGATCCCGATGAAAAGGCCGGCGAGCGAGACGAGACCAAGGACTTCCGGGCTCATGGCCACTCCCCGTGGATGATGGCATGTATGCTCTTAACGAACTCCGAGAATCCCTGAAGGAGCAGCAGGACGCCTGTAACCGGCATGATCGTCTTGAACGGATAGATCGGTGGATTCCATGGGCTGGAAATACCCAGTTCCTGACGCTCCCAGGACGTCATCGCAAAGTCGGACGACTCTATGAAAAAGAACCAGATCGCCGGAAAGAAGAGTGAAGCATAGAGAAAAGCGTCTACAGCCCCCTGCCAACGCGGCGGCCAAAGGCGGTAGAAGAAGTCTGTTCGTATGTGCCCTTGAACGGCCAGCGTATATGCCGCCCCGATCATGAAGTGGGAGCCATACAGCATATAGGTCACGTCATAGGCCCAGACCGTCGGGGCATTGAACAGGTAGCGGGCGAACACCTCATAGACGAGAGCCAGAACCATCGGGATGACCAGCCAGGCAAACAGGCGTCCCGACCAGACGCTGATACCGTCGAGCACCGGAACAATCACGTCAAACGGCCGCGCGAGTCGTCGCGCTGCTTTGACGTCGAGATGTGTCTCTGCGTCGGTCAGGTCCCCTACCCCCGAGTTCGGCCGAAAACTCGGCCGCTATATCCGCATTCCTGCGGTATCCGAATAGGCGTTTGGTCCAAAAGACCATACGCCTATTCAGCTGTCGTGTCAGACGCTCAGATTGAGCGTCTTCTTACTTCTTCTTGTCGACTGCGGCCTGGCCGAGCCCCTGATACAGACCAAGCAATTTGGTCCAGTAGGGAACGGTCAGATCAGCAAAAGTCTTTTGCGAGTCGGCAACCTTCTTGAAGAAGGGATCCTTCGCCGAATACTTCTCCATCACAGCCTGCGAGGACTTCAGGAACGCAGGATAGAGGTCGGGCGGTGTGTCATGCACCTTGACGCCGTGCTTCTCCTGCATCTCTTTCAGTGCAGCAGCATTGCGATAGATGTTCACCGCAATTGAGTCCGTCACCGACGCCTTGGCCGCAATCTTGATGATAGCTTGCAGATCTGCGGGCAGTTTTTTCCAGAAATCCTTGTTGATGATCAGGCTTCCAAGATCAGAAGCCTGATGGAAGCCCTGCAGATAATAGTGCTTCCAGACCTGGTGCAGACCGAGCTTGATATCTTCACCTGGGTTGATCCACTCGGCCGCGTCGATAACGCCGCGCTGGGCTGCCGGTACGATTTCACCACCAGGCAGGGCAACAGCCGTAACGCCCATTCCGGTGAACAGCTCACCCGTCAGTCCGGGCGGTGAGCGGTATTTCAGTTTCTGGAAGTCTGCGAGGCTGGTGATCGGTTCCTTGAACCATCCAAGCGGCTGACCGCCTGACATAAGATTGATAAAAGCAACCATATTGGCTTTCAGATCAGTGTCGATGAACTGCTGATAGAGCTCATTACCACCGCCTTGATAGAACCAGGACAGATAGGTGAACTGGTCCATACCGCCAACGCTTGGCTGATCGGCAAACAGATAGGCAGCGGGACGCTTTCCGGAGAAGAAGTGGGCCCAGGTAAATCCACCTTCGACAATGCCTTTGTCGACGGCATCCATGACCTCGGTGAAACCAACAACAGCGCCAACCGGTAGAATTTCGGTTTTTAAGCGTCCACCGGACATGGCATCGACGTTCTTGCCAAAGTCCTGCAGAATTTCAATGTACATACTGGAAGCATTCAGAGCGGTTTGGATCCGCCATTTCATTGTATCGGCTGCATGCGCAACAGACGCAAAGCTCGCGGAAGCGAGCAGAATTGCAGCCACAGAGAACGAAAACAGGATACGCCTCATGACTTTGCCTTCCTCCATAATGGTCGACATTCGGGGGTGTACGCTATGAATGCTAGCGCTATCCGATCAGACGAGTCCATCTGCCACTTGACAATCGGCATGCGGGAATCGCGCCCCTGACCTCTTTTTTTGCCGCCCAACTGCGAGGCATTTCGTGTCCGCTTTGTGCCTGACGATTGCGCACTCGCCTTACGGTTGCAAATGCTCGGCGACACCGCCTCGCGTCTGCTGACCTTTCGCTGCTTGTAGAATGAGGAATTTCTAGGCAGCGCACGCGGCCGCTCGCGAATGCCACAGCAATCGTTGCGTTGCTATGTCGCATTCGTTTTCCCTGCCGAAGAGCAAGCCGATCCTGGAAGGAAGCGAGATCCAACAACAAGCCAGAAACCACCACGTCCGGGATCGATCGATCTTGACAATTGGCGCCACCTCGGTGATCGCATGGGTCAATGCAGCCGTCTTAAGGATTTACCCATGTCACGCATCGTGTATGTCAATGGCGCCTATGTGCCGGAAGAAGAGGCTAAAGTTTCGATTTTCGATCGCGCGTTTCTGTTCGGAGATGGCGTCTATGAGGTCACGGCAGTCCTCGGCGGGAAATTCGTTGATTTTCCGCCCCATCTGACCCGCTTGCGTCGTTCACTCGGCGAGCTCGATATGGCCAGCCCCCTCGACGATGCCGGCATCGAAGCCATGCACCGCGAACTCATGACTCGTAATTCCATCACTGATGGACTGATTTACATGCAGGTCACGCGTGGATCGGCTGAGCGGGACTTTCCTTTTCCCGAAGACATTGCACCGACGATCATCGCCTTCACACAAGAGAAGGATGTAGCCAATTCGCCCCATGCCGAAACTGGCGTACCTGTCATAACGATCCCAGACATTCGCTGGCAGCGCCGGGACATCAAATCGACAGCCCTTCTGGCACAATGCATCGGCAAGGAAGCGGCCAAAAAACAAGGAGCCTACGAGGCGTGGATGGTCGAGGACGGTTTTGTAACCGAAGGCACGTCGTCGTCCTCTTTCATTGTCACTGGCGACAACGCCATCATTACGCGGCCCTTGTCGAACGCCATTCTGCCGGGCGTGACACGACGCTCGATTCTCCGCCTTGCCGAGACATCAGATGTTACAGTGGAAGAGCGCAACTTTACCGTGGATGAAGCAAAGCAGGCATCGGAAGCCTTTCTGACCAGCGCATCGTCCTTCGTGTTGCCGATCGTCGAGATCGACGGCGTGAAAATCGGCAATGGAAAGCCAGGTCCGGTCGCCACTCAATTGCGAAAGATCTATATTGAGGAAGCGAGGAAAGGCTGATTCAGCCGGCCCGCAAATGACAACAACGCCATGCCGGTCATTGAACCGCCCGATACACCCGCGCGCAAACATAACTGATCGCGCGCGGGCGCATTCTCCTGAGCCTCGGCGACCAATCGCCAAGGGATCTGTCACGATGACGCTAAATCTCCAGTTGCATGTGCGGGCGCCCATCGGACGTCTTCTCAGCCGTCCTGCCTGACCGATCGATGGTACAGGTCACGCGCTGCCGGAACGCCGAGAAGCTATCGAAGGTCACCACGTCGACCGGTTCATCGAACTGGAAGGTGACGCGAAACCGGTCCGGCGCCGTCAATGCCGCTATAGCGATGACCTCTCCTTTGAAAGGTTGACCGAGATAACGGCCACGAACTTCGGCACCCAGCGCAACCGGACTAGGTGAAGGCCGATTGCCGATTGCAGCGTGCAAGGTGTTCCAGTCCTTGTAGCCATATTGATTGGCCAGTAACTCCAGGGACTTGCTGTGGCCAATGCTCGTGCCGTCCGACGCGAGGCGCGCACGCAGGCGTTTGGCCTGATCTTTCAGGTCCTGAAGTGCGGGAAGCTGGAGCGATGTGTTCATTGGATTGCCTCATGCAGTGTCTGCATGCGGGAGTGAGATGGTGCTCGCATTACCATCGGCCCGCATGTCACTAACATTGGCGGATCGCATTATGGACGGGGCTTCACCATGGCATAAGCCAGCGAGCGGCAGGGGCCCGTTCCCTCACCGCTAGATGGGCGCCCATGATTGCATTGTCAATGGACCAAGACGAACCTGGCGACGGCTGCATCGCTTACAATCTCGGATCGACAGGCTCGCTCTCCAAGGCAAGAACACTCGGCAACCAGCTTGCCGAAAACGTCATCTCATAATTGTAGGAATGGTCCTGAAGAAGTTCTGGCGCATCCCCTGAATGAAAAACGCGCCCCGGCGGCGAAGCCGGGACGCGGTTTTTCAGAGGGCTTGGCCTCTACTGTCGCAATGAAGCGACGAGCGCTTCGGCTCGCTCGCCGGACTCATTGTCGCCCTGTTCCGACGCGCGTCGGTACCAGGCGATCGCTTTCGAGATGTCAGGCCGAATGCCGCGCACACGCAGCTTGGTGAGATGAACCGGATCGTATGTCATGGCCAGCGTGACCATGGCATCGACGCATTCGAGTTCCGCAGCCAGTCCGAGAACCAGCCGAGCACCGGCAATATCGCCGATCCGCATCAGTTCCTGCCCGCGGCCCAGAAGTTCGGCAGCCTCCGCCTCCTTGGGGTTTGCAGGCTCTGCCTTGCGTTGCGGCGCAGGTCCCGCAAGCGGCGAGGCAATCGGTGCTTCAGGCGCCGGCGTGCGAACAACGATAGTCTCGACCTTCGGCGCGGGATCCGCAGCCGCCAACTCAATCGTCAGCAGCTTCGTGTTGGGCACAGCGCCATCACTGGTCACAAGCGTGACTTCGAGTGCGAGCTGGGTTTCGCCCAGATCCTTCGGCGTCAAAAGCATCAATCCATCCACATCCGATGCAGCCAGGATCCACGTCGACTGTCCTGCCTGTTCGCCTTTGGATAGCTGACTGCCGATCGGCAATCCTCTGATCATGATCGAGGCTTCCGTATCCTTCGCAACGCTCGGAAGACGAATGGGGACGGATATCGCTTGCCCGGCTTTGCCGCGAACAACACCGACGGAAAAAGCCGTGATGTCGTCGTCATCCGCTTTTTCCGCTTCGCGGATCAGCTCTGTTCCGAGCGTCGCTCTCGCCACCCGCCGCCACTCAGACACGGCCGTTACGGAACTTTCGACATCGGGCTCTTCGATCGGCGCCAACAACGATGGTCTTGGTCCATTGCGGTTCGACAGCCGGGCGACCTTGCGGGCCTCCGGGGTCGGTGCCGTGACCTTGACGATCTTTGGCTTCGTCTCGACAACGACGTCTTCAACCACGACAGTCGATGTCTTCTTCGGTTCAGGCGTTTTCTCTACCGGTGCCGGTGTAACATCGTCCAGCGTCGGCATCTCTTCCTGCTCCGCTTCATCGCCTGGCGATTCGAAATCGCCAGCTGCAAGCGCTCTGGAAATGACATCCGTGGCGCTATCCCCCGACGTTGCCGGTCCGCCGGGGGTGGCCGGGCGCGGCGGCCTCCTCGGTTCGTTTGCCGCATCTTGCTCAGCAGGCTTTTCACTCCCGGAGGGGGATAGGTTGGGAGCTTCAGGCATACTCAGCGCGGTACCACCAAGGGCGCCCAGACGGTTCAGGCTCTGCGTCCGCACAGGAGCCCTATCTGTCTCGACAGCCGATGCTTGATCCCGTTCGACCGGCGACTCGGTGAGCCACCAGGTTTGTGAATAGACAACGGCAATGACGGCGGCCAAAAGAGCGCCCCACATGCCGGTAAACATCGCCACTTCGCGAATGCGGTCCTTGTTCGGTAGGAACTTGCGCTCGAATACAGACGGTGCCGAAGGTGCCGCGGGCGGCGTAAAGGCAGGTGTCTCGGGAATGGTTTCCGTTAGGGGGAGCGATCGCGCGATGACGTCATGAGCCCGATCGAGTTTGCCGTTCAGCTCATTGATGAGGCTCATCAACTCATTGTCGGGTCGAACCTCTGTGTCATCTTCTTTTTCGAAACCGTCGGGTCCCCAATAGTCATCCATACTTGAGACCGAATTTTCTTCGTCGCTCGCCGCTGCAAGTGGCTCGGGGACCTCCTCTTCGGTTTCATCATCGTCTCCCGTTTCCGATTGCAAAAGCAGATCGTTCATTTCCGCGAGTTGATCAGAAACAGACTTGGCCTCAGCTTCCTCTGCAGGCGTGTCGGTTGCGTCTTCTACCGGGCCATCGCCATCGTCCTCCAGGCGCCGCAGCAGCGATGACAGGCTGCCAGAGCGCGGTTCATCGCTTACCGCCTCTTCCGGTTGTTCCGCCTCAGATTCGTCTGCGGCAGCTTCAATCGTTTCGTTGCTTGTTTCTTCCGGCTTTTCAGTTTTTTTCGCCTTTTTCGACAAGGCGGATTCAGTCCGTTGACTGGCCATTACTCTAACTCCAAACGCAAGACAGGATAGTTCTGGGAGGGTGCCGGTCCTCGCCCAGACGCACTGTTTTGAGCACGCGGGCTAAATCGCCCGCGTGCTCAGGCCTTCAGTTTTTCGACTGCTTCCAGCGCACGAATTCCTTGAACAGGGCTTCGCGTTGTGAGGAAGACAGAGGTGGCGATCCGAGATTTTGCCTCGCACTTGCCACGAAAGTCCGGAAGTCGGTTTCCAACGCTGCCGTGGCCGGACGGTTTTTCTTCAACCATTCGGCGGCATAGGGGAAACGGATCCAGCCAGGAAGCTCTGCCGCAAGATTGACCTCGCGCCACTTCTCATGCCTTGGCGGCTGCTGGAATTTTTGGAAGTTCGTAAAGAACGCGTCGACGAACTTCTTCACCTTTCTGTGGCGGGCCGAGCCTGGCTTCCAGTTGAAGACAGCCATCAGAGCACCAACCGCGATCGTCTTGACGTTCGCACCTGCCGGAATGAGCGCAGGATAATCGTCGGACGCAAGCGATGCGGGTAGATAGGTATCGCGCAAGGCCTTCGAGTAAGGCACGGACAGCAGTCTGAAACCGTCCCTGCCCTTCAGACCTGAAATTGCGCGGGCAGGTTTGCCGGTCACGTAGACGGTCGCGGCGATCTCACCCTTCTTGATCTTGTCGAGCGCAAGAGCTTGGTCATGACTCACGGGCGTGACCTTGATACCAAGCGCCTTGAAGACGGTACTGGCGGTCATGTAGGTGCCACTGCCCCGGACGCCAAAATTGACCTTCTTCCCTGCGAGTTGCTTCACACTCTTGATCCGCTTCGACGAGACCAGGTGAAACTCTTCGTTATAGAGCTTTGTCAGATAGTGGATGCGATTTCCGATACTGGCGTGCACACCCTGACTCTTGAGATAGGTCAGCACATCGGATTGCACGATCCCGATGTCGATCCCTTTGAGATAGAGAATGTCGGTGATGTTTTGTACTGAGCCCTTACCGGCCACCGGCATAATGCGCAGCTTGTCACCGTCATCCAAAACGGTCGCAAGATCGGTCGCGATCCGAATGTAGGTACCACCGATCCCGCCGGATATGATCCCGACGGTCCCGCTGTTAATACGGCTTCTGATTGATTGATGACTATCCTTGGCGGCACCTGAGCGCTGGGCAAAGGCTTCGGCCGGCAAGGAGATAAACGCGAACGCGCAAACAAGCGCGACGCCACAGACGCGGAACATTGGCGTCATTTTCCCCTCCAACGAACGTACTCGTGTGTGGAACGCAAGAATTCGTTGTCCTGCCAGCACGAAGACGATCGCCCCAGAATTTGAGCCTAGCGAGCGTTTGTGCCGAGAATAGGGAGAATGTGTTCGGACCTTGAAAAAAGAGGGGTGTTTTCGCGGCCGGAGCACTGGACCGTATGAGCCCAACCCAACAACTTATTGAAGCTGTTCGATATTATACATAATTCTGGATTTTGTGATTGATTCGCAACAATCAACAGAAACCAACATGTAACCGAACACTCTCAATGCGCATTGTCGATCTTCTGCAACAGTCGCGCGACAAATGTCTCCTTCGACCATTCTTTCGACGCCAATCGCTGGCTCCCTACTCGGCCCGCGCGGTTTCACGGCGCTGAGAGACATTCAGTTGGGCTGTGTCATCTGACGTTTGCGGTTCAGGCTGTGCCTCGGCCGCACGCTGATACCAGGCCATCGCCTTATCGACATCCGGCCGGATCCCATGAATGTTCATCTTCAGAAGAAATCCTGGATCGTAGGACTGAGCCAGAACCATCATCGCCGAGGCATTTCCGCGCCGTGCAGCATATTCGAGCAGCTGACGGGCGGAGGCGATGTCACCGGCATCGATCAAGCCTTTGGCGCGGGTGACCAGATGCTCGGTCGTCGTTTTCTTTGCCGGGTCCTCAGACGGTGGCTCCGCAATCACGACACTCAACTCTTCCGATAGAGCCTGCTCCAGTTCCTTCTCGGCAGCGGTGCTCTCTTTGTCGTTGATAGTCTGGTCTTGCGCGGCGGCAATGCTCGCTTGCCGCTCGAAACCTTTGGCTTCCGGGTCGACGCCGCTGGTGGGCGCCGTCGCAACGGCAAGCTGATGCCGCACGCTTGGCGTCACCGGCAGACTCTCCTTCGCTGCTTCATCCTGGAATTTTGTCATTAATGCTCCAGGACTGACGCTCTGCAGCCAATCGCTGTTCGAGTAGACGATCCCACTCAATCCGGCCAGGAGGCAGAGAACAAGACCGGAAAGCACCATGGCTTCACGCCCCCGCGACGACCGCGGGGGATGTTGAACCTGTTCCTGCTCAAACGCGCTCGCTGCCATCGCCGGTCTCAGTCTTTGGGCAATGAGCGCTTCGGCGGAATCAAGCTTGTCCCCGAAACCTTCGAGCGTTTCGACCAAATCCCTGGCGTCACCAGGCCTAATCCGAAGGCGCGGGCTTTCGCGATTGGGCCTCACCGTTTTTGCGATTCGCCGCACTGGTGTCGGCGGAACCGACTCCTCGTCATCGCTGACATTGGTCGAGGCTGCCTGTTCAGAATTCGCCGACGGCAACAGCGTTGGCTCCGGAGGCATGATCGTCTCTCGCTCGAGCGCGTCGAGAATCGCGGCATCGGGCGTCGCGACGGCCGGCATCTGCCGAACCATGGGTGCAAGACTCGGAATAGGCTCTCCTGTCGCCGGCCATAGCGGCGAGACGTCCTCTTCTTCAGGGTCTGGCGTTGAAAAGCCCATGCACGGCACCTCTTCAGGTTTGTCGTCGATTCCTAATTCAGGCGGAAGACTTTCCTCATCGTCGACCGCCTCCCCGTCTCGCATCTGCGTCGGCGCAAGATCCAGAACACTCAATCGCTCGCTAAGCGCCGGAACCGCGCGGTTTCCAGACTCTGTCGCTTTATGCAGAACAGTCTCTTCGGCAATCTTCAAAACAGCATCGAGCGCGGCAGCCAGAGCCGGTGACGGACCGCCGGTATCCGAATCTTCCGCATCGTTCTGCGTAGCCGTGAGAGGCTCGCTCCGCGGCTTTTCTTCCGTCTCCGGCTCATTGGTCAAACACGCCATGAGATCGTCGAGACCGTAGCGCTCGACCGGAACCAGTGCCTGTTTTGAGTTCGTCATTGGAGTCTTGTCCTTCACGCCTGGACTGTCCCTCTAGTTCGTCTGCTGAGGCCGTCGACCGCGCCAGCGAACGAACTCACGAAATAGCGCCTCGCGTTGCGACGATGTTAGTTGGGCTGATGATCCATCAGGCTTGTTGGCCGACAGGAACTTCTGAAAATCCTCTTCGAGTTTGCCCGCTGTCTGCCCCTTGTTCGCGTCAAGCCAGGCGGTTGCTGGCTTGAACCGCTCCCAACCGGGGACAGTCGCTGCCAGATTGACCTCTTGCCATTTGCGATGATGTGCGGGGTCGTGCAGTCGATTGAAGCGAGAAAAGAAACTCTTGATGAAACGACTGACTCGCTCGTACCGCGCCGAGCCCTGCTGCCAGTTGAAGACCGCCATTACGGTACCAACGGCAACCGTCTCAACCATCTCGCCATCTTCGATCAAACCGGGATAATCGGATTTCTTCAGCGTTGCCGGAATATAGATCTCCTGCAGCGCCGCCGCGAAGGGAATCGGCAGCAGTTTCATCCCATTTTCTGCGCCAATGCTCGCCAGGCTCCGTGCCGGAGCACCCGCGACAAAGACGGTTGCAGCGATGTCTCCGGACCGGACGCGCTCCAGTGCGATATCGGCCGTCATCTCAACTGCATCAACTGTCACATTGAGCGCCTCGAAAATCGCGCGCGCTGTTGCATGTGTGGCACTGGCGACGGGCCCCAGATTCACCTTCCGGCCTGCTAGATCCTGCACCGACTCGATGCCCTCGCCCGCAACAAGATGCATCTCCTCATTGTAGAGCTTGGCGATGTAGCGAATGCGTTCCTGGATCTTGGGCAACCGCCCCGCCTTGCGAATGCGGTGCAAGGCATCCTGCTGAACGATGCCGATGTCGATTCCCTTGAGATAGAGAATATCGGCAATGCTCTGCGCTGTGCCTTCTCCGAGCACCGGTAGAACACGCAAACCATTTTCATCGTCGACGATATCCGCCACATCCATCATGGCGCGGACCGCCGTCTGGTTGCGGCCATCGGCAACGATCCAAAGCGTTTCGCGTTTGGCACGATCCAATTCGCGCGCGTCGCTCTGACGCGCGGCCTTCTCAGATTTGCTTTGAGCGATAACAAGTCCAGGGTTCAGCCACACGATCAAAGCTATGGCCAAGCCCACCGCGCGCAGCACGGGCATTGTCAGCAATCCCTCCGGACAACGCAGTACCAATCATGCCCCCACAGCATCACGCGACTCTGTCCTTGACATGTTGCTATCTTGCCAATGAGCCAACAGTGAGGCGTCAATGGCCACGGTTTTGGCCGAATCCGAGCGACAATAAGGATGAGTGCAAAACGGCGCTGGGATCGCTGGCCAGGTGCGCTATAGTGCCGCCCGAGACACCTGCCCCGATGCATCGCGACACAGTGTCCAACGCAGACGCCATTGGCTGAGCTGCACGATTTCTTGATTGTTTCAAACCTGTAACACGCATTGTGAGATGCGGAATTTTCCTTATGGTTGGCGCCATGATCCGAAATAAAGAAAAGACCCCAGGATTTCTTGCCAGATCGGTGCAGCCAGCCGCGCTCATCCTGTTGACTATTGGGCTGACGACGCCGGCTTCTACCCAGGATGCGGCCTTGGTGCGTGTGGAAACCGTCCGGACGGAGCCATTGACGCAGACCGTTCCGGTTATTGGTCGTTTGGTCGCACTCCGTTCCGGCGATGTCGCCGCGCGAATCGATGCACCAGTCAAGCAATTGCTGGCCGAGGTTGGCGATGTCGTCCGCAAGAGCCAAGTGATTGCGGTTCTGGACGATGAAATTCTACAAGCCGAACGCGCTTTGGCTGAAAGCGAGTTCCTCGAATCGAAGGCGGAAGTCGTTGCGTGGGCGGCGGAGGCCGATCAGGCCCAGACCGAGCTCGACCGGCAGGCCCGGTTGAAAAAGTCGACGGCGTTTTCGCAGGCCCGTTTCGAAGACGCGCAAAAGAAGATGGCCGTCGCGACCGCGCGCATCAAACGCGCCGAAGCCAAGATGGCAATCAAATCGGCAGCCTTAAGACGCAAGGCGTTGGATATTTCCTATGCGACCGTTCGTGCACCCTATGAAGGCGTGATCGTGCGGCGTCATACGGATGCGGGCGCCTATGTGACCAAAGGCGATGCTATTGTCCGGATCATCGGCTCGCGTTCTCTGGAGGTCGAGGCCGACGTGCCTTTTAGACGCCTGGGCGGCCTCGTGCTCGAGCGCGAAGTCGACATCAAACTCGGTGACGGCTCCACGCATACGGCAACGGTCCGAGCGGTTCTTCCATCGGAAAACCCTCTGACACGAACACGCGCTGTTCGGCTAAGGCCAAAGATTGGAACGACCGTCAAACCTCTGGCGGAATCTCAATCCGTAATCGTTGCTGTTCCGGTCGGCCAGGAGCGCCGGGTCCTGACGGTACACAAGGATGCCATCCTCAATCGCCAGGGTGCCAATATCGTTTATGTGGTGGCGGACGGCGTCGCGAGCCCGCGCACCTTGCTGCTCGGAGAAGCGGTTGGCGGTCGCATGGAAGTCGTCTCCGGCCTTAAAGCCGGCGAAAAGGTTGTGGTTCGAGGCAATGAACGGCTGACACCGGGCGCCAAGGTACGGATCGAAAAAGGCTCTTCATGAGACTGATCAAAACGTCGATCGAGCGGCCGAGTGCCGTCATCGCCGTTGTCCTCATGGTGGTGATGTTCGGGATCGTTGCTCTGCAGACGATCCCCATCCAGCTTGCGCCCGACGTCAACAGGCCGGTCATCTCAATCAGCACGCAATGGCCGGGCGCCGCACCGGCAGAGATCGAACGCGAGGTCATCATCCGTCAGGAAGACGTCCTGCGCGGGATCAATGGTCTGGCAGAGATCGAGAGCCGGTCGGAACAAGGCCGTGGCCGTATCACGCTCGAATTCGAGATCGGCACAAATATGGACCGGGCGATGCTGATCGTGTCGAACCGGCTCGACCGGGTGACGGGCTATCCCCTGGAGGCCGATGAGCCCGCGCTCAGCGTTGCCGGCGCTGAAGACACACCCATCGCCTGGTTTATCGTCACACGCCAACCAGGCAATGAGCGGCCCATTCACGAATATGGCGACTTCCTCGAAGATGTGGTGAAGGATCGTATCGAACGTGTGCCCGGCGTCGGTGAGGTTAATGTCTATGGCGGCAGCGAACGCGAAATCGAGATCGTCGTCGAGCCCAGCCTTCTCGCACGCTACCAACTGACTGTATCGCAGGTTCTGGACATGCTTCGCCGCAACAATGCGGCTGTCAGCGCCGGCGACGTCGATGAAGGCAAGCGTCGCTATGTGGTTCGGACGGAAGCGGAACTCAATACGCTCGAGACGATCCGCAATGTGGTCCTGCGTTCGGTTCGAGACGACACCACTGGCCGTCTTGCCCGGGTAACCGTTGCGGATGTCGCCGAAGTCCGTTTCGCCTACAAGGATCCGGTCGCCAATATTCGCCTTCTCGGCGAGTCGGCGCTCGCCTTCAATGCCGAGCGCGAGACCGGCGCCAATGTGATCGAGACCATGAAGGGGATCGATCTGGCCGTGAAAGAGCTGAACGAGGCTCTCGTTCCGCGCCAAGGATTGAAACTCCGCCAAGTCTATGACGAAACGATCTATATCAATTCGTCGGTCGACCTGGTCCAGCAGAACATCTGGGTCGGCGGAACGCTCGCCGCTATCGTCCTCCTGCTGTTCCTGCGCTCATGGCGCGCGACACTGATCGTCTCTCTGGCAATCCCGGTTTCGGTGATCGGTTCCTTCGTCGCAATGGCAGCGCTCGGGCGCTCTCTCAATGTGATCTCGCTTGCCGGCCTTGCCTTCGCGGTCGGAATGGTGGTCGACGCCGCCATTGTCGTGCTGGAGAACATGTTCCGGTTCCGCGAGTCCGGGCGACCGGCCCGGGAAGCAGCATTCGAAGGTGCCAACCAGGTCTGGGGTGCGGTTCTGGTTTCAGCGCTCACGACCGTGATGGTTTTCATCCCCGTCCTGATCATGCAGCTCGAAGTGGGGCAGCTGTTCCGCGACATCGCCGTCGCAATTTCGGTCTCGGTACTGCTGTCTCTTATTGTCTCGATTACGGTCCTTCCGGCACTGGCCAGTCGCCTCCTGACCGGAGGTAGTGGTGCAGCTGCGGGCGCACAATTCAAACGCATCTCTCTGCCTGGCATCGACCATTTTGCGCGCGGCTTCATTGCCGTCATTCTGGGCTTTACGGGCCTTGTGACGCGATCAAAGCTGGCGGCGCTCTTTATCGTGTGTGTGACGTCGGCGGTTTGCCTCGCAGGCGCCTGGTCGTTTCTGCCAAAGCTCGAATATCTGCCAGACGGGAATCGCAATCTGATTTTCGGGATCGTTATCCCGCCGCCCGGTTACAACCTCAAGACGACAAGCGATATCGCCAAACGTATCGAGAGTGAGATCAAGCCGCTGTGGCAATCGGAGACCGGCCCTGAAAGTGCGCCGGGCGAGCCGCCCAAGATTGCCCGCTTTTTCTTCGTCGCCCTCAGAGCACAGACATTTCTCGGTGCCGCCGCCGTGGACCCCAAGCGAGTTGGCGAACTGAAGGACGTTCTCTCAAAGCCGGTCTTCAAGGAGCCCGGTACCTTTGCCATTATCAACCAACGCTCGATATTCGGTCGTGGTGTCGGTGGTGGCCGCAAGATTGAGTTGGACATTTCCGGACCCGAGCTCGATGAAATTCTGTCCGTGGCTTTGCGAGCGACAGGGCGCATCTCGGAGCTATTGCCTCGCGACCAAGGCAATCAATTCCGTCCCAATCCCGGGCTGGAACTTGGCGCACCGGAGGTCCGCGTCACGCCGAACAGACTGAAGCTTGCAGACAATGGTGTGACGGCGCGCGAGCTCGGCGAGGCCATCGATGCATTCAATGACGGTTTGCGTGTGGCCGAGGTAACGGTCGGCAACGACCGCCTCGATCTCATGCTGGAAGGCCGGTTCGACAATGTGACGTCAACGCAGGGCATCGGAAATCTGCCGGTTGTCACTCGAAGCGGACAAATCGTTCCGGTGTCGTCCATGGCGACGGTCGAGCTGACAGCCGGCCCGACCGAGATCCGCCACCGGGAACGCGCTCGCACGGTGACGCTGGAAGTCGTGCCCTCGACTGCAATCGCATTGGAAGAAGCAATCGACCTGCTGAAGACACAGGTTATCCAACCCTTGCGCGCCGAAGGGCTGCCAGACGGCGTGAAGATGCGCCTGTCGGGTACCGCAGACAAACTGACCCAGACTTGGCAGGCGATGGTGCGCGATCTCATTATCGCGCTGATCATCGTCTATCTTGTCATGGCGATCCTGTTCGAGAGTTTCATTTATCCGCTTATCATTCTGCTGTCCGTCCCAATGGCTGCGGCCGGCGGTGTCGCAGGGCTGGTCGTCCTAAATATGAGTGGCACGTCTCAGCCCTTGGACATGCTGACCTTGCTCGGATTCGTCATTCTGATCGGTATCGTGGTCAACAATGCGATTCTGCTTGTCCATCAAACACTGCATCATCTCCGCAACGACGGCATGAAAGCCGATGCGGCAATCATCGAGGCGACCCGCAATCGCATTCGCCCGATCTTTATGTCTACATTGACCAGCGTCTTCGGTATGTTGCCGCTGGTCGTGATTCCGGGCGCCGGCTCAGAACTCTATCGCGGGCTTGGCTCAGTGGTCGTCGGCGGTCTGTCCCTGTCTGCCGTCCTGACACTTCTTATCATTCCACCTATGCTCACCCTCGTCGTTGGGCCGCTGGAACAGCGGTCGGCCAAGCGCAAGGCCGTCTCGGAAGCCCAAGGGCTTGCCGGCGCGGAGTGAGCCATGGAGCAGGAAGTCCGACTGACAGAAGGCGTTGAATCGGAACGCCACGAGACCGTTCTGAATCTTCTGCGCGACTACGAAGCCTCAATACCGATCTCTCTGGAATTCCAGGATTTCGATCAGGAACTGGCCGCTTTTCCGGCGGGCTATGAGCCACCGGACGGCGCGGTCATCCTTGCTCTGGGAACAGCAACGCCGGATCTTCTTGGAATGGTCTGCATCCGGCGACTGTCGAAGGATTGCTGCGAGATGAAACGCCTCTACGTCACAGATACAGCGCGTGGCCTCAAACTCGGACGACGGCTGGCAATCTCCAGCATCGACAAGGCTCGCGCTCTCGGCTACCGGCGGATGCGGCTCGACACTCTTCAGTCCATGACCCAGGCAATCGCGCTTTACCGGAGCCTCGGATTCAGCGAGATCGCCAACTATAACGAGAATCCGGTGCCGGGTTCGCTCTTCTTCGAGCATATCTTGGATTAGGTTATGGACGCGCGCGCGTTTCGGTTCGACCGCGAAGACCAGATCCTGAGACTTTCCGATGGCCGTCTTCTGGGTCATGCCGAATATGGCGACCCGAAGGGCTATCCGGTCTTTGCCTTTCACGGCACACCGGGCTGCCGCCATATGTTTCGTCTGGCCGATCCGCTCGCGCGCGAACAAGGATTTCGGCTCATTGCCCCGGATCGTCCAGGCTACAGCCTTTCATCTCCGCTGCCATCGCGCAGTTTGAGCGATTGGCCGAAGGACGTTGAGGCCCTTGCCGACGATCTCGAGATCGATCGGTTTGCTGTCATTGGTGTCTCGGGCGGTGGTCCTTACGCCGCAGCAACCGCAGCCCTGCTCGTCGACCGTGTGTCCGGCGCCGCACTTGTGAGTCCGGTCGGCCCCGTCGGCATGCCCGACTTGGAGCCCCTCCTGTCATCGGAGCATCGAAGGATATTCCTGCAGCTCGCACGCTCCCCTCGCCTGGCGCGCACTGTTTTCACAACCATGCGGATCGCGGTCACCTACACGCCGACACTTGCCCTTCGCGGTCTCATGACCCGCGCGGCAGACGTCGATCGCAATATCCTAATGCGCCCGGAAATTGGCTCGAACCTGATAGAGAGCATGACTGAAGGTCTTGTCGACGGTATCAGTGGCCCTTCCCGGGACCTACACTTGTTCGTCGAACCATGGGATTTCGAATTCACTCGGATTTCCGCCCCGTGCAAAGTCTGGCAGGGAGATGTCGATCGCAATGTGCCGCATGTCGCGGCGCGATGCCTCGCCGACCAGATTCCCGATTGTCTTTTTGAAACGCTTCCGGAAACTGGACACTATTGGGTCTACGAGCACTTCGATAAGGTACTGGCTTGGATCGCCGCTACCGTTCGCATCGCATCGGATGCTGAGGATTCGAACTGATGTCAAAGACCGCCTTCACCCATTGCGCCCTGCATGTGAAAGACGTGGACGCATCTATCGCATTCTACGAGACATTTTGTGGGCTAAGTGTCGTGCACCAGCATGGCGATACACCCGAAGAGCGCACGGTCTGGATGGCGGAAGCAGGCCGGGAACGCGCTTTTGTTCTCGTTCTGGTCTGCGGAGGCGCCGGTCACGAACAGCCCCAGGGCGATATGACACACTATGGCTTCGCGGTCGCACATCGTCGCGACGTCGACCAGATCGCAGCTCTTGGCCGCGCAGCCGGATGCCTCTATTGGGATGTGCAGGAACTCCCCTATCCCGTTGGCTATCTTTGCGCTTTGCGCGATCCGGACGGATATATCGTCGAATTCAGTCACGGACAGCCCCTGGGTCCTGAATTGGCAGAAAAGCCGGCCTGATCACGGCCTGCTCTTGCAAAACGACAGGCAAGACTTGCCAGAGTCGATTCCAGTTGACACGATGTCTTCTGGATGGCTGGCGCGACACGCGCTCAGGCATCGGATCATCGGTACAACCAGGGGAGGAAACCATGGGCCAAGCACAGAGCCAAGACGCTCGCAGCCCACGCTGTATCGCATTGGTTGGGCCCTATCTGAGCGGGAAAACGACGCTACTTGAGGCGATCCTTGCCCGCACCGGGGCTATTTCAAGACAAGGCACGACCGCAGACAAAAACACTGTCGGAGATGCATCCGACGAGGCCCGTGCCCACGGTATGAGCGTTGAGTTGAATGTGGCGGACGTCGAATTTCTTGGAGACAAGTTCACTTTTGTGGATTGTCCCGGATCGGTCGAATTTCAGCACGATATGAATGCCGCAATCACCGCATGCGATGCGGCTGTCGTCGTGTGCGAGCCGGATGACAAGAAGGTTCCGGCACTGCAGTTGATCCTAAAGCGTCTCGAAGACCAGAATATCCCCCATTTTCTCTTTCTGAATAAGATCGACAAGGCGGAAGGCAAGATCCGCGATATCCTGCCGGTATTGCAGCCGGCAAGCGCCAAACCGCTGGTTCTGCGACAAATTCCGATCTGGGAAAACGAAATCGCGACAGGCTTCGTGGATCTCGCTCTTGAGCGGGCCTTTGTCTACAAAGAGCATGCGCCAAGCGAGGTCGTCGCGATGCCTGACGGTATCACGGACCGCGAGTCTGAAGCGCGTTTTTCCATGCTTGAACAGCTCGCCGACTATGACGACGAGCTCATGGAACAATTGCTGGAAGATATCGAACCGCCCTCGGATCGCGTGTTTGACGATCTCTCGACCGAACTGCGCGACGGGCATATCTGTCCCGTGCTGCTTGGCTCGGCAGAGAATGGGAATGGCATCCTGCGCCTTCTGAAAGCCTTGAGGCACGAAGCTCCATTTGTCGCACGCACCATCGATCGGCTCGGTGTCGCGGACAAGCCGTCCTGTGTCCAGGTCATGAAGACTTTCCATACACCGCATGGCGGCAAATTGACCTTGGCCCGTGTTCTGACCGGTGACCTCTCGGACGGCGCATCGGTCTACAGTGCAGATGGCGACGATCGCGTATCGGGACTGTTCTCACTTATGGGCCATGAACCGGCCAAGCGTGGTACGGCCACACCGGGCGACACGGTTGCACTCGGTCGTCTCGACTCCATTCCGACCGGAGCAACGCTTTCGACGGAAAAGGGTGCTCAAGCCAATATCGAGATGGCGCCTCCACCCGAACCGGTTTTCGGACAGACAATCGGTGCGAAAGAGCGCAAGGACGAAGTCAAGCTTACCGCGGCAATTGGAAAGCTGACCGAGGAGGATCCGTCCATCACACTGGCTCACAACCAGGACATTGGTGAGATGATCCTATGGGGTCAGGGCGAGATGCATCTTCGCGTTGCGTTGGAGCGCCTGCAAAGCAAATACGGTATCGCCGGCGAGACCCGCATGCGACAGGTGCCTTACAAAGAGACCATCAGGCGTAAGGTCGAAATCCGGGGTCGCCATAAGAAACAGTCAGGCGGTCACGGACAGTTCGGCGATGTGGTTGTTGAGATCAAGCCCCTGCCCCGCGGGTCCGGCTTTGAATTCAATGATACGATCACCGGCGGCGTGGTTCCCAAACAATACATTCCCTCGGTGGAAGCCGGCGTGAAGGACTACCTAAGCTGTGGGCCTCTCGGTTTTCCTGTGGTGGACGTGGCCGTAACGCTTCTGGATGGCTCATATCATAGCGTGGATTCATCCGATCAAGCGTTCCGTACCGCCGGATCGATCGCCATGCGTGAAGGCATGCCACAATGCCAACCGGTGTTGTTGGAGCCGATCATGTCGGTCGAAGTCGCGGTTCCCTCCGATGCGACCGCGAAAATCAACGGCATCATTCCCACGCGGCGCGGTCAGATCCTTGGCTTCGACGCACGCCCGGGATGGGACGGCTGGGATCTCGTCCAAGCTCATATCCCGGAATCGGAAATCCAGGATCTGATTGTCGAACTGCGTTCGGCGACCGCCGGCGTCGGGACGTTTACGGCCAAGTTCGATCATCTGGCCGAGTTGACGGGAAAACTGGCTGATCAGGTGCTGTCGACGCACGCCCAGGAAGCAGCCTGATCACGAGACTGACCTGCGTCTCAGTGGACGCACATAAGCCGATCTCGCGGGGGACCATTCGCGTCCCCCGCAACATTCTCTCCGACCAATTTCATCGCCGCAGTCTTAACCACACCCCCATCCATGCAACCGGATTGTCCGGTCGGCCGTATACATACGACTGGCCTAAATGTCCGGCAAACCGGGAAATCTAGCTCGCTAAAGCGTGATTTGAACTCCCGTACACGGATTGACATATCAACGTGGCGTATCAAAGCCGAAGGAGAGGTTCATGCTGATTAAGACGTCAAGGGGTTGGGAAGTTGCTGAAAGCACAGTGACCCCGGAGCATGTCTTTATGAACCGCCGGGCTTTTCTGGCCGGTACGGGTGCGATTGCCGCTGCAGGCACGTTGCCAAGCGCCGCATTTGCAGCCAAGGAAAAAATACCGACTGCCGACCTCTATCCAGCCAAGCGCAACGACAATTACAAGATCACCCGCAAGATCACGCCAGAGGTCATCAGCTCGCGCTACAACAATTTCTATGAGTTCGGATCCGGCAAGCAGATTTGGCGAAAAGCACAGAAACTTGATGTCCGGCCTTGGGATATCAAGATTGCCGGACACGTTGAACAGCCATTGACGATCGGCATCGACGATCTCGTCCGCAAAGTCGGCATCGAGGAGCGGTTGTATCGGCATCGCTGCGTCGAAGCCTGGTCGATGACCGTTCCCTGGACCGGCTTCCCGCTCTCGAAGCTCGTGGAACTCGCGAAGCCACTCTCAAGCGCAAAATATGTGCGTTTCGAGACCTTTATGAATCCCAAAGTCGCCGACGCTCAGCGCCGCTCGATTTATCCCTGGCCTTATACTGAAGCCGTGACGATCGAAGAAGCCATGAACGATCTGGCTTTCATGGTAACCGGTGCTTATGGCAAACCACTGGCCAAGCAATTCGGTGCGCCGATCCGTCTTGCCCTACCCTGGAAATATGGATTCAAGTCCATCAAATCCATCGTTCGGATCAGCTTCGAATCCGAACGGCCGGTGAGTTTCTGGGAAGAAATTCAGGCACGGGAATATGGCTTCTGGGCCAACGTGCATCCGGCCTACCCGCATCCACGATGGAGCCAGGCCACCGAACAAGTGCTTGGGTCCGGCACGCGGGTGAAGACGCAGCTCTTTAACGGTTATGCCGAGCAGGTCGCCAGTCTTTACAAAGACCTGGAGCACGAAAGCCTCTACCGGTAGCCAACAGACGACGCATTTCTGGTGCTGGCTCCGCGATAAAGCCGCGCAAGCATTAACATTTCCCGTTCGCACTTGCCTTGCGAGGCATGCTGTCATACCTGTGTCCTAGTCAACGAAAGTCTTGTATCGGCCAGATCCGGTAGGAGACCATCCACCCTTGGATTGTCGTTTTGACCATTATTGGCAGGACAGCAGGACGCTGTGTCGGACATGCAGCCTGCCGATGGTGGATCGGCACTGTGTTGGATTCGGAAAAGAGGCATCGAAATGAGCGTGCGTCACGCCAAAGTCATCATCATCGGTTCGGGGCCAGCCGGCTACACGGCCGCAATCTATGCGGCGCGCGCCATGCTTAAACCAATCGTCATCAACGGCATCCAACCCGGCGGTCAGATGACCATTACGACCGATGTGGAGAACTATCCGGGCTTTGCCGAAGTCATCCAGGGCCCATGGCTCATGGAGCAGATGCAGGCTCAAGCAGAACATGTCGGCACCGAGATGATCTCGGACACAATCACGGAAGTGTCACTCGATCGCAGGCCGTTTTATCTGAAAGGCGATTCAGGCAACGATTATACGTGCGATGCCTTGATCATTGCGACCGGCGCCCAGGCAAAGTGGCTCGGACTACCCTCCGAAGAGACCTTTAAGGGGTATGGCGTCTCAGCCTGCGCAACATGCGATGGATTCTTTTACCGCGACAAGAAAGTTATTGTCGTTGGCGGTGGCAATACGGCTGTCGAAGAAGCGCTATTCCTGACCAATTTTGCGTCCAAGGTGACACTGGTTCATCGCCGCGACGAACTCCGCAGTGAGAAGATCCTGCAGGAGCGTCTCTTTGCCAACGAGAAGATCGACGTGATGTGGGACACGGTCCTGGAAGAAGTGACAGGCACGCAAAACCCCCCAGGCGTTACCGGAGCAAAGCTGAAGAACGTCAAGACCGATGCAGTCACCGAGGTCGACGTCGATGGCGTTTTCGTTGCTATCGGCCATGCGCCGGAGACCGAGCTTTTCAAAGGCAAACTTGAGACCAAAGGCGGCGGTTATTTGGTGACGGCACCGGATTCAACGGCCACAAGCATTCCAGGTGTCTTTGCGGCGGGCGATGTAACGGACGACATCTATCGCCAGGCAGTAACGGCGGCTGGCATGGGATGTATGGCAGCGCTGGAAACCGAGAAGTATCTGGCCGAGGCCGAGAGTAGAAGTGAGGCGGCAGAGTAGACTGTCGCCTGACAAGGGCGGGCAAGTCCCGCACCGGCAGGCACATGGATTGGGACAAAATCAGAATTTTTCACGCTGCGGCCGAAGCCGGCAGCTTTACGCATGCGGGTGAACAACTCGACATGAGCCAGTCGGCTGTGAGCCGGCAGGTCGGCGCCTTGGAGCGTGACCTCAGCGTTACGCTCTTTCATCGCCACGCACGCGGTCTTGTCCTGACCGAGCAAGGCGAAATGCTTCATCGCACCGCGCACGATGTGTTTCACATGCTGAAGTCGGCAGAAACACGTCTGGCTGATTCCAAGACAAAACCGCAAGGCGATCTGCGCGTCACGACGCCGGTCGGTCTTGGTGCGAGCTGGTTGACGCCACGCATTCACAGCTTTCTCGATCTCTATCCCGATATCAATCTCGAGTTGCTGCTGCACGACCATGAGCTGGATCTGTCGATGCGCGAAGCGGATATCGCGATCTGGCTGCATCAACCGACTCAATCCGACCTTATTCAGCGCAAGCTTTTCACGGTCCATTTCCATGTCTATGCATCGGTTGGATATGTGCGCCGCAATGGCAGCCCAAAGAGCGTCGCCGATCTCGAAGGCCACCCGATCCTGACCTTCGGCGGAACGACTGTCGATGCCGTACGCAATCTCAACTGGCTCGAAACTGCCGGATTGAATGGGCAGGACAATCGAACCCCTCTGTTGCGAATCAACAGTCTCTATGCCCTGAAACAAATCGTCCGCCGTGGCTTGGGCATCGCCGTCCTTCCGGACTATATGGCGAAGGACGATCCCGATCTCGTGCTGGCGCTCACTGACGCGGATTTGCCGGAGATGGACACCTATTTCGTGTATCCGGAGGAACTTCGGAACTCGAAAAGGGTGAATGTATTCCGGGATTTTCTGATCACGAAAGCCCGAGAATGGTCTTTCTAGACCGAGAAACCGCTTATATTCAGACATTTGAATGCTAGCATGCAAATCTGCATATCTGCCATGCGGTGGGATACCTTGTCTCATTCGGTGAAACTGCCAATATCTGGGCAACTGCTGTTGCAGTCACGAAGGCACTCCTTCCTCCCAAAGACGCCTTCTAGCGCCGGTGGCCCCTCCAGGCCGCCGGCGCTTTTGCGTTTGGGGCCGCATTCATCAGCCCAACAACCCGAGCGGGGATATCCATGACAAAACGACTCACAGGCAAGGCCGCAATCGTCACAGGCGCAAGCCGCGGGATCGGAGCGGCGACCGCACGAGAGTTCGCCAATCAGGGCGCGTCGGTTGTGTTGGCTGCGCGAACGGCAGAAGCGATCGAGACCATTGCGGATGAGATCCGCCGTGATGGCGGATCGGCAGAAGCTGTTGTCTGCGATGTCAGCCGCTTCGAAGACGTTGCAAATTCGGTTGAGCGATGCACCCAGTCTTTCGGTCGCATCGACTTTCTCGTCAACAATGCCGGCGTTATCGATCCGATCGCACGCTTGGCGGATTCCGACCCGGCGGAATGGGCTCGCGTTGTCGACATCAATTTCAAGGGCGTCTACTACGGCCTGCGCGCAGCAATCCCTCATATGGAAGCGCAAGGCTCCGGCGTCATCGTCAATGTCAGTTCCGGTGCCGCAACCGGCGCACTTGAAGGTTGGAGCCACTACTGCTCGACCAAGGCGGCTGTCCTCTCCCTCACCCGTTGTGCCGACAAGGAATACGGCCCCAAGGGCATCCATGTAGTCGGCATGAGTCCTGGAACCGTGGCGACGGAGATGCAAGTGGCCATCAAGGCATCCGGTATCAACCCGGTCAGCCAGTTGGACCCTTCGGTTCATATCCCAGCCGAATGGCCGGCCAAAGCGATCTGCTGGCTCTGTGCAGAAGGCGCCGCCGACTATGCCGGCACTGACTTGTCTCTGAGAGATGAGGAAAGTCGCCGGCGGATTGGACTGCCGGTCTGAGGCAACCTACCGGCTAAAGACATGAAACCTATACATCTTGGTTGTTGGCGTGACTTCGCGTAGGCTAACCGAAAGTCACAGGCGGGGTTTCAATGTTCAGCGTCCTCGTAAGGCAGGCGAATTCTGTTTTTCCAGCCATCGTTGGATTCCTTGCTCTTGCCCTCCACTTAAACATATCTGCGATCCCGAGCTATGCTGCAGAGGATGCCGAGCAGACTTTCACAAAAGAGCAAATCGAACAGCTTGTAGCGCCTATTGCTCTGCATCCGGATGCGTTGTTGACGCAGATCCTGATGGCCTCGACCTATCCGCTTGAGATCGTCCAGGCTGCACGCTGGGTCGAGAAGAATCCCAAAGTGACGGGAAAAGCCCTCGAAGAGGCCATGACGTCGAGGTCATGGGATCCTAGCATAAAATCGCTAGCTGCCTTTCCCCAGGTTCTGGAGATGCTCAATGACGATCTGAGTTGGACGCAGCAACTGGGTGATGTCTTCCTGGCCCAGCAGGAAGAGGTGCTGGATGCGGTTCAGAGACTGCGAGCACGTGCCGATGAGGCCGATCAGCTAAAGACTACAAAGCAGCAAACCGTTAAGAAGCAGACCGTCAAGACAAGCAGCGGATCACCACAAACGGTCATCGTGATCGAACAGGCCGATCCGGAGATCATTTATGTACCGGCCTACAATCCTGCTGTGGTCTATGGCCCTTGGCCTTACCCGGCCTATCCGCCCTACACGTGGTATCCTCCCGGCTACGTCGCGGGCCGCGTTTTTTGGTTTGCAACCGGCGTCGCGGTTGGCCGAGCCATCTGGGGCCGCTGTGACTGGGGTCGGCGAAGTGTGAATATCAACGTCAATCGCTATAACAGTTTCGGTCGAACCAACATCAAAACCACAAATTGGAAACACAATCCGCGTCACCGCCGCGGCGTTCCATATCACAACCGGAATGTCTCAAAGCGCTATGGCGGCGAGGTCCGCAACGCCAAGGCACGTGAGCAATTCCGTGGCCGCGCACAAGCTGGTCGAAGGGATCTTGCTCGCGAAAGACCCGATAGCAAAGGACCTGCCCTAAAAGACCGCCCCAAAGCCGGCAAAAGACCGGCTGCCCCTTCGCGGCCCGCAGCAAACAAGCGTCCTGCAGCGGGTAAGAAGCCCAACGCTCAGCGGCCAGCGGCAAAGCGACCGGCTGCGAAACGGCCGGCAACAAAGAAAGCCGCACGGCCTGCCCCACGCCCACAGAACCGCAAGAAACCTGTAGCTAGAAAACGCCCAGCTGCTGCAAAAAGGCCGACTCCAGCGAGACGTCCGTCCGCTTATCGCGGCATGGGTCAAGGGCAAAAGGTTCGGCAGCACAGTAATCGCGGAAAACAAAGCCGCCAGATCAGCCGTGCACGGCCTGCCGGTCGTGCTGGCGGCGCCAGACGAGGCGGTAGACGGTGATGCGCAAACTCATTGAACCGAAAAACCTGCGAAGCATGCTGACCATTGCAGCGGCCGTTGTGTTCTCCATTCTTGCCGCGACTGAGTTCACAACCGCCCAGTCACCCGACCCCATGCATTTCAGCTCTCCTGAGAAGGCTGTGAATGCGCTGATCGATGCAGCAAAGAAGAAAGACGCTGCTGCGGTCGTTTCCATCCTAGGCCCGGCTACGAAAGAGTGGATAATCTCCGGTGATCCGGTTCAGGACGAGCAAGGTCGTGAGCGACTCATCGCGGCTTATGATGAAAAACATGACATCGAGAAACATGGGAACGATACCGCTGTCCTTGTCATCGGCAATGATGGCTTCCCGTTCCCCTTTCCCATTGTCAAAGATGCAAAGGGCTGGGCATTCCATCCGGAACAAGGCAAAGAGGAACTTTTGAACCGCAGGATTGGTGAGAACGAACTGACGACAATCCAGGTTCTGCTGGCGATCGGTGATGCGCAGCGCGACTATGCAACCAGAGATTGGGACGGAGATGGTTTGCGCGCTTACGCATCCCGCTTCGCAAGCACCGAGGGCAAGAAGGACGGCCTGTTTTGGCAGGCCAATGAAGGCGAAGCGCAAAGCCCTCTTGGTCCGCTTGTCGCCGAAGCCGCGCGTGAAGGCTATACACCCAAGACGGACGGAACCGAGAGCGACGAAACGAATGCCTATCATGGCTACCGGTTCAGGATACTCTCAAGCCAGGGCCCAAATGCGCCGGGAGGCGCCTACGACTACGTCGTTGACAAGAAGATGGTCGGGGGGTTCGCCACCCTCGCCTACCCGGCGCGCTACGGTGTATCCGGCATCATGACGTTTGTGGTCAGTCATGACGGCCTTGTCCATGAAGCTGATCTTGGACCAGAAACCGAGTCGGCCGCACACGCGATCAAGGCATTCGATCCTGGCGAGGAGTGGAAGAAGGTGGAACTTGAGTAACTGACGCCAGGAAACTGAGCGGTGTCAGAAAAAAGACAAGCTCAGGTCAAGGAGAGAGCGGATCAACCCGCCTGCCAGCAACAACACAACGGCCAGAACGACAGCCAGTGTTATTGCTATCCATTTCCAAGGCACATTCATGGTTCACTGTGGACCGAAGCCTGGTGGCGACTTCGTCCAGCGATAGCCCTTTCGGGCCTTCTCGTAGGCCAGCTCAAAAAGCTTTGACATATAGGCGGGATCAAAGGCCTCGGTGCTGTCGTCTGGAAAAGTGCCGGGAATATAGGCCAGATTGTAGCGGATCTTGTTCTGTCTCGCGACGCCGTATAGTCGAACGAGATCACCAATTCCCTGTGTCTTGATCAGCGTTGCAATCGAGCGCTGGGCAATCGACAGAGTGCTTGCATTGACTGCTTTGTATTCCGGATCGAGACGGCCATTTCTGATGATGTAAAGCGATCGCCGCGGGTAGACGCCCGTGCGTTTGTCGACATCTCTCGACAGCATCAACTGACTTGGAAAAAGAAAGACCTGCTTGGCGGTACCGCCATCGACATGCATCTCATCGTGTGTCTCGCCGCCAGCAGCGACGGATACCCGGATCGGAGGAAAGGCCCCAGGAATCGACGCCGATGCCAGGAGAACGCGGCGGAACAGTGTAAGAGCCTCCGGATGTCCGCTTGCCGCAATCCGGCCCATATCCCAGATCACCGGCCTTTGAGCATCGAGATTGGTTGTCCCGACAAACAATCGCCTGCCACGATTATGCTGTCGTGCGACTTCGATCAGGAGATCCTCGTCTACATAGCGCGCGATCAGGTCTGCTAGAGGCTGACTACTTGCCAAAGATGAGCCGCCGAGCAGTCCACGAATCGGTTGCTGTTTCAGCAGATCACGGGTCGAATATTTGGTATAGATCTCCCTGAGCTGAGGATCGTATTTCGGGCCGAGAAAGGCGAAAGGCGCAGCGAGTGAGCCGGTACTGACTCCGGTAACCAGATCGAACTCGGGCCGCGTCTTGGCAGCCGTCCATCCGACCAATAGTCCGGCTCCGAAAGCCCCGTCGGCACCGCCTCCGGACAGAGCAAGAAACGAGACCCTTGGACGTGAACCACGTCGCACCATTTCAGGACGCGTCGCGCGAACCTGCGCCTGCATCTCATCGACGAATGCGGCAATGTTCTTGGGCTTCTCGTCGCCCCAGAAGCGGACAGGCTTTGGACCGAGAACCTTGGCTGTGTCGGCCAGCTCGAGCGGCACGGCATTGCGCGGCAGGCTGGCGCAACTTGCCTGCGCTATGCCCAGAACAGCGACAACTGAAACAATGAGCGCTCGACGTCCGCGCATATCTGCCCCCGAGGCTCCGCCTCTCTCACCGGCGATAGCCGGACTATCAGGTATTCAAACAGGATGAATCCGCGTCAAATGTGACAAACGTCCCACCGTCCAGCGTGTTTCTTGCCGGTACGGCAGCGGTTTGGCAATCGCTTGGCGACAGATCGCCTCGGCTACGAAAGCCCCAGGGCCCTTCGTTTCCGGCTTGGAGCTATCCCAATATGCGTGGTTTTGCCGCTGACAGGCGCTCTTCCGCAATCATATCTGCGACGACGGATGTCGGCTTCTTTTCTTCATCTGCACGGACGAATATGCTGCTCAGTGTCTCGCCAATACGCGCTACATCCCGGCGCATGAGAGCGAAATCGAAGCGCGGGCCTTCGTGAGCGATCGAGATCACCCCGCCGGCATTGATTGCATAGTCCGGTGCATAAAGGATGCCTCGCTCACGTAGGCGTTCTGCATCCGCCGGCGTGGCCAATTGGTTGTTGGCAGCTCCCGCAATGACAACAGCATTGATTTCGGGGATGGTGGCCTCGTTCAATCCGGCACCGAGTGCACATGGCGCAAGGACGTCAACCGAGGCGATATGAGCTTCTTCCGGTGCGACTGCCTCTGCTCCGAACCGGTCGACGGCGTCGCTGACCCTGGCTTCATTGATATCAGAAACGACAAGTGACGCTCCGGCTTCATTCAGGAGTTCGCCAAGGGCCATACCGACATGGCCAAGCCCCTGGACGGCCACGCGCACACCCCCAAGGCTTTGTGCGCCCAGGCGATGGCGAACCGCAGCCTCCATCCCCTTGTAAACACCAAAGGCCGTATTTGGAGAAGGATCCCCCGCACCGCCTTCGGCAATGCCGCGGACATGTGGGGTAATCTTTCGCATCTCTTCGACGTCACCAACAGAAATGCCAACATCTTCGGCCGTGATGTAAGTACCGGAGAGGCGGTCTACGTAGCCTGCAAACGCCCGCAAGGCCTCAGGTGTCTTGTCGCTCTGCGGATCACCGAGAATGACTGCTTTTCCGCCACCAAAGTTGATGCCGGCCAGCGCATTCTTATAAGTCATGCCATGAGACAGCCGCAGCACATCCTGGAGCGCTGCAGCTTCGGACGCGTATGGCCACATGCGGGTGCCGCCCATGGCCGGTCCGAGACGCGTTGAGTGAACGGCGATGATGGCCTTGAGGCCGCTTGCCGGATCGCTGCAAAATACGATCTGCTCGTGATTCTGAAAGGACTCGTTCTGAAACACGAGATGGACAGGTGTCAGCTTCATGGCCGTCCTCCTATTCGGTTCGACAGCGCCCACACCCCTCTTTGGGCGGCTTAAGTTTGCCTGTTATGTATTGATTTGGTGTTACTTGGAACTGCGGACAACGATTCGGAAAGAATTCGCAAGAATGTGATGTTCCGTGTCCCGAAGGCGAGCGATCGCGCATCGTCAGGGCCACGCTGCGAAACAATGTTATCCGAATGATACAGGGTAATCGGACGTCCAGCGCCAACTTGCCCTTCACGGCAAAGCCGTCAAAGATGGCGTCTACACATGAGCTGCCGATCGCAACGGCGGCCTACGGGAGGAAAATACGATGAATCTGCATGCCTTGGCAGGTCGCCGATTGGCGACGGAAGGTCCGATTAATGTCGGCTTGATTGGAGCCGGCAAATTCGGATCAATGTTTCTCAGCCAGGTTCCCACCACTCCGGCGATCAACGTCACGGCAATTGCCGATCTCGCGCCGGATCGAGCGCGCGAGAACTGCATGGCCGTCGGATGGACCGACGATCAGATTGAACGAACGGCCTTTGTCGAGGATGGCGCCGCATTGGCTGCACGGGGCGACGTGGATGTCGTTGTGGAGGCTACGGGCCATCCGGCTGCGGGGATCCGCCATGCGCGCGCATGCTTCGCAAACGGCAAGCATGTGATCATGGTCAATGTGGAAGCCGATGTGCTTGCGGGACCGCTTCTCGCCAATGAAGCGGAGGCAGCAGGCGTTGTCTATTCGATGGCCTATGGCGATCAGCCAAGCCTCGTATGCGAGATGGTCGATTGGGCGCGTGCCTGCGGCTTCACCGTCGTGGCTGCCGGCAAAGGCACCAAGTATCTACCAAGCTATCACGCATCGACACCGGATACCGTTTGGGATCACTACGGTCTCAATGCTGAGGAAGCTGAGTCAGCAGGCATGAATTCGCAAGTTTTCAACTCGTTCCTGGATGGAACGAAGTCGTCGATCGAGATGGCGGCAATTGCCAATGCGACAGGTTTGGCGGCACCATCCGATGGTCTCGCCTTCCCGCCTTGCAGCGCCAATCAACTCGCAAGTCTGCTCTGCCCTGTCGAAGATGGCGGTATGCTAAACCTGAAGGGGCAGGTCGAAGTCATCTCGTCGCATGATCGCGACGGCACCATTGTGCCTGGAGACCTGCGCTGGGGGGTCTACGTCGTTTTCGAGGCACCGAACAATTATTCCCGCGCCTGCTTCTCGCAATATGGCCTGACGACAGATCCGAGCGGTCGCTATACAGCTCTGTATCGCCCCTATCATCTGATCGGACTTGAGCTCAATGTTTCCATCTTTTCGGCAGTACTTCGCGGTGAGGCGACCGGATGTACCCAAGGCTTCAATGCCGACGTGTTGTCGGTCGCGAAGCGCGCGCTGAAAGCAGGTGAGCAACTCGATGGCGAGGGCGGCTACACGGTCTGGGGCCGTCTCTCATCCGCGTCAAAGAGTCTGGAACTTGGCGGCCTGCCAATCGGGCTTGCAAAAGACGTCACGCTCCGGCGCGATGTTGCCGAAGGCGATGTGTTGCGCTGGAGCGATGTCGAAATCGATACCGATGTGGAAGCCGTCGCGGCGCGCCGGGCCATGGAACAAGGTATGGCCGTTGCCGCCTAGGGTCTGTTTGAAAGTCGCCCATTGGCGACTTTCCATGCGGCGTCGACGATCGGAGTCCCGAAGGCCTCCGATCGATCAATTTACCGGCTCAGTTTCGCGTTTCTTCTCGGTGTTGGCGGCCGCCGGACTTCCATCCTTGTTTTCGGACGTATCACCAGGTTTCTTGGCATCGTCCGTCTTGCCGGACTCATCGCCTTTGGCATCGGCTGATTCTGCTTCCGACATATCGGCATCCGTATCGTCGCCCGCGGCGGCATCCATCACTTTGGCGTTTGGCTTTTCGGCTGTCTTGTCCGCCGGCTTTGCGAGATCCAACGTGTTGGGCTTGCGCTCGATGACAGGCTCTTTTGCCGTCAGGCTTTCCGGCGGCGGTGACCATGATTTGATCCTTGTCGAACCGGCGGGTTTAGGCCGACGCAGGCTCCATTCGGCGCCGGCCGCTCGCTCGTTTGCCCCCTGTGCGAGGAACAGTTGTCCGGCTTCCTCAAAGGCCTTGTTCGCTTCCTTCCCTGCAGCTTCGCCTTCCATGTCGGCAAGAACATGCCCCAATGCGTTGAGCATTCTGCCACGCTCTCCGGGAGCTGCAGCTGGCGTCCACACATCGAGAGCGGCCCGAAACGCATCAGCCGCCTCGCTTAATGTCTTGCTCTCTCCGCTCTGACCGCCGGCAAAAGCAAGCGCCTCGCCAATCTTACCCTGGAGTCTTGCCCAGAGTAGCGGAGAATGTGCCTTGTCGACTTTGCCCAATGCTGCTTTGTAGGAGGTCGTTGCCTGGTCCAGCTCTTCGCCGGCATCGTCTTCCGACGCCCGGGCCTTGACCATATGGGCATCGCCCCGCCCCTCATAAGCCTCACCGACACGATGGGCTTCGGTATCGTCATCATAAGTCGCCAGCAGCTTGTCGAACGTCTCAACCGCGGCATCCGCCGCCGGGCCCCCATCACCGAGCCGCGCCAATTTGAGCTGAACGTCGGCCAGCTGACGCTGGATCTGCGTCCATGCCGCCGGCGATCTTTCGATTTGAATACCGTCTAGAGCCGTGTGGAATGCACCAACGGCATCTTTGAGCAAAGGCTGGCGCCGCCGGACAGTCCCCAGCGCTGCCATTGCCGACCCCAAATCGCGATAGGTCTCGCTCCAGGCCATACTCATTGGGCCTTCGGGCCTAAGCGACGTGGCTGCCTTCAAGGCACGGGCGGCCTTCGCCATATCCAAAGGACTCTGACTCGTGGAGGCAAGCGCAAGCGCAGCATGTCCGATTGCTCGTTTTGTTTCAGGATCATTCGAACGCACGGCGCCAGGGGCGACCGGCTGCTCCATAAGCTGAAGAGCCTGAATGGCCTCTTCATGACGCTCCGGTTGACCAAGCCGCGTCCCAAGATCTGTAAGAACTTGAGCCAGCCCGCGGCGCAACACGGCACGGTCGATCACACCGTCGATCGCTTCGCCACTGCGAAGCGCCTCGCGATAGGCCGCTGCCGACTGTTCGAGAGACTGGGTCCCAACGCTTCGACGGCCAAGGGCCGCCAGCGTTTCGGCAAATCTGTGCTGTGTGGCCGCCCAGAGTGCGGGCATTCCGTTGGCGGTCCATACGCCTAGAACATTGCGGAATGCCGTAACAGCGTCCTTCAGTTCACCTGCATCGTCCTTCTGGATGCCCAGCCAGGCGCTGGCCCGCGCGAATCGGTCCTGTAGAAAGACCCATTCGGCCTGATGGTTTTCCGGATTGTAGGTCTCGAGCGCGATCAGCGCAGATTCCACAACGTTTCGCATTGCGTCGGGATCGTCTCGTGTCTCGCCAACAGCGAGACTGGCGGCTGCGAAGTTCAAACGGAGTTCCGCATCTTCGCGAGGATCGCTGTCCTTGCGCTCGAAACGTAGGAGCTCTTTGTAAGTCTCCGCGGATTTCGCCAGCAAATCGATATCGTCGTTTTCGATACCGAGTGTCAGCCATCCCCATGCCAGAGCCCTGAGCGCGTCATATCGGCACTGTTCAGGAAGATCGCGTGCTTCCCCTCGCGTTACTGCGTGCAGCCTGTCAACCAGAGGTCGCAACTGGCCGCCAAGTGTCAAACCGCGCTCCCGCGCCGTGGTCGCAACGCTACCAAGGATGGCTGTCGATAAAATCGCACCGGGTCCCAGCGAGAGCTGCGCGTAAGGAATGGTGATCTTGGCCGGCGAGAATGTCGTTGGATTACCGGTGTCGCCTGTTGCCTCGACGGGGGCGAACCGCATCGTCACGTTCCCGTCATCCAAGGTCGCCCGTCCCCAGACCAGAAGATCGGCATCTTCGCCGCGCCGGGCCTTGCTGATCTCTGCCGCATCGGGCTCGGCAAGGTCGACCTCGCCGGTTTCATCCTCGACACCGATAAGCTCGGGATAGCGAATGATGGCAACCCGGGGTGCACGGCTGGATGAACCCAAATCGCGAGCGAAATGTGTGAGCAGTGTCGAACTCGCCGATTCGCGCAGTTCGCCGGCCACATCGGCGAGAAGAATTCGGAGGTCGCCCTCGGCCTGAATCTCTGGTTTCTTACGCTTGGCGCTGCGGGCGATAAGCCAGATGACGACAATGGCCACAAGGCCACCAACAATGATCAAGGCGGTCTGCTCATCGAGCCATGGGACCAACGCTAACCACTCACGAAACTGATCGGACATTCACGACCCCTTTTAATCCACATTCATGCAGATACAGGCCGACTATGGCCCGACGGTACTGCTCCCGCAAGCCGTTGACACAAAACTGCAATCCGGTCGATCGGTGAGCCATTGGCACCTGCACATGGGAATATCCACCCCAAGTTCGACAACTGTGTGATCATCCGTCCTGGATTGCACAAGGTCATGGCCATGATGCTGACTCATTACCATGATGGCTTGCGCGTTCGGCAGACTTCAATTCGGTGAGGCACGCGTGTCACAGTCAACCCCCTTCCGTTCGCTATCATGGCGTCGGTGCGCGATGCTGTTCGCGCTGTACTTCGCATTCGTTTTCCCAACGCTTCCGGCTATGGCTGGATCGCCAATTGGCGGATCCGTTTTGTCGACACCCGAAGACGTACTTCGAGCCGCTTCGACCAGAGCCGGCAATGCCGGGTCCTTCTTGCTCAAGACGGCATTCCAGGTCGGTTATGTCGCGACACCGCGTATCAAGGCGGAAGCCGATGTCACCGTCACCGGCATCCTTGCGCGTACAACCATCACGCGGCACTATCGAAACACGGCCGACACCACGGCAGATGGTCTTTTCGTTTTCTCGCTCCCCAATAACACCAAGCTCCACAGCATCAGCCTGACAATAGGAGAGCGCGTTATAAAAAGCCGAATGGCGCCGCGCTCGATCGTTTCTGCGATCCCGGCAAATTCCGTTCAGTTCCCACCAGCCGTATCCGACAATGGCAACTTGAAACTGCTGAGCCTGCCTGTCTCTAGAATCGAAGCGGGACAGACTGTGATCGTGCGCATCGAATATCAGCAACGACTGAGGACAAAAGCTAGTGCCTATACGCTCCGCTTGCCCTTGAAATCCTGGCCGGCGAAGGATGCAGATCCATTTCTGCATGCAGCACGGGCCAAGCCTGGCGCCATCGGCGAATTTCGTGTGGCTTCAGCTCCGCTTTCACTGCAGATCCGACTCGATGCAGGCGCATCTATTGAGAAAATCTGGAGTCCCAGTCATCCAACTGTCCTGAAGAGAACGGGCCCGACAACAGCGCTCGTCTCGCCAACGGCGATGGATCATCGCCATAACACCGATTTCGCGCTGTCATGGACGATCCGTCAAGATCGCGAACCCAGTATCGGCCTGTTCAGCGAGAAAGCGGATGGCGCGGATCATCTGATGGTCATGATCACGCCGCCGCGCCTGCCCGAGAACATTGCTCGAATATCGCGGGACGTCGTGTTTGTTCTGGATGTCGCGAACAACGTATCCGATCGCTCGGCTGAATTTGTGCGCAATGCTGTATCGACAGCCCTTGCCCGACTCAATTCAACCGATCGCTTCAACGTAATTCGCGTCGGTGCCGAAACAACAAAACTCTTTCCCACGGCCGTACCTGCTTCACAAAGCGCTCGGTCAAAGGCTTCTGTTTTTCTGTCCCGTGCCGACTGGGGCAATGATCCGAACCTCATTCCGGCTCTGAAGAAAGCCTTCCGCGACGACAGCAAGACCAAATCATCCAGACCGCGCCAGGTCATTCTGCTGACAGGCGGTCACCTCAAAGAGGCAAGCGCCCTCTCCCACCTGATTGCCAAACGCGCCGGAACCGCACGCCTTTTCGTCGTTGGCATCGGTGAGAGTGCGAACGAGGCCGCACTCAAGCGCCTGGCCGAGATCGGTCATGGTCGCTATCTCCCGATCCTTTCGGAAAGAAACATCCCGAATCGTTTGTCCGGTCTCTTCTCCAGGTTGGAGCAGCCGGTGATGACAGATCTGAAGGCAAGCTGGACCGTCGGTGCCGTGACACGCGCCTGGCCCGATCCGCTTCCCGATCTTTACGCGGATGAGCCCTTGCTTATCTCCGCAAAGATTGCAGCCCCATCCGGCACGCTGACATTGCAAGGCAAGATTGCAGGCCGAAAATGGTCAAAGGTACTGAAAATGTCCGATGCCCGAAGCGGTCTCGGGTTGGCGCCATTATGGGCAGAGAGAAAGATCGCTTCGATCGAAGCGCGCCGCTTCATGGGACAAACTTCGACGATTGTCGACAAGGCCATTCAGGATGTAGCGGTGAACCATCAGGTACCAAGCCGTCTCACGACCCTTGTTGCAGTCGATGGGGATACAGTGATCCCGGTACTTCCCATTCTCCAGCCAATAACGATCAGAGACGACCTGCATTTCGAAGCCCACGCCGACAATAAGTTGAGCCTGGACAAAGGGAGTGCGGGCTCTCCCGGAGTCGCCGATAAACTTGCATTGTTCGATGCGAAGCGACGCGTCGCCGCGACTGAAGTTACTGATCGTCCAACGACAGGTCTGCCGTTTGCCCTGCTGGCATTGATCATTCTTACAACCAGTCTTGTGACACTCGGGCTGTGGGCCCATCTGCGCCGCGAATATGTTTCCATGAGGCGCGATCGCAGAAAACTCTGAAGACGGGTCGACGTCTGTAAATCGGAATCAATCAACCTGCACGCGATCCTGATCGGTCGAATGCAGGTTGATATCTCAGGTATTTCTGGTTTTGTGTTTCCTTAAGCGGCCTTCGTCGCAACCGCAGCAGGCCGATGCCGGCGAACCTGGCGCTTCATGTGTCTCACTTCACGCCGCCGCCGGGTATTGCGAACGTCCGTAGCCATGGCATGGACCAAGAGTTCGGACGGTACGAAAGGCTCGGGTCGCAGCAGGCGCCCTTCAATCGCCGCAGTGATCTCAGTTCGCGCCAGACCGATATCGGCCAACAGGTGAGCATCCAATCCTTCGAGATGGCGTCGCATCCGTTGATGTTCGATGCTTTTCAGCATGACGGCACCTGTCCGGCTCCATAACCATTTCACTGCGTTGCGGAAGGCTCTTGAGCGCACGTCATTGGTTGTCGCCATGATGTGGTGCGACATTGCACCGACATCCCTGTGCAACAGCTCGTCGATAATGTCCTGCGAATAGTGTTGCCGGTCTAAGTACATGGCTGCGACCCTCCAATCTCAAACAAACCAATGGAGCTGGCGAATGGCTCCACGCTTCTAACGCGCCGCATTCCGGCCGTCGCTCCTGTGGTGATCGTGGTAACGCCATGGGCCGTGCGACGCCTCGCGCGATAAGCGCTACGACGTGGCGGTAGCGCAGCGACAGGCCTTTCATCGATCACTGAGTCGTCGCCCATCTCAGCGCATAGGATCGCTGATTTCTCAGGATCGTTCTCGTCGGGAACATCCAGCTCAAGCGACGTAAAACCGGTCAGAGCATGGAACGCCGCTTTGCGCTCCATATGCCGATTGATCGGATCGACGATCACGACAATGGCGAGATCGACAAGTGTCCGGCGCAACATTGTAGCAAGCAGGTGACCACGCGATTGCCAACGCGCTGAAAGCACGAACTTTTTCGCAAACGAACGTGAGAATGACATCGGCTGCGCAACGGCTGCATGCGCAGCATCCTTTGACGATGCGTAATCCAGGACCAACATAGTGGCCTCCTGCTTCTAGAAATTCGGTTATTGGCAGTGTCGACGGCGGCCGGTTTAGATCTCGAGGACTATCCGGGGGCCGATCCGAGGCCGCCGTCGACCAGCTAAAGATAGTGGGGGGCCGGTGGTAAGTGCCGCTGACACAAGCGTGGTAATTTGCGTGTGAATCGTGGAAAATGGCGGCAATTATGCAAACGAAAACCATTGGAATCCAAGGAAACGCGTCAAAATGACGGATTCCAACGTTTCAGACAGGTATCTTCAAATTCGCCTTTTGGGCGATTTGGAGGTCTTGCGTGCCGGCGAACCTGTAGCGTTGCCGCGTTCCAAAAAAACGCGCGCGCTGCTGGCTTTTCTGGCCTTGCAGAAGCGGGCGACGCGCCGCGAGCGCCTCTGCACGATTTTTTGGGATATGCCGGATGATCCAAAGGGCGCGCTGCGGTGGAGTTTGTCGAAACTGCGCCCGGTGCTCGATGAGCCGGATAACAAGCGCCTGATTTCGGAGCGCGACAGGGTCTCCATCAGCGCCAACGATACCGAAATCGACGTCAATGCCTTGCTGGATGCTCAGTTGAATGCCGACGACCTTGATGCGGATACACTTGAGCATCTGGCCCTGACTGGCGGTTTGCTGGAAGGCTTTGAACTCCCGCGCTGCCCGGATTTCGAAATCTGGCTGGCGTCCGAGCGAGAGAATGTGCGGAGTGCCCGCCTCGCCGTTCTCAAGAGCCTGATCCAGCGCTACGAAGATGATCCTGCCCGGGCCGTCGACTATGCCAGGGCGCAGGTTGAACTCGAACCCTACAGCACCGACGCGCGAATTCAGCTTGTCGATCTGCTGGTTGCGTCGGGACGGGCGCGTGAAGCGGATCGGCAGATACAGCTCGCCCGCGATATCATCGGCCAGGCTGGCCTTTCGGTCACCGCTCTGAATGCCGCTTGGACCAAGCAGAAAAAAGCCCCCCCGGCCCAGCCAGTCGCGCATGTGGCGACGACGCTGGACGACCGTTCCGTGGACGATGACCATCTGAGCGAATCGAGCCTCCTCGAGGATGGCGAACTAATCCTCCCTCGGCGGCCTTCTATCGCTGTTCTGCCATTCGCGACCCTCGGCCGAGGCACCGATCACGATGTCCTGGCCGACGGGCTGACCCATGACTTGATCTCACGTCTTTCAAGCCTGCGATGGCTTTTCGTGATTGCCCGTGGCTCGTCATTCGCATTTCGGGACCCGGTCGACGACGTAACGCAGGTCGCCAAGAAGCTCGGCGTGCGCTACGTCGCCCAAGGAAGCCTGCAGTCCGGCGGCGACCGCATTCGTGTGCATGCGGCGCTTGTCGATGCGGTCTCGGGATCGGAATTATGGGCCGAGCAGTTCGACCGGAAGCTCGACGACATCTTTGCCATTCAGGACGAGATATCGAACGCCATCACTGGATCGCTGGAGACGGAAATCGAGCAGGCCGAGCAACGACGCGCGCTATTGAAACCGCCCGAAAGCCTGGATGCCTGGAGTGCCTATCACCGAGGCCTCTGGCATGCCTATCGGCCGACCCGTGCCGATGTTGATCAGGCGGAGCTGCTTTTTCGCCGGGCGATCGAACTGGACCCGACCTTCTCCCGCCCTTTTGCAGGCCTTTCGTTCGCCTGTTTCAAGAAAGGCTTCCTCGGTCATACATCGGATTTCAACGGTGCCTATCAAAACGCGCTGCACTTCGCCAACGAGAGCATCGGGCTCGATCAACGAGACTCCCTCGGCCATTGGGCGCACGGTCGTGCGATGCTGATGCTTCACGAGCATGACCAATCGATTGAGTCCCTGGAAACGTCGATCGCCCTCAATCCGAATTTTGCCGGTGCCCATTTTTCACTAAGCCGCTCACTGTTTGCCGAGGGCTCTAGCGATCGCGGCATCGAGGCAACGGACCTCGCACGGCGACTGAGCCCCTGCGATCCGCAATTCTTCGCCATGCTGAGCGTGCGCGGCAATTGTCTGGCGCAGCTCGGTCGCTACGACGAGGCCGCGGATTGGGTGATGCGGGCCGTCCGACAGACCAATGCTCATCATCACATTCTGGCAATCGCAACCTATTGCACCGCACTCGCGGGCCGAATGGACGTCGCAAGAGACAATCTGGCGCAGTTATTGGCGAAGCAACCGGACTACAAGAGCGCTGACTTTTTTCAAGCCTTTCCGATCAAGCGTCAGGAACACAAAGAGCTTGTGCTTGAAGGCCTGAAGAGAGCCGGGTTCGAAAACTGATACAGGACGTCATGTCGGAACACAGCTTTACATATCGCACCTCGATTGCATGGACTGGCAATCAAGGCACCGGCACGTCCAGCTACAAGGCGTATAGCCGCGATTACGATATCGGCGCACAGGGCAAACCGACTATCGCCGGATCATCGGAAGTTGCCTTTCGCGGTGACAAGACGCGTTACAATCCGGAAGACCTGCTCGTCGCATCGATCTCATCGTGCCACATGCTCTGGTATCTGCATCTGGCTGCCGAAGCCGGCATCGTCGTTGAGACATATAAGGACGATGCCGAAGGGATCATGGTCGTTGAAAGTGGTGGCGCCGGACGGTTCACAGGCGTCGCCCTGCGGCCCAGGATCACGCTTGCACCGGATAGCGACGCCCAATTGGCACTGGCACTCCATGAAACAGCACATGAGAAGTGCTTCATCGCGAACTCAGTTAACTTTCCCGTGAGCTGCGAGCCTGAGATCGCATAGGACGCCTATTCTTGTCATTATGGCGGATCAGGCTTTGGCGAGATATGAGACAGCTCCATGCCCCCAAACGGTTCCACGATTACACGGCGTACCATCCTTGCGTCGCTTGCAGCAGCGGGCTGCCAGCTTCTGCCGGGCGCACAGATTGCCGCGGCAGCCGCGGGCTCACCGCTAAAGCGGGCAATTCCCTCAAGCGGAGAGATGATCCCGGCAGTCGGCATGGGCACCTGGATTACCTTCAATGTGGGGGGCGATACCGCACTCCGTGACCAGCGGGCGAAAGTTCTGCAGACCTTTTTCGAGCAAGGCGGTGCGATGGTCGATTCATCGCCCATGTATGGCTCTGCCGAAGACGTCATTGGCTATTGCCTCAAACGCGTTCCCGATCCAAGCCCGCTCTTCTCCGCGACCAAAGTCTGGACGATGACCGGGATGCTTGGCCGACGGCAGATGAAGAATTCGGAAGCGCTGTGGGGAGAGGATCAATTCGATCTGATGCAGATTCACAATCTGCTCGATTGGGAGACCCATCTCGATACCCTGAAAGCATGGAAAGCGGACAAAAGAATCCGCTATATCGGCATAACAACCTCTCACGGGCGCCGCCATGATGACATCGCGGATATCATGGCGAACGAACCCATAGATTTCGTGCAGTTCACCTACAACATCGTCGATCGAGAAGCCGAAAACCGTCTTTTGCCCCTTGCGGCCGAGAAGGGCCGTGCAGTTATCATCAACCGCCCCTTCCAACGCGGTGCTCTCTTCGAGCATGTGAAAGGCAAGCCTCTCCCCGACTGGGCTGGCGAGATCGATGTTGAAAACTGGGCTCAGTTCCTGCTCAAATTCGTCATCTCGCACCCGGCTGTGACATGCGCCATCCCGGCAACGTCAAAGGTCGAGCATATGCTTGAGAATATGGGCGCGTTGCGAGGACGAATGCCGAATGCAAAAATGCGCAAACGCATGAGCAGCTATTTCGCAAACCTCTGAAGAGAGTACCACGTCGCGATGATCGCATTCTCGTCGGAGGCCTATTACGCACTCTTCGCCGAGTACAACGGAGCCGTCTGGCCTGCGCAAATCGTAGCGCTCATGCTGGGGCTCCTGGCGCTCGTCTCAGCAGGCCGCCCTTTCGGGCTGAGCGACAGGCTGATCGCAGCCACCCTTGTCGTGTTTTGGGTTTGGAGCGGCCTTATCTATCATTGGAACTACTTTGCCGGGATCAATTTCGTCGCACCTGTCCTTGCCGTGCTCTTCCTCATTCAGGCCCTGCTACTGATTTGGACCGGCGTCGTCCGCGGCCGCATTGCGTTCCGCTTCGCAGGCGATCTTTATGCATGGGCGGGCGCGGCAATCGCGATATACGCCCTCGCATTCCATGCCATTACCAGCTACCTGGTCGGACATCTCTGGCCGGCCCTTCCTGCATTTGGCGTTACACCAAGCTCCGTCCTGCTGTTCACACTTGGTATGCTTCTAATGGCCGAACCGCGCGTACCCTGGCATCTTGTAATCCTGCCGGTCGTCTTATGTATTGTCGGAGCGCTAGGCGCATGGTTCCTTGATGTTCGGGAGGATCTACCTCTGGCCGTTGGATGCATTGCCGCGCCATTGTTCGCTATGCTCAAGAACCGTCGGCCTGCAAATTCCTGACGGGATTTGAGTCGCGCTGGAAAGAGGTCAGACAATCGCTGGACATCGCAATTCATGCACCCATATATGAACCATGTTCACGATACACTTTAGATTGTTCAGGAACACAGCATGACTCTGTTGCCGGACGAATTGGCACCGCACCAGCTCCCTGAGATTGCTGTGCTCGAAGCCGGACCGCATTGGCCGTTGGAAACACTCGAAACGGCCACCCGCCAGGTACATGCGCTCTTGGACGAGGCGACTGCACACTATCCTGCAGCAATACTGAGAGTTGGTGATGTCGTTTCCCGACGCTGGCTGGCTCGGACAAAGAACCCTCACCTCAGCGAAATGGATCGAATAGCGGCACATATCCAACGGCCCGGAACCTACTACTTCAACATCAGCTATGAATGGGGGTGCAGCACTGCAGCCGGACCAAGTCCCGATGGTCGATCGGCGCGCCTCCTACGCATCCTCGATTGGCCGACAAACGGCCTCGGCCGGAATATCGTAGCCGTACGGGTTTCCGGCAGTGTCGGCACCTGGATCAATCTCACATGGCCGGGATACACAGGCGTGCTGCAGGCCATGGCGCCCGGACGCTTTGCAGCGGCCATCAATCAAGCACCCATGGACATGCCGGTTGGCATCATGCCCGTGGACTGGGCTGTTAACCGCTCAAAGGTCTGGCGAAGCTCTGACCCGACACCGGCACATCTCTTGCGGCGCGTATTCGAGCAAGCCGAAAGCTATGACGAGGCATACAGATTGCTAGCGAATACGCCGATCGCCGCCTCGGCAATTTTCACGTTGAGTGGTCTTAGACCGAACGAAGCATGTGTCATTGAGCGCAAACCAAACGATGTGCATGTAGTCGAAGGCCCTGCGAGCGCAGCGAATGAATGGCAGATGCCGGAATGGCGAGGACGAAACCGCGGGGATGCGAATGACCTTCGTCGAGAAATTGTCGCCTACTACGATCTTGCACTGCGATCGGATTTTGACTGGCTGCAGCCCCCGGTTCGCAATCCCACAACACGATTGGCTTTGATCACAGATGCCACAAGCGGGCACATCGTGGTTCAAGGATTCGAATCGGAAGGGCCTGCGACACGCGTGCTTTCGCTGCATTGCGGCGCATCCGCCTTGGCGCATTGACCTGAATGGACTGCCTTCAGTATGGGAAGTTTCAGCGGTCAGAGAAGTTCAATCGGCGGATGATCCTTCGAGCCCATCCTCGCGACGCCTTGAAAGCTGTCGGACGTTCGTCCAATTGCGGTGCTTGTCGATCCAATATGTCTTGTGTGCCTTCGGCATCCGGGTGGCGACACTGGCAATCGGGTCCTTCGACGCAATACGCCCCGGGCGTCATGAAGAGTCTCTGAAAGAGGATTCCACCCGTGGCGCGAGCCGTTCGCTTCAGTTCGACTTGGCTTGCGAAAATTGAGCCGTGAACATCGCCGGCGACGACAACATCATCGGCGACAATGTCCCCTTCAACACATCCTCCAGGCCTTATCTCGACCTCAGCGCAACACACATCGCCGCAGATCTTGCCGCGAATTTCGACAACGCCGTTTGCCGTCAATCCACCGGTTAAGGTCACGCCCTCCGCAACTATTGTTGGCCCTTTTCGCCTTAGCGCACTCGCTAGCGACTTTGGCGTTAGATAACGCGCGGGTTTGCCGGGCGAAGCCGCTAACGAGCTCGGCACGTTGGTCTTGGAGTCAACCTTGTCTTGCGCATACATGGAACAAAACCAAAATCTAGGGACGCGAGCGGCACCAGAGGAAATCGAGCGCACACAGATGATCGGAGCGCTGCATGTTTTACTTGGAACGATCTCAGATACGACCTTGAAACTACCATATCATCCACGCAAAACCATCGATCATACAAAGGATTGTGGAAAAGCGATCATCGGGTATGTAAGAAATCTTGATGCTGACAATGACCAATATTCAGGCATGCACGCAATGATTTGTGATCGTCACGAACTCCATTGCGCTCCAATTTTTCTGTAGTGTGGGGTTTAGTGAAAAAGGAGTCTCAAATGAGAATGTCGTGCCTGAATGTACCTACCATTGCGATTGCCATGCTCGCCTTGTCTACCGGTGCGGTTCATGCGCAGAAACTCTGTACAGGCTACGGCCCGCAAACGCCCCGAGACATTTCTCAGGTCGAAGGTACGAATGCCCGCATCTTCACTCTGGCGCCTCCGGCTTCAAAACTGAATTTGTGCAACATCCATACCCACACCAACGCCGAACATAAGGGGCCTGGTTTTCCAGTATTCGCGGGGAGCGGAAAGCATGGTGGCTACAAGTGCAGTAACTCGGACTCACTCTCGGCAGCGGAACTCAAAGACCCGTCAAACGGTCATGGCGCCTTTCACGGCATCAAACCCGGCGACACGATAGAGGTCCATTGGGTTTATTCGTCTTGCGATGTGACGCCGGGCAAGGGCCTCGGATCCTGTTTGAGCGAGAAATGTGCCAATCCGGAACTGAGAGTCGAAGCACAGGTTTTTCTGGTCGTGAACGATCCCAAAGCGCTGGACTTCGCCAAGTTCGCCTACGCAGGGAACAAGGTCGGCGGACTTCACCAGGCCAAATCCCTTCCGACCGGAACTGGCACGCCGGTTGTCTTCGCCGGCTCCACGACAGGCCCCAAATACACAGAGTCAGCCTGTTCACCCCTGCAGGTGACCTGGAGCGTGCGCCCGAACTGCGCCAAGATCGACGTCAGCTCACTCTACAAGTGGGCCAAAGACGGCAATGTGTTCAAAGAAGACCATTCTCATGGTGTCCGTCAGCTTGTCACAGCTAAGGAACTGCTGGCACCAATCAATTAGGGCCCGTCTCTATTGCTGATTGGACGATCGCACCCAGTGCCATGTCGTGCACGGGACCGAAGAGCTGCGTCGCAATATGGCCCACACGATCGACAATGAGCGTCGTAGGCGTGCCTTTCATACCATAGGCAGACATCGTCAATGGTAGTGGTCCCGGTTCTCCAACCTCGTCGACACCGATTGGAAACGTCAATCGGTTCTCATGGATGAAGGCCTTGAGGGCGACTGGCGTCATGGCTTCATGGTGTTCGAAGACGGTGTGAAGTCCGATAACAACCAAGTCCGTCTGCGAGAACATTTCATAGGCTCTCTGCGTCTGTGGGATCGCATGGGATACACATCCAGGGCAAAGCATCTGGAACGCATGAATCAGGACCGGACGCCCGCGAAGCTCTTTCAAACTCACGAAGCAATCGCTGTTGAACCAGCGCGAAACGGACAGCTCGGGGGCTCGGGTGTCTCTCAAAAGCTCATTCATCTCAAAAGGCTCCGTCCGACCGGCGGGCGCTCCTGCGAACGCTCGCCTGTTTCTTATTCGATTATTCAATTCGGCCCGGAAGACTCAGATCACCGGACGCAACGTCGTAAACCGCGCTCACGCAAAGGAGCGGAACATGTGCATTGGCATTGACGCGCAGCGCTGAGGTCACGCCATCGAAAGAGACGCCGGAGAGTTGAACCGTTTTTTCGAATGGAACGCGCACCTCGACCGACGTCTCGGTGAACGTGGGATGCCACCCCGGGCTGTCGATCAAGATTGGCAGATGCGGCCATGTCTTCGGCAGGTCAAACACCTCCCCCTTCTTGATGTCCCGCACCTTTAGTCCAGCCTCACCGCACTGATCGGTTTTGGTCAGTACAACCCAATGACTATGCCATTTACGACCGTCATTTTTGGGATCGCCATCGCCATCCTCATCGAAGAGAGGCGTATCGTCGAAATCGGGGTGGGATGTGACGGCAAATGCCAGGATACCGGTCTTGGGGCTGAAACCCACAGCGGAAGGGTCGAAGCTTGTCGGCCAGACATAGGAGTATACCGTCGCACCTTTGAGCTGACCGATTGTTGCCGGGGTACTGGCTCCGGCATCCTTGGCAACATCCATTCGGAAGACCAAGTTTTGACCATCCTGTTTAATGGCCGCTTTCTGGATATCAAAGCTTGGATTGTCCGGGACCGATGATGTCGAAGAGACATCACCTGCCAGTGCCGCCCCCGTGATCATCGCGAGGAAACAGATAGCCGCCGCCAGGGTTCTTTCGATTTTCATCACAAAATCTCCTTCACTTGTACAAAATGCATCGAGTCGATACAATATACATTTAGAGCGCCACCCTTGCGCTGTCAATAGATGTATCGACTCGATACTAAAATTTGGAGATCGAACATGAGCGACGATGCGCTCGCTGTAGCGAACCTGCTTGAGAGGATTTCGAGATTGACGCGAACTGAGGAACAGATCGGAGATCTTTACCCGGCTCAATGGGCAGCGCTCAGATATCTGACCCGCGCCAACCGCTTCTCAAGGACACCGATGGCGCTGACCCGCTATTTGGGGACGACACGCGGCACCATGTCCCAAACCATTATCGCCCTCGAGCGAAAAGGCTATCTGGAACGGCTCCCAAGCAAGCGTGACAAACGATCCGTCGACTTGAAGCTCACCACTGCGGGCAAGAAGAAGCTGGAGAACGACCCTATCCAAAATCTGGCCGAAGCACTGGAACCTAGAGATGGCCTCGATGTGCATTCCGTCCGCGTCATGCTGGAGACTGTTCTCTCCCGCCTGATCAAGGCCAATGACGGTCGTTCCTTTGGCCAATGTCGTACCTGTCGCTATTTCGACCGAGCGAACGCCAAATCTGGCGAAACATCCTTCCGCTGTAGCCTTCTCGACGTTTCCTTGTCTCAGTCCGACAGTGAGGACATCTGTGTCGAGCACGAAGCTGCCTAGTGCCATAACGCACGACCGTTTGGGACCACCGTTCTGTCTCAGTGCGCAGGCCAATCCAGGTTGGATGACTATTCCGCACCGTGTTCCAACGCGTACCAAAAACTCCGAGTCACCACCGCGCGCCTCACTAAAACTCAACAAATTCGCGAAAAAACGAAATTAACCCTTTTGATTCTCTTAACCTTTTTTAGCGGTCACGTTCGTGGTGTGACGGCCATCACACTTGATCCTTCAATTCACGACCAACTCCTTAAATTATGGCTCCGCGTCGATGCACACAACGCGTTGCCTGGGCAAGGGACAGAGATCAAAGGGAGAGCCATGCGAATCCATCTCGCACTGATGCTCACACTCGCATTCGGCCTGATGAGCGCCGGAAGCCAGGCAAACGCACAATCGATTGCGGGGGTCTGGGCCGGAAAAGGCTTTGTGAAATCCACGATCGGCACCAAGGAAGCCGTGCAATGCCGCGTCACGTACAGCCGCGCATCCGGCAAGGACTTCGGATTGTCGGCAACCTGCACGACCGAAGGCGGCAAGACCAAGTCCGTTCAGGGCAATCTGGTCCGGTCCAAATCCAACCGTTACGCGGGCCGCATCTCCTTTGGCGGCGCGATTGTCGTAACCGTAAGCGGCAATCGACAAACACTGACCGTGTCGAGCGCCATGGGCACTGGGCGTGTCACTCTGGTGCGGCGCTGAGCGTAGAACGGTTATTTTTGAGATTGCCGATTGCCAAGCATATCGAGATCGCTATCTTGTGCCCCCGCCGTGACCGTCGATAAAGACGATCTCAAATTTCGGTCGCTCGCCTCTCACCTTTCCCGCTGACATGCAAGGTCGATCCGATTGCAGGCCGTTCTTTTCGATCATGATGGAACGCTCGTCGATTCCGAAGGGCTCCACTGCCGGCACTGGCAGGAGATCCTGTCAGATTACGACATTCAACTATCTGACACAGACTATAAGAAGCACTTGGCGGGCATTCCGACACCGGCAAATGCCGATCGGTTGGTTCGCGAACACGGCCTTGGTGTGACGGCGCAGTCGCTTGCCGAGAGGAAAGAGTTCGTCACACATGCCTATCTATCCAAAACCCCCTTCCCGCTCATGCCGGGTGCCCTCAATGCTCTTGAGACTGTCCACCGCATCGGCCTGAAGATTGCCATTGTCACCGGTGCGGGATCGCATGGTGTCACCTCGACTATCGATGCTCACGGACTTGGTCCGCTTGTAGATGTTGTTGTTTCCGGTGACGATGTCCGCCAGAGCAAACCCGCACCCGATTGCTATTTGCTGGCCCTTGAACAGCTAAGCCTCACCGCCGCGGACTGTATCGCGTTGGAAGATACGCAGAATGGCGTGACTGCAGCCGTTGCGGCGGGACTCGCCTGTTGTGCGATCCCGAATGCGTTCTCGGCACATCACAGTTTCGAACAGGCTCAACGGCAGTTTCCCGATCTGGCGCAAGCAATCCGTTGGATCCAGACCCTATAGGTGAATTCGGTTGGCCAGTAATCTGCACTCCGACGCATCCGGTGTGTATTGAAGACTACCGAGACACCAGTTTTCTCGCACGCCGCACAAGAACCCCAATTGCATTCCGCCGAAATTGCAGAGGTGCAAAGGCCTGCGAACGGTTCGCACTTGACCGCCTGTTGAGAAGGCGCAGTGCTGCCCGGTGCTGATCAAGCGGCGTTACAACCATATCAGCGATGTCGCAGCGAATCTTCGATTTCGTGGGCATTGCAATCTCCTTTGTTGCGTCTGTCCGCTCTATGGGGAGAAAGATAGTGCCACCCAGAAGGTAGGTAAAATATATATATCACCCGATTTCAATATGATTTAGATATGTCGATATGGAACTGAGACACCTGCGCTATTTCGTTGTTGTTGCCGAGGAGCAGCATGTCACACGGGCGGCCAACCGCCTTGGTATCCAGCAACCACCGCTCAGTCAGCAGATCCGGTCGCTCGAAGAAGAACTTGACGTTCAGCTTCTGCGTCGCCTGCCGCGCGGTGTCGAACTCACGGATGCTGGCCGTGTCTTTTTTGATGACGCTCGTGCAATTCTCGATCAGGCCGAGCGGGCGAAAGCGAAAGCGAAACAAACTGCCCGCGGCGAACAGGGCAAGATTGTCGTCGGTTTCACGACCTCAGCGCCCCTCAACCCCTTCATTACCAGCGCTATCCGGTTCTACAGAGACGCCTACCCCAACGTTTCTCTCGTGCTTGAAGAGGGCAATACGGGCACCTTGGTGGACGCAATCGGCTCGGAACGTGTTGATGTGGCATTCATTCGCTCGCGCGTGACAGATCGCGAAGGTCTCGCAACGCACACGCTGCTAAAGGAAGAGATGGTCGCCGCCCTCCCCGCCAAGCACACTCTGGCGCAAAGTCGACCGCAAGACACAGGCGCGCGTCTATCGCTCTCAGATCTCGCGGCTGAGCCCTTCATTCTTTACAGACGGAACGCCGTGCCTGGGCTCTACGATACGATTATCAGCGGATGCGAGCGTGCGGGATTCAATCCTCAAATCGCTCAAGAAGCACCTCAGATCATCTCCACGCTGAATCTGGTGGCCGCCGGTCTCGGCGTGACGATCGTACCGGCCTCTTTACGCAATCTGGCAATGCCCGGCATCGTCTTCCGTCCCCTGAAAGCGAAGCCGCGTCTAATTGCACCTATAAATCTGGCATGCCGCAAGGTTGATCATTCGGCACCCGCCAGAAATTTCGTTCAACTTGTCCGCAAACAAGCCAGTGAAACACTATAGTTTTCGACCTTCACGCCGAACCGCAATGGAATTGCCCAATGCCGACCTCAATCACACCGTTCTTGATGTTTGAAGGAGACGCCGAAGAAGCAATGAACTTCTACGTCTCGCTCATTCCCGACAGTCGTGTACTCCACGTGGAGCGGTACGGCCCCGACGGACCGGGTCCTGAAGGATCACTTTTGACCGCGCGATTTTCCCTGGGCGAGCGCGAGGTGATGTGTAGCAACAGCCCGATCTCTCACGACTTTACATTTACGCCATCGATGTCGCTTTTTGTCACCTGCAGTTCGAAGGAAGAGATTGAAGGACTGACCGACGCGCTCTCCGCGAACGGAAAGACACTGATGCCACTCGACAACTATGGCTTCAGCCAAATGTTTGCATGGGTGAGCGATTGTTTTGGCGTCTCTTGGCAGCTCAACTTGGAATGACGCAGGCATGTCTGGCAAACCCTGGATCATCCGGACGGCACAATTGCGGGATGCAGACGCGCTAACCAGGTGTATCGACGCGGCATACGCTCCATATACGGCGCGCATCGCAGACATGCCTGCGGTCTCAGATGGAATTGCGAATGACATTGAGACCCACCACATCTGGGTGGCTGAGATGGAAGGGTTTGTTGTAGGCGGCCTGATCCTGATTCCGCATGACGGATATGCTGTACTGGCCAATATCGCTGTCGATCCGGCGTCGTCCGGTTTGGGGGTCGGACGCGGCCTTATTGAACACGCGGAATGTGCCTGCCGAAGAATGGGGATTCGAGAACTCCGCCTCAGCACGCACACCGAAATGCCGGATAACGTTCTGCTCTATGAGCACCTCGGATGGAAGAAAACAGGCCGGTCAGGCAACAAGGTCCATATGGTCAAAGCGCTGTAAGAGCTACTTGCTAATCAGCAGACTTACCTTTCCGGATTCATGACCCGTGGCGATCTTTGTACCGTCCTGTGAAATGGCGAGGGCGAATATGCGATCACCAGTCTCGATTGTGCGCAGTATTTTGCCGGTACTCAACTGCCAGAAATAGAGGTGCGTTTTGCCGGCAACGATCATCAGATCGCTGTTCTTCGGATGAAATTCCAGAATGCTGACGCTCTCGTCCGGCACTTGCAACGTGTTGATCGCCTTTCCGGACTCCGCATCAATGACGGTCAGCAGTCCGCGGTTTTCGCCAAAAACGACTCGATTGCTATCAGGCTGACGTGGCGCGGCGACGTCGATCAGAGGTCGGTTCGCCGTGAAGAGGAGTTTGGCTTCACCGGTCTTGGTGTTCCACGCGACGGCTTTCTTGTCAGGACTGGCGGAATAGAGAACATCGCCGCTTCCCGAGTAGGTGAGACCATAGGGAGACCGGTCATGCTGTCGCACGCCCTTGGCCCTGAATTTCGAGTTCAGGATATAAAATCGGTAAAGTTCACCCTGGGCGCCAACCCAGGCAATTTCTGCCAAAGTCGAATGAAAGGCCAGTGCGTTTCGCCCGCCCCCATAGGGAGCAAAGCGACCCTGCGGCTCTCCGGTCTTCCACTTGAAGCCACTGATTTTCGCACCGTCGAACTCCCCCTGTGCCGATAACAAGAGGTCGACCGGCCATACATCCACCAAACTTGTCGGCAGGATCTGCTTGCCCGTTTTTTCCCAAACAAGAGACCCATCTTTCGTATTGAATACGCCGAGATGATTCCCGAAGTCACCGCGGGCAATCAATGAGCCATCTCTATTGAAAACCAAGGCCAGAACCCGGCCGTTTGCTTTGTTCAGAGGTCCTTGTTCTGAGACGGCTTGATGATTGTAGTGATCGGCGGGGACTTCCGGCGCCGCCCGAGCAATGTCGGAGTGGAGTGCAAACCAGACAAAAGGCACGACCAGGGCAGTCGTGAACGTTCGACATCGCATGGATCAACAATCCTTTGACGGTCGTATTTCAAAGGTTGGCGGAAGACGGCCAAGGAATGATCAGTGTACCGCAGAATCCCTGCAATATTCCTACGCAAAGCCGCGCGCGGAGCGCGGAGCGTCTCTTTCGACTGTGATGGTTGATGAGAGTTAAATGCCGGCGCGCCTACCTCAACGCGCCGGAATTCACTTTGCTGCATACCTTAGAAGCGGTAGCCGATCGTCCAAAATCGGCACCGCAGCGAACATGCGTGTTAGCTGTCCAGGAAGCTCCGCAGCTTGCGTGATCTGGACGGATGCTTGAGCTTCCGCAGTGCCTTAGCTTCGATCTGCCGAATGCGTTCACGCGTGACCGAGAACTGCTGACCGACCTCTTCAAGCGTATGGTCCGTATTCATGCCGATCCCGAAGCGCATGCGCAGCACCCTCTCCTCTCGCGGCGTGAGCGATGCCAGAACACGTGTCGTCGTCTCGCGAAGGTTGGATTGGATCGCCGCGTCAATCGGCAGGATCGCGTTCTTGTCCTCGATGAAGTCGCCGAGATAGGAGTCTTCCTCGTCGCCGATCGGCGTCTCAAGGCTGATCGGCTCCTTGGCGATTTTAAGAACCTTGCGGACCTTCTCGAGAGGCATGGCGAGTTTTTCCGCCAGCTCTTCCGGCGTCGGCTCGCGGCCAATCTCATGCAGCATCTGACGCGACGTGCGCACGATCTTGTTGATCGTCTCGATCATGTGCACAGGAATACGGATGGTGCGCGCCTGGTCGGCGATCGAGCGCGTGATCGCCTGACGAATCCACCATGTTGCGTAGGTCGAGAATTTGTAGCCGCGGCGATATTCGAATTTATCGACCGCCTTCATCAGACCGATATTGCCTTCCTGGATGAGATCCAGGAATTGCAGGCCACGGTTCGTGTATTTCTTGGCGATCGAGATCACGAGACGCAGATTCGCCTCGACCATTTCCTTCTTCGCGCGTCGTGCTTCCCGCTCGCCCTTCTGGACGATCGAAACGATACGGCGGAACTCGGAAATCTCGAGGCCGGTTTCCGTTGCCAGATCCTGAATGGTCGTCCGCAGATCTTTGACGGTCTCGCGCTCTGATTTTACGAATGCTTCCCAGCCCGGGCGCTTCAGGCGGCCAACGCGGCGCAGCCAGTTTGGATCGAGTTCGTGACCTTGATACTCGCCGAGGAAGTCCTCGCGCTTGACGCCATAGGAATCAGCGAGGCGCATCAGCCGGCCTTCAAAGCCAAGCAGGCGGCGATTGATGTTGTAGAGCTGTTCAACGAGCGCTTCGATACGATTGTTGTTGAGCGACAGGCTTTTGACGTGGGTGATGATCTCGTCTTTGAGCTTGTCGTAGCGGCGCTCTTGGCTGGTGGAGAGCGATTGGCTCTTAAGCTTCTTCTCGACCAGTTGATCCTGCAGACGGCGCAACTTCTTATAGTCGCCAGCAATCAGGTCGAAGGTTTCCAGAACCTGAGGCTTGAGCTCAGCTTCCATCGCGGCGAGCGACAGGCTGGACTCCATGTCATCGTCATCCTCGTCGTCTTCGCCTTCTGCACCTTCTTCCTTTTCGGTGTCATCACCGCTTTCAGGCGCTGCAGCGGCACCGTTCATGCCCTGCTTTTTCTGGCCGTCCGCATCGCCCGTACCGGCTCCACCGTCGCTGTCGCCACCTTCGCCCCCCTCTCCGGGCGTCGCGGCAGGCGCCGCCTTCGCGTCAGGACCGACATAAGTCGCTTCGAGATCGATGATGTCGCGTAGGAGGATGCGGCCTTCGTTCAACTCGTCGCGCCAGATAATGATGGCCTGGAAGGTCAGCGGGCTTTCGCAAAGGCCTGCAATCATGGCCTCGCGGCCGGCCTCGATGCGCTTGGCGATGGCGATCTCGCCCTCGCGGCTGAGAAGCTCCACCGAGCCCATCTCGCGCAAATACATGCGGACCGGGTCGTCGGTTCGCTCGGCCGGCTCGGAGGTCTTGACCTCTTTGACCGGAAGCGGCGTTACGACGGCGGGACGCTTTTTGTCGTCGTCCGAATCATCCGCATCTTCGGCATCGACCACGTTGATGCCCATGTCCGACAGCATGGACATGATATCTTCGATCTTTTCGGAAGAGACTTCCGCCGACGGCAGAACCTCATTCAACTCGTCATATGTTACGTATCCGCGCTGTTTTGCGGTTTTGATCAGCCGCTTAACGGCGGCATCAGACATATCGAGGAGCGGGCCGTCCTGGCTTTCGCCGCCGGAAGCCTCTCGCTCTTCGGTTTGTGCTGCTTTTGTTGCCATATTTATCTCTGTCCGACTGAGTTCATTCGGTCACGGATCTCATGGAGACCGAGCCGCGTATTCTCTTGATGCGCTCGGCGGCCCATATGCTGGTGTGCAAATGGGCTAGGTGATTCGTTTTTCTCGGCACGGGAACGCGAGCCTAGATTGATTCGCATAAAGGCGGTGTTAACCGACTGAAGCTCGCCCTCTCGAGGAACCATCGGCTGCAACGCCATAACCTTCCAAGCTTGCCTCGGTTCCCTCCGCGTTCGACAATTGCCGCCGAATATCGCAAAGGCGTTCATAGGCTTGATCTGAGGCCTCTTCGCGATATGCTTGTTCAGCAGCTTTAAGCTCCCGTTCCAGTTCCAAAGACTTGCGGTGCAACGCCAAAACGTGACGCCAACCCCTCTCGACATCCTCACGCGAGGCCTCGGGTTGGGTGAACCAATCGCTCTTATGTGTAATGGCGCGCTCAACGGTGGCGACAATAGCGCCAAAACCCTGCCTACTCAATTGAGTACGCAAGGCCTCCGAGTCAAGAGTTTCTTCACCCAGCGCATAACCTAATATTGCGTCCCGGAGCGCTTCAAGTCGTCCGTTCGAGAGGATAATCGACGCAATTTCTTCTGATTCGGGCTCCAACAACCAGGGATGATTGAGCAATGTGAGCAGCAAAACGGCCTCACGAGACTGCAACCTGGGTGACGCCTCACGCACTAGGGCGCTGGAAAGCAACGACTGCGACGCGTGCCCGGTTGGCGCTGCACCGGCATCCTGCCGACGGCCCGAATGACGCCCGCGCCCACGAGATTCGCGTGGACGACCGCCAAATTTGCTGCCGTTATCACCGATTGAAGGATTCCGTCCGTTCCAAGCACGCTCGAGGCGCTGACCAAGTTCGGCGGCATAATGTGAGCGGACTTTTGGATCGCCGATTTCCGCGACCAATGCCTCTATCCGAGTCTCAAGCGCTGCCCGGCGCTCCGGCGTGTTCCACTGACCGGCAGACTGCTCCCGGGCCCACAAAACCGCAGCCATTGGTTTCGCAGATGCCAACAATGCTTCAAATGCCGCTGCCCCCTCCTGTCGGATCAGGTCATCCGGATCGAGACCGTCGGGAAGAAAAGCAAACGTCAGGCTGTGGCCGGGCCGCAGCAATGGCAAAGTGGTGTCGACAGCACGATGCGCGGCTTTGATTCCCGCCGCATCTCCATCGAAACAGAGCACCGGTTCAGGCACCATGCGCCATAGAAGCTTCAACTGATCCGGCGTCAGTGCCGTACCCAGAGGCGCGACGGCAAAGGGAAGCCCCGCCCCGGCAAGGGCGATGACATCCATATAGCCTTCGACCACAACCAACTGCCCTCGATCATGTGCCGCCTGCCTCGCCATGGCTGCATTGAAGAGCACAGACCCTTTGTGAAACAACGGCGTCTCAGGGGAATTGAGGTATTTCGCCGGTTGATCCGGGTCCATTGCACGCCCGCCAAATGCGATGACGCGCCCACGCAAATCCGTGATCGGGAAGATGATTCTGTGGCGAAACCGATCGTAGGAAACAGGAATATCCTCGCCCGCAATCAGAAGCCCGGCCTCAATCATCTGGTCCTGATCGATTCCTTCACTTGCCAGGAACTGCTTGAGCACGTGGCGCCCACGCGGAGCATAGCCGAGACGAAACTGGGTCGCGATTTCTTTGCTGACGCCGCGCTCATGCAGGACAGTCCGCGCCTGGCCACCATCGCTGGCCTCAAGCTGATCTTGGAAGAATGCCGCAGCCCGCTCCATCACATCATAGAGCGTCTTCCGTTTGGCCTCCTTCTCCGCCATGTCGGGACGTTGCAATGGAAGTTGGAGCCCTGCCTCGCTCGCCAGCCGCTCCACCGTTTCCGGGAAAGACAGGCCTTCGGTCTTCATGATGAAATCGAAAATGTCGCCGTGCTCGCCAGATGCGAAGCAATGATAGAAGCCTTTCTGGTCATTCACCGTGAATGAAGGGGTCTTCTCGTCCTTAAAGGGACTGAGGCCGGCAAATTCCCGCCCCTGGCGCTTCAACTTGACCCGTTTTCCCACGACCTGGGATACGGACAAGCGCGCTCGGATATCATCCAGAAAGCTGTCGTTGAAACGCATGAGCACCTGATTGTCGGACCGGCAGGCTCGAACAGTACGCCGTGCTGTTGATTCGGGGCATTGCGATTCGTAACAGCCGAATCACTTATCCCCACTGTTCACAAGGATATGTGAATTGAGGGGATAGGGGTAAATGAATTGTGAGAGCACGGCGTCGAGGTTTTTGCATGGTAGGTTGGGACGCGCTGGTGCTGTCCGGCGGGATAGCGCCGTGTTGTTGGATCTGGGTTTGTTTCGCTCACGGCTATTCCACGCCGTTGGCGTGGACCTCCGCGGGGACGGCCCCGGATCAGGTCCGGGACAGGCTCTGACCGGCCGGCGCGCGGTCGCGCTTGCCGCGCCACTATGGCGCGGTTATCTCGGACACATTGGATATCGTGCCGTATAGCACCAGCAACGCGGTACAATCCCACATCGAACCAAGAATTACCGAGCGACTAGCGAGGCAAGGCCAAGCGGCCGCCGCCCGGTCAGAGCCTGCCCCGGACTTGATCCGGGGGCGCCCCCGCGGAGGCCCGCGCCAATGCGCCGAATAGCCGTGAGCGAAACAAACCCAGATCTCAATTCCACGGCCCGGTTCCGCCGTCCCCCACCAGCCACACGGCCAAATCCTAAATGCAATCGAGAATCACCGAGCAACCAACGTGAACGAAAACCTACTGCAGCAGCTCTTTCACGATCTTGCTGGCTTTGGAGAAATCCATCGTGCCCTTGTAGCGCTCTTTCAGGCAGCCCATTGTCCGGCCCATATCCTTGAATCCGGCACATCCAAGCTCGCGCACAACCTCCTTGCAGGCGGCCTGGATCTCGTCCTCGCTCATCTGCTTCGGCAGGAATGAGGCGATGATGTCGATCTCCTCCTGCTCCTGCTCGGCGAGTTCTACCCTGCCGCCGGACTCGAACGCCTCTATCGACTGGCGCCGCTGCTTGATGAGCTGCGCCATGATTTCAAGGATCTCGTCATCACTGACGGCGTCCTTGCCATTTGAACGTGCAGCGATGTCCCGATCTTTGATCGCCGCATTTATGAGCCGCAATGTCGACATACGGCGCTTTTCCTGCGCCTTTATGGCATCCTTCAACGCGGCGTTGATTATTTCACGCATAAGACCTGCATATGTCGTTGAGGATCACTTAGGGTATCGCCGGTCGGCGCGGAAGGCAACACGTTTCTGATCTCTAAACCATTGAAATACAAAGAGAAAAACTTTTCCCCTTCAGTTGACCAACCGATTGGTTTCCCTTAGGCTGCCGCCGATTTACCGCCTGCCCGACATCGGCTCGCAACACCGATTATCGATAGCGTGCCATTTGGCTTCGATGGCAGATGTCTGGTTCACTACCCGGTGAAAGGTTCCAATGCCACGATTTGAACAAGTGCAGGACGCGGCGGCGCGGCCTGCCCCCGAAACCTGGGCCGAGCCTGTTACGACAGGTGCGCTCATTCTTGCGGACGGCACGATTATTCGCGGCATTGGGCTTGGTGCCGTCGGTCATGCCCCTGGCGAAGTCTGTTTCAACACGGCAATGAGCGGTTATCAGGAAGTCCTGACCGACCCCTCCTATGCCGGGCAGATCATCACATTCACCTTCCCCCATATCGGTATTGTCGGAGCAAACCCGGAGGATATCGAGACTTCCAATCCGGCCGCATCTTCCGGAGTTCGCGGATGCGTCCTCAGGGCTTCGGCCGCCGACCCATCCAACTATCGCGCATCGCAGACATTCGACAGCTGGCTCAAGGCGCGCGGCATCATTGGCATTACCGGTATCGATACCCGCGCTCTGACGGCGCATATCCGCGAAAATGGTATGCCGAACGGCATCATTGCCCACGACGCTGCTGGAGACTTCGATTGGGATGCCCTCAAGCAGGAGGCCGCCAGCTGGCACGGCATCGACGGCTACGATCTCGCGAAAGATGTCACTTGCGGACAGAGCTACGAGTGGGACGCAACGACCTGGATCTGGAATGAAGGTTTCGGCCGGCAAGACAAACCGGATCATCATGTCGTTGCAATCGACTATGGCCTCAAGACCAATATCTTGCGGTGTCTCTCAACAGCCGGCTGCCGTGTGACTGTCGTGCCGGCAACGGAAAGTGCCGATGATATTCTGGCGCGTAAACCTGACGGGATCTTTCTATCCAACGGTCCGGGCGACCCTGCTGCGACAGGTGAATATGCGGTGCCCGAGATCCAAAAACTTTTAGCTTCGGGACTGCCTGTCTTCGGCATCTGCCTCGGGCATCAGATCTTGTCGCTGGCGCTTGGCGCCAAAACGACCAAGATGCATCAGGGTCACCACGGCGCCAATCATCCGGTCAAGGATCACACGACGGGAAAAGTCGAAATTACATCGATGAACCACGGCTTCGCTGTTGATGGTGACAGCTTGCCAGACGGAATCGAACCGACTCATGTCTCCTTGTTTGACGGATCGAACTGCGGAATTCGTGTCACCGGCAAACCGATATTTTCCGTGCAATATCATCCTGAAGCTTCGCCAGGCCCGCAGGATAGCCACTATCTATTCACGCGGTTCGTAAACCTGATGCGTGAGACCAAAGGCATGCAGCCTCTGGCCGAACGATAAAGACCAGAGGACAAACATGGCGCAACAAGGCCTCACACGTGATTATGAAGCTTTCTATGCCGATGGCGGCTGGAAATACGACCGGGATCGGGAGTTTCAGTTTCTAAAAGACCGCATTATCGATCCGTTGGGCCTGCAACCCGGCCAGAAACTGCTCGACTTCGGTTGTGGCATGGGCCTGTTCGCAGGCTTGTTCCATGAGCATGGTTTCGACGTCACCGCGGTCGACCTTTCGCCGGAAGGCATAGCAAACGGCAAGGCGAATTTCCCCGATGTGGCCTATCACAATATGGACGGGAACGGTGTCTTCGATCTTGTCGCGCCGGAATCTCTCGATGTGATCTTCGTTCGCGGTATGAGCTGGTATCACTATGAGCTCAACTCGGTGAACAAACACGGAGTGGATGTTCCGGCAAAGACGCGCGCGCTCTTCGGTCTCCTCAAGCCGGGTGGCCATTTTATCCTGCAGATCAAGACAGACTTTACCGGCACCCGTCCCGCTGAAGGCGTCTATCTTCTTGAGGTGGACGAGTTTGTGCGCCACTTCGAACCGCTTGGCGATATTCGCCTTGTGACCGACTGGGCAGGCACGCCCCTCAAAACCAATGAGGATGGCCGCGCATCGGGTAAGAAGATCATTATCGCGACGCAGAAGCCCTAGGTCCTGCCGACGGTTGCCAGGCGGTGCCGACTCTGCCTCCTATGCCGGCCAACCGCCGACATCGAGGGCCATGCCACGCGCTGCCTCACGGATCTCATCGGCCAGGTCGTCCGAGTCTATGGCCCGAGCCATAACCATCCCGCCAATGCAAAGTGCACTGACAGCCAAAGCGCGTTCGCGTGCAACTTCCGGTTTCGACGCAAAGCTCTGCTCAAAAAGGCCAACCATGTTTTCCAACACTTCGCGGTAGGCGCGCCGCACCCCCTCACCGCTTCTCGATACGTCCGATGGCAGGGCGATCAACGGACACGCATGATCGACATTGTCGAAATGGGTCCGCGAGAGATACGAATTCACAATTTGATGAGCGAGTGTCCGAGGTTCCGCATTGAAATCCACCTCAGCACCTTCTGCTGCCGCGGCTGGATTGCATTTCAGAATCCGCGTGACAGCTTCTGCGTAGAGTTCTTCCTTGGTGGTGAAGTGATTATAGAATCCGCCACGTGTGAGCCCGGCGCCTTCCATAATCTCATCGATGGAGACCTGCTCGAATCCGCGATGATTGAACAGCCTGCGGGCGCTGTCGACGATCCGCTCACGTGTCTTGGCTTTGTGCTCAGCGGTATAGGGCATGACAATGGGCTCCCTTCTCTGAAATCCACTAGCACGCCATCAATATATGTTCTTGAACATATTGTTCCATCGCAGATGATGGCCGCATTTGGTCGGCCCTGCCAAAAACAAACTCGTTGGGAGACAACATCGATATGCCAGCAATTCCAGACGGTTTTCAAACGATCACACCATACATCGCTGTCAGCGATGGAGATGGCGCTCTCACCTTCTATGAAGAAGCACTGGGAGCGGAGACACTGAACGCCATGCGCGTGCCGGACACGAACAAGATCATGCATGCGACATTGCAATTGGGCACGTCAAAGCTCTTTCTGACCGAAGGTGCCGATCAGTTTCCCGCCCCAACGGGCCCGGAATCCGGGTCGCATTTCTATCTCTATGTCGACGATGTCGATTCCGCGCATGCGCGGGCACTTGAAACGGGTATGACGGAGTTGAGTGCGCCCAACGATATGTTCTGGGGCGACCGCATGAGCGGGCTGCGGTGCCCCTACCATCATACATGGAACCTCTCCACCCATGTTCGCGATGTCACACCAGAGGAAATGACTGCTGCGATGGCGCAGATGGGCGGCTGACGTCGTTGGCAACGCGACAATCAAAGATACAAAAGCGCGAGGCGAGGTCTCGCGCTTTTTCGATCGATCCGATCAGCTCCTGGATTCAGGCAAACCACCTTGCCAACCGGCGCATGAATGAACCCCAATCGCATCTGAATTTCGCATAACGATGCAAATCCGGCTCTCGCGCGCCTTGGACGGACGTATAGAGCAAAAGCAATTTATTCATTGTCCTACCTCCGAGCCCCCGAAGGTTGAAACCGCAGCGGCGCTGCACAGTCCTGTTGATAAACTGTGCATAACTGATTCGTTTCCTGTGGATTATATCCCTAATTTTCTTTGTTTTACAATATGTTGCGAAGCATTCCTGCAAATGACGGCCGCAACGCCACAATCATCGAGAGGTGTCTGTAACCATGTGCACCACTGTGGCTGTCCGGATCTCAATCATCGAAGCCCCTACGCCTTTCGACCGAATTGGCGTCCGGTAGCTATAGCCAAACGGGTGCGACTACAGTAAGAGACGCGCCGATGCCCAAGCGCACTGACATTGAATCCATCCTCATCATTGGCGCCGGACCAATTATCATCGGTCAGGCCTGCGAGTTCGACTATTCCGGGACGCAAGCCTGCAAGGCTCTGCGTGAGGAAGGTTATCGGATCATCCTGGTCAACTCGAACCCCGCGACGATCATGACGGATCCGGATCTGGCTGACGCGACTTATATCGAGCCGATCACGCCCGAATTCGTCGCCAAAATCATTGCACAGGAACGGCCCGATGCTCTGCTTCCCACGATGGGGGGCCAGACGGCGCTGAATACGGCGCTGAGCTTGAACAAGCAGGGCATTCTCGAAGATTTCGGCGTCGAGATGATCGGCGCCCGTGCGGAAGCCATCGACAAGGCGGAGGATCGCCTTCTCTTTCGCAAGGCTATGGACAAGATCGGGCTCGAGTCCCCGCGCTCCAGAATGGCGCACGATCTCACTGAAGCCATGGATGCGCTGGAGTTCGTCGGCTTGCCGGCGATTATTCGCCCCTCATTCACACTCGGCGGCACAGGGGGCGGTATTGCCTATAATCGGGAAGAGTTCCTGCAGATCGTCGAGCGCGGCCTCGATGCCTCACCGACCACGGAAGTGCTGGTCGAGGAATCGGTTCTCGGCTGGAAGGAATATGAGATGGAGGTCGTCCGCGACAAGGACGACAACTGCATCATAATCTGCTCGATCGAGAATGTGGACCCGATGGGGATTCACACCGGCGACTCGATGACCGTGGCACCGGCACTGACGCTGACAGACAAAGAATATCAAATTATGCGCAATGCCTCGATCGCGGTGTTGCGTGAAATCGGTGTCGAAACGGGTGGCTCGAATGTCCAGTTCGCGGTCAACCCCGACACGGGCCGTCTCGTTGTCATCGAGATGAACCCGCGCGTGTCGCGCTCATCGGCTCTTGCGTCCAAGGCGACAGGTTTCCCGATCGCCAAGGTCGCTGCGCGCCTTGCCGTTGGCTACACGCTCGATGAACTGGCCAACGAAATCACAGGCGGGGCGACCCCGGCATCTTTCGAGCCGACCATCGATTACGTGGTCACGAAGATCCCGCGTTTTGCTTTCGAGAAGTTTCCCGGAGCCGAACCTCTCCTCACGACATCGATGAAGTCGGTCGGGGAAGCAATGGCCATGGGCCGGACCTTCGCTGAATCCCTGCAGAAGGCTCTGCGTTCCATGGAGACCGGCATGACCGGTCTCGACGACGTCACCTTTGAAGGGCTTGGCGTTGGCGATGACAAGAATGTCATACGCGCCGCGCTCGCTGTTCCCGCCCCCGACAGGATCATCAAAGTAGCGCAGGCTCTGCGTCACGGCGTCGATCACGCTCAGATCCATGCTTCCTGCAAGATCGATCCCTGGTTCATCGATGAACTGCAGGCCATCGTCGACATGGAAGAGCAGGTTCGCGCGCATGGCTTACCTGAAACGCCGGGCGCTTTCCGCTCCCTCAAAGCCAAAGGCTTTTCGGACGAAAGACTGGCAGAACTGGCCGGTCTGGACGTAAGCGAGGTGTCCAAACGACGGCGCACTCTCGATGTGCATCCCGTCTACAAGCGTATTGACAGCTGCGCGGCCGAGTTTGCCGCCTCGACAGCCTATATGTATTCGACGTACGAGACCGGCCTCGGTGCAGAACCGGTTTGCGAATCTGCGCCGACGGGTGCCAACAAGGTCATGATCCTTGGCGGCGGACCGAACCGGATCGGTCAGGGTATCGAGTTCGATTATTGCTGCTGTCATGCGGCTTTTGCGCTGTCGGCCGCCGGATTCGAGACCATCATGGTCAATTGCAATCCGGAAACGGTTTCCACAGACTACGATACGTCCGATCGGCTCTATTTCGAGCCGCTGACGGAAGAAGACGTCCTCGAGATCATCGCTGCCGAAGCTGCCGATGGCGAACTCAAGGGCGTCATCGTTCAATTCGGCGGGCAGACGCCCCTTAAGCTTGCCGCAGGTCTCGAGAAGGCGAATGTGCCAATTCTCGGAACGTCGCCCGATGCCATCGATCTCGCGGAAGATCGCGACCGCTTCAAGCTGCTCGTGGAGCAGATCGGGTTGCGCCAACCGGAGAACGGCATCGCTCATTCGGCGGAAGAAGCGCGCGAGATCGCCGAGACGATCGGCTTTCCACTGGTGATCAGGCCATCCTATGTCCTTGGTGGGCGAGCGATGGAAATCGTTCATGATCACGGACAACTGGATCGCTACATCTCCGAGGCCGTGATCGTTTCAGGTGATAGCCCGGTGCTCCTCGACAGCTATTTGAGGAACGCCATCGAAGTGGATGTGGACGCGCTTGCCGATGGCAAGGATACATTCATCTGTGGCGTCATGGAGCATATCGAGGAAGCTGGCGTTCACTCCGGCGACAGCGCTTGTTCCCTTCCACCCCACTCACTCTCCGATGCCATAATCGATGAGTTGAAACGCCAGACTGTGGCGCTTGCCGAAGCGTTGAATGTGATCGGCTTGATGAATGTGCAATACGCCATCAAGGACGGCGAGGTTTTCCTCATCGAAGTCAATCCGCGAGCAAGCCGGACCGTACCATTTGTCGCAAAGGTAATCGGTATCCCGATCGCCGGAATCGCCTCGGAAGTCATGGCCGGCAAGCCACTTGCCGACTTTGGCCTGGAAGAGCGGCCGTTGAACCATGTCGCAGTCAAGGAAGCGGTCTTCCCGTTCGCGCGGTTCCAGGACGTCGATCCCGTGCTTGGCCCGGAAATGCGCTCGACCGGCGAAGTCATGGGTATCGATACCGACTATGCGGCCGCCTTCGCAAAGAGCCAGTTTGGCGGCGGCACCATCCTTCCGACAAAAGGGACTGTATTCGTGTCCGTCAAAGATGCCGACAAGGATCGCATTCTCAATCCGGTGCGAGACCTTGCCGGATTGGGCTTCTCGGTTGTTGCAACGTCGGGCACACAACGCCATCTGGCCGCCAACGACATTCCCTGCGACAAGATAAACAAGGTGCTCGAAGGCCGGCCCCATGTGGTCGATGCAATGAAAAACGGCGATATCCATATTGTTTTCAACACGACGGAAGGTGCCAAGGCTCTTTCCGACAGCTTTTCCATTCGCCGCACAGCCTTGCTCAACCACATTCCATATTATACAACTGTAACTGGTGCGATGGCTGTATCGAAAGCTATCAAAGCCGCGCAAGCAGACATCCTGAAAGTTGCACCGCTGCAGAGCTACATCAGCCGGCAGCGTTAGCAGCCCGGACGCTGCGATTGACCCGCCGAGTGACGGACGTTCCCATCAATTCGAGCGCAACTGTCGGTGACTGATTGTCTGGGATGTTGCCCGGCTCCGAAGAAGAGGTTTGAGAGAATTATGGACAAAGTGCCTATGACCGCGGAAGGCTATGCGGCTCTGGAAGCTGAGATCAAGCATCTCAAGTCCGTCGAACGTCCACGGATCATTAAGGCGATCGCTGAAGCGCGCGAGCACGGCGATCTCTCGGAAAATGCCGAGTACCATGCTGCGAAAGAGCAGCAGGGCCTGACCGAATCCCGTGTTGCGGAACTCGAAGACAAATTCTTGCGGGCCGACGTCATCGATGTCACGGAGCTGTCGGGCGACAACATCAAGTTTGGCGCAACCGTTGGGCTCGTGGACGAGGATACGGAAGAAGAAGTCCGTTACCGCATCGTCGGCGAAATCGAGGCGAATGTGAAGGAATCGAAGATTTCAATTACCTCACCGATCGCCCGCGCCCTGATCGGCAAGACGGTTGGCGATTCGGTCGAAGTGCCGACGCCAGGCGGCGGCAAGTGCTATGAGGTCGTGAGCGTCGAATTTATCTGATGTCGACCGGGGTCCAGGCTCCGAATACAAGCCTGCCTCGCCAACGCCTCGACACACTTGAATCCGAGCTTGATTGACGTGATCCAACAGAGCGGCACGTCTTTTTGCGGTAGACACTCAGATTTCTTCGATCGGGACGCCCGGCTCGTATTTCGAGCTGCGAATGGACAATGCCGTCTTGACGCTGTCCACATTCGGAGCAGCCGTCAGATCGTTGATTATGAACTCTTGAAAGGCCGCGAGATCCGTCGTCGTACATTTCAGGATGAAATCGACCTCACCTGACAGCATTGTGCACTCGCGCACGATCGGCCAGGCGGATACCTGCTCCTCGAACGCCATCAGATCCGCCTCTGCCTGGCTTTGCAGTCCAACCATTGCGAAGGCTGTCACATCGAAACCGATCTGCTTGGCATCGATGAGCGCACAATATCGCGTAATGATCCCCGCCTCTTCTAGGGCACGGACCCGTCGCAGACAGGGAGGCGCAGAAATCCCGACGCGTCGCGCAAGCTCCACATTTGTCATGCGCCCGTCAGCCTGCAACTCGCGCAGAATGCGCCAGTCGGTTCGATCCAAACGTACGGAGACCAAAGCTTCGAACTCCTCGTTTCAACAATACAGGGGTAGATAGACGCCCGTTGCTCAAGGGTCTAAAACCGGCCCGGGAGGAGTGTAGAAGCCTCCGGGACAACCGCGCAACAATATTTCGTATTTGCGCATTATTTGGAAAGCCTCATGGATCCACACATGCTTCCGGGCGAAGACGACATCGCCGAAGCAGCGAGCGCAGCGCAATTGGCCTCTTCAGTGAGGCCTCTGGAAGGCCGGAGGGCGTGGGTCATTACCGATGGCAAGGCTGGTATGGAAGTGCAATGCGTCGGCGTCGCTGAAGCGCTCGGCGTTGCCTATGAGCGTATTTGTGTAACCCCTCGCCTGCCTTGGTACGCAATGGCACCATGGGGGCCAATTCAGCCCAAAGATCGATTTGGCGGACCACGAAGCCCCTTCTCCCTGCCATGGCCCATTATTGCGATTGCCACGGGCCGGCAGAGCATTCCCTACATTCGCACGATCGCCCGTAAGGCGGGTCCATCCACCTACACAGTGGTTATCCAGGATCCGCGTACCGGCCCGGGTACGGCCGATCTCATTGCCGTGCCGGAGCATGACGAGCTGTCCGGCGATACGATCATCTCAACGCTCACAGCACCGCATGGTTTCAGCCCAGGACGGCTGGAGAAAATGCGCCAGGATGTACCGTCGGATATCGCCAGCCTACCGACGCCACGGGTGACCGTCATACTTGGTGGACCGAATGCTGTTTACGAGTATACGACCGAAGATAATCTGCGATTGGCAAAAGGCCTGGGCGACCTTGCAGCGCTTGGCGCTTCGTTCCTGATTACAACCTCCCGCCGAACGCCCGAACCGCTGCTGGCGGCGACCCGCACGGCAATTGGCAACGCTCCAGCGATCATCTGGTCGGGCGATGGCCCGAACCCATATGCTGAGTTTCTGGCGAATGCGGACATGCTGGTGGTCACTGCCGACTCGGTCAACATGACCGGCGAGGCTTGCGCAACAGGAAGACCCGTTTATGTTTTCGAGCCAAGCGGCGGGTCCGAAAAATTCTCCCGCTTTCACGAAGCTTTGCGGCGATATGGCGCAACACGGCCCCTGCCCGGTCAAATTTCAACGCTTGATCAGTGGCAGTACGCGCCGTTAGATTCCGCCGCCGAAATCGCACGAGAAGTCGAGCGCCGCTGGCTTGCGCTCGGTCGTTAGGTGTTTGACCCAGGAAAGTTCTCATGACGCATTTGGACATCGATCGTCTGAAACAGGAACAGCTAAGGCTGGACCCTTTTATTTACACTGTGGTTCCTGGCTTTCTTAAGCCCGCACCGCTGTCGCGCGTGATCGACACCTATCCCGACATCCTGAAAGGCGGCTCATATCCGTTGGACTCCGTCGAAGTACCAGGCCCCCTCAAGGACGTTGTCGATGAATTGGATGGCCCAGCATTTGAGCGTGCAATCGAGGAAAAGTTCGACGTTGAACTGGCTGGGCGGCCAAAAATGTATTCACTGCGCGGCTACTGCCGCTCAAGTGACGGCAAGATCCACACGGACTCGAAAGACAAGATCATCACCGTGCTTCTCTATCTCAACCAGGACTGGCCGCATGAAGGTGGCAAGTTGCGCATGCTGAGATCAGGGAAAGATCTCGAAGACTTTGCGGAAGAAGTACCTCCGGACAACGGCACGCTTCTGGTCTTCAAGCGTTCGGACAAATCCTATCACGGCCACGGCGCCTTCGATGGCGTTCGCCGCTCGATCCAGATGAACTGGATGGTGTCCGAGGGCAAACGCGGCTTTCACAAGATCCGTCACAGCCTTTCCGCCAGGTTCAAGAAGATCTCAGCGTAGGTAAGCGCGAGTCCCTCTTTACCTACTATTCCGGCGAAACTGCTTGCGATTGAGCGCCTGGATTACTAGGACATGGACTCACAAATGGCATACGAGCCCGCCCCGTCAAGGAGACCGACCAATGAGTTTCATTTCGCAAAGCCTCGGACGCGTTAAGCCGTCGCCGACGATTGCCGTCAGCATGAAGGCAAGCGAACTCAAAGCGGCGGGAAAAGATGTGATCGGACTGGGTGCCGGTGAGCCCGATTTCGATACGCCTGACAACATTAAGCAGGCTGCCATCGACGCGATCAATCGGGGCGAGACGAAGTACACTGCTGTCGACGGAATTCCCGAACTCAAGCAAGCAATTTGTCGGAAATTCGCCCGCGAGAACGGCATCGACTACAAACCGTCCGAAATCATCGTCGGTACCGGCGGAAAGCAGGTACTCTTCAATGCATTCATCGCAACGCTCGATCCAGGTGACGAGGTCGTCATTCCGACCCCTTATTGGGTTAGCTATCCCGATATGGTTCTGCTGGGAGGCGGCGAGCCGGTCTTTGCCGAGACGCGCATCGAAGACGGTTTCAAGCTCACGCCCGAAACTCTGGAAGCGGCGATTACGCCCAAAACCAAATGGTTCATCTTCAACAGCCCCTCTAATCCGTCCGGTGCGGCCTACAGCCATGACGAACTCAAGAAACTGACCGATGTGCTCCTCGCTCATCCTCAGGTCTGGGTCCTCACCGACGATATGTATGAGCACCTTGTCTATGACGAGTTCACGTTTGCGACACCGGCCCAGGTCGAGCCAAAGCTGAAAGAACGCACGCTGACGACGAACGGCGTTTCCAAAGCCTATGCCATGACGGGATGGCGCATCGGTTATGCCGGCGGGCCCGAACAGATTATCTCTGCAATGCGCAAAGTGCAGTCGCAATCGACCTCAAACACGAGTTCCGTCAGCCAGTGGGCCGCCGTCGAAGCCCTGGACGGTCCGCAGGACTTCCTGGCTGAGCGGGCTTCGGTCTTCAAGGACCGGCGTGATCTTGTCGTCTCGATGCTCAACCAGGCCAACGGTCTCGATTGCCTGACACCCGAAGGCGCATTCTACGTCTATCCATCCTGCGCGGGCTGCATCGGCAAAACGACCGAAAAGGGCAAAAAAATCGAGAATGACGAAGATTTCGTCACAGCCCTGCTCGAAGAGGAAGGCGTCGCCGTCGTCCATGGCGCGGCCTTTGGTCTTTCACCATTCTTCCGGGTGTCATACGCGACCTCGACCGAAGCTCTCGAGGAGGCTTGCACGCGAATTCAGCGCTTTTGCGCCAATCTGCGCTGACGCCGTTTTTTGCACCGCAGCAAAGACGGCCTGATCGCGACCGTTTACCACATGGTGGACAACCTCAATTCAGCTGCAATGTTCTGTTTCCATTGAGGTTACGACGCTGGTATGACTAGGTACGGCAGCAGGTTTTGCGTAGGTAGAATGCCGCTTTTGTCGATAGTACGGGTAACGGGCAAACATGCTTACGCGCAATAGTCAGCTTGCGGATCGCTATTGCATCCTGGGTGCAGGAGCTTCCGGTCTCGCAGTTTCCAAAACATTTAAGCAACGCGGAATTCCGTTCGATTGTCTCGAGCGCGAGGAAGATATCGGCGGCTTATGGAACTATGAGACGCCGAGTAGCGTCGTCTATGAGACCACGGAAATGGTGTCATCGAAGGAGTTTACGGCCTTCGAAGATTATCCGATGCCGGATGACTATCCTCTCTATCCAAGCCACCGGCTCGCCATGAAATATCTGCGCGATTATGCAGAGCATTTCGGGATTCTGGACCATATCCAGTTTGGCTGCACCGTCGAACGCGTTGCCAATCAAGATGGTGCCTGGCGCGTATGGGTTGCGGGAGAAGCGGAACCACGCTCCTACAAAGGCGTGATCGTTGCCACGGGACATCATGACCGCCCGCGCATGCCGGAATATCCTGGCCAGTTCGCAGGCAAGGTAATCCACACGCGCGAATATCGCTCGCAGCGTCAATTGACGGGCAAACGCATTCTGGTTGTCGGCGGCGGCAATTCGGCCTGTGATGTCGTCAATGACGGCGTTCAGCATGCAAACCGCGTTGTCCACAGCATTCGCCATGGCTACTACTTCCTCAACAAATTCACATTCGGCATTCCGACCGACGATATCGCGGACTTCATCGAGAAGCTTCGCCTTCCCCGTTTCGTGCGGCAGCGGATATATGGTTGGAGCCACCGATTGCTCGTCGGGCGGATGTCCCGATACGGTTTGCCCGATCCAGAACACAAGATCCTCGATACGCATCCGACAATGAGTTCAGAGCTACCCGGCCACGTTGCCCATGGGCGCGTCGTGCTCAAGGGCGATATCGATCATTTTGCCGGCTCGCGGGTCGTGTTTGACGACGGCAGCAACGAAGAGATCGATATGGTCGTCTTTGCCACCGGCTACGAGATGAGCTTTCCATTCCTCGATGAAAGCCTCATTCTTGGCAATGACAGCAAGCCAAATCTCTATCTCAACATCTTCCACCCTGAACGCGACGACCTTTTCACGGTCGGGCTGATTCAGGCCAATGGAAGCATGTGGCGTCTCGCCGACCTACAGGGGCAACTGATTGCCAATTACATCACCGCAATGGCAGTTGGCGACAAGAAGGCCAAGTGGTTCCGCAAGCTCAAGTCAGCGGGTGCCGGCGACCGTGCAGGCCTACCGACGGGCTATATGCCATCTGAGCGGCACAAGCTCGAAGTCGACTATTTCGGTTATCGGCGTGTGATGAAAAAGCTGGCTCGCAAGTTCGGTCAGGTGGGCGAAACGCCGTATCCGGCGACGGAACCGGTCTATGGCGAAGAGCCGCAACCGGAAACCGAAGAACTCGAAGTCGCCGAGAGCAAGGCAGCAGCCTGATCAATTCTCTGCTGTGACCATTGCATAGATTGCCGGATCAGGTCCGGCAACGACGAGCGGAGCGCCCCTTCCAGTTCAAAGTCATCTCACTGGGACTTGATCCGGGCATCCATGCAGTCTGTCCGCGTTTAACGGGCCCAAACTCAAACAGACAGAGCCATGCCGTCGCGGCCCGGATCGGCGCCGCCGTCCCAGCCGAGCTCGGTCAAGCGCACGCCGTGAACACCTGCAAAGTGATAGCTAAGCGGTGAGCGGCGAACCGAATAGCCCTTGTCCTCGAGCGCCTGCTCGGTGCTTCTCAGAATACGGTTGGAGATATCGATCGTATCGGACGTGGTTGAGAATCGCGGTGCGGAAACGGCCTGCTGTGCATCCATGCCGAAGTCGATGACATTGATGATCGCCTGTAGCACACCCATGGTGATAAAGGTTCCGCCCGGAGCGCCGACAACGAAGAACGGCTTGTCATCCTTGAATACGATGGCCGGGCTCATGGCGGTGAACCGCCGCTTCCCAGGCTGAATCGATCCGGTCATGCCCGGTCTTGGATCGAAGACGGCCATCGAGCCGTTGTACATGAAACCGAGCCCCTTGGTGACAACTCCCGATGGCATTCCAAGCGAATGGGTCAATCCAACGCAATTGCCGTGCTCATCGACCACCGAAATATGTGTCGTATCGCGGGATTCCTTGGCACCCTCCTTATATCGTGGAACGCTCGTCTTCTCGCCTTCGGCAATGCGAGCGGCCATCTCGGCGGCATGATCCTTCGACAAGAGACGGGCAACAGGCACATCAACGAAATTGGGGTCACCGACATGCTGATCCTTGTCGATGGTCGCGATTTTCATCGCTTCGGAAATCGTCGCGATATATTCAGCCGAATTATGTCCCAATGACCGTAGATCGAAATGTTCGAGAATGTTCAGCATCTCGAGCACCATGATGCCGCCACCTGGCGGCTGGTTCAGTGCGATCTTATGGCCCCGATATTCGCCCCACAGCGGTTCGGTCTCCTCGACCGAAACGTCCGCCAGATCTTCAAGTGTCAAAAGTCCGCCATTCGCCGCCATATCGAAGGCAATCTGATCTGCCAGTGTGCCTTCATAGAACTCGGAGATACCCCGTTCGGCAATGCGCTTGTAGGTCTTTGCCAAATCCGGGTTCTTTACGACATGACCCAGTTCCGGAATCGAACCGTCGGGTCTGGCATAGATTTTCCGCGCTTCAGGGTTGGCCAGGATCTTCTCCGACTGAGGTGCCCGGCCAAGCTTGCTTTCGTCCATATTCCAGAAATAGCGGACGTGTGGGCGCACGACGAACCCCTCTTCCGCATAACGGATTGCAGGCTCCAGCAGCGTACTGAGATCCATTGTCCCGAAGCGGGATAGCGCTTCGCCATAGGCTTTAAGACTCATCGGCGTCGTGACCGACCCGTAACCAATTTCGTTGATGCGCCCTTCTAGGACGAACCCAAAACCATCTTCCGTCTCCGCAACGATCTTGTCCGCCCACATGTCTTCCCGAGCCGACTTTGGTGCGCGGCCGTGGAAATCAAGAAAAAGATGTGTGCGGCGCCCCGGCAAATAGAGATGCATCGATCCAAAGCCGGCAATGCCGCACATCATCGGATCGACCGCCGTCTGTACCAACGCGCAGGCAATTGCCGCATCGACAGCGTTGCCGCCGGCCTGAAGCGCCTCCGCCCCCGCCTCCACAGCCTCGGGTTGGGGCGCAGTCACAATTCCATGCGTCATCGGGGTAGACTCCGTATTCTCAGAATGACCCAAGTCACCCCGCGTTCACCAAGAACCAGGGTGAGTCAGCTTGTGAGAGTTGAAGGATCTGCAACCGGCCGTTTGGTCTCGTCCATTTCCGCCAGCACCTGTTCCAGACTATGGGCAACTTCCAGAATAAAGGCGTCCGAGCCATTCGGCCCAACAACCTGAATACCGAATGGCATGCCCAGATGGTCAACACCGCACGGAATAACACATGAACAAGGGATCGCCATGGTGAGCCCATAGCTAATCGCCAGCCAGCGCATATAGGTTGGCATCGTCTCGCCGTTCATCTCCTCGACATAGCGCTGTTCGTGTGGAAACGGACTGATAGACGTTGCAGGACAGATCAGCACATCGCTATCGGCGAAGAAGCTCAGGAAGTTCTTATAGATCTTCGATTGTTCTGTATAAGCCCTTGCAACATCGGACGCTGAAAACTCAAGCCCGCGCTCGGTGTTGTCGATCACATTGGGCCCGAGCAATTCCCTGTGGTTCTCTAGCCTCTCGCCATGCGCGGCGACGTAAAGCACCCCGCGCTGAACCTCGAATGTGTCGTGCACGTCGCCAAGATCCGGATCGCGCGCCTGTGCTTCGGCAAAAACATGGCGAAAAGCACTGACCTTTGTCTCGAAGACATCTCTGATCGCATTGTCGATCGGAGCCGCCCCCAGATCCGTGGATATCGCGGCACGTAGAGACGACAAATCAGCGCCTGCCAACGTGTCTGGAATTCCCAGCCCGTCGCCGCTCGAAAACGGATCGCGCTTGTCGTAATCGAGCTGCGCTTTGAGCAGCAAATGCGTATCTGCGACAGTGCGGCCCATCGGCCCAAGAACGGAGGACGGGGAAAGTGCGACCGGCCGTGTCGTTCCAGGCACAACGCCCGGCGATGGACGATAACCAACAACACCGCAATAGCCGGCCGGCGTCCGCAAGCTGCCCCCATGATCGGAACCCGTTGCCAGCGGAACCATGCCTGCTGCCAGTGCAACCGCAGATCCACCGGAGGATCCACCGCAAGTCTTTGAGGGATCGAACGGATTGCCCGTTGCTCCGAACACCCGATTAGTCGTATTCGCACCGGCACCGAATTCCGGTGTATTCGTCTTTCCCAGAATAACGCCGCCGCTCGCCCTGACATTGGCCACCATCGGATCGTCGTCTTCAGGGACGGTATTCTCATAGAGAAGCGAACCATAGGTGGTTCGCAAACCTGCCGTTGCCTGCAAGTCTTTGACACCGATCGGAAGGCCGTGCAGCAGGTCGAGATCGTCGCCGGACATTACAGAGGCTTCGGCTTTTTCAGCATCTTCCCTGGCAGCCTCCACATCCATAGCGACCATCGCGTTCAGCGTTTCGTTGGTCTTCTCGATACGGTCGAGGCAACTGTCGAGCAGTTCAACCGGTGAAAGCTCTTTCGTGCCGATGCGGCGACGTGCCTCTACTGCAGTCAGATCGCAAGGTTCGCTCATGGCCTGTAGCCCCTCTCTTCATCGCCAAGATCCCAGTAGACGCCCGCTATCAAGGCCATGCCTTCGCGCATCAGAGGTTTGAGAACATGCTCGTTCGGCGCATGTTGCGAGCATGCCATGTAACTCATCGGCAACCACGCGAACGGCATTGCAAGTTCGGTCTGGATAATGCCTGTCACGTTCGAACCGCCCGAACACGGCACCACACCACAATCGCCGCGCTCTGAGCGGTCGACGGCATCCTTGAGCCAGGATGCCCAGGGATGATCCGGATCGGTCCGGCCGGGCTCGAACATTCCGCGATTGGAGGCCGGCGGCTCTTCGATAATCACCTGATGGAAACCGCGTTCGTCCAGATGAGCACGAAGCGCCGGAACGATATCGTCGGACTTGGTCTCGATGGCATGTCGCAACTGGCAGGTTGCCCGCGCCCGTGGCGGAATGGCGTTGACGGGTTTCGCAGGCGTGCCGATCTCATACGCAAGAATGTCGAAGCTGTTCCAGGCACTGACTTTCTGACCGCGATTGAGCCCCGGCTCGCCCCAGTCATCATCGATATCCGGTGCGTTTGCACCGGCATCGCGTTCAACGAGCGCCGCGGCATCGAGAACACTCTGCGGAACTCCGCTCGGCCGCCATGCATCCACGAGGATGCGTCCCTTCGGATCGGTGATTGTCGCCAGTGCATTGCAGAGAATGGCGCCGGGGCTCTGCAACAGCCCGCCCCAGTTGCCGGAATGATGGCCACCCTCGCGCAAATCGACGACGAGATCGAAGTTGCGGCAACCACGGTTGCCAAGCGAGATATTGGGTTTTCGCATGTCCGCACGCGGACCGTCCGATGCAAAATAGGCGTCCGCTGCAAAGGCCTCGCGGTTCGCCACGATCACGTCGCGGAAACCTTTCGAGCCATTCTCTTCGCCCATCTCAATGACGAATTTCGAATTGAACCCCAGCGAGCCGCGCGTCTCGATAACCGCTTCCAGCGCTGCCAGATGCGCCAGATGCTGACCCTTATTATCCGCTGTGCCGCGACCATAGACACGGTCGCCGTCGAACGAAAGCGCCCACGGGTTGCGGTCCTGTTCCCACTCCCCTTCCTGGCCCCGCACGACATCGCCATGGCCGTAGCCGAGAATGGTCGTCAGATCGTCCCCCTCGTGACGCGTTGCGAGGAAGACCGGGCCGCATCCAGGGAATGGGTTTTCATAGACCGTGCATTCATATCCCAGACGCTCGAAAGCCGGGGTCATCGCATCGACGCAATATTGCTCAAGTTCGCTGACCCGGTTCGTAACCTGACTCTCGGTGGGAATGGCAACAAGCTTGTTTAGTGCCGGATAGTAGCCTTCATCTTCATCGTCATAGAATGCGAGAATGCGTTCAATGGCGCCTTCACGCGTTGACTCAGCCATTTCGTGGCAATCCCTCTTCGCCAAGATCCCAATAGACACCTGCCATTACGGACATCGCACTTCGCGTAACAGGCATGAGAATATGCTCATCCGGTGCATGCTGTGAGCAGGCACCATAGGAATGCGGGATCCAGATCGCCGGCATCCCGAGGATTTCCGTGAACACATCGTTCCCGATCGAGCCACCCATGCTGGGCAATATGGCGGGCATACGCCCATCTGTCTTTTCGATCGACTGGCAGACCCAACGTGACCAGGGATGATCGACATCCGTCTGTGTGGCGAAGAATCCTCCGGTATTGGCCGGCGGCGGGGGCTCGATTGAAACTGAATCAAACCCAAGAGCATCGAGATGCTTGCGCAGGGCCGGGACGATTTGATCCCGGTCCGTGCCGACCACATAGCGGAGCTGGCAGTGCGCCCAGGCGCGATGCGGGATGGCATTGACGGGTTTTTCCGGTGTCCCAATCTTAAGCGCCAGAACCTCGAAGCTATTCCAGGCATAGACCTTCTCAGCAGGCGTCAAGCCGGGTTGCCCCCACTCCGGATCGATTTCAGGTGCTTCGGGCCCGGCTTCGATTGTCACGTCCTTGAGGGCGACGCGAACGGAATTCTTGATCGGCGGCGGTAGCCACTCCTTGATCTGGATCTCGCCTTTTTCATTGATGATCGAAGATATGGCGTGCGACAGAATCACGGATGGGCTTGCCAGGAGACCGCCCCAGTTGCCGGAATGATGGCCGCCGTCACGCAGCTCGCAGACGAGATCAAAGTTTATGGTTCCGCGATTGCCGAGGCAGATCGTCGGACGATCCGGGGAAACACGCGGGCCATCAGAGCCGATGAAAACATCGGCGGAGAAGGCATCCTTTTCCGCGCGAACCACATCCCGCAATCCTTTCGAGCTGTTCTCCTCGCCCATCTCGATCAGGATTTTCGCGTTGAAACCAAGATTGCCGCGTTCCTGGATGACAGCATTCAAAGCCGCCATATTGACTGTGTGCTGCCCCTTATTGTCTGCGGTTCCCCGACCATAGAGCTTGTCGCCATCGCGCGCAGTGACCCACGGTCCCTCACCCTTGGTCCACTGCTCGTCGAGACCTTGAATCACATCGCCATGGCCATAGCCGAGAACGGTCGGATAGGCATCGCTCTCATGGCGCGAGGCCAGCAGGAACGGACCTGCATCTTCAAAAGGGTTTTCGTAGGTTGTGCAAACGAAGCCCATGGCCTCGAATGCGGGTATCATCTCCTCTTTCAGATATCGATGGAGATGGGGGAGGCCTTCCGATCTCTGGCTCTCCGTCGGAATGGCTACACGCCGGGCCATCTCGCTTTCAAATGTTCCGCTGTCAAAGTAATCAAGCGCCCGATCAATGGCTCCCTGCCGGCTCGGCGTTTCGCTCACAACTCTGCGCTCCTCTTAGCTTTTTGCAGCACTCTCATCGTAGAGATGGCATTCGACATGACCGCCATTGACCGCTATCGGCGTCGGCGCGACCGTCTTGCATTTGTCCATCACCTGAGTGCAGCGGGGATGGAATGTGCATCCTGAAGGTGGCTCGACCGGATTGGGATAGGCTGCGCCAAGCTGTGTATCAGGGATGCTCATGCTTGGATCGGGTGTCAGCACCGAATCCAGAAGAACCTTGGTGTAAGGGTGCTTCGGCGCCGAAAAGAGCGTCTCTGTATCGGCCTCCTCGACGATGCGACCAAGATACATGACGGCGACCCGTGTCGCCATATGTTCGACCACCGCAAGGTTGTGACTGATGATCACATATGTGAGGCCGAACTCACTTCTCAAATCCTGCAGGAGATTCAGAATCTGCGATTGAACCGAGACATCGAGAGCCGACGTCGGTTCGTCGCAAATGACGACCTGCGGTCGGTTGATCAAGGCCCTGGCAATCGCCACGCGCTGGCGCTGGCCGCCCGAAAGCTGGTTCGGAAAATTATTGTAAACGCGCCTCGGAAGGCCGACGAGTTCCATCATCTCCTCGGCTCGGCGCTTTTGCTCTGCCTGATCGCTGCCCCCTTGGACACGCAACGGCAGCGTAATGATATTACCGATCGACTTTCGCGGATTGAGTGAGGAATAGGGATCCTGAAAGATCGGCTGCAACAGACTGGCCACCTCAAGGCGTCCCAGACTGCTCACCGGCTTGCCATCAACGTCGATGGTGCCGGCCGTTGGCGGCAACAGACCCAGCATGATCTTAGCAAGCGTCGTCTTACCGCATCCCGACTCGCCGACAAGCCCGACGACATCGCCACGCGAAACCTTCAGATCCACGCCATTGACCGCGTGCAGTGGCTTCTTCTCGCGCATGAATCCCGCGGAGATGTAGAAGGTGCGAGTAACACCTTCTGCTTCGATTACCGTCTCACTCATGCCGCACCCTTCGTGGCTACATTGGCTGCCGATTGATCCGGCGTCAGCACACAGCGATATTCATGACCGTCTTCGACCGCGGGGCGCAGTTCAACGTTTTCCGTATGGCAGGAATCTTGAGCGTAAGCACATCGGCTTGCAAAGTGACATCCTCGCATGGTTCCGACGAGTGATGGTACGATCCCAGGAATCGCGCCGAGATGAGCACCGCGCGCTGTCTTTCCGGGGATCGGAATGCAATCGAGCAGTCCTTGCGTGTAAGGATGGGTCGGAGCCGTAAAGACCTGAGTGGCAGTTCCGGTTTCGACGACTTGTCCCGCATACATCACCGCAACCCGGTCCGCCACACGTGCCACAACCCCCAGATCATGGGTTATCAGTAAGAGGCTCATGTCAAACTCGCTCTTCAGCTCGGCGAGAAGCAAGAGGATTTGAGCCTGAATTGTGACGTCGAGCGCCGTTGTCGGCTCGTCCGCAATGATGAGATCCGGTCCGCACATCAGTGCCATGGCGATCATGACGCGCTGGCGCAGCCCGCCTGACAGCTGATGCGGATATTGTGTAAGACGGCTCTTTGCCGCCGTGATCCCGACTTTCTCCAAAAGGTAGACTGCTCTGTCCTCCGCCTCGGCATACGGCACCTTGCGATGGCGTAGCAGAGTTTCGGTGAGCTGATTGCCGATCGTATAGGCCGGGTTCAGCGAGGTCATCGGCTCTTGGAAGATCATGGACATCCGGTCGCCGCGGATGTCGGACATGGCCCTCTCTTTGAGTCCGTTCAACGACTGGCCATCGAGTTCGAGCTTGTCGGCCGTTCGCGTCGCCGCGCCTGGCAGCAGGTTCATGAGCGCCAGTGCGGTCATGGATTTTCCACAACCCGACTCGCCCACAATGGAGAGCGTCTCTCCCCTGTCGATATGAATGTCGATACCCTGTACCGCCCGCAGAATTCCGCTCGGGACCTTGATATCGACCTTGAGTTTTTCCGCCTCGAGAATACGCTCCGCCACGCAATAAGTTCCTTAGTTTCTGTTTTCGGGAGCGGTCACGTCACGGATGCCGTCACCGAGCAAATTGATCGAGAGCACGAGCGCGAACAGCGCCACACCCGGAATGGCGATGAGCCAGGAATCGAAGAACATCAGACCTTTCGCCTCGGAGATCATGAGCCCCCAGCTTGGTTCCGGCGGTTGAACGCCAAGCCCAAGGAAAGACAAGGCCGCTTCCAGCAGGATCGCATGTGCCATTTCAAGCGTCGCAACAACGATGAGATGGTTCACGATATTCGGCATGATCTCGGTCAAAAGGATGCGCGGCGTCGAACAGCCAAGCGCCTGAGCCGCCGCGACGAAATCGCGGCTTCGTATTTGCTGGGTCGCACTGCGCATGACCACGGCAAAGCGATCCCATATAAGTAATCCCAGAACCCATATGACAACGGTCAGTGAAGAGCCCACAAGACTCACGACCGCGAGCGCCACCAGAACCACCGGCATCGATAACCGGGTGGTGATGATGAAATTGACGACCATATCGACCCGGCCGCCGAAATAGCCTGCGATAACGCCGAGTGTTGTACCGATCAGGCCTGAAATGAACATGGCGGCAAAGCCAATCAGGAGTGAAATTCTCGCGCCGTGGAGGAGACGCGAGAGATAGTCGCGCCCCAACTGATCCGTCCCCAGCGGATGGTCCCAGGTCGCCTTCGCACTTTCGTGCCAGACCGGCGGGATCAGCTTTCGGGACAGAATCTGATCGTAGGGGTCGTGCGGCGAGAGGACATCGGCAAACAGTGCCATCAGCACGATCGTCGCGAGGACGATCCCGCCGATCACAAGCCCCGCGTGGCCGAAAACGCGCCGACGCAGCATTGCACCGGGTGACGGCTCCAGGATTTCTTCGGCAGTCGGGATACCGGCGCCGGTTCCGCTAATGCTCGCCATATCAACTCACCCTAATGCGTGGATCGAGGAATGCGTTCAGCATGTCCGCGAGGAAAGTCAGAATGATATAGAAGATGCTGAGAACGAGGACGATGGCCTGCATCATCGGCAGGTCGGCCCGCTGGATCGATTCCCAGGCGAGAAAGCCGAGGCCGTTAATCGCAAAGATCGTCTCGATGACGATCGATCCGCCCAGCATGAAGCCGAACTGAACGGCAGCAAGCGAGACCACGGGAATGATCGCGTTTCTGAGCGCATGCTTGAAAAGCGTCGTCGCTGGCCGGAGGCCTTTCGCACGCGCGGTCCGAATGTAATCGGACGATAGAACATCGAGCATGCCTGCCCGCGTCAACCGCATCACGGCTGGGGTTACGTAATAACCCAGCGCAACCGACGGCATTACGAAATTGAGCCAGCTGTCTGTGCCGGTAATCGGCAGGAGACGCCAAGTGATCCCGAACCAGAGCATCAAGGTCAGAGCAAACCAGAAGCTCGGCATGGCCTGCCCGATGACAGCGAGGGTCAGGGCGAAGCGGTCGATAAGACTGTTTGGACGAATCGCAGCGACAACACCGAGCGGGATCGCGAGGATGAGCGCGAAAGAGAGCGCACATGCACCGAGGAGCATGGTCGTCGGCAGCCGCTCGAAGATGACGCTTCCGACATCAGTCTTCAGATAATGTGAGGTTCCAAAATCGCCTTGTACGGCGCGATAAAGCCACTCGAGATACTGTATGAAAATCGGTCGGTCATAGCCGTAGAATGCACGGATACTCTTGATATCCTCCTCGGTCGCGGCCTCACCTGCAAGCGCCATGGCAGGGTCGCCGGAAAGATAGATCATAGAGAAGGTTATCAGGGAGACGGTCAGGGCGACGAGAATTGCCACACCGAGTCGCTTCAGAGCATATTTTAGCATCGTCGCACCCCACCGACAGGATCAATCGGCCCCCAATCAGGAAAGATTGAGCACAGCGAGATTGATCTGTTCCCCAAAGCCAGAGCATCGGATCGGTCCCGAATGGGACACGGACTGCTCCAGACCGAAGTAATAACCGTCCGGCCCAAACGCGCAGGCCGGACGGTTTTCTTAGATAGCGTCGCCGCTTACTTCCACTTGGCTGTGTAGAAGCGCGGGATTTCGTCCGGTGTCGTTGTGAAGTCGAGATCCTTCGACCAGACATAGTACTTGGCATAGGTGAACATCGGCAGCCAGTAGACTTCACCGGAAATCTTGCCCAGAGCCTTCTTGTAAAGCTCCAGACGCTTTTCCTTGTCTACGGTCGTCGCTGCTTCTTCCACCCACGCATTGACTTCCTTGTCCTTAGCCGGATCGTCACGGCTTCCGGCGAAGAAGACGCTGACGATGGCCGACGCATCGGGAATCGAGTTCGAACCCCATGTCATGTGGTTGATCGGCGGAACGCCTTTCCACACCAGATCACGCAGCGCGCGATACTGCATGTAATGCAGCTTGGCCTTCATGCCGACTTTCGCGAGATCGCCAATAACGGCTTCCGTGAACTCGCGCTGGCGATAGGCATAGATATCGAACTCAAATCCATCCGGATAACCGGCTTCTTTGAGCAGAGCCTTTGCCTTCTCTGGATTGTAATCCCACTTCGGCACGTCCTGGACGCAACCGAACTGGTCGGGATGACACGCAGAGTGAATGACCACCGATGCCGGTCCGACAAGGTTTTTGGTGATAGCCTCGCGGTTAATGGCGTGAGCCACGGCCATGCGGACCTTCTTGTCCTTGAACTGCTTGTTCTTCGAGGATCCGTCGACATCGAACGACATGTAGGAAACGCGGAATGTCTTCGCGTTCTCAACCGTCACAGCAGGATTTTCGGAAAGACGCTCGGCCTGTTCCTTCGGCACGTCCCAGATCCAGTCGAGACCACCGGTCAGCAATTCCGCCAACTGTGTGTTCATTTCCTTGATCGTACGGAACTTGATGTTGCCGATTGAAGGCTTGCCCTTGGGACCATCGAAATAGGCGTCGTTCTTCTGCCAGAGAACATAATCGCCCGACTTGGTCTCTTTCCACTTGTAGGGGCCGGTGCCGACCGGGTTGACAGCACCATAGTCTTTTTTGCCGTCAGCCTTCTTCGGCGCATTGTCGTAGTGCCCTGAGGGCATCATGAAGACAACGTTGGCGAGATAAGCGATCGCAGCCGGAAACGGCTTGCGAAGGTTGATCTTCACCTTGTGAGAGCCGAGCTTCTCGGCATTCTTCATCCAACTGACGTTCTTATATGTCAAAACGCCATTGGCTTTATCCGAGACGTGATTGACCGTGTAGACCACATCATCTGCGTCGAAGTCGGAACCGTCGTGGAATTTCACGCCTTTGCGCAATTCGGCTTCGATGGTGAGATTGTCGATCCATTTCCAGCTTGTCGCCAGCAATGGTTTGAACTCACCTGACACGGCATCGCGGAACATCAGGCCATCCCAGCCCATGTGTCCCATGATCACGAGTTCACGTGTACGGTTGTAGTATGGATCGACGACAGTCACTTCCCGGTCTGTCGACCAGTTCAGCGTGTCATCCTTTTTGCCGGCTTGGGCCAAGCCAACGCTTGCTGTCAACGCGACGGCAAACGCTCCGGCTAACAGAATCGGGTTACGCCCCATATGAGGGTACTCCTCGCCTTTGGTTTCACTTTTTTCAGTTCGAAGCGTTCTTCGCTCTTCGGTGTGCGGAGAGAAAGATTCACGGTTTCAGACTGATTTGCAAGGGAAAGACACTTTTTGGCCATCGATTTGATGCGCCAATTAGCGGCAATCGCATAGCAGGCGTGCAACTTGCCACCTTGCCAGCCGGTAGCGCAACAGCGATGCTCCGACCATACCTGAGGCGCATCGGGCTCATGCGCTGCACCAGCATCAAGAATCGACCTGCATGACCGATCACCCTTCAACGGGCGAAGTCGCTGAACGCAAGAACGACCCTATCAAAGGGGCCGTCTGGATGTTGATTTCGTGCGCCCTCCTCTCCGGTCTGGCAGCGATCGGGCGTTATGTGATGCTCCAAGGCGTACCGCCCCTCGAAGTCATGTTTCTCCGCGTTCTTTTCGCTCTGATCGCCATGTCTCCTCTGTTGATGTATCGGGGGCTGGATATCGTCCGGACCAAGCAACTCAAGGTCTACATCGTTCGCGTATTTACCGGCATCGCAGCGATGATGACCTGGTTCTCCGCCATTGCACTCATTCCAATCGGCGAAGTCACCGCCATCAGCTTCCTCGCGCCGATTTTCACGACAATCGGAGCGGCGCTCGTTCTCGGCGAAGTCGTGCGGATGCGGCGTTGGATCGCGACGACAGTCGGGCTTCTTGGGGCCCTGGTCATTCTTCGCCCAGGCTTGGTCGAATTCGGGACTGGTGCCTGGCTGTCCCTGGGTTCCGCGCTCGCCATGGGCATTTCGAGTTTGATACTCAAATCCCTCACCAATGGAGATGACCCGGACAAAGTTGTCTTTATATCGACGGCGATGATGACGCCGATCACCTTCGTCATCGCCCTGTTCGTCTGGGAATGGCCGGAGCCACATGTCTGGCCTTATCTGCTCGCAATGGGGCCAGTTGCCATGCTCGGGCATCTGGCGCTCACGCGCGCGCTCGCCGCAACGGATGCCTCTGTCGTCATGGGGATCGACTTTGCAAGACTCCCCTTTGCAGTCCTGTTCGGATTTCTGGTCTTTGGTGAAATCATCGACGTTTGGACCTGGATCGGTGCCGGCATCATTTTTGCGGCGAGCGCCTATATCATGCATCGCGAGGCGCGGATCAGACGCTTGAAAGCACGTGGTCAGTGGCCGCCTATCGCCGGCCGGCTGACGCGCTGACAACATCATAACCACAGTGTTTCAGTTGCGTTTCGGATGTTACGGCAGGCGACGGCGCACCCTATCGCGAAATCGTTGAATTTCGGTCGGTTTGCTCCCTTCTGCCCGCCAAATTGTTTCAATCCATTGGACTCTCTGCTTGCGCCCCCATTCTCAGCATCGGAACGGGAGCTTCATCACAAGCCACGGGAGACCAATCATGCATCAGCTTCTCAAGACGACCGGACTCGCAACCGCCCTCGCCTTCGGCACTTTCGGCCAGACCGTATTCAGCACATCTCCAGTCAACGCTTTCGAAATCGTCATCAAGCAACCGCGTACCAGCAAACCCAAGCCTACGCGATCGCATAGCCGCAAGGTACTGCAAAGCAGCCACGGCGCAATCTGGCGATAGGTCGACCGGCAACGAAACAGGAAACCGTAATGATACTGGAAGACAGCATTCTAATCAGAGCGCCGGCTTCGCAAGTCTTCGATTTCTTCGAAGTCATGGAACACAACTACCGAGGCTGGCACCCGGATCATCTTTGTTTCGAATGGCGTGGAAAAAAGGGCGTTGCCCTCGGCAATCGCTTCTACTTCGAAGAGACGATCGCCGGCGCACTTCAGAAGAAGGAGGTAGCGTTCATCGAGGTCGAACCGAACCGCCTCATCGCCTTCGCACCGACGAACCGGTTCTTTCGGTTATTCCTTCCCCGGATATCCTTTACCATGAAGGAAACCGGAGACGGAACACTGTTTACGGCTCAAGTCATTATACGTATGGGCCCGCTTGCCCAATGGATGCATCGCCGGGAACTCGAAGCTGTGAAGAAGCATATGCGCGAGGAAGGCGAGAACCTCAAAATGATCCTGGAGGAAGGCCTCTCTCAGCAAGCCGCCTGAGAGGGCTAGAGCACTTACCATCTCAATAGAGCTGGTAAGTGCTCTAGCCGGCCTCTATCGGGAGTTCGATTTCCGATGCTTGCGCACCGCCCCGGTGGATCTGCCAGTTTCCGGGTCGGCCATGGGGCAGTCGTGAGAAATTATCCTTGTCTGCACCGGCTATCGCAATTCGGATACGATGCCCCTGCCTGAAACACCAGGATGTGGCCATGAGTGGGAACCGCATTGCCACTGGCTCGCCTGGTGTCAATGGCGCGGCATCAGCTTCTGCAAAACTTCGCAACGGCCATGTAGCACGATAGGTTTCCGGCGGCGTGCTTTCCTTCCGATGCAGCGCCCTGAGCATACCCTCTGTCACATAGCGGATCGTCCCGTCCGGGGCTTCGTCCTCCAGATAAACAAACACGCACGCATCACGCTGGTCGCTGGTCAGATGGAGCGTGACAACACCATGTCCGCTCATCGTCAGATCTTCGCTGAGTGGCGCGGACGAATAGCGCAGAAGACGGTCAGGCGTCCTCGCCCAATGATCGTAATAATCTTCGACGGCCAAAGCCTGAAGGCGGCCATAGCGCGTATTGCGACCAGAGCCCCAACCATAGTCCACCGTCATGGCATCATCGTCGTCAGCGCCCGGCTCATTCGCGAGCACGGCATTATCGGTCAGGAACAGTGTCTTCGAGTCTTGCGTGGGCGGCCAGTCAGAGGCGCTCTTCCATGTCTCCTCTGCCATCGTAAAATACTGCACGGGAGCTTCTGCATCGAGACCTGTATCCATCTCCATCAGATACTCATCGAAGAAACGCAAGATCGCGCCGACGACGGGAAAAGCCGGTGCGGCGCTTTGGCGAAACGGACTGACGTTGGCCCTCGCCCCATGATCCCACGGACCCAGCAACAGATGACGTCGCCGCGGTGCAAGCGAAAGATGACGCGCGACCGCTCCGTTCATGTAGGACCCGTCCATCCAACCTGAGATCGACAGGATCGCTACCTCGGGTCGGATACCGGCGGAATAGGAATGCGGGCTGAAGCTGTCGCTGGTGAAACTCGGATCATAAGGAAGCGCACGTTCGCGAAACTGGAACTCGCGAATGAAGTCCGGCATGTGCACATTGGCCACATGCTCTGCGACCGCCGCCTGGACAAGGGCCCCGTCGCTGTCGTCGTCGACAGGTGCCGGACCTTCGAAATTCGGATCGGCGAAATAGGCATATTTCTTGATCTCGGTCCGCAGGTCGTGGTCGAGAGCCTGCATGAGGTTATCATAGGCCGTGGCCAGCTGATTGAGCAGAATGCCACCCGGGTAGAAATGATCGATATAGGTGTCCCAGACCGCACTGATGGGTGCGATCGCTTGGAGTGCGGGATGTCCAGTTGTCGCTGCAAAGTCGGATGCAGCACCGACATAAGAAATACCGGTCGCCCCGAGACGTCCGTTGCACCAGTCCTGGTCGACGACCCAATCCATGACTTTGGCATAGTCGCCGCGCTCGACAGGCGAGCGGAAAGAGTCGCGCGTGCCGAACGAAGCGCCCGTTCCGCGAACGTCCACGACGACCAGGGCATAACCACGTGGGATGAACATATCGCGGAAGATCGCAGCATTCGGGCAGGCTTCCGTACTGTTTGCAGCTCCGGCCGCTACCGCGAAACGTCGATAGTAGGGTGTGAAAATCAGGACCGTCGGAAAGCCGTCTTCAGGCGCCGGACCAATCGGAACATAAACATCGACGGCGAGACGCACGCCATCATCCATCGTTAGATAGCGCGACGATGGGATCGGCGGAATCGTGTGGGTGGTCTCCCTGGACTCAAAGTAAGTGGCCGGATCCAGCTTCCAGGCACCACTGCCTTTAGGATCATCACTCATTGACGCGCTCCCCGAATTTCGTGCGTTGGCCTCGTAGCGGGCCTTGAGTCAGCGCCAAATCTCCATCCTCTCAGGCGACGGACCGAGTCCGGCTGACGAAACGACACCATCTCTCGGGAGAAATGCGACGACGGTCAAGTCCATGGGCCGGGAATAAGCGCATGGATCTCCACCGAGGAATCCCCGCCAGTCGGCGACAGTGTTGGGTTCGCCAAGGGCTTTGAGGCCAATGGCCGCACTGAGGAGATGCGGACCGATAGTCTCATTCCGACCTATCGAACCAATAGTGCGCCGAACCCAAGCAGGAGCGATCGACGAGAAGAAGGTCGAGAATAGTGCACTGCTACCGATCGGTTGGCGAATGGAGTCCATCATTCGCCTGGCGGCTGTGCCTATGATTCTGCATCGGATTTCTGCTTGTCCGATCTCATTTGGACCGACCGGATCCATAACGGCATTGGATTGACGTTATGAGGCACACCTCCAAACGCTCTCATGCCGGGCTTACCGATTGCCCGGCTGCGATCACACAGGCGTTCTGTCCGGCGCTCGTTCGAAAGTGCGCGCGCAACAGCAATTCCTTGACGGATGCTGAGAGAGATTGGGACCGGGATCAAAGGAGCCGGCTTGGCGACCGGAACGTCACCAAGCCTTTTCCTCCCGACTGGCCGGTCGGCGACCAGACCGCGATAGCTGGACAAGGCCGATTAGTGCTCGGCCATGCTGGCTTTGAGCGGCACGGCTTGAGCAGCCGGGCGCGCAGCGGTCGGTTGTGTGATATGACCGTTTCCATTGATGCCCTGCTGCGGCAGGACGCTGGCGATATGCTTCAGCAAACTGATCTGCGACTGGCGCACTTCGATCTCGAGAGACTTGGTGCGGATATCATCCTCAGCCCTCGTAATCAGCTGGCCGATACGGTTTCTCGCATCGTCGCCATCTAAAGAGATAGAGCTAATCTGATCGGCATATTCACTAAGGCGACGCAACTTTTCCAAATCCGACATAACCATACTGAACCCCACTGGTACTCTTACAAATTGCCTACTGTTCGCGCATAGCAGGCGAATGCGGCAGTTTGACGATTTTTACGGGAAAACACGGTAGAAAGTGGGCTTGCATCCGGGCAAAGCGATGATTGAGATCAATGAAAACCTGTCGATTGAGGACGACGAAATCGTCGTGACATTCATCCGTTCGAGCGGACCAGGCGGGCAAAATGTGAACAAGGTTTCGACTGCGGTCCAGCTACGATTCGATGCACGCAACTCGCCATCGCTTCCGAACCCGGTCCGCGAGCGTCTTGAAAATATTGCAGGATCCAAACTGACGAAAGATGGTGAGATCGTCATCACAGCCAACCGCAAGCGAACACAGGATGCCAATCGCAGAGATGCGGTATCGCGGCTGGTACAGATGATCGAAGAGGCTGCGATTCCACCCAAGCCACGCATTCCGACCCGCCCAAGCCGTGCAGCAAAAAAAAGGCGTCTTGAATCGAAAGCGAGACGCTCGGCGGTCAAGAGCAGGCGCAGCGGCAAGATCAGGGAAGATGACTGATCAGGCGCTGTGTTCTTGCCCCACCACAGGAGAGCCCCGGACTTGATCCGGGTCCCAGGGCAACATGGTACGTGCGTCTTTGGAAGCCCTGGGTCCCGGATCAAGTCCGGGACGTTGAATACATCTTCGCCCTATCCCTACCAGACTGAGATCTGAGGTTTCGCCGAGGTGAAATCCATCTCTCTTTCGAAAGCCCGTGCGGCCTGGAGCAACAACGCCTCCTCGAACGGTCTGGCAATGAGTTGAAATGCGACAGGCAAACCATTGGACGTCAGACCGCATGGCACGGTGATCGATGGAAAGCCCAAAAAATTGACGGGCCGTGTGCATTGCCCCGACGCGACGACCATTTCCGTGAATCCCGGATTGCCGCCCACGTCCGACGCCTCGATTGTCGGAATGGCATAAGGCCAGACCGGCGTCAGCAAGAGATCGACGTCGCGGAACACCGTTTCGAGCGTGCTCCGCGCAAAGCGGCGCCGGAATTCGAGCGTCCGCACATAGGCATCGGCCGAAACGAAGAGACCGGTCATCAATCGACCGAGCGTTTGTGGACCATAGTCATTTGCCCGTTCGGTCAGCCAATGGCTGTGTGCTGCTGAACCTTCGACAGCGATGATGAGTGTTGTCAGGCGGTTGGCGAGCGCAACATTCTCAATTTCGACATCTGAGACCGAGGCACACGTCCCGGCTATTGTCGATCGAACGCTTTCGAGCAACGCGGCAACGTCATCGTCCAAACCATCGAAGAACACACTTCGCGGTACGCCCACCCGAAAGTCGCCCGCGCCATCTTCAATTGTCGCCATATATTCGGGAACAGGCAGATCCGCCGCCCCGGCGTCATCCGAATCATATCCTGCGAGAACCTGCAGCATGAGCGCCGCGTCGCGAACCGTGCGCGTCAGTGGCCCGACCGTATCCAGGCTATGGGATAAGGGCACGACCCCCGACCGCCCGACACGGCCGAGCGTTGGCTTGAGGCCGACCAGACCGCAGGCCGCAGCCGGCAAGCGCACCGATCCACCGGTATCGGTACCAAGCGCGGCCGGGACGACACCTGCAGCGACCATCGCGCCAGATCCACTCGAGGAGCCACCTGTGATGTGAGCAGGATTCCAGGGGTTCTTCACGGCACCGGTAATGCTGTTATGGCCAGTTGTCCCGAGTGCGAATTCAACCGTATTGAGACGTGCCAGATCCAAGGCTCCGGCCTCATCCAGACGCTTACAAGCGAATGCCGTTCGTTCGGCCACCCGGCCCTGCATGATTTGCGAGCCTGCCTCGCAAAGCCAGCCTTCGCGCTCATAGATATCTTTATGAGCCAATGGCGCACCGAACAGCGGTGGCAGTGGAGCACCCTCGGCGCGTTGACGGTCGCATTCAGCAGCGGCGGCAAGCGCACCTTCGTCTTCAATCCGCGCAACCGCATTCAGCTCCGTACCGATGGTCGCGAGCTTCTCAAGCGTGGCCTGCGTCAGCGCCTCGACACTCACCTCCCCTTTGGCAATCGCGTCGCACGTTGCCTCGAGGGTCATTCCGAGTTCCGGCGTATCGCTCATGACCGCGCCTTCGCAGATGCAACCAGCAGTCCGACGAATTTCCCTGGTGCTATCGGTGCGCTCGGATCGAAGAGCAGGCTGTCTGCGGCCTTCGCCATATTGCCCCCTGCCCCTTCCGCGTCTGAAACGCGAGTCTCGTCAATGCCTTGATCTTTCAATCGCTGGGCCCAACGCTGTGCTGGTGTCTCATCGGATGACATGAATTCGTTGCCCTCTTAAGTTTTCGGAATGACTCCGGGTCTCGTCGTCAGCTATCTTTCCGCCGATTGGTGCAACGTGCATCTGACTAGACGCACCCAACTTGCACTAACAGCAGAGAATCGATCAACTCTTCTGCGTTTCGTCGTTTCGATTAAGCGCAGGTTGATCTAGGCCATGCCGGTCAGGGAGCATCACCATGCAAGAGAGAGTCGAACACAAGAACCTGGCGGCCAGCGCGGGCTCGACCCGGGCCCTTGCGGAGGACATTCGAAAAGGACGCCTGACCCCTCTCGAACTTGTCCAGCGCTACCTGGATCGCATTGCCGATGCGGATCCTTATGTCCGGGCGTGGCGTCAACTCGATGGTGAACGCGCATTGGAGATTGCAGAAAAACGCACTGAGGAAGCCACTGAGGGACGCATTCGCGGCCCCCTGCATGGCATTCCTGTCGGTGTCAAAGATATCATTGATGTCCAAGGGCTCTCCACCTTGTGCAACTGCAAGGACCGGGCTGACCGGCCGCCCGAAGCCGCCGATGCCGAGATTGTCGTGAACTTGAAGCAAGCTGGAGCGATCGTACTTGGAAAGCTGCACACCACAGAGTTTGCATTCTTCGATCCATCTCCTGCGCGCAATCCATACAATACAGACCACACGCCGGGCGGCTCATCGAGTGGCTCGGGGGCTGCCGTCGGCGCCGGCATGGTGCCGCTGGCGCTTGGCACTCAGACAGTTGCATCTGTGAACCGACCGGCTGCCTATTGCGGCGTCTCAGCATTCAAGCCGTCCACGCGGTCCATATGTGGTCATGGTATCGCGCCATTGGCTCCAAGCTACGACACGGTGGGCTTCTATGGCGAAACACCGCTTGATGCGGCCTTTGCCTATGAGACCGTCATGCCGCCTTTCGCGCGTGCCGATGCGAAACCGGCACCCGAAGAAGCGCTGCAAATCCTCTTGCTCGAAGATCCTCTGATCTCGGACATGGATGGTGAGATGCGTCAGGCTTGGGAAGATATGGCGGAGAGTTTTGCCAAGACCGGCGCGACCGTCGAACGCCGCCCCTCACCGATCCCCTTTGAACGCCTTCAGAAACTCCAATGGTCCACCATGCTGTGGGAGGCAAGTCGTGTGCTGGGCTATCTCCTTGAGAGGCCAAAGGGCAATGTCGGCGAGAAACTCCTGGACGCGATAAGGCAGGGTTTGGATATCTCCGAGGATCAGTATTTTACCGAGCGCTCTGAGATCGATGACCTCCGCCATACGCTGCTGCGCGACGATACCGAAATCGATGCCTTTTTGTGGCCGGCCGCGCCGACCACGGCACCAGAGGGCATCGGCTGGACGGGCGATCCGAAATACATCTCTCCCTGGACGGCCATTGGCGGGCCGGTCGTCACGATCCCTGCAGGTCTTGCTTCGAATGGCCTGCCTTTGGGGTGTATCCTCGCAAGTGCGCCCGGCTCCGATCTCGACATGATACGCATGTTGGGAAGACTGACCGCCGATAAGACTGGATGACAAGCACCGACAAGCCTTCAGTCCCGCGCCATCCAATATTCGTCGTCTTCGCAACGACCGTTGTCCAGGCATTGGCCACGATGGCGTTGTTTGCGCCTGCGTCGATCGCACCAGAGCTTGCCGTCAGGCTCGACATCGATCCGGCTCTGGTGGGCTATCAGATTTCGATCACCTACATCGCTGCCGCTTTGTCGTCGCTCACGGCCGGTGGTACGGTCAATCACTATGGTGCATGCCGAACCAGCCAGCTATCGCTTGTCTTGTGTGGTGTCGGCGTTCTGCTCTTTCTCATTCCATCATTGTCTGCGGTCTGCATCGGATCGTTGATCATCGGTTGGGGTTATGGTCTGAACAATCCGGCATCGGCACAATTGCTCCTGCGCGTCGCGTCGGAAGGACGCCGCAATCTGATCTTCTCGATCAAACAAACGGGAGTCCCGTTTGGCGTCATGGCCGCAGGTCTCGTTGTACCGCCCGCTACCCTTGCCTACGGATCGCATATTGCTTTTCTGATCGTCGTTGCACTCTGCTTTGCATGGGTCATCCCTCTGCAACCCGTTCGCGAAGACTGGGATGACGACCGCGATCCCGGTTACCCGCTCATCGCGCGCCCGCTTGCCGGCTTCAATGTCATTGTCGGTTCGCCGACCTTGCGGGTCCTTTCACTGGCGGCTTTCTGTTATGCCGGGATTCAAATTTCGCTAATCGCTTACACGGTCACTTTGCTCGTAGAAGATTTGAGCTATGGCCTGATCGCCGCCGGCGTCGTGCTCTCGTTCATGCAGATATCCGGCGCAATCGGTCGTATCGTCTGGGGATGGCTCGCCGACAAATCGGGACAAAGCCTCACAGTGCTTGCCAGTCTCGGCGCCCTGATGTCGGCCTGTGCTATTGCGATGGGCTTCATGACCCCGAGCTGGTCAGGCGTCGCTGTTCAAGGACTCCTTCTTATCTTCGGCGCTGCGGCGATCGGATGGAATGGAATCTATATGGCGGCAGTCGCACAACTTGCACCGTCGGGCGCAGTCGGAAGCGCGACGGGCGGAGCCCTCGCCGTCACCTTTACGGGCGTAGTCGTCGTCCCCGCGGTCTTTGCCGCCGCCTATGGATTTGTCGGCAGCTACACGCTCACCTTTGCATTCGCTTCCATCGCTAGTGTACTAGGAGCAATCCTCACGCTCGTTGCCCGGCGCCAAGCCCACGGCAACATCAACATATGACCGCCAGTTGGTTTCCAGGGAGATGAAAGTCATGCGCGAACCTGTCAGTGGATTCATCCCCGGAGAACGCCTCACAGTCCAGGGGGCGGAAGACGGCCCGCTGATAGGCATGAGACTTGCCGTCAAGGACATCTATGACATCGAGGGTCATGTCACCGGCGGCGGCAATCCCGATTGGGCGGCTGTTCAGTCTCCTGCGACCAAAACAGCGCCGGCCGTGCAGAAACTCCTGGATGCCGGTGCCACGCTCGTTGGCAAAACGATCACCGATGAGCTGACGCGAGGAATCCTCGGCATCAACGTGCACGATGGCACGCCTCTCAATCCGAAAGCGCCAGATCGCCTGACGGGCGGTTCATCGAGCGGTTCGGCATCGGTCGTTGCCGCTGGCGACGCCGAACTCGCTCTCGGCTCAGACACCGGAGGGTCTGTCCGCCTGCCAGCAAGCTTTTGCGGCATCTTCGGCATTCGCCCGACCCTCGGTCGGGTCTCGCTTGCCAATGTAATCGAACAATCTTCCAGCTATGACACGGCCGGCTGGTTCACCAGCAATCCGATCCTCTTTGCCGATCTCGGCCCAATCCTGCTGGAGGGCGAGAAGCGGGATGATACGTTTCGTAAGGTTGTCATCGCGGAGGATGCGTTCGAGCTGGCGGATGATGACATAAAGAACGCCATCTCGGGTCATGTCGATGCAATCAAATCCCATATGGAGACGAGCGAGGCCATCCGCATCTGCCCGACCAGCCTACCGGAATGGAGCGAAGCGATGGCTCGCCGTCAGCACTTTGAAGCACATCGCTCGTTCGGGGATTGGGTGGACGAGGTCAATCCGCGCTTCGGGTTTGATACAGCAAACCGCTTTGTCGAGGCGGCACAGATGACCGAGGCCGAGATGGAGGAAATGGAACCGATTCGTAAGGCGCATAAGGAGCGAGTCACCGAGGTCTTGAGCGAAGGAACTGTCATCGCTCTCCCGACGGCACCATGCGTCGCACCGAAACGCAATCTACGTCAGTCGCTGATGCTGGATACGCGCAAACGCATCACCGCACTCACCTGCATCGCAGGAAGTGCCGGCCTGCCGCAGGTGACGGTGCCGACCGAAACAGCCGAAGGTCTGCCTGCAGGCTTTTCGCTGATCGGACCCGCCGGTTCCGATGAAAAACTATTGGAACTGGCAGAGACGATCGCAAATGCGATGTCGTGAGTAGTTGTCGGCGAACATAGATGGATCATGCCACCCAAGTCACATTGACCAAACGTCTGCTAGGGCATCTGGACGACAACACAACAGATACCGGCGACAACATTCTTCGCCATCCCGTGTCCGTCTATACATGTCCGGAACGTCTCGCTGCAGAAGAGGCACTGATACGACGAGAGCCATTGCTGATGGGTCTGTCCTGCAGACTTCCCACGTCAGGCACCTATCTCACAGACGACGATACCGGCATCCCTATCCTGATGATGCGCGACGATGATGGTGTCGCACGTGCGTTCATCAATGCCTGCCGGCACCGGGGAGCACGACTCGCTGACGGCTTCGGTGATCTTGGACCACGTCTGGTTTGCCCCTATCACGCCTGGACCTATGACCGGCAAGGTAAACTGACGCATGCGCCTCAAGCGCACCACTTCGATGGCTTCGACATTGATGGTTGCGGACTCCGCGAGCTTTCCGTTGCGGAACGTCACGGTCTTCTGTTTGTGCGCCCAGAAGGCGGCGAACCCATCGAATTCGATCGTCATCTTGGCGGCCTTGCAGGTGAGTTCGCGAACTATGGATATGAAAGCTATCATCACTTCGAGACCCGCCGCATCTCGTGTCGGATGAACTGGAAAATCATCATCGACACATTCCTGGAGCCGTATCACTTTGCGGCCTTGCACAAGACGACGGTAGCGCCGATTTTCGTGCCGAACCTTTGCCTGTTCGACGCCTTCGGGCGGAACCTCCGAGAGACATTGCCAAGGCGCACGATTGCCGAATGCCGCGATGAACCCAAGGAAAATTGGGACCTCATCCGCCATACCGCCATCGTGTATGTCTTGTTTCCCAACACGGTCTTTGTGATGCAGCAGGATCATGCCGAAGTCTGGCGCTGCTTCCCCGCGGATGGACGCCCTGACCGAAGCATCGTTTCCCTGGAATTCTATATTCCGGAGCCTGCCGATAGCGACAAGGCACGCCGTCACTGGCAAGCCAACATGGATCTGACCGTTAGGACTGTCGAACAGGAAGATTTCCCTGTTGGCGAAGGTATACAGAGAGGGTTCTCAGCAACAGCTGACGATCATCTGGTGATCGGCCGCAACGAGCCGGCACTGGCGTTCTTCGAAGAGACGATCTCCAACGCCGTGTCGTGACATTGCGAAACACGCCAATTGCGCGGACAAACCAAATTATCGGTCGGCACGTTACAGGTGTTTCACTTCACTTGTCCGTGAAAACGACCATTCTTGTCATTCTCCCGTACCGTCAGACGTCTTATCATTGGTTCAAATGCCAATCCCCCTCCTCTGTGGCTAGTATGGAGAAGAGCCATGTTTGAATTTTCTCGTCGCGACATCGTTCTTGGAACTGCCGGCGCTGCCGTTCTCGGTCTCGCCGGTCCCCTTCGTTTCGTTCACTCGGCAGCTGCCGCGAAGGCATTGAAGCAGGGCTTCCTGCATTACAAGGTCGGCGATATCCAATGCACCGCGATCTATGACGGTGTGTGGAAGAAGAAGCACGATGCGAGTTTCATCCGGAATGCATCCGTCGAAGAAACGAAGAAGGCGCTTGCGGACGGCGGGATAACGGCCGATCATGTGCCGATTACCTTTGCACAGACCGTTATTCGCACCGGCGGTAAGACCGTCCTGATCGATGCCGGTACAGGCGCACAGCTTGCCCCGACGGCCGGCATGACCATGAAGCACCTTGCCGCGGCCGGTATCGATGCGAAGTCGATCGATATCGTCCTGATTTCACACTTCCATCCGGACCACATCTTTGGATTGATGGCGAAGGGAACGAACGAGCAGATCTTCCCGAACGCCGAGATCGTTGTTCCGGGTGCCGAGTATAAATACTGGACCGACGCCTCGATCATCCCGAGCCTTCCAAAGCGCCGGCAAGGGCTCGCCAAACGCATCCAGGCCACCTTCCCGACGTGGAAGAACCTCCGTCAGGTGGACGGTGAACAGGACGTGGCTCCCGGTATCCGGTCCCTGCCCGCTTTCGGACACACAGCCGGCCATACGGTCTATCATGTGGCATCTGGCGATGCGCAGCTCTACGTCATGGGCGACATCGCGAACGTACCGGCGCTTTTCGTGCGCAATCCCGGCTGGCACGCAATCTTCGACGCCGATCCGAAACTGGCTGAGACGAACCGAAAAAAAATGTTCGATCGCGCCATTGCGGACGGTGCGATGGTTGCCGGTTATCATTTCGGCTTCCCCAATGCCGGCAAGATCGCAAAAGACGGAAGCGGATACGCGTTCACACCTCTTGAGGGCTAGGCTCACTCGCGTCTTGCGTACCAGCCAACCCAATGAAATCTCGGCCGCGGGGATTGCATTCTCCGCGGCCGACCCTTTATTGAGCAGTTGATATTGCTAAAGGAGGCGCCGATGTCATCGAAGCTCAGCGAAACAGGACGCGATCTTATGTTGCGCGCCATGATCTCAATGGCGGCGGCAGACGGTCAGGTTGACGATGTGGAAGCGGCAACCGTCAGCGCTATCTTTGAAAAGGTCGCCGGAGAGAGTGTCGACAACGACGCCATCGCCTCGGTCGCGGCGGACATCAAGCGCGGTGACCGGACTCTGACAAAAGCCCTGGAAGCTGCCGCCGGCGATCTCAATAAGGTTGCCAAGGACGGAATCGTCCGCGCGGCTTATCTGGTGCTCGTCGCAGACGGAAAAGTTGCCGCCCCCGAGCGCACCCGCCTTGTGAACATTGGCGGCGCGCTGGACATGCCCGAAGACGATATCAATGCGATCTTGGATGGTTCTTCGAGTTAGCGTGGTATCGACGCGCAGCTTGGATTGTCTCAATTACGAGAAACACATGTGAGTCCCGGAGTTGATCCGGGACTCGGGGCAACACACCCTTTCATTTCGTCTGCCCTGGGCCCCGGATCAAGTCCGGGGCATCGCCTGTATAGATGCTTCAGTCGGTCCGTGTTGCCGCGAGCGCGGCCGCCGTATCATAGAATTCAAGATACTCGACAATCAGGCGATCCTTGATACGGAAGACATCTGCCTTCGGTGTTTTGACGCTCTTTCCGGTTCGGTTGTTCGTCCAGCCAACATTGGAGAGCACAACAACCCGATCCTTGTCCGCGATTATCTCCTCAAGATCGAAGAAATCCATGCTCCACTCACTCATGAGCTCGCTGAGATAGCGGATAACATCGTCTTTGCACGAGCAACTTGCCGTGAATTCCATGCCCGGTGAGCCGTCGGCGAGAGAAAGCCATGTCACATCGTCTGCGATGTGTTCCAGGACATTCTCGATTGTACCCGCCTGTGTACCAGTCCAGATACCGTAAAGCTCTTTCAGGAGAGCGACATTCTCTTCTTCCTGTCCCATCCGCCAGTACCCTAGCCGTCTGCCATCGCGGCGCTGACCATCGCCGTATCATAGAGTTCGAAAAACGAAACGATACGGCCGTCCCTGAATCCAAAGACATCGAGCTTTGGTGTATCGAAACTCTTATCCGTGCGTGGGTTTCGCCAACCAGTTCGACAAATCGCCACCACACGATCCCCCTGAGCCACAAAATCATCGACCGTGTAGTGAACCATCTCAAGAACGCCGGTCAGGCTTTCAAAGTATGCACGAACCCGCTCGACTCCCTCACATTGCGCAGTAAACTCCAGGCCCTCGGATCCTTCGGCCAGCGAGCGCCATTCGACACAAGGGTCGATATGCTCAAGCCAGTCTTCGATGCTCGCACCCCTACTATCATTCCAGCGGCGATACAGGCGCTCCAACAAAGCCACGTTTTCGTTTTCACCTGCCATACACTCAGACCTCCATCCCCGCTCTAATCATTCAACGATCTGCGCCTTTTCGAGAACGGCGTGCAGCAGGACATCGGTGCCAGCCGTTGCCCATTCCGGTTTGCAGTCTTCCGCCTCATTATGACTGATGCCATCGACACAGGGTGTGAAGACCATCGCTGTCGGTGCAACCATAGCCACATAACATGCATCATGACCGGCGCCCGAGATCATGTCGCGGTGCGAGTAACCCAGCTTCGCGGCAGCATCGCGCACGGCATCGACGCAGGTCTGCTCGAATGCCAGGGGCGGAAAATAGAAAAGCTGCTCAAACGTGTAGTCCAGACCGCATTCCTCTGCGATTTCGGCAACGCCTTGTCGCAGGCGATCGCCCATAGCGAGGAGTGCCGCGTCGTCGGGGTTGCGAGAATCCACGCTGAGAAGAACCTTGCCGGGGATGACATTGCGCGAATTGGGATGGACATCCATGAGTCCCACCGTCGCCCGAGCATGCGGTGCCCCATCGCGACCGACCTGATCGACAAGCGCAACGACTTTAGCCGCTCCGACCAATGCATCTTTGCGCTTGTCGAAAGGCGTCGTGCCTGCATGGCTCTCCTGCCCGGTGAACGTGATGTCGTACCAGCGCTGGCCCTGGGCATGAGTGACCACGCCAACATCAAGCTGCTCATCCTCAAGGATTGGCCCCTGTTCGATATGAAGCTCGAAAAAGGCATGCACAGGCCGACCGCCGACAGGCTCTTCGCCGGCATAGCCGATCCTCTCCAATTCCTCACCCATAGTCTTGCCGTCCAGGTCGGTACGAGACAGACCATGCTCGAGCGTGAAATGACCGCCGAAAACGCCCGACGACACCATAGGCGGTGCAAATCGCGCGCCTTCCTCATTGGTCCAGTTTACGATTTCGATGGGATGACGGGTCCTGATCTCGCGATCGTTCAGCGTGCGCAAGATCTCCAACGCAGCGAGAACGCCGAGCGCCCCATCGAACTTGCCACCCGTTGGCTGGCTGTCGAGATGGCTGCCGACCATAACCGGTGGCAGCGTGTCGTCCGCCCCGGCCCGTCGCGCAAACATATTACCCATCTTATCGATGGTCATGGTGCAGCCGGCATCGTTGCACCATTCTGCGAACAACTCGCGCGACTCCTTGTCGAGGTCGGTTAGCGTCAACCGGCAAACGCCTCCTTTCTCCGTGGCGCCGATCTCGGCCATCCGCATCAAACTGCTCCAAAGACGCTCACCATCGACGCGCAAATTACTGTCCGTTCCCACCACTTCGTCCTTTATGATTGAGACCACTCGAAATCGCGCCTATTAGAGCGCACATCATTCGTGCTTGAAACAGGAACGGCAACTTCGGCCCGGTCTGTTTCGCCAAGATCCAAGTCCCGAGCTTCCCTTGCTGAAAGAGAGTGTCGCCCCATGACCGTCACCCAAGCCCAGAAAGCCGAGGCGTTTTGCGCTTTGCATGAACGCAGCACACCTTTTGTCATTCCCAATCCCTGGGATGCAGGTAGCGCGCGAATTCTGACCGCACGTGGCTTCGAGGCTCTCGCCACCACGAGCGCCGGCTTCGCTTTTACCCTTGGTGCGAAGGACGCAACGGTGGCGCGCGAAGATGTCATGGATCATATCCGCGATCTCGTTGCGGCCACCGATCTTCCCATTTCCGCTGATCTGGAAGGCGGCTTCGGCGATGATCCCGATACGGTGGCCGAGACGATACGTCAGGCCGCGGAGGCCGGTGTCGTCGGCGGCTCGATCGAGGATGCGACGGGCGATCACGATGCACCGATCTATGACTTCAACCATGCCGTGGAACGCGTCGAGGCGGGTATCGAGGCCGCACGAAAATTGGATTTTCATTTCACATTCACAGCCCGGGCGGAGAATTTCCTCTATGGCCGCCCCGACTTGGACGACACGATTGCCCGCCTAAAGGCTTTCGAGGACGCCGGCGCCGATGTTCTGTATGCGCCAGCCCTTCGCGATCTCGAGACGATCGAGGCCATCTGCTCGGCTCTGACCAAACCGGTAAACGTGCTGATGGGGCTGAAAGGTGTCGAATTCACGATTAGCCAGCTTGGTGATGCCGGCGTTCGCCGGATCAGTGTGGGCTCGTGCATGGCACGTGCGGCTTTGGGCGAACTGCTGCGCTCGATCGATGAGATCAAGACTCACTATACTTTCAGCTTCGGCGGCCGAGCCGCGAGCATGCCGGAGATCTCGGAGTTCATGGAAGACTGATCCGCCGATTATAGGCGGCTACCGTGTAACAGAATTGCACAACCTGCCCATTTCGATGGCATGCCTGCCCGGTTATAGTGCGGCGAAGCAAAGGATGAGGGACATGCACCGAACACACGATATGGGTGGAGAGCCCGCTGGCCAGGTCGATCTCGAAGAACACGAACACGCGCCTTGGGAAAAGCGCGTAGATGCCTTGGTTCGCCTGATGTCGGACGACAAGCGCCGTGCGATCACGGTCGATGAAATGCGGCGTGGGATCGAGGACCTCGGACCCGGCGTCTATGACGACCTCAGCTATTATGAGCGCTGGATCGCGTCCTTGACGGAGAACCTGCTTGCAAAGGGTGTGATTACGGTCGAGGAACTCGGCCGAGCCATGGAAAAGGTCCAGAAAGAGTGGGGTGAAAAGCCGTGACGACAGAGACACAGTTTCAACCTTCAGACAGGGTCAAAGTGCACAGCTGGACGCCGCCCGGACATGTGCGCACGCCTTACTATCTTCGCGGTCATGTCGGAACCGTCGAGTCTATTGCTGGCTCGTTCCGCAACCCGGAAAAACTCGCCTACGGACAGCGAGATGCCGATGAAGTGCCGCTCTATCGAGTGAGCTTTGCTGCATCAGATCTGTGGCCGGATCGCATCGAGCGCGCTGGCGACCGCATTGTGGCAGACATCTTCGAGCATTGGCTCGAACCGGCAAGCTGACACGAAGGGACCGAACCAATGGCCGAAACGCATTCCCATGACCACCCGCATCCCTTCCAGCCGGACCTGGAAGACACGCCCCTCACCCACTATCAGGCCATGACCTTTGCGCTCATGGAACTCCTGCAGGAAAAACAGATCATTACCGGCGAAGAGATCCGGAAGCAGTTGGAAATGATCGATTCCCGGTCGCCGGCGACTGGCGCCAAAATCGTTGCCAGGGCCTGGACCGATCCCGAATTCAAGGCCAAGCTTTTGAAGAACGTCAATGAGGCGGTCGCCGAGATCGGCATCGATGCCGGCCACATTGAAATTCGCGCTGTTGAGAACACGGACGACACGCACAACGTTATCGTCTGCACGCTCTGCTCCTGCTATCCGCGACTTCTGATCGGATTGCCCCCCGATTGGTATAAATCGCGCGCCTATCGGTCCCGCACGGTGAACGAACCGCGCGCGGTTCTGGCCGAATTCGGTACGCATATCCCGGACGATGTGCAGGTTGTCGTTCATGATAGTACCGCAGATCTTCGCTACATGGTCGTTCCCGCGCGCCCGGCTGGAACCGAGGGCATGGACGAGGATGCACTCGCCGAATTGGTTACTCGCGATTGCATGATTGGAACCGCTGTTCCCAAGTCCCCGGAGACCTGAGGCTCGATCAACTGATCCGATCAGGTTGTCCTCAAGCCGTTTTTGCACGTCCATTTCGTCTGGTAATCTGCCGATCTCTTCTGGCTCAGACGCGGCAAATCTCGGTCCCCGGCACACATGTCCGATCGATCCGACAAATATTGTATCGTCGGTTCGGGCCCGTCCGGTCTGACAGCCGCCAAGAACTTCCAGCAGCGGGGAATTCCCTATGACTGCCTGGAACGCGAGGCGGATATAGGCGGGCTTTGGAATCCCGCCAGCGCAACGTCGACGACCTATTCGACAACGACGATGGTTTCGTCCAAGCGCTTGAGCCGTTTCACGGATTTTCCGATACCGAAAGCCTATCCGGCCTATTTGAGCCGATTGGACGCTTTTGCTTATCTTCAGTCTTATGCCGATACCTTCGCGCTCCGAGACTCGATTTCGCTGCGCACCAATGTGACCGGGATTACGCCGCAAGGAGATCGCTGGGAGGTTCTGGTTGATGGAGAAGAAGTCCCTCGCCGCTATAAAGGCGTCGTCATAGCGACAGGACATCACACAACCCCGAACTGGCCTGAATATGAAGGCGAATTCACTGGCGAAATCCTGCATTCAGCCGACTATCGCGCTCCCGATCAATTGAAGGGAAAACGTGTACTCGTGGTGGGCGGTGGCACATCCGGGTGCGAGATTTCCGGCGACGGCGCCACCAGTGCCCGCAAAGTCTTTCACAGCTTGCGACGTGGCTATCATGTTCTGCCAAAGTTCATCTTTGGCCGACCGAGCGATGTCATCATTGAGCACACTGAAAAATGGCCTCTTCCACGCGCCTGGCGCATCCGTCTCTACGAAGCCATCCTCTCACTCATCATCGGAACGCCGGAGCGCTATGGTCTTCCAAAACCGGATCACCACATTTTTGAAACGCATCCGCTTGTCGATTCGAACTATCTGACCCACGTCGCTCACAGTCGCATCGCGATCAAACCCGATGTCGCTTATGCCGATGGACCGTGGGTGCACTTTAATGACGGCAGCCGGGAGGAGATCGATTTGATCGTCTGTGCCACAGGCTATGAAACGTGCTTTCCCTTTATGGACGAAGCACTTCTGATCGAGCAGGACGGCAGTTGCGATCTCTTTCTCAACATCTTTCACCCCGAACACGAAGAATTGTACGCGATGACGCTGTTGCAGACCGGTGGCGGCTATTGGCAACTCGCCGACTACCAAGCACAGCTTATCGCAGATGTGATCCAATCATCGGACACTGCCCCCAAGCGTCACGCCAGGTTCCGACGGCACGTAAGACGAACCAAGGAGCGGTCCTATCGCCTGGAACTGGAGCATGCTTCGCCGCGGCATGCCCTGGAGATCGATTTCTTCAAATACCGAAAAACACTGCAACGCTACATACGGCGCTTTGAATCATGAACGCGCATAGGCCGGAATTGACCAATGAGGCGAGATCGGAAATAGATGGTCTACATTCCGTCAGCTTGCAGTAGGCAGGCGATGGCGGCACGCAGCCGCCACAGTGTTATGATGCGTTAGGTTCCGGCGCTTTTATTGCGCATTGGGCCCAGCGATAAAGGTTCGATTTCATGTGGCGTTTCGCGACGTTTCTTGTTCTGGCCTGCATGCTCGTCACCGCAGCGCGCCTATCGGAAGCCGCACCGAAATCCCGGCAATATGTTTTCGTTGGCAAATGTAACGGACTCGATCATTGGGTCAGCGTCCGCTACCAGCCATCCAAGAACCTCGTCACAGACATTATTGCCAAAGCCACCTGTCCCCAGGGTGCACCATCTGTGTCGCGGATCATCCGCGGCCGTCCGATCGCGGTCACGGTCGGCGGCCAGTTCGGCCGCGTCCTCAATTATCCCGGGATTTCCTATTCTGTTACCGGGCGAATTCACTCGCGTTCGAAAGTTTCGCTCGCTTTTAAGGGCCCGCCAAAGCTCATGATCTGCCCCAATGAGACCAAGCAAAAAAGTGTCTGTGAGCGTTTCACGCTCAAGGCCAAATAGGCCATCTGAAACATTTCGCTTGCGAGATGGCACCTTCGCCACAGATTGAGAGATCACGTGCTAAACTCACGTCGCCTGAGATGTGGAGAGCAACCGTGGCCCGCCGCCGTTCCTTGCTAGGATTACGCTATGTGCTGATTGCCAGCCTAATTGCGCTGGCATCTCTTGGTTCATCGGTCGATATGGCGTGGAGCCAGGAAAAGATTGCTCGCGTCGGCGTCCTTGCCTTCCGCGGTACGGACGCCGCGAAAACGCGCTGGGAGCCTCTTCTCCGCTATCTGAGTGCTAGCATTCCGAATTGGCGATTTGAACTCGTACCTGTGACCCTGATAACGGCGCCAGAACGTCTCGAGGCGAACGCACTCGATTTCATCATCACCAATCCTGGGCACTATGTGAGCTTGGCCGAGCGCTTTCAGTTGAGTGCGCTTGCAACACGTGAGCGCCGTCATCTCAATCAGAAATCCGGTCTTCTGAATTATGGAACCGCGATATTCACACGTAGTGACCGGGATGAGATTCAAACGCTTTCCGACCTGTCCGGGCAAACACTGGCTGCCGTCAGCCCTGAAGCTTTCGGGGGGTTCCAGATGGCCTGGTTCGAGTTTCATCGCCAGGGAATAGACCCCTTTGCCGCCCTCAAGACCATTCGATACATCGGTTTCCCGCAGGATCAGATCATTGCAGACGTTCTCGAAGGCCGGGCAGATGCCGGAGCGGTTCGCAGCGGCCTTTTGGAGACCTTGGTCCATGAAGGGCGTCTTGATCTGTCCAAGGTGAAGGTCCTGCTCGGCAATGCGCAGACGAGTTACCCCTTCTTGATTTCGGGGCGTCTCTATCCGGAATGGCCTTTTGCGGCGCGTCTGGGCACTGATCGCCGCCTGGCAGAAGCCGTTACGCGGGCTCTTCTCATGACCCAGGACCCGGTGCTGGCTGCCAGAAACGGACTTCTCGATCTTTGGTCCGCACCATTGTCATACGAAGGCGTCCGCTCCGTCGTCTCTGCATACCGGAGCCGTAGAGAATCAACCAAAAACGAACCTTCATTGTTCGGCAGCGATCTGTTCTGGCTCGTTTTCGCCGCCGCTGCAGGCGCCCTGGGACTGGCAGCGGGCTACAGCATCCGGCGAACGAGTGCCAACGTCGGAGCGACCACAGTGGCTGGTGCGGATGCACAGAACGGAGATGACGCCGCTTTCGACCAGCACAAATCGCGATTCGAAGCCCTCACCCGGCGCGAACGAGAAGTCCTAAGGCTGATCTGCGGCGGCGAGCCCACCAAGCGGATCGCTGAAACGCTTCACATCAGCCCAAAGACCGTTGAATATCATAGGTCCAATCTGTTGCAGAAAACCGAGGCCGGTTCGACGCCAAGATTGGTGCAACTGGCAACGAAACTCGGCTTCGATCAGGTTCCGATTTAGAACTGTCCACAGGCCCTAGGGTAAATCCGGTTGTAAAACCGGGTCTTTGCCTAGGTGTACGCACTCCTGCAATGATGGAGACTTGCATGGTCGGAATCGGCGAATCGCCGATCCGGGACCTCACTTCGTGCGAAAGATGAAAAGAACCGATATCGGGAGGAAATAATGCGCTTTTTAACCCTCATGATGGCCGCGGCAATGCTCATGGCATTCCAGCCGACGGACGCCGACGCAGGCGATCGCTACGGCAAGCAGAAGGTCGTCTATCACATCAACTACACCGGCGGTAAGGACGACAAGAAATACCGCGGCGCGATGCGCAACATTCAAAACCACATCAATGCGGTCGGCGCCGACAATCTCGACCTCAAAGTCGTTTTGCACGGCAATGGCGTGGGATTGCTCGCCCAAGCCAAGAGCAACGACAAACTCAAGGTGGCCGTTTCTGGCCTCAAATCCCAGAATGTGGAATTCCACGTATGTTCCAATACGCTTCGCGGCCGGAAAATTGATTATGGCAAGGACCTCTTCGAGGTATTCGACGAAGATATCGTCCCAAGCGGTGTCGCGGAACTGGCGCATCTGCAAGCGCAGGGGTATACCTATATCAAGCCGTAAGGCAGCGGGCGCCACTCAGGCTGCATTCAAATATCGGGGCGTACGGTTCGTGCGCCCCTTTTTTATTCCGACCAGCCCAGCATGCGGCATCGTAGCGACACTGTGTAGCTTTGCTGCAACGAATGCCTGCGCTAGGTCATGGACTCATGAATTAGAGACTGATCAACACTCCAATCTAAAGACACACTCGAACAGGAGATCCCCATGAGCGAGGAAACCTATACGCTCGCGAACTATATCGACGATCTGAAGCGGATTTCCGCTGAAGAGAGCGATCATGAGGTCGTCGTCGAAAAGCTAAAACCCCTCGCCGAAAGCCTTGGTGTCAACAGAGACTGGATCGAGCACGACAAGATCACCTACAACCATGAGCAAGGGTTCGGCATTCAACTACTTCATGAAGAGCCGAACCACGACCTCGCCGTGTTCCTTTTTTCCTGGTTGCCCAATCGTGGCACGCTTCCTCACAACCACAAGACATGGGCCGTTGTTGTCGGCCTCGAAGGTGAGGAGAAGGAAGTCCATTTCGAACGCGTCGACGATGGCTCCAAACCTGGCCATGCCGAACTCAAACGCACAGGAGACTGGACATTGACCTCGGGAGCGGTGACGGCCTGCCTGCCGGAAGACATTCATAGCGTCTGGAATCATGGCGAAGAGGTCTCGTTATCGCTTCATACCTACGGCAAGCACATCAACTATACCGGCCGGTCGGAGTTCGATCTTGAGCAGAATGCGGAGCGTCCCTACACCGTTGCCGTCGATTAGATCTCCCTCATTTCACGCAGCTGCACGCCCGGCATTCACGATATGATCGCTCAGGACCCGGGCAAAGAGAGCCGGGTTCTGAGCTGGCCAGGCGTGTCCGAGCGCATCGATGGTCAAGGCCTGGCCGTGACCCAGCATTGAAACGATCCGCGCTTGATCGTCCCTGATCGAACGATGCTCGCGCTCACCTGCGGCGATCACGGTGAACGCGACAACCTCGCCTAGATTGGCCGGAGGCTTGAAGTCGACGGCCTCGAGACTCGCCCGGCGAAACGCACGGGCCCTCGTCCGGGCGGCTTCGGAAGCAAATGTGTCCAGCATGTCTTCCGGAAGACCCAATTGAGCACCATTGCGGCGCGCCAGAAACGGCCAACCGATCATTGGTGCCATTACCCAAGACATGATCCGCATCAGACTTCGGTTCGGCATCGGAGATATATGGAGCCCGCTTAAGAATGCGGTCTCGAAACGTCGCGGCGCCAGCCCTAGAAGCTTCAACCCAATATAGGCCCCGAGCGAAATCCCGACGAGATGGGCAGGTTGGTTCTCTGCTTCGCGTTCGACGATTGCACGCACCATTGCGGCCGTATCGTCCATCGAATGCCATTGAACGTCGCGGCTTTCGCCATGTCCGGGCAAATCGATCGAAACGCACCGGAACTCTGCAAGCAGTTCGATTGCCGGCCGCCATGAAACAGAAGTCGTCCCAATCCCATGAAGGAAAAACACGCAAGGACCATCGGATGGACCGACGCAAGTGTCGTGCAACAGCCTGTCAGACTTCATTGGCACACCGGTTCGAAGGCAATTTCGCAAGAGGTGGGCCGAACTATCCGGCAAAAGCGACGAACTCGTGTTGAATATCGGTGCGTGCTCTTTGGTCGCGGCTTGCCCTCCTCAATCGTTTGACTGGTCTGCGTTGTCCTCAATCGGCTGAAATCGTTCGACGATCCTCACCGTATTTGCCCGAGTCGGTAAAAGACCGCGTTCTCCAGGAACAATTCAGCTTCGAGCAACTATGGCGCCGCCAGATAATCCTCATCGCTAACGGGCTCAAGCCAGTCGGCGCCTGCCCCGGAGTCATCATTTTCGGAGAGTGCCAGGTGGCACATCATGTGATCTGGCGCCGCCCCATGCCAATGGCGGGCGGCAGGTGGAATAATCACGGTATCGCCGGGCAGGATTTCCTGAACCGGCTCGCCTTCGAGTTGGTATCGCCCTACCCCGGAAAGCACATAGAGTACCTGGCCCACGGCATGGGTATGCCAATTGGTCCGCCCCCCTGGTGTGAAGGTCACCCGGGTCATGCGCAGCCGCGACGGGTCTTCCGGTTCAAAAACCTGGTCTTGCAGGACTTGGCCGACAAACTTGTCAGCAGGAGCCAGTTTGGTGGAGCCCGTGTTGGCTCTGACAATTCTTGGTTTCATATCTCGGATTTCCTTGTTTGGCGCAAAATCGGGTTGGCTCAGAAGACGTATCGAAGCTGCCCCAACCACTGCGATTGAGAATGACATAAGCCCTCAATACGCGTGCTTAACGCTTTGGTCAGAGCGAATACGGTAATTAATAGTACTGCAGCATTTTGAGTTTTGAGGCGTAGAATGGGTAGTGGCGACGCACGCCCTGTGAAAGTCCTGATAGCCGACAGCGCAAAACTTGTCCGGCTTCTCCTGGTCGAACTGCTGCACGACTGTCCTTTTCCGGTATCGGTGACAGAGGTTAGCGACGGGACTGATGCCTGCCGCCTACTCCTGTCGGGCCGTTTCGACATCGCATTTCTGGAAGCCGTCATGCCTGGCATTGACGGTATGTCTGCCTTGGAACTTTCTCACCGAATGCAATCACAACCGTTCACCGTCATCTTTTCGGCGGTCTTGGACGATTCAAAGCGTCAGAAAGCACGCCGATTTGGTGCCTACGAGTGTCTGAAAAAGCCATTCACGACAAAACAGATTTTCCAGCTTTTGCGCGGCTATCAGAGCATAAAGTCGCCTCGTCGCGCACTTGTTGTCGACGACTCGGACACCATCAGGACAATCGTCGACAAGCTCCTTCAGAAATCCGTCTTCAACGTGGATATAGAGGAAGCCAGCGACGGCCAATCCGCCATCGATGTTTGCAAGGACCGACCATTCGACATCGTTTTTCTCGATGTCGTCATGCCTGGTCTTTCGGGACTGGATGTCTTGCGCGACCTGAGACGCCAGGACATTAAGACCAACGTCATTTTGATGACGGCTCAAAAGGATTTTGTCGTCACAGATGAGATAAAGTCGCTCGGGACGAACATCGTCCTGCGCAAACCGTTCACGCATTTCGACGTCAATGCGAGCTTGCACAGCGTTTGGGAAATTGATCCACCCGAATTAGCGGCACTCCCAACACCTCCCCCATCAAAGCCTAAGACTGTTCATCCCCCCACTAACGAGGACGTCCACTATATCTAGGTCAACTTTCTCGGTTCGCTAATCAATGCGATCGACAGCCGGCCCTTTTACAGGGACTTCCATCAGATCTTCTCCCCAGATGATGTTCCCCGAATAGATCTCGGCCATCTCGGCGACAATCCGCTCGCGGATTGCAGGTTGGTCGATCTGAGCGGTCATATGAGTCAGTACCAGTGTACCGACACCCGCATCCCGGGCCACAGTCGCCGTATCGATATGGTTCCCACATGCCTTACGGTATTCAGGCGTTGGTTCGGTCCCTGAGATAAAGTGATTCATGTGAATGAGAATATCAGCGCCCTTTGCTAGCGCCACGATATCAGGGCAAATGCCTCCACTGTCGCCAGTGTAACAAATCGAACCATCGGCAGCATCCAGACGATAGGCAAGGCATTCCAGATAGGGCTGGAAGTGCCAACCCTCGCCGACGGTCACCGTCCAGTCGTTGCCTCTGATCGTATCGCCGCTCGTCACTTCTGTAACATTCGGTTGCGGCCGCGCCCGCTCCCCCTCACCACCTCGGGCACGATAGATATCGATACTGCACTGATGCTTGGTTCTTGCAGCAATATCCGGCCCATAGATACCGTCTTCGGCGAACAGCTGCTCAGTCATTCGTCCAAGTGGTGCTGGCCCGTATACTGGGAGGTCAGACAGCAGTCCTGCACCTTGGTCCCAGCGCGTCAGGACCAGACGGGCATAGTCCATGCAATGATCGTAATGGAGATGGGTCAGGAAGCAGTGAGTCACGTCAACAGCACGACGGCCGGATTGAAGGAGCCGATGGTGCGCGCCAGGACCATGATCGATGACGATGCAATCGTCGCCGATCTCGATCAAGTATCCCGAACTCATCCGCTTCAATGAGGGAGCCGGTGTGCCCGTTCCAAGCAATGTGACTTTCATAGAAACCCCTCTCCGAACCAGAATTCCCCCTCCCTGAGACGTCGAGGGCATCAATGTCGAAAGCAGGTCTTTCTACCAGGGGATCTTTGTACCGTCATAGGCCAAAAACGACCCGTTGGCTGACGTGTCAGAGGCGTCAATCACCGAAAGCAACCGACGCGCGGCAATATCTGGCTGATCGACCGGCCGGTTGCCGGCAAAGGGCTCCGAAAGGCTTGTGGCAACGGTTCCCGGATGCATCACGATGCAGACCGCGTGTGGTTTGAGCCTCGACACTTCGATCGCTGCCGTCTTCCAGATCATATTCAAAGCGGCTTTCGAAGCCCTGTAGGCATACCAGCCGCCCGCCCTGTTGTCGGAGATGCTACCAACGCGTGCTGAAAGCGACGCAATAACACTTTTGCTGTTCCGCGGGGTCAACCGATGAAAATGTTTCAGTAGCAGCGCCGGCCCGATCGCATTGATGGCAAAGACCCGCGCCATGGCGTCGGGTTCGATAGACTTGAGTGCTTTTTCAGGTTGCACTGCATCCCCATGCAGGATGCCGGTTGCATCGAACACGAGATGGATCGGGCCGTCCTTTCCAACCTGCTCGGCCGCAGAGGCGATCGACGCTTCGTCTTCCAGATCGATAGCGGGTGAAGTCCGTCTGCCCAACGCAACGACATCGGCGCAATTCGGATCCCGGCTGAGGTAGCTTGTAATTGCTTTGCCGATCCCACCTGTCGCCCCCACCACAACAGCCCTATAGCCAAGGCCGAAACTCTCCAACGAACCATTGGCGGGATGACGCGAGGATTCAATCATGGGAAAGCGCGCGTCTTGGCTCGTCGGCGTTCTTGAACAACTGGATGAAATTCACTGACAAATCGCGGCTGACTCGAAAATCGCGCTTGAACGGATTGAAGACCATACCTCGCACCTCCGCTTCATGCAGGCCATACGGGGCCAGAGCGGTCCTGATCTCTTCGGGCTTGATGAATTTCCGCCAATCATGCGTGCCACGCGGCAAGAGGCGCAGTACATACTCAGCGCCGACAATGCCGAACAGGAAGGACTTGAACGTGCGGTTGAGCGTCGCGAGGACAAGAATACCACCAGGCGCCACAAGCGTTGCGCAGGCCTTCAGGAACATTGGAACGTCCGCTACATGCTCAATAACTTCCATAGACAAAACGATATCGAAACGCTCGCCACTGCCAGCTAATTGCTCCGGCAGCATATGCCGATAATCGATCGCGATGTTTTGCGCCGCAGAATGAGAGCGCGCAATCTCGACATTGCGTCCTGAGGGGTCAATAGCAACGACATCCGCGCCCATCTGTGCCATGGGTTCTGCAACCAGACCGGCACCGCACCCTATGTCGGCAATTCGGACATCTTTCAGTGGATGTTCAAGCGAACCGTCGGCATTCATGTGCCGCGGCAAAGCCTCCTTCAGAAGGGCGAGACGCGCATCATTGAACCGATGCACCATCTTGAATGCGCCATCGCGCTTCCACCATTCCGACGATAGCCGATTGAACCGTTCGACTTCGTCGGCACTCGCCGATGAACGATCGAATTCGAAGCTTGTGATGATGTCTTTGCGTAGCATAAGGCACTCGCCGATGTTCTATGGCCGGGGACCGGCCTGACTGTTCGATATGTCTTGAGAAAAGTTTCGTTTCGTCCCGGCTAGCCGTTGCAACATGAGCTAACTGCATCACGCCATGCGAACACCCTGAGACCGCCTGACTGATTATCTACTTCGCGGGCAATGTCAGCGGCTGTATGCCGTGGCGTCTGAGAATCCGCTGCAGTGTCCTGCGGTGCATACCAAGCTGACGAGCCGTCGGCGCGAGCTTATAGTCGTTCCGTCTCAGGAAAAGCAGAATGTGCTCGAACTGAGCCTGTTTCGGCTGTGTGATTTTCGCTGGCAAAGGTGAACGCGCCGTCGCGGTCGCCTGCAGACCGCCGTGAATCTCTTCTGGCGTTGCCGGCTTTATCAAATAGTCGACGGCCCCCAGTTTCACAGCTGAAACAGCGGTCGAGATATCTCCATAGCCCGTCAGGATAACGGCACGCGACTTTGGACATTCCTGGGTCAGATGCTCCAGAACATCCAGGCCACTGTCTTCTCCAATAACGAGTTCAAGAACTGCCGCCTGCGGCCTGACTTGATCGATCAATTCTATCGCGTGCGACGCGTCATAGCTGGCGACGATGGAAAAACCCATGTTGATGAAATTCTTGCCTAGAAATGCGGCATATTCCGCATCCTCATCGAGAATTAACATCGTCGGCTTTGTGTGCATAAAGTTCATATCACGAAAGATACGCACGAGTCGGTAGAGCGGATTACTTCCGAGCTGGCCGCCATCCTCTCCAATACATCGCGTCATCCGGTCGCAGAATTTTCCATGATCCATCGCCATGGGTTGTGCCGTAGGTCGAGCAGTTGTTTCGAACTGAAACCAAATGGGAGAGTCCGATGAAAACTGCACGCAATATGATTGCCGCTGTCGCCGTATTGGCAATGTCGAGTTACGCCATCGCCGCCAGCCATGCCAAAGCGACCAAGGATATCGTCGACACGGCGGTCGGTGCCGGCAACTTCACCACGCTCGTAACCGCCGTAAAGGCAGCCGGGCTGGTCGACACGCTGAAAGGCACAGGCCCCTTCACAGTCTTTGCACCAACCGATGAAGCCTTCGCCAAGCTGCCTAAAGGGACGGTTGAAGACCTTCTGAAGCCCGAGAACAAGGAGAAGCTCGCTTCCATTCTCACCTATCACGTGGTTCCCGGTAAGATCATGTCGAAGGATATTGCCGGCAAGAAAACCGACGTGAAGACCGTGCAAGGCAGTCAGTTGTCGGTTGACGCCACATCCGGTGTCAAAGTTGACAAAGCATCAGTCACCACACCGGACGTCGTGACGTCGAATGGTGTCATCCACATCATTGATACGGTTGTGATGCCGAAATAATCCGACCTGCAAACATTGTGTCGCGGGGAATCTCTCTCCCCGCGACACGTTTTGCGCATGAGAATGCGCCGATAGCGGTTCGACCTAGGGAATGTCCGATACCGGTCTAGGGTTTTCCCGGGTGACCCCATTTGATCGGCCCGCTTATACTGCCTTCGAAGACGAGCGCATCGATCAGGGGGCAGGCAGTTGTCAGCGAAAAAACTCATCGTCTGCGGGATCCTGATGATTGGATCTGTCACCACAACGGACCTTTCGTTCTCCAGGGAAAAATCGGTTTCGGTCGACAATGCGAAGGTCTTGGCCTGGAATCGCTTTGCCAAGGGGCTTTATGACGCTCACCGGCACACAGTTTCGAGGCGCCCTCTACGAAAAGAAGAACGGATCGGTGGCTATCACAGACGTCCTGACTATTTTCGCGAAGAGTCCTTTTACGACGTCGCAACGGGACATCTCGTAAGCCGTGTGCGATGGGTTCGTGAAAAACCCAGCCTCATGCATGCCATCGAACTCTATGTGTATGACGAAGCTGGCCGGCTTTCCCGCGATTATGGCGCCTATTACCTGCCCGATGCGCGAAACGCCCCCGTTCAAACTCTGATCAACTTTCACCACCGCGAAAACGATCTTCACGCCTTCCGACAATTCGACGCCTCCGGCGACAGGCTGTATGAGAAATGCCGCGGCACCTGGTTCGGTGAACCGATCTCGATCGATATTGAAGAGCCGCTCGTTGCAACACCGGCCAGTTTGACGACCAGCGAAGCCTATACAGCCTGCTTCGGATTCCTGCCCTCCTCCGCAGGCGCACATGTCGATCCCGCTCATGCGATTCTGGGACGGCAGACCTCCGTCGATAATGCAAACGATCCTCAAGACAAAGCACGGCGTCTCATTCGCACTTACACACTGCGTCTGAAGCTCGCGCCCGACAGTGCAACCAACTATCTCAAACGCGGCCAAGCCTATTTCGAACTGTTCGAATTCGATTCCGCCATTGCCGACTTCACACGGGCGTTGGAACGCGACGACACACTTGATGAGGCCTATTTTTGGCGCGGCATGGCTCTTGGACGAAACAAGCAGCTCGACGAAGCAGAAGCGGACCTGACCGTCTTTATCGCGCGAAACCCCAGATCGTCCGTGGCCTATACCAAGCGGGGCGTGCGCCGCATCTGGAATCGCGACTTCGCAGGCGCTGAAAAAGACTTCACCCAAGCCATCGCACTGGACCCGAAGAATGCGGAGGCGCACGATGACCTGGGCGTCCTGCAGGCGCGGCGTCTCGACAATGACGCTGCGATGCAGAGTTTCCGAACAGCCATCCATCTCGACCGAACCTATGAAAAAGCACATCACAATCTGGCGCTTGTGCTCCACATTGTTGGGCGGCCTTCTGAAGCCCTTATCTCCGTTGAGACCGCACTGAGACTCGGGAGCAGAACCCGATCATCGGCACTTCTTAAAGCCGAGATTCTGGATGCCCTTGGTCGAGCGGACGAAGCACGGACCTTGCGCCTTGAGGCGGCTCTTTTGCCGCGGAAGAACTGGTCGGAAAATCTGGCGGTTCGATGAGTATCTCTGCGCGCTCGTCGACACCAATCATGGCGTTATAGTCGATATGACTCTATTCCTTCCAAGACTGACGATCGCTCTCTTGTCCGTTGTGGCGATACTTTCGATCATGCCGCCACACTTCGCAATGGCGGCCGAACTTGTCATGATCGACGCCAAGCATTGCATCGTATGCCGACGTTTCAACAAGGAAGCCGCGCCACATTATGCGCAGAGCCCAGCGGCGAAGGTCTTTCCGCTTCGTCGCATCGACATCGATACGGGAACGATCGATATCAAGCTTGAGTTACCGGTTACGATGACGCCAACCTTCATCTTTGCTGACAAAGGGGTCGAGATGGCGCGTTTCTACGGTTATCCAGGACGAGAGCATTTCTTCGAGCTGGTGAACGGTGTCGCCGACGAATTCCGCAACATGCAAATGGAAGACGCCGCTAAAGCCAACTGACGGCAATTCGCTAAGGCACAGTTCAACGCTTTGCCTGCCATCGGTCAATCAGGCAATCACTTTGCAGCGGGTCGCAAAGTCGACCGTCTTTCGCAAAATTGACGCTTGAATCCTTACCGGCCAGACGCAATTCCCTCAGGACAAATCCCGTCAAATCTCTTCCCTCGCCAACCAGCGGCCAATCAGGTGTCTTCTCGAGCGTTGCTTTGCAGGCCCAGATATTGGCTTCACCAGGGCACAACGCAAAGCCATGTCCATCGCCATTTGCCAGAACGAACGAAATGGATGCCAGCTTGATCGGCTCTTCCGAATCCGGCCCCACTTTCATCACAGAACCATCCCAGCGTTGCACAAGGATTTGCGATACGATCTGGCGACCGCCCTCGCCTTTAAGGCGCACGGCCATTCCTGAAAAATGCGCCCATGCCCCCTCACCGCGCTTTCTGACCGCCTGCTCCATCGCTTTCCACAAGACCTTTCCTTGGACGGTGCGGACAGCCAGCTTGTTCTTGAACGGAAACATCTGAGCCAGATGACGTCGGGTAATCATCGTCCCGGGTGCAACATTGTAATTGAGGCGAATACCGCCGGCATTCAGGAATGCCACATCGGCAGCACCAGCAGCTCGGACGCGATCGGCCATCCAGTTCCCAAATCCGGTCTCCGAAGAGCGATTGGCCAGCTCTTCCGTCTCAATAATCGATGCAGTTTTCGCGATCGGCTCTCGGAGACACGCTCCATTTTTGACCTTGGCCAAACAGGCTTTTCGCTTCTTCGGTCCTTGATAGAGGCAGTCCCGCGCACAGAACTGCTCATCGTGCCGCACCAACCACTGATCGGCCAATCGTTCTGCCAAAGCGTCGGGCTTGCGGCTTGTATCGAGCGCAACGAGACGGGACTTGATTTGCACGGTCCCGTTCGCATCCTTGGACAGCTCGATGACCCATGCGCTCAATGCATCGGCATCGGCCTTGAAGAGCCGTGGGTTCTTCGAAGGCAGGTTCATCGCAACGTGATCATGTCCGCCAATAACGACATCGGGCATGTCACTGCAATTGCGAGCATCTTTGGCGAGTGGTTTGCTTTCGGCATCGAGACCCAACAGTGAGAGATCGGTCTGCCATGCCAGATGCGTCAGGGCGACGACGACATCTGCCCCTTTGGACCGAAGCGCTTTAACTTGAGCGCATGACGTCGCGACCGGATCAGACACGACAGCAGCGTATTTCGGCCGGGACAGCGTGACGCCGTAAATCCCAACGCGAAGTCCCCCGCTCTCCATAATGCGCGAAGGCACAATCCGCGGGCTAGCTACCAAGTCTTGAAGCGGGCCGCATTTGGAAAAGTCAAGATTGGCAGCAAGCCAAGTGAACTCAGACTTGGCGACAAATGACGCAAGGGGCCCCTTCTTATTGCAATGAGAATCGTCGAATTCGTGATTGCCAAATGCCACGAACATTCGCGGATCGATACTCCCATGCGCTGGATCACCGTCCATGACGTTCATTAGGTCGATCATCTGCTCGCCCTTATAGGTGCGACCCAGAAACGAAGGAGAGAGGAAGTCGCCTGCATGGAGAAACAGCAGGTCTGGCGCATCGCGTTCGAGTTCGGCACGCAGGGCGCGGACGCGAGGCATGCCTCCGTCTTTGCCGTCGTTGATGCCTTTCAGCCGGTAGACGTCGTTGATCGTCAGCAGCACGGCCTTGCCGGATTTCTCGGACAAGGCAGGTGAGGCATACAAAGAAGTGAAAATTAGGACTCCGCTGATAATTACCGTCGCTAGGCACCAATTCGCCAAATCAGCCAGTTGAAACTGAAAATTCTTCCTGTCGCCCATGACCGCACTCCCAATTCCATGGCTCAGATCGCGAGAACACCCGCAGCTTTTCGGAGCACATGGTCATGGATGGGTCAAGACGCGTGGGCAACAACGGCTTGACCGCAGCCGGGTTGAACCGCCTTTATCCGGCTAGCGAAGTGTCCTGGTCTGGCTCTTGCGGCTGACTCTCTTCACTTTCATCTGCGCCATCGGTTGCCTTTGCAATTCTCACGAGCGCATCAAGGATTTTGACACCGGCTTCGGGCGACAAGGATTGAACCGAATCGATCTGCTTCATGATGTTCAGGAGTTGAGGCATCAGGTCGCCTTTGCCAGTCGCTTCCATCTCCTGAACGAAGCTCTGCAGTTGTTTGTTCGGTGCGGGCTTGCCGTAGAAGTAGCCCTGCACGAATTCACAATCGCGATCCCTCAAAAACTCTGCCTGGTGTTCGTGTTCAACACCCTCGGCCGTAATTCTGATGTCCAAGGCCCGGCCCAGATCGATGATGGAAGTGATAATCTTGGCAACCTTTGGATTGTGTTCGATATTCTTAACGAATGATCGATCGATTTTGATCTTATCGAAAGGGAACCGCCACAGATGCGCGAGGCTTGAGTAGCCGGTGCCAAAGTCATCCATGGCGACCTTCACACCCAGACCTTTCAACGTGGAGAGTGTTGTTAGCGCCTTTTCCGGATCGTGGAACAGCAATGACTCTGTGATTTCCAATTCGAGCCTTTCAGGTGGCAGACCGCTCTCTGAAAGCGCTGTATTGACTGCCTTAAGGACATGGTCATCTTTGAATTGCGCTGCCGAAAGATTGACGGCAATCCGCTCTCGCCCTTTCCACTCAGCAGCATCTTTACAGGCCTGCAAAAGAACCCACTCTCCCAGCGGCTTGATCAATCCCGTTTCTTCGGCAATCGGAATGAACTCGTCAGGCGAGACGATCCCTTTTTCCGGGCGGTTCCAGCGGACGAGCGCCTCGTAGGCCTCCACTTCCTTATTGTCGAGATTGACTTGCGGTTGGTAGTAGACCTCGAATTCGGATTGATCGATCGCACGAATGAGCGCTTGTTCTAGTTCACGCCGCGCTATGACTTCGTCCTGCATTTCCGGGTCATAGAAGCGATAACCTTTGCGGCCGTTCGTTTTGGCATTGTACATCGCCAGATCTGCGGCTTTTACCAGTTGGATCGGACTTGAGCCGGCATCAGGATACGGCGCTATGCCGATACAAGCCCCGCAGGGAACGAACTGATCGTCGATGCAGACAAACGTATTGAGTTTATCGCAAATGATCTGTGCCAACTCTTCAAGGTCCGGCTTGGATCTCGGCGACCTGCAGAGAATTGCAAATTCATCGCCGCCAACCCGTGCGACCACGTCGCCAGGCTCGACACTCTCTTCAATGCGGTCTGCGACATGCTTCAAAAGCGCATCACCGAAAGCATGACCGAAGGAATCGTTGACCTCCTTGAACTTGTCGAGATCGATCCACATCACGACCGGGCTTTTCCGGTCGCTGCCAAGTTCCACCGGCTCAGCGAGTGCCTCCTCGAGCGCCTCATTGAAGCTTGCACGGTTCAATGAGCCCGTCAGGGAGTCGTGATGCGCAAGATACCCCACCCGCGTAACCGCCTTTTGGTGATCACGGTTCTTTTTGGCGATGATTAGACCAGCTATAACGGATCCAAACGCCATCAAAAGTAGCAATGCCGATGTCAGGAAACCGAAGACCCGCTTGTATAGCGCATCACGAGCGGTCTGATCTGCAAAGACCCGGATCGACCCAATTCGTTTCCCCTCTTTGAGAAGAGGCAATGTTGTCTCAGAATAGGCCTTCGGCCAGTCCCTGCCCCGCCCCTTTGTTATGACGGCTTGAAGCTTGGCAAAATCGGAAACGCCACTTTCTCTTTTCTTGGTTGTAACGACTTCACTTGGCTGTCCGGTTCGCTGGTTGGCCGCACGATAGATCTGACCTCGCTCGTGATCGTGGATTTCATAGAAGAAGACATCGGTCAGCCCACCGATATCTGTGTCGCCGCGTGCCGACTTCGTCGGTTTTCCACCATCGAAGAGCGTCTCGATAGGACCGGTAGATTTTGCGAAGTCTGCAAACCATCGCTTGGCCAGTTCGACGGATTCCGCCTCCAGCAAACGATCTCTTGAATTGTTTGCGAGAATGAGCGCCGGGCCCAGAAAAAACACAGCCGTTATCGCAACGGCGACGATTGAAAATACCTGTTTATGTCCAGCCACGACCTACGCCCCACACACAAAGCCTACCCCTAAGCAATGCTCAATCTACCGTGAGGAAGTTAAGTGACGGTTGCTATCGATCAGATGTTCTTAAGATAATTCAACAAATCAGCCAGAGCGGTGTCTTCCGCCATCGGCTTCGGTACTTCGGCCTAAAGGATGGTTTTTAAGGCATTGCGTACCTTATCCGGCTTCTCCGCCATCATCATATGTCCGCAATCCGCAATAGAGATTACCCGCGCGTTCTTGATTTGGCTCGCGAGATCGGCTGCAGCTGCCGGCGGTGTCATGACATCCCTGTCAGCAGTGATCACGAGGCTTGGGCAATCGATGGAGGCAAGAGCGTCTGAATCGATGGCAAAGTCATTGCAGGCGTTCAAGTCATGAAACAAGACATCCGGTGCTGAACGTTCCAGCAAGCGCAGACCTGCTCCCGCCATCCATGCCCCCGGCATTTGACTGCCGCCTACGCGACCGGACCTGCTGTGCCCCCAGTGCATGATCATCTCGCAAGCAGCATGTTCGTTGGCCTTTGCCGCCAAAAGCAATGGGTCAGCGACCGCCATTGGGATTGCTGTGCCTAGCAAGGCAATCGCACGCGCAGAGTGCTTATGCCGCGCAGCAAATGAAAGAGCGACCAAAGACCCCATTGAATGACCGACAATCGATGCTTCCGAGACATCAAGCGCATCCAATACGGATGCCAACCAGTCAGCCATTTCGTCGATCGTTTCGAGTGGGGGGCCGGCGGATCGCCCATGACCAGGAAGATCCACCGCCAGAACACTCTTGTTCCGATGTGAGAAGTAACGTGTCTGAAGCGCCCACACCGTATGATCGCACCCACTGCCATGGACAAATACCACGACTGGCAGCGTGGCCGAGAACGGCCGTCCACCTGTTGCAGCAAAGACGTCTTTCCCGTCGATCTCGATATTCAAAGGCTGCCTCTCCATAATCCAAGTCTCGTCGGCAGTTGCCTAGCGCTTCTGAGACGCCCTAAGCGCCCGAGAGAGATCCTCTGTCAGGTCCTCGATGTCTTCCAGTCCGATCGACAGACGGACCAACCCCTCAGAGATGCCGGCTTCGCGAAGCGCATCAGTGCTCATCTGCTGATGGGTCGTGCTCGCGGGATGGATGACCAGAGACTTTGCATCGCCGACATTGGCGAGATGAGAGAAGAGTTCGAGACGCTCAATAAACCGACGGCCGGCATCGCGTCCGCCGTTAAGCTCGAAACTCAGGATGGCACCCGCGCCGCGTGGCAGATACTTGGCCGCAAGTGGATGATCGCTATGGGTGTCGAGATCGGGGTGATTGACCTGCTCGACCGCGTCATGGCTCTGCAAGAAGGCCGCGATCTCATGGGTGTTTTCCATATGTCGTGCCATGCGCACGGAGAGTGTTTCGACACCTTGCAGGATATTGAACGCATTCGTCGGGCTCAGACAGGCACCGAAATCGCGCAATCCTTCGGTACGCGCCCGCATGGCAAAGGCCTGCGGTCCATACTCGTCCCAAAAGTTGATGCCGTGATAGCCCGCATAAGGCTCGGTCAAGGTCGGAAATTTACCCGATGCCGGCCAGTCGAACCGGCCGCCATCGACCAAGATGCCGCCGATAGCGACGCCGTGACCGGCGATGAACTTTGTGAGGGAATGATGGACGATATCGGCGCCAAGTTCGAGTGGCTGGCACAGATAGGGTGTCGCAAATGTGGAATCGACCATCAGGGGAAGGCCGGCGTCATGCGCAACCTGAGCGATCCGAGGAATATCGGCGATCTCAAGTCCGGGATTGCCGATCGTTTCTGTGAAGATCAGTCGTGTGTTCGGCTGAATGGCATCGCGAAAGGCTCCAGGATTGCGCGGGTCGACAAAACTGGTCTCGATCCCGAAACGCGGCAGGGTATGCGTAAAGAGGTTGTGCGACCCACCGTAGATTGATCGGGATGCAACGACGTGGCTCCCCTGCCCCATCAGAGTGGTCACAGCCAGGTGCAGTGCAGCCATTCCGCTTGCCGTGCAAACCGCTGCGACACCGCCTTCCAGCGCCGCGATCCGTTCTTCCAGAACAGCAACCGTCGGATTCGATATGCGGGAATAGAGATGGCCGGCCTGCTCCAGATTAAACAAAGCCGCGGCATGATCGGTGTCGTCGAAGAGATACGACGTCGTCTGATAGATCGGCACGGCCCGCGCGGCAAAATCGCTGTCGGGGCGCTGACCGGCATGCAAGCCAAGCGTGTCGGGTTTGAGGTGCGGAAGTTTCCCCATGAACTAGGCCTGTTCCTCCAGCCGGTCCGTCGCCGGTGGCGGCGTCCGCGAAAGAGCGGCGATCTCTGCCCGCAATTCGGCCGTCATATCGATATCGATGGCATCGAGGGAGGGCTGCAATTGCTCAAGACTGCGGGCGCCGACGATCGGGCACGTGACGGCCGGATGGCTTGCAGCCCAGGCAACGGCCAGACTGACCGGGTGCACGCCCTGCCCTGCCGCAAAAGCGGTGAAAGCGCCAGCTGTGTCGAACGCCCAGTCTTCTCCATAACGTCGGGTATATTCCTTGTTGGAGATTAGGCGTCCCGCATCAGGACGCTTCTCCGGTCCATATTTGCCGCTGAGCATCCCGCCACCAACCGGACTATATGTAATTACACCGAGACGCTCCGACTCAGCCAAAGGAAAGATCTCGGACTCAGCCTGTCTCTTGACGAGATTATACATGGGCTGAATGACATCCAGCCGCGGCCAGCCAGTGCGCTCGCAGATGCCAAGCGCTTTAGCCGTCTGCCAGGCGGAATAGTTGCTCGCGCCGATATAGAGGACCTTGCCATCGCGAACCAACGCCTCGAGTGCACGCAGGGTTTCTTCGAGTGGCGTATGCGGATCCCAACGATGCATGAACAGGACATCCACTCGGTCGGTCCCGAGCCGCTTGAGACTGGCTTCGAGCGCCGTGACAATATGGCGGCGGTTGCCGCCACGGTTATTGATATCGTCACTCATCGGCACGGCGCACTTGGTCGTGATCACCAAATCGTCGCGCTCATCTTTAATGAGCTCCGAAAGGATTTCTTCAGCCCGCCCGCGATTATAGCCATTGGCACAATCGAAGAAATTGATGCCCCGGTTTCGGCATTCGCGATACATCGAAGCTGCCGTGTCGGCATCGGCATCACCGCCGAACGACATTGTTCCAAAACACAATTCGGAAACCTGAACGCCGGTTGTCCCCAGCCACCGATACTTCATTCTTACCCCCTCCCAAACGCTTTCAACGCCACGCGGATACCGATCAATTCTGCTGGACGTCTGATACCGGAATCAATGCCCATTGGCCAATTTCGCGACACAGTGACACGAAATTGGGGCACTGCTTTTCGATCGACCTCGGAAGCTGGTAGACTGCAGGAAACGCTGGAGACGCTCGATTATGCTCGATTCCCCCGAACTCGCTGTTCCCAAAGCAGGGCAACGCATTGACGTTCAAATCGTTGATACAGATGTCCATCCAACGCCTCGAACGCCCGAAGAGTTGCGCGCCTTCGTTCCGGCCCCATGGCGCGATCGGCAATGGTCCAATGAAGTTTTCAACGCGGTCGGGTCACCGATTTACGAAGCCCCCAACAAGGCTCAGCGCCGCGACTCTTATTCACCAGAGGGCGGCCCCCCCTGCTCCGACCCCGTCTTTACAGAAAAACAGGTCTTCGGCGACGCATCCGTCGATTATGCCATTCATATCCCACTAACGGTTCGACCGACGGCCAATCCGGAACATGAAGCCGCCGTCTGTGCCGCCACGAATGCCTGGCTGAAAGACACATGGCTGACGAAGTACAATGCTCATGGCCGCCACTATGGAACACTGCGCGTCAGCTCCCGTGACACCGCGCTTGCGGTTCAGGAGATCGAAAAATGGGCTGGCGATGAACATTTCATTCAGGTCATGCTCAACCCCTATAACGATGCGCCTCTCGGGCAGGCTCGCTATTATCCAATCTACGAGACCGCAACCCGGCTGGATCTGCCGATCTGTCTTCATGTCAATCGAAGTCCGGGCATGCGACTGCTGACGCCGGTCGGATTCTCGTCCTACTTCTTCGAGCATCATGCCCTTTACTCGATGATGTACGCGGCACATCTGACGAGCCTGATCTTCGAAGGCGTATTCGAGCGGTTTCCGACTCTCAAGGTTTCGTTGATCGAGGGCGGCTTCAGCTGGCTCGTCCCACTAGTGTGGCGTCTCGACAAACAATGGGAAAAGCTTGGCAGTGAGGTGCCGAATGTGACGCGCAGGCCGAGTGAGACAATCCGTGAGCATATTCGCATCTCGACCCAGCCCATCGAAGAGCCGCCGCAACCGGGTGACTTGAAAAGACTATGGGACCTGATGGACCCGGCAGAGCTGTTGATGTTCGCGACGGATTATCCGCACTGGGACTTTGATGCCCCTCAGCAGATGCAACGCTTTCCCGAAGAAGCACGGAGGCGGATTCTCTGCGAGAATGCCCTGGAGTGGTATGGCCTGCCAGCCACGCGAATTGCGCAATAGGTCATGAATGCGGAGTAACGGATATGGCGCGTCATATTATCGGTCCGGCGGCAGATGTTTCGCCGGGAGAGAAGCACATTGTCGAAATCGACGGACGAAGCATCGGAATTTTCAACGTCGGTGGACAGTTCTATGCACTGGCGAACCGCTGTCCACATGCTGGGGGACCGCTTTGTCTGGGTGACGTTACAGGAACGGCGATCGCCTCTGGCGAGCCCTATGGACTTGAATGGGTCCGCGAAGGTGAAGTTGTCCGCTGTCCATGGCACGCCTGGGAATTCGATATCATGACAGGGCGTACGCTCTCGAGTCCTGAACTGCGCGTGCGGACCTATGACGTGGCGTTGGAAGACGGCATGGTTGTTGTCGAAATGTAGACATGCGCCAATTGCGGAGCCGAATATGACGAATGGACCCCGGGGACAGACCGGACAGAGTCGCTTGATCGATTGCGCCGTCCACCCGCAAGTGAATCAGCCAGACGACTTGCGTGCCTTTATGGATGAGCCCTGGCGTAGCCGCCCCTTCCCGCGCCCGGAACGCTACTACTATCCGGCTCTTGATGGCGAGTTTCTCGAAAAGACGGGTTCCGATGGCCTTGCTGGCTCAGACCCGGCAGCAATGGCAGCATGTCTGTTCGACGAGCATCGCACCGATCACGCAATCCTGCTCCCGCTTACACGCGGTCTTCTGCCTGATATCGACCTCGGCTCAGCCGTTTGCCAGGCAACGAACCGATGGCTTTCTGACACTTGGCTGACCTCGCACAATGATCATGGCCGATATGCGGGCACGATCCGGGTCAATCCCGATGATGCACCAAGTGCTTTAGCCGAGATCGAGCGTTACGCATCAGACCCTCGCTTCGTTGCCGTCGCTGTTCCTATGCAGGCCCGCTGTCCATATGGACAGCGGCAGTACTTCCCAATCTGGGAAGCGGCCGCCGCGCATGGCCTTCCCGTCATGATCAAGCTCGATGGAGGATCCGGCGTCGACTTCTGGCCGACCGCCGTCGGCTATCCGCATCATTATGTCGAGTACAGCACACTGGCACCGATCAACTATGCCTATCATCTGATCAGTTTCATTGCAGAAGGTACGTTCGCACGCCTGCGCGACCTTCGGATCGTGTTCACGGATGGCGGACATGACATGCTCGGACCTCTCGTCTGGCGAATGGACAAGATCTGGCGTCCAACACGTAATGAAACGCCATGGGTCAAAGAACTGCCGTCGACGACCGTCATGCGCCAGGTGAGATTTTGCGCAAGACGTTTCGAAGGTCCTGTTCGCGACGATCAGGCAGAACGATGGCATTCGTTGAGCAAGACCGCGGAGCTCGTATTGTTTGCGAGCAGCTATCCGTATCACGACACGCTCGACCCTGGAACGGCGTTAGACACGATGCAGCGCGATTGTCGCGAAGCTGTTGCTTCATCAAACGCCGAGGCACTCTTTGCATTTGAAGGATTGCTTGAGGCCGCTTAGTGCCCCTTGCCACTCTACGAGCTGTCTCGTTTAGCCTCGTAGAAGGCACTTCGCCCGGATATTGTGCATCGAACACGACAGTCCGTGGCGGCTATGCAGTGCGGAACCGAATACTCGGCTCCGCCACCGCACAGAACCAGTTAGATCGAGGCTCTGATCGCCTGGATAGCCTTCGGGCCAATCCCGGGGAGAGCTTTCAATTCGGCGTCGGTCATCTTTCTGACCTGTCCAACTCTGTCGATATTCGCTTCTGCGAGTTTTGCGGCGACCTTAGGGTCGATCACCTTATCGAGTTTTACCGCGTGATGGATCTGCTTCTTCTTTGCCATGCTGAGGACCTTGTCTTCAATTCGTTATGATGAGCCGCGGACGCGCGGCGGATATGCGCAACGCAGTATACCAACGCAAACACGTCGACTCCTTTGTCGTTGAGCAATTCCCGATGGAAAATGCAAGCACCTTTCGTCTTATAAGGCCAATAAAATGCATATAGACGCATGAAAGACGCACTGAAACGGACTCTTTCAACAGATTGAGAGAAAATCGGCATAACTGCGAGTGCATGAGTCACCCTTCAACCAGACGTTCGATTTATGTCTCATTGAGAGGCTTGCCCCTTTACGAGGATTAGTCGCATCGCTCCGAAAAACGAAACGGCAGCTCAAATTGAGCTGCCGTCGATAAATGTCTTCTTATAAACAAGAAGCAGACTATTTAGAATGAACCGCGATACTTCTCGGGCAATAGCGGCGTATCGATCACATGGATGATGCCGTTGTCGGCAACGATATCGGCCTTCTTAACCGAAGCACCGTTGACCATGACGCCTTTCGTAGCATCGATCATCAATGTGCCGCCTGAGACGGCCTTTGCATCTGTCTTCTTGCCTGCCAGATCGCCCGACATGACTTTGCCTGGAACGACATGCAACTTGAGCAAACGGACAAGATGCTCTTTCTTCGCTGGATTGAGGAAGAGATCGACTTCCTTCTTTGGCCACTTCGCAAACGCTGCGTCAGTTGGAGCGAAGACTGTGAAGGGTCCGGCGCCCTTCAATGTGTCGACCAGCCCTGCCGCCTTGATCATTTTGACCAGAATCGTGAAGTCTCCAGCACCTGTGGCTGTGTCCACGATATCGGCCGCTTTGGCAGAAAGAGGTGTAAGCGTTACGGCGAGAAGCGCGCCTGCGGCCATTGCAGACCGTCGCAAATTCATCATTCAAGACTCCCTAAATTGGTTCGTGCACAGAGTGCATGGTTACAGCGGGCGTTACGAACCACGATCGCCGCACACATTCGATGCAAGATCGCGTGACCGGGTTGTGAGCCCCTTTACGAATACGTTGTCGTGGCCATGGCAGTTTCCCGATCGCGATCAACTCTTTGCGAGGACGCGATGGATAGATACGGCGCGCATTTACTGAAGAATAAGAAAGCATTGCACGCAATTGCGACACAAGACAGTTTGACGAAATTTCACTGAATCAAGTAGATTCGAAACACAATAGACGCAGTAATGAACAGTTAATGAAACATTCATGATCGATCATTGTGCGGGCGAACGGAAGATGATGCCACGAGAACAGCCGGTGGAACATGCGATCGAAGAACAGATCGATACGAAAGCATTTCTCGACTATGCGCAAGAGCTGCTGACAGAGCTGGAAATACTCTCACGCCGCCTGGAATTGGAAGATTTCGCAGATTGTCTAACCACCACGAAGGAAGCCGCTGCACGCGCTCCAATACCCTCGAAAAGCAAGCGTGCGAGTCGCTGAGTCTTGTGTCCAATTAGATAGTTGCACGCACCTTATTTGGTTCTGGCATTTGCGGATCCGAAAAAGATGTTTGGGTTCAGATATCTCGATCAATGTCCGTGAAGGCAAGCAACCTCCGAAGCTGTGTCTTTTGCCCGATAAGATCGCTCAATGCATAAGCATCGAGTGTCGTCAGGAAAGCACGCAAGGCTTCGGCAAATATCTTCTTGAGGCGGCAGGCGTGAGAAATGACGCAACGATCAGCCTCGGTCGCAAAACACTCAACAAGACAAAAATCTTCTTCGGCTGAACGCGCAACTGCACCAAGTCGTATTTGTTCTGGCGTCATGGCCAGTCGAAGCCCGCCGCCACGCCCACGAACCGTTTCCACGAAACCGGCCGCACCAAGCGCTTGCACCACTTTCATCAGATGGTTCTTGGAAATCCCATAGCTCTCCGCAATTTCCTTTATGGTACACAGACGGTCTTCATGCGTTCCAAGATACATCAGCACGCGAAAGGCGTAGTCAGTGTGAACTGTCAGTCGCATAGCCATCCCCCAAAAGATGCATCAAATCTATTGCTTTTAGCGTGAAGCTGCAATAAATGAAGTTATAACATGCATGCTATAGGCATGTTATGTGATCGAAAAGAGCATGAAGAGCAAGACCGGACCAATGAACGATCAGACCGCAATTGTATCGCCCTTGCGCCGACCTCTGCATCCGGACATATCGGAAGAGCTTGTTCGGATTGTCGTTCACGCCTTTTACGCGCGCGTGCGGGCAGACGAAGATCTCGGGCCAATCTTCGAAAAGACGATTGGATATACCGATGACGAATGGGCGCCTCACCTGCAACGCCTGTGTGCCTTCTGGTCGTCAGTCACGCGTCTATCGGGACGCTACAAAGGCAATCCCATGCAGAAGCATGCAGTACTCAGCGGGATAGGCCCGCAACACTTCGATCGCTGGCTTTCGCTTTTTGCAGAAACCGTGTCGGAGCATTGCAGCCCGGCGGTCGCTGCGATCTTTCTCGACAAGTCGCAGCGTATGTCGGCAACGATACAACGCGGCATTTTCAATCAACGGCCGTAAAGGTCGTTTTGTGCAGAACACAAAAGGGCCGCCCGCAGGCGACCCTTCCGTGAGTTCGTGTGTCGTCGGACCCGGTCGGGTATCCGATCCAAAGGAGAGGCGTCTATGAGAGAGGCTGCTCCATCATCCACGCGCACCATCCAAAGCCCTTCGACATCACCGAAATCTCATTAGACATTGGATCACCTCCTTTCGATTGTTGACGTTAAACGCAGCTTCCTACCGTTCGCGCAAAATCGCAAGCGGAAATAGCAAGCACTTGAAAGCGGCTTTGAAGACACACATTCAGCATCACGGCTCGGTCAACTCGCCCCGCAGATTGCATTGGGTTAGTGACGCAATCTCGGAAACACTCAGTCCCATTGAAAAAAGTACATGCAATTTGGCGACCGCTGCCTCAGTCGTCATATCCGATCCACTAATAGCACCCGCATCTCCAAGCTCAGATCCGGCGGCATAACGGCCAAGCGTTACGCTCCCCTGCAGACATTGCGATACGGCAACCAACAGAATACCTGCTTCGTTGACGCGCCGGACCGCCGAAAGAAAGGCCCGATCCGACGTCGGAGCTGTTCCAGCACCATAACAGCGCAGCACCAACCCCTTCGCCCCGGTTTCCGCCACGGCATCTATCAGTCTCGCAGGCATGCCCGGGTAGATCCGCAGGACCGCAATATCGCAAGGCCGGTAGACAGGAGATGTTTCGAGGTGCTCCAGAACCTTTGGAAGTGCTGCAGGCCTAGCCATTTTGATATCCACGCCGAGCTCTGCCAGCGGCGCATAATTCGGTGAATCGAAGGCATCCAGTTCGCCGGCAGCCACTTTGGTCGTCCGATTGCCGCGATAGATATGACGGCCGAAACAGACGGCAACTTCCTGCAGGCTATCCATCGCAGCTGCCTGAAGCGAACTCACAAGGTTTCCCTGCGCATCGGTCCGCACTTCGCAAAGCGGGATTTGCGAGCCGGTGACGACGACAGGTTTCTCAATCCCTACCAACAGAAAGGATAGCGCAGATGCGGTATAGGCAAGCGTGTCGGTACCGTGAATGACGACGAAGCCGTCAAAGTCTTCAACCCGCTCCTTGATCCTGTCGGCCAGCTCGAACCAATGACGAGGCGCGGCGTTCGAACTCTCGAGCGGATCGTCATACTCCGCCATGACATAGTCCGGCATGGCACCGGAGTGGAGTTCAGCCAATCTTTCGCGGATAAGGCTCTCCAAATCGCCGGCAGGCGCATAGCCTCGCTCGGTTGGTCTCATACCGAGCGTGCCGCCGGTATAGATAATCAGAATGCGCTTCTTCATCTGTCTGCCGAAAAGGCTCCGTTACAATCTTCCGGACAAAAGGGGGGCAAACCGCATCGGCTGCCCCCCTTGTGATTTCGTGGCCGGGTCAGCCGCCAATGGCCGCTATCCCCGGGACTTGATTTGCTCGGCGATTACTCGGCCGGTTGCGGCTTGGCGACAGGTACCTCTTCGTCAAGAACCCATGCTTCTTCGTCGAGATCGAGATCGGGAAAGTTCTTCGTTTCGAACACCGGATTCTCCACGCCCTTGCTCAATTGATCCCTGTAGTCATTCAGGATCCGCATTCCGACCGGGAACAACATGATGATGGCCAACAGGTTCACCAGAGCAAGGATTCCCATCATCGGATCCGAGAAGAAGAACACGGATGTCGCACCGGGCGCCGAGGCGCCAAGAAAGACGAGCCCGACGATTGAAATGCGGAGAATGTGGCGTGAGATATCATTGTCGACAAAGACCGTCAGGGCATTCTCGCCGAGATAGTAGTTGTAGATGATCGAGCTGAAGGCAAAGAGCAGGATCGCCGCCGACAAAAAGTACTGACTCCATGCACCCACATGCGAGACAAGCGATTGCTGGGTCAGCACGACGCCGTCGACACCTTCCGCGCCGGCCACATAAACATCGCCAAGCAAGATAACGAAGGCCGTGCAAGAGCAGATGATGATGGTATCGATGAAGACGGACAGCGATTGCACGATGCCCTGAGCCACGGGATGGCGCACATAGGCCACCGCAGCGACATTCGGTGCACTGCCAAGCCCGGCCTCATTGGAAAACAGACCGCGTCGCAGTCCCTGGGCGATCGCAGCGCCCATGCCACCGCCGACAGCTTCTTCCAAGCCGAATGCATTCTTAACGATCAGCGAGATAACGGCGGGAATTTCGGTGATATTGATCAAGATGATGATGATCGCCATGCCGATGTAGCCGAAAGCCATGATCGGGACGACCACGTCAGCAACCTGAGCAATTCGCTTGATGCCGCCATAGACGACGAAACCCGTAAGTACGGCGAGCGCCGCTCCGGTCCAGATCCGCTCCAGACCCAGACTATCCTTCACAGCACCTGCGACCGTATTGCCCTGAAAAGCATTGAAGCCGAGCGCAAAAGCCGCAATCAGCGAGATCGCATAGACGAAGGCGAGCCACTTGTACTGGTTCCCGAGGCCATGAATAATGTATTGCGCCGGTCCGCCACGATAAGTGCCTTCTTCATCATTGCGCTTAAATGCCTGTGCCAGCGAGCATTCGAACAGGCTTGTTGCCATGCCGACCAGCGCGATCGCCCACATCCAGAAGACGGCGCCAGGGCCACCCAGTGTAATAGCAACGGCTACACCGGCTATATTGCCGCCTCCGACACGCCCGCCGACGCTGACTAGCAACGCTTCACGTGAGCTGACATGTCCTCCGGCTTCCGGCTGCCCACCGGGAAAAAGCACCCGGAACATCCGACGGAAAAACCTGAACTGCACGAACCCGGACGCCAGTGTAAAAAAGGCTCCGAGCACCACCAGGAACGGGATAAGCGACCAACCCCAGGTTGCATCACCAATGAGCTTAAAAATGTTCTCCAGGAATTCCATCTGACATCCCCCCTATTCGGTTCTGTTTCCGCTGGCAGTTGCTCCTACTGCGCAGTCTAACGCTGTGTGCGGCGAGATGTCTCAGTTATTTGTTCGATTCAACGCGCAGCCCGTTGAAACACGGGCCGCTCGGAAATACCCGGCGTACGCGTGATGAGGGTCCCAACAGGGACCGCTTCACAATCGAAACTGGTGCGTCTCTCCCCAATGGCCCCGCCATCCAAGAGCAGATGCAGCAGAACCAATCTTTCGGGTATCACGCGGTTTCGCAGTGACCAATTTGGCCGCCCGGCGCCAATGGGCGCTAAGTGGCGCGCGATGAGCGCCAAAAAGCGCCAGTTGCATTGCATCGCCCGTCGATGGCGGCTAGCCTTTCGGGCGGAAGAACACCCGGTCGAGCGGTGCGGGCAAAGACAGATGCAGCAAGACTTTTCGCTAAATCTCAGGCTCTTGACCGACCACTACAAGTCTGTGGCCGATGTCTGTCGTCGCATTGGCATCAACCGATCACAGTTCAACAAGTATCTCGGTGGGCGCTCATCGCCATCGCGACATGTCTTCAAGAGACTTTGCGATTTCTTCGGCGTCGAAGAATATGAAATGCTCCTCCCCCACACCGAATTCCAGAAAATCCTCGGATCAAAACCACTGGCCGACCCGGCCTCGGCTGCTGAGCCACGCTATGTCGGTTATCTGGATCAGTTGGTGCGGCGCTCACGATCCGATTTGATGTCTTATGAAGGCTACTATTTCGAATACACCTATTCGATGACGTATCCCGGGCTGATCCTCCGGTCCCTGATCCTTATTTCGCGAGACGACGGGCTGACGACATACCAGCGGATGGAAAATCTGGCGCCGGCAGACGGATCTGGGCGCCGGATAAAGTGCAAGTATCAGGGGATCGCATTCTACCTGAACGACCGGATCTTTCTGGTCGATCATGACAGTCTGACCAAGAACGAAATCAGTCAGACCGTCGTCTACCCCAACTATCAGAACCAGTTGACGCGTCTCTATGGACTCAAACTCGGCGTCTCGACAGGAAGCCGCAGGGAACCACTGTGTGCTCGCGTGGTTCTCGAGGCGATTGGGAGACGGATCGATATTCGCAAAGCACTGCAGGCCTGTGGCACCTACAAACCGGAGGCTTCTGAGCTCGACCCCGATATCAAAGAGCTCATTATCAATAGAACGTCGCCCGGCGAACATCATTTCCGCATCGATCCACGATAAGTGACAAGGCTTTTGGCAGACTGCAGATGTCTGCTTTGTAAGAGGGAAAAGCATGAACAAGGTTGCCATCAAACGCTGGGACGCATTGATCGACCGCGAGCCCGCTTACGCACTGGTCGCCGATGTCGACCTGGTTGTGGTTCGCTATGACGACAAGGTTTCCGTCCTCTTTGGCCGGTGTCTGCATCGCGGCGCTCTGCTGGCAGACGGATTCGTTCGCGGTCAGGATCTGATTTGCGGCGTTCACGATTGGGATTATCGACTAGATACGGGCGTTTCCGCATACGCAAATGATGAAGTCCTGAAAAAGTTCTCTTCTTGGATCGAAAATGGTGATGTCCTGGTCGACGAAGATGAAATTGCGGCCTGGGCCCTGGATCACCCGCAACCCTATGACCGGGATGCCTATCTTGGACTCTATGCCGACATTCACGGGGCTGACGAAGAACCGCATGTGAAACTCATCCAGGGCTATGCCAAGGACGGCCTCTCGAAGACGGGTCACCATGGCGTGGTCACTGCAATGGGCGTTCCACGTCAGGAGCTACCGAGCTGGGACGATATTCAGTTCGTCACTGCCCAGCTCCATCGCCCGCCGCTCCTTGACGATGAACCGGTTGGCACCGATGTCGTGATCGGCCCGAAAGCACAACGGCCTCTCAGCCTGGCGATCCCTCTCTTCGTCTCGGATATGAGCTTTGGCGCCTTGTCCGAGCCAGCGAAGATCGCACTTGCCAAAGGGGCGGAAATAGCAGGAACCGGCATCTGTTCCGGCGAAGGCGGCATGCTGCCGGAAGAACAGGAAGCCAACTCACGTTACTTCTATGAGCTCGCGTCGGGTCGTTTCGGTTTCTCGTGGGACAAGCTGGAACGCGTGCAGGCCTTTCATTTCAAAGGCGGACAAGGTGCAAAGACCGGCACAGGCGGCCACCTTCCCGGCCACAAGGTCGTTGGCAAGATCGCGGAAGTTCGCGGCCTCGAAGAAGGTGAGCCGGCTGTCAGTCCGTCCCGCTTCCCCGATTGGACGGAAGTCTCTCAGATCAAGGAGTTCGCCAACGAAGTGCGCGACCGAACCGGGGGTATTCCGATCGGGTACAAGCTCTCGGCCCAGCATATCGAGAAGGATATCGACGCTGCTCTCGAAATCGGTGTCGACTACGTCATTCTCGATGGGCGCGGTGGCGGTACGGGCGCAGCGCCAGTGATATTCCGCGACAATATTTCAGTCCCGACGATTCCGGCGTTGGCCCGCGCCCGGCGGCATCTCGATGCAGCAGGCTGCGATCACGTTACGCTCGTGATCACGGGCGGTCTGAGGAAACCAGCCGATTTCGCAAAGGCACTCGCTCTCGGTGCCGATGCAATCGCCGTATCCAATTCAGCGCTTCAGGCCATCGGCTGTCTCGGCATGCGCGCCTGCCATACGAATAACTGTCCCGTCGGCATCGCCACGCAAAGGCCGGAACTCGTGTCAAGACAGATTGTCGACAAATCGGCGGAGCGCCTCGCGAACTTCTTCGAGACGAGCGTCGCGCTGATGAAGATTCTGGCGCGCGCCTGCGGCCATAGTCATCTGACTGGATTCGAACAGACCGACCTGATCACCTGGAAGACGGAGATGTGCCGCCTCTCAGGTGTTGCCTATGGCGGTGTCATGCAACCGACGTGATAGGAAGGGCGCTCTATCGGCTTCAATGCACAGCGACACACGTACACGCGGTTGATCGGCAGACCTCCTGCGATACGCTTCCGAAGGCGACGGACTCAATCTGCCTAAGGCCGCGCGACCCCATGACGATGGCGTCGGCATTTGCATCCGCTGCCGCCTCAACGATGGCTGGCGCTGGCGCACCATCGCTCAAAGTCAAGATATCGGCGGCGATGCCGCGAGAGGCCGCCTGGTTCTTGGCGCGCTCCAGCACATGGGAGCCGATCTCGCGCAGAAGCGGTGCCGGTGCCGGACGATCTGGTGTTTCCCTATGCCCCATCAGATCTTCTGCAGAGCGCTCGACTTCGGGCCCGTCTTCCAACCCTTTTAGAGCACTGACGACACTGTCGCCGGCCAATTGAATATCGGGCAACCGAAGCAGTTCGCACGGCTCCTTATCAGTCAGAAGGACATGAAGAAGTTTGACTGTCGCGCCATGCTTTTCGGCGAGATCCAATGCCAGATTGAGAGCTTTCTCGGCGGCATGCGACCCATCGGTCGGCACAAGAATTGTCTTCATCGTTCGTTCTTTTCTCCCAAGAGCAACATCGATTCAAAAGTGCTGGGTCCCTGCGACATTAATGACCGAGCAACATGTGATCCTTGATTTGGCTCAAGGTCTTTGACACGCGCCTCCCTCACAATTTGGTCCAATGAAAGCCGGAACGCTGACAAACGCATCCGAAAAGCTTGATCAACAACTATGGGGAACGATGCATGCTGAAACGAAGAACCGCGGAAATTCCGCTTCTCCCAGCGATCCTTGCGCTTGCGATAGCAGTCGCCCTGCCCACGACGACGCTTCGCGCCGATGAATTCGGCGATGCGGAAAGAGGTCGTGATTTCGCTGAGAAGACATGTTCAGAGTGCCATGCTGTTCGCAAGGAAAACAGCGAGTCGCCGCGTGTTGAGGCGCCGGCTTTCAAGGCAATTGCCGATCAGCCGAGCACAACCCGTCTGGCATTGACGGTCTGGTTTCGCTCGCCCCATCCAACAATGCCCAATCTCGTCCTAAGCCCCGAAGAAACCGACAACGTCATCGCCTACATACTCAGTTTGAAGTAGTCCACCGCACTGTCGGATCGCCACTAGACCGGGAGGAGATATATGATGATGTATAAGAAGATACTCGTGCCGACCGATGGGTCGGCGCTGTCGGAAAAAGCCGTTGAACATGGCGTCGCACTGGCCAAGGACATTGGCGCTAGCGTTACATTCACGACCGTCACCAGTCCATTTCACATGATCGATCGAGAGCCGCGCCTGATTGGCGATATGCCGGACGAATATCAGAAATACGTGCATGAATATCTCAATGCGGAGACAGACAGCTATCTGCAGGCCGCCAAAGCTGTGGCCGATGCCGCCGACGTTTCTTGCGAGACCTTTCACGTCCAGCATGATCAGGTCTACCAGGGCATCATCGACACGGCGGCACTGCGGGAATGCGACCTGATCGTCATGGCATCGCACGGACGCCGCGGCCTTTCAGCGGTCGTTCTCGGCTCCGAAACAACCAAGGTGCTGACGCACAGCGACATACCCGTCCTTGTCTATCGCTGATCCGGCCTGCCGGCTTGAAAAGTCTCTATTTTTCGCCTCCCCATCGCATTCGTCGAACGGCTATGGCATTTTCCCGCGTTTGAACCGTTGTCATAGCCAGAAAACTGCAAATGCAACGACGGAGGCCTATCGCACATGCCCGCCGACTCCAATGCCACGCCAGCTTCGGCACACACCGAAACCAAGAATGGCAAAGACACGCCTCTGCTTGACGACATCCGCCTGCTTGGCCGGTTGCTCGGTGATACCGTTCGCGACAATGAAGGCGCGGACATCTTCGATCTGGTCGAAAACATCCGCCAAACGTCGATCCGCTACCACCGTGACGACGACAAACCGGCACAACAAGAGCTGGAGTCGCTTCTTGAGGAACTAACGCCGGAACAGGCCGTCCAAGTCATTCGGGCGTACAGTTACTTCTCGCACCTGGCAAACATCGCCGAGGATCAGCACCATATACGCCGAACCCGCTATCACGAGCGCGCCGGCTCTCCGCCCCGCAAAGGTACGATCGACGAAATCCTTGCGCGCGCCACTGATGCCGGCCTGACACCCCAAGATCTTCAAGCGTTTTTCGCCGATGCACTGATGAGCCCCGTGTTGACGGCGCATCCGACCGAAGTCAGACGTAAGACGACGATGCATTGGGAAATGGATATCGCGGCCCTTCTCGACAAGCGCGGCCGCGGCGATTGGACAGACAAGGAGTTGGCCGAGTTTGACGAAGAGCTCCTAACCGCTGTCGAAACGCTTTGGCAGACGCGGCTCGTCCGCACCACGAAGCTCAATGTCACGGATGAAGTCGTCAACGGCCTCACCTACTATGACTACACATTTCTCAAAGAGCTCCCGCGGTTCTATTGCCGACTTGAGGATCGATTGACGGAACTTGCCGGTAGCACGGACCCGATCCACGTACCGTCCTTCCTGCGGCCAGGGAGTTGGATCGGCGGTGACAGGGATGGCAATCCTTTTGTGCGAGCCGACGTCCTGAATGAGACTGTCGCGCTGCACCGTGAAAAGGCGCTCAACTACTATCTGCAAGAGTTGGATAGTCTTCGGGGCGAATTGTCTCTATCGACCGCGATCATTGAAGTGTCCGACGCCTTGCAGGCGCTGGCAGAGCTCTCGCCGGATGAATCGCCGCATCGCCAGGGAGAGTCCTACCGGCTGGCTGTCTCCACAATCCAGGCAAGACTCCGCACCACTGCCAAGCGATTGGAGGCAAACACCCACCCATCGGCCGCAGTGGAAGGACCGGCAGGCTATGGAGCACCGCAGGACCTGCTGGACGATCTCGATACGATTCGCCGCTCGTTGGAGGCAAACGGATCGAAGCGCCTGGCTGGAGCCCGTCTCCGGCATCTGATGCGCGCCGTCGACTGCTTCGGGTTTCATCTCGCAAGTCTCGATCTCAGACAAAACTCCGATGTCTATGGTCGCACGGTTGCAGAGCTGTTGGACGCTGCCGGTGTCGAAGCGAACTTTGACAGCCTCGACGAAGACGAGAAGATTGCGTTGCTAGGACGAGAGCTGTCGTCTCTCCGCCCGCTTGTCCGACCCAATTGGAAGTACTCCGACGAGACGCGCTCAGAGCTTGATATTCTCAAAGCGGCTGCCCGAGCTCAGGCACTCACTGGCGAGCGAACCATCGCCACTTGCATCATATCCAATACGCAGAGTGTATCGGACCTACTCGAGGTCGCGCTGCTTCTGAAGGAAGCCGGGATTGTCGATCCAGAAGGGCGTAGCCGCATGCATGTGGTTCCCCTGTTCGAGACGATCGAGGATCTCCGCAATGCGACGGTGATCATGGAGAGACTGCTGGGGACAGCAGTTTATCGGCGGCTCGTCGACAGTCTTGGCGGCGTTCAGGAAGTGATGCTTGGCTACTCGGACAGCAACAAGGACGGCGGCTATGTCACCTCGGGGTGGGAACTCTACAAAGCAGAAATCGGGCTCGTCGACCTCTTCAAACGCCATAATGTGAGGCTTCGCCTTTTCCATGGACGCGGCGGTACTGTCGGCCGAGGCGGTGGACCGAGCTACGACGCGATCCTCGCTCAACCCGCCGGCGCCGTAGACGGCCATATTCGCATTACCGAGCAAGGCGAGATCATCTCGAGCAAATACACCAATCCTTATCTCGGCCGACGCAATCTAGAGATCCTGGCTTCCGCCACGCTCGATGCAAGTCTTCTCAGCCCGCGCGACGGACGCCCGCCTGAAGACGCTCTCGCCGTCATGGAGGAACTCTCGGCCGAAGCCTTCAAGGCCTACCGTGCACTTGTCTATGAAACCGAAGGGTTTGAAGACTATTTCTGGGGATCGACGGTTATCGATGAAATCGCCAAGCTGAATATCGGCTCACGTCCGGCTTCGCGAAAGAAGACGAATCGCATACAGGATCTACGGGCGATTCCTTGGGTGTTCAGCTGGGCCCAATGCCGTGTCATGCTTCCCGGTTGGTACGGGTTCGGAACTGCCGTCACCCGCTGGCTTGCTGACAATCCGGACAAAGGCCTTCCGCTTCTGCAAGAACTCTATCGTGAATGGCGATTCTTCCGCGTGCTTTTATCGAATATGGATATGGTTCTGGCCAAGAGCAGCATGGCAATCGCGCGTCGTTATGCCGAGTTGGTACCGGACCAAATGCTCCGCGCCGCCATCTATGGGCGGATCCGAGACGAGTGGCAGTCGTCGATAAAGGCTGTTCTCATGATCTCGGGGAACAAGACATTGCTCGAAACCAACCCGCTGCTCGACCGCTCAATCCGCAATCGCTTTCCCTATCTTGATCCGCTCAATCATATTCAGGTCGAGATGCTGAAACTCAGCCGCAAGAATGTGGATTCGCCGAAAGTCCAGCGGGGTCTCCAATTGACCATCAACGGTATTGCCGCCGGACTGAGAAACAGCGGTTAGCATCCGGGGCTGGGGCTAGCGTGGTTCGTATTGCGTTTCGCCATACATGTTTTCCCAGTGCTCGTCATCGATCGGGCCGGAGCGCGGACCATGCGCGAGCAGATCCATGGCGCGTTGGACGGCCGGCCTCGCTTCAATGCGCGCGACCCAGGCCTTGACGTGCGGCACCGCGTCCGGGTCCTGGTCTCGCCAGTCGAAACTGCGCATCCAGGGCATAAGCGCCATATCGGCAATCGAGTACTCCCCCGCTACATAATCTCGATCGCGCAGGCGCTTCTCCATGACCCAATAAAGCCGCCGGCACTCTTTGGTGTAGCGATCAACGGCATATGGAATTGTCTCTCGCGCATAGCGCCGGAAATGATTGCATTGCCCGAACATGGGGCCAACGCTGGCCATCTGAAACATCAGCCACTGCATCACCTCTGATCGTGCCGTTCCAACCTCAGGTAGAAAGCGCCCCGATTTCTCAGCAAGATAGATGAGGATTGCACCGGACTCGAATACGGCATGCGACGCCCCATCCTGTCCCTTTCGATCGACGATGACCGGAATCTTGTTGTTCGGGCTGATCGACAGAAAGTCCGGTTCAAACTGCTGGCCGCGCCCGATGTCCACGATATGTGTTTTGTAGTCGAGTGCCGTTTCTTCCAGCATGATCGCGATCTTGCGAGCATTCGAGGTGTACCAGGCGTAGAAATCGATCATTGCGCCAAGTCCCCGCGATGGCCCGATGATACACTCGCTCGCATGGCCATCATCCCTCAGACTCCGTTAACCCCGCTCAGTCTAACGTTCGGACACCCGAACTACCCGACGGGCGACGCCGCAGAAAATTAAGACGTAACCCACTGAAACCAATGCGCTTTTAACTAAACAAAATCACCGAATTGCGACCAGCCGAACCGTTTTTCTGGCCGCAACCTTCAGTTGCTAGCGCAACGATAGCACTGGATCATGAGCGTTTCTGTCAGTCGGCTCCCCACAGGTCAGCAGAAGTTTATCGCAATGAAGGAACATAGTGAAAACGAATGAGGAACAAACTCTAAATCGCTTCTGCCATCTGGAACAAGCGCTGCCGCGTTTCCTCTGTCAGGTTGCCTCCTGTCAACGCTGCAACTGTCGTCAGGCTCGTATCCACCTTCCCTGAAAGGAATGCGGCTGCGGCGACCACACCCGCAGGCTCGCCCAAGAGCTTCGCCCGTTGCAGGATCGTGCAAAAGGCATTTGCGATGTCCGTTTCGCGGATAAGAACGATATCATCGAGATAGCGTTGCAAATGGCGAAAAGGAAAGGCGCCAGGACGAACCGCTGACAGTCCATCAGCAATCGAATCCCAATAGTCGATGGTCGTCGGCCTCCCCTCTTTCATGGACACATAAGCGGCATTCGCGCGTTCCGGCTGAACGCCGATCACCTTCACATCCGGTCGGCACTCTTTCACTGCCGTTGCAATTCCACCGGCAACGCCGCCCGACGATACAGGCACCAGCACCTGCTGCACGTCGGGAAGGTCTCTGACAATCTCCAGTCCAATCGTTCCGTGGCCGGCCGTGATCGGCGGCTCTTCCCAGGTATCGATCGCCGTCATGCCGCGTTCGGCCGCGAGAGAAAGAACGGTTGGCTGGCGTTCGAGCGCATCGGTTCCGCAAAAATAGACCTCGCCTCCATGTCCCTCCGTCGCTGCAACTTTGTAGGCGCTGGTATGATCCAGCATGACGACGGTAATCGGCACATCCAGTATCCGACCGGCATAAGCAAATGCCTGCGCGAAGTTTCCGGACGATGTCAGCACGACACCTTTCTTGCGGGCGGCTTCGTCCAGCGCATTCAGCATCGTGAATGCGGCTCGGACCTTATAGGCGCCGGTTACCTGCAGGTTTTCGCATTTTAGGAAGCAGTGTTCATTGCCGATCTCGGCGGAGTCACGCGCGAGCGGCAGGATCGGTGTACGACGGATAACTGACGGGAGTGCCGCTGCAGCGGCCTCGATGTCGCCTAACTGCACAATGTCGTTGACCGACGACAAAGAAGTCCGGTTTTCAGATGAGAGCATACTCATGCACCGAGTTCCTGCCGATGCGCTTCAGCCATTTCTTCCATGCTGTTGAAACGAAAATCATATTTCGGCATCTCGCCGGGGTCGCGCGTCGCCCCGAAACCGTCTTTATCGTGCCGCCGGTAGATCCAGCAGGACCGAATGTCGTGGCGGTTTGCCGGTGCATGGTCATGAAACATACTCTCAGCCGTGTGAAGGATATCTGACTTGGCGATATCAAGACCTTTGAGTTTTTCGAACATGTAGTGAAAATTTGTATCCGCCGGTTTGTAGGCGCCGACATCTTCGGCCGTATAGATCGCATCGAAGGCAACGCCGAGCCTGTCATTGCTGGCCGCAAAACTGCGATTGTCGACATTGGACAGAATGATCAGCTTGTAGTGCTCCTGGAGATAACGCAGAGCATCGGGCGTGTCAGGAAATGCCGGCCAGTCCTTGACTGAATTCCCGTAGACCACACACTCGTCCCAACTTACCGTGACGCCCCACTCCTCGGCCAAGCGCCGATAAACCACGGGCAGCAAATCGCGATAGGCCTTTGTCGGCGTCTGGGCCTGCTGTGACGACTCCAACCGCCCATGTGCCTCCAACACGGCGTCTCGGCCGAGAGGACGGTCACACTTATCCAAGAGCGGCGCGAGTGCATTGAACATGCCGCTTTCCCAATCGATGAGCGTTCCATAGCAGTCGAATGTCAGAGCTTTGAAATCACTTAGTTTCATGTCTTCCCCCAGGCACAAAGGCAGCTTGAGCGGTGTCATATCAGATCGTGCGGTGTGTTGTCTGCGTCATCGCGCAAGCATTTGCACGATTCCAGTCGATGAAGAGTCCATCGAAGTACACGAGGATTGGGGAACCTGATCTACAAAGCCGGTCGTTACGTATCCACACCCAAACTGCCAGTGTTCCTGACGACCAAAATCCAAAGGTTGACGCTATGAGAATGCGTCGAAAGCGCGATCTCCCACGGAAGATCTGTCCAATCTGCGAGAGGTCATTTGCCTGGCGCCGAAAGTGGGCGCGCGATTGGGAGCGCGTGGTGTATTGCTCCGAGAGATGCAGAAGACACGCGATTGGTCAGATTCGACCTGTGGCCCGCCAATGACACAACTCTCATTCCTACAAGCGCCTCTTCCAAACCCACCGACGTGGCGACCGCAGCGGCAGGCCGGTCTCGACCGCATGCATGCCTTTCTTCCCCTGGCCGGCCGGACCTATGCCGCAACGCGAAATACCGACAACGGGCCGGGAAATCACGACAATGTCTCCGGGCTCTCTCCCTGGTTGCGCCATCGTCTGCTGTTGGAAGAAGAAGTGTTGGCGGCCACTCTGGGTGCACACTCGTTCTCCTCCGCGCGAAAGTTTGTTCAGGAAGTGTTTTGGCGAACCTACTTCAAAGGTTGGCTCGAGCATTACCCCGTCATTTGGTCTCGTTATCGCCGCGATATCGCCGAGCAGACCCAACGTCTTGATAGCGACCCAGCCCTGCTGGATCGATTGACACAGGCTGTCGAGGGTAAGACAGGGATCGATTGTTTCGACGCGTGGGTCGGCGAACTCGTCCAGACCGGGTATCTGCATAACCATGCCCGCATGTGGTTCGCGAGTATCTGGATATTCACACTGCGCCTGCCTTGGCAGCTTGGAGCCGACTTCTTCTATCGCCATCTACTAGATGGCGATCCGGCTTCGAATACGTTGTCCTGGCGCTGGGTTGCCGGCTTGCACACCAAAGGCCGCACCTATCTGGCGCGCGCCTCAAATATTGCGCGCTTTACGAATGGCCGCTTCAATCCAACCGGTCAGTTGTCGTCTGAAGCCGCACCTCTGAGCGAAGCCTCGGTCGGCCTCCCTCGCCCGATTCCAGCTCCCGGCTCAGTGCCCGAACGCGAGCCATTCGGGCTGCTACTGACCGATGACGATTGTGGGCCGGAAACTCTGCCACTTCCCTCTGGACCTGTTGCGATCGCTGGCGTCGGAACAACCAAACAACGCTCCCCACAGTCGGTTGGCAAGAGAGCCAGCAGCTTCGCCGAAGGAGCACTGATCGATGGACTGACACGCGCTGGCAGCTCATTCCACGTATCCCCGGTCCACTTGGGAGAAGATCACGCTTGTGACGCAATATGCGATTGGGCAGAAGTCGCCGCCGTCCGATGGGTTGCAACGCCCCACGCCACAGTGGGGCCTGCAGCAGATCTGATCGCGCAGGTCACCGTTGCGCTTGCCGAAAAAGGGATAGACCTTGTTCAGGTCCGGCGCCCTTACGACACGCTCTGTTGGCCCCATACGGCCAAAGGGTTCTTCGCAGTCAACAAGAAGATCCCGACTATCCTGAAGGCGTTGGATTTGCAGTCCTAATCCAATGATTTCAGAAATGACGCGGCCGACGCTCGATAGTCCCCGCGCTTTTCATCGCTCATCCGGTCCCAGGTTCGATAAACTTGGCGAAGACGTGGATTGTCGCGCAACACCGCCTCGTTTCGTGCAAGAAAATCCCAGTAGAGCCCATTGAACGGGCAGGCTCCCTCGCCTGTCTTCTGTTTCACGTCGTACCGACATCCTTTGCAATAGTCGGACATCTTGTTGATGTAGTTCCCGCTCGCCGCATAGGGTTTTGAACCCAAGAGACCACCATCCGCGAACTGGCTCATTCCAAGCGTATTCGGAAGTTCCACCCACTCGAATGCATCGGCATAGACCGCCAAATACCACTCATGCACGTCATGTGGTGCAATGCCCGCCAGCATTGCGAAGTTGCCGGTGACCATGAGGCGCTGAATATGATGGGCATAGGCTTCATCGCGCGTTTGGGTGATACAGGCTCGCATGCAAGCCATGTCCGTCTCGCCCGTCCAATAGAAAGATGGAAGCGGCCTTTCATGGCCAAAGAAGTTCTGGTCCCGGTAGTCGGGCATCTTCAGCCAATAAATGCCACGCACATATTCCCGCCAACCGATGATCTGACGAATAAAACCTTCTGCAGCATTGATCGGTATCTGCCCTTCATCGAATGCGGCCTCGACGCGCCGGCAGACATCCAAAGGATCGAGAAGACCCACATTGATGTAGAGCGAAATCACGGCGTGATAGATGAAACGCTCTTCGGCGAGCATCGCGTCCTGGTAGTCGCCGAAACTGGGCAACGCATGCACGATGAAATGCTCCAGAGCGGCGTCAGCATCGGTCGCGGTCACGGCAAACCAGAATGGGTGCAGGTTGCCGAAATTCTCGCCGAACCCACTGTCAACCATCTCTAAAACCTGCCTGGTTTCAGCATCCGGCTTGATCTGCAACGGACCGGGAAAGGATAAGCCGCTTTTCGGAGGCTTGCGGTTGTCGCTATCGAAATTCCATTTGCCCCCGGCCGGCTGATCGCCGTCCATCAAGAGGCCGGTTTGGCGCCGCATATCCCGATAAAAGTACTCCATACGCAACTGCTTGCGGCCGTCCGCCCAGCGGGCAAAGGCCTCTGCAGAACATAAGAACCGATCATCGGGAAGAATTTCGATCGGAATATCGAATTCGTGCTGCCATGCCTCGAGCATATTCCGCACCCGCCACTCCGCAGGCTCAGTGATCAATACGCGGTCAACCTCACGCTCAGCGAGCGTGTGTTGGAGCGCGGCTTTCAGGCTGTCGAAGCCCCTGGCGGCGTCCAAAAAATGATAATCCACGGACCAACCATCCTCACCAAGCGCACAGGCAAAATGGCGCATGGCTGAAAAGATGAATGCCAGCTTCTTCTTGTGATGGCCGACATAGGACGCCTCTTCCTGCACTTCCGCCATCAACACGACATCTGTTTCGCGGTTGCCACCGGCAAGACTTGAAAGATGAGGCGACAACTGATCTCCGAAGATGAATATCAGGGACTTCACCGCCAACTCCACATCGGCATTCAGCGCCCTGTCTCGGTTGAGTTCAGTGCGGATTCGATTGCCTCAGTCAAATCTTTAGCCAGCGGCTTGGTCCCGGTCGACGACCAGCATGTCAACCGTCCGTCCGCAGCGACGAGATACTTGTGAAAATTCCATCTCGGGGCACCGCGTTGCCCAAAAACATCCGTCGCCCATTTGTAGAATGGGTGTGCGTCCTTGCCCTTAACCGTGACCTTTGCTGTCAGCGGAAACGAGACCCCATAGGAATCGCGACAGAATTCCAGAATTTCGTGATTGTCCTTCGGTTCCTGCTCGCCAAAGTCGTTAGACGGGACGCCGATGACGACGAGTCCCCGCTCACCATATTGCTCCCAAAGCGCCTGCAAACCTTCATACTGCTTTGTGAATCCGCAGTGGGACGCCGTATTGACGATCAGAACAACCTTCCCGCGATACTGTTCAAGCGGCATCGGTTCGCCCGTGATGGTCTCGAATGAAAATCTGTAGGCTGTGCCGTGCTGCGATTTGATTGGCGCAACGCCCGACTTCGGCAGAAACGAACCAGCCACAGCAAAGGCGGACATCAGCTTTCGCATAAGGGAGAAACCTTATCATGCAGGATTACGGCGGGAGACAACGGGAGTGCTAGATATTAGGTACCGGAATTTCATAGATCCCTTACATCTACGTGTCTTCGTCGGACTCAGATCAGCGGCCAAGCCGATGCGTCACGACGCCATCGATGGGTCGAACCTACTCCCAGTATGGCAAAATGCTCAATGACAGTTTCAGAAGCCGACCGACAGCCTTCTCCATACACAAGCGTCAAAATACCTTCTAAGACATGTCCTGATTGAGGGAGACTGGATGCATGCGAATAACGATTATCGGTGTTGGCGAAGTCGGAGGTGCCTTTGCAACGGCACTCGCTTCGAAGGCTGATCTGACACTTTGCGACATCAAAGACGATGGACCACCAATTGCAACAGCGAATGCGCTCGGCCTCGGAATCGAGAAAAGGCCCGGTCCATGGCTTGAGATGAGCGACACGGTTCTTGTCTGTGTTCCCGGCAAGCAGAGCCCAGTTGTCGCCAAGGCGGCCCTGCCCTTTGTCGGACCACATACGATCTATGTCGACATGTCGACAGCGCGTCCCGACGACCTGCGCACATGGGCCTCGGAATTCAATCGCGAAGGCAAGACCTTCGTCGATCTGGCCATTATGGGATCAATTCAGATCTGGGGTGCAAAACCACCGGTTCTGCTTTCCGGTCCGGCCGCCGACAAAGCAGAACGTCTCCATCATGAACTCGGATCCGATACGCGGCTCGTCGACAACGGTCAGCCGGGTGATGCAACATCCCTGAAACTCTTGCGCAGTATTCTGGTGAAAGGCATCGAATGCCTCGCTGTCGAAGCAATGACCGCTGCAGAGCATATGAATGTCAGGCCGCAGTTGATGGGCATCATGAAGGACATGGATGATTCCTCGATCGCCGATTTTCTGGAGATGCTTGTCACAACGCACATCCCTCATTCTGCCCGCCGCCGTCACGAGATCATCGAGTCTGCCGACCAACTTCGCGAGATGGGTTTCGACGCATTGGTAACGTCGGCCCTACCGCCGCGCTACGAGGCCACATTGGCACGCAAAGAGGATAACCAGCCTGCGGAAGGCGTGCAGCCAATGGCTGAATCACTGGCCTGGTTGATGGGCACCGTTCGCCGCTAGGTCGCAAGCCGATAATCCGCATGCGAGGGAAGAAGGGCATCCTATGGATGCAACTTACGACATCGAACCGGGCTCGGGATCATTCCTCTTCCAAGACCGACACGACGCAACCGGTCGGTCTCTAACCGTTCGATTTCATTGCCCTGCCGGCTTCACGACAGCAACACCAATCGTTTTTCTCCTTCACGGATCGGATCGGGCCGCAGCCTATTTCCGGGACTGCTGGCGCCCCTATGCCGATCTCTATGGTTTTCTGGTCGTCGCACCGGAATTTGATGCCGAGACATTTCCCGGACCGGAGACCTACAATTACGGCAATGTGCGCCAGTCAATGGCAAGCGATAGCCTTTTCAATCCAGAGCATTCGTGGAGCTATTCGATCATCGACCGTCTCTTCGAGACCATTCGAAGCATGACCGGATCGGACCGCTCATCTTTTTGCCTGTTCGGACATTCCGCAGGTGCGCAATTTGCGCATCGCTACCTAGCGCTGACACCTGAGCCGTTCGCCGAGTTAACAATCGCGGCGAACGCCGGCTGGTATATGACGACGGATCCCCGTCAGCCATACCCGGCCGGACTTGGCGGCCTGCGGACCGAAGCATCGGTTGCGAAACGGTACTTTGAGCGCCAGCTCGTCCTCCTGCTCGGCGACGCGGATACCGACGAGGTCGAGGCCGGGCTGCCACAATATCCTGGTGCAGTCGCACAGGGACCGAACCGCCTGGCACGTGGCCAGTTCTACTTTCATGCAATGCAACGTCGCGCAGCCGCACTCGGCACAGGATTTCGCTGGCGTTTGAGTATTGCTCCCGGCGTCGGACATGCGGATGATCAGGTCGCCGGCCCGGCTGCTGAAATCCTCGCCGACTATTTTCGAAAGCAATCTGCGACCTATTTGGAGGGGTGATCGCTCGCAACGCGTTGAAGGAGCTTATCCAAAACGAGCCTCGCAATCCTGCATTGCAAAGGCCACATTCCATTTGTCCGACTGGTTTCAGTACAGATTGATCAAGGAGCATGCCGCAATGAGCCTCGCTGACGTTAAGGCCCTCACCTTCGATACGGGCGGAACCATCCTCGATTGGCACACAGGATTCAGTGAGGCCCTTGCCGAAGCCGGCAAGAAGCACGGTATTGAAAAGGACTGGCCATCGCTTGCAAACGAGATGCGCCGACGGTCTTTGGGTCGCATGCTCAGACTCGGTGAGCATGAACCGCCGGCCTACAATTTTGACGGCTCGCATCGCACCACACTGGATGAAATCATCGCCGAAAACGGCTTGGAAGCCTTCACCGAAGAGGATCGCCGGGCCATTTGGTGGGACAAGGCGCACAACTTTCAGTGCTGGCCGGATTTCCCATCGGTCCTTCCCAAACTGCGTGAGAAATACATTTGCGCCTCGTTCACGATCCTGAGTTTCCGTATCATTATCGACACCGCAAGGCGGAATGGCCTGAGCTGGGACGCCGTCATCTCCTGCGAGGCAATCGGGAAATACAAGATTCTTCCCGAAGCCTACCAAACGGCGGCGCAGTATCTGCAGCTTGATGTCAGCGAATGCTGCATGGTCGCCTGCCACAACTTCGATCTCGATGCGGCCAAGGCGGTCGGCTTCAAGACGGCGTTCGTGCGCCGCCCGGACGAATGGGGCGCTGAGGGCCCGCCCGATCCCGAACCCAATCCGCAGCACGATATTATCGTGGATACGTTTCCGGAGTTGGCCGAGGCACTTGGCGTACGTGCCTGAAGGCAGAACACTCAGTAAGACTCGATAATCCAGCCCACCTGCTTTTGCTTCAGGTGGGCTGCAATCGCGTTGCGCATCAGAAGCGCAACCGTCACCGGCCCCACACCGCCGGGCACGGGTGTGACCCAGCTTGCAACCTCCATGACGCTGTCCGTATCGACATCGCCGACGATATGGCTGTCGCCATTGTCATCGGTGACATGATTGATGCCGATATCGATGACGGCCGCACCGGGCTTCACCATATCGGCATTGAGAAACCTCGGAATTCCAACCGCAATCATTACAGCGTCGGCCCGCCTGGAATGAGCCGCAACCGACCGCGTCAGATGATGACATACGGTGACCGTCGCACCTTCCGACATCAACAGGAACGCCGCAGGTTTACCGACAATCTCAGAGTGTCCGATCATGACGACCTCAAGACCGTTGAGATCGAGCCCCGTCGCTTTGATCAATTCGACCGAGGCCGCTGCCGTACAGGGCGCGAGCGCCAAATCGTTGTAGACGATGTTCCCGATCGAGGCCGGGTTCATGCCTTCAATGTCTTTGAGAGGATGGATCGCCGATTGCAGCGAACGCACGTTAATGCCCTCGGGCACCGGCCGCTGCAGGATTATCCCGAGCACTTCGGGATCGTCGTTCATCGCGACGATGCGTTTCTTGCACTCTTCCTGAGAGAGATCGCCGGGCCAGAATTGCTCTGAAAACGGCAGTCCGACCCGGGCGGCCGCACGGGCCTGGCCGCGGATATAGACAGCGATTTCCGGGCAATCGCCTATGCAGATGGAAACGAGACGTCCTATCCGATGCGTCGCGTGGACGTTCGCGACATAGGCCGTCACCTCAACGAGAATGCGTTCGCGAATTGGTATGCCCGACAGGAGTCGGTTGTCGGGGATTGCAGGTGTGATGCCCGACGGCAACTGTGAGGATGGCTTCATGGGCTGCATACATGCAGCAAGCGCCAAGAATGGGTCTAATTGATTTCACGAATTTGGATATTGGATCGGCGACAGATGCGGCCAACCCAATCTAATGATGGTGCTTAGAAAATAGCAGGCACTGGCATGGGAGACCCATGGGACGTTTCGAGAAATCGAAGTCGCATCCCATGTCGGCCTGGGCGAATGGCTTAGAGGATATCCAACCATGTCCGCGCTCGAACCGGGCCGCAGGCCGTGTCTACGCCGGGTGGCGGGCCGTCAGTTCTTCTTCGCCGCCTCTGCGTTCGATAGACCGGGCTGCCACGTCGATGGCGACAGCATCGCCGGTCTGAACCAGGACTAAGGGACCACCGACGAAGGGTTCCGGCGTGACATGCAGGATGCAAGCGCCATAGCTCGTACCGCTCATCCGGGCATCGGACAAATGCGGCATGTCACGGACGTCCTGCTTCCGGAATTTTTTCGAGATCGGCAGCATGCCCCATTCAGGCACGCCAGGCTTCAAAGCTCGGGAAGATAGTCAAACCGTCGAAGGTCGAAACGCACCCGGTGATTAGACGAAGCCGTCGGAGTAAGCGAACATGAACCAGATTAGTAACGCGCCAAACGCGAGACCGACGCAAAATGGCCAGATGCCATAGTAGTTGGAGATCTTCGTCGAGACTTCTTCGTCATCAAGATTCATTGCTCATCCCATCCCAAACATCTGCATCAAAGTGATCTTACCATCGAACAGCTGTGGCAGCGACAGGGCGATCATTGGAAAGAACATCACGAGCAGCATGCCGATGATCTGCAGTACAATGAATGGCAACACAGAAACAAAAATTTCCTGCAGTTCGATATCCCTCGGTGCCACCGACTTAAGCCAGAAGCAGGCAGGTCCGAACGGCGGCGACAGGAAGTAAATCTGTATGTTCATGACGAATAGAATGCCGAACCACACCGCGGCCCAATCGGGCTCCATCCCGAGAGCCGGGGCCATGTCTCGGACCACCGGAGCAAACACGGGCACGGTAATGAAGATGATTGCAATCCACTCCATGAAGGTGCCGAGAATCACAAGGATCATCATCATCACGAAGATTGTGCCCAGCGGGCCGAGACCGGTATCCTTGATCAGCGAGCGCATGAAATCCGCACCTCCGATCAGATTGTAAAGGCCAACGAAGGCGACCGCCCCGAGAATTAACCAAATAATGGTCCCTACGACCGTCATCGTGTTTGCAAGTGCATCGCGCAGCAATGCGTAGTTGAACTTAAACCGCACAGCAGCGACGACAATGGCACCAAAGACACCTACTGCGGCCGCCTCGGTGACGCTTGCAATACCGCCGTAAATCGAGCCCATGACACATGCTATGAGTGAGATACATAGCGCCACCGCGAGCAGGCGATGCCCGCCAAGAGGCGCAACCTCACTCTCACCGGTTAGGGCAGCATGCTCTTTCGCGGTGGGTGCCAGGCTTGGATTGAGGTTTACCCGCACCAGGACATAACTCACGTAGAACGTGGCGAGCATCAGTCCTGGCACGAACCCGGCGGAAAACAAATCGCCAATTCCAACATTCGCTGATAGGCCGTACACGATCATGACGATCGATGGCGGAATGAGCGTCGCAAGAGCCCCGGCGGCACAGATTAATCCGATGGTCAGTTTACGATCGTACCCGAGCCGCAACATCTGTGGCAGAGCGACGAGTCCGAGCATGACGATCTCACCGCCCATGACACCGGACATGGCAGCTAGAATGACGGCGACGATCGTGGTCTGCAACGCGACGCCGCCGCGAAAGCTGCCCGCGAAAATCGACATTGCATCGAACAAATCCTGTGCAATGCCGGCGCGCTCAAGAATCGAGGCCATCAAAACAAAGAAGGGCACAGCGACGAGCGGGTATTTTTCAAGCAGGTCAAGCGCGTTAGTTGAGACAAGAAACATCCCTTGGTTGCCGTAAAATAGCAAAGCGCACGTGACGGAAATAATCAGCGTCACAATACCAAGCGGCATCCCGGTCATCATCAACGCGATTAGGGCTGCGACAATAACCAGGCTGATCGTTGCAATTCCGATCTCGTCGCGATCGACCCGCAACTGGTCGATAAACTCTCCGCTAAATTCCTTTATGGCTACGCTCAAGCTTCCGAGTGCCGACCCTTCGCCCATATAGTGTTCGGCAATTTGAAGACCGAGACGTAAAACGATCAACGCCAGGACCGACAGAACTATGATCTTGAAAATATTTGCCTGAAAATGACGAGTGAGATTGACAAGTAATTGAATAAGATAGATCAGCAGGCCCGCGCACAGAACAGCCTTTAGCACCATGGGTTGCGGAGAATTGAAAGCGGATCCGACCTTCTCCAACAAATCGATGGATTCCATTGCGCGGACAAGCGTGTCGGAGGCCAGCATGTAAAGCGCAAACACGCCGACAATCATCGCGAACAGGTCCAGCCACCATCTCACGTTCGACGATACCATCAGATAGATGACGGTAATCCCGATATGGCGCTTCTGGAGAGTCACGAATCCGGCTGAAAGCATCCAGGCACAGGCGCAAAGCGCCATGACGACTTCAAACGCCCACTGCGTCGGAGCATTGAAGACGTACCGAGCCACGACTTCCCAGAGCGTGGCTGCCGCGGCGATAATGTAAAGGTTGCCGACTGCAAGGCCCGTGAAACGACTGAAATGATCGACCCAGCTAAAGAAGCCTTTCTGCTTTGCAGTCGCATGTGCAGCGTCGTCTGTGACGGCGACCATTCCGTACCTCGTCAGTCATCAGGGAAGACTTGGGTTGAAATACGATCAGCCGCCGCCCTTTGGGGCGACGGCCGACTTGTTCCGCTCAACTATTTGAGCAGACCAATCTTCTTCATGTAGCTCAGGTGCGCATCCAGCGCTTCACGCGCCAACGGGGTCTTCTTGGCGAAATCTTCCCATGCGCCGACAGCGATTGCACGGAACTTGGCACGTTCTTCAAGCGACCAATCAACGATCTTGACGTCTTTGCCATCTGCATACTTGGCGGCGAGTGCGCGATCCTGCAGGTCCGCCTCACGACGCATGGCATCTTCGCTCGAATCATACCAGAGCGTAAGCGCGGTCTGACCTGACTTGCCAAGTTTTTCCCAGACCTTTTTGTTCACGATCAACTGGCGGACGGCCATTGAGTGAATGCCCGGATAGATCGGATACTTTGCGATCTTGTGCATGCCACTTGCGTCATTGTTGACGAAAGCAGAGGCATCTGCCGCATCAATGAGTTTCTTTTCAAGCGCGGTATAGACCTCGGAAAACGGCAATGAAACCGGCGAACCACCAGCGCGCTTGAAGACTTCAGCAGCCAGGCCCTCGGGCGAGCGGATCTTGACACCTTTCATGTCGGCGACTGTGTTGATTGGAACCGTTGAGACAAACGCTTCCTTGGCGTAGGGACCGCAGCCAACGACGTGCACTTTGCCCTTGGTATATTTGTCATACAGCTTCTGGAGGATTTCCTTGCCGCCGCCATGTTTGCAAAAGGTGCGCACTTGATCGACCGTGTCATAGCCAGCGATCAAGTCGCCGATGATCGCGAACGCGGGATCGCGGCCGGAGAAATAACTGACTGCGTTCATATCTCCGTCTAGGATTCCGGCTGCAACCGCATCAATTGTCTCGCGGTGGGGAACAACGGCCTTTGTCGGCAGCACTTCGATCCCAACCTTGCCGTCGGTCATTTCGCTCAGCAATTTGGAGCGTTCGATCATGAAGCGATGCGCCCAGTCTCCCGACTTCGAACTCGCCTGCACCTTGATCGTCTTGGCCGTCACGGTTGGCGCCGTGACAGCCAGGGCCGCTACAGCTACCAAAAGACCCTTCAAAAGTTTCATGCAAAATCCTCCCTTTAGAGTGTTCTTTGGCTTTCGCCACTTGCAAATTACACGAATTGCTCGTTCGCCAGCTTGGAGCCAACGTAGATTAATTCAGGCCGAACGCAAACAGCGGACACCAAGTTGGCGCCGCACATTGCCTGATGAATTTTCTTGCTGGAATACCGATCACTGTTTGCTTCACCCGGCATAGATTTAGAATCCTTCCCATGCTGTCAGGTTATGCGCTCTAAACTGGCCGTAATCTCAATGGGTTCGAATACGTCTTCCAATCGTAGCGCGTAAGCAGATGAACATATCAATTGGCAATGATGCCGCCGATGACTGCTTTGCTGATTGATGGGACATATTCCGGATATCTATGAGATCGAAACGACGGGAAAAGAGTTGACCCTCTCAACTGATATATTAGTATGTTAAAATTGTCAAACCCGCTCAACCACTGTCGCCATAAGAATAATTTGGGATCGGAGCACCAAAGACCATGCCCCCCGAAAAAAGAAAGAGCTACGAAGAATTTCGCAGCTACCGTTGGTATGGTGTCGACGATCTCCGAGCATTCGGTCATCGCTCCCGGACGATGCAGATGGGCTACGATGACCAGGACTGGGCCGGAAAACCAATCATCGGGATCATCAACACCTGGTCTGACATCAGCCACTGCCACATCCATTTCAAAGACCGCGTCGAGCATGTGAAGCGCGGCATTCTGCAGGCAGGCGGATTCCCTATCGAGTTGCCAGCGATATCGCTGGCTGAACCGATCGTTAAGCCGACGACTATGATGTATCGCAACTTCCTCGCTATGGAGACCGAGGAACTACTGCGGTCGCATCCTGTCGACGCCTGTGTGCTCATGGGCGGTTGTGACAAAACCACGCCAGGACTGCTGATGGGCGCCCTGTCGATGGATCTTCCGGCAATTTTCTTTCCAGCCGGCCCCATGCTGCGTGGCAACTGGAAGGGGAAACCTCTGGGAAGTGGCTCGGACACCTGGAAGTATTACGACGATTTGCGTGAGGGCAAAATCACCGAAGATGACTGGCGCGAGGTCGAAGAAGGAATAGCACGCTCGTTTGGACATTGTATGACAATGGGAACGGCCTCCACCATGACCTCCATTGCCGAAAGCATGGGCTTTGTCCTCCCGGGCGGTGCATCCATTCCCGCCCCCGACGCGAACCATATTCGTTTGGCGACGAATACAGGCCGGCGTATCGTCGAGATGGCCTGGGAAGATCTCAAACCCAGCGATATCCTGAGCCGCTCATCATTCGAAAACGCAATTGCCGCTGCCATGGCAATGGGCTGCTCGACCAACGCGATAATCCACGTGGTCGCAATGGGCCGACGCGCCGGATTCGACGTCAGCCTCGACGACTTCGACCGCATCGGACGCGATGTCCCGGTTATTGCGAACATACGCCCGAACGGCGACACCTATTTGATGGAAGACTTCTATTATGCCGGGGGTCTGAAGGCGATGCTCAAACGCATCGAAAACCACCTCGACCGCGAGGCTCGCACGGTCAACGGTAAGTCGATTGGAGACAATATTTCCGACGCCGAAGTTTACAACGACGATGTCATTCGACCACTCGACAATCCAATTTATCCATCCGGTGCTCTCGTCGTTCTCAAGGGCAATCTGGCGCCCGATGGTTGTGTCATGAAAGTGTCGGCGATGGACAAGAGGTTCCTCAAACACACAGGCCCGGCACTCGTGTTCGATGATTATCCGTCGATGAAGGCTGCAATCAATGACGAGGCGATCGAGGCGACCGAGGACACGGTCCTGATCTTGCGCAATGCCGGACCCAAGGGCGGACCTGGGATGCCTGAATGGGGTATGTTGCCGATACCGACGAAGCTCGTAAAGCAGGGCGTCCGGGATATGCTTCGGATGTCGGATGCTCGCATGAGCGGTACGAGTTACGGCGCCTGTGTACTTCATATCGCACCGGAGTCCTATGTTGGCGGTGGGCTGGCACAACTCAGAACGGGAGATCTGGTGACTGTCGATGTGGACAAGCGCTTGATCCAGATGGAGGTCGACGAGACCGAACTAAGACGCAGACAGGCGGAATGGAAACCACTGCAGCCGAGGTTCGAGCGAGGCTACGGTCTCATGTTCTCCCAGCACATCGAGCAGGCGCCAGACGGCTGCGATTTTGATTTCCTGAAGACAGACTATGGTGCACCGGTTCCGGAACCGGACATTTTCTAGCAGCCATCTGTCTTTTGGTGAAAACGGACAATGGCCGTTGGCAGGTCGAAGCGCGCGACGCGATGCGATTGAGTGCATGTTCTCACGCAGTGTCACACGATACGACAGGCTCGAATCAAACCACCTGCGTGCGGACTGTGACACCGCGACAGTCGCGAACTGGTTGTAAGTACAAAATCTAATATATTAGTATATTGCTGCAAAGGTCGAGTGGTTCGGAAGACGCAATGAGCCAACCAAGCATCGCAACAACGCCAGAGGCTATCAGTAAGATGATAGCGACAGTAGCGCTTGACAGGAAGCGGCCACTCGCTGCCCAAGTTTATGAAGTCCTGCGCAAACGGATCATCACGCTTGAGTTCAAACCCGGCGCAACCATCTCAAAAGCCGTCTTAGCCGAATCCATGGGTATCAGTCAGACGCCGGTGCGTGAGGCGATCCTTCGTCTTGAGGAGGAAGGTCTGGTCGACGTTTTCCCACAGTCGCGAACCATGGTCACACTGCTTGACCTGCGCCAGGCGCGTGAGCTCCAAATCATGAGAAGCGCGATCGAGTCGCAGCTTGCAAAGGCCATCGCGTCCAAGGCGGATGAGCAACTCATCGACACCCTTGCCGATACAATCAGCACCCAGGCAGCAGCATTGAAGAGCGAAGACTTCGAGGCCTTCGCCAAAGCGGATGCTGCCTTCCACGAGGCTCAGTATCATTTTTGCGATGTCGCCGGGCTGTGGGACGTCGTAACGCGGCGACGCGGTCACATGGATCGATTTCGCCGGCTCCACCTCCCCGTTCACGACAAGGAACGGCAGGTGCTGTCCGAGCACCGTAAGATCTTCAAAGCGATCCGATCCAAGAAACCGGATGCTGCCGAGGAAGCGACAAGATACCACCTGTCGCGAACATTCGCGGTCACCGATCAGATCGTCAACGCGTTTCCAGAATACTTCCTGCCGGAGACCGGTGCCTGGATCGAAACACTTCGCTCCAGTCCAAGGATCCTCGAAGGCGGGACAATAATGTGAGGGAGAAAACACAATGTCGGATACAGCCACCACACCATCTTTCAGAACGCGCGTCCGCAATGGCGAGACGCTGATTGGTATTTGGTCTTCGCTCTGCAGCAGCATGGTGGCCGAGATCCTTGGGGTCACCGGCTATGACTGGATCTTGCTGGATGCCGAGCACTCGCCCAACGATCCCATCGACCTCTATGGTCAATTGCAGGCACTGAACGGCTCGCCATCGGAGCCAATTGTCCGTCCTCCCTGGAACGATCAGGTTCTGATCAAGCGTTCCATGGATATCGGCTTCAAGAGCCTCATCGTGCCATTCGTACAGACGAAGGAAGAGGCCGAGGCAGCTGTCAGCGCAACACGATATCCACCGCAAGGGCTGCGCGGCATCGCGGCTTCCACGCGCGCCAGCCGCTACGGCACGGACACCGATTATTGGCATCGTATCAACGAAGAGGTGTCGCTGATCGTCCAGGTCGAGTCGCAGACGACCCTCGACAATCTAGATGCGATCTGTTCGGTCCCTGAGGTTGACTGCCTGTTCGTCGGCCCGAACGATCTCGCTGCCAGCCTCGGCTATCTGCGTCAGGTGGACGAACCTGCTGTCCAGGATGCCATCAAAAAAGTCGCCGCCACCTGCAAGGCAAATGGCAAGACTCCCGGCATCCTGGCTTCCTCCCCTGACGAAGCCAAGCGCTTCCTCGACTACGGATATACCTTTGTGGGCGTCGGCGCCGATATCGGTCTCTTGCGAAATGGCGCGACCACGTTGCGCCAGCAGTTCTGATGGCAGGACAGAACACACAATGAAAAAAGTGCTCGTTATTGAATCCATGCATGAAGCCGGCATGGACCTGCTCCGCAATCGCCCGGATGTCGAGATGGAGCTCGTCGAGAATAAGCCGCCCGAGGCCGTGCGAGAACGGATCGCCGATGTGAACGGCATTGCCGTAAGGACCATGGTGCTCACGGAAGACCTGCTAAAAGACGCCCCTCACCTGGAGGTCGTCTCCCGGCATGGCGTTGGTTGCGACTCCATCCCTGTCGACTATCTGACAAGCCGAGGCATCCCAGTCGCCATCGCGGCAGGTGCAAACTCTCGTGCGGTCGCCGAGCATGCCATGATGATGATGCTCAACCTGTCGAAGAGAGCGGCATTCTTTGACACGGCCACGCGCAAGATAGACTGGAGCGTCCGCTCCAAACCGACAACATGGGAGCTCGAGGGCAAAACGATACTGATAATCGGTTTTGGGCGTATCGGGCGGCTGCTGGCCCCTCTCTGCCGCGCCTTCGGGATGCGCGTCCTGCTCTGCGACATTGCGCTCGACGAAGCTCTGGCCGATAGCATGGGCTGCGAACGTGCCGACGACTATCGCGCTGCACTTGGTGAAGCCGATGTCGTCTCACTCCATGTGCCGCTCGACACCTCGACGCGCGGCATGATCGGCGCCGATGAACTCAACCTGATGAAATCGAACAGCCTGCTTCTCAACTGCGCCCGCGGTGGCATTGTGGATGAGATTGCGCTGGCTGCTGCTCTCAGGGATGGCAAGATCGCAGGCGCTGGCCTCGACGTGTTCGAACAAGAACCCGTCGGCCCGGGAAATCCGCTGCTCGATCTGCCCAACGTCATATTGAGCCCGCATAGCGCGGCAATGACCCACGAAGGCGCGCGTCTGATGGCGGAAATGACGGCTCGGAACATTCTGGATTGCTTTGACGGGAAACTGACAGCGGATCGAATGTTCAATCCGGAGATCCTGAACAAGACCTGATCGTGATGCTAAGCCCTGATCCGGCATGCCGAAAAAAATGGCATCGGAATGTAAGCTCTGGAAATTGTGATTACATCGCCTAAGATACCCAGCACTTAAACAAGGCTCAGGAGTGTGATGTGAGAATAGCTTGCAGAACGTTGCAGCACGTCCAGGCACCAACCCTGTTCAAACGAACGCCCCCACTTCCCTGTTTCCTGGCAATGTCTGCGGCCTTTGCCTTTTCCATCACCGCTTTCGCAAGTACCGCCGCCCTGGCAAGCAAAGACAAATGGTTTGAAAATCCAACGAGCCGCGTCAAAGAACGCGCCGAGCGGCGACGCGAGAAGGAAGCGCGTGGCGAGATCAGTCGCATCGAATTCGACGATCCATCAGATGCCGGGCGCCCAATGTTCGGTGCCGATGCAGAGCGCGCGCTGGAGCGCGCCATCGTTACATACACGTCCATTGTCGCGAATGGCGGCTGGAGGCCCATCCCCAAAGGACCAATGATGGCGCCCGGCACATCGGGCGATCGGGTCGTACTGCTTAACCGGCGCCTGATCGCAAGCGGCGATCAGAGACGCAGTGCCGCACGTAGCCACAAATACAACGACGAAGAAGTTTCCGCGGTCAAACGTTTTCAACGCCGCCACGGTCTCAAAGTAACCGGCCGGGTCAATCGACTAACCCTTCAGGCTCTCAATATTTCTGCGAAACATCGACTGGCACAGCTCAAAGTGAACCTCGGGCGTGTGCGGAAAATCGCTGCTCAGGTCCGCGGCAAACGCTACGTGATGATCAACATTCCGGCCTATGAGCTGCAGGCCGTCTCGAATGGCCGTGTCGCGCTCTACAGCCGGGTGATTACGGGCAAGCCGAACACACCAACGCCGACCATGAAGGTGAATGTTCGGGCCGTGAATTTCTTCCCCTTTTGGAATGTCCCAAGGAGCATTGCCCGTCGCGCGATCGTCCCCAAAGCCGCAAAGGATCCCGGATACCTCACCCGAGAGCGCATTCGTGTCTATGGCAGCAAGGGCGAGCTCAATCCCGCTTCGGTCAACTGGTCCAGAGCTTCAGCCGGCAACTATCGCTTTCGTCAAGACCCTGGTCCCAGGAACGCACTCGGGCTGATCCGCTTCGACATGCCAAATAAGCATATCGTTTATATGCATGACACGCCCTTGCAGTCGCTCTTTCGCTACGGCGTGCGCTCCTATAGCGCGGGTTGCGTGCGCGTGAACAAGGTGGCGGAGCTGGCCGCCTGGATGCTGAACGACAATGGCAATTGGAGTCAGAACAGTGTCCGCCGCGCCCTCGGCGCACAGAAGGCCAAGACAGTGAAGCTCAAAAGGCAAGTACCGGTACACCTGGTCTATGTCACTGCCTGGGGCTCGGAAGACGGTGGCGCAAACTTCCGCCTCGATATCTATAACAAGGATGGCGCTCCCCGCATCGTCGCAGATCTCGAAGGCAATGCCGCTCAGATTTCAGCGTTGTCTCCATAAGAGTCGGAAAAGACGATGGCCCGGATCAAGTCCGGCGCATAGGCATGTTGAAAGTCTGCGGAACGCTTATTTCGTCCCGTACATGCGATCACCGGCATCGCCGAGACCCGGCACGATATATCCGTGATCATTGAGATGGCTGTCGACAGCCGCTGCAAAAATAGGCACGTCGGGATGGGCTTCGCAGAGTGATGCGACGCCTTCGGGCGCCGCCAACAGGCATACGAATTTGATGTCCTTTGCTCCCGCTTCCTTCAATCTTGAAAGCGCGGCCGACGCCGAGTTGGCGGTTGCCAGCATGGGATCGACGGCGATCACTCGCCGCTCGCCCATATTCTCCGGTAGCTTGAGGTAGTATTCGACCGCAGTCAGTGTCGCGGGATCGCGGTACAGACCGATATGGCCGACCCGGGCCGACGGAACCAGATCCAGCATCCCGTCGAGCAGACCATTGCCGGCACGCAGGATAGAGACGAGGACCAGCTTCTTACCGGCAAGGACAGGCGCCTCCATCTCAGACATCGGTGTCGCGATGGTTTTGGTCGTCGTTGGCAGATCGCGAAGAACCTCATAGGCCAACAGAAAACTGATCTCGCGCAAAAGCTGACGAAACACGGCAGACGGCGTGTCCTTCGCACGCATTAGCGAGAGTTTATGCAGAATGAGAGGATGGTCGACGATGTTCAAATTACCGGACATTTAATGCCTCACTCTTGTTCAGAAGACGGAACCGTCTCCGGCGACACCGATTGGGGGCACTCCCCCATCTCTTTTCTCGGATGCAATGCTGCGTCCCGCCGCCCAGGTCCCGCCTTCCAGGACACTTGTCAGAGGCATGTCCTCTTGCGTTCGCCCAAGCCTGGACCGCACGCGCTCTGCAACCCGGTCGAGGAGACAGACGGTAAGTGCGCGCCATTCGACGATGATTTCGTTACCTGGCGCAAATCGCTTTCCCAGCACGCCGGAGTCTCTGGGTGACAGCACTCCGGTATCGATAAAAAGGCCGCCATTGCGATACTCTGCAAGCCCGGTCAGACCATCGAGGTCGCGAACGTGCAAGCCGGCCGCTTCGAGTGGCTCGATGAGCGAGTAGGTCAGCCATTGGGAGAGCTTGTGAAAAGGCACCAGCCCCCGAGTTTCATTGCCGGTTTGAACGGCCGGATGACGCCATGTGTCTCCGAGGTTATGGCCGTTCAGCAAGATTCGTCCCGGCCATATTGTGCCAAAGACATCCAGGATGACGGTAAGAAGATCGGCGGCGGAAATCCCGTCCGGAAATGTGCGCACGATATAGTCGAACAGATGGCCAATACGCGGCGAACCTGTGCCGAAGACATCTGTCCTCGTCGCAAGTACGGCACCAAGACCGTTCAACAGTTGGACACGACCTGCGAGGCCTTCCAACGCGTTGGCACCGTCGACCTGGAACGCTTCAGCCAACGAGCGTTCAGTTACAGACGTCAGACCTTTCGCATCGGCCTGGTGATGTTGAAGGGGATCGCTCGAAAACAAGCCTGCCGCAAAGCCTTCGAGACTGGCAATCGCCAGCCCTTCCGACCGCGATAACGTCTTGCCGGATACCGAATCTCGATAGGTCCATATGGGACCGGCACCGGCATCCAGAAGCACGCTCGTGACCGCGAGATCGATCGCTGTCCGCGCGCGCTCTTCGCGGTCATAATCAAGCGTGGCGTCAAGAAGGGCCCAACGATCGACACCCTCGACAATGAAGTGGCGCCATCGTGAATGAAATGGAACCTGCAAATCCGGGTAAGCCTGGCGCATGGTCTCGATCACACGATCGGCCGCAACATCCAGCCTGCCCTCATCGAGAGCAAAGTGGTCAAGTGCACCGACCTGCGCCTCAGCAAAAACCTGTCGGCACCGTTCACGCACCGCCTGAGCACTCATTAGAGGCGGTGCGTCTCTATCAACCGGTCCCGCCATCTCAATAGTCTTCAAGATCGCGGCCCTTGGTCTGGCTGAGATCCCCTGGGACCGCAACACTCTCATCGGTGAAGTATCCAGCGGCTTTTTTTGCGTCCATCTCCACCTGCGCGTCCGGCGGGATCAAATGATCCGGGATCGGCACGCGCTCGCCAATCTCGATACCTTGGGAAACCAGGGCTCCGTGCTTCATGTCGCTCATTGACATAAAGCGGTCGATCCGGGTGATGCCCAGCCAATGGAAGACGTCGGGCATGAGGTCTTGAAATCTCATATCCTGCACGCCGGCAACGCATTCTGTTCTCTCGAAATAGCCTTCCGCCGTATCCCCTTCCGGATGACGCTTCCGTGCATTGTAGACTAGGAACTTGGTGACCTCCCCAAGCGCCCTGCCTTCCTTCCGATTATAGACGATCAGGCCGGCACCGCCGTCTTGAGCCATTCGAACGCATTCCTCGATCCCATGGGTCAGATAGGGGCGACAAGTGCAGATGTCGGAACCGAAAACATCGGATCCGTTGCACTCATCGTGTACCCGGCAGGCGAGCTTGTTTTCGGGCTCCCAGAGTGCCGGCACTTCGCCGAAGATATACAGCGTGATGTTTCCGATCGGCGGCAGGAAGACTTTCAAATCCGACCGCGTTACCAGATCTGGAAACATGCCGCCCGTATACTCGAAAAGCGCGCGCCGCAAGGCCGACTCCTCAACCTCAAGCCGTGCTGCAATCCCGGGCAGGTACCAAACCGGCTCGACGGACGCCTTCGTCACGTTGGCCTCAGAGCTATCCATAAGGATACGGCCGTCAGGCACAAGGCGACCCTCTGTCAGTGCCTCGCGGAACTCGGGAAGATTGATGCGCGCTTTGGTGATGGCGATGGTTGGTTGGATGGTCAGGCCCTGCTCAGCATGATCGGCAAAAGCTTCGCCAACCATGTGACCATAAGGGTCGATCGAGACGATCTTTTCGGCATTGGCCCATTGTGGAAACGGTCCGATCGTATCTGTGGGCGCTGTGTCCGTATAATCGGGACGATAAACCGGGTCGAGCGCACCAGAAGCGATCGCTAGTGCCCGATAGACACCATAGGCGCCCGAATGAACGCCGATGACGTTTCGCTGGCCTGGATCGTTGAAGCTTCCAACGACCGGTCCACGTTCGGCCGCCGTTGCTGCGCCCCACTTGATCGCAGGCGGTTGCTTGCCGCCCTGGGGCGGATGGGAATTCAGAGTGATATGTTTGGGCGTGTCCATTGTTTGACCCTGTCCATCTGGCCTTTGCACTGCAAGAAAGCCAAACAAGCATGGTAACCCAAACAAACCGGCTGTGTGTGACAAATATTCCCGAACTTGCGTGAAGGATCAGCCGTCGTCGGCAATATCTTCAGCCCAGAGCTCAGGTTTCTCTTCGATAAACCGGCTCATGAGGTCGATACAGTCCTGATCGTCTGCGTCGATGACTTCGACCCCGTAAGCCTCCAGGAATTCCGGATTTCCCGAGAAGTTCACTGTTTCCCCGATGATAACCCGGGGAATACCGAATTGTATGATGGTACCGGAGCACATCATGCAGGGGCTAAGAGTCGTGTAGAGCGTCATCGAACGGTAGGATGTCTGTCGCCCGGCGCGGCGCAAACAATCCATCTCGCCGTGGGCAATCGGATCGCCATCCTGGACCCGTCGATTACGCCCAGAGGCAAGCAGTTTGTCCCCTTCGGCCAGAACACCGCCTATCGGGCATCCGCCCTCTTCATAACCCTTCTTCGCTTCCTCATAGGCAACGCTTAGAAATTTGCGATCCACCCGATTCAGCACGGCAGAACTCCTCCTTATCGCCTGCAATTCTATGCAGTTGCGTTCTCCCAGATCAAATTGGAACCACATGCATCCCACCTTGTCGAGAGGCACACATGACACCGTGTGGATTGTATCAAACGAAACCCGCAGGTCAGAAATTCTCTCCACCATCGCATTCGCAGACAACGAAAGTGTTTGAACCGCCGGCCACCGCGAATTGGATACGCCAATCATGCCGAATATGGCCAATACAAACCCCGGCACGTTTCGCCATTGTTTCAATCATTTTTCGATTGCGTTTCAACGGAATTCGATGGGATCGCAAAACGTCGAATGCTGCAAAATAAAAGAACACTACCCGACTGATATTAAATGGCTTTCACAACTTATCCGTCGGTGTGTGACGACGCGCACATGCATGGATCAGACCTTGACCCATATCGTTTGTATCGACGCAGAACGGAGCAGGAATATGAACCGAGGTCTTACGAAGTTTCTGGTTGCCGGTGCGATGCTCGTCGCAGCAGCCTTTCCTGCATCGGCGGCCAAACGCGTCGCGCTCGTCGTAGGCAACGCGTCCTATGAACACACGACCGCGTTGCGAAACCCTGCAAACGATGCACGCGATATGGCCGCGAAGCTCAAACGTCTCGGATTCGATGTGACGACCGGTATCGATCTGACCGAAGACAAATTCGCCGAAACCCTCAACACATATTTTGACAAGCTTAAGGGTGCCGAAGCTGCCGTATTGTTCTATGCAGGTCATGGACTGCAATTCCAAAACACGAATTATCTCATTCCGGTCGATGCCCGCCTGAAAAACCAGTTTCAGGTGAAGGGCGAAACGATTTCCCTCTCCGACATTGTTGCGCAGATGGAAGCCCAGTCTCCTGTGAATCTGGTATTTCTGGACGCCTGCCGTAACAATCCGCTGACTGACAAACTCCAGCGCAGCCTGACAAGCCGGGGTCGCAATTTGACCCTTGATCGCGGCCTCGCAAGGGTCAAATCCAGCGCAAAAGACACTCTGATCGCCTTCGCCGCCGCTCCCGGCGCGGTAGCCTCTGACGGCAAAGGCCGAAATAGCCCATTCACTGCTGCCCTGCTCAAGCATATCGAGTCGCCGGGGGTCGAAGTTGAGGTCATGCTGAAGCGAGTGACGGCCGAGGTACGCAATGCCACGGATCAAGGCCAGGAGCCTGAGCGTCTTTCGAAACTCACAACAGAATTCTATTTCAATCCGAAAGAACCGGTATCAGCCGCCAAAGTGGCCGCAACAAGGGTCGACGCGACGACCGCCGCAGATCTCGCCTTCTGGAATGCTATTCAGACCAGCCGCGATATCAGCGAGTTTCAGGCCTATCTCAAGAAGTTCCCGAACGGCCAGTTCGCAGAATTGGTTCGGACCAGAATGGCCAAGCTGCAGAGTGCAGTCGCCAAACAGGCTCCAGTGACAAAAACCAAAGCCCCGGTAGAAACGAAAACAACCGCAAGTCCCACACCTGCGATGCTCTTTCGCTCTGGTCTCGCCCACCTCACTGGCAATGGCGCGGCGGTTGATCACAGCGCCGGCCTGAAGCTGTTGTACAATTCGGCAATCCAAGGCAACGGCGAAGCCATGTACACGATCGGGCTCCTCTACGAAAGAGGTCAGGTCGTTGCGCAGAACGCGACACAAGCGCTGGTCTGGTACAAAAAGGCAGTTGAAGCCGGCGAAACAAGAGCGGTCGGCCGTCAAAATGCACTTCTTCAGCAGATTGAGAATGCTCAGCTTGCTGCACGCACCGCGGAACGCCTGGAGGCCAAAACGGTTCAGGGCACTGGATTTGAGGATGATATCACAGGGAGTTTCGTGGAAACGCACCAGCGTTTCGATCGCGAGCTGGAACGCCGGAAACTGAACAAAAGGCGCGACCGCCGGCGTGATACTCGCAACAATGACCGCCACCGCAACAACACAAATTTCCAACGTCGCAACAATCGCCAGGCCACGAACAATTCGGGTCGCAGACGCGGCGGCCGACGTGGCGGAAGGCGCTGAGTGTGGCCAAATTGGAACAGTGAATTAAGCTCCGATTAACGTTTGTCGCGATACGCTCGGATCAACAAAAACGATGTCCGTTCAAGGACATGAAGACGCATAACGGGGAACAAACGAGCATGAAAACTGTTTTCAGGAAATACAAAAACAATTTCCAGAATACTCATCGCGCCATATCGTCTCTTATTCTGCCCAAATCCAATTCCCATGCGACGCCTGAACTCTGTGACCCGACGTGCAAATCACCGTCGTCAGACACCGAGCTTCATATTCCAAGGAGCACGGTTATCCGGGGGGACCTCTCCCATCCGGGTACTGTTGTGATTGCTGGAACGGTGTTGGGAAATGTCTCGTGCCGCCATCTGACGATCAATGAGAAAGCGCGGATCAAAGGCGATGTCACCGCTCAGGAATTGATTATCGATGGCGCGCTCACTGGCACCATATCGGCACCGCGCATCATGTTTCGCCCGACATCCCGTGTCGAAGGCCCGGTCTACTGCAATTGGTTCAAGCTTGAGCAAGGCGCCTACTTCGAAGGGCGCATGCGGCGCATGGCACCAAGTAAACCTCTCGATCCATCCTCTGTCGACATACAGCGGACAAATGATGGAGCCTCGTTGCCACCGGCACAAGGTTTTGCGTCCGCTCCGCTAGCTCTAGCTGTCTGAAAACGGCCGGAGAGTGGCACTTTGCCGCTGCACTTCAATCCGTGAATACTAACCTTCACAGGAAAAATTAACGTCCCGCACCCATACTCCCTGTCGATACATCAGCTTACAGCCCCACGCTTGCAATATTCGGCAATAAAACAGCGTGATTGGTCGGGTCAATACGCTGGTAATATAGACGTCGATTTGGAATGGTAGCCGTTGCTCTAGCCCCTTCGAATCCGACGACAATCCGCAGCGGTCCGCAATCCGTTTCGCGGTAGTCGGTTTCGAATCTAGACGCAAATCCGTGTTTGACACGAACGGGCGGGATACAGGACATGACGAACACCCCCGACCGCGGTGAGTCAGGACAAACCAATAAGTCGACACACCTGCTGCAAGCCTTGTTCGACAGTTTTCCCGGAGGCCTGACTGTATTTGGCGCCGACCTCCGCCTGGAAATGGCAAATGACTGCTTCTATCGTATGTTCGAAATTTCGAAGCAGGAGTTCCCCACCGGCACATCGATGAGCCTTGTTGTCCGGCACTTGGCTGGAAAAGGCTATTTCGGTTCTGGCGATCCCGACAAAATTGTCGCCAAGCATTTCTCGGAAGTTCGGAAAGGCAAACGCTTCTGCGGCGAACGCTATTGTCCGGATGGGCGCGTTTTTGAGGTGAACGGTTTTCCTTTATGCGAAGGCGGCTATGTCACGACAACCCTCGACGTCACAGAGAAAAGACTCGGTCAGGAGAGACTTCGCCAAAGCCAACAACGCTTTCGCGATATGGCGAGAATCTCATCGGATTGGTTTTGGGAAACAGACGAGGACCACCGTTTTTGCTTCGTTTCGCAGCGCTTTGCAGAGAAAACAAACATTCCGGTTAGCCGCCTAATAGGTAAGACCAGACAAGAGGTCTGTGTCCAATCCGAGACTGACTGGAGTTCATATCAAGACGACCTCGACGCCCGCCGACCGATCCGTAACTGCAGCTACGCTATCGTCGACCCAGATGAACAAGTTCATTACTATTCTATAGACGGCATGCCATTCTTCGATGCCGACGGCACCTTTCTCGGCTATCGAGGTACAGGACGCGATACAACAGTCGAGACGAAAGCAAAGGCCGAATTGGATCGCAAGAACCGCGAACTCGAAGATCTCAACGACCAGCTCATCACGGAACAAACACGACTGGATTCGATCTACCGGAATACGCCGGCAATGCTCCATTCCATCATGGCTGATGGAGAAATCATCGATGTCAGTGATTATTGGTGCCGAACCATGGGCTATGCCCGCGACGAAGTCGTTGGGCGCTCAATCTATGACTTCATGGATGAAGAGTCCGGTGGCCGCATGCGTCAGCACTATGAATCACAACTCTTTTCAGGAAAAAGGATCGACAATGTGGACTATGTTTATGTCCGCAAAGACGATTCCCTGATGGATGTCAGACTGTCGGCTATAGCAGCGCCGGGAACACGTGGAGGCCAGCTCCATTCCTTTTCAGTCGCCTTTGATATCTCACGGCAAAAGACTGCAGAGTATGAACTTGAAGCCCACCGCGATCAGTTGCAAACAATGGTGGATCAAGCGACGCAGGACCTGAATGCCCAAGCTGTTGAGTTGCGCGCGGCGTTGAACAAGGAAAAGGAAGTCAACGAACAACAACGCCAGTTTGTGGCGATGGCAAGCCATGAGTTCCGCACACCGCTCGCGATCATCGACTCAGCTGCACAACGACTGCAAAGATCGTCGGCCAATCTCACTCCGGAAAAACTGGAAGATCGCATCAACAAGATTAGAAGTGCGGTAACGCGCATGACTCGGTTGATGGAAAGTACTCTGTCTGCTGCACGCCTCGACGAGGGCAAAATCAACATCGAAATCGCACCTTGCAATATCGAGCGCATTATCGTCGAGGCCTGTCGACGTACGCAGGACATCGCGCTCAGCCACAATATCTCCCAGGATTTGCAGGATCTGCCAAAGACAATCCACGCCGACGCGAACGCATTGGAGCAGGTCCTTACCAACTTGTTGTCGAATGCGGTCAAATACTCCCCTGACGCGCCTGACATTGCAGTCAGTGCGCGCGGCGAGGCCGATCACGTGACCATCGAAATCAAAGATCACGGCCTCGGTATCGATACCGACGATCTACCAAATCTATTCAGCCGGTTCTTCCGCGCCAAGACGTCTCTGGGTATCGCCGGAACCGGTATCGGTCTCAATCTGGTTAAGACGCTTGTCGAGATGCATGGGGGCACGGTTTCGGCAACCAGTGAGAAGGGTGAAGGCAGTACTTTCAGCATCCGCATTCCGATCGGCCGAACCGGAGTCTATGCTCGCAGTGGGGGACCTACAAGTGAACACTCAGACACCGTTGATACCGATCTTGTCGCATCATAAATGGAGCCGATATTCAGGCGATTGACCAAGCAATGCTGCCACCATCGCTGGCAAACAACAGCGCACCAGTTCAGTTTGGCACACAGAATTAAGAACTGATTAACTCCCCTATTCTAAGTTTCAGCCGAATTGCTGACGCAATACCGACAGCGCCAGCATAACAATCGGGTTCGGCACTCATGATTGCAAAAGAAAATCGATACATCTCAGCGATCGTCGACCGGCTTGTGAGCACCTTCAAAAAAGCGGACTTGAATACCGGAAATACGAAATCCGAACACAAGAATACTGAATCCGATCAATTATTTGTCCCTAAGAACACGTTCATACGCGGCGACCTTTCCAGCGCCAGTGATATTATAATTGCCGGCGAAGTCGTGGGGAACGTTACTTGCCGACAATTGACAATTAACAAGAATGCGCTTGTGAAGGGAGATGTGACCGCCGAAGAATTGATCATCTACGGCGAAGCCTTCGGTGCAATATCGGCACCGCGCATTACCTTCCAGCCGAAGTGTCATGTCGAAGGTCCCGTTTACTGCAACTGGTTCAAGCTTGAGCAAGGGGCTTATTTTGAAGGGAAAATGCATCGCACGGATTGCGATGGAACCACAGTGCTGCCGCTTGTCGTGCCACAAGCTGACAATAGCCACCCCGCAGAATCGCAATCTCGACCGCACCTTGCTCTCGTCAGCTAGGACGGGATTCTGATAGCCATGCCCTCAGGGGCAATCGCCTGCCCAAAAATGCAAGCGCCCAGGCGCAGCTTTCTAGCTATAAGCGATTTGGCTCGCCTCTTCGACGCAACGCATCTTGAAAACGGTCAATTGCAACCGCTTCTGGTATAGTGAAATGATAGTCCATTCGGACGAATCCAGACTCGGAGACGATCGGCCATGCGTTGCTTAGCGAGAGTATTGTGCTTTGTCTTTCTTCTGGTCGGCGTCGCAACCGACGCCAGTGCCAACAAGCGGATCGCGCTGGTTATCGGCAATTCTGCCTACACAGATGCCGGCCGCCTCGCTAACCCGGCCAATGATGCCGCCGACGTTTCCGCCGCCCTCACCCGCCTCGGCTTCGAAGTCGTGACCGGCATCGACCTGACGATTGATCAGTTCGCAGACACGCTGGTTGAATTCGGCAATCGCGCTCAGAATGCGAAAGTGGCCCTGTTTTACTATGCCGGCCATGGAATCCAGTATCAGGGTCAGAACTATCTCCTGCCGATCGATGCCGAGCTCAAGAACGAATTTTCAATCAAGCGGCAAACCTTCAACGTCACGGATATCCTCGATCAGATGGAGGCCGCCTCGCAGGTCAATCTGGTTTTCCTTGATGCATGCCGCAACAATCCACTTGCAACCACGTTGAAGCGCGGTTTGCGCAGCCGCGGTCGATCCGCCTCCGTCGGTCGCGGACTTGCCCGGATCAAAGCCTCGGAAAACGACACGCTCCTCGTCTATGCCGCGGCTCCTGGATCTGAAGCTGAAGACGGCACCGGGCGCAACAGCCCGTTCACGTCCGCTTTCCTCAAGCACGTCACGACACCGGGTGTCGAAGTCGAAGTGCTACTCAAGCGCGTCACCAGGGATGTGCGCGCCAAGACCAAGGAGCGCCAACGGCCCGAGCGGCTCTCGCGGCTGACGGTCGAGTTCTATTTCGCAAGTGGCGATGCGGCCAAGGTCACGGCGGAATTCCAGCCGCAGAAATCACCCGGTTCGGCCGCTCCGACACAGCCGAAATCTTCGCAGAGCGAAGCAGCCGAGGCCTGGGTCGTCATCCGCGAGACGGAGGACCCGCTTGTCCTCGAGTCGTTCATCGCCCGGTACGGGCAGACATTCTACGGCACCCTCGCAAGGCAGCGTCTCACCAAGGTCAAAAAGAAACTGGCGGCTGTCAATCCGGCTGCTTCGACGCGATTGGTCGGCTCCTACTCAGCGCGCGGGACCAATCCCAATGGCAGCAGATATTCGGGAAATGTCCGCATCTGGACCGAAGGCAATACCTATCGCATGCGCTGGGACATCGCCGGCAAAGTGTACTCGGGCAAAGGAAAACTCGTCGGCAACACACTCACCATCGACTGGGGCGCCGCCTATCCCGTGATCTACAAGGTTGGAAAGAACGGAGTGCTACACGGTCGGTGGGCCAAGGGTGGCAAGGGCCGGGAGACGCTTTCACCCAAACCTTAGGCAATCATCTCAGCGCTCGAAAACCTGCCTCGGCCTCACTGATGAAAGCCTCGACAAGATCGCGCCTCTTCCGGCCGTCGGCTCCTTCCAGCCCCGTATGAGCGTCGACGCCCGCGGGTTGCACTGTCTCGATGGCCAAACGCACATTCACAGCCGTGAGGCCGCCGGCAAGAATGATCGGCCTGGGCGACAACGCAACGAGGGCTCTGCTAACCTTCCAGTCATGGGTCTTGCCAGTAGCACCTGTCGCGCCGGTCTCCGGATCAAAAGTATCCGTAATAAATCCATCGACGAGTGTTTCTAGCCGTTCCATCTCGTTCCGCAGCGCATCCAGATTGTCGGGACCAACGATCAGACTTTTCAAAACGCGGATTGGCTTGGACGATCTGCGCAGCTTCTCAAGCTCGTTTGTCGAAATTTCTCCGTGAAGTTGAACCATCGAAACGCCGAGACGATCGCACAGCTTCAGGATAGCCTCTGCAGAGTCCAGATAGGTGATGAGAAAGAAGGTTGCTTGACCGCCAAGACTGCTGACGATGGCAGCCGCATCATCGGCGCTCAAATCTTCCTGGTGATAGGCGAGCGCAAGTGGAAACCCAAGATAGGGCACACCGCAGTCGATGAGCATCCGCGCTTCGGCCTCATCAATCACACCGGCAACGTGGATCATTCGTTGCCCTGACCGCCTATTCCAAGGTCTCGTAGAGTCGCCGCATCAACGACATGCGCGGTTCGAGAGATGAAACATAGAGATGCTCGTGCATTGTATGCGCCCCTGCCCCATCAACACCGAGGCCATCCAGAACAGGCAATCTGTTTGCGATGAAGCTCCCGTCGCTCCCGCCCCCTGTAAATGTGTCGACGAGATCGAATCCGATTTCGGACGCAAGACCTTTCGCATGTTCATAGAGGGCTTCGATTGCCGGTGACTTCTCGTAAGCCGGTCGCGATATGCCGCCTTTGGCAGTGAAAACAACATCGCCATCGTGAGCTTCGAGTGCGTTGACCCAGTCTACGATTTCGTTCGCCGTATCCAGGTCGCGGAAACGAATATCGAGTTCAGCCGTGCAATGCTCTGGAACAACATTCACGGCGGACCCGCCTTCGATCAAGCCGACATTGAGCGTAAGGTTCCTCTCATAGTCCGTCCTGGCTTCGATCTTGGCGATCTGACGAGCCATCTCGAGAATCGCACTGCGTCCATCGGCATGGCGGGCGCCCGAGTGGGCCGGCCTGCCTTTGGCTGCAAGGCTAAATCGTGCCGAACCTCTCCGACCGGTGACGATCTTGCCGCCGTCGCGAGCAGGCTCAGTCACCAGCACATATTTGGCATGCTCACCGGCGGCTTCGATGTGGTGGCGAGACGTCTGACTGCCCACCTCCTCATCCGATACATAGAGAAAGCGGATTGGAAGCGATGCCTCCTGCCCATCCTCAATGAGGGCGCGAAACGCTGCAAGAGCGATATAGGCACCGCCCTTCATGTCGTAGATGCCCGGCCCGTAGGCCTTGTCTCCATCGACGCTGAACGGCAGATCATCAAGCGTGCCCAGAGGGTGGACCGTATCGAGGTGTGAGAGAACCAGAATGCCCTTCTCATCACCACCCCAGGGGGACTTGGCCGCGACATGGTCACCGCGCCCATCGGTGCCCGGAATCCTCTCTACGGTGCAATCCAGTCCGCTGAGTGTTTCCGAGACCAAATCCATCATCCGGTTCACACCGGCAACATCGGTGGTCGGGCTTTCGACCTCCACCCATTCGCGAATCCCGTCCAAGACCTCATCGGCTGAGGGCATCGTCATCTTATCGTCTCCTGAGTGTCGGGCGCTTCACCTGGAAGCCGTCATGTTCAATCGTTCAGATGGCAGGCCGATAGACGGCCCGGCGCAATCTCTTTCAGCGGCGGGACTTCTATCCGGCATCGATCCATAGCCTGTGGACACCGGGGATGAAAGTGACATCCGGGCGGCGGCGTAAGGGGAGAAGGAATTTCACCCTTGATAGGCTGAAACACACGCTTGCGCTGATCGAGGCGCGGCACCTCATCAAGCAGCGCCTTGGCATAAGGATGATTGGGCCCCTCGAACAGTGCATCGGTTTCTGCAACTTCGACGACCCTGCCGAGATACATGATCACCACACGATTGGAGATATGCTCGACAACGCTGAGATCGTGGCTGATGAACAGGTACGTCAGATCGAAGGTCTCGCGCAGATCCATGAAGAGGTTCAGGATCTGCGCCTGGATAGAAACATCAAGTGCGGCAATTGCCTCGTCGCAGACGAGAAACTCCGGCTTGACGGCGAGCGCACGTGCGATTCCGATCCGCTGTCTCTGTCCACCCGAGAATTGATGCGGATAACGGCGCTTGAAGGCTGGGTCGAGACCGACATTGCGCAGCATCTCGTCCAGATAGTCATCGGCTTCGGAGCGGCTGATGATCCCATGCGCCAGAGGCGCCTCTCCCACGATACCGGCAACACGCTGACGCGGATTGAGCGAAGCAAACGGGTCTTGAAAGATCATTTGGACGGCGAGTTTGGCGCGGTGTGCCTCTTCGCCCGTCATTTCGTCCAGGGCACGTCCCTTGAAGAGAATGCGCCCCGCGGTCGGCTCCATGATGCCGGCAATCATGCGCCCGATGGTAGACTTGCCACATCCCGACTCGCCGACAAGACCGACCACCTCCCCCTTGGCGACATCAATGCTGACGCCATCCACGGCATGAACGGTTTGCTCCTTGAGGCCAGCCCCCAGACCGGCCGCGATTTTCCCTGCAAGATCGAGGCGCTTCACGAAATTCTTCGTAAGCTCTTCCGTCGCGACCATCGCCGTCATGAGGCCGGCTCCGGCAGCCGCGGATGGAAGCATCGAACCATACGCCCCGCCAGAGGCGTGCTTGGATCGGGCACGACCTCACACGCTTCATCGCCATGCGCACACCGGGGGTGAAAAGCACAACCTTTGGGAAGATCGATTAGTGACGGTGCCATACCGGGAATCTGGTTGAGACGCTCTCCTCGCTGGTTGTGGCCAGGCACCGAACCAAGAAGTCCGGCCGTGTAGGGGTGGAGTGGTCTGTCGACCACATCGTCAACTGCACCGGCCTCGACCACCCGGCCTGCATACATAACGCAAATTCTATCCGCGAGACCTGCCACAACCGCCAGATCGTGCGTGATCCAGATCAACGCGGTACCTGTCTTTGCGCAAAGGCTCTGGGCTTCGTGAATAATCTGAGCCTGGATCGTAACGTCGAGTGCCGTGGTCGGCTCATCGGCGATGATGACATCGGGCTCATTCAGAAAGGCGATCGCTATCGCCACGCGCTGGCGCATGCCGCCTGAGAGTTGATGAGGATGCGCATTCATACGCTCCTCTGGCGAAGGAATTCCCACCTGACCAAGCGCGTCGCGCGCGCGTGTCCATGCGTCCCGCTTATTGACATTTGCGTGGGCGGTAATGGTCTCGATCATCTGCGTGTCGATCCGAAGAACGGGGTTCAGAGTCATCATCGGATCCTGGAAGATCATGGCGACCCGGTTACCGCGAAGCGAGCGCAGACGCTCTTCGTTGGCCCCAACCAGTTCCTCGCCCTTGAAACGGATCGATCCACCAACCACACGGCCCGGAGGGTCGACGAGCCCGATAATCGAAAATCCGGTTACGGATTTGCCTGAACCTGATTCTCCAACCAGTCCCAGGACCTCGCCGGACCCAACTTCGAAGCTGACGCCGTCCACAGCCTTGACCACGCCGGCCTTGGTGAAGAAATGGGTGGTGAGCCCTTCGACCACGAGCGTTGGAGCGTCGGCACTCACTTTTGCAGCCTCGGATTGAGAACGTCGCGAAGCTGATCGCCGACGAGATTGATGGAAACGATCGTCAAAAGAAGTGCGATCCCGGGAAAGAAACTGATCCAATAGCGACCGCTCATCATGTACTCGAATCCATTCGAGATCAGCAGACCGAGCGATGGCTCCGTTTGTGGAAGGCCAACACCGAGGAACGACAATGTTGCTTCCAGAGCGATGGCATGAGCCGTCTGAACGGTGCCAACGACGATCAGCGGCGCCAGACAGTTCGGCAGAATGTGGCGAAAGAGTATGCGCCCATGGCTTAGCCCCAGGCAGCGGGCTGCCTCCACATAGTCTTTCGATTGCTCCACGAGGGCCGTACCGCGGACCGTGCGAGCATAATAGGCCCATTGGACCGTCACGAGCGCGATCATAATTTTGTCGACACCCTTTCCGAACACGACCAGCAGCATGAGGGCAACCAGGATTGCCGGAAATGAGAGTTGAATGTCGACGATCCTCATGATGACCGCTTCGATGCGTCCGCCGGCATAGGCTGCGATAAGCCCGACCGACGTGCCGATTGCCAAGGCGATGAAGCCGCTCATGACGCCGACGGCCAGAGAGATGCGCAAACCGTAGAGAATGGCACTCCAAAGATCACGTCCTGCCCCGTCGGTGCCAAGCCAATAGGTGTAGCCGTGATAACTCGCCGTTCCCGGAGGTTGCCGGGAATCCATCACATCCACCTGCGCCAGGTCATAAGGGTCTTGCGGTGCAAGCAACGGCGCGAACACCGCCAGCAGAATGATTGCGACGAGAAGCAGCAGTGCGCCCGCCGCAAGCCGGCTTTCCAGAAAGTCCGACCGGAATCGTTGAAACGGCGTCTCTATAACGGCCGGAACCGGTCCCGCATCACCGTCGACGAGCTCGATCTTTTCATCCGCTACGGTCATGTTGACTGATCCCCGATACGGACACGCGGATCCAATAGCGAATAAAGGATGTCGACGATGAGATTGAGCAGTACGAAGATCAGGACGATCATAATCAGATAGGCAACGATCACAGGCCGGTCGAGCTGCTGGATGGAATCGATCAGCAATTTGCCCATGCCGGGCCAAGCGAAGATCGTTTCAGTCACGACCGAAAATGCAATCAAGCCGCCGAATTCCAGGCCTATGACGGTCACCACGGGTATTAGGATATTGCGCAATAGATGCACGAAGATCACACGGCGCGGCTGCAGTCCCTTCGCCCGCGCAAACTTGATGTAGTCCTGCTGGGACGCTTCGCGGGTTCCCGCACGCGTAAGCCGGATAACCAGCGAAATCTTGAGTAGCGCGAGGTTGAGCGCGGGCATTAGCACATGCGTCAGCCCATCCCAGGTAAACAGGCTCGATGTAATGCCGAGGAATGTCGCCGTATCGCCGCGGCCCGTCGACGGCAACCAGCCCAGGATCACGGCGAACAGCATGATCATCATCAGCCCAACCCAGAAGGTCGGCAACGAAAAGCCCAGGATCGAACCGGCCATGATGGTCTTGGATACCGGCGATGCCGGTTTCAATCCGGCATAGAGGCCGAGAGGAATGCCCAGAATGATCGCCATGAGCAATGCTGCCAGGGCCAATTCCATCGTTGCCGGCATGCGCTGAAGAATAAGCTGCAATGCCGGTTCACCAAAAATGAAAGAATCCCCAAGGTCGCCTGAGAACGCGTTCTTGACGAAATAAAGATACTGTTCGCCGATGGGTTTATCGAGACCGAGCGCCCGGATCGCTGCTTCGATGTCCGCCTGATCGGCCTCCGGATTGATCAGCATGTCGACCGGGTCGCCGATGACGTTAACGCCAAAAAAGACGATCACCGACATGACGAATACAACCACGGCGCTCTGCAAGAGGCGACGTATGATATAGGCCGTCATGGCAGTCCCCCCGCAGTGATCATTGGCTTATTGACGGCAAAGGGTTCGAGCATACGGGACTAGTTTCTGTCCCGTATGCTCTGTTTGATTATTCCTCGACGACATACATGGCTTCGGTGGCTTCGTCCGTGCGCGCGCGGTATTTGAGACCTTTTCGCGCGGCCCATGTATTGACCTGATAATGCAGCGGAATGATCGCCACCTGACCGACCGCCATCTCCGTCGCCTTTGCAAGCAAGTTCTGCCGCTCGCCATCGTCGACTGTCGATAAGGCTTTTTCGATCAGAGCATCGACTTCCGCGTTGGAAAACCGCCCGCGGTTCGACGCTCCAAACCCTCGGCTCTTGTCATAAGTATGGATCAATGACTTCAGAGGAGACGATGCCTCGCCTGAACCCGCACCCCAGCCAACGAGAATGAAGCTGAATTCAGGTGTCTTGTTCGGGCCGCCACGCGAGGCGCGCTTGAAGTAGACCGAACGCGGCATGGTCTCGACTGCCGTCTTGATACCGACCCGCGTCAGCATCTGAGCAACGGCCTCGGCGATCTTGGCGTCGTTGATATAGCGGTCATTGGGGCCGTGAATAGTGAGGCTGAAGCCATCTTTCAGACCGGCTTCGGCCAGCAGCTTTTTGGCACCGGCCGGGTCGTACTTCATCGGCTTCAGATTCGGCGAGACGCCAAAGAAGCCTTCGGGCAGAAGCTGTCCGGCCTTGATTGCGACATTTTCCATGACCCGCTCGACAATGGCATCGCGATTGATAGCCATCGATATGGCCCGCCGCACACGCACGTCTTTCAACGGGTTCTTGATATCGCTCCCGTCTTTTGCTTTGACGAAAGGAGAGTTGTCCCGGTCATGATCGAGATGAAGATAGATCACGCGGTTGGAGATGCCCTGGCTCAGTGCCACCTTGGGTTCTTTCTTTAGGCGTTCAATGTCCGTGGTCGGGACCTGGGCAATCATGTCCACGTCGCCTGCCAGCAAAGCCGCAACCCGCGAAGGCGAGGACTTGATCGGCTTCATGGTGAGCTGGCTCCATTTCGCTTTCTCGCCCCAGTAGTTTTCGTTGGGGACATAGACGAAACGATCGCCCGGAACATAGGCCTTGTATTTATAGGGTCCGGTACCGATTGCGGCTTTGCCTGAGTTGTAGTCTGCGGTCTTCGCGCCTTCCCCGTGCTTTTTGGAGATGATGCCAAAGGTCGACACATCATTTGCCATCAGCGGATAGGGTTGTTCGGTCTTGATATGAACGGTGTGGTCATCGACTTTGACAGCCGTCTTGCCCTTGATGTAGGTGCCAAATCCCGACGGGCTGCCCTCAACGCTGATGGCGCGGCTGAACGTAAAGACAACATCGTCGGCAGTGAACGGCGAGCCGTCATGCCATTTTACGCCCTGGCGCAGTTTGAACTCCCAAGTCGTGTCGTTGATAGCCTTCCATGATACCGCGAGGCCCGGAATGAGTTTCTGCTTCTCGTCCGTATGCACGAGCCGGTCAAAAATATGACGGGACAACGCATTATTGGGCGAGAGGTTATGGAAATGTGGATCGATCGATGTCGGCTCTGAGGCCAACCCTATTGTGAGCTCTTTCGAGAAAGCCGGCGCGCTGAACACGACCATGGCCGCAAACGCTGCGGCAAAAACTCCTTGAAGACGCGGCATGGATCATTGCCTCCCTGACTGACGCTGTGTGGCGAGACCTTAACAGCGGTGCGTCGGCCGTGCCAGGGTCAGAATTGGACACACATTGCCGAGAATTCAGGCGCACTTGGGATGAGCGCTCACGGAACGATCGGTATTGGAAAACAGACAAGAGATGACGGAACGAGCGACTCATGATCGAACTGCAACAGGCACAAGCGATCGCAACCCAGTGGATCGAGGCATGGAATGCCCACGATCTCGAAGAAATCCTTACCCACTATGCCGAGGAGCTTGAATTCGTCTCGCCGCTCGTTGTCAGCCGCCTTGGACGGGACGACGGCACGATTCGAACCCGCACGGAACTCCGAGCGTATTTCGAACCTAGTCTTGGGAAAGAAAGCACACTCCGGTTCGAGTTGATCGACGTGATGGCCGGCGTATCCAGCGTGACGCTTGTCTATCGCAATCATCGCGAACTGATCGTGGCAGAAACCATGTTTGTAGATACAAATGGGTTGGCAAAACGGGTTTACGTGCACCACCGCCCAGGTTGATCCGACATCGCCAAGTACAGCGCACGACAAAATACGAGCCTTGCCGTATTGGCACATCTTATGTCTGGTCGAAGGACAGGTATTGCCCAGCTTTTGGGTCCGCTTTACCGCATTGTTAACCCTAATCCAGCAGAATCGCGCATCTCTCAGTCGTTCGACTCCGAGGATCTAGAATTTCACCCCAAAGACTTTTCTCGCAGCCCTGGGGTGTCGAATTCCAAGGTCGACGAAATTCAAGAATCCATGCGATCGAAATCGCGATCGGAAAACGCCTTTTGGCAAGTATTATGCGGCAGGATGCTATGCTTAAAAAACTCGACAACATCAAGATATCCCACAAAATATTCGGTGGATTTGGGGTAGTCCTCATCTTACTGGTTGCAATTTCGGCCTTCGCCTACTTTGCTCTTGAGAAGTCGAAGTCCGGTTTTTCGCAATATCGTTCTCTCGCTTTGCAGACAAACGCCTCAGGCCGTGTTCAGGCGAATCTTCTCGAGGCCCGACTCCAGGCGAAAAATTTCATCATCGACGCCAGTCCGGAGAACATTGAGAAGGTCAAGGCCCGAGCGAACAAGACGCTCGAAATGATCGAAAATCTGAAGCAGCGCGCCGACAGTCCGGAAAGCAAGAAGATTGCACATGAGGCCGAAGTCGACCTGCAGAAATATCTGGTTGCCTTTGATGAGGTCACCAAAAAACAGGCGCATCGCAACGAATTGGTCAATGACGTTCTGAACAAGAACGGACCGTCGATGGAGCGGAAACTGACCGCCATCATGAAAAGTGCCTTCAACGACAATGATGCCGAAGCGGCCTTTCGCGCCGGAGAAACCCTGCGTCATCTGCTTTTGGCCCGTCTCTATGTCGTAAAGTTCCTCGTGGAGAACGATGAAGGTTCCTACGCGCGGGTCAAAAAAGAACTCGCAGGCGCTTCGGAGAAACACAAAACGCTCTTTGCCAACCTTGAAAACCCCACGCGCCGCAAGCTTGCCAAAGAATTCGACCCGTTGCTCAAAGCTTATGGCGTCGCATTTCAGGACGTTCACGACACGATTCTGGCCCGCAATTCCATCATCAAAAATGAGATGGACGTGATCGGACCGAAAGTTGCGGCTGAAATCGAAGAGCTCAAGCTGAGTATCAAAAAGCAACAAGACATTGTCGGACCGGAAACGTTGGCCTCCATCCAGGCAACCGAAATGACCGAGATTGGCGTTGCTATACTGAGCCTGATCTTCGGTATTGCCGCAGCATGGTTCATCGGCAACGGCATTTCTTCGCCCATCAATAGCCTCACCGCCGCTATGGGCCGGCTCGCCGAAGGCGATACAAGCAGCGAAATCGAAGGTGCCGATCGCGGCGATGAAATCGGCGATATGGCAAAAGCGACAGAGGTCTTCCGTGAAAATGCGATCGAGCGCGCACGATTGGAAGAAGAATCCGGTGCCGAGGGACTCAAGCGCCAGCAACGCCAGGCCAAGATCGATTCTCTGATTTCCGGATTCCGTACGGAAATTGAGGAAGTCCTGGCCCGCGTCGGCGAGAACATGGATCAGATGGCGCAGACGACAGGCGCTCTGACCAACATCGCCGAGCAAGCGTCGGGGCAGGCCAATGGGGCAGCCTCGGCATCCGAGGAAGCATCGGCCAACGTCCAGACGGTTGCGGGCGCCGCCGAAGAACTGTCTTCGTCGATCCGCGAAATCGGCCAACAAGTGTCGCAAGCAACAGAGATCGTTGCATCGGCATCCAGTTCGGCTGCGTCGACGAATGAGCAGATCGAGGGCCTTGCAACATCCGCACAGAAGATCGGCGATGTGCTCACGATGATCTCGGAGATTGCCGAGCAAACCAATCTTTTGGCACTGAACGCGACGATCGAGGCTGCCCGAGCCGGCGAGGCCGGCAAAGGGTTCGCGGTTGTTGCGTCCGAAGTGAAAGAACTCGCGGAACAGACAGCAAAAGCGACCGACGAAATCAGTCAGCAGATCAGCGACATTCAGTCGGCAACGAAAGTTGCTGTTACGTCGATCCGCGGCATTACGGACACGATGGAGGAGGTGAACGCTATTACCAACTCCATTGCTGCCGCAGTCGAGGAGCAGGACTCCGCAACAGCGGAAATCAGCCGGAATGTGCAGGAAGCCGCAGCTGGCACCGGTGAAGTCACCGAAAACATCACCGGCGTGAACGGCGCCGTCGCGGAAACCCGTCAGTCAGCAGAACAGATGAAAACGGCTTCCGTGGACGTGACGGCACAAACCGAAAACCTCAAGAAGACCGTCGACAACTTCCTGACGGAAGTGAATGCCGCATAGGCAAGACTGAATGCCATAGCATTCAGCGCACCAGATTGAGCCGGGCCCTGGATAGGGTCCGGCTTTTTTGTTTGAACGAGGCGGACTCGTCCTCTCCGGCTCATTGCTGTATTCGATCAGCACCTTTGCGTGTCTATTCAGGAACGCGGACGCGAATAGCGTGATCGGACGGTTGACGGGAGAGTGTCCTTGGCGAAACTCATTATGATGTTCTTCGCGGCCGCCGCTTGCGTCCAAATCATCAAGCCACTTGGTCTGCCAGGCCTGCGAAGACGGCGCGATGCCTGGAAACTGGCAGTCTTCGGCCTACTCGCCGTCTCAGGCCTCGTGGCCATCAAGTCGATGACATCGTGAGGGAGTTTCTCTCCAGCTCAACTGGTCCCGCCCGAGAATTTATGATCATCTACGCTCGAATCCAGCATCGATCTTAAAAACCAGAAAACCTGCAGAACAACGATCCCGGTACCAACAGTCGGCTCAGTCTGAACCCGGATAGTGAGGGGGTTGCATGAACAGGATTACAGGCCGCTCGGCTTTTCTGACGATCCTTCAGGACGAAGGCATTACACATCTCTTTGGCAATCCTGGCACCACCGAACTGCCGATCATGCATGCTCTTGGCGAGCACCCTAATCTGAACTATGTGCTGGGCCTTCAGGAATCGACCGTTGTCACGATGGCAGATGGCTTCTCCCGCGCTTCGGGCCAGCTTGTCGCCTGCAATGTTCATGTGGCCCCCGGGCTCGGCAATGCCATGGGTGCGATCTACAACGCCAAGTTTACCGGCACACCGATGATCATTACGGCAGGCCAGCAGGAGCAAGGCCATGGGCTGACGGAGCCGATGCTCTATGACCCGCTTGTCCCGATTGCAACGCCTCTGGTGAAATGGGCCGTGGAAGTCAGCCGCCTTGAGGACCTTCCGAGGATCATGCGCCGCGCAGCGAAGGTCGCGATGACACCGCCGACGGGGCCCGTGTTCATTTCACTTCCGGGGGATATCCTGAATGACGAGGCGGGAATCGAACTCTCACAAATGACGCGGGTCGAAACCCGAACCCGCCCGTCGGATCAGCTCTTGGAACAGCTGACGCAGCGCATCATGGAGGCCGAACGCCCCGCCCTCCTCTGCGGCGATGAACTGGTGAAGAGCGACGCTCTAGACGAAGCCGCCAACTTGGCTTCAATCGTTGGCGCAGCGGCATATCAGCAAACGGTTCCCTATGGCGCGCACTTCCCATCGGAACATCCATGTTTCATGGGCACGCTTACCCGCAGCCAGAAGATCGTTCGCAATAAGCTCGCCGATCACGATCTGTTGGTCGTACTGGGTGCGGACCTCCTCCGGATGTCTGTATGGAGCGAAATCGATCCCCTGCCCCATGATCTGCCTGTGATCCAGATCGGCCAGCTCGATTGGGAAATGGGCAAGAACTACGCAACGGCGATGGCCGTTCGCGCGGATCTCAAAGAAACCTTGACGGCCTTGGCGGATCGAATTCGTGACACGGGCGGCGACACGCTGGAGGCTCGTGCCCGCTCACGTATCGACGCTCTTGCCGACAAAAACTGGACCGCCAGGCGTGCGTCACTCACAGGACAAATTGACAAAGCTGGACCGGGATCACCGATGCATCCCGACTGGCTCATGCTTCGTCTGGCCGAGGCGCTTCCCCATGATGCGATCATGGTCGACGAGGCACTGACGTCTTCCAGGTCGCTCTGCAGCCTGCATCCCAACCGGGATCGCTACTCCTATCACGGGCTCGCCAGCGGCGGTATTGGGTGGGGCATCGCTGGTGCAGTCGGCGTACAGATCGCACAGCCCGACCGGCCTGTCTGTGCATTGATCGGCGACGGGAGCGCCATGTACAACATCCAGGCCCTTTGGACTGCCGCGCATTTGAAACTGCCAATGACATATGTGATCGCCAACAATGGCGGCTACAACATTCTCAAGCAGCGTCTCAAATCGTTTCATGGCAACGACAAACCGATCGGAATGGATTTCAACGATCCACCCATCGACTTCGTATCGATTGCGCGCGGTCTGGGCATGGAGGCAGAGCGGATCACGGATCCGGACGCTTTGAAGCCAGCTCTGGAGGCCTCTTTTGCCAACGACAAGCCTTGCCTGCTCGATGTCGTCGTCGCATCCCAACAGGGATAGAGGCCAGAACAGTTCCGAAATCGTCGGCTTTCAGGTTTCTTTCTGAAACCGCGTCACATCGTCCGCCAGACAATAGCCGATACCGTGGATCGTCTTGATATAGGTCGGTTGCGTTGTGTCCGGCTCGATCTTCTTTCGCATGCGCATGATGTGAACATCAATCGCCCTGTCCCCGACGACCATGCTCGGTCCACGGGCAAGATCGATCAATTGATCGCGACTGAGAACAGTCCGTGGCTGTTCCACCAGCGCTTTGAGCAAATCGAATTCCATGCTCGTCAGCCCGGCATCATCCCCATTATCTTCGTGGACCACAGTTCGCGCTCCGAGATTGACGATCCAAGGGCCGAACTGGAGGAGGACTTGTCCGGGTTCAATCTCCTGCGTCGAGAGGCGCTCCAGTTTGGAGCGACGCAACACGGTTCGGATGCGCGCAACAAGCTCGCGCGGCTCGAACGGCTTCGTCACATAATCGTCAGCTCCGAACTCAAGACCAAAGATCCGATCGAATGTCTCGTTTCGCACACTGAGAACAATGATGGGAAGATTCGATGTCCGTCGGATTTCCCTCGTCAGCTCAAAACCATCGGCATCAGGCAATCCGACGTCCAAAACGCAAAGATCGATGGCCTGATCAGCCAATATGTTGCGCATTTCCTGCCCTGTCGAAACGCAGACCGGCTGAAACCCTTGTTTGGTCAGATAACGCTCTAGGAAGGTCGTGATTTGAGGGTCGTCGTCCACGACAAGTATGCGTTCGTTCATTGTCTCGCGCCTTGCGAACGCCGGTTCTGCAGCTGAGCCTGACTGCGTTATGTGCTCCAAGATCCAGATAGTCCAGATTGGTAGCAGAACGTCAACCTTGCCATTGCTGCCTGCATGGCGCCTCATACAGCAATGAAGCGCTTGTTCTTCGGACCGAATCTGTCAGTGCGACTCCTCTTTCCCAGCATCGGAGCCGCCATTCTGCTCGCCTCGACAATACTGACCGGACTTTACCTCGGAAACGAGACACAGGATCGGTTCCAGCGGATTGGCGATAGCTGGACGACCTATACGGGGGAAGCAGAGCGCAGCGGCGAGCTGCTCAGCCGCATTCGCCGCCATCTCGGCTATGGCGGCATGATCCACAACTTCAAAAACTTCGTATTGCGCCAGCAGCAAAGCTATCTCGAAAGCCTGGAGGGGCAACTCAAAGACTTCAAAGCGACGATCGAAGAGTATCGCAAGAGCGGAGCCAGTACTGAGGAACTCGCTGCGCTGAAGACGATCGAAGAAACCATCGCACGCTACGAGTCGAAACTTCCCATCGCCATTCAAGCGGCCCAAGAAGGCTGGCCCGTCACACAAACCGATGCACGCGTCAAAGTGGATGATCGCGGGGCGCTTGAGGCTCTTGCCGTGCTCGAGCGGTATTGGCGCGACAAACGCAGGGAAAACACACAGGCGATCGTCGACTCTGTGACGGAAGGCCGCGATCAGATTTCGCTGGGTTTCCGCTTTCTTGCAGGACTGGTTGTCGTTGCATTGGCGATCTATGCCCTTTTCTATCTGCTGCAGCGCGAGTTGCGACAAACTGTCGGCCTGCTGTCGAACGAGTTGATCGAACGCAAGGCAGCAGAGCATGTGGCCAAGAAATTCAGCCGTGCCGTCGATCAGAGTTCGGCGACGATCATCATCACCGATACAGACGGCCGGATTGAATATGTGAACCGGAAGTTCTGCGACGTCTCAGGCTATTCATCGGCGGAAGTGCTCGGCCAAACGCCCAAATTCTTGCAGTCGGGCGACACTTCCCAGGATGCCTATATGGATCTCAGCCGACAGATCACGCTCGGTAAGGAATGGGGCGGCGTATTTCGCAATAAGAAAAAAGACGGCAGTTTCTATTGGGCAAAGACTGCGATCTTTCCACTGCGGGACGACGAAGGAGATATCACGCACTATATCGGCGTCGGCGAGGACATTACGGAGAGCCGCAAAGCGCGCGAGCAAATCCATAAAGCCCAGAAAATGGAGGCTGTCGGGCTTCTCGCAAGTGGCGTCGCACACGATTTCAACAATGTCCTGACAACGATCATCGGCAATGTGCACCTGGCTCTCCTCGAAGTGCCGGAGGATGGCGAGTTGCGTGAAGAGCTGGAGCAGATCGAGATCGCCGCGAAACGCGCCCGCAATCTTGTTGGACAGGTTCTTGCCTTTGCGCGTCGCCAGCCAAGCGAGCCGCTCACCCTGCGTGTGGGAGATGCAGTTCGTGAAGTCTGCCGGCTGATGCGTGCATCGATCCAGCCCAACATCGCGCTGGAATTCTCGATCGACGACGAGACACTATCTGTCAAAGCTGATCCGACCCGCCTGCACCAGGTCATTATGAATCTCTGCTCGAATGCGGCTGAGGCCATCGAACCCGATGGCGGTCAAATCACGCTCTCTGTTTCTGCCCAAGAATCGAAGAACGCAAAGGGCGATCTGGTGAAACTCACCGTAGAGGACAATGGCAGTGGAATGCCGCAGAGCGTCCTGGACAATATTTTCGATCCCTTTTTCACGACGAAACCGCCGGGAAAAGGCACAGGGCTGGGGCTCTCAGTCGTTGCCAATCTCGTCTCTGAAATGGGCGGCCAGATATCGGCCGACAGTACCCATGGCGCTGGAACGCGGTTTGAGATCCTTCTGCCGCAGAGTGAAATAGCGCCCAAGTCGTTTGCCAGCCGCGATAGCCTCGATCGTGGCAACGAGCGTATTCTCCTCGTGGATGATGAGCCCGAGGTCGTATCAACCTGCCGAAAAATCCTCGAAAGTCTCGGTTACGATGTCGAAGCCTATATCGACCCGACCGTCGCTGTGGCGCGATTCGAGACCGACCCCGAACACTTCGATCTCGTGATGACGGATTTCGTGATGCCGGAAATGAACGGCGAACAGGTTTCCCGCGCCGTGCGCACGCAGCGCAATGATTGCCCAATCATCCTCTGCACGGCCTATCAGCCGGGAACACTCGATCCTGACGACCTCATGCCGTTTCGTCTTATTGATAAGCCGGTCGAGCCGGTCGTGTTGGCCCGGACGGTACGCCTGCTCCTGGACGGCGGCCAATTCCCCACCTCTCCGCATTGATACCGTTTCGTTACGATCCGTTACATTTCTTCATATCTCGACCCTCTCCAGGAAATATCGACGTTACACAAGAACCCTAGAGTGCGTCGCATCGGATGACATAGGTGCACACGCCTCACATTACGTGCCGGCGTGATTTCCTTAATTCCGCGATCGCGATGGGGAGAGGTTACGTCTCATGACAGAACGACGGACGAGATGGCGCGCAACGGCGCTCGGCTTGGGCACAGCGGTGTCCATTCTCTCGATACTTGCCTTCAATACGGGGCCTGGCTGGGCTGAAGAATTCGGATCAGTCGAACCGATGAAGGTGAAAAAAGATTTAGCTGCGCTCGGTAAGCGGCTCTTCTACGACACACGGCTTTCAGGCGACACGAGCCTTTCCTGCTCAAGCTGCCATCAGCCCGACAAGGCCTTCACGGATGGCAAAGCATTGTCCGATGCCTATTCCGGATCTCTGCATTTCAGGAACACACCGACTCTCGCCAATGTGGGCCACCGGAAGAACTGGTTCCATGACGGCCGCCTCGGCACCAATCTGAACGATGTCTCCCGTGAATCGATCACTGAGACCTATTTCATGAATATGGACATGCGCATCATGCAGGAGCGCCTCAAGCAGGATCCTGTCTATGTAGAGATGTTCAAGAAGGCTGGGAAAGGCGAGCCATCCAACGGCGGTGCTCGCTCTGCTCTCCAGGAATTTCTCAAATCGATCACGTCCAGCGGCGCTCCTTTCGACAGCGGCAAAATGTCCAAGGAAGCGAAAGCCGGGTTTGAGTTGTTCAAAGGCAAGGCCGGATGTGCCGCCTGTCATAGCGGCCCGCGCTTCACCGATGACAAACCCTACAATACGGCCGTTAGCGACAATCCGGACATCTGGTCCGATCCGATGCGGCACGTCACCTTTGTCACCTACGCCAAATTCATGGGTATCGAGAACTACATGAATCTGCGCCGGGATCTGGGTGCCTATATTCGCGACCACAAGGAAGCGAACAAGGGCAAGTTCATCACACCGACATTGCGCGAGCTCATCTACACAGCGCCCTACATGCACAATGGCACGATCGCCACGCTGGAGGACGTTATCGAGTTCTACAATAAGGGTGGCGGCATTGCGCTCAACAAGGATCCACGCCTGAAGCCTCTCGGCCTCAGCAGCGAGGAAAAAGCAAACCTTGTTGCGTTCCTCAAGTCTCTTTCCGGCAACAGTTTCGATGCGCCGGCCTACAATCCGGGAGACTTCGATATGGAACCGACCCTCATCGCCGACTGGCGCAAACAGAAAAACTAAGGAGGGCACAGACATGACATCCCGTATCCTTATTGCCCTGACGACCGCCGCAATGGCGACGGCAACATTGGCTCTCCCGGCACTGTCGGCAGAAGAGCGCCCGAAAATGCTCGCGCCACTCGGCGATCCGCCCAGTCCGCCGGACAATCCGACGACGCCGGAAAAGGTGGCTCTCGGCAAAATGCTGTTTTTCGATGGCCGGCTATCCGGCAACGGCGCCATGCCCTGTTCGGCCTGCCACCTGCCGGACGCCGGATGGGATTTCCCAGAGAAGATTTCGCTGGGCTATCCAGGCACGACCCACTGGCGTAACAGCCAGACCATCATCAACTCCGCCTATTACAAAAAGCTGTTCTGGGCAGGATCCTCGAAGTCGCTTGAAGGTCAGGCCCGTTCCGCCGCACGCGGCGGCGTTGCTGGCAACGGCGAAGACGACATGATGGAAGCACGGCTTGCATTCGTTCCCGAATATCGCAAGCAGTTCCGAGCCGTCTTCGGCGATGAATGGCCTCTCGTCCGCCATGCCTACATGGCTATCGCGGCATTCGAGCGCACGCTGGTTCAGACGGATACGCCGTTTGACAAGTATATGCGAGGCGATGACAAGGCTCTGACCAAAACACAGAAACGCGGTCTGAAGCTGTTCACAGGCAAGGCTGGCTGTGCGCAGTGCCATTCCGGCGCGCTGCTGACCAACGAGAAATACTACAATCTCGGCGTACCGCCCTATGACGGGTGGGAGACGGATGCAGCGGCACAGATCACGTTCCGTTTTGAGCTCTATGCCAAGGGCATCACGGAAGACAAATACCGGAAATTCAAAGACGACCCCGGCATGTACTTCCGAACCAAGGAAGTTGCGGATCTCGGCAAATTCCGCGTTCCATCCCTCAGGTACACGAAGTACACGGCGCCCTATATGCACAACGGCATGATCGCGACGCTGGCCGATGTTGTGGAGTTCTACAACAACGGCGGTGGCAAGAACGAGTTTGCAGCGACGAAGACCAAGCTTCTGAAACCGCTCAACCTCTCCAAGCGGGATAAGGCCGACCTGGTTGCCTTCCTCGAATCCCTCTCGGGACCACGCATCGAGATGGAAGCACCTGAACTGCCTGCGTCCGAGCCCCTTCCGGCACCCGTCAATTGATCCGGTCAGGAGAAAAGAAACATGACAATCCACGAACAAGTCAGTGAAGCGATCAACGGACCGGAAGAGGCACAGAAGTCGGGGCGCTCCTGCGTCATGAACCGGCGCACGTTCCTCCTCACGTCGGGAATTACAACGGCAACGGTCATGGTGGCGGTACATACTGCCGAAGGCCTAGCCAACGTACCGGCGCTCGTCGCGACCTATCCACGCAAGAAAATCGCCAAGCTCTCCGAACTCAAGGACGACGAGCCTGTCGACTTTTCATATCCCGATGAAGGCACCTACTCAGAATCGATGCTGGTCAAGCTTGGGCAGGAAGCCGGTGGCGGGATTGGCGAGAAAAAGGACATCGTCGCCTTCAACTATACCTGCACGCACCAGGGCGGTCCGCTGCAGGGCACGTATCAGGCAGGTGACAAGGCTCTTGGCCCCTGCCCGCTGCATCTCACGACGTTCGATCTCACCCGGCACGGCATGTTTATCTCCGGTCAGGCTTATCAGAGCCTGCCGCAGGTGCTGCTCGAGGTCGAGGGCGACGACATCTATGCGGTCGGTATGTTCGGTCTGATTTATGGCCGCTACGACAATCTGCAAGGCTGAGGGGTAAAAGAACTATGGCAACTCCCTATTACATTCCTGAGACCAATATTCCTCTCCCGCCGACCAATGCCGATGTCATTACGACGGCATGCGACTATTGCATCGTCGCATGTGGCTACAAGGTCTATCGCTGGCCCGTGCGGGGCGGAAAAGTCGGTGGTCCAAAGGCAAGCGAAAATGCGTTTGGCGTCGATTTCCCGGTCGAACCTCTGGGGCCCTGGGTGGCGCCCAATCAGTACAATGTGGTTTTGCATAATGGCGAGCCGCATCATGTGATTATCATCCCGGACAAGGATGCCAAGCACGTCAATATCAATGGCAATTCCTCGATCCGTGGCGGTGCCATCGCGCAGAAGGTCTACAACCCACAGACCCCGACCCGCGATCGCCTCAAGTCACCGATGATCCGCATGTTCGGCGTGTTGATGCCGGTACCATGGGATTTCGCAATCGAGGTGGCAGCCGAGGTTGGGCGTCACGTCATCGCCAAGCACGGCGCCAATGCCTATAGCGTGAAGACCTTCTCCTACGGTTATATGGAGAACACCTACGCCATCACGAAATATGCCTTGCGTCATATCAATACGGCCAACTTCACATTCCACGATACGCCGTCGGATGTGACGTCCACACCAGGCTTCCGGGATGCAGGTTTCGACAATTTCGGCCCCTCCTATGAAGACTGGCGGGATGCCGAAACTCTGATGATCTGCGGCACGGACCCGTATGAGACCAAGACGATCCTGTTTACGGACTGGATCATGCCGGCCATTCAGGGTGGTCAGAAAACGATCTTCCTTGGGCCAAGAAGCACTGGCGGTATTGCTTATGCCGAAAAGAACGGTGGTCTGTGGATCGACCTGCAGCCTGGAACCGATCTGCCAGTCGTTCTCGCCATTGCCCGCGTCATCGTTGAGAATGGCTGGGAAGACGGCGAGTGGATCAAGAAGTGGGTGAATTCCAAATTCGAATCCTCGTCGGGATTCGGCCAAGGAACCCGCAACACACCATGGCAGTGGCGCACGACGTGGGGCAAGTTCCAGACCAATGGCTACGAGGATTGGAAGAAGTGGCTTCTGGCACAGGATTACGCCAAGCCTGAGAAAGCCGCCGAGATCGCCCAGATCGACGTTGCCAAGATCAGAACCGCTGCGGAATGGCTTGCGAAGCCCAAGGCCGATGGCAAACGTCCCAAATCATCGATCATGATCGAGAAGGGCTTCTATTGGTCTAATAATACGGGCAACACCAACGCCATCTCGGCACTCGGCATCATCGTTGGCGCCGGAGGACGGCCGGGTCAGGTCATTGGACGCGCCGGTGGCCATCAACGCGGTGGTCTGCGTGGCGGCAAGTATCCGCGCAACAAGTCACCGGAAAAACTTCCCGGTCGCCGTCGCCGCGCCGTCGATACGGATCGCTATCTGGTATCGGGTCACACGCGAATGGCCCATGTGATCGGCAACACCTGGATCCAATCCATGTGTGGCAGTCAGAGTCTCGCCTCCAAGTTCGAAGAGTTGACGGTGCAAAACCAGCACCAGATCCGCTCTTTCGACAAGAAGGACATTATCGAGACCCTGAAAAAACGAGCTGACTCGGGCGGTATGGTCGTCGTCGACCAGGACATCTATCTGGTCGATCCAATCGGTGCACGTTACGCGGATATCGTCTTCCCTGCCGCCGGTTGGGGCGAGGATACATTCACCCGGGCCAACGGCGAGAGGCGCATCCGTCTCTATCCGAAATTCTACGATGCGCCGGGTGAAGCCAAACCGGACTGGTGGATCATTGCCAAACTTGCCAAGAAGATGGGCTATACGGGCTTCGACTGGAACAATTCCAACGATGTTCTGGAAGAAGGCGCGCGTTTCTCACGCGGTAGCCGCAAAGACTTCTTCATGGTCAAGATTGCCGCACATAAGGAAGGCAAGACCCTGCATCAGAAGATCGGCGAGTTCGGTACCGATGGTATCCAGGGTCCGGTCATGATGATGGACGATGGTTCGCTCGTCGGCACCAAGCGCCTGCATGACACAACGCGCAAATTGCCGGAAACCGGTCCTGCCGGTGCCAATGTCTTCAACAAGAAGCTGACGCACTTCAACTCTCAGACCGGCAAGTGCAACATCCAGAAAGCGCCCTGGTCGCTGTTCTCCGACTATTGGGAATGGCTAAAGCCAAAGGGCGATGAACTCTGGTCATCATCCGGCAGGATCAACGAACGCTGGCAGTCGGGATACGACGACCGTCGCCGCCCATACATCGTCCAGCGCTGGCCGGAAAACTGGGTCGAACTCAATCCGGAAGATGCTGCGGCACGCGGTATCGAGAATGGCGACTATGTCATGCTCTATTCCGACCGGATCCCGGTTCAGAAAGACACCATCGTTGGCGTGGAGGGAGACGACTTCACCTTCACCAAGCTGATGGAGAACGGTCATATCGAGTTGACCAAGGCCGCCATCACAGCCGTCGCAATCGTCACGCCTGCCCTTAAGAAAGGCGTGATGTATATGGACTTCCTGCACACCTCACAGCCGGCAAACGCATTGTCCGGTCGTGTCGTGGATTGGATCAGCGGCAACTACAACTACAAGATGGGTGTCGGCAAGGTGAAGAAGATCGGCGTGTCTCCCTATAAGGACACATTCCGTTCGATGACTTTCGGCCGTCGCGACATCGCCTAATCGAATGAACTCACCGCCGCGCGTTTTCAAGCGCGCGGCGGCACCATCCTTCTGGAGAGAAGCGTACCCATGACCACTTCAGCACCGACCGCTCCTCTCCCGAGCGATGACAATCAAAATCACCAAACGATCGATGCCCTCTCCCACATTCTGCGTGACGGGAGCGAGCCGGAGCAGTGCCTTGCCGCTCAGGCTCTCGGCACACGACCTGAGAGCTTCGATGTTCTCATCGAAGCTCTGAGAGACCCGGATCCGGACGTTCGGTTCGATGTTGCCGATTCCCTTGCCCAACTAGGGGATCGCCGGGCCATCCCGATGCTCATGGACAATCTTCGTGACGATCCGGTCGGTGAAATCAAAGTGGCCTATGTCAAGGCTCTCACGAAACTCGATGCAAAAGAGGCGGCTCCAGCACTCAATGTTCTGGTCGCCAGCCGAGGCGAGAGCGACGGCGTTTCTTGGGAAGACGAATATTCCGAGTGGGACGACTGGTTGGATGTACAGCTCGCGTCGGTGGATGCACTTGGCGCGATCGGTTCGGCATCCGATGTCGACACGCTGGTTGCAGCGATTACGGACGAACACGGACAAGATCTGTGGGCTCAAGGGACGCGCGCCCTTGCCGGCATTGGCGACGCCGGATGCCTTGCCCTCCAGGCACTATGCGAGACAGCGCCGACACTCGCCCGCCAGCGCATCGCCACGAGCCTGATTGGCGCCCAATCAGAGACAGCGCGTACGCTTCTTTCGCAGCTCTGCCAGGACGGCAACACAGATGTAAGGATCGCGGCGCTACAGGCGGCCGCAGCACGTGGCGAAATCGATCTCTGTCGTATTGGCATCGAGGATGCGTCCCCGGATGTGCGCGAAGCCGCGATCGGCATTATCGCCGCTGCCGACACCAAGATCGCCGGCCGCCTGCTCGACGATATCGCCCCGAAGGTTCGCATCGCAGCTTACCGCGCCATAGCCGAACAGGGCCGCAAGCGAAACGGGCTCGATCTGACAGGCCGCGTCGAGCGTGCCCTCAGGACAGCGACACCGGAACTTCTCGCAGTCATGGTCTCGGCGATGGCCGTTGCGGAACCAGACGATGCAGGAGAAGTTCTTGAAGATATCGCAAATCACCCGGCCACCGACCCGCAGGTTCGGCGTGTCGCCCTGCGGGCACTGGCCGATATCGAAACAAAAAAAAGCATCTCGCTCCTGACAGAGGCCGCCAGCGACAAACGCCAAGACGTGCGACTTGAGGCCATAGCAGGACTTGGCAGGATTTCGGCCAGGAAGAGCAAACAATCGGCACCGGCATTGAGCGTACTTGCATCCGCTATCGATGGCAGTCTCATCGAAGTCCCTGACGGATGGCAAGCTGAGGACGATACCATCGTCTCACTCCCACCGCGAATGGGGCGCCAGGCTGCCGGCGAAGATGGCGACACGGCGATCAAGATTGACCGCGAAGGCAATATCGTCACGAAAGCGCCAGATGCAGAAGAAGCGATTGAAGCGAAAGACACTGAAGAGACCGACAACGCATCGGACGTAGAAGACGAGCCGGTTCTCGAAGCACCACCTCCCCTCTCGACTTTGGACGCGATCCTTGCACCTCAGGCTCAGGTCCATGTGGCGACCGAAAGCGTCGAGATTGCGGATGAGGACCTGCCGTTCCTCGAGATGGCCACCTCTCGACCGGGCAAACGCAAAGTTGCTGTCGATCAGACCGTTCCGGCCCATCTGGACGTCCGGCGCCTGGCAGCACGCATCGCGTCTGATACGAGCGATGAGACTCTGGTTCTGCCCCTAACTCGCGCACTCGGCGAGAAGGACGAAGAGTTGGCTGTTACCGCCGCGTCGTCCCTTGCTGCACTGGGAGAAGCCGGGGTCGATATCTCACCGGCAACCCCGCAACTCCTGGAACATGCCGGGCGATCCGACGCAAACACCCGGCGTCTGGCTGTTGTTGCCCTCGGCCATATTCCAGGCGAGGCAACAGCGAAAACGATTCAACACGCGATGAAGGATTCCTCGGGGCCCGTGCGCGCTGCTGCCTTGGGTGCTGCCTCACAGCGATCCGACATCGCATTCGAGATTGGCGATGTTTTCTCTGATCCCGAACGCCGGGTTCGCCTCGCCGCGGCGCGTTTGATTTCCACCCGCCACGACAGCAACACCATCGACACGCTCCTTGACATTGCCCTTGCCGACGGCGGTGTCCACAAGCAGGAAGTTGCGAACCTGCTGGTTCAGTCAGGCAGTTCAGCAACGATACGGCTCATGGACCGGGTCAAAAGCGCATCGCCGCAAGACAGATTGCTGTTGCTCGCCATGGCCCGGACGCTGATGGGTCAACGGGTGTCGGCAGTCGCTTAGCAACAGACTCGCAATAATCGATATCGGCAACTGAAGCTCCCCCCTCACCCAACCCTCTCCCCAGGGAGAGGGCTATGTTCATCGATAGGTTGAGGCTTCGTCCCTTCTCCCTGGGGAGAAGGCTAGGATGAGGGGATGATCTATTCGCTGCCGGAATAGTTGCGATTGTGCATTACCCAATCCGGATCTCTTCAGAAAAACCAACCGCTGTCGCAAAAACACGTCGCACACTGATTTGCCTGATATAAAGCAGTCGGTAATGGCAACGATCGTGGGAGGGTGTTGGCTGTGCATTGGAACCGTATCGCATTCGCAGCGCTAATCATTGGATTTGTTGGCCCGCCCAGCACCAAGGCCGCCGACCAGACATTCGTCTGCACGGCACAGAAACAAGATGCCGGACGCGAAGAGGCGTCCTGGGAGTCGCCATTATCCTGGTGGGACGACTCTCGACTGCGCGTGATCGACAAAGGAAGTGAAGCTTATACCAGCGACGACCCTGGCCTGAGCGATTCCGGTTGGATTGAACTTTTCGGTGCCCAGTCCATGCGGGGCAACTCCATGCTCGGCTACTACCGGAAGGAGCACTTCATCTGCACGGCAATACAGTGACGGCAGAAAAGCTGTCGTACGCCGAACGGACTTGTCAGCCATGAGAGGCCCGTCATAGGTTCGGAGTTGAAACGGTGCGTACAGAACGCATCGACGTACGAATCAAGAGGAAGCGACCTGTGGCCAAGATCAACATTCAGTTCAGCCTGTTTTCCGCCTTCTACTCGCCGCTGATATCGACAATGTCCGGAGGCTTTTTGGAAGCTGAGGGTCTCGATCCCGATTGGTCGGTGGCTCCACCTGGCGTCACAGCAATCGTTGCCGTCCAAAACGGCTCGGCCCATGTGGTTCAATCGGCTCCCAGTCAGGGCTTCAATTCTTTGGGAAAAGGTGAAACGCCACCAGCCGTCCACTTCGCGCAAATCAACGAGATGGATGGATTTTTCGTTACAGGGCGCGATGCCGATCCGGATTTCACCTGGGACAAACTCGAAGGCGCGGACGTCGTGATGTTTGGCGGTGGTCAGCCGCTCGCCATGTTTAAATATGCCTGCCACAAGGCCGGCATCGATTTCGACAAGATCAATGCAATCACGCCGGGCGGCGCTGCCGATGTCGACAAGGCCTTCCGCGATGGGCAGGGCCGCTATGTCCAGCAGCAAGGTCCCTTCCCTCAGCAACTTGAGGCCGATGGCGTCGGTCATGTGGTCGCTCAGGTCGGGCCGCTCATCGGCCCGTGCGCCTTCTCAAGCCTTGCAGCAAGCCGCGAGTGGCTCGAAACCGACATGGCCAAAGCCTTCATGCGCGCCTACTTGAAAACACGGGCCTACATCAACGAGACACCGGCAGCCGAGATCGCACGCGCCGAGAGAGCCTTCTTCCCGAACATCGATGAAGCCGTGCTTGCAGACTGCATCGACACCTATCAGAAGCTTGGCACGTGGTCGCCGCATGTCGAGATCACGCGTGAGGCCTATGAGGTTACACTCGATGTGTTCGAGCACTTCGGTACGCTGAAGGAACGCTACGACTATGACCTCGTTTGCACGGCGCCTCCGGCTACCTCCTGATAGGCCTGTCAGATGAAAGCATGTTGGTTCGAGAAATCCGGCGCCGCGGCAGACGTTCTACAGTTCGGCGAAAGGCCAGTTCCTGAACCTGGACCCGGCGAAGTTCGCGTGCGCGTCATCTGTTCGGCAGTCAATCCGACAGATTGCAAACGCCGCGAAACCGGAAGAGAGCTCGGTCGCTTTCCCTTGATCGTCCCGAACAACGACGGCAGCGGCATCATCGACGCAGTAGGTGACGGCGTCGATGCCGCTCGTATCGGCGAACGGGTATGGTTGTTTGCGGCACAAGCCGGACGGCCGCATGGCACGGCTGCCGAATATTGCACGGTACCGGCGCGTTACGCGCGGCCCCTGCCCGACGGCCAATCCTTCGAGAATGGCGCATGCCTTGGCGTGCCGGCAGTTACGGCACATCGGGCACTCTTCGCCGATGGTGACATCAACGGAAAGACGGTCCTTGTCACAGGTGGCGCAGGCCGTGTTGGGCGGAACATTGTGCAGATCGCTAAACGTGCAGGCGCAACGGTAATCGCAACGGCCGGTTCGTCCGAGAAGGTCGAGCATTTGCGTGGTCTTGGTGCTGACCACGCCTTCAACTACCGCCAGGACGACGTTGTCGCCGCCGTGGACGAGATAACGGACGGCCAAGGCGTCGACCGCATGATCGATGTCGCATTCGGAAACAATATCGCCGCCGTACCGAAACTCGTACGGGCTAACGGAATCATCGCCAGTTATGGCTCCGATGCCAATCCAACGCCGGTATTCCCGTTCATTGAGCTGATGTACAAAAACATCCTCGTCCGCCCTTTCTCCATCATGGGGATGCCGGAGGAAGCCAAAGACGCGGCCTTTGCTGCGATCGGCACATTGCTGATGCAGGATGGCTTGGCACAACATATCGGCGAACGTTTCGCGTTCGAAGACTTGGTTGCTGCAAACGAAGCCGTCGAAGGCGAAGACCTTTTCGGTGTCTGTGTCGTTCGAATCTGCCCCGACCTTTGACCGTTAGACGTCATCAAACGCGACCAAGTTTCGCAAGCATATAGTCACGAAGTACGACGGCACTATTTCGCTCAGTATCACGGGCAGCGAAGATGAAGGTGACTCCGTTGTCCTGGCAAAGCCGCGTGAGTTGATCCATCGGACTTTGCTCGGCAGCGTCGAGTTCGGCTTCGTATCGCAAGCGAAATTCCGGCCAACGCTCGGGTTGGTGATTGTACCAGCGCCGAAGATCGGGACTTGGCGCAAGACCTTTGAACCAATGCTCTACAGCTGCGGTCTCGCGTTTGACGCCGCGCGGCCAAAGCCGCTCCACCAGAATGCGCATGCCGTCATCATCAGCCACATCGTCATAGGCACGCTTCAGCCTGATGTCTGGTGGTGAGCGATGTGGCACGGCCTGCATACCTTTGTCGACACGTCGAACGACCTGGCGAATCCTTACACCCTGGTACGCGATCTCGCCAGGACAACGAGCCTGGGGAACCACACAAGTCTTCACCCGTGTGGTTCCCGGCACTTCCGTTAGCCCAGCGTTGCCGGGTCCTTATGCTTGATCTTGGTCCAGTTCTTTTCGGCCTTCTTGATGTTCCCAGGAACATCCTTGAGCCAGTCCTTCTGGATGGCGGCATTCAGGTTAAGATACAGCTTGCCATCGACGATCTTCCAGAACCGCGGATCTCCATCGAATTTGGCGCCGACCGACACCCCAAATGCGCAATAACCACCGTATGCAGGCTTGTACTTCGCCGGGTTGGCCTGAAACGCCTTCATGTTCTCGGCGCTGGAAAATCGATATGTGGCGCCTTCATGAAGCAGCGAATGGACTGCTGAACCCTGAACAGGTTTTTTGACGGTGAAATACGCAACGGGGTCAAAGCCGTGAAGTGCAATTCCTGCACCCTTGAGCGTGCGGCCAGGTCCCACATTGATTTCAGCGACGGCGAAAGCATCCGACGCAACACCGGTCATGACGACCGCCGACGCGGCGGCTGCAAGTGCGAAAGTCTTGTACGTATTCATCTCTAGTCTCCATATCTCTTTGCTACTCAGAGCCCGGGAGCAAATCACACCGGCCTCATCGACCTGTGATTCCACTTGTCTCCCGCTCTGGTATAGAAATGGAGGCTATCGATGTGACGCCTATCGCAGGGCGTCCGCATTGCTGTGCCGATCGTTCGCCTGAACGGACCTCGCCTAATCGGACGCAAAATACCTTGGGACCACTAGAAACAATCAACTCTTCCGCTATATCCTGAAAGCGAATTGAACACGAACCCGAAGTGATCCCCAAAATGGACGTTCTCAGCGATATTCTCGATACATTGCGCTTTCGCACCTGTTTCTATTTCACGACCGATTTTCGGCCACCATGGGGTGTTGGCGTCCCGGCATTCGGCAATGTCGCGCGTTTTCATCTCGTGATGAGCGGTATGTGCTGGGTCCGGATCGGTCCCGATGGAACACCTTTCCCACTCCATGAAGGCGATCTCATCCTCATTCCCCATGGCGCAGCTCATGTCCTTTCAGATGTCCCGAACGGACCTGTCCTGGATGTGGGGGATATTGTGCGCGACCATGGCTTGGATGCTGAAGGCTGCCTCGTTTTCGGCGGCGACGATCTGGAAGGCGCCACGCGGCTCGTCTGCGGGCATTTCGAGTTCGACGAGGGCGAAAACCCATTGATGGAAGCGCTTCCGGCGGAAATCGTGCTTCGGCGCAAGGACGGTGCGACGCGCAACTGGCTCGAATCCATCCTGACGCTGGTTGCCGTAGAAGCAACATCCAGCCGCGTCGGCGGCAGTTTCGTACTCAAGCGCCTGACAGATGTTCTATTCGTGCAAGCAATCCGCGCCTGGCACGAAGAACAAGGTGAACATGAGCAGGGCCTCCTCGCCGCGATTGCAGACCGTCACGTGGGGCGCAGCTTGCGTGCCTTGCACGCCAAGACAGAGTCCCCCTGGACAGTTGAAACATTGGCTCGGGAAGCAGGGTTGTCACGCACGGTGTTTGCCGAGCGATTTCGCGAATTGGTCGGCCAATCGCCGATGACCTACGTCACCGCTTGGCGGATGCATCGCGCAAGATTGCTTCTCACCGAGTCTGATTTTTCAATCGATCGGATCGCGACCGAGGTCGGCTATCAGTCGCCTGCCTCATTCGCACGCGTCTTCCGCAAAGTTATCGGCGAAAGCCCGGGTTCGGTCCGCCGGGCATCGCACGAGGCCTCCTTGCATTAAGTCGAAGGAATGCCTCGCGCTCTGCCAACCAGCGCCTAGGCGCTCTTCTTGACAGCAGTGATCGGTGTTTCCTTGTCCGCTTTGGCTTCCACGCCAGCTCTCTTCTTTGCAGAATTGATTATCTCGTCCGCCTGAACCTTGGCTTGCGCAATGATGGCAGCAGCGTCTTCCTGGGCCTTCAACAGCCGAGCCGTGTAGACGTCTTCTCCGACCCCACCGACAATATTCGTCAGCTGATTGGCTTCGTGACGGTAATCCTCTGCCAGATCGCTCATGAAGCTTGCCTGCACTTCCTGAGTCTCCTCAGGGCTTTGACAGGCCGTCAGACGCCACGGCAAAGCCGCGCATTTCTGGAAGCGTGAAAGATAGAAACGCGTCACCTCCGCATTCCATTCAAACAGGAATCCAATCGACGGAGCTGCGTCGGTCTCAGTTGTATTGGTGTTGGGCATTTCCCCACTCCTTATGCGTATTGCTTCCGAAGTGGTGGCTTATCGTTTCAATTGACGAGCCACCGCACCGGAGTGCCACGCAGCGCATCGGCAAGATGCGCCACTTTAAGGACGGAAGATCAACAGGCAGTTGATCGGAGCCGAACAACTGCCAAGAAGTTGATCAATTCCAAGTATTTAGAGCAATTGACCCGCTTTCGATTGACCAAACGCTCTTATACGCCGGAATGACCTCGTATTCCCGGCATGTTGATATAATTACACACGCAAAACTTGTCGCTGTCGAGGCATTTGCAACAATAGAAACAATTTGCCGGATGAATGCCGCCTTAACGGGTCGCCCAGACCCTGTTCAGGCGGTATCCGCTATTCATGGTGTCAGACCTGCACATTATGCGTGCGAGAAGGAGGATCACACCATGAAACCGACCATGTATCTTGTCGACAGAGCGCAAAGGAACCGATCTCAAGTCGCTGTCTCGGCGGTTGAGCTGCCGGGAGGCTGCATTCTTTACAGTATCGTCGATTGGGACGCCGGCACTCCGGTTAACCGCCTGGCGATAGAAGCTCCCAAATAGCCGCTATTGGAGACTCTTGTGGATCAAGCGGCGCCATTGGCCGAGACCGATCTGTTCAACGTCGAAGATGTCTTCGATGAAGACTATCTCTATTTTTACGGACCGCTCCTGACGCGCGAGCGCACACAAAACGATGCCGACACATTATCGGATCTTTTGGCGCTCAGACCGGGAGCATCCGTTCTCGATATCGGCTGCGGCCATGGCCGTATCGCTAATACTTTCGCCCGGCGCGGATACAAGGTAACGGGCATCGACAGGACACCGGCTTTTCTTGCCATGGCACGGAGAGAAAGCGCTCAGGCATCGCTCGGTGTCGACTATGTCGAAGGCGATATGCGCGTGTTGCCTTGGCGGAACGCCTTCGATGCGGCCTATGTCTGGTTCACAACATTCGGCTACTTTGAAGACGAAGCCAACCAGCGCGTACTCGCGGGCGCTGTAGAGACTCTAAAGACCGGCGGCCGCCTTGCCATAGAACAGGTCAATCGGGCGCGGCTCATAAATTGCGGCATACCTCACTGGAACGTTGTGGAAGCCGGCGCAGATCTGATGATCGACAAGGTCGACTATGACCCCCTGACCGATATTGCACACACGGTCCGCACCATCGTGCGAGACGGTATTGTCAAACGGTCGACCATTGCAGTTCGCCTCTATACGCCCTGCGAGATCACAAACCGCATGAGGCGCGCGGGTTTCAGGCATGTCGAGATAAGGGGTCAGGACGGCGCGCCTTATACTCTGGCCGGCAATCGAATGATCGCGATTGGCGAGAAATAGCCATTTCATCAAGGAACCTGGCTCAAATCACACTCAAGATAGGTCACGACCCTATCGCGATCGGGCAAGGACCTGCGTCCCAAAACGGCAAACCCAAGCGATGCATGGAATGCGTCGGAAACCGGATTAGGCGGCTCTGAGTTGACTTCGCAGAGGACGCGTCCCTCTCCGCGCTCTTTGGTAAACTCAAACAAATTTTCATAAAGCAATCTTGCGAGGCCTTTGCGTCGAAAAGCCGATGAAACGGCGATACGGTCGACATAGACAAAGCGATCAACGCGATCCTTGAACCAGAGAAAGTTAGGGCTGTCATAGTCGGCGTCCTGATCGAAAGCCAGCAGGAACGCGGCTTCGTCATCGATCACTCTGGCATAAGCAGACCGGTCGACCAGTCCGGCGAATTCCGACTGCGATACCGATGACAACTCGGCCGAATGCTGCTCATTCAAAGCGTATACCCAATCCAGATCGCTGGGCGTGAGGTCTCGAACTTTTGCAAACATAGAGTCGATTACCGGTTGTCTATACCGAACGGAAGAAATGTCCTGGAAAAGGCATAGACCTTCTCACCCGGCACTGAACGTCTCGTCAAGTCGTGACACTCGTCTTGCAGATCAGCGCGGCTGGAAAAGTATCGATTGGGTTAGACAATTGGAATCAATCATCTTTTTCGAATACCCAATGATTCTGAGCGATTGCGGTTCGGTCTTGTCTTTCAAGCGTCCCTGACATGGATCATTGCTCCAAATTCTTGCCCTGCCACTGTAGGCGCGCTGGTAGGAGGAGGATCACCAATGTCGTTGACGATGGACATGCTGCGCGAGGAACATCGTGTCATGCAGCGACTTCTCGACTTACTCGACTTGCAAATTGCAATGTTTGAGAGAACGGAGCAGCCGGACTACCAGCTCTTGTCGGAAATCATCGACTATTTCCGCTCCTTTCCCGACCTCTATCATCATCCAAAGGAAGAACTCGTCCTCCAACGCCTGGCGGAGCGGAACCCGGACGGGGCCAAACGTGTCGGCGACCTCGAAGAGGACCATCACGAATGTGCCGATCGTCTGGATGTCTTCTCGCGCTATGTCGTGCAGGTTCTCCTTGAAGCCGAAGTCCCCAGGGACGCCTTCATCGAAGCGGCCCGTGCTTTTATCGACAACGAGCGCCGGCACATGAAGGGCGAGGAAACCGTGTTCTTCCCCGCAGCCGAAGACAGCCTTACGCGTGACGACTGGGACAAGATCGACGCCCGCGTCGCCAAATTCAAAGACCCGCTCCTTGAAGAGCATCTTCCCTATCGCTTCGACAGCATTCGTGCCCAGATTTCCTGAGACCCCGGGGTCTGATCGGTACGAGGTCCCTCATCTCCGGTAGCAGCAGATATCGTTGGAATTTGCGTGTATGATCGCGGTTTGCCAGATCGCAACGTCTACAAAATTCGGCAGCGCGGTCTTATCTACCGAGAGTCCAGGAGCGATTTGGGTATGCTCCTGATCGGGTAAGAGGAGCGGGATTTGAGCGACAAATTATACAAGGTCTTAGGAGTCGCGAAAGGCGCATCGGATGAGGAAATCCGGAAGGCCTATCGCAAACTCGCCAAAGATCTGCATCCGGATCTGCATCCGGGCGATGCGAAGGCAGAGGAGCGATTCAAGGAAGTGTCGGCTGCGCACGCCATATTGGGCGATGCTGATAAACGGGCAGCCTATGATCGCGGCGAAATCGACGATTCCGGTGCAGAACGGCAGCAGCACACCTACTACCGGCGCTATGCGGACTCCGATCAAGGCCATCACTATCACACGACAGAGGGGTTCCAGGATTTCTCCGACATCGGCGACATATTCTCCGATCTTTTTTCGAGAGGCGGAGGCCGCGCCGCGACAGGTGGCGCCGACGTCCGCTATCGCCTCAAAGTGGATTTTCTGGAAGCCGCCCTCGGCGAAAAAAAGCGCATCTATATGCCGGATGGCGCCGCTCTCGATGTCGCAATTCCGCGCGGTGTGAGCGATGGCCAGATGATCCGCCTCAAGGGCAAGGGTCATGCCGGACCGCAAGGCACGCCGCCGGGCGATGCCCTGGTGGAAATCGAAGTCGGTACCCATCCCTTCTTCACACGCCAGGATCTCGACGTTCATATGGATTTGCCGATCACGATCGACGAAGCGGTTCTGGGCGGAAAAGTCGAGGTGCCGACGATCGACGGTACCGTTGCAATGTCCGTTCCCAAGGGTGCGAGTTCCGGTCGGATCATGCGCCTAAAGGGACGCGGAATTTCCCCTCGCGGAGGCAAGAAGGCTGGCGATCAACTCGTAAAGCTCGTGATCGTCATGCCGCCCGATGTCGACGACGATTTGGAGACGTTCATGTCGAAGTGGAAGGCGGATCACGCCTATAACCCACGCAAAACCATGAAGGTGTCTGCATGAGGATTACGGAAGAGCAGGTTCTGATCCGGGTGCGCAGCGTAACGGCAGACCGGCTGCGTGGCTGGGTTGCCCGCGGGTGGGTCGCTCCCGCGCGTGGCAGCACGGGAGACGAGTATACGGATATCGATGTCGCCCGCGTCGATCTTATCCGCCAATTGAGGGACGATATGTCGGTCGACCCCGATGCGGTCTCAATCGTTCTCTCGATGATGGACCAGGTCTATACGCTACGCCGCGAGTTGCGCTGCCTGATGCGCGCCATCGACACACAGCCCGCCGGCATCAAGGAAGATGTCCTGAATGCGCTGAAAGAGATCAGGAGACCGGAGGATTCCCACGCCTAACCTGGTATCAGCGCCAGATAGAAGGCATTCACCCAACCTTTGGCATTGTGGGCATCGATGCGAACCCAGTTACCCGCTCTTTCGCCGGTCTGACTGATACAACCTTCGCCCGGTTTCAGGGATGCGATGATATCGAATTGCACGCCCGGCCCCGACCGCACGTTCAGAACATCCCAATGCTCGACGTTGACGACCCTGTAGGTTCCGCAACAGGCACATGCGCTCGCCTGCTGAGAGCCAATAACAACGCCGATCGCAAGCATGAAGATGATGGCAATCGCCCTAAGTGACTTCTCGAAATACCGCATCGCGATCTAGCGCCTCCTTGCCTTCGGGTTCCATCACCTGCACACGGAAAGTCTGTGTCCGACCCTATTGTGCCTTGTCGGCGTAACTGGGTTGCAGTTGTTTGTCCTTGGTCGTGGTCTCTTTACAATCCGAGACGTTCGCCGGTACGCCGCTGCCGGCCATCTCGCAAAGAAACAGGAGCGGGATCGACACGCCGTCGATCGCCGTCTTCACCTCATAGAGATAGCTATGCGAGCCAAACTTGAATTTCTGACCGCCCTTGGCCGTGCAAACACCTTCTTTTTCTCTGATCGTAACCTGACGGACCAGATCGTATTTCAGTTTCTTTCCGTCCTGAAAAAGCTCGAGCTGCTTATCACCTTCCTCAAGCGTGTAACCGCCGCCTGGAATTGCACACTCAAAGAAATAGTCTCCAGCCTGCGCGAGACCTGGCCAGAGCCCGACCCAGCCAACAACAAGTGCCAATTTCGCAATACGCATCATGTTTCCCCAAAGCCGGTATTCCGATTGTCCGTGATCGGCCCATTTTACTTGCTTAAGCGCGGACTCCAAGCTGATACAATCAGTATAGTCCGTTGCATCTGAACGCGGGCTGTCACCCCGATTCACCGGGTGTTCACAAACGAATGGATCCACTGTTGAGGAGACTGCCGGAATGCACGCCATGACGCCGGAAATCGACGTACAGAAACTGGCCGAACTCCGCGACACGGGCACCCAGCACACACTGCTTGATGTACGCGAACAGCAAGAACTCGATATCTGCCGTCTGACCGACTGTGTTCATATCCCGATGCAGCAAGTCCCCTACCGCATCGACGACCTTCCACGCGATCGCCCGTTGGTCGTGCTCTGCCACCATGGCACCCGCAGCCGACAGGTCACCGAGTTCCTGCGCTATAGCGGCTTCGAGAATGCGACCAATCTCGCAGGCGGCATCGACGCCTGGTCCTTGCAGATCGACGATAAAGTGGCTCGGTACTAGGTTGACGGCAGGTTACTTCGGAGGCTGCAGAGCGTTCATCAAACGGCGAACGGAGCGGCCAGCCGCATAGGCCGGATCCTTGTCTTTCGCGATCTGCTTGATCTCATCCGCAGCATGCTGCGCGGCCTGAGCAGCCAGCTCTTTCGATTTCGGGTGTGCTGCCACACGCTGTACGACTTGCCGTGCGAGATTCTTAAGAAGTAAAGACATGACACCTATTATAACGGGCGTTGGGAGATCGCGCGAGCAACAATGAGAGATAAATGAGCTGGATCGTTAAGCTGTTCGTTTGGGGCCTCTTCCTAGTCATCGGCGTTCCGATGCTGATCATCGGGGGCCTCTTCGCATGGAACATGATTGGACAGGTCGAAGTCGCCCGGTTTCAATCGCCTTCCGGCACGCGCGTCCTGGAATTGCGGCATGATTGCCGGTTCGTCGGTTGCCAGACATTTGCCTCCCTCGAATACGAGATCGGCGGAAAACAGGCGCAGATGTTCTGCAAGCCGTTCGTACCGTCGAACGATCGCTTTATTCTGGCCGGTAATCCTTCGGTGAAATGGGTGGACTCCGAGACAAAAGTCATCTGGCAGGAACAAGCGCCCACCGATAGCGGACAGGAACGTCTTTCCGGTTCCTTCGATCTCGTCGAGAAGTGCAACCATAAGGATCAGTTCGTGGAGAAGGGCTGGCCACTCTCGTTCCGGTTTCTCGAGAACTGCCTGGGCCCGACCTGTCGCCGGGAGATGGTGCTCTGGTACTCAGGCGAGGACTATCTGCTGGTACCCTGTACGGTCAACGATCCCAGCACCGGGCTCGTGTTCTCGACCGGCAAGGAGGGCGTGCCCAATATGGAGGTCACGTATGATCACGACGCGCAAACTGCCACGTGGAAGAGCATCTCGACCGGTCGGACAGGCGTCGTCAATCTAAAGAACGGCTGCGACCGAAGCCGGCAATGGCGAGAGACCCCGCCGGCCTGACGGAGCAGGACCGCGCCGTCAGTCCGCAGCCAGCCCGCCTGCCCTTTCGACAAACTCCACAACATCCTGCACACCAACGCCTGCTTTGATATTGGTGAACTGGAAAGGGCGTTCGGAACGCATCTTGCGGGCATCGCGATCCATCACATCCAGGTCGGCACCGACGAGCGGCGCCAGGTCGATCTTGTTAATGACCAGCAAATCGGAACGGGTAATACCCGGACCGCCCTTGCGCGGGATCTTGTCACCTGCCGAGACGTCGATGACATAGATGGTGATGTCTGCAAGCTCGGGCGAGAAGGTCGCTGCCAGATTGTCACCACCGGACTCGATGATAATCAGGTCAAGGTCCGGAAACGACGCGCGCATATCAGCGACGGCTGCCATATTGATGGACGCATCTTCCCGGATTGCCGTATGCGGACAGCCGCCGGTTTCCACGCCTGCAATCCGCTCGGGCGGCAAAGCCCCCGAGCGCGTGAGATATTCGGCGTCTTCCTTCGTATAGATATCGTTTGTAATGACGGCAAGCGAGTAGCGCTCGCGCATCGCCTTACACATTGCATCGGCCAGTGCCGTCTTTCCGGTGCCGACAGGGCCACCAATCCCGACGCGCAGGGGTCCGTGATCAATACCGGTCATGAGCGGAATAACCTCGTATGTTGTGTCTCGTGTTTCATGGAACAGATGTCAGTCATGAGCGTCGCCGTGCAGACGTTCTCGACATCTTCGATCGACGCTCGTGCGATCGTCTCCGCAACCAATGGCTCCAGAGCGGCCGTCATCTTCTGTCCGTCTGTCTGTCCGAGGGGGACAAGACGGACAGCCGCCGACACCAGATTGGCGGCGAAGGCATGAAGATAGGCCGTCGCTGTTGGCGCGAGATCGATCTCATGTCCTGCTGCCGCGCAGCCGACTGCAACCGGATAGGCATATGGTCCATCCCAGCATGCGCGCAGCATTGCCAAAGCCGAGCAGTCCCAGGCCTTGCCGGTGATTTCGAGAAATGCGGCACCCTGGGCATGGCTTTCCAATGCCAGCTCTCGCGTGGTTGCAAACGCAGCGGCAAGTTCGGCGACAACGGCAAGGCGTGCGCAATCGCGAACCTCTGTGGCGCGAAGCGCTTCCATAAGGAAAACGGTGTCGGAGAATCCGGCGCCCTGCCCGACGACATCGCGAAGCCATTCGCAGCAGCTGTCCGCGTCAGTGGCATATCCCGCTTCGATCGCCTGCTCGAGACCGTGACTATAGCTAAAGGCACCGACCGGATATCCTGGTGAGAGCCAGGCGAACAGCCTGTAGAGTGCCGCCGCATCAGTCATGGCTGTGCCCGTGATGCGCGTGCGCGTGGTGGTGGCTGTGACCGTGATCATGGCCCTTCACACTGCCATGTCCATACGCGCCGCCCTCAGGCTGGAACGAGGCCTTGATCAGACGAACGTCGGCGCCGAGCTGCTTGACCATATCGACGATGACATGATCTTCCCGGATCCGCAGTTTGCTCTTCATGATCTGGGTCGGCAGGTGCCGATTTCCGAGATGCCATGCGACCTGGATCAGCGCCTGATCGTCATCACAGGTAATCTCCGCCAGACTCTCCGCTGCCGCTTCAACGGCAACGATGTCGTTCGTCTCAAGCTTGAGGCCATCGCCGTCCAACAGGAGTTGCGGTTCCGGCAATTCCAGCATGAAGCGTGTGCCGGCCTTTCCCCGCAACACGATCCTGCGGCGGAACCGGTCTTCATAATCAAGCACGACCGTATCGACCGGTGCCTTAGACCAGGCCGACGAGGGCAGAATTTCGATCACGCGTGGAAGCGCCGTTGTCATAAGTGAGTTCCTTCAGAACAGGAAGTAGCGTTGCGCCATGGCCAGCTCGCTTGCCGGCTCGCATGTGAGGAGTTCACCGTCCGCCCGGACTTCATAGGTTTCCGGGTCAACGTCGATCTCGGGCGTTGTGCTGTTCAGCACCATGTCGGCTTTGGAGATGCCGCCCCGCGTGTTTCTTACACTGAGGAGTGGCTTTGCAAGATCAAGCTGATTGCCGAGACCCTTGTCGAGAGCAGCACCGGAAACGAACGAGACCGCGCTCTCCGTCATCGATTTACCGAAAGCACCGAACATCGGCCGGTAGTGGACCGGTTGCGGTGTCGGGATCGACGCGTTGGGGTCTCCCATGGGCGCGGCTGCAATCGTGCCCATCTTGATGATCAGATCCGGCTTCACGCCGAAGAAAGCGGGCGACCAGAGCACGAGATCGGCAAGCTTCCCGACCTCGATCGAGCCGATGTGATCTGAAATGCCGTGAGCAATCGCCGGATTGATCGTGTATTTGGCGATGTAGCGTTTGACGCGGAGATTGTCGTTATCGCCGGTCTCCTCCGATAGTGCGCCCCGCTGTTTTTTCATCTTATCGGCCGTCTGCCAGGTTCGGATGAGGACCTCGCCAACCCGGCCCATGGCCTGGCTGTCGGAGGCAATGATCGAGAACGCGCCGATATCGTGCAAAATATCTTCCGCAGCAATGGTCTCCTTGCGGATCCGGCTTTCGGCAAAGGCGATGTCTTCCGGAATCGAGGCATCGAGGTGATGGCAGACCATCAGCATGTCGAGATGCTCATCGATCGTGTTGACCGTGTAGGGACGCGTCGGGTTGGTCGACGACGGCAACACGTTTGCCTCGCCGCAGACCTTGATGATGTCCGGCGCATGTCCGCCGCCTGCGCCTTCCGTGTGAAACGCGTGGATTGTGCGATCCTTGAAGGCGCTCACCGTGTTCTCGACGAAACCGGACTCGTTCAAGGTGTCCGTGTGGATCATCACCTGGACGTCCATATCGTCGGCGACCGACAGACAGCAATCGATGGCGGCCGGTGTCGTGCCCCAATCCTCATGCAGCTTCAGGGCGCACGCACCACCTTCGACCTGTTCGACCAATCCTTCCGGTTGCGAGGCATTCCCTTTTCCGGCGAAGGCGAGATTCATCGGAAAAGCGTCGGCGGCCTGAAGCATGCGACCGATGTGCCAAGCGCCCGGCGTACAGGTCGTTGCATTGGTTCCTGTCGCGGGTCCGGTGCCGCCACCGAGCATCGTCGTCACGCCCGACATGAGCGCTTCCTCGATCTGCTGTGGGCAGATGAAATGAATATGCGCGTCGAAGCCGCCGGCTGTCAGGATCTTGCCCTCGCCCGCAATGGCTTCGGTCGAAGGGCCGACGACGATATCGACACCGGGCTGTGTATCCGGATTGCCGGCCTTGCCGATGGCGGCAATCTTGCCGTCCCGGATCCCGACATCGGCTTTGACGATGCCCCAGCTATCGACAATCAACGCGTTGGTAATGACCGTGTCCACAGCACCGCCTGCACGCGTCACTTGGCTCTGCCCCATGCCGTCGCGAATGACCTTGCCGCCACCGAATTTCACTTCCTCGCCATAGGTGGTGTGATCTTTCTCGACCTCGATGATCAGATCCGTATCGGCCAATCGAACTTTGTCGCCGACTGTCGGCCCATACATGGCCGCATAGGCCGATCGGGAGAGTGTAGCGGCCATCAATCCAGCCCTCCCATAACCTTGGCATTGAAACCGTAGACAGCGCGTGCCCCTGCATAGGGAACGAGCGTGACCTCTCGCGATTGCCCCGGCTCGAAACGCACAGCCGTCCCAGCCGCGATATCGAGCCTCATGCCCCTTGCGCTTTCCCGGTCAAATTGCAGGGCTTCGTTGGTCTCATAGAAATGATAATGCGAGCCAACCTGCACGGGTCGGTCTCCCGTATTCGCCACCTCCACCGTCACTGTCGCCTGACCTGCGTTCAGCGCGATCTCGCCATCCTTGACGAAAAGCTCACCTGGGATCATGTCGCAATCTCCTCAGCGAATAGGTTCGTGGACAGTGACGAGCTTGGTGCCGTCCGGAAATGTCGCTTCGACCTGGACGTCGTGGATCATTTCGGCGATCCCGTCCATCACCTGATCACGCGTGAGCACCCCTGCCCCTGCACTCATCAGTTCCGCCACCGATTTGCCGTCCCGCGCACCTTCGACAACGAAGTCCGTGATCAGCGCGATGGATTCCGGATAGTTGAGTTTCACACCACGCTCCAAGCGCTGGCGCGCGACCATGGCTGCCATCGACACCAGCAGCTTGTCCTTTTCTCTCGGGCTGAGATGCATCGGCCCCTCCCTCGTCAACAGTTCCAAACACGCGGCAACGCGCAGTCGCGCCACCGCAATTCTTCGTCCGGTTCGGCCCGGTTCAGCAGAACATTCAACAATCCAATCAGTCCGGACCGCAGGATCGCCCCGCTGGGCGCGAGCAGACGGGCAACGATCACCGACCCAAGCTGCGAACAAGCTGCCGTCATCGGTCGTGCATTGGACTCGGCTCGAAGCTCATCGAGCAGCATGTCATCGGCATGTCCCACATGAATGACAGTCGCGATGGCTGCAGCGCCGTCGGCGATACCGGGCCGTCCGAGCACCTGATCCATATCTCCGGACAAACGAAATCCATCAGCGAAAACGAGCTTGCCTCCATGACGAACACGCCAGATATCTTCGATCGCGCCAGTTCGTATCGTCTCACCCATGGCATGACGCCCGAAGATGGTCGCCTCGCATGCAATCAGGCGGCCGTCTTCGGCAATCGTCGCCTCCAGTCGCCGTTTCAAGCGACCTCCATCGAAAAGAATCGTCTCCTGCGGCAACCAAAGCGCAGTTGCTGCGGCTTCGACCTCGAGATGGTTGGCAATCAGTGCATCGTCAGCCCGAGAGCGATAGATCCGCTCCGCTGCCTGGGTCGTGACCACTGCACGCGTACCTTCACCCCAGCGCGCCGACGTCTCAACCACATCGCCATCCGTAAGGCCGCCGGCTGTGTTGATCAGTACCGCCTCGGGATCTGCACCCGGCTCCGCCCTTGGGAAGCGGACCTTGCAGCATCCTGCCTGATAGACGTCGTCCAGAACGGTGTGAGCACCACGGCATTTGAAGGCTATGCGTGCGGCGCCGACCGAGCGTTGCAGCGATATGGATCCAGCGCTTTCAACGCCCTCATCCGCTCTTTGCTCCGCAGTCTCTGCTCGCGATGCCATCATACTTGGTTGCAGATTCACCGTCAGACCGTCAAATGCGCTTTGATTTCATCCTCAGGAATGTCGTCCAGGGTCCCAGTCAGAATGACCTCGCCACGATCCATCACGACAAAACGATCCGCCAGATCGCGCGCGAAATCGAAATATTGCTCAACCAGCAGAATGGCCATCTCTCCCTTCCCGCGGAGATAGTCCAGGACACGCTCGATGTCCTTGATGATCGAAGGCTGAATACCTTCCGTCGGCTCGTCGAGGATGAGCAATTCGGGGCGCGTGACCAAGGCCCGTGCAATCGCCAGCTGCTGTTGCTGTCCACCGGAAAGGTCGCCGCCGCGCCGGGCGAGCATATCTTTCAGGACAGGGAACAGCTCGTAAATCTCATCCGGGATTGATCGCTCAGTGCGGGCCAGCGGGGCATAGCCCGTTTCCAGATTCTCTTTTACCGTCAACAGCGGGAATATCTCGCGCCCTTGCGGGATGTAGGCAATTCGCTGGCGGGCGCGGTCGGCTGGCGCCAATGCTGTGATATCGGCCCCATGCCAGTTGATCGCGCCCGAGGCGATTGGCAAATGGCCGATGACGGCACGCAGCAGACTTGTCTTGCCCACACCGTTGCGCCCCATCAGGCAGGTCACCTCGCCGATTTCGGCAGTCATGGAAACGCCTCGCAGGGCCTGAGCGGCGCCATAAAAGAGATCGACCTTTTCCACGCTCAGCATCGTCAGCGCCCCAGATAACTTTCAATGACACGCGGATCCTCGCTGACGGTATCGAGCGACCCCTCGGCCAGCACCGAACCTTCATGCAGGACGGTGACTTTGACATCCAGTTCGCGCACGAAGCCCATATCGTGCTCGACCACGACGACAGAGTGGTTCTCCGCAATCCGCCGAAGCAGGTCCGCCGTCTCGGCGGTCTCCGCATCGGTCATCCCGGCGACCGGCTCATCGACCAGCAACAATTTGGGATCCTGGGCAAGCAGCATTCCGATCTCAAGCCATTGCTTCTGGCCATGGGAGAGGCTTGACGCCAAGGCATCCTGCTGGCCGGACAGACGGATCGTCTTGAGGATGTCAGCGATCCTGTCGTCCTCTTCGGACGTACGGCTCCAGAACAAGGTCCTGCGGACCCGGTGATCGTTCTTCAAGGCAAGTTCGAGATTGTCGCGTACGGTATGGAAGTCGAAAACGGTCGGCTTCTGAAATTTGCGGCCGATTCCAAGTTGCGCGATGTCGGCTTCATCCAACTGGGTGAGGTCCGTATCGCGGTCGAAGACAATGGCGCCCTCGTCGGGCGTCGTCTTGCCGGTGACCACATCCATCATTGTGGTCTTGCCGGCTCCGTTCGGTCCGATGATCGCACGCATTTCTCCAGGCTCGATAACCAGCGACAATGCGTTCAAGGCCTTAAAGCCATCGAAGCTCACGCTCACACCGTCGAGATAGAGGATCGAGTTGCTGACACGTCCGTCCATAGACCTACTCCGCCGCTTCGGGTTGCGCCTGCCCCGGTTTCGGTGTCGGCGCTCCGCGACCTTTCCGGTTTTTCAGTCGTGCACGTGTGCTGTCTATGAGCCCGACAATCCCCTTCGGCAGGAACAAGGTCACTGCGACGAACAGAGCCCCGAGAGCGAAGAGCCAGACTTCGGGTGCAGCCCCCGTCAGCCATGTCTTGGCAAAGTTCACCAGTACGGCACCGAAGGCCGCACCGACCAATGTGCCCCGGCCACCAACGGCAACCCAGATCACGACCTCAATGGAATTGGCCGGCGTGAATTCGCTCGGATTGATTATGCCGACTTGGGGCACATAGAGCGCACCCGCAACGCCGGCCATGCAGGCGGACAGCGTGAACACAAACAGTTTGTAAGACTCGACACGGTAACCGAGAAAGCGTGTCCGGCTTTCGGCATCGCGTATTGCAACAAGCACTTTGCCGAACCGTGACGTGACAATCGTCCGACAAATCAGAAAGCCGAAAGCAAGCGCCGCGATCGAGGCAACCAGGAGCCCGACCCGGGTCTCATTCGCCGCCAGGTCGAAGCCGAGCAGATCCTTGAAGTCCGTCAGGCCGTTGTTGCCGCCAAAACCCATATTGTTGCGGAAGAATGCAAGCATCAAGGCATAGGTCAGAGCCTGGGTGATGATCGACAGATACACGCCAGTCACACGCGAGCGAAATGCGAACCAGCCAAAGACAAAAGCCAGAAGTCCCGGCACAAAGACGACCATCAGCATCGCGAACCAGAACTGGTCGAAGCCGTACCAGAACCACGGCAGCTCCTTCCAATTCAGAAACACCATGAAATCCGGGAGTACCGGATCGCCATAGACGCCCCGCCCGCCGATCTGGCGCATCAAATACATGCCCATGGCGTATCCGCCGAGCGCGAAGAACGCGCCATGTCCAAGACTGAGGATCCCGCAATACCCCCAGATCAGATCGACACTCAGGGCTAGAAGGGCGTAGCAAAGATACTTGCCGATGAGCGCCACAAGATAGGTCGGCAGGTGGAATGGGCTCGTCTCGGGAACGAAAAGATTAAGCGTGGGGAGCAACACGGCGAGGATTGCCAGCAGAGCCAGAAAGAGGCTCGCGCGGCGATCGAGCGCGCGGATCAGGGCACCGGAAATCATGCTTCCACCGCCCTGCCCTTGAGCGCGAACAGACCACGTGGCCGCTTCTGTATGAAGAGAATGATGAAGACCAGGACAAGAATCTTGCCCAGGACAGCGCCGGCGTACGGTTCCAGAAACTTGTTGGCAATGCCGAGGGTCATGGCGCCGACGAGCGTGCCCCAGAGATTTCCAACACCGCCGAAGACGACGACCATGAAACTGTCGATGATGTAGGACTGCCCGAGATTGGGACTCACATTGTCGATCTGGCTGAGTGCGACACCGGCGATGCCGGCAATCCCGGAACCAAGGCCGAACGTCAAAGCATCGATGCGCCCGGTACGAATCCCCATCGCTCCTGCCATCTCGCGGTTTTGTGTCACCGCGCGCATCTGAAGCCCGAACGGCGTCCGGCGCAGCAGGAGCTGGAGCGCTATAAAGACGACGATCGCGAAGACGATAATCCACAGCCGGTTATAGGTCAGTGTCAATGCACCGACATTGGCAGCGCCTTCCATCCAACTGGGATTCCCGACCTCACGGTTGGTCGGCCCGAAGAGCGTGCGCACGGCTTGCTGCAGAATGAGACTGATGCCCCAGGTGGCAAGCAATGTCTCAAGCGGGCGGCCATAAAGCCAGCGAATGACGCCACGCTCGATGGCGATCCCAACAGCACCAGACGCGAGGAAAGCAAGCGGCAACGCGATGAACAGCGATAGATCGAACAGCCCCGGTGCCGTCGTGCGAATGATTTCCTGCACCAGAAAGGTCGTATAGGCCCCGATCATGACCATCTCGCCATGAGCCATATTGATCACGCCCATCACGCCAAACGTAATTGCGAGACCGATGGCAGCCAGGAGAAGAACGGAGCCCAGGCTGAACCCGTAGATGACATTTTGTGCGGCACCCCAGACTGCCAGGTCCTTTTCGATATCTGCGGCCGCTTTGGCAGCGGCCTTGGCAACCGGTGTATCGCCAGAATTCGCGATTGATGAAAGCAAAGCGATCGCGTCCTGGTCCCCGCGCTCGCGCAAAACGACGATGGCTGCAAGTTTCTGTTCATCGCCACTCTTGCCGGCAAGAACGGCCACGGCCGCAGCCTGCTCGAATGCCAGCTTCACCTCAGGGTCGGTCTCTTTTTCGATAGCGGTCTCGAGAGCTGCAAGCGATGAGGCATCGCGAGCTTTGAAAACGGCCTCTGCTGCAGCCAGTCGCTTTGCGGGATCGGGGTTCAGGAGTGTGAGAACCCCGATGGCTGAGCGGATCGCGCGTCTCAGCCTGTTGTTTACACGGATTTTCTTGAATTCGGATTTTGCAGCAACTCCAAGGCTTGCTCCTGACACCGGATCAATAGTCGCGAACTGATCGCCCTTTTGTTCCGTCAGAAAGACCCGTTTGTCCGACTTGCGGGCGAAGAGCTTTCCATCCTGCAGCGCTTGGATGATTAGGGACGCCCGAGGATGACCGGTTGCGGCAAGCTGTTCGACGAGCTTGGCCTTCTTGGAAAAACCGCCACTCCCAAGACTTTGTACTATGTCGCCGAATTTGTCGGCGCCGATCGCCTTGCTCGGCAGATAAGCCGAGACAAGAAGCGTCAACACCAAAGCGAGAAACGACGACAATCGCCTCGATTGAATCACGTATATCCCCTTCCCCGGACCGTCGCTTTCGACAGTCTTGCGCGAGCAATCTGCTGCGCGATACGGGAGGTTCGCTTCAGCAAACCTCCCGCTAGCTTGTGTTTGGATAGGCTTATGCGGCACCAGGCGCCGGCAGCGTCGTTAGCTACTCTTGCCGCCGCACTTACCTGTCTTGGTATTGAAGTTGCCGCATTTGAGTTCGACCCAATCGGACTTCAGATCCTTTGAGCCCGGCAAATGATCGGACCAGGCATCACCCGGGACCAGACCTTCGGTCTGCCAGACAGTCTCGAACTGACCATCGGCCTGAACCTCGCCGATCAGGACGGGCTTGGTGATGTGATGGTTGGGGAGCATCTCAGACATACCGCCCGTCAGGTTCGGCACTTTGACGCCGACAATGGAGTCGATCACTTTGTCGGCGTCCGTGGTACCGGCTTTCTCGACAGCTTTGACCCACATATTGAAGCCAATCACATGGGCTTCCATCGGATCGTTCGTGACACGCTTCGGGTCCTTCGTGAAAGCCTTCCATTTCTCGACGAAGGCTGCATTCACAGGATTGTCGACGCTCTGGAAATAGTTCCACGCAGCAAGGTGACCGACAAGCGGCTTGGTATCGATACCGGCGAGTTCCTCTTCACCGACGGAAAAGGCAACCACAGGAATGTCCTCGGCCTTGATGCCCTGGTTCGCCAGTTCCTTATAGAAGGGCACATTGGCATCGCCATTGATGGTCGACACAACAGCAGTCTTCTTGCCGGCTGCACCAAACTTCTTGATGTCGGAGACGATCGTCTGCCAATCGGAATGTCCGAAAGGCGTGTAGTTGATCATGATGTCTTCTTTCGCAACGCCTTTCGAGATCAGATAGGCCTCGAGGATCTTATTGGTCGTGCGTGGATAGACATAGTCCGTGCCGGCCAGCACCCAGCGTTGGACTTCCTCTTCCTTCATGAGGTAGTCGACGGCCGGAATCGCCTGCTGATTTGGCGCTGCGCCGGTATAGAAGACGTTGCGCTGGCTCTCCTCGCCCTCATACTGGACGGGATAGAACAGCAGACTATTGAGCTCCTCAAAAACCGGCAGAACAGATTTCCGCGACACTGACGTCCAGCAACCGAAGACTGCGGCGACTTTTTCCTTGGCAATCAGTTCGCGGGCCTTCTCTGCAAAGAGTGGCCAATTGGATGCCGGATCGACGACCACGGCCTCGAGCTTCTTGCCAAGCAGTCCACCTTTTTTGTTCTGCTCCTCGATGAGCATGAGCATGACGTCTTTTAGCGTCGTCTCGGAAATCGCCATTGTTCCCGACAGGGAATGCAGAATGCCGACCTTGATCGTGTCTGCTGCATACAATGTCGTTGACCAAAGGGCACCCAGTGCCACGGTCACCGCCGCGAGCACATTTCTCAGTCTCCCAACCTTCAAATCCATATCCACCTCCGAGCATAATTCGTTAGCACTGCGTTAACGATTAGCAACGGCGATGCCAAACAGAGGTCGACCTACCAAGAAGAGTGATAAGTAATTGATACAAATGTAATTTTTCTAAAACATTGACCGAAGTAACGTGTGGTTCGTACGGCGCCTCAAGCCGGTTCGCACGCCTTCGCTTTGTGCAACTGCACAAAGATCGCCCAATATGTTTGCACAAAATTGGTGGCGCCTATGATTTAGGCAGAGATGTCTTCCAAAGTCGGCAAGTGTCGAAAATCCAGCCGAGTCTCTGTTCTCATTCGCGTAAAGAATGAGAACAGAGACCGGTTTGCCGATATTGTCGATAAGGCGATGGCGGCACGAGGAAGGCGTGCCACCGCGCATCACAACAATCTCAATCAGTCACGGACGATCAGAACAGATTGGTTGGAATGGCGAACGACCCGAGCAGCGTTCGGACCAAGCAAATAGTCCGCTGTGGACGGCCGGTGAGAAGCCATTACGATCAAATCGCATCCCAGTTCTTCTGCGTTGATCATTATGCGCTTGTAGACCGTTCCGGACACGGCACGCACCTCCCCCAGCATTTCAGACGGGATGTTTGCCTTAGCGAATTCGTTGAGTTTTTCCTTCGAAGCTTCCAGAGCTTTGTCGGCAAAGTCGGCGGGAAAAAAACTGCCGACGACGGACATCCCATAATCGGGAATGACCGTCATGACATGAATTTTGGCATTCGACTGCTTGGCAATATTCACCGCCGTCGAACTCAGCTTTTTCCAGGAGCTATCATGCTCCAGATCGATAGGAAGGAGTATGGAGTTGTACATTTGAGTTCCCCTTCAGCTCAAGCTGCCGCTGCTGCGCGTGATTCTTCGAACTGCGGGTGACGTCGGCGCTGCAATAGAACGATCAGCCCCAGGAGCAGCAATGCCGGGATGTAGAACACCTCTTTCGGCATACGCTCCTTCGCCGTCTGCACCGTATCGATGTAGACCGGCTGATCCGGATCTCCGACAGTAAACTGCTCGGCAATGCGCTGTTTCAACGCCTTGTCCTTGAAGTTCCACGCGAAGCCGTCGAAGACGATCTTCCCGTCTTCTTCAAGCAGGGTGTAACCGGCCGCCTCGAACCGCGCCTCGCCATCATCCGTCTTCTTACCGAGATTTACCGCAACGCTCGTGTTGTTCGTCTTGGATGCGTCGAAGGCCGGACCAACGAGACGCAATCGAACCTCACTATCCTCAGGCAGCGACGCCGCCAGTTTGAACGCCTCGGTCCCCGGCGATTCATTATAGGGAGGATCCATCTGATCAAGCCAGAATCCGGGCCTGAACAGCGTGAAGGCGATGAGCAAGAGCGCGACGGATTCCCACGCCCGACTCTTGGAGAAAAACCACCCCTGTGTCGCCGCCGCGAATAACATCATGGCGATGGTGGCGATGATGAACACCAAAAAGGCTTTCGGTAGGGAGACGTCGATCAGCAGCAGTTCCGTATTGAACAGGAACAGGAATGGCAGCAAAGCCGTCCTGATGTCATAGGCAAAGCCCTGCAGACCTGTCTGGATCGGATCGCCCTTGGAAATTGCCGCTGCGGCATAAGCCGCAAGCCCCACCGGAGGCGTATCGTCGGCAAGAATTCCAAAGTAGAAAACGAAGAGGTGGACGGCCACCAATGGCAGGATCAACCCCGATTTGGCGCCGAGCGTAATGATCACGGGAGCCATGAGGCTGGAAACGACAAGATAGTTCGCTGTCGTTGGAAGGCCCATCCCCAGGATCAGACTCATGATCGCAACCAGGATCAGCATGATCATCAGATTGCCGCCGGACAGGGTCTCAACCAGATCGCCGACCATGGCATGTGCACCGGTCAGCGAAACAGCACCGACGATGATGCCTGCCGCCGCCGTCGCGATACCGATCGAGATCATGTTGCGGGCACCGGAAATCATCCCGTCGGTCCACTCGGACACGCCCCGACCGAACTGCTCGCCAATCCTCAAATCACCACGGAAGATGCCTTTGATTACATGTTGCGTGAGTGCAATGAAACTCATTGCAAGACAGGCAAAGAATGCCGCCAATGATGGGGACAACCGGTCGGGTGTGGGTAGAATGCACCAGAGCAGAATCACGATCGGCAGAATGAAATAGAGGCCCGTCCATGCGGTGTCCGCCGCTTTCGGCAGCTCAAGCATCGGGGCTTCCGGGTCGTCCTGTTCCAGATCCGGACGCCTTGCAGCAAACCAGGCCAGGGCAAGATATGCGAAGGCACAAATCACGATGACGACTGTCAGGGATATACCCGGTATCGTCGCGTTGACCCAAGCCAGCAGATAATAAACGCCGGAGAAGAGAAGCAACGTAAAGAACGTGCCGGTCACAAGACCCAGGATCTTTTGCGCCAGTGTCTTGGAGGACGGATGCGGCGGAAGACCTTGCAGGTTCAGCTTACACGCCTCGATATGCACGATGTAGATCAGGGCGATGTAGGACACGATTGCCGGTATCAACGCATGCTTCAAAAGCGTGGTGTACTCAATCCCTGTGAACTCGGCGATCAGGAACGCAGCAGCCCCCATAACGGGCGGCATCAACTGGCCATTGGTCGATGATGCAACCTCAACGGCACCAGCCTTCTCAGGTGAGAAACCGGTTCGCTTCATCAGCGGGATGGTGAATGTTCCAGTGGTTACCGTGTTTGCAATCGAGGAGCCGGAATAGAGGCCACTCAATGCGGACGCGATCACGGCTGCCTTGGCCGGCCCACCTTTCAGGTGGCCTAAGAGAGCAAATGCGATCTTGATGAAATAGCCGCCTGCGCCTGCCTTCTCCAGAATGGAACCGAACAGCACGAAGAGGAAGATCATCTGGGTAGAAACCGCCAGCGGTTTCCCGAAAACGCCCTCCTCCTGCATCCAGAAATGCCAGGTGCCTTTGACGAATGAAGCGCCACCCCAGTTTCCACCGCCGATGAAGGCATAGGCCGCCAAGGCGCCCGCAACGATCACCAGCGGTAATCCAAGTGAGCGATAAATGGAGAAGACGAGGACGCCGATACCGATCATCGCCAAAGTCATGTCTGTAGAGATTCTCGCATGCGAAAAATCGCCGGCGCGATCGGCGATATTCGAATCCATGATGATCATGTAGAGGAGCGATGAACAGCCAAGCGCAAGAATCAACCAGTCATACCAGGGGATCCGGTTGCGGGCGCTCGACTTCAGCAATGGGAAGGCAAGCGTCGCCAGCACAATGGCAAACAGCAGGTGAATTTTTCGCGAAATGGACAAATTGCCGATGAATTGGAAGAAATCGATTTTTGTGGCGACGGTCAGTGTCGACGGAAGTGGCGATGAGATATAGAGCTGATAAAGAGCCCAGATAAAACAGATGGTCGGGATCAGATATTTAGCCCAGCCAACCGGATTGCGCGCACCCGATTCCACTTGTGCGACGAGTTCATCTGCTTTTGATAGAGTTTCTTCAGCCACAATCTCTCTCCCATGAGCATCGCGAAACACACGATGCTTCTCCCCACCTTGGACTGCTATCTAGAAATCAAACTGAATTTCCCGTCCGTTCATAGTGTCGAGATAAAAATAAAAACGGGAAGGCAGGTGCCTTCCCGTTATGCGGTTCGGATGACTACATCCAACCTTTTTCTTTGTAATATTTGACTGCGCCGGCATGGAGCGGAGCTGACAGCCCGTCTTTGATCATTTCTTCGGGCTTCAGATGCTTGAATGCGGGATGCAGTTTCTTGAAGCGGTCGATATTCTCGAAGACCGCTTTGACGACTTCATAAACGACCTTCTCCGGAACATCGGCACTGGAGACGAATGTCGCGCCGACACCAAATGTCTTGATGTCTTCTTTGTTGTTGTACATGCCTGCCGGAATGACAGCCTTCCGGTAGTACGGTGTCTTTTCGACCAGCTTTTCAATCTCGGGCGAAATGCCGTGCACGAGGTGTGATGCACAGGATGCAATCGATTCCTGGGTCAGTGCAGACGGATGTCCGACGAGCCAGAAGTAGGCATCGAGCTTGCCGTCGCAGACCGCAGCCGAGGTCTCGGAAGACTTCATGCCGGCAGCCAGCGCGAGATCGCCACGTTTCCAGCCAAGTGCGCCTTCAATCACTTCCCAGGTGCCGCGCGTACCGGAGCCCGGGTTACCGATATTCACGCGCTTGCCTTTAAGGTCGAGGATCGTTTTGATCTTGGCATCTTCGCGAGCGATAATCGTCACCGGCTCGGCATGGACCGAGAATACGGCACGAAGTTTTTCGAACTTGCCTTTGTCCTTGAACTTCGACGTCCCGTTATAGGCGTGATACTGCCAGTCCGACTGTGCAACACCGAACTGCAATTCACCTGCACGGATCGTATTGATGTTGAAGATCGAACCACCCGTCGACTCTGCCGAGCAACGAATGCCGTGTTGTTTGCGCCCTTTGTTGACAAGGCGGCAAATCGCGCCACCGGTCGGATAGTAGACGCCTGTGACACCGCCGGTTCCAATGGAAACGAACTGTTGTTCGGCCATTACCGGGGTGGAAAGAAAAGCCGCGCCCGCCGCCAGCAGAATTCCGGTGGCTTTGAGTGACTGCTTCATAAAACTTCTCCCTTGATCGCTACTACAGAACATTTTCTTTGTTGATTCCATCGCTCATGCATTTCCTTGTCTTGAGCGTATAAGGCGCGTGGGGCCTGTCGAACCTATTGACGCGATGCATGTCCTACAGACCAATTGCATTCAAGCCTTCTCCCTTGACGACGTAAAGTTCTGATAATCCGGAGCAGGTTGGTCCTTCGTCTCATTGCACTCCAGAAAATCTTACCTACCCAAGGCCGAATTGGTTTTACACCAGACATGGACTGCTGCCTGAACACTCAAACTCTGCGTTAACCACGATGCAAGGATCCGCCTCGGAGCCTGATCAGAAAGACGCCCAATGGCACCTCTTTTTGCCTCAGCCAGCCAATTGCCCCGACCCGGCTACCAAATAAGAGTACCTTGCGGGCGGTTGGGCCGAGGGAGTGGACTGGCTTCAAGACATTAGAGGCGGATTCTGTATCACCGATGGCTGACCACCAGGCGGCGGATCCCGCCTGGGAGAATCATGCGCGCAAGCGTCCACAATCTCATTGTCGAACCAGCTTATCCGGGCATTGTCGTTAGCTGCGGTTTGATCTAGCACAGGGTCCGCAGATTGACGCTTATCCTATGATTGGCGAGATCAACCGGCAGCAAGTCGGCGAAATAACATCTACAAGCCCGGAGTCGGAACCTCATGACAATCAAGATCGCAGACCTCATGGCAAAACGTGTCATCTCGGCGACCCCGCACCAATCCGTTGCGCATGTCCGCAAGCTTTTGGAGCGAAATAGGGTGCATGCAGTGCCCGTCGTCGGCCCGGACATGGAAGCGGTTGGGATCGTATCGTCGACCGACCTGGCCAGGCGCCTGAAAGATGAGACTCCCATCCGCCGCGTGATGAGCACCGAGGTCAAGACGATTCCCGCCTACAATCCGGTCAGCGCCGCAGCACGCGCCATGCGCCGCGGAAAAATTCATCACCTCGTTGTCACCCACGAAAAACAGGTGATCGGCATGCTCAGTTCATTTGATCTTCTGAAACTCGTCGAAGACAAACGCTTTACTGCCAAAAATATCGCGAAGAAAGACGCCAAATCAGGTCGCAAAGCGCAAAAAAGACCTTAGGCGTTCGGCTGGCTGGACTTCGGCAGCCGGCTCTTCCCCATCACGATAGCGTCACGGTTGTGTCGGCTCGCCGCTGGCATCAGCCACCTTCCATGACCGGCCTTAGGAACTGTCGGTCATATCGGCGAATGCATTGGGTGTCGGTGGCAAACTTGAAGGCCTCCAGGCATTCGGCATCGCTCATACTGGCAATCCGATACTGCTCATAGTCTGCAAGGGACGGAAATGAGAACAAGGCGACAGCCAGGTCGTTTGCACTCTCGTGTGGCAGAAAATAGCCGTGATGCGTACCGCCGAACCGCGCGATCAGCGTGATCCATCGCTTCGCATACTCTTCGAACTCAGAAACCTTGTCAGGGTCGATCTCATAAGTGAGATAGCGGGTGATCATCGGGCAACTCTCCAAATCGATGCTTGGCCAAAGACCCGTTGGGGTCATCGAGGCAGGAATGGCACAAGCGCTTGTTTGATGGAATCAGTCCATGGCGAGCGCCGAGCAATTGATCTTGTCCGTCAGACAGGCACAATCCTCCAGCAATGCCGTCCGAGCGACGACGGGGCGAATAGCGAGCGACGCAGCGCAGCGGGTAGTACAGGATGGACCAATGACGGTAGCTCTGGCAGTTGTAGACACCTTGCCCATCCCGGTTCGGCGCATCGATCATTGTTGGATCCCACTTCGCACTGGTGAGCGGCTGGCCGCGCGCATCTGGCTTCCGATTGTCCCGGATGGCGAGCGGATACCGGCAATCCTCGAATACATCCCTTACCGGCGCAGGGACTACAGCGCGGCCCGTGACGAGGCCAATCACGGCTACCTTGCCGGTCACGGTTATGCCTGCCTGAGGGTCGACGTGCGCGGCACCGGAGATTCTGATGGCATCCACACCGAGCAGTGGTCCGAAGACTATGACCGCGATGCCGAAGACGTGCTGCGATGGATCGCCGACCAAACATGGAGCGATGGAAACGTCGGCATGATCGGTCTCTCATGGGGCGCCAATACGGGTCTTCGTATGGCCAGCCAATGCCCGCCCGAGCTGAAGGCCGTTATTCCCGTGTCGGCGGCCGATGACAGATACACAAACAAGTATCTCGGCGGCTGCCTTTTGCTGAACACCGTCGTCTGGGGATTCACAATGATGGCCCAGAACTCACGGCCACCCTCGCCGGCGGCTGTCGGCGAGGATTGGCGGCGGATCTGGCTCCGGCGGCTTGAAGAGATCCCCTGTTATCCGGCCAACTGGATGCGCCATCCGCACCGCGATGCATTTTGGGCGTCCGGCGGACTGGAAGACCGGTTCTCCGATTTCGGTTGTCCTGTCTATATCGTTGGCGGAGCTGCCGACCCGGGTTATGCGGCGACTGTCCCAAAAATACTCTCGAAATTGAATGTCCCAACACGCGGCCTTATTGGACCGTGGGCACACAAATATCCGCACTATGCCGAGCCCGGTCCCGCAATCGGCTTCCTCCAGGAAACGCTTCGCTGGTTCGATCGGTGGCTGAAGAATGAAGAGAACGGTATCGAGCACGAGCCAAAGTTTAGGGCCTGGATGCATGATTTCACGCGCCCGCAGGGCCTTGCCGGTCAGCGCAATGGGCGTTGGATCGAAGAACCGCACTGGCCTCCTGGCGAAAAGCGAGAGCATGTTCTGTCACTCAATGCCAATCATCGATTGGAGACCGACGCCGGACCAGCAAGACCGGTCAACATTTCGACGCCTCAGAATGTCGGGATGACAGCTGGCGAATGGATGCCATGGCTGGCTTTCGGCGGCGAGCCCGAACTGCCATTGGACCAGCGCCCGGACGATGCGCTGTCCGTGGTCTTTGACACCGAGCCCTTGGATGCACGACTTGAGTTTCACGGTGTGCCAACAGTCGATTTGTCATTAGCGGCGGACAAGCCAATTGCGATGATCGTTGCCCGGCTCTGCGATGTGGCGCCCGACGGAACGTCGATGCGCGTGACCTATGGCGCGCTCGACCTCAGTCAACGCGATGGTCCAGCCACCACTCGCCCACTACAGCCCGGCCAAAAGATCCGCATCCGTCTTCCGCTCTACCACGCAGCCCATTCATTCCGGACTGGTCATCGCATTCGATTGGCCTTGTCGACAACCTACTGGCCTGTTGTCTGGCCGACATCCGAAACAGCAACTGTTACGGTGTGGACAGGCGAAAGCACGATCGCTCTCCCTGTTCGGATACCACGCGAAATCGACACGGGAGTGCAGCCGTTTGAAAACCCGGAAACGGCGCCGCCTCTTCCAAAAGAGATCCTGCAAAAACCGGAGATCGCGCGACGCATTATCAGGGATGCAGCCACTGGTGAGACCATCCTTCATCAGCTTGACGACGGCGGTGCGTTCCGTCTGCCGGATGGACTTGAGTGCACGGCCCGAACGGAACGCTGGCTCCGCATCCTTGAAAATGATCCACTGTCGGCGTGCCTGGAGATCGATTGGTCATGGGGATTCAGGCAAGGCAACTGGAATATCGAGACAAGGACGACCGGGACCGTTACATGCGATGCGTCGGCATTTCGGATTGCCGCAAAGATCGAAGCGTTGGAGAATGACGAGATTGCGTTCGAACGTACCTGGTCTGAATTGATCGAGCGATCAAACGATCCGGGGCGCGAAGAATGAAAACAATGGAATTCCGGTTCTTGCTGATAGAGGCATGGCCGTTTGTCGCGCCAAGAGGATGATCCCGACCTGATATCGCCACCCAAACACTCCGTACTCACTGAGCAGTTGCAACGCGACATCGTTGCCCTGTCGAATTCGGCCAGGGATGGCGGTGAGGTTCACGCGTCATTGGCGTCCTATATCACGGCAATCAACGCTCTTCCCGCATCAGCAGTCATTCGCGCCTCACAAGAAATCAGAACAACGGGCGAACTCTACCGTATATGGGAGCCACCAAGCGGGCGATTGTCGTCGTTTAGCGATTGGCTGGAATTCGTGTCGGGAAAGCCCCGCAAGTCGATGCTCGACAGGCAGCTTGCTGCGCTGTCAGATAGTCCTTCACTTGCCTACCTTTTCATCTTTCACGGCGATGGCCGGATACGAGAAGCGGCACTAAGAGGTCTGGATGAGCCGCCGGCCGGTTCGTTCGCATTCGCGTCCCTTGCCTACAGCCTCAACGACTGGGTTGAACAAGTGCGAGAGGCTGCTCTCCACGCGATCGAACGGCTGTTCCCGCGGACATCTGCCGATATCATCGCGGAGGCCGCGTTCTTCCTACTGCCGCAGAAGCAGCACCTGAAACGTTGGGGCGACAGGGAACGGCAGTATCTCGACGCAGCGCTCTATCGGCCGGATGTGCTGCAGACCCTCGCCGACCGCCTGATGCAACGACCGACTGGACGTGTAGGCAGGGTTCTTCGCCAGGCGCTTCGGCATCCCGGATTGGATGAGGCCCTGCCCCGTCTTGCCCGCGATGCCGCCTTGCCGCACATCCGGGCCATCGCCCTTGAGACGCTCATCCGGCGACGGGCGACCTGGAATATCGGGCACAGCTACGAATGGATCGACAAGCGATTCAACCTTCGCAAACGCGTCCCTCGGTTTGACCAACGTCCCATTGAACATAGGCTCGATATTGAGATGCTCCTGGCCGAAGGTGCAGGGGATCATGCGTCGGCTGTGAGAAAAGTTGTCGCTCAGTTACTCATTGATCTGAGGCACACTTTGTCGCCAGCCATGAAGCGCGTCGGACATGCGCTCTCTGAGGACGAGTCGTCGGCCATTCGCTCTCGCGCAGCCTATTTTCTGAAGGGCTCATCGAGTCAGAACACTGATGATCCGATGTCGTAGCAAACCTCTGCCAAAATGTCGTCAATCTGGCTGTTTCCAGACTGTTACAAATCTCTTCAACGCTGATTCTTGATTCCCAAATACCGGCTCCCAACTACCGGACTTAGGCAGCGAAACCGGGCGGCCCTGCAACACTTCCGAAGCCGGCAAAGGAGAATGTCGGCGGATCGGATTGCTCCCGGTTTTTCAATTAGGCAAGGAGAGCAAACCGATGACCATGACCACCCCCACAGTCGATAACGGTGTCAATGTAGAAGCCCTGCTGGGCGCACGCGAAGCACTGACGGAAACCCCCGCAGCAGCGCAGTTCCAATGGCGTGCAACATGCCAATGGAAAGGCGGAACCCACAGCAACTCCACTGTTGAAGGGTTCTTCGGCCTCGGCGAAGAGCAGAGCCACAAGACAACCTTCAAATTCGACGCCGATCACCCAGAACTCTTTGCGTCCGAAGACCGTGGTGCAACGCCAGTCGAGTACATTCTGGTTGGTCTGGCCAGTTGCCTGACTGCCGGCATTGCCGCCGTTGCCCAGCATCGCGGCATTCAACTTCGCTCTGTCGACGCAACCCTGGAAGGTCAGATGGACATACAGGGCATCCTCGGCATCGACAGCGATGTGCGAAACGGTTTCGACGGCATCAAGGTCTCCTTCGAAGTCGATGCCGATGCCACGCGCGAAGAAATCGAGGCGCTCGTGGCGCAGTCGCAGAAGCGCTCAGCCGTCTATGACATCGTCACCAATCCGACGAACGTTTCTGTCGAAGTGAAGTAGTCCGGACCGGTCCGGACAGGGAGCGAGTTTCATGCGCAAAACAACCACAGTGATCATCGGTGCCGGACATGCCGGACTTGCGATGAGCCGGTGCCTGAGCGAGCGTTCGGTAGACCATGTTCTGCTAGAGCGTGGCGAAGTCGCCAATGCGTGGAAGACCGAGCGCTGGGACTCGCTCCGTTTACTGACCCCCAATTGGCAAAGCCGCCTTCCCGGATACACCTATCAAGGTATCGATCCGGACGGGTATCGCACGATGCCCGAGGTCATCGAATTTCTGGAGCACTACGCCCAATCCATTGCAGCGCCCGTGGAAAGCCGCACGGAGGTTGTGTCTGTCACGAAGCCTGACGACAACTATCTCGTTTCGACCAACCGCGGTGATTGGCTTTGCAAGACGCTCGTCATCGCAAGCGGTGCATGCAATATCCCGACAATACCGAAATTCGCAGACGAGGTTCCTACTTCAATCGCGTCTCTCACACCAATGGACTACCACAATCCAGATCAGCTTGAAGATGGTGGTGTCCTCGTAGTCGGAGCCTCTGCAACCGGCATCCAGCTTGCCGATGAAATCCATCGCTCGGGACGCTCGGTGACCCTGTCGGTGGGGGAGCATATTCGTGCACCGCGAATGTACCGCGGCCGAGATATCCAGTGGTGGATGGACGTCACCGGAGTCCACGACGAGCGCTGGGACGAAATCGATGATATCGCCCGGGCGCGGAAAGTCCCATCATTGCAGCTGATCGGTTCGCCCGATCACGAGACGCTTGATCTCAACGCCCTAACCCGGGCTGGTGTTAAGCTTGTCGGACCGATCGCGGGCGTGACCAACGGGAAGGCCCAGTTTTCCGGTTCGCTGAAAAATCAGTGCGCCATGTCGGATCTGAAGATGAACCGGTTGCTCGATAGCTTTGATACATGGTCTGCTGAGCGTGGCCTCGGGTCCGAATTCGGATGGCCTGACCGGTTCGAGCCGACGCGCGTCGAAGCATCGCCGGCCTTAGGTCTGGACCTCTTGTCGGGCGACATTCGCACGATCATCTGGGCAACCGGCTATCGGCCGGATTATTCATGGCTCAAGGTGCCGGTGCTCAATCGAAAAGGACAGATCAGACACGATGGTGGAGTGACCTCATCGGCCGGAATGTACCTCATGGGTATGCAGTTCCTGAGGCGCCGTAAGTCGGCTCTCATCGATGGTGCGGGTGATGACGCCAGAGATCTCAGCAATCATCTGAAGTCATTTCTGGATGCTACGCCAACCCTGTCAGATTTGAGCGCCTCAACAGCGAACAACCGCGGCATTAATCAGTACCACTGCGCTTTCTAATCGCGTGCACTACGCAGGTGGATCATCTGCACGAACCTGTGTGCGATGCATGATGCGACGCGCACTCGACGAGAATGCCTCGCGGCGATGCATGACGCACCGATTGTCCCAGATTAGCAAGTCTCCGACGTCCCATCGATGATGCCACGCGTTTTGTCCCAACCCATCGGTATGTGCCCACAGCGCATCGAGAAGCTCTTCAGAATCTGCAATGCTCAGGCCATCGATATAGGTGTTCTGCCGACGACCAATGTAGAGCGCCTTACGCCCTGTCTCCGGATGGGTACGGACAATCGGATGACTGGTCCCCGGGAGGCGCGCTACATCAAACGTGCCGTTCGCCGTCGCTTCTGCCAACGAGGGACCATCACCGCGGTCGAAACCATCAAGCGTGTACTTTGTATCATGCTTGATCGTGCGCCCCAGGACAGACTCTCTCAGAGCGTCCGGCAGCGTCTCATATGCCGTATACATGTTCAGAAATCCGGTATCACCCCCGGCATTGGGTACTTCCAGAGAGTAGAGACAACTGGCCTTTGGCGGCACCGGCGCATACGCCATATCCGTATGCCAAAGGCACTCGCCGTCGCCCAGCGAGCCGATAAGTCGGCCATTCTCCACGACATTCGAGATCACGAACATCTCGGGCAGGCCGTCCACAAAAGCTTTACCGTGACCGGGAACCGGCGCGATATCCAGATCCCCGAAACGACGGCTGAACGAAATCATCTGAGGGTCCGTCAAACACTGTTTGCGAAACAACAGTACCTGATGATCGAGCCAGGCATGAGACATCGTCAAGAAGTCATCGTCGCTCAAGGGTTGGCTGAGATCGAGCCCTCGGATTTCGGCACCAATTCCAGCGGAAACCGGATGAACCTCGACCGTTATGCGATCGTCGTGAGGCGCATTGAGTGGTTCAGCCATCTGACGGGCCCCTCTTAAGCCTGCGCAGAATTCAGTGTCAGTGCCTCAGTCGGAAACCGACACAACGCGTTCATGAACGCCCAACTGCTCAGAACAGGCTAAGCAAATGGTACTGATAGGTCCAATACGGATATGCTAAATTTTTGATATGGAAATCATATCACCATAGTCTATAGTGCCGCTCTCAATTCGGAGCATCGCGGTGGCCACTCATGCCGAACATCCCACAACTGGTTAGATTTGTTGCCGTCGCGGAAGAGCTCAACTTCCGCAAGGCCGCCGCGCGCTTACACATATCCCAACCGCCTCTCAGCAATTCGATTCAACAACTCGAGGATGAACTCGGCACTGTCTTGCTGAAACGAAGCCGGCATTCTGTCGAACTGACGCGCTCAGGGACGATCTTCCTGGAGAAAGCCAGATCAATCCTCGCTCAGTTATCCGATGCGGTCGACGTGACGAGAGCGGTTGATCGTGGCGTCAGCGGCCGGATTGCAATCGGGTTCAACCCGACGTCGAGCTATTGTGTACTACCGCGCATCATTCGGAATTATCGCGCCAAGCACCCTGATGTTAGCTTTAAGTTCGAAGAGCTGGCGACTGCCGAGCAAGAGGACGCCTTGCGCCAAAAGCGCATCGATGCGGCTCTTTTTCTAGCACCTACAGTCTTGAAGAATGGAATTCGGCAAGAGATCTTCCTGAAAGAGCGCCTAGTCGCTGTCCTGCCAGAGGATCATCCGCTGGCAGCAGAGGAGAAGGTCGCGCTCCGCCATCTTCGCCATGAACAGTTCATCTTTCTTCCCTCCCGTTGGGGCACCGGCTACCAGGCGCGAGTGCTTCATGCCTGTCAGGAAGCCGGATTCACCCCCGATGTGGTGCAGGAAGTCGATCGCGTCCATACGCTGGTCAGCCTCGTTGCCGCCGGCCTCGGCATCGCGCTCTGTCCGATTTCGTTGACCAGTTTCCGGCCTCCTGGAGCGGCATTCCGGTTCCTGGAAGACCCATCCTCGCTATTTCACGTCGAGTTCGGCGTTTCGTGCCGCGACGACGACCAGTCGGCTCTGACTGCCGCATTCATCGACCAGGCGCACGAGGTCGGGCAGATCCTGGCCAATTAGGACGGTTGATTTTTCGCGCTATTCGAAGCGCCTGAACCGCATTTGAGCGGAACACACAATGACCAATCAAGGCGTCTCAGCGCCGACAAGTTAGATATGAGGATTGACAGTGGCAGAGAACGGAATGGAAAACGGAAAAGAATGCTGTGGACCGGGTTATGCCTCGCCTGCGGAAGCCATGAAGGCACCAAGAGAAAAGCTTCTCTATACGGTCGCTCTCTATATCGGAACCGGCATCCAGAAGCCTGACTATCTTGCAACAATCGATGCGGACCCTGACAGCCCGACCTACAGTCAGGTGATCAGCCGTTTGGAAATGCCGGGCATCGGCGACGAGCTCCATCATATGGGCTGGAACGCCTGCTCATCCTGTCATCACGATGCGACGAAGGAACGTCGCTACCTGATCGTTCCTGGTGTGCGCAGTTCCAACCTGCATATCGTCGACTGCGGAGACGACCCCAGAAATCCAAAACTACACAAGGTGATCGAGGGGTCGGAAATCAAAGCCAAGACCAATCTCTCGGCCCCGCATACTGTCCATTGCCTCGGTGCGGACATCATCATTTCGATGCTTGGGGACGCGCAGGGCGAAGCGCCCGGCGGTTTCCTTCATTTGAATGAGGACTTCGAGATTGTCGGCCGCTGGGAGAACGACCTCGGCGGAATGAAATTCAACTATGATTTCTGGTATCAGCCGCGCCACAATGTGATGGTCTCAAGCGAATGGGCAGCACCAAACACCTTTATGCCGGGTTTCGATCTGGAGGAGGTTGGTCATCTTAAATATGGGCGCGAGCTGCATTTTTGGGATTTCGAGAACAAGCGCGTCGAGAACAGCGTCTATCTTGGCGAAGATGGTCTTGTTCCTCTCGAAGTCCGGTTTCACCACGACCCAGACTCAAGCCATGGCTTTGTCGGTGCGGCGCTCTCATCCAATATCATTCACTGGTACAAGAAGGACGGTGAATGGATCTGGGAAAAGATCATCGACGTGGAGAATGAGCCGCATCCTGAATGGCCAATCCCCGTTCCCGGCTTGATCAGCGTCATCCTTCTCTCCATGGACGACCGGTTCCTCTATTTCTGCAACTGGCTGCATGGCGATATCCGCCAGTACGACATCTCCGATCCATCCAATCCCAAATTCACGGGTCAGGTTTGGATGGGAGGCCTGCTCGGCAAAGCGCCGGAGGTCAATGGCCGCAGGATCACTGGAGGTCCTCAGATGATTCAGATGTCACTCGATGGCAAGCGACTCTATGTGACGACATCACTCTTCTCTACCTGGGACAACCAGTTCTATCCCGATATCCGCCACAATGGCGGCTGCATGCTGATGGTCGACTGCGATACCGAAAATGGTGGCATGGAGATCAACAAGGACTTCTTCGTTGATTTCGGCAAGGAGCCGCACGGCCCGGCGCGTTGCCATGAGACCCGTTATCCGGGAGGTGACTGCACTTCGGACATTTGGGTGTAACGACTGATGAGTGATGCAGACAATGCGCGGCGTTACACAATTACGCTGGCCAACCAGGACGGGCAATCGTTTGAGGTCGACGGCCGCAGACCGATCCTGAATGCGCTCGAAGAACAGGGCGTTTCCCTCCCCTATGGCTGCCGTTATGGGGGATGCATCTCCTGCGCTGCAAAGCTTCTGGAGGGCGAGGTCGATCAGAGCGCGGGCGTTGCACTCAATGGCCGCCAATTAAACGACGGTTACGTGCTGCTATGCATAGCACGGCCGAAGAGCGATTGCGTTTTCGACGTCGGTGTCGAGAGCCATGACAAACTCTACCGAAATCCGTTTCAGAGCCCACTTAAGCCAGACGAGCTGAAGCCCGGCATACGGGCAGAAACTTGTGAGGATGCACAATGAACCATAATCAAGACTATCCGTCGGACTACCTGGCCGACATCCTCAAGGAAGTGAAGACGATCGCCATGGTCGGCGCGAGTCCGGATCCGACGAAGTTTAGTTACGGAGTTCTGCGAGTCTTGCATGAGACGGGCTATGACATGGTACCGGTCAATCCAAATCACGCTGGCAAGGAGATTCGGGGATTGCCGGTTTACGAGTCGCTCGAATCTATTGATCGACCGGTGGATATGGTGCAGGTCTTTCGCAGTTCCGATGCGGCCTACGGTATCGCAGAAGAGGCAGTCAAGATCGGCGCCAAGGTGCTTTGGATGCAACTCGGCGTCCGCAATGATGAAGCCGCTGCTCTTGCTGAGGAAGCTGGCATGAGAGTTGTTATGGATCGCTGTCCCAAGATCGAGCTCTTTCGCCCCTTCTGGAAGCCGCGCCTGAACCAGAAGATTTAGATCGACTTGCAGACAGGGAGCCAAATAGTGTCCAGACCTCCGAAAAATCCGGAACCACAATTGCGCACGGTCCGCGCCTCGGGGAGCCGCAATGGCGCGTTCCGAACCGACGTCGGCATCCGCGACTTTGATTTCATCATCGATGAGCCGGAAAAACTCGGCGGCAAGAACCTTGCGCCGACGCCGATGGAATATGTCGCCGGCGCCCTTGGCGGCTGTTTCAATGTCACCATCGAAATGGTGGCTAAAGATCAGGCATTCGGCCTGAACGACCTGGACATCTATTGCGAAGGCGTCGTCGATCACCGCGGACTGTTCGGTACCGCCGATGTCTCACCGCATTTCCAAAGCGCCAAGGTCGACATTTACCTCGCCACAGACGAACCGGATAGCCGCCGCTCTGAGCTTGAGCAGGAATCTCTGGTGCGCTGCCCCGTTTACAATCTTATCAAGGATTCTGGCGCACCGATTGACGTCAACTGGTTCTACAATCAAAAAAGGGAAGAAGCCTGACAAGGACTCTTCATGAAGAAATTCTTCAAAATACTCGGGATCGCGCTGGCTGCGCTGATCGTATTGGTCGTCGGCATCGGGATCTATGGCTCGACATTGCCCAAACGCGGCAGCGTCACATCAACGCTGACGATGCAGGACAAGACGGTCATCATCCATTCGTTCGATATCAGTACCAAGAAGAGGGAAGACAGCACGGAGTACACCTTCGGTGACAATGTGCTTGTTGCGAAGGACGGCGCCTTCTTCCTCAACGACAAAGAGCTTGATCTGGACACCCAGAAATCGATCGAGATCATCCTGTTTGAAGACGGCCGGCTTGAGTTCCAGCGTCCATAGCAGATGACCTTTTCGGATGAATTTCCATTGGGAATTCGCTCTTCATTGCCGACATTGAAGAGGTGACGCTTTTTGCAACTGACAGTCGCTTCATCCCCGCGTCTATGAATTGATGTGGGAATCTGCGGCAAATTGCATAGTGTGTCGCCAATCAAACGCCCGTTCCAACAATGGGCTCCACCTTCCGTGCAATCATGAGCAATACGATCAAGAGTCCCGAAAATCGATATGTGAATGATCTCCGACGATTCGGATTCAGTCAGGCACAGGTCATCAAGGTTCGGAGCACGATCGTTCCAATCGGATTGTCCCTGCTGTTTCTCGCTTTTGTTGCCGCTTATGTCGGCAGCGGATATGCCTCAGTCGATTCAGAAATTTTGATCATTGCCACCGCGGCGGTCGTTGGCGGCTACATGGCGCTCAATATCGGTGCCAACGATGTTGCCAACAATATGGGGCCTGCCGTCGGCGGCAAGGTTCTGACCGTTGCTGCCGCTGTAGCGATCGCGGCGATTTGTGAAACCGCCGGTGCATTGCTGGCCGGCGGCGACGTCGTCAGAACCGTTTCCAAAGGCATCATCGCGCCGGGCGAAACGATCAGTGTAATCGATTTCAGATATCTGATGCTGAGTGCCCTGCTTGCTGCGGCCCTTTGGATCAATCTGGCCACGATCCTCAGCGCACCCGTCTCGACGACACATGCCATAGTCGGTGGTGTTCTGGGCGCCGGCATTGCCGCTGGCGGTTTCGGGCTCGTCAACTGGTCAATCATGTCCAAGATCGCTGCGAGTTGGGTGATTTCACCCGTTTTCGGTGCAGCTGTGTCTGCCGCACTTTTGCTGTTCATTAAGATCAAAGTTCTCAATGCTCAAGATCGGCTGGCTGCAGCTGCCAAATGGGTGCCAGTCCTGATTGCCGTCATGGCAGCGGCATTCGCCGCCTACATGGCGATGAAGGGCTTGAAGAAAATATGGAAGCCGTCGTCCATCGAAATCGCAGCCTTCTCGGTCGCGATCTATGTTGCCGCGCTCTATTTGGCGCGTCCCTACATTGCCCGACAGATACAGGGTCTCAAGAACCGAAAAAAAGACATCAATGGGTTGTTCGATCTTCCACTCATTATCGGTGTCGCACTGCTGTCATTTGCACACGGTGCCAATGACGTGGCAAACGCGGTCGGACCACTGGCGGCAATCGTCTCGACTGTTGGAGACCAATCCGCAATCGCGAGCCAGGTCGCCATTCCATTTTGGGTGATGGTGATCGGCGGCATCGGCATTGCCCTCGGTCTTGCTCTCTTCGGGCCGAAGTTGATCACGATCGTTGGAGAGAAAATCACGCGGTTGAATTCGCCTCGTGCTTATTGTGTGGCCTTGTCGTCCGCAATCACGGTGCTAATCGCCACGACGCTTGGGCTGCCCGTCAGTTCAACGCACATCGCCGTCGGTGCCGTTTTCGGAGTGGGATTCCTCCGAGAGTATTCGGAAAATCCGAACAAGCGAAAACTACGGCCCGGACACAAACTGAACGCAACCGCACAAGACGCATTCAACAGCCGCAACGTTCGCGGCAAGCGCCGCCTGGTGCGCCGGCGCTTCGTCTTGTCGATCGCAGCCGCCTGGGTCGTCACCGTCCCGGCGGCAGCAGCACTGGCCGCTATGATTTATGCTGGTCTGCAGCTTCTGTGATCCAGGGACGGAGCGCTTCGAACTGTCGGATAAGCGCGAGATAATCTTCGCGATGGGCAACCTTTGCTGCGTCTTCGATTAGGGCCCAATGACGCTGCCTGCGGTCGCGTTCCGGCCAGTCATCTTCCTGCTCACGAACAAAATAAGGGTAGTAAGTCACCGGAAGCTGCTGCATGCCATTCTCGGCCTGCTTGGTAATCAGGACCGTGATCGGAAAGTCCTCCAGCACAACACCGCGAACGCCGGCCTCTTCGAAGCCTTCGCGGTGACACGTCTCGCTATGGCTCTCCTTGGGCTTCGCACGGCCCTTCGGCAAGATCCACCGCCCGCGCGTTTGCGACGTCACGAATAGCAATGCCATCGCGTTTGCCTGTGTATCGAACGGGATGATGCCGACTCTGTGCATAGTTTCCTTCTTTGACCAAAGACCCGAACCACATGGCTCTGAATCCCAATCATAAGGTGCATTAGCATACTGGCAAACCAAGACGCTTTGCTCCGAGCGCGCATTGAGCTTGGTCAACCACAACGATGTGTCAGTTTGTCTGGTACATGCCCGCCAGAAATCGAGCCAAACGCATCGGCAGAAACTCGTTTGGTAGGGTGTTTGTCAATGCCACATAGAACGTCTTCTCAAGCGGGACGCCGCGGATCGAGAGGGCACAAAGTTCACCGGCCTCTACTTCTCTTGCCACTGCCGCCCTCAGCACAATCGAGGCTCCAAGACCTGCAGCGACGGCACTCTTGACGGCCTCCGTGCTATGAAGACTGTGTACGATGCGAAGCTGGTCGGCACTATCGCCGAGCGCGCGCTTCAGCAAAGTCCCCGTTCCGCTCCCGCGCTCTCCGCCAATCAACTCCAATCGCGTCAATTGGGAAACTGTGAGCGATTTGCGTATTGCATACGGATGGTCAGTGGCAACAATGACAACCATGGGTTCGCGCCGCCAGGGCTTGATCTCGAGACCTGTCCTTTGGCCTGACCATTCCATGGTTGCAATGTCGATTTCCCCTCCTGCAAGCCACTCCGCAACTTCCAGATTCGTGCCTGCTCTGACGTCCCAGCGGACCGGCGAAGACTGGGTTTCCAAGAAGCGTTTCAAGTCTTTCGCGATGAAATAGGCGGCGATGTTTCCACTGCAACCTATCCTCAGATGATCGTTCGCCGCAGCGGCCTGAAGGCGGTCTGCCGACGCAAGTAATGCGCGCGCATAGGGGAGGATTGCGCGCCCCTGTTCGGTTGGACTGCAGGATGCATGGCTTCGCCGGATCAATACAACACCAAGTGCAGACTCGAGTTTTTGGATCTGTTGCGAAACCGTCGGCTGAGAGAGATTCAAACGCAATGCAGCATCGCTAAATCCACCTGAATCGATCAGCGTCACGAATGTCTTGACGAAAGAAAGGTTGAGCATGCTTTCGACTACGAAACTGGAGCCAAGGCAGCACGGTTGACGATGGTATCGGGCATGCCTCCATCCCGAACGGTGAGAATGCTCTGCGCTGCAGATAATTCGATCGCCTGTCGGACTGCGCGAACGGCGGAGCCGATATGCGGTGTCAGCACGGTCTTGTCCGAATTCAGCAATCGCCGATCAACGTGACGTGGACGGTCAGGGAGTTTCCAATCCTCCATCTCGAATGTATCTGCAGCGTAGCCGGCGATCCGTCCCTCATCCAAGGCACGTGCAACTGCCGCCTCGTCGACCAGTGAACCTCGGCCAGGATTGATCAGAAAACTCTGCGGTTTCATTCCGGCGAGGAACGCATCGTCGACAAGGTGAAACGTTGACGGCATGAGATGGAGCGCAAGGACGACAAAGTCGGCATTGGAGCGAATATCGTCGATTGTTGTGTTCTCCGCATCGAGTTCGGCCTCCAGTGCAGGCGACAAAGGAGTCTTATCGACATAGAGTCGCCTGCAATCGAAGCCGTTGAGCATGCGAAGGATCGCCTTACCAACGGCTCCTGCCCCCAAGACCCCGACGACCGAGCCTTGAATGGAGTCGCCATAAAAGTTTGGCCGCCATCCCTCAAAGCTGCCGCGACGCATATGGGCGTCGCCAGGGATGATGTTGCGTGCGAGGGCAATCATGAGCCCGATCGTGAGTTCTGCTGTCGGTTCTGTCAGCAGGTCTGGAACGATCGTTACCGCGACGGATCGCTGTGTGCAGGCATCGACATCGATGTTGTTGTAACCCTTCAGAGCACCGGCGATGATCCGCAATGATGGACAGGCGTCGAGAAAAGCCGCATCCACCGATTCCGTCATGAATGCCATGAGTGCATGTGCATCGGCGCAATGCTCCATCAGTATCTCCCGCCCCCACGGTTCAGGCTTGCTGTTCATCACCACGTCACCACGAGCCTCTAATCGCTCCAATATCTCTGCGTGAATCGAATTCGCGACAACAATCTTGAACGTCATTCCTGCTGGCTCCCGGGACCGGAATTTGTGTTCTCTGAGCTTGGCGTCACAAAACTGATAACCAACTCAATTATTAGATATAGCGATAGAAGATGACGAATAATTGTCAAATACAATGATATCCAAGCAGCAGCGTTCTGTTGCCTGGCATGGAGTTCTGTCTTGCTGAACCGAACGCCAATTGAGGCACCGACACCATTCATTGCCTTGAAGGGCGTCGAGGTCATCTATCCCAATCGCACGATTGCGCTGAAGCCGGTTGATATGGATCTGAGCGATTCCGAAATCACCGTGCTTCTCGGGCCGTCAGGCGCGGGTAAGTCAACATTGTTGCGTGTGCTGAACCATCTCGTCGTTCCGAACCATGGATCGGTCACCGTCCGCGACGTTGGTACGCTATCGTCGAGAAAAGTCCTGAGGCGCTATCGGCGCTCAACGGGTATGGTGTTTCAGCAGCATCAGCTGATCGGTCGCCTGAGCGCGCTGCAGAATGTCCTTCTCGGCCGTATCGGCAACTATTCCTTCCTGCGAACACTCTTCCCTTTTCCCGAACGCGAGCGACGTTGGGCACTCGAGTGTCTGGACCGAGTCGGCCTTCTGGAAAAGGCTCTCGCACGTTGCGATGCACTGTCCGGCGGCCAGCAACAACGTGTGGGCATTGCACGAGCGATCGCCCAACGACCGCGCCTCATTCTTGCAGATGAGCCTGTCGCCTCTCTCGACCCGAAGGCCTCGAACCGTGTCCTGTCGCAGCTCAGGTCGATCTGCAAACAGGACGGCATTCCGGCAATCATCAGCCTGCATCAACTCGAATATGCCCGCGAATTCGCCGATCGAATCGTCGGTCTGTCCCAAGGCGCGGTGGTCTTCGATGGCAAACCTGCGGATCTCACCGAAGAACGACTGGCTTTGATCTACGGCGCATGACACCGCGCACTTCAACAGCTTTTGCTCCTCGTCGGAGCCGAAGTGACATTCACCTCAACAGGAGTTCCTCTCAATGAAACGAAGCAGATTCCTTATTCCACTTGCCGTTGCCGGCTTTACAAGCGTTGCTGGCCTGTCCGCCTGGGCAGCTGGTTCAACCGATCCGGATACACTCAAAGTCGCGCTTTTGCCGGATGAGAATGCAGCAACGGTGATCCAGGACAACAAGCCGCTTTCAGCTCACCTGACCGAAAAACTCGGCAAGAAGATCGAGTTGATCGTGACGACCGACTATTCCTCGATGATCGAGGCTATGCGATTTGGCCGCATCCACATCGCCTATTTCGGTCCGGCTTCCTACACCATCGCCAAGGACAAGATGAAAGGTGGGAAACTCGACATGGAACCGTTTGCGGCACGCTTGAAAGGCGGCTCCACCACCTACCAATCCGCGATCATCGCCAATGTTTCGGCCAATGTCTCTTCACTCAAGGACCTGAAAGGCAAGGGACTGCAAGTGGCGTTCGGCGATCAGGCTTCGACCTCCAGCCACTTCGCGCCCAAATACACGATGATGAAGGCCGGTATCATGCCCGGCTCTGACTACAAGGAGAACTTTACAGGCGCACACGATGCGGTTGCGCGCAATGTCGAACGCGGCAATGCCCAGATCGGCGGGCTCAGCCGCCCGATCCTTGAGCGGCTCATTGAACGCGGCATTGTCGACAAGACGAAGATCAAGGTCATCGCCTATTCCGATCCCATTCCGCAATATCCATGGGCCATGCGAACGGACTTGTCCGAGGGCCTGCAGAAGAAGATCAAAGACGCGTTCTACTCATTGAAGAAGGGCACACCCAAGGGCGACAAAGTCCTCAAACCCTTCAAGGCTGATGGCTTTGCTGCCATCACGGATGCCGACTACGACATCATCCGCGAGATCCGCAAAAATGTGAAAGGTGGCCAATCCTAGGCTCACTCGACCAAGCCCAATTGACCAGTGCAACAACAGCGGAGCGCAAATTCATGGATGCCCTTACCGATAGCCAAACCTCCAAGACGAGGATGGATGATCTGCTCCTGAGCGAGCGAAAAGGTCGCCGTGGATTGATGCTTCAGGTTGCACTGGTTATCGCGGCAATCCTGGTCTGCTTCTGGGCAACCCAGATGTTCGATGGCGCACGTCTGGCGGAGGGTCTTCCGGCGATCGGCGTACTGTTCTCGGAAATGATCCCGCCCGATTTCACCCGGTGGCAGCAATGGATCAAACCGATGGCCGACACCGTCGCAATGTCCGTTGCCGGAACCGCCTTAGCTGTCGTCCTATCCGTGCCACTTGCCTTTCTGGCGGCTCGCAATACATCGCCCAACAGGATCGTCCAGCATTCCGCTCGCATGATCCTCAATATGTTTCGCGCAATTCCCGAACTGATCATGGGGATCGTTTTCGTCGCGGCTGTCGGCTTCGGAATGTTGCCAGGCGTCCTGGCGCTGGGACTACACTCTGTCGGCATGGTTGGAAAATTCTATGCCGAAGCCATTGAGCATGCCCATTCAGCTCCCCTCGAAGCTGCACAGGCTGCCGGTGCCACGCCGCTGCAGGTTATCACGCATGGTGTCATTCCGCAGGTCTTCCCTCAATTTGCAGATGTCACAATGTACCGCTGGGAATACAACTTTCGCGCCTCGACGGTCATGGGCATGGTTGGCGCCGGCGGTATTGGCACTGAACTTGTCGGATCGCTTCGCCTCATCGACTACCCACAGGTCGCGGCAATCCTGATCGTCATCCTCGTCGCGGTGACGATCGTGGATGGACTGAGCAACGTCCTGCGCCGCAGATTTCAATAGAATCCTCAACCGAGCATCGCGTTGCCAATCGTGTGAGCCTGGTGTCAGAGTGGCACCATGCTTATCGATGATTTCTCAAGGTCTGACGGCTATTCGAACCTCGGTACAAGCTGGCGCGGCGTCAGCGACCAGGTAATGGGCGGTGTCTCGGTAGCCTCTGTTACGCGAACGACTAAGGATGGGCAGTCATGCCTGCGTCTCAGCGGCGATGTCAGTCTCGAGAATAGTGGCGGTTTCATCCAGGCATCACTCGACCTGCAGCCTGGCGGCGCTCCGTTCGATGCATCATCGTACACAGGTATCAGACTTACAGTCTGCGGCAATGACGAGCGCTACGCGGTTCATTTGAGAACACCCGACAATGTCCGACCTTGGCAATCCTACCGGGCACAATTCATGGCTTCACCGAATTGGGAGAGTATCGAATTGCCATTCTCGGACTTCGTCGCCCATCGTCTCGAAGCGCCTTTGGACACAAGGCGACTGCGGCGCATCGGTCTTGTCGCCATCGGTCGCGCATTCAATGCCGACCTGTTCGTCCGCGAACTATCGTTCCATATCTGACGCCTCAGTGCCCGAAGCCGCTCGCACTCTGAGGACAAGATAAGCCCGCGTGCGTTATTCGATGTCTACCTACCAATAGCTTGATGCTGTTTTCGTCTGTTCTCTTCAGTTTCCCTCCACAATTGAACCGCGGCTTACGGTCGCGCCAACAACTGCTTTTACTAACTTAACGAAAATAAAAAATTCCCGGATATGTCGGGGTTACGACAGAAAGACGCCGTCCAAGACTGTCATCAGGTTGACAATTTTGGCTCGTCACCATGCTCGCGCATGGCTCGTAGTCCTGACAAAGCCTTTCGTAGCATGCTATGTCCGCTGTCAATGATCTGCGCTGCGACTCAGTGCAATCAGATAGAGGTTACGCCTCGAACTTTAAGCTCTGAAAACCAAAGCCCGGAAGAGGCGCGATAAGCCAACAACGAAACGAACGTTTCGGAACTTAGCAACGTTTCGATGTTAGTTCCCCCAGCTAGATGCCGCATTAATACGAGGAGTGCAGTCCCGTGGCCAAAAGCAAAACTAAAGCGCGCATGAGTGAACCCTGGAACAAAGGTGTGGAAGTTGGACAACGTCATCCCTTCACACCGAGTGAAGTCAATCGCATTCGTAAGAAGCTCGACAAGCGCGGCGATGCCGGCCTGAGAGATTTGGCGCTGTTCTCGACGGCGATCGACACCATGCTGCGCGCACCCGATCTTCTGCGTCTTACCGTGAAGGACGTTCGCAAGCGCAACAAGGTCATGCGCGATACCATTGAGCTCGATGCAGCGAACAGAGGGCGGAGCATCAGCTGCACGCTCTCCGAGGCAGCGCGAGAAGCGCTCAATAACTGGATCGAACATTCGGACAAGAAGCCTGGTGACTCTCTCTTCACAGGCCAGTCGCGCGGTCGTTCGCAAGCCATCTCCGCCCGCCAGTTGAGCCGCCTTGTCAAAGAGTGGGCGGCGAGCATCGGGCTGGACACCACACAATATGGAATCGAGTCTCTGAGACGGACCCGCTCCGTTTACATTCTCAAGCGTACCGGCGATCTCGAAGCCGTCCGGCTGCTTCTTGGCCTGAAGGACGTCGAAGCCGTTGCTCGCTATTTGAGCCTCTCGGAGTCGGACAACGCTCTGGAAATCAGTCGCGCCAACGAACTCTGACCGCTGAACCTGAGCGAAACCAGATACAAACTGCCGGCCAACCATTCTGACCCGGATCGAAAGTCAATTTGGTTGGCTGGCGAGACTGCCAGCATACAGTTTCACAAATGCCGAGAGGCAATGCTGCGTATAGTCGATGCGGCCATATTTGCGGTCGGCACGCGCGACGAACAACCCCTTGTATGGCGTGAAATCGACGGGCTTGCGTGAGCGCCGCGTCTTGGGTGCCGTCATGCCCGACACATCGACCAACTGGAAATCGAGATTTTTTGGGATCTCGACATCGAGCCTGCCTGAAAGCGCACCCAAGACCGGCGCACTTGGCCAGGTCTCATTCAGCACAGCCGACGCAGTAAGCAGCCCCTCAAGCGCATAGCAGGTGTTCTTGGTCGACGCGACCTTGGGTCTAAGCTTCAGGAGATACGTACTGGTTTGCTTCTCGATGAATTTCAGTAGAGCCAGATCGCGCGTATTCTCGTAGCGGACGGCAGCCGCCATCACGCCCCAATGATAGAATCCGACATTCGGCCGCCGCGTATAAGTCCGCACCATATAGCGGTCGATGCCTTCGAGAAGCTTGCCAATTTGGGGGTCGCGAAACGTGTCGTAATAATGCGCCAGTGCGAGCCAGATCTCGCCATTGAAGTAGGGCGATTCGCGCCTGGAATAGGGTGACGATCGGAATCCTCTGCGTGGAAGCCGCAGGGCAAGCAGTCCTTTGAGCCACCCTTCCCGCGCGGCTTCAAACTGGCCATCACCGGTCGCCCGGAAATAGAGAATTTCGGTCAGAAGTGCCAATGCGGTTGCCCCTGCCCGCGCCTTGCCGAGATTCCGATTGCTGGCGACGATCCACCGGTCGCGCCGGCGAAATACCACAGAGCGTTTTTGCAATGCCGTCAGCATCTCGGCAATCGGTTTGCGCACCTGAAGCGAGCGCGTCGAGCCCAGATACTCGGCGAGCGAAAAGACGGTTCCCACCTGGCGAACGATATTGTTCTGCCCCGTCGCCCGGCCCGTCCTCAGGTTAACGTCGTACTGAAACAGCCCTTTCTTGTTCTGCATCTTGACCAGATGATCGGCAGCCAGATCGATTGCTGTCCTGATACGGTCGGCTTCGATGGCCCTGAGCGGCGTCGATCCGCATAGAGAACCGAGGCAAAGGGCCAAAACAAACCATATTGATCGGGTCGGGATGGTCACCGGTCAAACTCCGTGGCAAGAGACGCCTGTAGCGTGCGTTGGAACATTTTTTATACCCCGTATGGAATAAGACGACAGTGTGGCGCGTTATCACAACATAGCCAGGAGGAGTGACTTTGACGGCCGATATACGCGACGAAATTGTTGCGTTTCTTCCGCGACTTAGACGGTTTGCGTATTCGCTGACCGGCAACCTGGCTGACGGTGACGACCTTGTGCAGGACGTTTGCCTGAAGGCGCTCGACCGCGCCCATCAGTGGCAGCCTGGCACGCGGCTCGATAGCTGGATGTACCGGATCGCCCAGAATGCCTGGATCGACAAGGTACGTGCGGCGAAGGTCCGCAGCGACGCCAAGCAGACGGTGCTCATGCAGCCTGACGATATGAAGGCTGCCCATAATCCGGCAGAGCATCGCCTTGCCCTTCAGGCAGTCAGCGACGGCATCAAGGAACTGCCGGAAGAGCAACAGATCGTGGTGGCGCTCGTCTGCATAGATGGGATGTCCTACCGCGAGGCGGCGGAAGCGAGCGGGGTGCCCATCGGCACGGTTATAAGCCGACTGGCACGTGCGCGGCGGGCGCTGCACGGCAAGCTGCATGGCGAAACGAAAGAGTGACGACAGATGAGCGCAGATATCACCGATGAAACATTGATGGCCTTCGTCGATGGCGAACTTGAAGCGGGCGAGCGTCAGCGTGTCGCGGCAGCACTCGAACACGACGCCGACCTGCGCGCGCGCTTGCAGGTATTCGAGCAGACGGGGCGTGAACTTGGCGCACTGTTCGACCAGCCAATGAACGAACCCGTGCCCTCGCATATCGAAGAGATGGTGCGCCGCGCGCCTCTTGGCCAAAGACCGGTGAGCCCTCTCGAGCGGATTGCGACACGGTTGCGGGACACCATCGGAGAGCTTTCGGGGCCGGCGGCCAGTTGGGCGACCGCAGGCGTCGCGGCGACGATCTTCGCTGTCGGTCTCTCTGTCGGTCTGTGGTTCCAGAATCTGCCCACAGGCATCTCCACAGACAGGATCGCGCTCCTCAATGTCGAGGACAATCATATTTGGGCCCAGGGTGCGCTGAAGACAGCCCTTGAGACGGCGGCCAGCGGCGAAGAACACAAATGGCCGACGGGAAGCAACGGCGGCACCGTCGTTCCTGTTCTTACATTTAAGGACAAGACCGGTCGTTTCTGCCGCGAATATGCGGTTGCTGGAACTCCGGAAGCGAGCGCCGTCGGTATCGCCTGCCGAACTGATGCCGCGCGCTGGTCTGTCGAGATCCACACGGCACAGTCGACCGAAGCTCAGTCCATTGCGCCGGCTTCTGGAACCGGCATTGAGCGCCTCAACGCGCTGATGACAGAAATGAGCGAAGGCGAACCGCTTGACCTGGACGCCGAAGAAGCGGCGATCCGCAAAGGTTGGCGCTAGTTCGGCCCTTTGCATGGGGTTGTTTCTCATTTTCTGTCCCCGCCCCCCCCCCCTCTGTTTCAGTGAATTCGAGCGGCGATCTGCTACTCTGGAGTCTCGATGAGTCATGGACCGATGTCTATGGGCTTGACGCTGGCTGCGGCGCGGTGCGTGCAGCACGGTCGTCCGTGTTCACTTATCGCCTCTTGCTAATACGCCGGTGCTATCCGGCGTGATGGGCCGTGTTGACAGATCTGAGTTCATTTCGCTCACGGCTATTCCGCGCTGAAGCGCGGGCCTCCGCGGGGGCGGCCTGACCGGCCGGCGCGCGGTCGCGCTTGCCGCGCCATTATGGCGCGGTTGTCTTGAACACATTGGAAATCATGCCGTATAGCGCCGGCCATACGGCACGATCTGTCGCGGGACCAAGAATAACCGAGCGACTAGCGAGGCAAGGCCAAGCGGCCGTCGCCCGGTCAGGGCGCCCCCGCGGAGGCCCGCGCACCAGCGCGGAACAGCCGTGAGCGAAACAAACCCAAATCTAACAACACGGCACCATTCCACCGTACCGCACCAGCCGCCACAGCGACCATTCGCAGAACCGAGCCACCAACCTCAAACAGTCGCAAAGAACTCTCGGACATGATCGGAAAACGCGACACAGGCCCGACGCGGCACCGCATTGCTGAGGCGCAGACATCCCAGCAGCAGTGGTCGATGCTGCCCCTTGAGTGGCACATACAGGACTTTCGTGCCGTCATAGTTGGTCACGTTCTGCGTCTCCAGGTTGAGCAGTGAATAGCCAAGCCCGTTTCCAACGAAGGTGCGGATCGTCTCGAAGGAGGCAACGGGGATCGTCCGCGCCGGACGCAGATCGGAGGCTTGAAACAGCGAATAATAATAGTTCCGGCTATGGGGCAGATCGAGAACGATGAAAGGCTCCGAGTTGATGCTCTTGAGTGAGATTTCCTCCTGCGCCGCAAGGGGATGGTTCGCGGAGACGACCAACTGGGGAGGCAATTCCGTCATCACCTCGAGATGATGCTGACTGGAAATATCCAGATCGAATGTCAGCGCCATCTCATACAAGCCGCTGTCAATGCCAGACAGAATATCGCCTTGATCGCCGACATAGCAGCGAACCAGAACCTTTGGATACTTCTCGTAAAATGAGCGCAGGATCGCTGCCAAATAGACCGATGCGATGTTCACGAAACAGGCCAAATGAATCTCGCCTGTGACTTCATCGACCAGATTGGTCGCAAGCGCGTCGAAGTCTTCCACATGCTTCAGAAGCCCACGCGCTTCTTTGAGAAGCTCACGCCCGGCAACTGTCAGCTTCACGCCCTGCGAGCGTTTGCGAAGGAAAAGCTGAACCCCGAACTGCTTCTCCAAATGATCGACGGCCGCCGATACGGACGGCTGTGCGATGTTGAGCGCACGTGCTGCATCGGAAATCGAATTGTTGTCCGCCGTTGCCACGAAATAGCGCAGATGTCTGAGTGTATAATGCATACTCTTTCCGGATTCCCCCTATATCAGACGTTCCGGCCAATCGTCGGCCCAACAGATGCCTGCAAATCCTTTTATAAGTGAAAACTATAAAGTTCCGCTATAAAAAATATTATGCAGATGAATAAACTGCTGCCACTCTACACCCTACACATCCGGATGAAGCTCTAACTGGAAATCGGTTGGCGGTGCGAAGGCTCTTGTTTGGCCACCGTCACCAGCGGGTTTTCAGCGACCTAATCAACTGATGCTCGGCCCAGTTGGGCCGCACGTATCGAACCACGTCCATCGGACTGGGAGCTGCGGATGTCGCCCTTACTCGAAATCATACAACGGCTGACACCGAGCGCCCCTTCCCGGTCGGCAAGACCATCGTGTGAGAGGCCAGATGTCTACACGTGAAATCGAAAAGCCGGCGTCGCCCAGACGCTACCCGATGAACAAACCCGACGGTTTCGTACCAGCCATTCAACGGTATTCGGCAGTCTTGCCTGAAGAGGTTTCGGGACTTCGTGTCCTCTATCTTGGCGCTCAGTCGGACTCCGGCGATATGGCAGCATGCCTCTCGTTTTTGAATGAAGCACAAGGCCTGTTTCGCGCCAAGAACGGGCCCGTCCATTTCGACTTTGCGCGGTTCGAAGATCCTCAGGGCTATACGACGGTCATTGCCATTGCCTACTGGAAAGATCCGTCCGCCTACCAGAAATGGCAGGCATCACAGCCTGTCAACGATTGGTGGACCGATCCCACCAGAGCGCGCGGCAAACTGGGTTACTTCTGGGAAGGCTTCGCAACATCGATTGACCATACCGAGACAATCACATTTAAGGAATATGTCCGCGGCCTGTCGGCATGCCCGATGAGCAAGGTCGCTGCCATGGGCGAGAGCGGCTATTGGGGCGCAGCCCGGGACAGGCTTTCAGCATCTGCCAACGACAGGCTGGCACCATCGGTCCCGACACTTCAGATGATTGGTGCAAACAGCGACTCGCGCGGAAAGCGCGTCTCGATTACGCCGCCGCAGAACTTCGTGATCATTCGCTCCGGCGCATCCTGGGCCGACTGCGGCGAAGAGCAACTGCAGAGCTATCGAAAGAACATCAAGCCCAAACTCGACGCCGGCATGGAGTACCTCCGGAACAATCCGGTGAATACGGGTTGCTACTCCTTAAGGCAGGTCGACGTCATCACCATCGACGGGAAACCGCAAAAAGAAGATTTCTGCGTGGGCTATTTCCGTTCGCTCGAAGACCTGGAAAATTGGGCTTTCGACCATCCGACGCATCTCGCCATTTACACCCGCGCCATGGCCGAGCGGAAGAAATATGGCGAACGCCTGGAATTTCGCACCTATCACGAAGTTTTCGTTCTGGATCACGACAGGGACGTCTTCGAATACGTCAACTGTCATCCCCATACCGGCCTTCTACCATTCTTCAGGGCAAGCCCATAAAGGAGAGCGCTCGGCGTCGCCCACCAGCCAATGCTGCACCTGCGGCTGGATGAGAGAGGGATCTGAGCCCACCCCGCCGACTGATGACGCAAGCGCTTTCCGAACAAGGAGGAGACAGTTCAATGAAAGACAAACGAATACATCGACGATCCTTTCTGCACGGCGCCATGGCAACAGGAGCCATCGCATCGGGCAGCGCCGTTCTCGGATCACCTTTCATTGCCTCGCCTGCACGTGCACGCGCCAAGCACCGCCTGATATTCGGGCACACCTTCGGCACAGCGACTAAGCAGTACATGATCACCGGTTTGAGCCTCTTCAAATCCCTTGCGGAAAAGTACGCCGAAGGCGATCTCCTGATCGACATACATGAGGCTGGAAGCCTCGGAGGGCAGACCGTTTTACCGCAGAAGGTGCTCACCGGTTCCATTCAGGGATGCCAGCTCTCGACGGGTAACTTCGTCAACTACTCCGAATTCTACAATATCCTGGATTTCCCCTACCTCTTTCACTCGAACGAGTCCTTCGAAGATACGATTCAGACCGACGGATTTGCGAAGTCAGAGTTCATCAACGTCCCTGCATCAAAGGGATTTCAGGTCATTCCTGGCATGTGGGCAAATGCCGGATTCCGCGTCCTCGGTATCAGCCGTAAGGTCAACCGGACGGTTCGGACCCCGGACGATCTTGGGGGACTGAAGGTCCGCACCAATGGGACCCGCGTCGAAGACGTCCTATTCAAACTGACATCGGCCAATCCGGTATCGATTGCCTGGGGTGAAGCCTATCAGGCGATGCAACAGGGCGCCGCCGATGCCTTGAGCGTCGGACTTGGACCTCTGACGGCGACCAAAATTCACGAAACGCTCAGCAGTGCGACCCTCTACGAGCTGAATTTCAACTGTCACATCACGGTTGTGTCGAAGAGATGGTTCGAAAAGCTACCCGCCAAAGTCCAGGAAGCAATTCTTCGAGCCGGACGAGAAAGCTACGAGTTCCAGCGCCGGGAGCAGCTGAAAGCAAACCAGGCGATGCTGGCCCTATGGAAGAAGAGCGGCATTGAGGTCGTGACTCTGACCGCGGACGAGAAGAAGGCATGGGTTGCCGCCGTCGGTCACAACAGGTCCGAATATAACGGACTGAAAGACGCATTCGGCCGTTCCGCCTTCGACAAGATCGTCCAACTCCAAGGCTGATCAAATAGCAGAGGCAGGGCCGCGATACGCTTCGGCCCTGCCTCGTGAATTCGAGGCACATTGATGTCCCACGATGCCACTGCTGTGACTCCACAAGCTGGATTGATTGCCCGCATCCTGTCCTTCCTGGATGGCCCATGCGTGCGGTGGTTCGTGATCCTGACCTATGGCTATTTCTTCCTGATCATTCTTGCTGAAGTGGTCATGCGCCATGTCTTCGCCTTCTCGACTACCTGGGGCGAGATGACCGCGCGATACGCCTTCGTCTATTTCGCCTATGTCGCCGCAGCGGAAGCCTTTCGCTATGACGAGCATATACGGATCGATTTCGTCCCGAATTATCTGAGACGAAAAGGTCGCGCGATTTTGGAAACCTATATCGATCTGCTGTGCGTCGTGATCGCCGGCTGCGTCATCTGGTACTCGCTGCGCGTCATGGACGTGCAGCTGATGGCGCAGATCCGCATGCATGCCCTGCCCTTGAACATGGCATTCGCCGAAGCAGCCCTGCCGCTCGGATGGGGGTTGATGATCATCCGCATTTCGCAGAGAGCCTGCCGCCGGTTCCTCTCGCTTAGGAGTTTATCTTGAAAGTCCTGAAGCCGGCCCGCTCCCCCGGCCCAACCACCCAACAAGGGTACCCTCGGGGTGGTTGGGAGGGGAGCGGGCCGGCTTCAGGACTTTCAAGTCAGACTCAAAGACAAACACGCAACCGGCAGGAGATGCATGATGTTGGAAAGCGACGCGGGAATTGCCGGGATCGTCATCACCCTCATGGTGGTTCATCTGGTTATCGGCGTGCCATTGTTCATCGTGCTGGCAATCGGCTCGATTTCTCTGATCGTGTTGAGTGGCGCCTACTCGCTCGACAGCCTTGGCACGACATTGTTCGACGCCATCGACAGTTGGGCGCTGTTGGCAATGCCCCTGTTCATTCTTGCAGGCGAGTTCATTTCGCGCGGCCGCATCGCTCATGATCTGGTCAATCTCGGACAGGCCCTGGTCGGATGGGTCCGGGGTGGCCTCGGCATGGCTACCATCTTCGGCTGTTTCTTTTTTGCCGGCACCAGCGGATCGAGTTCTGCGGACACCGCAACAATCGGCAAGATCATGGTGCCTGCCCTTCGGCAGCGTGGTTACGACCCGAGCTACGCGGCATCCCTCGCCGCATCCGGCGGTATCCTCGGGGTGATCGTACCGCCGAGCCTGATCTTCATTGTCTATGGCATTGCCACGGCAACATCGGTCGGTGAACTCTTTCTCGGCGGAATTCTGCCGGGTCTGTTCATGGCTGCAGCCATGTGCATCGCCAACTTTCTGGTTTGCAGCTTCGGCCGCTGGGGCGCCGCAGAGAACAGCCCCTTCTCCGGCAACAATGCCCTGAGCGCAATCTGGCGGGCTCGCTATGGATTTGGCGCACCGGCCGTGATCCTCGGCGGCATCTATGGCGGGATCTTCACGCCGACCGAAGCGGCCGCCGTCGCGGTCGGCTACGTCATTCTGATCGAGTTGTTCGTCTGCCGCGAAGTCTCGTTTTCCGAATTACCCAGCATCTTCATCGCAGCATCCAGAACGACGGGAATCCTTGCGCCGATCATCGCCTTCTCCATCCTGTTCGCAGAAATCCTCGCCATCCTGCGTGTGCCGGAAGCCATCGTGACGGCCTTTCTGTCCATCGGCGCCAGTCACGAAGGCGCCATCGCCCTGATTGTCGTGATGCTGCTCGTCATCGGATGCCTGCTGGAGCCTATCGCCGCCATTCTCGTCATCATGCCGATCCTCTACCCGATCGGCGTGAAGCTCGGTTTCGATCCGGTCCACTTCGGTGTGTTTGTTGTCTGCACCCTGTCCGTCGGCTTCATCACGCCGCCAGTCGGGATCAATCTGTTTGCAGCGGCCGCTGTCAGTGGAGAACCGTTCATGCGGATCGCCGTGCGTGCGATACCGGCGTTCTTTGCGTTGATTGTCGTGTGTTTTGCGATTGCATTCCTGCCAACAAGTGTCCTGTGGTTTCGTTGATCAAATTCTCTCGTGGCGATCAACGCGGTCGCTTTTGGCATTGCCGCAATCATAGCGATGAGCAGGTGACATGTGTGGACAAAAGACAGAAGCCAGACTTCTACCAGCAGCAGTCACCATTGACCCTTGTCACCAGGTGCATTTGCCCCCTGGCGTCGCAGCGTCTGGCTTGTGGCACACATGCCAGAGTGCTTTCTCAGCTAAGCTCGACGTCTAGTTCAGCGGAACGCCAAGCTTGACGTTGCCGCCATAGGCCTCGAAGTCGTCGGCTCCGAGACCGTCGACGAAGCCGGTGGCATGGACCTTGACGCCGCCAGCGCCCTGCAACGTGACGCCACCGCTCACCTTGGCGCGGACCTCGTCCGCACCGACCACAAGAGCGCTGACGACCCTGTCTTCGACGTCGAAGTCCCAAATGCCTGTCACTTCAGTGGTTAGCTCCAGGCGTCTGCCGTTCTCCCACTCGTGGGTGTAGCCGATCTCAGGCCCGAAGGTCGCTCTCCCGAGCGAGGCCGTCTGGCCAGCGATCAGGTTGCCGAGGCTGTCGGTGTAGCCGTTTTGGCTATCTTCGTAATAGATCACACCGGCGATGGGACTGATGCGCCAGGGGCCGCGGCCATAGCGTCCCTCCACCTTGGCACTTGCCAGCCAGCGGCTGGTCTCGAAACTGTCGCGATACGTGCCGAACGGCGAGACTTCATTGTCCGACTTCCCCCAGGCGGCGCGCGCCTGGACATAGACGCGGTCCGCGGCGCGCGCTGCAAGATATGGCCCGACCATCCATCCCTGCCCTTCGGCCGAGATATTGGTGCGGTCGTCCTCCTCATCGGTCCAGTCGAACTGGGCAATGAGACCGAGGCGCAAGCCTGTCGCAACCGCATACTCCGCGCCCACATAAAGCAGGCCGAAAGTGCCGTCCTCGCCGACGCCGCCGGCCGTGTCGCGATAGTCAGCGAAGGTGCCTTTCAGCCAGATGTCGAAGAGCGGCGGCGCCTCTTTCGTCGGAGCCGACGCCAGTGGCCCCAGGCCCATGGCGCCCGGGAGTTTCGGTCGATTGGCGGCGCGCTGCGCGGCGTTGGCGCGCGCCACTTGACTGAGGCTCAGCGAAACGGCGAGGTCCATGGCGCCGGGCACACCGCTCGCTGTCAAATTGAAGGGCGTGGTGATTCCGGCCCCGCCGCTGCCATTCAGATTGCCGGTCAGGCGCGGGTCATCGCTGGTGATGAGGTCGGCGCGCTGGCTCATGAAGTTGCGGATCACGGCCTGTGTCTGGGCGACAACATCTGTGATGACCAGGGTCGCACTGGCCGCGGGGCCGGTCACGGCGGTCGAGAAAATGGTTCCGGTGATCTGGCTCGTGGTGTTGGTGTGGCTACCGCTCGTATTGGGCGGCACCTGGACCGTGACCGCGAAGGTGCAGGACGCCCCGGCCGCCAGCCTGCCACCGGTGAAGGACAACAAGGACGCGCCGTCAAGCTGCGAACCGTTGCCGCAGACATTCATCGCCGGCGGGCCGACCGCCGTGAGGCCGGAGAGCGCGGCATTGAGATCGTCGGTGAAGCTGATGTTCGTCGCCTGGTTCGTTCCGTCGGTGTTCGTAATGGTGAACTGGAGTGTCGCAGTCGTCCCGGCGAGGACGGGATCGTCGACAAAATCCTTGGCGAGCTGAAGGCTGCCGACCGGGACGACGGTCAGGTCTCTGGAGATGGGGCCGTCATTGCCGGTGCTCGACGTCATTGAGGCACTATAGGTCTTCGTGCCTGCGGTCGGACCGATCACGTCGAACCTGATCGCGCAGGTGGTACCCGGCGGCACAGTCCCATTCGTATATTGGATGTCGACAGGCGCGCCGGGCTGGATCGACAGGTTACCGCCGCACGTGTCGGAAATGTTCGGCAACGGCGCGACAATAAGGTCGCTGAGTGATGTGTCACTGATCGAAAGCGATTGTGCGGGATCGGGATTGAGCTGGTTGCGGATGAAAATGTTGACCCGGGACGTTCCGCCGACACCCACCGTAGAGGGTGAGATGGAAAGGCTCATAGACGGAGGTTCGGGGGCGACGACTCCCAACGTCCTTGACAGACCGATGGATCGGAAGTCTCCACTCGGCGCTGGTATGCCCGAGAAGGTACCATTCAGAGTAACGCCATTAACAAAGTAGTTATCAATCGCCGTGCCCACAATGTCGACGGATATCGTGCAGCTGGCCATTGGGCCGAGCACGCCATTGTCGAGGTCCAGATCTCTACTCCCCGCCGATGCTGAAAAGCTGCCGCCACATGGGTTGGAGATATTGGGCACCGCCGCAACCTCCAGGCCGTTGGGCAAGGTTTCGAAAAAGTCCAGATCCGTGATGGCAACCCCGGAGGTATTTGCCATTTGAATCGTCAGTGTCGTGGTCTGACCGACCGCCACTTGGGAAGGCGAGAACGATAGTCTTGGGTCGGGCGCTTCGAGGACGATCAATGTCGCCTGAGCGCTGCCCGAATTGCCCAGGTCGGAAGTCAGGTCGCCGGACGTGCTGTCGAAAGAATCGTTGAAACCTTGAATCGAAATGTCCACGGATATCGTGCAGGTCGCGCCGGCGGGCACTGTCCCACCCGTTAGCTCTATCGGCTGGTTGAAACCGACTGACAGGAGGCCGCCGCAGTTGTTGATCTCGTTGGGCGATGATGGCACGCGAATCCCCGACGGGAGTGTATCGACAAAGGCCAGATTGTTCGCTGCGACGCCACTGGCGCCGTTGTCGATCCTGTAAATGAGTCGAGGTACGGCTTCATTTCCGACCGTGGCTGGCGTGAATGTCTTGGAAAACACGGGCGGCGTCTGAGACAGGGCCTGTGGTGCAGCCGGGAAGGCCTGCATTATCACCAGCAGAGCGAGCCCGCAAAGTGGCCGCCACTGAACAGCGCGCAAAGCGGAACACGGCGTATACATGAATGGATGTCCCCAGGCACATGACGCAGAACAAACAGCCTGAGCGGCCCATACCAATCCGCTCGGATGCAATTACTAAAAGCGAGCACCACAATGAACGCAAATATTTTGCCGCTTATCAGCCGTGGAAAATCATCATGTGTGACCGCATTGCAACGAAACTGACTTGGTGCTGCTTCGCGCGCTGAGTCTTTTTTGGTCTTGTATTTAGAGTCAGGAAATTTCCATCTGTGAAAGACCTGATTTGTCTCAACTTATATATTATGCTGACATAACTATCGCCTTGGATGACAGGATTGCCATACGCACGATATCGGCGTTCTTTGCGTTCATTGTCGTGTATTCTGCGATTGTATTCCTGTTGTTTTGATGATCGAGAATGTCACTCACGCAAAGTCAATCGAACATGTCGCCCTGAAGCGGCGTCGCATCGACCGATGCAAGATCGTCAATCCAGCCGAGCGCAGAACGTTGCCAGATCTGCTGCTTGGGTCGAAGCTCGCCTCTCTGCCGCGCAGTGCCAACCCGCAAGCTCAGCATGGCGGGATTCGCTTCGTCTGATGTGCCATAGAGCTGTGTCCCACAGTCGGGGCAGAACACGACAGCCCGCCGCGCGCCGCTTTCCGCGATTTTAAAATAGCTCTTCGTCTTTCCGCGTGTGAGCGAGAAATTCTCGGCGGGAACCTTTGCAACATGGCGATAGGGCGCGCCGGAGGATCGTTGGCAGTCCGTGCAATGACAGACCTTGACGTCCTCCGGGTCGATTTCCGCAGAGTAGGTCGTTTGCCCGCAATGGCAGCCACCGTCGATTTTCACGTTGAATTCTCCGAAAGATCTTCCTGAAAAGAACGCGACCATTTTGAGCCATCTGAAGGGCTCGGTCTACTCACGCGGCCGCGCTGCAAAGGGACCCCTCGGCATCACGCGCATGGTTGCGGAGAGCCGACACCTTTCAAGGTAACCACAACATGCATGCCAACGAGATGGTCAGCCCGTCTCAATGCGACGGTGTCTCAGCCTCTATCCCGAACTCCCAATTTCAGGGCATGATTCCGTCCACGCTCTTTCAGGCCATCCGAACTGATGCGCCAACGCCACACAATTTAAACTATTTTATTAAAAAGCCTTCATTATACATTGTATTTTCATGTGAATTAGGATTTCAGAGATACTGAACTGACCAAGACACACCGCCCAACGATTCCTTAGCATCGACGTGAACAATATGGTTTTAGTGGACATCGCCTACATACTGGCATTTGCCGTTGGCTTGCTGTCGGTCGCTCTCGCAATATGGTGGGTATGCGAGACTATCTATCATCTATGGGAGTGGTTCACCGATAGGCGCAACGACTTGCCGTTTTCGAGGCGGTCGGCGGGATAAACCTCAGTGCGCCGGTGTCTCAGGCCCTACCCTCCCCCCAAGCCTGATAGCAGGAGCTGTTCAACGATTTCGTTCGCGATAGGTTGGCAGGCCTCGATACCTTGCCCGCGCTCCGCCTTGGAACCAAAGATGGCTTTGCCATTTGTTGCGCTGGGCCCCACATCTCGTAAGAGGGCTTAAGCCCCACACGGTCTGGGACGACCAGTGACTTTCATCCGGCAACACCCAAAGTAATCATTGCCAGCGCCACGTAGCGGCCCGTCTTGGCAATGCTGACGAGCACAAGGAAGCTCCAGAGCGGCTCGCGAAGGACACCCGCAGCAACAGTAAGAGCATCGCCAACGAGAGGTGCCCAGCTCAGCAAGAGGGTCCAGCGTCCCCAGCGGCCGTACCAACCAACAGCTTTGTCGAGCTTCTCGGGACCGACTGGGAACCATTTTCGATCACGGAACCGGTCAACGCCCCGCCCGACCAGCCAGTTCGTCACACTTCCCAGAACGTTTCCGAGGCTCGCCACCGCAACAAGGAGAGTTGGCGAATACGTACCGACAGCCAGCAGCGCTACGAGCGTGGCTTCCGATTGCGCCGGAAGGAGTGTCGCTGCGGCAAAGGCAATCAGGAACAGCCCACCAAGGATCGCAAGATCATCCATCTCAGCGGTGCTTTATCGTTCGTTCGGCCAGGATGTATGAAGGTCATCGATCACCAAGACGTGGGCATGGCTGTGTTGCCCCGTTACCTCACCCTGCTCCCAGTGCGGATGTCGGGAAGACAGACCTTCGTGCGAGTGCTCGACGATATCTCGATCGGCAGACGGCCAGAGCCAAGCCGCTGCGAAAACTGAGACTCCGGCGATGACTGCGAGGATGACGCAGGTTATTGGCAAGCCGAATGCCACCCCCGCCCATCCGGCCAATGGATAGGTAACCAGCCAGCAGGCATGCGATAGAGCGAACTGCGCCGCGAAAAGAGCGGGGCGGTCTTCAGGATGCGCTGACCTTCGCAACAAGCGTCCTGATGGCGTCAGTGAGAGAGAGAAACCCATACCGATTACGAACCACAAGAGAAGAAGCCAGGCATAGGACGGAAGCAATGCGGCAAGGGTCGTGGCCAATGCCATCAGTACCGCACCGGCGAGCATAACAGGACGATCCGGCACGCTGTCGAGCAGCTTTGGAAGCACGAGGGCCACCAGCATCGATCCGCCGCCGAAGGCAGCCAGTGCGAGCGCCACCTCGCTCTGTCCCAGCCCGAAGACCGATCGCACGTAGACGACTGTGTTCACAATCACGAGCGCACCGCCAGCGGCAACCGCCATATTGATTGCGAGTAATCCACGAAGGCGCGGCGTGGCCAGATAGATCCGCATGCCGCGTGTGGTGCGGTCATAAATGCTGCGCGGAGCACCGGAAACGGCACTGGGCAAGACGACCGAAACAACGAGGATCGCCGAGACAAGGAATCCGATCACTGTTCCAGCGAACAGGTTGTGAAAGCTGAGTACGGTCAAAAGGGCGGCAGCCAGCATCGGGCTGACCAGACTTTCCAAAACGTAAGCAAGCCGTGAGAGCGACAGTGCTCGCGTATATTCTTTTTCGTCGGACAGTATGTCGGGGATTGTTGCCTGGAAGGTGGGGGTGAAAGCCGCAGAGGCAGACTGCAGCAGGAAAATCAGAACATAGACCTGCCAGACTTCGGTGACGAAGGGCAGGAAAAGGACGACCCCTGCCCTTACAAGATCAAGTGCGACGAGCAGACTTCTACGCGGCAGTGTTTCTGCAAAGGCGGCTGCCACCGGGGCGACGCCTACATAGGCGATCATTTTTATTGCCAAAGCCGTCCCCAGGACCGCGCCCGCATCTTCGCCCGCGAGTTCAAATGCGAGAAGGCCAAGCGCCACCGTCGCCAACCCGGTTCCGATCAGTGCGATGACCTGGGCCATGAAAAGATGACGATAGGTCCGGTTGGAGAGAACGCCGATCATGTCACTTCATTGGTTTCCGGTCTTGGCGCGCGAGTATCCCATCGTGATACCCGGGCTTGACCCGGGTATCCAGGCCGCATGGATTGCCGAGACAAAAGACTTTCGTTTTCCGTCGGTTCGATCAGAGCGGCTTGATCGTCTCTCATTTCATTTCCAGCGTGTCGACAATCGTCATCCCGGCGAAGGCTGGGATCCAGTATGGCTTCAGCACTTCATCATTGCCGCACTGGATTCCAGCCTTCGCTAGAATGACGAAAATCGGAGCTGCGAAGCCAAATCCGCATCTCGCCAAAAGCGGCCGAGAACCTAAGTCTTGTCACGATTCCGATATTCGAGAATGGCGGCATTCAGCTCTCCGCCGAGTATCAGAATCACGGCCATCAGATACAGGAAGATCAGAGCGGTCATGACACCGGCAAGTCCGGCATAGGTCGAGCCATAGTCCGCATAGCGCTCCAGGTAACTCGCAAAGATCGCTCCGGTCGCAATCCAGATCGCCAGTGTCCCGACGATTCCCGGCCACAGCTCGGTGACGGGTCGCCGCCCCGCCGGCAACCAGGCGTGACAGGCAAACAGCAGAAATGCCAATGCGGCAATTGCCAGTCCCGGCCGCACATACCAGTAGCTCGGTTCGCGCTGGTGGATAAGCGGAATGGCTTCCTCGACCCAGTTCGAAAGCAAGGGTGCGACGAACAGCATGAAGGACACGAACAGCAGAATGCTGGCACCGGCAATCACGAAGAAAAGGCTTTGCAGGCGGCAAAACAAGAACGAGCGGTCGTCGCGCGTACGATAGGCACGGTTGAGCGCCACTCTGATAGCCTCGACGCCATTGGAGGCGAAGAAGAGCGCAAGCGCGATGCCCAGCGTCAGAAAACTGGCATGCGGGGCTTTCAGCAGTGCATCGATTTCATCGGCAATCGGCTTGGCGACCTGATCGGGCCAGGTTTCGAATACGAGGGCGACCATGTCCTGGGCCAGATCTTCGTTGCCGAGAAACCCCGCCAAGGCCGTGGCGAAAATCAGAAACGGGAACAGCGCCAGGATGATCGACATGGCCACATGGCTCGCCATGGCCCAACCGTCATCTCCGTTGAAATGAGAAAACACATCGACGAGCACCCGTCTCGCCGCGCCAACTATCGTGAGCATGCCGCCTGATCCGCCCTACAATTCAATCGCCGCTTGCACGAGCGTTAGCATAGTGCGGCGCGTTCTTCCTATGGCTGGCACCCGCTTCCGCAAGAGAAGCCTTGACAACCACGCCATTTGTTCCCTTTATGTTCTCAATCTGGAAATTGCCCGTCAATCGTTCGGGACGATCGATTCCGAGCGTCTGATCCTCTGAAGAGGCGGCATGATAATGACGCCGACAATTCTACACGCGGACCTGGACGCCTTTTATGCCTCGGTCGAGCAAATGCTCGATCCATCATTGCGCGGCAAACCGATCGCCGTCGGCGGCGGCGTTGTCCTGGCCGCGTCATATGAGGCCAGAGCCTTTGGCGTGCGTGGCGGTATGCCCGGCCGGAAGGCTCGCCAGCTTTGTCCGGACCTGCAGTTCGTCGGAGGTCATTACAAGGACTATCAACGGCTCGGCGATGCCGCCATTGCCGTGATGGGTGACTTCACGCCGGCGATCGAGCGGATCTCGATCGACGAAGCCTTTGCCGATGTCGCCGGCTGCGAGCATCTCTTCGGATCACCCGCCGAGATCGCCGGAAAAATCCGTCAGAGGATCCGCACCGAGATCGGTCTGCCCATCTCGGTCGGTGTTGCACGGACCAAGCATCTCGCGAAAATTGCTTCGCAGGTTGCGAAGCCCGACGGTCTTGTTGTCGTGGCGCCCGAGGCTGAACGCACCTTTCTTCAGGACTTGCCCGTGGAGCTCATGTGGGGGGTCGGACCGGTTGCAAAGGCGCGGCTTGCCGAAGACGGCATATTCACGATCGGCCAGTTGGCAGAGACACCTGGGCGCTCGCTGGAGAAGCTGCTGGGTCAGTCCCTCGGAAACAAGCTGGAGGCATTGGCGCGCAACCGCGATCCGAGACGCGTGGTGACGCACCGGCGCGCGCGATCGGTCGGAGCGCAGTCGGCGCTTGGCAAAAAGCCGGTCGTCAAAGATGTGATCGGGCCGACCCTGCACTATCTGGCCGACAGAGTAGCCTCGCGGCTCCGCGCCAAGTCGCGGGCCGGTCGAACCGTTACGGTTCGCGTCCGGTTTGCCGATATGCGTGCTGTGACGCGTTCGGTGACATTGCCTGCCGCGATTTCGGCAACCATGACTCTTGCGGAAATTGCCGAGGATCTGGTGGGCACAGCTCTTGCGGACCACCCAAGAGAACGATTCATTTCGCTCCTGGCGATTTCCGTTTCGCATCTGGAGACGGAGAAGACACTACAGTTGGAACTCCCCTTCAGACTCGGAGGCGAGAAACGTCGTCCCGGCACGAAGAGCGGTGCTGCCCGTTGGACCGCGGACAGAGCTGTCGATGCGATCCGAGACCGCTTCGGGCGGGAAGCCGTCGGATATGGCTCGGTTGCGCTGCGCGATCGTCGTTCGGTTCCTGATGATTTTCGTGAGCTTGCGGAGAAAATGCTGTGATCATCGCTTCAGCTGTCCCCTCACCCAACCCTCTCCCCAGGGAGAGGGCTTTTGATCTTTGGAACATGAGGCTTCGTCCCTTCTCCCTGGGGAGAAGGCTAGGATGAGGGGAAAGGCGGTGCGCGACATATGAAAAAGCACGACAGGTTTCATGCCTTTGCCCGCTTACCAAACAGCGCCGCACAGGCGAACGGCGCCATCGCCCGATCGCTATGACCGACCTGCGGCACCGTCTTCGCCCGCCAGGCAAAGGGATGGTCACTGTTCAAAGCAATCGAGGTTGCGGCCTCTATAAAGTGCTGGCCGCGGGCGAGCCGGTGTGGCCCCTGGGCCTGCGCCTTCTTGCTTGTCCGCAAATCGGGTGATTCCGGATCATTGTCTCGTTCACCCAGCAGCACAGTCAGTTTTGTGGAAAATGCGTCCCGAAGGGTTTCGCAATCGATCGGCAGATCGGCGATGCCATAGGGAAAGGACACGCGCTTGTCGGGCACCATGTACCATCCGGCATTTGCCGCCACCGCACACCTGACGCGCGGTGCACCGGTATGCAGGATAAACCGGTGGACGAACTGAGCCCCGGCCGAATGGCCGTACATGGCATAGTCCTGTGCATGGAGGTCGAATTGCGCCCGGACCGCATCGAACACCGTCTCGACGGCGGTAAAGGTCCAATCTTCCTGCCGGTGATCTTCGCCTGCGCGGCTGCGTACATTGCCAAAATTATACTCCCGGCTTGTCGGCCAACCGCTTCTGGGAAATTCCGGTACGACCAGAACAAAGCCGTGATGCTCGGCGAGGCCGACCCACGATTCCATATAGGTTTCGGCCTTCCGGGTGACGCCATGCATGACCATGCAAACCGGCATGCGGGCTGAGAACCGACCGGGTCGGTAGACGAGTGTTCTCACCTTCTGCCGTTCGGGTGCTCCAGCAACGCGCACATCCAATGCCGTCAGACGACCGAAGGGTCGCTCTTCGACGATGCGCGTGCGCGACTTCAGTTCGTCATTGAGGCTCCAGGCCGTTGAACGACCATTTTTCATCGAGCCTTCTTCTCCCTGGCGCATGGCCATCTCCCTGTCTTGCTTTTGGGGGAACGGCACCACAATGCCGGATACAGATCTGTTTCTCAGTGCGTTCTGCATGGGTCAGTTCCTCGCATGCGTCGCTATCCGTTCGGTGGGCAGCGACTGGTTTGATTGTTCCGCCCTGACCAAACGACCGTGGTCCAGTGTCCAGACCTGATCGAATGGCAGGACGTCCGGCACGTTTGGCGCTGCAACGATCAAGCTGTAGGCCCGCGTCTCTCCGATTGCGCGGAGAACGGATGTGCATTCCTCGTCGACGAGAAAATTCGGGTCGTCGATCAGCAACAGGCCGGGATCGGATGCGATTGCTCTCGCCAGTGCGATCCGGCTCCGCAATCCGGAGGGAAGGTTTCGGCCCCCCTCCTCCAGCGACGATTGCAAACCGGCCGAAAATATCGGGTCCTGGACATCGACACCGCACCGCTCCAGCGCAATGCGGACATCCGCCTCATCAAGGCCCGGATTGCCATAGCGCACATTGCGGGACAGGCTGCCTTTGAGCAGCGGGAATTCGTGCGAAATCAACTTGATCCGGGCATGCCATGCGGCGGCCGAGACCGTTGGCAGATCGCAGCCGTCGAGCAGGATTCCGGACAGAGCGCTGCCATCGTCGGGGGATGCGAGACGAGCAATCGCGCAGAGCAGACCCGTCTTGCCCGACCCGCTCGGACCGGTCAGCAGCACCCGGTCCCCAGGTTCGACCGTCGCGCGAACCGGCTCCTTAAAAGCAGGTATGCGTGCATTGTCGAGACGAAGCGACACTGGGCCTTGGCGCTCTCCAAGAGAACAGGTCTCTGGTTCCGGAGGCTCTATGAACTCCGCGAAAGCCTGTCTGATCCGCTGCCGGCCAATGCTGAAATTCGAACGATATTCGAGCGCAAGCATGAGATCGCGCAGAGGGCCTGACGCCAGTCCGATCAGGAACAGTCCGACGGCCAGCGTTGCGACGGGCAAGTGCTCGAGATCGGGAATGAAGCTTGCACCGAGCGCCGTCGCGGCAATTGTCATCGGCATCACGGCATCGGACAGAGCGCGCATGAGACCCGCGGCATAGGAGCGCTGAACAAGCGCATCGCTGAGATCGCGGCCCTGGCGGCGCAGCTTCTTGCGCTCGAATGTGAGGCGTCCGAAATGGCGCGGCAATCCGCGGGCACGAGCGAGCTCACCCACATTGCCCGACAAGCGGCCACGCAGGCGGCGGACTTTTCGCACGCGCATGTGAAAGACGATACCTGCCCCAAGGCCGACAATGAGGAGAGCTGTCAGGACCAGGCCGGTGACGGCGGCAAGACCGGGACTGATGATGGTGAGCGCTGTCACGGCGCCTGTGATCGAAAAGCTGGCAACGGTCAGTTTGGCGACGCCACGCGCGACCCAGTTCTTCAGAGATGTCAGATCGGTGATCAGGCGGGTCATCATGATGCCGTAACGCACTTTCGGCCCGCCTCTGAGCGGCAGATCGCTCAGGGCTTTGAACAGGCGGAGCCGGCAGGCATTGACGTAAAGCTGACCGAGCCGTTCGGCCTGTGCCCGCTCGAAGGTGCGCAGCACAACCACACTGACCCCCGCGGCAAGCAATCCGGCCAGAATATGAGGCGGCATCGCCCCGACGGATGCCCCATTTGCGAGGCCTTCGCTCAAAAGGAGCGAGGCTGCAATGGCTGCAAACGCCTGGGCGGTGCCATTCAGTGCCAGCCAGGCAAAGTGTCTGCGCCGGCCGGCACCGAAGATGTTTGGTAGGGTCATGATGCCCGCGCACGCGTTCTGTCAGCGCGAAGCATGCCTTGCGCCGTCGGGCCGTCCTGGAGGTCCGACAGGGAATAGACCGGAACACCGGTTGCGATCTCGGCTTCCTGTGCCGCCAACGGGGCCGCGGTCATCTGACCGCTCAGACCGACCAGACGGTAGCCTTTGGCCTTGAGCCACTCGGCGCCCGTGACGGCACCCATGGCATCATAGGCTGTGAAAACGGTTCCGAAGACACGCAGGCGGAACGTTTTCGATGACAGAAGCGCAGCGGTTTCAGGCTGAAGCAACCCGTCTGCCACTTCGAGTACCGCAACATCGCAACCCTCGTCAGCCAGATGGTTGATCAGATTGTGGGACATGGATTCCAGATCCGACGTTGCAACCTTGTAGGTGCTGGCGTAACCACCATCGGTAAAATCGAGGACCGTATGCGCGCCTGAATCGATCATCAGCCAGGGGTCGGGGCCCGATCCGGTGCCGGTGATCTTGGCGGCTCCCACCCGCAAGCCCCGGCTTGAGAAGCCGCGAACAAGCGCGGCGGCGGATGCTGTCTTCCCGGCATTCATACTCGTACCGGCGACAAGGATGACCTGGATCGGCAAACGATCTTCGATTGCCGGGACGCCGAAATCCTTCACGTTCAGGGGGCGACCGGTCGCACCACAAACCGCACCGATTGGCGCGAGTCTGGTCGGCGCCTTCGTTTTGCCGTGGCGCGAAAGCTGGGTGGATGCAACACCGCCGGCCGCAACAAGGTCTTTCGGCCAGACCATATCCTGAAGCACGGCTTCGAACTGATGCGGGGCATAGCGGCTGGCGCAGCACACGATCACTTCGTCGCCCGGAAACAGCGTCGCCCTGCGGCCGTTTGTCAATTCAATCCGACCGTGATGCCCGATAGACTCGATCCGGGCGAGCATGAGGTCGCCCGGCGCGGGGTTCCAGTTGCGAACCTTGAGCTGGGTCATCTGTTCGACCGGGACACGGCGTGTGGTGAAGGCTCTTTTGGCCTTGTCGGCACGTCCCTGAACAAGCGTTTCGTAGAACTGATTAGTCATTGCGGAGTTGCTCCCTCTCGCGTGGGTTGGAAACGAATGCCCATAGAACGCTGCGAGACGGGCCGTTATTCCGCTGAAAAAATCTTTTTTCGTTGAGAGATATTTGTGGGAATAGATCTGCAAGTGAGCCGTTGTCAGGGTTTGGAAATCGAACGGAACAACGCGGCCGCCGCCATAAATGGCTGCACGAGGCAAGGACTCTTGGAATGAGACAATGGCCGGGGCCGTTCAGCGGCATTGCAGCATTGATGACGCGAACGTTTCACAGATTTGCGATTCTTCTCTTGATCGCCGTCCTCGCCCTCCCGCTCGATTTTCTGGCTTTCAACCTCACCATGAAAGAGGGTGATCTCAGCCTCTTCTTCGCATCTGCCTATGCGGATGACGACGATGATGATGATGATGACGACGACGATGATGATGACGACGACGATGATGACGACGATGACGATGATGATGACGATAGCGCCGGCTCGTCTTTCAGAGATCGCTCTCGCGCCCGAGCCAGAGCCCGCGCGAGAGCCCGGGCCCGCGCACGCCCGGCAGTGACCGCAATATCGGCAGCAGAACTCCCATCCAGCGATGTCTCATCGTTCGTTCCCGACGAAATCCTCTCGGTGAACAGCAGTCCCGAAGCGTTACAGAGTGCGATCGACCTCGGGTTCACGGTGCTTTCCGTCGAGGCGTTTCCCGGCCTTGCATTGACGGTAACGCGTCTCGGCCTGCCGCCGGGTCTCGATACGATCTCCGCCAGTCAGCTCCTGCAGGATCGCGTGGAAGAGCGTTCGTTCTCGTTCAATAATATCTACCGGGTCGAAGAAAAGCCGTGCCGGAGTCTGCGTTGCTACGGACCGAAGCTCGTGCGCTGGAAGAGCAGCCAGCTCTGCGGAACCGGCGCCAGGATCGGCGTCCTCGACACAGGAATCGAAACCGATCATGCCGCCCTGGCCGGTCGGCCGATCACTGTCAGGGCATTCGTGCCCGAAGGCGCGCCTCCCTCGCCTAAGGAGCATGGTACGGCGGTGGCCGCTCTGCTCACGGGCAATTCGGACAGCGAGTCTCCGGGTTTGCTTGCAGGCGCATCGCTCTTTGCGGCCGATGTCTTTTATGCAGATGCGGATGGTCGCCCCGCTTCCGATACGATTAGCCTTGTCAAAGGTATCGAGTGGCTTAAGGCGCAGAATGTCGCCGTCGCGAATATGAGCCTTGCGGGTCCCGCAAATCTGGCACTCGAGCATGCGATCAAGGCGCTGAAAGAGGCCGGGATCCTCGCAACGGCCGCTGCTGGTAATGGCGGCCCTGCCGCTGCGCCTCGTTTTCCGGCCGCCTATGCGGACGTTATTGCGGTGACGGCCGTGGACCATCGGCTGAGACCATACCCTCGCGCTAACCGCGGCGATTACATCGCCTATGCGGCGCCGGGTGTGCGTGTCTGGACGGCCTATCCGGACAACAAGTCCGGCTATCGGACAGGCACCTCGTTCGCGGCTCCCTTCGTAACGGCAATCATCGCATCGGTTCGATCGGACAATCCGAACGCGAGAACGGCGGGTGAGATCGACACGCTCCTGAATGTGCGCGACCTTGGCAGGCGCGGGAAAGATCCGATTTACGGACGCGGACTGATTTTGGCGCCCAAGACCTGCAAATCCTGATCGAATGTCAGCGATCGTCGGGTCTCAGGCATCCTGTTTCGCAACGAATGCCGAACGGTCGAGCTGGCTTCCCTGGAGATGAGCAATCATAAGCTCTTGCGCTTCAGGCAAGGAACCGTGCGCAATCGCATCGAGAATTACCAGATGCTGTCCGGCAGCCTCCTGAATGTGCTCAAGATCGACGAATCCGCGATGTTCTGCAAAGCGCCGCAATCGGTTGTGCTGTCTTAGCGCCGAGAGCAAGAAGCGGTTCCCCGACCATTTGGTCAAGGTTTCATGAAAGCGGGTGTGCAGCTCGAAGCTCTCAATCAGATTCTCGGTATTGAACGCCCCGGCAAGGATCCCTTGCTGCTCGCGGCGAAGCTGATTCAATTCCTCAGAATCCGGATTGTAGTTCGGCTCGCCAAAAGCCAGAGGTTCAAGCATCAGTCGAAAGCGATAGCTCTGATCGCAATCGCTTTGGTTTCTGATCACGGCGGCAAAGACCCATCCACGTCCTGGGCGGCGTTTGACGACGCCCTCTCCCGCCATCCTATGTAATACACGCGAAAGTTGTCGTCGCCCGACATTGTACCGGCGCATCAACTCAACTTCCGTAACGGTGCTTTCCAGCACACCGTCGATGCGATCGTTGCCGATTGCCTGATAGAGCGAGTCATGATCCGAGATCAGATCGGCATCGATATCGGCGTGGCTGCAATGTGGCTCATGCGCCGCGAAGAAGCCGCGCTTCGGCTCAGCTTTGACAAAGCCCTGTTCTGAAAGGAGTTTAAGGGCCTGCATCACTGGCGTTCGCGACACCTGAAGGCGATCCGCCAACGGCTGAACGGCAAGATGGGCCCCAGGAGCAAGTTTCTCCGACCGTATCAAATCGTAGATCTGCCGGGCGAGCGTGTGATGCAGATCGCTAAAGCTTGCTTCGGTCATCTCACTTTCGGTACGAGGCACCGCTCTGTTTTCAACCTATACGCCGAGATCTGAACGCATCCTCTAGGATAAAGCATTCGCAACCACAGCGCGAACAATTGTCTACCCCTCACAAGCAATCCCTATTGAAGTGTGGCTTGCTCAGGCCGGGTAGAAGGGATCATTGTGCTGCAAAGGATTATAAGATGCGAAAGGCGTTCGACCATGAGACAAATTTGCCGATTGGCTATCATTGTCTTTGCACTGACGGCAGCGAGCCCGCCGGCAATGGCGGAATCCATCACCTTGTCCTATCAGGCGATAACGCATATCCGCAGCGCACACGCGATGCCGGTGCTCGATATGCCAAACCATAGTGTCGGCGTTGCCGCGTTTCGCGGTTTGGCAATATTCCCCAAGCAGCAGATTGCCGTGCACCGTTATGACGGTTGGTTCGATCTCACAGACGGATCAGGAAAGTTCCATGGCTACGCTCTATGGCGCTTCGACGACAAATCGGAAATCAGGGCTGCCTATAACGGCAGGGCGCAAAATCTGGGAGGAGAAGGATTTGCCGTCGAAGCGACATTTCGCGACTTTACTGGGACGGGACGATTTGCAGGGATTACCGGTGAAGGCGAATTCAAGGGGCGCCGGGTTGAGCCTATCGACATGGGAGGCAGCACGTATCTTGAAGGTACGCTGTCGCTTAAGACGCCGGACTGAAGCGATCTAGATCCTGGCGGTTTCCGCCAGACACCGTCGGTCCTCAATGCAATAGTAGCCGCTGATGCGGCTGACGATGTTGTCCTTGCCCCATTCCTTGAGCTGGCGATTGACGTTTTCGCGGGCCGTACCCGTCATGCGAGCAAAATCCGCCTGGGTGAACTTCTGACGGATGAGCAATCGGCCGTCATCGAGCGGTTCGCCAAATCCTTCGGCAAGACGCAGCATCACGCGCGCCAGTCGTCCTGCCAGCGGCAGCAGCTGATAAGCGGCAAACGCCTCATTCGAAGCACGCAGCCTGACACAGATAATCTCCAGCATGTGCCGGTAGACCGAGGGATTCTCATCTGCAAAGCGCGTAAAATCCCGCGAGGCGAGAAAGGCCAATTGGCAATCCTTGAGGGCCACCACGCCGGCTGAACGGGGTGCGCCGTCGATAAGCCCCATTTCACCGATCACGTCCCCGGCGCCTACGACGGCGAGCAGAGCTTCCTCGCCCTCGTTGGAAACGGTCTGAACCTTCAGAACGCCTTCGATAATCGAATAGCAGCCATCTGAGCGGTCGCCCTGGGCAAAAAGCGGCTTTCCCTGGCCAAGCTCGACGATACGCGCGAGACGGACCAGTCCGTCCAACGCATCCCGGCCAAGCCCCTCGAAGAGCGCCGAACTCTCGAAAATCGCCCCGTCCAGATCCTTTTTGCTCACGAAATCATCCTATTGAGGCGGGCAATCCAGCTCATTTTCCTTGGAAATCCGGGAAAGTCCGCATTTTCAATCCATTAATCTTAAGCGAATCGTACCAAGTGTGATGTGCGTCACTTCCAAGGTTATCGCCAATCCCCATTTCTAGAACAGACACGCAAGCGTAAACCGCCAATTCTCGGGTGGAGGGACAAATGCTCAATCGTAGGATTCGTCATATCGCAGCGCAAAGCGACGCCAGCGAAAACGACTCTGTTAAATCGGCAGACCGCGCCCGCAACAGGGCATTTCAGGCCTATGTGGCGACTGGCTTCGTGCTTGTCTACATGATGGCCGTGACGGCCAGTACGATTGCCATGGCCGCGGTGCTCTAAGGCTGGCGGATCGATACGCTTCACGACTTGATTCATGCACCGTCTTCGCTCGCGAGGACGAGGGAAGGATACGACAAATGAAACGCCAGCTTATTCAGTTTTCGACGCTCCTCGCAGCAACGGCAATGGGCATCACAGCATTCACATTCCTCGCGACGATCGGCTTTCTGACACTCTCCGCATTCGGTGTGGTTGCCGCTCCAGCATAAACCCTTATTCGTCTTCGCCACTTCCCTCCGGCGAAGGCCGACCGATCTACGATCCCGTCACGATCAGGTGCGTCCCGCAGGCATCTTGAGGCGCGATCACGATCCGGTCGGACGCAGAGGTCGCCGGGGTCATTCCGTTCTTGTCCAGCATGGTTTTGACCCTGGCGACGTCGCCCGTAAAACTAACCGCAGCAATCCCCGGTGCCTCGGGCACCGAGCCTCCGACCAAACGAGCCGCAGCATCGGGTAACGCCACCCGCACTCGGCCGCGATCGAGCGGGATCACCCATTCGCCATCCTTGACCGCCGTTCGCTGCGTATAGCGCTGCAAGCACTCGATACTCTCCTGCTCGTCCTCAACTACAAAGATGACTTCATCGATCGCCTCGATGCCATTGTCGCGGGCGATATACCGCTCCTGCCACATATGCTCCGGCGTGTGATGACTGAGCGTTTGCAGGCGCCCTTCGGGGATGGAGCCGAGCCGCGGCCGGATGACCGTGAAGGCAACCTCGGTCTCACTTCCATCGGCCGCTTCGATCGTTCGCCGCAGATTGACTGTGGGGAGAATATCGAAGCCCGCCTCTGCGAGCCGGCGTCCCTCGGCCTCACCGTCTGCAACCGTAAACGCCACCAGATGGACACCCATGTAGCGCGAAAGACTGGCTCTCAGATGCTCTGTGACGTAGGTGTCGATACCGTCGAGGGCGATCAGAATCTCCAGATAACCGATCGGGAGCATCATCAACCGATTGGCGGTACCTGGGCGCTTGAGTTCGCCCGTATCCGGATCGCGATCGCCATGAACCGAGTATGGCGTCAATGGAAATCCAAGCCGCGTAAACGCCTCGGACGCCCCATCGATATCGGGCACGAACCAGGCCACATGATCGAGAAAGATCTCACCCTCACCCGGTGTTTGTCGAACCATCCTTTTGTCCTCGCTCATGCTATCCATTCACTGACCGGCGCGCGGGCCTCGTTCAAGGGCTGGGCAATGACATCCACCAGCGACGGCCCGTCATGGCGGATCGCCGCTTCCAATGTCGATCGCAATGCGCCGGGATCTTCCACCTGCCAGGATGCGACACCGAAAGCCTGGGCGACGGCCGCATGGTCGGTGCGGTTGAAATCAACGGAAAAATAACGCTCGTCGAAGCCTGCCTTCTGTCCGGCCTTGATCCAGCCGTAAACCGAATTGGAAAAGACGACAAAGGTGATCGGAAGCCCGAGCCGAACCACTGTCTCGAACTCGCCGGCGACAAAGCCAAAGCTTCCGTCGCCCATCAGCGAAACGACCTTGGCATCGGGACGCCCCATCTGAACGCCCATGGCAGCACCGAGCGAATATCCGAGGGCACCATGCGCCCGATTGGAAATGAAATGGCGGCCCGGCCGCGACAACCGGTAATAGGCCGAGACATAGGGACACGGCGTTCCCGGATCGGCGACCAGCACCGCGTCGTCCGGCAGAACGGCATTCAGATCGGCAATCACACGCTCCGGCTTGATCGGCCGCTCGTCCGACATTGCCAAGCGATCGAAGCCGGCGAATTTCGCCACCTTTGCTGTGGCAACCCGCGCAACGCCGCCGAAATCCACACTGCGAGGCTCATCAGCATCGAGAGCGCTATTGATCGCGGCAAGCGCAAGACGCGCATCGCCAACGACGGCAACATCGGTTTTGTAGTTGGCCGAAATGGCCATGGGATCGGAGTCGATATGCACGACCCGCGTACCCGGCACCGGATAGCGCCAGCGCTCCGTGGTGACCGAACCTGCACGGCACGCGATGAAGACGACGAGATCGGCTTCGGCAACCACGTCGCGCGTCTCGACGACACCGCCGTTAGAGCCGACAACACCAAGGCAATTGGGATGATTGTCGGCCAGACTCCCCTTACCGCTGACCGTTGTCGCCACAACCATATTGAGGCGCTCGGCTAGCCGCTGCAGTTCCGCTTCGGCCCCGGAATTGATAACCCCACCGCCGCAGATGACCACAGGATTTCGGGCATTGAGGATCGCCTCGACGGCCGCCTCGACGCTCGGCGTGTCAGGCGCTGCGCGCCACGCCGGCCATGTCAGAAAATCGCTTTGCGCCCAGATCTCATCGCCGGTGACGTCTCCCTTCTGCACGTCGTAAGGGAGACCGATATGAGCGGTACCGGGACGCCCGGTGGTGACCGCCCGGAAGGCCGAGCGGACCATGCCCGGCAAACGACCGGATGTTTCGGCAACACCATTCCATTTGGTGAGCGGGCGCATGAGGTCGTCCTGCGCCAATTCGGTCAGAGGATAGTGGCCCCGCGACGAGACAGAAACATCGCTCGTGATCGCAATGATGGGAACCGAGGAATCGTTTGCTTCGATGAGCCCGGGCAGAATGTAGGTGGCGCCGCCGCCACTCGGTCCTTCGCAGATACCGACACGATTGGTGACGCGAGCATAGCCGTCCGCCATATAACCGGCGTGACGCTCATCGCGGGTCAGCACATGGGTCATCCCATGATCGAGACGATAGAGCGCGTCGTAGAATGGCAATGTCGTATCGCCGCAGAGCCCGAAGATATGACTGACGCCATGCGCTTGGAGGAGCCGGACCATCGCCTCGGCCCCCGTAAGACTGTTTCGACCGCTTGCGTCCATGCCACCCCTTGTCCATATGACTGTCTACAGGGCGCGCACCATGGAATTCGACGCTTGGCCGTGTCAAGTTCCGGGCCTATGCCAAAGCAGCAAAGGACTTTCCAGCCAGACGTCAAGCAGGCTGATCAGGTGCGCAGCAATCGAATTGATTACGCCCCGGACTTGATCCGGGGCCCAGGGCGAAGCGGCAGGTTCATCGCTTTTGGCCCTGGATCCCGGATCAAGTCCGGGATGTTGTTCGATAAGGTATGAAGGTTAGGTCATAAGCCGATCTCCAATACTGAGCCAAATGTCGACCATTGATTAAGGAGCAAGAGCCCATGTCCGACCCCGTCGTCACCGACGTCGAGTCGCTGCGCCAGCACTATGCGGACCCGACCGAAATCGTGAACGCGAAAGCCATCGACCGGATCGACGACTTCTGCCGCCGGTTTATCGCGCTCTCTCCATTTCTCGTAATCGCGACCGCATCGGCGGATGGCCGATCGGACTGCTCGCCCCGTGGCGATGCCCCTGGCTTCGTGCAGGTGGTTGACGACAAGACCCTGCTGATCCCCGATCGGCGCGGCAACAACCGGCTCGACTCCATCGAGAACATTCTATCCGAGCCGCATATCGGCCTCCTTTTCATGGTTCCCGGTATCGATGAGACTTTGAGGATCAACGGCACCTGCCGCATTGTCGTGGACCCGGACGTGCTCGAGCCGTTCGCCGTGCGAGGCAAAGCACCGACGGCCGCCCTCGAAGTTTCAGTCGACGATGTCTACTTTCATTGCGGGAAGGCGTTGAAGCGCTCCCATCTATGGGATGCCGAAAGGCACGTCGACCGCAAAAGCTTTCCGACGCTGGGCCGGATCATCGCGGAGCAAACGAAGATGGCAAGCGTCGATGAGGTCGAAGCGAACGTGGCGGAGAGCTACACCAAGCGTTTGTATTAGAGCCGCTCATCGCTTGGGCCAGGCCCAGGGCGGCGGCTCGGTATCCACAACAGTCGTCTCACCGAGATCTTTGGCGAGCGTGAAGACCGAACTGTTTGCCTGTCCTTCCAGTGCTGCCACAAGGGCGGCAGCGTGGGTCACGACAATAACCTGCGAGCGAGTGGCGGCATGAGCAATCAATCGGGCCAACGGCTCGAGTAGATCCGGGTGAAGGCTCGTTTCAGGCTCGTTGAGCACCATGAGGGTCGGAGGGCGGGGTGTGAGCAGCGCCGCGACGAAGAGAATGTACCGCAACGTTCCGTCAGACAATTCGGCGGCCCGTAGAGGACGCAACAGTCCGTGCTGGTTCATGGAGATTTCGAACAGACCGTCGGTGACCGCTATGTCGACCGAACTGCGCGGAAACGCATCATCGATGGCGTCATGAAACGCCCGCTCGTTGCCGATTTCCTTGATGGTTTGAATGGCTGCAGCAACATCAGCACCATCCGAAGCAAGTATAGGCGCACGCGTTCCGACCTGAGCCCTTCGGGCCGGCGCATCGCGATCTGTGCGAAGGCTGTCGTAGAACCGCCAGCCGCGCATTCGCTCTCGCATCAAAAGCACCTCAGGGGTGCTGCGTGGGTCGGCAGCCTGCATCATCATGCTATCGAATGAGGCAAGATCCTTGATCACCACCGGACGGGCGCCAGCCTGATCCAGGACCGTGACACAAGGCCCGGCGCGGTCTGCAAACGTATTCCCGCGCTTGAGATACTCGCCGGCCCAGACCGCCTCCGCCTTGATCTCGGGATCGCCGTCGAAGAGCGACCTGGGTACCGGCACCGGCAAGCCAAGATCGATGGCATACCCATAGTCCTGGCTCGAAAACCCGAGCTTGAGACTGATACGATCGCGTCTGATGGTGCCCTGAACGGGCACGTCTCCGGATTTCATGGCGCGTGAGAACGCTTCCGGCCCTGCCCATAGCGTCGATGCCAACCCTCCTTCGGCGGCGAGCGAGGCGATGATCCGCCCTTGCGCGACGTCGGCCAGTAGCCGGATCGATCGATAAAGGCTGGATTTGCCGCTGCCATTCGGGCCGGTTACGATATTCAGCGCCTCGAGCGGCATGACCAGATCCCGCAAGGACCGATACCCAGACACCGCAAGCGTAATGAGCATGATTTCAACACATCAGATTCGGGGAAACTGCTTATAGCAGTACCGGCCAAACGAGCCTCGCGCCAAATCGCAGCAGAGCAAGAGCGTCAGATAAGACACACACGAATCACCGAATCGGTCGAAACGAATCAGTTGCGCCTTGACTGGTGCCTTATTGCTCGAATTCCGCTGGGATATCGGCTCGATCGCACGCGTAGCAGCCATCTCTCAGGTCCGCTTAGAACGCGGGCCAAACAATGTGACGTTTCCGAATGTTCGGGAAATCGCTTTAGGAATTGAATGATCGAATTCAAGGGCTCTGCGTCCGCATTGCCCTTATTCGACCTATTTCTTCCCCTATAAGCTGAGACTGGGTAGCACGTTGCTACCTGGGAGCCGTCAGCGCCTGGCGGTCGGACAGTGTCGGCTGTCCTGCCGGAGGGAACCAGGCGTAGAGGTCGCATCAATGCTGCGCACGCGCACCTCAATATCTGGCCCTTGGCCGACATGTCCGAGGCCAGCGCTGCGGCTTTCCCCTGAGTCCGTGTGGTAATAATTCACACCATACGTGACAGGTTTGCAACGGCATTCGGCCGTTACCAAGCAATTGCTGAGATAAGTGTGTCTCTGATGCATCAGATCAGCAATTGCCGCCACCGGCGGGAGTAAAAGCCGGAACCCCACATGTCCGGTCGTGGGAATAAGCCGACAGACACAAATCACTCACATTTTCGCTTTGATTTCTTCATTTTAGTGCCGTGCATTGAGCCGATAGATTCATGCTTTGGAAGAATCGGCGTTTACGAATCACGACTCCGATTGTCAGTCGCGGCTGAATCTGAAGTTATGCACAGGGCATGTGACAATTCCCACAAATGCCCTCTCCGGAGGCAGCGTCGTCGTTTTTCGACAAGCGAATGATGTGTGGCTGGGCACAATCGATCCCAGAATAGCGAATCAGTTTCCATCGATCCGGAATCAGAAAGACGCAGAGTTGTCGTTTGCCGGGGGCGGTAAAACGACAGCTCCGCGATCCTCAGTCTCCTAGACTGGCGCCAGGCTTAGTAGTGCCTGTCGCAAACCGTATAAGGCTTCTTCTTGTAGAACGTTTTCCAGATCCACTTGTAGCGATAGCCGTAGCCGTAACCGCGGTAGATTCTGACCTTGACCTTCTTGCGGTAGGAGATCGTGCGGTATTTCGTGTAGCAGGCTGGCTTATAGAAATGCCCGTAGTAGCTCGACTGGTTGTAGTAACCGGCCGAAGCGCTCGTTGCGCCAACCGACAAGGCGGTTGAGGCAATGGCCACCGCAGCAGCGGTGGAAAGCAACAACTTCTTCATGTCTATAACTCCCGGAGCCTAAGCTCGTTTCATTGCAGTTCCGATGATCGGGCATTGGCCCTTCCATCGATCATTGCCCCGAAAGTAGCAAAACCGGACTGAACCCACTCTGAGCAGTATGTTCATGTGCAATTCATATCTAAAACAGGTTTTTTCAGTTTAAAGCCACCCAGCAAAAATGTACTTTTGATACACGCATTTGAATTCAGAAGCGCGACCAATATCCTGAGAATTTACTTCGGGAAAAAACTGATTCACCCCCCAAGGATACGGGGGATTTTCTGTTTTTATATTGCCTGCTGCGTGACGGTCGCCCTGTGAGTCTTGCCCTCTTCGGCTTGCTGGGACTCTGTTTCGAAAATCCTGAAGCCAGCCCTCTCGAGACAGACTCTTAAGCGGACCGACATCACAGTGTGATCGGCGCAAGATCGCAGGGAAACGACCATTGTGTGATCTACATCACTTTCATCGCGCCTCAGCATCCCCATTTCCCAATCAAGCGAGAGATGAAGGAAGCAGCCCGTGTTGAACACGATGATATTATTCCGTGCGACGATGGTTCGAACCGGCGATATGGCGTCCCCCCATGACCCGGTCAGTGCGCAAACTGCGCAGCGGGGCTCAGCCCGGACCAAGCGACGCGCGATGATCGCCGGCTCTTTGCTGGCGTTGGCTGCCACCGCCGCTCTGGCGGACTTCATTCCAGTATTGACAGTTTGACGACGCCTTACCCAATCCTGACACCCGCTTTTACGCAAACGATTGACCACGAACTGAAGTGATCAGGCCCCACGGGTCGTCCCCCCCACCCAGGGCCTGTGAGTATGGCGACACTCTCCCCGTCGCCAACAAATGCCAGCGCGGTGCCGCCCTGCACCGCGCTGGCTTTTTTTTTGGAGAGACTCGTCGCCATTCATGAATTGCGTATGTGTTCCAGATCGACCTGCCGCCCAAAGGCTCACTGGATCGACACGCCGTTAGCCAATCACGTATCCAACAGCCAAGTACGGCGATGACGACAATCAGACACGACGGACCCTAAGATGATGGGACCAGGATATCCGCGACGGATGTCGACCAATCCGGATCGGAATGCTTGTCCCAATAGAGGTCGACGAGCCGACGCGTCACATCTCCCATGGTCCCTGTCCCGACAGCGATACCGTCCACCCGGGTGATCGGCATGATGCCGCCGGCTGTGGATGTGGCGAAGACCTCGTCGGCCGCCCGCAATTCGCTTTTCGATACCGGTCGCTCGTTTACTGGGATCTGCAGCGCCTCAGCCAGCTCGATTGCGGACCGGCGGGAGATCCCATGAAGGACGCCATCACCTGGCGTCGCAATTTCCCCATTGGTCACGGCGAAGACATTGAACCCAGGCCCTTCGGTGACTTGCCCATCGGCATTGGTCAGAACCACCGATTGCGCATCCCGCTCATAGGCTTCGTAAAGACCCATGACCAGGTCGAGCCAATGGTAATTTTTAACTGTGGGATCGATGGACTGCGGGGGAATGCGATGAATGTCGGAAAGGGCGATCGAAAGGCCTCTCTCCCTTTCATCAGGCTTCAGGATCCAACCGAATGGAATCGCGAAACAGATCAGTTGATTGACCGCATCGCGCGGATCGCGTGAGAATGTTGGACAGACCCCACGGGTCAGGATCATCTCCACATAGGCGTCCTCAAGCCCCGATCGCTCGACGCATTCCGCCAGAATCCCTTTGAGTTCCGCAATGTCGATCGGAATCTGTAGATGAAACTTGTGCGCTGACCGCTGAAAACGTTCGATATGCGCATCCAACCGGAAAAAGCGCCCCTTCCAGACATGGACAACGTCATATGTCGCGTCCGAGTGCAAAAATCCCCAATCGAGTACGGAGATCTTCGCTTCGGCGATTGGAACGAAGGCACCATCGATATATGCGATACCCGGGTTTATATTCATGGGAAACGGTCCACAAAGGATCAGAAACGATCATATAGCTGACGTGGATCATGGCGAAGATCCGACAGTGATGCCATGGCTGCCGCTCCATCCAGTATCGCACACGCGAGATATTCCATGAACGAACAAGACACGACAAGAAACGAGACAACTGAGGATGCGCCGACCGACGCCGTTGCGGATACGCCGCCTCCAGCCGCTGAGGAAGCAACCTTCGACAGCGGTGGAAATGGAGCCATTCCCGGTGAACCTGTCATGACAGCACCCACCGAGGCGAAGCTTGCCGAAAAACCATCCCTCTCGGAAATCCGGCGGGATGCAAACGCGATCCGCAAGATTTTCGAGAATGGGGAGTATCCCTACAAAACCAAAATCGCGAGAAGCGCCTATGAGAAACGCAAGGCAAAGCTGCAGACCGAACTCTTGAAAGTCCAGGAGTGGGTCAAGGCGTCCGGACAGAAAATCGTTTTGATATTCGAAGGGCGTGACGCGGCCGGCAAGGGTGGAACGATCAAGCGCTTCACGGAGCATCTAAACCCACGCGGCGCACGCGTGGTCGCGTTGGACAAACCCACCGACAAAGAGAAGTCGCAATGGTATTTTCAACGCTATATCGAGCATCTTCCGGCTGGCGGTGAGATGGTCCTGTTCGACCGCTCCTGGTACAATCGCGCCGGCGTCGAACGCGTGATGGGCTTTTGCTCTGCCAACGACTATCTCGAATTCATGCGCGAGGCGCCCGAGATCGAGCGCATGATGGTCCGCAGCGGGATCATTCTGTTCAAGTATTGGTTTTCCGTTACACGCGAAGAACAACTCCGCCGCTTCCAATCGCGCGAGGTCGAACCGCTCAAGAAGTGGAAACTGTCACCCATCGATCGCCAATCACTCGACAAGTGGGACGACTATACGGAAGCGAAGGAAGCGATGTTCTTCTACACGGACACCGCAGATGCACCGTGGACGATCGTTAAATCCAACGACAAGAAGCGGGCACGCCTGAACTGCATGGAGCACTTTCTCTCGTGTCTCCCTTACCCCGACAAGGATCACCATATTGTCGGCACGCCGGACCCATTGATTGTCGGATCGAGCGGTGACGTGATCGGAAAGAGCGACCATATCCTCGGCCGTAGTCTTCATCCGGATCATCGGCGGACACGTTGATTTGCGTATCCTTTTCGCAAGATCTGCTAGAATGACCTGAACAAAAGCGCTCCCGATCAGTTCTGATCGAGAGCGCACCTTTCCTGTCACTTTTCTACTCGAGGGCGATATCGCTTGGGGAATGTCGTCCTAACCATCGTCCTTCCGCTCTTCGGCATTATGGTCGCCGGATATCTGGCTGGGCGCTTTCGTCTGTTCGATGAAGCCAGCAGCAAAGTGCTCAGCGCCTTTGTTTTCGTCATCTCCCTTCCGGCCTTGATATTCGTGTCGCTTTCGCGCGTGCCCGTTGCCGAGTTCTTCGACCTGCAGTTTTTCGGTGCGTTGGGCGGCGGAATGCTCATCGTCTTCTGCCTGAGCCTCATCGTCGCCCGGCTCGTCTTTCCCGACAGCCTGACCGCACTCGGCCTGCATGGATTGACGGCGATGTATTCCAGCACAGGCTATATCGGCCTGCCGATCATCCTCTTCGTCTTCGGGAATGAAGCGCTGGCACCTGGCGTCGTGGGAGCGGTCATAACCGGCGCCGTCTTTCTGCCGCTCGGTATCATCATGGCCGAAATCGACAAGGGCCGCGCAGCCGCAAGCATCACATTCACACCGCTTCTCGCCGTTATCGGCAGCCCGGTGATGCTGGCGACGATTGCAGGTCTCGCCGTTTCGGGCGCCGGTATCGATCTGCCCGCACCCATCATCAAATTCTGCGAGTTGCTCGGCGGTGCATTCATCCCCTGCGCCCTGTTCTCTGCAGGACTCTATATGGTCGGATGTTCCGTCGAGGGCGATGGGGTTGAGATTAGCTGGCTCGTCTTCGCCAAACTCGTTCTCCACCCGGTGATTACCTGGTGGCTGGCCTACAAGGTCTTCGCCCTGGAGGGCATCTTGCCGATGATCGCCGTGATACAGGCCGCCCTGCCGAGCGGCGCACCTGTCTTCGTTCTGGCGCAGCGCTACCAGGCTTTCCTCGCCCGCTCGAACGCAGCGATCGTGTTGTCGACGACGCTGTCGGTGTTCACGCTATCGGGGCTGCTGATTTATTTTGGGCTTTAGAGCCTGGCGGAGGTCTGTCAGACGAGATCGTCTGCGGCATCAACCTGCGCTTCTTCGATTCCCAATTGGCGCAGGTTGAGCGAAAACCTGATCAGAGCCCGCCTAAGACGCTTGATCGGGTTCGCTGACAATATGTTGCTAAGGGTACCGGCCTAGTCGCTTACCGATTTTCCCCAGGCAAATAAGAATCTCGGCTCGCCATGCATGCGCGTCGGACTGGCTCACTATGACCGTTATCGCCGGTTTTTCCGATCAGATGATAAAGTTCTCGTCGCTCAGTTGCCATGAATTGATACCGTTGAGGGTCACCGAGTTGCCACCGAAAGCGATGACAACGCCCGCGTTCGTATCGGTGAGAGAGAGCTGCGCAATAGTGTTGAGTCCGCTCACACCCGAGAAGTCCAGATCGTCGCTGGCTACCTCAAAGTCCGAGATGGCGTCCTGGCCCCATATGCCCTCAAAGATAAAGTCATCATAGCCGGTACCGCCCGACATGCTGTCGTTGCCGGCACCGCCGATCAAGTCATCGTTTCCACTCGAGCCAAAAAGGACATCGTTCTCCCCGCCGCCATTCAATACATCATTGCCGCCACCTCCGACCAGCAAGTCGACGCCGCCATCACCGTAAAGCCTGTTGGCTGAAGCGTCGCCATACAGGTTGTCGCTGTAGACGGTACCGTGGAGATTTTCGATATCGAAGAGCGAATCGACACCGCCTCCCCCCGTGTACTGAGTGACGAGATTGAGTGAGACAGAAACACCAGTCGTGAGACCGGAACTGTAGTTGGCCCAGTCGATTCCAGCCCCGCCATAAAGGGCATCGTCGCCTTCGCCACCGAAGAGCTGATCATTGCCTACGCCGCCAAAAAGATGGTCGTTGGCACCGCCACCGGCGAGAGCATCGTTGCCAGTGCTGCCGTAAAGCCAGTTGTGGTTCCCATCCCCGGTGAGAATATCGTTGTATGCGGAGCCGTGAAGATTCTCGATATCGCTGAGCAGATCCGTCCCGCTGCCAAGAGTATTCTGCCATCCCGTCAGGCTCAGATTGACCCATACCGTCCCCTGGGCATCATAGTAGGAAGCCGTGTCCACACCGTTGCCGCCGAAGTGCAAATCGTTGCCATCCCCGCCAATCAGGTAATCATCTCCGTCTCCGCCAAAGAGCCAGTCGACGCCACCCCGCCCGGAAAGGGTGTCATCGCCGTCTTCGCCATAGAGCCAGTTGCTCTGGTTGTCGCCATGAAGCCAGTCCGCGTGGCCAGAACCCTCCAGGTTCTCGATCTGAGAAAGACCGTCCTGTCCCGCCGAAACCGTATTCTGCAGGCCCGCGATGGTCAGATCGACAACGATGCTTCCGGAAGCGGTGGCGTAGCTGGCAGTGTCAGACCCACTACCGCCGATAAGATAATCCTGCCCGGCGCCGCCACTGAGAAAATCGTTGCCTGCGCCGCCGTAGAGGCCGTCGGATCCACCTCCACCATAAACAATGTCGTTGCCGCCGCCGGTCTCGAGGGTGTTGTCATTCCCATCGCCAAAGATCTGGTCATCGCCGCCGCCCATCCTGACGTTCTCGATACTGGAGAGCGTGTCGCTCTCGCCTTTGAAGACCGACGCCGCACCAAATACGAGAGTAACGGTCCAGTCCTCATCGCTATAGGTATAGTCGGCCATGTCACTGCCGGGACCACCATTCAGGACGTCGTTGTCATCGCCGCCTGAGAGGCGATCGTTCTCGGCGCCACCGGCCAGAAAGTCGATACCGTCGCCGCCATAGAGCGTGTCGTCGTCATTACCACCGAAGAGATCGTCCCCATCGTAGCTGCCGAAGATCAGATCTTCGCCATCATAACCGTAGAGCGTGTCTGCGCCGGCGCCGCCATAAAGATCGTCGTCACCATCTCCGCCGAAGAGATGATCTGTATCGTCGCCGCCATAAAGACGATCCGCGCCATCACCGCCGATTACAGTATCTTTCTGATCGCCGCCATAGAGACGGTCTTCACCGCCTGCACCGGAGACGGTGTCCATATCGTCACCGCCGTAAATCCAGTCGCTTTCCGAGCCGCCTTGGAGAGTGTCGTCGCCGCCGAGCCCATAGATCCAGTTGGTTCCTTCGCCGCCGTCGATTTCATTGTCGGAATCCGATCCGGTGACATGATCGTCGCCATCGCCCATGACGACGTTTTCGAAGTCGAACAGAAATTCGTCGTCGCCGCCGGTGTTTGCGGTTCCCCAGGCCAGACCTTGGGACGGATCGTCCCAAATGGCAGCAAGGTCGACGGTCCAATTGGCACCGCTGTATGTGTAGTCGAGCGTATCGATGCCGGTGCCGCCGTGGAGCACGTCTATCGCAGTGCCGCCACTAATCGTATCGGCGCCGCTGCCGCCATAGATCGTATCGGCTCCGTCCCCACCAAAGAGATGATCGCTCGCGGGACCGCCCTGGAGGATATTGGCAGCGTCATTGCCGATCAGGGTATCGTTACCCCACCCGCCGATGGCATTTTCAATATAAGCGTCATGTCCGGCCGGGACGTCGTCGGGAAGATAGGCCAGCGAGATATTGAAAGTCATGCCGTGGGTCGACGAGAACGCGCCCGGATTGAGGTCCAGTGTCACCCCCGTGCCGTCACTCGAAAGGTCAAGCCAATCCTCACCGCCGCCGTCCCAGATGGTAAGAACGGGCGATGGATTCAAATCGAAGTCGAACACGTCCGATACGCCCGAGGCGTTGTAGCCATATGTCGTGTCGCCTTCGCGAGCCTCCCAGTTCACGTCATAGATGTTCTGGATGACCAGCATGTCGTGCGACCGCGGTGTCACGATGTCCGTCTGCAGCCCTGGATAGTCCGCGCCCGATTTCGACCCAGCGAAATAGGACATGATCGAGTACATGGTGGTGTCCTCGATATATTCTGCGTCGTCCTCATAGGTGGCATCGTCGCCCGCGTCATAGTCGCCGGCGTGGGCAAGTCCCAGCGTATGGCCAAGTTCGTGGATCATGAGACGCGCGAAGCTTTGCCCGATCGCGGTATCGCTCCATGTATCGTTTTCCGTGTTGACCCGTATCCTGTTGCTGACGATGAAGCCGTCCTCGACGACGCTGTTCGATGTGGCGCCCCAAGACACGTCCGCCTTAGGCGTATAGCCATAGATATAGACGTCGGCATCCTCCCCCGGCTCGACCTCGACGAAGCGCACCTGGACCAGGTCTTCCCAACGATCCATGGCTTCGCGCGCCGCCGCTTGTTGGGACTGGTTGAAATTGTCGAAATATTTCCAGCCGTCGGTGATGGTCTCGATGCCGTCGACCTGCCGCCAATAATCGGAAACCTGGTGCGGATAGTCCGGAAAAACGTAGCGTATCTCAACGAAATCGTCGGCCGTGTTTTCCTCCCATTTTCTCTGGTCTGAGAACAGCATCTGGTCGAGCAGATAGTCGAGATCGCCCGCGTGGCTTTGCGTCGGCCCGCTGGCTTCTGAATTCCCAACGCCTATTTGCGCGGTGTCAGAAGCACGCACCCTATCTCCGTCAACAGCCGGCATGCCCTCGGAATTGAATGCAGTCGCATCCCGTTGAACCGCAGGTTCGTGCATTGGGGCGGGCCCCTCCGCAACGTCGCCAAACGCCGGATCCGCCACCAAGAGACCAACCGTTTCGGCCGTGTTTCGATAGGCACCATCTTGGGGAACTGGCGGGTCCTGAAACCCAACGATCTCTTCAACCGCACCGGCATCCGAGAGCTCATTCAGCGAGTCGTCTTCGCCAAAAGGAATTGCTGCCGCCTGCTTTTCGCCGATAGCCACGACAGTCTCTGTGGAAGATTCAACGTCTTTGATTGCGCGAATGCTTGCGTCGGCGAATTGAACGCCTGTGCGTGTCGGTGAGAGAAATGTATTGGAGCGGATCATAGGCATTGGGATTGTCCTCGGCGCTAGGGCGCACGTGCGAAGCCGTGCGGTACCACAAACACCCAATGCTCTTGCGGAGACGCCCCATCTCCCGTTCGTAACCCTATCAATACATTCAGAGAGGTGAACGGATTTTGAGCTGATCGTTCAGCCAGGGTTCATAATGGAACTGAATCGCCGATGGAAGAATTCACCAAGCGGTAAGACAGGGCAGGTTCACCTGAGCTGACCTGGCAAAGAGCGGCTGGTCGATGCTCTCAATGATGAACTCGACCGTTTCTGGAAAATCACACACCTGGTTCGATACAAGCAGGCAGCCGCAAGCATCGCATTGAGACCAATCCTTACAGTTGTTGGCAGCCCTGTGATGCTGGCGACGATTGCAGGTCTCGCCGTTTCCGGCGCAGGCATCGATATGCCTCAATGCAGCACGGTCAGGCAGCATCGCCTAGGGCGAAACGGCTCCTGTCGTGCGGGCGAGAGAAATCCGGCTCGGCGCCCTGAGGCACAATCTGCGTTGGGTTGATCGTACGTTGGCTGAAATAGTAATGCTGCTTGATGTGCCAAAGGCTGACGGTCTCGGCGACGCCCGGCACCTGGTAGAGGTCTCGGACATAGTTGGAGAGGTTGGGATAGTCGTCGATCCGGCGCAGGTTTGTCTTGAAGTGACCGTGGTAGACTGCATCGAAGCGAACCAGCGTGGTGAAGAGCCGCCAGTCGGCCTCGGTTATCCGATCACCGAGCAAGTAGCGCGAGCTGCCGAGGCTTTTCTCCAGCGTTTCAAGCGCGTCGAATAGCGTATCGTAGGCCTCCTGGTAGGCCTTCTGTGTGGTGGCGAAGCCAGCACGATAGACCCCGTTGTTTATACGCGGGTAGACGAAGTCGTTCATCGCATCGATCTCGGCACGCAGCTCCTCGGGATAGAAATCCAGCGTGTTGCCTGTGAGGTGGTCGAAGGCGCTGTTGAACATGCGGATGATCTCGGAGCTCTCGTTGCTCACGATGGACTGGCGCTTGCGGTCCCACAGCACCGGAACCGTCACGCGGCCGGTCATGTCGGGGGCAACCTTGGTGTATACCTCGTGCAGGAACCGGTGGCCGCCGATGGGGTCGGGATCAGCAGGATCGAACTCCCAGCCATTCTCGACCATGTGCGGGTGCACGATTGTCAGGCCGATCAACTCCTCAAGCCCCTTGAGCTTGCGGAAGATCACCGTGCGGTGCGCCCATGGACAGGCCAGCGAGACATAGAGGTGATAACGTCCCGCCTCGGCCTCGAAGCCGCCCTCGCCGCTTGGCCCGGCACGGCCGTCTGAGGTGATCCAGTTCCGGAATCGCGCGTCCTCGCGAACGAACTTTCCATCGCTCTTACCGGTGTCGTACCAGCGGTCTTGCCATTTGCCGCGAACCAACAGGCCCATTGTCGTTCTCCTTGATCTGATTGATGCAATCTGTTGCCTGACATGTTGGTTGGATTGGCCATTGGAACAAGCCGGAGGAATCGCAACTGTCTATCGCATTGAATGCAATAGTCATCGAAAATCATTGCTGTTTCCCCCGAATTCAGATCTTGTTGTTGCATAAATCGCATCAATAAATTGCAGATCCCCCCAGTAGTGCCCGGCCAGTCAGCTCCATAGATAAGGGTCACGTTCAACGCTCAAACCGCACAAGCACACGGAGACCGAAACTATGGAAAAACTCGACATCGCCCTTCGCACGATCGCTGCTCCCCTTGGGCGCATTCTACTGTCCTTCATCTTCATCATGGCCGGCTGGAGCAAGATCGGCGCCTATGCCGGGACCGTCGGCTACATGGAGTCCTTGGGTGTTCCCGGCGCGCTTCTGCCACTGGTCATCGCGCTGGAACTCGGCGCTGGCATCGCGCTGTTGGTTGGCTACCAGGCCCGCGTCGCGGCCGTCTTGCTCGGCGGTTTCGCGATCGTCTCGGGCGTCCTCTTCCACCTACTGCCAAGCTTCGGTATGGAAGGTATGGCTGCTCAGGGTGAGTTCATCAGCTTCATGAAGAATCTTGCGATCGCTGGCGGCATGGGCTTCGTCTTTATCCACGGTGCCGGCGCGCTCTCGGTGGACCAGCTGCTGGCCCGCGGCAGCGCCAAGGGCTACGCTACCGCCTGACCGACCATTTCGGGTATGGCCCGAACGCGTTCCTCGATAAACCCCGTGAAGGCTTCGACCTTCGCGGGGAGCCTCTCGTAAGGGGGGTAATAGGCGGTCAGCCAGATCTCGGGCGGCTCCCAATCGCTCAGCACCTGCCGGAGGGTCCCCGTCGCAAGCGCCTCGCCGACGAGGAAATCCGGCATCATCGACAGGCCGCCACCTTCGGTCGTCATGTCGACAATCAACTCTCCCGAATTTGACTCGAAACAGTGCTTGACCAGCGCAGACCGCTTCTCCGACGTCTCCGAATGGGTCAGCTGCCAGTTCTGCCCGCCGGAAAAATGGCTGTAGCCGATCACGGCGTGGTGGATCAGATCTTCCGGCGCTTCGAGTGGCGGCGCCGACTCGAGATAGGTCGGGCTCGCAACAATGAAGCGACGGATGAACGCGATCTTGCGCCAGATCGTTGAGACATCGCGGGGCGGACCGGAGATCCGCAGCGACATGTCGAATCCTTCCTTGATGACATCGACGAAGCGGTCACTCAAATGGACCTTAAGAATCACATCGGGATAGGTCGAGCGGAATGCCTCGAGCACGGGAGGTAAGTACTTCTGCCCAAAGGAGACTGGAGCCGATAGGCGCAATTCGCCGGAGAGTGTGTCGTGCTGTTGCCGGATCAACTCGTCCGCACGGTCCAGCTCCGCAAGCAGCGGTCGCATCCGGTCCAGATAGAGCTGCCCGGCGACGGTGGTCGAGACTTTGCGCGTCGTCCGCACCAGCAATTGCGCGCCGAGTTCTTCCTCCAATTCACTAACATATCTGGTCGCGATGGATCGCGTCACACCAAGCTCCCGTGCAGCCGCGGCAAAGCCGCTAAGCTCGGCAACCTTCACAAAGACTCTTACGCGCTCAATTCGTCCTGCCAACGCACCAATCCGTTTTCTCGAAGTCAGTCGTTTAAGATCTTTCTTCCATTTTGCTCCTGACATCGCAACGGCGGCAAAAGTCTCCGTCTGCAAACTTCATTCGGTGATGCCTTGGCAGGTTTCCGCACTGAGTGATCTGATCCCAGTTTCCCTAACACTCACAATGCCAGTCTGTCGCAGATCTGGATCTCCGGAGATGATGGTAACTGGTGCAGGGGGGCAGCAGCCAAGCGTGGTGCTCAACATTGTTTCCAACGCATATCCGCCATTGGCTCGTGTTCTCCGTGCCACGATCAGCCCAAATGCGACTCATGCCGAAGGGTAACCGCACGTCGTCGAGCGTCGAATTTCGGGTTCTACGTCTACGCCGAGACGGCTTACGCGACGATCATTTCAGCGCCAAGATCGAGGCAATCGTTGTCCACCCAATTGCCTTCCTTGCACGAGTCCCAGTCGAATTGTAGACCCGCCGTCATACCCGATCGCCAAACGATCTTCGCGAAGAGCGGCTGGTCGATGCTCTCGATGATAAGTTCGACCGTATCGGGAAAATCCGCCACCTGGTTTGAAACGAGCAGGCAGCCGCCGGCACTCGCATCATGGACGGAGCACCAGACGCCCACGGGATGGTCGTCCAACATGACGATCGCGTTCAAGAAGACCTTGAAGCGCTCATGCTCCCGTTTTTCCGGCCTGTCCATTTTGATCCCACAAAGTGCCACTCAATCTCTGACACTCTCGCAAGAACGTATGAATTTGCGGTAAACATCGGAAAAGACATAAAAAACTCGGCTTGGCCTCTGCCAAGAGGCAACCTGCACCCAACAGGGCACAGGTTGCTTGGTTCGCGACTGTCCGGGCACTACGCCTTCAGGGCGTTGTTCCCGAAATACATGAATTCGCGGTCCATCTTGGACACATCCGCCGCGGCCAGCTTGAGGCTCGCACCATCGACCATCTTGTGGCTCTTCTGTGCTTTCACCCACTTGTCGGCAGACTGAAGCGTCGACAAAGTGTATGTCGTCGTTTCATTCAGATAGTGGGTTGGAATGACGATCTTAGGCTTGAGGCGATCGACGATGGCGTCTGCCTGCTTATAGGAGAGAATGTGCTCCGAGCCGTCGACGGGCAGTGTCAGCACATCGACCCGCCCGATGGCTTTCCAGAACGCATCGGGCGGATTAGGCCGGTTGTCGCCCCAGATCAGAGTGCGGATGCCGCCCGTCTCGACCACATAGACGACCATATCCATATGCCCGACATTGTCCGGAGGACACGCCTTTGCGCCGAATTCCGCAAGCGCGTTTGTCCACTCGTACCAACCCGGCGCGACACAGGCATGCTTGTCCGCAAAGCCTGTAATCTTGAGGTCGGCAAACTCATAGGTGCCGACCATCCGGTCCAGGACCATCGTCGAGTGCGGACGGTCGATGGCGTCATGGTCGAAATGGGTGTGGGTCGACATGGTGATGTCGACTGTCGTTTCCGGAAACTTGTTCTTATACCAGAGGCCCCACGCACCACTCGGATCGTCGCGCCAGGGGTCGAACAACACCGTGGCGCCGCCAGGCGACGTGACCTTGATCGCGCAATGTCCGTAATAATCGATCCCGACGGCTCCGTCCGGGAAACTGGACTGCCCCTGCAGCGCGATCACATGCTTGTTGTTTCCAGGCTGCTTCCAATCGGTCGATTGCGCCATGGCAGGCGTAGCACCGATTGCACCCGCGGCCGCGCCGACGCCGGCAGCGCCTGCCGCCATAAAGAACGACCGACGGGAAAGACCGGGCGCCAGATTGTCCCGCGACCCGTTCAACAGCGTCGGCTTCAAATCTTCTCGTCTCAAACTCTTTTTGCTCATCCGGCCCTTCCTCCTCATCTGTCTTTGCACTGTTGCTCGCCTCCTGCGAGCAACCGAGCGTACCACCCGGAAAGACGGGGTCTGATACGGGTAAGCTGGGAGTAAAATGGGGGGATTTTCCCCCTATGCCTGCAGAGATAAGAGATGAGTGCGAAGGCTCATTCCGCGCCGTTCGATGCCGAGCTTTCTGCGAATATTCTTGCGATGAAAGTCGATGGTACTCGTCTCTCGCGACAGCGCCTGTGCAATGTCCTTGGTCGTTCGCCCATTCATGACCATCTGCGCGACCTCGACCTCGGTCGGCGTCAAATTCTGCAGAGCGACAACAAGCTTATCGGCGAAGGACGAGGTGATGCTCTTGAGATTGCTTTCGACCAGGTCCAGATAAGAGCAGTCGGGCTCCTGGTCGCCGATTGTCGTCCGCAACTTGGTCAAATGCGGTAAAATCAACTCGGTAATCTGGCGGAGTATCTGTCCTTCGAATTCCTGGCGGGACGTTTCCATATTGGCCAGGAGGACTCTGAGCGCCGTGTTGGCATCTTTCAGCTCCCGGGTCCGGGATGCGACACGATCCTCAAGCTGTTCCAGACTGTCCTGCAATTGCCGTTCGAGACGCTTGCGCTCGGCGATTTCGACCAGAAGCGCCAGATCGCTTTCGATGAGCTGGCGGAATTCCTGCAGCAGAGCCCGATAGCCCATCGCCTTCTCATTATTGCGCTTGTCCAGAACACAGATGGTGCCGAACAAAGCGCCATCCGGCCATGCCAACGGATAGCCGATATAGAACGACATGCCATGATCGAGATCCTGATTGTCGTTCCAGTCGGGATCCGAATTGGCATCCGGAACCAACAGTTCATCGCAGTTTTCGAGGACGGAGAAACAATAGAGTTTGTTGTTCAGAACAAAGGACTGGCCGACTTCGTAGGGATTGCCTTCACTCTCGCTCGAGACAAAAACGGAATGGTCCGGCGGATCCGTCTTCATGACCAGACTAGCGGGAACGTCCGCCATTTGCGCAGCGAGATCGACCACACGTTGCCATTTGCCGAGTATGGCGCTGGGAATATCGGGCTTTCCTACGGTCACACCGTCACTCCATCCCATCCTTGGACAATCATAGGACCGACGGCCGTCCGATGGCAAAAACGCGACAGCATTCATCGCTGATCGTGCTGCCGGCGCCGACGCTGTGCACGGATTTCATGAATGGGTTTGTCGTGCAACTGGGGTTTTGTCTGAATCCGGCGAGAGCCGCATACGGTGCATTTCAGCCGTTTTCCAACATCAGGAACCGCAAAGGTTCTGGGCAATGGCAGTTTTGTGGGTATCAGGTCGCGCTCGCGGAAACAGTCGAGGCAATAAGCCCAGACGGTTCGACCTGCGCGCGCAAGGTCGCCAAGCGTTACAGCACGCGTATCGGGTTGCTTCGCCAAGCCAAGCTCCACCCCCTCCGTGCTGAAGGCAGCGTCTATAGCATAGCTTCGGCGATGCGCTAGAGCCCTTTCCGATCATATAGAGGCATTTGTCCGGTGTTTCGCGTCTTCCGGCTAGACACAATCCCCGCCTTGGTCTTATTGACCACAAGGGGATTGTAACGACGTCCGGAGGGCGCGAAACACCGGTCAAATGCCTCTTTATGATCGGAAAGGGCTCTAGGATTTAGGCGTCGACATCCGCCTTTGCGGTGTCATTTTCGCTATCGCGCTTCTTCGTGGCGGCGACGTCAGCTTTGAGCGATGCAATGGTCTCGTCTCTCGCCTGCACTTGCGATTTCAGTTCGGCAACCTCAGCTTTGTAGTCGCCGATCGCTTTCGATTCTGCCGTTTCAGTGCCTGCTTCTGATGGTTCGTCCTGATCAATGTCGGAGTCTTCGTCATCATCAGACCCGAACCGGGATTCGAGCCTTGCGAGTTTCGCCATGATATCTTCGGTCGTGGAGTCGCTATGACTGCGCGCACGTGCGACAACCGCGTCGAATTCCTCCAACTGCGCATCCCGCGTCTCGATCTCGGCCATCAATTCCTCAATCCGCAACTCCAATCGCGCGATTTCGACGCCCTTGGCTGCGGCATCGGCCTGGACGCTCTCCAAGACCTGACGGCCGGCATCCACATCCGTATTGAGGCTCTCCATTCGTTCCTTGTTGATTTTGTCTTCGTCATTCATCCGATTGAGGCGGTGCTTGGTCCCCTCATGCGCACTGAGTTCACGCTCAAGCGCCCGTTGGATACGCCGGTTCGTTTCCGACAAACGCACCTCCTGCTCCGCCAGGCGCGCGCGACTCCGCGCCTCGAAAAACAACCATGCGCCGATGACGCCCACCGCCAGGCCGATGAATAACCACAAGAATTCCATCATCATTTCAGCCACAAGGACTCCATCACCATCTCCGCGCCTCTTCGCGGCACTCTACCGGCTTTGCTAAACATAGACGAGGCGGTCGGACCTAAGCCACGAAAACGCCGGGATATTCTATCGTGCCATCATCGCGTCCCTGCATTGCGCATTTCCGAAACCGTCCATAGGCTCAGGCCAATGTGCAATCTTTACAGCATGACGAAGTCCCAGGAAGCCGTGCGTCGTTTGTTCAAGGTCGATCATCAGCACGATCACTTGGGCAATTTACCGGCGATGGCGAGTATTTTTCCAGCCTTTGAAGCTCCGGTCGTGCGGATCAGCGCACATGGCGACCGCTCTCTAGAAATGCTGTCGTGGGGATTTGTGCTCCCGCAAAAGGGCAAAGTGGCCAAACGCATAACCAATGCGCGCGACGACAAGGTTCAAGAGAGCCGTTTCTGGCGCAGGTCATTCGAGACGCGGCGCTGCCTTGTGCCTGTCACGTCCTTTTCCGAGCCGAAAGGCCGCAAACCAGCGGTCTGGCACTGGTTTGCACTGTCCAACGAGCGTCCGCTTTTTGCTTTCGCCGGCCTCTGGCGTTCGTTTCGCGGCCGCCTGAAGCCGGATGCTGATCCAGTCGAAATCGATACTTATGCCTTCCTCACCACGAGACCGAATGATGTGGTGAAACCTATTCATCCAAACCGGATGCCTGTCATGCTTGTCGGCGAAGATAACCAGGATACCTGGTTGCATGGCTCGACCGAGGAGGCTTTCGCACTGGCCAGGCCCTATCCTGCCGACGACATGACGATTGTTCACCAAGGCGAGACGAAGGATGAAGGTGTGTGAAATCGAGACCTTCTAGGGCAGCGCGACGCTCGCCCTCCCCTGAAGCACAATTCCCTCCGCGCGAAGAACCTGCACCGATCCGACATAGGTTCCAGCGGGCCATGCTTCGCCCTGACGCTTGCGTCCGGCAAAAGCGACATATTGGGCCTTCGACCGATCAAGCGCCGCATGAGTCTTTGCCGCGATCACACTTTTCGGACCGCGCAGCGAGATCCGCACCCGGTCTCCGGCCCTCAGATTGATGAGTCGTGCAAAGAACACGAGTGCCGGGCTCTCCGGTTTGAGTATCGATGAAGGCGATTGCCCCGTTTCCAGTGCCTTGCTCGTGACGGGGCCGTCGGCAAAGCCGAAATCGATCAACTCACCCTTGCGGTAGGCCAGTGCCGTCGCAAGCTTCGGCTCCCACAAAACCGATCGTGTCTTCGGGCTGCAGGCCCCCTCGCCCAGCTTGCGTCCAGTGAAAGGGTCGACCGTCTTGCCATTATGGCGAGCGGAAAAATGGAGATGTGCAAACTGCGTCAAACCGGAATAACCGACGCGGCCGATCCGCTGACCTGCTTTCACCCTCTGACCGCGTTTGACCTGCACGCTTCCCTTGAGCATGTGGCAATACTGGGTTTCCCAGCCGTTGCCATGATTAATCACGACGCCGTTGCCGCATTCCCTGCCTTTGACGCTGCTGGTGTCCTTGCCAAGCAACCTGTCGGGCTCTGCATTTCTGCCCCCCTTAATCCGGCCGGCCGCCGCCGCCAAAACGGGAACGCCCCTGTCCGCCAAACGCGTTGAGAGGAGCCTGAAATCAGTTCCCTTGTGATTGTTATAGGTCGCTCTGCCGCAGTGGTAGTCCTGTACGGCCGGCCCTGGATCGATATCCGGATAGTTTTGAATGAAGCATGTCTCGCCCAGTGCGCAGGCAATTGGCAAAACGAATGTCGGAGAGTCTTCCGCTTGCACGCTTGCCGGTGAAATGACTTTCACAGCCACAAGAAGGCCGAATATCCAGAGGCGAAAGATTACCCGCATATTAACCGCACCCACTCCAGAACCAGCCTCAATCCCGACGAACACCGGTAAGGGTCTCAGTGATCCTCCCAATGAACGCTATAAGGGCTCACGACACCTCAATCGGTCCGCCGGCCTTGCGCCACGCAGCGATGCCGCCGGCAACATGGCAAACATTCTCAAGTCCCATATCCTTCAGTGTCTTGGCGGCAAATGTCGAACGCCCACCCGACGCGCAGAACAGGATGAGCTGCTTGCCGCTTGACAGGGCCTCGCTGTGCATGGGCGACTCAGGATCGGCGATAAACTCGAGAAATGCCCGCGGCGCATGAACGGATCCGGGGATCGATCCTTCTTTAGCACGTTCGGCAGACTCGCGGATGTCCACGAATATGGCTGTCGGATCGCCGACCCGCCCCAGCGCTTCATCGACGGAGATGGTCTCGATCACTGCATTGGCTTCCGCCAACATCGCTTTGAACCCGTGCTTTATCATCGCGTAGCGTCCTCATTTCCAAACTAGCCGGTGAACAAACCGCCACTTTGCGCCTAAGTCAAACTTTGTTCGAAATCGCGGGATGCGGCTCATTGACTGAGATTACTGTGAACATCATGCAGGCCATAGTGAACTAGGCTTTTCTCGCATTCCGCCAGACCTGCATCGCGGCTAGGGTCATGCCGAATATGACCAAAAGTGCGCCGAACCACTGTGTCTCAGTCAACCACTCATCCAAAAACACCGACGACAATATCAAACCGATGACGGGCACGATGGGGGTCATCAGCGAGAGCATACCCGGCCCAAGCGCGTGGGCCGCATAGGCGAACAACGCGATCCCGACGGCACTATGCAAAACACCCTGGTAGAGCGCCTGGTAGACCACATAGGACAAGGGCGGAATCTGAAGTTGCGGTGTCATTGCGAGCGCATAGACCGGCAAGAAGACGAGGGAAAGACTGGCAACCACGGCAGCGGCAACGAGCGGGTCGATGTGCCAGCGACGAAGTAGAACAGTTAGCACGCCCCATGCGCCGCCGCTGATCGCGAACAGAATGCTCCCGATCCAACTACTCTCATCACCCCCGCCGAGACTGCCGGAACCCACTAGAACAAGCCCAAGTGCCGAGCAGCCGAATGCTATGCCGCGGCTAAACGACCAATGCTCCCCGAGCCAAAGCGTGGCGAGAGCAACGCCGGTCAGCATCGTCAGGCCCGGATTGATAATCACGACATACGAGGCAGGTGCGAATGTCAGCCCTTCGATTACGAGAATATAGTATGGCGCACCGCCGAGAGCCGCGAGGACTGCGCCCCGACGCCATCCGATCCCTGCAAGATCAACGAGGCCTCTGCGCCAAAGGAAAGGCAGAAAAATCAGACCAGCCAAGCCGAAACGCAAAGCTGTCATGTCGTAGGGGGTCAGCCCTTGCAGGATGCCATGTCTTGAGAACACGAACTGTCCGGCAAAAATGGTGAATGCAACCAAGGCCGACAAGACCGCAAGCAGGGCGCCGGCCCGAGATTGTTTCCCATCCATTCGGCGACTATAGCATCGCCGCCCGGCATGTACGCAGTCCGCCTTCGACGGTTCCTAACGTGCGTCTTCCAGGATCATATCGCTGGCCTTTTCTCCGATCATGATTGTCGGGGCGTTTGTATTACCCGAGACGATGGTCGGCATGATCGAGGCATCCGCGACCCTCAGACGCTTGATACCGTGAACGCGGAGCCGCTCGTCGACGACGGCCGCATCGTCCTGTCCCATCTTACACGTGCTGGTCGGGTGATAGATGGTCTGCGAGATGTTGCGCGCCATCTCCAATAGATCCTCGTCACTCTGGGTCTTGGCGCCAGGCACTTTCTCTTCGACGATGAAGGGTGACATTGCCTTGGTCTCGGTCAATGCCCGCGAGACACGCATGCCGGCTATCGCCGTCTCCTGGTCGATCGGATCCGACAGATAATTCGGATGGATCTCCGGGTAGACATCCGGATCTGGGGATGTGATGTCGATATGCCCACGGCTTTCAGGCCGAAGCTGGCACACGGACATGGTAATCCCCGAGAAGGGATGCATTTCGACGCCTGGCTTGTCGGCGCTCAATGGCTGGAAATGAAACTGAATGTCCGGCGTTTCAAGCTCCGGCTTTGTCTTGCAGAAAATGCAAACCTGACTCGCCCCCATCGCCATCGCACCGCGCCGTGCCAGGATGTATTGCATTCCAATCATCGTTCGCCTGATGACATTGTTGATCTCGTCGTTCAATGTCGGAACATTGACTTCGTAGATCATGCGGATCTGCAGATGGTCCTGCAGATTGCGCCCGACACCGGATCGCTCGTTGCGGACCGAAAGGTTCGAATTCTGAAGGACCTGCCCAGGTCCAATGCCCGACAATTGCAGAATCTGCGGTGAGCCGATTGCACCCGCGGACAGGATCACTTCACCGCCAGGCTTCAACGTCGCATGGTGCGGCTTACCCTTGATGTGAAAGTTGATGCCTTTCACTTCGGTACTTTCGGCCGTATCGAACAATAGTCCGGTCACATGGGCGTGCGTCACGATCTCCAGATTATCCCGCCCCCTTGCCGGATTGATGTAGCCGACAGCCGTCGAGCAACGCCGGCCTTTGCGGGCGGTCAGCTGGAAGTATCCCGCCCCTTCCTGCGTCGCGCCATTGCTATCGTCATTGCGTGGGATACCGATTTCCTCGGCTGCGTCGATCAGTGCATTGCACACATCCCGGTGCACCCGCATGTTCGACACCGACATCGGACCGCCGGAGCCATGAAATTCATCGGCGCCATTCTCCTGGTCTTCCGAGCGTTTGAAATAGGGAAGCACGTCGTCCCAGGACCAGCCGGCATTGCCGAGCTGGCGCCAGTGATCGTAGTCCTGATGCTGACCGCGGACATAGAGCAGGCCGTTGATCGAGCTCGATCCACCCAATGTCTTGCCGCGCGGCCAATCGATGCTGCGCCCATTTAATCCAGGATCGGGTTGCGTCTTGTAACACCAGTCGGTTTTGGGATTGTGCAGCGTCTTGAAGTACCCCACGGGCACATGAATCCAGGGATTGAGATCGCGCCCCCCGGCTTCCAGCAACAGCACACGATACTTGCCGCCGTCGCTTAACCGGTTAGCCAGCACGCACCCCGCCGAACCTGCTCCGGCAACAATATAATCAAAAACACCAACCGATTGTGTCACGGCACCGAACCTCCGACTGACGATGGCTCCTCTGTCGCCCGAACCCTTCCCAGCGACAATCGAGGATCAAAGAAAACAAACCATACAATCGAATGCTGAGATGCGGAACGCAATGTTCCGCATCAGAATTTCGCTCGGCAATGTCGTATTTCCGCCTATAGCGGCCGCACCCGATGCGTGAAAAACATTGGATCCGGTTAGTTGCATGCCTTCTATTCGAGCAAGCATCCGATTTTTACAACGTTGCACAATCAAGTCAGATATTGCAATAATGAAAAAAATAATTTCATTCTTACACGACGACATCATCTAAGGAGGAGACGTCAAACGCTTGCCGACAGGCAAAAAACATGTCTCTACACGACAGACTAAGCCGTTTGAAATTGCATCGAACAAGCATTGAAAATGATCAAATTGGCCGAAACCGTTCATTACGAGGGACAAGCTCTTAAGGCGAGACGCCATTCCGCCTTCCAGACGTTGACGTTTCCGTCGCATCTAGATCATCACGCCGGATTATCGATCCGGATCTCAAGATGCAATTCAGTTTGGCCTAGCACCCTGTTGGAGGGATGCTTTGTCAGCAACCTCGTTCTCAAGGAGCAATCTGACGTATGGCGAAAGCACCGGTGAACAGAGACAAAGGCGCGTCTTTCCTGCGCGTGTTCCATATTCTGGAAGCCGTCATCAATGCCAACGGTCCGCAAACCGCCAGCCAGATCAGCGATATCGTGGGACTGCCGAATCCGACCACCCACCGCTTGTGCCGCATGCTCGTCGAGCAGCGGCTGTTGCAGTATGAGCCCGACGGCAAACGACTGATGAGCGGTCCGCGCCTTTTCGAGTTCGCCGGTCAGATCATGTCCGGATCGAACCTGGACCTTGAGCGCCGCGCCATCCTGGAGGCGCTCGTGAACCAAGTGGGTGAAACCTGCAACATATCCATTCCCGACGGCACGCGAATGATCTACGCGGAGCGTGTGGAATCGCATTGGCCGTTGCGCATGCAGCTCCCTGCAGGAACGCAGGTGCCGCTTCACTGCACCGCCAGCGGCAAGCTGTTTCTCAGCCAGCTCGAACCGAGCGTACTCGATACGGTTCTTGAGCGACTTGACCTGGCCAAGCTCGCTACAAAGACGATCGTCGACAGAGCGAAACTCAAGCGTGACCTGGTGCGAACACGCGAACGCGGTTATGCCCAAGACAATGAGGAGTTCATTGAAGGGTTGGTTGCGGTCGCGGTGCCCATTCGAGGACCGCGCGGGCGTTTTTGTGCGGGACTGGCCCTCCATGCACCGAAATTCAGAATGACAATCCGGGCAGCAGTCGGGAAACTCCCGCTCCTGCAAGAAGCAGCCAAGCGCATTGAGCGCCTGATGCGGGATTCAGCCAATCCGCAGGATTTCGTCAATGGATCGGATCAACCGGTCGATTTTTTCGAAAACGAGCTGGCGTAGCAAAGTTTGTCGCTTATTGCGGTAGATGCTCGCTCTATGCGAGCGCCCAGCTCGCGGCGATCTTGTTCGCAATCTCTGTTGCGCCTTCAACGTATGAGATCGCCTTGTCTTCATCCATTCTTGTCGATGGCGCGTGGATGGCCAAGCCTGCAACAGCCTTGTTTTCACGATCCCGGATGGCGACCGCGACTGCTGTCAGCCCAAATACATATTCTTCGTTGTTGAACGAATAACCCTGCGACCTGATCGCGGCGAACTCGGCTTCCAGAGCCTCCGGCTCCGTCAGCGTGTTCTCCGTGAACTGTTGCAATGGCGTCGCTTTCAGAATGCGCGTGCGAACATTCTTATGTTGCTCGGCAACGAGGAGCTTGCCGATTGCCGTACAATGGATCGGCACCCTGCTGCCGATCTCTAGATCGAGCCGCAGGGGCGAAATGCCCTCGACGCGCTCGATGTAGACGATCTCATCCTGATCGAGAACGCCGACATTGCAGGTCTCCTCGGTCAGCTCGAGTAACTCATGAAGATGGGCCCGGACGGGCGGGCGCATGTTGCGGCTGACCAGTGCCATTGCAGACAGCCGCGTCATCTCGGGTCCGATTTCGTATCGGTCCTTCTGCGGTGCCCGGATAATCAGGCCGGCTTCGGTTAGTTGCTGCAAGACGCGATGGATTGTCTGCCGTGGAAGATCGATTTCTTCGGCCAGCTCCGCCAGGCCAATCGCTCTCTCACTTTCGGCAAGCTTCGACAGCACGAGAATCGCTTTCTCGAGGGCCGATGTTCGCAGTTGATCCGTCTGTTGAATTGCCATGATTCCCAAAGCGTTTAGTCGATTATCCGCGTGATTCATAGTCGCAAAGGTCGCGCCGGTCCAACGGCACATCGACCGACACTGCAATTGCCGTTCCGACCGCCTTCAAAACCCATCAGTCGCGACGCACCCACGTCCGATTCCACGAACTCGCTTCCATTTCCCTCTTGACTATCGTATAAAATAATGAAAAATGGGATGTTATGTCCCGATATATTTATTTTTATACAACAAGGAGATCGGCGACAGCCAACCTAGGAAGGAATGTGGAGGAAAAATGCCTAATCTCAGGAACAAGACAGTCCCGCTCTTTAGCGGTTTCGCAATCGCCGCTATGGCATGGGCCGGCCCGTCGATCGCACTTGAAAAACCAAAAGGATTTCCACAACGCCCGGTCACGATGATCGTGCCCTATGGTGCTGGTGGCGGCTCTGATCAGCTCAGCCGCGCAATGGCAAAGGCCATTCGCAAGACGGCGGGCATTAGTTTTCAGGTCGTGAACAAGCCAGGCGGCGGTGGGACCGCAGCAATTCCCGATTTCATGCTTGCACCAGCCGACGGCTATACAGTCATGGAGCATATCGACAACGCGATTTCAGCCTTCGCAAAAGGCGATATCCGGGAAAACCCTGCAGTCGACTGGGTGCCTTTGTGTATGGCCCAGATCACCTTCAGCCAGCTCTATATCCGACCGGGCGAAAAGCGGTTCACGGATTGGCCGACATTCCTCGCCTATGCAAAAGCGAACCCCGGAAAAGTGTCCGTCGCGAATGTCGGTAAGGTCGGATCGATGGAAGTCATCAATATGGGCAAGCTGGAAAAAGCCCTCGGCTTCAAGACCAAACAGGTCAGCTTCGACAAGCCGTCCGAGCGATACTCATCGCTGATCGGCGGTCACGTCGACGCGCTGTTCGAGCAACCGGGCGACGTGAGCGGTTTCCTGCAGAACAAGACTATGAAGCCAATCCTCACATTCTTCGACTCGCGTCCAAGCGAGTTCGCAGACGTCCCGACCCATAAAGATGTGGGTGCCAAATTCGACGCTCTTCTCCGCTTCAGAGGTTTCTTCGTGAAGAAGGGCGTCCCCCAGGAGCGCGTCGATTATCTGTCGGCGGCCTGCAAGGAAGGTTTCAAGTCCGCATCGTTCCAGGAGTTCAACAAGAAGAAATTCATGCACCTGATCGACAGCTTCCGTGACACCAAAGGATCGGTGTCGTTGGTGAATGCAGCCGTAAAGACCTACCAAGACGTCTACAAAGAACTCGGCATCACCAAATAGCCGCCTCGTCGCCTTGGGAGCTTCCCGGGACGCGGCTGCTACCAGGCTGCCGTCCCGGGAACCAGCGCCACGATTTTTGCGCTTATCGTTCTGGGAGGAACACACTATGCCTCGGCTGAAAGGCAATCCTGGCATTTGGATCGAGTGGGGAGTCTGGATAGGGCTCGCACTGATCGCTTACAACATCACATTCGTCTTCGACAAACCGATTGAAAGCTACCGTTATGGTGCAACCGGCTGGCCGCGTTTCGTACTGATCGCGATTGCCATCGGCGCGACGGCCCAACTTATCTTCAGGTGCATGAACTGGGAGCACCCGACATCCGAAGGCGAAGCCGTTGCCCAAGGCGTGAGCGCCCTGTGGCCACCGAATTTTCGGATGTTGGCAATTTTCCTGCTGCCGATGCTCTATCTCTGGCTGCTTCCGCGCACCGGTTTCTATCTCACCACACCCTTTTTCATTGTGGCCTACATGTTCGTTCTCGGCGTCCATTCCTGGAAGCCGCTCGCGTCGGTGACTGCCATTGTCTACGGCCTGATCCTTTTGATCTTCACGCGCCTCTTCTATGTCGCGCTGCCCGTCGGCAACTGGCAGCCCTTCTACGACATCAACAACGCGATCATCGTGACCGTGCGGACAGGACTGTAGGGGCAATGCAATGGCTGATTTTCTAGCAGGTACAGAAGCGCTCTTTCTCGACCCGACGGCCCTGATGATCTTTGTTCTCGGCGTCGTTGGCGGCATGTTGTTTGGAGCAATCCCGGGCGTCAACATGCTCACCCTGGGGGCCGTGCTGCTCCCCTTCACGGTCACAATGGAGCCGCAGCATGCGATCATGCTTTTCGCGGTCATCTATTGCTCAGGCGTCTTTGGGGGCGCCATTACCGCTATCTTATTCAATATACCCGGCGCACCGGAAAACGCACCGACATGCTTCGACGGCTATCCGATGACCGTCAAGGGTCAGGCCGGCAAAGCTATTGGCGCTGCCGTATCCTGTTCCGCCCTCGGCGGCGTGGCATCGGCAGTGCTGATGATGTCGGCAACGCCCGCAATCGCGGATTGGGCTGTCCAGGCGTTCGGGCCTCAGGAAATCTTTTGCCTGATCGTCTTCGGACTCGCGGTCTCGGCGTCGGTTGGCGCCAAGAGTTTGTGGCGAGGCTGGCTCTCGATCTTCCTTGGCCTTGCGATCGCAACCATCGGGACCGATCCCGCAGGTGGAATTCCGCGTTTCGACAAAGGCAGCGTGCTCGGCTTCGAATATTCGTCTTACTATCTCGCGGCCGGCATTCATTTCATTCCAATGATCTTAGGCTTCTTCGCCGTCGCCGAGGTGTTCACGCAGGCCGAGAAGATCGCCATTGGAACCCGGGAACGCCCCAAGGCTTCCATTGCGTTCCCAACCTGGCTCGAGTTTTGGCGTGAACGTTACACGGTGATCCGCTCAATCGTGGTCGGTTTCTTCGCAGGTATTCTGCCGGGCATCGGCGCGACGCTAGCCGCGTTCCTCAGCTACAGTCAGGCCGTCAAATGGTCGAAGACGCCGGAGAAGTTCGGTAAGGGTGAGCTTTCCGGTGTTGTCGCATCTGAGACTGCCAACAATGCAGCGACAGGCGCCGCCATGATCCCGCTCCTGGCTCTTGGTCTTCCTGGCGGTGCGTTGACAGCCATGATCATGGGGATCTTCCAGATCCATGGCATGGAACCCGGCCCCCTCGTCTTCATGACCTCAAAGGATCTCGTTTGGATCACCTTCGCGGCAATGTTTTATGCCAATGTCGCAATCCTGTTCCTTGGCTGGGTTCAGACGAAAACCGTTGTGCATCTGCTGCGGATCCCCTTCCGTTGGCTCGCTCCCGGCATCCTCATGCTGGCCACCGTCGGCGCTTTCGCTCTGCGGAACCTGACCGTCGATATCTGGGTCATGTTCATGGCCGGTATCGCTGGATACCTGCTCCGCAAAACGGGCTATTCGGCCGCCGGTATTGTTCTGGGTCTCATACTCGGCAAGCTCGGCGAGTCTACTTTCAGCAAGTCCATGCAGCTCATGGACTACGACTACACAGGATTTTTCACACGGCCAATCTCGGCGCTTCTGCTGACCGCGGCTTTCGCGATCATCGCCTGGAACATCGTCAGTGAAATCCGTCAAACCCGGACAGCGGCACCAGCCGACTGACCGACAGGAGAAGGTCATCATGAACCAAGCAGCCTTACGATCAGACACAGAATTGAATGACGTCGACACGGTGATCGCAGATTTGGTTGCCCGCGGCCGCACAGCCATGGAGGCTTACGAAAATCGCGATCAGGCGCGCATCGACGATGCGGTAACCGCCCTCGCCTGGTCGATCTACGAGCCAGGCCGGGCCAGGGAACTGGCAGAGCTGGCCGTACGCGATACGGGTCTCGGAAATGTGCCATCGAAGATTACCAAAAACACGCGGAAGATCTTCGGCACGCTGCGTGATCTGTCACGGGTCAAATCGACCGGTATTATCGAAGAGCTGCCAGAACGTGGACTGGTCAAATATGGCAAGCCTGTGGGCGTGGTTGCCGCCGTATGCCCGTCGACGAACCCGGCCGCAACGCCCGTCAACAAGGCAATGATGGCGCTCAAGGGCGGCAATGCCGTTATCATCGCCCCCTCACCGGCCGGCATCTCAACCAGCACGCGAACGGTCGAGCAGATGCGATCCGAGCTCAAGCGTTGCGGCCATCCTGAAGACCTTGTGCAAGTCCTTCCTTCTCCCGTTTCCAAAGAGCTTACGCAAGCCTTGATGGAAGCAGCGGACCTCGTCGTCTGCACGGGCTCGCAGAACAATGTTCGCCGCGCTTATACGAGCGGCACGGTTGCGGTCGGCGTCGGTGCCGGAAACGTTCCGGTGATTATCGACTCAAGTGCGGATCTCGACGATGCAGCCGAGAAGATCTGCGCCTCCAAAATCTTCGATAACTCGACGTCCTGCTCTTCCGAAAACGCCATCGTGATTGTTGACGATATCTATGAAGACGCCATCGCGGCCTTGGAACGTGCCGGCGGATACCGCTCAAGCAGCGAGGAAAAAAACAAGATTGTCGACACGCTGTGGGTCGACGGTCACCTCAACCGGCATGTGATCGCCAAGGATGCCGATGTCTTTGCAAAAGCGGCCGGTCTTGCCGATGAAGCCAAGACGCGGAAGTTCTTCATGGTCGAGGATGACGCTATTGGACGTGAGCATCCCTTGTCGGACGAAAAGCTCTCTCTGGTCCTCACGGTCTACAGAGCCAAGGATTTTGCTGATGCAAAAAACAAGGTCGAACAGATTCTGCACGTAAAAGGTATCGGGCATTCGTGCGGCATTCACACGAACAATCCGGACCATGCGCGTGAAATCGCCGAGGACCTCGATGTTGTGCGCGTGATCGTCAATCAAGCGCATACGTTCGCGAACGGCGGCAGTTTCGACAATGGCTTGAATTTCACCTTGTCGATGGGTTGCGGCACCTGGGCTGGCAACAGCATCTCCGAAAATCTCAACTACAAGAATTTCATCAATATCACCCACCTCGTGACGACGATCCCGACCGATCAGCCTTCGGAGGAGGAACTCTTCGGAGATTATTGGAATCAGCACGGCAGGTAAGACCTTGCAGTCGCCGGCACCCAAGACCGAAACCATCATTACGAGCAGCGATGCTGCAGACCAACGAGGAGAGTCCCATGCTGCCGCTTGAAGGCATCAGAGTCATCGAGTTCACCAACATCGCGTCGGGACCGTTCTGCGGCATGCTGCTGGCGGATATGGGAGCGGATGTCATCAAAGTCGAAAAGCCGACCGGAGATGATATGCGCTACTGGCCGCCAATTACCGACGGATACAGTGAGAACTTCGCTTCGGTGAACCGGAACAAGCGCTCGATCGCGATGGATTTGAAGTCGGAAGAGGATAGTCAGCTCGCTCTCAAGCTCTGCAAGAACGCGGATGTCGTCCTTGAGAACAACAGGCCCGGCGTTATGGAGCGGCTTGGGCTGGGTTACGACTCCTTGAAAGCTCTCAACCCGGCGCTGGTCTATTGTTCAATCAATGCCTTCGGTTCCGATGGCCCCTACGCTCATCGCGGTGGTTTCGATCTTGTGATCCAGGCTGCCAGCGGCATCATGAGTGTCACGGGCGATGGCGATCCGGTCAAATGCGGAGTGCCAATCAGCGACTTCGCGACAGGTCTTTACGCCGCTTTCGCCATCGTCTCCGCATTGCGCGGCGTCTCAGACAACGGTCAAGGCACCCATATCGATGCTTCCATGCTTGGGTGCTCTATCGGTATCGCTGCCCTTCAGACGAGTGAGTTTTTCGGTACGGGCACCAATTCACCGAGGATGGGATCGCGCCACCCGCGCAATGCGCCCTACCAGGCTTTCAAAGCCAGCGACGACTATTTTGCGCTCGCCGCAGGCAATGACAAGCTGTTCCGGCAGGTTTGCGAATTGGTGGAGCTCCCAGAACTTCTCGAAGAAGAGGACTACAAGACAACAAGCCTGCGCGCCAAAAACCAAACCAGGCTTGCAGAAATCCTCGAAGTCGAATTCGGCAAGAGAACCGCAATGGACTGGATTGGTGTTTTCGGTGAGGCCGGAGTCCCTTGCGGATTGATCAACTCCTATGAACGCACGCTTTCGCATCCTCAGGTGGAGCATTGCGGTTGGGTACAGCCGATGACTTTGCCGAACGGCGTCGAGACGAAGACGTTCGGCAGCCCAGTCCGCTTCGATCTGCAAGCGACTCAGATCCGGACGATGCCGCCTGCACTCGACGAGCATGGCGACGAAATTCGGGATGAGATGAGCAGAGCGTCCTAAAGGCCGCAAACTGGCAACACGCAGCTGCTTGGGTGTGGTGCATATGCGCTCTCGCCTTCACATGGCGAGAACGCACAAAGCGTCGCACCACGAGCGCGTATCGTCAGCAGTCTCATCGCATTTAGCGGCTCCAAACCGAATTTCTCAGGCATTTCAGTGATCTTTCATGGCAGCGCTTCGGGCCTGAGGCCCTGCTATTTGCGTCTCCGCGACAAGAGTCCTATCGATTCGTAAAATTATCATTTAACGGGACATTTTGTCTTGTTTTTTGCTATTTCATACGATATAGACAATTCCAGAGAGCGTTTTCAGATCAAGGAGACTGCTATGTCGCAAAGAACAGGACAGGAACTTATCGGCGAACAAATCTCGCTTTTCCCGAGTGTCGACATCAGGCCCGTTTCTCATGCAGTCGGTGCAGAGATCCTGGGAGTCGATGTTGCCGATTGTTCAGATGAGGCGTTCGACTCCATTCGAAGTGCCTGGCAGAAATTTTCTGCGATCCTTATCCGCGGCCAGTCGCTGACCGACGACGACCTGATCCGCTTCAGTCGCCGTTTTGGAGACCTCGATCATGCTCCGGTCATGGAGAACGGACAAACGGCTGTGGACGGAAAGCCTGAGATTTATGTCATCTCCAATGTCGTCGGATCGGATGGCAAGGCAATCGGTAGTCTCGGATCAGGCGAGGCGGTCTGGCACACTGATATGTCCTATCTCCCCCGCCCACCCGATGCTTCGCTGCTCTACTCCATCGAGGTTCCGGCTGAGGGCGGCGATACCTGGCTCGCGGGCATGAATGCTGCGTGCGACTGCCTTCCGGACGAATTGCGGGAAGCGGTAAAAGGCCGCTCGATCAAGCATGACGGTACATACAACTCGGGCGGATTCCAGCGCCAAGGCGTACGCACCGACGACGATCCGCGCACAAGCGAAGGCCGCGCGCATCCTATCATCTGCGAACATCCGGAAACCGGGACACCAACGCTCTATCTCGGCCGTCGCCGCAATGCCTACGTCGTCGGCCTCGATCTCGACGAATCCGAAGCCCTTTTGGACAAGCTTTGGGCGCACGCGACACGCCCCGAATTCGCCTATCGGCACAAATGGGCCGTCGGTGACCTGCTAATGTGGGACAATCGGTGCACGCTGCATCGCCGGGATGAGTTCGATCCGGCTCTCAACCGCGTCATGCATCGTACGCAGGTCAAGGGAAACGCCATTCCGACCCGCGCACAAACCGGGTGACATTCAGCCGCTTGCAAGGCCCGAATTACAGAGTTTCGACGAGAATTTTGATTCAACACTGGCGGGAACCAGCCGAAAATCGGACCATCGTTCGGTCAAAAGCCTGCCCAACCGAGGATTCCGTAGAATGAGATGAATGATTTCATTATTGAACACTCTGCCAAGATATGTGATGGAGCATGAACCGATATTCAAGGCTGAAAACTGGCCCATTCATCGGGACAGAACTGGCACTTGATAGCCACCAAGTTTCGGCGCAACGTGCCTTGCGCACGCGGTTCCCAAGAGAGCGACTTCGCCTATCGCGACAGAGATTTTCCGACCAACGCCACGACCGAGAGCGTTTTCGCCTACACCAATGATTGAAGACGAGAAGGAGTTGCAGTCATGACGCGCATGACCACCGAAGAGGCCTTTGTGAAGGTCCTGCAGATGCACGGCATCGAGCATGCTTTTGGCATCATCGGATCGGCAATGATGCCGATTTCCGACCTGTTCCCCAAAGCTGGCATTACGTTCTGGGATTGTGCCCACGAAACGAATGCTGCGCTGATCGCCGACGGTTACACCCGCTCGACCGGTAAGATGTCGATGGCAGTCGCTCAGAACGGCCCGGGCGTTACCGGCTTCGTTACGCCGATCAAGACAGCCTATTGGAATCACACACCGATGCTGCTTGTGACGCCGCAGGCTGCCAACAAGACCATCGGTCAGGGCGGCTTCCAGGAAGTCGAGCAGATGGCCATGTTCCGCGACATGGTCTGCTATCAGGAAGAAGTGCGCCACGCCGATCGCGTCGCAGAAGTCCTGAACCGTGTCATTGAGAAGGCATGGCGCAGCTCCGGCCCGGCCCAGATCAATATCCCGCGTGACTTCTGGACCCAGGTCGTCGACATCGAACTCCCCCAGATCGTTCGCTTCGAGCGTCCTGCAGGTGGACGCCAGGCCGTTTCCGACGCAGCCAAGCTCCTGTCGGAAGCAAAGTTCCCGGTCATTTTGAACGGCGCAGGCGTCATTCTGGCCGGCGGTATCGATGCTTCGGTGAAACTTGCCGAACGCCTCTCCGCCCCGGTTTGCTGCAACTACCAGCACAATGACGCCTTCCCGGGCAGCCACAAGCTGTTTGCAGGCCCCCTCGGCTACAACGGCTCCAAAGCCGGCATGGAATTGATCTCCAAGGCCGACGTCGTCCTTGCACTCGGAACACGGCTCAATCCGTTCTCGACCCTGCCTGGCTACGGCATCGACTACTGGCCCAAGGACGCCAAGATTATTCAGGTCGACATCAATGCAGACCGGATCGGTCTGACCAAGAAGGTCACCGTCGGCATCGAAGGCGATGCGAAGCTAGTTGCCGAGCAAATCCTCGAGCAGCTGTCATCCGATGCGGGCGATGCCGGTCGCGACGATCGCGAAGCTACGATCCACCAGACCAAGTCGGCCTGGCTGCAGGCACTGTCCAGCATGGATCACGAAGATGACGATCCGGGAACGTCCTGGAACGAGCGTGCTCGCGGTCGTGAGCCCGAGCGCATGAGCCCGCGCATGGCATGGCGCGCGATCCAAGCCGGTATGCCGGCTGAGGCCATCATCTCTTCGGATATTGGCAACAACTGCGCCATCGGTAACGCCTATCCATCTTTCGAACAGGGCCGCAAGTATCTGGCTCCTGGCCTGTTCGGCCCGTGTGGTTATGGCTTCCCGGCAATCATCGGAGCAAAAATCGGCAATCCGGACGTTCCCGTTGTCGGCTTTGCGGGTGATGGCGCTTTCGGTATCTCCATGAATGAGATGAGTTCGATCGGACGTGACGAGTGGCCGGCGATCACCATGGTTATTTTCCGCAACTACCAGTGGGGCGCGGAAAAGCGCAACACCACGCTGTGGTTCAACGACAATTTCGTCGGAACCGAGCTTGACCTGAAACTGAGCTACGCCAAGGTGGCGGAAGGCTGCGGTCTCAAAGGTGTGACGTGCACGACCATGGAAGAGCTGACGCAAGCTCTGCAGGATTCCTGCAAAGCACAGGAAGATGGTGTGACAACATTCATTGAAGTCATCCTCAACCAGGAACTGGGCGAGCCCTTCCGCCGCGATGCCATGACCAAGCCGGTCCCAGTCGCCGGAATCGATCCCGCGGACATGCGCCCGCAAGCCGGCGCCTAATTGAACATGTGCTGCCGCCTATAGGTGGCAGCACACCAAACGACAAAAGCCCCGATCTGAAAATTCAGATCGGGGCTTCTTCTTTTGTCTGAATTGGCTGGCTGCCGCTGGTTTTAGAGCCGCTCGTCCTGGATGTAGTACAGCTTGTACATGATCCGCTGACCGAGGCGCCGGAAGGGCGTAAGCACACCGTGGCTCGGCAGTTGCGACGTAAAGATCGGCAGGTCGAGCCCCTGCCCCTTGCCGGCCACCATCTGTGCCATCCGCTTGCCGGCCTGCGCCGAATACATGACGCCATTGCCGCCATATCCCATCGCGTAATAGATCGTCTCCTTCGGATCCGGCTGGAAGATCCGAGGCATCATATCGTGGCTGACATCGACCCACCCCCACCAGGAATAATCGAGATCGATCCCCTTCAAGGCCGGGAACTTTCGGGCCATCCCCTCCATGAGCAACGCGAGATGGGCCGGGTTCTCGGCATCCTTGCCGTTGATCGCGCTGCGGCTGCCCATCTGCAAACGGCCATCAGGAAGATACCGGTAGTAATGGCGAAGCGTGCGCGTGTCGGTCAGCGGTGAGCCAACCTTGAAGCCACATGCCTCTTTCTCCTCGTCCGTCAGATGGCGCGTCACTACCGAGTTAGACAAGATCGGCATCAATCGGTTCTTGGTCCGGTTCGAGAGACCGGGCGGCGTGTAACCGGCTGTTGCCAGCGCAACCGCCCGTGCCCGCACTGTCCCGCCAGGAGTCGTGAGATGATGCACGCCATTGACGATCTTCCATCCCATAACAGGGCTCGCCGGATGCACCTTGGCTCCCAGCTTGCGGGCAAGATTGAGGTAGCCGAAGGCCAGCTTCGCCGCGTGGATGCAGATGCCATCGGGCTCGTGTAGTGCGCCGAACGATTCCTGGTCATTGACAACGGTTTCGCGGACTTCGTCCTTGCTCATCATCCGGCAGCCATAGCCGAAGACCTCGTTCAACAGGTCCGACTCTGCTTTCAGCTTGGGAATCGCCCCAGGCTTATGCGCGAGATAGAAGTGACCGCCGTCCTGTGGCTCGCAATCGAACTCGCCCGATCCGATAAGGTCCCGAAAGAGCTCGAAGGCTTCGCCGATCTCAGCATGCATCTTGCGTGCAACATCGACGCCCCAACGCTTGATCCAGTCGGAACGCTTCAGACGGCCGGAGGAGATCTGCGCCTGTCCACCATTGCGGGTCGAGCAGCCCCAGGCAACCGTATTGGCTTCGAGAACGGTCGCCTTGATGCCGTGCTCCTTGGCGAGATGGATGGCGCAACTCAGGCCCGTATAACCCGAGCCGACGACAACGACATCAACATCCATATCGCCTGAGACCGGGCCATCGTCTTCCGGTGGCGTACCGGCCGTTCCAATCCAGTACGTCGGGGCATAATCACGGTTGTGACCGGGACCGGCATCGACCAGCGGGTCATAGCGTGGGTCGTAGCTTGCACGTGGCCAGTGTTTGGGGCGGACACTATCGGACATTGGGAAACCCTCCAGCCTTCCAGGAAGGCAGAATATCTATCAGGCAGCAAGTGCCGGACGGTCTTTGCGGAAAGCCTGTTTGACGACGATCTTGCCGTCTCGCAGAGTGAAAATGTCGGCACCTTCAGCTTCGATCCGTGTGCCATCGGACGCGGTGCCGCTAAAAGTCCATTCGGAAACAGCACGATCGCCCGACACGAAATGGCTGTGATGATCCCAATGGGCATCGGGCATGGCTGCCCAAACGGCTGAGAATGCATCGGCAACGGCGGCAGCGCCCTCGATCTTGTTGCCATACACCTCGGGCCCGCCAACGGTGTAGAAGACGCAATCGTCGGCGAACGGCGCCATGACACCATCGACGTCATGACGATTGAAGGCGTCGAAGACCGCTTCGAGATCGGCGGCGGTCAGATTTGAAGGTGTTGTCGTCATTGCAGGGTCCTTTTCTCAACCAAGATGCCGGCCGCGAATTTCGCGCCCGATCGGAGTTATTTCGATGTCTGGTATGACCTGTAAGGGAGTTCGGAGATTGTTGCCACTTCAGGATGGGGCCAACGAAATTCGCCTAGCACGGAAACGATGTTTCATATATATGGAAAAATCGAACTTAGATTGCATTTTTATGAAACATTCAAATGGCACCGAAATCCCTCGTCAAACAGATCAGCGATGTCGACATCCGGCTGCTGCGTGTTTTTCACGCGATCGTCGCGAGTGGCGGCTTGTCCGCCGCCGAGCTCACGCTGAATATCGGGCGCTCGACGATTAGCAGACACCTGACGGATCTGGAGGTTCGGCTCGGCATCAAACTGTGCGACCGTGGACCGGCCGGCTTCTCCCTCACCCGAGAGGGCGAACGCGTGCTCGAGGCATCGACCCACCTGCTGGCAGCAATCGATACGTTCCGCACCGAGGTCAACGACGTACACGACCGTCTGGTCGGCACGTTGGCAATCGCTCTGTTCGAGAACACGATTACCAACCCAAAAGCACAGATCTCAACAGCGATTGGTGCGTTCGATGCGCTTGCGCCTGACGTAAAACTCCAGGTATCCGTGGAGTCGATCAACGATATCGAGAACGGTATTCTAAACGGTCGGCTTGCAATGGGAATCATCCCCGCCCATCGCAAATCGGCGAGCCTCGACTACGACCCACTTTATGACGAACAGATGTTCCTCTATTGCGGTCAGGGACACGCATTCTTCGACGCATCCCCAAAGACGATCCGCACCGCCGACGTCCGTGCCGCAAAGTATGCCGGCCTCGCCTACCATTCACCAAACATGATTGTGAGCAACAAGCGACGCCTGCGCCGCCATGCCGAAGCCAATGACGAAGAGGCTCTGGCGGCCCTGATCCTCTCTGGCTGTTATATCGGGTTTTTGCCGGACCATTTCGCCAGCGCCCATGTCGAGGCCGGCACAATGCGGGCGGTGCGGCCCGACCTTTATAGCTATCAAAGTGATTTTGCGGCCATCGTCAGGCGACAGCCGAAGCCATCACGCGCGACGGAGACGTTTCTGGCCTGTTTGAGGCGGGCGCATGAAACCGGTGGCTCTCCCTCACGCCGATAGCCTTTCCAATTCTGCATCGTAGATGACCAACGCCTCTTCCCCCTTGGGCGTGATCGTATAGATGCCCGTCTGAACGCGCTCGAACCATCCATAGTGATTGTCCGCCATGATCCGCCGCGCCGTCTCCACATTCGTCGCGCTGGCAACTTGCGAAGCCTTGGTCGGACCGTTTTCCTGCAGCGTATTCAGGCATCGTAGCGCATCCTGTCTATACGCCGTCACCAGGCCTTTGCGTGTCGCACCGCCCCTGTTGGGATCGCCAACCCGTTTCGCAAACTCCTTGAGAAGTCGCGCCTGTTTCGGTTTGGACTGGCGCGGTTTGTAGGGACCGGGATCGACATGCACTTCCACGAACGCGTCCTTGAGCCTCACGGTAATCAGCCCAAGACCCAGCCGGCGGCAAAGTGAAACGTTGCTCTTCAATGCCTTTTTGAACGCCTTTCCGGGCTTACGCGGCACTGCCATATACACGATGTCGGTGATACTCTGCCGTTCGACAGCCTGATGAAAGAGCGACAGGGAAAACGCGGTCTTGAGTTCGACGATCACAGGCGATTCATCGCCACGACATCCAACCACATCTATGGCGCCGACCTCGCCTTTCACGTCATAGCCCTGCCCTTCCAACAACGACTTGATGGGCTCGTAAAGATCAGTCTCGCGGATCGTCGGTGACGGCATCAGGCTGTCCAGTTTTGGCGTTGGTTCAAGAAGAGTGTGCGTGAACAAGGTGAAACTTTAGTTTCACGATTCGATAAGGGCGAGGCAATGCGATGCCTGCGGGTCTGACTCGAATATCCTGAAGCCGGCCCGCTCCCCCGGCCCAACCGTCCAATAAGTGTACCCTCGGGGTGGTTCGGCCGAGGGAGAGGGCCGGCTGTGTCCGAGCCGGCTTTGACAATTTGTCGCCCTTCACGTTGGCGTGATGAGCACCCACGCACATAGAATCCGCATGCTTCTACTGCCATCTAACAATCAAGACTTCATCGGAATAGCTGGAGCAGCGCCAATGACCAGATCCATTAGCCGTCGCGGTGTTTTGGTTGGCACCGCAAGCGCGTCGCTGACGATGGCGGCCGCCCCTCTTCTCCCGGCCTTCGCAAACGACATCCCATCTCTCGCACCTTCGGAAGGGCTGACGAAAAGCGTCACGGAGTTTCTCACTTTATTGGATGAGCCCAAACGGAAACTCGCGCGGTTCACCTGGGATGGACCGGAATGGCGCCGTTGGAATTATTTCGGCGGCGGCGGGTTCATCAAGCCGGGTCTCCGCCTTGAGCAAATGACGGAATCAGAGCGGGACGCAACCTGGGCAATCCTCAGCCAAGTCCTGTCTCCGTCGGGTTTGGAAAAAGCACGAAACGTCATGCTGTTGCAGGACATTCTGGCGGCAGCGGGCAATGGGCGCGGCCAACGCTCGTCCAAACGCTTTTCGATCGCCATCTTCGGAGAGCCGGCGCCAAAGGGCCCCTGGGGCGTTCGCCTCGAAGGGCACCATCTCTCGCTTTCTTTCTCGGTGCGCAACAACCGGATCGTCTCAGTGACGCCTGCGGCATTCGCCGCGCTGCCGAACCGGGTCATGAGCGGGCCGCACCGCGGCCTGAACACATTGCAGGGCGAAGAGAAACTCGCCCGTCAGTTACAGGCCGACCTCACGCCGGCGTTGAAAACCCGTGCCCTTGTGCGAGACCGCCACCTTTTCAATATTCTCTCATCTGCAGGCCGCGAGCGCGACAACACTGAGAAAGTCGGCATCGCCGCGGCCGATATGAGCGACACACAACGCGACCTTCTGTGGCAGTTGATTGAGACCTATGCCGTCGAACCTTATGCAGGCGATATGGCGACAGCGCAGAAGACGCGTATCAAGGCCGGCGATCCGGCAGCGGTTCATTTCGGCTGGTACGGCCCGAACACGGAAGAGCGCTCGTTTGGATATCGAATCATTGGTGATGAATTCGTGATCGAGCTGGGCTGCATCGATGGACAGGCCCAGCACCTTCATCCCATCTACCACGACCTATCCAACACACTCGGCCGGGCGGCCTGAAGGCAAGGAAATGAGTTCCGATGACTACCTTTGTATTGCCGATGAAGCCTCTAGCGGACCCGCCATATATGGACGACCGGCGCCGCCCCTTCGGCAAACAGCTCTAGCATATAAAGCAAACTATTCGCGCGATCGAAAGCGACGCCACCGGTGCGATGTTTTCGTTGCGGACCGATACCCGCTAGCTGGTCCGTATCGGGCGTTCGTGTGAGAAACAGGTGTTCATCGATATCGAGCACGGCGTAGGGCTGAGGCTCCCAAGGCTTCAGTCGGCCTTTAGCCACTCTGGCCAGATCGAGCGGATTGTAGAGGATAAATTGGGCATCGAATCGTGTGCTCCACCAACCACGCATATCGTCATGCCTCTTGCATTCGATCATGTCCCGAGGTGCGCACGGCGAACCGTCTGACTTTCGACACGCGGTGAAATTGCCAACAGCCGCACCTTGGACACAAGGGATATCGGCGCCCTCGGGATTGGCGAATCCATACCAGTATTTGGCACCTGTCCCTTTGGTGCCGGCAAACAGAACAGCGGACTTGCCTGTCGTTGACGTGATCCACGCGCCGCCACTCCACTCGTCGGGGTGCTGATAGCCGCTCAGGGCGCGTTCGATCTTTTCGGTGCGTCGGGAGCTCTCGTAAAGCAGAAGGGTTACCTCTGCGAGCCGTGTGCCGGGAGGATGCGGTGTTCCCTTATCGTCAATCCAGGGGCGGTACGCAAAGAGCGCCGGGCCGAGACCTGACCAGCCGCCGTCTCTGTAGCGCCCCGTCGCAAGGATACGGCCACCGACATGGGTATCGGCCCACGTCTTCGGGATATCGAAGAGGAAACCGTTGACGCTGTAGAAGGACTGATCACCGATAAACCAACTCCCCTGAAACCGAGGCAACGCGAGATTGGGTTCGAACCAGGCGTGGGTCGGTGATGGCGTCTCCGGCTCGAAGTGCTGCCCCCAGGCGAGATGAATCCGGGGCCCTGTCGCCGGCAACTCGAGATATTGCATGCCGACGACCGGTATCTCCGTGAAGTGCGGGAATTGCCCCTTCGCGACATCGTGAAATCGCTGCAGGAAACTTGCCCGGTTCAACGCTCTCAGATTCTTGGACCTAACCGGCTTTGGGATCGCGATCTCGGCGACCTGATTGCCGTCCGACAATTCGCCATAAGGCATCCTGTCGTGACCGGTGATGAAAAGCGAGCCGGGAAAACCGTCCTTCGGTCCCTTGGGGTCGCCTCCAGGTCGAAAGGTCATGGCATTTCCGCCATAGGCGAACGTCTTTGGCCGCTCTCCACCCTCCGGCAACAGGAAGGCCCCAAGATACTCGAAATCGGTTGTCGCCACGGTTTGTGTCTTGGGCGCGCCAAGGAGGTTCCCGCCGACGGTCGCTGGCAGCAACAGTGTCAGGACTGCCATTGTAGCTGCACACCGACGAAGACTGGACGTCAACTGCTTCATCCACATGGTCCAAAACCGATGGGCCTCTCTAGCGGAGTTGCGGTCTGGGTTGCGTCCGGCGGCGCGCGCACAGGTTTGAGCCAACCTGCTTGATCTGCCAGCCCTGGCGCACCAGAGCCTTGGCTTTCTCGCGGCTGACCTTGACCCATCCCGAAGGACATGCGGCTTGCGGCCGAGGCCGTGCACGAGGCGCACAAGTCCGGCCATTCCAGACAGGCCTGCTCGGTGGACAGACGCATTTGCCTTGCTTGAGCACGCGACCACCTGTGCAGGTCGGCGCGGGCTTGATGCAGGCCCGCTTCTGCGCGTTCCACCGGGTCCCGCCAGTGCAGGCGACACAGCTCTTTCCTGTCCAATGCGGCTTATTCGCCGGGCACACGCACGTATTCCTGCGCGGGCTCCAGATACGTCCGCTGGTGCAGGTCGGCGTCGGTTTGATGCAGGCACGCTTCTGAGCGTTCCACCGGGTCCCGCCGGTGCAGGCGATACAGCTCTTTCCTGTCCAATGCGGCCTATTCGCCGGGCACACGCATGTATTCCTGCGCGGGCTCCAGATACGTCCGCTGGTGCAGGTCGGCGTCGGTTTGATGCAGGCGCGTTTTTGAGCGTTCCATCGGGTCCCGCCGGTGCAGGCGACACATCTCTGCCCTGTCCAATTCGGTCGGCTGCTTGGACAGACGCACTGACCTTGGTCGTTGCGCGTGCGCCCGCCTGTGCAAGTCGGCGTAACCGGCGGGGTCGTTCTCCTCTGTGCACACCAGATCGTGCGCCCGCTCCGCGTCACCCGCTTGACCTGCCAACCTCTCCTCGACAGGATTTTGGCCCTCTCACGACTCATCTCGGTCCAGCCCGCCTCGCAACGCGGCGGTGGCGCGACAACAGGCGGCAGATCGGCAGCCTGGATCTCAACATCAGTGCAGGCCCGGTCATTGTCGGCTCGGGCATCGCCATTACCCCAGTCGCCAAACAGCTGGCGCATGAGGGCGTTGTCGATCCGACCCGTTACAGGCAGCCCGACGCGTTTCTGATAGTCGCGAACGGCTTTGCGCGTACGGGCACCCGCTTTGCCATCCGGCGCACCTGCCGGGAACCCACTCTGACTGAGCGCCCGTTGTACGGCCCGCACCCGTGCAGTAGGAGACCAATCGATAGTGGCGCAATTGCGGAGCACGCCCGTTGCATTGCGGCTTGTCGTAAATGCAAGGGAGAGCGTATTGGATTCGCCTGGGGCGATCTGGGTTGCAGGATGGTTGCAGCGGACCCGCCCGCGCAGCGAGCGACAGACCCAAGGTGCAGAACCTGACTGGGTCAGCCGGGCACCGGCCGGCGTGAGTATGTCCGTGATCTGCAACGGGCCTGAGAAGGTACCTTGGCCACTATTGACCGTCACGACGGCGAAACTGCAAGGCTTGCCGGCACGGCAGCTTTCTTGGGTCGGAACCTTGGTGATGCCGAGATCGGGAGCGGCCTGAGATGGCAAGGGCTGAGCCGTTGGCGCCGGCATCTTCTTGGCGCACATGATACTCCGACCGCTTCGTCTCACCTGCTTCATCTGCCAGCCTTCCGAAACGAGTTGCTTGGCGCGCGGCCGTGTGACCGGAATCCAGCCTACATCGCAAACGGGCAGATCCGTTTCAAAGAGCGGCGTCACGATACACTTGCGATCATTGTCGGAATTTCGGTCGCCAGCAATCGCCGCGATACCGTCGAACAAGACCCGCCAAAGATCTTCGTTGATCGCCCCGGTCGGTGCGAGACCGTTTGCGGCCTGATAGGCACGGATCGCACGCCGTTCCGTTGTCCCGATCGTACCGTCGATGTCCCGCTCACCAATATAACCTTCCATTGCCAGCGCGCGTTCGACCCAAAGATGACGATTTCGCTCATCGCTGGGATAGAGACCGGGCCATCTGAGCCATGCACAATTCCGTGCACCGCCAGCCGCGCGGTTTTCCATCAGATCGCCGACGTTTTCGCCCAAGCGGATCGTCAGCGTCAGCGTGACGCTTTCCCGTTCCCTAAGGGTCACCACATCGTGCCTGCAATCGGCGGCACCCGAGTAATCGACGCAGTTCCACTCGGCCGATGCCCGCACGAACCTGTCGAAGACGTAACCGGGATAGGTGTCGTTCAGGAAGATCGGACCCCGATAGGTACCGGGGCCCTGATTGACCACGGTGATCGTATAGGTGCAATTCGCGCCGGGTGAACAGTTGGTCGGTCCCCTCTTCTTGACAACCAGATCGATCGGCGACTCCGTGGGGCTGGACGGATCCAGGATATCGATAATGCCGGAGCTGACATCCGTACTTGGAATTGGATCCCGTTTTTTCTCGTCGGGCCACACGATCTGCATATCGTGCTGGATGGTCGAACCTTTGAAATCCTTCGGGACCGGCAATCTCAGAAGCATCACCTCCGTTTTGCCGGGCGCGAGGCGGAGCGACCGCGGCTGACACTGATAGGTGTTGCCGCTGACCTCACAGGACCAGCCGCCCTTTGCGCCATCGACGGACTGGATGGGGAGAGCCGGCGTTAGCGAACCGCGAATGCCGATTGCGCCTGAGAACGGCTTCTCGCCGCCGTTCCTGACCCTGAATCCGGCCTGGCAGAGCGCGCCACGCTCGCATTCCGTGAAGTGTTCGATAATGAGGTCGAAGAAGATCGCGATCAAACCGATCGACGTCTCCGAACAAGCACTATCATTCGCCGCAAGGTCGTCATTGGCATGCCCCATCTCGGGCCATGCCAGTCCGGCACAATTGCGTATTTGGTCCTGCTCATAAGGGTCTGGCACGCGCCAGGTGATACGCACTGTCTCCGATGCGCCGGCCGCCAGAGTGGCGCCGGGATGCCGGCAGGTCGTGCCCGCAGGATGGGCCGTGCAATTCCAGCCATCGCCTTCGAATCCGACGAGATCGGGTACAGGCAGAATAAGGGCCGATCCCGGTTCCGGCGTGCTCAAGGCGTCGGTAAAGACGAGATCGCCTGCATATGGATCGGTCCCGTGATTTGTCACCGTGACGTCAAACGTACATTCGCTTCCGACCGCACAATAGGCAGGTCCCGATTTTTCGAGTGCGATATCGAATGCCGGCAGAGCGATTCCGGTTTCGGAACACGCACTATCGTTCGTCGCATCCTCGTCATTCTCATGGCCCATTTCGAGCCACGCCAGACCCGCGCAATTCCGAATCTGGTCGCGGGCATAGTCTGCCGGCACCTGCCAGGTGATACGCACCGACTGCGATGCGCCGGCGGCCAAACTGGCATCGGCAAAACGGCAGGTCGCACCGGCGGGGTGCGCCGTGCAAATCCAGCCGGCACCCTCGAATCCGACCAGGGTCGGTACGGGGACGATGACCGCCGATCCGGGCTCGGGTGTGCTCAGGGCATCTGCAAATACCAGATCGCCTTCATAGGGCTCCGTGCCGCGGTTGGTGACCGTCACCTCGAAAGTGCATTCACCGCTGCGCTCGCACTCGGCGGGGCCAGACTTTTCGATCCCGAGATCGAAGGCGAGTACCGGTGCGACAGGCGGTCCGATGATCCGTGTCGATGCGCAGTCACGGTCGTTTCCTGGGAAGCCGTCGCCCACCATGCCGGACGAACCGGGGAAAAGCATCTCGAACAAAAGTTCATCGAGGCCCCCGGCAGGCAGACCGACAGAGGCGCGGTAGTCGTCGATAGCGGTTTGCGCCGCTGCATCCAAAACGCCGTCGACGGGACCAGGATCATGGCCGAGCAACAACAGAGCGGCCTCAACCGCCCGGATCTGGGCGACGCCATCGAGGGCCCGCGGCCAAACGATAAAGACACAATTCCAGACCTCGGAAACGTCTGCCGCAATATCGCCTGGCAGGCGGACCGCGAGCGTCAGGCTGACGCTCTGTCCGGAGGCCAGAGTAGTCGGCTCATGACGACAGCCGATACCGCCGGGCGGGCGCTGCTCGCAAGTCCACCCTGCCGAAGCCGAAACAAAGGTGGCGTCAGCCGGCGGCGTATCCAACAGATAGAGCGGTCCGGCATAAGTTCCGCCGCCGTTGTTCGTTAGGGTCATGGTGTAGGTGCATTCACCGCCACGTTCGCATTCAGCAGGTGCAGTCTTGCTAACCGCAAGCTCGGGCCATGCCTCGCCGGCAGGCGGTGGCGGCAATGGGGGATAGTCGCCCTCAGGCACAGGCCAGGGCCATGCCTCTTCCCAAGGCCCTTCCCATGGACCCTCAGCCGGTTGAATGTCCGGGCTCCGAATCGGTTGATACACCTCAACGTCGCCAATCTTGGTGGCGCCACGCGCATTCCGGTCCTGATCCAGGCCAGCCGCAACCATATAGGATGACTGAGGCGTCTCAGGCGATGTTGCATAACCTGAGGCCGGATAAGGCTGCCGTGCGGCAGCCGGCGCAAGTTCATCGACACGCGATGCGTCCGTACCTTGAATGCCGTGAACCGCCAGTCCATGCGAATGCGATCGCGATTCCAGATCGAAGCAAGGACCATCTTCCGAACAGAGACCATCACCCGTTATCCAGGCGAACAGGTTTTGTTGAGCAAGGTCGACTTCCCCGGCATCCGTGTAGCCCGGACCAAAGTCGACACCGCCAGCGCTGCTGGCGCGAATGAACGGCTGACCGAGAGTTCTTCGATCGGCATAACCGACGTCGTAGCGCCCCGATAGCTGCCACACACCTTGCGCATCGCGCTCATAGCGGATGACACGCGCTTCATGGGGATGTGCGAAGGGCGCGGCGGCTTCGAGACCGAGATTCCTCACCGTGCCGCGCTCGGCCACCAGCATGACAGTCTGGGTCCCGCTCTTCGGGAAGGCGATATCCGAGACACCGTGGCTCGGACCACGGCTTGCGACCGCGGCCGGATCCGTGAAGAATTCGGGAAGAAGGAATTCGCGTCGCACATTGGTCGAATCGAACGCGCCGTCGGCAGCAATGCCAACAGACCAGACCGAGACCCGTCGCTCGTCACCTGCAGTGAACCAGGCCGGATCGCCAAATCCGTTTGAGCCCCAGACAGAGTAATAGAGACGCACTTCGTTGGTGGAGGTGTCACGGCGTACAGCCAGTCCCCATACACGTCGGCGAAAATCAGCAAAATTCCAACAGGATGCGTGACTCGTGACGGTACCGGCAGGACAGTCTGTCAGACGAGCGGACGATGTCGGGTCGAAGGCGATGGCCTCCAGACTCTGCGTCCCTCCGGTTTGCGCATCGACGAAACGAATACGGCCCTGCGTCCCGTGGTCGTAACGTCCAAGATCCTCCCCGTCCGATACGCTCAGTCTGTGGATCATGCCGGTCTCGAGATCCGACACATAGAGCTGACGGTTGTGACGGTCATATGCGATATTGCCAAGCGCTGCGCCTGTATTGGGTCGTCCGTCAAGCGTGATGTCTGCGAAGAGTTCAGGACGATAATCATTGGCTGCCGAAAGCCGCCAGACGCTGCCGGGCCCACCTTCCGAACCCCACATGCCTGCCATCCAATCCCGATTGTCGCTCGTCCTGTGAAGGCCGAAGGCGGAGGTCGCTGTGAGGTAAATGTTTGGCACCTCGGCATCATCGAATGCGATGCCGAATACCTGACCGATATCTTGCGCCAAGACGTTCACGCGGCCGGCGAGACCGGACAGGTGCTGACCGCTCGGTATCGTGCCCGGCCGGCGAATATCGATGGAGCGCGCGACGATACCCGATGGATCTATGACTGCTCGGCCGGCTTGTTCAACAGTTCCGGAGAACTGAGAAACAACGGCCTCGCCGGGTTGAATCCCATCTACGGGCTGGGCTCGTGCGGCCGAAGCCGCGACAAGAAGCAGGAGACCTGCGACGAGTGCTGTGAAGGCACAGGGGTACGACTGCTCTACCCGACAGTCCGCCGGGGAGCGGGACAACAACTGAGTGTTCATTGTGTCTCTTTTTTTGCTGAGGGCTCTTCACTACACGTGGAGCCGATTCCGCTTGATACCGACACTAATCAGACGTCGCCATATCTGCATTGATCTCGCTCAGTCGTACGCACTTTTTTCGTATGCAGCTGTGATCCGGCAGTGCTCGCGATGCCGGACCGAGCGACGGCTGGCAAAATGATCCGCTATATCAATTATTTAGAGATTTAATATACTGTCATGTTTATTTTTTATGACAGCTCTTGATACAAGTCAGCGCTTTTTCACGCTCGATGTGCATTGCTTAGGAAAGTCGAATATCGTTCTATGGAAACTATGCAATGCAGAGGTTTTTTCCGACTGCTGCGATTCTCATGACAGCTGCGGTGTGCACCTCCCCGGCGAGCGCTTTTCCTCTCGCGAAAGATCAAGGGGAGATTGTCAACAAACACACAGCGAAGCTCGTGGTCACTATCGATACCGCACGCCAGAACCAGAGTTCCGGACAAGTTGAGCGGCCATGCACACCGCGTTATCGGAGGGTCTGCGAGCCTGTCTACAAGTGGAAATGCCGGCAGCCGATGTACAGCCAATGCCTTCGTAACAGGCCTCGGAATACCTGTCGAAAAAAGGCGTGCCGGCGCGCCGTGGTGGGCGAACGGTGCCGAAATGTTCAAGTCGGGACGGTCTGCGACACGTTCGAACAACGCGATCGGCGCAGTCCTGTGCGACCACGGTGACTGACTAGCCCGCGTCTTGAGTTAAGCGTCAGGTTGCAATGTGCGTTTGCGCTGTGCGTCCTTCGGCAGGATGCCGCCCATCGTCTGACCGATTGGGAAGAGTCGTCTCCAGCCAGCGGTCCACAGCCATCTCATCAGGATTGAAAATCTTGCCCTCGGCGCCACAAAATTCGTTCCAGGATTCGACCCTGCCAGGACTAAGCCCAACCAAGACAGGGATGCCCTGCTCAACCGCACTCACAATCGGACCTCGCAATCCGCGTCCTTCCGATTCTTGTTTTCCGAACTTATTGAGGATCAAAATGTCGGCGCCGTCTTGCAGCGACGCCGCGACTCTTTCTGCAATTGTATCGAGTGCGCCATCATCAAGACGGCAGGCATCCGACCCGGTCCCCAGATTCTGAGACATGGGATAGACGACCGACGTCGCGAGGTCTTCCAGGAACATGTTGCAACGGTTCTCCTCAAGAGCCGTCACGTCTGCCCGCACGGCACCAGCCAGGCGGTAACCTTGCCGTTTCAGGCGATCTGTAATTTCCGATAGAGCCTGATCGATCCTGTTACCGTCGTCATGCTTCAACGCGGCGACCAGCATCGGGGCGTCGCCGCCATTGTCAGAGACATTTGCGTCCATATCCGTTCCAATCCTCAAACCACGATGGTCGATTCTCTTTGCAACGCGTGCACCGCGGATAGACCAAACGTAATGATGGTTGAGGAAAGGCACTTTGATTGAGCACAAATAAACGGACGGAAGCGATTGCAGGATTAGAACCGCATCGTATGTCGCGGATTTCTTGATTCCGCGAAGTCATTGATCGCCGTGTTTGTCGTGCAACTGGCTTGTTGTTTTTTGCTTGCGCTACCGCCCTTCGGGCTACTTGAGCGCGAGCCGCCGTAGGCGGCAAGAAACTCACAACAGAACGGATTGTCGAGGGATCAGCTGGCTACTGCCAGCTCGCGCTCAAGCAGCCCAAAGGGCGGTAGCGCAAGCAAAGACTCAATTCTCACGTCGCACACCAATCAGCCTTCCGCTCACCCCTATCCACCTGCCGGCTTGCCGAGCCAATCCAGAACGTCTTTGGTGTAGCCCGCGATGACCCGATGCTCGAGATCGGAACCGGCCTGATCGATAAGAACACCGACGAGGCCGCTCCCCGCATATGCGGCCGACACCTTGTCGAGCTTTGCAAGTTCCACCCCGTTTCCAGCGTCCTTCAAGGTCGTCACAGCGGCAAGCATGGGCGTACCGCCGATGACCGCGCGTGCAACGGCCGACGGAATGACAAAGCCGACGATGGTGACTTCGAGCCGCACCGGCCGGGTGCCCTTGTATTTGGGCAGTACGTTCTTATTCAGAGTCTCTTTGATCAGTCCATTGACCCTCTTGCGCATATAGGCCTGCGCCTCGGGACTGTTCATCACTTTGTTCTGAGCACCGGCCTCGTCCTGTTCGAAATCGTCCGCCCTCGCCTCCGCCTGCTTTGAAATCCGTTTCACTTCGGCCTGAACGTTCGGCTGTCTGAGATAGTCATGCCTTGCATTGCCCCAGCGGATGCTCGCCTTGGGCGCATAGCGAATGTCGACGCCCTGGATTCTTAGCCCGGCCATCTCGTTGACGCTCAGCTTGTTGACCGACGTGGCGCACCCGGCAAGGGCGAGTACGATGCCTGGCACGAGAAACACCGTCATAATCGAGCGACGAATTGCGGTCCGCAGTGTGACCGGTCTTCTTGCGGTTGCAGTTGCATTTGGCATGATTTGTCCCCTGGCGCGCCGCTTCTCGGCACTTGCGCCCCTCCAAGGGCGCTCTCAAATCAACGTTCAGAAATCTAATTTGTGATTGCTCGGGCGTTGCCGCCTGAAAAGATATGAGCTTGCCCCCACGGGTTCTCATTTGCGCGATGTGCACAGCCTGTCATTGAGGCGCGGAATACATCGAACTGATGTCATCTGCTTCGAGAGGGAAGTATCCTCCTCGCTGCAGACCCGGAATGCTTATAAGATTGATAAACGCCGTCAGACGGCAGGCCCCGCGCCCGTACTCGGGTGTTCTACATAACGGCCCGCATTTTCTGTGTGGCATTTGCCACATACAGCAAATTTATCAGGGGATATCGCCGATCGTCGGCAACCGTGAACGCCGGTCAATCAGGATCTACGCGTCGCCGTTTGCATCACGCCCGTCGACGCGCAGATAGTCTTCAGGCGCGCCGAAGGTTTCACCCTCCTTCAGCAATCCTGCGCCCGGTATGTGATTGACTTCTATTCTGATGCCATCGGGATCTTCGAACAGCACATAGTAGTAACCCGCAGCCCAGTCGCCGTGCACCGGACCGCGAACAAGCGTTGCGCCGAGTCGGGCAACCAGATCCGCGGTCTTGTCGACATCTTCCGGTGTGCGCGCACGCAGGCAAATATGGTGCAGGCCGACGCGATATTGCTGAAAGCGCTCGCCTTCATATTCCGGATCGCATTTCCGCACGCCGATCGCAGTTCGTGCCCCCACATGGTAGCAAAATTCAGGACCGTCGAGCACGCAGCTCATACCGAATTCGGGCAGCAGCGCCGAGTAGAACGCGCGGGCCTTGTCGAACTGGCTGACGGTCAGGATGACATGGGCCATGCCGTTGATGCCGATCATGTCAGGCGCTCCTTGCGATCGTGATCGTTGTATGCGCAACGAGCGTGCGGCAAAAACCGGCTTTGGGGAAGCTCATGTCATTGATTGTACTGCCAATGGCAGAAAATCAGCCGGACCGCTGAACGCCATACTGTGCCAGAGCCACGCACCGGCGCGCCAGAATCTCTGTCGGATCCAGAACGACGATGGATCGGTCTCCCACCGAATAGTTTTCTGTCGAATGAAGCAGAAGCGGAAGTTCCGTGCACCCGAGGATCACAGCGTCGGCGCCCTTGTCGACACTGTGCCTTACAGCCGCCAGTAGATCGTCGACGCACGCACCGGTCGTGAACCCGGCTTTGACGCCACTGTCGCCATATATGGCGGTCATCACCCTGCCCTGAAATTCGCTGTCAGGGACCAGCACTTCCAGGTCCATGGCCTCCAGGACGTCGTGATAGACCCGGCTTTCAATCGTCCCGGTCGTTGCCAGAAGCCCGATCTTGCGACAACGCGGGTGGCTATCGCGGATCGCACAAGCGGTTTCATAGATCATGTGCACGACCGGTATTGAGACGTAACGTTGGATACGCTCGACATACGCATGAGCCGTGTTGCAGGGGATCGCGATCATTGCGGCATTGTCGGCCTCGAGCCGTTTGCAGGCGGCGAGAAGCGGGATTGTGGGATCCGGCCCGTCGCCAAGCAGATTTTCCGTACGATCGGGAATTTTCGGATTGTGCTCCACGACCATTTTGATGTGGTCCTGGTCCTTCTTAGCTTCCGTCTGGCGGATCACTTTGTCCATGAAATCGACGGTTGCCAGCGGACCGACCCCGCCGATGATTCCAACCTTGTATTCCGGGACCTGTTCAGCGATTTCCACTCTCAAGGCATGTTCCGCATAGACCTGATTGCAGTCGATGATGGACACACCGTCGGGAACCGCAAGTGCGTCCTGAACAAGAGGAAGTTCGGTAAGTCCTGGAACGATGATCTCCGCGCCCTGGCCAACAAGGTCATCGCAGGCACGTTGGAAGTGATCGACCGGTTCACCGTTCAAATTGCCTGCCTTGATCCCGCGGGCGCCATAGACAGCCTCGCGTAGCCCCGGCTCCTGAATTTCGCTGTTTGGATAGAGAATCTCATACCCCTCGAAACCGGGGTTGGATTCAAACAGCCCACTGTTGCGGACATGAGCCGATGCAATAACGCCCAACTTGCGCACGGACGGATGGTTGGCGGAAATATGGCTGCTCAGGGCACCCATCATATCCACAATCTGCGTTTTCAGTTCCGGTGCTATTTCACGAAGGAATGTGTGGCTGATGAAGCACGGCAACATCACCATATCGACCGTACGCGCTTCCAACTCCCGGACGACCCGGTAGACGTAGAGTTTTCTCTCGGTCAAGCGGGAGCCGCCCGCCTCATCCAGGCTGCGGTCGTCGAACGGCTCCTGTTCGAAAAGTACATCGAACTTCCGGTTCGTGCCCTGCTGTGACGATGTTTTGACAAGTTTGAACAGGATATCGGCCCCGGCCAAAGCGCCAAGCCCACCGATAATTCCGAGCCGTCTCGACCGTGTGTTCATTGGACAATTTGCTCCGGAAAAATTCGGTCAATAGCGAACAATCTCACTCGTTCTATCAGCAGCGAGTGCCATGAGTTCTAATTGCCAATCCCGATGAAGGGGGAGACCATGTCAGGTTGATCGTTTGGCGCCCAATGCAAATTTGTAATGGTGGATGCCGTTGCAGCATGACCTAACCCACTCGCATTTGGGAGAGTTGTGAGAGTGTCCCAGCCAAGCATCGAGGTCACTGCACTCACAGCCGCGAGTACCGGACCGCATTATCTTCGCACCCCTTGGTAGGCGCACGGGGACTCGAACCCCGGACCCGCTGATTAAGAGATAGAGAAATAAGCGGGTCAATCATTGACATTTTGAGACAGAAAGAATGGAAAACCCTTGTTTTTTGGGAAATATCCGCTATATTTCTTGGACACTGGTGGACAAGGGGCTCCACCATCAATCTTCCCAAGGTATTCCCAGAGCGAAGCGATGAAACTCACGCAAGACACCGTTCGCCGAATAGAACTGCCATCCGACAAGAGTGAAGCCATATACTTTGATGACGACATACCTGGGTTCGGCATTCGAGTCCGGGTCGGTGGATCGCGCAACTGGATTGTTCAGTACAAGACCGGCAAGAAACAAAGGCGCCTCACACTTGGCTCAACAAAGCTTCTCACTCCTACAAAGGCACGTGAGAGCGCTAAGGACATATTGGCCAAGGTACGTCTAGGGGAAGATCCGGCGGGCACAAAGGCAGCAGCTCGAGCGGTAGCCGCTGACACATTTAAGGTCATCGCCGAACGTTATCTTGATCGGCAAAAGGAAAAATGGCGCCCAAAGAGCTACACGGACACGAAGCGATACCTCCTCGTGCACTGGAAACCACTGCACGAGCTGACGCTCGACAAAATCAACCGTGCAACCATAGCGGCACGCCTTGACGTCTTGGCTGACAACAATGGAAAGGCCGCGGCAAATATCGCACGTGCTTCACTATCCGCATTTTTCTCTTGGGCCATGCGGCAAGGCATTTGTGAAACCAATCCCGTCATCGGCACCAACAAGCCTGACGATCCGGCTTTGCGTGCTCGAGATAGAGTGCTGTCCGACGATGAGTTGAAGACGATTTGGAGCGCGTTGCCGGAAAGTGACTACGGGGATGTCGTCAAACTATTGATCCTTACAGGATGCAGACGAGACGAGATTGGGGCCCTTCGTCGGACAGAGATTGATTTAGAGGCCCGCCTAATCGCCCTACCCGGGTCACGTACTAAGAACAAGCGCGCACACGATGTGCATCTTGCCGATGCCGCGCACGACATTCTCAGCGCCGCGTTGAGCCGGGGCCGTGATCCACTGTTCGGCCGTGGCAGAAATGGCTTTCAGGGATGGTCCAAGGCAAAGAAAGAGCTTGATGATAACTTGCTGGACATTGCGCATTGGCGGTTACACGACATTCGACGAACTGTCGCCACACGCATGGGGGATCTCGGCGTTCAGCCCCATATAATCGAGGCTGTACTCAACCATGTCTCGGGCTACAAGGCTGGTGTCGCTGGCATCTACAATCGTGCCGTCTACTCGAAAGAGAAGCGCGAGGCTCTTGAGCTATGGGCCAACCACATCGAGGTGGTCTTGTCATGCGCCGACAATGTGCATCGGCTTGTCAATGCATAACAACGGTTTCTGCTGTACGAGATGGCGAATATTCACTGTTGGAGGGCCGCTTGGCGCACGCCCTCAGAAATCACCTCTAATCGTTAGGTTGCCGAGCGGGATAAACCTCAACAATCGAAAATGCCAAGAGATCTGCGATTAGATCGTCGGTTTCATCATAACCATAGATTCCAGCATGCGAGGGGTCATCTGGCAGTATTGGCTCATGATGAGCAGAAAGCGATCTAGAGTCCTCTGTTTTCGTTTTTATATGGCTGAAGGCGTTCGCGATTTGAATGACCGCAAGACAGCCAGTAGCTGGCAGCCTAACTCCTTTTGCCGACAAGTGGTTGCGCACAATTGCGAGCTGATCGTCGCGCAGAGTAGAGTTCGTCGCTTCGAGCCAATTTGTTGACAGATAATCCTCTTTATCAGGCCTCAGCATGAAGGCAGCACCCTGCGGTGCTCCACCTTCACTACATTTAGAAGGTGGACAAAGGCGACTTAGATGGTCCGTTTCTGCAATTTTAGCGCCCGGCATTCTCCGCCCATCGGCTCACATTTAGAGTGTCTACCACCTCGATAAGGCCGTCCCACGAAGATATGCCAGACATCCTATGGACCTTCCCCTTACGACGAGGATCAGGGCGAAACACAACAAACCGAACCATACCATCCGCGAGAAAATCAACAGCAAGATGCGCGGTCTCATCCCGAGTCCATTGCGCTCGGAAAGTTGCGGCTGGCGTAATCGTAATTTGTGGCGCGCGAAAATTCGGCACTGCCTCCAGGAATTGAAGCATGTGCCGCAATGACGCCCCCGAACAATCTTGCCATTGCTCACCTTCATCGATAACTGCTTCCAGCAAGAAATCGAGGCGGTCTGCCAGATCCCGCCCGTACGGAAGCGACGAAAGGAACCGCAGCCAGCAAATGTTCTGTCTCAGTTCGGTTTCTGGCGATCGAACAGTATCCAGCAGATGAAAAACGCCACTGCTAAAGGAACCCTGATCCGGGATACTGAGCACCGACGAAGGGGAACTGCTGTAGACAACGACCATCGAGTCATTGCGCTCCGTAGTCGAGATTGGAAACCGATTCAAACAGGACCAATGCAGCACGGGGGCATGCAATATTTTCAGGTCAGTGCTGCCCTGATCGATATCTTCCTCTGTTTGATCGATGTCCGTCGCGGAGCCCATTGATGGCCTGAACGACTTGGCAGCGAAGAAATCCGCATAGTTCGCGAGTGTATCGGTGTCAGTCATGTTTACCCCAGAGTTCCTCTTGTGCCCTCTCGGTTGTGATGTCTTCAAACCCCCGAACTATCCATTCATGCGCCAGCGAAAACCAATTTACATAATCTAATGGCTCACTGGTCGGAATACCACGTGCTGCAAGCTCCAAAACTAACAACTCCTTATCATCCGAGAGCCTTTTGGCTTGCGAAAATTTCGTAGTCAGATTTCCGTGATCGTCTGGCAAGGTAAAGGTCGCGTTCCAATTAACCCTAGTGGGAGTTGGAAGAAAATCATCCGATTGCTCACGCCAGTTCAGCCCGTCAATGACCTTTGCTGCGTCGGCCGGGAACGTCCACTCGTTGGGCTCCGGAATGTGATTAATATAAGTCAGTTCGTACTCTCGCACCGCGAAGTCACCGAATCCATTCTCCGTGCAGAATGCCTGAAAATCTCGAAAAAGATCAAAAAAACTTTTGGATAATTCTTCGTATCTCGGATAAGCACCGCCCTTTTCGCGAGCTCTCCAGTTAAATAGGAACCTGCCTGCTTGCAATTGAATCAACCGATCATCGTTGTCGTTTATCAACCAGACGCGTGGAATGGGCAATCCGGTGGCCGGATCATCGACGATCGTCCCAACCATTAACGGCGCGTGCTCGCACTTAGGGAATTTTTCGGCATGTCGTGTCCAGAATGCGCCAACATGTGGAATCATCCATTGCCTATACGGCTCGAAGCTGACTCCGAAAACAACCTCGATTAAGGGCGGATGTTCATATTCTGCCCGTCTCGCTGTCTGGGTGTCGCGTTCTGTCATGAGGGCACTCAAACCTTGTGAGGGGCCCATCGAAGCATGCGCAAACTCCATATGCAATATGCACCGCCTCGAGGCCGCTTGGTTGACATAGCTCGATCAGACATCCCTCGATCGCCTCGTCGCGAAAACTCCTGAGCCGGCCCCTGCCCGACAGTAACGCATCCGGGGATACGCCAAGCATTGGAGTTTGATTCGAAGTGGCATCAATACTGGCCACCACAACCTTGGGTCTATTAGGTTCAAAAAGCATTACTCAGAGGTGCACATCTCGGAAAGACGTTTTTTGGAGCTCAATCTGTAGCTCCCGTTCGCGCTTGAGTTCATCACGGCGCGCTTCCACAGATGCCTTGCGAGCAGCCTTAACGTCCGCACGAAACACTAAGCCTGACGCAGTCTGTAGAGTCCGTATTCCGTTCACTAGCTGAAACCAAACTACGCCATAGCTGGGCGGCCGGCCTTTGCGAATGTCCTCGTCAGTTTGCGGTACAGCCTCGATAAAGATGTCATTGAGCGGGATCAGGTCTCCACGCAGCACAAGCTTGTTCACATCCTCAACCAGTTGCTTCGAGAAGTACTCATGGCCACCGTCAACCTTGGGATAATGCGACTCTGGTGGATGCTTCATCAGTCGTCTCGTGCCGTTGATCGATGACACGTCATAAGTCCTTCGAACATCTCTGACGGCCAAATTCTTGGAAATTTCGGCGTCTCCGGTCCGGACGAAATGATCTCGAAAAAAGCGTCGGTAGACTCCAAGGATTACAGCTCCTCGTCGAGGCGAACCACCGAACTCGAAGCCTTCACTCTGTGTGATACCGCGCAGTTCAGCCTCGCGGCGTGACACGAATTTCCCAGTGATTTGATCAGAAACATCGTCCAGCTGAATCTTGGACGCTATCTTCCGTGCCTCGGTTCCCAAGACTTCAGCGCGCGCCTTGAATTCGGGTGTCTTGGTCTCCTCAATGCGCCTGACGGCTTCCAGGGGCGGTAGCCCGCCATCCAAGACAAGGGCGTTAAAGTGCTCGGCGTCTGCGCGGATGTCCGCGAAGTGTTTGGTGCCGGCAAATGCCCCCGGCTTCTCTCTAAGAACAAGCGCTACGGATTGATATGCATACACCTTGGCCTCGGTCGTGCCGTTCGTCGCCATGGCCCGAAGTTGTGACAATGCATCTACAGGAACATATCCGGTATCCTTTACTAGCTCGCCGAGCCGTTGGGCGCCTACCTCGCTCAGTTCGGTGAGCTGGCCTGAGATACCAGATTGCTCAAACGCCGCATCGATTAACTCACGATCCGCCTTGGATCCTGGGTCAACCGGAATGATCCCCGCGACAATATCGCGTGCCCGAGCACGTTGCGCCGCTTCCTGTCGTTGTTTCTCCGCAGCCGATGACGCACGCACCTTGAACTCGGTTCGTTGGAGATTGCTCAAAGGCGAATAGCGATCACTGTCTATGTCCGCCATCAACCCTGCAGGGTCTGTCGCCAGGCGAATGATCGCGTCTGCCCTGACGGCGCCATTGATGTATCGATCGCCCAGTGCATCAGCTTGAGCCGGTGTGAACAATCCAGACCGCTGGCCGACCGTAATGCCAGCTCGGATGTCTGCCAGCGCCTGAGCGCGTTGTTGGTCATTTGCCTCGGGATCAGTGAAACGCTCGACATGTGCCTCGAACGCATTTTCAGCATCAACGCGAGCAGCGTTTCTCGAAAGTGAGAGGGATCGAGACAAGACGCGATCACGGGAACTCTCGATGCGGGCCTCAGCACCGAGCATCCAACGATTGCGAAGTGATCGGCTCCGAATCTTGGCCGCCGTTTTATCTCTGAGTGACTGGACCGAGTCGTCGAACTTCTTTCCATGTTCCGCAAAGTTCGGATTCTCTGAGATCGTGCGCTCAAGCTGGGACAGACCAACGGTCAGTTCACCATCAGACCGGATAGCGTCACTGCTGTCCCGTTCCTTCTTGACCTGCTCAGCAAATTTGCCGACAGCGGTACTGAATTCAGCAATACCTTCGCCGACACCGGAGGTACCAACCGAGCCGGGATTCTGGAGCCTGGCAATAGGCCGTTCAGCCCGTGCAGATCCGGCACTTATAGATGTTTTGTCAGGCAGGACGGGCACGATCAAAGCTCCTATTCTCTAATTTCCAATAAGCGGGTCTTATTGGATTAATTGGCTATTTTAAGCGATTTACAGCCACATTTCTTTCAACATAATCGTATTGGGAAGATTATGGGAAATTTTATGCCCCTTTTTGCGGCTCAATCGCTTTCAGCGCCTCGACGAATCCGTCGAAGAACCATCTTTCCGACGGGTGACAATTCAAAGGCCGATATGGCCAGCCGATTGCCTTGGCGAGACGGTCCACCATGGCGCAACCCTCATCATTCAGCCGTCCACGCTCTGCCAGTTGGAACGTGAACAGAATTCTCTTAGCCATCTCTAGCGCAGTCACCGGCTCACGAGGCCTTGTCGGTGCCAGCCGTATCTCTTCGAGTTTCCGTAACCGGGCTTCAACACTCATGGGTGCATTCTCGTCACGTTAGCCGAATAATTGACTGTGCTTGCTGCCGGGTCCTGCTTCTCCAGCTCCTCAAGACGCCTTTCCAGATCGGAAACCTCAAGGCTCTGTCGCAGTATGTGCAAGATCCGCGCATAGAGGTTGGCTGAGTCCTCAGCGATCTCACCACGGCGCACTGCCCGGTAAACCTTGCCAAGTTCCGCGGACACACGGCCAACCGTATCCAGTTTGCCTATCTGTGGTTTTCGTTTCGCCACCAATTGCTTACCCTCTCACAGCTCTATGTTCTAAGGCCTACAGACCGACACTTCGGGTTACTTTTGTATGTTCTAGCGCCGTCTTGTTGATGCCATCGGCTCAGATACACGTTCGTCTGGTGGTGTTATTGGATGACTTGATCGCGATAGTCGCTCGCCATCATGGCGATTGCCGCTTCCGGGGTATGCAGGCCTTTCTGCACCACCATGCCGTCAGAACGACGAATGATCATCCAGCGATCGGTTAGACCAGCAAACATGATCCGAAAGTGCGTGCCCATGTATTGCTGGTCACGGCAGGGCTCCAGATCCTTCCAGATCAACTCGCGGGTTTCGACGCGTCCGCTGCGTGCGTCCACACTCACAACAAGCAGGAGTGTCCAGAAGCTCATATCTTCGGCCCGTACTTCGATCATCGCACCGTCTGTGATTTTGTGAGCCATTTTGACGAAAAAGACGTCCGTCAAAATATCCTGCCGCGATGTGCCCTTCGGAACTGTCGCCAACCAATTCTGTGCTTCGTATCGTGCCTCGCCAAAACGTTTAGGGTCCATCATGACAGTGCCCCTAGTTGCCAGTTTGTCAGCCGCCTGCTCGGCGGCCGCCGCATCATCTGCTTTCGCCATCTGTCTAGATTTCCTCTTTGTTGAAATCGGAGGCATCATTGCCCCCATCGGGATCGTTAGGTTTGTCCGAAGAGAATCCGCCTTCAGCTTTCAGGATCTCACCAAATTCGACGTCTAGTTTTTCTCCGTAGTATCGATGGATATCAGTCTTCATGATCGATCGGATTTCGTCTTTGCGCGCAGCTCGAGCGCGAAGGCTCGATGCATGTATCGCCGCTGGCGGTTCTCCTTCATTCTCCGCGCTCGAGCCCGATAGAGGCGTACGCGGCGGTTGCGAGGAATCTTCGTCATAGAGACCTTGCCTTTCGATGATGTTGTGTAAGTCGCGTTGTGCGTTGACGTCCCGCTGATAGGCATCGGGATCACTCGCCATCAGGTCGCGGATTTCGCGCTCCCGGTCTTGGTCCTCAGCTCTTGTTGGATCGGGAGGTTGTTCAGGGCCATTCTCTGCCGAATTGACCATCCAGTCCGTAACCGAAAGTTCCTGCTCGGCGCCAAGGCCAACTTGATCGGAAAAGACAACAAACGAATTGAACACGTCGACATCAGAACTCCACCGCATGTGGTTGTCCTGATACCATTTGTAGGCCTGTTCGATTTGATCACCTGACCAACCGTTGTCTTTTGCGACAGATTGGAAAGCTCGGATCCAAGGTTCGTCATCGCTTCCGAACCCGTACTGTCGAAGGCTTGGGTGCAGAGCCATTAGGGCCTTCCGCTGAACTGATTGAGACGTTCGCGCAGAGCATCGAGAGCTTGACGTGCCTGGGTTGCCATCACCCACCCCCTGCCCGGTTCTTTCGGTGTGCCGATGAACGCCTTGGGGTCCTCTGCCCGATCGTTCTCAAGCTGATCGATGAAACGATTTGCCTCTGTTTGCCAATCCATGAAATTGGATCCTCTTGCTTCGCGCCGCATCCATTCCACAACCGCTCGCCGAATGACTGCCGCTGACGATGTCAGTTCGTGTTCAGCCACCGCGGCGATCGAAGCCTCAAGATCAGACGGAAGGCGGATGCTGATGTGCTTTTGGTTGCTCATGAAGCACATTCTAGCACTTCGGCTTATCTGCTTCTAACGGACATATTTGGACAAACAGAGACAGCGCTATATTTTTGCTTGCGAACTTTCACACTCCGATCGATGAGCTACTCTCAATTGTTCAAACCTTCGACGACATCAGCCACCTGCCTCAGCGCACGAACCTCTGCCTTCTCCACTTCTGCATCACCCCCCATGGCAGATATACATGTGTCCCCCCTACCGGACTGAGCTGAACCACGTTTATTGAACTTTTCGGCGTTTGTGTCCTTCCTGCCGGACTGAGAAACCGCCTGCGTCCTTCCTGACGGACTTTGTGTCCCTCCTGCCGGACGTGGCGACGCCGGGAAGTTTCGCTTTGGACGATCAAACGTTACGTCGCATCGATAGAACATCAAGCGCCATTCAGTTGCTCGCTTCCCACGCCAATTGCCAACCTTCATCGGCCGAACCAGGCCGGCGTCATCCAATTCAATCAAAGCTCGGGATGCTGAATCTTTCGAGCAATTAAGCTCTTTGGCCAATTCCCGCACACCAAGACCGATCTTTCCGTTATTGCAGCCAGTGTATCTGTCCAGTAGCTCAATTAGAGAACACCGCGCGTACGTGCTCAGACTTTGGAAAGCATCCGATCGTTTCACGTGGTGGAAAAGTTGAATGAAGGAAGGGCCTTTGGTGGTACGACCCTTCCTATTGTGCTTTGGCATCATGCACCCCACTAACGCTTATCCACGTGCGCGCGTGAAATTCATTGGCCAATGCCGGCTCCTCTCAACCAATGTTTCAGGTAACCGGCGTACTCATCCATCATGTCTTCAAACGTCCAGATTCCCGCCTGAGCGAAACCGATTTGACTCTGAACGGCTCCGAACTGCTCGGGCCTCAACTCCTGGAGACGGATCAAATCGGCCTCTGTGAAATGCCGCAAAAGCCACTGACAACCGAGGCGCGTTTCTCGATCGTCGTCGCTGTCGTACGGACGGCCATGAGGGAACTGCAGGACGTTATCCATGCTGCGGCTCACGGTTTACAGCAAGTTCATCGACCCACGCATCAAGATCGCAAATGCGATAGCCACGCCGGTTCGACCCGATCATCACAAATCTGGGCCCGGTACCATCTTTGAACCTTCGCTTAAGAGTCTTTGAGGAAATGCCGAGATACTCTGCGGCCCGCGGCTCGGGCAGAACGCGTTTGGGAAGATTTTCTAGCATTAGCGGCTCCTTTCTTCCGCTTTTGGCTAGAACTTTCCTACAACACTTAAGACGGGGCTTTTTTGTATTAGCTAGGCGGGGAGCTTTTGGGCGATGGTGGCAACGAGTTTTATCAAGTCGCGCTCTCCCAATACATACGGCGTCGCTCCACTCGTATCTAACCCCGCTGCAAGCGTCCGCAGATACATCACCCGGCCCGGCGAAATCTCTTTTTTTGGATTTTTGCCGCCGTATTGTTGGTACCAGCCTTTGATGGTTCGCTCTGTGATCTCTTTCTTCTTGAGACGAGGCACCAACAAAGGATGAGCTATGCGCGCGACCCAGGCTGCCGAATCGTCGTAAGATATGCCGTCGGCTGCGCCTTGCCTTAGATCCATGATTGCAGCCAGAGCGCCCTTCGCACGCTCCGAACACATAGATTCGACTGGGCGACTGTCAGGGTTGTTTGGTTTGAGCATAGCCGGTACGCGTTCGCCAAGTGCTAGAGCTCCAAGAGCAAGCATCAGACGATCACATGTTCCCGTCTCCATATTCTGGTTGCGCAGGAACCCTCGTACTACCTCAAGAAATTTTATGGACGCTGCAAGGTCAACCTCGGCTGCGTCCTCTCCAGCCTTCAACGCCTCTCCGTACTGACTTTCAACAAACGCAAGCTGCTCACCGAGCAGCCGCATGTCAGACAATTTGGTCATGTCACCGCCACACCGCCCAGGAGAAAGTGCGGGGCATACCGGAAGGCGGTGAAGCTCCGGCTACAGGGTGGCCACCCTGGCCCCGCACAAACCAAACGTATCAGACTTCGACTGAAAGTAGATCCGTCTCGAAGTCGATACCCGTCAGTCGGACCGCGTCGTCGAGAGCACTGTGCTGGATCTCAGAACCCGCACCACCACCTATGTCTGACGAATGACGATCGGTGTAGGCATTGTAGGTTCCTGCTAGTGCGAGTTTGATGCCGATCCCAGCTAAGCCTTCAGCGGGCGTCGCTGCAATAGCCCGCTCAGTGGCAATCAGCTCAGCACGGATCGCTAATCCCGCTTTTTTCAATTCTTGCAATCGGCATTCTTCTCGAGACTCAATCGCAAGGTCATTTCGGTCTGCAGGAGAATCGTTCTCACGACATGCATTCGCATTCGCTTGATCCAGCTCCGTCCACGTCTTGGCGTCTTCGGCTGTCTGTGCCATCCAAATGTTCCAAAGCCGCTTCAGGGTCGCGTCCTCCGACTGAGCTCGTACATTCGAAACTAGAGCCAATGACATCGCTGCGGCTCCACCCAATGTGGTTGCTGTTGTCTGCATCATGTTTCTCCTCGTTAGCGCGGTTACTGAGGTCGATACATTGCCTTCTCGAAATGGTGGGAGTTTGGAATTGACGGCGACGGCCGGCCGCAAAACGCGATCATCATCGAGCACGGCCTTGTCAGCACAAGGCGGATTCGTGGTATTTGGGGAATTGGTCATGATTGCACCTCTCGTACAGGTTGCGGTTGTGACAAGTGCCGGTCGGAGGTTGCAGCCTCTGACCGGTGCGCTTTAAGCATGATCGATAGAAACTGATAGTCAAGTAATTCCGATGGAAATCGTGATGACAGACCCTTGGGCATTCGGTTGGAGCCAGCTTTTTGGCTTGACGACGACAGTAGCGGTTTGCTTCGGAGCCTGGATCGCATGGCGCGGACTTCGCACATGGCGACTTGAGCAAATCGAGCGAAGGCAGTGCGAACTAGCAGAGGAATCACTGGCTCTTATGTACGAGGCTAAGGAGATGTTTGAACATGTCCGAAGCCCTTTGGTCCTCGAAAGCGAAGGAAGTTCACTCGCTCACGAAGTGGACTCTTCTTCCGCAAGCGGGAGAACCAGCAATATAGCATTCGCTCCGGCAGAGCGGCTGAATTCATACCAAAACTTGTTCGAAAGGGTCTCTGCCATCAGACCACGTTTGCGAGCGATATTCGGTGGAAAAGCTGAGTCGCCGCTAACAGAGATACTAAGAATCCGGCACGAGATTCTGCTTGCCGTGAAATTGTTAGTTCATCGGGATCCGTCCACACCGATTGACGATGATTATCGGAAATTCGACGAGGTCGCGTGGAAACGGCTCACCGGATCAGATTCGATAGAAGATCGGATAGATGCCGCAACGAGCGAACTCGAGAAATTAGTAGAGCCATTGTTGAACTCTCGATACCGCACAAGATGGAATTGACAGACCATCCGAACCAGAAAGACGCCCACGAGAGCCGAAGGCCGAGACGCCATGGATCATGACGAATACGCCGATCGCAAAAAACTGTCCTTTGCGCAGGCCGAGGGCGTTGAACCGCTACCGCCACAACTGGCTCGAACAGAGGTTACGCCACAACTTCGGTCGCTGCTATGGGCAATAATAGACGAGTCGATGAAGGAGTCGCGATTACTCCGTGACTATGACAAAACGAGAATAACCGGGCCATGGGATGAGATTCTGCGGGCCAAAAATATTGTACTTGATCATCGGATGGCCGACGAATTTACGACTGTATTTGACGCTTCCCACAAAGAGATAAAGAAAATCTTCGCCAGCGGAGATTACGTTCAGATATTTGGCTTTGTTCAGTGGTTGCTACGTCGGCCCGATTGCCCCATTCGCAGCCGAGATGTTCAAAAGATGCTGAAACACAGCCGCGCGGCATATCGTCTACTCGATGATGGTAAGACCTTTGTCCCGATATCGGATGACACAGAACGAGAGGTTTTGAACAAAGCCTTTGCCGATCTGACATCCAGCGAATTCCAAGGCGCTCGCACTCACCTAAGATCGGCCGCGGATGAGCTAACGTCCGGAAGTCCTGCGGACTCTATCCGCGAGAGCATTCATGCGGTTGAATCTGTTGCCAGGGTTATCGGTGGGACCAAATCACTCACTGGAGCACTTCAACGGCTCAAATCGAAACGCAAAATCCATCGCGCTATGGAGCAAGGGTTCGGTTCGCTTTATGGATTCTCGTCCGATGAGAAGGGCATCCGGCACCCGCTGTTGGAAGAAGATGCCGCAAACGTGGATGAAGCTGATGCCCAATTCATGATTGGAGCATGCGCCGCTTTCGTTTCGTACCTAATCAACCGTTCGCGAGACTGAAACAATTGCCCGCACTACCAAAAAGTCTGGCTCGCAATGGGTCCACGGTTCTTCCCAACATCTTCCCAAATCCAGATTCTGGGAAGCCTAAAACCCCAAAAGTTTCCGTAAGTTATTGAAACTCTTGGTAGGCGCACGGGGACTCGAACCCCGGACCCGCTGATTAAGAGTTTTGGTCCTTGGGGTTCCTCTTGCCGCCATATTAGATAAAATTTGGTATGTTTTAGCCATTTATCATTCATTGCGTTTCCCTCAGATGTTTCCTGTTTCCTCTCAACGTGCTTACTATGTGCTTACTGAAAGTATGTTGTAGCCATCGGAGGTCTCAGTCGTGGCGACGGGTAAGGTGTCGAAACGATCGGTCGATGCGCTGGTGCCAGGTACTAAGGACAGCTATCTCTGGGATGGCGGGCACAAAGATGCCCTCGCCGGCTTTGGCGTCAAAATCACCCCGACAGGTCGCAGGGTTTATTTGATCCAATATCGCCTGGGCGGGCGCAGTGGTCGAACTCGTCGACTGACAGTTGGCCAGCATGGGAAAACCACAGCCGAGAAGGCGCGAATCCAAGCCAAGATCTGGCTTGGTGATGCAGCAGCAGGTCGCGATCCTGCAACGGAACGCGATCAGGCGAAAGCGGCTCGGTCGCTCGGAAGTGTGCTTGACCAGTTTCTTGAAGAACATGTTGACGCAAAATTACGAGGCAGCACCTCTCGCGAGTACAGGCGCATTGTGAAGCTCTATGTTGGCCAGACTTTGCGAAGGCGTCCCCTCGCCGAGGTCGAGCGAGCCGACATCGCTCGCCTTCATCATGCCATGCGCGAGAAGCCTTATCAGGCAAATCGGACGCTCGCACTTCTGTCAAAGTTCTTCAATTGGAGCGAGAGATGCGGTCTTCGGCCAGATGGCTCCAATCCGTGCCGTCATGTTGAAAAATACCGTGAGAAAAAGCGTGAGCGCTTTCTCAGTGAGGAAGAGATGGCGCGTCTAGGTGATGCTCTTGTGCAAGCCGAGGCATCTGGATCGGCGTCCATATGGGTGATCGCAGCAATACGCCTTCTGATTCTCACAGGCGCTCGCCTTAACGAAATTCTGACCCTCAAATGGGACTATGTGAACTTCGAACGACAGCATTTGCGATTGCCGGAGAGCAAAACCGGTATCAGGAGTGTCTATTTGAACGCACCCGCACTTGAAGTGCTCTCCAGCATGCCCCGCATCGAAGGTAATCCCTATGTCATCTGCGGAAACAAGCCTGGCGCGCATTTCGTCAACTTGCAGAAGCCTTGGCGGCGTATTCGAGAAAAGGCCGGTCTCGAGGATGTGAGGATCCACGATCTTCGGCATTCCTTTGCAAGTGTAGCGGCTGTTGGTGGCATGTCGCTCCCTGTCATCGGCGCTCTGCTCGGGCATTCGCAACCGCAGACAACGGCGCGTTACGCGCACCTGAGCGCCGATCCGCTCAAGGAAGCCAGCGACATCATCGCCAGGAGAATTTCAGGAGCAATGGGTATCAGGGTCCGTCGGGGAAGGTAGACGGAAAGGTGGTGTCTCATGGGAGATGCCGAGATTGTTGACGAGATCCAGATCGATGATCGGACATACAGTCTGATCGAAACGACATGCGACAATTGTGGTGAGCGCCATTACGCCGCGCAGAGATGGTCTGGTGCCTCCTACAGCCACTACGATCTGCCTCCAGATTTTAGGCCAGAATTCTTTGAGACGTTTGTCGTCGATGCCGAAGCTACGATGTCCATCAATGCGACAGATATTCTGGATCTGATCAAAACCCTGCTCGAGGACGCATATGACCTCCAGTCCGGTTTGCGTGTCGACGGCTCGTATCTCTCCATGCTCTTGGACTACGCCAGAGACCGGGAGTGCTACCTGGAAGAACGTGGCCTCATAGATGTCTTGCGCGGCAAATGCCCCAGACAGCCGGTCGTCGCCACAGAGGACATCATTCCCGTATTTGAACTTGGCTTTGCTGCGGCCGAACTCCGTCTGAAGGGCATTTACGAGGATGCTATTATTGAAGGCTTTCGCATGCAGGAAGGACGTGAGATTGGATTGCCGGCGGCCTGTGCAGCAAGGAAGAGGCAGGGACGACGAAGCAGGCGGGCAATCGTAAGGGCGGCCAAAGGCCTCTTTGCCGAAAAACCTTCGCTTGTACACAATAGATCGGCGACAGCCCGCCATATCGAATCTCAGCGTATTGATGCACTCCGAAAGGCTGACGGGACATATCTTGGTGCCGAGGCAATCGTAAAGCATCTTCGCGCGGCACAACGCAGTGGCCAATTGTGAGATATTCGTGGCGATTTTCCGGAATCCGGAAAATCCTGTCTGAATTTCCAGATCCAATTCCATACGTTTCCGTCACGAGTCGGGAGTCGCCCGGCGTCACATCGTGATGGTACACATGACCCAACAGAGCATACTGCGTCCGCCAGAAGCCTCCACCTACATCGGACTCAGTGAGAGTACGTTGGCCAAGCGCCGGCTTCGGGGGCAACCTCCAGTGTTTGTGCGCCTTGGCTCTCGTGCGATCGGATATCGTGTCGAAGATCTTGAGGCGTGGCTCCAGGAATGTCGCAGAACAAGCACATCCGATGAAGGTCCGAACACTGTGTGATGCAGTCGGATCGCGGTGACGGCTTCCAATCATCCCGTCCCTTCACGCAAGCTGCTCATCAAATGGCAAGTTATGGCCTAGCCGTCCTGCCGCTCGGTGGCGATGACGGCAAGCGCCCTCTCGTCAGCGGATGGGGCAACTGGAAGCATGCGCCAGGATGTGACTTCATCGACAAGATGACTGCCCGGCATCAGGACGCGAATGTCGGCATCGTCTGTGGGCTGAGCCGCATAACCGTCCTCGACATCGATGACCCAGCGCAGACCGATAAGCTTATTCGAGCGTTTGGCGATACACCGCTAAAGATCACAACACCATCCGGCGGCGCGCACCTCTATTACCGAAGTGCGGGAGAGCGAAATGCGAACCTCCGGAAATTCGGTATCGCTGCCGATATCCGAGGGATCGGCGGCATGGTCGTGGCGCCCCCGTCTGTTCGACCACAATCGAGCATTTCCTACAGTTTCGATGCAGGCACTTGGGATGAACTGTCTGAGCTACCGGTTTTCGAGTTGGGTTGGCGGGAACTTCTCCAAGCAATGCGCAATGCCGAGGCCTCCGTCACCGTAGACCAGCAGGCCGATCAGGAGCTTGCTGTAATCGGCCAGGGACAACGCAACGAAACACTGTTCAAGACAATGCTGAGGCTTGTGAAAAACTGTGCGACCCTCGATGAAGCAATAGAAGCAGGGAGCACCATAAACGGCGGATTCAGTTCGCCATTGACGGATAGAGAGGTCGTGAAGACTGTCACCAACGTCTGGCAGCGCGAGGCGTCCGGCAAGAACTGGGTTGGCCAGGAGCCGCAGATTTCACTGCCAATCTCGACATGGAAGCAATTTGCCCAGAAACCCGACGCGCTGCTTCTATTTGGTTATTTGAGGAGCAGTCATTCCGCACACGGCGAGCCCTTTCCGATCTCCCCCGATGCAATGGTTGATGCCAATGTGATCGATGGCTGGGGGCGAAAAAGGTACGCTGCCGCGCGTGATTGGCTTGAGGATCACGGCTGGATCAAGTGCCTGCACAGAGGCGGCAGAGCACGCGGAGACGCCTCAATGTTCGTCTTTGGCCCGCATACGTGAAAGCGTCCCCGAAAGGGCACGTAAATAACCAATACACCCCTCTCCTCCTCTCCCCTGAATAGAGGGAAATCGTGAAAGGCGAAATTCGATGTGGTATAATGTTACCTAAAAGAGCCAATGGCGAACGCGGTTATACGAGTCCGCCAAGAGATTTCGGAAAAATCAGGAGGCAATCGGTTGGGCGGAATCGGATCGGGCAGAACGGGCGGCGATGGATGTCCCAAGTTGGAGGCCTCTCGCTCGCTCGACGTCAACAAGCTGAACCGGGCGGGCTATCTCCAGAACCGGCATGCTGGTGGATGGCACTGGACAGTGGACGATAAGCCGGTCGCTTCAATCAACCTTCGCTGTGATCGGGAAAAGCTGCATCTTTCATACCGATATCGCTTCAGCGGCGGCGACTGGGACGATATCAGCCATTCCGTCTGTCTAGATTGGGAACCCTGCAGATTTGGTGGCGAGCGGCCCTATTTTGTCTGTCCCGGTGTCGTGAACGGTAACGCCTGCCGTGGCCGTGTCCTCAAGCTCTATGGCGCCGGGCGATATTTCTGCTGCCGTCATTGCTATGGCCTCGTCTACGCCAGCCAGGGCGAAGACCAATGGGATCGAGCGTTTCGCCGAGCCAACAAGATCAGAAGGCGGCTCGGTGGAGAAGCGGGCTTGAGTGCGCCATTGCCTGCTCGGCCCAAAGGCATGTGGCGAACCACTTACCATCGTCTGATCAACGAGATCCTCGAGGCCGAGGAGCACGGCAGCGAGAGACTGCATCTCATGGCGGCAAAGCTTCTCAACAGGCGTCCTTCAATCCGAAGCTGCAAGGTTGGAATCGATGAATGACCAGATGCGTGCGTTGGAAACCGCACCCTCTACTTTGCCGGGCGGATACGAGGTGAGCCGGCTCAATGCAATCCAGCACGGCATCCTTTCGAAACATACGGTTCTACCCTGGGAAGACGAATGCGAATACGGCACGCTGCTGGCCGCGCTGTCGGCCGAACACACCCCCCGGGGACCAACTGAGGAACACTTCGTCGAGGAGTTGGCAGGGATCATCTGGCGCAAACGTCGCATTCGTCTTGCTGAGCGTGCGTCTCACCAACAGGCACTGGAGCGCACGACGAAATCCTATAGTGACACCGACAAAACCGCTTTGGTCGGTCTGCCCGATGCTCCCAAAGAAGCGAATGTCCGGATAGCCCTGACGATGACCGCCGAAGAATTGCGGGCTACGCAAGCAACCTTGGAAGATGACAAGGCAAAGACCATCGCGGCACTCCATATTCTCGAAGGCGACCAGGCAGACTCCTATGCCGACGCCATTGAAGCACTAGACGACGACACGGCCAAAGCATGGCGCGACCAGTTGACCTGGGAGCCTGATGACTACCGCTATGATGTAGAGCCCTATGCGCCCACATCTGCTTCGCTAGTGCGGTATCTGAAGACTGAGATCATGCCCTGGTATACCGAACGCGATAAGGAACTATTGGTCCATCCGATCGTTCGACAGCATGCTTTCGATGCGTCGTTCAATCCCGATCGTATGGAGAAACTCGCGCGCTACGAGGCGCATCTCGACCGGAAGCTCGAGCGGACACTATCTATGCTGATCAAGCTGCAGGAATTGCGTTCAACTACATCTAAGCCCGCCGGATAGACCTAAATTCCGTTTCGCATTTCCACCCATCACCAGGACATGTGTGTTTCAGGCAGCCGTTGTCTCAAAAAGTATACTTTCTGCAACTGTCGCTTGACGCGTATCAAAATATATCTCATAAATAATTTCTCATAATGTAATAAACATTTAGAGACATACAATGCCCCTCATCGGTTACGCACGCGTCAGCTCAACTGACCAAAACTTGGATACCCAGCTTGAGAGCTTGAAAGATTGCGACAAGATTTTTCGGGAGAAGCGATCCGCGGTCGATGGCTCGCGCCCTCAGCTCAAGCGTTGCCTCGACTATCTCCGCGAAGGTGACACGCTGGTCATCACAAAAATTGATCGGTTGGCGCGCTCAACCACTGATTTGTATTGGATCATTTCCAAGCTCGATGAGAAAAACGTTGCTTTCAAAGTTATCGACGATCCACTCATCGATACGGCATCCCGAACCGGAAAACTTGTCATGGGCGTACTTGCCCTCATCGCCGAGTTCGAGAACGATATCCGGCGGGAACGCCAAATGGACGGTATTGCCCGAGCTCGCGCGCGAGGTGTCAAGCTGGGGCGGAGGCCGCTGCTTACGGAGGAAAAGATTGGCGAAATCCGCAATCTCCGAGATACTGGCGAAACTATTTCCGAGATAATTCGGCGAACCGGGCTGTCCAAGGCATCGATCTACCGTGCTCTTGCCGCCTAAGGTCTCAAGTCGAATCCTCCAGCTTGCAAGTTAGCTTAAGTAGCGCCCACAGATTTTCGAACGGCGCGCAACTCATTGCGGATTTGAGGAAGATCGAGATGAACGCTCTTGTTACCAGAATACTTGCTGGCGGTCTGTTGGGTACGTTTATGGCCGGATTGTTGGCGCTCCTTCCGATCGTTCTAACAATTGTCATTGTAACGTGGCTGGCAGATCAAATCAGATTGATTCTTGGTCCGGGCTCGTTCCTCGGCGACCTGCTCACATCCGCAGGTTCGACGGTATTTGGGTTGACCAAAGGACAGCTCGGTTTTTGGCTCGGTCTAGCAATCGCACTCCTCGTCGTCTGGGGGCTCGGCCTGATCGTGACTCTGCAGGCTCGAAAAACGTTGACGGGAGCCATCGACAATCTGTTCAATCGGGTCCCCTTGCTCGGCACCATCTACCGGCCGATCGCACAAGTGGTGCGGCTCATGGGCCAACGGGACGACGGCGAACTGAAAGGCATGCAGGTCGTGACCGCACGGCTCGGCACCGATAGATCGATAGACGTGCTGGCACTTCAGGCTTCGCCTAAAATCTTTCGGATCGAGAACGAGGACCGACTACTGATCTATGTGCCCACATCCCCTGTACCAATGGGAGGCTTTCTGCTGCTCGTTGCTATGGAAGATGTCGCTCCTGTTCCGGACATGGAAGTGGACGACCTCATGAAGGTCTACTTCTCCATTGGTACGCTCGCGGACGAGGCCATTCCGGAGCTAAGTCGGTCCAAATGAAGCGCCGCTTGCGCGTATTCAACCTAAATCCACTTCAAACGGCGGAACAACCACATTTGGCCAAGTGCAAGGAGGACCAGCAGACCTGCGACTATGAGAAAGGCTGACTTGTTCTCCGCGCCCGGGATTCCACCGACATTGATGCCGAGAAGACCGGTCACAAAGCTAAGCGGCAGCATGATCGATGCGACGACCGTAAGTGCGTACATGGTGCGGTTCGATCGTTCAGCCAGCCGGTTCATCAACTCATCTTGAACGACCGCTCCTCGCTCTCGCACTTCGTCGAGATCTTCAACATAGCGATTTGTCCTATCGCCCACCTCCCGCAGGCGTGCCTTGCTTGTTCTGTCGAGCCAATCGAAATCCTCGATCACAATGTGGCTCAATGCGTCACGCTGCGGGAACAAATACCGCCGCAGCTTGATCGTCTCGCGGCGGATATCCTGCAGCTTCCAGCGCGCTTCACGTGTTTCTGCCGTTAGGATTTCATCCTCCAGCTCGTCTACGCGATCCTCCAAGGATTCGATCACGGGCCCCATCCGAGCGGTCAAGTATGTCGCAATGGCCGCAAGGAGGGTGCCGGATGATTTGGGTCCTCGTCCGCGGTTGAGTGACTCCCTGAGATCGTTGATAGCCATCAGTTGCCTCTGCCGAACCGAGATGACGCGATCGCCATCGATCCAGATGCGGAGCCCAACCATGTCTTCGGGATCGGAACCCGGGTTGAGATTGACGCCCCGCAGGATCGTCAATAGGCCGTCCGGCATCGGTACACTTCGAGGCCGCGTTTCCGATTCCAGTAGAGCCTCGACCCGCACCGGGCCGAGGCCGCTTCTGTTTGACAACCATGACCGCGCTGGATCGGAGTCCCTAAGAAGATGCACCCACAGAACACCCTTACCCGGTTCCCAAGCCTCAACCTCCTGCCATCCGATTTCGCGGCCACCACCCTGCCCGTCTAGGATATAGGCGCAGATCAATCCGTCACTCTCTGTCATCGCTGTGACTCCAAGCCTCCTTCGCCTGATTCTGTAATTGTGGTCGGCAACAAATGCTTATTGCAACAAGCTGAGAAAGCTCCGATCTGCACAAGAACCGAACGCGACTCGCTGTCTATGACCTAAACAGCAAAGCGCTCCTTGGAGAAGGCAACTCGATCCACTACTGGCGCCCCTTCGTCTCGATGGCGCTCGACGATCTGAAGTCGCGCACCCAATCCGGCTCTGTTCGCGATCTGAATGTTGAGACCGGGTCGAGCATTCAGTTCCAGGATCAGAGGTCCCTTATCCCGATCGAGAACGATGTCCACACCTTGATAACCGAGGCCGGTCAGCTCATAGGTTCCAGCGGCAATCTCGAGGATACGCTCCCAGTGGGGAATAGCGACACCGCTCACCGGCTGGTTCGTATCCGGGTGCTCGGCGACGATGTCGTTCCGCCAGACTGCCGTTAGTGTATTTCCACTCCCCATATCGACGCCAGCGCCGATAGCGCCCTGGTGAAGATTTGCCCGTCCACCGGACATGCGCGTGGGGAGTCGCACCATCGCCATCACAGGCACACCGTGAAAAACGATAATGCGCACATCGGGAACGCCTTGATAACTGATCCGCTCGAAAACGGGATCGAACTGAACACAATATTCGATCAGGACCTTGTCGGGCTGGCCCCCAAGACTGTAGATGCCGCTCAAGGCGTTTTGAACATGGAATTCAAGTTGGGCGAGATCCATCAAATCACCACTTGCTTTCCGAAACCTGTCTTGAACTCGGCCGTTAATCACAACGATACCATCACCGCCACTCCCCTCTGCAGGCTTGATGACGAATTGATCGTGCGGCGCCACGATGCCCGCCAGTTCCTTTACGGCACCGGCAAATTCGATGACCCCATAGAGCTCGGGCACTGACAAGCCTTGCGCCTCGGCGAGGCGCTTCGTCTTAAGTTTGTCATCGACCAGCGGATAGAGGCGGCGTGGGTTGATCGGCAGAATATAGTTCGCATTGCGGTCATTGAGCCCAAGAACGCCGCGCGCCTTCAACTTCCGCGCAATTCCAAGCATCAGGATTTCTCCTCCACAAGGACCCGGAAGCGTCTCAGCTCCAGCAACCTGTAGCCGGAATAGCGCCCAAGTAGAATTGTTGCCGCGAGCAGAATGAGCAACAGTTCAGGAAAAGTGAAAAAGAGATGTTCCACCACGGCATGGGACATTATGAGATAACAGGCTGACGCGACAATCAGACTGCCAACCGCTTGTGTGAGCGCATGGCTCGCTCCCCGCTCGTCCCAAAGAACCGATACCCGCTCGATCGTCATGGTCATGATAACCATTGGGAAAAGCGAAACCGAGAGACCGCGTTCCAAACCCAGTTGGTTGGTGACAACGCTCGCGACAGCCATGAATAACACGACAAAAATCAGCACTGACGCCAATCGTGGGACAAGCAGAAGCTTTAGTTGCTCGAGATAAAAACGAAAGAGCAGACCGCTTGCCACGATCGCCGTAAACAAGGCAATTCCCCAGATGAGGTTCGTTTCCCGGAACGCCAGCGCGATCAGCACCGGCATGAAAGTCCCCAGGCCCCGGATACCGATGACATTCCGCAGCACTACAAGAAAGAAAATTCCGAGCGGTACGACCAGCAGGACCCGATAGACGTTTTGAGTCGCAAGCGGCAGACCGAACAGCGAGAAGCGTACGGTCCTCGCCTGGTCTTTCGCGTCACCGCCAAGTATCTGATCGAGCGCTTGTTCCTCAAGCTGAACAACCGTCAGGCGCGTTTCTGGTTTCCGTGCGCCTGAAAGCGAGACAAATGACGCTCTTCCACGCCACCAGGCCATATAACCTTTCGGCAGCTCCGGATTACCTGTGGCCAGCGAATAACCTACCCACTTACCTTGGACAAACGCCTCGACCCAGCGGACGAAGTCGACTTCCTTCTGGTCAGCGCCGAGATCAACACCATGCACCGCGCGCGCGGGAATGCCAGCAAGGTTCATGACTTCAGCGGCGGCGATCGCCCGCGCCGCACCATTGCGTTCCCGCCCAATCAACTCTTTGACGCTATCCTCCGGTTTGGCAGCAGAGAACAGCTTTGCGACGGCCGCGGCCAAGGTCGCATTGTCCGAAGATCGTGATCTGGCCGTCGTAAGGATATCGTCGGCCGCCGCCTTTCGCGCGCCTTCTAGTGATGGCGGCGCCGGCTTGGGTGTGTCATCTGTCGCTCCCTTGCTGTGGTCGACGAAACGGTGCACCACGAAACGCACATGAGCGGTCTTCGGACCTTTCTTGGCGTTTCGGGTGGCAAGGACGACTTCGCGATTGTCACCTGCACTCTGAGCGGAGAGACCATATCCCGGCGCAAGAAACCGTTGGTCGAACACATGCACGCCCGGCGCTGTACGCGGAATGAATGTAGTTATCTTGACTGGACCGCCATTCGCCATGAACGAGAGCTTCACCTCAATATCCCATGCGAGCGCGCGAGCGCCGGGAAGTAGGGGAAAACCGTGCGTCAGCCATTTGACGAGAAAGAGGGCCAGGCCGGCCGCTGCCAACGTGCCGGCCAGTAAATATACATGTCGTTTTCCCATGATACCGGTCCTATTGTTTGCCGCATCGTCCCGAGCCGACATAGGTACGACTTGAGTCCACTAGAATCCGGTTTGCCATAAAGGTGCGACCAATCAACATCTGATAATTCATGCCGCTGCGATCTGCGAGCGTGAACTCCGCCTCTGCTCGCTGGCCAGCCACGCACAGAGGGAGTGTGATCACGGGGCGCTCCGCAGTCTTCACACCGGATCGCCTGATGCGCGCGACGCGTACGATCCGGCTCTCGATATCCAGGCTCTGCCCGGCGCTGTTTGTAATTTGAAATCGGACCCATTGTTGACTGTCACGCTTGAAGGTCTCGTAGTGGGGTGCATTGATTGACGAGGATTTAGCGCCTGTGTCGAGCTTAGCCTTTAAAACAAGCTCCGCTCCGTTCAGCCATGCGTTCTCGATCCAGCCCGCGACTTTGGACTCCGCTCGAACGGTATTCGCCGAGATCAGCAGAACGCTTAGGGCGATCGGCATGCTGATCGTCATTATTCGTTTTGGTATCATCACTTTTTCAAATCCCCAGCCGTGAGCGACAATTGCCCCTCCTAGACAAAACGAGGCTTAGATTCTCACGCAACCGAATCCGGCCGCAATCCGGCAAGTGTTAGCAAACTCAGCGATGCCAACGATGGGTCAGGCCATAGACCAACCCAACCCCAAGGCCGATCGCGAAGCTTATGGCGATGACAACAATACGCCGGGACTCAACATTCCATGTGAGAAACGTCAGCTCGACCTCAGCCGTGTTCTGAACCGCGAACGTGGCCAGCAGTGTTAGCAGCACCACTGCGATTGCCAGTCTCGCACGCCTCAAACCTTCGTTCATTCGCCCGCCCTTTCGATGAGTAATCTATAGTCGCTGCCTCCACACAATCATGTCTGCACTATCTTTTCTTTGAGACAACGCATGCCCACAAACCGGGGACAGCCGCTCTGGGCCAAACCGGCCTCGAAACCAACTACCGACACCTTACACGATTGCTTTAGATTGGCGACGATTGATACAAATTTCAATATCATATATTCGCATTTATCGACCGATAAAACTCATGTTTGCGATGCATTGAAAGCACGAACATCGGGACCACATGCCACTCATTCGATGGCGAAACCGCGATGTGTAGCGAGCTGAACTGCACGTCACGTCTGGCGAAATTGGGCATCGGATAACGTTGAAGCTTGCGGCAAGGCCGCGCGAACATGGAGTATCGAGACATGTTAATCCGCAATGCAGGCATTACGCTCGGTGCAATTCTTCTGATGGCAGGATCGGCAATGGCTATGACGGTGACAAACCGGGACACTGCCGATCACAAGGTAACAATCACTGCAGGTGATGCAGAGATCGAGCACAGTCTTCCGGCCGGAGAAAGCATCGAAGATGCATGCGAATCCGGGTGCGTGGTTCGTCTGGGAGATGAAGAAGTAGAGGCCACGACGGAAGACGAACTGGTTATCGAGTCGGGAAAGCTCTCGAAAGTGGAATAGTGTTCGACACGCGCGACCGGTGATATCGGAGTTCGGCTCGTTCCGGGCTCACAACCGGTCCGCATCATAGGCGAGGCCGCTGATATCCTTTCGGCGGCCTCGTAATCGTCTGGCATGTCAGAAGCCATCCAACACACTGTTGGGATACTCTTATCAGTTCGGCAAAATCGATTTCACGTCACGAATAATTTCGTTTCATCGGAGTCTTGTTGCGTCCTCAATAGACGCCATATTTCGGTTGTCCGGCCAAGCTGCAGGACATTGCTCGAAGCCCACGCTTTGCCTCGCGGGCTCGCAGTGTCTTGGCTTGAGCCGGACGCCCCCGCCTGCGGTGTATGCCAACGGCATTAAGATCGTAGTCACAAAATTTATTCGAGCGGTGGAGAACAACATGACAATCGACTTTATCTTGAGGCTCAAAGGATGCCGCGTTGCCACTGTCGAGCCGAAAACCCGGATCATTGATCTACTGGCAACATTGGAGGCCGACGACGTCGGAGCCCTTATCGTCAGCGCAGACGGGATACACATCGACGGCATCATTTCTGAAAGAGACATCGTTCGCGGCCTCAATCGAAGCGGGCTGTCGATCATCTACTGGCCTGTCAGCGATCTGATGCAGCGAGAAGTTTACACATGCGGTCCCAAAACCGCAGTGCGCGATGTTATGAACCTTATGCGCACGCACCGTATCCGTCACGTACCCGTCGTCGACGGCGAACGTCTGGCCGGCCTAGTGAATATCCACGACATCATGTCACTGAGGCTGGAAGAAGTCGAAGCGGAAGCCGATGACATGCAGGGATATATCGGGTTGGGCTATCTGCCGAAAAAACCTCCTTCAACACCGACAGGCGCGGGATCGTCCCTGCATTAGAACTTGTTGAGATCGGGGCGGGCATGCGGCCACCCGTTAGTGCAGGTGGCTGCAGCTTCTCGCAAAATCTTGGAGACAAAATGCGCCTAACGATTTGTGCACTTCTGCTTGGGCTCGTTTTTGGCCTCGTGGCAAGTCAGACCGAGCAATGATCGTCACCGAATGCTGGAATTCATCTGTATTGGTGATTCTTGGTGGTGAAGCTCAGAAAACTTTGCCATAGGACTTTGGTCGCTCGGCCGAGGCAATAAGGGAAGGTTTCTCGGCCGCTCCACTTATCGTCGCGCAAGCGTCAAATCGTCCGGAATTCTTTTGCAGGGGCGTGCGCTACCACGAGAAACCGAAGTATTGATCGGCTCTTACCAGTCTCACATTCATCTTGCTCGGCGATCACGCCAGACAATGACACCCCTTCAAAACCTGCATCCGACAATCGCTTGATCATTGTGGCGGGGCCATATAACCGCTCAGCTTCCATAAGATCGGCAATCACACCTCGGTGCCTGTGTACGTGAATTTCGCGTGACAGTAGCATCTCGCCATCAGCAGCCAGCGACCTTTCACGACAAATGAATCGGCTTCCGTCCAGCCATTCCCAGGACTGTTGATCGATGTTTTGAAGCAGCCAAGCATCGTCCGCAAAATCCACTAAGAGGACGCCCCGCGCCTTCAAGACCCGCTTGATCGCAATGAGGACACTTAGATTGTCGCCCGGTTTGATGAAGCCGCCAAAGGAACCGCCAAGTAGGAGAACTGCATCGGCGCTTGCCGGTTTTTCAGGTATGTGGCGAGCATCTCCCTCACGGTATAAGATATCGACACCCGCAGATCGGGCACGCCGTCTGGCCTGGTTGACGCGGGAGCGCGAGCGGTCCAGCCCGACGAGATTGCTAAATCCTCGCTGCGCAAGCTCGAGACAATGACGGCCGGAGCCGCAGCATAGGTCGAGGATCCTATCATGCTTGGAGAGCCGGCCTGCAGCGATCGATAGATCAACCTCACGTTGTGTCGCCACATCGTGCCTACCAGATGTGCCATTCACGGAGCATTGGAAGCTGTCGAACGGCTGTTGCCACTGCTTACTCGAATAGCTTCTCACCAAATCCTCTGCAGCGTGTCCTTGCGGCAACGTGTTCAACTCGGTCTCTACAGGCATGGTCATGACTGAATCCCACTCAGCGTCAGACAAGATATCGCGCCTCGATGTTACCGGCATCAGGATGGGCGATTCAGGCTATCCTGTGTCACCCATCCCCGTTCCATCACGCCGCAAGCCTCAGCGGTTTCGGATTGCCGGTTCGACACTTTCGCGTCTTCCGGTCGAACTGGCCGCCCTTGCCGCATTTCAGCTTTTCAAAGATGGATCCGTCCTTGATGATCGGGGTCAGGGCCGAAACCGATGCTGGCGTGCTCAAGGCGTACGTGAAAATGACCAATGCAATCAGTGTCTTGCTCATCGTTTTTCTCAAATTGATATGGATGATCCCGCGACGCTTCGGTCGCGATGACCAGCGTTTCCGGTGATCATAGGACGCATATGACCGGCAATCTATGCAGTCGGCAAGTGAGTTTTTTCGCATATTCACATTGATTTTATCGCATTGATCCGATCACGAGAGCGCCAAAAATAGGTTATTAGGTAAGATTTTATATCGATTTTTCCGCTTTTATCATTGAAATAATTCTGATTGCATAACTTCAACAACAGTCGTTTAGTCGTCCAGGCACTCTCGAGTGGAGGTGCTTCGCGACACCGGTCCAAATACGGGGCAGCCGGCACGGATCCAAGGACGCGCGACAAATCCAGTGAAGGGAAAACGGGTCCAATGAAGACCTATCTACTGAGCATTCTGCTTATCGCTGCGCCGCTCGCTGCTGCGGGTGGCCTGACATCTGTCGGCCTGCCTGGAGACAACGGAGTTGAGGTTGGGTCAATGGCGAAGGTCTCCAGCACCTTCGTTCTTATGGCTCCCCGCCCGCTAATGCGGGCACGCTGCCGCAACGGCTGTGTGCTCGTTATGGAGACAGTCGATCGACGCTAAACAAATCTGCAATCCGAGGGGTGCAACTGACCGACGAGGCAAATGGTCGTCCCCGTCAACATGGACTGTAGCATATCGAATCGCCGTGGTGCCGGAGGAGAGGACCTTCGGGAAGTGATCTCAGACGGGCTGGATGCCCCGTTCAGAGAGATCAGCCTCCGAAATTCACGGCAGCGCCCAACCTCAAAAGGGTTGGGCGCAAGTGTTGGCTCCTGGTCTTAATAGCGGATCCTACGGGAGGGAGAACCTTATAATGGTTCGGGATAGTCGCCCTCGATCAAACCCTCGATATGGCTCTCATTGAATGTCTCGATTGCACCTTCGACATGCAGAGAATTCGAGAAGGTTGCGAGGTGAAAGAGGGCATCACCTTCGTTGACGACGGGAAGATTGTTGCGACCAACGATGATACCGGTTTCGGGCGCTGTTACCTCCGATTCAATGTCGCCCAGTGCGTCGGCAATGATACCCAATGATTGCCCGGTTTCGATGCGTGCGCCAAGGGCGATGCTCGTCCGCATCAACCCGGTTTGGGGGGCCCGCACCCAGGTTGAGCCTCGTGCCTCGACAACCGGAACACGCGGAGCCGTAGACTTGCGTCTGGGCAGCATCCCCAAATTCCGCATTACGTTGAGGGTGCCACGTAGTCCGGCCCGGATGGAAATTCGGTCGAACCGAAGCGCTTCTCCGGCTTCATAGAGAAGAAGTGGAATGTTCTTTTCCAAAGCGTATTGGCGCAGCGAGCCATCTCTTAGATTTGCGTTGATGACCACCGGGGTGCCGAAGGCAAGGGCAAGTGCCTCACATGCGGGGTCGTCCAGATTGGCCCGGACGTGAGGCAGGTTTGTTCGATTGTTGGCGCCGGTATGAAGATCGATACCATGGGTCGACCGATCGACGATTTCCTCGGCGAAGACCCTGGCCACTCTTGCGGCGAGAGAGCCATGCTCCGCGCCTGGAAACGACCGGTTCAAATCGCGCCTGTCCGGCAGGTAGCGCGTGTGATTGAGAAAGCCATGAACATTGACGATCGGTACGCACAACAAAGTGCCTTTCAGTCGCTCCAGTGCGCGCACCCTCAGGAGTTGGCGAATTATCTCGATGCCGTTGATCTCATCGCCATGAATTGCGGCGGAAACGAAAAGAACCGGCCCGTCCCGCTTTCCGTGAACGACATGCAGCGGCATAGCAAGTGGCGTGTAGGGCGATTGTCCGGGAATAGGCAAACACAGTGTCTCACGTGCGCCGGGGACGATGGTTTCATTCGCAATTTTGAATGGTTTGCGGGGCACGTTTAGCCGCTCCCGCGTGTTTTGGTTTTGCCCGGGACACTTCTCTTCTCCAGGAACTCGATCACCTTCGCCGCCACATCGATTCCTGTCGCACTCTCAACCCCCTCCAGGCCCGGGGATGAGTTAACCTCCATAACAACGGGCCCGTGATTCGATCTCAGCATGTCGACACCGCAAAAATTTAGGCCCATGATTTTTGCAGCACGTACTGCCGTCGAGCGCTCTTCCGGCGTTATCTTGATCGTCGTCGCCGACCCACCTTGGTGCAAATTGGACCTGAAGTCGCCTTCTGCGCCCTGGCGTCGCATCGTCGCTACCACGCGGTCTCCCACCACAAGCGCCCGAATATCACTCCCACCTGCCTCTTTGATGAATTCCTGAACCAGAATATTCACATTGGCCCCGCGAAAAGCCTCAATGACGGATTTCGCAGATTGATAGGTTTCTCCGAGCACGACGCCGATACCTTGCGTTCCCTCGAGCAGCTTGATGACGACCGGTACGCCACCTACGGCGTCAATCACCTGTCCGGCACCCTTTGGATCATGTGCGAACGCCGTGACCGGCAAGCCAATGCCACGGCGCGACAGCAACTGCATGGACCGCAATTTATCTCTGGAGCGACCGATCGCGACGGACTCGTTGAGAGGGAACACTCCCATCATTTCAAATTGGCGTAATACGGCCAGGCCATAAAAGGTGACCGAGGCTCCAATGCGCGGGATTATCGCATCATAACCTTCAACATTCTTGCCATCGATGACCACAGAAGGACGATGGGATGCGATATTGATAGTTGTCCTCAGCGTTTTGACATGATCGATCTCATGCCCCCGCTCGCGAGCGGTTTCCATAAGCCGTTGGTGAGAATAGAGCTTAGGATTCTGCGCAAGCAGTATAATTCTCATGGTATTGGTTCCTCAGTATGAGTGCCGACCGCTTCCGGACTGTCGTGAGGAAGTGCAGGAGGCAACAGAAAAGACTTCGCGGGATCAACCAACAAGCGGCGGCGCATCGCGGCGCGACCGAGAAGCATTCGAAACCCCATCTCGTCACGAGTCGTCAGGCTGAGTTCGATTGGCCAGCGCAAATGTCCGATTCGGACCGTGGTCGAGATAACGTAGCGAAGTTCCACCTTGCCGCCCGAGTTGCGGATTTTCCGCATCCCGATGACAGGTGCCTTGCATGGCATTCGAAATTCATTGTCGCGCTGGTTTGGATGCAACTCGAATGCAACCCAGGGCTGGTCCTTCACGCTGAACGGCTGGATATGCCATGCGTGGATCGCAGACGTCCGCGCACCCGTATCAATTTTCGCCTTGATTTTTGGCACGCCTAGGTCCGGCAATGACACCCATTCGCGCCAGCCAATCAAAGCGGGAGTCCGCACGCGTTTGCTAACAGGTCTCACGTGATGGAGGTGGGCCTGCTGCGGCCCCCTTTCATTTTTTTGGCTGACTGATTCTTCAAGGTTTCCGGCTTCCCAGGTACCTCGCTAGGAAACAGAGTCTCAGTGTTCACCCGCCTGTAGCTGGTCAACGTTTTCTGACTCAGAACAGCGAAGAACGACTCCATATCGATCATTACATAACCACGCTCAAAGAGCGCTCTCCCTATCCGTTGAATGTCGTCAGAGTAGAGCCGCCTTCGGCCGGCAAGCTCTTGAAAGAGCTTCAACGAAATTCGGTAACGACCGCGGTCCTTACCGCCAAACTCTTGCTCGTACAACGCCGCAAGCCGATCGGCGATGAAATCATGCATCTGAGGGGCTTTCGATGGGGAATTGACATCGCAATAATATAGTTTTTATTAGCTATAGCAACTTTTTTTTGACCATAGAGATAAATAATGGAAATTTTGACAGACACAAAGCCATGGGAAGAGCTGCGAAAACCCTTGGCCGAACACGATGGGAATGCCCTTGAAGCGGCGCTGGCAGCACTGCCTGCGAATGAGATTGCTCGTGCTTTCCTGCATCTTACGCAGGAGGAACAGGACGCCGCTCTGATGCTCATTGGAAAAGCCGCTGCTGCGGCAATCATCGAGCGCCTCCCCGAGGAGCCGGCAGCCGATCTTATCGAGCGCCTGGAAGCGCGACAGGCAGCTGCAATCGTAGAAGAACTCGATAGTGCGGCACAAGCCGATGTACTCGGTGACATCCCGGATGCAGAGGCCGATGCTATTCTCGACGTGCTGGGTCCAGAACAATCGGATTCGATCCGCCGACTCATCGAGTATGAAGATGACACAGCGGGCGGGCTTATGGCGACGGAAGTGTTCAAGTTCTCGGAATCTGAGACTGTTGGCGACGTTCTGCACCGACTTTCCGACCCAGAAGAGGACTTTGAGCGGTATCGCGGACAACACCCCTATATCGTGTCGACGAGTGGACACCTCCTTGGAGTTGTCTCACTTCGTCGCCTGCTGACGTCAAAACGCGCAGAACCTCTACACGGCATTATGGTGGAACCCCTTTCTGTACACCCGACGACGCTCCTGGACGAATTGAAAGCTCTATTCGATGAGCATGCCTTTCTTGGTCTACCGGTCACGGATGAACAATGGCGGCTTGTTGGTGTCGTATCGCGGGAATCGGTTGCCAGCGCAGCCTTAGATCGGGCAGAAACAGACGCGCAGAAGCGCCAGGGCATTGTTTGTGAAGAAATGCGCTCAATGCCGACCTTGCTGCGCGCCCGACGGCGTCTGTCTTGGCTGACGATCAATATCGGTCTAAACATTCTTGCCGCAAGCATCATTGCCATCTACGAGGAGACGTTGGCTGCTGTCATTGCGCTCGCGGTCTTTCTGCCGATCGTCTCTGACATGAGCGGATGTTCGGGCAATCAAGCCGTGGCCGTGAGCCTCCGAGAACTGGCGCTCGGTATTACCAAGCCGCTTGATGTTCTCTATGTTTGGTGGAAGGAAGCAACGATCGGCCTGATCAACGGTGCGATCCTTGGATTGCTAATTGCAATCGCGGCTTATCTCTGGAAAGGCAACCCCTTTATAGGCTTGGTCGTGGGTAGCGCGCTGGCTCTTAATACCGTAATCGCAGTGTCGATCGGCGGGACGGTGCCGCTGATCCTAAAACGTTTCAACGTCGATCCTGCAGTAGCGTCAGGGCCGATGCTCACTACGATCACGGATATGGCCGGCTTTTTCCTGGTTTTGAGCCTTGCTACGCTGATGATGCCGCTGCTGGTATAAGAGAGCGACCCAATGATCGTCTCGACCCAGCGTTTTGCTAGGCACAGACATCACAGCCGGTCAGCGATATCTCGCAGACCCTTGAGAAGAGGCTTCATTGCCTCCTCATCTGTTTCGGTCGCGTAGACTGCATAGGCTGGATAGACGAAACGCGGCGCACGCTTCACTACCCTCAGATCGCCACTCTCGATCCAGGGCCTCGCAACGCGCATGGGAAAGTAACCGGTTGCCTTCTTGTCGAGCAGATAATTGACGCCGAGCGAACCAAGATCAAGCGAGAGTCCCGGATGTGTCATGTCGGGAAAAGCGAGCGCATGATCGGCCTGAAACTCAGGTCCCCAATTTACGAAAACATAGTCGCTACCCGGCCGGGCAGCAGCCGCCGGATTGCTGGACACCATCACGAGTTCTTCCTCGAAAAGATGCTCGATAGACAGGCCCGGTCTGTGAGCCGGCCTGTACATGATCGCAAGATCCAGGCTGCCTTCGATCAGCCGGTCCATGAGACTGACGGAAAACCCGATCGATGCGGACACCGCGATATCCGAATGCGCACTACGCATCCAAGACACCCAAGAAAGCAGGAATCCGTCCCATAGGCTAAACTGGCCGCCCACTGCCAGATGATCGCGATGCTCTTCCGCCAAGCCGACCTCGAGACGGGCATGCTCCCAGACGCGCACGAGAGCCAGGGCATGCTTTTGGAATTGAAGGCCGGCCGCCGTGAGCGTGGCGCCCGCCTTGGAGCGCTCGAAGAGCGTTTGGCCGAGCTGTTCTTCCAACGTCTTTATCCGGCTCGAGACCGTTGATTGGGTAACATGCACCCGTTCGGACGCCTCGACGAAACTTCCTGTTTCCACGATGGCGAGAAACGTGCGTGCCAGTGAGATATCCATTTGCCAGATCCGGTATTGGGAACCGATGCGCCAAACTAATAATTGAAATATTCGATATTATCGAGCGAAAAAATCGCTTATTTGATGGCGCTGCAGTCGTGACAGTCTGTTCACGGCCAACAAATCATGACTTGTCCAGAGATCAAGAATTCGAGAGGTGATAGACAGGATGCTTTCATCTGGAGTCGCTGCAATTGCATTGATTGGCACCAGTGCCTTAGTCACATGCGTAGCCAATCACGACTCAAAGACACAGAATTTCCGTATCTAATTTGTGGATTTCGGGCAAGATTTCGTAATGATGCCTTTTGAGACGATGAACCCGTTGGAATTGGGTCCGTTCAGTGTAGGTCGCGCCTCAAAAATATCAATGAATAGAATATTATAAATGGTGAAATTCTGTCCTTGGCAGAAGAGAGCTTTTCGCCTAGCACCCGACGCAAAGTTACATGTCTTCTGAGGCTGACACGAGTCCCTTCAGATAGCATGGGCATCACCTGACCCCGACAGCGGTGTCGCCCTCGCTCGGGTGTACACGCCCAGCCTCAACAGCGCCGGGCGCAAAGCGTTGGAGCCAGACGTAGGCGGGATGAATTTGCTCTTGTGAGAGCCTGCCAAAACGTTAATCAGCCACGATTTCTCGCATCGATATTTTGAATATTAACGTTCGAATAAATCATCTTGTCGAATTTTACAAAATGGAGCTCTGTACATGGGTCGCATTGATGCGGCTTCTGTTTCCCACTCAGGATTTCGACTAATGCGAACCAAGACGCAAAGCAAACTGAGCCGAAGAATCAAAACTGGCTCTAAGGGTACACGCGCCGTCACTAAGCCGAGCAAAAAGGCATCATCCTGATTGGCTTGGGTCTATAAAGGGATGCTCCAATGAAATCATCACTCGTTTTGACTGTGTTAGCAGGAAGCCTTTTGCTCTCTGGTCAGGCCAATTCGCTCACCTTGACGAATAACGAATCCTTGCCACAAAACGTGGTCACGATCACCGGCGATCAAGAAGAAGCGCTGTCGATTGGCCCGGGGGAGACTATTGAAGGTCTCTGCAATATACCCTGCGTTCTGCGATTGCCGGACGGCAGCGAATACGAACTCGAAGCAGAGGATCGCGTTGCCCTGGAAGACGGCACAATATTCGTCGATCCCAACGAGCAGGGCTCCAGTGCCGCTGATCAGGAGGAGAAAGGCAAGAAGCTGTAACCAGCTACTTATTAGTACGAACCTCCAAATCTCCGGACCGTGCGTCCCCTGCGGTCCGGAGTTTTCAATTGTTGGTGCCGAGACGACATATTTCGCCTACATAGAAGGACTGGTTGCAGTCGGTTTGATCAATCATTCCCGAGAACTTTTTTCTGGCGATTTTTAGTGAGTGGCTGCCCTCTCCGCCCTCCAGATCACCAGACAGACACCCCTGCCCCCCTCCTGCGAGTTTGCAATCAAATTATTGCGACCAACTGGATTCGCGATATGAGAGCAATCGCAAAGATGTCGGAACAGCGCATTATATTGGCGACCTGTTATAGATCATGCCGCTAGCGTGGGCGCACAACTAGGTTCTTAAGAATGAAACGACAACTGCTTGCGATCGTGTTTCTCGCTGGGACTATGGCAAGCGGTGTTGTCTACGCACAGCAGATCGATCCAAAGGTTACCGCGCAACAGGTAGAAACCTGGACCAAGGAGCTCGACGCTCTTGCAGCGGCCATCGAGCAAAACAACACGATTGAGTCGGCTCTACAACGTCAACAATCGGCGCTTGACGAGTTTCAGATTCAGGTGGAAAAGTTGCGGTCAACGCTGAACCCACGGATCGCCGAACTCCGGTCGCAGTTGGAGAAGCTCGGACCGGCACCCGCCAAGGATGCCGCCCCCGAACCGGAAGGAATTGCCGAGGAACGAGCTCGGCTAAATGCGTTGTTAGGGGAGTTGGAAACGGCATCGAAGATAGCCGGGATCCAGATCACACATGCCTCACAACTGATCGGCAAGATACAGACCCATAGGCGTAATCTGTTTGCGCGCCAACTGCTCAAGCGGCAGCAAGGTCCACTGTCGTCTGGCCTTTGGAACCGGATCGCGATCGACGTGCGGATCGGCTGGAACCAGTTTCAAAATCTCATTGGCGACGAGGCTAACTGGATTGGCTCCAGTCAGTGGTTGATTGTGATCGCCGCCGTGATATTGGCAATCTGGCTGTTACTCAGGATGCTAGCCAGACGGATTATTCGAACGCGGCGTGAGCCAGAGAATGGCCGATCGCACCAGTTTTTCGATCAGGCCGGGCCTATCGCCATGGTGGCCCTTGCGAGGATGGCACCGCTTACCATTGTTGCGACGGCGAGCTTTGTTGCACTAATCACTCTGAACGCTCTAACCACCCAGACAGAGCGGCTTGCCCTTGCCATTTTGCTCGCTCTGGTCGTCTATTCCGCCGTCTCCAGCCTCTCGCGGACTTTGCTCGCGCCCAATAATCCCGTCTGGCGTGTGGTCCCCGTTACCGATGCCGCCGCGCGTCACCTCTCCTGGCTCATCCCTCTGGGAGCCATTGTTCATGGCGTGAGCCGAGTCACGGGCGAACTCATCGAAGTGCTCTTTGCCCCGATTTCTCTGTCCATTGCGCAAACCATAATTGCAAGCCTTATTGTTTCCGCGCTCCTAGCCTGTTTCCTTCTCATGCCGCTCAAGGTTGTCGCCGAAGATGGGAGCCGTTCATCGCGGCTTTGGCCGAAATGGCTGAAGCTTCCCCTCTGGGTCGCGACCTTGCTCATATTCGTTGCAACGCTTCTGGGATATGTCGCACTCGCATGGTTCGTTATCGGACAGATCATCAATACCGGCCTTGTCTTCGTTCTCGCATTCATTTTCTACACGTCGAATAAGGAGCTTGCTGCCAATCTCGGTAACTTGGAGCGACCAGAGGGTGCATGGCTGGAGCGGATATTCAGCCTCGACGAGCCGCGCCGTCGCCAAATCGCCTATCTGGCAGGTTTTACGCTCAACCTGATTCTTTTGATCGTCATCGCGCCCCTACTGCTTCTTCAATGGGGCTTCTCCTGGACCGATATCCAGGGATGGCTCAGCGCGGCTTTTTTCGGATTCAACCTGGGCGCGGTTCGTCTGTCTGTCGCAACCGTCCTTATCGGTATCGGACTATTCACGGCCGGTCTGGTTATCACCCGGATCGTACAGCGGTGGCTCGACCACGGCCCGTTGAACTACGCCCGAATCGAGCAGGGCGTCGCCCATTCCGTTCGCACAGGCATTGGCTATGCCGGGTTCATTCTCTCCGGGCTCATGGCTGTTTCGTATGTCGGCTTCGACTTTACCAATATCGCCATTGTCGCCGGTGCGCTGTCGGTCGGCATAGGCTTCGGCCTGCAGTCCATTATCAACAACTTCGTTTCTGGCCTAATCCTATTGGTCGAACGCCCGATAAAGGTCGGTGATTGGGTCATTATTGGTGACAAGGAAGGCCTCGTACAGCGAATAGCTGTCCGAGCAACGGAGATACGCACTTTCGACCGGGCGAGCATGATCATCCCCAATTCCGAACTGATTACCGGCACGGTCGTTAACTGGACCCACGGCGACAGCATTGCGCGCGTAGAGATCAACGTGGGTGTTTCTTACAGTGCCGATGCCGTGCATGTCCACGATCTGCTCCTCGAGATTGGCCAGGCTCATCGGCTGACTCTGGATATTCCTAAAACGCGTGTTCTGTTCCAGGATTTTGGCGCCAGCTCCCTGGATTTCTCGTTGCGAGTCTTTATCGCCGACGTGATGGATATCATTGATGTACGCACGGAACTGCGTCTCGAAATCCTAAAGCGCTTCCGAGAGGAAAACATTGAGATCCCCTTCCCGCAACGCGATTTGCACATCAAGAGCGGTTTTCCGTTGGCTCCAGCAAGGGCTACCTGAAGTGTGCAGCGCCTCCTTCCAAATACAAGAACCACTCGACTCAGTTGCGCAATCCTCTTCTTAAGACGCGGATCTTCGGTTCCCCTGGCGGCCTCGGACAGGATCAGATTGTCCAAAATCACAGATAATCCAGCCGACGAAAGCTGATACTGGAAGGTAGAGTGGTCAATCAGCCGTACTTACCAACCGGTGTTAGTTATAGCTTGGCCGAAAAACTTTTTTCTTGCGGTTTATGGTGGATGGGCGCCCTCTCCGCCCTCCGGACGCCGGACAAACACATTCACCCCCCTCCCCCCTTGAGTTCTCTCTATGAGGCCGGACGAGTTCGAAAGACCGTTTCTGGAAAATATTGGCTTTCCGTACCACAACTGAACCTTAACTGGTCGCTCGCAGTGACTGTGCCGTGTGCTTACTATGTGCTTACTGGTCAGCTGATCGGCATGGGCACAATTCAGCTAACCCCTTGAAACTCTTGGTAGGCGCACGGGGACTCGAACCCCGGACCCGCTGATTAAGAGTCAGCTGCTCTACCAACTGAGCTATGCGCCTGAAGAGTGGGGAGCTTTGGCTGCTCCGCAAACCAATCCCATATCATCGGACCCGGGCGCTGTCCAGAAACGTCGGATCACGGTTCACAGGTCGCTTGTGTGCGAACTGCGGAAAATGGTGCGGCGGTGGACGTGGGCGTTGAGAGCGAGGCCGAAGCCGAACATCAGGGTGACAATCGAGGTGCCGCCATAGGAGAGCAGCGGCAGGGGGACGCCGACGACGGGAACCAGCCCCATAACCATGGCCATGTTGATGAACACATAGACGAACAGCGTGATGGAGACACCGCCTGCCAGCAGGCGGGCGAACTGGCTGCGGCAGCGCAGGGCCATGAACGTCACGAAGAGGATCATCAGCATGTAGAGCCCCATGACCGTGAGGCTGCCGATGAATCCCATTTCTTCGGCGAACATGGTGAAGATGAAGTCCGTGTGCTTTTCAGGCAGGAAATTGAGCTGGGACTGGGTGCCCTGCATATAGCCCTTGCCCGTGATCCCACCAGAGCCGAAGGCGATCTTGGATTGCAGAATGTGGTAGCCGGCGCCCTGAGGATCGCGGCCCGGATCGATGAAGGTGAGGATGCGCTCGCGCTGATAGGCGTGGAGATGATCCCACACGAAAGGCGCGGCGAAGAAGACGGCCGTGGCGCCAGTGACGAAATAGACCCAGCTCACGCCTGCCAGATACATCATGCCGGCGCCGACAGCGGCGAACAGAAGGGCTGTGCCGAGATCGGGTTGCATAAGGACCAGGGCCAGCGGCACGCCGATCAGACCGATGGGCAGAAGCAACGACAAGGGGTGCGAGATGTGTTTGGCCGGCAGCCATTGGTAATAGCGCGCGAGGGCCAGGACGAGCGCGACCTTCATCAGCTCCGCCGGCTGGAAGGTGAGGCTCCCTGCCCCGATCCAGCGTCTCGCGCCGCCCGATTCAACGCCGATGATCGGTACCGCGAGGAGCAGTATGAGGGCGAGTGCGTAAACTGGAAAGGCTGCGTGCAGCCACACCCGGATGTCGACCAGCGCCACGGCAAACAGGATCGAGAGGCCGATGCAATAGCGGATGACATGCTGCTCGGCCCAGGGATGGTAGGAGCCGCCGGCAACGGAATAGAGCGTCGCGACACCGATGACGGCGACGACTGTGATGAGAATGAGGAATGGCCAGTTGAGGGCAGCCACGCGATCACTAAAGGCCAGATGCCGCGGCGCGCCGCCGAAATCATCATACATGGCCATGGACCTAACCCTCGCTCCGCCGGCGTTTTTCGCCTGCGGTCTTGCGGTGCCTGTCGGCCGGGACATGTGCGGTCTTGGCGAGCGGGTCGGTCTTCAGCAGCTCGACCATCACATCTTTCGCTATTGGCGCCGCGGCGCGCGAACCTCCGCCGCCATGCTCGACGATGACGGCCATGGCATAGCGTGGCTTGTCGGCGGGCGCGAAGGCGACGAACAAGCCGTGATCACGCTCCTTCCATTTGAGCGACAGATAATGCCGGCCGATGGATTTGCGGGTCACCTGCGACGTGCCCGTTTTGCCTGCCATGAGGACGCCGGGTGTCGGCAAGCGCGAGCCCCGGGCCGTGCCGCCCGCTTCATTGACCACGGCTGTCATGGCCTTGCGCATGAGTTCCAGATTGTCTTCGTCGATATCAAGCAGAGGCGCCGCCTCGACCGTCTCGTCCGGATCGGGACGCACGATCCGCGGTACGATCTGCCGGCCCGTCGCTAGCCGCGCGGTCATGACCGCCAGTTGCAGCGGGGTCGTCAGCACATAGCCCTGGCCGATGCCGGCAACGATCGTCTCACCGCCATACCAGGGGGCGTCGAGCGCCTTGCGCTTCCATTCAGGTGTCGGCATGACGCCGGCTTTCTGGAGCGGAAGCCCGATATCATAGGTTTGTCCGAGACCAAGTTTGGTCCCCATCTCGGAAATGGCCCTGATGCCGACGCGCCGCGCGGTTTCGTAGCAATAGACGTCGCAGGACGAGCGGATCGCCTCATGCGCACGCACCGTGCCATGGCTGCGCCAGCAGCGATATCTGTGGCCCGAATAGTGAAACGCGCCGGGGCAACGGACCGGCTCTTCGGGAGTGATCTCGCCGCTTTCGAGACCGGCCAGGACAGTGACCATCTTGAAGGTCGATCCGGGCGGGTATTGCCCGCGGGTAGCCCGGTCGTTCAAAGGGTCGTCCTTGGCTTTGGCCAGTTCGGACCAGGCCTTGGTGCCAAGGCCGGAGACCAGCGTGTTGGGGTCGAAGGTCGGCGTCGACGCCATGGCGATAATCTCGCCGGCCTGCGCATCGAGCACGACGACCGAAGCGCGCCGCTCCTTCTCGATCCGCTTCATGCAGAAATTCTGTATCGTGTGATCGACGGTCAGGACTAGCTCCCGGCCCTGCTCGCTGTCGACCGCATGGAGCTTGCGCATCGGGCGGCCAAAAGCGTTGACCTCCAGCTTGACGTTGCCGGCGCGGCCGCGAAGTTTCGCCTCAAATCCGCGCTCGACGCCAGCCTTGCCAATTCGCACGCCGGGCAACCGGACGACCGGGTCGTCATTGGCGGCCTCTTTCTCGTCAGCCGCGCCGACATAGCCGACGATATGTGCCATGGCTTTCGCATGGCGATAAAAGCGCTCCGCCAGAATGTCGGTCTGCACGCCTGGCAGATCGGGCGCCAGGGCATTGATCTGGGCAAACTGACGCCAGCTCAGATCATCCGTTACGACGATCGGCAGATGCGAATTCTGGCGCCGTGCGGTTTTTTTGACGCGGGCGATGATTTCCGGATCGATTGTCACGATGGTCGAAAGACGCCCCAGAATCTCTGTGATGCTGCCTGCGTGGGCCGGCACGATGGTGACCCTACGGCTGTCCACATTGGTTGCAATCGCCTCGCCGAACCGGTCGACAATAACGCCGCGCTCAGGTGGCACCAGCTGAAGCGAAATCCGGTTCTCATCTGCCAGCAATGCATATTTCGGTGCCTCGACAACCTGAAGGTTATGCAGGCGCCATCCGATCAACCCGAACAGGCCGAGCTGGGCACCGCCGAGGATCGCAGCGCGGCGGGAAAACAAGGATGACTGTTTCGCCCGATCATCGCGGCGCGTCATAGCGGCTCACTCCAGATCGCCCGCTCCCGGCGATGGCCGAGCCCGAAGAGACGGGTCAGAACCCAGAGTATGGCCGGAAAGGCAATGGCGGCAGCGATCGCACCGTTGAGCATGGGATGCCAATCAATCGGGCGCAGAAAGTAGAGCGAGGCAAGACCCCACCCTGTAACGCCGACGAGCGCGATCGTCACGATGAAACAGATCCAAAGAACGATCCACTGCCAATGGCGCGTCTGCGGCGAGACCATCCGAGCGCATGAATAAGTCAGCAGGTGGATAATCGCCCAATAACCAAGAGGCCCGGCCGTGAGAAAGTCACTCACGAGCCCGGCCGCAAAGACTGCCCATACGGGCACGAGCGGGCGCTCACCGGCAGAGAGGATGAAAATCACCGCTACGGTGCAGGACGGCAGAATGAAGGTCGCGTTGCCGGCAAGCCCCCATGGCATCGAGGCAATGAGAACCGACGCCAGCACAAAGAGACTGGGAAGGATGCTCTCGCGAACGACAGCGGGCCTGGTGGCGCTGTCGATCATTTAGCGGGCTTCCGTTGTGGCTGGTCTTTCCGCCTTCGCATGCTGCGCCGGCGGTTTGGTCACCAGAGACTGGTTGTCGGAGATCTGCTTCGCCAGAGACAGAGGCGAGTCATAGAACAGCACACTCACATATTCGATCTGGCTGAGGCGCACATGAGGTTTTACTCGGAAGCCTTTGCCCGTGGTCGGTATCACCTTGCCGATACGCAGACCGCGCGGGAAGATGCCACCGTGGCCCGATGTATAGACTTCGTCATCCTCATAGACATTCTCATCGTCCGAGAGAAACTCCAACCGTGGTTCCGGACCATTATCCCCGGAGAGAATGGCACGCACCCCTGCCGGTCCGACGAGGACGGGAATGCGGCTGTTGAGATCGTTCAGCATGATCACGCGCGAGATGCTTTCGCCCACGCGCACGGTCCGCCCGATCAGTCCGTCTGCGTTGATCACCGCATAACCAAGCTTAACCTTCTGCACCGTGCCCGCATTGACGAGCACCGAACGGACGAACGGCCCGCGGGCGTCGGCAATCACACGTGCCGTTACGAATTCAAGCGCCGGTTCCTCGACACCATTGAGCAGTGTGCGCATTTGCGCCAATCGTCGTTCGAGACGCTTTGCCTGCCACTCCCAATGACGTAGCCGTTCATTCTCTGCCTTCAGGCGATCGATCTCGGCGACGCCATCGGCATAGTCGGATGCACGGTCCACGGCCCGCCGCACATAGGTTACGGGAAGAGAGGCTTTTTCGAGAACGGGCGTTGCATAGTCGGTGAAGGCGGCACGGGCCTCACGCAATGTGTCGTGGCCCAACCGGCTCAGGACGAGCAGGACGGTGCAGACGAAATAGAGAACGAAGAGAAACTGTCCGCCCCTGTCTTTGGGACGACGGGTCTCGGACTCGCCTTGTGACCATCTACGACGCATGCACGTACATCCAACCCACCGCAACACGCGGTACCCAACCCCGATTAAACCCTCGCCCAAGGGTGAATCACTTCGAGCGCATCCGCTCGATCAGACACTCAGTTCACGCGCGCCAGAAGATCCTGAACTTCATCGAAACGTTCCAGCGCGAGACCCGTGCCCAATGCGACACAGCGTAACGGATCCTCGGGAACCCGATATTTGACGCCAGTGCGCCGACCGAGCTTCACGTCGATCTTATCCAACAATGCACCTCCACCGGTGAGCACAATACCATCTTCGTAAATATCCGCAGCAAGTTCCGGCGGGATTCTTTCGAGCGCCAGGCGAGCCGCGTCTGCAATTGTCTCCAAAGGCGTCTCAAGAGCTGCAGCGATATCAGGCGGTCCTAACTTGATCTCATTCGGCACGCCCTTCTTGAGGTCACGACCCTTGATATGGATTTCGACGGCCGTTCCGTTGGTGCGCGCAATCGCCGTGCCGGCCTCGACCTTGATCGCTTCGGCACTTGCCTCGCCGATCAGAAGATTGTGCTTCTGGCGAATGTAATTGATGATCGATTCATCGAACGCGTTGCCGGCAATCCGCAATGAGCGCGAGAAGAAGACTGAGCCCATGGTCATGATGGCGATGTCGGCGGTCCCACCGCCAATATCGAGAACCATCGTCCCGCGCGGCTGGCCGACATCCTGTCCGGCACCGAGAGCGGCGGCGACAGGCTCTTCGATCAGGTGCACTTTCCGAGCCCCTGCCGCGAGGGCGGCTTCGTGAACAGCACGCCTCTCGACCGGCGTAGAATCCGCCGGGACGCATATCATGATGCGCGGACTGGTAAACGCGGCTCGGTTATGGACGCGGCGGATAAAGGTCTTGATCATCTCTTCCGCGGCGATGAAGTCTGCGATGACGCCATCGCGCATCGGTTGAACGACTTCGATCTCATCGGGCGAGCGCCCGAGCATGGATTTGGCCTCCTGGCCGACGGTCATTAACTTTCGCCGCCCTTCGCGGCGCGAGAACGCCACAACCGAAGGCTCATCCAATACAATGCCCCGTCCTGGCACATAGACGAGCGTGTTCGCTGTCCCAAGATCGATCGCCATATCGTTCGATATGACTCCAAGCAGCCCCGAAAGCATGTGCCAGATGCCCCTCTTACTAACGCTACGCCGCAAACAGAATACTATCGTTGACTCAAACGACTAGTGTCGGAGTCCTACCCGCAACTTCCGTGCCATCCGCATGAACTGCCCTCCCAAAGGCATTCAATTCATCATGATGTATTTTGGGCAAACGGGCAACGATGGGAACATGTTTTTGCGTTCAATTTTCCGGATCGCGCTCTAGTTGACCTTTTGCAACCTGAAGCGCGCTCCCCCCGATCCGAACGGTCTTCAGGCGCCCCGCCTGCATGTCGAGCTCAAGTGAAATGTCACTCGGCCGGCCCATCTCGTAGCCCTGTTCGATAATATAGGTATGGATCCCGTCAGGCGGTTGATCATATCGCTGGATCACACCCGGCAACGCCGCGGCGGCCGCCCCTGTTGCGGGATCTTCACCGGCGATCAGCGTCGGTGCGAACATGCGTGCATGAAACGCAGACCGCGTGCGCATGGTCTCGCGGCAATAGATATAGGCGGCCGGATGGTCGTCGCCGCCGAAGGCGTTGAGCCAATGCTCGGACTCAACGCCCGCCCGTTCGATGACTTCCAGATCGCGGACGGGAACATAGGTAAATGGCACGCCCGCCGAGAACTTGACCGGACGATGGTTCTCGAACCCGATTTCATTCGGCGCAAGACCGAGGGCTGCAGCCAGCCGATCGGACGGCGGCGTATCGCCTGTCTCCTCGGGAAGCTTCACCGTATCGAACTCGGCGAAGGGCGCCTGCCCCGCTCTCAATCGGACGCCGACACGGACAGGTCCGATGCCTTCCTCCAGCACGATGATCGCGTCTTCGTCCCCGTCGACGGTGCCGAATTTTTCGGCAGCGAGCAGAACGGCCGTACCCACGGTGGGGTGACCGGCGAACGGCATCTCCCTTCCCGGCGTGAATATCCGAACGCGTGCCGAATGAGCCGGGTGTTCAGGCGGCAGCACAAAGACCGTCTCGGAAAGATTGAACTCGCGCGCGATCGTCTGCATCTGCTCTCCGCTCAACCCTTCCGCTTCCGTGACGACGGCGAGCGGGTTTCCGGCAAATGCTTTTTCCGTGAAGACGTCGAGGATGTGATAGGTGCGTGGCATGCAGGTCACCAATTCCGGTCTCTATTGGTTCATTCTTTCGGAGCCGCGAGCGAAGCCTCATGTGGCGTCTTGCTCGGCGACAGGGTGCGCAACTCGTAAAGTTCGACAGGCTCGGCCCGGCCACGCAACCGTGTCGGCCCGACATCGTGGAGATCCAGCGGCTCGCTCAGATTGTCTTTCACGGCGCTTGTCATGAGAATACTCACATCGCGCTCAATGCCAACGGTCGTGTCCGCGATCTCCGTCAGCCTCTGTGCCACGTTCACGGCATCCCCAATAACAGTGTAATTGACGCGCCCCGGACTACCGATGTTGCCGACAACCACGCGGCCGAGATGGATACCGATGCGAATGCGCGCACGCGGCTCGCTAGGTTCCGCAGCAAACCGCCGTTCATTGTCGGCCTCGATCGCACGGGCGACCTTTGCTGCCGCTCGGCAGGCTCTATCTGCAAAATCCTTCTGCCGGTCCGGGGCGCCCCAGATCGCCATGACGCTGTCACCGATATATTTGTCGACCGTACCCAGTTCGCTTTCGCAAGCGTCAGCCACCATCGTGAAGTGACTGTTGAGATACTCTGCCGCCTCCGGAGCCGACATCATCTCGGAAAGGGACGTGAATCCGGCCATATCGGTGAACATGATCACGACCCGGCGGTATTCCGACTGAATACCCTCATCGTCATCCAGTTCGATCAACTTCTGTACCAGCCGTTTCGGCACATAGCGCTCGAACCAGCGCAACCCATCCAGCATGGTATTGAAGGACCGCGCCGCATCATCGAGTTCGCTGAAGAAGCTGCCAGGAATCTGCTCGACACTTGCAAGATCGAGGTCATGGATCTTGCGCGTTGCCACAGCGAGGCGGCGGACAGGCTGGGCGATCTGGCGGCCAATAATGGCGGCGAAGATCGCCGAAATTACAGACATCACGAGGCAGATGACGATCGCCCATTTCAGTCGGCCGATTTCAGCAAGAAGATCGTGCGACTCGAAGTAGGTACCGATCAACAATGGTTTGTCGGAGAAGCCTTCCATTTCCTTGTGAAGCACGATGAATTCACGGTCTCCAAACGCAACGAAGTTGACGCCGGGTCCGGTCAGGACGCGTTGAGCAAGCGACTTTGATGCGGGCTCCCGCCACATCGAGACAATCACCGGATCCGCGAAGGCTGTTTGCTTCGGCAGGGGCGTCAAGCCGGTGAGGCCCGCATAGCCGAACGACATCAGCGGATGAGCCAAAACCTGATCGCGGCCATGAAGGATGAAAGCATTTGCACCGAATTCGGTTTCAACATCCGACACAAATTCCGAAAGCAGCCGGATCGACACGAAAGCAGAGACAAGTCCCACGAACTTCTTATCCCGAATGATGGGATGGTGGTAATTCAGAACCGCCTGGGAATACTCCTGGCGCCAGATGAGCGGGCCCCATGCTGCTTTCGGCTGCGACCGCGCATTGTCTACCAGCGTCTTGAGCTGGCGATCCTCTTTGACGGACTGAAAGAGAGGGACGGCCTCGAAATCCTGACGCTCCACACCCGTAAGCTGAAAATCGCTGGAGATGTATTGGATGCGGAGAATTTGCGGCGTGGCCGCGAGCGAGCCGAGCAGAAGACTCGTAAATTCCTCCGAACGGTCCGCAACGGCGTCTCCGCTATTCAATTGCTCGGCGACGAAATCGACCTGCGCTTCGGCCGCCTCCAGAAACCGCCGGGTCTGATCGCGGCCTGACGCCACCAGCAACTCGGATTTCTGACGCAGAAGATCAACCGTATTCTGATAACCGATGACGAGACCGACACCGAGCACGCCTGCGACAGACGTTAGGACAAAGAAACCGAGACCAAGCCCCAAAGCAACAGACATGGATGCACGGACCGAGAGCGAATCCATCGCCGGTTTGTCACGACGAGGAAACATCGAGCCTCCTCATGTCGGTAGGCAAAGGTCCACCGCTCAGGGAAAAGCGCACGGCGCCTCGCCTGCCCCCATCAGTATCGCCGCGGCAATACCCCTCCATCATGCCTCACGGTTTGACCGTAGAAAAAGGTCGTTGGAACAATAGACTTAGGTCATGAACTCATCATCCGACACGGCAGCGGCGAATTCAACAGGAGACAATGCATGCCGATTGTCGGATGCGACATTTTAAGCGGATCCAACACCGAAATGCTCTTTTCGACCAGGTACAGCAGGAGTTCGAGCGGTTGATCGGAACGCAAGACGAGATACTCATCCTTCTGATCCGCGACTTTCCAGATGAAGCCTGTCTTTCCGGCGGGCTCCACTGCCGCCGCTAGAAAGCCTGACGCCGTCGGCGTGAGCACAAACCGTCATCCGAATTCGAAAGGAGCATCATTAGCGAAAGAAAGCCCCGGACTTGATCCGGGGTCCAGGGCGGCACCGAGCGGTCCCAGCGTTCAAGCCCTGGGTCCCGGATCACGTCCGGGACGTTGTTGGAGCCAAGCACAACGGTTCAATCATCAAGATTGCATTCGCTCCTCTGTCGACAACATCACAGTCGTTAAGTAGCCGCAGATCCGAACGGAACGATCTTGTTGTCTGAATCGTGCCCGATATCAGCCCGCCCAAGATAGGGAATACCGGATCTTTCGCACCAGTATCGGACGACTTGTTCTTCGTCCTGTCCGAAATCCGGATCATTCTCAGGAATATCGCTACATCGTCCGAGCATGATACCGGCCGCCCGCCTGATTGCGGCATTGCTAGTGATGTGAAACAGAGCCCGGTCGATCCGATACATATATTCGGATACATCCTCCAACATGATGATGTGATCCGTGAGATCGGGCTCGAGCGGCGTTCCAAGCATCTGGCTCAGGATCGTGATGTTGAAGGCGGCAACCGGCGCTGTTCCAAGCGCATTCGGCTCGATACCGCTCTTGTCGCCATCCACGAGGAAGGCCAGGGAACGCGCGACCGCCGCCTCGCCGTCCTTCCGGGAGATGTCGCCCAGCATAGGGCCATGGACGGGCCGGCCGATGCCATGACGATAGAACAGCCCGAGAAAGCTGCCGATATCGCTGTAGCCAAGATAGGTCTTTGTGCGCGCCGCAGCACCCAGACGTCCTACGACCTGGTCGGCCAAACGGCAGGCCCCGTAACCACCGCGGGCAAACCAGATTGCATCGAGCGCGGGGTCGTTTGCCGCCTCGACAAAGGCGTCGGCACGCACCTGGTCTTCACCGGCAAAGTGGCCGCAGGCAAAGTGGCACTGGGGATGAATCACCAGTTCAGGTGTTCGTTCGCCAAACCGATCGGCGGCCAGCGCCTTGACCTCTTCTGCAATTGTCGGCTCAATGCGCGACGCGGGTGCGACCACACCGATCCGAAGGCGGCTATTGCTCATTCAAGCGCCTGTCTTTCAACACGATTTCACTATCCCGATACCCTCTTTAGCCTATGACCACGAACAAGCACTATTTCTTTTGCGGCATCGGCGGCAGCGGAATGCTGCCTCTGGCGCTGATCATGCAGGCGCGCGGCAATCAGGTCGAAGGCTCCGACCGCTCACTCGACCAGGGCCGCACCGCGCAGAAGTTCGAGCATTTGCGTGCCCTGGGGCTCAAACTTCATGCCCAGGACGGTAGCGGGATTACCAGGCCGGAGCAGATCCTCGTGTGTTCCGCCGCTGTTGAGGACACGGTACCCGACGTTCAGGCGGCCCGCCGGATCGGTACTCAGGAGATTACACGCGCGGCACTGCTGGCCGAGCTATTCAATGGTGCAGGGACAGGCGTCGCGGTCGCCGGCACAAGCGGGAAATCGACAACGACGGGCATGCTTGGCTGGATTCTGCATTTTGCCGACATGGGCCCGACGATTTTCAACGGCGCCGTCATGAAGAACTTTGTTACGGCAGATTTTCCCCTCGCCAGTGCCGTTCCCGGCGACAAGGATCTCTTTGTCAGCGAAGTCGACGAGAGCGACGGCTCGATCGCGTACTACAATCCCCGGATTGCCGTGCTGAACAATATCGCCTTCGATCACAAGCCGCTGGATGAGCTTCGCACGCTTTTCCGCAATTTCGTGGATCGTGCCGAGACAAGCGTGCTCAATCTGGACAATGAAGAGACGGCGGCACTCTATCGCGCCGTTCCTGCCGGTCGCGCGCTCTCCTACAGCCTGGCGGACGAGACGGCAGACATTCATGCTCGCAATATCGAACCTGCCCCTGACGGCATTGCTTTCGATGCCGTGGTGGGCAACGGGGAACCGGTATCCATTACCCTCTCCATGCCGGGGCGTCACAATGTTGCGAACGCTCTTGCAGCGATTGGAGCCGCCCATGCACTCGGTGTTTTTCCGCAGATGGCGGGCCAGGCTCTGTCTGCCTTCGAGGGCATCAAACGCCGTACGGAAACAGTCGGAACCGCAGGCGGCATCACGGTAATCGACGATTTCGGGCATAACCCCGACAAGATTTCAGCCACGCTCCAGACATTACATGTCTTTCCGGGACGCCTGCTCATAGTCTTCCAGCCGCATGGCTTCGGCCCGCTCGCGATGCTGCGCCAAGCCTTCGTCGACTGTTTTGCCACCGGACTGCATGAAAACGACATCCTTTTCATGCCGGAACCCGTCTATTTCGGCGGAACCGTCGAACGCACGGTTACAGCCAGGGATATCGTATCGGATATTTCGCAGCGTGGGCGTCAGGCGCAGGCGCATACTGACCGCGAGGCTTGTGGCGATGAGGTTTTGCGACAGGCTCGGCCGGGAGATCGAATCGTGATCATGGGTGCGCGAGACGACACCCTCTCGCTCTTTGCAGCAGATCTGTTGGAAAAACTGCCCCGCTAAAACGCGACGCGCCCGATTGGGCTGATACCAGCGGCGGTCACGATTGAGAGGCAAACTGCAGGGTCACGACGCATTTGCGTCGTATTCGATACCGATTGAAGATATGACCGCCCGGATATTCCGGACGGCCACACCCTGATCAAGCGTTTAGCGCCACGAACGCTGCACATGCAGATCGAACGCTGCACATTCGGAAAATGGTCGATGCGGAGCTGCGGAATGACCGCACCCCCGCATTCAACGCAATCTCGGTTCGATCAGTAGCAGTTGCGCCAGCAATTCCGCCAGCAGTTCCGCCAATAGTTCCGCCAGTACCAGCGCCGGCGTCGGCCATAGGGCTCAACGTCGCCACCGGACTCTTCCGGGCCCATTTCGCCCAGTTTTTCCTTAAGTTGATCAGCCGGAATTTCGAAGTTTGACAACTCGTCATCCGGTATTTCGTAGAACCGCCCACTTGAGCTTCTAAGAAGTGCCATTTTGACCGTCCTTGGTTCGTGGTGCTCCCGGTACTGAACATATAAAGGCATCAATTCCGAATTTTCCACCTGAAATTGACACCCAAGAGCAGACTCTTACAAAATTGATACGTTCAATTCGCGCAGTTGCAGGCCTTTTCGCCTCACACCCGCGCACAAGAATTCCTCCAAGTTGTCACCCCTTTGCCACGGTCGGGACGACGAATTGGCCGCCTTCCCCCTTATTATTTCCAACCGTAGAGGAGCGCTTGCGCAGATCGGTTCCCGACCAAAAAAATAAGGGGAGTCATCGTTCATGAAATGCAAGGCTTTGCTAGTGGTCGGCTTTTTGCTGGCCTTTTCGGCGCCCGCGGCTGCCGACCGGTGTTCGTATGTTTTGGCTCAGGTCAACGAAGTGCTCGCCATACCCGAGCAATCACGCGTTGTCCGCGAAACGGTCGACGGTCTCGTAAGGCAGGCACGAACGCAGCGCAAAGCCGGCAATGAAAAGGCGTGCATCGCAAAGCTCGCCGCCGTCAAAAGGATCTTGCGCCTCGAATAGCGGGGCCAAGTGTCAAACAACACAAGCGGCACGCCAGGGCGTGCCGCTTACCCTCACCTGCCCCTCGACTTTTGGCCAGACTTGACAGCACCGGGCCGATGGCCTGCTTACGCAGTACACAACGATAACCGGTTGCCTGCGAAAAAGGTCTGAGGGTTCATGATACCATTGACAGGATATGCCAACCGCCTCTCGGCGCGGCCAGGCGAGACGATCGACTTCAAAATCTCCAGCACGTCATCGGAGCCCTATGAGGCTTCACTTGTCCGAATTCGCTCGGCAGATCCGAATCCCGATGGACCGGGAATGAAGGAAACGCCTCTCGACGCCGCGTTCGCTAGTTCATATCCCTCGCGTGAGCAGGCAGTAATGTCCGGCTCCTACGCCCGAGTTGACGATATCGGCGCTCTAAAGGAACTCGAGAGCATCACAATGACGGCAACGGTCTGGCCAACGAAACCGGGCGAGACGGATCAGGCCGTTCTTGGGCATTTCGATCCCGAGACAGGCTCAGGAATCGCACTGTGCGTCGGTGCCGACGGGGCCGCCGAAGCCTGGATCGGTCTGCAGGACGACGAGGCCTACAAAATCACCACGGGAGTCCGGCTGAAGGAACGCGTTTGGGCTCGGATCTGGCTCTCATACGATAGCGTCGTCGGGCAGATTACCGTTGGCCAGACATCCTATACGCCGACGGGATATCTGACGCGGGTCTACGAGAATTCCGATCTTGTGGAGAACGCTGCCTGGCACAGCCAGGGGCCGTTGCTGATCGCTGCACTCGGCAATGCGAGGCCAGAGTCACACTTCAATGGAAAGATCGAGCATCCCCGAATCTTTTCGCGTGTGGTCATGAGCAACGAAATCATGTCTGCGCCCGTGATCAAGGAAGCACCGGGACTTCTTGCCCATTGGGACTTTTCCAAAGAAATTCCGACGACACAGATCATCGATATCGGACCGAATGCCATGCATGGTCATCTGGTCAACATGCCGGCACGCGCCATGACCGGGTCGAACTGGACGAGCAAAGAGATGTGCTGGCGCCATGCGCCCGACGAGTACGGAGCCATCCACTTTCACGACGACGATCTGCACGACTGCAGCTGGGAAACCGACTTTTCCTACACCATACCGGACGACCTCCCTTCGGGACTCTATGCCGCTCGCCTCTCCTGCGGCGCCGAGAAGGACGCGATCCCATTTGTTGTCGCACCACCCAAGGGTGAACGAACCGCCGACATCTGTGTGATCATCCCGACCTTCACCTATATCATCTATGGCAATCATGCGCGGCTCGATTTTTCCGAGGCCTGGCGCAGCAAAGCGGCCGAATGGGATTCCTATCCTCACAATCCGGCCGATCATCCCGAATACGGCCTCTCGACCTACAACACGCATACGGACGGCAGCGGCATCTGTCACGCGTCAAGCCTGCGCCCGCTCATGACGCTTCGGCCCGGCTATTTCACATTTGCCGACACGATCGGGTCGGGCCTTCGCCATCTGCAGGCCGATACACATCTCCTTGATTGGCTTGAGGAAAAAGACATTGCCTTCGATCTGCTGACCGATGAGGAAGTACACAAGGACGGCGCCGCCGCACTCAAGGGCTACGCCACGGTGCTGACGACGACCCACCCCGAATACCACACCCGAGAGACCTTGGACGCCCTTGAATCCTATCGTGACGGCGGTGGGCGCCTCGTCTATCTCGGCGGCAACGGCTTTTATTGGAAAATCGCCCTGCACAAGGACGAGGACGGCATCATCGAGATTCGCCGCGGCGAAGGCGGTATTCGCGCCTGGGCGGCGGAGCCCGGCGAATACTACAATGCCTTCGATGGGGAATATGGCGGCTTATGGCGTCGTAACGGACGACCGCCACAGCGTCTCGCGGCCGTTGGATTCTCCGGCCAAGGCGAGTTCGAGGGCTCTTACTATATGCGTCGTCCGATGTCGCGCAGCCCACGGTTCGCCTGGGTCTTTGACGGGATCGAAGACGATAAAATCGGCGATTTCGGACTGAGCGGCGGCGGGGCGGCAGGTTTCGAGCTCGATCGTGCCGATACACGCCTCGGTACACCGGAACAGGCAACGGTTCTGGCCCGCTCGGAGGGGCATGGAAAGAGTTTTGTTCTGGTTCCGGAAGAACATCTGACCCATCAGGCGACGTGGGCCGGAGAGGACGAACGCGACCTGATCCGGGCTGAAATCGTCTTCTTCGATACCGGTAATGGTGGTGCGGTCTTTTCGGTCGGCTCGATCACCTTCTGTGGCAGTCTTGCGCACAATGGCTATGACAATTCGGTCTCCAGGCTCCTGGAGAATGTCATTAAGCGGTTCGGTGATCCCGATCCCGAGTTCAATCGGCAGGCCGATGTTGCCGAGCAGACTGAATAACGGCGGTGAGCCCCATCCCTCCCCATTTAAGGGGGAAGGTTGGGGCTTGTTGCTAGTTCGGCACTAGTTCTTGGACTTGTCGACCAGGGCGCCTTCCGAGATCCAGGGCATCATGCCGCGGAGTTTGGCACCGACCTCTTCCATCTGATGCTGGTCGCAGGCCTGACGCATGGCTTTGAAGCTTGTCTGATTGACCTTGTTCTCCAGCATCCAGTCCTTGGTAAAGTTACCCATCTGAATGTCTGTGAGGACTTCCTTCATGCGCGCTTTCGTCTCGGACGTCACGACGCGCGGACCCGAGACATATTCGCCATACTCGGCCGTATTCGAAACCGAGTAGTTCATGTTGGCGATACCGCCTTCATAGATCAGATCGACGATCAGCTTCACTTCATGCACGCACTCGAAATAGGCCATCTCCGGCGCATAACCCGCCTCGACGAGGGTCTCGAACCCGGCGCGCATGAGCTCGACAAGACCACCACACAGGACAGTCTGTTCGCCGAAAAGGTCAGTCTCGCACTCTTCGCGGAAGTTGGTCTCGATGATGCCCGCGCGGCCACCGCCAATGGCACTTGCATAGGACAAGCTGAGGTCGTGGGCATTGCCGGACGCATCCTGTGCGACGGCAACAAGGCACGGCACACCGGCGCCGCGCTGATACTCGGCACGCACCGTATGGCCTGGTCCCTTCGGGGCAACCATGCAGACATCCATGTCGGGCCGCGGGTTGATGAGATTGAAGTGGACGTTGAGGCCGTGCGCAAAAAAGATCGCCGAGCCTTCCGGCATATTGGCTTCGAGATGATCGCGCCAGATTTCACCCTGCAGCTCATCCGGGGTCAGCATCATCACGACATCGGCCCATTTGGCCGCGTCGGATACATTCATGACCTTGATGCCCTCGCCTTCCGCCTTCTTGGCGGAGCCTGAGCCTTCACGCAGTGCTACGACCACGTTCTCGCAGCCCGAGTCCCGCAGGTTCAGCGCATGGGCATGGCCCTGGCTGCCATAGCCGACCACGGCCACTTTCTTCGACTTGATCAAATTTATATCGGCATCGCGATCGTAATAGACACGCATGATGATTCACCTAGCTCTTTCGTTGTCGTGTGCATGTGGCGAGGCGTGATGCGCCGAAGCGCTGCCTCGCAAAGTGAGAAATTATGGTCCGGACCGGCTATCGCAGTTGCCATGCGGCGCCGGTGCTTGATGGCGGATAGCGTGAAACCCGGAAAAGTTCAAGAAAACGGCAGTTATTCCATGTGTGATTGAATGCCGCGCGGACTACATTGCCTCCGTTCCGCGGCTGATAGCGGCAACGCCCGTACGCGCCACCTCGACCAGTCCCAAAGGCTGCATCAATGAAACAAACTGCTCGATCTTGCTGAGGCGGCCCGTGATCTCAAACACGAAATGCTCGGTCGAAGCGTCGATGACCTGTGCCCGAAAGGCCTCGGCAAGACGCAATGCCTCAACCCGCATCTCGCCCTTACCGGCAACTTTCACGAGAGCCAGTTCCCTTTCGAGCGGATTGCCCAGTACGCTGAGATCGATGACGTTGTGCACCGGCACCAGCCGATCGAGCTGGCTACGGATCTGCTCGATGACCATCGGTGTTCCTGTGGTCACAATGGTAATGCGTGAGACCTGCGACTCGTGCTCCGTCTCCGACACGGTCAGGGAATCGATATTGTAGCCGCGGCCAGAAAAGAGCCCGATTACGCGCGCCAGAACGCCCGGTTCATTGTCCACAAGCACAGACATCGTGTGCTGTTCGTTCACTTCCTGCATCGGGCTCATCTTCTTACGCCTCACGCCATTCTTTTGTTCTACGTCCGCACCTTATCAAACGGCGGCAGGACCATGTCAAAGCAGCCGGGCCCGACTACGCGGCATGGTTAAGGCCGCCCCGGTTGCCGGTGGGCGGCCTCAAAGCCATGTGTCGAGATCAGCCGGTTTCGCTCCGTTATACGAGAACCTTGCCTTCTTCGGAGACGGCCTGATCGATATCGCCATCGTCGACTTCATCGCCAAGCAGCATGTTATTGTGTGCTTCCCCGCTTGGAATCATCGGGAAGCAGTTTGCCGCCTTGTCCACCACGCAGTCGAAGATGACCGGTTTGTCGATCGAAATCATTTCCTTGATGGCATCGTCCAGCTCATCAGGTTTTTCGGCGCGGATGCCGACGCACTGATAGGCCTCTGCCAGCTTGACGAAATCAGGCAGCGACTCCGAATAGGAATGCGAATAGCGACCACCGTGCAGAAGTTCCTGCCACTGGCGCACCATCCCCATATATTCGTTGTTGAGGATGAAGACCTTGACCGGCAGATTGTATTGCGCGGCCGTTGACATCTCCTGTGTCATCATCTGGATCGACGCTTCGCCGGCGATATCGATCACAAGCGAATCGCGATGTGCCAGCTGCACGCCGACCGCAGCCGGCAGGCCGTAGCCCATGGTTCCAAGTCCGCCGCTCGTCATCCAACGGTTCGGATCCTGGAATTGGTAATATTGTGCCGCCCACATCTGATGCTGACCAACCTCGGTCGTGATGTAGGTATCGCGATCCTTGGTCAGTTCATAAAGCCGCTGGATGGCATATTGCGGCATGATCACATCGTTGCGGTTCTTGTACTTCAGGCAATCGCGCGAGCGCCAGGCATTGATCTCTCCCCACCAGGCATCGAGCGCGCCCTTGTCGACTTGCGGCGAGCGAGCCCGCCAGACACGGATCATCTCTTCGAGCACATAACCGCAATCGCCGATGATCGGCAGGTCCACGCGCACATTCTTGTTGATGGACGAGGGATCGATATCGATATGGATCTTTGTCGAATTCGGCGAAAAGGCATCCAGGCGGCCGGTGATGCGGTCGTCGAAGCGCGCGCCGATATTGATCATCACGTCGCAATCATGCATCGCGTTGTTGGCTTCGTAGGTGCCATGCATGCCCAACATGCCGAGCCATTGTTTGTCCGACGCGGGATAGGCGCCAAGCCCCATCAAGGTCGACGTGATGGGATATCCCGTCATCTGCACCAGATCGCGCAGCAACTGGCTGGCTGCAGGACCTGAGTTGATAACGCCGCCACCGGAGTAGAAGATCGGTTTCTTCGCTCCGGAAATAATGTCGACAGCTTTGCGGATGGCCTCCTGATCGCCCTTGATCTGGGGACGGTAGGTCTTGTGAGAGACATTCGACGGGCCGACATACTCGGCTTCGGCAAACTGCACGTCCTTGGGAATATCGACGACGACAGGTCCCGGCCGGCCGCTCTTCGCAACCAAAAAGGCCTCGTGCAAAACACGCGACAAATCGTTCACGTCCTTGACGAGGTAATTGTGCTTCGTGCAGGGCCGCGTAATTCCGACCGTATCGCATTCCTGGAAGGCGTCATTGCCGATCAGGTGAGTCGGAACCTGGCCTGTAATGCAAACGATCGGAATTGAGTCCATCAACGCGTCGGTCAGACCGGTAACGGCATTGGTCGCACCCGGTCCGGACGTCACGAGTACCACGCCGACTTTTCCTGTGGAGCGCGCATAGCCTTCCGCCGCATGCACCGCTCCCTGCTCATGGCGCACAAGAACGTGCTGCAACGAGTTTTGTTGAAAAATCGCGTCGTAAATGGGCAGAACGGCCCCGCCTGGATAGCCGAACATATGTTCGACCCCTTGATCGACCAGGGCTTTCAGCGTGATTTCCGCGCCCGTCAGTTTCCGTGCCATCAAACCTTTGCTCCGAAGAAAGGCGCGTCCGACCCGGCGGGCCTGATCGCGCCTTGCATATACGCTGGATTATGGTTGGTCGGATCCTATCAGCAGTCAAAATAGGAGTCCCACATGGACAGGTCCATGAACCGAGGCGCACCCTAACGTTCGGGAATCTAAGGGTCAACCATCAATGATCAATGAATGAAAAGATTTTTGCGACGATTCTTTCCATTTCTTGCTCTTCAATCCAATTCCACGCAATCATATTTCGCCGCAGCCAGGTGAACTGCCGTTTCGCGTATTGCCGGGTTTCGGCCTTGGTCTGCATGGCGGCGTCTTCCAGGGATTGATCGCCTCTTAGATAGGCAGCGAGCGGCCGCACGCCATGGGCGCGCATGAGCGGAAGCTTCTCCTCCAGCGAAAGTTCCAGAAGGCGCTCGACCTCCTCGATTGCCCCATGATCGATCATTGTGTCGAAGCGTGCATTGATTTTGGCATGCAGATGCGCACGATCCGGACCGATGACGACCGGAAGGATCTCGTCGGTCGCAAGCACGCCCTCCCCGGTTTCCATCTGCCACTCGGCTAGTGAACGACCCGTGGCGTCCATCACTTCGAGCGCGCGCACGATGCGCTGTGGATCGCTGGTCCGCAGTTTGGCAGCCATGGCAGGATCACGGCTCTGCAACTCCCGATGCAAGGTCGGGGCATCGTGTTCCTGCGCCCTGCTGCGCCAACGATCGCGGATTGCGAATGGAATGTCCGGGATCGGCGACAACCCCTCGAGCAGCGCCTTGAAATAGAGGCCTGTCCCGCCTGTCACGATCGGCAACAGACCCTCTGCCTCGGTATCGCGGATCGCGGCAGCAACGTCGTCGATCCATCGGCCCACATTGTAGGCTTCGGTCCCTGGAATGAACCCGTAAAGCCGATGCGGCACCCTGGCTTGATCGTCTTCGTCAGGTCTTGCCGTCAGGATCGCCAGGTTCTCGTAAACCTGCATCGAGTCCGCATTAATGACCGCACCGCCCAGTTTTTCAGCAATGGTCAGTGCTGCACCCGACTTGCCGCTGGCCGTCGGCCCTGCAATAAGGATGGCGCGAATTTGATCTCGATTCATCCTAGCTTTTCCTGGCCCGAACTACCGGGCGTGACTGATTGCGGTCTCGGCTCATGACACACATATTGACCTTGATCGGCGCTCCGGGCGCCGGTGCCGTCGATACGGCAATTGTTACTCGCGCGGCCGGCTTGCTACCGGATGCAGGCGAACCCGTCTGGCTTGCACAAGGCGATGCCTGCGACATTCCCTTCGCGCCGGACGCCGCCGAAATCAAGTCTATAGACAGTGCCTTGCGCAATGAGCTTAACGGGAGCCCCGTCGATATCGTCTTGCAGCCCGTCCATGGCCGCGCCAAACGCCTGCTCATCGCAGACATGGATTCCACCATCATCAATCAGGAATGCATTGACGAAATAGCAGATTTTGCAGGCGTCAAGCCGAAGGTTGCCGCAATCACCGAAAGGGCGATGCGGGGCGAACTGGAATTCGCTCCGGCTGTGCGTGAACGCGTCGGCCTCCTCGCAGGCCTCGATGTGGATGTGCTCGACCAAGTCTATAGCGAACGGATCACGGAAATGGCCGGCGCACGAACACTGGTTCAAACAATGAAGGCACACGGTGCGCGCTGTCTTCTCGTCTCCGGTGGCTTTACATATTTCACCGAGCGCGTTGCAGGCAGTGTCGGATTCGACTTCAATCGTGCCAATCGCCTCGAAATCGCGGACGACCGTCTCACCGGCCGCGTCCACGAGCCCATATTGGGACGCGACACCAAGCGAGAAACACTGATCGCCACCCGCACAGAACTTGGCCTGGATCCCATCGAAACGATGGCCGTCGGAGATGGCGCCAATGATCTGGCCATGATAGAAGAGGCAGGCCTCGGCGTCGCCTATCGGGCAAAACCGGTCGTTGCCCAAGAAGCCGATGCACGGATCACCCACGGCGATCTGACCGCCCTACTCTATTGCCAGGGATATGATCGAAGCGCCTTCCGAAACTGAAGAGAACAACACGCCGAAACCGCGTCACTGGCACCCACTCGTGGCGATCGCGGTGACGGTGCTCGTCCTCTCCCTCAGCGTGACAGTCACCATATCCGTGACGACCATGCTGCTGCCGATTTTTTCGGACGTCGATTGGGTCTTCGACCCCGTGAAACTCAACCGCGTGAGCGATGCGAAGTTCCTGATTGCCGGGTTTATCGGCTTGTTTGTTGCACAATCCATAACCGTCTTCGTGATTCTGCTTCTTGGACGCCAACGCAAGGGCAGCCCAAGCCAAACACTGTATCTGGTCGCGCCAGGGTCCTGGTTCGGCCTTGCCTTTAGTGCACTCGCATTCACATTGGGCGCAACGGCTTTGATTTTCGGAGTCCATGCCCTATGGCCGTTCGACCTGACCGGAGCCGTGCGGGACTTCATCCTTGTCGCCCAGTCGACCCAGTGGCTGATAGCCATTCTCGTCCTGGCCGTCGGCGCACCGCTCTCCGAAGAGTTGCTCTTCCGGGGATTCCTGCTATCGGCGCTTGAGAGATCGGCCCTCGGACCGGTCGGTGCGGCAATCCTGACCAGTGCCCTGTGGACCGTCATTCACTGGGGCTATGTCATACAGGCCATGCTGGCCTTGTTCGTCATGGGCCTGGCACTCGCCGCCCTCGTCTATCGAACGGGCAGTATCTGGCATGCGGTCGTCGCGCATGCGACCTACAATGCAGGAGCCTTCGCCTACTACCGCTGGTTTGTCACACTGGACTAGTCGAAGACCTAGCCCTTGATCGGCACCGCGACAAAACGCAGTTCGCCTTTGGCATCCGATATCAGGAGCAAGACAGACTTGCGCCCTGCCTTCTTTACGGAATCAACCCGGCTTGAGACATCTGCCGGTGTTTTGACCTCTTCCTCGGTCACTTCGACAATCACGTCTCCAGGCTTGATATTCTTCTGAGCCGCCGTGCTCGTGGCCTCGACATCGGTAACGACAACACCTTTCACCTTCTCCGAGATGCCGTATTTTTTCCGAAGCGCCTCCGACAACGGAGAAATGGAGAGACCGAGGAGATACTCTTTCTTCTCTTCCTTCTTCGGCTCGTCAGCCTTGGCTGCCTTCGGTTTGTCGTCGTCGGGCAGCCGGCCAATCGTCACTTCGAATTCGAGCGTCTTGCCCTTGCGCAGGATCTCGACCTTGACCGCCGTGCCAATCTTTGTGCGGGCCACAATACGCGGCAGCACGCGCATGTTCGGGACATCCTGGCCGTCGAATTTCGTAATCACGTCGGTCGCTTCAATGCCGGCCTGTGCCGCCGGGCTTTCCGGTGTAACGCTTGCGACCAAGGCACCGCTCGGCTTGGCCAGCCCGAGACTGTCGGCGATCTCATCGGTGACCGTCTGAATACGAACGCCCAGCCAACCGCGGCGTGTTTCACCAAACTCCCTGAGCTGCGAGATGATGTGGGTTGCGGTTGCCGCCGGGATCGCAAATCCAATACCGATCGAGCCGCCTGTTGGCGAGATAATTGCCGTGTTCACGCCAACGACCTTGCCGCTCATGTCGAAGAGCGGTCCGCCCGAATTGCCTCGGTTGATGGCTGCATCCGTTTGCAGAAACTCATCATAGGGCCCGGCATTAATATCGCGCTTCTTGGCAGAGATGATACCGAGTGTGACGGTACCGCCGAGACCGAAGGGATTGCCGATTGCCATCACCCAGTCGCCGACTTTCATGGCATTCGAATCGCCGAACTCGAGCGCCTTCAGCGGTTTTTCAGGCTCCACGCGCAGAAGCGCAAGATCCGCTTTGGTGTCGCGTCCCACGACTTCGACGACCTTGAGCTTCGTGCCGTCGCTAAAGTTGACTTCGATTTCGTCGGCTTCTGCAATGACGTGGTTGTTCGTGACGATGAGGCCGCTCGCATCGATCACAAAGCCCGATCCGAGCGAGCTGACGCGCCGAGGTCGGCCTTCCTTCTGCTGACGATTGAAGAAGTCCTCGAAGAACTCCTCGAATGGCGATCCTTTCGGAACCTTCGGCAAAGGAATACCGCGGGAGGCCTTGAGCGTCTGTGTCGTGGAAATATTGACGACCGAACCCTGCAGTGAAGCAGCAAGATCGGACACCGAATGGGGACCTTCGCCCGGCCCGCGAACAGGATGCGCATTGGCCGTCAAGGTGCCAATAGCCATCGCAACCATCACGGAGACCGCTATGGCCAAAGCAAGAAGGCGATGCTGATCGGATCTTTCAACGCGTGCTGTTCTGGCTCGGGCTCTTCTAGACGGTCTCGCAAGTCGGGATTCGATCATCTCTAACGGGCTCCAACAACCATAATCGGGTAGAATTGGATGGACGTTTTTGCACCATCCAAGGCCTCTATCATACCGTTTGTGGTCGTCTGGACCGATCACATTTTGTTATATGCCGATCATCCACGAACGAGCCACACCATCAAAACACCCACGGCAACGGCAACGGCGCCGGCCGTCCGGAGACTTTGTTCAGGCATTTCGCCTGCAACCTCAAGCATGCGCCGGCCGAACCGTGGAAACAGTGCCCACAATGCCCCTTCAATAACGAAGACGAGGCCAATAGCGACCAACAAATCGGTCATTGAGTGGTCTGCGCAGCGCCTTTCGGGTCGTTGAAATACCGGAAAAACTCGGTGTTCGGCGACATGAGCATCCGCGTATCTGACCCTTTAAGTCCGGCCTCATAGGCCTGCATCGAGCGGTAGAAAGCGAAGAAATCCGCATCCCGCGTAAAGGCATCGGCGAACACCTGGTTGCGCTCGGCATCGCCTTCACCGCGAAGCTTTTCCGCATCCCGTGTTGCGTTAGCCTTGATCACCGTAACCTGACGATCCGCATCGGCTCGAATACGGCGCGCCTGTTCTTCACCCTGGGCTCTGATCTCAGCGGCTTCTCGCTGACGCTCCGTCTGCATCCGACGGTAAATCGCCAGGCTGTTCGCCTCAGGCAGGTCGGCACGCTTTAGGCGCACATCGATGATCTCAATTCCGAAATTCTCGGCTTCGCCATCGACCAGCTTGGTAATCTGAGACATCAGCTTGCCGCGATCGTCTCGAACAACCGCGGTAAAAGTCGACTCACCGAGGACACGACGCATGGACGATTCCAGAACCGTGGAGAGCCGCTGACGCGCTCTACGTTCGTCCAGAACCGTTTGGAAAAACTTCAGGGGGTCTTCGATCCGATATCTGAGAAACGCATCCACGACCAGCCGCTTCCGATCAGAGGCAATGGCCTCCTGAGCCGGTGCATCTAATTCAAGGATACGCTTGTCGAAGAAATCAACATTCTGCAGGAACGGGATCTTATAATTAAGACCTGGCTCTTTGATTACCCGTTTCGGTTCACCAAACTGGAGCACCAATGCCTGCTGTGTTTCGTTCACCGTGAAGAGCGTGAGATAGGCACCGACCGCGCCTGCGATCAGCAGAAAGAGAACAACGCCGAGAATTCCCTTTTTCATTGCTGACCTCCTTGATTCGAACGCTTCATGAGCTGATCCAATGGCAGATAGGGCACAACACCCGAGCCTTTGCCTTCTTTGTCATTAATGATGATCTTATCCATCCCGCTGAAAACCCGCTCCATCGTCTCAAGGAACATACGTTTGCGAGTCACCTCAGGCGCTTTCTTATACTCGTCGTAAACTGAGAGAAAGCGATCCGCCTGACCTCTCGCCTCAGCCACTGTCTGCTCTTTGTAGCCTTGTGCCTGCTGGAGAATTCTCTCAGCCTCACCTCGGGCTTCGGGGATAATCCGGTTGGCGTAGGCGTCCGCTTCGTTCTGGATGCGCTCCTGGTCGGCGCGGGCTGCCTGCACGTCACGGAAAGAGTCGATAACCTGAGCCGGCGGGTCCACCTTCTGCAGTTTGACCTGCTGGACCGTAATGCCCGCGTTGTAGCCGTCGAGCACATCCTGGACGATCTTCTGCACATCGGTTTCAACCGCCGCGCGTTTTTCGGTCAGAATGTTCTGAATGTTGCTCTTACCGACGACCTCGCGCATGGCGCTCTCAGCAACATCTTTCACCGTCTGTGGCGGGTTCTGGATATTGAAGAGGTACTGCTGCGCGTCCTTGATAAACCAGAGCACCTGGAAATCGACATCGACGATGTTCTCGTCGCCCGTCAGCATCAGGCTCTCTTCTGCAACATCGCGCAAGCCGCTCGTCGAACTTGTCACATCGCCGGAGCCCCGCATGCCGATTTCGATACGGCTAACGCGCGTCACCTTCGGCAGGTAGACGGTGTCAATCGGATACGGCCAGCGGAAATTCAGTCCCGGAGGCTTCTGGCTGACGAATTTCCCGAACCTCAAGACGACACCCAGTTCGTCAGGATTGACTCGGAAGGTGAAGCCAAAAAACGCAATCACGGCTGCCAAGCAAACGCCAATGATCGCAATGAATGGTCCGCTCATGCCACCGCCAGGCATGGCCTGCTTCAGCTTGTCCTGACTTTTGCGCAGAATCTCTTCTAAATCGGGCGATGGATTGCCGCCCGTCGGGCGTTGGCCCCACGGACCTCCGCCACCCTTCCAGTTGCCACCGCCGTTCTGACTGCTCCAAGGCATAATAGAGTCGTCCTATTGTGTTCGCTGATTGTGAGCGCACCCTATCGCTTCCAAATAGAGTGTCCGCCGCGTCTTACCGTCGCTGGCTTCCTCGGTGATCAAGGCTGCTTGGACGGCGAGCCTTATAGGGCACTCAAATAGGTCATGCAATCCGAGTGCTTCTGACACGTCTTCTCAATATGCCAAGGCAGCGGCAACCACAAGGGTTTTGAGTGCCATTGCGGGTGCCTCAATCGACATGGGCTTCGTGCTCCGCCGCTCTGACTGCGTCCGGTGCGACCCGGTCGAGCACGACGAAACTGAAAGCAGCCGAATCCTTTGGGCCCGGATCGCGACGCTCTCGCGCAGTTTCCCGCCAAATCTGCGGGTCCAGCGTCGGAAAATGCGTGTCGCCTTCCGGTTCGGCGTGAATTTCGCTCAAATAAACGCGATCGGCCAGGGCAAGCGCAGCGCGATAGATCTCGCCACCTCCGACAACCATGATTTCATCGGTTTGTCGGCCCGTTGCCAGGCGCCGCGATAGCGCGAGCGCCGCCTGCAGCCCATCAACCACATGGATTCCGGCTGCATCGAAGTCTGGATTGCGGGTAATCACAACCGTATCGCGGCCTTCAAGCGGCTTGCCGATCGACTCGAAGGTCTTGCGCCCCATGATCATGGGTTTGCCCATGGTCAAGGACTTGAAATGCTTGAGTTCAGACGACAATCGCCAAGGCAATCCGCCATCCCGGCCAATGATGCCATTTTCGGCCACAGCCACGACCAGGGCGATACGCACATCATTTGACATAAGCGTTCAGACAGCCACCGTTGCCTTGATATGAGGATGAGGATCGTAGCCCGCGAGCGCGAAATCCTCATAAACGAAATCAAAAAGGGAACCGACATCCTCGTTCATCGAAAGCGAAGGCAGCGCCCGAGGCGAGCGTTTCAGTTGCTCGTCGGCCTGCTCGAGATGGTTGAGGTAGAGATGCGCGTCGCCAAGCGTGTGAACGAAATCGCCCGGTTTAAGACCCACGACCTGCGCAACCATCATTGTGAGCAGGGCATAGGACGCGATGTTGAACGGCACGCCGAGGAAAATGTCGGCCGAGCGCTGATAGAGCTGGCAGGACAGACGACCCTCGGCCACGTGGAATTGGAAGAGGCAATGGCAGGGCGGCAACGCCATGTTTTCAATCTCAGCCACGTTCCACGCTGAGACGATATGCCGCCGGGAATCCGGGTCAGACCTGAGGCGATCCACAAGCTGCGAGATTTGATCGACCTGACGGCCATCCGGTGTCGGCCAGGACCGCCATTGATGACCATAGACCGGCCCCAGATCACCATTTTCGTCGGCCCACTCGTCCCAGATCCGTACACCATGCTCTTTCAGATAGCGAATGTTCGTATCGCCCTGAAGGAACCAGAGCAGTTCGTGAATGATGGACTTCACATGCAGCTTCTTGGTCGTCACCAGCGGGAATCCCGCGGCAAGATCAAAGCGCATCTGGTGCCCAAAAACGCTGAGCGTTCCGGTACCGGTTCGGTCGGCCTTGCGAACGCCCTCATCGCGCACGCGGGCCAGAAGATCGAGATATGTTTGCATGGCGCGACCATATCCTGATTCCTGGCCGATGGGCCTTTCAAAAATCTCCGTTTTGAGAGACGTGGGGACAACGCGTGAATAATCACCATGGGAATGCATGCGTTTTTTGGCCAAAAACATTGATTCTATGGCCCAAATGCTGCCCCGAATGTGCTATAGCTTTGAAATTGGCAGGACCGAATTGGGCACGGGGGGCAACAAATTTACCTCGCGCCCGCGAACCCGGCGCGTATGGCTGGGTTCGTTCAGTATGGCGTAGAAGGAGGCTGCCGCTATGTTTACGAAACGGCCTGAGGCCGCAACAAACGATAAGCTACCCACACCGGAACAACTGAACCCGCCGACACTCGACCTTCGGGCGATTGAACAACAGCCGCCAAAGGCAGCGCAGTCTTACAAGAAACCGTCGCAACCGACCTCAGTGATCGGGCCTGAACTCACGGTCGCCGGCAGCGTTACGTCGAACGGCACAGTCCATATTGACGGCCGTATCGAAGGCGACGTTCATTGCGCGACTCTGACTGTCGGTGAGACCGCTACGATTTCAGGCGGCGTTCGTGCCGACCAGATCGCCGTCAATGGCCAAGTTCAGGGAAACATCAACGGTGATCACGTCACTCTGGAGCCAAAGGCCCGCGTCTCCGGCGATATCCATCATCGTTCGCTTGCCATAGCCCAAGGTGCACAATTCGAGGGGTGGGCCAAGCGAAACAGCGAAAAAGACGGCATGGATCGCAAGTCGATTGAAGCGGCGCTTCGCGCAGGTGAGTCCTATGATCCGCTTGTCCTGGACGCCACGACCCTTAATGAGCTTCCCAATCCGTCTGAAGCCGTCGCCGATCAAGACGATAGCGAAAAAGACGAAGCGATAAAGAAGACCGAAGCAAGCGGTACCAGCATCGCCCGATCGAGCGACAAGAAGAAGCCGAAGGCCAAGAAAGCCAAAACGGCGGAGAAACCGGAAGCCGTCCATTAGAGCATTGCGTGTCCAATCAGGCGTGCATCGTTTGTTATGGCAGCAATGAAGCGAACAACTTCGCTTATCAGAGATCGATCGTACGCGGACAAGTCGATCGATACTCTGCTGCCTTTGAACGGGCACCGCACGTGCCTGTCTCATACGCGAAGATGATGACGCGGCGTCTTCAGCGGGTACTGACGCTCTATAGCGGCAGCGCCTGTTTTAAGTTTTCAACCAGTGCCTAAAGCAATGCTTCCCTGCAGCTGATACAAACCATTGTGTTCCGCTTTTGTTCCAACTATGTTGCGGTCGGGCGAACGGCGGAAAACGAATGGCTTCAAGGACCCGGATACAGAAACTCGCGATCCTCGCAGATGCTGCCAAATACGATGCATCCTGTGCCTCTTCAGGGACTGTTAAGAGGCAAGCGCATGGCGCTGGTCAGATCGGTTCGACAGAGGGGATGGGCATCTGCCACTCCTATGCACCCGACGGTCGCTGCATCTCACTACTCAAGATTCTTCTGACGAATTTCTGCATCTACGACTGCCGGTACTGCGTCAACCGCGTGTCATCCAATATCGAGCGCGCGCGATTCTCGCCAAAGGAGGTCGCGGAACTCACCCTGGATTTTTACAAACGCAACTATATTGAAGGCCTGTTTCTCTCTTCAGGGATCATCCGCAATCCTGATTACACGATGGAACAGCTCGTCGACGTAGCGCGTCTTCTTCGGGTCAACCATGGTTTTCAGGGCTACATTCATCTCAAGACGATACCGGACGCCGATCCCCTCTTGATCGAACAGGCCGGATCCCTCGCCGATCGGCTGTCCACAAATATCGAGCTACCGACAGAGAGCGGGCTCAGGTCGTACGCCCCGGAGAAACGCGGTCAGACAATCCGCCAGGCAATGGCGGTGGTCCGATTGAAGATGGACGACCAACGCGATCAAGCCAGATCCCGCCTGATTCGCAAAGCGCCGACGCCCCGGTTCGCACCGGGCGGCCAATCGACACAGATGATCGTTGGAGCAGATCGCTCGACCGATGGCGACATTCTGACAACGTCGTCGCACCTTTATGCCGGGTATCGATTGAAGCGTGTCTACTATTCGGCCTACAGCCCTATTCCGGACGCCTCTGCCGATCTGCCGCCGCAACGCCCTCCCCTCATGCGCGAGCATCGCCTCTACCAGGCCGACTGGCTGCTGCGCTTCTATGGTTTTCAGATTGACGAAATCCTATCGGGTGGCCGAGGCGACATGCTGGAATTGGGCATCGATCCGAAACTGGCCTGGGCACTCAATCACCGCGCATCGTTCCCGCTGGACATCAACAGGGCGGACCGAGAACAGCTATTGCGTGTTCCGGGACTGGGTCTGACAGGGATTAAACGGATCCTCTCGGCACGCCGACATACGCATCTGCGCCTGGAGGATCTTGCCCGGGTTACAACATCTCTCAAAAAGATGTTGCCGTTCATCGTTACGGCCGACTGGTCGCCAGGGCCAAGAATCGATTCAGACACATTGCGTGCACGGTTTGAACCGCCGCCGAAGCAATTGGAACTGCTTTGATGGTCACACTGAACCTGTCATCGGAGACCGGCTTCGAGGAGTGGCGGTCAATGGCAATGGAAGCATGCAGACAAGGACTACCGCCGAGCAAAATCTCATGGGGTATCGCTGACCGACAACGTGGCCTTTTCGATTCCGATTGCGCCCCTGCGAATGGGAAAAGCAACACAACCGAACCGCTGAACACAGAGGCCCTATCGGAGTTCTTTTCAATGGCAGAGCGGGTGATTTGCCATCGCGATCCCGAGCGTCTTGCAAAGCTGTATAGGCTTCTTTGGCGATTGCTCAAGTCCCCTCGCCTGCTTGAAAACAGCGTCGATCCAGAGGTCTGCTGGATGCGGCAGTGTCTTAAAGCGATTAACCGCGATTGCCACAAGATGCACGCGTTCGTGCGGTTCCGAAAATTAGGACAAAGCGGCACGCGTGAGCAATTCGCCTCATGGTTCGAACCAACCCACCACATTACGGCATTGGCGGCACCGTTTTTTGTCCGACGGTTTCCGAACATGGATTGGGCGATCATGACTCCCGATTGCTGCGCCGTTTGGGATGGACACGAATTGACCTTCAAACCTGGTGCATCTCGCAAAGACGTCCCGAGGGCAGATGCCGTGGAAGATGAATGGAGGACGTATTTTGCCTCGATCTTCAATCCGGCACGCCTGAAGGTGAACGCGATGACGGCAGAGATGCCGCGCAAGTACTGGCACAACCTTCCCGAAGCATCATTGATCAAGGGGCTCGTGGCCGAAGCACGCGATCAATCGGCAGCCATGCAGAGCGGTCCCACCACGGAGCCCAGTGCCATGTCGCAAAGCATACTGGTGCGGCGATCAGCACGACAAGAAACATGCCCTGAAAGCCAGAGCTCGGGATTGGCTGAGATTAATCGGGCTATCGGTCGATGCGACAGGTGTTCCTTGCACGCGGGCACAACACAGCCCGTGTTCGGCGAAGGACCAAGCCGCGCACGCATCATGTTGGTTGGCGAGCAGCCGGGAGACCGCGAAGATCTCACGGGCCGACCATTCATCGGACCCGCTGGGCAGGTGCTGGATCGGGCACTTCGTGATGCCGGTATCGAGCGTTCATCGTGTTATCTCACCAATGCGGTCAAACATTTCAAGTTTCGACCTAGCGGCAAGCGCCGTCTCCATGCGCGCCCAAACGCCGGAGAGATTCAGGCCTGCCGATGGTGGCTCGAACGGGAGATCGAAGCTGTCGGTCCTGAGCTCATCATTGCTCTAGGGTCAACGGCGGCCTTCAGTCTGACAGGTCAAAAGACGAAGCTGTCAGAGGTCCGTGGACAGCCGATTTCAATGCTACGCGGTCACCAAGGTCTGATCACCGTTCATCCGGCCTATATCTTGCGGCTGCCGGAAGAGGATCGCCGCAAAATGGTGTACGATCGGATGGTCGCAGATCTCCGCAGAGGCTTGTCGATAGTAAGCGTGTGAAAACGACCCACGGTCATCTATCCATGCGACAAGTGTGCCGTCATTTGTCAGTTCAGTCATCCGAAGGCATATGCCGAACGGTAGTTGTTTGTGTGCGGTGACCATGGCATTTGAGTTTCCACGTTCACCGCTCGCGGTCATGCTTGTCATCGCGTACCAGGACACATGGCATTGAGAGGAACAGTGTTACCGCCGCGCATCATTGTTTGACGAAGAGACAGGAACCGAGTGATTGCGATGCGGTGTTGCCAAGCCAAGAACAACAAGAGCGGATGAACGATTCATGAGAGTACTAACACCGCTCGTCATGTTGTCTTCCTTGCTGAACGCCGCCCTCATCTTCAATTTCTTCGCTTTGCCGATCGTACAATCCTACCCGTCACCTGCAACGGCCTACACGATTGAACGCGCGCAGTCGTCGAGTGCAGAACGAGGTGGGTGCTTTGACGTGCCAGTCGTCCGCAGCGACGTGCCAGATCATTTTGTTGATGCGCTACTGGCGATGGAAGACCGAAGATTCTATAGGCATTGGGGTGTCGATCCCAAGGGTATTGCGAGAGCCGCTGTCCGAAACATGCAAGCCGGGCGCATTGCCGAAGGTGGCAGCACGATTACACAGCAGCTCGCAAAGCTCTCTTATCTGTCGCATGTGCGCAGCTGGGACAGGAAACTCGACGAGGTTCTTATTGCTCTACGGCTCGAAATCGCTCTCTCGAAAGACCAAATCCTCGAGCGCTACCTGAATGCAGCCTATTTCGGCAGCGGGTGCCATGGCTTGAGGGCCGCGGCACGGCGTTATTTCGGGGCGTCGGTCAAGGACCTCTCCATAGCCCAATCCGCTTTTCTCGTTGGCCTCCTCAAGGCGCCATCGACGTTGAGCCGGAACCTCGACGAAGCGATTAAACGCCAGCAAACCGTTCTACATGCAATGGTCGAGACCGGTAGGCTGACCGAGGCCGAGCGCAAGACAATCGAACCGATTCGGATCCGCAAACAGTGAAAAGATGCCGTCGGCGGCTATGATGCCAGTTGGATGGTACGGTCGTTACCGACGATGCGCAGATTGATTTAGATCCCCTGCCCAGCAGAATCCTGAATGCAATTGACGTCGTGGTGCAGAAGCTGAGCATCGCCTGCGGTCTCCTCGACGATATATTCGACGCCGGAGAAGATATCCTCACGACTGGTGGAAACGAATTCCCGACACTCACTTTCGCTTTTGAAGGTTTGCGGCATGTCAGCAAACATGATGCCGCCTGGATTGGTGTCGCTGACCAAAAAGAGAACGAGCACGATTTTCCACATCGGATTTATCTCCTAGAGCCGCGGCCAGGCAGCGAAATCACCACCTTTGCCACCGGCTGGTGTCGGCAAACGCCTCTTCCCGTGCCAGCCCTCGTTTCGGGGCCTTTGAGCGACCGATTTGCGGTCGCCGGCGAATTTGATCGGTAAACGCATCATTAACGAGGATCGTTAACAGAGTGTTAGCGAGCGCATCTGTTCCACTCGAAACGGCACAGTTGCTAACCGGACCTTTACCCTTGCGCGCGGACGCACGAATTGCGGCGCACAGCCGGTAACGATTCGTAAGGGATCGTCGCTAGGTTGGATTTCAGAGGGGCCGCGGTAGCTCCCGTTCCCACGATTTTCTCGACTGAAAAAGGGCCGCGTAATGCGTACGAAAACTCTTCACTTCATGGCGATGTCATTGGCATTCGCCGTCAGCGCAAGCATTTCATTTGCTGCCTATGGCGCTGACCTCGGCCGGGACTATGACGACCCCGGCGCAAGCTACAAACCGGGTCTGGCAACGCCTGGATCATGGCAGGGCTGGTATGCCGGCGCGCTGGTCGGCTATGGGCTGGCAAACACGGACCTATCCGTCGCCGGCGCTGGCGATCTCGACACGGATGGCGTCATCGGCGGCGGGATCGTTGGTTACGACTGGCAATTTCACCGCGTGATCTTCGGTATCGAAGGCGATCTGCTGGCGGGTGGTCTCGACGATTCCGTGACCTTTGGCGCCAATACGGTCAACGGTGAGATCGATTGGATGGGCGGCATCCGCGCCCGTGCCGGCATTCTTGCGAACCAGGACACCCTGTTCTTTCTGACGCTCGGCTATGGGTGGGCGGATTATGACCTACAGCTGGCCGGTCCCGGCGGCGGTGCCGCATCCGAGACATTCGGTGGGCTGCAACTCGGTGGCGGTGGCGAGTTCAAACTGAATGACCGCTGGCGTGCCCGTGTCGACTATATCTACACGGACCTGTCGAGTGAATCGGTCACCTATTCCGGCGGCACGACCATCAACTACGATGCCGATCTGCATCAGATCCGAGGCGGACTGGTCGTCAACTTCTGATCGAACCGCACCGCTCAAAACAAAAAGCCGCCCACCGACCGATCATTTTCATGCCTCGACAGAGGATATCGAGTGATTAGATGGATCGCGTGGGCGGCTCTTTTTTCCATTTCCCCCACAATTCTCCCAATTTCCTTGTCCTTAAATGGACGTGGCCGTAAAAAGCGTGCACTCTGGGAATCCAATGGTTCTCTGCGATCCATCGCACCGTTAAGCCACGAGGGTTGGTTGTCTATGACTCGCTTCGTCAGATTTTCGTTGGTCGCCGCCGTGGCGTTGGCCATATTCGCGCCAATCAAAGGCGCGTCGGCGGCATCATGGTCCCTTACGGCCAAGAGCGCGCTCACGGCTACGCTGCCTGCGTCCGACATACAGAAGATCGGTCGTTGGGATCGCCATCCCAGACGTCACCTGCGCTACAGCCTGCCACCCGACATTTTCAAACCCCGATGCTGGATCAACCGCTGGGGTGTCATGCATTGTCCCTATCGACATCTTGGGTTACGCCGCGCCGAACGGCGAAACTGCACCGTCAACTCCTGGGGCAAGCTGATCTGTCACTGATATTCCGCAGTTGCATTGGTCTGATCACGCGCCGTGCTAGGCACTTGGCACTTCGGCAGAATCCCCTTCTCTCGGACGGCTGTTCGTACTACAATTCAAGCCATTCGCTCATAGGTCCGTAGGCTGTGGTGGCCTGAAACGCGCCTAACCAAGCGCGATAAGTCTGCTGACGACGCCGGTCGCGAACGGAAGAGGCAAGCGGTGACTTGAGCGAACGGAGGGTCGCGGTCAGTAACGAGCGCGGCCCTTCTCGATTCCCACCCTGCTCGTCAGATCTGCTGCGATGTTTCCGCCCGAATTCACCTCCGTTGGATGGAAAAAGCTGTTCCGGCGCTACGCTTAACAGGTCCGCTCAAACGGGTTATGACCGACATCGGTGGCTTTCGCCCCTTCCCTTTCCAAGAGGCACGCAACATGAGCGACAAGAAACCCGTCATTCTAGTCACCCGGAAATTGCCCGATGCCGTCGAAGCGCGGCTTTCTCGCGATTACGAAGCGCGCCTCAATCCGACCGATGCACTCTATTCGAGCGCGGAGCTTATCGAACGCTCTGCTGGCGCCGATGCGATCATGCCATGTCATACTGAGCACCTATCGGCCGAGGTTTTTGATGCCCTCCCCGAAAGCGTACGTATCGTCGCGAATTTTTCGGTCGGTTACGATCATGTTGACACTGTCGCGGCGAAGTCGCACGGCGTCGTCGTCACAAATACGCCGGATGTCCTAAGCGACGCCACAGCAGAAATCGCCATGCTTTGCATGTTGGGAGCAGCGCGTCGTGCCAGCGAGGGCGAGCGACTGGTGCGCACTGCCGAGTGGCGCGACTGGAGCCCCAGCTTCATGGTTGGGTCGCAAGTTACCGGTAAGCGGATCGGTATCCTGGGCATGGGCCGTGTCGGACAAGTCATCGCCAAGCGCGCGCGTGGCTTCGACATGGACGTCCATTATCACAACCGTTCCCGCGTGGACGCAGGCCTTGAGCAAGGCGCAACTTTCCATGAGACAGCCGAGGACCTGCTACCGATCAGCGATGTGCTCGCAATCAGCTGCCCGGCGACACCGGAGACGAAGGGTCTGTTGAACGCCGAGCGCATCGCGCTTCTGCCGGACGGCGCGATTGTCGTGAACACGGCACGTGGCGCCATTGTCGACGACCAGGCACTGATCGACGGGCTTAGGTCGGGCAAACCGGCTGCCGCTGGTCTCGATGTTTACAACAATGAGCCGGATATCCATCCGGATTACCGGACGCTTCCCAATACGTTCCTGCTACCGCACATTGGAAGTGCGACGCGCGAGACGCGAGATGCCATGGGTTTCCGTGCCTGCGACAATCTCGATGCATTTTTTGCCGGTCGGGAGCCTGGCGACCGTGTTGCCTGATAGCGCCATTGCGCGGACGGGGACATGTGCGACCTGAACCAAAAATAAAGTGGTTCGCCACACGAATTCACACGACATATTAATAAGAATTCCTAACAGGCTCATTTAGTTGTGAAAATTTACATTCGAAGAATTGAGATTTTGTGCAAACGTGCCTACTCGATCTGCGCTCACGACCTTTTCTTTGAGGTCGAATAACCATATATAAGGGAGGTCGGCTTCGGTCGACTATGGCGATAAATGGCCGTCGTAATAAACCATTCGGACCCGGGGGCGGTACCCGGCGCCTCCACCATATGCTGCGATTGCAACTCAAGAGCTTCGCGGTATTTGATGGGGGCGAAATAGGATCGACGAGGGTGTAAAGGACGTGTTTTCGCTCGGTATGGTAGCCGCCGTTATCGGGCCATCACAATAGTTGCAAACGACAACTATGCGGAGGCACGTCTCGCTGCATAGCAGCGCGATAGTCTCATTTTAAGTCCTAGTCGTTCGCACGCCTAGGCGCGGTTCCGGAGGGCACCGGGCAACAGAAGCCCTCCACTTTGACGTGTCTGTGTGAAATACACGCCACAGGCTTTTAGTGTATGCGGGCGGGGTGAGAGGGTAATGGCAGACGATCAAATCGGTTATGATGTCCTCACCCAGGAGGCTCTGCGCGGTGTCATAAGATCGGTGTTGGAAATGGTCGGGAAGACCGGACTGCCCGGCGAACACCATCTGTACATCGCATTCGACACTCAGGCCGAGGGCGTCTCCATCTCGAAGCGGCTCAAAGAGCAGTATCCGGAAGAGATGACGATCGTCCTGCAGTACCAGTTCTGGGACCTGGAAATCACGGATGAACGCTTCGAGGTCAAACTGTCCTTCAACAACGTTCCGGAAAGACTTGTGATCCCGTTCCCTGCCGTCAAAGCCTTCTTCGACCCGAGTGTCCAATTCGGCCTGCAGTTCGGCTCGCAAGGCGCTGCCAACGATACCAGCCGTGTCGCCCAAGGCGTGGCCGATATCGTCAGACAAGCCGATGACGGCTCCAGCCTTCCGATTGCGCCGGAAACGGCTCAGGAAGACGAGCCCGCAGAAGCGACGATGGACGCTGCTTCCGGGACCGACGGACAACCTGTCGCGGACGTCGTGGAACTGGACGCTTTCCGCAAGAAATAGCGTTGCCATCCAAACAAGACTGCCAAGATCCCAATTGAGCCGAGATGCCTGCTGAACCGACTTATCCGGTTCAATTCCAACGCGTCCTGCGCTAATACCTGCAATTGCTGACGATAACCCGCCCACAAAAGAACCGATGAGGAGGCCGACAATGACCGGCACACGAACCGAAACCGATTCCTTCGGCCCCCTGGAGGTTCCATCAGACAAGTATTGGGGTGCGCAAACCCAGCGTAGCCTCGGGAATTTCAAGATCGGTATCGAAACGATGCCGGCCCCTCTGGTCCGCGCACTCGGTATCATCAAGAAGGCAGCGGCCCTCACAAACATGGAGCAAGGTCTCCTTGAAGACCGTATCGGGAATGCGGTTGCGTCCGCAGCTCAGGAAGTCCTGGACGGCAAGCACAACGACAATTTTCCGCTGGTCGTCTGGCAGACCGGTTCCGGAACGCAAAGCAACATGAACGCCAACGAGGTGATCGCCAACCGTGCGATCGAAATCCTCGGCGGCACCATGGGCACCAAGGACCCCGTTCACCCGAACGACCATGTGAATTGTTCGCAGTCGTCGAACGACACATTTCCAACCGCCATGCATATCGCGGCGACCGAGCAAGTGCATCAGGCACTGCTCCCGGCGCTTGAGCACATCGCAGCCGCACTTGAAGCGAAGGCTGACGCATGGTCTGACATCATCAAGAACGGACGTACGCATCTGCAGGACGCGACCCCACTGACTTTGGGACAGGAGTTTTCGGGGTATGCCGCACAGATGCGCAATGGCATCGATCGTGTAAAAGCGGCCCTGCCCCGAATGTATCCACTCGCGCAGGGCGGAACCGCAGTCGGCACAGGCGTCAATTCGAAAACGGGGTTTGCCGAAGGCTTTGCCGCGGAAGTTGCCGAGATCACCGGCCTGCCATTCATAACCGCACCGAACAAATTCGAGGCGCTTGCTGCGCACGACGCCTTCGTCGAGTTATCAGGTGCGCTCAATGTCTTGGCGGCAAGCCTCTTCAAGATCGCAAACGACATCCGTCTGCTGGGATCCGGCCCGCGCGGCGGACTTGGAGAACTGGCATTGCCCGAGAACGAGCCGGGCTCGTCCATCATGCCCGGCAAGGTCAATCCCACCCAATGCGAGGCCATGACCATGGTCTGCTGTCAGGTCATGGGGAACCACACGGCCGTCACGATTGCCGGCAGCCAGGGACATTTCGAGCTCAACGTCTACAAGCCTGTCATGGTCTACAATGTTCTGCAGTCGATCCGCTTGCTGGCCGATGCCTGTCATAGCCTGACCGACAAATGCATCGAAGGCATGGATGCCAATCGGGATCGGATCGGCGAACTGATGGAACGGTCCCTCATGCTGGTCACCGCACTGGCTCCATCGATCGGTTATGACAAGGCAACCGAGATTGCCAAGACAGCCCACAAGAACGGCACCACGTTGCGGGAAGAGGCCTTGCGGCTCGGATATGTCAGTGCCGAGGATTTCGAGCGGATCGTCCGGCCCGAGCAGATGATCGGTCCGAGCGACTAGGCCGAACATGCCGGGCCGCCCCATGAAGCGATCGATGTCGATCGCCGGACATCCCACATCTGTTTCGCTTGAAGCTGCATTCTGGGATGCCTTGCGGGACATAGCGTCCGCACAAGGTCAAACCGTCCCTTCACTGGTCGCCGAGATCGACGAGACGCGTGGAGCCTGCGGGTTATCGACCGCGATCCGACTCTTTGTGCTCGATTATTTTCGAAGCCGCTCGGGGCGAACCTCAGTCGGAAAAGTCCCGTAGCAAGTCAAGAACGTTGAATCGACCGCGCTGGCGCGGTGGTGCCGGCTCGTCCGCACGCTCGGCCTGTTGCTCGGCGCTGATTGCATTGCCTGGCGAAAGTGGGGTCTGCGGCACGGGAACGGCCGGAGAAGCCAATGTGCCATCCTGGTCCGCTTCCTGGCCGGTCTGACTAGGGATGCGTTGTCCCACACCGAGAGGCGTCACGACAGTTTCCGGATTGGACGGCGGCGTTACGACACGGGGCGCTTCCGGCGCCGCGGCTTCTTCAACGACGGGTGCTGCCGGACGTGCAGTTGGCGCTGGACGCCGTACCGGCGGTTCAGGCCGCTGCGGTATCACGCGCGCGGGTGCTACGCTCTGCTGCTCGGTTTGCGACGGCGTTGTTCGAGGCGTCTCGGTGGCGGCATCGCGTACCGGCGCGACACCCAAGGCCGAAGACGGGCGCGGCGATGGCGACGTATCCGGCAAAGCCGCCGCCTCGCCTGGTGGAGAGGGATCTGCAGGCTGCCTGTTGTCGGTTCGCGGCGCAGCGCCCACAGGCGCGCCGCCTTGCGGTTCGGCTCCGCCTTGAATGCCTGTCGTCGTTCCATCGCCTGGTAGCGCGGTTGCCGGCTCCGGCGCTTTCGGGACCTGGAGTTTTTCGAGCCGCTCCACATCGCGTTCCATTCGCCGCATCGTGAGATAGCGTTCCAGGCTCTGCGTATCGACATCAGGCTTGAGAAGACCGAACTCGTTCACCGGCCCCGCAAATGTCATCGTAATCCGTGGCTCGATCTGTGTCTCGGCATCGAGCGGCGTCTCCAGCACCCACTCGCTATCCAATTTGAGATTTGTCAATTCCACAAAACTGGTGACCTTGGCCTGACCATTGTCGTTCTTGAGGATCATGTCCTCGAATGTTGCCGTACCGTTGCGTACCACAAATTCGGTCGTTGCTTCGCTGAACTCGAAACGCGCATCGCGCAATGCCAAGACGACCTGCGATTTGAGCCTGCGTGGCTGCGTCTTCTTGATTTCGCCCGCATTCGCCTGATCGACGAACTGGCGCAGAACGTCCGGCGAAAGACCGCTCAATGTGCCGCCGCTGAAGCGAACCTTGCCCTGCCCTGTGAGCCCGGCTGTAAGGCCCCTTGGACTCAGGCCCTCGCCCGCCAAAGCGAATTCGATATCCATCTTTCCATCGGCCAGCGGTGCATCTCTTTGCAGTCCGGTAACCCGATCAAGGCGGAGATCTGTCGCTGCGGCCTTACCGACGAGCGCTAGATTTGCGCCACGGCGGACAAGTTTGGCCGTTGCATCGAATTTGCCTTCGAAAAGGCTTCCCGTCAGGGTCTTGATATTGAGCGTCCCGTCGGCAAGAGCCGCTTCGAACGATGCGTCCTGCAGAATGAGTGCATCTGCCAATTCGAGGCTGCCGGCTTTCAATTCTATCTGCCCACTAAGACCGGCCAGAAAATCACTGGCGAAATTCTGCTCCGACCAATAGGGCTTCGTCTGCTTTTTCTTTCTCCGCGAGGGCCGCGTTGCCTTCTTACGGCGCCAATCCACTGTTGGCGAAAGGAGGCCTGCCAGAGATGATCGCGACACATCGAGATTAGCGTCGAGTACCGGAACCGATTTGGAAAGATCCACACGAAGACGCCCCTTGAGCGACTCTTGTCCGATCTGACCGTTCAGCTCGGTGAACTCGTAAATCTTTCCGGCTTTGGCAAGCTGGGCACGCAGAGCCACAGGCTGCGGAACATCCTGCGGTCCCAGGTCGTAGCCGGCAAGCACGAGCCCTGCGGCAAAGTCCTCTGCGCGAAGCGCCGTCCTGCCACCGAGTTGTAAACTGCCATCCTTCCACTGCGACTTGCCGTCCAGCACCAGTTTGATACCGGCCGCATCCAACGACAGCCGGGTATCCAGCGAAGAAGCGACAGTCCCGTCGATCGAGAGAGACAGAATCCCACGTCCTGCCCCCATGCGCGTCAGCGATTCCGGCGTCATGTGCGAGAACAGCTGACTGACAAGGGCGCGGCCGTCCTGGTTGCTTACGGTCCCACGAAGCCCTAGCTCAGCCGATTCGAACGCTGTCAAATCACCCTGATAACGACCGGTTAAAGATACATTGCTGACACCTAACGTTCCGCCGATACGCGCTTCGAGTGCGCGATCACTCTCCCCCTTCGACTCCAATGCCATAACGATGCGCATTGGACTAAGAGCATCGAGCTGGGTCACGCCAACTCTCTCCTGGGGGATCTCCAGGAGCGTCACCAGGGCTTCAAGGCTTTCGCGCTTGGGCCCATCTACACTCATTGTCAGTTTACCGTCGGGCTGCCCGCCAACACTTGAAAGAGCGCCTTCGGCCCGCACAACAAGCCCGGTCTTCGATGAGACGATCAGCCTGCGAATATCAACATTGCCTTTGGCAATGAGAAGCTTTGCATCGAGAGATACGTCACCAACATCGGGTACGATAAGTGTCCCAACCCTGAGATCGAATTCAGCAGCCGTCTGCTGCCACCAAGATGGCTTCTTGTTGCCTTCCGGCGCTTCGGTCTTGCCCTCTTTCCCCTCATCAGCCGCGTTGCCCAGGACACCTGCGAGTAGCGAGCGTGGCGTAACCGATGGGCCGAATAAGCGGACCATATCGAAACGGTCACTATCCAACACGAGCGAGAATTCCCGGCGCGGTGCCGTTTCGTACCGAAGGTTTCCGTTGAACGCCGTATCGAGTGCCGTCCCGGTTACATTCTCCAATACCAACTCTTGCGGGCTTGCCGTCAGGGCTGCCTGAATCGAAAACTCTGCCGTCTCTGCCGTTGCCGGCAGTGCCTCTCCCTGCCAACCGGACCATCGGAGTAAGCGGTTCATCTTGCGGCCGACGAGTGTGATATCGCCACTGAATACCGGGCCGGTCTCCGCGCTCTCCAAACGCCCCTTAAGCGCAACTTCATTCTCACCCGGCAGGCGACCGCTTACATTGGCCAGTTCCAGCCCTTCTCCATCGATGGAGAAATCGACAGTGAAGTCGTTGACGATATCTCCTGCAAGAATGGCCTGGTCAATCGCCAGGCGCAGGCGGCCGGAACGAAACTGCGATGCTTGACCAAGAACGCGGTCGGCCAGCATAGCCAGGGCATGGGTCGGGCTCTTTTGTGTGGTGTCCTCACCGGCCAGAATCGGATCGAAATTGAACCAGCGGGTCCCAATGTCGGCTTCGAGGCGCACACCATCGTGCCACGTCGCCGATACACTGCCGCTGATCGTCTGAGGCCGGTCCTTGCGGCGAAGCGTCGCCTCGAACTTGTCGAACCGCGCGCCGCGCAGACTTGCCGACACGGTCGTCTTGATTTCGATCGGAATCTCAGCGCCTTTTTCGTCCGACCGCAAAAGATCGCCGTCACTCGCAACTTGCGCGTTCAGCTTTCCGTCGAATTGTGGTGTATCGGTGAAACCCGTGAATGCGCCGTCTACGGCATAGCTGGTCCCTTTGCCAGCCTCCCGCACCGATCCTTTCAGCCGGAACGACCCATCCTCTTCACGACGGCCGGTCGAGAACCGAATTTCGCGAGATCTCTTGCCAATCTCATAATCGCCCGTGAACTTGAATGGACCGTCAAGCGACCTGGCGGAAAGCACGCCGGTCAGGCCCTTGACCGACCATGGTTCGGCATCCCCCCCGCGCCGCAAGGTGACCGATGCGTCGACGATATTGACGGCTTCGAACGCAACAGCCTTGGGTGCAAAGGGTAGAGCCGCACTGCTGTTACCGAGATCGTGCCAGTTTCCGCGCCCCTCTTCATCGACACTGAGATTGAGGATCGGTTTTTCGATTTCGATCTCGCGCGCCTCAAGCGTCCCGCTGAGGAGGGGTGAGACTGAAAGCCAGATCGTGAGGGATTCCGCCTTGGCGAGCGGCCGCTCGAAACTACCCTTGGCATCAGCCACCTCAACGCCTTCGAACCGCAGGACCGGCGTTGGCAGAAGCGACAGGCGGACATCGCCACCGACTCCGACCGTGCGACCGACAAGCCTCGTCGCCTCGGCCTCGAACACATAGCGATAACTCGCCCAATCGATGAGATGGGGTACGGCAAACGCAGCACTCAGGACGAGGATAAGAAATCCTGCAATCGTCAAGAGAAATGAGTTCACGTGCGCAGCTCCCTACAGCACACGGATACGGTCGAAGGATACAATGGGATCACTCCGGTTAACCCCGCGCCCAATGGCGCTACGTTCATGATATCAGAACGATTTTTCCGGGGTTCAAAATATTGCTGGGGTCTAACGACCTTTTTATGGCGGCCATAAGCTCCAATCCATGGCCGTGCTCGGCACGAAGATACTTCATTTTTCCGGTTCCGACCCCATGTTCGCCGGTGCATGTACCATCCATGCTTAATGCGCGTTCGACAAGACGGTCCAGAAAGCCTTCCACAATCTTCAGTGCATCGCTGTCATCCTGCGGAATCTGGACCTGAACGTGAAAGTTACCATCACCAACATGCCCGACGATAGGGGCAATTAGGCGATGTTTGCGGATATCTTCATGGGTCGCTGTAACACACTCGGCCAAGCGCGATATAGGCACACAGACGTCGGTCACGATGGCATGTCCGCCTGGGAGAAGGTCGCGCGCCGCCCAATAGGCATCGTGACGGCCGGCCCAGAGCGCATTGCGCTCTTCGGCGTGTTCGGCCCAATGGAACGCACCGCCGCCTTCCTCGGCGGCGATTTCTTTGAATGTCTCGACCTGTTCACGCGCCGATGCCTCCGTCCCATGGAACTCTAGAAAAAGCGTCGGTTCTTCTGCCAGCGTCAGATTCGAATGGGCATTGCAGGCTTTGACCTGAACCGCGTCGAGCAGTTCGATACGGGCTGGAATGAGTCCCATTTGAATCGCCATGATCGTTGCATTGCAGGCCCCTTCGATGCTTGTGAATGGACAGACAGCAACCAGGATCGACTCTGGAATTCCGTGAAGTTTCACCGTTGCCTCGGTAATGATCCCAAGTGTGCCTTCGGATCCGACCATGAGGTGGGTCAGGTCATAGCCGGCTGACGACTTTCGGGCGCGGTGGGCGGTCCGCACAACCTCCCCCTCGCCTGTCACCACGGTAAGATTAACGATGTTTTCGCGCATCGTCCCGTAGCGCACGGCATTCGTGCCGGATGCGCGCGTTGCTGCCATACCCCCGACCGTCGCATCGGCACCCGGGTCTACGGCAAAGAATAGGCCTGTATCACGCAGATGTGCATTCAACTGTTTGCGCGTGACTCCAGCTTCAACGACACAATCGAGATCCTCCATATTCACCGCAAGGATCTGGTTCATGCGCGAAAAATCGAGACTGATACCGCCTTGGGGCGCATTCAGATGCCCTTCGAGCGACGTACCGGCACCGAACGGGATAATCGGAACGCCATGTGTCGCGCATAGCTTTACGACCGCGACCACATCATCCGTACACGTTGGATAAAAAACGGCATCCGGCGGCTCGTTCGCCACCCATGTCAGTGTGTGACCATGTTGCTCGCAGAGCGTTTCGCCTGTCTGTACCCTGTCGCCAAATTGCGTTTCGAGCAGGCCAACAACTTCCGCACTGGAGCGATCTGCACAATCCGTTGCCAATGCCGGCATTCCCAGATCCCTTCCGGTCTTGCCACTCCGAGTGGCGCGCGTTCAGATTCTTGAGTGCAAGTTTACTCGACTTACACAATAAGGGCCAATCATCGGCACCAAGCAGCTGCGACATCCATCCCTGTGCTCTGACATGTAACCCTATCTAATCATATGGCTTGGCCGATTGGGCCGAGCACTCTAACTTCTTGTTCGACTTGCATCCTTTTCGTCGTTCTCTTTGTCTGCCGGTGCCCACGTTCGCATGGCCACATCAACAGAGACGCCTCAACACCCGCACGGACCGTCGTCGAAGCCTGGCGATGGTGACGCACGGCCGAGGCGCAAGGCCGCCGCCCCTATCCGTTGGCTCAGGCAGGTCTTCTTCCGTCGGATTCAACCGAACCTCAATGACTTTGTGGAGGAGCGACAACTCCTTGTCTGGACACTCGCGCTTGCGATCGGAATTGGAGCGGCTTATCTGGCCATTCTGTTTCGCGAGCTGATCGGTATCTTCCAACTTCCCTGGCTGGGGAGCACCGGCGAGCGCGTTTATGCCATCGCAGACGATCTCCCCATCTGGTTGATTATCGCCGTACCGGCAATAGGCGGTCTCATAGTCGGACTGCTCCTCCAGTTCGTTGTTCCAGGACGCAGGGCACACGGTGTTGCGGATGTGATCGAAGCGCGCGCCCTGCGAGGATGCCGGATCTCTCTTCGGACAGGGTTGGGAAGTGCCCTCGTCTCGTCTGTCTCATTGGGATTTGGTGCAAGTGTCGGCCGCGAAGGCCCGGTCGTTCATCTCGGTGCGACGCTTGCGTCGGCTCTGGAAGATCTCTTCAAGCTCCCACACACGGCGCGGCGCGTGCTGCTTGCCTGCGGTGTTGCCGCCGCCGTATCGGCCTCGTTCAACGCGCCGATCGCCGGTGTCCTGTTCGCACTGGAAGTCATTCTTGCGCACTATGCTCTGCGGGCCTTCGTGCCGATCACGATTGCCAGCGTTGCAGCCACCGTAATCGCACGCATCCACCTGGGCGATTTCCCAGCCTTTATCCTTCCCAAGTTCCAGATCGTCTCGTACTGGGAGTTTCCCGCCTTCGCCTTGTTGGGAATCACCTCTGCCGGGATCGCAATTGCGTTCTACTTTGCAATCATTGCCAGCGACCGACTGGCCTTGTCCGTTAACATTCCGCTCTGGACACGGCCGGTAATCGGCGGCTTGATGGTCGGTCTCATCGCAACCCAGTTTCCCCAGGTCTTGGGCGTCGGCTATGACGCGACAGACGCGGCGCTCAAGCAGTTTTTCTCGCTCGAAGTTCTGCTGATGCTGCTGGTCGCGAAAATTGCGGCAACCGCCATCTCCTTGGCAAGTCGGTTCGGCGGCGGCGTTTTCTCGCCGTCTCTGTATCTTGGCGCTATGACTGGCGGTGCCTTTGGCCTCCTTGCGGCCAGCGTTTTCCCCGACATAGCTTCGTCATCCGGCCTCTATGCTGTTGTGGGCATGGGCGCTGTGGCCGCAGCCGTTCTCGGTGCACCCATCTCGACTGTCCTCATCGTCTTCGAACTCACAGGCGATTATCCGATGGCTATTGCACTTTTGCTGGCCGTTTCCATTTCAACCGGCCTGACGCAGGCGGTCCACGGACAGAGCTTCTTCGCCTGGCAGCTGTCTACGCGCGGTCTCTTTCTTCAGGAAGGCCCACACAAACACATTGCGCATAGTCTGCGGGTGCGCGATTTCATGGCCAAACGTGGTCCGGACGACGAGATCTTGAGGCGGGACGAGAACGACGATGACCCGTGGCTGACAGAAACCGATACGGTCGAGGCGGCGCTACGTGCCTTCGACCGCGCCGGTATTGAGCGCATTGCCGTTGTGGACAAGTTCGAGACGACGCGGATTGTCGGCTGGGTCGAGCATCTTCGGGCGCTCAATGCCTATAACGACGCTCTCATCGAAGCCCATGAGGAAGAGCACAGATAGAGAAACCGGTTGCCTTATTGCCAACCGCCGATGTTGCAGGGTTAACCTTTTTTCACGGCACCCATCGCGACGACAGGTCCGGTCGGCGCACCTGTGGTTGAGCCGCCGACGGGCTCCACACTGACCGCAAGCGTCACGCCTTCCGCGAAGGCCGACTGCAAGGCGGCCGACACAGGAGCGGAACTGTTCCCGCCTCCATCGACGACGCCTAATGAGACCGGAGGATTGTCACCCTTGATCATCCAAAGTTCGAAGACTTTGCCAGCCGGCTTCTTACCGCCGACATGTTTGATGTGGAGTTGTTTCGTGCCTGTGTCGTAGGTGACATCGAATTTTGCACCGCCGCGCTGGGGCGCAAGTTCAGCGACCAGTTGATTTCCTTGCGAAGGCGGCTTCCCAGCCATCGACTTATCGATCTCGATCAGGTGCACACCGGCAATCCGCCATTGGCCGGAATGATGTTTGACGAATCCGTATCGCGCGAGCCAGGCCCGCCCGTGAGGGCCGACGACGGTTACCCGCTGGGTCGGCTTTCCGAGCTCGTTGGAGACGTCGCCAAATGAGAAGCGGGTCGGCGCATAGATGGGAACGTAACGCTTGCGCACCATCGCCATGAACGCGATTGGATCAGAAAACTGGCGTTGCAAAGCCGGCGCCGCAAATGAGTAGGCCTTGCGGGCATCATCCGCCCGAAAAGCGTCGATCTGCGCGGAAATGATCTGCCTGAACGCGGCATGGTCGTTTTCGACATTTTGAGCGTGGGCCGGCCCGTCTGAGGCACTGATCATGACACCGGCAATAAGGCTGAGAATCAGACGCATTGATTCCTATCTCCCTTCGCCCCGGATACTCTGATGGATTTTTGGCCGACCGAAATCGTATCGGAAATCGCCAAGCGCCGTCACGCTCGCTTAAGACTTGGAAACTTTGCGGCATTTTTCAAGTGCAGAATATCCATCTTGACCCATAAGCCGACAACTTCGCCGGACCAGCACGCCAGATGCGTCGACGCGTTCCACGCAATTGCCACTCTTGGATGTTGTGAAAAATCGAATAAGTGACTACGTCAGTGCACTGGTGATCTGTCTCGCAAGGGCCACATAACATGCCGGCTGACGGCAATCGCCGTTCGAAATCCACGAAAAGCTTCAGCTGGTCTCGGCGATTTGCCATTGCCGGTCTGGTGCTTGCCTTCGCCTATGCCGCGCTGTTTTGGTTCCTGCGCAATCCAACGGTCCTGCACCATTTCGAACATGACCGCGTAAGCGTCGATCCAGCAAGGCTCCGACAAGACGTAGCGATGCTAACCAGCATCGAACCGAACCGTAGCGTTGAAAATCCGGATTCTCTGAACAGAGCTGCGGACTTGATCGAAGCCGCGTTTTCCAAGACCGGCTGCAGGATTGAGCAACACACGTTTCAATTCCAGAATGAGACCTACCGAAACATAACCTGTTCATTTGGTCCTGCGACAGCAAAACGAGTCATCCTAGGCGCTCACTACGACGTGCTGCAGCATTCTCATCCAGCCCGTCCAGCCTTTGCAGGCGAAGTCGGGAAGGCAATGCCCGGCGCCGATGACAATGCGAGCGGTGTCGCGGGTATCCTTGAGATCGCGCGACTGATTGCACGCGAGCAACCGGCACTCGACCATCGCGTGGACCTCGTCGCCTTCACATTGGAAGAAATCGGCGAAATGGCCCCGGACGGATCAGGCCTGCTTCGTGCCAATATCGGCAGCCATGAATATGTAAGTGAGCTTCAGATCAATAGCGTAGACGTCAAACTGATGGTGTCTGTGGAAATGATCGGCTATTTCGACACGGCCCCGAATTCGCAATCCTTTCCGGAGCCGATTGCTCCCATTCTCTATGCGTTCTACCCGGATACCGCAGATTTTATCGGCGTGGTCGGCAGAGCCTGGGACAGACAATCCGTGCCACGCGTCCGCGATCTTATGTCGATCTCAAAAGAGATGCCGGTCTACTCGATAAATGCGCCGAGACGATTGGTCCCCAGTATTTCGCGCTCGGATCATGCGAATTTCTGGAACGCGGGTTATCCCGCCGTTATGGTCACCGACACTGCGGAATTCCGTAATCCGCATTATCACAGAGCCACCGATACGCCAGAGACTCTGGATTACAAACGGATGGCTCTGGTCGTGGAAGGCCTGTATCGGGTGGCGGTTCTGTACTAGGTCGGGCAAGCCTATTCACTTGCAATGGATGACATGCGTTTGTCGCTAGGTCGGCTCTCTTCTTGAGCTGGTCTCAATGTCGATAAGTACTGTGATACCAGACATTACTTCATTGTTGCGATCAACTTCGCTTCATCTTTTCAGGTTGCCAAGGGTAGATGCGCGGCAGTGCCATGGTGAGGCAGGTTGCCACCATCAGCGCAATACCGATGCCGACAATGGCCTGTGTCCATGTTTCCGGCTTCAAAACACCGAGCGAGACAATGACGAGAAGAAGAGGAATATCGAGGAAATGCGTAAACGTCGGGACGCGTTCCTTCTGACGTGCGTCGGTTAGTTCCGGCGTGACCTGCCCCTTTTCAACGGCCTCACGCGCCAGGCGCCGCAGGCGCATGAAATATAGTCTTGTCACCGTGTTTCCTTCGATGAATTCGAAGGCAAACAAGAGCACCATGCCAGCGATCCAAGGAGTTTTAAGAAACTCCCAGCCGCCATGATACTCGACAATGAGCCACGTCCCAGAGAACAACAGCAACAGCGCGCCCGGAACCACGACGCCGTCATAGAAGACAGCAATATTCCGGACGGCCTCTGCGAACACATGCAGATCGGAGAGTTGTCGAGACCGCAAGTCCGCTACGAAGACGCCGATCAACCCACCAGAGATAAGCGACAATCCGAGGATATGGATCAATCTAAGAGTTTCATATGTCATGGTTGGTTCCGCCTACTTTGAACATGTCAAAACCACAGTCGCCTCAGCAGCCCGTCCTTCCTGACAAGGTGGTGGCAGAGCATCGCGCCCGAATGGAAAGTGAATAACGCGGCAACGGAGCGCTTCCGGCCCATTGCCATTACCGATCCGCCGGCAATCGCCAATGCCGGCATCAGAAAAACCATGCCGTAGAGAATCATCTGCTTGACGGCTGCGATTGTCTCCTGGCTCGTGAACAGTTCAGAGATCACCGTTGACGACCAGAAAGTAAGAATGGTGAGAAAGCCGACCCCTCCAGCCATGGCATGAATGCGAGTGATCATGAGGCTATTCGCCGACGCGTCTTCATGCGACACAGCAGTTTGGGACGGCAATCTTTTCGAATAGATGTGGCGAAGTGGCCGCACTCGAAGGGTAGTGACCGAGCGCATTCTGAAACTCCGGGTTTGAGAACGCAGCGCGGAAGTCAGCAACCGACTCCCAGACCGCATAGTTCAAGTACATGCTGCTGTTGCCGATCGCCTTGTGCAGTTGGGTACTGATGTAACCTGGCTGCTTTTTCATCCACAGAGCGTCGTTCCGCCAGGCGTCCTCCATTGCTTCCTGATCGCTCGGATCGACCGTGAACACGTTTACCAGAACAACCGGACCCGCTTCGGCATCAAGCTGCTCCTGTATCGGGAATGCCGGATCGAATGGTTTGAAGTCGACCATCTGCGCTTCTCCTTGAATGCACATTCTAATTGGTGTCATGTTGTCAAAATGACATCGGATGCAAACCATATTGACAACGTGTTGTCAATTAATATCGGAGGAAGACATGAGCAAGCGGCAATGGACCGAAGCCGGAGAAGCGACGACAGAGCTTATTCTGGATGTGTTTCGGCTGAATGGTCGCTTGCTGATCGCGGGTGACAGGTTGGTTGCGGACCTCGGACTGACCAGCGCTCGCTGGCAGGTTCTTGGCGCCATTGCCTCCGCCGACCGACCAGAGCCCGTGGCGAGGCATGCGCGCAATATGGGGTTACACCGACAAGGCGTTCAGCGCATTGTCAACGAGATGGCCAAAGAAGGCATCGTGGAATTCCAGCAAAACCCCCACCACAAGCGAGCGCAACATGTTCTCTTGACGGCAAAAGGCCGGGAGGTCTTCGACGCCGCAATGGCATTGCAAATTCCATGGGTGAATGCCCTGTCAGAAGGACTGAAGCCGAAAGATATCGCGACGGCGAAAAGAGTGATCGATCGACTCAAAACAGGCCTTGAGCAGGAGATCGAGGCTGTCACTTGAGTCGGTCGAATGCGCCTTCAAGAGGCTTCAGACACTTTCGCTAGTTCTCGAAACCACCATAACCTTCGCCAGCCGGCTGATGGCCATCCGTCTCCGAGCACTCCTGTGACTCGCTAACTTCGAGAGTCGTGAACTGCCGTTCGCGACTGGTGTGGGGATCGCATCCGGGTATCAGGATACCGGGATGGCCCGTCTCGCGGGCTCGGAGATAAACTCAGTGAGTCCTGGCAGCAGTCTCATCAACATACCGGGTGCGTCATTTCGGCGAGGACCACCGACAATCATGACCATCCGGGTTCGTTCGATCCCCGATGGCCAAGCGTCCAGAAAATGCTGCGGGCTCGACAGATGACCGACGACGTGGATCTCTCGCGGGCGGCCCGGATGTCCGGCAATCTCCACGAGTCCCTTGATGCGCAGGAGATCCACGCCAAATGACGCTTGCAAGGTCTCGATGGCATGCTCCAGTGCCTGCGGATCGACAGGCCCGTTCGCGGAGAAACAAAAGGCCGTCGCAGCGTCGCCGTGCTGATTGACATCGTGCGCGTGGTCGTGATGGCGGTCGTGTCCGTGCGGCGTCTCACCACCATGCTCTCCGGCCAACGTGGTGCGTGTGGTTTGTTGCGATTGCGCCGGGTCGCTCTTTATGGCGGACTGGCCGGAGACCGGAAGCGAGAACACCGTATCGGCCGTGGCCTCGCTCACGAGCCGCACCGGGGCTGTCGGATTCCGTTGAGCAAGAAGCCGTTTCAGTTTCTCGAGATCGCGCCGCGATACCGGATCCAGCGCCAGATCGCTCTTGGTTACAAGCAGCAGATCGGCGACGGCAACCTGGCGCTGAGCTTCCTTGAACCTTTCGATCACGTCGGCACCGAACACGGTATCAACCAGGGTCACCATGCCATTCAGCACAAACCGATTCAACATGGCGTTACTGCCCATAAAGGTCTGCAAGAGAGGCAGCGGGTCGGCTAGCCCCGTCGTCTCGATGACAACACGGCTGAAGGATGGACCGGCACCGCGATCCGCCTCGTCGAGCAAACGTTGCAGGGTAAGCCGAACATCTCCCGAGACCGTGCAACAGAGACAACCAGTCGTCATCTCGACGGCCCGCTCGTCCGCGCGCGCGACGAGAGAGCCGTCAATTCCGGCTGCGCCGAATTCGTTGACGATCACTGCTGTGTCCCCAAATCCCCGTTCGGACATCAATCGATTGAGGAACGTGGTCTTCCCGGCCCCAAGAAATCCGGTCAGGATTGTGACGGGAATGCGCGTCACGATCTCTCCTCCCCCGGAATCTGTTTCGACCAGTGCATGAGGACTTTCATTCTCCGGTTGCCACGCATCAATGCACTTCTTCCCGGTCAGGCATTGGATCCAATGCGACGACCAGCCGATTAAACACCGTATCGATGTAGAAGTTCGAACATGGATCATGTGTGATCACGTCCAACCGGAGTGTAAGATGTTGCACAGACATCAGTCCCGCGAACGCATCACTCAACGCTGCGATTTCATTGATCAGGCACTGGCGACCGGAACCGTGCGGAACGCCCGAACCATCGCAGACCGCTTCAATAGCATCGCGGACTGACTGCGGTTGCAGGATCATACGCGCACGAGGCAAGGCAGCTGGATCAAGCTGGTTGATCCAGCCCTGTAACTCCGGAACGAGTTGGCGCCGCAACACTACCGAGGCAACTCCGGGGCGCTGAATGGTGCCAAGACCGTCCGGAGATTCGGTGATGCTGACTTCGATGGCGGCATCCGACAACCGATGTCTATTCGTTTGCATGCGAACTCCAGCAATCATTTGAGTCTGGTTGACTGATCAATGATTGTCCACGCAGCACGGGAACATTCTCCATCGGCAAGATCACAGGATCGGCGGGGTGCGCAGTGCGCCGACTCAGGATCAGGCTTCTCTGCACGATAGGTGCTCCAATCGCACCCTCATTTGGCAATTTCAGCTTCTACTATGTTATAACATTACATCATCACTTTCATTGTTCAAATGCCGAGGTGACTATGACCAAGCGGGGAGAGAAATTGCAGGCTGAAGTGCTCGCTGCGTTGCGTCGGCGCCGCAGCCCGCTGTCCGCCTATGATGTACTTTGGGAGTTGCGCCAGAACAGTCCGAAAATCGTGCCTCAAACGATCTATCGCGCTCTGGCAGCGCTGACTGATCGAGGGCAAGTCCATCGACTTGAGTCAATGAAAGCGTTCGTCGCCTGCCAATGCGACCAACACCAGCATGCATCGATTCTCTCGATCTGCGACGATTGCGGCGCGGTCGAGGAGCGCCTCGCGCCAAAGTTGCTCAAAGAGCTCTCCAGCATTGTAGGCCAATCTGGCTTCGTGCCGTCGCGGCATGTCATTGAAGTTCACGGTCTTTGCGCGTCATGCAGCGATCAGACTGAAAACGATGCGCAACAACCCGCCGAAGCTTGCACCAGTACACGGAACATGAGGCCTCAACCGTAACCCTGTTTCTTCAAGCGAGGCGCAACCGCTCATCTTCGTTGGTACCGATTGACTCAACCAACTGCTCCCCATCCCAACCACCCAGCAATTGTACCCTTCGGATGATTGGGCTGGAGATTGGGTGGTTGGGTCGGGGGGGATTGTGATTCCTGTGTTTTGCCGAATCTCTCTAGTTCAACTTGAGCTTCGCCTTTAGCAGGACGCTGCGCCCTTGCAACAGCACATCGTCCTTCTTGAAAGACGAGTGATTGCGAACATCATCGTCGAGAAGGTTCTTGCCGACGATCCCGAAACTCAGGCGCGGCTGTCCGTTACTCTCTTCTTCGAGCGGAACGCTGTAGTTGACCTCCGCATTGAGGAGTGTGTAGCTGCTCGTCGGCGTTTCACGCTCGCCGATCTCGTCCTGCCTGAATGCATGCAGCACATTCACGCGTGCCGTCACGTTCCGATCGCGGTAGTACACGCCGCCACCAAGCCGCATCGGTGGGATGCGCGGCACATTGGTGCCGTCGTTAAATGAAGCGTTCACCACATCGAACTGACCGTCGATACCGAAAGTTCCGTTCCAGACCGATGCAATGTCCAGTTCACCAAAGAACTCACCGCCATAGTGCGTCGCGTCTCTCTGAGAGAACAGGATCTGCTGAAGCTCGTCTTCGACGCCACAGTCGGCGAACTCCTCGCCGCATTCGACGCCGGTGAAGTCCTTGAAGATGAAGCCGTCATACTCCGTGTAGTAGATCGTTCCATCGACGCGAAAGCGCCCTTGTGCCCTGCGGAGACCGAATTCGACCGAATGCGCGGCTTCGATCTGGAGGTTCGGATCACCGATTTCGAATGTGGCTGTCGCTTCGTGCGGTCCTCGTGAGAATAGCTCGGCTGCTTCGGGAGCGCGTTCGACATATTGTCCCGTCAGGCTTGCAACAACACCGGCACCAAGTGTCTTGAGAACGCCGACACTGGCGCTCGTCGGTGTAAATTCCAGGTCTCGTGGATCATCACCGGGTTCGTCCGGCGGCGGCAAGAAACCGGGCGGGAAGACGCCGGCGGTACCGGTCACGTTCACATGCTCGACTCGTGCAGCCGCCTGGAACTTCAGCGTCGGTGTCGTCTCAAGTTCCTTGAAAATAAAGCCGGCAATGGTCTCGGTCTTGGAGGGCAACAGAAGTTCACCGGCCTCCCCGTCGCCACTAAGATCCCGATCGCCGATCTGCAAGCCCAGGGCCGTGGTCAACTCACCTATGCCAGTTGTCACGGGCCGCAGTAGCACCTCCGTGCGCGCCTCGCGCTGATCGTTGATGAATGTCGAGCCGACGCGGCGGGCGCCCGTATCCTCATCCAGGGCGATTTCGTCATGTTCGTAGTCGGTAATGCCGAACCACAGTTTGACCGCTTGGATTGGACCACTGAGCGGACGAAACTCACCCTTACCCGTCAGTTTGGTCTGCTGGAGATCGATCGAAACTTCGCGTTCTTCCGACTCGCCTCCGGGAATGCCATAAACGCTTTCATATCGCGAAACCGACAGGCCGAAGAAACCCTGATCGAACACGACGGAACCACCCAAGGCCGCACCATTGGATTCGTAGAATGAGTTCGCCTGCGTGCCTGGCGCATCTGGAATGGAATAGTCATTGCCTTCTCGCGCAAACGCGTCGATGTGAAAAGCGAGATTGCCTTCGCCGCCTTCCGCCATGACCGCACCCTCTGTGCCTTCATCGACGCTGCTGTAGGTTCCGACAGACTTGAACCGATAGAAACTGCCTCCGGGAATCCGATCCGGAATGCGCCCATTGGTGGCGCTCACAACGCCGCCAATCGCCTGTGAACCCCAGCGCAAGGTGGCCGGTCCGCGAATGATCTCTATCTTGTCCTGATTGAGCGGGTCGATCGGAACGGCGTGGTCCTCGCTCACGTCCGACACGCCATGGGCACCGATGCCGTTCTCCTGAATACGCACTCGGAAATTGTCGAGGCCACGGATGATCGGTCGGCTGGCGCCTGGCGCAAACGTAGAGGATGTCACGCCTGGTTTGGTGAAGACCGTGTCGCCGAGTGTGCGCGATCGGTCGAGCTCGATTTGATCCGCCGTAATAACAGTGACGGCCGAAAAGGTTTGGTCCGCGATGATCACACCGGGAACGGTCGTGACGTCCTCAGTGGAAACATCCGCTGTGCTGGTTTGGACCGGAGCAGCAATCGGACTCGGTGCCGATACGACGATTTCAGGAAGTGCCACCTGGCTATGGCCCTCGGTCGTACCCCACACAGTGGCTGCTACTGCTAGAACACTGACCTGACTCAGCAAACGCGACTTACTCGACATCGTGCAACTCCTTATTTCGCCATAGCCGATGGCATTTGGAATTTGCAATGTTATAATATAACATCAGCGTGTTTCAGCAGTAACAGCCGAGGATTGCCCCATCAATGAATTGCTTGTTTCCGGGAGAAATTCCGTCTCCGTCTGTGACAAAAATGTAACTTTAACTGGATTGCCGCTGGCAGTTGGCGGAAAGAGTTGGACAGGGAAGCGTTGGACTTGCGGGTCGAAGAACACCGGTGGCACGATCTCGCCAATCAGCAGTCAGGCGATCCGTTCCTGTTCCTGCAGCCCCGGCGACATGGCCGCAATCTCAGACTGCTGATTGCCTATATCCGGTCATCACCATATTGCCGAAGTAACAACTGAATTGAGCATGGCTGTATGAAAGCGAACAGACTACCAGTTGTCCCAAAAGATGAATTCGGGGGAGACAAAATGAAGCAATGATCGCAGGGCCAGTTCAAGTTCAATCACGGGTGCAGTATCTGCTACAAGGCCGGTCGCCTTGTCCGCGTATGGTCGCCCACCGTCACCGCCCGGGCCAGGCCGAGCTGAAGTTGGACAATTCATTTGTGTCGCAGCCGGATCAGTGGAACGAGACGACGAGATCCACGGCAACGAGAGAAAAGCACGATTGGCGAACAGTTCAGGAATTTCGAAATGCTGAGTGAGCACCCATGTCAATGAGCAGAATTCTAACCGCGGTGATTGTTGCCGCAGGCATTCTTGTCGGTCCCGCCGTTGCTGCCGATAAGAAATCGACGCCCGAGAAACAGCTTGCGGTCGAGTTGAACAATATGAACGCCGTTAAGTCGGCATGCCGGGTCACCTTCATGATCGGCAACAAGCTCGGCGTACCCATCGAGGATCTGGCCTTCGAGCTAGTGCTGTTCGGAAAAGACCAGAAGGTACTGACGTTGTTGCGAGTGAACGCAGGTCGGATGCCAATCAACAAATCCCGCGTGAAACAATTCGATCTCAAAGCGATCAAGTGCGCCAACGTCTCACATATTCTTCTGAACGATGTCACACGTTGCAAAGGTGAGTCTCTAACCCCTCATGGCTGCCTGACCGCAACCAAGCCGACGTCCAGGCTTAAAGTCGGGTTCATTTTCTAGGAGTGACTCGATGACTGTTCAATTGGCTCAGTTGGCGCCGGACGGCACCGAACAAAACGATGTGAGCCCGAGTCCTGAGCAGCCTACGGCCGCGCCAACGCAACCGGATGCAGACAAGGTTGCATCGCCGGGCAATCCGCAGGCATCCGAGCAATCCCTGCCGGCATTGGAAGGGCACGCCACCCAACCCGATAGCGCCGAACCCGCCGTGTCGGCTTGGAGCAGCTTCCTCGATCGCGTAACATCGATGCAGCAATTCGACTTCGAAAGCGCTTATCAGTTGCTGGAGCGCGGCGGGCCGGTCGTAGCGGTCATCGGAGTTCTTTCGGTTGTTTCCCTGGCCGTCATTTTCCTCAAAGGGTTCCAGTTCTTCACGCTGGGCATCGGTCGCGGCGGCGGGATTGAGGCGGCTTTGGCAAGCTGGTTCGAACAGGATCGCGAACTTGCTCTGTCGCGACTGGCTCGCAAACGTAATCCGGCTGCCAAAGTTTTGCGCCATTCCATGAGCGGTCTCTCGCGCGGCATCGGTGAAGCCTTTGTGCGTGAGGACGCTGAACGTGTCGCACTCGGCTATCTGGCCTCTCTGCGACGCTATTTGCGCGTACTTGAATCGACCGCTCAGATCGCACCGCTGCTCGGTCTGTTCGGGACGGTTCTCGGTATGATGAGTGCGTTCCAAGTCTTGCATTCATCGGGTGCCGACACGGATCCGGCAGCGCTGGCCGGTGGTATATGGGTGGCGCTGATCACGACCTGTGTCGGTCTGGCGGTGGCGATACCGGCATCCTTCGCCCTGTATTGGTTCGAAAGCAGGATCGACCGCGAAAAGGCTTTCATCGAGTCCTCTCAAACCAGCCTTTTCACACACCGTCTTTCCAATCCGGCAATCGGTCAGTCTGGGGATCAAACCCTTCTTTTGACCGCCTCGGGATCGCGCCATGCAGCTGAATGAAAAGAAGCGCCGACGACGGCGGTTGAATCTGACGCCGCTTATCGATGTGGTCTTTCTGCTGCTGGTCTTCTTTATGCTTGCCTCGACCTTTCTCAAGTTTGGCACGGTCACGATCGATACGGCAGGCGCTGGCGGGGGTAAGGCGGACCTTTCAAAAATAGTGCTCGTTCATGTCGCGCCCGAGCGTCGCTATCGCGTCTCAGGCCGAGAGGTTCGCGAAACGGATTTGCCCGGCGCGCTTGGCGGGTTGATTTCCCAAGGGCGGACCGAGGCAGTTATCGTGATGCATCGCGATACGACGGTCGACGACCTGGTTGCCGGACTCACACGCGTACGGCGTGCCGGCTTCGCGACAGTCCGCGTCGTCAACTGATGCGTATTTCAGCGAGGAGCGAATGACGATCGACAATCAAGACCGGCCCCTCGACACTCGGGTTCTTGCATCGTTCGCAATAGCCAGGAGGGCATCGGATCATCCGGACTCAGGCCATTGCGATTGGATTGCCGCCCTTTCGATTGGTGGCTGACCGAAGGTGCTGTTATGCGGCTGAATGATGACGCGAAAGACTATAAGCACGAAGCCGATCTGACCGGACTGATCAATATCGTCTTTCTGATCCTTATTTTCTTCATTGTCGCTGGTGCCCTGCGCCCGCACTCGGCCCGGAACATCGAGCTCACGAAGGTCTCCGGCGATTCCATGAATGCCGTGGCTCCCGGCCGACTGATCGCCTATGCCGACGGACGCCTAACATACAGGGGCAAGGATTTGGGCCTGGATGATCTTGCGACCCTGGCTGCGGTCGACCGCGACTTGGACAAGAACCAGGTCTTTACCGTCGTTGCCGATGCCAGACTGGGGAGCGATGTGTTTCTCGGCGTGACCCGCAGACTCCGCGCCGCCGGTTTCAAGTCGATCGTTGTGTTGTCCGAGCGCATAGGGCCAGAGCCATGAATCCGGGTTTCAAGACGTGGAGCATTGCCCTTCCACTATCGGTGATGGTCCACTTCGTTCTCGTAGTCGGGCTCAAGCCGCCGACGGAGGGATTTCAAGAGCCGCCGGCGGGAGCCAGCGTCTCGGTGGAGGCCAGTCTCGCCGGAATTATGGGGCAGATGGCACCCAATGCCGAGGAGGTGACCAGCAATGACACCACCACGGTTGAACCGACGCAGCAGGCCCGCCCCATTGCGCCAAGAGAAACAACCAGCGTTCAGGTCGCAAAACTGCAGAAGACACCCGCGCGCGAGAATACACCTGCTGTCGACCCTTCCGATCTCACCAGTGTAACGCAGGAACTGAAACCGGTTCCGGAGGCAACACCCAAGAATGTAGACGCCAAGCCGGCATCTGAAGCAGAGCCAGTGAATGTCAGGCGGCAAGAGCTGGATGCTCAAGAGATTACCCGGGAAATGTCGACAGTTGATGCCTCCACTGCCGAAGCGCAGTCCGTGACCGAATTATCGGTTGCGGCAGTGCGAAGCGAAGACGCGGCACCAATCGAAGAGCTGGATGCGACGCAAAATGACGACGTGGCGCCGACGCCGGAACCGGCAGCGTCGCCGGACGAAAGCGTAACGCCGGTGGAAGAGGTGGACACGGCACGGAGCGACGACGCCACGCCTGCTGTAGAGACCGACGCAACGCCGAACGAAGACGCGATAGCCCCTCAAGAAGTAGAGGCAGCGGAGAATGTTGAGACGGCTGCCGTGACGACAGACGTTGTCGCTGAACCGACAACCCCAGACGTCCAGCCGGTAGAGGTCAAGCCGACATCGACGGAGGCGGTCACGACCGAACCGCCGAAGAAGAAGAAGTCAAAGAAGCGTGCCGCTCGAACACCACCTGGAAACAACCAGAAAGGGTCTGCAGGCAAGCGCCAGGGAAGCAAGAAGGGCAAAGCACGAGCCAGCTCCGGTGCTATTTTAAGTTACGCCTCAAGGGTGCGAGCCCGGATTGCCGGCAATCGCCCCAGATCCGTAGGGCGCGGACGGGTTGTCGTGTCATTCGGCCTGACGGCGTCCGGTGGTCTGCGCTATGCCCGGATTGGGCGCTCAAGCGGCAATGCCGGTGTCGACAGAGCCGCGCTTTCGGCCGTCAGACGCTCGTCACCGTTCCCGAGACCACCGAAAGGGGCGTCCTCCGGTCAGTTGCGCTTCTCAATACCATTCAGTTTTCGGTAGTCGGCAATGCTTGTGCGATCGCCAGCCACGCCGATCCTTCCCCCCAGCCTGCCGTCGGGCGGTCGTTATCGGAAACAAGCCTCTCCTTTCAAGTTGCATTGGGTTTCAAATATGAACATCGGGTTTCAACGTTCAGCCACCAGCAACCTCCTAGCTTTCATTTTGCTGTTGTGCCTCGGCATAGCTCAACACACCAATCAGGCGATCGCGCAGTCTGACACGAAAGGCCTCAATCTGCCCGAGAAGCGCGTCGACAAGGGCACGAAGAAGGCTCCGGCCAACGTCTGGATTGTCAGCTGCTCATCGGTCACCGGTAGGTTCACCTGCAACACCACCCAGCGACTGACTGTCAAGAAGACGGGCCAGACGCTGATTTCGCTGAGGATCCAGAAAGTTGCCAAAGACAAGCCTCCGGTCATGGCCGTACATCTTCCCCACGGCATTTATCTTCCAGAAGGCGTGAAGTTTCAGGTCGACAAGAAGTTGACCGTCAAAGCCAAAATACGAACCTGCGACCGGTCCGGCTGTTACACGACCATCCCCATCGGCGACAAGATGATGGCGGCGATCAAGAAGGGCAAATCGCTGTACACCATCTTCCAGAATCTGCGGAAGAAGAACGTCGCCATAGAAGCATCGCTGATTGGATTTACCAAAGCGTTCGATCAGATGGTTTCGGCACAGTCGCGGTGATGCGGCGGTTGCTGGTGCCTATGATTCCGATGCGGTCAGGGACCGCACCCAGGAGCGCGGGGCTTGAACGACTATCCCCCTTATTCGCAATTGCAGTAAACCGACCTGCTTCCATCCGGACCGCGATCAAGTTTGGCGCTTCTTACTTCGCGCCTAACCGAGTCTTAGCCGAATAGGCTTCATCATGTGACTTAATGGGTTCGGAAAGGGCCCTAATTCTCGAAACCGCCAAACCCCTCACCGGCTGGCCGGCGGTCATAGGATTCTGAATAATCCTGTGTGTCACTGACTTCGACATTCGAGTATTGCCGTTCGCCACCCTGATGTTTCTGGAAGTCACTGGGAGCAAAGAAATACCCGGAATAGCGATCGATGATCGGTGTTGGCAATTGTCCGCTTTTATATTTTTGCAGGTGATCGAGCAAAGGTCGCGCCAACGCCAGACGTCCCGGGTTTCGTCGCACCCAACCCGGATCGTGAATGAGCGCCGCCCCGGTTCCGGCCAGCCATTCCTCGCTATCGTTGCCGTATGAGCTTGGGGCTTGGAATGGCGTACTCCTTCGCCCCGACAGCGCCCGGGAAAACGCCTGGTAGAGCGGTCCGCTGTCCATTCGATAGATCCGGCGGGAGTCCAATTGGCTGATGGTGTGAAAAATCTCGTGGGTCGCTGACTGTCCGGAGAAAATGTAACCGACCGACGTATCGTAGCTATCTTTGCCGGAGGCCGGCTTCATCCACTTCATGAACCAGTATATGTCTGTCGGCCACCCGGTTGGCGCTTCAGCGCCCCTGCCATCACTTGTTCGTGTCCCCTCAATGATCGTGACCGGAAATATCGTACCGTACTGGTCTCTCATTCTGATCAGGCTCAGGTCGAATTTATGATTGTCTCGCCAGTAGCGGCTGCTCCGCGCAAATACCTCCAAAACGCTTTTGTCGAAATAACCCCTCACCTTGAACGAAACTGCCTTGCGCAGTCGTTTCATGACGGCGTAGTCGCTCATGCTCAGTTTATTGGGTTTTTGACTTTCGCCCACAACTGTCGCGAATTTTCGGCCGTTCGAGGCCGCCAGGATCGTCACGGGCACCGACCCTCTTCGTCCGTCTCCAGATTGCTGATGGTTCCGCAAGACGCCATCGACAACGGTGAACCGATTGTTGCCACTGATCACACGCACGAAACCGCTGGACGTTACTTCCGGGATCACATTGTGACCGGTCTTGAGATTGAGCTTTCCTGCACCTTCTGCCCGTCCGACGAAGATCTTGATGAAATCATTCTCTCGCCGATACGAGTACCCCTCCTTCTTACCCAGGACGTCGAAGTAACCGATATCGGTGAACTGCAGTGAGAACTTGCCCTGCGCCTGAATGCCGCTTTTCTTGAACCAGGCGTAATTGCCGGTCTTGATCGCGACCGGCGCACACGCCCCTTTGCAAAGAAGAACCGGTGCCTTCGTATCGTCAATGACGATATCATCGACGATCAGTCGGCCGCCTTTGGGGATATAGGGAAAACCTCCGACGAAGCTAATCGGTCCATCGATATCTCCCAGGCCTTCGACTTGCCCGAGTGTCCCTCCGGCAAATTGAACATGATAGGTGTCATCCATTCCGATCGGCACCGAAACGCGTTCGAATGTAACGATCTTGCCGAGCGCCGGATCGTTGACAATCTTCTGTTTCGGAGCAAGTCGATCGGGTGTGAACGTTATTCGATCCTCGTTGATACGAAACACACCTCTGCCGTGAAATCTCCTGTCAAAGTGGACGCTGCCCCCATTGCCCAGCTTGTCCCAGCCGCTTCGCAGATAGCCTTTCCTGAAGGACAGTTTCCTGGTTTGAAGAGCCTCGATACGCAGACCCGTTTGTGCCAGAGCACGTATGACCGCCTTGCGGTCAAGCGCCATGAGATTGTTGATCCTGTCGAAGTGGAACGAGATCTGCGCCGCACTCAACCGCTTTGCCTGACGAGAGCGAAGCGCTTTCCCGATATCGAGATCTGCGGGCTTCACTTTCGAAATGTCGCAGTTGCTGTAGTCGTTCGCCTGGCAGACTTTAGCGTGCACACCCGGTGCAAGCCCCCAACCCAAAAGCAGGAGCGCCAAAATTCCCAGTCTCGTTGCAAAGGTCGACATCACGTTTTCCGACCACATCTGTCAGAACGATAGAGTCGCTCAAGTTTCTCATCGAGGGTCCGTCGCTCTGGCTGACACTGTGATCTCAGCCTCGCGCCCCTCATCGCTCCCGTCTGTCGACGTCCGAGTCTGATTTCGGTCCGGCAACCACTTCGGTGCAGGACAACACTCGATCACTGGCAATCGTCTGCATCAGGAGCTTTTTTCAGCGGCACAGTCGCTGTCCGGTCCGAACAAGTCTTAGGAATAGAGCATTGTTCTTTCTATAATTTTTACAATCATATAGCGAATTTGACCGGTGTATCACCTGTTTGAGTCGGAAATGGGTCAGATTTTGCGGGTGTATCGGGGAATGCAATGGCGCTTGCAAACTCGGATCGGCCAACCGGTCCCAAAAAATCAGAACCATTCGGTGTTCGCGATAGGATTCGAGAGGATGTCTCGTAGCAGCACAATGTCATCGAAACCGTCGACTTATTCGAGAGTCTGCGTCAATAACTGCGTCGAAGTCATTTTCACAACCTGCGTGGCGTGCATTCAACACGTGTACGATGGGACCAGAGCGTTTTCGACGCACAAATCATAGAGCTCAGCCCCTTGATCCCATCAAGATCGCTACGTTTCGTGCGGTGTGGCGCAGAAAAACAACCGAGACAGGTTTGTTCCCTGCAGGCGTGGCGAACGATGAACAAGTCCGCCATCGGCAGATTTCGCGCCTTTGAAGAGTCCGACTGCAAATCTGGGCATCTCATGAATGGGGCCGGCATATGATTCCTGGTGATCCAGAGCCGCACGCGCATGAGAATCAGGCACATAGACGGTACCCGGGCCGGTATAGGTTGAGACAAGCCGTGCCCCATAGTTGTCATAGTGGAAGCGTTTGCAGGCGTCCGTCCTAATGGCCTCCAGCCGCAACTCCAATGCATCGCTTTCAGTCAGGCGAGCGAACACGGAACTCAGCATCGTCAAGTCAGCCGCAAGGCTCTCCGCAAGATGTTCAACAGGCAATGCAAAGGCCGATAGCATATCGTTAAGCGCCTCCGGCGCATCGACCGTTCGCAGTATCAACCTAAAGTGCGGAAATTCGTCGAAGCTCAACCGATCAAGCTGCGACACGATTGCGGGGTTAGGACGCCGCTGCCAAAGCGCAAGTGTCACGCCAGGCTCATTCCAACGCTCTAGAATGTCTGCTGAATTGTCTGTGAGCTGACCCAAGGAGCATGTATTCGAACCCGAGATTTCCCTCGGCGCAGCGCTGCTCATCGTCATGTTGCCACCTTCCACTCTGCAAACCGGTCTGAGAGACCGACACACTGTTTGGTCCGACCTTGGGGCCGTTTGCGCTTTCCGGCAGGCGACCGCTTCCCCATATCCCCTGTAGCGATCTCGATATGTTCGGCAGCTTGGTCATTCATCGCCCAGTCCATTCCCGTTGCGTGAGTTTTGATGACCGTAGTCAATGTTATGTTATAACATACGTCAAGCCTCTTCGATCAGTGCCGCAGGACTATTTTCTTGAAACGGCGTGGCTGCATGAAAGGCAGCATCTCGTTTGAATTGGCCTCGCACGATCCGCTGGGATGCGAGATGGCGTGGTCACAATGGTTGATCCCACACCCAAAAGCTGGTGTTTGACACATGTCAAAAAGAGCGATAGCCGGCGAACACGGTCATAATCGTTCACCCCAGGCCTCGACCCGGAACATGCGAACATGTCCGGTCCTCGCAGAGTGCTATAGTGCCCGACATGCAGAAGATTCGACAGACGGCTGCCGACGATGCGGCGGAGCCTACGCCGCACACCGCCGAAGAAGGCTTGTCCCTTTCAGCCCGAGCAATGGCGCGCCCGGCTTATCTCGATTCGCTCAATGGCGAGCAACGGGCAGCGGTCGAAACCATCGACGGGCCGGTTCTCGTGCTCGCCGGCGCCGGGACGGGCAAAACGCGGGTTCTGACGACACGGATTGCGCATATCCTGGCGTCGGGGAAGGCGCGACCCGGCGAGATACTGGCTGTTACCTTCACCAACAAAGCGGCACGGGAGATGCGGCATCGCATCGGGACCCATATCGGCGCCGCGGTGGAAGGGATGCCCTGGCTCGGGACATTCCACGCCACAGCCGCCAGGATCCTGCGCTATCACGCCGAGCTCGTCGATCTGAAATCCGGCTTTACAATTCTCGATACGGACGACCAGATCCGGCTTCTGAAACAGTTGATCAAAGCCGAAGGGCTTGATGAGAAGCGCTGGCCTGCCCGTCAGCTTGCGTCCTATCTCGACGGCTGGAAGAATCGTGGACTTGTACCAAGCAAAGTACCTGAGGGCGAAGCCTTCGCCTTCGCCAACGGCCGTGGCGCCGAGCTTTATGCGCTCTACCAGAGCCGCCTCAAAGATCTGAACGCCGTCGACTTTGGCGATCTGCTGCTCGAGTGCCTCAGGCTGTTTCAGGAAAATCCGGATGTCCTGGCCAGCTACCATGAGCGGTTTCGCTACATGCTCGTGGACGAGTATCAGGACACGAATGTTGCGCAATATCTCTGGCTGCGGCTTCTCGCCCAGGCCAAGAAAAACATTTGCTGCGTCGGCGACGACGATCAGTCGATCTACGGCTGGCGCGGTGCGGAAGTGGACAACATTCTGCGCTTCGAGAGCGACTTTCCTGGCGCGACGGTCATCCGGCTGGAGCAGAATTATCGCTCGACGGGGCACATTCTGGCTGCTGCGTCCGGACTGATCGCCAAGAATGAAAGCCGTCTCGGTAAGACGCTCCACACTGATGACATCGACGGCGAGAAAGTCTCCCTGCAGGGCTGCTGGGACGACGAGGAAGAGGCTCGTGTCGTTGGGGAAGACATCGAGCAACTCCAACGCAAGGAACACACGCTCAACGAGATTGCCGTGCTGGTGCGTGCCAGTTTCCAGATGCGCGCCTTCGAAGATCGCTTTGTAACACTCGGTCTCAATTATCGAGTTATCGGCGGACCGCGCTTTTACGAGCGTCAGGAGATCAGGGATGCAACCGCCTATCTTGAGCTGACCGTCAATCCGAGCAACGACCTCAAATTCGAACGGATCATCAACACACCGCGCCGCGGTCTTGGCGAAGCGACGGTGAATGTGCTGCACCAATATGCCCGGTCCAAAGGTATTCCGCTTTCCGAAGCTGCCCGGACGCTGGTTGAAACCGAGGAATTGAAACCGCGTCCCAGGAAATCCCTCCGCGATTTGATGCTCCAGTTCGAACGTTGGCGTTCGATGATCGACACCATGCCGCATACGGAGCTTGCGGAACTCATACTGGACGAGTCCGGCTATACGGCCCATTGGCAGAAGGACAAGAGCCCGCAGGCCGAAACCAGACTGGAGAACCTCAAAGAGCTCATACGATTCATGGAGGAGTTTGAGTCGCTCGCCGGGTTCCTCGAACATGTCTCGCTCGTCATGGATACCGAATCCGGCAATCAGGACGACCGGGTCAATCTCATGACGCTGCACAGCGCAAAGGGCCTGGAGTTCGACTCGGTGTTTCTCGCGGGCTGGGAAGAAGGTCTGTTTCCACATCAGCGTGCGCTCGATGAATCCGGCCAATCCGGTCTCGAAGAGGAGCGGCGCCTTGCCTATGTCGGCATCACCCGCGCCAAGAAGCGCGCCAAGATTACCTTCACGCAGAACAGGCGCATTCATGGCCTCTGGCAGTCCGCCATTCCATCGCGGTTTATCGACGAATTGCCCGAAGCCCATGTCGATATCGCCGAGCAGTCCGGCTCCTACGGCGGATATGCGGTCAGCCGGTTCGACGAATCGTCGACACCTTTCTCGACCAGCTATTCGACGCCCGGATGGCAACGCGCCCAACGCCAGCAGGCAAGTGCGTCCGACCGACCGAAGCGGCGCGATCCGCTTCTCATTGAAGGTGAGCTTGTTGCCTCAAGCACCAATCAAGGGGCCGGCTACAAGACCGGGGAACGCGTTTTCCATATGAAGTTCGGCTACGGCGAAATCTTTCAAGTGGACGGAAACAAGCTGACGATCGATTTTGAAAAGGCCGGCCGCAAGAAAGTCGTCGACAGTTTCGTCGAGCGGCCATGATCGGCACAACTTCAGAATCAGGACATTGGATCCCTTTCCGACCCTTCCGGCTCTCAAGCGCAGCCAGGCCGAGCACGCACAGGTCCGCGCATCCTGGTCGGACCTCAGAGGCAACATTGAGTAGGTTGCATCTTTGTGGTGTTTGGCGACTGATGCGCAATTCCATGCCGAAGGACCTGCGAAATGACCGTTCATATTCTGGCGCCGGATGACCATGTGTTCAGCCTGAACAGGCTGACAGCGCGCATCGGCTTTCTGACTCTCGGTGAAGCCGTAGAGATGTTCAATGAGGATACGTTCGACGACATTGCCCTCGAAGAGGAGGACATCGTCGTGGGCGGCATCGGTTTCGTCAGACGCGGTCTGCAACGATTGGGCCTTGACGTACCGGAGATCGACAGCATCCCGGAACCGATTGCGGCGTATGCAGGCCGCCGCGTCTGGCGGTCGACCATGAGTGACCTTCGCAAGCGAGTCGAAGCGGGAGAGATCATTTTTGCAAAACCCCGCCCGGACCGTTTGAAGGCGTTCAACGGCCGCCTTTACTCGGAATTCAAGGACCTCATCGCAACGGCTCATGTTGGCGATGATGAACCGATCGAATGCTCGGAACCGGTGGACATACGATCCGAGCACCGCTGTTACGTCTTGCGCGGCGATCCGATCGGGTTGCGGCACTATGCTGGTGATGCGCTGGCATTGCCCGACACGGACGTCATCCGAGCAGCCGTGGAGACATACTCTGATGGCCCGATGGGCTATGCCATGGACTTCGGCGTAACCGGAGATGGCCGGACCATTTTGGTTGAAGTGAACGACGGCTATGCGATCGGGGCTTATGGCCTTCATCCGGTTCGCTACGCAAACCTGATCCAGGCGCGCTGGGATGAAATCAGAAGGCTAAGGCCAACCGTGTGACGCGTGGATTTCAGCCATGGCCGCTGCGTCCGACCTCTTCATCAGCGGCCTTGCGTGCGATGTTCCGGAGCCTTCGCCGGGCGAGCCAGCTCAAGTCTTGCCCATGCGCCTCGATCACCCTCTCCGCGTTGCCGATGGCCCTTTGTCTCAAGACCTGAGCGCGTTCGGGAGAACCATCCGTCGTTGCCGCAAAGCCATCGTATACCGCATCGATCACCTGGCGCTGAACTTCGGCTTCGGAGAGTCGGGCCGGCATTGCGTGACTGGCCTCGCCGTCGCACGCTTCCGCAATCTGATCGGCCCCGAATGCTTCCACGGCCAGCCTGTCCAAGGCTCGGCTTAAGTCTCCTTCGTCCGGCATGCCAATCAACCGGCGCCGGGCTTCCACAAGGGCATACCGTGCGTGGAGGTCCTCAGGCATCGCCTCCAGCACGTCATTCCAGATTCCGGAGGCGATATCTTCTTTGATTGGGTCCACAGGTCCTAGAGCGCTTTCAAAGAATACGGGATCATTTGATGGAGCCCATTTCGCCCATCGGCGTCGTTCCGAAGCTTGCCCGATGCGACGGCATCGCGCCGCGCTCCGCGCCTTGCCGAATGAACGAAATGGGCTCCATCAAATGATCCCGTATTCTTTGAAAGCGCTCTAGTTCCTCAAGATGGTCGTCCAGGCCTTTCGATCCTTGAAATCAAGCTCACGAAATCCAAGCATTTCACCGAGGATGCAGCCCAACCTGTGTCCCCCCAGTGCAAAATCCTTTGCACGCACCCCACAGAGCTTCTTGGGGCCTGAAAAGCTGATCCTAGCGGTCTCGGCGTAATAGTAGGCATACCGGTTGGTCATCTCCGATAGCACCCGATGGCATTTGTTCGACTGAACCTTGGTCCACCCCTTGGTTTCCCACTTTCCGTACACAAAGATTGACACAGCCAGCCAGACAGGGCGCTCGACCTTGTTGCACACCCGCCACCCGGATTTGAGTGCCACATTTGGGTCTGTCACATCTGCCTGGGCGGCCGGCCCGCAAAGCAGCCAGAAGACTGCGGCAATCAAAGCACTGAGTCTATTTTTCTTATATTTCATAGCGCTTTATACGAATCATTTAATGTTCAAAGTGAAACTTGGCTTGTTGCCCAAATTCACTTTCTTGAAAGGCAGATTTTGATATCCGGCCGGGCATGTCTTCTTGTGGCCCTCGTACCTGAAGGGCTTCTGCTTCTTGGCGCAGAGGAGAGCGCCTCCCTTCAAATGCGGGCGGCCCTTATTACTCACGTAAATGTAGCCGGTGGGATTCTCGATGCGCCTTTGTATCATGGCACAATCGCGAGGCTTCAATCCGTACCATCCTGCTGTCGTCCAGACCATACCACCGCCGAGCTTCAGCGATCTATAGGCTGCCGCGTAGTACACCTTTCTGGAGATCCGATTGCATACCCTCCAGCCATACTTGATCTGGTCGCGGAAATCCTCCCCATGGATACGATCGTCACCATCAAAGTTCACCACCCCTCCGTGGTGATCGTAGTTGCGTTCTGCGGTTCGCCCGATGGACGTTTTTCCAGATGTGCGCCCAAGCGCACTCGTATCGATCCTTTCGAATTCGCTAATTGCGACGCGCCCGACCAGCTCGCAGGGTGAATTGACCGTGTCCTTCTTCATGTCGAATTTGAATTCGAAGTCTTTCTTGATGTATCGGACCTGGAGTTTTTTGATGAAGACCTGATATCGGTAAGAATTACCACTCTTAAAACAGTAGTTCGTGATTTTTCCCATCGCGGTAATATCCTTCACTGAAAATCCTTTTTGAGGGCCAAGGGCATTCCCTACGATAGAGCGGATCTTGTGGGAGCAGAATTCCTTGGCGGCACTAGAACAATTGACGGTCGCCGCAGAGTGTTCTGATTTGGAAGCTTGTTTGTCGAATCTCTTCAATATTTTTTTCATCACGGCACTATTGGGATCGCTTGTTTCCTCCGATGCCTGAATCGACACAAGACTGTTCCAACGGGCCATCTCGTGGGCAGGCACAAAAGGGATAAGCACAGCCAGAGTGCCCATGGGAATCCACATGACGACAAGTTGCTGATCTGTGACAAGCTTCGACTTCGCCAGCACAAGCACGATCGGGATGAAGAAAGCTACTGCAGCAGCCAAGCTGACCAAGACCTCGAAAATCGTGTTCCAGTTCTCAAAGTAGTTGAGCTTTACCTGGGCTAGGCCCCACGCGAATCCCGCCACGAGCAAGAGAGCCAATACCCAACCGAAGGGCTTGCGGCCTTCTGGTTCTTCTGAAATCGTGCCGACAGAGGCGGCCTTTTGTTCGGACCCGGCATGACCTGCCAAGGCCCCGCCGGCGGCTGCTTGACTGGGCGCAGGTTCGGTTTCCGGACCCCTCTCTGCTACGGGTCTCGTCGGGACTTCAGGCTCGTCACTCCCGTTTGTCTCATGCCACAGTTTCTCAACGGGCTCTGAACCAGCGGCCAGCTCCGCTGCCTCCTCATCATGGCCCCGGGCGTGCAGAGCCTGGGCAATCGATGCTCGGAAAGCCCACAGCCTTCGGCCCTTTGCAAAGCTCGCGGTTTCGGCCTGTCCCAGGATCTTGGAAAGATCCGTTTCGATATCGACCGTGACGTCTTCTTCTGTGGGCTTTTGTTCCCCCGACGGTTTGCCATCTGCGGCTTGCAGGTCGTGATCCGCATCAACTTCAATCCCGACAACCGGTACCGGTTCATTGAAAGCCGCGCCCGCGTCAACCGGACCTTCGCTGATCGTCCCTGCCATGGGCGCTCGCATCATACCGCGCCGGCCATCGGCATCTAGCAGCGTGTAGAGCGGATCGCCCTTGGCCACGGACTGACCTGCCGCGACATGCGTTTCAATGATCTGAAGGGGATAGGACAGATGCCCAGGGAGTTGCAGTCTTTTCAATGGCATGGTGGGAGGACGCGGGTTGGTCGAGGTTGAACTTGATGGGTCTCCTGATTGTGTCCAACCGGATCCGAAAATCTAGTGCTATTCAAGTCGCACCCCGCCTACGATTCTTAAAATACCCGCGAGACCGATGCTGACCTCCGCACCATAAAGTCCTTTAAGCGCTCGCAAAGAGCTCAAATCGTCCGTTGGCGGACAAGAGGTCGAAAAATGCAGAGCCACAAGCGTTCAGGTGGACCAAGTCAGCAGACGACATACCCGCAACCATTAATCGGTTCTGTCTCACAACACTCAAAACCGCAGAGGCCCAAATCCAAATCGGCGAGACTTCAGAATCAGGAAACTAGAGACCAATAAGGGTACCCTAGGGCGATTGGCCCACAGGGGGGAGCCGGCTTCAGGACTTTCGAACCGGACTCTTAGCGCCCGACCCAACGTCGTCGATTGCAAATTTCAAAAGACCCGAATATATATCTACCTATTGATAGGTAGCTTTCCTAAATGGCACTCTTGTCTTTAAGGTTCCGAGATGTCCAACAATCCATCCATCGTCCGCCCCACTTGGCGACCGCTCTGGGTCGTCATATTTGCGGCTGGAGCCATTATCGGCTTGAGCCTGGGCTTGCGGCATACCTTCGGCCTGTTCCTCGATCCGATCAGTACGGACCTCGGGCTCGGCCGCGAGTCGTTCGCCCTCGCCATGGGTATGCAGAATCTGTTCTGGGGATTGTCGGCGCCTCTTTTTGGCGCTGTGGCCGACAAATACGGATCAGGCCGTGTTGTCGTTATCGGCGGTATTCTCTACGCGGCCGGACTTGTCCTCACGGCGAATTCCGGGAGCACAACGGCATTGGCCGGCGGTGGCGTATTGCTGGGCCTGGGCATCAGCGGCACGTCTTTTTCAGCTGTTCTTGGCGCTGTCGCTCGGGCGGCATCGCCGGAAAAGAGGCAGACGGCGCTCGCGCTGACGGCGACTGGGGGGTCGATCGGACAATTTGTTGCGCTGCCCTACGCGCAAGCACTCATCGGCGGTCTCGGCTGGTCGACGACGCTGCTGGTGCTGGCAGGAACCGCGGCAATTACCGTTGTCCTGGCCTGGGGCGTCGCGGGCTCGCCACAGGCCGCCAATACTGAGGCAGAAGAGAACACGCAGGGCTTGGTTGCTGCTTTCTCCGAAGCCATGCGACATCGCAGCTTCCTGCTGCTGACCGCGGGTTTCTTCGTCTGCGGCTTTCACGTCACATTCGTTGCAACCCACCTTCCGGCATTCCTGACCGACGAAGGATTTGAGCCCTGGCTGGGGGCCGCCTCCCTCGGGATCATTGGATTTGTGAATATTCTTGGCACCTACGTCTTCGGGCGCTGGGGCGCCGTCGTCGAGAAGCGCATCGCATTGAGCTGGCTCTATTTCGGCCGCGCCCTTGTGTTTGCGGCGCTTCTGCTCGTCCCGCTGACCGAAACCACTGTCCTGGCATTTGCCGTAGCGATCGGTTTTCTGTGGCTTGGTACCGTTCCATTGACCAGCGGCCTGGTCGCGACGCTCTTTGGCCCCAAATGGGTGTCGATGCTTTTCGGCATCGTCTTTATTTCCCATCAGATCGGATCGTTCCTGGGGGCGTGGTTTGGTGGATACGTCTTCGACAAGGTGCAGTCATATGACACCATGTGGTGGCTGTCGGTCGCATTGGCCCTGCTGGCAGCGCTGTTGCACTGGCCGATCAAAGAGGAACCGGTGCAACGCTTGAAGGCCGCGACGAGCCAACCTCAGGGCTGATATTGTTCTGACTCGGACGGGATACGATCAGGATTGCAATTGCGGCCTTTCCCCTCACCCATCCCTCTCCCCAGGGAGAGGGCTAGTAGAATGACGGTGTTGGAATATCGTCCCTTCTCTCTGGGGAGAAGGCTGGGATGAGGGATTTGGAGCGTCCTGGATTGCAGTATCGATCCTGAGTCACGAACTCACCGAAAACCCATCGGTCCGAACGAAACGATTATGTTTCTTCCGAGCGATCCTGCGCCGCGACGGGTAGCGGTGTGGCCTGATGATGGGTCAGGCGCCACTGGCCGTCTTCGAGTACGAATGTGTTGGTCGCGATGGTCTGCACGCCGCCCATGTCTTCGGTACATAAGACGAACGCGGCATTTCGGTTCAGAATGACAGTCTGGCTCTTCGGGTAGATTTCGGGCGGTGCGCCCTCAACCATGATGCGATACCAGGACGCCATGACTGAATCCCGGCCCGTGATTCCCTGCCAATTCGGGTGATAGACAGCGACGCTTCGTGTCTTGGACCAGAGATTGTTCATGGCGTCGAAATCCGCCGCACGAAACGCCGTATAAAAGGCTTCGTTCGCGATACGGACGCGCTTCTCTTCGACAGCGTGATTGTTCACGGAGCCGTTCGTTCCTTCACGCGGTGTGTTGTCCTTTGCCATGTCTCTATCAATACCACGCAACGCCGACACAAATAAGAGCAAATAGATGCAGCATGGTCGGTATCCTAAGCGATTTCCCAATGCCGGTCGCCCAATATTGAGGAACTGGGCCCCCCAGATGCATCAGGCTGCCTTGGCACGCTCTTGCCGTCGGTCCATTATTCCCGCTACGACTGAGTGTGATGAGGGAGAATGGCAAGATGGCGACAGATATGGTGTTAACGGCGATTGCGCGCGATCGTCCAGGCGTTGTCGAGGCCCTCGCCGATGTCGTCGCGCGCCATTCCGGGAACTGGGTCGACAGTTCCATGGCTCGTCTGGCGGGTGAATTTGCCGGGATCGTAAGAATCAGCGTTCCCAACAGCGCATCATCGTCGCTGAAAACCGCCCTTGCGGACCTCTCTGCCGACGGTATCGATGTAACGCTTCACGCCGGCGAGGCATCAGTGCCGCCGAGCAAGCGGCGTCTGGCGCGCCTCGAGTTGACAGGGCTTGATCACACGGGGATCGTCCTTGAAGTCACGCGCGCCCTGTCGCAATACAATGTCAATATCAACAATCTCGAAACGCATGTCTTTCCCGGCAGCATGGGAGGCGAACCCATGTTCAAGGCGAAAGCTGACATGATCCTGCCGCCTGACCTCGATAAGGATGATTTATGTGATGCGCTGGAGCTGATCGCAAACGACATCATGGTCGAAATCGACCTTGAGGAAACTTCCGAAAGCTAGGGCAATAGGTCATCAAGAGATGGATGATTTTTCAATCGGCGAAGAGCCTACCTCCCCCGATCTGATCGAGGTCTCAGATCTCGAACAAACCGGCAGGGAGCGATTCATTCCTCTCACACGATTCGCCCTGCTTGATCGCCTGGCGCGCGCGAGCGAGCAGTCCGTCGTGCAGTCGCCTGCATGGCCGGGATTTGTTCGACGGCTTGCCGCCTGGAGACATATGGAACATCGGGACCGGCTGATGCGTCTGAAGGAGCGGTATCTACCCTTCAGTCCCGATCGCGATACAGTCCGCGTCCTGACATTTTCCGATAGCGAACTTGACCGGATCCGTACTGAATTCGTCGCGGAAGTCACCGCCCTTCTCGAGCGCGCCAATTACGAGCGCATAACGGAGGAGGATCTTCAGGAGCTTCTAAACGCACGCTCCCCCTATGGTCTGCAGCTTGATGTCGATCTCAGCGAGTATGAAGAGATCCTCATTTACAGCCGGGGGAGCGCCGTCGAGACGCGGGAAGAGCGTGACATCAAGAAACTGTATCTGTCCAAGACAAAGCTAGAGGTGCCGGTTTTTTTGAGGCTCTTCATGTTGGCGAAGCTGAAGACGGAAAAGGATCGCCTTGCAGAAATCATGCAGACCGAAGGCCTCGATGAGGAAAAGGCCGCAAAACGGTTGCGGCAACTCAGAAAGCACCTGCCCAAGGAGGCCTCCTTCGAGCACATCTATCTGAAGCTGTTCAAGCGCATACCCCAGATCGATCTCGAAATGCTCTTCCCCAACACCAAGGTGTCCTTCAAGCCGCTCGACAAGATCCGCCTTGGATTGACGGCTGGCGGCGGCACCGTCGCCGGTGTTTTCGGTGCTGCAACGAAAGTCATGGCAGCGGCCAATCCTGTGACACTGGCGATCGCGCTCGCAGGTCTTGTCGGCGTGATATTTCGTCAGGTCATGGCCTTCTTCAATACCCGTAACCAATACATGATGGTGTTGGCGCAGAACCTTTTCTTCCACAATCTCGCAAACAATCGCGGCGTGCTGACGCTTCTGGTCGATCGGGCAGAAGAAGAAGATATCAAGGAAGACCTGCTGCTCTATGCGTTCTTCGGCGACGGGGCTCGGCGGCTGAACGCGCTTGGCCCCGTGAAACGGGCAATCGAGGAATTTGTGGAAAGGGAGACCGGCAAGCGCCTGGACTATGACCTGTTCGATACGATCGAGCGCCTGCGGGCGGACGGCCTTCTCATAGAAGGCGGCAACGGTTCGATCGTGCTTCTCTCACCCGAGGATGCATGCCGTCACCTCGAGCATCGCTGGCAGTCTTGTCTGGATCGAGAAGCTTCGGAGCCTGCGATGCAGGAGGCCGTCGCGTCGTGACATCGGAACGGTGCTTCACGGCTCGCCGCGTCGTGGACGCGGAATTTGCCGAAGCCGTATCTGACGCGTTGTCCCAAGACGATACTTTGCCCGCCATGGCGGTCGCTCAATTTGAGGCCTCCAAAAGACAACAGGAGGTCATCGCGTACTACGAGTCGAGACCCGATGCAGAGGGTCTACGGAACATTGTCCGTTCTGCAATTCCAGCTGCCACATTGCCTGAAATCGAATTGGCCGTTCTGGAACCGGAAAACTGGGTAGCGAAGTCGCAAAAGAGCCTGCATCCGGTCGAAGGGGGGCGGTTTATCGTCCATGGCAGCCACGACCTGGATCGCTTCCGCACGTTTCGCCGCGCAATTCTGATCGACGCAGGTCAGGCTTTCGGTACCGCACATCACGGCACGACCCGAGGCTGTCTGATCGCGCTATCGAACCGGCTGAAGCTGGGGCTTCCCTATCGCATGCTCGATCTCGGCACGGGTTCAGGCGTCCTGGCGATCGCCGCAGCAAAAGCTGGAGCCTGCAACGTGATCGCGACGGACATCGATCCAATCGCGGTCGACGTTGCAAGGGAAAACGCACGCCTGAATAGAGTTGCAACGCGCATATCCTTCCTGCAGGCGAACGGTCTCGATCATCCACTGCTGCGCCATACAGACGGTTTCGATCTGGTGTTTGCAAACATCCTGGCAAGGCCACTGGCACGGCTCGCACCGGACATCGCCAATGTCATGGTGCGCGGGGGCGATCTCGTGCTCTCGGGGCTCATTCCAAATCAGGCCCGTCCCATCGCCGCGCAATACCGATCGATGGGCTTTTCGCTGCTCCGTGCGAGCATCGTCGACGGTTGGTCGACGCTCTGCCTGAGGCGTCGAAGCGGCTGATTGCACAATGGCTCGGAAGACCGAGCCGCCTAAGCGGCTCGGCGTCCCTTGCGCAATCGTATCAGTTCTTTGGGATGGATTTCCGCCCTTAGCAAATCAGCTTCGCTGATCTGACAGGCCCGGCTCGTGCCGTCATCCGGCGGTGAGCTTTCGAGAAATTCCGAGAAATGACCGGTCAATTTCCGGAAATTTCTGCTTGCAAATCTGTCCAGCCAACGACCAAAACCAAGGTCGTAAAGCCTAATTACGTTCGTCTGTGCCATCTGTCGCTCCAGTCGGCCCCCGGAGCGTCGCTCAGCTATGCACTATCACTGCGATCGGAAATGGGGGGTGCTAGACCTGTTGAACAGGTAGATTATACGAAGGTCTAACCTGATCGACGTCCGTCGGATCCAGATAGAACACCGCCATTTCTGAGGCGCGCGATTTCATCTGCATTCAAGTTGAGCGCTTTGAGAGCCTTATCATCGAAGCCCGAAAGGTGTTGAGCGATTCTTCGGTTGGCCTCGCGTTGGCGTGCCGCAATGAAACTGTTGAACAGCCGGCGACCCCAACCTTGTCCCTTGGCGCCGCGATCGGCACCTGGAAGGTTTGTGTATGTTGTTGCTGCGTTCATGACTCTTCCTATCTCTGTGGCCGCCCGCAATTGGAGCGGCATCATTGACCCGAGAGATAGTGCGATTCGACTTTAGGAGTAGGCCCCCTTGCTGCATCGCAGCATTGCGCCGGTCGCATGGCGGGATTCATTAGATTGTCAAAGTCCTGAAATCCCCCTCAGTCCAGATCAAATTGAAGGGCCTTGGGTGATCGCGGCATTAATGGCATAGGGTTGCGCGCGACCGGGCCAGATCTACTCTTTCCCACAGGACCTAAAGGGCTTTCACGATGTTTCAGACTTTCGACAACACTGCAGACCCAACGAAAGGCGCTGAACGGGTCGCGAGCCTCAGACAGGAACTCAAAGATCGCGGGTTGGTCGGCTTCGTCGTGCCGCGAACGGACGAGTACCAGAATGAGTATGTCCCGCCTTCGGCCGAACGTCTTGCCTGGCTGACCGGTTTTTCGGGCTCGGCCGGCCTGGCCATCATAATGGCGGAGCGGGCGGCCTTGTTCGTCGACGGTCGCTATACGATCCAGGCACGCGATCAGGTCGACGGAGAGATATTCGAGATCCTGCAGGTTCCGGAAGCAAAACCCTTCGAGTGGCTCGCCAAGCATATGAAGTCCGGCGATCGCTTTGGCTACGATCCGAAACTCCACACGATCGACGGCGTGAAGCGGATGCAAAAAGCCGTCGATGCGTCCGGTGCCGATCTGGAGGCGGTCGATCAGAATCCGATCGATGCGATTTGGTCCGATCGACCGCTTCCTCCTTCCGCAAAGGTTCGACGCCATCCAATCGAATTTGCCGGTGTCGAAGCCGGCGAAAAAATTGCTGAGCTACAAAAGGCAATAAAAGACGCCGATGCCGATGCCGCTTTGCTGACATCGCCTGAGTCGGTCTGCTGGGCACTCAATATCCGCGGCTCCGATGTGGCACACACGCCCCTCGCTCTTTGCACCGCGATCATAAACACTGATGCGAAGCCTGAACTGTTCGTCGCCAACAACAAGCTCGACGATGACGTGCGAGATTATCTGGCCGGTATTATCGACATTCGCGACCCAGGCGACATGGCGATGCGCCTTGCAGAACTTGGCGCGGACAAGGCGCGAGTCCAACTCGACCCAGGCAGTTCATCGCACTGGTACGCCAATCAACTGGAAGACGCCGGCGCAGAAATTCGTCACGGCAACGATCCATGTGTCCTTCCGCGAGCACGCAAGAATACCGCCGAGATTGAAGGTGCAAGGTCGGCCCACAAGCGTGATGGCGCCGCTGTCTGCCGGTTTCTGTGCTGGCTGGATGCCAATGCAGGCGATGGATCAGTCGATGAAATTGCTGCTGCCCGTAAGCTTGAGGGTTTTCGAGCAGACACCGGAAAACTGCACGATATCAGTTTCGACACGATATCCGGGGCCGGATCAAATGGAGCCATCGTCCACTATCGCGTTACCGAAGCGACCAATCGTCCCCTTGAGCGGGGCTCGCTGTACCTCGTCGATTCAGGCGCCCAATATCTCGACGGTACGACAGACATTACGCGGACGGTCGCCATTGGTGAGCCCAGCGCACAGATGCGCCGTCACTTCACGCTGGTTCTCAAAGGACATATTGCCGTCGCCACGGCACGGTTCCCAAAAGGCACACGCGGACAGGATCTCGACCCGTTCGCACGGCGTGCGCTGTGGGCGGTCGGGCTGGACTATGACCATGGCACGGGGCACGGCGTAGGCAGCTTCCTTTCGGTCCACGAAGGCCCGCAACGCATATCGAAACTCGGCCCCGCCCCGCTAGAGCCCGGCATGATCTGCTCGAACGAACCGGGATTTTACAGCGAAGGCGAATACGGCATCCGGATCGAAAACCTTGAACTCGTCACCGCAGCAGAACCAATCGAAGGGGGCGATCGCGAGATGCAGGGATTTGAGACGCTCACGCTGGCGCCAATCGATCTGAGGCTCGTCGAACCAGAATTCCTTACTGCAGACGAGATAACCTGGCTCGACACTTATCATGCCCGCGTCAGGGCGGAAATCGGACCGCTGCTCGGCACTGATGAAACGACCTGGCTCGAACAAGCAACAAGGAGCCTCGCAAACACATGAATAGCGTCATGATCATTACCGGTGGCTCACGCGGTATCGGCGCTGCTACGGCCCGCCTCGCGGCCAACCGCGGCTATGCAGTCGCCATAAACTATCGCAGCGCCGGCGATGCGGCGGAGGCCCTGGTGAAAGAGATCGAAGGCATCGGCGGAGTGGCCATCGCCGTTCAGGCAGATGTTTCTAATGAAGCCGACATTGTGCGACTTTTTGATAGAACAACCTCGGAGCTCGGACCGGTCACCGCACTGGTGAACAATGCCGGCATTCTCGAGCAACAGATGCCCCTCGTCGAAATGAGCGTGGAACGCGTCGATCGCATCTTTGCGACCAATGTGCGTGGTGCATTTCTCTGTCTGCGTGAAGCAGTGCGACGGATGTCGACGGCAAAGGGTGGTCAGGGAGGCGCCATCGTCAATGTCTCTTCCCGCGCGGCGCTTCTCGGTGCACCGAACGAATACATCGACTATGCAGCATCCAAGGGCGCACTCGATACGATGACGATCGGCCTTTCCAAGGAAGTTGCCAGCGAAGGAATTCGGGTCAATGGCGTTCGGCCGGGTTTCATAAAGACCGAGATGCACGCCTCGGGTGGTGAGCCCGGCCGCGTGGACAGGGTGAAAAGCGGCGTCCCATTGCAACGGGGTGGAGAACCGGAGGAAGTCGCCGAAGCCATCCTATGGCTACTTTCGGATAAAGCGTCTTACTCCACAGGGACATTTATCGACGTGAGTGGTGGGCGCTAAACACCCTTATTCGGCATTGCGTTGGCGCGTCCTGTATGGGCGTGATCGGCGATCATTTCCTCGATCCATGCCGCGGCAGGCTCAAGCGCATCGTGAACATCCGATGCGTTTTCCGTCTTGCAAGGCGCCCCATCCGCCCAGTCGTGCTTTCCCCAGTAGGTGCGATAGGTGCCATCGTCGGTCAACTGCATCGAGAAATGGAGCAGCACCGCGCTCTTGAACTCCATACCGTGGTGAATGAATGGGATACCCGTAATGTTGACGACCACCTCATCGTCGGCAATCTCGCTGGTCACGGTCCCTGGGAATTGCCGTTCTTTCAGTATTTCGTCAATATGAGCCTTGGCGGCTTCTATGTCGGCTGTCATCTCATCATTTCCATTTCAAGCTTAGACAAACTCCAAACCAAGATACGCCAACATGGGCGTACATAAGTTGCTCGGGCATCATAGACTCGATCAACTTTTCGATACTCGATCGACCCTATGAACTCTCACCGATCATGGCGAACCACTCGTCTTCCGATAGCACCGTAAGACCAAGCTCGGCTGCTTTCTTAGCTTTCGATCCGGCACCCGGTCCAGCAATCACAAAGTCTGTCCGAGCCGAAACCGAACCCGCGACCTTTGCACCGAGCCGCTCGGCACTGACCTTGGCTTCGGAGCGGCTCATCCGTTCCAATGTGCCGGTAAAGACAACGGTCTTGCCCCCAACCGCCGAATCCGTGATTTGCACTTCGAACGTCTCCGGCTGCACTTCTTCCAGAAGAGCTTCGAGCGCCTCCTGATTGTGAGGCTCAGCGAAAAACTCGACGATGGCATTCGCGACAACTTCTCCGATGCCGTCAATATTCACCAGTTCCTGATAAGCAGTGCTCTCAGGGTCGCTTGCCGACTTCATAGCAGCCATGAGGGTATCGATTGTGCCATATGTTTTCGCAAGCAGCCGCGCAGTGGACTCGCCCACATGGCGAATGCCCAGCGCAAACATGAAACGGTCCAAAGAGATTTTTCGGCGTTCATCGATCGCGGCGAAGAGATTGGAAACGGACTTTTCGCCCCACCCGTCCTTTTTTGCCAATGGGTTCTCGGACCGTGCATCGCGCTTGGCCAATGTGAATATGTCGGCAGGACGCATGATCCGGCCTTCTTCATAGAAAGCCTCGACCTGCTTGGCGCCCAAACCCTCGATATCGAACGCATTACGCGACACGAAGTGTTTGAGGCGCTCGACAGCCTGTGCCGGACAGATCAAACCGCCGGTACAACGGCGGATGACGTCTTCCTTGCCGGTTTTCGGATTGACCTCGCGAACGGCGTGGCTGCCACATGCCGGGCAGCGGGTCGGATAGACAAAGGCCGGCGGCTCGGGATCTGTCGGCCGCGTCCCCTCGACAACGCCAAGAATCTGCGGAATGACATCGCCTGCCCTCTGCACGATCACCATATCGCCTTCGCGCACATCCTTGCGCGCGATTTCATCCTCATTGTGAAGCGTCGCGTTCTGGACGACCACACCTCCGACCGTAACCGGAGCCAGTTTTGCGACCGGTGTAATGGCGCCCGTCCGACCGACCTGAATTTCTATTGCCTCAAGCCGCGTTGTGGCTTTCTCGGCCGGGAATTTGTGAGCAATCGCCCAGCGCGGCGAGCGAGAGACAAAGCCGAGCCGTCCCTGGAGATCGAGCCTGTCGACCTTGTAGACCACGCCATCGATATCGTAGCCGAGCGTCGCCCTCGCCGCTTCAATATCCGCATAGGTTGCGAGCATTTCGGCGACGCTCTCACAGCGTTTGACGAGAGGACTGATTGGGAATCCCCAACGCCCCAGCGCCTCGATCATGCCGGACTGGGAGTCGGCAGGCAGCGCGCTTGTCTCCCCCCAGGCATAGGCAAAGAATTTAAGCGGGCGACCTGCGGTCACGTTTGGATCGAGTTGACGCAGCGAGCCTGACGCGGTGTTTCGCGGATTGACGTAAGTCTGAAGACCGTGTTCCGCCTGGCGCGAATTGAGTTCGGCAAAATCCTCGTGGCGCATGTAGATTTCACCCCGTACTTCAAAGATGCTGGGGAAATCCTTGGCACGAATACGATCGGGAATTTCATCGATCGTGCGAATATTGGCGGTGACATTCTCTCCCACATAGCCATCGCCACGAGTCGTACCGAGAACGAGAGCTCCATCCTCGTAGCGCAATGAGATCGACAGACCGTCGATCTTGGGTTCAGCCATGAAAGCGGCATCGTCCGCATCGCCGCTCTTGAAGAAGCGACGGATGCGCTCGACGAATTCACTTACATCTTCATCGGAAAATGCATTGCCGAGGGATAGCATCGGGACGGCATGTTCAACCTTGTCGAACTGCTCGGATGGCGCTGCCCCAATGCGGGCGCTGGGGCTGTCCGGTCGTACGAGATCGGGAAAACGTGCTTCGATCTCGGTGTTTCGCTGTCTCAGGGCATCGTAGTCCGCATCGGAGACTTCGGGTGCTTCGCTACGATAGTAGAGTTCATCGTGGCGCGCGATTTCGAGTGCGAGGCGCTCGAGCTCGACGCGCGCTTCGGCTTCGCTCAATTCGGCAACCGGCGGAAAAACTGGAGCATCCGTTGACATCAATAAGCCTCACGCAGCGCCGCGAATAAGGCGGTCAGCTGCAGCGCGCGCTTCATCGGTCACGGTCTGGCCGGCGAGCATCCGTGCCACTTCCTCAAGACGCGCCGGCTCGTCCAGAATCGTAACCCGCGTCGCAACCGCTTCGCTCTTGCCCGATCCGACTGCCTCCTTCGCAATGCGAAGATGATTGACCGCCTGTGCCGCAACCTGAGGTGCATGGGTTACGGCAAGAACCTGCAACGCATCGCCCAAGCGGGCGAGCCGCTCTCCGATCGCAGCGGCCGTTGCGCCACCAACACCCGTGTCGATTTCATCGAATATCAGTGTCGGCGCACTGCCACGCGCCGTAAGAACCACTTTTAGGGCCAGCATGAAACGTGCGAGTTCGCCGCCAGACGCGATCTTCATCAACGGACCGGGTTCCGTTCCCGGATTCGTCTGCACCCAGAAAGCCACCTGATCGAGCCCCGTCGGCCCGCCATCTTTCGGGTCGACACTATCGACCTTCGTGACAAATTTGGCTTTCTCCAGCTTGAGCGGCCGAAGCTCGACCGTCACAGCCTTGTCGAGGCGGTCGGCCGTCTCCCGGCGCATCTGGCTCAGCGCCGTCGCTGCGCTCTCATAGGCATCCCGTTCCTTTTCAACGCTGGCGCGCAACGCAATGACGCGTTCTTCGCCATGATCGATCGACTGCAATTCTTCATCGATCCGCGTCATAAGCCTGGGCAAGTCGGAAACTTGAACCTGGTGTTTTCGCGCTGCTGCCCGTAGCGCGAACAACCTCTCCTCCGCCTCCTCAAGTGCACTCGGCTCGAACGTGCTTCCGCGCAGCGCAGCATCGATGACGTTCATCGCTTCGCCGCTTTCATCCAGCACACGCTCGACCGCTGCAACGACCGGCTCGATCAGATTGGGCGCGTTCGGCAGTTCGCGATTGAGCTTGCGCATGGCGGCGTCAAGCTTGCGCCGCGCTGCACCGTCCCCTGCCAACGCCGTGCGCACAGTCTGCAATTCAGAACTGATGCGCTCGGCATGCATCATGATCTGGCGCCCTTCCGCCAAGCGTTCTTCTTCATCCGGCTCGGGTTGGAGGGCTTCGAGCTCTTCCAGCGAGTGCCTTAGATAATCTGCATTTTCGCGGGCACTGGCGATCTCGGCGAGATGCCTCGCCAATGCTGCCTCTGCATCCTGCCAGGCACCGTGTGCAACGCGAACGGCATCGGCCTGCGATGTCAGCCCACCGAACGCATCCAGCAAAGAGCGATGCGTTCCCGGATCCGTCAGAGCCCGGTCATCATGCTGGCCATGGATCTCCGCCAGCAAGGATCCGATCCGGCGCAGAAGCTGCACGCTGACAGGGGCATCGTTCACAAAGGCCTTTGTCGATCCAGCACGCGATTGAACACGCCGTAGAATCAATGAGCCTTCGGCATCTTCGCCATTCTCCTCGAGAAGCGAAAAGACGGGATGATCCGGCGCGAGATCGAATGCTGCCGTAACCTGCCCTTTTTCGGCACCCGGGCGCACGAGCCCTGAATCGCCGCGCCCGCCCAGAGCGAGAGCGAACGAATCGAGCAAGATTGATTTACCCGCACCTGTCTCGCCGGTCATAACGCTCAGGCCTGGCCCAAACGTCAGATCCAATCTGTCAATGAGAACGATATCGCGAATCGAAAGCGCGGCAAGCATAGCCCGCCTACTATAGCGGATTGATCTTCTTAATGGCGCGACTAATCCACGATCCCGCGTTTTCACGCGGTGCCAGCCCGTCCGAAGCCAGAAGCGTGTAGGAGTGCTTGTACCATTCACTCTCGGGGAAGTTATGTCCCAGAACAGCAGCCGCCGTCTGGGCTTCTCCCTTGATGCCCAGCGCCATATAGGCCTCGGTCAGGCGCATCAGTGCCTCTTCCACATGCGCTGTGGTTTGATATTCGGTCACCACTTTCCGGAAACGATTGATTGCCGCCAGCTGATTGTTCCGCTTCAAATAGTAACGGCCGACATTCATTTCCGAGGCAGCGAGTACGTCATTTGTGATCTTGATCCTGTTCCGCGCCTTCGGGGCATACTTCGAATCCGGGAACTGGCGCACCAGCGTCTTCAAGGAATCGAGCGCTCTTTTCGTCCGTGACTGGTCACGCTTGGGATCTTTGATCTGCTCATAGTAGGAGCTCGCCACGATGTGGTGGGCCAACGCCGATTCTTTCGTCCCAGGATGCAGCGTGATGTAGCGTTTTGCACCCGATATGGCTTCGTCATATGAGCCGGATCGGTAGTGCGTGTAGGCGGCCATTACGATTGCGCGCCGGGCATGCGGCGAATAAGGGTGATCCTTATCCACCTGCTCGAACTTCCCGGCAGCATCGTAGAATTTGCCCTTGCTCAGAAGGGCATCGGCTTCAGCATAGATCTGATCGGGAGGCCGGGTATTCAGCGCTTGAGTTAGCGCATCGTCAGATGACGAGCACCCGCCGAGAAGCGATGCGCCCGTCAGCAGCGCGACGACAAAACTCGAGCGAACAAAACCAAATCCCACGAACCGATTCCTTAGACTATGTCACCTACGGATCTTCACCCTATGCGGGTCAGCATCCGATCGAATATCAGAGTCTCTAAATCTCTATTTCCCCGATGCCATTTGACTCTCAAGATAGCATCAAAGGCATTGGCGCGTCATTCCACGCACTGCCAAGCTTACGCAAGCTCGCCAAAGTGCATTGGAACACCCTGAATGTGGTCATTTTGTGCCCTTAACAGAAGCACTTGGCCTATCGACAGGCCGAATTCAGATCACAGTAGCAACGGACTCGATCCGAAGCAGATTCGCGGCCCGAACAAGACGCCAGGCACAACGAAACAGCACACGATCATCTCCAACCGTGTGCTGCCGTCTGTCAAGCGATGGACAATTCAGATCATTCAAGTGCGGTTGGCTGCAAAATTCGCCGCTGTAATACCGACGGTCGCTTCACCATGCGTAACGTCACGAATGCGCGGCGCATCGACCAGCGTCCAGGCATCCATATCCGCGAAGAGTGCTTTGAGAACCAGATTGTTCAAGCGATGTCCGCCGCGGCGGCTGCGGAATGCGCCAATCAGCGGCGCGCCGGCCAGAGCCAGGTCACCGATAGCATCCAGCGCCTTATGGCGAACAAATTCGTCCGAGTAGCGCAAACCTTCGCGGTTGATGACCCGATCGTCGCCGATAGCAACGGTATTTTCCAAGGAAGCCCCAAGTGCCAGGCCTGCGGCCCAAAGACGCTCGACATCCTTCATGAAACCGAATGTTCTGGCGCGGGAAATTTCACGGCGGAATGCGCCAGGCGTGACATCCAGCGCGTATCTTTGATTGCCGATGATGGGTGAGTCGAAATCGATTTCGACGTCGATATGAAAGCCATTATAGGGTGTCAGCTCGCCGAAAGACTGACCATCGTCGACGCGTACCGGCTTGACGACCTTTATGTAGCGTCGCGGTGCATCGAGTTCACGGATGCCGACCTCGTCGATCGCATCGACAAACGGCTTGGAACTTCCATCCATAATCGGAACTTCGCCACTATCGATCTCGACAATGACATTATCGACGCAAAGCCCTCGAAGCGCTGCAAGCAAATGCTCGACTGTCGCAACAGTTCCGCCATTACCGTCGCTGAGAACCGTGCAGAGTGTGACACACGACACGACATCGTGTCTGGCAGCCAACTCCGTTCCATCCCCAGACCCGTCTGGAAGGACGAACAATATCCCCGTTCCAGCTTCAGCCGGACATAGATTGATGGAAACCGGTGCCCCGGTGTGTACGCCTGTGCCGGTCAGCTCGATCTCACTCGCGAGAGTGGTCTGCCGCGCCCCAATAAATCTGCTCATGACTTTGAGCCGTCCCCTAAGTTTCAGCTTTTTAGGCCAGGACTGAAACCCTGTGCCCCCCACTCGTCTTTTTAGTCTGTTCTGGGAGTTAGCCCTTGTACTCGAACTTAATAGGACTGTGATGTGCCCCGTGCACTCCCTGAACCAAGCGACGCAAACTTAGCCCGTGGGTTCGATCCGGTACAAATCACGGTTTTTTACAATCTATTACCGTCCCTGCAATGTTCAGAATGAAGGTGGGCTGACACGCCGGCACTGCCGGACGCCGGACGTGTGACAGCCACCGTCAATTCGCTTGCCTTCTGAGGAATGCGGGGATCTCCAACTCATCGTCATCGACAGGCTTGTGACCCGTTGTCGGACGGCGTTGATCCGCTCGCGGAGAAGCTTTCCGGAGCTCCTCAGCCTTGGCATTGTCAGAGGCCACATTCGGTTTCGATCGTGGTGGACCGGCCGGTCGCTCAAGCACAGCTTCAAGATTCGGCTCTTTTTTCTTCAGATCATTGTTTTCGCTATGTTTTTCGGATCGCGCGCCACCGGTAAGCCGCTCAAAAAAACCGATCTTTCGCTTCTGCGCGGCAAGGCCGACTTCCGGCGATTGACCTGTCTTTGCCTGAATCTCCTTTTGAGCGACCGCAGGCAAATCGCTGACCGATGGCATACGCCGCACAGAGCGCTTCACCGATGCCGGTGGCTGAGGAACAAAAGACGAATCCGCCTGTGACGGCTCGGCACTGTTTTCCTCTTCTTTTGCACGGCGAATCGGCACCTGTGCAGGGCGTTTTTCGATGGTCACTTCATCGCCGCCCATCTGCACTTTCGCGGCCGCAGGTGGGCTTGCCGGTGCCTGCGTCGGTGCAGTTTCTGACATTTGGGACGAATCAAGCGTTCCGATTCGTTCCATGAGATTCGGCGCAGGCGCCGCTGCCGGAGCTGGTCTGGGAGCTGCAGAAGGCTTGGCCTGCACTTGGGCCGGAGCCGTAATCTGAGGCTGCGCATTCGCTGCCGCCAAACCGTCCAGGCCCGCCGCAACGACCGAAACCCGGATCTGTCCATCCAGGGATTCATCGAACGTGGCGCCAAGGATGATATTGGCTTCCTCTGCCACTTCCTCGCGGATCCGACTGGCCGCCTCATCAACCTCATAGAGCGTCAGATCGCTGCCGCCCGTAATTGAAATGAGGACGCCCTTAGCGCCGCGCATGGAGACATCGTCCAAAAGCGGATTCGAAATCGCCGCTTCAGCCGCATCCAGCGATCGCTGCTCGCCCGAAGAAACGCCGGTTCCCATCATCGCCTTGCCCATGCCAGCCATGACGGCTTTCACATCGGCGAAATCAAGATTGATAAGGCCCTCTTTCACCATCAGATCGGTAATGCAGGCAACGCCTGAATGCAGAACCTGATCGGCAAGGGCAAACGCGTCGGCAAACGTCGTTTTCTCTGTTGCGACCCGGAAAAGATTCTGGTTCGGGATGACGATCATCGTGTCGACATACTTCTCCAGCTCGGCAATTCCGGCTTCGGCAATTGCAAGACGGCGCTGACCTTCGAACTGAAACGGCTTGGTCACCACGCCGACGGTCAGAATGTCTTCTTCCTTTGCCGCTCGGGCAATGACGGGAGCCGCTCCTGTTCCCGTCCCGCCGCCCATGCCGGCCGTGATAAAGACCATGTGGGAGGAAATCAGATGTGTCTTCAGATCGGCGATGGCTTCTTCGGCAGCGGCCGCACCAATTTCAGGCTTCGAGCCTGCACCTAGTCCCTCTGTCATGCGCGAGCCCATCTGGACCCGTCGCTCTGCCCGAGATTGCATCAAGGCCTGGGCATCGGTGTTGGCGACGACGAACTCTACGCCCTCGAGCCCTGAGTTGATCATGTTGTTTACGGCATTGCCGCCAGCACCGCCTGTTCCGAAAACGGTAATGCGGGGCTTCAATTCGTGTAGGTCTGGGACCTTAAGATTGATGGTCATGATTGCACCGGTTGCTCGTGTTGCGCAGTGTTTCTGTTTCTTACTCTCCCATCTCGCCTCCCCCGTTCGGCGCGATGGGCTACGCTTAGTCCGTCAAAAACTCTCTCTGATCCATTGGCCGACGCGCGCCAGATAGCCCGTGCCCGTGCCAAGAACGCGGCGCGGGGCCAAGGGGCCAAACTCAACGGCAACGCTGTCCGACCGCATCAACAGACCGACAGACGCTGCATGCGCCGGCCCGATATGGTCAGGTAAACCCGCTGTCCGATCGGGCATTCCGAGCCGCACACGTTTTCGAAGTACACGCTCGGCAAGTTCCGGAAGTCCCGTGAGCATGCTTGCTCCACCCGTCAGGACAACGCGGTTCAGCCCGTCTCCATTGCAACTCGCCAGTCTTTCCGCGACCATTTCAAACAGCTCTTCGATACGCGGGCGGACGATCTCGGCAATATCAGCCTTCGACACCTGGCGCCCGCGAAAAGCCTGATCGTCGCCAACTGCCGGCAACGTAATGATCTCACGCTCATCGGAAGGCGTTGCAAAAGCGCTTCCATAGAGGGTCTTGATCCGCTCCGCCTGTTCGAGCGAGACCGACAAGCTTCTTGCCAGGTCCACCGTCACATGATGGCCGCCGATCGCGAGTGCATCGGCAAACACAAAACTCCCATCGGCAAAGATGGACACAGTTGTTGTTCCGGCGCCAAGATCGATACAGACCACGCCAATTTCTGCCTCATCCTTTGCAATGATCGAATGACCCGATGCAAAGGACGCCGCTGCCAGACCGGCCACACCGAGATGACAGCGCTCGACACAAAGAACCAAATTCTTGAGCGGTCGTTCATCGGCGGCGACACAATGAATGTCGACACTCAACCGATTGGCGATCATACCGCGCGGATCGCTCACACCCTCGCTTTCATCGAGCCGGTAGCCCGTCGCGACCGTATGGAGGACGAAGCGGTCATTGCCGCTGGCATAGTTCTGACCTGCGGCCAAAACACGCCCAATATCAGTATTTTGAACTGATTCTCCCGATATTGCGACGCTCGCCGACAAATTGTCGCTTTTCACCCGGCCGCATGTGACCGTCAGGAAAACATCCTCGACTATCACCCCGGCCATTCGTTCGGCCTGGTCAACGGCAGCGCGAATGGATCGCTCCGCAGCGTCCATGTCGACGATCATTCCGCTTTTCACGCCCTGGGAGCGCTGCAAACCAAATCCGATGACGCTGTATGTCGGTTCCTCGCCGGAGCGATAATGCGCCTTTGCGATCAGGCAGCAAACCTTGCTCGTGCCAACGTCAAGAACGGTGACGAGGCGCGGGCGCCGGGCGCTATATGAGACTTGTCCCACCATCGCCTTGCTCACGTATCCCTTCCGGTCAGCTCGGACGGTGCCGTCATGGTCGCATTCCGATGCGCTGCGGCCTCTTCGTTCAGACGCACGGTCACGCGATCACCGAGCCGCATATCGACGGCACGTAGCGCCCGTGAGAGGAGTCCTTGTGTCCTGTCAGCTTCGCTTACCCAATCCAGGGCATCAGCGACCCGCTCTTCGGGCAGCAGGATTTCAATTCCGTCTTGCAGCTTAAGTGTCCAGCGGCGATCGGCGACACGGATCGCGGCCAGCAGCCTTTGTCTTAGCGTGTGATGGCGGCCCAGCAGATTGACAAGCGTGTTGTAGCCAGCAGCGGCTCCCTCCCCGACAATCAGCGGGAGCGCGGCATCGCGGCTCATATCCGCATCGCCGATCATGGAACCGTCGCGGTCGATCAGATAGGTTTTTCCATTGAGCTGCCAACGCGCATAGGGGCGCCGCTCGGCGATAATCACGTGCAAGGTCGACGGCAGCAGGCGCATGACTTCGGCTTCGCGGATCCAAGGGAGTTCCTCGATACGCTTCTGGGCCGACGCCGTATTGAACGAGAGGATCGAGTCTCCCCCACCGACGCCCAGAGCTTTTACGAGATCCTTGTCCTTCGTCCGGTTCTGGCCTTCGATGGTAACGCGGTTGATCGTAAATCCGGCCTGGGTAGCGGCACTTGTGCCATGCTCGCTCACATAGGCGATCACATGATCCGCATGTCCGCCAAGAACGATCCCATAGAGGATCGCACCGCCGATGAAGATCTGCGTCAGAAGGCTCCACGGATTGAGGCGGTGACGCCGGGTTGTCAGGCGCAGACGATGGGACGCGCGCCGGCCGACACTGACCAGCAACGGTTCACGCACAGCAACGGCGCGGCCCGTCAGGGAATGATCCTCGTAACCGAGGGAGGCATCCACCCATACGTCTTCCGGTCGTTCGCTGTTCGGTCCGTCAAGTGCGTCCGTTAACGGTCGCAAGATGCGTCCTCCACAATCCAGCGCAAAAATTCACCAAAGGTCCGGCCGCTGTGCACCGCAAGTTCGGGGACCAACGAGGTCTCCGTCATGCCGGGCTGCGTGTTTACCTCCAAGCAGACCAGCTCTCCCGTCCCACCTTCCCGGTCGTCGAATCGGAAGTCGGCACGGCTGACCCCCCGACATCCCAAAGCCTGGTGAGCCGATACTGTTAGAGTCTGGATCATTTGGTAAACATTTGGTGAAATTTGCGCCGGGAGGACGTGTTTTGATCCACCTGGGGCGTATTTTGCCTCGTAATCGTAAAAAGTGAGGCTCTCATCGGGCACGATCTCGGTCACGCCAAGGGCTTCCTCGCCCATAACGGCACATGTGAGTTCGCGCCCGTGAATGAATCGCTCGAGCATAATTTCCTCGCCGAGCGACCAATCCGATGCGGTCAATTCCTGCGGAGGGTGAGCATGATCCTCCCGTACGATGTAGACGCCGACGCTCGACCCTTCTGCCACCGGTTTGATGACATAAGGCCGCTCCAATTGATGCGATTCGGCCGCCTTGAAACGTGAAATGACTTTGCTCTCGGCGATGGGAACACCGGCATCGGCGAATGCCAGCTTCGCACGTTCCTTATGCATGGCCAAAGCGGATGCCAGCACACCGGAATGCGTATACGGAATCTGCATGAGCTCGAGAATGCCTTGGACGCAGCCATCCTCGCCCCAGCGTCCGTGAAGGGCATTGAAACAGACATCCGGCGCAACAGATTTGAGCTGATCCGCAAGGTCGTGTCCGACGTCGATCTGCGTGACGCGGTAGCCTTCATTCTCAAGCTCGGCTGCGCAGGCTTTTCCGGAGTTGAGAGAGACTTCACGTTCAGCAGACAGCCCACCCATCAGCATGGCGACATGCTCGTATTTGCGGCTCATGGTTCTTGCCCTTCCCTTGCCGGTCAGGCCGTTCGGCCCAGCCGTCGTATTTCCCAGTTGAGCTCGACCCCACTCGTCGCCTTGACACGTGCTCTGACTTCTTCGCCCAGCCGCTCGAGATCGGCACCGGTCGCACCGCCCTCGTTGATCAGAAAATTGCAGTGTTTTTCAGATACCTGGGCACCGCCCACCCTGAGACCACGGCACCCCGCCGCATCGATCAGTTTCCATGCGCTGTGACCGGGCGGGTTTTTGAATGTGCTGCCACCGGTTCGGCTCTTGATAGGTTGAGCCGCCTCGCGATAGTCGGCGATTGCTTCCATCTCAGCCACGATCTTCGTCCGCTCTCCAGCTTCGCCCTGAAAGAGCGCTTCGGTGAAGATGAAGTCTTCCGGCACACTGCAATGACGGTAGGAGAATCCCATGTCAGCATTCGACAATTCGTGGATTTTACCTGACGGATCCACCGCACGCGCGGAATGGAGAACGTCTTTGGTTTCAGTACCATGCGCACCGCCGTTCATCCGCAATGCCCCCCCGACTGAACCCGGTATGCCGCGATAGAAGGCAAGGCCGGCTATATCAGCATCAGCCGCCGCACGCGAGACCTTCACATCAGGAACGGCAGCACCGGCACGCAACCGATTGCCATCCTCGACAACCACTTCTCCAAACCCTCTTCCGAGACGAATTACGACGCCCTCGATACCACCATCGCGAACGAGAAGATTGGACCCGAGACCAATGATTGTCGTGCTCAGCTCAGACGGACAGTGGCGCAGGAAATAGGACAGATCTTCGGTATCGGCCGGTGTGAAAAGGATTTGAGCTGGACCGCCAACACGAAACCAGGTGATTTCCGACAAGAGCGCATTGGCCTTCAATCGGCCACGCAGATCGGGGAGAGCCTGAACCAGCTCATCAGACAGATCTGGAAAGGTCACGCCAGTGCCCTCGATGGCTCCTGGCTGCCAAGCCTGGCGGGCAGCTCACGAGTCCATTCCGTGATCGTACCGGCGCCCAGACCGATGACCAGGTCGCCCGGTCGCGCAATTGCCGCGATCTGTGTGACCAACGTGTCAAGGTCTTCCGTAGCGAGAACATGCTCCTGACCCTGCCGCTTCAGACCGTCCATCAACGCATCGCGATCGGCCCCCTCGATCGGGCTCTCTCCGGCCGTGTAAACCGGTGTCACGACCACAGTATCCGCATCGGAGAAGCAGGTGCAGAAGTCACCGAAGAGATTCTTGAGTCGGGTGTAACGATGAGGCTCGACAATTGCGATGACCGAGCCCTCAGTCGACGACCTTGCCGCTTTCAGAACAGCTGAGATTTCAACAGGATGATGCGCATAGTCGTCGTAAATTGCGACACCGTTCCACTCACCCCTCGGGGTAAAGCGACGTTGGACGCCACCGAACGCGCCAAGACTGCAGCGGATATGCTCATCGCTAATTCCGACCTCGGCACCGACGCCAATCGCGGCCAGCGCATTCAGAGCATTGTATTGGCCAGGGACCGGGAGACGCAGTCCTTCAAGGACACGTTCGCCTCCGGGTACTTTCGCATTCAGTTCGGCATCGAAGATAACGCCGCCCCCATCGGCTCGCACATTGGCGAGACGAATATCCGCATCATCCGCGGCTCCGTAGGTCAGCACCCGACGGCATGTCTGCTCTCTTCGAATACCAGCCACCATTTCACGGACAATCGGATGATCCACACCCGCCACGATCAAACCGTAAAAAGGGATGCCTTCGAAGAATTTGCGGAAGGCACGGTGCAAGGCCTCGATTGTTTGCCAGTAGTCCATATGTTCGGGATCGATATTCGTGACGACACCGATCCGCGTCGGCAGTTTCGTGAATGTGCCGTCGGACTCGTCGGCCTCCACAATCAGCCATTCGCCACGTCCAATGCGGGCATTCGAGCCGATGGAGTTGATAATGCCACCACTCAGGACCGTCGGATCGAGTTCGGCATGCATCAGAAGCTCTGAAACCAGGGAGGTCGTCGTCGTCTTGCCGTGTGTTCCTGTAACGGCGACCGTCGCGCACTCGCGCATCAGTTCAGCGAGCATCTCTGCGCGGCTGATAATCGGGATGCTCGCAGATCGCGCTGCTTCAAGCTCGGGATTGTCGGCTTTCACAGCCGTCGATGCGACGACGAACTTGGCTTCCCCGATATTCTCAGCCTTGTGCCCGATCGCACAGGCAATTCCCTTGGCGCGAAGCCGCTCGATATTCGCACCCATTTTCAGATCGCTGCCCTGAATCGCATAACCGCGATCGTGCAGAACCTCGGCGATGGCACTCATGCCGATACCGCCGATGCCGACAATATGAAAAGGACCCAAGCCGTCCGGCATACGCATTGCCGTTAACTCCTCAAAGCCGACCGCCGCGGTCCGCAAGCTCTTCGATCAAATCGGCCAGCCGCACAACCGCGTCCGGCCTTCCCATCCCACGCGCGGCCTCTGCCGCCCGCTCCAGTTTCTCAGGTTGATTGCACAGGCTTTCGATCTCTGCCGCAAGCCTTTCGGGCGACAGTTCCGATTGCGCCATGCACCATGCGGCACCATTGGATTCTGCCCGTGTTGCATTCTCCAGTTGATCATTGTCAAGAGCGTGAGGAAGCGGCACCAGGATTGCCGGACGCCCCATGATCGCCAATTCCGCAACCGTCGATGCGCCGGACCGGGCTACAACCAGATGAGACCCGGCCATGCGCTCAGGCAGATTTTGAAAGAAGGTCGCGACTTCGGCTTCGATGCCGGCTTCGCGATACGCCGCTTCAACTCTTTCCAGATCTTCTTCACGCGCTTGCTGCACGACTTTGAGCCGCATTCGGAGGGCTTCCGGCAACTGGCTCAGTGCCGGTGGCATCGCATCGGAGAAGAACCGCGCGCCCTGACTGCCACCGAAAACCAGCAGAGCGATGGGGCCGTCGACAGACGGCTTGCGAAAGGGCCGCGCACTCCAGTCGATAACCGCATTGCGGACAGGCGTGCCGGTCAATTGCGTGCGCTTCGCAGCACCGGAAGAGACACCTTTGGTCGGCTCGAATGTCAGGGCGATTTTCGATGCAAACCGCGCCAGAAGCCGGTTGGCGCGGCCCATAACTGCGTTCTGCTCCTGCAAGAGGACCGGGACCCGCTTCAGACGCGCGGCAACGATCGGCGGGATTGTGGGATATCCACCGAAACCCGCCAGGACCGCCGGCTTGATATCGGAAAAGACACGAAGCGATGCCAGGACACCACGCGATAGCGTCCAGGCCGTCGATGCCACGCCGCCGATAGAACGCTTGCGAAGAGTCGCAGCCGGAACCTGATGGATTTCGCGCGCCGGAAACCCGGTACCGTAGCGATCGCCACGCTGATCGGTGATAAGGTCGACGGTATGACCACGGCGGATGAGCTCTTCGGCAACGGCAAAGGCCGGAAAGAGATGGCCGCCGGTCCCACCTGCCGCCAGAAGAATGGTCTTGTTGCCCATTGCTATAAGCCTTCGCGCGCCGGTGTCGCTGTCGGCGCCGGCGATCCGACCCTGACAGCCCTTGGCCTGCGACGGGCAAGGCCGAGTGCAAGGCCCATTGTGATTGCCATCGACATTAGCGAAGACCCGCCATAGGAAATGAACGGCAGCGTCATCCCTTTGGCCGGAAGCAGTCCAACGGTTACTGCCATATTGATTAACGCCTGAAGGCCGAAAAGTGCCGTAAGCCCGGCGAGGGCAAGCCGGACAAACCCGTCCGGTTCGGCGCGCGAATGGGCCAGGCCGCGCAAGACGATAAAGCCATAAAGCCCGAGAAGCAGCAGGCAGGCGATCAGACCATATTCCTCGGCAGCGACCGCAAACACAAAGTCCGTGTGGGCGTCGGGCAGGACCTGTTTGACCGTTCCCTCTCCCGGACCACGGCCGAACCAACCGCCATTAATGAACGATTGGACAGCACGTTCGGTTTGATAGGTATTGCCCGATGCCGGATCGAAAAAGCTGTCGATGCGCCTCGCCACATGCGGCACCGTGAAATAGGCCGCGACCATACCTCCGGTTCCGGCAACGCCGATAGCGCCGATCCAGACAAGCGACAGACCTGCAACGAAAAGCATACTGCCCCAGACGACCGTAACGAGGAGCAGTTGACCGAAATCGGGCTGTAGAACGAGCAAGCCGACAAAGAGGCCATAGGTCCCGACCGCAAGCGGCAGACTTGGCACGTCGTCGCGTTTTTGACTTTCCGAGAACAGCCAGGCGCTAATGACGACGAATGCCGGTTTCACGAGTTCGGATGGCTGCAAGGCAATCGGCCCCAGACTCAACCATCGGACGGCACCCTTGATCTCGCTCCCCAGCAACAGAGTCACGATCATGAGCGAGATGCCCGCCAGATACAGCGCAAGACAGAATCGTCTGGCCTGCCGCGGTCCCAAGAGCGAGATGCCGATGAGAAGGGCAATGGCGGGCGCTGCAAAAACCAGATGCCGCTTGAAGAAATGAAAAGGATCGAGCGAGAGCTTGACCGCCACCGGGGGGCTCGCAGCCAATGAAAGAACGACACCGCCTGCTATCAGCAGGATCAATCCGCCAAGCATGAGCCTGTCGACGGTGAACCACCAGTCGCTCATCAGGCTGCGATCGGACCGGTTGAATCTCATGCGACGACCGGCTCCTGCATGGAAATGCTATCGAGCTTCGAAACCGCTGCCCGAAAAGCGTCGCCGCGCACCTCGAAGTTTGGAAACTGATCGAATGACGCACAGGCGGGTGCAAAAAGAACGACGGGTTCCGTTGCCCCTGAGGCAGCAGCATCGCGCGCTGCGGCTGCGACGGCTGCATCGACCGACTCAAGACGCCGATAGTCCACTTTTCCATCCAGAGTTTCTGCAAAATCAGCGGCCGCTTCGCCTATCAGATATGCCTTAACGATCTTCGGAAAGTAATCCGCGAGTTTGGCAATACCCCCCTCTTTTGCACGGCCGCCGGCAATCCAAAAGATGTTCTCGAAGCTCGCCAATGCTCTGGCAGCTGCATCGGCGTTCGTCGCTTTGGAATCATTGACGAACAAGACATGATCCTGTTGCCCGACCTGCTCCATGCGATGCGCGAGTCCCGGGAACGACTGGAGGCCGCGTGCAATGGCATCGTCATCCAGCCCGAGACTTTGGGTCAAAGAATACGCCGCCGCCGCATTCTGTCCGTTATGTGCGCCGCGCAATGCGTGCGCGTCACCGAATTCGACCACGGTGCGTGTCTGTCCATCTTCAACAACAATGAGCTGGCCATCGCGAGCAGTTAGACCATGATCGAGCAAGCGTTCGGTCGAAATGGCAACCGTTGCATGTGGTCCCCGAACGCGAGCGAAAATCGCGCGACAGAGATCGTCGTCGACACCCACAACAGCCGTCCCTTTTGCGTCCAGACCTGCAAAAATCCGTTCCTTGACGCGAGCATAATTCTCAAGCGTTCCATGGCGATCGAGATGGTCCGGCGTGATGTTGAGCAGCGCCGCCGCATTCGGCCTCAGTCCGGGGGTCAGATCGATCTGATAGGACGAGAATTCGATCACATAGATCCGGTTGTCGTCAAAGGGGGGTAGATCGAGAATGGCGGTACCGATATTCCCGCCGAGCGCGACATCCCGCCCCGCAGTCCTCAAAACGTGCGCTACCAAAGCCGACGTGGTCGATTTTCCGTTCGTGCCCGTTATCGCGACGACCCGAGCGCGGCTCCGGAGTGCCTTGCGTTCGCGAAAAAAAAGCTCGGTATCGCCAATGATCTCGACACCTGCCGCCTTCGCCCGGTTGACGGACCAGTGCGGTTCGGGATGCGTCAGCGGCACGCCCGGCGCCAGAACCAAGGCGCGGAACTCGCTCCAGTCGGCCTTTGCCAGATCGACCAGCGTCAGCCCTTTTTCCTCGGCATTGGCGCGTGAAGGCTCACCGTCATCCCAAGCTGACACCACAGCGCCTCCCGCCTCGAGCGCATGACCGGCCGCAATGCCACTCCGCCCGAGACCGAACAGGGCGACGGGTTGGTCGTTGAAGACCCGGATCGGAATCATTTTTTCAGTTTAGCGTAGTTTCAGCGTTGCGAGACCCAGCAGCGCAAGGACGACGGAAATAATCCAGAATCTAACGACGACTGTCGGCTCAGCCCACCCCTTTTGTTCGAAGTGATGATGCAGAGGCGCCATTCGAAAGACACGCTTGCCGGTCAACTTATAGGAGGCCACCTGCACGATCACAGATACGGTTTCGAGCACGAAGAGGCCACCGACGATTGCGAGCACGACTTCGTGCTTGGTCGCGACCGCAACCGCACCGAGCGCGCCACCCAGTGCCAAAGACCCGGTGTCACCCATAAAGATCATGGCCGGGGGAGCATTGAACCACAGGAAACCCAGCCCTGCGCCGACCAGCGCCCCGCAGATAACGGATAGCTCGCCTGCGCCAGCAACAAAGTGGATCTGAAGATATTCGGCGAAAACCTTGTTGCCGGTGAGATAGGCGATGAAACCGAATGTTGCGGCAGCAATCATCACCGGCACGATCGCCAGCCCGTCGAGTCCGTCCGTCAGATTCACAGCGTTTCCTGCCCCGACAATGATAAAGGCCCCTAGCAGGATGAAGAACGGACCAAGCTCCCAGATGAGATTCTTGAAAAACGGGAAAGTGAGAGACGATGAAAAAGGTTCCTGTCCCACATGTACGATGACGTAGGTCGCAATCGCGGCAATGATGGCTTCCAGCATGAAGCGGACCCGGCCAGGAAAACCTGCGGTCGAACGAGTCGTGACCTTTAGGTAGTCGTCATAGAAGCCGATAGCGCCATAGGACAGCGTCAGCATCAGCACGACCCACACATAGACGTTGGACAGGTTGCCCCAAAGCAGCGTCGCCACTGTAACGCCCATAAGAATCATCAGGCCGCCCATGGTCGGCGTGCCCTGTTTACCCACAATGTGGCTCATCGGCCCATCATCGCGAATGGGTTGTCCCCGGCCCTGTTTCAGGCGTAGTGACTTGATGAGATAGGGACCGAATAGGAACACGAACAGCAGCGCTGTCATCGTCGCGCCGCCGGCTCGAAACGTGATGTAGCGAAAAACGTTAAACGGCTGAACTTTATCGCTTAAATCAACCAGCCAATAGAGCATCCGCGTCCCCAAACCTCTCGTGTTCGTCTTGTCATTGGGCGCCTGCAGCGCTCAGACCGGCCCTTAGGGCATCCACCAGCGGACCCATACGGCTGCCAAGAGATCCCTTTACCATCACCACGTCCCCCTCACGCACATTGTCCAGGAGCCCTTGTTCCAGCTCCTCGGATGTCTCGCGCCAGACACCTTGGCGTTCGTCCGGCAACGCCTCATAGAGCGATGCCATTTGCGGACCGCAAGCAAAGACAACATCAACACCGGCGGCGTCAACCGCCTCGGCAAGAGCGCGGTGCAAAACGTCTCCCTCGGGTCCGAGCTCAAGCATATCGCCGAGCACGGCAACACGACGCCCATATTCGGAACGTGGAATCTGGCCCAAAGTCTCAAGCGCGGCCCGCATCGATGCGGGGTTCGCATTGTAACTTTCATCAATGATGAGCGTGCGGCCGATCGTGATACGCTCGCCGCGGCCTTTCGAGGCACCCAGATCTTCGAGCGCTGCAGCACCCTTGATGAGATCTGCGCCAACCGCATGGACTGCGGCCAGCACGGCCAAAGAGTTGGAAACGATATGGGCACCCGGCGCGCCGATTCGATAACGCAAAGTCTGGCCACCGATCACGGCACGAACGCTGGAACCGTCATTGTCCAATGTCTCTTCGATAAGGCGTGCTGTCGCCTTCTCGTGTCTTCCGAAACTGACAATGTGGCCGATGCCAGACTCTCGGGCCCGTTCTTCAAGTAGATGGAAGTAGGCATTGTCGCGGTTCAATATGGCCGTGCCAGACGGCTCAACACCTTGGAAAATCTCAGCTTTAGCTTCGGCAATCCCAGTCACAGATTCAAAAAACTCAAGATGCACCGGCGCGACGGTCGTGATGATCGCGACATGCGGACGGGCCATTTTCGTGAGAGGCACGATTTCGCCGGCATGATTCATGCCGATCTCAGAGACGCAGAATCGAGCGTCCCGTGGCAGAAGCGACAGGGATAGTGGAACACCCCATTGATTATTATATGATTTTTCCGACGCATGGACATGGCCCGATGGCGCCAGTGCCAGACGCAAAGCTTCTTTGGATCCGGTCTTCCCCACACTGCCCGTTACGCCAACCACCTGAGCGGAACTTCGCGCACGCGCGGCGATTCCCAACCCATTCAGCGCTTCCAGCGTATCATCGACGCGGATCAACGGCCCCACGGCATCGCTGGCCTGCCAAGCCTTCTCCACAATAGCGGCGCCCGCACCTGCCTCGAATGCGGCTTGCACATATTTGTGTCCATCGAGTCGCTCTCCGCGGATAGCAACGAAGAGTCCACCCGGTTCGATCGTGCGACTATCGATCGACACGCTTGTGAGGTCGGGACCAGCAATCCCGCCACCATCGCCGCCGACTGCGGCAACAGCTTCACTGAAATGCCAAAGAGGCTCGCTCATAGGCGATCTCCAGCTAACACCGATTCTACGGCTTCGTGGTCGGAAAACGGATTGACTGTCGTTCCGATTGTTTGTCCCGTTTCATGCCCCTTGCCGGCAATAAGAACAAGGTCGCCGCTTGTCGCCTCGTTAATGGCTGTTGCGATCGCTTCGCGGCGATCGCCGATCTCGACTGCATCCGGCACAGCGGCAAGGACCGATGCTCGGATGGCCGCAGGGTCTTCGCGCCGCGGATTGTCGTCGGTCACAATCACCTTGTCCGCATGCTGTTTTGCGGCAAGTCCCATTTCCGGTCGTTTTCCGGCATCACGGTCACCACCGCAGCCAAAAACAACAATGAGTCGCCGCTCGGCATAAGGCCGCAGAGCAACAAGCGCGTTCGCGAGTGCGTCCGGCGTATGGGCATAGTCAATGAATATGGTGGCACCATTCGCAGACTCGCCCACATGCTCCAGACGGCCCTTCGCCCCTTTAAGCCGTTCCAACGCCTTCAAGACAAGGGCACCGTCCGACCCGAGCGCAATCGCCAACCCGGCGGCAACCAGAGCATTCGAGACTTGGAAACCACCGGCAAGTGGCAGGACGATCTCATAGGACCGGCCGGCATGCTTGAGTGCGAGCCGTTGCCCTTTGCTCTCTTGCACTATCGAGACAAGACGTATGCCTTCGCCCGATTCGCCGACAGACAGGATCCGCAATCCCCGCGCTTCGGTTACGGCGCGGACCCGGTCGGCTCCGGGAGCGTCATGGTCCAGAACAACGCATCCGTCGTTCACCAGCAACTCACCGAAAAGGCGCATCTTTTCAGACAAATACGCCTCGAAACTCGCGTGATAGTCGAGATGGTCGCGGGAAATGTTGGTGAAGGCAGCTGCGTCGATCTTCACGCCGTCAAGCCGGCGCTGCTGAAGGCCGTGGCTCGAGGCTTCAAGTGCGAGATGGGTGATACCGTCCCCGGCCAGACCGGCCAAAATCCGGTGAAGTGCAACAGGTTCAGGGGTCGTGTGAGCCAGCGATCGGACAGTGCGTCCGGTAACGATACCGACGGTCCCCAGACTCGCCGCTTCGATCCCGACTTCCTGCCAAATCTGCCTTAGAAACGCAGCAACCGACGTCTTGCCATTCGTCCCGGTTACGGCGGCGACCGTTTCGGGCTGACGCCCATAGAACCGGGCTGCCATGAGGGCCAGCCGGCGACGCGGGTCCGCATCAAAAAACACCGCGATGTCGGGAGGCAGGGCCGCGTCACTTCCCTCGGGGAGAAGCACGGCAACGGCCCCATTCTCAAGAGCCTTGGGTATAAACAGAGCGCCGTCGGTTTCCGTTCCGGGTAAGGCTGCGAACAGAAAACCGGGTTCGACCTGTCGGCTGTCGGCCGTCAATCCCGTCAACCCGAGGTCCGCCCATCGCCCCGCCAGCGCCACGTCGGGTCCTAGGAGATCTCCGAGTGTCATGGAAAGGAACTCGCGGTTCATGCGATTGGTCTGCGATCGGGCCCAGCGGCCCCCTACCCGGCCAGTGCCGGCTCCGCCTGAAGCACTCACACCTCAAGCGGACGCCTTAATAGGAAGCGCGGCGGAGTTCGTCAAATGACGGTTGAACTTCAAGAACGGGTTTCACGCCGAGCATCGGGGCAATTCGATTGACGAGCCGACCCGTCGTTGGCGCGGCATTGACACCAGCCGTCGCAAATCCGTTGGTTTCCGCAACACGTTGCGGCTCATCCAGGATGACATAGACAACATACTGAGGGTCATCGGCGGGAAAAGCGGCAACAAAGGAACTGAGTAGAGCCTGCTTGGAATAGCGACCATCGATGACTTTCTCGGCCGTTCCCGTCTTGCCACCGACACGATAGCCCGTCGCATCCGCCTGCTTGCCAGTGCCCCGCTTGACGTTCAAGCGCATGAGATAATTGAGCTTCCGGCTGGTTTCGCGATCGAGAACCCGCTCGGAACCGATCCGGGTCTCGGCCGCTGTGCGCTTGAAGAATGTCGGTTCGACCTTGTAGCCGCCGTTCACAAGCGTGGCGGTTGCACTGGCGAGCTGAAGTGGTGTCACAGACACGCCATGCCCATAAGAGATGGTCATTGTGTTCACCGGACGCCATTTCGTCGGGACCAGCGGCCGGGCCGTATAACCCAATTCCGTGCGCACCCGGTTCAGAAGACCGAGCCGTTCGAGAAACGCGCGAAGGCGCTCGGCACCCAGATCCAACGCCATTTTCGCCGTACCGATATTCGACGAGTAGATGAAGATTTCCGGAATGCTCAACCAGCGCTTTTTCGGATGATAGTCGCTGATCGTGTATGAAGCCGCCCTTATTGGCTGGGTCGCGTCGTACCCTTTTTCCATTGAGACGATACCGGAATCGAGTGCTGCGGCTGTCGTGAACAGCTTGAAGACCGATCCCAATTCAAACGCACCGGCAGTCAGACGATTGAAACGCTCTTTTCCGCCGACTTGATTACGGCGATTCGGATCGAAGTCCGGCAGCGAACTCATCGCAACAACCTCGCCGGAATGGACGTCGATGACCACGCCTGCGGCGGCTTTGGCTTCATAGCGTTTTACAGCATCGGCCAGTTCGCTCCGCATGGCATGCTGAACACCGAGATCAATGGACAGTTTTACCGCCGGGCGCTCGACTTCGACCCGCCGCCGCTTGGCATTGAGCATGAATGCCGTGTGATCGATATGCCGTTCGACACCGGCAAGCCCACGATTGTCGACATCCACATAACCAAGCACATGGGCAGCGGTGGCACCGGCCGGATAGACACGGTGATGCTCCGTGATGAAGCCAACGCCTGCGAGACCGAGTTCATGGATTTCGGCTTGCTGGGTTGGCGTCAACTCGCGCTTGATCCAGACGAATCGCCCGCCTCCAGAAAGTCGGCGGCGCACCTTCCTGGTATCCAGCCCGGTCAGAACGCTCGCAAGCTGCTCAACCGTGTCATCAATATCGACAATGCGTCTCGGATCCGCATAGAGAGACGCAGCCTGGATGTCCGTCGCCAGAATCTCGCCATGGCGATCAACAATATCGGGGCGACGCAAGGATGTGCTCATATCCCGCGCAATCGCACCGGTGAAGCCGTCGGACGGTTGTATTCCAAACACAACCAATTTGACGGAAACCAAGGCAAATGCCGTTGCAAATCCGAGTTTCGCGACTGTAAAACGGGTGCGGGACCGCTTCAGCCCTAACTGATCGCTCCGACTCGTGAGAAGCGACGCACCTGTGTTTGTTGGTTGCGGCACCTTAGCTCTCCCCCTGCACTCTCGTTACTTTGACAAATGTTCGTCTCGTGAATCAGCGCTGAACAACGGCCGGTTGCCTGAGCGCTCGCACTGCCTGCAGGGCGTCCCCATCGTCCGTCGCGTCGTCCGCCGATCGCCGAGTTGGAACGTCGAGGTCTTTCAAGGACACGATCTGACGCGCATCAAGCGTCTTCAGCCCCAGATGCTTGCGAGCCAGTTTCTCAAGGCGCTGCGGCCTGTTCAGGTGGCTCCACTCGGCGCGCAGGATCGCGATCGCGTCGCGCTCCTGGTCGATGGCTTTCTGGATTTCGGCAATGCGTGACTGCTGCGCACGGGTGTCATGCTCCATGCCGTAGGTCATGAAGGTGAGCGACACGAGGCTGCCGGTCAGAAAAAGAGTCAAAACACGCAACATACTGACAGTCCTTCAACGCTTACTGTAGTGCGACCCCGATCGATGGAAGGCCGAGATCTTCGAAGTCCTGGGCATGCACAGGCGCAGCGGTCCGCTCGCCTGCACGCAATCGAGCCGACCGGGCTCGGGGATTAGCCGACGTTTCGGCATCGTCAGGCGCCGTCGGTCGCCGTTTCAAAAGTCGGAAAGACGGTTGGTGCGGCTCTTCTTCACCAAGCGGCAGATGACGCGATGGCCTGCTCGGCGGATTGGCGCGCGCAGAAAAGAAGCGTTTGACCACCCTGTCTTCCAGCGAATGAAAGGTCACCACAGCCAGGCGACCGCCCTCTCGGAGCAATCGTTCCGCCGCCATCAGACCGGCAACGAGTTCATCGAGTTCGCTATTGACGAATATCCGCAACGCCTGAAACGTGCGCGTTGCCGGATGCTTGGCCTGCCCTGGACGCCGCCCAAGGACACCCGTCACGATATCCGCCAACTCGGCCGTTCGCGATATTTCGGCATCATCCCGTTTGGCAACAATTGCGCGCGCGATCGCTTTTGCCCGTCGCTCTTCGCCATAAACCGAAATGACGCGGGCAAGATCGCCTTGCGACAGTGTGTTGACCACATCGGCAGCACTTGGTCCGGAGGGCGACATGCGCATGTCCAGCGGACCGTCATGACTGAAGGAAAATCCACGCTCCGGCGTGTCGAGCTGCATGGACGAGACACCGAGATCGAGTGCGATCCCGTCGACCTGGCCGTAGCCTGCTCGGCCAGCGATGGTTTCCATATCGCCGAACGTCCCTTCGGCGAGTGTCAAACGCTCGGCATCTGTGCTGAATTCGTCTCGTGCGGCCTCGACGGCACTTCTATCGCGATCGATAGCAACCACGATACAATCCGCCGCATCGAGAATGGCGCGCGTGTATCCGCCTGCTCCGAACGTCCCGTCTATATAGATGCCGCCGTCTTTGGGCTGCAGGGCCTCAATGACCTGAGGTAGGAGGACGGGAATGTGACGCGTCGGTCCGCCAGCGGCCGACCGATAATCGGTGCCGCGACCCGCCATCATTCACGTCCTCCCTCAGTGCCGCCGCTTTTGCGACTCCCCGCGCCGAGTAGCTTTCGAAGTTTATGAAGTTTTTCACGTCCCTCTTGGAAGCGGGACGCAAAGCGATCCGGCTCCCAGAGCTGAAATTTGTTGCCAAGACCGACAAAGGTGACTCGGTTCTCAATCCCCGCGAACTCCCGAAGGCGTTCCGGAAGGACCATGCGTCCGTCCCCGTCGACGGAGAGGACTTCACTGGCGCCGAAGAGGGCCATTGAGAGGTGGTCGCGTTCGTCCGAATAGGGGTCGATGTCTTCGAGGAGACTCTGAATCGTGTCGACAAGACGTTGGCCGCCCGCATCGAGCGCCTGATCATCGAGCGACGGATAACAGTAGATGCCTTCAAAACCGTCCTTGGCGAGGACAGTGCGAAAAGGCGCGGGTACGGAAACCCGACCTTTGGCGTCCAGCTTGTTCGTGAATGTCGAGACAAACTGATCCATCTCCCCCTCTCGCGCACCGTGCCGCTATGCAGAACCCGTAAGCCGCCGATACGGCGTTGCGCCTTGCCCGTATGTGTTTCGGTTGGGGGCGGAGAGAGGCGGCGCCAGCTCCCGTGGCCTCTATGAAGCGGCGCCCTGCCCTCTCTCCGTCACCCAGTCCGAACGGGCACAAACGGGATAGCATGGGATATTATGGGCGTCAATGGAGAGAATAGGGATCATGCGGTTGACGGCGGGTTAAGACGCCGCCACCACCACACATTGCGCCAGACCTTCGTTTGTTAACGTTAAGAAATCCTTGCAGCTCCAGATTCTGCAGGTTGTATCGATGCAAATAATGCAACCGTCACGATGTGTGCGCGGTTTCGCCTCACTCCTGCCCTGAGGCTCTGGCATGGACCATGGTGAGGTCGCAGAAAGATTGCTTCAGCAACACATTTTGGCCTTGGAGGGGGATCTCCGGATCGCGAATCAAAGACGGCGCAACGTTGCGCCTTTGATGATTCGTTTGGTGAAAGCCACCGGGACAGTAATGAATGCGATTGGCTCACGGCATAATTGCCATACTTACGATTGGCCTCGGTTTGGCCGTGAGTGGCTGTTCGGTCATTTATCCGATCGAAGATCAGACGGATCGCTGGCAACCTGTCGGCTCACCTGACAACCCCATTCGCCTTGCTTATCGCGAAGAAGGGCACGGCAAGCCTGTGCTCCTGATCCACGGTCTCGGAACCAATGCCTATACCTGGCGTCACTTATCGCCCGTTCTTGCAAAGGATCATCGGGTCATATCGGTCGATCTGAAAGGCTTCGGCCGATCGGATAAGCCATTCGACGACTTCTACTCGGTGACGGATCAGGCGCGTTTGGTCGGCCAGTTTCTTGAGAAGATGGCGCTCAGGGATGTCACCATTATCGGACATTCCTTCGGTGGCGGCGTTGCATTGATGATGGCGCTGGATCGGCGGAAAGGCGCAAAAGCTCGGATTAAACGCCTGGTTCTTCTGAACTCGATCGCTTATCCGCAGAAGATCCCGTCCTTCTTCAAGGTCCTGCGCACGCCGGTTCTCGGGCATATCGGCGCGACGGCAACGCCTCCCGAGTTGCAAACCAAGGCGGCATTGATGCTGGCCTATCATGATGATTCAATCATTCGCGGGCGTGATGTGGCAGCCTATTCGCGGCCCCTCTATACTCCTGGGGGCAAGCATGCGCTCGTGCGCACCGCACAGCAGATCGTACCCCATAATCTTCCCTCGATCGCGCGGCGTTACCGCACCATCAGGAAGCCCGTTTTCATCATCTGGTGCAAGCAGGACAAGATCGTTCCGATCAGTTTGGGGCTGCGGCTTCACGCGACTTTGCCCAATTCCGAATTCCATACCATTGAGGAATGCGGGCATATTCCTCAGGAGGAACGCCCCAAAGAGACGGCGCGCGCGATCCAGGAATTTCTCTATCGGTGAGTTTTTGGTGGTGAAGAACCGGGCCGCCCGCTCCCCCGGCCCAACCACCCCGAGGGTACCCTATTGGGTGGTTGGGCCGGGGGAGCGGGCGGCCCGGCTTGTGCCCAAATATAACCAGTTGGCCTGTAAGCCGGGTTCTGTTCCTCGTGAGAGGCGATGACCATTCATCTGGGACGTGCCTCGCAACACGCCTCTTGCGACCAACCCGGATGGCAGAGCCTGGAAACGGGCCCGGCGCGAACGCCAACCATCCCTATGCGGTCTTGCTCCCGGTGGGGTTTACCTTGCCAGCGACGTTACCGCCGCCGCGGTGCGCTCTTACCGCACCCTTTCACCCTTACCCGAACCCCGAGAGGCCGGGCGGTTTGCTTTCTGTGGCACTGTCCCTGGGGTCGCCCCCGCCGGGTGTTACCCGGCACCGTGTCTCCATGGAGCCCGGACTTTCCTCCCCCTTCCCGAATACGCGATACACATTTCGCAAAGAGAGCGGCCATCCGGCCAACTGGTTGCCTCATCTAAGGGGTAATTAAGGGTGAGGGTCAAGGTGAGAACCACCGCGAACAGCGCTGAAATCTTAGGAGAAAGTTTCACACGACCTCAGCGCTCAAGCGCGCTATTATAAGATTCACGTGAGAAAAGGCTGGAGAGTTCCGATGAAGTTCACGAGTCTGGTTGCCGCGGCCCTGATCGCCGGCACACTCGCTTTTGCCGTACCGCAGGATGCGGAAGCCGGCGGCTACTACAAGCGCCACGGCTATTATTATGAGCAGCCCTATTACGGGACTTACCCGTACTATGCCGGACGGCAACCCCACTATGGCTATTCCGGCGGGACAGGGACCTACGCATATCCGCGCTACTATGCCCCGCCGCCCTATTATGGGGACGTGATCATTGTGAAGCCGAAGAAGTACTACAAGAGGCTGCGCAAGGCGCGGCGCCACTATTATTATCGTCACTATTACGATTGAGATCTGCACCGGCGAAGCACTCGCGTTGATCGAGGCTTCGCCGTTCTTGGCATTAGGCCTCCGATGATCTTGGAGCCCGGCGCGTTGCCTTTTGCGGCGAATTATGGGGCAACGAACACACCACAGCCGATTTCGAATTTCCCGCCTAGCGCCCCCTTAAGTGAGTCTGCGAAGTACTTCAGATCGGACGCTTCCGACTGCCACAAAGAATGGCGCTTCGCGACGAGAGCGCCTGAAATTGAAAGGGTCGTCGTCCAAACTCCACCATCCCGCGTGGAATGCAATTCAATTTCGGGACAATCATTGAACTCCCGTCTGGAAGCGGGTTCGACGATCGCGTACGTCCGCTTCACGAGATCGATTGACGCATAAGTACCGAGCCAATTGCGCCAACCCCAGAGCACCAAACCGAGTATGAGTCCTAACGTGAAGCCCAAATTCCCTATGAAAGGGCTCAAAATCACACCGCCAAATATTATCGATGAAAATATCAAGTATTGAAACAAGCTAATCAGAGCCGTAACGCTCCTCTCCGACCATGGTTTTTTTATGCCTATCTTGATAATTTCCCCCGGCACAAAATGTAATACATGCAAGCCCTTAGGGAAAATAGACTCATCCAACTCTCTTGGCCGAAGCGACTTTCTGTATCTTGAAATAACCTCAATAGCCTCAGGCACATCAAGTCTTCCAATATAATATCTTGCTCGGTCAATAGCCTTCAAAAACGCCCTCCTTGCTAAAGATTTTACCTTGAACACAGAGAACATTAACATATTATAATTGAAGAATCAATTTAATTAACAAAGCAACAATACATCATTATCTCACAAACAATGAAAATATAAATTTAGCAATCCATGAATTATAGAAATTTTCACTAAAAAATACGCACCATGAATTCTTTGCATGATTTTACACTCTCAAGTCGGAAAACCGGGCTGACACATACGAATTGCAGCTCGGGCAACTGATCGTTGTTGGATCATCAGAAATCGTACTCAGAAATTCTGAGCGTTCGAGGAGCGGCCGGTGCTGCTTGGAGATTATGACGTTGGCACTGTCGAGTTCATCTCAATGTCGGCCGCTCGAAGCCTGGCGAGCGTCTTCAAAACTGACCTATCCGCCCTGCCATCAACTTTCTCAGGGCGGAAATGGCGCTGGAATGCCGTAACAACAAGCTCAGTGGCGCGGTCATAGACCCCGCTTGCCTCAATGCCATAGCCGTAGGACCGCAGATCCCTCTGCAGTTCTAGAACGGCATCTCCTTCATCGTCCGGACCGAGCCCGTTGTCACCTTCGAGCGGTGCCGGCTCGATCCACTGCCCGATACCGGCGAGAGAGAGACGCTTCCAATCGAATTTCTCGCCGGGATCCGCCTTCCGTGCAGGCGCCACATCGGAATGCCCGATCACGCGATGCGACAGGACGTCATGGCGTGCCATGATGTCGAGGCACAGCGCTTCGACGGACGCCAATTGCGCCTCGGGAAAATCAGGGTAGCCGAGGCCGTGACCCGGATTGTGGATCTCGATCCCGATGGAGCAGGAATTGATATCTGTTTCGCCAGCCCAATGCGAAACACCGGCATGCCAGGCCCGCTCCGACTCCCGCACCATCTGGGTAACCACGCCCGCCTCATCGATCAGATAATGACAGGAGACGCGCGATTCCTCGCGCGTGAGCCAGTCGACAGCACCTTCAGCGCTCTCCATTCCCGTGTAATGCAGCAGTATCATGTCGGGCCGGCGCCCATCGGCGCGCGGCTCGATATTCGGTGACGGACACCAGCGCTTGACGAGAGGACTGTCGCCCTCTTCGCTCAAATGCCTCGTTCCTTGGCGATTTCGTCGTAGGCTTCGTTGATCGCCGAGAGTTTCTCGGTTGCGATGGCAACGAATTCTTCCGGAACGCCGCGCGCAATCAACTTGTCGGGATGGTTCTCCGCGGCAAGCTTGCGATAATGCGACTTGAGCTGATCATCCGTGATGTCCGGCGTGATACCGAGCACATCATAGGGATCGCGCTTGTTCGACGAGACATGCCGGGCGCGGATATACTTGAACTCGGTTTCGCTCATGCCGAAGCGCGAGGCGACCTGACTCAGATACTCTTCCTCCGCCGGATGCACATGGTCATCGGCCTTGGCAATATGGAAGAGCCCCTCAAGCACATCCTCGAGCAGTTCGCGGTTGTCCTTGAACATGCTGGCGAGCTGCTCGGCATAGGCTTCGTATCCGGCGACATCCTGTTTCGCCAGATTGAAGACACGCGCAACATTCTTCATTTCGCCTTCGGGAACCTTAAAAACTTCCTTGAAGGCATTCACTTCGTCCTTGGTCACGGTACCGTCGGCTTTCGCCATCTTGGCACCGAGCGCAATGACGCCCACAGTGAAGGCGACCTGATTTTCACCACCCTCGCCGTCTTTCTTATCGCGGTCGATAACATAGTGGCCTGCAAAACCACCCATTAACGCGCCAATAGGACCGCCAATCGCCAGTCCTGCCGCGGCGCCCGCTAATTTCCCCCAGACAGACATGCGCCCAGCATACGCATTTTTGCAGGAAATGCATGGGGGAATTCGTTGCAGAGAATTTCGGGCCCAAAGACGCCGCCCAGCGTGCCATTCATGAGTGCATGACCTATGTTCCCGGGCCTTGCTTGCGAGGGACTATGAGCAAAAACCGGCAACCGTTGCAGCGTGAGAATCTTGGGCTCGTCTTCGGCTTCATCGGCGTCGTCGTTTTCGGCATGACGCTGCCCATGACGCGAATTGCTGTGGTGGAATTCGATCCAATCTTCATTGCGTTGGGCCGCGGAATCCTGGCGGCCTTTGCAGCGGCCCTTGCTTTGAAAGTTATGGCTCAGCCTGTTCCATCGATCCGACAGTTCGGCCGGCTTGTTGTGGTTGCAGCAGGCGTTGTCGTCGGTTTTCCGGTGCTTGCCACCATTGCGATGCAATACGTCCCGGCCTCTCATGGCGGCGTCGTCCTTGCAATTTTACCGATCGCCACGACGGTGGCCGGTTTCATCTTCGCTGCCGAGCGCCCTTCCCTCGGCTTCTGGCTTTGCTCGCTCGCAGGAACGCTTGCCGTCGGCGCCTTCGCATTATGGGAAGGTCAGGATGGTGGCGGCGCGCATCTGGCCGATCTTCTTCTCGCCTTGGCGGTCGCCGTCGCTGCAATCGGCTATGCTGTCGGCGGCGTCCTGTCACGCGACATCGGCGGATGGCAGGTGATCTGCTGGGCCGTAATTCTCGCCGCTCCCGTCAACCTGGTCGTCATGTTGGCCCTGGGCACACCGATCAACTGGGCGGCATCGACGACGGCTTGGGGCGCCTTCCTCTATCTCGCGCTATTTAGCCAGCTCATCGGATTTTTCGCCTGGAATATCGGACTTGCCATAGGTGGCGTCGCACGGGTTTCACAGGTGCAACTTCTCCAGACCTTCGTAACCCTGCTCGCCTCCGCCTGGCTGGTTGGCGAAATCGTCAGCTGGCGAGAAATCGGATTTGCAGTGCTCGTGGTGCTGCTCGTTGCCATCGGCCTGAAGATGCCGGTGCACAAAGCACCGCCACGCAGGCTGTAGATCGGCCCCGGCCTATCAGCGCGGAATGCGCCGGCGAACAGTGCCGTTTGCGCCGACAATCCTTACGTGACGCGCACTCGGAACATGGGAGAGCGGAACCGAGACGACATACGGTGTTGCAATGGGAAGGATCAGAATGTTCTTCGTGCATCCGACCACCTGTACGACCCAGTCGCCGTTCTTGGAAATCTGATGATCGAGGATCACATCCATATTGGCGATTGGCCGAGGCCCTCCGATGCTGAGTGCCAATCCCACGCGGCGCCCCTCATCTTCGAACGAGATGGAGTCGAAAGGTATCAGTCTGCAGTTGCCACCGAGCCGCAAGACTGGAATGACCATGGTCGGCCGCTCGACCGCGGCGAATGGCGCGGCGCGAACCTGAGCCGGGCCCGCGATCCACGCTGTCATCATGAACAGCGCTGCAAGCGCAATCGTCATCAGCTTGGTTGTCATCAACAAAGTCCTCGTTCGAGCCGGTTCGTTGCCCACTATGGCCTGAAGGATTGGTATTGGGCCAGTCCCATCAAATCAACTGATCATGATCTTTATGGGATAGAAATTTGCAATCGATGCCGCGGCCCATCCCCAAGCCATGGGATTACACCTCAAAAAGAATCCCGTTTTACCTCTCTGGCACCTGCATCTTTCGCAAATGCCTATTCCATTGCACGGCCACTTTACGATAAGTGGACAAACGGGAGATCGCGGGATTGGGGTTTGCTCCAACGCCAGATACCCGGTCGGATGCGGGCGTCTGAATGGGTGAATTTCATATTTCGGTTCAATGAGTAAAATCAAAAAATGGCAGTTCTGGATCGATCGCGGCGGCACCTTCACTGACATTGTGGCGCTCGCCCCCGATGGTGTGATTCGCACACACAAACTGCTCTCAGAGAATCCTGAAGCCTATGACGATGCCGCGATCCAGGGTATTCGCAACTGCCTCGATCTCGCTGAAGAAGAGGCAATGCCTGGCGAGGTCATCTCTGCCATAAAGATGGGCACGACGGTTGCGACGAACGCGCTCCTTGAGCGCAAGGGCGAGCCGTTGCTTCTGCTTGTCACCGACGGCTTTCGAGACGCGCTACGGATCGGCTACCAGGCCCGCCCCGACATCTTCGCCAAGAACATCGTCAAACCGGAGATGCTGTTCGAAGACGTTGTTGAGATCCGCGAACGCGTCCATGCCGATGGGACGGTCGAGATGCCGCTCGACGAAGCTGCCAGCCGCACGGCTATGGAATCCGCATTCAAGGCTGGGCTTCGCTCCGTCGCAATCCTCTTCATGCATTCCTACGCTTTTCCGGAGCACGAGCAGCGGGTCGCCGAAATGGCCCGGGACATTGGCTTTCCGCAAGTCTCTGTCAGCCACGAGGTAAGCCCCCTTATCAAGTTCGTCGGCCGCGGCGACACGACGGTCGTCGATGCCTACCTCTCGCCGATTCTCGGACGCTATGTCGATCAGGTCGCGAATGCGCTTGGAGCAACATCGGATGGCGCCGGAGAAACATCCGCTTCGCCTCAGCTCATGTTCATGCAGTCTTCGGGTGGACTGACTGCGGCAAATCTCTTCAAAGGCAAAGACGCAATACTGTCCGGCCCTGCCGGTGGTGTGGTCGGTGCAGCCGAGACGGCCCGAATCGCAGGTTTCGACAAGATTATCGGATTCGACATGGGTGGCACATCGACGGATGTCTCCCATTTCGACGGCACCTATGAGCGCGCCTTCGAGACCGAGGTTGCCGGTGTGCGAATGCGCGCACCGATGATGCGTATCCATACGGTCGCGGCAGGCGGCGGATCCATCCTGCATTATGATGGAAGTCGGTTTCGAGTCGGACCGGACTCGGCCGGAGCGGATCCGGGGCCACGCTGCTATCGCCGCCGCGGACCGCTGGCATTAACGGACGCCAATGTCTGTGTCGGCAAACTGAATCCTGATTATTTCCCTGCGATCTTTGGCCCGGACGGCGATGAAGCACTCGATGCGACAGCCGTAAAACACGGCTTCAACAAGCTGGCCAAGGACGTCGGCGACAAGCATAGCGCCGAGGAGGTTGCCGACGGATTTATCCGCATTGCCGTCGAGAATATGGCCAACGCCATCAAGAAGATCTCGGTGCAGCGCGGCTATGACGTGACCGAATATGCCCTTGCAACATTCGGCGGTGCCGGCGGTCAACATGCCTGCCTGGTCGCGGATGCCCTCGGCATGAACCACGTCTTGATGCACCCGCTATCCGGCGTCCTTTCGGCATATGGCATGGGCCTCGCGAATGTCACCGCTAACCGACAGCGTGCCGTCGAGCAGGTCTTCGATCAGGACACTCTCGATGCGATGAAGGGCACGACGGACGCGCTCACGTCGACGAACCAGGATGAGCTAGAGTCCCAAGGCATCCCCCGCGACGAGACCAGAACCGAGATTCGCGCACATCTGCGCTACAAGGGAACGGATACGGCTCTCCCCATCCCTGCCGGCAGCCTGCAAGGCATGCAGGCGCGTTTCGAACTGGCCCACGATCAGCGGTTCGGATTCATCAGTCCGGAAAAAGACATTGTTATCGAAGCTGTCGAGGTTGAGACGATCGGCGGCGCACGCGAGATCGACGAACCTGAGCACCCACGAGCGGATGCACCGCTGCCGGAACCGGACAGTGAGACCACCTTCTATTCGGGAGGCGGATGGTACGACGCGAAGGTCTATCGCCGCGCGGCACTGAAGCCGGGCCAGAGTGTCCCCGGCCCGGCGTTGATCATCGAAGATCACCAGACCATCGTCGTGGAGCCCGGATGGGGCGCCGAGGTGACGGACCGCAATCATCTTCACCTGTCGCGGATTGAGGCTCGGCCGCACCGCGAGGCCATCGGAACCAAGGCCGACCCGATCATGCTGGAGGTCTTCAACAATCTCTTCATGTCGATCGCCGAGCAAATGGGCTTTGCCCTGCAAAACACCGCCCACTCGGTGAACATCAAGGAGCGTCTCGACTTCTCCTGCGCCATTTTCGACGGCAACGGCCAGCTCATCGCCAACGCACCCCACATGCCGGTGCATCTGGGCTCGATGGATCGCAGTGTCGAAACGGTCATTCGGGAGAATAGGGGCAAGATCCGTCAGGGCGACGTGTTCATGCTCAACGCGCCCTATAATGGCGGCACCCATCTGCCAGACATTACAGTTGTGACACCCGTCTTCGGTATCCAGGGGCCGGATCTGCTCTTTTACGTTGCAAGCCGCGGGCACCATGCGGATGTCGGAGGCATTGCTCCCGGTTCCATGAGCCCGCGAGCCACAACGGTCGACGAAGAAGGTGTCTATATCGACAACTTCAAGCTGGTGGAGTCAGGTCGCTTCCGCGAGGAGGAGACCCATGCGCTTCTCACTGGCGCCCAATATCCTGCACGCTCGCCGCACGAGAACATTGCCGACCTCAAGGCACAAGTTGCCGCCAACGAGAAGGGCGTGCAGGAGCTGCACAAGATGGTCTCGCATTTCGGTCTGGCGACCGTGCGGGCCTACATGCAGCACGTTCAGGACAATGCCGAAGAAAGCGTGCGGCGCGTTATCGACGTTCTGAAACCATCCAAGTTCACCGTCGAAATGGACCAGGGCACACAGGTTTCCGTGTCGATCTCTGTGGACAAGAAGGCGCGGCAGGCGCGTGTCGACTTTACCGGCACCAGCCCTCAGCAAGCGAATAATTTCAACGCACCGGAGCCGGTCACCCGCGCCGCCGTCCTCTACGTGTTTCGTGTGATGGTCGCCGACCAGATCCCCATGAACGCAGGCTGTCTCAAGCCGATTGACATCGTCATCCCGGAAGACTGCATGTTATCGCCGAAATACCCGGCGGCCGTTGTGGCGGGGAATGTGGAAACCAGCCAGGTGGTCACCAACTGCCTCTTCGGTGCGCTCGGTACGCTCGGGTCTGCCCAGGGGACCATGAACAACCTGACCTTCGGCAATGATCGCTACCAATATTATGAGACGATCTGCTCAGGGGCACCGGCCGGCCCCGGTTTCGATGGCACCGACGCCGTCCACACCCACATGACAAACACTCGATTGACCGATCCTGAAATCCTGGAGTTGCGCTATCCGGTGCTTTTGGAGCGCTTTGAAATCCGTGCCGACTCTGGCGGCCTTGGAAAATGGAGTGCAGGCAATGGCGTCATGCGAAAAATCCGGTTTCTGGAGCGCATGGACTGCGCGATCCTCTCGAGCTTCCGCAAAATTCGACCGTTCGGCCTCAAAGGCGGACGCGCCGGACATTGCGGCGGCAACTGGGTCCGACGCCTCGATGGGCGTCTCGAACGCCTCGGGGGCGCCATCCAGACAGAACTTGAGGCTGGAGAGGCCGTGATTATCGAAACGCCAACCGGCGGTGGTTACGGCAAGGCTTAGTTTTGGAGTCTGATTTAAGAGTCCTGAAGCCTGCCCGCTCCCCCGGCCCAATCACCCCGAGGGTACCCCTATTGGGCGGTTGGGCCGGGGGACCGGGCAGGCTTCAGGACTTTTTTGAATCTGACTCTCAGTAGCCCAACGAACTTGCCAACCAGCTGTGATTTAACCAAATCGACGCCGGAATACCTTCCAAACGCTTGACAATCACAGCGACGCGACTTATCTCGTGCGTCGACTGTTAGCACTCATCAATCTTGAGTGCTAACGGATCGGTCTGGCCCTTCGAGGCAGGCCCAAATCAACACACCGCATATGTAAATACCGACGGGAGCTTAAGTCTCATGAAGTTTCGTCCACTCCACGATCGCGTCGTCGTTCGACGTATTGATGAGGAGCAAAAAACAGCTGGCGGCATCATCATTCCGGACACGGCGGCTGAAAAGCCTCAGACAGGCGAGGTCGTCGCGGCTGGTCCTGGCGCTCGGGATGACAATGGCTCAGTACAGGCACTGGACGTCAAGTCCGGCGACACGGTTTTGTTCGGCAAATGGTCCGGCACCGAAGTCAAGATCGACGGCGAAGATCTGTTGATCATGAAGGAATCCGACATCATGGGAATTCTGGAAGGCTGATTGTCCTTCCGACCTGATCGGCGCGATGAACGCCGACAGCGACACGAACATCCCAAAACACGACTAAAGTCATCAGGAGCAAGCAATAATGGCTGCTAAGGAAGTCAAATTCTCGTCCGATGCACGCGATCGCATGATCCGCGGCATCGACACGCTGGCAAACGCCGTCCGCGTGACCCTCGGCCCGAAAGGCCGCAACGTCATTCTCGAAAAGAGCTTCGGTGCCCCGCGCACAACCAAGGACGGCGTCACCGTCGCCAAGGAAATCGAGCTCGAAGACAAGTTCGAGAATATGGGCGCGCAGATGCTGCGTGAAGTCGCATCCAAGACCAATGACGAAGCCGGTGACGGCACCACGACGGCAACCCTGCTCGGCCAGGCCATCGTTCGCGAAGGCTTGAAGGCCGTTGCTGCCGGCATGAACCCGATGGATCTCAAGCGCGGCATCGAAAAAGCCGTGACCCAGGTCGTCGGCGACATTCAGGGTCAGGCCAAAAAGGTCGGCTCGTCCGAAGAAATCGCTCAGGTCGGCACCATCTCGGCAAATGGCGAGAAGGAAATCGGCGGCATGATTGCCGAAGCCATGCAGAAGGTCGGCAATGAAGGCGTCATCACGGTCGAAGAGGCAAAGAGCCTCGAGAGCGAGCTCGACGTCGTCGAGGGCATGCAGTTCGATCGCGGCTATCTCTCGCCTTACTTCATCACCAATGCCGACAAGATGATTTGCGAACTCGAAGATCCGTACATGCTGATCCACGAGAAGAAGCTGTCCAACTTGCAGGCCATGCTTCCCGTCCTCGAAGCCGTCGTCCAGTCCGGCCGTCCGTTGCTGATCATCGCTGAAGACGTCGAAGGCGAAGCCCTCGCAACGCTCGTCGTCAACAAGCTCCGCGGTGGTCTGAAGGTCGCAGCCGTCAAGGCTCCTGGTTTCGGCGATCGCCGCAAAGCCATGCTGCAGGACCTTGCAGTTCTGACCGGTGGTCAGGTCATTTCCGAAGATCTCGGCATCAAGCTCGAAAACGTCACGCTCGACATGCTCGGCACGGCCAAGCGTGTATCGATCACCAAAGACGACACGACGGTTGTCGACGGTGCCGGCGAGAAGGATGGGATCGAAGCCCGCGTCGGCCAGATCCGCGCCCAGATCGAAGAAACCACATCCGACTATGACCGCGAGAAGCTGCAAGAGCGTCTTGCCAAGCTGGCTGGTGGTGTTGCCGTTATCAAGGTCGGCGGTGCAACGGAAGTCGAAGTGAAAGAGCGTAAAGACCGCGTCGACGACGCCCTGAACGCGACCCGTGCTGCCGTTGAAGAAGGCATCGTGGTTGGCGGCGGCGTCGCCCTGCTTCGTTCATCTGCCAAGATCGACGTCAAAGGCGACAATGCTGATCAGGATGCAGGCATCAAGATCATCAAGCGCGCTCTGCAGGCTCCGGTTCGGCAGATCTCCGAGAACGCCGGTGTCGAAGGCTCGATCGTTGTCGGCAAGCTGCTCGAGAACGATACGCCTGGCTTCGGTTACGACGCACAGAATGATGCCTATGTCGACATGATCGAAAAAGGCATCATCGATCCGGCCAAGGTCGTGCGTACCGCACTTCAGGACGCAGCCTCCGTCGCGGGTCTGCTGATCACCACGGAAGCTGGTGTTGCCGACTCTCCGAAGAAGGATGAGCCCGCAGCAATGCCGGGTGGCGGTGACATGGGCATGGGTGGCATGGGCGGCATGATGTAAGCCGTCCCACTCGGACCAAACTTTTAAGGGCCGCCCCTCGGGGCGGCCCTTTTTGTTTGCGTGGGATTCTGGCTGGTTGTGGCTGGTGCTGCCCGGCGTGAATAGTCTGCGGTCTTGCACGGCATTAAGGAGACGCGCCGGTGATATCCGGCGGGATTGGGCCGTGTTGTTGGATTTGGGTTTGTTTCGCTCACGGCTATTCCGCGCTGACGCGCGGGCCTCCGCGGGGGCGCCCTGACCGGGCGGCGGCCGCTTGGCCTTGCCTCGCTAGTCGCTCGGTCGTTCTTGATTCTATGAGAGATCGTGCGGTGTGGTTGATGCAATACGGCACGATTTCCAATGGGTCCAAGACAACCGCGCCATAGTGGCGCGGCAAGCGCGACCGCGCGCCGCCCGGTTAGGGCGCCCCCGCGGAGGCCCGCGCGTCAGCGCGGAATAGCCGTGAGCGAAACAAACTCAGATCTCAAAACCACGGCACCATCATGCCGGACACCAAAGGCCCAACAACTCTCAGACCTCAGCAAGCGTCCGCGTCCATCCTTCCGGCACTGCGCCCAACCGCTCCTCCACCTGCCGCACCACAGGCGCATACAGCGATCGCAGGTGACGCGCCACGCCATCCGGCATGGTTACGGATTGAGACCGGTTATACCTCTTCTTCAGACCGCTTTCCTTGTCATCGAACGACGCCACACCAAGAAAATCGCAGATCCTGGATAAAGCCGCCAGACGGTCGTCGTGGATCTCCTCATAGAAAGCCGTCAGTACCTGCTCAGGTGGAAACACGGCAAACAGATCGTCGAGCACGCGGCCATAATCGCCGTGCATCCGGAAATCTTCTGGCTCGGTGAGAGAGATCAACCGGTCATCGCCAACCTTGCCTGCATCGATGTTCTGAACGCGGCAACGATGCAGAATCTGCGACCAGGCGCGGGTAACCGGATCCCGCATGATATAGAGCACACGGGCATCTGGAGCGAGACGCTTGATATGTTCCAGACCTTCGCGGCCCAGAACGGAGTATTCCGGCGTCGCCTCTCCGGCCATCTTTCGGCCCAGACGATCCTGAAACAGGGAACAATACCAACTGTCGTCAATCGGGTCTTTCATATAGGCCCGGTACCATGAGCCTTGCGCCCGATATTCAGACCAGCGGTTCCACTGCGTCCACATCCGCTGATGGTATTTTCGATAGCGGGAACGCCGTTTGGCATCGCTCAGATGGGCCGTCACTCCGCGGATATGATCGAAGTAATGGATCTCCTTGACCGGAGTCATGAAGATATCCGGATGCCGTGACAGTGCACGCGCCAGCCACGTCGTGCCGGCCTTTTGAGCGCCGATACAGACAAAGTAACGATCGATGGTCCGAGGTTCTGTCATCGCAATCCGGTCGCAACGCGCCACTGTACCAACCGGCCTAGGTGCTACCGGATTCAACCATGGATTTTAGCTTCGCAAGCCCGGTTTCGTAGTCTTTGCCGACCCAGCGATCGAACATCAGGCCCATCCAACGCATCATGGGATTGTTTCCGACATCCGTCTCGAAGCCCCATTGAACTTCTGTACCGGCTCCCGAAGGCCTGAGAACATAGGTCGCTTCGGCATTTCCCATTTCGCCGAAATCGAGCGTTAGCTTCACCGAAGCATTCGGCTCACTCTCGATGATTTTCTGAGTCCCCTGCCCGACCTCTGGATGTTCGCTCTTCCATTTCATTCCGGCACCAACACCAGCTTCCGGTCCAAAGAACTCATACTGAGTGTTGGGGTCGCGGGCAGCCCAAGGCGACCATTTGTTGAAATTGCGCGGGTTGTTCAGAAAAGGAAAAATGTCACCTTCCGGAGCATTGATCACGGTCGACCGTGCAACGGCAACCTGCTGCGGCAAGGCAAAAGAAACGGCGACCAGCAAACCCGCAAGGAGAACGAGGCCAACAACGAGGCGCTTGATAGCTTTCATGTCACAGTCCTTCCGACCGAGGCACCGTAGCCGACAGCGCCCGAACACATCAGTGAAGCGCCTTTCATATCATCAATTCATGACCATATGACGCACCCCGCATACGCATCGCATATGGCTGTAACGCACACTACATAGGATTTGAAAGCCTGTCTCGTCTGGACAAGCGTGACATGTGCGAAGAGAACTCAGCCAAGGAGATTTCCATGACTCTCAGCGCCCCGACCAAGCCTGTTTTCGTCGTTTCGCTGATCATTGCGATTGTCGCGTTGCTTGGGGCCTATGGTGTTCTGCCGATAGGGCTGGACGGCACGAGTGCATTCTGGGTCGCGATCGGAGCCTATGCCGTACTCATGGTTGGCAATCTCTCCCGGGAACTTTGAGGGCACCTGCGTCGCGTCCGCAAAAAAGTTGGGGGCCGGATAACCATACCCGGCCCCCAAAACATTGACTGTTGGATTGCTAGGCGGCTCGAACCTCGTCCAGGAAGGATTGAACCTGGCCTCGCAGATCGTTTGCTGTCCGCGAGAGCTGATCGGAAGCTGCACCCAACCCATTGGCCTCGTTCTCAGAACGATCGATGGCAACACTGACGCCCTGGATGTTTCGCGAGACCTCGGTCGACCCCGCCGCTGCTTCCTTGGTCGCACGACTGATTTCAGAAACGGCGGACGACTGTTCTTCCATCGACGCTGCAATTGAGGCCGTTGTCTGGTCGATGCTCCTCACCTCTTCAATAATGACACTTGTCGCATCGATTGATGCCTTTGCGGATTCACGGACGGCATTCAGCTTGTCGGCGATATCGTCGGTCATGCTCTTCGTTTGATTGGCGAGTTCCTTGACCTCTGCGGCGACAACAGCAAACCCTTTGCCCATCTCGCCGGCTCTTGCGGCCTCGATGGTCGCATTGAGTGCCAGAAGGTTTGTTTGCTCAGCCACATCGTTTATTGAACCGATAACCTGCTCCGCATCAGCGATCGCGGCGCTCAACCCATCAAGTTGCTCCTGGCTGGTTCCGGCCAGCTGTGCGGAACGGCGCGCCATATCGGCAGCATTGGAAACCGTAGTCGAGACTTCCGCAATCGCCGATGTCAGCTCTTCAGATGCAGCTGCAACGGCTTTGACATTGGCCGTTGCCTGCTCCGAGCTGGCCACCACGGCTGCCGACTGTTCCCGGGATTGGCCGGACGTCTCGGTCAGGGTCACCGCTGCCGTCTGCAGCGAATTCGCAGATGTCCCAACATCGTCGACCAATGTGCCCACTTTGCTTTCGAACGTGTTGGCAAGATCCAGCATCACCTGACGCCGCTCGGAACGCTGGCGTTCTTCGACCAAGGCCTGCTCGCCCTGGAGTTTCTCGACTTCGATTGCATTGATCTTGAAACAGTCAAGTGCGCGAGCCATCTCGCCGATTTCATCGCAACGGTCGGTTCCGTGGATTTCGACGTCTTTGTTTCCACTCGCGAGTTCATTCATATCCGAAGTAATGCCGCCGATGCCCTTCGAAATCGTACGTCCCAGGAAGATAGCTGCGAACGCTCCAATCAGCAGACACACGAGACTGAGTTTCAAGACTTGATCGTCCGTGGAACCGATAGCCGCTTCAGCACGTGGACCAAGCGTGGTCTGAAGTTCCACCTGTGCCTCAAGTTCAGCTTCATAAGCTGCAAGCAGCTTTGGCCCCATCGCATCCATCGATGCACGAAACTGATTCCTGGTTTCGATCGTCGTTTCAATCGTATCAATCGTCGCTTGGTACTCATTGAGCAGCTTACGAGCCTGTACCGCTAGCGAGCGTTGCGATGGATCGCCCAGACTGCCAAGCAAGTGGCCGATCCGCTTGTCAGCTTCCTGCAGGGCCTTCCCCCCGCTTTCTTTGGCATCGTTTGCGTTCGTGAGTAGAAACTGCTCCGAGAACAGTCGGCCGGCAGTCAACGAGTCCGCCGCACGACCTGCCAGGTAAGATGTGTCGATATCCTTGTCACGATAGGCCCGCTCGGCAATCTGACTAATCTTCGACTGCACTGCCGGTCCGATATTCGACAGTTTGGCGACAAGGGCATTGCGTTTGTCCTGCAACACTACGGTCTGTTCGAATGCAACCTTGTATTGCTTCAGCATGCCTTCCGGAACCTTGAGGCGTTCGACGATCTCCTTGTCTGTCGTCACGTCAGCAAGGTTGGCCTGCTCGACCTTCAGCACTTCGATTTTCCTCATTACAGTCTCAGCATTCTCCGCGCTGGATGCCGCGCGATGCTTGAGTGCTGCAAGGCGGGCTTCCAAAATGCCTTCCTGCAAATCACCGAGTTCGACCGTGTTGCGAGCCGTATGCCGATAGTCGGAAAAGAGTGTTGAAACATCCCTCATTCCGCTCACCGCAATCATTGCCACCACGCCGAGCAGCAGCAGCACGGCTGCGAATCCACCGTACAATTTGGTCGTAATCTTCAGTTTTCCCAACATTCCTGCCCTCTTGATTTCATATGAAATTCCCAGCACAACGATGAGAAATACCGCTGTCTTATCAAGACCCGACGCTCCTCATGTTCGACAATCAAGATTATGAATGACTATTAAATTTGAAATTAACTGTAATTATGCTTACGTTACTTAAGTTTTCCGTGAAAAATTGTCGCTAAACAGCCATTTCTGATTTATTTTTCGACTTTCAGAATCTTGATACTTTGTTTTTCTATTGCGACATGTTGTCACGACCGCGCGCGACATAGTGTCGCCGGATTTTCTGCGGATCGCGCACCTTGTATTTTGTTACCGCTTGATTCCGGTCGTCCATGATCGAAGGACATGTTTGCTTCCAAGGGTGACCTCAGAGCGAATCGGAGGATGTTCGACGCCGGTGAAGCGGGTATCGGATGGCAGGTGTGCGGCCTGCCAAATATCGTGACGCTGGGGATAACTGCCGTTAAATCGCGCTCATTCTCTCCTGAACGCAAAAATCCTTGTTAACGACAGGCCATATCGGGACAGGATTTTATGATCGGGCATTGTATAAGCGGTACGGAGCATTGCTGTGTTCCGAAACGCCTGTCTCGTCGCTCGACCTCAGAGATTGGCGGAGCTTGCGCGAAGGGGCTGGGACGTGTGGTATTATGGGCGAGATGAGGCGATCTTCATCGGGCCGTTGAGCGTGGAGCTCAAACCGCCTTTTGAAGCCGACATGTCTCCGGCTCAAAAACCTCTACAGATCCGAATCCGTTTTGCCCTTCTCTGGCTGTTTCTCTCACTGTTTCTCGTCATCCCGCTGAGATCGGCCCCCTTCCCGGCTTATCTTCTGGTGCTCGTCGTGCCTGCCATCGCACTGGCGGTCATCGCATCGAGTGTCTATTGGCTCAAACGCCAGCGCAGGGCTCATTTCAGCGACAAGGATGTGTCTGTCCGGGAAAAGAAGTGGGGCCTGGAGAGTGCCTGGTCTGCGCCTTATTCGGCCTTTGAGGGTGTCCTGTTGCGCGAGCGGACGCTTCGTGGCCGAACCCAGACACGAACGTTCCACATCATCGAGCTACGACATCCCGATCAAGGGAAATCCCTGCCGATCCATATTGCAGTCGATGAACCGCTTCCCATCGACGTTTGGACACATGCAGCCAAAACTCTAGGGTTGCCAAGCCTGATCGAAGTGAATGGCGGTGCGGTGCCGTATCCCGCCGAACACATGACCACGCCAATTCGCGAACTCGCCAAGAACAGGCTCATTTCCGTCGATTTCCGTGGGGACGAAATCGTGCCCGAAGACCTGTCCTTGCGACGCGGCGGAACGGAACAGGCAGAAGCCCTGGCGGTGATTGTGAAGGCCAGCAATTTTCCACTGTGGCTCAAGGCCAGCCTCGCGGGCATTGTCGCCCTTGTATTTTTGACAGGGCTCCTGACCCTTTCGTTATTCGGTCTCATTTTGTCGGTTGTTCTTGCAGGTTTGCTGGGCTTCACGTTCTGGCTCGAGAGCCGTCGCTCTCGTACGATCCTGATTACGCGAGACGCCCTGACGCTGCGCTATCCATGGGCGGGCCTTGGACCGGCGTCGGATTTCTCGCTTGAGCTTGGCGCCATCACGTCGATACGCGGCAGGGAGTCGCCGGCAGGGCTCGGCCGCGAACTGGTTATTGAGGCAGAAGACGGACGCATCGCAACCGGCCCCGGCCTCGACTCAAAGACGCTAAGCTGGCTCCGGCGCTTTCTGATTGCGACAATTGCCAGCGCCTGAATATCGTACCAACAGCGACAGTTTTTCCGCGACGCAGTCCTGAGGTCAGCCTGTGCTTAGGCCTGCTCGTCACCCTGAATCGTGATCCGCCGCATGACCCGGCGATGGCCGTCATAGTCATTGATGGCCGAGTGCCAGGTTGACCTGTTGTCCCAAACAGCGAGCGATCCCGGTCGCCAACGGAAGCGGCATGTGAATTCCGGCTGAACGGCGTGCGTGTAGAGATAATCAAGCAGCGGGACACTCTCAGACCGTGTCATCGACGCAAAACGTACGGTATGTGCCGGATTGACGAACAAGACCTTCCTGCCTGTCTCGGGATGGATGCAGACGACCGGATGTTGTGCCTCATGAACCGTGCGCTCGCTCGCTTTGCCACCCATTGTTCCGGTCTTCAGATGATCGCCTCGCAGGGCCGCTCCATGCAGATCGGAACTGCTCACGCCATGCAGACCGTCAAGGACGCCGCGCAAGCCCTCAGATAACGTCTCGTAGGCAAGATGCATATTGGCGAACAATGTGTCGCCGCCAGCCTCTGGCGTCTCGACCGCGTAGAGCATCGTGGCTTTGGGCGGGACGGGCAGATAGGTCGTATCCGTATGCCACATACCGCCGAAATTGCTGGTCTGGTCCGGCTCTTTGACAATCTCCGTGATGCGTGGATGCGATTCCATTCCCTTTGCAAACGGATACTCCGCCGTCGACCCAAAGCGGACAGCAAAGTCCAGATACGCATCGGGCGTCAGAGTCTGATCATGAAAGAAGAGAACATGGTGATCGAGGAAGGCCTGATAGATGCGTGCAAAGGCAGCATCGTCGAGCGCCGTCAGATCAACGCCAGAGACTTCAGCCCCCAGAGCACCCGATATGGGCGCAATGGAAATTTCCGATCTCATTTCTGATTCACGGTACGTCACATTCATAGCCAGCCTTCCAAACACTCACTTTGGCGCCGAAACCAGCAGCGCTACCAGATACACCATTGTCGCACCGACCCCTGCACCGAAGGTCAGCGATCGTGTCCCCCAGATTCGCGTCACCTGGGCGATAGGATGTGCCACGCGCGCCCAGAAAAATATCATTGCGCAAGCCGCCGTCAGGTCCGTGTGGACGCTGACATATTCACCGGCAATAACGGCGATCGAAAAGGGGATCATGTTCTCGACGAGATTGTAATGCGCACGCTTCAAACGCTCACCCCAGGCCGGCAAGGATCGCTCATCCGGATAACCAAGCGCCTTGGCGAGGCCGGTTACTCTGAGTTCTGCAAGAATATAGGGGATCCAAAGGACGAGCATGAGCAATGCGCAATAGATGAGATAGCGCAACTCGACAGACATCTGAAAATCCATCCACAAATCCCCCATCAATACGGATTGGCGCGCGAACGGCTGCCAGAATACGACCTAATGTGACATCAGGAGCGGCACGGTCATATGCTCCAAAACATGACGTGTCACACCACCAAATACTGTGGCGCCAAGCTTTGCGCGCCCGAAGGCACCCATTACGAGAATATCGGGATCGGCCTCTTGGCAGTAGGCTAGCAGTGCCTGACCGGTGCGATGGCGTTCCGCTTCCAAGCGCACGACCTGCCCTTTGATGCCATGCCGTCCGAGATGAACGAGGACGTCTCGATCGGGCATGTCCGGATGGCGATCCTCGTCCGGACCTGTTTCGACTGAGAGGACATCGAGGCGTGTCTTGGTCTCGAGGATTTGCATCGCATCGGTCAATGCACGCGCCGCCGACCGGCTCCCATCCCAGGCGATGGCAGCATGCTCCTTGAAAGGCCGCACGCCATAATCGGCCGGCACAATGATGAGCGGTTTGCCGGACCGTAGGAGCAATTGCTCGGGCTGCATGGCTCGGCGTTCCTTCGCAATCGAGCCGACGAATTGTCCGGTGAGCAGAAGATCGTAGAAGCGGGCGGTTCGCGCGAGCATCAGATCGGGCTGACCGGCGATAATGAAGAAATCGACCGGCCCCTGATGGCCGGCCTCCGCAACGCGTGCGCGAAAACTCTTCTCGATTTCGCGCGCGCCATGCTGTTCGGCTTCCCGAACCGATTCAAGGACGTCCGATGCAATCCAACGCCGAATACTCCCTTCGTAGGTCTCAGGTGCATAGGCGTAGACACCGGTTACCGATGCGCCGTACTTGGTCCCCATCTGCAGCGCAAATTTGAGCGCGTTCTGTGCACCAGGATCATCGTTGTAGGCTACGAGCAGATCTTTGATCGCCATATTGTTTTTCCTTGTCAGCCGTCAAACCCATTCTATCGCCCGGCCCTGCCAAGGCCAATGGTCCCCGAGTCCCGGGTATTGCATGACCCAGTCAAGTACGAGGCGTCTTGAACCACTGACCGGTATTGACGAAATGGAACATGATCAGAATGAATAGGAGCACCAAGGCTGGTGCGCAGCCTGCAATGGCTTCAAATGGCCAAAGATTGGACGTTGAGTCCTCTTGAGTCATGGTATGCATGACGACTGCTCCCCAAGATACAAGCCAGAAAATCGGCAAGATGCCGAGGAGCCGATAGCGGCCATTCCATCCAATCAGACATTTCGTCTGGAGAAAGACATAAAGAAGGATCGCACCGGCAACTGCCGCGTAAACCAGCCAAATCATGAGTCGTCTAGGCCCCGCGTCTTATTGAACGACGTTGTCGGGGGAGTTTATCTGGGTTTTGGTGTCGACGGCTATGGGGCGATTGCGGTTGGGCGTAGCATCCTGGTCACGTGCTGGTGCTATCCGGCGGGATGGTGCCGTGTATTTGAGATCTGGATTGTTTCGCTCACGGCTATTCCGCGCTGACGCGCGGGCCTCCGCGGGGGCGCCCTGACCGGCCGGCGCGCGGTCGCGCTTGCCGCGCCACTATGGCGCGGTTGTCCTTTGCTGATCCAAGATACTGTCCGTATCGCACCAGCCAAGCAGGACGATCTCTCGTGGAACCCAAGAATAACCGAGCGACCAGCGAGGCAAGGCCAAGCGGCCGCCGCCCGGTCAGGGCGCCCTCGCGGAGGCCCGCGCGTCAGCGCGGAATAGCCGTGAGCGAAACAAACCAGATCTCAAACCCAAGGCACCATGCTGCCGGATCGCACCTGCCAATCAGCACGATCCAGCATCGAACCAACGACACATAACCGCTCAAACCCCTACTGCACAAACGTCCGCACAAGTCGGTCGTTCAGCGGTTGCAGGAAGTAGCTCAGTGCCGTTCGCGAGCCGGTATTCACAAACACATCCGCCGGCATACCGGGCAAGAGCTCCAACCGCCGAACGTCATCTGGTTGAACGGCACTCAAACGGATACGGGCCGCATAATACTCCTCGCCGCTGCGCTCGTCTTTCAAGGCATCCGCAGACAAATCTACGATCTTGCCGTCGGCTTCCGGAACCTCTGTCTCGTCGAAAGCCGTTAGTCTGACCCGCGTCGCCTGCCCGACGCGGAGCTTTTCGATGTCCTTGGTTTCGACCCGCGCCTCGACAATCAGTTCATCAGACTCCGGCACGATATCGAGGATTGCGTCGCCAGCGCGAATGACTCCCCCTTTGGTGTAGACCTGCATGTTCACCACACGACCGCTAACGGGAGCGACCACCTCGACACGTTTCAGCTTCTCCTTTGCACCATAATATTGCGGCTCAATGGACGAGATCTGCGTTTCGATTGCCGCGAGTTTCGTTGCGATGGCTTCACGACGCTGACGAGCCTGTCCGATCTCGCTGATTTTAAGCTCATCGATTTGATTGCCAGCTCTGACCTGCGAGGTGACAAAGCGGGCATCGGCTCCATGGAGCCGCTCGGCTTCGCGTCGGAGTGAATTGACCCGGCGGGCCGTCGTGAGTTCACGTCGAAGCAGATCTTCCAAGGCAGCCAGCTCCAATTTGATGATCTCGACCTGGCGAGCATTCGAGGCACGCTGATCCTGCAGACCATCGATCTCTTCCTGAAAGCGCTGGATACGTTGCGCGACGAGTTCCTTTTCACTCGTACGCGCCCGCCTTTGCGTATTGAACAATGCGCGTTGCACCTCGATCAGAGCGCTTTGCTTTTGCGAATCCAGATCTCGAACGACAGGGTTCTCGCTCGCAGCAAATTCGAACGCATCTTTGCTTTCCAACTCCGCAACCAGCCGTGCCTGCCGAACATAAAGCTCAGCCAGTCGGTTGCCGAGAACATCGACGCTGATGTCGCTGTCGGTACTGTCCATGCGCAACAGGACCTGGTTCGCACGGACCGTATCACCCTCCCTGACCAGAAGGTCGCGCACGATGCCGCCCTCCAGATGTTGAACGGTTTTACGGTTGCTCTCCACCACAAAGGAGGCCGGTGCGATGACGGCACCATCCAGTTTGGCAGAAACCGACCAATAGCCCGCAGCCCCGGCCAGTATGCTCAATGCCATTCCGCCGAACAGGATGTAGGAACGAACATTGGAGACGTCGGCAACACTTTCATGCGGGCTCCTGGTTTCCAGATGCACCGGCGCACCGCTTGTATACGGAGACAGAGATTTGCTCATGATGTGGCTCGCTGGGTTAGAGGCGTTACGGAAGTGTTTGTCGCGGAATTGGTCGAGACAACCTTGGTCGTCGCACGCAGGACATCCTCCTTGGGACCGAAGGCGCGCTGCCGCCCGTTTTCGAGGACCAGCACTTTGTTGACCGCACCCAGTGTGCTTGGCCGATGCGTGACCACGACTGTGATCGCACCGCGGGCTTTGGCCGACTGTACGGCGTGGCGAAGTGCAGCGTCTCCGGTCGCATCAAGATTCGCGTTGGGCTCGTCCAGCACCAGCAGGAACGGATCGCCATAGAGTGCGCGCGCCAGACCGATCCTTTGTCGCTCGCCACCGGATAGGAACTGGCCGCCGGGACCGATAAGCGTGTCATAGCCGTCCGGCATTTGAAGGATCATGTCGTGGACGTTTGCCTGACGTGCCGCATACAGAACTGCTTCATCGTCCGGCTGTTCTCCGAACCGCGAGATGTTTTCCCGGATCGTACCCTCGAACAATTCGACGTCTTGTGGCAGATACCCAACCTGGACGCCCAACTCATCCACGTTCCACATCGTGGTCGCGATGTTATCCAGACACACCTCGCCGCGCTGTGGATGCCAGATCCCGGCCAACATGCGCGACAGCGTCGATTTGCCTGAACCACTCGGTCCGATAACCGCAGTGACATCGCCAGCCTCGAGATTGAAAGTGATACCGCTGATGGTCGCACGCTCCGCCGACGGGGAGGCAGCCTGCTGGATGGAGACGCTGACGTTCCTCTGCGCTTCGGGAAACGACATTGTCCGCTGAGCCGGAGGGAAGGCCTGAACGAGCGCTTTGAGCTTGCCGTAGGATCCAAGCGCTGCTGTAAAGACGCGCCATTGACCGATCGCCTGATCGATGGGGGAAAGCGCACGGCTGAGAATGATCGTCGCAGCGATCATCACACCGGGTGAGGCTTCACCGAAGATGGCAAGTGCTGCGCCAAGACCCAGCATTGCAGATTGGAGAGCCAGTCGGAACGTCTTCGAGACCACGGAGAACGATGCGACCCGATCGGTTGCCGATGTTTTCAAGAGGTTCGTGGACGCCTGCAGAAAAGACCAGCGCTGACGCAGATCCGCGTTCATCCCCATGGCAAGCATACTCTCGGCGTTTCGCTCACACATGGCGAATGTACCGTCTGCCTGCTTCTGGCCCGCGAGTGTCCTCGCCATCGGTTTTCGGCTCAATCGGTCATTCGCAAAAGCCAGAATGAAGAGGACAAGAGCACCAAACGTCCCCAGCACGCCGAGGAGCGGATGCAGGATGAAAAGGACAGCCAGATAGATTGGAACCCAAGGCGAGTCGAAGAATGCAATCAAAGTGTTGCCTGACAAAAACTCACGAAAAGCGTTGAGATCGCTGGTTGGAACATCACCGGACGATGCCTTGCCAGACACCTTGCGTTTCATGACTGCGTCGAATATCGGACCACCAGCCCGTGATTCGAAACGCGCGCCGAGCCTGTTCAATATCCGCAACCGGATGAGGTCAAGCACACCGCTGGCAACAAAAATCCCTGCAAGCAGCAAACTCAAGGCAACGAGGGTCTCAAAACTCTTGCTTGTCAGGACCCGGTCATAGACCTGCAACATGTATAGGGGACCAGCCAGCATCATCAGATTGATCGCGAGGCTGAAAATGGCAATCGCAAAGTAGCCGCCCCGAAGAGAGCGTAGAGCGAGCGTAACGGCTGAAGGAGAATGAGACATGAGAACGGCTCACTGAAGAGGAACAAATGGAGGGAAGTGACGGGAGGCAGCCATTGCCGCCTCCCATCATCGGTTCTGCACCTAGGCGATGAAGTCGTCTTCAGACAGATCTGATGTGCTGAAGTTCGACAGGCGCACGCTATCGCTTTCTGAAAGCGTGACCACGGTATCGTCACCATCCTGCTGGGCTTGCGAAATCGCTCCAGCGATATCGAAGTCGTGCCCAAAGCCCGAAACATCGAGCCTATCGAGACCGTCAGTGAAATCGGTGACGGTATCGTCGTCGCTACCGAACGAGAAGACGAAGGTGTCGGAACCATTGCCACCAGTGAGGGTGTCATCACCCTCGCCGCCGACCAGCCGATCGTTTCCATTACCGCCATCGAGCTCGTCGTCACCGGCATCACCCGACAATTCGTCATTGCCGTTGCCACCGGACAGAGTGTCGATGTCGTCGCCACCGGACAGGACATCATTGCCGTTGCCGCCGACAAGATTGTCCTCGCCGAAGTCACCGGACAGATCATCGCTGCCATTTCCGCCGAACAGATCATCGTCGCCCGCGCCGCCGATAAGTGTATCGGCACCGCTTTCACCGTTGAGCACGTCATTTCCGCCCTGGCCGTTCAGCACGTTTGCGAACGCGTTACCGGAAATGATGTCATCGCCAGCCACGGAGCCGTTGATGTTCTCGATTGAAATCAACGTGTCACCGAAGGACGAGGTGGCGTTTCCGTTATTGTCGAGATCGACCTCGACACCGACAGGTGCCGCAGAGAACAAGGCGGTGTCGATGCCTTCGCCGCCATCGATCACATCGGCCGCTCCGAAGGAGTGGATCGTGTCGTTGCCGGCGCCGCCTTCCAGGATATTCACTTCATTGTTGCCGAAGATCACATCATCGAAATCCGTGCCGACAACGTTTTCGATATCGACGAGTTCCTGGATAATCTCACCATCCGGCCCAACCTGGGTTACGAATGCACCTTGCTGGGACGCCGGTCCCGGCTGTGGTGTGTTGAGATCGAGGTCAACTGAAATGCCTTCCTCCAGATTGGAGAAGTCGGCCGTATCAATCCCTTCGCCGCCATCGATGAAGTCGGCGCCGGCACTGATACGAATGGTGTCGTCACCCGCACCGCCGATGATGGTGTCGTCTCCATCGCCGCCATCCAGCAGGTCGTTGCCACCATTACCGTTCAACGTGTTGTCGTTCTCATCACCAATGATGACGTCGTCGCTCTGACTGCCGACAACATTCTCGAAACCGGAGAGCACATTGCTCCCGGCACCGCCCGTTGCGGCAAAGACAGGAGGCTTGTTGCCATCGACGATATCGGCAAAGTCTTCGTCCGAAACCTGGTCGTTCAGGTCGACGAAGACGCTGGCGGGAGATGCTGAAAACAGCACCGTGTCGATACCTTCGCCGCCGGACAGGAAGTCATCCCCGCCAAAGCCATGGATGGCGTCGTTTCCGGCACGGCCTTCTAGGACGTTCACTTCGTTATTGCCGAAGATCCCGTCGTTGAAGTCCGATCCGATGACATTCTCAACATCATCAACTTCATTGAGAATATTGGCTTCTGGAACAACGCCACCGACAGCAACCGCTCCGGGAGGCGCATTCAGAACACCACCGTCCTGGCTCGGTGTACCGGCTGCACCTGCCGAGTTGACATCGAGATCGACAATGACGCCGTCGAATGCACCAGGGAACTCAACACCAAGCGCTGCTTCAATGGCGCCTTGCTGCACGTTGGAGAAGTCGATCGTGTCGATCCCTTCACCACCGTCGACGGTATCAAGCCCGTCCGAGATCAGTGTGTCATTGCCGGCACCACCGATCAGCGTATCGGCACCGCCCTCACCGTCAAGGATGTCATCGCCACCCTGACCATTGAGAACGTTGACGCCAGAGTTGCCCGAGAGGACATCGTCGCCGGCATTGGAACCGTTGATGTTCTCGAACGCGAACAGCTGATCGCCAAAGTTCGAGACCGCATTGCCATCCTCATCGAGATCGACGATCGCGCCGCCGCCAGCCGTGAACAAGGCCGTATCGATGCCTTCACCACCGTCGAGAACGTCGGCGCCTGCGAATGAATGAATGGCGTCGTTTCCCGCGCCACCGCGCAAGATATTGATCTCGTTATTGCCGAGGATCAGGTCGTCGCCCTGGGTCCCGATAACGTTCTCAACGTCGTCGACTTCCACGACCACATTGCCGCCAGGTGCATCAAGAATGGCGCCGTCCTGCGATGCCGGTCCAGGTTGAGGCGTGTTCAGATCGAGATCGATGACAACACCCTCTTCGAGCGCCGACAGATCGATCGTATCGATCCCTTCACCGCCATCGACGGTATCGAGCCCATCCGAGATCAACGTGTCATTGCCGGCACCGCCGATCAGCGTATCGGCACCGCCCTCACCGTCAAGGATGTCATCGCCACCCTGACCATTGAGAACGTTGACGCCAGAGTTGCCCGAGAGGACATCGTCGCCGGCATTGGAACCGTTGATGTTCTCGAACGCGAACAGCTGATCGCCGAAGTTCGAGACGGCATTGCCATCCTCGTCGAGATCGACGATTGCACCGCCACCGGCCGTGAACAAGGCCGTATCGATGCCTTCACCACCGTCGAGAATGTCGGCGCCTGCGAAGGAGTGAATGGCGTCGTTTCCCGCACCACCGCGCAAGATATTGATCTCGTTGTTGCCGAGGATCAGGTCATCGCCCTGGGTCCCGATGACGTTTTCAACGTCGTCGACTTCGACAACCACGTTGCCGCCAGGTGCATCGAGGATGGCACCATCCTGAGAAGCCGGTCCGGGCTGAGGCGTGTTGAGATCGAGATCGATCACAACACCCTCTTCGAGTGCCGACAGGTCGATCGTGTCAATGCCTTCACCGCCATCGACGGTATCGAGCCCATCGGAGATCAGCGTGTCGTCGCCGGCACCGCCGATCAACGTATCGGCACCGCCCTCACCGTCAAGGATGTCATCGCCACCCTGACCATTGAGAACGTTGACGCCAGAGTTGCCCGAGAGGACATCGTCGCCGGCATTGGAACCGTTGATGTTCTCGAACGCGAACAGCTGATCGCCGAAGTTCGAGACGGCATTGCCGTCCTCGTCGAGATCGACGATTGCACCGCCACCGGCCGTGAACAAGGCCGTATCGATGCCTTCACCACCGTCGAGAACGTCGGCGCCTGCGAAGGAGTGAATGGCGTCGTTCCCGGCACCACCACGCAGAACGTTGATCTCGTTGTTGCCAAGGATCAGATCGTCGCCCTGGGTCCCGATGACATTTTCAACATCGTCGATATCGACGATGACATTGCCGCCAGGTGCATCGAGAATTGCGCCCTGCTGCGAAGCTGGCCCGGGTTGCGGTGTGTTGAGATCCAGATCGATAACAACGCCTTCTTCGAGGGCCGAGAGATCGATCGTATCGATTCCCGTTCCGCCGTCGACCGTATCCAGACCATCGGAGATAATCGTATCGTCGCCGGCGCCGCCTCGGATGATATCGGCATCTGCACCACCATCGAGAATGTCGTTTCCAGCACCGCCCGACAGCTCGTCTTCGCCGCTACCGCCATTCAGAACGTCATTACCGAACCCGCCGTCCAGCTCATCGTTGCCACTGTCGCCGTTCAGCGTGTCATTCCCTAATCCGCCAGCAAGCTGATCGAATCCGCTGTCACCATTGAGGATATCGTCACCGGCTTCGCCATCCAGTTGGTCGTCGCCGCCATCTCCATTCAACGTGTCTTCGTCCGCGCCACCGCTCAGCTGGTCATTGCCGCCGCCGCCGTTCAACACGTCGTTGCCGGCACCACCATCCAACTCGTCGTCATCGCTACCGCCATTCAGGATGTCTGCACCGAGGCCGCCGACAAGCACATCGTTTCCACTACCGCCATTCAGCGTGTCCGGTCCGGCGCCACCATCGAGCACATCATTGCCACCTCCGCCATTCAGTGTGTCGGCTTCGTCACCGCCTGTCAGAACGTCGTCACCTGCGCCGCCATTCTGAACGGCAGCGACTGCGGCAGCAACCGCAGCGACTTCGGGAGCGACAACAGGGGGTTCGGGTATGACGGCCTCTTCGCCGTCGTCACCGGTTTCTTCTTCTTCAACAATTTCCTCGATTGGCGCTTCTTCAGCGATCGGCTCCTCAGGTCTGGCGAAGAGTGATTCAATTATCGTCTGTCCTTCGAACACACCATCGGTTGTCAGTCCGGTTTGACCGAGCAATCGCGATCGCAGTTCGGATAATAGGGAACGGGAAGCCATGGAACTCTCCATAAATAGCGTTCAGCACAATGGAGAACGAAGACATCGCAACAGACATAACTTTGACGGTGCCGCAAAAGCATTGCTCGCAGCTAAATATCGGCTCTGCCTGATATTCGGACGTTTCGTTCTGTGTGACCGGAAGCTGGATATGGAAAACCAGACGTTCAAATTTCTTGTCTGAATACCGCCGATAGGCAAGCGTTATGACACCGCGAAAACCGGCAATTTCCGGTCATTTAAGACGCTGAAGGCCGCTCGAGACTGCCCATTACACAATCCGATATCGAAAACGTTATGAGCTTGTGTTCCACGACTCTCTCGAAATTCCACGCCGGCTCACCATATTCCGCAATGACATCCGGGAACAAATCCAACTGGGCTGCGATCGCCCACAGATCAAATGCGAAAGGGGCTGCATGAATCTGAGAGATTTGGAGTATGTCGACGCGGTTGGCCGCTATCTGAGTTTCAGCCGCGCTGCCGCTGCATGCAACGTGTCCCAACCGGCATTGTCCAATCAGATCAAGAAACTGGAGCACGAGCTCGGTCTTGAGCTGTTCCATCGTGGGAGCCAAACCGTCCGAATGACGGAATTTGGGGAACGCGTTATGGAGTCCGCGCAAACGCTGCTGGCGCAAGCGCAACGGATTCGCGACATGGCGTTGGAGTGCAAAGATCCCACCGCTGTTCCATTGAAAATTGGAATGACAAAAACGCTCGCCCCGTATCTGGCGAGTTATCTCTGCAAAAAGGTCAAGGAACTGGCGCCGGAACTAAAGGTGATCCTTACAGAAGATGGACCGGAATCCCTGTCGGAAAGCGTATGCAACCGAGATATCGACATCGCTTTCCTACCGCAAGATCAGTATGGGCGTGGACAGGACTTCTCCCCGGTTTTCGATGAACCGGTCTTTCTCGCTGTCCGGCCTGACCACCCCTTGTCCTCGATTGAAGAGATCAGCATTAGCGCCGTTCCGCGCAGAGAGTTGATTTGTTCGCAGTATTGGTTGGGATTTGAAGCAGAAGCGGACATCCGCCGTGGTTCACCGGAATTGGGCAATGACGTTGTTGTCGATGTTTCTGCTGCGAGTTTCGAGACTGTCTGTCGACATGTCAGCCATGGCGAGGGATGTACCTTCGTACCAGCATTGGCTGCCGAGCAGTTCAAGCGGGACAATTGGAATCTGACATTCATCCGAGTGAAGGAACCGGAGCATGTCCGAAAGATCGGCGTGATATCGCGCCTGGGCTGCCCAAGAAAACCAATGTTGCTGGCTCTCCGTGATCATATCCATCAGGAGTTGCCGGTCGGTGTCCATCTCGCGGCGTCGCTGCAATAGGGATCATCGCCCATTCGACAGTTCTATGCCACGGGGATGGAACTGTCGCCCACAGCTGATGCATCTCATTAGTACATCGCACTCAGGATTTGTCTTCTCGCGAACCCCGCGTCACCCCCATACGTAGCTGCACCACTGCCGGCACCTTCAACTCGCGCAGAAACGCTTCCGTATTGCGGAAACCACATAGGTCGCGTTGCACCATGATATGCCACAAGGCCTCGCCCGCCGCATCGATCCGACTTTCCTCAGACGTATCGGCGTCCGGGTCATTCAGCGCCGCAATCGTCTTTTCGAGCTGCTTCAAAAGCCGGCCGTGGGTCGCCGCCTTCTCCGCCAGGATTTCGTGCTCCAGCGACGCTGAAATCGGATCCTTGGGAAGTTCTTGCGACAAAGAGCGGGGCGGTCTAACGGCCATGAACAACACATTCCAAGCGGTAGCGCTCTAGAATCCCTTCCGCTTGCCTTTGCCCTTATAGGTCCGCGTTCCGGGCTTGCCACCGGACGATCGCGGTCGGCTCGGGGCTTCGCCAGCGACCGGAACTTCGGTCCGTGCAATCGTCATCTCATCGAGCCCCGGTTTGTGCGGGCGCTTCGAGTCCTGAACCTTTGCCTCGACATCTGCCTGACGGGCAAGTGGATCGTCGGCAAGCACGAGCTGTGTCTCGCGGAGACGTTTGACTTCATCACGCAGCCGCGCGGCTTCCTCGAATTCCAAATCGGCAGCTGCTTCTCGCATGCGCTTTTCGAGATCGCTGATGACCGCTTCCAGATTATGACCGACGATCGGTTTCTGCCCCTTCTCCGAGAAGCCCGGACCAGCGTCGACCAACACGTGATCGCGCTCGTAGACGCTTTCGAGAATATCGCCGATGCCCTTCTTGATACTGGCAGGAGTAATGCCGTGTTCGCTGTTGTAGGCCTCTTGCTTCTCTCGGCGCCGATCGGTTTCAGCCATGGCGCGTTCCATGGAGCCGGTAATCTTGTCGGCGTAGAGAATCACACGGCCATCCACGTTTCGCGCCGCTCGCCCGATGGTCTGAACCAATGATGTTTCCGAGCGCAGGAAACCTTCCTTGTCTGCATCGAGGATGGCGACCAGAGCACACTCCGGAATATCGAGCCCCTCGCGCAGCAGGTTGATGCCGATCAACACATCGAATGCACCAAGGCGCAGATCCCGAATGATCTCGATGCGTTCCAGCGTGTCGATATCGGAATGCATGTAACGCACCCGAAGACCTTGCTCGTGGCAGTACTCGGTCAGATCCTCCGCCATGCGCTTGGTCAGTGTCGTCACCAGGACGCGGTAGCCTTCCGCCGTGACCTTGCGGCATTCGTCGAGCAGATCGTCCACCTGTGTGGTCGCAGGGCGAACGATAACCTCGGGATCCGTAAGCCCCGTCGGTCGGATCACCTGCTCCACGAAGGCACCGCCGGTTTGCTCAAGTTCATGGGGACCCGGGGTCGCTGACACATAGGTCGTCTGCGGACGCATGACGTCCCACTCCTCGAACCTGAGCGGCCGGTTGTCGAGGCAGGACGGAAGACGGAACCCATATTCGGCGAGCGTTGCCTTGCGCCGATAGTCTCCGCGGAACATGGCGCCGATCTGTGGCACCGTCACGTGGCTTTCATCAAGGAAGACCAGTGCATTGTCGGGGAGATACTCGAACAGCGTCGGCGGCGGATCGCCGGGTTTGCGGCCGGTCAAATAGCGCGAATAGTTCTCGATGCCGGCACACGAGCCTGTCGCCTCGATCATCTCCAGGTCGAACGTCGTGCGCTGTTCCAGCCGTTGCGCCTCTAGCAGGCGGCCCGATGCATTGAGTTCGTCGAGCCGGGCACGCAGTTCCGATTTGATGCCGCGCATGGCCTGCTGCAGAGTCGGTTTCGGCGTCACGTAGTGCGAATTAGCATAGACCTTTACGCTCTGCAGATCGCCGGTCTTCTGACCCGTGAGCGGATCGAATTCGGTGATCGTTTCCACTTCATCGCCGAAGAGGGAGATCCGCCAGGCCCGGTCTTCCAAGTGAGCCGGAAACAATTCGATCGTGTCTCCGCGAACACGGAACGTGCCTCGAATGAAGTTTCCGTCGTTCCGCTTATATTGCAGGGCGACGAGATCAGCGAGGAGCTGACGCTGGGCGATCGTCTCGCCGGCCTTGATCTGGAAGGTCATGGCCGTATAGGTCTCGACCGCGCCAATACCGTAGATGCAGGAAACCGAGGCGACGATAATCACATCATCACGCTCCAGCAGCGCCCGCGTTGCGGAGTGGCGCATGCGGTCGATCTGCTCGTTAACGGATGCTTCCTTCTCGATATAGGTGTCACTCCTCGGCACATAGGCCTCAGGCTGGTAGTAGTCGTAGTAAGATACAAAATACTCGACGGCGTTTTCCGGGAAGAAGCTCTTGAACTCTCCATAGAGTTGGGCAGCCAGAGTCTTGTTCGGTGCGAGAACCAATGCCGGGCGCTGAACGGTTTGGATCACCTGCGCAATCGTGAACGTCTTGCCCGATCCCGTCACGCCGAGCAGCACCTGATCCTGCTCCTGTGCCTGAACGCCTGCAACCAACTCGGCTATCGCTTCTGGTTGATCGCCTTTCGGTGAAAGATCCGACTTGATCTTGAGAGCAATACCGCCTTCGGACTTCTCCGGCCGCTCAGGACGGTGCGGCATGAACAGCGGCATGTCAGCGCCCGTGACCAGAGGATGTCCTTCGATCAGAGGCTGTGGCGCCTCGGAGAAGCCTTCCGGTCGATCGACCGGCCAGTTCTGAATGCGCGGGTCAGCGCGTGAGCCAAAGGTTTTTGGTGCGGAGCGAGCCATGGGCAGAATATGGCGCGGCGGCGCCGCGGATGGAAGAGCCGTTCACAATAAGCCGCACAGCTGGCTTGCGAGCGCAACACCGCAGACTTAAGCTAATGGTTCAAAAGCATTTTTCGATTGGATGAATCATGATCTGGCGCACACTGACGATTACTTTCCTGACAGCGTTCATTGGCCTGGGCGGGCCGACCAAAGCACAAGACCTCCCTGAGAAGGCCGGACCGGAACGGACAGCTAAGCTATTTGAGCTATTCTGCTTCAACCAATTGCCGGATATCGGTGCTATCGCAAAAATAGCGAAGGCCGGCGGCTTCACGGCCCTGGAAGGCGCCGAGCTTCAAAAATATCAATCGGATGTGCCGGCAGAGGATCTCAAGGCCTGGAAGTTCGACGATCTTGGCGGCAAATACGTGCTCATCACGGCAAAGACCAAACCGAAGGCGGAGGAGTTAAAGGATTTTCCCGATTTCCAAGGTTCCACCAGCTACGCGTGCACGCTCTTTACACCCAGCAACGATCCAAGCGACGGCGTTCAAAAAGAGATGGCCAAAATCATGGAGCGCAAGGCTGATGGTAGTTATGACCAGGGCCCGTTGAAGGTGCACAGCTGGACCGGCCAAACAGAAACGCTTCTCGTCAATATCTTCCATTACGCTTCGGCCAAAGGCCAAAAGACGGTCTTGTTGAGCGGCGTGACATTTGTGAAAGAGTAAGCGGCGCGGTCCGAACAAATTGCTGGAAAGTCGTCATTGGACGACTTTCGTGGCCGCGGCCAGCCTTCTCCCCCGGCCCAACCACCCAACAAGGGTACCCTCGGGGTGGTTGGGCCGAGGGAGAGGGCTGGCGTCAGGACTTTCTGACGGACTCTCAGTTTTTCGCGACGGGCGGATTGCCCGGAATCGGCTCACCCTGAAGTGTCGGATGCGAACGCTGATACTGCGGCGGGAAGGTTGCCTGATCGCCGAGCGCTTCGGCCGCATGCCAGGGCCAGCGAGGATCGTAAAGCAGACCGCGAGCAAGCGAGATCATATCAGCCTGACCGCTGCGTAGGATCGTTTCTGCCTGTGCCGGCTCGGTGATACGGCCAACGGCCATTGTCGGCAGGCTCGTCGCCCCTCGGATCTCAGCGGCAAAGCCTGTCTGATATCCCGGCGCCGAGACGATTTTCTGCGCTGGCGCGAGGCCGCCGCTGGAAACATCGATATAGTCGCAGCCGCGTGCTTTCAGTGCTTCGGCATAGGCGATCGAGCTCGGTACGTCCCACGCGCCTTCAATCCAGTCGGTCGCTGAGAACCGAACGCCAAGCGGACGATCCTCAGGCCAAACATCGCGAACCGCCTCGAAGACTTCGAGTGGAAAACGCATGCGGTTTTCGAGCGATCCTCCATAGGCGTCCTCACGCTGATTGGAGATCGGCGAGAGGAACTGATGCAGCAGGTAGCCGTGGGCGCTGTGAAGCTCGATAATATCAAAGCCAAGGCGAAGGGAGCGCTTCGTCGCCTCGACGAACGCCGTTTTCACGCGCGCCAGGCCAGCTTCGTCCAAGGCATCGGGCGTGTGCCAATTGTCTCCATAAGCGACCGCAGATGGACCGCTGGTCGTCCACGCACCGTCCTCTTTCGGAAGCGGCGTCCCGCCCTTCCAGGGAACATGCGTCGATGCCTTTCTCCCTGCGTGCGCGAGCTGGATTCCAATCTTTGCACTGCCGAAATCGCGGGCGAAGCGCACGACACGCGCTAACCCCTCCTCATTTGCGTCCGAATAGAGTCCGACACAACCCGCCGTGATCCGTCCCTGCCGTTCAACGCCGGTCGCCTCGACAAACACCAGTCCTGCGCCGGAAACAGCAAACTGGCCGAGATGCATCAGATGCCAGTCACCGACTGTGCCGTCGTCGGCGGAATATTGGCACATCGGTGCCACAACAATGCGGTTCGGGAGTTCGAGCGCGCGCAATTTGATCGGCGAAAAAAGCAGACTGGGCATACCGGGCCTATGTTCCAGAAGTTCCAATGATGGCTGACGGGCGCGGGACTTGCGGCGCCCGTCGGCATACTAGAACCCGATACCCGGGTTTGACCAGCACCTACTCGGCTGCCCGCAGATAGATCCCTGTGAAGGTCGCACGCATGCCGCAATAGAAGGAGCATGCCTGGTCTCCCTCGACATTGTAGCCTTCATCATAGCCCTGGATGGTCAGCTCACAGGGCTGATCGCTACGGTCGGGCTCGTTCCGATCGCTCCAGGCCCACCCCTGCCCTGCGGCCTCGGCCCGGTCGAACTCCACCACGCATTGCGGCGTTGTTCGTACCGCAGTCGCGACGGTCTCGAAGAGCGCGGCCAAAGATCCATCCGAATGCTGGACAAACGTGGCACCGCCGCCAACGCCAGCCTTCTGGATTGTCCACCGCCCAGTGGTTGATCCCCAAATCACCTGGGACGAGATAGCAACGATGCGATCGGCATAGGCCTTCTGGAGACAGTCGAAATTGCTGCCACAGCGATTGCGCTGCTTCAACCAGGCACGTTGGCGGGACACCAGATCCTTGGCGCGGCGCCGCGGCAGTTCAGTGCGAACGTCACCATAAAGGCGGGTCAACTGTCGATCCTGCCAAGAAAGATGCTCGCTATCGCAGATTGCCTTTTCAGACGCCGTTGACGCTTTAGCACAATCGAAACTCGGCCCCGCTCTGGCGCTGGATGAAGTGAACCCGAGGCAAGCAAGAAACGCCAAAACCCAAAAGCCGGTCACCGCGAACACTCGGCGGCGGTCCGGCGCATCGCACCGTTGCGCAATTGCTCTGTTCATGTGCGCAAAATGGCATGAATTCATGTCGAATGCTCGACGGAATTTATGCGACGTGGCATGGTCCGCCGGCGGCGACTCAAGGTCAGGAATTCGACGGGGCGACTTCGGTCAATGACGAACAAACATCAGGTGCTGAAGGACGTCTTCGGTTTCGACGACTTTCGCGCCGGACAGGAAGATGTGGTCGACACGTTGCTCGATGGAAGCAATGTGCTTGCGGTCATGCCCACCGGCTCAGGAAAATCGTTGTGCTACCAGATCCCGGCACTGATCAAGGATGGACTGACGATCGTCGTCTCGCCTCTGGTTGCCCTGATGAAGGATCAGGTCGCCGCATTGAATGTTGCCGGTGTCGCCGCCGAAACGATGAATTCATCGCGCGATCACTATGATAATGCAGCCACCTGGGACCGTGTGCTCTCCGGCGAGGTACGCCTGCTTTATCTGGCGCCCGAGCGACTTATGACGCCGCGTATTCTCGAAGCACTGGAACAACTGCCTGTCTCACTTATTGCCGTTGACGAGGCACATTGCATTTCGCAGTGGGGACCGAGTTTCAGACGAGAATATGCAGACCTTGCGCGCCTTCGCACGATCTTTCCCGGCGTGCCCATCGCGGCGCTGACCGCAACGGCAGACGCCCTCACCCGCCGCGATATCGCCGACAAACTCTTCGACGGCGACGCTAAGACCGTCGTGCTTGGTTTCGACCGGCCGAACATATCGCTCGCCGTTTCGCCCAAACGGCAATGGAAACGCCAGCTTCTCGATTTTGTTTCGACGCGCAAAGGCCAGTGCGGCATCGTCTACTGCCTGTCACGCAAGAAGACGGAAGCGACCGCAGAATATCTGACCGACAATGGTTTTCGTGCATTGCCCTATCACGCGAGCCTCGACAAAGAAGATCGCGAAGCCCACCAGGACGCCTTTATGAGCGAGCCCGGTCTCATCATTGTCGCGACCATTGCCTTCGGCATGGGTGTCGACAAATCGGATGTACGCTTCGTGTTCCATACGGACCTTCCGGGCAATGTCGAAGCCTACTATCAGGAGATCGGTCGCGCCGGGCGCGATGGCGCGCCGGCCTCGGCACAGATGCTCTATGGGCTCGATGACTTGCGCATGCGCCGTGTCTTCATCGAAGAGGAGACCGGCGACGACGAAGAACGGCGGCGAAGGGAACATAAACGGCTCGACGCGCTGATCGGCTATTGCGAGGCCCCCACCTGCCGGCGCCAGACACTACTCGATTATTTCGGCGAAGCGAGCGAGCCGTGCGGAAACTGCGATCTCTGCCTTGAACCGATCGAGCGCAAAGATGGAACCGTGGAAGCGCAGAAGATTCTCTCCGCCGTCTACCGCACCGGGCAACGATTCGGTGTCGTGCATATCGTCGATGTCCTAAGAGGCACACTCACCGAAAAGATCGCCCGTATGCGGCATGACGACTTGCCGACATTCGGCGTCGGCGCCGATCTCGGCAAAGCGGAGTGGACATCCCTGATCCGCCAGCTCGTTGCCGGAGGATTTCTGCATCTGGACATCGAGAAGTATGGCGGCCTGACAATTACGGAAAAAGGCGGGGAACTCTTACGCGGCAAGGATCAATTCCTCTATCGCCCGGATATCATCGCCCGCCCCAAAAGCACCGCGAAGGCCACTCGTGGAGAAAAAAGTGCGCCGACCGCCGCCAATCTGTCTGACACTGAAACGACTCTTCTACAGCAACTCAGAGAGCTCCGTTCTCTGATTGCGAAAGAGCGCGGTGTCCCGGCCTATGTCATTTTTCATGATCGCAGCCTCGTGGATATGGCCCAGCGTCGCCCCCAGACTGTTGACGATTTCGCCGAAGTGCATGGCGTGGGTGCTGCCAAACTTAATGACTTTGCGGATGCATTCCTGGGCGTGCTGCGGGCGAGTTGACGGAGCGACTATTTGCCTCCGCCGCGCGCGAGATTCATCAGTGCAGACCGATCGAATGTCTCGGCCTGCACATCGGCGATAAAAGGGATCCTGCGCCCTTTGACACGAAGCGTGATCCACGGTGCATTCACGCTTATGCCGCGGCCGCTCTGCATGCGGCCGTCATGGTATGTGCCGCCATTGAAATCGGAGACAGCGAAATTGCGCGTCTTCGTGCCGAGGATTGCCATTGTCTCCATCTCGACCTGATCACGCTCTCTACTGATACGAACCGCATAAAGCGACGCATACCAGATCATGGCGCCGGCAAACGCGACCCCCAGTCCACCGACAATCCCGCCAGCCATCAGTCTTTCATCGAGCGGCCTCAAGACGCCACCATCGCCGGGATTGAGTCCATAGGTCTCAACGAGCGACCAGGCTGCGTAGAGTGCGGCGAAACACGCGGCTATCGAGCCCCAGAGGAAGATCCGGACTTTCAAGGCTTGTCTGCTATTTACAAGAAGGTGCTTCATCGCTCCTCGTTCCTGCCATCAACAATCAGGTCAATAATCGGCGCAATTCCAACGTTCTGGCAACCATGTCGGTGTCCAGGAAACCATCGAAATATTGAAAATTCCTCAGTGCGCCCCATGTGTCCGCCAAGGGGCGAAGTACTAGGCTCGGAGAATTCGTATGAAAAAGCCAATCCTGATTGGATTTATCTTGGCGCTTGCTGCCGCGCCATTGCCCGCAATCGCCGCCGGCGAGGCTCCGTCAGCAACCACGACAACTGCTTATTCGACTGAGGATGAGCTGACGGAAAAATATGGCGATCTCGGCACAAATTACACGGCCGCCGTGGCATTGATCGATGCCGGTCAATACCAGGATGCGGTCGTAATTCTGAACTCGCTCGGGAAGGGCGAAGATCCGCGTGTGTTGAACTATCTCGGCTTCACGCATCGCAAACTCGGCAAGCATGACAAAGCAATCGCGTTCTATGAAAAAGCGCTGAAGATCGAACCGCATTTTGCAGCGGCTCACGAGTATCTCGGCGAGGCCTATGTCGAGTCAGGCAAGATCGACAAGGCAACGGCACAGTTGGATAAAATCAAGTCCATCTGTGGCACCGATTGCTCCGAGTACAGCAAACTCGACACGGTTATCAAGGCTCACAAAGCCAAGAGCTAAAACGATCAAGGGCCTCAAACGCCATGTGTGTTTGAGGCCCTCGCTGTGTCTGGAGCGACAAGCGCCGCGATCTCGTCAGATATTGCGAAACAGGTTTCCGGCGAGCAGGATCGCATATGCAACAAGTAGTGCCTCGAAGAGATGCGCGCTGACATATGGAATCGCGACACCGAAATACTTGGCGGCGATGACGGCGCCGGCAAGCACGACGGAAATGATGAAAACCAGAAACGTCGGTGCACTCAGTCTCATTGGAATGGCCTTTCTCGAACTCGGGATCAACCGCTTGCCCGATGGCTGCATTCGCTGTCAAGCGTACACTTCCCCGGGTGGGGAGAACTCCGAGAACCGCTGACTGTTTGCAGAGATCATCCGGTTTGACGGGTTGGTTCGTAAGCGGGCCATAGCATTTTTGTATGTAGTTGTTGCGACAAGGTGCAGCGGGGCACGTGTGTTCGTGGGCTCTTCTAGCTTCGCGGAAACACGCTGGTGCTGTCTGGTGGGATCGTGTGTGGCTGGACCATCTGAATCTATTTCGCTCACGGCTGTTCCACGCCCTTGGCGTGGGCCTCCGCGGGGGCAGCCTGACCGGCCGGCGCGCGGTCGCGCTTGCCGCGCCACTAAGGCGCGGTTGTCTCAGACGCATTGGAAATCTTACCGTATAGCATCAGCCATACGTAACGTTCCCCTATGGAACCAAGGCTAACCGAACGACAAGCGAGGCAAGGCCAAGTGGCCGCCGCCCGGTCAGGGCGCCCCCGCGGAGGCCCGTGTCGCAGGCACGGAATAGCCGTTAGCGAAACAAACCAAATCTCAAAACCACGGCACCTTCCCGCCGGACCACACCAGACATCCGGCACAATATTGAGCAATTCTGCAAACACTCGGGGAATAATCCGTGCCGCATCGCGTTGTCAGCGCATCACATTGGCAATCAACCTCCGAGGCGCGACGATGCACATCGAAACAACAACTGCCGATCTTCCGGAGATCGTTCCAAGCGGGCGGGAACTATCGGTGCCGTTCGGTCGCGAGTTAGTTGCCACAGCGCTGGCTATCGCCGCGATACTGGGCACCTACTTTCTACCGGAAAGTCTGGACCCCAGAGGACGCATCACCCTTGCCGTTACGGTTCTCTCGATCATCGGCTGGACACTGACGCGGATCCCCGATGTCGTCGTTGCCGTCATCGCTGCGATCCTCCTCGTCATTTTCGATTGCCTGCCTGTCAATGCACTTGAGAGTGCGCTTGGCCATCCAATGATCTGGTTGATGCTGTGTGCCTTCATAATCGCGGCAGCTCTATCGGCAAGCGGTACAGCGGAACGGCTGGCTATCGATGCCACGAGGCCGTTTCGAACTGTACGTGGTCTGTTTTATGGCGTGACCGGCGTGATTTTTCTGACAGCGTTCGCAATCCCCTCCACGTCCGGAAGAGCAGCTTTGCTACTGCCAGTCTTTCTGGCGCTGGTTACGCGGCTGCCCGACCCACGCCTGCATCGACCATTCGCGCTCCTCTTTCCGACCATCATTCTTTTGTCGGCGGGTGCCTCGCTTATCGGCGCCGGTGCCCATGTCATTGCCGCGGAAACAATCTCTCAAGCGACCGGCCAGGCGATTGGCATGGTTGGATGGTCGATCCTGACTCTTCCCTTTTCAGTCCTGATATGCCTCGCAGCGGTAGAACTCATTCTTTGGATATTTGCATCGACCAAGCTTCGCAAAATGCCGATCGCAGCCGCATCGAATCCGTCCGCACCTCTGACCGTCAGGCAAACGACCCTCGCCTTGATCCTGGTCGGAACGATCGGGCTCTGGATCGCGACACCGCTTCATGGTCTTTCGCTCACGACCGTCGCACTCATCGGCGTCGTCGCGACGCTTTCCATCCCAATTCCCGACGTAAAGACCAAAGAACTGTTTCGGAAAGTCAATGTCGAGCTACTGGTGTTTGTTTCGGCGACCATGGTGCTTGCGCAAGCCATGCGACACACGGGAGCTGATGCCTGGCTCGCAGCGACGCTGCTCGAGTCCATGCCCGCGAAATTCTCGTCCAGCAGTCTGATGATCTTTACGCTCGCCGCAGCGGTTGCGCTACTGTTTCACTTGGCGGTGACGTCGCGTTCGGCTCGGGCCGCCGTGCTCTTTCCTGCGCTCGGCCTTCCATTGGCAAGTCTTGGCCACGACATGGCCGTGTTGGCGCTGATCATTATCCTCGGCACAGGCTTCTGTCAGACCTTGCCGGCAAGTGCCAAACCGGTTGCGCTTTTTTCAAGCTTGGAGAACCCGGTCTTCAACCGCGTCGATCTGATGAAACTTGCATGCGTTCTGGCGCCCTTCATGTTCGCACTGTTGATCCTGTTTGCGGTCGCCGTTTGGCCGCACCAGATCGCAGCGCTCCGCAGTGCGAGTTAGGACGGAACCCGCGTCGACATTCTTTCACTCCAGATGGAATATCGGCGCGTCCCACCCGTTGTCTTCCCGAATAGCTGGCCATCAACGCATTGGAGAAGACAATGACTCTTTCCGTTCTCATCGCACCCTCAGGCTTCAAGGAATCCATTGACGCAAAAGACGCGGCGAACGCAATTGCCGAAGGCGTGCGTAATGCCCTGCCCTCCGCCAACACGATGCTTGCACCGATGGTCGACGGTGGCGAGGGTTTCACGAAGGCACTCGTTGAGGCCACCGGCGGGACACTTCATGAAGTCGCCGTTACAGGTCCTGTTGGCATGCCAGTGCCATCATACTTTGGGTTTCTTGGGGGCAAAGAATCCGGCACGGCCGTGTTGGAAATGGCAGCAGCAGCCGGCCTCCGCCTGGTTCCATCCGATCGCCGCGACCCGACGAAAACAACCAGCTACGGTGTCGGGGAGCTTATCCGAGCCGCACTCGACAAGGGAGCCACACGGATCCTGATCGGCTGCGGAGACAGCGGCATCAATGACGGCGGCGCTGGAATGGCGCAAGCGCTCGGCGCACGACTCATCGATGATGATGAAAACGACATCCCGCAAGGTGGTGGCGCACTGGCAAAGTTGGCTCACATCGATCCATCCGGCCTCGACCCACGGCTCATGAATGTCCAAATCGACGTTGCCGTGAATTGGAGCAATGTCCTTCTCGGCCCGCGCGGTGTCGCACGGGTTTTCGGCCCGCAAAAGGGCGCAACGCCCGAGCAAGTACATCTGCTGGAGGAAGGTCTAGAGACCTATGCAACGCGGATCTCAGAGACATTCGGCATCGACATTGGGAATGCTCCCGGGTCGGGCGCTTCCGGCGGGCTCGGTACAGGTCTGGTTGCGTTCGCCGACGCCGTCCTTCATCCGCGTTTCGACATCGTCATGCAATATCTGGCATTCGATGACCTGCTTGTCGAAGCCGATCTTGTGATCACGGCTGAAGGTTCGCTGGACGGACAGTCTCCCCATGGGAAGGTTCCCTGCGAAGTTGCCAAGCGTGCGAAGGCGCTCGGGATACCAACGATTGCGCTTGCCGGAACCATCGGAAAAGGAGTCACCGATACCCTCGAGGTCGGCATCGACGCCTTCGCCTCGATCATCAAGCGCCCATGCACATTGGAAGAGGCGATGAGCAAGGGCGAAAAATTCCTGCGCCGCGCTGCTGAAGATGCCATGCGCATGATCGTGGTTGGCGCGAAATTGAACTGTCGGCGCGGGATGCGTGCTGCCTACGGGAGTTGTGCGAAGGCGGCTTGACGCGGTTGTTGAATGGGGGACTGCGCGGTTCAGCAAGGTTAGGTCGTGGGTCTGAGATCTGAGTTTGTTTCGCTCACGGCTATTCCACGCCTTCGGCGTAGGCCTCCGCGGGGGGCGCCCTGACCGGGCGGCGGCCGCTTGGCCTTGCCTCGCTAGTCGCTCGGTTGTTCTTGGATTCATGCCGAATCGTGCCGTGTGGCTGGTGCTGTCCTGTGGCATGGGGGGGTGGCTGGGCTATCTGAGTTTACTTCGCTCACGGCTGTTCCACGCCTTCGGCGTGGGCCTCCGCGAGGGCGCCCTGACCGGGCGGCGGCCGCTTGGCCTTGCCTCGCTAGTCGCTCGGTTGTTCTTGGATTCATGCGAGATCGTGTCGTACGGCTGGTGCTGTCCGATGGCATGAGGGGGTGGCTGGGCTATCTGAGTTTACTTCGCTCACGGCTATTCCACGCCTTCGGCGTGGGCCTCCGCGAGGGCGCCCTGACCGGGCGGCGGCCGCTTGGCCTTGCCTCGCTGGTCGCTCGGTTATTCTTGGTTTCATGCGGGATCGTGCCGTATGGCTGGTGGTATACTGCACGATTTCCAATGTGTCCAAGACAACCGCGCCTTAGTGGCGCGGCAAGCGCGACCGCGCGCCGCCCGGTCAGGGCGCCCCCGCGGAGGCCCGTGCCGCAGGCACGGAATAGCCGTGAGCGAAGTAAACTCAGATAGCCCAGCCACCCCCCATGCCACCGGACAGCACCAGCAAAAAGCAACCAAGAGAACAGAGACCCGCTATTCCCCTCCCTACCCCTCGCCGAGTTCCGCCAAGATCCGCACCCAACTGCGCGCGCCTTTCTGAAAACTCAACAGATTGTATTTCTCGTTGGGTGAATGGATACGGTCACTATCTGACGCAAAGCCGACAAGAAGCGAGTCCATATCGAGTTTCGTCTTGAACGACTCGACGATTGGGATCGATCCGCCGCAACCCATCATTACCGGTGCTTTTTCCCACTCGGCTTCGAGTGCCCTCGCAGCAGCCTTGAAAGCAGGGGCTTCAATGTCGAATCCGACGGCAGGAGCGCCACCTTCACCAATGAATTCCACATCTGCATCAGGTGCAAGATTGTCTATGACGAACTGCCGAAAGGCCGAGACGATTTTCTCTGGCTCCTGCCCCGGGACAAGGCGGAACGAAATCTTGGCCGAAGCTCTGGCCGGAATGACCGTCTTTGTACCGGGCCCCTGATAGCCACCCGAGATCCCATTAATCTCGGCGGTCGGCCGCGACCAGATCTGTTCAAGGATGCTTCGATCAGCCTCGCCGGCGGCCTTCTTCAGGCCAATACTACCGAGGAACGCCTGCCCATCGAATCCTAGCTCCGCCCATAGTGACGTGATGGATGCCGGCGGATCGACGATGTCATCGTAAAAGCCGGGGATACGGACGCGTCCCTCATCGTCGTGGATCTTGCCGAGAATCTGAGACAACGCCGTGATCGGATTGGTAACCGGCCCTCCATACATCCCGGAATGAAGATCGCGGGAGGGAGCGGAAACGACGATCTCGGAGAATGCAAGACCACGCAGCATCGTTGTTATCGCGGGACTGTCTTTGCCCCACTGGCCCGTATCGCAGACCAGAGCGAGATCGGCTTTCAACTCGTCTCCATTTGCCGCGAGAAAAGGAGCAAGGCTCGGACTACCGGATTCCTCCTCGCCTTCCAGCAACACCGTCACCGAAACCGGCAGTCGCCCATGCACGCTATGCCAGGCACGACAAGCCTCCAGGAACGTCATGAACTGACCTTTATCGTCAGACGATCCGCGGCCGACGATAACACGGCCATGCTCAGGCTCATCGTCAAGACGAGGCTCGAAGGGGGGGCAATCCCATTCCTCTAAAGGGTCGGCCGGCTGGACATCGTAGTGGCCATAGAACAGGACATGCGGCCGTCCCTCGGCCTTATAGTGACCGACGACCATGGGCTGGCCCTCGGTCTTTCGCACCGAGGCAACAAATCCTGTCTTCTCCAACAGATCCGCGCACCATTGGGCCGCGCGCTCGCACTCCGCGTTATAGTCCGGATCGGTAGAGATACTTGGAATACGCAAAATTTCAAACAAGCGCTGCAACGCGCCATCTCGATCCTGGTCCAGTGCGTCCAGAACGCGCGCGATTTCGTCAGTCATTGAATTCTCCAAATTCTCTACATTCAGCCAATCTGGAAAACGAAACGGATCGTTGTCCCAGATCGATCAATCCCAAAGCCGTGTCCAAAGACATAACTTCACTCGATCAGCACATATCTACTCATTGTGGCAAGGCAGCTTTTCCGGCGCATGACTTGTAACAGCGTGTTAATGAACACTAAGCTTTGCAATGGATCAAAGAGGGGCATTAGCATGCGGATAATCGTTCATGGCCAGCAAGCGTTCGGAAAAGCCGTTCTGGAAGCACTGATCGATCGTGGCGAGAACATTGTCGGTGTCTATTGCGCACCGGATCGCGAGGGCCGGCCGGAAGACCCTCTCAAAACATTCGCCGTCGAAAAAGGCTTCGACGTTCACCAGCCGAAGTCGTGGAAGGATCCCGAGACATGGGCTCAGATGGAAGCCCTGGAACCCGATCTATGCGTGATGGCATACGTGACCTTGTTTGTTCCGGAACGGGCGTTGAATATCCCGAAACACGGCACGATTCAGTATCACCCGTCGCTGCTACCCAAGCATCGCGGGCCCAGCTCGATCAACTGGCCGATCATCATGGGAAAAACCAAAACCGGCTTGTCGATCTTCTGGCCTGACGACGGCCTGGATGAAGGTCCGATATTGATCCAGAAAGAAGTCGAAATCGGACCCGACGACACGCTTGGTACGCTGTATTTCAACCATCTCTTTCCCATGGGCGTCGCTGCGATGTGCGAAGGCGTCGACATGGTGCGCGATGGAACGGCACCCAAAATCGAGCAGGATCACTCCGAGGCCACCTATGAGAGCTGGTGCAAACGGGAAGATGCTGAAATCGATTGGTCCAAACCGGCCGCAGATGTCTACAATCTGATCCGCGGAACCAACCCACAGCCCGGCGCCTGGACGACGGTCGAAGGCAACGTGCTACAGGTTTTCGACAGCGCTCTGGCCGATGCACCGGACGGTACGCCCGGAGAAGTCCTCTCGCTCGATGAAGATGGTTTCATTGTCGCGGCAGGAAGCGGTGCGGTGCGCGTGAAACGCGTGCGCCCAAAAGGTGGAGACAAGGTTCAGGCTCAGGATTTTGCTACGGCAAACGGACTGACGCCCGGAGCTCAGCTCGGGAGCTAAGTGTTTGCTCTGAAAGTCGCCGAATTCTAGATGTTCGCGCCTCTAAGCCCTGGTGTCTACGTTCCCACCAACGCCAGGTGCGACCGGCGAGTTCACAATCTCTTTGAGATTGGCAGCTGACGCTTCGATCAATGACGCGACCATCTGATCGCTTTCAGCGTTCATCTTGGTAATCTTCGCGGCGATATTGATCTGCGTCTCAGTCTGATTTGCGACCGCAGATGCTGCCGCAATGCTGGCAATAGAACTCATGGCTTCGAACTCCTGGCACGAAGCTATCTCATCCAGCTTACCTCGGGTTTAACGCGTGCTGAGGTCGCGGATTTAGTCCGCGAGCTGAATATTAACGGCCTGCGGGCCTTTGCCGCGTGAATCCGGCTGCGTTTCAAACGAAACGCGGGCGCCTTCATCCTGAGCGGGAAGACCTGACTGTTCCAAGGCTGTAATGTGCAGAAAGACGTCTTTGCCGCCGTCGTCGGGCACGATGAAGCCGAATCCGCGAGAATGATTGAAGAATTTTATGGTTCCGTTCTGGCGCATGACAATGCTCCTTTCCCGTTCGTCGATCCTATCTGCCCTGCAAGCAATGCAAAGGGCACAGCCAGGCAACTGAGACAACGGGAAGAGATGTCGCGCCCGAACCCAGGCTCGGATTTGACCACCACCGGTCCGTTCTTCTGCCGGCAATGGTCAAAAATCTATGCGCAACAAAGCGTGAACGCAAGCGCACAATCGCCGAATATCAGAGACGTTGCGTCACAAAATCGTCACGGAACGGCAACACGGCACCCAGGCGTCCGCTTTCTCACGGATAAGGCGTCGTCGGAATAATGCCATGTTGCGATGGGCCGTCATCGTGCCGCGGCCAATCGTTCGGACGAGGCGAAAGCGGGTCGTACGCATAGGTTTGACCGACGTTGAACGAATAACCGCCAACCGATGCTGTGAAGCCTTTGACCTGCGGACGCTTCGATTTGCCACGGTTGGCGAACCAGCCGCGTTTTACGCTGTAGGTCTTTTTGACCTTGTAATACTTCTTGGATTTGCTGCCAGCGTCGGCAGAACCCGCAACCGCGAAGCTCATCGGTACTGCAAGAGCCAGTGCCGCACCGAATATGACCAGTCGCTTCATGGATTCACCCCTTATGACATTGGTTGCCGTAATATAGCACTTCCGGTGCTCGCTCGCCATATTGGCACACCGAAACGTGAATCGGCCCCGCCCCTTCCGCTTGTCAAAGTCGCACGTAACGCAAGCAGCAGGTGCGGAGCCGCAATCGCAATGGCGACCCGCAAATGGCCTAGCGGCAAACCCGAGCGGCAGCCCGACAACGCCAGTTCCATTTCTTCGACGGGTTGCAGCGCGTGTGGATGGCACCGATCTTTGCCCGACCCTTCTTCTTGCGTGCCCAGGCACGCGCACCACGGCGCAGACGTCCCTTTGCACGGGCCGTCGTAATCCCCTTCGTAATGCCGTAAGCCGTGGCTCCGAATGCAGCGCAGCGATAGTGATGTCTTGCTTCTGCCGTATCGGATGTCACGGGTGTCAGAATGGCCCAGGTCAGGCCGATCAGCGCAATACAGATGATACGTTTCATGAATGCCCTCAATTGGAAACGCGGCCCCAACGCGATACGACAATTGAGCCAGAACGGTTGATTAACGAGACGATTTCATGATGACCGGCTCTCCGGCCTTTGCAAGGCGCTGAGGGCACTTAGAGCCGCAATTTTCCAGATTGATCGAACTCTTCCACAGGATTCACAGGTTCGTCCGCTGCTAACGACAGATCTTTGCCTTTGCGTGACACTCATGTTCGGTGAAAAAACCGATTTTGAGAAAGATCTTGCAGGATACCTGTGTCCTGCCGACTCGTGCACGGGGTGCACTATGCTCATCTTTCCAAGCGTTGATCTTTCGTTCCAACTGCTTCTTTACGAAGTTTCGCGTCCCATTCTCCGTATAACCGACATAGCCATAGGATAGGGCTTCGCAGGCAGCAGCTCTTGCCTGTGTCGGCTCAATTGTGACGATGGCGGAAAGAAGAAGAAGGCCGGCAATGACGCGCATGGTTCATTCGCTCCTTGCGAGAAACGATCGTAGAAAAAGATTGAACCGTGAAATCAGGATGCGCGCCAATCAATATTTGTGTGTTTTTCTTTTCGACTGTGTTGGAAGGAAATTGTGATGAAGGAGGCCGGAAAACCGGCCTCCCTCTTTTCTCAATCAGCAGCCTTTGCGACCGATCGTTTGAATGCGGACCGGCGCAGTGCCTGCCTGCTTGAAGCCCAGCCGCGTTGCAGCAACGCGCGAAAGGTCGATGACGCGGCCCTTGATAAACGGTCCACGATCATTGATGCGCACCACGACGGAACGCCCGTTCCTCATGTTTTTCACGTTGACGCAGGTCCCGAACGGGAGCGAACGATGGGCGGCAACCATTGCATTGGGATTGGCGCGTTCACCGCTGGCCGTAATGGTGGTCATCGCGTACCAGGACGCCTTCCCGCTCTGCACAGCGGCGCTCGCCTGATGGGTTGAAACAAGCACGCCGACGAGTGCTGCCGACGCGCAAAGATGCGCGACAAAGGTCTTTCGCATGAATTCCTCGGATTGTTTTTGGAAGCTATTGGGGGGAACGCCTGAGGCCGCAGTCTTACGCCAGCCCAGGCACGTTCTCCTACGAGCGTCGCCTCGTTATTCTTCTTGTTAGCGGGCGCACAATACGCCGGAATGAGGCGGAAATTAGAGCGACTTGGGGCGATTTTCTAGCAAGGTAAAGACGGCGTGAATCGGGAGGGTAGAATGCCAGGCTTGCCCCGACAGAAAGGCCGGGCTATGAGCGGCGCTTGGGCTCGCGCGGAGGATCCGGATGGCCAAATTACAAGCGGCAATCGTGCCGGTGACAGCCTTTCAGCAGAACTGCACGCTACTATGGGATGATGAGACAAAGGTCGGGACCGTTGTCGATCCCGGCGGCGATGTGCCGCAGATCCTGAAGGCCATCGAACAAACTGGAATGCAAACGGAGAAGATTCTGCTGACTCATGGTCATATCGACCATGCAGGCGGTGCTGCCGAACTCGCGGAAGCTCTGGGTGTGCCGATCGAAGGACCGCACAAGCTCGACGCGTTTCTTCTGGATGGCCTGGAGGAACAGGGCAAGGCCTATGAGATCGCCGCCCGTCCGGTGGTCCCGGGCCGCTGGCTGGAGGAAGGCGACAGGGTGACGGTCGGCCCCTTTACCTTTGACGTTCTGCACTGTCCCGGGCACACGCCAGGCCACATCGTCTTCGTTCTGGATATGGATGGTCACGGGGACGATGGAATGGTCGACGGGATCGCCCATGTCGGCGATGTCCTATTCAAGGGATCGATCGGACGAACAGATTTTCCCTACGGCGACCATGACGCCCTGATCAATGCAATCAAGACAAAGATCCTGCCACTGGGCGATGAGCTGACGTTCATTTGCGGTCACGGGCCCCCTTCAACGGTTGGTGAAGAGCGGAAGACTAATCCGTTTCTGACCTAATACCGGACTGACCGAGAACAAAAGTTTCCAGACTGTCGGGCAGGAAACCTAGTAACTTCCGCGCCGTGGTGGAGCGGACTCCTGACGGTCAACCGGCTCTGCTCTCGGCCCGGCCCCAGTCTCCCGACAGCCGCCAACGGCTAGTGCTGCGCCCAACACCAACAGGATGGTTGCGGCCTTAAAGCTTGTCTCCGACGAGAATACGAATCCCATGACAACGTCCCTCTGTTCAGCCTGCGCCAAACGCGAAAACACTGAGTGCAGGTGCGTCTATTAGGTCCTAGATACGAGACTGAACTCACTCCATGACCTCCCGTGCCCGGGTTGCTCCCGGATCATCGCAATATATCTCTTGCTTACAGGGCGTTACACATCACCTGCCAATCACAATGGGTTGACGGTCGCGTGTAGGGTTGATTGAAAGAAACAATCCTTCATTCTGCGGCTAACCAGGGAAATCTGTCATCATGCGTCTCCGTTTTGCACCGGCCTCACCCTTCGTCCGAAAGGCTCGAATTGCAGCCGCCATTGCCGGACTGACCGACAAGATCCAACTTGTTCCAGCAAACACGATGGATCCGGATGGCGCTCTTCTCGAACAGAATCCTCTCGGCAAGATTCCGGTTCTCATTCTGGACGACGGCAGCGAGATCTATGACAGTCTCACGATCTGCGAATATCTGGATCAGCACGCCGGCGGTACGTCTTTGTTTCCCACCGACGACACGCGTTGGGCAGCGCTAAGCCTTCATTCGCTCGCCAACGGCATCATGGATGCGACGCTGCTCCGGATCTACGAAGGCAGGTTTCGCCCGGAGGAAAAGCAACACGATCCTTGGGTGGCTCGCCAGAAAGCAAAGGTCGATCGTGGTCTGGCGCATCTCGAAGCAAATCCGCCCAGTCTCGATAGCGATTTGACGATCGGCCACGTCGCTGTCGCTTGTGCCCTTGGGTATCTGGATCTGCGTTTCGAGGGCGCTTGGCGCGCCGACCATCCCAAGCTTGTGGAATGGCTTGCTGCCTTCGCGGAGAAGGTACCCGCATTCGAAGCAACGAAGCCGGAGTAGGAAGTGTCATGAGTCCTTCTCTCCGCCCTCAGATCACTATGACTGCCGGGATTGCGGCCGCAATACTCGCCATGTCAATTCTCGGCACGCCGACATCCGCCAAGGCAGGCGGCAAGCCTGGAGATTTCGACTATTACGTTCTGGCACTCTCCTGGTCGCCGACCTATTGCGCCGGCGCCGGCCGTAATCGCGGTGAAAGACAATGCGCTCCAGGCCGCGCTTATGCATTTGTTCTTCACGGCCTCTGGCCTCAATACAAAAAAGGCTGGCCCGAACATTGCCGGACCAAAAAGAAACCCTGGGTCCCTAAGCAGCTGATCAACAAGATGCTAGACATCATGCCGAGCCCCAAACTCGTGATCCATGAGTACAAAAAACACGGAACCTGTTCAGGCCTCGGTCCAGAAGGTTACTACAGGGTTTCGCGTCAGCTCTTCGAACAGGTCACGATTCCGGCCCGATATCTGCGACCAAGCAAGCCGATCACCATTGCGCCGCAAGAGATCGAGGCTGACTTTCTGAAAACAAACCTCTCGATGGACAAGAGCATGATTGCGGTCGCATGCGGCCGCTCAAGGCGATTGCGAGAGGTACGGATCTGTTTCTCGAAAGACCTGAAGCTCACGTCATGCGGCGTCAACGAACGCCAGAGCAAGCTTTGCAAGCAGAAACGGATCGTCATGCCGCCTGTTCGCAGCAGATGACATAAGCCCCTCTCGGAAATGCACGACATTCTGGCTGAGCAGCCTGTTTCTATTATCAAAGGGCACTAGGTTACGCACATGCAGATCGGAAAACTGGATCACGTAAACGTCCGCACCGCCAATCTTGAAGCGATGACCGAGTGGTACGAGAGCATTCTCGGTATGACAGCCGGTGACCGTCCGGCATTTCAGTTCCCTGGTGTCTGGCTCTATTGCGGGAACGATGCCGCGGTGCATCTCGTTCAAAGCGATGGCGGCGGAACGCCCAGCGGTCTTCAGATCGAGCATTTCGCATTCTCCGCTACAGGCATCGACTCCTTTCTGGCACGCCTTCGGGAGAACGAGATTCCCTTCCGGGCACGGCGCGTTCCCGGCACAGAACTCGTACAGATCAATCTATGGGATCCGGACGGAAACCACATCCATGTCGACTTCACCGGTGAGAACACCGATGGTTTGGACCTTTGATTTCGGCAGTTCGGTGACTGGGCTCTAGTTAAAGAGGCTCGACACGGACTTTTCTTCCGATGTCCGGTCGATGGCTTCGCCCATAAGGTCTGCAATCGATAGCACACGGATATTGTGCGCGACACGCACCGCTTCGGTCGGCAAAATTGAATCGGTGATCACTAGGTTCTTGAGCGCCGACGCCGTGATCCGCGCGACAGCACCGCCCGACAGCACACCGTGGGTGATATAGGCGCTGACCTCGGTCGCTCCCTTTTCGATTAAAGCTTCGGCTGCATTGCAAAGCGTGCCGCCGGAATCGACGATGTCATCGACCAGAATGCAAGGCCGCCCCTCGACGTCCCCGATCACATTCATCACTTCCGATTCGCCCGCCCGCTCGCGCCGCTTGTCGACGATTGCAAGTGACCCGCCGATACGTTCGGCCAACGAGCGCGCACGAACCACACCACCGACATCCGGCGAAACAACCACCAGATTGTTATCCGGATACTTCTCCACGATATCCGCCACCATGACCGGGGCGGCATGCAGATTGTCTGTCGGAATATCGAAGAACCCCTGGATCTGCCCGGCATGGAGATCCATCGTCAGAACACGATCGGCACCTGCACGGGTGATGATGTTCGCCACCAGTTTCGCCGAAATGGGCGTACGCGGGCCAGGCTTCCGATCCTGCCGGGCATATCCGTAATAGGGAATGACCGCCGTGATGCGCCGAGCAGAAGACCGCCGGACGGCGTCAATAATGATCAGCAATTCCATCAGATGGTCGTTGGCCGGGAACGAAGTCGACTGGAGGACAAAGACGTCCTCGCCGCGCATGTTCTCCTGGATCTCGACAAAGATCTCCATGTCGGCGAACCGCCGCACGACACACTTTGCCAAAGGCGTGTTGAGATAAGCCGCGATGGCTTCTGTAAGGGGACGATTCGAGTTGCCCGCAACAAGCTTCATGATAGGTGTCCGAGGCCGACATCAGACGTCGCGCACTGCGCAGAAGCGCTACGGGTCCGTCGTAGAGAGGCCGTTATGTAGCAGGAGCCACCAACAGCTGTAAACCACACTGAGTGCTTGTTTATCGCCGATCAGTTTTTCGATTTCGATAGAAGTGCCGTGATCTGCTCAACTGCCGCCGCCGCAGCCGCATTCGCGATATCGCCCCAAGGCCCATCCAATGAGCCCTGCGGGATCTTGTTTTTCTGAACGACGCTACGAACCGGCTTTCCGTCAGTGCGCGTCAATCGCCAGTTGATCTCGATCGTCTGCTGACCGCCACTCGGCCGGCCCATGGAGACCTGGCCGGCAACAGTCACGGTGCTGGAGCTGGAATTGCGGGCGAGTTTGATACCCTTCTTCTGCAATTGGCCACGCATGGCCTTCGCCAACGAGCGATTTCCGTCGCCTGGTGCACCTCGTACATCTGGAACCAGAGCCAGGATTTCGGACGATTTCGCTTGTGGTCTTGCAGTCGGTGCCGGCTTTCGCGTCGTTGCGGGCGCCGAGACGGGCGTCGCTGCCGATGACTGGGTCGGCAGCCATGTCGCCAGATTCCCGACTGTGCTCACGGCAATCTTCTGCAGCGTCTGATCCTGTATGGCGGCCCAGGGATTGCCGCCCGGCTTGGAACTCAAAACTTCTTCGCCAGTGATGCGATGCACACGCTTGCCCGATGTGTCCGTCACGTCCCAGATATAAGACAGCTTGTGGCGGGCAGCATCCGGCGAGGTCGCAATGTAGCCGCGCAGAGTGTAGGCAGCGCTCTTGTCGCCGACCTTCACGACCGGAACCCTCTTGTCGGCCGCAACCGACGCAAGCTTTGTCGACAGACTTTTGGAGACATTGGGCGGAGCACCGATGATGGGCGCAAGCGAGATTGGAGGTGTCGGCCCGGCATTCGGCAGCCGCGCGTCTTCAAGCGCAGTCGTGCTCGTTCCCGATGCACAAGCGCCGAGCAGCGTTGTCACTCCAACGATAATGGCAAGGGCCACGTACCGCTGAGCCAAGCGGAACGGCTCTGCCATAAGCATGCTCCCCACCCGATTGGCTCCCTTAACGCTCTGAGGCTGTGCAAATCTGGCCCATTATGGACACCATGTGCTGACCACGAATGCACCCAGGCCCAATTTTTACCGTGAAATCAAGGGTGCGTCCAGCGATTGCACAGCCTTCGACTGCACGATCGAAAGCTATTGTTAACGATTGTCACGTCAGCACAATGGCAGAAATTTGGCGACCATAGTCTGGTTCGCGCCGATGGGTGGTGCGCCGATAGCTAAAAAGCCGTGTCTCGTCGCGGTAGGTGCAAATCTCCAGATCCTCGACAGTGCCGACACCAGCGCCTCGAAGGCGGTCGCTGACGAATTGCGAAAGTGCAAAATGAGGCTTTGCACCTTCACTTGGTTCACTGAAATATTTGGCGTTTTCCGGGTCGTGTCTCACAAAACGATCCCGGAACTCATCGCCAACCTCATAACTTTGGCCAGAGATGGCAGGGCCGACGGCTGCAACGATCTTCGCACGATCACCGCCTGCGCGCTCCATCAAGGCAACGGTCGCTTCAAGGATACCGCCCAATGCGCCCTGCCAGCCGGCATGCGCTGCGCCGACGATTCCCGCCTCGGATTCGGCAAAAAGCACGGGTGCGCAATCCGCTGTCGCGACACCGATCGCCAATCCCGGTGTCTTGGTCACAAGCGCATCGGCCTTTGGTGCGTCTTCTCTCAGCCATGGCTCATTCACCAGGACGGCATTATCGCTATGGATCTGATATGGGCTGACAAACTGTCCGGGTGCGATTCCCAATTGCCCCGCGACCCGAGACCTGTTCTCGCGCACGAGTGCCGGATCATCATCGGATCCAAGACCACAATTCAGAGAACCATAAATCCCGGAGGAAACACCGCCTTCGCGCGTAAAAAATCCGTGACGCAGATTGTCAATCGCTTTGAGTTCTGGCGCTTCGATCATGGCTCAATCGGTCCTCATGCTTCGTCCGCTTCGTCTTTGGAGGCGTCCTCGAACGGCGGCGGAGTCGACAGTCCGGGACTAGCGAGCGCAAGCACTTTGAAGAGTTCGCCCATCTGATCCGGTGCAACGAGACGTTCGGCACCCGACACAAGATCCAGCTGCTGCCGCTGGTTGGCAGCAGCAAGCAATCTTTGCAGCCGCTCATTAAGCCCTAGACCGATAAGGAACGCGCCCTGCCCGATCGGACCCCATGCGTTCAATCCACTATCAGCGGCAGCGCTACGCAGTCCAGCGAAGTCGACCAGAGCCGTCAGATCGGCTTCGCCGGGATCGATCAGCGGGTCGGCATAGCGATGACGTCTGACCGCCTGAAAAGTGTAGCGCGTTGATCCGTCTCCATAACCGTAGTCGAGGATGAGGGCCGCAAGTGGGTAATCCAGGCTGCGGTCGACCAACGCAGCCAAAAGATCCCGCACCTCCGGTCGCACTTCTGCGACGGCACCTTCCGCCGCGGAAAGACGAATGGGTTCAGGAACAAGTTCGGCATCCTTGTCGGACACCTCTTTCTCAATCATGCAGAGTTGCTCGACGTTATCGAGTCCGACCTGCCGCTCAAACCAACGATCGCCACGACTGACGAACTGGCGGACTGGGAGAGCGTCAACGAATTCATTGGCAAGAACAATCGCCGGACCCGCCGGTATCTCCATCAGATTCTGATGCCAGTTGAGCCGTGGTCCACATCTCGCAAGAGTGCGCTGCTGCGTGGATCTTAGTGTGTCACTCGACTCGACAAGATGGATCTCAGACGCTGCTAGAAACTCAGGAACGACCTTTGCGGCCCTCAGTGCATCCGCCATCAAGGTTCCGCGACCGGGTCCGAGTTCAATAAGCCGGAAGGGTGCGGGGCTTCCCATCGACAGCCAAACGTGAACGCACCAAAGCCCTATAAGCTCGCCGAACATCTGTGAAATCTCAGGTGCCGTTACGAAGTCACCTTCCGCGCCAATAGGATTGCCCGACCGGTAGTAGCCATGCTCCGGATCATGCAGGCAGATCGTCATGTAGTCGGCGATCGTCAAAGGCCCCTGTGCCCTGATGCAGACCTTCAACTTCTCCTGGAGCGGCGAGCCTGATGGCATGAGGCGATCAGGCGGTAACGACAGGCTCGCGATAAGCCCGCCGAATGACGTAAGCGCCAACCAGGATCATTGGTACGGAGTAGACCATGCTAGGCGTGAAAAAGCTCCCGGCCAGGGCATGGGTCGGATCGAAGGTGCGGAAGTTCTCTGCGATGATCCTGGAAATGCCATAGCCTACGAAGAAGACACCTGTCGCGATACCGGGCCGGTCCAAAAGCTTGGCCCGATGGGTGACCCAGCGACAGAAGATGAAGACGAGCACGCCCTCAAGTGCGGCTTCATAAAGTTGGCTTGGATGGCGCGGTAGCGAGTCCACCGCGGGAAACACCATGGCCCATGAGACATCGGTGACGCGGCCGACGACTTCCTGATTGATGAAGTTGGCCAGCCGACCGAAAAAGATTCCGATCGGTGCCGCCGCACAGCACAGGTCCGCGACGGTGAACATTCGCACGCCTTTGGCCCGTGAAAACAGATAGACAGCCAGGATGACGCCAAGCAGACCGCCGTGGAAAGCCATCCCTCCCTTCCAAATGGCAAAGATCTCCAAAGGATTCGCCAGATAGTATCCGGGGTCATAGAGCAAAACATTGCCGAGTCGACCGCCGATCACCACGCCGAGTGTCGTCCATAAGAGAAGATCGTCCGTCATATGTGGCTCTAGGGGTGGCTTACCGGGCCAGAGCGAACGGTTCTTCAACATTGACCGGATGTACAACCAACCCAGAAGCAAACCGGCCATATAGGCGAGGCCGTACCAGCGGACTGCGACCGGACCGATTTCGAATGCAACCGGATCGATGACCGGATAAGCGATAACGAGGGATGGCATGGTGGCTCCGGCGCGCTCCTGGATAGCTCAGGCGTGGTTTTCGTGCGGCGAACGTCGCTAACGCATCGCATGCTGTCAACCATGCCTCGTCACAATGCACTAAGACTTGATTTGCGCGTGTTACCAAGATCATAGTCGCGCAGCTTGGCTGCGATAGATGTGGTAAGCTGTTGTCGTTGCGGCGTTCATGACGACGTCGGCAATCGGTTTGCAAAGGTAGTTCTGATGACGCAAACGACGAGTCGGTTATTCGACGAGATTGGAAAACTGATGACGGATGCTGCAGGCGCGGCACACGGCGTCAGACAGGAAGTCGAGTCGCTCGTGCGGACCCAGGCCGAGCGCCTACTCAATGAAATGGACGTCGTTCCGCGTGAGGAATTCGAAGCGGTGAAGGCCATGGCCCGCCTGGCACGCGAGGAAAACGAGCGGCTGGCGGCTCAGCTTTCAGCGATCGAAGAAAGACTTGCGGATCTCGAAGGCGGTACGACCGCCGGTCGCAAGGAACCGACGCCTCCGCCGAGACCAATTCGAACCGAAAAGAAGAAATCCAACTTCTGACAGTGCTCGCGCGCCGATCGATGTTTCGGCGCGATAATCTGCCGACTGAATGTTTTTGCTTTTCGGTCGACAAAGCTCTTGGCATCCTGTGCGGATTGAAAACCGCACAATGGCGTCATAGAGAGCATGATCGATGTTGGAAGCAGACGAACCAGACAAACCGGTTGCAACCTGGCGCAAGGTGCTGGCCGCCATATTGGATTTCATTACAGCTTTTGCTCTGTTCGGATATCTGGTGGCGAGAGTGACCGGCAATACAACCGAGTCCGGCTTTAAGCTGGAAGGTGCGCCGGCGCTGGTCATGTTCGGCCTTGTCATCGCCTACTTCATTGTCGGGCGCCGCTATCTTGGTGGGACAATCTGGCAACGCATCCTGAAGGCACGCTGAGAGCACGCATACCCTTCCCTTTGTATGGTGCCGCAATGTTGCCGTTGTTGATGTTTGTCCACAGCGACAAGCGTCACCCGGCTTGTTGAAAACCCAACCGAAACCTGAAAAACCCAAAGGATTCGGCAATTTACCGTGGACAACCCAGGGCTCTGCCTTGCGACTCACACAATCCTTTGGTGTGGTCTCGAAAGCACCCGACGAGGGCACAAAAGACCCGGTGGTGTAGAGACTGTGTGGCGCGATATATTGTGAGGGCCTGCTGATTCGCGGCTTGGATTCGACTTCGAATTCAGTGTTGCGGGACTCCGGTTCGGAATTCGCCAGCAACGAGGGACATGCATGGCTACCGCCGAAACCATTTTCGAACGCTCGGCCCATCCGGTCGACTTTGTCGAACATATTGCCGGAAACCACGATTGGTCATTCGAGAGAAATGCGGAAGACGAACTCTCGGTCTCCATATCCGGTTCCTGGTGCGACTATCATATTTCGCTGAATTGGCGCGACGACTTGGAGGCCCTTCATCTCGCTTGTGCCTTCGACCTGCGCGTACCCGAGCAGCGCCTCGATCATACGCTTCGCCTCATCGCATCGATCAATGAGCAGCTATGGCTCGGACATTTCGACCTATGGCGCTCCGAAGGTCTGCTGCTTTACCGGCACGGATTGATGCTCAAAGGCGCGGAACCGTCCGTTGCCCAATGCGAAGCCCTTCTGCACGCCGCGCTCGACGCATGCGAACGCTATTTTCAAGCCTTCCAGTACGTCATCTGGGCCGGACAATCGGCAGAAGACGCTCTAGCGACAACGATGTTCGAGACGGAAGGCCAGGCATGATCGATCTGGGCGGCCCGCTCCTTCTCGTTGGGGCGGGCAAGATGGGGGGCGCAATGCTCTCCGGTTGGCTCGGCCAGGGTCTGCCGCCCAATCAGATTTTCATCCAAGATCCTGCACCGCCGGAAGATACGGCAGCGGTAATTGCACACCATAATATTGCTTGCGATGGCGACATCTCGTTAGCTGAACCGCCCGCGGTTCTGCTTCTCGCGGTCAAACCTCAACTCATGGACAAGGTCTTGCCGGTCGTTGCGCCCAAGGCCGGTTCTGGCACGGTGGTCCTGTCGATCGCTGCAGGACAGACACTGAGCAATCTTGCGCCCCCCTTCCCTGCAAGTCAGGCAATCGTGCGGGCAATGCCCAATACGCCGGCGGCCATTGGTCGCGGCATTACGGCGGCTTTCGCCAATGCAGGCACGACAAATACGCACAAAGCCCAATGCCAAGGTTTGCTGGAGGCTGTGGGTACTGTCGTGTGGCTGGACGACGAAGCCCAACTGGACCCGGTGACCGCCGTGTCGGGAAGTGGTCCGGCCTATGTGTTCCTGCTGACGGAATGCCTCGCCAAAGCCGGGATCGAAGCCGGGCTTTCACGCGAGCTTGCGGAGGCTCTGGCCTTGGCGACCGTGGCCGGGTCAGGCGAACTTATGATTCAATCGGAACTTCCACCTTCGACCCTTCGCGAGAATGTCACGTCGCCAGCGGGCACAACGGCGGCGGCGCTTGAGGTGCTGATGGCCGATGATGGGCTGCAGGCTCTGATGACGCGCGCAGTTGCAGCAGCGACAAAACGCTCTCGGGAACTCGCGGACTGACCCTTCAGCCTGTCATCCCTTCAAAACGAGTGTACGAGTCGCTATCTTTCGCACAGAAGGAGCCGCACAATGCTGCAAGACGACAGTAACCGCACGCGTTTGATCCGTGCAGCACTCTCTTGTGCTGAAGATAAAGGCTGGAGTCGCCTCCGACTGACGGAGATTGCCGCTGAAGCCGATCTTTCGCTCGCAGACGTTGCAGAGCATTTCGCGAACCGACAGGCGATCCTCGATGCTTTTGTCGACGCAGTCGATCGGGAAGTCCTTAGAAAGGCAGATCCAGATCCGGCAGAATCCGCTCGCGACCGCGTGTTCGATGTCATCATGACCAGATTCGAGGTCCTGACGCCGTTTCGTCCGGCTCTAAAACGGATCGCTCGCGATCTTGGCCCAGGTTCCGGACAAGGCGTCCATATCCTGGCCCAGTTTGCTCGCTCTCAGACCTGGATGCTGCGCGCCGCAGGTATCGATGTGGACGGTCCTACTGCCGGACTGCGGGTCTCCGGCCTCATGAGCGTCTATGCACAGGTTCTGCCTGTCTGGATGGACGATGACGATCCCGGTCTTGCCCGCACGATGGCAACGTTGGATCGGCGGCTCAGGCGTGGCGAACGCTGGCTGGTGCGACTCGAAGGCATTGGCGGAACCCTGGCGCGTCTGGCCGGAAGATTTGCCCCGAAAGATCGTTCGGCCGAACCTGCAGCATCTCCCGAGACACCGCCTTCGCCGCCAACGGCAAACGGCAGTGCTGATCAAAGTATCCACTGAGCGATCATGTCCGAAATCAGTTTCGACGACTTTCTGAAAGTCGATATTCGCGTCGGCACCGTGGTCGACGCACAACCCTTTCCGGAAGCGCGAAAACCCGCTTACAAGCTGTGGATCGATTTCGGTCCTGAAATTGGCGTCAAGAAGAGTTCGGCCCAGATTACGAAACGCTATGCCTTGAGCGAACTGGAAGGCCGGCAAGTGGCTGCCGTCGTGAATTTCGCTCCCCGGCAGATCGGACCGTTCATGTCCGAGGTTCTCGCGCTCGGATTCCCCGATGAAGATGGCGAGGTGGTTCTAATCGCGCCAAGCCTTTCTATTCCGAATGGCGGGCGGCTTTTCTGAAGCCAATTGCCCGCCCCGGCCTTCCTAAAAAAAAGTTAACAGAGCGATTTCAAGCAGCAACCGATTCCGCTTATAGTCACACTGTGGGCATTTCTTCGTGACGGAGCAGGATTCATGAATCGGCTGGTATGCGCTCTTCTGGCTACCTTCCTCTTCGCGGTCGTTTCCGGTGAGGCGAACGCCAAGCGCGTGGCACTTATTATCGGCAATTCCGATTATAAGAATGTCAGCAAACTTCCGAACCCGACAAATGATGCACAGGCGATGGCAGCAACGCTGTCGCGGCTGGGCTTCGATACGGTGAAACTGGAAGTCAATCAGGACTTCACAACATTCCGCAGAACGCTGAGAGCCTTTGCGCGGAAAGCGGCTGGCGCGGATCTCGGACTGGTGTTTTTCGCTGGACACGGAATCGAGGTCGGTGGACAGAATTATCTCATTCCCACGGACGCCGAACTGTCAGATGCATCGGACGTCGACTTCGAAGCCATCCCCCTGTCGATGGTAATGGGCGCACTGGACCGTGTGAAAAAACTCAAACTGGTGGTGCTCGATGCCTGTCGTGACAACCCTTTCGCCTCACGAATGAAGACGACCGGCGCAACCCGCTCCATCGGCCGCGGCCTCGCACGTGTTGCGCCGCGTGGCCAGAATTCTCTGGTGGCCTACGCGGCACGAGAGGGCACGGTTGCACGGGATGGCGACGGCAAGCACAGCCCTTATGTCACCGCGCTTCTCACCCATATCGAAACGCCTGGCTTGGAAATCGGGTTCCTGTTCCGCAAGGTTCGCGACGCGGTTGTCGATAAGACCGGCGGCTCGCAGGAACCTTTTGTCTATGGATCGCTCTCGGGCGAAGCCATTTATCTCAAACCGCCGGGCACCAAGCCGACACCGCCGAAGACCGTTACGCCAAAAGCGCCCCCTCAGTTGCCGGTCGGTGGAGCGACGATGGCCTGGGAGCATGTGAAAGACAGCAACGACGTTGGTTTGCTACGGGCCTTCATTGCGCAATATGGCGCTACCAACGCCTTCTATGCCCGTCTGGCCGAAAGCCGCATCACCGCATTGGAGGAAAAGAAGAAACTCGCAGCCGTCCCGCCTCAGGTTCTCCCCCCGCCGCCGCCCATCATCCCAAAGGCCGGAGATCCCTACGCGATAAGGGGAAACTGTCGGACCGATCTTGAGAACTGGCGCAAGAAGTCCAGCATCGGTGCCTTCGCTGTCGAGCGAGGCGGCGGATGTGGCTGGAGCTTTGGCTTCAATACGGAAAAAGAGGCCAGAGACAGGGCATTGCTCGAGTGCCGCAACCAGGGACCGGATTGCAAGGTGGTCGAAATCAGCACGCAGCAACGCGGCAACTGGACCATCGGCGCGAAATGCCAGGCCGATTTGGCGAGCTGGCGGAAAAAAGCCACCGTGGGAGCCTTTGCCCTTGAGCGGCGTGGTGGCTGCGGCTGGAGCTTTGGCTTTTCCAGCCTGACCGAAGCCCGCGATCGTGCCATGGCCGAGTGCCGCAAGCAGGGTACCGAATGCATGATCATCGGTGTCACGACCGCCAAGTCCGGCCAATGGTCGCTTGGGTCGAACTGCCGGCGCGATATTCGCAACTGGCGCGCCAAGGTCAGCATCGGCGCTTTCGCGTTGGAGAAAGGCGGCGGATGCGGCTGGAGCTTCGGGTTCAACGATCTGAAGCAGGCCCGTGATCGTGCGCTTGCAGAATGTGCGAACCAAGGCCCGAATTGCGAAGTCATTGAGGTGCACACCGACAATTCCGGCGACTACAAGCTCGGCGCCAACTGCCAGCGTGACATCGTAAGCTGGCGTAAGAAGGCCAGCATCGGCGCTTTCGCCGTTGAGAAGCGTGGCGGATGCGGCTGGAGCTGGGCCAATAAAACGGTCGAACAAGCTCGCAACTCCGCCCTAGAAGCCTGCCGCAGGCAAGGACCCAACTGCAAGGTCATCGAGGTGCACACGAAGCAGCGCGGTGATTACAGCCTGTCGGATTCCTGCAAGGGCCATCTGAACAAATGGCGGAAGCTGAAACGAAAGGGCGCATTCGCTGTGGAGCGCGGTGGTGGATGCGGCTGGAGTTTTGGTTTCAACTCTATCAAGTCGGCTCGTTCACGCGCCATTGTGGAGTGTAAGAAACAAGGCCCACAATGCCGGGTCATTGAGGTTCGCTGATCATGAAGATCCCACGGCAGTCATGAAGACGGACCTTCGTGGGCGTCGCGCTTCAATGTCACGACCAGATCACGGCCGGCGACCAGATGCACTTCGGTCGCCGGCCGATTGTTTTTGATACGTCTTTGAGTCTTACTCAAAAGGACTGGCTGAGGTCATGAAAGTCGCCACTGGGCGACTTTCGAAGCAGACACTCAAAAAAGCGCGCGGAGCCGAAACATTCGGAAGGCTCCGCGGGAGCGCCGCGATTGGTCGCGACCTTTGAGGACGGTGATTGACGTCAGTTCAGAGCGATGCAAACCGATGTCTTTCAGCGTGTGGTCGCTGAGGGTCCGCAATGCTCGAATGTTTTCACGTTGAACATTCCATTCAATGAAAGCACGTTTGGCTGCGCGATACATCGCTCGTATACGCGACAACCGGCTGGATCGCGTATTTCCAGCACCGAATGTCGAAACAGCAGTCATGGATATCTCCCTTGCCCGCCGGTCCGGTAGGCGACCGGCTTTCATGTGCGCAGTCCCAAACTGCGCCGTTGAGCAAGAAATGCGAACGCAATCGATCAACGACAATTGCGCACTGCACAAGAATCGCAAAACCGATACAAGCAATTGATTTTTAGAGTTTTTTTATCGTAACAGCTCTTTCGAAACTGTTTCATTTGCGTTTCAGATCAGCCGTCCGCAAGTTTCGTTTCGGACGACCAATGCTTAAAAGGATGCTCCGAGAGGCTTGCATTGTAATAGCGCGGTTCCCCGGTCACTTCCGCCCCTAACCAATCGGGGAGATCAAAGGATTGCTTCTCGTGGTCGAGTTCGATTTCCGCGACGACGAGACCTTCATTCTCACCGGCGAACGCATCGATCTCCCAAATTGCATCACCGCGCCGGACGCGATAACGCGTCTTCTCAACAACGTCACCTTTGCGGAGCGCAATCATCTCAACAGCATCTGAGACAGGTATCTCATACTCGAACTCATCGCGCGTGAGCCCACGCTGTCCCGATTTGATTGTCAGTTTTGCCGAGACATCGTCGGTGATCCGGATCCGGATCGAAACGTGATTGGGACGACTGAGATAAAACTGCCTCAAGGACCGAGAATCGAACACCTCATCCTGCCAGGCTGCATTCCTGAGAAGGTATTTGCGCTCAATTTCCGTTGCCATGACACTCAACACTCTGGATTTTCGTCTTGCTATCCCGAGAGCATGCCTGAGCGCAATAGCACTATTACCTAAACAGGGACCCTGATCGTCACGCGCAGCCCCCCGAGCGGCGAGTCGGCAAGCGTAATATCCCCGCCATGACCGCGAACGATATCGCGCGCGATCGCCAGTCCAAGACCCGTGCTGCCCTGACTGACACTTCTGGCGTCGTCGACCCTGTAAAATGGTCGGAATACGTCTTCGCGTTCGTCTTCCGGTATCCCCGGACCATCATCGTCGACCCGGATCGTCAGCCATCGCTTTGTCCGTGCTGCGTCGATACGGACGGAATTGCCGTATCGCAGGGCGTTATTGACGACGTTCCCCAGAGCGCGCTTGAAAGCCTGGCGGCGTAACGGAACGGTCAGCCGATCGCTCATCAGGCGCACCGTAATCCCTTTGCCGCTATGAGACGCCTGCTTTCGGATCTCCTTCAGAAGCGGCCGCATGTTGACCTGGACGATTTCTTCGCTGGCTTCACCTCGCGCAAACGCCATATAGGCTTCGAGCATCGCCTGCATCTCGTCCACGTCCTTGCGCATATCTTCCGTTTCGGATGAATCACCGGACATAGCCAGTTGAAGCTTGAAGCGCGTCAGGATCGTTCGCAGATCATGACTGACGCCGGCAAGCATGGTCGTGCGCTGCTCGATCTGACGTTCGATCCGATCACGCATCTCCGTAAATGAATAAGCGGCCTGACGGACCTCGCGGGCGCCGCGCGGCCGGAAAGCGTCCGGTGCCGGACGTCCCTTGCCAAACGATTCTGCCGCCGCAGCCAAGTGCAGAATGGGTTTGATCTGATTGCGCAGGAACAGAATGGCGACCGTCAGCAAGACGAGCGACGTCGCAACCATCCACAAGAGAAAAATATGTGAGTTGGACGCATATGTCTGACTTCGTCTGGCCAATACGCGGAACACGGCATCATCGAGTTTAATGCGCACCTCGACCAGGTGTGAGCGCCCTACCGTGTCGATCCAGAAGGGTTTGCGAATTCGTTTGCGGATCTCGTCACTGAGCGTGCGATCCAGCAGATCGAAGAAAGGCTTTGGCCGCGCTGGTGGCAGGTCCTGGGGGGGAAGAATCTGAACCGACAGGTTCAGCGTGTCATGTGCCAGTTTTATGAGCTTCTCGTATTTGTCTCCTTGCGGATAATTGGCATAGACCTCCAACAAGGCCGCAATATCACGCGTCGTTGCGGTCGACAGGCGCCGGGTCACCGTCTCCCAATGCCGCTCCATAAAGACGAACGCCACAACGGACTGCAACAAGACCATTGGCGCGATAATGATGATGAGAGCTCGGGCGTAGAGGCCCTTCGGCATGACATTGGCGACGGCCTTCGCCAGCCGCCTGAAAAGAGACGGTCGGGTCTCTGCCTCTATCCGCTCATTCGGGAGGGCGACCATCATTCACCATGCAGAATGTAACCTTTTCCACGCACAGTCTGTAGATAGACCGGATTACCCGGATCCGATTCAATCTTGCGTCGCAGACGGTTAATCTGAACGTCGACGGCTCGCTCGCTGCCATTGGTTCCTGCCTGCGCCAATTCGTGCCGGGAAATGGCAGCACCGGGGCGCTGGGCAAAGCGCCGCAGGAGATCGCGCTCCCGCTCGGTGAGGCGAACGGACTCGCCACTGCGCTTAAGCTCACCCCTTGAGATGTGGAAGACAACCTCTCCCATGCGGATGGCATCGGCGGGTACGCGTGCTCCCTGACGCCGACGCAGAATGTTGTGCAAACGAAGCAGAAGTTCACGCGGCTCGAACGGCTTTGCCAGATAGTCGTCTACACCGATCTCAAGCCCCTTGATCCTCTGGTCGGCCTCGGAGCGCGCCGTCAGCATCAGGATCGGGACGTCGCTGGTGGCCAAGAGCGATTTGGCAAAATCGAATCCGGATTCGCCCGGCATCATGACGTCCAGAACGAGGAGATCGAACGCAAGACCGCGCATATTCGCGCGAGCGCTTGTCGTATCCGCACTTGTTGTGACGCGAAACCCATTTTCCTTGAGAAACCGCGCCAGCAGATTGCGGATTCGTTCATCGTCGTCGACGACGAGAATATGCGGCGCATTGTCGTGAACAGGGGACGACTGTCCGATGGAATCAGGTGGCGTCGCCGTCATGACGCATCTCCTCGGCTTGTGGCCGCTACTACAAGATTTTTGACTCTTTCACGTTCGGTCACATCGACCGCGGATTCAAGAAACGCCTTTACGGCCTCAAGGCCCACAGGACCCGCCGCGCCAAGCGCATTGCCGATCCGCTCCAACTGCGGCGATGCCAGACGATCAGCCAAGGCACGTCCCTTCGATGTCGCAAATAGCAGACGTTCGCGGCGATCCATGCGGCCCGCTTCCTGTGCGATGTAACCCTCATCCACAAGTTGCTTGAGAACGCGTGCCAAGCTTTGTTTGGTAATCTTAAGGATGTCCAGCAGGTCCGCAACCCTGAGCCCCGGATGGCGGTCGACGAAGTGCAACACGCGATGATGGGCTCGACCAAAGCCGATTTCGTCCAAAATCGCATCCGGGTCCGAAATGAAGTCACGATACGCAAAGAATAAGAGCTCGATGATTTCGATCGTTGCCTGATCCGGCGGTCGGCCCGGTTCACGGGTCGATGAATCGCCTTCCCCGGCAATGGGGACCGGTTTTCCCAAATCACTTCGTGTTTCAATTATGTCAGCCATGTTGACTTATTTTGGATGGATTGTTACAGGAAGCAACCGTTTTCGCGAAATTTCTCGCAAAATTTTGGGTGATTGCCGCAAGATACGGCATAATCCTTTCAAAAAGTCCGGTCAGCACGACCGGGATCGCCATGAGGCGACCTAACACATAGACGTCCTTTGGAGTGAATGAAATGGCAGCACTTACCTATGATGACCGAGACGGGGTCATTTGGTACGACGGCGAAATGGTTCCATGGCGGGACGCCAAGCTGCACGTACTGACCCACGGGATGCACTATGCAAGCGCTGTATTCGAGGGCGAACGTGCCTATGGCGGCGAGATATTCGAGCTGACCCAGCACACCGAACGCCTGCACGCATCGGCGAACATGCTCGGTTTCGAAATCCCTTTTTCCACCGAAACGATCGATCATGCCTGTCGCCAGGTTGTGGCCGCAAACGGATTGGTGGACGGATATGTCAGGCCGATTGCCTGGCGTGGCAGTGAGATGATGGGCGTGTCGGCGCAGTCCAATACGATTCATCTTGCAATCGCTGCCTGGGACTGGGGGTCCTATTTCGATCCGGAGGAAAGGCTCAAAGGCATTCGGCTGGCGATGGCCGAATACTGCCGCCCCGACCCCAGAACGGCGCCATCTAAGAGCAAGGCGACCGGTCTCTATATGATCTGTACCCTCGAGAAACACCGGGCCGAGGCTAAAGGATATGCAGACGCGTTGATGCTCGACTGGCGTGGCCATGTGGCTGAAGCAACCGGTGCGAATGTATTCTTCGTCAGGGGCGAGACAATCCACACGCCGACACCGGATTGCTTCCTTGACGGCATTACGCGACGGGCCGTGATCGACCTTGCCACGAAGCGCGGTTTCGAAGTGATCGAGCGCACCATCCTTCCAGACGAGTTGGCTGATTTCGAGCAGTGCTTCCTGACGGGTACCGCGGCAGAAGTGACACCCGTCTCCGAAATTGGAGAGCATAGCTTTACCGTCGGGGAAATCACCGAGACACTGCTGCATGACTACATGAATGCCGTGCAGCCAGCAGAAGCGGCAGTCGCAGCCCGCGCCTGACGACGACGAACCTCAGACAGTAAAGGGGCGGGTTGCTTGCGGCACCCGCCCCTCTTCTATTGTTGACTTGTTGAGTCCGGCGATCAGCTACCGAGCGTCACCATCGGATCAACGCGGACCAAAGCACTTGTCGGTGAAGACACCGCGCTCACAATCGACACGGCTATCCTCTCCACCCCAGAACTGGTCCTGCTTGGGCGACTTTTTCGGCGCTTTGCGCTGAACCGTCGGACGCTTCTTCGGCGCAGCTTTCCGCGGTGCTTTCTTGGCAACGATGACACAGCTACCCTTCCGCGAAAGAACCCGGCCGGCAGGGCACGTCTTCTTTACACAGCGATCGCCCTTGGCAAGATACTGCGCGCCGCAGACCAGCGGGCACACCCGGCCGGTCTTCGATTTGAGGATTGTAAGCGCATCATTTCCCGCGTTCCCGGTTGCGAGAGAAAGTTTCGCATAGCGGTTGAAGTTCCGCATCGCGCGCGTCGACTGACGACCCCACTTTCCATCCGGCCGGCCGGCACTGCACCCGACCCGGTTTAGCTCTTTTTGAACGGCGAGAACGAGTGTACGCCCTGTCAGCGGTGCAACTTCCTGAGGTGTCACCACCGGTGTCGCGTTGGTCGCTGCAACCTTGACGTCCTTCTTGTCGGCGACAGGCGCAGTCGATGTTACCACTTTGCTTGCATCAGGCGTTGGCGTCGATGCGACTGGAGCGGCAACCGTCTCTTTCACCGGTTCAACTGCTTTCTCTACAGTGATTGCGCGGCCGGTTTTCTTACAGTTCGTTTCGATCCACTCACTCGCGAGACGTGCATAAAACGTTCCACGATGCTGTTCTTCGAATGCCTTGTAGGCACCACAGGTTCCGACCGAAACGGTTGCCTGAAACGCTGCCGACACAATCCGCTCACGATCGATCTCGCGATACCCTTGAACCGTGGACGTAATCTGCGCTGCAGGCGCCGCTACCTTTGGAGCAGGCTTCGCGAGTGCTGCCGTCTTGACCTTTTCCTTGAACACGAAATTGCCGGTGAGCGAGGAATGCTCCCAGGGAACCTGCTTGCCTTTCGATGTGGCAAGGACGTCCTGGCGGACTTTGATCATCAGATCGCTGATGCCGACACCAGGCTTTTCAATGTGCTTTACTAGCGCCTTTGTATAAGGGCTGTTCCGGCCCTGTCCATCCAACGCGACCATGCCAGGGCTGGTTGCATAACTGATCAGCATACCGACGCCCGATTCGACGCGGGCAAGACCCCGCCCGATCGCCGCAGAACGCGTCGCCGACATCGATCTTGCCAGTCTTTGCGTCAGAGGATTGTCGCGGCACGCGTCAAGGAATACCAAGTTGGTCCGCTGTTCACGTTCCATCTGCCTCAGGACGAGATTGAGCTGCACGGTCTCGAAGTCAAGATCGCTCTCTTTCTCCAATTTGGCATTAATGGGCGCCAGATAGTTCTTTCCGGCAACCTGCAGGCCATGACCGGCATAATAGAAAAGCGCAACGTCGGCCCCGTCGATGGCACCTGTGAATTCCCGGATCTTGGATCGCATGCCTTCGTGATCAAGATCGAATCCTTCGATGACATTGAATTTCAGGCGGCGAAGCACCGCCGACATATCCCGTCCATCGTTGGCCGGATTCTTCAATTGCGTCGTATTTTGATAGGTAGAATTGGCAATAACCAATGCGACACGTTTCTTATCGACAGCTGCCCATGTCGAGGCGCTTGAGATTGCAAGCGCAAATAGTGTCATGATGGCAGCGAGAGCTGTGCGGCCCATGGCACGTCTCCTTAGCTGAACTTGGCCTCGCCCCCGGGCTTGGTTCAGGATAGCTCGGATGTGGGCATCAATGCTCCATATTACAATGTTTCGGGCGGCTACAAGCAAGGCAATCGCACTTTTTTGCCCCCGTCCTTACACTCCGAGGCACGAAAATGGCTCCAAAACGGTGTTTTGAGTGCCTTATTGCTCCTTGCGCGCTGTAGTCCCGTCCATGTTAGTGTGGTCCGGTGATTGTGGGAGCACTGGAATCGCACGGGGGTGTAACGGTGTTTGTAAAGTCTGGTCGGATCGCGGTCGCCGCGATCTTGGTTTGTTTCTCTGTTGTAGCGCTTGGCCAGAATCAGGCGCAGGCGGCACCTGGCAGTGTGTTGGGCAGTGTTCAGGGTAAAACGAACACGCTCTTCCATCAGGCAGACATTTTCAGAGATTGCATCAAGGTTCGAACCTGTTGGCGCACACGGTCCGGACGACGGACATGCGGGCTGCGGGAGCGTTGCGAGATCTGCAAGTATGTTCGTGTTTGCACCCGAGCCACGGGATGCCAGTGGAAGGAGCGCTGCCGCTGGGGACCGCGCGTTGGACCGGTGCAACAGCCCGTACCCCCAAGCTAGAACCTTATTGGACCCCTGTAGCTTCCGCCCATTCACTCGGCGGCTTTGGTGCTGGATTCCCAGCGCGCAGCGGCATCATCATCGCTATCGCGCGCTTCGACCCAGGCGGCCGAGCCGTCGGGACCTGCCTCGCGCTTCCAGAACGGCGCGTTGGTTTTCAGATAATCCATCAGAAAAGCTGCGGCTTCGAAGGCAGCCTCACGGTGAGCGGAGACCGTAATGACAAGAACGATCTGATCGCCCGGCACCAGTTTCCCGTAGCGATGAATGATCAGGCTTGTTTGGAGCGGCCAACGCGAACAGGCTTCTTTCTCGATACGTGCAAGTTCGCTTTCGGTCATACCCGGATAATGCTCAAGCACCATTTCGGAAACCGGTTCGCCCTTTGCCTCATCGCGAACAGTGCCCGTAAACGACACGATGGCCCCGACATCGGTCCGGCCGTTCGTAAGCGCGGCGATCTCGGCTCCAATATCGAAGTCTTCGGCCTGAACGCGGATCATGAGTTCGTCAGCCTCCTGTCACCGGCGGGAAAAAAGCGATCTCTCGGGCACCGGCCACCTTGGTGTCGTGTGCGACATGTGATTGGTCGACTGCAGCTCGAATCACGGCTTCCTGCTCGAACGCCGCCTCGAATTCCGGACCGCGTGTGCGAAGCCAGCCGATCAGATCTGCAACCGTATCGATACCGGCCGGCATCTCGACCGTCTCTTCTGCGATTCCGGTCTTTTCCCTGACCCAGGCGAAGTAGAGAAGCGTTACGCTCACAATCAATCCCCTCTGGCGATGACATGCCGCAAGCCGGCACGGAAATAGTCATACCCCGTATAGAGCGTCACCAGCGCCGACATCCAAAGCAGGACGAGGCCGACGGTCGTCGTCCAGGCAAAGATCTTGTCGCCGGCTGGACCGGCCAGCAAGAAGCTGATGGCAACCATCTGGGCACTTGTCTTGCATTTTGCGAGCCATGTAACCGGCACGCTGACAGAGACCTCCGCAAGAAACTCGCGCAGGCCCGAGACAAGAATCTCGCGGCTAAGAATAATGACGGCTGCCCAGAGCGACCAATCCGAGATGGTCTGATTGGCCGTCAGCATGATCAAGGCGGCCGCAACCAGGAGCTTGTCGGCAATCGGATCGAGCATGCGCCCAAGCGAAGATTGCTGTTCCCACACCCGTGCCAGATATCCGTCGAGGAAATCGGTGATACAGGCCGCGACAAAGATCGCGAACGCCAGCCAATGGGCGAACTCCCCCGTGAGAAAGAAACAACTCACCAGTGCTGGGACCGCTAGAATCCGACCATACGTCAGTAGATTCGGCAGATTCAGGACCATACTATGACGCGCGGCTTGCTCCATTGGGTTACGCGAGTGCTTTCCTTATTCCTCGTTCAAGTCGTGAATTCGTACGAGAATCCATAACTTAGGGATTCGAACCGGCCGTGTCATGCCCCCGGCGCGACAAGTCCAGGCTCGAAAAACTGTGCCATCCGAAGTCCAATCCGGCAACAAACGCGCACATTATCGCCATTTATCCGTTTTGCTCATGGAAAAAGTCGTAAATGGTTTGCGCCGTAGCGGCACTTATTCCATCCACAGCCTGGAGATCGGACAATCCTGCACGACTGACAGCCTTGGCGGATCCAAAATGTTTGAGCAACGCACGCTTGCGCGAGGGACCGACGCCCGGCACCTCGTCTAGCGGCGAAACGCCAATTGCCTTCTTGCGCCGGGCGCGATGCGACCCCACGGCAAAGCGATGCGCCTCGTCACGCAACCGCTGCACGAAGTAAAGAACGGGATCGCGCGGCTCAAGCAGTATCGGAGGCTGGCCTTGGCGATAAAAACGTTCCCGCCCTGCATCACGATCCGGCCCCTTCGAAATACCGATGACTGGGAGGCTGGTAATGCCGAGTTCATCGAGCACCTCGTGGGCGGCCGACAATTGACCGCGTCCTCCATCAATCAACACCAGATCCGGCCATTGAGGCATTTCTTCCGGTCCAGACGCATCTGTCGGCATCTCATCGTCGGCCTCCTTCAAGAGGCGACTGAAACGGCGCGTTAGGACTTCCCGCATCATCGCGTAGTCGTCTCCGGGCGTCAGCTGCTCGGATTTGATGTTGAATTTACGATAGTGCGATTTCTCAAGTCCTTCCGATCCCGCGACCACCATTCCGCCCACGGGTTTGGAGCCCTGAATGTGGCTGTTGTCGTAGATCTCAATGCGCTTCGGACGCCCCTCCAACCCGAAGGCCTCGGCGAGACCATCGAGCAGCCGGCGCTGGGAAGCCGACTCCGCCAGACGTCTGGCCAGGGCCTCTCGCGCGTTTGACATGGCATGGGCGACCAGATCACGCTTTGTGCCGCGCTGTGGGGCGCTCACCGTGATTTTTCGACCGGCACGGGTTGTGAGCGCTTCACTGATGAGGTTGCGCCCGAAAACGTCGTGGGACAATAGGACCAGCCTGGGGCATGGCTTGTTGTCGTAAAACTGGGTGATGAACGACTCAAGGACCTCATCGATCGGAATCGATTTGTCCGCGCGTGGGAAGTAGGCGCGATTGCCCCAGTTCTGACCGGTACGGAAAAAGAAGACCTGTACGCAGACCTGACCGCCATCCGACGCAGCGGCAAAAACATCGGCCTCTTCGATTCCCCCGGGATTGATGTCCTGATGAGCCTGGATATGGCTTAACGCTGCCAGGCGATCCCGGTAGCTGGCAGCTTGTTCGAAATCGAGTTTGTCGCTCGCTTCGGTCATCTGTCGGTGGAGATCGTCCTTCACCAGATCCGACTTACCGAGAAGGAACTGATGGGCATCCTCCACAAGGTCCTGATAATCCTCGATGGAGATTTCGCCTGTGCAAGGCGCACTACAACGCTTGATCTGATAGAGAAGGCAGGGGCGCGTCCGGCTTTCATAAAATGAGTCTTTGCAGGAGCGCAGGAGGAACGCGCGCTGAAGCGTATTGATCGTTCGGTTGACGGCGCCTGCAGACGCGAACGGCCCGAAGTAGTCCCCTTCCCGTTTGCGTGCGCCACGATGCTTGACGAGCTGCGACGCCGGATGGTCCCGCGCCAGAAGGATGTAGGGAAATGACTTGTCGTCGCGGAGCAGAACATTGAACCGGGGCTTTAGACGCTTGATCAGATTGGCTTCGAGGAGAAGCGCCTCGGTCTCTGTCTCCGTGGTGATGAACTCCATGTCGGCCGTTTCGGTGATCATACGGGCAATACGACCGCTCTGACCGTTGAGACGGGCATAACTCTGGACCCGCTTCTTCAGATTTCGCGCCTTGCCCACATAAAGCACAGTGCCGTCAACGGAGATCATCCGATAGACACCGGGACTTGCGGGCAGATTCCGGAGGATCTTTGCAATGACTTTGGGACCGACCGCGCGCTTTGGCGCATCGGTGCCGTCCATTTGATCGGATTCCTGCCCCGCTTCTATGCGGTCGCTCGACATGTAAGCGTGTCTGCCTGTTCGTCGTAAGAGTGCCGACCTAGGTCATGAACTGATTCTAATGCGGCAAGTCCCGAGAGTACATCATCGTCTCGTCATGCACTTGTGCGGGTTTTGGATCAACCTGCGATTACTGCTGAATCAAAGTTGCATAGGCTGCACCGCGCGGCAGGAACACCGTGTAGATATAGGCGGCATACATGACGAGGAACGCGAATGCCGGAATACGCGTGATATTGCTCTTCAGCCATACGAATGGACAGATGACCAGCACCGCACCCAACATCACCCAAAGATCCATGCGCATGAGGACCTCGGGGACGGGCACGGGAACGACCATGGCAGTTATGCCCATGATCGCGAGAATATTGAAGAGATTGCTCCCGAGCACATTGCCCAAAGCCAGGCCGCAATGACCGCGAATGGCTGCCGCTGTCGTTGTTGCCAACTCGGGTAACGACGTCCCCAATGCAACGACGGTCAGTCCGATGGCCGCTTCCGATATCCCGAAGTTGGTCGCGATATGTGTGGCGCCAATAACGGTAAGATGCGCGCCAATGGGTAGCCCCACCAGACCTGCCCCCATATAGGCGGCGACGACCCAGGGCTTCTCTGGCAAACCGGACGAGCCTTCAATCAACTCCATCGTCTCCTCGCCCACGATCGATGCCTCATCGGATCGTTGAGCAGCACGACGACCAGACTCGACCAGAAACACCACCATGAATCCGAACAGGAGTGCGCCATGCCAAAACGACAACGGCCCCACGAAGCAGAGGCCGATGAACAAAAGGCTGGCAGCAATCACATAGAGCGTGTTGCGGCGGATGAAGGGTTGGTTGCAGTCGGTGGCGGCGATTAACGCCGGCAGCCCGAGCACGAGAAGCACGTTGGCGATATTGCTGCCCACCACATTGCCGATCGAAATGCCCGGAGAACCGGCAAGCGCCGCACGCAGTGACACGACAAGCTCAGGCGCCGACGTCCCAAAGGCCACGATCGTCAGTCCGATGACAAGTGTGGGGATGTCGAGTTTGACCGCCATCGCCACTGCGCCGCGCACAAGCACATCGCCGCAAAACAACAGCATCGTGATCCCGGTAGCGAGAGCAAGATAGTGCATAAGGCCGCCACGGGCTCCCTGATCAACGTCGCCCAATTGGCGTGAATGGGCTCTCAGCTCGAACCCGCGTATGGGTCCTATATAGGATGTCGCCGACGAAAGGAAACCCGGTCGATCAATACGATAAGGACCTTTGCGCCCAGCGCATAGGTCCTTATCCGAATCGGATAGCCCTTGAAGATCTGGCTTTGAGACGTCGCTGTATGTGGCAATGCAGCATTTGCGATTCAAGGCGAAAAAGTTCGATTCGGTTTACGGGCATCATCGCCCTGCAATTAGGCATATGCTGCGATTACAGCCAGCCATTAGCCCGCTTGCATGCTCAAGAACTGACCAAAGCTGACATGCAAATGAGCAAAAACGGCGATTCTGGACAAATCCGTCACACTGCTAGAAAGCCTTAATAAATTCAGCGCATTAGCTCCGGATTCCGCCCCAATTCAGCGCTCCTATTGTGTTGCCGCACGTATTTCAGAGCGTGCGACGGAGACATCACAACGTTGCTCGAGCAACGAAGCGAATGGGGACGACAAATGAGAGTGGAACACTTCACCAACAAAAGTATCAGGGTTACGACACTGGCCTGTGTCCTGGGTCTGATGTTTACGACGAATGCGGTTTCGGGCGGCCTCAAAGATCCGGTTGAGCCGCCGATGGAAGAGCGCAAACGCAACATCGATGTGTCAGCGAATGTCGCACTGACGACGGACTATATCTTCCGCGGCCAATCGCAAACCGACGAAAATTTCGCAATTCAGGGCGGACTAGACATAACCTATAAGGCCTTTTACATCGGCATGTGGGCATCCAACCTTGACTTCGGAGGCGCTACGACGCCTGCCGGCGAAACCGTCGATGTGGCAGACATCGAGATCGATTGGTATGCCGGAATCCAGAAATCGTTCAACAGCGTCGAATTCAAAGCCGGTGTCATCTATTACAGTTATCCCAACGCCTTCGATCCCGGCGCCGATCTTGACTATGTCGAGTTGACAGCCGGAATTAGCGGCAAATTGTGGATGCTCGACGCTGGTTTCACATCCTACTGGTCCCCGGACTATACAGGTCAGACAGGCGACACGGTCACTTTCGAAGGGACGCTCGGCAAGTCCTTCGATCGCGGCTGGACGATCGATGGGCTCGCTGGATACATCAGCAATCTTGACGACAATGCCATCATTCTTGCCGGCACACCGGCTGCCTCCGATGAGTATTGGTATTGGAACTTGGGCGTGTCGAAGACCATACACGAGAAGGTCTCACTCGACGTTCGCTATCACGATACGGATCAGGGCGGAACGTGCGGCAACGTCACTCTGTTTCAGTGTGATGCCCGCGTCGTTGGTACAATCAAGGCTGAATTCTGAGTTCGCGAAGAGCGCGGCCGACGGGCGCGCTCAACCACATTTTTTTGGTGCTCTCAGACCCCATTCCATGCACCAAGAAGAACCGGGCGGGTCAAGACCCGCCCGGTTCATGGGGCTTAGTGATGGGGAGGGGAACTAAGCTCAATGTTCCGACCGATTACTGTGATCCAAACGCAAGCTACGCGGATCTGATCAGCTCTCGGCCTACAGATATTATTTGGGATTGCTGGCGCTCGCATTCAAAACACGCTCGATAACCATCGCGTGATGCACAACGCGTCTGTTGCGCGAAGACCAGAGTCAAGCTCTCGACGCAATCATTGCAACTTTTTTTTCGAGGGATTCCAACGCTCTCATAGGTTGAATCGGGAGCTTATCCACAGCTGCCCAGATTTGCCCAATTTGTTCGCGTATCAAAAGACTTAGGGCACATTACTGCCCTGAAGCCGTCAGCGCCTGGCGGTCGGATTGCGTAGGCGGTCCTGCCGGAGGGAACCAGGCGTAGAGGACGTGACACAGTGCTGCGTACGCGCACCTCAGTATCTGGCCCTTGGCCGCTATGTCCGAGGCCAGCGCTGCGGCTTCCCCTAATCGCCTTCGACTAGACCCCAGAGGTGGTGTGGTCAGCAACGGAATTCAACGGGGATGAGCTGAATTCTTTTGCGACTGTGACGTGTTTGCCTCAGGTGCCGACAGTATCGCGTTAGATTGGGGATTTGCGAGACGGAAAACAAACGGGCCACTCATCCGGCCCCGGTCTTCCGGTTGCGCGCGTCGCTAATCTCGAATGTTCATGGGGCCGCTGTAAGCTGGTCCTCGTCGTCACATTCCTCTTCCATCGACAATAGAAAAGACCGTACTCGAACATTAGAAGTAAGAGTATGTGTCACTTGGCATTGTCAGCGCTGGCCACCAGCGCTATAAGCGCGGCCAGAACACTGACCTGTCGTGCGCGGCGGGCCTAAAGACATGCGAGAGTGCTGCTGCAGGCACCTCCCCCTTTCGGAGAACATCGATGGTTGAATTTACGGAGCTCAAGGCCGAGGCGCGAGAGCGTACAGGCAAAGGCGGATCACGGGAAATCCGTCGCCAGCAGCGCGTCCCTGCGGTTGTCTACGGCGATACAGAGTCGCCGGAGAATGTTTCGCTGGACTACACGGAGCTCTGGAAGCAGGTGAAAACCGGCTCGTTCCTGTCAACGGTGTTTACGCTCGACGTCGGCGGCAAGAAAACGCGTGTGATTCCCAAGGAATTACAGGTCGATCCGGTGAAGGATTTTCCAATCCACGTCGACTTCCTGCGTCTTGGAGAAGGCGCATCGATCACCGTTGAAGTTCCAGTGACATTTACCAACGAAGAGACCTCGCCCGGCCTAAAGCGCGGTGGTGTCCTCAACGTGGTGCGTCATACAATCGAAATTCGTTGCCCCGCCGATTCGATCCCGGAAATCATGGAAGCCGATATCGGTGAACTCGATATTGGTGACTCTCTTCATAGTTCTGCGCTTTCACTGCCTGAGAATGTCGAACTGACGATTACCGATCGCGACTTCACGATTGTGACTGTCGTCGGCCGTATGGCTGAGGAAACCGTCGACGACGACGAGACAGAAGAAGTCGAAGGCGCCGAAGAAGGCGAAGATGCTGAAGGCGAGGGAGACGGCGGCGAGGAATAAGCGCTTCTCGCCGGCGACGTCCATCGTGCCGGTTCGTCATGAAACTCTTTGTCGGTTTGGGCAATCCGGGCAGTAAGCACGCCGGTCATCGTCACAATGTCGGGTTCATGGCTGTCGACGAGATCGCCGATCGTCATTCGGCAGGGCCTTGGCGATCCCGGTTCCAGGGCGTTGCCAGCGAAGTGACTCTCGACGGTGAAAAGTGTCTTCTGCTGAAACCAGAGACTTATATGAACGAGTCCGGGCGCTCGGTCGGTGAAGCGGCGCGCTTCTACAAGGTCCCACTCGAGGACATTATCGTTTTCCATGACGAGCTGGATCTGGCGCCAGGCAAAGTGAAGGTCAAGGCTGGCGGCGGAAGCGCCGGCCACAATGGTCTCAAGTCTCTCACGGCGCATCTCGGCAACGATTATCGGCGCGTGCGAATCGGCATAGGACATCCGGGTAGCAAGGACCGGGTCCACGGCCATGTCCTGCGTGACTTTGCCAAGAGCGATCTGACCTGGCTGGAACCCCTTCTCGACGCAATGGCCAAGGCCGCACCGCAGCTTGCCGCAAACAACGATTCCAGTTTCATGAACGAGGTCGCCCTAGCCATTGCGCCGGACAAACCGGTCAAAGCAAAGGCCGCGGAAACCAAAGACGGCAAATCGCAAGGTCGCGCGAAAACACCCAGCGCCCAGGATCTCGCCCGCGCACAATCCGAGCGCAATGCGTCACGCGATACTGCAGCAACCGAAAATGAACAGAACGCACAAGGCCCCCTCGCCCACATGCTCGACAAATGGCGCAAGAAATCCGGCCAAGAGTGATCCGTAGCAACGAAAGACGCTGAGTGCCGCCCGGCACGACTGGGAAACAAACAAGAGGCGAGGCGTGCCGCAGGCACGACCGGGAAGCAAAAATGGGCTTTAAATGCGGAATTGTCGGGCTGCCCAACGTAGGCAAATCGACCCTTTTCAACGCACTGACGTCAACGGCGGCAGCGGAAGCTGCGAACTATCCGTTCTGCACAATCGAACCGAATGTCGGCGAAGTATCGGTTCCGGATCCACGCCTGGAACTGATTGCAGGAATCACCAAATCCGCGAGCGTTATCCCCACGCGTCTGACCTTCGTCGACATCGCCGGTCTGGTCTCAGGTGCGTCCAAAGGCGAAGGTCTCGGGAACAAGTTCCTGGCCCATATCCGCGAAGTCGATGCGATCGCTTATGTCTTGCGGTGTTTCGATGATGATGACGTCACACATGTTGAAGGCCGCGTCGATCCTCTCGCAGACGCGGAGACGGTCGAGACCGAATTGATGCTTGCAGACATGGAAAGTCTGGAAAAACGCATCGAGCCGCTCGAGAAGAAGATCCGCGGGCAGGACAAGGAAGCCAAAAAGACACTCGAACTCGTGGAACAGGCACTCGAACTGCTGCGCAGCGGAAAGCCTGCGCGCATGGCGTTTGTCGGGAAAGACGACAAGGCGGCCTTCAAGGCGCTCAATCTGCTGACTTCCAAGCGCGTCCTCTATGTATGCAATGTCGACGAGGCCTCTGCGGCAACTGGGAATGAATATTCGCGCGAAGTCGAGGCCCGTGTCGCCGAGATTGCAGAAGCGGAAGCGGCGAATGCCGTGGACGAAGCGCCCAAGGCACCGAGCGTGGTGGTCATTTCAGCTAAGATCGAATCGGAACTTGCTTCGCTTGGACCGGAGGAACGTGCAGAATATCTTGAGACACTCGGATTGACCGAGCCGGGTCTCGACCGCCTTATCAGATCCGGCTACGACCTCCTCGATCTCATCACCTACTTCACCACCGGTCCGAAGGAGACGCGTGCCTGGACCATCCGAGAAGGTATGAAGGCTCCGCAGGCAGCAGGAACGATTCATACCGACTTCGAGCGCGGGTTCATTCGGGCCGAAACCATTTCGTATGACGACTTCATATCGCTCGGAGGCGAAGCTCGTGCGAAAGAAGCGGGCAAGATGCGGCTGGAAGGCAAAGAGTATGTCGTGAAGGATGGCGACCTCCTTCTCTTTCGATTCGCAACCTAGAGTTTCGCGATGCCAGGAAAAAACCGCGTTCTGCAATCAATCGAAACGCCCGACGGAGGCCGTTGCGTCGATCTCTTCGTTCGCCCCGACGGTAGTTTTGGATTCGAAGAGTATCGACGCGACGTGGAAGACGGTCGAGGCTGGTTTCCAATAGGATTCCACAAGGAACGTATCTACGCGACGGAAACCGAGGCGCACGCCAAGGCGAGGACATTGGTCTCCTGGCTTGGAGAAGCCGAAGGGATCGAGCATTGATGGCTGCCGATACCGATTTGCACCATTGGGAAGACTTTGTTGTCGGCAAGCGCGTGCCTTTGGGCCAAAAAACAGTCACGCGAGAAGAAATCATCGCGTTCGCAGCCGAATTCGATCCGCAGCCCTTTCATCTCGACGATGAGGCTGCCAAGGACACACTTCTCGGCGGCCTGGCGGCGAGCGGCTGGCATTCATGCGCCATGCTCATGCGGATGATCTGTGACGGTTATCTGTTGGATGCGACGTCGCTCGGATCGCCAGGCATCGACGAAGTGAAATGGATGAAGCCGGTTCGTCCAGGCGATGTGTTGGAGGCTTTTTACACCTGCCGCGAGTCCCGGCCTTCCGGGAGCAAACCCGATGTCGGCATCTGCAAACTGCATTATGAGCTGATCAATCAGAACGATGAGACGGTCATGACATGGGATTGCAATCAGTTCTTCGGGCGGCGGGAACGCGGAGCCGATACATGACCCAGTATTTCGAAGACATCGCGATCGGCGAGCCGATCGAGCTGGGGTCCAAACTGTTCACCAAGGCCGAAATAGTCGATTTCGCCTCGAAGTACGACCCGCAACGTTTTCATGTGAATGAGGAGGCGGCAAAGGACACTTTGTTCGGCGGCCTGTGTGCATCGGGATGGCATACAGCCTGTGCCTGGATGCAACTGATGGCAGCCCACCGCGCCCGTACGGTTGAGGCCTGTAAACGAGACGGCATCCGCCCCGCCGGGCATGGGCCTTCACCAGGTATACGCGATTTGAAATGGCTGAAACCGGTCTATCCGGATGACGTGATTACCTATCGCTGCACACCAAGCGAGAAGGTCGAGCTGCGCTCCAAGCCGGATTGGGGACTTCTGATCTCTCACAACGAGGGGACAAACCAGAACGGCGACCTGGTCTTCAGTTTCATCGGTCAGCTTTTCGTTGAACGAAAGATCGCGGCGACCAAGGCGAGTGGCGAATAGACGAGACTGGCCAGCGACGAGACGTCAGTCCGGTCCACAATCATTCGCCCGCGCAGACTCAGCCTCCATTGCCCGGTAGAAATCACTCAGTGTCTTTCCGCGCTCATGACGGAATGGCTTGCCGCGCTTGCTCAATTCGACAATTCGGTCGATGCGGAACATGCGGAAGTCATCACGTAGTTCGCACCAGGCAACGAGCGTCCACACCTTTCCCCAGAACCAGAGACCCAACGGCCGGACCGTTCGCTTCGTCGGGCGCTCTTCGGCATCGAGATAGGAAATTGCCAAACGGACTTGTCCCTCGATCGACCGCTCGATCGCATCGATCCGCTCTCGCACCTGCGGGGTCATCTCTTGGGCGATTGCGTGAATCTGGATGCGATTGGCGCGTTCGCGCTCCTTTTCGGGCAGCACCGATTCGATCTTGACCAAGGCTTCCTCGGCAGCCCGAGCCATGGCCGCTCCGCCCCAGGCCCTGATCAGCCGCGCGCCCGCCACCAGGGCTACGATCTCATCGCGGGAGAACATGAGAGGCGGCAGTTCGAACCCGTTGCGCATGAGGTATCCCACACCCGCTTCGCCATCGATGGGGACTCCACTCGATTGAAGATCTGCGATGTCGCGATAGATCGTGCGCTCGGAAACCTCGAGCCGCTCTGCCAATCGCGCCGCGGTGACAAGCCGACCGCCCCTCAGATACTGGACGATCTGAAACAAGCGGTCGGCACGTCGCATGGCTCAGGCTCCGTAAGTGAAAAGGCCAATCGAATTCCCATCCAGGTCGAGGCAATAGGCAAAACGTCCGACAGGGATCGTTATCGGATCCGACAGCACCTTACCTCCGGCCTCTTTGACCCGCTCCAGAGCGACCTCAAGCGAATCCGGGCTGGCCAGATGGATCGTCGAGCCCGCACCGACTGGTGCAGGTTTGCCGGGATAGAGGTGACCGGCAACACCGGAGCCGTCGGCTGTTGGAAAGATTGCCATTGGATTCGGGCCCGTCTCATCCTTCTTCATGTCTGTCTTCAGCACCGCATTGTAGAAACCGATCGCCCGATCCATATCGGTTACCGGGATCTCCATCCACACATTGATGTTTTCGGGGGCATAGCTCATCACTGTCTCCTTCAGCATTTGCGATGCCGGACAATCGCATAGGGCTCCTGACAGCCTTCTGTCAGGAGGATTGTCAGGAGACGCGTTTTTTCAAACACCGTTTGGAAGAACAAGAAGACCGGTCCGCTGATTGACAGCAGACCGGCTCATTGCATGGGTGTAGCGCAGTCTTGCTATGCGCTCGGCTCGGCATCGGGCCCATTCGCCGATGTCTTCGGGCGCCTTGACCGCTTCGGTTTTGGCGGAGCCGGTTCGGCTGCTGCCGGCGTCCCTACGAGACCCGAAAGCGAGCCGCTGTTTAGACCGACTTCGTTGAGCAGATCGTCCAGGATAGGCGCCTGGGTCCGATACTGCAGCGCGGCAGCAACGGCCTGCTCCGCCAGATTGCCGCCATTCTTTGCGACGCCGGTACCAGCGGCATCGCCATTGGCAAGCGTCTGCGCACCGCCACCAAGTCCGCCAACCTGCACGATCTTGATACCATCGATGGATTCGATCGGCTTGACCGACTCGGCGATGATCTCAGGCAGGGACTTGATCAGCTCAAGCTTGACCTGCATTGCGATCTGTTCCGGCGAAAGAACATTTGCAGCCTCGTTGACCGCACGGTTGCCTTCAGCTTCGACGACATAGACGGCCTGCTGAGCTTCGGCTCTCGCCTTTTCGGCATCTGCTTCCGCGTTCGCGCTAATGCGCGCCTTCTCGGCGTCGGCCTCTGCCGCAATTCGGATGGCTTCGGCCTGATCAACGGCAGCCAGCTTTTCGGTCTCGGCCGACACCTTGATAGCAATCGCCTGTTGCTCGGCAACTTTGCGAGCCTCGATCAACTCGATCTGTTTCTCGCGTTCAGCCACCTCGGTATGACGAGATGTCGTTACAGCTTCTTCCGCCTTCACCGCAATCGATCGCGCTTCATCGGCAGCCGCGTCGGCCTCGGATTTCGCACGGGATTTTTCGGCAACGGCAATGTCGCGGTCCTGCTCGGCCAAAGCAATCTGTTTTGCCTTCTCGACGGCGGCCGACTCGACGGCCTGCTCCTTGGCGATCTCCTGCTCGCGGACCAACCGATCCATGGAAATCTGACGCTCGGCCACGGCTTGCTCGGCGTGAATATTGGCTTCCTTGACCTGACGACCAGCCTCGATCTGCGCCTCTTCAGCGTCACGTTCCTGCTGTGCGCGCTCGCGCGCGACCTGAGCGATCTGCTCAGCCTTGCGCATCTCGACTTCGCGCTCCTGCTCGAGCCGGGCATATTCCTGGTCGCGTCCGATCAGGAGGCGCTGCTGCTCGGCATCCAGATTCTTGCGCTTGATTAGGACTTCCGTTTCCTGCTCGATATCGTTCCGCTTCTTGCGCCGCTCTTCGATCTCCTGAGTGAGCTTCGTCAGACCTTCGGCGTCGAAGGCATTGTCCGGATTGAAGAACTCTTTGTTTGTCTGATCGAGACCTGTCAGCGATACGGATTCAAGTTCCAGACCGTTCTTCAGAATGTCTTCCGAGACCGCGGCTTGCACCTTCTGCACGAACGAGACGCGTTGCTCATGCAGCTCTTCCATCGCCATTTCTGCGGCAACGGCGCGCAGGGAATCCACGAACTTGCCTTCGATCAGCTCTTTCAGCGCCGTCGGCTCCATGGTTCGCCGTCCCAGCGTCTGCGCCGCATTGGCGATCGATTCGATGGTTGGCTGCACGCGCACGTAAAACTCCGCCTGCACATCCACCCGCATGCGATCCTTGGTGATGAGTGCCTGCTCATTGGCACGTCGCACCTCCAGGCGCAGCGTGTTCATGTTTACGGGAATAATCTCATGAAGCACCGGCAATACGAGAGCACCGCCATTCATGATGACTTTTTGCCCGCCAAATCCCGTCCGGACGAACGATACTTCCTTTGATGAACGGCGATAGAGGCGTGCAAAAATCAATCCGATGGTCAGAAGGGCCACAAAGATGACCCCTGCAACGATCAGAATGTCGTAGAATCCCATTCCGCTGTTGGTGACGGTTTGCAGCTCCATATACTTCTCCTTTCAAACTCAAGAATCCGACATGAGCGCATGATCGTTTCGGATCGCTCTGAAGCGAATGGCGCTCGACTGGCTGGTGAGGAGAACTTCGGTTCCCTGCTCGAATTCGGACTCATCGTCGTCCGGTTCGACGAGCACATAGTGCATTTGCCCGTGTGCATCGCGCAGCTTTGCTTCCGCCGGCACATCCCGGCGCGCGACGCCGCGTGTAATCACTGCAATCTTGCCGATGAACGTCTTGCTAGAGACGGCATCGCTCTCCTCCTTCGGCATGACTCGCGAAAGACCAAGTGCCAACCACCGGGTAGGCGGTGCCGCGAGAAAGAGCGTTCCAATACCGGCCAGCACAGGTGACATGTAGAATCCAAAAACTACGTTCACCGCGCCTTGCAGCAGAAAGCCCGCCAGACCGAAGGCCGTTAAAAACGCAACAAGCAACACGAGGATCGGGACACGGCCGACGCAGAGCCAACCGAGAAGGTGGGACAGAAAGCCCTGAGGCTGTCCTGTCCCGCCGCCTGCATCAACATCTGCATCCGCATCAATGTCGATATCCATATCGGCATCAGGCAGAAGCTGATCGAGGAGACCGGCAGGCGAGATTCCGAACAGCGTCCCCATAGCCTCGGTAATGGCAATCAGCAGCATGACGCCGAGCGCAACCGTGAACGGCACGTGCGTTGGCGACAGCAGGGTCTCAAGCATTAATCCTGACCCTTGATTGCTTTGAGAGCTGTCAGCCGCTCCTGCACCCGATGTTCACGCGTCACTGTTTCGAGTTCTGCAAGTTTGGCCGCTGTTCCGGCATCGGCTCCTGTCGTCGCAGCCACGCCGCTGGCACTTTGCAGAACGCGATTGAAGGCGCTTTCCGCATTATCGGCTTTGCCTTCCGCCCGGACGCCATGTGCTTTGGCCGGTGCACCCTTGCCAGCTGCCGCATCGGCCTGCGTAGCTTCACGAGACTCCAGATAAGCTGCCAAGTCTCCCTCCATCTCACGCTTGCGTGCCAGCAGTGCGGAGACATAGCCTTCAAGCTCCGCCTGCTCGCCGGCGAGATCCTTTAATGCCGACTCCAGGACAGGAATCTGCGCTTCCATATCCAGTTGGCGGGCGATGGCGGCCTCCGCGAGGTCGTCCCTTCCCTGCTCGACGGCAAATCTGGCCTTCTCGGCAAGGTCTTCATGCTTGGATGTCGCTTCCATCAGACGCTTGTTGGCATGATGGCGATTGGCGATGGCCCGCCCCAGCGCATCGCGCACTTCTCCAGTCGCCTGCTCCACCTCTCGGATGGATTCGCGCATAACAGTTTCGGGCGCCGCGTTCTCTATCGTGTCCACGAGGTCGTTTACACTTCCGGCCACGAGGCGCTTCGCGCGCGAGATGAGGGTCTCACTCATCGCTGTCTCCTCTCTTATTGTGTTGATGATGTTGAGCGAGGGCCACCAGTTCGATGACAGGGGCCATTTCCGCAGAATAGGTCTCTTCTGAATATACCCGAACAGGTGAAGTGAGCCCCAACGCAATGAAATCCTTTAACAGAATACAAATCTGATCGGTCAATTCTCGTTCAAATTGAACAAGATCTTCCGCCTCATCATGACTCTCTGTTCCTGCGATTAACTTTGCCATTATATCCGGAATTCTTTCATACAACTTTAAAATAATGTCCGATTTTTGACCTAACTGGCCTTCAAGCCGGCGAATGGATCGCCGCGCCGGTGTTGCCAGATCCCGCAAGAGTAATCCGCCCTCTGACGAGTCCTTGAGCCCGATATGGCGACGCTGCGCCTCATGCAAAAGAGCCCGCAGCTTTTCCGACGGCGTGACAGCATCGGCGATTTCGAGATCGGCGAGAAAAAGAGCGTCTTCATCGCTGACCCGCACAGACAGCGGGACGGACTTTCCGGGCATTTGACAAATCCTACTTCAAAAAACGTCAATTGATTCTGTTTGAATACATTTGCATACAAATACGTTTTTGTCAAGACAAGTGAAGTCATTCAACCGAAAGACAATCGGCCGACGTCTCTTGAGATCCAAATTAGTGAATATTTTCAGGAGGATAATATTGTCACGGCAACAGGTGTCGTCACCGCATCTGCATCGCACCGCGGTAACGAACACCGTGCCAACCAATGTCGCGGCGTTGGATGTTTGCTGATCGAGATTCGTGTCGCGAGGAGGCGAGCCGGTGCCGCCGTCAGTTCAGCTTTGCCTTCAGACTTGCAAGGAGCTTTGTGGCCGCCTCTTCCATTTCGGTTCCGGCTGCTCCTTCGAGGAAGTCTTCCAATCCACCGATTGCCGACAGCAGATTACCTTCTTTGGCCTGGAGAACGGCAAACTCCAGACGCAGATCGCCACGCTCCGGCGCCAGCAATACCATCCGCTCGATAATGGCAAGAGCCCGCTCCGTCTTTCCGTCTTGAAGGGCGCGTAGACGAATATTGTTCTGCAGTCGCAGCAGGATCTCACGATGGCTCACTGCCCGACAGAAATCCGACTCAAGCGCAACATCCCTGCCGAAAATGGTCTTCAATCGAGTCTTCAGAGCCGAGTCGTCAAGAACTTCGGCGCCGTTGAATGGATCGACAACTGCCCGCTCATCGCCAGATCGCATCTGTAGGAGAAAGTGGGAGGGGAAGTTCATTCCCACCATGTCCCATCCCTGAGACTGTGCTGCATGGATACAGAGAATCCCAAGCGCCACCGGCAATCCCTTACGCCGGTCGATAACACTCATCAGATTGGCATTTTGCATATCGTCATAAGTATCGCTGTCTCCGCCGTAACCATGAGATACGAAGAGCACTCTGCGAATGGCCTCAATCCGCTGCTCAAGTCCCGCAGCATCTTTCGCGGCGGCGGCTGTCTCGTTCGCCAATATCGCCATATGCTGCTGATAGTCTTCGATAGGATCATCCGGGCGGTCCAAAGCGGCGAGAACAAGAGCCGTCCCACCGAGATCGATATCGGAATCGGCCACCCTCCCGACCGCCTTCAACTGTTCCAATAAATCGTGATCACTACGCAATGTGACAATCCCTGATCAGTCGGATAGCAAGGGCAAGCGGCAAAGCCGGACGCGAGTTCTTTTGCCGCGCTCGACTCCAAAGCCGAGAAACGCCAATCTTACACCCAATCCTCCCTACAGCGCCCAGCAGACGGTATCTTTCGAGAGATCAGCACGCCCTGAGTGAGACGTAAAGCCAATGGCCAGTCGTTTGGACAGAATGCTTGTCAGAGCTGGCTAATCGCAATTGCGAATTCGATACGAGTAGATCACAGCCCATGCGCTCAATTTCCAACATCCTGCCGATCGGACACACGCTGACGGACACACCGCGCCGCAAGACACTCAAATCTGTTTTTGCGACAATTGTGATTGCCCTGTCTATTTACTCGGTTCTTATCGCACTGCTCGCGGACCGGTCACAGTTAGAGCGGCTCATAGGCTTCTGGGCGGTTGCAAACGCAGTCTTGAGCCTGTCCACGCTACAGGTTTCCAAATCGCTGAATCTCGCCTTCGCCGTGGCAGTGGCATTGGGTTCGGCGACGCTCGCAGCGTTCTACTTCCTTCACGGAAATCGCGATGGCGACTTCTATTTCTTTCTCCTGATACCGACTGCCGCCGTTGTACTCCTCGGCCCTAAAGGTTCCCGTGTCTACTTCGCCCTCACGATTGGCCTTGCAGCGGCGATCCTCATCATCGATCCGATGCTGCCGAAACTGAAGCATGAATGGCATCTGTCACCCCTGAACCCTCAAGGCTGGTTGTTTCACGGGCAGGACAAGTATCTCATGAGGAATATCGAGGCCGTCGCTTTCTTCATGGTCTCCTCTACAGCCTATTTTCTACTCTACGCCGCGGCCTCGGCATTGGATGACGCCAATCAGCGGGTCGAATCGCTCCTCCTCAATGTGCTCCCCCGGTCCGTGGCCGAACGCCTGATCGATGCGGATGAGAGAGGCAATCCGACATCAATTGTCGAGAGTTTCGATGAAGCGACAATCCTGTTTGCCGATATTGTCGGCTTCACGAAACTCTCCCACGATATGCCGCCCGGCGAGCTCATTCGGTTCCTCAACGACCTCTTCAGCGCCTTCGATGAATTGGCTGAGAAACACGGCGTCGAAAAAATCAAAACGATCGGCGATGCCTACATGGCGGTCAGCGGTCTGCCGGAACTCGACGAGCGGCATGCCGCGCGTATTGCCAACATGGCGCTCGACATCCTCGCGACGACGCAACGTTTCAGCAAAGAAACAGGCCGTCCCCTGGAAATTCGGATTGGTATCAATTCGGGGCCTGTCATTGCCGGTGTCATCGGACGCCGGAAATTCATCTACGATCTGTGGGGCGATGCCGTGAACATGGCAAGCCGAATGGAGCGGCACAGCGCCCCCAGCGTCATCCAGACAGGTGCTCGAACCTATGAGATCCTGAAGGATGAATTCTCCTTCGCATCGATTGGAAATGTCGATGTGAGGGGGCTTGGCACATTGGACACCTGGCAATTGCTGGCACGTCGGTGACGACGACACAGGGACAGTCTGAAGCAGATTGCCATGCCAATCTAGGAGAGAAGCGATGGGCGAAGCCGCTTTCACGACATTCGTAGCCGCACTGTTTTCGATGATGAACCCGGTGGGGAATGTGGGGATCTTCGCCGGCATGACAGCAGACCGCGATGCATCGGCGGTTAGACGGACGGCCTGGACCTGCGCCCTCGCCTGCGCCATCACACTTCTCATTGTCACCTGGACTGGTCGCCTGCTGCTCGACTTTTTCGGGATCAATGTACATGAGCTAAGAGCAGCCGGCGGCGTTATCGTCCTCTTGATCGGCCTGCACATGCTGCAGAACAAGGGCGATCACAAACAGACCCAGCGCGAGGCGGACGATGCACAGACACGCGACTCCATCGCCATCGTTCCACTTGCCATACCGATTGTCGCCGGCCCCGGCACGATGGCAACCGTGCTCGTGGCCGCAGAGCGCCATTCAGGAATCATGGCCAAGGTCGACCTCTCGCTCGCCATAATCGCACTCTGCGCATTGACTGGACTGCTCTTCTCATTCTCCAAACCGATCGCCGAATGGCTGGGCGAGAGCGGGATGGCTGTCATCACCCGTGTGATGGGAATGGTTCTGGCAGCCATAGCCATGGGCATGTTGGCAGACGGCATCAAAGGGATGATACCGGCACTCGCGGTGGCCGGATAACTGATCGTCTATACTTGGTTTAATCAGACACGAATCAACAAAGTGAGATGATTTGCCGCGCCAGAACTCTGATTCTGTTGCGCAAAAGCCACGAGCGGATGCAAATGTCGCCTGCATACATCCACTTTCGATTGCTCATTCATTTGGACGCTGCCTATCGTCAGTTGACTGACACTGGATCGATAAGACATGCAACGGCGACCGAAAAGTAGGATACGCGAGTTGGCCACACATATGGCCCTGCTCGGGATTCTGTTTCATTCGATCCTCACTGCACTCCATGCCCCCGCTGCGTTTGCGGGTGCCGTTGGTCCGCAAGTCGATCCGGAAAGTGGATTGCTGACGGTCATCATCTGTACGTCGGAAGGTATCAAACGCGTCGTATTGGGCGCTGACGGGCAGCCCGTTGAGCAGCACCAGCCTGGCAATACACTGCAGTTCTGCCAGCATTGCATTGCAGGATGCGGCGGATGCTTCGCCATTTCATCGGCGGACCAGACGCTGCTCGCAACCGCTTACAGTCACGCTATCGAGCTGAAACGCGTCCTTGGACTTATCGCAGGCCGCACAGCCACGAGCGACCATAACCGCGACCCACCACACTCCGTCTGAGTTCCCAACACATCATCGTCCTCTCGCCGTTCCGGCCTCGCCGCAGCGAGATGGCTGGTGAATTGTTCGAGCACTTATTTGACGGAGAGATCTCCATGTATTGCGATCGATTGATGTCGCAGGCGCCGCGCACCCTGGCAGCCTGCATGAGCCTGGCCTTGTGTCTTGGCGCACCTGCCGCCCTGGCCGACTCGCCTGTTCCGGCGAGCGGTGTCGAAATGCACTATAAGGACGGGAAGGTGCACCATGGTCCCCGCGCCGACGGTCATGCACCGATCGGTGTCATGGGCGACCATCGTCACCACAAGGGCGATGTGATGCTGTCCTTCCGTTACATGCGCATGTGGATGGAAGGCAACCAGATCGGTGAAAACGACGTCTCACCGGAAACCATCGTGACGACGGTTCCGAACCGCTTTTTCGGTACGCCCGGCCAACCGCCCACGCTGCGCGTCGTTCCCACGCAGATGTCCATGGACATGTTCATGTTCGGCGCCATGTACGGCGTGTCGGATCGCGTTACCTTGATGGGCATGGTGCCTTACATCGTCAAAGAGATGGACCACATCACCTTCGCCGGTGCTGCTGGAACGACCAGACTTGGTACATTCACCACCAAATCCGAAGGGATCGGCGACCTGTCCGGTACGGCAATCATCGGCCTCTATGATCAAAAAACACCGACGACCGAACGCCATCTCAATCTGCTGCTCGGCATGAGTGCCCCTACCGGATCGATCGAAAAGCAGGACATCGTCCTTGCGCCGAATGGTGCGAGACCGAATCTTCGATTGCCGTATGCCATGCAGATCGGTTCCGGCACCTGGGACTTCAAACCTGGGATCACCTACACGGACCGGCGCGGCAACTTCTCCTGGGGGAGCCAATACAAGGCAACGATTCGTCTCGGCGAAAATGACGAAGGTTATGCCCATGGCGACATACACGAGACGACCAGCTGGATGCAGTATCAATGGCGACAGGGCTTGAGCACCTCTTTGCGCGTCGCCGGACGCACACAGGGATCGATCGAAGGTATCGACACTCAGATCGTCGCACCGGTGCAAACCGCGGATCCGAACAATTTTGGCGGCGAACGTGTGGACATTCTTGTCGGCATGAATCTGGTTGGCCAGAAGGGTGATCTTTGCGGGCATCGTGCCGCCATCGAATTTGGCGTTCCCGTCTATCAGAACCTGAACGGTCCGCAGATGGAAACGGACTGGACCCTGACCGTCGGCTGGCAGAAAGCCATCGGCGACTGCTAAGGTTACGCATTCGTTTGGCGATGCTGACCGATACGAGATCAGCCAGCCATCATCCGATGGCAGGTTGATTTCGCGGTCATCCGCCTTTCTTCGCAAAAGAGGAACATTTTATGAGATCACCGACACGGCGCGGCGCGCTCAAGACAATCGGCACTCTTGCTCTGACCGCTCTCATTGTCGCAATTATCACCCCACGACCGTCTCTTGCCGACGATCAGCACAAGATCAGCATCACCGATGCATGGGCCAGAGTGACCTTGGGCAACATCGCCAATAGCGCGGCCTACTTCTCGATCGACAATGGCGGCAAGAGTGATGATCGTTTGGTCGATGCGCGTGGCGATATCAGCGACAAGATCGAGCTTCACACCCACATTCGGGAAGGCGATGTCATGCGGATGCGCCGACTTGATACAGGCGTTGCCGTACCCGCAGGCAAATCGGTTGCCTTCGCACCCGGAGGGCATCATGTCATGCTGATCGGTGTAAAATCACCGCTGAAAGAAGGCAATACGATCGCCCTGACGCTTGTGTTCGAAAAAGCCGGCACAATCGTCGTCGATGTTCCGGTCAAGCGATCCGTGCCGAGCGGCCACTCGGACCACAAGCATCACAAGCACTAAAGCAATTCGTGTCTACCTGGACACCCCTTGCCCACGTGGCTCGGAGTCGATGAAGAACAGATTGAACTAGAGCGCTTTCAGAGAATACGGAATCATTTGAAAGCGCTCTAGCGGTTGTGTGTCCTCTCGTAGAGGTCTGCCACGGCGCGGCTTGCCGTCTTCTCGAAACAGCATGGCAGAATCGCATGGACCAGCGCGACAAGGGCCGCTCCCATCAGTTTGAACGAAAACCGCGATGCGAAGAGCAAGTGCTCGAAATAGGTTTCATCGACGGATCGCGGGTGATCAAGAAAGATACGTGAAATCATAATGGTCTTCCTCCGGCGTTTATCCGCCTACTTCTTGCACGATATTCGCCGGAATAAGTCCCAAATATCATCATAATTCACGCTCACCATGAGAAAATATCCCATGGAGGCCCATGATGAGTTTGGACGATATCGATCGCCACCTGTTGGCGGAGCTGCAACGCGATGCAAGCCGAAGCGTTGAAGAACTTGGTGAGTGCATCGGCCTTTCGCGCAATGCCTGCTGGAACCGGATGCGAAAACTAGAGGAAGCAGGCGTGATCAAGGCACGGGTTGCGCTGGTCGACCCTGAGCTGATCAATCTCGGTCTGAGCGTTTTTATCGCCATCCGGACGAATGACCACGATCCGAAATGGTTGGAGACCTTTGCCCGCGAGACACGAACAATGCCAGAGATCCTTGGCGTGTATCGTACATCCGGCGATCTGGATTATCTGATCCGGGCACGGGTTCCCGATGTGAGAGCATATGATGCCCTCTATCAACGTCTCATTCGGAAAGTCCCGCTAGCGGACGTCTCCGCAAGCTTCGTAATGCAGGAGATCAAAGAGACAACGGCGCTGCCGCTCAACTATGCCCATTGAAGGAGTGCGTCCGCTCACACCTCTTTTATGACGCGATCCACGAAGTAGGCTGCTTGCCCGGTGTAGCCCGCTGGGTCGAGGATGGCATCGAGATCCGTTTCAGTCAGCTTGTCCACGATGTCCGGATTGGCTAGCAAGGCGGTCCGCATATCTGCGCCGCCATCCACGGCATTGCGGCAGGCGTCATACACGACATCATGTGCCCGTTGGCGACCAATGACATCCGCAAGTTTCATCATCACGGCTTCGGAGAGCATCTGTCCTGCGGTAACATTCAGATTGCGGCGCATATTGTCCGACTTGACCGACAGATTGCCGGTGACAAAGACGGTCTTACGAACCGCGGCATGAGTCAGCGCCGCCAGACGCGCCACATATTCACGCTCGACCTGGAGACCGATCTTGTCGCGCTCATGTTCGGCCATGATATTGGCGAATGCGGCATTGAGTGTGCCGGCAGCACTGCGAGCCAAGGCAACGATGGACTCACAAACTGCCGGGTTTCGCTTATGCGGCATTGTCGAGGATCCCACTTTGCCAGCAGGCATAGGTTCCTCCACTTCGGCGAGTTCCGACTGCTGAAGCAGATAGAGCTCCTGCGCGATCTTGCCCATCGTTCCGGCAATCATGACAGTAACGGATGCATATTCGGCCATCGTGTCGCGGGCCGCATGCCAGCTGATTTCGGGAACAGCCAGACCAAGTCGCGCCATAAGCCGGTTCTGGACGTCGGGTCCGTGTTCACCAAGGGCCGCCATCGTGCCAACTGCGCCTGAGAACTGCCCGATAAACAGGCGCGCGGCACACTCGCTCATTCGCGTGCGATGACGGCGGACTTCGGCAACCCAGACGGCTACCTTGTAGCCAAACGTCACTGGCTGCGCCTGCTGGCCATGCGTTCGGCCCGCCATCGGCGTATCCCTATGGGCACGCGCAAGCTGAATCAGATTGCTTTCCAAGAGGTCGAGTTCTTCACCGATATAGTTCCAGGCTTCTCTGATCTGCAGGATTTGCCCCGTATCCATGATATCCTGAGTCGTCGCACCCCAATGGACATACTGACCGGCGTTCCCCGCACATTTGGCGGCCATCGCCCGCACGAGAGGAACAATGGGGTGTGCGGTTCGGTCCATTTCGCGCTTCATCTCGTCGAGATCGTATTGGGAGGCATCGCCATGACGCGCTATCTCTTCCGCTGCCTCCTTGGGGATCAAGCCCAATTCTGCCTCGGCGTGCGCCAACGCGACTTCCACATCGAGCCATCGTTGCACCGTTGTGCGATCGCCAAAAACGCGCCGCAACTCTTCCGTTCCAAACTGATCGCGGAACAGCGTACTATCTCCGACATACATGCTCACGTCTCACTCCAGGGCTGCGCACTATTGTTCTGTCTTTCGAGAAACTAACGTGACGCCGTCTTTACACACGGGCAATCCGGAATAATGAAGAACGGCCTCTAAAATGACGGAAGCCTTCCACGACGCCATCTCCGAACTTCGTCGGCGCGAGCTCACCTGCTTCATCGGCCCCCGCCCCGGCAAGAAGTCGCTTGCCCGTCTGGCCGACTTGCAGCTGACCCATTGCTGCACGCTACTCAGCGAACGAGAAGGGGCGCGGGCCGTCAAACCTCTATGCGACAAAATCGGAGTCATCTGGGTGTGGTTGCCCATCGAAGGCGGCAAACCAGACACCCTGCGCGGCACGAATCTGAGCGAACGAGTCGAAACACTCGTCAACGCAATCGCTGATGAGCCTGAACCGCGCCTCTATCTCCACTGCTCCGCAGGGATACACCGAACCGGTTTCTTCTTTTATCTGCTCAGACGTTTGGCTGGGAAAGCCCGCGAGGAGGCAGTTGCGGAATTGGAGAAATTGCGTGCCGTAACAGCAGAACAAGTCGGCACCACGCGGATCGACCTCGCGGACGATCTCTTGATGGAACTGATGTCGAAAAGGGACAGCGTGGCTTAGCAGAACGGTGTCGTTACCGCTTCGATGCGACTCGCATTGTTTGGAATTCAGAATCCCTCAAACAGGCTGGCTGATCGCTTCGATGCGCCCAACGAGAGTGTCTCTGCGCTGCCTTGACTGATTCCCATATCCACGCGCAGCTTCTTCTTCGGCATGTCTGGCACGCTCATGCGCGCGAAATTCGAATGATGCCGGAACAGCCACGGCGGCCATCGTTGCCGAATCGCGTTTTGCATTGGTCCGCAGCCGGCTGCGCCGCGCCGGCCTTGTCTGCGTTCGCTGATACGCTGGCTCTTGATCGGCATAGGGATCGGTGGGCTCAACTGGACGCGGAACGTCGCGTTCGCAAGCCTGCGGAACCGGAACAGGGTTTGAGATGGGTTGCGAAGGTGCCGCTTTTTTCTGCGGTTCGCAAGGAGGAACGGGCGGCGTAAACAGCCCTTCGACCTCGTGGGCCAATGTCCAATCGGAAAAGCCTGGGCGCCAAACAAGAGCATCGGGGCCTAAACTGTCCATCTCGACCTGATAGAGCAGTTCATGAACCGACACGGGACCTTGGGTCCGGCCGCCATCGAATATGTACCACGCTTGACGAATCACCAGCCTACTCACTCATTACTAGATAGCGACTGATCTGCTGGATCGATCGGACCCGGCAAATCTCGTTCTTGCGTCATCGGGAGCATCAGCCGACAGGATTCCAAGCGTCAGATATCTACGCATCTGGCGCCGATCAGCCCTGCCGAGGCTGTCGCGACCGTGTCTTTAGTGTGAGTGGCGCCACGGCCAGTTGCAACAAAAGCTCGCAATTCGACCTCACAAATTTCTCACACTGTGACAAAAGAGGCACAAATCGACAAAGACGCCGCTGGATTGCAATGGAAGCCTATAGGCATAAGACCTTTTCTTCATTCAACGGCTGTTCCAGGTGATTGAATGACTAAAATCAACGTCTGTTGCGACGATTGCGCCAATTCTGTCGCTTTCCCCTTGTCCTGCCGCACAGGTTGGTGTGGGTTATGTGCAACATCCAGATTTATCGATCCACCCGTCCCAAGAGGAGTACAGCGTGAAGCTGAATGACGAAGAACAAGCCATGCTGGCCGGCGATCTTGGCGAGCCGAAGCGTTGGGCGCTGGACCATATGATGCGGGTTGGCGCCATGTTCGATGCTGCGGATTTGGTCCCGGTCAGCCAATCACACATGATGGCGGACCCCGAGTCGGTCGGCGAAGCGGGCGTGCGCTTTCTGGAATCCCTCGCAGAGCATCCTGAGAATGACCGCCGCGTCGCGATTCCCATGATCACCGATCCCCGCGGCGTTGATCTCAATTACTACAGCCCGCTTGGTCAGACAGAAGAGATGGCCGATCTGGACCGGCGCACGATCGCCGCCTGCACCAAGCTCGGCATCCTGATGACCAACACCTGCATCAACTACCAGACGATCATGCCGCCAGTGCTCGGAGATCATGTTGCCTATGGCGATACGGGTGTTGTCATCTACTCGAATAGCGTTCTCGGCGCCTATTCGAACTTCGAGGGCGGCCCTTCGGCCCTGGCTGCCGGCCTGACCGGACGCACACCCCGCTACGGACTTCATCTAGATGAAAACAGAAAGGCGACGAAACGGTTCATTCTTCGCTATCAACCGAAAGAGCTGACCGAATGGGGCATTCTTGGCGCCATCGTCGGCAAACTCAGTGGTTCTTATTGGGAAGTCCCCGTGATCGAGGGCGTCGATACGATTCCGACATCAGACGAGATGAAGCATCTCGGCGCCGCAATGGCGAGCTTTGGATCATCACCACTCTTTCATATGGTCGGCATTACGCCCGAGGCGCCGACGCTTGATGCCGTCGAGGGCGCCCGGCTCGCGAGCCAGGAGATTACAGAAGCGGATTTCAATGCACTGAGGAGCGACTTCGGCGGCAAGGGCGACAAGGTCGATGTGGTTGTCTTTGCAGCGCCGCAGCTCTCGCTTGTCGAAATGCAGCAGGTCGCGGATCTGCTCGACGGCAAAAAGATCCATACGGACACGGCACTGATCGTGTGTACGGCGCCCTCAGTTTATGCAGACGCTGATCGCATGGGGTTACTCGGCCGCATTGAAAACACTGGTGCCAAGGTGCTCGAGGGCACATGCTTCTACAATCAATATGCCAGAGAGATCGGCGTCGCGAACGGCTGGACCCGTCTTCTGTCGAACTCGGCCAAGATCGTCAATATCATCAGCGGCTACGGTTACGAGCCGGCTCTGGCCAGTATGGAAGAGTGCGTTGCCTCGGCCGTCGCGGGAGAGATCGTATGACGACACAATTGAAGTGCCACAAAGGCATCGGTCAGAAGGTAGAGGGCGAAGCCCTGGTCGCCGAAGACAACTTTTCGGCCCGCTACGATCTCGATCGGATCAAGGGCGTGTTCTCAAGGCCCCAGCACAAACTGGCCGGTCAATCCTATGTCGACAAGATCCTGGTATTGAACACATCCAAAGGCGGTGTTGCATCGGCCTGGATGCTACATGAAATGAAATCGCGAGGCATGGCGCCGAAGGCGATCCTGTTCAACACGGCAAACACGATTCTTGCCCAGGGCGCAGCGCTCGCCGACCTCACCATGTGCGACCGTTTCGAAGATGGCGATGTGACACAGCTCATCGAAACCGGCGACGAGTTGGTTGTTGATCCGGAACTGGGTCTCGTCACGATTACAAAGAAGTCCTGAAGCTTCAAACCGAATTACGCCCCGGACTTGATCCGGGGCCCAGGGCGACACACTGAGCATTCTGCGTTCAGCCCTGGGTCCCGGATCAAGTCCGGGACATTGGATACTGCGGCCAAGTGAGTTCAGCAGCCTACCCAATCGTTCGCATTCTTCCCGTAGGTCGAGAAGCGCTTGATCACGCGGTCCATTTCATCGCCGCTGAGCAGTTTCGGCTCTCCGAGTTCCAAGACCTTGACATATTGAGCCGCCAGGTTCTCGACCTCTTGAGCGAGATCGAGTGCATCGGTCAGCGTTCGACCGCAGGCAATCTGACCGTGATTAGCCATCAAGGCAGCCTTGCGTGTTCTAAGCGCTGCGGCAATGCCGGCGGCCAGCGTCGCTGTGCCAAAGGTTGAGTAAGGGACCAACGGAATATCGGCTCCGCCGGCGACTGCAACCATATAGTGAAACGCGGGGATCGGCTTATGCGCGCAGGCAAGGGCCGTCGCATTCAGGGAATGACAGTGCACGACAGCGCCATCGTCGGGTCTCGCTTGATAAGCTGAAAGATGAAAACGCCATTCGCTTGAGGGCTTGCGGCGAGTCTCCCGCCAGGTTCCATCGCTGGCGACGAAGACAATATCGCCAGGCACCAACTCGTCATAGGGAACGCCGGACGGGGTGACCAGCATCCCGTCGTCCCAGCGGCAGGAAACATTGCCGGATGTCCCGACCGAGAGGCTGGCGGCCGCCATCTCGCGCACTGTCTCTATGACCTCGCGCCGGGCTCTCGTTTCATTCTCGCTAATCATCGTCCTGTTCGGGATAAAGGCGGCGCAGCCCCTCCCCGCTCGCTTCGGTGAGACCGCGCTCTGTCAGAAGGCCTGTCACCATGCGGGCCGGTGTCACGTCGAAGGCCGGATTGGCAGCCGGACTCCCCGGTGCCGTGATCGAGACGGTAACAATCTCTCCATCCGCGGCCTGTCCCCGCATGTCGGTGACTTCTTCCTCGTCGCGCTCCTCGATCGGAATCTTGAATCCTGAGTCCAAGGTCCAGTCAATCGTCGTATGCGGCAGGGCCACATAAAAGGGAATGTTGTTGTCGTCGGCCGCCAGCGCTTTGAGATAGGTCCCGATCTTGTTGCAGACATCGCCATTGCTCGCCGTTCGGTCCGTGCCAACGATACAGAGGTCGACCTTACCCTCCTGCATCAAGTGGCCGCCGGCATTGTCGGCAATGATCGTGTGCGGAATTCCATGGCCGCCGAGCTCGAAGGCTGTGAGCGCGGCACCCTGGTTGCGGGGTCGCGTTTCGTCCACCCACACATGGACAGGGAGCCCGGCTTCATGGGCATGATAGATCGGCGACGTCGCAGTGCCCCAGTCGACGGTTGCCAGCCATCCGGCATTGCAGTGGGTGAGGATGTTGACCGGCTCACCGCCCTTGCGTTCGGCATGCTCGCGAATAATCTCCAGACCGTGCACACCGATCATGCGGCACGTCTCGACATCTTCATCACAGATTTCGGCTGCGCGTGCATAGGCAGCATCCACCCGCTCGTCGCGCGGAAGATTGCGCACCGCATGGCCCATCTCATCCAGCGCCCATCTCAAGTTGACGGCTGTCGGTCGCGTTGCCAGCAAGAGTTCGGAAGCGGCATCCAGCGCTTCATCGGAAGGGTCATTTCGAAGCGCAAGACAAACGCCATAGGCAGTCGTTGCACCAATCAGCGGGGCACCACGAACCTGCATCGTCTTGATTGCACGAGCGGCGTCCTGCACGGTCTTGAGCTGAACAATCTCGAAGACATGCGGCAACCAGGTCTGATCGATGATCTCGACTGTCCAGCCATCATCCGCCACCCAGATTGTCCGATAGTGCTTGCCGTCGACTTTCATTGAACTCAGTCCCCTTCGAACGCCATCAGCGTGTGACAGTCGACATCGAGTGCTTCGAGTTTCTTACGGCCGCCAATATCCGGCAGATCGATAACGAATGAAGCCGCCACGATATCCGCGTCCAACTTGCGCAGGAGTTTCACCGCAGCTTCTGCCGTACCGCCAGTTGCGATCAGGTCGTCGACGATCAGCACTTTTTCACGCGGCTTGAGCCCGTCCTCATGGATCTCAATAACGTCGACGCCATATTCAAGCTCATAATCCTGCCCGATGGCCTTTGCAGGCAGCTTGCCTTTCTTTCGGATCGGCACGAACCCGGCACCAAGGCGTTCGGCAACAGCACCGCCTAGAATAAATCCGCGCGCTTCGATTCCTGCGACGGCTTCTACGCCCTTGTCGAGAAAGGGTGTCGCCATCTGCTCGATACACGCCTTCAGGCCCTCGGCGTCGCCAAGAAGCGTAGTGATATCGCGAAACATGATCCCGTCCTTGGGATAGTCCGGAATTGTTCTCACAAGACCTCTTAAATCTGTCACCCGCTCCTCCTACATTTCAATGGGCGTCGTGGGGCACGGCGGATCATAAGCAATCCAAGGATGTTCTCATGGCTGAAACCGTGCATAAGGTAACCATCACCGAAATCGATATCCCGTTCTGGCGCATTGTCGGCATTTTGATCAAGTGGGCCATCGCGGCAATTCCGGCGATTTTTATCGTATCTGTATTGGTCGTGCTTGCGGGCGCGGCACTCAGCACCCTGTTTGGTGTGACCATGCACTGGTTCGGTGGCTGGCACCCAATGCACTACTGAGCCGAAGACTTCACGACTTTTCCAGGACGCGCCCTGCAACCGCATCCAGTTTGGCCATGAGGTCCGGGTCGCGCGCTTCAGGCGCGGTGACGATGGCATATTCCAGTGCCTTGTCAGAACCAAGCGGACATTCGGGATGCTCTCGCGGGAAATCCTTGGCGAGCCGCGCGACGAGGCTGCGGCCCTTGTCGGCGTTTTCATGAAGAACGCGAAGCAGTTCGGGGATATCGATGTCCTGATGGGAATCGTGCCAGCAGTCATAATCCGTGACCATTGCGACAGTGGCGTAACAAATCTCAGCTTCCCGGGCGAGCTTGGCTTCGGGCATGTTCGTCATCCCGATCACATCGCAACCCCACGAGCGATAGAGATGGGATTCGGCACGTGAGGAGAATTGCGGCCCCTCCATCGCGAGATAGGTCCCGCCGCGGCTATATTGCAATCCTTCCGCATCGGCCGCAGCGGCAATCCGATCGACCAGTCCGGGGCTGACTGGATCGGCAAACGACACATGGGCCACACACCCATCGCCAAAGAAACTCTTCTCGCGTGCGAATGTCCGGTCGATGAATTGATCGACCAGCACAAAATTCCCCGGCGCCAACTCTTCACGGAACGAGCCGCAGGCCGAGACCGACACCAGGTCGGTGACACCGACCCGTTTCATGGCATCGATATTCGCCCGGTAGTTGATGTGGCTTGGACCGATACGATGGCCGCGCCCATGCCGCGGCAGAAACACCATGTCGAGCCCGTCAAGTGTGCCAAGCACCAGCTCGTCCGACGGTGTCCCCCAAGGCGTCGCAACGGCCTCTCTGCGCACCGATTCCAAACCCGGTAGCTCATAGAGCCCCGTACCGCCAATAACACCCAGAACCGTTCGCGTCATACCTGCCTATCGCACCTCAATGAAAAAGATAGCCCAACCCCATTTCGTGAATTCTTCGTCGCTGGGCTTAACACCCTCTGCCGGTGTGTGAACCAGCCAGAGCAATCCATGCTGACCGATGCCAAGAGGCTTTCCGTCTGCCGACATGGCCAGAATCAAGTTCTGCTTGTCCAAGTCTTGCGGCGTCAGCTCAACCGTATAGCCGTCAAGCGCGATTAGAGCGATACTCTTGGCACCGTCGACCCCTGCTGCATTGAGGATCGAAGTAAACCTTGGGCCTTCAAACAGAGTCGGCTTCTTGGTTATCGGTGGATGCGCAGTTGCCTGTGCCTGCGGCAGGGCCTTCAACATGGCACGATCGAAAGTCATGGCTCGATCGAAGTTGAAGCGATGATGCTTGTGATACCCGTCAAGCACGTCGTCGAAAGGGCCCCGGTTCCAGTTGTTGATCTTGCCCGCAATCGAAAGAATGACGGCTCCCTGAGGAGCGGCAACTTCGGCGGCGCTTAACTGCGCCGCTCCGGCAGGCAGAAACAGTGCGAAGCCGATAACCAGACACCTGATTTCGTATGCAAAACGCTTCATGTCGAAATCTCCTCTGCACTTCAAACCGATCTCAGCTCAGAGCCATTGCCGATCGGGATCGCACCAAGAAAAAAGGCCCCGCATAGGAGGCCTTTTAAGGAAATGGTGATCGATCGACACGTGTCAATGATCGACTTTGCTCCAAAGGCGCCGCTTCGCAAGATACAGGAAGCCGGTCAGGAACAGCAGATAGATCATCACGCGGAAACCAACCCGGTGCCGTTCTTCAAGTTTGGGTTCGGCGGCCCACATCATGAATGCCGTGACGTCTTTGGCATAATTCTCGACTGTCGGCTTCGTACCGTCTGTGTATTCGACAACCTCCTCCGACAACGGAGCTGCCATCGCGATCTGATGGCCAGGGAAGTACTTGTTGTAGCTCATGCCTTCCGACATTTCGAAACCGCTAGGCGCGTCCACATATCCCGTCAGGAGTGAATAGAGATAATTGGGGCCACCTGGACGCGCTTTCGCCATGACCGAGAGATCCGGCGGCAGGGCCCCATTGTTGGCGAGACGCCCTTCCTGATCATTTGCGAAGGGCGACTTGAACTTATCGGACGGCTTTGCCGCTCGATCGAACATTTCGCCATCGTCATTCGGGCCATCCTGGATTTCGACGCTCGCCGCAATCGCCTTGACGGCTTCCTCCGAGAATTCCGGTCCGCCTTTCTCACCCAGATTGCGATAGTGCAAGAGCTTCATGCCGTGGCAGGCTTTGCAGACCTCTTGGTAAACCTTGTAGCCACGCTGGAGCTGTCCGCGGTCGAACTTGCCGAAAGGACCCGAAAAGCTCCAATCGACCGATTTCGGTGTCGGTACATCGCCTGCGGCATTCGCCTGCGGTCCAATAACGACCGCAGCCACGCCAAGGCAGGCAGCCAAACCCAATGCTCTTCCAAGAATATGTGTCATGGTCTGGCCTCCCCTCATCGCCGTTCCGGTGCCGCCGCCGCTGGCGATGGATCAGGCCCACCGCCGCCGGATTTCGACAGCACGTCCTCGGTGATGCTTCCTGGCCGCATTCTCGGCGTTTCGATCAGACCGACAATCGGCATGACGAGGAGCAGGTGAATGAAATAGTAAGCCGTGAAGATCTGCGACAGCAGCTTGTAGATGCCTTCCGGTGGCTTCGCACCCAGATAGCCGAGCGCCAGGCACGTGATCACAAACAGGAAGAAAAACCACTTGTAGATCGGCCGATAGCGCACCGAGCGCACACGCGATGTATCCAGCCATGGAATCAGGAACAACAGCAGGATCGACCCGAACATGGCAATGACGCCGAGCAGCTTGTTATCGATCGAACGCAAAATTGCGTAGAACGGCAGGAAATACCACTCCGGAACAATATGCGGCGGCGTGCTCAAGGGGTTCGCCTCGATATAGTTGTCCGAATGGCCGAGATAGTTGGGCGCGTAGAACACGAAAGCAGCAAAGAGCAGGGCGAAGGCCGCCATGCCGAAGCCATCCTTGATCGTGAAATAAGGATGGAATGGAAGCGTGTCTTCTTTGCTTTTCACATCGATGCCGGTCGGATTGTTACTGCCTGGAACGTGCAAAGCCCAGATATGCAGAATGACCAGCCCGGCGATCACAAAAGGCAGTAGGAAATGCAGGCTGAACAGCCGGTTCAGCGTCGGGTTTCCGACTGCGAAACCGCCCCAGATCCACTCGACGACCCCGGTTCCAAGCCCTGGAATGATCGAGTCGAGCGACGAGAACAGGTTGGTAATAACCGTGACCGCCCAGAAGCTCATCTGACCCCAAGGAAGAGAATAGCCCATGAATGCTGTGGCCATCATCGCCAGATAGATCAGCATACCGATGATCCAAAGCACCTCGCGTGGCGCCTTGTAGGACCCGTAGTAGAGACCGCGCAGCATGTGGACATAGACAGCGAGGAAGAACATCGAGCTGCCGACCGCATGCATGTAGCGTAGCAGCCAGCCCCAGTTCACATCACGCATGATGTGCTCGACGCTGCTGAAAGCCATTGTTTCGTTCGGGACGAAGTGCATGGCGAGCACGATGCCGGTCATGATCTGAACGACCAGACAGAGCGTCAGGATTCCGCCGAACGTCCAGAGATAGTTCAGATTTCGCGGTGTCGGAAAAACCACGAAGGAATCATACATCAAGCGCGGCACTGGAAGCCGCTCGTCGATCCACTTGCCAAAACCGGAGGTGGGCCGATAGGTCGAATTATGCGCCATGGTGCGGGGCCTCAGCCAATCTTGATCTTTGAATCGGACAGGAACTCATATTGGGGCACATCCAGATTGCGCGGTGCCGGTCCTTTACGGATCCGTCCCGCCGTATCGTAGTGCGACCCGTGGCACGGACAGAACCAACCGCCATATTCACCCTTGGCGTCGCCGACCCGCTGGCCTTTCGGGATGCAGCCCAAATGCGTGCAGATACCGACGAGAACCAGCCATTTTTCCTTGTCTGCGATGACACGGTTTACGTCAGTCGCCTCGGCGGAATCGTCAATATTCTCGTTGCGCGCCAGCTCATCCGGCAGATCGGTCATCTTGACCGTTTTAGCCTGTTCGATCTCCTCCGCCGTGCGATGACGAACAAAGACCGGCTTACCGCGCCACATGACCGTAATCGACTGTCCCTCCTCGATTGGCGAAAGGTCCACCTCTATTGTTGCCAGGGAAAGCGCCGATGCGTCCGGATTCATCTGATCGATGAATGGCCACAGCATTGCGGCGCCGCCGACGGCAGCGAATGCCCCTCCGGCGATCGCAATAAAATCGCGGCGTGTCGGTTCTGACTTATCGTCGGCCACGGCATGCCTCCTTCGTAGCTGCCTCATCCCGGGGCTTTGCCCGGAACGTCGCGTGTTTCAAGCCCACCTCGCGAAACGGAATGCCTGAGACTCGCCAATCGCATGCTCCAATGGCCGTGAAAAGACACTGTTTGGAGGCAGCGAAGCTCGGTTGAGCCTGCTGTCGGTCGATACCGCTTCCTTAAAACCCTTACGGGGACGCTATTCTTCTCAGACTTTTTGCACCGAACAGCTCGAATGTCCAGGGCACCCAATGCGCAATTTGGCGCATATGGGCGAAGGTCTTAGAGGCCGATTGGCCTGCATGATCGACCGCAAATGCTCCAATAGCCAGGACATCAACGCCCTGAGGTCACGAGACTTCGCCGCTTTGTTTGACGCAGGTGCCTTCAGCATCCGACCAAACCCACAATTCCGGGCACTCCACATCGTCGCACGCTACGGCCTGCCAGGCGAACAGGCAGATCAATCCCGCCACAAGGATAACCGGACGAAATCGAATCATTTTTCTGCCCTCCGCGCGAATGTACTCACCAAATCCGTCCCGCACGGATGTCGTCGTTCTTGCCCTTTGGCGGGCTCTCCTTGTTGGGATCGGTCAGATAAACCGTGCCGACGCCACCATTCGGCGCTGGAAAATAAATCCCGCCATGGGGTGCAAACGCTTCTTTGTTGAGTGAGAATTTTTCGGTGTCGGCAGTTGTGCGTCCGCGCACCTGCAATGTGTAGACGATACCGAGAATCGGCAGTGCCGCGGCCATTCCCGCCAATCCGACGGGACCAAGAAAGACCTGTGCACCGCGAAACATGCTGTTGTCGGACAACAACAAGACACCCGACGCGATGAACAGTGCCACAGCTCCGATCGCCCAAGGCAGGTAGGCCCGCTCGACACCTTCCAGGTCCTGCGCGACGCGCTCGAGTTCGTCCATCCGCCCTGCGGCCGCACGCGCCTGGGCAGCACTATCCGAGTCCAGACGGTCAAGGAACACATCCAGTTCAATATGGACGCCAAATTGTTGGTGCTCTTTCTTGTGGCCCACGCTTCCTTCCATCGGTCCCTCCTTGCCCTACTATAGCAGCCGTCTGCTCCGCCATAGAAGCAGAATGCCTGCACCAAGGATCAACGATAGTCCGATCGCTGCAAGCCGGTCCGGCAATTCATCGAACACGACATAGCCAATCAAGGTCGCACTAACGATCTGAAGATAGACAAGCGGCGCCATCGCACCGGCACGGGCAAAGCGATAGGCAACAATGGTCAGTAGGTTCGCCGCCAGTGACGGGATCGCGAGAAGCACGGTGTATTCCGGTGCAGGCAATCCAAACTGAAACATCTCAGGCAAACCGATCGGTGCAAGAAGAACCGAACCGACAATCAACTGCGAGACAAGCGCCATGACCGGCGGAACACGGCCCGACGACCAGCGCGTTGCCGTAAGAAAGCACCCGTAACAGACACCGGCGGCCAGAGCATATAGCGTTCCACTCTCCATTGCGGTGCCAGGCCGGGTGACGAGCCATACACCGGCAAGGCCGAGAGCAAGCGCCCACCACTCCCAACGCGTTACAGGTTCCCGCACAACAAACCGTGCAACGATCGTTGAAACCGCGGGACCAATGAAAAAGGCGCCGAAGGCATCAGCCATAGGAATGCGGGTTACCGCGACAAGAATGAAGGTGATCGTACCGCACGCCAAAAGGCCACGCAGGGCCTGCGATGCGAAAAAGAACCGGTCGAACTGCGTCTCACGAACCCAGAAGAGTGCGACGGGCACCATGATGACCGCACCGACTGCGAAACGCAGCCACGCCATTGTCGCCGGTGCATAGGGCGCAACACCGGAGACATACTTTCCTGCGGCATCGCTCACAGGAATAAGGAACATGGCGAGGATCATCAAAACCGCGCCAAGCATCAGTCCCATCCCTTGTTCACTGCGGTTTAATCGCCTCAGACATCATGGCGATCAATTGCACGCCCCAACGGCTTGTCCTAAAAGTAAGACCAATCCGTTCCGCCAGGAGGTCATCGCATGAATGACGCCACACCGATAGCACCCTTCGCAATGGTGCCTCTTCCCGCCGAGCGCAGTGCCAAGCCCCGGAAAACCGGCATCACCATGATGATGGACTGGGGCCTCTCGCGCGGCCGCGTCGAGGACCATCTGAGCCTGATCGGGCCTTATGTGGATCTCGTGAAATTCGTTGTCGGCACGGCCCGTCTCTATCCCGAGGCCTATCTACGCGACAAGCTTGCCTTATATAAAGAACACGATGTCGAGCCGTTCCTCGGCGGACAGTTTTCGGAATATGTCTTTGCCACGCAGGGCTGGGACGCGATGCAACCCTTCTTCGAGGAAGCGCGACGCCTTGGATTCACGGCCCTCGAGATTTCGGACAACTGCGTGCCGCTGAACGACGAGAACCGCAGCCGCATGATCAAGATGGCGGTCGACTGCGGCCTGCATGTTCACGGCGAAGTCGGCTCGAAAGTCGAACTGCAATCAGCCGACGATATCGTTCGCCAGGCCGGCATATGCTTCGACGCAGGCTGTGAGGTGGTGTTGATCGAAGCCGCCGAATTGATGGTCGACGGCGAGCCCAGCCGAGCGCTCATCGACGCAATCAGCTCGCAACTGGATCTTTCGAAGGTCCTCTTCGAATTGACGGGCCCCTGGATCACCGGCGTTACGCAGACGAGCACATACGGCCTGAAGAAGTTCCTTATCGGAGAGTTCGGCGCCGATGTGAACCTCGCCAATGTCATGCCCGACGACGTCATGGAAACCGAAGCTCACCGCGTCGGGCTGAGCGTCATCGGCCCCAAGCTGGATTGATCCGAGCAACAGCCGTCCACAATGCCCCGGACTTGATCCGGGGCCCAGGGCCATACGGCTTGTTTGTCATGCTTAGCCCTGGATCCCGGATCAAGTCCGGGATATCCGGCTTGGTTCTACTTGCAGACAAAATCAATCACACACACTCTTCCTTGCGTCGGAGACCTACTCCAAAACCCACGGCGTAAAGGCCGTCACAACAGGCGGCTCCGACTCATACTTTTTCACCTCGACGAGGGTCGTATGCGATATGGGCCCCTGCCCGAGTTTTGATGTTCCCTTGTCCAATGTCAGCACGTTCGGATTGCCATGCTTCTCAAGCGACTTCCTGTCGCCGGCATTCTGAGGATCGAACCAGGCGCCTGTCGGAAGCTGGATGACACCATCGCGCAGATCGTCCGTCAGGACAGCGGCCGCCAGTGTCTCACCGCGATCGTTGAAGATACGCACGATGTCACCGGCCTCGATGCCGCGGCGTTGAGCATCGCCTGGTGACAGCATGACGGCTTCTCGGCCGTCGATTTTCGAAGCCAGACTGACCCCCGTAAAATCGAGCTGAGAGTGTAGCCGCGTCTCCGGCTGATTGGATATGAGGTGTAGAGGCCATTGGGCCGATCGATGGTCACCGAGCCATTCGGCAGGCTCGATCCAGACCGGGTGACCGGGGCAGTCATCATAACCGAAGCTGTCGATCTCCTCGCAGAAAATCTCGAATTTTCCAGACGGTGTCTGCAGAGGATGGCGCTCCGGATCTTCGCGGAAGTCGTCATAGAGATTGAACAGGGTCTCGGGGAGTTTCGACTCGAAAAAACCTGCATCCCAGAAACTGTCGAAGTCCGGCAGTTCCAGCGAGCGGTTCTTAGGATTGTCACGGGTCTTGTTGTAGATGTGCCGAAGCCATCCCTCCTCGTCTCGCCCTTCCGTGAATGCGTCCTCGACCCCAACCCTCGCAGCAAGACCGCGAAAGATCTCATAGTCGTGCCGGGCCGAGAATTGCGGCTCCACCGCTTTTTTCATCGCCATGATGAAACGGTCTCTCGAACTCCCGCCAATGTCATTGCGCTCGAGAGTGGTCGTTGCGGGGAGAACGATGTCGGCGAGCTTTGCCGTGGGAGTCCACCAGGGCTCGTTGACGATGACGGTGTCGGGTTGCCGCCAAGCTTCGAGCAGTTTGTTGAGATCCTGGTGGTGATGGAAGGGATTGCCGCCCGACCAATAGATGATCCGGGTTTCGGGATAAGTCCGCCGTTCGCCATCGAAGTCGTACTCGGCGCCCGGGTTGAGCAGCAGGTCAGTGATGCGCGCGACCGGGATGAAGCTGCCCGTCGGATTGACGCCGGCATCGTGCGTCGGCGCAACCATTCCAGCACCCGGATTCCCTTGCCCGTGCATGCTGCCATATCCAAAGCCGAAGCCGCCGCCCGGCAAGCCAATCTGACCAAGCATGCAGGCAAGCGCCATGGTCATCCAAAAGGGCTGCTCGCCATGATCGCCGCGTTGCAGCGCATAGGCCGTTGCGATCAGAGTCCTCTCCGAGGCCATCCGGCGCGCCAGGGCGACGATCCGGTCGGCCGGGATATCGCAGATCGCCGCCGCCCATTCGGCAGATTTCGGCTGGCCATCGGAATTGCCGTTCAGATAGGCCTCAAAGCGATCGAAGCCCGTGGTGTAGCGTTCCAGGAACGCCCGATCATGGAGGTTCTCGACCAATAGCGTGTGGGCAAGACCGAGCATAAGGGCAACGTCTGTGTTCGGCCGCGGCGCCAGCCAGTCCGCTTTCACATAGTCCGGCGTATCGTTGCGAAGCGGGGTGACACTGACAACCTCAACATTTTTTTCCGCCAGTTGCCGTAACCAGTGTTCGGTGGAGTGATTGCCGAGGCCGCCCGGCTCCATCTGGGTTCGCAGGGTCCCGATACCGCCGAAGGCGACGAAGAGCTGCGTATCGGCTGCAATGGCATCCCAGGATGTTGGTTTTCTGAGCGGGCGGATATCCCCGACGATATGCGGCAGAATCGCCAGAGCCGCCGCGACGGAGTAGCTGTGCTTTTGTCCGGTATACCCTCCAAAGCAGTTCATGAAGCGCTTGAGCTGCGTATTGGCATGATGGAACCGTCCGGCGCTTGCCCAACCGTAGGATCCGGCGAATATCGCCTCGTTCCCATACTCACGCTTCACGCGTTGCAGCTCGGTCGCGACAAGATCCAGTGCCTCGTCCCACGGAACTTCCACGAACGGGTCTTCGCCGCGGCGGCGGTCACGCTTCTCCAGCCAGCCCTTGCGAACCATCGGCGCCTTGACACGGCAGTCGTGATAGACCGCATCCGCCATGCCATCGAGTATTGGCGAAGGATCGGGATCACGATGGAATGGGTGGACCGACGTCAGGCGGCCATCATCGATTTGCGCCTCAAAGGCGCCCCAGTGAGAGCCATGGGTCCGTCTCATTTAATCAGTCTCCGTTTTCAAGAAAGCAGCACATTGCACCCGGCTGGACCGGCACCGAACAGACAAGTGTCCCAATCGCAAATCACACGATTGATACACCGCCGAAGGTCTTCTGCACCTTAGAAATATCCGCACATCATTCAACTGATTGACGGGTCTCAATCCTGACCATCTGCTGGATTCGGCGCAAACGCTTCTAAAGCTAAAAAACATCGCGGTTGAGGATCGTGCACCGCTACTATCAATGTGTCATTTTTTGATATATTTTTTTCATTATACGGGATAATATAAACCACATAATAAAATTCTTGGGTCCAAGGAGCCGGTTTCCGATGAGCCAGACACGCGAACAGCAATTCGGCCTCGCAGACATTCTGTTAGGAGATTTGGTGATCGATTCCGTCTATTCGGACATCCGCCGGCCCGAGGATAATCGGGACATCCGTCCCAGCGAAGAGCGGAGGCCAACGATCGGGTCTTTGCTTCCCACCTTTGAATTCTTGAGGAAGCATCGATGAGCATGAATGGAGCGACTGCAACCGAAGCTGTGAAAGACACAATCTATCGATCCTGTCTCCTACTCGACGATGAGAACTGGGACGACTGGCTGGAACTCTGCGACGACGATTTCCGCTACACGATAAAAGCGTATAGCCTGGAGATCGCCTATGACATGACCTATTTTCGGGGCGATCGCAGCGAATTGAAAAACATGTGTGGCATGCTGGAAAAGCACAATACCGATCACTCCCCACTAACCCGCCACAGCACGGTGTATGCGGTCGATGTCGCTGAAGATGGGAAATCGGCGACGGCCATCACATCGCTCGTCGTCTATCAGAACATGTTGGACGGCGTGAACGCACATATCGATGCCGGTGAAAATCATCTCTTTCTGATCGGCAAATATTTCGACTCATTCAAAATCGAAGATGGCACGGCAAAACTCATCGATCGCGAGGTCAGGCTCGATACCCGCCGTTTGGACCGAGGTTCACATTGGCCGATTTGACGCGGCATTCCCAAGAGCTTGTGGACCAGGCCACGAACGCATCGATTGTGAGATCATCATGGTGCAGAAACAGACGATTCCAGATGTCTTGAAGGGCACTGTCTTGTTCGGAGGTCTCTCAGGCGAAACTCTGCAGGCCATTGCAGGGATCACCACTCGGCGAGCATTCAAACAAGGGGATGCGATCTATGAACTCGATGACGAAGCACACGAGGTATTCGTTGTTGAAACCGGACGCGTGCAGTTTTTCTTCGGCAAGTGCGACCGCGACGGTGCATCGGGATCAGTCGTTGCAGCCGGGCAGGCATTCGCCTGGGCCGCGATGCTCGAAGGGCGGCCGCAACGGGTGGCTCATGCCAGGTGCCTCGAAGCATCCACGGTGCTCGCGATTGATGGCAATGCACTCCTTCGGATTTTTGCCGACGATACGACCGTTGGCTATCACGTCATGTCGCGATTGACCGGGCTCATCACCAACAATTTTATGGAAGCGCTCGCAACCTGATATGCGGTTGAACGTGTCGGCGTCACGACGAAACACCGATTGAGTCCGACCACAAGACGATCATGAAAGCAGATAGAGACAACGGGGCCACGTTCACGCGCGCTTTCCATGTATTGGAGGCCGTCATAAACGCGGATCGACCACAGACTGCCAGCGAGATCTGCTCGAGCGTGGGGCTACCGAAAGCAACCATGCACCGTCTGGCCAAGATGCTCATCGATCAACGACTCCTGCAATATAATCTCGACGGCAGACATCTCGTAGCCGGTCCTCGCCTGTTCGCTTTCGCCGGAATGGTCATGTCGGAATCGACCATTGATTTGGGCCGCCGAACGATTCTTCAGGCACTTGTGAATCAGATAGGTGAGACCTGTAACATTTCCATCCCGCAAGGCACCCAGATGGTCTATGCCGAACGGGTTGAGACCCAATGGCCGTTGAGCATACAGTTCCAGGCCGGCACGAAGATTCCGTTGCATTGCACCGCCAGCGGCAAGCTCTATCTGAGCCAGCTTGCGCGCCCGGCATTGAACGTCATGCTGGAACGTATGGAGCTTGGACGACTGGCCAAGCGAACAATCGTCGACAGGACGAAGCTCAAGCGAGAACTGGCCTGCACACGCGAGCGTGGCTACTCTCTGGACAATGGCGAATTCGTAGAAGGTCTCATTGCGATCGCCGTACCAATCAGAGGCGCCAGCGGCCGCTTTTGTGCCGGGCTCGCCATGCACGCACCAGAATTCCGCATGTCGGCGGATGTCGCTATCGAGCAGCTACCGGCTTTGAAGGATGCAGCGCGTCAAATAGAGAGTCTGATGCAAGATTCTGAAGACCATCAGTTTTGAACGATCTGCGTCTCCTCAGGCGCTTACAGAACTGCCATCCAATTCGGACAGGAAAGCCAATACACCGTCAAGGCTGGCATATTCACGATCCGGCGCGTAAGCCGGATCGAGCAACCGGTCGCCGGCTCGGTTCGACCAGAGGCACGGAAGGCCGGCGCTCACCGTGCCGATAACGTCCATGGCTCCACCGGCAACATGCAATGTGTCCTGCGATTCGACGCCGAGTTTCTCTCGCGGCAACGCATAAACGGACGGGTGAGGCTTGTACCAGCCTGCCGTCTCCGACGAGAGCACATGGTCGAAGCCTGGGTCGAACTGCAAGGCTACGGCATCCAGCATGTCCTGGTCCCCGTTTGAAAGAATGGCGACGGGAATGCCGCGTTCCTTTATGGCCGCCAGCACGCTTTGCGCCTCTGGCCAGGGTTTGAGGGCATCCCATGCCATCACCAGGTCATAACGTTCCGGGTCTGTCAGATCGAAACCGCCCCGAGATAACACAGCATCCAGCGCCATTCGCGTTGCGGCACGAAAAGACGTTCGTCCCGTGCCAAGCGAATTGCTTGCAGCCGCTCGCGCCATCTGCCGGGCGCGCCAGTCACGGACATGGGGCCGCGCCTGATCCGGTGTGAGATTCAGCGCCCTGGCGAATACGGTCGTCAGACTTTCCTGGATATCGAGGAGAGCGGAATAGACATCGAAGGTGATCAGTTTGGGCGTAGACATAAGGCAGCCTCCGTAGACAGAACGCTTTGATCAGATGGCCGGCACAGCGAGACAGAAGCGAGCAGCATGTCCCAGTCGTGGAAACGCCGACGGTCGCAAAAGTGACCGTCGGCGATAGTCTTCACGTCGGATTATGACCGCTGCATACCCCAGCGCTGGACGGTCTTGATCTCGATATTCCGGAAGATCACATTCTCCACCAGGATACCGATCAGGATCACCATGAAGAGGCCGGCGAAGACGCCGTCGGTATCCAGGTTCTGGCTCGACTCGAAGATGTACCATCCAAGACCGCCCGAGCCGGACGAGGCACCGAAGACCAGTTCCGCTCCGATGAGCGTGCGCCAGGCATAGGCCCAGCCGAGTTTCATGCCGGAGAGGATCGTCGGGAACGCTGCGGGCACGAGGATCTTCCACACATAGGGGATGCCTCTGAGCCCGTAGTTCTGGCCGATCATGCGCAGGGTCGGACTCACATTCATGAAGCCGGTATGGGCGCTGAGCGAGATGGCCCAGAGCACCGAATGCACAAGAACGAAAATCAGGCTTCCCGTCCCAAGCCCGAACCAGAGCATCGCCAGCGGCAGCAGCGCAATGGCCGGCAGCGGGTTGAACATGGCCGTCGACATCGCGATGAAATCGCCGCCGATGCGCGAGGTTGCTGCCCAGAGTACCAGCACGGCTGCAATCGCCACGCCGAGCGCATATCCCATGAGCAGAACCTTGATCGAGAACCAGACCTTGTGAATGAGATCGCCATAGAAGAGATCGTCGATCAGTTTCTCGGCCGAAATCGCAAAGGATGGCAGCATCAATGGCTCCACATCCATGGCGACCGTGTAGATCTGCCAAGATGCCACGAGACACAAGAGGATGAATGTCTTGCGGACGGCATTGATGTTCCAGATGCGTTCGAAAGCCGAGAGCTTGCGTGCGACATCTCCAGTATGCGCCTGCTGGATTTCCGGCACTTCGTACTCGGGACGAATGACCAGTTCAGGCAGATTGGCTTTGTCGGGAAGTGTTGAAGCCGTGCTCATTGGGCCTGCATCCCCCAACGCCGAACCGTCTTTGCCTCGATTGCATTGAAGACAAGATTCTCGACCAGGACACCGACCACGATAACCGCGAAGAGCCCTGCAAAGACATGCGGGATCTGAAGATCCATCTGATTGGCGAAAATAAACCAGCCAAGCCCGCCCGATGCCGTTTCAGCGGTGTCCGATATGGAGCCGCCGAAGACAAGTTCGGCCGCGATCAAGGTTCGCCACGCGAAGGCCCAGCCGATCTTCATTCCCATCAAGATCGATGGGAAGGCCGCAGGAATGAGGATCTTGACGACGTAGGTCAGCCCTCTCAGACCGTAATTGCGCCCGACCATGCGCTGGGTATCGCTGACGCTCATGAAACCCGTATGCGCGTTAAGAGCAACCGGCCAGATCACCGAATGGAGCAGCGTGAAGACGATGGCATCGGCGCCAAGGCCGAACCACAGCAGGGCAAGGGGCAGAAGCGCGATCGCCGGCAGCGGATTGAACATGGCCGTGATCGTACTCAGCACGTCCGAGCCGAAACGCGTTGCCGTTGCAGCCGTGGTGAGCAATGTCGCAATCAGCAGGCCAATAAAGTAACCGGTCAACAGCACCGTGATCGAATTCCAGATCATATAGAGGAGCTGCTCCGACCAGATCGCCTTGATCAGAGCGGCGAAGGTCGTCGAGAACTTCGGCAGGATCAGCTCATTGACCTGGCTCAGCCGTGTGTAGAGCTCCCAAATGACAAGGAGAGCGAGCAAAATCGTGAACTTGCGGACAATATCAAGGTCGGAGATGCGCTCCCACAGCGATAATTTGCGCGCCACATCGCTCGTGCTTGCTGTGCCGACATCGTCCAGTTCGAATTCCGGCCGGACGATGATCTCCGGCAACTGTGCTGCCTGACTCATGTGGCCGGACCCGCCGCCTGCGTTTCTTCCTCAAGAATGCGGTCGGCGAACAGCATGTCGTGAATGCGCTGCTGCACTTCGGCGAACTCAGGCTGACCGACATTCTCGTGGTTCAGATGATGCGCGTTGAGTTCGGCTTTGACCTGCCCGGGATGCGGCGACAGAACAAGAATGCGGCTGCCGACGATCAGCGCTTCTTCGATGGAGTGCGTGACGAAAATGACCGTGAAATGCACGTCCTCCCAAAGCTGCAGCAGCTCTTTCTGCATCTGCAGCCGGGTCAATGCGTCGAGCGCGGCGAACGGCTCGTCCATGAGCAGGACATCGGGCTCCATGGCCATACCGCGGGCGATCGCAACACGTTGTTTCATGCCGCCTGAGAGCATGTGCGGATAGGTGTCCTCGAACCCGCCAAGTTTCACCTTGACGATATACTCCATCGCGAGCGCATCGGCTTCGGCCTGCGTCTTGCACTTGCCGCCGTTCATCAGGGCGAATGTGATATTCTGTTTCACCGTCTTCCAGGGCAGAAGCTGGTCGAACTCCTGAAAGACCATGACCCGGTCCGGACCGGGCTCTGAAATCTCCCTGCCCTTCAGGCGGATCGCGCCCTCGACAGGCTGGAGATATCCTGCGACCCCTTTCAGGATCGTCGATTTGCCGCATCCCGATGGCCCGAGAACCACGTATCGGTCAGCCGGGAAGACGTCGAAGCTGACCCGGTAGGTCGCCGTGATCAGATGCTCCTTGGTCTTGTACTGGAGAGTGACCCCGTCGACGGCCAGGATGGGCTCGGCGGTAGTCGCGGCGGGCGCAGGGCCCGCCGCGTCAGGATTAGGCGTATCCATCAATCAGCTACCGTCCTGATCGTGGTTGTTTTCCCAATAATAGTCCTTCCAGCTCTCCGGCATGTTCTTGATCGATTTGATCGAGTGCATGAATTTAGCGAACTCCATCGTGCGCTCGGGCTGCTGCGTGTAGAGCATCTCTTTCGGATCGCCGACCATCTTCTCCACATCCTCAAGTTTCAGTTTGGACTTGGTGAAGCGGTGGAAGAGTGCTGCAGCATCCTTCTTGTTGTCGTTGATCCATTTGATGGCCTTGCCGTACGACTTGTACACGCACTCGTAGAGTTTCGGATTCTCCGTCTTCCACTTCTCGGTGTTGTACATGGCAACCGTCGAATGGCGTCCGCCCAACACATCATAGGATGTCAGAACGTTATGCACCTTGCCGCTCGTCAACTCCTGGAAGGACGTCGGCAGGGTCGCGAAATGGCTTTTCACGGCTTGACCGCCGGCGAGAAGTGCCGCAACAGCGGTCGGGTGCTTCATCGACACCGTCATAGGATCGAGCTTGAAGGCGTCTTTGGCGCCCCATTTCTTCTTCGCGGCCATCTGAAGGACAACCGCCTGGATCGACACTTTGACCGAAGGCGTCGCGATCTTGTGGTCCGTCAGACCCACATAATCCTCGAGCTTCTTGACGCGCTTGTCATTCGTATTGAGCTTCAGGGGCATGGCGGACAGGGTCGTCATCGCCTTGACGTTCAGGCGGCCCTTGGTCTTGTCCCAGATTTTGAGCAACGGTCCGATGCCGCCGGCAGCGAAATCGACGTTGCGTGAGAGAAGAGCCTGATTGACCGCGGCACCACCGCTGAATCGGTGCATGGTGACTTTGATGTCCTTCATGCCTTGTTCTGCGGCACAGGTCTGTACGTATTTCTTATCCACCACGACATGCATGGGCAGATACAGAAGACCGAACTGCTGCGCAAAGCGCACTTCGTTGGTTTCGGCCAAGGCCGACCCACTCGCCCCGATTGTCAGGGCCGCAATGGCGCCGCCGGCGACCGTTGCAGCCATCCGGTGATGCATTCTACCAATCTTCATTCGAAAAACTCCTCCCTATCTCACTTGGCAAACTCATAAGTATTCCTGGGACTTAGAGCCCTCGACCCCTCATTGAGCACCTTGCCTCAGCGGCGCCAATAACAGCATCATCGGTCTCGTTCGTCCATAGCAGCTTGCACCTTTTGTCTAATATCAGGACATGCACCCTCTGCATTGAAGTCTGCGTTTAGCCCCAAGCCGGCCATGAATGCTCCGCCCTGATATATGAGTTTCCACTCAGTATGTTGTGGGCCATGCCGCCAGACGATGACGACCGATCCCGCCGCTCAGGCGCATGTCGTGGATCTCCAACTGGCGGACCAGATAGGTCCGCGTCTCTTCGGGGCGAACAACCGCTTGGGCGGCGAAGACCTCGACCAATCCCCACGGCTCGTTGTCTCTCGCCATTTCATCGCGAATCTTCGTCTTCTCCTCGTCCGACAGATCCCGTCCCCAGGCGACAACTTCGGTCGCGTAGTGGGGATCCATGAAACTGATCTCGCCTGTTGGCCAGACAGCGACGTCATCGGAGTTCCGGCCCCCGCCCATATTCAGATAAGCCTGCCCATAGGTTTTGCGCATGATGACAGAGAGCTTCGGCACGGTGCACATCTGCAATGCGGTCATGAAATTCATGATCTTGCCCGGCGCCTTCTGACGCTCCCCATCGATGCCGATGACGAAGCCCGGCGTGTCCACCAGGAGGATGATCGGAATATTGAAACTGTCCGCCATGACAGTGAAACGCGTGGCTTTCTCGCAACCCGGCACGTCCAATGCACCGGCCTTGCCCATCGGGTTGTTCGCGATGATGCCGACGACCCGGCCATCAAGGCGTGCCAGTCCCACAACCACGGTGCGTCCGAAACGCGGCTTCATCTCGAAGAAGCTGTCGCTGTCGACGAGGCACTTGATGATCTTGCGAACGTCATAGCCGCGGCGCCGCTCCGTGGGCAGAATATCGGGAATGCGCGCCTGCCCGTCCTGGCTGCCTTCCGGCACGGGTGCCCGCGGTGGCGCTTCCCGATTGTTCGACGGCATATACGACAGGAACATCTTTATCTCGTCGATCGCCTCTTCATCCGTGTCGACAACCCGGTCGACCAGTCCGGTGACTTCGCTATGGAGCTTCCAGCCGCCAAGATCTTCCGCCTCGACCGTCTGGCCGATCGCAAGCGACGCCAATCCCGGACTGCCAACCGCCATGACGGCGCCCTTGCGCATGACGGTGAAATCGGACAGGCACGAATACCAGGCCGATGACCCGAAGCACTGACCTAGGACCGCGGATGCCCAGGGCTGCTCGCGCTCGCGTACATATTGTTCAGGGTCATGACCAAGCTGCATTCCCATGCCCCTGGCACCCATATTGTCGGGCATTCGCGCACCGGACGATTCTCCGAAGAACACCAACGGAAATCCGCGCTTCACGGCCGTGCGGCGAACATGGCCGATCTTCTTCATATTGGTCGCACTGGATGACGCGCCTTTGACCGTAAAGTCGTTGGAGACGATACCGACCATCCGATCGGCAACCTTGCCGAAACCTGTGACCTTGCCATCGGCCGGCGTCTTTTCCCGGTCGTCGATCTCATAAGCAGAGACTCCGAGAAGACCTGCCTCGAGAAAACTATCCGCATCGACAAGACGATCGATCCGCTCGCGTGCATTGAGGAGCCCGGCTTCACGCCGCTTCTCGAGTTTTTTGGCTCCTCCCATGCCGCGGGCATGGGCTTCCCGTTTCGCAAGCTCATCGTTGATATCGTCGACGCTCATAGGTGTTCTCTCATGGTTGCCGGATTGGGTTGCGTTCGAGCAAGACTAATCGAACGCGAAGGCGTTGCTCGATCTTAGCGTGCTGGTGCATGTCATTTGCATACAAATCGACGCAGCGGGCTAGCGGCAGGCCATGGGGCGCAAGTTCGGGTCCGGTCTCGCGTTATCGGTCTTGTACCAGCGGCAGGCGTGCGGCGTTTCAGGTTGGTAAATCGGGGCCTGTGACAACACCATCTTTGGCCATGTCTTCAATGTCGCTGTCGGTGTATCCCAACTCCGCTTTCAGAACGTCCCTCGTATCGTCACCTATCTGATGACCGATCCAACGCACGCGCCCCGGTGTCCTGGAGAGTTTGGGCATGATTCCGGGCAACGTTACCGGTCCCAAGACATCATCCTCCATATCAATCAGCATGTTGCGCTGCCTGAAATATTCATCGTTGAATATGTCGGCCACCGAATAGATCCGTGCTGCGGGAACGTTCGCTTTTTCCAGTAGACTCTCCAGATTCTCGAGAGTCATGTTGCAGGTCCAGGCACTGATGATCTCGTCGATAAACTCCGCATTTTCAGATCGCGCGGGTGCTGTCGCAAACCGCGGGTCGCTCACCAGCTCCGGCTGCTCCATCAGATCCGCCAGCCGGGCGAAGACAGAATCCGACACAGCCGTAATGTGAATATAGGTGCCATTGGCAGCGGGATAGAGCGTGTTTGGAGCCGTGCCCAGATAATGCGATCCAGGAGGTTTCGCGATAACACCGAGTTGCTGGTATGCGGGGATATGCGGCTCCATCAGCGAGAAGGCTGCCTCGCACATCGAGGAATCGACCCCCTGCCCTCTACCGGTTTTCATACGCTCCATTGCGGCGGCAAGAACACCGAATGCGCCATAGAGACCGGCGAGATAAGCCCCGACCGCTGCGCCGATGCGTGGCGGCGGTAGATCATTGTAGCCGGTAACGCCTCGAAGCCCGCTTAAGGCCTCACAAGTGACTCCGTAACCCGGACGCTCCTTGTAGCATCCATCCTGGCCAAACCCGCTAATTCTGGCAAAGATCAGGCCTGGATTGTCCCGGCTCAGCTCTTCGTAGCTCAGTCCCCATCGCTCCATTGTCCCGGGCCGGAAATTCTCGACAACGATATCCGCCTTTTCGCAGAGGCGGCGAGCCACCCGCCTGCCTTTCTCAATCCTGAGATCGATCGAAACGATGCGCTTGCCGCGAAAGACAGATGCTGCGTAAAGCGAGCGGCCTTGCTTCCGGCTTCCGACACCCCGGGCGAAATCGCCATCCGGCTGCTCGACCTTGATGACCGTTGCACCAAAATCGGCCAACATGCGCGCACAAAATGGACCTGAGATTGTGGAACCAAACTCGACCACGCGAAGGTCACTCAGCGGACCCGAATGCTCGGCGTCTGCATCACTCGTCTCAACCATTTTGATCACCGTACATTACGCAGTACTAAGGCAGGCAATAATTGGTCTGTGCACTGATTAATTCAACGCGTCATTTGGTCCGCTCACTCTTTCTCGCTGGCTATCCCCTTCCTACGAAGGGCATCTTCGTTGCCATAACGGTCATGAACTGAACATTCGCGTCCAAGGGTAGTTTCGCGATATAGACGATTGCGTCTGCAACATGGCCCACATCCATACGCGGCTCTACAGCCATTGAACCGTCGGCCTGTGGCACACCGGCATTCATCCGTTCCGTCATATCCGTTGCAGCATTTCCGATGTCGATCTGGCTACAGGCGATATCGTTGCTGCGGCCATCCAGGGAAATGCACTTCGTAAGTCCGGTGATAGCATGCTTGCTGACAGTATAAGGCACCGAGCGCGGTCGGGGCGCATAGGCCGAGATCGAACCGTTGTTGATGATCCGCCCGCCCTTCGGCGACTGCACCTTCATCATCGCCATCGCTGCACGTGCACATAGGAACGATCCCGTCAGATTGACGTCAATCACACTCTGCCAGTCTTCAACAGCCATCTCTTCCATGGGAATCGGTGGCGCGTTTGTGCCGGCATTGTTGAACAGGACATCAAGACGACCGTATTTGTCGCGAACAGCTTCGAAGAGTGTATCGACGGATTTCGGATCGGTGACGTCTGCCGCAAGCGCGACGATATCCCCTCCATCCGGATCGGCGCCGGCTGCCGTCTCTTCGAGAGCTTCTGCTCTGCGTCCAACGAGGACGACAGAGAAGCCGGCCCGCTGAAGGGCAAGCGCTGAAGCCCGACCAATGCCACTACCAGCCCCCGTTACGAGCGCGATCCGATGTTCCGGAGCCATCAGCCTCCAACCATATGCCTTGGGTGTCGTCAGGATTCACGAAAGTCGACATCATAGTCTGGCTCGACCACAAGACGCAATGATGACAATCACTCTCCACAATTGGCTCCCGCGAATGGCGATTGGTCCGATCAGCTCGGCAATCGGAAGCGTTCGGGTTTTGCAATCGATGCCGTGGGCGATTTACCCGAGACCACTGTGCTTTGTTCCGTCCGTGTGTTTCCAGGCGCTTTTTCATCACTCGCAAGAAACCCGCCCGATTGACGAGCCCATAGCTGCGCATAAATTCCCCCCGCATCGACCAGTTGGTCATGCGGTCCTTCTTCCACGATGCGTCCCTGATCCATGATGATCAGCCTGTCCATGGCCGAAATCGTGGAAAGACGATGGGCGATGGCGATAACCGTTTTTCCAGCCATCAAGTTGTAGAGCTGCTCCTGGATGGCCGCCTCCACTTCTGAATCCAACGCGGACGTCGCCTCATCGAGGATCAGGATTGGTGCGTCTTTCAAGAGCGCGCGAGCAATGGCGATCCGCTGCCGCTGACCACCCGAAAGCTTTACGCCGCGCTCGCCGACGCGGGCCGCATATCCTGTGTTCCCCTCATGATCCTCCAAGTCCAAGATGAAGTCATGAGCATGGGCCCGTTTGGCGGCCTCGATTGCCGCATCGTCACCCGCGTCGGGGCGCCCATACAGAATATTCTCCATAATCGTGCGATGTAGCAGCGATGTATCCTGCGTCACCATCCCGATCTCGGCACGGAGCGTATCCTGCTGAACCGCGGCGATATCCTGGCCGTCGACAAGGATCCGGCCACCTTCCAGATCGTAGAACCGCAGAAGCAGATTGACGAGGGTCGACTTACCGGCTCCCGACCGCCCGACAATTCCGACTTTCTCGCCGGGACGCACGATCATCGTCAGATTTTTGACGAGGCCTCGCTCCATGCCATAGCCGAAGCTGACATCCTCAAACCGGATCTCGCCTTTGTCGACAGCGATCGGGGTCGCATCCGGAACATCGACGACCGTCCGCGGCCTGGATATCGTCTCCATGCCTTCCTGAACCATTCCAAAGTTCTCGAAAATGCCCGTAACGACAAACAGGACCCAGCCGGCCATATTGTTGATGCGGATCACGAGACCCGCGGCAACCGCAATCGCGCCGACGGTGATCAATCCCTGGCTCCACAACCAGGCGGCCAAACCGGTTGTAGCGACGATGAGCAGACCATTGATCGACCAGACCGTAAGCTCCATCTGGGTGATGAGCCTGAGTTCATCGTGCGACTTCCGTGTCTGGTCGGCAATTGCCTCACGGGCGTAGTCATCCTCGCGCTGGGTGTGCGCAAAGAGCTTGAGGGTCGGGGCATTCGTATAGCTGTCGACGATCCGCCCGGTGACAGTCGATCGTGCATCCGACATGGACTTGGCACGATCCATCACGCGGGGCACGAAATAGGCCAGCGTCGCAACGATCAGGACCAGCCAGACGACAAGCGGCACGATCAGGCGGGCATCGGCTTCGAAGAAAATGAAGCCGGCCATAACCGTATAGATCACGATGAACCAGAGGGCATCGATACTCTGGACAACAGATTCGCGCAGTGCGGCACCGGTCTGCATGATGCGGCTCGCAATACGACCGGCAAAGTCATTCTGGAAAAAGGAGAGACTCTGCCTGAGGACATAGCGGTGCGTCTGCCAGCGCACGAGATTGGTAAAGGTCGGGATGATCGCTTGATTGACCAGCAATGTGTGAACGCCAAACAGGACCGGCCGAGCAACGATCGCGACAAAAGCCATCCATATCAGCATGGCTCCATTGTCGGCGAAAAACGTCGCCGCGTTCTCCGTCTCCTTCACCATGTCAAGGATCTGGCCAAGATAGACGAACAGCACGACCTCAATGGCCGCCGCAAAGAAGCCTGAGATCAGCACGGCCAGAAACACCGGCCAGACCTGGCGGATATAGTGCCAATAAAACGCAATCAGCCCTTCGGGCGGCTGAGTGTCCGGAGACGCGCGAAAGGGATCGATGCGCTGTTCGAACCAGCGAAACATTGTTCTTCAAACCTGTTGAGCTTCACAATTCGTGCCGGCCGGAGACGTTCTGACGGCATGCAGACCTGTCTGGCTGCGGCGGCACTTATGCACGAACGAGCAGTGCGTGCACCGAGTATATGGGGTGCCGAGGCGTCAACAAAAAGACGATGCAAACATGTAACAAAAACCAGGACCGCTTGACGCCGATGCAGTGCAAGCGCATATCGGACGCGCCATGACCGATACCGAACCCATGACGGATGATGTTGCTGCGGCCCGCAAGGCGCGCGCCGAAGCGTGGTTTCAAACGCTCCGCGACGATATCTGTGCCGCGTTCGAAGACCTCGAAGATCGGCCTGACGAAGGGGAAGCCGGACGTTTCACACGCAAGCCCTGGTCGCGAACGGACCATACGGGCGCCGATGGCGGCGGCGGCGTCATGTCGATGATGTCGGGACGCGTCTTCGAGAAAGTTGGCGTTCACACATCGACAGTCCATGGCGAATTCGCCCCCGAATTTCGCGAGCAGATACCCGGGGCCGCAGATGATCCACGTTTCTGGGCAAGTGGCATTTCGCTCATTGCCCATCCTCAGAATCCGAATGTCCCCGCCGTCCACATGAATACGCGCTTCGTCGTAACAACGAAATGGTGGTTCGGCGGCGGTGCCGATCTGACGCCGGTTCTTGATCGACGGCGCACCCAAGACGATCCGGACAGCCGCGACTTCCATGCGGCCATGAAAGCGGCCTGCGGCGCCCATGAAATCGCCGACTATGAGCGCTATCAGGAATGGTGTGACGAATATTTCTATCTCAAGCATCGTGATGAGATGCGTGGAATTGGCGGCATCTTTTACGATTACGTCACGCCCGACGACTGGAATGCCGGTCTTGCCTTTACGCAGGATGTCGGCCGCGCGTTCCTCAAAATCTATCCTGAATTGGTCGCACGAAATATGGACACAGCATGGACGGAAGACGACCGGAACGAGCAACTCGTCCGCCGCGGGCGCTATGTTGAATTCAATCTGCTCTACGACCGCGGCACGAAATTCGGGCTCATGACAGGCGGCAATGTCGAGTCGATCCTCTCTTCCATGCCACCGATTGTGAAATGGCCATGAGCACGCTTTCTTTCGATCTCTACTGGTCGATGCGCAGCCCCTATTGCTACGTTGCGCTCGATAGAGTGCTGGATATCCAGCGCACCTACGATGTCGATGTGGTCGTGCGCATCGTCTACCCGATTGCCATCCGCAATCCTGGTTTTTTTGCCCGGGTCCCCGGTCACTATCGGCCCTATCATCTGCTTGATGCACAGAGAGTCGCAGCGTTCCACGGCATTCCCTATCGCCGCCCTATTCCTGATCCCATCGTTCAGAACCTGGAAACGGGTGAGATTGCCGACGATCAGCCTTATATCCGACGATTGACGCGGCTGGCGGCAGCGGCCGCACAGCAAGGCAACGGCCTTCGATTTCTCGATCATGTCATGCGTTTGATCTGGGATGGACGCACCGAGGGCTGGGACCAGGGAACACGTCTTGCCGATGCGATCGCGGAAGCCGATCTCGATGCCGATGCACTAATGCGCGACGTCGCCGTCCATCCCGAAACGCTCGAAGACGCGATCGAAGCCAATCAACAGGCTCATAGCAAAGCCGGCCACCCCGGTGTGCCCCTTTTCGTTTTCGACGAAGAACCGTTCTTCGGCCAGGATCGCATCGATATCTTGCTATGGCGTATGCAGGAGTATGGGCTGACGAAACGGGGGTGATTCCGACCGGAGATTGTCGCCCGTCAGACCGCATAGATATTCATCATACCTGCACTACAGCGCGCGAAATCGAACGCCCCGCCTGAGCTAGATCAACCTGCTGTCGGTCGAAATCGATTAAAAGCAGAACGGTCGATCGCTTCCATGCTGCTGGAGCAACGTTTGTTCGCGGAGCGAAGGGCATGTTCGCTCTGGTCGTGGCAAAGACGCAACAGGCGCCGGCAGAATCCGCCGACTACGGCACTCAAACCTTGCCATTGCCGCGGACTCATATTGAAATCGGAGTCTATTCGGCGCATTCGACGACGGATCGACAATCAGACGATTGACACGCTCGGCACAAACTGGGGCTGAGTGGGCGCGGTGATGTGCGGGGAGACAAGCCCATGACCGATGTCGCCATTGAGCGACGAGCACAGACTCTCGTAAGACCGTATCAGGGCATGGTGGCGTGGCCGAGTGCCCTGCTGGGTATCGCTATTCTTGCCAGCTTTGCGGCGGTTTGCACTGCCGGAGCGATGGGTTTCATTCCCTTATGGGTTGGTTTGATCCTCAATAGCCTGATCCTTTACGCCTGCCAGACGCCCCTGCACGAAGCCAGCCATGGCAACATTGCCGGCCGCGAGTCGCGGCTTATGTGGCTGAACCATACGATCGGTTTTTTGTGCGGTCTGATTCTACTCCACGAGTATCGCGCATTCCGTGCCACTCACCTGATGCACCATCGCGATACCAACAATCCGGAGTACGACCCTGATAATTGGGTAAAAGTGAAGACACCGGCAATGGTGATATGGCGCTGCCTGACGATCTTCGCCTTCTACAATCATTTCTTTTTCAAGCAGATCGTCTTCAAGCAAGAGGTGCCCGGCAACAAGGCTCTGGCATTGCACGTGATTGCTGTTTACTGGGCGCTCTATACGGTGATGTTCTGGCTCATCAATCTGGGATTCTGGCGCGAACTCCTGGCCCTTTGGGTCGGGCCGCATGTTCTCGGTAGCGCCATTATCATCTTCTTCTTCGCCTATCTCACGCACAGTCCACAAGACGAGACCAGTCGCTATCGCAACACCAATGTGTTCCAGGTGAAGGGACCGCTAGAGCGTGTCGTAAACTGGATCTATCTGTTCCAGAATTATCATCTGGTGCACCACCTTTTCCCGCGCGTGCCTTTCTATCTTTACTCCAAGGCATTCGATGATTTGAGGCCGGTGCTGGAGCACGAAGGTGCCCATATCTACGAATTTGGCGAGACTCGCGAGACCGCACGCGCGACCTGAACCTTCAGGCATATCTGGCTACATAGACATCACGACACTGAAGACACGGTATCCGTCGCCGGCAGCTTCAGCGACAAGTGCACGATGCCTGGGTCATCGCGAATAGGCGTCTGGACGAAACCCAGTTTCTTGGCCAATCCGAGCATCCGGCTATTCTCGCGCAAGACCTCGCCGAAGATCTCTTGGATCCCGGCGCCCTCGGCATGGGCCAGAATGTGCAGCATCATATGTGTCCCCAGCCCAAGGCCGGCCAACTCGCCCTGCACCAGGATGGCAAACTCTGCTTTCTCATTGTCCGGATCGGCACTGATGCGCACAACGCCATGAATGTCGGTTTGCCCCACAGGTCCCGGATCTGCCAGCACCAAAGCCATCTCTCGATCATAGTCGATCTGCGTGAACCGCGCGGCCTGGACATGGGTCTGAGTCTTCTTGGGTATGAGAAATCGGAGGCGGATTTCTTCCGGCGTGAGCGAGGCGAACATGCGCTGATGGGCCGGCTCGTCTTCCGGTACGATCGGGCGAATGAGGAACTTCCGGCCGTCATTCAGCGTAATCGGTGCCTCGAGCGCTTTCGGATAGGGTCGGATCGCGAGATGGGATGCAGCTTTTCCGGAGAATTCTCGAACCCGGATGCGTGCATCCAGTGCGATGACGCCAGCACTGTCTGCAAGCAGTGGATTGATGTCCAACTCGGCGATCTCCCCAATATCGACGACAAGCTGAGAGACCTTCACCATGGTCATCGCAATGGCATCGAGGTTCGCAGCCGGCCTGTCACGATAGCCTCTGAGCAGACGAACAACCTGCGTCTGGGCGATGGCCTCGTGAGCGAGCTTCATGTTCAATGGCGGCATCGCCAGTGCGCTGTCAGCAATCACCTCAACAGCCGTCCCGCCCTGTCCGAACATGATCATCGGACCGAAGAGTACGTCCTCATTGACGCCGACAAGGAGTTCATGAGCCCCGGGCTTGCGGACCATTGTCTGAACCGTGAAGCCGTCAATCTTCGCACTGGGATCGAATTCGGCAATTCGTGATCGCATGGACCGCGCCGCGGCCTCAACCTCCGCAGGTCCCTCGAGATTCAGAACCACGCCACCAATATCCGATTTATGCAGGATGTCGTTCGAAAGAACTTTCAGCACGACGCTTCCGCCGAACTTGGCGGCCGCTTCGCCGGCCTCCTCATCGGTGGTCACGCGCATCGTTTTGGCAATCGGAATCCCATAAGCTTCGAGTACGGACTTGGCTTCATGCTCATTGAGCCACTCACGCCCATCAGCCAGAGCCTCATTGATGAACGACCGTGCCGTGTCCGCGTCCTGCTCGAAGTCCTCCGGAACCGACGGCGGCGTTTCGATCAGGGTCTCCTGATTGCGCTGGTAGTTGATCAACTGCATGACGGCACGAACCGCAGCAGAAGGCGTGTCATAGGTCGGAACCGCATTGTCCGTGAAATGCTGGCGGGCCTCCGCAACCGCCTTGCCGCCAACCCACGCAGTGAATATCGATGCATTCCGCCGTTTGGCGCCAACAGCAATGACCGCGTCGGCCGCATCCGTGCTTGATGCGATAGCGGTCGGACAATGGAGTACCAACACGCCGCCAACGCCTTTGTCGTCGCAGACCGCGTCCAGGGCATCGGCATATCGGGACGGCGGCGCATCGCCAATAATGTCCACCGGATTGGATTTGGACCAAGTCTCAGGCAGAACGGCGTTGAGCCGCTCCACGGTCTCGGGCGCGAGTTCCGCTAGTACGCCCCCTTCGTCGATCAGCGCATCCGTTGCGAGGACGCCCATTCCGCCACCATTCGTAACGATCGCGATCCTGTCGCTCTTCGGCTGACTGACGACGCCGAGCGTGCCAACCGCCTCGAACAGGCGATCGAGTGTCGTGACCCGCAGCATGCCTGCACGGCGAAAGGCGGCATCATAGACATCGTCCGACCCAGCCAGGGCACCGGTATGCGAGGCTGCAGCGCGGGCCCCTTCTTCATGCCTGCCCGCCTTGACGACAATCAATGGCTTTGTGCGCGATGCAGCCCGGGCTGCCGACATGAACTTTCGCGCATGCGTGACCGCCTCGATATAGAGGAGGATGGCACTGCATTCGCGATCGTTGGCCAGATAGTCGAGCATGTCGCCAAAATCGACATCGCTCATGTCACCCAGCGACACAATATGGGAAAACCCGATGTTCCGGCTCGTCGCCCAGTCGACGACTGACGTCACAACAGCGCCGGATTGCGTCACGAATGCAAGCTTGCCCGGTAGCGGATGGACATTCCCAAAGCTTGCATTCAGGCCTTGGCCAGGCACCATGATACCGAGGCAATTCGGCCCGATGATCCGCAACAGATGCGGCCGGGCTGCATCCAGCATCTCCTGGCGAAGCGCTCCACCATGTTCATCGCCCCCTTCTCCAAAGCCCGCGGTCACGACAACGGCCGCCTTGGTTCCGGCTTCACCGAGTTTCGAAATGAGGTCCGGTACCAGGCTAGGCGCTGTCGCGATCACCGCGAGATCCGGTGCGAACGGGAGATCGGAGACGGTCGGATACGCGATGATGCTCTGAACATGCGCGCGCTTCGGGTTGACCGGCATGATTGCGCCATCGAAACCGCCGGTCAGCAGATTGCGCGACAGAACCGCACCAACCGACCCTTCTCGTCCGCTGGCTCCAACGATAGCGACAGATTTGGGCTTAAAGAGCCGATCAAGATTTCGGATTGTCATCCGTTTCTCCATGCCAGTTGCCGCGAATCCACCATCGCGATGCCGCACGTTAAAGAGCAAGTATGACAGCCTGTCTTGATCGAGATCATATGCCAGCCCGGACACCTCGCATTGCTGCGGTCTCCATGTGCCAGACCGTGTCGGGTCATTAACGTCCGATTAAGCCTGCGCGCGGCTTTTCCCCGGATTTAGGCGATTCTTGACGCATTTAATTTAAGTTTTGAGGAATTGCGAAACTCCGGTCGTTTCACCGGAGATCCTTAGGGAGTCTTTGAGATGTATTTGTCGCGTTTGATCTATTACAGCCGGAATGCAATTCCGGAGAGCGAAAAGCCGCTGCGCGCTGAACTCAAAAGCATCCTGGATGCCTGTCAGCGGAACAATCCGCCGCTCGGTGTTTCAGGAGCCCTACTCTTTAACGATTCGATCTTCGCTCAAGTGCTCGAAGGTGATCGTAAGGCGATCACCGACACGTTCTGCCGAATCTCGGCAGACCCGCGACACTCGGATCTCATCATTCTGGAAGCGCGCCCGATCACGCAAAGGCGCTTTGCATCCTGGTCGATGGGCTTTGTCGGAGCGCCAGTCGCCGAAGAAATCCATCGGCGCTATTGCGTCTCAAATCATTTCAACCCGGCCAAAATGAGTGCGGACAGTCTGCTGGGCTTCATGGTCGAATTGACCGAGAGCGTGCCTCAAATGATGCATTCCGACAAACCAAAGTCTGTGGCCGTCCCGCAGCGCGACCTGTCAGCATTGATGCAGGAAAAAGCTCCGGCTTAGCCCGGCAAACCTGCTTTTCGCAGCGCCTCGAGGAACCGTTCCCGGTGCCCGGGAATCATCGTTGAAACTTTGCTTGCATCGGCAATCGTATGGTCGGGTTCAAGCCAACGATAATCTTGCAAGGCGCGTCGCGCCTCCTCAAGACATCCCTGATGGGCATAGGCAGAGGCCAACTGGCGCCGGAATGTCGGATTATCTGGGACGAGACGAATGGCACGCTGTGCCACTTTGATTGCGTCATCGTACCGGCCAATTGACTGATTGGCCCATACCAAGCCCATCAGCCAGAACGGCATGAAGGAATCGAGTGGACTGAGACGAATAGCCTGGTTCAAGGACTCGATCGCCTCCACCGACTTCCCGAGAAGAGCCAATATCGTTCCTCTGATACCGATGGCCGGAGCAAATCCGGGGCTGAACTGAAGCGCGAGATCGACAGGAGGAAGCGCTTCGTCCCAGTTGTGGGCCACCAAGTTGGCCCAGCCCAGGATTGTCAATGCCAAAGGATCGTTTCCATTTGCAGCGACGGCTTTTCTGGCCGTATCCAGCATCAACCGCTGCGATTCTGCCGAAGAGTTGCTCCACCCATAATGCGCCTCCAGGAAATGTGCGACGGCAAGATCGCTGATGCCGAGTTCCCCGCTGGGCGATAGAGCGATGGCACGCTCGAAGAGATCCCGGGCGATGGCCGCGTCGGCGCGCCCGAGTTTCCAAAGATGTGCCCGTCCACGCATGACGCATTCCCACGCACTGAGCTCCGCGGGGTCCTTGCGTTTCGCTCGTATCGCCTCCGTCGAGAGAAATTGAGGGACAACCGAGGCGACGATTGCCTGGGTCACATCGTCCTGCACATCGAAAATGTCGACGACGTCGCGGTCGTACCGGTCTGCCCAGACATGATTGCCGGTTGCAGCATCGATGAGTTGCGCACCGACCCGCAGGCGACGCCCTGCCTTGCGCACGCTGCCACTGAGAACGTAGCGCACGCCAAGGTCATCGGAGACCTGTTTCACGTCGATCGTTTTGGCATTGAATGTGAAACTCGAATTGCGAGCAGTCACACAGAACCACGGCATGCGCGAGAGCGCCGTAATGATATCTTCGGCCATCCCGTCGGCAAAGCTGTCGCAACCGGTATCATGGCCAATATTTGTGAATCGCAAGACCGCGATCGATGGCTTGTCGGTGAATGGGACCGTCTGTGTCGTTTTACTCAAACATGGTGCATGCGCAGATTGATGTGCGCTCTCGCTCAAGGAAACGTCCGCGACAACGCGAAAGCCGCGACGACGCACGGTCCGGATACAGTTTTGGTCGTTACCATTGTCGCCAATCGCAAAACGCGCCGCTTTGATACGGCTGCTGACGGTCGCATCCGAGACAATCCGGCCCTTCCAGACACGATCGATAATCTCATCCTTGGTAACAAGACGGTCTCTGTTTTCAAGCAGCATGACCAAAAGATCGAAAACCTGCGGCTCAACAGGAACGCGTGCCCCCATTCGCCGAACCTCGAAAATGTCCGTGTCGACGGCACAGTCGTTGATCGTGAATATCATTGAAACCTACTGAGAATGCGCTCCCTGGGTCATATCCGATAACCCAGCAGCCTCACCCCCTGCCCTTCTAAATGGATACGGACGATTGGCATGCCAACGAGGGAATAAACGAATTAAGGGGTCGATGCGTTCACATTTTAGTGGCTGGAAACACCTGGTGTTACGAGGCCGAAACATTTTTCGGGTCATTTCCGGCCAATCTCCAAGTTTCCTTCAAGCAACGCAATGGCGCATGGGCTAACAACCGCCGGGTCGGCTGCGACCTCCCCACGCGCCTGCCGTCATTCATGCCCGTGCCTCAATGGAGAATATGGAAATGTCACTACAACTCGGCAGCGTCGCACCGGATTTCGACGCAGAAACGACCGAAGGCCCTCTCTCATTCCACAAGTGGATGGGATCGTCTTGGTGTGTGCTGTTTTCGCACCCAAAGGATTTTACGCCAGTTTGCACGACCGAGCTCGGTCAAATGGCGCATATGAAACCGGAGTTCGACAAGCGGAACGTGAAAATCATCGGCCTGAGTGTCGATCCGGTCTCCTCGCATGCCGAATGGTCCAGGGATATTGCCGATACCCAAGGCATCGCACCCAACTATCCGATGATCGGCGACCCGACGCTCGCAATCTCGCGGGCCTACGGCATGTTGCCGGCCAGCGCCGGAAACTCATCGGAGGGCCGGACCGCGGCAGACAACCAGACGGTCCGAAACGTTTTCATCATCGGCCCCGACAAGAAAGTGAAACTGACTCTCACCTATCCAATGTCGACCGGCCGCAATTTCAAGGAGATTCTCCGTGCCATCGACTCTCTGCAACTCACTGCCGAACACCAGGTCGCAACGCCGGTCAACTGGCAGGCCGGCGAGGACGTCATCATCATCCCGGCCGTATCCGACGAAGAAGCAAGGGAGAGATATCCCGAAGGTTGGAGCGCGCCGAAACCTTATATTCGCATCGTCCCGCAACCGGCGGCGTGACTTCTCGGAACAGCAGCGAATAGCACGTGCATCGCGCAACTGTTCCCTACCCCAAAGGTTCCCCCTAAGATGACTCTGAAAGAGAAACTCATCCATACGGCATTCTTCGGGCTCGCACTGATCCTCTATACGGCCAGCGCTGCCCGTACCGAAGGGTATGCCAACCCGAAGCTCCTTATGGAGACAAACGACATCGCCAAACATACTGACGGCGAGACGGTTACCCGAACTTAGTCCACACTTCGCCTGCCAGAGTTCGCTCGGCAGCGGAGCAATGAACGTTCATAGAAAGAATGGAGTACTGCAAATCAGTCCCCGAAGGCCAGAGGTTGACTGAATACAAGATATCGAGCCCAGTTTGCGCTCGGTCCCAACGGATCGGGCGCAGACATCATGATGATGACGAGCTCTTTCCGGAAGTGGCAATCCCCGGCCTCACGATTCGATATCGGCCGGAGAGATCAGCACATTAAACTGCTCACACCAGATCACGACACTTGGGAACTTGCTGAGATCGACACCGGCAGGAATCGGAAATTTCTGGCTCCCCTTGAAGCTCTTCAGCCGGCCAAGATCCACGAACATGGTTCCGGTCACATCTCCAGATGAGCGGACATTTGCTTTCGGCACCAGATAGACGTGATATTTCGGACCGGGCCCAACCTCGAAGTCGTCATGGAGAAAGACAGTCTCGCGATAGACTGTCACCTTTCCCATTCCATAGTGAATCGGATCACTCGGATCGGCATGGATAAACGTGCCCCGCCCTGCAACCGTTGTTCGCTCTGCTGCAGTGAGCGTTTCGTTGACTTCGGGCGGCGGGAAAACATAGGGGAACAGGAAGAAGCCGAGGGCGACGCCAAATCCGGTCCCCACGATACTACCAAACAAGAATATCCCGATCGTCCGCAGCATCCTGCTCACCCTTTCTTACTTGCGAAAAAGATAGATGGGACTTGTCCACGCTCGATGTCCATCAAGTTGGGTTACCCGTACCAGAATACGCGTGTCGCCTTCGGGACGGATTGGAATCCGCATGGCATGTTTGAAATGGGTTTCGGTCAGGGCGTCCGGCAACCTGTAGACCAAGAGGGCCCTGTCGAGACCGCCGGCATCGTGGACGATGGGGTCGAGCCCGATGTCTGCGATCGCGAGGTCAGCACTCGCATGCTGCGTTTCCAAGGCAATGCGTCCCGCATCCCCGTCACTCATCCATAAATCGAAACCGCCGAAATTTCCGGTGGTCACAGCCTTCCAGTTCGCTGACTGCTCCCCGGTCTGAGTCAGGCCGCGATCGAGGTTCCAATTGTTGAACATGGCACCGGATTCGATGGTGTTTCCTGACACAGTCAGCGACCCATCCCAGTTCGTTGTCCGCGACCGGCCGCGATACTCAGCCCCCTGATAGACCACCCGAATGCAGCGCCCCAGATCGTTGGGGCCATATGTCCTGACCGTTTCGAGCAAATCCTTTCCATCAAAGATATCCACACGTTCGATGGGCGCAGAACCGATGGCTTCGATATCGAGCTCCACGTGATCGCTGCTAACCCGGGCGATATCACCCATGACCAGACCATCCACCATCTCTGAGTGCGCATCGCCAAGTGCAGGATCGGAATGGAAGAGTTCCGCCTGCCCCTCAGGTGTTGCTTTGATATCGAGATAGAGCCGATTGCCGGTCGTCCCGTAATGGTGCCGACGTCGAATGGCGTGGAAGATCGTGTCGCGATTGAGGGCTTCGGTTTGGAAGCAGGTCAGACCGCCAAGCGCACCGAAGAAGGAGGCGCCGGGATAGCTTGCGCCCACCCGGCCCTTATGGCCGTCGGAATTGCAGACGACGCCAACGCGGTAGTTCTTGTCGAAAGCATCATGAAGGAGCCATTCGAAAGTACCCCAGGAGGAGTGAACCTCGACCGACTTTTCGAGCCGCCCATCGTGCGAGAATGTGATGTCCGCATAGCGTCCACCGCAATGGGCATACATGACGCAATCCTCGCCCTGTAGCTTCTCGAACAACTCGTGCGCATTATGTGCATCGACGGGCTCGTCCGACATATCCGGAACTTGTGCATGGGAGGAGCGAATGATCGGCCGCCCCTCATTGCGATAGAACACGTTGCGGTCTCCGCCGACGGCCGTATTGGCCGACCACTCGTAACCGGGGATACAAACAAACTTGCCAGGCTCATCGAGCCGCGCCGTCATCTCGTTGAGCTCTTCCCAAAAATCGCCGGTGATCTGAAAGTCATTGCCTTGATGAGAGCAGACATCCAGAAAGGCGCGATCGCGGCCGAAGAGAAAATACTCTTCTGCAGTGTTCGTACCGAGTGTCTCATTCGATTGCCCATGCAAATCGCCCCAGAAGTGGACACGGCCGGGATCGGCCGCAACACGGAGCGGATTGGTTCGCGCGACCTCGTCTCCGTTGGCATCAAGCACACGGACAAAGAGATCTGTCGGGTCCGAAACAGTCAGACCTTCGACAAATTGGGAGAAGGAGCCGCGCGTGAATTCAACCGTCTCCGGCAGTCCGTCGATGGGCGCGCTGGACTCGAGACGGACAGTGGCCTCGACCTGATCGCTCGGATTGCCCCATGCGTCATTGGCTTTGAGCGACAGGCGAAACGGCTCTCCGGCGCGAACCAGTGTCGGCAGCGCTGCCAGCCATTCGACGGGTTCTCCGGGCGCGATATTGATCTGCGGAGAGCGCGGCAGCGCAACATAGTCGTAGGTCGCGACCGCATCGACAAAGACCCGAAACTCGAACTTACGCTCGCAATAGGTCTGCAGGCGGATGCCGGGCGAGCCCTGGCGGCGATCGCCGAACCGAATTGTTATCGTATCGTCCTCAGCCAGAAAGTGCTTCTGGACGCCGATATAGAGAGCGCGACTCCACGGGCGAATGTTGCGCTTGAATTCCCAGCGGCAATCGAGGACGGCACCATTTGACGCCTCGACCGTCGTATAGCCCGGTGCTTGCGGATCATCGAATTGGACAGGTCCGAAGTCGGTCGCAAAGCGAAAACCGATCTTGATACTGCCGGTATCGTCGATACCGAACCGACCGGCCGTATAAACGAGCGTAAAGGACTGCATGGAACCGGCATCGAAACGACCGTTAGGTTCTAGAACGGCCGATCCCATGAGGTCTGGCCGAAAGTCGGAATAAGGCATTTGGTAGGGCCCTGAGATCTTGGCGAAGGCGTGGATCCGGCGCGCGAACCCGCTCCGGCCGCGCGAACTTATCGCGGGATGCCTTCCGCGGCAAACCGCTTCATATGCGTCGGCAATAGGTCGATCGAGCACGAGAGACCGAACGAGTTCCAAGATCGTTCGAAGTTCGTCTGGAACCCACAATTTACCGGACAGTAACGAGTTTCGGGCATTATTTGAGGTTCCACAAACGTTTGCGACCAAGAGATAGCTATGGCCGTTCGAACCCAATTTTCTGGCTGTTCACCTTGGCTCCGCCGGCTGGTCGCCGCCGCCCTATTGCTCGTCGTTGTTCCTATCTCGGACGTTCAGGCGGACAAGGGAGACGAAACACGGCAAGCCCGGGTCGGAGAGATGCTCATCCTCCGCCTGCCTGGCAATCGAGAAGGCGGATTTCGCTGGCGCATCGTGCGGGAGAAAAGCGTCGGCCTGGAAAATGTCGAGGTCAAGCCGATCGGCTGGACGACAAAGCCTGACAGCCAAAAATCTATGTTTTTCAGAGAATTGCCGATCATGAGTGTTTCGGTACTGCCGAAGTCGGCAGGCCAAGCCAAGATCGCATTCGAATATTACCGCATCTATCACACGCGACCGAATTTTCAGCCCCGAACCAAATTCGTCCGGGTACACATCAAATCTCGCTGACTGGCAATCCCAGTCTAATTCTCACTGCAGCTTAAATTCACCGTCGACAAAACGAAGCTCAGCTGGCTCGATCAGGCGTCTGTTGGCGATCCGGATGCGATTGAGAGCGCCATCCAGATTGTCGTTCCAGAAGTCCAGAAATTTGCGAAGCTGCGGGAATTTTGGGGCCAGATCATAAGCCTGCCAGACATAAGTCTGCAGAAGGGCCGGATGATCGGGCAAATGGTACAGAATTTCCGCCGTTGTCAGGCTGTATCCGTCGACAAGCTTCGCAAAATTCTTATCAGCCATGCTGAACCTCTCTTGTGATTCTCAATTGACGTCATCACAAGAATAGCCCACAAACCTCCACGCGCTACATTTTTCTTATAAATATCAGATATTTAGCAGCAGAGCTGGAAGACTGCTGCTGAATGCGGCATACGGATCATTTCCGGCTCGGCTTAAAGATTCGGTCCCAGAATCGCAGCAGCAGATAGTCCGCAAATCCTGCCATCAGAAAGGCAATCGCGATAAACTCGGCGGTCGTCTGATCCAGGCCGAGCGTGCCCGCCATCAGATAGATTCCCAGACCAATGATGACGCTGATAAGCGCCGCGGCCGCGAAGACTGTCTTGACCGCCCGGCTCGGTCCCGCTTGGTCCCCTTCCATCGCTTAACTCTCTTTCCCTGCCCCATGCAGTTTTTCGGCCGCCTTTAGCAGCATCGATCGATCAGACCGAAAGCCATCCTCTATCCATTCAACTTCAAGGATGCCAAGAATCTCGCTCATGCGTGGTCCTTTTTCGACACCGATCGTGACGAGATCACGGCCGCGCAGCGGGAATTCAGGAACGGGCCAGCGCTGTGGCAATTCGAAGATTTCAGGGACAGGGTCACAGTCCCGCTCTGCCGCCGTCAGCAGACACATGTCTCGATAGGCTTCAGCGCCGACCCGGTAAAGCAATGACTTGGCCTCGGCCTCGGTCAAATCCGAATTGAACACGCGAAACCCTGCAGCTTTGAGAAGCCGCCGCGCATCACGATTGGAAAGATTGAGCCGCCTCGAAAGCCGCACCGCGTCCTCTTCGACACCAAGCGCAAGGGCACCGAGCCTGAGAAGCGAATTTGGCTCGGTTGAAAGCACAGCGTCTCGCGCGACAAGCCGCTCATATCGCATGGCGTAGGTCACGCCGCCCAAAATCGGGACAAGGTGGCCATGGTCCGACATTGTCCGAATCACTGGGATTGCCTGCGGGGCCATCAAGAGGCGAAACAGTTCGCCGCGAACACGGTCGGCAGACAGCGACGCCATCCCGGCACGTTGACGCCCGCATGCCTGAAGACTGGCGGAATCGAATTCGGCCTGACCCATCTCGGCGTTGAAGCGGAAGAAGCGAAGGATCCGCAAAAAATCTTCTTTGATCCGTGCGTCGGCGTCGCCAATGAAGCGCACTTTCTGATCTTCGATATCCTTGAGACCACCCAATGGGTCGTGAAGCTGACCGTCCGCAGACGCATAGAGCGCATTAATCGTGAAATCGCGGCGCCGCGCATCGCTCGCCCAATCATCCGTAAATGCAACCGTGGCGTGACGCCCGTGTGTTTCGACATCTTCACGCAGCGTGGTGACTTCGAAGGTCCGGTTGCCGGCAATCACCATTACCGTTCCATGGCTCAAACCGACCGGAGCCGTCTTCAAGCCGCCGCCTTCGACCAGTTCTATCACCTGTTCGGGCTTGGCCGTCGTCGCCAGGTCCACATCGACAACGTTCCGACCCAGCAGCGCATCGCGAACAGCACCGCCAACCACTCGGATTTCGTGCCCGGCATCGGCAAAAATGCGGAATACGCTTTGCAGCTCTGGCCAATCAAGCCAGGCCGCTTCTCGAAGCCGGGCTTTTGGGCTCATCTATTCGACATGGCCCGGCACGATCTTGCCATCCTTGAACTGTGGCGGCACGTAGTTGCCTTCGGGTCCGCTTCCTGTGAATTGGATCAAACTGGCGATCGCGATGAAGACCAGTACCATGCCGATTGCAAACAGCCAGCCGATCGGCGCATCGCGCCAGTAGTTTTTGTCCTCATCGTCTTTTCGCGACAGATAAAGATAAGCGCCGTAAACGATGAACGGCAGCAGAAACATAAAGATGTTGATAAGTAAGACCCGTGCCATCACTCATATAACCATTCATAGAGGTTGCGGAGCATGCCGGCCGTGGCGCCCCAGATATAGTAATCGCCATAAGGCATCGCGTAATAGCGTCTCAGCGTGCCTTTCCATTCTCGGGAATGGCGTTTGTGGTTCTCGGCCTGCATCAGAAACTCAAGGGGAACTTCGAACGCCTCGGCGACTTCCGTCGGATCCGGCGTCAGGGTCAAGCCAGGCTCGACGACGGCGACGACCGGCAGGATGCGGAACCCGGTGCCCGTCTCGTATGGATCCAGGTATCCAATTATGTCGGCAGCTTGAGGCTCGAGGCCGATTTCTTCGTGGGCCTCACGCAGCGCCGCATGCACTGGCGAGACGTCGTGGCTCTCCACCTTACCGCCGGGAAACGCCACTTGCCCCGGATGTGTTGGAAGATCCTCGGTCCGCCTGGTCAGGAGGACCGTCGCACCAGACTGATGATTGACGATCGGTACGAGAACGGCGGCTTGACGCCGCTGCATCGCAGCCAGCTCGCGCCTCATATCCGGATTGAGGTCGTAATCGCTTCTCCGAGCAGGCGCATCGTTCAGGACCTCGGCCAGATCCCCTTGGGACCAGAGCTTGCCAGCCGCACGCCGACGTACATCCGATGCCGAATAGGGAGTCACCGGTCGTGCGCTCGTATTGCCGATGTCCATTGTCACGCCAAACCCGCCTCGGCCACCGGCGCCATAGCGAAGAACGTTCCGCCGCTCCACACGCCGAATTCATCGTTGGAGACACATGCCAATGCGACCAGATCGTAGGTGACGGCACGTGTCACGCGGGCTTCCAGGTGGCCTCGCACAAGGACATAGGGCCGCAAACCGCCCGTCTCTTCCTCAATCTCGAAGCGAAAAGGATTTTCAGCCCCAACATCGACGAGATCGTCCACATTGGTTCGGAACGCGAGCTTTTGCGTCTCGCCTTCGCCTGTGACCGCCATTTCAACGGCCTGAAACGGTGCGTCGTCGACGTCGACGCCGATCTTTTCCACAGGCGTAACGAGATAGTGCCGACCGTCATCGTCCTTCCGCAAAACGCTGGCAAAGAGTTGGACAAGCGGTTTCCGGCCAATCGGTGAGCCTTGGTAGAACCAGGTCCCATCACTGGCGATCCGCATGCCGATCTCACCGCAATAGGGTGGATCCCACAGATGTACCGGTGCCGCGCGACGGCCACCCGATTGCCGCACAGTCTCAGCCAGACGCGCCAGTCCATCGCTCTGATTTGCCTGCAAAGATGACAAATCCGTCATGTTTTGTGCCCTGAAATGGTCACTCTCACCATGTCACTGGTTATCATCGCACAATTGCGCAAAGGTGATGCCTCCATAGATACCATGACGATCGCTTTGCCAAGTCCGGGCGGCAATTGGACACTGGCGTTTGCGCATGTCCGAGCCGAAATTGCCGACATACGAGCGACATGGTGTCTCACAATGGAAGAATTTGTCATTGCAGCGCGTGAAAATGCTGCTGTCCCGGCAAACAATCCCTGACGCGATTGTGACCGTATATGGAAAGCGAGTGTTTCGAACACTCCGAGAGAGGCCTATAGTCTGCGCCATGACAACACTTACGAAGACTGATGATAATCTTGTCGAGCGGATCGAGGAGACCGGCGCCAAGATTCGCAAAGTTCATGAAGCGGCTGCATCTGTGATTTTCGGGCAGGATCGCGTCATCGAGCTGACGATGATCACGCTTCTGTCCGGCGGACATGCCATTCTGATCGGGGTCCCGGGTCTCGCCAAGACAAGTTTGGTGGAAACGCTTGGGACCGTGCTCGGCATGGACAATAAGCGGATCCAGTTCACGCCCGACCTCATGCCTTCCGACATTGTCGGCTCTGAAGTGCTGGAAGAGGGTGCCGGCGGGCGGCGTAATTTCCGCTTCGTCAAAGGCCCTGTCTTTACCCAGCTCCTGATGGCGGACGAGATCAACCGCGCCAGCCCGAAGACGCAGTCGGCCCTGCTGCAGGCCATGCAGGAACATCATGTGACATTCGCCGGCAAGCGGCACGACACGCCCCGCCCCTTCCATGTGCTTGCAACACAGAACCCTCTTGAGCAGGAAGGCACATATCCGCTCCCCGAGGCACAGCTCGACCGGTTCCTTCTGCAGATCGACATCACCTATCCGGACGAAGTCGCGGAGCGGCGCATGCTCTTTGCCACAACCGGCACGGAGGAGACGAAACTGAAGGCTATTCTGTCTGCCGACGAGTTGATGGCGGCGCAGCGTCTGGTTCGTCAGATTCCAGTGAGCGACTCGGTTGTGGATGCGATCCTCAAGGTCGTCCGCGCAGCCCGGCCGGGAACGGGCGCGGGTGATGGGGTCGACGATACGGTCGCGTGGGGCCCTGGACCGCGCGCGAGTCAGGCTTTGATGCTGGCCGTACGCGCAAAGGCGCTTATCGATGGTCGTCTGGCACCGTCTGTGGACGACGTCATGGCTCTGGCAGAGCCGGTTCTCAAACACCGCATGGCCCTGACATTTGCCGCGCGCGCCGAAGGCAAATCCATCACCGACGTTATCGCAGGCCTGAGCGAGCGCTTGGAGTAGATCCGCTTGAGCGAAAACGCATCGATCTCGCCCGTCCGTGCGCTTGAGGCACAAGCACACATCCTGTCGGCCCGCATGCCGGAACTGCTGGTGGAGGCGCGGCGTGTCGCACACACCGTCACCCACGGCATTCATGGTCGCCGACGCGCCGGCCCTGGGGAGACCTTTTGGCAGTTCCGCCATTTCGAGGACTCCGATGCAGCCACGGCGGTTGACTGGCGGCGTTCGGCAAGCTCAGACCATCTCTATGTGCGCGAGCGCGAATGGGAAGCCGCCCACACCGTCTGGCTCTGGGTCGATGTGTCGCCGTCGATGTCGTTCCGCTCGCATCTTTCCGAGCGCACCAAGTCCGAACGGGTCATTGTGCTGGCGCTTGCCATCGCAGAGCTCTTGTCTCGCGCTGGCGAACGCGTCGGCCTTATCGGCCATCGTGTCTGGGCAGGCCGTGTCGCGACACGCAATCTGGCAGAAGCCCTTATTCAGGATCTCGCCAGCCCGGACAGGCAGCCAAGTATTCCGCCGCCCTCCGGCTTGAACCGTTTTTCAGGCTGTCTTCTCCTGAGTGATTTTCTGGAACCGATTGAAGAGTTGGAACCGCATCTTGAAGCTCTTGGCGCAGCAGGTGTCAGCGGCCATATGGCACAAGTGCTGGATCCGGCCGAAGAAACACTCCCCTATGCAGGGCGCACTGAGTTCACCGCGCTGGAAGATGGCGAGACGATTATCGCAGGACGAGCCGAGACCCTTCGCGATAAGTATCAGGCACGTATGAGCGAGCATCGCGCCGATCTCAAAAATCTCGCCGACCGGTTGGGCTGGTCTCTACTCGTGCATCATACCGACCGGCCGCCCGAGGAGCCGCTTCTCGCCATTCACAACCGGCTTGCCGGTCTTGAGCATGACTATCGCTTTCGACCGACGACAGGCTCTACTCAGCCGGAAGCGAAGGCATCATGATGAGCCTCGGCGCCATAGGCTTTCTGCAGCCATGGATGCTGGCTGCCCTTGCTGGGTTGCCGCTGATCTGGTGGCTGCTGCGCTTTACACCGCCGCGGCCGAAACAGATTGCATTCCCACCGACACGCCTCCTGCGCGGCCTGGAAAAGACGGAAGAGACGCCGCAGCACAGTCCCTGGTGGCTGACAGCGCTTCGGATTCTGCTGGCCGCCCTACTCATTCTGGCGCTAGCCCGCCCCGTCATCCATCCTGAGCGCGAAGCCGTCTCGGGCACAGGCCCCATCGTACTTGTGGTCGACAATGGTTGGCAGGCCGCCAGTAGCTGGAAGGAACGTCAGGAGCTGCTCTCCGCATTGATCGCGCGCGCCGAACGGGACGGCCGATCCGTCTATCTGGCAGCAACGGCAGATGCGGATCAACGCGATCTGGCGCCTCTCAGCCCAGAAAAAGCACGCGAGAGTGCGGCCGGATTGAAACCGCTTGCCTACGCACCGAGGCGCGAAGCCCTGGCCGACCGGCTTGCAAAGCAAATTGCCCCGAAGCAAGCCGCAACGATTTATTGGCTGAGTGACGATCTCGACCATGGTGCTGCCAGCACGTTTGCCGAACGCCTCAAGACGATGGCCGGCGATGATGGCGCCGTCATCGTCGTTCGTGCCGGCGAAAATATCAGCGCACTCGGTCTTCATGCCAATCTCGACGAGAAAGGCGATTTGAAAGCCCATGTCATTCGCGCGGGCGGCGCAGCGCGCGCAGGCCGTGTCTTTGCTTTGAGTGCGAGGTCCGAACGCCTGGGCGAGGCTAGCTTTGCATTCGACAGCGGCGCCCGCACAGTCACGACCGGATTCGAAATGCCGCTCGAGATCCGCAATCAGGTCACCCAACTGCTGATTTCAGGCGAGGAATCGACGGGCGCCGTGCATCTACTCGATGGACGCTCGCGCTGGCGGCGCGTCGGCATTGTTTCAGGCGAATCGCGGGAACTCTCCCAGCCTCTGCTCTCGCCACTCTATTATGTGGAACGTGCCCTGCGCCCCTATGCCGAAGTGATTTCGACGGAAGACCGCAACATTACGGCGGCCGTCCAGGACCTTCTTAAACGCAATCTCTCGCTTATGGTTCTTGCCGATATCGGCAAGATCGTCGGTGGCACTGAGGCCGAAATTGAGAGCTGGGTGCAAAAGGGCGGAACGCTGATCCGCTTCGCCGGTCCGCGCCTCGAGCTTGGCGGCGATAAGCTTTTGCCGGTTCAACTGCGTCAGGGAGGCCGTAATCTCGGCGGCTCTCTCTCCTGGAGCACACCGCAGCCACTGGCGCCCTTTGAGGAGGGAAGCCCGTTCTTCGGGCTCGAAGTATCGAGCGAGGTCGTCGTCAATCGCCAGGTTCTGGCCGACCCGACAAGCCTCGGCTCAACCGATGTCTGGGCGCGCCTGAAGGATGGCACACCGTTGGTCTCGTCCGCCCGGCGTGGAAAAGGCCGCCTGATCCTTTTCCATATCACTGCCAACTCCGATTGGTCGAAACTGCCGCTTTCAGGACTGTTCGTGGAGATGCTCCGACGGATCACAGAACGCTCGACGTCGGTCTCCGCTGACGCTTCCGATGCACCAGCAGCGGCTCCAGAAGAACGTACAGAGCAAACCAATCAAGGCCTCCTGGCACCGTTGCAATTGCTCGACGGCTTCGGCCGCCTCGGCGACCCGTCCGCATCGATCGCGCCCCTCAAAGCCAGCACGTTCGATACGATCGTTTCAGGTCCCCAGCATCCGCCCGGCTATTATGGCGCGGCCGGCAATACACGCGCGCTCAACGCGGTCGGCGCTAAGACCGTGATGTCTCCATTGCCGGCTATGCCTTCAGGAATCCAACGAATCGGTTACGGTCTCGAACAAGCTTTTCGTCTGAAGCCTTGGCTTCTCGCCGCAGCCGTGGTCATCTTTCTTCTTGATATGATAGCTGTGCTCATACTCTCGGTCGGAACCCGGATCTTCAGCCGGGCCGGAACGGCTGCTGCCTTCATCGGCATCTGTATGATGACCGCCGGCATTGCCGCGCCCAAAGCGCACGCTCAGGACACGGCCGATCCCAATCTGGACTTTGCGCTGCGCGCCGCGCTCGAAACGCGTCTCGCCTATGTCATTACAGGTGATCCTCAGGTCGATTCCGTCAGCCAGCAAGGCCTGTCCGGTCTCGGCAAAGTGCTGCGCGCACGCACGGCCGTGGAGCCTGCCGAACCGATCGGCGTCGATGTCGCAAAGGACGAATTGGCATTCTTCCCCCTGATCTACTGGCCTGTGAGACCCGACGCGACAACACTCCCTGACGATACGTTGTCGAAAATCGATGCCTTCATGAAACAGGGCGGCATGATCGTGTTCGATACGCGCGACTATCAGACGTCGTTGCCAACAGGTCGGTCCAGCACACAGGGACCTGGTGCATCGGCACTGTCACGCCTGCTCGGCAAACTTGACGTGCCGCCGCTGCAGCCGGTTCCCGAAAATCACGTGATGACGAAGTCGTTCTATCTGCTGAACAGTTTTCCGGGACGCTGGGACGGTGGCACCCTTTGGGTCGAAGCCGAACCGCAATCCGAGGCTGTTCGCTCGGAGCGATCCAAACGCTCGGACGGCGTGAGCTCGATGCTGATTACATCGAATGACTTCGCCGCCGCATGGGCGCTTGATGAGAACAATCAGCCGCTCTACCCGGTTGTCCCAGGAGGGGACGTACAGCGGGAGATGGCCTACCGGGTCGGCGTCAATATCGTCATGTATGCCCTGACCGGTAACTACAAAGCTGACCAGGTTCACGTTCCGGCTCTGCTCGAGCGGCTCGGACAGTAAAACGATAGTCCAGGTAATGACCTCATGCGTTGGATGATCGAATTTTCTCCACTCGTTCCACTCTGGGCGCTCATCGCGCTCGGAGCGGCTGGAGCGTTGCTCATCGCCCTGCTGCTTTGGCGACGTAGCCGGGGCGTCCTTCTCCGCGCAGCAGCACTGGCCCTCTTACTCATGGCGCTCGCCAATCCAAGCTTGCGGCAGGAAGAACGCGAGGCCCTTTCAGACATCGCCGTCGTCGTCATCGATGAAAGCGCCAGCCAGCGCCTGGCCGGGCGCATGGCGCTCGTCGAGAAAGTCAGGGAAAAACTGGCCGAAACCCTCGGCAAGGTTCCTGATCTCGAAATCCGCTGGGTGAAATCTCCGGGCGATCCGGATGCCAACGAAACCGACGGCACGACGCTGTTCACCGATCTTACCAAGACGCTTGCGGACATTCCGCTCGAACGGCTTGCAGGCGTCATGCTCGTGACGGACGGGCAAGTGCACGATCTGCCCAAACGCGCGGCCGATCTCGGCATAACCGTTCCGGTTCATGCTCTGATTACAGGCAGAACATCGGAGTTCGATCGCCGTCTTGAAGTTCTGCGCGCACCGCGCTTCGGCATTGTCGGCTCCTCGCAGATGGCCGAAGTCCGCGTCACCGAAACGCCTGATAGCAAAGGCGGAAAGGTAACGCTTCGCATACAGCATGAAGGAGAGCCGGAAGAAATTCTTAGCGTCGACATCGGCGAGAAGGTCAAGGTCCCGCTTCGGTTCCCCCATGCCGGCACGAATATTCTGGAACTTACAGTCGACGGCGCCCCGAACGAGCTGACGCTTGCGAACAACAAAGCCGTTCTGGCGGCGGAGGGCGTGCGCGAGAACCTCCGGGTTCTCTTGGTCTCGGGCGAACCGCATTCGGGCGAGCGCGTGTGGCGCAACCTTCTGAAGTCCGATGCAGCCGTAGACTTGGTGCATTTCACCATCCTGCGCCCGCCCGAGAAGCAGGACGGCACGCCAATCAACCAGTTGTCACTTATTGCCTTCCCGACCCGCGAACTTTTCTCCGAGAAGCTCGATGATTTCGATCTGATCATTTTCGATCGATATCACCGCCGCGGTGTCCTCCCCCTGCTCTATCTGGACAATGTGGCGCGCTATGTCGAAGAGGGCGGCGCGGTCCTCGTCGCCTCAGGCGAACGTTATGCCTCCTCGACCAGCCTGTTCCGCACGCCTCTCTCCCATATCCTGCCCGCGGCGCCGACCGGTCGCGTGATCGAGTCCGCCTTTCGCCCGAAAACCAGCAAACTCGGAGAGCGCCATCCTGTGACCCGCGGGTTGCAAGGCAGCGGTACCGGAGACGCGGCCCCCACCTGGGGCCGTTGGTTCCGCCTGATCGAAACAGCTGATCCGCGTGGCAGTACCCTGATGTACGGCCCTCAGGAGAAGCCGCTGCTGGTCCTCGACCGCCGCGGTGAAGGCCGTGTGGCTTTGCTTCTCTCGGACCATGCCTGGCTTTGGGCACGTGGCTTCGAAGGCGGCGGTCCGCACACAGCACTGCTGAGACGACTGGCACACTGGCTTATGAAAGAGCCGGATCTCGAGGAAGAAATGCTCAATGCCACCGCACGCGGCAGCGAGCTCATCATCGAACGGCGCACGACGGGCGACGAGGTTGGCCCCGTCGAAGTCACCCGCCCGACCGGTGAGAAAGAAGAAATCCAGCTCGAGGCGACGGCGCCCGGCATCTGGCGCAAGAGCATTCCGGCACGCGAGCAAGGCGTCTTCCGCATGAGCGCCGGCGAACTCTCAGCCGTTGCTCATGTCGGCACACTCAATGCCCGTGAGTTCGAGCGCCTCATCGCCAGCGACGATGTCCTCAAACCGATCCTGGATGAAACGGGTGGCGGGAGCTTCTGGGTCAATGCAAGTGCGACCGGCGACGAGATCAAGCTCCCACGCATTGCGTCGCTCCGATCGGGCCGTGTCATGCATGGCAGTGACTGGATGGGCCTGCGGAAACGCGATGCCTATAAGACGCTGGGGCTCAACCTCATCCCCCTCTTCGCCGGATTTGCCGCCCTAGCGCTCCTCATCGGAGCGATCTGCATGACGTGGTTCCGCGAAGGGCGGTAGTCGCGACAATTCTCTCAAAGTCGACGATCGTCGCTGGCTGAAGGTTTGGCCATGTCGACGCGCGCCGTATCCAATCAATTTAGAACCGATGCACTTTGGCCCTTGTTCTGGGCATATTCATTTTCCACTTGATAGTCAGTGTCGCGAGTTAAGCGAAAAACTGAATCTGATTTCGCTCTTCAATCGCGACGACACTGACTCAGGTGATGAAATGATCACGGGAAAAGACTTGATCGGCTGGGGCTTTCGCCCTGGAAAATGGTTTCCGCAGGCGATCGCCGCTGCCAATGAACTGGCAGCCGAAGGCGCTGATGAAGAAACAATGCGCGCGGCCGTCGCGGGATTTGCGCCACCTGAACCGCTCGATCTGTCTGTGTCGGGCGAGACACCTCTATCCGTCAATATCGAAGCCGAAAATGACGATGAAGCAGCCAATGTCGCGGCATGTCTCGAGACCATGACCGAGATGCTCCGCACGCCTGTCGTCAAGGCAGGCGCCATCATGCCGGACGCCTGCCCGGCCGGATCGATGGGCACGATTCCCGTCGGTGGCATCGCGGCCTCCGAGGCGATCCATCCCGGCATGCATTCAGCGGATATCTGCTGCTCGATGGCACTCACCGTCATTGGCGATATGGACCCGAAGCAGGTGCTGGACGCGCTGCAGTCGGTCACCCATTTCGGACCTGGTGGGCGCGAGGAAGAGCGCCAGTGCGCCGTGCCAAACGACATTCTCGCGGCATTCGAGAACAATCGGTTGCTCAAGGACCGCATGGATCTTGCGCAATCGAACTTCGCCACCCAGGGCGACGGCAATCACTTTGCCTATGTCGGACAGATGAAATCGACCGGTGAGACGACGATCGTCACCCACCACGGCTCGCGCGGGCCTGGCGCGGCGCTCTACAAGGCCGGTATGCGGGTCGCAGACACGTATCGAAAGAAACTGTCGCCCAAGACAAAGAAAGGCAACGCCTGGATTCCTGCCGATACGGCCGACGGCGACACCTATTGGGAAGCGCTCCAGATCATCCGATCATGGACCAAGGCGAACCATTTCGCGATTCACGACATGACTCTCGGCATCCTTGGTGCAAAGGCAAAGGACCGGTTCTGGAACGAGCACAACTTCGTCTTCCGCAAATCGGACGGGTTGTTCTACCATGCCAAAGGTGCGACGCCGGCCTTCAACGGCTGGGCCGATGATGCAACGGACCTGACGATTATTCCGTTAAACATGGCGGAACCGATTTTGATCGTACGTGGCAGCAATGCAGATCACGGTCTTGGCTTCTCTCCCCATGGAGCCGGTCGTAATTTCTCGCGTACCGCGCACAAGAAGTCGCTCGAGCACCGGCCCGTCGAAGATGTTATCGCCGAAGAGACGACGGGTATCGATGCGCGCTTTTATCTTGAGATCCACGATCTTTCGGAGCTACCGAGTGCATATAAGGACGCACCGTCGGTGAGAGCGCAGATCGAGTCCTTCGGTCTTGCGGAAATCGTCGACGAGGTGATCCCCTATGGCTGCATCATGGCCGGCGACTGGTTGACCCCGTTCCTCGAGCGTAAGCGCAAGAGAGCAGCGGAATCCAAATCGACGGATCGCTGAGGAATGACAAAACAGCCGGCAACACTGCACCTGTTCTGCGGAAAGATCGCGTCGGGCAAGTCGACGCTGGCCGCACAGTTGGCAGAACCCGCAGGAGCTGTCCTGATTGCGGAGGACGAATGGCTATCGGCGCTCTTCCCTGAAGAAATCAAGACAATCAGCGACCTGCAGGTCCGATCCAAACGCCTTGAGCAACTGCTGCTCCCCCATGTTCGACAGCTACTCATCGTCGGCGTCGACGTCGTACTGGACTTTCATGGGAACACGAAGGCACGCCGGGATTGGATGCGAGGTATCCTCGAGGGTCTGGACGCGCGGCATGTCTTCCATCTTCTCGACGCATCGGACGACCTCTGCAAGGAAAGGCTCCGGAGGCGAAACGCCTCCGGCACGCACCCTTACGAGGTGAGCGACGTGATATTCGACGAATTCACGCGCTACTTCGATCCACCAAAGGCTGATGAGGGCTGGAATATTGTTGCTGCCGAACCCCGATAGACAGAGCGCGAAGGATAGCATCGCGGCGCGCACCCGAAAAAGGGCACGCGCAGATAGCATTCGCAGTGAATATATATTTCGAGCTTTTCGGCCCCATGCCGACTTGTAACCAGACAACGCAAGAGTAACGCTTGCGAAGTTCCACAGATGCAATAGTCTGCATCTACCAGCATGTTCCACAAACATTCTTAACTAATCCAGCTTATCGCGCTGTAAATATCATATTTCCAAGCTGTATGTTCGAGAAAATTTACATCAAGCCCCCGCTATTGAGTCCGAATGACGTCTGAAAATACACCACCTGGATTCTGCATATGTCCTTGTCACATCACTCAAAGGCACTCGTTGCATCATTGCTTGCTGTGCTCTTGCTCAGCAATGTCACTGTGGCCGCCGCAAGCGAGCGCCTAGCCCTCCTTATTGGCAATAGCCGTTACGAGCATGCGACTCCTTTGCGCAATCCCGAGAACGACATCTCGCTCGTTGAACATTCTCTGAAGAAAGCAGGATTCCGGACGTTCACTGGCAGAAATCTCAGTCGAACCCAGCTCGAGCAAAAAATCGAGACATTTTCCGCGGCGGCCAGAAAGGCACATCGCCCCACACTGTTGGTCTATTTCGCGGGTCACGGAATACAGGTATCCGGTCGAAACTATCTTATTCCCATCGATGCGAAGTTGGATAACCGCGCGGGTTTACCAGCAAGCACAATCGATGCCGAGCATGTTCTCGACCGCCTTGGCCAGCTCGACACCAAGCTCGTATTGTTCGTGCTCGACGCCTGCCGGGATGATCCTTTCGACAAACGGACACGCGGACTCAAAAGAGGCCTGACAACGATCAAAAACCGTTCAGGAAAACTCATTGCCTTCTCGACCGCACCTGGCCAAGTGGCATTGGACGGCGATACGGGAACAAGCCCATATGCATCCGCCTTTGCCGAAGCCATTCTTGTGCCGGGACTCGAGTTGGAAGGTGTGTTTCGTCGGATCCGCCGCTCAGTGGTCGAGCGAACGAGCGGCCAACAGGAACCCTGGGAACGATCGGCCATCTTCCAGCCCTTTGTCTTTGTCGAACAAAAGGGCAGAGAACCGCTGGGCAAACAGGAGGAGGAGATCTGGAAGTTTGCGGCTGCGATCAATTCCGCCGAGAGCTATATGCGCTATCTCGAAATGTTCCCGAGTGGCCTCTTCGCCAGATTGGCGAAACTCAAAGTCGACGCAATCAATAAGGATTTTTCCTATCGGCGAAAGGCAGAGCTCTTCCCGATCATCCGAATACCAGGCACCAGCTTTCCGAAATGCGGTCCCAAATTATTTGGTGTCTGGACGATCTTCAACAAGCTCAGCAAGTATACCAATCAGTTGATCTATCTCGAATTGGCCTTGCCGGCACGGACCATGTTCTGCCGATTCTGGGGTGGCAAAAAAGAGTTCACTTACGAGCAGTTCACGCGCTTGCGCGGAAAATCCGGCTGCCCCGATTACTTTTCGATTGTCGAGCCAGGCCGATTCGATGCCCGCAGAATCCCCTGTCGCTCAGTTGAACAGGCACGTATTTGGTTCGGCCCGCGCCGGGAGATCAAACGCGGTGACAAGACATTCAGACATGTGTTCGCTGCGGGCGGGCTGCACTATTCGGGCAACGATGTTGATTTCGTTATGCCTGCAGATACGGGTAGCCACTGGCAGGTTGTCGACGACACACAGGAAGGTCAGATCGACTATGCCCGCATTGTTGTCTCGGGGCTTGTGAAGGTCCACAGCGCATCTGCTGAAGAGCATATCGGCCTATACCTCGAGCCGGTCGACCCAAAAGCGGTTGGCCTCAGCTGGAAGTTCGACAACACAGTCGATGCCGCTCGGCGCGGCGGTACCGATGTCAATATCGTTACGCTCAACGCGAGATAGCGCCGAACAGTCCTGAACGCGACATTTTCGGTTTCATCGCAGAACTGGACATAAGCTCAACCGGGAGTTCAGCGCCTTTGAACAGGCCAAAGAGCTGTGCCTGCTCTTCGAGCGGCCAACCGACACGCTCGTCACCGGCGCGCAAATCCTGGCGATACGAATAGCCGGGCCCCATTCGCTGGCTGAGCGCCAAGCCCTCTTGGGAAAGCTTTGCTCCTATATCTGCGGCCAATCGGCGGGTCGAGGTTTCGATGCCGAGCCATCCCGCCGCCTCCATGAAGAGTGCGTCGAGCGGCTCGAATTCCTCCATGAGATCAATAACATGCTCATCGAGTTTCGGTCCGAGCGTGAGGACAAACACGACGACATCGCTACAATCCTTGAGAAGCCGGTCGAAGGCAGCGCAATGAAACTCGGTCCCGTCCTGTAGCCTTAGCGTGTCTCCTTCGCAGGCATCGATCCCGACACGTCGATAAGCAGCAACGGGACTTGCGAGAGACGTGATCTGGTCAGCCGCCTGATGGGCCGCTTCGACGATTTTCGGGCGAACCTTTTCTGGATCCGAATAGCGATGGACACGCAAAATGCGATTGGGGTCCACAGCAGGCGCCGCGCCCGACCAGTGGAACACGTCGCTTATGTTGCGACAGGAGGCGGTCATCGCCCAGATCCCGGAGTTCTATGAGGGTTCGTCACTCAGACGAATGGCTTCAGCCTTAATGTCGTCAAAACGCGCCTCGACCTCGGCTGCAACCGCTTCCGCCACTTGTACGGCACTGCCATCGCGTTCCTCGCTCGACGTCTTGCACCACTCCATCAAATACTGGTCGGTGCCTGCAAGCTTGCGCCGCATCGCGGCCATGTCGATCAACTCCTGGAAGCGATCGGACAGTTGAATCTTGTGATTGCCGTCGGCGTCGCTTGCCTCGACGAGCGAGGGGATTTCTTGCCAGCAGAGTAAGTTCCATTTAGCCATGGGCTCGGGTCCAACCTTTTCGGTTATACTATTGCATTGAGATATACGGGCTGTTCGCGAGGCGTCAAATGCCCAAGATGACAATGATCGGCACGGCACTCTCCCATCCCCCCCTGGTGCCGGAAGTCGAACTGCATCTAATACCGCCCGAAACGACCCTGGAATCTTTCCGAACCGAGTATCAAGATGTCTATGGAATGGCGACTCCCTATTGGGCGGTCGCGTGGCCGGGGGGACAAGCCCTGGCCCGGTTCATAATCGACAACCCTCAATATGTCCGCAATCTTACCATTCTCGACATTGGCAGCGGTTCAGGCGTGGCAGCGATCGCTGCGACGAAGGCCGGTGCCAAGACTGCTCAAGCTCTTGACCGAGACCCACATGCGATCGAAGCAATACACGTAAATGCCCGCAAAAACGGGGTTTTATGTAGTGCTACAGAAGGTGAGTTCGAACGCGCACTGGAATTACGAACAGACGTCGTTGTCGCCGGCGACCTCTGGTACGAGCGCTTCGACGCGCAGCGCGCCACAGGTCTGCTGCGACGACTTGCGGGCCTTGGAACACAGGTGCTCATCGGGGATTTGGAGCGGGCCTATTTTCCACGAAGAGGCATCGAAGCTCTGGCTCGCTACACCTTGCCTGCAAGCGCAGAAATGGAACGCACGACATCGACCGCTGCGGGCGTCTGGCGGCTTCTTCCTCATGTCGGGGACGCATAGACCCTCCTCAACAGTCCGATAGCTGAGCCCGGTGTCTTTGTTGACTCGGCATCGGCTGCACTTATGGTATTTGAAACGCCAAGCGGGCGTTCTCGATTTCGCATGGTCCCAGCTATTCGCGGAGAGGCTGACATGGTTGCTTGGAAGAGATTTCCGGTCCCGGAATTCGATGCCGATCCGTTTAAGGATATGACCTATGAGGCGCCGACGCCGATCACGCCCGGAGATGCCGCGGCGCTCGGTGAGAAAGCAGCTTCAGGCGATTCAAGCGCAATCGGCGGGCATGTGGTCATGCCGGACGAAGCCCTGTTCGAGAAGTTCGACTTCAAAGGCGAGCATCGCCATGCGGTCTTTTGCGCATTGCCGTCGAGCGCCGTTCATCTGCTCGGACGCAGCTGGGCCTGGCCGATACAAAGGGCATTGATCCTGGACTCATTGGATGCGGCCAGTGCCAATGTTCTTCATGACTGGCGAACACCGCGTCCGATGAACACGCGGCTTGGCCCTGAAGACGGCGTCTCGGTTTCCGGCAGTTGCGTCGTCCTTACCGGCAACAAATATGCCGACCATTGGATTTCCAATCGCTCTATCGTCGAAAATGACTGGAAGCCGGAAGATGACAAAGCCGGATTCCGCATCCTCGCCAGCAGCGACGATGAACTCGACGACTTTCACGACAGCTATCTCGCTTTCACCTGGTCTGTCTGAGGCGGCAGGCGATGACGGAACGAAGTTGGCACCGGGTCGCAGGCACCGACGACCTTGAAGTCGGTGGTGTGATGATGGCCAAGGCCGGCGATACGCTGGTGGCGGTCGTGCGAACCGAAGATGGCGTCTGTGCCTTGGACAATGCTTGCCCGCATCTGGGCGGTCCTTTGGCTAACGGCAGAATTGATGACGGCAAGCTTGTCTGTCCCTGGCATGGCCGCGCCTTTGATCTGGCCACAGGCGAGTGCGAGGGCTTTGCTGAATCGGTGCAAGCTTACGATGCAGAAATCCGCGATGACGGGATCTACGTCGCCTCCGACTGATGCCTTAAGACATAGCGTCGGACGAATACAGCTCCATCAGGACTCGGCCTGAAGATGAAGGCGCGCCCGACCTGTCATTCCAGCGGAGGCTGGAATCCAGTACGTATCACGAATTTCAACAGCAGCACTGGATCTCAGCCTTCGCTGGGATGACGACTTTCTTAGTTTGGGGCGCCAACCGAGCGTCGACTTCAATATTCGTTCCAAAGAACGTGAAACGCCCCGGACTTGATCCGGGGCCCAGGGCTGTAAACTGTTTTTTACCTGCCGCCCTGGGTCCCGGATCAAGTCCGGGACGTATTGAATGGCGAACTGATTGGGCACTGAAATACTGCCTAACCAGTCGAATAACTAACCACCGACTGACCGCTCATTTCTGCATGGGATATGCAGCATACACATGCTGATAACGTCCGGTAAGGAGACTGCCTGTGTTAGATTGTGGATCTTAATTCACATCATAAGTGAGTGCCCCCATGGCTCTGAACGAACGCCAACTCCCAGCAGATGGCAATGCTGCAAACGGCAACGACCTCGCCCCCGGAATACGCGATTTCATTTCTGGCTACTCGATCGAGTGCACACCCGGTCAGGCAGACAAGATTCCAAGCTTCAAGGATATCCTCCCAGCCGGTACGTCGGTTTACCTGACATTTTTGTCCGGCACTGATTACAAGGATATCGTGACCGTGGCCAAACGTCTGCGCGATGAAGGCTTCGAGCCTGTCCCGCACTTCGCGGCAAGAAACATCCCCGACAGGATCGCGTTCGAGGACTACGTCAATCGGGCCACATCGGAAGCCGGCGTAACACGGGCTCTTGCAATCGCCGGGGCGCCGAACCAGCCGACCGGTGAGTATGTCGACTCCATGCAGCTCCTCGAAACCGGCTTCTTCGATGCTTACGGCATTCGCACCATCGGCGTCGCAGGTCACCCCGAACGGTGCCCGGACTGCTCCGATAATGTTCTGCTTGCGGCGCTCAGGTGGAAGAATTCGTTCTCTCAACGCACCGATGCGAACCTCCATGTCGTAACCCAGTTCTGTTTTCAGGCGGAACCTCTCATCGCCTATGACAAACTTCTTCGTGCCGAGGGCATTACGCTCCCAATTCACGTTGGTGTTGCCGGCATCGCCTCGATCAAGACATTGCTCAAATATGCCTTGAGCTGCGGCGTTGGAAACTCGGTCGACTTCATTCGCAAACAGGCCCAGAACGTTACCAAGCTCCTGAAGCCGACAGCGCCCGACAAGCTTCTCGTGGATCTTGCGGACTACGTCGCGAAAACGCCGGAAACCAGCCTCAAAAGCACGCATGTTTTTCCTCTCGGCGGTTTGCGAAAATCGACCGATTGGTTTAATGCGGTTGCCAATGATGCATTCGCCGTGAACCCCACGGGAGACGGCATCGTGCTCGACCCAAGCAAGGGTTAGGCATTAAAACAACGGTGTATCGCGAGGGTCGGGGGGATGGAATCCGAGATGAGCAAAGACAAGTCAGCCACCAGCAAACTCGGGCGCCGCGATTTTTTGAGACTGGGCGGTGCGGCAGGTGTGGTCGCAGGTACGGCACTCACAGAGAATACCATCGGCTCGGCTCCCGCCCACGCGCAAGCACCCAGCTATCCGGTGACGGATGTCGCCAAGCTCGCCGATATCGAAACGGGCAGCGAAGTCACGTTCAATTATCCGGATGACGACTCCCCTGCCATCCTCGTGCGTCTGGATCAGGCCGCACAGGGCGGGATCGGTCCCGATGAGAGTATCGTTGCCTTCTCGCTGCTCTGCACCCACAAGGGCTGCGTGGTCGGATACAAGCCCGAACGCAAGATGCTGCTATGCCCCTGCCACTGGTCCAGCTTCGATCCGGCCAAGAGCGGCCGGATCATCATCGGCCAGGCGAGCGAACCACTGCCGCAGATTACATTGAGAATTACCGACGGTACCGTCCAGGCCGTCGGAGTCGATGGCCTGATCTACGGCCGGCACACCAACATTCTTTAGAGGCGCGGCCCTATGACACGAGTGCCGGTACCTCCCAAGGATGCCAAGCGCTTCACCACCGTATGCCAGTTCTGCATCGTCGGATGCGGCTACAAGGTGCTGAAATGGCCCGAGGGCCAGGACGGCACGCCTGATCCTCAAGGCAATGCCCTCGGTGCAGATCTGCGAAAGCAGCAACCGGTCGATGGCGCTTGGATCGCGCCGTCCAATCACACGGTCATTACCGAGAAGGACGGCAAGCGATACAATATCGCCATCGTCGCCGACGATGACTGCCATGTGAACAGCGGCATGGCGTCGGTTCGAGGCGGCGGGATGGCGACGGCGGTCTATGCGCCGGACAAGCCGACCAAAGCACGCCTCTCGACACCGCTAGTCCGCACAGAAAAAGGCCATGATGCCACGTCCTGGGACGATGCCGTCGATCTTGGATCGCGCGTCATCAAAGCTGTTATCGACCGCTGGGGTGCCGACTCGGTCGGCATGAAGTTTTTCGATCATGGCGGCGGTGGCGGCGGCTTTGAAAACAATTGGGCGATCGGCCGGTTCTTCTTCACCGGGATCGGCACGCGCACGACCTCAATCCACAACCGTCCAGCCTATAACAGCGAAGTTCACGCTGCCGGCGACGCAGGCCTTGCGCCTCTCACCAATGCTTATCTGGACGCGCAGCTTGCCGATACGATCCTGATCGTCGGTGCCAATCCATACGAGACGCAAACCAACTACTTCTTGAACCATATGGTCAAGAATTTGAGCGGCGACTCCGCGGATCTCAAGACATCGGCTTTCGGCACCAAGAACCCAGACCCTGGCCGCATCATCATCGTCGACCCGCGTCGAACAATGAGCGTCGCGGCTTCAGAAGCGGCAGGCGGCGAAGAGAATGTTCTGCATCTGCAGATCGAGCCTGGCACGGACATCTGGCTGCTGAACGCGATCGGCCGCATTGTTCGCGACAAGCGCTGGCACGACGTCGCCTTCATTCGCGAACGTACGGAATGGCAAACGTTCGAGGCCTATCAGCGATCAACGCTGATGACCGACCGCGAGCAAGAGGATGTCATCGCGGAAGCGTCTGCGCGCTGTGGGGTCTCTCAAGAAGACATCGCCAAGGCCGCGGAATGGATCGCCGCTCCCAAAGCCGGCGGATCGCGTCGCCGCACGCTGATGCATTACGAGAAAGGCCTTATCTGGGGTCTGAAGAACTACGAGAACATCGCGGCCATTGTCGATCTGGCGTTGCTGACTGGCAATGTTGGCAAGCCTGGCACCGGTTGCAGTCGCCTAGGCGGCCACCAGGAAGCCTATGTGCGCCCACCCTATCCGGGCGGCCGCCCCGCCCTCAATGTGGATGAGGCCGTACGGCGCGGCGAATGCAAGGTCTATTGGGTTGCCGGATGCAATCCGCTTCTGACGACACTCCGGGCGGAAGCCATGGAGGAAGCCTTCAAAGAACGAGGCGATCTCGTCACCAAAGCGCTCGAGGCGACCAAGGATAAGCCCGTCGAAGAGCGGGTGACCGCAATCGTCGAAGCACTCAAGCAAGGCGGAATGTTCCTGCTCTCGCAAGATCTCTATCGAACCAAATCTGCCGAGTATGGCCATCTGGTTCTGCCGGCTGCCGGGTGGGGCGAGATGAACCTGACGTCGATCAATGGAGAGCGAAGGCTCCGGCTCTATGAACGCTTCATGGACCCTCCCGGAGACGCCAAGCCCGACTGGTTGATCTTGGCGCATTTCGCCCGGCGGCTGAATGCCCTCTATTCGGACGACAACAATCCGAAGATGGCAAACCGCTTTCTCGATTTCGACTGGGACAGCGACGAAGACGTATTCATCCACGCACGCTATTCGTATAAGGGCCAGGGCACCGACCCGATGGAAGGCTATGCCGGCGTCACTTACGATATGCTGCGCGGCCTCGGCACAAATGGCATTCAAACACCAACCCGCCTGGTCAACGGCGTTGCCGTGGGAACCGTGCGTCTCTTTGAAGACGGCAAATTCGGAACCAAATCGGGGAAGGCAAAGTTCATTCCTGCGCATCCTCCCTATCCCGGGTATGGCGCAAAGTTCGAGAAGCAAAAACGCGACTACCGGTTCTGGGTCAATAACGGCCGCTCGAACCATATCTGGCAGACGCTCTATCACAACAGGCTCATTCCCTTCTACAAGGACCGCGTCCCGATCCCGTACCTGGAAATGCATGAGGACGACGCAGCCGAGATGGGTATTGCTGCGGGCGATTTGATCGAGTTGAAGAACGATGTGGGCCAGGTACAGGCCATCGCTTATCCAACCGATGCGGTGAAACCGAACCACACTTTCCTCATTTTCGGGCATCCACGCGGGGCGGCCGGTGATCTCGTTTCCGATCATGTCGATCCCGATACAACCATTCCCTACTACAAGGGCGTATGGGCCGACATTCGCCGCATCGGCGAAGCGACGGAACTGGCCGAAAACATGTCCTTCCTACCGCAGAACATCGCCGAATGAGACATGCGCTCGCCATAACGCTCTGGCTGCTGTTCATTGCACCGGCGGCCTCTTTGCAGGCTCAGGAGATCAAGGCCGGAGCCGACCTGCGCGGTGCCGATCTTTCAGGCCGAAATCTTGATGGAGCCACACTGACAGGCGCCAATCTCACGGGTGCCAATCTCGAGGGGACAAGCTTCAAAGGCGCCGATCTAAGAGAAGCCTATCTGCGCGACGTGCGCGCCATGAACGCCGATTTCACCGGAGCAAATCTTGGCAATGCCGATCTGACCCGGGCCGACCTGACGTCGGCCAAACTAGACAACGCAATCCTACTGCTAGCCGATTTGACCTTTGCACGCCTCGACCGAGCCAAGGCAACCGGCGCACTCTTCGCTGGCGCCATAATGAAACGTGCCAGACTTGAGCGTGCAAACCTGACCGGCGCAACGCTCTCGGGCGCCGACCTCAGTCAGGCGAATCTGAAAAGAGCACTGCTTGTGAAAGCGGAACTCGGCGCCAAGGGCTCCGGCCACCGCGGCCCTCGTCCAGCAAAGCTTCGCGGTGCCGACTTAACAGAGGCCGATCTAACAGAAGCCAATTTGACCAGCGCAGATCTGAAAGAGTCGGTGCTGGATGAAGCGACATTCCTCAACACACGCCTTGAACATGCCGACCTGACATGGGCCAGCGCCAAAACGAGCGACTTTTCAAGCGCAGCTCTCGGATGGGCCAGACTCTATGGTGCACGTTTCGACCGTGCCCGGTTCGTGCGCGCCGATCTCACGCTCGCACAAGCCGTCGGCGCGAATTTCAGCGGCGCAGATCTGACAGGTGCAATCCTGATAGAGGCGGATCTCAGCCAGGCTAACCTCAACAATTCAACCCTGACGGATGCCAAGACCGACGGCATCCTCCTGGGTCTTGCCCGTAATGTCCCGGACAATCTCGCGAGAACACAATGAGCCAATCCTCGACCAAAAAAAGACCCGCTCGCAAGACGCCGCCGAAGAAACCTGCAAGCAAACCTGCGGCACCGCCATCCAACGCTCCAAGGCTTGGACCAGCCTGCGCCGGTGAATTCATGGGCACCTTCATTCTGGTGTTCTTCGGCGTCGGCGCTGTGAACGCTGCGGTGCTGACCGGTGCCCAGGCCGGCCTATGGCAAGTCGCCGTTGTCTGGGCCATCGGTGTGAGCCTCGGCATCTACTCCACGGCGGCTCTCTCCGGCGCCCATATCAATCCAGCCATCACGCTGATGGCCGCGGTTTACGATCGCTTTCCGATCCGGCTGGTTATTCCCTACTGGATCGCACAGGTAGCGGGCGCTGCCGTGGCTTCTCTGGTGCTCTACGCGATGTTCTCGGAAGCCATCATAGAATTCGAACGTCAGAAGGGCTTGCTGCGCGGCGGCCCCGGCAGTGAACTCTCGGCAATGGTCTTCGGTGAGTATTTCCCAAACCCTGCTGTCTATGGAACGGCAGAAGACGCCTGGCGTGTTATCAGCCGTGAGGGCGCCTTCATCGCCGAAGTCGTCGGGACGGCCATGCTGGCCTTCATCGTCAGTGCCGTTACAAGCGAAAGGAATAGCGCACGTCCCTCGCCCGCCATGGTGGCAATCGTCATCGGCGTCGGTGTTGCGGCAATTATCTCTGTCGTTGCCCCACTCACGCAAGCCGCACTCAATCCGGCGCGCGATTTCGGGCCCAGGCTTGTCTCTTTCTATCTTGGCTGGGGGGAGATCGCTATTCCAGGCCCACGCAACGGCTGGTTGATCGTCTATATCGCCGGCCCAATGCTTGGCGCACTGATCGGCGGCGGAATTCATCGTCTGCTAGCCTCGCTTCACCTCACACCTATGAGCGGCGGGGAGAGCAGTGATAAGAAGGCGTAATGAGTACGCCGCTCCCCATCACCATACTGACCGGATTCCTCGGGTCCGGAAAAACGACTTTGCTCAACCATCTGCTCGCCCAGCCCGGTCTGGATGAGACGGCGGTACTGATCAATGAATATGGTGAAGTCGCACTGGACCATTTGCTTGTTCGCGAAGTGCAGGAAGGCGTCATGCTGCTCTCGTCGGGCTGCATCTGCTGTACAGTCCAAGGCGAGTTGGTCGACACATTGCGTGAACTCTATCTCGGGCGAATTCAAGAAGAGATCCCGGACTTCCGTCGTCTTGTGATCGAAACCACCGGTCTTGCGGACCCGGTACCCATCGTTGCCGCTCTTGCCCGCGATCCCATGTTCAAGAGCTGGTATCGCCTTGAAGGTATTGTCACGACAGTCGATGCGGCGCTTGGTCTCTCACAGCTCGATCAGAATGACGAAGCCGTGAAACAGGCTGCCGTAGCCGACCGCCTCTTATTGACCAAATGCGATCTGGCCGATGACGATCAGATCGACACGATCAAATCGCGGCTCCATGACTTGAATCCAGGTGCCCGGATTATCGAAGTCGCACGAGGCGAAGTCGATCCTGAATCAATCCTGATTGCCGGTCTCTACGATCCCGACACCAAGTCTGCCGACGTTGGCCGATGGATCAACGAAGCCGCTATCGCCGACAAACACGAACACGCACACTCTCATGGAGATGACGGCCATCACCATCACCGTCATGACGAGGGCATCACCAGTTTCGTCCTGACGGCCGATACGCCAGTCGGTTGGCGTGACTTTTCCCGTTGTCTGAATGCACTGATCCAGGAACACGGAACAAGCCTTTTACGCATCAAAGGGATCGTGAATTCCAAAGAGAGCAAGAAACCTGTCATAGTCCATGCTGTTCAACACATCCAACATGCGCCGAGCTATCTCGACGCGTGGCCGGATGACGATCATCGGACCCGGATGGTGTTCATTACGCGTGATCTTGGCCGTGCGGCTATCGACGAGGCTCTGGCTCCGGCGCTTGGACAAGCCTGAACCGCTATGGACGTGACCTGATGGCTGAATGCCCCGGTATCTGGAGATTGGCCGAGACCAAAGACGGCGGTCTCGCGCGTTTGCGTTTGCCCGGCGGGATCATCACTGCCGATCAGCTCGACGGTGTTGCCAGGATCTCGGGTACCTTGGGCAATGGCATCATTGATCTCACCCATCGCGCAAATCTGCAGATTCGTGGGCTCGCCCCTCACGCAAGCGAGACAATCGCAGCCGAACTCGAAAAGCATGGCCTGATGGCAGATACGCCGGACGCAGACTGTCTGCGCAACATTCTGGCTTCACCTCTCGCCGGGCTTGATCCAAGCGAGATTATCGATGTGACCCCGGTCGTCCATGCCCTGGACCTGGCTTTGCAGGCCGCAACTACGATCCACGGTCTCTCGCCCAAATTCAGTTTTGTCGTGGATGGCGGCGGTTGCCACGATCTTTCGGAATTCGCCCATGACATCGGCCTTTTTGCCGAGCACAGTTCCGATGGACCGCGATTTCGGATATCACTTGCCGGCCAATCAACACCATTCACCGTTTCGCCCTCTCGAGCGCACGAAGCCGTCGTGACCCTCGCGAAAGTTGCTGCCACTGCAGATAACCGAGCACCGCTACGTCTCTCCGCGCTTCTCGAGATCTCTTCAGCCGATGAAATCATAAAGTCGGCCGAAAACGCAGATGTCGCGCTGTTCGATCGGATCGCAATCAGACAACGTGCAGATATTGAATCGGGAGACTTCGTCGGCGCACTTTCGGAAGACGAAACCGGCCACACAGCATTTGGTCTTGGCGTACCTCTCGCCAGGCTTACCGATGAGAGCTCCATCGCCATCGCATCCCTTTCGCGGAGATTTGGCGACGGCACGCTCAGGCTCACGCCGTGGCAATCGATCATTCTACCAGCCGTTCCGAAGCAGGCACTGGACGATATGGTTATGAACGCGGAGAGCGCCGGATTTTTCACAGCTCAGGAACAAACCGTCGTTCGGGTCCTCGCATGTGCCGGCTCGACGGGTTGCCTTCGCACCAGGGTCGACACGAAGCAGGATGGATTGGATCTCCTGAGAGCGATCAACAGTGTGGCACACACCCGAAGAGATCCCTTGACGATCCATTTGTGCGGATGCAATCGAGGCTGTGCCCACCCTGGTGAGGCTGATCTTCTGTTTCTCGGGGGAACGGAAGAGGACTGCTATCAGGTCTACAGACAATGTTCCCCAGGTAATGCAGCGGACATGTTGCCACTGGCATCGCAAATCAAAGGTCCCGAAGTGTCCGCTTTTGTCACTCGTTTTTTGAGGGATGGCAGATAGTTAGTGCTGCTTGCGGGTCCTGGTGCTTTCGGTGCATAACCCCGCGACATGCAACAAGGCGATACGCAGATGATGGAGTACATAAAGGATGGGCCGGAGATCTACCGACAGTCCTTTGCAACGATCCGTGCCGAAGCCGATCTTGATCGACTGCCGGACGATCTGGAGCGAGTCGCCGTTCGGTTGATCCATGCCTGCGGCATGACTGATCTGTGTCCTGACCTGGCCTACGATCCACGTGTCGTATCTGTCGGTAGAACAGCGCTCGAAAACGGTGCGCCGGTGCTATGCGATGCCAAAATGATCGCAAGCGGCATTACCCGTTCGCGCCTGCCGGCCGACAATGCCGTGATCTGTACGCTTGCGGACGAGCAGGTACCGGCCATGGCGGAAGCGCTTGGCACCACCCGCAGCGCGGCAGCGATTGATCTGTGGAAAGACAGGATCGAGGGAGCCGTTGTGGCGATCGGAAATGCCCCAACAGCACTTTTTCACTTGCTGGAGCGCTTGGATCAAGGCTGGCCGAAACCCGCTGTTATTCTGGGCCTGCCGGTCGGCTTCATTGGTGCAGCCGAGTCGAAGGACGAGCTTGCTCAGAACAGCCGCGGCGTTCCCTTCCTCACCCTTCTCGGCCGTCGGGGTGGCAGTGCCATGACCGTCGCGGCCGTCAACGCTATTGCGGTTGAACGCGAATGAGTAACGGTCGCCTCCTCGGTCTTGGCGTCGGCCCCGGCGACCCGGACCTGATCACACTGAAAGCGTTCAAACTCCTGCAGGAAGCAGACGTGGTCGCCTATCCGACCGGCCGCACGTCCGGCGGTAATGCGCATGATGCGATCGCGCCGCACATCAACGGACGGCAGGAACTTGTCCCCCTCAGATACCCGGCAACCGCAGGACCAGTGGCCGATTCCCGCGAGTATCCCGCACTCCTGCGTGCTTTCTATGATGAAACGGCTGAAACACTGGCCGCACGTCTTGAAGAGGGCAAGGACGTCGCAATAATCTGCCTTGGCGATCCGTTCTTCTACGGCTCCTATATGTATTGGCATGACCGGCTGTCGGAACGCTTCGAAACCATTGTGGTCCCCGGCGTATCGTCGGTTATGGCGGCACCTGCTGCACTTGGCCTTCCCTTGGTCCATAAGAACGACGCGGTAACAGTGTTGCCCGGCACGCTTCCGGAGGACGTACTCGAAGAAAAACTCCGCAATACCGATGTCGCCGTGATCATGAAGCTTGGGCGCACGCTGCCTAAAGTCGTGCGTGTTCTTGAAAAACTCGATCTTCTGGATCGATCGCACTATGTGGAACGTGCAACAATGCCCGGCCAGCGCATTCTGAGGCCGGATGAGGTCGACCCGAAAAAAACTGACTATTTCTCGATCATCATCGTGCCCTGCAACCTGAAGGGCTGACGCACATGGCGAAAGCCGCAATCGTCCTGCTGAACAATCGCGGCATCGAAACCGCCCAGCGCATAAAAGACGGACTTGAGGACACCGAGACATGGGGCCTCAAGGATCGGGTTGCCGAAACCGATCGCACATTCGAGAATCTCGGCGAGACTCTTCAAGGCCTCTATGCGGACGGCACCACCATCATCGGACTTTGCGCAACGGGCATTCTGATCCGGGCACTGGCTCCGATGCTGGTCAACAAGCGCGGCGAGCCGCCTGTCATTGCCGTTTCCGACGACGGCAGTGTGGTCGTTCCGCTCCTCGGCGGGCTGACCGGTGCCAACGAACTTTCACGTGACCTTGCCGCAATGCTCGGTGCAACGTCGGCGATTACAGCCAGTGGTGCCCGCGCTTTCGGCCTCCAGCTGGAAGCCCCGCCAAAGGGTTACACACTGGCGAACAGCGAAGACGCAAAATCGGTGACGTCGGACCTCCTGTCCGGGAAAGTGGCGCGCCTGGAGGGGGCCGCATCCTGGCTGGAGGAAAGTGGCATTCCGTTCGGCAGCGATGGCAATATTGTCCTCAAAGTCAGTGCTAGAGATGAACCGCCACCGCCTGGTGGTCTGCTTTTTCATCCGCGTTCGATTGCAATCGCAGTCGGTGATCCCGGCATGGGCGATCGGATCGCAGGAATACTGTCCGCCAATAAGCTATCGCCGGATGCGTTGGCAGCTCTCATCGTCCGGGAGGGGCAGGACTTGCCGCTCGCATTTCTCCAGACCGCTGAGACTTTCGGCGCCGAAGTCCGCATTGCCGGAACGCAAGACGATCTGGAAGCTCTGGTCGGAGAAGCCGGCAAAGATGTTGCTTGCCTCGAACAGGCAGAAGACTTCTCGCTGTTTCTCAGCACCGAACCGCTCGAAGTAGAGAAGATCGGCCGACCGCTCGGCACGCTCTCGATTGTGGGCCTTGGCCCCGGCGATCCTAACGGCCTGACCGGTGAGGCCATGGCGGCCCTGCGGGCGGCCGAAGACCTCGTCGGTTATGAAACCTATGTCAATCTGGTGCCGGAATCCGTTGGCCCGAAGCGGCGCCATATCTCCGGCAATCGTGTCGAACTCGACCGCGCCCGCGAGGCATTGGATCTCGCCGTCCAAGGCAGGCATGTGGCCCTGGTATGCTCGGGGGATCCCGGCATTTTCGCTATGGCGGCAGCCGTCATGGAAGTACTGGAAGATCGTCCAACCGGTTGGACCGGCCTGAACATTGAAATCATCCCCGGCGTCTCCGCAGTGCAAGTGGCCGCATCGCGTCTTGGGGCGCCGATCGGGCATGATTTCTGCGCCATTTCCCTCTCGGACATTCGAAAACCGTGGGACGTGATCGAGGCACGCCTCGATGCGGCAGCGAAAGCCGGTTTTGTGATTGCCCTTTATAACCCCGCTTCGAAGACGCGCCGGGAGCAGGTCGAAACCGCGCGGGACATCATCCTGCGTCATCGCGACACCGAAGCTCCCGTCATTCTTGGACGAAGTCTCGGGCGCCCAGGAGAGCAGACAGAAGTGATCGAACTCGGCTCGCTCACAAGCGACATGGTCGACATGCGCACGATCCTCATCATAGGCTCATCGCGAAGCCGCACATTTCGCGGCCCCGGCGGCAGGCTGTTCGCCTATGCGCCACGCAGCCATGAGGACCCATGACGGACGGAAAGACGAGGCGACCGGAAGGCACCGAGCTGAAACGCGGCTGGACGACAGGCGCCTGCGCGACAGCTGCCACCAAAGCCGCCTACACCGCGCTGCTGACCGGCAGCTTCCCCGATCCCGTTTCCATCAAATTGCCGAAAGGCCAGGAACCTGCATTCGCGCTTGCCCGTGAGGCGCTCTCAGACGAGACCGCAATGGCGGCCATTATCAAGGACGCCGGCGATGATCCGGACGTCACGCACGGTGCGCTGATCGTCTCGACTGTCCGCCATGGCGAAGCTGGTAGCGGCGTAACGTTCCTTGCCGGCCCAGGCGTGGGTACGGTAACGCTCCCGGGTCTGCCGATCCCTCCTGGCGAACCCGCCATCAATCCCGTGCCCAGAGAGATGATGCGCGAAGCCGTGAAAGACGTTGCCGCCGCACACGGTGGCAGCGGTGACGTGGTCGTCGAAATCTCTGTTCCCGAGGGTGAGCAACTGGCGAAGGAAACGTGGAATCCCCGCCTTGGTATCGTCGGCGGTATTTCAATCCTCGGGACGACCGGCGTCGTCGTCCCCTTCTCCTGTGCCGCATGGATCCACTCGATCCACCGCGGAATCGACGTGGCCCGTGCAATGAACACCGACCATGTAGCAGCCGCCGTCGGTTCGACGTCGGAACGCATGGTTCAGGCGCACTACAAACTGCCGGATACGTCTCTCATCGATATGGGCGATTTTGCGGGCGGGATGCTGAAATATCTGCGCGCACATCCTCTGCCGCGCCTAACCATCGCCGGTGGGTTCGCCAAACTCTCGAAACTCGCGGCCGGGTCCCTCGATTTGCATTCGGGCCGCAGCCAGGTCGACAAGGATTTTCTCGCGGCACTTCTCGATGAACTTGGCGCCAGTGCCGAGGACGTGGCTCATGCACGAGGCGCCAACACGGCACTGGAGATTCTGCAGCTTGCAGAGGCTAGAGGCCTCGATCTGGCAGGACTCGTCGCCGCACATGCCCACGCCGTGGCCGTCAACCAGCTCAGAGGGGCGGACGTCGCCGTGGAGATCATGGTCGCGGATCGAAGCGGCAAGTTGATTGGACGCGCTGAATAGCCAGCTCTGCCTCCAATCCGGAGGCACACATTTTGCCTAATAAAATCAAATTTTTAGGTTCATTCTGGCCCACCGTGTGATGGAGCGCACACGCCCTGCCGGATTTCCCCTCCATCTCTTAGCGCAAGGGGAAACCCAAACAAACACTGTGAACAGGGCAAGGTACAATGAACGATACGATTTCGACTGACGCACCTGACCTTGGCAAGGTCGCAGATCTCCAGATGACGCTGGATGCATTCGATTTCAGCGACGACGATGCACTCCTCGACGATTTCGACGCATTGCTGAACGATGGCCTTGAGATCGGCGGCGACGTGCTGATTGAAACAGGACACGGCACGATCGCGCTCCAGAACGTCTCTCTCGATGACCTGATGGACTCTTAAAGCGCGTCGCGCTTTCAGGATTTTGATTTGGCGCGTGTCTTTGTCCCAAAACCGGTAACCACTTTTGGGAGACACGCTGTAGGAATTCCTCTGAGCGGCGTGAGAGCGAACTGACCATCACACTCTCCGTCACCGGGACCGGCATGGCGCACTTGGGAGCGCCGTGCCGGTCTTTGATCTTCCGTGCCATGTGAACAGATTATTCACTGCCGGTTCAGCCGGTGCACATCAATCTTCTCCAATGATCGACAAGCGGAGGAGATGATGCTGCTACGATTTCGAACAGGGCTGACCGACGTTACGACAGGTCACCCGGCTGGCATTTTCAGAGCCGTTTCGCAGGTCATGGATGATCCTGCCCTGCCGGACTATCAGCATGTTCTTTTGGCGGAGTTGCTCGACTGGTTCCATGACGAACTTCCGATCCCGCACGCTTTCAATCGTTCGACGAACAGTCGCTATCGAAACGGCATGGCAATTTGCTGGCTTCGCGAGTCTGCGACAGAGCATGTCTGCCGGATGCATGAGATTAGGGCAATTCTTGAGCAACAGGACGTATTCGTCGAGCAGATTTGGACGACTCGTCCCGGCTACGTGGTCTACGAAGATGCCTTGCAGGTCGTCGCCCTCCCCTATGCCTCCACGCCCACCTGATCATTCCGCCCCAGAACCAGCGCTGAAATGCGTGCCTTTCGGGACCGCTTTTCCGTATTATGATAGATCGTGCCGGCCACCGATCGCCGGTATCGGCTTGGATATTGCCATTCGGAAATGACTGCGAAGGTGTCAGCTGCCGTGCTCCAAACATCTTTCAGAATTGCAATCCTTGTTGCGATACTCTTCGCGACGGCCATTCACGATACGGATGCGGCGCCGCTCGGAACGGTTCAAGACACCGCGCGCCTCCTCGCCGGAATGCCGGTCACGCGCGGCTCTCCTCTTCTCGGAGCGACCCGGTCGCCCGGTTGGATCCGTCATGCCGCAGAAATGAACACGGCCTGGGAAGCCTTCAATAATCATCATCTTCTGCAAACCCGCGACTGGGCGAAGACGCATCTCCCCCTGCCCTATCCTGCCATGTTCTACATGTTTGGCGGACCGGATTTCGTTCACGCTGACGCCTTTTATCCCAGAGCGGCGACTTACGTCCTGAGCGGTCTCGAGCCGGTCGGACGTGTCCCGAAGCTCGCAAACCTGTCGCCCGAAAAACTGGAAGAGTCGCTCGGTGCACTGCGCCAATCTCTTAAGAACTTCATGCAGTATGGTTACTTCATTACACGTGAGATGGGTCAGCAGTTTCGGGTTGGCGAGATCAAAGGAACGCTCCCCGTACTGCTGGTATTTCTGGCGCGAACCGGCAAGACGGTCCACAAAGTGAGCTCCGTCCATCTGAATGCCAGTGGCGCCGTCAAGAATGGATGGCGCAAAGGACGTCCAGGAGGCACAAAGCTGGTCTTTTCCGGCGCGGATGGAAACGCGCGAACGCTCTATTATTTCCGCACAAATCTGGCGAATGGCGGCGTCAAGACAAGCGGATTTCTAAAATTTGCTGCACGCCTGGGCCGCGGTGGTGCTTTGGTGAAAAGCGCATCCTATTTGATGCATACGAAACCCTTTTCAAAGGTCCGTGATTTTCTACTCCAGCACAGCGCGGCCATCGTCCAGGACGATTCTGGGATTCCCCTCAAACATTTCATGGACAAGGACTGGCTATTGAAGCCATTCGGCCGGTATCTAGGACCGACCGACCAGTTCAAACGCTTCCAGCAGGCCGACCTTGCCGATTTCTTTGCAGCGGGCGGTGCGAAGCCAGTGGATTTCGGTATCGGCTATCGCTGGCATCCCCGGCGCACAAACATTCTGCTCGCGAAAAGACGGCAACCGGTTGCACCGATCGCTCCCAAGCCAACGCCGCGGTGACGAGGAATTGCGGCAAGTTTGCGCGGCACTGTCCCAGAGTCTTCATCTCTTCGCCCAAAAACCATGCCCAAATGATTGCGCAATCCGGGGGCTGTGAGAGGCGACCACAAGTCAATTTCTCAATCTCACGCTGGAATGCGAGGAACTCCAATCATGTTCACACTGTTGAAGTATGGAATCCCCTATGTCCTGATCGGCTTGTTCATCTTTCCGCCGCAGGGCGAGAACGTCGTTTCCAAAACGTCGGCTCATAGCGAGCTGGAGCGAGTGACATCAGTCCTCCTATGGCCGGAACGGGCCTATGAGGGTTTGAAGAAATACATGTAGTCGCCGCGGGGCCGCTATGAGCCCCAGACTTCGCGATACACCCGCAGCCAATTCTGACCGAGCACTTTGAGCGTGTCTTCCTCCGAGAAACCGCGCTCGAGGAGGCGCTCGGTCAGGCGAGGAAGCGTTCGTGGCGTTTCGATGCCTTGAGGAAACTCATAAGGCGGCGGCGGGTATTCGCCGGCACGCCAATGGCCGTCCGCAATCGTTCGGTCGTAACGGGCCCTGGCCGTCGCATCATCTTCGACCGGCCGCTGGCCCTCGAAATAGTCGATACCCAATCCGACATGATCGATACCGACAAGCTCGGCCTTGTAGGCGATATCGTCAATGAACTGATCGAGGGTCGCCTGCCCTTCCCAGGTCAGAAATGCCGGAAACCCGACAGTCCCGACCACACCGCCATTGGCAGCAATCGCCTTGATCAAGTCATCGTCGATATTGCGGGCATTGTCCTGCACCGCACGGGCGTTCGCGTGTGAAATCACGACAGGCGCCTTGGATGCCTCAATCGCATCCAAGGATGTCTGCCGCCCTGTATGCGCACAATCGACGAGCATGCGAAGAGCATTGAGGCGTTCGATAACGCGAAGGCCGAAATGGCTCAGCCCAGAGTCGGTTCGCTCGCTGATACCATCGCCAATGAGGTTTTTGCGGTTGTAGCAGAGCTGCACAACGCGAAGTCCGGCAGCTTGATAGGCGTCGAGCAAATCCAGTTCATCCTCGATCAACGCCGTTCCCTGGCAGTGCAGAATTAAACCGAGCTTGCCTTCCTGCTTGGCACGTTCGATGTCGTCGGCGTTCAGTACCAGGACCGTGTCATTCCGCTCGCGCACATAGCGCTGCCAGCCTCCAATCGCTGCAAAGCCGCTCCGGGCACTTCCGGTCATGCCGGTTACCGTCGGAGCAATGGCTGTCGCGCCTCCCTCCCGATACCAGTCGATAAACGTTTTCATCCGTGCCAACGGACAGGTGGCATCGATCACGATGGCTTTGTCGTGAAATTGTTCGGCGCTCATGGCGATCCCTGTCCCTCTCTTGCAGCAACGCCGAAACGGGTGCGGTACGCACCTGCAGTCAGGCCGGTGGAAGCACGAAAAGCCCGGGCGAATGCGGATGCATCGCGATAGCCCACAGTCCAGGCAATCTCACTGATTGGAATGAGTGTACGCTCCAGAAGACCGCGCGCTTTCTCGACGCGGAGGTTCCGAAGATAGACGGTCGGTGTCTGTCCGGTCGCAGCCTTGAAGCGCCTCAGAAAGGTGCGGCTGGAGAGCCAAACCCGCTCAGCCATGCCCTGGACCGTGATGTCTTCGCCGACATGTCCCTCCAGCCAGTGCTGGAGAGTCAGAATCGTTTCGTCGCCATGCGCCAATGGCGGTCTGAAGTTGCGATAAGAATGCTTTGTTCGCCCGTCCGGGTCGATCAGGAGATGGCGCTCTGTTGCGGCCGCGACCTGTGGCCCAAGCCAGCGCTTGACGATATGCAGGCCAAGGTCCAGCCAGGCCATCAGTCCGCCAACGGTGACGATATCGTTGTCGTCGACCAGCAGATAATCGAGATTAAGCTGGGCATCGGGGAAGCTTGCGCGGAACGCGTCTTCGTGGGTCCAGTGGGTCGTGACGGCCCGGCCCTCAAGAAGCCCGCTATGGCCAAGCCAGAACAAGCCTGCACAAGCGGAACACATCAATGCGCCGGCACCATGCTGATCCCGGAGCCAGCCATGGATTACGGACGACTCACTGCGTTCCGCATGATCGAGTGTCGGCGGCAGCACAATTGCATCAAACCGGCCGGATGCCGGATCGCTGACCTCCTGCTCGGTGACTTGTCTCACCGAGAGCTGCGCACCACCGTCTTCGTCTGCATAGCTGTTGGCAACAGTGAACAGGTCTGCCAGTCCGAGAACGGCAGACATCTGCACCCCCGGATAGGCCACGATGGCGATGCTCGCGCAGTGCCTGGATTTTTCCATTTGGCGCATAGAGCACAGTAATCGCCATTTTCGCCGATAGGCAACGGCGGAAGCGCAACCTAGGAAAGAGGCCACTCTTTCGAAGATCAGGAGGCCGACATGCCCGACGGCAACGCACTCACGAAACTTCTACGCTACAAGGCGTGGGCCGATGACCGATTGTTTGAGTCATTGGCAAAACTGCCTGATGCCGTACTGACAGCGCAGCAACCGATCATCTTCGGCAGCATCCTCCGGACGCTCCACCACGTCTATGCCATGGACCTTGTCTGGAAAGCGCATCTGGAGGGGGCAACGCATGGTTTCACGTCCCGAAATCCCGATGACTGCCCGACCTTCGATCAACTGCAGACCGATCAGCGGACCATCGACGGCTGGTATCTCGACTATGCCGAGGCCCTGCAACCCGAGCAGGAAAATGAAGTTCTTGAGATCACATTCATCGGCGGCGGCCGGGCGCCAATGAGCCGGATAGAAATCCTGCAACATGTCGTGAACCACACGACCTATCATCGCGGCCACGTCGCAGACATGGTCTATCAGATCCCTGCCAAACCGCCGGTCACGGATTTTCCGGTTTTCCTGAGAGAGACCGCAAGGTAATACGCCTCTCAAGCATCGAGCCCCGAACGCGGGTCATCGACAAAGCCTTCACTTCAGGTCAATGAGAGAGAATTACGATGGGTACATCCGATCCCGCGACAATCAGCGCGCTGCACTTCTACCCGATCAAAGGGCTCAGTCCGGTATCCGTCAAACAAGTCGCACTACGCGCAGACGACGGCTTTCCCGGCGATCGTTTGTTCGGATTTGCCAAAGCGAATAGCGGTTTCGATCCAGCCGATCCCAAGCCGCTGCCGAAAGATCGCTTCCTTGTGCTTATGCAGAAAGAAAAACTCGCCGCGCTGAACACAACTTTCGACGAAGCGACTCGAGAACTCGTTATTGAAACGGCGGGTCACGAAACGCTGCGCGCCGATATGACGAGTGCGGAAGGACAAACCGCAGTTTCGGATTTCTTCACGGACTATCTGGATTTGCACCCAGACGAGAAACCCTTCTTTGCAGAGGCGCAACCACATCGCTTCACGGACGTTTCGGTTGTCTCGGAAACAATGATGAATGCCATCTCGTTCATCAATCTGGCTTCCGTTCGTGACTTTGCCGAGCAAATTGGCGAACCAGTCGATCCCATGCGCTTTCGCGGAAACATCCTTGTCGATGGATGGCCGGCATTCTCGGAATTCGAACTGATCGACCGAACCATAAGTGTCGGCAGCGTTCACTTCAAAGTTCTGAAACGAACCAAGCGATGTGCTGCAACCGAGGTCAATCCGATAACCGCCGAGCGCGATATCAGAGTCCCTGCGCTCCTTCGATCGACTTACGGTCATTTCGATATGGGCGTCTACGCCCAAGTCGTATCCGATGGAACGATCGGAATCGACGACCGTGTTGCTATCGAGCCGAAATAGGGATCACGCAGATCTGCCCATATCGCCTATCGCGCTGGCTTCAGATGCCGCGCATGCTCTGCACTATAGAGGGCGCTCGTGCCGTCCGATTTCGCGTCCAGTACGCGCCCCACGAAGATCATCGCTGTCCGCTCGATACCCGCTTTTGCAGCCGTCTCTGCAATTGTATCTAAGGTGCCTCGAAGAATGACCTCGTCCGGCCATGTCGCACGCGCAACAATGGCAACCGGACAATCGCCCCCATAGAACGGTCGCAGCTCGGTGGCGATTTTGGGGAGCGCTTTTGCAGCCAAGTGTAATGCCAGAGTTGCTCTAGACGCAGCAAGCGTTGCGAGATTCTCATTCTCCGGCATCGGGCTCGCCCGGCCTTGAACACGGGTCAGGATGACCGTCTGTGCGACACCCGGCATGGTCAGCTCTTGGCCAAGCCGTGCCGCCGCTGCGGCATAGGAAGGAACACCGGGTACGATCTCATAGGCGATGCCGCGTTCTTTCAACGCCGCGACTTGTTCGGTGACGGCACTGTAGATTGCCGGGTCTCCCGAATGCACCCGCGCAACATCTTCGCCGGCTTCGGCCGCCGCTTCGAAATGCGCGATGATGTCGGCAAGACTAAGGGAAGCCGTACTAACGAGGCGCGTGCCCTCGCCGGCATGACGGACAACGGCCTCGGGCACCAACGACCCGGCATAAAGACAGAGTTGGCACCGCTCGATGAGATCGCGACCACGGATGGTCAGGAGGTCCGGATCGCCAGGGCCTGCCCCGATAAAATAGACGGTCATTCGCTCGCTGCCCATGGTTTGGTTGCGACCCACTGGGTGACAGGCATGGCCGGACGCCATCCGGTGAAACGGCCGACCGGGTCCGCACGCGATACTGCAAGCCGGGTCAACGTGCCGCCAAAACGTCCATAGGCATCCAGCAAAACGGCCTCCGTCTCAAGTGTCACCGCATTGACGACGAGGCGTCCGCCGGGCGCGAGTGCATGCCAGCAGACATCGGACATTTCCATCTCAGTCAATCCGCCGCCGATGAAAACAGCATTCGGCACCGGCAGCCCTTCCAGAGCATCGGGCGCTTTGGCTTGTATGACCTTGAGACGGGGCACACCGAGATTGTCGGCATTCGTAGCGATCAGGGCTGCACGATCGGCGCGCGGCTCTATAGCAATCGCGCGCGCACCCGGTGCGACCCGCATCCATTCGATACCGATCGAGCCTGATCCTGCCCCCACATCCCAGAGCAGCTCATCAGGACGAGGCGAAAGACGGGCCAGCGTAACTGCGCGGACCTCGCACTTGGTGATCTGCCCCTCATGCTCGAAGGCATCGTCCGGCAATCCCGGTACGGTAGAAAAGACATCCGCATCCGGTCCGGCGACGCACTCAATGGCCATCGTGTTGAGCGCGGCAAATTCGATCTGGTCGCCGACCTCCGCCGTCGCGAAGTGGTCGACGGTTTCATCAGAACCGCCCAAGTGGCCAAAGACGGTCATACGGCTGTCGCCAAATCCTCGGTTCCGCAGCAGCTGCGCGACCGCGTGAGGCGTGCTCCGGTCAGCACTGAAGACGACCAGCCGCGCCTTGTCGAAGAGCTCGCGATGCACATTCTCGACCGGGCGACCACACAATGTCACGAGCCTGGTTTCCGGTTGCGCCCAGAGCATGCGGGCGCATACAGCGGAGAATGTCGAAACATGAGGAATGACAGCCAGATCGTCTGCGCCCAGTCGGCGCGCAAATTGGCTCCCGACGCCATAGAGCAACGGATCGCCACTGGCGAGCACACAGACACGTGTGTCTTTGAGACCGACGATCTCATCGACAAGGGCCGACATGGGACTGGGCCAAGACCGTCTGTCAGCCGGCCCTTCCGGCACCAACGCCAGATGCCTCTCGCCGCCGACAAGCATGTCTGCACTGCGCACGGCATCGCGTGCCGCCGGTCCCAGCCCCGCCCAGCCGTCGTCACCAATGCCGACGACCGTCAGCCAGGGCTTCTCGGTCTCGTCTGATGCTGTCGAAGATCTTTGGGTCACGGACTGCCTACTTCCGCGCCCTGAGGCATTTGTTCCTCAAGCCATAGTACGGCCTCGTCAACATGGCCCACATAGGCAGCGGATGGCGGACTTGGCCGGCGGACCATCACGACAGGAAGACCCAACGCGCGGGCGACTTCCAGCTTCGGAAGCGCTCCTGGCCCGCCGGAATTCTTGGTTACCACCGATTTGATTCCATATTTGGCAAAAAGGGTCTGCTCGGCAGCAAGATCGAACGGACCGCGATCATAGACAAACTCGAAATTCTCCGGCCAGTCACCGGGATCGACCGGATCGATCACGCGCGCGACCAATCTGATATCGGACCGAATCTTGAATGGCGCAAGCTCCGTCTTCCCGACCGTAAGGAATACGGGCCCTGCGTTTGCCGGGATTGCGGCGGCTGCTTCGCCCATGCTATCGACCTCGATCCATTCGTCGCCATCTTGGCGACGCCATTCGGGGCGCCAGAAATGCAGGATCGGAATCTCGGCGGCGGCAGCAGCCTCAGCCGCGCTGCGAGAGATGTTTTGTGCGAAAGGATGGGTCGCGTCGATGACGGCCGCGATCACTTCCTCGCGCAGATAGTGCGTCAGTCCGGCGACACCGCCGAACCCGCCGAAGCGCACCTCTCCTACGGGGAGTTTCGGATCGTTGGTCACACCGGCCATGGAGCTAATCACTTCGAATCGCGGCCGGTCGTCCAAGGCCTTTGCCAGCGCAAAGGCTTCGCCCGATCCACCCAATATCAGCACCCGCCCTTGCGGTTCGTGCATGACGCCATCCCTGTTAAAGTCCCGTTGCGACAAGTATAATCCGTCCCATGTCAGGTGTCAGCGACAACGAGGCAGATGGTAACGAGCCTCATATCCGACTTCACGTGGATCGTGCGAATCCGCGCTGGATCGATCTCATGCCGGAATTCCGGCCGGGTTGGGTCTGGCTGACGGGCGCTGGCCCCGGAGATCCCGGGCTTTTGACGTTACAAGCCTTCCATGGATTACAAACGGCCGATGTGATTTTCCACGATGCATTGGTGTCGCCTGACGTTCTTGCGCTGATTCCTGCCGATACGCCCAGGATTCCGGTCGGCAAGCGGGCAGGCAAAAAATCGATGAAACAGCATGAGATCAGCGATCTGCTGATCGACAGTGCACGGACCGGAAAACGCGTGCTGCGCCTGAAAGGCGGCGACCCGTTCGTCTTTGGACGTGGAGCGGAAGAAGCCTCACAACTCTCGGCCGGCAATGTGCCCTTTCGTATTTTGCCGGGCGTGACATCCGGTATCGGCGGCCTTGCCTATGCGGGGCTGCCCGTCAGCCACCGCGACGTCAATCAAGCCTTCACGTTTGTTACGGCGCACGATGCGACGGGCGGATTGGCGACCAAGTTGGACTGGGGCGCCGTATCGCGAGGCTCACCCATTATCGTCATTTATATGGGATTCCGCCTGATCTCCCAGATCACTGAAAGGCTGATGGCGGAAGGTCGTCCCGGGAGCGAGCCGGTAGCGGTCGTCTCCAAAGCGACGACAGCGGAACAGGCCAAAGTGATTACGACACTCGAGCGCGCCAGTGCGGACGTCGAACTCTCCGGGCTGGAGCCGCCGGTTTTGATTGTTGTCGGCCGTATTGTGGAGATGCACAGCATGCTCGATTGGGCCGGCGGCATCACCTTCGATGCCATGGGCGACGAGCGTACCGTTACAACAGCCTGATGACCGGCCGGGGCTTCATTGTCGGAGCACCCGTTACGGGTTCCGGTAAGACCAGCATCACGTTGGGACTCCTGCGCGCTTTCTCGCGCCGCGGCATCAACGTCGCGCCAGCCAAAGTCGGCCCCGATTATATCGACCCGCGGTTTCATGAGGCCGCCGCAGATCGGACATCCGTCAACCTGGATGGCTGGGCCATGCGTCCGGCGCTGCTCAAAGCGCTCGCTGGCGATGTGGCCGCCTCCAGCGAACTTGCGATCGTTGAAGGCGTGATGGGTCTGCATGACGGCGCACCGCGACCGAAGCATCCGGGACAAGGCACCACGGCAGAGATTGCGCGCCTGACAGGCTGGCCGGTTGTTTTGGTTGTCGATGGCTCGCGCCTGGCGCAATCGGTGGCTCCGCTGGTCATGGGATTTCGCGATTTCGATCCAGCCGTGACGCTGGCCGGCGTCATTCTCAACAAGACCGGTGGCGAGAAGCATCAGCACATGCTGCGCTCTGCTCTCGATGGGATTGGCATCCAAGTCCTGGGCATTATTCCCAGGAATGAAGAGGTCGCCCTTCCCTCGCGCCATCTCGGTCTGATCCAGGCCGAGGAGCAGTCCGACCTTGGCGCACGGATCGATCGTCTGGCCGATCTTGTCGAAACCCACGTCGACCTCGATGCGATTGAAAGTGCAGCAACGCAATTGACGATGGATGGTACACCGGAGGCTACGCCTTCACGGCTTCGCCCCTTCGGCCAGCGTATTGCTCTGGCCGACGATGTCGCGTTCCGTTTCGTTTATCCGCATCTTCTAAATGGCTGGCGCGCGGCCGGTGTTGAAGTCCTCCCCTTCTCGCCGCTGGCTGATGAGTCACCTGCCGCTCATGCCGACGCCGTCTATTTGCCGGGCGGTTATCCGGAACTCCATGGCGGCACGCTTGCGAATGCGGGCAGCTTCAAGTCCGGCATGCGCGCTGCCGCTGAGGCCGGAACACCGATTTTCGGCGAGTGCGGCGGTTACATGGTCCTGGGAGAGGCAATCGTCGATGCCGATGGCACTTCACACGAGATGACCGGCCTTCTCGGCGTGGAGACGTCTTTTGCCGACCGGGCACTGCATATCGGCTACCGCGAAGTTGAGGCCCGTGCCGCGTTCGCGGCGGGAGAACAAGGGGCAAAGTTCAATGCCCACGAATTCCATTACGCCACGATATTGAGGGAATCGGGAGAGTCACTGTTCGACAACCATACAGATGGCAGTCAGATGGGCTTGCGCTCAGGCAGCGTCGCCGGATCGTTCGCACATCTCATCGATATCGCGGAATTTTAGAGAACAACACAGCCGGTGCCTTATCACATTCCCCTCACCCAACCCTCTCCCCAGGGAGAGGGCTCTATGCTCTGGCTTTGGATGCAGCGTCCCTTCTCCCTGGGGAGAAGGCTAGGATGAGGGGATGAGCGAACCGGCGTATTCGCTAGCCCGGCTCGGTCTCATAAATCAACGGCTGCACCTGGCGGAACGATGGCACCCTGGCAACGGTGTTCTTGCGGACTTTCTCCGGGCGCTCGCGCCATACCGTAATGCCGTCAGGCGCATCGCCGTAAAGGACGGCGAAATCGATGACCGGATCGATATCGGCCTCGGTTTCCAGATCGCCCACCACATAGGTGAACTTGTCGCCGCCGGAGACGGCAACCGTGCAGGGCCGCTTGCAGACGCTCAGGCACTCAATGCCTTTTACGGTCACCTTGCCCTTCAAGCCGCGCTCTTTCACCCGATCGGCGAGTTGACGCCAGAAAATCGCACCGGGACGTTCGTTGTCCTCGCCTGTAAAACCATCGGGACGGCAGGTGCTGCACACATAGACGATTGTTTCTTTTTCTTCGCTCATGGGGCGGGACCATGATCAAAGCGGCCTTAACGGTCAAGCCTGGAAATTGACACCCCCCTATGACGCTGGTCTAGGGTCTGTTCGCGAACGCGGAATGTCACACTGCGCCAGGAAAACAGGGAGTTATGAAACGTGGAGCATGGCGGAGGTCTCGCTGAGGCTTCAAGACACTACGGCATAGATGTCGCAGATTGGCTCGATCTTTCGACGGGTATCAATCCTCGCAGTTACCCGGTCGGCACGATTCCGTCTGACCGCTTCGCACGCCTGCCCGAAAGCACGCATTTTGACGAACTGGAAGCCGCGGCACGGACGGCCTACGGCGTCTGCGAAAAAGCGCTGGTCGTAGCGGCTCCCGGAACACAGGCGCTCATACAGCTCCTGCCCTCCATGCGATTGCCGGGTCGTGTCGCCATCGTCGGCCCCACATACAGTGAGCATGAGGCGGCCTGGCGCACTGCCGGTCATTCCGTGACAAACATAGATGAACTGTTTGCGGACACGGCAGACATTGTGGTCCTGGTAAATCCGAATAACCCGGACGGTCACCTGTATGATCCCGAACGCCTTCTTGCGTTGGCAACGCAACTCGCAGGCCGCGATGGGCTTCTGGTCGTGGACGAAGCCTTCGTCGACGCCGATCCGGAAGTCAGCCTTGCACCGCATGCCGGCACACCCGGACTTGCGATTCTACGATCCTTCGGCAAGTTCTATGGCCTGGCCGGACTCAGACTCGGTTTTGCGCTCACAGAACCCGACCTGGGAAAACGCCTGATGAAGGCACTTGGCCCCTGGGCCGTTTCGGGCCCGGCGCTCTGGGTTGGAACCCAGGCATTGTGCGACCGATCTTGGGCAATATCGATGCAACGATCACTGGCGGGACAGTGCAAGGCCCTGGACTCTGTACTTACCGCCCACGGTCTTGCCGTATCGGGTGGAACCGCTCTTTTCCGGCTTGCGGTTCATAAAGACGCGCCACGTTTGCACTCTGCCCTCGCTGAAAAAGGCATCTGGGTTCGCAAATTTTCCTACGCGCCCACATGGCTTCGTTTCGGATTGCCGGGAAGCGAAACCGCTCTAGCGCGCCTGGATACGGCCCTCAGCGCTGCAATGGCAACACTCTCAAAGACGCAGGATTCCCATGCTGCCGTTAGATGAGCGGTGCCTGGTACTTCTCGTGGCCATTGTCCTCGATTGGCTGATCGGCGACCCGCCCTGGCTTTGGTCGCGTGTCCCTCATCCGGTTGTCCTCATTGGCAAACTGATCGAGTGGCTCGAGAAACGTCTGAACCAGAAACAGGATCCGGAGCGGACCCGGCGCCTCAAAGGCCTCGCGACGATCGGACTTGTCATCGCCGTATCCGGCGCTATCGGCTTTATCCTCTCGACCATCGCCAAGGTTCTGCCGTTCGGCATCATTCTTGAGATACTTCTGGTGACCATGCTTCTTGCTGCCCGAAGCCTGGACCGCCATGTCGAGAAAGTCGCCAAGGCGCTCGAGACAGAGGTAACCGATGCCGCGCGCGAAGCCGTCTCTCACATTGTCGGCAGAGACACCCGTTCCCTCGACGACCCAGCGATATCGCGCGCAGCCATCGAATCGTCTGCCGAGAATTTTGCCGACGGCGTCATCGCACCCATTCTCTGGTATCTGGTCGCAGGTCTCCCCGGACTTCTGATCTACAAGGCCATCAATACGGCCGACAGCATGATCGGCTATCGCAACGAACGGTATGGAGACTTCGGCTTTTGGGCCGCGAAGATCGACGATGCTGCCAATTGGATTCCGGCTCGCTGGTCGGGCCTTCTCATCGTCTTGATTGCATCCATCGCATCCCATGACAGCCGACACGGCCTCAATACGATGCGGCGCGATGCCTCTGGCCATATCTCCCCGAATGCGGGATGGCCGGAAGCGGCCATGGCCGGCGCTCTGCACATCGCCCTTGGCGGGCCGCGCACTTACGACGGGAAAGAGGGCGACGGCGTCTGGCTGAATGAAGAGGGCAAGAAAGACATCGGAGCGAAAGAAATCCGAGCTGCGATGTCGATCACGCGCGCCGCGTTGACGCTTCAGGCGGGAGCGATCGCGGTCCTCGGCAGATATTTGCTCTGACCGATATTGGCGATGCCCGCCATGGCATCGATATCGAGAACAGCATCGAGATGATCTGCGAGTGCGTCCAGCGTAGCTTCAACGGCAGCATCGTACTGGATATTGGATCGATCCCGCTCGCGCAGCATGGACAGAAACGCATGGCGGAAGTCGTCTGCCGCAAAGATGCCATGTACATAGGTGCCGATCACCCGTCCGTCTTCTGAGATCGCGCCTTCTTTCTCACCGCTGATTTCCAGGAACGGCCGCATACGCGCTGTGCCGTCCGTCTCACCCATATGCATTTCATAGCCGTTCACGGCCGTATCACTTGCCAGATGTCTGCCTGAAACGGGTTCAAGGCGTTTCTCCGTTGCGAGCCGGGTCGCCACGTCGAGATGCCCAAGACCGGACGTCTCGCCAGGCGGTCCTTCGACACCATCGGGATCGGCAATGCTGTTGCCGAGTATCTGATATCCACCGCACAGGCCCAGCACATGGCCGCCACGACGCAGATGCGCCTGCAGATCGATGTCCCAGCCTTCGTCTCGCAGTATTTCGAGATCGCCAATCGTCGACTTCGAGCCCGGGAGGATGACGAGGTCGGCGTCGCCCGGCAAGGCAGCTCCGCGCTCGACAAGTATCAAGTCCACATCGGGCTCCATGGCCAAGGGGTCAAGATCATCGTGGTTTGCAATGCGCGCGAGGACCGGGACAGCAATACGGATCTTGCCGCCGCGCTCGATCGTCTTCTCAGCAAGGCCGACCGAATCCTCGGCCGGCAAATTGTGGGCGGCATTGAACCAGGGAACGACACCGAGCGCCTGCCATCCCGTGCGATCTGCAATGGCGCGATTGCCGTCTTCGAACAGGCTGACGTCGCCGCGAAACTTGTTGATGATGAAGCCCGCCACCCTCTCGCATTCAGCTTCCGTCAATACGGCATGAGTGCCGACAAGATTGGCGATGACCCCGCCACGGTCGATATCGGCGATCAAGGCGACCGGGACATCCGCCGCCTCGGCAAATCCCATATTGGCGATATCGCCCTTTCGCAGATTGATTTCAGCCGGGCTCCCTGCCCCTTCGATCAGCACAAGATCCGCTTCCGCCTTGAGCTTTTCAAAACTCTCCAAGACGCGCGGCAATAGGGTCGATTTCAGTTTTCCATAGTCGCGTGCGCGGGCGCTCCCAACACGCTCACCCTGAACGATGATCTGTGCGCCGGTCTCCGCCTCCGGTTTCAGGAGAACCGGATTCATATGGACCGACAACGGCACGCCGCAAGCCAGCGCCTGCAGTGCCTGGGCACGGCCGATCTCTCCGCCATCGGCGGTGACGGCTGCATTGTTCGACATGTTCTGCGGCTTGAACGGGCGAACCTTCAGACCCCGCCGGGTAAACAGCCGGCAAAGCCCGGCGACCATCAGCGATTTACCGACGTTTGAGCCCGTGCCTTGAAGCATGAGTACCCCGGGTGTTTTCATATCGCGATCCGGGAATGCCGCCCCCCCTCATCCTGACCTTCTCCCTCAAGGGAGAAGGGACGGAGCCGCAAGGTCAGAGCATACTTAGCCCTCTCCCTCGAGGGAGAGGGTTGGGTGAGGGGGAAGCGGTTCATAGTTTGCAGAAACACTGTTTCACACGCAGGGTCTGCATGGATTGCCGGATCAAGTCCGGCAATGACGATAGGGAGGCTCGTGTTATCGCGCGTGCTCAAAACTCGATGCCAGCCTGGGCTTTGATACCTGCGCGAAACGGATGCTTGATCAATGTCATTTCGGTGACGAGATCGGCACTCTCGATCAGTTCAGGTTTCGCATTCCGACCGGTCACAACCACATGGCAGTCATCCGGGCGAGCGGCCAGGCCGGCGACGACCTCATCGAGCGGCAGATAGTCGTAGCGGAGCACAATATTGAGTTCGTCCAGAACGACCAGCTTGATCTCCGGATCCGCGATCATCTTCAGCGCTTTTTCCCACCCGTCGCGAGACATTTCGATGTCGCGTTCGCGGTCCTGGGTCTCCCAAGTGAAACCTTCGCCAACAGCATGGATCTCAACCTGATCGGGGAACTTGGCAAGAATATCCCGCTCACCCGATTCCCAGTCGCCCTTAATGAACTGCACGACACCGATCTTGAAACCATGCGCTATCGCGCGCATCGCCATGCCGAACGCGGCCGTCGATTTACCCTTCCCCGTGCCGGTGTGAACGATGAGAAGACCTTTCTCTTCCGTCTTGCTGGCAAGCTTCTTTTCTTGCGCCGCCTTGCGCTTCTTCATCTTTTCCGTGTGGCGGGCGGTAATGTCTTCTTCGGTCACTGGCTTTGCGCACATGATGCCTCTCCGTGGGGCTCTGCGTTGGATTTCAAGCTTCCTAGATAATCGTAGGCGCTATTGCGCCGTGGTTGCCAAAGATCGCGTGAGATGGCTTCCAGGAACCGGTCTGCCATCTCTGCCAGGGCATGCGCATTGGCGGTCTCCAGGAATTCACGCGTCTCCGGGTCGATAATATAGGCTTCGAACAATGCTTCGAAGTGATGGTTGGGCACTTTGCCGGTCAGGGCAGCGAAGGCAAAGAGGTTGGTTACCGTCGCGGCCATCTCGGACGCACCCTTATAGCCATGACGCTTGGCGCTATTGATCCATTTGGGGTTTGTGGCCCGCCCGCGCACGACACGGGCAATCTCGTCTTCGAGCTTCCGCACGACCGGGCGCTCGGGGCGCGAATGGTCATTGTGATAGATGGCAGGCGCATCGCCCTTCAGATGCGTTACCGCGGCGGCAAGTCCGGCCTCGAACTGCGCGAAGTCGGCTGAATCCAGGATATCGAACTCCTGCGCGTCCTGATTCTGCACAACGGCATCGACAGTCTCCAGCAGCTTGGTGAATCGGTCGTGCCGCTCGGTCCCCTCCTCGCCTGCACCATAAGCGTAACCGCCGGCATCAAGATAGGCTTCCGCCAGCTCCCCGACCTCGTTCCAGGTCCCCATCTCGATCCGGTCCTTGAGACCGGCGCCATAGGCACCAGGCTTGGAGCCGAATATACGGGTCGCCGCGCGGCGTTCGGCTTCCAACTCGGCCGTACCGGCCTTGACCAATTCACGCGCATCGGCTGCCGCGCGGGCTGAAACCGGATTGGCGTCGGCAGGCTCGTCCAGTTGCGAGATGGCGCGAATAGCGGTGTCGAGCAGATCGATCTGTCCTGGAAAGGCATCGCGGAAGAAACCGGATATCCGAAAGACAACATCGACCCGCGGACGCTGAAGCTCGGAAAGCGGAATGATCTCGTAACCGGTCACGCGGCCGGAGCCCGCTTCCCACGTTGGGCGAGCACCAAGCAGTGCCAAAGCCTGTGCAATATCATCGCCGCCCGTGCGCATGTTGGATGTGCCCCAGGCGGAGATCGCCATTTGCTGCGGCCATTCACCATGCTCCTGACGAAAAGCTGTCACGAGGCGTTCCGCCGACAGGCTGCCCAGTTGCCAGGCTGCTTCCGTTGGGACGGCACGTGTATCGATCGAGTAGAAGTTCCGCCCCGTCGGCAAAACATCGAGCCGTCCTCGTGTCGGGGCGCCTGACGGTCCTGGTTCCACGAAACGCCCGTCCAATGCCGTCAGAATGCCAGCAATCTCTCGGGGTCCGCAGGCTGCGACAGCCGGACGGACTCGGGTTTGGATTTCACCAAGGACCGCGATCGTTCGTTGCCATGCGGCATCGGGTTCTTTGCTACCATCGACCAACGCCAGTGCAAGTAACTCCAGGCGCTCGACCGTGTCGCCGGCGCTCCGCCATGTCTCGGACGAAACTTCGGCAAGGGCACCAGGTCGTGGCCCATCCCAAGGTGTCGCCGGCGCGCCATCCAAAGGATCGAAATCACCGAGTGCCAGGTCATGAGCCAGCGCCCGGGTTAGCGAGGCATCGGCGCCATGCCCATCGGCGCGCGGCAAGCGTGTCAGCGCAACCAGAAGCTCATGCAGACTGTCTCCTTCCGGCGAGCGCCCAAAAATGTGCAGCCCATTTCGGATTTGCATTTCCTTAAGCTCGCACAGGAAATTGTCGAGCTTCTGCAGGGCGCTCTCTTCGCACTCGTCCCGCTCGATACCACAATCACGGTCAAGGCCGGTTGCCTTGGCGTGATCCAGGATCCGCTCGGTCAGCAGTTTCAAACGCCGCGGATCGAGGCCCGATGCCTCGTAATACTCATCAACCAGCGCCTCAAGATCCTTCAGTGCGCCATAGGTGTCGGCACGGGCAAGCGGCGGCGTCATGTGGTCGATGATGACAGCACTGGTACGGCGCTTGGCCTGACTCCCTTCTCCAGGGTCGTTGGCAATGAAGGGATAGATGTGCGGCATCGGCCCGAAGACAACTTCCGGCCAGCAGTCCGCCGACAAAGCAAGCGCCTTGCCTGGCAGCCACTCGAGATTCCCATGCTTGCCCATATGAACCACGGCATGAGCGCCATAGGACTGCGTTAGCCAGGCATAGAAGGCGAGATATCCGTGCGGTGGAACAATCGTCGGGTCGTGATGCGCGAGCTTGGGGTCGAGCCCTTGGCCGCGGCCCGGCTGCAAGGCCAGGACGGTTTCGCCATAGCGGATGGCCGAAATCGCGAAACCACCGTCATTCGTGCTGAAGGATGGATCCAACTGAGGCGAACCCCACCGTTCTTCAAGCTCTTCTCTGAGTGTTACAGGCAACTCAGCGAGGACGCGTTCATAGTCCGCCAATGGCAAGACTTCCCGGATTGTCCGTCCGGCCACACCTGCATTGGTCGGCCCCTCCTGCAGAGCACTGATCAGCGCACCGCCATCCTCCGGCAGACCGGCAACCGGATACCCCGCATCTCTCATTTGCTCGAGAAGGAGATGCGTGCCGGCGGGTGTGTCCAGGCCGACGCCATTGGCGATCCGTCCATCGGTCGATGGGTAGTTCGAGAGAACAATGGCGATCCGGAGGTCTGCGGCTTTCGTCCGACGAAGATCCGCCCATTTGTGCGCGAGTTGAGCGACAAATGCCACTCGGTCACGACGTGGCGCATGAACAACAAGACCCGTCTGTGTCGCTGCGTCGTACGTCTTCTCAGCCTTGAAGGAAATGGCCCGCGTGAGAAGCCGCCCATCGAGTTCCGGCAACGCCACATGCATGGCGATATCCCGTGCACTGAGGCCACGTGGATTCTCTTGCCAGCCCTCTTCGTTGGCACCGGAGAGCACGGCTTGCAGGACAGGGACGCCACGCCGATCGAGAGGTGTACCGCGCCATGCTTCAAGCGGTTTCGATACGGCAAAGGCCGTCAGGTTTACGATCGCATCGGGCTCGCCCTGGTCGAATATCGCCTCTAGGCGCGCGGCCGCCGTCTCGTCCTTGGGGCTCGCGACATATACGGGCAGCGCATTGAGCCCAACGTCCCGCATTCCTGAGACGAGGGCTTCCACAGGAGCCGTGTCGCCGCCTTGGACGAGCGCCCGATAGAAAACGATGCCAGCCACCGGTTTGCCGGGCAGCCACTCCCGGGCAATCTCATCGAACGACGGACGGTCCAACCCTGGCCAGAACAACCCGGCCTTGGGTAACGGTTGCGGCACCTCGGGGGCAGCCCCCTGCCCCAACAGATGCCCGCCAAAGTGCAGAAAGTTCCGAAAGTTCTCCGACCCACCTTCGATCAGATAGGTCCACAGCCTGTCGCAGTCTTCCTTCGACACGGTCGAATAGGGATCCAATGCCGGGTCCGGATAGGTCGTTCCCGGCATGACAGCCAGTTTGATACCGTGGCCGCGGGCGATCCGCCGAACTTCGTCCAAACCATATTGCCAATAGCCGGGGCCGCCAAGGATACGGGCCACGATGAGTTTCGCTTGCGACAGCGTGCGTTCCACATAGAGATCGACGGAAAAGTTATGGCCAAGCTGAAGCAGGTTCGCCAACCGCAGACTTGGAACATCCTCACCGAGCGCGGCTTTGGCGCGCGCGAGCCCGGCAATCTCCGTGTCCGCAGATGTCAGGACGACGATGTCGCCTGGCGACTGTTCCAGGTCGACGGGCTCGGACCCGTCCAGTACTGCGCCTGCGGTCGCTTTTAGGAGATGCACGGACCTGCCTCGATCATCACTCGGTATCTTCCGGTCCGATACGAGAAGCGGCTGGAAGTTCGGCCTGCGCTTCACGGATCGCGGCGAGCAGCGGGTCGTCTGGCTCGCTGCCTTGCCATTCATCGAACATGATCAGCTCATCGAGAGGAAGGCGCTTGTCCCAGCCTTTTTTCTCGAGTTCGGGTTTGTCCAAAAATTCCGACACATAACCAACGCAGAGATAAGCCACTGGCGTGACGGTCTCAGGCAACCCGAGAACGTCTTTCAGGGCATCCTGATTGAAGATGCTGACCCATCCGACACCGACGCCTTCACCACGTGCAGCAAGCCAGAAATTCTGAACCGCACAGACCGTACTGTAGAGGTCGGTTTCCTTAATGTGTGTGCGACCTAGGACCACAGGACCGGCTCTGTCGTGATTGCAGGTCACACAGATACTCACAGGCGCGTCCAGTATGCCGGCAAGCTTCAAAGCCACATAAGCGCGTTTGCGCTCATCCACGAACTGGTCTGCTGCCTCGCGGTTCGCTTTCTCGAACAATGCGTGTACGGCCTGACGTTTTTCGGGCGACCGAATAACAATGAAATTCCATGGCTGCATATAACCGACGGATGGCGCGTGATGGGCGGCGACCAATATCCGGCTCAGCACGTCGTCCGGGATGACGTCGGGCCGAAACTGACCACGGACATCCCGGCGGGTAAATATCGCCCGATAGAGACCGGCACGATCTTCTGCCGTAAGTGCGTCGGCTGCGCGCGTCGGTTTGTTCAGTGCATCCATCGCAGTCAGTCGTGCTCCATCATCCCAGACACAGCGGAACGCGGCTCCATCGCCAGATCCAGGACGACGATCGGGTAAAAATGCAAATCCCGCGGAGCCACTCTAGCAGATTGTGCCCAGTGCGCGCTCGATTGCCGTATGATCCAGACCGGCCTCCCCTATGACGACCAATCGGGTCTGTCGGGGCTCGCCTTCTTGCCATGGACGATCGAAATAGCTCTCAACTCGTGGGCCGACGGCCTGCACGACCAGTCGCATATCGCGCCCTTCGACATCGGCAAAACCTTTCAGGCGCAAGATGTCATGTTCCCGCATCAGAGCTGCAATCCGCTCCTTGAGCGTATCGGATTCCTTGATCTGACCCAATGCGGCGACGAAGGACGTGAATTCATCATGGTCATGATCTTCATCGTCAGCATGATGGATGTCATGATGCGATTGACGGCCGTCATCTTCAGCAGCGGCATCGAGCCCGATAATAACGTCGAGCGGTAAATCGCCGTTCGCGGCCCGAACCAGTCGGACAGCCGGACGGGCTTCTTCTTTGACGCGACTCTCGACGCTGCGGAGTGCATCTTCCTCGACGAGGTCCGATTTCGAGACAACGATCAGGTCGGCGCATCCCACCTGATCCTCGAACAACTCGCCGAGCGGTGTTTCATGGTCGAGCATCTCGTCAGCCTTGCGCTGCGTCTCGACAGCTTCCTCGTCCGAAGCAAAACGCCCCTCGGACATGGCGGCAGCATCGACGAGCGTCACAACGCCGTCGACGGTCACCTGGGTCTTGATCTCCGGCCAGTTGAAGGCCCGCACGAGCGGCTGCGGCAGGGCAAGTCCCGACGTTTCGATAATGATGTGATCGGGACGCTCGTCCCGTTCCAGGATCTTTTCCATCGTCGGAACGAAGTCCTCGGCGACCGTGCAGCAGATGCAGCCATTGGCCAATTCGAGAATATCGTCTTCCGTACAGTCCGGATTGCCGCACGCTTTCAGCATCTCTCCGTCGATACCGACATCGCCGAATTCGTTGACGATCAGCGCCAGGCGGCGTCCGTTCGCGTTTTCGATGAGGTTGCGAATGAGGGTTGTCTTCCCCGAGCCAAGAAACCCGGTAATGACCGTGGTCGGAATTTTTTCCGTCACAACATGTCCTTTTTGATGGGGTCCCATTCAGGGGACTTCATAACCAGCGGCAAACCGGCGGCCATAAAGACCACAAGTTCCGCGGCTTCCGCAACCCGCTGATTGAGCCGGCCCTGATGATCGCGGAAGGCACGCGCCATCGCGTTTTCAGGCACGATACCGAGCCCGACTTCGTTGGAAACCAGAGCGACAGGACCAAGATTTTCGCGCAAAACTGCGATCAAAACGTCGGTTTCGGTATCGATATCGCGACCCGCACCCATGAGATTGGACAGCCATAGCGTCAGGCAGTCAACGAGGAGCCCCCGGTCGTGAGACGCATGGGTTCGAATCGCATCCGCAAGATTTAGAGGCTCTTCGACCGTCGTCCAGTCCGTCCCGCGACGGGCCTGGTGCGCCTCAATGCGCGCGCGCATTTCCACATCGCCTGCTTGGCCTGTTGCAATATAAACCTTATTAGTTTGAGACTGGTCGACAAGACGTTCGGCATATTCGCTCTTTCCGGAGCGCGCGCCGCCGAGTACGAGGCCTGCTCCGGACAAGGTTATTCTATCGCTCATGACCCTTGGACTTCCCACATTCGTATCTGCCGACCACTTCGAGAATGCGCTCGAAAACGCACGCGGACCGAATGAAAGCATCCAGAACCTGGCACGGTCCCGCCAGGCACAACTGACCAAGCCGCCCGGGTCCCTCGGCGAACTGGAAGAGCTCGCCGTCTGGCTGGCCGGGTGGCACGGCACGTTAACGCCCGCTGTGGATCAGGTGCAAGTCATCGTCTTTGCAGGAAACCATGGGGTCACAGCGCAGGGCGTCTCGCCCTATCCCCCTGAAGTTACCCAGCAGATGGTGGCCAACTTCCATGCCGGTGGCGGCGCGATCAATGCCATGTCCGATGTCTTTGGCTATGACCTTTCGATCGTTGCCCTCGACCTGGATGTCCCGACGGCGGATATGACCGAAGCCCCGGCCATGACCCACGCCGAATGTCTGGCGGCACTCAATGCAGGCGCAGCAGCGGTCAATTCGAGCGTTGATTTGCTTGTTCTCGGAGAAATGGGAATTGGCAATACGACGGCGGCAAGCGCCATGGCCGCTGCAACATTCGGTGGAGGCGGCAGTGATTGGGCGGGCCCGGGAACGGGCCTGACCACTGATGGCGTTGCGCACAAGTCCCGCGTTGTCGATACGGCCCTCCGATTGCACGGAGCCCATTGCAGCACCGCCTTTGAAACACTGCGCCGCCTTGGCGGGCGCGAACTGGCCGCAATTGCGGGCGCTGTCGTCCATGCGCGCCTCAGCCGTTTTCCCGTCATGCTGGACGGTTTTGTCTGTTCTGGCGCGACCGCACCGCTTGTCCGTATGCGCGGCGACGCCCTTGCCCATTGCCTCGCAGGACATGTCTCGGCAGAGCCCGGCCATCGCCGACTGCTTCAGGCACTTGGCCTGCGCCCGATCCTGGACCTGGAGATGCGCCTCGGTGAGGGGTCCGGAGCCGCAGTTGCAGCGCAAGTTCTCAAAGCAGCCGCTGCAACCCATGGTCAGATGGCGACCTTTTCCGAAGCGGGTGTTCAAGGCCGCGACGCATCATGAAGTCAGCGGTTGGTTCCGTGCGTAAACGGGTTCGCGAACTTGGCTGGGCCGTCGGACTCTTTACACGTCTTCCCCTACCGACGACGGAACCCCCGTCTGAATCGGCTTTTGCAGGCTGCGTCTGGGCATTTCCACTCGCCGGTATCATTGTCGGCCTGACCGGTGCAATCGCCTATCTGACCGCCTATTTCATCGGATTGCCTCCGTTGATAGCGGCGTTGATGGCTGTCGTCGCCACTGTTGCCGTAACGGGTGGCCTCCACGAAGACGGCCTTGCGGATTTCTGGGATGGCGTTGGAGGCGGGGCGACGGTCGAGCGCAAGCTCACAATCATGCATGACCCGCGCGTCGGTTCCTTTGGCGCACTGGCGCTTTTGCTCGCGGTGGCATCGCGGTGGGCAGCCCTGACGTCACTTGAGGATGTGGTGGTTGTCGTCGTCGGGCTGGTCGCAGCACACACGGCAAGTCGAGCCTGCTTGATTCCGATTTTCTTTATGCTCAACCCGGTGCGCGAAGACGGGCTGGGCGCGACGGCCGGCCGGCCCAAACGCGGCACGGCCATTGTTGGCCTTGGCTTGGCAACCGCGCTCGTATTTGCCGCGCTCCCGCCGCTATCGGCAGCCTGCGCGCTGGCTGCCGCATTCGGTGCCGCACTCCTCATCACCTGGATCACCAAGCGCCAACTCGGCGGCTATACGGGTGACGTTTTCGGATGTGCGGAGCAAATGGCCGAGATCGCTTTTCTGTTCGCGCTCGTTGCTACGATCTGAGACCGGACAGATCGAAGAGGCACATCCCATGCTGGATCATGTATCGATCACTGTCTCCGACCTCGGCATTGCGGAGCCGTTCTACGATGCCGTCATGGCGGCAATCGGCGTGCCGAAAGTCGGACGGACGGAAACAGGCGTCGGCTATGGTGAGCGTTGTGATTGCAATCATCCCCATCTCACCTATTTGTCCATACGGTGTGGCGAAGTGAGTGGTCCAGACGGCAAGCGCCATTGGTGCTTCAAAGCACCTGATCGCGCGGCGGTGGATGCGTTTTGGCAGGCCGGTATTGCCAATGGCGGTACCGACGACGGGCCTCCCGGTCTTCGAACCGTATACCACCCATCATACTACGCGGCTTTCCTGATCGATCCGAGCGGGAACCGAATCGAAGCTGTGTGTCACCAGCGCGAGACGTCCTGAATGCAATTGCCATGTCCGGCGACCGTCGACAGGCTAATCTGAGGACGAGCACCACAGGGCTTGCGAGGTTCGCGCCAGGAATGAATGCAGAAGCCCAATACACCGATCAACTCCCTGCCGGAATACGCTCGCGGCTCGTCGACAACAATAACGGACTGACGATGCATGTTCTGGATGCCGGGTTCGAGCAGCCCGGCAGGCCGGCAGTTCTGCTTCTGCATGGCTTTCCAGAGCTTGCATTCAGTTGGCGCAAGATCATGCCGCACCTGGCAGCACAGGGATTTCATGTGATCGCACCGGATCAGCGCGGCTACGGTCTCACCACAGGATGGGATGATCGGTATGACGGTGATCTTGCCACCTTCAATATGACTAATCTCGTTCGCGACGCGCTCGGCCTGGTGAATGCCCTCGGGTACCACGACGTCAAAGCCGTTGTCGGCCATGATTTTGGATCTTCGGTCGCGGCCTACGCCGCACTCATCCGTCCGGATGTGTTTCGCTCCGTCATGATGATGAGTGCCCCCTTTGGTGGTCCTCCGGAGATGCCTCTGAATACGGCGAACGAAGACCGGGGCGACATCAAGGCATCGGCCCTGTCCTCACCGTCAATCCACGAAGACCTCGCTGCGCTGGATCGTCCGCGCAAGCATTACCAATGGTACTACTCGACCCGGGATGCCAATGCGGATATGTGGCGCTGCAGCCAGGGCGTCCATGACTTTTTGCGCGCCTATTACCATCACAAAAGCGCGGACTGGGCTGGCAACAAGCCCGAACCGCTTGGCGGCTGGACCGCAAGCGCGCTTGCAAGGCTGCCGACCTACTATGTCATGGACCATGACAAAGACATGGCAGAGACCGTCGCTCCGGAAATGCCGGATCAAGAGCATATCGATCATTGCCAATGGCTGCCGGACGATGAATTGCGCGTCTATAGCGACGCGTATGGCCGCAACGGCTTTCAAGGCGGACTGCAGTGGTATCGCTGCGCAACAAGCCCGCTCTATGCCGGCCAACTTCGCCTTTATTCCGGTCGCACGATCGATGTGCCGGCGTCGTTCATAGCCGGACGCCAGGACTGGGGCATCTACCAGAAACCCGGCGCTATCGAGGCGATGCAAACCACCGCCTGCACCGATTTCCGTGGCTGCCATCTGATCGATGGCGCCGGACACTGGGTCCAGCAGGAAAAACCAGATGAGGTCAATGCTCTGCTGACAGACTTCCTCAAAAACTAAGCCATGGACATGGCCGGCCAGATCGACAGAATAACGACACCCAATCAATGATATCGATCGGCCCAAGCAAAGGGCTTCCGGAGGAACGATGAGTCAGTTGCGCGACGACAGAGTGGATCGGGAACCGCATCGAAATCCCTCAGCCGATATCTCGCAATGGGTTGCCGGTCTCGATCCTGAAGACATATCCGACGAGGCATACACATGGGCTAAGCATGCGCTCCTCGATTGGTTCGGCGTTACGATCGCCGGCACAAGCGAACCGCTTGTCGATATCCTCATTGCAGAACTCGCCGACTCGGGATCCGGTCCCTGCTCAATTGTCGGACGAGACCTCAAAGCAAGCCTGCTGAATGCGGCGCTGATCAACGGGGCCACGTCGCACGCCCTGGACTATGACGACGTCAACCGGCGCCTGCATGGCCATCCAACCGTCGTTACGGCGCCTGTTGCTCTTTCACTGGGAGAATTTTCGAAAGCCAGTGGTCGCGACGTGCTGGCCGCCTTTATCGCAGGCACAGAGGTCGCCTGTGCGATTGGCGAGATGGCGGACGAAGGACATTACGAGGCCGGCTTCCACGCAACTGCCACCATCGGCACATTCGGCGCGGCGGCCACGGCTGCCAAGCTCATGGGTCTCGACGCCGTTTCGACAGCACAAGCCCTCGGTCTCGCCGCCTCCCAGGCAGCCGGGCTCAAATGCAATTTCGGCACCATGACCAAGCCGCTTCATGCCGGCAAGGCGACGATGAACGGTCTGCTTGCGGCACGGCTGGTCGCCCGAGGCTTTACGGCCCGCGAAGACGCCATCGAAGCCCCGCAAGGATTTGCCGCCGCGATGGCGCCGGGCTTCAAAGCGGGCATTGCGGAACCGCACCCCGAAGGCACGTTCGCCATCCAGGAAACGCTCTTCAAATATCACGCAGCCTGCTATCTGACGCACTCGACGATCGAGGCCGTCAAGGAACTGCGAGCCAAGCATTCGGTCGGCCTAGACGATCTCGCTCAAATGACGATTCGCGTGCGTCCGTCGCATTTCTCCGTCTGCAACATTCCGAACCCGGAAACGGGCTTGGAGATCAAATTCTCGATCCGCCATTGTGCCGCCATGGCGCTCGGCGGCATCGACACAGGTGCGCTTGAGACCTATTCGGACGATCTGGCGCGCGACCAACGGCTCAAGGCCGCGCGCGAGCGGATTGTTCTGGAGCCACTCGAGAGCATCGATCGGATGGCGGCGAAAGTATCGATCGATTTGAAGGACGGCCGCACGATCGTCGCCGAGCACAATGTCGGCATCCCGGCAACCGACATTGACGGACAGTGGGAACGCCTGACGACAAAATTCCGCTCGCTCTGCATCCCTTCGATCGGCGAAGCTCAGACCACGTCTCTGATCGAACAGATCGCCAATCTCCACGAGGCAGAAACGATTGATGCACTGATGCCTGCGTGCCTGCCGTCGACATAATGGCGGAACCGAAGCAGCAGGCGCCTTTGCACGGCATCCGCGTCGTCGAGATCGGGAGTAGCGTCGCCGCCCCCTATGCCGGTTGGATTCTGGCAGCGCTCGGAGCCGACACGATCAAGGTCGAGCGACCCGGCACAGGTGACGATGCCCGCCAGTGGGGCGCTCTCTTCGAGGACGGGACATCGTCGGTCTTCCATTATCTCAATCGCGACAAACGCAGTATCACCGTCGACCTCAAACAGGCCGAACAGCGCGATTGGCTGCGAGACTTCTGTGTCTCGAAAGCCGACGTGGTCATCCAGAATCTGCGTCCCGGCCTTGTCGACAACTATGACCTCGGAGCAACGGCTCTGCGATCCGCCAATCCGCGTTTGGTCTACTGCAACCTTTGGGCGTTCGGAAATACGGGACCGTTGAGGAACCGACCAGGTTACGATCCGCTGATGCAGGCATTGAGCGGACTTATGAGCATTACAGGCGAAGCTGAGCGCCCTCCCGTCCGCGTCGGCCCGTCCATGATCGACCTGGGCACCGGCATGTGGTGTGCCATCGGTATTCTTGCGGCCCTGAACAAACGGACCGAGACGGGCCAGGGATGCATCGTCGATGCCTCGCTCTATGAGACATCGCTTGCGTGGATGGCAAGCGCGACGACGACAGCAGAAGCAACCGGCAAGAGTCCTGGCAGGCAAGGCACACGAGCCCGCGGGATGGCGCCTTATGAGGCCTATATGTGCAGCGACGGCTATCTCATTGTTGCGGCCCCGACCGACCGTTTGTTCGAGCGCCTCACCATGGTCTTAGGTCTACTGGGCCTGACCGATGACGAACGCTTCGAGACCAACCAGAAGCGCTATGAGAATATCGAAGCGCTCAACGCGTTCATCGCGCCAGTTCTCGGGACACAAACCGCGGAATATTGGCAGGTAAAGCTTGACGAAGTCGGCATTCCCTCGGCACCGGTTCGCGATACGCTGCAGATGCTCGACGATGACCAGATGCAGGCCTTGGGTATCTTACAGGGTGGCCTCGAAGCCGCACCGCGATCCATGGGTTTGCCGCTAAGCTTCGACGGTGAACGCCCTCCTCTACGGCGCGTCGCTCCGGCGCTTGGTGAGCATGACGACGAAATCAAAGGTGAGACGGAGTGATGCAGATCGAATTCGAAATGCTGCATGTCGAACGCGCGGATGATCACGTGCTGGTCGTAACCATGAACCGGCCCGAAGTGGCGAATGCCAAAAACACGGCCATGGGACGTGAGCAGAAGGCCCTGTTCGAGAGCCTCTATGTGGATACGGAGGACATTCGCTGCGTCGTAATGACCGGGCGCGGCGACAAGGCCTTCAGTGCCGGTGGCGATCTCAAGGAACGCAAGGGCATGACCGACGCGGAATGGAAGCAGCAGCACGCCATCTTCGAGCAGAGCGTTCTGGCCATGCGCGCCTGCCCGGTTCCGGTCATTGCTGCGGTCAACGGCGCTGCCTATGGGGGAGGCTGCGAAATGGCGCTGAACGCCGACTTTGCCTATGCCTCGCGCAATGCGCGCTTCGCGCTCACAGAGGTTACCCTCGGCATTATGCCAGGCGCGATGGGCACGCAGAACTTGCCACATGCTGTGGGCGAGCGGCGCGCCAAAGAAATTATTCTCACAGGCAAGCCATTCAGCGCGGAAGACGCCTTCCAGTGGGGCCTGGTGAACAAGGTCTGCGAACCTGAAACTTTGATGAGCGAAGCACTGGAAACGGCCCGCAGCATTGCCGACAATGCACCGCAATCAATCATGCGCGCCAAGCGAGCGATTACCGTTGCCAGCCAGGTCGATCGCAACACCGGCTTCCAGTTCGAGCTCGAGGCTTACAATCGGCTGGTGACCACCGAGGACCGACGTGAAGGCATTCTCGCCTTCAATGAAAAACGCAAACCCCGCTATACGGGGAAGTGAGGACAGAGATGGCAAGCGATAGAGATGTTCTGATTCACGAAGTCGGGCCCCGGGACGGATTGCAAAGCATCAAGACCGTCTTCTCGACCGATGCCAAGCTGGATTGGATCGCGGCGGAGGCCGCAGCCGGCGTGCAACAGATCCAGGTGGGATCGTTCGTGCGTCCCGATCTCCTGCCACAGATGGCCGATAGCGCCGAAGTCGTGAAAAGAGCCAGGCAAATCGACGGGCTGACCGTGTCCGCTCTCGTTCCGAATCTCAAGGGTGCCCAGAACGGCCTTGCCGCTGGCGCGGACCAACTCGGCGTCGTCATGTCCGTATCGGAAGCGCACAATCAATCGAATGTCGCGCGGACTCTGGACCAATCGCTCGACGGCTTCAGGCAAATCGTCGAGTATCGCAATAATGAGGACCCGGAGCGGAAGACCGTTATCTCAGGCGGCATGGCGACATCCTTCGGCTGCACCATCGCCGGCAAGGTCCCGCCATCGGATGTGATGCGCCTGGCCGAACGCCTCGTTGCCAGCGGTGCCGACCGACTAAGCGTCGCCGATACAGTGGGATACGCAAATCCGAAGCAGGTCCGGGATCTGTTCGAAGAGCTCTTTCGAACGATCGGCCGGGACGTGCCCGTTGCGGCACATTTCCACGACACACGTGGCATGGGGCTGGCGAATTCCTTCGCGGCGCTGGATGCGGGCGTTCGCGAATTCGACGCCTGCCTCGGCGGCCTCGGTGGCTGCCCCTATGCCCCCGGCGCCAGCGGCAACGTGGTCACGGAAGACCTTGTGTTCATGCTCGAAGCGATGGGCATGAAGACCGGTATCGATCTTGACGGCCTGCTGGCCGCACGCGAGATCATGGAGTGTCACCTGCAGGGAGAGCCGACACACGGCACGTTCCTGAAAGCCGGCCCGCCGCTGGAGTTCGTGCCGGCATCCGCTGCCTAGCAAGTACGGACTGAGCTGCAAACGATGACCGAACTGTCCATCGACCTGGAAGAAGATTATCCGGACATCCGCGAACAGGTCCGCTATCTCTGCGCCGACTTCCCGGCGGAGTATTGGCAGAAGCTCGAAGGCCAGCCACCAGACAGCTCCTACCCGACCGAATTCATCGAGGCCCTCACCGCGTCTGGCTATCTAGCGGCACTGATCCCCGAAGAATATGGCGGCTCCGGCCTGCCTGTCCGAGCCGGTGGCGTGATCCTCGAGACAATCAATGCAACTGGGTGCAACGCCAGCCCGGGCCATGCCCAGATGTACACGATGGGCACACTCCTGCGCCACGGCAATGACGAGCAGAAGGCCCACTTTCTGCCGCGGATCGCCTCGGGCGAGTTACGCCTCCAAGCCTTTGGTGTCACGGAACCGACAACCGGCTCGGACACCACCCAGCTCAAGACCAGAGCCGACCGGCAGGGCAACGGCTATGTCATCAACGGCCAGAAAGTCTGGACCAGTCGCGCGGCCCACTCCGACCTCATGCTGCTCCTCGCCCGCACCACACCCGCCGATCAGGTCGACAAGCGCACCGACGGGATCTCGACATTTCTGATCGATTTGAACGAAGCCCAGCAGAATGGTTGCGAGATCAGACCGCTGAAAGCAATGATCAACCACAATGCCTGCGAGGTGTTCTTCGACAACGTCCCCATTCCCGGCGATGCGCTTATCGGCGAAGAGGGCAAGGGTTTTCGCTGCATCATCGACGGCATGAATGCCGAACGCTGTCTGGTGGCGGCGGAGTCGGTCGGCAATGGCCGGTTCTTTGTCGAGAAGGCCGTTGCCTATGCCAATGAGCGCGTTGTTTTCAACCGCCCCATCGGTCAGAACCAGGGCATCCAATTCCCCATCGCCCGGGGGCACGCGCAGCTTGAGGCAGCAGATCTCATGGTCCGCAAGGCCTCAGCCATGTTCGATGCAGAATTGCCCTGCGGTGCCGAGGCGAACATGGCCCGCCTTCTCGCGTCGGAAGCGGCATGGGAGTGTGCCGAGGCCTGCTTCTCCACCCATGGCGGATTTGCCTTCGCCTGCGAATACGACATCGAACGCAAATGGCGAGAGACGCGGCTCTCACGCACGGCCCCGATCTCTACGAACCTCATTCTGAGTTATATCGGCACGCACGTTCTGGGAATGCCGCGTTCCTATTGATCAATCTTTGAATCTGGTCCGGCGTTGGCGTCAGATTCGCCAAATCAGTCTTCGTTGACAGCGCTGTCCCGAGGCGCCTCGGCACGATCGTCTTTTGAATAATCCCGGACGACCGCAGCAACCCTCAAGCGGTAATTGTCAAATACATCTCTACGGGACTTGGATTGGATGCCCCTATGGACAGGATGCTGCCGAAACGCATCGACGGCCTCCTCATCACGCCAGAATGACAACGCAACAAATTTCCCCGGTTCCGACACGCTCTCGAATCGCTCGATTGAGATGAATCCATCTCTACCTTCGACCAGATGGGCCATCTTCTGCCCATACTCGATATAGTCGTCACCCAACCCTGGCTTAGGCCACGACTCGAATATCACCGCAATCATTCGTACCTCCAATTTGCACAAGCACTGGTCGCAAAGGGCACTAGCCCGGATCTGCGAAGTTCGAACCGTTCGGAATCGGAGCCAACCGGATCAAACGCGAGTCGCTTGCGGCTGCTTGACGATGCGTTGTGGCGGCACGGTAGGTGGGATCTTTGATCATCTCGATGAACGCTGCCACGGATGGGTATTCAGCGATAAAAGCGATGTCCCAATGTTCGTCTTGTGGACCGATCAGCATTTGTTCGAACGCACCGCGCCAGACAATTCGCCCGCCAAGCCGGCGATATACGGCTTCACTTTCCCGCCCATACGCCGCATAGGCATTGGCGCCCGTCGCCTGCCGTCCGTCGCTGTATTGCGCCCTGTCACGGAGACGAATGAGATTGAGCATGTGGATCGGACCGTCGCGGTCATTATCGCGAAATGCGATGTAATCCTCTTTCGAAAAGCTCGTATAGGGCATCGTCTAACGGCCCTCATATTGCGCCGGTCTGCGCGCAATCCATGCATCCAGTGCTTCGCGAATATCATGGGTTGGCACCATTCGCGCGAACTGTTCGTGCTCGATCTGCAATCCCTCGGATATCGTGCCGTTAAGGCCTCTTGTGACAGCCGTGATGATACGCGCTGCCGCAAGCGGCGAATGGCGTACAATCCGTTTAGCCAATGCGAAAGCGGCCGGCAGCAATTGATCGTGGGGAACGACCTTGTTGACGATACCCAGTTCAAAGGCCCGCTCTGCATCGAAGGGGTCACCGGTGAGCAAATACTCCATCGCGCGCTTGCGACCCGCGAGCCGCGGCAGTCTCTGCGTTCCCCCAAACGTCGGCGGGATACCGATATTGATTTCCGGCTTCCCGAAGGTTGCCTTGTCGCTTGCGATACCGAGATGACAGGCTTCTGTCACTTCACAACCGCCGCCGAAAGCAATTCCGTTGACTGCCGCAATGATCGGTTTCGGGAAGGCCTCGAGACGAGCTGTCATCGTCTGCCCCCTGCGGACGAACGCCTTCGCAGCAGGATCGGGACCTTCCTTCACACTTTCAGAGAACTCATGGATATCCGCCCCTGCAGAAAAGGCTTTGTCGCCCGCACCGGTCAGAATGATGGCGCGAACGGATTTTTCGTCTTCGATATCGTCGAGCAGTCCCATGAACTGATCGATCAGACCGTAGCTTAGCGCGTTCAGTTTTTCCGGTCGGTTGAAGGTCAGCAGAGCGACCTCCCCCCGCATCTCCTGTGTCACCATGTTCGCCATGCAGATTCCTCTATCTCTCTGTGCTGTGGTTCGAGAGAGATTAGATCGGTCGTGGAATTGCGTATACTCACTAGACAGTATACTTTGAGAAATGCCGAGAGATGCCACCGAGACGAAAAAGCGAATCATCGATGCTGCGACACGCCTGTTCTATGGCGAAGGTATCAGAGCCGTCAGTGTCGATGCCGTCGCTGCGGAAGCCGGCCTGACCAAGAAGACCCTCTACTATCATTTCTCCAGCAAGGACGAGTTGATTGCCGCCTATCTGAAGTCCCAGGACCAACCGACACTCAAGCTGTATCAGCGTTGGTTCGACCAGACCGAGGGCGATGTGGGCGACAAGATACGCGGGATCTTTGCCCAATTCTCACGGGTTGCCAGCCGTCCGAAATGGCGGGGGTGCGGATTTCTGCGAACGACGGCAGAGTTGGCCAGCACACCAGGCCATCCGGCTGTGAAAGCGGGCGCGGCACACAAGAAACGCTTCGAGGACTGGCTCGTCCAGGCTCTCGGCGATCATGGCGTGACCGATCCCGCATCCGTGGCACGGCAGATCATCGTCCTTCTCGATGGTGCAGCGACTGTCATGCTGATCCATCGCGATCCGGCTTATGTAGATGTCGCGGCGGACATTGCCGCAGCCGCAACGAACAATGCCGTGAAAGGTAAACCTCAATAAGAGGTCTTACGACGCTCCATCACAGCTCGTGCAATTCGCCTAGGATTTCTTGCCGTATCGGCCCAGGTGAGAGCGGAAGGCTGCCTCGATCGCACTGCTGTGGCGAGGCCCGGTCAGCACGTTCTTGCGTTTGCCGTTGCCGTCGAACAAAAGCAATGTCACATGCCCGACCCGATTGGCCGACGCGAATGCATGGCCTTCGGCCGTTCTTATGTTTGCAACCACATATTGGAGCGTATCGTCGTCGATGTTCTCCAAGGCGCGCCGCGTTTCACTCTGAAGCGCGCGGCACTGACTGCATTGCGGATCGTGAATCTGTACGACTGTCGGCTTGCCGTTTCCGACGCGCGAGAGGTCCTGCTCGGCCATCGTCGCCATGACTTCGTCTGCCAGATACCATCCGCCACCGGCAGTCAGGACACCCAGCAGGCCCCAATTGCGAATTTTCGCTAGTGCGTCTCGCCGGCTGACTTCCGGTGAGTTTGACGGTGTGTCGGTATTTCCGCCTGCCTTTGTTTTCTTCCTGTTTCTGGCGGAATTACGCTGTTTATTGCTCTTGCGTTTCATAACCGATGTAAACCTCCCACTTCGTGTGTCAGCTTCCCCTGATACTTTGCTGGGGGACACAAACCATCATCGTCAGCGTGCAGATTTCCGAAGTCGCAGAAACTCCGCACACGGCTTTCCTTAATTATGAAGACGATGGGTGGGCTGAATGGTTCGGTCGTTCACGCAAATGTAATCGGAGGCGATCACGTGCGGATTTGGAATCGGCCGCGTGGCCGGTCTCCCTGCATGGGTAGCGGCAGGACTACATTCGCTAATTGAGCGGGATCTTGAGTCGCGCTTTGGCCGACGTACCCTGGTCATTACCTTTCAGGTCAAGACTGACCAGGTTCGCCGCTGCGCCATTTCCGATACCGAAGATGGAAAGAGGCATGCCCAATGTGCCGGTTATAGACCAGGCCTCCAGATCGTCCTCAAATCCGAACCAGTCACCCACGAGTTTCACAACGGCTCCATTGTTGAAAGCCATCTCCACACCACCGCCCAGATTGAGCGCCGTATCGGCATTGGAAATGACCGCGCCGCCGGCCAATTGGAAGTCCCCGCTGTTGACGAAGTCCCAGACGCCGTGGACATGCATAAAGGGCATGATCCGCGCTCGCTGGCTTTGGATCGTGGTTCCAATCCTGGGGCCGTAAGTCAGACGGCCGAGTTCCAGATCGGACGCCGCGATGACAGCGCCTGAGGTATCTGTGTAGCCATCCCGCTCAACGGTTGTGTAGAGCAGGTTGAGCATGGGCTCGATCCAGTAAAGGCCGTGGGTGAAACGTTTGTCGATACGACCATCCAACGTCCACTGGTCGCTGTCGAAGCTGCCTCTGGCACCCTGAATGACGATATCGTTTTCGCCGGCCTCAAAGGCGACTGCGCCAGTCAAACCGATGCCGCCTGCAAGCTGTGTTTTGACAAAAGCACCGCCGCCGTAAAAATCGCTATCCAGCAAGGCATTGAGGGCGACCGAACGCACTTCTCCCATGCGTACACGCGAGAATGCCCCGATCACCGTTCGCTCGCCGATCTGATAGCTGAGTCCCGATGTCACCCGCCACAAGTGTCCGTCGCGGTCGGCACTGATATTGTCGTCGTCGAATTCCACATATCGACCCGACACCCAGCCGTTCCAACGGCTTTGATAAACGTCATCGGCACTGTCCATGCCGCCATACCGAGATGCGTCCTTGGCCTTGGACTTGGCCATCACTGAGCGCAGATCCAGTTTGAAATCGAACTGTGAGGGCGACGACCCGGTGTCGTTTGCCCCGAACGCCTGCGGCTCGTGGCCACGAGCGAAGGTCTCATAGAAGGGGTCTGTCGTCGCGACACCGGTCGCAAATTTCATGGGTGGAACCCGCGCCGGCTTATAAGTTCTCGCGACCGGTTCAGGAATATCAATAGGATCCAGGATCGGCGCACCGACCCGCATGAATGTCGTAAAGAGGCCGTCCGTCGTGTTGGACTTGACCCTTGGGGTGTTTGCAACCGCGCAGGTGATGTTTGCGCCCGACGCGATGATCCAAACGCCCGCTTGACCCGGACCGATGTTGATCACGATCGGCGAGTTAAACGCCGTCAAGACGCCACCAGGTGGGGTCGCGAACACTCCCAAACCAACCCCAAGAGGATTATCAAGGATGAGGCGATCGCCGACATTGACGGTCACATTGACGTCGGCCGCAGTGTTAACAAGAGGCGTCCCGCCTAGAGCGGGGTCAAGCTGTGTACAAGTGAGGTTTTGAATGGCCTGGGCCTGGGTGTCGTCGCTCAAGACTGCATGGATCGCACAGACGCCAAGGAAGAGGCAGGCCTTAAAGTGTGACGCCCAGATATGCTTTTGAGACCGCAACATGATCAAATGACCTTGCGTTCATTCAAATATATATGCGTATATCCTGCCTAATTAGAGATTAGCGTTGACCCGTGAGACACTCGCAGTCAATGGATTGTATCGCTCGCTGGCCCGTTTCATTTACTCCCGTGGCAGATGGGTAACAGGTGCAAGACAGAGTGCCGATATTATCAGCTTGATTTGTCCATTTCTTATGCAGACTTGAGCCACACTGAAAATCAAGCAGAGCCTGAAATCCGTAAATCAGCTCGCGTTACGCGTCGCCTGCACCTGCTCGACGGCCTTCAAGACCTTGGGCGGCGACAGCGGCAATGAGCTCATGGTCACACCCACCGCGTTCTCAACGGCATTGGCGACAGCTGCAGGCGCCGGAACAATCGGTGGCTCGCCAACGCCACGAACGCCGTAGGGGTGATTCGGATTCGGCACCTCAACCAAAACCGTGTCGATCATCGGAACATCGGAAGCGACCGGCATGCGGTAATCCAGGAACCCGGTATTCTGCAACCGAGCTTCATCGTCATAGACATACTCTTCGTTGAGCGCCCAGCCGATGCCCTGTACGGCGCCGCCTTGCATCTGTCCTTCGACATAATCGGGGGAAATCGCCCGGCCGACATCCTGAACAACGGTGTAGCGCTTTGGCGCGACAAAACCCGTTTCCGGATCGATTTCGACATCGACCAATTGCGCGCTGAAGGCCGCACCGGCACCGCCGGCATTGATTTCTGAATGACCGGCGATGGGTCCGCCCATTTTCATGGCCATGCCTGCGAGCGCTTTCAGGCTCAGTGGCTCGATGCCTTCGCCTGCGGACTTGGCGGCAACCGCATGGCCTGCCTCCCAGCTCACATCCTCGACAGGAATCTCCCATTTCTTTGCAGCAAGCGCGCGGAGCTTTTCGATGATCTCGCGCGTCGCATTGATGACGGCCCAGCCGGTCGCGAAGGTCGTACGGCTGCCGGCTGTCAGATGGCTATAACCGAGCGATGCGGTATCGCCGACGATCGGGATAATACTCTCGACATCGATACCGAGCTCTTCCGCCGCCATCACGCGCATGGAGGAGCGCGACCCACCAATGTCTGGATTGCCTGTGGCAACCGTCAATGTACCGTCGGCCTGCAGATTGACGGCAACACTGCTGAGGCCGCCCCCATGCATCCAATAGCCGAGGGCGAAGCCGCGGCCCTGGTTCTTGTCCAGCGATGCCTTGTAGTGATCGTGTGCCTTGACCTTCTCCAGGACATCGACAAGCCCGATGGGACCGTAAGTTGTACCCATGAGGCTCTGATCGCCTTCGGTCACGGCGTTCTTGAGACGCAGATCGACCGAGTCCATGCCGAGCTTTTCGGCCAGCTCATTGAGCGTAGCTTCCGCCGCAAAGCAGGCCATAGGCGCGCCTGGCGCCCTGTAGGCCGCGACCTTGGGCCGGTTCACGCAGACGTCGTGGGCCGTCGCCTGAATGTGCGGGATCGTATAAGCGGAAAAGAACGTCTCCACCGCGCGGCCGATGGGCGAGCCTTTAAAGGCGCCGGCCTGGTACCAGATCTCGGCCTGTGCCGCTGTGATCGTGCCATCCTTCTTGGCCCCGATCTTGACCCGAGAACGGCTGCCCACAGTCGGGCCCGTGGCGCGGAAAATTTCCGAGCGCGACATCACCATGCGCACCGGCCTGCCCGTCTTCTGCGACAAGACAATCGCAACCGGCTCGCCATACACATTGTTCTTGCCGCCGAAACCGCCACCGATTTCCGATGCGGTCACACGGATCTTCGATGTCTCCATGTTCAACAGGTCGGCGCAGTAGGCCCGGATGACGAAATGCCCCTGGGTTGTCGTCCAAAGCTCGGCGCCACCGTTTTCTGACGCGGTTGCGATACAGGCCAGAGGTTCGATGAAGCCCTGATGGACCGGTTGGGAGGCAAATTCTCGTTCGACAATCACGTCCGCTTCGGTAAAGCCCTGATCGACGTCGCCGCGCGATCCGGAGATGGAGCGGAAGAGATTGGACGGCTTCTCCGGTTTCGGCTCCACACCATAGGTAAATTGATCTTCATGCAGGATCGGTGCGTCCGGCTGGGCTGCCTCCAATGGGTCGAGCACATGGGGAAGCACTTCATAGTCCACCTCGATCAGCTTGAGGGCCTTGCGCGCAATGGCCTCGCTGGTCGCCGCGACGGCCGCAACCGCATGGCCGTCATAGAGCACTTTGCCCCGCGCCATGACGTTGCAGGAGATGTCATGCATATCGCGCACGATGGGTGGGTAAGGCGGTTTGGCCAGCGGATGGTCGGGGATGTCCGCGCTGGTGATCACCGCCTTCACGCCTTTCAGCGCCTCGGCCTTGCTTGTGTCGATCGAAAGGATCTTCGCATGGGCATGCGGGCTGCGCAGGATTTTGGCGTGTAGCATGCCGGGCACGATCAGATCGTCGCCATAGCGGGCGCGGCCCGTGACCTTGTCGACGCCGTCATAGCGCGGCGTCCGTTTGCCGATCCACTTGTAGTTGGTCGCCGTCCTGTCCTTGAGATCTTCGCTCATGATCCATTTGCCCTCATCTCAGCGGCCGCATCCATGACGGCGCGAACGATTTTGTCATAGCCCGTGCAGCGACAGAGGTTGCCGGCCAGTCCAAAACGGACCTCCGTCTCCGTCGGATCGGGATTCTTTTCAAGCAGCGCCTTGGCCATGTTGAGAACGCCCGGTGTGCAGATGCCGCATTGCAGGGCAGCCGAATCGAGAAAGTGTTTCTGGAGGGGATGCAGCTCTTCGCCATCCGCCATTCCTTCCACGGTCTCGATCGTTGCGCCGCCAACTTCGATCCCCAGCACAAGGCAGGCGTTGACCGGGCGACCGTTCAAGATGATCGTGCAGGCACCGCAATCGCCGCTGCCGCAACCATTCTTCGTGCCCGTCAGGTAGAGCTCGTTGCGCAGCACGTCCAGGAGCGTCTGCTCGGTCGTGCAGGTAAAATCCACTTCATCGCCATTGACGGTGGCGGTTACGAGGTTCTTCGCCATCAAACTGTCTCCGCTCTTTGCCAGGCAATCTTTGCGACCCGGCAGGCCAGGACACCGGCCACCTTCGTTCTGAATTCGATCGTGCCGCGTTTGTCGTCAATCGGCGAACATGCGGCGCGTGCGGCATCGGCCAGGGCTTCCATCACAGCATCATCCAATGTGCTGCCGACGAGGATATCCGATGCCGCCGTTACCAGTCTGGCCGTGGGCGCAACCGCTCCGAGGGACAAGCGTGCCGCGGCACAGGTCCCGTCTTCGTTCAGGGTGACGGACATGCCCGCACCGACCACGGCGATATCCATTTCCGTTCGGGGGATAAATCTAAGATAGGCATCGCCGGATCTGGCCGACGGATTTGGCAGCAGGATCGAGACCACGAATTCGCCCTGCTCCAACCGGATCTGACCCGGCCCTGACATCATGTCTTCGATCGGCACATCCCGGCTTCCACCGGGTCCCGCGATCACCGCCTTTGCACCTGCCGCGATCAATGCCGGAACACTGTCGGCTGCAGGCGATGCATTACAAAGATTGCCGCCAATGGTCGCGCGCCCCTGGACCTGTGCCGAGCCGATCAATTCGACCGCTTCGACAACACCGGGCCACAGGGATTTGAGCTGCTCATGCTCGCCAAGCTCAGCCCCTGTCACTGCAGCGCCGATGCGCACCTGATCCGCATCGATGACGATGGAACGGGCATCGGCAATCTTCTTGATGTCGACCAGCAGCGCCGGTTCGATCATCTCCGCTTCCATCTGGACAAGTATATCGGTACCGCCCGCAAAGACTTTTGCTTTTGGTCCGCCATCGGCGAGAACGGCCACGGCCGCCTCAATCGTCTCCGGGCACTCATATCTCATATCAACCACGGTCCACGAAACTCCCTTTCAGACGAACATCGCCCGGCGCGCAGCACAGGCCGGCCAGCATCGGCAGAGCTACGTCCAGTGTTCGTGCATTGGTGTTTGTCGGCCCAACGGAACGGTAGTCCCGGGCAACGGATCTCTTCTCTATTTACCCCGACCGTTCCGAAATGTCTCTACCATCCAGCCTTCTTGGCGATCTCGTGCTGCAGCGCATCGGACCGATGTAAACTAATTGCTATTCGGCATTCAACGGTCCGTGTCATCGTTTGAACGCGCAAGGCCAAAGCATCACAAACCGCTGAAAAATCAGCAAATTCGACTTGATCGCGTGTCGAACCTCGGACTGCGCGGAGGACTCAGCCAAGGCTGGCAATTGTCAATAGTGCCAGAGGAAATCGGAGTCCTGCATGACAAAAATCGGAAAATTTGTCGCGACGCTTGCTTTCTGTTCAACGCTCGCAACCACGGCTGCGCCGGTTAGCGCGGAAATGATGAAAGCCCGTATGGCGATGAACCTGTCGCCGATTTCAGGCGTCACGATCGTTGCCAAGCAAAAAGGTATCTTCGAAAAGCATGGTCTCGATATTGCGGTCAGCAACTTCACATCCGGCAAACAGGCGCTGAACGCGGTGATCGGCGGCGGTGCTGACATCGCGACAACCGCGGAATCTCCGACGACGGCTGCAGCCATGTCGAAACAGAATATCGCCTTCCTGGCGCGCATGGAATATTCCGACCTCAAGACGCTGACGGCAGCCAAATCGGGCATCAAGACAAAACAGGATCTGAAGGGCAAGAAAGTCGCCTTTACAGCTGGAACCGGCAGTGAGGTCTATACGATGACATTGCTCAAAGCGGCCGGGCTGACGGAAAAGGATGTAACCCTGGTCAATCTGCGTCCCCAGGACATGCTGCCCGCACTGTCGGCCGGAAGCATCGATGCCTACAACACCTGGGAACCGCACATCTCCAATGGCCTCAAGGCACTCGGAGACAAAGTCGCCGAGATCGATACACGCGGTATCTACGCAGAGACTTTCAATATCGTCGTCATGAGGCCCTACCTTGAGAAGAATCCAAAACTCATCGATAAATTTCTGCGCGCACTGATCGAGGCGGAGGCCTGGATGAAGGCCAACCCCGACGAAGCCATCACGGTTGTCGCAAAAACTGTTGGCATGAAACGAGAAACGCTCGCAGCAATCTGGAAAGACTATATTTTCGGCGTCGTTCTCGATGACAAGCAGATGGACATTCTGAAAGCGCATGCGGCATGGCGGCTGAAGAGTGGGAACCATCCGCCGAACGCGACCATGCCCGATTTCACCAAAGTGATCGACAGCGGCCCGTTGAAGGCAATTGACCCATCGCGTGTTACGGCAGCCGGTCTCTAGTAACCGGTCGTTGCAGCAGCCTGCCTGCGCCCCGGGGCATAGCGACCCAACCGGGCTCCGCTCGGGGCGGTCGGACCGGGGAATCGGGCAGGCCTCATAATTTTCGAACACGTCTCTTGGACAACACGAACCGGATCGCGCAGGAATGGTGGCGGAAGTACCGAAAAAGTCGGGCACGGACGGCTGGGGCGAGCGGGCTGCCCTGGTACTTTCGGTGCCACTGTTTCTGACGGCGTGGGAACTCATATCCCGCTCAGGCATCGTCAATGAAATGTTGTTCCCACCGCCTTCGCTGGTTGCCGTTGCCCTTGCCGAATGGGCTGGCGACGGCGGGCTTTGGGTCGACCTTGGAATGAGCGTCTCGCGCGTGATCGTCGGATTCGTATCTGGCGCTTTGGCAGGCGCTATCGTTGGTGTTCTGACGGGCCGTTATCGTCTCCTGTCGAATCTTCTGACGCCGATCTTTCAATTGCTCAGGCCGATCCCTCCTATTGCGTTCGTACCAATCGTCATTCTCTGGTTCGGCCTTTCGGAGATCGGGAAATACTTCCTGGTTTTCTGGGGTGTCTTTTTCACAGTCTGGATCGCTGCGCATCTCGGCGTCCAGCGCGTCAATGGCAACCTGATCCGGGTGGCACAAACACTGGGCACGCCCGAACATCGCATGATGCGCGAGGTGCTTCTGCCCGGCGCAATGCCCTACATCTTTGTTGGCCTGAGAACGTCGGTCAGTATCTCATTCTACACGCTCGTGGCAGCCGAACTTGCCGGTACCTTTGCAGGCGTTGCCTACCGGATCGACATCGCCCAGCAGAACCTGCAGATGGGACAAATGATGGGCGGCCTTGTGGTCCTCGGCGTCATTTCCTTTGCTGCAGACAAGGCATTCTCAAAATTCGCGGAGAAGACCGTGTGGTGGAGCTGACCGGTCCGGTGTCGAACCTCTCCGACAGACAGAAGACCGTTACCGGCAAGAGTGTGCCGACTCCCGGCACCGAGAAATCCCGTGCTGCCGGCGATATCACGATCGACAGACTGAGTATTGTTTTCGGCGAAGGCGCCAACCAGGTGATTGCCGTGGACCGTGTCTCCTTCCACATCGATCATGGCGAATTCGTCTGCATCGTCGGACCGTCCGGTTGCGGAAAGTCGACTGTCATGAATGCGATTGCCGGCTTCGAACGGCCGACCGAGGGACGCGTATCCGTCGGCGGTGAGATGGTGACCAAGCCTGGCGCGGACCGTGGAATGGTCTTTCAGCAGCCGACCCTGTTTCCATGGAAGACCGTGCGCGGAAACGTTGCCCATGGGCCGCGCATGGCCGGCAAGAGCGACAAGCAAGCCGACGAAATTGCCGACCAGTTGATCGAGATGGTCGGTCTTGCGCGTTTTGCGACGGCCCTTCCACACACGCTTTCAGGCGGCATGCAGCAGCGAACGGCTATTGCCAGAGCCTTGGCAAACCGGCCGCGCGTACTGCTCATGGACGAACCCTTCGGTGCACTCGATGCCCAGACACGATCGATGATGCAGGAGAATTTACTCGACTTGTGGTCGGAGATCGGGGCCACGGTTCTGTTCATCACCCACGATATCGATGAGGCGATTTTTCTCGCGGACCGCGTCCTGGTGATGAGCGCCAGTCCCGGCCGGGTCCTGAAAGACTTGAGCGTGGATCTTCGCCGGCCGCGCGACCCGGACATTATATTGTCCCAACAGTTCATCGACCTGAAGAAAGACTGCCTAGACTTGATCCGCGCGGAAAGTCTGAAAGCGTTCGAACAGCAGAGCCAGGAGCTGACATCGAGCACCTGACCGTCTCCTGTGCGCGCCCTTCAACTCCTATGAAGCGCGTGTCTCCTCCGGTAGAGATATTCCTGTCGCACCGAGTGTCGATACCCGCGCAGCCTGGAACAGCGTTCCAAGACCAACCAGATAGTCTTCGCTAAAGGCGGGGCCATTCAGTGTTATTCCCATCGGAACGCCGACCGAATGGACACCATTGGGAACGGCAAGAGCCGCGAGATCGAGCGGATTGGCAAAGTTGGTATAGGTTCCGTTGTTGAAATTCGGACCGACGGGATCGGCCTCTAGATCTGCAACAGTATACGGATGGCCGACGGTCGGCAGGACCATGACATCGATTTGATCCCACAGGGGCCGGATCCGATGCTTGAGCCATTCAATATCGTAAAGCATGTCAAACGTATCGACACCGCTGAAGCGGGCCGCGCCCTCAATAATCATGCGCACCGTCGGATCGCCAGCACCGGGATTTGCTTCCAGGAATCCACCGACGGACGCAAGTCGCTCTGCCACATAGGGACCCTGAAACATCATCTCGTTGGCTTCGAGAAACGGGCCATAGTCAATCTCGACACGATCTCCGCCAAGGCCCTGCAACGTGTCGATTGCCTCACCAAAGAGACGGGCGCTGTCAGAGCAGCCGAAGAACTCCAGTTGATCGTCGCGAGGGACACCGAACGTGAATCCAGACGCCTGATCGTAGGCGGCCTTGCGCTGCGCAGGTGGCGGGGTCTCACGCGACCACGCATGAACAGGATCAGCTCCGCCGGCTGCGTCGAGGACATCCATCGCATCACGAGGCGTGAGGGCATAGATCGACACCACATCGAGACTGCGGCACGCATGCACCATTCCACGCGAACTGATCCGGTGAACGGTCGGCTTGAGCCCGACGATATTGGTGTAGCTCGCAGGCACACGGCCCGACCCACCGGTATCTGTGCCGAGCGCAAAGCTCACCAATCCGGCCGACACAGCCACTGCCGAGCCGGAACTGGATCCGCCGGGAATATAGTCTGCGTGAAACGGATTTCTCGGGACGCCATAGGGCGATCGCACACCAACCAGACCCGTGGCGAACTGGTCGAGATTCGTTTTACCGATATAGATGGCGCCGGCCGCCAGGAGGCGTTCGACACTCGCTGCCGAAGCGCTCGGCGTGTAGGAAAACTCCGGACAGGCCGCTGTTGTCGGTTGCCCGTCGACATCGATGCAGTCTTTGACTGCGAATGGCAATCCATAGAGTGGGCAACCGGCTCTCTCCGCCGGGCTCATCGCTTCTAGAATACGTGCACGTGAAAGCACGTCTCCTGTGGACGCCCTCGATATCCAGATATTGTGAGACAGCGTCATCTCGATCTTTTGGAGGACGCTATTGGCGACGTCCACCGGAGACGCATCTCCTTGCAGATAGCATGCGCGCAAGGATGCAAAATCGAGACTTATCGTCATGGGTCACCTCACTTCTAATCGAACACGATTAGAAGACCCATGGTGCGCGCCGCGATAGCAATTAGTGGACAGCCTCCGAAAGGGGCCGATCTGCAATCGTCAGGTAATCGCGGGCTTGAACGTCAACGCCAGACCGTTGTTGCAGTAACGCAAGCCCGTTGGCTTAGGGCCGTCCTCGAAGACATGGCCCTGATGTCCACCGCAGCGTGCGCAGTGATATTCGGTGCGTGGCCAAATGAGCTTAAAATCTCTCTTCTTGCCCAAATTGGCTTCGTCGATGGGCTTAAAAAAGCTCGGCCATCCCGTGCGGCTGTCAAACTTGGTTTCGCTGTCGAACAGCACCAGATCGCATCCCGCACAATGATATTTGCCGGCACGCTTCTCTTTATCCAGAGGGCTCGAGAACGGACGTTCGGTGCCTTCCTTGCGAAGGATATTGAATTGTTCCGGTGTTAGCCGCTTCCGCCACTCGGCTTCGGTCAACTCAAGCTTTTCGATCGTCGCAGCTATGGCTTGGCCAATACCCGTCATTGCAATCATCGCTCCTGAGCCGAGCAGTTGCAGAACATTTCGTCTCGTCCGTTCCATCCGTCTCATCCTTCGGCGAATAGGCATCTAATATATTGATCTGATTATTTATACGGACGGAATCGGCTATCGGTTGCATCACACATTCTTGAAAGCAGCCTATGACACGTCGCGTATCTGTAAAGACACGCTTCAATGTACGGAGCCCCATTTTTCGTCATTGCCGGGCTTGACCCGGTAAGCCATGCGGCCTGGATAGCCAGGTCAAGCCCGGCTATGACGATGTGATGTCTGAGCCCAACATATGGATCCAATCAAACGCAACGCGCTCTAGGGAAGAATGGCCTGCACGCTGGTGTCCACGATGATGAACTGAGGGCCAGCGGATGCCAGAAGATCCGGAATACGATCCACCCCGCACGTGTCGCGAATGCGATGAACATCGAACCCATAGGCCTGCCCGATCAACGCCAGGTCCGGATTGGCAAATCCGGTTCCGATTGTTCGCCCGGGATAATCGCGTTCCTGATGGATGCGGATGGACCCGTAAATGTTGTTTTCCGACAATATGATCTTGAGGTTGAGGTTTCGCTCCAGCGCAACGGCGAGTTCGCTCCCAGTCATCGCGAAGCCGCCATCGCCCACGAAACAGATGATGGTGCGGTCCGGTTCGCGCAGACCGGCTGCGACGGCTGCCGGAACACCAAATCCCATCGCGCCCGATATAGGAGCGAGCAGCCGTTGCGGTGGCGCGAACGGCACGACCCGATAGACCGGAGCACCGAAGACGCCGGCATCGACCGTGACGATGGCATCGTCAGGCATCGTCTCGCCAACGACCGCCACGACGGTCTCGAATGGCACGCCGTCGCCGACATTGAAATTGCGAACCGCAGCGATTGCCTCTCGCCGCGCCACAAGCGCAGCAATCCAATCTTTTCGATCGGGGAAGCTGTCCTCAGGATCGCCGATGGTCTCGAACACGGCGCGGGGCCCGCAGGCAATGGAAAGATCAGAAGAGAAGTGCGTCCCGATCTGCGTCAGATCAGAATGAATATGAACGAGTGTCTGATCCGGTCGCACGAGACCTGGATAGGTGTACCCCTGGGTGGTGATGTCGGACAGGCGCGCACCGAGCGCGATCAGAAAATCCGCCTCACGCAGCACCGCCATTTGCGCTTCGGGGTTCGAAAGCCCCATGTCGCCGGCATAGAGTTTGTGGCGATTGGGCAAGAGATCCTGTCGGCGAAATGAAACGACGGCCGGCAAGTTCCACGCCTCGAGGAATGCCAGCAGAGCGGTCCGATCCGCATCGCTCTCGATCCCGCTCCCGGCAAGAACCAGCGGTCGTTGGGCCTCTCTCAAGAGTTGCCGCAATTGCGCAAGCGATGCGCCATCGGGCGCGGCCGCTATCGGCGCTTGCGGCTGAACGGCAAGAGCCTCGCATTCGGCAGTCAGGACATCTTCCGGCACGGCGATGACGACCGGCCCGGGCACGCCTGTGGTTGCCACCTGAAACGCACGCAACAAGGCTTCGGGTGCCCGATCCGGATCGGTGATCTCCACCGTCCACTTCGCGATCGACCCGAACATCTTTCCATAATCGATTTCCTGAAAACTATCGCGCCGGACATCACGCGCCGCGACCTGTCCCACGATGAGAAGAAAGGGCACGCCGTCCTGCTGAGCTGTATGTACCGCGATCGCAGCATTGCTGGCGCCGGGTCCGCGGCTGACGCACGCAACGCCGGGACGGCTGGAAAGACGGGCATCGGCAAGTGCCATGAATCCTGCACCCGCTTCATGACGGCAGACGACCGTATCGATACCGGTCTGATCGTAGAGACCGTCCAGCAGGCCAAGATAGCTCTCGCCCGGAACGCAGAACACGCGATCGATTCCATGAGCGGCGATAGAGCGCGCAATCAGTTGCCCGACAGTCTTTTTCGTCATTCCTGCTGCTGTATCGATCGGAAGGCGTTATGTCGAGGATTCGTGGAATTAGGTGTCTGCCGGACCCCCCCAGGGTCCGGCAGACAACGCATTCGCTGTTGCAGAACGAACGCGCTCCCCCCCAAAGCCGAGTTGTTGCCTCTCGGCCAAGCTCAATAAACTAAATGCAATGCTGACAGCGCTGCTCCTTGGCAGTGCTCTTTCGCTTTCATCTGCCATCCCGATTGCGTCATGCAACGAATACGACCTCGAAAGCGATGAGCGCATCATAAGACCAACTTCACAGCACAGAGGAGCGGATATTGCATCTGAGCGTGACATTTTCTCGTCACTGTGGCGCGATTGCCACGAAACTTGATGAGAAGGTGGCGCCAAGTCGTTTGCAAAGCTTAGCTATGCAGCAATAGCGAGGGCCCTGCGTCTGTTGCATGCTTGACACGAAACTGGCCACGGCAGTACACCGGAAGTACCTGGTGCCTCGTATCCATAGTGTAGAGGCTTAAAAGGGAACTCGGTGAGGCATGTACCCATCAGGGACCAACGCCGAGGCTGTCCCCGCAACTGTAAGCGGTTGGTTGCGCTCCTTTTGCCACTGGGCTGAATGCCTGGGAAGGCGAGCGATAAACCGATAACCGTGAGCCAGAAGACCTGCCAGGTCTGATGAATTTATTGGGGCGGGCGACCCCGGGGGAATGACTATGGCAGAATTACCCATCAGCCTCGAACGGGCACGCAATCTGGACATAACCGGCTTGAGCACCACCAGTCTTCTGGTCGGTGCCGCATTCATCTGCGGAGTGCTTTGGACCCTCGTCCTCAACGCGATCCTGGTGTAGCCCGACAAAGCGCCGTTTCAGGCGACAATGCCATGATTGTATCCGCCTCCAAGCTGGACTTGGGTTACAGGGGCGTTCCCCTGCTCCGCGAAATCGAATTCGCGCTGGGCAAAGGCGACGTGCTTGCCGTCGTCGGCCACAATGGGTCCGGCAAATCGACTCTGGTCAAGACATTGCTCGGCGTCCTGCCGGCGATCAACGGGCAGATCGACTGGCCTTCCGGGCGGCCCAAGGAAATCGCCTATCTCGGACAGCTGACGGAATTCGATCGCCGGTTTCCTATTCGCGTGCGCGATCTGGCGACGACAGGCGCCTGGCACGGGCTTGGATTCAACGGAACAATCAACGGTCAACGCCATCGTTTCATCGACGATGCCTTGCGGCGGACGGGAATCGCCGATATTGCCGATATGCCGATCCACGAGCTTTCATCGGGCCAGTTGCAGCGTGCGCTGTTTGCCAGAACCATCGTCCAGGATGCGCCATTGATCCTGCTCGACGAGCCGTTCACGGCCGTCGATCAGACGACCGAAGCCCAACTCCTGACGCTGATCGACGATTGGGCGGGCGAAGGCCGCGCGGTGATCCTTGTCCTGCACGATCTGTCGGCCGTTCTGCAGCATTGCAACAAGGCACTGCTGCTGGGAGAAGGAATGGGCCGCTTCGGCGACCCGCGCGAAGTCCTCACACCACAGCACCTCGTCGACCAGGGGTATCTCTCACCAAGCCAATCGTCCTGGATCGAGAGCATGTATACAGCCTCCGGGGCCGACAATGTTTGAATGGTGGGACTACGGCTTCATGCAACGCGCCTTTGCGGCCACCACAGTCCTGTCTTTTTCTGTCGCGCCCGTTGGCACATTCCTGGTCCTGCGCCGTCTATCATTGGCCGGCGAAGCCATGGCGCATGCCATCGTCCCGGGCATTGTTATTGCGTTCGTCATTGCCGGCTTGTCGGTCCTGTCGATGATCGTCGGGGGCCTGATCGCAGGCCTTGGCGTCGCACTGGCGACCAGCGTCATTGCCCGCTCGACGATCATCCGCGAAGACGCCGGCCTCGCCTCGCTCTATCTGATCGCACTGGCACTGGGCATCTTCATTCTTTCGGCTGCAGGATCGGCTGTGCCGCTCAAGAGCTTTCTGTTCGGCTCCATCCTCGGGATCGGAGACGACACACTCATCCTGATCGGTGCAACCGCGACGATAACACTCGTCAGCTTTTCAATAATCTTGCGACCATTGATCCTCAGCACGATCGATCCCGTCTTCTACGAAGCGCAGGTGCGCAAACCCGGTATCGTGGAAATCTGGTTCATGTTTCTCGTCGTGCTGAACCTGCTCGGCGCGTTCAAGGCCCTTGGCACGCTCATGGCCGTCGGACTGATGATCCTTCCTGCGACGGCCGCACGATACTGGGTGACGACGATCACGGGCTATCTTTTCGCGACATTCGGCTTTGCCGTCGCGAGTTGCTGGCTTGGCCTCATCATTTCATTCCACGCCCCTTCAGTCCCTTCCGGCCCATCCATTGTTTTGGTGGCCGGCGCCTTTTTTCTGATCAGTCTCTGCTTCGGCGCACAAGGGCTGCGCCTCGGCCGCTCAAAACCCAATAAAGGAGTCTTAGTCAAATGAGCAGAATGCTCGTCTTCGCACTGGCCGTATTGATGCCGCTCACGGCACACGCACAGGTCAAAGTCGTCGCCAGCTTTTCGATCCTCGGCGATATGGTCCGTCAGGTCACCGGCGATCTCGCCAATGTCGCGACGATTGTCGGACCCAATGCCGACGCGCACGTCTACACACCGAACGTGGAAGATGCACTGGCGGTCACCAAAGCCCAGATCATCTTCGTCAACGGCCTGGGATTCGAAACCTGGTCCGATACGCTGATAAAGACGTCGAAAACCAAAGCGCAGGTCGTCGTCGCCACCGACGGGATCAAGCCATTCAAGGTCGATGGCGAGATCGACCCCCATGCCTGGAATGCGCTGCCGAATGGCATGATCTATATCGACAATATCGCGAACGCCATGGCCAAGTTCGATCCAAAGAACGAAAAGGTCTATCGCGCGAATGCGACCGCATACAAAGCGAAACTCAAGCCTCTTCACGACAAGACTGTCGCGGCACTCTCCAAATTGCCAGAAGACCGGCGAACCGTCGTCACAGCCCATGACGCCTTCGGTTATCTTGCCAATGCCTATGGATTGACGTTCTTGGCGCCGGTCGGGATCGACACGGAGGCCGAGCCTTCCGCCCGCGATCTGGCCACCCTCATCGACCAACTAAAGAAACAAAAGGTTGGCGCTCTGTTCGTCGAGAACATTACCAATCCGGATCTGGTCAATCAGATTGCCCGGGAAACGGGGCTCAAGATTGGCGGGCGCTTGTTCTCAGATGCCCTTTCCGCAAAAGGCGGGCCGGCCACGAGTTATCTCAAGATGTTCGAACATAACCTGGGAACATTGGTCTCCGCGCTTGCCAAGTCGGGCTGAGGGATCAGACCAAGCCATGTGACTCTAGAGCAAAGTGCATCAATCTAGACGCACATAAGTTGCTCTAGCTGCTTCGAGTCGATCAACTTTTCCGCGCTTAGTCGATCCCGACTAAACGCAGGTTGATCTGGCTTGACGCTTTCGGCGCGCGAACCTAGGTTGGCGCGCCGACGCCAGGGCGCGTCACCGACCGGAGCTTTCATCACATGACAAACCTGCTCAGCTCGCTCCTCGAGAGCCGGGACTGGATTCTCGCTGACGGTGCCACGGGCACGAATCTCATCGATATGGGGCTGACCCAGGGCTATCCGCCGGAATTCTGGAATGTCGAGGAGCCGGATAAGATCCGCGCCCACTACCGCTCATTCATCGAGGCGGGCAGCGATGTCGTGCTGACGAACACATTCGGTGGCACGGCGCCGAGGCTAAAACTCCACAAGTCGCAGGATCGTGTTTTCGAGATCAACAAGGCCGCCGCGTCGCTCCTGCGCGACGAAATCGACAAATCGGGCCGACAAGTTGTCTGTGCCGGATCGATCGGGCCCACGGGCGAGGTTTTTCAGCCTCTGGGCGAGCTCTCCTACGAAGACGGCCGCGCCGCGTTTTCAGAGCAGATGCGCGGCCTCAAGGCTGGCGGTGTAGACGTCGTCTGGATCGAGACCATGTTTGCCGAAGACGAGCTGAACGCGACACTCGAAGCAGCGCGCGAGCACGACCTTCCCGCTGTCTGCACCATGTCGTTCGACACATCCGGCCGGACCATGATGGGTCTCACCCCGGCAGACCTCGCGAATTTCGCCCACAAATGCGATCCGCCACCGGTTGCCTTCGGCGGCAACTGCGGTACCGGTGCCTCCGATCTCCTCGTCGGTCTCATTTCCATGGCCGAGGCGCGGACGCCCGACGATGTCGTCGTCGTCAAAGCCAATTGCGGGATTCCAGAATGGCTCGGCGACAAGATCCAGTATAACGGCACACCCGAGCTGATGGCGGACTATGCCGTCATGGCGCGGGACGCCGGCGCCCGGATCATTGGGGGGTGCTGCGGTACGACGCCGGTGCATGTGCGCGCCATGAAGGAAGCCCTCGAGACCCGCCCGCGCGGCACGATGCCGACAATGGAACAGGTCATCGAAGTGATCGGACCGCTGACGGGAACGACAAGCAGTCTCGTCGAAGGTGGTGGCGAGCGCCCACCCAAACGCCGACGCCGCCGCCCCAGCTAGGCGCGATCTCTCATTATCTGGAGACGCACCTTCTAGCGCCAGAACTCGACAAAGAAGGTCACCGCCCCGAGCGGCGTCATATGATGCTTGACCTCCGGCTCGACGATACCGTCGACACCAGGGATGAGCTCATGCGCTTCCTCGCCCGACGCGATCGTATAACGCAGACGGCCTGCCGTTACGTGGATCACCCCCCAGACACCTGACTTGGTGGCATGGTCTTTTGTGAGACCGGCAGGCACCGTTGTCTCGGTAAAGACCGGTGTTCGCCGGTAAGGCGCGAGACCTTCGGGTAACGGTTTCATGACGCAACGTTCCCCCGCTCGAGCCGCGCAAAGATCATCACAAACTGACGTCCGAAGATGGCGACGGGATCCATGATTGGTCTCCTTGTCGGAATTCGCCGTGCACCGGACACGGCCTTCTTCAAGGCGAGAGCACACTATTCACGGGCATCAGCATAACCGATGCCGACAGGGGTTTCGCCGCGCTTGAGTGCGTCGGCAAATCCATGATTGCGATCCCGATGTCCTGCTTCGTCTTCACGCACAACGAGAACGACGTCGCGCAAGGTCGCATCGCTCTTCAGATCCCAATAGTCGATTGCGATCTGAGGCGCCGGCACGTTGGTCTCTTCGCCGCTGTCGATCTGCTCAAGAAAATGGCTGTAGCTCGTTACGGCTTCCTCTTCGAAATATCCCACAACACGGTGCGCGGTCTTGGGCGCGAAGAGGTAGAGAAAGAAGTAGAAGTTGTAGAAGACCGCCTGCGTCAACATGATGATGAATCTCTCGGCAAGTGTCGGCTTGGCGATCTGAACGAAGGTCATCAGGTGCATGCGTTCGTTTTCGGCTTCGTCCAGAAGCTCGCGTATCCAGCCCTCGTCGTCGCGAATGTGTCGAAGCGCCTTGAGATGTTGAAGCAACCCACCGACCATGCCCGGAACGGCGGCAACCGTCTCCAAAACGACCGCTCGGTGGCCATATCGTTCGGCAAAAAAGCGATCCGCCACAAACCGAAGCAGCTTCACAAATGCGAAGGCCACTTTATCGCTGACATCTTCCGGGGCTCTGTGCGTTTGAACCATATCGGACCTTTGCTGTTCGATGTGCTTAGACATGACTGTCTCCTACTTGGCTGGTGGTGAACTCATTGGCGACGGTAAAGCGTGCCATCTTGTGTTGCGGCGTCTCTGCTTCATCGATCAGGGCAACGGCGAAATCCTCCATCGAGATGGCTGAATCTCCGGTCGCATCGACGAGAAGGGTGTCGGCTCCGAGGCGGTAGCGACCCGTGCGCTGCCCCGGGATCAGCATTGCGGGCGGGCACAAATAGGACCATTGCGCCTGCGTCTCGGCGGCGCAGAGCTCATATTGGTCCTGACAGGCCCGGGCAATCGGAAGGACCGAGTCGGGAAGAAACCCAGGTGCGGTAAGCACGGTTGTTCCATTGCGATCCGGCAACTTCAGACTTGCCGCACCGCCGACGACCAGCACAGGAACACCTGCGACCGATGCCGCCTCCAGGACCGAACGGGTCAGAGGAACGAGGACCTCTTCCTGGCCGTCTGGCGGACGAAGGGCACTAATCGCCAGATCGTGTCCAGCCATCAGCGCCGTCAAACGGGCGCTATTGAGGACATCGCCAACCGCGACAGTTACCGGGGGCGGCAAATCCATGCGCTGCGATACATCCCTCACAAGGGCCGTCACGTCATGACCGCGCGAAAGCGCTTCTTTCACAATCCGGCTTCCGACGTCTCCTCTTGCGCCCATCACAAGAATTTTCATGTCTCGTCTCCTCTTGATGTTCTCCGGTTCATGCGACGACAGCTCACTCATTTCTTCACGCCCTATGTGTCGGCGATGTGGAGTGAGTTGCTGGATGCCATTGGCTCAGCCATACGCTCATCAACACGGCGGCAAAGCCGGCGATCTGAAAAAGGCTCAAGCTCTGGTCGAGCACCCACCAGCCGAGGGTCAGTGCCGTAAGCGGGCTCAGAAACCCTAGTGTCGAGATCACTGAAGGCTCAATTCGGCGCACGCCCCGAAACCAGATGATGTATGTAACCGCGGCTCCGATCAGACCGAGATAGGCAAGCCCCAGAACGTTGTCCGCGCTCAGCGCCGGCAATGGCGGTTCGATCCAGAACGACAGTGGCAGCAGCAGCAATCCACCTGCTGTCAATTGCCAGGCTGCAAAGGTCAGGGGCGAAACAGGAGGTTGCCATTTGCGCGAAAGGACCGTTCCGGCAGCCATTGACAGTGCACCGCCGAGACCGGCCGCGATGCCGATGGCGTCCAACTGAGCCATCGGTGTCAGCACCAGCAACGCAACCCCGCCCATGCCGACAATTGCAGCAACAATGGACGATGCCCGGATCTGCGTTTTCAGAACCCTGTGCGCGAGGAAGATGACGATAAGCGGTTGAACTGCTCCAATCGTTGCTGCGACACCGCCGGGCAAGTGATACGCGGCGACAAAAAGCAACGACCAGAAGATCGCGAAATTGAGCGCACCGAGTATGACGACCTTCCCCAGCAATCGGCTGGGTGGGATCTGCCTGACAACCACGAGAAGAAGAAGCCCCGCAGGAAGCGCGCGCAACATTGCGATTGTCAAAGGGTAACCATCCGGAAGAAGTTCCGTCGTTACGAGATAGGTGCTTCCCCAGATGGCCGGAGCAATTGCCGTCAGAAGCAGATCTGTCCGGGAAAGCATCATGTCCTCCATACATTTATCTTGACATCAAGATAGTTATTTTTATCTTGACGTCAAGATGTTTTCGGAAAAATATCCGGCGATGGATCATGTCGACAGAATTCTTGCTCAGTGGCGCAAAGAACGCCCCGACCTCGATGTAGCGCCGATGGGGCTCATTGGACGGGTCAAGCGGCTCATGCTGTGTCTCTCGCGAGAGATGGAGAAGACCTGGGCCCAGTATGGCCTGAACACAGCCAGCTTCGATGTCCTGGCGACCCTGCGCCGATCCGGTCCGCCATACACTCTGTCGCCGGGAGATTTGATCGCTTCGACCATGGTGACGTCGGGCACCATGACGCACCGGATCGACCAATTACAAAAGGCCGGATTCGTCGATCGCGTTCCGAATCCCGAGGACGGACGTGGCTTTCTCATATCGCTGACAGACGAGGGCTTGCTGGTCATCGACAAGGCCGTTGAGGCACATGTGAAGACGCAGGCAAAACTGGTCTCCGGCCTGTCGAAAAAGGAACAGCGTGAACTCGACGCTCTCTTGAAGACCTGGAATGGGACGGTTTAGATGCTCGGCGCGAGTGACGCGCCTCTCGTGTTTTTTTCGATCTGAGCGAAAATACCGACACGGAAGCACTCGGCCAAAAACGATGCTATATACGACGCATGCAGAACAAAAAAATCAGAGTAGGCATCCTCTTCGGGGGCAAATCCGCAGAGCATGAAGTGTCGCTGCAATCGGCCAAGAATGTTGCCGATGCCATCGACAAGGACAAGTATGACGTTGCCCTGATCGGGATCGACAAGTCGGGACAATGGCTGCTGCCCGATCAATCGCAATTCCTCATCAATGCGAGCGACCCCAAGCTCATCAAGCTGAATCGAGAGAATGAAGCCAGTGTGGCGCTTGTGCCCCAAAGCGGCGGCGAGCTGACCGACCTGACGGCCGGCGGTGCGCATTCGTCCATCAGCGTCATTTTTCCGATCCTCCACGGCCCCTTCGGGGAAGACGGAACCGTGCAAGGTCTTTTGAAACTCGCCGGCGTGCCCTTCATCGGCGCCAGTGTGCTCGGATCGGCCATTGCCATGGACAAGGACATCATGAAGCGCCTGTTGCGCGATGCCGGCATTCCAATCGGCGACTATCTGGCCTTCAAGCGTGGCGATCTGCTGGACTTCGATGCAATTTCCAACGAGCTCGGGCTCCCGTTCTTCGTAAAACCGGCCAATCTCGGATCATCGGTCGGCGTGCATAAAGTCACTGACCGGGAGACCTTCGAGCGGGCAATCGAAGATGCCTTCGCCTACGACCTGAAAATTCTGATCGAGGAATTCATCGACGGACGGGAGCTTGAATGTGCCGTGCTCGGCAATCGCAATCCCAAGGCCTCGGTTGTCGGCGAAATCGTTCCCGACCACGACTTCTACTCCTACGAAGCCAAATATATCGATGAGCAGGGCGCGGCGCTCGAGATCCCGGCCAACATCCCGCAGGAGACGAGCGATCGAATCCGAGACTTCGCGATCCGGACATTCGAAACGCTTGAATGCGAAGGCCTTGGCCGAGTCGACTGTTTCCTGAAGAAGGATGGCCAGGTCGTCGTCAATGAGATCAACACCATCCCCGGCTTCACAAAGATCAGCATGTATCCGCAGCTTTGGGAGGCAAGCGGCATTCCCTATTCAGAGTTGATCAATCAACTAATCGAACTCGCCATCGAGCGCTTCGAAGGCGAGCAGACTCTCAAAACATCGTTCTAGGTTTTTGTCACTTCAGACGTGCTGATCGACAAGGATCGGATTGCCGTCCGGATCGATGACAACGAAGCTGGCAGGACCGTCCGTGGTCTCGTCCGCCTCGCTGGCAAATTCCACGCCTTCCGACTTCAGTTTCTGCTGCAACTGCCGAACATCGGTGAAGCCATCCACCGGCTGCGCACTCTGATCCCAACCCGGGTTGAAGGTCAGCATGTTCTTGTCGAACATCCCCTGGAAGAGACCGATGACTGTGTCGCCATTCTTGAGGATCAGCCATCCCTGGTCGGCGTCGCCGCCAAAACTTGCGAAGCCCAGCTTTTCGTAAAAGGCCTTTGACGCGGCCAGGTCCTTGACGCTGAGGCTGACCGAGAATGCACCGAGATCCATGAGAGCGTTCCTGTCCGTTGTTGGCGTTGTCGCTTTATCTATGGGTAGCGGATTTTGGGGTCGATCGGGCGGAAAAAGTAGATCTGATTCGACAGAAGAGTCTTTCCCCCCTCATCCTGTCCTTCTCCCACAAGGGGAGAAGGGACGCTGCAGCGACACCACGGCATGAAAGCCCTCTCCCCTGGCGGGAGAGGGTTGGGTGAGGGGGAGGCTCCAGACCTGGACCGGACTATCTGAGCCGATTCTGCCGGCTAACTCGACTTCCCAATCGGCGGCGGCGCGATGAACGGATACCGAGCCTTCGCCTTCGTCTGCACGGCACCGGAATTGCGCACGTAACGACGATCATCGTCGGAACGCAGCTTGAAAGCCCATGTGGGCTCGCCGCCGGTGGTATCCTGGATCAGGCGCCGATTGCGTTGCGACTGGAGCGCCTTCGCATTGACCTCCTCCGGATCCCAATCGGAAAGAAGCTCGGTTCTAAGCGCCTCGCGCAGCTCTTGATGCTCGGGCATCTCAGCAAGGTTGGTCAGCTCATCCGGATCGGCGTCGAGATCGTAGAGAAGATCCGGGTGACCATGGGTATAGATCAGCTTGTGCGGTCCACGCCGGAGCATACGGCAGGGCGCGCAGGTCCCCTCGCCGGTATATTCCGAAACGACACGATTGTTCCAGTCGGCACGGTTACCCTCAAGCAGCGGCACGAGGCTGTTGCCGTCGAGCGGCGAGACCGGCTCCCATCCCTGCTTGCCCGCACCGAGATCGACGCAGGTCGGCAGAATATCGGCAAGGGAGACAAGCTCCGAGACCCGCGCGGATGCATATCGGTTCGGGCAGGAGACGATCATCGGAATCCGCGACGACCATTCGTAGAAATACTGCTTGTACCAGCCGCCCCGCTCGCCGAGCATCTCGCCATGATCCGAGACGAAGATGACGATCGTATCGTCGCGCAGCCCGACCTCATCGAGCGTTCCGAGAATCCGCCCGACCTTGTCGTCGATATAGCTAATCATGCCGTAATAGGCGTGCCGTGCATTGCGCACATGGTCCTGCGTGACTTCTGAGAGGTCGCCGCCATGGGCATAATGCAGCCAGCGGCTCATCTCGTCCTGATCCTCGAGCGGAATCGGCGGCACCTTCGGCATGTCGATATCGTCGTGGGCGTAACGGTCCCAGTATTCCGGTTTGGTGATGAAGGGCGAGTGCGGATGGGTGAACGAGACCATGAGAAAGAAAGGCTCGTTCTCTTCGAAGCGCACCAGATCGTAGATCTTCTGATGGGCAAAGAACTCGACCTCATCGTCATAGTCGATTTGGAGCGAACGCACACAAGTGCCGGCTTCCGTGACACCGCTCATATTGATGCCGGTCGGCCGATTTTGCGGTCCTTCTGTCCAGTCAGGTGTCCAGGCGAAATTCGAGGGATAAACATCGGTGACCAAACGCTGCTCGAAACCGTGCAGCTGGTCGGGACCGATAAAATGCATTTTTCCGCACAGACTCGTCGCATAGCCCTGCGCACGCAAATAGTGCGCGACGGTGGGCGTGGAGACGGCAAGCTCCGTCGCATTGTCCCAGACCTCGACGGCATTCGCATACCGACCGCTCATCATCGACGCGCGAGAGGGTACACACAGCGGAAAGTTCGTGTAGGCGTTTTCGAACAGGACGCCCTCCTCGGCCAGCCCTGCAATATGAGGCGCACTCACCAGCGGGTGCCCGTAACAGGGCAGTGCCTGCGGAGCCAGTTGATCCGTCATGATGACGAGGATGTTCGGTTTTTCTTGAGACATGCGACTGCCCTTCCCCCCAGGAGACGTCGGAGAGCGAGAATTCTTTTGAACTGGAATAAAAATGCAGCGGAGCCTTGCCGGCTCCGCTGCTCTTTAGGTGATTGCTAGTTTTTGGCCTTCACGCGGACACCGAGTTTGGTCACCACGTCCTTGAAGGTTTCATACTGCACCTTCACATAGGCCTTCGTGTCCTCAGGACTACGAATGTCCGGGATCGAGCCCAGGCCCCTGATGAGCTTGTTGAAGGCTTTGTCCTTCTTGAGGCCCTGCAAGGTTGCAACCCACTTGTCGACGACCGGTTTCGGCAGGTCGGGCGGGCCGAAAATTCCGCTCCAGCCAATGATCGTCTCCATTGCCGGATAGCCGAGTTCCTTGACGGTCGGAACGTCCTTGACGCTGTCGATACGTTCGCCCGTCGTCACAGCCAGAATCTTGATCTGACCTGCACGATAGGCCCCGATCAAGCCCGAAAGATTCTGCCAGAGAAAATCGACATGCCCGCCAACCAATGCGGCGCGGGCCTTCCCGCCACCCTTGTAAGGAATATGGGTGAGGTTGTTGTTGTCGACAGCCATCTTGTCGGACACGACGAGTGTCGCGATATGGAGGAGCGTACCGACACCAGCGGAGGCATAGGTCAGTTTCGTGCCGTCCTTCAGGGCTTTTTCAAAATCCTTGAAACTGTTGTAGGGCGAGTCTTTCTTGACCGCGAGCACGAAGGGATTGCGCTCGGTCAATCCGAGGAACGTATAATCACTCCACTTGTAGGGAATGTTTGGGTTCATCGCGGGCACACCGGCCTGGCTGCCGACGCGCGCTGACAAGAGCGTATAGCCATTCTTCTTCGAGCGAACCACGAAGTTCGATCCGACGACGCCGGCGGCGCCGGTTTTGTTCACGACAAGAACGGCCTGCTTGAGATAATTCGGTGCGGAACCGGCAACAATGCGGGCGTGCAGGTCGGCAGCGCCACCCGGCCCGTACGGCACGACAATCGTGACCGGTTTTGATGGATAATCGGCCGCATGAAGCGCTGCGAACGGCGCACTCGCAGCGAAAACCATCGCCGCGAAGGCCGTCGTTTGCCAAGTCTTTGTCATACTTTTTTCCTCCCTGATACCAACCGGAAACTGGCGAAGAAGCGGATTTTTCGCCCTTCATGGGAAACAACTTGACACAGGTCGCGGGTAAGTTCAATAATTAATTACCGAAATTAATTTATTGGCAGATGGCGGCTCAAAATGCGCATCGGATCACCCAGTAACATCAGACGGCAGAACCGGGACCTCGTGCTGAAACTGATCGTCGAGAACAAAGTTCTCTCTCGGACGGACATCGCCAAACAGACCGGACTGACCGGTGCAGCCATATCGCGAATCACCCGTGAGCTTATCGATGCGGGCCTCCTCAAGGAAGGTGCCACGATCCCGCTCAAGGGTCGGGTCGGGCGGAGAAACGTCATTCTTGAATTGAGCGACGACGGTGCTTTCGTTCTTGGAATAACGCTAACGGGCAATGTGCGCTCTGTCTCCATCGCGAACTGTCGCGGCGAAATCATCGCCCGTGACAATGTCCGCTTATTGGATTTGAAGAATCCTCTCGCAACGCTCAAGCAGGTTGCCAAAGTCGCCACAACGCTCATCGAAAAGACTGATTTCGATCGTTCCCGACTCCTGGGCGCCGGGATCTCGATAGCCGGCCGCGCCGACCCTGAAACCGGAACCCTGATAGCCAGCCCGCCTCTCGGTTGGGACGATGTTCCAGTTGGAGAGATCTTTTCGAAAGCGCTCGATCTGCCGGTGAAGGTCGAAGGGCGAGCGGTCGCATTGCTGAAGGCAGAACGCACCCGCGGCCGCGCCGCGGATACGGCGAATGTTGTTCTGATCAACAACGGTCTCGGCCTTGGTGGCAGTGTTGCTATCGACGGGCGCATTCTGCGCGGCAGAGACGATATGGTTGGGCAAATCGCTCATTTTTCCCTGCACGGCGACGACACACCCTGTTCTTGTGGGCGAAAAGGATGCCTGGAGGTGGTCGCGTCCGGCGCTGCAATATTGGAGCAACTGCACGGCCTGGCCCTGCCGAGTGTCAGTAGAACGTCTGATCCGGGTGTCCGCCTGGCAGCAATCGCCGCCCTTCGCGGGCCGGAAGCGAAACTCGTCTCCCACGCATTCCTTCAAGCCGGGAGTGCCATGGCCTTTGCCGTGGACTCCGTCATGTCGGTTCTCAATCCGGACCTGGTGCTCCTTGCCGGCGCTGCAGGACGTCAGCCGGACTATCTGAAGGGCGTGCAAGACAAACTCGCAAGTCTGCGCGGTGCGGAAGATGCGGCGCGTATTCAACCGAGCGCCGTCACGAGTAATGACTCGGCCGTCTGGCTTGGTCTCAGTGCCTTCGTCTATTCGCAAGATCTCAATATTGAACGGCTCAGAGCCGCATAGAACAAAGCGTCGCCTCTGTAGGGGTGCGCTGGGGGGGAACAGGGTATGTCGCAGTTGAAAGTCATCAACCTGATTGCCGGGCCATTGATGCTGGGATTCGGTCTCCTTGGCGTCTTCGTCATCATACCGAATGGAATCGATGAACCGGGAGGCGTGCAGTTCGCCGCTCTCTCCCCGTCCTATTTCCCACGGATCGTCTGTTACATGCTGGCAGCATTCGGAGCGATGGTGACGGTGCGAACGCTGGCATCAAGTTCGGATGCAGAAGCGTTGGATGCCGCTCCTGACGAACGTGTCATCATGCGCACAGTCACCGTATTTGCCGTCTTGTTCGCGCTTTACATTGCGCTTGAACCGCTGGGATTTCCGTTGACCGGCGCGATTGCGCTGTTCGTATTGATGTTTCTGGCGGATGAGCGGCGGCTGACAATCATGATCCCGGTCGCAATCGGTATTCCGGCCGGGCTCTATCTCTTCTTCACAAAAGCCGCGAATGTCCCGATCCCCAGCGGCATTCTCGAACAATATCTGGCGGGAGTTTGATAACATGTGGGACACAATCGCTGCCGCTTTCACCCTTTTCGCAACCGTCGATAACGCGTTGGCACTCCTCGCCGGTGTGATCTTTGGCGTCATCATGGGCGCCATTCCCGGCATGACCACCCCAATGGGTGTGGCCCTCGCCCTCCCCTTTACCTTCACCATGCCGCCTGTGACCGGCATCCTGCTTCTGCTGGGCGTTTACAAGGGCGGCCTGTATGGCGGTTCGATCACGGCAATCCTGATCAACGCACCGGGCACACCCGCCGCATCGTGTACAGGGCTCGATGGTTATCCGTTAGCCAAGAAAGGAGAAGCGCGTCGAGCGCTCGACATGGCGCTCTATGCGTCGTGCACGGCAGACTTCATATCGAATCTGTCGCTCATCCTTTTTGCAGGCGTGCTGGCTGGTTTCGCACTCAAGTTCGGATCGCCCGAGTTCTTCACGCTCATCGTCTTTTCGCTGACCATTATTGCCGGCGTCTCGGGCGACGATCTCGCAAAGGGTCTCGGTGCTGCATGCCTCGGGCTCCTGCTTTCCACGGTCGGGCTCGATCTTGTCTACGGAACCGATCGACTGACCTTCGGCAATACAGAATTGATGAGCGGGCTGACGTTCATTCCAGTCCTGATCGGATTGTTCGCCATTCCGGAAATCATCAACTTCTATTCGAAGACGGAAAAACCGCATGAGCAATCAAGCCTTGCCGGGACCCATGCCGGATTCTTCGATTATCTGAAGAATCTGAAATCGATCGTTCGCGGGAGTTTGATCGGTGTTGTCCTCGGTGCCATCCCCGGAATTGGCGGTGCGCCGGCGGCCTTCCTCTCCTACAGCGAGGCCAGACGAAATTCGAAGAAACCCGAAAAATTCGGCAAGGGAGAACTGGAAGGCGTGGCAGCGGCGGAAGCCGGCAACAATGGCGTCGCCGGCGCGACTTTGATCCCGCTTCTGGCCCTGGGCGTTCCCGGCGACATCATCACCGCGATCATTCTTGGCGCCTTCATGATCCATGGCCTGAGACCCGGCCCGCTGATGTTCCAGGAAAACATCGATATGATCTACGCCCTCTTCATGGGCATCATGCTGAGTTCGGCCTATCTCTTCATCGTCGGCAAGGCATCGATCCGCATCATCGCGAAGATTGCCGATGTGCCGCACCGCGTTCTCTTCCCCGTGGTCTTGGTCCTCTGCGTGTTCGGGGCCTATGCGATCAACAACACGATTTTCGATGTTCTCGTGATGCTAATTATGGGTGTTCTCGGCTATGGCATGCTAAGACTGCGCATACCTGCCGCGCCCTTCCTCATTGCCTTCATTCTCGGGCCCCTGCTCGAGGACAATTTCCGTCAATCTCTCCTTCTCGGGCGCGGCGACTTCATGGTGTTCTTCCGAACGCCCATTTGCTGGGTGTTCTGGACACTGACCGTTCTCATCATTGTCGCCATGATCTATCAGCGCACGCGCGGCAGGATGAAAGCCTTCGAAGAGGGATGACCCAAGAGATGTCTGGCGCTCCGCTTTTTACGTTCGCGATCATCACAGATACGCACATCCGTCCACCGGGCGGGGATGAATCCTCTCCCTTCCCCGTGAACGATATGGCGAATGGGCGTGCCCGCCTCGCCGTGAACCTGATCGCGGCGCACAACCCCGCCTTCACGCTGCATCTGGGAGACATGGTGCATCCTCTACCCAGCCTGCCTACCTATGCCGACGCCTGCGGGGCAGCGCACGAAATCTTCGAGCCGCTAAAACCCAATCTGCATTTCGTCGCCGGCAACCACGATGCGGGCGACAAGCCGCATATCGGCTCTCCGGCCGGTCCTGTAACGGACGAAACGCTGGCCATCTTCAACGAGCACTTCGGGCCGTCCCATTATGGGTTCGATCATGCAGACTGCCGCTTCTTCGTTATCAACTCGTCCCTGGTGAACAGCGGGACGGAGCGGGAGGCCGAGCAGCGCACATGGCTTGAAGAGGATCTTGCGGCCCAGAGCGGCAAGCGCCTGTTCCTGTGCACCCACTACCCGCCCTATATCGATCACACGAGCGAGCACGCCCACTACGACAATTATGAAGAACCGGGCCGAAGCTGGCTGACCGGCCTGATCGAGCGGTACAAGCTCGAAGCCGTCTTTTCGGGCCATGTGCATCAGTTCTTTTTGAACCGGTTGGGTGAGACAAAGCTCTATTGCTTCCCGCCGACCAGCTTCATCCGCCAGGATTTTGCCGAGCTGTATCGCTCGCAGCCGGCGGACCAGTATGGACGCAACGATACCGGGAAATTCTCGGTGGCCCTGGTCGATGTGTATGCAGATGGCCACGGCTTCCGCGTTATCCCCACTGACGGCCTCGAGCTCGACGCCGGCAAAGAGGTATCCAGCACAGGACATGACTGGGCGGTTCCTGCTCCCTCGCAGAACAGCGGCCTGCCATTGGTCGTGCATCTGCGTCATGCCTGGGCCGAGGCAATCGACATGCCCTACAATGGGCCGATGGAAGAGTTTTCGCGCAAGCGAGCGCGCAACGATTACACGCTTCTACGGCTCTGGCAGATGGGCCTCAATCGCGTACGTACGCCCTTGTCCGATCTTCTCGATCCGCAGATCCGCAAACGGATCGATGATTTTCACAGCGCGGGCATTCGCTTCACATTCTTCACGATCGGCTTGCCGGATGCGGACGCCTGTGCGGCCCTGCGCGATGCGGCCTCGATGATCGATGCGCTTGAGCTGATTTCAGCGGAAGTCGACATGAGCGATATCGCCGCAAAGATCGGCGACCTGCCGGATTTGAACGGCATTCCGGTCTACATCGGCAAATTCCATTCCTCGGCCCATGAGCCGAAACGAGGCTCGAAGTTCGCCCACTCTGTGAGCTTCGGCTTCAAATGGGATGACCGTGATACGGTCGCATCCACCCTTGCGCAAGCTTCGCTCAAAGAGCGACTGGCAGGCCCCGTCTTCCAGATCAATATGAGCGACGACCTCGGCACACGGCTGAAGGAGATCGATTCATTTGCCGAACAGAATGGTCTTAGAGCTGGCGCGAATATTCGCCTGGCCAACGAAAATCCTGCAGTCGCAAACTTTGACGATGACGTGATTGCAGACCGTGTCGCCGAGGCCTGCGAACTCGCGGGAACGCTATCGCACACAATCGTGCAGCTCGATACGTTTATGGATGTCGACCGAGGCTACAATCCGCGCCATGGTCTTATCGATCGGCTTTCCAACTTCCGAACGGCAGGTCGGCGTCTGGCAGCGATTGCCGGCAAACGCTGAGCCGCGAAACATCGCCTGATTGAAGGCAACGCAATTCTCCGCCGCATCGGACCAACGCCGCTGTGGGCTGTCGGCTCGATGCTGGCGGAGAGCGGATGTGGTGCGGTCAAACAAATCTGTCAGAGGATATGGTCGCCGCTGTCGAAGACACTTGGGTCGACTTCACCAAAATCGGGTGGCCCGTCATGCAAGCCATTGTATGGCGCGTTCTTGATTGCTTCTGCCGTGTCTTCAATGCTCTTGTCGTTGCCGATGATACCACCGAGGACGGCAATTGCTTCTTGCTTGTCGGCAGCATTTTCTTCCGGCTTCAGACCAAAAGACAAAAGGCCTTGGATGAAGGCATCGCCCATCGCGTCGGCCTTCTCTTCCGGCGTCTCCGTCTTGGATGTCGGCGTGGATTCCTTGTCGCCAAAATCGACGTCTTCGTTACCTGACGTGTTGTTGGAGATGATTCCCGTTCCATCGCCAAACGGCGTCTCACTATCCAGGCCATTGTATGCTGCGCCCAGGATTCGATCGACAAGCGTATCGAGCGTCGCATCGGCTTCGGTCATTCCACCGAGAACGGCTATGGCTTCAGCCTTGTCGGCTGCGTTTTCTTCCGGCTTCAGACCCATTGAGAGAAAGCCCTGAAGGAAGGCATCGGCAAACTTGTCGCTATCGACGGTTGCGTTGATTTCGTTCGGCATCGTATCGGCCCTTTCGCTTGGCATGTGCTGCGCTAACTTGGGAGCAGCTACGAGCCGATTGGCCGACCGGATGCAAAATAGATCGGAAATTCGCCGTGAAAATACAATTACGCGCTGCAATCCACGCAATTGCGCAACAATTTCAGTATTTTAGAGAGAGAACAGCGTGTTGAAAAACAGCCATATGAGAGCGGAAAAACCTAGATCTGTTGCAGCTTTCCAACGGCTATGACCGGGCCTGTCGGCTGACCGGTCGGTGATCCGCCGGGCGGCTCGAGACTGATCGCGAGGGCTGTCTGAGGTGCGGCGAGAGCAATATGCGGCGCGGTCATCGCGACCTGGGTCTCGCCTTGCTTTTCGATGACTCCAAGCGAACGCGGAACGCCATCGGCAGGTATGAGCCAAAGCTCAGGGACCTTGTCGGCCTGCGGTGTACCTGCAGCAACCCGAATGACAAGATTGCCTGAAGCTGGATCGATTTTCGCCAGGAAAGTCGGCCCCGCATCGCCTGCGTGCAATGCCGCAACCAATGGCGCCTGACCGGCAGGAGGCGGCACAAGAAGCAGAAGCGCAACGCAGGCAGCGGCGCCAAGGCTGGTGGCGGCCGTCAACCAGCGCCAGAACGCTGCACTGTTCCATAGCCCGCTGGGCGCCACATCACTTCTGAAGAGCGATCCTTCCAACTCGGACCATACGCGTTTCGGGACGCGTTCTTCCGCTATTTCGCGAGACAGTGGCTGCAACCGATCGTCCCACGCAGCAACGATTGCAGCGAAGTTCGCATCACTCTTGATGCGCTGCTGGACTGCGAGCCGTTCACCGGCAGACAAGACACCTAGGGCATATTCACCCGCCAGCGTCTCGTCGTCGCTCCTGCCAGTGTCTGTTGTTTCCGCGTTCATCGCTCCAGACAGTCTTTCAATTTCAGCAGGCCGCGCCTGATCCAACTTTTCATGGTTCCGAGAGGTACGCCCTGGGTTTCGGCCAGTTCTCCATAGGAGAAGCCACCGAAATAGGCGCTGCGAATGACATCGCTATGCTTTGCCTCAAGCTTATCGATACAATCGTGCAGGCGCTCGCGTTCATCCGATGCGATTGCCGCCAACTCCGGCGAGGGCCTTTCGTCGCGAATTTCGCCCGCCTCTTCCAGATCGACGGCGCCGGGACGTTGGACACGCAATCGATCGATTGCCTGATTGCGCGCTATAGCGATCAGCCATGTCATCGGTTTGGCTTTCGCCTGCACATAGCTGCCCGCATTGCGCCACACCTTTACATAGGCTTCCTGCAGAACCTCTTCTGCTATCGCGCGCTCGGATAACAACCGCAAACAGACGCCGAACAGCTTGGCCGACGTTCGCTGATAGACCTCTTGGAACGCCACCCGATTGCCTAAGGCGACCTGCGAGAGCAGGTCTTCTAGCGTCTCATGATCGGCCATGGACACCAGTCTAGTTCAAGCCGGTTGTCAGGCAAGAGCCGTCAGGGGTTTGGGAATTGGCTTGCATGCATGCTCCTCGCCGGCAGCCGGCGTTTTTTGCGGTTCAGGAGCACTTACGAGGCCAAAGCTCGTTTTGGATGCAAAAAAATCAAGTTGAACGAAAAACAACCTCTCACACAGGATTGGCGAGTGAGACGTCCGTATTATTCACGAGATGCTCTCACGAGGATGCGGCGGCAGCACGTCGTGTTGTTTTCTTTTTCGCTGTCGACGTGGTCTTCTTCTTGGCTGCAGCCGCCGCCTTTTTGGCCTCTTTCTCGGCCTGTTTCGCATCGGCCGCTTCCTTTTCCAGACGAAGGGCGCGCAGTTTCGCCGTCAGCGCCGCTCGCTCATCCAGCGCGGTCTGCTGTTCTTTCTGAATCTGTTTGGTCAACTTCTGAGCTGCCGCGAATCGTTCTTCGGCTTTCGACTTTGCGGTTTTCTGCATGTTGGATTTCCTTTGAGTCTCTTTTCGCTCGGTGTCAAATACTCTGGCTGACCCGGCGTTTTACATATTCGTGCCCTAGGCCGGATCGCCGTCCGTAGCGCTTGTTCGCACCAGTGGATACTCGCTGCGATCATAAAGTTCGCGAATGCCACGGTGATCGAACCGCTCCTCATTCACTTCCAGAACACAAACCCGGGCGCCTGCACCGGAGAGTTGCTCGACCGCATATTGGATAGCCTGCGCTGCAGCATCGAACCGCTTGTATGTGATTGCGGCCGGCCGTCCGTTCCACTTGCCGCCTCCGAACAATTCTGCCGGCGCGGAATAGTCGAACTCGCTTGCGCTCATGATCACGTCCTGTGTTCTCGGCTTTGCGGTAGAACAGCGACACGATGCCCGTGCCGGCTAACGGCTCTATGATTGCATCATACCTACCGGTCTTCGATGCAGCCCGTGCGTCCGCCACTGCGGCGCAGATCGGCTCATTAGCGTCAACTTCAACATATGGTGATTGGGAGCTTGTTATTCAAGAGGGAAGACAGGCACTGCAACTCTGTATCCGGAATTCCTGCGTCAGGATGACGGCGGCGCCAATCTGCGGGTCAAATTCTCGAATTCCTGGCGCAACTCCCGGTTCTTAAAGACCTGCTCAAGACCCGGCGCCTCCAGCTTCTGGATCGCATCGAAGGAGGCCGTTGCGTCTTTCATCAAGGCACGGAGTTGAAAACTGACCTCAACCGTCTTGTAGGTGTTGTCGGCAACTTCAAGATCCCGCAGGGTCCGACTGCGCGCATCGGCGAGTTGCCCCCGCTGGCGAACGAGATAACGGCTGTAATAGTCAGCAACCTCTTTGGCCAGAGATTGACTCTTGAGGTTCGCCCGCAGAACCCGTTGCTGATCGGCACGTTTGCGACTGCTGAGAAGTTGCCGCGTTTCGCTCATCGTCGAGGCGATCGTCTGCCCGATTTCCTCCAAGCGCGGCAGATAGACCGCATCGATCTTTTCGATTGCGCTGTCCTGGGCATGAACCAGGAGGACGAAAAGCGCGGCATGCATGGCAAAATAATTTCGTGCCGCACTGAGATTGCCCTCTGATGCGTCAACGAGCTTATTGAGTTGCACGTCGATAAGCTTGGCGGCCTCGAAGGTCGCGACGAGGCGGACAACGTCTCCGCTCAGGACGCTATCGAGAAGAAGGTCGATCTGATCGGCCGAGATCTCGACGCCGGAACGCCTGAGAGCCGCACCAACGGCCAGCTTGGCATCGACAATCTCCTTCTTGTTGGCGTCGATGCGCGCCTGCGCATCGATGATCTCATCGTCCAGCGTCGCGACCGTATCGGTCCAGACACCGGAGAGGACGGACTCCTGTGGCGCAACAAGCTGCTTCTCGCGGAGGTCTGCAATCCTGTTCTGTAGCTGCGTAATCGTGCTGCGTGCCGCCTCCAACCTCTTCTGCTCGGCGACGAGCGGAACGTCCGTAATCAGGTCCAAGGCTGCATCAAGTAGCTTGCGAACTTCTTCTTGTCGCTGCTCGCGTGTTTCGGTCCACAGGGGCACGACAAGAAGCTCGTCCTCGCTCGGCAACTGTTGCGCATCGGAACGCCTGTCGGCAGCCTTCTTCAGGATGTCCTTGATCGCGGCGAGCAGAGCGCGCGCTCTTTCCGTATCCTCGGCAGAGCCCGCTATTATCGTGACGGGTTTTTCTGGAACGACAGGTTCAGGATCAACAGCCGGCTCTGCAGCCATGACCGGCGCGGGCGCGACATCGGATGAAGTATCGGATGCGCCGCGCAGCCCAATGGCCGAACCAACGACCGCAAGCGCGAACACTATCCCAATTTTCAAACGAAGACCTGTCAGCCCAAGCACACTCATTCTCCTGATCTTAAGTCAGCGAATCGAGTTGAAGGCACGCCACGCATTATACCACGGATCGCCGCCGGAGAATCATTCACCCGGAGGTCGTCTGTATAGTGATCATGCGATTGCGGTGAGAGTGTGCCCTCAAAGCAACGACACAAACTCCATTTGTGCCATGGCTCAGGCCGGGAAAACCGCTAAAATCTCAAAGTTCGTTAAAGCTCACATGCCGTCCCAAACCGTTGAACGGTTCACCGTCCACCTCCGCATAGGGTCCTGCGAAGTAGAGCAACGGATCACCCTTTTGTGGCGGGCTCAGTACGAGATCACGCCCCGTGGACCACGCAATATGGTTGAGCTCAAGCGTTCCGAACAGATCGGTCTTGCCATATTTACAGGCGCATGAGGCGTCGACCGGAATCCATCCCAGACCCGGCGCGAAGAACTCGGCCCAGCAGTGATAACCGCAAAGATCGCAGGCCTCCTCTCCCGGCGGCGGTGGCTCAAGCGCCTGACCGAGGACCAGACGTGTCGGGATGTCCACCGACCGCGCAAGCGAAATGAAAAGGGCATGGATGTCGTTGCAATTGCCGATCGAGCAGGTCAGCGCATGGGATGAGGATCCGACCCAGGATTGCTGAGCTGCATCATAGGCCATGTGACCGATGACATATTTGTACAGGATCCGCGCCTGCTCGAGGATATTGGTCTCGGTGCCGACCAGATCCCTTGCAAGCTTGGCCGTTTCGGCATCGACGGTGACATGCTGCTCGGGCCCGAGCCAAGGCGCAAAGGCGGCCGGATTGGCGATATCGCCAACGCATTCCGGCGTCATCAGGCGTTCGTCGGCCTGGGTCTCGACCGTATAGTGCAAGGCAAAAGCGGCAGGCTCGACCAACGCCTGAGCTGAAAAATGCATGACCAGATTTCCGTGCGCCCCATCATGAGCAAACGTCACACCCTCCGGTGCATCGAGACGAAAATCCAGAACCCGCTGGCGGTCCGTATCGGGAATGATTGGCGCCCAGACAGCCACGGATTTGCCGACCAGCGGCTCTCCTAGCGAAAAATGATCCGTGACTTCATACCAGGCCGCGCTGGCGCCATCCTTGCGCAATGCGGCGCATTCTACTGCTTGCATCTCTGCCTCCCCTGACCCGATGCGGTGAGCACTTATGTCGGCTCTATCAGGGGAGTGTACCACTCACATTCGCAATGTGCATTCAAATCATGATTGTCAGAACAGCCGTCACGCCGACCGCGCCCCAGACCAACATATTGATGAAACTCCTGAGGATCTGACGATGATCGCTATCCTTCGGCACACCCGCGAGATCGCATACAAGGTTGCCGGGCGCCAACATGAAGTTCATGCGGTTCTCCAATTCCAGCTAACTTGACAGATATGTCTTTCGCTATGCGGCATTGCAGGTGCGAACACCGAGCAGCGTGTATAACGGACAGACACGAACCAGACCCGTCAGCAGTGGCACAAGCCCAACAAGCCCCCAGAGCGATTGCGGCCCGACAAACACGAGGCTCAACAGCGCCAGTCCGACGATCACACGCAGGACACGGTCGATAGTTCCGATATTCGCAGTCATCTCTTCTTCTCCAAAATCCGAATTTGCTCGTCTGTTGGAGAGAAGCTAGTGCGCTCTCGGGCGGGCGTCTGTGACTATGTCACGCTCGCGGGCCTCTCACGCGGAATCGGCAAGACGTTCGAGCGCAGCACGGTCGACGAGCGTTATCCGGCCGCGTCCAGGGTCGACCCAACCGCGTCGCTTGAACTCTTGAATCTGACGGGTGACGACTTCCCGAGCCGTCCCGAGTTCGGTCGCGAGTTGTTGCTGTGTGACGTCCGCAGCGCCATTGTCGCCGGCAAGCAGGCAAAGCGTTTTGGCAAGACGGATGTCGATCCGTGAGAACGCGATGGCATTGATGACGTGGAAGAGCTCAGTGATCCGTTCCGAATAGCCCGCGAAAACGAACCGCCTGAATACATCGGAACGTGCCATTAATTCCTCAAACGTTGCCTGGGGAATCGCGATGGCTTCCGCGTCTGTCTCGGCAACGCCTTCCGCCACATAGGCTTCGTGGGCCAGCAGGCAGGCGGTGGTCAGAACGCAACTCTCCCCGCCCGCAACCCTGTAGAGAACGATCTCCCGACCTGATTCCGAAACCTGGCTAACGCGAACGATACCACTCAGTAGAAGCAACATATGTTCTGGCGCTTTGCCTGGGCCGAAGACAATACTGCCCTTCGCAACGCTCACCGCGACACTATGGTCTTCAAGATATCGGCGCGTCTCGTCATCGAGTGCACCGAGACCGGAAAACCGACTTGTCCATGATGGTTGGTCTTGCATTGGAGTCCTCGTGGGGCGTTGTGCAAAGCAAGTTTAGCTAACCGAAAGCGCATTGCGGATCAGGGCAAACGGTCACATCGCATCATGCCTCATTCGTATGACACAACGCTCTGGACCGAGAGCACCAACGAGCGAATTCCAACAATGATCCGACCGGCAACACCGAACGACATGTCCGCCCTGATGAATCTTGCCGATGCGACTGGCATGTTCGAGGCGAACGAACTCGAAGGCCTTGAGGGTATGGTATCCGCCTATTTCGATGGACATCTTGACGACGATCATTTCTGGATTGTCGATGAAATCGAGGGCGAGCTGCAAGGGGCTGCCTACTATGCGGCCGAGACCATGACCTATGGTGTCTGGAACCTCTACTTCATTGGCGTCCTGCCGTCGCGCCAGAGGCAAGGCGTTGGCGAGGCGCTCTTGAACCATGTCGAACAGGTTCTTCAAGAACGCAGCGAACGTCTGCTATTGATCGAGACATCCAGCCTGAGCGAATTCGAAAACGCGCGTTGTTTCTATCGTAAGCACGGCTATGACGAAGAAGCGCGCATTCGCGAATTCTACAAGAGCGGCGAAGATAAAATCGTTTTCCGCAAAGCGCTGACGCCACAATAACGCCGCCACGATCCAAACCTGGCGCTACGTTCAGAACACCACATTCATCATCACCAGTGACACGACCAGGAACAGGATCGTCATGATCCCACCTGTTCGAACAAAGTCCACCACTTTATATCCGGCGGGGCCCATGATCAGAGCATTGACCTGATGGGTCGGGATGAGGAAGGAGTTGGAGGTCGAGATCGCAACAGTCATCGCGAAAACAGCAGGATCACCACCGGCTGCCATAGCGATGGAAACAGCGAGTGGAACCAACAGGACGGTCGCGCCGACATTCGACATCACCAGAGTGAAAACCGTCGCGAGAATGGCAACGCCGCCCTGAAGCGCCCAGAGCGGCCATCCGTCGAGGATCGACAGGATCTGCTGTGCGATCCATTCCGCCGTCCCCGTACTCTGCACCGCCTGACCGAGCGGAATCAGACTCGCCAAGAGAAAGACGGTACTCCAACTTACCGCATCGTAAGCATCATCCAGATCGATCACCCGCGTGATAATCATGCCGACCGCTCCGGTCAGAAGACAAAGGGACAGCCGCACATCCGAAAACAGAATCAAACCGAGTGCGATCACGAAAAACAGGAGTGCCCAGCCCACTTTTTTCGGGCGCATTTCATCGCGCGGGAAGTCGGCCGTCACGACAACAAAGTCCCGGTCGCGCGTCAGCCGCGTCAACGCCTCCCAAGTGCTGTGAATGACAAGTGTATCCCCGGCCAGGAAAGGCACTTCGCCAACCGGCGTCGCCTTGTGATCGTCGGTTTCGACATAGCTGAGCGTCTCTTCCCCCCGGTGGATCGCCAGCAGACTGGCGCCATACTTCTTTCGGAAAACCACGTCGTGCGCGCATTTCCCGATTAGGGACGAACCTGGCGGAATCACGATCTCCGCTACGCCCGACTTCGTCGGCGCGTAGTCTTCGGCAAAGACCTCCAGGGAGGGTAGAAGTTCAAACCCCTCCGACCCCACCATTTCCTGGATAACCTTGGTCCGGCCGAGAACCGCAAAGCGACACGGACAGGTGATCTCTGTCTGGATCGTGGGCGCAAACCATCGGCGACCATCGTAAAAGGTCCCGATGATGTAGACATGATACTTCTGCATCACATCGTCCAGGGTCTGACCGGTCACGCGGTGGCCTGCCGGCACAACAACCTCGAAAATGTCGGCCTTGAGACCGTAGATCCGCTTCAGATAATCTTTTAGGGACTGGGCGCCGGCCCCATCGTCGGACGTGTCCCCCTTGGGAAGAACCCATCGACCGAAAAGCACGAAATAGAGAATGCCTGTTGCGACAAGACAAACCCCGATAGGCGTCACTGAAAAAAGGCCAAAGGGCGCCATCTGGGCTGAAGCCGGTAGCTCCTTGTTGGCACTCGCGATCAAGTCGTTGAGTAGAATCAGGGGTGATGATCCGACCATGGTCATTGTGCCTCCCATGATCGCGCAGAACCCCATCGGCATGAGGAGACGGCTGAGCGGCAGTCCCGTGCGGACCGAAATACGGCTGACGACAGGCAGGAACAGAGCGGCAGCTCCAACATTCTGCATGAACGAGGAGATGATTCCGACGGTGCCGGAAATGATCGGAACGACCCGCTTCTCCGTACTACCGCCATATTTCAAGATGACGGCAGCCACTTTGCTCATCAAACCGGTCTTATCGAGGCCGGCGCCGATAATCATCACCGCGATAATCGAGACAACCGCATTGGATGCAAATCCGTCAAAGAGGTGATTGACGTCGGCCAATCCTCCCAAGCCCGGTAGAAAGCTCAACAGACCCAGCAGCACCATGACCGTTATTGCGGCGAGATCGACACGTAGAATTTCGGAAACAAACAGAAAAACCGTAAATCCCAGCAAGCAGAGGACAACGATCATTTCCGTCGTCAGCGAGACGGCACTCATCTTGGATTCCCCCCAGTCTGGCTTCCATTCTTGCGCGACAGCGACATGAACACCAGACCTCATTGATCCTGCGTCGTGACTCCACCCAAAAGCGGCATAGTTTGCGCAGCATCGCCCCGACGAGCCTAAGGCCTGACGATTGAGCCTGAGCAATATCGTTCGCCGGCTAGCACCCCATGGTATGGGGGGCTCCCTTTGTCTTTTTTCAATGCCTTTCGATTCGATTGAGCTATTGTTTCAATACCTAAGACAATGCCACCAATGCTGTTTCTCTAACCAGGGAGCGTCGACAGAAACCAATGGCCACCTCTGGTGCAACGCGCATCCGTGATCTCGCCGATCAGATCCTCACGCACATCAGAACGGGTGAATTCGCACCAGGCTCGCGCCTGCGCCAGGAAGCACTGGCGGAGCAATTTTCCGTCAGTCGAACACCTATCCGCGAAGCCTTGCGGATACTCGAGACGCAAGGATTTGTGCGCCATGTGCCCAACCAGGGTGCCATCGTTCGGGTTCCGGAACCGCGAGAGATCCGCGATGCCTATCAAGTAAGAGCTGAGTTGGAAGGGCTTGCCGCCGAATTGGCAACCGAGTGGATCACCGATGCCGATGTCGAGCGATTGCGGGCGGCCAATGACGCCTTCGTCAGCGTCGTCGAGGCCTCGTCCTCAGACAAGCCCGCCCCGGATAGGAAAACGGACGGCCCGGCCACCTGGGTCGAAGCCAATGACGCCTTCCACGACATTATTCTGGCGGCGAGCGGCAACGATTGCCTGCGTCGCATGATCAGCGAATTGCACGGCGGCGTCCTGCGTCCCGTGATGCTGGCGACGGTCTCGATCGATGGCCGCCAGATGCGCGAAAATGTTGCCCAGCATGCGGCGATCATGGCTGCCATCGAGCGCCATGACGCCGTGGAGGCACGCCGCCAGATGACCCATCACATCAAGCGCTCCGGCGAGCTGATGGTCCGCTGGCTTGAGAATAGCGGTAATGCCGAAGGCTAGACAGGGGCGCGCGCGTTCCCTTTCAAACAGAACCGACGTCCCGGACCTGATCCGGGACCCAGGGCAAAGAACTGGGAAGGTGCCGTGTAGCCCTGGGCCCCGGATCAAGTCCGGGGCGTTTCGCTCTTCGGTCGGCTAACTGACTCTGCCCGCACCAGCACTCAATAGTCGAAGCGCTCCTTGTCGAGGTCCGGATGTTCTTTCAGATTGAACCGGCCATCGTAGATCGGCCCCTTACCGGTTGTCGGTCCCTGATACTGGACGAACAGGATGTCTCCGCCGGTCTCGGTCTTCATCTCCTGCTCGGTATGAGGGTCGGGATGAAAGACCATCGTTCCCGGACCATATTTCTCGCCGGCAATGTCGAATTCACCGCTCAGAATATACCAGACCTGCGCAAAGTAATGACTGTGCAACGGGTGCCCGCCACCCGGCTCATACCGCAACACACCGGCATTCGGCTCTGTCGGTCGCTCCGGATTGGGGTGAAACAACATTTTGCTTTTGACGCCCGCGAAGCGCTGCACTTCCCAGTCCATGTCGTCGAGATGGCGGCATTCGTGGCCGGCATGGGCACTGGTCAGCGGTGCTTTTCTCGGATCGGCTGTCGGAAGCTTGGTGATCGGATCGATATCGGTGTCGGTACTCATTGGCGTTCCTCCTGGGTCAGACGTAACCGCGCCGGCATGAGCGGCATCACCGCATCATGCCGACTACTAATGTATCCGTTTATTATTATATTGGATACAATTTTGTCGCACACTTTGAAAGCCTGACCGGACCCGAAATGATGCCGCCTCGGACCCACAATCCGAGGCGGCGATACGCTCTGCAAATACAAGCCGAAAGAAAGCCGGTCTATCTGCGACGCCCTCGGCTCTTTCGGTTACGGTTGTTCCGCGCCTTGCGCTTCGAGCCTCCAGCTATCCGCATATCGCGACGCTTGCGGTCATTGCCGCGAAGCTGCCTGGTGCTCTTGGCTTTGTTCCGGCCCACATTGCTGGCAGGCTTAAGGTTCTGCCGGGTGATACCCTGGACCTTGCGTGCCGGAGCCTTCGCCCGCGCCCCGCGCTTCTTCGGTGCAAAGACCGGCCGGCCGTAGATCGAGCGATCGTTCCCAATCTGTCGCTTGCCTTTCTGGCCCTTGACGCCAACCGGGCGTCCCCAGATCGAACGATCATTGCCGAGCGGCCGTTTTCCAGCCCGATCGATCTTCTGAGTCTTCGAGCCGACGGGCCGGCCGTAGATCGAGCGATCATTGCCGAGCGCACTCTTGGCGCTCTGCTTGATAGCGAGATCCTTGCGCGTGATGCCTTTGGCCCGCGCGGGCAACGTCGAACGGAGTTGCCCAACCGGACGACCCCAACCAGGCTGTGCCGGTGCACGCGGCGGTATGACGGCCGGCGGTTTGCCAACGCGGACAAGCCCGTTCGCGATATCCTTACCTGTATCGCGAAGTGCGCCTCCGGCCTCCTTGATCGTCTCGCCAACTTTACGTCGTTCCCGATCGATCCCGCGCTCCAATCGATCCTGCGCGCCCGTGACAAAGCCCTTCGTGCCACGACGCGCGCGATCGAGTTGCTCTTTTGTCGGGGCACGTCCGTGTCGGATGCCTTCGTAAAGTCGCCCACCGACCTGACCGACGAATTCGCCGGTGACTGTGCCGACGGCCTCCGCAGTGCCCTTGCGAACCGCCTTGTCGAGTTCCCTGGAGGCATCGTAGGCCCCCTTGCCGACTTTGGCCGCGGTCTTCCCGACCTTCTTGGCGCCTTTCCATACGTCGCCAAGACCAAAGGCTTCTGCCACCGGCGCAGTCACGACCGCGGCGGAAATTGTGAAAGCACCTGTCGCAGCAAGAGTTGCGGCAAGCGCAAAGCTATACGTTCTGATGGCTACTCTCATGTCATTCTCTCCAATTTGCTCTCGCCCCGGATGATTACAGGGGCCTGAAACTGGAGATGAACCGAACAGAGAACGATCCGACGGTTACAGATCTGTTTCCAGAAAGTTTAACAACTCTGCTATTACAATGACTTATAACCGTATGCGTCACGTTTCATTGTTTTCAGAAAAGTTTCTTTGTTTCAGCAATGCTTCCGCTCGATGAACACATATTCATAAAAGGAAACACAGGCGACGCGCTGCGCGCCGGTCTGTCTGCTCTTCTAAGGTAGGGAGACAAAGCACAGCATCACCGGAAAGGCATCGCGTGGAATGCCCGAAACAGAACAGTCCCGTTTTCGTCATTCCGGACAAGCCAGCCGCAAGCTGGTGCAGATCCGGAATCCAGAGTGATCAGTGCCGAAGGCTCCACATCTAACGCTGGTTTCCTGCTCTCGAGATGGGGCTGTCCCCTCACACGGTCAGGAATGACGGACAAATTCCATTCTTCACAAGTCGTCCACTAATTCTCGCGAATGCCGACTGTCTTCGCATAGGCTCTCGCCGCCGCGATCACACCTTCCGGGTTCCTGTCGAAACGCTTGGCGCCGGCAACGGCGTAGAACATATAGAGTTTGCCCCTATGCATCCGCCAGATCGTCGGATTGCCGTTCACCACATGCTGCTGCGAAAGCCCGCCTGTGCAATAGGCCCCGAACTGCGGCGTGTAGCGGGCCGGGTTGGCCCGAAACGTTGCGGCCTCCTTCGCGGTCCTGAAATACCAAGTGCCGCCATTCCACTTCACGACATGGCGCGATTGCCCGACGGCCGACTTTCCCGCCTTGAAGTACGCCGTCGTATCGTAGCCCCGGATTTGCACGTCACCGCCAGCCCAGCGGGCATATTTGCTGCCGGCCTCCACTGAATGTGCCGTCATGAGCACCAACAGGCCGCTCAGGATCAAACCGGTCAAACCACGTATCATATCAATAGGCTCCGAATTCGTGCGATTGTGCTCATACCCCTACAATCGAACGGCATGACTTGGCACCACACATTCGCTTGAACGCGGTTGCCGCCTGCCGACCGCTGCAGCCTGAGTGCCTCACAACAGCCTCTTCCATGGCCGCATGACAGGCGCATTCACACACACAACACTGCCACGCAGGCTTACTTGGAGTCTGCTAGGATTCAGGGTCCTATGAAGTGCCGCAATCCCCGCAACTTCATGCCTTGGCGCTTCTCCGACGCCAGCGAGCCCGTTCAACCATCTCGGCGGACATACCGGGCGTCCGAGAAACCTGCGCATCTCCAGTCTTCGGCGGTTCCTGAGCTACGTCGGCTTGGGGGTCGTAGCTATCGATTTTTTCCGCACATTTATAAGCCCGGAAAGAACATTAGACCGGCCATTAAATGGCATAAGAGAAACCCAACAATCCAGGTGTTCATTCTTGATGCGACGTTGCTGCACCATTTTGCAGATATTCAGAATTGGCGCGCTTCGCGGGCTAGCGATCGATTGGCGTGAATTGACACAAATTGGCGGGAAATGTCCGGCATTTGGCGAGAATTGTCCTGTAAATACTGCCCTCCAGCGTTCATTCTAACCTCAGGAGAACTTAGCCAAGCATCTGAAATGACACACAGTTTCCAAAAGCTCAACAGAGATCACTCGGCCCGGTTCGGCAAACGATACGCTGGCTCGCGTCGTGTTTTGACCTGCGCAAAATGTCGGGAGGCTCGATCATGACCACAGTAAGCAATGGAACCGTGATGACTGTTGTCGCCTCTGCACTCTCTCGTGGATTGACAATTTCAGAAGTCTAGGATGCCGCCGGTATCTCGTGCAACATATTGATGAACCCGGAGACGCGTCCTCCCGAAGACGTTATGCCGAGAATAGTGAGGCTGCTGGGGGAACGGTTTCCCCGTGAGCCGATCACACTGGAGATAGCGCGAGCTGCCCCATTTTCCTTTTTCGGGGGGCTGGCCGAGGGAGCTCGATATGCTCATGACCTTCGCGCGGCAACAAAGCTCCTGACCAAGAATTGCACAGTCATATCGGATCAATTGGACCTGACCTTCCACGAGGGACCGTCGGAAGCAAAAATAATCTCCAGCCATCCCATGAACCACATAGATGGTGGACGGTCGGCGGAAATCGGCTCCGCATCGATACCGCGACTCTTCTCCGAGTTCCTGGGAATACCGGACTGCTTCGAGCGTATCACTTTCTCGCATGAGCCCCATTGCAATGTGGCGCACTACGTCGACTATTTCGGCGTGCCGGTCGAATTCAACGCCAGCGAAATCAGCCTCATCATCAAGCCAGAGAAGCTGGACGAACGGATCAAGCAGGCGAATGTTGAACTCTTCAATTACGTTCAGACCCACTTATCGGGCATCAAGAAACAAATTGAAGCCGCTAAAGAACCAAAAGAACTGAAAGCGCTCAGAAAGGCAGCCGCGGAGAACGCACAGGCAGGAGTGTTCAATTCAGCCAGTGTCGCTGCTGCTGCCAATATGAGCGTGCGCACCGCCCAAAGGATCACCGCAGAACACGGAACAACTATTCAAGGACTGATCGATAAGGTCCGCGAGCATAGGGCGTCAGAACTTCTCCGAGACAACCGCAACGACATTGGCTCGATCGCGTTCCTTTTGGGCTACTCGGATGAGCGTGCCTTTAGAAGAGCCTTCCAACGGTGGACGGAGAAAACGCCTTCGGATTTCCGAAAGCATCTCAATAAACAGATCGAATAGACCTGTTCGAGCTTCCAGGCTCAACAACCTGGGAACGCTCTGAACACCAACACCCACACACTTCAGCAAAGCCTGACCGGTGCTCTGCAGCGGCTGATCCTTTGCGCCCTTTATCCAACTCAAAACACAACCCAAGGAGAAAGAGATGAACGTCGTAGCGCAAATAGCAGCCGTACTTTTGGGAATGCTTGCGGGCGGATTGCTGTTGCTGGGGCTTGGCTTTCTGCCTTACTGGCAGTCGCTGGACCCCACTGAATTCACCCAGCTTTTTAGCGCCAATGTGCCTTTCATTGCGGGTGCAATGAAACCCCTCGGGTTTTCTGCGACAGGGGTTACTTTGCTGGCGGCCGGGCTTGCGGTCTGGAAGACATTGCCGACTCGAAACTGGCTTATTGCGGCTTCGGTTTTCACCTTGTGCATGCTCCTCACGTTTCCCGTCTTTTTCGCCGGCGCAAATGCATCGCTTGCTGGAGGAACGCTTGGCGCAGCCGAGATCACCAAAACCCTGGGGCAATGGCAGATCGTGCATTGGTTTCGAACCATTGCCGCGATCGCTGGATGCTTCTGTGCCGTAAGTGCGGGCTACGCCAGCACCCGCGACAGCCAATAGGGAGAGCGAAGCATGCTACGCCTGCAAGGAATCAACGCCATAATCCTCCTAGTGGCAGGATTTGTTGTGCTGCATCTGGCCTTTGCCCCTGAGCACCATTCCGTCAGAACAACAGTTTCGACACTTCTGGGCGGCATCGGTTTTCTCCTAATGACCTGTTCCGTGGTGTTGGCCACACGTCTGGAAATCTTCGAGGAGATGTTTGGTGGGCTTGACCGCATGTATCAAGTTCACCGCATTGCCGGCACATTTACCGCCGTCTTTGCTCTGGTGCACTTCTTCAGCATCCCCAAAGACCTGCCGATGGATGTCGACCCGGTGTTGAACGCGACTTTCCCGTCGGCTCAGATCGGCATGGCCTCCATGGTGCTGCTGGTAATCGGGCTCTTCGTCGCCTTGAACCGAAAGATCAGCTACTCCCGTTGGCGAAACCCGCACAAGATCATGGCGCTTGTTTACATATTGGTCATCGGCCATTTCATGAACGCACCAGGTGTCTTTTTTGAGCGGTTCAGCGCCTCTGGCATCCTGCTCATCATTTCCGCACTCATTGGCACTGTCGCACTCGTTTACACAATGTTCGGCATGAACAAGCGCACCGCCATGCGCTTCACCATTGAGGCAGTCAACTCGTTGGAGCGAGCAACGGAAGTCGTCTTGAAACCGGTTGGCGAAATGCTGGAATTCAAACCCGGTCAGTTTGCCTTCGTCGAGATTCAAGGCAAGGACTGGTCGGAACCACACCCGTTCACAATCTCCAGCGCACCCGGTGAAGATCGCCTGCGCTTCACAATGAAGGTTCTTGGCGATTGGACCAGGAAGGTTCGCGAAGAGCTACGGCCGGATGGTGAGGTCATTGTTCGCGGACCCTATGGACGGTTCGATGCATCGAGCACCGAATGCAGGAAGCAGGTCTGGATTGCGGGTGGTATCGGCTTGACGCCATTCCTCTCCAAACTCCGTGCAATGGAAGAAGACGACGACCGTGAAATCCACTTCGCCTATGCGGCCCGCAATAAGGAAGAAGCGGTCTTTCTCGACGAGCTTCAGGCAATCGCAGCGGCTCGTGACAATGTAAGTCTCTATCCTCTGTTCTCCGACGAAGGTGACTTCGCGCGCATCGATGCGGCAAAGGACAGGTTGCCAGGGCAACTCAATGAGTATGAGTATTTCATCTGCGGTCCAAAACCAATGGTCGATGCACTGATGAAGGATTTGAAGAAGGAAGGCGTGAAACGCAAAGCTATTCACGTCGAGGCGTTCGAGTTCAGATAACAAACCTGAAAGCGGCCATTGGGACGGAAATGCCCAATGGCCGTTTTGCCGGCATCGTAGATGTGAATTGTCCGATCTTCAGTTTCTCTCCAGGTCGTGGGACGTTACCGCACCAAGGTCCAATAGACGGGCACGCGCCTCCCAACCTGTGGTATGGCTGCCATCACGGTTGCTTTGCCCGCAATCCAGCATTCTTTGCTATCGGTAATGCGGGACCTATTGGCAACCTTTGTTCCGCGCACAAGCCTTATCGGCCCTGTCGTAGCATGCTTGATATTGGCGGTCCGAAGAGTGGTGATTGCATTGTTGGTCCGCAATTCGCTCACATTGCGCGTACACCGGACTTGCACAAGTCGGCAGTTGCTGGGTAGTCGATGTCACCCGCCCTGACCCGCAACCCCGGCTGTCTTCCTCTGCCTTGAGGAGTTTGACGAAGTCTCGGTCATTTCGATTCATGTCATTTAAAGCCGCCTGGGCGCTTCGATGATAACAGCCTTGATTTGAGAAGTGTCTCTTCCCTTTCTGGGTCTTGAAGCAGTAACCGTGTTTGTGGAAAAATTCATTCCGTGTCTCCCACAGCTCCTGGCAACTCATATCCGAAAAATCTTGAGCGACGGCAGGCATCACTCCGGCGAGTGTCAGAACCAAGGCACCAAATGATGCCCAAACGATCACTTTTTTTGCTTTGATCATGAGACGTTTCCCCTTAGTCACTCTCTTTGTCACGGTAACGAAGAACGCAAGGGCACGCGAGTCAAATTCGTCGCGGCAACCATACGGGACACTAAGAAGAATTCCATTTGCCGCAGCGACTTAGCTGCCATGTCAGTTCCAGGTCATACTTGGCCCTCCCGTCGACCCCTTAGTGACGGCTGTTTCCTGACCGATAGAGGACGATAATCTATTAATTGGCTGCTTAGGCTTCAGTAGCGGTCGTCAGTATTCGAATCCCACCGGGTCTCAGAAGTGCCAGGAGAAGTCGTCACGCCCTCTTTGGCGGGAGCCACGGACTCGTCGGGGGCAGTTCGTGGAACGGGGTGATGCTGCACTGGTTGCCTTCGACTTCCCATCCCGCTTTGAGAGCGTTGTTTATTGCATCGAGATCCGGAGAACACTGGGCGATTTTTTTGAATTCATCCCATCGCTCATAAGCTTCGGCATCACGAAAGATGCATATTGCCTGATACACCACATCGTCTTCCCAATGGCACGTGACCCGGGTGCCGTCGGTCAGTTGCCGGATATAGGTCGGAATGCGCGTTGCACCGATCTTCTTCACAACGGGCTCTGCCATCGCGGCGGGCAGATATTCCAGAATAATCCAGGCTAGATCGCGGTCGCAGCCCTGCTCAACAAGGACGTCCTCGACGGGGTCTTCGTCGGTGTTTCCAGTCTCGATCCACAGTTCAGCCGCTGTGCGGATCCATTTCATGAGTTCTTCCGCAGTCATGCGCGTGTCCGTCCAGGTGAAGCTCGCAAGTTTCGATACTAACCGTAGCCAAAGCGCTCTGATATCGAAAGCGCAGTCGTGCTTCCGTGCAGCCGAGACTATGTTCATCAGGTTGACTGAGCGGGTCTGCACGGCGGCAAAGGGTCAAATGCCGATGTCACCTTGGTCGGGAAGATTCGACCAGTTCCAATAGTCAGCGGACGCCCCGTGCTGGATTGACCGCTTAGACTCTTGCATCGGTCGCAGCGCGGCTTCTTCTCATTTTGGACGCAGTGCTAGTTTGCCGTCGGCCCTTCTCGCGACGGGTTGATGGTTTTGTCCGCCGGCGGCAGGACGCCCGCCTTGGGCACAATCGGGACGGTGGATTTCAGGGCAATGATATCTTCGAAGCAACGCGCGATCTGTAAGAGGCGGGCTTCACCGCGCGGATGACCGATGATCTGGACTCCAACCGGTCGCGCGAATTGGTCGAAACCGCAGGGCACGGCAATAGCCGGATGACCGGTCACCGAGACCGCGCCGGTGATTGCCGAGGCACCGAGATAGTGTTCCAGTTTGCGGCCGTCTATTGTCTCGGGCATTCGCAAATTGACGTCAAAGGCCGGCGTGGAAGCACCCGCCGTGATCAAACAGTCATAGGTCTCGAAGAAAGCCGCCATCCGGCGATAGAGATCGGAGCGGGCGCGTTCGGCGCGAGCAAGATCGCGGGTTGCCTGATCGTATCCGCGCTCGGTATTCCAGATGATGTCCGGTTTGATTTGGTCGCGGTGCTCGGCGATCAGCTTGTCGTAGTTGACCGCGAAATGTTGCGAGCGCAGCGCCAGAAATGTGTCCATGATATTCCCGAGATCAGGGCTCGCTTCCTCCACGATGCTACCTGCCTCACGCAGGCGCCATGCGGCGCGGGCACAGATTTCACGGACCTCGCGATCGACCGGGATCTGGCCTGCGAAGTCCGGCGCGAGCGCGACCCTTTTCGGCGGAACCGGATTCTTGACCGCGTCGGCAAAGGCGATGCCGGGCGCATCGAATGTCAAAGGGTCGAGTGGACAGAATCCCGCCATCGCATCGAGGAACAGCGCAACGTCGGAAACCGTGCGCGCCATCGGCCCCTGCACCGAAAGTGTCGAGAAGAGATCATCCTTGGTGCCACGCGTGACGCGGCCGGGCGAGGGTCGCAGTCCAACAACAGAGCAGTAGGTCGCTGGACGCCGCAGGCTGCCGCCGTGGTCCGTACCATGCGCCAGCCAGATCTCGCCGGCAGCGAGGGCTGCCGCACCGCCGCCGGTAGAGCCGCCTGGTGTCAGGGCTGTATTCCATGGGTTGTGCGTGCGCCCGAAGACCTCGTTGAATGTCGAGCCGCCGGCGCCAAACTCCGGCGTGTTGGATTTCGCGATGACGATGCCGCCCTTGCGCTCAATCCGCTCCACCAGCGGATGCGATGCCTCTGGGACGTGATCGCTGAAGATCGGGGAGCCATAGGTTGTGCGCACGCCGGCGACATCGTTGAGGTCCTTGATCGCCAGCGGCAACCCGGCCAGATCGCCGGCCTCTCCACTCGCAGAAGGCTGCGTACCGGCAAGCAGCGCCTTGGCCCGGTCGCGCGCCCGATCGAGACAAAGCGTGGGGAGCGCGTTGATGGCCGGCTCGACCTCGGTAATCCGAGCCTCTGCGGCATCGATAAGATCGAGTGGCGTGATTTCTTTGGCACGTAGCCTGGTAACCGCCTCCGTCGCGGTCATCGTGATCAACTCGTCAGACATTTCCCACCCCTTGCAGACCGCCTATGAACCGCATTCAATCCCTACCAATCAGGTGGGGCCGGTCAACTGCGCAGATCGACTCCCCCATTGAGAGAGCGCTCGCACCACAGGATCAGAACCACCGTCTCGGTCCAGTACGATCGACTGTTGCGGCGGCGACCGCTCGACCGACATCCATCAGCACGCCTCCGATGTGCCTGTGATCCAGAAAGAATGGGCGCGCCCGGTCCCCGAGCACTTCTCATTTACCACAGCCTCGTTACCGACCTTCACACTGTCGACCCGAACGCACTCACCGGGACGAACTCGCGTCAACTGCTTTCCATCCAGCCGTGCCTTGTTAAGGCCGAGTGCTGGCCCCCCTGAAGTCGCGGGCCATTCGAGCAAGTCACCTTTGAGCCGCTTTCGGACTGCCTTGCGAAGAGCCTCGGGCTCCGTCGGCGCATCCACGCCGCCGATCTTGATTTGCTCGCCGACGAACATGGGATGGCTCCAGCGATTGTCTGGCGTTCGGCTCGTTCCCTCGCAAACACCGGCGAGATAGAAATAGGTCGCTGGCGCTTCCGTCGGAAACAAGGTCTGCTGCGCAGCCACTGCGGCGGCGCCGATCGCTGCCGCCCCGATGATGATATTGCGGACATTGTGGAGAAAGTTCCCGGCCCGTTCGGCCCCGCGTTCGATCCGGGTTTCGTTGTTCGGTCCGGGTTTTTTGGCAAACATCGGGTCAGGCCTCCCCACTCATGCGGCTTCGGACGATCGGCGCGCTCAGGTGCCGCAGTCGTAATCACCGTGAATGACAGCACGCGTTTTCTCAACACCGAAGTGCGAAAAAGGCGCCAGCGCTCTTAACCTCAATCTTGCAATGCGCTGGCAGGCACGCCGAACAGCGCTACTTTTCTCCCCATTGGCCTCAACGGACCATCTCGATGAAGAAAAAACCGCCATTGCTCGGCACGAAGATCGCGATCTGGGTCTTGATCACCCTTGCCGCGTTTTTCGCCGCGAAGCTGCTGCTTCACTACAACTGACGCATTTCCGCGCTAGCCCTTCCACTGCGTCTCGGCGAAGGCCGGCAGTTCGTTGCAGCGTTTCGACAAGCCTGCCAATGCAGGATAGGCATCGCCTTCCAGGACGTGCGGCCCGACCATGGTGATGAAATCGAAGGCGACGGTGGCATCGATATCGGCCAGTGTCATGTGGGCCCCATGCACCCAATTGCCGTTCTCCGCAATCCAACCATCAAGCGCCGCCAGCGCCGTGCCGGTCTGGTCGTCGCAATGGTCGACCCAGTCCTGATATGTTTTCTCCGCCGGCCGCCGGTCACGCTCATAGTAGGAGGTGACGGCCTTTTCCATGGCACCGACCGCAACGATCGAGGCGCGTCGGACCGCACGGCGCTCGGCCCCCGATGCGGCCATGAGACTGTTCTCCGGGTCGCCCACTTCCAGGGCATAGTCGATGATCGTGTGGCTATCGACGATGGCCTCATTACCGTCGATGATCAGCGACGGAACGCGGCCAATCGGATTGATCCGTCGGATCTCCTCGCCGTCGTCGAGAACGGATAGTGCTTTTTGTTCGAATTCCAAACCGAGCGTTTTCAGAACGACGGCGGAACGGCGGACGAATGGCGAGAGGTATCTGCCGATGAGGATCATGATGTTCCCTTCCGATGTGCGTGGCGTTTGAGAGTTGTCATGAACGTTCTGTTGAGGCTGTGCAAGTGAGCGGTTCGGACAAGTGTTTTTTGCGTCGTCTTGTCGGATCTGGCGAGCGCCGCCATAGCAAATGCAGAGGGCTAGCATGGATACCCGGATCAAGTCCGGGTATGACGATGTCGGTTATGACGCTTAGAATAGTCGACGCTCTTCCCCTCTCGTCATTACCGGACTTGATCCAGCAATCCAGGCGGCTTCCCTAGCCGGTTCGGAGAAACAGCGATGATGAACCGCCAATGGTTGCTTGCGATTGTCCTTGCGGTCCTCACGCCGTCGACAGGCATGCGCACAGCGATTGCCGCAGATCAGCGCTTCACCGTGACCTGCAAGGGCACCTTTGCGACCGGACGTCCGACCAAGCCGCCAACCACCGAGAAAACCTTTTCCGGAACGCTCACCATCGACCTTGTCGCCAAGAAATGGGCCTGGGTGCACAAGCCGGGCAAGACCAAAGCGATCGCAGAAATCGAAGGCACGACAATCACGCTCGAGACCTTCTATTCGGAGCGAAATCGCTGGAGTCAGGTTCAGTTTCTGGAGCTGGAACCGCTCGCATACTCAGCCTGGAGACAGGGACATCAACTGTCGACCTGGGTAAACGCGCCTTGCGAGAAGGTCGCATTCGTTCCTCTTCCCTGAAGCCGACACCAACTGCATTGACCGGCATCGGTGACTCACCGAGACTCTGCCGTGGGGAATGCCCATTTGGCGCGTGCGAGTAGGGGGCTGAATGGGAATTCGAGGGACAACCCCATGCAAAGGGGAAAATGGAGCCAGCACACCCTTCCGTGCCGGCAGCATGCCACCACGCACAATCAACGTCCCGGACTTGATCCGGGACCCAGGGCTGCAGAGCAGATACCGAGCGTTTCGCCCTGGGCCCCGGATCAAGTCCGGGGCGTTACGGGTGTTGAAGACGGCTCAGTCCCTCAGCCTCAGATCCAGCAGCAGCGTGCGCGGCTGTACGCCGACATCAGTGACTCACCGAGACTCTGCCGCGGGGAATGCCCATTTGGCGCGTGCGAGTGGGGGGCTGAACGGGAATTCGAGGAACAACCCCGTGCAAAGGGGAAATTGGAGCCGCCATACCCTTCCGTGCCGGCAGCACGCGAACATGCACAATCAACGTCCCGGACTTGATCCGGGACCCAGGGCTACAAAGCGGATACCGAGCGTTTCGCCCTGGGCCCCGGATCAAGTCCGGGGCGTTGCTGGTGTTGAAGACGGTTCAGTCCTTCGGCCTGAGATCCACCGCCAGCGGCAGCGTACGTGGCGTATCGGCCGGCTTCGGTTCCACGAACGGGAAACGTTTGCGTGCCTTCGTCAGCACCGTACTCGGGTCTACCGCACCGCGCACATAAGCTCTCGTCGCATCCACGAAGGGCTGATAGTCCCATCCCGTCCACTCGCCCTTGAGAAGCGCCTGTTGGACAAAAAGCCGACGTTTCTGGCTTTGCAAGACGCGCTGCTCGATACCGTCATAATCCCAGCGCTCATCAATCGTCGCGCGCATCTTCGCCGCACGGTCGGCATGGGCCGGGTCTTCGGCGAGGTTGGTCAACTCGCCCGGGTCATTGTCGAGATCGAACATCATGGGCGGGTCGGTGCGGCAGTGGACATATTTGAAGCCGTCCTGGCGCAACATCATGCAGGGGGCATAGGTGCCCTCGCCGGTATACTCCATCATGACATCATCGGCGCGCGGTGTGCCGCCTGTAAGCTCGTTCATGAGGCTGATGCCGGCAATGGGTTCGGCCAGTTCCGGTTTATTGTCCGGTGCGGCGATGTCGAGGAATGTCGGCAGGAAGTCCAGCAGCGAGACGCCGGTGGTAACGTTCGCGCCCTTCTGCACGTCCGGACCGGAGATGACCATCGGCACTTTGACGGACCACTCATAGGGGTTGAACTTGAACCACATGCCGCGCTCGCCGAGCATCTCGCCATGGTCGGAGGTGAAGATGACATAGGTGTTGTCGGCGAAGCCGCAGTCTTCCAGCGCCGTCATAATACGCCCGACGAGGCTGTCGAGATAGGAGATCATGCCGTAATAGGCGTGGCGCGAGTCGCGGATATTCTGCTCCGTCACATCGTGCTCGTCCTGGCGGATCGTATAATAGTAGCGCTGCGACCAGGGATCCCGCTCTTCCACCGGAATGTGCGGCACGGACGGCATGTTGATGGCGTCGCTATCATAGAGATCCCAGAATTGCTGCTGAGTGACGAACGGGTTGTGCGGATGGGTGAAGGACGCCATCAGCATGAAGGGGCGCTCGTCCGGCGAGCGGGCATAATCGTAGAGCTTCTGGACAGCCTGGTAGCAGACGTCTTCGTCGTAATCGATTTGCAGGCCGCGCTTGCAGATGCCGGCATCCGTAATGTTGATCATCGACATGCGCGACGGGGAGTACGGATCCTCCTGCTGGGTCCAGTCCGCCGCCCAGCCATAGTCGGAGGGGTAAACGTCGGTCGTCAGACGCTCTTCGAAACCGTGCAACTGGTCGCCGCCGACAAAATGCATCTTGCCGGACAGGCATGTCTGATAGCCGAGAAACCGCAGATAGTGCGCGAAGGTCGGGTGGGAGGAGAGAAACTCGCCGCCATTGTCGAAATTGCCGACCGTGGACGACATCTGCCCCGTCAGCATCGAGGCACGGCTCGGCCCGCACACGGGATTGTTGCAATAGGAATTCTGAAAGGTGACGCCGTTCTCCGCAATCCGGCTGACATGCGGCGTCTGCACGATCGTGTTGCCATACATGGGCATGGCCGGTCCGGCCAATTGGTCGGCCTGAATGAGAAGAATATTCGGTCGCGACATGGCGTCTCTCCGGTTATTGGTTTTGCGTTGAGTCGATGCTGCAGAGCCAAGCCGTCCTCTCCCACGGCCCAACCACCCAAAAAGGATGCCCTCGGGATGGTTGGGCCGGGGGAGAGGACGGTCAGCCCATTGCTATCGCCATTAACTCAGAGAATTTCTTGCTTCAACCCGTCTTCTACGGAAACCGACGGTTCGAATTGCAGATCATCGGTCAGCCGCGAGACATCCACGGGACCGGCACTGCGGGCGCTGCCGGAAAATGCGGCGTCGGCGGCATTCGGCACCAGTCGGCGCACGACACCATGAAAATTCCGCAGGCTCATATGGTTCCCTCCCGGGCCGGCTACATTGTAGACCGGATAGCGGGGACCCGGATGCTGGATGGCCGCCAAAGTGGCCCCCACCGCGTCGTTCATATGGGTCATCTGGATCGTCTCCTTGCCAGACACGAAATCGAGCTCTGCCGCCTGGCCTTTCGCGGTCTCCATGAGCCGCTGGCGCGCCAGCGCGAGGCCGGCGCCCAGAACAGAGCCGGGACCGAAGACACCGGAATAGCGCAGCGACACGAATTCGAGGCCGAAACGCCTGGAATAGCTTTGCCCCAGCGTCTCGCCAAGCCGTTTGGTCTCGCCATAGAGAGAGACGGAATCCGACAGCGGGTCGTCTTCCCGCATCAAATCGTGGCGCTCGCCATAGACGGCAATCGAGCTGGCAAAGACGACGCGGGAGACCGCATTGTCGCGCGCAGCCTCCAGGACGTTGACCAGTCCGGTCACATTGCTTTCGGCGGCGCCGGCCGGATCGTTGTCGCAATCCTGCTGAAGCATGGCCGCGAGATGCACGATCACGTCGGGCCTGAATGTTTCGACCGTATGGCGCGTCAGCTCAGCCGAGCGGATATCGGCGCAGAAATACACATGGCCCGTCGCGACGTCCGCGTTTGGCGGATGGCGGCTGACCGTGCCGACATCCGAACCCGTTTCAGCAAGGCGCTGGGCAAGTGCGCTTCCGATCAGGCCGGTGCCCCCGAATATCAAGACTTTCATCAGGCGATGTTAGGCGCAGCGCCGGTAACTGTCATCCCCATGCGTCGGATCGTCTATCATGTCCGCATCCCTTGCCAAGACACCAGGAAGACAGATTTCCGAAGATGCCAAATACCCCGCAAAAATACATCTTGTTCGGTTACACGGTCTCAGCGGACACGACATCGCCTTCGTGCGTCCAGCGTTGCTTGCTCGAAAACCCATGTATATTCTGGCGGATACCTCATTCGTGTCTGCAGTATTCCTGGGGAGGGCTGATGCTCAGATATGCCGTAAGTGCTATCGCCTTTTTGGTCGTATTTTCTGGAGGACTTGCGCCAGTCTTTGCCGAAAAACGCGTTGCGTTGGTAATCGGCAACGCATCCTACAAGCACCAACCGCAACTTATCAATGCGTCACGAGACGCGGAAGCGATTGCAGATAGCCTTCGGGATCTTGGCTTTTCAGTGGTCAGGCTTGAGCGAGATCTGGGGCGCGATGTACTGCGGCATAAGCTGATCGCGTTCGGCGACGAGGCCGCCAACGCCGATTGGGCACTGGTCTATTACGCCGGACACGGAATAGAGATGGGCGGAACGAATTATGTTGTTCCGGTCGACGCCCAACTCAAGCGTGACAAGCATGTGCGTATCGAAGCCGTCCCGCTCAATGAAATTCTCGAAGCTGTGGAAAGCGCTAGCAAACTGCGCCTCGTGATTCTCGATGCCTGTCGGAACAATCCCTTCCTGGCCAGTATCAAGCGCTCACGCGGCAGAACCCGGGCAATCGGGCGAGGGCTGGCACGCATCGAACCCAACAAGGGAACGCTGGTCGCCTATGCGGCACGCCATGGTCAGGTGGCATCCGACGGGGATGGCAAAAACAGTCCCTATGTGTCTGCTCTTCTGAAGCATCTGAGCACACCCGGATTGGAAATATCCCTCATGTTCCGCCGCGTCCGCGACAGCGTGCTAAAGCTCACCAATGGCGGTCAGGAACCATTTACCTACGGATCCCTGCCCGGCGTCGAACTGTACTTCAAGCGCGAAGACAACACAGTTCAATCGGAGCCTGTTCCATCGGTTGCAACGATTGTTCCCGACCGCGATGATATTGTCTGGGCGGCTATCTCGAGCTCGGTCAATCGAGGTGATTTTGCGTTCTATCTACGTCAGTTTCCAGACGGCAAGCACATCGACAAGGCGCGTGCCAAGTTGGCGTCACTTACGATAATCCCGGAACGACCACCGGAGAAGGATCCGAAAGACCGGGAGAATGTCACCGATCCGGCAACTATCAAGGACGCCCAACAGAGGCTCTACGAGCTCAACTACGAACCAGGGTCGGCCGACGGCCGAAGCGGCCCGCTTCTGGCGCAGGCGATCAAGGACTTCCAAACCGATGCGAATCTGTCTCCGGATGGAGCCCTCACAAGAGGCCTGTTGAAACGCTTGCAGAGCGCCGGAACACTGAAACCCTGGGGAGCCATCGTCTATTCACCATCATCGGGCAATTGGGGTATGGCCTGGGGTGAGGAAACACGGACACGCGCCGTGGCTGCGGCACAGAAGACGTGCACCAATCAGTGCGATAAGGAACTGTCCTTCTTCAAAGGCTGGTGCGGTGCGTTCGCACATGCCGATCAAGGATGGTCCTTATCGTCTCGTTCCAGCATCGAGGAGGCACGGAAACAGTCGCTCGCAAGCTGCAAGTCGCAGGCGACCGATTGTAGGATCCTTGCAGCCGTTTGTGCAGGCGGTTCGCACAAGTTTGTATCAGCCAATTAGAGGAAACAGAGTTGATGCGTCGTGTTATGTCAGAAAGTTTGCGGTTCATCTGCGCGATGTCCCTGCTTGTTTATTTTGGATTGCGTCCGGCCCAGACGGATGACCAGACACATTCGCTTTCAACCAAGCTTGCACAAGCTGGAGCCGTCGGAGGAACGGTCGGCCGCGGAAAGAAAGACTTGAGCGGGCAACCTCCGGCATCCCGCAAGCGATCGTCTCCAACCAAACGCTCGAAACCGCGCAAGAGCACCAAGAAGCCGAAACCTGTCGCCAGACCGCAGATATCCAAATCTCCCAATATTAGTGGGACATGGTCCGGCTGGGGAACGGTATCGTTGCGGAAAACCGGCCAGAACACCTATTCGGGAACATATAGCCAGACTTATCGATCCCAGTACGGCACGATCTCATTGCGAGTCAACGGTCGCACCGTATCGGGATCCTGGGCAGAAGGCACGATAAGCGCCGGACGAATCGTAAGCGCAAGGATTTCGTCTGACGGCCGTTCGATCTCCGGGACCTACAGCAGAACCACGCATTTTGCAGGCAGGACCCATGGCGGAGCATCGTTCTCATGGAGAAAGCGGTAACCCGGTTAACAATCGCGCGGGCCGTTGACTGTCACAAGATTGCGTCGAACGTCGGCGATGTTCTGCTCTAGAGCTGATCAAACAGGAGTGCGCTTGCAGACATTATCGCTCGCCTTGCTGGGCCGCGAAAATGGACCGATACGTGTCGGTCGGCATCGGCGGCAGGCGGCACGGTTCAGGATCGAAGGTCGGGTAGTCGGGATGTTCTCCTCGCACGACCGTACCGCTATAGCGGCTTTTCTGGTTGGGAGGCATCAGCGGCAGACAGTCTGCCGACGAATAGGCATTCAACAGAAACGGGCGCGGGCGCGTCGGATGGCGGTTCGGCTCCGAGCCATGCACGGCACGGCAATGATGGACGGTGACCGTACCCGCCGGCCCTTTCAGATATTCAGCCTTGTCGATGGCGATTTCGGGCAGATCCTTGTCGTCGATAAACCCGCGCCACTTTTTGCGCGCGCCGAAATGGTCGTAGATGGGCCCTGTATGACTGCCCGGCACAACACCCATCGGCCCCATCTCGTCGTCGATCTCGGTCAGCGCGACACCGATCGTCACGACATTGTAGGCGGTATGCGGCCAGAACGGGATGTCCTGGTGCCATTTGACCTCGGCGCCGCCGCCGGCCCATTTGAAATTCAGCTTGCCGTGATGGAATTTGAGATTGGGACCGAGAAGATCTTCGGCGACATCCACAATCGGCCCTTCGCTGGTGAACTCCCAGAAGACGGGATCGTGATCCTGCGGCGTCATCAGCCGGCGCAAGCGCGGATCATCGGCCGAATGGCCCGCCTCCAGATCGAATTTGTTGTTGGTCTCGGTGACCGAGCGGCTCTCCTCGACCTGTGCGGCCGTTGCCGCCTCCAGACGTTCCATCCATTCAGCGCCGATAAAAGCAGGCAGGCAGAGATAACCCGTTTCCAGAAAGGACTGGCGCTGGGCGTCGGTCAACACTTTCGCCGGCCGGCTCGGCTTCTCGATGACAGTCATAACGGGCATTCCCTTTGTGTATGGTTTTTCCGATTATGGACCGGCATCGGCTGCGCCATCAATATAGTCGCAACCTCGCTTGATATTCGCTGTGTGGGCAGTCTTCGTTATGACCACTGATCAGACCAGTCAGAAGCCTGCCAGGCGGGCACGCCTTGAAGGCAAGATAGCCGTTGTTACCGGCGGCGCGATGGGGATCGGACGTGCGATTGCCGCCGCCTTTATCGACAATGGCGCATCAGTGCTGGTTGTCGATCGTCAGGCAGATGCGGTCGGTGAGGCAGCCGCGGAGCTGGGCGACAACGCCCATGGATTCGTGGCCGACATCACCGACGGGAAGACGCTCGAGCCGTTTGCCCCTCTGGTCAAAGAGCGGTTTGGGCAGCTCGATATCCTCGTCAACAATGCCGGCAGCCGGATCATCAAACCATTTCTGGAACACACCGAAGAAGATTTCCGGCGCATGCTCGACGTCAATATCGTCGGGCACTTTCTCACCTGCAAAGCACTTATCCCTTTGATGATCGAGACAGGCGGGCGACGGATTATCAACACGGTTTCGATCGCCAGCTGGCAGGGACGGCCGAACCGCATCGGATATTGCGCTGGCAAAGGCGGTCAATATGCCTTCACGCGCGCGCTTGCCGCCGACATGGCTGTCCATGGAATCCGGGTCAACGGTATCGCGCCCGGCATGATCGCAAGCCCGCTGAACAAACAATTCACCGAGGACTCCAGCCTTGCCGAGTCCTGGAACTCGGAAAATCTGGTCGGTCGATGGGGCGCACCGGAAGACGTCGCATCGGCTGCAGTCTTCCTGGCGTCTGATGAGGCCGACTTCATTAACGGCGAATTCATCACAATTGACGGAGGAGCCGTCGCCGCCCTGGTACGCCGTGGCGAGCTCGACTAAAGAGAGACCTATGAAAACCAGTGAACAAGAATTCGAAAACAAGCCCGCCACCAGGCCATGGCATTCGATAGCGCCCGAAGATATGGAGTCCCATTTCAATCCGCGGGCAATCATTCCGGATGTCGAGGGCTATGGCCGCCGCCGCGAAGGTGTCAACGAGCAGGCGCGTGGCTGGCCGGGTCGTATTGCGGATATCTCCTATGGCGATACAGACCGCAAAGTGCTGGACATCTATCCACCAAAGGATGCTCAGGGCCCGTTACCGGTTCACCTGTTCATTCATGGAGGATTCTGGCGCAGTCGCTCGAAGGACGAGTTTCCCTATGTAGGACAGGCCTTGGCCGAGCAGGGTTTTCTCACCGTCGTGATCACTTATCCGCTGTGTCCTGAATCCGATCTCGATGCGGTTGTCGAAGGCACACGGCAGGCCTTCCAGTGGGTCGCAGAAAACATCGCGGACTATGGCGGAGACCCGGCCCGAATTTCCATCTCAGGCCACTCGGCCGGCGCACATCTTGGGGCCGCTATTCTGGCGGAGGACTGGGCGGCGAGAGGCTTGCCGAACGTGCAAATCGAGAACGCGGTTCTCATCAGCGGCATCTACGATCCGGAGCCTGCACGGCACACCACCGTGATGGCGGAAATCAATCTGACCGATGATTTGATCGCGCGCCACGACTATACGACCCATGCCGCGCGGGTGAAGTGCCCGGTTACGGTCATCGCCGGTGGGGGCGAGCCCAGGGGTTGGATTTCGCAATCGGAAGTCTATGCCGAGCATCTACGACGCGCCGGATATGACGTGACCTATTTCGAAAGCGGTCAAGACAACCATTTTGATCTGCAGAATCAGTACCTTGACCCTACATCGGACATTATGACGGCCATTCTTGGCGGTCAGAATGCCTGACGATGCGCACCTGGCAGAGCATTTGCCGGGAGCGATCTGTTCAGCGTTGGTTGTCTAATATGAAAGGACCGTCCGACATCGGAAAACGAACCGGAGGTAAATGATCCTTACATCTGGAACGGGCGAAGCTGATATTCTTTCGCGACGCGCTCGTTCGGCTCTTTTTCACTTTTTATGCGGTACTGCCGCACTTCACCGTCGACCGGTAGCAGTCGAACCACCTCGTATGGACCATTGGCCGCACGCGGTACTTTCGGCGAGAGCGCTACGCGACTGCCGACCTTATACTTGTACCCAGTCATTCCTTATTTCCCGGAGCCCCCCTTGTCGTCTTTACTCGTTGGCTCGCAGAGCCGCTCCCAGTGTTGCATGTAACTGCTGCCCAGACCAATGAAAATCGATTCGCAAGGGCAATTTTCGAGATTGGATGTCTCAGTTTTACGATCGGCGTGCCATTTCATCGACGATGATTTCGGCGATCAGCCGGCAGTCGTCTTCGTCAAAAGTGAGCGGAACACGCATGTCGCATGTCCGCGAGAGCTGGCGCAGTGTTTGCGGCAATTCGGGCATGTCGCCGAGGTAGCGCCAGCTGTCGTAGCGGCTGGTGAATGCCTTCGGTTCCGCATCGCCAAACCATTTCAGTTCCACACCACGTGCGGCACATCCTTCCACGAGTTCCGGAATTCGCTCCGGCTCCATACCGGTCACAAGAAACTGGATCGAGCTGCCGACAAAGGCCTCATGTTGCGCCCGCTCGGGCAGCCGCAGTCCTGGAGAAGCCCGCAAACCTTCTTCCAAAATCCGATACCGAATGTTCCATCGCGCAATGGCATCGTCCAACGCCGCAAGCTGCGGGCGAAGGATTGCCGCGCGCAGATTGTCCATCCGGCCACTCATATTGGCGCTTGTGAGCCGTACGTCCCGGAAGACCGCTTCATCCGGTGCTGCGCCATTGCGGCCGTAAAGCATGTAGGAACCGGAATGCATGATCGCGCGGGCGGCGATCTCCGAATCGTCCGTGGTCAGCAATCCGCCTTCCCCGGAATTCATGTGCTTGTAGGTCTGAGTGCTGAAGCAGGCCACCTTTCCATGATTGCCGGACCGAACGCCTTTCCAGTGCGCGCCCATCGTGTGTGCGCAGTCTTCGATCAGTGTCAGGTCGTGGCGCTCGCAGACGGCGACGACCGCATCCATGTCCGCCATGTGGCCGCGCATATGAGAGAGCAGCAGGAATCGTGCGCCGCTCTCTGCCGCCTTACGTTCCAGATCCTCGATATCGATGTGCCAGTTGTCGTCGATATCGATCAGGACAGGCACACCGCCGGCGTTGTGCATGGCGCCGGGCACGGGCGCCAAGGTGTAGGCATTTGCCAGGATCTTTTCGCCATGCTGCAGACCTGCGGCTCTCAGAGCGACCTGGATTGCATAGCCGCCCGAGGCGCAGGCAAGGCAGTATTTCGCGCCTTGGTAAGCAGCATACTCGCGTTCGAGAAGGGACGCTTCAGCCTCTTCGCCCTCGGCCACGTTGTAGCGATGCAGACGACCGGATCGCATGACCGCCACCGCCTGCTCGATTGCGGTTTCCGGAATGGCTTCCTGCTGAGTGAAAGAGCGCGTAAACGTCTTCGTATCCGGCGCCATGTCTTGCATTCTTGCTCTCCTTTACGCCGGGTTCGACGACTTTCCAGCGGCTTGCGGATTCTGCCATCCGGGATCTTTGACCAGGTCAGCAACAATTTCTTCGATGATCGCACCAACTGCAAGCGTCGCCGCGGCAGGTGCCCGGTCCCGCTGTCGCACCAGACACCAGTCGCGCGCCAGTTGCGGGATCGCGAGAGGCGTAATGGTGAGATCGCCGCGCGCCACTTCGTCATGCACGAAAGAGATGCACTGGATCGTATATCCGAGCCCGGCCTGAACCAGTCGCTTGATCATCGTGCTGCTGTCCACATTCTCGCGAACGTCCAGGGAAATACGCTTCGCAGAGGCAATCCGATCAATTGCCAGTCTCAACGCATTCGGACGACTGGGAAGAAGCAGCGGATAAGACGCAAGTTTTGCCAGTGTCACCGGGCCTTTGGCAGCCTTTCTTGCTGGGCCTACCGCATTGCCTGGACCGATCAACAACATCGGTTCAGTCAGAAGCCGCGTGATGTGAAAGGCCGTATCGCTCTTATCGGCGTGATAAATCCCCAGTTCGATCTCATCGTCCAGCAGGTTCTGAGAAATCACAGCCGACAACCCCTCGCTCAATGCCAATCGGATGTTCGGATAGCGGTCGCGAACCTCCTGAACCAGTCTAGGTGCGATGATCGATCCAACGGCCGGTATCATCGCCACCGTAACCGGCCCGGCCGGATCTTCTTCCCAGCTCTTTGCCTCGGCCCTGGTTTTGTCGACCTGCCGCAAGATGACCGTGGCCCGATCCACCAGCCGTTCGCCTGCACGGGTCAGAAGAATGCCGCGCGCGCTGCGTTGCAGCAGTTCCACATCCAAATCCTGCTCGAGTTTGCGGATCTGCCGGCTGAGCGCGGGCTGCGCCACATGAAGATATGCGGCCGCTCGTGTGATGCTGCCGAACTGCGCAACCGTCACGAAGTATCGAAGGCTTCGAATATCCACAGCAATCCTCGGCTCGGCAGGCTCGTCCACGCCAACACAAAATATATCGCTAAGAACATTCTCATGCCATTTCGGCATGGCATAGAGCAAGATCGGTATTTCCCAACGCACGGCACACTGCCCTACTCTGCAATCAAATCGGCAGGAAACTGGCGAACGCTTCGGTCGAAAGGGACTACGTGATGGCAACGGCGAATGATGACATCTCGGTCAAGCGATTAACCGGTGGTCTTGGTGCTGAGATCAGTGGTGTCGATCTCTCGGACGCCGGAGACAACGCCGCGTTCGATGCAATCCATCAGGCTTTTAACGATCATTCCGTTCTGGTGTTCCGAAACCAAAAACTGGACCCGAATGCCCTCGTATCGTTCTCCAAGCGGTTTGGACCGCTCGAGCAACACGTCCTCAAGCAATTTGCCTTGCCGGAGAACCCGGACGTCTTTCAAATCTCCAACGTGAAAGAAAAGGGAAAACCGGTCGGCGCAATCCGCGCTGGTCAGTACTGGCATACGGATTGCTCCTATATGGAGCGCCCCACTATGGCTTCGCTGCTCCACGCCATCGACATACCCAGCTATGGCGGCGACACGATTTTTGCCAGCACCGCAGGCGCCTATGACGAACTATCAGACACGATGAAATCGTTTCTCGAGGGCCTGACTGCCGTTCACGACTACACAAACGCTTACGACACATTCTTTTCCAAAGTTGCAGACCGACCACCGCTGTCCGATGAGGAAAAAGCGAAAGTGCCGCCAGTCGAACATCCGGTGATCCGCACGCATCCCGAGACGGGACGGAAAGTGATCTTCGTCAATCCCGGTTTCACCCGGCACATCAACGGCCTGACCGAGGAGGAAAGCCGCGCCATCCTGGACCTCTTGTTTGCCCATACCCAGCAGCCGCATCTTCTCTATCGCCACATCTGGGCCCCTGGCGACCTGGTCATCTGGGACAATCGTGCGACCTGGCATCTGGCCGTTGCCGATTACCCCATGGAAGAGCGCCGCCACCTGCACCGCACCAGTGTCGCCGGCGACAGGCCTTCGTGATCGTGGCATCGCCAGCAATTCAGATGCGCAATCGCCCGGATCTCGCAAACCGGATCCTGATCATGCTGTTCGTCGCGACTCTGGCCAGCATCGCGATCTATTTCGCTGCTCGTCCCTTCCTGCCGCCGGCATTCCAACAGCCCGGAACGGCACTGCTTCAATCGTCCGCGATCATCGGTTCATTGTTCCTTCTGGTACCGCTCGCATTCACCGTTGCAAAACGTTCGGGCCGAAGCGAAATGCCCAACCGGTGGTTCATTGCGCATGTCCTGGCGAGTCTCTTGGGTATCCTTCTGATTGCCGTGCATACGACCGGTGCGCTTGACCGGCCGCCGGCACTTTTGCTGCTGTTCCTGGTGGCGCTTGCCCTTTCGGGAGCAATTGCGCGTGTCCGTTTGTCGCGAAACATGGCTGCAACGCTCGGCACCAAAGCACGCGCGTTCGCCGAACCGAATCCTGCCTTGAAAAAGGATTTGCGAGAACTGATCGGACGCAAGACAGCGCTCCTTGCAAAGCTCGATCCTGGCGCCAGCGAAGCAACATTCTCGGTCACGTTGCGGCATTGGTTGACATCGCCATGGCGGGCGCTCGCCTACTCTCGTCTCGCGGCCAAGGAGTCATCCCTGATAGGCAGCCGTCAGTCCGTCTCATTTGCACAGGGCTATTGGCGGCCGATGCATTTGGCTCTGAGTTGGCTCTTCATCGCCGGACTCTTGGTACATATCGTTGTAGTTACGTTCTTTGCCGGATGGGCGGCCGAGGGACGCGACATCTACTGGTGGCATGTGACGGCATGGTAGCGCCCGCGCAGATAACCGAAAGGTTCGAACTATGAGCCGCCTGTCGCTGATGATCGACCTGGAGCGCTGTATCGGCTGCAAAAGCTGCGAAGCGGCATGCAAGGCGGAACACGGTCTGGGCCCCGGTGAATATCGCAACCGCGTTGTCTGGCTCGGAGACACAGATGCGCCGGCGCTCGATTTCCTGACCGTCACCTGCCAGCACTGCGCGCGCCCAGCGTGCCTGCGCGCATGCCCCGTCAATCCCAAGGCCATCGAGAAGCATCCCGAAACCGGTGTCGTGCGGGTCCTGGAAGACCGCTGCACAGGATGTGGCGAGTGCATTGTTGCCTGTCCTTATGGCGCCATGGGCTATGACGAAATCGATCATCACGCGGTGAAGTGCGATCTGTGCACCGATCGCCGCGCGGCAGGCTCCAGACCCGCATGCGCGACTGTCTGCCCCGGCCATGCCATTCACTTTGGCGAACGCTCCGACCATTTGGCTTACGCAGAGCGCGAAAACAGACAGGTGCGGGACCAGGACGCGTTTTTACTGGGACCCGCCACGGTCTATCTCGATCGGATCGAACGGCCCGGTGCAGCGCCCTTGAATGGCACGAACGGCTCTATCCCGATCACTGGGCGCCATCGCCCTTCGGTCGTCGACGACCCGGAAACCAGACGTGCCCTGACACCGGATGCGGTCGCCTTTCCATACCGGAAAACGCGTGAAGGCCGGCAACCGGACCGGATCGAGCCGGGCGCGTGCAATATCTGCTTCAATACCTGTAGCACCAACTATCATCTGAAAGACGGCGCGCTTGTCCGTGTGACCGGAAACGAAGCCGATCCGCTGTCCCAGGGAAAGGTCTGTCCGAAGTCGCAACTCAGCCTGCAGCTCTACAACAGCAAGGAACGTCTTCGAACGCCTTTAAAACGCGTTGGCCCGCGCGGCAGCGGACGTTTCGAGCCGATCAGCTGGAAACAGGCTTTGGATGAGATTGCCGAACGCATGCGTGGCGTCCGGGAAGCCTATGGCCCGGAAGGCCTCGGAATCTTCGCAGGAACTCGGACGGGCATTCTGGACAAGAAAGGCTTCGTCAAGCTGTTCGCCCAGATGTGGGGCACACCCAATATCAGTGACACCGAACCCTTCTGCAATCTGAACAAGAGCATCACCTATACTCTGACCCAAGGGACGCAAGGGAGCGGCAACAGCTATACCGAAGCCGATATCGGAAGCGCCGAACTCTATGTGTATCTCGGAGACAATCAGGCCGAGACCCGCCCGGTTCATTTCGGCATGGTCAATGACTGGCGCCTCAAGAATGGGGCCCGCATGGTCGTTGCGGATCCTCGTCTGACAGTTACGGCAAGCAAGGCCGATCAGTGGCTCCCGATCCGACCCGGCACGGATCTGGCACTGGCATTGGCACTCTCCCATCACATTTTTTCGCAAGACCTGCACGACCAGCGCTTCTGCGAGAATTGGGTTCTTGGATGGGAAGCGTGGCGCGATTTCCTGGAGGAAAAGGGCTACGATCCGGACTGGGCTGCACCGATCACCGGGCTTGATGCCGATGTGATCCGCACTCTTGGAGACGACATTGCTAAGGCCGACGGGTGCGTGATCTTCGCCAGTCGCGGCATCAATCAGCATTCGAACGGAGCCCAGACCAACCGCGCGCTGATGTTCCTTGCCGCCATGACCGGCAATTGGGGCCGCAAGGGCGGAACCTATTTCAATTTGTCGACGTCACCGCCGATCAGTGTGTCTGCACCGGAGCACCGTCGCCATAAGCCTGAGCGCCCGGCCATCAGACGCAATGCGGTCGGATGGATCGAGGCCATGACGACCGGCGAGCCCTATCTCATCAAAGGGCTCATCGCGTGCAACAATCCTGCAGCGCAATGGCCTGACCAGGACGCCGTGCGCAGGGCTTTCGAAAACCTGGATCTCCTGGTTCATATCGATCTCTTCGAGAACGAAACCAGTGCCTATGCCGACTATGTCCTTCCTGCCGCAACAGGCATCGAAAAGGGTGAGATCGGCCGCGGGAACGAGGATCGGCGGGTCGTCTGGATCGACAAGGTCATCGAGCCGCCGGGCGAGGCCAAGGCGGACGCCTGGATCTGGATCGAACTTGGAAAACGCTTCGGATACGAGGATGTCCTGGAGGAACGCTTCAAGGATCCCACCGTATTCTGGGACGAAAAGTGTATCGATCATCCGCAACTGCGCGGCTGCACCTATCGGCGCATGAAGTCCCGTCCCTGGCGCTGGGTCCGCTTCCCCGTCGCAACGGAAGAGTCCGAAGAACAGGACACGCTGTACTTGGAAGGAACCACCGCAGCAGGCTCACCGGAAGGCCATCGCTTTCCAACACCAAGCGGAAAGCTCGAATTCTATACACCTGAACTCGATGACAAGTTTCGCCAACTCGGTCTCTCCGCACTACCTGAGTTCTACACCGATCGCGAACAGCTCATCGATCTGCCCTACATCGAATGGATGAATGGCGACAATCAATCCGGTCTGATCTCGCCCTTTATTTCGGCTCCAACAAGCGCTTCCGCCGCTCGGATCGTTACCGGTGCAAACGACACGCCGAGCCGGGAACTTCGTGCACTTGGTTTCGACACCGAACTCGTGACCGGTCGGCCGCCTGCACCGCATTTCCATTCCTGGATGCACTATGCTTGGCAGGCACAGGAAATGTGGCCCGATCTCTATGTTCAGATACATCCCGATAAGGCGGGCCCCGCGGGGATCGAAGATGGCCAGCGTGTTCGTGTCGAAACGGCACACGGCTCGATCGAGGCGCGCGCCTGGCTTCATGCCGGCATTCGCAAATCGGCTGTCTTCATTCCCATCGGATGGGGCGAGCGCCAACCGTTCCATCCTTGGCGTTCGGTGAATTTTCTGACGGAGAAGACACAACGCGACCCGGTGTCGGATAACTCGAACCTAAAAACATACCTCTGCAAAGTGTCGGCAATAAACTAAAAATCCGACTTTTAGAGGATTATCAGTTTCGAACCGGTTTTTGCGCAGTGAATATGCCGTACCGCATTGCTCCGAGCCGATAGGCTGCCGCAATACGCATCGTCGTTTTGGCGAAGACGATATTGCGACGTCCGCTGGTCAGAAACTTCCATGCCTCTTTATCCCAGGCGAGGCGAGCCAGCATCCGGCGAACGACCAGCGCCCAAGTCCGCGAAACCTTGTGAGAGACATCCGCAAACGACGTCACCTCGAAACCCGCAGTTTCGAGCAGATTACGGTATTCGACTTCGCTCCCCATGCCCGGCATCCGACCCTCTTCGCAGATCGGCTCCAGCAGTCTGCGAGATTCCCATGCCCCTGCCTCGGTTCGCGCCAACCAGGCACAGATACCGAGTTTGCCACCAGGTTTCATGATGCGATGCATCTCCGCAAACAATCGTGGTTTGTCCGCGAAATGCTCTGTGGACTCAATTGCAACGACCTTGTCGAAACTCTGTTCGGTGAGTTCGCTCCGAAGGAAGTCTATGCAGAGAATGTTTGAATCCGTCGATTGGGTAAATTCCTGCGCGTAGGAGAACTGTGCCGGCGAGACTGTCACACCGGTCACATTGGCCCCATAGCTCTCGGCCAGCACCTGAGCCGTACCACCATACCCACAGCCGACGTCGCAAACGGTTTGATGTTCCTTGATGTCCAGTTCCATGGCGAGCAAATGGATCAGATTGCGCGTGGCTTCTTCGATGCTCTCGCGTCCCGTCACCCATAGACCATGATGAACATGATGCCCCCACAGGACCCGGTACCAGTGGTCAAGTTCGTCATAATGTTCGGCGACATGATCGCTGGAAATGTTGCTCGTCGGCTCAATCATCGAAGGACCTCCATGCCAATCGAACGATTTTGCCTGCCGTCAAATACGCTATGAGATTGATCCTGCCTGAACAGTGCGACCAAATTCGGCCTCGCTCGCGGCGATCTCACGTCGCTCCAGCTAGTCTGCGGTCATGAGAAGGTCCGGACGGTGGATAACGATTCGGCTGCGCTCCACCGTAACCAGGCCACGGTCTTGAAACCGTGCCAAGGCCGTTGTCACCCATTGGCGCGTCGAGCCAACGATGTTGGCAATCTGCTCATGTGTAATCCGACGCACGATGATGAGTTCATTGCCTGACTGCTCGCCTTGCAAACGACCGAGGATGAGTAGCAATTGCGCCAGCCTCTCGACCACTGATCGTGTGCCGAGCATTTGGGCCAGTGCCGAGTAGCACTTGCCCTTGGCGACCAGACCGTCAATGACACAGAGTGCAAAGGATGGGACGCGCTCAATCAAATGACGGATAGAGCTACCCGGCAAATAGCGGACGCTGGCTTCAGTTACCGCTTCAGCAGACCAAATATGAACGCCGCCACCGAAGATTTCAGGACCGCCGACGAAATGTCCCGGAGTCCAATAGGCCAGCGTAATCTCCCGCCCCGAAACGCCGGCATAATAGGTCCGAACCTGCCCTTTCTCGATCAGAAAAATACCTTCATGAGGCTTGCCTTGCACGAAGACACTTTCGCGCGGTGAAAGATCACGCACTACAGACGCGCGCTTCAGAACCTGCGCTTCTTCCATACTGAGTTGCTCTAAAAAAGACCGGCCTTCATTGACCTCTGAAAGCGCCTCGGTCAGGAAAATGGCCGACTCAAACACGCCTTCGTCGCGGCGTTCGACCAGGATGTCGTCCAGTGTTCCATGCATACTCTGTTCGTTCCTCTAACGCGCCGCTCGTTGCTGCCCGGCCAGATAGGCTGAGACACTCTCGATGTCCGCCTTGCTTAACCGCGCGGCAATGGTGACCATTGTTCCTGTCTTGTCATTGTTACGTGCGCCCGACTTGAAATCTGTGAGCTGTTTGGCGAGATAACCTGCATGCTGTGAGGAGATATGTGGCGCATAGGCTATGGCTGGTTTCACGGCGCCATGACATGTCGCACATGCCGGTATTTTGGCATCCGGATCACCTGTTTCGACGAGGTTCTTTCCACGAGCGATCTTCGTTGCCGCAATGTCGTCTGCCTTTGGGCTCGGTGGTGCCAGAGAGGCAAAATACTCCGCAACAACTGGAATATTGGCTTCGCTCAATTCAGCCTCGACAATTGAGATCATCTGTCCATTGTCATTCGTCCGATGACCGGCACGGAAATCCTTAAGCTGCTTGCGAATGTATGCGGCGCGCTGTCCGGCCAGATGCGGGAATCGTTCGGTTCGACCAATTCCGTTGAGGTTGTGGCACAGGGCGCAAACTTCCCACGGCTTCAGACTCTCTGTCTCTATCATGCCCGCATTTGCCTGATCGCCAGCAACAAACAACACGGCCAGAAAAACCTGGCACGCTCCTAGAAAGATCGATGACAGACGCATGCGAACTGCACTCGCTTACAACTTCTGCGGTTTGAGTGCTGCCTGCTTCATGGCTGAAAGCTCACTGAACGATCCGCTCGAAATCACCCTCAATGGCGCCATAACGGAAATACGCTCTCCATCCTCGAAAACCAGCACCAAAGGTATGCTGGAACCCTTCGCCAAGCTTCGGATCGGACTCGAGAGACTTGCGAATGGCCCACTCGGTTGAAACTCGAACCGAGCGCCAGGCTTGATAACCACAGGCTGATGTAGCGTTGCGTATCCGGCTTCCACGCCGCTACTCCCATAGAATGGGCTCTCTATGGTCACCAGCCGTCGCGGTTTCGCCCCGCGATTGACAACAGTGAAGTAGCCATGATGCACGCCTTCTGCCTTCGGTGATGTGTTCACCCATTGACCGGCGATTTCGACGGCGCTGCCGCTAAGGGCCATACCACCGAGACCCGCAAAACCCATGGCAACGATTGCCACAAAGCCCGCGATACAAAAACGTTCCATCAGACCCTCCTTGTCCGCCTACCGGCTGTTAACAGACGTCAGTTGCTCATCTTCATCCCGCCATGGTGGCTACCGCGCATTGCGTCTTTTTTGATCTGCGCGGTGAATGCGACTTTCTCTCCAGTCTCGAGAATGAGTGAAATCGGGACTGAGGCACCTACGTTCAGCGCTTCCTTCGGTTTGTGCAGCATCAGATGCAGACCACCCGGCGCAAACGCGACCTTGCCGCCTTGAGGAATCTCGATCCGCTTCACGGCTTCCATGATGGCCACGCCATTCTCAACGCGAGACGTGTGCAACTCGATCTTCGTGAAATCAGGACTCTCGGCACCGATGATCGCCTGCGGCGCGGAGCCCTTGTTTGAGACGGTGGCATAACCGGCCTGGACCTTCATCACAGGCGGAACGTGACGGATCCAGGCATCACTCACAGCCAAGCCGCTACTGGCGAGGGCAAGACTCATGCTGGCGAGCAAAGCGATGAACGCCAGCAGCACGGTTAGGCGAATACTGTGATCAAGGTTCAGCATGGTCAGCCTCTAGTTGCTCAGGCGGCTCTGGCGCCGTTCGTCTCGGAACAGCTTGGCCAAATATTCTGCCGTCTTGTTGGGTTCGAAGGGTGGATTAATGCTGGCATGGATCCGGCCTTTGGGATCGATAACCAGAACGTTGGCGTTGTGGCGCACCGTGTAGTCTTCGTCGTCAGGCTTCTTCTTCTCCAGGCGAACGAAGCCGTCCACGCCTTCCACCAAGCGCTTGATTTCGGGCCAGGCTCCTGTCACCCCAATAAAGTCGTCGTGAAAATTGACGACATAGTCCGCGATAACTTCCTTGTCGCGTTCAGGATCGACACCAACGAATACAACCTGTGGCAAGCCTCCTGGTCGCACCCGAAAACCGAGTTGTTCGATGACCAGTGCAATATTGTTCAGAGTGAACGGACACACATCCGGGCAATAGGTGTAGCCAAGCAGGACTAGTGACCACTGGCCGGTAAAACGGGTTTGGTCGAATGTCTTGCCCTTGTGATCCTTCAGGTTGAAGGCTGGGACTGGCTCTTTCGTCGCGAATGTCTTGGCATCGACTTCTGCACTTGCGCTTCCAGAACCTATGCCTATCGCAAGAGCGAGACTCAATGCCCCGAACGACCGCCTTACAGCCTGTCCAAAATTCATGGTGTTTTCCTCATGCATTCTGTTGCTCGAATGCTCTCAGGCTCTCTTCGCGGATCGCTTCGAGGCAGGTCTTCTTGAGAGCCACAAAAGCGCTATCGGTGGCGATATCGGGATCGCGTGGCCTCGGAAGTTCCACGTCGAGATCGGCGATGATGCGGCCGGGAGCAGCGCTCATCACGACGACGCGGTCGGCCAGAAAGATCGCCTCGTCGACATCATGGGTGACGAACATCACGGTGATGCCGAACTCGGACCAGATGCGCAGCAAATTCTCTTGCATCATCAGCCTCGTCTGCGCATCGAGAGCCCCGAACGGCTCGTCCATCAGCAGAACGCTGGGGTAGTTTGCGAGCGCACGCGCGATTCCAACGCGCTGCTGCATCCCGCCTGAGAGTTCCGCAGGGTAACTGTCCGCGAATTTCGAGAGCCCGATCATGGCGATGAATGTGTTGGCGACGCTTTCCGGATTGCCGCCACCTCGTCCGGTGATCTTGGGTCCAAAAGCGACATTCTCTCGGATCGTTTTCCATGGGAACAAAGAATATTGCTGGAAAACCATACCGCGTTCAGGACCAGGGCCAGTCACCGGCACTCCGTCGACCGCCACATTGCCCTCTGTTGCGGTCACATAGCCGGCAACCGAGTTGAGCAAGGTCGACTTGCCGCAGCCTGACGGTCCCAGAATGCAAACGAACTCGCCAGGTTTCACCTCCAGACTGGTATCCTTGACGGCCTCGTGAGACTTGCGACCTTTACCGAAGACAACGGAAACGTTCTCTATCACCACATGTCCCTTATCGACCGACATCCTGGGTGACTCGGGAGCCTCAAGTTCGGTTTGAGAGATGGTTTCAGCTAAAGCCATGACAGGTCCTCAATTGCCTCAAGCAGGTCTCGGAATGGATTTGATCGAAGCGGCCGGTCGATTTGCGCTGGCCAATCGCCGTGCGAGACCAATGGCTGTCAGGCACAGGGAAGTGAATCCGAGGGCCATGACCCAACTGCCCAGAGGCTCGAGCCAGAGCGACGTCGAGACGCCCAAGCCCATCATGGCCAGGCCAACGACCCAGGTCGGCGTTGAACAGCAGACAACCCAAGACATCGTGGCGCTGGACAGAGCCACCAGCGCTGCACCGAAACCGGTGGTGGCGCTCGCATGGAGCGTCGTTCCCTTCGAGCAGGTCCGGCGTTGCTCCAGAAGGAGGACGATGTTCGTTGCGACCAAAGCACCGAGCAGGAAAACGATCATGACCTTGTGAGGCACCAGAAAGAGGCTCCACTCGGAAATGCCGTTTCCGAAGCTCCGGTTCATGAAGCCGATTTCGAGCGCCCATTCATCGAGGATGATCGGGATCATGTCCGAGACGGAAGGCGTCGCACGGATGATCTCGACGACATTCCCGAACCAGTCATAGGGCACGACGTAGTTCGGCAGGTTTCCAAAACGGAAGATGAGGCTACCCATCAGAAAGAGGTAGTAGCCAACCCCGGAGGCGATCGTAACGGCGAGCCAGAGCGACAATCGTTCTGAGACCGCCTCTCGCGTCACAGCGAACACGCTACTCATTTCGCCCTCCCCTGCCATTTCAGAAAGGGCTGCGTCGCCAGATGAACCGCATAGGTCGACAGCGTACCGAGCCCGCCTATCGCAAGCATGCCGACGACGATGTCGGGATAGTTGATGAGGGAATAGGCATCCCACGTGAAGTATCCGATGCCGTACTGACCGGAGATGATTTCGCCCGCAAGAAGTGAGAACCAGGAAACTCCCATTCCGATGGCAAGGCCAGCTGCAATGCTTGGAAGCGCGGCGGGAAGCACGACATGCCAGAAGATGGTCAGTCTATTCGCGCCAAGAGATTTAGCCGCGCGGATCAGGACTTCGGGCGCCTGCTCGACGCCATGGACCGTATTGAGAATAATCGGGAACAGCGCGCCTAGGAACGTGATGTAAATGATCGAAGATTCTTCCGTCGGCCACATCAGGATTGCCATCGGGATCCAGGCAACGGCCGGGATCGGACGAAGGATCTCGATATAGGGAAGGAGAAAGTCTCTCGCTAACCGCGATCGGCCCATCGCGACCCCGAACATCACGCCCAATAGAACGGCTAACAAGTAACCGAACAATATGCGCTTCATGCTGACGGCGACGTGGATATAGAATTCAGTGGTTGCCAGATGTCCAAGAAATGCAGTCCAGACCACGCCCGGCGCAGGCACATTCTCGAAATTGATGTACCAGTTGAAGCTGTTTGTCGTGGCCCAGTGCCAGGCAAATAATCCGACCAGCAATGCAAGGCAGCGAACGCTCCAAACGGACGCAACTGCGCCAAGTTCGTATCTCTCCCAGAGACCTTCGCCGGGTTCGCTTTCCGTTATCGCGTAGGCTTTCTCGACATCAGGTTTTTCGACAAGTTTCGAAGATTCGGAAATGTGCTCGACGCGCGTTGCAACCACATCAACCACGTCCTCGTCGACCTTGGACTCAGCTTTGATCGATCTATTGTTCTCGATGTTCATGTCCCGCCCTCGGTGCGCCCCTTACGCATTGATGGCCGGGAACCCAGCATGTCTGGTCTTTCAGAGACGATGGCTGAGTTCCCGGCCGAGAGGATGATGACGACCTAGATGGTGATCGTACCGAGTGCTTCTTCGAACCCGACAACCTTGCCGCCCATCTTGGCGGCATAGGCAGTCGCTTCCGTCTTGCGCAGGAAGGTCACGTATTCTCCCTTCGGATCGACGACATAAAAGGCCGTCTTGCCGAATAGCTTGAGCCCGGTCTCCTTGTCGTAGACGTAGGTGGCGTTCAGCTTGGCGCCGGTTGCCCTGAACTTGGCGACCGCCGTCAGGAAGGATTTCAGATCAGGATAGGTCGTGATGCCGTCCCGCGAATGCCAGATCTCGTTCGGCCTGTCGGCATTCGCAATTTCGGGATCGACGATATCGGCCCGCTCTTTATCATAGTCCTTGCCGAGTTCTTTATAGGCCGCTTTCACATAGTCTTCGGTAATCCAGGCGTCAAAATCCAGCGGCGGGATGGCCTTCTCGCGCGTTAACACACCATGGTTGAACTGCAGAGCTTCGACCCATTTCGGTTTGATAGACGGATCAAGCGTGAGATGACCGCCCTTGGAGAAGTAGAGATAGAGGACTTCTTTCTCGACACCGGTCCATTTCTCCATGAGATCGGTCGCTCTTATCGGGTCTTCCCGGATCCAGTCTCCCGCTTCGTAGACTGCCTTCAGGAAGGCAACCACAACTTCGGGGTACTTCTTGGCGAAGTCTTCGCGGACGACGACACCGTGCAGATAGGGCACGCCTGTCTCACTTCCATCGAAGACTTTGCGGCCGGTACCGCGAAACTCCATGAGCTCCGACCATGGGCAAAAGTCCGAGTGTGCGTCGATCTTACCGGCAGCGATATTGGCCGCCCCAACCGCAGGGCTTTGATTCTTCAAGGTATAGTCGGCTTTGGTGAACTTCGCGTCCTGCATAGCCTTGAGAAGCATGCCCCATGCAGCACTGCCGACAGGCGTCGAGATCGACTTACCTTTCAGCTCCTCAAGGGAATAGACGTCCGATTTGACAGGAACGACAATGGCGTTGCCCGAACCTTTGAGATTGTAGCCCGTGCCCGCCACATACAGTGTGCGCAATGACTTGGTTGCCTGGAACTTGGCGCCGTTCACGATCAACGGGTAATCGCCCATAACGCCGAAGTTTAGCTTGTTGGCCAACATCTGGTTGGTGATCGGACCGCCGGAACTGTAGTCAGCCCATTTGATTTCATATTCGGCATCTTTGTATTTGCCAGTCTTGGGCAGGTACTTCTCGAGCAGCTGGAGCTCCTTCACAACGATGCCCGCCGTGTAGGTATCGGTGCACATGCTTTGATGCCCGATAGCAATCTTGATCTTCTCAGCCGACGCCGGTCCGGACACAGCAACTGCCAAGCCGACACCAAGAGCAAATTTCGTGAACAACCTCATCCCCTAATCGTCCTTCTATTCGGTGCACTTGTATTCTTGAGTGCCTTAAGAGGCGCAACGGACGTGCCAGAATCTGGTGAGGTGTCGTGAGAATCGTTCAAAGGCTTGAGGAAACTGAGTGAATCCGAGTCGGTCGACAGTTAATCGGCATGCGGACGAACATAGTTAATGAACGATTAACAGGCGTCAGCATTGTGCAATGCACAACAAACGACCAGACGTCAGCTCTGCCTATAATACAAGCAGCACAAATTCTGTTCGGATTGCCCTCGGACCGGCCCAGTCGGACAAGGAGTCGGTAAATGCAGGATCAGATTGGAGAGAATAAGCCCGTTCACCAACGCGAAGGCTGAGCTCGGAATTGCATCGCGTCGACACGGCAATAGATCAACTCAAAACCGATGGGCGCACCGGCGAGGTCATGGGTCAAGCGATGGATGCATATCGATGGTTCGCCGGGTTCAGCATCGATATGCGCAGCATGACGCTCATCGACAGGAACAACAGAAAATGTCAGGTCTGCATATCCAAGCTGAATATTAAGGCGCGTTTCCAGTAGATTGAAAATGTCATGCCGACTGATATCCAGGCTGACAATACGGCGACCGAGCAAAAGCGGGAACATGGAGATGTTCAGGGACACGGCCGTGCCTCCGGCAATACGCGCTCGCGCTATTCGAACGACAGATTCATCAGGTGCCAATTGGAGAGCATTCGCCGTTTCGGAATCGGCAGGCACTTCCAGGTGCTCAATGACTTTCGAGCGCGTCTCGATGCCGTAGGGTTCAAGCATCTCTTCGAAGCCCTGCAGGCGCTGCAGGTCTTGCACCGGCTTAATCTGGCGAGCGAAATAGCCTTTTCCCTGGCGGCTTTCGACCAGTCCGGTCTGCCGAAGTTCCGCGAGAGCCTGACGTATGGTGACGCGGCTCACCTCATGGCAGTCCATGAGTGCATGTTCACTCGGCAGGCGGTCACCGGCAGCGATTTCTCCGGCAAGTATCTTTGCGCGCAGGCCGTCGGCGATAATCCTGTATTTTGCCCGCCTTGACCGATCACGCGGTGTACCGCTCGCGACCATGCTTGTCCCCACTTCTGGCGTCGCACGTTCTTTCGCAGCAATCATACTATCGCAATCGGGCGGTTGCGGGTCGTTTAAGCGGCTTCGCCAATAACTTTCAAAGCCCAACGAATGTTCTTGCGCACATCCGGGTCCGGGTCGTCAGCATGAACTTCAAGTACAGGTACCGCGGAGGCCGCGCCGATCTCACCAAGAGCGGCGGCCGCTTCCTTTCGGAGATTGGGTTCTGCGTGATCCAGGGCTTCGGCAATCCGATCAACCGCCGAGGTCGCCTTAAGTTGCCCCAAGGCGCGAGCAGCCTTCAACCGCACCTGCCAATAAGAATCACCGAGCAGATCTGTGAGCTTCTCGATTGCCGCGCCGACTTTGGATTTTCCAGCCGTGTCGGCAGCCATTTCTCGCACCGTCCAATCTTCGTCACCCAGCGCTTCGATGAGGGCTTCGGCAACGGCGGGCGCCTTGGAAAACGCTAGTGAACCAACGGCTGTCTTGCGCACGACCGGCTCGACGTCGCGAATGACGGCCTTGAGCGCAGGTACCGTCTCCTCCATCTTCATGAAACCGATCACACCGACGGCCTGGACACGAACGTCGCGATAGTCGTCTTCAAGGGCTGCCAGGGCCGGTTTCAGAGCTTCTCGACTGCGTAATTCCTTCAAGCCGCGCAATGCTGCTGCACGAACAAATGGCTCGCAGTGACCAATCAGCGGAATGAGCGGGTCTGCGGCGTCAGGATCCTTGAGTTCGGCAGCGCTGGTCGCTGCCGCTGCAGCGACTTCCGCGTCGGGATCCTGAATCGCCTTGGCAAGTGCTTCGCTCACTTCAGGGCCATCGAATTCCTCAAGGCTGATAGCCGCCTGTTTGCGGACGCCGGCCGACTCATCGTCCAGCGCAGCGGCCAGATAGGGGACAGCTTCCGGTTCTGAAGAATCTCCCAGCTCGATGACCGCGACCCGGCGCACACCGTCATCTGGATCCTCAAGCCTCTCGGCAATTTCCTCTATTTCGCTGTAGGTCTCGAAGAGTTCGCTCATTTTAGCTCCGGCCTATTTGATCAGGTAAGGAATGTTGACTTTGACTGCGCCGGTCGGGCAGTCCGCTTCACAAGGCATGCAGTACCAGCACTCGTCATATTTCATGTAGGCCTTGCTCGTTTCCTCACTAATGCGCAAGACGTCGAGCGGGCAGACATCGACACAGACAGTGCAGCCTTTTTCCGCGATGCATTTATCGTCGTCGACAACGACGGGCACGGTTGATGGCGTGTGAGCCAATGGCATGGATCAATCCTTTCTGTCAGGACGCGGTTAGGCCTGAGCCTGGACACGTTGCTTGTCGTAGAGATCTTTTTCGTCATCGGAAATCGGCACGATGTAGGGATCAACTTCCCGTTTCTCGGTGACCATCTTGCCGTCCTGCTTTTTCAGGATCGTGTGATAGAACCAGTTCTCATTGTCGCGCTCTGGATAGTCGACGCGGTAGTGATGCAGACCCCAGCGGCTCTCCGTCCGGTAGAGCGAGGAATGGGCCGCCATGTCGGCACAATCGAGAATTGAGTGAACCTCGAGGGCTCGCATTAGTTCATGACTGTCGCGGACCATCATGCCCTGCTCCATATCTTCGCGAATTTCAGCAAAACGAGCCTGAGCAATCTCGTATTTGCGCGTGACCTTGGGCGGCTCGAGATAATCGTTTACCATGCGGCGCGCCTTATACTCGATCTGGTTCGGCGGAATGCCGTCCTCGCGGCGGGTCGGAGCCATGACGCGCTCGCGTTCGATGGCAATCGCCTCCTCGTCGATTTCTGCGAAATCGACGTCTTTGACATATTCCGCGGCGTCTTCGCCGGCGATGGCACCATTTGTGAAAGCACCGAGCATATAGTTGTGCGGAACGCTGGCCATATCACCAGCGGCATAGAGTCCGGGCAGACTACAGCGGGCGTTTTCGTCGACGAACACGCCCGATGCGCTGTGACCGGAACAGAAACCGATCTCCGAGATATGCATCTCGACCATGCCTTTGCGATAGTCGAGCCCACGCCCTTCATGGAAGCGACCACGCGAGGGGCGTTCGACATTGTGGAGGATGTCTTCAATTTCAGTGATCGTGTCTTCGTGCAGGTGATCGAGCCTGAGAAAGACCGGTCCCTTTCCGGATTCGAGCTCGTGATAAAACTCGAGCATCATCTGGCCGGACCAGTAATCGCACTCGATGAACCGGTCACCCTGATTGTTTGCCGTGTAGCCTCCGAAAGGCCCCGCGACATAGGCGCAGGAGGGACCGTTGTAATCCTTGATCAGCGGATTGATCTGATAGCATTCAAGGTTCGCGAGATCGGCACCCGCGTGATACGCCATGGAGTAGCCTTCGCCGGAATTCGTGGCGTTCTCATAGGTACCGTAGAGATAGCCGGAGTGCGACAGGCCGAGGCGGCCGGCAGCCCCCATGCACAGAATGACAGCTTTGGCGCGAACAACCAGAAACTCCGCCGTACGCGTGTTGACGCAGATGACGCCTGCCGTGCGGCCGTCCTTGTCGGTCAGCAGGCGTGTTGCCAGGAAGCGATTGGAAATGAGCACGCGAGCGCGGCGCAGTTGACGGTAAAGTGCCTTCTTGACCGTATCACCGTTCGGCATCGGTAGAACGTAACTGCCGATGTGATGCACTTTGCGAATGGCATAATCACCATTCTCGTCCTTTTGGAACCGGATGCCGAATCTGTCCAACTCCTCAATGATCGAGTAGCAGGTTTCGGCATATTTATAGACCGCCTTCTGATTGCAGATGCCATCATTCGCGATCGTGATTTCCTTCGTGTAGTGCTCCGGGTCCGAATGGCCGGGAATGATTGCATTGTTGAGGCCATCCATACCCATCGCGATGGCACCCGACCGCTTCACATTCGCTTTTTCCAAGAGAATGACTTTCGCATCAGGATTGGCGCGCTTCGCCTTGATAGCCGCCATAGGCCCGGCCGTACCGCCGCCAATGACGAGAACATCGCATTCAACCGTCGAAAGCCCGTCCGAAATATCGTCCATCGCCATTTCTGCTTATCCTTGTGTATCGTCGCGAGCGTCGCGCGACGGCGTGCCGCTGAGAAGATCGGTTGCTGTCAGCGGAAACTGCTCGCTGAGGTCTTTGAGAAAACCCCACGGATAGATCCCGCGGTCGTGACCATCGGAGAACCGGATGTTAAGGCCGTATGCGCCGATCGGCGCGATTGCCGATATGGTTACGTCCGTAAAATCCTTTGCGATGTTGCCATCGATACGCTCCCGCACCGCACTGGCTGACCGACAGTTCGCACGAACCGTTTGTGCTCGCAGATGTGTTTCGCCGCCATTGGGCCAACACAATCGAAAACTGCGCTTGTCGTGCGCCACCGAAACAGAGTCTGGAACCATCACATCCTCGTCACGAATTAGTGTCGCTCAAATGTGTGAGAGGGCATGGCCGGGCGATAGCAATTAGTTTACATCGGCTCGGGTTCGGCGAGAGATCGACACCTGCAATTAATTGACAGCCGCTCTGCAATCCGAGGCCTATTCCCGAAAACGACAACTTGCTATTGGGAGATGCCAATGACGTTTGTGGTGACCGAAGACTGTATCCGATGTAAGTACACGGACTGTGTGGCGGTTTGTCCCGTCGATTGCTTTTATGAAGGGGAGAATATGCTTGTTATTCACCCTGACGAGTGCATCGATTGCGGTGTTTGCGAACCGGAATGTCCGGCGGAGGCAATCATCGCAGATACCGAGCCCGAAGCTGAAAAGTGGATCGCATTGAACACGAAATATGCCGGGATATGGCCGAACATCACGGATACCAAGGAACCGCTTGAGGCAGCGGATGATTGGTGTGGCAAGGATAACAAGCTCCAATATCTGGATGCTGAGCCTGCCGCGGCATAGGCGAATGACCTGAAACTGGTTTTGTCGGGTCGAGGCGGTGAGCATTAACGAACAGGCTGGACGCGGGCGGCGAACTCTGTCGAAGCCTTTCGATCCGAAGGATCGCAACGTCGAGGAAGATATGACCGAAACGATCGACAATCCGACAGGTACGGAAACGCCGCAGCTGAAGCTGATGGAAGGCTTCAGTTTTGCAGATCTCTACGATCGGGATGGTCTGGTCCGCATTGACGCGGCATTTGTCAAACGCTTGAGCCAAGCAGATGCGGAATTGGCCGAGCGTCTGACCGCTGCCCGCGAAGCCGGCGAAGAGATGGATCGCAAAGAGCAATCGGATCTGATGCTCGACATCGTCCATCACGTGGATGATTTCATCGCCGAACTGTTTGGGATCGAGAACCAAAACCAGGCATTGCATGCCAGGCTCCACGGCTCAGACAATGTCTATTCCTGCAAGCGCCTGTTCGTTCAACGGAAGGCCGCCAAGACCTACAAGGAAGCAGATGCCGAAGGATTCGATGGCCCTGCACTTCGCGCAAAAATTGAAGAGCTGATCGGCGAACCTTTCGGACAGATTCCCTATTCGAATGCTGTCATGGCCTGGATGGACGATGACGAGGCCAATGCCGATGCCCTGGCGCTCGCCGCTCAATATGCAGCCTGGGCTCTGCATACGGAGGAAGGCCGTCGGCATCACGCGAGCGATGTTGTCTTCCGCAAGCCCGAAAAGGTCGACCATACGGATCTTGTACCGCTTGAGAAAATAGAGGTTCACGGCGTCGAGATGCTGCGCCAGCCGGCGGACAAACCGCTTTACGACCGTGACGCATTTCACCTGACCGATCATGGCTGCGACGATATCGGCGCGCTCGACCAGGCCCACTATTGCATCATTTGTCACGAACAGGGCCGCGATTACTGCTCCCGTGGCAATCTCGATCGCAAGACCAAGGATTTCACGAAGAATCCCCTCGGCATCACACTGGAAGGCTGCCCATTGGAAGAGCGCATCTCAGAGATGCATAAGGCCTTCCGCACCGGCCATGCCCTTGCTGCCCTTTCCATTATCGTCGTCGACAATCCCATGTGCGCCGGAACCGGTCACCGGATCTGCAATGATTGCATGAAGGCCTGCATCTATCAGAAGCAGGAACCCGTCGATATTCCGCAGGTCGAGACTCGCGTGCTCAAGGACGTTCTCGACCTTCCTTGGGGTTTCGAGGTCTACTCGCTGTTGACGCGCTGGAACCCGATGAACTTCGCGCGCCCGCTGCCGAAGCCGGCATCGGGTTACAAAGTCCTCGTCGTCGGCCTCGGTCCAGCCGGATACACCCTCTCCCATTACCTACAGAACGAAGGCCATGACGTGTTTGCCCTCGAAGGGCTCAAGATCGAGCCCCTGGCAAGCGATATCAGCGGCGTTGACGCCAAAGGCGAACGACATGACTTCCGTCCGATCCACGATGTGTCGGAACTGAGAGAGTCGCTCGACTCCCGCGTTCTGGCCGGATTTGGCGGCGTTGCCGAGTACGGCATTACCGTCCGCTGGGACAAGAACTACCTGAAACTGCTGCGGCTGCTTCTAGAGCGGCGCAAGACCTTTTCGATGTTCGGTGGTGTGCGCTTTGGCGGCGCGATCACGGCAGAACAGGCTTTCGCAATGGGCTTCGACCATATCGCGCTTTGCATGGGCGCAGGACGGCCGACCTTCCTCTCCATTCCGAATGGTCTCGCGCGCGGCGTCAGAGCCGCATCGGACTTTCTGATGGCGCTGCAACTGACGGGAGCTGCCAAAGAAGATTCACTCGCCAACCTGCAGATCAGACTCCCCGCCGTGGTTATCGGTGGCGGTTTGACGGCCATCGACACGGCCACCGAAGCCCTGGCCTATTATGTTCGTCAGGTCGAGAAGTTCGCGACACGCTACGGGACGCTCGCCGATGACATTGGCGCTGACGCGGTCCGCGAGACAATGAACGCGGAAGAGCTTGAAGTCGCCGATGATTTCCTGGCGCACGGAAAAGCCATTATCGCCGAGCGGGAAGCGGCGAAAGCCGAAGGTCGATCACCGAAATTCCTGCCTCTCCTCGAGAGTTGGGGCGGTGTGACCCTTGCCTATCGACGACGTCTGGCAGATGCGCCGAGTTATCAGTTGAACCACGAGGAAGTTGCCAAGGCATTCGAGCAGGGCATTCGGGTTGCAGAACTTGTTTCACCGACATCCATCGATGTCGACGATAATGGTCAAGCGGAAGCGATACATCTTGAGCGTCAGAAACTTGGCGAGGATGGACGGCTTGAAGGAACCGGCGAGGAAGTCTGTCTTCCGGCTCGAACGATCCTGGTGGCGGCAGGCACGCAACCGAATACGGTCCTGGCGCGTGAGCAGCCGGGATATGCATCCGTTTCCGGAAAATACTTCGAAGCCCTGAACGATGAGGGCGAAACAATCACACTGCCGGCGTCAGCGAAACCGCAGGATGTGCAGGTCATTGCCCACAGAGAGGCGGACGGGCGATGCATCAGTTTCTTCGGCGACCTGCATCCCTCTTATGCCGGCAATGTCGTCAAGGCCATGGCGAGCGCCAAACAGGGCTATCCGTCTGTCGACAGAGTCCTTCGTGGCCATGCGGCGACGGAGACGAATGCGAAGGATTTGGCGGCATATCTCAATGACGGCCTGCGAGCCGTAGTTCACGAGGTGATACGGCTGACCCCCGGAATTGTGGAAGTCATCATCCGCGCGCCGATGGCAGTCCAGGCCTTCGAGCCGGGACAGTTCTTCCGTCTTCAAAACTACGAAACCGGCGGGCCACGGATCGACGACACGACGATCGCCATGGAGGGACTGGCTCTCACGGGCGCGTGGGTTGATACGGAGCGTGATCTTATTTCGCTCATTGTCCTGGAGATGGGTGGCTCGTCAGACTTCTGTCAGTATCTGAAACCCGGTGAACCCGTCATCATGATGGGTCCAACTGGCATGCCGACAGAAACACCGTCAGGCGAAACGGTCATGCTTGTCGGCGGCGGCCTTGGCAATGCTGTCCTGCTTTCGATTGGCCGCGCTTTCCGCGCCGCCGGCTCAAAAGTCCTCTATTTTGCAGGCTACAAGAAGCTACAGGATCGCTACCATATCGACCTGATCGAAGCGGCGGCCGATACGATCGTATGGTGCTGCGATGAGGGTCCTGGTTTCGCGCCCGGCCGCGACACGGATCTGAGTTTCCATGGCAACATCGTTCAGGCGATGGCGACCTATGCCAAGGGCGACCTCGGTGAGACACCGATTCCGATGCAGGATGTCGACCGCATCATTGCCATCGGCTCCGATCGGATGATGGATGCCGTCCGGCAGTCTCGGCACGATGTGCTAAAGCCCTATCTGAAGCCCGAACACCAGGCCATCGGTTCGATCAACTCACCCATGCAGTGCATGATGAAAGAAATCTGCGCTCAATGCCTGCAGCCGCATGAAGATCCGAGAACCGGCGAGCGATCCGTCGTCTTTTCCTGTTTCAATCAGGATCAGCCGCTGGATCATGTCGTTTTCCCGATGCTGCACCAGCGCCTGATTCAGAACTCTGTTCAGGAGAAGCTCTCGAAGCAGTGGATCGCACGCATGATCCGACACGCGCCGCCAGAAGCTGGCACGCAGAATGAAACTGGCGAAGCGGAGATTACGACCCAGCCAATAGCCTGACGCCCTGATATCCCATTGCTGCAGAAAAACCGGTGAGCACAGTGCCCCAGGCCGTATCGACCAGCGCAACGCTCAATGGCCAGTTGCGGAGCGTCGCGTAATTGGTCATGTCGTAGGTCGCATACGCAAAAAACCCGAAAAGCGCACCGTAGAAACCGGCGGTAGCCATCGACTCATCTCGTAAGCCTGGCGCGACGGCAAAGATCACAATTCCGATCACATAAGCGGCATAGAATGCGACCGCCGCCCCCATGCGTGGCTTCTCGCGCAGCAAATCACCCAGGCGATCGCGATAAAACCGCTTTGCAACGCGTGACAGCCACACGAAATCGATGGCCAGGAAGACCAAAGCTGTGATGAAATAGGCCGTCAAATATTGGAGCATCATATTCGTATCCTGCAGAAATGCCTTGCGGATACGTGAGCTTACTTCCCTCGGATCACACAACTAATCGTGGTCACTCCCCCATTTCAACGCATAGGATCCATGTGATCCGGCCGACCGCTCATCGCGTAAAAAGGTCAATGTTCAACGGGCACTTCGCTATGAAATCCTCAAGCATCGCGGTTATCGGATCAGGCGTTTCGGGACTGTCGGCCGCCTGGCTGCTTTCCAAGTGCCACAAAGTAACGTTGTACGAGCAGGATGCGCGGCTTGGAGGTCATGCAAACACGGTCGATATTGAGACAGCCAACGGGGCACTCGCCGTCGACACAGGCTTCATCGTCTATAATGCGCAAACCTATCCCAATTTGACCGCGCTGTTCGACCACCTGAATGTGGCAACCGAACCGACGGAAATGTCGTTTGCCTTGTCGTTGAACAACGGCCGATATGAATATGCCGGATCGGGTTTTGGTGGTTTTTTCGGCCAGACGAGGAACTTACTTCGGCCGCGTCACTGGCAGTTGCTGTCTGATATCTCTCGATTTTTCCGCACTGCCGAAGCCCGCGCGACCAACTACCCCGCTAACACCGCGCTGGGGACTTTTTTGACCCGTGAAGGCTATTCGCAAGCCTTCATCGATGACCATATCGTCCCGATGGGCGCCGCAATCTGGTCGACGGTTATGGAAGACATGCTCGACTTCCCGGCGACCGCCTTTATCCGCTTCTACGCAAACCACGGCATGTTGCAATTCAAGGGGCGTCCACACTGGCGAACCGTCACACAGGGCAGCCGCTCCTATGTCGACAGCCTGGTCGAGGACGGTGATTTCGCAGTTGCGCGATCCTGCTCTGTAAGGCGGATCTCACGCCACGAGAAATTCGTGCAGATCGAAGATGAGCGCGGCGTCATTCGACCATTCGACCATGTCGTTCTTGCTACGCATGCCGACCAGGCACTGTCGGTGCTGAGCGATGCGGACGAGTTGGAACATGCGCGGCTTGGCGCATTTCACTATCGGCAGAACCGAGCCGTGCTGCATCGGGACAGACGTCTGATGCCACGACGCCAACGCCTTTGGTCGAGCTGGAATTACCTGAAGCGAACACGCGGGACCGAAAGCGAACTCTCACTGACCTATTGGATGAACCGGCTGCAGAACCTCGACGATGACACCAACGTTTTTGTGTCGTTGAATCCGCCCGAGCCACTCCATCCAAAGGCTGTCGATGCCGAATTTGCCTACGAACACCCGATCTACTCGGCTGATGCCATGCAGGCTCAACAAAATCTCTGGGAATTGCAGGGACGCAAGCGCACATGGTTTTGCGGGGCCTACTTTGGCGCCGGCTTCCATGAAGACGGCCTGCAAAGCGGACTCGCCGTTGCTGAGCAACTGGGTGGAATGAAGCGTCCCTGGCGGGTCGAAAACGAATCGGGACGGATTTTTGTCACTGAACCCAAAGAACAGCGGCGGCCTGTAGAGGCAGCGGAATGAGCCTCGAACAACATGCCGTATACGACGGCCTGGTGGTACACAAACGTCTGCGGCCTCGCCTGCATGCCTTGCGCTACAAAGTGTTTTCGCTGCTACTGGATGTCTCTGATCTCGATGAAGCGGCCAAGAGACTAAAACTCTTCTCGCACAACAGTTTGAACCTGGTCAGTATCCATGATGGCGACTATGGCGATGGATCGCCGCTTCCAGACTATTTGAGAGGAATCGCCGAACAGAGCGGTTACGGGGATGAGATCGCACGCTTCCGAATGCTCTGCTATCCCCGCATCCTTGGTTATGCTTTCAATCCACTCACTGTCTATTTCGGTCTTGATCGGGAAGACCGAACCCGACTGTTGATTTACGAAGTTAGCAACACGTTCGGCGAGCGCAAAACCTATGTTCTCCCGGCAGCCATGGATGCAGATCGGGAAATAATCGCACAGAGTTGCCGGAAGCGGTTCTATGTTTCGCCATTCAACACCAGCGAGGGACGATATCGATTTCACGTGACCGCACCGCGTGATGCTCTGACCGTCGGTGTCGCGCTCGATGACGGCGACGGCCCCCTCCTCAAAGCCTATTTCCGAGGAACGCAGGCCCCATTCAGCGATCGCGCGTTGCTTCGGAGCCTCGGGCGCACGGGCTGGATGACTGTCAAAGTCATTGCTGGAATCCATCTCGAAGCTGCCAAACTCTGGCTAAAGGGCGTACGTCTTGTGCGCCGCCCTCCTCCTCCCAAAGATCCCATCACCTTTGTCGATCGCCCAAACGAGAGTTTCTGAGCAAATGCTTGAAGAATTGACGGCTGGCCGGATGAGCGGCCTCAGCGTCTTGACCAGCCTGTTGACACCGGTCGTGAGAACAGGCGGCAAACGTCTGCTCGCCTGGGAGCCGCAGGGCTCCGTTCTGATTGAAATGCCGACAGGGAGTCGTCTGCGATTCGGCCGCGCAGGCACCCATAGGGAGCCCGTGCTGAGGCTCAAGAACTATCGTCCGATTACACAATCCATTCGCCGGGGATCGCTTGGGTTTGCGGACGCCTATCTCGACGGGCATATCGAGTGTTCCGACCTCCAGGCATTGTTTGCATTCTTCCTGCGCAATCGTCAGTCGCTGGAAGCATCCAGCCGCGGGCTGTTCAAAGTCCGTATCGGCGACAGGCTGGCACATTGGGCCCGGCGGAATACACGGCAAGGCAGTCAGCGCAACATCTCGGATCACTACGATCTCGGAAACGATTTCTACCGGTTATGGCTTGATGAAGCGCTTGTCTACTCAAGCGGCTATTACGGCTCCGGCGCTGTTTCTCTCGAGGACGCGCAAGCCGCTAAATTCGACCTGATCCACGACCTACTCGAGACAATGCCTGGCGAGGAGATCCTGGAGATTGGATGTGGTTGGGGTGCCTTCGCGCGTGCGACGGCAAAGCGCACCGGTGCGGCCGTGACAGGGATCACATTGTCGCGAGAGCAACTGGCGTTTGCGCGCGGCCTGGCAAGGCGCGAGGACCTGAGCGATGTTTGCAGATTTCGCTTCCAGGATTATCGAGATGTGACCGGCAACTTCGATCACATCGTTTCCATTGAGATGATTGAAGCGGTTGGGGAGGAGAATTGGCCGACATTCTTCCAGAGCATTCATGATCGACTGAACCCCGGCGGAACGGCCATCATACAGGCCATCACAATGAAAGAGACGGCCTTTGAGCGTTATCGACGAAAGTCCGATTTCATTCAGCGCTACATCTTCCCCGGTGGCATGCTCCCCACCCCAGAAATCATGCACCATCAGGCCGCCGGTGCCGGTCTTGCTTGTGAGAATATTCGCAGTTTCGGCAACTGTTATGCACGAACACTGCAAGAATGGGGCAACCGCTTCGAGGCAAGTTGGCCGCGCATTGCCGAGATGGGCTTCGATGAACGATTCCGTCGCAAGTGGCAGTATTATCTGGCTTATTGCGAAGCTGGGTTCCTCGACGGAATCATTGATGTCGGCCTGTTTCGACTGACGAAGCCGAGTTAGAGCGGCCTTCGCTATCAACGGAATTCGGGGCACGTTGCCGCCGTCGCCGAGCTTAGTCCTAAGGCTTACAAACGCACCGCGATCCGGCATTCTTTGCGATATTTGGTTCATCTGCGCTTCTGGCTGCAAGGAATTCCGGCCAAAAACAGGTTGATGCCGCATTGATCCTAGTCAAGGCAGCGGGCGAATGTCCGGTCCAACGTCGGAGCATTGCGGAGGATCCTCGATGCAGCAGATTGTAGACAAGTATGCCGGGCGGCCGACGCCGCGCTATACGAGCTATCCGACGGCTCCTCATTTTCGGCAGGACTTTCCAGAAGAGACCTACCGCCTCTGGTTGAGCCAACTCGATACTGCCGATCCGATATCCCTGTACCTTCACGTGCCGTTCTGCCGAAAAATGTGCTGGTATTGCGGTTGCAATATGAAGCTTGCTTCCCGCCGCGAGCCTGTGGCCGAGTATGTCGCCGATCTGCATCGAGAAATCGACAATCTGGCTGATGCCCTCCCCACCTCGATGCCGGTTGCACATCTGCATTGGGGCGGTGGCACACCAACGGTTCTTGAACCGGACGATCTTGAAGCGCTCACTGAACACCTGCAGGCACGCTTCTCCTTCATCCCAGATGCAGAACTGGCTATCGAATCCGATCCGCGCACTCTGTCCGACACGATGGTCGAACGCATCGGTGCTCTTGGCTATTCGCGCGCAAGCTTTGGCGTGCAGGAGTTCGACCCGGACGTTCAACAAGCGATCAATCGCATTCAACCACCTGAAATGGTGGCGAACGCAACCGATCGACTCAGAAGCGCCGGTGTCACCAATATCAATTTCGATCTCATCTACGGTCTGCCCAACCAGACAAGCGATTCGCTCGCACGAACAGTCGATGTCTGTGCCGAACTACGGCCGAACCGCATTGCGCTCTTTGGTTACGCGCATGTTCCCTGGATGGCCAAGAACCAGCGGATGATCGATACGGATGCCTTGCCGGGAAACGACGAGCGGACCCGGCAGGCGTCGACGGCGGCACAGGCTCTCAAGCAACATGGTTATAAGGCGATCGGCATCGACCATTTTGCCCTGCCCGAGGACGACCTCGCCGTTGCAGCCAAGTCGGGACGGTTGCGCCGCAACTTTCAGGGCTACACCAGCGACACGGCCCAAACACTTTTGGGGCTTGGGGCAACATCGATCGGAAGAACGCCAAGCGGCTATATCCAAAACATTGCCGAGACAGGGGCCTGGGCGCGCGCCGTTCGGTCTGGCAGGTTACCCGTGGCGCGCGGACATGAAACCAGCACCGACGATGCCCTCCGCGCGCACGTCATTGAACGGATCATGTGCGACGGCGAAATCGACTTGCGCGATGCAGGCAACCGGCATGATCGTCCTCATGATTGGTATGCAGCAGAAATTCCGTCGCTTCGCGAGCTACAGCAGGACGACATTATCGTGCAAGACAATGACTATCTGGCTTTGACAGAGACAGGAGCCCCTCTGGCCCGCATCGTTGCCGCGGTGTTCGACACCTATCTGGCCAAGAGTCAGGCGAAGCACTCACGCTCGCTCTAATGCCACTGGTTGTCAGGACGCCTTCTTCATGATGAACGTTCTGACGACCCAAAAGAAAACCGCGTTGGGCAGGTAGCGCAGGGCCTTGACGGAATAGCCGAAGCCCCTCGGAAATATGATTTCGTATTTTTTGGCTTCCAGTCCGGCCAACAGACTCTGTGCCGCACTTTCGGCCGAAATAATTCCCGGCATGGGAAACGGATTGTCCGACGTCATCGGCGTATCGACAAATCCTGGATTGACGATCGAGACTGTAATCCCGTAAGGGCGCAGTTCCGCTCGCAACGTCTCCGCCAGATTGATCAAGGCCGCCTTTGTCGGCCCATAGGCTGCCGAAAGCGGCAGGCCGCGATATCCGGCCACGGACGCAACGATTGCTATATGCCCTGAGCGCCGTTTCATCATTCCCGGAACAATTGCCGCGAGCGCATGAATTACGCCCATGTAATTGACCTCGATGCCGGCACGTGCCGAAGCAATGTCAAAACCTTCGATGTCCGTTAGCTTCCATGTTCCAGCGCATAGAACGGCCAATGCGATCGGCCCGCTCTCCTCCTCGATGCCGGAAACGCATTCAGCAACAGCGACTGCATCCGTCACATCGACCGGGTAGGATTTGATCGTGGGATTGGCTTTGGAAAGAGCCTCAAGCTTGTCTGTCGACCGCGCCGATGCCGCGACGGATTCCGCAAGAGATCGCTCAGCAATCAGCGTTGCCAGTGATGCGCCGATACCGCTGCTTGCGCCGGTAATCCAGACGGTGCCCCATTTGGAGGGACGAGACGCCATGCCTAGATACCGACGAGAGGCTGCATCAGGCGGCTGAACGGGCCTTTGAATCGCGTGGGCGCTTCAGTAGCGACAAGACAGATGCAAGGCTCCGCCGAATCGACATGGGGTTGATGCTCCACATGCTCGTCGAGGTCGGCAATATCGCCCGCTGCAAAACGACCAAATTCATCACAGTAAGACCCGCTCAGAATCAGCGTCATTTCGCTCCCGCCATGACCGTGTTCGGGAACTTTCTTACCCGGTGCAATCTTCAGCAAGAACAGTGAACCGCCATCTTCCGAGATCAGATCAAGGCGATGGCGCCATACGCCCGGTCCAATCGCCTTCCATCGAACACCATCGAGACCATTTTCTAAGTAACGCTGTAGTGGGGCCGGCAAATCTGCGGAACCATTCGGGCCCCTATCGATGTTACTCTCAATCAGCGGATCTACTTTGCACCCCGCCTCGATGCGGCCCATGACCGCTGCCAGAGCACCGTTGTTGAGCGGAACCTCACCAACATCCTCCAAGAGCTCACCGCCAATCTGCTCAGATGCACGGACCGCCTCACGGCACACCGCGCAACTGGCGAGATGGGAGGCGACGACGACGGCGAAAGCCTCGTCCAAATCGCCGCTTGCATAGCGCAGGGCGGTTGCATCATCGATATGATGATTGATCTTCATTGCAAACTCTCCAAACTGCCTCGCAGTTTTCTGTACGCCAGTCGCATGCGGGACTTCACAGTTCCCAATGCCAACGATAATTCTTCAGCGATCTCCGTCTGGGCCATATCTTTTACAAAAGACATTTCGATGACCTGACGCTGTTCCGGGGGCAGATCTTCAAGGGCTTCTGCAACAAGCGCGGCTCGCTGTTTGCGGCTTGTTTCAGCCTCTCCGTCAGCCTCGTCGCTCGGTATTTCGAGTTCCGCGATATCGTCATAGGGTCGCGACGACTGCCGTCGCAGCCTGTCGATCCGCAGGTTACGTGCAATGGTGTAGATCCACGTGCCAACCGGACCCTTATCGGGCGTATAAAAGGCGGCCTTCCGCCACACCGTCAGCATGGCCTCTTGGGCCAGTTCCTCTGCCACGTCAGCGGCAGCCCCACTCTTCACCATCAACCCTTTGATCCGTGGCGCAAAGAACGCAAACAGCGACTCGAACGCGTCGCGGTCCTGCCGTTCAGCAACCTTTTTCATGAGGGCGCGATGCCAGTCCCGCGGGTCTTCCGGCACTACGCCATCATCACTTTCCGTCATCAGCAGTGCCACGCGCATCGTCTGCCCTCTGGTTTCGAGATCAATACGCGCCAGAGGGCGTTTCGGATTACCAGGGTCTATCAATTGTGCTGCACCGACAAATGTTTAGCGAGTTGCCGGAGACACTCTGTACCCTGAACAGCCTACCATAGGATTGATCTGGCAACACAAAGCCAATCCAGCACACCAGAAGCATGGCTGAATTGAAACCCGTTGAATTGGTGTTGGTCTTCTTTGCGCTGATAGCTGAGGCGGTCAACAACGACCGCTGCGCTTGTTAGTTCAACGGGAAGACGGCTCGGAATCTCATTTCATGGATTTCAGGATCGATTTCGAAGAGCTGACCGGCGACGACCAAATCCCATTCGTTGAAGTTCGAATAGCGGTATTCGAGGCCAAGACGGATCGGTTGTGCGAACAAATTCACATCCTTTTCGATACCGCCGCCAACGGTAAAGCCCCAAAGGCGCTTGGATTCCTCGACCCGGAGGCCAGGTGTCGTGATTGTTGTTACGATTGGTATGACTCCCTCATCGTCGATCTCGATAAAGGTCGTCATCGAAGCCACTGTCCCTTGCGTTGTGACTTCCGTAGTGAAATTGCCACTGGTGACGCCAGCCAACCCATAGAGGAGCGCATTCGGGCTCACCAATAAGCCAAGGCGGCCAACCCAGGATGCACGATGGCTTGCGAATGAGAAATTGCCGCTGAGATCGGAAAAGACGATATCGCTCTCGATGCCTGCAAGGATGTTCTCGGTCAGCAGAGTATTGAAACCCATGAAACCACCACCGGTCACAGATGTCGCATTGTGCGTCATGGTCTGATTGCCGGCCGTGATATCGAAACTCGACCATGCAATTCCGATAATCCCGCCTGCGTAGAGTCCTTCCCACTCAGAGTTTATGTCTTGTGCCTGAGCGATCGGCATGCACGTGAGAAACAGAATGGCCGAGGCAGCAATGCATCGCTTCAAGAGAGCATGAATCATGGCTCGCGTTCCCGTCGTGAACGTTCGGAAAGTTCTTCAAATTATGGGGTACGCGACATTCGGCGCCGGACCATTATTCATGTGCCGACCGGCTGAAGACACTCTAACTACCGCGATTGTCGTCGGCCTGCAGCAAAGTGTCTTAACGAATCACTAATTGAATCGTAGGCACAGGTGCTGCGCGCGCAACATGAAACTGTAGAGAGCGAGCTGGTTGCAATTGCCATGTGACAATTGTGCAACGAAAAGCAATGGCTACCACTGTTCGGCAAATGGGCGGATCGTCAGATCGAATGTCCATGTCGAGCGATCCTGATGGGCGAGATGGAAGATCTCTTCCGCGATCGCTTCCGGCTTTGCGAAATAGTCGTCTCGCGGCCAAGGCCAGTCTGCTGGCGGTTCAAGCCAAGTCGCGCTGTCTTTGTCTTCTCCGAGCCACGTCACGTCAATCGCGGCATCGATCGTGATGTAGCCGACATGCACGCCTTTGGGACCAAGATCGCGAGCGAGCGATTGAGCGAGAATGCGCTGCGCCGATTTTGTCGGCGCGAACAGGGCATAGTTCGGCACACCACGATGCGAGGCCGTGTTCCCGGTGACCATAATGGCGCCTTGGCCGGCATCGATCATATCGGGCGCCAAGTTTCGCGCGAGATACAACAGAGACGTCGTGTTGATCCGGAAATTCCGTTCGAGATTTGCCGGATCTGCATCCAGAAACGATGCGAAGGTATGCGCAACGGCATTGTGAACCAGGATCTCCGGCTTACCCAATGACGCCCGCACTTCTGCGATCGTCGCCTCCAGCGCATTCAAATCGCCGACATCGCAGACAAAGGCTTTGGCACCTTCGATTTCGTTTTCAAGAGCCGAAAGTCGCTCGCGATTGCGCGCAATCATGGCGACCCGATAGCCGCCTTGCGCAAACCGGCGCGCCAGCGACGCACCTGTTGAATCGCCAACGCCTGTGATCAGGCAGACGGGCTGCGACAGAATTCTTGGATCCAAGGAAGAAGCGCTCATCTCAGGCGGCCTCCCGCTTTGGCGTGAACGGCGCGCCGTATTTGGGAGCCGTCTCTCCGGATTTCAAAACAGTGTGGATGGTCTCATCGACTTCATATGTCCGCACCCACTCGCGGTCGCCAACAGACATAAGGCGTCGCGAATGAGGAGAACGGGCACGCGACTTGTATGAGACAAGCACCACACGGCACGCCTGTCCGCCAAAGCTATGCGCATACTCGCTCTCGCCCTCGGGCACGTACCGGATGCGATAGAGCTTCCAGAACTGGGCATCATGTTCATAGATGTCGAAAGAGAGTTCGTGGGTATCGTACTGCCAGTGCCAGACTCCACTCTCTTCGATTCTTATCCAATCCTTGAGCAAGCTCCCGTCCTCGAACTGCTCGTCAGCGATCGTCCACTGCAGGGTATTCGTCATTGCGATTGTCCTTTCCGTCTCAGATGTAGGGGAGAAATGGTCGGCGCGGTTTCCGCGATGTTCGTTCGATCAGTGGTGCGTAGCCTTCGGTCGCCAGCACCTTGCCGACTTGCTTGAAGTAGGATTCGCTTCCTTCGATTCCGAAAGCGTCGAACAGGCGATTAACGTAATTGAAGATCGAAATGACGTTGATCGCATCTTCGACAGCCTGGTCCGACCACCCTGCGTTTAGGAGCGCATCAATGTCGGACTGGTCGATATCCTTTGGTTTTCGCGTCAGTTTTGCAGCGAAACGCAGGACCGACTGCATTCTCTCATCGAGATGATTGGAATCGACACCGGCTTCGGCCGCCGCGATCAGGTTTGGATCGATATCCATTGCGGCAAGCGTCCACTTATGGGCTCCGAGGCAGAATCTACATCCATTGAGTTTGGAGACGTGAGACGCAATCATCTCGCGCTCGGCCTTGCTCAACTCGGATTTGCCCGTCATCACCGCGTCAATGAACAGTAGCAAGGGGCCATAGCGATCCGGATCTCGCAAGAAGACGTCGGCAACCCCTTTGTATGTCTTTGCATGACCGAGATACGCCATCTTTCTTCCTTTCCATTTTTTCATATCGATTGATATGAAATAAGCAAAAAAACTAATTCAGCGTCCCAAGCGCCGTTTGAACATATCGGCGAATTTGATCCTCAGAAGCCCCTGTTCTGGCCAGGACGCTAATGCTGTAAACCGTCATCGCAAGGAACTCTGCCAACGCATCTTCGTCCTTGTCGTTCGCGACCTCGCCAACCTCTTGCGCCCGGACAACCGCACCTCGAAATGCATCCCGCAAGACAGACATGTTCTTGCGGACCCTTCTGGCAGCGGCCTTATCGAAAGGCGTCAGCTCAACGGCCGTGTTGCACATCAGGCAGCCGCGGTGGCCGTCAGTCAACCTGGTTGTCAAAACAAAACCATCAAGAGCCTGACTGATCGCAGACATCGGCTGATCCGGCTGATCGAGGACAGCCAGAATTTGCCGCGTTACGGTATCGCGATAGCGATCGAGAGCAGCCAGGAACAGCCCATGCTTATCTTCGAACGTACTGTAAAGGCCGTAATAGTTGACCCCGGTCGCTTCGACGAGGTCACGGATCGAGGTGTCGTGATAACCCTTGGCCCAAAACACAGCCATCGCTTTGTCCAGCGCATCGGTCGGGTCAAACTCTTTCGGGCGGGCCATCGATCATTTCCATATCATTCGATATGAAACTATGTAAGAGCGCCGTTCCCATGCGTCAAGACGTCGATCATTTCGGTCTCGGTCTATTGATGAGTTTCAGATTGTTCAGGATATGCGGATTGTCGGGATCGAGATCATAGGCGGCTTCGAAATGCTTGCGGGCCTTCTTCCAATTCCCTCGCAGATAGTAGTGGTAGCCGTAGTTGTTGTGGACTCGAACCGAATAACCGAATTGCTTGATGATCACACCGTAAGCCCGCTCAGCCAGATCGAAGCGGCGCAACCGATCATAGCAAGCCGCAAGGCCGATCCAGGCCTGCTTGTTGGCAGGATTGGCTTCAACGGCACGGCGGTAATGCTGCTCCGCCAGACCGTAATCTTCATTCCGAAAGTGCAATTCAGCCGTCTTTAGAGGTGCTGCCGACATGTCTGCGAACAGCGATGCCTTGCGTACATGGCGTGGCTTTTCCGCGAGCGCATCTTTCTGGCGATCGCCAACGCATCCCCCCAGGAACACAGCCAAGACAGCCAATGGCCACACGCGGTTCACACTATCAGCCCCAAACGGTCTACCCCTCAACACAGCCAGTATTAACCATAAACGCCCCAATGACACGGAGGGGTTGTATTTAGCCTAAACAGAGTATTAACGGTTGCAAAAACAAACCGATTGCACCGGGAGAATTGCAGTGCAGGTTTGCCGGTTTCATTGCCGCAGTGACGGCATCTGATGGCTCACGGTCACATGGAGAGCGAGAAGCTCATGAACACGGGAAGCATGATGACAATCAAGATCACCGGAAAGACGAACACGGTGAGCGGCACCGTCATTTTGGCCGGCAAGGCATGCGCCCTCTCCTCCGCCGCCGACATGCGCTTGTCACGCATCTCGTCGCTATAGACACGCAGTGCATGTGCCAAACTGGTGCCGAGTTCCTTCGATTGCTGCAGCAGCGATCCGAGGTTCTTGGCTTCTTCGATTCCAAGCCGTTCGGCCAGGTTGTGAAAGGTTTCGATCAGCGGACGCCCTGCCCGCAACTCCAAACTTGCCATATGGAGGCAAACGCCAAAAAAGGGGTAGTTCTGTGCCAGCTCACCACTCACGCGCGAGATTGCCGCTTCCAGGCTAATCCCGGACTCCGTGCAAACCACAAGGAGATCCATGAAATCCGGAAATCCTTCCCGCGACTGACGCTGAAGACGTTGCGTGATACGGGATAGAAATATACTTGGAAACAGCAGGCCCAATGCACCAGAGCCGACCAGGATCATCCCGAGCGTCGTCGTCGCAACATCGTACTCGCCAAACCAGATAGCCGCATATGCAATGCTTGGCAGACCCAATGCCAGAACCACGCGGATAAGATAATACCAGGCGACAGCTGTTGGCTGGAAGAAACCGGCATTCATAAGATTGGAACGAACAGCAGACACGGACTGTTCATCCCCGGGAACAAAAGTCGAGGCCACTGACGACAGCAGCCGCCGGGAGCCCGAAGCCTTCTTGTGCCCCAACGAACGCCGGTCGTTGAGGACATCCTGTTTTTCCGACGCATCGACATGCAGGGCGCGTTCGCGAATTTCACCTCGCCGGCTCACCGTTCGTGCCACGCTCAGTGTGACGAGAGTAACGAACACGAAGGTTGCAGCCGAAAACGCCATGACGAGATCGGTAATGTCGAGTTCGAGGACTTGAAGGAGATGGTCGAGAATGTCGGTCATGTCAGATCCTGAAGTTCACCATGCGAAACATGATGAAGTTCCCAAGGAACATCCATGCCACCGCCATGCCCAGGACCTTCGGTACGGCCGGTTCATGCCAGACCTTGCCGTAGAAATCCGGTGAGACAAGAAAGATTGCGCCAAAGACAAGGAAAGGCAATGCGCTCAGAATCATTGCACTCGCACGCCCCTCCGCCGTTACGCTCTTGATCTTTCGGCGCATCTTTGAGCGTCCTCTCAGCACCTTGACCAGATTGCTCAAAATTTCGCTGAGATTGCCGCCTGTCTGCGATTGGATCGTGATTGCGAGAACGAGTAGAACCAGATCCTCCAAGCCCACACGCGCACTCAGGTTCGACATGGAGGCTTCGAGATCGAGACCATATGTCAACTCATCGGCAGTCATGCCGAACTCGCTGCCGATGGGATCCGGCATTTCACGGCCGACCATCGCAATCGATACGGGCAAGGGATGACCGGCGCGCAATCCCCGCACCATGATGTCAATCGCATCGGGTAATTGCGCTTCGAAGGCCCGCAGTCGTTTTCGCCGGGATATCATCAGGACGATCAACGGCAAGATACCGGCAGTCCCGACAAACGCGCCAAATCCTGCCAACGGCCCAAAACGCAGATACCCGAGGAAGGCAACGAAGACCGCGACGCAGACTGCAACGCCCATTCCAAATTTGAGTTTGCCCGATGCTACGCCTGATTGTACGGCAAGACGGTTGAACCAGATTATCGGCAGAATGAAGCGACCGTCAGCAGACAGGCCGCGCGCACGCCGGAGAAGCACGAGGACATCGGCCTGGTTCTCCGCCTCATCCAACGTCTTCAGGCGATCATTGACCTGCCGCGTATACGATCGGCGACGCGATATCGAAAGATAGACCGCCTCCATAGTGAGAAACACGGCTGCACCGATGGAGAAGATCAGGCCATATTGTACGAGTTCGGGATCCATGGCCGGCCTCACAGAACCGTGCTTGGATCGAAATATTCCGACGGAAGCTGGACGCCATGGGCCTTTAGTTCTTCCAGAAATTTCGGTCGGACGCCCGTTGCTCTGAATTCTCCGGTGATCTTCCCTTCCGCGTCGGTATCGACCCGTACGAACTTGAAGATCTCCTGCATCTGAATGACCGCGCCTTCGATGCCGGTTATCTCGCTCACGCTTGTGACACGCCGCGTACCGTCACTGAGGCGCGACAACTGCACGATAAGCGTGATCGCCGCGACCATCTGGGAGCGAACGCTCTCTTCGCTCATATTGAAACCGGCCATGCCAACCATATTCTCAAGACGCGCAAGAGCGTCGCGAGGGTTATTGGCGTGAATGGTTGCCATTGAGCCTTCGTGACCGGTGTTCATGGCCTGAAGCATGTCGAAGGCCTCCTCGCCACGCACCTCGCCGAGGATTATGCGGTCGGGACGCATCCTCAGCGCGTTCTTCACCAACTCGCGCTGGCGCACTTCATGATTGCCCTCGACATTTGGCGGACGTGTTTCCAATCGTCCGATATGCGGCTGCTGCAGTTGCAGTTCGGCGGCATCCTCAATCGTTATCAAGCGCTCTTTGTGGGAAATGTGATTTGAGAGGGCGTTCAGCATCGTGGTCTTGCCACTACCTGTTCCACCCGAGACGATGGTCGACATTCGACCGCGGACAGCGGCCGCCAATACTTCGGCTATGGGCGCCTTGATACTGCCCATGTCGACCAGCTTCTCCATATTGAATGGTTTCTTGGAGAACTTGCGGATCGAGATCAGCGGTCCATCGACGGCAAGAGGACGAACGACGGCATTGACGCGCGAGCCGTCTTCCAGACGGGCATCGACCATCGGTTGCGTCTCGTCGACACGCCGTCCGACGTTGGCAACGATCTTGTTGAGAATTCTCAGAAGATGCGGTTCGTCCTTGAAGCGGACAGGGGTCGGTTCCAACTGACCGAAACGTTCCACATAGACCAGCTCATGCGTGTTGATGAGGATATCGCTGACAGTCGGGTCATCGAGAAGCGGCTCGATCGGACCAAGCCCCATCATCTCATCGTAGAGTTCGTCCGAGAATTCCTGAAGTTCCTCGGTATTGAGAGGCAGGCGCTCCGACATCACATATTCCGATGCAAGCACACTGACCTGTTGCTTGAGCTCCTCGGGCGAGACCTTGTCCAGCGCCGTCAGATTCATTTCATCGATCAATCGGCGATGCAGGCGGACCTTGGCATCGAGAAAACGCTGTTTGGTGAGCTGTCCTTCCGAGGAAGCCGGTGGCTCTGCCGGTTTCGGTGCTTCTTTTTCCTTTGCCTCCGGAACGGGCGCAGGGACGGGAAGCTTTGCAACGGCTTCCAATTCACGCGGGACACTCTGAGAAGAAAAACGGCCTAGCATTCATGCACCTCGACACCCAATTGATGAAGAGGATACGGAAAAAAGAACAATATTCGGCGAATTCGACCGTTCAAATTTTAGCGGCTGAGAGCTCTATCCGCGGTATCATACGCTTAACCGGAACCGGCAGATTCGCCGGCTTGGTATCGAACAGGATGGTTTCCAGATCCTTATCGATACGATTGCCTTTCTTGACTTCGTAGAGCGGTAGACCACGGTCGATCGCTTCCCGGACCAGCGGATAGTCCTGAGCGACGAAACCGGCAATGCGACCGCCAAGAACGTCTTCGGCATCTTTCTGCCGGACCGAATTCACGCCGCCGAACATTGTCTTGCGAAACCGGTTCACGATCACGGATACATCGATTTCATTACCGCATCTCTGCAAGATGGCATTCGACAGGCGCCTCGCCTGTCGCAGTCCCGGAACGGTCATTTCAGTGACAATGAAGACGCGATCGGAGCCACGAAGAACGCTTTCTGTCCAGGGCAACCAGACCCGCGGCATATCGAGGACGACGGTCTCGAATTTTGCCGAGGCCATATCCAGCATACGCGTCACCAGTTCGGTACTGATGGTCTCGTAGGACCGAAGTGCATGGTCAGCGGCCAGGATTGCCAAACCACTGTCGTGCCGGGACACCATGACTTCCAGAAGCTGGACGTCCAGGCGATCGGGCGATGGGGCCAGTTCGTCGAGTTGCAGATTAGGCGTCACATCCAGATAGTCGGTGACGGCACCGCCCTGAAAATCCATGTCGATAATGCAGGTCGACTGAAACTGATGCGTCTTGCGCGCGGAGACGAATGCGCTCTGGATTGCCAGCGATGTGTTTCCCGCACCGCCTCCGGCCGAGATGAAGGCATAGCATTTGGCGCCGCCAAAACGCGTCGAGGGTCCTTCCGGCCGGATAGCCCGCTCGCACGCCTTGAACAGGTCTGCCTGCGACCCACTCTTTGAAATCAGGTCTGTCACGTGCAACTGCAACAGCTTGCGCACGATCGATTCGGAGAAGTCGTCGACAATGGCAATGATGGGACGTCCCGGGCCGGCACTCTCGATCACTCGCTCCAAGGCCTCAAACTCACCTGAGCGATCCTGATCGATCTCTACCAGCAACAAGGATGGGTGACGGCTGGTGAGACCTTGGGATTCCAATGCCCCAACCGACTCAAACGCAGATTCAAAGTCGAAGCGCTCGTCCTGCGTAAAGATCTCACGCAAACGATTTTCCAAGCCTTTGTCTGCCGTGACCAATTGAATGGCCACTGCACCATCATCGTCCTTGGTGAATTTTCCAAACATCAGTTTCAAACCTCGATAAGCGCGCCCGCCAAGTTGTTATGGCGACTTCGGACCGCCTTCGGGTGGCGGCCCTTTCGGTGCGTCTTCATCCTTGAAACGTTCGGTCGTATCGGTTCCGACCGGCTCCAGACTCTCATTCTTCTGATAGCGTTCAACACCCAGCGACATGCGTTTGCCATCGACGTTGATATTCTTGTTCTTGGCATATCGGGGCCACGGATCCTTCATGTGCACCACCCGATTGGAAGCGGCCGCATCTCCGGCGCCAAGAGAGATCGTATCTCGTCGACCTAGATAGTCGTTCTCCCGGCATGACGTCAGCGCAACGCTCGTCAGGATCACTGTTGCCACAATGAGTTTTGTCCCGACGCCTGGCGCGGGGCGGAACGATTGCGTGGTCATGCTCCCCCCTCCAGATCGAGCGACAGGCTTGCCCTGGATCCGGGACCAGCCGAGGCGACATTCGCAGCCTTGCGGAATGTGCCGCCAAAGACGCCGTCCTTCTTCCGGAAGAATCCGCCGAGCAGCCCTTTGCTCTCAGATTCCTCAGAAGACTTTTTCTTGGCCGACGTCTTCTTCTTCGATGTCTTTGCTGCAGCCGGTTTGGCGCGCTTCGATTTCGACTTCTTCGGTTTCTTCGCCTTCTTCTCCGACGGCAGCGAACCGGTAATGTCGCGCGGATCGCCTTTCGGAATGGAGCCGGTATATTTGCTCCTATCCAGGGATACGTTCGGGAAAGCCGGCCCCGAGCTGCCGAGCATATGACCGCTGGACGGCGCACGCCGATTGACCTTTCCGGAGCGGCGGAACCGCGATTTCCAGGTTGGAATCTCGTCTTTGCCGTTCAGGAAGTAGTCCACATCGTTTCCTGGGACCGATTTGTCGAACGGCGTCACCAGCCGATCGCCGGGTGCTGCAGGCTGGACCAGCCGCGGCGTCACGATAATGACCAGATCGGTTTCCTGTTTTTCAAAGGATGCGCTTCGGAACAGCGAGCCGATTACCGGGACCTGCCCGAGCCAGGGGAGCTGACGCCTTGCCTTTGAATGATTGGCCTGCAACAGCCCTGCAATCGCAAAGCTCTGGCCATCGCGCAGCTCGACAGTTGTCTTCGCCCGCCGGGTGACAAGGCCCGGAATGGTCGTATCGTTGACCACCAGCGTGTTGTTGGGATCGATCTCGCTGACTTCCGGCTCGACCTTCAAGTTGATCAAACCGTTACTCAACACCGTTGGTGTGAAGCCAAGGCCAACGCCGAACTTCTTGAATTCGATCGTGATCGTGTCGTTGTCGCGGCCGACCGGAAACGGAAACTCGCCACCAGCCAAGAAACTTGCCGTATCGCCGGAAAGCGCAATCAGGTTTGGTTCTGCCAGTCGCCGAGCCAGCCCTTTTTCCTCAAGCGCCTGGATAATGACTTCGGCAGACGTTCCGGCATTCAGGAGGCGGGCCACAAGAGAACCGAAGGGGAGAACCGTCGTCGGAAATGCCCCAAGACCCACTCCGCCGGGAAGGTTCGTATTGATGGCGTGGCTGCCTGGCTGACGCGAAAGAATATTCCAGTTCACACCGAGGTTACGCGTTGCGGTCCGGGAAGCTTCGACAAACCGAACTTCCAGCAGCACTTGTTGAGACCCGGCAACGGTCATCTGGTTGCTGACGGCATCGGGTGCATATTGATTGGCGATCGCCAGCGCCTTTTCGAGCGCGATCGCGTCGGACACCACACCGGTCAACATGATCCTTCCGTTCACCGATGCAACACGGATACGGGACGAGGGAAGCGAGCGACGATAGTGCTCCTCGATGGCTGCCGCATCGAATGCAACTTCGACCTCGATGATCCCAAGCAACTTCTTGTCCTTGCCGAGAATTGAGAGCCGTGTCGCGCCCACCTTCTTTCCAAGGACATAGATCGACGTATCGGTGAGCGGGATGACATCGGCAATGGCCGGCTGTCCGATCAGGGCCTCTGTAAATGGCTTTTGAATGCGGACGGTCTGCGACTTGTGAATGGTCACACGCAATTTCGAGATCGTCTCCGGATTATCGAGCGTATAGCTGGAAGTAATCCGGTCGGCGTCGCCGGCAATTACCCATTGACTTTGAGCGATGAGTATCCCGGAGGCCGTCAATGCCAACCAGGCAAGCCAAACAAGGGCCCTGCCACCTCTTCCAAGCTGTTTCATGCTCGCAAACCAATTGCGCGCAATTCCAGCGGACCTTGCGTCTGTATGCATCAGCATCGGTGTTCCCCAACCCCGAAAGTTTCGTTCTGTGATCTCACTGAACGATAAGGTCGCAATAGTTATTGCAATGTGAGGGACCGATGGCCGGGAAGCCGAATCTCGATTCGTAATTAGGAAAGGGTTAGCCAGCGTGCTTAGCAAAACCTTATCACCGGTTCCCAGAATGTGACGGGACGACATATTCCTGGCGGTCCACCGCGCGGGTCACGTGCACCATGATCGCAAGGTCGCCGCCGGTCTTTTTCTCAGTCTTGCGGATGGTGTTGTCACTCCGCAGGTCTTCAAGCGTAATCCGGCGCGAGGGTGAAATCTCGGTCGACCCCGCGCTACGTAGCGCCAGGGACAGTTTACCGACAGAACCCGCCAACGCGATTTTCTGCGCCTGCTTTGTTGCGACTTCGATCGTGACCGTCTTCGAAAGCGACGGTTTTTCCGTTTGATCGTCGGCCAACTGGTCGACGGCAAGAACACGCACATTGCGAAGGAGCACGTCCGTATAACTTTCCTTGTTATTGGCGCCGAGCTTGACCTCGGATTTGTCTTCACGCGTCAAGAGTACATCGACCCTGTCGCCCGGAAGTACAAAGCCAGAGACGCCAAGGACATCGTTCACCCGGATCGAGACCGCCAGATGCTCGCCATCCACCAGGGCTGACAAGGACGCCCGTTGGCCAGGCCCCGTAACCTTCGTCTTGATAATCGGCTCGTTGCGCGCAATGGCCGACAATACGATGCGTTTGCCATTTCCTTTGAAGAGATCGGCAATGGACGGATAAGCTTCGTTGGGGATCCCCTTACTCGGCCATTCGATTTCCGCAAGATGCGACTTCTTTAACTCCATACCGAAGCGCAAGGGCCGTGTCGCGACGACCACCTTCGAGACTTTGACGGCCGATCTTTTGACAGCGACCTGCGGCTCGGGCGTCTGGTTTTCCAGCCAGACTTTCGCCAGAAACGCTGCCACACCGCCGAAGCCGAGCGCGATGACAAGCATCGCAATACTACCGATACGCATAATCTACCCCAGTCTCAAATCTGGCGTGATCATACGCTCAAGGGGCTAAGGAACCGTGGGATCAGTTGCTACAATTTTAGAAAAGTCCGACCAGACGATGACACGCATTTGGCTCATCAAAACCCGGCACAACAGCGTCCTAAGCAGATACTTGGGACACCTCGAAAAAGCGTCGGCTCAGGTAGCCAACAGTCGACCTGAAGGGCTAAACCGGATCAGGCAGTAGGCAACGGCGCGTATCCGGTTCGTTTCATCATTGTGCTGAAATAGCTCTGGACCCGCGGTGGAAATGTAAGCGCGGCAACGATGGCAGCCGAGCGCAGCAGCGGTAGCATTCGCACATCGTCCTTCGACAATGTGCCGTTGATGGCTTCCGGACACGCAATCTTGCTGTCCAACTCTTCCAGCACAGGTGATACCTCCGCGACATACTCATCCGTGTTCTCAAGGAGAGCATCGAAGCCGCCCAGCATCTTCTCTTTGCGCGCAATATAGTGTTCGCGGCCAGACGATGTGGCGAACTCAGGCAGTCCAAGTGCGGGATAGCGCGGCATCGTCAGGCGCGGTGTCCTGGAGAGCAGTTTCTCGGCCAGTGTCGATATCTCGGGTCGTTCCGGGCCGACATAGACCGGCTCGCCCATAGCGTCGATCATATCGACCATGTCCATGCTCTCAAGCATCGGCTGACCGTCATCCTTCACAAGAATCGGAATGACGCGTCGCCCGACAAGATTGACCATCGTCTCCGTGTCGTCATCGACAACAACAACCTCCTCCAAGGGGATACCCTTGAGCGCCGTCGTCATGCGGACTCGAAAACAAAGCGAGCAATGCTCGAACATGTAGAGTTGCATGGATCGATTCCCGGCGATTGATTGAAAGATCTCTATTGGCTGCACAGTCTCATCGTACTATTGCCGAACGAGATGTGCCTGTCGACGGCTGCAACGCGGGAAAGGCGTCAATGTCTGTGCTCAAGGAAGTGGTCCTGCTGACGGGGGATGTGGAAGGCCCCTATCTCACCAAGGGATTGAAGTCGCATAATCCGGAGCTTGATGTTCGTGTTGCAACGGATCGGGCGACGCTTGAGGCTTGCTGCCAGTCGGGCTCACCCGAAACGCGGCGACTCATCGCCTTCTGCACAGGCTTGATTGTCCCGTCCCAGGTCCTCGCAGCGGCGATGGCCCCTGCTTACAATTTCCATCCCGGCCCACCGAACTATCCGGGGAGCTTTTGCGCGGGCTTCGCCGTTTATGAAGGCGCAGAGCGCTTCGGCATCACAGTCCATGAAATGACGCCGCGTGTCGACGAAGGCGCCATCGTCGCTGTCGAATGGTTCAAGGTCCCACCCCAGGCCGATCGCGAGCAACTGGAGGCGGCCAGCTTTCAACTCCTTATCGAAAAGTTCTTTGAACTTGCACCGCACCTCGCGAATAGCACCGAGCCTCTGCCAAAGATTGATGCACAGTGGTCAGGGCCGAAACGAACGAAGGCCGATGTTGAGGCCTATCGCCAGTTGCCGGACGATGTGTCTGACGAAGAGGCGCGGCGGCGGCTGCGTGCTTTTGGGTAACCAAGAGCTACAGCGACAGTGCCACACGACACCCGAAGCAGTCGTTTCGATCATCGCGCTCGCCAATCTGCCAGCCGCGCCGCTATGGGGTTTGTCGTTTCTTCATGAACATCGGTCATAAGATGCATTCGGTAACTGATTGGGTTACCTTGAGACGACGATTGGTAAATCTGGGGGGATATCCAATGTTGAAGTCTTTGATACGCACAACGCTTTTCGCAGGCTTGCTCTTCGTTCCAACGGCCGCGTCAGCAGATATTCTTGCGCACATCGATATTTCCGAGCAGCGGCTGCATCTCTATGTGGACGGCAAGAAGACCGAGACGTGGAAAGTCTCGACGGGTAAGCACCGTGGTTGGACCCCAACCGGGACCTACAAACCCTACTGGCTGAACAGGCATCATCGATCGAGTTTGTTCCGCAACGCGCCGATGCCCTACTCGGTATTCTTCAAAGGCCATTACGCTATCCATGGAACCAACCAGATCAAACGGCTTGGTTCACCGGCGTCCCATGGTTGCGTGAGACTGCATCCCAAGCACGCTGCCGTATTGTTCAGGCTCATTCAGAAGCGTGGCAAGGCTAAGACGGCCATCCGGATTACGAACTAGAATTTGGTTGGCAGGTCCACACTGCCCTTGCTGATATGCCTGGATTGCCGGACCTGGTCCGGCAATCCAGGCGTCCGCTCTTCAGCTCAAGCCTGCAGAATGTCTGCTAGCGCAAGCGCAACGACCTTGGTTGCTTTGTGGAGATCGTCCACTCGCACACGCTCGTCGGCACGATGGGCGTTTGCTTCTTCAATGGTTCTGGGCCCCGCGCCATACAGAACCGTCGGTATTCCTGCTTCCGAATAATGGCGTGCATCCGTATAGAGCGGGACGCCGACACCGGCGATGTCCTCGCCGAAGACAGCCGATGCATGGCGGATCAATGGTTTCAGAAGGCGTTCCGTATCGCCAACCGGTTTGAAAGGCGCCGCCAGCATGATGCGCTCGACATCGACACTGATGCCGTCTTTGCCGCTCACCGCGTCACTGACGATGTCGCGCAGCGTCGTCTCTACACTTTTGGCATTCTCTTCTGGAATCATCCGACGGTCGATGCGGAACGAGACACGGTCCGGAACCACATTCGTGTTGATCCCGCCCTCTATCAATCCGATGTTGAGATTGGGCGAACCGATACCCGGCGTCTCCGAAACGAGCGTCCCGAGTTCGCATCTGTGGGCGTAAAGCGCCGACATGATATCATTGGCGGCTTCAAGGGCATCGTGTCCGGTTTCCGGTTTCGCTGCATGGGCCGACCGGCCCGAGACGACAACCTCAACATGGAGACAACCATTGTGGGCAACGACAACCGCATATGAGAAACCTGCACAAATCGCGTAGTCCGGCGCGGACAATCCCTGGTCCAGCAGCCATTTGGGACCTATTTCACCGCCGACCTCTTCATCATAAGTGATGTGCAGCTCGACGGTGCCGGCCAATGGCCTTTGAGTGGCCTCCAGTGCCTTTAGCGCAAACGCGTAGGTGGCTATGTCGGATTTCGAGACGGCGGCACCACGCCCATAGAGCCAGCCATCGACGATTTCTGCGGCAAAAGGATCATGTGACCATCCGGCACCTGGCGCAACGACGTCCCCATGCGCATTCAGCGCAATCACCGGCCCATCGCCGAAACGCTTTCGAACGATCAGATTGGTCGCGCTAATCATGCCACTCGCCTGGCATAGGGCTTCCGGGACAGCATACGCTTCGACCTCGAACCCGAGACCTGTAAGGAGCGCGGCTGTCGATTCCGCATGGGACGCACAGTCACCGGGCGGATTGTCCGAGGGAACCTTCACAAGCTCACTCAACAGAGCAACGCTGTTGTCCCTGGAGGATTCCAGGAAGCATATGATCTCGTTGTCATTTATCATGACCGGTCTTTCCCGTCTCGTCGAAGATCTTTAGAAATTTGCAGAGAACTTCGGCAGCGACCGCGACGTCGGACATCTCAATCGACTCGCCTGCGTTGTGGCTGATGCCGCCTTTGCAGCGCACGAACAGCATACCGACGTCGGTCAACGCACTCATCGCAGCCGCGTCATGACCGGCACCGCTTGAAAGCCTAGGCGCAGCATGACCGCATATCGATGCAGCCGACGAAAGCCCCGTGATCAGACCCGGCGCACAAGGCACACTGGCGACGGCATGGGTTTTCGTGATGATGGTTTCGACTTTTCGCTTTTCACCGATCGAAGAGACCAGCTCATTGACTTTGTCCAATGCCTGCTGCCGCGTGTCATCCTCTGCAGCACGCAGATCAACCGACAGTCTGACGGCGCCCGGAATAACATTTACCGCACCCGGTGATACGTCGAGCTGCCCGACAGTCCCAACGAGGCCATCGCAAGATCTGCAGATCTCCTCAACACCGAGAATGATTTCTGCCGCGGCCGTAAGCGCATCGCGCCGCTCCGTCATCGGAACCGTACCGGCGTGCCCGGCCTCACCGTTCAACATAATTTCCAAACGAGTGGCGCCAGAGATTGCAGTGACAATGCCGACGGCGCAGTCCTGACGCTCCAGGACCGGTCCCTGTTCGATATGGATCTCAACATACCCCAGCACGTCCGTCTGTCTACGCGCGGCGGAATCGATTTTGTCGGGATCAAGCCCGAACGCAGTCAACGCGTCACCGAGAGAGAGCCCATCTCGATCTTTGCGCTCCAGTAGCTCTTTCGGAAAAGTCCCCGCGACTGGGCTTGAGCCAAGATAGGTGGACTGAAAGCGGACACCCTCTTCATCACCGAATCCGATGACTTCGATGGCGAAGGGCAACCGTTCACCAACAGCATTCAGTTCCGCTATGCAAGAAATCGGAAGCACAACGCCAAGCATGCCATCGTAGCGCCCGGCATCGATGACCGTATCCAGATGAGACCCCAGGATCAGCGCCGGCGCACCCGGTCGCACCCCTTCATATCGTCCGATGATATTGCCGACCGCATCGACTCGCACGGTCATGCCTGCCGCCTGCATCCAGTCACCGACTTGCGCATTCGCCGCCTCGTGCTCCGGGGTCAGAAATCGTCGCGTGAGATTGTCCGGCGACTCGCTGATCCCGGCAAGCACATCCAGCCGTTCCATGACTTCGCGCGCTAGCGCATCACTCGAATTCTTCGAGGTCTTCATGCAGGTTCTCGATACGCGTTAGACGTCCCCGCCCTTTTTTGGCGAGGCGATTGACAATCGCAACACTCAGGAAATGGAGAAGCGACATCGCCGCTGCATAGCGATCGAAGAGATCATTCCCTTTGACAGCGCAGGGCAGTGTCCAGGTCGCGTGAGGGTTAGGTTCCGCCGACCAGTCCGTAATGTATAAAACCTTCGCACCGAATTTATGGGCGACGCTCATCGCACGCGGCACCTGTGCTACACGCCGCCGAAAACCAATGACGATCAGCAGATCATCCTTCGTCAGATCAGCCACTTCTTCTGCAAGTGTCTCGCCCGCGGCCGGTAACAAATAGACATCATCCCGAACCTGAATGATCTGCCAGCGCATGTAGCCGGCAAGATAATGGCTGTTGCGGTATCCGAGCAGGAAGATCCGCCGGGCCACCGCAATAGAGTCGACAATCTCGTCCACTGTTTCCGACTGCAGGGCTTCGAGCGTACGGGAGATATTCTGGGTGTCCTGCTGGATCTGATCTTCGATGCGTGCGCCGAAGCTGCCTGCGGGACTTTCCCGTGTCATCAGATAGAGAGGCGAGCCCCAGGACTTCGCATCGCGCGCCGCGCGCCGCGCCTCCTCGAAAGTTGCAAATCCTAACCTTTGTACGAGTCGCGTGACCGCCGCTTTGGAGCCACCCGAAAGCTCGGCCAACTCGGTTGCCGAATAGGCCGACACCTCACCGGGAAATTCGAGAATGAGATCGGCAATACGCCGCTCGCTTTCCGGCAGGTCGGCGTAATGAGACCGGATCAGCGACTCGAATGAAGGGTGCGCCTTGCCTGATTTGGACGCTGCTTCGTTCGGCTTGGTTCCCTGGTTTCGAACGGCTGTCATCGTGTCCTTGGGATCCTCTTATCGGCTCCGGCTGATCGGCCGGTTATTGAAACTACAATATCAGAATGCTTGACAGAGTAAAATTTGAGTTTCAGACTAATGAAGACTGGTTTTACCCGCATTGACCACTGCCACGTTGCCAATCAGGGGGGAAGGACTTGCAGAGTTTGGCCGATCGAGCGATCAGCGCCAGCCGGCGGGTCAACTGGCTAGTCGAGAGATTCTGCGTTCTCCTTCTTGTGCTTCTCGTTCTCGATGTCTGGCTTGGCGTCATGGTGCGCTACGCCCTTCCCGTCAAATGGACTTTTACCGAAGAGCTTGCCCGTTATCTGATGATCTGGATGGCGCTACTTGCCGTTTCCAGCGGAATCAGCCACCGGGAACATATCGGCATGCTGGTCCTCTTCGAGCGCTTTCCCGCCGGCGTTCGAAAGTGGCTTGCCGTGACTTTCGATCTCATCGCGCTCGGCTTCTTTGCCATCATTCTGATCTACGGCATCGGCTTCGTGGAACGTGGGTTCAGCCGCTTTACGATGATCAACGCGATCCCCAAGGCCTATCCATTTATGGGCGTGCCGCTGGCCGCGGGATTAGCGTGTATTCAACTGGCCCTTGTCGCCGTCCATGACTTCCTTTCGCCGGACGGCGTGACGGCCGCAGAACGCGTGGAGGCTTGAGGAATGCTTCTCGTCGCGGCGACGTTCTTCGGTCTCCTTGCTCTGGGCATGCCGGTCGGGTTCGTTCTCGGCATCGCGGGCCTGGTCGGGATCTTCGACATGGGCGGCGGCCGCTTCCTGACCATGGCGCCCGATAGGATGTTTGCAGGACTGGATCTCTTCCCGTTTCTCGCAATGCCATTCTTCATTCTGGCCGGCGAGATCATGAACCGGTCCGGCATTACGACCAATCTGGTGCGTTTCGCTGCATCCCTGGTCGGCTGGCTGCGCGGCGGCATGGCCCATTCCAATATGCTGGCATCGGTCATGTTTGCCGGTATTACAGGTGCGGCTACAGCGGACGCGGCCGCATTCGGCAACACGCTCGTCCCTGCCATGGTCAAGCAGGGCTACTCGAGACCCTTTGCCTGCGCGGTAACGGCTGCCGGGTCGATCATTGGACCAACCATCCCTCCCTCGACCCTGATGGTCATCTATGGGTCGATCATGGGTGTTTCGATTGCCGGGCTTTTCGCTGCCGGTATCCTACCAGGCCTACTAATCTGCGGAATCTGCATGGGCGTTATCGCCGTTTTGGGCCGGCGTCTCAAACTACCCAAGGCCGAGGGCGGACCCAAGCTGAGCGATATCTGGGCATCCTTCAAAGAGAGTTTTCTTGCCCTGGTTCTACCGATTTTCATCCTCGGGTCGATTCTCGGAGGAATTGCCACGCCCACCGAAGCCGCCTCTATCGCCGTGTTCTACGCTCTGGTGATCGGCGGCCTCGTCTACCGCGCACTGACCTGGCAGGATCTTTACGAGATGTGCGTGCGGACCACCCGGATCACCGGAGTCATCTTTCTGATCATCGCCTCGGCATCAATCCTTGGATGGTGGATGACCTTCAATCAGATCCCGCAGGCCGTCGCGGCAGGCGTTCTCTCATTGTCGGACAACCCAAATGTCATCATCGCCATGGTGATCGCTCTGCTGCTGTTCATCGGCCTATTCATGGACATCAACGCAACCTTGATCATCCTGGCCCCAGTCCTGGCGCCCCTCACGGCGTCCATTGGCATGGACCCGGTTCATGCGGGCATCATGATCATTCTTGCCCTTAACATTTCGCTGATGACGCCACCCGTCGGGGCCTGCCTCTTCGTTCTTGCCTCCGTCACCAAGGAGAAGATCGAGAACATTACCCGATCGCTTTGGCCGTTTCTGCTGGCTGAAGTCATCATTCTTTTCGTTGTTGCCTACTGGGAAGGTCTCACCCTGGCCGTTCCCAGAATGCTCGGCCTGTAGGCGGGCCGTGTCTCATGTCACCGCAGTAAGGAGGTTTGCCACATGTTTGCAAGAAAACTGAAAGCTCTGACGATAGCTGCAACCGCAGCCGTCTTCACGACATCATTTGCCGGATATGCATTATCAGCCGACGTCACCATGCGTATCGGCCACCTGAATCCGGCCGCCCCCTTCGAGAGTCACTCCGGTGCCATGACATCGATCTTCAAATCTCTCGTCGAAGCGGCAAGCGGCGGTGCCATCGAGGTCAAGCTGTTCCCGAACGGCCAGCTTGGCAAGGATAACGAAGTCATTCAGCAGGTGCGGGACGGCATCGTCGAATCCGCAATCTCATCGGCCGGCGGCATGGCACAACATTACCCGCTGGTTGGAATCTTCGATATCCCCTTTGCCTTCCCGAACATTGCTGTTGCCAACCGCGTCATCGATCAGCGCAGTGCATTCGGCAAGAAATTCACGAGCAGCCTCGAGTCGAAGACCGGCCTCAAGGTCCTAGGCCTTATCGATTCCGGTGGCTTCTTTGCCTTCACAAATTCCAAACGCCCGATCACATCGGTCGACGATATGAAGGGCCTCAAGATCCGCACGATGACCCTGCCGACCCACAAGGCGATGGTCGACTCCCTTGGCGCTCAAGCGACACCGCTCCCCTGGGCCGAAGTCTATACATCGCTCCAGACCGGCGTTGCCCATGGGCAGATGAACCCAATCCCGATCATTGCATTCGCCAAGTTCGACGAGGTTCAGAAGTATCTGTCGATCACCAACCATGTGATCACGCCGTATATCTGGACCATGAACAAGGCGTTTTATGACGGGCTGAGTGCCGATCATCGCAAGATCATCGATTGGGCTTCTGAAGTCGCGACCGAAGCCGGGCGCGGTGTCTCGCGTGTTATCGAAGCATCAGAGCGCGGTTTGCCCAAGCTCTCGAAGAAAATGAAGGTCAATGTCGTTCCGCCCTCAGAACTTCAGAAATTCGCTTCTGTCGCCCAGCCAGCCGTTCGCAAACTGATCGAGGAAAAACTCGGTCCCGACGGCGTCGAAATGCTCAATGCAATGATGGACGCCATCAAGGCGGCCCAGTAAACGGTCACATCGTCTGCGGGCTCGGCGACAGTTGGTCGCCGAGCCCACGCGATCTTTTCTACTCACAAATCGGACAGCCTTCGAAACCCACGCCATGACTTTGTCTTTTCCATCCTTGCCGTTCCGTTTGGAACGCAATCCGAGCGCGACGCCCGATGCCGACTATGGCGATCGCCAATCGGCGGTTCTGAACGCCACGGGTCTTGCAGAAGCACGGGCGTGTATTTCGGCCTGGCCCGGCTACGCACCGACACCAATGGTTGCCCTGCCAGGATTGGCCGCCGCCCTCGATATCGACACCCTCCACTACAAACAGGAGGCAGACCGATTCCTATTGCGGAGTTTTAAGCCGCTTGGTGGCGCCTACGCCGTCCAGCGCTGCCTGACGCGTGTCGTCGGTGATGCAACCGGCCGAAACGATATCCGCCCAGTGGAGATTCTTGATGGCGTCTATTCTGAAATCATCGCGAACGTAACTGTCACGGCGGCAACAGACGGCAATCACGGACGTTCGGTTGCCTGGGGCGCGCAGATGCTGGGTTGCCGCTGCGTCATCTACATCAACGAAGCCGTGACTGAGGCTCGCGAGAAGGCCATTGCTGCCTATGGTGCGGAAGTCCGACGTCATCCCGGCAGTTATGACGATGCCGTCCGTGAGACATTCGCAGTTGCGCAGCGTGAAAACTGGCACGTCATTCCCGATACCAGCAATGGTGTCATCGTCGATGCGCCGCGCGATGTCACGCAAGGTTATGGCGTGTTGGCGGCGGAAGCCATTGAACAGCTTCCGGGTGATGAGCCGCCGACGCATCTCTTTTTACAGGCCGGCGTCGGTGGAATGGCTGCCGCCGTCTGCGCCGAATTCTGGCAAGCCTTCGGCCCCGACCGCCCCGTAACGGTTTTGGTCGAACCGGAACAGGCGGCCTGCTGGCTGGAGAGCCTCTCAAACGGCCGGCCCGTTGCCGTAACGGGAGAGATCGACTCCTTCATGGGCGGTTTGGCCTGCGGCGAGATCTCGGATCTGGCCTGGGAAATTCTTCAACCCGGCGCACACGCGGCGATGACGATGAACGACGCATCGGCCAGAGCGACCATGCAGTTGCTGGCAGAGGGCGTCGATGGCGACCCTCCTATGGTTGGTGGAGAGTCTGGCGTTGCCGGCCTTGGCGGACTGATTACCGTGGCGCGAGACACCGATGCACGCAACGCGCTAGGGCTCGACAAGAACTCGAGAGTCATGGTCGTCGGCAGCGAAGGAGCAACGGACGAAGCCGTCTATGAAAGCGTCGTGGGCCAGCCATGGCAGAGGATCGCTGCATGACTAATCTGCGGATCGATATCGACCGGCTGATGAGGCGTATCGAAGCGCTGGGGAACATCGGCGCACTCGAGGGTGGCGGTGTGTGCCGGCTTGCGCTCACAGACGAGGACAAGCAGGGACGCGACCTTGTGGTTCGCTGGATGAAGGAACTCGCACTCGACGTTACCGTGGACCGGATCGGCAACATCATTGGTACGAGAGCCGGTGAAGAAGCCGGTCCTCCCGTCATGATTGGTTCTCATATCGACAGCGTCGCTACCGGCGGCCTCTATGACGGCAGTCTTGGTGTTCTCGCCGGGCTGGAAGTGGTTGAAACGTTGAACGACGCCGGATTGACGACACGCCATCCGATCGCCGTTGGCGCCTTCACGAATGAAGAAGGCGCACGCTTCGCTCCAGACATGATGGGCAGCGGCGTCCATCAGGGGTCTATGTCGCTTGAAGAGTGTCTGGCGACGATCGGCATCGACGGCACGCGTGTTGGCGACGATCTGCGACGGATCGGTTATGCCGGCGAAACTGAGGTCGCCTCTCTGCGGCCACGCACATTTCTCGAGCTGCATGTCGAGCAAGGCCCTGTCCTCGAGGAAGCAGGGTTGGAAATCGGCGCCGTCACCGGCGTCCAGGGTATTTCATGGACGGAATACACGATTACAGGTGTCTCGAACCATGCTGGAACAACCCCCATGCGGTTGAGGCATGACGCCGGTTATGTGGCCGCGACGATAGCGACCGAGGCCCGGCAAATCGCACGAGATCTCGGCGGGGATCAGGTCGCGACGAGTGGCGTCATCTCCCTTGATCCGAGCCTTGTCAATGTCATCGCCCGCAGCGCGACCGTTACGGTTGATTTTCGCAATACGAATGAGCAGACCCTGCAAGAGGCCGAAAAGCGGATGGCCAATCACATTGCGCAAATGACCCAAGAGGAAGGTGTCGAAATCGCGACACGAACGCTCGCGCGATTCGAACCTGTCGTCTTTGATGAGGCGATTGTCGACCGTGTCGCGTCAGCTGCAGATACCCTTGGCTGTTCGGTCGGACGAATGCCGTCGGGCGCTGGTCATGATGCGCAGATGTTCGCCCCCAACTGTCCGACGGGCATGATCTTCGTACCATCGAAGGACGGGATCAGCCACAACATTGAAGAATACACGTCCCCAGATGAAATCAAGGCCGGCGCAGACGTCCTTCTGAATGTCGCCATCGCGGCGGCTGAAGGCTAACCGTCCATGACACGAATACTCACTGTTGCCGCAGCTCAGATGGGCCCGATCGCCAGGAGCGAAACGCGCCAATCCGCGGTGGCACGTCTCTGCACGCTGATGCGGGAAGCAAAGGCAAAAGGCGCCGAACTGGTTGTCTTTCCGGAGCTTGCCCTTACGACTTTCTTTCCGCGCTGGGATATGAAGACCCAGCCGGAGATCGACGCATTCTTTGAAAGCGAGATGCCGAATAGGCAAGTGCAGCCCTTGTTCGATCTGGCCGCCTCCCTCGAGATCGGCTTCCATCTCGGCTATGCGGAGCTGACGCCGGAAGGCCGTCATTTCAATACAGCCATCCTTGTCGACCGATCTGGGAACATCGTCGGCAAGTATCGCAAGGTTCATTTGCCGGGCCATAGCGAGCCCGAGTCCTGGCGACCGTTCCAGCACCTGGAAAAGCGCTATTTCGAAATCGGCGATCTCGGCTTTCCAGTGTTCGATGCTCTCGGTGGCAGGCTCGGCATGTGCATCTGCAATGACAGACGTTGGCCCGAGAGCTTCCGCATGTTGGGTCTCGGCGGCGCCGAACTCGTAATGCTCGGATACAACACTCCGCTCCACTACCCCCCGGCGCCCGAACACGACCACCTGCAGGACTTTCACAATCATCTGGTGATGCAGGCGGGAGCCTATCAGAACGGAACATGGGTCGTCGGCGTTGCCAAAGCCGGCAAGGAAGAAGGCTGCGATCTGATCGGGGGGACATGCATCATCGCGCCAACCGGCGAGATCGTCGCTGAATGCGACTCTCTCGAAGATGAAGTCATCGTCCATGCCTGCGACCTCGACCGCTGCCGCGAGATTCAGGACAATGTCTTCAACTTCGACCTCCACCGCGTACCGGAGAGTTATGGTTTGATAACGCAGTCGCGGGACAAATCCGGAAGTCACAAGAACACTGGATGACAAAGTTCACGCCGGCGGCAGTCACCAATGCCGCGAAACCAGTCCGCCGCCGCGTTCTGCAGGTCGACTACGCGAATCAGGCTTTGCCGGACGGTCTCAGATGGTACGGCATCTGATCCGTATACCGCCTTTACTTAGCGCAAGTATTCGCCTGAAGCACGAAGACCTGCCCGAGACACCCCACTGTCTTTTTTGCAACAGACTCAAGAAAAAGATTGCCCCGTGGCAATTTACCCTACTCTGCTCACTCAATTTCCCCGTACACTGAAAGTGGTATGTTCGGCAGTCTCGAGGTGCCGAACTCTAGTAATGCGTAAATGGGGACGACATGGTCAAACGAGTATGTGTGTATGGCCTCGTCGCTGGGCTGGTGGGTTTGTTGACGATTCTGCTTGTGCCAAGTGATGCAGTAGCTTTCAAGAAAACCATGGTGAACGGCAAATTATGCCGTGTCGAAGGTAAAAATCCGCACTTCCATATCGGTGTCAGCAAGCGATGGTTCGCGACCAAAGAAGCTGCTTTGGAGCGCGCGATTTACAAATGGAACCGCTTCTCGAGCTGGGAATATGGCCCGGCTTTCGGCAATTTCCACAACGCGGAAAAAAAGAGCATCGATTGCGCGCTCGGCGTGAGCGGACACAATTGGGCCTGCGCCGTCAAGGGACAGCCTTGCAGCGAATAGAGCGGCAGAGAGCCTGCTCAGGCACTGAATACTAGGTACAAATCTCAATCGGGCGCTCGTCGTGAGTGCCCGGTTGAATCGTTATCGACTCCACAATCACTCGGCAGCCATTTCCTTTGGTAGGGCTGGCAATGCCATGCTCTTGGCGTTATCCCGGCCAAGCGCAACGAAGTCCTGCGCCGCTGATCGCCGCCGAGTTTGTCGCCGCGCGACCATGATGAACAGTGGCGGCACGAAGTAAAACGAGATAACCGTCGACAAAAGCACGCCGCCGGCAATGGCCGTTGCGAAGGGTGGCCAGAATCCTCCGCCCGCCAGGATCAATGGCAGGAATCCGCCGAATGTGGTGACCGTTGTCGACACGATGTGACGGGCCTGCGCCGAAACAACATCGCGAACTGCGGAAACCTCGCCAGCCATGGCACGGGCATTCTGCTGAAATGCCGTCAGTATGATGATCGCGGCGTTGATCGAGACACCGATCGAACCGATGACACCGATGACGGCCTGAATACCAAAGGGATAACGCAGCACCGCAAGCGACAGAATGCTCAGGCCAACCGACAGCAGTGCGACAGCACCTGTGATCAACGAAAGGCGGAATGAGTTGAACGTCAGCACAATGCTGGCGATCGACAATGCAACGATAATACCAGCGGCGGAGAGCAGATTTTGGAGAACTTCGTCACGTGCATCTGCATCGCCACCGACCTCGAACCGGTATCCCGGCGGGAGCGTGACCGCGCTTGCGGATAGGACGGTTCGGACTTTCTTCAACGCTTCCTCGGGAAGCGTGTCACGATGCACATAGCCGCGTACGGCATTCACCCGCTCCCCATCGCGCCTGAAGATCGGGCTCTCGGCCGGCTCCAGCCTGACGGATCCCAAAACCGATAACGGCACGCCGGGATAAGCGCCTGACGCTGCTCTCGCAGCCGCATTGCGCGCGAGAATATCTGCCGAGCGCAAGGCATCCAGCGTACTGCGATCCTGCGATCCGACTCTGACGCGTACCGGCAATTCTTCGGTATCCTCGACGAGCGATCCACCGGTTACGCCCTCGAGTCTGGCTTCGAGCTGACGCGCGGCATCGCCGAGTTCCAACCCCGCAAGCCGGGCCTTGTTCTCATCGAGATCCACAACCGCTTTTGTGGCGCCACCTTTTAGCTGGGTTTTGGCCTGGATGATTTCCGGCACCGACACCATGACGGCCCGGACCTCATCGCCTATGCGGCGCAACTCGTCGATGTCGGGACCAACGACACGGATTTCAACCGGCGCCGCAACAGGAGGCCCCTGCACAAGTCCGCGGACGGTGACCCTGGCCTCAGGCAACGCTCTATCCAGAGACCGTTGCAGGTCATCGAGAATCTGCTCGGTAGCAGCTGGCGACTTCGTTGTGACCAGAGCTTCTGCGAAACTCGCTTCGCGATCCTGGTCTGTAATCATGTTGTAATAGAATGCAGGTGCACTCTCGCCGACGACCCAGTGGATAGATCTGACATTGCTGGTTTCGCGTATGAGTTTTTCCGCCCGGCGCGCCGTACGATCCGTCTCGGCAATCGCGGTCCCGTCAGGCAGTTTGACCTGTACGTAGAACTGGTTGCGGTCGACGCCGGGAAAGAACTGCGCCTTGAGCGTCGGGAAGGCGCCAAAGCCAATCACCGGAAGAATCAGGGCACCGAGAATCGCCAGCTTCGGAAAGCCGAGCGCCAGATCGAGCGAGCGGTTGAAGACGCTCCCGAGCCGGCCGCCGCGTATCCCGCCAACGAGCACTGGCAGCGCCCTACCCTTTTGGGCCGGCGCCAGGAACCAGCCGGACAATGCAGGGGTAATCGTCACTGCCAGGACGAGAGACGCAAAAAGCATGACGATAACCGATGTCGCAATTGCGCCCACAAAGTCCCCGGCCGGCCCTGGCAGCAATGCCATGGGCGTGAATGCCAACGCCGTCGTGACCGTCGAAGCGAGCAGTGGAACAGCAAGCCGTTTTACGGCCTGACTTACGGCATTGTCCCTGGGTTCGCCTTTTTCGAGACGTTTCCGAATCTCGTCCGTCATCACAATGCCGGCATCGACCAAGAGACCGAGCGCCACAATGAGCCCGGTTACGGACATTTGATGAATCGGAACGCCGAGTGCTTGCAGACCGGCTAGAGACATCAGACTTGCGAGCGGAAGAATGACGGCAACAATGAGTGCCGAGCGCCAGCCGAGCGTGAACAAGAGGACCGCAACGACAAGACTCGCGCCGATCAGCATGTTGGTAACAACGCCGGCGAGTCTGTCGGATGTGTAGGCGCTTTGGTCGAATAGAAAACGATGTTCCAGACCAGAGGGCAATTCACGCTCAAACGCTGCATGAATCGCTTTGACCCGTGCCATCCAGGCGTCGATCTGGAGATCGTCTTCGGTCTTGGCCGCAATGAGGATCGCAGGTTTGCCGTCAGCATAAGCGAGACTGGTCGCAGGCTCCTGGACGGCACGCTCCACTGTGGCGATATCTGAAACACGGACAAGCCTGCCTGCATTGGCGCTACCCAACGGAATGCGGCGGATCCGTTCGAGCGACTTGATCTCGCCAGTAACTTCAATCAGCAGATCGCGGCCGTCGCCGCGGATCTGACCGGCCCGAACTTTCGTATCCGCTCGAGCAATCGCTGCCGAGACATCCGAAGATGCCAGCCCCATGGACGCTAGCTTGCGCGCATCGATGGTGACCAGCACCTCCTCATCGCGAGCGCCATACAGATTGACGATTTTGGTACCCGAAAGATTGCGCAGCCGGTCCTGCAAAACCTCCGCATACCGACGCGTCACCGCATAGCCCGCCTCGGTGCCTTCTCTTGGTATGATGGCGCTTATTGCAGAAAAGGCAGATGTACGATTGTCGTCGAATTCCGGTTCCGGAACGCCATCCGGGAAATTTCTGGACGCGTCGGTCAGAGCGTCGCGTATCTCCGACCAGACTTGCTCTATCTGCGTCGTGCCCAGATCCCAGCCGAGCTCCACCTGAACCACCGAGATACTGGTTCTGGATACGGACTCGATCTTCTTGATTTCTGGAATCTGTTTGAGTTCTTCCTCGATCTTTTCCGTTACCAGTGCCTCGACCCGCGCCGGGTCAGCTCCTGGATAGGGCGTGACGATCGTTGCGAAAATATTGGTGATCGTCGGGTCTTCCTGACGGCCAATCGTAAGGATTGCGGAAAGCCCGGCGGCAAGGATCATGAAGATCGCCAGTGCAACGACCCGCTTGTTACGGAAGAACAACGTTTCCATGGACCAACCTCCTGTTCAGCCTAGTTGGCGGCCGCAGCAACATGCTGACCGGGAATGACACGGTTGGTCCCGTTCAAAACAATGCGCGCTCCATCGCCGAGGGTTCCCCTTGCAAAGACGCGCCGATCGTCGACATGGAGGACTTCCACCGCCTCACGCGCCACGATGTCGTCATCGCCCTCCTGGACAACCGTCAGCACAGTCCAGAGCCCCTTGCGCCCCTCGCTCAATGCGGCGACAGGGAGCCAGAAGCCTTTGGCTTGAATCCGCCGCTCGAGATTCAATTCAACGATCTCTCCAAACGGCACGTTCGCTGCCTGGTTTGTCTCAAGCAAAACCGTCACCGTCCGGGTGCCTGTTTGCAAATCAGGGCGTTTGGAGATCAATCGGCCGCGAAAGACGTTGCCGCCGGAGGACAATTGATAATGGTGGCCGGTTTTCAAATCGCGCGCTGCTTCGACCGATACACCGACACGCACTTGCCGCCGCTCGGTCTCCATGATTTCGACCACAGGCGTGCCGGCATCGACCACCGCGCCTTCATCCACGAAACGCGCCGCAATCGTTCCAGTGAACGGAAGCTTCAATGCAGATTTCTCGATATCGATGTTGATTGTGCGGATCGATGAATTCAAACGCTCGATCGCGGCTGAAAGCTCGGCCACGGAAAAGCGTGCCGCATCGTAGCGTTGCTCCGACTGCCATCCTCTCCTGGTCAGCGCGACCTGACGCTTGAGCGTGGCCTTGGCCAAATCCAGTCTCGCGGCAATCTCGCGCTGCTGCGCCTCAAGCCTGCTGCGCTCCGCCTCGAGTTTGGATGTATCCAGACGCGCTACGACAGCCTTCTGTGAAAGTCTGTCGCCCTCCTCTACGTCGACCGACACAACGAGACCACCCCGCTCGAAGGCAAGGCGCGTCTGCCGGGCTGGTTCCAAACGGCCAGCAAATCTCTCTTTGACCGCGTAGCCGGTTGCCGATGAAACCTGCCGGACCGACACCGTTATCGGAGGATTGGGCGCTACCGTCGCTTCAGCATCGGCACGCATATGCAGCAGTGCGATTCCACCGGCCGCCAAACCGACAAATGTTGCGGCTGTCAAAGTCATGGCGGCAAGTGAGAGACCGGCTTTGATACGTGAGCGGACAGGTCGCCCGGTTATTTCGCCTGACATGGGTCGCCCCCTTTTAGCCAGCGGATGGATTGCAATGTTACGCACACTTACATATGTTAGGATCACTTACATTGCAAGAAAATGTTTGATCAACTAACATTGCTCATACGCAAGAATCGGAGCGGCGGACCATGTCACCCCCGGGCGAACGCCCTTCGGATGTTCAGGCAAAAGCGAAGTACCATCATGGCGATCTGCGCGGCGCGTTGATCCTGGCCGCGCGCCAGCTTGTCGAGCAAAAGGGCGCGGAAAACTTCTCGCTCGCCGATGCCTGCCGCCTTGCCGGCGTGTCGACGGCAGCACCGTATCGGCACTTTCGAGACAGAGATGAAATTCTGGCTGAAGTAACGGCGAGCGGCTTTGAGTTGCTATCTGACAGTTCGATGGCAGCCGTCGCGGAGAAAGGTGTCGGCACACTGGATGGCATCGTCGCGATGGGTCATGCCTATGTGAAATTTGCCGTCGAGAATCAGGCTGTCTTCCGCCTCATGTTCGGACAAAACCCGGCTATCAAAGGGACTGAACCGGTAACCGGAGAGGGCCAGGCCTGTTTCGGCAAAGTGATTGAACAGGTTGCGATCTATTGCGAGAAAAACAGAGTTCCTGGCGACGCTGCGATCATCGCGGTAAAGCTATGGACCTTCGTGCACGGCGCAGCTTCGCTTCTCATCGATGAGGATTACGAGAAAGTCGCGCCGGGAATCGACGTATGGGACTTGATTGAAAAAACGACGCCGGGACTGTTGGGCAAATAGGCCACCCGTTTTCTCACCTCTTGAGAGCGCATATTGCGCCTTGTGCATCCAATCGAAGGCGAGTTGTTCTCTTTTCAAGAGAGGCGAAACCAACCAAAGAACCATTGTGTCGCGGGAAAGAACGGTTGGTATTCCCGTTTGTTTCGTTCATAAGGTCGCGCGATTTATGTTGCGCCGCAAAAACGGGCGCCAACCTCGGAACCGAACTCAATGACGTGTTTCTCCGAACACCCGCTTCGTGCGGTCCTCACAGCAGAAATGCATGCGCGGCCCAACGCCGTTATCGAGGGACCGGCAGAGATCTCCTATCTCGCAGCGCTGACAGGCGAGGAAGTGGCGTCCGCCGACCTCGATCACATCCGCCAGTTGTGCACGGCCTTCAAGATTGCCGCGCCGGCCGCGGACGCATCGCAGTTCGATGCCGACTTCGGACCGTTCCGGATGAAATGGGAGCGTCACACCGAATTCTCTACCTACATGATCATCAAATCCGGCGCCTTCGATAGACCCTTCAAAGAGACGGCAATCCTGGAGTTGCCGACTGATTGGGTCGCGGCCATCCCTGGCAATGTGATCGCAGCTTTTCACATCGCGATAGAGTCGGATGATTCGCGCAGGCGCGATACTGACGCCTTGGCCTCTTTTTTCGACAACAACGTCCCGGTTGGCGGGTCGATCATCGATGGCGGCGCGTCGATCTGGGCCGACTACCAGGAGCATGCCGATGGGTTTCTGCGTTTTCTCATTCGAGAAGGCGGTCTCAAGCCACAATCACTGGGGCGTCTGATACAGCGCGTCGCTGAGATGGAAACCTATCGGATGATGGCGATGCTGGCTCTGCCGCCGGCGCGCGACGCGAGACCTCATGTCGCAAATCTCGAACAACAACTGAGCGAGATTCTGCAAGAGGTCGCCGTCAATATGAGTGCATCCGATGAACCGGCATTGTTGAAACAACTGTCGACAGTAGCAGCAGAGACCGAGCGCATCTCAGCATCGCTCAACTTCCGCTTTAGTGCATCGCGCGCCTACCAGGAAATCGTACGCCAGCGGGCAGACGCCCTGCGGCTGGAGCGTGTGCGCGGACTACAGCCTTTGACCGACTATGTCTTTTCCCGGTTCGATCCGGCCATGGAGACCGGCGAAAACGTTATGCGGCGTATCGAGACGCTCTCCAGGCGGATCGCCAGAGCCAGCGATTTATTGCGAACCCGGGTCAATGTCGCCCTGGAAGCACAGAACCGCGACTTGCTTCAATCCATGGACCGCCGCGCAAATTTGCAGTTGCGCCTTCAGCAAACGGTCGAAGGCTTATCGGTTGTCGCAATCAGCTATTATCTGGTCGGACTGGTGCAGTATGCACTGAAGGGCCTGAAATCCATCGGGGCAATGCCCTATGATGTGGATATTGTAACGCTCGTTCTGATTCCGGTTCTCGTAGTCGGCATCTGGCTTGGTGTGCGGCGCATTCGCAGCTCGATAGAGCGGGATGCGGCGAAGCGCCGATAACTTTTGGCGCCGCTCAATGCGTCAAACAGACGAACACAAGAAAGCCCGGACCACCTGGGCGATCCGGGCATTTCTGAATCTCGGGATAATCTGGTTCAAAACCTAAGACGCTTGCGGAATTCCGCCTGTCGTCCCTTTTCGGCCACCCGAAAAAAGGTGTGAAATCCCACGCACTGCTGCATGCAACACGCTCAAGAACGCTTTGGACCGTTCCTCGTGGGCCTTACGCATTCCTGCGACGATCATTTCGTCGGTGATGGTCAATCTTCTGATTTTGGTTGGTCGAGGCATTTGAGTTCTCCTCAAGTAAAATCCTGTGTTGGATGGAATTTGGCGCCTCATTCGCTGTTTGACAAAGGATCTTCTCTCAGGCGATAAGTGAGATAATCTCATGCATAAGCCATTTCCACCCCTCAATGCCCTGCGCGCCTTCGAAGCGGCTGCACGACACTTGAGTCTGACGAAAGCCGCTGAAGAGTTGAGCGTAACCCCAGGCGCCATCAGCCATCAGATCCGCGGTCTGGAGGCCTTTCTGGACGTCAAATTGTTCGAGCGGAAAGTGCGCGCAATCGCGCTCACGTCGACAGGCAAACTGCTTTATCCCGGATTGCAGACGGGATTCGGGCATATTCACGAGGCGCTGGCGGAACTGGCGAAGGCCGAAGCAACGCCAATCCTTGTTATCAGCACACCACCCGGCTTCACAGCAAAATGGCTTGCGCCACGGCTCTACAAGTTTTCTCTTGCCGCGCCGGACATTGACGCCCGCGTCTCGTCGTCAATCTCCAATGCGGATTTCGTAACGGACGGCGTCGATGTGGCAATCAGAAACCTGCCCGCGGATCATGGAGCCGGTCCGGATCTGACTGTCGAACCGCTCGTAGACATTCGCTTTCTAACGGTTTGCAGCCCAAAACTGCTTGAGCGCATTACGCTTACCGACTCTCAGGATGCACTCTTTGATGTGCCGCTTATCCACGACGAAACCTTCACCAGCCGCGCGAATATGCCGGGATGGGCAGACTGGTTGAAAGCTGCAAACATCAGCCATGGCGATCCGACGCGTGGCCTTCGCTTCAATAGCGCCGACCACGCACTCGACGCCGCCGTAGAAGGGGCCGGCCTTCTCCTGACCCATGGTGTTCTGGCTTATGACGATCTGCGAACGGGACGTCTTGTGCAGCCGTTTCCGCTTACGCTCGAATCCGGCCGCGCCTACTATCTCGTCTCGCCGAAAGCGCCAGAACCAGCCCCGGCCGTAACCGCCTTCGCAACCTGGGTACGCGAGGAAGCACGCCAGTTAGACCCGCAGTTCCTTGGCACCGTAAACCAGTCACCTGAATAATCGCCACAGGCACTCTTGCAATTCAGTCAAAAGTATCCGATATTTCTGTCATGACAGAAATTACTGACAATAAAATTTCCCTCGCTCCTGCATCAGAACGTTTCGTCCTGCATTGGGGAGAGATGGGAACGCGCTGGGGGGTGAACCGCTCGATCGGTCAGATCCACGCCCTCCTCTACCTCTCCGAACGCCCACTGACGGCGGAGACGATTGCTGCAACCCTGGATATCGCGCGCTCGAACGTCTCGAACTCGATGCGGGATCTGGAAAGCTGGCAGCTGGTTCGGCGTGTCCATGTCCTCGGCGACCGGCGCGATCATTTCGAGGCGGAAACCGAGCTGTGGGAAATGCTGATGCGCATTGCGGAAGGCCGCAAGACACGCGAGATCGATCCGACTCTCGATGTCATGCGAGCATGCGCTCGCGAAGCGAAAGAAGACGACCTGATCAGCCCCACAGCCCTAAAGCGCATCGCTGCGATGCTCAAATTTCTGGAAACCCTGGATACCTGGTATCGCCAGATGTCGCGCCTGCCCAAAGTCAAAGTCCGGGCACTCATCAAGATGGGTAGCGCTATCGCACGATTTGTGGGGACGCCGAAATCCAAAGGGGGAGTATCGGGAGCAACGAAGGAGGCAGGGGCTTGAGCTTTTTTTTGCCCCAGACTTTCTGTTTTGACAGAAATAACCGATAAAACGGACAAGAACAGTGAACGCTCAAAGAGCCAACCGACCGCACCAGGTAAGACAGACATACGGGAAGCATGCGCGGCCTGCTGCTCGAAAGGCCGATCTACCCGATCTGCGGTTTCAAGCGCTGGTTGGCACTGCTGGATGGCGAGAACTTCCACTTCCGATTCAACGCCGCTTCTCGGAAAAACTCCAGCCCGGTGAGACCACCCTCTACCGTGGACAGGTCACCGATACGCAATACACACGCCTTGGATGGCTTCTGGCGCAAGCGGCACGCCTCATTGGCGGACCACTGCCGCTCACAAGGGACGCATCCGGGCCAGCCGTCGTGGCTGTGACCGAGGCACCGGACTGCGGCGGACAGACTTGGACCCGCATCTACGGCCGCCAGGGCCGTTTCCCCCAGGTCGTGCACTCCGCCAAACGTTTCTCCGGACCGACAGGCGTTGAGGAATATGTCGGCTATGGCGTCGGCATGGCGCTCGATGTCTCGGTCGAAGATCAAGCACTGGTTTTTCGAAGCCGCCACTACTTTCTGGAACTCTTCGGGCGGCGCCTGCGCCTCGCCCGCTTCCTCTCACCCGGCCTCATGACAATCACGCACCGTGAAGAAGGTCATGGTGTCTTCAGTTTCACACTGACACTCGATCATGGCCTTGCCGGACGCCTGCTTTGTCAGGTCGCCACTTTCAAGGAGATGAACGCATGACAGACCCTGTCCTATGGACGCTCGTCCTCCTGCAACTCGCGATGGGTGCTTTCGACATCCTGTATCATCATGAGTTTACGGAACGCCTCGCATGGCGCGCCTCCGCATCGAAGGAACTTGTCCTCCACGCGGCCCGAAACGGCCTCTACGCCGTCCTCTTTCTCATATTCGCCTGGACCGAACCGCACGGTTATTTTGCAATCGCAATAGCCATCGTTTTGGTCGCTGAAATTCTGATCACGCTATGGGATTTCGTCGAAGAAGACCTGTCGCGGCGCCTGCCGGCCACGGAGCGGGTGACGCATACACTTCTGGCTCTGAACTATGGGGCGATCCTGGCCTATGTCCTGCCTGTCCTGGCAGATTGGGCCTCTGATCCGTCCGCATTCACTCCGGTCTCGTACGGTCCTTCCAGCCTTGCGAGCATTCTTTTGACGGTGTCTGCGGCAGGCGTACTCCTCTTTGGCTTTCACGACATCATTGCCAGCCGGCGTGCCCGACTGTTGACGCCGCCACCTGCTGCCGGACTCGTCGATTGCCTTGAGCGCCGCTATCGCATTGTCGTCATCGGCGGCACGGGTTTTATCGGCTCCCGGCTTTGCGATGCACTTGCGGCAGCAGGGCATGCGGTTATCGTGATCACACGCGATCCACACAGAGCGGCCCACCTGACCCCGCCCTTCGCAACAATGACCGATGTCGACCAGATTCCGAAACATCTCCGCATTGATGCTATCGTGAACCTCGCGGGCGAGCCCATTGCAAACGGTCTTTGGACGAAATCCAAACGTCTGTCTGTGATCCGCTCGCGACTGGTCGCAAACCGGGATGCCGGACGCCTGCTTCGCCGCTTGGAAAAGAAACCCAGCGTCCTGATCGGCGCATCCGCTATCGGTTTCTATGGCCTTAGGGGCGATGAGACGCTTGGCGAGACGGACCCCGGGCGCGACTGCTTCTCCCATCGCATGACGGCAATTGTCGAGCGCGCCACGGACCGAGCGGGCGCTAACATTGCCCGCGTCGTGAAGCTGCGCATCGGGCTGGTCCTCGCGCACCAGGGCGGCCTTCTGGGAAATCTTCTGCCGGCGTTCGACTGGTGCGTCGGTGGCCCCATCGGCCATGGAAAACAATGGATGTCCTGGATCGAGCGCGACGATCTGGTGCGCCTCATTCTGCACGCGGTCGTGAATGAGGATCTGCGCGGACCGGTGAATGCCGTCGCTCCGACGCCGGTGCGAAACCGAGAATTCGCGCAAGAACTTGGGCGGGCGCTAGGACGACCGGCACTGCTTCGTGTTCCTGCCTGGCCGCTTCGTGCCGCGCTCGGCGAAATGGCGCACGAGTTATTGCTGTCAGGCCAGCGGGTTCTACCAAATAAAGTGCTGGCGAGTGGTTTCCGCTTTGCACATGCCGATCTGCGGAGCGCGCTTCGTTATTGCCTCGGTTACGACCGTGTAACATCAAAGACGTGTGCGCCGCGCAAGGCCAAACATGCAAGTAGCGCAAAGCAATTGCCGCTGATGCACTGAAGAATCGAAGGCGGCCTTGTTCAATCTCCGGCCGCCTTCAGACACGACTTCCTATTCAGCCGCACGTGTAACCTTCAAAGGCTGCGGCTCTGTCGCCCCTGTGAGCTGCGGCGTCTCGGGAACCTGGCAGCCGACGGGACAGCAGCGACCGGGCTGCTTGTTGCGGCTCTCTTCACCATCGACATTCAAGACACCCCGGTCGAGCAGACGCTCGACCAGCTGGCGGCGCTCTTCCAACGGATAGTAGCGATAGATCTCCCGGCGCATCGCTTCAGGTGAACCACCGCCATGGAGCGTAATCATGGAGTACCAGCCTGCGGTATCGGATGCGGTGAGATCGTGCATGAGACGAGACACCTCGGCACGATGATCATGCGGAATATCCGGGCGGGTCTGCAACATGGCCATCATGTCACCACGGGTCTCGGGATTATGGTCTTCGTCCGGTCCGGGAAGCGCGACAACAAGGCCGCCCGAAACATCGTGGGCCAGGCGATGCATGTCATAAATCTGTGTCGCCATCAGCAGCTTGCCGATATTGGCGAAGACGCCGTCTGGCTGATAGATGCCGGATGGGTCTTTGAAACCATAGACGGAGGCAGCAACGCCGCAGGCATAGAAACCTTCTACGATCTTGATCAGCTCGACCAGATCGTTGCGCAGATGCGGGGCATCATTCGCATCCAGACCGTTGGCCTCAATCATCAGGATGCCGGCCCCGATCAGCAGATCGCCGAATCCGGCCCGCGCAGCTACACAAGTCCGCCGATGGTGCGTCGCATAAGTACTCGTCAGGAATTGCGAGTATTGCCACTCGCCTGCCATGAAGACCGTCTCCCATGGCACGAACACATCATCGAAGATACAGACAGCCGTTGACTGTCCATATTTGGCGCTGAATTTTGCGGCGTTCTCGCCAGGTCTGCCTGCCGGACGAGAGACGATGGTGACACCATCGGCATCGACAGGCACCGCACAGCAGACCGCGAAGTCCTTGTCCGCTTCGGTCATGTTCCGGCATGGCATCACAATGAGGTCATGCATATAGGGCGCGCTGGTCACGATGGCTTTGGCACCGCGAATGACGATGCCGTCCGCGCGGCGCTCCTTGATATGCACATAGGAATCGGCATTGCCCTGTTGGTGCGGGCGCAAGGTGCGGTCGCCCTTACCGTCGGTCATGCAGATGCCGTGGGTCAGGTCTTCGTCCTGGGATTTATGCAGGTATGCAAGAAGGCGTTGGTGGTAGTCGGTCCCGTTATCCGCATCCATGGCATAGGTGGCTTGGTGCGTCGCAGCCAGCCCATCTGCGCTCAAGTATCGCTGGGCGCAGCCGACTTCCCTGCAAAGCAGGCGCACGGCCTCGGCCTTTTCGATCATATCCTGATGGGAGCGATCCATATGCAGCATGCGATTGACGGTATTTCCCGTCGCGCCCTCGCGAGCCTGCAGCAGGTGTGCGTAACGCTCTTCCTGCGCCATGTCGTAAGTCTTGGCGATGCCATTCACGCCAGGCGCCAGGAGCGGTTCATCGACAACGCTTTCAATGGCGTCGCCATTGACGAACACGCGCGGTTTCAATGCGCGGAGTGTCTCTTTGTAGTGCTCACCGGACGTTAGCATGCGGCGTCTCCCAGTCGTTGGCTCGGCTCTGTTTAGATGAACCCAGAGCCAAAATGTTTGCGCATTTTTCCGCCGCCCTGGGCCCCGGGTCAAGCCCGGGGCGTAGCACTGCTGGGACTAAGAGTACCCGCTACCGACGTCCCGGACTTGATCCGGAACCCAGGGCTGCGCATTCGATATCGCCGCGATCAACCGGTCTGGCCAGCAACCGCCTCAGCAAGATCAACAACGCGCTGCGCCTTTTCCACGATCGGGTAGTCGACAAAGTACCCATCGATCTGGATCGAGGCGGAACCGGCAGCCTCGGCCTCGGCAAAGCCGGCGATGATTTTGCGCGCCCAGGCGACTTCGTCATCGGTCGGTGTGAGAACACCATTGGCGATGGGCACTTGATCGGGATGGATACAGAGCTTGCCTTGAAATCCATATTGACGTGCGCGGCGGACCGAGCGCTCGAAGGCATCGTGTTCGCGAATGTGAATAAACACCGTATCGATCGGCGGTTCGATCTCGTTCATGCGAGAGGCGAGGACGAGCTCTGCTTGCGCCGCCGCAATTTCTGTCTCATCCAACGTCCATTCCAAACCCAGATCCCGCGTGTAGTCCCCGGCACCAAAGGCGAGCCTCTTGAGGCGCCCGCCTGCAGCACAAATCTCGCGCGCGCCTGCGATGCCCTTGGCGGTCTCCAATATCGGCACGAGATCGATCGATCCTACGGGACATCCGGTCTTGCGCTCCAAATTGGTCAACACCCAGTCGACGGCCTGAAGATCCGCGGCGCGCTCGACCTTGGGAAGAACGATCCCGTCCAGCCATGGACCGACGACAGCTTCCAGATCTCCGAAGCAAAACTCGGTATCCAGGCTGTTGACGCGAACATAACCGCGGCAGCTGCGGTCCTTTTTGAGGGCCTCGACGACAATCGGCCGCGAGGATGCTTTCTCCGCTACGGCCAGCGCATCCTCGAGATCGAGGATTGCAACATCGGCTCCGGCTTCGAAAACCTTTTCGACTTTTCGCGCGTGGTTTCCCGGCGCGAAGAGATACGTTCTGTTGGGTCCCATGGTCGCCATGGCTAACGGAAGTCGCCAATCACGACAAGGTCAGCCTGCATCATTCAGATGTGCCGCAGTATAGGCAATCGCTTCGACCGTGTGTTCCAGGTCGCGGTCTTCCAGGGCCAGAGAGATATAAATTTTGCTGTCAGGCTTCAGAATACCCTGTTGCCGCAGCAGTGTGTTGAACCGCGCAGCGGTCCCGGCGTCTCCTTTGACGACACCGCGATAGTCTACAGTCGGCTCACTCGAGAATACGACATCGAACAAGACCGGATCGCCAACGATTTGGTGCGGCACGCCTGCATTCGAAAGATGATCGGCGAGCGCTTGCATGATTGTCTCGCCGTTCCTGCGGATCGTGTCATAGCTTCCGGGACGCCTGAGGATTTCCATCGTCTTCAACCCCGAAACCGCCGCTACCGGATTGCCGCTCAAGGTGCCGACCTGGTAGAGCGACGCTGCATGGCCAACCTCGCTCTTGTCGAAATGCGCCATGACATCGCTCTTGCCTGCGATCGCTGCAAGCGCAAATCCACCGCCAATGATCTTGCCGAGGGTGCAGACATCCGGGGTGACGCCGTAACGCTCCTGCGCGCCGCCATAAGCGAGACGGAAACCGGTAACAACTTCATCGAAAATGAGAACAATGCCCAGTTTCTCGGTCTCTTCACGCAGGGCTTCAAGGAATCCCGGTGCGGGCGGGATCAGCCGCTGAAGCGGTTCGACGATCACAGCCGCGAGTTGGTCCGCATACTCGTTGAGCATCTGCCGCGCGGCCGCAGCATCGTTAAAGGGCGCAATCAAGATGTTCTCACGCACACTCTCAGGGATGCCGGCGGAATCCGGCTCGGCATTCGGAAAATTCTGCAAAGTCTTCGGCGTGATACTCATCAGCGACTCCGCCGACATGCCGTGATAGCCGCCCTCGAACTTCAGGATCTTTTCACGGCCTGTATGTGCGCGGGCGAGCCGCATCGCATACATATCCGCCTCCGATCCGGTGGAGACGAAGCGCACATGATCGGCGCACGCGACGGCACTGCAGATCTCTTCCGCCAGTTCGATACCGCGCGCATTGTTGGCAAAGAACGTCATGCCCTTGCCGATCTGCTCTCTGGCTGCTTCCACCACTTCCGGGTGGCCATGTCCCAGGATCATCGGCCCGGAGCCGATCAGATAATCGACATACTCGTTGCCATCTTCATCCCAAACGCGCGCGCCTTTGCCTTCACGAATGACAATGCTCGGATCGAAATTGCCAAAGCCGCCTGCAGGTAACACCTTCTTTGCCCGGCCAACCCAGTCCTGCTGCGAAATCCGCGTGTCCATTGCACTACTCCCCGGTTTTGCCCGCCCTCCTCGAAGGCCTGAGCAAACGAAACGCCTGGTTGAGCCGAAACGCCTTTCAAGAACGCCAAATCATTCGGCGAGATCGTCATGGACAAGGCTATCGTACATTTGTACCATTATCAATTATGAATGAACTATCTGTACAATTACCAAACTCACAATCGACAACAGATATCCTCGACCTCCTTGCCGAATGCCTGCCCACGCTGACGCCCGAAGTCCGCAAGGCTGCATCCTACATCCTGGATAATCCAAATAGCATCGGCATCAGTTCAGTTCGGGAAATCGCCGACGCCGCCGACGTGAAACCGAACACGCTTGTACGCATGGCTCGTGTCTTGGGTTTCGAAGGCTATGAGGACATGCGGCGGCCGTTCCGCGAAGAGATTCGCCATGGGCGCGAGAACTTCCCCGACAGGGCGCGCTGGCTGCAGTCGCTTGCGAAAGGCGGCAGGCTAGATGCCCTCTATGCCGAGACGGCAGAAGCTTCAATGCGCAATATTGAAGGGCTTTATTCGACGACCAATTCTGCTGCCCTGAAAGCAGCGGCATCGGAAATTCATGGCGCAAACACGACTTATGTTTTGGGCGTTGGAATCGCCAGCGGGCCGGCACGCACCTTTGCCTATCTCGCGGAAATGGCCGTGGGAACCGTTAGGCGATCCCTCACGAAGGATCGCTACCCGTTGACGGGCTCGTCCGTGCATCAAAAGGTGATGTCCTCGTCGCAGTCACATTCAAACCCTATCGCCGGGAGGTTGTTGAAGCCGTTCAAGCAGCACACGGCCAAGGGTTGTCGGTGATCGGCATATCGGACAGCCTGGCCTCGCCCATCCTGCAAGGCGCAAAGCACCGTTTCGTCATTCCCGTGAATACCCCTCAATTTTTCACTTCGACCGTTGCTCTTTCAGCACTGCTGGAAACGCTTATGGCATTCGTCGTTGCAGGCGCGGACCCAAATGTTGTCGCCAGTATCGAGAGGTTTCACGAGCGGCGACGGACATTGGGAATTTATTGCGATGAAGAAAGCTGAACGGCCTGTCTCATCCCGCTTTCCCGGAGGATTGGAATTCCATGGACGCCAAAGACCTGCATGAAGACGCCATCATCATTGATGGGCTCCAGATCAATCGATGGAGCCGCGAGGTCTTTGACGATATGCGAAAAGGCGGTCTCACCGCGGTCAATGCAACCTGCGCGGCCTGGGAAGGATTTCGCCAGACGATGGACAATATCGCGGAATGGAAGCGCTGGTTCCGCGACTATGACGATGTCCTGATCCAGGTCTTCACGTCCGATGACATTCGGCGCGCCAAACGCGAGAACAAGACAGGCATTTCGCTGGGATGGCAGAACACCTATCCCATCGAGGACCGTATCGAGTATCTCGCACTCTTCAAGTCTCTCGGCGTCAACATCATGCAGTTGACCTACAACACCCAGAATCTGGTCGGCTCAGGATGCTGGGAAACCGAAGATGGCGGTCTCTCCGATTTCGGACGCGATGTGGTGGACGAGATGAATGCACTCGGCATCCTTGTAGATCTGTCTCATGTCGGACCGAAAACAAGTCAGGACGCCATCGAGCATTCCAAACGCCCTGTCGCCTATACCCATTGCGGTCCCGCGGCTCTCAAGGAGCATCCACGCAACAAGACCGACGAACAGCTTCGTTTTATTGCCGACCGCGGTGGGTTCATCGGCTACGCGACCTATCCACCATTCATGCCTCAGGGTCCGGACAGCACTGTCGAGCACTGCGTCGAAACGCTCGAATATCTGATCGATCTGGTCGGCGAAGATACGATCGGTATCGGCACAGACTTCACACAAGGTCAGGACGCTGCGTTCTTCGAATGGCTATCGCATGACAAAGGGACCGGTCGACGGCTCATTCCAACGCGCCCCGGCGGTGTAACAATCATGCCGGAAGGCCTGCGAACCATCGGCGATTTCCCCAACCTCACCCGAACCATGGTCGATCGCGGATGGCCCGAGGCACGCATCCGCAAGGTAATGGGAGAGAACTGGCTTCGGGTGTTGCAGGACGTCTGGGGTGCCTGAAGTATCCCGCTTTCAGCAATCTCTTCCCGATGTCTGGTTCACTTGGAATTTTCGTCAGCCATGTTAGAAAAACCAAACTGCAGTCGGCACTCGATAGCCGACTCTGTCTGGGAGAAAACACATGCCTTTCGAGGTTCGCAGACTGCGGGATTCGTTTGCCGTTGAAGTGATTGGGATCGATCTGAGCGAAGATCATTCCGCAGCCAAAATCAATGAAATCAAGAACCTCTGGTGGGAGCACCAGCTCCTGTTGTTTCGCGGGCAATCGCTCGATGAAGCGGATCTTGTTCGCTTCAGCGGCAAGCTCGGACCGCTCGAACATCATGTACGGAAGGAGTTTCTGTCTTCCGACAATCCGGAAATTTTGCTCATTTCCAATAAGAAGGCAGACGGGAAACCGATCGGCATCCTGGCGGATGGCGAGGTCGGTTGGCACTACGACCAGATTTATCTGCCAAAACCGGCGGTAGGCTCTCTCCTCTATTCGGTAGAGTTGCCAAGTTCACGCGGGAGCACCTACTTCGCCGATATGATCACGGCCTATGAGCGGTTGCCACAGCCCATGAAGGACAAGCTGGAAGGCAGGCGCGCCGTCCAGTCCTATGCAGCGTTCAATGCCAAATTCAGCGTTCCGACCAGCGAAGAGCAGAAAAAGAAAACTCCGGATCTCGATCATCCGCTGATCCGCACGCACCCCTTTTCTGGGCGCAAGGCGCTATATCTTTGTCCGGGCATGACAACGCAGATTCTGGGTATGGACGAAGTCGAAAGCGAAGAGACACTGGAGTATCTCTTCGACTGGTGTATTCGCGACGAGTTTGTCTACAAGCACGACTGGGTGCTGGGCGACGCCGTCCTTTGGGACAATGCCTGCTCCATGCACCGACGCGAGCCGTTCGATGCGTCGGAAACACGCTTGATGAAGCGCACGACGATCCTGCCACCGCCCGAGCTAGCCGTTCCGGTGTGATCAGGCCGTTAGCGGGCCGGCGCTCAGACCTTCCCAGAAGTCGGAGGCGTCCGGTGACGGTCGCGGTTGCGCGTTTGGGCGCACCGCAATTCCTTCGCGAAATGCGCCAGGCTCCAAATTGTCGAACATCGCACGGAACGTCTCCGGCAGGCCGCGACTATTCGGGATCGACAGCCACTGCCGCAGCAGGTGACGCTTGTCGGCAATTTCCTCGAAGTCCTCGAAATCGGTACGCAGGTGCCACACTGGATAATTGTTGAGAAAGACGAAATCGCCTGGCTGTTGTTCGATGCAAAGATGCATGTCGGGCCGATAGGCGATCTCATCCACCAGGTCGAGCGCCTCGATCTGCTTCTCCGTCAATCGGGGCACTTCGGGGAAGCGCTGTGCCGAGTGGATGTAATGACGGAGATAGCGGGTCGATACTTTGCCATCGTGATAGCTGAAGATCGGCATCACGAAATAGGGGTCGCCACCTTCCCTCTCCAGTTCGCCGCGGCGATCGAAGTAAAATGGCTGATAGAGGACTTCCAGAAGATCCGGACGCCGCTCGAGGATTTCGTTATGGATCGATACGGCGCTCACGATGTGATTGAGACCGCCTGAACGCGCTTTGTTAAGGCAGAGCAGACAAACGACATCGCAGTAGTCGGTATGGTAGCTGAGCTCGGTATTCGTCTGATAACCGCGCACATTCGGATTATCGAAGTTGAAGCTGAGGTCACGTACATGACCGAGCAGATGCCCGTCGCCATTCTGCGATACGGCGGTGCCTAGATGCGTCCCGATCCCCCAAAAGATGAAGGCTGCCTGCTTTTTCGAATAGCGCTCCCTGTCAATGCCGCGCATGATTACGAAACCGCGGCCCCCCTCAAGCTCGTCTCTGATCTTCTCGAGCTCTTTGGAAAATGTCGGCAACGGAAAATCTTCTTTGCCGAAATCCGGTGCTGCGAGACAGCACTTTTCGACATTGCGGAGAGCCGCATCGAGTTCTTGTAGCGCGTCGTCAGATATGCGGTAGAGCCAGTCGTCTGACTTGACCAGATCGGCGCCCTTCCAGGCTTCCGGCGTAACAACCGGTTCGCTCGGGACCATGGTTGTCGGATATTTCTCGATAATGGTGTCCACCTGGACCTCCTGCTTGCCTGCCATCAGCGGACGTAAGCGTTCGAAACCGAGCACCGAATGCCTATTTAGAAGCCTGCACCCACCGTCGATCGTCGCGCAGAGTCCGCGATGTCCTCCCTAATGGTCGGAGAGTAGCGAAAAGCCGTAGAACGCAATTGATATGGATCAGTATTCTCAAGCTCGCGCATATTGCGTTTGCCCGCAGACATCGCCATCTCAACTGACGGTCCAATAAACGGCTAGAGCCAGCGATTCGCGAGCCTTGCTCTGCTTGCGGCAATCGGGAGAGCAGATGAGACGATTTGCGAAGATCGCTATTGTGGCCGCTGCAATGATTGCAGCAGCAGGCGCGACTGCTCCATACATCTACCCCTGGTTCGAACCGCAGAGCCTCTTCTACGATGTCCGTGGCATTGACGTCTCACATCATCAGGGAAGTATCGACTGGCGGGCGGTGGCCGGAGACGATGTCGCCTTCGCTTTCATCAAGGCCACGGAGGGTGGTGACTATGTCGATCCCCGCTTCGAAGAGAATTGGGTTGGATCCGCCAAAGCGGGTATCCCACGTGGTGCCTATCACTTCTTCACACAGTGCCGGACTGGGAGCGTTCAGGCAGATAATTTCATTCGTACCGTCCCTAAAGACCGCCGTGCGCTTCCTCATGTCATCGATGTCGAACATATGGGGCCCTGCAAACAGAGCTGGCAAACACAGAACGTCGTGAGCGAAATTGCGGTTTTTTTGAACCGGCTTGAGGCTCACTACGGACGCAGGCCGCTCATCTACACGACACGTGAGTTCCACGACGCTTATCTGACAAATCAATTTTCTGATGAAGTGTTCTGGATTCGGAGCCTGATCTTTCCGCCACAATTCCGCAGATCGCAATGGATCGTATGGCAATTCCACAATCGCGGTCGGCGTGCCGGCATCAGTGGACCGGTTGATCTCAATGTTGTTCGAGATAAGGAGCACGCCCTCTCTGGTCTCCTCGGCGGAGCGGAATAGAGGCAGGTTCGAATTCAGCTTTCTGACTATGACCATCGAAACGCTGCGGTTGGTTGAAATCGCTATAAGTTGAGGCTTCTTTGCCGTGCACATAGAGTGCATCGAACGGGCGATACCAATCTCCAAATTCTGAGGCTGGAAGAATGAAGCACATCCTCCGAGATCCCATAACGGATGCAACAGCTTGGCGAGCAAGTGACTTCAAGAGCGAGAGCGACTGGATTGTTGAACTGTCACCCGCTCATTTGGCCGAGTTGCACGATGCTCTGGCCTCCTTGCAAAAGAACAACTCTCTGGGATTTGGCCGCGAGGCCTTTCAACTCCCATTGCTAGGTCCAGTCCTTGAGGACATTTCCGATGAAATACAGAATGGGCGCGGCTTCGCAGTCATCCGCGGCCTCGATATCTCGCAATACCAAACGCGAGAGTTGGCGTGCCTCCTCTGGGGTATCGGGACCCATCTCGGAGAAGGCATTGTTCAGAACGCAGATGGCGATTTGATTGGTCAAGTGACGGACCATGGCGAAACTTACACGGGAACAGACCCCTATAAGTCTGGCATTCGAGGCTATAGAACACGGATCGCGTTGCCGCCTCACACAGACAGCTGCGATGTCGTCGGATTGATGTGCGTGCGCAAAGCGAAATCCGGCGGCGAGAGTTCTGTCGTCAGCGCTATGGCGATCTACAATGAAATCATCGCCACACGACCGGATCTGCTTGAAGCCTTGTGCGAGGGTTTTCACATCGATCTGGTCGGCAAGGGTACGGCAGCTGACCAGGTCAGTTTCAAGCGCATCCCGGTTTTCAGCTATTTCGGCGGCAAACTCTCATGCCGCTACAACAAGCGACAAATCGAGATCGGAGCTGAGAAATCCGGTCAACCACTGTCACAAAGGCACCAGGAAGCCATTGATCTTGTCCGTGAGCTATCGATGAGACTTGAGTTCCGCCTCGCAATGGATCTGGCGCCCGGGGATATTCAGTTCCTCAACAACCGCATCACACTCCACGCACGAGAGACCTTCGAGGATCACGACAATCCCGATGAAAAACGGCTCATGCTACGCCTGTGGCTCAGCACGCCGGGCGGGCGTCCATTGGCGCCGGAGCTTGCCGATCAGTTGAATACGGGTCCACGCGGCGGTGTGCATGTCCGGGCATGAACGTGCAACGACGTCGCAGGAATCAAGCAGCGGCTGACCGAGCCAAGCGTTGTTTCGCTTCAGGCAGCTCCCATGGCGGAACCGGACGAAATCTTTCGACGAGGAAGTCGACAAATGCTCGCACTTTGGGCGAGAGGTTTCGCCGGTCGGGATAGAGCGCGACAATGTCCGACTGCTCATCGCAATGGGCGGGTAGCAGGTGCAGTAACCGCCCCTCGCGAATATCGTCACCAACGAGATAGGTCGAGAGCCGGGCGACCCCCAGGCCAGCCAACGCGGCATGATAAATGGCATCGGCACTGTCGGTCTCGAAGTTCCCTGCGGCATGAAAGATTTTCTCTTCGGTGCCCTTACCGAAATGCCAGTCGTTCCAATGATTGACCGTCGAAATGCGCAGGCAGTTGTGGCGGCTCAGATCATCCAGTGTTTCAGGCACGCCGAATTCCTCGGCGTAGGCAGGAGAGGCGCAAATGACACGAAGGTTTCTTGCCAGCTTGCAGGCAATCAACGAGGAATCGTCAATCTGCTCGGTGAAGCGGATTGCCAGGTCATAGCCGGATTCCGTCATATCGACATGCTGGTCGGTCAAGTCCAGCTTAAAACCAAGATCAGGATGATCCTTGAGAAAGGCCGGCAGGATGGGCAGCAACTGTGATTTGCCGAAAGCAACCGTTGCCGCAACCCGCAACGTTCCCTGAGGTCGCTTGCCAAGCGATATGGCAAATGCCTCGGCCTCGCTGACTCCTGCCGCAATTTCGGCGCAACGCTTGTAGAAGACCTGACCTTCTTCGGTCAGCGAGATGTGCCGGGTCGAACGATTGAGCAGGCGAACGCCGAGCCGGTCTTCCAAATGGCCGATCTGCTTACTAACGGCAGACGGCGTTAAACCCAGCGACCGGGCCGTCGCGGAAAAGCTCCCGTGATCGACCACATTGGCAAACAGAATCATATGTGTTGCGATTTCCATAATTTTTCCGCCTGGGTTTGTGCCGTCAGGTCACAAGGGGTTTGACTGATCTCGGGATAATCGATTCGTGCCGAACGCTTTATATTGCATTGCAACAGAACAGATGTAGTCAAACATTCACTGTTCGCAAGCGCAAAAGAGGACGGACCGATGAACGGATCCAATAGCGAAGTGCACGGAAAACCGCTAACCCACGCCGATATTCAATGGCATATCAACAATGCCCGCAAGCTGAGAAGCGAGGCGATGCACCAGCACGCAACGTTCTTTGTGACACTGATTCGCAAGGGTTTTTCGGGATTCGTGAAGTGGTTTGGCCACGGCCTTTCCAACCTAATTTCCGGCGGTCGGAACGGTTCCGCCCACGGACCATCGTTTAGCTCCTAGAGTTTGAGCGCGAGGCTGTTCGATCTGAACAAATGATCGCGGCCTCGCGTTACTTATTGCATCGCACAATAGCTGAAAAAACCGCTGCAACCCGCAAACGCCTGATCAATTCCTTCGATATTGCCGCCAAATAGCTCTGGTCAAAACGATCCACCGGGCGCTCCCAAAAATCCCCTTGTCACCATCACTGAGTCCCGGCATACGGGCGTTATCGAGTGCGGAAACATGCCGCAGTTGCTCGGTCATGGACATGAGTATGGGAGTTGGTCATGGCAGAATTCAATTGGCGCGTATTGGCGGTCGTGGCAATTCCATTGCTGGTTTTTCCTGGTTTCTCTCCGGCACAGGCAGCCGACAGCAAAGCGGCAAAATTCGAGCGGCAGGTTCTCAAACTCACAAATCAGGCACGCGCAAAAGGTGCCACTTGCGGCGGCAAATACCGCCCGCCTGCTCCAGCCCTCAAATGGAACAAGGGCCTTGCCCGCGCAGCCAAAAAATGGAGCCGACATCTTTCATCGACCGGTAAGCTCTCCCATAACCGGCTTGGCGCACGCATTCGCGCCGTCGGATTGAAGGTATGCCGTAAGAAGTGGGCCTGGGGCGAGAATGTTGCTTACAATGCTTCGGCAGAACGTGTGGTAGCCGCCTGGCTGCGGAGCACCAATCACTGTCGCAATATCATGAACCCGAGCTTTCGTCTCTTGGGGGTCGGTATGGTGCAAAAAGGCAGGCGGCAATACTACACGCAACTCTTCCATTCCAGCACGGACTGCTAAGCAGCAATTGACGAAGGCCTTTGCCAGGCCCTGAAGCGGCGTTATCGGACTCAAGAGCGATCGGCTGGTTCCGCAGGTCGAGTCGATGAACTGCAATCCTATTCATAGGACTGCACTATAAATTTTCACTGTAAAAAATATTATGCAGATGAATTGATGGCTGCCATCATCATGGTCGCACATCTGGATGTAGCCCCTATCTGGGCGGTTGTTGGTGCGTTTCGGCTCTTTTGACCCGGGATCGCCAGCGGTCTCTCAGGATCGGGATCGATTGGTGTTGGACCTTTGGGTTTTGCGCGCTCCGATCGACCCAACGAAATAATGCAATGGGAGCAGCAGATGTCGATTTCACTCAAACAGGCAAGCCGAGTCGCGTTGTCAGCCAGCCTTCTCGCCCTAGTCGGAACCGGACCGATACAGGCAGCAGATGCCAAAAAACCGGTCAATGTCGATGTAATGATTTCACCGGCAGGCACCGGGCCATATCTGGCCTGGGCAACAATTCAAACATACGCCAAAGACCATCATAGCTGGCTCAGACCGAAGGCCGTCGAGGCGCCAGGCTTTGTCTACAATGTCCGATTCGCGGCTTCCAATCCCGACATTTGGAAAACAACCATGTTCGGATCGGGGGAAGTGGTCGAGTTTGCCGCCATCAAAGGCATGGCGCCCTTCTTCAAGAAACCTCTCGACAACGTAAAAGACTTCCGCGTTATCGGTACAATGAGCCAGACGAGCAACCTGTTCGTCGCAACCGATCCAAAGATCAAATCGCCAACCGATTTTGCCGGCAAGCGTGTCGCAACAGGACTCCTCAGCCAGAATGAGTGGGGCATGCACCAGCGCCTTATCCTGGACGGTATGGGCGTAACGCCAAAGACCTCGAGCTACAGCCCGCTCGGCCCGAACGCGAACGTTGAAGCTCTGCTAGATGGCCGGGCCGACGTTGGAACGGTCGTTCTGCATTCGGCTCTCGGTTTCAAGAACAACCTTGAAGCCGGACCTTTCAAAACGCTGCAATCCTCAGGTCGCTCCTGGCATTATGTGAGCGTCCCGGAAAGCGCGATTCAGGACTACATCAAGAAGACCGGCGCACCCTTCATGGTGCGAAAGATCCCTGCCAAGACGATGAGCAATCAGCCGAAGGAAATCACGACTGTCGGCAACAATTTGCTCCTGTCGGCACACAAGGATTTCCCGGAAGACATCGCCTATGAGTTCACCAAACTCTGGGTGAAGATGGGTCCAGTCGTTGCCAAGTACAACGCCGTAGGCGGGATCTGGGATCCCGAAACAATCGCCAACATGGCCCGCAATCAACCCGAGCGTATCCATCCAGGAGCCCTGCGCGCCTACAAGGAACTCGGGCTCGTCAAATAGCGATGCCGAGAAGGGAGCAGCTTTGCTGCTCCCTTCGATCTTCTCCGTAACAACAGGCACGGGAGGCGATGCCTCCCGGGTCGATGGGTTTTTCGTGCGAACAAGGACACAGACCGTCGTCGAGGGGGCGAACAATCGTGAGCGCAGCACAGACTGAAACGGTACCCGATCCGAGAGGCGCGCGATATCTGAGATGGCTCTCGATCGCAGTCGCACTCGCACTGATCGCCTATAGCGTTGCGACCGTCTGGTCCTCTCTAACCGGCGCTATGGAGCACTACACGATCCATGTCTGTCTGGTGTTTCTGCTTGTCACATCCGACATTGCAGCCATCACCGGACTTGGCGCACGCAGCGCAGAGCGCACCAGGACCCTGGCGATCGTCGCCATCCTTTCGGTGATCATTGCGTTGTGCGGCATCTATTTCGTGATGCAGGCCAAAGAGCTCGAATTCTCACAACCCTTCATTACAGACACCGACTTCATATTCGGCTGCCTTTTGGTGTTTGCCGTCCTGAGCGTTACCTGGCTTGTATGGGGGTGGCCGCTTGCCCTTATCTGCCTGCTGGCCGCCATCTACTTTGCATTCGGATATCTTCTCCCGGAAGGCTTCGCGCCCAACCGGAAATACGATGCGAATCTGATTATCAGCTATCTGTCGGGAATGGGCGGGCCGCGCGGCATTCTCACCTACGCACCACTATCAGCGGACGTGATCTTCCTCCTGCTGGTCTATGGCGGCTCGCTTCACGGCACGCGCATCATCGACATGTTCAGCGAAATCGGAAGGGCGATTGGCAATCTCTTCAGAGGAGGCGTTGCTTATTCGGCGACCACTGCCAGTCTCCTGATCGGCATGGTGACAGGTCAGTCGGTCAGCAATATCGCACTCTCCGGCAGCATGACCATTCCGACCATGGTGCGAACCGGTTTCACCCGCAATGAAGCCGGTGCAATTGAAGTCCTGGCCTCGACCGGCAGCCAGCTCTTGCCGCCCATTATGGGACTCGGCGCATTCCTGATGTCGGTGATCCTTGGCATTTCCTATATCGAGGTCGCTATCGCAGCCATCATCCCTGCGGTTCTCTATATCTTTGCCGTGGTTGCCGGAATCGTCTGCCTGATCAGCGCCTCGAAGAGTATTCCGTTCGAGCGCCAGGCTGTGAACTGGCGGCTTATCGGCTGGATCGCCCCCTCGTTCATCGTGTCGTTCACAGTCCTGATCGTGCTGCTGTCCTATCGCTATTCGCCTCCCATGGCGGGGTTCTGGGGGATGGTCCTGGTCACAGCCCTCAGCTTTATGCGACCGGCAGAATATCGTCCCAAGCTGAACTCGATCCTTTCGGGCATGCATGAAGGCGCACTCACCGGAGCGAAGCTCGCGGTTATTCTTTGTGCCATCGGCATCATCGTCCAGATGCTTGTCACGACCGGTGCGGGCCTCTCGCTCGGAAGACTGATGATCGAGCTTTCGGCAGGCAACATGACCATCGGTCTTCTTCTCGGAATGGCGGTTGCTCTTTTCATCGGTATGGGTCTACCGACACCCGCAGCCTACGCACTGATTGCTATCGTCGTCGTTCCGTCGCTCATCGACCTTGGCCTTAAACCGATCGTTGCCAACTTCTACGGCTTCTATTTCGCTATCTTCTCGACACTCACACCACCGGTTGCGGTCGGCATATTGACGGCTCTCAGGATCTCGAACGGCACGTTCATGGGGACGGCAATCGAGTGCTTCAAGCTTGGGGGCGTCTGCTTTCTTGTGCCGTTCCTGTTTGTCGCCTTTCCTAACATTCTCGACTTCCCGGATCTGACGCTCGAAACGCTGGTGATGCTTCCATCGTTCGCGGTAGCAACTTTTATGCTCTCAGCAGGGACTTATGGCGCCATACCCGGACGCCGCCTTGCGGCCATCGAGCGATGTCTGCTGATCGCCACTGGTCCGCTTCTTTTTGCTCTGACACTGTTTGCCGACGGCGCCTTGATGCGAGCGCTATCGCCGCTTTGCTTCATCGCCTGGCTGGCGTGGAGCCGCTTCACCGGACGTAATGCAACAGAAATCACCGGCGAAGCCGAAGCCCCTGTTCAATCGAAATAAACATGTCGTCCTGCTGCGGCCAAAGTGCCCCGGACGCCACTGCCAGGAGATAGAAAAATGAATGCTCATGAGACTGTCGAAACGGTTCACTCCACCATTCGGGCTGCAAGCGTATTTGCTGCACCTATCATGCTCGACAAAGACGCAACGGTGGACAAGGCATGCAGGTTGATTGCGGAGGCCGCAGAGACCGGCGCAGAGCTGATCGTCTTTCCCGAATCGTTCATTCCCGGCTTCCCTGTCTGGACAGCTATTCGCAAGCCAGTGGACGGGCATGAATTCTTCAAGCGGTTCGCATTGAATTCGATGACGATCAGCGGCTCGGAAATCCGCCGGATCGCGGCTGTTGCCCGCGATTGCAAGATATTCGTCTCCATGGGTTTTTCGGAACGTTCAACGGTCAGCTCGGGCTGCCTATGGAATAGCAACATCCTGATAGGAGATGACGGCCGGATTCTGAACCATCACCGCAAGATCATGCCGACCTTCTACGAGAAACTCGTCTGGGCCAGCGGCGACGGTGCTGGATTAAAGGTTTGCGATACCCGGATCGGTCGCGTGGGGTCACTGATCTGCGGCGAGAACAACAATACGCTGGCGCGCTATGCGATGATTGCCCAGGGCGAGCAAATCCATACAGCCTGCTTTCCATCCGTCTGGCCATTTCGTAATCCGCTTCAAAATGTACGGTCCTACGATTTAGCTGCGGCGAACAGGATCAGAGTCTCAGCACATTGCTTCGAAGGTAAGGTCTTCTCGATCGTAAGCGCCAGCTTCCTCGACGAGGCTTCCATTGCCATTCTCTCGGATGGGGACGAGGAGGCGGAAAAGATGCTGCGCGCAACACCGCGAGCAAACTCCATCATCATCGGTCCGGAGGGTGACGTCATCGCGGAAGGCGGCACCGACAAGGAAGAGATCGTCTATGGCGACCTCGACCTCGAGCGTGCCATCGAACTCAAACAGCATCACGACCTCGTCGGCTATTACAATCGTTTCGATATCTTCCAGGTCCATCTCAACCGCAAGCGACTGCAACCGATTCATGAACACGCCGAGAATCTGCCGCAAGGTCCTGAAACCGAAATGCAGGTCGCCGAATTGATCGGAGCGGAAGCGGCTGAATAACAGTGTATCCGACCGCTACCGGTTTCGCGGGTCGACCTTAGAACCAAAGGTCAGGACTTGGGGCGCCTCTGGAATGAAGGGATCGCCTCGTATGGGTCGCGTCTTTTTCGTTCGAAACGGCTAACCTCTGCCATTGGCCGTTCTGGCGGATGCAATCTCATCGGCTGGCGCAGGTCGCGTTCTACGTTGCGCAACCGGGCAACAATAATCGCGGTCGATGCCTGTAATGACTTCAGTCTTTGGCGCGCCCTCAATTCGGCGTTGCGATAGCAATCGCGTTCCCATCGAAGTTGGTCGACAAGATTTGCCTTCTTCCGCAGCGTCCTCTTGTCAGCAGACTCCGGCGTCTGATCATCCGTTCCAGCTCGCGCCAGATCACCCGCATCATTCGCCGATTTGAGGACGATCTTTTTTGGAAGATCAGCATTCGAAATCGTGCAGTCGGGATGGGAGAGCTTTGTCATTGCGACGCGGCTGGGAAGCGGAATCGAGTCCAGCTGGTACGCGTAGTGTTCCCTGCCCTGGCAGCCGGCGAGCGCAACAATCATGGGAAGAGCGAATAGCGTAGAAAATCGTATGGAAGGCAGTTGCCAAGCCATCAATAAACCCTTTCAAGCACAGCATGCCGATGAGACACGCAGCGAGAGCGACTGTGCGGGATTCCGGGTCTTAGGTTGATCGCCCGGCTACCATCGCACTCAGAAAAGACGTCTTGCGAAACCTCGATTAACGGTCGAGTGGTCCGTCTCGCACCGGGCAAATTGCTGGATTGGCAGATTGATCACCATTATTAGCCACGATGGCTACTGCACCTGATTTCGATGTCATCGCTTCCCTCGTCAGCTTTTGGCTTCCATGAGGTCAGGCCGGACTGACCGAATGCGCAACACGTCGCCGGACGCCCCGGAATCGAGCATCCTGATGGCCTGCATGCTGCAACAGGCGATAAGCGAATGTTGGCGGTGCCGGGCGGTTGCGGGTCTGTTTTCCCGTTGTTGATTTGCCTCTAGCAATCAAGAAGCTAGCAAGGGACGTTGACGAGGTTTGGGCAGAATTCGGGACACAATTAGGCGCGACCGGCCAGGCGTCAGGGTGCACTGATCCAATGATCATCATGTCCGGCTTCAGGTCTGAAATAGACAATCATGCGGCCATCACGTCCTGCTGTTGCTGTCGAAGCCCAGGGTGCGGTGCCATGAAGTGCAAGACGATGGACAAGATAGGCTTCACCCGGTCGCATGGCGATCTCCACACGAGCACAGCAATCGAAAATCTCCCGCCGTGCGGCATGATAGACGTCGGTAACATCGATATCGCCCCAACGTTCCGGTGCCACACTCTCAAGTAGTGGGACAAATGCATGCCGGATGATTTCGTGCGAACCTTCCCAGATCACAAAAGGCGCAGCATCTGCACTGAATTCCACCATCGGAATGCCTAGCAAAAATCCATGACGTTCGTTGATGCGTCTTCTGCGGTCAGGTCCGACGCGCATAAGTCCATCAACATGTGCAGCATCGCGGTTGAGCCGAAACCGATAGGCCGCCTCGGATTCCGTATCCATGGGCCTTGGATATCCCGGATAGCAGACCGATACTTGCCCGCGGTCCCAGACAAAACCCGTCAGCCCCAGAGCCTCATGTATGAACGCAACTGCTTGGCCGGATAGTTTCGGTCCACCTTCAACAGCACCTTCAGTGTCATTCGGAAGCACGTTGACTCCGGCAAACCAGGTGCCGCCACATCTCAGCCAATGGGCATGTTCGGAATCCACGGTGGATTTTCGTGCAGCCGGTAGCGTGGCCTGAATCCATCTCGCCAACGCCGGGTCATGAGGGAAAGCGCACCACCCTCTCGTCAGAAAGGCTTCTCGCGTCAATAGAGCGTCACCTTCAGCTCGGCTGGTTTTGCCAAATCGTAAGCGTCCGCATCGAGATCACCCATCGCGCCCTTGAGCATTTTACCAACTGTCGGGACATCGCCGCGCTCCACGCGCGCGTCGCTTTTCCACAAGCCCGCTCGCATCAATGCACGCGCGCACTGGAAGTAAACGGAATCGATTTCGACAAGAATGACCGATGCAGGCTTCTTCTCACCAACGGCAAAACTATCGATCAGATCCGGATCGGTCGTGATCGTAGCGCGCCCATTGATCCGCAATGTTTCGTCAATCCCAGGGATGAGAAACAATAGGCCGATCCGCGGATCCGCAATGATGTTACGCAACGTGTCGAGGCGATTGTTGCCGCGCCGATCGGGGATTGCCAGTGTCTTCTCATCAAGGACCCGCAGCAATTGCTCTGCAGCGTCACCGCGGGGCGAACAATCGAGTCCGTTCGGTCCCGAACTCGCGATTGCGAAGAACGGCGCCTGCTCAATCCACTTGCGATAGGCGGCAGTGAGCTGGTGTGTTTCTTTGGCAAGAGATCGTTCCGGAATTTGACCGTAAAGAGCGAGAAGCTCATCGATCGTCTTGACGACATGCGCGCTGGACATCGCGATTGTTCCTTTGGCAGTGGATCCTACGGCGTTGGCGGCGCGGATTATGATCCGGCTTGTCCTCGAATGCCAGGGGGTGTGCAAATGCAACGCACCTCTCACGCCGGCGTTGCTCAATACTCGAACAATCCGCGGACTATGGCCCGCACCAATGTCTCCACCTGCTGTTCGATTTCGTCGGATGGCACTGCAATAAAGAGATCATGCATGCCCAGAGAAACGATGCCGTGGACGGCGGAGAACATGAGACGCGCCAGCGACCAGATGTCGTCGTCGCTCCGCTCTGGCAAAATCTCTTTCAAGACAGTGACCACATGCGAGAACAGCCGCACATGCTCATCCAGATGCCAGTCCGGGACTTTGCGATCCGGCTTCAGGCCTTGTTCGAACAAGGCCGACCAGAGCCGTGGATGCTTTGCGGCAAACCGGCAATAGGCATGGCCGATCCCAACGAGCGTTTGCTCCGGATCCTGGTCGCCTTGATCGGAAGGCAAAATACGCCCGATTTCGCGATCCAGGCCGGCCAGGGTCTTTGAATTGACTGCAATGATCAGCCCATCAAGATCGTCGAAAACATTGTAAATCGCTCCGACCGAGCAACCGACCTCACCCGCCACAGCACGGGCCGCCAACGCATCGAGCCCCTGCGCTGCAATCAGACGTTCCGCAGCTGCGATCAGTTCGCTCCGCAGCGCCTGGCGTCTTTCTGTGGTCGACTTTCGTTCTTTAGGTCGTTCCGTCATACCGTCCACCAATAACGAACCATGTGAAAGAAAATCGGAGCGGCAAAGACGACCGAGTCTAGTCGATCCATGAAGCCGCCATGGCCTTCGATGGTCCAACCCCAGTCCTTCACGCCGCGATCGCGCTTAATGGCGGACATGACAAGACCGCCGAAAAATCCCATGAGCGTCACAACAAGTGCCATCCCTGCCGCTTCCACTGGCGCAAACGGTGTGATCCACCACAGCGCAGCACCGAGCGCCGTCGCACTCAGAACGCCACCGACAAACCCTTCGACCGTCTTGGAAGGTGAGAGCGATGGCGCAATCTTGTGACGGCCCAGCAGCTTTCCCCAGACATACTGCAGGACGTCGCTCATCTGCACTACAACGATCAGAAAGGCGATAAGCAGCAGATTGCGTCCCTCGAATCCGGGGATCTCGAGTGTCAGCAAAGCGGGCACATGAGATAGGCAGAAGACGGAAATCATCAATCCCCACTGCACCTCGGCGACGCGTTCGAGGTAACGCTCCGTCTCACCGCGTAGCGCCGAAATTATCGGCATGAACAGGAAGGCATAGACGGGGATAAAGACCGAGTAGAGCCCATACCACTCGTCCCAGATAAAGACGTACTGGGCAGGGAGAATCACGAAAAATGCTGCCACCAACGTCCAATGGTCGCCTCGTCTCGTATGAGTGAGAGAGATGAACTCGCGCAGTGCTGCGAATGAAAGCACGCCGAACAGGACAATCACGCCGGCTTTTCCAAAAATGAAGGCAAGCGCGATCAACGCAACCATCGCCCACCAGGCATCGACACGGGCATTCAGATTTTCGACGAATGCGTTCGGTTCCGGACCTGTGTGGCGTGCGGCGAGCTTGCGCCCTATCACTGTCGCAACGATCAGAAGACCGGCAACGCCTGCGAAGAGTGCAAAGATTTGCTGCTGAGGGCTCATGGTACTGCCGCCCTCCTCTCAGACTCATTCTCCTCGGACGCGACAGGTGCCAGATCGAGAAGAGCGCCGCGCGCACGATCGAGAAAATCGGCTTTCGTCTCATCGGCTGCCAGTGTCATCGGCGTTCCGAACGAAACCGAACACAAAAGCGGGATCGGCAGAAACTCACCCTTGGGAAGGACGCGATTGAGATTGGCAAGCCAGACGGGCACCAGTTCGATTTCTGGCTGACGTCTAGCCAGGTGAAAGATCCCGCTCTTGAATGGCAAGAGTGTTTCTTCCGTCATGTTGCGCGTCCCCTCCGGGAACAGGATCAGAGACGATCCGGCATCGATCGCATCGGAGAGGACACCAATCGGGTCTTCCCGCCGAGCCTGCGTACGATCGATGAGAACGGCATTGAAAACATCGCGCCCGATGAAACGGCGGATGTTCCCTGCCAGCCAATAGTCGGAGCCGGCAACGGGACGGGTTGTCTTGCGAAGCTGTGGCGGCAGGGCTGTCCAGATCAGTACGAAATCGCCATGGCTGGCGTGATTGGCAAAATAGACGCGCGTCGCACGACTAGGACCACAACCGATCCACCGGGCCTGCACGGCGGTGATCACGCGGGTAAACAAAATGATTAGATTTGCGACCGAGAGGGCCAGGAGTCTGCTCATGAGGCCGGATCCATTTCCGTGATTGCCAATGACTGACACATCGCTGCGACTTCGTCATTAGGCCGAACGGTTGCCGGCTTCCGACAAGCCCGCGCGAATGCGGTTCACTATCGTCAGAATCAGAAGCGCCGCGGCAACAGGCATCGACCACGCGACCCATCCTGGAAGCGAGCCGATCACTGCAACCGCAGTCCCGAGCGTACCGAACAGGAGGGCCCGGTCACTCTTTCCCATTGGTCCGTCATAACGGCGAGATGCCCCCACCGCCGGTCCCAACACACCCGCAAACTCGCTAACCGCCGCAAGGAAAATCACCAAGGCGACCCAAAGTGCATCGAATGGCGCTACGAACGCGAAAGGCAAATAGAGTGCTGCATCCGAGATCACATCCGTTATCTCGTTCAGATACGCCCCGAGCGCACTTTTCTGACCGAATTCCCTTGCCAGCATACCGTCGACCGCATTCAGCCCCATGCGAACGAATAGCCAGATCGGTAGCACAAGGAAGACCATTGGTTCAGCGGCAAAAGCAATGACCAGTCCTGCAACGATTAGCGACCCAATCATCGCGGTTACGGTGACTTGATTGGCTGTCACGCCGTTTTCGGCAAGCCAGGCAACCAAGGGCCGGAGCAAAGCCTGAAACCGCGGCTTGAGACTGTAAAGCGTCATGGATGTCCTCCCAAAGATCCCACATAGTAGCAAAAATTGAACATTGTTCAAAATATATCTTGAAAATGAACGCCGTTCAAACTAATTATATGAACGATGTTCACAAATACGGGATAGAGGAGTTATCAACGTGGCACGTCGATCGGATCATAGCCGTGATGAGCTCTACCGCCTCGCCACGGTCGCGGCACGGAAAATCGTCGAAACGCGAGGAATCGAGGCGCTTACGGCACGAAGCGTCGCCGATGCCATCGGCTATTCCCCCGGCACGCTTTACAATGTGTTCGACAATTTCGAAGCGCTGATCGTTCGCCTGAATGGGAGCACGCTCGACAAACTTCATGATGAATTGTCGGCGATCCTGAGAACAGGTCGACCAGCGCAGGATCTGCGTGCCCTGCTCGCGGCCTATCTTGGGTTCCAGGAGGCCCATCCGAATCTCTGGACGGCCCTATTTGGGTATTCGCTGGCACCTGGCCATCCCCTCCCCGACTGGTACATAGCAAAGGTCGAACGCGTTCTGGGTTTGGTAGAAGCAGCCCTGGAGCCCCTGTTCGCTCCGGGAGAGAAAGAAGATCTCGGCAATGCCGCAAGGATCCTTTGGGCAAGTGTGCACGGAATCTGTTCGCTGTCTCTCACTGGCAAACTGCGGACGGTCACGACGCAGTCGCTCGAAGAGATGACCGAAACATTGATGGCTTGCTTCGTCTACTCGCTCGAGACGGTGAATGCCGGGCGGCCGGGCAAGTCCATTTCAGCGCGACAGTCAGAGGCATAGAGCGATAATGTCTGCATTCATGAATAAACAGTCGTTGAGCAAGGTCGCTGCAGCTGCCGCTGTTTTGGCGTCCACTCTTGCTGCAGCGGACGTCGCGCATGCAGAACAAAACGCACGCCGAAATTTCAATCTACCGGTCAAAACCCTCGGCGGCTCTCAGCTTTGGGTCGATACCTACATTCACGCCGGTTGGCGCATCCAGCGCAATGTCATCACCGGTCATTCCCGACTTCTTGATCCGGAAGATGTTCGGCGGGCTTGGGGATCTCTCGCAAAATGCAATGCTGCATTCGCAAGAATCCGGTCAGAAACCAGCCTTACCGTTCCAAGTCAGCATCTTGTCCTCCTCGTGCATGGCATTGCGCCGTTGCCCGGGCCATTCGATACAATGGAGGCCGCGCTTGGAGAAGCCGGCTTTGACGCTACGGCAATCAGTTATCCGAGCACACGGGGATCCATCGAGGATCACGCCGCCGGTATTGCTCGCATTCTCGACAGGACGGACGGAAGCACAATGGTTTCCTTCGTCACCCACAGTATGGGCGGCCTTGTCGTTCGCCACCTGCTCGCCATGGACAGCGCCTGGAAGCAACGCATCAAAGTTGGGCGCATTGTGCAGATCGCGCCGCCCAATCAGGGTGCCGAGATGGCCGGATGGGTATCGCGATTTCGTCCCTACCAGTTGGTTTTCGGCAAGGCCGGACAAGGACTCAGGCCAGCTGCTGCGAAGTCCATCCCGACGTTAAACCATCCGTTTGCCATTATTGCAGGCGGCAAAGGCGACGGGGTCGGATTCAATCCTTTGTTAAGCGGCGATGATGACGGTGTTGTGCGTGTGTCTGAAACCGCGCTCGAACATGCCCAGGCGCGTCTTCTGGTGCGGGCCAATCACGCCCTGCTCGTCGGCCACCCACAGGTCATCAAAGCCACGACGCAATTCCTCAAACAAGGTATGATTCGAGATTGATCGGGGAGACGGCACATGACAGGCACTCAATACGACCTTCTACGCACGAGGCGCTTCCTGCCACTTTTCCTGACGCAGGCGTTGGGGGCACTGAACGACAATCTGTTCAAGAACGCGCTGGCGATATTGATCATCTATCGGATCGCCGACGCGGCCGGACTCAACGGTCAGGTTCTCGTCGCCGCAGCTGCTGGGATTTTCATCCTGCCGTTCTTCCTCTTCTCGGCAACCGCCGGCCAAATGGCCGACAAGTTTGAGAAGTCGCGGCTCATCCAAACCATCAAGGCCGCAGAGATCGCAATCATGTCGCTTGGTGCCATCAGCTTCTGGATAGGCGACGTCTGGTTGATGATCGGTGTCTTGTTCCTGATGGGAACACAGTCGGCATTCTTCGGTCCGGTCAAATATTCAATCCTGCCCGACCACCTGGCGGAAGACGAACTGATCGGCGGCAATGCTCTGGTGGAAGCCGGAACCTTTCTGGCAATCCTGCTGGGCACGATTGCCGGCGGTCTTCTGATCCTGACGGGTTACGGAACGCTCATTGTCTCCGCGTGCGTCCTGCTGCTTGCCGCACTGGGATTTGCCACGAGCCTGCAGATCCCGAAAGCGCCGGCACCATTGCCAGGCCTGCATATCAATCTGAATTTCATTGCCGAGACCCGGTCCATCATCAAGAAGGCGGGAGAGGACAAACGCATCTATCTGTCGATCCTGGGCATTTCCTGGTTCTGGCTCATCGGCGCCACCTTCCTCTCGCAGTTCCCTGCACTGGCAAAAGACGTTCTCGGTGCCGACGAGACGGTCGTCACACTCTTCTTGACCGTCTTCTCTATCGGTATTGCTCTCGGGTCCCTCGCCTGCAACCAACTGCTAAAAGGCGAAGTGACGGCGAAATATGTGCCTTTCGGCGCAATCGGCATGACGATCTTCATTGTCGATCTCTATTTCGCGTGTAATGGCGCGAGCGCGCCAGCATCCGGCGCCAGCCTCGCCGGCGCCCTGACGTTCCTGAGTGAAGCCGCCAACTATCGGATCCTGTTCGATCTGCTAGCGATATCGGTTTGTGGCGGCGTGTTTATCGTGCCGCTCTACTCGATTATCCAGTGCGAGAGCGAGGAGAGTCATCGCTCGCGCACCATCGCCGCCAACAACATCATCAACGCCCTGTTCATCACAGTGGGTGCCCTTGTGGCGAGCGGCCTGCTGGCACTCAGTGTCAGTGTCCCGATGGTGTTCCTGATCATGGCGATCGTGAACGGCGTTGTTGCGGTCTATATCTGTAAACTCCTGCCCGATGCGTTGATCCGAGCCTTCTTGATCTCTCTTCTCAAACTCTTCTACCGGGTCGAAGTGCGCGGTCTCGAGAACTATGCGAAGGCCGGAAAACGCGCGGTTGTTGTCGTCAATCACATCTCGTTCCTCGATCCGGTCCTGCTCGCGGTTTTTCTGCCCGTGAAACCGATCTTCGCGATCAATACCCATATCGCCAAGGCGTGGTGGGTCCGCCCGTTCCTCAGATTGGTCGATGCATTCCCGCTCGATCCGACGAACCCGATGGCGACCAAATCCCTGATCAAGGCCGTCTCGGAAGACCGCCACTGCGTGATCTTCCCCGAGGGGAGGATTACCGTCACGGGCGCTTTGATGAAGGTCTATGAAGGCCCTGGCATGGTTGCCGACAAGTCCGATGCCGAACTGATCCCCATCCGCATCGATGGCGCCCAATACACGCCGTTCTCAAGGCTGCGTGGGAAGGTCCGCATAAGGCTGTTCCCCAAGATCACCATGACAATCCTGCCACCGCAACGCTTCGAAGTACCCAGCGAACTTGTGGGCCGGGCCCGGCGGCAGATTGTCGGCGCCAAGCTCTATGACGTGATGAGCGAAATGGTCTTCGAGACATGCGACCGGGACGAAACGCTGTTCGAATCGATGCTCACGGCCAAGTCGATACATGGGGGCGGGCACCGGATTGTCGAAGACGTGCAACGCGAACCGATCAGCTACAACCAGCTCACACTCGGGTCGCTCGTCCTCGGACGCAAGATCGGCTCCCTTACCAAGAAAGGGGAATTCGTCGGCATGATGTTGCCGAACTCGGTCGGAGCAATCGTGACGTTTTTCGCATTGCAGGCCTTTGGCCGCGTCCCGGCGATCCTGAACTTTTCCACAGGCCTCATGAACATGCGGGGCGCTATCTCTACGGCCAAGATCAAAACGCTTCTGACTTCGCGGCGGTTCGTCGAAATGGCCAAGTTGGAGGAGACCGTGGAGGCACTGGGTAGCGACGTAAGAATCGTCTATCTCGAAGACTTGAGAGCAAAGATCTCGATATTCGGAAAACTGCTAGGGCTGATCTCGAAACCGTTTGCGCGCTCGATTCACGGAGCAAACAATAGCAGCCCAGACGATCCGGCTGTCGTGCTCTTCACTTCCGGGTCGGAGGGCACCCCTAAAGGCGTCGTCCTTAGTCACGGCAATCTGCTGGCAAACCGGTTCCAGCTCAGCGCACGTGTCGATTTCAACCCCACCGACATCGTATTCAACGCCTTGCCGATCTTCCACTCTTTCGGCCTGACTGGCGGCACGCTTCTGCCGATCCTTTCCGGCGTAAAGACGTTTCTTTACCCCTCACCTCTGCATTACCGGATCGTTCCCGCGCTGGTATACGACACCAACGCCACGATCATGTTCGGGACCGATACGTTCCTGACAGGCTACGGGCGCGTGGCACATCCGTATGATTTCTACAGCGTACGCTACGTGTTTGCCGGCGCCGAGAAAGTGAAGGATGAGACACGCCGCGTCTGGTCCGACAAGTTCGGCATCCGGATCTTCGAGGGCTACGGTGCGACGGAAGCCTCACCGGCAATTACGATAAACACCCCTCTGCATTTTTCGGCCGGCACCGTCGGGCGTCTGATGCCCGGCATCGAGTATTCGCTTGAGCCTGTACCCGGTATCGACGAAGGCGGCCGCCTCGTGATCAAAGGGCCGAATGTCATGCTGGGTTATCTTCGCGCCGAAAATCCAGGTGTGATCGAGCGCACCAAGGATCAGACTTACGATACCGGCGACATTGTCATAGTCGACGATCAGGGCTTTATCACCATCCAAGGCCGTGCCAAGCGATTCGCGAAAATTGCAGGCGAAATGGTCTCGCTGAGTGCGGTCGAAAGCTATGCGGCGAATGTCTGGCCCGATAACATGCACGCCATTGTCGCCGTACCGGATGCACGCAAGGGTGAGCAGCTGGTGCTTGTTACCGACCATCAAGGGGCTGCACGGGACGAACTGCTGGAATATGCCAGAAACCAGGGCATTGCCGAGCTGATGGTACCGCGCACGATCAAGCCGGTTGATGCCCTGCCTGTCCTGGCAACAGGCAAGGTCGACTATGTTGGACTGAGGGCCTTGGTGGATGCCGCGTGACGCATCGAGACGGTTTGCCACTTGGGCCGCGACACGGTGACCGGATTAAGTTATACCGCCGCCGGTATTAGGTGATGAGCCTGGAAATAGAGTACGATCCAGCGTTCAAAGGTCGAAAATGAAAGACTGAGCTTTGGCGAAAACACAATCCGACGTTATCGAGCGCAGTGGTTCACCGAACCCGGCGAAAGGCGCCGGCTCGCTCGCACGCGGCCTCAGGATCATTTCCGTACTGACCGAAACGCCGCAGCCACTCTCGCTGGCGGAAATCTCTCAGCAGGCCGGTATCGACACATCGACGACTCACCGCCTTCTTCAGGTCCTTATCTCCGAAGGTCAGGCCCTCAAGGAACCTGGCGGCAAGCGTTATCTGGCCAGTCCCAAGAGCTTGTTGCCTTTGTCCCCCTATCACGCTCTCAACCTTTTGAGACGCGATAGCGAGCGGGTGTTGATGTCCCTGCGCGATAGCCTCGGTGAAACCGCCAGCATGGTCATCTATTGCTACGGCGAGCGACTCCTGCTGGAGCTTGCGCCGGGCCGCAATCCGCTGACCCCCTATTATGGCACCTGGCTCTCCAGCCCGCTTTATGCCTCGGCCTCCGGAAAAGCGCTGCTTATGGCCATGAGCAAGGAAGAACGGCAAGCGGCCCTTGGTCCGGGGCCCTACCACGCCCATACACCGCAGACGATCACCGACCCGGACGAACTCGAACGGCATTTGGAGGAGTTTGCCGACCTTGGCTACGTGGTCGCATCGGACGATGCATTCGTTGGGTTCACGGCAATTGCCGCGCCACTGCGGACGAACACGGACAACACACTTGGATGCTTCGCACTGACGGGCAGTACAGAGGATCTCACCGGAGAGCGGATCCATGAGGCCGGTGTCAAACTGAAGAACGCCGCCGATCTTTTTTCCCACGGTACGCCGTCACTGTGGGCATTGAGCAATTTTCTGGGGCTGCACGCGTAGACTAATCCGGCAGCCGGCGTCGCACGCTTGGAACGAACAGAACCGCCAGTACGAGCAATGTCGCAGCGCAGCCACCAATGAAGTACATCGTCTTGTGCTTGTGGGCGTAGTGGATGAACACCCACAGAAGCGCCAACAGGAGCCCCATGGGATAAGCGTATCTTGCGTTGCTCGAACTTCCCGACTTCCCTAATTCGGCCAGCTCCAAGAATACAAAGACTCCGCCGGCAGCAGCAGCCGAAAAGGCGCCACTCAAGACGGCTGCCCAATTGGTCCAGTCGGTGACGTGCAGAAGCGCAAACGAGATCACGAGTCCGACAAAAAGTCCCAGCGATAAAAAGCTTACCGTCGCCATCTCAGATCCCAATTCCCGACTGTCTTCGACGGCCTCTTATACCGGATATCCGTTGCACCATGTCAATTTGATTGCACTGCAAACCTGCTTTGCTGGCCGTGCGGAATTCTATTCCCGAGACAAGGCACAAAAAACCGACACATCAGTTTTTCCGATTTATTTCGGCCGTTTTGTCGCAGTTCTATTCATTATAGTTTTGTGACGCTATCAACTGATAGACCGCAACTGCGACATGCGACAATTTAAGCCATTGAATTTACGAGTTGATTTTCAAGATCGATAAATAGATAGATATAAATAAATTTACTGAAACTATGAGCGCATAAGAATTTTTGATTATATCTATCAAATCCTATCCGCCTAGCATTCCCCAAAATAACCAAACATTCGATTGATCCGGATCGCCATCACCATGGTGTCCGGGCAAGGCGGCACAGTGTTTCTGCGCCGTTAAGGGAGAACTATTGGCGTTTTCACGGCGCAATAGTAACGCAACAAAGGGCGAAAGGAGACCGCACAATGCCTGCTCGAAATTCTAAGCAGTGGAATGCAAAACCGGATCTGAAGCTTGGTGAATGGGTGAGTAGCGAAATTTACTCGGATCCAGAGATTTTCGAGGAGGAACTGACAAAGATATGGAAAAAGTCGTGGATTCCTCTATGCCACGAGTCTGAGTTGCCTGAGCCTTATGATTTTCGAACAGCCGTGATCGCCCGCGAGCCAGTCATTATTGTCCGCGGTCCTGACAACAAGATCCGCGCTTTTCTCAATGTCTGTCCCCACCGCGGAATGATTATCGATCGCCGCCCCGCCGGAAGCTTTCTAACGGGCGAGCCATCGGGCAATCCAAAGCACATGACCTGCATGTTCCACGGCTGGCAATTCGACATGAAAGGCAGCTGTGCAGAGATACCGCGCGAAAAGGCCGGCTATCAGGACCGCATCTCAAAATCAGGTCAAGGCCTGCGCCAACTCAGATGCGAAACCAAGTTCGGCGGCATCGTCTGGGTCACGTTGGATGACCAGATCCAGTGGAATGTCGAGGAATGGGCCGGCGGCGCCTTGGACTGCATCAAAGACTCACTCGACGAAGAGCCGCTTGAGATTTTCCATTATCACAAAGCGATCATCGACAGTAATTACAAGCTCTGGCACGACACGAACAGCGAGTTCTACCACGACTACATGCACTACCATAATCGGGTCACCGGTTTCGATGACGCCTATTTCAGTCGTGAATGCTCAGCTTTCGACAATGGTCACGTGAATGTCGGCACGTTCACGGTGAACTATGCCGACTACGACATTGCAGACGATCGCGGCAATCTCACCTTCCCGCATCTGCCGCCGAACAATTGGTACATGGTCGACATGTTCCCGGGCATCAACATCAACCTGCGGGGCTCGGCGTTGCGCATGGATCTGATGACACCGCTCGGTCCGGACAAGGTCATGATCGAGTTTCGCGGCCTTGGACTGAAAAGCGACAGCGAAGAGACCCGCCTGAGACGGATCCATCACCACAACACGATTTGGGGACCGTTCGGCCGGAACCTGCATGAGGATCTTGTCGGCATCGCCGGCCAGGGTGTGGCGATGTCTCCGGGTTCAGAAGAACGACGCATCCTCCACGCGCGCCACGAAGGTCTCTACATCCACGATGAAGTCGGCATGCGCCATTTCTACGATACCTGGGGCCGCTGGATGGACCGCCTCCCCAGCAACCCATCGCAGAAATACGAGGAAGGTTATGTGGTCGGGCCCGAGATGCCGCCAGCCAAAGGCCTTGCGACCTTCCCGGGGAAGGCTGCTGCGGAGTAAGCGGCCTGTCTTCGCGACGACGATCAACTGCCGGTTCCAAGCCGGTAACAGCCAATCAAGAGCTTCAAGAGGAGCTGCACCGATGAGTGCCAATCAAACGGAAATGGTGAAAGACGCAATCTATCAGGCCTGCCTGAATCTCGATGAACGGAAATGGGAGGACTGGCTCGATCAATGTGACGACGACTTCCAATATTCGGTCACCGCGTTCAGTCCGGAAATCGGCAAGGACATGATCTATCTTGGTTTGAACCACGACGAGCTTAACAAATATTTCGAGCTCCTGCCAAAGCACAATACCGACCATTCACCGCTACGGCGTCACGCAACGGTGTATTCGGTCAAAGTCGACGACGATGGCAAGAAAGCGTCCGCTGTCACCTCCTTCCTGGTGACTCAGGAGATGTTTGATGGCATCGATGCGCCGATCGACACAGGGGAAAACCATCTGTTCGTTGTTGGACAATATCGCGATCAGTTCAACGTCGAGAATGGACGCGCGGTGTTCACGGAGCGCGAAGCAAGGATCTTCACGCGACGCCTGGATAAAGGCTCGCACTGGGTCCTATAGCCGACACAGACGGGCACCCGCAGCCGCCCGCTGTCGGGTGCCCACACTTGCCTCAATGAAAGTCCCGGTCGACCTATTGACAGGGCTTCCAAACAATCAATTCATGCAGCGGAGACGATGATGAGCTGGAAGCGCGTCTGCACGAAAAACGAGATGAACGGCACGCCTCTCAAACAATTCGACGTCGATGGTGTCGCTGTCGTCGTTGCCAATATTGGCGATACCTTCCGGGCAATGCCCCCATATTGCCCGCATATGGAAGAGCCGCTTTCCGAATCCGGTGTTTGCGAGAACCACCATATGACCTGCACGAAGCATCTATGGCAGTGGGACTTGAGGACAGGGGAACCGATTGGCGAAGCTGAGAAATCACTTCTGCTATATCCGCTTAAGGAGGACGGGGACGACATCCTTATCGATATGAAGGAGGAACTGACCTACCAGTATGGCGACGAGTCCGATGACTTTGACGAAGATAGTCTCTGGGACTGACTAGAGCCCCTTCCGTCGACCTTCATTGCCGGCTTCTGAATTGGTCTGCGCAACGCCCCCAACTTCTTTCGGCCCGAGATTTTTCGCAACGGCCGATGCATCAAGGGTTTCATCCGTCTCAAGCGCAGCAATGAGGCGTTCGATCTTACTGCGGTGTTTTGTCAGAGTGCTGCGCGCGGTCTCCTCCGCTTCGTTCAGTAGCCGCTTGACTGCTGCGTCCACCAATTTGGCTGTTGCTTCTGAGAACCGGCGGGGTTGCGCCATATCACGGCCAAGGAAGGGATGCTCGTCGCTGTCTCGCACGTCCATTGCCCCGATTTCGCTCGACATCCCCCAACGCCCGACCATACACCGCGCGAGCTCGGTCGCCATCCGGATATCCTCGTCGGCTCCCGAACTGACACTTCCGAGAAAGACCTGTTCGGCAGCTCGGCCGGCCAAGATCACCGCAAGCCGGTCCCGAAGATAGGCTTCTCCCAAGGTGTGTCTCTCCAACTCCGGCAACTGATGCGTTCCTCCGAGGGATCGTCCGCGGGGAATGATCGTCACTTTATGGATCGGATCGGCGTTCGGCAGAAAATAGGCGACGGCCGTATGGCCGGATTCGTGAACCGCGAGCCGGTGACGTTCGTCCTCGTGAATGGCAAGCGTCCGAACGGTCCCCATGAGAATACGATCCCGCATCTCATCGAAATGTCGTGCCGTTACCTTTTCGACATTTTGCCGCGCGGCCGCCATTGCCGCTTCATTCACCAGGTTCTTCAGATCGGCGCCTGAAAAGCCAGGCGTTCCCGCGGCAACCGTGCCAAGGTCGACATCGTCATCGGTCGGAACGGATTTGCAATGCAATCGGAGTATTGCCTCACGTGCAGCAAGATCCGGCAATTCCAGCGTGACATGCCGATCGAATCGCCCTGGACGCAGGAGCGCGGGATCGAGAACATCGGGGCGGTTCGTTGCTGCGAGAACAACAACAGCCTCATGGCTTTCAAAACCGTCCATTTCGGCCAGGATCTGGTTCAGGGTCTGCTCGCGCTCGTCGTTTCCGCCACCGAACCCCGCGCCGCGAACGCGCCCGACACTGTCAAGTTCGTCGATAAAGATGATACTTGGTCCGCTCTTTTTTGCCTCCTCAAAGAGATGGCGAACACGCGAGGCGCCAACACCGACAAAGACCTCAATGAACTCCGACGCCGATATGGGGAAGAAAGGGACCTGAGCCTCGCCCGCAAGCGCTTTCGCGAGCAGCGTCTTGCCGGTTCCCGGCGGACCTTGTAACAGGATTCCATGGGGCACCTCGGCTCCAAGCCTTTGATAGCGCTCAGGCTCTCGCAGGAACTCCAGCAGTTCTGCGACCTCGCGCTTGGCGTTCTCCTGGCCGGCAACATCTGCGAAACGGATCTTGGGTGCCGTCTCCGCTTCGACTTTCCGCGTCTGTTGGCCGAGAACGTCCTTCAAACCACCCCGCCCTACGCCTCCAGGAAGATTACCCACCATGCGCCGAGACAGCCAGAACCAGACGCCGATGATCAAGAGCCATGGCAGGACCCAGGAGAGAACACTGCTCCACGTCGCATCAGGGTCTTCAGCCACAACCTCGATACCGCGCGATGAAAGCTGGTTCATGAGATCCGGATCAGGCACAGGTGGCACCTGCGTGATGAAACGATCTGTCTTGGTGCCTTTTGAGCCAATGATCTCTTTGGACATGCGTCCAGCAATCTTGTCGCCTCTAAAAACAACCTGCTCGACCTTGCCTTCTTCGATAAGCCCCTTAAATTCGGAATAGCTGATCGCGGCCCGACGCGTCTCACCGTTCTGGGGTGCCATCAAGAGGCTGAAAACCAGGACGGCCGCCATCACGATCCAGGGGAGCCAACCCAGATACGGATTCTTCGGTTTCTCAGCCATTCGAAAATCCTCGCGCTCAATCACCTCCCCCAAATTCCAGAGATCTGAGAATACCGTCGGCTTTTCGACGATGGACTGACCTACATCAAAGGCAGGCGCTATTCGGACACGTCATATTGCATCTCAGAGCAACCGAAGAGAGAGCGAGAAGAACGATGTTCAAGAAGGTATTGGTTCCAGTCGATGTCGGGCAGACAGAGGCCGCAGCAGCAGCTCTTTCCGCGGCCCGCGAGCTTTGTGAACGCGACGGGACCGAAGTCACTCTCCTCAATGTCATTGAATCGGTACCTGCCTATGTGTCGTCGCAGATTCCGGAGCATATACATCAGCAGGTCATTACCGATGCCAATGCGGCTTTGGAAAAAATGGTGACCGACAATAATCTGCCCACTGACACAAAAATCCTCGTCCGTGAAGGCCATCCTTCGACAACGATTCTCGACCTCTCCCAGGAACTTGGCACGGATGTGATCGTTGTCGCGTCACACGATCCCGGCGGACTGGCAGACTATCTCCTGGGCTCTGTCGCCGGCCGCGTGGTCCGACATGCCCATTGCTCGGTGCTGGTGGTACGCAACGTGAATACATGAGTGAACTGTACGGACAGCATTGGGCGAGATCGTCATCATTGCATTCTGCGTCAGGCCGTCACAAAAACTCTGACAAGACAACCGAGAACAACGGCAATATCTCAAAGCGTGACGCCGTCGCTCTGAGAGCTCATTGAGGCAGCAGCCGTTTGATTCGCTCGCGGGGAATCTGCATTACACGGTTCTGTGCTGGTCGAGAATGCTGAGATCCATCATCGAATGCCGGCACCGTGCGATCGGGGCCTGTGATCGCGCCATTGCACATCACCAATGAGCGCAGTGATATGAGCTGATTGTGCGCATTTCCCAGTGCTTGTAGAGCCACTTCAACTTCACGGAGCAACAGAAGTTGCTTTTCCACCGGTAACGTAATTGGCGTGTCGGCGCATAAATTCTCTGGCTGAGACTCCTGCAGATTGGTCATCGCTATTTCCACGAACCGACGCACAATTATCAACGCGACAGTCATACCGACCGCAAGTGCCGCCGCGTAGAGAGCCGCAAATTTCGCAAGATTCATGTCCGCAGCGACAATTCTGGCGGCACCGATAAACGATGCGTAAATCCAGGTTATCGTACTTACTGCGCCCAGAATGGTGACAATCAACACTGTCTGACGATCGCAATCGCCTCGGGCGATGCGGGGGAATGCGATCTGATGAAGCAGAACTCCGTTCATGGTCAGCAGCCCCACAACAGACAATTTGGCCATCAATTTCGGGTTTGCCACCAGCGCTCCGGAATCGAGCCCGATCTTCATATAGATCAAGGCCAAACCGGTCGCCCAGAGGACCGCAAGCAGCCACTTTATGAGGCGAGATGTGGATTCGAGTGCAGCCACATCGATCGTTCCACAGCGCAACAACCGCCAATCCGCACTGAGCACCTCGGCTATTGCCAGCGCGAAGGCAATCAAATGGGCAAACAGCAAAGTCTGACTGACGACACTGGAGAATTCCATGATCGATCTCGCGGTCTGATACTGGATTTGCGTTCGTTCGGCGCGATCAACCGAACATCGAATGGTCGGCGTCAATCTCGTTTTGCATTACGTCCAATCCAAGATCGCTGATCGCAGGAGCCACGGTTCCAGGTTTCTGATCCGTGGATGTTCCCGTCAGCGGTTCGACCATCTCGTCGTCATCTTCCACATCGCCGAACCGGTCGAAGATCGACATATCGATACGATCTTCAATGGGCGTCGCAGGTGGTTCGACCGTGTCGTGACCGGAGAGAGCGGCAATCTGATCTCCGTCAAGCTGTTCGGAATACACAAGAACATTTGAAATCGATCCATCGAGTTCCCAGTATGCCCGATTGCTGTTTTCCGTTCTCGACCAGCCGTTCGCACCAATGACGAGGCTCTCCAAATTGTCTTCAAGGCCGGTCGTGAATGACTGATCTTCGGCGACCATCTCGCCGTCGAGGAACAGCTTCAGACCTTCGTCGCCGAACGAGATCGCCAAATGATGGTTTTCGCCTTCGTTGATTGTGCGATCACGCACTGTCATCCATTCCGAAGCTTGATCCGATTGCATGCGTACTGTCAGCTTGCCGTTATAGACATAAGCCGTCAGATGCCCGCCTTCGGCATAACCTGACGCATCCTTCGAGAGCAGCGCGTTCACGCCGCCTGTCGAATCGAGCGAAAAGTTCATAGCGATGGTTCCATTCGCCAATTCCAGGTTCGCCGAATGATCGACCTCCAAATAGTCTCCTCGTTCACCTGAGAAAGTGCGCTGCCCCGCGATGAGAGCGATAGGCTCAAGTCCATCGATAACGCCTAGGTCCTGAGGGGCAGGCGAAACTGGAGCGGCGATCGGCCCCATGTCCCGGCCGATTTCCTTTGGTGCGAGAGCTTCATCGAGCTGGTCGATGGTATCGACAATACCAAGTGCCGGGGCAGCATTCACCGTCACATCCTGGCGCGTGACCAGGTCGCCATAGACCGTGATCGTGCCGAGCTCGTCATACTGATGAGCGCCGCCGTTACGGCCCTGGTTCGAGCGCACATGAAGGACCGAATGGTCCACGAACCCGTCGCCGTCGCTATCCTTGTGTTCGATCTTGTAGAGGTCGGCGGTGTGACCGGTAATCTCGATCTTGTCGCCCTCGGCTCGATTGAAGTCCATGATGACGTCGTCGCCGAAGCCATCGACCCAGTGATCGTGCAGATCGTTGTTTTCCCCAGCAACGCCGTGCCAATGGATCATGCCATTGTCCATGGTGTGCTTCTCGATGAAGCGCTTCTTGGCGTTGATCAGCGGATTGAAGACAAAGGTATCGCCCCCTGCGCCGCCAACCAGGATGTCATCACCCGGGATCGGCTGATCCGGATAGAGCTTGCCTGTCGTGGGATCGAGTTCGCCGTCCGGATCGCTTTCATCGCGGCCCGGTACATCTGCGATATCCGGCTCACGGGCATCCGACCGTGAAATCAGGATGTCGTTGCCGTCACCGCCGAACAGGACGTCTTCACCATGACCGCCTTCGAGGATATCGTCGCCATCGCCACCTTCGAGGAGATCGACGCCATAGCCACCGCGCAGCTCGTCATTGCCGGCGCCGCCTTGCAAGGTGTCGTCGCCCATTTCACCTTTGAGACTGTCTGCCGCTTCCGAACCGACAAGCGTGTCGTTTTCATCTGTACCGAGACCCGGATCGACTGGCGCAGGTCCTGTGACCGGTTCTGCAAGAGTAGCGATCTGTGCAGGTGCGAGTTGCTGTGCGAAGACCATCACATCGGTAATCGTGCCATCGAACTCCGAGTGAATGTAGTTGTTTCCTTCTTTGCGTGACCAGCCGTTTGCCCCGATGATCAGGCTTTCATCATTGTCTTCGAGGCCCACTTTGAAGACCGGCTCGGCTGCTACCAGAGCACCGTCCAGATAGACTTTCAGTCCCGCATCTCCAGAGCTGACCGCCAGATGGTGGTTGTCGCCTTCGGCAATCGGTTGATTATGGACGCCGAGCCATTCAGATGTCTCTTCGGACTGCAGACGAACCTTGAGCGTGCCGTTGGAAACATAGGCTGTGAGATGACCGCCATCGCCATAGCCCGATGCATCCTTTGAGAAGAGCGTGTTCGATTCGGCAATGGCATCCAGAGCAAAAGACATCGCGATGGTCCCGCTGGCGACAGCCAATGCGGCCGAATGGGCAATCTCCAGATAATCTCCTCGCCCACCTGAAAACCTGCTTGTTCCGGGGATTCCGGCTACGGCTTTGACCCCATCTACGGTTCCGAAATCAGATGGAATGGTTGAAACCGGGGCGGCGATCGGCCCGGTATCGCGACCGATTTCCGCCGGTGCAAGAGCCTCATCGAGTTGGTCGATCGTATCGACGATGCCTAGTGCCGGGGCCGAATTCACAGTCACATCCTGGCGTGTCACCATGTCTCCGTAAACGGTGATCGTGCCGAGTTCGTCATATTGGTGAGCGCCACCGTTGCGGCCCTGGTTCGAGCGCACATGCAGGACTGTGTGATCAACAAACCCGTCGCCGTCGCCATCCTTGTGCTCGATCTTGTAAAGGTCGGCCGTATGGCCGGTGATCTCGATCTTGTCACCTTCGGCCCGATCGAAGTCCATGATGACATCGTCGCCGAAGCCGTCGACCCAGTGGTCGTGCAGATCGTTGTTTTCTCCTGCAACGCCATGCCAATGGATCATGCCATTATCCATGGTGTGCTTCTCGATGAAGCGCTTCTTGGCATTGATCAGCGGATTGAAGACGAAGGTGTCGCCACCGGCACCGCCGACCAGGATGTCATCGCCCGGGATCGGCTGATCCGGATAGAGCTTGCCCGTGGCAGCATCCAGCTCGCCATCCGGATCGCCTTCGTCTCGGCCCGGAACATTGGCGATATTCGGCTCGCGGGCATCCGAGCGCGAGATCAGGATATCGTTGCCGGCGCCGCCGTAGAGCATGTCTTCGCCGTGACCGCCTTCGAGCACATCGTCGCCCTCGCCGCCTTCGAGGAGATCGACGCCGTAGCCACCACGTAGCTCATCATTGCCGGCACCGCCTTGAAGAGTGTCCTCGCCCATCTCGCCTTTGAGACTGTCTGCGGCTTCCGAACCGACCAACGTATCATTTTCATCCGTACCCAGACCTGGATCGACAGGTGCGGGTCCTGTTACTGGCTCGGCCAACTTGGCCATTTGCTCGGGGCTGAGCTGCGATCCGAACACCATGACGTCGGTGATCGTGCCGTCGATCGTCGAATGGATTGAGTCGCATCCCTCTTTACGCGACCAGCCATTCCCGCCGACGATCAGGCTCTCGGAATTCTGAGAAAGATCGACCTTAAAAGTCGGTTCCGCCGCAGCTAGTTTGCCGTCCAAATAGACTTTCAGGCCGTCTTCCCCAAAGGACACAGCGATATGATGATCTTCATTTTCAGCGACCGGATTGTCGCGCAGAGTGACCCACTTGGAGGTCGTCTCGGATTGCAGGCGAACGGTGATCTTACCGTCATGGACATAGGCCGTTAGATGGCCACCATCGCCATATCCTGATGCATCCTTCGAGAAGAGCGTGTTTGTGCCATTAACGGCGTCGAGGGCAAACGACAGTCCAATCGTTCCATTGGTGAGAGCCAGGGCTGGTGAATGCGCAATTTCCAAATAATCGTTGCGTTCGCCTGAGAAGGTATTGGTACCAGGTATGCCGGCAATTGCCTTCAGGCCATCGACGGTGCCGTAATCCGACGGCGTGGTCGACGGCGGCCCTGCAATTTCACCTGTATCGCGGCCGATTTCGGCCGGTGCAAGAGCTTCATCGAGTTGGTCGATATTGTCGACGATGCCGAGAGCCGGCGCGGCATTCACCGCAACGTCCTGGCGGGTGACCAGGTCGCCATAGACCGTGATCGTGCCGAGCTCGTCATACTGATGAGCGCCGCCGTTACGGCCCTGGTTCGAGCGCACATGAAGGACCGAATGGTCCACGAACCCATCGCCGTCGCTATCCTTGTGTTCGATCTTGTAGAGGTCGGCGGTGTGACCGGTAATCTCGATCTTGTCGCCCTCGGCACGATTGAAGTCCATGATGACGTCGTCGCCGAAGCCGTCGACCCAATGATCGTGCAGATCGTTGTTTTCCCCAGCAACGCCGTGCCAATGGATCATGCCATTATCCATGGTGTGCTTCTCGATGAAGCGCTTCTTGGCGTTGATCAGCGGATTGAAGACAAAGGTATCGCCGCCTGCGCCGCCGACCATGATGTCGTCGCCCGGAATCGGTTGATCCGGATAGAGCTTGCCTGTCGTGGGATCGAGTTCACCGTCCGGATCGCCTTCGTCGCGGCCTGGAACATCGGCGATTTGCGGTTCACGGGCATCCGACCGCGAGATCAGAATGTCGTTGCCGTCACCGCCATAGAGTGCGTCTTCGCCGTGACCGCCTTCAAGCACATCGTCGCCATCGCCGCCTTCGAGGAGATCGACGCCATAGCCACCACGCAGTTCGTCATTGCCGGCACCACCTTGCAAGACGTCATCGCCCATCTCACCTTTGAGGCTGTCACCGGCAATGGTTCCCACCATGACGTCGTTGGCATCGGTGCCAAGACCGGGATCCACAGCAGTTGGGCCTGTCACATGCTCGGCGAGCTTGGCCATCTGATCAGGATCAAGCTGCTCGGCGAAAACCATCACATCGCTGATCGTGCCATCGAACAAATGGCTGATATTGTTGTTGGTATCGGAGCGATGCCAGCCATTGCCACCGATGATCATGCTTTCCGCATTGTCCTGGAGACCAACCTTGAAGGTCGGTTCGGCCGCGACAAGCGCACCGTCCAGATACACTTTCAAGCCGTCGTCACCAAATGAGAAGGCAACATGATGGCTCTCGCCTTCCTCGATCGCGTGATTTCTTACCACCGCCCATTTCTCAGCCGAATCCGACTGCAGACGGACCTTGATCGTTCCGTCGGAGACATAGGCCGTTAGATGCCCGCCATCACCGTTGCCGGATGCATCTTTCGAGAACAGCATTTTGGCACCGGACGTCACATCAAGTGCGAAGGTCATTGCAATCGTGCCATTGGCAATGGCCATAGCAGGTGAATGAGCGATCTCCAGATAGTCCCCACGCTCACCCGAGAATGTGTGAGATCCCGGGATACCGGCGACAGCCTTGACTCCATCGACCTCGCCGTAGTCCGCGGGCGTCGGAGATTGCGGCGCAGCAATTGGCCCGGTGTCGCGGCCGATTTCCTTCGGTGCGAGAGCTTCATCGAGCTGATCGATCGTATCGACGATGCCGAGTGCCGGGGCCGCATTCACAGTCACATCCTGGCGTGTCACCATGTCTCCATATACGGTGATCGTGCCGAGCTCGTCATATTGGTGAGCGCCGCCGTTACGGCCCTGGTTCGAGCGCACATGAAGAACGGAATGGTCCACGAACCCGTCGCCGTCGCCATCCTTGTGCTCGATCTTGTAGAGATCCGCCGTATGGCCAGTGATTTCGATCTTGTCGCCTTCAGCACGATTGAAATCCATGATGACGTCGTCGCCAAAGCCATCGACCCAGTGGTCGTGCAGATCGTTGTTCTCCCCCGCAACACCGTGCCAATGGATCATGCCATTATCCATGGTGTGCTTCTCGATGAAGCGCTTCTTGGCGTTGATCAACGGATTGAAGACGAAGGTATCGCCGCCTGCACCACCGACCATGATGTCATCACCCGGGATCGGCTGATCCGGATAGAGTTTGCCTGTCGCGGGATCGAGTTCACCGTCTGGATCGCCTTCGTCGCGGCCCGGGATATTGGCGATTTCCGGTTCACGGGCGTCGGACCGCGAGATCAGAATGTCGTTGCCGTCACCACCGTAGAGAGCATCTTCGCCGTGACCGCCTTCGAGCACATCGTCGCCTTCGCCGCCTTCAAGCACATCGACGCCATAGCCACCACGCAGCTCGTCGTTGCCGGCACCGCCTTGAAGGGCGTCGTCACCCATCTCACCTTTGAGACTGTCCGCGGCACTGGTTCCAACCAAGACGTCATTGGCATCGGTGCCAAGACCAAGATCCACAGGGGCCGGGCCGGTCACCGGCTCGGCTAATTCAGCCATTTGCTCTGGGCTGAGTTGCGATCCGAAAACCATGACATCAGATATCGTACCGTCGAACATGGAATGGACATAGTCGCTGCCCTCTTTGCGCGACCAGCCATTGCCGCCAATGATCAGGCTTTCGCTATTTTGATCGATCCCAACTTTGAAAGTCGGCTCGGCTGCAACAAGAGTTCCATCCAAATAAACCTTGAGACCATCCTCACCGAACGAGACCGCCATATGATGGCTCTCATTCTCTGCAATGGCACTATCGCGGACAACGGCCCACTTCTCTCCGTCACTCGATTGCAGTCGGATCTTGAGCGTGCCGTTGGAGACATAGGCTGTCAGATGGCCGCCATCGCCATTACCGGATGCATCTTTCGAAAACAGCGTTCGCGAACCGTTCACCGCATCCATCGAAAAAGTCATGGCGATCGTGCCATTGGCAACGGCCAAAACCGAAGAATGCTCGATCTCCAGATAGTCACCTCGATCACCGGTGAAGGTGTGACTGCCGGGGACGCCGGCAACAGCCTTTGCGCCCTCCACCGTGCCGTAGTCCGACGGCATTCCCGACGGCGGCGCAGCGATGTCGCCGGTATCGCGGCCGATTTCAGCCGGTGCGAGAGCTTCATCGAGCTGGTCGATGGTATCGACAATACCAAGTGCCGGCGCGGCGTTCACTGTCACATCCTGGCGCGTGACCAGGTCGCCGTAGACCGTGATCGTACCCAGCTCGTCATATTGATGCGCGCCGCCGTTACGGCCCTGGTTCGAGCGCACATGAAGGACCGAATGGTCCACGAACCCGTCGCCATCGCCATCCTTGTGTTCGATCTTGTAGAGGTCGGCGGTGTGACCGGTAATCTCGATCTTGTCGCCCTCGGCGCGATTGAAGTCCATGATGACGTCGTCGCCGAAGCCATCGACCCAGTGATCGTGCAGATCGTTGTTTTCCCCAGCAACGCCGTGCCAATGGATCATGCCATTGTCCATGGTGTGCTTCTCGATGAAGCGCTTCTTGGCATTGATCAGCGGATTGAAGACGAAGGTATCGCCGCCTGCGCCGCCGACCATAATGTCATCGCCCGGGATCGGTTGATCCGGATAGAGCTTGCCTGTCGCCGGATCGAGTTCGCCGTCCGGGTCGCCTTCATCGCGGCCTGGGACATCTGCGATATCCGGTTCACGGGCGTCGGACCGCGAGATCAGAATGTCGTTGCCGTCACCGCCGAACAGGGCGTCTTCACCGTGACCGCCTTCGAGCACATCGTCGCCCTCGCCGCCTTCAAGCCGATCGACGCCATAGCCACCGCGCAGCTCGTCATTGCCGGCGCCGCCTTGCAAGGTGTCGTCACCCATCTCACCTTTGAGGCTGTCTGCCGCTTCTGAACCGACGAGCGTGTCGTTCTCATCTGTACCGAGACCCGGATCAACATGCGCGGGTCCAGTGACCGGCTCGGCCAGTTTCCCCATCTGTGCAGGTGAAAGCTGCGATCCGAACACCATCACATCGGTGATCGTACCGTCGAACAGATGGGTGACATTGCTGTTCGTCTCGGAGCGATACCAGCCGTTCCCGCCGACGATCAGGCTTTCATTGTTGTCTTCAAGACCCACTTTGAAGGTCGGTTCGGCGGCGACCAAGGCACCGTCCAAATAGACTTTAAGCCCGTCCTCACCGAACGAGAAAGCAACATGATGGTTTTCGCCTTCGCCGATCGGATGGTCTTTAACCGACACCCATTTCTCGCTCGCCTCCGATTGAAGACGCACTTTGAGCTGGCCGTTATAGACGAAGGCCGTCAGATGGCCACCATCGCCATTGCCTGATGCATCCTTCGAAAAAAGCGCTTTGGCCCCGGACAATGAGTCCATCGAGAACGTCATCGCAATCGTGCCATTGGCCAATGCGAGATTCGAAGAATGGGCAATCTCCAGATAGTCCCCGCGTTCGCCCGAGAAGGTCTGCGCACCTGGAATCCCAGCAACAGCCTTCAATCCGTCAACAGTGCCATAATCGGCCGGCGTCGCTGAAGGCTGCGCAGCGATATCGCCCGTGTCGCGCCCGATTTCGGCTGGGGCGAGAGCCTCATCCAACTGATCGATCGTGTCGACGATTCCGAGTGCTGGTGCGGCATTCACCGTTACATCTTGGCGCGTGACCAGGTCGCCATAGACCGTGATCGTGCCGAGCTCGTCATATTGATGCGCGCCGCCATTGCGACCCTGGTTCGAGCGGATGTGCAAGACCGAATGGTCGACGAATCCATCTCCGTCACTGTCTTTGTGCTCTATCTTGTAAAGATCGGCTGTATGACCGGTGATCTCGATCCTGTCGCCTTCGGCACGATCGAAATCCATGATGACATCGTCACCGATCCCATCGACCCAGTGGTCATGAAGATCGTTGTTTTCGCCTGCGACGCCGTGCCAATGGATCATGCCATTGTCCATCGTGTGCTTCTCGATGAAGCGCTTTTTCGCATTGATCAGCGGATTGAAGACGAAGGTATCGCCACCTGCACCACCGACGAGGATGTCATCTGCCGGGATAGGTTGATCCGGATAGAGCTTACCTGTCGCTGGATCAAGTTCACCATCTGGATCGCCTTCGTCGCGGCCCGGGACATTGGCGATTTCCGGTTCACGGGCATCGGATCGCGAGATCAGGATATCGTTGCCGTCACCGCCATAAAGCACGTCCTCGCCATGACCGCCGTCGAGGACATCGTCGCCATCGCCGCCTTCGAGCCGATCGACGCCATAGCCGCCATTCAGTTCGTCATTGCCGGCATTGCCCTGCAATGTGTCATCGCCCATCTCGCCCTTGAGATTGTCATCAGCCGTAGTTCCCGCGAGTGTGTCATTCTCATCGGTACCAAGACCGGGGTCTGCTGGCACCGCTCCCGTTACGGGTTCAGCCAGTTCAGCCATCTGTTCCGGGCTCAGTTGTGATCCGAAAACCATGATGTCCGAAATGGTGCCGTCGAATTCGGAATGCACACGCTGATTGGTCTCGGTCCGAGACCAGCCGTTTCCGCCAATGATCAAACTCTCGCTGTTCTCATCGAGGCCGGATTTGAATGTCGGTTCCGCTGCAACCAGAGATCCGTCCAGATAGACCTTGAGACCGTCTTCACCGAAGGAGACCGCCAGATGATGGCTTTCTCCCTCGCCTATCGGGTTGTTTTTGACGGTCACCCATTTGGAGGCATCTTCGGACTGCAAACGCACCTTGAGTGCGCCGTTGGAGACATAGGTGGTCAGATGTCCGCCGTCTCCGTAGCCTGATGCGTCTTTCGAAAACAGCGTTTTCGAGCCGCCGATCGCATCCATGGCAAAGGTCATGGCGATCGTGCCGTTGGCGACGGCCAAGGCCTGCGAGTGATCGATCTCCAGATAATCGCCTCGGTTGCCTGAGAACGTGTGCTCCCCTGCGATCCCGGCAATAGCCTTTGCGCCCTCGACAACCCCATAGTCTGACGGTGTCGACGAAGGCGGCGGTGCGATCGGTCCGGTATCGCGGCCGATTTCGGCCGGTGCAAGAGCTTCATCGAGTTGGTCGATATTGTCGACAATTCCCAGGGCGGGAGCTGCATTGACCGTCACATCTTCGCGGGTAACAAGGTCGCCGTAAACGGTGATCGTACCAAGCTCGTCATACTGATGAGCGCCACCATTGCGGCCCTGATTGGAGCGGATATGCAGAACCGTATGATCAACGAATCCATCGCCATCGCCATCCTTGTGCTCGATCTTGTAGAGATCGGCCGTATGGCCTGTGATCTCGATCTTGTCACCTTCGGCACGATTGAAATCCATGATGACATCATCACCGAAGCCATCGACCCAATGGTCGTGTAGATCGTTGTTTTCACCCGCCACGCCGTGCCAATGGATCATGCCATTGTCCATGGTGTGCTTCTCGATGAAGCGCTTCTTGGCGTTGATCAAAGGATTGAACACGAAGGTATCGCCGCCTGCGCCGCCGACCATGATGTCGTCGCCCGGAATCGGTTGATCCGGATAGAGTTTGCCCGTCGTGGGATCGAGTTCACTGTCCGGGTCGCCTTCGTCGCGGCCCGGTACATCTGCGATATCCGGTTCACGGGCATCGGACCGCGAGATCAAAATGTCGTTGCCGTCACCGCCATAGAGCGCGTCTTCGCCGTGACCGCCTTCAAGCACATCGTCGCCCTCGCCGCCTTCGAGACGATCGACGCCATAGCCACCACGCAGTTCGTCATTGCCGGCACCAGCTTGCAAGGTGTCATCGCCCATCTCACCCTGGAGACTGTCTTCAGCGGCAGAGCCGACCAATGTATCGTTCTCATCCGTACCAAGGCCTGGTTCGACTGGTGCGGGTCCCGTGATCGGCTCAGCCAAAACCGCAATGTGCTCTGGCTCCAGCTGCGACTCGAACACCATGACATCACTGATCGTCCCATCGAACATGGAATGGACGTAGTCGCTGCCCTCTTTGCGTGACCAGCCATTGCCGCCGATAATCAGGCTTTCCGTATTGTCTTCAAGACCAACCTTGAAGGTGGGCTCGGCAGCAACGAGGGAACCATCCAGATAGATCTTGAGGCCGTCGCCGCCGAACGAAACCGCAAGATGATGGTCCTCGCCTTCACCAATCTTATGATCGCGCACGGTGACCCACTTGGAGCTATCTTCAGACTGAAGGCGCACCTTGAGCGTGCCGTTGTAGACATAAGCCGTGAGATGACCGCCCTCGCCATTCCCAGATGCGTCCTTCGAGAAGAGTGTCTTGGCCCCACCCGTCGCATCCATAGCGAACGCCATCGCCAAGGTACCGTTTGCCAGAGCCAGATCGGTGGAATGTGGTATTTCGAGAAAATCTCCGCGAATTCCCGAGAAATCTCTCGTGCCAGGTAATCCTGCAATAGCGGAAATTCCATCTACGGCGCCGTAACCGGCGGGCAACGCTCCAAGATCCACCACTGCCATCAGTCTCTCCCTATGTCATTGGAACGGGCCATTGAAGTGATTCCGATCAGGATTGGCCCGCGATGTCTGGAAAGCTCGATACCAATGATAGACGTAGTGTTGTAGCCAATTGAACAAGAATAGAAACTGAAAAATGAATACGATAAGCGCATTTTGATTTCATATACGAAGAAAAAAAGCGATTTTTTTATGTAAAAATTGATCAAAAATTCGCTTAATATCTTTCGTCAGGCTGTTATTCGAAATTTTAGGCAATATCTATCAGTATTTTCACAACATTTACTCAACGATATGCACACGATTTTATACTGGGCCTGCTTTGGTCTCAGCCCATTGCATATCAATATCGGGCAAGATCAATCCGCATGAAACCTTCCAAATTTATCGCTTGGCGCGGCACTGGGATCGCAGAAACCTGCTCAGCCATTGCTGGAATCGCGCGCGTTCTCAACGGTTCAATCCGACAAATCCCAGCACGCGCAATCCTCCATAGATTATCCGCAGTGGCAGTCGCTGGCCTTTCAGCGTTCAAATCATTCAGGAACAGCGAACAATCCGCAGATCCCGAAGACGGCAAAAATCTGTTTTCGCCAGCTCTTCTGTGGCCTGTCTTCGCTATCAGCTTCTTTATCAACATTCTGATGCTGACCAGCCCCCTCTATATGCTGCAGGTCTACGACCGAGTCGTATCGTCGGGTAGCTACGACACGCTGATATTCTTATCGCTCGCCTGCGGAGGGCTGCTCCTGGCGAATGGGCTTCTCGAAGGTTTTCGCTCGCAACTCACCAACAATCTTGCAGCTGCGCACCAGTCGGAGTGGGCTCCGAAGATTCTCAGCAGCCTGGCACGCAGCTCTTCTCTGAAAGATAGTAAACTCGACCAACGTCCGCTGCAGGATTTGGAGACCGTTCAAAAGTTCATGTCAGGAAATGTTCTCCTCGCCTTTCTGGATGCACCCTGGACACCTGTTTTTCTGCTCGTGCTTTTCATTCTGCATCCCATTCTCGGACTGACAGCGGTTGTCGGTGCCGTGATTCTGACTGTCCTAGCGCTGATTACGGAATTCGTTACGAGCAAACTCTATGCAGGGGCTCATCAGCTGACGACCAGTTCGGGCGTATTCGCCGACGACATCTTGAAGAATAGCGACGTTGTTCGATCGATGGGTATGCTCGAGCGCATGCGCCTTCGATGGCAGGACGTGTTCGAAAAGAGTGCCGTTCTTCAGGCGCGCGCTAATGACCGCTCCGCGTTCCTGCGCGGACTAGTGAAGTTTTTCAGACCCCTTCTCCAGATGGGTATCTTGGGGTTCGGAGCCCTGCTCGTGATCAATGGCGAACTGACCGCGGGGTCGATGGTTGCCGGTTCCATCTTGATGGGTAGAGCCTTGGCTCCGATCGAACAGGTTGTCTCGAGTTGGCGCACCGTACTGCAGGCCCGCGGAGCTTGGACACGTTTGCAGGCCTATATTTCGGAGAACGTCGAGTCTGATACCCGCGTCATGGAGCAGCCGAAACCACAAGGTCTCCTGGCGGTCGAAAACCTAACGGCTCTGATTCCGGGTTCGGACAAGCCCATTCTGCAGAGGATCAGTTTCGAACTCTCGGCCGGCGAGGCGCTTGCCATTGTCGGGCCAAGCGGTGCAGGGAAGTCGACGCTGGCCAGAGCCCTTGTTGGCGCAATCAAACCCGACCGAGGGGCCGTACGACTCGACGGCGTTGAGATGGCGCACTGGTCGGAAGAGCAGCGCGGCCAGAATATCGGCTACCTCCCGCAGGACGTACAGTTGTTTGATGGAACCGTTGCGGACAATATTTCTCGGTTTATCGAAGGACCCGACGCGGCAGTCCACGCTGCCGCCCAGCTTGCGAATGTCAGCGACTTGGTGAACCGATTGCCGGACGGCTTCCTTACAGAGCTTACGGAAAGAGGTAAACCGCTCAGTCCGGGTCAGTGTCAGCGGGTGGCATTAGCGCGCGCAATGTATTCGGACCCTCCGTTGATCGTTCTCGATGAACCAAATGCCCATCCGGATAGCGACGGTGAGGCGGCGCTTGTGGAAGCCATCGCAGCCCTTCGCGAGCGAGGCGCAACCATTGTTCTCATTACGCATCGGTCGGCTCTCCTCAATCATATGGACAAGGTCTTGGCCCTGGCGTCCGGCAAGATCCGCTATTTCGACGAAAAATCGCAATTCCTCAACCAATTGGCAGCTGTGGCGTAAAGGCAAGGATCGAACATGACAAACGATTGGAGTCAAAGAGGAATTCGCCGCGCCAAGACCGGTGCACTTGCGGTGATCATTCTGGCATTCGGCGGCTTCGGAGGCTGGTCGGCGACAGCCCCGATGTCCGGCGCTGTCATTGCGCCCGGGGTCGTCAAGGTGCTGACTAACCGAAAAGCTGTGCAGCACAGAGAGGGAGGAATCATCAAAGAGATTCTGGTAAGCGACGGCGATCGGGTTACAGTCGGCGCTGTCGTCATACGGCTCGATGCCACCCGAGCCCGAAACAGCCACAACCTGCTTCGTGCAAGGCGCGATCATATCCTGGCGACGATCGCCAGACTGCAGGCGGAGTTGCGCGGCGACAAAGCGATGGCCGACCCCAATGGCGCCGAAATGAACGAAACCGAACGGAACGGAATGCTCAAGCATCAGCGCGAATTGCTTACAGCGCGCCTGCAAATGCTGGCCAGCAGCGAAGCGATGATCGATGAGAAGGTCGAACAGCTGAAGCAAGAGATCGTCGGCTTGGAGAGCAAGGTTTCCGAACAGACTTATCAAATCAAATCGATCGGCGGTGAGATCGACGATTTACAGGCCCTCTACACAAAGGGGCTGACACCCCGGTCACGGCTCCTGGAGCTTCAGCGCAAGGCGGCCCAGCTGCGCGGACAACGCGCCGAGGCAAAGGCACGCATCGGCGCTTCGAGACGTTCGATGGCAGAGGCCAAACAGCAACAGAGCCGCACCCGTGCCGAGTTCCACGAGCGTGCAAATCGTGAGCTGAATGAGAGCCAGCGGCAATTGCACGAGATCATCGAGCAACTCGAATCCGCTGCGCATAGCCTCGCCCAGTCGGAGATTCGCGCCACGGCGAGCGGCATCATCGTTGGTCTTGCCGTACACACTGTTGGTGGGGTCATCACACCCGGCGACACGCTGCTTGAGATACTGCCCGAAGCGGAAACCCTGGTTATCGAATCGGAGATCCAAGTCAAGGACATCGACCTCGTCTACAAGGGTCAACCGGTCGATATCCAGTTCGTTTCGTCGAGAGCACGATCCCTTGAGAAACATGTCGGGAAATTGGCCTACGTGTCGGCTGACAGCATGCACGATGAGAAAACAGGCCGCTCGTTTTTCATCGCCCGTGCCGAAATCGACAAGAACACGATCGATCCGGAAATGGCAGAGATTGTGCAGCCAGGTCTGGCCGCCGAGCTGTTCATCAAATCGAAGGCCCGGACACCGTTGCAATACCTGGTTTCCCCGCTTCAAGAGAGCATCGCTCGCGCCTGGCGTGAGAATTAGCCCAGATATTTGGTACCCGCTCAACCGGAAGGTTGAATTGCACATAGAAATCGAGACTCTAGCCGGCACTATTACAAGTTTGGCTTCAGGCCTCGACGAAACGAACCAATTGGCAAAACGAGATTGCAAGAAACAGGCTGTGGGATTCTAGTTCGTCGGTTAACTCGGAAAATCTGCCTACAGACAATCGCGAGTTGCCTGTTTCGCGAGTGACTCCATTTCGGCACGGCGAAAACATCGTTTTCCCATTACAGTTCTGCTACTTATAGGCCTTTGATAAACTACGCTTGGTTGGACCGGTAGATTACACTAAGCGGACAGTCCGCCCTTGCATCCAACCTGGATGATAACCTTAAGGCCGCGAACATTTACCTGGAACATTAACTGACGCCCCTAAGAGAGGGCAGACAAACCGTCGCACATCTCCATAGGGTCTGCCCAAATTTCGTGTAACCACGCCGAGCACCAGATGCGGTACGCGGCAGTCTTTGGGTAGGTCAAATGGTCAAATACATCCGTCACGATTTGGAATTCATCCTCGATCAGATCATTATCGCAGAACGGCACGCCGCAGGTGAGGATCTGACAGATCTCATCGCGAACTCATCGCTTCCTCTGGGCCTGCGGACCGTTGATGGCACTTTCAACAATCTGGTTCCGGGCCAGGAGAATTTCGGTGCGGCAAATCAGGTGTTCCCGCGGCTTCTCGATCCCAATTTCCGCGATGCAGAAGCCGGAACGTCATATGATCAAGATACCGGTCTGGTGATCGACTCGACGCCGCGGACAATCTCCAATCTGATCGTCGACCAGACGACCGACAATCCTGCTGCAATTGCAGCAGCCGAGCGCGACGGATCGGTCGCCTTCGACCATGACAACGACCCATCGACACCCGACCTGCACTTCATCCCGAACCAGGCTCCCGATGAAGGCCTATCGGCGCCGTTCAACTCATGGATGACGTTTTTTGGTCAGTTCTTCGACCACGGCCTCGATCTGGTGGATAAAGGTTCAAGCGGCACGGTGTTCATTCCGCTTCAGGAAGACGATCCTCTGTTCGTGCCTGGCAGCCCAACCAATTTCATGGTTCTGACCCGGGCAACGAACCAACCCGGTCCTGACGGCATCGTCGGCACTGCAGACGATATCCACGAGCACACCAACGACACGACGCCATTCGTCGACCAGAACCAGACCTATACTTCGCATCCGTCGCACCAGGTCTTCTTGCGCGAATATGTGCTCAACGGCGACGGCGAGCCTGTCGCAACCGGAAAGCTCATACAGGGCCAAAATGGTGGCATGGCCACCTGGGGAGACGTCAAAGCCCAAGCTGCGACACTTCTCGGCATCCAGCTCGATGATCTCGATGCACTCGATGTGCCTCTCGTGGCAACTGATCAGTACGGGAACTTCATTCCAGGAGCCAACGGGCTTCCTCAGTTGGTTGTCAACGAGACGACCCTCGTGGAAGGCGACCTGAATAATCCGGTTGACGCCACACAGGCGCTACGCACAGGCCATGCTGCCCTGGTCGATATTGCCCACACGGCCAATCCTGGGACGGCAGACGCCCCATTGGGCGAGGATGCCGACGATGTTGCCGGGAATAATCCGGAAGCCGGAACCTATGACAACGAACTCCTCGACGCCCACTTCATTGCCGGTGACGGCCGCGCCAACGAGAATGTCGGCCTGACCGCCGTTCATCACGTCTTCCATTCCGAGCACAACCGGTTGGTCGAGCACACCCAGGACGTGATCTTGGAAACCAACGACCTCGAATTCCTGAGCAGCTGGCTTGTCGAAGGCACTGCACCGACGACGTTCCCGATTTCACAGGCAGAGATCGATGCACTCGAGTGGAACGGAGAGCGCCTCTTCCAGGCCGCCAAGTTCGGCACGGAAATGCAATATCAGCATCTCGTCTTCGAAGAGTTTGCACGGAAGGTCCAGCCGGCGATCAACGTGTTCGGTACCATCGATACGACCATCGATCCGACAATCGTCGCCGAATTCGCCCATACGGTTTACCGGTTCGGTCACTCCATGCTGACCGAGACCGTCGATTTTATGGACGCCGATGGCAATCTGACGGAAGTCGGACTGATCGAGGCTTTCCTCAATCCACTCGGATTCCACCAGTCGGTGAATGCCGATGGTACCGTCGACGCAAATGCACCCGCGTATGATCCGGAAGCAGCAGCCGGCGCTGTCGTTCGCGGCATGACGCGTCAAGTTGGTAACGAAATCGACGAGTTCGTCACAGACGCTCTCCGCAATAATCTTCTCGGTCTGCCGTTGGACCTCGCGGCGATCAATATCGCCCGTGGTCGTGACACGGGTGTTCCATCACTCAATGAAGCGCGCACCCAGTTCTTCGAGGATACCGCCGATACCAAGCTGAAGCCTTATGACAGCTGGTTCGATTTCGCATTGAACCTCAAGAATGAAGCTTCGATCATCAACTTCATTGCCGCCTACGGCACGCATCAGACCATTCTCGACGCCACGACGCTGGAAGAAAAGCGCGCTGCGGCAGTCGATATCGTGCTCGGCGATGCCAATGGTGAACCCGCAGATCGTATCGACTTCCTCAATGGGACAGGCGTCTGGGCCACCACCGAAACAGGCTTGAACAACGTCGACTTCTGGGTTGGCGGCCTCGCCGAGTCCATCGAACCTTTCGGCGGCATGCTCGGATCGACGTTCAATTTCGTCTTTGAGACGCAGCTGGAAAACCTGCAGGAAGGCGATCGCTTCTACTATCTCGCCCGCACGGCAGGTCTCAATTTCCTGACGCAGCTTGAGCAAAACTCGTTTGCCGGCCTCATCATGCGGAACACCGATCTGGACATCGACGAGACCGCTCTCGATTCAAACGCCCGGCATCTCCCCGGCGATATCTTCTCGACGCCCGGCTTCATTCTCGAACTCAATCAGGCCAACCAAGTCACGAACCTCGACGAGGCTGGCGCTGACGGCGTTCAGGGCACGGCAGACGACGAGGTCGGAGCCGACGGCATTGCCGGTAACTCCGATCCGATCGGTGAGAGCGAGATCATTCCTGAAGTCATCCGCCGCGATACGGACAATGATGGCGACGATGATTTTCTTCAATACACCGGCGGCGAACATGTCGTTCTCGGCGGCACGAATGAAGACGATACACTCATCGGCGGCATCGGCGACGACACGCTCTGGGGTGATGGCGGCGACGATAGGCTCGAAGGCGGCGACGGTGGCGACATCATCATCGGTGGCTCGGGTGATGACATCATTACCGACAGAGGCGGACTGGATAATCTTCAGGGCGGCGACGGCAACGACGCCATTGCTGGCGGAGCCGGCGAAGACCTGATTCTCGCTGGTGCCGGCAAAGATTTTGTGGTCGCTGGCCCGGATCTCTCCGAGACTTTCGGTGGCGAAGGCAATGACTTCATCAATGCCGGTGGCGACGCGAACATCGTTTTCGGTGGTGAAGGCGATGACTGGATCGAAGGCGGCGACGGCAACAATCTGCTGATTGGCGAAAACGGCGCCATCTTTGCGGACAGCACCATTATCGGCAATGACGTCTTCATTGGCAGCGGCGGAGATGACGACAATGACGCCGAGAGCGGTGACGACATCATGGTTGGCAGCGCCGGTAGCGACCGCTACGAAGGCATGTTCGGATTCGACTGGGTCACCTACAAGGATGACACATTCGGCGTGAACGCAGACCTGACGCTTCGCGCCTTCGACGAGCGGCCAATTCCGGCCTCCAACGCGACGATCATCGATCGCTTCGACCAGGTCGAAGGTCTTTCGGGCTCAGCAGAGGCCGATATTCTGCGTGGTGACGACGCAGACACATTGGAGTTTGCCAACACTCAAGGCACGTTGACCAATTTCGCCCTCATTGACGGACTGCGTGTCGGCGATAATCCCGACTTTGACGACGTTGCACTGTTCGATTCATCCGTAACGTCCTTCGACGCCGGTAACATCATTCTCGGTGGCGACGGTAGCGACATCATCGAGGGTCGCGGTGGCGACGACATCATCGATGGCGATGCATGGTTGAATGTCCAGCTGGAAGCTCCCGACGGCCAAGGCGGCACAGTTCGCGCTAACACGATGTCGGAACTTCAGACACGCGTGTTTGCCGGAGAATTGAACCCGGGCGATATCGAAATCATCCGCGAAATCCGGATTGACAACAATGGCGTCGATTTTGACACCGCCGTTTTCAGCGATATTCGCGGCAATTATGCGGTCGAAGGATCGGTCAATGGCCTCGGTGCGGAAGACATTGACGGCGACGGCTGGATCACGATCGAGCATCTCGCGCCCGCTGGCGAAATCGAAGGCGGCATCGATGGAATCGACCGAGTCAGAAATATCGAACGACTCCAGTTCTCCAATCAAACGGTGATCGTAAATGGTGCCGAAGGCCTCAACTCCGGTCCTGAAGGTGTCCCAACGATCGATGATATCACCCCTCAGATCGGTCAACTCCTTACCGTTTCGACCGATGGTGTGACAGATGCCGACAATGTCAGTGCCACGAACCCGACTGGCGCTCTCACAGGACCGATCGCTATCACATGGCAGGTGGAGGAAGACGCCGGTACCGGTATCTTCATTGACCTGATCAACGAGACAGGGGTCGGGACAGGTGGCAACGCCCTACCATTCTCCGGTCCGACGTTGACCGTGCCAGCAGAAGCTGCGGGCTTGGCCATCCGTGCCAGTGTTCTCTATCAGGACGCCAATGGCGTACTCGAGACCGTCTTCTCAGCACCAACAACACCCACTGCAAACCAGACCACGGGGACCGCAGCCGCCGATATTCTCATCGGCACGGCTGAAGCCGATGTTATCGACGGACTTGGTGGCAATGACACGATCAGTGGCCTCGGTGGCAACGACATTCTCAACGGTGGCACTGGCGCCGACACCATCAATGGCGATGGCGGTAACGACATTATCAACGGCGATGCCGGCTCCGATACACTCAATGGCGGAGCGGGCGCTGACCAGATCAATGGCGGTGCCGGTGACGATGAGATCAATGGCGACGGTGGCAGTGACATTCTGGACGGCGGTGCCGGCGACGATACAATTGTCGGTGGCGCAGGCCTCGATACGCTGCTCGGCGATGACGGCTCTGACGATCTCAGTGGTGGCGCCGGTGTTGACAATCTCGATGGTGGCGATGGCGACGATGTCCTGGATGGCGGCGGCAGTGCCGACACATTGACGGGCGGTCGCGGCGACGACGAGATCGACGGCGGCGCAAGCGCCAATGACCTCGCTGTATTCAGCGGTGATCTCGCCGAATACTCAATCACCACGACTAACGGCGTCACAACCGTTACGCATCTCAATAACGGTCAGGACGGCACCGATACGCTGGTCAACGTCGAGTTCCTGCAGTTCGCGGATCAAACGGTCGACGTGAACGGAGTGCCAACTGGCAGTATCAACGGCACAGCCGGCGACGATGTGCTGAATGGTACGGCCGGAGATGACGTCATCAATGGTCTTGACGGCGACGACGATCTTTTAGGTCTCGGCGGCAATGACACGCTGAATGGCGACGTCGGGTTTGACCTCCTGATAGGTGATGCTGGAAACGACACGCTCAATGGCGGTGCAGGCACGGACATCCTTGATGGCGGCGCCGGCGACGACGAGCTCAACGGTGGCGACGACAATGACGATCTGGAAGGCGGTGCCGGTAACGACACGCTGGATGGCGGTGCCGGAACGGCAGATATCGCCATCTTCTCCGGCGATCTCGCCGACTATGAGATCGTCACGGACGCAAACGGCGTCACAACGGTAACCCATCTCAATGGTGGCACCGATGGTGTCGACACACTCACCAATGTCGAACTCCTCGAGTTCGCTGACCAGACCATCAACACCCCGCCGTTCGATCCAGGCACGGGTCCGATCAACGGAACCGCGGGCGACGACAATCTGGTTGGTACAGGTCAAGCCGATATCATCAATGGTCTTGCCGGTGACGACACGATTGTTGGTGACAATGGCGACGACATCATCACAGGTGGTGCCGGTAACGACGATATCGACGGTGAGAACGGTACCGGCGATACCGCGGTCTTCTCCGGCGCTCTCGCTGACTACACGGTCGTCACCGATGCCAGCGGCGTCACCACGGTCACCCACCTCAATGGCGGTGCCGATGGCATCGACACGCTCACCAATGTTGAACTTCTTCAGTTCTCCGACCAAACGATTAATACTCCGCCCTTCGATCCGGGTACGGGTCCGATCAACGGAACGGCCGGCGACGATATCCTGGCTGGAACAGCTGGCGATGATGAGATCAATGGCTTCGGCGGTGACGATGACATCACAGGCGGTGCCGGCAACGACACCATCAATGCCGGCGAAGGCTTCGATCTTGTCGAAGGCGGCGAAGGCAATGACATCATCAACGGCGAAGGCGGACCCGATATCCTGATCGGCGATGCTGGAGACGACCAGCTCAACGGTGGCGAAGGCGAAGACGATCTGGAAGGCGGTGAAGGCAACGACACGCTGGACGGTGGTGCAGGCACAGCCGATATCGCCATATTCTCCGGCAACCTTGCCGACTATGAGATCGTCACAGACGCAAACGGCGTCACGACGGTGACCCATCTCAATGGTGGTGCCGATGGTGTCGACACACTCACCAATGTCGAACTCCTCGAGTTCGCCGATCAAACCATCAACACCCCGCCATTCGATCCGACGCCAGGTCCGATCAATGGAACCGCGGGCGACGACAATCTGGTTGGTACAGGTCAAGCCGATATCATCAATGGTCTTGCCGGTGACGACACGATTGTTGGTGACAATGGCGACGACATCATCACAGGTGGTGCCGGTAACGACGATATCGACGGTGAGAACGGTACCGGCGATACCGCGGTCTTCTCCGGCGCTCTCGCTGACTACACGGTCGTCACCGATGCCAGCGGCGTCACCACGGTCACCCACCTCAATGGCGGTGCCGATGGCATCGACACGCTCACCAATGTTGAACTTCTTCAGTTCTCCGACCAAACGATTAATACTCCGCCCTTCGATCCGGGTACGGGTCCGATCAACGGAACGGCCGGCGACGATATCCTGGCTGGAACAGCTGGCGATGATGAGATCAATGGCTTCGGCGGTGACGATGACATCACAGGCGGTGCCGGCAACGACACCATCAATGCCGGCGAAGGCTTCGACCTTGTCGAAGGCGGCGAAGGGAATGACATCATCAACGGCGAAGGCGGACCCGATATCCTGATCGGCGATGCCGGAGACGACCAGCTCAATGGTGGAGCTGATGATGACGATCTAGAAGGTGGTGAAGGCAATGACACGCTGGACGGCGGTGCAGGCACAGCCGATATCGCCATATTCTCCGGCAACCTGATCGACTACGAGATCGTTACCGACGCAAACGGCGTCACAACGGTAACCCATCTCAATGGCGGCGCCGACGGTGTCGACACGCTGACCAATGTCGAACTCCTCGAGTTCGCCGATCAAACCATCAACACGCCGCCTTTCGATCCGACACCGGGTCCGATCAATGGAACGGCAGGCGACGACAACCTGGTTGGTACCGGACAGGCCGATGTCATCAATGGCCTTGCCGGTGACGACACGATTGTTGGTGACAATGGCGACGACATCATCACAGGTGGTGCCGGTAACGACGATATCGACGGTGAGAACGGTACCGGCGATACCGCGGTCTTCTCCGGCGCTCTCGCTGACTACACGGTCGTCACCGATGCCAGCGGCGTCACCACGGTCACCCACCTCAATGGCGGTGCCGATGGCATCGACACGCTCACCAATGTTGAACTTCTTCAGTTCTCCGACCAAACGATTAATACTCCGCCCTTCGATCCGGGTACGGGTCCGATCAACGGAACGGCCGGCGACGATATCCTGGCTGGAACAGCTGGCGATGATGAGATCAATGGCTTCGGCGGTGACGATGACATCACAGGCGGTGCCGGCAACGACACCATCAATGCCGGCGAAGGCTTCGATCTTGTCGAAGGCGGCGAAGGCAATGACATCATCAACGGCGAAGGCGGACCCGATATCCTGATCGGCGATGCTGGAGACGACCAGCTCAACGGTGGCGAAGGCGAAGACGATCTGGAAGGCGGTGAAGGCAACGACACGCTGGACGGTGGTGCAGGCACAGCCGATATCGCCATATTCTCCGGCAACCTTGCCGACTATGAGATCGTCACAGACGCAAACGGCGTCACGACGGTGACCCATCTCAATGGTGGTGCCGATGGTGTCGACACACTCACCAATGTCGAACTCCTCGAGTTCGCCGATCAAACCATCAACACCCCGCCATTCGATCCGACGCCAGGTCCGATCAATGGAACCGCGGGCGACGACAATCTGGTTGGTACAGGTCAAGCCGATATCATCAATGGTCTTGCCGGTGACGACACGATTGTTGGTGACAATGGCGACGACATCATCACAGGTGGTGCCGGTAACGACGATATCGACGGTGAGAACGGTACCGGCGATACCGCGGTCTTCTCCGGCGCTCTCGCTGACTACACGGTCGTCACCGATGCCAGCGGCGTCACCACGGTCACCCACCTCAATGGCGGTGCCGATGGCATCGACACGCTCACCAATGTTGAACTTCTTCAGTTCTCCGACCAAACGATTAATACTCCGCCCTTCGATCCGGGTACGGGTCCGATCAACGGAACGGCCGGCGACGATATCCTGGCTGGAACAGCTGGCGATGATGAGATCAATGGCTTCGGCGGTGACGATGACATCACAGGCGGTGCCGGCAACGACACCATCAATGCCGGCGAAGGCTTCGACCTTGTCGAAGGCGGCGAAGGGAATGACATCATCAACGGCGAAGGCGGACCCGATATCCTGATCGGCGATGCCGGAGACGACCAGCTCAATGGTGGAGCTGATGATGACGATCTAGAAGGTGGTGAAGGCAATGACACGCTGGACGGCGGTGCAGGCACAGCCGATATCGCCATATTCTCCGGCAACCTGATCGACTACGAGATCGTTACCGACGCAAACGGCGTCACAACGGTAACCCATCTCAATGGTGGCACCGATGGTGTCGACACGCTCACCAATGTCGAACTCCTCGAGTTCGCCGATCAGACAATCGATACGCCGCCATTCGTTCAAGGTCCGATCGTTGGAACCGAAGGTAACGACACACTTGTCGGGACAGATGGTGACGATGTCATCAACGGCCTCGGCGGCAATGACGATATGGATGGCCGCGGCGGCAACGATACGCTCAATGGCGGTGCCGGTTTCGACCTCCTCATCGGTGGCGACGGCAACGACACGTTGAATGGTAATGGTGGCGCCGATATCCTGATGGGAGATGCCGGTGACGACATCCTCGACGGCGGCGACGGCCTTTCCGACCTGGCCGTTTTCACCGATCTGATTGGCAACTATGAGATCACGACCGATGAAAACGGCGTGACGACCGTCGTCCATCTCAACGGCGGTGCCGACGGTACGGACACTGTTACCAATGTCGAGCGACTCGAGTTCACAGACACGACCATCGATACACCGGTGTTCGAGCCTGGCCCGATTACGGGTACCGCCGGCAACGATACGCTGACTGGAACCGCCGATGCAGACACCATCCAGGGCCTCGCTGGCGATGACAACATCCAAGGCGAAGCCGGCGACGATACGCTCGACGGTGGTGCCGGTGACGACACGATCGATGGCGGTGCTGGCGATCTGGATACCGCACTCTTCACGGACCTCTTCGCCAACTATGAGGTGGTCACGGACGAGAACGGCGTCACCACGGTGCAGCATCTCAATGGCGGCGTCGACGGTACGGACACGCTGACAAATGTCGAGCAACTCACCTTCTCCGATCAGACGATCGATACACCGGCCCATGTGCCGGATCCAGGCGGCCCGAACGAAATCACGGGTACCGATGGAAACGACACCTATGTCGGCACTGAAGGTGAGGACATCTATGTCATCAGCCAGGGCAACGATAAAATCCAAGGCTATGAGCAAGGTGTCGACAAGATCCACTTCGGAGACAATGGTGCTTCGAGCATCGACGATCTTTGGGGCAGTCTCAGCGACGATCCGAACGGTTACCTGGTCATCGGTGACTTCAACGGGAACAGGGTCACAGTTGAAGGCGTCACAAGTTGGGATCAGTTCGATATCGACGACATGACATTCTAAAAAGGGACAGCGGAAACGCTGTTGGGGCCGGAAGGGGCAGGCGTTCGGCGTCTGCCCTTTCTGATTCTCTACTTGTAACCGCTGTCGGTAATTGTCAGGGACGGCACGCAACCCACTTGATCTGAACGGTGCGCTCCCTGCCCTCCGGTCCGTCGAAAGCATGCGCCTGCTGGCCGCTATACCCAAGACCACGGCAAAAGTCGTCCGCTGCTTGTTTCGCCGGATTGACGCATTCATCTTCAATTTCAGACTCGCAAGAAAAGCGACTACTGCCGAGTACGTTGGCATCCGTCACAAACAACGTATCGGTTGGCCGTGCGCCTCGGTCCAATAGGATGCGCGAGATTTCTTCGAGTCTTTTTACTGTCATACCCGTATTCGTCGCGGTTCTTGCTGTGGAACGGTTTGCACCCTTCGCGATAAGACGTCGGATATCTACCAACAATTCCAATTGTTTGCGCTGCAACAGGACCAGTGCCTTCTGGCAATTGATCGTGGCGTCGCCTGTTGTAATGGCGGCAAGACATTCAGCCTCGACATTTCCGGAATAAGCCGGGCGAATGGCGAGAAGAACAAAGAAACAAATTGAAAGGGTCGTGCGCAGCATAACGGTCCCACCTCAAATGATTCGTGAGGTGGAGTATAGAACGCCGCGCCGCTTTAACCTTAATGCCGACTGGCATGGCACATGCAGCGCACCAGCTCGCTAACTTGGTCGGCGTAAACTTGATCGACCGATCTGAGGAAGACGCTGGTGACACACCAAAAACGAAACAGAACCTGGTCCAGCCTGATCTTGGCCACGATGCTCATCGGGATATCGACGAGCATGGTCACTGCGGCAAGTATCAGAGTGGAAGGCGATCGGCCGAACCAGGACCTGAGAATTCACTTGGAGAATGCCAGTGTCGAGCGCGCTTTGGGCATACTCTCCAAAAAATTCGGGTTCGAATACATCGGCCCTGCCAACGGAAAATCATCATCGAATGTTTCGATGACGTTGTCGGGAACGCTGGACACAATCCTGGGGCGCCTGCTGCGCAATCGAAACCACTCCATTGTCCGCGCTGCAAGCAGTCCCGGCCAAATACGACGTGTCGTACTGATCGATTCACGGCTTGGATCAAAACAGGTTCGCACCGAAAGACCAGGGTATCGGCGTTCAAAACCGACGCCCGCAAGAGTGAAGGCCAAAGATCCAAAAACGGCGCCTAAGCAATCGCTCCAGACGCAACGAAAGCCCTAAGCCAGGAATGGTCCCGCACATGCTGCCATCCACGACCACGTTCGAGCGAACCAGAATTGTCGGACTTCTTCTTTCCGTTCCGGTGATCTTTCTTTCGTTCGCGTTGTTTACAGGTGTTCAGTCGATTCTATCAAGTTTGCTGGGCTGCGCCATGTTGGCGATTGCCTTGAGCGACGCACGCAGCTTCATTGTGCCCGACCGGATCTCTCTTCCGATGATTCCTCTTGGGCTATTTGCGGCCAGCCTGACTGCGTCGACCATGGACCCAAATATGGCAGTCCTTCATCACAGTGCAGCGGCTTTGCTTGCTGGGACAGGATTTTACGCCCTATCACGCGGTTTCGTCTTGGTTCGAGGACATGAAGGCCTCGGTCTTGGAGACGTAAAACTCGCTGCCGCAGCGGGCGCGTGGGTCGGCTTCGAAGGTGTCACTCTTGTTGTCCTGCTCGCTTCTCTGGGCGCGATTGCATTCGTACTGCTCTTGAGGTTGTTCCAGGGCCAAACCATCGACCGTCGGACCATGATCCCGTTCGGCGCATTCCTTGCACCCGCAATATGGGTTGTTTGGTCGGTCCTTCAGATCAACGCACTCTGAGGCAATCGAACGGACATCGACAATTCGATCTCGACGATTGCTCTTCTAATCGTTGATCCACATATCAACCCCGGATACATGACCGCTTGTACCGTCCTTGTAGCTGCGCCTTCGTGCAGGGGCCGGCTTGGCTGGTATTATTTCGGTCGTAAACGGTTTCGGGAGATGGGCGGGCTTCGCTCTTCGCCGTTCCGGCCATCGCTGATACTTTCGTTTGCGCTTGGGTACCAGCGAACTGAGGCGGGAGCGCAACTCTTCAGCGATCAAGCTGGCTTCGACGGCATTGCGGATAACCTGCGGTCGGAGAAATACGACCAGTTCGGTCCGTTCCGATTGGTTGTCTGTCCGACCTGGAAACTTGCCTAGCAGAGGCACTTTCTCCCAAATCGGCACGCGGTTTTTCGTGTTGTTTTTGCGCTCGGCAATCAATCCACCGAGGACGACCATTTGACCGCTTTGAACAGAGATGGTGCTGGCAATACGGCGTTGTGAGATTGTCGGTGTCAGGCTGCCGGGAGCCCCGGCAGGCGTCGCATTCACAACCGCCGAAATCTCTTGCTCAATCTCCATCGTCACCACACCTTCATTATTGATGCGTGGTGTCACCTTGAGGATCACGCCAGTATCCCGGAATTCAATGTTATTGACGATCGGCGCTTCGGGATCCGTCACGCTCTGGGCCGAACGCGTGGCAATCGGCACCTCGTTACCGACCTGCAAGGTGGCCGGTTGATTGTCGAGAACGACGACGGAAGGGGAGGAAACGACTCGGACGCTGGTTTCGTTTGCAATGGCGTCCAGAACCAGTTTTGGTGAGGCCCTCAGGCCCACGAGGTAACTCAAGCCCGGCAGGTCGGGGGCAATGTCCAGTGCATTGCCATTTGTAAAACCTCCCAGGCGATTGTTCTCATTATTTCGCAGGAAGACCTGCACACCATAGCGAAGATTGTCATTCAATGTCACTTCGGCAAGCGTTGCGTTGATGATCACCTGCGCCGGTGCCCGATCGAGATCCCGCAGTACGGGTTTCATCTTTGCAAAGACCAGACCGGAGGTGCGTATAATCAGATTGTTTTTGACATCGTCTGCCACGACACGAACGAAGTCGCTCTGACTGGCATCGCGAACGCCCGAGCGTGTGCTGGCGGTCGTGACAGCCGGCACCCCTGCTTGCGTTTCCTCTCCACCTAAGTCTGCTGCTGCTGCATCTGGATCTGAGATATCGGTGCCATCGTCGCCTGGTGATACGTCATCGGTCGTATCCGACGTCGACAGCGATGAATCTCCAGAGAATATGTCGTTGATCAGCTTCGCGAGATCCTTCGCCTTGCCGTTCTCCACGTGATAGACAAATGTCCGGATTTCAGCCTCATTTGTTCTATCAAGACGTTTGATCCAGGTTTCGGCCCGGCGAAGATAGGTGGCGCGATTGGTCATCACCAAAACGGCTTTCAACCGTGCCATCGGCTCGAAACGCACGACATTTTTGCCAAGTCCATCAGACTCTGACTGAAATATCTGTTCGAGTTCACGAATGATGTTTTCCGGCGTCGCATGACGAAGCGGATAGATCCCAACCGATTGTCCCTTCATCCAGTCCGCATCGAACTGAGCTGCGACATCGAGCAGCGACCGACGCTCCTGGCCCGTGCCTCGGACCATTAGGAGGTTTTGATGCACATCGGCGCGCAAAGCGCCCGACTTCGCAACAAAGGCAGAGAGGACACGAAGCACGGTCTCCGAGGAAACGAACTGCAGCGGGAACACTGAAATCCCGTATCCGGGACCGACGCGGTTCGCTTCATCAGCATAGTCGACCGCGACGGCGCCACCATTCTTGATCACCGTCTCTGCGACAATGCGAAATCCGTTCTCCTGACGAACAAGCGAACCACGGTTCATCTGAAGAACCGTCTCTAACGCTGTTAGAAGCTCGTCCCGGGAAACGGCCCGACCGGTAGACAGCGTAACGGTTCCCTGAACGCGTGCATCATAGACATAGGGAATCCTGAGCGTATCTTTGAGAATGACTTTTGTGAGTTCAGGCAGCGGCGCATCGGAGAAGTTGAGTTCATAACCTTCGCCAGTTTTCCTGATACCGCGTTTTCCCGGAATCGAAGCATTGGCTGAACGCCGCTTGTTCGTGAAGACACTATCGTCGCCGGGAAAACTTGCATTCGTGTTTCGGCGCCACCTAGGATCGCTCGCACCAGGACCGGCCGGACCTTCCGGACTGACCGGCGAGAGATCGGCATTCGCCAGTTCGTTGAATACAGTCGGCTCCTTGAGACGCGCTGTGCGGTCTTTGCTTCGGCAGGATGCCAATGCGATGGCTACCAGGACCGTGAGCATGACCATAGCGAAGCGGCTGTACATCCAAGATTCGCGCACGCGCGCCATGGATGGCCGGAAAGCCATAGAATCTGCTGCAGACGCAGGAGTACGTTTGGCGGTCATGAGTGCCCTGGCGTTGTGATCCGAACAATCGACGAACCGTTACGCGCTCCATACGGATCAAATCCGAAGGCAGAGCCGTCTCGCCACCCATACAAATTCGACTCGCGATTAACGAATCGTAGGCTTCATAAAATCGCAATTGCCCTTAGCAATCGGTTAACGACGGAGCGAAATCCCGGAAATGCAGGCATTAGCGTTCCGCAAAGCATGCTCTCGTTAATGGTGAACAGCGTTCTGTGTGCACGCGCGGACAGACTGTCGTTAACGTCATTCCACCCAAGTGGGCGCGAGGCGGATCTGAAAACATCGCGTGGCCCCAAAATTGCTTCTGTCGTGGCCAGAGGCGCCAATGATCACACTGGAACAATATTTGGTCGACCGCGGCATAGTGTCGGTGGACGATCTGGACAAGGCAGAACGCTTGGCCCGTAAAACGGACGAGCGGCTCAGTGCCGTTCTGCATCGCATGGCGCTCGTAACCGGAAACGCGCTTGCCGACGCCTTTGCACATGTGCACGACGTACCGCTGGTGGACGATGACGAATGGCCCGCCTCACCCGCTAACGGCCACGCCATCCCTCTGACATTTCTTCGCAACAAAAAGATATTCCCGCTTGCGGAAAATGACGACGGGATCGTTGTCGCAATCTCCGACCCGGGCGATCGATTCACCCTCGATGCCATTCGCCTCGCAACAGACAGACCCATTGTCCCCAAGGTTGCCGCAATTGAAGATATCGAGGCCGCAATCGAGCGGGCGGCCAACCAGAATGGAACGCCTGTCGAACATGTTGAGATCGGTGTCGATGATCACCCTTTGGACGATATCGAACATCTGAGAGATCTGGCACTGGACACACCCGTTGTCCGCTATGTGAACGAACTCTTCGAAGACGCTGTCCGATCAAGGGCGACAGACATTCATGTCGAACCCTTCGACAATCACCTGTCGCTGCGCATGCGTGTCGACGGAATGCTGCGAGACATGAAGCCGCCACCCCACAGTTTGGGCAAGGCGGTCGTTTCCCGGATCAAGATCCTCGCAGGATTGAACATCGCCGAGCGGCGCCTTCCGCAGGATGGGCGCGCGCGCTTGCGAATGGATGGGCATCAGTTGGACCTGCGTATCGCCACGATGCCGACAATCCATGGCGAAGCTGTCGCCATTCGTCTTCTCGACAATGTTCGACGCGTGCTCGACCTTGCAAAACTGGGATACATCCAGTCGGACGAAGACATTCTGCGACGCAATCTCGCAGCGCCTCACGGCATGATAATCGTGACAGGCCCGACAGGTAGCGGCAAGACAACAACGCTTGCAACAGCACTCTCGATCCTCAATCAGACCGAACGCAAGATCCTCACAATTGAAGATCCGATCGAATATGAGCTCCAGGGAGTCAATCAGACACAAGCCAAACCCGAAATCGGATTGACTTTCGCAGCGGCGCTAAGGGCATTCCTCCGACACGACCCCGACGTCATCATGGTCGGGGAGATGCGTGATCGTGAAACCGCTCAGATCGGCATTCACGCCGCTCTCACCGGTCATCTCGTTCTTACGACCTTGCATACCAATACGGCTGCCGGCGCCGTAACACGGCTCCTGGACATGGGTGTCGATGCCTATCTCCTGGCCTCTTCGCTGAATTGTGTTGTGGCGCAGAGACTCGTTCGCCTTCTGTGTTCGAACTGCCGAAAACCGTATCGTGGACGTCCGGATCTTTCGGAAGCGTCACTGAGCGCTGCGCAGATCGGCAACGAAGATGCAATAGAGTTGTGGCGCGGGGACGGATGCGACCGCTGCGGCGGGACCGGCTACCGCGACCGGATCGCGATCTCCGAGATCCTCGATGTCGATGAGAACATCCGACGCCTTATCAAGCCTGGCGTTTCAGCGCCGGAAATCGAACAGACAGCGCGAGCAGGTGGCATGACGCCGATGGTCGCAGACGGTCTCAACAAATGTCGCAACGGATTGACCACACCGGACGAGGTTCGGCGGGTCACCTTGGAATTCTGAGGCCGGCGATGACACTTTTTCATTACAAGGCAATTGACCGCGCCGGAGCATCCATTAACGGGGAAATGGAAGCTACCGACCGCGCCGTCGTTCTGGATCAGTTGAGTCAGAACGGTGCATTCGCTGTCGAAGTGGCCGCGATCACGAGCAAAACGGGGTCGTCAAAGCGAACTTTTTTTTCCTTCGGCAACAAAGTTTCGAAGGACGAGGTCACGATCCTCACACGTGAACTCGCCATGTTGCTGCAGGCCGGCCTGACGTTAGACCAGGCCTTGGGATTGCTGGAGGAGGATCAATCGAAACGCCGCTTGAAGGCGCTTATCGGACGCCTCCGTTTCTCACTCAACGAAGGCAAAACCTTTGCCAACGCTCTTGAGACGCAAGGCTCCGTCTTTCCGCCGGTCTATACAAACATGGTACGCGTAGCAGAGGCGACAGGAACGCTTCAAGACATACTTGAACAGATTGCCGAGTCCCGCGAGCGCGAGCAAAAGCTCAGAGCTAAAGTCCTCTCGGCTGCCCTGTATCCAGGGTTCCTCATCGTCTCCGCGATCGCAATGATCGTACTGCTTCTGACATTCGTCGTACCGCGCTTCAAAGAGATGATCGAAGGTGCTGGCGCCGCGGTGCCGGATGGCGCCAAACTCGTCATTGCCGCGTCGGATTGGCTCAATACCAATTGGCAGCTCTTCATTGTTGCCATTCTGGCAACTCTCCTCTGCATCTTACTTTTGTCGAGCCGCCCATGGTTCCGAAAGCAGGTCGACCGATTAGTCCTGCGCCTTCCTGTTCTCGGTACTTTTGCACGCCTTAATCTCTCGATACGCCTCTGCCGTACTCTCAGTACGCTTCTCACGAGCGGCATCGATCTTCCCGAAGCCCTGTTGCTGTCGCGCCGCGTCGTTACCGCCCCTTCAGCAAGCGACACATTGGGTATGTCCTACGAAGCCTTGCGCAAAGGCCAGAGCTTCATCGCCCCACTTGCGGCCTCAAAACTGTTTCCTTCGGTCATGATCAACATGCTGAAAGTCGGTGAAGAGACCGGCAATCTCGCACCCAGTACGCGCTATCTCGCACAGATGTTCGAAGACAAGCTGGATCTGCGCGTGCAGCGAACCATGACCATTTTGGAGCCTGCCATCATCCTACTCGTCGCGGGTCTCGTGGCGGGCATCATCATTGCAATCCTTGGAGCGGTGATCAGCGTGAATGATCTCGCCCTATGACGTTTTCAGGAGACCTAGACATGGGCTCAGTCAGCCAAACCGAAACGGTCAATTTGTCCCAAAGCGCGAAGAATGATCATACTCAGCGTAGGGGCGAATCTGGTTTTACCCTGGTCGAACTTCTCGTCGTGATGGCGATCCTGGCACTGCTTGCAAGCCTAGTCGCGCCTCGCGTGCTCGCCTATCTCGGGACATCACGAACAAAGACAGCAGAACTGCAAATCGAGAACCTGACCACGTCGCTGGAACTCTTCAAACTCGACACGGGGCGATATCCCAAAACCCAAGACGGCTTGGCAGCACTAGTCTCAAAGACTGGCAACCATCGCAATTGGAACGGTCCTTATCTGAAGGGCGCAAAGTTGCCGTCGGATCCATGGGGCAACCCGTACCGCTATCGGTATCCGGGTCGTCATGGCGAATTCGACATCTACTCTTTCGGCGCCGACAACCGACAAGGTGGCAAAGGTGAAGATGCCGACGTTAAAAACTGGTAATGCACCATGGGGCAGCAATCAATCCGGTTTTACGCTCTTCGAGGTTCTGATCGTTCTGGGAATCATTTCATTGATTGCCGGCGCGATCTTTCTCGTGCCGAAAGCCGGTTCGGGAACGGCAAACCTGAAATCGACCGCTTTTTCCGCTGCAGCTCTTCTCCGTCAGGCTCGCTCAAGGGCGATCGTCCATGGCCGGGAGGTCTCGGTCCTCGTGGATCTCTCCCGACGTGTCATACGGTCCGGCAATGGTGTCAAACCAATCCGCATCGGCAAGGGTATCAAAGTCGCGATGAGCGGCGCCGCCGGCGAGCACAGATCAGTACGCGCAGCCGGCATTCGCTTCTTTCCGAACGGCAGCTCGACGGGTGGAAAAATACGGTTCTCGTCCAATGAGCAGACAATTGGCATCGATATCAACTGGCTCACAGGACGTGTCTCCATTGGCCATCGACGCAAATAGACAGGCTCATGGTTCGGCCGGCTTCACATTGCTTGAAACCCTCGTGGCACTAAGCATTCTGACGATTGCGTTCTCTTCGCTATTCGGTGCGTTTTCAGGTGGCTTGCGAGCCGTCAAAACGTCGGATGACTACATTGCAGCACTGAATTTGGCGGAAACACTGCTAGCCGACCACACAGGAGATCGGGATTTCAGACCCGGCAAGGAACGCGGTGTCTCGCGCCAGTTTTCCTGGACGGTCGATATCACGCCGGCCGGCAGTTCAAACGGGTCATCGAGTGAAAACTTGGAGGATTGGTCTCTTTTCAACATCTCTGTGCGCGTTGTGTGGGCCCGCAAACGTGAACTCCGGCTCGCAACGATACGTTTGGGAAAACGGCGGGAGCGCGACAATGACCGCCTTTGATTTATCCTCTCGCGAAGCCGGATTCACGCTAATCGAAATGCTTGTCAGCGTCGTGCTCATGGGACTTGTTCTTGCCGGACTGGGTGCCGGTCTGTCGACGATAGCCAAGGGTTGGGACCGTCACAGCGGACATCTTGCCAATCAAGATATGCTGATACGCGCTCAAACTCAGTTGGTTCGCGATTTGGGATCGATCGAGCGGGTCAGCTGGACGACATCAACGTCATCGCGACAAGTAGAAAGCGACACTGACACGCCGCAAAACCAGGCCTCGGAGAATGAACCAGACAATACCAATGACAGTCCGCCGCGCTTCATCTTCAAAGGGGAACCCGATCGCGTCCGCTTTATAGCAATCGAACCTCCCCGGCCATCCCGGCCCGGACCCTATATTCTGTCCTATGGGGCATCGAAGGGAGGAAAACTCGTCCGATCACGTGTCCGCTTCCATCCCGACATCAAAGACTTCGACATCCTTTCTTTCAAAGATCCGGTCACACTGATCGCCGGCTCATACCGATACCGGTTCAGCTATGGAGAACGATACTCGGCTGAAGACGGAATTTCGGATGCGTTGCGTTGGTTTCCGAGCTGGCCGCACGAGGACAAACTTCCGTCTCTAATCAAGTTTGAGGTCCGACACGCGCGCACCGGTGCCTTGGCATTGGCGCCGATCGTGGTGCGGCCACGGATCGATGCGGAACCGGCATGCGCCAAGAACCGAAAAGCGTCAGCCGGTTGCACTGTCGATCTCAAGCTCAAAAAGGATACCGAGCGTCAAGAAGACGAACAGGAGGTCGGCAATGCCAAAGAATAATGGCGAACGCGGCGTGGTGCTGGTCGTCGTACTCTGGGTTGTGGCTTCGATGGCGTTGCTTGTTTCCGCTTTCAACGCAACTGTTCGAAGTAGTGCGACCGTCATCACGAGTGAACGCATCAGTGCCGAGCGCCGAGCCATTCTTGAGGGCAGTCTGGAGATTGTCGTCGCGCAACTGCTCGCAGACAAAGACGTACGCGAATGGCCGCGTGACGGCACGCCGCGAACAGTGCGATTCGGCACGCATAGACTGCGCGCCCATGTACAGAATGCCAGCGGCCTTGTGGACCTCAATCAATCGGACGAAGTGCTGTTACTCGGCCTCATTCAGGAAGTCGCGGGATCATCCGCCGATGCCACAATGATCCGCGACCGAATCCTGGATTGGCGCGACAACGACACGAGGCGCCGATTCCGAGGCGCCGAAGATTTCAACTATGAACGCGCAGGACGGAACCACGGTGCCGGAGATACAGATTTTGTTCATGTCTCCCAGCTTCAGGACGTCCTTGGCGTCAGCACCGCTCTGTATCAACGACTAGCCCCGTTTGTAACGGTCTTTAATCCAGACGGCCGCATCAACCCTGAGGTTGCACCCAGAAACGTGCTCTCAGCGATACCAGGTGTAACGCCAGCCGAAGCACTGCGTGCCGTTGAACAGAGAAAAGAGAAATCCGACGATACGTTTGTCGCAAACACTTCGTCCAACGTCGGTACCACCGACGACAACGATGTCAGGCGGGCATCGACCGGATTGACACAGAACAACCAGCTTCTGACCCGCGACTCAAGCTCTGCCACCATCCTGCGCATTGATCTCCTGAATAGTCGCGGCAAGGCAGCGCTAACGCTCGAAGCCACTGTGTTGCTGGGAGCCGATGAAGACGCGCCTTACCGGGTTTTGACCTGGCAGTTGGCACGATCCTCGCTTGTCGGTCGGGAAGGATAGGCACGACATGAGCGACCAATTGTCGACCCGGCAAAACACTTCTGCGATTGCACGCTTTGTGTCCTGGTGGCTCGAAGGGCTGGCCGCTGCCATGGGAGATGGCCCCGGTCGATATACGGCCTGGACACGAATCTTGGTTAAGACTGATAACGGCGCGATGATTCACACGTGTCGCCGCGACCGCTCCAAACTCGTCAAGACAATTACCCAGGAACAACTCGACGGCTCGTCCAACACCTGGCGGCTTCCGCCTGCTGCTAGGGCACGTCGCGGCGATGTGAGCATCTTACGGCTCGGTTTCGACCAGGTGCTCTGCCACGATCTGCAGATCCCACGTGCAGCCCAAGACGTGATCGATCCTGTTATTCGCAATCAACTCGAGCGTCTGGTGCCGTGGCCACCGGAGGATCTCATCTATGGTTATGAGGTCAACGAAAGCGGAAGCGACGATGATCGCGTTGCCGTCACTTGTGTTGCCACAAGCAAGAAGCGCGTTTCGGATGCGCAGGCAGTAGCAGATCGCTTCGATTTCGAGCCTGACTTCGTCGACGTCGCCGCAGGTGCCGAAGACAAATCGGGAATCATGCTTCGTGGCATTCTTACGGCGGAGAAGCATTCTGAAACACGACCGATCGCACGCACCCTCGCTTCCATCGCCATCTTGGCCGGAGTGGTCGCAGTCAGCGGTCTTTGGCGCATGGCAGCGCAAAATGACGAACTTGCTAACCTTCAAGAGGCAATGGCGAACGTCGATTCTCATGTCGCCGAAGCGCACCGACTCGAAGAAGCAAATGCAGCCGTTATAGCCGAACGCGCTCGCCTGGTCGCGCGACGCTCAGCCGACCGACCCATGGTCTCGACTCTCGAGGCCTTGAGCAAGACACTTCCCGACCATGCCCATCTCGAGCGACTTGAGGTTCGCGAACGTGACATTGAAATCAGGGGCAGCGCACACGATGCTGCGTCATTGATGAAAGGTCTTGAAGCTTCTCCTGCCTTTTCAAAGGCACGCTTTTCCGCACCAACGACGCGAAACGGTGGTGCGAGGGAAAAATTCGCCATTACTCTCCGCATTGAAAGTGCGGCGGCGTCCGGAGACGACAGATGATCGATCCCAGCGGAAAACACCATCGCTTGGCGGCGGTCGCGATTACAACATTGTTTCTCGCGGCACTCACAATATTCGCGATCGCACCTCACTTGGAAGCTGGTCGAATGGCCGATGCCGCAAACGCCGCGCGTGCAAAACTAAACGCAATGAACCGCCTTGCCGCCCGCGGGCCGCAGCTTGCTGAACGCAACGCAACGATCCGATCTGAACAAAACCGTCTCAAACTTCTGCTTTCTGGTGGGACGACCGGGGTCGCAGGCGCCGAGCTTCAGCGCTTTCTTCTCAAACGCACGGCACGCCATCAGGGAACGGCAACGACGGTGCTGATTCAGCCTCCTGAGAATGAAGGCGGCCTTACGCGAGTTTCGGCGCTGCTGACAGTTCGCATCGAAATCAAGGGTCTGAGAGACTTGTTACATGACCTAGAAACAGGCCTCCCCCTCCTTTTCGTGTCCGAGATGTCCGTTCGGTCCTCGACGCAATCTACGAGTCGCAAGTCCGGAGCAGTGCTCGACGTTCGCATGCGCGTGAGTGGTTACCTGCCCAATCGGGAGGTGCCGCAGTCATGAACAATCGCCGCTTTGCCGTTCTCATCGTGATCGCTGCGGGTCTCGGCGCCCTTGTTTGGTTGGATCGCAGCGCAAGAACCGAATCCGTCGCTGATGCATCGCTCGTTGAGACGATCGAACCCAACCAGGCAGGTGATCAACGCAGATCTTCTGAACGGTCGCCAGAGGGAGAGGATGAGACCGCATCAGCGGCACGAAATCCACTTGGTTCGATGCGGCTCAAGTCTCTGACACACACGATCGAACGGCCGCTTTTTTCGTCAAGCCGGCGACCGCCGGTCAAAATCGCCAAACCAGCGAAACGCCGTCCTCCACCTCCGCCCCGAAAACGGGTCAAACGCAATTCCTTCAAGCTGCTTGGCGTAATTGGCGGTGGACCGCACAGGATCGCGCTCTTGAAAGACAAGCGCAATGGACGCCATTTCCGCGTCGAGCCCGGCGATCATATCGATGGCTGGCAGGTCGACCGTGTCGGCTCAGCCGATGTGGTGCTTACGCATCTTCGTCAGATAGTGACGTTGTCTCTCTCTCAGTGAAGGCGGCGATCTGTGTGCAATCTGCGCACCATGCCGAAGCATGATCGTGCTGAAATGGCACAGGCGTTAACCATATCTTAAAGTTCTCGTTGTCGCTCCCGGACTTGCCCTATTCAATCGTTGTTGGCTGGGCGACAAGCAAGTTTTGCTTCAATGAATCAGCAATTTAACCAATGTTGGCGGCCACCCAACATTAAAGGGGAATGTTGGCGTAGTGTCAGCAAGCCAAACAAATGCGGATTGTGCCGTCATGTGATTTCGAATGTCCGGCTGCGTAGAAATTAGGCTGCTTGCGGAATCACTGTTTGTAATGGAACGACCAGACAAAGTTGATCAGATAGAGGGCTTAGCGGTAACGCGTTCGGAGGGGTAGCCGAACGACGATAGGCAGGACGGGTAGGATGTATCTATCGCGCAATGCGTCGAAAGCACGGCTTCGAGAAGCACAGAACGCTCGCAACAATCGCCACGAAATCAAAGTGGCGCTGTCACGCGGCCAGATTACGCGGCGAGACCTCTTCAAATGGGGTCTTCTGACGACCACCGGTGCATTGGCGCTGAAGAACGGTCTCAGTCCCTTCGCAAGCAGCGCCTATGCTGACGACATCCCGACCGGGACTCCCCCGAGCCCGACATTCGGCGCTCAGCCCTTTACACAACCTTTGAACCGCCTTTCGGTGCAGGAACCTCTGCCTCTACAGCGCGTACCTGGCGTCGATGCGGATGAAGCGGCATTTCCGGCAGGCCTCAACCAACTTAATGCGGCACGCCTTTCCTATCACACCGACTTTACGGACTCAGGCGGCACCGAATTCGTCAATCCACTCACGGGTAGAGGACCTCTCGAAGGGCGTCCCCCTGGAGAATTCTTTGCCCACCAGCGCTGGGAAGAGTTCTTCCCGGTCGACGGCTACCAGCTTTCCTTGGGTCAGGTTGCGCCGAACACCAGCTTTCACCCGGCCTTCCCCGCACAAAACCCGAATGCGGTCTGGACATATGGCACAGGCGGGCTCGGCACACGTGGCGTGTTCCCGCCTCCCTTGATCAAAGGTCGGTATGGCGTTCCAATCCTGACGCGCATCCACAATAGTTTGCCCAACGACGAAGCTCAGAATGGCGGCTTCGGGAGCATCGACCAGACAGCCCATTTCCATAACGCGCATAACGGTGCCGAAAGCGATGGCGCGTCGAACGCCCAGCACTATCCGGGCACGTTCTATGATTATCACTGGGTCACGACGCTTGCGCGCCACGATACGATCAATACCCAGGCAACCGATCCGAGAGCTTCCGGCCCAGATGGGAATGGCGGTTTGATCAATGTCCCGGGTGATTTCCGGGAAATCCAGGGAACGATGTGGTTCCACGATCACCGCTTCTTCTTTACGGCTGAGAATGTCTACAAGGGCAATCTCGGAATGATCAATTATTACAGCGGACCGGACCGTGGTAATGAGGAACTGGACGACGGTGTCAATTTGAGGTTGCCGAGCGGTCGCCTGCTTGACTTCGGTAACATCGATTTCGACGTCAATCTTCTCATTGCAGACTTTGCGCTCGATCAGGAAGGCCAGTACTTCTTCGATATCTTTGATACGGATGGCTTTCTTGGAGACCTGACTCACGTCAACTTCTCCTACAAGCCATACTTCAACGTTCTGCCGAGAAAGTACCGTTTCCGTATTCTCAACGCCTGCATGTCGCGGTTCTGGAAATTCGCGATTGCGGACGATCGCGGCCGACTGGTGCCGTTCCAGTTCATCGCCAATGACGGCAATCTGGTCGTTAATCCGATCCAGCTGCAAGAATTGGATCAACAGGGCACCGCCGAGCGCTTCGACATTGTCGTTGATTTCTCATCCTTCCCACAAGGCGAGCGTCTCTGGCTGGTCAATACCCTGCAATTCAAGAACGGTCGCCGGCCCGACGAGGAATTGCGGGTCCGCACCGCGCTTGCAGGACGATCCGATGACCCGGCCGTCGGCGCCATCATGGAGTTCCGGCTCGTCAACGAAGTTCAGAGTGTCGATGTACCTGGTGTCACTCTTCGTGCCAGCGATCCGGATATCAGCCAGGTCCCTGGGCAACTCACGGAACAGATCCCGCTTGTTGAACCCGTCCGAGAGCGCGTCATCCGTTGGACTCGCGGCGGTGCCGACGCTCGAGACAATCCGGGAGGTGATTGCATTCCAAGTTGTGGCGACCGGGAGTCCTTCCCGTGGACCGTACGCGTGAATGGCGAAGGACAACATTCGTTGAACGCAAACCGCATCTCGGCACTCATTCCCCGCGCCAACGAAGTCGAGCACTGGACGTTCGTAAACGGTGGCGGCGGATGGGACCATCCGATCCATCTGCATTTCGAAGAGGGCATTACCATCAACCGTGGCGATGCTCCGATCCCGGCGACTGAGCGCCTGGTGCGCAAAGATGTCTGGCGTCTTCGTGCTGGCGGTCAGGTCAAGTTCCAGGTGCAGTTCTCCGAATTCGGCGGAGCCTATGTCACCCATTGTCACAACACTGTCCATGAAGACAACGCGATGTTGATGCGGTTCCAGGTCTTGCGTGACGATGACGGAACAGGTGCTCCACAGATAGCGGTCACACCGACACCGAACCCATCGCCGGATGGGGTTGTCTACACGACGCCGGAAATCCTTCCAGAAGCGCTTCCTGGCTTCGGGCAGGACGATCAGGTTGCCGAAGAGACGGCCAGACAGAGACGCCGGGCTCGGCGCCGACGGCGGAACCGCGGTTAGACGTTAACCAATTGACGGCGTTGCCCGAAGGCAGCGCCGTCTTTCTATCCGAGCTGTGCACGATTCTTGCTTCTCGTTCCGCCAAAGGCATTGCCGCCGGCAGTGCCCAGGCCACGTGAAATTTCGGAGTTGTTGATGCGTATTCAGTCCAAGTGGCATGCCGCCTTTTACACCGCCATTCTGAGCGCCATGTTCGGCATCCTGGCCCAATCGACCATCGCCGCACCGAAAGGTGCCCGCTGGGGCCCAAACTACTTCCCAAATGTGGAGGTCGTCGACCAGCACGGTAAGAAGTACAATTTCTATAAGGATCTGGTGGAGAACAAGACGGTCGTCATCAACTTCATCTATGCGCGATGCGACGACATCTGCCCCCTGACGACGGCGAGAATGGTCGAGGTCTACAATCGCCTGGATGGCCGTGTCGGCAAGGACATTCACTTCTATTCGATCACCCTGGACCCCGAGCGCGATACGCCGGAAGACATGAAGCAGCATGCCACAGCCTACAATACGGGGCCAGGATGGCTGTTTCTGACCGGAAAGCCGAACGATATTCACAGGCTCCGATACAAGCTCGGCGAACGCAGCCGAACGCTCGAGGAACACCAGGCCTACGCGGTTCTCGGTAACGACAAACGCGGCTATTGGCGCCGCAGCTCGACCATGTCGGAGTATGACCGGCTCGCCATCAGCATCCTTTCCCTGGAAAAAGATTGGCGGCCCAGCATGTACAAAGGCGCAAAGAGCTACGCCGATGCCGATCTCTATTCACTGGGCAAACTGCCTGGCGGCAGCCTGTTCGCCAAAGCCTGTGCCTCTTGCCACACAATCGGCAAAGGCGACAAAATCGGCCCTGATTTGAAAGGCGTCACGGAACGGCGTGAGGCAAACTGGCTCTTCCGCTATATGAAAAATCCCGTCGCTATGCGCGCTGCAAAAGATCCGATCGCCATGGATCTGTCTTCCAAGTACAAGGGCGCCCGGATGCCTGACCTTAGTCTGACAAAAGAGGACATTACGGATCTCGTGGCCTACTTCACGGCCATGACCGAACGGCTGAAGCAGGTCGCTGCGAAAGCGGAAACCAAATCGATGGATCATCGTGGCAGCCATCGCGGAAGTCACAGAGGCAGCCATCGGGGAAGTCATAAGGGGTCGGAAGAGACACCTGGAAAAGACAGCTGACACTTATGCCGTGAAACTGAAGACTCGGGAAGGCACCCGCCTTACTTCGGAATCTGTCGTCGCGCCTCTCTATCTATCTGCTTTTAGAGACATCTCTTCAGCGGAGCGGTTCCGACGTTTGCGTTGACGCACAGCTGTGGTCCAGTCGCGATTGGTTGGCAGCCGAGAATTAGTGGAACCGTTGCTGATGAACCTAATACGCAGCATCATCTCGCGTAGAGTTTGAGACAGGATCGGCACCATAATCATTGGGTCCTCTGTCGCCCTCCTGGATCGCCCAAAGGATCAATACGATCCAACCGACGACAATTGCGAGCCATAGCAGAAGCCACCACGCCGATTTACCGATATCGTGCAAACGCCGAGCGCCGACGGCAAGACTGGGTATGATCGTAGCCAGGGAAAAAACTGTCCCTAACGGTCCGTTCTCATAGGCCGGGAACAACATGATATCGAGTGCACCCATGCCGAATCCAACGCCGACGCAGAAGAGCACGAAATACCAATACTCAGAACGTTGAGCCCTGCCGTTGAATTCGGCGTACTTCTTGAAGCATGACGCTGTCGCCTGAAAGAAGTCCATATTCCCCTCCGATCAACAATGGCGGCCGACGCAAAATAGACGCGCCTCAACAACCTTACCGTCGGTGGCGCGGTTGCGGCCTCCGACCCAAAGGCAGTGGGTCGTCCCAAACATTACGTCGGCTCCAGACAACCACTTCCAGCGAGCCTCGTTCTCAAGGCAGGCCCGGCGATTACTCATTGCCCGCGTCTGAATACCGGCGTGCACTGACAGAATAGCAAGCACTCGCCTCGGGACAAATGCTGTAATAGTCGTCGCTGCGTATGGCAGCTTACGATCGAAGCCGGTCATTTCGGCGCGGGAACTTACTTCTGAGCAGCCTCCAAAGCATCTTGCAAGGATTGAAGACGTTTGAACTGTACGCGCTGTTCCGCAGTCAATTTCTTGGGACGAGAATTCTCTTCACAATATGCGATCGTCTTCGTGGGAAGCTCGCGGAGCCCGTTCGGGTAATACCAACCCTTGAAATTGCGTGAGTACCACCGCGCAAAGAGTTTGGAAGGCTTTCTGGTGAGATAGAGAATAATCCTCTTATCTCGCAACGGTCGCGCTATTTCATTTTGGACGGCAACACCCTTCAGAGAGAGGCCCTGATTGGGCAGAGGGTAATTTGTTCTGCAATGCCGCCAACCTGTTGTCGGAGGTAAGCGTCGCTCTGTACTATTCGGATAAGCGCAGGATTTGCGAAGCGAGACGGTGGAACCTGGTCGGAGATCTCCTTTGAAGCTCCGTTGAACCTTATAGGTCGCATCAAGAACCGTTCGAGCGCGGAATCGATACTCGAATGTCCACACATTGCCGGACGCTGATTGACTGACGATCTGAGGGTCTGACCAGCTATAGGCTTCCGGAAGATTCTGGTCTGGCCGAGGCTCTCTTTTTTCCGTGGTTGTTATGCTTCCATGTTTCCAAAAGCTAGCCGTGATGGGGCGAACCTCAACAATCGTATCTGCCTTCAGGAATTTGCTCTCATCGTTTAGTTCACAAGCCTCTTCAATGGTGATTTGTGTCGCCACAGACTCGTCGATCGTCCAGATGATAGCTGGCAGAGCCAATAGGACTGCATTTGCAATAGACTTCATGGCCAATCGCCCTCAATCTGGATGAGCCATCGTAAGAGACCGCTCGAAGCGACTGCATAGTTGTGTTTAGCGGAAGTCAAGTCTAGCACCAACTGATTAGACCTCGACAGGTGCCGCTTGTTTGCAGATTAGACGGCCATTAGACCTGATCGGTCGCGAAGCAATGCCCCAACATCAGACAGTCTGGGGAATGCCCGGTTATCTGCGACTGCAAACCTGCCGAGAATGGTTCGTCGATTTGACAAGCGGCTTTCCCGTTATCGGGTTCTGCGTCTTTCACAGTTCGCGCTTAAAGCTGCGGACTTGCTCGATGTGGAAACACGCAATGTCCCGAGAGCTGTTCGAAACTTCGAATGCGGTAAACGCGGCTGCGGCATTGTCTACTGTAGTTGGTTCGATGCGTTTCGCTTCCTCTGGCTAGCCGAAGTCGCGACGCTTGATACGTTCGTTCTTGGGATACGGACACAACAACCCCGCAAACCTCTGAAAAGACTAGAGATATTGGACGATCTCGGGTGTCTTGGGAGGGATTAGTGGTGCCAGGGGCGGCATCACATCAGACCCACAACTCATTGTTTTTATTAGTATTAAACTATCAAAAAATTCGGAATACCAACAATAATACCAACAATTCCGACTGTTTGCCTCTCTCAAAGGCTAATTGGCGTGATCGGTTCGAGAATCCATAATCGCAGCGTCTGAGAGTTTGGAACACCCCGTGTTCTGCGACCGCTAACCAGCCGGCAACAGCCGCTAGATTGGCCCATGACGCACTTCGGCTGAGTGCCAGGGCCGGACCGAAATGGCGGCTCCTCTGCCCTAGCGTCCCAACAATGCGATGAAGATTAGTGCCAGAAGGCATACGATGATCCACGCGGCCCGTCTCAATGATCGCATAATCTGCAACATCCGTGGGTCCGTCGCAGCTAGTGCTTGCGCCTTCGGAACAGCCCGCTCCGCTCCTAAATCGGCAATCTCCTCGATAAGATCGGGCTCCTCGATAAGAACGGGCTCCGGAACCCGCTTGCGAAACTGGAGGCATCGATTGATATGAAGCTCAGCCTCGCCGACCCGGCCAAGCCGTGGCGGTTGAAACTGAAGGCCGTGTGGTAGGCTGACATTGTGCTCGTCACCTTTGGTCAGGATTTTCACGTGGCCAGTGGAGATTGAAGGGCTCCACTCCGAATAGAAACCATCCACGGATTTAACACTCAGACTCAACTCATCGACCAAGCCATGGGCAACCTGCGTCGCATAACGAGCGAACGTCTTGGGTTTCACGAAAAGGTAAAATTGGAGGCAATCGTCGCTTGTCTCATCCCTGAAGTCGATCTCGCTCGTGTAGGATACGCAGCCCCATGCATCGCACCTCTCTTGTTTGTCGGAGTCGGCGATTGCATAGATTCGCAAGGCGAAGTCCTTAATGGCGCGGTTTGTGCCAAACATCGAGAACCGCGTCTCGTCAAAATAGTCCCCATCGTCGTGAGGATGGCCCGGGCGCAGCTGTGCACGAATGATCTGGCGCTGCGCGATCTTGGGCGGTGCCGGTGCGGCATCCCCGTCCTGGGGCTGTGACTCAATTTCGATGCTTTCATCGAGCGCGCACGACGTTGCAGTGAACCACAAGGTCCAGGGCCATGGGATTTGATCTTCACCGACTGGCTTGCCCTGTGCGTCGATCTCGTTGATCGCCCAGCGATAGAGGCTCTCGTGCTCTGGCTTGGTGTTCAGCCGTAGCCCGTGCTCCAAGTGAAAGTCCACCAACTCCTCCCTATCTCCGGGCACATTCGGGTTGCAGTGAGTTCCCGCCAACTCGCAAAGTCCCAGCACCTACCGTGACACCGCTGTCAACGGTCTAGAAGGTTCAACGGCCAATATTCTAGCGCACCGCCAAGCGACTCTGCTACGGGTCAAACTCCGTTATCGCGGCCGCGTTCAAATACCGGCCGGTTGCGGGCGGACAGCAGTCGTATTGTGCTGGATCGACTGCTTCAGCTACAGCACCGGTCGTGGACTCGCTTGGCGCATGTCGGCCGAGAAGTGCCGATTTTGTTGATTTATTCGGTTGCGACTGAGAGCGAATAGTGATTCCGTTTTCCATATGGTTTGGCATGGAGGGCGGATCGATGATGGGCAGGCAGGAAGCTCCGGAACGGCTCTTTTACGACTTCTGCCTTGATGATCATGTTCCGGAGAAGCACTTGCTCCGGCAGATTGACCGCTTCCTCGATTTCGAAGGCATCCGTGCGAAGTTGGCACCCTTCTATTGCTCGATCGGTCGGCCTTCGATCGATCCCGAGTTGATGATAAGAATGTTGATCGTCGGTTATTGCTTCGCGATCCGTTCGGAGCGTCGGCTGTGCGAGGAGGTTCATCTGAACCTTGCCTATCGGTGGTTCTGCCGCTTGGGCCTGGATGGGGGTGTTCCCGACCATTCGACCTTCTCGCGCAATCGCCATGGTCGGTTCCGTGAGAGTAATATCCTGCGTCATCTGTTCGAAGAGGTGGTACGCCGCTGCATAGATGAAGACTTGGTTGGCGGCGAAGGCTTCGCTGTCGATGCGAGCCTCATTCAGGCTGATGCCAACAAGCAGCGCTCACTACCGGGCAACGAGTGGGATATCGCGGACCTGCCCGTAGAACCGGGGCAAGCGGTTCGAGAGTATCTCGAGACCTTGGACGATGCCGCTTTCGGAGCGGCCAGTCCTACAAAGCCGAAGTTCGTCTCGCCATCCGATCCAGCAGCGCAATGGACCGGCGCCCTGCGTGGTCCTGCCTTCTTTGCCTATGCCACCAACTATCTGATCGACACCGATCACTCGATCATCGTCGATGTCGAGGGCACACGCGCCATTCGACAGGCCGAGGTGGGAGCCGCCAAGACGATGATCGAGCGGACCATGGATCGCTTCGGGCTCTATCCTGCGACGCTGGCAGGCGATACGGCGTACGGGGCCGCCGATATGCTGGGCTGGCTGGTCTACGAACATGGCATCGAGCCGCACATCCCCGTATTCGATAAATCCAAGCGGGCGGACGGGACCTTCTCGCGCGAGGACTTCACCTATGACGTTCATGAGGATCGCTATGTCTGCCCGGAAGGAAAGAGTCTCCTGCAATATCGGCTCCCAGGACGACTGGCTAAAGCCAAGCCGCCCAAGGATGGCCTGCTCCGCTATCGGGCCATAAAAACCGATTGCGACCGCTGCCGCCTGAAGATGCAGTGCACCCCGAAGGAGCCCGCCAGAAAGGTCCTGCGCTCAATCAACGAAGGGGCTCGGGACATGGCACGGGATATCGCCAAGACGGACGCCTATGAGACTTCTCGCAAGAACCGCAAGAAGGTGGAGATGCTGTTCGCACACCTAAAGCGCATCTTGAAGCTCAGCCGGCTTCGGCTGCGCGGGCCGAAAGGAGCCAAAGACGAGTTCTTGCTCGCAGCAACTGCTCAGAACCTGAGGAAACTTGCAAAGCTAAGACCAGAACCACCACCAGTTGCCCAACCAGTCTGAAACAGCGGCTGACCAACAGCGCCTATACACATTAAACCCGCCTCGAATGGGTATCGGGCCCAAGGGGGGGGAACAGAAAACGTCCGCTCCTAACAGAAGCAGACATCTGGGTTGTTTGAAAACCGATTAAATCAACAAAATCTGCCAAAAACGGTCGTCGTGGTTACTTGCTCGCAGGTAACCCGACTGCCATCGTGCGAATCCCCCAATGTCTGTTTGCACGTTGAGGCTGTCCCGGCTTGGCAGCATAACCGGGAACGAGGGCCAGGATCCACCAAGGGGAAAGTTCAGCGCATGACCATCAATTCACAAAGAGGGCTTAACAAGGAAAACAAACCCCACTCCGAAAATCAAACTCTCAAAATCAATGAAGGCGCCATAGGGCTCAGGTCACTTGATCTGATAAACAGTAGGACAAATGCAAGCCAGTTGTTATTCCAGCGCGCGCTTCCAGTTCGGATGGATCAACTGCCGCGAGATGTGTTGTTTGCGACGCTAGCAAAGATGACTGTTTGATCGTTTCTAATCAGATTGCAAATTTGCCCGATCACGTACTCATCGAAGTTGATAACTTCAAAGGCCGCCGAGCTGGACAGATCATGTGGCGTGACCGAAGGCTTGCCGGTATCAAATTCGCGCCGTCGAAAGTCGAAAGATCTCATATCTAATTGGACAGGGGCAGCATCATCGGTCCAGCGCGGAATGTGTACCGAGATGCCACGAATGGAGTGCTGCTGGTGACCTGAGCCCCGTTTGGTCCCTCACTTGAAAGGAGAGTCCGTCAGCGATAGGAGACGGACATGAGGAAGTCACGGTTCAGCGAAGAACAGATCATTTCGATCCTTGGCGAGCAGGAGCGCGGGATGGCGACTGCGGAAGTCTGCCGAAAGTATGGCGTGAGCCAGGGGACGTTCTACAAATGGAAGGCGAAGTTCGGCGGCATGGATGTGTCCGATGCGCGCAAGCTCAAGACGCTTGAGACGGAAAATTCCCGCCTGAAGCGGCTTTTGGCGGACGCGATGCTGGACAATGTGGTGCTGAAAGATCTTCTGGGAAAGAACTAACGACACCTGCTGAGCGACGCGCGGCGGCCCTTGATGCGATGGCAAGATATGCCCTTTCGCAACGGCGGGCCTGCCGGCTGGTCGGTGTCGACCCCAAGACGGTGCGTCGGGCGCGTGTCCCCGACAACCCACAGATCCGGGCGCGCATGCGTGCGCTGGCGGCTGAGCGGCGCCGGTTCGGCTATCGCCGCATCGGTCTCATGCTGGAACGCGAAGGGATCAAAATGAACCACAAGAAACTGCGCCGGCTTTACGCCGAGGAGCGGCTTGCCGTACCGCGCCGACGTGGGCGCAAGCGCGCGCGGGGAACCCGGGCGCCGATCCCGATCCCCATTGGCCCGAGCATGCGCTGGAGCCTGGACTTCCTCTCCGACGTGTTCGGTGCCAGCCGGCGGTTCCGCATCCTGGCAGTGATTGACGATTACAGCCGTGAATGCCTTGCGCTGGTAGCGGACACATCGCTATCGGGGGCACGGGTTGCGCGTGAACTTGATGCTTTGATAGCCCGCCGTGGCAAGCCACGAACGATCGTCAGTGACAATGGCTGCGAGCTGACGTCCCGAGCGATCCTTGAGTGGCAGAACCGGACCGGCGTTGCTTGGCATTACATCGCGCCGGGCAAACCACAGCAGAATGCCTTCATCGAGAGTTTTAACGGACGGCTTCGTGACGAGTTGCTCAATGAGGAGGTGTTCGACAGTCTCAGGGCCGCCCGCCGGGCATTATCGCGCTGGCGCACCGATTACAACACCGTCAGACCGCATTCAGCTCTGGGCGGATTGCCACCACTGGCCGTGCTGTATGCACAAGGCTCAGGACCCACCAAGGGGAACACCGCCTTCCACTCTCCGACACCGTCGCTCGCCTAATGGGCGAACGAGCGACGGTGGCTCCGAGGGGAAGGCTCACACCGCGACCATGAAAACAGAAAAGGAAACAGCACTTCACGACAACAGGATGACTAGTTATCTAAACTCTGGACTCTCAAAATAAATGAGGGCGTCTTGGGGCCCAGGTCACTGGAAACAAGGATTGTAGGACAGGCAGGCATTACTATTACCTGTGCCCGAAGGCCCCTGGAGGCGCAGCCGCTGCTGGTTCTAGCGAAGTCAATTCGATAAATTTGGGCTATGAATCACTCCGCTTGATAGTAAGCGGGGCTCTACCGTTCGGTGAAGCCTGCGTTTAGAGAACGATAGACTGGCTTCAGCAGGTAACGCACGAGCGACTTGGCGCCGGTGATGATATCGGCCTGCACGACCATGCCCGGAAGAATGCGGCGAGGCGCCGCTATCTGGCCGACGAAATCATGATCGAGACTGACAATGGTTTTGTAATAAGGCGCACCGTCTTCAGTCGTGAACGTTGATGGCGAAAGATGGGAGACTTTGCCCTTAACAACGCCGAAAACAGCGGAGTCAAATGTTGTGACCTTGATCTCGGCCACGTCGCCAACCTTCACGTGCCCGATATCCTTTGGCTCGACACGGACTTCGGCGACAATCTTATGATCCATAGGTACGAGGCTCGCCACGAGATCTCCAGGCTTGATGACCTCACCCGGTGCACGCTGCGGAAGCTCCTGTACAATACCGCTAACCGGCGCGCGCACCACAAGGCGGTCGACCCGGTCCTGATGCTTGGCAACCTGTTGTTTGAGTTCGGCAAGTTCGCCGGCAATCTTCGAGCGCTCTTCGCTTAAGAGTCGCACGGCGTCGGACGACGAGGCTTCAAGCTGGCTCTTTGCCTCAACCAGCTGCTCGGACGTACTCTGTTGACGGCCTTCCGCGGCAAACAATCGACTCTTCACTTGCTCAAGCGACGATTCGGCATCCAGATAGGCACGGCGAGACGTATAGCCGGAGTTCAGCAACTCGCGGCGGATCGCGGTCTGCTCGGTCTGGATCGCGACCTGCCGCTCCAGACTGGCAACCTCATTGTTGACCGCAGCCAATTCTGCTGCTCGCTGAGAAACACGCGCAACGAGCGAGTGGCGTTCCTGCTCGCGGTGGCGTTTCTTCGTGGCATAGACCTGGCTTTGATCAGCAATGAGCGCAGGATATTTCTTACCCAGCCCGCCATAGTCCGGCCGACGGCTTTCGAGCAACGCTGTCAGTGTTTCTCGCTGCAACTCGAGCGCAGTGAAACGCGCGCTCAGCTGCCCGAGATCGCTGTTCGCCGTAACCGGCCGTAGACTGACGAGAGGAGCGCCTTTCTCGACCAACTGACCTTCGCGAACTAAAACGGCCTCAACCTCCCCACCCTCGAGATGTTGGACAGGCCGAACGGTTCCGGCCGGGATGACCTTGCCGTGTGCGATTGCAAGTTCGCGGATTTCAGCGAATGAGCCCCAAAGAATAACGGCCAGCACGAATGCGGACACGACATAAGTCAGGCGCGCGAACATATCCGGCACCCGACCATCTTCTAACTCAACAGGCAGAATCAGACGCTGACCACTAATCGAGGTCCGATTCGGTCCGTCCCGAGGACGCATAACAAATCTCCGAAAAGACGCTAACTTCAGGCTAAGCCGTTGATGCTTAACCGAAGTTGAAGATGTGAGAATTACGACATATTTACGCTGCAGTCGGTGACCGGTCCGCCTGTGAGCCGCTTCTTCTGGCGGTCCGTTCTTGGCAACGTAAGCGCACAGTGATTACGGCACCCCGATAGAGCGCATTGGCGGGCTCACCGAGAGCTTACCCTTGCTAATCCGATATCAAACGGCAGACGACTTCCATCAGGTCTGGGAGGTGTTTAGAGGCATTGGATTATTCATTGGAAGGCTCCTAATGCCTCCCCCCATGCGCAAACTCGTCCACAGCCCTGAAGCCATCGTTAGCCCCGTGCAGAAAAACATCCTATTACGATTGTTCGAGTAGCAGGCTTCGTGCGGGGATTTGTTGGCATGGCAAATAAACAGAGCAGGTCGATTGTCGACACAGGCATGGTCATCACCGGCAACGTTTCTTGCACCGGGGCGCTGGAAGTGAGTGGCCAAATTCAGGGCAATCTCCAATGCCGGAATTTGACCCTATCGCAACCCGGTCACATCCATGGGGATGTCTTCTGTGAGACAGTGGATATCGATAGCCGGATCGATGGCACGATTCGAAGCCGACAAGTTATCCTTCGATCTCAAGCACAAGTCATCGGTGATATTCACCACACGTCTCTTTCCATCGAGAATGGCGCGTTTTTCGAGGGCGAAGTGCGCCGCTCTGAAAACCTGGCTCAGGTTCAATCTTCAGCACCTCGGAGTGCTCCATCTCAGCTCGCAGCACAAAACGCACCTCATTCTGAACCACTCCGGCAGGAACCCTTAGAACTACCAGCGACTATTCAACCTGTTCCGTGGTCCCGCACGGGCTAGCGCACCGGAACATGACAATGTCCTCAGGCCAGCCGGTTGCCCTTCGTTAGTGGAAGAAGAAACCGATTTCGTCGGGTTAGATACTGATAGCCGGCGTAAAGTAGCGATGTGCCGATAGGCGGCAAAGTGCCGATTTTGTTGATTTAGTCAGGTAAGTTTGGCTTTGGGTCGTCTGCTACTATTAGTAGCGGACGTTTTGTGATCCCGCCTTGGGCGTAATGCCCCTATGAGGCGGGTTGTGCGGGTGTCTCGTTGGTCTCCGTGTCACGCTGGTTGCACAACGGGCGGTGGTTCGGGTCTGAGTTTTGCGAGTTTCCGAGGGTTTTGGGCGGTGGCTGCAAGCAAGAACTCGTCTCTCGCTCCATTTGGTCCGCGTAACCGCAAGCGCCCCAATTTCAGGATCCGCTTGAGATGAGCGAACAGCATCTCAACCTTCTTTCGGTTCTTGCGTGATGTCTCATAGGCCTGCGTTTCTGCAATGTCGCGTGCCATATCTCGGGCACCCTCATACATGGATCGCGGGATTTTGCGGGCCGGCTCTTTGGGGGAACATTCCGGCTTTCGGGGACAAGCTCCACAGTCTCTCCCTCGCGCCCGATAGAGGAGTGTGGCTCCATCATTGACCAGCCTGCCGGTCGTCCCGAGCGTCTTGCCTGCCGGGCAGGTATAGGTGTCACTCTCAGTGTTGTAGATAAAATCGCTGCGCGAGAACGTCCCGTCCGTTCGCCTGGATTTATCAAAGACGGGAATGTGCGGCTCAATCCCATGTTCGTAGACGAGCCAGCCCAGCATGTCGGCTGTACCATAGGCCGTGTCACCTGCAAGGCTTGCCGGATAAAGACCGAAGCGATCCATCACCCGCTCGATCATCGTGCGCGCAGCACCGACCTCGGCCTGGCGAATGGCGCGTGTGGCTTCCACATCCACGATGATGGCGTTGTCGGTATCGATCAGATAGTTCGTTGCGTAAGCGAAGAAGGCCGGGCCACGCAAAGCACCTGTCCATTGCGCTGCCGGATCGGAAGGTGAGACAAACTTTGGCGTTACCGAGCTTGCAGCCCCGAAGGCCGCATCGTCCAGGGTCTCGAGATACTCCCGAACCGCTTGGCCCGGGTCAGCAGGCAGATCCGCGACGTTCCATTCTTTACCAGGGAGTGACCGCTGTTTGTTGGCATCGGCCTGGATGAGGCTCGCATCGACGGCAAAGCCTTCACCGCCCACCAGGTTCTCATCGATGCAGCGGCGCACGACATCTTCAAACAGATGGCGCAGGATATCACTCTCCCGGAACCGACCATGGCGATTGCGCGAAAAGGTGGAGTGATCGGGAACACCACCGTCCAGGCCCAATCGGCAGAACCATCGATACGCAAGGTTCAAGTGAACCTCTTCACACAACCGCCGCTCAGAGCGAATGGCGAAGCAATAGCCGACGATCAACATTCTGATCATCAACTCCGGATCAATCGAAGGACGCCCAATCGAGCAATAGAAAGGCGCCATCTTGGCTCGGATGTCATCGAATTTGAGGAAGCGGTCAATCTGCCGAAGCAAGTGCCTCTCTGGCACATGCTCGTCCAGGCAGAAGTCGTAAAAGAGACGCTCTGGAGCCGCCTTGACCTGGGCCCCAAGACGCCCTCATTTATTTTGAGAGTCCAGAGTTTAGATAACTAGTCATCCTGTTGTCGTGAAGTGCTGTTTCCTTTTCTGTTTTCATGGTCGCGGTGTGAGCCTTCCCCTCGGAGCCACCGTCGCTCGTTCGCCCATTAGGCGAGCGACGGTGTCGGAGAGTGGAAGGCGGTGTTCCCCTTGGTGGGTCCTGAGCCTTGTGCATACAGCACGGCCAGTGGTGGCAATCCGCCCAGAGCTGAATGCGGTCTGACGGTGTTGTAATCGGTGCGCCAGCGCGATAATGCCCGGCGGGCGGCCCTGAGACTGTCGAACACCTCCTCATTGAGCAACTCGTCACGAAGCCGTCCGTTAAAACTCTCGATGAAGGCATTCTGCTGTGGTTTGCCCGGCGCGATGTAATGCCAAGCAACGCCGGTCCGGTTCTGCCACTCAAGGATCGCTCGGGACGTCAGCTCGCAGCCATTGTCACTGACGATCGTTCGTGGCTTGCCACGGCGGGCTATCAAAGCATCAAGTTCACGCGCAACCCGTGCCCCCGATAGCGATGTGTCCGCTACCAGCGCAAGGCATTCACGGCTGTAATCGTCAATCACTGCCAGGATGCGGAACCGCCGGCTGGCACCGAACACGTCGGAGAGGAAGTCCAGGCTCCAGCGCATGCTCGGGCCAATGGGGATCGGGATCGGCGCCCGGGTTCCCCGCGCGCGCTTGCGCCCACGTCGGCGCGGTACGGCAAGCCGCTCCTCGGCGTAAAGCCGGCGCAGTTTCTTGTGGTTCATTTTGATCCCTTCGCGTTCCAGCATGAGACCGATGCGGCGATAGCCGAACCGGCGCCGCTCAGCCGCCAGCGCACGCATGCGCGCCCGGATCTGTGGGTTGTCGGGGACACGCGCCCGACGCACCGTCTTGGGGTCGACACCGACCAGCCGGCAGGCCCGCCGTTGCGAAAGGGCATATCTTGCCATCGCATCAAGGGCCGCCGCGCGTCGCTCAGCAGGTGTCGTTAGTTCTTTCCCAGAAGATCTTTCAGCACCACATTGTCCAGCATCGCGTCCGCCAAAAGCCGCTTCAGGCGGGAATTTTCCGTCTCAAGCGTCTTGAGCTTGCGCGCATCGGACACATCCATGCCGCCGAACTTCGCCTTCCATTTGTAGAACGTCCCCTGGCTCACGCCATACTTTCGGCAGACTTCCGCAGTCGCCATCCCGCGCTCCTGCTCGCCAAGGATCGAAATGATCTGTTCTTCGCTGAACCGTGACTTCCTCATGTCCGTCTCCTATCGCTGACGGACTCTCCTTTCAAGTGAGGGACCAAACGGGGCTCAGGTCAGCCTGCCTGCCCATCATCGATCCGCCCTCTCAGCCAAATCACAAGGAAGACGGAATCACGACTGCTCAAAACGTGCAACCCGACTAAATCAACAAAATCTGCCATAAGCAGACGGAAATTAACGTTAATCTAGGCTGCCCGAACCTGTTCAAGAAACTTCTTGATCTCTTCCTTCGTCAGATCGGATTGCTTCGACAATTCGTCGGCGGCAATTAAGACCTCACCCGAAACTGCGCCGGCATCCTGCGCGGATCGGTTCACATCGGCGATGCTTGTAGAGACGTCCTGGGTCCGAGACGCTGCCTCAGCGATCGTGCGCGCGACCTCTTGGGTGGTAGCTCCTTGCTCCTCCATTGCGCTCGCAATGGATGCAGATGTGTCCTCGAGTTTGCGGATCGCACTGCCAATCCTATCGATCGATGCAACCGCCGATTTTGTCTGATCCTGGACCGCGGCAATGAGATCGGAAATATTCTCGGTGGCCTTGGCTGTCTCATTCGCCAACGCCTTTACCTCAGTGGCCACGACCGCAAACCCTTTGCCAGCTTCGCCTGCGCGAGCAGATTCGATCGTCGCATTCAGCGCAAGGAGGTTCGTCTGTTCCGCAATGTCGGAAATCATTGCGACGACCTCGCCAATTTTATCGGAGGTCTCAGAGAGCGTTTCCATTTCCGTTGACGTACTCGACATGTCCTCGACAGCTTGCCGTGAAGCCTGAAGTGCATCGGTAACTTGCTGGTTGATCTGAGCGATGGAACTGGACATTTGCTCAGTCGCCGACGCGACCGTTTGCACGTTGCTCGATGCCTGTGCCGACGCGCTGGAAACCGCTTCCGCCTGGCTCGTGACTGCTTCAGATATTCCTGACATCGATCGAGCTGTTTTCGTCAATCCTGAAGACGCCGATGCAACATTTTCAACGATGCTTCCGACATTGGTCTCGAAATCAGTCGCCAACGAGTGCAACATATTTCGTCGCTCTTCGGTGACACTCTCTGCCTGTTGCACCTGATCCGCCTCCAGTTTCCGGCGGTCGACTTCGGTTTGCCTGAATATCTCAAGTGCCGAAGCCATTTTGCCGATCTCATCTTTGCGATTCCGAGCCGGAACATCAGTGTCAATATTGCCGGATGCGATCTCGTGCATAGCGCGAGTCATCCCGCTCATTGGCCGACTGATGCTCCGCGCCAGAAACAACGATGATGCGATTATGAGCAAAAGGATCGTTCCGGCGGCGATTCCGAGTGAACGGATGTTCTTCTTGTACGCAGCATCGAGATCATCGAGATAGACGCCAGTGCCAACAATCCAATTCCATGGCGCAAAACCCCGGACATAGGAGAGTTTAGGCTGCGGATCATCCTGACCGGGTTTTGGCCACATATAGTCGACGAATCCACCCCCATTTTTTTTCACTACGTTGACGAACTCTACGAATAAGGGCTTCCCTCGAGGATCTTTGAATGAGGACAGATCTTTGCCATCAAGCGCCGGCTTGATGGGATGCATGAGCATGCGGGGATGCATATCATTGATCCAGAAATACTGTTTTCCTTGATAACGCAGATCCGAAATGGCCCTCATCGCATCTCGTTGAGCTTGTTGGTCGGTCAGCGCTCCGGCTTCTGCACGCGCATGATATGCTTTGATGGTGCTGATTGTTGTTTCAACAAGATGCCTAAGTTCGTTTCGCTTGGCCGCTTCAAGGTCCTTTCGGGCATCACTCGATGCAACAAATCCGAGTGCTACGATGCCGATCACGGTCAGGCCCACGATCATGTACAGTTTTAGCGATATTCTGATCGATCCGAAACGCTTGAACGTGGAAGAGCCATTTGACATTTAGTTCACCAATGAGTTGTACGAATCCAACCAGTTGATATCTGGTTTTTGGTTAATGGCTGGTTGAGGCAGGTGACATGACCTACGATTCCATCGATTTTGGTCTCGCCTAGCAGAACGTTAAGAAGTGAGTGTCAAGAAACTTCCCGCGACCGCTTAGGGTCAGACTCGGCCTTCCCAACGCCCGGCCAATGACGGCGGATCTCTAACGGTTAGCGGCCGTGAATCGACAGAACGACCGTTTAGACCTTAGTGGCGGTCGTGGCCCAACCCATCTTTAACTACCGTCGAAACGAGATGCCAGGATACGCGCACGCTCCTCACTTCGCGATTTTCTCAATTTGCGGAGCATCTTTCGGGCCCAGCTGTGCAGCCGCGCAGCCGGTCTGGGTGATACTTGAGGCAGAGTTAGAGCGACGCCATCGTCAGCATATTCAGTGACGACTTCGGCTTGTGCGCACTGACAATTGGGCTCTTCTGTGCAATATGCGCCGGGCCTTCTTGTGAGTGATTGATAGTGCAAGTCCCCATCGACCCGGGCTGTGTTTCTCAGCTCTATCTGACTTGCGTAGATTGAGCCGCGCACTTCGCCGGACACGATAATCTCGTCGGCGATGACGCTGCCTTCAATCCGCCCTTTAGATCCGATCTCCAGTTCAGCGCAACAAACGTCCCCAATGATTTTGCCGTGGATTTCGACGACGCCTGCAGCAGAGAGGCCGCCGGTCAAAGTTACCCCTGACGCGACTACGGTTGGGCCCTTTTGTCGTACAGCACTTGTAAGCGCTGATGGGGTCAGCTTCTGGGGTCGACTGCATTCTGAATCGGACGGCCCGCGACAAGTGCCGTCAGCATCAAAGTCATACCTGTCCGCATACATTGAACAGTACCAACTTAATTGGGTTGCGGGTCCGCTATCGCAGTTTGAAAAGCGAGACCCTGCACATACTCAGCATCAGACTAACAACTGAGCAGATATCGGCCACATACCGAGAGTTGCATTGTGGACAACTCTTATAAGAAGACCTGCCGACGGGCTCAGGGCTACTCAAGAATACATACTCGTCCTCCATCAGTAGAAGGAGTAGGACTATGTTCATTGAGAAATCGTCCCAGCCAAGCTTTCAGCCATGGAATAAGGGCAAATTGATCGGACAGAAGCCACCGCTTCAGCCGAAACACGTCTGGGCCATCCGAACGAAGCTTCAACTTGATGGCAAGACTCGCGACCTGGCGCTCTTCAATCTGGCTATAGACAGCAAGCTCCGCGGGTGTGATGTCGTTGGCCTGATGGTGGCCGATGTCGCACCGCATGGATATTCGGTGGATCGGGCTACGGTCCGACAGAGGAAAACCGGACGACCGGTCAAATTCGAGATCACCGAACAGACCCGGCAATCTGTCGATAACTATCTGTCTCAAGCTGCGCTTGGCCGTGGTGGCTTCCTATTCCCGGGTCGCCATGGAGATAAGTCGCTATCGACAAGGCAATATGCGCGATTGTTGTCCGATTGGGTCGCCGATATCGGATTAGATCCACTGCTGTTTGGCACACATTCGCTTAGGCGGACCAAGGCAACACTTATCTATCGACGCACGGGCAATCTTCGAGCCGTTCAATTGCTTCTGGGTCACAGCAAGGTAGAGAGTACGGTCCGATACCTGGTGACCTGGGCCCCAAGACGCCCTCATTTATTTTGAGAGTCCAGAGTTTAGATAACTAGTCATCCTGTTGTCGTGAAGTGCTGTTTCCTTTTCTGTTTTCATGGTCGCGGTGTGAGCCTTCCCCTCGGAGCCACCGTCGCTCGTTCGCCCATTAGGCGAGCGACGGTGTCGGAGAGTGGAAGGCGGTGTTCCCCTTGGTGGGTCCTGAGCCTTGTGCATACAGCACGGCCAGTGGTGGCAATCCGCCCAGAGCTGAATGCGGTCTGACGGTGTTGTAATCGGTGCGCCAGCGCGATAATGCCCGGCGGGCGGCCCTGAGACTGTCGAACACCTCCTCATTGAGCAACTCGTCACGAAGCCGTCCGTTAAAACTCTCGATGAAGGCATTCTGCTGTGGTTTGCCCGGCGCGATGTAATGCCAAGCAACGCCGGTCCGGTTCTGCCACTCAAGGATCGCTCGGGACGTCAGCTCGCAGCCATTGTCACTGACGATCGTTCGTGGCTTGCCACGGCGGGCTATCAAAGCATCAAGTTCACGCGCAACCCGTGCCCCCGATAGCGATGTGTCCGCTACCAGCGCAAGGCATTCACGGCTGTAATCGTCAATCACTGCCAGGATGCGGAACCGCCGGCTGGCACCGAACACGTCGGAGAGGAAGTCCAGGCTCCAGCGCATGCTCGGGCCAATGGGGATCGGGATCGGCGCCCGGGTTCCCCGCGCGCGCTTGCGCCCACGTCGGCGCGGTACGGCAAGCCGCTCCTCGGCGTAAAGCCGGCGCAGTTTCTTGTGGTTCATTTTGATCCCTTCGCGTTCCAGCATGAGACCGATGCGGCGATAGCCGAACCGGCGCCGCTCAGCCGCCAGCGCACGCATGCGCGCCCGGATCTGTGGGTTGTCGGGGACACGCGCCCGACGCACCGTCTTGGGGTCGACACCGACCAGCCGGCAGGCCCGCCGTTGCGAAAGGGCATATCTTGCCATCGCATCAAGGGCCGCCGCGCGTCGCTCAGCAGGTGTCGTTAGTTCTTTCCCAGAAGATCTTTCAGCACCACATTGTCCAGCATCGCGTCCGCCAAAAGCCGCTTCAGGCGGGAATTTTCCGTCTCAAGCGTCTTGAGCTTGCGCGCATCGGACACATCCATGCCGCCGAACTTCGCCTTCCATTTGTAGAACGTCCCCTGGCTCACGCCATACTTTCGGCAGACTTCCGCAGTCGCCATCCCGCGCTCCTGCTCGCCAAGGATCGAAATGATCTGTTCTTCGCTGAACCGTGACTTCCTCATGTCCGTCTCCTATCGCTGACGGACTCTCCTTTCAAGTGAGGGACCAAACGGGGCTCAGGTCACTGGGGATCGAAGTTGACGACGCGCTCGCTATTGCAGAACAGGTCGACGTCTAAAAACTGGGGTGGAGCGGCGACGCTCCACCTTCAGCCATCAGGGCCGAGTTTGACCCTAAGCTGCTGTTCCCTGCATGGTCATTTGCGGTTAGTCCTCTTTCGGTATGAATGTATGACGCCCTGCGAGATGGCACGACTCTCGAGGTCATCCACAACGCTTTCAAATGGCCAATCGCTTGGTTTAATGCGAAGAAAACTCTCGTTGAATGCAAGATCAGTGTGACGACTGCCAAATCCTTCCGAACCAACTGAGCAATGACGGCAAAAAGCCGCGAAAAAAGCAACGAATCGCTGACTCATCAGAAAGGCCAATGCGATGGTCATTTCTTACCGAGGTAAAGAAAAATGTCAGCTTGAAGCGGTTGCTCAATGATCTGTTAAGGATGCCTGCCTACTAAATGGCGCATTGCCTCTATTTTGGGCAGATCGTTGTTGTGCGTATCCGGGGGGATAAGATGCGTTTGGTGTTGTCTAAGAGACTGTGGTCGGCTTTTCTGGGTAGCGTTGTCATCGTCAGTTGGGGGCTATCCGGGCTGGGAACCAGTTCCGCAGCTGAAGAAAAATCAGACGACTTGGCCACCTTGAAGGCCAAATACAAACGTCCCGACACGATACCTTTCCCGAAATACAACCGCTATACGCCGGAGAAGGCTGCTCTCGGCAAAATGCTGTATTTCGACCCGCGGGTAAGCAAGGCGCAAAACATGACATGCGCCAGCTGCCACAACCCGTCATTCGGCTGGGAGGCCCCTGTGGCGCGTGCCATCGGAGCACAAAACACGCCGCTCGGGCGACATGCGCCGACGGTTCTCAATCAGGCTTGGGGGGAGAAGCATTACTTCTGGGATGGCCGAGCCTCGACGCTCGAAGAACAGGCCAAGGGTCCGATCCAAGCTGACGTTGAAATGAACATGCCGCTCGACGAGTTGGTCAGCCGATTGAAAGGCGTCAAGGACTATGTCTACTGGTTCGATCGGGTGTTTCCGAACGAAGGAATCAACGAGGATACAATTGCCAAGGCCATCGCGACCTATGAGCGAACGGTGATTGCAACTTATTCGCCCTTCGACCGCTGGCTCGCCGGGGATGAATCGGCGATCTCGCAATCCGCTAAGCGTGGCTTCAAAATTTATAATAACGAGGCGCGCTGTGCCGATTGCCACTCGGGTTGGAATTTTACTGACAACAAATTCCACGATATTGGGCTGGCATCGGACGATATCGGGCGTGGCAAATACGAACCCGAAAACAAGACGGCCAGATATGCCTTCAAGACACCGGGGCTGCGTGACCTCACCCAGCGCATGCCATTCATGCATGACGGGTCCTTGGCGAATCTTGAAGAGGTCATCGCGCACTATGTGTCTGGCGGTATTTCGAGACCGTCTCTTTCGCCGCTCATGCAACCGCTGTTTCTAAACGAACAGCAGACGGCGGATCTGATTGCTTTCCTGAAAACGCTGACGGGCAAGAAAGATATTGTTGCTTTGCCCATCCTTCCGAACTGAGGGCTTTGACATGTCGATTAGGCAAAAGATCTTTCTTGGCTTTGCGGCGGTTGTGTTTGTTGGGGTGCTGCAGGGTGTCTATTCAATTTGGAATGTGGGCAATATCTCAAAAATGATGGATGTGGCATTCTCCAAACCGTTCGCGGCGGTTGAGAATGCACGCGGTGCCTGGAGCGATTTCCGTCACGTCCAGGATCATGTGACAAAGGTCGTTTCCATGACGTCCCCGGTTGAAACATCGGAATCGCTTCAGACGTTCAATTCGCGATATGCCCGATTTTTCATCAGACTCATAAAGCTGAAGGAAGCGACGCTCTCGGAAGACTCGGGTGCCCTCCTTGGAAAAATTGAGCGGTCGGCCGGCATTTGGAAAACTCATGCCCTGACGCTTCTGGGTGCCAAGCCTTCCGAATCCATTCCTTCACCCCACCTGATGCATGAACTGCAGGCCGGAATCGCCAAAGAACTCGACAGACTGGTTGATTTGACCCTTTCGGACGCAGGCACGCTGAAAGCCGATATTGGAAATCAGATTGGAACGGCGGAGCTGCTTGGGCTCGTCCTTCTCGTCTGCAGTGCATTACTCGGTGCATTGTTGGCTGTTGGTATCGGCCTGCATATTGTCCGCCCGCTTCAACGTCTGCAAACCACCATGGCCCGGATCGCGGAAGGCGATCTTGAAGCTGAGATCAGTGACGCCGAGCGCAGGGATGAAATAGGTGCCATGGCGGCGACTCTGTCGATCTTCCGAGAGAATGCCCTGAAGCGGGTGGCGCTTGAAGCAAGCACAAACGAGGATCAGGCAGCTCGCGCCGCTCGCCAGCAGAAAGTGGACCAGCTCATATCCAATTTCCGTGAGAGCGTAACGATTGGTCTGGAATCGGTGCGCAACAATACGGGACAAATGGAAGAGACGGCGCGCGCGCTGACGTCGACCGCCGAGCGAACTTCGCAGCAGGCGACGACGGCGGCGCAAGCGTCCGATGAAGCCTCCCAGAACGTCAATGCCGTCACGGCGGCCGCGGAGCAGCTTGCCAGCTCGGTCGGGGAAATCTCGCGTCAGGTATCGGCAACAACCGACATAGTGCACCAGGCCACAAGCGCGGCAGAGGAGTCTGATACCAAGATCGGAGGGCTGGCCGAGGCGGCGCAGGCCATTGGCGACGTGCTCTCTCTCATTCGTGACATTGCCGAGCAAACAAACCTGTTGGCCCTGAATGCGACCATCGAGGCCGCGCGCGCTGGAGAGGCGGGCAAGGGCTTTGCGGTGGTTGCGTCCGAGGTTAAGGAGCTTGCAACCCAGACCGGCAAGGCCACCGAAGATATTGCCGCACAGATCACGAATATCCAGAGCCAGACTGGGGACGCTGTGACCGGCATTCGGCAAATCGCCGACATCATGAAAGACGTCAATTCAAAGACGGCCGCCATCGCCACCGCCGTCGAGCAGCAGGGTGCCTCCACCGAGGAGATCTCGCAGAGTGTCCAACGGGCGGCAAGCGGATCAATCACGGTGTCCGAGAATATCTCCGGCATGACGAGTGCTGCCAACGAGACTTCGCAATCGGCGGACCAGATGTTCAATGCATCCCATGACGTCACTGCCCAGGCCGAAGATCTGCGAGGGATCATCGACCAATTCCTGGACGAGGTCGCGGCCGCCTAGCCAGCTCCGACTACTTCCGGAGACTGATCTTGCGGTCTCGCTTCAATGTTGAATGCGGGACCGTCAGCCACTGACGCGTTTGGCATGGCGATTCATTTGGGGGTCGGGTTCGGACAATGATTGAAAACTGGCATCAGTAATCGTTATTGGCCTTTCCGAATACGGTCACGCCTTGAGGCGTGAACTCTATATAGAAAGCAAGCTTCCTCGTAATAGTGCGTTCAGCCTGCCCAATTAGTTCAACCGAAGTCACTAACTAATAACGCACGCCCGGTGCCAGAATTTGTAGCTCTGTTGTGAAAACAGGAGCTGACAATTGCTTTTTACTGCCGCTGGCCGGCTAAGTGGCCGTTGCAATCTTGTATGAGTCTCAGGCGACCGCTTCTGGCCGATTTTGTTGATTTAGTCGGGTTGCACGTTTTGAGCAGTCGTGATTCCGTCTTTCTTGTGATTTGGCATGGAGGGCGGATCGATGATGGGCAGGCAAGCGGCTCCAGAGCGTCTCTTTTACGACTTCTGCCTGGACGAGCATGTACCGGAGAAGCACTTGCTTCGGCAGATTGACCGCTTCCTCAAATTCGATGACATCCGAGCCAAGATGGCGCCTTTCTATTGCTCGATTGGGCGTCCTTCGATTGATCCGGAGTTGATGATCAGAATGTTGATCGTCGGCTATTGCTTCGCCATTCGCTCTGAGCGGCGGTTGTGTGAAGAGGTTCACTTGAACCTTGCGTATCGATGGTTCTGCCGATTGGGCCTGGACGGTGGTGTTCCCGATCACTCCACCTTTTCGCGCAATCGCCATGGTCGGTTCCGGGAGAGTGATATCCTGCGCCATCTGTTTGAAGATGTCGTGCGCCGCTGCATCGATGAGAACCTGGTGGGCGGTGAAGGCTTTGCCGTCGATGCGAGCCTCATCCAGGCCGATGCCAACAAACAGCGGTCACTCCCTGGTAAAGAATGGAACGTCGCGGATCTGCCTGCTGACCCGGGCCAAGCGGTTCGGGAGTATCTCGAGACCCTGGACGATGCGGCCTTCGGGGCTGCAAGCTCGGTAACGCCAAAGTTTGTCTCACCTTCCGATCCGGCAGCGCAATGGACAGGTGCTTTGCGTGGCCCGGCCTTCTTCGCTTACGCAACGAACTATCTGATCGATACCGACAACGCCATCATCGTGGATGTGGAAGCCACACGCGCCATTCGCCAGGCCGAGGTCGGTGCTGCGCGCACGATGATCGAGCGGGTAATGGATCGCTTCGGTCTTTATCCGGCAAGCCTTGCAGGTGACACGGCCTATGGTACAGCCGACATGCTGGGCTGGCTCGTCTACGAACATGGGATTGAGCCGCACATTCCCGTCTTTGATAAATCCAGGCGAACGGACGGGACGTTCTCGCGCAGCGACTTTATCTACGACGCTGAGAGTGACACCTATACCTGCCCGGCAGGCAAGACGCTCGGGACGACCGGCAGGCTGGTCAATGATGGAGCCACACTACTCTATCGGGCCCGAGGGAGAGACTGTGGAGCTTGCCCCCGAAAGCCGGAATGTTCCCCCAGAGAGCCGGCCCGCAAAATCCCGCGATCCATGTACGAGGGTGCCAGAAACATGGCACGCGACATTGCAGAAACGGAAGCCGCAGAAACGGAAGCCTATGAGACGTCACGCAAGAACCGAAAGAAGGTTGAAATGCTGTTCGCTCATCTCAAGCGGATCCTGAAGTTGGGGCGCTTGCGGTTGCGCGGACCAAATGGAGCCAGAGACGAGTTCTTGCTCGCAGCCACCGCCCAGAACCTCAGGAAACTCGCAAAACTCAAACCCAAACCACCGCCCGCTATGCAACCAGCCTGACACGGAGACCAACGAGACACCGACATAACCCGCCTCTCCTGGGCACTACGCCCAAGGCGGGATCACAAAACGTCCGCTACTAACAGTAGCAGACGCACAAAAGCCGAACTCTGACGACTAAATCAACAAAATCGGCACTTAAGGGAACTGGAATGCAGTTCAAAATGAGTCCGTTGCGGGTCCGGTAGCAGTCTTCGATAGTACGAATGCGGACGCGTACGATTCTAACACAAATCACTTTTCTGGCGGTTTATGACAAGAGAGCTGCCCCGCTGCCCCAAGCTCGGCTCATACAATCTGGGCCACCCCCCCCGACCTCGCAATTCCCTGCACCTTCCGTGCTTTTGTCCCAATGGCTCGGCATTCTAGTCGCAAGGCATGTAGAATGAGGTTTACGATACCTTTCTCCTTAAATGTTCGATTACCCAATTCACCGTCGCCGCATCAGGCACATCGTCTGGCCCACCATTGCGGTTCGTTTTTTGCAACTCGTCAAAGATCTGTGCTTGCCGGTGACTGGCCACTGCGCCGTAGCTTGAGAGAGTCGTCGAGACGTGCTCATGACCCAGGTTCTGGCTCCATGCTTTGAAGGCTTCAGGCGTCATACAAATGCGCTCACCTAAACTGCCGAGCGTCTTCCGAAATGAATGGGGATGAAAATAGGGGAGCCCCGCTTGCTCACATGATTCACGGAAAATCCGCCGGATAGAGTCGGCGTTTTTCCAGTGCCGCCGCTCCAACCCCTCCGACCGAAAATTGCCGTCCGCGCCACGTTCGATGAGTGTCGCGGGAAACACCGGATCATCAGGGCCGAAGTGTTTCTCGTTCACGAGAAAGGCGATCCAATCAGTGAAGATCGCTTCGATTTCATCGCCAACCGGAAAGAAGCATGACTTAATGGTTTTCCGGTTCTTTGTGCGAACAGTACGCGCGTCCTGAAAGACGGTTCGCTTATCGACATCCACGTGCTTCAGCGATAGCGAGGCGAGAGCGTCGTCGCGCGCGCCGATCAGAATCGCGCCGGCAACGAGAGCACGGTTTCTTTTTTCGATGTCGCTATGGGATTTCATCCTCGCGAGCAGGTGCCGGATCTGCTCCATGCTCGGGATCGGACGTTCGCGCTTGGCAGTGGCGATGCGTGTGTCGTTGGATGACAGATTGAAATAGTCCGCATCGGCGTAATTGATCCTCGACTTGTAGCCCGGCTGCCAAGCCAACCATTGGAAGAAGGCCTTGCAAGCCATCAAGCGCGAACGGATCGTCGATTTAGCGAGTGGTTTCCCCGTTGCCGGGTTCTGTGCCTCGGACAACTCGCGCTTAAACTTGCGGGCCTGCTCGATGTGGAAGCGTGCAAAATCTCGATATTTGGTCGAAGCCTCGAAGGCTGCAATCGCGGCTGCCGTATCGTCCACAGTGGTCGGCTGCATACGCTTCGCCTCTTCCAGATAGACGAAGTAGCGTCGCTTGATCCGCTCGTTTTTGGGATGGTGCTTACGCATGGGCGTCTGGCTCCCTCGGCAAGTGATCGTTCAGACTGGGATCTTGACTGCCTCTTAGGCTTCGGTCCGCTTGCCTGATTGATACGTTGAAAACCGTCCTCATGTCCGCCAGATTGGCCATTGAGATGCTCTTGTGCATGACTGTGGAGCAGGTTTCGCAGAGCGCTCGGAGATTGCCGCTCGTCGTGTTCAGCGGGAAGAATTCGACCTCACCAAAAGCCGCGCGACGTGGCTCCCGACAGGAAAAGCAATAGCACTGATCGAGATCGCACTTTTGCTTTGGCAGGGCGCGACGCTTTAGGAAAGCAATTAGATCATGGCCGATGATCAGAAATGGCTTGCATTCCGTTAGCGCGGGCAGGCCGTCCTTGATCCATCGACGCACGGTGCCTTTCGACACGCCGAGCAAGCGGTGAACATCATCGACCGTGTAGTTGCGGTGTTTCCTGATGCGACGCCAGTTTATCCGGCGAGGCATTCGGCTATTCCGCGAACCCGTCGATCAGCGCCTGAATATCTTCCTTGCGCCATGCCGTCGTTCGGGGTCCAAGCTTAATCGGCTTGGGGAAGCGACCTACCTTAACGCCTTCCCACCAAGTAGATTTGCTGACCGGGATCGGCCCATTAGGCGCAAGGATCGAATTCAATCTGAGAAAGCCGGTTTCGCTGAACGGGCCTTTGTCCACAGGCCGCATCTTGGTTCGTATTGTCATCCCATCCTCTTAGAGGTTGGGGTGAGCGAGGCTGAAACTTCAAGTTGGAACAATTGTCCAAACCCGCGTAAGCTTGAGTCGTGCTGAGCAAAATGCCAGCACGTGGGAGAGAGACCCATTCGCCACCGCCAGTTCTGATACAACTGGTGGTGGCACCTCGATCACCGTCGGACCAGGACGGTCATTCTAACCGCCCACAGACGCACTATGAGTCTGATGGGATTATTTTACACTACCTTGGAACTGATTCGCTCATACTGGACATTTATCCACAAAACCAAGCTATTGATGATTAGACCAATTCGGACGTCATCGGCTGAAATCGGTCCAAATACGACGGCTGATCAGCAGGACATTTTTTCTGTGGAAAGCAGGGTGTCGATCTCTTGATCTAGGCTCGAAGCTGCAAAATCGTGCCTCCCGCCTTAAGTGATTCGCAATAGTTGGCCCACCACTGCACCATCTCACGCCTTTCATCAAAGTGTTCTCCCCGCGCATACGCCCGTCGCACGCTATCGGAATCCTGATGGCCCAATTCCCGATCAATCGCGTCAGCCGTCCATTTCCCGCTTTCATTGAGCAACGTGCTGGCGCTCGCCCGAAACCCGTGCGCCGTGGCCTCATCACACGAATAACCCATTCGACGCAGGGCGGCGTTCAACGTGTTCTCACTCATCGGTCGAGACGCACCACGCAGCGAGGGGAAGATCAGCTTCCGCTCACCGGTGTGCTCTGCAAGGTCGCGCAGTATTGTGACCGCCTGATCGGACAAAGGCTTGCAATGCGCACGCCGCATCTTGGCGCGGATAGCCGGAATCGTCCAAGTGCGCTCATCAAAGTCGAATTCACTCCATTCAGCCGCGCGAAGTTCTCCGGGTCGCGAAAATAGCAACGCCAGCAACTTCAATGCCGCCGCCGTCGTGGCTTGGCCATCAAAGGCATCGATCGCCCTCAAGAGCGCTCCAAAGCCAGGTTCATCAGTGATTGCTGCGCGCGGCTTGACCGTCGGCGTCGTCAAGGCTCCACGCAATGCGAATGTCGGGTCATTCTCTGCGCGAGCGGTGGCAATTGCATAGCGAAAGACGCTTCCAATGGTGCTGCGCAGCCGTCGGGCAGTTTCCAGCTTTCCTCGTGCTTCGACCTTGCGCAGGACAGTTAGGATCTCGGCGGCAGTCAGATCGGCAATCGGCCGACGACCAAGATCGGAGCGAGCAAAATCGAGCAACCAACTCGTTTTCTTCAGTGTTGCCGCGGCTCTGCCCTCGCGTTCCTGTTTCGCCAAATATTCGTCTGCGACAGCGTTGAACGAATTTTGAGCCGCCGATTGCCTTGCCATCTTCTCGAGGCGCATGTGAGCAGATGGATCATCTCCAGCACTGAGAAGTGCTTTCGACTGATCTCGCCTCGCCCGCGCCACCGCCAGCGTCGTCGCCGGGTAGCCACCAAAAGAGAGCGTCTTTTGCTTGCCAGCAAACCGATAGTTCATGCGCCAAAGGCGACTGCCGGAAGTCGTTACCAGTAGATAGAGCCCTCCTCCATCGGAGAGCTTGCGCGGCTTCGTTCCGGGTTTGGCGGCGCGGATCGCGGTGTCGGTGAGCGGCATATGATGGTATCGAGCCCTTTTTGGTATCGCGAGTACCAACAAATATACCAACAATTTCCGTGGATACCAACAAACCCATCTGGATGCCGCTGGACAAGAAAGTGGAAAAATAGTCAGAAAACTGGGCTATACTGGACAAAACCGGATGTCTTCGGAGGGTTGTATGGTGCCCAGGGGCGGAATCGAACCACCGACACGCGGATTTTCAGTCCGCTGCTCTACCAACTGAGCTACCTGGGCATCCGGCGCATCACGGTCCGTAAATGCGGCAGGGCCGCCGGATGAGATTTGACGCGCGAAGTGAGCGGCTTATAGGCAAATCCCTTGCGTCTGTCGAGTCGTAGGCGTGGTGCTGGCGAAGATTCCCAAAAACAACCGCTTCACCTCGGGAAACAGGGAACTCGCGGTGTCACATGGCACGCAACGTTCGTATCCCTGATCGCCTTCTTCATCGTCCAACCCGACAGGCGGGCCCGGGATTCGATAGGAGTCATTCAACCATCGATTCAGGTCCACATCCGCACAGCGTTTGGAACAGAAGGGGCGATACTTGTGCTCGGTCGGGGATTTGCAGATTGGGCACGTCCCACCGGTGGGGCGTGCGCCGCCCGGGGCCTTGTCCTGCGGTCTCATAGGATGTCGGCCTCCGCCTTGCCGAGCCAGTTGAAGGTGACAGGGAAACCCTCGCCGCGCAGAAGATTCACGACCTCAGCCACGGGCAAGCCGACGACATTGGTATAGGAGCCGATCAGTTTCGTGACGAAGCAGCCGGCAATTCCCTGGATGGCATAGCCGCCGGCCTTGCCGCGCCATTCGCCAGCCGCCACATAGGCCTCGACCTCGTCATGGGCCAGTCGCTTGAAGCGGACACGCGTCTCGACCACGCGCAGTCGAATCGGACGCTCCGGCGCGATCAGGCAAACGGCCGTATAGACACGGTGCGAGCGACCTGAAAGCAGGCGCAGCGCAGCAGCGGCTTCGTCGATCAATTCAGTCTTGGTAATGATCCGACGGCCGAGCGCGACGGTCGTATCGGCGCCGAGAACAAAAGCATGGCGAAGCTCAGGATCGTCCTTCAACCGCTCGATGGCTGCCTCCGCTTTCGCGCGGGCAAGGCGGCGGACAAGAGTGCGCGGTGCTTCACCGCGCCGCGGTGTCTCATCCAGACTGACGGGTTCAAGGGCCTTCGGCTCGATGCCCACCTGCTGCAGCAGCGCGAGCCGCCGCGGCGAACCGCTGGCCAGAACCAGCATTGGCGCGCGGCGTGTCTGGTCCGTTGCCGGCCGCTGGCGCGGTTTGGCCTTCGGAGTCTCACGAGGCTTGCTGAGACGGCCCAGCGCGGCACGTCCAAGAGCTGAGAGCGAAATGTCTTTGACAGCGATCATATGCAGCTTCTTGTGTTGAGTTGACGCGGAGAATGATCTGAGGCGGCTGGAAAATCAACCGATGGTGTTCGTTTGCAAAACCTAATTGTTGAACGTAGTTTCCGGTTGCGAACCGCAATAACGCAATGATTTCTGATACTTATATCGCTCCGCCTGGATTGCCGGGTCAAGCCCGGCAATGACGATAATCTGTGCATGTCGATAACCCCCTCGTCACACGCAGGCTTCACCCGCGTATTCATGCGACCGTTCTACCGCCATAGGAATCCACTGTTCTATTCAAACAGAGGGACCGGCGGTTAGCTTGAAGCGGGCCTTGATCCGCTCGAAGAGCTGGTCGCGGGTCTGCCTGTAGGAATTCAGGATCTGATCGCGGCTCCCCTGGGCAAGCGAGGGGTCGAAGGTCGGCCAGTATTCGACTTCCACGGCCATCATACGTGTGAGTTCCAGGGCTTGGTGATGCGCCTCCGGTGAAAGAGTGATGATGACGTCGAACGAGCTGTCATCGAGATCGACCAGGGTGATCGGAATATGGGGTTCGATGTCAATACCGATCTCATCCATAACGGAGATCGCGAAACCATCTGGCTCGCCGGCCCGCACACCCGCCGACTTGGCATAAACACGATAATTCGTGAGATGACGCATGAGCGCAGATGCCATGGGCGAGCGAATGACATTCTCGCTGCAGGCGAACAGGACGGCGCTCGGCAGGTTGTCGCCCCCCAGCGGCACTTAACTCAGCCCTTCCAATGCAGGGCGCAGATCAATGTGAAGAGGCGGCGTGCCGTATCGAAATCGACACTGATCTTGCCATCGAGACGCTCCATGAGGAGCTGACTGCCTTCGTCGTGCAGCCCGCGCCGGCCCATGTCGATGGCTTCGATACGGCTCGGCGGCGCTGTCTTGATAGCCTCGTGATAGGTCTCCACCACTAGGAAATAGTCTTTGACGATGCGCCGGAAGGGCGACAGGGAAAACATGAAGCTTGTGACGGGATCGCCCTGCTCATCCCCAATCCCGAAGACGAGCCTGTTCTCGGCAATCGAGAGCATAAGCCGGTAAGGGCCCCGGTCGTGGCCCTCCAGAGCAAACACATTTTCTTCGATCAGATCGAAGATCGCGACCTTTCGCTCATGCTCGACATCTGGTGTCGCGCGCGCAATTGAAGCTTCGTCGAGAACGACTTCCAGAAGCCGGGAAGTGCTGGGTTGCTCTGTCGGTTCATCCGAGGGTGCCATGGCGTCAGCCCTCGCGCTGATTGAAACGCACGCCGACGGAACGTGCGTGGGCTTCCAGTCCCTCGGCCTTGGCAAGGGTCATGGCTGCCCCGCCCAGTGCGGAAAGCGCTTCAGGTCCGAGTTTCAGGATCGATGTGCGTTTCATGAAATCGAGGACACCGAGACCCGACGAAAATCGTGCGCTTCGGGCCGTCGGCAGCACATGATTGGAGCCGCCCACATAGTCGCCGATCACTTCCGGTGTGTAAGCGCCAAGGAAGATGGCGCCCGCATTGCGGACCGACTCTGCCAGTGCCTCGGGCTCCGCAGTGGCGATCTCCAGATGCTCGGGCGCGATCCGGTCGACCAGAGCCGGCGCTTCGGCAAGCATCGTTACATTGATAATCGCGCCGAAATTCTGCCAGCTTTCACGCGCGATTTCGGCCCGCGGCAAGGTCGTCAGCTGTGCCTCAACGGCATTGGCGACCGCTTGGCCGAATTCCTCTGAATCCGTGATCAGGATCGATTGAGACGAGACATCATGCTCGGCCTGGGCGAGCAGATCCGCAGCAATCCAGTTCGGATCATTGGCGCGATCCGCGATCACCAGCACCTCCGAGGGACCGGCGATCATATCGATACCCACGGTGCCGAACACCTGTCGCTTTGCAGCCGCAACATAGGCATTGCCCGGTCCAACAATCTTGACAACAGGCGCGACACTCTGGGTGCCATAGGCAAGCGCACCGATCGCCTGGGCACCGCCAATGCGATAAATCTCATCGACGGCGGCTAGCCGGGCCGCCGCAAGTACAAGCGGATTGAGCTTACCGTCTGGCGTCGGCACGACCATGGCGATACGGCCAACACCAGCGACCTTCGCCGGCACCGCATTCATCAGGACGGAGCTCGGATAACTGGCGGTGCCGCCCGGAACATAAAGACCGGCGCTTTCGACAGCCGTCCAGCGATGTCCAAGCTCGACACCGACCGCATCATGGTAGCGATCGTCGCGGGGCAATTGACGTTGGTGGTGGGCCGCGATGCGGTCGCGCGCAAATGTCAGGGCCTCAAGCGTCTGTCGGTCGGAGGCGGCCATGGCGGCGTCGATCTCGGCGTCGGAAATACGGATGCCGATCTCCGTCAGATCCAGACGGTCGAAGAGCCGGGTCAATTCGACAAGTGCGGCGTCGCCTTCGGAGCGAACGGCACGAAGGATATCGCGAACGGCTCTGTCGACGTCTTCCGATTGCTCACGTTTGGCTGCCAGGAGCGCGGTGAACCGAGCCTCGAAATCCTCCGCGCCAGTGTTCAGCCATTGCGCCATTTCCGGACGCTCCTTCGGACATTTGTGCCACCGAGATCACGGCGCACGGACGTGCTGTGTCAAACGACACTCATGACTCTGTCGCCTGCTGGTCGTCTTCCGCGTGCTCCGGCAGGCGCTCGGTCGGCCACGCGATCCCAAGATCCTTCAATTCCGCTTCGATACATTCGACATGCAATCGCACGGCTGCCCCTCCGGCAAAGACCAGCGTGACAAGCCCTTCCGGCGGTTCGGCTTCCTCGAACTGGATAGCAAGAAGCTCAAGCACACGCTCCTTGTCGCTCAGGCGGATATCCTGAACCTGTGCCGAGATCACACGATCAAAGCGCAACGCAGAACGCTGGCGCTCATAACTCTTCTTCTTCGCAGCGCTTTCGTCAGACGCATGCATCCAGTCGAACCGGTTGGCGACCGCCGCAAACCGCTTTTGCGACGGCACGTAAGCCATATCGGCAACCTTGAGCACGGCATCCTGGAGATGCGCCGACAAGACTTCCAGATCTTCCCGGTCGAGGGCTAGCAATTTAAGCGATTGCATTCCGGCGTTCGTCTCCTGGGAGTTAGATCTCAATGCCAGGATTTTCCCGGCAGGCGTGGTGATACAGTGCCCTCGGTTGCTTTGCAACGCCGGGCGAGTGGGCAGGACGCAGCAAGAAAATCGTTGGTGAGTGACTTTATGATCAGTCTCTCAGGCGGATAGCCGCTCAATCTGTGCGCCGCAGTTGCCGAGTTTTTGCTCGATCCGTTCAAAACCGCGGTCGAGATGATAGATACGGTTCACGACTGTCTCGCCTTCCGCCGCCAGGCCCGCAATCACAAGCGAAACGGAGGCCCGCAAATCCGTCGCCATGACTGGAGCGCCATGCAACTCCGTAACGCCCTCAACGGTCGCGGTGTCGCCTTCGAGCGAAATCTGCGCACCAAGCCGCGCCAGTTCCTGCACATGCATGAAACGGTTCTCGAATATCGTCTCGCGAATGACGGAGGTGCCGTCTGCAACGGCCATCAGCGCCATCAATTGGGCCTGGAGATCGGTCGGAAAGCCCGGGAAAGGCTGCGTTTCGACATTGATCGGCTGGATTCCGTTCCCGTTGCGCGAGACCTTGAGACCACGATCCGTCTGTTCGATCGTCACGCCAGCGTCACGCAGCACGTCGAGTGCCGCCTCAAGAAGTTCCGGCCGGGCGCCTTCAAGAAGCACTTCGCCTCCCGTAGCCGCCACGGCCATGGCATAGGTTCCGGTCTCGATCCGATCCGGCAGCACCGAGTGGACGGCACCTTCAAGCTCGTGAGCTCCTTGAATATGGAGCGTGTCCGTCCCGATGCCCTCAATTTGTGCGCCCATCCGAACCAGACATCGTGCGACGTCCGAGACTTCCGGCTCCCGCGCAGCGTTTTCCAGCACCGTTTCGCCTTTCGCCAGCGCCGCAGCCATCATGACATTGTGTGTGGCTCCAACGGAGACCTTTGAGAACCGGAACCGGCCACCAGTCAGCCCTTTCGGCGCGGTTGCGATGACGAATCCTGTTTCGAGCTCGATATCGGCACCGAGGGCTTTTAGACCTTCCAGGTGCAAATCGATCGGCCGCGTACCGATCGCACATCCGCCAGGCATCGAAACGCGCGCTTCACCACAGCGGGCGACCAACGGTCCCAGAACCCAGAAACTCGCACGCATGCGTGAGACAAGATCGTAGGGTGCCGTCGTATCGACGATATCGCGAGCCGTCAGATGCATCGTATCGCCGACGATGGACGATTGGCCCGGTCGCTTGCCGGCAATGGCCCGATCCACGCCATGATTGGCCAGAATCCGCCCCAGCAGATTGACGTCGGCCAGCTCCGGCACGTTCTTGAGTGTGAGCGTGTCAGAGGTGAGCAAGCTCGCAATCATGAGCGGCAGTGTGGCATTTTTGGCACCCGAGATCGGAATTGTGCCATTCAGAGGTGCGCCGCCAACGATACGGATTCTGTCCATAATCACTCCAACCCCAACAATTGCCGCTCCGCATACGGACCGGTACCCGATTTCGGTTTAGACGAGGCGCCATTCACCCGCAAGGGCCACACGGGCAGTGCCAACAAACGGCCTTAATCTCTTTTCGGCCCGCAAACCGCGGTTTGGTCGCCGTCAGCGTGCTGCCCGATGCCGCGATTTCGCTCTTTTCGCTTCCTGAGATTGGCTCTGAGTTCACGTGCCAGACGTTCTTTCCGGTCGCCCTTCGCGTCCGAAGATGACTGACCTGAATCCTCTTTTTTGCTCATACTATCCACAAAGCAAGACCGGCTTGCGAATGCAAGGCTCGTATGGCAATTTCGAGACTGCCGAGTATCGACCTCGCCGGGTTCGCGCTGTTGCGCATCCCAGAGGGACGCTCCCCATGAGTGACTTGGCCCACGTAGCTCAGGGGTAGAGCACTCCCTTGGTAAGGGAGAGGTCGAGTGTTCGAATCACTCCGTGGGCACCAGTTCTCGTCGCTCGCGTTCTGAGCACGGGTGCGTTGCGCTCCAGTTGAGAGCGTCAGTTTTCAGTCCTTGCGTCGGCGGCCGCGTCAAATGGCCGACCATGTTCCCAGTCAGTAGCGTTTTTCAGTTCGTAGCGTTGCGTGCGTTGTGCGCTGTCCGCTTGTGCGTTGACGGCGTCCTGTGGGGCATTCGGCGGGTCTGCGACCAATTGTGTCGGCGGATCTCACCGAAGACTTGAGAGTGGGGGACTGCCATGTCGTGTCTTTCTTTGAGCCATCGTGAACGCTCTGCACTGGCCAGAGTGTCCGAACGACCGAGACCCTTTGGCGAGATTCCTGCCGAATATATCGACCCGCTCATCGAACATGGGCTCGTCAAGACGGCGCTCGGGCATTACCTCATCACTTCCAAAGGCCAGCTCGAACGGCAGCGCCAGGTCTTCCGGACAGTCGGAGGTGCACGACGCGCCCATATCGACGGGCGTCGTTTTCTTTTTCTGCAGGAGACCCGTTTTCAAGACGATGCCGTTCCGCGCAGCCGCATTAAGGATTGGCTCCGCGCACGGGGCATGACGCGGGTCGAAGAAGCCGAGACCGTGGAGCCGGTCGCGATCGACCCTGACGCAGAAACAGCTCCCGGCATCATGGACCGCCTTCGCTCTCTGGTCGTGGTGCGCGACGACACCAAAGCCGCCGAAGAAGAACTGGCCCGGAAAGAGCGCGCGATGGCGCAACTTCTGCCAGTCTCATTCTATGACGAGATCAGCGAGCAGACAGCAGGCGTGCCTGAAATGGAATTCGAGCCGAAGCGCGTCGCTCAAACCGGCTAAGAGGTCGTTCTGAACCCAGGCCAGCCCTCTCCCCCGGCCCAACCACCCCGAGGGTACCCTTATTGGGTGGTTGGGCCGGCGGAGAGAGCTGGCTTCAGGATCTGCAGACAGACGTCAAATAGCGCCGAGACAGTCGCTTCTTATCGTGCTTGGCGCTCGATCCAATCTGACAGGCGCGACATCGCCACTTCGAGGCTATCCGACGATCGCGCGAAACAAAGGCGCAGGAAGTGTTCACCACCGGATCCAAAGGCCGTGCCAGGCGCTAAACCGATGTTGGCCTCGTCAACCAGACGATGCGCCAGGCGCTCGGTATCGTCTTCGCCCTCGATTGAAAAAAGTGCATAGAATGCGCCAGGAGGCCACTCGAACCGCACACGGTCGAACCTGGCAAGGGCTTCGCATGCGATTGCACGGCCTCGTCGCGCTCTTTCAATCTGCTCGGCAACAAACGCTTCACCTTCATTGAGGGCCTGAATCCCCGCCTGTTGCATGAATGTGGCAACACCGGAAGTGTTGTACTGGATAAGATTCTCCAGGACCTGCCCGATCTCGACAGGTGCCTGGACCCACCCCATGCGCCATCCGGTCATTGCCCAGTTCTTTGAGAAGGTGTTGACCAGCAGCACACGGTCGCAAGGCTCCATCACGTCGAGAAAGCTCGGCGCCCTTGGCCCATCATAGAAATATCGGCCATAGACTTCATCCGCGATCACCCAGATCCGGCGAGCCCGTGCGAATTCGATAATGGCGGCGATGTCTTCACGTGTGGCAACCCAGCCGGTTGGATTTCCCGGCGTGTTGATGACGATTGCCCGCGTCCGAGGTCCGACTGCCCGCATCATTCGATCGATGTCGAGACGCCAGCCTTGTGTCGAAAATTCCAGTGGAACGGAGACGGGTCTTGCACCGAGAATCTGCACCGCGGCCGCAGCATTCGGCCATGCCGGTGTCGGAATCACGACCTCATCGCCACTTCCGGCAACGGCCTGGATGGCGATCTGGATTGCCTGCATCCCGGAGCCCGTTACAAAGAAATGCTCCGGCGACATATCCCGCTCGTAGTGCTTGAGATGATAGGCGGCGAGCGCCTCCCTCAGAGAGGGGATGCCGCGCTGGTTCGTGTAAAAAGTCTCCCCCGCCTGCAGAGAGGCATAGGCTGCGTCCGATATGAAATCGGGCGTCGGGACATCGCCTTCACCGGCCCAGAGAGGGATAAGACCCTCCCGATTACGGCCATAATTCATCACCTTCACGATGCCGCTCTCAGGCAGCAGAACAGCCTGCCGCCTGAGAGAATCGACAATCGTATCGGCGCGTTGCATCAGTTTCGTCCCGGTTTGATCCGTTTCGGGGGATCAAGACAGCTCGGGACAAGAGATGCAAGGGGCGGCCGGCCGCGTCACGCTTTTTTGACGAGCGCGTCTCTGATTTCTTCGAGAAGCACCTCGGACCGCGGGGGCTCCGCCGGCGCTTCTTCTTCCTCTTCCACCTTGGTCTCGAGCCGGCGCCGTGCCTCGTTCATGGCCTTGATCACCAGAAAGAGCGCAAAGGCGACAATCGTGAAGCTGATCACCGAGTTCAGAAAGAGACCGAGATTGATGGTGACATTGCCTGCCGCTTTCGAGGCCTCCAACGTTGCCTGAGCATCGCCCTTGAGGGTGATGAACATATTCGAGAAGTCGATGCCTCCGAGCATCAGACCGATCGGCGGCATGATCACGTCACTAACAAGCGACTTCACAATCGTTCCAAAGGCACCGCCGATGACAATGCCCACCGCCATGTCGACAACATTGCCGCGCAAGGCGAATTCCTGAAATTCCTTAAACATCCTCTCCTCCTCCGAGAGCTGACCAAAAGATGCACCGATGCGCATCGAAAGGCAGTGCGTTACTGAGCGGATTGCGTCCTGTCAAACATTGATTCCGTCGTCGGATTATCGTGATCAGACCGTAGATTTGTGTCCTCATACGATCGAAGACCCGTTATCCATGACGACAGGAAACGGGCTGGCAGCCGGAATCTTTGCGAGATAAAGTCAGGACGGTAGGGAGCAGTCGGACGCAGTGTCCGTCAGCCAAAGGCATTGAGTGGCGCACATGATCGACGGCTGGATCATTATTTCGGCGGCCCTGGCGTATCTGGGATTTCTGTTCGCCGTCGCGCATTTCGGCGACCGTCAGGCGCGCCGGAACAAACATGTTGCCGGTCGCCCGACAATCTATGCCTTGTCGCTTGCCGTCTACTGCACGTCATGGACGTTCTTCGGCAGTGTCGGTTTGTCTGCAAAATCTGGCCTCGATTTCATTCCCGTCTATCTTGGCCCAATTCTGATGATTGCGGCCGGTTGGCCGTTGCTGATGCGCATCGCGCGACTATCCAAGTCGCAGAACATCACTTCGATCGCCGACTTTATCGCTGCGCGCTACGGCAAGAGCCAGCCGCTTGCAGCCATTGTAACCGTCATCGCCGTTGCCGGGACACTGCCCTATATCGCTTTGCAGTTGAAAGCTGTATCGGATTCGGTGACCACACTCCTCTCCAGTCCCGGTGTTGATAATGGTTCGGTCCTGCAGGGAACGCCCCTTGGGGACATCGCCTTTATTATCGCTTTGACCATGGCGACTTTCGCCATTCTGTTCGGCACGCGCCACATCGATGCCACCGAGCACCAGGAAGGCCTGATGCTCGCCATCGCCACCGAATCTGTCGTGAAGATCATCGCCTTCCTGATGGTCGGCTTCTATGTCACGTTCGTTATGTTCGATGGCCTTGGCCCGCTCATCGAGCAGGCCTCCCAGAGTCCCCGCATTCAGCAGCTCTTTGATCGTGGCTTTCAAGGCAGTAGCTGGCTGACCGTTACCGTGCTGTCCATGGCCTGCGTCGTCCTTCTGCCACGGCAATTCCACGTCGCGATCGTCGAAAACAAATCGGAAAAGGAAATTCGCCGGGCAGCCTGGCTGTTTCCACTTTACCTGATCGCGATCAATCTCTTCGTCGTCCCGATTGCCATCGCCGGCCTGCTGACCTTCCCGACGGAGACGGCCAACGCGGATATGTTCGTCCTCGCCCTGCCATTGTCTGCCGGTGCCGACTGGCTGACGCTTGCCGTATTCCTCGGCGGCCTTTCTGCGGCAACGGCTATGGTCATCGTCGCGACCGTCGCCCTGTCGATCATGGTTTCAAACGACCTTGTCGTGCCTCTGTTACTGCGCCGTCGTAGCGAAGTCGGCGAGGACAAGGAGGACATGACCGCACTGCTCCTCAATATCAGGCGGTCGGCAATATTCGGCATTCTCATACTTGCCTACATCTTCCATCGCATGATCGGCGATGGCTTTGCCCTCGCGTCGATCGGACTGCTGTCCTTCGCGGCCATTGCGCAGTTTGCCCCGGCATTCTTCGGAGGGCTGATCTGGCGCCGTGCCACCGCCACTGGTGCCATTGCCGGGATACTGGTCGGTTTCGCGGTCTGGGCCTACACGCTGCTTCTGCCCTCGTTCATCAGCTCGGGATGGTGGAGCCCCGACATTCTCGAAAACGGTCCCTTCGGCTTTGCCTTCCTTCGCCCGCAGATGCTGTTCAATCTGCAGTTCGATCCCCTGCCCCATGGCGTCTTCTGGAGCCTCCTGCTCAACATGGTCGCCTATGTGACCGTCTCGTTCATTCGTCAACCGGAGCCTATCGAGCGGCTCCAGGCCAATGTCTTTGTCCAGGAAGAGTTGGCAAGGCCACAGACCCCAGCCTTCCTGCTCTGGCGGACATCGATCACCGTTGAGGAGTTGAAACGCACGGCGGCGCGATATCTGGGCGAGCAGCGTGTCGATCGATCGTTCAAGGACTATGCGGTCAGCAACGGCATCGTTCTCGAGCCGACAGCAGAGGCAGACGTTCAGCTTCTCCGCTACACCGAAAATCTGTTGGCAAGTGCGATCGGTGCCGCCTCGTCGCGTCTCGTTCTGTCCCTGGTGTTGCGGCGCAAGGCTGTGAACATGAAGTCGGCACTGAAGCTTCTCGATGACGCTTCGGAAGCCATTCAGTACAATCGCGATCTGCTTCAATCGGCGCTAGACCAGGTTGGCCAGGGTATTTCCGTTTTCGATCAGGACATGCGGCTGATCTGCTGGAACCGCCGTTTTCGTGAAATCCTGGGACTGCCGGCCGAACTTGGCCGGGTCGGTGTTCCACTGGATGAAATCATTCGGAATTCAGCTGCACGTGGGGATCTCGGAGACGGTTCCATCGACGACATTGTCGCGGACCGGATTCTCAAATACACCGACACGAAAGAGACATTCCAGGAGCGGATCGGCGGCGGCGAGCGCGTCGTCGAAGTGCGCACCGACTCCATGCCGCAAGGCGGAATTGTTACGACCTATTCGGACATTACGGACCGTGTCGAAGCAGCGGACGCACTGGCGCGCGCCAACGAGAATCTCGAGCGCCGGGTTCACGAACGCACCGCTGAACTCACCAAAGTGAACATGGAACTGGCCAAGGCAAAGACCGCAGCCGAAGAAGCCAATCTGGACAAGACGCGGTTTCTAGCTGCCGCGGGTCACGATATTCTACAGCCCCTGAACGCAGCACGGCTCTATGCCACAAGCCTCGTCGAGCGGCAGCATCAGGGAGAAGATCAACGCATTGCCCAAAATATCGACGCATCGCTCGAGGCGGTTGAGGAAATCCTTAATGCACTGCTCGATATCTCCAGGCTCGATACCGGAGCCATGAAGCCGGAACTGACCGTGTTCCCGCTGTCAGACATGCTGAAACAGCTTGAACTCGAATTTGAGCCATTGGCCACGGAGCATGGTCTGACATTCAAAGTCATGCCGACATCACTTGCAGTCAACTCGGATCGCCGGCTCTTGCGGCGCGTGCTGCAGAACCTCGTATCGAACGCCATAAAGTACACGGAAGAAGGAACCGTTCTTCTTGGCTGCAGACGGCGGGGCGACAAGCTCGTCGTCCAGGTACACGACACAGGGCCTGGGATTCCCACGTCCAAACACGAGCTCATTTTCAAAGAGTTTCATCGTCTCGATTCAAACCCGACCGGATCCATCGGACTCGGACTTGGCCTCTCGATCGTCGAACGCATCGGCCGTGTCCTGGAGCATCCCGTCGAGCTGACGTCCCATCTTGGGCACGGTTCGGTGTTCTCCGTGACCATGCCGATTGCCAAAGCAAGCGAGCTCGCCATTCGCCGCGGCCGCCAGCGCCCGGCCAAGGTCGGCCAGATCGCAGGATGCCACGTTCTATGCATCGACAATGAGCCAACGATTCTCGATGGTATGGAGGTTCTGCTCAGCGGTTGGGGCTGCGAGGTTTACAAGGCACAAAGTGCCGATCAGGCCGCGGATCTCGCAAGCCGGACCAGTGGACGGCTCGACATCATTCTCGCTGACTTCCATCTCGACAGCGGCACAGGTATCGACGCGGTTAGCGCTGTTCGCAATGCACTGGGACACAGCATTCCAGCGGTGATTATTACTGCCGACCGTTCGCCTGAAGTGCAGGAATACATACGCGATGGAGGCCTGCAGATGCTCCGCAAACCCCTGCGTCCGGCGGCGCTTCGGGCAATCATGGCGCAGGCCACAATCCGACGCGCAGCGGCGGAATAGAGAGATTCTTTGTCTGCCAAGTCCTGAAGCCGGCCCGCTCCCCCGGCCCAACCACCCCGAGGGTACCCTTATTGGGTGGTTGGGCCGGGGGAGCGGGCCGGCTTCAGGACTTGCGAATCTGACACTCGCAATCACTGCTGCGTGTTGTACCAGTCGCTGCCTTCGATCTTGTTGACCGCGATGACAGCTTGTGTCCGACTGTCGACCCCGAGCTTCTGAAGAATTGCCGAAACATGCGCCTTCACGGTCGCCTCAGACACATTGAGCTTGTAGGCGATCTGTTTGTTCAGCAGCCCCTCGCCCAGCATCACCAGAACGCGAACCTGCTGCGGTGTCAGCGTCGCAAGACGCGATACCAGTTCGGCCGTTTCGCCATCACCATCTTCTTCAAGGTCAAGATCGGGCGGTGTCCAGACATCGCCATCAAGCACTTTTCGCACGGCATCGCGAATGGCTTCGACCGGCATTGACTTCGGTATGAAACCCGACGCCCCGAATTCGAGGCAACGTCGTATGGCACCCGGATCTTCATTGGCGGAAACGACAACCACAGGAATTTCCGGATATTGCGCCCGCAGATACATGAGTCCGGAAAACCCTTTGACACCGGGCATCGCCAAATCAAGCAGAACGAGATCGGTTTCGCGATTGCCATCAAGCGCCGTTGATAGTTCCGTCAATGAACCTGCTTCCGAGATATCCAAATCTTGAAAACTACTGCCAAGTGCTTGGCGCAATGCATCCCGAAAAAGGGGGTGGTCGTCAACGATGATGATTCGATATGTGGTCATGTAAAAACCAGTCCCATTGCCCCGTCGATCCGCACGCAAAATTATGGATTCATTCCCCTTGCGCGCATTCGATTGTGCCAGCGTACTGTCAAAGCGTAATAAATTCAAAAAAAGGGCACATTCAGCAACTCATTCTTCCACACTATTGCCCATCGATGCATATGTCTTCGTGGATGATCGGGATCATGGTGAACCGTTCTCTTTTCAACCGCCAAGAAGGCTGATAACCGTGTCGAGATGAGGAGTTGGGGTCGTGAACTCTTCAGTTGCAAGAGGCTGTCGTGAAAGTCGCCCAATGGCGATTTTCTTTGCCACAGCCGGCACTCTCCCGCGGCAGGGCCTCCCTGGAAGGATACAATCCGGGTGGCCCTGCCGCGGGAGAATGCCGGCTTCAGGACAATCGAGTCAGACTCCAAGCGGGGAAGGCAAGACCGATGATTGAATATGAGCACCGCGCCGAACACTGGCGGCTAACACGCCGCTTCGGCTTGATTGTCCTTGCTGCGACGACATTGCTCTTGCTCATCGGACCGTTGATCGCCGGACAGTTCGACTGGGTGTTCATCATGCGGTTACCGGTCGCCTTCTACCTGTCGGCGCAAGGTCTGGTGATCGTCGCCATCGCAGTTATCTATTGGTACGCGTCCCGTCAGGAACAGACTGACCGGCGCTACGGCGCGACCGAGGACTAGGGGCTATGAGCCTACAGACCAGCTTCCGTTCCCCAAGTGCACGCCTCGGCACGCATTATGCCATTTTCGTGAGTGGTTTCGCCTCACTCGTCCTTCTGCTTCTGATCCTGGAACAGCTCGGTGCGCGCAAGGTCCTTCTGAGCCATTTCATGATCGTGCCACCGCTCATTGTCTATATCGGTCTCGCAATGGCGACCCGAACGCTCGATGCCGCAGAGTTTTTTGTCGTTAACCGGCGCGTCCCCTATGTCTTCAACGGACTGGCCATGGCATCGGCAACGATTGGTGGTGTCGGCTATTTTTCCGTAACCGGAACCGCCTATCTCATCGGTTTCGACGCCTTGGCGATTTTCCTCGGCATGGCCGGCGGCTTCGTCTTTGCCACCATCCTGATCGTACCGTTCATCCGCAAGGTCGGCGCCTATACGCTGCCCGGCTATCTGCGCGACCGCTTCGGACTTCCTATTCTCGGCTATGTCGCGGCATTGCTTCTGATACCGCCGGCAATGCTTCTGCTCGTCGCCGAATTGAGCATCGGCGCCTTCATTGCGCAGCTCTTTGCCTCGGTCTCATTCGAATCCGCACTTACGCTGGGTGCGATTATCATTGTCGTGATCACCGGAGCCGGCGGGATGCGATCACTGACATGGGTGCAGTGTGCGCAATATTTTGTGGCTCTCGCTGGTTTTCTGGCACCGGTGATCATTATCTCCGTTCTTGTCACCAACCTGCCTCTTCCACAATTCACCCTGGGTGAGCTTTACGAACGTGTTTCAACGCTCGAGCGAGCAATCGGTGTGGTTGCAGGCCAACAAATGCCATTGAGTGTTGCCTTGCCGGGCAAGCTGCCCATCGCAGCACCCAAACCCTTCTTCGAGGCTTTCGGCGTTGTCCATCCCATGACGTTTGCGGCCCTGTTGTTCTGCGTTTTGGCAGGCACCGCCGTTATGCCGAGCCTCCTGATGCGCGCAGGCACAGCGCCGAGTGTCTTTGAAGCCCGCAGGTCCATGGGCTGGGGAGCGCTGTTTTTGGGAATCTTCCTGATATCCGCTCCAGCCTATGCCGCCTTTTCGAAGTATCTGACCCTACAGGATCTTGTCGGTGCTCTCCCATCGCAGCTCCCGAACTGGATCGACGGACTGCGGGAGGCCGGTCTTGCGAATATCGGCGATCTCGATGGGGATGGCGTTGTCGCGGCCGGAGAGATCCTGGTCGCACGTGATGGTGCCACGCTGGCACTGCCAATACTTGGCGAGCTCCCATTTGTGCTTGTCGTTGTGATTGCTACCGCAGGTATTGCGGCAACACTTGCTGCCGCGTGCGCACACGCATCGGCAATCGGTCTCACGATCGGCGAGGATCTGTTTCATAGGGGTATCAGACCGTCTGCATCGCCCGGTCGGCGCCTTCTAGCATCCCGCGTCGCGATTGCAGGTACAACGATCCTCGCTGCCTGGATTGTCGCGTTTCTGGAATTCGATCCGCTGAGGACAGCGATTCTCGCATTTTCACTGGCTGCCTCCGCTTATCTTCCCGTGCTGGTCCTTTCGATCTGGTGGAAGGGGACGAGTGGTATAGGTGCACTTGCGGGCATGCTTACAGGTTTCGGCACCGCGGCAACGCTTATTATCCTTGCAGAGCTTGGCAGCGACAGCACATTCCTGGGGCTTTCCAGCCTACTTGCTGCGGTCATTGGCGTGCCCGCTGGTTTTGCCGCGACCATCGGCGTGAGCATGGTGTTCGCTTCGCCAACGGAAGCACACAGCCGTCTCGTTGACACCATCAGGGACCCGAGCGGTGATGCGCTCTATGATCGTCTCGGCCATGCATTGCTTGACGAGAGGGCTGGCAACGACACGACCAGCACAGATTTCAAGGAACCCGAGGATGCTAACCCACAGCGAGCGACGTGAGCTCTATCCGCGTCTGGAGCCATACCGCACCGGTCGCCTCAAAGTCTCGGAGCTTCATGAGATCTATTTCGAGGAATGCGGCAATCCGGAAGGCAAACCAGCACTCATGGTCCATGGCGGGCCTGGGGGCGGCTCCAATCCGCTGATGCGGCGATTTCACGACCCGGATATCTATCGGATCATACTTTTCGATCAGCGTGGCTGCGGCCGCTCGACGCCGCATGCGGAACTGGAAGAAAACACGACCTGGGATCTGGTTGCGGACATGGAGCGGCTCCGGGAGCATCTTGGAATCGAGCGCTGGCAACTCCTTGGCGGGTCCTGGGGATCGACCCTTTCTCTGGCCTATGCCGAAACGCACACGGATCGGGTGAGCGAGCTGATCCTGCGTGGGATATTCACCTTACGCCGAAGTGAAATCGAGTGGTTCTATCAGGAGGGTTGCAGTTGGATCTTTCCTGATGCTTTCGAGGCCTATCTCAAACCGATCCCGGAGAATGAGCGGGGTGACATGGTCGGGGCCTACTACAAGCGACTCACTGGCCCCGATCGCGCTGTTCAATTGGAAGCCGCCCGGGCATGGAGTGTCTGGGAAGGCACCACGATCTCACTTCTCCACGATGCCAGCCGAATTGCGAATTTCGCCCGCGATGACTATGCCCTCGCCTTCGCGCGGATCGAGTGCCACTATTTCATCAATGCCGGCTTCCTCGAGCGCGACGGCCAGCTCATCGAAGATGCGCCCCGGCTGGAAGGCATTCCCGGGGTCATTGTTCACGGCCGCTATGACGTGGTCACACCCCTGAAGAATGCGTGGGATCTATCCAAACGCTGGCCGGATGCGGATTTGCGGATCGTGCCGGATTCAGGCCATGCGATGACAGAACCTGGCATTGCTCACGAGCTTGTTAGCGCGACGGATCGATTTGCGCGCGCAATGTAGGTCTTACCAACGGCGGTCACGATGGCTTTTGGCGCTCATACCTACGAAGACGATCCGCGTAATGCCGATATCCTGATTTCCATCAATGGAACGATGACGCCTCGGGATAACGCCACGGTATCTGTCTTCGATTCAGGCTTTGTTCTGGGTGATGGAATCTGGGAAGGGCTGCGCCTTGTCGATGGCGGGATCGCCTTTCTGAATGCCCATCTCGAACGATTGTATGAAGGCGCCAAGGCGCTTGATCTCGACATCGGCCTAACACCGGATCAGCTGACCGAGCGGATCTTCGCCTGCGTCGGTGCCAACAGAATGACCGACGGCGTTCATATCCGTCTCATGGTCACCCGTGGAATCAAGGCGACGCCATATCAGGATCCGCGCGTAACCATATCGCCGGCAACGATCGTCATAATTCCGGAATACAAGGCCGCGACAGTGAACGAAACCGGCCTCGTCCTGTTTACGTCGACAATCCGGCGTACCGCACCCGATATGCAGGATCAGAAGCTGAACAGCCATTCGAAGCTGAATTGCATCCAGGCCTGTATCCAGGCGACGAAGGCCGGCGCAGACGAGGCCCTGATGCTCGATCCGCAAGGATTCGTGGCAACCTGCAACTCGACCCATTTCTTCATCGTTCGGCGCGGCGAAGTCTGGACATCGAGCGGCGACTACTGCCTGGGCGGGATAACGCGCGGCAATATCATCAGGCTCTGCCGCGAGAATTCGATTCCGGTCCATGAGAAGAACTTCTCTCTCACCGAGGTCTATGGCGCAGACGAAGCTTTTGTCACAGGCACATTCGCAGGCCTCACGCCCGTGCGTGTCGTCGATGGTCGGGACATCGGACACCCGCTCAATATCGATGCACCTATCCCCGGCCCGCTGACAAGCAACCTTCGTAAACTCTATGCGGATCTACTTGCCCGGGAGATCGAGCGACCATGACCGCGGCAGCGGCGAAGCCATCACCGATCACCATTGCCATGTGGTCGGGACCGCGCAATCTCTCGACGGCTTTGATGCGGAGTTTCGCCCAGCGAGATGACTGCCAGGCCTGGGACGAACCCTTCTATGCCGCCTATCTCGCAAAGACCGGCTTGCCGCATCCCATGCGCGAAACCATTGTCGCTACCGACGAAACGGACCCCGCCATCGTTGCACGGATGTGCCTGGAGCCCGCCAAACGGCCTGCCCGGGTGTTCTACCAAAAGCAGATGGCGCATCACATGCTGAATGACTTTCCGATCGACTGGATCGATCGTATCGCCAATGCCTTCCTCATAAGGACACCCGAACGCGTGCTCGCAAGCTATGTTCAGAAGCACGACATACCGCTTGCCGACGAGCTCGGCTTTCACATGCAACATACGCTCTTTCAGAGAGTGGCTGACAGGATTGGTACAGCGCCACCGGTCGTCGATGCCGAAGACATTCGGTCTGACCCCAAAGGCATGCTATTGGCTTTGTGCGAGGCGCTCGGGCTTTCGTTTGACCCGGCAATGCTCTCCTGGCCCTCCGGCCGGCAGCCGGAAGACGGGGTATGGGGCGAGCATTGGTACGATGCTATTTGGCAGTCGCGTGGATTTGCTCCTCCTGCCGCCCCGCCCTCAGCACTTCCAGATCGACTGGCCCGTATCGCCGATGAAGTCCGCACACCGTATCTTGCTCTGGAAGCATACAAATTGTCGCCGGCGTAAGGCTTTTTCAGAAATCCTGAGACCGGCCCGCTCCCCTAAGTTCCGAGATAGTGAAGCGCAATGCGGCGTTGATGGGGGCGGTCACGATGCTCGATCAGATAGAGCCCTTGCCATGTTCCGAAAACAGGCTCGCCAGCCCGAACCGGGATCGCAAGGCTTGTCTCCGTCAACATGCCCTTGATATGGGCCGGCATATCGTCCGGCCCTTCGGTGGCATGGACATAGGACCCACCTCTCGGTGCCAGGCGCTCAAGCGCGTCGGCCAGATCGGTTCGCACATCGGGATCCGCGTTCTCCTGGATTGTCAGCGATGCCGACGTATGGCGCACAAAGACGGTCAACAACCCTGTCTCCGCACCAACAGACGCCAGCCAATCCCTGAGCTTGCCGGTCAGTTCCGTGAAACCAGGGCCGCGCGTACCAATTGTGAGTTCATGCATCGCTTGAGATAAACCGGTTTGAAGCGTCTGGTTGTCTGACTGGGAGCTCATGGTTCAATGATCATGCCGATGATGTTAAAGAAGAAGACTTGTCGCCTCGCGCCAAAAGCGCCAAGCCTCCCACCATGTAATTCATACACATCACGACGCAAGAGTCAGATCTCTCAATGACGGATTCGCCATTCGACCCAAGCCTGATCACGAAGGAAACAAAGGCAATCAATCGCGCCGTTATCGAGGCCTTGAGGGACTATGATCCATGGGCACAGCCGATCGAAGAAACGCGCGCAATTCGCGCGCGGGGCGACGGTCCGTTTCCGAGAGCCCCTTCAAGCGAGCGTGCGCAGACAGTTCAGATCTCGGGTGACAACGGGTCGATCGGTCTTCGGATCATTGCGCCGGAACACCCGCTTGGCGTCTACCTGCATATTCACGGCGGAGGCTGGGTCTTCGGGGCGGCAGACGCTCAGGACCCACGTCTGGAACATTTGGCTGATGTCTGTGGCCTGGCCTGCGTCAGCGTCGAATATCGTCTCGCCCCTGAACATCCCTTTCCGGCAGCACTGGACGATTGCGAGACAGCCGCTCTGTGGCTGATCGATGTCGCGATGAATCGCTTTGGAACGGAAAGACTGTTTATCGGAGGAGAATCCGCCGGCGCCCATCTCTCTGTTTTGACGCTCCTGAGACTGCGGGACCGGGATGCAAGTTGTCGGTTCGTCGGCGCCGACCTCAATGCCGGCATGTATGACCTTTCAATGACACCGAGCGTACGAAGCGCAAAAGGCGAGCGATTGATTCTTAACAAGAGCGACATCGAACGTTTCGTTTCTCACTTCACTCCACTCGATCTGGAGCGTGACGACCCGTCCGTATCGCCGCTTTTTGCCGACCTTCATGATCTACCGCCGGCGATCTTCACAGTGGGAACCAATGACCCACTTCTCGATGACTCGCTCTTTATGGCGCAGCGCTGGGAAGCGGCAGGAAACCGGGCTGAACTATCGATAGGGGCAGGTGGAGCCCATGTCTTCACAGCCTTCTCCGGACACCTCTCCCGACATGCCTTGAATCGCATCGATTCCTTTCTCAAGGCACTCTGACCGGTTCATTCCGAAACACTCGTTTACGTAATATTTACCGCACCCTGGAAGGCTGAGCATAGGAATTTAGCCTTAGCCGCCAAGTGCGCCGAAGACCCGGTGCGCGCATGTCGGTCCGGTTTCGGCAGCCCGGACGGCAGCGTGAAACAACCGTCGGCGTGTCGCGCGATCGCTCCTATCGGTTCGATCCGCATCGAGGGAAAAAGAATGACGAACAACCCGCACTGGCACGAGCAACCGGTGGCCTACCGGACAGACCCAGCGATGCCCGGAGCGGTAGCCGACCGCCTCGAGCCGCCAGCCCTGCAGATTGCAATGTCAGACCGACCGGAAAAACCGATGTCTCCCCAAAATCAGGATCGCCCGGGCGGCGATGGTCCGCGCGGTGTCGAAGATATGCTGCAGAAGATCTGCGACAAGATCGACGACAACGAAAAACGCTATGGCAGCGCGCTCGACGAACTCCATACACGCCTCGATACGCTTTCCGGTAGCGACGATCCGGCGGTTCCCGTTCAGGAACCCGTTACGCCGCAGGTCCAAGCCTATGACGCACCGGTTGCCGAAGCACCAGAAGCGCTCGCCTCGAACCCCAGCGACCCAACCAACACACCCGCTCCAGGTTTCGATGACGTGCCAACCGAAGGGCCGAGAGACAAGCAAGATACCTTCGAAGAAATCGAGCGCCGCGTCATGGAGTTCGCCGAGGGGACGAAACCGACGACCGCGACTGTGGATACACCTATGGATTTCGACTCGCGATTCCGGGATATCAGCGCCGAACTGGAAGATTCTCTTGCTCCGGCATCGGGAGAAGAGGTGTTCGAGACCGCCGACGTTTCTATAGAACCGCAGCAGTCGCCGCCTCAAGCCGAACGGAACGACTTTGGGCAAGCGCATGCAGAACCGCAGGTTTTTGCAAATCACACAGACATTGAACAACAGCAGGTCTCACCTGTTATCGGACAAGACTATCCGAGCGAAGGCCTGCAATCCATTGAAGCGACGCTGGCGAATCTCTCCGGCTATTTCGAGCGTGCAGAGAGCCAGTTCGGACGTTTGGACTCAATTGAGGATCATCTCAACCGCCTTGCGCAAACAATGCAGGCCGCAGCGCCTCAGGTCGAGCAGGCAGCCCGTCAAGCGGCCCAGGAAGTCATGCAGTCGATTGGCGACGAAGGCGGTCAGACTGAGACGATGCGCCGGCTGGATGCGATCGAGGCCAACTTACGCGTGATCAATGAGCGTTCCGAGCAAATGGATTCGCGGACCGTCGATGCCCTGACTTCGATGAACCATACGATTAGCGCACTAAGCGATCATGTATCCGGCAATCGGCCGGTCTCACCCGAGCACGGCTATGCGCACGATGCCGCGGCAACTGCCGCGCCAGCTCCGCATATGGACATGCCGCAGGGAGAGCAAGCATTCGTGGCTCAACCCGAAGTTCCACATCCACACCTCGATGACGTAACGCCCGAAGCAATGGCCGATCCTACGATGGATGCCAGCTATGAGCCGGTTCCGCATCAGCAACCGATCGCCGATGATGAGTTTGCTGAAGTTCGTATTACTCATGGCGCGCCTGAGGGGCCCCAGCCAGCGCCAGACATGTCTGCTTTAGGATCGGAACTACCAGATTATCAGCCTATGTCCGGGGTTCCAGGCGCCCCATCGGGAGCGCCGGGTGTTCATCCTGCAGCCGCTCCGCAAGGGCACTATCCCGAAGCGCCTCAAAACAATGCCAATGACTTTCTCGCGGCAGCGCGGCGCGCAGCACAGGCGGCAGCGCATCAGCCGGATGAACCGGCCGAGTCAAAGAGCTTCTTCAGCCGGTTCCGCCGCAAGGCCAAGAGCCCGAAGGACCCGCAAGCTGCAGAAACCAATAGGCCGAAGCCGCTCCTGGTCTTTGCTGCCCTGCTCCTCCTGGTCGTATCGGCGGTCCTGCTCTACGGCCGCTTGATGAATAAGCCGGGTGGAACCGTAACCGGTTTCTTCGAACGCAATTCCTCCCCTGTATCGACGCCGCGGGCGAAGATGTCTTCCAAACTCAGTCTGGATCCGAAGTCGGACCAGAGCCGGGCAAGCGTTGTGGTGCCGAACTTGACACCGGCCATGCCAACAGAGGAACGCGAGGATCTCAGACCCCGCCGCGGCGGTGAAGATCAACTCGTCGCACCACGAACAACGCCGACAAGTCCCTATTTACGACAGAAGCCGACAGCAAGCGATGCGACGGCTTCTCCGTCATCGCGTACCTTCACACCTGGCCAATCCGTGGCGCTCCCTTCGAACGTCCAGGCCAAGCGTGCCTCTTTGACCCCGCGCGTTCTCACACAACCCAAATCTGCGCCGATTGTCGAGGCAGCGCCTCATACCGAGCCCAAAGCCCCGGTCCGCAAGGTTGCAATGCCGCCTGCTGCCATCGGCCCGATCTCGCTTCGGACTGCGGCCGCGAATGGGAACGCACAGGCACAGTTCGAAGTCGCCAACCGGTATGCCAAAGGTCATGGCGTCAAGAAAGACTATGAGAAATCATGGCGCTGGTATCACCATGCGGCCGCTCAAAGCTTCGCACCGGCACAATACATGCTGGCGGCCCTGTATGAGCGCGGTCTGGGTACCAAGCGCGACCTTGAGCAGGCGAAGGCCTGGTATGGGCGCGCCTCGGACCTCGGTAATGTGAAAGCAATGCATAATCTTGCCGTGATGCATACCGGACGCGACGGCAAGCCCGCTGACTATTCGAAAGCCGGAAAATGGTTCGCCAAAGCCGCAGCTCACGGACTCGCCGACAGCCAGTTCAATCTTGGCATTCTCTATGAGAACGGGCTGGGTGTTTCAAAGAGCATGACGGAAGCCTACAAATGGTTTGCTCTTGCCGCCAACCGTGGCGACAAAGAAGCTGGAAAGCGCCGCGATCTCGTCAAGCTCCAGTTCGAACCGGCCGTTCTTGCGAAAGCGGAACAAACGGTCCGCAATTGGAAAGCCGCACCGGTGAACAAGGCTGCAAACCGAATCTACAAATCCGAAGCAGCCTGGGCACCGCCCGGCCCCGGCGCAAAAGCCGAGCCCAAATCTTCGCCGCAAGTTGCAAAGGCACAGAAGCTATTGAACAAGCTCGGTTACACAGCCGGTCCGGCAGACGGAGTCATGGGCCCGAAAACCACAAGTGCCATCAAGGATTTCCAGATGCGTTCCGGTCTTGATGCCACCGGCGCCGTCAATCATGAGCTTCTCTCCCATCTGGAAGCGCTGACCGGCTAATACCTGCGACGGCGATCAAATCTCAAACGGGAATCTGCGGTTTCGCGCCTTGATGCATTGACAGGACGCGCGCGCGGGCGTTTAAGGATACACGTTTCGCTGCATCGCAACATCGCACGACGTTCATTCCAGCGACGGTTCTATTGTCATCGGCTTGTTTGACCGAGCCGCGCGCCTTTTCGGATTCGCAATGCTTCAGATTTATCTGCCCATCGCCGAGATATCGGTGAACATCGCTCTCATTTTCGGAATGGGTGCTGCGGTCGGATTCTTATCTGGCATGTTCGGCGTGGGCGGTGGCTTCCTTATGACGCCATTGTTGATTTTCAACGGAATTCCGCCGGCTGTCGCCGTTGCGACCGAGGCCAACCAGATCGTTGCATCGTCGGTTTCAGGTGCACTTGCACAATGGCGGCGCGGAAATGTCGACATCAAAATGGGCACAGTCCTGCTCCTTGGCGGTGTCTGCGGCTCGTTTCTTGGCGTCGAGGTTGTGCGATTGCTGAGGGAAATCGGTCAGGTCGACCTGATGATTTCACTCTCCTACGTGACTTTTCTCGGCATAATCGGCGGTTTGATGCTGGTTGAAAGCCTGAGAGCCATGCGCAAGGCGAAATCGGGCGGACCGGTTTCCATGCGCCGCCCCGGCCAGCACAATTGGATCCACGGCCTGCCGTTTAAAATGCGCTTTAAGCGCTCAAAACTCTATATCAGTGCGATTCCACCATTTCTGATTGGCGCTTTTGTCGGCATTCTCGCGGCGATCATGGGTGTGGGTGGCGGGTTCATTATGGTTCCGGCCATGATCTACCTCCTCCGCGTTCCAACGAACGTGGTTATCGGCACATCCTTGTTTCAGATCATCTTCGTCACGTCGCTTGTCACCGTACTGCATGCAACCACGAACCAGACCGTCGATGCCGTCCTTGCTCTGGTGCTGATGTTTGGTGGCGTGATCGGCGCCCAGTTTGGAGCAAGTGCCGGTCAAAAACTGAAAGGCGAGCAACTGCGGGCACTTCTGGCCATCATGGTCCTTGCCGTTTGTGTACGCATGGCGCTCGGGCTGGTGCTTGAGCCGGATGACGTGTTCAGCGTCAGTCCGTTGTTCAGCGGCGGAGGAGGACACTGATATGACCTCTTCGCATCGCTTTATTCCGCTTGCTCTCGTCCTGTGCACCTGTCTTGCCGGTTCTGCCATGGCGCAAGACAAGCCTGCAGCCGAGTCGAGCGTGCCAGAAGCCATCAGTTCGGACCTATCCTCACGCGATATCGCAATTCAATCGAACTTCACCGGCGCTCGTCTGGTCGTTTTTGGAACAGTCGAGCATTCAAAGCAGGACGCATCGGAATCGGGCATATATGACATTGCTGTTGTTGTACGCGGCCCGGATAAGACGCTGGTCACCCGGCGGAAGGAACGCACGTTCGGGATCTGGATCAACAGAACGACCGCGACCTTCAACAACATTCCTGGTTTTTATGGCGTCCTCTCCACCCGGCCATTGGATGAAATCGCCAAGCCGACCACGCTCAATGGCCTTGGGATCGGCTTCGAAAGTCTCAACCTGATCCCCGCAGGTGAGACGGAAAAGCTCCCTGAGCATAAGGAATTTCGCGACGCTCTTGTCCGCGTTAAAAAGCGCGAAGGGGTGTATCTTGAGGAAAATGTGGGTGTTGCCTTTATTTCACCCAGCCTGTTCCGCGCCACACTCGATCTGCCGGCAAGCGTACCGGTGGGCGACTACAAGACGACTGTCTACCTCTTTCGCGATGGCAAGCTGTTGGGTCTGAATTCGTCGGAATTGCGGATTCACAAGGTCGGTTTCGAGCGCTTTGTTTATGCTCTCGCCTTCGATCAACCTCTTATTTACGGCATTCTTGCCGTCCTTGCCGCGGTCGCATCGGGGTTGATTGCATCGATGATCTTCAAGAAGGATTGAGCCCGCGGTCCGGGATCATCGAATAGCGGCTACCGCCTTCCGCCACTCGGCTCCACCGAGATGTCATTCGGCCAGAATGGATGGGTGGTCAGAGGGAAATTTCTTTTCAATCCTGCGCCAACACGGTCGAGTTCTATCATCGCCATTTCGACTGGCCTGATATTTTTTCGCCCGCTCTGACTCAAACGGGCCGACACCGAACCGAAAGTATGGATATAGGCCTTTAAGTAGGCCTTCTCATGATCGTTCAGATAGGCGTCATGTTCAACGTGGAGCCAGGCCTCCTCGAATGCCGCGTGTCCATCGCCATGATTGTGTGTCATGTGAAGGAAAAGGGCTTTGGCAATCAGCATTTCAGAATCGACCGGGACGAGCGCTTCGATTTTGCCAAACTCGGCCAGTGCTTCCTCATAGGAGCCGTGCGCCGCGAGATCGAGAGCCCGGTTATAGAGCCATGACGCTCTTACTGCCCGATAGAGTTTGCTCCACCACGGAAACTGTCGGATCTGCCTGAATGTCGGCGGACACCCGGTCTTCGCACGCTGGAATGTGGCGTGGTGGTCGTCTGGTATGGCGTGGGTCAAGGCGTGCAATCTCTCGTTGAGCCATCGGTCTGCGACCACGAGAGTAGCAATGAAAGTATTGATAGAGCGCTTACACGATGAAGCGGCTGTGTAATGGTGCTGGAATTAGGCTATGCGGCAGCGCCTCCGGCCGACAACAATCCCTCGAGACGCTGCCGGATCAGAGCATCCGCCTCGCTCATGATGCTGTCGATCAGCTGCTGGCATGTGGGTATGTCATTGATGAGCCCGGCGACCATGCCACAGGACCAGACACCGGCATCCATATCGCCTTCCATCAGAATTCGTGGATAGACGCCGGCAACCTCGTCCATGATATCTTCGAATGTCAGGTCTTTTCCGAGCGCCTTTTCTTTCTCAAGGACACGCTCCACGGCAGCATTGTTGAGAACACGCTCGGTATTGCGTAGCGGACGCATGACGAGACGTGTGTCGAGTTCGGAGGCGGCGACGATCGCCTTTTTGACATTGTCATGAACTGGCGCCTCAACGGTGGCGATGAAGCGGGTTCCCATATTCATGCCTTCGGCACCCATCGCAAGCGACGCGACGAGGCTTCGTCCGTCGGCCATGCCTCCGGACGACACAAAGGGGATCGAAAGCTCGTCGGCAGCCCGCGGCAGAAGGATCATGTTCGGAACATCGTCCTCACCCGGATGCCCACCACACTCGAAACCGTCGACAGAAACTGCATCGCATCCGATCGCCTCGGCCTTTAACGAATGACGAACCGACGTGCATTTGTGGATCACCTTGATACCGGCATCCTTGAGGTAGGGCAGATAGGGCTCGGGATTGCGCCCCGCCGTCTCGACGATCTTCACGCCACCTTCGATGATCGCTTTGATATAGCCTGGATAGTCCGGCGTCTTGACGGACGGCAGGAACGTTAAGTTCACGCCGAATGGCTTCTCCGTCAGGTCACGGCACTTAGCAATTTCATTCGCAAGATCTGCAGGCGTTTTTTGCGTCAGGCCAGTAATGAATCCAAGTCCGCCGGCGTTCGACACCGCCGCCGCCAGTGGTGCGAAGCCAACATAATGCATACCACCCTGGATAATCGGGTGTTCGATACCGAACAGCTCCGTGATGCGTGTCTTCATAGCTGGCGTCTCACTTTCTCGATCTGCCTTCGCTCGAATTCGCTCAGGCGGCGCGTCTTGACTTGCTTCCCGAATTGACTTTGCCTCTATCGAGGGAATTCACCAAGGTCAAGGAAGCGGCGCAGAATGGGGGAAAAACGAGTCCTTTGTTCGTCCTGCGACATCTACTGCCAAGTCCTCGTCGAGACCGATGGCAACAAGGTCACACGCGTCAAAGCTTCCGACACGCGGCCGCTGAAGGCCAATATCTGCATGAAGGGGGTTCATGCACCCGAAGGCTTCCGGAGTCCTCAACGCGTGCTCTATCCGCTCAAACGAATGGGCACTCGCGGTGAGGGAAATTGGCAGCGTGTCAGCTGGGACGCCGCACTGGACGATATTGCCGCACGCCTGCAGCGCATCGTGGATGAAAACGGTCCCGAAAGTCTGGCCGTGGCCACGAGCAACTGGAACATCCAGACCGACAACGGGCTCTGTCGCCGGTTCATGAACGTTCTTGGATCTCCAAACTGGATATCCGGCGTGGCACTCTGTGCTGGAAATACAGCGGCGATCAACCGCATGGTTTACGGATGGTTTCCCTATCCGGATTATGAGCGGACGCGGTGCATCACCCTTTTCGGACACAATCCGAAACCGCATTCCTGGACGCCTGTCTACAATTCAATCCGCCGCGCGCAGGAGCGAGGTGCCAAACTCATCGTGCTCGATCCACGCCGTTCTGAAAGTGCCGAACGCGCAGACCTATGGCTCCCGCTCAAGGCAGGCACGGATGCAGCCATGTGTCTGGGATGGCTGAAGGTGATCCTCGACGAGCAGCTGTATGACAAGGCATTCGTTGAGCGTTGGACAACCGGGTTCGATGCGCTTCGCGACAGGCTTGATGAATTCCCCCTTGAGCGGGTCAGCAAGATCACCGGCGTCGAAACGAATCTCATCGCTGAAGCAGCGCGAACCTACGCGTCGCATGGCCCATCGGTGATTCCCTGGACTCCGATTACTGATCAGCAACGTAACGCCACATCAGCCATCCGGCTTCACTGCACACTCCGAGCACTATGTGGCAATCTCGATGTGGAGGGTGGCGAAGTCCTGCATGGCTTTCATCCGCAGATCGTTTCGGAAACGGACCTGGAATTGCATGACGTCTTGCCTGACGCACAGAAAGCGAAACAGCTTGGCGCAGCGACTCACCCGGCCTTTACGTATCGTGGAACCCAGGCTCTTGCGGAGCCGACCCGCCGCGTTTGGGGACGAGATTACGCAAATCTGGTTTCGGGCAGCTACATGGCGAACCCATCCGCGGTCTTTCGCGCAATGCGGGATGGTGCGCCCTATCCGGTCAAAGCCTTCTTCACACTCGGCAACAATACGCTGCTTGGATTCGCAAACATGCCGCTGATCCACGATGCGTTGATGAACCAGGACCTCATCGTTGCGCATGAGCATATCAAGACCCCGACTGCACAGCTCGCCGATTACATTCTCCCTGGCGACGCATGGACCGAGCGGCCTGCGCTTGCCGATGGGTTCGGCTGGACCTCTATCTATCGCCCCTCGCAAAAGGCTGTTGACCCGCCAGGAGAAGCCCAGGGCACCTTTGCCCTATGGAAAGGTCTTGCTGCTCGCATGGGCCTGGAAGAGCATTTTCCCTGGAAGACAGAAATAGATCTCCTGGACCAACGCGTGGCAGGTCTCGGCATGTCGTTCGATACCTTTGCAGAGAAACACACCTACCACCTGACTGGCCTGACCTTCCGCAAATACGAATCCACCGGTTTCGCCACACCTTCAGGCAAAGTGGAACTGGCGTCTTCAATTCTCTCCGATCTGGGTTTCGACGCTTTGCCCTACTGGCGGGAAGAACCGGAGTTTGATCCGGAATGGCCGCTTCGGCTGTTCACCGGCGTTCGGGAAGATCCCTATTTCCAAACCGGACAGAGACATGTCCCGTCGCTTCGAACTCGCGCGCCGGAGCCATTGATGTATCTCAATCGTACGGATGCGCATACGTTGGGCCTGACGGATGACGATTGGGCCATCGCAGAAACCAAAATCGGCAAGGTGCGCATGGCGGTTGCCATTCGAGATGATATGCCCGCTGGGCTTGTCCGCATTCCGCATGGATGGTGGCTGCCGGAAGTCGCCGAAGGCAACGGCACACTTTCGGCCGCCTGGGATCATGCCGACGCTCAGCTCTGTCCAGATGACCGAGATTTCCTCGATACGGAACAAGGGATCCCGCATCTGAAGGGCATTCCCTGCCGTGTACGCGCCGCGATAACGCAATGAGTCCGCGCCGCATTCAGGGCGACATCGGGACTTCACATATCCGCCTCCGAGAGACGCGGTTCATAACGGCTATCAGAAGCAACAAAGTGCTTTCGGCTGCGTTGGACAAGAGCGATTGGCTGCGGCATGATCCGCCGCCGGTAGGGAGGGTCGGGTTATGGCTATTGCTACAGAGTGGCGCGATTACGATGTGATCGTCGTTGGATCTGGCGGCGCTGGCAGCAATGCCGCACTGTCCGCGGCGGAAGCCGGCGCAAATGTTCTTGTCGTCTCCAAGGACCCCGTCGGCTGCTCCGACACCAAGATCTCCGAAGGCATTGCGACCGTCCGCGAATCCGGTGCCAGCGATGACACGGAGCAAGTGTTGTCGGAAAATCTGCGCATGGCCGGCGGTGACCTGCCCGTTGAAAGCATCACGGATGCGTTCGCCGAAGATAGCAAGTCGGCTTATGACGCATATCGGACGCAGGGTCTGCGGCCGGATATCAACAGCGACCGCAACGGTCCCCTGCCTCTGCCTTTGCCGCTGGGCGGCCATACCAAACGTCGTTCCGTCGGGCACCGAAATTGCGGGGTCGCGTTCGGGCACGCCAATTGGAATGCTATCGTCCAGGGCGATCGCATCGACTATCTGGAAGATGCCTGGTTTCTTGACCTGGCGACAGTCGATGACAATGCAGACGTCAAGCGGGTTGTCGGCGGATTGATCTATGACGCTGCCCGCGGCCTGTTGATTGCTGTTCGGGCGCCTGCCGTGGTGATCGCCGCAGGCGGGCTTTCGACACTTTACTTCCCGAAGACAGACACCATGCGCGGCAATACTGGCGATTCCTATGCCGTGGCTGCTCGCGCAGGCGCCGATCTCGTCGACATGGAACAGCTTCAATTTCTGCCCTTCTGCCTGGCTTCGCCGCCGTCCTATGAGGGTCTGCTCGCTGGCGAACCCGTAACCGCAAGTTTCCTCGGCGTTCTGCGCGACAAGCACGGCAAAGTGATCCTGGACGGTGTCTATCTGCGGACACGTGCCGAATGCTCGGCAGCGATCATGCGTGCCGTCGAGGATGGTCGAGGCAGCCCGAACGGCGGGGCCTATCTCGACATGACGGCAAACAAGACGCCTCCGAGATCAGGTCCCTATTTCATGCGCTTTCTAGAGGGCTGTCTCCCTTCTGCACTCAAGAATGCACGCCAGGCGCTCGGCAAAGCAGCTGCACGATGCGAGGAACCATGGGAAGTCCGCCCGGGCGCGCACTATCAAATGGGGGGCATCCGGGTTAACGAATATGGCGCATCCGTTGGCGGCGACGGCGATGGTGAGATAGCCCAAGGCATCACAGGCTTGTTCGCAGCAGGGCAGGCCATGGGCGGCCTGTTCGGTGCCAACCGTCTCGGATCAACGTCGCTCACCGAAGGCGCCGTCTTTGGAATCAGGGCGGGCCGGGCCGCCGCGGAAGCTTCTCGAGCACACACCATAGCGATCGACGACGCACCGTTCGAACCGCTTATCGCGCGGACCGAAAAACGCTTTGGGCAAAAGGGCGACCGCGCCGGTGCAACAATAAAACTCGATCTTCAGCGAGAGGCATGGGAATGCATCGGCCCTGTTCGCACAGCCGAACGCATTGCCAAGATCGAACGCCTTATCGAGGAGTGGACAGTTGCACTCGATCGGATTGTCATCCCAGAATATGCCGTCTGGAACCAGGCCTTCATCGAGTTTGAGGAACTGCGAAACATGCTTGAAGCGGCAAAAGCCATTGCGACCGCTTCTCTTGAGCGTGACGGAAGCGTCGGTGGTCATGTCCGTCTTGATTGCAGCGCGATCTCGGCATTCTCCCAACCCTACGCCACTGTCGCGCGAAAGCAGGGCCAAAGCGGTTGGCATGTGTGGCGTGTCGCGAGAACGCGGACTCCTCTTAAGCGACTGCTCGCATACAAATTCCAGGAGAACTGGCGCAAGGCTCAGATCAAGATGCTGCGTCTGATGCCCGCAGACATGCAGGACAGACAACTCGAAAAACGCTACCGCGCCATCATGGGAGCGAACGGTTCCGCCGCCGAAATTGTCCCTGGAGGCGTGGACGGCGCCATCGGAGAGGCGACAAAGGCGTGAAAGTCGATATCGTAACGCATCGCAATGGCGCCGAGGCCGTTGTCAGTTTCGACTACCAGCCGCGCTACAAAGGCGAGCGTCCGATGGTCCTGGATGTGCTGCTGCAGGCACAGGCTACGACGATGCCGGATCTCGCATTCCGGTACGGCTGCCGCGCCCGAAATTGTGGCGTCTGTACGGTGGATGTCGGCGGCAAACCACGGATCGCTTGCCGGGCACGTGCGAGGGAAGGCGATCGGATTAGTCCGGTGGCCACCTTGCCCGTTTTGAGCGATTTGGTTGTTCGCCGCGACGGCGTTGCCCGCCAGTTGCGCGGCCGCCTGACCAGTGCCGCACAAGGTAATGATCTCAATGTTGAAGCGCCCGATACGTTTCACGACCTGACGGCCTGCATCGAATGCTATGCCTGTCTCAGCAATTGCCCCATGCACGCACGCAACTTTGCCGGCGGCCTGCCTTCCAATATGCCTGACGGCACGGAGGCTCCAGACCCCGCACACGGCTACCCCAATGGCAACCCTTTCTCGCTTTTGAAGCTGCAGAGAATTCGCCTCGATCCACTGACGAGCGAGACGGGAAAGGCAGCCGCCCTGGACAATGCCATCGAACTCGGTCTCGATGCCTGTGTCGGCTGCCATGGGTGCAAATGCGGCGTCGGGATCGATCTGGTCGGTCAGGTCGTGAAGGAGTTGATCCAGGCTGCGGGCGACAGGCTTCCAAAGACCGAGAAGTGACGCATGATTACAGGTCGATCGGATCGACAAGCGATCGATGCATGTCCCTTAGTCCGATTTCGCCGGGTTCGACAGTCGTCGGTCGGCTCAGGCGGACGACTCATCTGCCGCTAAGCCGATGAGCACCCCCTCTACCGCTGGGTCATGAGGCCGCAGCGTCAAGCCCACCGATAATACGCTCTCGCTCGGAAATGCTCGTCTGACCACGGTCACGCACAATCTCGACCACGGAGTCTGGCGCCGTCTCCGGCCTTCCCGATGTGAATGGCGGCTCTGGTGTGTACTCCAGCATGAGCTGCACCGCTTCCGCCGACTCTCGGCCGAACATCTCGGCGACGACATTGAGGGCCATATCGATGCCGGCCGTCACCCCGCCTCCGGTCCATATGTTCCCATCCTGTACGACGCGGGCTTCGACTGGCTCTGCGCCGAACTGTGTAAGGAAGTGATGGCTTGCCCAATGGGTGGTTGCCTTCCGACCCTTAAGCAGTCCGGCCGCACCAAGTATCAGCGATCCGGTACATACGGATGTGATGTACTTGGCTCCAGCCGCCTGACTTCTGACAAAAGCAAGCGTCTCCTCATCTTCCAAAAGTGCATTGACCCCATAGCCACCCGGCACGCAGATGACGTCGAATTGCGGACTGTCATCGAATGTAATATTCGGGGTCAGGGTGAGGCCCGTTGCCGTATCGATCGGCTCAACCTCTTTCCATACCAGTTGAACGTCTGCCTCCGGCTCCGATGCAAAGATCTCGTACGGTCCGGTCAGATCCAACTGCTGCACCTTCGGAAAGACCAGAATGCCAACGCTTAGCTTGCTCATGAATAATCTCCTGATTGCCTTGGTCACTCTAACGCTGTACAGATTTGGCTGAAATGACAAATAGCCCACAAATTCTGCCAAACGGCTCAAGCCGCCCGAAATCGCGCCGGATCGAGTTCCTCGCCTATGAAGACGCAAATCTGCTCGATATCGCAGGTCCTCTCCAGGTCGTGACGTCGTGCAACGAACTGTTTCGCGAAAAAGGCGAGACTGCTGCCTATGAACCGCATGTCGTCAGCTTGAAGGGTGAGACGATACTCACATCGTCAGGTCTCGGTATTGCGACCGCGGGACTCCCGGATCATCGTAAGGCCTTGGATACGCTCATCGTGTGTGGCGGTTTCGGCGTGCACAGAGCTACGGCGCAGCCCGATCTCGTCACCTGGCTCGCGCGACGAACCCGAGCGGCGCGACGTGTTGCATCGGTCTGCACCGGTGCCTTTCTCCTTGCCAAAATCGGTCTGCTCGAAGGAAAACGTGCGGTCACACATTGGGCCTATTGCGAGAGGCTTTCACGAGATTATCCAACCATAACTGTCGAGCCGGATCCGATCTTTATTGAAGATGATGGCGTGTGGACATCGGCAGGCGTGTCGTCCGGGATCGACCTGATGCTCGCTCTCGTCGAACGGGATCAGGGCCGCGAGATGGCCTTGGCTGTTGCACGCCGACTTGTGGTCTACTTGAAACGACCCGGCGGGCAGGCACAGTTTAGCGCAGCCCTCGCATTTCAGGAGGGAGCCGACCGGTTCGATCAATTGCATGAATGGATGAAGGACAATCTGGATGGCGATCTGAGCGTCAACGCTCTCGCCCTGCGCGCTGGGATGAGCGAGCGAAGTTTTAGTCGTCGCTACAAGTCGGCAACAGGCTCGACTCCGGCGCGGGCTGTCGAACGGATCCGCATCGAGACGGCCCAGAGGAACCTCTGCAATGGCTCGCTTTCCGTGAAGGAGATTGCCCGGCGGTGTGGTTTTGGGTCCGAAGAGACAATGCGGCGGAGCTTTCTCCGTCATGTCGGAACCGCACCCGGGGAATTTCGAAAGCGCTTCGGAACCTAGCTCAAGGCACCTATTTACCCGCCTACTCGGCCGCGCTCGCCTCCCCCATCGCCGCCTTTCGCTTGTGCACCTCCATCAACACCTGACGCAGGACTTCGGGAGACTGGGCACCGCTGACTGCAAAGCCCTCGATATCGAAGTGTGGAACACCGTGAATGCCCTGAACGCGGGCATCGCGCGTTAAGTCCTGCACGGCCTCGGTCCCCTCCTCGCTTTCCAGGAAGGCCCTGACGCCTTCTTCGGACAGACCAGCGTCGCGCGCGATCTCTCCCAGGACATCGCGATTGCCGATATCCCGACCCTCGTGAAAATACGCATTCAGGATCGCCAGAACGACCACAGGCTGTTTGCCCTCCTGCGCGGCCAGCCATGCCAGCCTGTGTGCGGCAAATGTGTTCGGCGTGATTTGGATTTTGTCATACTCGAACCGAACACCATCTTCCGCCCCGGCCGCAATGGTCTGCGCATCGCGCGCTTGCGCCTGCTCCCAACTGCCGAATTTCATCGTGCGATAGGTTTTCCGATCAATCCCTTGGAGCGGCATGTCCGGGTTGAGCTCGAAGGGAAGCCATTCGATTTCGACGGAGATATCTTTGGGGAGCGACTCTATAGCATTGAGAAGCCGTTTTTCGCCGATCTGGCACCATGGACAGATGAAGTCCGACGTCACTTTGACGGTAATGGACATGCCGTCTCCTCCTTTCCAAGTGCTTTGGCCTGTGCAATTCTGACGTTAATTCATCGATATTAGCTATCTACGTTGCGCATATCGCAAAATTTACGTCATGGATCAATTCTCGGCACTGAAAGCCTTCGTCTCTGTTGTCGATGACGGGGGATTTGCAAAATCCGCACGCCGGTCGGGTATGGCGACCTCTTCGGTCACCCGTCAAGTCAATGCCCTTGAAGAGCATCTCGGCACGCAGCTCCTCAACCGTTCAACCCGGCGCGTCACCCTGACGGATGCCGGAGAGCGCTATTACGAACAGGCCGTCCGAATCCTCGAAGATGTCGAGGAAGCTGACCGCAGCATCAGCGAAGCCGATGGTGCCCCGCGCGGCATTCTGCGCGTGAGCCTGCCGGTCGCCTTCGCGCGGCTGCACATTGCACCTGCAATCTCGGAGTTTTTGAACGCCTGCCCCGCGATCGAACTCGACATCACCATGACCGACAGTATCGTCAATCTCGTCGAAGAGCGTGTCGACCTCGCCATCCGGATCGGGAGTTTGCAGTCCTCAAGTCTGATCGCCCGCAGACTGGCCTCGATGCATCTCCTGGTCTGCGCCAGCCCGGATTATCTCAAAAGACACGGTGAACCCGCCAAGCCGGCCGACCTCGGCGGCCATAACTGCCTGTCATTCTCGCATACCAATATCGACCGCCGCTGGAATTTTTCCGGACCAGCCGGCAATGACCGTGTGGACATCCGAGGCAATCTCAGGTCGAACAATTCGGAACTGCTGCTCGAAAGCGCGATCTGCGGAGCCGGAATCGCACTGCTCCCGAGCTGGCTTGCCGGACACGACGTCGACAAAGGCCGGCTGCAAGCAATCCTGACGGATTGGGAAGCAAGCATCACCGGTCCCGATGCGGGGATCTACGCCGTTTATCAACCGAACCGCCGCGGCTCAAAAAAAGTCAGTGCCTTTATCGATTTTTTCGCCACACGTTTTGGCTCGCCGCCCTATTGGGATGTTGCGTGCCACTGCAATTGAACGCCGGTCGATCCCGTCAGTTTTCCCAAATCGACATCAATCATCTTGTTGCGCAACACGCAACACTGAAGTCGGTTTTAGAGCTATTATCATCACACAGGTCAATTCCGATTTCAGGCATCAAGGGCACGGTTCACGCTCCCAGCGTCGTTGTCCCACAGAATGAAATGTCCCAAGAAAGCGGAAAACACCTCAATGGAATACGCATCGGAAGCTGAATTGCATCATCTATTCGAACCGCTTAATGCCGGTGGAATCACAACTCCCAATCGCGTCTGGATGGCACCGCTAACACGCAACAGGGCTCATGACGACGGTACACCGCATGATCTTGCCATCACCTACTACGAGCAGCGTGCAAGTGCCGGTCTGATCATAACTGAGGCGACCCCGATCAGCCCAATGGGCGTGGGCTACATCAGCACACCTGGGATCTACAGCGAAAAGCACATCGAGAGCTGGAAAAAGGTCACGAATGCGGTTCACGCTGCGGGGGGCCGCATCGTCTTGCAGCTCTGGCACGTCGGCCGGATCAGCCACACATCCCTGCTTCCAAATGATCAGGCACCCGTGGCGCCTTCGGCCATCCAGGCCAACGCAACGACGTTCATCGCCGAGGGTGTTGTCGATACCTCCGCACCAAGAGCATTGCGTGAGGACGAAATCCCAGCCCTGATCGATGACTTTCGGCAAGCAGCCCTCAAAGCTGTTGCGGCCGGCTTCGATGGTGTCGAAGTGCACGCTGCCAATGGCTATCTGCTTGACCAGTTTCTACATGTGAATGCAAACGACCGAACCGATGGCTATGGCGGGACACCAGAAAACCGTGCCCGGCTTACGTTGGAAATCACTCAGGCTATTGCCGATGCTATCGGGCCGGAAAAGGTCGGTGTCCGCCTTTCTCCAACCGGTACTTTCAACGACATGAAACTGGACGGTTCGGAATCAACCTTTGTGACGGTCGTCGAGAGCCTCAACCGGTTGGGCCTTGCCTATCTCCATATGGTGGAGAAATTCGGGGTCGACGAAGTCTCTGCAAGCGACCGCGCTTTCATCGACGACCTCAGAGAGCGTTGGACAGGGACATACGTTGCAAATGGTGATTTCAATGCCGTCACTGCGGAAGATTGGATTGCTCAGGGCCGCGCCGATGCCGTCACTTTTGGCCGTCCCTTCATCGCAAACCCGGACCTGCCAGCACGATACCGCCGGGGCGCTGCCCTCAACGAACCCGATCCAGAGACCTTCTATGGAGGCGATCACCGCGGATACACCGACTACCCAGCCCTGGAGACGAACGTCCAGGCTGCTTAGTTGCAACCCCGAGCGCTCAAACCATTCCACGTTCAGTTACGCAGACCGAACGTGGATTGCGTGAGAACCGGTTTCCGTCACTCGGACCCATTGGGCGAAGCCACAGCAGACTGCTCTTTCGACGCGCTTGCAAGCTCATCGATAACGTTGCCTTCCCACAACGGCACTCCGGTACGGTAGGCCGCTCGGCCAATCATGTGGGCAGCCACAGGGGCCGTAATCAATAGGAATACGATAGCCGCCACCGCCCGGGATACAATTCCAATCTCGCCGAAGTGGAGTGCTACGGCGACCAGGATCAGCCCGCAACCGAGCGTGCCGGCCTTTGTCGACGCATGCATACGAATAAGAATATCCGGAAGGCGAAGGATTCCCAGTGCGGCGATGACCGAGAACAGTCCGCCGCCAATCACGAGAAGAGCTGTCAGTCCTTCGATCATCTTCAGTTTTCTCCTCCCGCCTGTTCGTCGGCTTCGGCCCCATTTGCGTTGCGCCGTTCGACGAATCGGGCAAGGGCGACCGTTGCCAGGAATGCAATCAGAGCCAGTGCGATTGCAACATCCAGGAAAGCCGACTTGCCGGATGAGATCGCAAAGAGACCGCTGAAGGCGACCGCGAGAAGTGTCACCATATCGAGTGCTACGACACGGTCGGGAAGACTCGGGCCAAGGACAAGCCGAATAAATGATATTGCCATAGCGAGCATTATCAGCGCGAAACCGATATCGATGGCCAATTCGAGAAAAGAACCGTTCTCAATCATCCGTTCATCGCCTCGATCACACGGCGCTCCATCCCTTGTTTGAGTTCACGGCGCAGATCGTCAGGGTCGTCCAGAAACATCGCGTGGACGTAGAGTGTCTTGCCATCAGGTGAGACGTCCAAACTCAAGGTTCCTGGTGTCAACGAGATCAAGTTCGTTACCGCCAGGATTTCTCCCTCGCCCTTTGCGTCCAGAGGCATGGCGATAATTCCAGGTCTACTCAATTGGGTCGGTGTCACCACGTCCCATACGACCCGCGCACTGGAGACAATCAGTTCATAGACGAAGAACACCATGAGACTGATCATGCGTCCGAATCGCTCGAAATAGCTGGTCTCACCGAAGAGTGGTCGTGCAACCCAGAGTGACGCATAGCCAATGCAGAAACCGATCAGCAGACTTGTTGCCGTGAAGCTCCCTGTGACCGCGGCCCAACCGAGCGCAAGCCCGGCATTGACGAAAAGCAGGTTCATTGTTGGGTTCCCATGACTGCGCCGACATAGGCCGTCGGATCGAGGAGCTGTTCAGCCGAACGCTCTGCGAAAACAACGAAGGTCTCAGGATTGAGACCGATCGCGACTGTGAGCCCGGCAAGCACGATGATGGGGAGCATCAAGGCCGCTCGATCTCTCCCAGCAAGGGTCGCAAGCGCATTCGGATCCCCTTTCGGATGCGGCTTCCAGAAGACCTCGTTCCAGATTTTGGTCATGGAGTAGACCGTGAGTATGCCGACCAGCAAGGCGATGAACGCGATCGTATAAGCGCCGATATCCAGGCTAGCCTTGACCAGGAGAAACTTGGCCCAAAAGCCGGATAGTGGCGGAAAACCAGCCAGCGAAAAGGCCGGAACCAGAAACAATGCGGCAAGAAAGGGACTGGATTTGTAAAGCCCGCCGATGAAGGACAGCTCAAATGAGCCGGTCAGCCGCTGCACGACGCCGCTAATCAGAAAGAGGTTGGCTTTCACAATGATGTGGTGGACCAGATAGAAAACCGCACCAACCAGAGCCAATGGCGTATAGAGCGCCAGTCCAAGGATCATGTAACCGATCTGACTGACGATATGGAACGAAAGGATCTTCCGAAACTCGTTCTGAGCTGCCGCGCCAAGCACGCCTGTCACCATGGTCAGGAGGGCAATCCCAAGCAGGAGTCCATGCGTGAATGCGGTGTCATGCGTAAAGACCAGCGTAAACATGCGAATGAGTGCGTAAACGCCGACCTTTGTCAGCAGCCCCGCAAACACGGCCGATACCGCGACGGGCGGCGTGTGATACGAAGCGGGCAGCCAGAAGAATAGCGGAAATGCGGCCGCCTTGATGCCGAAGGCAACCATGAAGAAGACAGCAATCGTCGTGACAAGCCCCTGGTTCTCGACCTTTCCGATGGCCTGACTCAGGTCGGCAAAATTCAGCGTACCGGTCAGACCGTAAAGCAGCCCGATTCCTGCAAGGAACAGAACGGTCGAAACCAGATTGAGCGCCACATACTTTATGCCGCCATCGAGCTGCGCCTTGTTGCCGCCGATGACCAGTAGCCCGAATGATGCGATGAGCATCACTTCGAACCAGACGTAGAGATTGAAAAGGTCGCCGGTCACGAAGGCGCCGCACACGCCCGCCAGCAAGACCTGGAAGAGCGCGTGATAACCGAGACCTTCTCGTCGTCTATCGATATCCGCAAGAGCGTAGACGGCGACCGCGACACCGATAACGGCGGTGATGGCCACCATGATCGCGCTGAGAAGGTCGGCAACAAGCGTAATGCCAAATGGTGCGGGCCATCCTCCCATCTGCGCGGCCACGACACCGTCCTGCCATACCTGATTGACAAGCAGGATCGAGACAGCCAGCAGGAGGACGCAACCTGCAATGCTCAGCCAACGAGCCCTGGCTCCGATACTGCCGGCCAGAAAGACGAGAACCGCAGTCATGATGGGAATCATGATCGGGAGTGCAAGAAGCCAACTCGTCATGATTTCATGTCCGATGCCGGCTGTGCCCGGCCGCTCAATTCTGTCTCAACCGGCTCGGCATATCGCATGGCGCTGCTATCGAGGGTTCTGAACTCCTGATATGCGCGGAAGACAAGTGAGAGTGCGAAAGCCAGCAGGCCGAAACCGATCACGATTGCCGTCAGGATGAGTGCCTGGGGCAGAGCGTTGGCGAAGGTCTCTGGAGGAGCCTTTAGACCCTCGGGCACGAGGGGTGGCACAGCGCGCGTCAGCCGGCCCGATGCGAAGATGACCAGATTGGCCGCGTTGCTCAGCAGCACGAGGCCGAAGACGAACTTGAGAACATTGCGACCAAGCATGAGATAGACGGCGGACGCGACGAGAATACCGATAACGATGGCGAGAGTAGGCTCCATGACTCAGGCCTCCTCCTCTAATGCCAGCGCCAGTGTCAGGACGGATCCGACAACGACGAGATAGACTCCGATGTCGAAGACCAGAACCGTGCTTATGGGCAGGCCCTTGCTTCCTTCGTCACCGCCGATGAAGAGCCACTGACCGGTGAACAACGGGTCACCCGCAAAGGCCGACACCAGGCCTGCCAGGCCTGCTATCCCCAGCCCGGCCATGGCGATCGTGCGAGGGTCGAACCGAAGGGCTTTGCGCGTCGCTTGAGTGCCGTGGGCAATGGCATAGAGCGCAAATCCAATTGCTGCACTCAGTCCGCCGATAAAACCGCCACCAGGCTCGTTATGGCCACGCAGCAGCATGTAGACTGAGAACATCAGCATCAGTGCGACCAGAAATCGCGTTGCGGCATTGAGTATGAGTGAGTTCATTGAGGACGCTTTCGGACGGCGCCCCGGATCAGAGCGAAGGCGGCAAAGGCGGCAACAGCGACGACGGCGACTTCACCGAACGTATCCAAGGCGCGAAAGTCGACGAGAATAACATTGACGATGTTGCGGCCGTACGCGTCGGGAACACTGCTTCTTTCGAAAAAGGCGGTCAGGGACCGATTCATCGGGCTGTCGATGACCGCCAACAGGACCAGTGAAACGACGGCACCAACTGCGAGCGCGAGACCGGCATCCCCAGCGCGGAAACGCTTTTCTGTTGTGATGTCGAGGGACGGCAGGCGCAGCATGATCACCCCGACCAGGACCACCACGAGTGTCTCCACGAACAATTGGGTAATCGCAACGTCCGGCGCACCGAACATGACGAAGAGCAAGGCCACGCCGACACCGACCACACCGAGCGCGCAAATCGATGTGAGCCTGGAGCGGGCGATCACAACCATGACCGAGGCCGCCGAGATCAGAATCACGGATGCCCATTCCTTGACAAGAAGCTGAGGCCAGTGTGACGGCAGCCTGATGGCATCGGACACGACAAGCGTTACCCCGATCGCAAGCGCGAAGGTGGCAAATACGACAAACATATAGCGATGCAGAATCCCGCTTTGCAAAAAGCGCGTCTGAATATTCGCCAGCGCCTTGAGCCCATCGAGAAGCCGGTCCCATAATGCATCGCCAGTCGTCGGCAGTCGTGCCTCCAGTCTGATCAATAGCCGCCGCAACGGTAGATGCACGGTGTAAATGATCAATCCCAGAACGAAGGTTAGAATGCTCAGCATGAGCGGGACATTGATGCCATGCCACAGCTTCAATTTGACGACCTCTGGACGCCCAAGGATCGAGGTAACGGTTGGCTGCACAATGCTATCGGCGATGAGCGATGGCGCCAGACCGAACGTCAGACCAAGGCTCGCAAGCAGCAATGGCCCGATCAACATGGCAATCGGTGCTTCGCGTGGAATCTTTGGAGTGGCGCTTAACGATCCAAAGAATGGGCGCAACGCGACGATACCGGCGACCGCCACCATGAGAGCGTTCGCAAGAACAGCAACGCCGGCAACGAACACAGGTTCCGAGGCGATGGCAAGGGCGCCTTCGTATTTCAACTCCTTGCCGATAAAGCCAAGAAATGGTGGAAAACCAGCCATGGATAAGGCAGCCGCAGCGGCGACCAAGGCGGTAACGGGCATCGCCCGTGACAACCCGCTAAGTGCCCCGACTTCCCGTGTCCCGGCGCTGTAGTCCACAATTCCGATGATTAGAAACAACGCCGCTTTGTAGAACGAATGGACGATAAGAAACGTCACAGCTGCGGCTACGGCCACCGTCGCTTCTGCGCCGAGGAACATGGTCAGCGTGCCGAGCGCCATAACCGTCGTGTAGGCCAGCGACTTCTTGAGATCCGTTTGTCGAATGGCCATTACCGATGCGGTTATGGCCGTCACTGCACCGAAAACTGTCAGCGTCCAAATCCATACATCCGTGCCGCTCAACGCCGGATGCATTCGCGCCAGGAGATAGATGCCGGCCTTCACCATGGTCGCCGAATGCAGATAGGCGCTGACGGGTGTCGGTGCGGCCATTGCATTGGGAAGCCAGAAATGAAAAGGGAACTGCGCCGACTTGGTGAAAGCGCCGAGAAGCACGAGAATGAGGATGGGCAGGTACAGTGAGTGCGCCCGGATTTCATCGCCTTTGGTCAGGATCTCCGAAAGCTCATAGCTCCCAGCAACTGCACCCAGAAGGATCAAGCCAGCCAACAAAGCCAGGCCGCCCGCGCCCGTAAGGAGGAGCGCCTGGAGAGCCGAACGGCGGGCATCGGCCGAGGCGTGATTGAAGCCGATCAAAAGGTAGGAGGCGACCGTGGTCAGCTCCCAAAACACAAAGAGCGTGACGATGTTATCGGCAAGCACAAGACCGAGCATCGCCACCATGAAGAGCAGCAGATACAGCGTGAATCGTGCCAGATGCGGATGATCGGCCAGATATTTCTGAGAATACAGCGCAACAAGTGTACCGATGCCGCTGATCAGAAGAGCGAATGTAAGGCTTAGACCATCGACTAGGAACGAGAACTGCACCGCCAGGCTTGGCACCCAATCGCCGGCAATCCGAATGGTTTCGCCGGACGCAATTGCCGGGAGCCAGAAGGCGAGAGCAATCGTGACGGCGAGCGGCGGCAGAACGGAAATGAGTCCGAGACTCATCCTCGGGACGCCGTTCAGCGAACCGCCATCAGGTGGCTCGCGATCGGCACGTACAACAGGACTATCCATTCTGCTTTTTAGATCCTCGGCCCATCCGGTCGTGCATGGGGAAGTAGAGAGGGAGTGTTTGTCGAGCGACGATTAGCCAAACCCTGGGGAAGCGGCCCCGCCCGATTGCGGAGCCGCCATAAGAGATGTCAGACGAGCGAATTGTGGACGCTCGGGCGAAGACGAGTTGTTCTAACAACTGTGGAACTGCATACGGTCAAATTCGTCGAATTAGGAAACTCTGTGACAGGCCTCCTCGGATCGTTGCGCTTTGGTTATGCCTCTCTCTCGATCAGGCATGTATCGAACCGGGATGGGATACGGCTCGGCCGGATTCGCGAAGGCCAGCCAACGACCATTCCGCCAACTCATCCTTAACCACCAGCTTTGTCCGTTTGAGCTTCTGCACAACGAGTGTGTCGGGTAGCGGACGCTTCATCTCAGCCGCCAATGCTGCTTCGAGATCGCGGTGCTTCGTCATCAGTGATTCAAATCGACTGTGATGTGTCATGCACTCTCTCCTAGTTCCTGCTTTCCTACTCAAACGAAGCGGATCACCCGTTCGCGACAAGTTTCACTTCACTGGGACGACTACCAAGTGCTGAGAGACGCTTCGATAGCGTGCCGCGATCCGCGACCGGTTGGCCCCTGACTTCTGCAAGCACTGCCGCGACATTGCTGTCCCCGTCCATCGGACTGGAGTGCATGACCCCTGCCTTCAGTTTCAATGCTTCAGTCTCGGCTCTGACCCTTGAGGTTTCCTGATTCATCGCCTGAAGAGCCACGCTGAGCGAAGAGAGCGACGTCGAAAGACCCGCCGCTTCCCGCGCCCTGCGATCCTGTTCGCGTGCGCGCTCCTGCTGCAAACGTGCCATGTCGACCTCGCGCCGCGCCGTCTTCAAATCCGAGTGGGTACTGCGGATCTTGCCGGCAAGTTCCTCGAACGCCGACCGCAATTCAGAACGCCACGCTTCGACCTGCTGGTCCTCCAGCTCTTCGCGCTCGATCTCAGGCTTCATCCGTTCGAGCTCGCCTATGATTTTGCCGAGACTCGCTTCCATTTCTGCAGATTTTGACGGATCCGTTTCGGAATTCAGCTTGGATTCAAGCAGCTGCGCGGCCTGCAAATACTCATCATAGTTCTTCTTCAGAGCCTGCGTTTCCTGATGTTCCCGCTTCAATTCCGCTTCTGCTTCAACCAATCGATTGCCTATCCGGTTGAGCTCGGATTCCATCGTTGCAATCTGTGCCTGGCTCGCTGCCGCCGGATCGAATTTCACGACCGCGGTAGCAAACTCGTCCAAGACTTCTCCTGCCTTGCTCATTCCGTAGTGCTTGAGAAAACGCCAGACCACGTGATGTCTCCTTTCATAAAAACCAGCTTATCGCCAACTGATATGGGCGCACGCCAGAAATAGTTCAAAACACCCAAATAAAATACTTTGATAGAAAAACACTATCGCTCAGTTCGCACATACATCCCTGCGTCCCCTCTATTGCCTTAGGTGCGTGTCGACGTCGACGGGAGCGCGCCCGTTTAGCTGAACCGGCGACTCGAAACCGGGCGGTTTAGCCGCCAGCACAGCGCAATCGACCGTGTTCAGAATTCCTTCTGCCGTGTTACCAATAATAAGGCCCTGGATGCCCGTTCGACCGACGGTGCCCATCACGATCAATCCGACCTGCTGCTCTTTCGCAAGATTTGGAATCACCTCGAGTGCAGGACCTTTGACCAAATGCACATAGCGTGTTGTCTCGTCATTCGGATACGGCGCCAGTAGCGTATTCAGATTTGCTTCGGTCTGACGGCGCTGATCATCGATGAGAAGACTGATCTCGTCCTTCGCGACGCGTGCAAAGCCGGAATGACGCAAGGTCTCTTCCTCTTCCAGCCCCCAGGCCGTCACGACATGCAACTCGCTATTGTCCATCGCCGAAAGCGACGTCGCCAAGTCCATAATGAGTGTGTTGAGCTTGGTTTTCTGCTCGTCCGCATTATTGGGATCAACGGCCGCGAGAATCCTGCCGTATTTTCTCTGTTGGCTCGTCTTGATTATCCAGACCGGACATGGGCATTTCCGAACCAAATGCATGTCCTCGCTGCCCAACGCCGGGGACCCGTTTTTCTCAATGGTGACGGCACCTTTAATCACCAGATCGTGGTCGTCTCTAAGAACTTTGGTGATGATCTCAACGAATGGGATGCCTTGCAAAACGCGTTCGTTGGTCTCAATGCCCTGCGCTCTGATTGGCGCGGCAGCCTCGGCGAGGCGCGATCGATGAAACTCGACCACTTCATACTCGACATCCTGGGCCCGGGTTCCTGGGAGCGCACCAAACAGGCGCGTCAGCTCCCCAGGTGCGGCATCAATCACATCGACGACCGAGATGCTCGCGTCATTCGTTTTGGCCAGCCAGAGCGCGCGGTCAATCGACTCTTCATGGACATGCACACTGTCACAAACCAGCAGAATGTTTTTGAACCGTTTCATTGAGTCCTTCAGTCACTTACCGATGATGCCTGGCGTCACCGCGACAACCGGTCTCTTGACATCTGGGGGACGACAACCGATCGATCAAATAGGCTTTATACTCATTATCAATAGTTTTTAACTATGGTGGTGAAAATTCGATAGAGTGCTATTTCTTTAGGCAATACGTGGCGTAATGCCGCAATAGTTGATAGTAATTTTCAATTAAAATTGTTATTGCAATCATTCAGATCTAGTAGCAATTCAGGGCCAACAAGGCGAATGAACGCCCGGAGGCCCTTGGTCAGCGCATGGCCGATTACGAACCTGAAGCACCTTACGCCATACGACAGTTTGAGTTGGATGTGCTGTTCCCGATCGAGTTGTTCGGGATCAACATGTCATTCACGACCTCGGCGCAGGCGATGGTCACGACAACACTGCTCGTCAGTACATATCTGATCTACGGCATGCGGGAACGCTCTCTGTTTCCCGGCCGGATTCAGGTTAGTGTCGAGACCGTTTACGCGTTCATCGAGCAGACGGTTTTGAAAACCGCAGGCCCGGAAGCCAAGCAAGCGATCCCCTTCGTTTTCACTTTGTTTGTCTTCGTTCTCTTCGGCAGCCTCTTCGGCCTGACGCCGGTGAAGGTGACATTCACGAGCCATCTCATCGTGACATTGGCGTTGGCTCTGATCGTGTTCACCTACGTCAATATCCTAGCGTTCCGGACGCAAGGCATAGGCTTCTTCCATTTCTTTCTGCCGGCAGGAACGCCGCTCTATCTGGCACCCCTGCTCGTCATCATCGAAGTCATCTCATACCTGTTCCGGCCGATAACGCTGGGTGTGCGAATTTTCGCCAACATCCTGGCCGGACATATCATGATCAAACTGTTCGGTGACTTCAGCGTGATGATGATCGAGGGCCTCGGATTGACGGGATATGCCCTCACAATCTTCCCCGTCATGATGATGGCAGTTCTCTACTGCTTCGAAGTCATGATTTTCCTCGTCCAATCCTACATCTTTATCCTTATCACCTCCCTCTACATCCGGGATGCATTGCATGGCCATTAGCACGCCCGGGTCCTACCTCATCACAAATAGGAGACATTATAGATGACCGACGACGGCATCAGACTCGTGGCGGCGGCGTTGGCATTGCTGCCGCTTTTCGGCGTCGCCCTTGCCCTTGGAAGTATCTTTTCCAACTGGATCACATCTGTAGGCCGAAACCCGAGCGCCTCCGACAAAATGCAACCTGTCGGCCTTCTCGGTTTTGCGCTCACGGAAGCAATCGCGCTCTTCGCACTTATTGTCTCCTTCATCATCCTGTTTGTCGGATAATCGGAGTGCCGGGCTCACGGCATCCGGTCTGAACGACAATCAACAGTGTTTCGCCGCACGATAGTCTCGTGCGGCGAATCAGCTCCTCAGCGAATGCCTTCCGATCAATCCTGGCCAGGGAAATGGCGCGCATTTCTGGCGCCCGCTCTGCCCTACGTTAGTCGCGCGGTCGACGTCGTCGAACCTCCCAACATCAGCGACTGCTTCGCTTTTCGACGTGCCCTCAGCGCAGCAATCCCCCTCAAGGCGACGACGTTCCGCAGCCAAGTGGGAATTCCGGGCTAGCGCTCGCGCATTACAGCGACTAGATAAGCCGCAATCTTTCGGCTTCAACATCATGGCAGTTGGACATCATGCAAGGCGTGCGCGCACAACTTCGCAGCATCCTGGAACACCCATATGCGGAACGCGGCATTACGCTGCTCATCGTCATCAACGCTATTACGCTCGGTCTCGAGACCAGCAAAACGGCGATGGCGATGGCGGGCCCGGTGCTCGTGTTTCTCGACACGGTCATCCTTTGGATCTTTGTTGTTGAGATTGCCTCCCGGATGTTCGTCCACGGCATGAAGTTCTGGCGCGATCCGTGGGGGATATTCGATTTCTCCATCGTCGCAATTGCCCTGGTGCCGGCAACGGGCAATCTTTCGGTCCTGAGAGCGCTCCGCATCATCCGGGCCTTGCGCCTGATCTCAACCATCCAGTCCATGCGCCGTGTGGTTGGAGGGCTGCTGCATGCAATCCCGGGCATGGGGACGATCGTCGCGTTGCTGCTTCTGGTCTTTTACGTCTTTTCCGTCATGGCGACGAAGCTGTTCGGCAACGATTTTCCGCAATGGTTCGGCACGATAGGCGAGTCCGCCTATTCGCTGTTCCAGATCATGACGCTGGAAAGCTGGTCCATGGGCATTGTGCGCCCGGTCATGGAACAGCATGCCTGGGCCTGGGCCTTCTTCGTTCCCTTCATTCTGATTACAAGCTTCACGGTCCTGAACCTCTTCATCGGTGTCATCGTGGACGCGATGCAGAGCCAGCATGAAGCCGAGTTGCAGGAAGAGAAGGACGCGGTGGATGCCGACATCCACCAGGTGCTTCTGGAAGTGAAAGCGCTGCGGGAAGAAGTTCGCGAGCTACGCTCAGCGGGTGCCGGGCCTTGATCCGGGCAACCAGACGGTCGTGGAGATGTGGACTAGTCGCCCTGCAATTGACGCTTCGAGATCGGGTAGACCGCATCGCGCCCCAGCATCCAGACAAGAATGTCGCGTGAGCCGAACATTGGCTTGAAGGGCGCCGACAGCACGTTGAGGCCGCCGGTGTATGCGCCGAACGCCGGCATGATCAAACGGCCGCCATCGGCAACGAAACATTTTCGGCGCACGCTTATTCCGCGACGGCTGAGCCGGGCGGCCGGATGCAGATGTCCCGCAATCTCGCGGGATGACGGCCCTTCGATCGGTTCATGGCGAAAGCGCAGCCGGCCCAGCGTTACGGACGGACAGATTCGCCCCTTGATATTGGCGGGCAGATCCGGGTCGTGGTTTCCGGTCACCCAATACCACTCCCTGTCCTTCTGCAGAGCTACAATCCGGTCTGCAGTCTGCGGATCGAGCCTGTTGGCGACGTCGACCGTATGGAAACTGTCCCCCAGGGAAATCACGCGCGCCGGCTTGTAGCGATCCAGGGCGGCCTCCAGGCGCGTCAGCGTCTTGTCCGTATCGTATGGAGGCAGCATGGAACCACGGGCTGCCGAAGCCGCACCTTGCTCGAGATGCAGATCGGATACGATGAGCAGATTGTGCTCGGGCCAGTAGAGAGCGCCGGAAACATCCGCTTCGAAGGCAGCTCCACAGACCGTAATGCCCGTCGGGCTCGGCGCACTCCAATCGGCGTCTTCCTCAAGCTGGAAATCAAGCTGCTGCGTCACGCCCCATTGCCTCTGCCACGAGTTCGTCTGCCGCTTCCACCATAATGTCCTCGCGAGCCTGCCCGTGGATGGGCTCGCGCCCGATCTCCAGCAACACCGGCACCGCAAGCGGCGAGACCTGATCGAGAGCAATATGCCTGATTCGGCGTCGGCTGCGTCTTAAGAATGTCCCGAGACGGGCGATATCCAGAAGCCCCGATGCGGCATCGGCCCAGGCTGCCTTGAGAAGGATATGGTCCGGCTCGTGTTCACGGAGCACGTCATAGATCAGATCGGAGGACACGGTGACCTGTCGTCCGCTCTTTTCCTTTCCCGGATGACGCCGCTCAATGAGGCCGGCAATGACGGCCACAACGCGGAACGTGCGCTTCATCAGACTGGACTCGGCGAGCCAAGCGTCCAGATCGTCGCCAAGCATGTCTTCATCGAACAGCCCATCCAGCGACAGAGATCCGGATTTGATCATGGCCGTCATGTCGCGCAGTCCCCAGACCGCCAGCGCATATTCATTCGCAACGAAACCGAGCGGGCGCGCGTTTGCACGCTCGAGCCGGCGGGTGAGCAACATGCCCAATGTCTGATGCGCGAGGCGCCCCTCGAAAGGATAAACGATGAGATAGTGCTTCCGGCCACGCGGGAATGTCTCGATCAGCACCTGGTCCGCCTTGGGGATGACGGATTTCCAATGTTGGATCTTGAGCCACTCGCCGACCTGTTCGGGGAGACGCTTCCACTGCTTCTCACTCGCCAGAATGTCCCGCACGCGCTCCGCCAGATAGGTCGACAGTGGGAATTTGCCCCCTTGGTAGGAGGGAATTTTGGGATCGGCATCCGCCGCGCGGCTGACGATGGCGTCGGTCTCCCGCAGTCCTTCGAAGCGTAGGACCTCGCCGGCGAACACGAAGGTGTCGCCCGGAACGAGCTGTTCGATAAACCACTCTTCGACTTCGCCGAGCACCTTGCCGCCGCGGCCGACCTGCGAGCGACCTGCCGCCTTGCGCCCGAGCCGAACCTTCAGCATCGGCGCTTCGACGATGGTGCCCACATTCAGCCGGTATTGCTGCGCCGTGCGTGGATTGGCGACCCGGTAGAGCCCTTCGTTGTTCCGGCGCAGCCGCGCATAACGGTCATAAGCTTTGAGCGCATATCCGCCTGTGGCCACGAATTGCACGACCTGATCGAATGTCTCCCGGTCAAGAGCGCCGTAGGTCGATGCCCTCCGCACTTCCTCGAACAGAACATCTGGATCGAAAGGCGCGCTGCACGCCATTCCGAGCACGTGCTGGGCCAGCACGTCATAGCCTCCGGTGCGTGCTTCGGGTGTGTCCTGCGCTCCCTCTTCCGCCGCTTCGAGCGCGGCCTGGCATTCCATCACCTCGAAGCGATTGGCGGGAACGAGCAACGCGCGGCTCGGCTCATTCAGCCGGTGGTTTGCACGGCCGATGCGTTGCGCCAGACGGCTTGCGCCCTTCGGTGCACCGACATTCACCACCAGATCGACATCGCCCCAGTCAATGCCGAGATCAAGGGTCGATGTGCAGACCACCGCCCTGAGTGTTCCCTTCACCATCGCCGCTTCGATCCGGCGCCGCTTCTCGACATCGAGAGAGCCATGATGGAGCGCGATGGCGAGATTGTCTTCGTTCAGATGCCAGAGTTCCTGGAACAGCATTTCCGCCTGACTGCGGGTGTTGACAAAAATGAGCACCATCTTGTGGTCGCGGATGGCCGCGTAGATTTCCGGCAAGGCATAGCGGGCGGAATGCCCCGACCAGGGCAACCGCTCATCGGAACTGAGCAAATTGATGTCGGCTTTGGTACCGCCGCCGGCAAGGATCAGGTTTCCAAGCTGCACCGTATCGCTATCCGGATCCTGCGCGACAAGGAAGGCCGAAAGCTCCGACGGGCGCGCAACGGTTGCCGACAATCCGATGGTGATGAGGTCTGGCGCAAAGGCACGAAGCCGCGATAGCCCGAGGGCCAGAAGATCACCGCGCTTGGATGTGACCAGGGCATGAAGTTCGTCGATGACCACATAGCGCAGATCACGGAACATCCGATCCGCATCCTTGTGCGAGAGCAGAAGCGCCACCTGCTCCGGCGTCGTCATCAGAATATCGGGCGGCTTCAGCTTCTGACGCTGACGTCTTGAGGCGGGCGTGTCGCCGGTGCGCGTTTCCAGCCGGATTTCGAGATTCATTTCTTCGACGGGCGTCGTCAGATTGCGATGGACGTCGACGGCAAGTGCCTTGAGCGGAGAGATGTAAAGCGTGTGAACGCCGCCTGGCCGGCGCGAAATCTCGCGTGTCACGAGGTCGACCAGGCTGGGCAGGAATCCCGCCAGCGTCTTACCCCCGCCTGTCGGGGCAATGAGCAGGGTGGGTTCGCCTGCGCCTGCAGCAGCCAATAAGTCGAGCTGATGGGCGTGAGGTGCCCATCCACGCTCGGCAAACCAGCGGGAGAACTGGTCGGGAAGCGCCTTTTCTAGAGCGCCCTCGCCCTTTAGGCGGGATTGACTGGCAGCAACATCGACCATGGGACCTTATAGAACAGCTTCGGTCCCCTTGAGCACCCTTCATGATCGCCGGTTTACCGGAAAACTCTACCCAATCTTGCCAATCAGCGAAAAATGAGGAAAATCAGAACCCTACCGTTTCTGATCGATTGTGGAGACACCGGATGCACCAGCCCCTGCTATCCCTCACACTCGGCATTCTCCTCGTGGCTTCCAGCAGCCTCACAGCCGAAGCCAAACGCCATGCCCTCGTCATTGGCAACGATGCCTATCAGCATGTAGCCAAGCTCAAAAAAGCGGAAAACGACGCCAGGGCCATGAGCGACACGCTCACATCCATCGGTTTCCAGGTCCTCAGCGGCACCAATCTGTCGCGACGTCAGATGAATGCGAAAATTCAAAGTTTTACGGCGAAGCTCGGTCCAGGCGATGAGGCTCTGTTCTTCTTTGCCGGGCACGGTGTCGAGATCGAGGGACGCAACTATCTGCTTCCAACCGACATCCCAAAAGCGGCGCCCGGCCAGGAAGGCTTCGTGGCAACAGAAGCCATTGCCGTCGATACGGTTCTCGGCCGTATTCGCGGGCGCGGCACACGCATCAGCGTGCTTGTGCTCGATGCCTGCCGTGACAATCCATTTGCGCAGGAAGGCACACGAAGCCTTGGCGGCAGGCGCGGCCTCGCTCGGATGCCGGCACCGAAGGGCACATTCATCATGTATTCAGCGGGCGTCGGCCAAACGGCTCTCGACCGGCTGGGCGACGACGACCCGCACCCCAATTCCGTCTTCACCCGCAATCTGATTCCGCTCCTGAAATCGCCCGGCCTGTCGCTGACGGCAACGGCACGGCAGGTGCGCCGCTCGGTGGAAAAACTCGCGCGCACAGTTACCCATGAGCAGCGCCCGGCCTATTACGACGAAGTGACGGGCGACTTCTTCTTCGTCAAGCCCGACGGCAAGACCCCGGCATTGGTGACGCCGAAGCCAGCAAACTCTCAGGAAGACATCCTTTGGGCCGGTATCGAGAATTCCAAGACCGCCGACGATTTCAGTTTCTATCTGCGCCAGTTTCCAAACGGCAAGTTCGCCGCATTCGCCAAGCTGAAACTCGAGCGCCTCAAGAACGCGAAACCGCCAAAGCCGGTCAAGCCTGTAAGAAAAGCCTCGGACCTGCGCGGTATCTGGACGTGCAAGGCATCGAAGACGACGAAGTGTCTGGTGATGAAATGCGACACAGATGCCATCATTACCGACCGGCTCGGAAAAAATCGCTATGCGGGAACAAGCGATGTGAAATGCAATATACGTGCAAAACGCGGTTGCCGCCTTCCGCGCGGCGTGAAGTCGAAGATCATTGCCAGCGGCACGCTCTCCGGCGACGTGAAGGGTGCGCGCGTCCGGGTATCCGCCGTCTTCGACGCACCGAACGCAGCTCTGTCGTCAATTTCCGAATATGAACTTAAAGGCGACAAATTGATCTACAAGCGCGACCTGCAAGGCGATGCCGGCAATTACAAAGAAACGTGCAACTGGGCTCCGCACGAATCGCCCTCACCGGTGGCAAGGCAGTAGGCCGGCGATCACGCCCGCTATTTCTTGCGCACCCACAAGGTCTGGCCCGACAACTCCTCTTCGGATGAGCGAACCAGCCACGTCTCGACCATTTCGCCTTTCTCCGAAAGCCGAATAAAACTCTCGGAGATGAAACCGGCGCCGCTGCCCAACGTCGTCCCGTGCCCCACGCATTTTGCAAAAGGGCCGAACGAAATACAGGCGGACTGAAACTTGGATTTCTTGTCGCTTCCCTGAATCATCAGGAGACCGTCGTCCTTGGCAGAGATTTTTAGCGTCGTCTCCGTCGGATCGTCCTTGGCCACCCACGGGCCCGTAATGTCCTCAATCGGCTTTTCCTCTTGAGCTTGGGCACCGGCGACATTCCAGCACAACAAGCAAGCTGCGATTGCAATCACAAGTGGACGATCTTTCCAGTTCATCAAGCCCATCGGTAACCTCCGGTAAGTTCCAATAGTCCATCCCTGACCATGAGTCGGTGGCTAGTCAACTCGCTTCGCAAGGACATCGTTAAGCGACCGCAAGTAACCCCAAGTCGCAGAATGATTGAATGCGATGGTCGCATCCCCACATTCAGTGTGGTAATCATGCCGCAAAGCAGGCGGGGCGGACAGAATTATGTCCGGATTTATCGCGCGACTGGAGCATAGCGATGCAGAGTTTTTTTGGCGGAAATCCCGCAATGGTTCTCCTCAGATTGTCGGTCATTTCGCTGATTGTCGGCGTAATGCTGTCGGCGCTGGGGCTCAGCCCTTTCGATATTATCGAGAGCATCAAAGGATTCGTCGTCCGTATCTACGATATGGGTTTCGAGGCCATCGATTGGGTCTGGCGCTATTTCCTTCTGGGCGCCGTCATCGTGTTCCCAATCTGGGTCATCGGGCGTTTGCTCAAGGTTTCGAGCAAAGGCGCGCGCGGCTCGGGCACGCTCGACCAGAAATCCGGACGTACCGAGTTCTAATCGCCGCCGCATAGGCCAAACCTCAAATCCAGGACGGGATTGCCTGCCGTTATGACTGCTGCCCCGTCCGATACACCGCGCGCGGCGCATGGGCGTTTGGATCACGCCCATGTGCTGGCGATCGCCTTTCCGATCATTCTCGCGAATGTCACCACGCCGCTGATCGGCCTGGTGGATACGGCCGTACTCGGCCAGCTTGGCGACCCGCGCTATATCGGCGCCGTCGCCATCGCCGCGATGATCTTCAACGTGATCTATTGGGCCTTCGGCTTCCTGCGCATGGGAACCACGGGACTGACCGCGCAGGCCGAGGGCAGCGGAGACCCGCACGAGGTGCTGGCGGCTCTGGGCCGTGCACTGCTCATCGCCGTCGTTGTGGGCGGCATCGTGGTCGCCCTGCAATGGCCGATCCGCGAGGCGGCATTCTGGCTCATCGAAGGGACGGAGGGCGTCGAGGACGGCGCCAAGACCTATTTCGATATTCGCATCTGGGCGACGCCGGCGGCACTCGCCAATTATGCCCTGCTCGGATGGTTCATCGGGCGCGGCAAGGCCGGAACAGCGCTCATTCTGCAGCTCATTCTGAACGGCACCAACGCGGCGCTCGACGCCCTGTTCGTACTGGTGCTTGATATGGCCGTTGCAGGCGTCGCGCTCGGCACGATGATCGCCGAGATCTTCGCCGTGGTCTGCGGGCTGGTACTAGCCTATCGCGTGATCCACCGTCAGGGGGACGGGCTTGCACTGGACCGCGTCTTCGACCGGGCCGCCCTCAAGCGCGTTTTCACGGTCAATGCCGACATCATGTTACGGACGCTTTGCCTGCTGCTGGCATTCAGCTGGTTTACGGCCAAGTCGGCGGAAAGCGGCGATGTGTTGCTCGCAGCGAACGCGGTTCTGCTGCAGTTCCAGATATTTGCCGCCTATTTCCTCGATGGATTCGCTTTTTCGGCAGAAACGCTCGTCGGACAGGCAGTCGGTGCCAGGCGCCGCGCTCAGTTCGAGTCCGCCGTCAAACTCTCAAGCATCTGGGCCGGAATCCTTAGCGTGATGCTTGGCGCAAGTTTCTGGTTCCTGGGCGGATATGCGATCGATTTTCTCACGGTCAATCCAGAGGTCCGGGAGGTTGCAAGAACCTATCTCATCTGGTGTGCGCTGGCGCCGCTCGCTGGCGTTGCCGCCTTCCAGCTCGACGGTATTTTCATCGGTACGACCTGGACCCGGGATATGCGCAATGCAATGGCGCTCAGCATCATCGTGTATTTCGCCGCCTGGTACGTGCTGACACCCATGTTCGCGAACCATGGCTTATGGGCATCGTTGATCGTGTTCTATCTGGTCCGAGCACTCTCACTCGCCTGGCGCTACAGGCCTCTGGTTGATGCGACTTTTACGCCGCAAGCCTCCACGGCGCGCGCGCAATAGCACCTGCAAATACTTCGGTAGTGCCGTTTCACCATCGCATGGCATCTGCAGGCGCACGCATTTGGGTGAAACGCAAGTCTCTGAAATCGGCAATACAGGTAGCGGCCTCAAAAAGGTCGGCCGATTTCACTTTGCGCCAGTTCGTGAGGCGATAAATGCATCCATCCGCTGCAAAAAGGATGTCTCCGGTCTCCCTCGGGGCGACCCAGTCCAACCATTTTTTGCCCGCAGCAGCGGCGGCATTCGCAATCCGGTCGTAATCGTCCTTCTCGCACATCCAGGGATGCCATCCTGCAAAGACCGGCCAGTCTTTCGGGCTGGTGAGTTGATGATTGGACACGATTTTCACTGTGCTTGGGACAAGCACATTCTCCTGAGGTGTGATGCAATCGACGGCCTCGTTCAGGACGATCCTGCGTGCGCTTTCAAATGTCCCCCCGCCCGTCCAATGGCCAAAACTCGGCCAGATGGCGAGTGCCGAAAAATAAGGCGGCGTGCTCACCGCCGTCCATACCCCTTCATTCGGCCGAACGGGAGGGCGCGATTTTGGTCCCGACTCTATGCGTTCGCGCATATAGCGCGGCATTTTTCTACGATGTTCGCCTTTGCGCGGGGATCGATTCTTCGAAGGGGCTGTTGTTGGATCATAGGTATCCCGGCCACCGCTGCTTCTCGACGGTGGAGCCGTCTCCCGCCGCCAGTGTGCGCCTGGGTGGTACTGATGCGCCCAATAGAGCAATCGGCGCCCTTGCGGAGACAAATCCCACAGACGCACAAATCCTCGCATCCACTGCCCATGGACAAAGCTGTCTGTGCGAAGGTCCCAGTCAATGAGGTGATAATGGTGTTTGGGGCCGCGGCGGAGAATAACCGCCTTCGGCGCGTCACGCGCGAATATGACCCAAAGGCGTGTGCGATAAGGGTACGCCTGCCCGTCGTTCACCAGTCTCACTCCTCAACGAATGGTCTGCCAACAGCGCCAAACATTGAGTTAGGAGGACACCCCAGTCTTTTCATCCTCAGCCACAAAAGAAAAACCCGGCCATGGGGACCGGGTTTTGAGTGTTCCAAAGGGAGGAAGTCATCGAATGATTATTAGGTAACAGCGCATTCGGACGCCCGCAATGAAAAGCGACCCTCGAAGAGGCAATCTCTGCAATTGTGTTGCTGAATTGCACCAGACGTCCGGTTGGCGGTGCCGTGCGATGGATCGGTCAAAGAAAAACCCGGCCTGCCGGACCGGGTTAATAAGTGCCAAAAGGAGGAAGTCATCAGATAATTAAAGCTAACCAGACTATCTCGGTCCTGCAATGAAAACCGACATTGGACCCGCGCGATTGGCGAATTGCGTTGCAAAAAGGCATCACTTTGGCTTTGGGACCGCTTCATATGGGCCACAAGGGCGCCTCTTGCTGCTCACCGAAACCAGGGAGAAGGGTCTTGCTCGCTACGGCTCCAGCCAGCGATCGATGTCCTGCCCGGTAAGGTCGGCAACGGATACAAGGCCTCTCGTCTTGAGCGCCGCTGTCAGGGACAGCTTCATTTCATCGATCAGCGATGGGCCGGCATAGGTGAGGCCTGTGTAGAGCTGGATCAGACTGGCACCGGCAGCGATCTTTTCCACCGCTCTTCTGCCCGAATCGACACCGCCAATACCGATCAAGGGCACGTCTCCGCCGGTCAGGCGGTAAACCCGCGCCAGCATCCGTGTTGCACGATCGAAGAGCGGCGCGCCGGAAAGCCCCCCCGCCTCCGACGCCAGCGGCTCATTCGCAACGGTATCGCGCGTGATCGTCGTGTTGGAAACACTTATGCCATCGACGGCGTGATGCAGGAGGCGCTCGACAATCAGCGGAAGATCCGCCTCGGCAATATCGGGGGCGAGTTTGACGACCATCGGCGGGCGGCCTCGCCCCGCATCGGCTAGCTGCTCGCGACGCACCATAAGGCGCGTTAACAGCGTATCGAGCGCATCAGGAGCCTGTAGGTCCCGCAATTGCGCGGTGTTGGGAGATGAGATGTTGACCACGATGTAGTCGGCAACATCGCTGAAGACATCGAGACCGGTCTCGTAATCGCCGATACGGTCTTCGCTCTTGGCGTTTGCACCGATATTGACGCCGACGATACCCGCGGGGGGTCGTGCCTTGAGACGGGCGATTGCCGCGTTATGACCGCTATTGTTGAAGCCTAGCCGATTGATCACGGCCTCGGAGTCCGGGAGCCGGAAGATCCGTGGCTTGGGATTCCCGGACTGGGGCAGAGGCGTAATTGTTCCGACCTCGACGAAACCGAAGCCGAGCCTCAAGAGTGGATCGGGTACACGGGCATCCTTGTCGAATCCCGCTGCGATGCCGATGGGATTGGAAAAGGCGATATCCCAAAGTGTCCGCTGTAATCTTGTATCGTCGGCTTGCGCCATGCGGGGATGGAGCCCGAGTTCGAGTGCGCGCAGACAGAGCTCGTGGGCTCGCTCCGGATCGATACATCTAAGGAGCGGCCATGCCGTGCGTGCGATCCCGCCAATCACGTTGGAAATCCCCGCGGAAAGACATGCTTGCCATCGGGGCCGAGCGGCAATGGTTCAACCGATTGAGCCGACGACGTCGAGAGGGTTCCATAGAGATGCGGGAACAGAGCACCGCCGCGCGAAGGCTCCCATTTCAGTGCCGGTCCAAGTGCATCGGCCCGAACGGCGATCAACACAAGATTGGTCTGGCCGGCGAAGTGCTTCGCTGCCGTTTCTCGAGATTGGGATCCGGTCGAGAAATGGATGAAGCCATCGCGCGCGTCATGGTCCGAACCGTAAAACTCTCCGCACGCTTCCGCCTCCTGCCACATCTCATGCGGGCAGATCTTGTAGATCATGTCGTCCATTCGGCCGCTCTTTGCTTTGCCTCGGTTGTGCAGAGGTAGCTGTAGTGGCCCGACGCTGCAAGGATGTTGGTCAGGTTTGGTCGTGGTCGAGCGAGCGGTCGAGTTAAGTTCAATTCGCTCTCGCATTTATTGCCGGAACGGAACAGAGAGTTGAACGATTGTCGATTGCCACCGCGTTCGCAGGCGAGATCGGCCGTCCAAATCTGCGGGCGGACCCTGCTTTTACCTGGAGAGCCAATTGTTGAAGCGTTCTTGCAACTCGTCACGGTGATCAGCCCACCATTCATGGTTGACGAGAATTGCGTTTCTCATGTTCTTCCGGCTGGTCGTAATATGCGGCCTCATATCGATACCAAGATCGGCGTGCCTGCCGACGAACGGCGCTGACGAATAACGCGCCGGACCATATGCAATGTACTTGGACTGATCGGCCAAGCGCTGCGTATCCGTCGCAAACCTCACCAATTTCTTGATTTCCTCGAGATTTTTCGCGCCCTTCGGGATCACCCAGCCGTCGAGATCGAGAAACTGATAGTCCCAGAGCATGCCGATGGGCACTCCATCGTTTGCGATAGCACTGAAGAAACGGCCGTTGTACCCGGACGCGATCACCACCTTTTTGTCGGCCAGCAACTGGACCGGCTGCGCGCCTCTGGTCCACCAGGTCACATACCTCTTGATGGTGTCGAGTTTTCTGAAAGCGCGGTTGACCCCTGCCGGGGTTTCCAGAACGTCATAGACCTTCGCCGCGGGAACACCATCGGCAATGAGGGCCCATTCAAGATTGCCTGCCGGCTCCTTCTTGAGTGCACGCCTGCCGGGAAACTTCTTCAGATCAAAGACGTCCCTGATCGACGTTGGCTTCACGCCGCCGAATGCGTCGGTGCGGAAACCGAACGTAGTCGAATAGACGATCTGCGGGATAAAGCACTCAGACAGCGAGCCCGCGATGAAATCCTTAGAGGCAGGCGTGCCATTGGGTGCAGGCGCAAGCCATTCGTCGTGTGGAATGGACAGAACCAAGCCTTCGTCACACGCCGTGATGGCGTCGGGCACAACCATATCGACGAGGCTCCAGGTCACGTTTCCCGCTTCGACCTGCGCCCGCAATTTGGCGAGACTTTCGGCAGCGGAGTCGTCATTGACGATCTTAATGGCTGGGTTCAGCCTCATATAGGGCTTGTGATAAGCCCTGAGTTGACTATCAGAATAGGCGCCGCCCCAGGATACCACCCTCAAAGTCGCCGGCTTCGATGGTCTCACCGTCGGACTGCTAGCAGGCTGTCCAGGATATCGACCGACGGCAACCTTGGTCTGGTCCAGTTTCTTCTGCCGCGCCTTTGCGAGATCGGAGTAGAAACTGTCTGGAAAGCGCTCAATGAAGGCTGCCAGATCATCGACGTTTTTCGTGTCCTTGATGATGGTCCAGGCTTCCGCTGCCGCGCTCACCGGCACCACCGCCGAAGGCGCGCCACCACCCTTCAGATAAATCGCCTCGCCTCCCAGCGAGCCATAGGTGAAGGGCTCCTGCCGCCGTCCCGTATTAGCAAGGACGCTGTCACGCACGCGTCCGAACAGCAGCCTGATCTCCAACCCCGGCGTCTCCAGATGTTTCAGCAGCGCCGCCGTATAGGGACTGTGAGTGCCCTTGCCGTCATCAGCTGTTGTGCCTTCCTTGGCGGCATAGGCCACCAAAGTGTCGCTGCCGCGTGGGGAGACACGCGCAAGTCCCCGACCGACCGACCGCGTCGCGCCGGCCCGCACCATCTTCGCCGCAAACGGGTTATTGCGGCAGGCATCGAGGATAACCAGCTTGAGGCCTTTGGCGCTTTCCAGCGCGCCCATGGCGGCGGGAAGCGGGATCGCCTCGAAATCGACATCGTTTGCATGAGTTAGTTTGGCGTCTGTTGGGAGCAGAAAGTTCTGCCCTCCAACCTCGATGCCGTGGCCGGCATAAAAGATTGCCGCCACATCGGCCCCGGCGACAGCTCTTGAGAAGGCGCTCAGCGCGCGGCGTAGACCCGAATAGTCCAGGTCAACTTTCAGCGTGACGGCAAAGCCGAGCCTTTCCAGCGCCTTTGCCACAGCGCGTGCGTCATTGTCGGGATTTGGCAGCTTCGCAACCTGCTGATAGGCCCCGTTGCCGATCACCAGTGCGATGCGCTTGGCAGCGTATCCTTCGAACGAACCGCCGACGATCAGAGCGAGTGCCAGCAGCATTTGAATTGCAATTTTCGGCAATCGTCTCTCCCCGGACAAGTTCTGAACCTAGAGCAAATTCCGACCGTACGGAGCAATTTGACCAGTTTTTCGCATCGCTGGCCAGGCACTCTGCAACGAGGAAACCGGAAGACAAACCGTTCGGGGCACAATTCACATCACAGCTACCCTCGCGGACGCTGAAATAGGCAGCTCCCCCAAAAAAGAAAGGGCCCTGAAAAGGGCCCTTCGCGTTGCCTCTCAAGATAGAGGTATTTTTTATTATCTGGAGATAGAGAGACTTGGGGCAGCAACACCAACAGGTGAGCTGACCGAGATTGTTGCGCCAATACCGAGCGCACCCCAGATCATTGCGGCCATAGCCACGCCGAGCCAGAAATGCTTCGGAAATGAGCGCTCCCCAGCGGGCATACGGGGGATCGCGATACCCTCCGGGGGGGTGCATGAAATTGACATCTGCTTCGCCTCCTGCATAACGCCGGGCAGGACGTCTGAAGGCGTCTTCGGTAGTCTTATTATTATTCCCCGTCTGCTCGGCTATGACCACACTTATATCACAATTCGGCCACGATGCCACCCTTATTTCGCCGTTCTACCGGCACTTCACCAAACTGTCATAAGGTAAAAATTGACAATAAATTATTAACGCACACTATATTGGTTAGTATACACACACGCTATAGCTCTGCTTATCTACAGAATAGCCAAGGCTTCGCGCCCCGCAGGCACAATCAAAAAAATTTCCTATTTCGATTGGATTTTGGCCATGCCTGCGCCCGAATTCCGCCACATTCTAAAATGGGGGATGGCGATCAAAAATACATTGGCCGTATCTGGTAATTGGGGAGCGGCGTCTGCGTCGTCAAGACCTCGCCTTGGTGGATTTCCCGGCAGACTCGATTTTTCTCAACCCGGGTGACAGGTCATGCCGTGCCAAGCGTATCGCCGCTCAACGCCTTATCGATCAAACCGCGGGTTTCTTCGACTCCGTAGAGCTGCACAAATCCACCGAAACGCGGCCCCTGGGATTGACCCAGCAGCACCTCGTAAAGCGCCTTGAACCAATCGCGCAGATTTTCAAATTCGTGTGCCTTGCCGACCTCATAAACGACGGTCTGGATATCCTCGCCGCTGGTCCCGCTCGCAAGCGTCCCCAAACGCTCAGCAAGATCTTCAAGTGCGGCCCGCTCCACATCGCTTGGCGCACGAAACGCCTTGGTCGGCCGCACAAAGTCGTTGAAGTACTGGATCGCATAACCAACCAGCTTGTCCAGGAGCGGCTGCGTTTCCGGGCTTGCATCCGGCGCATAGCGGCGAATGAACCCCCAAAGGACGCTGGCATCTTCCGCGTTCGACGCACTCACCAGATTCAGAAGAAGATTGAAACTGATCGGTAACTCCGCCGACGGCGGCGATCCGCTGTGGATATGCCACGCGGGATTGTTGAGACGCTTGTCGGCTTCTTCGGTCTCATACTTGCCCAGAAACGTGAGATAATCGTCCACCTGTCGCGGTATGACATCGAAAAAAAGCCGCTTCGCCCGCCGCGGCGCCTGATACATGAAGAGCGCCAGACTCTCAGGACTGGCATAGGTCAGCCACTCGTCGATCGTCAGCCCATTACCGCGCGACTTCGAGATCTTCTCGCCATTCTCGTCGAGAAACAGCTCATAGGAAAAGCCTTCGGGCGGGACCGCACCGAGAATGCGCGCGATACGGCTCGACAACTTTACCGAATCGATCAGATCCTTCCCGGCCATCTCATAATCGACGCCAAGCGCGACCCAACGCATCGCCCAGTCGGCTTTCCACTGAAGCTTGCAATCACCGCCTGTGACGGGTTGCTCGACACGCTCTCCCGTTTCCGGGTCGTCATAGGCAATCGAACCCGCCTCGGTGTCCCGTGCAACGATTGGAACTTGCAGGACGCGGCCCGTGCGGGGACAGACTGGCAGAAACGGGCTGTAGGTCTTGCGGCGATCCGGACCGAGTGTCGGTAATATGACATCGATCACCGCGTCATAGTTCGCGAGCACCTGCAACAAAGTTTCATCGAACCGCCCAGTCTTGTAGCAATCCGTCGCTGAAACGAACTCATAGTCGAAGTCGAAAGCATCCAGAAATGCCTTCAGCCGCGCATTGTTATGCGCACCGAAACTATCGTGCGTCCCGAAGGGGTCCGGCACCTGTGTCAGGGGTTTGTCGAGGTTGTCGGCCAGAAGTTCGGGGTTCGGGATATTGTCGGGCACCTTTCGAAGCCCGTCCATATCGTCGGAGAAGCAGACGAGGCGGGACGCCCGTCCGGTCAGGGCTGTGAAGGCATGACGGACCATGGTTGTACGCGCAACTTCGCCAAACGTACCGATATGCGGCAGACCTGAGGGGCCATAACCGGTTTCGAACAGCACGATCTCTGGCTGATTATCCAGTTTTTCCAGGCGCTTGATTAGCTTCCGCGCCTCATCGAAAGGCCAAGCCTTGCAGACCATTGCGGCCTCCAGCAACGCAGGATCCAGTTTCTCCGTCATTCCTTGCCCTCGACCAAAGCTCTTCGATTCGCCCGACTTGTAGCGCTCAATTCATCACAGGTCACCTAGGCGATGGGCACTAAAGCTACACATCGCCCTCCCGTCGATTTCGAAAAACGCGGCCACCAAGGCACTCGTCCGTCAGCCCTAGGGGTTGACCCCTGCGCCCCAACCTCTACATGTGGCGCTGACATTCAGGTTGCGCATACTTTCAAGGGAGGCCACAGCCCATGTCTCAAGAGCTTACAGTCCACGACGCTCTGATTTTCGTCATGGTCACCATGTCGGCGGTGGATCGCAAAATGACCGATGCAGAGCTTGGACGCATTGGCGATATCGTCAATCAGCTTCCCGTATTTCTGGACTATGAATCGAGCGAGTTGGTCAAAACCGCTGAAGCTTGCGGCGCCTACTTGAGCGAAGATGGCGGATTGGACCGCGTTCTGGATCTCGTCAACGACTCATTGCCTGCAGAATTGCGCGAAACGGCCTATGCGCTTGCGGTCGAAGTCGCGGCCGCCGATCTCGATATCGGCCAGGAAGAGTTACGCTTCCTCGAGTTGCTGCAAGAAAGGCTGAGTCTCGACAATCTTGCAACTTCGGCAATTGAGCGCGGCGCCCGCGCCCGGCATATGGCCGTCTGATCCGCGCGCAACGACGCCGGTTACCATCCAATCTTCGGGACTGGCCATCAAACCAAACGAAGCGTTCCAAAAGCGAAACGGCGACGCTGTGTGCGCCGCCGATCGTTTTTTCTGATCATTGCTGATCAGTAGGGGTGGGGGAGTCGAGCCCTGGCAAAAGACCAGGGCTCAAGTATGCATTACTTGTAAGCGACGTGGTGTTCTTCGCCTTCGCTGCCAAAGCCCCAGCGCAATCCAACCATGATGTCATGCGAGTGGATGTCGGTCAGGGTCGTCGGTCCAAAAGTCTGGCCGTCGAAGCTGGTATAGCTACCGGTCACGCCATCGCCCGTTTCCACATAGCGGTAGGCGACATCGAGCTTCAGGGCATCGGACACGTCATAGGCGAAACCTGCATGGAGCGCCCAGGCGAAATTGGTTTCCGTGTTTGCGTCGGCAAAAGCCAGCCCGTTCGCAAGCAGATTCACGTCCCAGAAATTGTCCAGTGTCACGACTGCAAAGCCGACACCTGCACCGACATAAGGCGTAATGCCGCGGAATGTCGCAATATCCCAGTAACCGTTTGCGAGAAACAGCCACTCTTCCTTCGTTCCCGTATGCTCGTTGGTACAGATACCGCCGCCGAACGCACAGTTGGAGAAGGTGTCGAGACCGCGAAAAGATGCAGCGCCACGATATTCACCCGTTAGATCGACGCGGAAGCGATGACCGAGCGATGTACCGATGCCAAGACCGATCAATGGAGAGCTGTCGAAGTCGTGTTGAACGATCGAGAAGTTCCCGCCGTTCTGGATGACCTCGTTGGTAAACCCATCCACGTCCTGGTTCGTCATGCCGATGTAGCCACGCAGATAAACGGAGCTTTCGCGAGCGACAGGCGCACGGACAGTCTCAACAGATGGCTTATACGGCTTGTAAGATTTATACGGCTCGAAATCAGCAGCATTTGCAGTAGCAGTTTGCCCCATAAGCAGAACTGCACTGATGAATAGTCCTTGCTTGAAGTATCGCAAAGCTAACCCCTTTGTCTTAATAGGTGAACATCTGCAACGCATCTGCTGCAGGATCTCTGAAGTGTTCCATATTGAGACAATGAGCCAGTAGACTTAATAGAGGATTAATCGTGACCTAGGTTTTTCCTTTTTTTCTAAAAGCGGCAGAAGTCTGCACTTTGGATGAAACCCCACGGACTCTGCATATGGGCTGCGCGATAGGTCGAGAGCCCCCTCAAAGAGGTCGGCACGAATCGATTGTTGGGAATTGAAGGCCTGCTCAGGCAGTCGAGCCCTGGATCTGAAGACTGAGTCGATCCAGGGCACTTTGATGTTTGCAGGCTCGCCAGGAGATACGAACCGATAACGCCGCGGCTAGACACAGCGGCGCTCAGTGGAGCAGATACCCGCCGGAACTAGGCTGCGACCATTGGCGGGTAGAGTCGCACATGATCGTCGACGCTTTGGACACCGTCGACAGCCTCTACCAGCACGTGCAGCGCTTTTCTCTCTTCCTCGGAATCGACAAGCCCCCAAAGTTCGGCAACGCCATTCTTGACCGTTACACTCACCGAGCGTGCGGACAACCATGACTGAGATCGGATCTCCTTCAGGATCGCTGTCTGCAACGCGCTGTCGTCGGGTTTTGCCCCTGCAGACGTCTCTTCAGCCTGAATCAGCGCACGGACAATATCGGCGCGGCTGATAAGGCCGATCAACTTGCCTTCTTTCACAACCGGAACCCGGCGGATTCGATGGGTATCCAAAATATCGGCAACTTCCGCCAAATCAGCGTTCTCATGGACCGATGTCACGACACGGGACATGATATCTTCAGCCTTCAAGCCATGTGATTTTACATAGTCGCGGGCGAGCACGTCGGTGTCTGTGAAAACTTTGAGCCACCAGCTCCGTTTGCGTTCCGTGTCCGTTTCCGCACGATGGAACAGATCGCTCTCGCTGACGATCCCGATCACATGTTGCTCGTCGTCGACAACAGGCACGGCGCTAATGCGCTTGTTGACGAGCAGGGTGGCGATTTCTTTGACTGTTGTCGTCAGTCCGACTGTCGTCACATCAGTCGTCATTATTTCATGCGCTTTCATGGCACGCTCCAGCATGTTTATTCGATGCTGCGACATTATGCCGGAGATTCCGGGCAGACCTTGACTCAGGTCAAGTTTGGACCGGCAAGTCGATGAGAGTCCTATCGCGCCTGGCAACAAACAGCCTCAGCCGCTATGGTCGCGGCCCCACCATGGCTTGGAGCATTTCCGGATTCGTTCTCTCGGTAGTGATGACTCGCCGCGCGCAGGGCTGAACGAGCGCAACATTGAATCGATCGACCTGCGTAAAACACACGATTGGGTGTGCGGATCGAATTGAGTGACGAATAGAATGCGTCGGGACTCCCCATTCAGAACGCGGCACATCTCGTCCGAGGTGGTTGACCATGGCGAACTCGTCAAGCTTGCCGCGGCCGAGAGCGATACCGACCGTACGGCCATCATCGCACGCATCATTCTGAATACGTTCGATCACTACTATTTTTCGTCGCGCTATCTGCCGAACCTGGCCAAGGAAGCCTTTGAACGCAAAGATTGGGGATGGTCGCTCGAGCTCAGCCAGAATAGGCTCGCGCTTTACAGTCTCTCCATTGAAAAAGTTGCAACTCGACTTGTCCGATCGGTTCCGGAACTCGCCGAAAGCGATGCTCTCTGGCGCGCTCTGGAGATCGTCTATTTTGAAAAGATCCGCGAACGCTATGAGGCCGACCTCGCCCTGGCATTTCTGCATTCCGTTCGGCGCATCGTGTTCAAGGACCAGTGGCGTCCTGTCGAATATTCATTCGGAGCAGCAGCAGAGGCACGGGCGAGACGCAAGCGCACCATCTTTCGAACACTTCCCGGCAGTTCGGAGATCTCATCAGGTCTGGCAGCCCAAATCCTGAAGGTGGCAGATCTGGGCTCCCGGTTTGCCGACTTCAATGGCGATGCCATTCGCCTTGCCCATCATCTCAACCAAGAGCTCGGTCTGGACGGCTACACCACTGCCGCCATTTCCGGCATCGAGATGATCGAGGCGGGATTCTATCGCAACCGCGGTGCCTATCTCATCGGACGGATCAGACGTCAGGATGGCGAACTGGTACCACTGGCGGTGGCGCTTCTGAACGAAGAGGATGGGATCGTCGTGGATGCTGTCCTCACAACCCAGGCCGATGTCCACAATATCTTTTCCTCGACCCTGGCAAACTTTCACGCAACCTGCCCGCACTATCATGAGCTCGCTGCGTTTCTACACACGATCATGCCGCGGCGCCCTTTGGGTCTCCATTATTCCACGATCGGTTTCAATCATGTAGGCAAGGTTGCTGTAATCCGCGAGTTGGAAGCCGATCTCGCAAATGCCGGCGAACGCCTGGGCACAGCAATCGGTTTTCCGGGGACTGTTGCCATCGGATTTTCCGCACCGTCAGCCGCCTATGTTCTCAAGGTCATTCGCGACCACCCGACAGACCAATACAAGTGGGGCGCTTACGAGGGGCTTGATACTGTTCTCAAGAAGTACCGCGCCGTGCACGAGATCAACCGCACGGGCAGCATGCTCGACAACATCATTTATACCAATGTGGAACTGGACCGTTCCTGGTTCGACTCCGCTCTTCTGGATGAAATCGTCACCATGGCCGGCAATACCGTGTCGCTGGTCGGCTCCAATGTGGTGTTCAAGCATCTGATCGTGCAGCGCAAGATGGTTCCCCTGCCCGTGTTTCTCGAAGAAGCTGACCGCGACGAAGCTCGGACCGCCGTCGTCAATCTCGGCTATTGCATCAAGAACAATGCTGCCGCGAACGTCTTCAATAAGGATCTGGACGGGCGCAACTACGGGGTGAGCACCTATCGCAAAGTCTACCTCTTCGATTACGACGCGCTCGAACGGCTCACCGATATCAAGATTCGCTCCAATGCCGATCGTTTCGACGGTGAGGAGGATGTTCCCGACTGGGTCTTCGAAGAGGGATTCGTTTTTTTGCCCGAGGAACTCGAATCAGGCCTGCGTATTGAGGACCGTTCGCTGCGAAGACTGTTCAGGCGTGTCCATGGGGACCTACTGACTGTTGCTTATTGGCAACGCCTGCAGGCCGACCTCGAAGCAGGCAAGGTTCCCAGCGTTAGCACTTACCCTGACGAGCGGCGAATTGCGCGTCCGAAAAGAGTCTAAAAAATGGCTGATTCGCGTTGATTCGCACGGTCTTGCCCCAGCATTGCTGCGGCTCCCTCTTCGGAACCCGCGGTAGCCCTGGACTTTTCCACAGCACTTGACTCAACCGGCGGTTATCCCGTCTTCTCTAGTCACTGATTGTGTGTCGTTTATGAGTCAGTGAGGTACTGTTGCGTTAGACTTCTTGTAGCGTTGAGTTGATCTGTAGAGCCTAACTGGGAGGCCGGCGGGCATCCCATGAGAGGGATTCATGTCAATGTTCGCGCTTAAGGACAAGACGCACTCGGTCGATTATGATTCCGACACGTCGTTAGAAGTCCTGGATTTAGAGATTGGGCAGGCACTGCCGGCAGACGAGGCGCAGCAATCGTCGTTGCGCACGGCTCTGCGGCGGCTCAGCCCTTCAGTCATTGCCGAAGACGTTGCTCTCAAAGGCAATGTCGTGGCGAAAGGCGAAATACAGCTGGAAGGCGAAGTGCACGGTGATCTGCATTGTGCAGCGCTTGAAATCGGCACCAGAGGATTGGTTGTCGGCACAGTGATCGCCGCCGATGTCGTTGTCTGCGGCCGCGTTCGCGGTCCGATCAAGGGGGAGCATGTCACACTGACAGCTTCTGCAGATGTCGAAGGTGACATCAGCCATACATCGCTATCGATTGAGCAAGGCGCCCGGTTCGAAGGCCGAGCCCAACGCAATCGACCGCAGGCGGAAGCTGCGCAGCCGGCACGACGGGCGGAATACCTCCCAAGTCCGCCTCAGCAGCAACAACATCATGGTGCTGGTGCTGTCGAACAGCATCACGAGCCTGATAACTATGATCGCAGTGTCAATGGTGCTGCAAGCCCGGAGCATTATCGCGGGCATCCCGACGCAGCGGCATAGCCAGAAAATTTCCTTCCGTCACATGTCTTCAGGTGACGGAAGACCATTTGGCTTTCAGATCATAGGCTGAGCGTCTCGCTCCACTTCGATATCGCATCTGCGGCCGCGATCCAGTTGTCATGAGCTGACAAGCCCGTTGCTTTGCGGGGCACAAGATCGTGGTCACCATCAGGGGCCCAGAAAAACCGCGTCTGACTCGGCAAGTCATACGTCATGACCTCATCCACATTGCCGAACGGATCTCGTGTTCCCTGACAAATGAGAATTGGTACGGTCACATCGGCCAACGCATTTGTCCGCAGTTTTTCGGGCCGCTTGGGTGGGTGAAAAGGAAAGCTGAGACATAGGACTCCGCAACACCGTGTTTCGGATTCAGCCCATGAAGCTGCGAGGCTCGCGACACGCCCTCCTAGCGACTTGCCACCTATGATTGTCGGCCCGCGCGAGCCGATGGCATCAAGCGCAGCATCGAATTCTTCCACTAGCTTTTCAGCCCGAGGAGGCGGTCTTTTCGAGGAGCCGGTTCTGCGCCCTGCCATATAGGCGAACTCAAATCGCGCGACAGCAAGACCACGCTCTCCCAACAAAGTTGCGAACGCATCCATGAATGGGCTGTCCATTGGAGCGCCCGCACCATGTGCAAGGATCAGGGTTACTTGCGCGTTCTCGGGTCCGTCTCTGAGGATCGTACTCATCCGCCTTCAACTTCCACACGGATGTTCGCCAACTCTGCTATAGACGGCACGTGACGACGATAGAGGTTATGGAGAGCGATGAGTACTTTCACCGAGCCGAGCGAAGCAGCGCTGCGTCTTGCTGCTTTTGCGATCATTTTTGCTGTCATGGCTCTCTTAGAATTTGCGATCCCCAAGCGGACGCTCCAGCATAGCAAACGTCAGCGCTGGTTTACCAACATAGCGATCGCCGGCATCGACACGCTCCTCGTCCGATTGATGGCTGTTTTTGTCATTCCTCTTGCGGCCGTCGCTGCAGCCGAATGGGCAAGCGCGAATCGCATTGGCCTGTTCCATCAAGTCGATTTGCCGATCTGGCTGGAATGGATCGTCTGCATCGCCCTTCTGGATCTGGCCATCTATGGGCAACATGTCGCCAGCCATAAGGTTCCAATTCTTTGGCGCCTTCACCAGATGCATCATGCAGATGTGGATTTCGACGTCACGACCGCCGTGCGTTTTCACCCGGTGGAAATCGGGCTTTCAATGCTCTGGAAGATCGTGGTCGTGATAGCGATCGGCCCGGCCGCGGGTGCCGTCGTGCTTTTCGAAGTCCTGTTGAACGGAACAGCAATGTTCAATCATGCAAATGTCAATCTTCCCAGACCGCTCGATCGCCTGCTGCGCCTTTTGCTTGTCACACCGGATATGCACCGTGTCCATCATTCGGTGATCCGGCAGGAGCACGACAGCAATTATGGTTTCAACTTGTCCATCTGGGATCGCATGTTTCGAACTTACACGCCGCAGCCGAAGGCCGGCCATCGCGCTATGACGATAGGGCTTGCCGATTATCAGAGCGATGCACCGACCGGCCTGATCTGGAGCTTGCGGCTACCGTTCATGCGGTCTCGTAATCCGGCTCAAGCCGGCTCTCAGAAGACGCTCAACGGGAAATAGCGGAGATAGAGTTCTTCCAATCGACCCGTTGCTCGGACGCGCGCCAAGCCGTAGTTCAGAATTGCCTTGAGCTTCCGATCGTTCTTACGCACACCAATGCCAACGCCTTCGCCAAAGTAGCGACTCTCGAGATAGGCGCCGCCGCGAAACTCACAACACGACTCAGATGTCGTGCCATTGAGCCAGAACATCAGCGTGATGCCATCGCCGAACAACAGGTCGACCTCTCGGTTCTTCAATGCGACCCGTGCCCTCCTGTCGTTTTCGAATCCTACAAGGGTGCTGCCTGGAAAGAAATCGCGCAGGAACGCTTCATGGCCTGTGCCTTTTATGACAGCGACCTTGAATCCTTTCAGGGACTCGGGCGTTACGTTTGCAAGTTCTTTTTCCTTGCGGGCGATGAAGCGGGCCGGCGTGCGATAGTAGGCACTCGTGAAGTCCAGACGTTCGAGCGTGTTGCCCGACGGCCGGATCGACGCGATGATGGCATCGGCCTCCTTGCGTTCCACAGTGGGAATGAGCTCCACCCATTCACCTGTGCGGATGTCGCACTCGACTGCCAACTCGTCGCACAAGGCGCGCGCCAGGTCGACATTGAAGCCGCTCAGCGCGCCTTCTTCGTCCAAATAGTTGAACGGCGGATAATCGCTGTCTGTGAGAAATCGAATTGCCTGTCGGTCGCCGAAGTCGGGTCTGGGCAACTCCGTGTCGCCTGTTGTTTCCCGTTCAACGGCTTGTTCGCCGTCCTGCGCATGCGCCGCCGGCAAAGCAATAGAGAGCGCCAAAACGAGAACTGCGACACAACCCATAAGCGGACGCAATACAATCAATTGCGCCGTGATCCTCGCGCAAATCGAGGTGAGTCGATTGATCGGTCTTTGTCTCATGCGATCCTATATAGCTTGTGGCTGAAGCTTATGACCACTGATTCGCACACAGATTTCCATCCAAAAGCGAACCGGTAGCAACATCTTTTTCGTTGCAATATGCTGACAAGCCTTACAAAAATCGCCACCTAGTAGTTTTGAGCCCTCTCCTCGGGTGCTTTTCTTATGCCGAGTGATGGCCATGTGTGGAAGAGTCAGATGGCGCGTTCGGTCCGGCCAGCGGCGTTGCCCATGTCAGCGAATGATAACGATCCGAAGGACGGGGCGTGGCATGACGACACGTCGGGGGACGACTATGACTTTTTGGTTGGCCGCGTTATCGACCGCGCCACGCTGGAAGCTGCCCGTGAACTTGCGGGTGATTGGGATGTCGATGTCGCCGATGTCCTGATCGCAAATGGCTGGGTCAGTCCTTGGGATTATTCCCGCGCTCTGGCAGAAGTATGCGGCGTCGAGTTCGTCGAGCCCGACCAAACCGTCATGCTTTCTCCGATCGACGAGTCCGCAGGGGCGCAAGCCAATCTCTCTGGCGATCTCCTGCGCCATTCTCACTATGGCTACTACAGAACAGCCATTGCACAGCCTTCCTTGCCTGCCGGAACCCTGCGCCGGCGCATGATCGAAATCGGCGAGGCGCGCCAGCGAATGGCCTTTACGACACGGGTCGATCTGCTCCGCACCGTCCGCGGTTATTTCTCGCATCAACTGATTGACCAGGCTGCTAACGGACTCGGTCGTCGGTTTCAAGGTGAGTCGGCAACAACACTGGCCAATGGCTGGCACGGCAAAGTCGTTTTGATCACGGCCCTTATCCTTGCAGGCTGCATGATCGTCGCACCGTTTGTCACGGCCAGCCTTACGGCGCACGGCCTGGCTCTCTTATTGCTTGCCTTTGCGGCCATGCCCATCCCGGCCATTGGCGCAATCCTGGAAGGGAAGACCCGCCGCGGAATCAGGCCGACCTACCGGCTGCATGACAGCATCCTGCCCGTCTACACCGTGCTTGTGCCGATTCTGCGCGAAGACCAGTTGGTCAAGGATCTGGCGATAGCGCTTAAGCGCATCGACTATCCACCGGCGAAACTCGACATCAAGCTCATATTCGAAGGTAACGACCATGAGACCATCGCAGCGGTCAAAGCCCTCGATCTTCCGGGGAATGTCGATTTGATCACGGTGCCTGACGCTGCGCCGCGCTCCAAGTCCAAAGCACTGAACTATGCCTTGAACTTCGCACTCGGCGACTATGTCGTTGTCTATGACGCCGATGACAGGCCCGATCCCGGTCAGCTCCGGCTCGCTCTGCTCGCCTTCCAGAACGGACCAGCAAATCTCGCATGCGTTCAGGCCGGTCTGACGGCCTATAATGGCGAGCGCAACTGGCTGACGCGCCAGTCGGCCAGCGAAGTCTCTGCCTACTATTCCGGATTGCTGCCTGCCTTCAGACAGAATGACGTGCCGATTCCTTTGGGCGAGTCCTCATGCCATTTTCGGGTATCGATGCTGAGATGGCTTGGCGGCTGGGATGCATTCAGCGTGACCGAGGGTGCGGATCTCGGCATTCGCCTCGCACGGCGAGGCTACTTCTGTAGCCTGCTCGATTCGGTTACAGGTCGCCAGGCTCCGGACAGTCTCAGAGCCTGGCTGCTGCAGCGCACCCGCCGAATCAAGGGCTGGATGCAGACCTGGCTGGTTCACATGCGGCGACCGAAAACGCTGCGCAACGAACTCGGCGACAGAGGATTTTTTGGCTTCCAACTCTTGTTCGGAGGGCAAATTCTGGCGGGCCTGGCATTACCGGCATTGCTGGTGCTCGCGGGGGCGGAAGTCGCAGGAAATATGTTTGCTGTGTTCCCAGCCCCACTTCTTGGTGCGTCCTTCTGGCTTTTTGCCGGATTTGTTTTGGGGATCGCTTATCTTGCGTCAATGACACTCGGCTTTCTTTGCCTGGATGGTCGAGCATCGCGGCTATTTTCTCTCCCGCTCTACTGGATATTGTGTTCCCTGGCCACTTATCGGGCACTATTTCAGCTCATTTCAGATCCGCAGCTTCGTGAAAAGGCTGACCATGCGGCGGATACGCCGCCGAACCCGTTCGATCCCCGATCGTGAGCCTGTGCCGACGCGCCAGGCAATCTTTCCTCAATACACTTGAGCCATCTTAAGCGTGCGCCAGTCGGATCAGTCACGCGTAGATGGCCACGAGTATGGATCGCACAGAGGTCGAGTTTTCCAGTCTTCGGATTCTCCTTGTCGAGAACCATCATCTTATGCGCCGCCTACTGCGTGAGATGCTGCGTGGTTTTGGCACCAGCAATATCTTCGAAGCCACCGATGTACCCGAAGCATTCTCGTTGATTTACCGGGAGCCGTTCGACGCAGTGATCCTGGATTTCTTTCTCGGCGAGATGGATGGCGCCGACTTTGCCTGGCGCATTCGACGAGACCCGGCATGCCGCAATCGCGAAGTTCCGATCCTCTTGATCACCGGCCTGCCCGAGCATCAGCGGGTTCTCAAGGTCCGCGATGCGGGCGTCGACAGCATTCTCGCCAAACCGGTGGCGCCAAAAGATCTTTTCCTTCGTCTCAATACAATGCTGGCACAGCCTCGCCGGTTTATCGTGACACAGGATTATGTCGGTCCCGAACGCCAGCCGGAAGTCCGCAGGAGCGCCGCTGCACGCCTTCGCGATTTTCCGTCTCCCTTGACGGAACTAAGGCGTCGAGCGCTCTCGCGAGTCGAACTTGATGACGTCCTTCTCCTTACCAAGGCTGTATCGCGTTCGGGAAAAACACCTTAGCGCGCCGTTACAAACCATTTAGCGCTAAACTCTTTCTCGAGGGATGCCAACTACAGGCCCATAGCCTAATCGAGGGAGACGACAATGCGTGCGCACGCAAACGGTATTGAGATTGCTTACGACACTTCCGGGCCCGAAGGGGCACCAGCCATTCTGCTGCACCACACGCTGGCCACGAGCAAAAAGATGTGGGCCGACACAGTCGTCAAATTGTCGGAGCAGTATCGCGTAGTCGCCATGGATGCTCGGGGCCACGGCGATTCCGAGGTCACCAACCCACCCTATGATTTCGCGACGCTCGCGCGAGATATTACATCGCTCTTAGATGCGCTCGGAATTGCCGAGGCCCATTATATGGGGAGCTCGATGGGCGGGATGGTAGGACAATGCGTGGGTTTCATGGCCCCGGATCGCCTTCGTAGCCTGATCCTTGTCTCCACGACGAGCGCTGTGCCAGAGGCCGCCCGCGGCGCCTGGGACGAGCGAATCGAAGCGGTGCGCACTGACGGAATGGAGTCTCAGGTCGCAATGACGATGGAGCGCTGGTATACGGCGCCGTTCCTGGCCACCGGCAATCCGGTTTTGGCCGAAACGGAAGCGATGATCCGAGCCACACCGGCTGACGGTTTTATGGGTTGGGGCATGGCCATTCGCGACTTCGACATCAGCGACCGGCTCGCAGACATTACCTGTCCGACACTGGTCGTTGTCGGCGAAGAAGACCCTAGCACGCCCGTTGAAGCATCACGCGCAATCCACGCCGGCATCGCCGGATCGGAACTTGTCATCATCGAGCAGGCATCTCATCAGCTTCCTCTTGAACGCCCCGAAGTCTTCCAAACTGCCATTGCCGAATTCCTCAACAAGGTCTGACGCCATCGACCGTGCTCAGGCATTGCAGAGTGACAAATCAGAACTCACCGAGCCGAGATTGCTCTGCATTCAGGTTCAGCAGACTGACTTGCTCTCATGCCTGTTATCTTCGCCGGTCGACGATGATTGCCTATCAATGTGACTGACGGGAGCCGGACATGACCTTTGCCGAAATCATCGCGTCGCTGACGTGGGACTACTGGTTCATGTTCTTTATCGCCTTTTGCATTGCGACGACGGCCATGGCATCGGGCATAGAGGGCGCCGCATTCTTCGCGCCCATCTTCATATTGTTCCTTGGCCTGCCGGCTGACGTAGCCATCGGCACGGGCCTCATTACGGAAGTCTTCGGCTTCACCAGCGGACTGGTCTCATACACCTACCGCAAACAGATCGATTTCAAACTGGGCGGAGCGATCTTGATTGCCACAATTCCGATGGCAATCATCGGAACTGTCTTGTCCTTCATCTCGCCAGCCCTGTTGCTCAAAGGGATACTGGGCCTTTTGCTGCTTGCATTGGCAGTTGAAGTCGTGCGCTCGCTCCGCGGCCCGGAAAGCGATATCGATTTTCCCGAAGCTGAGAAAGACGCCAGCATCATAGATCGATGGGGTCACGAAATCCGCTACAAGTCACCTGACATCCGGCAGGGTCGCTTCATTACGGCAATTGGCGCCCTCTTTATCGGCCTGGTGTCCGTCGGTCAGGGACCTTTCAATGCCTACTTTCTCGTCCAGAAGAGCAAGATTCCACCCAAGGTTGCGACGGCAACAGGTGTCTTTATCGTCGTGGTTACAGCACTTGTTGCCGCTGTCGGTCATCTCATCCGGTTTCTCTATATCGGACCGGAAGCAATTGTCCCTGTGGCAAATCTTGTGATTTTCACTGTGCCTGCCGTCATGATGGGAGGCATATTCGGCACATGGGTTGGAAGCCGACTACCGACGCTCTATCTAAGATACGCGTTCATTGCCATCTTCGGACTCGTTTCGGCAGGAATGCTCTACGAGGTTGCGCTCAAGCTCCTCTCGTCAGCCTGAAGGATCGGACGCAATTGTCGCAAACCCATAGGCCGGACCCGCGCATCCAAACGTTCATCTCGAACGTATTGATACAGACACGCGCTCTGCATGAAGCGGATTGAGCGCTAGCGTGGAAGAGTAACGGCTCGCAAGATAGCATGGCCAAGGCGCACTCTTTGTAAGCTCAAAGAGAAAAAGCGCCGCAGAAAGCAGGAAAGTTCTTTGATTTCAGTTGTTTATATCGAGCGGGTGAAGGGAATCGAACCCTCGCACACGGCTTGGGAAGCCGATGCTCTACCACTGAGCTACACCCGCAGAAAGCTTGGTATGAATGTCATAGCACGGTGTCGGACATGGGCAAAAAACCGCTGTTTCATTGTCACCGAGGGCAGTAATTCCAAGCCCCCAAGGCCTCAATAAATGATAAAGTCATTGTGACCATTCAGTGTGCGGCGGATATGATAGCGTCCCGCGCGAAATCGAGAGATCAGGATACCAGAATAACGATGAGTGACATCTCTATTGCGCGGAACGGGTCCGAGACGGGACTTGCGCGAAAAAAGTTCCAGGATCCTGATTGGACCGCCAATGGCGAGCCTCGGGCATCCGTTCCCCTGGTACGCCTGGAGACGCTCTGGGTGAATACAGGTACGCTCTGTAATATCGAGTGTGTGAACTGCTACATCGAATCCAGCCCGAAGAACGATCAGCTCGTCTATATCAGCGCAGACGAGGTCGCGGCCTATCTAGATGAGATTCGCGTCATGGGCCTGGCCACCCGCGAGATTGGATTTACCGGCGGCGAGCCTTTCATGAATCCGGATATGCTGGACATGACCGCTGACGCCCTGTCGCGCGGTCACGAAGTGCTTGTTCTGACGAACGCCATGCAGCCGATGCAGCGCCCATCCGTAAAAGATGGCCTCGTGAGGATATTGCAGGAGCATGGCGATCAACTCACACTGCGTGTCAGCCTGGACCACTACACACAGCGCCTGCACGAAATCGAGCGCGGCCCTGGCACGTGGCAGAAAGCAATCGACGGGTTGAACTGGCTTGCAAGCCAAGGCTTCCGAATTGCCATTGCCGGGCGCACCTGCTGGAACGAAAACGAAGCCGAATCACGTGCCGGTTATGCAGCCCTTATTCGCGACAATGGCTGGCCAGTCGATGCCGGCGACCCAAGTGAACTCGTGCTGTTGCCGGAAATGGATGTCACCGTCGATGTTCCCGAAATCACGACTCGCTGCTGGAGCATCCTCGGACTGCATCCGCGCGAAATCATGTGCGCTTCGAGCCGTATGGTGGTGAAGCGCAAGGGCGCCGACAAGCCGACCGTCCTGCCATGTACGTTGCTGCCCTATGACACGACCTTCGAAATGGGCACCACTTTGCAGGATGCGGCGAATGCCAATGGCGGCATGTTTGCATCGGGCGCCGTGAAACTTTGCCATCCGCACTGCGCGAAATTCTGCGTCCTCGGTGGCGGGAACTGTGCTGGGTAGCGACTTTTCGGCCTAAGCCCAACCGCCTGCAATCGGCACGATGTGACCGGTAACGAAGCCGCAGCGACCGCTGGCAAATAGCGCAACGAGTTCCGCAACCTCTTCCGGCTCTCCGAGCCGACCGAGCGGAATGTTCTTCAGCATTTTTTCCAGTGCCGCTTCGTTAGCCAGCAGTTCGGGCGGAAAGTACTCCGGTGTCTTGATGTAGTTCGGGGCAATGCCGTTCACCGATATGCCCCAGCGCGCCAATTCCTTTGACAATGTGAGCACCATGGCATTCGCACCGCCACGCGCTGTCGCATACATCGCGTAGTTCGGAATGCCGGTGAGCGGTGCTGCAGACGAGACGATAACGATGCGGCCGCCATTCTGCTTCTTCATGGCGCCTGCCGCTTCACTGATCAGAGCAAAGGGCCAAACGACGAGAGCTTCCAATGTTCGGCGCAACTCTTCGGCATCAGCCTCATCGACCGGCCTGCGAACGGCGGGATAAGGGTCGTTAGAAATCAGGGCATCGACGCGCCCAAACCTGTCCATAACCTCAACCAAGATATCCGACGGATCGGTCGCCTCCAGGACCTCGGCTTGACCGACTTCGTTTGCAAAGGCTTCACGGGCCGCTTGATCGCCAAACGAGGCATCATGGCAGACGACAATCATGTCTTCCTGGACCATCCTTCGAACCGCAGATGGTCCAACGAAACGGCTGACATGGGTCAAAAGAGCCACATTTCGGGTAGTCATCCATTCTCTCCCTCAAAATGGCAGTTTCCCGCCGGATCATGTGCTGAATCTCTCGTGCATCATTCGCACAGATCCGTCCGCGATCGGGCAAGATTGTGTCGATTACGCCACATATGGCGAATTTCTGTCTCTGAAAAGGCACAGAATTGTTGCCGGACGCAAGGCTTGAAGGCACGCTACGGCCATCGAGTTGGGGGCTCGGCTGAGCGGTTGTGCGAAGGCCGATCTAGTATTGCGTAAAGATGGCGGGCTGCTTCGATGGTTGTATCGCGTAACGGCGCACATGCGCCAACTGCCCAATGGGCAAACGATGTTCCGGCTTTCTTGGTCGGCGTCGATCAGAAATATGGGTCTTCCCGAGTCACGGTCCATGCGACACGTGAGGCAATGACGCGCTGGCAGGCGCATCAACTGAAGCGCAAGCTTCGCCAGGAAGGCGTTTTCTCCGATACACGTGTCAAACGCTATCAGGGCTTCGGCGTGCAATCGTCGCGCACGCTGGAAGAATATCTGGCGCCGTTTACACATGACCACATCCTTTATGACGCCACAGGCGCTTTCGAGCGGGCGCACAAGATATTGCGGTTCGCGAGCACGGTTCGCGGCAATGTTGGCGAGCGCGTCGCAGGACTGTTCTGGCAGCAGAGTTCGGGTCGCCTGCACACGGTTCTCAATCCACACGGCTTTTCCAAGGAGCCGAAGAAACGGAAATCGGAACTGGCACGGGTCTCGGTCAACATTCGCAAGTCGCTGGTTGGCACATGCGGAACGCGCGCCAGCGACTTCGTGAAAGGCGTCAAGATCGGATTCAACGCACCACGCGATCAAGCGATGCCGATCGACACACGTTCGCTACGCCCGATAAGCGCTTAATATCAACCGCTTAATCTAGTCGTCACACATCCCGGCGGAAGTGCTTCGAGAGCTTGAGCCCTTGCGCCTGATAGTGCGAACCGATGCCGGCGCCATAAAGGGTTTCGGGGCGATCCGTCAGACGCTCATAGGCAAGCCTGCCGATGATCTGACCGTCTTCCAGGATGAAGGGAACCTCGTAGCTGCGAACCTCGAGGACGGCCCGGCTCCCGGCACCACCCGTTTCGTGGTGACCGAAACCCGGATCGAAAAAGCCCGCATAGTGAACCCGAAACTCGCCCATCATGGTGTCGATCGGGACCATCTCGGCGGAAAAATCCGGCGGGACATGGACCGCTTCCTTTGAGGCCAGGATGTAGAATTCGTTCGGGTCCAGGACGAGCCGGCCGTCCGGGTCTGCGGCCACCCGCTCCCAGAAACGCGCCGGGTCGTAGCCATCCACATTGTCGACGTCGATGATGTCGGTGTGATGCCGCGCCCGGTATCCGACAAATCCGAAGGCATCGCTATCCAGACCGACGCGGATCTGCAGACCGTCGCGGATACTCGCCTCGCTGTTCGCGACCAACTGCTGATCGGCATGCAGATCCCGCAACTGGCGGTCGGTCAGACGAAAATTCTTGTTCACGTCCTGCATCGAGTTCCGACGCCGGAACCGCAGCTGATTGAGGCGCGAGCCTTTGCGCACACGGATCGAAAAGGTTCTCGGCGAGATCTCCACATAGAGCGGGCCCTTGTAACCGGCCGGCACGCTGTCGAAGATCTCCGCATTGTCGGTAATGACGCGGGTAAACACGTCGAGCCGTCCCGTCGAGCTTTTTGGGTTCGCAACGCCCGCGATCGACTCGGGCAAATTGAGCGCTTCCTGCAGTTCGACCAGATAGACGCAATTGCGCTCCAGCACGGCGCCATCGTCCAGCGAGATGACATGCTGCTCGAGCACGTCCAGCTTGTCGCGCACCGTGTGTCCCTTGCCCGGCAGAAAGCTTGCGCGCACACGGATGGCCTTGCTGCCAAGGCGAAGGTCTAGACTGGCGGGCTGGATCTGGTCCGACGTAAATGGCGCCATGTCGGAATAGACCTGCTTGCGCTCGGCCAGCACCCGGATCCACTGACTCGGGAGCACACCCGAATTCTGGCCAAGCGACACGGCATCACCAGGAGGTGAAGGCGTCACACCGAACGGATCGAGAAGTTGCGCGCGCGCGGGAGGCGTCATGGGACCGGACTCGTTTCTGCTGTTATCGCTGCGATCGGGCATTGTGCACGGCACTCACAAAGAGACAATGATTTCAGTCTGTTACTCGGCGAAATTCGACAGGATATCCACAATCTATCGACAGCTTTCGACCATATTAGCCACGCCACGGATCGCGTTTTCCTATCACGTTATCAAACGGTTCGCCTGTTTCCACACAGTCACTTCCACCGACATTCATCTTGACGCCAACCACCGATCGAGACTATCACTTGCGCATTCGTGGTGATTTGGCCGGCCGGCTTGCAGCCACGTTAAACAACTCGCTAAAAGGCCGATTCGCGAAAACCCGGAGGGGCGCATCGGCCCGGCTGGGTTTTTTTTTATGCGAATTCGAGGACATAAATCTCATGGTCGCATTAGCAGATCACGACGCCCTGGAAACCGAGTGGCAACCCGCCACGCGATTGGTCCACGGCGGCACCCTCAGAAGCCCGTTCGGTGAAACATCCGAAGCGCTCTATCTCAATTCCGGCTTTGTCTACGAGACGGCAGAGGAGGCCGAGGCACGGTTCAAGGGCGATGCGGAGGGCTATGTCTACAGCCGCTACGCCAACCCGACCGTCTCCATGTTCGAGGAGCGCATCCGCAGCCTTGAGGGCGCGGAAGCCGCGCGCGCCACGTCCACCGGAATGGCCGCGGTCTCCGCCGCCATGCTCTCGCAGTTGAATGCCGGTGATCACGTTGTTGCAGGGCGCGCCCTGTTCGGCAGCTGCCGCTATATCGTCGAAGATCTGCTCCCGCGTTTCGGCGTCGACTCCACGCTGGTCGACGGGCGCGACCTGGACGCCTGGCAGGCCGCTGTCCGGCCGAACACCAAGGTCTTCTTCTTCGAGACACCGACCAATCCGACACTTGAGCTGGTTGATATCAAAGGCGTTTCCGATATCGCCCATAATGCTGGTGCGGTTGTGGTCGTCGACAATGTCTTTGCGACACCCTTGCTCCAGAGCCCGATGCAGCATGGCGCGGATATCGTCTGCTATTCGGCAACGAAACATATTGACGGTCAAGGGCGGTGCCTCGGGGGTGTGGTGCTTGGTCCACAGGAATTCGTCGAGGAAAAACTGCACGACTATCTCAAGCATACGGGGCCATCCATGAGCCCGTTCAATGCCTGGGTCTTGCTGAAAGGTCTTGAAACCCTTGCAATTCGCGTCGAACGGCATGCAACGTCCGCCGAGACGGTCGCGGAGTTCCTGATAGCGCGGCCAGAGGTCGCACGCGTGCGGTATCCGGGGCATCCCTCGCATCCTCAACATGCTGTTGCAAAAGCACAAATGAGGGGTGGCGGGCCGCTGGTCTCCTTCAACCTCAAGGGCGACAAGACCCAGGCTTTTACATTCCTGAACGCCCTGGAAGTGGTGAAAATCTCCAACAATCTTGGGGACGCAAAGAGTCTGATCACCCATCCGGCGACGACCACGCACCAGCGTCTGGAGCCCGACGCCCGGGCCGAACTCGGCATCGGGGAGACAACAATGCGCCTATCCGTCGGTCTCGAGGATGTTGCCGATCTTCTCGCGGATATTGACCAGGCTCTCACCAGCTCTAATATCTGACCGCCCGACGTCAAGCGGCGGAACGGCGAGACAAATTGAGAGGTCAGGCCATGTATCACGCAACAACGCATGAAATTCGCGTATCGGTCGAAACGACGTTCATCGACGAGCGCTCCGCGCCCGAGGACTCTCAATATTTCTGGGCCTACACCGTCGAAATCGCGAATCTGGGCGAAGAAAGCGTCCAGTTGCGCTCGCGTCATTGGCGGATTACCGATTCTCTGGGCCAGACACAGGAAGTCCAGGGCGCCGGGGTTGTCGGGCAGGAGCCCGTGATCGAGCCCGGCGACACGTTCAGCTATACCAGCGGCACGCCGCTGAATACGTCGTCCGGTATCATGATGGGATCCTATGGAATGGAGGGCCCGAACGGCGAACCCTTCGACGTTGAGATCCCTGCCTTTTCCCTTGATTGCCCTCATGTGGCACAAGTCCTGAACTGATTCCGCTCTATAGCCAAGGCGCTCTGCGTTGAGACAGCCCGAAAGATATCCGAAGCGATGATGGACCTGCGGCCGGTGCTTTTGGTCGTCGGCGTGTTCGTCTCCACACTCGGCTGCACGATGCTGATTCCGGCGCTCTACGATCTTGCGGTCGGAAACGAAGACTGGCTGATCTTCACAGTGTCCGCCATGGTGACTTTGTTCTTCGGAACGAGCCTCGCCTTTGCCAACCGCGGAAGCACGGACCAGTTCAGCGTGAAGCAGGCCTTTCTGCTGACGAACCTGTCATGGCTTGCTCTGACCGCCTTCGGCGCTCTGCCCTTCGTCTGGTCGGCTCTGCAGCTCAGCTACACGGACGCCTTCTTCGAGGCGATGTCCGGAATTACTACCACTGGCGCCACAGTCATCGGCAATCTCCGCGAGGCGCCACCTGGCGTTCTCCTCTGGCGCGGCCTCCTGCAATGGCTTGGCGGCCTCGGCATCATCGTCATGGCGATCTCGATCCTGCCGTTGCTGCAGGTCGGCGGCATGCAGCTCTTCCGCGTCGAAGGCTTCGAGGCCGAAGGCCGATTGCGGCCGCGGGCGACGGAACTGGCCGGCTCACTCACCCTCGTCTATCTCGCCTTCACAGTCATCTGCGCCGCCTCCTATTCGATCGCCGGCATGTCGACCTTCGATGCGGTTGTCCACTCCATGACGACCATCGCGACAGGTGGCTTCTCGAACCATGACGCCTCGATCGCTTTTTTTGCCAGTCCGACGATCGAGGTCCTCGCTACGATCTTCATGATCGCCGGGAGTCTGCCGTTTGTGCTCTATTTCCGCGCATTCAAGGGCGTCCACAGCCCCCTCTTCGCCGATAGTCAGGTTCGCTGGTTCTTCGGTTCGCTCCTGATCTTCTGCGTTGCCGCTTTCTTCGCCTATCAGACCGCACAGCCGGAACCACTCGGGCCGCGTCTCATCACCATTGCCTTCAATGTTACCTCGATCATGACCGGAACCGGTTATGCGACCACCGCCTATGACAATTGGAGCTCTATGGCGATGATGCTGTTCTTCATCATGATGTTTGTCGGCGGCTGCTCCGGCTCCACATCCTGCGGCATAAAAATCTTTCGTTTCCAGATCATCTTCGAGCTTATCCGCTGCCGCGTGCAGGCGATGATCTACCCGAACGGTGTCTTCATCGAGCGCTATAACGGGGCGCCCGTTCCGGACAAAGTCACCAGTGCAGTCATGGGCTTCTTTCTGGCGTTCCTCATGTTCTTCATGGCGCTTGCCGGTTTCCTCGGGCTTCTCGGCCTCGACCAGGTGACGGCGCTTTCAGCAGCCGCCTCTGCGGTTGCCAATGTCGGTCCGGGCCTCGGACCGGTTGTCGGACCCGTCGGCAATTATGCCGACCTTCCCGGCGCCGCGAAGTGGGCGCTCTCATTCGGCATGCTCGTCGGGCGGCTCGAGATCTTTACAGTCCTCGTTCTCCTCACACCGGCCTTCTGGCGCGCCTAACTCGGTGCGACATTGCCCGACCCAATTCCGAGCCGGAACAGCAGGCCCCTGAAGGCGCGGCCGATGTCGCCGCCGATGCCGATCAGGCTTGGCACGAGGACCAGCACCAGCACGGTTGCGGCCGCGAGGCCGAAAACCAGCGTGATCGCCATCGGCAACAGGAACTGCGCCTGACGGCTGGTTTCGAACAAAAGCGGAAGTAGACCGCCGATTGTCGTCAGCGATGTCAGCAACACCGCGCGGAAGCGATCTTCCGATGCGCCGACGGCCGCCTCTGCGAGCGTGTTCCCTTTTTTCAGCCGTTCTCCGACCTGACTGACCAGAATGATCGAGTCGTTGACCAGAATGCCGGACAAGCCCAGGAGGCCGATCATGCTGATGATCGTGAGATTAAAGCCCATCACCATATGGCCGAGGATCGCGCCGACGATACCGAAGGGAATGATCGCCATGACGGCGAACGGCCTGGCATAGCTCTCGAAGACCCAGGCCAGAATGATATAGATGAGGGTGAGCGTCATAAGCCCGCCGAGCTTGAGATCGGCGAAGGACTCGGCGCGCTCTTCCGCACGACCCTTGAATGCGTAGGTGAGATTGTATTTCTTCGCGAGTTCCGGCAGCACCTTGGCCTTCAGCCCCGCCAGAACGTCATCGAGCGAGGTGACCTCCGCATCGATATTCCCGGTAATGGATACGGTTCTCAGACCATCCTTGCGTTGAATGATCGAGAAGCCCGCCTTCTCGCTCAGCGTCACGACTTCCGTCAGAGGCACGCGGACACCGCCCGGGCTCTTGAGGTAGATCTGCTTCAGGGCGTGCGGACCTGGAACTTCCTGAACGCGTTTGACGCGCACGGTGATTTCCTCGTCGCCGCGCGCGAAACGCGTCGCGATTGCGCCCTGGAAGGCATTGCGGATCTGCTGCCCGACCGATTGCGATGTGAATCCAAGCGCCGCCCCACGCTGCGTCACTTCGAGAATAAGCTCGCGCCGCCCGAAGGGCAGGTCGTCCGTGACGGCACTCACGCCTGGGAACCGTGTCATGGCCTGGCTGAGCTCGATGGCCGCTGCCTTGAGTTCGGCAACCGGCGCGTCCTGCAACTGAACATCGAGATCGCGTCCCGGCGGACCCGCGCGCCGTCCGGTAATAGAGACCTTCTCGACACCGGGAATTGCAGGCAGGGCCTTGCGCCATGCGGCCATGATCTCTTTGGTCGGAATGCTCCGCACCTCGCTCGGGGAGAGCTGCACCTCGATCTGGCTGAGATTGTCGCCCTGCGCCCGGTTCGAGACGCCGAGCGTCGTGAAACTCGTTTCGATCAATCGTCCCTGGTTGCCGGCAAGAGATTTCTCGGCCTTGTCGAGCGCGGCTTCGATTTTGTCGAGCGCCTTGATCTGTTCAGCGCGCGGCGTACCGGCGCCAAATGTGACCGCCGCAGTCAGATTCTCCGACTCGGGCGATGGAAAGAACTGGAAGCCGACCCGTCCGCCAGCGATTAACCCGAAGGCAAAGATCAGCGAAGCGAAGGTGAAAGCAACCGTCGTGTAGCGCCAGTTGTAAGCCGTTCGGACGAACCGGCGATAAGGCCCATCGCGAAACGTGTTGAGCATGCCGTCAAAACCCTGGCGGAACCGGCTCGGCTCTTTGCGACGTTTGCCGAACCCGTGGCGCAGATGGCCGGGCAGGATCAGGAAACACTCGATCAGACTGGCGATCAGGACGGCGAACACCACGAGCGGTATGGCGCTCATGACATCCCCGATCCTCCCGGAAATCAGAAAGATCGGCAGAAAGGCCGCCTGGGTCGTCAAAGTCGCCGCCATGACCGGTTTGAACATGGCACTCGCCCCGCGCTCGGCAGCGACAAGCCGCGAGTCGCCCGCGCTCTGCCGCGTGGCGGTATGCTCGCCCACCACGATGGCATCGTCGACGATAATGCCGAGCATCATGATGAGCGCGAACATGGAGATCATATTGACGGTCTGACCGCTCGCCCACATGACCGCTAGCGTCGCCATGAGCGCAACCGGAATCCCGGCCGCGACCCAGAACGCGATCCGTGCATCGAGAAAAATGAACAGGACGATGAGCACGATGATCAGGCCCTGCAGGCCGTTATTGACGAGAATCCCGAGCCGCTGTTCGACGAACTTGCCCGTCACATCGTATTTCTCGACGATCAAGCCATCGGGCAGTGATTTCTTCGCCTCGGTCAGATGCCTGTCGAGCAACTCCATTGTCTTGAGCGTGTCAGCGGACAGTGCGCGCGAGACCTGTAGCCGGATCGCCTGAATGCCGCGCTGGCGTGCGATGGGCTGATCCCGGTCGAAGGCCGTCTTGACGTCGGCGATCTCGGACAGGCGGATCTTGTCCCCGTCGGTCTCGGCCATGATGGCGATATCGGACAGAGCCTCAGGCGTGCGCCGGTCCGACAGCGCCCGCAACTGCATCTCCACATCACCTTCGAGGATACCGGACGGCAGATCGCGGGTCTCGCTCTGCACGCGCCCTGCCACATCCTGCAAGGTCAGATCGAGCCGGCGAAGCTCATGCTCGCGAATGCGGATCCAGATTTCCTCGTCCCGGAAGCCGACAAAGTCGACCTTGTCGAGACCGGCCGCCAGAAGCCCGTCCCTAAGCCGCTTGGCGTGCGTCTTCAGAACTTCTTCGTCGAACGGACCCGATACGGCAATCTTCGCGACCGGCTCGAAGAAGGTGATGCGCTTGATCTCAGGCTCTTCGGACCCCTCGGGCAGCGTCTGCACGGACGCGACGGCCTGCTCGATATCTGCCTGCGCCTTTTGAAGATCGGCGCCGGCATTGAATTCGATCGTAATGACGCCCGAGCCCTCGCGCGCGATGGCGGTGACCGTGTCGACATCGTCGAGGAAGCGGATCGACGGCTCGATGGCATCGAGAATATTCTCCTCGACATCCTCGGCGCTGGCACCGGGCCACGACACGGCGACCGTGATCATGGGCACTTCGATGGTCGGGAAGAACTGCGTGTTGAGCTGCTTGATACCGAACAGGCCAATCGCGATCATCGCCGCCATCAGCAGATTGGAGGCGGTCGGATGGGTCACGAAGAGGCGGATCAGACCGCCCCTGCCCTGCATGTCGGACGATGTACTCATTTTTCCTGAACAGCGAGCCCGTCTCGCGCCATGGACAGGCGTGTCGTCAGCACACGCTCATCGGCGGCAATCGCGCCGCGCACCAGGACGTCCTGACCGGCTGCACCGACGAGTTCAACGGTTCGCTCCTTGAGCTTCCCGTCCTCAATCACAAAGACTTTGTTGTCGCCATAGAGGGACGTCTGCGGCAGGCGCGCGACCTTCTCATACTTCCGGTCGGGCAGAACGATCTCGACAAAGGCACCGGCCCGAATGGGAACGGGCGACAGAGGATCGACAAGCCGGGCATAGACTTCGATCCCGCCTGTCTCGGACGAGATCTCGGCAGCGACGCGCTCGATCTTGCCTTCATAGGCGATGGGCGCATCGCCGACGCGCCAGAGAATCTGCACCGTGCGTCCGACCACCGTGCCGTGCTTGGCGACGATGCGGCCGAACTGGCGGTCCGACAAGGTGAAGCGCGCTTCGACCCAATTGCGGTCGGAGAGGGTCGCGACCTGATCGTTGACGCCGATCAACCGTCCCTGCTCGGCCTGCACGTTGCTCACATAGGCATCGAAGGGGGCGACGAGTTTGGTGTCGGCCAGGCCGCGCTCGGCCTGCCGGCGCTTCCAGTCGAGCTGCGAGATTGTCGCAACCTGCTGCTCGGCCTTAGCCTGCTGAATGGCAAGATTGTTGACCCGCATCTCGACGGTCTGCTCGCGTTCCGAGACGATCATGCGCCGGTCGTCGGTCACCTTCTTGGAGACCGTGCCGCGCTTCGCCAGGGGAATGGCGCGATCGAGATCCCGCTTGGAAATCCCGAGTTGTTCTTTCGCGCGGCGGAGCCCGTCCTGCTCGGAATCGATCTGCGCTTCGATTTCCTTGTACCGGGCACGTGCCTCGGTCAGCTTCGCGCGCGCCTCTTCGAGCGCGCCTTCATATTCGAACGGATCGATCTTCAGAAGCAGATCGCCCTTCTTGACCTCGGCGCCGACCCGCAGGCCCGCGCCCGTTTCGACGACCTGTCCGCCGACCAGGGCGCGCAACTCGATCTTGCGGCCTGTCGCTGTCTGACCGAAGAGTTTCAGATCGGGCTCGAAATCGGAAAAAGCGACGGGGCTTGCCTGAACCGGCCAGATCTTGACCCGCTCCGCGCGTTGCGGCGGGGGCGGTTTCGATGCCTTCAGCCGGTCATAGGACACCGCGCCCGCGCCAAGCACGGCGAACGGCGCCAGAATTTTGGCAAACAGAACCAGCGCACGGACGGCCCGTCCGGGCCGGCGGCCACTCGTCGCTTTTGCGTCTGTCTGCTCAGTCTGTTCTGTCATTTTCCGCTTTCACCCAGGCACGTCACTTATACGGCCGAAGGGCCCGGTTCCGTCGCGGCAACCGTCCCAATCCGTGCACGGGATGCATCCTGATCGTACCAATTCCAACACAAATTCACGAATTTTGAATTGAAAAGCTGAACGCCGGTTGCTCTATGGAGACCGTCGCGCCCTTGCGGCTGCGGCCCTGCCGCGCCCGTTTTCACAGCAAAACACGGAAAATTGTCATGCCTGCGTCCTCTTCCGGCCCTGTTCTGAGCGCGACGGAACTGCTCGACCGCCTCATTGCGTTCGACACGGTCAGCGCCAAATCCAACCTCGAGCTCATCGCCTTCGTGGAGGATTATCTGCAGGCCCATGGCATCGCGTCCGAGCGCGTCACCAACGAGGAAGGCACAAAGGCCAACCTGTTCGCGACGATCGGTCCGGACAGCACAGGCGGCATCGGCCTTTCCGGCCACACGGATGTGGTCCCTGTTGAAGGCCAGGCCTGGGACACCGATCCCTTCAAGATGACGGCGGCAAACGGCCTGCTGCATGGCCGCGGCACATCCGACATGAAAGGTTTTATCGCCTGCGTTCTGGCGCATGTTCCCGCCTTCAAGGCCCGCAAGCTTGCCGTTCCGATCCATCTGCTCTTTTCCTATGACGAGGAAGTCGGCTGCACAGGGGTACGGCCCATGATCGCCGAGTTCGGCCGCCGGCTGGTGCGCCCGCGCCTGATCGTCGTCGGCGAGCCTACCTCCATGACCGTCGTCGATGCACACAAAGGTATTCACGCCTTCGTCACCGAGATTACGGGCCTGGAGGCCCATTCGAGCATGCCGCAGCTCGGCGTCGACGCCATTCTCGCGGCCGGAAAACTGGTCACCGAAATCGGCCGGATCGCGGCCGAGCTGGAAGAGCGCGCCGACGGCCCGCGCTTTCTGCCTCCTTATACGACCCTGAACGTCGGCAAGATCACCGGCGGGACGGTGCTCAATATCATTCCCCGGAATGCGACGCTCGAATGGCACTTTCGCAACGTGCCGACAACGGACCCGGAGGAGATCCCGAAACGGGTGGCGGACTTCGCCGAGACGCAGCTTCTGCCTGACATGCGCAAGGGCTCGCCGATTGCCGACATCGTCACGCGAAAGACCAATACGGTCCCGGCCTTCCAGGCGCCGGCAGGCTCCGAGGCGCTGTCGCTTGCGCTGAACCTCGCCGGCCAGAACGAGCTTTTCGCCGTCTGCTATGGGACAGAGGCGGGCCTGTTCGAGAACGCGGGATGCCCGAGTATTGTCTGCGGCCCTGGCGATATCGCGCAGGCGCACAAGGCGAACGAGTTCATTGCGGTGGATCAGCTCGCGGCCTGCTCGGCGTTTCTGGACCGGTTGGCGGACTTTGCGGAGACGGGCTGAAGCGGCGGCGGTCGATCGGTCGAATTGAGCGATCTCACCACACGATTCCCCCTTTGCATGGGGTTGTTTTGTCGAAATTGCGTTATCCCCCCTGTTCTGCTTCCTCGAAATCGGGTTTTTCCCGTGTTGGAGCACGGGCCGAAGTTCGGATTCCGGATGTTTAAACGCGGTCCCATCGCTAGAGGTTCATCCGCTGTTGCAGGTGAGGGCCCTGACCTGATCGTGGTGGTTCCAAGCTCGTGCTAAACGTCTTGAAGTAAATTGCAGCCTGAAACCCATCAGCATCACTTCCCGCACTGGATGCGGGATCCAGGGCGACGACGCACAAACGTGCCATGATGCCCTGGGTCCCGCATCAAGTGCGGGACGTACATTGGCGTTTAAGCGGCAAGCTCTACGAGATTATGCCGCGCGTCTTGTATGGACGCATTGCGGGAAGCCCCTCAGAGTCTCTATGAGTCGACACCATCAAACAAGATGGTTGATGATCGCCGGCGACCTGATCAATTGCCGAAACGCTCGCTCCCGACCGCATCGCCAACGCCTGGAGAATCCGTATGACGCACCCCGACAGAACACCCAACATCCCGGAAGTCGTCGAAGAGATCCGCCAGCTCTTCGAGCGCTACGAAACAGCGCTGGTGGAAAAAGACGTCGACGTCCTCGACGACACCTTCTGGCAAAGCCCGCACACCATCCGCTATGCGCTGCACGAGAACGGCTATGGCTTCGACGAAATCCACAAGCATCGTGTCAGCCGGCCGGCTGGACCCGGGATAAAGGAGAAGCGATTGCGACTGGAGATCCTGACGCTTGGTCGTGATTTCGCGACGGTGAATTTGGAATTCAAAGTGACGGGGCGAGATCTAGTTGGCCGTCAGAGCCAGACCTGGGTGCGGTTTGCTGACGACGGATGGAAGGTCGTTGCAGCGCATGTGTCGACGGTGAATGAAGAGGCGCTTTGGTGATAACTAAAAAGGATCAACGACTAGAATTGTCGGGTACCAAATACAACGTCGTTGTAATTCCGAGGCATCGGTGTCTCCGGCCGGTAAAGATATAGAGCGGCCGGCAGACAACCGGCATTGCTGGCCATACCACTCCTACCTCTTTTCTATTCCGACCACCCTTCCACGCCGGAAACCACTCCGTTGATTCAAATGTTCATCTACGGTTCACTTGAGAGTCAGTAGGTCTGGTAAATGCGGCAGTCGATCTGATTGATAATTTGACGATGGTTCAGATGGTTGGGCGATAGACAGATGAGAAAACAAGATCTGACAAAGACGAAAGCCGACATTTGCCAGCGTAGATCGAGACGCAAGGGTTTTCAGCGCAGAGCCTGGCTCACACCAATTGCGCTATCCCTGCTCTTGATGACCGCGGCCCTATGCAACCGGCTCGTCTCAGATGAGGCGCATGCTGGAGCCGAAGGCGGCGCCGTCCCGACCGTTCAAATCGGCCATTCGGATTTCATCCGGACCGTCCGTTTCTCTCCGGACGGATCGAAGATCCTCTCTCACGGTGCTGAAGGGACAGCGAAGCTTTGGGATGTGGCGACAGGGCGCCTGATCCGCACCTTTGGCCTCAGCGGCAGCAAGCTCGAAAAGGTCGGGTTTTCGCCTGATGGCGCACGTGTGGTCGCCAGCGCGGATCTCAACGAGGGCGTCACCATCTGGGATGCGGAAACGGGCCGACCCATTACCAATATCAAGAATGAGAAAGACATTGCGTATACGACGTTTGTTGCCGTGTCACCGGACGGACGGGCCATTCTGACGAGCGGTATCGACGACCTGAAGTTTTGGGACGCCGAAAAAGGCTCGTTGATCCGCAAGATCGACGTCAAAGACGGAGAAGGGGATGACCGTTTCGGCGCTTTTTCAGCCGATGGCAGGCAGGCGGTCATCGCAACCGAGTTCGGCGAGACGGTCAAGATCTGGGACATTGCAGAAGGCCGGCTCTTGAGCAGTGCGAAGCGACCGGCCGGGTCCGTGTACGCGGCAACTTTCGGACCGGATGGAGCCCGCATCGTTGTCGCGGGCGAAGATGGCGACCGTGTAAGCGTGGTGGACGCCCGGACCGGCCGCGCGCTTCGCACCATCGAACTGGGTCGACGTATTATTACGTCGCTGACCCTGTCGTCTGACGGCCGGCGTATCGGTGTAGGGTACGTTGAAGAGATCGAAGACAAAGAAGCCCATGGCATCCATATCTATGACGCCCAATCTGGCCGACGCCTTCGCGCAATCACATCAGTGAAACCTCATGTGTATCCCATTGCCTTATCACACGATGGGCGACGCGTAGCGGCCGTTCTCGACGAAGATTCCCTGAATGTTTGGGACATCGACAGTGACGCATTGCTGCGTGATTTTCGCGGGTCTCAAACCTCCTTTCACGAGATCTCCGTCTCGGCGGACGGCAAGCGCATCGCCGGACTGGGCGGTCTGCAGGAGTGGCTCAATCTCTGGGATACGACAACCGGCCGGCATATCCGCTCCATTGAAGGTCATGACGGTTATGTCGACACCGGGTTGTTTTCGAACACGCCAGCACACGTCTTTTCCGGCAGTGGCGACAAGACCGCCAAGCTCTGGAATGCGGAAACAGGCCGCCTGATCCGCACCTTCAAAGGCCACAGTGACCGGATCGGTGCGCTTGCCGTTTCGCGGGATGGGAGACGCCTGCTGACGGGTAGCTGGGACAAGACGGTTAAGCTCTGGGACGTTGCGAGCGGGCGCCTTCTGCGGACCTTCAAGGACCATTCCAAGGAGATCATTGCCCTTGCCTTCGCACCCGACGGCAAGCGATTTGTCTCCAGCAATGCGGATGAGACGATTCGTCTTTGGGATGTGGAGACAGGCAAGCTCGTCCACGAGCTCAAGGGCCATCACCTGATTGCACTTTCGCTCGCATACACGCCGGATGGAGGCCTCATTGCGGCGAGTGGGCAAGATTACAAAGTTTGGTTCTGGGACGCGGAAACAGGTCGAAACGTCCGCACAATCGAAAGCCTTGGTGGCTATGTCAAAGGTTGGGAGAACGGGATCATCTTCAGTACCGAAGGCCATTCCGAGAGCATCAATTCGATCGCGTTTTCTCCCGATGGCAAAACGCTTCTCTCCGGGAGCGACGACCAGACAATGAAGCTTTGGGACACCCGAAGAGGGCGGCTGATCCGCACCTTCAAGGATCACACGACCGATGTCACGTCCGTAGCGTTTTTGGGTGACGGCAAGCGCATTGCTTCGGCAAGCGGCGACGGGATCAGGATCTGGGACAAGCAGAGCGGCCGCCTTCTGGTCACGCTGACCAAGTTCGCAGAGGGCGAATGGATGGCGATAACGCCGGAAGGCTATTTCGCCGCCTCAAAGAATGGCGCGAAGAAGCTCATTCTGGTTCGCGGCTATGAGACCTATTCGATCGATCAGTTTTATCAACGCCTCTACCGCCCGGATCTCGTGCGCGAGAAGCTGGCCGGCGATCCGACCGGCAAAGTGCGCGAAGCGGCAGCTAAGCTGGACCTGGATAAGATCTTCAACAGCGGCGCGGCGCCGAAAGTCACGATTGTCGGCCCCGGCGACGGTACCAAGGTGACGGACGACAAATTTACCGCCAAAGCGGAGGTGAGCGACCAGGGCGGCGGCATCGGTCGCATCGAATGGCGGGTGAACGGCCTCACACTCGGTGTGCAAACCAAGCGCGGTCTGGATCGCATCGCGAAAGGACAGACGGGCAAGAAGGCGCTCACCCTTCAACTGGACGTCTGGCTGGAACCGGGCACGAACATCATCGAGGTCGTCGCCTATAACGCCAAGAACCTGATGGCGTCCGAACCTGCCAAAATCACGGTGACGTGGGACGGCCGATCCTCAAAAACACCCCCTCGCCTGCATGTCCTGGCGGTGGGCATCAACAACTATTTCGACGCCCGCCTGAAGCTGAATTATGCCGTGCCTGACGCGAAAGCTTTCGGGGCGGCGCTGAGCGGGGCCGGCGGCGGGCTCTACGAGAAAGTGACCGTCACCACGGTCCTGGACAGCGATGCGACAGCCGAGGGCCTGGAAGCCACCTTCGCGGGCCTGGCAGGCAAAGTGCGCCCGCGCGACGTCTTCGTCTTCTTCCTTGCAGGCCACGGCAAGACGGTTGACGGGCGCTACTATTTCATTCCGCAGGATTTCCGCTACAGGAGCGCGCAATCGATCGTCAACAAGGGGATTGGCCAAGACCAGTGGCAGCGCTGGTTCTCCAAGATCCCGGCGCGTAAATCAATTTTGCTCTACGATACCTGTGAGAGCGGCTCTCTAACGGGCGCGCGTATAGCAACGCGCGGCCTGGAACGGGTGGCGGCACTGGAGAAGCTGACGCGGGCCATGGGCCGCACGGTCCTGTCTGCTGCGACAGACGACGCCCCGGCACTTGAAGGTTATCGCGGCCATGGCGTCTTTACCTATGCGCTGCTGGACGCACTGAACAAATCCGACACCAACCAGAACGGCCTTATCGAGATTACCGAACTCGCCGGCCATGTGGATGCCCGGGTGCCGGAAATCAGCCAGTCCGCCTTCGGCCAACGCCAACTGCCGCAAATGAACATTGTGGGATCGAACTTTCCTCTGGCTAAGAGGACTGCTGCAGTCAGCGATCGACTGTCCAAGACGCAAAGTCCCGCCATTTCCAAGAAGCCGACACACGTGGTGATCAAACCAACCGATCTCTTCCCAAAGGTTGGAGGTATCGGAAAGACGCTTGCGAAGTTGAAGCCAGGGACGATGGTGACGTTGGTTCGTACGGAGAACGGGTGGACTCTGATTGCCAAGGAAGGGAAACAGCTTGGGTTTGTGGTGGATGGGAGTTTGGCTGAAGCCCGATAGTTTTTGGCCAAAACACTACGGGAATTCGTTGAACAACATTTTTCAAACTTTTAGGACTGACAAATTTTCAGTATTTATCAACGTGTCACCAAAACATCCTCTATTCAGAAATTAGTAATGCGTCATGATATTGAGAACGGGCTCGGAAGGATTTACCGGATGGCGCCGAGTTTTCAGATGCCTTCGCCGACCTCGATCGCATGCGCACAGCTCCCCGTTGGACCTTTAACGATGCCGTGGTGGAAGCGGATGCAGCGTTCGGGCGGCATGGTAGATCTAGATCGTGAGCACATTAAATCGACGCCGCACCAAATCCTAGTTTCCACTTTGCCCCTGCAAATAAACAATAATACTTTGAATCGCCTTCGCTTGTTACCAATTCAATTAAATCAATATCGGAGGTTAAATGTGTCGTCACCGTAATGCCGCCCCCGTAAACACTCCTATTGCTTTTGCTTCTTTGGCGACAGAATTATAAATCCACGACTGATTGTTGAAACCTCATTTGATTTTAACTTTTTGTTCTTGAAAAAAATTTCAACAACTCCCTGAACGCCCAACACTAGAAAACTCACACCAGACATGCCGCGAAATGTTCTCGATTTCATATTTTTGTAAATTTTCTCTGTTGCCCTAGATTTTATCCTCGGCGTGATCAAATCTTTTGGAATATTTACATATATCCATTTCCCAATATCTTTTCGATCAATGTTTTCGGTGTTAATTTTATTGCCAATTCTATAACCCTGGTATGCGACACCAGATAAACCCAATTCTGCTAAGCCTTTCTTGAAATCCTGTGTCGAGATGTCCATTAACCCCCTATGCTTATTTTCAAATGGATTAAATACTTCCTTTGGTTTTTTATCGCCATCCCGCTTTATCAGAATTCGCTTTTCACTCAAGAGTGGCGTCCCCCTAAAAAGCCCACTAAGCTCTGTTGCCTCAAAAATACTTTTGGCATTCTCTTCTTTCACCTCTTCAGACAGAGCGCCGCAACACGAAAACAACATAAAAAACAAAATAAAAGCGATATTCACTGAATAAAAATATCCAATCTTGCAATAACTCATATCAGAAAACCCTCAATTTATCACCAGTGTTACGCTGAAATTCACTTGCTCTATATAATTGCCTGCATTCCTATAAATTGCAACCAGCACGCCCATTCTATTTGCATTCGAGTTTGCGAAATATGGACTTGGTTAGAACGAGTCATGTATCGTATTGATGAGCTTATAAAAGCTGTTACTGAAGCACCTCATAATTGCTTCCCCAATTACAATTGCAGTCGATACCTACTCGGCTTGCGAATGCCAAAAGAGTTAGCCCTACATCGACGCACAGCGCGTCGAAAGGCAAAGACACATGATCGAGAACAAGTCAGAGTTATTGCAAAAAGGCTTCCGCACATCGGTCATGCCAGCTCTCGCTATGACCGCTTGCATGGAAACCAACATGACCACCGCCGTTGGGCATAAATATCTGAACATTCGCCGGCAACCTTCGCTCGAGAACTACATATGAATCGGCCGGGATCCAGGGATCATTGCGGGCGTGGATCATCAATGTGGGCGTGCGAATGCTCGGCACAAATTGGGCTCCGGCCGTGCGGGCATAATAGTCGCTTGCATCGGCGAAACCGTTTCTGGGTGCAATAAAGCAATCATCATACTCCCAGATCGTTTTGGCGCCAGCGATCGCGATCCGCTCACTCTCGGCAAGCGCCGCTCCGGGCGCGGTGCTTTCCTCCTTGATCCGCCGCAAGAGCCAGGCGTGATAGATCTTGTTGCGGGGCGACAGGAGACGCCGTGCAGCCTCTGCTGGCTCGATGGGCGCTGAAACCGTCACAGCACTGTGGATCGGCAATCCCCCCGCATGATTGGCCAGCAGATTGATCAGAATATTTCCGCCCAACGAATATCCAATCAGGCAGATCCCGCGTTCACACAGCTCGCTGTCCAGTGCCGCCAGAGCGTCGTGTAAATCGATTGCACAGCCGGCATGATAGTGGCCGCGGCAGGTCCGACGTGAAGGACCAGCGCCGCGGAGATTGAGCCGCACCACATGCCGCCCTCGCCTGAGATGGAAACACGCACTCGCCCGCATATAGGCGCTGCCCTCGCAGCCGGTGAGGCCGTGGATCAGAACGACGAGAGGACTCGCCACAGGGTTTTCGGGCCGATCAAGCATCGCTGCCAGCCTGTCGCCACTGCCGTCTGACATGGGGAACAAGAGCCGCTCGGATGTTGCCGGCAGGATGTATCTCGCCCGCACCAGCATGTTGCGCAGCGTCTGCAGATCACCGCCCCACCAAGGCGCGCGCGCGCGAAAGGCCGGTGGATAGTCTGCTGCGCTCATGGGCCGAAAAAACTCCACACCATCCGTTTATCGTTCTCCAGGGCTTGGTGAAAGGCGCGAAGATCAGCGCCGCGGATGCGATCCTGAACCAGGCGACGCCCAGAACGCCGACCGCCGGAAACAGCAACACGGCGAAGGATGGGCCGAGATAATGGAAGATCGCGCTGACGCCGAACCACATTTGCGGCGGCACGCTCTCTGCCGCCCTGTTGAACGTCATTTTCCTGCCAATCATAGCCCTTACTCCCGCTCTGGACTTATGATCGGCGCATTAACGGCTGTTTTACAGGCCATAACAAATGTAATATCGTGATTCAATTCGAATAATCGAAGGTCTGAATCGTGAATCGCTTACGATATCAAAATGGCAGCCTCGACAGGGCGGACAGAGAGATTCTGGATGCCTTGATCGCCAATGCCCGCACCAGCAACGCGGAATTGGGGCGAATGGTCGGCCTGTCGGCCCCCAGCGTCGCTGAGCGGATCAAGCGGCTCGAGGAAGCCGGGGTCATCGAGGGATATTCAGCGACGATCAACCCGAGCGCTCTGGGACTCCCAATCACGGCCTGGCTTCGCATCAGGCCGACACCTGGTGAACTGCAAACGGTCGTCAAGATTCTTCAAAGCCGCCCAGAAATCGTGGCGTGCGACCGGATCACGGGCGAAGACTGCTTCATTGCCCGGGCGCACGTTCAATCAGTGGCCGATCTGGAAACGCTGATCGATGCGCTGATCTCCCACTCCATGACAAATACGTCGGTCGTTCAGTCGTCGCCCGTCGCGCAGCGATTGCCGGAGTTTCCGCGCGCCGACTGAACATCTCCCTGCACGAGAACTGTATCCGAATCCTGAAAATCTGGTCCGGGTCTCGATGATCCCTGCACGGGGCGCGTCCATAACGCACCGATGCGAATGGGACACATCCGACAGGGGGCCACGGAATGCTTCGCGCACTGACCACTCCGATCTTTCCACATGGCATCAGGGGCAACGGACTGTCTTTTGTCTTCGCTGCATTGGCTGTCGCTACGGCTGATGCTCTTTTCTATGACCGTGTCGTCGGCATATCGGCGGTGATCTTTATCGCGCTCCTCGCGGTCAGTGTGGCGATCCTTAGTCCTCGCCCGCCCTCTCGCGAGATGCAACTCGCCGCGCTTGGCATTCTGAGCGCGTCCGTTATGCCGATGGTCGAGAGCTTCAGTTTCCTCTCCCTGGTCAGCGGTCTGGCCGGGCTTTCGGCTACTACGCTCATGATGACGGGGCAGTTTCACGGAGATGTTCTTGATCGGCTCTACAGAATGGCCTGGCAACTGGCGAGCGGCCCGGCACAGTTCTGGTCCGTTATGACGAGGAGCCGAAGGCTTGAACGGCGAACCGATGGGTCGACGTTTGTTCGCCGGGCGATGATGAGCTGGATCGCGCCGGTCTCGCTCGGCGTCGTCTTCGTGGCTTTGTTCGCGGCGGCCAATCCGTTGATCGAGAAACTGTTGGCGGCCATCGAATTTGGCGACTCCGCGAAGTCTGTGGATTTCGGACGGGTCCTATTCTGGCTCGTGTTTCTGGGGCTGACCTGGTCCTTCGTGCACATTCGCCTCTGTCCGAATGTGAGATGGTCCACCGATCTGATCACCAAGTTCTCGGAGTGCGCGACAAGTCCTGACGCAGAGTCCCTCTTCGGCACCACAGCGGCCTTGCGATCGCTTCTGCTTTTCAATGCCCTCTTTGCGGTTCAAAGCTGTCTCGACATTGCCTATCTGTGGGGCGGTGTGAGGCTTCCGGACGGGATGAGCTATGCGGCCTACGCCCATCGCGGTGCCTACCCGTTGATTGCGACCGCGCTTCTGGCCGCACTGTTCGTTCTCGTAATCATGCGTCCCGGATCCAGGAACGAGAATACGCCCCTGATCCGCAGTCTGGTCTATCTGTGGGTGGGCCAGAATGTGCTGCTCGTCGCGTCGTCCATATTGCGGCTGGATCTCTATGTCGCCGCCTATTCGCTGACCTGTTTGCGTGTCGCCGCATTCATCTGGATGTTTCTGGTGGTAACGGGACTGCTTCTGATCGTTGCCCGGATCGCCTTGCGCCAATCCAATCAGTGGCTGGTCTCGATGAATGTCATTGCGCTGGGGCTCGTGCTGCATGGCTGCGGATTCGTGGACTTCCGCAACCTCATCGCGGCCTACAATATCGAACAGAGCCGCGAAGTTTCCGGCTACGGGGCGCCGCTCGATATCGAATATCTTTGCAGCCTGGGGCCCTACGCAGTGCCGGCGATCGATGCGCTTCTTACGACCGACAATGCGTCGCGCATTCAAAACCGCAGCAGATTGGAGACTTGCGCTGCCGGCAACGCCAGACGGCACCGCGCAAGGATGGATGACTGGCGTGCGTGGAGCTATCGCGGTTGGCGGCTGATGCGGCACATTGAAGAGCGGCGTGGCGTGAAGCATCCCCATACGCCTGATGTCCCGCGCTGGTCACAATGGCAGATCCAGCAATGATCTGAATGCTATCGAACTTGGAAAATCGGCTGTGCCGTCCCAGCAATCGACGTTATCGACGGTCTTCACTTGGTGGGAACCGCTGGTTTTCCCCAGTCAGCCCAGAGCTTCGCAATCGCGGCATAGTCTTCCCGGCCATATCCCGATCCGACGCCCATCTCGTAGACACTGTGACAGGCCTGAATCGCAAACAGAGGGATGTCGTCCCTTTGCGCCAATGCCAAGGCCAGCTCCGAGTCCTTGCGTGCCGCGGCTAAAGGCATGCCGCCGCTATAGTCATCTTCGACGATGCGCTCCGCATAGCGATGTGTGAGCGGCCTGTGCAATCCCATTTGCTCGTCGGACAGCAATCCGACCAGCTGATCGATATCGACACCATTGGCCGTCGCCATCGCCCCCGCTTCCGCGACGACGACCATCACGGCATGGGCAACGGCGTTGTTGATCACCTTGGCCGCGGCGCCTGTGCCAAGCTCTCCAAAGCCGATCTGCTTTTCCGCGATACAGTCCAGCACAGTTTTTGCCGCCGAGATCGCGGCTGCCTCTCCGCCAAGCAGGAGGCTCGCCGTCCCGGCCTCCATCTGGCTCACGCCCGCAAGGATCGAGGCGTCGATGATCGTCGCGCCACTGCCCTCGAGGACTGCAGCGCTGCGGCGCATGTCATCCGGGTTCACCGTGCTCGTCTCGATCACGATGGCATCGTCCCGCAAATGGGAGACGATCTCTTCAAGCACCTTTTGTGAGGCCGCGGGATGCGGCAGGCACAGCACGATGAAGCGCGTTTCCGCGATATCGGCAGGGCTCAGAATTGGCGTTGCCTGAAACGCGTCTTGCGCCTGGGCCACTCTGTCGGGATCGAGATCGAAAACCTGTAGCGGGAACCTCTTGGCAATGCGCCGCGCGAGTGGGAAACCCATATTGCCGAGACCGTATGCGGCGACTCTTTCTGTCATCGACCTGTGTCCTCCCTCTCATTGAATGTTGCGCCCGATCGCGTTTGATAGCGGAAATATCAGCGACGGTCTTTATTGCCACGGCGGATAAGCTGAGACAGATCAGGGAATTTTGTGGGACTCTCTGCTTGGCTCTCTGTCTGTGTGCGGATCATCCGAAGAACCATAAAGCCGCACAGGTAATGGGAGAAACGGCATGAAATACACCGACCCCTCATGCGCCTATTGTCCGGACACGGTGCGTGCTTGCCGCGTGGGCGAAATGGCCGAACGCGGCCCGGGTTACTGCCCGACCAAGGTAGATCAGGACGGCATCGACGATGCGGCCGGCCAATATGACGATGGGGACGTGCGCCGGATCTCCCAGGTCTCGGCGGTAGTCGAAGCGGAAGGCTACTGCCGCTGGACCCGGGTGCAGGAGATCTGCGAGTTCGCCAAGCGCATGGGCTACAAGAAGATCGGCATCGCGACCTGCATCAGCTTCGTCGATCATGCCAAGGTGTTGAGCGGCATTCTGGAAAGCCACGGCTTCGAGGTCGCGTCCGTCGCCTGTAAGCATGGCTCCATCCCCAAGGAGGAACTGGGCCTGGATGACGAGGAGAAGATCCGCCCCGGCAACTATGAAGCGATCTGCAATCCGGTCGGACAGGCGGAGCTGCTGAAACGGGCGGGATGCGAGTTCAATGTCGTGCTTGGCCTCTGCGTCGGCCATGACAGTTTGTTCTTCAAGCACGCCGAGGGTCTCACCACGGTGCTGGTGGCCAAGGACCGGGTGCTGGCGCACAACCCCGTCGGCGCGCTCAATCTGGCGGACAGCTACTACAGCTCGCTCTGGGGGCCGGACAAACCGGACAAGACACCGAAGATTCCCGTCGAGGGTCGCCGGAAACGCTAACGCCGGTCTCTCGTCGCCAGTGGGCCCATCCAATAAAGGACGCATATCGTGAGTATAGTGCGACGTGTCGTTTCTGACACGGCGAGAGCTCACTGACTGACGCGGGGACTATCTGTGACAACGAGAGTCTGGCGAGGATGCGCATGCATTGCTGTCCTGGGGCTTGTATTGATTTTCTCCCCTTCGTCGGGGCAAGCCCAGTCGATGGACCGAAGGGTCACGCAAAACTGTCTGGTTTGTGCGGCCAAGGATCCACAGTGCGTCATCGTGCTGAAATGTCTGCATCAATGCGACAGAGGCGGAGCGTTCCGAATATGCAAGCGTGACTGCCGTGCGGACCGGAAAGCCTGCAAGGGTGCTTGCGCGCGCGGCCCGGCCGGTCAAAGCAAGGCCTGTCTGGCGAAATGCGATGCGGGCTACACGCGTTGCCGGAAGGAATGCGACCCGGTCCGTGTCGACTGTCATGCCGGGTGCCAGAGCCTGCCCGAGAGAGCGAGTTGTACGGCAAACTGCGGGGCCTGCTCGTTGGACCTGCATCGCTAGGGTAGGATTCGTTCTTGCCGCTCTCCCCTCATCCTGGCCTTCTCCCCAGGGAGAAGGGACGAAGCCGTCTCTTGCTCGGATATAGTCGTCTGACGCGCACACATCCGGATCACCATGTGTTGACTTTGTCTCTTGATTGCGGAGCGCCAGACTGACGCCGAAAAGACGGTCGATTGCTCGACCGGCACAGTACCGACTTGCAGGAACCCCTTGTTGCGATGCATCGACCTGTCCCGACGAAGCTCCGGCTGCTGACGGCAGCTCTATGTGGTGCCCTCTTGTTTACAGTCCCTCCGGTGAGCCAGGCCCAGGAGGCATCTGCGAAACCCGATATTGCCGCCTTGTCGCAGACGATCTTCGAGGACTTCAACAAAGAGCGGCGTTCGGCGCTCGAAACACTCGCGAAGCTTGGCGACAAGAGCCTCATTCCAACTCTTGTACTCGCGATGCGCTGGTCGGGCGACGACGTCGATGTGGCGCGGGCGTTATCGACACTGACGGGAACGAAGATCACCACCTGGCATGAAGCGTCGGACTGGCAGGAGGCGCATCCCGAAATCGTTCCGCATCCAAGCTATCGCCCTCTGAAGCTGCGGTTCTGGGCCAACACGGATGAACGCTTCAGCGCGTTCTTCGACTCGCCCTTGGCCACGCGCGAAAAAATGAAGATCCGTTTCGAGGAGATTGTGTGGGGCGGCGTTCTGGTCGATGGCATCCCTTCGCTCGACAAGCCTTTCATGGTGGCGGCCAACAAGGCCCGTTATCTGCTGGACACAGATCTTGTTTTTGGGGTTGCGATCAATGGCGACGTGCGCGCCTATCCCCTGCGCATCATGGGCTGGCATGAAATGTTCAACGACGTGATCGGCGGTGTGCCGGTCGCGCTGGCCTATTGCACGCTGTGCGGCGCCGGCATTCTGTTCGAGACGCATGTCGAGGGCCGCAAGAAACCATTCGTCTTCGGCTCTTCCGGATTTCTTTATCGATCGAACAAATTGATGTTCGACCGGGAGACCAAAAGTCTCTGGAACCAGTTCACAGGCAAGCCCGTCGTGGGGCCCCTGGTCGAGAGCGGGATCGAGCTCAAGGTGCGCCCGGTCGCCATCACATCGTGGAAAGACTGGCGCACGCAGAACCCGGGCACGACAGTTCTCTCGATCGAGACAGGATATCGACGTGACTATGGGTCGGGCGTGACCTATCGCAAATATTTTGCAAGCCCGGACCTGATGTTCCCGGTGCGGGTCCGCGACGAATCCGTTGTCAAACGGAAGGACTTTGTATTCGGCATCCGGACCGTGGGCGCCGCCAAGGCATGGCCGGTGGAAGCCTTTCGTTCCAAATCCGTCATCAACGACCGCGTTGGCTCGAAAGCCGTCGTCCTGATCGGAGATGCCGCCACGCGCACCGTGCGGGCCTATGAGCGTGGCGCCGAGACGTTTCAAGCCGCCACCGCCGGAAAGCGCCGGTTCGCCAGCGGATCCGGCGCGTGGCGCCTGACCGAAGATGCCTTGATTTCGGACGACGGGCGGAAATTGCCGCGTGTTCCCGGGCATATCTCCTATTGGTTCGCATGGGACAGTTATCTCGGCGTGAAGGCCGAGCTCTACAAAATCAATTGAATGCAATGTGTCGGTCTATCCGGCCGTCCAACCTAAGTCCTCCCGGAAACACAGTCTGTTTAAAAGGCGACAGCCCGCCAGATATCTTTGTGCAATAATCAAGCGTTATTGGGATGGGCGATTCTGGTGGGCAAAGATGTTTAAGCGCGCCGATTACACCTGCAGGTTTCGGACCTTCTTCATTCGCGCTCGGCACCTGTTGGAACGCGCGTTCGGGCAGCGCGTTGCCAGTTAGCCTTCCGATAACCCGGCGCGACCTGTTGCGGTCGGCTCTGGCGTGCGCGTCATGTTCAACGGCTTCCCGGCTCGCCCATGCGGCCCCGCTGGCACAAGAATTTCCATTGCCCTGGCAAAAGGAGGCGCTGGCAAATGGCGCCCGGCTGTTCGTCGCCCCGACCGACAGCAAATATGTCTCGGCAGCGGTGCGCGTGCGGTATGGCGAAATCAATGAACGAGCCGGTGAGGACGGCATCGCGCATTTTCTCGAGCATGTCATGGGCAAAGGCGGCGCGGGGCCCTACGACCACCGGATCGCCAACGAAATGCGAAGTTCGTTTCCGGAGGAGAATGCCGAAACGACCCTGGAGCACGTCTCCTTTAGTGCGGAATTCAACCCGGACCAACTGCCGTCCTTTCTCGATATCACCGGTCATTCGCTATTCGAGCCGCGATTGGAGCGCAGGATCATCGAGCAGGAGCGCAAACGCGTCGTCGAAGAGTTGAGCGAGTGGGGCAATTCGCGGGCATTCCGCGACATGCAAAAATTCGACAAGACACTCTATGGCGACAAACATCCTCTCAGCACGTTTTATCCCGACAAGGAAATCAAGACTGCTCGATCTATAACCCGGGATGGTTTGCTGGCCTTCCACAAGCGTCTCGCCCGCGCGAATCTGGTTGATGTATTCCTGGTGGGAGGCTTGCCGGATACGGTGGTCGACCTCACGAACCGAACGGTCGGCGCCTTCCGCACACCGCTTGGCCACGCCGACTCCATGCGGCCTGTTTCCATGCTGAAACGCCGATCGATCATCGGTCCGTTGAAGGCGCCGGATCTTATGAAGGGCCGGACCCAGTTCAAACTCGGCTGGAATACCGAAGTCCTGTTCGGTCACAAGGACATGGGAGCACTGATCATCGCCCTAAAACATCTCGATGCGATGCTCGCCAAGACGGTGAGCGACGCTCTGGGAATGGTCTACGGTCTCGGCCTGACTTTCAAGCCAACCGGAACGTCGGCAAGCATTGTCATCGAAGGATCGACACAAGCCGAATCCGGGAAGATCATCGACGCCATTCAGTCGGTAATCGACAATGTACGGCGGGCGCCGATGTCGGACGAAGAGTTGCAACACATAAAATCGCACCTGCGCTTTCTTGCCAGCACGCGCATGCAAGACAATCGGGAAGTCTTAAAACGGCTGCAGCGCTACGCCGACTTCGGGAAAAGCTATTACGAAGCCGGTATCGGATCGGTGACGGCCGGGCAGGCCTTGGAAGCGGCGTCCAGATATCTGCCCGGGATGTCGGGTAACTTCGTTGTCGTCCTGAGAAAGGCCGCGTGACGTCTGCGTGCAAGACCTATCTCGCCTGTGATGGAGTGGGTCGCACGAACGCCATCAATGACATCGCGATAACAGATTATTCATTCGCAATGTGACGGCGGCGCCCCAGATCTTGGGAAGAGCTTACAGCGTAACTAAACCAATCGAGTGACATTCGTCGGGAAGAGCCGACGCGGCTGGTGCCAGGCCGTGGACAAGACCGTTTTGCCGAATGTCCGCTCGACCGGAACAAAAAGAAAGCAAACGATATGAGCAAAAAACTTTCAATTTTCGCCCTTCCCATAATCGCACTTGGCCTGACATCCGCGGTCCATAGCGCACAGGCACTGTCCCCGACCGCTCTGGTTCACCAGGGTACGACGATCTCGCAATCGTCCAACATCATTCTGGCCCAGGGCTTCAATGGTTATGGCTTCGGACTGAGTGGCAATGGGTGCGGCTTCGGTCATGGTGGTGGTACCGGCTATGACGGGTGCTTCCTGTATGAAAAGAGCGACAAGCGATACTACGGCAAAAGATACGACCGGAAGCCGAGCTACAGCCGCGGAACATCTCGCGCCAAGAACGCCTACCGGAAGCGTTCGAACCGTACCTTCCGCTAGATTGGGTCGCGTTGCGGTCAGCTGCACGGGTCAGATATGCATCTTGCGGACAAGATCCAAATTCTATTGTGCAGCTCTTCCCCTCACCCAGCCCTCTCCCCAGGGAGAGGGTTTTTACATTGTGAGCTGACGGTTCCGTCCCTTCTCCTAAGGCGAAAACGATAGGATAAGGGGATCACCTTCATTGCTGCTTCACGGGCAGAGTTGCCCACCATCACTGGTAATGCAGTGTCCCTGCGAAACGCAGTTTGAACGGCAGCTTCTACGCTGTGTGGCGCACCACTCATAGGACGAGCGGTCGGCAGCGCTTTGCCTCGACGCATTTTCGAGGCAGTCGTCATAGGCGCCTGTACATCTCCCGTCACATTGCGAGGCAGAACTTCCGGGTGCCGGTTGATCGCGTATCCGCAGACCCGAGACGGCATTTGCATAGGCCGTCCAGTTCTGACCGCGCCATTTCAGGAAACATCGGGCGAAACGGGTGTTGAAGGTGTAACCGTTGCAGCGGTCGTCCTGCGAACAGATCGCCTGACAGTCCTGATAGCTGGTCAATCCTCTCAGCTGGATATAGTCGCCGCCGGGAAGATCGAATCCATGACGCAGGTCGAACCGGTCTGAACTTCCGACCGGTGACGGCGACGGGACAGGCGCCGGCGTGGCGACAGCATCGCGGACGCACTGCCCGCCCGAAAAGACGAAGCCTGCCGGACAGGTTGGGGTCGGCACGGCATCACGGACGCATTGACCGCCGGAGAAAACATAGCCAGCCGGACAACTGGGGGCCACGGTCTGAGGTCTGCCACTTGTGCCCAGCTGACTGTACCGCGCGGGGCAGCCGTCTGTGCTTCCGACAAACACTTCATAGTGCCTGTATTTGTGAGAGCCGGGGCGACATAGTCCGGAATTTCCAACAAGGCAGACGGCTCCGGCAGAGCGCCGGCACCGCACATGCATAAAGATGCCCTGCTTGTCGCTGAGATCGAAGGCCGTCTTGCAGCTGTCCGCATCGTGCTGACGACCGTTTGCATCATAGTAGCAAACGAGGGGCTCATTCTGGGCGGATGCACCAATGGGCATGAGCAAGGCGGTCGCAATCAGGCTGAGTGCGAAGCCAAGTGGTGCGGTCGTGGTACGGATCATAGTGACGCGGTTCCAACATGTTGGATTTCAAGGATAAGCAGGCGAATTGGTATTTTTGCTGAGAATGGGCCAGAAATCCACAAAGGCTTTGGAGAATACGGGCAATGAAAATCGCAATCATGGGCGCCGGCGGTGTCGGCGGCTACCTCGGCGGGAAAATGGCTGCTGCCGGTGAGGACGTGACATTCATCGCCCGGGGCGCTCATCTGGATGCCTTGCGCCAGAACGGGCTGCGCATCCAGGGTGCAGATGCGGTCCATGTTCCCGAAGTCACTGTGACAGATACGCCGGGGGAGATCGGCGGCGTCGATGCGGTCCTGTTCTGCGTCAAACTCTATGACACGGCCGCGGCCGCCAAGGCGATTGCGCCGATCGTCGGCAGCACGACGATGGTGCTCACCCTGCAGAATGGCATCGAGAGCGTGCGCGATGTCGGATCGGTGGTCGGAAAAACCGCGATGCTTGGCGGAGCGGCCTACTTCCCGGCCAATATCAGCGCCCCGGGCGAAATCACCTTTTATGGACGGATCGGACACCATCCCCACATTGTGTTTGGCGAGCCCGGTGGAGGCATGAGCGAACGGGTCAGGGCTTTGCTCGAAGTCTGCCGCAATGCGGGGATCGAAGCCGAGGGCAGCGCCGATACCGACCGCATGCTTTGGGAGAAATTTCTGCTGGTCGCCGCCAACAGTGCCGTGACCAGCGTGACGCGCTGTTCCGTTGGCGCCGTTCGTGCCGACCCCGATCTGCACTGGCTTCAACGCGAGGCGATTGTCGAGGCCGAACGTGTCGGACGTGCCGCCGGCATTACGTTCGATGACGACATGGTCAGCCAAGTGATGACGGCACTCGACGCCAATGCGCCTGACAGCAAGTCCTCGCAATTGGTCGACCTGGAGAATGGCCGCCGTCTCGAGCTCGATGGGTTGTCCGGCGCGATTGTCCGGCTCGGCAGAGAGTTGGGCGTACCGACACCGGTGCACGCCACCGTCTATGCAGCGCTAAAACCCTTTCGCGACGGCGTGGCGCCAATGTCCGATTGAGCGTTGTCAGCACGCTTCGAGGCCGACGTCACTCTGATCCTTCTGGAACTTCCACGCCCCCTCTTCGCGAAGGAGCGAGACGGTTGCCTTGCCGCGTTTGCGATCTTCTGAGCAATAGGCGATGACCACGGTTGCCGCGTCGCCATCTGTCGTCTCTTTGATGATCTCGGGCATATTCCGGTCAGCCGCGACGATCTTGGCAAATGCGAGATACTGCCGCTTCCTGTCCGCTGGCAATGCCGTGATCTGAGCGACAGACCCTGATGCCAGAAAGGGGAGTACGTCGTCCCAGGATTTAGCCGCTTTCAATGCCTTGCCATAAGCATGATAGGTGTCGGTCGGACTCTTGGCCGATTGGGCGTGCAATAAGGTGTTGCCCCCACCGACTGATAGAGATAGCAGAGCGAGCATGCAGACCGTCTGTAGCAGCCGCCCAGTGCACCAGTCGGTTTTCATGGGTTCGTTCCCTTTTCCTTGCATCGTATTTCCCATCTGCCATGAATGTGTCGCGATGGGGTAGCGGACTCCGGGCGAACACGCAAATGAAGAAAACCGAGATTGAAATCAGAGAGTTCGAGGCATCCGACCTGGACCGACTTCAGAGGATTCGTAGGCGCGCATTCGATCCGGTCTTTCGCTCCTTCCGCTCATTGACCGGCGAAGCGATTGCCAAGGTCGCATTCGTCGATGACGACGAGGAGCAGGCCGAGCTTCTGACACGGCTATGCGATCCCGGTACGCCGGAGCAGATGTTTGTGGCGCTCGTCGACGGAGAGATCGTTGGCTTCACAGCCATGTCTCTCGATCGTCGAAAAAAGATCGGTGAGATCGGACTGAACGCCGTCGATCCGGATCATGCAGGACGTGGCATTGGAACAGAATTGTACCGGTTCGTTCTCAACAAGATGAAAGCGGCCGGCATGCAGATCGCCACCGTTGGTACTGGCGGCGATGAAAGCCATGCAGCGGCACGGCGTGCCTATGAGAAAGCCGGGTTCGGTCCAACGATACCAAGCGTGTGGATGTATCGCTCTCTGTAGTCCGCAGGCCGTACTTCAGCGGACCTGGCCAAGCGTCTTCAGTTCTCTCTCATATCGTCCCGTGGCGCATCGTCAACAGCTCTGCGGCGGATGGAGATGTACCAATAGACACTGCCGGGCACGACGGCCATGGCCGCAACGAAGATGGCGCCGGCAATCGAGTAAGGCGCATCGAGTTTCGGTATCACCAGCGGCACTAAGCTGTGTGCGAGCATGGCGACCAGAGCTGCGCCAAACGCATAGACCCACCATGCCCGCACCCGGTGCCGCTCAGCCACATAGATAAAGATCGCTGCCGGCACGGCCGTCAGGGCAATAACACTGACGACGGCCGTGAAGGCAAATATCAGCATGATGCCCAGCGTGTTTCCGGGCGAATAGGATGGAATTGGCGGGCCATCGACGAACGCAGAACCCATGGCCAGCAGGCCCGGCACGATGAAGAATACAAAGGGAAGCGTCAGACAGGCCGCAAGATAGGCAAGGACGATGCGTCCAATCGGTGTTTTGCTGCGCATCTTGTGCCTCCTCGAAACCCTGCGGGGTGGGAGACACGATATCGCGGGGGTGTCCGGTCGTCCAAATACAGCAAAACGACGCAGAGCCGCTGTTTGCCGGGGGCGGTGAAACAGCAGCTCTGCGAACGTAGAACTATCAGATGATGACAGGCTTAGTAGCCCTTGTGGCAAACCTGGTAGGGAACCTTCTTGTAGAAAGTCTTCCAGATCCAGCGGTAGCCATAGCCGTAACCATAACCGTGGTGTCTCTTGACCCTGATCTTCTTCCGGTAGGAAACGGTCCGATATTTGGTGTGGCAGACCGGCTGGTATGTGTGGTGATAGGAGCTGGTGTAGCCATAGTAGCCGGCCGAAGCGGTGTTTGCACCGAAGGACAGAGCCGTGGTTGCGATCGCGACTGCGGCGGCTGCTGAAAGAAGTACCTTTTTCATCTCAAATTCTCCCGAAGCTTAGATTGCTTAAATGACAAGGCGTTGGTCCCTGTCGTTCACTATCCAGGAGATGGGAGTGGTGTCAGAGAATGCGTGTGCGATGCATCACACTGCAAGCAGAAACCCAGAAAAAGCGCTTATTTTCAATCGCTTGAAGCACAATTGTGAGCACGAGAGGCCGTTGGGGATGAAGATGACAGGAGGGATGGATCGCTTGCGACATGCAACAGGTGCCGCGCCAGCGCCGATCATTCCTCGATGCGTTGCAATGCCGAGCCTTACCTCTATTAGGCGGGACAGTCGCCAAGCACGATGTTCACCTTGCGCCTCTTCGGGATCGTGGAGAGTGCTCTTACGGACTCGGTACCGAGCAATGCGCGAAACGGTTCGGCAGCCAGAGGTTTTGAAAACAGAAAACCCTGTCCGTCATCGATGCCAAGCGACTGCAGTTCCGCTACTTGGGCAGAATTTTCGATGCCCTCGGCGACCGTTGCCATCCCATATTCCCGCGCCACCGAGACAAGCATCTCGACCAGAGCCCGCGTCCGACGATCCTCGGCAATGCGATCGATGAATATCTTGTCGATCTTCAGGCAGGACGCGCCCAAGCATTGGATCGACGACAGACCGTTATGTCCCGTACCTGCATCGTCGATCGCCACGCGTACGCCAATTGCCTCAAGCTCGGCCGTAACTGCCTGTGCTTTTTCACCACAGTCTATTTCCTGACGCTCAGTCAACTCGACGACCAGTTGCTCTCTCGGCAGACCAACCTCGTCGGCAAGGTCTCGCAACGAATCGACGAATCCATCGGCGAGAAATTGCTCGGGCGTGATATTGAATGTGAACTTGAAGGATGGCCTTTTGGAAATTTCACGGCCGAGTTTTGCGCCGGCCTGACGCAGAAGCGAATCCGTCATTGCGCTCACGTTGCCGCTAAGCTCCGCCAAAGGAATGAACCGTCCTGGTGAGACCTGCGTACCGTCCGGCTTGATCCACCTTGCCAGCATTTCGCAGCCGACAATGCTGCTGTCCGCCAGAGATACAATGGGCTGAAAGTGAGGAACGACGTCACCTGCAGCGATGGCATTCTCGAGGTCCTCAGCCGGATTCGGTCTCCGCACCAGGGTTTTCGCGACGAGCCCTCCAAACAGCAAAGACAATGCCAGCATTGCGAGAAGCAGGCTCAATGGGACGTCTCGGTTCCAGGTTGCCAGTTTTGCATCGTCGACCAGAATTCGGACGCCGATAGGATAACGCGATGATGCGGCCTTGAATTCAGTGCGATGCTCAGGGCGCTTGCTGCCCCAACCTTCAGGATCGTATCGACCGACAATGTGGCCCCGATCGAGGAACAGGGCCATGGATGCATCTTCACGCAATTCTCCCGGCAGCATATCGAACAGGAGTTCGTCCGTGCTCGAAGCGACGATGAATTCCTTGGCGGGTTCGAATTTCCACGCGAGTCCCAGCGTTTTGTCTGAACCATCATTCACTTTCGACAATGTGATTGATGGATTGCGCGACGGTTGACGGTACGCTTTTTTAAGCGAGTCAGAACTTCCCAAACCGATAGCTGCAAATCCGCTACAATGGACTTCAGCGGCAAAGAGATCGATGTCCTGAATACTGCCTTTGGCGAATGCTGCACGGCGCATCGCCATGATTGCTTCTTCACCGCAATTGGCGTGGCCGGCGGCAATCAGATCAGACAGGGTGATTACTACATGATCGACCGCAACGTCGGCCCGGTTGATCGTATGGTCAGCAAGTTCCTGCAGTTGCTTGCGGTTCCAGGCATCCACAAACATGCTGTGTAGCAGCGTGACGATCGATGCAAAAACAAGCGCACCTGCGAGCGCAAGCCCCATGAATTTCAGACGGCGCAACATGAGACTTCCCCCGATTCCTCACGACCCAAGAAAAAGTCTACCGGTTCGAGGTTAGAACGATGTTAACAACATAAGATAAGAATTTCCGGAAACTTACTCCGCATACGCACAATAGAAATAATACGTTTAGATCTGCCCAGGCAACCAGAAATCAATACTCAATATCAAACCAAGTACATACTTGTCGTCCTTGGACTTGCATTCACTTAGCATCAAGCGAAATCTTTTGTCCTGCTCGCTAGGATTTGCTCTTCCATCGAACTCTCACGGTTTCTTCATTTGCCGCGATGATCGGATTGTGGACGATGGGCGCTATGGCTCGTCTCGCACTTCTCTTTTTGATTCTCTTCACGCTCCCCGCAAATGCCGAGGTGTCATTGACAGGCGCACTTCGTGCCCAACTATCGGCTCTTCCCCCTCTCCAGGATCGTGTCTACACCGGCGCGGAAAACCGGGTCACGCTGGTGACGTTTTTTGCCAGTTGGTGTCCACCCTGCCGCGACGAATTTGCAGTCTTGAACAGGATCCGCAGCGAATTCAGCGAAAGCGAACTGGATATCGTCGCCATCAATCTCTTTGAGGATTTTTCGGGACTATCGAATCCTCACAAGCTCAAACGGTTCCTAAAGCAGACGGCGCCGCGATTTCCCACGCACAAGGGTAACGATGACATCGGCAAGATCTTCGAGAATGTGCAGCGGATACCGACTGTCTTTATCTTCGATCAATCCGGAAGCAAGCGCCTTCACTTTATCCATCTCGAAGGCGCAACAAAGATGTCCCTCTCCTTTGACGAGTTGCGCACGGCTCTCGCCAAACTTTTGTGACTCGGTCGGGGGTCTCCGGTCTCCTACCTGTCGTTTCGGCACTTAAAACCAGCAGCGATCCCTACTAACACTTGTGACGGGGCAACGATTTCGGTGCCCAGCTTATTTTTCCATGATCATTTCGAAACCGCCGAAGATCATCCGGCTGCCGTCAAAGGGTGCCGGGTTCTTATCCGGTGCCATCGCCGGATCGGCCATGACCTTTTCCCAGCCCGCGTCACGCACCGCCTTGGATGGCCAGGTCACCCAGGAAAAAACAACCGTTTCGTCCTCTTTGACCATCACCGCGCTTCGCATGGAGTTCGTTTTGCCTTCCGGCACGTCATCGCCCCAGCAATCGACGATCGAAAGGGCTCCATGCTTCTTGAAGCACGCCGCGACACTTTCTGCGAATTCCAGATAGGCATCCTTATTGGCTGTCGGCACGGCCAACATCACGCCATCTACATAGGTCATCGACGATCTCCCTTTACTCATCCGCGAATGAACAGGCATCCACAATGGGACATTATTAAGGTTCTCTCTTTTGGAGCTTCAAGATAAGCATGAGAATCTGCCGCCGCTAGAAGCGCGACGCACTCGCCAAATAGCACCTCCATCTGGCGCACGCCTCGCAACCAGCAGATTCGAACGTCGAAAAGTGCGGATCGTGGGATGTGATTGCTTTGACCTTCTCAGAGTGACGCGATGATAGGCCGTTTACACACATCAATCAGGTCAAAGTCTTTCGTCTTCCAACTGCGATCAGCACAAGACCGACGACAGCGATGAAGTAGAACAACAGATAGACAACGCCCTCTCCCACCGGAGAGCCGAATGTCTCAGTTGCGCTTGGTCCCCAAAAATAGCGGACAGCGTCATTGGCATGGCGATGGAGATCAGCGAAGCGGTGTACGATGGCTCCGCCAATACCAATGGCCAAAACGAGAAACCCAAGAAATCGAACCATTCACCTGAAGCCTCGGTTGGAGCATTCGAATTTCAGAGATCACATGCGTAACAAATCACATGCGTAACAAATTGTCCGACGACGTCATCATGATCTCGGTCACGACCAGCCAAAAAGATGGAAGAGAGTACGATGTTTTCGGTCCTGGCGTCCTGTCCCAGGACAGAGCTTCACAAGGATCACGCCGATATCATTCCCGGCGACGACGTCTTCAGCTTTTTTGTGGCGCGTCGTTTTCGACCGACGCCTCGCCGTCAGCCGAGCCGCCCCTGGTCTTCGCCGTCTGCTTGTCTTTCAGCATTCGCATCAACAGTTCCGCATTACGGGGCTCCATGGCGTCATAGCGGCGCATCGCGTTGGTGAATGCCATTGGGTCCGATTGTTCCTCCTTCTGGCGCAGATGAAAGAGCGATGCGAAAGTGGCCGTTCCAAAACGTTGAGCGCGGCATAAGACAATGAGCGCCGAAAGGTCGGCGCCAAACATGACTTGACGAAGAACGGCCTCACCAAAGCCCGTCAACTCACTCAGGCAACGTGTGACGGCATCCTCATCCTTGTCTTCCGCATAGCGCGCCAGCATCGTTTCGGTTACCGGAGCGCCCTTCTACTTGACAATCGGCTTGGACTTTTCGGGACTGGGTACGGCCTGTTCCGGCCTGGTTTTCCTGCCTGACTTCTTGATCCAGCCTTTCTTAGCGGCGGTGCGGCGAACGTTCGCTTCGATATCTGCCGGCACATCATTTCGTTGCAGAAGCGCGACAACCAATTCTCTGACGCGTTTCGCGATTTGCGCGATTTTCCCGAATGCCTTTGTCGAGAAACTGGAACGCTTGTGCCGGGCGGCTTTGGTGATGAGCTTCTCATCTCCCATCTCGACGATCGCGTCGGTAACCGCCTCACTCAACCGCTCACGATCGGTGATCGCTGCTATATGATCGAAACCGTGCGTTCGCGTGATCGACACAAGGTCGTCATCGCGCAGACATGGCGAATGAGTCAGAACCGGCCGTGCAATATCTATCGCTTCATTTGCCAGGCGAAGGATTAGGTCACGGGGCGCCGGCGACGCCTTGCAGATTCTCTCCGAGAGCTCGACACGTTCCGACTCGGGCAGGCCATAGGCAATGAAAGCCATGACCTCGCCAAAGACATCGGCGGCGGGCACATTCTGTTCGTCCGTTGTGATGAGAAAAAGATCGACAACGCTCGACAACAGCTCCGCGTCCTGGGGATCGGATACAGACGACAAAAGCTCTTCAATTTGATCGAGATTGGCTCGCACGCTACTCATCGCGCGATGATGTTGGATTTTCCCTAATCAACCGCTAACAGGGGGCTTTCGGACATCAAGTCAAATGTCTGGTTCAGATGAAAAAAATACAAGAGTCCAATGTCAAATATTCGGCGCTTTAGACGAAACGATCCGAGTCGAAGGCATAGCGTCGGCTGCAGAACTCACAAGTCACAATGATCTTGTCATCTTCGACCATGTCTGCGAGCTCTTCAGAGGAGAAATTGTCAAGCACGGACTCGATCCGCTCACGCGAACAGCGGCAATAGACGCTGAGCGGGCGAATATCAAAGATGCGGACAACCTCCTCATTGAACAGCCGATAGAGCAACGTTTCAGACGGAAGCGTCGGGTCGACGAGTTCATGGTCCTCGACTGTTTCGGCCAGAATGCAGACGCGCCGCCAATCTTCCTCATCATCGGAACTCTCCGGCATATGGTCGAAAGTCGCCCGCCCGCCTTCGTCCGGAATATTTTGAAGAATGATACCGCCAGCCCGCCACGTCCATTCGGAATCGCCATTGCTGCGGGATGCCTGATAGTGACGCGCAACGGCAACGCGCAGGAATGTCGGCAGTTGTTCGGACTGACGAAAATAAGTGTGTGCGGCGGCGTTCAAGTCGTCGCCTTCCAGAGGCACGATGCCCTGGTAGCGTTCCGTATCCAAGCCCTGGTCAATCGTCATCGCAAGATGCCCGTGCCCGAGCAACTCGGTTGGGTCGACAGTGCCCTCCGATTCCATTTCCGCCACACGTTCGGGGTCGAAATGCGCATAGCCTCTCAAGCTTCCAGGCGTCTGGAAATCGACGACGATCATATTCACGGGACCGTCGGTGCTCGTCTGGAAAATAAACTTACCGTCGAATTTCAGGGAAGCACCAAGCATGGCCGTAAGGGCGACGGCTTCACCTAGCAGTTTGGAAACACACTCCGGATAATCGTGGAGGCTCAGAATTTCATCGACGACAGGTCCCAGACGAACGACGCGACCCGTTGCATCGCCACTCTCGATCTGAAACGGCAGGATCTGGTCATCAGCCGCCGGCTCCGGGCCGGACGGTTGCGAGACATCGGACGATTGCATTCAAGCCGCCTCCAGGCACCAGGCGAGAATGGCTTTCTGCGCATGAAGACGGTTTTCCGCCTCATCGAAAACAACTGACTGCGGGCCGTCAATGACCTCGGCCGTTACCTCGTCGCCGCGATGAGCCGGTAGACAATGCATAAAGATGGCGGTCTCGTCCGCATGCTTCATCAGCGCCTCGTCGACACAATAGGGGCCAAGTAGCTTCATGCGTCGTTCCGCATCGGCGTCGCCCATGGAGACCCACACATCGGTCACGACGCCATGGACGCCTGCAACTGCTTCCACCGGATCGTTGGTCACATAGACTTCACCACCTTCCTGGCGAACCCACTCCACAACTTCCGGGTCCGGTGGCAACTCATCCGGGCAGGCCAGATTAAGCTTGAAGCCGAACCGCGCAGCAGCATGCATCCATGATGTCGCAACATTATTGCCATCGCCGATCCAGGCAAACGAACGTCCGTCGATCGGGCCGCGATGTTCCTCGAATGTCATGACATCGGCCAGCACCTGACACGGGTGCGATTGGTCGGTCAGCCCGTTGATGACGGGGATGCCGGCGCTTTCGGCAAGCTCGGTCAGATTGGCATGGGAGCCGGTCCGCAACATGATGGCATCTACATAACGGGAAAGCACCCGCGCCGTGTCGGAAATCGTTTCACCTCGCCCGAGCTGCATCTCGGACTGATTGAGGACGATGGTCTCACCGCCGAGCTGGCGCATGGCAACATCGAACGAGACACGCGTGCGGGTCGACGGCTTGTCGAAAATCATCGCCAGGATCTTGCCCTGCGAACCATTCAAGCGTGTCGCACGACCAATGGTCTTGAGTTCGCGCGCTCGGTCCAGAAGCGCCCGCAGTTCAGCCGTTTCGAATGCACTGATATCTAAAAAATGCCTTGGCGCCATGGCCCGCCGCCTCCATAGGTTCAGCTGGCCAACTTGGCGGCACTGGAAAGCTTCACGCAAACGCGCTCGATCCGGGTACAAGCGTCATCGATATGGCTGTCCTCAATAATCAGCGGCGGCAGAAGCCGTGTGACGTTGTCGCCTGCGATAATCGTAACCAGCCGCTCCTCCAGCAATGCCGAGATGAACGTCGTGTTGGGGACACGTGTCTTGATGCCCAGCATCAGGCCGCGCCCGCGCACATCCTCGATGATGTCGCCATGGGCCGCCATGATCGCCTCCAGCCGCTCCATCAAGAGGTCACCCTTGCGTGCGACCTCTTCGAGGAAGCCCGGCTCGAGTATGACATCCAGCACTGCATTGGCCACGGCCATCGCCAGCGGATTGCCGCCGAATGTGGATCCGTGCGAGCCGGCGGTCATGGCACCTCCCGCATGCGTCGTTGCCAGACAGGCACCGACCGGGAAGCCGCCGCCAAAGCCTTTTGCAATTGCCATAATATCCGGTGTGATACCGGCCCATTCGTGCGCAAAAAGCTTGCCGGTACGGCCCATACCGGTCTGAATCTCATCGATCACGAGCAGCATGCCATGCTTGTCGCAAAGTGCTCGCAGCTCGCGCAGAAATTCCCAGGGAACCGTCAGTATCCCCCCTTCGCCCGCAACCGGTTCAATAAGGACGCCAGCCGTCTTGTCGGTGATTGCAGCCTCGACAGCGGACAGATCGCAATGAGGCACCTTGTCGAAACCGTCTACAGGTTCGCCGAAGCCCTCAAGCAGCTTGGGCTGACCGCCCGCGGCGATCGTTGCTAGCGTCCGGCCGTGGAAAGCGCCTTCGAAAGTGATCAGACGCGTTCGCGCCGTATCGCCTCTTGTGACATGGAAGCGACGGGCGGTCTTTATGGCGCATTCAATCGCCTCCGCACCGGAATTGGCGAAGAACACATGGTCTGCAAAGGTTGCCGCGCAAAGACGTTCGGCGGCACGTTCTTGCCCCTCGATGCGGAAAATATTGCAGGAATGCCAGAGTTTCTGGGCCTGTTCGGTCAAGGCCGCGACGAGGTGCGGATGGGCATGACCAAGCGCATTGACGGCAACGCCGGCGCCGAAGTCGAGATAGTCTTCGCCGGTCGTGCTGGTCAATGTTGCGCCTTTGCCACATTCGAACACCAAATCGGTCCGCGCATAGGTCGGCAAGAGGGATGACGATGACATGGTTTTGCTCGATTCAAACCAAAAAGGCCGCCCCACCGGCGGCCGCTGCAGATGCTTTGATTTTAGTGGCTTGCGGCACACTGTCAATCTGGCGACGCATGAAATGGCCGAGTTTTAAGGGATTTTTAACGAATGTTCCCTTTGTCAATCGCGCCGAGTTCTGGCAGACTCCCATTATCCGGTGGATAACAGGCCATGGAAGCGTGGCGGACGCTTGCCCGCCTTTTCCCGGATATTGTAGCGTCCCCTTTGCCGGCCACGATATGTCGAAGCTCAAGTCTTCGGCCGGTACGGGGTCTCACATAAGTCAGGAGTGCGCCCGGACTGTGCGGCAGTCCTAGGTCGGACTCCGAGTCGCGTTTTGCGGCAAAAAGAACGAAACGAGGAGGCTAACCAAATGGCGTGGACAGACGAGCGGGTGGATCTGCTCAAGAAGCTATGGGCCGACGGCCTGAGCGCCAGCCAGATTGCCGGACGGCTGGGCGGCGTGACGCGGAACGCCGTCATCGGCAAGGTGCATCGCTTGGGCCTTTCCGGCCGGGCGACCACCACACGAACGAAGGCTGCACGCCCGCGCAGGGCTGCAGCGCGACCAAAGCCGCAGACAGGGGGCAGTGCCTATATGCGCACCCAGGGCAATGCGGCGCTGAAGCTCTATTACGAGGCGGACGAGGAAGAACAACCTGAAGCCATCATCAAACCGATGCCGGTTCAGGAACTCTATATCCCGCCGGATGAGAGGGCTTCGATCCTGACATTGAAGGAAAACAGTTGTCGCTGGCCGATCGGCGATCCGACCGACGGTGATTTTCATTTCTGCGGCCGTGACTCGCTGGAGGGCGGCTCTTATTGCGAGTATCACGCCCGCGTTGCCTATCAGCCGGCGCAGACCCGACGGCGGAAAGCAACCACAGCGACAGGCGAGTCCTAAGCGGACTTGAAAGCGATTGGCGCCGGCGGCCGTTATGCGGAGCCGCCGCCGGCGCTCAGACTATCCAGACAAATCCCCTTACAAATCTGAGTCTCCGTCCAGACCGCTTATTTGTCGCTCAATCCCCACGCCTTATCGAATTAATACCCTTGGGGAGCACTATGGGAATGATCCGAAAGCGAGATCCGCGTTTCGGAACATCTCGAACCAATCCAGCAATTGACAACGGAGCGCCATTAGCAAACGGCGTCCTCCGTGATCTGTGCGTAGGCGGTGAGCAATCACCGTTCCTACCACGACATCCTCATCTGTGCTGAAGGCTGCTATGCTCAGCCGTAGTAATTGAACATTGTCGCGCGCAAAGATGAAACGTTTGTCTGGTCTCGAGATTCTGGAAAACCTGGAAGGCGACGGTCCGGTTGCCGAGCCTGGGCACACGGTGATCTACAATATCCGAATATTTCTCAACCACGGGGACGAGGTCCCCATGAATCCGACAAGTCAGGGGCGACAGGAAACGACAGCGGCGGAAACTTGTCGCGTAGAAGACCAAAGCTTCATCGAACACACAACAGTTCTCGGTAAACGCAGAGTAATTGCCGGTGTAGAGAAAGCTCTGATCGGGATGCGGGTCGGGGGGTATCGCAAAGTTCGCGTCGGTCCGCATCTCGCATATGGAAGTCGTGGAGCGCCGCCCACAATTCCATCCGATGCGGTGCTCAACATCTCTTTGTGGCTGCGCGAGATCGTGGATCCGAAAGACACGACCGGATAAACTTCCGATATAATCAATAAAGCCGACAAAAAAGAGGCGTAATCTATGCAGTTGTTTCCGACTGTCGTCTGCGCATAAGAAACCAGCTGCCTTTAGACTCTTGCTGAATCTGCCAAGCCTGGCGCACCCGCATCAAACTGTCACCAGACCATAGACGGCAGTAATTGGAGGCAGATCGGCCACAAGGGGGTTGTAACGATGTCCCGAGGGCTCGAAGTACCGCCCTTATGTGGGCCCGTTCCGCCCATCGGATTCGTTGCGAAGCGTACCCGATGCTGGGGTCGATCTCGATCGCAGCGTTTACATCCCTCAACTGCACATTTCCCCGAATTGAACCTTATCGGCGCCCCACGCGACCCATGTGCAATGGCGAAACCCGCCCGATAAGGGCGTGCACACATCAAGGAATGGAATAATGGGTTTTCTCTCCAGCAGTAATTTCTGGGGCATCGACATGTCCTCCCCCGCGCAGTGGGGCTTTGACCATCTCATCACGGCCGGCGAACATCTCTACGAATACGGAACGCCCGATGGCGGCCGGGTCGAACTGATCGGCGCCGACTTTGCCTATGACATGGACGGCAATCCGGTCGACGGCTTCGTCCAGTCGGTCGTTATCTACGATCAATTTGATAACCAGATCGCGAACCTTACCGTCAGCGACGTGCCGCTTGCCGACATTGCAGCCAATCTCTTTGAGGATTTTTGGCAGGTGCTTCTGGCTGGCGGCGACACCATGATGCTCGGCAACGCCCACGATACGGTCTATGGCGGTGGCGAGAGCGATCAGATCGATGGTGGCGGCGGCGCCGACACAATCTTCGGCGGTGCCGGCGACGATATGCTGAACGGCGGGGCAAGCGACGACACCGTCTTTGGCGGTGCCGGTGACGACGAGATCTGGTATCGGGTCGAGAACGGCGACGATACTATCGACGGCGGGACCGGCGTCGATACCGTCTATCATCAGGGTCTCAATTCCAACTTCGGCGATATCATACATATCAATCGCGTAGTCGCCGAAGAACCGGAGCCCATAGGCGACAAAGTCATTCGGACCGCGCCTCCCAAAGGCGATGGACTCTCCGAAGGTGCCTCCCCACTGGCCAACAAGCATACTGACGGTACGCCGTCCCGCGAATTCGTCGCGGAGAAGGTCATCGCCAATCCTATGACGATGTTTGAGGTTGAGACCGACCTGCCTGAAGCCAAGTCGATCCTCGGCCATGGCAAGAAGGCCACGAGCGAGGTGGATTACGACGTCTTGCTGGAGGTCGGATCATCAACCGGCAGTGGCAACCCACAGGAGCCAGAGCGTAACGAAGCTATAATGCGACATGTGGAAATCATCGAGATCGATGGCCGAGACGGCAACGACACCCTGAATGTCGGCGACCTGACGGGCACTGATTTGGAAGATGGCCATATCGTCTTCAATGGCGGCGCCGGTGAAGACAATCTCAACGCACTCGATACTGGCACTGCGATCACCTATGTCTGGCGGTTCGAAAATGGCGAGGGTGAGCCAGGCGACGGCAATGTGAAGTTCGGCGACAGCACAAACGACGTGTTTCACCTGGACGACAAAGCCCATGACGGGCTCTCGATCCATCTCGGCCAGGGCATCAATTCCGTCTATGTGGATGCCGGGATCCTGGGCGGCTTTGCACCGGATGTCTATGTGCGAAACACCGAGACCTTCGACATCGACTTTGGCGACGGTGACGACACGCTCTTCATCTATGAGGATCTGGCGGGGGTCTTCGACGGCGTCGTCAAGGTTGATTACGGCGACGGTGACGCGGACCTTGAAGCCACCAGCCATTCTGGCCGTATCGAAGCAACTGGCGGCGATATGCACAATTCCTTCTTCTCTGGCAGCGGCGATGATCTGCTGATCGGTGGTGCAAGCCATGACGATTTGTTCGGCGGCGAAGGTGACGACGAGATCTTCGGCGGTGCGGGCGACGACGATATCGGTGGTGGCGCGGGGAACGACACGATGGAGGGCGGCGAAGGCGGCGATCACTTCTTCTTTGCCATGGGCGACGGCACCGACACGGTGACCGACTTCGAGGCGGGCGATACCGGCTTCGACGTACTGGACTTCCTATCGCTCGGAATCACTGAGGAACAGCTGACGATCAATCAGATGGGCGACAACACTCATATCGTCACGCCGTTCGGCGACACGGTCATCCTGGAAGGGGTGCAGGCCGGCGATCTCAACAGCGGCGACTTCCTGACGCTCTGATTGTCTCGAAAGGGTTTTCACAGCGTGTCGACGACTGGGCGGCACCAAGACCGCTTATGTTCAGCCTCGTCGGCTGCTCACACCAATTGGATCGGCGCAGTATCCTTTGCGGATGCTGCGCCGAATTCGGCGATGGTGCCGTGCGACGACCTGTCGTCAAATAGACAACACAAGCTCGGCGGTTTCCAAACTTCGTAGGTTCACGGCAGTGGAACAGACTTGTTGAGCCTCTCCCGCCGGCGCAGACTTGGTCATTTTTTCGGACCGTGTCTCAATAAATAGATCTATCGTTTTGAGCTATTGGACCGTCGGCCTTCAATCTTCTAACAATGCCAAAGGACAAGCGGTGCCTGGCAGAATTAGCGCCGGCGCAGCCCTGCAAATCTGGCATCGCTCATTATTCGAAGAGAGAATCCCATGAACGAGATGTTGGTCGATACCCCAGTCATCAAGGAATCGATGCGTATCAATGGCCGCAAGGTCGAAACCAAAGACGTCGTCGAAGTCCGCTATCCCTATACCAACGACGTTATCGGAACCGTACCGGCCGGTAACAGCGAACATGCACGCGAAGCCTTCGAGGTTGCGGCGAACTATCGCCCAACACTGACGCGATACGAACGCCAGCAGATTTTGTTCAAAGCGGCGGAACTCATCCGCGAGCGCCGGGAAGCCATCGCCGATGTGCTCACCCTGGAACTCGGTATCTGCAAACAGCACTCGCTCTACGAGACCGGTCGGTCCTACGACGTCTTTACCCTGGCGGGTCAGATGGCGATCCTGGACGATGGGCAGATTTTTTCCTGCGATCTCACGCCGCAAGGCAAAGCGCGCAAGATCTACACGAAGCGCGAGCCGGTTCGTGCCATTTCGGCGATTACACCGTTCAATCACCCGCTCAACATGGTTGCGCACAAGATTGCTCCATCGATTGCCACCAACAACTGCATGGTCTGCAAGCCGACCGAACTGACGCCGCTCACCGCCATCACCCTCGCCGACATCCTTTATGAAGCCGGCCTACCACCACAGATGTTCCAGATCGTCACGGGCATGCCGAATGACATCGGTGAGGAAATGGTCGTCAACGACAATATCGACATCGTCACGTTCACCGGCGGCGTAAAAGTCGGCAAGATGATTGCCGAGAAGGCCGCCTACAAACGTGCTGCGCTGGAACTCGGCGGCAACGATCCGCTCATCATCCTGAACGACCTCAGCGGAGAAGATCTCGAGAAAGCAGCCACGATTGCTGTAGCCGGTGCAACGGGCAATTCCGGACAGCGCTGTACCGCCGTCAAACGCATCCTCGTGCAAGAAGACGTTGCCGAACGGTTCGTTCCGCTGGTGCTGGAAAAAGCCAAGGCCATCAAATTCGGCGACCCCCAGGACCCGGACACGCAGTTGGGCTGCGTTATTCATGCGGATGCCGCTGAGATCTTCGAGAAACGCGTCTATATGGCCGAAGAACAGGGTGCCGAGGTGCTTTACAATCCAGGGCGGCAGGGCGCTCTGCTGCCGCCGATCGTCGTGGACCGCGTTCCCCATGGCAGTGAACTGGTGTTTGAGGAAACATTTGGGCCGATCGTGCCGATCGTGCGTGTTCCGAATGACGACGCCGAAGTCATGGCGATATCCAACTCGACGCCTTTCGGCTTGTCGGCCGGTGTCTGCACCAATCACCTCGGGCGTATCACAGACTTCATCGAGGGACTCAATGTCGGAACGGTGAATATCTGGGAAGCACCGGGATACCGCATCGAGATGTCGCCCTTCGGCGGTATCAAGGATTCCGGAAACGGCGTGAAAGAGGGCGTATTGGAAGCGATGAAGTTCTTCACCAATGTGAAGACCTACTCCCTGCCCTGGCCTCAATAATTGTCCAAATCTCAGATCGTTTGCTAGCGATAGGAATGAGACTGTGAACTACATCACGGGGACCGGTTCGATCCGGTCCCCGTTTCTCGTTGCCTATTTGCCGATTGCCTGGCGGATGAGGCCGATGATGAGCATTAGGACGCCACCACCCACGCCGCCGCTCGCGACATTGGAAAGGATCGAGGCAATATCGAGCCCGCCACCGCCGGCGCTCACACCGAGCACCATGCTCAGGATCTGACCGCCCAGGCCGCCGCCGAGGATGCCGACGATCGAATTGCCGAGTGTGCCCAAACTGAGATTCTTCAACAGACCTCCGGCGACATTGCCGCCGACAGCGCCTGCCACAAGCTGAATCACAAGTGCAATGATATCCATGATGGGTATCCTTTCCCGTTCTGATTGGTGATGGCGTCTGCCATCAAGAGGGTAAACTCGGCCGGGCCAATCGCTCAGCAGCTATGGCCGTTTGCGGAACCGTTTCCCAATGCGAAGCCGATCGCGACTGCGAGGCCAACCACCGCGACCATCGTAGGCGCGGCGAGGGCCGTGATGATGTCGGACCAGGTCAGCGCCCCGAACTGAAGCGCGATATCCCAATTGGTCATCTTGTCCATCTCTGCACCTCCATTGCTCGGGCTGGATTGGTTTCGGATCGTATTACGCCGCTGCACCCGGTTTCCGGGCGGGGCGATCATCGGTTGCGGCTATGGGAGCCAGCAGATCGCCTCTGTGTCGGCACTGGGATCTTGGGTTCTGTGCCGCCTGTTATCGGCAACCAAGCCAGCCATGTCGGTTTATACCCGATCCAATAAAGCGAGAAAAACGACTTATAATTATATATTGTATGAGTTTTTCTCATATGATTTGATGGTCAAATGGATGTGCAACTCGCCCGAACGTTTCTGGAAGTCATTGCTGCAGGCAGTTTTGTGGGTGCCGCCGAACGGCTGTTCGTGACCCAATCGGCGGTTAGCCTGAGGATCCAAAAACTTGAGGAAGCACTGGGGTACAAATTGTTCACCCGCTCGAAGAGCGGTGCCGAACTGACGGCACACGGTTTCGAATTCGAACAATATGCCCGCGCGCTTATCCAGGTCTGGGAGGAGGCGCGCTATCAGATCGCAATTCCCGAGGGTTTCAATACGCGTCTGTCCGTCGGTAGCCAGTACAGCCTGTGGCCCGAGCTGTCGCTGGTCTGGCTGGAGATCATGGAACGGCAGATGCCAAGCGTCGCCCTCCAGGCCTATCTCGGCATGCCGGACCGGCTGACACGGCTCATGCTCCGCGGGCTAATTGACATTGCCGTCGTCTACACGCCGGAACTTCGGCCCGGACTTTTGGCAGAACATCTGATGGACGACAGGCTAGTTCTCGTCTCGGGAGATCCGACCCATCCAGGCGGCATCGACGAGAGTTATGTCTTCATGGATTGGGGACCGGAGTTTTCCGCCGCGCACAGCCGCTGGTATCCCGATTTTCAGCTCTCGCGGACGACGCTGCTGGTCGGTGCCGCAGCCGCGCCATACCTCATCCGGAACCGTCGGACGGCATTCCTGCCCTACCGGGTTGCCGACGATTTTATTCGCGCCGGCACCCTGCATCCCGTACCCGATGCACCTGAACTGCCTTATCCGGCCTATGTCGTCTGGGCATCAGGCAGGACGGATACCACCATGAGCGAGGCGCTGGATTGCCTGCGTGACGCTGCACGCCAGGCTCCATAGGCCCGAGGGGGCAGGACCCATTAGCCCGACGATTACAGACGGCTGAAATGCGGACGAAGCTGTCAATCAACACGACACATGTTAGCGTGGCGGCATGCAGGTTCGAACGAGCAAGACCGAAGACGAAATCACCGCAGCAGTTCAAATCGATGCCGGCGTGACCGGCACGAACTCAAGAGCCCAATACATAGCGACAGTGGCTGAACGCCGCGGGCTGAAACTTGCTTATGAACAGGGTCAGATCGTTGGATTCTGCTGCCTGGATGACCGTTACTTCTTTGAAAAAGTGTTTGTCTCTCTGCTGATCGTGGACCAGGATTCACGGCGGCGCGGCATCGGACAAAGGCTGATTCAAACCGTCGCTTTCGACCATGCCGAAATATGGACATCGACCAATCGATCAAACATCAAGATGCGCGGCTTGCTGAGTAAAGTGGGTTGGCAATTCTGCGGAGAGATCGAAGGACTAGATGTTGATGATCCGGAAATGTTCTTCAAGAAATCAGACTGAAACGACGGCTTGGAGCTCCAAGCGGCAACGTCTCGCAACGAAATAAATTGCAGTTGAACTGGATCGCCCGGCGTCGCTCACGGCCCTTTTCCAACGTTCGAGCATCGCTCTGTTTTTGCACTTCGACACTCAAAAGCTGCCGTTCATCTGCGATGTCTAACAGTCCAATCTCCGGATACGCTTCAAAACCACATATCCTTCACTGTCCGACCGTCACGCGGAAGTTCTTTAAAGCTATCGTGCCCCTCAAAGTGACGGATTGGAATCTCGCTGATCGGTGAAGGGTCAGACATCCGCACATTTACGGCAGCCAGATTGCGCCCGTCTTCACCCTTGGCACTTGCAACGAAGTGCGTCACACACCCGCAAACAGCGCAGAAGTGGAAACAAATATCCCCGCTATCGCGACGCAGATAAGTGCTTGTTTGCCCGGTCGTTTGAAGGTCATAACCGATGTACCCGTAGGCCCACAGGACGCCGTAGCGCCGACAAATTGTGCAGTTGCAGGCCGTGACCGACTTTGGCAGTGCCTCGAGTGTCCAGCCAACTGCACCGCAGTGGCACGTTCCTTTCAGCATATACCAGTCTCCTTCCTCGGCGCTGTCAGCGATCCTAATGATATTGGCGAACAGACCATGTCGATGCTTTGGAGATATACCTCTGGCAAATTTGACACGCCAGACTGCAGACATTCATCGAGCAAGCAGCAACTGACGCTTCGGCCTCGAATTTGCCATTGAGACCTCTGCGAACCAGTGGGTCATGACTCGCGTTCATAATCTTGTGCTTTGGACTATCGTTCTTCAATCGACTATCAAACGACACGTTCCCGGTCAGCCGAACTTGCCAGCGCTGACCACCCAGGAAATCGAGGGCATCATGACAGTCGAGGGATCCGGCGAAAGAGTCGTCTATGGAGCATGTCAGCACGACTGTCCGGACAATTGCGCCATGGAGGTGCTTGTCCGTGACGGCGAAGTCATCTCGGTCAAGGGGCGCCATGATCATCCATTCACCCACGGCGTTCTATGCGCCAAGGTGAAGTCTTTCGAGAAACGGGTCTATGCGCCGGATCGCATTCTGTATCCCCTTCGCCGGACGGGCGCGAAGGGAGAAGGAAAATTCGAGCGCATCGGCTGGACCGACGCGCTGAACGAAATCCGCGACAGATTTCGATGTATCATCGACAATCACGGCGCTGAGGCCATCCTTCCCTACAGTTATCTCGGCAATCAGGGATTGTTGAACGGCATGCATTGCGGCGATCCGTTCTTCAATCGTCTTGGTGCAAGCATTGCCGAACGGACTTTTTGCAATTCCGGTGCATCCAAGGCCTTCCGCATGGTCTGCGGGCCGACGACAGGTGTCGATCCGGAGAGCTTTGCGCATTCGAAGCTGATCATCCTTTGGGGCATCAACATCATCAGCACGGCGATGCATCACTGGCGTTTCGTGAAGAACGCCATGAAAGACGGTGCGAAACTGGTCGTGATCGATCCAATCCGCAGCCGTACGGCAAAGCGGGCCGACTGGCACATTCGCCCGCGACCCGGAACGGATGTGGCGTTGGCCCTGAGTCTCATCCATCAGATCATTGAAGATGGCGCCTTCGATGCCGATTATGTGTCGCAATACACAAACGGGTTCGATGCGCTGAAGGAAAGAGCGGCCGCATATACCCCCGAGCGGGCAGCCGAGATTACCGGCATTGCAGCCGACGAGATCGTCCGTCTCGCGCGTCTCTATGCGTCCACCCACCCCAGTGCCATCCGTTCCGGCGTTGCCATGGAGCGAACACGCAACGGTCCGGATGCCGTTCGCGCGATTGCCTCGCTGCCGGCTCTGACAGGCGCCTGGCGGCATGCGGGCGGCGGCATGTTTCAGCATCCGGGTACTGCCTTCCCGATCCAGCGGGACCGGCTAACGCGCCCCGACACCGTCGCCGAGGGACGGCGGGCAATCAACCTGTTCGGGGTCGCCGACGCTCTAAAGGCCGACGCCGAACAGCCAATCAAAGCGCTGTTCGTATACAACGCCAATCCGATCACGGCGTCCGCCGATCAGAACGGCATCGTCAAGGGCCTCAGCCGAGAGGATCTCTTCACGGTCGTGCACGAGATCTTTCCGACAGACACGACGGATTATGCAGATATCGTTCTGCCTGCCACCAGCCAGCTCGAACAGCTCGACCTGATGTATAGCTGGGGCCATATGAATCTGCAGCTCAACCAACCGGCCATCCTGCCCCGTGGCGAAGCCGTGTCCAACACGGAACTCTTCCGCCGGTTGTCGGCCCATATGGGTTTCGACGACCCCGATCTGCATCGGGATGACGAGACAATTGCGGCCGACGCCCTCGACTGGGATTCCGACCACTTGTCGGACATCACATTGGAGACACTTCGACGGGACGGCTTCGCTCGCCTGAATGTCGGCGATGTCGACAGCCGGACGCCTCATAGCCAGGGCACTTTCCCGACGCCGACGGGCAAGTTCGAGTTTTCGAGCAGCACCGCATCCGAAGGCGGCGTGATGATCGAGGTCTACCGCCAGGGTTATCGGGGAAGCGAGCCAGGCGGTGCGGTCGACCCGCTGCCCGACTACCAATCGTTGCAGCACTCTCCAGATCACCCGTTCACGCTGGTCTCGCCTAAGAGCCATACGTTCCTGAATTCCGGCTATCCCAACTTCGAAAGCAACCGGTCGGCAGCCCAATCGCTTCCCTTATGGATCCATCCCGGCGACGCTGCCGAGCGCGGCATTGCCGATGGCGATAAGGTTCGTGTGTTCAACGCTCAGGCCGATGTGACCGCAATCGCCAATGTGAGCGACGACACGCTTCCCGGCGTACTCGTCATCCCCCACGGTCACTGGCGCAAGCATGTTGGCGGCGCAACGGTGAATGCTCTGGTTGCCCATAAGCCGGCCACAATCGGACGCGCCCCGACCATCAACGACGCCCAGGTCGACATTGCGCTGGTGTGACGATCTTAGACCCGCGGCAGCCGATTGCGACCGCTCGATATCTGTTGGCTGCTTCGAACAAGGCCGAAGAGAGCATTTGTGAGCTTTGCAGATCCGAGAAATTGAGCTCAGGCGGCCGCATGCAGCCGGTTCGGCGGACGCCCGGTGTTGGCACTTCTCAGCTGTAACGGAACTCGTCCGTTTTTGGCAGGAGTCACTTGCATTGCGGTCACTCGAACTCGTTTCGAAAATCATGCCCTCAACACCCGCCAGCTCCAGAGCCCTGCCTAACCATCTCAGGAAGAGCCAATTGCGGCGTCGGGCAAGGATGCCGATGAGCGTCTCAGAGGTCTTCCGCCTGATGCATCGAATTCGTTAGGCCGAGTTCGAGCCGATCAAGTCGGCGGCCTGCTGCATGGAAACGGGCCTTTCGGCCAACAACAATGCCGAGACGTTATCTTCCCAGCTGCAGTCGCCGACGGCATATGGGTCTCGAGGCTTCAGGTGGTGCTCGAGCACCAGCCTGGACCAGAGCAACCGGCGCGCATCGCCGCGTCTCGCATGAATTTGTGCGCCTTCCCAAGCCAGAAGGATTGCCGTTGCCGCATGATAGAAGATGCTCGTCGCCTGGCGACAAACAGCCTCATCTTTATCATCCCCGGCCACAAGTGCGATCATCTCCACCGCGCGGCCGAGATGATCGCGCAGTTCACTCTTGAAGGCTTCGGGCACGCCATTGGTCTCTTCAAGCCGCGCCAACAGCGCCGCCTTGAACGGCACATGGCAATGATGCTTGCCCACTGCGCGAGTGACAGCGTCCAGAGCGACGATGTTTGAGGTGCCTTCCCAGATCGACCCCAGATGCGCATCGCGCACCAGGCGCGGATTGACGAACTCTTCCACGTAGCCAACGCCCCCCCGCATTTCCATGGCGTCGCCGGTCACCTTGCGGCCGTCCCTGGTGGCGCGAAATTTCAGTACCGGTGTTGCCAATCGCAATAGCGCCGCGGATTCCTGGCTCGGCGGCCGATTGCCGTAGCCCTCGGCTTTGTCGAGAACATCCGCGGTGAAGAACCACAGCGACAAAGCCTGTTCCGCCGGCAACTGGATTTTCAGCATCTGGCGGCGAGCAAGCGGCTTTTGCATCAGCGGCACGCCAAACACGACGCGCCCCCGCATAACGGCGAGCGCATCATGTACCGCACGACGCATCAATGCCGATGACTTGATGCCGTTGGATAGTCGCGACCAATTGACCATCTCCAGCATCTGATGGATGCCGCGGTCGAGAGGGCCAACGGGATAGGCAACGGCACCGTCGAGGATGATCTCGCCAGATGCCATGGAGCGCGTGCCGAGCTTATCTTTGAGGCGCACGATCCGGTAGTTATTGGGCGAACCGTCTTTCAGGAACCGCGGTAAGGCAAACAGAGCCAACCCCCGGGTGCCTTCGATCGCACCTTCGGGGCGCGCCAGCATAAGGTTGATCTTCGCATCGGCATTGGAGCAGAACCATTTCTCACCATAGATTCGCCACTCACCGTTCTCCTGGCGGGCCGTGGTGATGATAGAGCCGACATCGGAGCCGCCTTCTTTCTCCGTCATATGCTGCCCCGATTGCCAAAGCTCGGCCGTGTTGGTTGTGCTCATTTTCGGGATCAGCCAGTTCTTGATCTCGTCACTGCCGAACTTAAGGATCGAATGCATGGCTGAATCAGTCATATTGATCGGGCAGCCGAGTCCGAATTCCGCTTGGTTGAAAAGATAGGTGAAGACATGCTTGGCGGTGGCCGGGAATGGTTCCGGCCAACCGAGGATACCGCCTCGGTGGCTCATGGCGTGAATACCGAAGGTGCCATAGGCGGCCTCTTCCAGCTCACGGTAGGCGGGGTGGAATTCAATCCACTGCTCATCGCGCCCGAACCGGTCACGTTGATGCAGGATCGGCGTGTGCACGTCGGCGAGGTGGGCGGCAACATCCAACTCGTTGGCGACCATCGATCCGAGCTTCGACAGATGCGGCTTCACGTGATCGAGAAGTTCCGGCGAAACATAAAGAGCCATCAAATCCTGCAGGCCTTGATCTGCCTCGAAGAAATTCCAGCCGCGCGTATCCGGGGCCACCGCATTTGCAGGCATAGCCATTGGACCAAAGCTCCTTCTTCGAATTCATTGTCTGTTCGGGCAGGTCCGCGAATCGCTCCATGAGAAAGCAATCAGCGCGGATGAACGGTAAGCCTATGGACGCCGCGACCGTGGCGCAATGCTCGCGCAAAGCGGCAGACCTGCCCGATGCGTCGCTCATCTCAGCGCTTGCGGGTGAGCCGCGCGTGATGATCGGCCTTTCAACGAGACCGTTAGATTGATGTGCACACGGCTTAATGGAAACGATTACTTGCGGCCCGCAGCACCGTCATCGATGGCGTAGCCTGCGCCGCGAACGGTACGGATCGGGTCCTTCTCGCGGCCGCGGTTGATTGCCTTGCGCAGGCGCCCGACATGCACATCGACGGTGCGTTCATCCACATAGATATCCCGGCCCCAGACACCGTCGAGCAGTTGAGACCGGCTAAACACCCGGCCCGGGCTCTGCATCAGGAATTCCAGCAGACGAAACTCCGTCGGTCCGAGACGCACATCCCGACTGTTTCGCGTCACCCGGTGCGCGTCCCGGTCGAGGGTGATGTCGCACACTTCAAGCTCGTTCGCGATCCGCTCCGGGCTTGCGCGCCGCAAGATCGCCTTCACGCGCGCAATGAGTTCAGGAACCGAAAACGGCTTGGTGACATAATCGTCGGCACCGGTCTCCAACCCGCGAATACGGTCTCCCTCTTCCCCCCGGGCAGTTAGCAGCAGGATGGGAATGTTGCGGGTGATGCGTGCCGAGCGCAGGCGACGACAGAGTTCCAGACCGGAGATTCCTGGAAGCATCCAATCCAGGACGATAAGATCCGGGGCTTCTTCGTCGACCGCCAATTGGGCCTCTTCACCATCCTGCGCTACGTCGACCTCAAAGCCCTCGGCCTTGAGATTGTATTGAAGCAAGAGCGACAGGGGCTCCTCGTCTTCGACGACGAGAACCTTGGCATTCATATCAATATCCGTCCGCTTTTCGTTGTCATTTCACCGAGTCGGGAAGATCGACAGTGGTTGTGCTCGTCATGTCGCCTTTCGGGCGCTCATCTTCGATCGACGTGCCGTGCACGAGATAGTGCACCGTTTCCGCGATGTTGGTGGCATGATCGCCGATACGCTCAATATTCTTGGCGCCGAACAACAGGTGCGTGCACAGACCGATATTGCGCGGATCTTCCATCATGTAGGTCAGGAGTTCGCGGAAAATCGAGTTGTACATGGCATCGATTTCCTCGTCGCGATACCAGACCCGCATCGCTTTGTCCGCATCGCGCGCGATGTAAGCATCGAGTACATCCTTGAGCTGCTGCAGGGAAAGCTCACCCATATGCTTGAGCCCAAGCATCAACGGCTTAGGTCTGCTCTCGCCTGCAATCGCAAGAGCACGCTTTGCGATATTCTTGCCAAGGTCACCGATCCGCTCGAGATCGCTCGACACACGGATCGCCGTCATGATCTGGCGCAGATCCAGCGCCATTGGCTGGCGTCGGGCGATCATCACGATCGCCTGCTCCTCGACGTCACGCTCTAGACCGTCAATCCGCTCGTCATTATGGATCGTCGTCTCCGCCAGCTTCGGATCGCGCCGCTCCAATGCGTCGATTGCCTGGCCAAGCAGTTGCTCGGCAAGACCACCCATGGTTGCGATCTTGTTGTCGAGCGCGGCCAGTTCCTCCTTGTAGGAGGTCACGATATGTTCATGTTCACTCACGGGGCTGCTTGCCTCCTTGATGACCGACGCCGATGCGGCGGAGTTGATTGGTATGACCGAACCCGACTAGCCGAAACGCCCGGTGATGTAATCCTGCGTCCGCTCGTCGGTCGGATTTGTAAAGATCGTCGTCGTTTCGCCTTCCTCGACAAGCACACCCAAATGGAAGAATGCCGTGCGCTGGGACACCCGTGCAGCCTGCTGCATTGAATGCGTCACGATCACGATCGAATAGTTTTCCTTGAGTTCATCCATCAACTCTTCGATGCGCGCTGTCGCAATCGGGTCCAGGGCGGAACATGGCTCATCCATCAGAATGACTTCAGGGCTCACGGCAATTGCTCGGGCAATGCAGAGACGCTGCTGCTGTCCACCCGATAATCCGGTTCCCGGTTCATTCAAGCGGTCTTTTACTTCGTCGAAAAGCCCCGCCTTTTTCAGGCTCGTTTCGACGATCTCCTCCATGTCCGTTGCATTACTCGCAAGTCCATGGATCTTTGGACCGTAGGCGACATTCTCGAAGATCGATTTCGGAAACGGGTTGGGTTTCTGGAAAACCATCCCGACCCGGGCTCGCAACTGTACCGGATCGACCTTGGGAGCATAAATGTCGACGTCTTCAAGCGTGATTTCGCCGGTCATGCGACAACCATCGATCACATCGTTCATACGATTGAAGCAGCGCAGAAACGTTGACTTGCCGCAACCGGACGGGCCGATGAAAGACGTCACCGAACGATCGCGGATGTCTAGATCGATATCGAAAAGCGCCTGCTTCTCACCGTAGAAAACGCTGACGTCCTTTGATCTGATCTTCACCGTATAGTCGGCATCGGGCTGCGCGGATGTATCGGATTGCATGTCCAGCGCCACAACATCCGCCGGCTCTTGTTCGATCTGCACATCTGCCTCCATCAACGACTCTCCATGACTTCGGTCTACCATTTACGTTCGAAACGCTGTCGCAGGAAGATCGCGATTGCGTTCATCATGACAAGAAAACCCAACAGCACCAGGATTGCTGCGGACGTTTTTGCGACAAAACCACGCTCCGGGCTATCGGCCCAGCTATAGATCTGTGTCGGCAAAGCTGTCGCCGGCTCAAGAACACCGCCCGGTGGACTGGTAATGAATGCGTTCATTCCTACCAGCAGAAGCGGTGCAGTTTCTCCAAGCGCCTGCGCAAGGCCGATAATGGTTCCGGTCAGAATACCAGGCATGGCGAGGGGGAGAACATGATGCATCATCACCTGATGCTTGGAGGCCCCGACACCAAGCGCCGCTTCGCGAACCGAAGGCGGTACGGCTTTCAATGCGGCACGGGTTGCAATGATGATCGTTGGCAAGGTCATCAGCGACAAGACCATACCGCCGACAAGCGGCGCCGACCTTGGCAGACCGAACAAGCCCAGAAAGACAGCAAGCCCCAAGAGCCCGAACACGACCGAGGGCACAGCAGCCAGATTGTTGATATTGACCTCAATGAGATCGGTTGCCCGGTTCTTCGGTGCAAACTCTTCCAGATAGACGGCCGCAGCGATCGCTACTGGGAAGCTGATCAGAAAGCAAACGAGAAGCGTCCAGAACGATCCGACGATTGCCCCTGCAAGTCCGGCCTGCTCGGGAAAGCGACTGTCTGAATTGAACAGGAGCTCCCAGTTCAATGGAGTATGCAACAGTCCGCGCTTGTCCAGGTCCCGATAGGCCTCGATCTGTTCTGCCGACGCAAAGCGCGGGTTCGTCATCATCGGCCGCTCACCCTTATGGAGCGTGGCATAGTGGACCGAGATCGGCACGTCGACCGGAATGGTTTTGCCGATCGTGTCGGGGTTGGCAATCACAGCGGCTTTAACGACGTCTGCCGCATTGTCTGCCAGAATTCGCTCATAGCCCTGATCAGGCGTTCCGACATAGAAGCTGCGAATGCCCTCCCTGACGATCGCTTTGAAATCGCCACTCGCCGGATCGTCGCGCGACACCGTCTCTGGATTGATGAACGCATCAATCCGGACGAAGCTGCGACCATCTTTCATCGACAACACGCCGCGATTGACCAATCGACCAAAAGTTCGGCGTTCGCCGCGTGACAGCGCTTCGATCTGCGAAGGGATCACGCCTTTGTGGAGTTGATCGAAGGGATCCGAAAGCGGGAGCTGCAAGGTGATCCTTTTGCCAATCGCCTCGGGATTGGCGACCATATAGTCCCGGACGATGAAGCGTGCCTCGGAACTCAGAATTCTCTGCAGATTGCGTTTCTCACGTCTATTGGTCACATCGGGAAACAGCGCCAGAAACGCATTGCGCACAGCCGATCGATAGGGCCCCTTGCTCGGATTCTGTGGATCGAACTTCGACGCATCCAATTCGATTGGAAGGTCGATCTTCGTCTGGATAAAGGCGGTGTACCCCTTCATCACCAGCGAAACGACCAGAATGCCGAGCAGAAGGATCGCCATTCCGATAGCGGCCAGCCCATAGAACTGCAGCCGCTTGTCCGCCGCGTGTCGCTTCTTCAGCCGACGCTGATTGTCGGCGGATGCCCAGTCGTGAAGGTTGGCATCCCCGCCCGCCGCTAGATCACTCATATTTCTCTCTATATTTCTGCACGATCCGAAGTGCGACGACGTTGAGGACGAGCGTCACAAGGAACAGCACAAGCCCAAGTGCGAATGCTGCCAGCGTCTTCGGATTATCGAACTCGGTATCGCCGATCAGCAGGGTAACGATTTGAACGGTTACGGTCGTGACGGCCTCAAACGGATTGGCGGTCAGGTTAGCGATCAGGCCGGCAGCCATGACGACGATCATCGTCTCGCCGATGGCTCGGCTGACGGCAAGCAGGATACCCCCCATGATGCCTGGCAATGCTGCCGGCAACAGAACATTGGTAATTGTCTCCGCCTTCGTGGCGCCCAGACCATAGGAGCCATCGCGCATGGTGCGCGGAACTGCATTGATCGCGTCATCCGACAGAGACGAAATGAACGGGATGATCATGATCCCCATGACCAGTCCGGCGGCGACGGCACTATTCGGTGCAATATCGAGACCGATACTGTCGCCGAACGAGCGCATCGCCGGTGCGACGGTCAGAACCGCGAAGAAGCCGTAAACGACGGTCGGGATCCCGGCCAGTATCTCCAGTATCGGCTTGACGATCGAACGGAACCGAGGGCTCGCATATTCGGTGAGATAAACGGCTGAAAACAAGCCGACCGGTGTCGCAATCAGCATAGCCATCAACGCAATCAGGAGTGTACCGGTGAAAACCGGAATTGCACCGAACGCGCCTTGTGCCGCGACCTGACCTTCGCGGATCGGGATCTGCGGTTCCCAGTTCAATCCGAACAGGAATTCGGCGATTGGTACACGGTCGAAAAACCGAAGGGATTCGTAGAGCAGCGAGACAACGATACCGACCGTTGTCAGGATCGCGATAAGCGAGCAGACGATCATGATAATATTCATGACCCGCTCGACACCATGACGAGCGCGGAATTCTGCGGCGATCTTCCGGCGCGTAATAGCCATTGCGATGAGAGCAAGTGCCATTGCCGAAACGAACATTGCCCAGCGCGCAATCTCCTGCCAACCGTTGTAACGCTCTGCTGCTGCAACAATCGTCGCATCCGGTTCGCCGAAAATATTTCCAGCCGCAACGGACTTGATCTCGCTGACGATGAGATCGATCTGCGGTCCGGTCTTGCCCAGAACTTTTTCAGTTGGAAGGCTGTTGACCAACAGGTGAACGATCACTGTGTCCTGAAAGAGCAGCCAAGCCAGGACCAGTAGAAATGCCGGAATGCCGACCCAGGCAGCCACGAAAGCGCCGTGATAGGAAGGCCTTGAGTGGAGATTGTATTGCTCGCCACCGACCGCCTCGATCGCGCGGCGCCGCCCCAAGATGAAACTCACGGCTGACAGGGCAAGGAGGGCGGCAAAGACATATTGCAGCATGATCGCGCAAGCTCGTCGTTTGGCGTCTCAAGACGCAGCGCTGGACGGAAAATTCGAGAGGATTGTGGCCGCACCGTTCGGCGCGGCCACGCTTTGAGACGTCTTAGTTTGTGTGACGCGTCATGTTCGAGCCCTTGAGGGCTGCATTCTGGATCGCTTTGCGACGCTCGTCGGACAAGGAGACGAGACCGCGCTCTTTCAGATATCCGTCGGGACCGAAAGAGTCTTCTGCGACAAACTCGGAAATGTACTCGTTCATGCCCTTGATGACCTTGCGGTGCGCATTCTTGATGTAGAAGAACAGCGGACGCGAGATGCCGTAGGAACCGTCAGCGATCGTTTCCGAACTCGGAACGACGCCCTTCACCCGTGCAGCCTTCAGCTTGTCCTGATTCTCGTACAGGAAGGAGTAACCGAAGATACCGAGGGATTTCGGGTCGGCTTCAAGACGCTGCACGATGAGATTGTCATTCTCGCCGGCCTCGACGAAAGGTCCGTCCTGGCGCATCGGGCTGCACTCGGCCTTGACCAGCTTCTTGAATGCTTTTTTGTCCAGATCTTTCTTTTTGGTTTTGTAGTAATCTAGACCCTTGCAGCCTTTGTGCATGGCGAGTTCGACAAATGCGTCACGGGTCCCGGAAGTCGGGGGAGGACCGTAAACAAGGATACCGACGTCCGGCAGGTTCTTGTCGATCTCGCTCCACTTCTTGTAGGGATTGGGAACAAGCTTGCCGTCTTGTGGCACCTTGGCGGCCAACGCCTTGAAGATCTGTTCCTTCGTCAGATCGAAATCGGAACCTTTGCGCGACAATGCAATGGACAGTCCGTCAAATCCGATAAGAACTTCAGTGACGTCCTTAACACCGTTCTTCTGGCAATCGTCCCACTCGCTTTTCTTCATAGCGCGGGAGGCATTGGTAATGTCCGGATGGCTTTCGCCGATTCCCTTGCAGAAGATCTTCATGCCGCCACCGGTGCCGGTGGACTCCAGAACCGGCGCCTTGTTGCCGGTCGACTTTGCAAACTCTTCCGATACGGCCTGCGCGTAAGGATAGACCGTCGATGAACCGACGATTTTGATGTGATCGCGTGCCATTGCGGGGCTTGACGCGAATGCGCCAACGACCGCAGCCGCCGCTGTGAAGGCGACAATCTTGTTGCTCACTATGCTCTCCTTGATGGATCTAGAGGATCGGGCCGAAGAGCGGTTCTGCACCTCGACCGTCGACGCCAACCTAGTCGTGATGGATCATAGTAATATGACACTTAAACAACACGTTTGTGACAGGTTAATAAACTGAAATATATAGACTTTTATCAGTTCGCCTTACTGAGCGGCATTGAAAACGTTTTCTTTGGCCGCACGATTGTCATGGCCGGGCATTTCATCGATCAGAACGGTGAATTTCGAGCCCTTGTCCTTCTCCGACGTAATCCTGAGTTCTCCGCGATGCCGGTTCACAACATGCTTCACGATCGCGAGACCAAGCCCTGTTCCGCCCTTCTTACGGCTCGAGCCTTCGTCCACACGATAGAAGCGTTCCGTTAATCGCGGTATGTGCTCTGCAGAAATGCCGGGCCCACTGTCAGCGACTGTCACGGAGACTTTGCCGGGCTGGCCGTCAACCGGAGCGGTTTTTGAAACCTCTATCCTGGTTTCCCCGCCGTCATGACCATACTTGATCGCGTTCTGAACAAGATTCTGGAACACCTGAACAAGTTCGTCCCGATCGCCCTGGACAAATATCGGCTCCGACGGCACATCGAGATTGAGCTTAACGTTCGATTCACGCGCCAACGGCTCGAGGGTGTCTGCAACATAACGGACGGTTTCCGTAACATCGACCTCGGTATTCGGCAGGAGGTGCACATTCATTTCGACCCGGCTCAATGACAGAAGGTCGTCAATGAGTCGGCTCATTCGGGCAGCCTGATCTCCCATTATTTTCAGAAAACGCTCCCGGGCTTCCACATCGTCGCGGGCGGGTCCCTGCAGGGTCTCGATAAAACCAACGACAGACGCCAGCGGTGTTCGCAATTCGTGGCTTGCATTTGCGATGAAGTCGGAGCGCATCTGATTGATGCGCTCCTGCTCGGTCAGGTCCCGCAGACACATGAGTACGAGGACTTCAGCCTGCTGCGACGTTTGCGACGGCGCAAGGCGCGCAAGGGAGGCTTCGACCCTTCGCTCGACGGGGACGCGTTCTCCGAACATGACGGTCAGCGGTTCTGAGCCGGAAGCAACGGCAGAAACCGCCTCCAGCACTTCCGGATGGCGAATACAAACCGAGATATGGGAGTCTTGGCGGAGCCCCAAATAATAGGCCCCGGCCTTGCCGTTGAATGAAACGATAAGGCCGCTGGCACTCAGCAGCACAGCAGGGTCGGGGATAGCTTGAAGGATGCTCTCGAAAACGTTGGTCTTCGCCTTGTCAGGCTCACTCACCCTGTCAGCATTGTCGGGGAATCGAAGGCGTACGTCAGGCGGCGCAAGAAGGACGGTTACAGCCAAGGCGCCAAATCCCACAAGTGCGGCATGCCAATCGAGCCCAAATAGAAAGAAGAGAACAAAGAAGATAAGGCTACAGACAGACAGCAGCACCTTGCGGGCTGCAAAGCGGTCTCGCAGTGTCAAAGGCGTGTCATCGACATCGCCAGAATCGATTTTGCTATCGGTCGCCATCTTAACTTGCGTTTTGTTGTCCAAATTCGAGACCACACTTCGATCGCTACATGTCACGATTGAAGCGGACATGGCGGCATTCGGTGAATCTACCATCGGATTGCGACGGTTTGGCCAACATGAAGGTCGGCATGATGAACAACTTCAATTCACGTTACCCCCGAGAGGGTAGAATGGAACAAAGAACTCCTAGCAGTTTTCATGCAATTTCAATAGCTTCACTTTTGATCTGATCTGAAGTTTCCCATTGACCCATGAGGCATTGAAATGGCTTCGACCGACACGACAGCAGCCTTTGTCGCCGAATTCGATATTGACGATCCTGAGTTTCCAAAAGCGATTGATGACGCCACCATGAGTAGCGGCGATTATCCATACAAAAAACGCATGAAACGAGCCGACTACGAAAAGGAGCTGCGCCTTCTCCAAATCGAGCTTGTGAAACTTCAGAATTGGGTACGCGAGCAGAATGAACGAATCGTGATGGTTTTCGAAGGCCGCGATGCCGCAGGCAAGGGCGGCACCATCAAGCGTTTCATGCAACATCTCAATCCCCGCTATGCCCACATAGCCGCTCTGGCCAAGCCGAATGAGAGCGAGCGCGGCCAATGGTATTTCCAACGCTACGTCGCTCGTCTTCCAACATCCGGCGACATGGTTCTGTTCGATCGCTCCTGGTACAATCGGTCAGGAGTCGAGCGCGTGATGGGGTTCTCGACGGACGAACAGATTGAGCGATTTCTCGCAGAAGCACCCGACTTCGAAACTCAACTCGTACGTGACGGAATCCGCCTCTACAAATTCTGGCTGACGATCGGACAGGAGATGCAGTTGAAGCGTTTTCACGACCGCCGGCACGATCCGTTGAAACGCTGGAAACTCAGCCCGATCGACATTGCCTCGCTCGACAAGTGGGATGACTACACCCGGGCAAAAGAGGACATGTTCCAGCACACGCATACCACCACCGCGCCATGGACCGTTCTGCGAGCGAATGACAAGCGCCGTCTGCGGGTCAACGCGATCCGGCACGTTCTCTCATCCATCGACTATTCGGAGAAGGATGCCTCCGTCGCCACCGCTCCGGACCCCAACATCGTCGGAAGCGGCCCGGACTATTTCTACACGGCTTGACTGGTGTGCCGATGGGTCACCGAAAATGCATGTCAGATATGACGGGTAAGATAAATGTTGAGTTCGACAAAAAGCAGACGCTAGATGCCTTAGCTGCGTTCTCGAAAATCTAGCCCGTACCTTCTGCAAGGTCCGGCCTCCCAAGGACTGATGGAAATGACCTCTCACGTTCTGCACCGACAACTTAAAACACCGATGCCAACGCTCGCCGGCGGCCAAGGCGTGTTTCTGACGGACACCGATGGGAAACGCTATCTCGATGGTTCGGGAGGCGCTGCAGTTTCGTGCCTTGGGCACGGTCATCCTCGCATTATCAATGCGGTCAAGAACCAGATCGAAAACGCGGCCTACGCCCATTCGTCCTTCTTTACGAATGCGCCGGCTGAAGAACTGGCAGAATGGCTCTCTACGCGTGCCCCTGACGGCTTCGGTGCGGTCTCTTTCCTGGCCGGTGGATCGGAAGCCATGGAAGCGGCTCTGAAATTCGCGCGTCAAGTGCATCTGGAGCGCGGGCAGCCAGCCCGCACGCGCATCATTGCACGCCGGCAGTCCTATCACGGCTCGACCTTGGGCGGTCTGTCCGTCGGTGGCCATAAAGCCCGTCGCGAGAAATATGAGGACATGTTGAGCGGCGCCATGAGCCATATCGAGCCTTGCTACGCCTACAGATACCAGCAGGAGGGAGAGACGGACGAAGCCTATGGCAAACGAGCGGCCGCAGCGCTCGAAGCCGAAATTCAGCGCCTTGGCCCCGAAACTGTCGCCGCTTTTGTCGCGGAAACCGTTGTGGGTTCGACACTCGGCGCCGTCACAGCGGCGCCCGGCTACTTCTCGGAAGTCAGGCGCATCTGCGACCAGCATGGCATCCTGTTGATTCTCGACGAGGTCATGTGCGGAATGGGGCGCACAGGTGCTCTCTTCGCCTGCTCACAGGAAGATGTCGTCCCGGATATGATTGCCTGTGCAAAGGGTCTGGGAGCCGGTTATCAACCGATCGGTGCGTTGCTTGTTCGCTCCGAACTTGCCGAGGCCGTGCGGGCCGGTACCGGAGCCGTCGAGAATGGGCATACCTATATGGCACACGCAACGGCCTGTGCCGGAGCACTCGAGGTTCAAAAAGTTATCGAAGACGACAACCTTCTGCCGCAGGTCAGCGCACGCGGCGACTATCTGACAACGCTCCTCACGGATCGTTTTGCCCAGCATCCCCATGTCGGTGATGTGCGCGGCCGAGGTCTGTTCATTGCGGTCGAATTCGTTTCCGACCGCTCGACCAAGGAACCTTTTGCGCCCGAGCTCAATATGGCATCCCGCCTGAAGGCGAAAACCTTCCAGAACGGCCTCCTTACATATCCCGCCAACGGTACGGTCGACGGCACGCGGGGCGACCATGTGCTCCTTGCACCGGCCTTTATTATCGGCGAAGACGAGTTGGATATGCTCGCCGATCGCCTGGATGAGAGCGTTCAACAAGTCATCGGTGACATACTCTGAAAGGACGATGACTGTGGCTGGCGATCTTATCATGATGGTGGCGCCAAATGGCGGACGCCGCTCCAAAGCCGATCATCCGGCGATCCCACTAACGATTGCCGAGATGGTCGAGGATGTGGCGCGTTGCCGTGACAGCGGCACGGCCATGGCTCACATACATGTTCGCACGCGCGATGGCGATCACACGCTCGATCCAGGGCTTTATCGTGAAGCCATTTCGGCTATCGAAGAAAAGGTTGGAGACGATCTGGTCGTTCAGGTCACGACAGAGGCTATCGGGCAGTATGCGCCGGACGAGCAAATGGCCGTGGTCAAGGACTTGAAACCAAGAGCCGTCTCGATCGCCCTTCAAGAAATCCTTCCGGAAGACGGGGATACAGCCGAATTCGGCGAATTCCTGCATTGGATGAAGGAGGCTGACGTCTGGCCTCAGTTCATCCTCTATGGACCTGATAATCTCGTGCGCTTCCAGGACCTCATGAGCCAAGGCCTGGTACCCTTCGCCGAGCCGAGTGTCCTGTTCGTTCTTGGGCGATATTCGCAAGGCCTGGAAGCCGACCCTGCCGACCTGCAGCCCTTTCTCGATGCCCGAGAGGCAGAGAACCTCATCTGGTGTTTTTGTGCCTTTGGAACCCGCGTGTTCGAATGCGCCAAGCGCGTCATGAGCGAAGGCGGTCATGTGCGCATCGGCCTGGAGAACAATTACTGGTTGCCCGATGGCAAGCGGACAGGATCCAACGCCGACTTGATGCAAGCCACTGCGGAGACGGCTGCAAAAGTCGGCCGGACGCCGATGACAGCAACGGAAATCCGTGCCTTGCGCGCACGGTCTATGGCTTAACCCGCGATCCGTGAGAGCGTGATTGGAATGACCCGATACTCCCGCCTCTCTAAAGCCTGATCGAGACGAGAATCCAGTCAGCCGCGGTTCATACCCTTTTCTTCAAGCTCTTCAAGATACACGGCCCAGCGCTCGTCTTTCTCGGTCCCCAGCTCATGGAGATACCCCCAGGAATAGAGCCCTGTATTGTGGCTGTCATCGAACTGAATCTTCAGCGCATAGTTGCCTGTTTGCTCAAGGGATGAAATTCGCACGTTTTTCTTGCCGCCCACGGTCACACGTTGATCCGGGCTGTGGCCCTGCACCTCGGCACTTGGGCTGTGCACGCGCAGATACTCCGCACTCATCGTGAAGGACGACTCGTCGTCGAAAGAGACGGTCAATGCGTCCTTTTCCTTGTTCAAACGGATTTCCGTTGGCCAGACGCTTGATTGCATAGACATAATGGTCGTAATCCAGGCTCGTTGTTCGGGAATTGCCTGAAAATTAGGGATGTCGCGAAGCAAATGCAACGCACACGCGTCACAAAGACACGGACAGATTGGCCGCGCGCATGGAGCGGCCGGCAAGGTATTTCGTCGACGACATTGTTTTTGTTTGTCGCAATCATAGTTGCTGTTGCATCGCAGGCAGCTGCCGAGCCGACCAAACCCGCCGTCCCGCCTGGCTCCGATCCCGGCGGGATCGCCGTGGCGCATATCGATACCGGGGTCAATTATACCTTGCCAGACATCGCCAAGCGTCTTGCACGCAGCGCCGACGGCAGCATTCTCGGTTTTGATTTTGCTGACGATGATCGCCAACCTCTGGATCTGGCACCTGGCCGGAAAGGGCCCAATCCCATTCGTCACGGGACAGGTGTCGCGGCTATCCTGCTGCGCGAAGCACCGAAGGCCAGACTGGTTCCCTATCGGTTCAAATCTGGTGACCCTTCGGTTTTTGCCAGGATCGTCAAAGCCATCGCCACAAGCCCTGCTCGGATCGCCGCGATGCCGCTTGGCGGCTATAAAGAGAAGGACTGGCTGGCCTTTCGCGATGCAGCACTCGCTCACCCTGAAATCCTCTTTGTTCTTTCTGCCGGGAACGACGGATGGAACCTGGATGAGCGCCGCGTCTTCCCCGCGGCGTTCGGGCTGGACAATACGATCGTTGTCACGTCGACGGACCCCTTTGCACGCATTCCCGCGGACTCGAACTGGGGTCCCGGAACGGTCGATATCTCCACGCCCGCTGAGCGTTTGAAGTCGATCACCTATGAGGGCACGCCGCACATTGTGTCTGGATCGAGCTACGCTGTCCCACGGATCGCCGCACTTGCCGCGCGCCTGAAAGCGCGCAATCCGGATTGGACCACCAAACAACTGAAATCGGCGATCCTTTCATTTGCCGGCCCCTCGCCAGCGGATCGGACGCCGGTCACGAAACATGGCTGGATACCCGACCCGCTTCGTCTGGCCGCCCCCTAATATCGATGCCCCGCGCTTTTTCCTATCGGAGGTACCAATGCTCAGATCAGTCTTCGGATTTTGTCTCCTGGCAGCCCTAACGCTTGGCGCTCCTGCGCCGCCGGTACAAGCGCAAGTCCTGAGCATCCTCGGAACGTGGACAGGCACCGCATCTCAGAACTCCGGCGCATCGGGATACAAAGTCGTGATCAACATTACAGAGCATGGTGGTACGACCGACTATCCCGGGCTGAAATGCGGCGGCAGGCTGGTTCGCGTCGGTACAGCCGATGGCTTTGTCTTTTTCAGTGAATCCATCACGCGCGGTGGCACCGAGACGGGCGGTGATTGCATCGATGGCTCAATCACAGTCGCACAAAGCGGCAAGGAACTCATTTGGGGCTGGGTCGGCCACCACGGAGGCGACATATATGTCGCCTGGAGCAAACTGACCCGCAAGTAACGCAAATCAGTTCACGGCCGAGCAGTAAAACGACTCTCGCCAAGGAGTTGCGGCAGGAGCGGTTGAACCCTGTCGATCCAACGGCACAACATGGGCCGGGTCTCGCGCGGATCGATCAGCTCATGGACTGAGAAGGCTTCGGCACGGGGGAATGGCGATTGCTTGGCCGCCAACTGCTCCTCCAGTTCTCGCCGCCTGGCATCCGGATCTTCAGCCTGGGCAATTTCTCGATGATAGGCGACGGCGACGCCGCCTTCGACCGGAAGCGGTCCGGTTTCGGCCGATGGCCAGGCCAGCACATAACCGTCGGGGCCGTAGTGGGCGGCCTGAGCAACGCCAAAGGAACGCCGGACCATGATGGAGGCCCAGGGTACGGTGCTCATGGCGGCGGTAAGAACGGTGCCGGCACCGTGGCGGATCGTTGCTTCACGTTCGGCCTTCGATCCGATCATGAAGCCCGGTTCATCGACAAAACTCAGGACCGGTAGATGGAATGTCTCGCACAGTTCGATGAATCGCCTTGCCTTGTGTGCGCCATCGGCCGTCATCGCACCGGCAAGATAACGCCCGTCATTGGCCCAAACACCAACGGTCTGGCCGTTCATGCGGGCAAGGCCCGTGATCTGCCCCCGGCCGTATCCCCACCCCATCTCAAAGAACGTCCCCCGATCGAGGACAAGCGCAAGGAGACGGCGCATGTCGAAAACCCGGCGGCGATCGCGCGGGATGATGTCGAGCAACGCCTCCTCCTGCCGGTCGACCGGATCGTCACAGGCAACGTAGGGAGCCAGCTCCCAGACATTGCCGGGCAGATAGGTCAGGAAGCGTCGGATCTGAGCGAGCGCGTCCCGTTCGTCCTCGCTGGCATTGTCGACGGTCCCATTGCGCGTGTGCACATCGGCGCCACCGAGTTCGTCCTTGCTCTTCTTCTCTCCAATAGCGCGTTCCACCACGGCCGGTCCCGCGATGAGGACCTGTGCGGTCGAGCGCGACATGACGGAGAAATGGGATGCAACCAATCGGGCTGCAGGCAGGCCGGCGACAGCGCCCAGGGCGGCCGTTGCGACAGGGACGCTCGCCATGGCTTGTGCAACCGAACGAAACCGTGGCGGTTGAAAAACCGGCGCGCTCAGTTTCTTGGTCTTTGATTTGCCGACACTTCCACCCGCACCTTCATGCAAGCGGACAAGAGGCACGCGGTATTTTACAGCAAGCTCTTCCGTGTAGACGCTCTTGCGTAGCCCCGCCTCGGAGGGAGAGCCACCCCGAAGCGTGAAATCTTCTCCGCCGACTACACACGACCGCCCGTCAATCTTGCCGAAACCGAGGATAAAGTTGGCTGGTGAGAAATCCAGCAGTTCACCGTCAGGCCCGACCTCTGCGTCTCCTGCACCAATGCCAAGCTCCTCGAAAGAGCCATCATCCAGCAGGGCGTCTATCCGTTCGCGGATTGTCAGCCGGCCTTTGCGGTGCTGGGCTGCTATCGCTTTCGCACCACCCTGCGCCTTCGCGCGTTCTCGCCGTTTGAAAATCTTGCGTACGTCGTCGTCCCAGGTCATGGCTGAAATCTCGCGGTTGAGAAGTGCAGTGCTAATCGTCGACACTCGTTTGGCGGGCGGTTGCCGCAAGGGCTGCAAAACAGAGGATACCGCCAATCACATACCAGACGAGAATTTGCTGGATTTCCTGATACGGCATCGGCGCAGCCCCTGTCGCCGACAAAGATGCCAGTGCAAGAGTCGCTGCAAAGAACAAGCGCCCGCAAAAACTCTGCAGTGACATGTAAGTCGCGCGGCTGTCATCTCGCAGCATCGGTTGAACGCGCGCCAAGATAAACGGTTTGGATAGTGAATCGGGCACCATGCGGAAAAAGAGAAGCGCGATCGCAAGCGCATCATTGGTCAGTGCAAGAATACCGCACAGCGCAATCTGCATGGAAAATGCAAGGAGCAACATTGCCGGCAGGCCAAGCCAATCCCGCAGCCGCGGCGCCATGAGGGAGGTGATGACAGACAGAACCATCATCAATGCCGAGACCACACCGCTAACGATTGGGGCCTCGCTCTCGAACCCGGTTTCCTTCAGAGCCTCCAGAATGAACGGCTGACCGAACACGAAGGGAATATGGCTGAACACGTACATCAAGACGACCAGCACAAAGAGCCAGATGAGAACCGGCTCGGTAAGGGACTTCTTTAGCGAACGAAGTCGCGCCAGTTCACCGACCCGCGTCGTCGTAGTCTGGTGCCGGGCAGGTTCCCTGAATAGGAACGCGATGACCAAAACAGCGGCGAAGGCCGCTGCTCCTGCTACGAATGGAAGCGTATTTGTGTGAAACGACAAGACACCGCCGACAACCGCCGAGAGTGCCAAAGCAGCGAATGAGAACCGCCAGGCCCGCATTTCCTGTCGTTCGATTTCATTTTGTCGGTCAATTGCGGTCAGGGACTCATACAACAAGGCACTGTCTGTGCCCGACGCAAAAGCCGCGCTTGCGCCCAGAAGGATCTGCGCGAGTGCGAAAACCTCGAAACTGGTCCCGACCGCTAACAGAGCCGCCCCGCCAAAACCTGCAATCGCCGAAGCGATTAGCGTGAACCTTCGCCCGAGCAGGTCGGACATATAGCCAGATGGCACCTCGAGAACAGTCGTCCCTACGTCATAGATCGCATAAAGGAGGATAGCCTCCACCGCGGACAATTCGGTTTGAAAATATAGAAACCAGACGGCCTGCCAGAAGATCAGGTTCCGGCTAAAATTGAACCAGGGATACAGCGAAACATTTCTTGCCATGTCCGATCTGCAGGCAATCGAATTCATGGCCTAAAGACACACCCAATCAATTCCGCTTTGGCGTTCGCGCCGGTGCATCGATGAACCGCTTCGCCGCCTCCAATGCGCCGGGATTGTGAATCTCGATCAGCTTCAGACCACGCGCGACCATCGCCTTGTCTTCAATCGATTTGCCGACACGGACTGCGAAACGTTGGACTTCCTGGTTTTCCGGAATGATCGTCAGCAGCCACCTGACATGGTCCGCAGCGTCTTTATAGCGCTGTGCGAAACTGAGAATGACGACGATGCTCAACCGGGTATTGATCGCATTCGGATCCTTGTCCAGGCTCCGCTGAAAATAGCTGATCGACTGGTCGAACATCCGGCTGATACCGAAGATCTGACCTGCGAGATCGTAGAGCTGTCGATTACCGCTGGCGGAGCAGGATCGGTCGATATCTTTGGCGATTCCCGGCGGTATGGTGTCGCGGGAGCGCCGTGCCTTGTCGACCAGGATCGTACACTCGCGATAGGCCTTGCCGATTGCGAGACTGGCCGCCTTGTGTTCAGGACCGCTGCTCTCCTTGAGCATGGAAATCTGGGATGCGGGAATAGCCTCGTTCCGCCCCTCGCCGCCCGATGTTGCAATCGCGACGAGCTTGCCATCGGCATTGACCAACGCGCCGCCGCTGACGCCCGGTTGGCTTTGTGCCGTGTGATAGAGGCGGGCATAGGGCTTGCCTTCCGCCGGTTTCAACAGCAGATCGCCCTTCTTGAAGATGCCGATCGCTTTACGCGAAAGATCGAAACCTACCGTGTAGTAGCTTCCCTCGAAATCCTTTGCCGGCGCGAGAAAGGGACCCTCCGGGAGTGCGGCACGAATGAGGATAAGGTCCCCCGCAAAAGTCGTTGGGATCGCCTCACCATCGATCGTACTGCCATTGGCGAGCGTGATCTTGACGGTTGTCTCATCGGCAACCACGTGGCGGTTCGAGACAAGCATATCGGGAGCAATTCGCACGGCAGAACCGAAGGGATCGAATGCGCCGATCTGGAACACGGCCGCCTGCGCGGCACAGACCGGGTCAGGTACACTGCAATCTTCCGCCGCGTGCGCAGTATTTTCGCCAATGCCGGCCATCAACATCGAAACGATTGCGATTCCTGCGGCCCGTGACAGCCACAGGGGCGAAACGATATGATCGCCGACAACATCGCACCGCTTCAAGGAGTCCGCAGTGGACACATCTGACCCCGACATGCCGAACCGCAAGGCTCGCCGCGCCGCCCGCAAAGAAGGCAAGCTCGATACAGCCGCCTTTCTGAAGGTTGCCGACAAATTCATCGATCTCGCCAACCGGGAAAATTCTACCGTCCAAGCAACCGAATTACACATGGCGTTCCTCTTTGCCGCTGCCCGCTATAATGCCTATGTGGCCAAGACGGTGATGGGAGTCGATGAGCACGAAAAATTCGTCACCCATATGGTTGAACAATACAGGGAAATGCTTCGCCAGCATTTGGCCGACGAGACGCTCGGGCCGCCAGCCTGATTGGATTTCGTGCGCAATGGGTCGCGGTCACGTCTGCCGCTCGAGCATTTTGGCAATCTCGTGATGCCCGGCCATGCGTGCGGCCTGACCTGCGGTCCATCCATCGAAAGCCCGGATAGAAAGATCTGCTCCACGGTCCATCAGAAGCTGGACTAGGCGTTTTTCACCGGCATTGGCGGCCCACATCAGAGCCGTCGTGCCGTCCTTTGCATGACGCTGGTTGATCGGCGCCCCCTTGTCCAAGAGCAGCTTCGCCAGTTCCTCATCGCCATTCAGAACGGCCAGCACCAATGGCACCTTACCGCCACGACCGGGATGGCTGGGATCGGCACCCGCATCGATCAACAAACGCGCGACATCTGTCGCTTCCGCGCGTATCGCTTCGGTCAGAGCCGTGACGGCCCCTGCAGACGGTTTGGCGCCCGCACGCAACAGATGGCGTACGACTGTGTCGTGACCCAGCGCTGCCGCCTCGGTCAGCGCCGATCGGCCGTCATCCGTGCGCGCATCAAGATCGACATTCTCCGACAGCACCAGCGTAACCTTGGCAAGTTTGCCGGAACGGATGGCGGCCATGAGCGGTGTATCGCCATTGCGAGCGCGCAAATCTGCATCGGCGCCATTGACCAGAAGCTCAGCCGCGATCTGTGCCGACATCTTCTTTCGGCTGGCGAGAGCCAGATGAAGGGCACTTGCTCCGCGCTTCTTATCGAGACGATTGACGTTGGATCCCGCCTCAAGCAATGCGGAAACGCTACCGGTCTTATCGCCCCGCGCAGCCACCATCAGTGCGGTGAAGCCGTTCCGGCTCTCCACTAAATCCACCTTGGCGCCAGCCCGCAGCAGCCGTTTCACAATTGCCGGTCGGTCGCGATAAGCCGCTTCCATCAAAGGGGTCCAACCTTCGTCGTTTGCAAGGTTGACGTCGGCGTCGCGTACCAGCAGGGCTTCGATCACGTCCTTGCTGCCCGACGCTGCCGCGACGATCAAAGCGGTGATGCCATTCTTTGCCTTTGAATTGACATCGACACCGCGCTTCAGGAGATGAAGGACAACGTCGAGCCTGTCGGCCTGGGCCCCGGCCATCATCATCTCGACAGCCGTCAGGACTCGTGCCTTGGGTTCGTCATCTGCAGCCGCGGCTGCAGGCGCCGCCATCAAGATTGCTAATGCGACCACAATCCGCCGCCGGATGTCGTTAAGTGCGATCATGTTGCCATCGTCATTTGCGGGGCCATGTGGTGAACCCACCGAAATCTGAATGCTACGCCCCGGACTTGATCCGGGGCCCAGGGCTCCAGGCAGTTCCGTTTCTGTGGCCCTGGGTCCCGGATCAAGTCCGGGACATTGTTTCTTCTGCGTCGGTCGCAAGACCGAAAACTACGACTCCCGAACGTTGTTGTCGTCAGTTTCAGCAACAATGGGAGCATCGCCATCTACCGATGCCTGACGATCGCCTGTCTCTTTCTCGCTCTCAGGCTCATCGCTCTCCGCTTCAGCGACTTCGGCCTCAAGCTCCGCCTCGTCCTCTTCGTCGTCTTCCAATTCGGCAATGTCTTCGTCGGTCAGATAGCCACGGCCAACCTTGTAGGCAGTCTGCAGGACTTCCACGGCAAGAGCGGCGTCGGTGAAGTCATCGTCATAATCGTTCAATCCATCCACATTGGCCAGAATCGGGTTGGATCGATAAAGCTGTTTCAGTGCCCGGCGGCGAATGGACTCCGGCACGCCTTCCTTCATGAAGCGGCCATAGTCGGAATCGTAGTTCAGAGCATCGAAATCGACATCGGCGAAGTCCTCTTCCGTAAGCTCTTCGGTTGGGGTTTCCTCTGCCGGCTCTGCATGCTCGGAGGCTCTTGCTTCGGTCTCTTCACCTGCCGGGAGAGGTTCCTCCGACAATGCGGCCGTTTGCGCATCGCTGTCTGCTTCGATGGAGGCGCCTTCCTCCGTCTTTCTCAGCCCTTGGCGCGATTCTTTCTTGCGGCGTGACCAACGGGCAAGGAAATCGTCGTCCTCTTCACTCATCGCGTTTCGCTCGCGCCATACGTTTTCTCAACTCGAAGATCGGCTCCTGACCGAACTTGTGCTCTTCGATCTTCAGCTTGTCGCGCTTTCGTTTCTTGAACTTCTCTTCAACATGGTGCTCGTCGATGAAAGCACCGATCCATCCAACGACCTGTTCCGGCATATCGATCGCCTCGACGATTTCTTCGCCGGAGTCACAATAATCCTGTGCTTCGAAAGCGGAGGCCGTGACGAGGTCGACCTCAAATGGCATTCGCGCATCTTCATCGTCATTTTCGCTCATCACCACATAGATCGATGGCCGGTCAGTCATCAGGTTCTCGCGATACCCCTCGGTCTCCTTGCGATGAAGCTCCAGAAGAAGTGTCGCAGCGTGGTATTGGATCCACCCCTCACCACGCCGAAGCTCTTTCCAGCCCGTGCAAGTCGGTGCGCCGACAATAACGCCATAAGGCCGCCAGGAATGATCCTGCCAAGGGTGATCGCTGTCTTCCCGAATCACCACGACACCAACAGGAAGGGTGACCGAATGTGCTGCTGTAGCCGTCACAGATTGCCTTTCTAAGGATGCGCGTTCCGGCCGGAACAGTGGCCGTTCGTCGCCCTTGTAGTATCTCTCTTGGGAATATAATACCCTTTCTTGAAGCGCGCATGGGACAGATTTCAACCCATTGTTTTTATTACGTTTATTTGCGCCACACCTGGAATGGGCAGGAGCATTCATGACAGCAATGTATCAAGGCCGGCGGTTGATGGTCTGCAACTGCGAGCGGACGATGGAAATCGACGGCGAGAAACTGGCCGCCGCCCTCGGTATAGACAGTACACTGAAGGTTTATTCGCATCTCTGTCGTACCGAGATCGAGAGCTTCGAAGCCGGTCTCTCCGAGGACGCTCCCCTGCTGGTTGCCTGTACGCAAGAGGCACCGTTGTTCCAGGAAATCGCAGAAGAAAACAGCTTCGATGCCATTTCTTTCACGAACATCCGCGAACGGGCCGGCTGGTCTCAAGCCAAAGGAAGCGCCGTCGCAAAGATGGCAGCTCTGATTTCGGAAGCTGTACTGGAAACGGAGCCAGCCGGCACAACACCGATCTTGTCGGAAGGCATCTGTCTGGTTTATGGCGCCGGTCAGGCAACGCTCGATACGGCCGTGGCGCTTGCGGGACGACTCAGCGTATCGGTCATGCTGACGGATGCAAGCGATGTCATGCCGCCGAGCATCGTCGACGTTCCCATCTATAAGGGGCGCATAACCAAGGCGACGGGTACGCTTGGAAAGTTCGAGATTTCGGTCGACGATTATGCACCGGCCGTTCCCTCCTCACGGGACGAGCTCGGTTTCACATTGGAGCGCAATGGCGCGACTTCGACCTGCGACGTCATTCTCGATATGTCGGGCGGAACCGCGCTGTTCCCCGCCACGCAGAGACGCGATGGCTATTTCCACGTCGATCCAAATCATCCGGCAAGCGTCGCCAAGGCGATGTTCGAGATTGCCGACTATGTCGGTGAGTTCGAAAAACCGCTCTATGTGACTTACAAAGCCGATATCTGCGCCCATGGGCGAAGCGGCAAGGTCGGATGCAGCAACTGCGTCGACAATTGCCCCACATCGGCAATCACGCCGGCGGGCGAGACAGTCGAAATCGATCCGCTGGTCTGCGGCGGTTGCGGCAACTGTAGTGCGATGTGCCCCACTGGGGCCGTCAGCTATACCTACCCGGGGCGTGAGAGCATGATTGCCCGCTGTCGGGCCTTGCTTGATGCCTATGCCACGGCGGGCGGCGCCAACCCGATCCTCTTGCTGCATGACGAAAGTCACGGGAGCGGGATCATCTCGGCGATGGCCCGATTCGGACGTGGATTACCGGCCAATGTCCTCCCGCTCTCGCTCTATACTGTGACACAGCCTGGCCATGAGGCGCTGCTGGCTGCTCTTGCAGCAGGCGCGCAGCAGATTATCGTTCTGGCCTCACCGGAAAAGGCAGACGAGTTGGTGGCGCTCGAATCTCAGGCGGCACTGACCAACCACATCATGACGGCGCTTGGTTATGGAGATGGCGCACGGGTCACGGTGATTGTCGAGCAGGACCCGGACGCGGTTGAGGATGCACTCTATTCATCGCCCAAGGTCAACGGCATCGCGTCTCAGGCCTTTACGGCAATCGGAGGCAAAAGGGAGATTGCACGAACTGTGCTTTCGCGTCTCCAGTCAGCCATTTTGGACGCGCCGGATGTTATCGCGTTGCCGGAGCGTGCGCCTTATGGCCGAATTCACATCGACACCCAGGGCTGCACTCTGTGTCTCGCCTGTGTCGGTGCCTGTCCGGCAGATGCGCTGGCCGACGATCCGGACCGGCCGATGGTGCGCTTCACGGAAGCAGCCTGCGTGCAATGCGGTCTGTGCCAGGCGACCTGCCCGGAAAACGTGATCAGTCTGGAACCGCGCTATGATTTCTCCAGTTCGGCCCTGACACCAAGGACACTCAACGAAGACGAGCCGTTTCCCTGCGTGCGGTGCGGTACGCCATTCGGCTCGAAGGGCGTCGTCGAGCGGATCGTTTCGACGCTGGAGGGCAAGCATTGGATGTATGAAAAGTCCGATCAGCTTGAGCTCATTAAGATGTGCGACAACTGCCGTGTGATCGCCATGTCGGAAAAGGGCGACGATCCCTTTGCCGGCGGAGAGCGCCCTCAGGTTCGCACCACGGACGACTATCTCGCCGCCGAGGAGCAGGCTCGCAAGACTGGCAAGACGCCGGATGATTTCTTGAATTGAGCCTCACCCGGGCACTGGCTCGCGTAACAACGCGTCATTCCAGCGAAGGCTGGGATCCAGGGCCAAGGACAGAAATGGTGCAGTTTCGCCCTGGGTCCCGGATCAAGTCCGGGACGTACAGCCTTCCAAGTGAATGGTCATGCACCAGTTCGCTCAGATCTTCTCGAAATAAAGAGCATACGCCCCGGACTTGATCCGGGGCCCAGGGCGACAACGCCCGATCAGTGTTTGTCGCTTGGACCAGTCAGGCCGGTTCGATGAGAGGCAGGTTGGTGAGCAGGTTCTGCGGTTTCATCTGCACGGATTTGTCTTTGGTCATCGCGAGACCGAGATAGATCGGCTTTCCGCTCATGGTCGGCCCGACGCGATGCTGATCTTCGATATCCATCTGGAACAGAGCAACAAGGCGTTCGGCATCCTGCGGCTCGACCGTCTCTTCCCTATAGAGAGCGTTGAGAATACGCGTCGCCTCTGCATCAAGGCCGATATGCCAGCTCCAATGCTCATCTTCGATTGAACGGCGTGGCTGGACCTTGACCTTCAGGTCGAGGAAATGATGAACCCAGGCCTCGATCACGCGCGCGAATGCGTCGAGGGCAGGCTGGGTAAAGCGAAAGTCGACCACCGTATCGAAATTGTCCGACCGCTCCCAATACATGGCCTTATTGTCTTCATCGAGCACATCGAGCTCGATCTGGCGCATGGGCGTATCGCTCGCAACCAGCAATTGGCCGAGGCTGCCCGCACCGCCCGTTTCCGCGTGCATGGCGATAACTTCCTCGTCCGCCAGCATGATGCGCCCCTCATCGGTCGAGACATTCTGCTCACGAAAGAAAATCTCGCCCGCCCGCAGCCTGATCGGGTCGGTCGCCTTGCCAAGGATATTATGCACGATGAGGTGCACCATCTGATCCAGGAAGATCGAAGGCACACGGGCATCCGCTTTACGCATCATCGACAAATAGGCGCCTTCGATGGTTCCAGCTTCGACCAACCGTGCGCGGAAATCGAGAACTGTCCGATAATTGTCCGCTGCATCGGTATCGGCGATGGTCGCCAACCGGGCCTCGTCGACACTCATCATCGGATCGGCCATCAGATCTTCGAACAGCCGGATTTCTTCATCGCAGGATGTATCGATCGGCCGGACTTCGGGCCGGGCAAAATAAGCACGCACCAAATCGGGGGTCACATCCAACCAACCGTCGGCGTTGACCGAAACCAGATGCGTGCCCGCCGATCGCCAAAACTCAGTCATCTTCATCCACCATGGTCCAGATGCGGGCATGCTGGGCTTCGCCGGTCGGCGCCTGCATCGTGCGAAACTCTTCGTTTATCTGTTCGTCGTCATCAAGCGTGCGCCGTACGGTGAAGACCGTATTGATCGGCGTATCGGTACACAGATCACGGACAAATGCACACTCTTCGCGTGCGACCGGCAAGGCGCTCGCCAAATCCGGCGCCCCGTAGGCATCGACAAAATGTTCTGCCAGCATCATCTCGACCGTCTCGCGTTCGTCTTCCGTCATTTCCGTGACGACGGCGAATGTCGAGCGACCGAACGATCCGAGACCAAGAAAGCCGTTGGCAAAAGCCTGCTTCGTTTTTCCCGCAATGTCATCCGGGTCAAGATTGACGAATGCAAACGCGCCGGAAACCGACCACTCGCCACCGCCTGACGCCGTTTCGAAGACATTGTCATCGGACGTATCGAACCGGATTGTTCGAAGGAATTTCATCATGACGGATGGGACGAGTTGCAATGCTCGAATCGCGAAACGAGGGAGATCGAGCGCATGGTGCCATCCTCGTCCTTGATAAGAAGGTTGCCGCTCTCATCGAGACCGCTGAACAGGCCGGTCAGTTCATCTTCGCCGGACGAAACCGTGATCTGCTCATCGCGTGCCTCCGCGCGAAACATCCAATTCTCATGCAGTGACCGGAAACCGTCATTTTGCCAGGTGTTGAGCCACGACAGGAAATGCCGGCTGGAAGATTCAATGAGATCGGTTCGCGTCAACTCGCCGCCGCCTTCCTCGGAAATCCAGGTCACATCGGGCGTATCGCCCGGCTCAGGATCGTTGGGCTCCCGCAAGTGGCGCATCTCCGCGCAGATGACGATCCAATCAGGAACGTCGGCAGGCTCTGGGGAACCGCCCCATGCACCCCGAACGATGCCTGCAGCCCCACCGTTCATCACGATGGTATCAGGCCATCGAAACATCACCCCCACCTGCGGCGGTGTCAGCGCGCCGAGGCAGTCGCCGATCGCGACCATCGCCAACGGCATTATCTCGACCGCACGCGACAGCGGCACTTCCGGCTCGAGGATGATTGCCATTTCGAGGCGTGACGTGTTGCGGCTCCAAACCACATCGCCTGCGCCGAGTTTGCCAGCAGCGGCATCGCCGCACGCCTGATCGAAGGGCCTTGTGGCACCCTTTACATCATGGCCGGTCAGGAGCGGCGGGAAAACGGGGTCTGGCAGATGCACCGGTTCAATCCATTATTTGAGATCGATTTCGCCATCGACGACATGGTTGAGGTCCGTGCCCTCGGCTGTCAAAACGACTTTGACCTTCAGCGTCGACTGACCGGACGCCGCCCCCTCGCGGACAACGCGTTCGATTTCCTGCTGCGATGTCACGCCGACCTGCTTCAGAAACTTTCGCATCGACATGTTGAAACTCTCCTGGTCCATGAGACTCTCCTATTCGGTTGGATTCAGTATTTCAGCGTAAGCGTTTTCTCACGGCCATCACGCTCGACAACGAGTTCGATGGCCACGGATGGAGCGAGCGACGCCAATGCGCTCGTCAGGTCTGATGGCTTGCGAATCTGCCTTTCTCCAGCCTTGACAACAATGTCGCCAGCCAGGACCCCGGCAACCGCAGCAGGCAATCCCGGCCGAACCGCACGGACCCGCGCTCCGAGGCGTCCTGTCTTACCTTTCTCCGGAGCGCGTACCATTCGCAGCCCCATATTCACCCACGCCACTTTTCCCGACTCTTTGAGCTCCCGTGCAACGCGTTCGACGAGGGTTGCCGCGACAGCGAAGTTCACCCCGATATTGGCATCGGATTTCTTGGTGAAAATTGCGGAGAGAAGACCGATGAACGCGCCGTCGCGTGTAACCAGCGCACCGCCGGATGCTCCCGGATTGACGGCGGCATCGGTTTGAACGAAGTCTTCTATGCGGTTAAAGCCGACCCCGGCGCGATGAATTCCTGAAATCACACCGCATGTGAGGGATAAGCCCAACCCGAATGCATTGCCAATGGCGCAGGCATCCTGCCCGAATTCCGGCTCTTTCGATTGACTGCTGAGAACGGGAAGCGACTCTTTGATCGTTAGCACGGCGATATCTGTCGCAACATCGCTGGCAACGGGTTTTGCATCGAGGATGCGGCCATCATGCGTACGAACGCGAATCCGTCTGGCTTTGTTGATGACGTGGGCCGTTGTCACAATCGTATGGCCATCGATGAGAACAACACCGCTGCCTTCCGGCTCTTCGACCCGGCGCACGTCAGGTGGCCAGTCGGGAAGGACGCTCACCACCGAGTCAAAAGCCGACCGCAACGGTTCGCTTGTGGCAGAACGCGTGTCAGCAAGCAGAACGGTGCAACCGATAACAATCGCAACCGGGAGCGATCGGATCAATTTGCCCCATCGATGACGAACCGGACTCAAAGCCTGACATTACCGGATTGCGACTGGAAGACATCGGCGGCGGACACGTCCAGCCGGTCGAGTGCGTAATAGGCGCATGCACTGATTGCGACGAGTAGTGCAAGGCTGGCGACGAATGCCTTCATGTCTTACTCCTTCTTGGTCTCGGGCGACGAGCTTTCCCCGGCGTCGGATTGCGTTGCAGCCTTAAGAAAGGCGACGAGCGCCTCACGCTTGTCTTTGTCGGCAATCCGTTGCAACGGCATCTTGGTGCCCGGCGTATAATGTTCCGGTCCGATATCGAAAAGCTTCGCGATGGTCTCTTCGTTCCAAACGATCTTGGCTGATTTCAAGGCATCCGAATAGGGGTAGTTCGGCAGCGTTCCCGCTTTGCGGCCAAACAACTTGTAGAGTGTCGGTCCAGCGCGGTTTCGTCCATCAGGTTTCAGCGTGTGGCAGATACTGCACTTGCGCGCAAACTGCCGTTCGCCGAGCGAAACGGTTTCGCTGATCTGGAAACGGCGCGGGAATTTGCTCTGGACCGTCTCGAACGGCTCGCGCGGCGTTACCTGCCACATCGTGACGAAGTCATCGAGACCGCCATAATAGAGGCGAGTACCCTGCGCTCCGAAAGAGAGCGCCCAAACCGGCCCATAGGGATTGCGGTAGGTCTCGATCTTCGCCCAATCGCCAATGCGCCAGACATGGATATTGCCACCACCACCACCTGTTGCGACCAGCCCCGGCTTCTCCAGAATGTCGAGGGCCAGGACAGGCTTGTCATGGGATTGCAATGTCTTGATCACATCGCCACTGACACTGTCGACAATACCAACGGCGCCATTGAGCGATCCGAAAATGAGCGTCTCCGTACCCGGCAGCCGCTGCATGACATTGAGGCCCCAACCGTGACGGTAGAGCAGGCGCGTAAATGCCCCGCTGGCCCGCGACCAGCTGCGGATCGTTCCGTCATAGCCCGCCGTATAGACCAGGCTGCCGTCCTGCGAAAAAGCGAGGGCGTTTACCGGCCCCTTGTGTCCTTTGAGAACAGGACCGGCCTTAAGCGTCTTGAGATCCCAGAGCCTGACCGTCCCGTCCCAACTGGCTGATGCCGCAAATGCGCCATCCGGCGAAACTGCGACGGCCATGATCTTTGCCGTATGTCCTGAAAATCGATGGTTCAGCTTGCCCGTCTCAAGATCCCAGAGCCATACGGCGCCATCGTCTCCCGCAGCCACCGCCTGACGCTCTTGGGGAAGGAATGCCGTCGCATTGACCGCACCTTCATGGTCTTCAAAACGCTTGATCACGGTCGGCGGCGTTGCCGTCAGATCCCACAGCATCAAGCTGTAGTCGAAACTGCCGGTTAGCGCTCGGTCTGCTTTATTATTTAAGCGGACAACCTTTACAGGCCCTCCGTGCCCGACGAGATTGGACTGTGCGGCCGGGCCGACGGCAGGCTTTGAGGATTGCTTGGCCTCTGTCTGGACCGGTGGAATGGAGGCGAACACCGCAATCGCAAGCAGACATGAGATCAACGCTGATGCGTGGATCGATGACGGCGGCCGGACAATGGACGATTTGGTCCGTCTGAATCGGAATTCGGTCATATGTCGAATGCGACGTAGCTGAACGGCAACGGCGGCGAAAACCGCCATGCCTCGTTCGTCATTCAGCCGGAGTCGCCGCTTCCGCTTGCTGACCCGAGCCATTTTTGGCCTTCTCGGCGATCGCCTTCTCGGCCCAAATGGAGTGATGCTCTTTGGCCCAATTGACGTCTACCTCGCCCGATCCCATGGCATCGAAGGCGCCTTCCATACCGACAGAGCCAATATAGATATGGGCCACAACGATACCGATCAGGACTGCCGACATGATTGCGTGCCAGAGGGACGCAAGCTGCATCTCTTGCAGCGGAGTCAACTCCGTCGGCAGCTGGAAGCCCACTTTGTTCAACAGCACAAAGGTGTCAGCGAACATTGTTGTCTCGAAGGGAAATAGCAACGCAATACCCGAGAGGCTGAGCGACAGGCCACCGAGAATGACGCTCCAGAAGATCAGTTTCTGACCTGCGTTGAATTTCTTGGATGGCGGGTGCACCCCCTTCATGAAGAGACCGCCGCCCTTGAGCAGCCAGATGACGTCATACTTGTTCGGGATGTTGTCCTTCACCCACATGAGGAAGATCATCGCCAATGCCACCATGAAGCCGAAAGCCACATAGTTGTGGATCCACTTTCCGTTCACGGTGATGAAGGCAAAAGCCTCTTTGCCGATCAGATCGGGAAGGAAATACTTACCAAACGTCAGATTGAGTCCGGTGATCGCGAGGATGATAAAGGAAATCGCCAGAAGCCAGTGAGCCATGCGCTCCGCATCGATAAACCGTGTGATCGTTTCATTGGCCTTGCCGTGTTCAATCTTGATCCGCCCGCGCAGGAGAAAGAAGAGCAGCAACAGGACAAGGACCGATCCAAGACCGATTCCAGTCCATTTCTTCATAGGGCCGTTTCGGAAGTGGCGCCAATCTTCGCCCTGCGATTGGATAAACGTTCCAGCGTTCTGATCGGGAATTGATACAACACCGCTATAGCCATGTCGCAATTTGCTCCAGAAATCCGTGTCCGATTTATTCCCCTTCGACGCGCCCGGCACGTTTCCTTCTTCCAACTGCAGCGGGACCGACGAGTAGTTTGGGATATCTCTTCGCAGGCTCGGAGACGGTGCAGCATTCTGCACGGCACCTGCCGGCGGGCGCACATTCGATTGTGCATCGGCATCCGTCGCCGTTTGGCCAAGCCATACCGTTGCCCCGACCAACAGCATGAGACATGCAAGGGTTCTGACCTTACCCAGAACGAACGCGCCTGCTTTCATCATCGCTGCATACTCCTTCATTGCCCTTTTGGGCTCACGGCCGCCGCCAAACAGTCTTCGTCACCGATTGTAGGTCCACCGGCTGCGGAAACATCGATCTCACTGAGACACAGGTTAATCCGCAGCGGCAATTTTTTTGCGATCTGGAGCTTATAAACCTGAACCGCATTCTTTGAAAAATTTTCAAACCGAATTGCTAAACCGGACTCTGCGAAAAGTCAGAAAATATTCTTTAAGACATTGGTGCAAAAAGAAAAAACACGGGGCGGCCAAAAGGCCGCCCCGCAAGATTTCTCGACTTAGGTACCCTGACCCGGATAGGCCTTGCCCCAACCCCAGGCACCGGCACCGAAACCACGTGCGACGACGCGGTTGCGATAGATGTCCGAGATCTTGTCGCCATCGCCGCCCAGAAGGGCCTTGGTGGCGCACATTTCCGCACAAAGCGGGGGCTTGCCTTCGGCAAGACGGTTACGACCGTATTTCTTGTATTCGGCCGCTGAGTTGTCTTTCTCCGGTCCACCGGCACAGAAGGTACATTTGTCCATCTTGCCTCGTGATCCGAAGTTGCCGACCTGCGGGAATTGCGGCGCGCCGAAAGGACACGCATAGAAGCAATAGCCGCAGCCGATGCAAAGGTCTTTGGAGTGCAGCACAACACCGTCGTCGGTGGTGTAGAAGCAATCCACCGGACACACCGCGACGCACGGTGCATCCGAACAGTGCATGCAGGCAACCGATATGGAACGCTCACCCGGCTTGCCGTCATTGATCGTGACGACACGACGCCGGTTGATGCCCCACGGCACCTCATGCTCGTTTTTACAAGCCGTGACACAGGCGTTGCATTCGATGCAACGTTCCGCATCACAAAGGAACTTCATTCTTGCCATGACGCGGCCTCCTTATGCCTTTTTAGCCGGCCAGACCTTGCACAACGTGCACTTGGTCTCTTGCATGTTGGTCACCGAGTCATAGCCATAGGTCATAGCCGTGTTGGCGCCTTCGCCAAGCACATAGGGATCCGCCCCCTCCGGATACTTGCTCCGAAGATCGCGGCCCTGATAATGCCCGCCGAAATGGAACGGCATGAAGACAACGCCTCTGCCGACCCTCTCGGTGACCATTGCCATCACCTTGACTTTGGCCTTCTCGGGTCCCTCGACCCAAATCATCTGGCCATCTCTGATGCCGTTATTGTTTGCATCGACCGGATTGATCTCCGCAAACATGTCCTGCTGCAGCTCGGCAAGCCACGGATTTGACCGTGACTCGTCGCCGCCACCCTCGTATTCCACGAGGCGCCCCGACGTCAGGATCAACGGATACTCGACAGAGTGATCCACTTCCTGAATTGAGGCATACCGGGTCGGCAGACGATACATCTGGCGATCCGAATAAGTGGCGTATTGCGGCAGAAGGTCCCGCCGGTTCGTGTAGAGCGCTTCACGATGGGTCGGAACCGGATCCGGGAACGTCCAAACAAAGGTCCGGGCCTTCGCATTACCGAATGGCGCGCACCCGTGCTTGATTGCGACGCGCTGAATACCGCCTGAAAGGTCGGTCTTCCAGTTCGTCTTGTCTCCGGCACCGGCGGCGATGATCTTCTTCTCGTCGTCGGTGAGTTCGCTATCCCAACCAAGCTTCTTGAGCAACGCCATCGTGAATTCGGGATGGCCGCCCTTCAGCTCGTTGCCAACCGGATAGCTCTGGCCTTCCACATCGCCTTCGGCGAGGAGGTTCTGACCACGCATGCTTTCCGGAATCTTGTCGCTCTTGGCCTCGACGCCGAAACGGGCGCGGAAGTTGAGGCCGCCTTCGGCAACCGGCTTGCTCGGATCGTAGAGAACATGGGTTCCTGGATGGCCTTTCTTGCCACCAGGCAGTTCCATGTCCGCGGTTCCCCAGCATGGCCAGGGCAGACCATAGACTTCGCCGTCCGCCGGACCGCCTCGCGCCAGCAAGGTGGTCTTGTCGAACGTCTCCTGATGCTTCATGTGAAGCTTCAAGCGCTCCGGGCTCTGACCCGTGTAGCCGATCGTCCACATACCCTTGTTGAATTCGCGGGTCGTATCCTCGACATTCGGCTCGTCATTCTCGACTTTGATGTTCTTGAACATCTCGTCGGCGAAGCCGAGCTTCTTGGCCAGCTTGTACATGATGGTGTGGTCGGGGAGCGACTCGAAGAGCGGGTCGACAACCTTCTCACGCCATTGGAGTGACCGGTTGGATGCAGTGACCGAGCCGTAAGTCTCGAACTGCGTCGATGCCGGCAGCAGATAGACACCGTCCGTGCGGTCGTGGAACACGGCCGAAACGGTCGGATAGGGATCGATAACGACGAGGAGATCGAGTTCCTCGAACGCCTTCTTCATTTCGATACCGCGAGTCTGCGAGTTCGGCGCATGTCCCCAGAAGACCATGGCACGCAGCTTGTCCTGCTGGTCCATCTTGTCTGCGTCTTCGAGAACGCCGTCCACCCAGCGCGACACCGGAATGCCCTTCGAGTGCATGAGGCTTTTTTCTTTGCCGTCCTTTGTCTTGGCGGTGGCAAATTGCCCCTTGAGATACTCGAAATCCACATCCCAAACGCGTGACCAGTGCTTCCAGGCACCGGCGGACAGGCCGTAATAGCCTGGCAGCGTATGCGAGAGGACACCAAAATCGGTGGCGCCTTGCACATTGTCGTGGCCGCGGAAGATGTTGGCACCGCCGCCGGTCTTGCCGATATTGCCAAGAGCGAGCTGCAGGATGCAGTAGGCACGGGTGTTGTTGTTACCGTTGGTGTGCTGGGTACCGCCCATGCACCAGACGATCGTGCCCGGCTTGTTGTTGGCGAGGGTCCGTGCAACCCGGCGAAGCTGACTGCCTGGAACGCCGGTGACCTTTTCGGTCTCTTCCGGAGTCCAGCGTTTCACTTCCTTGCGGATCTCTTCCAGACCCCAGACGCGGTGGTTGATGTACTGCTTGTCTTCCCAGCCATTCTCAAAGATGTGGTAGAGAATGCCCCAGATAAGACCGACGTCCGTTCCTGGACGCATGCGGACATATTCCGTCGCGTGGGCTGCCGTGCGGGTGAAGCGCGGATCGCAAACGATGAGCGCGGCGTTGTTCTCTTCCTTGGCTTTCAGAATGTGCTGAAGCGCAACGGGATGAGCTTCCGACGGGTTGGACCCGATCAGGAACATCGCCTTTGAGTTGTGCATATCGTTGTACGAGTTCGTCATCGCACCGTAGCCCCAGGTGTTTGCAACACCGGCAACCGTGGTCGAATGACAGATACGTGCCTGATGGTCACCGTTGTTGGTGCCCCAGAACGCATAGAACTTGCGGAACAGATAGGCCTGCTCGTTCGAGTGCTTTGCGGAACCTAGCCAGTAGACCGAATCGGGCCCTGACTTCTCGCGGATCTGCATCATCTTGTCGCCGATCTCATTGATCGCCGTGTCCCAACTGATGCGCTGCCACTTGCCGCCAACGAGTTTCGTCGGATATTTCAGACGCCGCTCACCGTGGGCATGTTCGCGAACAGCGGCCCCCTTCGCGCAATGTGCGCCAAGATTGAACGGGCTGTCATAACCAGGCTCCTGCCCGACCCAGACGCCACCTTGAACTTCAGCCAGAACCGTACAACCCACCGAACAATGCGTGCAGACCGATTTTTTCATCTCGACCTTGCCACTCGGCGCGGCGGCTGCTTCAGCCTTCGTCACCATTCCCGAGCGCATTCCAGAAATCGCTGCCAATCCTCCGATTGCCAGCCCTGAATTGCGTAGGAACGTCCGGCGGTCGACTACGCCACCGGTCTGCTCTTTGAGGGCAGACGACAAACGGGGGCCTTTCGCAACCCCGTTTACCTTCTTCCTGAGCATATCGCTCTCCTTTTCCAACCCTGCTCCACCGACAGTGGAGCCAAAATCCCGCTATAGCGGGAGCATGGTCTCAGTCTCAGAATTTTGCTGAGTCGTAGTACTTCTTGAAATGCTCGGACTCGACATAACCCTTGTCCGAATCGCCGGTCGGGGTCGTGGCTTCTGCCGTGCCCTTTCCGGTGACCAATGCGGCGCTGCCTGCGACGGCACCAACACTGGCGAGTTTCAAGAAGCTCCGGCGATCAGCTGTCGCACGCTCGTGCTTTTGCTTCATGCTTCTGCCTCCTTTGACTGGACGGGCGGCCATACGCAACGCCCGCCTTCCCCAACCGCTCAGGCCATCTCAAACGCCGTCTCTTCGATATCCATGAAGTGACGACCGATGGTTCCCAATGCGGCGTAGAGAACTGATGCTTTCGCGCCCTCAAGATCGGCAAAAAAGTGCTTTGCCCAGGGCCCGATATGCGTTTCGAAAAATTTGCGTTGTTCGGCGGCAGAAACCTTGCTGCCGAATTCACCGGTAATCAGCCCCGCCATCATATCCATCAGCGCTGCGACGTGATCTTCGGGCTCTTTGACCGAAGGCGCGCGCGTGATGCCCAGTCGCGCCATGTCATTGCGCAGGCTGGCCAGGGGTTTTTCGTGGAGAAAGCCGGTGAGGTAATAAGAGCCAAATGGGAGAAGTTCGCCGCGGGCAACACCGATAAAGAGATCTTGATACTCTTCGGCGGCGGCTTCGGCAGACGTGCGCGCGCACAGATGGGCGAACGTGCCGATTGCACGACCAAATTCGGTGTCATCACCTTCAATGTTCGCTCCAGCCTCGATATCTTCGGGGCTCGGCGGTCTGCTCAAAAACAGCGCCAGCAAGCGATACACGTGCGCGCGAAGTTCGTCCTCCGGCGCCACGGCTCCGACACTATCCTCCTGAACGTTGCCAGCAGGCATAGCGATAAGCATTCCTCCCAAGGCGGCCTAAAACCGCACAATGCCCATAATGTGATCAGTTCCACCTGAACGCAAGGGCAAGTTGCATGGTATCGAAACTAGTTTTTGATCAGATTGCATGGCAAAGCAAGCGAGATAGGCCACACTTGCGAGAAACATTTTCGCGCTCAGAGAACAAGCATCTCTCTGCCCCCAAAACAGGCAGGACCGGAAATCAGTTTTCGGCAGAAATCCGGCCTGGCGCCGGGATGATCATTAGGATGCAAACGATTGATGCGGCCCAGCGCCGCATTCTGACCAAAGTCGCATCCGGAGCGCGGATTTTATCAATGCGGTCGACCGAATCTGATGGTGCACTGTTTGAAAAAAGTTGAACCAGGGGCACCCCCTGCTAATCTGCCCGTCAGAGAATTCATGCCATGACAGCCTGAAACAGCCAATATCGGGGCACCCGTGAGGCAACCAGAGCGAGATTGCGATGACCGATGTAGACCCGACACCGCCTGCCACCGGCGAGCTGATCGATCCCTTTGGCCGGCATGTGTCTTATGTCCGTGTGTCGGTGACCGATCGTTGCGACTTCCGCTGTGTTTATTGCATGGCCGAGAATATGACCTTCCTTCCGAGGCGCGATCTGCTGACCCTCGAGGAGCTGGATCGCCTTTGCTCCGCATTCGTCTCCCGCGGCGTCAAGAAACTTCGCCTGACCGGCGGCGAACCGCTTGTTCGCAAGAACATCATGTGGCTGATCCGGGCATTGGCAAGACATCTAGACTCAGGCGCGCTCGAGGAACTGACACTGACGACGAATGGCTCGCAGCTTCCACGATTTGCCGATGAACTCGCCGATTGCGGTGTTAAACGGGTCAATATCTCTTGCGATACGCTGGACGCAGCCAAGTTCAAGGCGATCACGCGCTGGGGCGAACTGAATCAGGTCAAAGCAGGTGTAGCAGCCGCAAAAAAGGCCGGACTTGCGATCAAGATCAACGCGGTTGCCCTCAAGGGCGTCAACGAACATGAATATGACGAGATGATCCGCTGGGCCCATGGCGAAGGCATGGACCTGACACTGATCGAGACGATGCCGCTCGGCGAGATCGACGAGGACCGGACGGATCAATATCTGCCCCTCTCCATCGTGCGCGCACGGCTCATGGACAACTGGACGATGACCGACATCCCCTACAAGACCGGCGGACCCGCGCGCTATGTCGAGGTCGCGGAGACCGGAGGGCGGATCGGTTTCATCACACCGATGACCCACAATTTCTGCGAATCCTGCAACCGGGTCCGGGTCACCTGTACCGGCACACTCTATATGTGCCTCGGCCAGGACGACGCTGCGGATCTGCGCACGCCGCTGCGCGCCAGCGAAGACGACGCTTTGCTGCTGGACGCCATTGACGAGGCCATCGGGCGCAAACCGAAGGGCCACGACTTCGTCATCGACCGGCGCACAAAAGGACCAGCCGTTTCACGGCATATGAGCATGACCGGCGGTTGAGAGCTTTGACTCACGATCAAGGGCGAATCTGCAATGCGCATCTGGTTCTTCCTCGTTGCCCTGACCGTTGCCGGCAGTCAGGCCTGGGCCGATGCTGGATGGCACAAATACCAGAAGAAGTCGGATGGCGAGCGGCGCACCTGGATCGCAGATCACGTAAAGACGTCGTTCCCCGATGCGTCCGGCGACCGGGTCAATCGGCTTATTGCGAATGTCCGGGAATGCCTGGATACCACGGGCGATATCGTTCCATTCAAGATGTCCACCGAAGTCTGCCTTGAGACGGCAGGTGAAGACGTTCGCTAAGGCCGGTGAGCACGGTTTCCCGCTTCGGTACCATCACACCAACTATTTGAGCTGGCGACGGGGCGCAGGTCGCGTTTGAAAACGACTAGAGCAACGTGCGTCTATTCAGACGCACATAAGTTGCTCTAGCAGCTTAGAGTCGATCAACTTTTCTGCGTTTAGTCGATTCCGACCAAAAGCAGGTTGATCTAGCCACAGCAGGAGCACGATCATGGCCGATGAACGCGTCAGACTTCAGGACATATGCGACGAGTTGCTCGGCCGTTTCATGACGGCTCTCAATGCTTATAACGCCGCGGGAATGGACGCGTGCATGAACTTCCCGCATGTGCGAATGGCCGAAAACACAGTGGTCGTCTATGAGGCGCCGGGCGCTAATCCCATGGATCTATTCGACCGATTGAAGGCCCAAGATAGTTGGCACCATAGCGCATGGGACCACATCAAGATCGTGCAGCACAGTGACGAAAAAATCCATTTGGATGTGCGGTACACCCGGTACCGCGAGGACGGAAGCGTGATCGGCGTCTACGACTCGCTCTACATCGTTACGCACAAGGACGCGCGGTGGGGCATCCAGGCGCGATCGAGCTTCGGGCCGTGATAGCTCTGCTTCGCAATAAGCGATGCCGCAACGAAATTGTCTGCAATAATCTTGCGAGCAGACTTTTAGGCTGCCAGCTTCACCCTTCCAGTACGATCCGTGGCGCCTCGCGTTGCTGTACCGCCCCAGCGCCCGAAATCTGCTCCCAGGCGCTAGCCGCAATGTCGCAATAGATTTTTGCGTGCACTGACTCAGGGTCGGAAATCACAATCGGCTGTCCGGCATCGGACTTCTCGCGAATATCCATATGAAGCGGGACTTCACCCAGGAACGGCACACCGAGTTTCTCAGCCTCGTCGCGGGCGCCGCCATGGCCGAAAATGTCCGACCGTTCGCCGCAACTCGGGCACACGAAATAGCTCATATTCTCGACGATCCCGAGTACCGGCACATCCACCTTGCGGAACATGTTGAGACCCTTGCGAGCATCGATCAGAGCGAGATCCTGAGGCGTCGAGACGATCACCGCGCCGGCAAGCGGCACTTGCTGAGCCATAGTGAGCTGGACGTCGCCCGTGCCGGGAGGCATGTCCACCACGAGAACATCGAGATCGCCCCAGGCGACTTCCTTGAGCATCTGGTTGAGTGCCGAGACGACCATCGGTCCGCGCCAGATCATCGGGGTCTCTTCTTCGACCAGGAAGCCCATGGACATAGCCTTCAGCCCATAGCCTTCCATTGCATTCAGCGCATTGCCGCCTGTTGCTTCGGGCCTGCCGGTAATTCCCAAAAGACGCGGCATGGAGGGACCATAGATATCGGCGTCGAGGATGCCGACCTTTTGTCCGTTCGCCTGGAATCCAAGCGCGAGGTTGACCGCGGTCGTCGATTTGCCGACGCCGCCTTTGCCTGAGGCCACTGCAATGATGTTTTTGACACCCGGCACACCGGCGACCTGCGGTCCCGAGCCCGGCATGCTTGGTGCGGGGGCTGCCTGTGGGGCAGCTTGCGGCGCCGCCTGTGCTGCACCATTGCCCGGCCCTGCAGCGCCTGGCTCGCGGTCAGCGGTCAGCGTGACGGTTGCCTTTTCGACACCGGGGATCTCCGACACCACCTGTTCGGCAGCCTGGCGCAATGGTTCCAGCTCTTCAGCGCGGCTTGGATCGACCTTGATGGAGAAATAGACCTTGCCGCCATGGGTAACGACTTCCGATACCAGGCCGAGCGACACGATATTGTCATCCAGGTCCGGACCCTTGACCCGGGTCAGCTCTTCCAAAATGCGTTCTTTATTGATCGTGTCGGTCATGATTGCCCTGTCATTTTAGCGCCGCTGCGCTCATTCACTGTCCAAGTCTGGCCCCTAGATAAGGCAAACGCACCGTGCTTTCATAGGGGCAATTAGTTTCGATACCTAATTACCTGCTATTTGTGCAAGAGTCACGACAGCCACCATGTCGCGCCTTGCAGTAGGTGTTTCGGCTTGCGAAATCGGTAGGCTTGGTCTTTACGTTTGCCAGATCAAAGGTGGTCATGGCCATTCGACAAAAGGGTGCAGCATTGAAAGAGTTCGCGGTCAAGCCAAATCCCGACGACCCGTATCTCTCGACGCCGGTTACCGGCTTCGATCAGGACGGTGCGCCGATCGAGACGTCTGTCGTGGCCGAACGGCCATTGACGCTCTTTCTGAATGCTCAGGAGATCGTCACCATGATGACGATCGGCGACTATCCCGACCTCCTCGCGGTCGGATATCTGCTGAACCAGAATATGCTCCGACCCGATGATGTGGTGACATCCATCGAGTATGAGGAGGATATCGAGACGGTCGTCGTCCGAACGGAACGCGAGACGGACTACGAGGAAAAGCTGAAGAAGAAAGTCCGCACGTCCGGTTGTGCCCAAGGCACTGTCTTCGGCGATCTGATGGAAGAGTTCGACAGTGTGGCCTTGTCGAGCGACGCCGAGATCAAAACGTCCTGGCTTTATGCACTTCAGAAAAAAGTGAATACAGAGCCGTCGCTCTATCTAAAAGCGGGCGCCATCCATGGCTGTGTTCTCTGCCACGGCGATAAGCCGATGATCTATGTCGAGGATGTGGGCCGGCACAATGCGGTGGACAAGATTGCCGGCTATATGTTCCTCAACCGCATCCCGCCGGATGACAAGATCTTCTACACGACCGGCCGTCTGACGTCGGAGATGGTGATCAAGACGGTCAAGATGGGGATTCCCATTCTGATTTCGCGATCGGGCTTCACGGCCTGGGGTGTCGATCTGGCCCGTCAGGCGGGTCTTACGCTGATTGGACGTATGCGCGGCAAGAGGTTCGTCGTGCTCTCCGGTGAAAAGCGCGTGGTTTACGATCTCGATCCGGCTCAAATCGCGGACGAGCCCGACAAGCACCGCCGCAAAGCCGCACTGCCAGAACGGGCAACGTGAGCGCTATTATGGGCGAGCCTATCCTTGGACTTCTTCTTGCCGGCGGGCAGTCGCGACGCATGGGCGGCGGCGACAAATGCCTGTTGTCATTGGCCGGCCGCCCGCTTCTGGCGCATGTGATCGCGCGATTGGAACCGCAGGTCGACCGGATGGTCCTCAATGCCAACGGCGACCCGGCGCGTTTCTCTGCGTTCAATCTGCCTGTGACAGCCGATCCGATCGAGGGCTTTGCCGGACCACTGGCCGGCGTTCTGGCCGGTTTCCGCTGGGCCGAAAGCCATGCACCCGACGTGCGCTGGGTGCTGACAGTTGCTGCTGACACACCCTTCTTTCCCGATCATCTGGCCGCCGACCTCATCGGTGCCACGGATGGCAAGTATCCGGCAATTGCACTCGCGGCGTCAGGTGGCCGTTCCCATCCTGTTTTCGGACTCTGGCCGGTTGCGCTTGCGGACGACCTCAGTAAGGCCTTGGACGACGGTGTCCGCAAAGTCCTCGACTGGACCGACCGGCACCACACTGGCATCGCCGAGTTCACATCGACGCGCATCGGCGAGCGGGACGTCGACCCCTTCTTTAATGCCAACCGCCCGGACGATCTTGCCGAAGCGGAAGCCCTTTTAGCAGCCGAGCCGCAATGACCCCTCCCGTATTTGGCATTATCGGCTGGAAGAATTCCGGCAAAACCACGCTTATGGCCCGGCTTGTCGCCGAATTCTCGGAGCGGGGATATGTGGTCTCGGCCATGAAACATGCTCATCATTCTTTCGACGTCGACCATCCCGGGCGCGATTCTTACAAGTTCCGCGAGGCGGGCGCTCAGGAAGTGGTTCTGGCGTCGCCAAACCGCTGGGCAATCATGCATGAGCTGCGCGGCAATGAGCCTCCGGACTTCAAAGACCTCTTGTCGCAGGTCGCTCCCTGCGATCTGGTTCTCGTCGAAGGCTACAAACGCGGGACCCATCTCAAGATCGAAGCCCGAAGCGAGCGTTGCTTGACGCAGGAGCCACTCTCGGTGAACGATCCCAATATTCTGGCCATCGCCTCCGACGGCGCGACGGAGACCGGTGGATTGCCGCATTTCGCGCTCGAGGACATCGCCGGGATCGCCGATTTCATCATCGCCACCCTCGGCCTCTCAAAGCCATGAAGCCCAAACTCCGCGACGATTGCTTTCTGACCGACGAGGAAAGGCTGACGCACGCCGAAGCCATATCGATTCTCCGCGAGCGCGTGAAGCCCGTCGTCGGCACCGAACAGGTTCCCCTGGCCGAGAGCGCCGGCCGCATCCTGGCAGAACCCGTTATTGCGACACGGCCGATCCCGGCCCATTCCAATGCGGCCGTCGATGGCTATGCCCTCGCCTTCAAGGACTATGATGCCGAGAACGGAAGCGAGCTTCCCGTTGCTGGCCGTGCGGCTGCCGGCCATCCCCTCGAAGGCAGGCCGCCCGAAGGCGCCGCCGTGCGCATCTTCACCGGTGCTCAAATGCCTGACGGCCTTGAGAGCATCGTCATGCAGGAAGACGTCGAACTGATCACGCGCAGCGGCGAGACTCTGGTGCAGATTCCGCCTGGCCTAAAATCCGGCGCCAATTGTCGTTTGGCAGGAGAAGACGTTGCTGCTGGCGACCAGCTCCTTTCCGCGAACGCCCGCATTCGCCCCCAGGATGTCGCATCGGCTGCAGCAGCCGGATGCGATCAACTCTCCTGCTTCGACGCATTGAAGGTGGCTTTCTTTTCGACCGGCGACGAAGTAATCCGTCCCGGAACCCCACTCGGTCCAAGCCAGGTCTACGACGCCAATGCGCCAATGCTGCATGGCCTGATCGCGGCCGCCGGCGCCATACCTGTCGATCTCGGGGTTCTGCCCGATGATTCCGCCGCAGTTGAAAGCGCCATCGCCGAGGCTAGTTCCAACTACCACGTCCTGATTACATCCGGCGGTGCAAGCCGCGGCGAGGAAGACCATGTGGTGAACGCCATCGACAATCAGGGTTCGCTGCATAGCTGGCAGATCGCCATCAAGCCGGGCCGCCCCATGGCGTTCGGGCAGATCGGAGATTGCGTCTTTCTCGGTCTTCCCGGCAATCCGGTCGCGGTTTTTGTCTGCTTTCTGCTCTATGTGCGCCCTGTCCTGGTGACGCTTGGCGGTGGCAGGTGGCCTGAACCAACGCGCTACCCGCTGAAAACGGATTTTTCGGTCGAAAAGAAGAAGACCGGGCGTCGCGAATTCTGGCGCGCATCGCTGAATGAGACGGCAGACGGCCTGCGCGTGGCAAAGTTTCCACGCGACGGATCGGGCTTGATCTCATCGCTTCGCGCAGCCGATGGCCTGATTGAAATCGACGAAGATGCCGACCACGTCGGCGAGGGTGAAATGGTATCTTTTATTCCGTTTACGGAGTTCGGATTCGGTCGCTGATACGATCCTGCCCTTCACAATGGCCGCGCTGTGTGCGACATACGTGGCCCGTTTATGGGGCAGTCATGCACGTCTTGGGGGGCGTCTGCGGAAGAAGGCCGGCAAACCCTGAATGCTGAGACTCCTGCGTACAATCTATCGGCTCATCGAAGCCATTGTGAGCCTGCCCTACAAGCTGTTGCGCGCGCCGGCCACGATCTTTCTATTCAATCCACGCCTTGGCCGCTTCAGGTTGATACTGGCCCCTTTTGCCCTGTTCGTGCTGGCGGCAGCACTGATCGCCTATGTGGTTGCGCCAATCCGGGGCTTCACCGGCCATGTCTACCTGTCGGATGCACTGCGCTACACGGACGAGCGCTCGCAAGGCACGGCAATCTACGATGCCAGAGGTTTCTTCATCGGCATTTACGATCCCGCGCTCGATAGTCAGGAAGACGTCAACTATTCCGGGAAAACGATCCGGCTCCCTGACTACATCGCCTACCCCGACCACAAATCGATCCATTTGGACAAGGCTCCGGAAGCCTACTGGCAGTGTCTCCTTTTTCAGGAAGACCGCCATCTCGGCACAATCTGGAATCCGTTCGGCATCGACTTTCTCGGAATCCTCAAGATCCCCTATACGACAATCACGAAGACGATTGCGACAGGGCGTCCTTCTTTCGGTGCAGGCGGATCGACTTTGCCGATGCAGCTCGCGCGGATCTTTTTCAAGACACCGCCAAGCCGCAATGAGAGCATTCGCGACAAGCTCGAGCGCAAGCTGAAAGAATGGTGGCTTGCCCCCGTAATCTATTGGGAGTTGTCGAAAGGTGGCGACATCTCGCGGTTGAAGGCATGGAGCGCAAATCACTTTCCGCATGCCCAACGCACCGGTGGACAACCTCTTTACGGCATCGAGCAAACAAGTCTCATTCTCTTTGGCAAACCGGCCAGCGATCTCAGCATTGCCGAGCAGTATGTTCTTGCCGCCGCTGTAAACCAGCCGATCATACTCTTGCGCGGCAGCGAGCGGCTGAATGCGGTTCGCACGGCAACCTGGCGCCGAATCGTGAATGAACGGGCGCGCTATTGTGCCAACCAACTGCTGACGGACGAAACGGAACGGGCCGCTGTCGGACGCGAACTCACAGCACTTGCGGCTAAGGATCCGGACCCGAAAACACCTGCAGCTTTGATGGAAGGGCTGACCAGATTGGCCCCCAAGTCAGCCCGTTGGGCCGACGCCAATCCGGTTATCCGGTCAAATGCGCTTGTCCCGTCAGCGAAATACGGCGTTCGCGACGAGATGAAGAATCGCTTCGGTTATGCCTGGCGCACGCATGTTCGCGGTGTCCATCTGACCTTGGATGCGCTTGAAAACCGCACCTTCCGCAACCGCGTCGAAGACGCACTCGCCAAAACGCAAAAACGATTCAAATCCCGGATCAATCCAAGTTTTTCACTCGACATTGCAGATGCACGCTCTCAGGACCGCGCACTTGCCCCGAAGGTTCCCGATGTGGTCATAGCCGCCGCCGACCGGTCGGGGCGACTGGTGCGATACTTCGAATCTAATTTCAACGCCGCCTATTTCGGTTCATCGCTGGGCCGGGATGCAGCAACCGGGCGCTATGACCCCAAGCGAGAGAGCCGCTACATCGCCTCGATCGGCAAGATGATCGGCGCGATCGCGATCGCCAACCAGGGCGGCGATGATGCCGACGCGTCCTATCTCGACACCAGGGCGCCCGATATCGGCCTGGAAGCCTGCGGTACGGGACGGGAAAGACGCTCGCGCAAGGCGCAGGTATCATTCGCCTGTTCGCTCAATACACCGCTGGCATGGCGTCTGGCGCGCACAGACACTGTAGTTCTGCGTCAGTTGGTGCGAGACTTCGATGTGACATTGCCCGATGCGCAGGCGCGTGGCGCACAGCTCGCCAGGAACCTGGTGGTCGGGCAAGCCGCCGCAAGTCCGCGAACCGTCCATCGGTTGGCTGGAAGCATCCTGTCGGCCCTCACCGAAAAAGGCACAGACAAGGTCAGCTATCCGACGCTAGTAAAGACTTTCGATCGGACCGAACGCCTGATCGATACAGATCTGACGGGACAGGACAGAAGAGCGCCTTATGTCAACGAGCTGATCAAGCCGGAAAGCCACGATGCGCTCAAAGCCTTTCTGTCCGCTCCGATCTGCTATCCGTTCGGTACGCTTCGCCGGATCTCGGACTGGTGCGCCGACAAGCGCGCAGACGTGACGCTGCATTTCGGCAAGACTGGAACCTGGGGAACTGGCGCACTCGCGGCGGAAGCGGATGACACTGTAGATCTCTGGGTCGCCGGCGGTATCAGCTTCTCGAGTGGCGCGGCTTACTCCTATGTGGTTCTGATCGGCTCGGGAAGTCCCAGCACACCCTGGGGGCGGGACCTGTATGCGGGCGCTGTCGCAGAGCCAATTCTCCGTGCTCTCCTGGATGACCTGAAGGGTCTTGCCGCGCGCCAAAACCAGGGTACGGTGGCAGAAACGACAACACCGATCGATGGCGATGGCCCCCGCAAATCGCCTTGATTTGGGAGTATTCCGCCCCATATCTAATAGGGATTGGCAGAAAACATTGGGTGTAGGGCGACTATCTTGGTTTCTCGTTCGTTACGAGAATGATCTGCCAAACGCATGATCTGTGGGAGACTTTACGCACAATTCGACGGCATCTTGTCCGCAGTGCGCGGAAGATCGCTGTCCTGAGCGACGGATCGATCGATCCATCACCGTATCAAGAACGCTCGTGGCCCAAGTTTCGTGAGATAATCTCGGGCATGAGAGAACCCAACCTTGCCGCTCCCGGGGGCTGCGGCAGGATCAACAGGGAGGATGCCACGCTGAGCTTCATCCGGCATCCCGTTGAGCCTCGCTCGACGGACGGCCCGCCGCCCCCTTTGTCCATGACAAGTAAGCATTCGGGCCAAAACCAATGAGAGAATCAGAGACGGATCAGTCCCGCGATCGTGACGCGCGTGTCGAACGCGCGCTCGACAGTCTGACGTCGAACAACCAGAAGCTGCAACGCCTGCGCACGGTGTTTCCGGGTGTCGTGAAGATTCTGCTGATTATGGGGTTGGCCCTGCTCTCCTGGGTTTCGACCTATTCCGGCATGCTGGAACTCATCATTGCCAATACGGGCGAGCTCGAGACCATCTATCGCGTCGCAATCGGCTTCGCCGTCGCGATGCTCATGCTGATGATCATCTATCTGCTCGATGCCTTGTTTTCCCCGATATCCTGGGGATTGAAGACGATCTACGCATTCGGTTACGTTTTTCTGACCCTGATTTCGGTTGGATTCGGCTTCGGCTTTTATTGGAAATTCCTTGAATCGCGCGCCGAGGCGACGCGTTCGGCAGAATCCGCCATCACTCACGTGCAAGGCAAACTGCAGCAGGGCTTCACGCGGCTCGATCAGCTCCAAGGCACGCTCGACACGCTCACGACGATGTCTCTTCGCAAAGCGAGAGATGAGCGCACGCAGGGAAACACGTGCCCGAACAGCAGGCCGGGCGACGGTCCCCGCCGGCGACTGCGCGATGCCGACGCCACGAATTTCGCCTTCGTTGCCGAGTTCATCAAAGGCCGTTCGCAAACCGTGAAGGCCGAGCTGGACGGGCTGAGCGGCGATATCGCTAAGATTCTGACCAAGGATCGCTCGACATTCGATGCACAGAGTGGAACGCGGAATGCCTTTATGCGGTCACTCAATCGGAAACTCGATCTGACCGTGACGCGCTTCAATTCGCTCCGCTCGGACCCTCAGCTCCTGGAGCATCGTGCAACCCTGTCCAGGCGGTCGGAGCAGACAGTCTTCACCGCTTCCGGCGGCACCACATTCAGCTGCCCCGACGTGCAGTTGCAGACGGCCCTTCGCGGTGTCGTCAAAGCCATCGACTCCCTGCCTGAGATCGAAAAGCAGGAAATCGCTGCCGTCGAAGGTTCAGAAGCGATCGTCGAAGCGTTTCGACGTTTGACCACAACGGCCATCGGCGCAATTCAGTTCAAGTTGCCCCCGTCTCCTGAAGAGCTCCGGACACTGCAAAAGGAGGCTGTTCAGTCCGCGGACAAGCGGCCGGTTGCATCAAATCTGCCGGATGGCCAAGAGGCCGGTCTTGGAACGCGCGATTATATTCCACTATTCATCGCGCTCTTCGTCGACTTGTGCATATTGCTGGTCTCGATCAATCGGCCGATCAACCGTTTCCAGATGCTGTTGACCCTGGTGCATGAAGCCCGGGACGGACCGATCGCCGAGATCCTGGAGAAATTCCACGACACCCATATGGGAGGACTGCGCCAGGAGTTCGAAATCTTTCAGCATGTCGTGTTCGATTTTCTCGGCGACTACTATGTCGCGGTCCCGCTCGGGGCGAACAGGGTCGATGCCCGCTATCTGGCAAACCTTCTTGTCAGTCTTGAAGGCAAGGGCATTGTCGACCGCGTCATGCTGCCACCGAATTTCATGGTGCGCCGCAAGTTAGCCAAACAGCATTCGACATTTGCCGACGAACGCCATTTCCGTCTCTATCGGTTCCGTGACGGCGCCTGGTCGAAACTCGTGCTGGATGCCATCCTCGGGACAGAGACACCGACGGCCGGCGACACGGACAATCGCGCCTTTAGACCTCCAAGCGGACTTGAAGCACCGGAGCAGCGTGGCCCGGCCACACCTGATCAGGCCGCAGCCTCGTATGGGGAAGCGGAAGATAATCTCCTGGCACTTCCACAGCCCGGTACAAAAGGCGGCCGCCGCAAAGACTCCGCTTAAGAGTCGTTGTCGCCAGGACTAAGGCCGCGCCCCACCTCCATCTGTCACCGGATAACCTCTTACTCACCAGAGGTGCGGCAATTCTCCGAGATACTTGGTCGTCCGGGCCGTTTCGTTACATCTATAAACGGTTCTTTAACTCGCCACATTTAGTGTTCCTTCCCAGAACACGGCCATGTCTCGCGTAAACCGGCCATGCCAATCGGGGAATCAGGGACACGAACATGAGCTTTCTTTCGCATTTGCGACAGGCGCAGATCGACACGGTCAACGAAAATTCCGAAAGACAAGACGCCATCATCAGCGACTATCTCGCTTGGTTGGCGGAGACGGACGACAAGAGCCCCGCAGCGCGAAAACTGACGATCATTGCGCGATCGCCCGCTTCGGTGACGGTCAAGGCGGTGGTTGCGCGCACTGGCGATCTTCGAGCGGCCGAAGTCAACGTCCGCATCATCTTTGCGCATCTGGAACCGGAAGCCGCACTCAATGAAGCCAAACAGGCACTGACACTGCTGAACGCCGGTCATGAAGACGCAGAATTCGCGCGCTGGGCCAAGAATGCCGCTCTGCTCGATGCCCACGAACAGATGACGCTGGGCACGCATATGTGCTGGTCCGGCGATGCCATGCGACGCGAAGCCGGCAAACGCGACAGCCTCGATCTGATGGAAAGCGACGCCCCGCACACCGTCCGCCTCGGTCTGCTTGCCTTCGATGCCATCTGGGCCGTATCGATTGCAGTTCCCGGAATTCGCCGGTCGGAAAGCACAACCCGCCGCCCACTTGCTTCGCAAGCCCGCCCGGCAACGGCGCTGCTTCCAAGCACATCCCTTCTCACACGCCTGAACCGATTGACCGCAACCTGGCACTAAATCACGTTGTAAATCATCGACTTTCGCTTTTTCCTTTAGGACAGAGCGAAAGTCGCCCGCACCCGGCTTCTTGTGCGACGCTTGCCTCTTTTGATCGGTGCCGATCGGGCGCAGATCGATCTCCGCAAAAAAACCCCGCCTTTAACCCAACCGCAAGGCTCCTCTGCCAATAGTAGCGGGGTGAAATACGGTGTTCGGCTTTAGGGGATTGGACATGCTTCTGAAAACATGGCTCCCGGTATTGGCAGGGATCACATTCTTGTCGGGCGTTGTCGGTTATGCACCGACTGTAGAGGCCAAGGAAGAAGACTCTTCCTGTCTGAAGAAACTCAGCATCATGGGATTCCCACATCGGCTGAGAACGGTTGCCGAACTCAATGCCGTCCGAGCCTGGACCATCCAGTCCGAGAAGAAAAAAGGCTCAGAATACGCCTTGTGGCACAACGCCAGGAACAATCAGCTCAGTTGCGACAAACTGGAACGTTCGTCGTTCTACCGCTGCACGGCCTCGGCCAAGCCTTGTCTGCCGCGGACTGAAAGTGTGACCCAGTGAGAGCTGACTAGTTTCCGAATTGCGGGGTCTGGGACGCGGCGCCATAGACACTGAGCCAAAATCTCTGATTTCTGGTAGTTTGATGAAGGTACGGAATTTCCCGTCCTCGCTCGATGCGATTCAAGCCGTGCTTGACACGAGTGATCTCGACAAAAGCAGTGACTGAAGTAGTTCAGGCGTCCGCGGTTCCGTATGCGCGGGTTGTTTGCGCATGCTTGGCGCTCCAGGACAAAGCCACCGATTCCGGTGAGCTTATGACTGATATCAAGGAAGAAGCTGCCGCACACGGATAGACCTCTGAAGGGCAATTTTTGTCTCAAAGCGGACATATTAAGGCAGCCGTAGCAGGCGATGATTTTCCTAGCCAGCTTCCACCACACTGACTGGTATGAGTCCGCGGAGAAGCATGGTCATCTGCGGTTTTTACGACCTCGAGAGCATATTCTGAACGAACATGAGACAGGGGCAGTCAAAGCAAATTGACTGCGATACGGCATCAGCCAAGTTCGAAGGTGGTAACGCCGAAGACACGGTGGTGCGCGATATCCGGTGCAGGACCCGAATACATGCGGGCACAGCCAAACACCTCGACCATCCGATGTTCCCGCACGAGATCAAGCGCACGGGAGTTGTTTTCCGGGACATCGAGAAACAATGGACCGCCAGACGCAAAATCCGCAAGGTGTGCGTAAATATTGAGAGCCGCCGATAAATCATCGGCAAACAACGGACCAATCTTGCAGCCATCCAGACAACGGCGGATAATTCCGAAGCCGCTCAATTTTCCCTGACGCAGGCAGCCAAGCGCAAGCGCGTCAGGTTGCGTGATCCAGGCCTTCAGGAAGGCCGGCCGCGGTGCGGGAAAGCATGTGCGATCATATTCGGCGAGCTGATCGAACGGAACGCTGCATATGGGAACGATTTGATCGCTGTTGCTTTCCGAAAGGGATGCATTGCCCGAAATCTCGGCGCGGTATCGAATGTTGCGGTGCGAGAAGACGAACCCACCTTCAGCGTAATAGGCCTGCATCTCAAAGACACCATCTAAACCAATGCCCGCTCCTGGAAGCAGCCTGGCACGAAGCCTGTTGAGGCGGGCATTCCAAAGCGCATTGCCGAGGCCTTGGCCCCGGAACTCGGGCCGGACGATAAAGAAGCCCATGAAGCCAAACTCACCCGCATAGGAGGTGATGGCACCGCCGCCAACCAGTTCGTCATCCAGATCCGCCGCAATGTAAGCATCGGGGTCCGTCGCCCAGAACGCCTCGGCATCATGCAGTCCCGGGTTCCAACCCTCTCGGGCTGCCCAGTCAACGAGGTGGTCCACCTCTTGCCGGGTCATTTGTCGAAAGCGGAGACGATCGATCATTCTGCGTCCCAATGGATTCTTGCTCCCCGATTAACCTTTCATCGGATAGCAACACCACTTTTCATCGCAACGCAATGCACGACTAAACCGCGAGTATCCGCATGCGATGCGGTCGCCTTTCGGCAATCAGTTGACGTGGGGGCCCGCGACCTAGACCGACCACATCGGAGTGCGAACCCGAGGGTCGTCAACCGAAAGTCAGTTATTGCAGACTGGGTTGTCATGCTACGTTCAGATGGTCGGGCGCTTGCGCCTTCCTGCGCGACAAACATCAAGGGCGGATATGAGCGACTATCCGAGAGATCTCGTCGGTTACGGCCAGAATCCGCCAACGGCATCCTGGCCCGGCGGCGCTCGCCTGGCCCTACAATTCGTCGTGAACTACGAGGAGGGCGGCGAGCAGTGCATCCTGCATGGAGACGACGCATCTGAAACACACTTGTCGGAAATTTTTGGCGCTGAACCACGTGTCGGAAAGCGTCATATCAGCATGGAGTCCATTTACGAATATGGCAGCCGCGTGGGCGTATGGCGCCTGCTGAATTTGTTTGAGCGCAACGGCGTTCCGTTGACGATCTTTGCCGTCGCCATGGCGCTGGAACGCAATCCGGCCGTTGCCGAGCGCGCGATGGAAGCGGGGTATGAAATCTGCAGTCACGGCTACAGGTGGATCGACTATCAGGACGTCTCCGAAGATGTCGAGCGCGAGCATATCGGCAAGGCGATCGAAATTATCCAACGTCTGACGGGTGAACGGCCGCTCGGCTGGTATACGGGCCGTAGGAGCGAGAACACGCGCAGGCTCGTGGTCGAGGAAGGTGGATTTCTCTACGACTCGGATGACTATAGCGACGATGTTCCGTTCTGGACGGAAGTGTCGTCCCGCCGCCACCTCATTGTTCCCTACACGCTCGACGCCAACGATTTGCGGTTTGTAACGCCGCACGGCTTCAGCAACGGCGAACAGTTTTTCGCCTATCTGAGGGATTCATTCGATACGCTTTACGACGAAAGCGCGAAGACACCCCGCATGATGTCTGTCGGACTGCACTGCCGGCTCGTCGGGAGGCCCGGGCGTTTCAAGGCACTTGAAAGGTTCATCGCACACGCGCGCGCCCATGACGATGTCTGGTTCTGCCGCCGGATAGACATCGCCAGGCACTGGCATCAGATCGCTGGTGCCTCGCGGTCCGATTGGCTCGAGGCGCGGACAAAGTGAGCAGGAATCTTTCCTCCGTCTGTTAGGCACGAATATAGCATTGCTACGGTTATGTGTTTCCAACAACGAGACCGACGATTACAAACTCTTCCCGAACGCTGATCAGAGGCTCGGAAAAATGGCCTTAGGGTGGCAATTAAAGCGTTCTGAATTCAGACTGATTGCCATCAGTCGACAGGCTCGCCATGCTCTTTGCCATGTCGAAAATCCGCTATTGGCACGTTTTCTCCGTGCCGCGATCAGCCCGACAACGGCTCAAAACAAACGGTAACCGGACGTCATCTAGATCAAGATTAGGGCCCTAACCGAGCTTATTTCGCAGGAGTTCTCGTAGCGCATCGACATCTTCGTCGCCGCCAAGATCGAGTACCTTCAACCCCGTCAACGTTCGCACCAATGCCGCCGACGATGCCGTATTGGCAGCCGGGCCGGTCACAAAGTCGGGCGTGCACGGGACGGTCTCCTGAAACCCGCGCGCCGCATAGCCATCATTCGCGACAAGGGCCAACAGGCGAACATGCGGCTTCAGGTAATTCACGACCGTCATCCCGTTATAGGCCTCAAGCGGAGAAGCGCCGATCTCACCCACGAAGATATCCGCATCGGTCGCGGCAATGCGCTTGAACAGTGCCGCCATGGCTGCTTCGACCGTCTCCGGCTCGCCAAGCGTGTCGGTCAGTCCGGCATCGACATAGTCGAAGAAGTGGTCGGCGCCGGCATCGCCATAACCGAGGGCATCCTTGTATCCGGCGGCGCCAGTCAGCTTCGCGGCCGCGACACGAAATCCGAGTTCCTTGAGGCACGCGACGATTGCGCGGCTTGTCAGCGTCTTGCCCGCCGACATGGACGTCCCCACAACCAGGATGCTGGGAAGCGTAAACTTCGCTTCGCCAGGCGGCGGGACAAAGTCACTGAGCGCGACCTTGGCCCCTTCCCGCTCGACATGACCGAGATATTTGACCGACATAGGTCTGCCCGACCAGCGCGATACGGACGTGACCTTGCCGAAGAGCCCTGCCCCTGTCAGCTGGTTCATAAGCAGATCGTCGCCAACGGCCCGCCAATCCCCGCAACAATCGTGGGTCGCCGCGCGCATGCCCAGCGCACCGACAATTTGCTGGCCCGGCAAAACCGGCGTCCGGCGTCCGGAAACCAGCTCGGTCCGATAGAGTGCGCTTGGCATCCCGACGACCTCGCACACGACATAATCACCACTGGCCCATTGATCCCGCCCACGCGGCGTCACGTCGTAGGTGCGTTCATCGAGGTCCGATATCCGTGTGAGAGAGGCTAGGAAACGCTTCACATCTGCTCCGATTTGCCATCAATGGGCGTTTTGCACCCCGGTTCTTGTGCAGATATGCGCTCGTGTAAAGGCTCAATCGCGCGGCGCGGCGCCTGATCGCTCGCGAAAGGCGTGAAGACCAATCTTGTTGACAGAGACCGCACACACGGATTGAGTCGCATCCGTCGAGTGGGGAAGGGAGCGAATCATGATCCGGCCGACGGAAATCGAGCAGGATTTGGCATCTGTGCTGGCGGCGATCGATCCCGTTCGCGATCTGCTGCGTGAGCGCGGTCAGCTTTCGGTGACCTCGCGTCCCGGCGCAAAAGAGCCGCTCATTGACGCTCTGGGCTGGTTGCCCGAGGACGCGCAGGAGGCCGATTACAGCGCTATCAACGAAGAATTTCGGGGCGGCGCCGTCGAGCAGCTCATTCAAAAGCTCGATTTTCAGTATGGCCGTATCCGGCTGATGCGCCTCGCTCCCAAGTCCTGTTTGTCGGTGCACGCGGATTCAACCCGCCGCTATCATTATGCGATTCTCACAACACCGGACTGCTATCTGGTTGAAATGCATGGGGATCAGGGGACATTCCATCATATCCCGGCTGACGGACGGCTTTATGAAATGGATGCCCGGATAACGCATACAGCGATCAATTCGGGACGCAGCGAACGCATTCATCTGGTCATCTGCAATGCGGATGAGCATCAGGCACTGGAAAAAGACCGCGTCGGGCGCGTGCATGGCGTGACATCGAATAAACAGTCAGCCGCGTAAGCGGAACGTCGCAATTCATAGCTAAAGGGAAAGCACTGTGCATTTTCAGGCAACGGACAAAGTCGGCGACTGAGACCCGCGAGATGGATGCAACCGTCGAAAAAGACGAGGCGCGCAACGACGCCACCACCGCGAAACCGGCCGCTGATCTGATTAGTGTTCGCGACCTGCGGATCTCCTTTTCGGGATTCGGGCCGGAAATCGAAGCCGTGCGCGGTGTCAGTTTTCGTATTCGCCCGGGATCAAGCGTTGCGCTCGTTGGAGAATCCGGTGCCGGCAAATCGGTCATCGGCCAGTCGATCATGGGCATTTTGCCACGCGTTGCCCGGATATCGAGTGGCGAAATACTCTTCAACGACCCCCAGTCCGGCAAATCGACCGATCTCGCGAAACTCAATCCCGACAGCGCTGCCTATCGTGCAATTCGGGGGGGAAGAATTTCGACAATCTTCCAGGAGCCGATGACGTCGCTCTCGCAGTTTCACACGATTGGCGACCAGATCTCGGAAGCCCTGTTTCTTCACCGCGACGTCTCTAAGCGCGAAGGCCACCGGCTTGTCGTGGAGATGCTCGGCCTGTGTGGCTTTCCCTCGCCCGATCTGGCGGTAAACCGGTATCCCTTCGAGCTGTCCGGCGGACTTCGCCAGCGGGCCATGATTGCGATGGCACTCGTCTGCCGGCCGGCACTGCTGATTGCGGACGAGCCGACGACGGCGCTGGATGTTTCGGTTCAGGCGCAGATACTGAAGCTCATCAAAGACCTGCAGGGAGAGATCGGGACGGCCGTCCTGATGATCACCCACGATCTCGGCGTCGTCGCCAATCTCGCCGACGAAGTCGTCGTATTGTTCCACGGCGAGATCATGGAAAGCGGCACGGTTGATGACATTTATTCCGACCCGCAACACCCCTATCTGAAGGGACTATTCGGCGCGGTCCCGCATTTCGACATGAAAGCCGGTGAACGGCTGATCTCCCCGGCCGATATCGGTAGCGACGCAAACGGAAGCAAGAAGCCGCCTGAGAGGAGTAAACCGCCGTCCGAGAGCGAGGCTGTCCTCAAGGTCCGCGATCTCACCAAGACATTTACGGGCCGTAGCGGCTCTTTCTGGAGCGCTGGCAAGGACTCCCATGTTCTGGCTGTGGACGATGTCAGCTTCGATATCAGGCGACGGGAATGCCTCGGTCTGGTCGGAGAGTCGGGATGCGGAAAGACGACCCTTTCGAAAATGATCCTGGGCGCTCTCACCCCCGACAGCGGTGAGATGATGTTCGAACATGACGGCGAGACGATGGATCTCGCGGTCGGCGGTATCCGGACTGGCGAACTCTCGCAAGCAATCCAGATGGTCTTTCAAGATCCCTTCGGCTCTCTCAATCCAAGGATGACTGTCTTCGATATTATCCGCGAGCCTCTGGTCATTCATAACATCGGCGATCGTGCGGAGCATTCCCGGCGGGTTCAGGAACTGATGGAACGCGTTCGCCTCGACCCACGCTTTCTCAATCGCTATCCCCACAGTTTCTCCGGGGGTCAGCGCCAGCGGATCGGGCTTGCACGCGCCCTCGCCCTCGATCCTTCCCTGCTCATTCTGGACGAGCCGGTCTCGGCCCTAGATGTTTCCATCCAGGCACAGATGCTGAACCTGCTGAAGGACATGCAGGCGGAACTCGGTCTCACCTACCTCTTCATCTCTCACAATCTGGCCGTGGTCGACTATGTCGCCGACAGAATTCTCGTGATGTGCCGTGGCCGGATCGTGGAGCAGGCGCCGCGCGAGGTCCTGTTCCGCAATCCCGTGCATACCTATACGAAAGCGCTGATGGCGGCCGTGCCATATCCGGAACTCGACCGGAAACTGGATTTTAATGTGATCGGCGGGGCTGATGGCGCGAGCCATGCCAAATGGCCGGCACCGTTCAGTCTGCGCCCAGGAGACGAAATGGAGCTTCTCGACCTCGGCGAGGGCCATAAGGTGCTTGTCCATCGCGGGACCGAACAGAAGGATCTGAGCGAATGATCGGGATCAGGCTCCTTGCCGGGTTCGCCCTGCTGGCATCGACGGTTGCCGCCGAGGCGCTAAGTCCGGAAACGACCCTTATCGAAACGCCTTCGCTTCAGTCGGCCGTGTCTGCCGGCAGGCTTCCACCCGTTCATGAACGCGTTCCGCTGGATCCGGCTCGTGTCGATCTGGCTGCAGAGGGAAAGACAATCGGGCGTCATGGCGGCGAGATCCGAACCTTGTTCGGCAAGCCCAAAGATACCCGAATGCTGACGGTATATAGCTATGCGCGGCTTGCAGGCTATGGGCCCGATTTCGTTATCCGGCCGGACCTGCTGAAGGATATCGAGATCGAAGAGGGACGGATTTTCACCCTGCGCTTACGGCGCGGCCATCGCTGGTCGGACGGCCATCCATTCACAGCCGAAGATTTCCGTTACTACTGGGAAGACATCGCCAACAACAAGGATCTCAGCCCCCTCGGTCCGCCGAAGCAGTTCAAGGTCGGCGATGAGTTGCCAACCTTCGAGATTCTGGACGAAACGACCGTTCGCTATAGCTGGAGCAAACCCAATCGCAGGTTCCTGCCCTGGCTCGCAGGCTCCCGCCCGCCCTTTATCTATCGTCCCAAGCATTATCTGAAGAACTTCCATTCGCGGTATGGCGACAAATCGAAAATCACGAAAATTGCGAACAAGGAAGGGCGCCGCAACTGGGCAGAGCTGCACTTCAGCCGCGACCGTGCCTATCGCGCGGATAATCCGGATTATCCAACACTTCAGCCGTGGGTGAATACGGTTCGCCCGCCGGCGCAGCGCTTCGTATTCGAACGGAACCCCTATTATCACCGCATCGACCCGGAAGGCAGGCAACTGCCCTATGTCGATCGCTTCGTCGTCACGCTGGGCTCCGTCGATGTAATCCCGGCGCGGACGGGTTCCGGCGAAGCTGACCTGCAGGCGCGTTATATTCGCTTCAACAACTACACCTTCCTGAAAAAGGCCGAGAAGCGGAACGACTATAAAGTGCTGCTGTGGCGCACACTCAAAACATCGCACAAGGCGCTCTATCCCAATCTCACTGCGGCGGACAAAGCCTGGCGAAAACTGCTGCAGGACGTGCGCTTCCGGCGTGCCCTGTCGATCGCGATCGACCGGCACGAGATCAACCAGGTGATCTATTACGGCCTGGCCAAGACCAGCAACAATACGGTGTTCCCTGAAAGTCCGCTCTTCAAGCCCGAGTACCGGTCGGATTGGGCCCAGTTCGATATTGCCAAAGCCAATCAGCTCCTGGACGAGATCGGGGTCACGAACCGGGACGATGAGGGAACGCGCCTTCTTCCCGACGGTCGGCCACTGCACATCATCATCGACAGCGCCGGCGAGAGCACGGAAGAGAGCGATATGCTCGAGTTGATCCGTGACAATTGGGCAAAGATCGGCGTCAAACTCTACGCGCGCCCGACACAGCGCGAAGTTTTCCGCAATCGTGTCTTCTCGGGCAAGGCCATCATGTCGATCTGGGCTGGGCTCGGCAACGGCATTTCGACTGCAGAAATGAGCCCGCAGCATTTTACACCCACGGCCAAGTATCAGTATCACTGGTCGAAATGGGGACGCTTCTTCTCATCCGGTGGCAAGAAGGGCAAGGCGCCGACGCTTCCCGAGGTCAAACGCCTCTTCGAGCTCTATACGACCTGGGCAACGGCCCCTTCCGACGAAAGCCAAGAACGCGTTTGGCACGAGATTCTGAAGATCAATGCCGAGCAGGTCTTCACGATCGGGATCGTCAATGGCACCTTGCATCCCATCGTCGTGTCCAATCGACTCCAGAATGTTCCGGAAAAAGGTTTTTACCATTGGGAGCCGGGCGCCTATTTCGGCATCTACCGCCCCGACACGTTCTGGATGAAACCCAAGAATATCAGCTCTGCGGAAAGCAAGGTGCAATGACGCGTTCCACCGCTCACTCCGTCGGTAAAGGTTGAGGCGACTCTATGCTCGGCTACGTATTCCGGCGGCTCCTTTTGATGATCCCGACATTGATCATCATCAGCCTAATCATCTTCGTCATTATCGAGTTGCCGCCAGGCGACTATCTGGAAAGCTATGTTGCCGAACTCGAGGCCAACGGCGAAACCGTCAGCGAAGACGAGATTGCATTCCTGCGCCAGCAATATGGCTTTGGCGAGCCCATGATGGAGCGCTATGTCAAATGGGCGGTAGGCATGCTGCACGGCGATTTCGGCTACTCCTTCGAATACCGGATGCCGGTATCGGCCGTTGTCGGCGACCGACTGCTGCTCACTGTCGTGGTGTCGATCGCTACCATTATTTTCACCTGGCTCATCGCATTCCCGATCGGCATCTATTCGGCAACGCACCAATATAGCTGGGGCGACTACGGCCTGACGTTTCTGGGACTCTTGGGTCTTGCGACACCCAACTTTCTGCTCGCGCTCATCCTGCTGTATCTCGCCAATGTCTGGTTCGGGACCTCGATCGGCGGCCTCATGGCGCCGGAGTATCTCGACAAGCCATGGAGCGTTGGTAAGCTCTTATCGATACTCGAACATCTTTGGATTCCGGTCATCGTGGTCGGAACGGCCGGCACCGCCGGATTGGCGCGGCGGCTTCGTGCCAACCTTCTGGATGAGCTCCAAAAACAGTATGTCGTCACCGCCAAGGCCAAAGGTCTGCCACCCGGCCGCGTGCTGACGAAGTATCCACTGCGCGCCGCGATCAACTTCTTCGTTGCGGACATCGGACATCTGCTGCCGACGATTATCTCGGGGGCTGAACTCACCGCGATTGTGCTGTCGCTTCCAACGACGGGACCGATCCTTATCGCGGCTTTGCAAAGTCAGGATATGTATCTGGCCGGAACATTCCTCATGTTCCTCTCCACACTTACAGTGGTTGGCGTGTTGATCTCCGACCTCGCCCTGGCGGCTCTCGATCCGCGAATCCGACTCACCGGAGGGCAGGCACGATGAGCAGCGCAGATCTGCCCGACGGCGATCGTCTGGATCATTTCGTCTCCAAGGAACCTTTCGAGCACGCGGCCGCCGGCCGGCTCACGGCCGAGCAGGAGCGCTACTATCTGGCCTCACAATGGCGCCTTATGTGGTGGCGTTTCAAGCGGCACAGACTGGCCGTCATATCGCTCTTCGTGCTGATCCTGGCTTATGGCTCGATCCTGATCACCGAGTTTCTGGCGCCCTACTCGCTTCACACACGAAACATCGACCACATCTTTGCACCGCCCCAGGGTGTGCATCTGTTTCATGAAGGCTCGCTCATTGGCCCATTTGTCTACGGCATGAAGTACGAGCTCAACATGGAGAATCTCCAACGCACCTACACGCCGGACAAGACAAAGGTCCAGAAGCTGCGCTTTTTCTGCCGCAGCGATCCCTACAAATTCTGGGGCACCATTGAGAGCGATCTGCATTTCGTATGTCCGGCCAAAGGGGGCACGTTCTTTCTCCTCGGAACCGATCGCCTGGGACGCGACATCTTTTCCCGCATTGCCTATGGCGCCCGGATATCGCTCACAATCGGGCTCATCGGCGTCGCACTCAGCTTCACGATGGCAATCATCATCGGCGGTCTTGCCGGCTATTATGGCGGCATTGTCGATCTATTCGTGCAGCGCGTCATCGAGATTCTGCAGTCATTTCCGCAGATCCCGCTCTGGATGGCACTTGCTGCGATCCTACCGGTGACCTGGAGCCCGCTGCTGGTCTATTTTGGGATAACGCTCATTCTCGCCATGCTGGACTGGACCGGACTTGCGCGTGCTGTCCGCTCAAAGCTCCTCTCCTTGCGCGAGGAGGACTATTGCACGGCAGCCCGGGTCATGGGCGCCAGCCCGCGGCGGGTCATTTTCCGGCATTTGATGCCAGGCACCATGAGCCATCTCATCGCCTCCGCAACTTTGTCGGTACCAACCATGATTCTCGGCGAAACCGCGTTGAGTTTCCTGGGGCTGGGTCTCAGGCCGCCGATTACGAGCTGGGGCGTTCTCTTGAGCGAGGCACAGAACATCAATGTGGTCGCTCTCTATCCGTGGCTGATCCTGCCTGTCGTACCCGTCATCGTTGTCATTCTGGCGTTCAACTTTGTCGGCGACGGCCTGCGAGATGCCGCCGATCCGTACAAATAGTCCGGTTACGGACATGTTGCAGAACTGTGATGCAAGAGTGTGGTTACGCATGCTAGTGTCCGTGAACTTTAAGGCGGTAAAAAACGTGGGTCTGACTGGATCGACGCTGGATTTCCGCCCGTTACCTGCTCCGCCAAGCCGTTTCCGGGATTTTTCCTCAGGCTATAGATTGAGTAAGAACCGATGACTGAGCGGCTCGATGGCGCCAGAATGCTGATCTACAGCCACGATACGTTCGGGCTTGGCCATCTGCGCCGCTGCCAGGCGATCGCTCATGCGCTCGTCGAGCAATATAAGGGTTTGTCGATCATCATTCTTTCGGGCTCGCCGATCATTGGCAGCTTCGATTTCAGGGCGCGCGTGGACTTCGTTCGCGTTCCCGGCGTCATCAAACTCTACAATGGCGAGTACACGTCCCTGGCGCTTCACATCGATATCAAGCAGACATTGGCGATCAGGGCGTCCATTATTCGGCACACCGCAGAAGTTTTCGCACCGGATCTCGTCCTCGTCGACAAAGAGCCGCTCGGATTGCGCGGCGAAATGACCGAAACCCTGCACGCGCTCAAGGCGAAGGGAACACAACTGGTGCTCGGCCTGCGTGATGTCATGGATGAGCCGACGCTTCTTCGCCGCGAATGGGATGCCCGCCAGATGATGCCGGCAATCAACGATCTCTATGACGAGATCTGGGTCTACGGCATTCCGTCACTTTGGAACCCGCTGACTGATATAGAGGCGCCGAGCACGGTCACCGACAAGCTCGTCTATACGGGCTATCTGCGGCGGGCACTTCCGCAAAGTGTCAAACGCGCACCCGTCGTAGAGTTGGACGAGCCTTATGTCCTTGTAACAGCCGGCGGCGGCGGCGATGGCTACGATCTGATGGACTGGGTCCTGCGCGCTTACGAAAGTACGCCGGACCTTCCCTATGCGCCGTTCTTCGTCCTCGGGCCGTTCATGAATGCCGAACAGCAGGATGAACTCAAAACCCGTATCGATCAGCTGGACCGAGCCCGTGAGATCACCTTCGACAGCCATGTCGAGTTTCTGATGGCGGAGGCGGCCGGCGTCATATCCATGTGCGGGTACAACACGTTTTGCGAAATCCTATCGTTCGACAAACGGGCGATCGTGGTCCCGCGAAGCAGACCGCGCCAGGAGCAGCTTGTGCGCTCACAGCAAGCCGAAAGGCTGGGTCTCATCCGTATGCTCGACCCCGATGTGCCGCGCGACCCTGGCCTCATGGCAGATGCCATACGGAACCTGCCCAATCAACCGCGCCCTTCCAGCCTTCTCATTCCCGGTATGCTGGATGGACCGGAACGGGTCGTCGAGCTGGCTGGGCCGCATTTGCGCAGGAGCGAGCAGGAAGCCCTGCCCTCAGCGGTGTGAGTATTCGGACACGGCCAGGCGGCGCGGTCGCGTTCGTTCTCAAAGGATATCCGAGACTCTCGGAAACTTTTATTGCCCAGGAAATCCGCGGCCTCGAGAAGCTTGGCCTGGATATTCAGATCGTCTCGCTGCGACCGCCCCGTGAGGAGCAGCGTCACCCGATCCACCAGGAAATCGAAGCAGCGGTCACCTATCTTCCAGAGCGCCTGCGGGAAGAGCCGGCGCGGGTCATGCGGGCGGTCGGCCAATACATGATCAGAACTTGTTTCTGGCGAGCACTGAGCGTACTCCTCAAGGATCTTTGGACGGCGCCAGGCACCGATCGCATACGCCGGTTCGGACAAGCGCTTGTCATGGCTGCGGAGCTTGATCCCAAGGTCGAACGGCTGCATGCCCATTTCCTGCATACACCTGCAACTGTCACGCAATTTACGAGCATCCTGACTGGCCATCCCTGGACCTGCTCGGCGCATGCCCGGGATATCTGGACGATCGGTGAGGCAGAAAAATCTGTGAAACTCCGAGACATGCAGTGGCTCGTTACGTGCACCGAGGCCGGTCGAGCCCACCTTGCGGACTTATCGCCGACCCCCGACAAGGTGGCACTTGTGTATCACGGGATCGATCTCGATCGCTTCGCCGCTCCGGAAAATCTCAGATCCGAAAATGATGGCTCAGATCCGCAATCACCGGTTCTGCTTTTCTCGGTCGGCCGTCCTGTCGAAAAGAAGGGGTACGACCTTCTCCTGGGTGCCTTATCGAAACTCCCGGCCACACTTCATTGGCGATTCCGGCATATTGGGGACGGCGCCCTTACCGAACAACTCAAGGCTCAGGCCCGGACATTGGCAATCGACGACCGCATCGACTGGTATGGGGCACGTACACAGGACGAAGTGATCCAGTCTTATCGCGAGGCAGACATTTTCGTGCTGCCCTGCCGGGTTGCCGCCGACGGCGATCGTGACGGGCTGCCCAATGTCCTGCTCGAAGCGCAAACCCAGGGTCTGGCGTGTCTTTCGACGCAAGTATCGGGTGTTCCCGAACTGATCAGCGACGGCGAGAACGGACTTCTTGTCCCACCGGATGATATAGACGCTCTCCGGAGTGCCATTGAGCGGCTCATACAGACGCCCGCTCTAAGAAAGAACCTTGGCGATACCGGTCTCCGGCGGGTTCAAGCCGAATTCTCCCACAAAAAAGGATTGCAGCAACTGGCTCGCCGGTTCGGTCTCTTGAATGAGCCTACAGAGCGCACAATCGCGTCATGAGCCGGATCTTCTTTCACGTCCAGTATCTGAAGGGTCTCGGTCATCTTCAGCGAGCGCGCCTGATAGCGGAGGCCGCCTGTGCAAAGGGTCATCGGGTCCATATGGTATCGGGCGGGCTGGCCGTCGATAGTTTCAACCCTCAAGGTGCCGAGCTGCATCAGCTACCGGCATTGCAAGCCGGCCCGGGTGGGTTCAAAGATCTTCGAGATTCTGACGGCGCTGCGGTGGATGCTGACTGGCTTGCACGGCGTCGTGATAAACTGCTTGATCTCTTTCGCGCCGTGCAACCCGATATCCTGTTGGTGGAAAGCTACCCTTTTGGCCGCCGGCAATTTGCCTTCGAACTGGAGCCTCTGCTGGAAGCAGCAAGAGCAGCAGCACCCTCACCTGCCGTGATCTGCTCCATACGCGACATTCTGCAGGTCAAAAAGCGACCTCAGCGCAATCTCGATACGGTCTCGACCTTGCGTCGTTTCTTCGACGCAGTGCTGATTCATGGCGAACCGTCGCTTGCCACCCTCGATGAGACATTTTCCGAGGCCGCCTCTATCGAGGATATGATCCACTATACCGGTATCGTTGCCCCTTCCGCCTCGGCGTTCGTTCCCCTGCACGACACACCGAAAGGCGAAGTCATCGTTTCAATGGGAGGCGGCGCCATCGGCCCCACCCTTCTGAAGGCTGCTCTCGACGCACGCCCGAAAACAGTTCTTGCGGATCAAACCTGGAGAATTCTGACAGGACCGCATCTCCCCGAAACAGAGTTCAACTCTATCCGGTCGGCGGCACCTGCAGGCGTTGTCGTGGAACGGTTTCGGGATGATTTTCAGAGACTCCTGGCGGCGGCACGACTCTCGGTATCCTATGCCGGCTACAACACTTGCGCGGATGTCTTGAGGGCACGCGTGCCTGCGGTCCTTATCAGCTATTCAGGCGATGGCGGAGAGACGGAGCAGATAACCAGGGCACGGCGTTTCAGCGCGCTCGGGCTTGCTTCGGCTGTCCCGGATACGCGCCTCACCGGCGACCTGTTGGCGGCCGCGATCGACGATGCCTGCCGACGGTCTATTCCAGGAGATCCGGGATTCGAACTTGAAGGCGCAGCCCGATCGGCCGAACTGCTTACTGCCCTCGCCCCTGCACAGTCGATGTGACGAATGTCATCAAGTGGCTATTTGTAGCCGATCACCATGTAGCGTGTGTATTTGGGCAATGTCAGAGCGCCCGAAAACAGCCGATCTGACATGGGCGTCTGCGCCTTGAACGCATCCAGGCTGTCGACGCAGTTCACATGCTCCGGAATAGATCGATAGTTGTTGGATTGCAGCAGAAGGAGCACGTCCTCCGGCATCCGTTCATACCAGTCGTCGAACCGTTCGAGATGCTCACAGCTCGTGTTGACGATGAGGCCAGGCTTTTCGAGGCCTCTCGGGAGATTGGCATAATCGAGGTCATCGAGGTCATGAACGCGGAACGCGAAACGGCCTTTGGACACGTGGGTCGCATTGAGACTGAGGGCCACCTTTTCACAATCCGGATCGCGATCGATAACCGTCAGCTTGTCTATCGTGAACTCGAGGCGATGCAGCATCATCGCGCCGAGGAGGCCATACCAGCCTGCGAGAATGTGAACGGAATCGAACTTCGGCCCGCAGACACCGGCAAGCTCTTCCAGCGCCCACTTCTTGCAGGCCGTCTGTTTCTTGTTGAGCGCCGTCCCAAGAGCCGAATCCGGAAACCGCAGCATCGTATTTCGGACGTCGTGAATGAAAGGGTCTTCATAGAGGACAGTCAGCCCATCAAGGACATCTTTGAAGGGCTGCACTTCAGGTGCAAGCGGTTCACTCACGGCCTTTGGCCATATCGGCCATTTCTTCTCGACTTTCATTGTCTAGGGCCTGTGGAATGCTTCGATGTGGATGTTATCCAAACGACTTAGGCCGCCTTCTGCAAGCCGCGCAACGTATTTGCGAGGCGCTCCGCGGATATCCGTGCGGCGTTCGATGCGACCTGGGCGTCGCTTTCCACGATTTGCAGGAAGACCTGTTTATCGATCTCGAGCGCCTCGACTTCCGAGAATGCCCGGGCCGACGCGGTACGCGGCACGGTTGCGAGGAGAGAGATTTCACCGACCGGCTCATAGCGCCCGCTCCTCGCGAGAAGCCGCTCGCCGGGGGTGTCCATATCAAGCAGGATGTCGACCTCGCCCGAAAGGACGACAAAAGCCGTCTCGCCAATGTCGTTCTGGCGCAACAGGACCTCACCCCGCCGAAACTTCACGCGCTTCGACCCAAATGCCAGCAACTTGAGATTGTTTGACCGGATTTCTTTGAAAAGCGGGACTTTGGCGAGCGCAGCGGCTTCGGCCTGTATGGCTTGCGGCGTTTCGCCTTCCCTCTCAGGCAGCTCTTCGACCGTACCGGGTTCACCGGCCGTACCAACAAGGCGTTGATCGAGCTTCCCGTCCCGAAGCACCAGAACCGTATCGAACAGCTCGGCTCTCGGCATCTCGCTATCGATCCAGATGAGCGTTGTGTCGGGCAGGAGCGTATTGATCTTCCGGCATATGCGATCACGTGTGTCGCGGTCGTGCCCACCCAATGCGTCATTCACAACCAGAATGGCCGGACGTTTCAGGATCGCCCTGCCGAGGGCAAGGCTCTGCCGCGCCGCAACAGCCAGTCGTTGACCACCGATTCCGACCTCGACCTGCATCCCGGCAATGATGACATCCCTGTAGACGCCGGTCTCCTTCAACGCTTCGCGGATGATCTCATTGATCTTCTGCTCGGAGTTGGGACGCTGCTGATTGTTATGGCCCATCACAAGATTGCGCCGAATGGAGAGACGCGGATTGAAGCTGTCCGGATCATAGACGGCGATCGCATCTTTCAGATCGTCCGGCAGCCGCTCGTGGAACAAAGCGCGCGCCTCAACGATACGTGCCTGCAACTCCTTGTCGATCTGTCCCATGCGATGACGTTCGACACTGAGGCGCCCAGTCAACGAGATCAACTCGGCAACGTCCTCTTCCGTAAGCTTCGAAGAATCGCCACTGCCACGGGCAACGATCAATGCCAGCTTCTTAAGCGTGGCCACATCGACAAAGCTGAACTGCTGAAGCAACCCCTGCTCGGCATCCTGGTCGCCAAAAATGTCGACCAGCTCACGCGCCACATCAAAGCCTGCCGATTGGAAACAAGCCTCGAGATCCGCCTCCCGCAAGATCTCGCGAATGAACGGGTGATGTCCGAAATTCGCCAACGCGAAGCGGTCATCGGTTGGCTCCCCGAAGATCAGGTTTACGGCAACCGGCGCGCTTTGATTGTAGGCTTCGAAATCGAACCTGCGGACATATTCGCCAAGGTCCGAGTCTGAGTCGAGACGAGAGACAATGCGTCGTCGTGCGTCAAGCAACTCACCAGGCAACTGAGGCGAGCGATCCTCATCGACATGGCTATTCAATGCGTGCTGGAAAATGACATCGTCGAGTTCCAAGGCCTCGACGATTTCATACCATCTGTTTTCGAGCGCGTGCCGGTCGCGGCAGCCGGCGGCTTCAAGATCGGTCCAATCCTGCATTGCATCGAACGGACAGTTGCCGGAAGAAATCGCTTCCGCCTTATCGTAGGTCCCTGGCTCGCCCGGGATCTTGTGTTGAAGGCCGAAGGTCGCGTTGTATTCGACAGATCCATCGAAAATATACGATTCCGATCCGACATATCCCACATTCGCGGCGACCGTCGTTGGCGAGAGGCTTGTCATTGGCCGGTCGCCCAAAACGATCCGCCCGCCACTCGGAGAGAGCAGCCCGGTCATCACCTGGGCGAGGCGATCGCGGCCAACGGCATCTGCAACAACGGCAAGGCGTTTGCCTGGTTCGACTTCGAACGAGACGCCGTCGAGCGGCTGAGAACCATCGTCATCGGCAACCGTGACATTCTCGAGAGCAAAGCCACCTCCCAGACGATGACGTTCACTCGCATCGAGTTCGAGCGTTTTCTCGTCCAGTAGAGAGGCAAGCTCAAAGCTCAGAACGAGTTGCTCATACTTGATCCGCGCATCGCCCATACGCTGATAGTATTTGAGCAGCTCCTTCCAAGGCGTGGTCATGTTGTTGTATGCGGCAATAGCGGCAACGAGTGCGCCAACCGTCATGTCCTGGTCAGGCAGGATGATGAGCAGGCCCCCAACCGCGTAGAAGAGGAGCGGTGTGAGTTTCAACATGAAGACATTCAGGGCCTTCATGAAATATTTGGTCCGAAACAGCTTGTAGCGAACCTTAAACAGACCCTCCAAATGCTTGCTGAAGTCGGCTTGCGAATAAACGGCCGTATCGGATGTCCGGATATCACGAATACCGGCGACCGACTCGCCAACTCTGCCCGAGAGCTTGCGGGCCCGCGCGACGCGCTCCTTGTTGTATAGATTGATCTTCCGCTGAAGCTTGGGGATGATGTAGATCTGAAGCGGGATCAAGGTGATCGAGGCCGCCCCCAGGATCGGATCCTGCACAAACATGAAGGTCACAATGACCGCCAATTGTCCGCCTTGAAAAAGCGGAAGCGCAATGGCGTCAGCGAAGAACTCGCGGATCAGTTCGACCTCTCCGGCAAGCATCGTCGAAAGCTCGCCTTGGGAGACCCGCTGAAAATGCGGCACAGGAAACCGCAGGATACGCTGATAGGCCATGTATCGCAGCCGGCGCGTCATCCGCTCCGAGGTTAGGTTCTTGTAGGTGTTGATCACCATCAGGAACCCAGCATTGGCAAACAATAGAATCAGCAGAATTGCGCAAAGCGCCAGCAGATAGCCGATCGGGCCGAACTCTATGCCCAACAGGATCTTCTCGATATCGGCACCACTCAGAGCATCGTTGACGATGATTTTCGGCAATTCCAGCGAGGCATAGAGGAATGGAAAGGAGGCAACGGTAATAAGCGTGATGATCAGCTGCTGGCGTTTGCTGTGCTGCCAGATATAGCCGTAAATGCCTTTGTTCATTCCCACACTCCGTGTCGCGGGGAGCTTGAGCGCCCTACATCAGTACAGATGCTGATCGCGTGCCCAAGCACTTGAGAATCAGTTGACGCACCTGCACATGATCGTTTTCAATCGAGCACAGATGGTTTGCGAGACCATGCCTACATATGGCGGCGATCACAGCATTATGGTCCATGGTCCACAATGACAATCACGTGAAGTCGACTATGCTTCGAAGCCGCAGAATTCTTGGGTTTGTGCCCGAAATCTGCAGCAATTGGCAAGGGAAGTCGCGTATGACGGCCGGGACAACTCAAATCGATCCAGCAGACGGCGCGATCACGAATGATGTGTTCGCGAGCATCGTCGACGCATGTCGGACTTTTGCATCTCCCCTGCCGTCATCGGAAAGTGACCGGGAAACCGGGCTTCGAGCCCTGATCGAGAGGGTCGGAAACTGCGTCCGTGACAAGTCCCTGTTGTTCGAGCGCGTCCCATCCGATGGCCCTCGCATCGTGCGACTTGCCAAGGAGGCTCTCGGGCGAGGCCGCGTCAAACTACAACTCTTCGCTTTCGATAACGGCGAATCACACCCGCCGCATGCCCATAACGACCTGTTGAGCTGCCAGATCGTTCTGCGCGGCCGAGCACGCGTGACCGAATTCAACCTGCGGCAGCATCTCTCGGATGGCCGAATAGAGATCGATGGTGAGACGGTGCACACGCTGATGCCCGGCGACGGTGTCTTTACACTCGCCCGCCGCAACAATATCCACTGGCAAGAGGGGCTCGCCGACGACACCTTGCTCCTGAACATCAATTGGCAAGGATTTCTTGGCGGGGATGACTTATTTGACAATGGTCCGTCCGGCCGCCGAGGACTTGCATGGAAACGGCGCAGTCCGGGCACGGTTTCTGGCAGCTATCTCGTGCCGGTGGTTGTTTCTGAGTTAGAAAAGTAGGTCCTGAAGCCGGCAAGCAGACGTCATTGGGCAGTTTTAACTCGATGGCAATTAGAATCCGGCAGCCACACCGTCGCCTCTGGGATCTGCAGCCCCTTCGATGACGCCGCTGCGCGAGCCGTTTTTGTGCAGCACCAGAGCACCCGCATGACCCATCACCTCGTCAAACGGACCAACGATATCGATATCGTGTCCGGCACCGTCCAATGCATCGAAAACCTCCGGGCCAAAACGATTTTCAATGCGGAGATTTGTATGCTCTGCCCCCCAAGTCCGACCGAGCAACCAGCGTGGCGCGGTGACCGCTGACTGCAGTTCCTGCCCGTACAGGGCATAGCGCGAAAAGACCATGGCTTGCGTCTGCGGCTGCCCTTCGCCGCCCATGGTGCCATAGGGCATCACACGCCCATCGTCGAAGAGCGCCATTGCGGGTTGAATCGTGTGGAACGGCAAGCGACCTGGCACCAGATGGTTCACGTCGTTCTCATCGAGAGAGAAGCTGGTGCCACGGTTCTGCCAGAGAACGCCTGATCCAGGCAGGACAAGACCGGAGCCGAACTCCCAATAGATACTCTGGATGAAGCTGACCGCCCTGCCTTCCGCATCGATCGCCCCCAGCCATACGGTGTCTCCCGGCTCGGCCACATGTGGCCATGGCATAGCGCGCTCTCGATCGATATCGCGAGCGCGGCTGTCCATCGCCTCGGTCGTCAGAAATTCCCCGGCCTCGACCGTCATGAAATCGGGATCTGTTACATGGGCATCGCGAACCAGAAAGGCCCGCTTTGTCGCTTCGACCAATCCGTGGACATAAGCAAAGTCGTCGGCACTCTCGATACCGAGTCGTTCGAAAATTCCGAGGGTCATGAGAGACGCTAGGCCCTGAGTGGGCGGCGGCATGTTGTAGAGACGCGCGGTCTGGAGTTTGAATGCCAGAGCCTTTACCTGCCGGGCGCGGTGTGCCTCAAGATCGGCGAGTCTGACCGGACTGCCGGCCGCCTCAAGGTCCTGCGCCATCTGCCGAGCAAGATCGCCGCGATAAAAATCATCTAACCCGACGCCGGCAAGGTGCGCGAAGGTATCGGCAAGCGTCGTCATACGAAGCCGGTCGCCGATTTGAGGCACGGCTCCACCAGGCAAAAAGGTCTCGGAGAATCCTGCAACCTCTCCTAGTTCCGGAAGTTTCGCTTTGCTGTTCTCATGCAATGTCGACGTGACTGGCACGCCATCGCGGGCATAGTGCTCGGCATCGGCGAGAAGGCGCGACAGAGGCAACTTGCCTCCCGAAGCCTTTGAGAGTGCCAAAGCCTCCTGCCATCCCGATATGGCGCCTGCTACGGTCAACGCAGCGAGCGGACCGCGGGATGGGATCGCCTGGTGGCCCTGATCTCGATAAAAGTCGGGGGATGCCTTCGCCGCTGCCGCGCCGCAGGCGGCAATTCCGACCGGCTCAGCGCCCGGCTCGGCGATCAACCAGAAATTATCGCCTCCCAACGCGTTCATATGCGGATAGACAACGGAAATTGTCGCCGCGGCCGCCACCATGGCTTCGATCGCATTTCCGCCTTCGCGGAGTACAGCCAGACCCGCCTGGGCTGCAAGGTGATTCGGGGCAACAACCATGCCCCGTGTCGATCGCTTCGTGTTCAACATGCGTGCTCGGGGACCTTCAATCTGCCGGGTTCCCAATCGCCTTCGCCTGGTCGCCACGCGACCCACATAGGAGATCGAGAACGCGTGAAGTCTTCATACTTCAGTTTGTTCAATTACGATGCTTAGCGCGAAATGCTACGCCTATTGATAGGTTGATCGTACAAGAGTTATTCCAGAAAAATCGCGATAGAAGGGTGATCCAGCAAGCGAGACCACCCCAGATGTCATTTAATTGACATCCGTCTATAGGCAAATTTCTACATGTCAGCTCTGACGAAAGGCCTGTGCCTTACGGACTGTCTGAGAGATCCGAGATCCGCAGCGCCTGAGCGACCAATGTTAATATTTCCTCGGCCGCATCTTCGTCGTGAGGAACATCACGAATAATACTGATAATTCTTTGCCGGATGGCAGGATTCCCTATACTATAAAAGGCAGCCAATAGCCGGCCAGTTTCATTGTCAAAACTGTCTGTAATTTGCCCTTTAGCAGCCTGATACTCACACTGTTGAATTGCCATGCCCGTCTCCCACCCAAACTCTGGACACTGATACTTACTCAGAGCCTTCTCAGAGCTGTCTACCGGCCATCGCCGCGCAACCAAATGTACCGCCAGCGACGATCACTAGAGCGATCGACGCGAGGTCGCTAGCCAGACAATTGGTCGAATGAGCGGTCTTGCCGGTCGACCGCAACATCGAATTCGCTAAGCATGCGCAACGATAGCGTGCATTCAGCTATCCGTGAAGGCCGCAATTCGCAAAGCAGTGCAATTCTGGCTGATATCCGTGTGGTCAACAGTGACAGTCGATGGAATCAGTCGGTGGTAATCGTTCCACCTGTATACGGCTTTCTGGTGGGCTCGGGCGTAGGTGGGAAATTCAGATCGACATCGCGGCTGTCGAGAGCATCGTTGAGGTTCTTCCAGTCAGGAAGGACATCACCACCGCGATCGAGGAACCGTCCCTGATTGTCGAAGATGAACTGAACGCCCGCGTCCAGATCCAAGAGTGGACCCGTCCAGTTGCCGCTTTCAATGATCGCACCGTTCGGCGTGATGATGATGAAGTTGCCAGCCGTCACCGTAACGCTATTGCCGCCAGCGGTGGCAACTACGGCACCCTCAACAACAACAATGACGACGTTCCCGCTCGGGTCGATGTAGCCCTCGACAATCGTTCCTCGAATGGCGAGGGTCGCGACAGGCGTCTTGATCTTGTAACTGTTTGGATCCGCAGATCCGGTCACGAATCGGAACGCCCCTTTGACCACGTTGAAGACGATGTCTCCAGAACTGCGTTTCGGATTATAGACGAATTTATCGAGCCTGATGCTCGCACGCGCGCTCAACGTCAGCGTCGTTTCATCGAGAAACATGAGCTGTGCCGAACTGTTTTCGCCCGTCGTTACCGTCTCATTCTGGAAGACGCCCATCCCGCGATTGAGCGTCCGCTTACCGCCCCCGGCAGATCCCGTTACATTGTTCTTTACGACCGACGCGACACCGATGCGCGGCGCAGCCGATGCAGGCAATGCCAAAGCTGCTGATGCAGCAACGATGACGAGGCTATAGATCCACTTGCGCATCAGAACCTCTTGACCACGCGGCCGCCGACGACATGGTTCGAAAAGTCTTCCGTATTGTCGTTCGAGAAGTTTTCCTCATAGCGGTAGTCGACTCGGAAATCGAATTTCCGGCCGCCGACATTCGGAAAGATGACGTGCGCCGTCGGCTCGATCTGGACATCCTCGCGCTCGGCCGTGCCAAACGCGACCGTTTGATCGTAATGGCGGAAATAGGTAGCAAAGCCGGCGCCAATAAAAACCTTTCCGCCACGGATCGGGCGGAAGTAAGCAAACCGGCTGCCGGTCTCGACAAAGTCACCGGGAAAGAGCGGGCGCGAGAAGACACGTCCCGGACCGCTTCCCGTCGGTCCGCTATAGCGAACGCGAGGCAGCACATAGATTGTGTCGCCCTTCACCAGTTTCGAGTTGAACTTGAACCGTCCCGACAGCTGGGCAATGAAACCGTCGCTGCCATTGAATGAGTCGCCTGCATCGCGATAGGTCAGCAGCGCACTGACAGACTGCGTCGTGCCACGCCTAACGCGCTCCAGGGTGACACGGAGAGAACCGTCGTTATAGAGCCGGCGCCCATCGAGCCAGGCAACGGCTGCACCCGGCGCAAAATGCAGTCGGGTCTTCGGGTTGAGATCGAAGACAGGACCCGTCCATGCAGCAACCTCGCCGGCATTCAAGTCCGTCTCATCGCCTTGGATCTGTCCGCGCGCAAAAGCTTCGGTTCGCCATCGATGGCGGCGAAGCGTGCGTTCATCAAACAGATAGGCCGAGACGTCGAAGGTGACATCCCCTTCGCGCCGCCGCGTATTGGGCAATTGGCGGGGGTTGCTGTCGTAGCTGATGCCTTTTTCTACAGTAACCGAGGTCACCGCCGGCAACAGGCGTCTTTTGACGCGTTTATAGGCTCGCAGGAGATCGCGATTGCCCGGATCGACCGCCAGGGCACGCTCATAGGCACCAAGCGCCTTGCGCATGTCGCCGCGCGCTTCGACAAGCGCTGCGTAGCGTGCATTGAGTGCAGCATCATTCGGATTGTTCAGGAGTCGGCTGAAAACGCTGGATACATCGTCCTGTGCCTGGCTTTCGCCTGGCAAGACAAGCAACGCAACGGTCAGAGCGGACCCTATGAGCAACAGACGCAACGCTAAACCCCTCTTCCACCCCCGGAAGTGACGTCTTTTGTCCTGCGTGTCAGGACGGTCAGAAGTTACAAAATTGAGCGCGTTCCTATGAGGTGCCCAAGCCTCATATGCGCCATTCGTCAGTCATCACACTGCAATGTGGCGATGTCTTGGGCAGAAACAAGTTCAGCCTGCGGAATGATGCCCAAGCGTGACATATCGGCAACAGGGGCGTGGACGCACTAATGGAGCCGCTTTTGTAGGATCTACTGCAGTCACACCGTGCTGACGGTGCAATACCTACGACCGGAGCACATTCGATAGCTGCCGCAAAAAATCGATTTGATGATTTCTGAAAAGTGCCGGAAGCGGACGCAAAGCAACCGTCCTTGATGCCCATCACATGCGAGGCGCTCGCCACATGAAGGCTAACGCCGCGGTTGCCTGCAGTTCACTCGGATTCAATCACCCGTTTGCCGTAGGATCCTAAATCCGCGTTACCAAAGCTTGGGAAGAGGCGAGAGATTGTCGGGAGGAAATGATGGCGTAGTCAGAAGGATCGCTAGAACGGTGCTCGGAACGGCCCGCGGTTGTCGCAATTCGGCTGAAAGCTGGCGCCGCGTTCGGGATCGCGGTTCTTGCCGCCTATGCCCTTCAGACGCGGCTCTGAACTGTGCTAGCCTCGCCACGGAGATCGAAGGGTTGCGCGGAATTCTTTGGCTGCAGGGAGGAGATGATGAACCGATTGCTGAGTATGGCCCTCTTGGCGCTGGTGATGGTTTGGGTCTCTCCCGCGCTAGCCGCCAAGCGCGTGGCGCTCGTGATCGGGAATTCGGCGTATCAGAGCGTCGATAAGCTGGCGAATCCGACGAACGACGCTGCGGCGATTGCCGAAAGCCTGAAGCGCATCGGCTTCAGCTCTATCGTATACAAAACGGACCTCGATTACCGGGATTTCCGCCGCGCCCTGTCTCAATTCTCCCGTCTCGCCGATGGCGCCGACATCGCTTTGATTTACTATGCCGGCCACGGCATCGAAGTAGACAAGCGCAACTATCTCTTGCCCGTCGACGCTCGGCTGCAAAGCGCCCGCGACGTCGAACTTGAGGCCTTATCACTTGACGTGGTCATGACCACACTCGAAGGTGCGACGAAGCTCCGCCTCGTGGTGTTGGACTCCTGCCGCGACAATCCGTTTCGCGCCCGCATGTCCGATCGTGCCGGCACGCGGTCGGTCGGGCGCGGCTTGGCCCGCGTCGAGGCGCCCTCCAACACCCTGGTGGCTTACGCCGCGCGAGAAGGCACAACGGCGGACGATGGGACGGGTGACCACAGCCCCTATACTGAGGCTTTGCTGAGCCATCTGGAGTCGCCGGGCCTAGAGATCAATTTCTTATTCCGCCGAGTGCGCGATAGTGTTCTCGCCGCTACGGGCGGCCGGCAAGAGCCCTTTGTTTATGGCTCGCTCTCCAGCGAGGCGGTCTATCTCAGGCCGCCAGCGGACGTCGAAGCAGGTGAAAGTGCGTACACGCCGCCCGCGCGGCCGCCCCTGAGTCCAGCGGCGCGAGTCTGGGCGGACGTGAAAACGAGCGACAGTGAGCCGGTGCTCGAAGCCTTCATCAAACAGTTCCCTGACGGTGTCTATGCCGAGCTGGCCAACGCTCGGCTGAAGGAGCTGGCGAAGCGGAAGGTCGCCGTGGGTGCCTATCCCGAGCAGCCGCAGGCTAAGCCCGTGGCGGTCTTCGTTCCTGCAGAAGACGGCGATTACCGGCTGACCACGAAGGGTGACATGGGAATCCACGCCGAAGCGAGTGATGGCGCACGCCTGCTGGCGACGTCCACCAAGCGCCGGTTCGTCAGACTGGCCGGCACCGTCCAGGGCGCTGGCTGGTCGAAGGTTGAATGGGCAGAGCAAAAGTTCGGCTATGTCCGCTCCTCATTCATCGGCGAACGCATAGAGGATCCGGAAAATGATGCGACCCTGAAGCAATACATCGAGAAGGCAAACGACTGGGTCGGGGCCATGATTCTTTATCGTGCGCGGCTGCGGAAGCATCTGAGCTCCGCGCAATCCGGCCACGGTCAATTTCAGGAGCACGCGGGAATCTATCGTATGGGCTGGGATACGGGAACCTGCCAGACCGGCTACAAAGGCGTGTCCGGCGAGGGTTTTCTAGGCCCAGGATACTGGGCAAAATTGACAGTGATCGTCTGGTCGGAGGGCAGTCGGTTGATGTGGGCCCACCCCGCCTATACGGACCATGCGACATACCAAATGGGTTCGGCCGGGAACTCCATCGATTTAGAGGGTGGAAAAGGCCGGTTCAGAAGTCATCGCGCTTACCATACCCAGAATAAGACGACTGAGTGGTTCGGCTTCAATGCCACGCAGATGTTCATCAGCAATGACAACTCGTCCTTCAAGTCATTGTATAGATGTGAGGTTGCGGATCTGGACGGACGCACGATGAATGCGCTCGATAAGGGGTTGCGCCATTACCTCACCTATCAGTCCGGGCTGCTGTTTGAACCGCTTCTTGCCTATAGCGCGGATGAAGATGGCGGCGAGATCGAACCGGGATTCGATTGGGACACGATCGAACTCAATGAGAAACGTCCCGAAGGGCTCCCCGCGTCGGTCGCGCCGACACACGCATCCCGGGTCACGTCACTGAAGCTGGCGAGTGCGGCAGAGACAGGAGGGCTGCGGAAGGGCGATCTCGTCTATGCCGTAGACGGGCAAGTTCTGAGCGATAAGGTGAGCCTCTATGGGATCCAGGAAGGTTGGAAAGATGGCCAGAGCGTCAAGCTCGGGGTCTGGCGCGAGGGCGAGTCGGTCGATTTGACACTCACGTTGCCGACCAGATTCAAACATTTCCAGAATTTGGTCGCTAGGGCTAGAGCCGGCGATCCCGACGCGGCCTATGAGACGGCGCAAGTGATCAAGGGCTGGCGAGACGTGGTTCGACCCGAGGGTAACGACAGTTCGGAACGCGGTCGCTGGGCAAGGGCGCAAGCAGGGGCTTGGTATCGCAAAGCTGCGGCGAAGGGCCACGTGAAGGCGATGGTGGCACTTGGCAAGATCTACGATGGCAGTGACCCGAAATTCGCCATTGAGTGGTACCGCAAGGCCATCTCCAAGGGGGACGCCGACGCGATGCACGGCCTCGCCGAGATGTATTTGGACGGTGACGGTTTCCCGGCGAAGGCGCCGGACGAGGCGGTGAAATGGTACGCCAAAGCCGCAGCGCTGGGCCGCATTGGCTCCATGACCAAACTGGCCGAACTCTATGCGGAAGGCGATAGCATCGGCAAGGACGCTACAGAATCCGCTAAATGGTACCGAAAGGCAGCGGAGAGCGGAGACGTGTCCTCGATGTTCAACATCGGGAGCCTCTATGAGAAAGGCGAGGGCGTCAGCAAGGACTATGCTGCGGCGAAAGACTGGTATGAAAAGGCCGTCGCGGAGGGTAGCAGCGACGCGGAATACGCGCTTGGCGAAATGCATTACACGGGGCGCGGGGTCCCCAAGAACCTAAAGGAGGCCGCGCGGCTCTTCGGCGAGGCGAAGGACGGGAACTGGGACGCGCTGACCAAGCTATCCAAGATGCATGACAGGGGAGAAGGCGCGAAGCGCGACCCTGAGCAGGCAGCCAAGCTCTTTTTCGAGCGCATCAAGGATTCCTATGATTTCGACGATGACGATGTGAAGAAGTACTTCGTTGATCGGACTGTCGGATGGTCCGGCGAGGCGAAGCGCGCGTTCCAGCGGCAGCTAAGAGACGCGGGGCTCTACAAAGGTGGTATCGACGGTGCCTTTGGCAATGGGACGCGGCGGGCAGTCAAAGAGCTTAGCAAGAGAAAATAGCGCGTCCATGCGCACTCACCCAATCTGAAATTTGGCAGCTTCAGGTCAAAAACGGAAATACTCATATCAAGCCTGATATGGCCGTTGTACTTCAGCAAGCCAACATCAATCGTCGCCCGGCAGATTGCTCAAACCGATGCTCAGGGGACCGCTTCAGGACACCCGTGTAAGAAGATCGAGCGCCGCCTTCACCGCCGCCATCCGGACGTCATCGCGTCCGCCTTCGAACCGCAGACGTTCAACGACAGGCTCGCAGCCATCACGTGCGCAGGCAATGTAAACGGTGCCGACCGGATCGCGTTCGCTCCCTCCGCCGGGACCGGCATACCCAGTGATCGCAACAGCAACGCCAGCGCCAGATTGCGCGAGGGCACCTTCTGCAAGGCCTTTTGTCACTTCTGCGCTCACGGCGCCATGCGCTTGTGCCACGTCTTCTGAAACGCCGAGCGACGTCGATTTTGCGCTGGCATGATAGAGAACGTAACCACGATCGAAGACCTCGGACGCGCCAGGCACGGATGTCAGAGCGGCACTGACAAGACCAGCGGTGCAGGTTTCGGCCGTCGCGATGCGGATCCCGGCTGATTTCGCGGCTTCGAGTGCCTTGGATGCCGCCTCACGGATATCTTCGGGAAACATGGGCTGTTCTCCTTCATTCAGTCGGCGAGATCGACGAACACATTCTTGACCTCGGTATAGAGGCTCAACGCGTACATCCCGAGTTCCCTGCCATGGCCGGATTGCTTGTAGCCCCCGAAGGGTGCGAACAAGCCATAGCGGCTGGCGCTGCCATGGCTGTTGATCGAAACCATCCCACTACGCAGGCCTCTGGCAACGCGCAGGGCTTTCTTGATATCGCGGCTCCAGACCGAGGCATTGAGGCCGTAAGGCGAGTCGTTCGCCATGGCGATGACGTCTTGCTCGTCGTCGAACGCGATCACGGCGAGGACGGGGCCGAAAACCTCTTCCCGGGCGATGGCCATGTCATTGGTCACACCCGTGAATACGGTCGGCGCAAAGTACACGCTATCGGCACGGTCATCAGGGTGGCCGCCGCCGCAGGCAAGCGTCGCGCCTTCATCAACGGCCCGATCGACATGGCGCTTCACAGCTGACCACTGGCCCTTGGAGACCAGAGGTCCCATGTCCGTTTCAGCATCCATCGGATCGCCCACCCGGAATGCCGCAACGGCCTCCATAAGCTTCGGCATGAATTCTCCAAGCGACTGTCTCTGAACAAACAGGCGGGTCCGCGCAGAGCAACTCTGACCGGCATTTCCAAAGACCGCCGGGACGGCGTTCCGCGCCGCCAATCCCAAATCTGCGTCCGCAAAGACGATGTTCGGGCTCTTACCGCCCAGCTCCAGCGACACGCGCTTGATGTCATCTGCCGTTTGCCGGATGAGTTCGGTGCCGGTTTGCGTGGCACCGGTAAAGGCGATCTTGTCGATGTCCGGATGGGTTGCCATCCGGTCTCCCAGTCCACGTCCAGGCCCCGGAAGCACGTTCAGAACGCCCGGTGGCACACCGGCTTCATGGGCGGCCTGTGCCAGCATGATCGTTGTCAGTGGCGTTGCGCTCGCAGGCTTCAGGATGACGGTACATCCGGCAGCGAGAGCGGGCGCGACCTTCCAGGCCGCGGCCAGGAACGGGAAATTCCAGGGGGTGATCTGGCCGACAACACCAATCGGCTCGCGCAATGTAAAATCGAGCACGCCGCTCCCCATCGGGATCGTCTCGCCGAAGAACTTGTCCATTGCGCCGGCGTAGTAGCGAAAGACCCGGGCAGCGGACTGAACTTCGTTGCGTGAATTGGCCAGCGTCTTGCCGCCGGACCGTGTCTCGATTTCCGCGATGGCGTCGAGACGGTTTTCGATCTGGTTCGCAATCGCATCCAAAATGCGTCCACGGTCGAATGGCAACAGGCCAGACCAGCCGCCTTCGTCGAAAATGCGTCGGGCAGCCGCAACCGCGCGATCAAGATCCTCAGGAGCGGCCGTCGAAACAGACGCGACGATTTCCTCGCAAGCAGGGTCTATAACATCGAATGTCTGCTTTGATGCCGCTTCGACAAAAGCACCATCAATGTATAGCCGTGTTTCTAGAGAAGAAGTCACGCGAACTCCGAAGCCTCACCGGCAAAAGTCTTGGCAGCTTCCGTCGGATCAGCAGCGCCATAGATGCCGCGACCGATGATAGCAAAGCGGCGGCACCCCTCGGCGGGCTTGAACACATCGGCGATCGAGCCACCAAGCGCGCCAATGCCAGGAATGAAAAGCCATGGTTCTCCAACGGCCTCGACAAGCCGGGCTGCGTGCTCGCGGACTTTTTCAGCGTCGTTCCCCGGAATGACGAAATGATCACAGCCCGCTTTCACGCTGCGCTCGAAAATCATCGACAGGGAATCATCCACCACATAACCGCCACCGGCGGCGTTGTAGCTTGGAAACGGCAGATCGCCACCAACGATCGGCATCAGCCCGTTCTGCAAGGCGCCCCCGACGAACCCGTCGACTGCCAAGGGTCCGGCGACCGGAAAGAGTATGAGCCCGTCCACGCCCGCCCGGCTGCAAAGGGCCGCAAATTTCGGGCCCATATCCGGGATATCGCAGCCGGCTTTCTGATGGTCATAGATCAGCGGCAGGTCGGTGACCTGGCGAAGCGCATCCACCGCGCCGGCCAGACCTCGGTCCAGCACCATCGAGAGACCCAGCTTGTAGGCCACGATGCCCTCGACATTCGTTGTCGCCTCGACCACGCGCCGGTTCTCATCGACCGTTCCGGCGTCCAAGGCAGGGATAACGCCCTGGCGAGCCGTGATGCCGACGACGGGACGCGTGTTGCCGGTCATGCTTTGCTCCCAACCGAACCACCGAGGCGTTCGATATGGCGGACGGCGCTCGGTTTGATGTCCTGGACGTCGAGGCTTGCATCCATGGCCGATACCGAATGGGTGATATCACCGACGGAGATGATGTCGACGCCGGTCTCTGCAATTGCGGTGATCGTGCTTTCATTGATCCCGCCGGATGCCTCTGTCATGGCCCGCCCATCGACAAGTTTCAGCCCTTCGCGCATCTCGTCCAGATCCATATTGTCGAACATGATCACTTCGACACCGCAATCGAGCGCTTCCTGCACCATCTCGAGTGTCTCGCACTCGACTTCCAGCTTGAAGGTATGCTGCGCCCTTTCACGCAGAATGCGGACGGCTTCTGTGATCGAGCCGGCAATCTTGATATGGTTATCCTTCACCAATATGCAGTTGCTCAGATTGAAGATGTGGTTGTGGGCACCGCCGACGCGCACGGCGTATTTCTGAAGCACGCGCACGCCCGGCCAGCCTTTTCGGGTATCCGTCACCCGGACATTGGTGTGGCTGACCAGATCGACATAGCGACGCGTCTTCGTCGCAATGCCCGATAGCTGCTGGATCCAGTCGAGAGCGCAGCGCTCGATCATGAACATGGTCGACGCCTTGGCCCGGATCTTGAGAAGCACGGTTCCAGGTTCTGCCACGGCGCCATCCTGAACCTGATAGTCGACAGTGGCATCCGGATCGACCGTCTTGACGGTCTCATCCGCCAACAACAGGCCGCAAACGATGCCGGATGCCTTCGCATAGATCTGCCCTGTCTGCACCGGATCGTCGCCAACGAGAAATCCGCCCGTCGTATCGCCAGACGACATCTCTTCGCGCAGGCCCTGTTCCACAAAGGGCCGGATCATGAATCGATTGATTTGCATGCGACTCTCCTCCCGGTCTGCCTGGATCTGCAGGCTTAGCTATTCAGGCGGTCCTTGTAGGCCTTGCCGTCTTTCATGATCATGTGAATCCGGTTGCGGTCTTCAAGAACCTGGATGTCATCGACGGGATTTCCGTCCACGATCAGAACGTCCGCAATCCGGCCGGCTTCCAGCGCTCCAAGTTCGGGACGCTCGATGCACTCTGCCGCCTTGCTCGTCGAGGCCGCAATCACCTCCATAGGCGACATGCCGAGCCAGTCGACCATAAATTTCAATTCGACCATGTTTTCGCCAACGAGCAGCCGATGGGACTGATCCGTTCCCATTGCGATCTTGACACCGCGCCGGACCGCTTCATGCCAGATCGGCTTCTGATCCTGCATCATGGTGTAGATCTCGTGATCTTTCGACGCTTCATCGCCCATCTGCAGGCTGCTCCAGGCGTCGTCTTTCTTGCGCTTTTCGACGGACATAGGGACAAGCGCCAGGGTGGGCACCCACCAGGTGCCTTGCGCGATCATAGTGTCGATCGACTCTTCATCGATCGCCCATCCATGCTCGAGCGAATGAATCCCGCCCGCCAGCGCGGTGCGAATGGGCTCAAGCCCCTCGGCATGGGCGGCAACGCGCCTCTTCTTAAAGGCGGCTTCGGCAACGGCCGTTTTCACTTCTTCGACGGAATATTGCGGCTCGTCCCAGCTATCGGTCACGGACGTGATGCCGCCACCGGTACAGATCTTGATGAAATCCGCCCCCGCCATCAGGCAGTGACGCACCTTCTGACGCACGCCCTCGACACCGTCAGCGACAGCGCTCGGCAGCCAGGCACGTTTCTGAATTCTCATACCGGCCGGGACCCACTGGTCGCCATGCCCGCCGGTTTGAGACATCATGATGAGCGAAATCAGGAGCCTCGGACCATCGATAAACCCGTCCGCAACCGCTTCGCGAAATCCGGCATCGGCACCGCCCATATCCCGCACCGTCGTGATTCCAGCCTCAAGGGTCTCTTTCAGAATCGAGGTCGACCGCAGGATATTGTAGGTCGGCGTGTTGAGGAGATGCTGACGCATGTCCCGGGCGCGGTAGGTGGCATGCACATGGGTGTCGATGATGCCGGGCATGACAATGCGTCCAGCCGCATCGATCTTGCGCGCCTCTTGCGGAACCGTGACGGCGCTCTCCGGACCAACCTTGGTAATACGGCCGTTCTCGAACAGGACGACACCCTTTTCGATCGGATCGCCCCCCAGGCCATCGATGATGGTCCCTCCAACGATAGCCTCACTCATTACGCCCTTCTCCTTTTCGACAATTGGCAGATACAGATTTGTGATATATCAGTTGTCGACTAATTGTCAACGAGAGCGATTCCACTTATGTTGAGCGAACAATCGGCGGGGGCGTCGACCTTGAACCGGACACAGATGGAACAGCCTGCGGCGAGCCTCGCCGAACGCGCTTACGTGACGATCGAAGAGCGCATCGTGACGGCCGAACTCGCGCCGGGTTCCGTGTTGTCGGAACAGACTCTGGCCGATGAACTCGGGATCGGTCGTACACCTGTGCGCGAGGCGCTCCAAAGGCTTGCCAATGAGGGCCTTGTAACCGTGTTGCCGCGGCGCGGCGTGCTCGTGAGCGAAGTCAATGTCCAGACGCAGTTTGAAATTCTGGCGGTCCGGCGCGCACTCGAACGTCTGCTCGTGCAATTGGCTTCGGACCATGCCGGCACGGCCGACCGCACCGCATTCTCAGAGATCGCCGAACGCATGGAAGATGCGGCCCAATCCGGAGACGGGACTGCATTCATGCGTCTCGATGCAACACTCAACAGCCTGATCACCGAAGTTGCCGGCAACCCAATCGCCAAGAAGGCCATCCGTCTGACACGCGGATTGGTGCGCCGGTTCTGGTTCATCTATGCTCAGGAGATTGCCGACCTTCCCCGCTGTGCCGGCCTTCACGCAAGTCTTGCCCGCTCGATCGCAGACGGCGAAACCGACAAGGCGGCGGTCGCACTCGATGCTCTGCTCGACTATATCGAAGAGTTCACAAACGCCGTCCTCCGACGTCATGGGGGCCGGTAGGCGCCTATCGCACGGAAAAGGAGTCTCAAGGCGTGCAGATGCTGGTTCGGCTCGCAAAAACGCTGATCATCGCTGCACTCGGCGGACTCGTCTTCTGGACGCTCGGATTCCCGGCACCCTGGCTTGCCGGCCCCACCATCGCCGTCGCGGCAGCTGCTCTATCGAATCTCGAAATCGGTGTTCCTGCCAGACTGTCCGACATCGCCTTTGTTTTTCTGGGCGCAGCGATGGGATCAGGTGTTTCACCTGACAGTTTCGAGCTCGTCGAGCGCTGGCCGCTGAGCATCGCCCTCCTCATTGTCTGTGTCGGATCGATGATGATTTTCGGCGCGCGGTATCTCGAACGCTTTCATGGATTTGACAGAGCAACCGCACGGCTTTGCGCTGTGCCCGGCGCGCTTAACTATGTGATTGCCGTCGCGATCGAAAGCACGGCCGACGTGCGCCGGGTCGCGATCCTGCAGACGATCCGGCTGACCACACTTGTCGTCATTATGCCGTTTATGGTGACGGTGCTCTACGCGACGAGCGAGGCACCTGTTCAGGTCGCCGCTGCGACGGCTTCACTCGGTGACATTGCTCTGCTTGTGGTGATCGGGACACTTGGTGGATTCATTGCCACCCTTGTCCGCGTACCGGCTCCATTCCTATTCGGCCCCATGATTGCGAGCACAGTCCTCTATGCGACCGGCATCGTGGCAGGCCAGCTGCCGGACTGGCTGCTCATACCCGGCTTCGTTCTGATCGGTGCGGTTATCGGCGTCGAATTCATTGGAACCGATATGGCCATCCTCAGAAGTTCTCTGAAGGCCGGCGCGGCCAGTATCGTGCTCCTGGTCGGCATAAGTTTCCTGTTCGCCTTGCCGACGGCTCTTTTGCTGGACCTGCCACTTGCACAAACCTGGATTGCCTATGCACCCGGGGGCGTCGATGCCATGGCGATTTTGGCGCTTGCCATGGATCTGGATCCTGCCTTTGTCGGCACGCACCACGTCATCCGCTTCCTCGGACTCAGCGTGTTTGTGCCTCTCTGGTTGCGAGGCGTCGGCGGAACCGATGACCGCTCACCGGGATTAGGTCCCGACACGAAACGGAGTGATGCATGAAGCTTCTTGTTCTTCCCGGGGACGGAATCGGCCCGGAGATAATGGCGGCAACCGAGACCGTCCTTGAGACGCTCGCGGCAAAGTTCGGTCTCGACATTGAGCTGGAGCATGACCTCATCGGTCTAGCCAGTTTGGAGGCGCACGGCTCCACGCTGCCCGAGAGCGTCGTCGAAAAGGCACGCTCCGCCAATGGGGTTTTGCTTGGCCCGGTGTCCAGTGCCGACTATCCGCCTCCCGATCAGGGTGGCCACAACCCATCAGCCGGTTTCAGATCGGCGCTCGATCTTTACGCCAATATTCGCCCGTCCCGAACAATCGATGGCTTGGACGCGATGGCCAAATCCATGGATCTCATTCTCGTGCGCGAGAACACGGAAGGCTTCTATGCCGACCGCAATATGGTGAAAGGCTCGGGCGAGTTCATGGCGACCGAGGATCTTGCCTTTGCAATCCGCAAGATCACGCGTGAGGGCTCAGAGCGTGTCGCCCGAATTGCAGCAGAACTCGCCATGTCTCGACGAAAGCACCTTACGATGGTGCACAAAGCCAATGTCCTCAAACTGTCGGACGGGCTTTTCTGCGAAAGCGTGCATGCTGTCTGCAAGGATTTTCCTGAACTCCAGGTCGACGATGTTCATGTGGACGCCATGGCGTCACTGCTCGTACGCGAACCTGAAAGCTTCGACGTTATCGTCACCACAAACATGTTCGGCGATATCCTGTCGAATGAAGCTGCCGAACTCTCGGGCGGACTGGGGCTGGGCGGATCGCTCAATGCCAGCGACACGCATGCCGTTGCGCAGGCGGCGCATGGATCGGCTCCCGACATTGCAGGCCAGGATGTGGCCAATCCGACAGCCCTCATGCGCTCACTCGCCAGATTGCTCGACTGGATTGGCGAGCGTCAGCGCAGCAATGCCGCGCGCGAAGCCTCGGCAGCTCTGGAGAATGCCCTGGACAGCGCATTATCCAGACCAGCAACCCGGACAAATGACGTTGGAGGAGAAATTGGTACGCGTGCTTTCGGCGATGCTGTGACAGCGGCTGTGCATGAGGCATGAGGCACCTCGTTACGGACCGACCGCATGTGTCATGGATCACCGTCCCAGCGCTACGATATTGTTCAATCTGCTGGAGGCAACTAGGCTCTACCCCTTAGTCAAAAAGGGTGTGCGTCGTGCTGGAACAACGTTTTGGCAGAATTTCGAGCTTCTTTGCCGCTGTCTTTCTGCTCGTATTCTCCGATACAGCTCCAGCAACTGCGGAGAACGTCTCGACCGCCCTGAAATCCGGAGGAGCCGTTGGCCTTATGCGTCACGCGGTTGCCCCAGGCTCAACGGACCCCGCCAACTTCAAATTGAACAAGTGCTCGACACAACGCAACCTTTCCGCTGCCGGACGCGCTCAGGCAAAACGGATCGGTGGTTGGTTTCGCAAGAACGGGATCACATCGGCCAATATCCTCACGAGCGCCTTTTGCCGTTGCCGCGATACAGCAAGGTTGTTGGGACTTGGAGGCGTGAAGACAAAGGCGTGGCTCAACGCGTTGGCAAACGAAAAAAATCCAGCACGAAAGCAAATGGCGGGTTTGACAGCATTCATCCGCTCGGCAAAGGCGGGAAAACCAGCGATCCTGGTGACTCACAAATGGAACATTGCGCGGCTTGTCGGCATCACGCCCGCATCCGGAGAGACCATTGTCGTGCGGGCAGCCTCAGGTGGCAGGATCAGCGTTGTCGGACGGATCCCCGCTCGCTGACACAATTCGCGCACTTCAGCCAAGCGCGCGTGACAGAAATCAGGCTAAATCGCGGCGCCTTTTAGCAGGCTGCATCACATCGCTGAAATTCAGCTGTGTGGCTAAAACACCACGGTCAACGAGATCGATCCATGTGACATTCAAGTCTGGCAAGCACACGCGAGGCATCAATTTCGATAGCTATCGTTGCCGCAAAATCGGTATCTACCTTTCGCAGCCAAGCCTTGTTCATTGGTGCCAAAGTCTGCCGACTCCAAATGATCCCTGAAAATGCATGAAGCCGCGCCTGGATTTTCCAAGGCGCGGCTTCATTTTCTTAATTGGACGCTTAAACAGACGTGTCGATCGTGCTCGGACTCATGACTCTTCGATCGGCAGGTCGGCGAGCAGTGTCGCACACAGGCTCAAGGCATAAAGCCCAAGCGCCGCGTACAGCACGAGCTGTATAGCTGTCATTTTAAGACTTCCCCCGATGACGTTCGATGACGTTTTTTTAGTGAATCGGTGACTGACTACACTCTTTTTTTTGATTCGTAGCAAGCGATGATGTTCAGACTTTGGCAAAAAAATCGCCATACTGCCACAATTTGGACCAAGCGTTTCAATGCGCTACCACTTTTCGCCCTTGGTTTTGCCGAAATAATTAACTGCGGAATAAGATGGCCCGACCTCTTGGGGGAGAGGCCGGGCCGCAGCGCTTTCGCGCGGTGCGCTGGAGGGAATTCAGCGCGGGGCGATGTTAACCGGCCAGACGGGGGGGCACTGCCGGGATACGCAACGATCGCCCATGTGCAAACCTACCGCACGCAGGCCGGCTTGTCCCATTAAATTCACTTAATATTACGGAATGTTGCAAAGGCTACAGAAGCCGACAATACACTTATCGTCTGTTTATCAACGCCTTACTGCATCCATTCCTTCAATCACTGTCGATAAGATCCGGGGCGGTCGTAATTGTCGCGGTGCAACTCAAACTTCACTTCCGTGACGATAGATGCCCCTTCCTTGTCGCCCCCGCTGCAGGACGCGACCTGCAGACCGATCTGGGCATGATTGACGGCAGCATCGGTCACAATCTGGACAACCTGACCGAACGTATGGCCGAAGGCTTCGACACCGATGACATAGTGCGGATCCTTGCAGCCAAACTCGCCCTTTTTCTTGTGTCCGCTCAAAATGACGCTGACCTGGTCTTTTGAAAAATGGATCTTTTCGATCACATCGTTCGTGTACACGGCCTTATCTTCGGCCTGAGCCACCGCCGAAAAGCCGATAATCGATACAAGTGTCGCTGCGAGCAGTGATTTCATCGTGAACCTCCCAGAAACGAGAAAAACCGCCACGGCTTGCATAGAACGCAAGACAGACGATCCTCATGTCGCGACATCCGAATGATCCGCGCACGTCTTTTTTTCGCCCGTATCGGGGATCAGGTCAAATCTGGAAGGCTTCCAGGCGCGCCCGTTTGATCAGGTTCGAGACGACAACTGCCGGAATGCTCAAGCTGTGCTTGTCGTTGGCCATGAACTGGAATTCAAACACGAGATCGCTCTGAACGAATGTCTTCAGCGTCCGCACAGGCACCTCGATCTGCAGCTGATCATTGTAGACGCAGGTCTTGGAGTCGCCGATACACGAACTCACCGTTCGCTCGGGTGGACGCGTAGAGAGCTGCGTACCATCACGCAAACGCGCCTTGTAGCCTTCGTGAGGTTCATTGGCCGTGTAGATCAGCGAGAGATGGATAAAATATTCTTCCTTGCCGGATTTCTTGTGTTTTTGGGCGCCCAGATACCAAACCGCATGATTGAGCTGCGGCTTTTCCACGGCAAATGTTCCACTGTGGATCTTGATCCACGGCGCATAGCCATCATCGACTCGCTCGATCACCTCGGGCGGTTGCAAATCATATGTCGGCAGCTTTGCCCCGCCGGCACACCCTCCCAAGGCAACCGCCAGCGCCAAAATGGCCGTTGTAGGTCTTAGTCTTACGCGCACGTGTTTCTCCTCAAGCGGCGAATGATATGGAAGGGCGGCGCAACCGGCAAGCCGTGAGATTCATCGACTTCAAGCTCCACGCCCAACCCGTCGCGTGAGACGTCGTTTCGGCCTCGATAGATTCCAAACGGCCGTCGCGATGCGGTGACCATTTGTCTGAGCATGAAATGATCGAAATCCACTATTCTGACGTGTATTTTTATTCATTGGTGTAGTTTGGCGCTAAAATGTTTCAATTGGCCTACAACGGAGACCAACCGTCGCGATGAATGAGCGATCGCAAAAGAGTCGTTGTGCGAATTGCGCGATCCGGCATCGCGCAATTTGCGGAGCGCTGTCGAATGAGGAGATCCAGTCGCTGAGTCGTATCGCGCATTCGCGAACGCTGTCGCCCGGCGAAACCCTGATGTCCGATGCTGAGCCGACCGAATATTTTGCCAATGTTATCTCCGGTGTCGTCAAACTGCTCAAGACGTCGGCGGACGGCCGCCAGCAGATTCTCGGGCTCTTGTTTCCCACCGATTTTCTAGGCCGAGCCTATAGCGCCGAGAATCCCTATTTTGCCGAAGCTGCTACCGACGTCGAAATCTGCTGCTTTCCTCATCAGGCCTTCGAAAAGCTCTTGGCCGATCACCCGGGACTGGAACGACGCCTGTTCGAACGCACTCTGAGCGAACTCGACGCCGCGCGCGAATGGCTGTTTGTTCTTGGACGCGCATCCGCTGAAGAGAAGGTGGCGAGTTTCCTGAACATGATGGCGCGCCGGGCGCCGAACCTCGATTATACGGAGGATAATGCCGAGGCGCCCGCACATTTCCTACTGCCGCTTACGCGCCCCGACATCGCCGACTTCCTCGGGCTTACGAATGAAACGGTGAGCCGGCAATTCTCCAAGCTAAACAAACGGGGAATCATCCGTTTGGTCACGAGTCGCGAAGTTGTGGTGCCTCATCTGCCGCGTTTGGCTGAAACAGCGGGACAGACAGAGTTGGAATTCGCCTGATCGCGATGCTCGTCCTAAAGCCGGGCGCCGGCATTGAGGCTCCGTAACTCGGCGAGCGAGTTATGCACGTTCCGCCAGTTGGGAACCGATAGAATTTCCTCGCACAGATCGTCGAGATCCTGTTCGGTCAATAAAGATCGAGCCTCAGGCAGCACGACAGCGTTCTCCCACTCGACATGCCGTCGCTGACACAGGAAAAAACCACGCAGCATGTAGCCGATCATGTCTGGATTTTTCGGCGGACCGCTCTGTTGCAGACCGTCGAGCGCGTCGGCGACCTCCTGACCGAAATCCTCATCCGTGACATGCTCATGAGCCAACTGATCCAAAGCGCTGCACAGCAGCGGGCGCTCGGCTCCGCGTTGTCTCAGAAGAGGAAACAGGATCGTATCTTCGAACTGCATGTGCGCGCGAAAACCATCACGCAATGTCGAGCCGGCCGTTTCCAGAACGGTTCCGTGGACCGTCGATGGCAGACAATCGGCGATGAGTTCGAGAAGATCGCAAAGTTCAAGCTGCAATCGATGATCCGATTCGATTAGATCGATTGGATCGGGCTGCTGATGTCCAGCGACCGAAATGCCGCGTTCGCCCACCAATTTCAGCCAGTGCTTGCTCGTCCGCATCGCTCCAGTATCTCGTCCACTGTCTCGTAGGGTGCTTGGCGATTATCAATAAGTCGCAACGCTACGCTGGCGATAATGGTCGCATATTGATCTGTGTCAGGGATTTGCGACCATCGGCCGTCTCTTAGTACGCTCCGCACGATGGTAACTTCATTCAAGACGGAACAGCATTGTCGCATCCGTCAGAATATGGGTGGTGGGGGATACTACATGGTCCAAACCGAAACCAGGGAAGAGCTCACGGCTTTTTCCGACGCGTCGGCTGTGCTCGGCGTTGGGATCGCGCTCGTTGTCGGCTTTCTTGTTGCGGTGACAACCGCAGAAGACGTCATGGTTTTTCACGGCACGCTCTTCGCTCTCGCTGCCGGCCTTTCCGGATTGGCGATTTTTCGAAGTCTCGCCGAGCGAAAAAAAAATCAGGCAGCCGACACCGGCTACAATGACGGCGTAGTCAAAGTCGCCGCAGTTGCAGCCATGTTCTGGGGAATCGCCGGATTTCTCGTTGGCGATATTCTAGCATGGCAGCTGGCCTATCCGATTTTGAATTTTGATCTGCCCTGGACGAATTTCGGGCGACTGCGACCGCTTCATACATCGGCTGTGATCTTCGCCTTTGGCGGCAATGCCCTTCTGGCAACGTCGTTCTACGTCGTGCAACGCACGAGCCGCGCGCGTCTTGCCGGACGCTGGTCACCCTGGTTCGTTGTCTGGGGCTACAATCTGTTCATTCTGATCGCCGGCACGGGCTACCTTCTCGGCATCACCCAAAGCAAGGAATATGCAGAACCCGAGTGGTATGCCGACCTGTGGCTCACCATCGTGTGGGTTGTCTATCTCCTCGTGTTCCTCGGAACGCTGGCACGGCGAAAAGAACCGCACATCTACGTGGCAAACTGGTTCTATCTCTCATTCATCGTCACGGTTGCGATGCTTCATATCGTCAACAATCTGGCGATGCCCGTGGCTTGGAATGGCAGCAAGAGCTACGTGCTCTTTGCCGGTGTACAAGACGCGATGACGCAATGGTGGTACGGCCATAACGCCGTTGGGTTCTTCCTGACGGCAGGCTTCCTCGGCATGATGTATTACTTCATTCCGAAACGTGCTGAGCGGCCGGTCTACTCCTATCGCCTGTCGATCGTGCATTTCTGGTCTCTGATCTTCCTCTATATCTGGGCAGGACCGCACCATCTTCACTACACCGCTCTGCCCGATTGGGCGCAGACGCTTGGCATGACATTCTCGATCATCCTGTGGATGCCGTCCTGGGGCGGTATGATCAACGGTCTCATGACCTTGTCCGGCGCCTGGGACAAGTTGCGAACGGATCCGGTGATCCGGATGATGGTCATTTCCGTGGCCTTTTACGGCATGAGCACTTTCGAGGGCCCCCTGATGAGCATCAAGGCCGTCAACTCGCTCTCTCACTACACCGAATGGACCATTGGACATGTGCATTCAGGTGCCTTGGGCTGGGTCGGCATGATCTCGTTCGGCGCGCTTTATTGCCTGTTCCCGTGGCTCTACGGCCGCAAGGGTCTCTACTCCATGAAGATGGTCGAGTGGCACTTCTGGATTTCGACCATCGGCATCCTGCTCTACATCACGGCGATGTGGGTGGCTGGCATCACCGAAGGTGTGCAATGGCGCGCTTACGATGAGCTGGGCTTCTTGAAATACTCTTTCGTCGAAACTGTCGAAGCCAAGCATGTCGCCTATCTCGTCAGAGCTTTCGGAGGACTGCTGTTCGTCGCAGGGTCTTTGCTCATGGCCTACAATCTGTGGCGGACCGCACGAGGTGATGAACTCGTCGACGAAGCCGATCAACCAACCGTTGCCGCCGCGCCAGAGCTGCGCCCTGTCGCGGCCGAGTGAGGGATAACAAAACCATGTGGGATTGGCACAAAGTCTTTGAGACTAAGTCTCTCGTTCTCGTGATCGGTATTCTGGTGACAGTTGCCATCGGCGGATTGATTGAAATCGCGCCGCTCTTCTGGCTGTCTTCGACCATCGAAAAGGTGAAGGGCATGCGGCCCTATTCACCGCTCGAATTGGCAGGTCGTGACATCTACATCCGGGAAGGTTGTTATCTCTGCCACAGCCAGATGATCCGCTCGCTTCGCGATGAGGTCGAGCGCTATGGTCACTATTCGCTGGCCGCAGAGAGCATGTACGATCATCCCTTCCAGTGGGGCTCCAAACGCACAGGTCCGGACCTTGCCCGCGTTGGCGGCAAGTACTCCGATGCCTGGCATGTCGAGCACATGAAACAGCCCCGCTCGGTTGTCCCTGAGAGCATCATGCCCGGCTATCCGTTCCTGGCGACCACAGCTCTTAAGTACGATGATATCGAGGACAAACTGCGCGCGCAGAAGATTGTGGGCGTTCCCTATACGGATGAGATGATCAGCAATGCCCGAACGGATCTGGAATCGCAGGTCGATCCCGATTCGGACGGTGCCGAGCAAGTAGAGAAGCGGTATCCCAAAGCGCAGATACGGCAGTTTGACGGCGACCCTTCCAAGATCTCCGAACTCGACGCCCTCATCGCCTATTTGCAAATGCTCGGCACACTGGTCGACTTCACCAAGTATGACGCAGCCGGACCAAATCTGAGATAAGAGACCACGATCTATGAGCTATGAAACCGTTGCACAGATCAGCGGCATAACCGCACTGATCCTCTTTTGCCTGTTGTTTGCAGGCGTCCTCATCTACACGTTCTGGCCCGGCAACCGGAAGCGGTTCGAAAACGCTGCCAGGATCCCGCTCGACAACGATCCTCAGTCTCAGACGGATAGGAGTTGACCCATGGCTGGCGAAAAGGAAATCGATCACGTTACCGGTGCCGAAACGACCGGCCATGAGTGGGACGGCATTAAAGAGTTGAACAGGCCGCTACCGAAATGGTGGCTCTGGACGCTTTACGCCACCATCCTCTGGGCCATCGGTTATTGGATTGCCTATCCGGCATGGCCGCTAATCTCCAGCCATACAACAGGCATGCTGGGCTACAGCCAGCGCAGCGCCGTTGCTGCCAGTGTTGAAGCGGGTCGGCAGGCCCAGGCGAAGTTCCGCGATGCCATCTCTGAATCCGAGCTGTCGGAAGTGAAGGCAAACCCGGACCTCCTGAATTTTGCCATTGCCGGTGGCAAGGCGGCATTTGGTGACAATTGCGCACCCTGCCATGGCCGCGGTGCCGAGGGTTTCAAGGGTTATCCCAACCTCAACGACGACGATTGGATTTGGGGTGGAAAACTCGACGAAATCCATACAACTCTCAAAGTCGGCATCCGCTCGAATCATGAGGACACGCGGGTCAGCGACATGCCCAAATACGGCATCGATGAGATTCTCGAACCTGGCCAGATCGATGACGTGACGGAGTATGTCCTCCAGATTTCCGGACAGGAGGCAAACAAGGAGTCGGCAGAGCGCGGCAAGGCAATCTTCGAGGAGCAATGCGTTGCCTGCCATGGCGAAACCGGGAAAGGGAATCAGGAACTCGGCGCACCAAATCTGACGGACGCGATCTGGCTCTATGGCGGCAGCAAAGCTGACATTCGCGAGACGGTCGTCACAGGCAGAGGCGGCGTTATGCCCGCTTGGACCGGGCGCCTCGATGAGGTTACCATCAAACAGCTCGCCTTATACGTTCATACTCTGGGCGGCGGGCAGTAAATTGCGGGAGGGCGAAGAGTGCCCGACAGCTCAGTCGCCGATGATTTCATCACGCCGAAAGCGGAAGGGTCCGCTTCGGCAGACGCGCCTAGCAACCCATCGCCCACCCAGGTTGCGCCTGGAATTGATCGGCACGATGTCGAGGCGGTAAACGCACGCGAATCTCGCTCTCTCTACGAGTCTCGCAAAAAGATCTATGCGAAACGGGCACGCGGCCTGTTTCGCAATATCAAATGGCTCGTGATGGCCGGCACACTGGGCGTGTATTACGGCTTGCCATGGATGCGTTGGGATCGCGGCGATCATGTCCCCAATCAGGCCTTCCTGGTCGATTTCGCCAACCAGAAGCTTTTCCTTGGCCCCATCGAAATCTGGGCACAAGAATTCTACTACATTACGGGCCTGCTTGTCCTGGGCTCGCTGGGACTCTTCTTGGTGACGTCGCTCGCCGGCCGGGTCTGGTGCGGATACACATGTCCGCAGACCGTGTGGACGGACTTGATGATCGCCGTGGAGCGCTTTTTCCAAGGCGACCGCAATGCGCGACTGCGACTCGACAAGGCTCCCTGGACGGCCGCAAAAATCGCAAAGAAAGCAGCGACCCATGCCACCTGGCTCCTGATCGGACTGCTGACCGGCGGCGCGCTGATCTTCTATTTCAGAGACGCCCCCACCCTTGCCGTTGAGCTATTCAATGGGACGGCACCGGCCATCGCCTACATCTTCCTGCTGATTTTTGCCGGCACGACCTATCTCCTGGGCGGCATCGCGCGCGAGCAGGTCTGCATCTATATGTGCCCCTGGCCACGAATTCAGGGCGCCATGTTCGACAAGGACTCCCTGCTGGTCAGCTATCGGCCGTGGCGCGGTGAGCAAAGAGGCCCGCACAAGAAGGGGGAAACCTGGGAAGGCCGTGGCGATTGCATCGATTGCAAGCAATGCGTTGTGGTCTGCCCGATGGGCATCGATATTCGTGACGGGCCGCAGCTCGAGTGCATCCAATGCGCGCTGTGCATCGATGCCTGCAATGAAATCATGACCAAGATCGGTCGACCGAAAAATCTGATCGCTTACGACACGTTCCGCAAGCTCGATGCCGCCGAGGACGGTCAGACAGCACCACTCAAGCTGATCCGTCCGCGAACGATTCTCTACGCGGTGCTGATCCCGCTCGTCTTCGGGATCATGTTCGTCGGCTGGATCAACCGCTCCGAACTTGAGGTCAATGTTCTACGCGACCGCAATCCGCTTTTTGTACGTCTCTCCGACGGCGGCGTGCGCAACGGCTACACCGTCAAGATTCTCAACAAGCGACACGAGACGCGGCAATTTGTACTGATGGTTGAAGGCCTGAAGGATGCGAAAATGTCCATTGTTGGAATCGATGATGCATCTAGCGCTATCGACGTTGTGCCAGACGACTTGCGCGCTCTAAGGGTTTTCATCGCAGCGCCGGTGTCAACGATCCGCAGTTTGAGCGATCCGGCCACGGACATCACCTTCAAGGTGAAGGATCTTGGCGACGGCACGGAAACAACACGCGAGTCGACATTTAGGAAACCTGGAAAATGACAGCAGCCGGTTCAACCCAACGCCAGATCACGGGCAAACATGTCCTGATCACGCTCTGTGTTTTTTTCGGCGTGATGTTCGCCGTCAACGGTGTCTTCGCTTATTTCGCGGTTTCGACGTTCAATGGCATCGAGACGAGCGACGCTTATCGTAAAGGGCTGCATTATAATGAGCAGCTGACAGAAGAAGCTGAACGCTTGAAGCAAGGTTGGAAGAGCAAGATCGTCGTGCGACCCGAGCTTCAATCCGTTTCGGTATCGATAAAAGATCCGGCCGGATATCCCATCGCCGGCCTCCAACTCCAAGCCGATATGGGCCGCCCTGCAACAGACAAGTTCGACCGCCAAATCACATTCGCGGAAACAGGTCCCGGTCTCTATGCCGCCGCGCTCAATCAGGCGGATGCCGGCGCATGGATCATCGCACTGACTGCGAAAAAGGAAACAAGCGCCGGCTCGCAAACGGTTTATGAGTACAAGGAACGCATATGGCTCGCGCCCAGGAACTGAGCCCGCCGCTCGGTCTTGTCGGAGGCACTTCCGATCCGATCAAAGACGAACGGGCGACATTCATAATCGAGAACATGAACTGCGGCGGCTGCATGCGTGCGATCGAGAACGCGGCAGGTGCGCTGGGTGGCGTTCAGACGGTGCGCGCGAATCTCTCGGCAAAGCGCCTGACCGTTCACTTCGATCCGGCGCGCCTTGACGGTCAGACGATCATCGATGCACTCGACCGCGCAGGGTTCCGGGCAGCCGAGTTTACGGAAGCCACGGCCCTCGCGCGTCCTGACAAAGATCTCCTGCGCCGCATCGGTGTGGCAGGATTTGCCGTTGCCAATATCATGCTGCTGTCGGTCTCTGTCTGGGCGGGACTCGCCAGCGACATGGATGCCTCGACAGCGACACTGTTTCACTGGCTCTCTGCACTGATCGCGTTGCCGGCGATTGCCTATGCCGGGCAGCCCTTCTTTCGCTCGGCCGCCGATGCCCTCAAGGGCCGCCGCCTCAACATGGACGTACCGATCTCGCTGGCAATCCTGCTTGCGACCACAATGAGCCTCTATCAGACGACGCGGGGCAGCGATCAGGTCTATTTCGATGCCGCGGTCATGCTTCTCTTCTTTCTGCTGATCGGACGCTATCTCGATCGCTATATGCGCGTGCGGGCGCAAGGGGCAGCTCAGAATCTGATGGGATTGCGAGCGTCGCGCGCGACCGTATTGAATGAGGATGGCCAAACCCGGCGTGTGCAATCTGCAGAAGTTGCCGTAGGCGAAGTCGTGCTTGTCGCTGCCGGTGAAGGCGTTCCGGTCGATGGATTGGTTCAGTCCGGCACCAGCGATGTGGACGAAAGCCTGATTACCGGCGAGTCGCGCCCGCGAACCGTCGGCGCGGGCAATACCGTCTATGCGGGGACAGTCAATCTTTCGACGCCCCTACGGGTCGAAGCCACGGCGTCCGACGAAACGACATTGCTTGCCGATCTTGCCCGCCTCATGGAGGCCGCAGAGCAGAGCAAAGGACGCTACGTTCGGTTGGCGGACCGTGCAGCAAAGGTCTACGCCCCGGTCGTCCACGTCCTGGGTGCCCTGACCTTTCTCGGGTGGCTCGCGTCAGGAGCAGGTTGGGAGACCTCCCTGACAATCGCCATCGCTGTTCTGATCATCACGTGCCCATGCGCTTTGGCGCTCGCAGTGCCGACGGTCCAGGTTGCCGCGGCGTCGCGCCTTTTCGGAAAGGGCGTCGTGCTGAAATCGGCCGATGGGCTGGAACGTCTGTCCGAAATCGACACCATCGTCTTCGACAAGACCGGCACACTGACACTGGGAAAGCCGAGTCTGGTCAATGGCAGCAACATCGACGATACAATCCTGAAGCAAGCGGCGGCGCTGGCATGCGTTAGCCGCCACCCCTACTCCCAAGCGATCGTAAGAGCAGCCGAATCACGCGATCTTGAGATTGTTCCCGCGGAGAATGTGCATGAGGAACCTGGTTCCGGATTGATGCGTGAAAGCGACGGGCATTGCGAGAAACTCGGCTCGGCCGAATGGTGTGGCATCGATGCCGCGCCAAACGCGCGCGCAAGCCTTTACTTTCGGCTGAATGACGCCCCCCCGATCGCATTCGATTTCGAGGATCGTCTGCGAAACGATGCTCTTGAGATTGTCGACAGGCTTCGGCAGGCCGGATTTTCAACCAAACTCCTCTCGGGCGACCATGCGGATGCAGTGGAGCGGATCGGTACGGAACTCGGTTTCAGAGACGCACGTTCCGCAACAAAGCCAGACGAAAAAATCGCCTATCTCGAGCAATTGCGAGAATCCGGACGCGTGCCCCTGATGGTCGGAGACGGTTTGAACGATGCGCCATCTCTCGCGGCCGCCCATGCCTCGCTTTCCCCATCGACAGCAGCACAAATCAGCCAACAAACCTCCGATGCAATCTTCCAGGGCGATTCCCTTGCACCAGTGGTTGAACTTCTCGCTGTCGCACGCCAAGCCAAGAAAATGGCGTTCCAGAACTTCGCGCTGGCGACGCTCTACAACAGTATCTGCATCCCACTGGCGGCTGCCGGTTTCGTCACGCCTCTTATCGCCGCTATTGCCATGTCGACCTCATCGATCGTCGTCACAGCCAATGCAATCAGAATGCGGACGGCACAACTGGAGTTGAAGCGATGACGGCACTGGCCTGGCTCATTCCGGTTGTCTTGTTTCTCAGCCTGATAGGCCTTGGCGCTTTCCTCTGGTCCCTCAAAAGCGGCCAGTATGAAGATCTGGACGGCGCCGCCTACAGAATGCTGGAAGACGAGAAACCCGATGACTGAACGAACCCGCTGAATTTGCAGAGACGTTTGGGTTGGTCTACCTCTTCGCCGAAAGTCCTGAAGCCGGCCCACTCCCCCGGCCCAACCACCCCGAGGGTACCCTTATTGGGTGGTTGGGCCGGGGGAGTGGGCCGGCTTCAGGATTATCGATAATTCAGGTGTCAGAGGCACCGGGAACAAGCTCGTTGAAGGCATGCCACGTGGCATGACCAATCAGCGGAAAAGCGATTATCAGGCCGACGAAGGCGGTCGCGATTCCGAGAGCCATCGCAGCAACAATCAGCGCTGCCCATAGGATCATCGGTTTAGGATTGTCGATCACCGTACGGACACTTGTAGTCACGGCGGTGACGAGATCGATCTGGCGCGTCATCATCAATGGCACCGAGACGGCAGTGGTCGCAAAGACGACCGAAGCAAGGACCATTCCGACAATCGTGCCGACGATCAGAAGTCCAAGCCCATGGCCGGTGAATAGCAATGCAGGCACGAACGCATCGGCCGACGGCAATCCGACAGAGCCGAAAAACAGCATGAACAGAAGCATCGCCAACTCGACCCAGACGAAATAGACGAGGAGCAATGCAACGCCCGTAAACGCCAACTGACCGGGCGATTTCACAGCAACAAAAGCAACGGAGGCCAGGGTTACCGGCTCACCCTTTTCAAGTCGCCGGCTCGCCTCATAGAGTCCGACCGCCAGCATCGGTCCGACAAGAAGAAACCCGCCTGCCAGCACAAGAACCAGAGATTGCGATCCAGCCCATGTGAGGCCGACAACAAGCAGTACGGATGCCGCGGCAAATACGGCACCGTAGATCAGGCTGACATGCGGAATCCGCCAAAGATCGCGCCAGCCGGCGCCCAGCCACTCCCATGGCGCGTCGAAGGCAATGCGAGAAGCCGAACGGATCTTCTCCGACGGCCCTGTTGTCTCGACGTTCGTCGCCATTATTTGCCTCTCTTCGGCCAGCGGGAAAAAGTACCCCATATCATAGCGCGCTATGCGCACGTGTCGACTGATCTAGAGCAATGCGAGCTTAGCCCAATACATACCGCGAGGACGCAACTCCTCTGGTCTCGTCACCAATCGCTTCTTCTCACACAAGCGGTGTTTTGCCCGCCAGCACCTGTGCATACACGTCGCTGTCCACATTGCCGCCGCACAGGATCACGCCGACCCGTTTGCCGCGCATGGTCTCACGTTCCTGCATCAAGGCTGCAAGCGGCGCTGCACCGGCACTCTCGGCCATATTGTGCGTATCCGTATGGTAGATCCGCATAGCCTCGGCGACCTCGTCATCCGTCACCTGCACGATCCGGGCGGCACCGCCCCGAATAACCTCAAGCGCAGTCGCATCGGGAACACGGCATGCCACGCCGTCGACAAAGGTCTTCGCACTGTTCGTCGTGACCACATGGCCTGCATCGTATGACAATGCATAGGCGGGTGCGTTCGTCGACACGACGCCGACAATATCGGTATCGAGCCCCAGGAGGTCACGCACCGTGATAAGCCCGCTTATGCCGGATCCCATACCGATGGGCACATAAACGGTATGAAGATCCGATACGGCCTCGAAGAGTTCTGAGGCATAGGTTGCAACGCCGCGGACAAGTGCCGGATGGTATGCGGGAACAAATTCCAGTCCCTGCTCTTCGGCAATCCGCCCTGCCTCGCCGCGGGATTCGTCGAAATCTTCGCCATGGACGACCAGGGTCGCACCAACCGCTGTCATCGCGGCATTCTTTTCGATCGCATTGCCTTCCGGAACATAGACGGTCACCGGAATGCAGTGACGGCGGGCAGCAAAGGGAATGCTCTGCCCGTGATTGCCGCGCGTTGCCGTGACGAGGCCGCGAATCTTCCGGCCCGACTCCATGAGATGCTGCAGATAAACCAAACCCCCGCGCACTTTGAAGGCGCCGATCGGCGTATGGTTTTCGTGTTTGACCCAGACTTCGCAGCCCGTTCGCTTGGCCAGGAGCGGCCAATTATATTGCGGCGTCGCCCCCATGACACTGCGGACAATCTGGATTGCTTGATCAAGCTCTGCTTTTGTAAACATGACACGGCCCAGCCCCTGATTTTAGTCGGCGCGACCGTAACGCATGTATCTGAGATGTCGACCCGCCTGCAGGACTTTCTCCAAAGCCACCGGATCGGCCCTTTCGAGCACACAGACAGGCATTGATGCCCGGCGCCGCATTTGACCCAGCGGCTTGGGTCAAATGCGGCCTTCCGGAGCGGCGATTAGGCCGCTTTCACATGTTCAAGGAAGGCGTTGACGCTACCACTCAGTGCCTCGGACTGGCTCGATAGGTCTTCGGCAGCGGTCAAGACCTTCTCGGCAACACGCCGCGTCTCGTCCGTCGCTCCTTTGACCTCGGCCATGGCTTCCGTCGTCTCCTGAGTTCCCAATGCTGCCTGCTGCACATTGGTCGAAATCTCACCCGTGGTCGTTGCCTGCTCTTCGATCGCAGCCGCTATGGCCGTTGCGATCTCGTCGATCTTTCCGATTGTTCCGCCAATTGTCTCAATTGCGGATACGGCCCCGGTTGTTCCAGCCTGGATCGTTTCAATCTGCTCGGCAATATCACCCGTAGCCTTCGCGGTCTGCGTCGCCAGATCTTTGACTTCGGATGCGACCACGGCGAAGCCCTTGCCGGATTCGCCGGCGCGTGCCGCCTCGATCGTTGCATTCAACGCCAGGAGGTTGGTCTGTTCCGCAATCTCCGAGATCAGTTGGATGACCTCACCGATCTCACCGGTACTCTTCTCCAGAGCGCGAACCGTCTGGTTTGTCGTGGTCGCTTGCTCAACCGCTTCTTGGGCGATTTTCGCCGACTTCTGGACCTGATCCGATATCTCTCTGATCGCCCCGTTCATTTGCTCTGTTGCGGCGGCAACAGTGCCAACATTCGCCGAGGCTTCCTGGGTCGCACTCGCGACGATCGTCGACTTTTGATCTGTTTCCTCGACTGCTTTCGCCATTACACCGGCACTCTCTTGCAGTGTCTTGGTAGCGGACCCGACAGCAGCCAGAATTTCACCGACGGATGTATCAAAATCCTCGGTCAGCTGGTCGACAGCTTTGGCACGGCGCGCTTTCGCCTCGTCTTCCTGTTTTTGTCGTTCAGCCAATGCCTGGGCTTCAATTGTTCGTTTGCGCAATTCTTCATAAGCCTCGGCTGTCTGTCCGATTTCATCTGTACTTTGGACTTCGACAACATGAGAGGTATCGCCGTCGCTGAGTTTACCCAACGCCGAGACGACACGCCCCAACGGACCACTAATGCTTCGCACGATGTAAAAGCACATCGGAACGGAGGCGAGGATCGCGAGTATGACCAAGACAACGCCTTGAAAAAAGGCGCTGTCCTCATGAGCCTCAACGGTCCTGATTGAGGCCGCCGTAAATTGTTCAATTTCGACCAGAAGACCCTCGATCTCATGGTCGAGGGCATCTTCTTCTTTCTCGATCTTGTGTGCTGCCTTCTCAATGGCATGCACATCCATTTTTCCTGACGCGATGCCTTTGTTCAGGTCGGCGACATGCTTTTCATAATCATGGTGAGCCTTCTCGTAGTGCACCAACCCTGCAAGAATTTTGCGGTATTCTTCCTTGACGGAAGGATTGTTGGTGATTTTGATAACATGATCAGCGAGAGCTTCTGCTTCCTTCACATGCTTGTTGATTTTTTTGCTGTATTCATCAAATTTCTTGCGTGCTTTTTTCCAAGCTTCGGCTGCCGATGGAACAGTCGACTGCACTTCGGCGTACCGCAGCCCCCGTTCGAACTGAATAGCCTGCTCAAGCTGTTCGACCGTGAGCTTGGTAATCAGCTCTGTAAGCGGCATGTGCTCCGCTGAAACTTCATGGAGCTCGTGCTTGATCAGGTTGAGTTGAAACAGAATGGTACCCACGACCAAGATGTTCGTTAGGATAAGAAATCCAGACAAGCCATAAATCTTATGGCCAACTTTCATTTGTGAAATTTTCGACCATGCCTTGGATATCATTATTCCGACCTCGACTACCCTCGAACAATGTCACGGGGATTGTCCGCTCAATGTATCTATACGGTCTTGGAAAGTCGCACGGCGTAGTTAGCAAATCGTTAGCGAAACAAGTTCCGCAACCAAACAAAATCAGAACATCTGGATAGAAAAAATTTATAGTCCGCTTAGAACCAGAGAGAAGCCGTTAGATATCACTCGCCGCACCGTTGCGCTGCAACGACATACGAAGCTCTCTGTTGCGCCGGTATTGTGTGACGAACTGGAGGCTTAGGCGATAGGATAGCCAGCCCGAAAGGATGGCCCAGGGCACGCAGCCTATAGAAAGCGGAACGGCCCACTTCCAGAAGAACTCGTTCACACCGTAGGAAACGGCATCCCGGTAGCTGGCGCCGGATTCGTTCCATGCGTCGAATATACTCTTAAAGCTGTCATAACCTGTTAGATCGTCGAAACGGCCTAAAATGATCTGCCCCGTCAGCCAGAACAGATAGTAGGCGGGTATGACGGTGAAGACATTGGTCGACCAGGTCCACGCTAGCCCATTGACCAGCGAAAAATCCCAGGTGAACAGTTTTCGGGCAGCGATCCATACGGCCAGAACGAGAAGCATCTGCGCGCCGAAAAAAGGCGTCATCGCGCAGACGACGCCGACCATGACACCGCGTGCGACATGCTCCGGCTCATGCCGGCTGCGCTTCATCGGAATATGCAGGCGATAGCGTGCAATGCGCTTCAAGCGCTCAAACCAACTTGATTTGTCCAAACGCGCCACCGCGTGCTCCGCTTCAACTCAGTCAACAAATCTTCGAACGGACCATTAGCTGATTGCGGCGGGTCACGCCCGAAGTCAAGTGGCAGCAGGTCCCGGAGTTCGTGATCGTTCAATATTCTAACACTTTGAGATGACGCCTCCCTTAACGAATCTGTGTGCTGGATTCGTGTGTTCGACGCATCCCAAAGTGGAAGGCGACGAGCGCCACCAGCATAAGGATTGCCGCGGCCAGGAAAGGTGCTCCCGGAAAATGGAGAAACGCGTCGGCTTTGGTGAAAACGCTAAAAAGCTGGGTCATCAGCAGCGGACTGATGATGAGCGTAACAGCTCCGACGCTCGATAGCGCGCCCTGCAATTCGCCCTGCGCATCATCGCGCGTCAGATTGGTCATGACCGCCGTAAGCGCAGGCGTGACAACTGCGCCCAGGGCGGCGACCGGGAGCATTGCATAGACCATCCAGCTCTGCGAAGCGAACGCGAGCCCGACCAGGCTGACAAAGCTGATGCAAAAGCCGAAAACAGCTGTCCGCATCTCACCAATACGCGCAAGGATATGCCGAATGAGCCACCCTTGCACGAGGGCAAACCCGACTCCGACGATTGCGAGCGAAATGCCGATCTCGGCATTTGACCAGCCATGGGCTTCCTTTGCGTAGAAGCTCCAGATAGCCGGGTATACAAAGTGACCGATGGAATAGATGAACACGGTCAGGAAAAGCCAAAGAAGGGCCGGGAATTTTCGGATTTGCGCTGCTGCACCAAGGGGGTTTGCGCGCATCCATTGAAAGGGGCGCCGGTTCTCTCGCGACAGCGATTCCGGCAGCACAAACCAGCCATAGAGAAAGTTCAGAAATGCGAGAGCTGCCGCAGCAAAAAACGGCTCGCGCGTTCCAATCTCACCGGCAAGACCGCCAATCAATGGACCTATGACGAACCCCAGTCCAAAGCCGGCACCGACCAGACCGAAATTCTGCGCGCGTTTTTCCGGTGGGCTGACATCCGCGATGTAGGCGTTCGCGGTCGAATGGGTTGCCCCGGCAATGCCGGCAACCACCCGACCGATAAACAACAACCAGAGAGTCGGTGCCAAGGCCATGACCACATAGTCGACAGCGAGTGCGGCGAGCGAAATGAGCAGCACGGGACGACGTCCGAACCGGTCTGACAAGTTGCCGATCGTCGGCCCGAAAGTGAACTGCATCAGAGCATAGACAAAACTCAGGATCCCGCCCCAGACGGCTGCTTCGCTGAGCGGAAGATCGCTCAGCTCTCGCAGCAGATCGGGCATGACCGGAATGATGATGCCGATCCCCATCGCATCGATCAGGACCGTAACGAAGACGAAGAGCGCTGCGTGTTTTCGATATTTGGGGGCATCGGTTTCTTCTGCCGCCATGGAGCAATTATCACCTCGGTTGAGAAGATTGTTTCAGAGATAGAGAGAGATCTACTGCGCCGCACGAGCGGTGATGCGTCCAACCAAGGCGAGCCCCCCGTTCGCCCGTCGTCGCATCACGACAACCTCGCCTGAAGCGGGAAACACATCCGTCAGACCTGTTATCACGACCTGGTGCGTCACCATCACAACCGGACGGGAGAGATCCATTTTTTTGATTTCTTCGCGCAGCCTCGCGATCTGGGAAGGACCTTCGGTCATCTGTTGAAAAAAGGAGTTGAGCGAGTCAAACGGCTCAACCGGTCCCAGACCAAGCAGACGGCCGGTTTCAAGACAACGACACCATTGACTCGACAATATGCGCGCAGTGCCAATTCCGTGCGAACGAAACGCCGTGCCTGTCCGCTCGGCCTGCCGTCGTCCGCCTTCCGAGAGATTGCGTTGGGTCGAACAATCCTTCAGCAGGAAATTCGAAGGGTCGCCCGTACCGGGTGCCAGGGCATGTCGCATGATCGCAAAGTGCCCAGGCGTTTTGAGGGCGGCCCAAAGGCTCGGTTCGTCACTGGCGGCCGCAGGCAGTTGCGCCAGCAAGGTGAGACCAAGTACGAGCCAAGCTCTAGCGAGCATCGACATCGTTCTACGAGCCATCTCCACCCTCTTCCAAGTTGCATTGTCGTCAAGCGCCATCAGTTTCGCCTTTCTCTCCAGCACGCTCTAGAACTTCAACCAGCGCAGAGATATTCGGCGACTGATTTCCCTTGCGCCAAATGAGTACGGTCTCGGACTTGTCTTGCCCAATTGGGAGATCATGAACGCTTAGTTTGTCGCGCGCCGGGAACGCTTCAAGGACAGCGCGCGGCAAGAGCGAGATCCCCATCCCGGCCACGACGCAACCAAGCATTGCATGGTAGGATCCCATCTCAATTATGCGGTCCGGCATCTCACCGAACGACGCGTACCAATCTTCCAGCCGTTTGCGATGCGGACACCCAACCTCGAAGGCAAGCAAAGTACGGGGGGCACCTTCGCCTGCATCTGTTATGGCAGGATGATCCAGTGCGGCGACCAGAACCAATTCCTCCTCGTAGACAGGAAGTTTTTCGAAAGGCGCATCGGGCACCGGTTCGGCGATGAGCGCGGCATCCAACGCCCCTGCCAGTAGCATCTCTGCGAGCTGTTGTGGATTGCCCGTCTTAAGCTCGATCGAGACCTCACCATAGGCTTGATGGAATGCGCTGAGCGGCGCAGGAAGCCTGATTGCCGCGGTACTTTCCATGGCACCAAGTCTTAGAACGCCCCGCGGGGTTCGATCGCGAACCGCCGCACGGGCTTCATCGGCAAGCGCCAGCAACCGGTCCGCATAGTCGAGCAGAATCGTACCGGCCGGCGATACCTGCATCCGCCTGCCTTCGCGAACAAAGAGCTTTACGCCAAGCTCCTCCTCGAGCTGGCGAACCCGTGTCGTCACGTTCGACTGCACCCGGTGCAATTTCGCCGCAGCCCTCGTAACGCCGCCCTCGCGTACAACCGTCCGGAAAATGTTCAAAACGGCGAGATCCATTCATCTCTCCTACAGAACTGAAACATCTGAATTATTCATTTTAAGTGAATGGTCGCAAGTCCTACATACGCATTGAACGTAACAACCAATCAACGAGACCAACAATTGCAGGACCGTTGCCAATGCGGCCCGCGGACATTGGACTTAAGCGCAACAATGGAGAATCAGAAATGTCACCGGAAGAAAAGCAACTTGTACAGTCGACCTGGAAGCAGGTTATCCCGATTGCCGATCAGGCAGCCGATATGTTCTACAATCGATTGTTCCAGATCGATCCTTCCACGCGGCCTCTTTTTGCGAAGAGCGATCTGGCGGAGCAGCGAAAAAAACTCATCCAGGTTCTCGGCACGGCTGTCAACGGACTCGACCATCTGGAAACACTTCTGCCGGTCGTCGAAGAGCTCGGTCGCAGACATGCAGGATACGGTGTCCTGGAGCGGCACTATGGCTCCGTCGGAGAGGCGCTCCTCTCAACACTCGAGGACGGACTCGGTGAGGCCTGGTCGCCGGCGGCTGCTGCGGCTTGGACCAAGACCTACGATGTTCTCTCAAGCGTGATGATGAGTGCTGCCCGGGCAGGTCAGGCCGCCTCAGCCAAATCGGCATAAGTTACCGAAGAATGCGGTCGCTACATTTGAAACGTTTTTTACAGTGTTGGCCGGCGCGAGGAGGGATTACATCCAATTGCGCTCCTTAGCCGTCCAACGCTGCAGGCCACCGAGACATGACCATACTCCGCAATCCATACGCAAAGCAGGTGCTACACGACGTCTGGCTGTGGCTCCCTGTCGGATTGATTCCCATCGCAAATGCTTTGATTCGCCTTTCGGTCTACCAAGACGACTTGGGCGAAACCGTCGCCGGCTGGGTCTCGGCCAGCTTGGATGTCGCCTTCATTCTGCTCTATGCGGGTTTGATCGCACGCCCGTCGAGGGTCGGATTACGAGCTGCGACCTGGACCGTCTGCACGACAGGTCTCCACTTTGGATTGGGATTTTTCGTATTTGCCAGCTCGGCATCTGTACTGGTCGGCAAATACGACCTTTCCGCGGGTGAACCATGGCTGCTTGTTACCGTGTCGATTGCCGCCTCGCCCTGGATTGCGGATCACATCCGCAAGACCATGGCATCGCACCGTGCCCAGCTCCTCGTTCTGGTCGGTCCCAAAGGTGCGGGCAAATCCGAAATCGGACGAATGATCGAATCCAGTTTCAACGCGCACTTCCTGGACGTAGAGCGGATCGCGATCCGCGTGCTGCGCTCCATGGGCGGCATCATCGATGAGACCTATGCACGTCGGGCATTCGAGGAAATCACCTACGCCATCAGAGCGCTCGAAACAGATCATGCAGCAATCATCATCGAAACCACCGGTGCGTCTGACGAAACGATCTGTTTTCTCGATCGCCTAACGTCACGTTATGAGGTTTGCCTGATCAAAGTTGGTGCCAGCGCTGAGACCTGTGCCGAGCGTGTCAGAACACGAAACCAGTCGAAACAAATTTCTGTTTCCGATGACCTGATCCGTACGATGCATGCACGAAGCGAAGCTCTTACTCTTTCCTGGGACATCGAGATCGACAACGATAGGGATTGTACCGTCGATGAAATCGAGTCCTTGGTGTGGCCTCACATTCGTGCCGTCAGAACCTCTGACGAGACAAATGGAATGGGTGGACCGGCGATGAGATCCTTGAATGCTGGAGGGACCGCATGAAAATTGCTGTCATGGGCGCAGGTGCCGTCGGTGCCTATGTAGGCGGGCGGCTTGCCGAAGGTGGACACGACGTCACCCTGATCGCGAGGGGTGCCCACCTCGCGGCATTGCAGCGCGACGGCCTCACGATCAAGAGTCCTTTGGGCAGTGTGTCCGGGCTTGCCATCAGGGCAACCGACGATCCCAGTGAAATCGAACCGGTCGACATCGTCATCTTCGGTGTCAAAATGTGGGATACGGAGGCGGCTGCAGCCGGCCTTGCTCCGCTCCTGACCTCGGACACGAGGGTGCTAACCCTTCAAAACGGCATCGATAGCGTCGCCACCATATCGCGCCATGTACCCGGAGCGCAGGTTGTCGGTGCAGTCATTTATCTCGGCGTCGCAATCGAGAAACCAGGCGTCGTCCATAATCCTGGCGGCGCACATCAGATTATTCTCGGTGATCATGACGGCGATGCTCAGGTCGCGCGCTTTGCAAGCGCACTCGAATCCTCTCCCGGCATCGACGCCACGCTCAGTCCCAATGTCAGGCGCACGATCTGGGAGAAGTTTATCAGGCTCGTTGCACTCTCCGCCTCGACGACACTGACACGAAAAGCCGTGGGAGAGGTGCTTGGCAACTCGGAAACACGCAAGTTCTTCGTCGCTTTGCTCGAGGAAGTGGTTGCCGTGGCAAATGCCGAGGGCCAGGACTTCGGCCCCGATGACATTGCATCCGGTCTCGCCTTCTTCGATGGACAGCCTCCCTCCTTCAAATCGTCAATGTTGGAGGATCTGGAAAATGGCAAACGTTTGGAACTTCCGTGGCTTTCATCGCGTGTTTGCGAACTTGCCGAAAAGTACCGCATCGCCGTACCAGCGAATCATGCCGCTCATTGGGGGCTTATCCTGCACAAAGACGGCAATGCGAGCGAGCGGATCGACCGAGACAAGTGACGCCATCAGGCCAAATCTAAAAACGACAAAACAATAAATTCCGATATAGATCTTCAAATACAAAATCGGCCGCGCCCTTGGTCTAAACTAATTATTTGGTCTTTTTTGTTTTTCTGCCCCCGCAGGCTTGTTCTGCTGGGGGTACGATTGTGGATTATGTTCAGAAATCGAGGCTGCGCCGTGTCTCTGCAGTGCTCTTGCCGACGAATCCCAGGCATATGTGGCGGCGCTATGCCATCGGCCTCGCCGCAATTCTTTTTTGTCTTTCAATTCCTCATGTAACCGCGCTTGTTTCGGTTACGTCGAAGGTAGAGCTTGCCGAGCGCATCAATTCGAGCGGAAAACAGAGGATCCATCTGCAACGGTTACTTCTTTTGGCAGACAAATACTCTCGAAACAAAAATTCGAATAATCGACGCCTCCTCCAGGAACTCATCCAGACATTCGAATCGAAACATCGGGAATTGTCGCGTTCCGAACCGCTGTCGCCCGCACTGAAAGACCTCTACTACAAAGCCGACGACACCATCCCCCTGAACGAAATGGTCGAGAACGTTCTCCGTGAAGCCCGTGCCGTACTCCATAGCGGCAAGGACGAAGTCCTGTTTGGTCAGTTCTGGCTGGGTGCCAGCGGATCAGAATTCGTGATGAGAAAACTGGATCGCGTCGTATCCGGCTACAAGGCTATGGCCGAAGAAACGCTGGCAATGGTTGCCATGATTCACCGGGCAGCGTTGATCCTGGCGATTGTGACTCTCCTTGGCGTTGGGTTCTTCATCTTTTGGCCGGCACATGCCGCAACTGTGCGATCGCTGGACGACATGGAATCGGCAAAACGAAAGTTCCGCGATCTTGCCGAGGCAGGAACGGATTGGATCTGGGAATGCAACGCGGATGGACGTTTCACATATGTATCGAACGGGTTCGAACGCACCGTCGGTCTGCCGAAATCCGCCGTCATCGGTCGCCTGAGAAAGGATGTCTGCGCCAATTTCGACGGTGACTGGGCCCAGCACTTCTCGGATCTCGATGAGCGCCGCGCCTTTCGCAATTTCCAATATTCGTGGACAAGGCCGGATGGAAAACTAACGTTCGTCTCCGTCAGTGGTACGCCCATTCATGACGAGTGCGGGAAATTCTTGGGCTACCGGGGGACCGGAAGAGACCGAACGCCCTCGGAAATGGCAAAAAGACGAAACAAAGCTCAGGCTGAAAAAGTCAGCCTGATGAATATGGTGTCGGCCGCAGCCAATCATTCGGTGGATGCCAAATCAACAATTGCCGATTGCCTGGCTCTTGTCTGCAACGAGATGGACTGGGCCTACGGGCATATTTATGTACCGGCCAGCGAGGGCTCCGCCAGGCTCGAACCGACCGAGAGCTGGTTCGTCGCGGATGACATGCGGCATAACGATTTCTTGGAGACAACGTCCAGGACCTATTTCGAGAAGGGACAAGGACTGCTTGGGCGCGCCTTCTCCGAAAAATCGATTCAATGGATGTTCGATTCCAGAATCGCCGCCGATGCCGTACGCCGAGAGTCAGCAGACAAAGCCGGCTTGGTGGGAGCCGTAGCCTGCCCGATCCTGGTGCGCGACGAAGTCGTTGCCGTCCTCGAATTCTTCTCCACTGGAACTTTGAACTCCGACCCTGAACTTGAGGACCTGCTGAATCACATTTGCACACAGATGGGGCGCGTATTCGAGCGCGAGGAGACGGAAGCTGCATTGACCAATCACCGAGACCATCTGCAAGAGCTTGTCGATGAAGCAACGAAAAGCCTCAAGGAGACTGCCACGGAACTTAGCTTCGCGCTCAACAAGGAAAAGGAACTAAACGCAATGCAGCGGGAGTTCGTTTCCATGGCGAGCCATGAATTCCGGACGCCGTTGGCCATTATCGATTCCAGTGCGCAGCGCCTGGCGAGGCGTTCCCACAAAGGCCGACTGACGCAAGACAATCTGATGAATCATATCGGCAAGATCCGCGGAGCCGTTAGCCGGATGGCGCGGTTGATGGAAAGCACTCTGACCGCAGCACGCCTGGACGACGGCAAAATCAAGATCAAGATCGATGCATGCAAGATAGCGGACCTCGTACATGAGGTTGTCGCTCGCCAGCAGGAAGTTTCAGCAAACCACGTCATTCGCCTCTCCATAGACGATGTACCGGACAGCATTCAGGCTGATGAGGGCTCCATCGATCAGATTCTGACCAACCTTCTGTCGAATGCCGTGAAGTATGCGCCCGGAACTCCTGAGATCGACGTCTCTGTCACGCAAACGGAAGAGCAGATTCAGATTTCAGTGCGCGATTATGGCGTCGGCATGGATGAGGACGATCTCGCGCGGCTCGGCGAGCGTTTCTTCCGCGCCAAGACATCGACAGGCATCGAGGGAACAGGGATAGGCCTCAATCTTGTTGGGAGGCTGATCGCATTGCATGGGGGAACGTTCCATGCAGATAGCAAGATCAGCGAAGGCAGCACCTTCACCGTCAGTTTGCCGATCGCCGGCCCCGATGACGAACGATCGAATGAACAGGATGCGGCATGAAAGCCCCGACCTAGCGTTGCGTTCAAGAACCCTTTACATTGGATCGCACGTCGAGTCTGCCTTGACGCCCTGCCGGATTGCTCGGCCTAAACAGCGATGGAGTGATGCAGAGTAACGCGCGACGATTCGTCAGCCGTCTCACACACAACACTCTCGCTCTCGTTCTGGCCGGTGGCCGTGGGAGTCGGCTGGGCGTTCTCACTGACTGGCGAACGAAACCGGCAGTTCCCTTCGGCGGGAAATTCCGCATTATCGATTTCACACTCTCCAATTGCCTGAATTCGGGCATTCGGCGTATCTGCGTCCTGACGCAGTACAAATCCCATTCGCTCATTCAGCATCTTCTGAGGGGCTGGAGCGGGCTTAACGCAGAGCAGGGCGAATTCGTCGACATTCTTCCAGCGCAACAATGGCTCGACGATGAATCCTGGTATCAAGGAACGGCAGACGCCGTTTTCCAGAGCCTGGATATTATCGACGGCTACAGACCCAAACATGTCCTTATTCTTGCGGGTGACCATATCTACGCAATGGACTATGGCGAGACCCTTGCTGCGCATGTGGAAAGCGGCGCGGACTTCACGATTGCCTGCAATCTGGTTCCAAAGTCCGATGCCAGCGAGTTCGGTGTCATGGAGATTGATGAGAGCGAACGCCTGATTGATTTCGCGGAAAAGCCGGCGAACCCCAAGACAATTCCGGGCGATCCCGACACCGCGCTTGCGAGCATGGGGATCTATGTCTTTTCATACGAATATTTGCGCGATCAACTGCGCCGCGACGCGGCTGACAGTGAATCGTCGCACGATTTCGGCAAAGACATCATCCCTTACGCACTTGCCAATGGCGATCACTTGCGCGCTTATCCATTTCGCCGCTCAGCCTCGGGCGGTGAGAGTTACTGGCGCGATGTCGGTACGATCGATGCCTATTATGAGGCCAATCTGGAAGTCCTGTCGCCCGAGCCACCGCTTGATGTCTACGATCCGCAGTGGCCGATCCGAACCTATCAACCGCAACTGCCAGCCGCCCGTTTTGTTGGTGCCGGCAAGCGTTGCCGCGTCGAGGACGCCATGGTCAGCGGCGGCTGTGTGATTAATCAGTCAAATCTCGATCACAGCCTTCTCTATTCCAATGTGAAGGTCGGCGATGGGTGCGATTTGCAGGGCGTATTGGCACTGCCGGGCTGCGAAATCGGCGCAAGCTGCCGGCTGAAGAATGTGATTCTGGACAATGGCTGTATTGTCCCGGACGGTACGGTCATCGGCGAGGATTATCGCAAAGATAAGCATCGCTTCGATATCACCGAGCGCGGTGTCGTCGTTGTGAACCGAGAGAAACTTGGTCAGGATTCAGGCTATCTCCCGACATTTGCTGCCGACGGATAGGATTTCCTCGTATCTCGCTAGGAACGACGAGCCAGGTAGTCATTCAGCAACGAGACTCCATCAAGATCCGGCACGGAAGACGCCGGTTGACGCGCCACGCGAAGCCCCTGCTCAATTGCTGCCGCATAGGCTTCCGCGGTCTTGTTCCAGGTATATGTCGAAAGCACACGTTGGCGTGCGCGTACCGCCAGCGTGGATTGACTGTCCAATGCCTCATTCAGACCGCGGGCGATGTCGCCGGCATCGGATGGATCGACGAGAATACCTGAACCGTCCTCGAAGATTTCCGACGGACCGCCATTGCGCGTTGCAACGCAGGCCAGCCCGCAAGCGGCAGCCTCGATCGGGGCAAGACCGAACGGCTCGTAGAACGCTGTCAACGCAAAGACTCCTCCACCCGCAGCAACGGCTCGATAGGTTGCGGCAAGCGCCCGCTGGGACGGAATGTTCAGAAATCTCACGCGGTCTCTCAAGTCATGCTGCACGATCATATCCAGGATCGGTGCAAGTACGTTCCGGTCGGCCTCGTTGAGATCCGCCAAGGCGGCAAATGGATCGTCCATGCCGCGGACGCAAAGGCCTAATATCGCGCGCTCACGGAGCTTCTGAGACCGTGCAAAAGCTTCGACAATCCCAATGGTGTTCTTCTTCTCATCCAGCCTGTTGGCAACGACGACGATTGGATCCTGGGCGGCGCGAACCTGCGCCAGAACGTCCGGAGCGAGCGCGGTATCCTCATCATTGGCATCGGTGGTGAAAATTCCGACATTGACGCCCGGTGGAATGACAGAGAACTTGCCATCGTCGTCGACATCGACCGCGCCCGCATAGAGCGGATGAGAGTATTGCTGGCGGCGCTCCTGATCGGTCGAGGTTACGATGCGAAAGGCACGGGACATTGCCAGCCGCTCGGCGGCAATGCGCCTGGAAAAGTGGAACCGCGCCTCCATCTCGGCAGCATTGGCCTCGGACATGCCAAGCTTGTCGAGCTTTTGCGCACCGAGTGAGTGGCCCGTGAATGTAAACGGCACGCCTGTTGCCTGCTCGAACAGCGATGCGCAATAACCACCATCTCCATAATGCGCCGTCGCAGCGTCTGGAAGGTCGGCTCCATAGAATGCGACCGTGTTGTCGATGAATTCCGGCAGATGATCCCAGAGCTGTTCTTTTCCGAGAAAGAGCGGGCCGCCGCATGCCAGGCGGACGATCCGAGGATTGCCCGGACTCTCCGGGTAGTCCTTGAAAGGCTCGGCGAACTCCGGCCAGTCGGGATCGATAATCTGACGCGTGACAATATCGACTTTGTGTCCCGCCGCTGCCATTGCCAGTGCGACTTCCTTCACATAGACGAGTTGTCCGCCAAAATCCGGATGCTCGGTCAGATAGGAATCCTGAGGATCAAAATTACCTTGAGGATTAAAAAAGGCGACATACATGATTGGATTAGTCCGCTTCGGTCACGTTGTAGTCGGCATCGACAATGATCTGCGCGCGCGTCTTGTGGGAAGAGATGATGCCATGCTCAATCTCAAGGACCCGGTCGATAAAGGGATCGAGCTCGGATTTGTCGCGCATCCGTTTCTCCCGATGGGCGCGTGTCTGCAGATAGGTCCGATCTATGAATACGTGCGTTCGGCACTGTTCGAGCAATGTCGTGTAGGTGCCCTCGGCGATCAGGACCCGAGCATCGCCAAAGCTCATCGTCTCTTCCGAGACCGTGTCGCTTTCATAATCGACAAGCGGTTTACCCACCTCGTCCGCACCGTTCAGAAATGCTTCTAAATGCTCATCCATGAGCGCGAGCTTGACTTCCTGCGGGCCGACCCAGCCGATGTCCTTGCGCCGAGTCCGGTCATTCGTCTTGGGCGGATACACGAAATAGTCGTCTTGCTGCAGGATGGCGCACGCGATCCCGTGCGGGGCCAAGGCATCGCTCAGCGCAACCGCCGTTTCGGATTTCCCGCTACCCGATTGCCCGGCAATCGAGATCGTATAGCGACCCGATGTCGCCTCGATCAGCGGTATGACAAAGGGTCCAATCCCGGAAGCCGCCTTGCGGTGATGCGCTTCGACAACGATCGAGTCGCCTTGCATATCGTCATTTCCTTGTGAATGGCCGGGGATACCATGATCAAAATTTGTCCACTGGCAGCCCACGAAACCGATTGGCAGACACGAAGAGGCGTAATATTTTCGGGCAAGCTAGAAACTGTCCCCTGCTACATCATACAGCCGACCGGACAATCTCAAGAGTGCCTGGACAAGATATATTTGATTCCGGTTCATGACAAAATGTGCCGGCACCGGTGGAAACAGACGCATGCAGCTTGAATTCGAACAAGCATGGTCCGATCTCAACCTGCGGCTTCAGGAACTGGAGTCCGGCGCGGGGCTCGGCGCGGCACTACAGGCCCTTGAGGTCCATCATCGCGAGAGCGGCTTTATCACCGACCAGCTTCATGAGGTCGAGCGCCACACATTCCATGATCCGGAAAACACCGAACGTTTTCTGCGCGTGCAATACAATCCCCGTCGGGCGTTACGTTTTGCCGGCTCGGGACGAGCGGAGCCTCCGAGTCATGTCCCGAACGATGGCTGTTTTCTGTGCCGTGAGAATATCCAGTGGCAGCAGCAAGGCGCCCAACTCGGCTATGGCATCCAATTGGATGACCGGGCGTATTTCGCGCTGATGAATCCATTCCCGCTGCTACCGGCCCATGTGGTGATTGCATCTGCAGACCATCGGACGCAGGACTGGCGTTTTCGCGATGAGCACGGCTTGGACGCCCAAACGATCATCGGCGATCTCATTCGGCTCGTCGACCGCATGCCGGGGCATTTGGGCTTCTACAACGGCGTCGATGCCGGCGCGTCCATCCCAGGCCACCTGCATTACCAGTTCGTCAAGCGACCTGCCGAGTCTCCGGTGTTTCCGCTTGAAGCTGCGGCTCAAGACATTCCGGCGAATGACGACCACGAGCCCGGTATTGTAAATGGCTACCCGCTTGACGTCCTGGTGTGGCGCGGCTCTGCGGAGGATGTGAAGGCGCAAATGTCGCGCTGGATTACCGACTGGGCGGCAAGAAACGATGCCCGAATGACAAGGCTCGCGGCAAATATCATCGCCACACGAGACAAGCGCCACAACAACGTGACGCTCTACTTCGTCCCACGCGACCGGACACACGCACGATCCACAAAATTCTCCGGACTGATTGGCGGGCTTGAAGTCCTGGGCGAGATCGTTCTTTGCAACGAAGATGAAAAGGCACGCCTGAGCGCCGGACTTATCGACTACGCAACATTGCATGAGGCGCTTGCCGACGTTCGTACGCCGATCGACTGTGATTGACCGGCAGGCGACGCCATCTGAAATCAACCACTCGATTCTATTGGGAGAGGCTGCATGCATCTTGGGATTCTGACGGGTGGCGGTGATGTTCCCGGGCTTAATCCGGCCATCAAGGCGGTCGTAAATGAGGCCTTTGCACGGGGCTGGAGGGTGACGGGATTTCGCCGTGGATGGGCGGGACCGGTCAATTCGAACCCGAAGGATCTCGACGGAACGGCCGGCGCCCGCATTACGCTCAATCCGGACGTGGTGCGCAGCATCGACCGGACCGGTGGTACAATCCTGCATACGTCGCGCACCAACCCCTCGCGCATGAAGGCTGCCGATCTACCAGCGTTCCTGAGTGACCGCCCGGCGCCATCCGATGGCGGCACGATCGACATTACCGATCACGTGCTGTCCGTTCTGGACGCCCTCGAGATCGACGTGCTGATCGCAATCGGCGGAGACGACACACTCTCCTATGCGGCACGTATTCACACCGAAGGCGCCAGGACGATGTGCATTCCGAAGACGATGGACAATGACGTCTTCGGGACCGACTACTGCATCGGGTTCTCGACATGCGTCACGCGTTCGGTCGAAATGATCAATAATCTGCGCACGCCCGTCGGCAGTCACGAACGTTTTCTGGTGGTGGAAATGTTCGGCCGTAATTGCGGCCTGACATCGCTGATGGCGGGCTATCTCGCCGATGTCGACCGGACGTTGATTGCCGAGGTCCCATTCGATCTGAACCGCCTCGCCGAACTGATGAGCGCAGACCGGGCCGCTTCTCTTTCCAACTATGCCATCGTCGTCGTCTCCGAAGGCGCACTTGCGATAGGAGAGGATATTCTGGAATCGGGAACAGCAGATGCCTATGGCCACCGAAAACTCGGCGGCATCGGTCACCGGGTAGGCGAGGCTCTCAAAGCGAGCACTGGCACCAATGTCATGGTGCAGAATCTGGGCTACCTCCTGCGCGCAGGCGCCCCGGATGCGGTGGATCTGATGGTCCCGAAAAATTTCGGAACCATCGCAGTCCGCCTGATCGAAGAGGGCAAGACCGGTCTGATGGTTGCCGTGCAGGATGGGCGCTACACGACCCAGCCTGCCGATATCAGCACAAAGGGCGAGCGCCGCGTCGATGTGGACGCCATGTATGATGTGGAGAGCTATCGCCCCAAAATCGCGACCCTCGACGGGACGCCGATGTTTCTACGCTAGCGAGCGATCATTCGTCTCCTCCGGGCAGCGTCAGGCCGGCATTGCGGGCATAGATCTTAGCGACAGCCGCGTCATCCTCCCTCCCGAAGCCCGCACCGCTCGCAGCAACGAATTGCTGCAGAGCCGCCGCCGCCAATGGGGCCGAGAATTTCGAGCCTCGCGCGACATCGGTGACAATACCGAGATCCTTCACGAAGATATCGACGGCCGAGTGCGGCGTGTAGTCCCCCTCAACAATATGCGGCACGCGGTTCTCGAACATCCAGGATGAACCGGCACATTCGGAGATCACCTCGAGTGTTGTAGCCGGATCGATGCCCTGACTCAGCGCAAAGGTGACCGCCTCCCCTGCCGCGGCGATGTGCACGCCGGCGAGCAACTGATTAACGATCTTCATGGCTGACCCGACACCGACGTCATCACCCAGACGAAAGACACGCTCGGCCATGGCGTCCAATACAGGCGCTGCCGCGTCGAACGCGCTTGGAGAACCGGAGGCCATGATCGAAAGCTGGCCGGCGGCAGCCTTCACCGATCCGCCGGAGATCGGCGAGTCCAGATATTTGACACCCCGTTCTGCAAGTCTTGCATTGGTTGCCTTGGCAAAATCAGGCGTCACGGTTGCACAGGACAGGAAAACCGAGCCTGGTTTCAACCGAGATGCGATTCCATCGTCGCCGAACAGCACTGCCTCAGTCTGTGCTGCATTGACGACGACACAGACCACGGCATCAGCCTTCGCGACGGCGTCTGCGCGCGAGCCTGTCTGGCCGCCGGCCTCGCGAAACTTCTCCTCTCGCTCAGTCGAAACGTCAAATCCCCAAACCGGGAAACCCTTCCGCAGAAGAGAAAGCGCCATGCCCTCTCCCATTGACCCAAGGCCGATGACGACGGTGTTTGGGCACGCTTTCGAGCTGTTATTCGACATGGAATTTCCCTCGGAAGTGGATCGTCTTCGCATCTGGCATATGGCACTGCAGGAAGATCTAGCATGCCTTTACGCGTTGTGAGTTGGCGCGTCACGCCGAGACTGCCGTATGGTAGGAATTGGCGCAGTCGCATCGTTTCTGTCAAGGCCGTCACCAGCCTCCCCGAGAGGCTGACTAGGACGCTTGCTGCTCCATGATTGCGATGTTGCGTGGAAACCTAAAGGACGCGCCTCAATGACCGATGGCAAGACACTGAACCCGAGCCTTGATCTCTCCAAAGATGAAATGCGCGCGCTCGGATATCGAGCCGTTGATCTTCTTGTAGAGCATTTCGACACGATTCCGGATCGTTCTCCCGTGGCCACCGCAAGCCGTTCGGAAATGGATCAACTTCTGATGGAGCCCATTCCGGAGAACGGTATGGAAACTTCGGAAGTGCTGGCAGAGGTCACCAAAGACGTCTTCCCGAACTGCGATCTCCTCACCCATCCGCGCTTTTTCTCATTCGTCCCGAGCCCGAACAACTATGTCAGCGCTCTCGCCGACTTCCTGGCATCGGGATTCAACGTCTTTGCCGGCGGATGGGTGACATCACCGGCGGCGGTCGAGGTCGAGCTCGTTACGATCAACTGGTTGCTCAACTTGTTTGGACTCCCCGAGAAAGAAGGCGGCGGGCTGTACACGAGTGGCGGTTCTGTTGCGAACCTGACAGGGCTTGCAGCGGCAAGGCGGATCAAGCTGCGCGAGAGACTGGACGGCGCAACGCTCTACCTGTCCGATCAGGCGCATTCGTCGAATATCCGCGCGGCCAAGTTGCTCGGGTTCCAGCCCGATCAGATCCGCATCGTTCCCTCGGACGCCAAGTTCCGTATGGATGTGGATGCCCTGCAAACCCTCTTCCAGGCGGATGTCGCCGGGGGCAAAGAGCCGTTCTGCGTCTTGGCGACCGCCGGTACGACCAACACCGGCGCTGTGGATCCGCTGGAAGAAATCGCAGCCTTCTGCCGGGTCGAGGATCTGTGGATGCATGTGGATGCCGCCTATGGCGGCGCCGCGATCCTGACCGATGAGGGCCGCTCGGCGCTCAAAGGTATCGAGCGGGCACATTCGATCACCGTCGATCCGCACAAATGGATGTTTCAGCCCTACGAAATCGGCTGCCTTCTGGTGCGAGAACATGCCTGGCTGAAAGCCACATTTGCGCAGGCGCCCGAATATCTGCGCGACATCCAGGGGAGTTCAGAAGAGGTCAATCTCTATGACCATGGCGTGCAGCTCACCCGCGGCTTTCGGGCGCTGAAATTCTATATGTCGATAAAGACGTTCGGCCTTGCGTCATTCAGAGAGGCCGTGCAGATCGGCTGCGATACGGCGAAAGAAACAGAGACGTTTCTGCGCCAGCGGCCCGACTGGGAAATCGTGTCGCCCGCAACGCTCGGTGTCCTCGCGTTCCGGTACAAACCTGCCGAAAGTAATCTGTCGGGCGAAGAAGTGGATGCGCTCAACGAGCATCTCTCGAAAGAGATCGTTGCGTCCGGTCACGCCATGCTGGTGACCACGGTCCTGAAGGGCATGGTCGTTCTGCGCATGTGCCTGATCAATCCAAGGATCGAATTCGACAGAGATGTGCGATCGACAATCCTGGCGCTTGAGGAGATTGCGGCGGAATATGGAGCGACGCTCGAAAGCTGATCTGTTGGCCTTTGCCAAGTCGGGAGACTCGGGCTGAAAATTGAAATCCCGCCCGATCGCATCTCGGACCTGCCCCGCGATCCAGGGCTACAAACAGCGGACATACCGTGCTGCCCTAGGCCCCGGATCAGGTCCGGGGCGTATTTTGATTGTGCAACACCGTTATGGCGTGTCGCCGATCGGTTGAAGCGGCCGTCTGAACGCGATCTCTGGGCACCCGCCAAGTTGGGGGACTCTGGCCGCAAATCAAAATCCCATCAGATCGACATCCCGGGCCTGACCCGGGATCCAGGGCTTCAAACAACGGACATGCTGTGCTGCCCTGGGCCCCGGATCAGGTCCGGGGCGTATTTTGATTATGCAACACCGTTATGGCGTGTCGCCGATCGGTTGAAGCGGCCGTCTGAACGCGATCTCTGGGTACCCGCCAAGTCGGGGGACTCTGGCCGCAAATCAATATCCCATCAGATCGACATCCCGGGCCTGACCCGGGATCCAGGGCTTCAAACAACGGACATGCCGTGCTGCCCCGGGCCCCGGATCAAGTCCGGGGCGTATTGTGATCATGCAACACCGTTATGGCGTGTCGCCGGTCGGTGCGGAGACGACGGGCGTATCGCCCCATGACTTCTTCTTGCGCTTGGTCTTCTTGTAAGACTTCTTCGGCTTCGGCTTGGATTTCGGCGGCGGACCGGCATAGCTGCCGCGATGATCTTCGCCGTATGATCCTCTTGCCTGTGCAAGTTGAATTCGGTCGACCGATTGACTTTCGCTTGCCGTAGATGGGTTTAACGCTGTCATAGCCGGACTTCCCATGACGACAGCCGCGCCAATCGCCGACATGGTGCCGACACCTAAACCAAGCACCGCAATCAAGAGTTTCGACGCCATCGACGTTCTCCCTAGATAAGTCTATCTACTGGCCGGGACACTAGGTGCGCCAAAGTGAACGGGTCCTGAACGCAGACCTCGCATCAATCACGAAACCGTGAGCATCAATGCTCACTTCTTCGACTGGAAGTAGCGCGTCACGCCGGAGAAAATCGCGCCTGAGACCACACAAGGCACAGCAATCTCCGGGTGCCCCGTCGCTGTCGCAACGACGCAGCCGGTCGCAATAGCAATCGAGCTGAGCGTTACCTTGCTCGAAGGGCGCAACTCATCGCGTGCCTTCTTCGCCTTGGCCTTGTCGACGGTAACAAGCTGCTCTTCACGGATGTCCTCGGAGCGGAAATTTTCCGATGCCGTTACAATCTCCTTCAACGGCTCGACCACGGCTTCGTCGTCCCGGCCCGCGATTTCGGCTTTGTAGAGATCCAGCAGGTGTCGGTGACGTTCGGCATGGGCCGCGAGAGTCCACTTCGCGGTCGCGCCGATGATCAACTCATCGTAGGTCGGCTCGCCCGGTCCGGTAAACAGGCGTCGGAAGGAGAAACCGGACTTGGCTTCTGCCGGTGCCCATTTGAGCGCCGATATGACACGCACGACGGGCTGAAAATGACCGGTCGCATAATAGTAGCCCCACAGGGCGTAGATAATCTCAGGGCCCCGGTCGATCGGCACATACATCAATGTCGGCTCATCGCCCGCAAGGTATTTGTCGATGAGCGCCGCCCGATAAGGCATTTGCCTGCGAAAATGAGAGAGGATGTCGCGCCAGTTCGTCAGGCCGGAATAGGCGACGGCCCGAATAATCACGGCCTGTTCCTTGGCCGGCATCGGCAGCATCCGCTTGACGAGCTTCGGCGTCGATTTCGGATTACGGCTCAGAACGCCCGCGATGAAGCCGACGAAAAAGCCATTCTTCTTGGTATCAGCAAGGAGACCATGGCGGCGCATGGCGTGGACCGCCTCCGGCAGCCGCAAGGGCGCCGGCGCACTGCGATAGTCATACATCCAGTGAAGGACGGCATCCGATGAAGAAAAATTTGGAGCCCGTGCTTCCGCTACACCCGCCGCACACAGGATCAAAAGGCAAGCCAAAAGCTTACGCACACAAACCTCCGCCACAGCCCCCAGGCCCCGGACGTGACTGACGCAAAAATAGAGTGTTCCCTCGTCCCACGGGACTTGCGTCCCGCTTGGGTCAGGAGAATTGCCGGGCAAGGTGACCGATTTGTGGCAGCAGAGACACAGGTCAATGAAAATCGGGTTGGAGCGGCTGGAACAGAGCGTGTCCTCTGTGAGAACACGCAGACGCGATATCGCATATTCCCCGAGCGCCTGGCCATGAGCCCGCTCACAATACAAGGGCGGTCATATTCGCCTTGATAGAATGGGAGGCTGTGATGGCCTGGTTGTTTCTTGCTCTCGCCGTGGTCTTCGAAATCGTCTTCGCGATGTCCATGAAGGCATCTGACGGATTCACGAACCTATGGGCGAGCATCACCACGCTGGTCGGCGCGGTCGGTGGAATCGGATTTCTCACCCTGGCACTGCGAACATTGCCGATCAGTATCGGTTACCCAATCTGGGTCGGTGCCGGTGCCCTGGGGGCTGTTCTCTTTGGTGCTGTACTGTTTGGCGAGCCACTGACGGCGCTCAAACTCGCAAGCGTGTGTCTGATCATAGCCGGTGTCATCGGTCTCAAGTTCGCCGCGGGCTAACGCCCCATGGCATAGAACTCGGCGTTCGGACGCAGCGAGATTGCATTCGCCATGCGATTGCTCAGAGCGAAGAACGCCGTGATGGCGCTGATATCCCAGATGTCATCGTAGCTGAATCCGTGGCCTTTCAGAACGTCATAGTCAGCGTCGCAAACAGACCGTGAGTCCTCGGCAACCTTCATTGCAAAATCGAGCATCCCCATCTGCCGCGCGCTCAGATCCGCCTTGCGGTAATTGACAGCAACCTGATCTGCGATCAGCGGGTTCTTGGCCCTGATGCGCAGGATGGCCCCATGAGCAACGACGCAGTATTGGCAGCCATTGGCGTTGGACGTCGCGACGACGATCATTTCCCGCTCGGCCTTGGACAATCCTTCGCTCTCCTTGTCCATCAGCGCATCATGATAGGCAAAGAAAGCGCGAAACTCTTCCGGGCGCGCCGCGAGTGCCAGAAAGATGTTTGGAACGAACCCGGCCTTCTCCTGAACGGCCTCGATCTTGGCGCGGATATCGTCCGGCACATCGGTCAATTCCGGGACGGGATAACGACTGATTGGATGGGCGCTCATGGTGGAATCCTTGTGGCTCACTCAGTCCCGCGAGCCGCGTGACTATCGGGAATGCCAATCAACGCCAATGATGAGGGCGGGCGCACTGATCCAGCTCAAATGCCGCCACACTTGCAATATCCGAAGATCTGTTCAGGATGCCTCCTGCAAGGCCCCGTAGCTCAGCAGGATAGAGCATCAGATTCCTAATCTGAGGGTCGGAGGTTCGAGTCCTCCCGGGGTCACCAATGATTTCAATTAGTTAAATATCTAATGCAAGAGAATAATGTGATTTGGGGTTCCCGTGGGGTTCTAAAGCGCCCGATCTCGAAGCTTCGCATTGTTCAATGCTCAAGTTCGCTCACCCAGGAAAGAAGGCAAGCAAGGTTCCATTCCTGGAGCCTCAATTAGAGAGGCCGACAATGCCGACGCTCCCTGAGAATCAGGACCCCAGCCTCCTCGCCGAAGCCGGAAAAGAGATGGATGAATTAGGCATCGATCCCGAATGCGAGGGCGCATGGAAAATGCTTGGCCTAATTTTGCTCAAAGAGAGGCGCCGGGCCGGCCCACACCAATCTCAAGACGGCGAGACAATCGAAATATCGAAAAAATCTTACGACACGTTGATGGCTATTGCCGGCCCAGCGGTTCGCTTGATCACTGACCACAAAAAGATCGAGAAATCCTACCTTGCAGCAAACAATCGGACCCAACGAGACGTGCTTGAACACGCGATAACAGCACTCAAGACGCAGGAGGAGTGGTTTGACAAGTTTGGTGTAAGTCGGTTTGGAGGCGTGCCCACCCCTCTTCGGATAGTACTAGCTGATCTCATCAATGTGTTAGAGGAAAGATTTGGTAGGTCCGTATCTCCGCCGGATCAGAAAATCGAAAACTCCGAAAAGGTCACAGATAGCCGAAGTGATCGTATTCGACTCACCATACATGCCTACGCGGCCTCTACTGTTCATCGGCTTATCCAGAGCGGCGAGAATAAAAACAAAGCATACGACGCCGTAGCCGAAGCGCTCGATAGAGCCGGGTTTACGAAGCCGGGCAAAGACGATCCCATTAAAGGCAGCGGGGTTCGTTCTTGGTACGAATCCACACATAGGCAGGCATGCCCGTTTGCCGACGAATACCAACGGGCACTGAAAGCAGCAAAGGCTGAACCGAAGGAACTCCTAGCCGCTTTCGAGGACGTAGTTCAGTCGCTAATTTTTCATCGCTGAACTTTTTGCAGACTCTCCCCCCTAGTTTCCCCATCCCTGATAGTGAAAAACTTTGTCCATCGCGGAACGGTAGTGGCCGCCCGCGTCTAACAACGTGGAGGTGTTGATGCCCTCCACAAGCCGGTGGCGGCCAAATCGTCATTGGTTTTGCCCGCTGGAGGAGCAGTATGGAAGAGAATTTCGGTAAAAAAAATTCTGAGGTCGGCAAACTCGACCCATCACCACAGGCGAGTGAAATCAGTTCGTTTGCCGCCGAAGCGGCTCAAGGCAATTTCCAAAACCGGCCTCCGACCGAACCTTCAGGAGTTTTTCCAGGCGAAACAAAGCAGTCGCAATTCCCCACAGAGAAAGTCACTCCACCTGACACCCGCCCGAAAGCTGCAAGAGAGAAGTTCGAGGTTCTATCGACTCCAGACCCTCCTACGGCCAAGGGCAGCGTCGGCAATGTCACTCGTCTTCTATCTGTTCGACAAGTTCTTGAACGAGTTCCCATCGCGCGAAGCACTTTGTATCTCTGGATCGCTCAAGGGCTATTTCCAACACCCGTTAAATTCGGACCTAGGCGAGTTGGATGGCCGGAAGACCGAATCGAAGATTGGTTGATATCTCACAAGCCGACATCGACTAGCGAAGAAACTTGATGGTCTTCAACTGCGGATGGTACGGCCAAGAACAGTCCGCCGACCAATTGTTGGCAGGCCGAACAACAGCGCATAGGCGCAAATGGAAAGCGCCGCCCGGTCGGCAAACCGGAACGGCGCGAAAGGATAACTTCATCATGAAAAACTTACCATTTTTGGTGCCTGAAGACAATCGTCACACGAAGGGCGCGCGGCTTTTGGCCGGGAGTGCTGGCACGGGAAATATTCACAACCGGGGTTATGTCTGCTGGTATTTAACGAGAAGATCAGCGTCAGCAATAGCGCTGCGCGCCCTTCCGTGCCCCTCTGTATTCGAGGGGAGCAAGTAGATGCCAACCAACCGAGACAATCGATTCCGTATCCGCGTTCTCATCAGCGAAGGCGGTTTTGCACGAGAGAAGGAAATCAACGGTCGCGACGGCTGGGCGCTGTTTCAGCTGATCCAGGCCGGCGAGACAGGTTGTACGAGTGTCGAGAACCCCGGGCCACGCTGGTCCGCCTACATCTACAATTTGCGACACAAATTCGGAATCGAAGTAGAGACAACGCGCGAAGCGCATGAAGGGCAGTTCGCGGGCTCGCATGCTCGGTACATTCTGCGCTCATCCGTCATGATCATAGAGGTCAACCAGACTGAGGATAACGGTGATGTGCGTCGTCAGCTGAGGGCTTGTCATGGCAGACACTGCACTGCGTGAAGCGCTTCTTGCCGACCTACGAAGCGCCGTGGCACGGGCTCAGCTTGATGTACTTGAGCTTAAGGTTGTTGGCGTCGCTCTGAAACACAACCTCATCACAAATGAGCAAGCCTTGGAACTTGCAAACGAACGGGAAGTGTCTTCATTTCTGGCGCTGCTTAAGGATCACCAAGAATGAATGAGGAGAACTCGGACAACTCAACACTCGATGAGCAAGTGTTAGAGCGCGACCGACAGCGTGAATGGCAAACGCGCCTGCTACGTACAAATAACAGTAGCCCTAGGCGATGTTTGGCAAACGCAATGATAGCGCTTAGGCATGCTCCCGACTGGGCAGGAATTTTGGCATTCGACTCCTTTTCTCTGACGACGATGGCGATGATGCACCCGCCATGGGAACCGCGTACCAGCGTATGGGAGCCTCGCCCATGGAACCCACGTGACGACCTGCTGTTGGCGGACTGGCTTCAACACCACACGATTCAGGTTAGTGCAGAGATATCACAACAAGCTGTAGAGGCAGTTTCACAGGACAAACCGTTTCACCCTGTCCGCAATTACCTCAACAGTCTCACTTGGGATGGGAAGCCACGCGTTGCACTGTTTGGCGAACGGTACCTGGGCGCCGGTGACGATCTCTATCTCCAGGAGGTTTGTACTCGGTTTCTGATTTCGGCAGTGGCGCGGATCATGCAACCCGGTTGCCAAGCAGATCATATTCCAATCTTCGAAGGATCACAGGGCATCGGCAAATCCACGGCGCTACGCATTCTATTTGGATCATGGTTCACCGACGAGTTGGCAGACCTAGGGTCGAAAGACGCAGCAATGCAAACAAGGGGAGCATGGGGGATCGAGATCGCCGAGCTTGATAGCATGAGCAGGCCAGTGGTCTCCCGGGTCAAAGCATTCATTTCTCGTCGGACCGATCGGTTCCGACCGCCTTACGGGCGCCGTGTGATCGAGGCACCTAGGCAGTGCGTTTTCGCCGGAACTACCAACTCCGATTCATACCTTAAGGATGAGACGGGCGGACGTCGTTTTTGGCCGATCAAGGCAGAGCGTATAGATCTGGACGGCATCGCTCGGGACCGGGACCAGGTGTGGGCTGAGGCTGTCGTGCGCTATCAGGCCGGAGAGCGCTGGTGGCTCGAAGCGGAAGCAACGCTCCTAGCTGCTGAGCAGCAGTCGCGACGCTATATTGGAGACCCATGGGAGGGATCCATATTAGCATTCGTGGAACACCGCTCAGATGTGTCGATTTCAGAAATACTTTGCAATGCATTGGACGTAAAAATGGATCGATGGAGCCAAACCGACCAAACTCGCGTCGCTCGTTGTTTGAAGAGTTTTGGCTGGGAACGGTTCCAGAAACGCGTCCCCGGCACCCGCAACAAAAAAGAGTGGAGATACCGTTGTGTCACCAGTTCTGAAGATAAACCCAGTGCGGCGGAGTGAGACCGTCAATGTTGCAACTAGTGACATTGAGAAATGTGGTGACGCAAATAGGCACGCTAGATCAACGTTGTCACCACTGTCACCAGTAGGAGCGCATATGCAAAAGAGTTTTGAATAGCAGTGCTTAAGGATTCATCCGGACCACCGGTGACAGTGGTGACGATTGCAGTTCGCATGCGCCTGTTTGTAAGTTTTGTCGCGTCCAATTCATGAGATCATTAGGACGAAACATCTGGATAAAAATCCAGCGAGGTTCGTCAGGTAGAACAAACGATGAGCAAATCGCCCCTCCCTAGAAGAGGGCCGTCCCAAAAGGTACAGATTTCGACCTCATGCTAACAAAGGAGGAACTGAGAGATATCAGAGCCGCTCTAATACTGTGCATCAAATCAGGTCAGAAAGCGGGGCTGCTTTGATCTCATGTGCGGCAGTACGCAAAATTTGGTCATTTTATCGAGTCGCTCTCGAATTTCTGCCTCTGATGCCATCGCCAGCCGCACGAGATGGATTTGATGATCCGCGAGCAAAGCTTCGCGAATTGTTCGCAGTCCAGGTGCTTGAATGCCTCAGCACGATCAAGAATATGTCAATAATGCCATGGAATGCCCCATGCTTAGCCGAAGCCTTTGATCCTGACGAGAACACCGGGACGTCTTTCCTCCCAAGGCACGATCTGAATTCCTGCTGACGCATCCTTCCGGCGAGCTGGCGTTGGAAATGTCTTGTATGCGGATAGGATACGAAGTCCCGTAAGGCGCTCATATCTCTGCACTAGGTTCTTCACCGACTGTGCAGCCCAAGCCCCATTTCGCTGAGCTGGGATGCGCTCGCGGGTTAGCCATTTTGCTACTTGGGTGTAGTTGTGGCCGACTTGGTAGACGGCAGCTCGGATATATGGTGCGTAAGTGAAGGCATAATCATCCGCACGCTCGACAATAGTAGCGGTACCCTTTCGCGCATGCGTGAGGGCTCGCCCACGTGGCATCTGGTCGAACCGACTAGGGCAAATCCGCTTAGAAGTCGTTCGTGAGCAGTAACGCCTATTCATGGCAGCTTAGGTACCTTTTGCCGTCTTAGTCTGCAATTGGCGCGACAACCCTTTTTCGTTCTCGTAGGTACGTCGTTCAGGCATAGCGGAGGTCAACGCCAGCTTAGGCCGCAGCCGTGAAAAATTCGAACCGTTGTGCAAGCCGGTCGCGATCAGGATGATCTCTATCACGGATTGGCAAATGGATTTTGCCGCCATCGAGTTGCTTCAAAGCTTCCAGCATCGGGCCGTCTTGTTGATCGAGCAAGCGATCCGAAACATGCAATCGATAGTCCGGATCGATACCGATCAAATGGGCATCGAATGCGGCATGATGGATCTTTGAAAGCGTCAAGCCGTTGATGACGGTTGGCTGGCCAAAGCGCTCGTTGTTGTCAGAGACGATGTGAGCTGCATCTAGAAGCCGCTTCTCGGGTAGGCCTGAGAACGCACAGCGGCCACCATAGGCGCTGATGACGGCTTCGCGGAAAGTTGCCTGATGCAGTCGCTGTTGAACCGTACGAAGCGCATAGCGTCGCTCGACGGCATTCTCAGGTGCTGCCTGCTCTGACTGCCGCGGATCTCCGAAGATCACTTGTGCTTTCAACTCTGATCGGTTCCATCCGCCAATGAAGGCCGGCAGTATCGCTTGATACCGACCAGGGGCGACACCGAGAAAATAGATTATTGGGATCTGGTTCTCGAATGCTTCACGGAGCCAACGGTTGTCGGCGGCATCTGGGTTTTTTCCCATGAATGCATAGTCCACCGTTTCGTCGCTCTCAAAGAGCTGTCGGTGGACTTCGCGTTGGTCATCATACCAAACCTTCGCGCCTGGTCGTGGGAACACGGTCTTGATCGACAGGAGAAATTGCATCTGCCTAGGTTTGAAAATACCGCGTTGGGGATTGATGAGCGGGAAGCGCTCGCCATTGAAGATGAAGCCAGGTTTCAGATCGGCGGCGGTTAGGTGGCCACATATTTCACTGAGCCTTCGGACACGATCGAAGGCAGCGGTGCGCATAAGGGCATCTTGATCTTTCACCTTGTCGCTCCGCCCTTAGATCTTGCAGATGAATCTGCGGCTCATGAAATCATCTGTTTACGGTCGATTCTGGAATTCTCTGGGAACGCGTTCGCAGTCTGTGGTTCAATTTCTATATAATCGAATCAGGCAACGTGCTTTCGCATTGCATGCGATTTCCATCATCGTCGGCATAGTAGTTGATGCGTTAGCTGGATTCTAACTGCACTTTGGAGTGGGCCAGATGCATTTTTTAGCTTTTCTAATAGTGCTTCTGTCGACCACATGGGCACAGTCGGCAGAGCTGACGATCGCTACGTTCAACACCGAATTTCTCACTCGCCCAAAAGTCCACGTTCGCTTTGACTTGCCGTTTCGCACTGGTCAATGGTCAGATGATCAAAGAGCGATTTGGACACCGGCTTTTCGTGATCAGAGATTTGCCGAGGCGATCGACCAAGTCGCTCCAGTCCTCGCAGGCATAAACGCTGATGTCGTCGTATTGACGGAGGTCGGCAATGAGCGTGACGTCAATCAGCTGAACCAGGCCATAGCAGCGCTTGGTGTGGAATATCCGCACGTCCATGTATGTAACTGCAAAGACAAAACGACATCGCAACATGTTGCTGTTTTGTCGAAGCCTGCAATGTTCAATCCCGTACTGCACGTTCCTGGTCGAGAGGGCTTTTTCGCCGAAACCGATGACGCTGACTCAGAAGACGAGACTGGGCTCAGCAAGAGCATTAAAGTCGAGTTTGCATTCGAGGGAAGGCTGTTTCATCTGTACGGCCTGCACCTGAAAAGCGAGCGAGGCTACTCAGAGGCTGACAACCAGCGCATTGCGCAAGCATCCCTCGTTCGTCGGCATTATCTCCCTATCCTACAAAAGGGTGAGCACGTCATCGTTGCCGGCGATCTCAACGACGGACGCGGTCAACCTACCTTGAAGCGTATTCGCGGCTTCGATGACATCGGCCCCGACCTCGTACAGACCGGACACATAGGTTTTTTCGAGCCGAACGAGTTCGATCAGCGTTGGACGCATTCCTATCTTGGAACGCGGAATCAAATCGACCACATTTTGTTATCGCGTTCGATCAAAAATTCAGCTCGGATAAAGGCGAGAGTAGTTGCGATCGATGATGCTACTATTTCCGATCATCGACCGTTTGTGGTTACAATCAGGTTCCGCGAATGAGCATTCCGAGCCGCCCTCTATCGCTCGGTGAAGTAGCGTGTCGCTCTAAATATTCGCTGGCCTTTCCACCTTGAAATGTTCAATGCCAAGTTCATGAAATGACCATTAATGACCTAAAAGCTCTGCGAAAATCCCTCGGTCTCACACAAGCTGAGATGGGCGATGCTATGGGTCTTGCGGGGCGATCCTACCAAGATATCGAGAACGGTAAGACCAACTTCCGTAAGCTTCATGCACTCGCTGCTGAACGTGCTGCGATGTCTATCGCTGTTGAAAGAAGAGAGCCAATGCTTGCCCCTGCTTCAGTGCGAAGTGAGGCGCTAGACCTCACCGCATTGCTTCGTGGTGACGATGTGTCCGGGCTTGTCGCTGATATCGAGCGAATGGCGACCGAAAACAAAGTGCGATAGCTAAACTGGAGTACTCCACGCCTCGGGTAGGCGCGGTATCAACCGCTTGTTCCGAGAGCTCTCAGCGCCGAATTGTGATATAAAGCAATCGCGCACGGGGGTAGCAAAGGGAGCTACCCATGACGAATCCAGTACCTCTTTCCACATTAAAGACAGATGAAGACCTGTTGGCCTTTGATATCGCCCTTGGGCTGAAGAAGGCAAAAGTCGGTAAGATTGAAGACTGTCAGCGGATAGGCCAGAAGGTCGTTAAGCAGCTCAAACTAGCGGGCTGGAAGTTCGATAAGGGGGATGGGGTGGATGCTCATTGAGGCAGAATACTGCGTCTTCCAAATCTCTATTGCATTCGCTGGACCGATACTGCAATCTTCCACAAAGAATAGTAGCGTGGGAGGGTGTTAAGATGCGCTTTGTTCAACAATTTTATGCCGCTTCTGTGATTGTCGCCGCTTCGACTATTCCGGTGAATGCCGCCACGGTTTGCACTGTGACGCAAACGTGCGAGCGTTCCCATTGCCCATACATTCCTAGCGACAACGATGCTTACAAAAAGCAGGTCTACACTGCCGGTTGCCGCGCACAGGCATTAGCGGCTGGTTACCAGTTTATCAGATACGTGGCAGGGCCCGCTCCGCAGTGCAAATTCGCGATAAAAATTGATCAAGATGGGTTCGACTGTGCTCAGCTGGATTGATTGAATGGTTATTTGAGAGCTTAGCCTCAATCTTTAGCACCAAGGCCTAGGCATCTTAGGAAACTGCGTCGTCAAATTTGCTCTGGCACTCGATCAGAAGACAATCTTGGCCCCTGCTCTGCCATTGGCATAAGAAGAGCCATCCTCCTCCAACCCACCCTCGACATTTGCGGTGAGCTTGGTGCGACCTTGCGGCAATGTGAAAGCGATGCCCGCGCCGCCGTAAATGCTTACGACGGTATCTTCGCCACCGGGCGCGAATACGATATTCTGACCGAGCAACACCGCGCTAAATGCGTCGTCACCCACGTTGGTGCGGCCTTCGACGCCGACTTTAAGCTCGGCTCTCAAGAGGCCACCTCTATCCGTCATTCGCTCCAATGGCAGAGCCAGTTGACCACGACCCTGAAGTACGTGCACCTCACGAGCGGAGAGCGCCAAGTTGCCGGTGGCTCCAGTCTCCACAAAGCTGTCGAGGAATTGGCCTGCGTATCGGAAGTGCACGCTGGGTGTAACGCGGTGCGTACCCACTGGAACATCGGTCTCAAGATCAAGCGCTGCCGCTATGAACGTACCGTCGAAATCGCCTGTTGCTGTCTGGATGCCACCTGCAACCAAGTTGTTGGCGACCTGTCGCTCTCTCTCATGCTGTGAGTGACCAACGGTTATCGTCGCATCGAGCGCCAAACGACCGAAATTCCTTTGGCCATAAACGCCACCAAAGAAGGTCTCGATCTCTTCTTCCTGGCTGTTGAAAGCTGTGTCGGCATCGCTCCAAGAACCGCCAAGAAAGAACCCGGCGCGCAATCCGGCAGAGACTTGCGCATCAATGCCGGACATCATGCCGCCGAGTTGATGATCAGCGTCAACAGTTGGTGCTGTGGCATCTTGACTGCGAGTGGCGCCAAAGGCGTGAGCCCAGGCATGGCGATCGGCGCTGGCAGGCATATGCGTGCCCTTGTAGATGCCTTCCGCCCCGAGAGGCTGTCGAGTCACGCCGACGATCGTGCCGCCCGAAAGTCCGTCAAGCCGCGCAGAGACGCCTTCGAATATGCCATTGGTCAAGTCGATCAGAACTTCGTCCTGGAAGGCCTCAAGCGTCGGATCGACAACCGCGATCTGATTTCCGTTAACAGCAAATGGCGCACCATAGGTGGTGCCAATGACAGGTGCATTAGCGCTTGGGTTACCACCAAGCCGAGGGCCAAATACAAATGTGTTCGCAATTGAAAGTCCGTTGCCCACATTGAGTGTGTTCACACCGCCACCCAGGTCTATGAGTCCCTGAATGTTCGAGCCTGGCAGGAGTGTCAGCGTTGTATTGGCTGCACCCCATTCGATAATCGCAGAACGCTGCGCTGAGGTCGGCCCAATGATCACGCCTGCATTGGTCAGGCTCAGGAGGCCAACGGCGAAGACGCCGTGCCTGCCGTCTCCAATGATTGTTCCATAGTTGACCAATCTGGAGAGCGTGCCGCCCACAGTGATCCCGTCTCGCCTACCTCTAATAGTACCGTGGTTGATCAGATTAGTGAGCTCAATTGCTAATACAGCTTCAACACCCCCCTCGATGGTGCCGATATTCGTCAGATTGGCGATTGTGTTTGCAAAAACGCCACTTGATGTCGCGCCAATCCCGATTGTGCCATAGTTGAATAGAGCAGAAATAGATGACGCGGAAATCCCTCTAACGGCGCCTGTGACCGAAGCACCGCCAAGAACGTTCACAGTGATATTGGTCTCTGCGCCCGTGCCGTAACCATTGGGGGCATTCTGATCTACGGTTGCGCCAGAGCACTCAACAAATACCCCATTTGCAGCCGCTGGCGTGCAGACGGCACTCGCCTGATTAGCGTCGAGTAAGAGTGCGATTGCCAATGCAAAAAGGCTAACGGGCAACCTGAGGATACTCGACACTACTCAACTCCTACGCATGAGCTAGGTAGAAGCTGAAGGGTCATTGATGTCGAATTGAGGCAGATAGCGAAAAACGTCTGAATACAGAAGGAATTATATATGTTGTGGTATTTCGGTGACGCATAGGTGTGGCAATACTCACAATTGTCGATCCACACGATGGTCGCGGCATCTTAGGACACCGTGTCTTTCCACACTTAAACAGCACGGCTAAATTCGCCCAGGTAAGCCAGTCTTTCACGTCTATGCCATGATGGAAGAGACGCCCGCAGCCTCGTTTTCGGTTGCAATGCTTGGTGCCATGGGTTCCCCGGCCGGCATGAGCAAGTGACCTTCTCAAACGATAGAGCGCCTGCATCGACGAGTTCCTGGAGCCGGATCGTAGCCGCTAACCCGAGCGGTATTTCTGCTGCGCACTTTGCATGACGACTGTCAGGCTCCGGCGGATTGAACCCTACCAGCCTGAAGCGCTTTCCATCCAGATCGATTGTATCGCTATCCACAACCACTACGCGTTCCGGCTCTATTGGCTCTGCAAGGGCGGGGGAAGCGAGTAGGGCTAGCACTATCAGGGTTGCGACAAAACCAACGGGATGATGGTGCTTAGGGTTTGCCGGCATTGGGCTTCCACTCCCGTGCCAGCCGCTGCGCTTCCGCGATCTGGGCGGGCGTCATGAGCCTCGCCAGTAGGTCTCGGACCTTGACCGCTCGCTCGCGCAGCGTCGCTTGCGAAGCCGAAAAGCGGCTTGCGGCAAGGTTCACCCACTTATGGGCTTGTACGAAGTGTTGCGGCAAACCTTCACCTTTGCTGTACTTCAAGCCGAGGTTGAATTGAGCAATGGGTTCTCCCTGATCGGAAGCTTTGCGATACCATTTTGTGGCTTCTGCCAAATCCTGCGGTACGCCTTCTCCTTCGTCAAACATAATTCCGAGTTGCAACTGAGCGGCCGCATGGCCAAGTTCCGCAGGCGTGCGAAGCCACTTCATCGCTTCGATATAATCCCGCGGACCACCCTTGCCCAGGTAATGCATCATAGCGAGTGCTACGCTGGCATCGCTGATCCCTTGTACAGCCGCCTTGTGATACCACTTCGCTGCCTCTGAATAGTCCTGTTGGACACCTCGGCCTGCGCGGTACATTTGGGCAATATTGTATTGGGCTATGGCCGACTCTTGATCAGCTGCCTTACGATACCACTTCGCCGCCTCCGCATCGTCCTGTGGGACGCCTTGGCCGTTCTGATATAGGTAACCGAGTAACGTTTGGGCTTTGGCGTCACCCTTATCGGCCAGCGGGCGCAACTGCCGCAATGACGTCGGATAGTCGCCGCGCTTGTATGCAGCCACCCCATCTTCAATTGGCCCGGCTGATGCAGGAACAACCAAACCAACGGACATTACCAAAGCGGCCAATATTCTCTTAGTGCTGTGTCTCATTTCATTGACCTCAAGCGATTGGCTAGTCAACGATGGGACTATAGCAACTTCGGTAGGCAAGGGCCTATTTGACGCATTCTTGGATGATGAAAGCGCACTGCTCGCCCTCGGTCAGTAGTCCGCCCGTTCTGCCGGAATATGTAACTCTGCTGACAATGCCCTTTAGAAGAGTGAGATTCACGCCGCATTTCCGCTGGGTTATCGTCGCTCCGCCGTAGCCCGAATAGACTTTTCCATCGCCAGCGTAAGCATATGACAATACTTCGATATTGCTATCTTTAGTAGTGGCGGTTGGTACGCCAGCGCATCCCAGAATTTCAGCTTTCGTCATACCAATCAAATCAGTCTTGGCTTGTTTGGCGGTCATCGATCGCTGAATTGAACAGCCGCTGAGCAATATCATGATAGACAAAAAACCTAGATACAGGATCGAGGGCATGACGGCCTCCATTTAGGCAATCTTTTCTTTATACAGCATCGAGAGCATAACGACCTCGATTTAGATGATTTATTCATTATCTGGGCCGTTGCAATCAGTACTACGCGCCAATCGGGTGAACGTGGTCCTTGATGGTAGTGCCTCTGCTCCTTGATGACTCCATATGTACCAACTGAGCAGCCGATAGGCGCCGCAAGCGAGCAGTGAATAGAAGAGGCCGGAGATCACCAGGACGAGTATCAGGCGACCGAATTTTCGTTGCTGAAAGGCTATCACAGCCAGCATGTGACGCAGACCCGTGGTCATTCGAAGCACTGCGACTGCGAACTCGACGCCTAAAGAGGCAGCTCCCGTGCCGCTCACCCGGTAGGATGTAATCGGGGTCCGGTGCGCGCATCTCGTACCGAGCCCACGTGAGGAATCGGAGCTTGGGCCGGTTCCAGAGACTGACCGGACGAATCGATGTGTTTGTCCGCTATGATAGGGTAACCAGTTATCATGAAGGCGCTGCCCGTTTAGCTGCTTATGACCCATTGCGGAAGCCGAACTAACGAGACACGGGCAGGATTCGCGGTGCTCTTATTGTACATATTTCGCATACTTGTGAGGGAAGCCGGGTGCAGTCTTCGGCGCAGCGCATTGGGTTACATTGTGGCCGTAGTCAGATCTCATTTTCATCAACTTGGACGGCAGCTCTACCTGTCTCCGGCGGCCAATGCGCGATCGGCCGTTGAGAGCCCAATGTAACGTCTTAAAATCGATCAACTTTTCGCTCTCAATCGAATTGGTTCTAGGGCGCGTTAATCTAGTCTTTTGCGGCAGACCCGAGTAGGCTTGCGGCCACAGAACTGCTTGGAGACAACAAAGGAGTCCTGGCTGTCCGTGTCAAAGTCTTCAGATCGCCCTTTGCGTGCCGATGGCCTGTTTCGGGCCATGACGGATACGTCTGCTGACGAGCGGCCCCTTCGCCAGATCAACTTCTTGGAAGGCTTGTCCGAATTCGATCGTGAATTGCTCACGGATAGAGCTCAGCGTCGGGTAATGAAGAAACGCAGTCTGTTTTTTCAGAAGGGCGATGAAATCAACTGCATCTATGTCGTCGACGAAGGGTGGGTGCGCACTTTCACCACCACTTCGACCGGCAAGGAGATCACCATCGGCTTATGGTCCCATGGAGATATCATCGGCGCACCGGATATCTGCGGAGGCACGCGCGCGCTGTCAGCCGAAGCTGTCAATGATGCCGTGCTTTGGCGGATCGGGGCGCGCGAACTTGATGACTTGATCCATAGCTCTCCCGGAATTGCCCGCAACCTGATACTTGCGCTTTCGTTCAAGGTAAGATGGGCGACAACAATGGCGGACCAGCTTGGCACACAGTCCGTCACGTCACGGCTGGCGTTCACACTCGCAAACCTCGCGCAACTCCATGGCAGAGAGGAGCCTTCCGGTGGCATCGCCATTGAGCAGCTCACTCATCAGGATCTCGGTTACATGATCGGCGCGTCGCGGCAGTGGGTGACACGGACCCTGAATGAGCTCGAGAGCGAAAGCATCCTGCAGTGCTCGATGCGGCGGATTGTGGTCAACGATCTGAACGCCCTGCTCTCGCTCGTCCGTTAGACCGTCAAGGAACTTGTCACCCAACTGACATCTCGTTTCACCTGTGCCTGACAGCAATACTGCGTGGCGGGTCCTAGGCTCGCAGCCATGAGCAATGCAACTGAAAACGGCGTCCGCAAGCGGGTGACGACAGAGAGAATCCGCAAGCGAAAAAGCGGCGGAGAGCCGATCACGCTCGTCACGGCTTACGACTATCCCATGGCACGCTGGGCGGACCAGGCGGGCATCGACATCATCATGGTGAGCGATGCGTTCGCCAGCGTCGGTCTCGGCCGGGAGGACGCACTTGGCGTGACGCTCGACGAGACGATCCATCACACGCGTGCCGTGCGCGCCGGCGCGGGTTTGTCATTGACTGTGTCGACGATGCCGTTTCTGTCCTATGTCCGGCCGCGCGAGGCCGTCGCCAACGCCGCGCGTCTTGTCAAGGAAGGCGGCGCACAGGCGGTCGAAGTCGAGGGTGACGCGGGGCTTGCAACAACCGTCCGCTCCCTTCACGAGGCAGGCGTCGCGGTCCTCGCCCATGTCGGTCTGACAAAAACGATCACCGGCCGGACAGGCAGTTATCGCGGCAGGGCGCGCACGTCCGAGGACGCGAAGTGCATCGTCGAGGACGCGCTGACGCTCGCCCAGGCCGGTGCATTCGCCGTCTTGATCGAGTGCGTTCCCGACCGGGTTGCGGGCTTGATTACCGAAAAACTCGACGTGCCCACAATCGGAATTGGCGCCGGACCGGATTGCGACGGCCAAGGACTTGTCAGCCAGGACCTGCTCGGCATGTTCGACAAATTCTGCCCGAGTTTCGTCAAGCGCTACGCGGCGCTGGGCGACCTGGCCATCGAGGCATTTGGCGCATTCCGCGACGATGTGGTGGAGAAGTGCTTTCCGGGCACGGAGCATGTGACCACCCTGGACGATGACGTGTACGCATCATTGGCCAAGGCGAAGCTGCGCGCGAGGAAATAGCCAATCAAAGGACAAGACCATGACCGAGAAAAAACGAACGAAAGTCACCATCAAGAAGCTGCACAGCATGAAGCAGGCCGGCGAGAAGATCGTCGGCATCGGCGTCTACGACTCGCCCATGGCGGCGATTGCCGACGAGATCGGTTTCGAGCTGCTGATCAATGGCAATGCCGGGCCGATGTCGCTCCTCGGACACCCCGATCCGACACGGGTGACCTACGCCGAGCAGCTCATCCTCACACAGGCCGTCGCGCGGGTGGCGAAATACGGCATGGTCATCGGCCATATGCCCTTCCTGAGCTATCACGCCTCTACAGAGGAGGCGATCCGCAACTCGGCCCGTATGGTCGCCGAGGGTGGCGCGGATGCGGTAAAGTTCGAGGGCAACGCGGCCAACGCGCCTGTCATCCAGTCCGTGGTCGAGGCCGGCATACCGGCAATGGGTCACATCGGCATGATGGCGCAGCGCAAGACCGAGCAAAGCGGTTTCGGTTTCAAGGGCCGCAAGGCCGACGAGGCGGCCGAAATCGTCAAGGCGGCGCGAGCCTTTGTCGATGCGGGAGTCTTCGCCTTTATTCTGGAATATGTGCCGGTTGAGATCACCACCTATCTTGCGGAGACCTTGCCGGTGCCGTTACTGAGCGTGGGAGCCGGTTTTTCGCCCGACGGCATGTATCTGATTAGCGGCGACGCCGTCGGCTACAGCGCCTTTCCCCGGCCCAAAAACGAAGCCAGTTTCGTCGACGTCAGGCCGATCATTCAAGAGGGTCTCACGAAATACAAGGAACAGGTCAGGTCGGAAGCCTATCCGGGTACCGACTTCACCACGCATATGACATCTGAAGAGCACGAGAAATTTCTCGAGATCGTGAAATAAGATGAGCCTGGGCCGATATCCGTCGCAGATTCGCGACGCCTTATGCGGCGGCGAGTTTCTCTATACCCTGGAATACGTTCCGCACGAGCATGGCGAGAGCGACGTGCAGAATCTCGACGGTCTCGCGCGCGAGGCCGAGAAAGTCGGGCAGGATCCGCGCATCAGGGGCGTGAATATCGGCGATCGGGTCAAGTCGCTCGATTCGCTGGATACGGTAGAGTGCGGCCGGATTTGCGCCGAGGCGAGCGGCAAGCAGCCACTCCTGCATCTCGCCGGCAAGAATCGCGAGCCGCGTGAGGCACGGGCTGTATATGAGCGTGCGGTGGGCTGCGGGCTCGAAACGATGCTGATCGTCTCCGGCGACGGTCTGCCGCGCGAACCCGGTCAAGCCCGCATTCGCTATCATGACTCGGTCGTGGGAATTGCCGATGTCAAGACGATCGCGCCCGATGCGTTTGTTGCTGCCGCAGTTTCTCCATTCAAGTACCGCGAGGAGGAGCTTCTCAACCAGTATCTCAAAATGGCGAAGAAATATTTCGCCGGCGCCGATTATTTCATCACCAATTGCGGCTGGGACATGCGCAAGTTCCAAGAGCTGATCTGGTACCGCGATGCACGGGGGTTCGGCTTTCCGGTGGTGGCGAATCTGCTCCTGCCGACCCGCGGCTGGGCGCGCGGCATCAATCGCCGCCGATTGCCGGGCGTTTTCTTGTCCGACGACCTTATGGCCTTGATCGAGGCGGAATATAAGGATTCAAGGTCGGGACGGGCAGCGGCCATGCGACGTCTCGCGCTGCAAATCGTCGGAGTACGGCATATGGGCTACTCGGGCGTTCAGCTCAGCGGCGTCGAGACCTATGACGATATCTGCGAGGCTATCGAAAGCGCCGATATGGTCGCGCGCGAGCTTGCGTCGTTTGAGGATTGGCAAGCGGCCTGGTCAGACGCGCACAAAATGTCCGACGGCCGCGCAGCGGATTTCGCGCCGGCCGACGCGCTATATCTCTATGGCGATGAAGCGCCGGGGGCCAACAGTTTGGACGGTCCGCCGATACTCGCGGGTGCGACGACGGACACGGCGGCATTGAAAAAGGCGCGCTGGCTCGATGCCATCGACCGCGCGATTTTTCACGACGACTCGCCCGGTTCCAAGCTTGTCGGCCCGATCTGCCAAGCTTTGGACGGGCCGGTGCTGCGCGCCGTCGAGCATGCGGTCAAGAAACCCTTGCTTGGATGCGAGATGTGCGGAACATGCCGGATTCCGCAACTGTCGTATATCTGTCCCGAGACCTGCCCGAAAGGTCTCGCAAACGGCCCTTGCTCCGGCACGGATGACAATGTCTGCGAATTCAAGGACAGAGAGTGCATCCACAATGCGAAATATCGCATAGCCAAGGCACGGGGCCGATTGTCGGAGCTCGAAACGCAATTGATTCCCGCTGTCGAGGCAACCAGGGGAACCTCGTCCTGGGCGAACAAATTCCGCGGCGCCGAACCGGCGCATCTGCAGCTTGCGCCGAAGGCCGGCAAGAGCGGCTGATGCAATTTCCAAGCAATGCGAAAAGCCCCGCCGAATATGGTCCTCTGAGCAGCGAACGAGGCTTTGATGAGCCCACCAGCCCAAATTAGCAGTGACGACCGCTCCTGGCAGATTTTGTTGATTTAGTCGGGTGAGTTCGGTTTTTGGACGTCTGCAGCTGTTAGTAGCGGACGTTTTGTGAACCCGCCTTGGGCGTCATGCCCATGTGAGGCGGGCTATGCGGGTGTCTCGCTGGCTTCTGCTTCACGCTGGCTGCACAGCGGGAGGTGGTTCCGGTCTGAGCTTTGCGAGCTTCCTGAGGTTCTGGGCGGTGGCTGCGAGCAAGAACTCGTCTCTGGCTCCATTTGGTCCGCGCAACCGTAAGCGTCCCAACTTCAATATCCGCTTGAGATGAGCAAACAGCATCTCAACTTTCTTTCGGTTCTTGCGTGACGTCTCATAGGCTTCTGTTTCTGCGATGTCGCGTGCCATGTCTCGGGCACCCTCATACATGGAACGCGGGATTTTTCGGGCCGGCTCTTTAGGGGAACATTCCGGCTTTCGGGGACAAGCTCCGCAGTCTCCCCCGCGCGCCCGGTAGAGGAGTGTGGCTCCATCATTGACCAGCCTGCCGGTCGTCCCGAGCGTCTTGCCTGCCGGGCAGGTATAGGTGTCACTCTCAGCGTCATAGACAAAGTCGCTGCGCGAGAACGTTCCGTCCGTTCGCCTGGATTTGTCAAAGACGGGAATGTGCGGCTCAATCCCATGTTCGTAGACGAGCCAGCCCAGCATGTCGGCTGTACCATAGGCCGTGTCGCCGGCGAGGCTTTCCGGGTAAAGATCGAAGCGATCCATCACCCGCTCGATCATCGTGCGCGCAGCACCCACCTCGGCCTGGCGAATGGCGCGTGTCGCCTCCACATCCACGATGATGGCGTTGTCAGTATCGATCAGATAGTTCGTTGCGTATGCGAAGAAGGCGGGACCACGCAAGGCACCTGTCCATTGCGCTGCCGGGTCGGAAGGTGAGACGAACTTCGGCGTTACCCGACTTGCAGCTCCGAAGGCTGTATCGTCCAGGGTCTCGAGATATTCTCGAACCGCTTGCCTTGGCTCTACCGGCAGATCCGCGACGTTCCATTCTTTACCAGGGAGCGACCGCTGCTTGTTGGCGTCAGCCTGGATCAGGCTCGCATCGACGGCAAAACCCTCACCACCCACCAGGTCCTCATCAATGCAGCGACGCACAACATCTTCAAACAGATGGCGCAGGATGTCGCTCTCTCGGAACCGACCATGACGATTGCGCGAGAAGGTGGAGTGATCGGGAACATCGCCGTCCAGGCCCAATCGGCAGAACCAACGGTACGCAAGGTTCAAGTGAACCTCTTCACACAACCGCCGCTCAGAGCGAATGGCGAAGCAATAACCGACGATCAACATTCTGATCATCAGTTCCGGATCAATCGAAGGACGTCCGATCGAGCAATAGAACGGAGCCATCTTGGCTCGGATGTCATTGAAATCGAGGAAGCGATCGATCTGCCGAAGCAAGTGCTTCTCCGGCACATGCTCGTCCAGGCAGAAGTCGTAAAAAAGACGCTCTGGAGCCGCCTGCCTGCCCATCATCGATCCGCCCTCCATGCTAAATCACACAGAAAACGGAATCACTGTTCGCTCATAAGCGCAACCGACTAAATCAACAAAATCGGCACTTCTGAGACCCGATCGGCCTCGAAAGATGATGGCCGCTGCTGAAGGCTAACCGGATAAAATTGGCACCTTTTGCTGCCAAGAGATTGTAACCAGCGAATCTGGCGAAATTGCCGGATTATCCGGTTGTGACCGACGCTGTCGAAAACTCATTGAGGGTATCTGGCCTTTTGATCCAGATGATTCCACCGCCAAGTGGGCGCGCGTTAGGCCCACTGGAAGTTCAATCCGAGTGCAGTAGCATTTCATGCACTTCCAATTTGGTTGTCGAAGGATTTACGCTGAGATGAGACGCAAGGCTGGCGCTAGTTTCAGCGTTTTGGTGACTAACTGACCGCTAGCAGCTGAGAGGGCGTTGTTTCAAGCCCTTCGGCAATTTTGCACATTACGTCCAGAGACGGATTGCGAACGCCGCGCTCGATTCCCGAGATATAAGTCCGATCCAGCCCTGTGCGGAAGCCAAGTTCTTCCTGCGAGAGATCCAACTTGATTCGTCGCTCTCGGACATTCCTCGCCAGAATTTTTCTATATTTTCCCACATGGGTATGGCGACCTTTTGTAGACTGATCGTCTACGGACTATGAGTCACATTTTTCTTTCCCCTGAGGGCAATTCGCAATAAGAAGTCAAACAGGGTGCATTTTTGGCAACAACCCTATTTCGAACTCACGCGGTTTAGAGAGGAACGTGACTGCAAGAATTTGTTGGCGATTCGTAGGAACTCCAATTGGTGAGGTGAGGGCATGGATCCAAACACTAAGCTCCTGATCATCTATGGGGCTCTTTCCCTACCACTAGTGTTCATTCGCAGCGACGGCGCGCGCTTCTGCGTAGGTATATTTGCTGGCCTATTCATATCGATTGCACATGGCGCACCCGTTCCAGGACCAACTGCGCCACTAGAACAGTGGGGCACATTCCTCGGGAGCTTCATTGCAATGCCTGCAATGGGCTTTGGAATGGCCGTGTTCGCTACCTTTTTACGATTGCCCTATGTCTGGATCCGAACCGGAAATTTCATTGAGCCCGATGTTCCGCTAACGAGATCAGGACGGGTTGTCATCGTCTCCTGGGTTCTGATGTATGCGGTTGCTGGCTGGTTCGCAGTTGATGCGCCCGGTGTCATGCAGCTCCAACAATCGACCCATTCGTTGGGAGAAGAGCGCCTTTCACTTGCGAGACCAAGTGTGTCTGGAAATCCGCCGTTTGCCATGAGCCCAAACGATCCAACATTTAGGGCGGCTTACATCAAAAGCCTTGTCAAGAATTGCAAGAAGAATCAGGCAAGAGAAGCGAAGCAGGTGCCGGCGCTGGGCATCACGGATTCTCAGATAGAAAGATATTGTAGTTGCGTGGCAGAAAACTCATCCGCAAGTATCACAGCTGCCGAAATCGATTTTATGTTGAAAAACGGGTTCAAGCCGCCGCCGTCATATCGGGAGAAGATAGTTCGAATTGCCCAACCGTGTTTGAACAAAGTTTGGGAATCAAAATAGAATTCGCAATACCCGCGTCGGGGGACTTTTTCCTTGATGTTTAGCTGGCGGCCAAAGCTCTGTAGATGGAGGCTTTGGATAGGCCAGTCTCACGCATGATCGCCGGTACAGTCTCTCCAGCTTCCCGGCGCTCGCGGATTTCGGCTACTTTCTCGTCCGTTAGGATAGGTTTTCTGCCAAGCTTCACTCCTCGTTCGCGGGCCCTCGCGATGCCATCCATTTGGCGCTCCCTTCGGATGTCATTCTCGAATTCCGCAATCAAAGCCAAAATACCCATGACGAGTTTTCCAGATCGGCTCGTGGTGCTGATCATTGGTGAGCGTCCGGTGAACACGCTCTGTTGGGAACGGCGACCAGCAGTTACGCTCAGGTCTGAGCGTAACGCCACGGCATGAGCTGTTCAAGACGAGTCATCTTGTGATCAGCGATGCGGCCCAGCGTATCGGTAAGCCAGGCTTGCGGATCGACGCCATTCAGCTTGGCAGTTTCGATCAAAGTATAGGCGATTGCCGCGGATTTGCCGCCGCGCTGCGAACCGGCAAATAACCAATTTTTTCTGCCGACGGCGATGCCGCGCATGGCGCGTTCAGCGGTATTGTTGTCGATTTCAAGGATGCCGTTTTCGAGATATGATCGAAGCCGCTTGATCCGCGTGATGGCATAGCGGATCGCCCCGGCAAGTGGCGTCTTGCCGGACAATTTGGGAAGTTGGATTGCCAGCCAAGTATCCAAATCCTCGAGAACCGGCTTGGCCTCGTCTTGTCTGATCCGCACGCGTTCATCGGGAGGTTCACCACGCACCTTCTTCTCAATGGCATAAAGCTCGGCGATGCGTCTGATTGCCTCTGCCGCAATGGCTGATCCTTGCGATTGCTGCACATCGACAAACTTCCTCCGGATATGTGCCATGCAGGCGACTTCACGGATATTGCCGGAACGATACAAGTCTTCGAACCCGGCATAGCCATCAGCATGCATCCAACCGGTGAAGTTATTGAGATGCTCCCTTGGCCGTTCGGCCTTACGGTCAGTAGAGAACTGATACCATGCCGCCGGCGGTGCTTTGCTCGCCCAGGGGCGCTCATCTCTGGCGTAAGTCCACAGCCGGGTTGTCTTGGTCCTGCCTGTGCCGGGAGCCTGCATCTTCACCGGCGTGTCATCGGCAAAGATCGCCGTTCCGCTCAGAACATGCCGGCCGATGGCGTCTGCCAGCGGTTCCAGCAAGGCTGTCGAGCGACCAACCCAATCGGCAAGGGTCGAGCGATCCAGATCGATCCCTTCACGACCAAAGATCTGGCTCTGACGATAGAGCGGGAGATGATCGGCGTACTTGTTCACAAGCACATGTGCCAGCAGACCCGGTCCCGGACGGCCACGTTCAATAGGCCTCGATGGCAACACGGCCTGCGTGATCTTCTCGCAGCATGAACAAGCCATGCGCGGGCGCACGATGCGGTTCACAACGAAGCGCCCCGGTACGAAGTCCAGCTCCTCAGTCACATCTTCACCAAGTTGCCTGAGTTTGCCGCCACATGATGCGCAGGCTTCACCGGCTGACAATACCGTCTGATGACGCGGCAGATGATCAGGCAATGGCTTTCGCTTCGGTTGGACTTTCGGCGCCTCAATGCCTGCGATATCGGATGACGGGTCAGAGGCGCGCGCAATCTCCTCGTCTTTCAGTGTCAGCTCAAGCTGGTCAATCGCTTCCGAACGTGAACCGAACTGATGGCGGCGCGATCCGGCAAGCTGGTGCTTCAGCTTGTCGATTAACAGATCTCGGGACTTCAACTCAGAGGTTAGTGAGGCAATAAGATCTTTTAGAATCTCAGGATCATCAGGTAGTTGGTTGGCCTCATTGAGCATGCAAATGGTCTATCAGATTCACACTCTTTATGGAATCCCTCGACCACAACAAACCTTTGTTCCAAATAGATTTTTGTTCACCCGGCCGTCAACGGACGCCACGTCCGCTGAGGTGCTCGCCAATCGATCCCTTCCAGAAGCATCGAGAGTTGCGCTGGCGTGATCACGACTTTGCCGTCAGCCACCGATGGCCAAACAAACCGGCCCCGTTCCAGGCGCTTGGAGAACAAGCACGCACCCTGGCCATCCCACCAGATTACTTTGATCAGATCGCCACGTCGTCCACGGAACACAAACAGATGACCCGAGTACGGATCCTGATGCAAAACCGTCTCTGCTAAAGCTGAAAGGCTGACAAAGCCCTTGCGCATATCGGTCGCGCCTCCAGCCAACCAAATCCTTGTCGAGGCTGGAACCGGGATCATTCACTCAGGCCTCGCACCAGGCGAGAGACTGCTTCAGGATCAAATGCACCCGTGATGCTAAATCGGTGTCCGTTGGTCAGCGTGATCTCAATCCGACCATCCGCAACTGGTGACTCGACAGGCAGCGCAGACTGTTCAGCCACGATCTCAACCGGCAGGAACGTAGCCTCCCGCGTATCATCTTCGACCACGGCAAACCGAGGATCGCGCAGCCATTTGAAAACAAGATTGGCGTTTACATCATAGCGGCGGGCAACGCGAGAAACCGACACACCGGGAACCCGCGTCTGGGCGACGATATCCCGCTTCTCATCATCCGACCAATGTCGCCGCTTCCGCCACTTCCTTGCCATCGATTGTCCCGGAATAGTGTCCACTAACGACAGTGGACACCATCGCCCGCCATCACACAGCAAAGCATCAGCATCATTGCAGGCGCCGCAAGAGCGGGGACGCCGGACGCTTACGATCATTGGATCATCAAGGACTTTGAATTGGACACCCTTGTCTTGAAGCTTTTCGACGATGCGATAGAGATCGCTTGTTGATCGTGCCAAGCGGTCGATCTTAGTCACGACCAATGTGTCGCCCTCCCTCAAATACTCAAGGCACTGCTTGAGCTGTGGTCGTGCCGTATCGACGCCCGACTTTTTCTCCTCGAAGATCTTCTCGCAGTCCTTCAGCTTCTCCAGCTGGGAATCGAGGTTCTGCCCTGTCGAGCTGACGCGCGCATATCCAACTACAGTCATTCATGTCTCCAAATCATATAGAGTTATTGAGAACCCATATATGAGACACAAAAAGAGACGCTTCAAGTGGGGGTGTCAGAAAGTACACTTTTTGAGAAACTCGATACGTCGGTCGTTTGAAAGTGTTACTTGGCGATTGCGCCCATGAGAACACCAACGCGGGCGGGAGGTTCTATCCTCGATTCCACATGGAATTTGCCTAGTTCGGGTAGGATCGCCCATGCGCAAAAGCAAATCTCGGCAATGAAGCTGCGGTCGCATATTGCTGCCGGGCTCGATGTCGCCTCCGTGCGTCGGGCGTTAAGTTCAAGTCAGATGCAAAGCGCGCAGGAATAGCGAGGACAGGCACATGACGGCAGAAATGAACGAATACACAGCGCTCAATTTAGGCAAAGGGAAGAGGAACAACTAAATTTACCGGATTGTCTCGAAGGACCGGCTCTATCAGCTATTCGAGAATCGGGAAAACGTGTTGGTATGGCCATCAAAGTGGGAGGACCCTTTTGAGAACTTCATCCTTACATCACCGGTGCAAACGGCGGCCGGCGAGATGGGGGCATTCTCGTTCCATGACGATTTGTACCGCCAGTGCTGGAGTCTGCACCGAGCTTCCGATGCGATGTGGCGCATCTACTCGCCTGCGAAGGATGCCGTCCGTATCCGCACGACAATCGATAGGCTGGCGTGCAGCCTAAGCGCCGGGCTGAATCAGTGGGCGCACGTTCAGTGCTTTGTCGGGGAGGTCGAGTATAGTTCTGAACAAGCATTGAAGGCATTTTCCAGATCGATCTTCAAGAATGGACTGAATCCCGATGCATTGGCGCGTTCGCTTCTGGTCAAGCGGTGGGCGTTCCGCCACGAGAGAGAGATCAGGCTGCTCTACCTTGAAAAGGACAAGATCGAGCATCCAAAGGGACTGTATCGCTATGCCGTCGATCCGCACGACCTAATAGACCAAATCATGATCGATCCCAGGCTGCCTCTGAGCGATGCGGAAGCCCTAAAGGCAGAGATCAGAACAAAGACTGGCTTTAAGGGTCAGATCAAGCGCTCGCTTCTTTATGCGCCGCCCAAAGGATTCGTTATTAGGATTCCCTAACGATGCAGCCCGGTGCGTATTTGCAGCAAGGCAAGCAAAGTCGGCTGCTGTTACAGTCCCGTCGCGACCGCATGAGGGGGGGGTCGTCGCCCAAAATCAGCCAAAGCCCAGCGCGACCAAACCACTGCTGACTGGTCACCGTGAACCCACATGAGTCAAACCGCCAAATCCAGCTTGAAACGTAGGGCCAACATTCCTCAGCTGTCCGAGCCACCCCTGTGGGCATCGCTGGCGAGGGCACACTGACGAAATAACTCTGCCTCAGTCCAACGCCTTGTCTATGAATCTTAGAGTGCTGGCATTTTCCAGCAATGTTCTGGACTTGCCTTTGTCGATTCCGCCTGGCACCTCAGCATCGATTTCGAGCTTCAGTTCAACACTTGCGCCGGGAATTGTTGTTAGTTGCTCAATGATTGCCTCAACGACTTGATGCATATCCCGGGCAGGACGATCCGAGGAAATCATAACTGTTCCCTGGAACCGGGTGGGTAATGTCTCTGTGCTCGCCTCATCATCAGTCTGCCTACCTCCGGCACCACCGACTTGCGTTGCGCCCTCTGGGTGAGGCTCTCCGTGCTTATCGGGTTCGCCAGCTCCGGCAGGTTCCGGTCGGCATTCTTGGGCGACATCCGACCTCACGATCACGCTATCGCTGTCGATAATGACCGGCGTGTTGACCGCTCCTTCGATAACCAGGCCAATATAGGTGCGCGTTTTCTCATCCCAGCGCTCTGCATAGGCGAAGGGGCCGGAAATCATTCCTGAAACGGCTGTCCGCACGGCCTTGGCCAGCACCTCACGATTCTTAAGCCGTGGCAGGTACGTGTAACGGTTTAGGTACTCCCAAATCTCCTTGAGTGAGAGATGGTCCTTGTCGTTCCAGATATATTTTTCGAGCTGGCGGCTCAGGTTGTCCGGCCCTAATTCTGGCCAGATGCCTTGATCGCTCACCAGCTTTTTGCTGGCGCGGGAAAGCAAACCGTCTTGAGCCGGAACCTTTGCCGAAGCCCACTCGACATCGGCCTGTGCTGTCTCCTGTAGGGGATAGAGAAGATAGCACCACGCCTCCTTGAGACGGGTCTTCACAGTCTCTTTTGCTTCGGCAAGCTTAGCTTCGGCGAGTGAGCTATCGCTCTGCGTCAGGTTCAAGCGTTTGGTGTCTCGGACGATCTCACCCCATGCAAGAGACGCTCGCATAGCAGCCTTCAGATTATCGAGCTGGCGTGCCTCCGCTGCCAGAAAGATCAACATATTACGATAGACACGAGGCGTGTTGCCGCGCTGCAAGAGGATGTCGCGTGCTTCCACGATGGCCTCCGAGCCATCTCGGCCGGTGTGCGGATGAGCGACGCCGAGAACGACGGCACGTACGCCACCAGGTTCGTCCGGTACGTCAGCGGACGTTCCCGGAGCCGTCTGGACTGCATCAAAATGCCCACGATCACCAAGACCATTTATGTAGGTCGTTAGGGCCTTGTCGATTTCCAAAAGCACCAAAGCTTCTTCTAGCTGACCGCCGCGATCCGCCGCGATGCGATTAAGGCTCGCCGACATCGAATACCAGTAGCGGCCAAGATCGCTGTGCATGAACTTGGCCTGATTGGTCAAACGTCGCAGCGCGTCCCCAAAGATGGCTGGGCGCTCGCCGGGCTGGACGACGCCGAGGTTGATCTGTTTATCATCGAGGCCATTGTTCTGCTGACCATGGGTCGGCGCAGTCCCCATGAAAATGACACGCGCAACGCGCCGCGTCGCGGAATAGCGGTTCAGGTTCGGAGCTGATTGGTCGATCTTGTAGGGCGTCGAAGTCGTGCCATCCACATCGCCTGCGATGATCGACTGCCAGCTTGCGTCGAGGTAATGCAGCAACTCCGGCTCCACTCTCGCGGAACTGATCGCCACGCTACCCGGCATGATCATCACCGAGGGGTCATTGCCCATCCAGAGCTCGTGGATAACCTGTGCCATCAAACGCAAAACGCCACGTGTCCGCTGAAACTTTTCTAGCGACCCCCAGCTCGTGTAGAGCTGATCGAATAGCTCAGGGTGAATGGGGTACGCCTTTTCGAGATTCCTGCGATAATCCTCGTCGGCACAGCCTTGGGGAAAGTCGTCTGAATTTTCGCGATAAAGCTTGGCGAACTGCTTCAATGTGTTGTCGCGATGATGAAACTTGTCGCCGGGAATTTCTTTGAACAGACGGCGGCGGACGATCTCGTAACTTTCTTCCTGCGATGCAGGACGCCAAGAGGACTCGACACGGCTGAAGGTCTGTTTCAAACGCGAAAGCGCTTCCTGTCCACCTTCACCGCCAACCTCGATCTGGGATGCCGGAAGCGATGCCACCAGGAGCGTACCGGGGCTAGCTTTGACTGCCTCTGTAAGCGACTGGACGAAGGACAGGTTTGCATCGAACGATCCCGAAGGAAGCCCCTCGACCTTGTAGATTTGCCGAAGGTAGGCGACCCACTCGTCGATCAGGATCAGGCACGGAGCACATTTTTTGAATATCGCTTCGAGGAGGTTTGAGCCCGGTGCAATGCCACGCTCATCGTTCTCAGCGATCATCTTGAAAGCGTCTTCCCCACCGAGTTGCAAAGCCAGTTCGCCCCAAGTCGTTCGAATCTTGCGTCCGCCTTCGAGGCTTAGTTCATCTTGCGGCCCTCGTGAGGTGCCGACCAGAACTGCGCGATTGACCTTTGTCGGAGCACTGAGTTTGTTCTTGGACAGTAGCTGATCCAGACCCGGCAGGTCCTCCGACGGAGTCTCCCCCGCCATATGGTACAGTGCCAACATAGAGTGCGTCTTGCCACCGCCGAAGTTCGTCTGCAGTTCGACGACAGGGTCTCCCCCGCCATCGGAGAGGCGTTTGACCGCTCCAATAAGCAGGTTACTCAATCCTTCCGTCAGGTAGGTGCGGGCAAAGAATTCAGTAGGATCGCGGTATTCCGAAGGCGCGCTACCGTTGTAAACTTTCCCTAGATCAGCGGCAAACTCCGCTTGCTTGAAATCTCCAGTTGCCACGTCCTGGTGCGGTTCGACGACCTCACGCCATGGCAGGATGCCCGCGACAGTATCAACCGAAATATCGAGGCGTTGGGTCTTGCGTCGTTCCTCGTTGCGTTGAAGCTCTGTGAACTTCGTACGGAGGATCGTGTCACGCATTTTGCCGAGCTGGTCGGCGGTTTCCCCGGCGCTTATTGCCTCCATCAAACGGCGCATAGAGTCGAGTGCGCGTTCGGCGTCGTCATAGGTGAAAGACTCGTTGTGCGATAGTTTGTTGCGCACATCGACAAGTTCATTGACGATGGACCGTTCTGCGCGGCCAAGGACGGATTTGAATGCGTCCATCCAGAACCGGTCCATTGCGTTGAGCAGGGCCGCCTGGTCCCACGTGATCTCACCATCACGGTTAGGCTTCAGGCCGGGCAGTTTCTCCAGTGCCTTAACCTGCCAGTGCCCGGTCAGCGAGCTTTCCAGCCGCTTTTCGACAAAGGGAGCCAACGCCTCAGGCAGAAGTTCCATTCCGTCAAAAACATATTGGCGTGTGCTCTTGGCCATCGTTGTCTCCCAATTACAAGTCCATGCGCGTTTGGCCATCGCCACGCGTGTCGTGGATCGCAGCCGCTTCTCGGGTCAGCTCGGTCCAGTCAGCGATCAGCGCGTTGTAGGCGGTCGCCTCCTTGGCCTCCTGCCGCTTGTTCCCGCTGATGTCGTAAAGACAGTAGGCAAGGTCCTTCACAGCATCGGCCTTGTCTCCAATCTTCTTCAGTAGGGCCGCTGTATCGTGGGAGATACCGTCCTGCTCATGCTGTCGGACGAGATACTGAAGGCATTCCCAGATGGTAAGATGCGTATCTGTTTCGGGGTCCCAATTAGGGTCTAATTCGTCTCGTTTCAGAATACGAACTCTACCGGCAGAGCTTTCCACAATCCCTGCATGCTTAACGGTATCAACCGCAATTCCACGCGCGGTAGCTATGTTATTAGCAATCCCATACTCACCAGCGCTCAGTCCATTTTGTTCAAACCAAGTTATAGAAAAGCGGGTTTCTGCATCGAATTCGCCGACTATGCCTCCAAGATATTCGTCAAGTTCGTGGTTGATGAGTTGTAAGGCCGTTTTGACCGTCATTGGGCTGTCGTCGGCCTCCAGCACTGCCGTGTAACGCGAGAAGACCCCCATGCCAGGGCCGATGGCTGATTGCGGCATATCGGCAGGCGCGATATTCGCGGCCTGAAGCTCGGCAATGGCTGGTGGAAGTTCGCGTTTCAAAGCGCGGATGAACTCGGCGCGAGTTATCGTCTCGGCAGATTCTTCCTTCTTACGGCAAACGAGAACGACTGAGTTTGCGAGGGCATTGGTGCCGGATGCCATCATTCGCGACGACATTTCTGTACGCATCGGCCAAGTACCTACTACGGCGTACCCCGCCTTAATGATCGCTTGCAAAAAGGTTGCCCATCCAGTCGATGAGACGCCTTCCGTTTGAATCTCGCTTTGCTTAAACGCGTAATAAATCGCGGCAGGATACACTGCCGAGGAATAACTCGACATTTGATGAATGGCATCAGTCATGCCATCAAGAAATCTCTGCTGAGCGTTTTCTCTGCCGCCAAAGCGGAACTGGTTGGCGACAAGCTCCTCCATACGAGGAACCGAGATGGTGGAGAGAAGGTCGGGGTATATGTGTCGGACACTTTTCCTAAGCCAGACATAAAAGAAATCTGACAAATTTGAGTAGGGAATATTGTCGTAATACGGTGGATCAGTGGATATTAAAGTCTTGTCGGTGTAATTAATTGACTGAGCGTCATGTTGTTCAATGCTACCGGGGGAATTTGGTACGGTGTTTGCAATTACTTTCTGAACCCAATTCAGCATAGACAACCAATTGCCAGAGGAGGCACTAAACGGATTTGCTTCGGCATAGTCCCAAACCATGGGTAGAGCCTGCCTGCCAAAAGTATTCCGAATTAGCTCCCGAGAAGTATTCCATGAACAGAGCGCCGACCAATAGTCTGCGCATTTGTCCAAAACGAACGCTAGGTAGGTGACGAGCGCTTCCTCATATCCCGCTCTTTTCGATTGATCTTCGTTATATTCACTTAGCTGCCTCGAAATTTCAGCTTGTGCTTCCTTCAACAGGTCACTGAAGGTCGAAAGTGCAAGAATCTGTCTGTCAGAGAAAAGGTCTGAGAACTTGGTCATTCCATAGACAACGCAGTTCGTACAACTCCTCCAATGATCAATGTCCAAGTCGAGGTGGCTATCGTCCACAGAGGGAACGTCAAGGTTCTTGGCAAAACTAGGAGGCAGATAAATCCTTCCATTTTTGCCTTCGGCCACGATGGCCATCAAAGTCTTCCCTAGCTCCCCTTTGACCGCCCTCTCGCGAATGTAAGACAGTGGAAAGGCCGTTTTAGAAAGTAGGCACCGCGCGGTCGTGCGACCGACTGTCGGCTCAGGAGCATCTCCGACATCCCCATTTGCGGTAGAGCGAATTTCAAAATCATACTCGAATCCATCCACCATAGGTTCGATCCACACCTCTTTTCCGGAGCGGGTGCAGAGTTGAAACGACTTGGTAAGTGGGACATGTCTGCCCCCCATTGAAGGATCTGGACTCTCGACGGTTCGCGCCCAAATCAGTGAGATAACTTGAGCCTTTCCCCCGCCGTAATCTGTAGGTAAGTCTATCTCAGAATAGTGGCGTCCAATACGCTCGAACGCTTTCTCGCGCATCCATTCGCCATAGTATTTTACATCCTCGGCAAGCCCTTCGGCATTGCGGTAATGGTTGCGTTCTTTCAGTCCTGGATGGATCGGCTCCATGTCCTTGAACTTTGGCGGAATCTCAATCAACGCTTTACCGATCACAACAGCGACCGGATTTAGGTCGGACCCAAATGCGGGCAGCCCCAGTCGTTGCGCCTCCAGAGGGATCGATCCGCCGCCGGAAAACGGGTCGTAAACCGACGGGATTTCGCCGTCGCAACAGCGCCGAATTTCAGCGCGAGCGCGTTCGAGAACTTGTTCGTTGGTCGAGTTCTCCCACTTCACCAAGTCTTCGATGATCTTGAAGAGCCGCTTACGCTCGATATCGGCGGCGCAATCTTCAAGCGTCGGTTCTGGGGTGTTTGCGGCGGCGGAATCGGGTTCGGACTGACGCTTCTCCCAAAGGTCGAGACGTTCCGCCAATTCCTTCTCCGCAGCGCTGCGGAGCTTCGGGTCTTCAAGCAGTTTGTCGGCGTATCCAGATGGATCATCGACCAATTGGGCGAACAGCACGGCGCGGCAGGCCGCGAGCGGGCGTCTCGCCCACCAGAGATGCAAAGTGGACGGGTGTCCGTGGCGTATCGACTTTTCCCGTGCCGAAGCGGCATTGATTGCTTCGAGTGGAAGAGCGACCTCGATGAGCTTTTTTTTGTATGATTGGGTCAAAGAAATAGCTTTCAGTAAGGGGCAGCAGCCGTGATTTCGTTTGCAAGTTCCTTTAAGCGGGTGCAGATTTTTTCGAAACGGCGCTGCTTCTTGAGCCACGCTCCGCTTGATGACATCCGCTTTTGATCGATAGCGGAAAGCGCCCGCGTTTTGGAAACGCTGCTATCGTGGGCCGCAAAGTTCCGTAGGGCGCACATTGTTTCGAGTGCGTCTTTGTACTTCTGTTTCTTGACTGCGGTCGGCAGCCAATGAGCGCTGGGTACGTACCTTTTGATTGTACCGATCAGCCCGTCGCGACCTGAAAAGTCAAAGTAACCGTCTCCACAGATGAGGTACTCACATACCTCGACATTCATGTGGCTGGGAAACTTGCGCCCCTTCAGCTGTGAGAACGTTGTAGCATCAGCGTTTATGAGAGCAACCAAGCAGCTCAGCATCAGGTCTTCAAATTCGCGATAGAGTCGAATTATTGCTAAGTCAAAGCACCATGACTGATCCTGATCAGTAAGCTGAGGCCCGGCGCAGCGAGTCGTGAATGAGATGATGTCGTCTACATTCGCCGCGAAGTCTCCGGCGGCTCTTCTTATGCTCTTTTTTCTCATGCCGACAACTCCGAGTAGACCAGTCTGTAGGCGGCTGGATGAAAAGAAATGGCGCCATCATCACGCAGCGCTAGAAGGCTATCGCCTCTCATCTCAATTGGATTGCCTTCAATATCGACGAGTACGAGGGCATAGAGGTCTGGCTTTCTTTCCAAGAGACTCCAGATTTCAGCTTCGAGCTGAAGCGGATCGCACTGAAGGCAATGATCCCTCGGCCAGTAATGGCAAGTGACCTCTCCCGTTGCCGATCTCTTTTCCCACGGGAAAAGCCCATCAACGGATTTAGCGATCCAGTTTCCGTATTCGTCATAGAAGCGGTTTTCGTGATCTTTCTGAAACCCCTGGCTCAGGGCGAAGCGTTCCATGATGCCGGCCTTGTGCGGCCTATCCTTTGAGCGTGGCTTTATGACAACGCCCTCATTGTCGTCACCGCCGTCGTCTTCCTCATCCTCGGATACTGCCGTCGTCTCCTCATCTTTCTCTCCAGCAGCCTCTTCTTCGTCAGCGCTCAGATCATCGTCCGAAGGCGCTACCGGTTCCTCCGTTGGCGCGATCTCGTCGCTGTCGCCGCTAGCTTCCATCGCCCAGTTTTCGTCAGCAGGCTCCAGGTTCGGCTCCTGTGTATCCTCGCGCGGAATGAGCTTGAAGTTGCTTTCCATGTACTCCGTCACGAACTCCTCGTCTCGGTCGAAGCACAGCTTTATGGCATCCGTAATATCTGTGTTGCGGAATGACCGACCGAGTTCCAGCGAGATGGCCCGCGCCAGTTTGGCGAGCGGCTTGTCTTCGGCATAGAGCGTTCCGTCAGACCAAATCGCTTCATCGTGCCGCGGGGTTCCGGCAGGCTTTCCGTCGATGTACGAAATGATCTCAAGATTGCGGGTTGTTTGCCACTGGGTACCCGCGAGTTCCTTCCCTAAGCCTCGGATGCGTTCTGTTTCTTCCTCATCCTTCAACTCCAACCGTTGCAGCTCTATCCCGAGCTGTTTCAACCACTCGCGTTGTTCCGGCTTTCCGATATCTGTGCCCTTGCGGTGGAACCGTTCTTCAACGTTAGCTGCAAGGAGGGGAAGCCCCGCGAACGGCGCCGCCTGGCTAATTTCGACCGGCAGGTCCCGAAGATTGGCGGTTTTGTCCTTCACCCATTGATGCAGGTGGCGATACGGAATGAGCGGCTGCATAGTCAGCGCGTAGTCGAATTCTTCGACAGGTGTCCATTCGCCAGACAGGCTTAGCCAATGTTGACATTCTTCAAATACGCGAGCGGCGTGCCGCGCCAGAAGGGCGCGAGCCCGGCGCAGGTCTTCCGCTGGCAATGGACCGGATGGCAGCCCTTGTAGCCAGTTGATCGCAAGCTCAGGCGTCGGCCGCTCTTCGACACCGATCTTTCGCCAGAGGGTAAGCTCCCGGACTGAAGCCCGAACCGTTTCCGTACCGGGCGCGTCTTCTTCGTTGGCATTGAGAAAGACACCGCCGGAGATTTCCCATAACCCGTTCTCCGTCAGGATCAAGCGCTCGGACTTGAACACAGCCCTGATGGAAGCGAAGTCTTTCGTAGAGCAGCCGTCGATCAGCTCATCGAGCCGCCGATACCATTTTTCAACTTCGTGAATTGCAGGTTGGTCGGCTTTCGACAGTGCCCTGATCCGGCCTATCAGTTTCTCGGGGCCGGTCGGTGTGTCTCCTACTCCCAGAAGTTCCAATAATGGCGCTGTATTCGCATTGTCCAGATGCGCGTCAACGAACGGCTCGACATCTCTGAGTGCTTCAGTCTCTGGCGTCCTGCGCAGGAGTTCAGCTGGCTTTCGCATGACGCCATGCGTATCGCGCAGGCACTTCCTCTCGCGGAGTTTAAGAATCCATTCCGGAACGAGGCCATCGCGTATCACGCGCCTTGTGTGGCCGTTTTGTGCTTCTTCGGAAACCGTGGCGGTCATGGAGCCTGACCAGAACCGTTGCGGGTCCATCAATATTCTCTCCGCGACCTTGCCCCAAAGAGTACCGTCTTCCTCGGCTAGGCTCTCCCAATGCTTCCAAATTCCCTCTTCAAAATCCCAGTCGCAGAAATGAAACCACGGGTTTTTGTAACGAGGCGAAAAAGAGCCGGTGAACTGTCGCCGCTTCAGTTCCTTCTCGATGTTTCCCTGCGAGATGTATCCCGACCTGGTCTCAACGAAAGGCACAAAACTGTTCAGGCCAGAACGTCCACTGGACACCCATAGTTGCCACTCTTCACGCGTGCAGGACGTAAATGCCATCAGGTAGTCGGGGTGCAAGAGGTGGCTTTCGCACCATTTGTCAGGAAGCAAGAGGTCCAAGCCGCCGTCGGCGTCAACGAGTATCTTCTGCTCCGCTGATCGCAATCGGCGGTCTTCACAGGCGAAACGAAAGGCACTACCCACGCGTGCTCCAAGCTTGGCAGCGATCTGCGCTATTCGTATCGCATCCGCCAAAGTCTTTTTGCCGCCCGCAAAAAAATCCGCCGCGACCTGGTCCATGACCTTTCCGGTATCGCTTGGTTCGTCCAGAGAAATAGCTTCAAGCACTGCATCGGCAGCTTCCACCTGTTCGGCAAGCTCCTCGTTGCAATCCAGTTCGGCAACCCGACGCTTCTCTGTCAGATAGCGAAGCCAGTTCTGATTTAGAACGGAAAGCCTATCTCCAAGAAAGCGCCAGTCGTCCTCAATGGGTACGAGCTTCTTTTCTCCAAGCCGCACAGCTTCGTCAGCCGCGCACAGAACGTCTTTTCCCTGAACCGGCACAATGCAAAGCGCTTCCTCTCTGCCATGGAAGCCGTAACCGGTTATCATCGGCGCAATGTAGACCCACAAATTCAGGAGCCTCGGCCAGCTTTCTGGCTTGGGGAGGTGCTTTCCTCGCAGCGCGGTCAAGACGCCGTCATCATCGATTTCTTCAATGGCGCGCCAGTTAAGCAGCTTTCGCCGGTCTTGATCCGAAACGTGGTGGGATAGGGCTGGCCTGTCGTCATTGTCGAAGATCGCTGCCGCTTGCGCACTCGGCCAGACATCGAAGATTGGCCTAGGGATGATGATGCTTTTCTCTTGCGCGACGAGCTGCCCATCCTCTGTGAGCAGAAATTCCTTTTCCTGGATAACCTCGGCAAACGCCTTCTCGACTATCGTGCCGCAGGTACCCTCCAAGGAGGTATCGTCCTGGTCTTCGTCCGGCATCAGGCCATAGGCGCGCGCCCTCTCGACAGGGTCGGAGTTCGACCGCCGCAGCCATTGAAGCATCACATCTGCCGAAAGCCTTCCGGCCCGCGCCAGCAGCCATCGGTTCGTTGGCGAGGTTTCCGGGTCCTTAATTTTCAGACGGGCTGGGTCCTGGATGAAAGGCGCATTGCACGCAAACGGTAGTGCTGTTTTCACGCCCGTTGGCAGCACCACGTAGAGACGGCCTTCAACGCCGAGGACAATTTCAATAGCACATGGTGGGAAGTCCGCGTGCTCATCTATGCTGAGCATCCGCTCTTGCTTGATTTCGGCCAGTGCATCTTCAGGGAAAGGTTCTGGCGCCGAACGCGCAATCAGGAATGTCTCATCAGCGTTGTCGTGAAGCGCCAGCCATTCGGTGTCTCTAACCGGGCCGGGGCCGTAGCTGCCCCAATGCAACTCATCTTCCCCGATCTGAATTCGACGGATGTTTCTGAAAAAAAGGAGGGATACGGGGCTCTTCAGCCACTCTCGCAAGTTCTTCTCGACCTCAGCCCGTCGATGTTGATCCTCTATCGTGACACGGACCGTCGTGAGTTCGTTGCTCCGTTCGCGGCCGTTTACCCACTTTGGTTCTGTGAACCGATCCTGATTGAAAGAGACTGACAGTGTTGGCGTGAACAACTCTACCCGCTTACCCAGGCTGAAGGTGCTCTTAAAGCCGATCCCGCGAAAGCCGATTGTATGAAGCGCCCGCTTGTTTGAATAACCAAACCGGCAAAGAGAAGCGAAATGCTCCTCTGTGAAATCTTCGCCGTCGTGCTCGAAGACGAATGTGTCCTCTTCGAGCCTGACGATAGCCTCTGTTGCCCCGGCATCATCCGCGTTTTGCAATAGTTCGGAGACTATGTGACGCGGGCTTTGAACCTGCTTGAACAGCTGCCGCCATGGAGCCGCAAGCTCCGAGTCGTTCTCAAGCTGCTCCCAGCGATCTGCGGCACGTTGCCGGATCGGTTCAAAATACGCCGGTCGTGCACTCATCTAGGCACCTCGGACTTGTTCATGAGGTGCTTCAATTCAAACTGCTGGGCTGTCACGCCGAATGGTGGCTCGACTTCAAATGGCTTCCAGACGTAACGTGGCTCGTGCACGAATTCTTCGTTCACATGAACGATTGCAAGGATGTAGTCGTCAGGCTTGTTCAGGGAGGTAATAATCTCGTTGCGCGTCACCATAATGGTGTCTGCCCCCTCGATCCGGCCTTTCACCTCGATGAATCGCTGTAATTTTTGCTCTGGATTGAAGGATAGGATGTCGTATCCGACCTTTTGGGCTGATACGTCGGTGGGTTCGTTACCAAGGACACGCTCAGCCTCCATCACGGCGTTCATGGCTTTGACTTCGATCTCACGGCGGCTTGCTGCGTTTACTGCAAAGCCTGCCGGGACGGTGGGTTCATTGAGATGCTTGTTCAGGAGCCCTTGGGGAACAACGATAAGCCCGCCACGGACAACCGGTGCTGACGCGGTGATGCTTCTTTCCTGGGCAAGCTGGTCCATGCGGCGCTTGAGGCGATCCGCCAGGTCTTCCGCTCGACGCTGCGCATTCTCCCAGTTCAGCCGGGTCTTCTTTCCTGATTTCGCCTGTTCCTTCAGTTCGAACGCGCGCGAATCCCAAACGTTTATCTCCTTCTTGAGACGCGCCTGAACTTCCCGCTCAGTTTTCTCGACCTCCGGCAGGCGCCGTTCCTTGACTTCTTTCAGGTGCGCCTGAGCCAGCTCAATGATTGTGAACCGCTTGACCTTGGATTCCAGATCGTCGGAAAGCCAGTTACCAGTAAGTTCATCCTGTACGATTGTGACTTCCTCTGGCGCTGCCGCTCTCAGGTTCAAATGCGGTGCTATCCCCGCATTGGTGACTGTTCCATCTTCTTGGACGCTGGCAAATTGTAGGCGCTGAGAAACTACCTGAGGCGCACCAGAGCTTGTCTTGCGGCCGTCTTCAATGCTGTGCTCCAAAAGGAACACAGCCTGAATATCTTCCCCGAGATCGCTTTCGTCCACCATTACGGCGCCAAGCTTCATCAGGTCACCGTATTGCTCCCTGATGATGCTGATGACCGCTTCAAGAAGCGGATGGCCGGGGCACACAAACTCCGCGACAGGCTGCCGATTGATGAATTGCTTGTCGAAGCAAATGCGCTCGAAGCGTTTCTGAACCGGTGCTCCAGTTCCGATCAGCCTGTCACGTTCCCTGATCCGCACCGGAACATGCGTTATCTCAAATCGGCCGTGCTCTCTGTCCTTGATGCGTCCGCCGAGATGCTTGAATGCTTCAACGAAGAAGCTCTGGATATGGTGTGGTTGTAATCGCTGCGCCTCGGCCCGTTCCATTTCCAGCCGGACTTTCTCGACCGCAGATTCGGGCATCATGTCGTTTGTGAGCTTGCGTTTTTTCAGAAGCTCCTCGATGTGCTCGTAATCAACAGCGCCATCAATCTTGTCGAACAGCTTTGCCTTGATGTCCTCTCGTTCACCGTATTGGATCGCATCCCAAAGCAGGTCCTTTAGCGATGTGCCTTCAAACAGCTCACCGAGCACATCATAAACGCGTCCCTTCAGCGCACTTCTGGCTGTTTCGAGTTTTTCGAGTAGTCGCCCGTAGACTTCACCTTCTCGGGTGTCTGCTGCAACGAGGTTCCACAGGTGGCAGACTTCCGTCTGACCGATACGGTGGATGCGGCCAAATCGTTGCTCGATCTTGTTGGGGTTCCACGGGAGGTCGTAGTTGACCATAAGATGACCGCGTTGAAGGTTCACACCTTCGCCAGCAGCGTCGTTGGCTACAAGGATCATCAACTCCCGGTCCTGCATGAACCGGCTGATCACTTTCCGCCGTTCCTCGCGTGTCACCCCGCCGTGTATGACCTCGACATTTTCAGGCTTGCCTAGCCGCGTTCGTATCTTGTCGGCGAGATAGTTCAGGGTGTCCTTGGCTTCAGTGAAGATGATCAGTTTACGGCGAATCCCATCGCTGTCGATCATCAACCCATCATCGAGAATCTTGTTCAGTTGGAGCCATTTGGTATCATTGCCAGACCGCAAAACACCGAGTGCCTGTCGCTCCAGACGATTCAACGTATCTACTTCGATCTCTAGCTGCTCAATGGTTTCCGCCGAGGTGGCCGTCGTCGAGATCGTCTCTTCAAACTCCTCGACCTCGTCCTCGCCATACTCGTCGATATTTTTCAACACCTCGTCGCCGAGCATTTCAGTGGCGGTTGAAGGATCGAATTTCTTGCCCCTGTCGATGAGGCGCGCTTCCGCCAGTTCGTTTTCCAGCCTTTCGCGGCGGCGTTTCAGTGACTGGTATATGGCGGCTGGCGACGACGCGAGGCGACGCTGTAGGATTTGCAGCGCAAAACCTACGTTGTTCCGCTTCTTGCCGTCTTCCTCCGCGAAGCGCCGGACCCGATTCATCTCGGTTCGGACATACTCTGTGACTGCCGCGTAAAGCGAAGCTTCCTCATCCGACAGATCGTATTTGACCGTGTAGGCGCGACGCTCGGGGAAAAGTGGAGTGCCGTCGAACTTCAGCAGTTCTTCTTTCGTGAGGCGGCGCATCATGTCTTCCGTATCGGCGTAGTGCACACCATCACGGAAGCGCCCCTCGAATCGGTCTCCGTCCAGGAGCGCCATGAACAGCTGGAAATCTTCTTCCTTGCCGTTGTGTGGTGTCGCTGACATCAACAGAAGGTGGCGGCAAATTTGCCCGAGCTTTTGGCCTAACTGATACCGCTTGGTGTATTTTACTTCGCCGCCAAAATAGCTCGCAGACATACGGTGCGCCTCGTCCGAGATGATCACATCCCATTCGTTGGAGCGGATTAGCTTTTCTTGCAGCTCTTCATTCCGAGAAAGCACATCGAGCCGGGCAATCATGTGGTTTCGATCATTGAATGGATTGCCTGAGCGGGAATTTTCAATCATGTCCCGACTCAAAATGTCGAATTCCAGACTGAATTTCTCGCCAAGCTCGTCCTGCCACTGCTCGACAAGACTGCCCGGCGCGACCACCAGGCATCGTTCCAGATCGCCTCGGGCAATTAGCTCCTTGATGAGCAACCCCGCCATGATCGTTTTGCCCGCCCCCGGATCGTCCGCTAGCAAGAAACGAAGCGGCTGTCTTGGTAGCATCTCGCCATAGACGGCTGTAATCTGGTGCGGCAGGGGTTGCACTAGGCTTGTATGGATTGCGAGGAAGGGATCGAAATGATGTGCGAGCTTTATTCTATTGGCCTCCGTTACGAGGCGGAGCATTTCGCCATCGGCATCGAATGACCACGTCCGTCCGGAGGAGACTATCTTTAGCGTATGTTCCTCGTCCCGATAGACGAGGCGGTCTTTAACGCTGCCGTTCGCGTCTTCGAAGATGACCTTCACGGCCTGATCGCCATACCACTCGATGTTGACGACCTTGGCCGCTCCGGACGGCGTAAGACCCTGCACTGAAGCGCCAGCCTTCAGGTCTTCAATTGTTGCCTGCTTCGTCTCGGTCATTCGACGCTCCCGGATACGGTTAGGTCGTGATCACGATGGGCATTTCTCGCCGGCTCCGTTGTTGGCTTAGTTCGATTGAAGCATTATCCAGCTCTCAATCTCCCGTCACCTGTATCATTGATGTTCCAGAGCCCGCGCAGAAGGGCAGTCGTCCACCACCAAGGCTGAGCAGGTCAAGCTCCGCGCCGAGTCAGCATGATAGGCTTGAACCTGAACCAGATCGCACGCGCCATCAACTCCTGTATGGGCGGCATCGGAACGTTCTTGAGTCTGCTCAGCGAGCTAGCAGCGTTTTGAGGCCGACGACATTACACCGCTCTTCGTCGAAGATAATTTTCTCAAGTTGTCTCGACCATCGCTCCAAGGCACCGCGCTTCTCACGATCGAAACTGTACTTGACGTAAACGGCACCGGTGACCGTGCCCTTAGTGACGCTAATATGGTCAAGTACAAGGCTTATTGTGTGGGGATTGATTCCAAGTGATGCCATCGAGGTCGCCACCGTGCGTCGGAGGTCGTGAACGCGGAAATTCTCGATGTCTAATTTGGACCGTGCTCGGCTGAGAGCGCGTGTTGCCGCATGTGCGGTAATCGGGCCACTTCGTGTTGGAGACGGGAACACATACTCGCTTTCACCAGACACTTCGATAGCGTCCTGAAGTAGGCGCACGGCGAGAGGCGACAAAGGAACGCGATTGGTCTGGCTATTTTTGGTCCGCCCGCCTGGCAGGGTCCATGTGGGTTTCTCAGATAGAAGATCAATTTCAGCCTTAGCAGCTCCCGCAATTTCGCCGATACGTTGGCCGGTCACTAGTGCCAGCCGCAGCATTGTCACAACCGCAGCGGACATCGGCGAGTCGTCAAGACCGCGCCAGAAGATTCGGATTTCATTGTCAGTCAAAACCCGATCCCTAGGTCGCTCGATGGTACGTGGTCGCACGCCTTGCGTTGGGTCCAATTTGATCAGGTCCTCAGCACATCCCCAACGAAATATAGAGCGTGTCAGTGCCAAGATCCGGTTTGATCGATATCTAGCCCCCCGATCGGCTACTGCATCGATAATGCGGATCACGTCGCGCTTGGAGACCTCGTCAGCCTTAGTTGCGCCAATTGACGGTAAGATTTCCCGCGCAAGCATTAGCTCATCGTCATAGAGCGAGCGTTGCCCCTTGTTGGGCTTGCCGTGGCGCTCGATCCAGATGGAAGCCAGTTCGGCAAATGAGAGTGCGTCCTTTCTCTCCTGCTTCTGGTCCGCTGGATCCTCGCCACGCGCAACACGAGCTAACACAGATTGTGCTTCAGTTCGCGCCGTTTCGAGCGAAAAATCGGGGTATCCACCAATTGTATAGCGCCGCTTCTTGCGATCCGACTGTCGAGTGTAGAGAACCGACCAACTCCTCACTCCGGCTGGCGTCACGCGTAGGATCAATCCACGCGTGTGTCCATCTCGATACTCCGTTCGCGTCTCCTTCGGTTTAACGGTCTCGACAAAGCGAGTGGTGAGTCTTTTCGGCATGTCCGGGTCCAATCTTGCGAGAACCCCAAATAGCGTGGGGTTCCCGTGGGGTTCCGATCAGGCATGGATTGTATCGGAACTATCCGGACGACACCAGACAAACACGGCCCTATAATTGTTGGGAAAATTGCATTAACGCGGGCGAAACTGTGTCCAGATAAGCCTGTCAGGGAACAGTGACAAACTGTTTCCTAATCTGAGGGTCGGAGGTTCGAGTCCTCCCGGGGTCGCCATTTGCGCTTTTGTCCGACCTAGAGACATAGATTCACTCCGGTTCACCGACAACCACTTCTGGCCTGTATCTGTGAACCAGCGTTGTGGCGAAATTTGCTCGACTTACAACGGTTCCGCAGCGTGCTTTTATGTATCAATAAACTGTCATTGCATTCATCGATGCCTGAGGCACAGTTAAATCAAATCACTTTGCACTTTTTCTCAACAGATAGGCCATCAAGGCCGGCTTGGGAGATTTTTTCGTAAAACAAGTCGGAGCAAAAAAATATGTGGTCGAATGGTTCTGCACCACGCCAAAAATGCTGTCCGGCAATTGCGGACTTGCAAAGTGTCGTATCTAAATCTGGCGACATCTCCAACGCCGTATGGCCATTGTCAAATGCAGCATGCCCACGTCCCCCAACAAATTCTGTTTCAGCCACAACAACACAATCGACGACCGGTGGATGTATCATTAAAAAATAATCATCCCTTAATAGTATTTTCTCAGACCTCCCACCAAACACTCCAGTCGACACTTTCATTGGATAAAAATTGCGGGATTGAGGATCGAGATCATCCAAAATATTACGGAAAATTTCGGAAACGATAAAAGGACCAACAAGAAAACCCAAGAATGCTGGCACATTCTCCGGCGGAACAATATTCACGATCAACTCTTTCGGCAATTTCTCTATTTCTGCCTCAGTCAATCTTCCTGGATTGGTGATGGCTGACTGCAACTCATATGAAATTGGTGGATCGAATTCGACTTCCACCACCGTTCCATCAGCCATCATGGCATCTATTATATAAGGCATTGCTGTGATCTCAGACGGCACCGTTTCACGTTACAAAATCGATTTTCAAAATAAGTTTCTTGGCGCGATTTGATCAGTCAGAGTCAGTTGCCGACCAATTATTGCCGTGATTTTCATCACGAGCGCGACGCAAAACATCAGATTGATTACCCACCCTGCCTCCGTATCGTCTCCCAAAAAAACATGAACGGAATAATCGCAATGCCGCATCGTGGCCTCCCGCTCAAAAAGAGGGCGGAAAGCTCTTATCCCACAGTGGATGACTTGTTTGCATTGAACCAAGGGCTTGTTTGGCTACAATCATCTCAGCCTGTGCTGACCGCCATAAACTTCACCCTACGATAGCAGCCACATGTCCAACGAACGCCTAGTCGCCGTTGTTAAACAAGACTGCCCAACCTGCCAACTCGTGGTGCCGGTTCTGCGAGACCTTGCCGCAAACGGCTCAGGCATTGAGATCATCTCTCAGGACGATCCGGCTTTTCCTGAAGGCGTGGCCACCATCGTCGACGACAGAACGCTGGAGACATCATTCAGACTCGGCATCGAAGTCGTCCCGACATTGATGCGTTGCGATGCGGCGGGACGTGAGACAGCGCGTATCTACGGTTGGAACCGCAAAGAGTGGTGCGACTTCCTCGGCAAAGACGACCTCGGAACCGATCTCCCGGAGAACCAGCCGGGGTGCGGCGCCAAGAACATCGATCCGGGCGTACAGGAGGTTTTGCAAGCGCGGTTCGGAGACTTGCCGCTTCGGTCGCGCTCAGTCGATGTCGGCGAATATGACGACGAGATCGAGCAGGCCTTCGAACGAGGATGGACCGATGGATTGCCCGTCGTGCCGCCGACCGGTCCGAGGCTCTTGCGCATGCTCGCGGGAACGAACCGTGCACCGGACGATGTGATCGGGATGATCCCACCGAACCTCGCGACGTTGACGGTCGAGAAGGCCGCCATCAATGCCGTCATGGCCGGATGCAAACCGGAGTATTTTCCCGTTGTGATCGCTGCGGTCGAAACAGCGCTCGACCCGATGTTCACGCTCCATGGGCTCACCTGTTCGACGGCGCCGTCCAGTCCCATCATCATCGTCAACGGCCCCATTGCCCGCTCGATCGGGATGAATGGCGGTTTCAATGCGCTTGGGCAGGGCAATCGCGCCAACGCTACGATCGGGCGTGCGCTCAACCTGATTGTCCGCAATATCGGCGGGGGTCGCCCGGGGGAAATCGACCGGGCTGGTCTCGGAACGCCCGGAAAATACACCTTCTGCTTTGCCGAGGACGAGAGCGATCCGGAATGGGAGCCGCTCTCGGTGTCGTGCGGGATCGCGCCGGGGAAGAGCGCCATTACATTGTTCCAGGGCGACGGCGTACAGGGCTTTGTGGATCAGCGCTCGCGAACGCCGGAAGAGTTGACCCGCTCGCTGGCCATGTCGCTCGCTGCGGTCGTGCACCCGAAACTCTGCGAGTGGTGCAACGCCGTCCTGGTCTTGTCTCCTGAGCATTATGCCATCTATCGGAATGCTGGCTGGGACCGGGCACGGATCAGCGAAGCCTTGTATGATGCGCTGCTGCGCTCGGGGCGGGATCTGGTTCAGGGCGCGCAGGGCGTCGGCGAAGGCATGCCGGAAAGCTGCGCGGACCAGATGCTGCCCAAGTTCCACCGGGACGGGCTTCTCATCGTTCGGGCCGGTGGGCCGGCCGGCCTCTTTTCAGGAATCATGGCCGGCTGGATCGGCGGGCGCAAAAAAGAAGAACTTCAACCCATCACGCGGGAGATTGTATTGTGAGCAGCACGACGAAACTCTACGACCCGACGGCGGAGGACGCGCCTCTCGAAAGGCCGCGCCGCCAGCCGCCCGAGACGCTTGAGGGCAAGACTGTCGCTCTCATGGATATCGGCAAGACACGGAGCGACGACTTCCTCGATCATGTCGAGCGTCTCCTGGGCGAGCGCGGTATCGACACGCGCCGCTACGCCAAGCCGACCAATGCCAAGGTCGCCGAACAGGCCTTGCTGTCGCAAATCGCGCAAGAGGCTGACGTCGTCGTCCAAGCCCTCGCTGATTGAGGTTCCTGCACGTCGTGCGGTCTGCATGACATACAAGAAATGGATGCGCGCGGTCTGCCCGGCTGCTTTGTGGTGACGACCGAGTTCGAAAGCGCGGTCGACGCGCAGAGCAAGACGCTCGGCTTTCAGCCCGCCATCGTATGGCTGGAACACCCGATCCAGAACCGGACGGGCGATGAGCTCGAGGCGCTGGCTCGCGAGGCGATGCCGGACATTCTCTCGGCCATTCGTCAGGCCGGCTAAGAGAGCCCGCGTTTAAGAGCACCAGAGGGAGACGTCCCGCACTTGATGCGGGACCCAGGGCGAACGCGCGAGATCCGTGCTTTGGCCCTGGGTCCCGGATCAAGTCCGGGACGTTGTTGTGGGGGATTGGCTATGGATTTCGGACTTGTCGCTCTTCGGTTGTGACTTCGGGACGATCCTAACGAAGTGTTAGGAAAGCCCGCCTACCTTTCCTTTGCAGGTGCTTGACCGCGGGATAACCCAACCCCCTTCCAGCCCCTCCCGCACTGCGCCTGAATGACTTGGGGCATCAAGCTACCGTTCGAGTAGCGGCACCAAGTGTGACGGTACCAAAGCGATACCGGCAGATCGCAACCGTCACTGGTACAGACAATCGCTTCCAAGAAATTCGTGCTTACCGCTCGAAGGTGACGGCACCGCCCGTTATCGTCAGATCCGCGCAGATATCCGGGATATTCTCTTCTTCCGTCTCCATCAGATCGTCGGACAGGATTGCGAGATCGGCAAGCTTGCCGGGTTCGATGGTGCCCTTCTCGTCCTCTTCGAAACTGAGCCAGGCGCCTTCTTTGCTTGCACAGGCGAGCGCTTCCATTCGGCTGACGCACTGGCCGGGACCGAGCACCTTGCCGGCATCGGTCTTGCGCGACACTGCGTGTGAGATCGGCACGAACATGGTCGGCGGCACATTGTCGGTTGCCAGCGACACATGGATGCCGGCATCGATCAGATCCCGGAGCGGAAGAACACGTTCCACGCCATCATCGCCAAGATCCGCCCGCAGCCCTTCCCCATCCTGCGCAATCCACTTGCTGGAATAGGCCTGCAGGACGAGGCCGAGATCGCGCACACGTTTGATTTCATCTTCCGAGAAGATGCCGACATGCTCGATCAGCCAACGCTGATCGTCGATCGGCGCGCGTTTGTGAACGCTCTCATACAGATCGAGAATGCGCGGCGAGAAGGAGCCGACCCGAATGCCGTGACGCGCGGCCTCGACCATCATTTCGAGCATGACGTCTTCCGGCAGAGCGCTGTCGAAGTTGAATCCCGCCCACCCGGTATAGGGACCGCAGAGCTCGCGAAGGCGGTTCTCCTCCGAGTAATCGGATTCGGTATAAATGCCCGCCATCCGCAGATAGTCGTCACCGAGGCCGCGGCGCGCCAGCCAGCGCGCCCAGTCGACAAGAAAATCGCGAACCGTCTCTTCATCCGTCGACGACCATGCCGGGCTGAACATCAGCGACGCGCGGACGGGGAGCGGGCCCTCCTCACGCAGATGCTGATAGGCCGCAAAGACCTCGCCGGCGATGCCATGGCCTTCGAAGACGCTCGTCGTGCCATAACCATTATAGACAGCCATGGAGCGTCTGAGCCCGGCAATCCGGTCATCCAGCGTAAAGCGCGGGATGCAGTTCATCAGGGTCTTTTCGACAATCGGCTTGTAGGTGAACTCGTAGAAGATCCCGTTGGGCTCGCCGGTTGCCAGATCCTTGTCGATCTGGATCGACGGCACCGGTACCTGCGTATCGCGAGTGATCCCGGCGCGCTCCAGGGCAAGCGAGTTGGCGATGGATACGAGCGGAAGCGTGTTGCGCCAATGACCCCAGATCGGACGGATATAGACGGGATGGTCGGGTGCAACACTGTCCAGTTCGTCGCGGGTCGGAACACGCTTCTCCGCCAGATTGGCCGGCACACCCTCGTAAAAAGGCGGCTCGCCGATGGGCATGGTGACGATCCATTCGCCGGGCGGTGTCTGCGATGCCAGCTCCGCGATGCGAGCCAGAATATCGGCGATGGATGCGCAGCCGGACAATGACGGCAGCACATCCTTGAGGCCTTCGCGATCCATATGGGCATGGCCGTCAATGAGACCCGGAACCACACGTTTGCCCGAAGCATCGATCCTGCGCGTATCCGATGTTGCCAGGCTTTCGATATCGGTGTCGCTGCCGACTGCGAGAAATCGGCCATCCGCAATAGCGAGGGCAGACGCGATGCGATCGTCGGAATCGAGCGTGGCGATCTTCGCGTTTGTCAATATGAGTTCGGCGTTGCGCATCGGTTCCATAGCGTTCCCATCCCCAACCACTGTGCATTTGTCTCGTTGCACTTGCGAGCTGTGCTCTTATGGCACTATTGCGTTCCTGACCCAATCTGCGGAAACGACACATGGCTGAGACCGATAGCGTCCCTTATCTCTCGGAAGAGGTTCTTTTGGGCCTCGACCTGTCGTTCAGCGACATCGCAGACGAAATCGAGAAAACGATCCATGCCCGCGCGAACTCTCAGGCCTGGAGCGCGCCCAAGGCATCCTTCACGACACCCGATGGTCGCTATGTGATGTCGACAATGGCGGTTGCCGACGATCCCCCCTATCTCGCCACCAAATCGCTTTTACTCAATCCAAGAAATCCCGAGCAGGGTCACCCGCTGATGAATTCGATCGTGACGCTGCAGGACAGTGAGACCGGTATTCCTCTCGCCCTTCTCGAAGGCAATTGGATCACCGCAAAACGTACGGCCGCCCTGAGCACGGTCGCCGCCAGGCGCATGGCCTCGCCGGACGCCCGTGTCATCGCCTTCATAGGTTGCGGCGTCCAGGCAAGAAACCATCTCGCAGCGTTTTGCGAATTCCTGCCGATCGAATCCGTTTTTGCATTCGGCCGGGGGCAAACGAATATCACTGCGTTGGGAGATACGGCTAAAGCGCTCGGCCTCGACTACACCATTGCCGAAACATCCGATGATGCCCTCCGAGAGGCAGACCTGGTCGTTAGCGCGATTACGCGTGTTCCCGGTCGCACGCCCTTTGTCGATGCATCGTCGATCAAACCTGGCGCCTTTGCCGCCCTGACCGACCTTGGCGATCCCTGGATGACCGATAGCATGTCGATCTTCGACCGGATCGTCATCGACGACATGACCCAGGAAGCCGTCATGAAGGACAAGCTTGCGCCTGCCGATCTCGTCCAAGGCGATGTCGAAGCGCTCATCCAGAATAAGATTGCCGGGCGAGACAATAAGAACGATCGCACGGCTTTCATATACCGCGGTTATGCGCCGGCAGATTTTGCATTGGCCACGCTCGCCTTTACCCAGCATCAGCTACAGCAGCATTCATAGACATTGCCGACCTCTGACTCTGTGTCTGAAAGTCGCCTTTCGTCGTATAGAAATCATCTATGACAAGCCGGTTTGACGCCACATTCTCGCGATAGGCTTCAACTGCCGCAGACGACGAGGCAAGCGCGTGCGCAACGCCGTGCCGCGGCATAAAAACCCGGGGAACATACGCCCCATTACAAATTGAGAGACGGCACGGCTCCAAAGCTCTGGAGGGATTGGCGCAACGCATTTGGTGGAAGTCACAGCGCCGGCATGAACCTGCTGCAACCACAAGAGTTCAGCCAGGCGCCACAAATCTATTGTTCGACATAGCGTGCTGACGAGATGCACCGGTGCCTTTTTCGGGCACAGGGGATTCTCGTTTCGAGCTTCGGTTCGGCACGACTCGGTTCGGCTCGGGGCAACTGTCCTTGCACCTGCACAAACCATGTGCCCCGAGCCTGGTTGTGGTCGCTTGGCGGAAAGGCCTGATCAGCGTTCACCGTCAAGCCCACAACCGAAAACCGTCGAGTGTCAGCGCCTTGAAACAGAACGATAATTCCGTAGCCAACTGGCGTGATAGGCGCCGGTCAGTAAGACATTCTGCGACGGCAACATGAAGAGAGACATGGCATTGGGTCTAACGAAATCAAGTCTATCGGCGATCACAATACTTCTTCGATATCTTATGCTTTGGGGGGTAATGTTCATCGTTGTGCCGCTCGCCCTTGCGCGATCGGATACCGATCCGACCAAGGTCACCGGCCCCAATGCCTGTGGCGAGTGTCACAAGGAAGAGACGACCGTTTGGCGTGGTACGCACCATTTCAAGACATTCCGCGAAATGCCTCGGAACAAGGAGGCGTCACGCATCGCCAAGAAGATGGGCATCAAACGCATCAAGGCGAAAAGCCTCTGCCTGAACTGTCATTTCACGACACAAAAAGTTGGCAAAAAAAGAAAGAAGACGATTGCCGGCATCTCCTGTGAGTCCTGTCACGGTGGTGGCAAGGATTGGGAAAAGCTTCACAGTGAGTTTAGCGGCAAAAAGAAAGAGACCGAGAGTAAGACTGAAGCGAAATCCCGTTGGAAGAAGTCCGAAAAACTCGGCATGATCCGGCCGAGCGCCACCTATGCACTCGCCAAGAATTGCTATGGCTGTCACGTGGTCCCGGAAGAAAAACTGGTCAATGTCGGCGGCCATCCGGCAGGAAGTGAATTCGAGCTGGTCTCCTGGTCTCAAGGTGAAGTGAGACACAACCTTTGGTACTCCAAGGGCAAGTCGAATACGAAAGCCAGTCCTGGCCGTAAGCGCATGCTCTATATCATCGGTATCGCCGTCGAACTCGAGACGGCCCTGCGTGCCGTGGGCGTGGCCACCGAGCGCAAGTCCTATGCGGTGAAGATGGCCCGCCGGGCCGCCGCCGCCCGCAAGAAGATGACCGCCATATCCCAGGCACTTCCCAATGTCCCTGAGTTGACCGCTATGGTGAGCATCTCGAAATCGGCCGGTCTAAAGCTCAACAACAACAAGGCCTTGTCGGCTGCTGCCGATAAGATCGCAGAGCAGGCTTTGACGATCGTCGCGAAGTATGACGGCAAGACATTCGCCGGCATCGACGGCCTCGTTCCGGCTCCGAAGAAATACAAAGGCAAGCCAGTGAAATAGACATGTCAAACAGAATGCATGACAGGCATGGGGCAACCCATTTGTTGCCCCACTATGGTCTCTGCAATTACGCAAAGCGGCCAAAGAAGGACCCATAGATATTGCTAGAGTGAGAATTCAGCGGGATGCACCAGGGGTGGATCCCATGAGTCTCATCTCCTTAGTCTTCCAGACGTTTGAAAGGCAACGGCCGGTCTGTCGGGAATCAAGCATGTAGGAGGGAAAATGGCTCAAGCCCGCATCGTCAGACGGCCGCGCCGTTGGGATCAACCGTTCGGTCATGCACCGTTGTCGGCGAGAGATGTCGCTCAACTCAGAAGACTGCCTCTGTTCAGTGAGGTCGATGGCGATGATTTTCCCACCGACCTCCCGCTCGATCATCTTCTAGCCAACGATACGCGTGTCTTGCGCGCGTCAAAGGGAGACGTTGTCTTTCAGCGAGGCAGCTATGGTAACTCGCTATTTCTCGTTTTGCGCGGATCGGTCGAGCGCTTGTCTCCCTTTCTCAAAACGAATGATGTTCCCCAGGAAATTGCGAGCGAGAAAAAGACCTGGCTTCAGATCAAGCAAGTCTGGAAGCAGCCGAACCCCACTGGGCCAGCGTCAAGACCCACCGGACAACAGTCCCAGGACATCGTGGCCGCGCACGAGGTTTTCGGTGTCACCGAGGCGATGACGAGAAGTCCTCGGAGCCACACGATGGTCGTCGCCGAAGACCAAACCGAGCTGCTGGAGCTGCGCTGGGCTGCACTTCGCGACCTTCGAGACTGGTCCGCATCTTTCCAGGCTGTCATTGATCGACACTACCGCGAGCGCAGCCTTAGAAGCGGTCTGCGATCGTGGTTGCAATTGGCAGACATCAACGACGATACCTTGGAAACCCTAGCCGGTTTCTGCCGTGTCGAGACCTACGGTGATTTTAGCTGGTCGCACACATTCCAGCGCGCGCGCCAGGACGACGATGCCCGATCAGCGATCCTGAACAGCGAGCCCATGATCGTCGAGCAAGGACATTATCTCGATGACATTCTGCTTCTCCAGGCCGGGTTTGCACGGCTCAGTCAGCCTTTCGGAAATGGCGAGAGAACGACGGGTTATCTGAAAGCAGGCGAGACGTTCGGGCACGACGAAATCGCTGCAAGCCGGCTGTCGATCGACGCGCCGCGCGCACCGTACAGCCTCAGGGCAATGGGCTTTGCCAACATGATCCGCATACCGGGACCGGTCGCGGAGCCATTTGTTGAGACATCCAGCGCGTCGAGATCCGAAAACCTTCAAAGATCGCGGCCGTCAGCGGACGAGAGTTCAAACCTTCCCCAACCCATGATGGATTTCTTCGTCGACAACCGCTTCGTCAATGGAACGCGGGCAATGGCGATCGATACCACGCGATGCGTGGACTGCGACGATTGCGTGCGGGCATGTGCCGCAACCCATGCCGGTTTCCCGCGCTTTGTGCGACACGGACCAACGCATGGAAACCTCATGATTGCCAATGCCTGTATGCACTGTGTCGACCCGGTTTGTCTGATTGGTTGCCCGACCGGCGCGATCCAACGTGTAGCCGACGGCGGCGGCGTCGTCATCGATGACGCATCATGCGTTGGCTGCGCGACCTGCGCAAGCAATTGCCCCTACGGCAATATCCGAATGGAAGCCGTTCGCGATGCCAACGGGACACGGCATATCGATACGGACGGGTCGCAAATTCTCCGCGCCACCAAATGCGATTTTTGCGCCGGGCAGACCAACGGTCCGGCATGCCAGCGAGCGTGCCCGCATGGCGCGCTCATCCGGATCGACATGAGCGATACCGGCACGCTCAACGACTGGATCGCACGGCCATAGGTCATGAGATACGGATTGCGAAATATTGCGATCACCCTGGCTGCTATCGTGCTGCTCTATTGGCTCGTCGGGCTCTATGACGCCGCACTTCGCGATCCTAGATACCTGGATGGTTGGGTTTTATGTGCCGGCATCGCAGCACAGTTCTTTTTCCATCTGCGCAAAAAATCGGCCGCACTGTCTGTTGGCCCGGCGGCATCGTGGCTCAGCGCGCACATCTTTATCGGTTATTTTGTGATCGCGGCCTTTCTCTCGCACATCAGCTTCTCAATGCCCGAATATTTTCTCGAGTGGGTCCTTTGGTTGCTGTTCCTGCTTGTCGCGACCAGTGGCGTGGTTGGCGCCTATCTGACCTGGGCTATTCCCACGAAGCTGGAACGCCGAACCGAGCCGATCGCGTTTGAACGCATTCCGGCATTCCAGTCCATGCTCGCAAAGCAGGCCGGTGCTCTTGCGATTGACTCGGTCAACCATGCCGGATCGATGGCCATCTCGGAACTCTATTCCGGTCAGCTCCACGCTTTTTTCCATCAGCCGCGCAATCTCTTCTCACATCTCAGAGGCTCGAAAAGACCGCTCAGGAGACTCTGCGACGAGATCGACACGGTCGATCAATATGTCGACGAGTCCGGACGAAAGCTCCTCAATGAAATCAGAGAATTCGTCATTGAGAAGGATGCGCTCGACTCGCACTACGCACATCAAGGCGCGCTTCAGATCTGGCTCTTCATCCACATTCCCGCAACCTATTGCATGATCGTCTTCATTCTCCTTCATGTGGCAGCTGTCTATGCGTATTCCTCTGCTGTTCCGTAGCCGCAAATCGAAGGCCGGCCCGAGGAGCCAGGACCGCGCTGTCCGCGCCTGGATGTGTGGGCGCCTCGGTCCGGATGAGGCCTGCCGCGCGGGACCGAGCGCTCGTGGACGCTGCGGTTCACGCTTTGCCTGTGAGCCAGAGAAGAGCGGTTCGGAATGGCATTGCCGACGCCGCGACACCGATGGCGGCCCCTGTGCCGATGGTCCCAACGCGGACGGAAGCTGCCGGATTGCCGAACCGCCATGCAAGCCGGTCCGCACGCTCCGTGCGAGGCGGGAACTTGTTGCGAAATGGGCGGCAGCCGTATCGGCTGGCGCCGTAGCACTGCTCATAAGCTACGCGCAGGACCCGGAGATATTCGGTCCAGGTCCGCTCACGACAGCGCATGGGCCTGTCGGCGACTGCAAGAGTTGCCACACCAGTGTTGCGGACGGCCAGCTCGGCTGGATCCACTCAATCGTCGCCACAGCGGATTCAACAGCTGACAGCCGTGCGTGTCTGACATGCCACAAGATGCCGGGCTCGGAGCTTAAACCGCATGGATTGAGCGAAGCGCAACTGGCGCAGATCAGCAGGTCGTTCGAGCCGGAGGTTACATCGAAATCCGCATCTGCCTTTGCACGATTGTCCAGCGCTTTGTTCCCCATCGATGCCTCTGGAGAAAGCGACATCTTCTGCGCCTCGTGCCATCAGGAGCATCAGGGAAAAATGGTCGATCTCACGACAATGTCCGATGCGCGATGTCATACTTGCCACAAGATGCAGTTCAGCAGTTTCAGCAAAGACCACCCTGAGTTCGACAACTTTCCATTTCGCCGACGCACCCGGATTGCGTTCGATCATAGCGGTCATTTCGGAAAGCACTTCCCTGAACTGACGGCCAAAGGCGGCAAAGAGAAAGAGTCCGTTCCCAGTGACTGTGCCGATTGCCATACGAGCGGCACTGAGGGTCGGCATATGGGCGTCAAACCCTTTGCCGAGGCTTGTTCCTCATGCCATCTCGGCCAGATCGTCGGCGACGATCGCGCCACAGGGCCGAAAGGGATCGCGCTCCTCACCCTTCCCGGCCTGGACGTCGAAACATTGAATGAGAAGAAAGCCGAGATCGGCGCGTGGCCTGCCGAGTCGGAGGCAGAGATCACGCCCCTCATGAAGCTGCTCATCGGCCGTGACGAAGAACGACGCGCGATGCTGCAAACAATCGCAGATCTCGACCTGCTCGATCTGACGGAAGCCTCCGATGAAGAACTGAAAGCCGTCACGCGCCTTGTGTGGGAAATCAAATCCCTCGTTCATTCCCTCGTGACTTCGAAGATGTCGCAAGTTTTGAACAAGATCGGGTCGGGGTCCGAAGCCGAGATCGATACCGACCTGATCGCCAAACTGACAGCCAATATGCCGCGTGACGTCTTCGTCAACGCACAGCGCGAATGGCTTCCCAATCTTGGCAAGGAAATGCGCGCGCGACTGGCAGGTGCTGTCAAACCCGAGCCGGACAAGGACGCGGTCTCACCGTCCCCCGCTACACAAGGGAAAGAAACGCCCAAGAAAGAATCGAAGTTAGAGACCAGGCCAACGCGCAAACGCACACGAGTGGCATCGGAACGTTGGCGGATCGATGCATTCGGAAATCTTGTTAAAGGCGACAAGCCTGCTAACGACGCTGACAGTGCCGAAGACACACAACAAAGCGATGAACCCGAGAACGAGCCGGAAAGAACGGCAGAGCCGGAGCAAGAAACGAAACCCGAAACGGCCTCTCAGGAAGCCGAGACGCAAGAAGAGGCCCCTGAGAACGAAGGCACCAGTGATACTGCCGCCGTCGATCCGGAGAGCTGGGCCGAGTTCGGTGGCTGGTATCGGATGGACTACGCAATTCTGTACAAACCGACGGGCCATGCCGATGGATTCTTGCGCGCCTGGTTGGATTTCTCTGGCCGACTTTCAGGTCCCAAGGACTCTGGTCTTGTTAGTCCCGTATTTGCGCTCCTCAGCAGCAAGGACGCACAGGGCCAATGCACGAAATGTCACAGTGTGGATCAGGGCAAAGGCGAGAGTCGCCGTGTCAACTGGAGCCCGTCATCGCTGAACACACGGGCAAGTAAATTCACGGCGTTCAATCACGAACCGCATTTCGGCCTGGTCGCCGATAAGAGCGGTTGCCTGACCTGTCACGCGCTGGATGACAAGGCGGGATTCATGGATAGCTACAAAGCGCATGACCCGAAGAACTTTCGTTCCAACTTCAAGCCCGTGAAAAAACAGACCTGTAGCGAATGCCATGGGAACAATGTCGCGCGCGAAGATTGCCTTCTGTGTCACACCTATCATGTGGATGGCGTGACGACGCCGATTACGATGACGAAGATACCCGGCGTGAAGAAGTGAGGCGATGGTCGGGATACCAGGGTATCGCCAAGGACCGTTTTTCTGCCGGTGCGGTCCGGCATGGTTCGGCCGTGGTTGTGAGACTTGAGTCCATTTCGCTCACGGCTATTCCATGCCTTCGGCACGGGCCTCCGCGGGGGCGCCCTGACCGGGCGGCGGCCGCTTGGCCTTGCCTCGCTAGTCGCTCGGTTATCCTTTGCTCTATGAAAGATCGTGGTGTTTGGCTGGAGCTATACGGCACGACTTCCAATAGGTCTGAGACAACCGCGCCATAGTGGCGCGGCAAGCGCGACTGCGCGTTGGCCGGTCAGGCCGCCCCCGCGGAGGCCCGCGCGAAAGCGCGGGGTAGCCGTGAGCGAGATGGACTCAGATCGATCAACACGGCCAGACCATGCCGGATAGCGCCAGAGCATTGGCGAGAAGCGAGAAGCGATTACGGACAACCGCGCCATAGTGGCGCGGCAAGCGCGACTGCGCGCCGGCCGGTCAGGCCGCCCCCGCGGAGGCCCGCGCGTCAGCGCGGAACAGCCGTGAGCGAAATAAACTGAGATCTACCAGCACGGCATCATCACACCGGACCGCACCAACAACACGGCACCATCCCGCCGGACCGCACCGGCCAAACAGCACGATCGAAAGATCATCAGCCATAAGCCAAAAAAATGGGAGACTCACTCGAGCCTCCCCAGTTGGCGCTACAGCTCCAAAATCAAATCGCTCTTCGGCCGGGTAATACACGGCAGACATGTTCCCGGCGCCGGTTCCTTTGCAGGACGGCTGAGATAGGTGACCTCGCCTTGCCGCACCGGTGTCGCGCACATTCCGCAAATGCCCTGGCGGCATCCGCAACGGGCCTTGATGCCTTCAGCTTCCGCAAGCTCAAGAAGAGACCCGCCTTCCGCTGACCAATTGCCCGTCACGCCAGACCGCGCGAAGGCAACCTTGAAACGATCGCCACTCTCCACACTCGGACTATGCGCAGGCGGGCGCTCACGCTTTGTCGTTGCTTCGGCAAATCTCTCGAGCCTCACATTCTCCTGCGGAATTCCGAGGCGGGCGAGATCCCGCGTAACCGAGTCGATCATCCCTCCGGGACCGCAAACATAGATCTCGCATTCTCTCGCCTTCAAGAGAGGCTCCATGAGAGGGACGCCGATATGTCCCGCGACATCGTAGTCAACGCCTCGGCGGCAAGTCTTGGTCGGCCAGCTATAGGCGATGACGGTCCTGAATCTGGGATGATATTTACGGGCATGCTCAAGATGCCCCCGCATGAGATGCTCGGTACTGTTGCGGGTACCGTAGAAGAGCCACACCTCTCTCGGTGATTTCTCAGCACTCAACTGGTGCAGCATGCTCATGAACGGGGTCAGCCCGACCCCCCCGGCGATGAAAACAATTGGTTTTTCCGAATTCGGATCGAGGACGAAGTCACCCGAGGGCGCAAAGGCCTCAACGATGGCTCCTTCCTGCAGATGATCGTGAAAGTAGTTGGATGCGATCCCAGGCGGAACAGCAGGTTCTCCTGGTGCCCCCGCAATCCGCTTGATCGAGATCCGATAGTAGCGCTGTTCAGTCGGATTGCTGGTCAGGGAATAGCAGCGAACGACTGCCTGCTTCTGACCCGGCACTGCCAGCTTGAAGGTGAGGAACTGCCCGGCCTCGAAAGGTGGAAGCGGCCGCCCATCGTAAGGTACCAGATAGAACGAGCAGACACTCTGCGCATGATCTTCATAGATTCTGCGTTCGACGCGGAACTTACGCGTTCCCTGCCAGGCCTGATCATGAGTCAGTCTTTTCGCCGACTGTGCACGAAAGCTACGGGCGGCCAGCTGATCGAATTCTCGAAGATATTCCTTGTTGAGGCGAGACAGCTTCATTCGCCGTCCAGCAAGAGCCGTTGCACTCGCCGCGGCCTTTAGCGTCGCAGCACTCATAATCAGCAATCCGCCGATCTCGATCATCAATGATGTCTGCATGTTATCGTTCCTTGGTTCACTATCGGCCTTCGTTCCGACTCAGCGCAGCGGTGCGGATGTCAGTAGACGACCTGAATCTCGGCACGGCCACCGTAACCATCCGGCCGGTCTTCATTGAGGGCGTAATAGGTCTCGAACTGCAGCTGCACATGGCGCCCGAGCGCTTGCTGCAATTGCGCGCCGATAGCGACGCTGTCGAAGCCGTCGCCGCTCAGATCGTGGCGGCCGGCAATTTCGAGAATGAGATTGCGACGCTTGTTGTCCCAAAACGCCTGATAGCCAACAGCGCCGCCGATCACGCTGTTCGTGGTGAACGGATCGAGCTCCGACAGGTAGGTGCTGAGACTTGGCGAGGCGAACAGAATACCTGTGTTTGCCAATGGCCCGCCGACAACGGCTTCGCGACCGGCCTGGGTAAAATTGCCAATTCCCAGGAACGAGTTGAAATAGACGATATCATTCGACTCTTTGACGTTTCTCGAAAACTCGGCCGACAGCAATGTGCCGTTTCCAACCACATTGCCGGGAATCTCGTCTTCAAGTGCGATCGATGTATTGATCCGGAACGCGGTACTGAGGCCACCGAGAACGGCAAGACGTTGGATTGCCGATGCGCCGATATAGAGACCATCACCATTCCCGGAATCGTTCACATAGATCACATCGAGATTGTACGTACTGAGATGGGTGTCCGCCGCAATGAAGAGACCGAACATGTCTTCATCGCCCGGGTCACGCGAGATGTCATTGCGATCGAGCCGGTTCCAGCCCCACATTGCCGAAACCCTGAAGTTCGATGTGCCTGGAAACGGGATATTGTTGCGGATCAGACCGACTGCATCGATCGTATCGTTGATCAAGATCCCTTCCTGAAAGACGAGCGGCTGGCGACCGACGGTGAAACCAAGGTCCCAAGGCCTCACGCCCTGCCTGTCGATGACCGGGAAGAGACTGCCGATATCTCCCTCAAAGAACAGAGTCTCGACGCTGGCCGTAAACTCGTCATTGAAGCCCTCACTAGCGCCTTCGAAAGTGTAGCGGGTGAAACGATCCGGCCGGTTGTTGTCCGTCGCGCGGATACCCAGCAGGATCTTTTCGGTTCCGGTCAACTGGAGGTTGGCGAAAAAATCCAGCCTGTTCGCAATCTCCGTTTCGCGCTCAGCGCCCGACCGCCCGCTATCGAATGACTGAAAGGCCGTACGGTTGATCAGATAGGCCCAAAGCCGTGGCTGCCAGACCGCACCGATAATCGGCACTTCAAAGCCCGGTGAGAGATTTCCCGTATCGAGAAAGCCATTTCCCAGCTCCAGGAGGAGTTTGGGACGGGATGGAAGACGGGCCGTATCCTTCCCGCCCGGGCCTGGTTCTGCGTCGGATACCTTGTCCTTCAGATCCGACGGATCATGCTTCTGGTCCGGTGTCTGAAGACCTTTTTCCGTCTTGAATGGAACATACTCGTCCTTCAGTTCCTCGACCTCGACACGATCTCCCAATGGCCAGAACCAGCTATACCAGGGTCTCTTCTCCTCATGCTTTGCGAGCTTGTTGGACTTGCCCGCCTTCTCCGTTCTCTGAGGCTTGTATGTCTTCTGATTGTATTGAGTCAGCCCCGGATCCGTACCGGCCACAAGTAGGGCTAATCCCAAGAGGAGTGTTGCGGCATACGATACACTCCTCGTGCGAACGAGTTGCTTCATTCCTGACTTCATCCCTGTCGGTTTCGTTTTCGAAACGCGTTTTTCGCAATCAGATCGTTGTCCGTTGCGCAGTCTTAAACGTCATCCGCCGTTGGCATCGCCCCACGACAGAGTGTCTTCACCCCTCTCTTTCGAGCCTGAACGTTGAACAGATGGCGCCACGAGCGGACGTGTTGTTCGTGACGCCGTGACATCAAGTTTGATCTGCTTTTTCCAGAGAATCTGGGTTCCGGCGATCAGCTCCGTGCCGACCTCTTTCGGTGTCATTCCGTAGTCGAACCCGACACTCTGGATCGCCTGCAGAAGATTGATCGGCACAGCCTGCGCCTTGAGCTTGATGGTCGCGGTGTACGGACCTTTTCCGGTCATTGCAGACCTGCTGACCTTGTAGGTTGCCCAGCGCTCGCCATTCGGCTCGATACCCTTCTTGTGGTTTCGCTCCGTAGCCGGCTCACCGGTGAAGATAAGCGACGTTGTCGATGGCAGCACGCGCGGCAGGGCGAAGCTCGGGAACGGGATCGGGATAACATGCTCGATCTCACCACCGCGCCCGTTCTGAGTGACGAAAAGCGACTGCAGACTGAAGAGCTGCTTGTCGAGTTTCACCTTCCCGGCATGAACATGGGCGGAATGGTTGTCCCGGACGTCACCGCTCGGATCACGGTCACCGGAGCGCATGACGATTTTACCGTCGCGGTCCTTGACCGTCACATCCAGCCAGATCAACCGCTCTCCGGTAAACCCGGTTGGCACATTGTGTCCGTCGGTGCCGTTTCTGACCTGAACACGGAACTTGATACCGCCGGGGTCGGCCCTCTTGACTTCGATGTCACCGAGCACAAAACCGATCTTCAGGATTTCGAGGCGCTTCCTCTTGGCAAACTCGAGAAGCTCGAATTGCTTGTTGAGGATTTCCCGCGCGTCATAGCGGTCATCAACGGACTGCCAAGCCTTGGGAAATTTGTATCCTTTGGGAACCGAATCCTCGAACTTGTCCGTGCCCCAGCCGTCCTTGTGCTTGAATTCCAACCATTGGCGCAGCGTTTTGAAGGCCGCCGCTTCCTGGTTATGCGGAAAGATACCGGGGTGAATGACCGGATAGTCAGGTCCCGAGAAGAGATGACTGGTAAGCTTGCGCTTCTTCGTGGGCACACCACCAACGACAGCCGCAGGCCCCTGGGCATAACCAGATACCTTGCCCTGGATCTTGCCCATATGACAGTCCTGGCAGGTGATGCCCTTGGCGGCAGCAGGCGACACGCGGTACTCGCTGAACGCCTCTTCGAGCCGGAAGCCGTTGAACAAGGTGACATCGTGGCAACTACCGCAGAACGTCGACGACTTGATGGGCTCAAACAGCTTTGCTTTGGAGTGGATTTTCCGCCCCGGTTCCTTCGGGTCGGTGACCACGCGGAATTTCTTCGGATCGTCCAGGACCTGCTTCACGCCCGAATTGCCGTCGGGGCCAAAGACCGGGTCGGTCAAACCACCTTCGACGAGTGCCAGACGACCGCTGACTTTGTTGTAAGGCTTGTTGATGCGATGACAGACCACGCAGGTGATGCCTTCGCGCGAAGCCGGATGGCGATCGAGATTCGAGGCGAATGAACTCTCACCGAGATTTGCGCCGATGGGGCTGTGACAGCGAAGGCAGAAGTCGCCGTTCGACCCATTCGACAGAGCGTTGATCTTATTGTTTAGAGAGAGATAGATCGGACTCAGCTGTGCATAGGCATGTTGGGATACCGACCATTCCTTGTAGTGCTTCGGATGGCAGATCCCGCAAGTCGCCGCGGCCGGATACCGGTTTTCGGCAAACAGCTGGAGATGCTCCTCGTCGGCCGACAGGGAGTTCTTCTCGCCATCGCCTGCTGCGGCGGCTTTCGGTTTCTTCTCTTTGGCTTCCTTCTCGGGGCCATCCGATTGCTGCAGAAGCTCATCGATCTGACGCGCATTCGCAGCATCGTCCGAGCCATTGGCGGGTTGCGGTTTGTTGCCGACAATTTCCGGGCCCGACAAGAGGTCATCGCCGGTCTCAGGCTTTGTCGCCGCGCTCTTGGTATCGTCGGATCCTGCAGCCGGCGCCAGGAGATCATCGGACTGCGAAACACTCTCTTCGTTTGCAGCCACACGCCGCGCTCGCGGCTCCTGGCCGGAGGTCGCCAGATAGGATTTCAACTGGGCCGCAAGGATCGGCATGCCTTGATCATGGACCGCCCCCTTTGCCGGCGGGGTTTTCTGTTCATCGGCAAGAGCTGGCTTGCTCGTCGGTAAAAGCTGTCCTTGGTGAAGAAGATAGGCGCCGCCGATCAGTGGGCACGCACACATCAATAGCCTTGCAAATCGCGTCACGGTCTTTGCTCCCCATGTGCAAATCAAACGACCTTCAGTGCTCCGCGAACGACACGCGGAAACATGAGCATCTCTCTCTCAAGCATTCGCCGAACAGGCCGGGACCGATGTGCTGATTGCGGCCATGGACGCATTGCGTCAGGCGCATCAATCCACCCGTTGCCAACGAGCGGTCGGCATCAGCCGGCCGGGTTCGGCGAACAACTTTGATTAGTGGTTGTCGGTAGCGAAGGCTCGGAAGACTTCGATCCGCGTGCTTGGCGCCGCGTCAGACTCAGTCCGGCGGCGTGACGCTCTGAAGAATGCACCCGTGGGTGACATGTCTGGCGTTAGGGTCATTGCAGTCGGCACGATAACGCCCATGAATCCCTCCCCTTTGGGTGGCATCTTCGAACGATCGACCTTGCACAATTTTTAATCTGCACAGTCTCAGTGTTAACCAGATTCTTGACGACAATTTGTCTCCACCGCGCTCAAAACGCGTCATTCGTCGAACAAAACGGCCTCGACGGACAGTCCGGGTCCGAATGCCAAGCCGACACACGGAAGCTCCGCATCTGCAGCAAGCAAGCGTTCCAGAATGAATAGGATCGTCGGAGACGACATGTTTCCCAACTCCTGAAGCACCCCCAACGAGACATCGAGCGCATCGTCCGCGAGGCCCAGGCCTCGTTGAACGCTGCGCACAATGCTTGGGCCTCCCGGATGCACCGCCCATGTCGCCACATCGTCTATGGTCAGCCCGTGCTGGCCGAGCCAGTCAGCCAGCCATGGACGCAAATTGGCCTCGATGATTCGTGGCAAGGCCGACGACAAGCCCATTTCGAATCCATGATCGCCGATCCGCCAGCTCATCGCCCCCTCGGACTGGGGGACCAGGCAGGCACCATTGGCGCGCACTTTCCATCCGCTGCCGTCCGATCGCCCGACCAAGGCAGCCGAGCCATCGGCAAACAAGGCATTGGCGACCGCGCGGTCGACCTGCCAGCCATAATGGAAATGCACGCTGCAAAGCTCGACCGCACACAGGAGGACACAGGCGTCGGAGCGCGTGCCCGCCAGTCCGTTGGCAACACGCAGTCCGTTGAGCGCGCCCTGGCATCCCATGAAGCCGACCTGCACACGCTCCAGATCGTGGGGCAGCCCCATAGATTTCATCAGCGCTATGTCGACGCCCGGCGCAAAGAACCCGCTACAGGTCACCATCACGAGATGGGTGAGGTCCTCAATCCGGATGGTGCTGCCTTCAAGGGCCCGGCCAACCGCGGTTTCGGCCAACGGATGGGCGCGGTCCTGATAGACCTGCATCCGCTCCATCGTTGTCGGGCCGGGGTCGCCTTTTGTATCGGGCGTGTAGAGAAGATCGTAGTCAACGGCAGCATCGTCGTCATCACCCTTCTTGAGCAGCACGCTGTGGCGCTTTCTGACCCCGGTGCCACAGAAGATCTTGCTGAGCGTCTTATGCTTGGTCTCAGGGGCCATCAGTTTGGCGACCTCAAGCGACTCGTCGCGCGTGAGCGACTGCTCGGGAACTGCCGAGCCGATGGAACAGACCGTTAAGGCCATCAAGCAACCTCCCGATTGTCGATTTCAGAATGAAGGGAACGGACGAGCGGCCTGGCCATGGACGGCGCGCACTGCAAAGCTGCAAGTCCAAGACCGACCAACCACGGATGGCGCAGACCTTGAGCAAAATACCGGCAGCGCGCCTGATAGCGGCCGATATGCTGCCGGTGCCAGGAGGTCCAGGCATGTTCAGTAGATATCCGCCAATTGTCTACGTCCTGATGGACCAGCTTCGCAGCATGCAGGGCCCCGGTCATTGCCCAAGCCATACCCTCACCCGTGAACGGTTCGGCATATCCTGCAGCATCGCCAAGAACCAACGAACGATGCCTGGCGAGAGGATGGACGCGGCGGGTCAGGGCCGGTGTCCCGCGCCAATCCGCTGTGATCAATGTCTCGGGCACAGAACAGCCGGCCGAAGACAGTATCGAGCCGACCAACTGACCAAGCCCTCCGGCATTCCGAACAGCATCTGCGTCCAATGCGGCGGCAACAATCATCCGCCCCTTTTCGGCGGGAGCCAATCCGACATACCCTTTTTTCGATATCGTCATCGAGATGGAATGGGCGTCGGTTAATCCACTTTCAAAACGCATCGTATCTGGTTCAAGCAGAACACCGGCACCGATCCGCGAATGCGGCATGACATCAACATCCGCAGCGTCGCCAAGTGGCGCGCGGCCGGACAGCCCGGCTGCATTCATGCAGACGCGTGCATAGATTCGCCGGCGCCTGCCGGCCGACCGGAGCGCGATCATCCAACCGCATTCATTGCCTTTTTCGACGGCCGCACTCCATCCCTCCAGAACCGTCGCACCGGCATCGCGCGCCGCACTGACCAACGCCTGGTCGAGGGCAAGTCGAGATACTGCCAGACTGGAGGGCAGCGCCAAGCGGACTTGGCGGCCGCTTGCCGCAATATCGATCGCCTCGATCTTTGCAGGAAGGAGGCGCTCCAAGAGCTTCCAATGGCCCGCATCGGTCAGCGCACCGATGGCACGCCTGTTCAGGCAACCTCCGCAGACCTTATTACGCGGGAAACGACCTCGATCGATGAGCAGCACGGATCGCCCGAACTGCGCCAGCGCATGGGCTGCCAATGCTCCTGCAGGACCGCCACCCACGATAGCGACATCCCAACTCATCTGATCAGGTAGTGGTGTGGGACCGATTGTCATCGCGCCCTCACCCAGCGAAGCAGGTAGCGATAGGGAAACCGCGGCACGATGACCGCGCCATCGAGCCCCGCCGCATCGGACAAGGCCTCGGCCTCCGGACACGTGAAAGCCCCTTGGACCGAACGAGGGCCATCGATGCGGCAGACGTCATTGCACAGCAGAGCGACCGTTCCCACCTTTGCAAGAAGATAGCCGGCCCGTGTACGAACGAGGTCATGAACGAGGAGTCGATCCCGCGCACTCGCCGCCGCTCGCCGCAGAAATCCCTTTGCCTGCGATTCCGGGAGATGATGAAGGAAGAACGAGGACATAACGACGTCGGAATCGTCGGGAAACGCTTCGGACGTCGCATTCATTGTGTAGAACTCGGCCTCGACATTTGATGCCTTCGCGTATCTGCGCGCCTCCTCCACGGCGAGTGGATTGACGTCACATCCTGTAAAAATCACCGGTAGCCCGGCTTTTTTCGCCTTTTTGGATAGAGAAACAACGATATCTCCGCCGCCGCAGGCGACGTCCAGAACCTTCAGACTTGCGTACGGCTTCGATCGCGCCGCTTCGACGAGGTCGGGCCAAAGGATCCGGGCGCTTCCCGTGACACGATTGATACGGCGAAGTCCGGCAAGCGACCCTATGAAGCGGGCCGGATCAAGGTCCGGCTGATCCATGATCTCTGGCTGACGATCGCGGGCTTCTAGATCAGGAAGCATCTCAATGCCTCATGCAGGCATGGCACATTGCTGTGTGCATGCCGGCAGCAGAAGACATTGAAGGGATGGCGGATGCCATCAACAGCACGGTCGGCATTTTGGATACCCTGGCCCCGAACTCATCGCTCTTTCGCGATACCGCTTGAAGAGCAAATTTACCGGTGAACACCCGTGTTCTCTGGCCAGCCGTGCGTCGAGAGGGAGGCGTTTGTCTCTCCTAAGAATGCTTTTTAATTCGGCGAAAAGACGACGCTTATGTCCAATAATTGTGTCCAACCGACATCGAATTGAAAAAAGCGGTGTATCGACGCGATGCCCAGCTTGATAAATCGGTCATGGATTAAATGTCGGCTCAACTATCATTTATAGACAATACGACCGGATATCCGGGCAGACAGCGACTAAGCGTTCTCTAGGCATGTCGTACGGGGCGGCGCATCAAGAGTACAACGGGAATACACACCACAAGGACAATAGCGAGCAACCGAAAATCCGCGATGTAGGAGATCAGTTCCGCCTGCCGAGTGATCATTTCGTTGACTGCCGCAAGTCCAGCGGGATCGGTCAAATTCCAAACATCAGGCATGCCGAAATGCTGTATGTGACTGTTGAACGGAGACACATGTTCGACCAAGACCGCGTGGCTGACCTGCGTATTGCGAACCAGGAAGCCGGCAAGCAGGGCAATTCCCATACTCCGGCCGATATTGTTGAGCAGGGAGTAGAACGATGTCCCGGCATCGCGATGCTCTGGCGCAATCGTCGAAAACGCAACGGTATTCACCGGAACGATGAAGCAGCTGAATGCTATGCCTTGGATGAAGTTGATCACGACGATGGTCGTCATGTCGATATCTTCGGTGAATTCCGATAACTGCCACATGGTCAATGCGGCGGTCGCCATACCGAATACGATCACCTTTCGGGGGTCGACATATTTGAGCAGTCTGCCGACGAACAGTGAAGCAAACATCGCGCCCGCGCCTCGCGGTGCCAGAATGAGCCCGCTATCGATCAGCGGGTATCCTCCCAGATTCTGCACGAATGGCGGGATCAGCACCAGACTTCCGAAAAGCATGCCTCCGAACAGAACGCGCAGGATAATTCCGGACAGGTAGTTTCTGTCTCGAAAGATCGCGGTCTCTACAAAAGGTGTTTCCGAGGTCAACGAATTGACGACGAACATCCACAATGCCGCTCCGGCGATCAGCGTCAGTACGATGATTGTCGGCGAGGAATACCAGTCGAGCCTCTCTCCACGGTCCAGAATAAACTGAATGGGCCCGACCGTCAGCGCAAGCATCACGAACCCATAGTAGTTGAATTTCCGCTTTGTCCTATTACGGGTGCGCGGCAGCAGCGTTGCGATCATGACGAATGCCACCAATCCGATCGGCAGATTGAGATAGAACACCCAGCGCCAGCTGAAATATTCAGTGATATAGCCCCCAAGGGTCGGGCCAAAGACGGGGCCGAACATCAACCCGACGCCCCACCACCCCATAGCGATGCCGAAATCCTCTCGCCTGTAGACCGATAGCAGCGACGACTGGGACAGTGGAACGAGTGCAGCGCCAAAGACCCCCTGCAAGAAGCGGAAAATCAGGATCTCGGTCAGCGAATCCGAAAGGCCCGAAAGTACAGAAAAAAACATGAAAAAGGCGACCGACACGAGCATAAGAGGCTTGCGCCCGAATACGCCGCTCAGCGCGCCCCATACCGGCGTCATGACCGTGACAGCGATCAGATAGGAGGTCAGGACCCACGCCACCTGATCCTGCGTGGCCGACAGCGATCCCTGCATCTGCCGAAGCGCAATGCTCAGCAAGGACGTATCGAAGACCTGGATAAGCGGCGCCAGAATGAGTGCAAGTGTGATCAGGCGCAGACGCACGCCTTCGGACCGGGCCTCCTCCGGTTCTGCTTCGGCCGGAATGGCCGAAGCCGTCATATCAAGTTACCGGCCCAATTGAGGGCTGCCCGGGCAAAGTCAGGCAGGCGGCGCTTGTGACCCGTATCGATTTCGGCAATGACGCTCATCCCCGCGCGAAGAGGCGGGTCCTGCCATCTGCCCTTTAATGCGAGGCGTACGGTGAGACGCTGGACGACCTTGACCCAATTGCCGCTCGCATTCTGGGCTGGCAAAAGCGCGAACTCAGCGCCCGTGGCCGGACTGATGCTCGCGACAACAGCTTCTCGCGTGTCTCCCGGATAAGCATCGACCCGGATAGAGGCAACCTGCCCGACCCGTACATGCGTCAGATCGGTCTCTTTGAAATTGGCTTCGATCCAGACGTCACCTGTTCCAACAAGACTGAAGACATTTGTTCCGGCCGTGACATATTCGCCGGCTTGCAGGTCAAAGTTGGTTACCACACCCGGGGCGACTGCCCGGACTTCGGTTCGCTTCAAATCCAATGCCGCCTGGTCTCGCTCTGCGGCAGCCTCCCGAACTGCCGGATGGTCGTCCGTTGCGATGTCCGGATCACCTCCGAGCTTGGCACGAACTTGGGCAATGTCCTGCATGACAGAGCCGATCCGGTCATGCGCATTGCGCAAGGAACGGCGCGCCGTGTCGAGATTGGTCTCCGACGTGAAGCCTTTGGTATTGAGCTTCTGCTGCCGGTCATATTGGCGTTGGTAGAAACCAACATCGCCCTGCGAAAGTTTCAGCTCTGCGAGCTTCTGCTTGTGCAGGGCGCGAAGCGCCTCGATCTCCTGGCGGGCGAACATAAGCTTTGCCTTCGCCTTCTCCAACGCAATCCGATAGGGCTCTGGATCGATCTTGAAGAGCAGTGCATCGGGCTCGAGCAACTGGTTTTCCTTGACGCCAACAGCAACAACGCGGCCCGATACGTCGGCGCTGACAGCGATCTTTTCCGATTTTACATAGGCATTGTCGGTCGAGACAAAACGGCCACCGGAAAAATAGAGGTAGGATCCAAACAGGATTGCGGCGACAGGTCCGATGGCAGATACCATCGTGATGCCGAATAAGCGCCCCCACCGACGACCCGCTCGTTTAACCGGCTGGTTCGCCGCGCCATTCTTGTTCGTATCAGGGGCCGACACTTCGGTCATTGCGATGCGACCGGAAGTTTTTTCCGACTCCTTCGCGATACCGTCCCGTCGGCTGGCTCACTCTGCTTTTCCCCAGACTGCTCCAATGCAAGCATATTGCCTTTGACCCGCAAGAGGAGATCGATCAATTGCTCGCTTTCGGTCTCGTTGAAGCCCTTGAGGGCTTCGCGCCGCGTCGCCTCCGATAGTTTCCGCATCTGGGCAAGAACGGGCTTTACGCTGGGATCGAGATACAACTTCCAGGCCCGCCGATCGGCAGGGTCCGGTCGTCGCTCAACCCACCCTTTCGCTTCCAGCCGATCGATATGACGCCCGAGCGTAATCGACTCAATCTCGAGAATCTCGGCCAGTTCGGTCTGATTGATACCTTGTCGGCGGCGCAGACGCGCAAGAACACGCCATTGCGCTCGCGTCAGTCCAAGGGTTCCGGCGCGGGCATCGAACCGAGCGCGAACCAGGCGCGATACATCGCCAAGGAGAAAGCCCAGGGATCGGGTAAGATAGGGATCATCTGCCATGCCGGATTATAATAAGCTGGATTATTATATGCCAGCATTATGCACGACGGCCCCATACCCCCGCTGAAGATCGCCACGAATTGATGAGTCTTGACCGCGAAATTCGATTGGATGCGTTCAGTCGCTGCCGACCCAGCCGCTCACAGTCTTGACTTCCAAGAATTCCTCCAGGCCCCAACGGCCACCTTCCCGGCCATTGCCCGACTGTTTCATACCACCGAACGGGCTGCCCGAAGCGCGTTGAGCGCCGTTGAGTTGGACCATACCGGAGCGGAGTTTGCGCGCCATGGATCGAGCGCGATCCTGATCGCCGCTCTGTACATAGGCCGTCAGGCCGTAGGGCGTATCGTTGGCGATGCGGATCGCCTCTGCGTCGTCCCGGAAAGGAATGAGGCTCAGAACCGGGCCGAAGATCTCTTCGCGCGCAATTGTCATCTCGTTGGTGACATCGGCGAAGACCGTCGGGCGTACATAGTATCCACGGTTGAAGCCTTCGGGACGACCGGTACCGCCTGCTGTGAGACGGGCACCTTCATCGATACCCGCCTGGATCAACCTCTGGATCTTATCGAACTGGGTCTCGCTGACGACCGGGCCGATATGCGGTCCTTCCTCGGACGGGTCGCCGACCTTCGTAGCTTCGGCGGTGTCGGTCGCAACCTGGACGGCGTCATCGTAGATGGACTGCTCAATCAGCATGCGGGTTGGTGCATTACACGATTGGCCGGAATTGTTGAAGCAATGCGCGGCGCCGCGCTTGACCGCCGCAGCGACATCCGTATCCGCAAGAACAATGTTCGGGCCCTTGCCGCCGAGCTCGAGAGCGACGCGCTTGATCGTATCGGCACTCGCCTTCGAGACGGCAATGCCAGCGCGGGTGGAGCCGGTAAAGGACATCATATCGACATCCGGATGCTGGCAAAGCGCCTGCCCGACGATCGGCCCATCGCCGTTGACGAGATTGAAGACACCAGGAGGGAACCCGGCCTCGTCGATCATCTCGGCAAACAGCATCGCCGAGAGTGGCGAGATTTCCGAAGGTTTCAGGACAACCGTGCAGCCTGCCGCCAAGGCTGCGGCGACTTTCAGGGTGACCTGGTTCATCGGCCAGTTCCATGGTGTGATCAGACCAGCGACACCGACGGGTTCATAGCTGATATGCTCATCTTGAGCATTGTCTCGCAGCGGATGCTCGAAGGTGAAGTCGCGCAGAACATCGATGTAGGCTTTGATATGGCCGAGCCCGGCGCCGGCCTGGGCTCGCGTTGCCAGCGTGATCGGTGCGCCCATTTCCGTCGAGATCGTCTGTGCCATCTCGCGGTAGCGCTGCTTGTAGATCCCCGCCAACGCCTCAAGTTTCGAGAGCCGCTCTTCGCGGGCGGTGAATCCCCAAGTCTCGAAGGCTCGCGCCGCGGCTGCAACAGCGTTGTCCACATCGGCCTCAGTGCCGAGTGAAACCGTCGCAAACGGCTCTTCATTAGCAGGATTTATGACGGCCAAAGGATTTGTCGTGTCCGGCACCGTCCAGGCACCATCGATATAGAACTCGGTTTTATCGAGCACGGTCATGTCTCCGTTTTTGGGTGGACGTCGGGCAGCCGACGAGCGTTGTCTTTACATTTAGGGGATGGCCGGACCGAGCGCCAGTACCACATTCGCCAGCTTCCACCCGTCCAATTTTGCAGGCTCGATTTGGCAATCATCTGAGGCGATCCGACATTGACATGGATCTGTCACACAAGCCGTCCATTTCTGATAATGAATGCTCGCCGCCCCAACCCATGAGAGGACTGAAATGGCGCAAGACGCAGCACCAGACCAAGCCCCCGTACCGGATCAGGAATGGGCCGATTATCTCATGCAGTCCTATGAACTGCCGGATGCTGGTGGACCTATCGAGAATGCGCAGCGGTGGGACTATTCTGAACCGATAACGGAAGATCTGATCCGCAAGTATTTCCTCGAAGGACTCTACCCCTATGACAAGCGTATGGGCCCCAAGGCCTACTATAAGGAGAAACGTCTACTCCAGATCGAGTTGGTGAAGCTTCAGAACTGGATCAAGGACGAAAACGGGAAGCTTGTCGTCGTGTTCGAAGGCCGCGACGCGGCCGGCAAGGGCAGCTCGATCAAACGCTTCACAGAACACATGAACCCACGAGGAATCCGGGTTGTTGCTCTAGAAAAGCCGACTGACACCGAGCGCAACCAATGGTACTTCCAGCGCTATGTGCAGCATATGCCGTCCGGAGGCGAGATCGTCTTCTTCGACCGCTCCTGGTACAACCGGGCCGGCGTCGAAAAAGTCATGGGTTTCTGTTCCGAGAATGAATATTGGGAGTTTACGCGCCAGGCGCCCGAATTCGAGCAGATGCTTGTGCGAAGCGGCATCACCATCATCAAATTCTATCTGTCGGTCTCCAAGAACGAGCAGGCTCGCCGTTTCTATGAGCGCGAAACCGATCCGCTCAAGCAGTGGAAACTCAGTCCGATCGACAAGGAGGCGCAGCAGCGGTGGGGAGATTACACCGAGGCGAAAGAAGCGACGTTCCAGCTCACCGATACGGCCGAAGCGCCCTGGACGATCATCAAATCCGAAGACCAGCCACGCGCACGGCTCAACGCAATGCGGCACGTCCTGCATAGCATCGACTATGCCGGGAAGGACGATGCTGTCGCCATTGCGCCAGACCCGCTGATCGTCGCGCCTGCCGCAACGATTTTTGCAGGTGACAACGGCTGAACTCTTGGCTCTTTTTCAAAGGTTTCCCCAGGAAATACCGGACTGAATGGCCGATTGGAAAAAGACCGATGCGGTCACTTGCGGACATGCTAGTCTCCCGCAGACATGGACAAGACGCCCAAAGAACCAGCCCCTATTTCATTTGAGGTGTTGCTGGAAGATGCAACCGCATCGGTCCTCGAACTCGCAACCGTCATCACGTCGCAGCGGTTCCTCATCCAGATTGCGATCATCGGCGTCTGCTATCTGATCGCCGCCGGACTGTCGCGCGGGCTGACGCCGCTCATCGAGAAACGCCTGCGCTCGATAGACAAGCAACCGCAATTGATGCGGCTTCTGATCATACCGCTCAGACGCCTCAAATGGATTTTATTCGCCCTCATTATGTGGGCGGCATTCCTCGTCATGCGGGAGTTTCTCTGGGCAAGCCGCAGCTATCACATCGGTATTGCGGTCCAGTTGGTAACAGCCGGTGTGGTGATTTCGATCGCATCGCGACTGATCCGAAATCGTTCCGTCGCCAATCTGTTTGCCATTGTGGCGTGGTCTTTGGCAGCGCTCTCGATCATCGGCCTTCTTGATGACGTCTCGGGACTGCTGGACAAAGCCGCCTTTTCGATCGGCGCATTTCGACTTTCAATTCTCTTGGTTCTCAAGGGCGCGTTTCTCCTGGTCGCCCTGGTGTGGCTGGCCTCTGTCGTCGGCGATTTCGTCGACCGGCGTATTCGAAACACCCTCGAGCTTGAGCCAACGGTGCATGTTCTCATTGGCAAGAGCGTCAAGTTCATTCTGCTCGCAACAGCCGTACTGGCGTCGTTGTCCGCGATCGGATTGGACCTCACCGTTCTGACGGTATTCTCGGGAGCCGTCGGGCTTGGCATCGGATTCGGTCTACAGAAGGTGGCCTCGAACCTGATCAGCGGCATCATCATCTTGATCGACGGTTCGATCAAACCAGGCGACGTGATCGAGATCGACGATACGTTTGGATGGATCAGTTCGCTCAAGGCCCGCTACGTCTCGATGATGACTCGCGATGGCGTCGAGTATCTCATACCAAACGAGAATTTCGTCTCCGAGCAGGTGGTGAACTGGTCTCACTCGAACCGTGCGATCCGTCTCGAGATTCCATTCGGCGTTTCGTATAAGAGCGATCCTCATGAGATCCGGAAGCTTGCCGTTGCATCCGTCTCGGAACTACCGCGTGTCATCGCGACCCCGCCCCCCGTTTGCCATATGACCGCGTTTGGCGATTCCTCTCTCGATTTCGTCCTACGCTTCTGGATCATGGATCCTCAAGGCGGCGTCACGAACATCAAAGGCGCTGCCTTCCTGGCCCTTTGGGATGCCTTCAAGGAAGCCGGTGTCGATATTCCCTTCCCGCATCGTGACGTTGCCCTGCGGGGGCCTGTGACGATTGCCCGGGCGGAACCGTCTCCAAAGAGCACATCGTAATTCTACGCCGGACATCGTCTCCTAGCGCAGATCGTCAGGTGAGGATCAACATTACCAAATTGACATGTTGCCGACCTGGATTTGGTCATATCCACCGTGTACGTACGAATAACCGGGGGCCCGACGAGGAGTTGGGCAATGCGATTATTTACGACCATCGCGGCAGCGGCTGCTGGCGCGCTTCTTTTGAGTTCCTTGCCGGTTGAAGCCGGTTCGACGCGGATCAAACTTCGGGCGGATCTGGGACAAACTGCTGTCGTTGCAGGTTCTGAAAACCGTGTTTTTCTAAGAGTCGACCTTGAAGGCCTTCCCTTTGAGCGGCGAGAGTATCGAACACCGGTCAACATCGCCCTGGTTATCGATCGCTCCGGCTCCATGCGTGGACCAAAGCTGGCGCATGCCAAAGAGGCGGCGATCATGGCGCTCGGGCGTCTTGGTCCGGAAGACCGGGTCGCGGTCATCGCCTACGATCATAATGTCAATGTGCTCGTTCCGTCGACGCGGGCCAGCGATCACGGGCATCTGCGCGCGCGAATCGGGCAGCTTACGGCCGGTGGACGGACGGCCCTCTACGCCGGCGTAGAGCAGGGCCTGCGCGAAGTCGCACGGGGCAAACGCCGTGACGCGGTCAACCGTATCATTCTGCTCTCCGACGGTCTTGCCAATGTCGGTCCAAGTACGCCGCATGCGCTTGGCGAGCTTGGGCAGCGGGCAGCCGAAGACGGCATTTCGATTACCACGATCGGCCTCGGCCTCGGATATAACGAAGACCTGATGACGAAGCTCGCATTTGCCAGCGATGGCAATCACGCCTTTGTCGAACGGCCATCGGATCTCGTGACGATCTTCAATCAGGAATTCGGCGACGCCCTGTCCGTTGTCGCCCAGGATGTCGAAATTCATATCGACTGCGGGCCAGGCGTGCGGCCGATGCGTGCTCTTGGCCGCAAGGCGGAGATCAAGGGTGATCGCATCAGCCTGCGGTTGAACCAGCTTTATGGCGAGCAACGCAAATATGTGATCGTCGAACTTGCGACACCAAAGGACCTCAAACCGGGCTCGGCTCCAATCGCAAGCGTCAATGTCGGCTATCGGGACATGCAGTCGAAAAAACGCGGCACCGTGAGCAAACAGACCGCAATCAATGTGACGCGGTCCACGCAGGAAGCAGAGGCCAGCCTCGATAAGGACGTTATGGCAGCCGTCGCAACGCAAACCGCCGTCGAACGCAACGAGCATGCTGTGAGCCTGCGCGACAAGGGGCGTGTCGATGAAGCTCGAAAAGTTCTGCAGAAGAACGCAGCCTATCTTGATCGCGAAGCAAAACGTCTGGGCGCTGCAAGCCTCTCGAAAATGAAGGAAAAGGCGCTTCAGGATGCTGGCAACCTGGCAAAACCGGGCGAGTGGAATCGCACGCGAAAATCCATGCGCCACGATCAGTATCGGTCCAAGACACAGCAGTCCTACTAGCGGCGTTCGGTCCAGGGCGTGCGCCCAAGCGCACTGCCCTGGACTCTGCGCCTAGAGCAACGTGCGTCTGATCAGACGCCCATAAGCAACTCTGGCAGTGCAGAATCGATCAACGCTTGCGCGCTTTGTCGACTCAACTCCCCGCCACTGCTAACTCCAAATATCTGAGCCAAATCGTCGGACCGCAAGCACGTCTCGTAGGCGATAGAGTTAACAATTATCAAGGCGTGACACAGGCAGGCCTCCTACTGCTGCAGAGTAGACATTGCGGAGGTCTCGTCGCTAGCCATGTCCCAGGGCTGCACACGCGCGCTTAGCAATCCGGCGTGGTCGGTTATGCTGGTGCTCGTCTTTTTGGCCTTGTCCCTGTTCTTTCCGCCTAGCGCACATGCCGATAATCTGCAGCGATTCCTGAAGGATGTCGCTATAGAAGATCTGGTTCCGGGTGCCGATCGCCTTGGCGCACCCGTCCTGAAAGGGCGCGCGATTCCCGCGCTTCGCGGCAATGATGTCGTCGCACATATAATCCTGAACACCGACTTCTCTTCCGCGATCGGATATTCCGGAAAACCGATGGAGATCCTGATCGGACTGGGTCCGGATGGGCGCATTACGGGCGCCAAGCTCGTCAAACATAGCGAGCCGATTGTCCTCGCCGGTATTCCCGAACAGAAGATCGTCGATTTCATAGACGGCTATAAGTCCTTCGACGTGATCGAAAGCGCCAAGGCCGCCAACCGCGCCACATCTCATGTCGATATCGTGTCCGGCGCCACCGTTACGGTTCTTGTCATCGATGATTCGATCAAACGGGCCACGATTTCGGCGGCTCGCGCGTTGGGGCTCGGCGGATTGTCTGCCACGACGGCCGCGCCACGCGTCAAGAAGAGCATCGATAAGACTGCGGGATCGAAGCAGGATTGGCTTGGGCTTGTTGGAGACGGTTCGGTCCGACGCGTCAAGCTGACAGTTGGGGACATCAACACCGCATTCGAGAAGCTTGGAGATGCCCGCGCCATCGCCCGTCCAGAAAGCGGCGCTCCAGACGATCTGTTTATCGACCTCTTTGTCGCATCGCTCGCTGTCCCCTCTGTCGCGCGGAGTCTACTCGGTGAGCGCGAATATGAGTCCTTCCAGAAAAAGTTGAAACCGGACCAGCATGCCTTCCTCATCATGGGGCGCGGGCCATTCTCATTCAAAGGCTCTGGCTATGTGCGTGGCGGAATTTTCGATCGTATCCAGGTTATCCAGGGCGAAACCTCTTTCCGCTTCCGCGACCGCGGACATAAGCGCCTGCGCGACGCCGCTGCCGAGGGCGCACCGCGCTTTCGCGAAGTCGGCCTGTTCGTTGCGCCGAAAACGGCGACCTTCGATCCTACTGATCCGTGGCGATTGCAGTTGCTGGTCCCGCGAGCAGTCGGCGCACTCGAAAAAGTCTTCAAGACGTTCGAACTGAGCTACCAGCTTCCCGACAAGTATCTGATCAAGGAAGCGCCCAAAGCACCGCCGGCAGCAAGTACGAGTGCACCCGCACCACAACCGGCAGCGGCTCCACCATCGGATCTATGGAAGCGCATTTGGAGCCAAAAGAGGATGGATATCGCCATTCTCTTGTTCGCAATCGGATTGCTGACTGCACTGTTCTTTTTCCAGAACACGCTGGTGCGCTATCCGAAACTCACAAGCCGGGTTCGCCTGGGATTCATGCTCTTTACGCTGTTCTGGATTGGGTTTTATGCCCAGGCACAGCTCTCAGTCGTCAACGTACTCGTGTTCTCGAATGCTCTCATCGGCGATTTCCGCTGGGAATACTTTCTCCTCGAGCCCTTGATCTTCATTCTGTGGTGCTCTGTCGCCGCCTCACTTCTCTTTTGGGGGCGTGGCGCGTTTTGCGGTTGGCTTTGCCCATTCGGCGCATTCCAGGAACTGGTCAGCAAAGCGGCCAAGGCTGTAAAAATCCCTCAGCTGGCCGTACCGTGGGCGTTGCACGAACGCCTCTGGCCTCTCAAATATCTCATCTTTCTCGCTCTTCTTGGTCTGTCGGTCTATTCGCTGGCACTTGCGGAGCAACTGGCAGAAGTCGAGCCGTTTAAGACGGCGATTGTGTTGCGGTTCGACCGAACCTGGCCATTCGTCCTGTTCGCTGTCGCCCTTCTCGCAATCGGGCTCTTCGTCGAGCGCTTTTTCTGCCGCTATCTCTGTCCGCTTGGCGCGGCGCTCGCGATCCCCGGCAAACTCGCGATGTTCGATTGGTTGAAGCGGTACCGCAATTGCGGCGACCCCTGCCATCTCTGCGCCCAGGATTGCATGGTCCAGGCGATCACCCCCATGGGCGACATCAATCCCAATGAATGCCTTCACTGCATGAATTGCCAGGTGAAGTATTTCGACGAGCAGGTCTGCCCGGTGATGATCCTGAAGGCATCGAAAACCAAGAAGCCGGATGGCGATCCCACCGACAAGGATGCACTTGAATCCGCCAAATCCCTTTACCGCAAGCCGAGACGGCTTGGCCGTACCAGAACGATCGAGGCCTAGGGCCTCACAGTGAGTCCGCTTTACGAGAAGGAGCAATGGAAATGGGAATACTGGACAAATTAGGCCTATCACGCAGACAGCTGCTGAGTGGAACCGCCGTTACAGTTGGCACAGGCGCTCTTGCGGCCAACACCTTACCGCTCTCCGGACCCGCCGAAGCAGCGGCCGGAAAGTCGGAAGTCGCACCGGGCGATCTCGACGACTATTACGGATTTTGGAGTAGCGGACAGTCAGGCGAGTTGCGGATTATCGGTATGCCGTCCATGCGCGAACTCATGCGAGTTCCGGTGTTCAACCGATGCAGTGCGACGGGCTGGGGCCAAACAAACGAGAGTAAGAAGATTCTCACCGAGAACATGCTCGATCGGGAAAAAGAGTATTGGAAGGACAAGGGTGGATTCCCCATGAATGGGGACCTCCATCACCCGCACATGTCTTTCACCGACGGCACCTATGATGGGCGCTACATCTTCGCCAACGACAAGGCGAACACACGCGTTGCCCGCATTCGCTGCGACATCATGAAGACGGATAAGATCATCTCGATCCCAAATGCCTCTGACATCCATGGTCTTCGGCCACAGAAATATCCGCGAACCGGCTATATCTTCGCCAATGGCGAGCATCGCATTCCGCTCCCCAATGACGGTTCGGTGCTGGACGACCCATCGAAATATCATGCCATCTTCTCCGCCATCGACGGCGACTCTATGACTGTTGCATGGCAAGTGATCGTCGACGGAAACCTGGACAATGTGGATGCGGACTATCAAGGCAAGTATGCCGTCTCCACCTGCTACAATTCCGAGGGAGGCGTCACGCTCGCCGAGATGACGTCTTCGGAACAGGATTGGTGCGTTGTCTTCGACATTGCCGCCATCGAAGCAGGCGTGAAGGCAGGGGACTTCAAAACCTATGAAGAAAAAGTCCCCGTCCTCGACGGACGGAAGGGATCGAAATATACCCGCTATATTCCGATCTCCAACTCGCCGCACGGCGTCAACACTGCACCGGACGGCATCCACATCGCCATAAACGGCAAGCTGTCGCCGACCGTGTCTGTTCTCGACGTCCGTAAATTCCCGGACATGTTTGCCGACAAAATCAAACCACGGGAATGCGTTGTCGCCGAACCGCAACTGGGTCTCGGACCACTTCACACCGCATTTGACAATCGAGGCAATGCCTACACGACACTGTTCCTCGATAGTCAGGTTGCCAAATGGAGTGTCGAGAAGGCGCGCAAACAGTTTGCAGGCGAAAAGGTCGATCCGATCCTCGGCAAGATCGATGTCCACTATCAGCCTGGACACAACCATACCTCTATGGGCGAGACCAAGGAGGCGGACGGCAAGTGGCTCGTTTCCCTCAACAAATTTTCAAAGGACCGGTTCATCAACGTTGGTCCGTTGAAGCCGGAAAACGAGCAGTTGATCGACATTTCCGGCGATGAGATGAAGATTGTGCATGACGGGCCGACATTCGCCGAACCGCACGATTGCATCATCGTCAAAACCTCGTTGGTCAATCCAAGTCAAGTCTATGATCGTGCCGATCCGACATTCGAGGATGCACGGAAATGGGCCAAGAAGGACGGTGTCGATCTAGAGGATGCCGCAAAGGTCGTTCGCGACGGCAACAAGGTGCGGGTCTACATGATTTCGGCCGCGCCCGAGTTCTCGCTGGAGAAGTTCACCGTCAAACAGGGCGACGAAGTCACCCTGATCATCACGAATGTCGACGATGTGGATGATCTGACCCACGGCTTCACCCTGGCCAACCACGGCGTTGCCATCGAGGTCGGTCCGCAGCAGACCGCCTCGGTGACGTTCAAGGCCGATGCACCGGGCGTTCATTGGTTCTACTGCCAATGGTTCTGCCATGCACTGCATATGGAGATGCGTGGCCGTATGTTCGTGGAACCGCGCGCCGCGTGAGGTGTCGATGGTTCGCGTAGCCATACAGTTTCGACGATCCATCCTCGCGGCGAGTCTTCTCGCCGCGGGGACAATCGCATGCAGTGGCGCAGCAGCGACGACGCCTGTCATCGACGTCATGCCGGGGCAGCTGAACACCGCGCTTGCAGCCGCACCTCCAGGCAGCACCCTTCGATTGTCTCCTGGACTCCACCAGGGTCCGGTCGTCATCGACAAACCGCTGAAGATTGTCGGCACTGGAAATGACACGACAATCGAGGGCAATGGCACGGGACACGTCATTGCCGTGCACGCTCCCAACGTTGTTATCGAAAATCTTCGTGTGACCGGATCTGGTCTACTGCTCGAGACGCAAGACGCCGGCATTTTTCTCGGCAAAGAAGCAAAGGGTGCGCGCGTCGAGAACAACCGGATCGAGAACAATCTGATCGGGGTCTATGTCTGGGGTGCACGCGACGCGATTGTCCGTGGCAATCGGATAGCCGGACGCCAGGACCTCCGAGTGAACGAGCGCGGCAACGGCGTCCAGATCTGGAACGCTCCAGGTGCAGTTGTCGAAGGCAACCGGATCCGGTTCGGCCGCGACGGAATCTTTGTGACGACCAGCAAGAAGAACATCTTCCGCAACAACCATTTCGCCGATCTGCGATTTGGCGTGCACTACATGTACACCAATTCAAGCGAGATCTCCGGCAACGTGTCGGAAGGCAATCACATTGGCTACGCGATCATGTTTTCCAAGCGAATCAAGGTTCTTGGCAATGAATCGCGAAACGACCGCGACCGTGGCATCCTTTTCAACTATGCCAATCAGGTTCGCGTTCGGGGCAATCGCGTCACCGGCGGCCCCGAGAAGTGCGTCTTCATCTACAATTCCAACAAGAACAAGATCGACAACAATCACTTCGCAAGTTGCGATATCGGCGTCCATTTCACAGGCGGCTCCGAGCGCAATTCGATTACCGGCAATGCCTTCATAGGCAACCGCACACAGGTCAAATATGTCGGAACCCGCTGGATCGAATGGTCGGAAAAGGGGCGTGGTAACTATTGGAGCGATCACGCTGCGTTCGATCTAGACGGCAATGGAATCGCCGATACGGCATTCCGGCCGAATGACCTGACCGATCAGATTCTATGGCGATTTCCGATCGCCAAGCTGCTGACAAACGCGCCGGCAGTCCTGTTGCTGAAATGGGCACAGGCCGCCTTTCCGGCTCTTCATCCCGGCGGCGTCATCGACAGCGCGCCGCTTATGCAGCCCGTAACACTCTCAGCCGAGGAAGCAGGCCGATGAGTACGCCTCAATGTGTGACGACTGTCGGCATCGGCAAGACCTACGGCAAGCTGACGGCACTCGATTCCGTGTCGCTGGAGATCGAACCTGGCGCGTGCGTTGCTCTTGTCGGTCCCAACGGCGCTGGTAAGAGTACGCTCTTCAAGTTGATCCTCGGCCTCATCACGGCGACGTCAGGTTCGCTCAAGGTTTTGGGGCGGGCGCCGGCAGATCGAGATTTCGATCAAACAAAAAAACAGATTGGATTCCTGCCCGAACAGGTCCTCTTTCATGGAGCGCTGACCGGCCGCGAGACGTTGCAGTTCTACACCCGGCTCAAACAAGCGGACCTTGGAGCAATAGATGCGTTGTTCGATCGTGTCGGATTGTCGGCCGCTGCCGATCGCCGTGTTGCGACCTATTCGAAAGGTATGCGCCAGCGCCTCGGTCTTGCTCAGGCTTTGATCGGCGATCCGCAACTTCTGTTGCTGGACGAGCCAACGACAGGCCTCGATCCCGATGCAAGGCAGAACCTGTTTCATATTGTCGACGAGGAGAAGCAAAAAGGTGCGGCAATCCTTCTGTCATCTCACATTCTGACAGAACTTGAAGCGCGAACGGACCGTATAGCAATCCTGAATTCCGGGCGACTGATCGCCGATGCATCGCTCGATACGCTTGTCCGGCGTTTGGCGCTCCCCTCCCGGATTGTCGTGCGTGCCGAACCAACCCAGATGCAGCGCCTGGCTGAAAAATACGCGAACCGTCTGGAGGCCGGACAAGCCGTCAATGGAACGGCGGTTCTCGATTGCCGGCCGGACGAAAAACTCGGCCTGCTGAAGGAGTTGATGGCCGGCGATCTCAAGTTCAGCGGTCTCGATATCCAGGAGCCGAGCCTCGAACAGGTCTTCGCCGCCTATACGACGCAGGAGAAGGCCCGATGAGATCTATCGCCATCCTGGCCTCGAAAGAGATCAAAGACGGAATGCGCAATCGGTGGGTTGTGATGGTCACCCTGCTGATGGCCGGGCTTGCCTTGATACTGGCCATGCTCGGGAGCGTTCCGACGGGGACCGCCAAGGTGAGTGCCCTTGCAGTGACAATCGTTTCGCTGTCGTCGCTCAGCATCTTCTTCGTTCCCCTCATCGCTCTCCTTATCTCCTATGACAGCCTTGTTGGAGAGGCAGACCGTGGAACATTGATGCTCCTGCTGGCCTATCCCGTGAAGCGCTCGCAGATTGTGATCGGCAAGTTCTTTGGGCACCTGATACTTCTCTCTGTCGCGATCATTATCGGTTATGGCTGCGCCGGGCTGGCAATCGCGTTCATTGCCGGCGGCGACTGGAGCGAGCAGGCCTGGCAGGCCTTTGCGGTCCTGATCGGATCGTCAATACTGCTTGGCGCCGTGTTCATTGCCATAGGGCTGGCCCTCAACGCACGCATACGGGAGCGTGGCGCAGCTGCCGGATTGGCGATCGGCACATGGCTGCTGTTTGCACTTCTCTATGACATGGCTCTGCTGGCGCTGCTTGCATCCAATGCCGCCAAGTCAATGAGCACACAACTCGTGACAGCCATTCTTCTCTTCAATCCGGCAGACACATTCCGCATGCTCAACCTGGCCGGCGACGGAGACGTCGCCGTACTCTCGGGAATGGCCGGGATCGGAGCAGCCAGCGCAATTCCAACGACACTTCTCGTCGCTGTCCTGGTCGCGTGGACCATTGTCTCCCTCGCGGCAGGCTGCCTCCTCTTTCGGAACCGACAACCATGATCAGATCGCTTCGCAAAGTTCTATTCGCTGTTTCGGTACCGTTCATAGTGCTGGTGGGTTGCACTGAGGAGACGGCGACACCTGACCCGCAGGCCCTGACTCGAGCGGCCGTCGGTCACTACTGCAATATGATCGTAGTCGATCATCCCGGTCCGAAAGCACAGATTTTCGAGAGTGGTCAAAAGCAGCCGTTATGGTTTTCCTCGGTTCGCGATGCGTTCGCCTACAAGGCACTACCCGGCGAAGCCCAGAATGTTGTTGCAACCTATGTCCATGACATGAGCCGGGCAGACAATTGGGAGCGGCCGCCGGACGACGGTATCTGGATCAAGGCCGAGGACGCTCACTACGTCATCGACAGCTCGCGCCGTGGCGGAATGGGCGCTCAGGAGACCGTTCCTTTTGCAACAGCAGAAGCAGCCGAGTCATTCAAATCCAAGTTCGGCGGGCGCGTTGTGACCTTTGGCGATATTCCAAAAGACTATGTTGTCGGCGACACGAAGGATCACAAGCATACCGATCACAAACATATGGATCACAAGCCGAGCGAGAAGAAAGTGGAGCATCAGCATCATGCCCACTGAACCTCGTTCTTCAACCGCGTCGCCGCGCCTGACGCGTAGACGCATGATCGCCATTACCGCTGCGGCGGCCGGAACGGCGCTCTCCGCCGCCACAGCTACGCGCCTGGCGCAAAGCGCCGCGGCTCCAAACGCTGTCACGTGGCGCGGTATCGCCCTTGGCGCCGAAGCAAAGATTACACTTGTTCACGAAGATGCCGAACTGGCTGCTTCGGCACTTCGCAAATGCGTCGCGGAGATTTCTCGCCTGGAAGACCTGTTCAGCATCTATCGGCCAGCAAGCGCCGTCTCATGCCTGAACCGGGATGGCTACTTGAAACAGCCCGACCAGGACATGATTGCTCTTACTTCGCTGGCGCTTGCAGTCGGCTACGAAACGAACGGCGCATTCGACATCACTGTACAGCCGCTCTGGGATCTTTACGCCAGCCATTTTCAATCGTCCTCGGCAGATCCCAGCGGCCCAAGCCCGGTGGACGTGGATCGGGTCGTCGCATTGATCGACGGAAGGAACATTCGTCTCTCCTCTCAAGAGATCCGTTTTGCCAAGACCGGAATGGCCATAACCTTCAATGGAATTGCCCAAGGCTACATTGCCGATCGCGCCGCGCAATCGCTCAAGCAGGATGGCTTCGGAAATGCGTTGATCCATGTCGGCGAAACGGTCGCTCTTGGGCAAGCAGCGAGCGGAGAATCCTGGCAGGCAGTTGTCGAAGATCCGTCCAGCGGCACAGGCCACCATGCATTTCGACTATCTCTCGCAGACAGAGCTCTCGCAACATCAGCGGGTCGGGGATATCAGTTCACATCGGATGAACGTCACCATCACATCTTCGAGCCTCACACGGGGAAAAGCAGCCAGAAATACCGTTCGGTGTCAGTGACCGATCGTTCAGCCGCAATGGCCGATGCTTTGTCCACGGCGTTTTCGGTAATGACCAAAGCTCAGATAGCGAACCTGCTCGCGAAGCGCAGATCGACCCAAGCCTTCATCGTCGCTGAGGACGGATCCGTCATAACGCTTCCAAACGTCCCAGCTTAGCAGTCGGAAAGCAGGGTACGAATGTAGCCGTTCGCCTCGCTGAGATCGCGCTGGAGAGACTCAAGCGCTTCAACGCGTGCCCCTTCCAGGGCTTCCCCTTCCAAGGCTTCGGCATCTGCAGCCGTTCTTGCCACCTGCCAGGCGCCGATGTCACGTGCGGAATCAGCAATCGTGTGGGCTGCATCACGCCAAGCTTGCTCATGCTCAGCCTGAGCAAGCTTGTTGAGACAGACACCCGATTGCGTCCGAAAGAGCGCTAGCACCTGACGTTCATGGGACACATCTCCCAGAGTGTATCGGGCCAAATGAACCAGATCCACAGGACGACCGGCAACCGGACTGTCCGTCTTGGGTACGAATGTATTTGGAGTTTCGGTTCTCAGTTCCATAATCAGTACTTCCCCGTCTCTGCCATACGGAATTTCCTGGAACCGGCATGCCGCGCCTCAAATGCGGCGGGATTTGGAACATCTCTATGTGACGGACACGATTAGACTCGCAGTGTTGCAAGTCTGCATCAATTCTGTGGACCCGCAGCACCCGATTGACCGCCTGCCGGGGGCGGCGCAGAGAGCCGGCTATCCACACGCCCACTTCTCCCTAAAAAGTTGCACAGCGCCCTAACCACTCGTTCTGGTTGAAAAAAAGTCTCGACAGCCTTTACGCCCCAAACTACAGTTAACCCTAACGACAAGTTATCAAGCTGAACGACGTAAACCTTGATAGTATTCGTTAATGTCAGGTTCGTCGACAAAGGGGGCAGTCGGTGTCTGCATTCAGCGGAAGTATGAGTCGGTTTCTTCGCGTGTTGCCAGCGGCGGAATCATCAGATCAGGCAACATCTCAGAATAATCTTTATACATCGAAGCATGAACCACCGGGTGTCGCAGCTCCGCGCAGTGACGTCGGAACAATTGTGCTGCATTGGGCTTTGGCAGTCGCGATCGTTGTTAGTCTTCTGACTGGACTGCGACTGTCGTCCGATGCGGAATACTCGGTTTTTGCAAAATCATTAGAACTGATCCTTCCCCAGGGGGAGATCTGGACTTGGCATTTCGTCTCGGCGCTCGTCGTGCTGGCAGGGACCGTTGCCTACGGCCTGTACTTATCCATGAGCCGGCTAAAGCGACGCGTGTCGCTCAAGAAGACGGTTGTGTTGACGCTTCCTGCAAGTCCGCGTCTGCGCTGGGCGGCCGTGAACGTGATCTTCTACTGGACGCTGTTCGCCGCGGTCGCTGCGTTAACGGTGACGGGTGTCCTGCTCTACCTCGGTCATGGCGGCCTCGTGGTCGATATCCACTATATCGCGGCCCTGATCGTCGGCAGTTACATCGTGGCGCATGTGTTCAGCCACTATATGTATGGCGGAATTGCGCAATTGCTTCGCCTCTTCCGGCCGCAACCTCTGCGAATGTACCGGGGCATGTCTGCCAAACCATTCGCAAAGGCGCTCACAGTCGGTCTCGTGGTCGCAGCAGTGGTGGTGACAACCGACTTTGGGACGCGCGACGTATTGGTTGCGAATAGCGTCGAAAATCTGCCGAAACCCGATGGCCTGCTCGATGACAAAGCCTGGCAGACAGCGGAACCGGTATTCGTGCGCACGCAACAAGGTGTCAACCTTGGCGGAACCGGAGAATCGATGGTCGAGTTGCGCGCGGTCAGGACGGCCGACAGCATCGCTTTCGCATTCCGTTGGCAGGACCCGACCCGCTCGCTCAAGCGCCACCCACTCATCAAACGAGCGGATGGCTGGCATATGCTGAACAACAAGGCGGATATTTCGGACGAGTCCGCCTATTACGAGGACAAGTTCTCGGTCATGTTCTCCAAGTCGAACACGTTTGGATCGGCTGACTCGACCCATATGGGCCCCAAGCCCCTCAGCGGTAAGCCAGGCTCACTGCATGGCCGCGGCCTGCACTACACGACCGACGGCAGCATCATCGATGTCTGGCAATGGAAAGCGGCACGCGGCGGCATGCTCGGCAAAGTCGATGACATGTGGTTCGGGCCGCCCAAGGAAGCAAACGACAAGCACCGCGCGGGTCTCAAGCGCTACAGCGCCGGCTATGGCCCCGACAAAGGCAAGTCGTTCTATGTCTACAACTACAAGGGTGAGCCGCCGGGAGGGTACCGCGGACCGGTCGGCGTCAAGCGTTTGCCGATCGATCACGCCGCAACAACGGCGGGTCTTGGAGCGTTCAATCTGTCGCCGGAGAAGAGCGATGCCCCCGGTTCGAAGTGGTGGATGTTTGAAAAAGATACCGTTCCCTACAGTGCAGAGCATGATGCGACGATCCCGGTTGGAACGGTCATTCCCGGTGTTCTCATTATGGGGAAATACGAGGGGAGCAGAGCCGACCTGACCGGCGGGGCCAAGTACGAAGACGGCTATTGGACTCTTGAGATCACGCGCAAGCTCAGCACGGGCAATCCTCTCGATCTCGATATGGAAAGTGGCCTGTATGTCTGGGTCGCCGTCTTTGACAACAACCAGACGCGCCACACACGGCACGTCCGCCCCGTGCGTCTGGATCTCCGCTAGTTCAAGCCCAACGCCCTGGACCAGGCGATGGCAATGCAAAAGAGGGAAATGAATAGATGGCTGGTGGAAAGTGCAACCTGACCGTCAATGGAAAGGTTATCCGGGCGAATGTGGGCGAAACGCTGATAGACGCAGCGCTCGGAGGACGCATCGTCGTCCCTCACGATTGCTGTTCAGGTCAGTGCGAAACGTGCCGGATCACCGTCGTCAGCGGCGATGTGGATGATTTCGGCACGCGGGAAAAGAACACGGTGCTGGGCTGCCTGGCAACGCTCGAAGGTGATGCCGAGATTTCATACGAACCCGTTCCTATCGTTCGGAACACGCGCGGGACCGTGGAGAGCATCGAGCCGATCGCAAAGGATCTCCTTGAGGTTCGGCTGCGGATGGCGAAACCCGTACCGTGGTTGCCCGGACAATATGTCCGCCTTGCTTTCAAAGGCTATCCACCGCGCGATTATAGCCCGACGATTCCGTTCGATCTCGACGCCGAACATGACGTTCTGGTGTTCCACATGAAGGTTTACGCCGGCGGCAAAGTCTCCGCGCATCTCGGTACGGATATCGCCGTCGGACATAAAGTCGTTGCGAAAGGTCCTTACGGAAACTGCTATCTGCGACGTCAGTCCGAGCCCTTGGTCCTGGTCTCCACCGGGACCGGCTTTGCTCCGATCTGGTCGATTGCCGTGGCAGCCAGCATCGGTCAGCCGAACCGCTCGGTCCATGTGATCGCCGGAGCGCGAACGACGGACGGCCTTTATATGAAAAGTGCCGTCGATTGGCTTCGCGAGCGCGGCGCGAACGTTACATTGACGGCAAGCGACGGGGACGGATTTTACATTTCTCGTCAACGACCGTCGGATTCTCTTCCACATCTCGAGGAAGATCATGTGGTTTATGCGGCCGGATCGCCAAGCCAGGTCGACGCGGTCCGCCAACGCGCACTCGCCGCCAATGCGACCTTCTATGCCGATCCCTTCTTTGCGGCGAGCACTCAGCGCACCTTCCGCGAATGGGCCGAGCTGGCTTTTGGCGGCCGGAGAACACAGCAACCAACACCCGCGGCAGCCTGAATGCCAAAAGTCGCCCGGCAATCGATCATTCAATAGTTAGTTGGTCGAACCGAACGGGTCTGAAAACTATTCTGCGCTCAATCGGAACAGGTTGGGCGCAGATTGATTCTCAGGGGCGCTAGCCGTTAGCAGCAATCTTCAATGGCTGCACATTGGATTGCAGAAGTCGTTTGGCCTCGCTCGCCGGGGCCGGCCGGCCAAAGAAGTAGCCTTGCGCTTCCGTGCAGCCACAGCTTCTCAAGAGTTCGATCAGATCTTCCGTTTCGACACCCTCTGCGGTCGTCGTCATTTTGAGAGAATCCGCTAGTTCCACGATGCCGCGGACAATCGACTCCGATTCCTCATTGTCCGCCATTGATCGCACGAACGATTGATCGATCTTGATCTTGTCGAACGGGAAACTCCTGAGACAGCTCAACGAAGAATAACCGGTGCCGAAATCATCCATCGAGATCTTGACACCGAGCGCCTTCGTTCGCATCAGCGCAGATAAGGTCTCGTCGTCTTCGCCAAGCAGCACGCTTTCCGTCACCTCAAGCTCGAGACGGTTTGAGGGAAGACCGGTTGTTGCAAGCGTATTGATCAGCGTCGACGCAAATCCCTTGGACTTGAGCTGACGCGCCGAGATGTTCACGGCCACCCGCACCGGCAAGGGCCAGTCCATCGCCGCTTTGCAGGACTCGCGCAGGATCCACTCGCCCATTTGAACGATGAGTCCCGTATCCTCGGCAATCGGGATGAATTCCGCCGGTGAGATCATTCCGCGGACCGGATGGCGCCAGCGCATCAATGCTTCGAAGCCGGAGATCGTATCATCGGCAAGATTTATTTGCGGCTGGAAGTACGCCTCCAGCTCGCCATTCTCCATTGCCCGCTGGAGATCGGTGATCAGCTCACGGCGGGTATTGATCTGCGTGCCCATTTCCTCTTCGAAGAAGCGATATGTGTTCCGGCCGTCCGCCTTGGCCTGATACAAAGCCAGATCTGCCTGACGGAGAAGTTCATCGCCATCCAGGCCTTCTTCACGCACCATGGCTATGCCGACACTCGCGCTGATCACGGCTTCATGATCTTCGATCATGTAGGGCTGTGACACGGCATCTATGGATTTGCGCGCAAGATGAGCGGCGTCAGTTCCGCGGGTCGGGATTTCTGTCACAATGGCGAACTCGTCGCCCCCCAATCGGACAACCAATTGTCTATCGGTCGTAATCGATTTGAGACGGGCTGCCACCTCGCACAAGAGCTGATCGCCGACGTGGTGACCGAGCGAGTCGTTAACGGTCTTAAACTCGTCCAGATCCATAAACAGGATCGCAAAGTTCCCACCTTCGGACTCCCGCTGGATCAAACTTGCTGTCAGATGCTCGCGAAGCCGGATACGGTTGGGGAGGTCGGTCAGACCATCATGCTTCGCAAGATGCGCGAGACGGTCCCTGGCGCGCTGGCGTTCGGTCACGTCCTCGAATATCGCAACCCATCCACCGCCGATGAGTGGCTGCCGGGTCGTGAGGATCATACGGCCATTGGTCAGACGAAGCGTATCGGCACTGCGCCTATTGACCGGCCAGGCATCATCTGGTGGTCGTGCGATATTGTCTTCGGAATTTTCTGCAGTCGCAACATGCTGCAAAGCAATCAGCGTCGAGAGTTCCATACCCGGACGCACTTGCTCGGATTTCAGATCGAATAACTCCAGATAGCGTCTGTTCGATACGATCAACTTCTTGTCTTGACCGAACATACATAGTCCATGCGACATGTTGTTCAGCGCGGCATCGAACAGGCCGTTCTGCGTTCGAAGTTCCGTCTCTTTCCGCCGCAGGATTTCGTTCTTGACCTGTATGTTCTCACGCAGACTATCGCGTTCCTTCACCGAGGCCTGCAGCAGGACAACGGCGCGCGCAATGTCTCCAACCTCATCGGCGCGCTCTGTACTATCCACCTCCGCTTCATAGTCACCACCTGCCACACCTGACACAACCCGGGTAATGCGGGTGAGGGGCCGTGTAATCTGACGGGCGATAGCGATCGAAAAGAGAACGAACACAAACGTCGAGAAAAGACCGAACACTATGAGTGATTTCACAAGGGAGCGTTCTTCTTCCTTGCCGATTTTGGTCAATTCGTTTTGTGTCGCATACAGCTCCTCAATCGGCTTCAGAGCACAAATTTTAAGCGGCTCGACTATCGTGTTGCATCGGATCACGTGACGACTGTCGGCAGTAATGTTCGAATCGGGAAGCCTTTTGCCGATATCTGCCAGATCCCCGAGAAATGCCGCATCGGAGATCACGCTCCCATCCAGAAGAACCGCCAGACTCAGCGAGCCGATCTCAGCAAACTCGAGCAACGTTGCTTCGTGACGCTTGAGTCGGCGCTGTGCGATCAGACCGCCTGACACCTCTCCAAAGTCATCGAACAACGGCACGAAGACGACCTGCGAGATCGCAAATTCTCCCGGCTTCGGAATCAGAGCGCCGAACTCTTTTGCTGGTATCAGATCCGTGAAGATTTCTGGGTCTGCAGGATTATTCCTGGCCAGAAGGCGTTTGATTGGCTCTGCAAACTTGGCTCGTGACAGCCGCAGATCAATTGAAATCAAGTCGGCCTGTCCGGAAGAGGCACCGATGACCTTACCTGCATGATTGACTACGACAATTCCATCAAGCTGCGCATTCTTCGCTGCGGGGCCAAGCATCTCAGACATCGCAACGACATTGAGCGAGGATGCAGCCGTGATCGTATCGGCACGACTCGCAATCGCGCTGACCCGACGACCGGTGTCTTCGAAAAGCGCTTCGAGGCGCTTTCCCGCCAGCCGAACATTGGCATCGAGCGTATCCGCCAGCTTGGCATCCGAGAGCGCCTCCAGCTTCAGAGCCTGACGCTCGATGCTTCGCTCAAGCTGATAGACGACGAGCCCGATCAGGCAAAGAAATGCTGCCGCTGCCGTTGCGGTTGTACCAACAGTAAATCTTGTGGATAGCGAACGCAGCCGGACTTTCATTGAACCCTACTGGCGGACAGGAACACCGCCATAGTTGGTGATGATCTTGGCGCCTGCCTCTGACAGAGAGAAGTCGACAAAGGACTTCATATCGCTATCGAGTCTGTCGACTTTGTAGATCAGAGCCAACTCGACGGCACTTGGATAATCGGGATCCGTTGGAAACTTGCCGTCGATCCGCAGAACGTTCATGTCGAAGCCAAGGGGTTTGGAGTAAGGGCCGAAGCCGATTGTCCCCGGTATTTTGCGAACGGTCTGGATCGCATCCTGTGTCGTGACGGCCGTTTTTGAGCGTGACGTAAATTCGAGGGAAGACCATCCCGGCATGCTTGCCCTCAAAACCTGAAGTGTGCTGTCGGCTTCTTCACGCCGCACAACTTTCACCTTGAGCTGTGCGCCGCCCAAGTCCGACCATGACGTCGCCTTGCCGGAATAAACTCGCACGAGATCGCTACTCGTCAGCCCTTTGATGTTGGTCGACGGATGGGTGAAGATTGCCGATGGAATCTTAGCAATCGGCACATAGACGAGGCCGTATTTGACCTCCGAAGGCTTCAGTGGCCGCGCGACGCGCCCGAGACGTTCGCGGTCGGAGCCGACAGCAACAACACCGCCTCCCGATCCGATACTGGGTGGGATCGAGATTTCGACATTGTCATGCTCCGCAGCATAAGCAACTGCGAGCGCGCGCAGCATTTCCAAACCGTCGCCAGTACCGACGATCTTCAGCTCTGCGGCATTTGCTGTCGCCGCCAAAGAGATTGCAAAAACGGAACAAGCTAAAGACTTATACAAGGACGCGATACGCATTGGGGCCCCCAAAACTCATACAACCACACCGTGCAGACGCTACACGGCAGGCGTGAAATTACCGTTAATCCGGGGGTTTGGCGGGTTGTATATAGGTTACTGAAGCGTTGCTATTTGTGCTGCGTCAGGTTGGCGACCTCCAATCCAATGCTCAAGCGCATTCCTCAGTGCCTCCAGACCGAGAGGTTTTGGCAGGTGATCGTCCATACCACTTTGAAGGCATCGTCGCTTGTCTTCTTCAAACGCATGAGCAGTAACGCCGATGATTGGGACGGCGTTGCCAGCATGCCTCTGAATCTCGCGAATCCGGGCTGTGGCCTCATAGCCATCCATCTTTGGCATCGATACATCCATCAAGATGAGATCCGGCTGAGTTTCACGATAAAGCCGGACCGCCACCTCCCCATTTTCGGCAAAGACGGGGCGAAAGTCAGAGCCATAGAGCATGTGCTCCACCAATCGGCGGTTCATCTCATGATCTTCAGCTACCAGCACGGTCCATTGCGCCGCACCTGATGTAGACGGTGCTTGATGAGCTGACTGTGGGTCGGCCGGCTGAACATTACCGGCCACCGCCTCTTCTGTGGCCTCCAGCAAGAGTTCGGTTCTCACTGGTTTCTCAAGCAGTCCGGAAATTCCGAGCGCCTGCAATCGATTCCACGCCTCGCCCTTGCCAATCGAAGTCAGAGCAATGATCGGCATGTTGGAGATGCCATCGATACCTCTGACATGATGCACAAATGTAGCCGCATCCATATCGGGCAATGTCTCATTAACTACAGCAAAACGAAATGGTGCATCGTCTTCGAATGCGGCTTGCAACACGCTCAAGGCACGAAGTCCGGAGTCGACCGGCGTTGGGCGCGCGCCCCAATGGCCAAACTGCTCTTCAAGGATCAAACGGTTCATCGGGCGATCATCGACAACCAGTACCGGAAGATCTGTCAAGCCGTCCGGCGGATGCTGCTCTGCTGTTTCATCGCCTGAAACCATTGGCAATGTGACATTGTACCAGAACGTCGAGCCTCGCCCCACTTCACTGTCGACGCCGATACGACCACCGAGCGTTTCGACGATCCGTTTGGTTATGGCAAGACCGAGCCCTGTTCCCCCATGGCAACGCGTTGAGGAATCGTCAACCTGCTGGAAGGCACCAAAAATCGCTTCATGTTTGTCGGCTGGAATGCCGATGCCGGTATCGATGACCGAGACCGTCAAATCCGCCCTGCCGTCGACCTGGCCGCCCTTTATATCGATTAAGACATGGCCGGTGTCGGTGAACTTAACCGCATTGCCGACAAGGTTGGTCATGATCTGTCGGATTCTACCTTTGTCCGACACAACTTGGCGAGGCGTGCCTGGTTTGTAGCGCACCAGAATTTCGACGTTCTTGCCGGTCGTCTGTGACGCCAGCATTGTCGCAACATCCTCAATGGCCTCTCTCAGGTCGAACGGTTCCGGGACAAGCGTCAACTCACCGGCTTCGATTTTCGAGAAATCGAGAATGTCGTTGATGATTTCAAGGAGGCCGTTGCTGGACGAAACGATCGTTTGAGCAAACCGCCGCTGCCGGTCGTCGACTGGAGTGGTCTGCAGAAGCTGGGCCATACCGATAATACTGTTGAGCGGTGTGCGGATTTCGTGGCTCATGTTGGCGAGGAATGCCGATTTGGCCTGGCTTGCCGAATTTGCGCGTTCTTTTTCCGCCTCGAGCTCCAGCTCGTGCTCGTGCTGCCTCGTCACATCGGTGTAGACGGCAACAAAGCCACCTTCCGAAACTGGATAGCGTTCGATTCGAATACGACGGCCATCATGGCGCTGCCGCTCAAGCGCTGTCGGTTCGAGCTTTCGTGCAACTTCGAGCCTCTCCTGCACGATTGCATCCACCTCGCCCGCACCATGCTCACCGCGCGCGACATTGATCCGGATGAGTGACTCCAGCGAGTCTCCAAGGTTGAGCGTACCCTCTTCAATATCGAGAGTTTCCAGTGCTTTCTCGTTGAATGCTCGCAGGTTCAAACCGGCATCGAACCACGTCAGCCCTTGTCTGACATTGTTGAAAATAACTTCGAGCGCTTCGGAGTTGCGGCGCAGCTCGACTTCACGGTTCTTGATGTCAGTGATATCAAAGTAGGTGAGCATCCGCCGGCCATCGGACAAAGCCACGCATTGGTAACGCAACACCTTGCCGTCTCTGCGTCGGATCTCCATCGGAGGGACAGACCCTCTGCGAACAGCAGCGACCCGCTCGCTGACGTAAGCTTCCCATTCATTGTCTTCGATGTCGTAGACACCATTCAGTCGCTTCTTGTTTATAAGATCGACCAAACTGCAATGGGTCAGCGATTCATCTTCGTCAATGCCCCACATAATGCGCCAGGCCCGGTTAGCAACCTCCACGCGCAGATCGCTGTCCATGAAAACGACCGCATAGTCGATATTGTCGATGATGGCCTCGAAACGCGACAGCAATGCCCAATTGTCATGTCCCGCTATGTCGAGTTTACGAGCAAGTTTCGCCAGCTCGGCTTCGCGTTCCCCGAGATCCCTCTTATGCTCCTCGGTTATTACTGCATGCTGGCGGAGACGTGTGATGTCGGTATACGTAAACACGGAGCCGCCATTTGGCAGTCGATTGGCATCTGTTCGCACAATCCGACCTGACGGCGTCGTGATCTCCATCTTCGATTGTCTGCCAGGTGCGAACGCCTCCATGACCTGGTCACTCTCAGTGAAACCATCGTGCCGATAATCACCCCGGTTGGTGCGATACTCCACCATCGCCTGACGCGGGGTTCCGGGCGCGATCAGGTGCGAAGGAATCTCAAGTATTTCGGCAACACGATCGTTAGATAGCTGAAATGTGTCGTCCGGCCCTGTTGTGAGCACCCCTTGATCCATGAATGCGATGACATCGCGCAGGGGGTCTAGCTGCTCGCAATGGTCTAAACTCGATCGTCCGGATGTGTTGGTAAGGCGGGCATGGTAGACGGCAAGACAGCCTCCTGGAAGACGTTTACTTCGAATGCTGAACCTTTCTCCAGATGAAGCTTCGAATTCGCCATTGAGAATACCGGCTTTTAGCTCTTCGATTACATCGAGCGTTGCCGATTCCCAGTCGTCACCCAGAAAGTATCTCAGAACCTCCTGATAGGATGCGCCTGGGGCAATGTGGCCTGCTTTGTCCGAGAAAGACTCGCGAAACCGATGGTTCGCAAAGATGACGTGAAGGCGCGGGTCGAGGACGACGACAGCCTCGGACGCTCCATCGATTGCCGATAGCAACAACTTTGCCGCGAAGTCGCCGCCTTCCATGCTTGGAGCATGTCCGTCGGGCGGACCATCACGGGATCCGCCGGAACACTGTTGTTCGGGCATGGATTGCCGCGCCTTCTGCCGGTCGGGAGCTGCAAACACTCAGAAGGCCAACAGTAAGGTATGCCTCGTTAAGAAAAGCTTGTCCGTCCAGATCCTGGCTCAAGCGCCGCAGCGATTTGTGACCCTCCTATGCGGCTGGAAAACCCAATTCGATGCCACAACCTATGCGCGAGCACGCCTCAGACTCCGCCACCAACTCAGAGCAAAGACCTTACGGCAAACGACATAGAAGATCGGCGTAAACACCAATCCAAAAAGCGTAACGCCAAGCATACCGAAAAACACGGCCGTACCGAGTGCTTGTCGCATTTCGGCACCTGCACCCTGAGAGATTGCAAGTGGGATGACGCCGAGGATAAACGCAAAGGATGTCATCATGATCGGCCTGAGACGGGTCTTGGCTGCCTGAACCGCAGCATCGACGGTGCTTGCGCCCTCTTCTTCCGCCTGTTTCGCGAATTCGACGATCAGGATCGCGTTCTTCGCCGCAAGTGCAATGAGAACCACAAGACCGATCTGAGACAGAATGTTGTTGTCCATACCCCTGAGGTTTATGCCGAGAACGGCCGCCAGCAGACACATTGGTACGATCAAGATGACTGCGAGAGGGAGCACCAGGCTCTCATATTGTGCAGCAAGGAGCAGAAACACAAAGATGACAGCAAGTCCGAATGCGATCATTGCTGTATTGCCAGCGAGTTTTTCCTGCAGCGCCAACTCGGTCCATTCGAAGCCGAACCCTGGCGGGAGATTCGTTTCAGCAAGCTTTTCAATGGCAGCGATAGCCTGCCCCGTCGAATATCCCGGCAGGATCGAGCCCTGGACCTCGACCGCGGGGAAGAGATTGTAACGCGGCATCCGATAGGGACCGGTCGTATCCTGAAACGTCGCGACCGAGCCGATCGGTACCATGCCGCCCGCATTGGAACGCGTCTTGAGGGTTTCCACGTCCCGCAGGCTCAGGCGGAATGGATTATCGGCCTGGGCGGTAACACGATATGTTCGCCCCAGAATATTGAAATCATTGACGAATGCGGAACCCATATAGATCGAGAGCGTATCGAAGACTCGCGTGATCGGGACGCCAAGTTTCTCAGCTTTTGTACGATCGATATCTGCAAAGACTTGCGGGGTCGAAGTGTTGAACAGCGTGAAGACCTGCGTCAGCCCGGGCGTCTGGTTGGCTGGTCCGGCGATGCTCCAGGCCGCCTGGCCGAGCGCCCTGGCGCCACGGCCCGCGCGATCCTGAACATAAAGCTTGAAGCCCCCACCCGTCCCAACGCCTGGGACAGATGGCGGCGGCAGGACAAAGATCGATGCTTCTCTGAGCGCGAAGAGCTGCTGTCGCAGATCGTTGAGAATTCCATCTGTTGTCAGCCCCTTGGCTTCTCTTTGCGGGAAATCCTCGAGGGTGACGAAAATCACGCCGGCATTAGGCGCATTGGTGAATGTGGCGCCGTTGAACCCTGCAAATCCAACAGCATTCTTTACGCCTGGTCGCGACAAGATCAGATCGGATGCCTTGCGGATTACCGCATCGGTTCGATCGAGGCTGGCACCCGGCGGCAATTGCATTGCGGTAATAAAGTAGCCCCGGTCCAATTGGGGTATGAATCCGGTCGGTGTCTTGTTGAACTGGTCGTAGGTCAGATAGATCAGTCCGCCATAGACAACCAGAAACAGCATCGATAATCGAATCGCACGCCGTGTGAATCCCGCATATCCGGCCGACAACCGATCAAAGATCCAGTTGAAGCCTTTGAAGAACATATCGAGGGGCCATGACAGCCATTTGATCAAACCGCGCTTGGGGGCGGGATCCTCCTCGTGCGGTTTCAGGAGCATCGCAGAAAGCGCCGGAGAAAGCGTCAGTGACACCAAGAGCGAAATCATCGTCGAGCCAGCAATCGTCAACGCAAATTGCTGGTAGAAGGATCCGGAGATTCCCGTGATGAATGCTGTCGGGACAAACACGGCACACAGAACCAGTGACATCGCGACCAGCGCCCCGGAGACCTCGGTCATCGTCCGATAGGCGGCGTCGCGCGGCGACATTCCCTCGCTGATATGTCTTTCGACGTTCTCGACGACGACGATCGCATCGTCGACCACGATGCCGATTGCAAGCACCAATCCGAACAGGGACAAGTTGTTCAAAGTGAACCCAAATACGGACATTATGAAGAATGTTCCGATGAGCGACACGGGTATGGCCACGATTGGAATGATCGCTGCCCGCCAGGTCTGCAAAAAGATCAAAACCACCAGAACAACGAGCGCCAGGGCTTCCCAAAGCGTCTTCACCACCTCGTCGACCGAGCGCTGGATGAATTCGGTCGGATTGTAGACAACGCTGTATTCGAGCCCTTTCGGAAAGCTCTTCGACAAGTCATCGACCGTGTTCAGAATTGTCTCTGCCGTCGTCAGCGCATTGGACCCCGGGCGCTGAAAGATCACGATGGCTGTTGCGACCTTGTTGTCCAGATAGGCGTTGATCGTGTATTCCTGCGACCCGAGTTCGACCCGCGCCACGTCCCGTACCCTGGTCACGCGCCCTTCCGCGTCTCGCGAGATAACCGTATCCATAAACTGCTCGGGATTATCGAGACGCCCAAGCGTCAATACACTCTTCTCGAACGCGCCTGGGGACTTCGCCGGTGGCTGATTGATGGAGCCGGCAGCCACCTGAAGATTGGCGCCTCTCAAAGCCGTAACGACATCAGAGGCTGTCAAACCACGTGCCGCCACACGGGCAGGGTCCAGCCAGATCCGCATGGCATAATCGCGGGCACCGAAGACACGCGCTTCACCAACGCCGTCAATGCGCGCCAAGACATCCTTGATGTTCAGTGTTGCGTAGTTCGAAATGTATTGCTGATCGAACGTCCCGTCTGATGACGTCAGATGGATGACAAGCATCAGGTCCGGCGAATTCTTCCGCACTGTGACCCCTAGACGGCGAACCTCTTCAGGCAAACGCGGCTCTGCCACCGAGACACGATTCTGTACCAGAACCTGTGCCTGATCGATATCGGTTCCCGGCTTGAAAACAACATTGATCGAAATCGCGCCATTGCCGGTGGATTGCGAGACCACATAGAGCATGTTGTCGACGCCGTTGATCTCCTGCTCCAACGGTGCTGCCACCGTATCGGCGATCACCTCGGCGGACGCCCCTGGGTAGCTGGCGGTAACGGCAATCGTCGGCGGCGCGATCTCCGGATACTCCGAGACCGGAAGTAGAAAATAGGAGATGGCCCCAATGATCGTCAGGATGATGGAGATCACAGCCGCAAAAATCGGTCTGTCGATAAAGAAATGAGACATGCCCATAGTCGCGGACCTTGATCGCTTATTGGGTGGAAAGAGGCTTTGGTTCGATTTTTCCAGGCTCTGGCGTAACTGTCTGGCCAGGCCGCGCGCGCTGTATGCCGGAAATGATGACTCTGTCGTCCGCTTTTAATCCTGCGCGGACAACCCTCAATCCATCGATGATAGGCCCGAGCTTTACCGTCTTCTGGACAACGGTGCCATCGTCAGCAACCACCATAACGATCTTGTTGGCCAGATCCGACGCAATAGCATCATCGGGGATCAATAGTGCATCGGATTGTCCGCCAAACAGACGCAGGCGACCAAAGACACCCGGCAGCAAGAGCAGCGATTCATTTGCGAAAACGGCTCGTCCACGGAGTGTTCCAGAGTTCGGGTCGAGAACGTTGTCGACAAAATCCATCTTGCCCTGATGGATGAAGGCCTCTTCATCGGACAAGCGAACCGCAACCGGGTTCTGCGCCTCGCGCGAAGAGATCCGCTGTCCGGAATTGGCAAGGCGCGTATATTTCAAATAATCCGCCTCGCTTGCCTCAAACTCGAAATGGATCGGATCCAGGGATACGATCGTTGTCAGAAGGCTTGAATTCGGTTGTCCACCGGAGATGAGGTTTCCTGCGTTGATGCGTGTATCCGATATCCTCCCCGATATCGGCGCACGAACCTGCGTCCACTTGAGATTCAGTTCGGCGGACCGCAAATCGGCCCGCGCCTCTTCAAGCAAACCTTGAGCCTCGCGCTGCCGGGAGAGGCGGGAATCGAATTCACTCTTTGGGATTGTGTTCCTGGCAACCAACGGTTCAGCCCGTTTGACTTCGTTTTTCGCGAGTTCAAGTCTCGCCTCCGCCTGACTGACTTCCGCCTGTGCCCGTGCAACAGCAATCTCAAAAGGTTCGCGATCGATGACGTAAAGAAGGTCTCCCCTCTTCACCATCTCGCCTTCCTTGAAGTAGGTAGAAGCGACGAGTCCAGACACGCGCGCACGGACGTCGACGGTTTCAACCGGCTCGAAACGGCCGGTGAACTCATCCCATTCCGTGATGCGCTTTGCGAGCGGATTGGCCACGGTTACGGGCGGCGGAGCGGCCGCCGGCGCTGCACTCTCGGTCGCCGACTCACTACATCCGGCAACCACGGCGGCCAAAAGCAATGGAACGAGGATGCGGCCCTGAAATCGGCTCATGAATCATCTCCAAACAATGTGAAGCGCCGTCGTGCAATACCAGCCATCGGTTAGCAGCAAAGCACGTCCGTACGACAAGCAGGCAACATTAGTAAGGTGGCAGACTAGGGACAAAGCCGGCTTCCCGATATGCGGCCAGATGCATCACGCGTATGCGCGGCTCATATCGGGCTTGACGGCTGTTCATGCAAGATAGCGTCCCCTGCACTATGCGCAGGTCAGATAGCCGACATAAGCATATTGCAAATCTCTTGCACTGGCTGGTCTTGCAAAAGTGGCCTCTTCACAGCCATTGCCATGCAGTCCGCCCAATGGGGCATCACAATATTCTGAAGATACAAAAGCAGACCATTGCCGCACAGCCGCCTTATGTTGTGCCGGATGGTAAAAATCGGTCGCCTTCTGATCCTGGCATCACGGCCATTCTGCCTGGCTGTAGTGCTGCTGTGCCATTTTGTGATTTGGCCGTCATTCTCGCTTGCTCAGGCGCCCATTGAAACGATTGAACTGACGGTTCCGCAAGGTTCATTGACGGTCCGCTTCGCACCGCAGGCATTCACGATCGAACGTAAGGATCTCCTCGACTGGATTCGCAGGTCAGCCCGTTCTGTCGCTCTCTATTATGGGCGATTTCCACTCTCGAATGCCGTAATCCATGTTGTCTCTGTCGATGGTACCGGCGTGAAGGGCGGTCGGGCCTTTGGAGAAAATGGCGGGCTCATCCGTGTGTTTTTGGGTCGGGAAAGCGATCACCAGGCACTCCTGGACGATTGGGTCATGGTCCATGAGATGATCCATCTGGCATTTCCACGACTGATCAGACGACACAACTGGCTCTCGGAAGGGCTTGCAGTCTATGTCGAGTCTGTTGCACGCCTGCAAGCTGGCGACCTTGGGGCTGGATTCGTATGGCGCGGATTTGCGGAAGGCATGAAAAACGGCCTTCCCCAGGAAGGGGATCTGGGTCTGGACTTCACGCCGACCTGGGGCAGAACTTACTGGGGCGGCGCGATCTATTGCCTTGTGGCTGACATAGAAATCCAGAAACGCACCGATGGTGCACAAACGTTGCGGGACGCATTGCGCGGCGTACTGGCGGCCGGCGGCAACTTCGAGACAGAATGGCCTATCGAAAAGGCGCTCGCCGCTGGCGATGGGGCCACGGGAACAACTGTCCTTTCGGACCTCTACCAAGCCTGGAAAGCAACACCGGTCGACCCCGGATTGCCGGCGCTCTGGCAAGCCCTCGGCGTGCGGGTCGTAGGCAAATCTGCGCGATTTGACGACACGGCCTCACTGGCTTCGATCCGGAAACGAATTGGCGAGCCCCCGACGGTAATCAGTCCAGCCACCAATCAATAACCAATCGCACATCCATCCTTGCGGGGATCCGATCCGCCTGTGAGAACGTTCTGTTCCCAATCGATGGCGATTGCCTGACCGCCGCCAATCGGCCGGGCGGTATGAGACGCCCGGTGTCCTCTGGCCGTCAGAGCCTGCAACACATCATCCGGAATTCTGTCCTCAAGTCCGACGTCGCCGGTGAAAGGATCTGCGAAGAAACGCGGCGCATCCAGAGCTTCCTGGATATCAAGCTTATAGTCGAACAGACGGGTCAGGAACTGCATATGTCCGGCAGCCTGATACTGACCGCCCATCACACCGTAGGACAATGTCACTTTGTCGGCTTCGGTGACCATGCCTGGAATCAAAGTATGGAGGGGTCGTTTGCCGGGAGCAATACAGTTCGGATGACCGTCAGTGAGTGTAAAACCCTGGCCACGGTTATGCAGAAGCACACCGGATCGAGGCGCCATCAATCCGCTGCCAAACCCGTTGAAGAGCGAATTGATGAAACTGCATGCATTGCGGTCCTTGTCGACAACAGTGAGGTAGATCGTCGAAGAGTGCGGCGGCGGTGCTACATCGGGCAAACTGCTGCCAGCTCGTTCCGGGTCGATCGCCCGGCGCAACTCGCTGGCCGTCTCCTTCGACAGAAACCACTCGACCGGCACCGATGCCTGATCGGGGTCGGCCAGATGCATGTCCCTGAAGCCATAGGCAATACGGATTGCCTCCAGTTCCATATGAACCCGGTCGAGCGCGGCCGGGTCATCGCCTTTCGATGCAAGACCTTCCATCATGTTGAGCAGCAAGAGGGCAATAACACCCTGACCATTGGGCGGACACTGATAGAGCTGGCGCTCCCCGTAAGCGACCGAAATCGGGTCGACATAGTTTCCATTCACCGCTGCGAAGTCGTCCAAGGTATGGAGGCCGTCTTTGCTTTGCAGATAGCCGACAATGTCTTCAGCGACGGCACCCTTGTAGAACGCATCGCGGCCACCTTCGGCAATGGCTTCAAGCGTTGCCGCGAGCTTCGGTTGCCGATGCATGGCGCCGACCTTCGGCGGCTTTCCGTCAGGTAGAAAGACGGCTGAGGCGTTCGCATCCTTACTCAGCAGATCGACGCCGTCGCAGAAATCGACATGGACGCGAGAAGATATCGGATAGCCATCCCGGGCATGGGCAATAGCTGGCTGTAGCAGTTCACCCAGCGACATCCGACCATGATCCTCGATCAGAGTCTGCCAGGCATCGACGGCACCTGGAACGGTAACCGCGTGTGGCGACTGGCGTTCAATCGCCTCAATTCCCTTTGCGGCATACCATTCCGCCGTTGCTGCTGCCGGCGCCCGTCCCGAACCGTTGAAGGCAACCGGCGCCCCCTGACCGTTCGGTGCAAAAAGACAGAAGCAGTCACCACCGATACCCGTCATCTCCGGTTCGACAACGCACTGTACGGCGCAGGCCGCGACCGCCGCGTCCATCGCATTTCCGCCAGACTTGAGAATGTCGATTGCCGTCTGACTGGACAAGGGATGCGACGTGCAGGCCATCCCGTTGACGGAATGAACGGGCGATCGGCCGGGACGCTGAAGATTTCTCATAGACTCGGTTTCCTTATCAGGCGCCTAGGGCATTCATGACCGTCGCAGCGAAATCGTTGAATGCATCCTTTTCCAGCCAGCGAACAACGATGACCATGTCTTGCTCCGGAGCAATCCAAATCAGATTGCGGCCGACGCCGAGAGCAAAGACGCTGGAGCGCGGCGCCGCTGGACAATGGACGCCGTCGCCATTGAGCCACCACAGATAGCCATAGCTCGGATACAGTTCGCACGGGGTCATGCAGGCATCGACCCACGCTTCGGAGATAATCCGCCGGTCACCCCACTGGCCTTTTCGCGCAATCAGCAGGCCGGCCCGTGCCAGATCGCGGGCAGGGATGAACATGCCTCCGCCCCAATGCGCACCACCGGACACAGATTGCATGCGTTTCCCATCGATCTCGACGTAAGACGTCGAGTAGCCGTGCCATTCCCAATCGTCGGAGGCACCGATCGGCCCCATGACGCGCTCACGCAGGACATCCGGCAACGGTCGCTGGAAGACGCGCATCAGAGCCAGACTGAGAGCGTTGACCCGCACATCGTTATATTCCCAGAACGTACCGGGTTTCTGGAGATCGCGGTGCGTACCTTTCAGGGATGGCGTGTTGGGCGGCAAATCCAGACGGCGGTGACGATCGATCCGATCCGCCTTGCCGAATAGCGTTCCCTCCCACTCACTCGACTGCTGCAGGAGGTGGCGCCAGGTAATGCCGCTGTTCTGCTCGCTGTCGAAATTTCCATCGTCGACCAACTCGCGTACCGGCCGGTCAATATCCGGGATCAAACCGTCATCGACGGCCAGACCAGCGCAGATCGCCAGGAAACTCTTGGCGACAGAGAATGTCATATCGGGAGACTGTGTCGGTCCCCATTCGGCGGCTATCCTGCCGCTTTTGAGGACCAACCCGGAAGGGTCGCCGCGCGGCCGCGTCGGACCGAGGATTTCCCCATCCGGCATCGGCTCGGAGAAATGTCCTGTCGCCAAAGCTCTGCCGATATCCCGGTCCATCTGGGACTCGTTGGCGATAGCGAAATCGATAATGGATTGTACCCCTTGGGCGCCGAACCCGGCATCCTGGGCAGCGATGGCAGCCCAATCGTCACCTTGGGGAGGAACATACTGTGTCATGAGAATTGGCCGTTGCTGTCGCTGGAAAAGCGTCTTTAGCAGCCGGCCAATTTCCGATCAACGCACCGTTGGCACACAACACCTGCAACGGATCGGAGGCATTCACTCAATGCTTGACATTGCCACGAGAGATGCATGCGCATCCGCCCGGCCAGCCCCGAACAGCGTGTCATGACCGACTGGGCCGAGATCGTGGGCTGTTTCAATGATAGTCTCACGGATGTAGCTGGCGCTTGCGTCCGGATCGTGCTCCATCATCAGGGCAACCTGGCCGCTCACATGAGCTGCCGCAAGCGATGTGCCCGAGGCATAGCCATAGCGCTTGCTGAGAGCCGTCACGAGAACATCGACACCAGGTGCTGCGACATTCACATAAGTCCCCTGGTTCGCCTGTTTATAGAGACGGTCCTTGTGGTCCAGTGCGGTAATCGCGATGACACTGTCATAGGCGGCAGGATATGCCGGCGGCGCATCCGGTCCGCCGTTACCGGCAGCCGCGATTAGAACAATGCCTTTGGCATGGACAGCGCCAAGAGCCGACTTGACCAAAGGGTCGGCCGGACCGGCAAAGCTCATATTGACGACGCGCGCGCCCTCGTCGCTGACCCATTTAAGGGCACGCAAAAGGATAAAACTGCTGGTCTCCGGGCGCTTTCGCCTTGGGTGGGCATAAAAGGCACGGACCGCATAGAGACGGGCCATGGGAGCCACACCCTGGATCTGACCTTGAGCTGAAATGACGCCCGCAATTGCTGTTCCATGCGCATGCGCCATTGGTTTCCCATCCTTCACCGCATCGAAAGACTTCGCGATTGAGGCGGACAGCGCAGGGTGGGACTTGTCTATCCCTGTGTCGATAACCGCGACCGAGACGTCCCGGCCCTTAGCCAATTTGTGGGCCGGTTCGATTCCCAGTTTCTTTAGCGCATATTGGCGGGACGATGCCTCACGCTTTTTTTTCTCGGATCCGAGCGGGTGATAGAGGAAATTCTGCTGGGCGGCCATGACTTCAGCATCATTCCTCAATTCGGAAACAACATCCTGGAGACGACCCGGCGAAACTTCGAAGCGATGCAGTTCACCGCCAAGGAGCTCGATTGAGAGTGAATCGCGCCGTACGAGACCGTAGCGCTGAGCGATATCGTCCGCGACGGTATCGGCTTGTCCGTCCCGCAATAGAACGAGCACTTCATTCGGTCGACGGTCTGCCAAAGGCGCACGCGGTGGCAATGGAGGCGGCGAAGAGGGCGCAAACTGCGGCGGTACAGGCGGATTTCGCCGAACGACTTTTTTGCGGCGCGGATTCGGACGCACAGCTTTCTTGCGTTTTGGCTTGGCTTTCGTGGCCGCACCGCGTGGTTTCTTTACCGGCCGGGTCTTTCGCCCACTGTTCGGCGATCTGAAATGATCGACCCCAGGCGATATAGGGCCTGTGCTCGGAAGACCGATCGCTCCTACCGGCGGGGGCGGCGCCCCTCGAATCTGCGCCAAGGCGACACCGGATCCGACGATCGCAATCGATCCGATCATGGCCACAGTGGCGACGGCAGCATGTGTATATCTGTGTATCGATTTCATGACCGTCTCCCAACCCATCAAACGCCTGGACACCAATAACAGGGCTCTCATCTCCTAGGCCCTATTCGGCGGGGACTGCGGTTAGGATCAACATTTGGTTCGCAAGCAGCTTTTTCAAGGACTCGGTCAGCGCTTCGTCACTCAACCGCGTATCGGAAACCCGCACTTTGAAGACGCCTCCCGGTTTCGGACCATCGACGACACTAACATCCAAATCGGCAAGAAATTCGGCAATCGCAGACGCTTTTGCTTCGTCCGCAAACTGCACGAAAGCAAAAGTCCCTTTCACCTCTCCGGCGACACCTCCCGTCGCAACCTCGTAAGGTGATCCCGGTTGACCATTTGATGTCAGTAGAAGGCTGATCGTTGCCGCCTGCACAACGATCAGAATGGCCGCAGCCGCAGCGGCCCAAGACAAGGCCGGCGATCCGGATACGCCCAACAGGCGCGCGAACCACCCGGAGGAGGAGCGTATTTGCGCATGCGGCGCCACCCCTTCCTCCTCGCTGATTTTGTCCATCAACCGATCAAGGGCACCTGGTCCTGGGGCTCCGGCCGCTTCATTCAAGGAGATCGTTGTTTGGCGTTCCTCGCGAATGAGTACAAGTCGCGCAGCCAGATCAGCGTCTTTGGCCAGAAATTCCTCGACGCGTGCTTCATCAGCCGCATCGAGCTTGCCGCTTTCATACCAGGGCAGAAGCAATTCAACTTCATCGCGTTCAGTGTGCATGGTTTCACTCCGGCTCATGGCCACCCCCGGTCAACGCCGGCCTGTTTCAGTTTTTCCCCAAGCTTCTTGCGGGCATAGTGCATCCGCGTCTTCACGGTCGCTTCGGGTATCGCCGCAATCTCGGCAACCTCCCTGACCGACTTCTCATGGTAGTAGACAAGATCGATCACCTGCTTGTGTTCGTCCGAAAGCGCATCGATTGTCTGCCGGATGAGCGCCGCTTTGCTCATCTTCTGGGCATGGCGTTCGGGATCGTCGCCCGTATCCGCCAATGCACCGACCATTTCGTCCTCCAGTTCGTCTTCCGTTCGCTTCCGCATCACGCTCATGGCCTTGTTGTGTGCGATCGCCAGCATCCAGGTGGATACCGACGAGCGGCCCTCATAGCGTCCGGCCTGCCGCCAGACCTCGAGAAAAACCTCGTTCGTAACCTCCTCGGCGATTGCATCATTGCGCAATCTCCGAACGAGGAAGCGAAAAACGCGTACATTCTGTCGTGCAAACAGGGCCTGCATGGCCGCACGGTCCTTGGCGGCCACCCGCGAGATCAGGTCTCTGTCCGGATCGATTTCACTCATCCAGGGCTCCGCTGCCCGACTGGTCTTGTTCAAGTAGTCGTGCCAGGGCAGCAAAAGGTTCATTCAGCGTTCAGACTATTTGCAAAAGCGACATCGCGCCATGCACAGCCTGGAACCGCGGTTAACCAATTGCGAGAGCAGCTTACACGGTCGAAAGAGGCTGTCACCGTCACCTCGGCTCACTGCGAGCGGAGGTGATCTGATCGATACGGAACGACGTAAGTTCAGAATATGCCACCGCAAATGCTCAAGCTCGCTTCGAACCAGCAAATCGAGCAAGCGCTGGCAGAAAATACAGACATGCCAAGCTTGGAGGTCCATCCCCATGACAGTGCTACGCAGCATCGATGGAACGTACTACGACGTTCCAGAAAACAAACTGAGTGACTATGCGGTATCCGACGATGCCATCGACGCGTTCTTTTCGGATCTTGAGGAGGATGATTGCGAAGACCCGGGCCCGCCGGAATATCATGACGATGCCCCGCAGGTCGTCATCTATGTTTCCGGCGGCGATGACGCATTCGATCCGGGCCCGCCCGACGAGCATGACGATTTTTAGATCTGGCAAAATGGCCTATCGGCGAAGGCGGGCAGACGGCAAATGACGACAAGCTCCAACAACATGAGCGCTCTCGACACACCTCAGCTCGAGATGCCGCAGCAAGCTGGGCGTCCCCCGGAAATCCACGAGTCAGATATCCCGGCACCTGCAAAATGGCTGGGATATCTCGGCGTCATTCCATTCGTTGGCATTGCAGTTGGAGGCATGGCCTACCCGCAGATCGTTACCGATCAAGCGGCCTTTGCATTGGCAGCCTATGGCTCCGTCATTCTTTCGTTCCTCGGCGGAATTCACTGGGGGCTGGCCATCTCGGCTCCGACACCAAACAGACCCCTCGGGCGGCGGCTCTTATTGAGCGTCCTTCCCGCCCTCACGGGCTGGGCATCTCTGCTGATGGCTGGCTCATCGGCACTTCTGGTGCTAGCGGGCGCATTCCTGCTGATGCTCATATTCGACTTCTTGACTGCCGGACGAGGCGAGACCCCGGATTGGTATCCCAAATTGCGTTTGCCGCTCACGCTGGCAGCGGTTGTGTCTCTCATCCTCGGAACATCGATCTGAGGGCCTTGTTGAGCGATGATTTTGAAGCGACAGCGTGTCGAACCGGGACCCGGCCAGGAATCCGTCTGGGATTATCCACGACCACCGGCCCTTGAACAGGTCGCCGACCAGGTGCGCATCATGTTGGCGGGGGAGTGCATCGTGAACAGCAGCGGGACATATCGTGTTCTCGAGACCAGCCATCCACCCGTCTATTATATTCCGGCGGGAGACGTCCGACGAGACATTCTCGTGCCCGAGAAACACACGAGCGGTTGCGAGTTCAAAGGTACCGCCCATTATTGGTCGCTTGAGGTGAACGAGACGCGGTCGGCCAATGCGGCATGGAGCTATCCCAATCCCACCGCCGCCTTCGAGCCGATCACGGACTATCTCGCGTTCTACGCTTCGCGCGTCGATTCCTGCTGGGTTGGCGACAAGCGTGTCCAATCCCAAGCCGGCGACTTCTATGGCGGGTGGATTACCGACAATGTCGTCGGCCCGTTCAAAGGTGAACCAGGCACGTGGGGCTGGTAGAACAGTCAGAACCGAAACCAATGACCCTCAGTTCCAAAGCAGCAGATACTGCAGGCCGGCTGACCATCTTCTACGATGGGAGTTGTCCGCTGTGCCGCAAGGAAATTGCATTCTATCGGAGACGTCGCGGTGCGGATGCACTTGATTGGCGCGACGTCAGCAAATGCGGCCCCGGCGAAGTCGTTCCTGGGCTCTCCGCGGCAACCGCGATGCAGCGATTCCATGTTCGCCTGCCGGACGGCTCCCTCGCATCTGGCGGAGATGCGTTTCGCGCAATCTGGCGGCGGCTGCCGCTGATGAAGCCGCTCGCCATCCTCTCGGACCTTCCAGGAATGCAATGGCTCCTCAATGCGGCCTATGACCGGTTCTTACCTTTTCGCGCCCGGCTGCAGCACGCAGTCGGTAGTAAGGGAAACAGTAATGCCGACAACATTGCCTCAAATTAGTCGCGACGCGCATCAGCGGCTTTCATAATCTCGGCCTCGCTCCAGCCACAAGCCATGAACATCGTCCCAGGACGGTACCCGATCTGTCGCGAAACCAAATGTCTTTCCAGTCGCAATCTTACCAAACGCTTTGATCGCGCGTCTGTGTGCGCCACGATAGAGGAACGCACTCATCGCCGCTTCATTTTCCCAGACCGTCAAAGTGTGGTGGACGCCGTTTATCGTTCGCACCTCGGTACGAATGTTGCCTTTGGCGCGCCTGGCCTGTCCGAGCGAAGGCACGGCGTGCCAGTAAAATCGAAAGATATGCCAAGGCTTCTTGAGCGTCAGTCCGGTGATCGAGACATAGACGGTCTTAGACATTGGCTAGCGATTATCTAGAGCCATTTGGTCGGAACAGGCTTTAGTTTCCGGTAATGTCCAAGAGCACCTCGTTTCGTCTCAGAAATCCAGGCGTCCATGGTGCATTGTAGTAGGCGTATGTTGGCACGCTGCCAGCCTGCATATTGCGGGAGACCATCCATTCCCGTAACTCAGCCTCTTTGGCTGCAAGCAACGAGTCGGTGGCAACACCGCTGAAACGAACAACCGCGCGCAGGCGCGCCGGCATCTCTTCGATACGAACATCCGAGCCGGCGGGGCGGGGCAGAGTTTCGAGTGAGTAGTCCGACGGCATGACGAACCGGATCGTCCATTTGTCGCTGTTCTCATCCGGTGTCTGCGTTACCGGCGCGGTCATGGCGATCGTCTCGCGCTTTTCCTGTGTGACTGGCGCCGTCATCGCAATCGGTTCGCCTTTGCGTTCCTTTGCGAAGATATAGGCTGCTAGCGGCCGAAATCCCTGATTAACGGAAGTCTTGCGATCTCCCGCGCGGGTCACTTCGGCAACGACCAGGGATGGATAGTCTCTGATTTCAAAGTCACCATCGGCCGTCACGGTGGTGTAGGCGGCCTGCTCAACATTGTTGGTGTACCAGATAAACCCGCCAAAAGCGGCAACGGCGACGGCCGCAACTGCGGCGACTGAAATTGCGATACCCATTTTCATCTTCTTCATCACGCTGACCCTGCGATTTGTTGTTCCTTTTGATACGAACAACAGGGATCAGCGGATTACGTGAGCAGTGCTCAGAGAGCCTTTATGCGATCCTGATAGACGGTAATCAGGCAGGCAATCTCGCCGTTCGAGCAGGCAGAATCACGATAACGCAGCCAGTCACTTTGACCTTTGCGGATCGCCGCCTTTGCTGCCGCTGCTGCCTCATCGCCTTGGTCATCATAGATTTCAGACAGCTTCCGCTCATAGGCCTTAGCAAGCTTTCGATCAATGCGCGCCAGTTCGACATTGGCGCAAATCGCTTTCTCTACCCGGGAATTTGCTTCGTCGCACTCGAAGGACGGTGCGGGCAATCGCCAATTGTCGCGTATCAAGCCGCGCAATTTCGAAAGCGGAATTTCGCTCTGCTGAGATCCCGCGGCATAGACAGCGACCTGATATTCCTGGAAATAGAGTATGAGTTTGTCATGGGTCAGCGCGAAAGCTTCGAAATTCTCCCAGGATGGCCCGGCACCCTCTCGAATTGAGTCCGGATCGGTCAAACCATTCGGCCCGCCTATCCGCTCGATGAGGTCCTGGATCGCCAACGCGCTGATCCGCTCCAGTGCCTTGCGACCCGAAAAGATTTCCGGAAGGAAGACCTGCCAGCCATCAGGCCGCAGAAACGTGAAAGTCTTGAAGATCCTTCCGGGATGTGCGCCACCGGTGAATTGGCTCGTCGTGATCGTTACGGCAAAAACAGTGTCGTCGTTGCGTTCAAGCGTGAAGTGCAAATCGAGCCAGTAGGTCAACCCATCCGGTAGTCGCCGTCCTTCTTTGGCACGTTCGGCAGCGTCTTCCTCGGCGGACGCGATCAGATTGTTCACGGACTTCGTCGCGTAGGCGGCAAGCACGCGATCGATCGCCTCCAGACCTGTTCGCGGATACTCGCCCTCAACCGTATAGTGCTGGTTCGACTTGCCCAGCGCCACCGATTCGACGGGAAGCGGCGCAGCATTGGCGGCGACGAGAATTGCTTCCGTCACAAAGAACAACGCTGCCGAAACGGCCAAACAGAGTCTTCTTGTCGTTTTCATCGGTAATGCTCGCATCTCAGTTGAGAACGGTCCCTCCGCCAAGCACGTGGATGGTTCCGCAGCAAAGTCCGAAATGTTTTGAAAAAATGGTGCCGCATGGGTGACTCGAACACCCGACCCCATCATTACGAATGATGTGCTCTACCAACTGAGCTAATGCGGCACGCGGCGATGGGCTTGCATTATCACCCATCGCGATCGGGCACTGCTTGAAGTGCCAGCAACCCGTTGGCGTCTGGATAGCCCTACGCGCTTGGGAATGCAAGGCACCGGTTGATCGATGGCCAAGATCAACTTTTGCTGGTTTGCGCCGTAGCTGCCGGCTCTTGTTTTTTCTCTTTCTCCGGCGCGATCGGACCTGGATCGTCGGGCGGACGCGGCGGGACATAGAATTCCGTCGACTTATCCTTGGACGCACCGCTATCGTCCTTGGCACCGGCGGCCTTTGGTTTGCCGTCCGGACCGATGTCTTCGGCTTCGAGATCGGCGACTTCCTTCGGCTTTTTGTCCTTGTCGTTGCCGGCAAGTGGAATGGGCACGACCTTGGCAACCTTGTCCTCGGCCTCCTGGTCTTTCGACTTGGCGTCTCCGGCCTTTTTGTCCTTGGCACCCTTCTTGGGGCTACCGGACTGATCGGGCATCTCAATCGTCAGCGACTCGTCGACCTTCTCGACAACCTCGTAAGGCACCTTCCATTCGAAAGCGTCGAGACGGCCGCTGACGGGCGATATGGGAGCCCACTCCTCGGCGACGATGCCGTCGGCCGTCCAAACAGGGTCGCGCGGCGCGCGAACGCCGCGGGAGAGCCATTCGTGGACACGGCCGTTTCCGCCAAACTCGCCATTTTCGATCCTTGCCATGGCAGAGCAGACGCGCACGCTCGGACGTCCATCGATCAGAGTACCCAGCGCTCGTCTTGCCGTCTGCCATTCGCGCGCTTCGATCGCCGCATCGGCAACCGCAAGAGCGGCTTCCTCATGACGCGGTGTCAGATCTGCCAGCTCCCGAATGCGCTTGAGGCGCTCATGAGCGGAAGCACCGGTTGGCGTATTGGCATAGGCATCGGCCAGATCGGGATGAGGCGACAAACGCCAGGTGCGCGCAATAAACCGCTGCGCGCGCGTCGCCTGACCGCTGGTCGATAGCAGTGTTCCGACGAGTTTTGCCGCAGGCACCAGGTCGGGTGCGAGTTTGTGCGCCTCAAATGCGAGTTCGAGTGCCTGCGCAGCGTCTTTCGCCTGAAGGTCCATGGCTTTGGCCGTAAGCAGGACGGCACGGCGTCTTTCGCCAACCTCACGGTCGACAAGTCCATGCTGACGCGACTGCGCCAGAGCCTCGATCGCGGCATCCCAGTTCTGCAACTGGCAGTCCAGTTCGAAGAGGGCTTCGACGCCCCAGCCGAGCTTTGGATTAAGACGGACAGCACGTTCGGCATACTGCCGGGCTGCATCGATCTCATTGTCTTGAATGGCTTGATGGAAAAGCCCGCGAAGGCCCAGCAGTTCAGTGTCTTTGTTTCGCGCCATGTCGGCAAAGATTCGCTGAGCCGCCTTTCGGTCGCCACGCGCTTCTGCATTGCGCGCCTGCAGAAGCGCTGTCAGAGGATCGTCCGGAAGCGTCTCGACCGCAAGTGCCGCCTGGCGCTCTGCGCCTTCCCGGTCGCCGACATTCAACGCGATCATGCCGTTGCTCAAAGCGAGAAGGCCCTGGTTCCGCATCTGACCCATTTGCCGGCCTGCGGCCGCTTCGGGCCGGCCTGCGAGATAGCGCAGGAACGACCAGAGGAGCAGCGCAACGAAGACGATACACAAGACGGCGAGCGCAGTGACATAGACGCTGGCTTCGATCTCATAGCCACGCCAGTCAATGAGCACTGTACCGGAACCGTCGGCAAAATAGGTCATCCCGGCTACAAGCAGAATCGCTGCGAAGGTATAAACTAGAATGCGCCACATCATTGGACTCTACCTCGCTTTGCTATCTGCTACGCCGCCAACCAAGTCGCCTTGAAGGCTCCGAAGACCTTGCTCGACCGCAAGCCGCGCCTTTGCGGAGTCCAGCCAGGGTTTGAGAGATGTTGCAGCTGCGCCGGCAATCTTCTCGCCATCGGCAACGGCGGATTTGAGATTGCCGCCTTCCAGAGACTGGCTCATCCGGGCAAGCAGATTTGCCGTACCATCGCCTTCTCCAGGGACTGTCTTACGAACTTTCACCAGAGATCGGGCATTGGCGAGAATACGATCGACAACACCGCCGTCTTCGGCCTTTGCTTCCGCGTCGAGGGCATCATGCGCAGCCTGTCGCAGTGACTGAGAAAGTGCGGCGACCGTCGCAACACCATTGTCGGCATTGCTTTCAAGGACGGACAGGTCGGCGTCTGCCGGAGCGAGTGCCTTGAGCGCACCGAATTCCGAGCGGTAAGACCCGCCTCTGTCGACAACCCGGCGCAGATTGGCGAAGGCGATTGCCAAATCCGCGTGGCGCAATGCGCTACTGTCGCGTTCTGCCAATTCCACGAGCTGTTTTTCGACCGAAGAGAAGCGCTTCAGCACGCCTTGCATCTGGTCGTCGAGCGCCTCCTGACTGCCTGCGCTCTTTGTTACGGTAGCCTTCAACGCCACAACATCGGCGCTGAGCCGGGAAAGCTCCTTGTTCAGCCGCTTGCGCTCGGATTCCAAAGCCGCCAGCGTCTTGCCCTGGGCGTCCAACCCGGAGAGCTTCGCCGAGATGTCGGCAATCGTTCCCACGGATTCCTCGTTGCCTTCGGCAGTTCCCTTGAGTGCGGCTAGGGCCGCTTTCTGATCCGTCAGCCCGCTTTCCGCCTGATCGATACGCGGCGTCAGGCCTTCGAGCGCCTTGATACGGCTCTCGATCGCCGAGACATCGTCCGCCCCAGGCCCGCTTCCACCTGAAATCGCACCGACGATCAGCGCGCCAACCACGCCGCCGAGAAGCCCGATCAACAGTGTTGCGGCAAGAGACCCCTGTTTGACGGGCTTTTGCGACACAACCGGTACATGGCCAGGCGCACCCGATGAATCGGTGCGTGCCGATTGGCTGCCGTTCGGCTGACGGGACGGCCCATCTGCCGACTTACTGGCATTGTCGTTGGCCTGCGCGCGCGGCGCATCGGCTTTGGGGGATGGCTTGTCGGTGCTTGAAGCCGTTGCTTCTTTCTTGCCTGCAGTGGGTACTGATTTCGGCGCTGGTTTGGCTGATTCTGTTTTTTCGGGGCTGCCGGTCTTCCCGGGACTGTCTGGTTTCTTGGCAGCTTCAACTACTGGCTTCTTCTTATCGTCGCCGTGTGCGACCCCATTTTTCGACTCTTTTTTAGGGGTTTCGTCGTCCTTGCTGGCCATGCCGATCAAGCCCTCAACTAGCGGGTACCCAACAACGGGAACCCTTGGTCACATCCTCAGTCGGCCCGCCGGCAATCCAGCAGATCGAGGAGATCTGCCTCTCGCGGCCGGGCGGCGACGCTCAATTGGCTGCTGTCCAACGGCGCCAGGCAATCGGCGACCGGCTTGGACAAGCAGTAGTAATGGAGCTTGCGGGCAGCCTCCACGCGTCCACCCGCACTTATTACTTTCATATACACTTTCGCGGTCCGGGGCGACATCAAGATCACGCCATCAAGACGATTTTCTGCAAGATCCCGGCTTCTTTCGGCGCTTAAACACGATGCGCGGACCGCCTCATAGAGCGCTGGCTGGTCCATCTTGAATCCAAGTGCTTCCATGCTTCCCTTGAGGTCTGACGCCAACGCAGTTCCTGCCAGATGCAAAAGTGTCCCCGCGGTCCGATCACATCCTTCAGCGATCACATCCACGAGCCCTTCCGCTGTACCGCTCCCCTCATACACGGCCGAAAATCCCATTTTGCGGGCCAACGCTGCGCTTCCCGGACCAACAACAAATATCGGCAGTTTTCTTGCGTCTTCAAGCTCTTGCCGCACCGAAAGCGCTCTGAGACCGTTTTGGCTCGTCGCGATTAGCGCCTGCACGCCCTGCAATGACAAAGGGACTGAATTGTCGAAGTGGATCGTCAGCAGCGGATCGACAACCGCTTCATGCCCCAGATCCGCCAGGCTTTCTGCCTGCCGGCTCGCATCCGGTTCGGCACGGGTCACCCAGAGGCGCATCAATCAAGTCCGGCGAAAAAATCCGGGCCGGCATGCGAGAGAAGCTCCGCACCGGCATCCAGGCCCATCGATGCCGCATCGTCCGGACTGCCTTCGCGGCTGGTTTCATGGCATTCGCGCCCATCAGGGGACAGAATCATCCCCCGAAACCGCAAATGACCGGCATCGAGTTCCGCAAGCCCGGCGATCGGCGTGCGGCATGAGCCGTCGAGCTTTGCCAAAAAGGCGCGTTCCGCGGCAAGGCGGGTATCCGTCGATTGATCGTGCAGTGGCTCGAGAAGACGGGCCGTCGCTTCATCGTCGACACGGATTTCGACACCAATCGCTCCCTGTGCCACGGCTGGTAGCATCGCGTCGGTCTCGATAAGTGCGGTGACCTGCTCTTCCAGGCCGAGCCGCTTCAGTCCGGCAAAAGCCAGAAGCGTTGCATCGACGACGCCCTCCTCAAGCTTTCGCAGCCGCGTCTGCACATTGCCGCGATAGGTAACGACATCGAGATCCGGGCGCAGCCGCTTGATCTGGGCCTGGCGCCTCAGGGATGAGCTTCCAACCACAGCGCCCTGGGGCAGATCGGCAATGCTCTTCGCCTTTGGGCTGATAAAGGCATCGCGGACGTCCTCACGCGCCAGCAAAGCTGCGATAACCAGACCGTCGGGCAGGACCGTCGGCATGTCTTTCATGGAATGGACGGCCAAATCTATGGAACCACCAAGCAGCGCGTCCTCAATCTCCTTGGTGAACAACCCTTTTCCGCCGAATTCGCGGAGCGCCTTGTCCTGAATCTGGTCCCCCGTGGTCTTGATGACCTGGATATCGACGGCATCGGTTTCGAAACCGTGCGCTGCGCAAAGTCGGTCCCGGACTTCGTGCGCCTGCCAGAGAGCCAGCGCGCTGCCGCGCGTGCCAATACGAACACGATGGGAATTCAAAGGCTTGCCTCCGGAAGATTTGGCGTGCAATTCCAAGGTCATCGACTATAGCTACCGGTCGACATATCCCGCCACTGGCAGCGTTTCAAGGATCGCATCGGCTATCTTGCGGCCGCCCTTGAAGGATGGCTCGATCGGATTGGCGAAGTCTTCGCTCTCGTCGCAAACAAGTCGAAGATCGATGAGGGGCAGTTTTCGACGCAGCGCTTCCTGCGTGATCACATCGTTGAATAGGCTGAGCGCCGCTTCGACTGGTCTTTGAAAATGCTTGAACATGATGTCACGGCCGAAATCCGGGTTATAGATCGTGCAGACCGTAAGGGAGTCCGCGATCGCGTGAACTGCGTCCAATGCAGTGACATAATTCTCTCTAAAGGCTTCACGCATATCGAAAAGCAATGACAGAGCCTCGTCCAGATGGCGCTGCTGACCATCGGATAGCAAATGCTGATGGTCCAATGCATCGTTTCCGCCGACGCTCAGAAAAAATCGACTGCCAGGGACAACCTCTGCATCGCTCAGCTGTTTCGGCACATCCAAGGTCCTGTGACCGTCGACGGCCCACAGATTCACGACCCACTCATTCGGATCGACCATCGTCTCCAATGTCGTGCGAACATCCGGCTCTCCAGGAACATAGGATTGATTATCGAAGATCGAGTCGCCCAAAAGCAGAATCTGTTTTGGCATTTTCATACCTTTATGCAACGCATCGCACCCACGACAGACTATACCGGCTGGTTACAGCGCACTTGCGTCCAAATGAAGCGCTATTGCGAGCTCTTGAAGTCGGAGTGATCTGGCGCAGATCTTCGGAGGTTTTTCATGAGTGACCAAAGTCGAGACGGACCTCCGAAAGCGCCCTCCGGACCAATGACAATTCTCACATACGCCGCAGACCTCACACCGAGCGAACGCACTCGGCATGAGCGAAACATGGCATTGGCGTTAGATGTTGCGACGACAGTGCCGGCACCGTTCGGTGCCGTAATCGTCGATAGACGGTCCGGTGACGTCGTTTGCCGCGGCGGCAACGAGAGTCATACAGGCAATCGGATCCTGCACGGTGAAATCGTTGCCATCACAAACTGCGCAGCAATTCGGCCAGCCGTCGACTGGGAACACTTGTCGCTCTATACGACCGCGGAGCCCTGCCCGATGTGCGCAAGTGCTATCGTCTGGTCGCAGATCCCCGAGGTGATTTATGGAACGTCGATCACGACCCTCGTTCAACTCGGACTCAATCAGATCCATCTGACGAGTCCGGCTATCGCTGCAGCAGCCCCCTTTTACGCTGGCGCGATCATCGGCGGGATTCTCGAGACCGAGACCGATGAGGTCTTCGCGCGCTGGATTGGCTCGCAATAAGCCACACCGCTGATATAAGTGGCGCGACGTGGGCCAATGCGGTGTCGGAACGGAGCCAATGCATGCAGGACACTGCCAACAATCGACCGCTGACCGTGCTCGGAATCGAGTCGAGTTGTGATGAAACGGCAGCGGCTATCGTGGTGCGCGAAGGCTCTGCTCGGGGACGCATCTGCAGCAATATCGTTCGCTCGCAAGTCGAAGCGCATGCAGCCTATGGCGGCGTCGTACCGGAAATCGCTGCACGCGCCCATGTGACCTGCCTTGATGAACTCATTGCTGCGGCACTCGACGAGGCCGGAATGGACTTTTCCGATCTCGACGGCATTGCCGCCACCGCCGGTCCCGGTCTGATCGGTGGCCTTATGGTTGGCCTGATGACCGCGAAAGCAATCGCTCTTGTGCATAATCTCCCGCTACTCGCCGTCAATCATCTGGAAGGGCATGCGCTAACGGTTGGATTAACGGAAGGATTGGCGCCTCCCTATCTGCTGCTGCTGGTTTCCGGCGGGCACACTCAGTTACAGAGCGTGGACGATGTCGGTCGCTATGAGCGTCTCGGTACGACACTCGACGACGCCCTCGGCGAGGCCTTCGACAAGACAGCAAAACTTTTAGGACTGGGATTCCCTGGAGGTCCCGAAGTTGAGCGCTATGCACGTGACGGAGATCCCGCACGTTTCGACTTCCCGACGCCGATGGTCGGGCGCAAGGATCCGCATTTTTCGTTTTCGGGCCTGAAGACGGCCGTCAGGCGGGCAGCAGAGGACCTGGCCCCTCTCGGGCGACAGGACATTGCCGATCTCTGCGCGAGTTTCGAGCAATCGGTTACTGCGTCCGTCAAGGATCGCTGCCGGGTTGCGATGACCCGTTTCCGTACAAGTCACAGCAGTCAGAAACAGCATCGATTGGTGGTCGCCGGCGGCGTTGCGGCGAACAGCAGCCTGCGCGCCGCCCTCACCGAACTCGCCGGCGAGCAAAAGTTTTCGCTTCATGTTCCGCCAATCGCCCTATGCACGGACAATGGCGCTATGATCGCTTGGGCAGGCGCAGAACGGCTAGCACGAGGCGATACAGACTCTTTCGAAATCGGCCCCCGTGCGCGCTGGCCGCTTGATGAAGATGCGCCGCCTGCAATTGGCGCTGGGGTGAAAGCTTAGGTCAGGAAAGCAATCTGATGGCAATCGAAACAATTGGTATTGTCGGTAGTGGCGCCTGGGGCACCGCCCTTGCGCAGTCGGTCGTGAAGGCCGGCCGCGGCGCAAAGCTCTGGGCTTATGAATATGAGACCATCTCCGACATCAACGATCACCACCAGAACCGGACATATCTTCCTGGCGTCAAACTGGACCGAAGGATCCGGGCGACGGGCAAGCTATCCGAGATTGCCGAAACCGATGCGCTTCTGATCGTCGTTCCGGCGCAGCATCTTCGGACCATCTCGACGGATCTTGCGCCGCATCTGCCCGAGGGGCGGCCCGTCGTCATTTGTGCCAAAGGCATCGAGCAGAAGACAGACAAGCTGATGGGGGACGTGCTCGCCGAGGCGCTCCCTCACGCAGCCCTTGCGATACTCTCCGGCCCGAGCTTCGCGGCGGAAGTGGCGCGCGGTCTGCCTGCAGCGGTCACTCTGGCGTGCGAGGATGAAAGTCTCGGTCGCGATCTTGCCTACGCGATCGGACACACGGCCTTCCGGCCCTATTGGAGCGACGATGTCATCGGTACCCAGATCGGCGGTGCCGTAAAGAACGTGCTGGCGATCGCATCGGGTATCGTATTGGGAAAAGAACTTGGGAACAGCGCCCACGCCGCACTGACCACGAGGGGTTTCGCCGAGATGGTACGACTGGGATCAGCGCTTGGCGCGCGGCCAGAAACGCTCTCAGGGCTTTCGGGCCTCGGAGACCTTCTCCTAACCTGCTCGAGCACCCAATCGCGGAACATGTCGCTGGGCAAGGCACTTGGTGAAGGCAAGACGCTTAGCGAGGTCCTCGGAGCCCGCAAATCGATCAGCGAGGGGGTCTTCACGGCTTCTGCGCTGTCCGAGCTCGCGGAGACGCATAAACTGGAGTTGCCGATCTGTCAGGCGGTCAACGCCGTCGTATCCGGTCAATTGGGCGTGGACGAAGCCATCGAAGGCTTGCTATCCCGGCCCTTCCGCTCCGAGAACTGATCTCACAACATCTGCTCAAAAGGATCTCTTGAATGATTTACGCGATCATTTGCACCGACAAGTCGGACGGCTTGCCGCTGCGCCAGGCCAATCGGCCCGATCATCTCGACTATCTCAAGTCCCTGGGCGATGCCGTCAAAGCCGGCGGCCCATTCATGAGCGAAGACGGCGAGCGCCCTGTGGGCAGCCTCGTGGTTGTGGAAGCGGAGGATGAGGCCGCAGCACGCGCGATTGCCGACGCGGACCCCTATGCCAAGGCTGGTGTCTTTGCGAATGTCGACATTCGACCCTGGAACTGGATCATCAAGAACCCGGAGGCTTAGGCCATGGCCTACTGGCTTTTCAAATCCGAACCCAACACCTGGTCATGGGATGAGCAGGTGAAGGAGGGTAAGGGCGGCGCCGAATGGGACGGCATTCGGAACTATCAGGCGCGCAACAATATGACCGCCATGAAGATCGGCGACATGGGTTTCTTCTACCATTCGATCGATGAAAAGCGTGTCATGGGCATCGTCAAGGTCGTGACGGAGGCGCATCCCGATTCCACCGATACCACCGGCAAATGGACCTGCGTGGATGTCGCGGCAGTCGAGCCGTTTATCGATCCGGTGACGCTCGAGCAGGTCAAGGCCGAGCCGAAACTGGCCGACATGGTGCTGGTCAAGAATTCCAGGCTTTCCGTGCAACCGGTCACGGACAAGGAATGGAAAATCATCTGCAAAATGGGCGGGCTGAAAAAGGCGCCGTAGACCTAGACCCACTCAAAGCCTCATCCGGCTCAGCTCAACCTTGCTGTTGTGCTGCCTGCTTGGTTTGTTTGAGCGGCGTCACTTTCACGGCCGTTATGCGATTGCGCTGCTTGCGCAACACACCGAACCGATAACCGTGGAACGTGAAAGCCTGGCCTGGCTCGGGTATTGTCTGCGCTTCGTGAATGACCAGACCAGCCACCGTGGTGGCTTCCTCTTCCGGCAGATCCCAATCCATGAGTCGGTTGAGATCGCGGACGGGTACCGTACCATCCACATTGACCGTACCGTCTGCCTGGGGACGAACGCCCATGACAGGTTCGTCATGCTCGTCGGTTATCTCACCGACGATTTCCTCCAGTATGTCCTCAAGCGTCACCAGGCCCTGCACGTCACCATATTCGTCGACAACGATTGCGAAGTGCATCTTCTTGCGCAGGAAGGCATTCAACTGATCCTGAAGAGCCGTTGTTTCCGGCACAAACCAGGGGGGTGTACAGAGCGACAGAATGTCGATCTTGGACAAGTCGCCTTTTGCGTCCTTAAGAGCCTTAAGCAGTGTCTTGGCATGCAGAATTCCGACGATGTCATCCGGATCGCTTTGCCAGAGCGGGATGCGCGTGAAAACGCTCTCCAATATTGAATCGATGAGATCTTCAGGAGAGTCGTCAGCGTTGAGCGCCTGCATATTGGTCCGATGGATCATGACATCCGCGACTTCCATGTCGCGAAGATCCAGCACGCCCCCGAGCATGTCCCGGTCATGCTTTACGACGCCGCCTTCCAGATGATGCAGTTCGATCGCGCCTCTCAACTCCTCTCGGGAGGACAGTACGGCGGCATCATCGCTCACCCCTCGTCCTAGCAATCTCAACATGTGGCGCACAGCGATCTGCACACCGGCCGTCACCGGCGCAAACAGAACGACGAACACCCGAACCAAAGGGGCAACCTGGAGCGCCATGCGCTCCGGATTTGAGATCGCATAGGTCTTCGGCAAAACTTCGGAAAACACCAAGACGAGCGCCGTCATCACCAATGTTGCGTAGACGACACCGCCGCGGCCGAACAATTCCAGGAACAGACTGGTCGCCAGGGCGGAGGCCAGGATGTTGACCAGATTGTTGCCCAGCAGAAGTGCGCCGATCAGACGCTCGCGGTCGGTTATGAGATAGTCGACCAGTGACGCACGCCGGCTGCCATCCTGGCCAATTGCGTGAATCCGGGCGCGCGAAACCGCCGTCAGCGCCGTTTCCGAGCCCGAAAAAAAGGCAGAGAGGATCAGGAGGGCAAAGATCGCCGCGATCATCAAAAGAAGTTCGAGGGTCATCGGCCTTCACATTTGCGCATCAAGAAATCTTCGAGCCGGCCCATCGGCACTTCCCGTTCGACATAGGCGTGACCGATCCCGCGCACGAGCACGAAGGAGATGCTCCCACCTTCGACTTTCTTGTCCTGCGCCATCAACGCCAACAAATCTTTCGCTGTCGGATGCGGCGGTTCCATCTCGACAATCCGGGTGGGCAGTCCGACGGATTTAAGATGGGCTTCCATGCGTTCGCAATCCTGCTTGGAGCAGAGCGCCAACTCTTCGGAGAATCCAAAGGCAAGCGTCATCCCGATCGACACGCCCTCGCCATGCAGCAGGCGGTGTGAATAACCGGCGAAGGCTTCGATCGCATGGCCGAATGTGTGGCCCAGATTGAGCAATGCCCGTTGCCCGGCCTCGCGCTCGTCCTCGGCGACAATGTTCGCCTTCATGATGCAGCTTTTTTCGATGGCCTCGCTTCGCGCCGGGCCGGGACCGGCAAAGATGTCTTTCCAGTTTTGATCCAGCCAATCGAAGAACGAAGCGTCTCCCAAAAGACCGTATTTCGCGACCTCGGCATAACCGGCACGGAACTGCCGGTCGGGAAGCGTTTCCAGGACATCCGCATCGGCAACGACAAGGCTCGGCTGATAGAATGTTCCGACCAGATTCTTGCCTTGCGGCGTATCGATCCCGGTCTTTCCGCCAACAGCAGAGTCGACCTGGGCCAGGAGTGTCGTCGGCACCTGAACGAGGCGAACACCGCGGCGAATGAGGCTTGCGGCAAATCCGGCCAGATCGCCGATGACGCCGCCGCCCAGCGCTATCACCGTGTCCCTGCGCTCAACTTCCATTTCGAGGAGCTGCTCGCACAGAGGCTCGAGCTGCGTGAAGCTCTTCGTCGATTCTCCGGGCGGCAACACGATTGTTCCTGCCAAGCCAATCTGATCCTTCAAGCTTGCCTCAACGGCTTCCAAATGCAGGCCGGCAACAGTTTCATCCGTAATGATGGCTGCCCGTGTTCCGGGTGCAATGTCCGCCAGCCTTCGGCCGACGCTGCCGAGAAGTCCCGGTCCGATGACGATGTCATAGGCGCGATCGCCGAGCGCAACACGAACGGTGCTGGATGGGTCGGCAGCCGACTCTTGATTCGTTTGTTGATCCATTAGGTGTTCAGTCCAGTCACTCGGCTCGCTTGTTGTTCGGGGAAGAAAGCAGTGGGCTGCCGTAGAGCGCATTCATGATTTCGTTGACGATCGTATCGTGCGGCGCATTGCGGCTCTGCACGACAATATCCGCCTGCGCATAGATCGGATAGCGTTCGTCCATCAGCTTTTTCATTATGGCTTTGGGATCGCCATCTTTCAGTAGCGGTCGATTGTCGCGCCGAGACACGCGTTGGACCAAGACATCGAGATCCGCTTTCAGCCAGACGGACACACCATGGTCTGCCACGGTCTTGCGAGTTTCCTCATTCATGTAGGCCCCGCCCCCCGTGGCGAGAACCCGTCCGCCGGAGGTGAGAAGCCGTTCGATGACCTTGCGCTCACCCGACCGGAAATAGGCCTCACCGTGCTCCGCGAAGATTTCGCTGATACTCTGCCCGGCTGCAATTTCAATTTCCGAATCCGCATCGGTAAAAGGAATGCCGAGCTCATGCGCCAGACGGCGGCCGATCGCCGTCTTGCCGGCTCCCATCAAGCCGATTAAAACGATGCTGCGCTGGCCAAGTCCTTCGCGAATTGATGCGGTTCGTGATGCCTTGTTGTTTCGCTTGCGTGCGTCGGTGCGCATGGGGAGACTTGGGACCTTCGATATTTGCAGTAGTGGCGAACGTTCAGGCATTCTAGCTTTGAGATTCGTCGGTTGCCTATCGAAAAAGGCCCACTCTTTGATGGACTCGTTAACGCGGAGATTCGCAATGGTATGGTTCATTCGCGGCTACAGCAGGGTTGAGTGCGCTTTTTCGACAGCGCTGCGCGACGATTGGGTCCCCATGGTGAGTGCCACTTAATGCCGAGTTTGATCAGATTTCTGTTTGTCTGTGCTGTTTTTACGGGCGTGGTTTACGGCAGTCTTTATGTGTTGTCGGAATTTTTCGAACCGGAGCCGAAAGAGATATCGAAGACCCTGCGAAACGTTAAGCTCCGCAATTGACACTGGTGGCCGCTCTGACTGGCAAACCGACATCACCTCCTTCCGAAGCAGCCCGCAAAGGCGCGGCGGATATCTCATATTTTCTTGAAATGCTGAGTGTTGAGCGGGGTGCGGCCCGCAACACATTGGATGCTTATCGTCGCGACCTGGACGATCTGGATGCCAGCCTGACTGCAGGAGGCGTCTCCCCTCGAACATCAAGCCAGTCGGATCTCACCGACTTTCTGGAAGAGCTGCAAAGCCGAGGGCTGTCTCCCGCAACCCGTGCCCGGAAACTCTCTGCGATCCGGCAGTTTTTCCGGTTTCTGTTCACCGAAGGCCTGCGCACCGACGACCCGGCTTCAACACTTGAGAGCCCCAAGCGTGCGCGCCCTTTGCCGAAAGTTCTCTCGGTCAACGACGTCGACGCACTTCTGGAAAGAGCGAAATCCGATGCAGCCGACAGCAAAGGCCCCGGTGGTTTCAAAAAACGTCGGCTCTACTGTTTGCTGGAGCTCCTCTATGCCACCGGAATGCGCGTTACCGAGCTCGTATCACTGCCGCGCCGCACGGTTTCGAACGGTGATCGCGCTCTCATCGTCAAGGGAAAAGGGGGCCGCGAGCGGCTTGTCCCGCTGACTGACGCGGCGATTACCGCCATCGGCGGCTATCTGGATGCGGAAAGCGAACGATTTCCGGGACTGGCCTCGTCCAAATGGCTCTTTCCGTCACGCGGCAAACAGGGGCATCTGACACGGCAGAATTTTGCATTGGAGCTAAAACAGGCAGCGGCACGCAGCGGTTTGGACGCGAGTCGCATATCTCCACACGTTCTGCGGCACGCCTTTGCGAGCCATCTGCTGGAGCGCGGTGCAGATTTGCGCGCCGTTCAGCAATTGCTCGGGCATGCTGACATCTCGACCACCCAGATCTATACCCATGTTCTTGAGGAAAGACTGAAGCAGCTGGTTCTCGATCATCATCCAATGGCCGATGCGCGGTTGGAAGCCGGGAAAGCCATTTAGCGCCAGATTCCGGGCCTCGGTTTACGCTTTCACCCGGAAGCATTTGTCTCCCGGCTTGACAGGCGTCATGGTCAAGGCCACTAAGCCGGCACACGAGAAACGCGGCCCTCGTTCTAGCGGGCATTCGCGAACCGGAAATTGTCGATCTCCCAATGCGCACCTATCTGGACTTTGAGAAGCCTATTGCCGAGTTGGAGAGCAAGGTCGCCGAATTGCGCGCCCTGGTCGACGGCGAGGCCTCTGTGTCTATCGCCGAGGAGATCGCGACGCTGGAAGCCAAAGCCCAGGAAGCGCTCGAGAGCACCTATTCGGGGCTGACGCCCTGGCAAAAAACACAAGTGGCCCGACATCCGGACCGACCGCATTTCCGGCACTATGTCGAAGCGCTGATCGAAGACTTCACACCGCTGGCCGGAGACCGCCACTTCGCAGAAGACCATGCGATTATCGGCGGAATCGGGCGTTTTCGCGGGAAGCCGGTCATGATCATCGGCCATGAAAAAGGATCGGATACCGAAAGCCGCCTCAAGCACAATTTCGGCATGGCGAGACCCGAGGGCTACCGCAAAGCAATCCGTCTCATGGGCATGGCAGATCGGTTCGCGCTCCCGGTCCTGACCCTGATCGATACTGCCGGCGCCTATCCGGGCATCGGAGCGGAAGAGCGGGGCCAGGCTGAAGCCATTGCACGCTCGACAGACTGTTGTCTGGGATTGCGTGTTCCTTTGATCACACTCGTGATCGGCGAAGGCGGGTCGGGCGGCGCCGTCGCGATTGCCACCGCAAATCAGGTGCTGATGCTTGAGCATTCGATCTACACCGTGGCGTCGCCGGAGGCCGCAGCATCGATTCTGTGGCACGATTCCAGCCGCGCGCAGGATGCCGCGACGAATATGAAGATTACCGCTCAGGATCTGCTGGAATTCGGCGTCGCCGACACGATCGTCGATGAACCGGTCGGCGGCGCGCACCGGGACCGGGAAACGACTCTGGCCCGCGCCGGCGACATGATTGCCAAGGCGCTCGACGAGCTGGCGGGAATGGACGGCGACGCTCTGCGGGAACACCGCAGGGCCAAATTCCTAGCCATCGGCAGTGTGACTTAAGAGATCGTAAATTCCTGAAGCCGGGCCAGCCACTCACTAACGGCACCATCAAGGTGGTTAGGCCCCGGGGGCGAGCCGGCTTCAGAAATTTGCAGCCAGACTCCAAAGAACGACCAGATTTCCCCGGATTCATGCGGCCCGCCGTTAAATCGCCGCACCAGTGTCTCGCCAGCGCCACAATCCTTTCCGATAGATTTACCATAGGTCAATTCGGGGGCGGGTCGGCGATGAAAAATCCTGGCCAATCACCAAAATTAACCTAGCGTTAAGACATAATAATAAATGGTGACCATGCGCAAAGGGCACTGCGTATGGATCTAGATATGATGAAAAAGACTGCGGTCAGTCTGGTTGCACTCGCGACGGCATTGCTTGCCGGGTGCAGCCAACCTGTCCCGCCTCACCTCAAGCCGCTTTCACCGCAGGCGCAGGCTTTGCTGAAAGAAAAAGGCATGCGCGAGGATTCGCCGATCTTCGTGCGCATCTTCAAGGAAGAGTCCGAGCTCGAGGTGTGGAAGGCCAAGGATGACGGTCGTTTTCACCATTTCAAAACCTACCCGATTTGCAGCTGGTCCGGGAAACTCGGCCCGAAACTGAAGCAAGGCGACAAGCAGGCACCCGAAGGATTCTATCGCGTCTCGTCGCGCCAGATGAATCCCAATAGCCAGTTCTACCTCTCATTCAATCTTGGCTACCCCAACGCTTACGACAAGGCACACAGGCGCACGGGTGCCCATCTGATGGTGCACGGTGACTGCAAATCCGCCGGTTGTTACGCTATGACCGATGCGCTGATGGAAGAAATCTACATCCTCGCGCGCGAGGCCTTCCAAGGCGGCCAGGAAGCCTTTGACGTTCACGCTTATCCGTTCCGCATGACGGATGCGAATATGAAACGCCATCGCTTCAATCGCTGGAAGTCCTTTTGGAAGACCATCAAGCAGGGGCATGACCACTTCGAAAAGACGCATCAGCCGCCACCTGTCGCGGTGTGCCGCAAGAATTACCTTGTGAATGTGGCCTTCAAGAATCCACGGAGCCGCATTGATCCCAGAGGTGCCTGCCCGGCCTACGAACGGCTTCCCGTCGAGACGCTTCCTCAGGATGTGTTGATCCGAGAAGCCATGCGTCAATCCATGCAGAAGGCCGCTGCAAAGCCGACCAAGCAGATTCGGGTTGCATCGCCTCCGAGCGATGGAGACTTCGGGGACGACTCCTCGTTCACGTTCGGTGGACCGCCCCGCGATCCCTCAGTTGCTGGCTTTGCGTTCCGTTTGAACTCCATCCTCGGCCGAAACTAACCGTACACAGACGACTGCTCGGCGGCGACGGGACATTGACGCATAGGCCCGTTCCGCCCTATTCGAGTTATTTGGAACTTACGAATAGGCAGGCTCGCCTTCATGCTCAAGCGACTGATCATTGCTTTCACGCTTTGCGTTGTCGTCATCGGCGCTCTGTCCGTTCAGAGCACACCGGTGATGGCGCTCATCGACCGGACCGTCCAATCGCTAGACCGCGCAGATCGGCTGGTTCGCAGTTATCTGGGCCTCCCTCTGAGGGGCACACCCGATCTGTCGCGATTGGATGAAAGGCTCAAAGAAGTCGGCGTAAAACTCGGTGCGCCGGTCTTTATCCGTATTTTCAAACAGGAGCATTTGCTTGAGATTTGGATGAAAAAGGATGATCGCTTCGTCCTTTTTGCGTCCTATCCGATCTGTCGATGGTCCGGATATCTCGGTCCCAAATTGAAGGAAGGCGACCGACAGAGTCCTGAAGGTTTCTATACGGTTTCCAAGCGCCAGCTCAATCCGAACAGCCGCTGGCACCGATCGTTCAATCTCGGGTTTCCCAACATTTTCGACCGCTCGCACAAGCGGACCGGCTCCTATCTGATGGTGCATGGCGGCTGCTCCTCCATCGGCTGCTATGCCATGACAAATGCGGCGATGGATGAGATCTGGCGGATCGTTACCGCTGCTCTTTGGCGAGGACAGGGTCGCTTCCACGTCCATGTCTATCCTTTTCGGATGACCGCTTGGAATCGCCGCCTGCACCAAGGAAACCGTTGGAACAGCTTCTGGACCGATCTGCAGGACGGTCACGATGTGTTCGAGCGGACGAATGTGCCGCCTAAGATCAGCGTCTGCAAACAGCGCTATGTGGTTCGTGAGGGCGAGAACGGCGGCAAAGGCAATGATCGCATCTTAACCCACTGCCCGAAGCAGCCCCCGAGTGCTGCCGTTGAAGTGAATCCGCGTAATTCTTAAGGGATGTAATGTGACTAACGACAAATCGCTGGAAGTCGGCCTCCTCCTGCTGCGCATAACGACCGGGCTTTTCCTTTTGGTCTGGTCCATCGACAAGATCCTGAATACCGGACACGCGCAACAGGTCTTCAACAAATTCTACTTTCTCGAGATCACGCCAACCATCGCAACAGGTCTGGGAGTCGCACAGACTCTTGTCATCTTGGCATTCATGGCAGGCTTCAAGAAGTTCTGGACCTACGGCGCCATTCTGGCAATGCACACGGTTTCCGTCGCCTCGACCTGGGAGCGACTCATCGATCCCTATGCGGGCGGGAACCTACTGTTCTGGGCCGCCGTACCGCTCTGGGCAGCGCTCGTTCTGCTCTGGCTTGCGCGCGACCGGGACCGACTGCTCGCTGTCGGCTGAAGGAACCTTCCATGGATTTCACACTTTCTGACGAGCAGGTAGCGCTTCAGGATACCGTTCGACGGTTTGCCAATGGCGAACTCGTCGAAGCCGCCCGCGAAATAGAGGCATCGGATGAACCGCCCGGCCCGGCAATCCTGAAACAGTTTGCCGATATGGGGCTTCTCGGCGTCAATCTGGATGCGGCCTATGGCGGTGCCGGACTCTCCCATCTCGACGCGGTGCTTGTCCTGGAAGAAGTGGCACGGCTTTCGCCTGCTCTTGCCTTCCCGATTTTCGAATCGTGTTTCGGACCGACATTGGCAATTGCTCACTATGCCGACGAAGAGATGCGCCAACGCATCATCCCGAAGGTCTGCGCCGGCGAGATGATCGTCGCTGTTGCCATGTCGGAACCGAACGCCGGCACTGCCCTCACCGATCTGACGACCCGGGCAACCGCCAAGGGCGCGTCATATGTGGTCAGTGGGCAGAAACGCTGGTGCTCGGGCGCCGGCCACTCGGACGCCTATGTCATCTACTGCCGCATGTCGGATGACCCGGGCGCCAAGGGCATTGGCGCAATCCTGGTGGAAAAGGACCGCGAAGGCGTAAGCTTTGGCAAACGCGAAGACCATATGGGCCTGCGGGGCATGACCAGCGCAGACATCTTTTTGGACAATGTCGAAGTCCCTGCTGACAATGTCGTTGTGCCAGCCGGCGGCTTCAAGAAGCTCATGGAAGCATTCGATCTCGAGCGCTGCGGCAATACCACCATGAGCCTTGCTATCGCTCAGTCGGCCTTGGATTACGTTTTGGAGTATGTTCAAGAGCGCGAGCAGTTCGGCAAGCCGATTGTGGATTTCCAGGCCGTCCAGCTCCACTTGGCAGAAATGGCCATGAAGGTCGACGCTTCGCGTCTTCTCCTTTACCGCGCCGTCGTCAACGCGCAGAACGGCCTTCCGAGCATTGCCGACAGTTCAATCGCCAAATGTTATGCGAATGAGATGGTGCGAGACGTTACCAGCACCGCCGTTCAACTGATGGGCGGCTACGGCTATTCCAAGGAATACCCGATGGAGCAGAAAATGCGCGACGGATGGGCCTGGGGTATTGCCGGCGGGACCATCGACATTCAAAAGGTCAACATTGCCGCTGCAATGGTTGGACGGCGCTTTTCGCAAAGAGCATAAGAGGAGGCGCCGGGTTTTGCGCTTAAGCCAACCCGGCGTTCCTGCCCGCCTTCTGGCTTGCCTAGACAGCCTTGCGCACGGCTTCCAGAAATCCGTCGACCTCGGATTTCATCATCGCGGATTTCTCTGACAGCTCGCCGGAGGCCTGTTTGACGTTGGTCGCAGCTTCACCGGATTCGCTGACAACCTGTGTCACCACACTGATACTTCCGCTGACCTCGGAAGTGCCTGTGGAGGCCTCATTCACGTTACGTGCGATTTCCTGTGTCGCCGCGCTCTGCTGCTCGACGGCGGCCGCAATCGTGGATGCGATTTCGTTGATCTTGCCGATCGTATTACCGATGATCTCGATCGAACCCACGGCCTGATTACTGGCGTTCTGCATTTCTTCGATCTGATTGCTGATCTCGTCAGTGGCCTTCGCGGTCTGTCCGGCAAGCTCCTTCACTTCCGACGCGACCACGGCAAACCCCTTACCGGCCTCGCCTGCTCGCGCAGCCTCAATCGTCGCATTCAATGCAAGCAGATTGGTCTGATCGGCGATGTCCGTAATCAAGGAGACCACCTCACCGATCTTGTCGGATGAGGCCGAAAGATTGCTGATATCTTTGTTGGTCTGCTGAACCTCTTTGACGGCATTTGCCGTGATCTCGGTTGACTGGGTCACCTGCTGATTGATTTCACCGACCGATGCCGTCAACTGCTCGGTAGCAGAGGCAACAGCACCGACATTCGCCGACGCTTCTTCCGCTGCCGCGGCGACGGTTGCCGCCTGTTCGTTTGCCGAGACGGCGGAGCTCTCCATCGTGTTTGAAGAAGCCTCTAACTCGCAGGCCGCGGCCGCGACGGATTCCACGACTTCGCTCATCGTGTTTTCGAAGTTTTCGACAACGCTCGTAAAATCTGTGACGCGTTGCTCCATTGCCGACATCGCATTGTTCACCGTACGGCTGGCTTCACCGAAGGCTCCCGACATTCCCTTTTCGGAAATACGTCGGAAATATTTGTTGGCTTCCACATATTCAAGTGACGCTCGCGACTCGCGGACATAGGCGTCGGATCGGTCAATCATCCGATTGATGGCGTGGAGCAATAGACCCGCCTCGCCCTTCTCTGTGATGTTCGTGATACGGGCTTCAAAATCACCTTCTGCAACCGCCTCACAGACGGAGCGGGCTTTATGAACTGCTGATTTGTAATCGTTGGAAAACATCTGACTAAACTCTTTCATAAACTGGCGCGACACACTGATCAGATTCCAAAAGCCGGTTCAGTGGCGCCGCCACGTTTCGGAAAACGGTTTGTGCACAATCCATCCGGATCATAACGTCGCAACAAATTCGTCATAAGCGACATTGCGCTCGCTCAGGAGCTTGGTGACCATCTCGGTCGAAGACTGCATACCGGTTTTTCGGTTGCTGTGCCGCGCCTCTTCCGCCAACAGATCCTTATAGAGGGGCATGATCGTATTGGTGAGAACGTCACGATCCGGCACCCTTCGGTTCGAGTGGTAACCAACGATGTTTCCCGATCCGTCACGACTCGGCGTGACATGCGCATTTACCCAGTAGTGATCGCCGTTCTTACAGCGATTGACCACATAGGCAAAAATCTCGCGGCCATCCTGAATGGTCTCCCACAGTAGACCGAAGACACACCGCGGCATTTCGGGATGTCTGATCATGCTATGCGGTTCACCGAGACATTCCTGCTCGCTGTAACCGGCAATTCGCAGGAACACATCATTGCAGTAGGTCATGCGCCCTTTCAGGTCCGTCTTACTGACAATGAGCTCGTTCTCATCGAAGAACTGCTCGGTCCCCGTCAAACTGGTATCTCGTGCCATCAAATGCCCCTTCACGGCGGGGCCGCATGTACGCAAAGAAGCCCCCACTTCTTGAGCGCACAATAACTGTGCCCGCGTCTGTTCGATCCGGCATGAAAGGGTAAAGAAGGAGGGTTAATAACGTCTTTCAAATGAGGAATAACATCCAAAGCAGACATAAGATTCACAAGAATAATCCAAATCTTAACAAGCTTTGATCCCGACACCTTCCCCCACTCAGCCTCCATCGCAGACAATCGGACACAATGTGTAAGACTGACAGAAACGATCGCTGCCGATAGAGGATGCAGATTCGAATGTCGGCGCACACTTAACTGCAGATTCACAAAGCGCGCGGAATTCGTGCCGACACATGCCGGAGTTTATCCGGGTTACGCGTGATATAAATCGCTGTGATTTGGTTCGCCTTGATATCGAGTGCTGTCGTCTGCAGCGTCCCGTCCCATTCGACCGATGCAAATCCCCGCATCCCGTTGATTGAGAGTGGCTCAATCCATTTTGGCTCTTGCCCCCCGGCCTTGCGTGCAAGCCCCGAAAAGAACCGAACAACTTTTGCCTTTCCGCAGATCGGTCGCAATGCTGCGATCTTGCGGCCGCCGCCATCAGTCGTCAGTACGACCTCAGCAGCCAGAAGATCTCGCAGGGTCGAGACATCTCCGCTCCGCGACGCGGCAAGGAATGCAGCAACGACCTGTTCTCCTTCGGCTCGAGAGACCGCGTAGCGGACACGCTGGTCGCGCATGTGTGTGCGCGCGCGCGTCGCAAGCTGACGACACGCGGCCTGGCTCCGGTCCAGCGCGCCGGCAATCTCTGCAAAATCCATGTCAAACACATCATGCAGAATGAAGGCGGCACGCTCGAGCGGCGACAACCGCTCGAGCGCCAGCATCAACGCGACCGAGACATCACCGGCAATCTCTTCGACGGCCACATCCGACGGGCTCGTCTCTTCGATCAAGGGTTCGGGGAGCCATGGTCCAATGTAGGTCTCACGACGATGGCGCGCCGATTTGAGCTGATCCAGACAAAGCCGTGTGACAATGGTCGACAGAAACGCCCTGGCGTTTTCAACGTCACCCGTCTGAGCCGCATGCCAACGCAGATAGGCATCCTGCACAATGTCCTGTGCGTCAGCCACGGAGCCCAGCATGCGATATGCCAATCGCATGAGATAGGGACGTTGGTCCTCGAAGTCCTGCAGGCGACCGACCATCAACGATCTCACAGCTTGCCGTTAAACCACTGCAGCGGCCGCAGGCTCGTCTTGGCCGGATACAGGGTGCTGACTGCGGAAACCGACGGCTATTCGATTCCAGCTATTGATCGTGCAGATCAAGAGCGTCAGATCGACCAGTTCCTTATCCGAGAAATGATCCTTGGCTACATTGTAATCTGCGTCTGGTGCATGGGTATCGGAAACGAGTGTCAGCGCCTCTGTCCAGGCCAGTGCCGCTCGCTCCCGTGCACTATAGAACGATGACTCCCGCCAGGCATTGAGCAGGTGAAGTCGCTCCTCCGTCTCGCCGGCGGCACGCGCATCTCTTGTGTGCATGTGAATGCAATAGGCGCAGCCGTTGATCTGCGACGCGCGTGTTTTGACAAGTTCAACCAGCGCATACTCCAGACCGGCATTTTGAACATAGGTTTCGAGTGCCAGCATCGCCTTGATTGCTTCCGGACCAGCGGCATATGGATCGATACGGCTTTCCATGATGATCTCCTTTTGAATGACCTATCCAGCAGACAAGACGAGGCGGGCCGTCGCTCTGTGACACGTGTCGTAGATTTTTTTTCAGGAGGACTGAGAGCCCATCATGGCAGCCGTACGACAGCACTGAGCAAGAGCTTGTAAAACCGTGTATCGACACGCATGCGAGGAAATCGCTCAGGCAGCTCATGTTCGCCTATTTTCGAAAACCCGGCTTTTTCATAGAATCGATGCGCCGCAAGGAACTTTGCCGTCGTCCCCAGGTAGATCTCCGCCATACCTGCCGCTTCAGCGTGTGCAACAAGGCGCGCCAGTAGCTTTCTTGCAGTGTTGTGCTCACTGCCCCGGTAGGCGGCCTTCACAAACATCTTTCGCAAGGCGGCACGGCCGCCGCCAATGTCAAGCAACGCGACCGATCCTACGACTTCGTCACCTGCCAAGGCTACCCAGAATTCCCCGTCGCCTTGTCGATAGAAACCCTCGATATCGTGTAGATCTGGCTGTTCATCATACGTGATGGGTATGCCGAACTCGTCTCGTTGTATTGGCAGAATCAGGTCGCGCACACCGCCAGCGAGACAGTCGACAAAGGGAACAACCGTTACTTCCGCTTTCGGTTTCATTTCACGATCCAAAGCGCCGTTTCACGAAGGAGGATTGCTCGTTCGTGACTTATCGGCTTGGCTGGTTCTGACAAATCGTTGCTCCAGAACAGTCGCCCCCCAGCGCTCACCGGGTGTCTCTTCCGCAAGAGAAAAGCCATGCTCTTCGTAGAGTTTTCGAGCCGCATCCAGTCCGGCAAACGTCCATAAATGGACTTCCCCGAATTGACGCTCGTCGCAGAATGCCAGTGCATGCGCGATTAGGGTGCGGCCAATACCAACATCCCGATAGCCATCTTCGACAATGAACCAACGCAAGAGCGCTTGTCCTGACTCAGGAGCTTCGCCGTCGACGGCGATGGTACCGACGATCTCTTCGGCGAACTCCGCATACCAGATCTCGTTTTCCGGATGAGCGATGCGTTGAGCGAAGGCGGCCGATTCCGCTGCGACTTTGGCCTCGAAAGTTGGACCCGACGACACGAGGTTTTCGTAACAAGCCGCATGCATATCAACCAATCGGCCAAACAAGCGAGGGGTGTATCCCTGCTTGAACGAGAATTCGGGAGCTGTAGGCCAAGCAATTTCTCCAGATCGCGCAGCTCTCAGAGCTGACGAATAGTCCGCGATCCCCTTGAGAATATGTGCGCGCGAACGGTCATTCAGCGGCGCGATTGCATCGACGACCTGTCGCGTTGCGAAATGATCGATGGTGGCAAGCGTTTCGCGTCCACGCTGCGTCAGCACCAAATCCTTACTGCGACCATCGCTTTGGCTCCTTTGTTCGCGGATATCACCGCTCTCCACAAGGGATCGGACAAGACGGCTGATTGTTGATTTCTCGAGAAGAAGCTTTTCGGAAAGCTCTTTCGCCGTCAGCCGAATGGCGGCCCCAATCTCAACGATCGTATGGACGGCTGAGGGGGAAAGGCGGGTTCCCGCAACTGTTCGATTCATGAATCCGAGTTCCCGGACCAACGCGCGAGACGCAGATCGAATCTCAGAGACGAGGAGCGGCGTCGGGTCGGACATATGCAATCAACTCATTTAGTTGCTTCATACAACTATATGCATGAATTTGCTGATCGTCAAGGAGTGGCCTTCGCATACGAAACTTTCGGATTTCTATGTCAGGGCTTAACTTCGACGACTCGCGTCAACTGCGCGCCGATCAATCACACACCATGTTCCTGGCTGGAATCGTGCACCACATGATTGACCTTTTAATCTCATTCGCCGGTCGCATCAGCCGAAGAAGCTGGTGGCTGGGCGTGACTGTTGTCTCAGTGCTCTCGATCGTTGCGGGCCTGCTGATCGATGGGTACGGCGCGACGATTGGGCCAATCGTGGCCTATGCCGCCATCTGCCTTATCACTTTCAGGCGGTTAAAAGACCGCGGCCATCCGCAGATTGTTGGTTATCTTTGGGCATTAATGGCGACCGCGCTGTTTGGCGTCCTCTGGCTTGGTGCTTTTCACGATCCGCTATCACAGCCTCTTTGGCTATGGGCCTTTGCGGCAATCTCGATCCCGTTTGGCCTTTGGGTGTTTATCGATTGCGCGTTTCTGGAGGGGACACCCGGTCCCAATCGCTATGGCGTTCCGCGCGTTGGTCCGAAGCAGCGCGACGAACGATACGAAACTGTGGACCGCGAACCATCGGAGCTTGGCCGCTCGACCGGTGCTTACATCCGCGATGGTCTTGTCGGAGCCGTTGCCCTGGCGATTGCATTTGTTGTGGCAGGACCAAGTCCGCTGCTTGCCCGATGGGCCTCCCAGGTCATTGAGCTCACCGACCGGTTGACCGACCAGGCCGAGAAAAGTCCGATTGTGTCAACGAGCGGCCTGATCGAGAACCCTGAGGCTTGGGGCTCTTTCATTTCCGGCAATCTTGCAGCGAGACAGGGTCGTTATCGATCGGCGATCAGGCACTACAATCGGGCCGCGCGGTCCTTCGGAATGCAGAATCCGGCAAGTGCCCAGGTGCTCGCGCAACGTGGCCATGCCTATCGTTCGCTTGGAAGACAGCACCGGGCGCTCCTCGACTATTCAGCAGCAATCGCACTGGACCCAACTGATGCCAGGCGGTACTACCTGCGAAGCGAGGCAAGAGCCGGAATCGAACTCTATGAAGATGCTCTCAGCGACTGCGATCGAGCCGTTGAGCTCGCGCCTAATGTCGCCGTCTACCATGTGGCGCGCGCCAATCCGCTAAGCAAGCTTGGCCGCGTCGAGGAAGCCATCGCAAGCTACGAGAGAGCAATTGCCCTGACAAAGCGCTCTCTCCACGAGCGAGTCCGTCCGTTAGCAAACTCGACCCTCTTCAGGCCGAACGTAAAGGAAGCGCTGCTGGCCTCCATCGCCAAGCCGATGGATTTAGCCATTGCCAGAGCGCAGGTCGGGCGTGCCGTTCTGTTGCGTGACAATCTGAGAAGCCATGAAGCACTGGCGGCGTTCGATGAGGCGATCCGGACCATGCCCGACTATGCTCCAGCGTTCCGGCACCGCGGTTGGCTTCATGAAACAGAGGGTCGTTTCGCTGAGGCACTCTCCGACTATCGCAAGGCCGCAGCCCTGCAGTCGCTCAATCCATGGCTCAGTCGTGCAATTGAACGGGCGCAATCACGTATGGACCGCTCGGCACAATGAAAGGCGAGCATTCGTAGCGTCGTTTCTAATGGCGGCAATCTGCAGACATAGATTTTCTAACCCTTTGTCTCAAAAATTCTGACTTGTCGTTGCGGAATGCACCGTGCATGTGTCAATTGGACAGACTCGCGACCGCACTGACTGGACTGTCACACCGGGGCCGTCATGCTCCCCCGAATATCAAATGGAGTCCCAATGAAGACGCGAATGATCAATTCCCCAGATGTGTTCGTACCATCCAGCGGCTACGCTCAGGCCGTGGAACTGACAGGCCATCAGAGGCTGCTCTTCATCAGTGGACAGGTTCCGATCACAAAGGACGAGCAGGTTCCCGAAGGATTCACCGCGCAATGCGAACTCGTTTGGCAGAGCCTGATTTCACAGCTCCAAGCCGCTGAGATGGATGTGGAAAATCTGGTCAAGGTTACAATCTTCCTTCCATCCCGGGACCATATTGCCGAAAGCAAAGACATTCGGCTCAAGATGCTTGGTGACCATACGCCAGCTCTGACGGTCGTTTTTGCCGACATGTATACGGACAAATGGCTTCTTGAGATCGAGGCCGTTGCTGCGGCTTGAGATGACCAATCGCCCCCGGGCCGCCGACCCTTCACAAACAATCAGTAGCAGACCGGAACAATGAAAAGCCCACAGCTATTCCACGCACGGACAGGCAATAGTCTGCGTGCTTCCATCGCCTGCGAGCTAAGCGGCGTCAATGCCGAGCGTCATTTCTTGGATCTGCAAAGCCAAGAACATAAGACCGAGGCCTATCTGCAGATAAATCCCGCAGGTACCGTTCCCGCCTTCATAGACTATGACGACAACGGCAATGTCCTGATAACACTCACGCAGTCAGGCGCCATCCTCGAGTATCTGCTGGCAAAGCATCGCCCCGATCTCGTACCAACAGATCTGATCGAACGATCTTTGACGAATTCAGCAGTCCTGGCAGCATTGAGTGACATCGCCATTCAGAACGGGCTTCTGGTCTACATGTCGTTTCATGACGGCAACAAGCCATTCCTGGAAAAACGTCTGCTCAATTCGATTGGCGCAGCCTTCCAGCCTCTCCAAGACGCTGCCTATTTCGGAGGCACCACTCCAAACATAGCCGACTTCGCCCATTTCCCGGTCATTTTCATGCGAGAGGAACTCCTCAGAAGTGTGCCCGACTTCGCACATGTCGTTGAATGGCTAGATCGCATGAAATCAATCGAAGCCATATCGACCGCCACATCCTACGCAGGAATGCAGCTCCCCCTGTAGGGCTGTCAGTGGACGCAGCGGCTCTCTCGCATCATCGTGTCTCAAGACGCGATATGCGGCTGTCACCCTCTACGCCCTTTACCGAAAAGCGAATGCCACAGCCACGACAAGAATGATCGATGTAACAACCCAGAATGCGATCTGAATACGCTGGCGGTGTGTCATTCGAGTCCCTCAATCATAATAGAACCGCTCCGAGACGACCTGTTTGCCGGGTACGCCCATGGACAGAAGCGTTGCCTCCACGCTCTCGATCATGGGCAGCGGGCCACAGACGAAATAGAGCCAGCTCTCAGCATCGGGATTCGTCAGGACTTCTTTGACACTGGCGGTATCGATTATGCCCGTCCGTCCCGCCCAATCGTCTGTCGGCTCGTGGAGAATGTGCTCGATCCTCAAATCGAGAGTCTTCTGCATCTCGAGAAACTCATCGGCATAAACGATCTGGTCAAATGCCCTGTTGCCATAGATAAGCACGACGGGCCGAGTATCGCGTGCTTCGTGTAGCTGGCGAAGAATACTGAGCAGGGGCGCGATGCCGACACCGCCCGCAATCAAGGCGATCCCGCTGCCTTGCCGATCATCAATGGTCAGGTTTCCGTGCGGACCATCGACATAGGCGACTGTTCCCGGTTCTATGCTACCGATGCTGCGGGTGAAGTCGCCGACTTCCTTGATGACGAAACTCAGCCGATCCTTGCTTGCAGGCGCCGACGCAATTGAGAACGGGTTTTCGAAGAGCGAGAACGGATTGTGCCCGACATTCAACCAGACAAATTGCCCTGCCGAAAAATCAATAGCCTCGCCGCGCCTTGGCGCCACGACAAGCTCCCAAGTCTTGGCAGCAATTTTCCGCACAGACTCGACGCGATAGGGGCGCTGTAGTTGCCAGGCCGGCTTGATCACATAGACCCATAGCAGTGTGAAAAGTGCAATCGCAAGCAGCGTGAACCAAAATGCTGCGAGGATCGAGTCTCCGCTGTATCGCCCTGCTTGCATTGTATGCATTGTGCCAAAAACAGCGATGATAAGAGCTGCAAGTCCGTGTGAGAAACGCCAGGCCTCATAGCTGCCGCCGCGCTGCTCCCGGAAGATGGCGAAGAAAACCATCACTGCGAGCACGACCCATGCAACCAGACCTGTCGCGATAGACACCATGGAAAGACCGAGGTTCTGCCGGCCCGTCACATCCCAGGGAAGCGGATAGTTCAGCATGGGCGCGGTGTATAAGAACGGATGAATAAGAATAAGCACCGTGAACGTGCGCGCCATCAATTGATGGAAGCGCATGGTCGTATCGATTCCGATTCGACCGGATACGCTGCGGAACCGACCGGACAGCAGGAATTCGATCAGGAGACCGGAAAATGCGGCCATGGCCAACGCCGATGAAATCTCATCCGGCCAGTTGCGCGGCGGAAGGCCCTGCGCGTAGGCGAAGCCGATCGGAGCCAGGACAAGTCCCGTGTAGAACATAAGCAGGACCGACGGCCCTTGAATCCACTGCGTGCACCGACGCAATAGACTTGTATCGCCATGGCGCGCCGTACCGGTCATTGGGTTGACCTAAACGATTTGACACGACACCGCGGCATTTTGTCTGACACTTCGCAATACAGTTTCGGGAGTAAAGGTTATATCTCGTACCGATTCCTGGCATGGCCAAGGTCGTATGTTCGTGTTCCCTGGCGGCACGTTTGCGATTTAACCGGATGTATGATTGTCAGAACTGCCGGTTTGTCGCTTTGACGTCGATCAGTGACTGCCAACCTAAATCAACAGAGTCGTTAGCCTGACCCTATCGCATTTGGGCAAAGCCGACCGTTTTGGAGAGAGCGTTTGACCGAGTCGAAAATTCTGTCCGACGTTTTGATCTTTCTGGTCGCCGCAATTGTCGTTGTCCCGGCATTCCGGCGCCTGAAGACGAGTCCTGTTCTGGGCTATCTAGCGGCCGGCATTCTCGTTGGCCCGCATGGTCTTGCAGTCATCAGCGACTCTAAGAGCGCGCATACTCTGGCCGAATTCGGCGTCGTGTTTCTTCTTTTCATGATCGGGCTCGAACTCTCAGTCGAACGCTTGCGTTCTTTGGGCCGTTACGTATTCGGACTTGGCGCACTTCAGGTGATCCTTACCGGTTTTCTCATCACCGGTATCGCCTGGGCGCTCGGCGCCAATGGTGAGGCAGCGATCATTATCGGCGGCGGCCTGGCATTATCGTCTACCGCGTTTGCACTCCAGCTTCTGATTGAGAGAGGAGAACGGACAACGCCATACGGTGTCATCGCATTTGCCATTCTGCTCTTTCAAGACCTCACCATCGTGCCCCTATTGATGCTGGCGACCCTGTTCGGCGAAGGACAAAGTTCGTTCTTTACTGCCATGGGCATGGCGACTTTGAAGGCTACAGTTGCATTGGTTCTCGTAATCGGTGTCGGCCGGCTGATCCTCCGGCCTGTCTACCGCATTATTGCGGAAACGCGGAGTTCGGAACTCTTTGTGGCCACCACTCTGCTGGTTGTGCTCGGCACTGGATGGCTGATGTCACTCGTCGGCATGTCGATGGTGCTCGGAGCCTTCCTGGCGGGCCTTCTCTTGTCCGAAACGGAATACCGGCATCAGGTCGAAGCGGATATTCGTCCGTTCCGCGGCATTCTGCTCGGCCTGTTCTTCATGACGGTCGGCATGTCTATCGACATTGCTCTCATTCAAAGCGAGCTGTTGCAGATCTCACTGATCGTTCTGAGCCTCATGGTCGGCAAGACCATCGTTACGGCCTGCCTGTGCAAGGGGTTTGGGTTGCCGACAGCCGTTTCCGTTCGTGTCGGACTGCTTCTGTCGCAAGGCGGAGAGTTTGGATTTGTGCTTTTCCTGACCGCCAGCATTTTGGGTCTTCTGGATATGGAGACGACACAACTTCTCCTGGCTAGCATCACGCTCACAATGGTCGCCACACCAGCTATGGCATATGTAGGCAGCGTGTTTTCATCGCTCATCGAGAAGCGGGAAAAAGGGACAATCGCAGGTGTTGAACTCATCGGGGAGGACTTGAACGACCACGTCTTGATCGCAGGTTTCGGCCGTGTCGGTCAGACGTCGGCAAAGATCCTTTCCGCTGGCGGCGTCGCTCATATCGCTCTTGATCTGGATACCTCAAGAATTGCGGCATGCAGGGCAAAGGGGATGCCTGTTTTCTTCGGCGATGCCAGTCGGATCGAAATCCTGAATGCAGCAGGCGCAAGCCGTGCAAGAGGTGCGATCATCACGATTGACGATCCGGCAACGGCTGTTGGTATTGTCTCGGCGCTACGCGAGTTTTTCCCAGAGCTGCCGATTTTCGCAAGGGCGCAGGATTTGAACCACGCCCGTCTTCTGGAAGAGGAAGGCGCGACGGAGGCCATCCCCGAAACGCTCGAAGCAAGTCTTCAACTCGGTGCCATCGCAATGGTCTCGATGGGCACCGGCTTTAGCGATGTGTCCGAGATTATCCAGGACCTTCGCAGCAATGACTACGCGAATCTCGGCGACACGATCCATCGCTAGAACCTGTTCCGACAGCTTCGGAAGAGACGCTAGAACGGCCAGACGATCAGAATCATCGGCACCGATACGCCAATGACCAGGATTTCCAACGGCAGCCCCATTCGCCAATAGTCGCCGAAACGATAACCGCCCGGTCCCATGATCAAGGTATTGTTCTTGTGTCCGATAGGAGTGAGGAAGGCGCAGGACGCGGCTATAGCAACTGCCATCAGGAAAGGGTCCGGACTGACATTCAACCGCTCGGCGATGTCAACGGCAATCGGAGCGGCGATGACTGCCGTCGCCGTATTGTTGAGAACGTCGGAGAGGGTCATGGTCACAACCATCAGAACGGTAAGCACGATGGCCGGCGATGCATCGCTGAAAATCGTGAGAATCCCCTGCGCCACGAGGGCCGTACCACCACTGTCTTCCAGCGCGACTCCGATCGGAATGAGCGATGCCAATAACACGATGACCGGCCACTCTACCGCTTCGTAGAGACGTTTGACCGGCACAATATTGAGAAGAGCCATCAGCACGCATGTCGCTGCCAATGCCACCGGCAAATAGATGACGCCGATACTGGCCAGAATGATTGCCGTCGCGAAAATGCCAACGGCGAGCCATGCCTTGTCGCGACGCAAAACCTCAAGATCGCGCGCTGCTAATGGCAGACAGCCAAGCCAATCGATCGTCTCTTCAAGGCGTTCAGTGGGGCCATAGAGCAACAGCACGTCACCGGGTTGAACAATGAGTTGGCGAACCCTTTCGCGGAATGGACGGCCGCGGCGCGACACACCGAGTAGCGATACGCCATGACGATACAACAGCTTTAGCGAAAAGGCTGAACGCCCTTCGATACGCGCGCCTTCCGGGACGACGACCTCGACAAATCCAGTATCCGCTGTCGACAAGGCGCCGGCATGCTTCTCGGAACCTGCATATTCGAGCCCCATGGCACCGACCAGTGTCTCGATTGCGGCAGGAGGCGCTTCCACCACGAGGATATCGCCTTTGCGAATGGTCTGTCGGCGCGCCTGGCCCGGAAGTCGTTTGCCCCGGCGGATAAGACCGAGAATGACGACATCCGACTCTTCTGCATCGTCGTATATATCACGGACCAACTTATCGATGATTTTCGATTTTTCAGGGACTTTGAGCTCGGCAACATATCCGCCAAGATCGAAGAGATCCTTGCCGCTATCATGTCCTCTCGGCGTTGCTGGAATAAGCCGCCAACCAACAAACGCCACGAACGCCACGCCAACGGTCGCAGCGACGATACCGACCGGCGCAAAATCGAACATTTCAAATGGTTGCCCGAGAGCCTTTTCCCGAAAACTTGCGATAATGATGTTCGGCGGCGTACCAATCAGGGTCACCAGACCGCCGAGGATCGTCGCAAACGACAGAGGCATGAGCGTCAATGCAGGGCTACGGCCGGCTTTTTGAGCTGCCTGAATATCGACCGGCATGAGCAGCGCCAATGCACCGACATTGTTCATGACGGCCGACAATGCGGCACCGACGCCGGCCATCAGCCCAACATGCGTCGAGATGGACCGCGACGCGCTGATGATGAAGCGGGCGATCACCTCGATCGCTCCGGAACTGACCAGGCCACGGCTGACGATAAGCACCAGCGCGATGATTATGACCGCAGGATGCCCGAACCCATCAAAGGCTTGATCCTTGGGGACAACGCCGACAACAACCGCGACAATCAAGGCACCAAACGCCACAAGATCGTAACGGATACGCCCCCAGATCAGCAGGGCAAAAACAACGCCCAGCATCACAAATAGAAAAATCTGATCATCCGTCATCGTGAATGCCGGGCCCCATCGTCACAACAAATAGATGGGTCAACGCCATAGCGGGTTTGCCGCCTATTTGCCAGCGAAGCAAAGAACATGAAGGCGATATAGTCTGAGGCACTAGAAGACCACGAACAGGAAACCAAAAGACGCAGAAAGATATTGTTAAGCCCAAACCAGGATTATATCCGTCAACTTTTTACTTAAGTGCAGTCAAAATACCAATTGAGGCCTTCATGACCTGTTCAGCAGAGAAAAAGTCACTACCCGGCCCACATCATTGCTCTGCGCTCGGCAACTCATTGGTAGGCATTGTTTTTTCTGCCCTAAAGAAAGAGGCTGAAAATAATCAAGGCATACTTACGATGGAAGATCTCGCGCGCCTTGAAGAAGCTTTCGGTCAAGTCGGCGGCGTGATGTCTCCACTCTTCATAGACACATACAATTTCTGTATGAGTTCGTCGCCAACAAGCAGTTCCAACCCTTTTCAAAAAGAGGACCCGCTCTTCTTTTATTTGCGGGTACGCACGAACAAGATCGTTTCAACCCTGTTCGCGCGTCAGCTCCAATATGGAGCCAGTCGCTGGCGGGCAGCACTCTGTCGGCAACTTGCCCAATTCGTGCGCGAAACAACGGGTCAGGGCATCGATGACGAGCTGACGAAGATCTATTTCGATCTTGGTCGCCGCCAAGGCAGAGAGCTGACCGCCAACGATATCCGCGATGACGCCCGCGGAAACCAGGCTCTGACGACCGCATTGAGAGAATTGACCGCGCAACTGTCAGACCAGCCGGAACTCGAGGAAAAACTCTTGTCCATGCTCAATGACGGTATCCGCGATCTGTTTCCTGATGCCACCGAGGTCGACACGCTCGTTACTGAAAAGCAGGTAAAGGTATTGCTCAGCGCACTGGAACAGCTGGCCAGGATTGATTGGCCGATCAAGAGCGAATGCGACGCCTGCGACGCGGCCGAAAGCGCGGTTGGTTAAAGCTTGACTCGAAGGTCCTGAAGTCACGAATGCCACCATTCAACAGCATTCGAAACAAACTATCAGTTCAGTTCCCGATCGCTCGTCCGGTCAGATGCGGCCGTGGCAGTGTTTGAATTTCTTGCCTGACCCGCATGGGCAAGGTGCGTTGCGTGGAACTTTGCCCCACGTCAGCGGGTCGCCCGGGTCCAAATCGACGCCCTTTTGCTTGTTGCGCACAGGTTCCGGCTTGTATTCGTATCCACCGTCAAAACCGTCGCCCTCACCGGCTGCCGCCTGCATGCCGCCAGCGGCCGGTTCCATCAAACGTTGGCCGCCTTCGTCGGCAAACTCGTCTTCACCTGAAAGCGGACTGACATGATGGGCCTCCATCTCCGGAAGTTCCGCCATCTCCAAGAGTGGCGCCTCATCGTCGGGGGCCAGCTGAACGTGCATCAGCTGACCGGTGACCGCTTCGCGCAAACGGTTCAAAAGCGTTTCGAACAGCGTGAAGCTCTCGGTCTTATACTCATTCAACGGATCGCGCTGACCGTAACCACGCAAGCCAATCACCTGCCGCAAGTGCTCAAGTGTGATGAGATGCTCACGCCATAGATGATCGAGTGTTTGTAGAAGGACTGCTTTTTCGATCTGACGCATGACATCCGGACCGACGTCGGCAGCCTTCTTTGCGGCCGCCTGATCGGCCGCCTGCGTCAGTCGCTCATGGATCTCTTCGTCTGCTATACCTTCTTCTGCAGCCCACTCTTCGATCGGCAGATCAAGCGCAAAAACGTTTTGCACCGCCTCACGCAATCCGGCCGAATCCCATTGCTCGGCATAAGCTTTTTCCGGGATATGCTCTGACACAAGTGCATCGATGACTTGATGGCGCATGTCGCCAACAGCCTCGGTGACCTCTTCGTCCTCCATGATTTCCAAGCGCTGCTCGAAAATCACGCGGCGCTGATCGTTCATCACATCATCGAATTTGAGGATCTGCTTTCGTGCGTCGAAGTTCCGTGCTTCGACTTTCTGCTGCGCCTTCTCGAGGGCCTTGTTGATCCATGGATGGATAATCGCCTCGCCTTCCTGCAAGCCGAGCTTCTGGAGCATGCCGTCCATGCGGTCGGAACCGAAAATACGCATCAGATCGTCATCGAGCGAAAGGTAGAACTTCGAGTGCCCCGGATCGCCCTGGCGTCCGGACCGGCCGCGCAACTGATTGTCGATACGCCGGCTCTCGTGGCGCTCGGTGCCGATCACATAGAGGCCGCCAGCCTCGAGGGCAGTCTTTTTCCTCTCATCGACTTCAGCCTGAATGACCGCTTTTTGAGCCTCTATTTCGCTTTCGGTCGGCGCGCCGGTTTTTTCCGTGACGGATTCCACCCAGTGGTCCACCAGCATGTCGATATTGCCGCCAAGTTGAATATCCGTTCCGCGGCCCGCCATGTTCGTTGCGATCGTAATGGCGCCGGGAATACCAGCCTGGGAGATGATGAAGGCTTCCTGTTCGTGATAGCGGGCGTTTAGCACGCTGAAATCCTTCAAGCCGTCCTTGCGGAGCGACTCAGCCAGCTGCTCCGACTTCTCGATCGAGGTCGTGCCGACCAAGATCGGTTGGCCGCGCTCGCGGCAATCCTTGATGAGCGCGATGATCGCGTCGTATTTCTCCTTGGTCGTCCGATAGACTTCGTCATCGTCGTCGATACGAACCATGTCCCGATTGGTCGGAATCTCGAGCACGTCGAGCCCATAGATGTCCATGAACTCGTCTGCTTCGGTGACGGCCGTCCCCGTCATACCGGCGAGCTTGTCATAGAGCCTGAAATAGTTCTGGAACGTGATCGAGGCGAGCGTCTGGTTTTCGGGCTGGATGGAGACCCGTTCCTTTGCCTCGAGTGCCTGGTGCAAGCCTTCCGAATAGCGGCGGCCTTCCATCATGCGACCTGTGAACTCGTCAATAATTACGACCTCGTCGTTCTTGACGATGTAATCCTTGTCGCGATTGAAGAGTTTGTGCGCCCGCAATGCCTGATTGATGTGATGGACAACGCTAACATTTTCCACGTCATAGAGTGAAGCGCCCTTCAGAAGGTCAGCGCCGCGCGACAGCTCTTCAATGTGCTCATTGCCCTTCTCCGTCAACACGACAGTCTTGAGCTTTTCATCGACCTCGAAATCTTCCTCGATCAGATCGGGGATAAGGGCGTCCAGGGCGACATATAGATCGGACCGGTCTTCCACAGGACCAGAAATGATCAGCGGCGTCCGCGCTTCATCGACCAGGATGGAATCCACCTCGTCGACGATCGAGAAATGATGGCCGCGTTGAACCATCTCCTCGGCGGAGTACTTCATATTGTCGCGAAGATAGTCGAAACCAAATTCGTTGTTGGTCCCATAGGTTACATCGCAGGCATATTGTTCCTTGCGCTCGGCGTCATCATGTTCGTGGAGGATGCAGCCAAAGGTCAGGCCGAGAAACTTGTAGACATCGCCCATCCACTGGGCGTCGCGCTTGGCCAGATAGTCGTTGACCGTCACCACATGAACGCCTTTGCCGGTCAGGGCATTGAGGTAGACCGGCAGTGTCGCAACAAGCGTCTTGCCCTCGCCGGTTTTCATTTCGGCGATATTGCCGTCGTTCAAGACCATGCCACCGATCAGCTGCACATCGAAATGGCGCTGACCCAGCGTCCGTTTTGCGGCCTCGCGAACCGTCGCAAATGCAGGCACCAGAAGATCGTCGACCTTCTTGCCGGCCCGGATCTCTTCGCGAAATCGCTCCGTTCGCGCCCTGAGAGCTTCGTCGCTTAGATTTTCGAGCTCGCCTTCGAGGGCATTGATCTCCGCAACTCGGGCATTGTATGCCTTGACCTTGCGATCATTCGATGAGCCGAAGAATTTGCTCGCGAGCTTCCCGAGCGCAACCATCGTGTGAACCCTTTTCATCTATTGGAATCAGCAGCTTAACCGCCGCGACCGGCATGGCTGCCGGTGTCACGTCGGCTTCGGCGCCGATAGCCTTGCGACATGGTGCCGAAGCTCGCACATTCCTCCGCGTCAGGAAAGCATGTTCAGGATACGGAAGGAGGCGCCCAGGACGGCAATCTGCTCAGACAGATAGGTGCGTCCGGTCCCCTTGTCAACGCGGCCAATTCTGCCCGCAGAATCAATGCAAATTGCCGTGATCTCGCCCATTCTCCACTTTGCAAACCACACAATCACACGCTAAGAGTGCACCCGACGGCAGATCGTGGCCGACCCGGACCGGCAGCAGCCGCCAGAAGGCGTGCGCTCCCTGGGCGAAACAAAAGGATGAACCTCGTGCATTTCTCAAGAGCACTGACTGCGGCAGCACTGGTTGCCGCCTGGATGGCGGTCCCTGCGCAAGCAGCCGACGACAAGGTTATTGCCAAAGTAAACGGCGTCGAAATCACACAGGCCGATCTCGCGAGCGCTGAAGCTGCGTTCGGGTCGTCGATTGCTGGCACACCCGCCACGCAACGGCGCCTCCAGCTTGTACGGCACCTGATCAATACGCAGTTGCTGGCGACGGCTGCCGAAAAAGACAAGCTCGAAACCAATCCGAGCCTCGAGGCAAAGAAAAAATATTACGGCCGCCGGGCACTCGGTGACCTCTACTGGACCGAGAAGATCAAGACGTCCGTGACTGAGGCGGACGCAAAGACGGCTTATGACGACGCCAAGGTCGAGGTTACGGCGCGGCATATTCTGCTTAAGACTGAGGAAGATGCCGTCGACACCATCGAGAAATTGAATCGCGGCGGCGACTTCGCCGAACTCGCCAAAGAGCTGTCGACAGGCCCAACCGGCAAGCAGGGCGGGCAACTGCCTCCGTTCACGAAGTCTCAGATGGTGAAGGAATTCTCAGAAGCCGCCTTCGCCATGAAAGCGGGAGACCTGTCCGAAGAGCCTGTAAAAACCCAGTTCGGCTGGCACGTGATCAAGGTGGAAAAGCGGCGCGATGTCGAACTGCCTCCTTTCGACACCGTCAAGGAGCAGATCCTGGCCAATCTCTATCAGAACAAATTCCAACAGGTTCTCGGTGGTCTGCTGCAGTCCGGCAAAATCGAGATTGTCGATGAGGCGATCAAGAAAGACATGCAGGAAGAGTCTGCACGCGGAAGCTTCGGCGGCCAACAGCAACAATAAGATCCAAACGCGCTAAGCCGGTCTGACGTCGGATGTCCATATCACCGTTCGCACCCGAGTCCTTGCCGGCGATGCCCGAAGTGGAAGGCGTGACACTCGCGGCCTGTGAGGCCGGGATAAAGTATGCCGGCCGAAAGGATCTTCTTTTGGTTAGCCTTTCACCGGGGACCGTCGCCGGCGGCGTCCTGACTCGGTCGAAGACGGCGTCTGCGCCGGTTGCCTGGTGCCGGGAGCATCTACCTTCGAACCAGGTTCGGGCAATCGTCGTCAATTCCGGAAACGCCAACGCCTTTACAGGCCTTCGTGGCGAGCAGGCCGTTCGGTTGACGGCCGAAGCTGCGGGCAACGCGATCGGCTGTACGCCGAACGAGGTGATGCTCGCATCGACCGGCGTTATTGGGGAGCCCCTGGATCCGGAGACGTTTACAGGACGCCTTGGTGAACTTGCCCGGGAAGCAAACGGATCTGCCTGGCACGATGCCGCCAAGGCAATCATGACCACGGATACTTATCCGAAAGTGGCCTCCGTCCAGACCGAGATCGATGGCGTAACGGTCACTGTGAACGGCATTGCCAAAGGTTCCGGAATGATCGCACCGGACATGGCGACCATGCTGGCCTTCGTTTTTACAGACGCCCCGCTTTCCGCAGCGGTAGCACAAGCTGTTTGCGCAAAAAGCGCCAGGGACAGTTTCAACGCGATTACGGTCGATAGCGATACGTCCACCAGCGACACGGTCCTTCTGCTGGCAACCGGAGCGGCCGCCGCACATGGCGCACCGACGCTATCCGACCCAGAGGACCCAAGACTGGCGCCCCTTGCAAAGGCCATCGATGCCGTGATGCTCAATTTGGCGCACCAGATCGTCAAAGACGGCGAAGGCGCATCAAAGTTCGTGGCCATCACTGTAGGCGGTGCAGAAGACGACCGCGCGGCACGGCGCATCGCCTTCTCAATCGCAAATTCCCCCCTCGTCAAAACCGCGATTGCTGGAGAGGACCCAAACTGGGGCCGGATCGTCATGGCCGTCGGGAAAGCGGGCGAGGCTGCAGATCGCGACAAACTCGCAATCTGGTTCGGCGATATGAGGGTGGCAGCCGACGGCGAAATCGCTGCCGACTATATCGAGGACCGTGCCGCCACTTATATGAAAGGCCGCGAAATCGATATTCGCGTCGATGTCGGAATCGCTGCAGGACAATCGACGGTCTGGACTTGCGACTTCACGGCAGATTATATCTCGATCAACGCGGATTACCGAAGTTGACAGCCTCCGACACTGCCCGCTTAACGTATTGTAAACCTTCTTAAAATTTTAGCCGAATATGATCGGCGTGTTAACACTTGGATGTCATAGTAGCTATGGACAAGCTCAGACAGGACATTCTCCTCGTGGTTGCCTGTGCTCTGGTCGATGACGACGGCCGAGTGCTGATTGCCAGACGCCCGGAAGGCCGCTCCATGGCGGGATTATGGGAGTTTCCCGGCGGTAAGATCGAGCCGGGCGAGAGGCCGGAGGACGCCCTGATCCGAGAGCTTGGCGAAGAACTTGGCATCGATGTCAGTGAAAGCTGTTTGGCTCCGCTGACATTCGCAAGTCACACATACGAGGCGTTCCATCTTTTGATGCCCCTTTATGTGTGTCGGCGCTGGGAGGGTGAACTTGAGGCGAGAGAGAACCAGCAACTCGCCTGGGTACGACCCAATAGAATGGCGGACTATGAGATGCCCCCGGCAGACGAGCCGCTGAGGGCAATGTTGCGGGACTTACTGTAGGCGGCGCAAGCCGCATCGTTTACGAGACACAACAACAACGGAATGCCAAATATGAAGTCCAAGATGGCAGATTTCCTCCGTGACGAAAGCGGTGCGACCTCGATCGAATATGCCTTGATCGCAGCAGGAATCTTCTTGGTCATTATCGCGTCGGTAAATGCGATCGGCACTGATGTCATTGGCGTATTTCAGGATGTCAGCAACGGGTTCAACTAAGGCTTTCGTTCTGGATCAGCTTTGTCGCCGGTGGATTGCTCCCGGGCACCAAGCGCATCCGCAAGGCGCGTCGTCGCCGCACCGGGCCTCAACGGCTTAGGTTGACTGTCATCCGGTGCCCAGCCGGTCAATGTTACGATATCGAATGTCGCAGGTACGCGGCCGCGATTATCTGCATGTCTCTCCACATAGATCTGAACCATCCGCATGAGTGTGGATCGACGCAAAGGTCTCCGCGACCGATCGGCAAGCACATTCGTTGCCCCCATCGCCTTTAGGTCGTTCATCAGTGCGAAAGGTGTCTCATAGTTCACTGTCAGCCGGTCCGTATCGGCGACCGGAAGAGCCATTCCAGCCCTTTGCAGCAGTGCACCCAGGGACCGCACATCGGCAAACGGTCCGACGCGTGGGCTCGCCCCCCCGACCGCCTCAACTTCGCTGGCCATAAACGCATCAGCCAACTCATTCAGCGTTTCGCCGCCAAGAACGGCACCAAGAAACAGCCCGTCCGGTTTTAACGATTGGCGCACTTGTATGAGCGCCCCGGGCAAATCGTTTACCCACTGCAATGACAATGCGGAGACCACCAAATCGAATGCGCCCGATGTAAATGGCAGAAAGTCCTCATCACAGGCGACACCAGGACCCGGTGTCATGGCCAGCATTCCCGGCGAGGCGTCAGCACATATGATTCGCCCGATATTCGGCAGTGGTGCCAGCCGGCGTGCAAGACATCCATGATGACTGCCGAGATCGAGAACCAAGGGAAAGTCTCTCACGACCGCCTGAACACGGTCTGCAAGGTCGTCAGCGACCCGCCGCAGCAGAAAGTCGTGATTGGCGATCTGTAACGCCGCCCTTCCCCGCCGACTTGCGAGTAATGATCGATCGAAGAGCGTTTCGCCTGGTGTCATTGGATCTGTGCGCAAACAGTTTCAAATTGTGGTTGGGGTGTCGACAGGCGGATTCTAACATAGATCCGCGTACGAAAGAGACGGGGCCCATGTCAGCGGAAACCAATACGAGCGGCCAATACATCAATCGATCGGTGCGCTCCCGCTTCGCGCGCGCCTTTATTAGAATTGCCGATTGTATTCTGCCACCGCTCTGTCTGTCCTGCCGTAATCAGGTTGAACGCCACGGCGAGCTCTGTCCAAGCTGTTGGGTCGGTATCGACTTCATTGCACCACCGATCTGCGATCGTCTTGGAATACCATTACCCTATGGAACCGGCGACAATCACGTTTCCGCTGCAGCACTCGCCCACCCGCCCGACTATGATCGCGCCCGCGCGGCGGTGTGTTACGGCGGCGTTGCACGGAGCATTGTTCACGACTTCAAGTTTCGCGATCGCCACGACGGTCGGCAGCTCTTTGGTCGCTGGCTGGTGCAGGCAGGCCGCGATGTTCTTGACGATGCGGACTGGCTTGTCCCCGTTTCCCTTCATCGGCGCCGGTTATGGCAACGCCGCTTCAACCAGTCGGCACTCCTCGCACAATCGGTCTCGGCTTTGACCGACATACCCTTCGATCCCTTCCTACTACGACGCACACGCGCGACGGCAAATCAGGTCGGACTGACGCGCGACCAACGGAGCCGCAACGTTGCCGGAGCATTCGACGTACCGACCGAACGGCACGCTGACGTTGCGGGTCAAAGAGTTGTTCTTGTCGACGATGTGATGACAACCGGGGCAACGGCCAATGCGTGCGCCAAAGTCCTGCGCCGCGCCGGAGCCTCAAATGTCGATGTCTTGGTCCTGGCTCGGGTCGTCGACGGATCAATCGCGACAATGTGATCCCGTGGTCGCCACCCCGGTTTCGTCGTGAAACCGGCTGGCCCGTGGTGGAATGTTAAGAAAAACCATCATTCTCGAGGCGGTCGCCGATACGAAACCCTTGACTTTTCGAAGGACCCACTCAGTATCGGAGTAATCTCATAAGGACGAATATGCTCGGTCGCGCGAAAAAATTTCTGCTCATGCTGATGGCGGTCACCGTCACTCTCGGCTTTTGGGCAACCACGTCGACGCGCGATGCGCATGCCTGTCCGCACCATGACATGGCACAGGCATCCAGCAAGTCCGCTCCTACTCCGCAAGCTCCTGCGCCACAGTCGAAAAGTCCAACGACTTCCAACGCTTTATCGACGATGACTCAGGCAACAAAGCCAATGCGGCATATGAGTTGTCCGGGGCGTATGGGCGGTTTTGGCAGTACGGTGCTTTGTTGCCATCACGTCGAGGTTTTCCCTGGAATCCAAACCAGGGAAACCTCTATTTCGACGGTAAGTCTCGGTTGGAAGGCCAAACCATCCATCTCAATCGTAGCGCTCGAGCAGATCATCCAACCTGGCGTCTCATCCAGCGATCCGCCGACGCCAGGAATTGACGCACGCCCTCCGTCGCTCTCAAACATATTGGCTCAGACACGACGCCTGCGCCTTTGATCCTTCCCAACATTCGAAGCTGTTCACCTGTCTGAAGTCCGCCGACATGTGCGCCATGCGCTGTCGAGCGTAGCCCCTACCGGCAAGATTTCTTCAGACGAGATCCAATGGACGCCGATGTTTGGGAAATCCAAATGTGCAATGGAACAAAATGCAATGCTCGTCGACGAGCCACCGCTCTGGCTCTCGCGCCGGCACTCTTCATGGCCCAGCCCTTGGCCGGCCATGTTGGACATTCGCTGTCTCAATCGCAACTGAGCCATTCGGCACCGACCGCAATGCTGGCCGACCTCGTGCCTCAGGCATTTGCTGCAGCCGATGCGGACGACGGCAAATCCACGAAGTGGACCTGCCCGATGCATCCCCACTATATCGCCGACGAATTCGGCTCTTGTCCGATATGCGGCATGGACCTGGTCAAGCTTCAGACGAGCCCAGATCCAGTTGGCACAACATCCAGTGAGAAGCGGACTGTCATTACGATCGCTCCCGAGGTGATCCAGAATATGGGTGTGCGACTGGCACCGGCAGAGGCTTCGCGATTCGGACGTCTGGTGAGAAGCTTTGGCATCGTACAAGCGAACGAGCGCACGCAAACCGACATCACTGCACGGGTTGAGGGCTGGATCGAAACGCTCAAAGTGACGGCTGTCGGCGACGAAGTGGAGGCAGGCTCGCTTCTATTCGAGCTCTACTCCCCTCAGCTGATCGTCTCGCAAAACGACTATCTTCGCTCGCGAGGCTCGCGGGACTCGACGAATCGTGGCCTGTCGCAACTCAGGTCGTTCGGCGTCCAGAAGAAGGCTTTGGACCAGATCAAGGGCCTGAAACGTCCCATGGATCGGGTCCCGTTCTTCGCCAGCCACAAAGGCACAATCGCCGAGCTCCACCTGCGGCAGGGTACCTATGTCAAACGCGGCATGATGCTCGCCAAAATTCAGGATTACTCGACGGTCTGGCTAATGGTCAGCGTCGCAGAGAAGGATCTTGGCTTTATTGGCAGGAAGACACGCGCGACCGTGACCTTTCCTAATCTCCCCGGTCGCAAAGTCGAAGCCATGGTCGATTACATCTATCCGACAATCGACGCCAAGACACGGACGGGTCAGGTTCGTCTGGTCCTTGAAAATCCTGATGGTTTGCTGCGGCCGGGTGGCTATGCCGACGTTGTCCTCGAGGTCGGCAGCGAGCAACGAACGGCCGTTCCGTCGGAGGCCGTGCTCAAGAACGGCGAAGGACGCTTTGTCGTCGTCTCGCTCGGCAAGGGCCGGTTCGAGCCTCGCAGCGTAGAAACGGGATTGATCTCGGGACGCTGGACCGAAGTCACAAATGGCGTGAAACCTGGCGAGAACATTGTTGTCTCCGGTCAATTCCTACTGGATTCGGAAAGCGCCCTTCGTGAGTCGTTTCGGAAACTCAGGAAGCTGCAACTTCCCCTGTCGCTGCTCAATCTCGACAAGACGCAATTCGCGATGGTTGACCATCTCATCGATGCGGCCCTCTACCTGCATGAAGCTCTGATCGACGGCTATGATATCGACCCAAAATTTCTCGAACCGGCGATTTCGATCCGGAACATCATGTGGCCCGGCTTTAAGGACACGAAACTCGCTTTCGTTCTGGATGACTCAGTAACAGCCCTGCGGGAGGCACAGAAGGCAAAGTCCGAGAGCGAAACACGCTCTGCCCTCGCAAAACTTGCCGCGGCACTGCGACCATGGATTCTGGTCGGCGCTCCCGATCATTATCGCGAACGAAAAGTCGCCCTATTCAAGGAACACGACGGCAAACGGGTTTGGCTGCAGAAAGTCGGCCAGGGCCTGAACCCTTATGGCAAAGGCAGCGGCAAACAAGTTCCATGGCCGGAATTGGGCAAGGACTCCGTCGCTTCAAAACCAGACACTCCGGCAAACCCGCCTTCAGGACTGACCGATGCCAAGGCCGGGGTTGTCGAGCCGGAGAGTGCACCACGCGGATCGGCGAATATGCGGGGTTCGCAAAGTGGACAATAACGCCTCTCGCAACAATGAGCCCGACCCGAAGGCTATTGCAGGTCATGATCCGACGAAGTCCAGCGTCGCCGCGGTGATCGAATGGTCGATTCGAAACCAACTGCTGGTCATCATCGGAACGTTGGCATTGATCCTGGCCGGTTGGTTGTCGATCAAGTCCTCATCGCTCGACGCTATCCCCGACCTTTCGGATACGCAGGTCATCATTCGAACGGACTTTCCGGGTCAGTCGCCACAGATCGTCGAGGATCTGGTGACCTATCCCCTATCGACTGCAATGCTGGGTCTCCCGCGCACCGAGGATGTCCGTGGTTTCTCACTGTTCGGGACGAGTTTCGTCTACGTGATCTTCGAGGATGGGGTTGATCAGTATTGGGCGCGCTCGCGTGTCGTCGAGGCCCTGTCGACCCTAAGCGGACAGCTACCGGAAAACGCCGCAACGCAGATTGGCCCCGATGCGACCGGCGTTGGCTGGGTTTACCAATACGCCCTGGTCGACCGAACGGGAAAACACGATCTGGCGCAGTTACGGTCTCTGCAGGACTGGTTCGTGAAATTCGAACTGGCGACGGTGCCCGGTGTGTCAGAAGTTGCGTCCGTCGGCGGCTTCGTCAAGGAGTACCAGGTCCTTGTCGATCCGAACCGGCTCCGTGCCTACAATGTCCCGCTCTCTCGAATTACCACGGCGGTCAAAGCTGCAAGCGGCGAAGTCGGCGGTCGTGTCATCGAGCAGGCCGAGACAGAACTGATGGTCCGCTCGACTGGTTACATCCAGACTCTCGATCAACTGAAGGGAGTCGTCGTCTACTCGGACGGCGGTACACCCATTCTTCTGAGCGACGTCGCGAGGGTTATCCAAGGTCCCGAACTGCGGCGCGGCGTTGTCGAGCTGAATGGCGAGGGTGAAGTTGTCAGTGGCATCGTTGTGATGCGGTCCGGTGAGAATGCGCTGACCGTAATCGATGGCATCAAGGCCAAGCTCGAAGAGATCAAGGACGGGCTACCCGACGGTGTTGAGATCGAAACCGTCTATGACCGTGCGCCTCTGATCAGAGGCGCGGTCGCCTATCTGCAGAACAAACTCCTTGAAGAAGGCCTGGTCGTTGCACTGGTGTGCTTGATCTTTCTCCTCCATGTGCGTTCAGCATTCGTCGCCATCATTACCTTGCCGCTCGGCGTCCTCGGCGCCTTTATCGTAATGTCCTACCAGGGCATCACTGCAAACATCATGTCGCTTGGCGGGATTGCGATCGCAATCGGCGCCATGGTCGATGCCTCCATCGTCATGGTCGAGAATGCGCATCGAAAACTGTCAGATCTCGGGCCGCATGCGACGGCGGCCGAGCGACGAACGGCCCTGATCCTGGGAGCCAAAGAGGTCGGTCCTGGGCTCTTTTTCTCCCTCCTAATTATTACGGTGTCGTTCCTCCCGGTTTTCGCACTCACCGGGCAATCCTTCCGGCTCTTTGCACCGCTCGCCTATACCAAGACCTACGCCATGGCGTTCGCCGCTGTTCTCTCGGTGACGGTCGTGCCTGTCCTCATGCTCTGGCTGATCCGCGGGAAAATTCGCAGTGAAATGTCCAATCCGATCAATTGGATCTTCGTACAGCTCTACAGGCCGATCATCTGGCTGGCATTAAAAGCACGTTGGGCGACGGTCTTAATCGCCCTGGTCATGCTCGGCACTATCGTCATACCGCTGCAGCGCATCGGGTCCGAATTCATGCCAGCCCTTTATGAGGGCGAACTGCTCTACATGCCAACGACATTACCCGGCGTTTCCATCTCCAAGGCGAAAGAAGTCCTCGCCCAAACCAATCGTCTGATCAAGACGGTGCCTGAAGTCGATCGTGTCTTCGGCAAAGTCGGGCGCGCCGATACGGCTACGGATCCGGCGCCGATCTCGATGATCGAAACCTGGGTCCGGTTGAAACCGCGCGACACATGGCGGGCCGGCCTGACCGTCAACAGTCTGATCAAGGAGCTCGATGGGCGCGCCAAATTTCCCGGCCTGGTCAACTCCTGGGGATATCCCATCAAAATCCGCATGGATATGATTTCGACCGGGATCCGCACGCCGGTCGGCATCAAAATTTCCGGAAACGAACTCTCGACCATCGAACGCGTCGCCTTACAGGTCGAGGCAGCCGTGAAGGACGTCCCGGGAACGCGCTCTGCCTTTGCTGATCGGGTCGTCGGTGGGAAGTATCTCGAGATACAACCAGACCGCCGCGAGCTCGCACGACGCAATATCGACCTATCGGTGTTCCAGGCGGTTATCCAGACTGCTCTTGGCGGAATGAAACTGACCGAGAGTGTCCAAGGTCGGGAGCGCTACAACATCATGCTGCGTTATGACCGGCCATTTCGGGAAACGCCGGAACAGCTCTCTGAAATCCTGGTGCCGACCCCAGAGGGGCAACACATACCGTTAGCAGAGTTGGCAAAAATCGAGATCACCGACGGTCCGCCGATGATCAAGTCTGAGAATGCCCGACTTACAGGATGGGTATTCGTCGACATTGCGGATCGCGACATCGGGACTTATGTGGCGGATGCTGCTGAACGTGTACGCGAGGCCGTGAACCTTCCTTCTGGATACACGATTACCTGGTCGGGACAGTTCGAGCAGATGATTGAAGCGCGCGAGCGCCTTGCAATCGCAATACCCTCGGCCGTGCTCATCATCTTTGTACTGCTGATGATACATTTCGGTCGATTCGATCGAACTGCAATCATCATGATGTCGCTCCCCTTCGGCCTGATCGGCGGCCTGTGGGCCGTCTATCTGGCAGGCTACAACATGTCCGTCGCCGTTGCCGTGGGCTTTATCGCGCTTGGCGGAATCGCTGTCGAAACCGCAGTCGTGATGTTGCTGTATATCGATCTGCAAGTGCGAGAGCATCCGCCTCGAACACGTCAGGAGCTCTTCGACGCGATCATCGCTGGCGCTGTGATGCGGGTACGGCCGAAACTCATGACCGTCGGTGTGATCACTGCAGGATTGTTGCCGATCTTCTTCACCGAAGGGCTGGGCTCCGACGTCATGCGGCGCATCGCCCTCCCGATGGTCGGCGGTATGGCATCGACAACTGTGCTCACGCTCATCGTCATACCGGTAATCTATTTCTTGTGGGAAGGGCGCAGATTCGGCAGCACCCATGTGCCAAAAGAGCCGGCGCCTGCTCTGACTCCGCAACCCGCAGAATGAGCACGCAATCCAACGCATGTGATACGCACTTTGCACTCCTCAAGGCGTTCAAAAGGAAAGGAAATGATTATGAAACTGCAGACTTTTACTGTTATCGCTGCATTCGCGACTATGCTGGCAACAGTGCCGGCCCATACATCCGAAAAAGACATGAGAGGTTCGCATGGGCACAAATCCATGCAGACACCGAGCGGGACGGATGAAGCTCTCGCGATTGGCGTAATCAATTCGATCAATACGGAAACCCGGTCGGTGAACATCACGCATGAACCAGTTGAATCCCTTGGTTGGCCGACCATGACGATGGACATGCCGGTGACCCGCCGCGTTGACCTTGCGACTGTCAAAACGGGCGAGAAAGTTCAGTTCAAACTGAAAAAGGGGCGAGACAAACAGTTCCGCATCATCGGAATCGAGAAAACGGAGTAACAGAAGGCGGTCAGTTCCTCGCGATTCCTGAGGTTCGACAAGAACTCGATTCGGGCCGCTTAACTGCAGGTCGATATTCTGGCAAGGTTCCGAACAAATCACCGAAAAAGCGAGCCATCCGCCATGACAATCGACTTGGACCGCATTCGAGCGGACACGCCGGGCATTGCCGATACCACGCATCTCCTTGCATCGGGCTCGGCGTTGATGCCGAGCTGTGTAATCGATGCAGTCATCGCGCACACGCGGCTCGAAGGGCAGATCGGTGGCTATGAAGCACAAACCCTGAGAACGAAAGAACTCGGCGCCGTATATGATTCCGTCGCTCGATTGATCAATGCCAGCGCTCATGAGATTGCCCTTCTCGAAAACGCGACGGTCGCATGGTGCCATGCGTTCTACGCTCTGCCGCTCAAAGCTGGCGATCGTATTCTGACATGTGAAGCCGAATACGCTGCAAACTATGTCGCCTTCCTGCAACGCCAGAAGAGGGACGGCATCGTCATCGACGTTGTTCCGAGCAATGCACACGGCGAATTGGACCTCGATGCGCTGGTGAACATGATCGATGACCGCGTTGCGTTGATTGCCATCACGTGGATTCCCACCAATGGAGGATTGGTCAATCCGGCCGCCGGCATCGGCAAGATTGCTGCGAAGTACCGCATTCCGTATCTGCTCGATGCCTGCCAGGCTGTCGGTCAAATGCCTGTCGATGTCGAAGAGATCGGATGCGACTTTCTTTCAGCAACGGGGCGCAAGTTTTTGCGTGGACCACGAGGAATCGGTTTTCTCTATGTCCGCGATGCATGGCTCGAGATGCTAGAGCCGGCAATGATCGACCATTTCGGTGCCCCCTGGATCGCAAAGGATCGTTATGCCTTGCGTCCGGACGCGCGCCGATTTGAAACTTGGGAGAATTCCTATGCTCTGCGGGCAGGCTTAGGGGCAGCATTGGATTACGCGATGGAAATCGGCATGGCTTCCATTCAGAAACGTGCTTGGGACTTGGCATCACACACTCGGCGATTGCTCAATGCTGTCGATGGCGCCGAAGTTAAAGATCTGGGCAGCGAGCAGTGTGCGATCGTGAGTTTTACAATTGACGGCTTGGATCCGCGGGAATCGGTGGCAGCGCTCCGAAAAAAGGGTATCGCAATCGGTGCGTCCCAGCCCTCAAGCACACGACTGGATTCGGAAGCGCGTGATCTTCCGACCGTGTTCCGGGTCGCGCCTCATTACTACAATACGGAGGACGAGCTTGAACGTTGTATCGCCGCTCTCCAGGCACTGCGATAGTGTCGCCATCCCCCTTTTGCCAATCCCGAACAGTTAGATCTCACGACAGCATTCAGAGCGAACCGATCTCTTTGCCAATTGACAGAGAACGGAAAGGAAACGATAGGATCGAACCCGTGATCAAGATTTACACGACATTCCTCTGCGGTTATTGCGCAATGGCGAAGCGCCTTCTCGACGGAAAGGGCGTGACGTATGAGGAAATAGACGTCACATTCAGTCCGAGCGGACGCCGGGAAATGACGGAGCGAGCCAACGGTCGCCATACCGTTCCGCAGATCTTTATCGGCGACACCCATGTGGGCGGATCGGACGATCTGCACGAGCTGGAGAGAAACGGCAAACTCGACCAACTGCTCAATTAGGGCGAAAGTCGGACTGAGCCGTAGCACACGCGATAAGATGACGAACACATCCGGGAGATTTCGCGCTGCTCTTGTCCAACTTCGGACAGGTCGCGAAGTTGAACCAAGCCTCAATCAAGCCGAAACGTTGATCCGTCAGGCTGCTGCCGGCGGCGCAGATCTCGTTCTCACGCCGGAAAACACATCTCTCATGGAATTGCGGAGTGCATTGCTCTTTGAGAAGACGGCGCCGGAAGCAGGCAACCCTGCCCTGACCCGTCTCACCGGGCTTGCTCGAGATCTTGGAATCTGGCTGCAGATCGGTTCGATCGCTGTCCAGGTCAGCGATACAAAAGTTGCCAACCGGTCTTATCTTGTTGATCCGCATGGAGCGATCGTCGCGCAGTACGACAAGATGCATATGTTCGACGTCGAACTGGCGGGCGGCGAATCCTATCGGGAATCGAAGAACTACGCCCCAGGCGACAAGGCTGTTCTTGCCGACCTTCCCTGGGGCCGGATCGGGCTGACAATCTGCTACGACTTGCGATTCCCTGGTCTCTATCGCGCCCTTGCCCATGCCGGCGCAGACTTCATCACCGTGCCTTCGGCTTTCACGAAACAAACCGGTGAAGCGCATTGGCACACGCTCTTGAAAGCGCGGGCAATCGAGACCGGCGCATTCGTGTTCGCCGCAGCCCAGGGCGGCATGCACGAGAATGGCCGCGCGACCTACGGATACAGCTTAGTAATCTCGCCCTGGGGCGATGTCATTGCCGAGGCCGGCATTGACCCAGGTGTCGTTTTTGCAGACATCGATCCTGCGAAAGTTGGCGAGGCTCGCGCGCGCATTCCATCGTTGCTGCACGATCGGGAGTTCGAGATCGATACGCCTCCGACGCCATCAACAATTCGAGAAGCGTCATGATCCGGTATCGCCTGAACTGCGATCAGAATCATGAATTCGAAGCATGGTTTCGCAATAGCGACGCCTATGACGAGCAACGTGCCGAGAATCAGATCGCATGTCCCCAATGTGGCTCGGTCAAAATCGACAAGGCTCTTATGACCCCCGGAATTCCTTCGAAGGGTAATTCGACAGTGTCCGAAGAAGCCGGAACCACCTCCGAGGCAGAGGCGATGGCCGCTCTTGCTCGAAAACTGCGATCGCATGTCGAAGAAAACGCCGACTATGTTGGTGACAAGTTTGCCGAAGAGGCGCGCAAAATACACTATGAAGAAGCGGAACCGCGCGGCATCTACGGCGAAGCCACGCAGGAGGAGGCGACCGATCTTCGGGAAGAAGGTGTCGACGTCCATCCGCTACCGCCGACACCGGAAGACAAGAATTGACGCCTTCCGGCATCACTCATCGCTTCATGCTCACGGCTGTTTCGTTGCGGTCATCAGATAATTGACGTCGGTGTCCGCTGCAAGCGACCAGCCATCCTGCAATGGATTGTACATCATGCCCCGCGTGCCCTGGCAGGCAAGGCCGGCCTGGGCGAGCGCCTGGCTCAACTCCTCCGGCGTCACCAGACGATCCCATTTGTGTGTCCCGACCGGCAGCCAGCGCAGAACATATTCTGCTCCGATAATGGCCATTGCATACGATTTCAGCGTTCGGTTGATCGTTGATAGGATCATCACACCGCCCGGGCGCACGAGTTTGGCGCTCATTTCGACAAAGGCCGGAAGGTCCGGGACATGTTCGACAACTTCCATCAGCGTTACGGCGTCGAACTGCATGCCTTCATCGACAAGTGTCTCGGCACGGTCCGCACGGTAGGTGATATCGAGATGTTGGCCATCGGCATGTTCGCGTGCGGCCGTAATTGACTCACCTGCCGGGTCGATGCCGGTCACAGTTGCGCCAAGCCGCGCCATCGGCTCTGTCAGGAGTCCACCGCCACATCCTATATCGAGGACCGACAATCCTTTCAGGCAAGGCACGACCATCGGGTCGCGCTCGAAATGGCGGCAAATCTGATCGCGAATATACGTCAATCTGACGGGATTCAGACGGTGAAGCGGCTTGAATGCGCCCTCCGGGTCCCACCATTTCGACGCCAGCGCCGCGAATCGCGCCACTTCGCCGCTATCGATGGTGGAGTCATCCCTATGTGATGCATGTTCGCTCATGTGCCCATTGGCTGGGCACTCAGCATCAATGTCAAGGATTCTGAGGCTTGTTGCGACGGTGGAGGTTGCCAGCCAAGCCACCTTGCGGATAAGAAGGCGAGGATTCTCGCGGCACGATTGCAATCCTGTGTAACTCATTGGCAGCGCGACAAACCGGCGCATACCTTAGCAGAGACGAACTGATGGCCTTGCTTGTCATGAAATTCGGCGGCACCTCCGTGGCCGACATTGAGACCATTCGGAACTCGGCTTTGCATGTCAAACGTGAAGTCGATCACGGGAATCACTGTGCGGTCGTTGTATCGGCGATGTCCGGCCACACCAATCAGCTCGTGGAGTGGACGCGTGAAATAGCGCCTTTGCACGATGCCCGAGAATATGATGCGGTTGTGTCGTCGGGCGAACAGATCACTGCCGGACTGATGGCACTTGCCCTGCAATCGATGGGGGTTCAGGCGCGGTCCTGGCTTGGATGGCAAATCCCGCTCGAAACGGATGATGCCCATGGCGCGGCACGCATCGCGGGGATCGATCCGGCGAAGATCAAGCCACGCATGGAACGCGGAGAAGTGGCCGTCATCGCCGGTTTCCAAGGCATTGGGCCCGATAATCGGATTACGACACTTGGCCGCGGCGGCTCGGACACCAGCGCCGTCGCTCTGGCCGCGGCACTTCGCGCTGACAGATGCGACATCTATACGGATGTCGACGGCATCTACACATCGGACCCCCGGGTTGTTCCAAAAGCGCACCGCCTTGACAGAATATCCTATGAAGAGATGCTGGAGATGGCCTCTCTCGGCGCGAAAGTTCTGCAGACACGGTCGGTAGAGATGGCGATGACACAGCGCGTACGCTTGTATGTGCGCTCAAGTTTCGACGCTCCGGACGCCTCCGGCCCTAATGGCGAAAACCCGGGTACATTGGTTTGTGATGAGGATGAGATCGTGGAACAGCAGGTCGTTAGCGGCATCGCCTATGCGAAGGATGAAGCCAAGGTTACGCTCGTCCGAGTCGAGGACAAACCCGGAATAGCGGCCCGCGTATTTGGTCCTCTGGCCGACAGCGGTATTAATGTCGACATGATCGTTCAGAATATCTCGGAAGACGGGCGTACGACCGATCTGACGTTTACGGTCCAGGATTCCGATCTCCAGAAGGCACTTGACGTGCTTTCTGCTGCCAAAACCGACATCGTCTACGAGGACATCCGAGGCGCGACCGACATCGTCAAAGTCTCGGTGATCGGCGTTGGCATGCGAAGTCATGCCGGTGTCGCTGCGCGAATGTTCAATGCGCTTGCAGAAAAAGGCATCAATATCCAAGCGATTTCCACTTCGGAAATCAAAATCAGTGTATTGATCGATGCCGCCTATGCGGAACTCGCAGTACGGACGTTACACACCCTGTTCGAGCTGGATTCAAACTAGATCGACAGTGCTCAATCACCGCGTAGTGTGCGTTGATTTTTGATCGGTTTTAGATGCTCTTGCATCGCGCGTTAGGCAACTGAACCGGGTTAAGAACCTCGATTTGGGATGCCACTGCTACGATCGTGTTGAGCACCGGAAACACGATACTCAAAGAGCCGGAAAACGGCGATAAGGATTGATTACCGATGGCTGTCTCGCTCGGCGCGCCCAGGGTTCTCCTGCGCCGCCTCCGAGAGATTATGGCGGAGCCCGAGAGCGCCCAGGGGCGCCTCGACAAGATCGTCGTGCAAATTGCAGCCAATATGGTCTCGGAAGTCTGCTCGATCTATGTCCGCCGCCGTGATGGGGCAATGGAACTGACAGCGACCGAAGGACTCAATCCGGATGCCGTCCACAAGACCCACCTGGCGAGAGGCGAGGGTCTTGTCGGCCGCATTTCGGAGCAAGCAGAACCCTTGAATCTGACAGATGCGGGATCCCATCCGGCCTTCTCGTATCGACCGGAAACCGGTGAAGAGGTCTACCACTCCTTTCTCGGTGTGCCGATCCTGAGGGGCGGACGAACACTCGGGGTCGTAACCGTTCAGAACAAGACCCAGCGCCATTACTCGGAAGAAGAGGTCGAGGCGCTCCAGACGACGGCAATGGTCCTGGCCGAACTCGTCGGCTCACACGAGCTCGGTGCGGGTGCCGACGACCAGCAATCCGCTATCCAGCGGATCAACGGCGTATCGCTGTCGGAAGGCATAGCCATCGGGCATGTGGTTCTGCACGAGCCCCGCGTCGTCGTCAGCGATCTCGTGGCCGAGAATCCGGATGAGGAGAAGCACCGTCTTCACGCTGCCGTCGATGAATTGCGGGCAGCAATCGAGCGTATGCTCGGACGCGGAGACATGGCAGGTGCCGGTGAACACCGCGAGGTGCTCGAGACGTACCAGATGTTTGCGAACGATCGTGGCTGGATCAATCGCATGGAAGAAGCAATCGCGACAGGTTTGACTGCCGAAGCCGCCGTTGAGCGCGTTCAGAACGACACAAGAGCCCGCATGATCCGCCAGCGCGATCCGTATCTGCGTGAGCGATTTCACGATCTCGATGATCTTTCCAACCGCCTCTTGCGACTGTTGACCGGCCACACGATGACGGCGACGAATGAGGAATTGCCGGACGATGCAATTCTGGTTGCGCGCACGATGGGTCCGGCAGAACTGCTCGACTACGACCTCAAACGATTACGAGGTCTGGTTCTGGAGGAAAGCGGTTTTGCAAGCCATGTCGCGATCGTTGCACGCACATTGGATCTTGCCGCCGTCGGTCAGATAACCGGCGTTCGCGATCTGATGGAGACCGGCGACGATATCATCGTTGATGCCGAGGCCGGCGAAGTCCATATGCGCCCAAGCCCGGACATCGTCTCGGCCTATGTCGACAAAGTCCAATTCCGCGCCAAGCGGCAAGCTCAGTATGCAAAATTGCGCGACCGACCGGCCGTCACGCGGGACGGGCAGGCAATCCAACTCCTGATCAACGCAGGACTACTGGTCGACCTCCCACACTTGGAGGAATCCGGCGCCGATGGCATCGGGCTGTTCAGGACAGAACTCCAGTTCATGATTTCGGCGACTCTCCCCCGTCTCGATCAACAGACCGAGGCTTATCGCAATGTCATGGATGCGGCTGGAGACAAACCAGTGGTATTCCGCTCGCTGGATATCGGCGGGGACAAGGTCCTGCCCTATCTTCGTCATGCCCAGGAAGCAAACCCTGCGCTCGGATGGCGGGCTATCCGGATGGCGCTGGATCGTCCGGTTCTGCTCAGAACTCAGATCCGGGCATTGATGCGCGCAGCAGAAGGCCGGGAGATCCGCGTTATGCTGCCCATGATCAGCGATGTCGAAGAATATCGCGCTGCCAGGGCTCTGGTTGAGGGAGAGCTCTCCCATCTGAGAACCCACGGACATGTGGAGCCTTCGAGGGTTCTGGTCGGCGCCATGGTCGAGGTGCCTGCGCTCCTCTGGCAACTCGATCGTCTTCTGCCTGAAGTTGACTTCATTTCAATCGGCTCGAACGATCTCCTTCAGTTCATGTTCGCAGCCGATCGATCGAATATTCGCGTCGCCGACCGCTTTGACGATCTTTCTCCCGCCGTCATGCGTGCGCTACGCAAGGTTGTGGAAGAAGCGGATCGCTTTGACGTTCCGGTCACACTTTGTGGGGAAATGGCAGGCAAACCGCTGGAGGCGATGGCTCTCCTGGGACTTGGATTGCGCTCGATTTCAATGGCGCCTGCATCCCTCGGCCCCGTAAAAGACATGATATTGTCCCTGGATCTGGAAAAGTTCGAACACCATCTGGCGGGCATACTCGACTCCGAGACCGTCCCGATGCGTGAAGCTCTGATCGCTTATGCGGAGGCAAACGATATCCCGATCTAAGTAATTTTTCTGTGTCCAATCAGTTTCGTTTGCTCGGATACTCCCGATCCCGCATTGCAGGCCGGTTCTCAATCCGATTTAATCATGTCACGTTTGACATGTGAGTCGTGACAAGGCCTCAAACGGATTGGGGCGACGGATCAATAGCCGAAAAGGACGTCGCTGCACGAATGTCTACCGCAGCCAGCCCACCAGCGGCTCCGCCGCCGGACGACGACCCGACGGGGCGGCGTGTGCAGATTCGTGGTATCAGAGAGATGCCAACGGGGTATGATTCCGAAATCGGCAACATTTTCTGCGAAATGCGGCGTGCGAGCCAACTCACAAAAGAGCAGCTCGCCGAGCGATTCACTACAGATCTCAGCACAATCGATGCGTTGGAAACGGGTGCTTTGCTCGCTCTTCCCGATTGGGCGGAAACCAGCCGGGTTGTGGAAGCTTACACGGAAGCACTCGGCCTTGATGGACGTCCGATCCTTCGGCGCATGGCATTGCAATTGTCGCCGGATGCGACCGCTCAGAGATCGTCGGCCCCACCCTCGCCGCCGCCTGCGCCTGAACCTTCAGCGCCTCCCGTACCACCGGTTACCGTCGAAACGGCAACACCGGCACCAGGCCTTCGCGACGATCTCGACGCTTATGACAATTTCGATCCGCTGCCGCCGGCACCGGACATCGACGAAACAATGGCGATTGACACGGCCCCCGCGTTCGAACCGCCGCCTGCACCAGATCGTCGACCCAAACGGTCTATCGTCGGTCGCATGGCCCGTTGGACGATGGTATTGATAATGGTCGGCGCAAGTGGTGCAGGCTTATGGTTCCTTTCTCAGCGTCCCGGTGGCATTATGTCGGTCGTTGATAATTTGCCGGACCCCATTCCGCGCTACACCCGTGCGGCATGGGAACTCCTAAGACCGCTGGATGACACGCTTGGCGATCCTCGCAGTCGGAAATCCGATCGCCTTCCTGTTGCCGGTCAAACACCTGCCAACCAATAGATCGAGTTCACAACCGAGCAATGTCCCCCCTCCCCGAGGCAAAACTTGAGCAGCTTGTGGCGCGTTGGCGCGCGGTGCAGGATGAACTCGCATCAGGTCCGGATCAGGACAAATTCGTTCAGTTGTCACGCGAATATGCCGACCTTGACCCTATCGTCAGCGCCATCAATCGTCTGAGAGAGATTGAACAGGAACTCTCGGATCTTAACGAAATCATCGAGGACGCAAGCGCCGATGCGGAAATGTCGGCTATGGCGCGCGAAGAGCGGACTGCGCTTGAACCTCAACGAGAGAGCCAGATCAAGACGGTGCAACTCATGCTGCTGCCCAAGGACGCCGCGGATGAGAAGAATGTCATCCTTGAGGTCCGCGCCGGGACGGGCGGCGACGAGGCCGCACTCTTTGCCGGCGATCTCTTTCGCATGTATCAGCGCTATGCCGATCTCAAGGGATGGCGTGTTGAAATCATGGATGCAAGCGAGGCTGCGGTTGGCGGCTATAAGGAAATCATCGCCAGCATCCAGGGCAAAGGGTGTTTCGCACGCATGAAGTTCGAGTCTGGCGTGCACCGGGTGCAGCGCGTGCCCGAAACAGAATCCGGTGGCCGTATTCATACCTCCGCGGCAACCGTCGCCGTTCTTCCCGAAGCCGAAGAGGTCGATGTTCAGATCGAAGAGAAGGATCTTCGCGTCGACGTCTTTCGTGCGAGTGGCCCGGGAGGTCAGTCGGTTAACACGACCGACAGTGCCGTCCGCATTACCCATCTTCCGACCGGGCTGGTCGTATCCCAACAGGACGAGAAGTCACAGCACAAGAACCGCGCCAAGGCCATGACAGTCCTCCGCTCGCGGCTTTACGAGATGGAGCGGGACAAGCAACATGAAGAACGGGCTCAGGACAGACGCGGTCAGGTCGGCTCCGGCGACAGATCGGAACGCATTCGCACATATAACTTTCCGCAAGGCCGAGTCACCGATCACCGGATTTCGCTCACGCTTCACAAACTAGGAGAAATCCTGGAAGGCGGTGCTCTCGACGAGTTGATTGATGCGTTGACGACCGAATCCCAAGCGAGCCAGTTGGCCCAGATCGATGCCCAATCGGCTGCCTGACGCAAAAGATCGCAATACAATCCAATCTGTTTACCGAGACGCTGTTGGCACTCTCAAGGGCGTGGGCGTGGCATCGCCGGAGCTCGACGCTCGTGTTCTGATCTCCGCCGCCACAGGCATCAGTCATGCGCAGTTCATTGCAGATCCCGGCAGAAGCCTGAGTAGAGAAGAGAGCAATCGTTTCGGCACCTTCCTCGCACGGCGGATCGAACGCGAGCCGGTCTCCCGCATACTCGGCTCGAGAGAGTTTTGGGGTCACGACTTTCTCTTGTCGCCCGAAACGCTAGATCCGCGCGCCGACAGTGAAACACTCGTCCAAGCCGTTCTGGAGGCCTTACCAACTTGGAGAAGGACCGGAGAAACGCTTGGAATACTGGATCTGGGCACCGGTACTGGTGCCTTGCTTCTCACCTTGCTGAGCGAAATCGACGGCGCCAGTGGCATTGGTACGGACGTCTCCCACGAGGCGCTGGCAACAGCGCAAAAGAATGCCATTCGACTCGGCCTGTACAACCGAGCTGGTTTCGTCGCGACGTCCTGGTTCGACGGTTTGCGTGGGACCTTTGACATTATCGTCTCAAATCCCCCGTATATCCCGCGCGGAGACATTCCAAGCTTGGCGCCCGAGGTCACCATGTTCGATCCCATAGCAGCACTCGATGGGGGGCCCGATGGTTTGGAATGCTATCGCCGAATTGCGGCCGGTCTCGCCCAGCATTTGAACCCCGGTGGCCTGATCGCGCTGGAAGTCGGAAAGGGACAAGACGGGCATGTGGCAGGATTGCTGGCCGATGCGGCGCTGGTTACAACCATGGAAGAACCGCGGCGGCACCTGGACCTCGCTGGGATTGTCCGATGCTTGACACTCACGGGACAGCCGCAAAAAGGGGTTGGAAATTCGAATCGTTCGGGCTAGGTTCGATTTAAGGCAACCCAGACATCACTCGCTTGATCCGATGGCCAGAGGCCGCCATTGATGACTGAATGCGAGAGACCATTGCGCCAGGATTACGGACGGCGCACCACATTGGGGTGAGGGAATCAACTCGCGCCACGGCTCACTTGAGACGAGGCTCACTAAGCGCTTCTTTTAGGGCTGGGGAAATATCGCCTCTAAGAAGACGCCGTTAGATAGTCATGAAGGACTTCTGCCAGGGCAGGAGCGTGCCGTACTGGCGCATGATTCGGATTTGAGAGACACCGGGGGCAACGGGTCAACGAAAGTGACATGCCGGTGAGGCTGACTGCTTTGCAATTGTGCGGGCGGGCCTGAACCGTCGGACATTTTTAAACCAACGATAATCAATATACGGAATGCCATGAGGCAAGGACAACAAAGCCGGAGAGGGCGTGGTCGTGGACGTAAGGTTCAAAACCCGCTGTCGCGCAACTACGAGTCAAACGGACCTGACGTGAAGATCCGCGGCACTGCCGCTCACATCGCCGAAAAATATACGACACTGGCACGCGATGCCATGGCGTCGGGGGATGTGGTTACTGCTGAAAACTTCTATCAGCACGCAGAGCACTATAATCGCATCATTCAGGCGGCGCAGGCGCAATACGCCACGACAAACCAACCGTCAGGTGATGCTGCAAACGGATCCGGCAATCAACGTGGGCGGCGCCGCCCTGAGCAAACGTCGGACGACACCGCGAAAGCCGGGGAAGAAGCAACGACAGACAGCGGTTCCAAAGCAGCGAACAAGAACGCTGCCCCGCAAGAGGCGGGTGAACCGGAGAAAGCTGCTGCTCCTGCCAGAGGCAGAAGAAAGAGCAACGGCGCCGAACCAGCCAAGACACCGGCCAACAGTAATGGTGCCGCAAGCGAAGTTGCTCCGGAGACCAGTGCGAAAGCCGATGACGGCCCTTCGGATGGCCCTGTCGCTTAGAGCTGTCGCCGACGACCTAATGGTACATTCATGAGCTGGGGCCAATGATCGGCGCTAGGGTGCAGGACCTGACAATCGATCGTTGGTACTGACCGGCCCGCCGCGCGTAATTTTCGCGTAGATTCCCATTTCCATGTGGCCAAAGGCTCTTTCGAGCGTTGCCGGGATATCCATATCCCGCTCTCCGCTGCCTGGGGCTGCATTCGTTGCCGCGCATCGTTCTGTTTGATCGAGAACGTCCAAGTCGACACCGCCAAGCCGGATTTCCTGACCGACCCAGGAGAACTCGACCCAGGGCAACGGTAGATCCACTACGATATTGGCTCGAAACCGGGCGGCGTCGACCGGGCGGCCGATTTCCCGCTCCAGTGCACGGACCGAAGCCAGATTGAGAATGTGCACGCATTTGATCGGGACGTCTGAGAAACTGTGCCCCTCTGCATGCACAACCCGAAGCGTGTCCGTACCATCCAATCCAAGAAACGTACTGAAACAGGCTTCGATCTGTTGGCGGCCTTCCGATGTCGATAGCGCGCCACGACCGAGCTCGCGACCCTTCCGACGGATAACAAGCTCATTCGTCGCCTCATCGAAGCTTGTCTGAAGACTTGCCAGGATTGGGTGCCGCATCAACATCAGGAACGCGACCTTGGCCAGATGCTGCGGCGCTTTCGAATCGAACCGTCGTCTGCCTGCCTCGATCGCCCAGGCACGGTCCAACGGGAGAGTTTCACCTGCCTTTAGGTTAACGGTTTGAAGCCGCTCGGCACTCAACCCTTTAACGGGATAGCGAAAGAGCCCGTGGACCGGCCCGTCGAGAAGGGTCTTATGCAATTCAGCAATTCCACTTGAAAAGAAGGTGCGTCGAAATATGACGCACAGTGCTCTTTTTGCTGCGCTGCCGCAACACTATATCTAAGTGTGGAATGCCGCATTGGGTTCTGGATTTTCCCGGACTTGCCGGGAGTGATAAGCGCCGAAGGGGATCAACGTTTCGGCGGACGAAAAAGGGTGTGGTTCTCGAGCTGCTTCAAGCGGGCGATGCCATACGCCGGAGAGGATTGTGACATGAATTTCGAAAATTACACCGATCGCGCGAAGGGATTCGTGCAATCTGCCCAAGGGCTTGCCTTGCGCGAAGGGCATCAGCAATTTGCGCCGATTCACCTGCTGAAAGTCCTTCTGGACGACACGGAGGGGCTGGCCGCGGGCCTGATCAGAAAATCTGACGCACGCGCGGATCAGGCTTTGCAGGCAACCGAAGAGGCATTGTCGAAGCTCCCCAAAGTCTCGGGTGGCGGTGCCGGACAGCTCTATATGGCGCCAGGAACGGCTCGAATCTTCTCGACGGCGGAGGAGTTGGCGAAGAAAGCAGGCGACAATTTCGTTACCGTGGAACGTCTGTTGCTGGCACTTGCAATGGACGCCAATGACGACGCCGGAAAGATTCTGTCCGAGGCCGGCGTAACGCCTGCCAAGCTTAACGGCGCGATTGAAGAGATCCGCAAGGGTCGGACGGCCGACAGTGCATCGGCTGAAGAGGGCTATGATGCGCTGAAACGCTACGCTCGCGATCTGACGGAAGCGGCCCGCGACGGCAAACTGGACCCCGTGATCGGCCGGGACGAAGAAATCCGGCGCACGATCCAGGTCCTCTCGCGGCGCACCAAGAACAACCCGGTTCTGATTGGCGAGCCTGGTGTCGGTAAGACGGCCATTGCCGAAGGCCTGGCGTTGCGGATCGTCAACGGCGACGTCCCCGAGAGCCTCAAAGACAAAAGTCTGCTTGCCCTGGACATGGGCGCCCTGATTGCAGGCGCGAAATATCGGGGTGAATTCGAAGAACGTCTGAAATCCGTCCTTTCGGAGATCGAGGCCGCTGAAGGCAGCATCGTGCTCTTTATCGACGAGATGCACACCATCGTCGGCGCCGGCGCAGCCGAAGGCTCGATGGACGCCTCGAACCTTCTGAAGCCGGCACTCGCGCGCGGCGAATTACACTGCGTGGGAGCCACCACCCTCGACGAGTACCGCAAGCATGTGGAGAAGGACGCCGCACTCGCACGGCGTTTTCAGCCCGTCTTCGTCACCGAGCCGACGGTTGAAGACACGGTATCGATTTTGCGCGGCCTCAAGGAGAAGTATGAACTTCACCATGGCGTCCGCATAACCGATACCGCCCTGGTGACGGCAGCGACCCTATCGAACCGCTACATCACGGATCGCTTCCTGCCCGACAAAGCAATCGACCTCGTCGACGAGGCCGCGAGCCGCCTGCGCATGCAGGTGGACTCCAAACCGGAGGAACTCGACGAGTTGGACCGGCGTATCATTCAGCTCAAGATCGAGCGTGAAGCCCTGAAGAAGGAAGACGACGACGCCTCAAAGGAAAGACTGGTAAGTCTGGAGAAAGAGCTCGCCGACCTCGAAGAGAAGTCGCAGGCTCTGACTCAGCGCTGGGAAGAGGAAAAGGGTAAGCTTTCTTCTGCGCAGAAGATCAAGGAAGAGTTGGAATCCGCGAGACACGAACTGGAACAAGCACAACGCGCCGGCGACCTCGGGCGTGCGGGCGAGCTGTCCTACGGTATTATTCCGGATCTCGAACGCAAGCTGGAGACCACGGAAAGCGCCGATGACAATGCTGCAGCCAGCATGGTCGAAGAGGCTGTTGGCGCGGACCATGTCGCCCAGGTTGTTGCACGATGGACCGGAATCCCGGTCGACCGCATGCTGGAAGGCGAACGCGACAAGCTGCTGCGCATGGAAGATGCGCTTCGGCGCCGTGTCGTTGGCCAGGACGAAGCACTGACCGCTGTATCGACGGCTGTCCGCAGGGCACGCGCCGGACTACAGGATCCGAACCGCCCCATGGGCTCGTTCATGTTCCTTGGGCCGACCGGTGTCGGCAAGACCGAATTGACGAAGGCTCTTGCGTCGTTTCTGTTCGACGACGAGCATGCGCTGGTGCGGATCGACATGTCCGAATATATGGAGAAGCACTCCGTCGCCAGACTGATCGGAGCGCCCCCCGGATATGTTGGTTACGAAGAAGGTGGATCGCTTACGGAAGCCGTTCGGAGGCGTCCCTATCAGGTCATACTGTTCGACGAGATCGAGAAGGCGCACGCCGACGTCTTCAATGTCTTGCTTCAGGTCTTGGACGATGGCCGTCTGACCGACGGACAAGGACGAACGGTCGACTTCAGAAACACGCTGATCGTCATGACTTCCAATCTTGGCGCCGAGTATCTCGTCAGCCAGGCGGAAGGCGAAGACAGCGAAGGCGTGCGCGACCAGGTTATGGACGTTGTGCGCGCTAGTTTCCGGCCTGAGTTTCTCAATCGTATCGATGAGATCATGTTGTTCCATCGCCTCAAACGCGATCATATGGCCACCATCGTCGATATCCAGGTCGGGCATCTGGATGCCCTTCTGGCCGATCGCAAGATCACGCTGGATCTGGATGAACGCGCCCGCATTTGGCTTGCCAATAAGGGGTACGATCCAGCTTATGGCGCACGGCCTCTCAAGCGTGTCATCCAAAAATCCCTTCAGGATCCGCTGGCCGAGAAGATTATCGCTGGTGAGATCAAGGATGGAGATACGGTTACGATCACATCCGGCCCGGACGGCCTCGCAATCGATAGAACGGCAGTCGAAAAAGCCGCCTAAGTCGCGATATCCAAATGCAGTAGGCGGCGCATGACCGCGTCGCCTACGCTATATCGAGACAGCAGACAAAAAAATGGCGCGTTCCGCAGAACGCGCCATGACCAAAGTTCCCTCGTTATTATTGTTCTAGCGTTTACCGCGCTTAATTGTCCAAAGATGCATATCGGGTCGTAACAGGCGAACGCTGTTTCAGACCATCGATCCGAAGCCGCTCCTTCTGGAACGTCGCCAAAACGCGTCCTGTCAGCTTTTGGCCTCGGGGCACGTGAATCTTCATCGGATTGACGAAACGTTTGTTCACGAGAACTTCGTAGTGGAGATGCGGTCCGGTCGACAGGCCAGTCGAGCCGATATAGCCGATCACCTGCCCCTGTTTCACCTTGACCCCAGGTCGCATTCCGCGAGCAAACCGATGCAAATGGCTGTATGCCGTCTTGTAACCGTTGGCATGGCGAATGCGGACATAATTGCCGTTTCCGCCTTTGCGCCCGGCTGCCTCTACAGTGCCGTTGCCGGCGGCCAAGATCGGAGTACCGCGCGGGGCTGCAAAATCGACGCCCGTGTGCATCTTGCGATAGCGCAGAAGCGGGTGCTTGCGCATTCCAAAGCCGGATGTGAACCGCGCCCCTTTAACCGGCTTGCGCATCAGGAACTTCTTGGCGCTGTTCCCCTGCGGATCATAATAATCGACGATGCCTTCCGGCGTCCGGAAACGATAGAAGCGACGTGTTTCGCCATCGACAGTCAATGATGTGTAAAGCAACTCACCGGGAGCAGCGGTATCCGCATTGCTCTCATCGCGCATATCGAAGAACACCTCGAAGGAGTCACCGCTGCGCACACGTTGCTTGTAATCGGAATCGTAAGCGTGGATCTTCAGCAGCTTGGTGATCATATCCGTTGGGATATTCTGAGCCAGAGCCGCTTTGTACATACTCGTGTACAGCGTCGCGCGCTGTGGATATTTCTTGGGTCGAAGCGCTGCGACTGCACCACCAAGATCGACAGGATCATTGCTAGCTGAGTAATCGCCGGCTTCGTTGCGAATAACGGTGACGTGGTGCTTGGTCCCCGAAAAGATACTGATCTTAACCGGTTCCATTTTCTCGACATCGCTTGGAGCCGGTGCCAGTGCAAAGCGAACTTCCTGGCCTGACCGCAACCGCTTGACCGGGAAGACCGGCGCCATGGCGTCGCCTATCTGCTTGGCTTGCCAGCGCTCTGCGCCAGCCTTGGCCAGAATACCCATCAGCGTATCGCCGCGACGAACCTTGATGGCCTCGACTTTAGCGCCTTCAAGAACTTCTTCCGAAGCTTCGACCGGGCTTTTCTCGACGATCGTCGTGCGCCGCGGAACCGCGCGCTCGATCAAGTCAGGAGATTTGAGATCGTCGGGATGATAGGCCGCTTTATGGATCAGGGGATTTCCGGGATCGGCCGTAATCGTGTCCCGCATGGCAAAAGGCTGAGGCACATAAGTCTCGGTGCTGGCCGATACGAGCCGAACGATGTCCGAAGACATGAGCTCAAGTCCGTCATCGTCGGGCAGATGACCTTCGGCCAACTCGATGACTTCAACTGTCACGCCCCTGCCGGCATCTTTCTTGCCGCCAGCAGACTCCGAAATCGGCGCCAGATCAGCATAGAGCTTGAAGGGATTGAATGCCGGAATTTCACTATCCTTGCCAGCCGCCTGAGCCGTACCAAGGGTTGCGACGATGCGCCCATAAGGCTTGATCCGGATATATTCCCGGCCACCGCGTTTCTGCACCACCGTGTC